>NZ_CP110079.1:0-992500 GCF_025957665.1 Streptomyces sp. BI87
GCGGAGCGGGTCCCACAGCGCTGCGCGCTGTGCAAGTGAACCGGTCGCTGCGCCCCTCCCCCGCTGCGCGGGGAGCACCCTCCGCTGCGCTCCGGGTGCTAAAGGAGCACGGTCGCTGCGCTCCCTCTCCGGTCCGCGGGGGCTTCTCTACGCTGCGCTCCGAGAACCGGTCGCTGCGCTCCGGCTGCCCACTCGAACACGGGGTCGCTGCGCTCCCTGCTCCTCGCTGTGCGAGGGATTTTCCTCCGCTGCGCTCCAGAAAAGCAGGCGGAGCTCAGTCGCTTCGCTAGTGCGGGCCTGGCCTCACGATCCGCCTGTGTTGTTTGATGATGCAGAATGTACAGTTGGGGGCCGCCAGCTACTCCCCCGCTCTGGGTGGGTTGACTCCGACCAGAGAGTGCGCCGGCCGCTCCCGTACATAGAGATGGGGCTCGTTCCTGCAACTACAGGAACGAGCCCCATCCTTCGCAGAGCGCTGGGCAGGCCTTGCACCTGCATCTCCCCGCAGGAAGCGGGGCGTCTTTCCTTGGACCACCAACGCACGGATGCCGTAAGGCCGGAACGGCCTGGCAACCTCAAGATCAAATATACCCCACCCCAAGGATCGGTTCCCGCCTCCGACGGTATCTACCGCCAACAGCAGCCTTGTGTTCGAGCATGCCTCCCGTCCAGGCCCCGGTGGCGGTCGCAGCTGTTCTGGTCAGGGCCATGGGGAAGTCAGCTGCCATGCGGATCCGCTTGTGAGTCGCGGCCTCTTCCACCACGGACACGTGCACCGTCCTGCCTCGTAGGCAGCGGTGACGTCGGGTCAGGCCCGGGTGGTGGGTGACGGGAGGACGGTGAACCGGGTGGCCTGGGTTCGGGTGGAGGAGGGGCCGGTCTCGATGGCAAACTTGCCTGGCTCCACCTCTCGTTCGCCTGAGCGGGAGACCGAGGCGAGCGTCCGGGCGTCGATGGTGAAGGAGATCTCGGCCGTCTCTCCGGGGGCGAGCTCGGTGTGGCGGAAGCCTCGCAGTTCGCGTACCCGGGGCCAGGAGGTGCCGCCGAGCACGCGGCGGACGTAGAGCTGGACCGTCTCGCGCACCGGCCGGTCGCCGGTGTTGCGTACCTCGACCGAGCACACCAGCGGTGGCCCACCGTGCGCCTCGTCGAAATCCGCGAGCGTGGCGGCCGGGCGGGTGAGGTGGGGCGCGCCGTACTCGACCGTGGTGTAGGAGAGGCCGTGGCCGAAGGGGTGGCGGGCGGTGGCCGGCTGGTCGACGTAGCCGCGGTAGCCGTGGTCCTTCGCGTTGTAGAAGACGGGCAGTTGGGCGGCGGAGCGGGGGACCGACACGGGGAGCCGGCCGGTGGGTTCCGATGTGCCGAGCAGTACGTCGGCCACTGCCTGGCCGCCCCAGGGGCCCGGGTACCAGGCGGTGAGCAGCGCTGACGCCCGTCCGGCCAGATCGGGCAAGGCGTGCGGGCGACCCTGGACCAGGACGACCACCACGGGTACGCCGGTGGCCGTGATCGCGTCGAGGAGCGCCGACTGGCCTTCTGGGAGCGCCAGTTCGGCCAGGTCCATGCCTTCGCCGCAGGTCATGCCGTCGGGGTCTCCGGTGACCTGGGCGGCGCCGTTGGCGTCGAAGTGCGTCTCGGCTGCCCGGGCGCTCGACCCTCCGAGTACGAGGACCGCGACGTCCGCCTCGGCTGCGCGGGCCACCGCCTCCGGGAGGGCCGACCGGTCCGCGCCGACGAGATCGCAGCCGTGGGCGTAGGTGATGTCGGTGCCTGCTGGGGCGGCCGCCCGCAGTCCCGCGAGGAGGCTGAGGCCCACGCCGGGGCGCTGGGGTGCGGTGTAGTCGCCGAGCTGCTGCGACAGGGAGTCGGCGTTCGGGCCCAGCACCGCGATCCGCGCCGGGCCGGACAGGGGGAGGGTCGTTCCGTCGTGGGCCAGGAGTGTGACCGATTCCCGGGCGAGGCGTCGGCTCAGTTCGCGGAGGCCGGCGACCGCGGGACGCTCACCGGTGTACGGCTGCTCGAAGAGGCCGAGCCGGAACTTCAGCGCCAGGACGCGGCCCACTGCGGCGTCCAGCGCCCCTTCCTCGACCAGCCCCCGGTCGATCGCCTCCGCCAGGCGCGGGAAGCAGGCGTCCCACAGGCTCAGGTCGCAGCCGGCCGAGAGAGCGGTCGCCGCGGCCGCGACCGGGTCCCCGGCCATACGCACCAGGCGGTCCAGGGCCAGCCCGTCAGCCATCACCACCCCGTCGAACCCCCACTTCTCGCGCAGGATGCCGGTCAGCAGTTCGTGGCTGGCGGCGCAGGGCAGGCCGTCGAACTCGTTGTACGCGGCCATCACGCCGGCGGCCCCGGCCCGTACCCCCGCCAGCGCGGCCTCCAGGTGGATTTCGTGGAGTTCCCGGATGCCCAGTTCGGTCGCCGCGCTGTTGCGGCCGCCGACCGTCGCGCCCTGGCCCGCGAAGTGCTTGAGCACGACGGCCGCGCGGTCGGGCGCGATCCGCTCGGCCGGCCTCCCCTGCGCGCCGCGCACCAGCGCCTCGGTGAACCGGGCCGCCAGGTACGGATCCTCGCCGAAGCACTCCTCCGTCCTCCCCCAGCGTGGGTCGCGCACCAGGTCGAGTGCGGACACGAGCGCCACGTGGCCGCCCCTCGCCCGTAGCTCGGCGGCGGCCAAGGCAACGGCCTCCTCGTAGAGCTCCGGATTCCAGGTGGCACCGACGGCGAGGTTCACCGGCAACAGGGTGCCGTCCAGCGCCTGGTGGCCGTGGGGCATCTCCTCGACCATGAGAACCGGGATGCCGAGCCGGGTGTTCTCGACCACGTGGCGCTGGACGGTGTCGGAGACGCGGGCGCCGTCCGCCGCGCCGATGCCCGTTTCTGCCGTCACGCCCGACCAGGGGTCCGCGCGTTGCAGGCCGTAGAGCGCGCCCATCCCGTCGAACGCCGCGACCTCGGTGCGGAACGCCTCGGTGAGCCGGTACCCGGACGGGGTGCGCTCGTAGGCGTGCCAGCCGTACATCCGCTGGTTGACCTGTCCCACCTTCTCGGTGAGGGTCATCCGCGCAAGGAGGTCGCGTACCCGAGCGGCGACGGGGGCAGCAGGGTCACGGTAGAGAGGGTCGGCCATGGCTGGGTCTCCTGACCTCACAGCGGGGCGGGGGAGGATGAGGGGCGAGGGTCAGCGCTGCTCCAGGACGCGCACCCCGTACGGCGGCAGGGACACGTCCCGCACGGGGTCGCCGCCCTCCAGGCTGTACAGGGCGCCGTCGGCGGACGGCCGGACGGTCAGCTCCGTGCCGGACTGGCTGACCAGCCACACGAAGCGCCGGCCGTCCTCGTGCACAAGGGTGTCCGCCGCGACGTACGGGCTGTCCACCGTGACGGGGCGCGCCGCCCCGGCGACCTCGGAGAGCGCGGCGTAGAGGCGGTGGGTCTGCTCGGGGTTGACACGTGCGGTGCGGGCCGCCATGTGCTCCAGCGGGTACGTCGCCAGGACGGTACGGCCCTGACCCGTCTCGTGGCGCAGCAGGGCCGGGCGGCCGTGGGCGTCGGTGGCGACCACCCGGGCGCCCTTGGGGACCACGGGCAGGTAGGCGCGGCTGTCCTCGTTCCCGGCGACGGGGAAGGTCAGGGTCTCGCCCGCCTTGATGGTCCCGAACTCCTCGGTGAAAGTCATCTCCAGCACGTCGTCCTCGATCGGCTCGGCGACGCCGTAGGAGAGCTGGAGTTCGACGCCGAACAGGCCGTCGAGGTCGTCGAACCACGGACCGCGCGTGCCGGGGTGTTCGCCCGAGCAGAAGGAAAGGTAGACCGTGGCTCCTTCGCGGGCCCGGCGTTCCAGGGCGCGGCGGGTGCGGGTGGTGAACTGGCGGGTCGAGGGCAGCAGGTAGAGCGCGGCGTCCTCGGCCAGCCCGTCGGCCTCGCGGGTAAGGGCGACGGGCAGGTCGGCGCCACGGGCCGCCACGTATCCCTGGTGGAGGGAGGTGAAGATCAGCGGGCGGTCGGCGGGGCGGCTGTAGGGGTAGCCGCGTTCCAGAAAAGCGGGGACCACCAGGGCGGCGTCCGCGTCGGCGCGCCGGCAGCGGGCGAAATCGACGCGCTCCAGCACGGCGGCGAAATCGGCGAGTTCCCGCAGTGGCTCCTTGGGTCGTCCTTCGCTGTCGGTGATGCCGAAGTGCATCTCGAAGGGGTGGTGGTCGTAGGGCGAGCGGTCCCACAGGGCGTCGTAGTCGGTGTTGTTCCAGGCGATCCAGCCGGTGGCACCTCCGAGCAGGGAGTTGTGCAGGGTCTGCCGGTAGAAGATGCCGGCGTTGGCCGCGGAGACGGTGTCGGTGGAGAGACCGAACTCCTCCAGGACGACCGGCTGGCCGGTGACGGCGGCGAGTTCGCACTCGAAGGCCGCGCGGTAGTGCTGGCGGGGCCTGTCGGTGTCCGAGCGGTAGACGTGCGGGCCGACGAAATCGACGTACTCGGCCGTGTCGCGGAGCGAGAAGCCGTTGTCGCGGCCGGTGACCTCGATGCCCCAGGCGCCGTCGCCGAGCGAGACGGGCTGGGTGCCGCCCGCGGCGCGGACGGCGTCGCACATGAACTGGGCCCAGGCGGTGACCACGTCGCTGGAGGGCGGGTTCTCCTGGTAGATCCGGCCGTAGCCGGGCATCTCGTTGGTGATCAGCCAGCCGGTGACCGCCGGGTGGTCCTTGAAGCGCCGGGTCATCTGGGAGACGAACCAGGCCTGCCGTCCGACCAGCCACACGTCCTCGTACAGGTCCCGGCCCCCGCGCCAGACCGGGTCCCAGTTCTCGCCGGACATGTGGCCGACGATGAAGGTCGGGACGGTTCCCATTCCCGCTTCGGTGTGGGCGTCGAGGAAGTCCCGGAAACGGTCGCAGAGTTCCTCGTCGATCCGGAAGGGCTCGGGGTGGAAGTCGGGCCAGTAGAAGAAGGAGCGGGTCATCGTCAGCCCGTGCTCGCGCAGGACGGCCAGTTCCTCGCGCACGGTCTTCGGGTCGTACTCCCGCCACATCAGGGGGCCGCCGGTGCGGGACCAGAAGTTGGCGCCGAGCCAGGGCAGTACGGCGTGGTCATGGGTGAGCTGGGCGCTGTGACGTCGCATGATCCTTCTCGGATGCTCTCGGTGTACACGTTCGGTCGGTCGGTGCGGCTGGGGGCGCGGCGGCCCGCGGGGGGTACGGGAGGTGGGCGTCATGGCCGGCCGGCGGGGGCCAGGCCGGTGGACTCCCGGACGACCAGGCGGGGCCGGCCGTCGAGGAAGGGGGCCGGGACCTCTTCGCCACAGCCGGTGAGGAGGGTGAGGGCGGCGGCCGCGCCGACCCGCTGGACCTGCTGGTCCACCGTGGTGAGGCGGGGGTGCAGCCACCGGCCGAGCGGCAGGTTGTCGTAGCCGACCACGGAGACGTCCTCGGGGACGCGCAGCCCGGCGCGCTGGGCGGCGCCCATCCCGCAGACGGCCATGGAGTCGTTGGGGAAGACCAGGGCGGTCGGCCGGTCCGGGCGGGCGAGGAGTTCGGCGGTGACGGTGACGGCGGCCTCCTCGGTGAAGTCGGTGTGCCGCACGGCCACGGGGCGCAGTCCCGCCTCGGCCAGCGCGCTCTCGAACGCCGCGCGCCGCAGCCCGGAGTGGACGAGGTCGGCGGGGCCGGCGACGTAGGCGATGCGCTGGTGTCCGTGGTTCAGCAGGTGGGTGACGGCTTCCCGGACGCCCGCCTCCTGCTGCCCGAGGCCGACCCCGGGCACGGGTGCGGCAGGGTCCGGCGCGCCGAGCAGCACGCCGGGCAGACCAAGGCCCTGGAGAAGCCCGGGGCGCGGGTCGTCGGCGCGGGCATCGGTCAGGACGGCACCGTCGATGCGGCCTTCGGCGACGAGCCGTTCGTACAGTGCGCTCTCCTCGGCCATGTCGGGGACCAGGTGCAGCAGCAGGCCGTAGCCCCGGGGAGCCAGTTGGCCCTCCAGGCCGGTGATGAGTTCGCTGAAGTGGGGGTCGGCGCCCAGAACGTCCGTCGGACGGCGCACCACGAGCGCGATCGTCCGGGTCCTGGCCCTGCGCAGCGCGGTCGCCGGGGCACTCGGCGACCAGCCCAGTTCGTCTGCGGCGGCCAGGACCCGGCGGCGGGTCGCCTCCGATATCCGGCCTGTGTCGTTGACCGCCTGGGAGACCGTGGCGGTGGAGACTCCCGCCGCCGCGGCCACCGCCTTGATGGTCGGCCGTGTCCCGTTGCCGGGCACGCTTCGGCCCGGTCGCCCCTCAAGACGTTCCTTCACATCTTCACCGCCCCACTGACGAGTGCCTGTTGCATACGCTTCTGCAGCACGGTGTACACCGCCCAGACCGGGACCAGGGTGAGGACCGTGCCCGCGGTCAGGATGCCGTAGTCGGTACCGGTGAGGGACTTGAGCGTGGGCAGTGCGACCTGCACGGTGCGCAGGCCGGGGTCGGGGCCGATGATGACGAGCGAGTAGAGGTACTCGTTCCAGAAGGTCAGGAAGTTCAGCAGCAGGATCGTCGCGATGCCCGGCATGCACATCGGGGTGTACACGTGGCGCAGGACGGCGAAGGTGGAGGCGCCGTCCATGCGGGCCGCCTCCTCCATCTCGCGCGGAATGGTCCGCATGAACTGCACCAGGATCACCACCGACAGCGGCATCGCCGTGGCGGGCAGGAACAGCACCATGAAGGCCCGGGTGTGGAACAGGCCGGTCGAGGCGGCGAGCAGGAACGTGGGGAAGAGCGCGGCGAAGGTCGGCACGAGGAAGCCGAGGGAGAAGACGCGTTCCACGAACGCGCCGAGCCGTCCGTCGGAGCGGGCGAGGGCGAAGGCCGCCGGGATCGCGAGGCCGAGGGTGAGTGCGAGGGCGAGCGCCGTCACCACGACGGAGTTGACGACCGCGGCTCCCAGGTCGGCGGAGGTGAACGCCTCGGTGAAGTTGTGCGGGGAGAGCGAGGTCGGCAGGGCGAAGGGGGAGCCGAATATCTGGTCGTTGGTCTTGAACGCCGAGATCAGCAGGTAGTAGAGGGGGACGAGGAGCAGTGCCGCGTACAGCCAGGCGAGGAGGTGGGCGGGCAGCCAGGACCTTCCGAACTTCATGGGACCGCTCCGATCAGTAGTTCTGGCGGAAGACGCGACGGATGGTCAGCAGCCCGGCCAGGCCGGCCAGGAAGAGGAACACGCCCACGGTCTGGCTGTAGCCGAGGTCGGCCGCGATGAACGCCTTCTGGTAGACGAGGAAGGAGAGGGTCGTCGAGGAGGAGCCCGGGCCGCCCTGGGTGAGCAGCAGAACGTTCTGCGCGGAGCCGAACAGGGTCCACAGGAACTGGAGCATGGTCACGACGCCGACAAAGTCGCGGATCATCGGAAAGTGGATGCGCCACATGGCCCGCCAGTGCCCGGCCCCGTCGAGCTGCGCCGCCTCCCCGACCTCGTCCGGCACGCTGCCGAGCCGGGCGGCGAAGAGGACGGCGGTGAAGCCGATGCCGCTCCACACGTCCAGCACGATCAGGCAGGCGAGGGCGGTGGAGGGCGAGGCGAGCCAGGCGTCGGTCAGCGAGCCGAGGCCGGCCTTGTCCAGCGCCCCGTTGAACAGGCCGTCGGGCGACAGGACGGCGTAGAAGACCATCGCCTTGGCGGGAGTGGAGATCAGGCCGGGGATGAAGAGCAGATAGCGCAGGAACCGGTGGCCCGGCGGGCGTTGGGCGACGTAGTAGCCCAGCATGTAGGCGCCGACGATCATCACGGGCAGGGCGACGGCCAGCTGGACGCCGGTGTTGACGAGGGCGTCGGCGAAGACCGGGTCGGCCAGGACGGTGCGGACGTTGCCGAGCCCGGCGAAGGAGACCGGCTGGAGCATGCCCGGCCAGTGCAGGGCGGCGATGACGAAGATGGCGACCAGCGGGCCGACCATGAAGAGCAGGTACCAGGCCAGCGCCGGGACGGCGAGGATGACTCCGCCCTGCTTGCGGCGGGGCGTGCGGCCGGGGGCCTGCGGAGCGCTCCGGGTGGCGGGGGCGCCGGGTGGGGCGGAGGAGAGCAACGTCATGGGGAATCCCCTCGGGACTCGGGCGCGCGGGATCAGCCCGTGCGGTAGGCGGATTCGAGGGCGGAGCGCACGGTGGCCGCGCTGGTGCCACGGGTGAAGGCGGTGCTGGTCGCCGTGATCAGCGGCTGGGTGGCGGTCGGCGGGACGTACAGGTCGGGCAGGAGCACCTGGCCGACGTCGTCGCCGAGCCGCTGCGCGGCGGCCACCAGGGGGAAGTCCTTACTGACGGTGTCGGTCCGCAGAGCCATGTCCCGCCCGCTCTCGGTGATGAAGCGCGAGACCGATTCGGGCCGGTACATGAACCGCAGGAACTTCTCGACCGCGGAGATCTTCTTCGCCCCGTTGGGGCTGATCCAGAAGCCGATGAGGGTGTACGACCGCATGATGGTGGGCTTGGCGTGGGCCGCTCCCGGGGCCAGCGGCCAGCCGCCGACCTCGCTGTGCGCGGCGGTCCGCTCGGGGACCTTGGCCAGCGCGGAGGACATCGCGGACTGGATCGCTGCGGCCTCCGTGTTGTACTGCGTGGTCATGGTGTCCGAGGTGAGTCCTTGCGCCTTGTCGGCGAAGACACCGGCGTCCCGCAGATCGGTGAAGTAGTCGATGCCCTCGCGGACCCGGCGGCCGCCGAAGTCGCCGCTCGCGTAGACCTTGCGGGCTTCCTCGGGGGTGAGGAAGGTCTGGATGATCTGGGCGAGCAGCTTCTGCCCGGTCCAGTCGTTGCCGCCGACGGTCACGGGGGCGATGCCCTTGGCCCGCAGTTTGCGGGCCGCGCCGATGAGCTGGTCGCCGGTGGTGGGGACGGAACCGATCCCGGCCCGCTCCAGCAGGCTGGTGTTGAAGGCAACGGGCCAGTTGGCGGCGAAGTACGGGAAGGCGCGCAGCCGTCCCTCGTCGTCGGTCCACTCCTTCAGTGCGGCGGGCAGCACCCGCTCACGCAGGCCCCAGTCGTCCAGGTATCCCTTCACGTCGAGGGTCGCCCCGAGCTCGGTCCAGGCCAGCGTCTTGTCGTAAAGGTTGACCATGACGACGTCCGGTTCCTTACGGGCCAGCCGCGAGGTCTCGTACACCTGCGGGAGATCGTCGCCGTTGACCAGGTTCTTGATCCGCAGACCGGGGTGTTCCGCGTGGAACTCCTTGACCAGCGCCCGGTAGGTGGGCGATCCCGGCGCGGTGGTGCCGAGCTGGGTGTGGACGACGAGGGTCCCCGGATCGGAATCGGCCGGGGCGAGGGAGGAACACCCGGTCAGGGCGGGGAGGGTGGTGGCAGCGGCGAGGCCGGAGCCTGCGGCGAGGAAGCCGCGCCGACTCAGAGGTGAGCGCACAGCGAGATGTCTCCAACCAAGGGGCGACGACGCTGGTTAATCGATATACCAGCAGGTTGCGAGAAACCTAGAGAGCCGTGACGCATCGGTCAACCCCCGGTTGCGGAGGATGCATTTCCCGACATTCGGGGCCTGTGGGACATGGGGCAACCGGGAGTGGGGCAGGCCGGTCCGGCGAGGCTCAGGGAGTCACGTACGTCCCGCACTTGATCGCGACCCACGCGCGCTTCCCCTTGTGCTTCACGGGGAGCCAGCTCTTGTAGGACTTGCCGCCCGACTGGCAGGTGTAGCTGCCGCCCGCCGTGATACCGCCGCACTTGTTCAGCCAGCAGGGGATGGAGTCGTGGCCGCCCTTGCCCGGGCAGTTGCCGTTGCGGTTGTGGAGTGTGCGGAGCACGGTCGCGGAGGACCTGGTGGCGGTGCGGACGTTCAGCTTGCAGTGCAGCATGGTCGGGGCGGCGTAGCCGCTGCCGGCGGCTACGGCCTTGGGGGCCGGGGCGGGTGCCGCGGGTGCCGCGGTGGCGGTGCCCGCGGCACCCGCGAGGGCGAGCGAGAGGGCGGCGAAGAGGGAGAGCGGACGGGCGACGCGCATGACCCATTCCTTTCGGGGCGGGAGTGTCCTCCCGTGCGCGGGGGCGCCGTTCTCCGGCTTCTCCGCCGAAACGAAAGGGCTTCGGCGGCCGGCGGCGATCCCCTCGGCCGAGAGGCGTTCCTGGCAAACGCCCCGCATCCTTCCCCAACTCCGGCGTCTGTGCCTGGCGGATTCGTCGCTCTCCAACTCCCGCTCGATGAAATCCACTCGGGAGGGTGAAGCTGTCGGCTCAGCTCCCGGCCAGGGCGGTGAGGACCGTCGCCGTCAGGGCGGCGCGTTCCACCATGCCGTTGACGGAGGTGTTCTCGGAGCGGGCGTGCGCCCCGGAGCCGACTGCCCCGATGCCGTCCAGCACGGGGACGCCGGCGGCGACGACGAAGTTGCCGTCGCTGGCGCCGCCCACCGCCGCCTCGCGCAGGTCGAGGCCGAGCATGGCCGCGCACCTCTGGGCGAGGCCCGCCAACTCCGCGACCTGGCCGGTGCGTTCGAAGACGGGGCGGTTCCAGCCGCCGGAGACCTCGACGGTCGTGCGCGCGTCGACGGGCCGCAGTGCGGCCAGCGCGGCGCCGATCCGCTCCTGCTCGGCGGCGGTGGCCACGCGGACGTCGAGGCGGGCACTCGCCCGGCCGGCGGTCACGTTGCTGCGCGTACCGCCTTCGATCACCCCGGCGTTGAGCGAGGTGCCCGCCGCGGGGTCGCGCAGCCCGGCGAGGCGGAGGATCTGGTGGGCCAGTTCCTCGGTGGCGCTGGCCCCGGCCTCCGGGTCGAGTCCGGCGTGCGCCTCCTGGCCGGTGACGGTGACGGTGAAGAGGCCGACCCCCTTGCGGGCCGTCTTGACGGCGCCGTCGGCCGCCGCCTCGAAGACCAGGGCTGCGCGGCTCTCCCGCGCCTCGGCGACGAGGTCGTCGCTGGAGGCGAGGCTGCCGGTCTCCTCGTCGCCATTGAGCAGGAGGGTGCAGGCCGGGCGGGCCAGCCCGAGCGCGTCCAGCGCCTTCAGTGCCCACACCGCCTGGACCAGGCCCGCCTTCATGTCGAAGACGCCGGGGCCGGTGATCCGGTCGCCGTCGCGCCGGAAGGGCCACTGGCCGAGGGTGCCGGTGGGCCAGACCGTGTCGTAGTGGCCGAGCAGCAGGACGGGGCGGGCGCCGGAGCCCGGGTAGCGGCGGATCATGAGGTCGCCGGCCTGCGTGCGGGGCCGTATCTCCTCGTGCGCCGGGGCGCCCAGGGCGCCGTCGAGCCAGTGGCGCACCCAGGCGAGGCAGGCGTCGAGGGCTTCGAGGTCGTCGCTGGCGCTCTCCCGGGAGGTGTACTCGGCCAGGTCGGCGACCATCTCCTCGCGGTGGGCCGTCAGCCAGGCCCGTACGGCGGCAGCCTGCTCCTGGTCCGGGGCGGCCGTGTCGCCGAACCCTCCCCGGTTGTCGGAGGCGAGCCTGTCCAGAGCGTCCAGGCGGGCCTCGGTCATCAGGCCGGGGTCACGCTCCAGCTCGCGCAGCTGGGCGATAACGGCGCGCAGGACGGGGGTGGCTACGCCGTGGCGTTCGGCCTCGGTGAAGACCTCGGCGTAGTGGGTGGTCACCTCTACGGGGCGGCGGCGGACGGCCAGGTCGCGCCAGATGCCGCTGCGGTCCTTGGCCTGGGTGCGCAGCCAGGCGGTGAGGCGGGCGGTGGCGGCGCGGCGGATCTCCTCGGGCCCGTCCCGGCGGAAGGCGTGCGGCTCGAAGGCGTCGAACGGCTCCAGGGTGACGCCGAGCGCGTCGGCGACGGCGAGGACCTCGGCGGCGACGGCGTCCATCGTCGCGGGGTGGCGGTCGATCAGCTCGGCCATCGGGGCGTCGGCCAGCGCGGTGGCGGCCAGCATGGCGCCGAACCCGGCCTTGGCCCAGAGGTACCCCTCGACGTTGTCGCTGGCCACGGCGGGTCCCCAGCTCTGCAGGTCGGCGACGAGGGAGCGGACGCGGCCGGAGACGGGGGCGCCGTGGCGCTCGCCGATCACCAGGGCTCCGGCGCCGCCGTCCATGATCACGCCGGGTTCGGTCACGTCGGCGAAGATGTTGACGAAGGCGGCGACGGTGCGTCCGGCGCCGATCCGCCGGGCGATCAGTTCCTCGTTGAAGCCGTTCTGGAGCGAGACGACCCAGCCGTCCGGGGCGAGCCGGGGCTCGATCCAGTCGAGGGCGGCGCCGGTGGCCTGGGCCTTGACGGCCAGCAGGACGCGGCCGAGGGTGGCGTCGCACGCGTCGGGGGTGACCGCCTCGACGCGTACGCTCTCGCGCTGCTCGCCCCGGGCGACGGTCAGTCCGTGCTCGCGGACGGCGGCGACGTGGGCGGCGTCGGTGTCGACGAGGCGGACCGGGTGGCCCGCCCGGGCGAGGCTGAAGGCGAGCGTTCCGCCGATGGCCCCGCCTCCGACCACGGTGTAGGTGTCGGTGCTGCTCATGCGGGGTGTCCCTTCGTGGCGTCGGCGGGTGCGGGCGTGGCGGGGGGCCAGATACGGGGCAGGTGGAGGGCGCCGGTGCTGGAGCCGCCGTCGACGCGCAGGATCTCGCCGGTGATCCAGGCGGCCTCGGGGCCGGCGATCCAGCAGACCGCGCGGGCGATGTCCTCGGGGGCGCCCTGCCGGCCGAGGGGGTTGGCCCCGATGGCGGCGGCGTACTCCTCGGAGACCGGGTTGCAGGCGCTGTCGACCGGGACGAATCCGGGGCTGACGGCGTTGACCCGGATGCCGTGGGCGCCCAGTTCGAGGGCGGCGGCGCGGGTCGCCATCTCCAGGGCGGCCTTGGAGCTGGCGTAGGGGCCGCCGCCGGGACGGGCGCGCAGGGCCGAGCCGGAGGAGATGTTGACGACCGTGCCGCCCTCGCCGCGTTCGGCGGCGAGGCGTGCGTAAGCGGCGGTGGCGAGGACGGGGGCCCGGAGGTTGACGGCGAAGAGCCGGTCCCACGCCTGGGCGGTCAGCTCGGCCATGTCGAGGGACGGGTAGACGCCGGCGGCGTTGACCAGCACGTCCACCGGTCCCTGGTCGGCCCAGGCCCGGCGGACCAGGTCGGCCGGGGTGTCGGGGGCGGTCAGGTCGGCGGTCAGCACCCCGGTGGCGGTGGGGAGGGCGGCGAGGTCGTCGAGCGGGGCGCGCTCACGGTCGGCGAGGGTGAGGGTGGCGCCCTGCGCCGCGAACCGCGCGGCGATCGCCCGGCCGATGCCGCCGGCCGCGCCGGTGACGAGGACGTGGCGCATCAGTGGAACTCCTTGTTCTTCGTCTCGGGCATCGTCACGTAGACGAGGAAGGAGACGAGCGACGCCCCGGCGACGTACAGCCACAGGAGGTCGCTGTGGCCGCTCTCGTGCATCCAGGTGGTGAGGTACGGGGCGGTGCCGCCGAAGAGGGCGACGGCCAGGGCGTACGGCAGGGCGATACCGGTAGCCCGGATCTCGGCGGGGAACTGCTCGGCCATGATGACGGCGCAGTTGGCGGAGTACCCGAGGATCAGCAGCATGCCGGTGAGCTGCACCAGGAAGAGGCTGAGGAAGCTGTTGTCCAGCAGGTGCAGCAGCGGCCAGGCCAGCACCACGAACCCGCCGGCGAAGGCGGCCATGGTCGGCTTGCGGCCGAGCCGGTCGGAGAGCAGGCCGACGAAGGGCAGCAGGACGACGAAGACGACGAGGCACAGGGTCTGGGAGAGCAGTGCGGTGCTGAGCGGGATGCCGGTGGTGAGGTTGGCATACGTCGGGAGGTAGTTGACCCAGATGTAGTAGGTGAGGGTGCCCGCGATGGTGATGCCGGCGACCCGCAGCGCGGCGCCGGGGTGTTCGACGAACATCGCCTTCAGCAGGTTGGAGCGGGTGCGGCCCGAGCCCTGGGCGCGGGTGAAGGAGTCGGTGTCCTCCACCGAGACCCGCAGCCAGAGCCCGACCAGGCCGAGGAGTCCGCCGATGACGAAGGCGATGCGCCATCCCCAGGAGTGCAGGGTCTCGTCGCTGAGCAGGGAGGTGGTGAGCGTGCCCAGCAGGGAGGCGATCAGGACGCCGCCGGCGACGGAGACCTGCTGCCACGATCCGGCGAAGGCGCGGCGGCCCCGGGCGGCGGACTCGACGAGGAAGGCCGAGGAGGAGCCGAACTCGCCGCCGGCGGAGAAGCCCTGGACCAGCCGGGCGAGGAGCAGCACCAGCGGGGCGACGACGCCGATGGTGTCGTAGCTGGGGGTCAGGGCGATGACGAAGGCGGCGCCGGCCATCAGCCCGACCGTCAGGGTCATGCCCTTCTTGCGGCCGTGGCGGTCGGCGTAGACGCCGAGGACGGCCGCGCCGACGGGCCGCATGACGAAGCCGACGGCGAAGACGGCCAGGGTGGAGAGGAGGGCGACGGCTTCGTTGCCGGAGGGGAAGAACTCGTCGGCGATGATCTTGGCGAAGATCGAGTAGAGGGCCCAGTCGACCCATTCGACGGTGTTGCCGATGGTCCCGGCGACGATGGCCTTGCGCTGCTTGCCGGTGAGTTTGTGCGCGGGACCCGGGGCGGGGGCTGTGCGGGGCTCGGTGCTCATGCGGTGTGCTCCGGGGTCTCGTGGGCGGCGGGGGCGGTCCGGACGGTCCGGGCCAGTTCCGCGTGGGTGGCGTACCAGACGCCGGGGTGGGCGGAGATGTGGTCGAGCAGTTCGCGCAGGACGGTCAGGCGCGAGCGGTGGCCGATGACGTGCGGGTGGAGGGTGAGCTGGAAGACGCCGCCGGAGCGGTAGGCCGCGTCGAACTCGTCCCGCCAGATCTCCAGCACGTCCCGGGGGCGGCTGTGCGGGCGGACGGCGCCGTAGCGGTCCATCGTGAAGTAGGGCGCGTCGTCGCGGATCCAGTCGACCGGGATCTCCACGAGTCCGGTGGGCCTGCCCTCGGCGAGGATCTCGTAAGGCTCGTCGTCGGCCATGAGTGAGGAGTCGTAGGCGAAGCCGAGGTCGAGGATGGTTCGCAGGGTCGAGTCGGAGAAGTCCCAGGACGGGGTGCGGATGCCGGTGGGCCGCTCCCCCGTGATCTCCGTGAGGGTCTCCAGCGCCCGGCGTACCAGTTCCTTCTCGTCGTCGGCCGTGAGCAGTGTGTTGCGTTCGTGGATCCAGCCGTGGACGGCGATCTCGTGGCCGTCGCGGGTGTAGGCCCGGGCCTCCTCGGGGTGGAGCAGCGCGCAGACGGCGGGCATGAAGAAGGTGGCCGGGACGCCGAAGCGGGCGAGGAGTTCCAGGACGCGTGGTGCGCCGACCCGGGCGCCGTACTCTCCCTGAGCGAGCAGGCCGGGGCTGGTCTGCCCGTCCCGGAGCGGGATCGTCTCGTGGTCGGAGTCGAAGGACAGGGCGACGGCGGCGCGGGCGCCGTCCGGCCAGCGCTCCGGCCGCAGCGGGCGCCCGGCGCGGACCGCGTGGACATGGCGGCGCCAGGTGGTCTCGGGCCACTGCCAGCTCGGGGTGGTGGTCGCCGGATCGTTGGTGGACATGGTGGTCTCCGGTGGGGCTCGGGGGGTGCGCTCGGTGTGCGGGTACGGCTGGGGAGGCCGTCGGCGTACGCCGGACGTGCCGATGCGCGGGTGCGGGGGGGGGTGCCGCTGCGCGGATGCGGATGCGGATGTACTGATGTGCAGATGTGCGGGACGGGTACGGCGGCCGCGCGCGGCAGCCGTACGGGGTCGCCCGGCGGGCGGGTCAGGCGGCCTGGTCCAGCCGGGTCCAGGCGCCCTTCAGGGTGGCGAGGTGGACGGTGACGTCCGAGGCGTTGAGCCCCGGCAGGGCACCGATGACCTCACCGGTGTAGCGGTACAGATCGGTACGGCGGGGCAGGACCATGTGCCCCACCAGGTTGAACCGGCCGGTGGCGGCGGCCAGGAACTTGGTGCCGGGGTGCCGGGCGAGTTGCCGGCCCGCGGCGTCGAGCTGGTCCGGCTCGATGGAGAGCCAGACCATGAATTCGGCCTGGTAGCCGAGGAGTGCGGGCTCGACCAGCGTGCGGAAGTGCAGGGCTCCGCGCGCCACGAGCCGCTCCAGCGCCCGGGAGACGCTGGACTCGCTGCGGTCCAGCCGGCGCGCCAGGGCGCTGACCGGCAGCCTGCCGTCCTGGGCCAGGCCGTCGGTGACGGCCTGTTCGAGGGTGGAGAGCGCTTGTGGCGCCCGGTCCCAGTCGTCACGGTCGCACGACGGTGCGAGCGTGGCGGGCCGCAGGTCGGCGACGGCCTCGGGGGGCAGCAGGCCGGTGTCCCACATCGCGGCCGAGGTGAAGCTGCGGATGACGGCGACACACTCGGTGCTGGTGATCAGGTGGGCGCCGGGCAGGTCGGTGAAGAGCAGCCTCATCAGCTCCTCGTTGTCCCGGGCGACGAAGTCGACGATCAGGTCGGCCGTGCCGGTGACGACGGCGAGGAACCGTGTCTCCGGGCAGGCGGCCAGCAGCTCGGCGAGTTCGAGGCCCTTGCCCGGCTTGGCGTGCACCCTCACCAGCATGGAGGAGCCGCTTCCGGTGCGGTCCAGTTCCACCGCGCCGACCACGTGGACGAGCCGCCGCTCGCGCAGCGCCTGGTAGCGCCGCTGCGCGGTGGTCTCGCTGGCTCCCACCCAGCGGGAGACGGAGTTCCACGAGGCACGGCCGTTGAGCTGGAGCGCGGCGATGACGCGGCGGTCCAGCTCGTCGATCATGCCTGCGTGGGCGCGGGGTCTCATGGCAGGGACGTTAATCACCGTCCGGGAGACCCGTCAACGGTGGAATCCTGCACGACCCACGCCCGACCAGGGGGTCTTCCGCGTGGGGGAGGTTTCGGGGAGGGAAATTCCGCAGATCGGCCCCGCTCCCCCGAGGCGGCTCCGGGGTGCAGGATCGCCCCGCGCGCAGGCGGGATTTTCCTGTCGGGCCTCGCGGATCGCCGGACGGGGCGCTGACGGACCCCGCCCGGCGGGTGCTGTCAGGCCGCGTATCCCTTGGGCGGGATCAGGGAGGCGAGCTGGTCGAAGGAGAGCCAGTAGATCTGGTTGCCGCCGAAGGAGGCGGGGTCGGCGATGAGGACGGTGCGGTTCACGTCGTCGTAGCCGATGACGGTGAAGTAGTGGTAGATCGTCTCGCCGGGCGGGTAGCCGGGCGGCTGGTTGCCGGGCGGGGCGACGATGTTGGTGACCAGCGGGTAGTTGTTGTCGATGTCGAGGACGACGTCCCGCCAGAGCAGGTCCTTCTGGGCCTGGGTCGGCGGGTCGTTCGGCATCTCCTTGGTCTCGTACCAGCCGGTGCCGACGTGGGCGTTGAGGACGCGGGTGACCTGGCTGATGTGGTCGGTGCCCCCGGTGTGGGTGCCGAGTTCGGCGGCGAGAGCGGTCTGGCTCGGCGGGGCGAGCCGGGCGGAGAGGGCGATGCGGGTGGCGGCGGGGCCGCACCAGTACCCGGTCTCCTGCACCTGGTAGTCGATCTCCAGGGTGCGGACCGTGCTGGTGCGGACGGCGTCGGCGTGCAGCCGCGTCCCGGGCTCGTTCATGCCGCTGACGACGGCGGTCCCGGCGGCCGAACCGTGCTCCAGTACGGCGACGGGGCCCGGCCCGGTCGCGGTGGCCTGGGCGGCGCCGGGGGCGAGCAGGCAGCCGGCGGCGGCGAGGGCGACGGCGGTCGCGGCGAGTCTCTTGCGCATGGGCAGCTCCTGATGCTGACCGGCCGGGCCTGGCTCGTGTGCCGGGCCCGGCCGTGGGGGGGGTCGTGCTTCGGATGGCTGGGAGGGGGCGCGGTCAGAAGATCGGTGGCACCGTCGGGCTCTCGCGCGCGAGCAGGTCACGGGCGAAGCCCTCCCACTGCGCGTACCGGTCCGGGTAGGCCGACCGCTGAACGGCCTGGCAGACGTCGCCGGGCGCCATGGTCTCCCAGCCGGCGATCTGGATCAGGCCGGGGTTGCTGCCGAACGGGGCGACTCCGTAGAACGACTTCGACGAGGTGGGGACGTCGGTGATCTGCTCGGGTGTGCCCCAGCCGGTGCTCGGGCGCTGCTGGAATATGCCGAGCGAGTCGTGGTCGACGGGCACCGTGTAGTTGACGAACTTCGACTCCTGCATGGCCGTCATGAGCGCGATGACCTGGCCCTGTTCGGGGATGTTCGCGCCCTTGCCGACTCCGATGACGGTGCGGGCGTTGGCCAGTTCTTCCGGACCGAGGTCCTGCGCTGTGCGGAAGGTGCGGCGCAGCTCCGCGTCCGGCGCCTGCTGGAGCGCCTTCGCGGTCGCGCCGTCGACCGAGCCGGTCCGGGGCAGGCCGTGCCGGGCCTGGAACCACTCCAGGCCCTGGCCGGGCGCGGCCGTGGAGGCGGCGGGCGATGCCACGGCCTGGGCACTGCCGGGCGCGGCGAGCACCGCGCCGGCGGCGATCGCGGCGGCCGCCAGAGCCGCGCGGGGGGAGAGGGAAGGGGAAGTGCGCAACGCCACTCCTTGGAGTAGGACGCCGGGCCGGCGGTACGCGCGTGCGCCCGTGCTGTCCCGGTCGTGGCCGACCGGCGCCCGGGTGCTCGCGTGGGGCGTACCGCTCCGTCGCTTGGCGCGACTGCCCGGACGCGTGGTGGTGGGGGGATGCGTGTGGCAACAGCCCCGCCAGCTTCGACGCGCGGGCGACAACGACACAAGAGACGGAAGCCCTGGCTTACCACCGGCGGAACAACTCGACACGAACGGCGACGAGTTGCAGCACGCGGCGGGGGTGGCTGCGCCGCGGCCACGTACTGTCGCGGGCTCCCACGGCGGCGCGCCGGGTCCGGGTGAGGGCCTTGTGCGAGGCGATGAGCGGGCCCCGCGGAAGGCCTCGTCCCGGACCCGGCGTTCCCGTGCCGGGGCGAGGGCGTCAGGACTTCCTCGTGGTCTCGCCCTTCGTGCCGTGGGCCGCCGTCAGGATGCGGTCGGGGCGCAGGGGCAGGTCGCGGTGGCGGATGCCGGTGGCGTGCCAGACGGCATTGGTGAGGGCCGCCGCCGCGCCGACGATGCCGATCTCGCCGATGCCCTTGATGCCGACCGGGTCGTCCGGGTCGTGGTCGTCGACCCAGTCCGCCTCGATGTGGGGGACGTCGGCGTGGGTGGCCACGTGGTAGCCGGCGAGGTCGGGGGCGTAGTGGGCGCCGGTGTGGTGGTCGCGGACCGCCTCCTCGTGCAGGGCCATGGAGATGCCCCAGGTCATGCCGCCGAGGAGCTGGTTGCGGGCGGTGAGAGGGTTGACGATGCGGCCGGCGGCGAAAATGCCGAGCATGCGGCGTACCCGGATCTCGCCGGTGGTGGTGTCGACGGCGACCTCGGCGAACTGGGCGCCGAAGGAGTGCCGCTCCTTCTGGCTCAGTTCGCCCACGGCCGCGGTGGTGTCGGCACGTACCGTGATGCCGTCCGGGGGGACCTCGGTGCCGGGGATCAGGCGTTCACGGAGGTCGCGGGCGGCGGTGGTGACCGCCCAGGCCCAGGAGCGGGTGCCCATGGAGCCGCCCGCGATCATCGCCGGGCCGAAGTCGCTGTCGCCGATCCGGACGCGGACGTGTTCGGGGGTGGTGTCCAGGGCGTCGGCCGCGATCAGGGTGAGGGCGGTGCGGGCGCCGGTGCCGATGTCGGCGGCGGCGATCCGTACGGTGAAGGAGCCGTCGGCCTCGGCGGTGATCTGTGCGGTGGAGGGGGCGGCGCCCGCGCCGAAGGAGGCGGCCGCGGTGCCGGTACCCAGGAGCCAGCGGCCCTCGCGGCGCAGGCCGGGGCGGGGGTCGCGGTCCTGCCAGCCGAACCTGCGGGCGCCCTCGTGGAAGCAGGCGGCCAGGTTGCGGCTGCTGAAGGGGAGTCCGGAGACGGGGCCGGCGTCGGGTTCGTTGCGCAGGCGCAGCTCGATCGGGTCGGTGCCGGTGCGTTCGGCCAGTTCGTCGAGGGCGACCTCGATCGCGAAGGAGCCGGAGGCTTCGCCCGGCGCGCGCATCCAGGTCGGCGAGGGCACGTCGAGGCGTACCAGTCGGTGGGCGGTGCGGTGGGCGGGCGCGTCGTACATCACGCGGGCCACACCCGCGCTGGGCTCCACGAACTCGTACACCCGGGAGGTCTGATTGAGGGAGCGGTGTTCCAGGGCCCTCAGTCGTCCGTCCGCGTCGGCGCCGAGGCGGACGCGCTGGATGGTGGGGCTGCGGTAGCCGGCCAGGGAGAAGAGCTGGCGGCGGGAGATGACCACGCGTGCCGGGCGGTCCAGGGCGGTGGCCGCCATGACGGCGCTGACCTGGTGGGCGCGGAGGCCCTTGCTGCCGAAGCCGCCGCCGATGTGTTCGGAGCGGACGCGGACGGCGGCCGGGTCGAGGGAGAAGAGGGTGGCCAGTTCGCCCTGGACCCAGCCCGCTCCCTGGTTGGAGTCGACGACTTCCAGGCGGCCGTCGTCCCATCGGGCCGTGGCCGCGTGGGGCTCCATCATGCTGTGCTGTTCTTCGGGGGTGGTGTACTCCTCGTCGACGACGACGGCGGACGCGGCGAGTTCTGCCTCCAGGTCACCCTTGGAGGTCTCGGCCGGCATCCCGCCCTCGGGGACGTACGTGTCGGGGTGGTCCGCGGTGAGTGCGGTGTCGTGCGGCTCCTCCTCGTACGTCACCGTGAGGGCCTCGGCCGCCTCGCGGGCCTGCTCGGGTGTCTCGGCCACGACCAGGGCGACGGGCCAGCCGGCGAACGGCACCCGGTCGTGCTGGAAGACGCAGGCGGCGGGGTCCGGCGGGACGCCGAGCAGGCCGACGTAGTCGGTGTGCAGCCGGGGCGCGTTGCCGTGGTGGAGGACGGTGAGGACGCCCGGCATGGCGAGGACGGGGGCGGTGTCGAGGTCGCGGATGCGGCCGCGGGTGACGGTGGACAGCACCAGCCAGCCGTGGGCCAGGCCGGTGAAGGGGATCTCGGCGGCGTAGCGGGCGGCGCCGGTGACCTTGTCGCGGCCCTCGACGCGGGTGCGGGCGGTGCCGACGGAGCTGTGGGCGGGTGGGGTGGTCGTCACCGGGTGGCCTCCTCGGCGAGTTCGGTCAGGACGGAGACGACGAGGTTGCGCATGAGGGGCACCTTGTATCCGTTGCGGGGCAGCGGGCGGGCCGCCGCCAGCTCGGCGTCGGCGGCCGCGGCGAAGGTGGCGCCGTCGGCCGGCGCTCCGGCCAGGACGGCCTCGGCGGCGTGGGCGCGCCAGGGCCGGGAGGCCACGGCGCCCAGCGCCAGCCGGGCTTCGGCGACGCGGCCGTCCTCGACGGTGAGCCGGGCGGCGACGGAGCCGATGGCGAAGGCGTACGAGGCGCGTTCGCGGACCTTGCGGTAGCGGGAGCGGGCTCCGGCGGGCGGGGGCGGGAGGATGAGGTGGGTGATGAGCGCGCCCGGCGGGAGGGCGGTCTCGCGGTGCGGGGTGTCGCCGACGGGGAGGTAGAAGTCGGTGATCGGCGTCTCTCCGGGCCCCTCCCCCGTCTCGTACGCGACGACGGCGTCCAGTGCGGTCAGGGCGACGCCCATGTCGGAGGGGTGGACGGCGACACAGTGGTCGGAGGCGCCGAGGACGGCGTGCTGGTGGTGCTCGCCGGTGACGGCGGAGCAGCCGCTGCCGGGGACCCGCTTGTTGCAGGGCCGGCTGACATCGGTGAAGTAGCCGCAGCGGGTGCGCTGGAGGAGGTTTCCGCCGACCGTGGCCATGTTGCGCAGTTGCCCGGAGGCTCCGGCCAGCACGGCCTGGGCGAGTGCGGGGTGGTGGCGGCGGACCCCGGGGTGGGCGGCGAGGTCGCTGTTGGTGACGGTGGCGCCGATGCGCAGGCCGCCGTCGGGGGTGGGCTCGATGCCTTCCAGGGGGAGTTCGCGGATGTCGACGAGACGGGTGGGCCGTTCGACGCCGGTCTTCATCAGGTCGACGAGGTTGGTGCCGCCGCCGAGGAACCGTGCGTCGGGGTCGGCGTCGAGCAGGGCGAGAGCGTGCTGGACGTCGTGGGCGCGGTGGTAGTCGAACTCCCTCATGCAACCCCTTCCTCGGTGGTGAGGGCCGGGTTCCGGCCGTGGGTTCCGGCGGCGTGGGCGACGGCCTGGACGATGGAGACGTAGGCGCCGCAGCGGCACAGGTTGCCGCTCAGCCGTTCGCGGATCTCTTCGGGCGTCAGGGGTGCGGGGGTGGCGTCGGGGTCCACGTCGGGGGTGACGGCGCTGGGCCAGCCCGCGGCGTGTTCCTCGATGAGGGCGATGGCGGAGCAGATCTGGCCGGGGGTGCAGTAGCCGCACTGGTAGCCGTCGAGGTCGAGGAAGGCCTGCTGGACGGGGTGGAGGTCGTCGCCGTCGGCCAGGCCTTCGACGGTGGTGACCTCGCGGTCCTGGGCGGTGACGGCGAGGGTGAGGCAGGAGACGACGCGCCGCCGGTCGACGAGGACCGTGCAGGCGCCGCACTGCCCCTGGTCGCAGCCCTTCTTGGTGCCGGTGAGGTCGAGGCGCTCGCGCAGGGCGTCGAGGAGGGTGGTGCGGTGGTCGACGGAGAGGTGGTGCTTCTCGCCGTTGATGTGCAGGGTGATCGCGCTGGATGTCGGCGACGTTTCTGGGGCCATGATCAGCCTTCTCTGGTGTTCGAGGACAGGAATCAGGGCTGGGGGTACGGGCGTAGGGTGACGGCCGACGGCATGCGGCGCTAAGGTGAACCTAACCGGACAGGTGTCCGCTCACTCCGGTGAACGTAACGGACAGCTGTCCGCTCAACAAGGACGGGATTCGGCCAGGACCCCGCGAGGAGGACGCGTGCCCGGAGCGAGCAACGGCACTCCCCGGCGTTCGGACGCCCGGGCCAACCGCGCGCGCATCCTCCAGGTGGCCGCGGTGGAACTGACCCGGTGCGCGGACGCCCCCCTGAGCGCGATCGCCAGGAAGGCGGGCGTCGGACAGGGCACCTTCTACCGCAACTTCCCGCACCGCGAAGCGCTCGTGCTGGAGGTCTACCGCCACGAGATGCGGCAGGTCGCCGACGCGGCGCAGACCCTGCTCGCCACCCGGGAACCGGAACAGGCGCTGCGTGAGTGGATGGACCGCCTGGCCCGGTTCGCCCTGACCAAGGCCGGTCTCGCGGATGCCATCCGGCTCGTCACCAGCACCCCCGGAGCCCCCGCGAAACCCGGCCCCACCCCGGTGATGGACGCGGCCGGAGTCCTGCTGCGCGCCAACGAGGAGGCGGGCACCATCCGCCCCGGGGTGACCCCGGACGACTTCTTCCTGGCCGTCGCCGGCCTGTGGCAGATCGACCCTCAGGAGAACTGGCAGCCACGGGCCACCCGCCTGCTGGACCTCGTCATGGACGGGCTGCGCGCGGGAGCCCCCGGCCGCTGAGCGATGGCCGGAACCCGCTCACACGCCGAGACCCGCGTCCCGCGCCAGCAACGCCGCCTGCACCCGGTTCTCGCACTCCAGCTTGGCGAGGATGCGGCTCACGTACGCCTTGACCGTGGCCTCGCTCATGTGGATGCGCTGCCCCGCGTCCGCGTTGGAGAGGCCCTCGCCCAGCAGGGCCAGCACGTCCAGCTCCCGTTCCGTCAGCTTCTCCAGCCGGCGGCGGGCCCGTTCCTCGCGGTGCGCGGTGCCACCGGAGGCCAGGGAGTCCACGACGTGCCGGGTGGCGCCGGGTGACAGGTACGCCTCGCCGGCCGCCGCCGCGCGTACGGCCCGCATGAGTTCCGCGGGCGCCGAGTCCTTCAGGAGGAAGCCCGCGCTGCCGCCGCTCAGGGCGCGCAGCACGTTCTGCCGTTCGCCGAAGGTCGTCAGGATCAGGACCCTCACCCGGGGCGCCGCCCGCTGGAGTTCGGCCAGGGCGGTCAGCCCGTCCATGACCGGCATCTGGAGGTCGAGCAGGGCGACGTCGACGTGGTGGGTCCGGGCGAGTTCGACCGCCTCCCGGCCGTCCGCCGCCTCGGCGACGACCTCGATGTCCTCGGCCGAGGAGAGGATCATCCGGATGCCCGCCCGGATCAGCGGCTCGTCATCCGTCACCAGAACCCTGATCACGACTCTCCCCCACGGTCCGTGCCGTGCGCCGTCTCCGCGCGCATCGGACCATCATCCCCGATCGTGCCGTTCGCCTCGACGCCGGCCACCGCAGTTCCTCAGCTCTCGACCTCGAAGGACTTCTTCTCCACCAGTACACCGTCCTTGAAGCAGAAGCGGAACACCGGTTCCGCGTCCCAGGTGGTCCCGAACTCCGTGGAGAGCAGGGTGAGGCACCGGGCTCCCTCGGGGACGGGCGGTGCCCCCTTCTCCACGTCGCTGGTCAGGAAGGAGTTCCCGTGGGGAAGCCGCTCCCGGACCTCGGCCTCGGACTGGCCGACCTTCACCGCGTCGTACTGCTTCGGTTCGATCATGGCGTCGTCGGCCTCGCGGAAGAGGAAGACACCGCCGACGATCAGCGCGGCCAGCAGCACCAGGGCGACCAGCGCCGCCACTCCGCAGCCGATGGCTATGCCGCTGCCCCTCTTGTTCCTGCTCATTGCCTTGGCCAGCTCCTTCGGAAGACCCTGTCCTTCGATGACGGGGTCAATCTCGCCGAAGGGACCGGCCGGACGCTGCCCCCGAAAGTCTTCGGGGGCGGCGACGAACGTCGCGTGGCTGCCGCCCTGCGAGGTGTACGGGAGGACGCCCGCCAGGCGGAAGCCGCCGTCGGCCGTGCGGCCCGCGTGCACCATGCCGCCGACGAGCCGGGCCCGCTCCTCCAGCCCGGTCAGGCCCTGGCCGCCGCCTGCCACGCTGCCGGGCACCGGCGCGGCGGCCGGGCTGTTGGTGACCTCGACGACCAGGGAGTCCTCCTCGTACCGCAGGGCGACGGTGATCGAGGCGCCCGGGGCGTGCTTGTGGGCGTTGGTCAGGCCCTCCTGGACCAGGCGGTAGGCGGCGTGGTCCGCGGTGGGGACGAGCGGGCGCACCTCGCCGGTGCGCCGGAGCCCCACCGTCGCCCCCGCCCTGCGGGAGGTCTCCACCAGGCTGTCGATGCCTGCCACCCCACGCGACGGCGCCCCGGGGCTCCCGGCGTCCGGCGCTGTGGCCGGCTCCGTGCCCTCGATGCCAGGTGTCTCGGTGCCGTCCCTCAACAGCCCGACCACGTCGCGTAGTTCGTGCATGGCGGCCACGGACGCCTCACGCAGCACCCCGACGGCCTCGCGCTGCCGTCCGGTCAGTTCGCGGTCGACCTCCAGGGCGCCGGTGTGGACCGCGATCAGCGCGAGCTGGTGGCCGAGGCTGTCGTGCATGTCCTGCGCGATGCGCTGGCGCTCACGAATCCTGGCGTGCCCGGCTATCATCGCGCGTTCGCGGATGAGCTGGGAGTTGTACTCGTAGAGGGTGTCGGTCAGGGTGCGGCGCTGCGACCAGTACCGTCCGGCGAGGCCGGGCACGATGAGCGAGACCAGCAGCCACAGGCCGCTGAAGAGCAGGAGCGAGGGCGACAGGAGCGACTGCTCCCCCGCGATCGACAGTCCCAGCGACAGGGCGTAGGCGAGGGCGAAGACACCGGCCGCCCGGCCGAGGCCGCCGATGCGGCGCCCCGCCGACCAGGCGGCGATCAGGACGAGCAGTCCGGAACCCGGAAAGACGACGGAGCCGGCCACGCTCGCCAGCAGCACGGTCGCGGGCAGCACCCGGCGCAGCGGTGTCAGCAGCCCGACGCCCACCGCGACACCGGCGGTCTCGGCCACGCCGCGATCTCCCAGCAGGCCGAAGGCGACCGCCAGCAGCACCAGGAACAGGGCGAGCGACGCCTCCCCCGCGATGCGCCGGGGAGGCCACATCCCGGGGGCGGTCAGGGCCCGCCACAGCGCGGCCGGCCGGGAGGCCAGGGGCGGCCTGACCGGCGGGGCGGGGTGTACGGATACTGCGGGGGGCATGGGTTCCACACGAGTCACACCCCCACGCTAGGCCCCGCCCGGCGGCCGCCGCAGTGGCCCTTCGTCGCCCGGGCCCGCGACGAAAGTCGGTCGCGCGGGCCCGGGCGTGCTGTCCACGGCCTACGCGCTGCCCCGGCCTCCCCAGCTGTACACGGGATCGGTGCCGTCGCGTCGTGACGCGACCCAGTCCGGAGCCAGCCTGTCGACGACGGGGACGACGCGCGACTCGTCGAACACGACGACCCGGTCGGCGATGCGCCAGGAGCCGTCCCGCCGCTCGAACCGGTCGACGTACCGGCAGCGGATGACCGCCAGCTCCTGCTCCCCGCCGGGTTCGGCGGGTTTCTGCCGCAGGAAGCACAGGCAGTACGACTCGACGTCGGCGCTGTCCCGGCCGGTGAACTCCACCAGCACGTTGGAGACGAAGTGCTGGGAGGAGTCGATGGTGCGGTGCCGGGAGCGGATGTCCTCGACGAGACCCGCGGCGTCGCCGGTGTACCCGCCGTGGACGTCGACCGCGTCGTCGAAGTAACAGGCGGCGATGGCGTCGTGGTCCAGGCGGTCCACCGCTCGGGCGTACCGGAACAGGACGTCCTGGATCTCGAACCGGTCGTCGGCGCGGCTCATACGGGCTCCTCCTCGTGACGGGACGACAGCACGGCGGCGCGGGCGGCCGCCTCACGGCCGGCGACCCGGCCGAGGACCAGCGCGTGGGCCACGGAGTTGCCGCCGCCGACGTAGCGCTCGCCGAGGATTCCGCCGGCGGCCTCGCCCGCCGCGTAGAGCCCCGGGAGGGCCCGGCCGTCGGTGCCGAGCACGCGGGTCCGGGCGTCCACCTCCAGGCCGGTGTGGGTGCAGACCAGTTCGGCGGGGAGCATCCGTACGGCGTGGAAGGGGCCGGTCGCGATCGGGGCGAGGTGCGGGTCGACGCCCTTGGCCGCGAGGGATTCGTGGCGCAGGAAGTCCTCGTCGGCGCCGTCGGCGAAGAGGGTGTTGAAGCGGGCGACGCTCGCGGTCAGGTGGTCGGCGGGCACGTCCATCAGGCCCGCCAGTTCCTCCAGGGTGTCGGCGCGCAGGACGACGCCCTTGGCGGCCTCCTCCAGGACGCGGTCGGCGTCCCAGTCGGCGTAGCCGGGCGGCAGCGAGGCGCGGGCGTCGTCGTCGAAGACGGACCAGACCCAGCCGCCGTGGTCCTTGAGGATGCCGGGGCTGACGGCGTACGGGGCGTCCTCGTCCATGCAGCGCCGTCCGTCGGGTCCGACGTGGATGCGGGAGGCGGGCGGGAATCCGCTCTGCCAGTGGTGGTACCGCTGGAACTCGGCGGTCACCAGGAGCAGGCCCCAGCCCTGGCCGAACAGGGAGAGGCCGTGCCGTTCGGCGAGGCCGACGTGGTCGCCCCGGGCGCCGGGCGCGGCCACCACGAACAGGGCGTCGCCCGCGGTCCGGGCGTCGGGGAGGAACCGGCGGACCAGGTCCGGGTCGGCCGCGAGGCCGCCGCTGGCGATGACCACGGCCGGTGCGGTGGCCTCCTCACCCTCCAGGACGACGCCGTGGACGGCTCCGTCCCGGACGACCAGGTCCTCCACCCTGCTGCCGAGGGCCAGGTCGACGTGGAGCCGTGCGCGGGCCCTGTCGAGCACCTGGACCAGTCCGTAGCCCTGGTCCTTGGGGACGTGGCCGCGCCAGACGTCCTCCACGCCGGCCCGGGTCAGCCCGGGTTCGTGGGCGCTGCGCGAGACCTGGGCGGGTATCTCGACCCCCAGGCCGAGCAGCCACTCGACGGTGCCGCTGGACTGTTCGCAGAACATCCGGACGGGGCCGGGCCGGACCCGCCAGCCGTTCAGGTCCATGTAGTGCTGGAACATGCGCAGCGGCGAGTCGTCGACGCCGAGGCTCTCCTGGACGCTGGTGGCCGAGGCGGTCAGCAGTCCGGCGGAGAGCTGGGTGGAGCCGCCGATCTCGTCCTCGGCCTCCAGCAGCAGCACGCGTGCTCCCGCCTCGGCCGCCGAGACGGAGGCGGCCAGTCCGGCGCCGCCCGCGCCGACCACGATGACGTCGTAGTCGTATGCCGTGTCGTGGGGCTCAGACATGCTGCGAACCGCCGTCCACGGGGATGCTGACGCCGGTGATGTACCGGGCGCTGTCCGAGAGGAGGAAGTAGAGGGCGGCGAAGACCTCCATGGGGGCGCCGATCCGGCGCAGCGGGACGGTGGTGAGCGCGCGGTCCATCGCCGCGTGGTCCTCGCGGATCCAGCGGGTCATCTCGGTGTCGATGTAGCCGGGGGCGATGGAGTTGACGCGGATGTTGTCGGGGCCGAGTTCGACGGCCATGCAGGTGGTGAGGTGCCGGACGGCGGCCTTCGAGGAGTTGTAGGTGGCCCGGGTGGGCCGGGCGCGGACGGCGGCGACCGAGGACATGTTGACGATCGCGCCGCCGCCGACGGTCCGGAAGTGGCGGGCGGCCGCCTGCCCGCCGTACACGACGCCGTTGACGTTGACGCCGTAGGTGAGAGCGAGCTGCTGGGGGGTGATGTCGGTGAAGGCGGCCTGGGGGAAGACGCCGGCGTTGTTGACCCAGAGGTCGAGGCGGCCGAACTCGCGCAGGGCGGTGGCCACCAGTGCGTCGCCGGCGGCCGGGTCGGTGACGTCGGCGCCGACGCCGACCACGCGGCCCGCGCCGCTGGTTCCGGCAAGGCGGGCGTTGATCTTCTCGGCGACGGAGGCCATCTCCTCCTGGTCGAGGTCGCCGCCGACGCCGTTGACGCCTCGGCGGGCCAGTTCCTCCAGGAAGAGCGCGCCCATGCCCCGGCCGGCGCCGGTCACGACGACGGTGCGGCCGACCAGTTCGGGGTTGACGGCGGGGAGGGCGTCGTGGTTGACGCGGCCGGGGTTGTCGTCGGGCGCCTGGGTGGTGGTCATGGGAATTCCTTCAGGTGTGGTGGGGTGGGTGGCCGGCCGGAGCCGGTTCCGGGCGGGCTCGGCCGGCCGGTTCACGGCCTGCCGGCCAGTCCCGCGAGGATGCGGTGGTAGAGCCCGCCGGAGGTCAGTCCGCCGTCGACGACGACTTCCTCACCCGTGATGTACGCGGCGTCGTCGGAGAGCAGGAAGGCGACGACGCGCGCGATCTCCTGGGGGGCCGCCAGCCGGCCCGCGGGCACCGACCGCAGGCTCTCGTCGACGAAGGTGGTGTCGGGGGCCTGGTGGAGCAGGGGTGTGGAGGTGAGGCCGGGGTGGAGCGAGTTGACGCGGACGCCGTGCGCGGCGAGTTCGAGGGCGCCGACCTTCGACAGGCCGCGGACGCCCCATTTGCTGGTGCCGTAGGTGGCGGAGAAGTAGCCGACCATCCCGGCGATGGAGGAGACGTTCACGACCGCGGCGCCGCCGTCCTCGGCGCCTCGGGCGAGGGCGGGGGTGAGGGTCTTGAGGCCGTAGAAGACGCTGGAGAGGTTGATGTCCATGACGCGCCGCCACTGTTCGACGGTGGTGTCGGCGATGCCCGCGCGCAGGCTGACGCCGGCGTTGTTGACCAGGCCGTGCAGCGGCCCGGCCGACTCGGCCTGGGCGGCCAGCGCACTCCAGGAGTCGATGTCGGCGACGTCCAGGTGGACGGCCTGCCCCGATCCGCCGGCTTCCGTGAGTTCGGGGACGAGGCTCTCGGCCGCGGCCACGTCGATGTCGGCGGCCCAGATGTGCGCCCCCTCCGAGGCCAGCGCCAGGCAGTCGGCCCGGCCGAGGCCCCCGGCCGCGCCGGTGACCAGGACGGATCGGCCTGCGAACCTGCGGGGGCCGGTCTGCGCGGGGCTCACAGTTCCAGTTCCTTTCCTCGCGTCTCCTTGAGGAAGAAGGTGGCGACGAAGGTCATGAGGGCGGTGGCGAGGAGGTAGCCGGCCGGGGCCAGGTTGTTGTCGGTGGTGCTGATGAGCAGGGTGGCGATGAAGGGCGCGGTGCCGCCCAGCGCCATGTTGGTGACGTTGTTGCTCATCGCGATTCCGCTGTAGCGGTAGCGAGCCCGGAACATTTCTGCGTAGGCGGCGAACGAGACACCGTTGACGAGGCCGATGAAGAAGGTCAGCGAGGACTGGGCGACGATCGCGGCCACCGGGCTGCCGTCACGCATCACCATGAACGCCGGGAGGGAGATGATCGCCGTGACGCCGCTTCCGAAGAAGAAGACAGGCCGGCGGCCGATGCGGTCGCCCACGTATCCGGCGATGGGCAGACTGATCACCGCGACGATCATGGCGATGCTCGTGGAGGTGAACGCGAAGTCGGCCGAGCGCCCTCCTTCGGTCTGCAGGTAGCTGGCGGCGTACACGCCGGCCACGTAGTAGCCACCGACGATCAGCGCCCCGAGGAAGAAGACCAGCACGATCTGGCGCCACGCGTGCTTGAAGACGTCGGCGATGGGGTACTTCGCCACCTCGATCGAGTCGCTCTGCTGGACCGCCTCGAACTGCTCGGTCTCCGGCAGCTGGCTGCGGATGTAGAGGCCGATCAGACCGATCACCGCGCTGAGCAGGAACGGGATGCGCCAGGCCCAGGCGTTCAGGGTGTCCGTGCTGACGGCCGAGGTCAGCACCAGGGCGACCAGCGAGGCTGCCAGCGAGCCGAGGTAGGTGCCGGTGTTGACGAACGAGGTCTGGAACGCACGCCGGTGGGCCGGGGCGTGTTCGGAGACGAAGGCGTTGGCGCCGCCGAGTTCACCGCCGGCCGCGAAGCCCTGGAGGCAGCGGCACAGCACCAGCAGGACGGTCGCCCAGATGCCCAGTGTGGCGTACGAGGGGATCAGCCCGATGCCGGTGGTGGCGACCGCCATCAACAGGATGGTCCAGGTGAGCGCCTTCTTGCGGCCGTACTTGTCGCCCATGTGGCCGAAGAGGATGCCTCCGGGCGCCCGGAGGAAGAAGGCGACGGCGAAGGCGGCGAAGGTGGAGAGCAGCGCCGTGTTCGGGTCGCTCTCGACGAAGAAGTGCGCCGAGAGCAGGGTGGCCATGTAGCCGTAGATGCCGAAGTCGTAGTACTCGACGACGGTGCCGAGGATCGCCGCCCGGATGACTCTCAGGGTGGTGGCGGGGTTCTCGCCGGCCGTGGGCGACCCCTCGCCTGAGGGTTGCGACGCGGTCGTTTCGGCTCTCAGGTCTGCCATGGATCGGTCCTTAGAACGCGCGGAAGCTTGAGTGGAATCGCTGGGGGTCGTCGGCGACCGCGGAGGCGCGGGTCGCGGTCAGATGTCGTGCGCGGTGATGCGGTGCCGGGGCGGGTACCGGTGCCCCCCGGCCGGAGGTGTGCGCAGGCGGGGCCGGATCGCGGGGCCCGGGCGTCAGGCCTGGGGGGCGGCCGGTGTGCCGTCGCGGTGGACGACGCGGGTGGTGATCCGCCAGCCCCTGCCGTCGTGGACGACCCGGTCGGTGAGGGTGGTGAACCGCTCGGTGTGCGGGGTGCCGCCCTCGGGTGTCGCGACGATCTGCAGATACGCCTGGACCTGGAGCGTCCCGGCCCCGTCGTCGCCGGTCAGGGCCACGTTGCTGACCACGTGCCGGCGTGTCACCCGCCCGGCGGCGCAGTCGGCGGCGAACCGTTCCGCGAACGCGGTCAGCGCGGCGGTGCCGGTCACCGGGGCCGGATAGGTGGGTGAGGTGAAGCTGCCGTCCGCCGTGAAGGTCGCCGCCCAGTCGGCGGCGCGGCCACCGTCGATGAGGTGGCTCTGGAGGTGGTAGAGCTGGTGGATTTCGGCCAGCCGGGCACCGGGGGCAGGCGAGGGCGCGTGAGGATGCATACGGAGATCCGTTCGGCTCGTGTCCTTCTCCGGCAGTCGTCCGGCCGCTGAAGAGGAGAGCTTGCGACACACCGAGATTGTGTGCGATATTCGCACCACCTGTGCGATTAATGGGAGCATAGGGAGCTGGCTGAAACCCGTCAAGGGATGAATTCGTGACTTCACCTCCGCCGACCAGGTCGGCCCCCGAACTCGACGCGGGCATGTCCAAGACGCTCCACCACGGACTGCTGCTGCTCAGAGTCATCTCGGAGCACCCCCAGGGCCTGACCGTCAGCGAGCTGGCGGACGCCATCTCGGTCCACCGCACCGTCGCGCACCGCCTGGTGCGAACGTTGGAGGCGCACCAGTTGTGCCGCCGCGATCACCAGCGCCGGATCGTCCCGGGCACCGGGCTGGTGTCGCTGGCCGAACCCGTCCAGCAGGACCTGCGCGCACTGGCCCGCCCGGTCCTGGACGAGCTGGCCGAAAGCACCCGGGCCACCGCGCACCTGCTGGTCCGGGAAGGAGACACCCAGATGCGCGCGCTCATGGTGGTGGAACCGCGCGGCGCGCTGGTCCACGTCTCCTTCCGGCCGGGGCAGACCCACTCCATCGAGCAGGGCTCCGGCGGCGTCGCCGTGCTCGCCCACGGCCCGTACCGCGAGGGCGAGCGCCCCGAGGTCACCGAGGCCCGCGCCCAGGGGTACGCGGTCACCACCGGCGAGGTCATCCCCGCCGTCACCGGCGTCTCCGCCGCCGTGCCCTCGGCCGACGGGACGGCGGCGGCCAGCATCGGCGTCTCGGTCTTCGAGTACACCGACCTCGGACAGCTCGGCACCCTGGTCTCCCGCGCGGCGAGGAGCCTGGGCGAACTGCTCGACTGAAGACCCCCGCCGGGGGAGGAACAGCGAACGCCGGGCCTGAGGCCCGGCGTTCGCTGCTTCGGCGGGTCGGGAGTCAGGCGCGGCCGAGTCGGGCGAGCCGCGCGGCCGCCTCGCGCACCAGCTCACCCAGACGGTCGACGTCGACCTCCCCCATCGCGACCGTACCGACGGAAGCGCCGAGCAGGTGCGGCACCTCGAAGCCCGCTGCCACCCCGACGGCTCCCTGCTGAAGCTCTCCGGCGGTGACGCTGTACCCGGCCTCCCGCGCCTGCCGCACGGCCGCCGAGTCACCCTCTACCTCCGGCTGGAGCGCGAGGATGGCGATGCCGTTGGCGCCCTTGTCCAGCGGGTGACCGGCCCCGATGCGGTAGCTGACCTGGAAGATCGTCTGCCGGGCGGGTTCCGCGGACAGCACGGGCACGCACGCGTCGTCCCCCTGGGCCAGGGAGAGGAAGGCGGCCACCCCGGCGGCGTCGGCGAGTTCCTGGAGGACGGGTCCGGCCGCGCGGACGAGCTGGGGCTGGAAGCGGCCGGCGAAGACGACCGCACCGGCCCCCAGACGGATCCTCTTCCCCACGCCCCGGGTCACCAGCGCGTGCTGCTCCAGCGTGTCGACGATGCGGTAGGCGGTCGCCCGGTCGGTGCCGAGCTGCGTCGCGATCTCGGCGACCGTGAGCCCCTCGGGCGCGAGGGAGACGAGGCTCAGGGCACGCAGGCCACGGTCCAGACTCTGCAAGGTGGCCACGGGGGCTTCCTCCTGTGTTCGCTCCGCGGGTCGTGGCGCACCGCGCCTTCGGGCGCCGGTGCGGCCACTCGAAGGTTAGCCACCGCGACAGCGCGGGACGCCGACGGCTCCCGGCCTCCGCCGGCGTCCCGGCCACGGGCACACGGCTCCCACCTCGGCCGACGCGCGCCACAGCGGCTCTTGACCCCACCCGGGACGCGAACTATGTTGCACCCAGGTTGCGGACACCGCACAGAAGTGTGCGCCAGGCGCACACACGGTCGGAGCGACGACGACACCTCCGGGACGAAACCGCCGGGCGCGTCTCCCGGACCGCGAAGCCCGCGCAGACCGTCCGGCGCGGGCCGCGCCTTCCCCGCGGCCGACTCCCGCCCCGGCGCGACAACGTCCGGCTCCGGGTACCGACCGCCGAGGGCGAACCGCCGACAGGAGAGGGACAGGCATGCCGTACTACCGCGTGGCGGGGAACATCCCGCCCAAGCGCCACACCCAGCACCGGGCACCCGACGGGTCGCTGTACTTCGAGGAGCTGATGGGCGAGGAGGGCTTCTCCTCCGACTCCTCGCTGCTCTACCACGTGAACATCCCGTCCTCGATCGCGGCGTACCGGGTCTGGGAGCTGCCGGACCAGTCGCTCGTCCCCAATCACCCCCTGACGCCGCGCCACCTCCGTGCGCACGACCTCTTCGGCGAGGGCACCTCGGGGACCGACGCGGTGACCGGCCGGAGGCTGCTGCTCGGCAACGCCGACGTCCGGCTCTCCTACGTCGTCGCCGACACCACCAGCCCGTACTACCGCAACGCGATCGGTGACGAGTGCCTCTACGTGGAGGCCGGCGCGGCCCGGGTCGAGACGGTCTTCGGGGATCTGCCGGTGGGCGAGGGCGACTACGTCGTCATCCCCCGCGCGACGACCTACCGGATCGTCCCGGACGGGCCGGTACGGGTGTACGCCGTCGAGGCCAACTCCCACATCACCCCCGCCAAGCGCTACCTCTCCCGTTTCGGGCAGCTCCTGGAGCACGCCCCGTTCTGCGAGCGGGACCTCCGCGGCCCCGAGGACCTCAGGGTCGTGGACGAGCGGGACGTCGAGGTGTACATCAAGCACCGGGGCAACGGTCCCGGGGGCATCGCGGGCACGGTGCACACGCTCCCGCACCACCCCTTCGACGTGGTCGGCTGGGACGGCTGCCTCTACCCGTACGTCTTCAGCATCCACGACTTCGAGCCGCTGACCGGCCGGGTCCACCAGCCGCCGCCGGCCCACCAGGTGTTCGAGGGGCACAACTTCGTCATCTGCAACTTCGTGCCGCGCAAGGTCGACTACCACCCCCTCGCCATTCCGGTGCCGTACTACCACTCGAACGTGGACTCGGACGAGGTGATGTTCTACTGCGGCGGGGACTACGAGGCCCGCAAGGGCTCCGGGATCGGGCAGGGCTCGATCAGCCTGCACCCCGGCGGCCACCCGCACGGACCCCAGCCCGGCGCTTACGAGCGGTCCGTCGGAGCGGAGTTCTTCGACGAGCTGGCCGTCATGGTCGACACCTTCCGGCCGCTGGAACTCGGTGAGGCGGCCCGCGCGTGCGACGACGGCGTCTACGCCTACTCCTGGGCCAAGGGCGGCAAGGAGGCCGGGAAGTGACGGCCTCCGTACCGCCCGGCGCCGGACCGGTCCCGGCGGAGCTGTTCGCCGCGTTCTGCGACGACGCCGCGGTGTTTCCGCCCGGCGAGCTGCCGCTGGCCCAGGCCGTCCCCGCCCACCTCCGGCACGTCACCGCCGCCCACGCGCCGCTCGTCGGACCCCTCGTGGTGCCGCAGGCCCGGCTGCCCGAACTGGCCGAGCTGACGGCGGGCCACGAGAGGCAGTCCCTGGACCTCGCGGTCACGGTCCCCTCCCCCGAGGCGGCCGGTCAGGCGCTGGCGTCGGTCGCCGCGCTGCCGACGGCCCGGCTGCGTGTCCTGGAGGTCGCCGTTCCCGAGGGCGTGCCCACCGCGGAGATCGTGCCCCGGCTGACCACCGCCCTGAGGAACGCGGACGACCGCACCGGGGTGACCGTGTACGTGGAGGTGCCGCGCGACGAACGCCGGCCCGGCTTGATCGCCTCGCTGGCGGACTCCCCCTTCCTGGCGAAGTTCCGCACCGGCGGGGTGCGGGCCGGGCTGTACCCCGACGAGCGGGAACTGGCACGCGCCGTGCTCCTCGCGGTACGGGCCCAGGTCCCGTTCAAGGCCACGGCGGGGCTGCATCACGCGGTGCGCAACACCGACCCGCGCACCGGTTTCGAGCAGCACGGACACCTCAACCTGCTGGCGGCCACCGGCGCCGCGCTCGGCGGCGCCGGTGAAGAGGAGGTCGTCGCGGTCCTCGCCGAACGCGACGCGACCACGGTCGCCGGGCTCGTCGGCGCCCTCTCCCCGGAAGTCCGGCCGGCCTTCCGCTCTTTCGGCACCTGTTCCCTCGCGGAGCCGGTCGGTGAGCTCGCGGCTCTCGGCCTGCTCGACCCGGACCTGACCAAGGACCTCCTGTGACCACATCCCCCACCGTCCGCCTCGACGTGCCCCAGGACGACCTGTTCGGCATCCACAACCTGCCGTACGGGGTCTACTCACCGCCCGGCCGCGCCCCCCGCGTCGGGACCCGCTACGGCGAGCACGTCGTTGACCTCGCGACACTCCTCGGCGACGAGGTGTTCGCGGGTCCCTCGCTCAACCCCTTCATGGCCCAGGGCCACGACCGCTGGGTCGAGGTGCGCTCCGCGATCGCCGGCGCGCTGCGCGGGGAGATCCCCCGCGAGGCGGTGCACCCCGCCGCCGAGGTGGCCCTCCACCTGCCGTTCGATGTCGCCGACTACGTCGACTTCTACGCGTCGGAACACCACGCCGCCAACCTCGGCCGGCTGTTCCGCCCGGACAACCCCGAGCCCCTCATGCCGAACTGGAAGCACCTCCCGGTCGGCTACCACGGCCGGGCCGCCTCCGTCGTGGTCTCCGGGACCGACATCGTCCGCCCCGCCGGACAGCGCAAGGGCCCCAGCGACCCGGCACCGGTCTTCGGACCCTCGGTACGCCTCGACATCGAGGCCGAACTGGGCTTCGTGGTGGGCACCGGCAACGCGCTCGGTGAGCCCGTCGCGGCCGGGCGGGCGGAGCGGCACCTCTTCGGCGTCGTCCTCTTCAACGACTGGTCCGCCCGCGACATCCAGGCGTGGGAGTACGTGCCACTCGGGCCCAACCTGGGCAAGTCGTTCGCCTCGACCGTCTCCCCCTGGGTCGTGCCCCTGCTGGCTCTGACGGAGGCCAGGGTGCGCACCCCCGTCCAGGAACCGGAGGTCCTCCCCTACCTCGCGCTCGACGTGCCCTGGGGCCTGGACATCGACCTGGAGGTCGAGTGGAACGGCGAGGTGGTCTCCCGGCCGCCGTACTCCGCGATGTACTGGTCGCCCGCGCAGATGCTGGCCCATCTCACGGTCAACGGCGCACCCACCCGCACCGGTGACCTGTTCGCCTCGGGCACCGTCTCGGGGCCGGCCAAGGAACAGCGCGGTGCCTTCATCGAGCTGACCTGGGGCGGGGCGGAGCCGGTGACGGTCGCCGGGGAGCAGCGGACGTTCCTGGAGGACGGGGACGAGGTGGTGCTGCGCGCCACCGCCCCCGGGCCGGGCGGTACCCGTATCGGTTTCGGTGAGGCGCGCGGACGCGTCGTCCCCGCGCGACAGGGCCGGGAGGTCTGATGGACAAGGTGGTCACCTCCGCCGACGCGGCGGTCGGGGACATCGGCTCGGGAGCGACGCTGGCGGTGGGCGGCTTCGGCCTGTGCGGCATACCCGCCGTGCTGATCGACGCCGTTCTCCGGTCGGGCGCCGACCGGCTCCAGGTCGTCTCCAACAACGCCGGTGTCGACGACTGGGGACTGGGTCTGCTGCTGAACGCGGGCCGCGTCCGCCGCATCGTCGCCTCCTACGTCGGCGAGAACAAGGAGTTCGCCCGGCAGTATCTCGCCGGTGAGCTGGAGGTCGAGCTGACGCCCCAGGGCACGCTGGCCGAGCGGCTGCGGGCCGGCGGCTCGGGCATTCCCGCGTTCTTCACCGCCACCGGCGTCGGCACCCAGGTGGCCGAGGGCGGCCTGCCCTGGAAGTACGACGGCGCGGGCGGCGTCGAGATCGCCTCCCCTCCCAAGCAGACCCAGGAGTTCGACGGCCGCGCCTACGTGCTGGAGCGCGCCGTCGTGGCGGACTTCGCCCTGGTACGGGCGGCCCGTGGCGACCGGCACGGCAACCTCGTCTTCGACAAGGCCGCCCGGAACTTCAACCCCCTGGCCGCCATGGCGGGCCGGATCTGCGTCGCGGAGGTCGAGGAACTGGTCGAGCCCGGCGCGCTCGATCCCGACCAGGTGCACCTGCCCGGCGTCTACGTGCACCGCGTCGTCGCCCTCTCGCCCGAACAGGCCGCCGACAAGCGGATCGAGAAGAGGATGGTGCGATGAGCTGGAGCCGCGAGCAGATGGCGGCCCGCGCGGCGGCGGAGCTGTCCGACGGGGACTACGTCAACCTCGGCATCGGTCTGCCGACGCTGGTGCCCAACCACATCCCGGCCGGCGTGGAACTGGTGCTCCAGTCCGAGAACGGCATCCTCGGCACCGGCCCCTACCCGGCCGACGGCCAGGTCGATCCCGACCTGATCAACGCGGGCAAGGAGACCGTCACCGTACGCCCGGGCGCCTCGTTCTTCGACTCCGCGACCAGCTTCGGCATGATCCGGGGCGGCAAGATCGACGCCGCGATACTGGGCGCCATGCAGGTGTCGGCGCGGGGCGACATCGCGAACTGGATGATCCCCGGGAAGATGGTCAAGGGGATGGGCGGCGCGATGGACCTGGTGCACGGCGCCAGGAGGGTGGTCGTCCTGATGGAGCATGTGGCCAGGGACGGCAGCTTCAAGATCGTCGAGGAGTGTTCCCTGCCCCTCACCGGCAAGGGCGTCGTCGAGCGGGTCATCACCGACCTGTGCGTCCTGGACGTCACCACCGAGGGCCTGCGCCTGGCCGAACTCGCACCGGACGTCTCCGTCGAGGACGTCCGGGCCCGGACGCAGGCGGAGGTCCACTGCGGGTAGCAGACTCTCCGACCGGCAGATCCACCACGGGCGTTGCCACGCCCACCTGCCTGCCGACATCAAGAGGTGCGGCCCCGTCAGGTGCTGACGGGGCCGCACCCGTTGCCGTTCGGCGGCACGGCTCAGGCGCCGGCGGGCGTCTCCCAGGCACGGCGTAGCGCCGGCCCCACGTCCTGCCCGCCGAGGAAGTGGGTGTCCGTGCCGGGCAGCGTGGGGAGTTCCGCCCAGTGCGTCACGCTGTCGTCGCTGTCCCGGTCGTAGGGGAAGCGGACGACCTCGTCGGAGTCGACGAAGCAGTGGTGGTGGGTGACGCCGTCCGGCGTCTCGTACCGGTCGGTGTAGTACATCGGTCTCACCAGCCAGAACTCCTCACCCGACGCCCTGTCACCGTCGTCGCCCTCCGCCGGGTACCGCCCGGTGATCGCCGCCGCGACCGGCATCCCGATCTCCGGGAACCTCTCCCGTACGTCGACCCAGGTCACCGAGGCTTGCAGAGCCACCAACTCGTCTTCATCCCCTCTCGTCCCGAACGTCACCCGGGAAGACCCGCTGCCACCCACAAAGGTTGACGACGCCGGGGACGCCTCCTTCCCCGGCATCGTCCTTCGGCCACAACGGCCGGAAAAGAAGTCTTGCGCGATCCCTTGACCGGTGCCGAACACGGGTTCACAGTACTCGCTAATGCGCATTACTTATACGCATTAGCGATCCGGAGGAACACCGTGGAAGAAGCCAGGAAGCGGGCTCGGCGGGGGCGGACGCCCACCCCCGCCGGTCGCACGTCACGGCCGCGCCAGGCCGAGGTGGCCCGGCTGGCCGGGGTCTCGCAGGCGACCGTCTCGCTGGTGCTGGGGGCCCGCAAGCAGGGCGTGGCGATCTCCGAGGAGACGCGGCAGAAGGTGCTCGACGCGGTACGGGCCCTGGGCTACGTCCCGGACCCGGCGGCCAGCCGGCTGGCCGCCGCGCGGAACAACCTGCTCGGGGTCTTCAGCTTCACCTCGACGTTCCCGACCGACGTGCAGCACTCGTACTACCCGTTCCTGGTCGGCGTCGAGCGGGAGGCGGCGGCCCGCGGCTTCGACCTGGTGCTCTTCACCGGCTCCAGCACGGGCGGCGCCGGTGCGGCCGGGCCCCACGCCCTCAACCGGGTACGGCTGGCCGACGGTTGCCTCTTCCTGGGACGCCACGCTCCCGCCGACGAGCTGCTGAGGCTGGTCGCCGACGGCTTCCCCGTCGTCCACCTCGGGCGGCGCGACGAGCTGGAGGGCCTGGCCTGGGTCGGCGCGGACTACATCAGCGCCAGCCGGACGGTCGTCGCACGGCTCGCCGCGCTCGGGCACCGGAAGATCGTGCTCGTACGCGAGGACGACGACGCCCCGGCCTCCACCGACCGCGAGCACGGCTTCCTCAAGGGGCTGGAGGAGGCGGGGCTGCCCGGTGGTCCCGCTGCCGTCTTCCGTTCCGCCGATCCCCGGCGCGAGCTGACCGCCGAGCGGCTGCGGGACTGGCTCGACGAGGGCGTGACCGCCTTCGTCGCGGAGGAGACCGACACCGGCGACGCCTGGCGCGCCCTGGGCGACGCCGCGCGCGACGCGGGCGTCGACTGCCCCCGCGACGCCTCGCTCGCCCTCCTCGGCAGCCCGCCGCCGGACCTGGCGGGCGATCCGGTCCCCACCGGCTTCGACGTGCCCCGGCCCCAGCTCGGCGCGGCCGCCGTCCGGCTGCTCGCCGCACTGGTGGCCGGGGAGGAGGCCACCGAACCCCTGGTGGCCTGCGCCTTCCGTCCCGGCGCGACGGCGGGCCCGGCCCCCGGGCAGCCCTGACCGGCCACTCCGCCCGGTGAGGAGCGGGCGGCGCACCGAAGCGACACCTACGCACAGCACTTCAAGGAGAACCGTGACATCCCAACCCGAGATCCTCGTCGTGGGAGCCGGACTCGGCGGCGTGGCCGCCGCCCTCGCCGCCTGCCGGGCGGGACGCACCGTCGTCCTCACCGAGGAGACGGACTGGATAGGCGGCCAGCTCACCTCGCAGGCGGTCCCGCCCGACGAGCACCCGTGGGTCGAGGAGTTCGGCACCACCGCCTCGTACCGCAGGATGCGGGAGGCCGTCCGGGACTACTACCGGCAGTGGTACCCGCTGCGCTCCGAGGCCCTGGCCCTGCGCAACCTCAACCCGGGAGCGGGCCGGGTCAGCAAGCTCTGCCACGAGCCGCGGGTGGCGCTCGCGGTCCTGGAGGCCATGATCGCGCCGTACCGTTCCGCCGGTCTGCTGACGCTGCTGACCGAGCACCGGCCGGTCGCCGCCGAGGCGGGCGACGACGACACCGTGCGGTCGGTGACGGTGGCGGACCTCCGCTCCGGCGACCGGCGCGCCTTCCGGCCGCGGTACGTCGTCGACGCCACCGAGACCGGCGAACTGCTGGAACTGGCCGGGGTGGAGCACGTGACCGGCGCCGAGGCGCGGAGCGAGTTCGGCGAACCGCACGCGCCCGAGGAGGCCCAGCCCCTCAACCAGCAGGGCATCACGGTGTGTTTCGCGCTCTCGCACCACGAGGGCGAGGACCACACCATCGAGCGCCCGGCCGACTACGACTTCTGGCGCTCCTACCGGCCGGACTTCTGGCCCGGGCCGCTGCTCGGCTTCCTCGCCCCCGACCCGCGCAGCCTCCAGGCGGTGCCGCGCACCTTCGTCCCCAACCCGGAGCTGGACCCGCTGGACGTCGACGCCGACCAGTCCGCGGACGCCGGCGACAAGGAGCTGTTCGGGTTCCGCCGCATCCTCGCCCGCAAGCTGCACCGGCCCGGCGCCTTCGACTCCGACATCACGCTGGTCAACTGGCCGCTGAACGACTACTGGCTGAAGCCGCTGATCGGCGGCGGTGAACAGACCTCGGCCGAGGCGCTGGCGGAGGCACGCCAGCTCTCCCTGTCGGTCCTGTACTGGCTCCAGACCGAGGCGCCCCGCGCCGACGGCGGCCGGGGCTTCCCGGGGCTGAGGCTGCGCCCGGACGTCACCGGCACCCGGGACGGCCTGGCCAAGGCGCCGTACGTGCGCGAGTCGCGCCGGATCAAGGCGGTCACCACCGTCACCGAGCACGACGTCTCGATCGACCTCGTCGGACCGTACGGCGGCACCCGGTACCGGGACTCCGTGGGCGTCGGCAACTACCGCATCGACCTGCACCCCTCGACCGGCGGTGACAACTACGTCGACATCGGCTCGGTGCCCTTCGAGATCCCGCTCGGCGCGCTCGTCCCGCGCCGCGTCCGCAACCTGCTGCCGGCCGGGAAGAACATCGGGACGACCCACATCACCAACGGCTGCTACCGGCTCCACCCGGTGGAATGGAACATCGGCGAGGTCGCCGGCGCCCTGGCCGCCCACTGCGTCGCCGAGGACGTGGAACCGCGTCAGGTCCAGGCCGAGGACAAGCGGTTCGAGGTCTTCGCCGCCCTGCTGGACCGCGACGGCGTGCAGCGCCACTGGCCGGACGTACGCGGTTACTGACCCGCCGCACCGCGACAACACCCCGCTTCACCGCACGGCCCCCCGGGGCGCGAGCGGAGCGCCGGGCGGGCACAGCTCCACCTGTACCCGCCCGGCCCGGGGCCGGCTCTCTCGCGAGACCCGTACCCGCCGCCCTCGCCCTGCCATCCGCACAAGGAGGTGCCCAGCCATGAACACCCACCGCATCCGCGTCGGCATAGACGTGGGCGGAACCTTCACCGACGCCGTGGCCGTAGACGCCACCAGCCTCGACCTGCTGGGGCAGGTGAAAGTACCGACCAGCCACCACCACGAGGACGGTGTCGCACACGGCATCGTCGAGGCTCTCGGCCGTCTGCTGGAACAGACCGGCCACACACCCGAGGACGTGACCTTCCTCGCCCACGGCACGACACAGGCTACCAACGCCCTGCTGGAGGGCGATGTGGCCACCGTCGGGCTGGTCGGCGTCGGCACCGGCCCCGGCGGGGCGCTGACCCGCAGGCTGGCGGCCTTCCGCAAGCTGGAACTGACGCCCGGTAAGCGGCTGCCGCTCGCCTACGCCCACGTGGACGACCCGGACGACGCGACCGCCGTGGCGGCGGCGCTCGACGCGGTCACCCGGGAGGGGGCGCGGGTCGTCGTCGCCAGCCAGCCGTTCAGCGTGGACCGGCCGGAGGGGGAGGACGCGGTCGCGGCCGCCGCCCGGGCGCGCGGCCTGCCGACGACGGCGGCGCACGAGATCACCTCTCTCTACGGGCTCCACAAGCGCACCCGGACCGCCGTGGTGAACGCGGCGATCCTGCCGCGCATGCTCGCCACCGCCGACCTGGTCGACGCCTCCATCACCAAGGCGGGCGTGAGCGCCCCGCTGATGGTGATGCGCTGCGACGGCGGTGTCATGTCGCTGGACGAGATGCGCCGCAGACCCCTGCTGACCGTGCTTTCGGGCCCGGCCGCGGGCGTCGCCGGAGCGCTGATGCAGGAACGCGTCAGCGAGGGACTCTTCCTGGAGACCGGCGGCACCTCCACCGACATCAGCGTGGTCCGGCGCGGCAAGGTCGCCGTCCGGCACGCGACGATGCTGGGCCGCCCGTCGTACCTCTCGGCGCTGGACGTGCGGACCGTCGGCGTCGGCGGTGGTTCGATGGTCCGTGTCGACGGCCGGAAGGTCGTCGGCGTGGGACCGCGCAGCGCGCACATCGCGGGGCTCCCCTACGCCTGCTTCGCCGACCCGCAGGAGCTGCGCGACGCCCGGCTGACCCTGGTCCGGCCGATGGCGGACGACCCGGCCGACTACGCGGTGCTCGACGCCGCCGGGGGCCGCTACGCGATCACCATGACCTGCGCGGCGAACGCGCTGGGCCGGGTACCCGAGGGCGACTTCGCCCGCTGCGACCCGGCAGCGGCCGAGGCGGCGCTCGCCCCGCTCGCCGCTGTCCTCGGCACCGACGTCGCCACGGCGGCGACGAAGCTGCTGGACGCGGGGGCGGACCAGGTGCGCTCGGTGGCCGAGGAGATGATGCGCGACTACCGCCTCGACAAGGACACCGCGCTCCTCGTCGGCGGGGGCGGCGGCGCGGCCACGGTGACCCCGCACCTGGCGGCCGTCACCGGCCTGCCGGGCAGGATCGCCCGCCACAACGAGGTGATCAGCCCCATCGGCGTCGCCCTGGCCCTCGTCCGGGAACAGGTCGAGCGCATCGTCCCCGGCGCCGGCCAGGAGCAGATCCTCGCCGTACGGGCGGAGGCGGAGGCCGCCGTCATCGCGCAGGGGGCCGCCGCCGAGGGGGTGGAGGTGGAGGTCACGGTCGACCCGCAGACCCACACCGTCCGGGCGGTGGCGACCGGCGCCACCGAACTGCGCACCCAGGACCGCGCCCACCGGGCCGGTGAGGCGGACCGGCTGCGGGCCGCCGCCGAGAGCCTGCACACCGATCCCGCCGCGGTGCGCGTGCTCGCGGGGACGCCCGCGCACACGGTGTACGGCACCGAGGTGCACCGCCGTTTCCGCGCGGACCGGCACCCGGTGCGGGTGGTGGACGCCGACGGCGTGGTCCGGCTGCACGCGCCGGACGCCCGGGTCGCGGAGACCACCGTCGGCCAGGCCCCGGAGACGCTGGCGCGGCTGGTGAAGGAGGCCACGTCGTACGGGGACGGCGGGGTCCGCGCCCCCGCGCTGCGGCTGCTGCTCGGCTCGCGCATCGCCGACCTGTCCGGTGTGCTCGACCCGGACCCGCTGCTGGCGCTCGCCCGTAGCGAGTTGCGGGCGCGTGCCGCGGACGAGCCGGTCGTCGCCGTGGTGGAGGTGCGCGCATGAGCGCCGTCCTGTTGGACCGGGCGGGCCTGGCGGCCGCCGCGGAGCTGGCCGGGCTGGACGACGTCGAGTTCGGCGCCCGGCTGCTCGCGAACACGCCGACGCACGCGGGACGTGACGCGGAGCTGCTGCGTCGCTGGGCCCGTACGGCCGACGCGTTCGGCGCGGACCTGCCGCCGGTCAAGGCGTCGGCCCGGGTCGTGGAGAGCGAGGACGGGCTGGCCCGGGGGCTGCTGGCCCGTTACTCCTCGCGGCCGGTGCCCACGGTGGAGCTGTTCACCGACACGCTGGCCCTCGCCGAGGAGCTGGTCGACCGGCTCGGGTGGCGGCACTGGTACCCGGCCGGGTCGGTGCGGGCGGCGGCCCTCGCGCACGAGGCGGTGCACGCACAGCTGCACCACGGCCCGGCGAGGAAGTCGCTCAAGCAGGCCCTGGGCCACGTGGTGCTGCGCGCCGGGCGCCACACGGTCCACGGCCACGTCGCGGGGGCCGACGAGATCGCCGCCCACGGCCACGCCCGCGCCGTCTGCGGGCTGGGCCGCAGTCCCCTGCTGCTGACGGCGGCCCTGGCCCTCGCCGTCGAACCGCTCCCCGGCCGCCCGCAGGGTTCCCCGCACGGAAGAAAGAAGTAACGCCATGGGCGTCGTCATCCTTCTCGTCATGGCGGCCGGTGTCGCCGCGATGCTCACCCGTAAACTGCCCACCGCCTTCGCGCTCGTCGTCCTCGGCGTCGTCATCGCCTTCGTCGCCGGCGCACCGCTGACCGGTGAGAACAGTGTCCTGGACACGGTCCTCCAGGAGGGCGCGCCGGCCCTCGCGGCCACGATGATCGCGATCCTGCTCGGCTCCTGGCTGGGGCGGCTCCTGGACGAGACCGGCATCGCGGGGACGCTGGTGCGCAAGATCGTGGAGTTCGGCGGTGACCGCCCGGTCGTGGTCGCCCTCGGCGTCCTCGCGGTCTCCACCCTCGTCGGTACGGTCACCGGGTCCGCGCCCGCCGCGATGCTCGCCGGCATCATCGGCATCCCCGCCATGATCGCCGTCGGCATCCCCAAGGTGACCGCCGCCGGGACGATCCTCATGGGCATCGCCGCCGGCATGCCGTTCGAACTGCCCATCTGGCAGTTCTTCTCCACCGCGCTCGAACTGCCCGTGCCGACGGTGCGCGGGTTCATGCTGAAGCTCTTCCCGTTCGCGCTGGCCGCCGCCGTCCTCTTCGTGCTCGTGGAGACCCGCAGGCGGGGCGTGGAACACGCCTGGTCCCTCACGTCGGCCTCCGCGAAGCCCGCCTCGCGCCGTCAGCAGCTCGGCGACGCGCCCTGGTACGCGCTCCTCACCCCGGTCGTCCCGCTGGTCCTCGCTCTCGGCCTGGAGGTGGCGATCCTCCCCTCGATGCTGGCGGGCGTGCTGTTCGCCCTGGTCACGACGACCCGGCCGCGCGACATGAACAAGCGGCTGCTGCGCACGCTGTACGGCTCCTTCGAGGTCGCGGCCGCTCCGATCGTCCTGTTCGTCGCCATCGGCATCCTGCTCGCCGCGGTGAAGCTGCCCGGCGCGGTCGAGTCGCTGGAGCCGCTGGTCAAGGCCGTCAGCCCGCAGAACCCGGTGCTGTTCGTGCTGGTCTTCACCCTGCTCGTACCGCTCTGCCTCTACCGGGGGCCGCTGAACGTCTACGGCCTCGGCGCGGGCATCGCCGGAGTCCTCATCGCCGCCGGCATCTACCCGGCCGTCGCGGTGCTCGGCCTCGCCACCTCCTACAACCAGGTGTTCGGCGTCGCCGACCCCACCAGCACCCAGACCGTGTGGAGCGCGCAGTACGCCGGGACCACCCCGCAGCAGGTGATGTTGCGGACCCTGCCCTACGTGTGGGCTGTGGCTCTCGGCGGTCTCTGCGTCACCGCCGCCACCTACCTGTGAACGTCGACCTCTTCGGGACGGAGAAGGACATGACACAGCACCAGGACACCGGGGACGGCCCGGCCGGGCCCGGCCGCCGCGTCTTCCTGCGCGGCGCGCTGGCCGGGACGGCGGCCGCCGCCGGGCTCGGCATGAGCGGCGCGTGGGCGGGCAGCGCCGCCGCGGCCCCCGGCGGCTTCCCGGACTACCGCCACCTCAAGCCCCTCCTCACGCCCTCACAGCTGACGTACAACCCCACCGGCGAGATCATCTTCCCGTGCATCCGGGGCGTCTACGACCGGCTCTCCTCGCCGCTGGGGCGCTACTACCTCTACTACGCGCCGCACGACGCGCCCGGCGGCATCTGCCTGGCCTACGGCGACTCGCTGGAGGGGCCGTTCACCGAGTACCACGCCAACCCGCTGGTCACGAACGACTGGCAGCCCCACTACAAGGTCAGCCACGTCTCCTCGCCGCACGTCCTGTGGCACGAGGACGCGCGCGAGCTGTGGCTGTACTTCCACGGCGAGAACCACACGACCCGCCTCGCCCGCTCCAAGGACGGCATCACCTTCACCTACGACCGCACCGTCCTCACCAAGGACATGCTCCCCGCGGGCACCAACGAGACCTCCTACGCCCGCGTCTTCCGCCACGACCTGCCCGCGCGCGGCGCCCGGTACGTGATGCTGTTCATGGTCAACAACCAGTCGAACCACCGTGACATCGGCTGGGGCTGGTCCGACGACGGCCGCGCCTGGACCTTCGCCCAGCAGCCGCTGATCCGTCACTCGGACGTCGGCGTGAACAACCTCAGCGGCCCCCACCTGCTGACCCGGGGAGGCAGCGCCTACGTCGTCTACCACACCGGTAAGGAGAACGGCGGGAACATGCTGATCAGCGAGGTCGGCAACGACTTCTCCCGCCGCGACCACCTCGGCGTCTTCTACGACTCCGGCAGCGCCGCCCCGGAGAACGGCCGCGCCGCCTCCCCCAGCTTCGGCACCGACCGGGGCGTGCCGTACATGGTCTACGAGGCGGGGGAACGGCTCGCCGGCTCCCTCGCGGTCGCCCGAGGCTGACGGCACCGGCCGGGGCACTCCGGTCCTCCACCGGCGTGCCCCGGCCCGCCGCTCCGTGCGAGAAAGGCCATGCCCATGCCCCTGGACCCCCGGCTCGACCCGGAGACCGCGGCGGCGCTCGCCGCCGGCCCGAGGCCGGCGCCCCGGTGCCCGCGCCGTGCCTGGTCTGGTTCCACGGCGGGGGCATGGTGCTCGGAACACCGGAGACGGACGACGCCCGGGTCTCCGCCTACGCGCGGGACGTGGGGTGCGTGGTGGTGTCCGCGGAGTACCGGCCGGCACCCGAGCACCCCCACCCCGTGCCCGTCGAGGACTGCTACCGCGCGCTGGGGTGGACGGCCGGGCAGGCCAAGGCGCTCGGCGTCGACCCGCACCGCCTCGCGGTGGGCGGGATCAGCGCGGGCGGCGGCCTCGCCGCCGCCACCGCCCCGCTCGCCCGGGATCGCGGCGGGCCCGCCCTCGCCTTCCAGCTCCTCCTCTGCCCGATGCTGGACGACCGGAACACCACGCCCTCCAGCAGGGAGTTCAGCCGGGCGGTCGCCTGGCCGCGCGCCGACAACCTCTTCGGCTGGTCCGCGCTGCTCGGCCCGCTCGCCGGTGCCGGGAGGGTCCCGCCGTACGCGGCGCCGGCCCGCGCGGCCGACCTGTCCGGGCTCCCCGCCGCGTCTGTGGACGTCGGGGAGCTGGAGGTCTTCCGCGACGAGTGCGCGCGGTACGCGCTGCGGCTGGCCGAGGCGGGCGTACCGGCCGAGTTGCGCCTGTCGCCCGGCGCCTTCCACGGCTTCGACGGGGTCCTCCCCCAGGTCACGCTCTCCCGCCGGGCGGCGGCCGAGCAGGTGGCGGCGTTGCGGCGGGCGCTGGGCGGCTGCTGAGAGCGGCCGCCGCGACCCGTTCACCGCGCGTGCTCGCCGGGCCCGAGGGCCGGGCGAGCACGGGGAGTTCACCCGGGAGTGTGGGTGCCGGGCAGGAGCGCCACCACGTCGATCTCCACGAGGATGTCCATCAGGTCGGAGCCGACGGTGGTGCGCACGGGGCAGGGCTCTTCGAAGAACTCCTGGTAGGCGGCGTCGTAGGCGGCGAAGTCCCGCTTGAGGTGCTGTAGGTGCGCCGTGACCTTGACGGCGTCCCGGAGGGAGAGCCCGTGTGCGGCGAGGACCGCGCCGACGTTGCGCAGCACCTGTCTGGTCTGGTCCGCGACGCCTTCCGGAATCTCGCCGGTGTCGGGGTCCTGCGGCCCGAAGCCCGCGGTGAACAGGAAGCCGCCCGCCACCACTCCCTGGGAGTAGGCGCCCGCCGGGCGGGGTGCCCCGCTGGTGCGGACGGCCTGGTTGCCGTGGTGCTCGCTCATCCGGTCAGGTCCCCCTCGCGCTCGTTGACTGTGGCGTAGTGGCGGAGCTTGTCCTCGTCGACGCGCACGCCGAGGCCGGGTCCCGAGGGCACACGCAGCCGGCCGTTCTCCAGGTGCAGGGGCTCGATGATGTCGTCCGCGTGCAGGTAGTACATGCTGTCGATGGCCCGGGAGAGGACCGGGGTGCTGGCCACCACGGCCAGGTGGGCGGCCGTGGCGATGCCGAGTTCGCCTCCGCTGTGCAGGTTCATGCCGAGGCCGAAGGTCTCGCAGTGCGCGGCGAGCGCCTTGGTCGCGGCTATGCCGCCCCACTTGTAGACGTCACCGTGGATCACGTCCACCGCGTTCAGCCGCACCGCCGGGGCGAACTCCTCGAAGCGGACGACGCACATGTTGGTGCAGAGCGGAATGCGGACCTTCGCCTTCACCTGGCTCATGCCCTCGATGCCGGTGCACGGGTCCTCCAGGTACTCGAGGTCCAGTTCCTCCAGGGCGATGCCGGCGCGGACGGAGTCGGGGACGGACCAGGCGGCGTTCGGGTCGACGCGCAGATTCACCTCGGGCAGGGCTTCGCGGAGGGCGCGCAGGATGGCGACGTCGCCCTCCCAGTCGCGGGTGCCCTTGAGCTTGACGGCGGTGAATCCGCCCTCGGTGACGACGCGTACCGCGTGCTCGGCCATGGCGGCGGGCAGGTCGGCGGAGCTCGCGCCGGGGGCGTCGGCGCGGGTGATCAGTGCGGTGAGGGGGACCTCGTCCCGTACGGCGCCGCCGAGCAGGTCGGTGACGGACTGGCCGGTGGCCTTGCCCATCGCGTCCCAGCAGGCGACGTCGACGGCGGCTGTCGCCGCGTAGCCCAGGTAGCCGTAGAAGAAGGGCACCATGTGCTGCTTGCGGAAGAAGCTCTCCCGGGCGAAGGGGCTGGTCCCGATCAGGTCCGGGATCATCTGCCGGACGATCGCGGCGACCGGGGCGCCCCACATCGTCTCGCCCCAGCCCTCCGTGCCCTCGTCGGTGCGGATGCGCACGACGGTGCGGGTCTCGCCGGTCTTGGTCTCGAAGGAACTGGTGAAGGGGTTGACGAGGGGCAGGTTGACGACCCACACGTCGACGTCGGTGATCTTCATTTCTTCTCCTCGGTTCGTGGGGACGACCTGGTGGCCCGGTCGAAGGCGTGCATCGCGCGGGCCAGCCCCCGGGCCCGGCCGTCCAGGAGCCGGCCGCCCCGGTCGGGGTCGGCGCCGGAGGCGTCGTCGGTGGAGCCGTCGACCCGCTCCCACTCGCCGTGGCGCTCCACGGTCAGGCCGGGGTGCGGCGGGTGGTCGAAGAGGGGCGGTGGCTCCACGGGGGTGCGGGCGGGCACGGGCGTGCGCACCAGGCCGGGGTGGGCGGCCAGCATGAGGGAGGTCTCGAACCAGCCGGCGTGGCCGGGGGCGACCTCCGCCTCCGGTCCGGTTTCGTGGTCGCCGTCGCTGAGGGTCCAGTACGAGCAGGCGGCGGCGGTCACCTCGGCGCGCAGCGCCAGGCGCTTCACCGCGAGCCGCATGATCTCGTCGTTGCCGCCGTGGCCGTTGACCACCATGATCCGGCGGAATCCGCTGGTCACGAGGGAGTCCAGGACGTCGTCCAGCACCGCGCCGAGGGTCTGCGCGGACAGCGAGACGGCGGCGGCGAACAGGTGGTGCGGGCTGTGCCCGAAGGGCAGCGCGGGCAGCCGCACCACCTCGGGTGCCGGGGTTTCGCGGTCGAGGAGGGCCAGGGCCCGGTCCACGACCGCCTCGACCAGCAGGGTGTCGGTCCCCATCGGCAGGTGCGCGGCGTGCTGCTCCTGCGAACCGATGGGCAGCAGGGCGATGCCGTCCTCCCCGGCGCGGCGTACCTCGCGCCAGGTGAGTTCGGTCAGTCTCGATTGGCTCACGGTGCTACCTCTCCGAAACAGGGCCGTGGCAGAGTCGGCTCATGGTCCACAAAAGTTCTCTGTTGCGACTGGTCCCCGAGGCCGCGCCGCAACCCTCCACTCCCCCGGCGCCGCGGCGGCTGGGCGCCGTCGAGCTGGTTCCCGGGCAGGTCAGGGCGGCCGTGGTGTCCATGGCGGGGCGGGTGCTGGACCGCACCGAGGTGTCGTACGACGCGGCCGGGGCGACCGGCGAGGACCTCGACCAGGCGCTGGCCGAGGTGGCCGAGCTCCTCGCCGCCCACGACCTCCTGGGCGTGGGGGTGGCCGCCGCGGGGCTCGTGGACCCCCTGGCCGGGCTGATCCTGGAGGTCAACGACGTGCCGGCGCTGCGCGGCTATCCGGTCGCGGAGCGGCTCGGCGCGCTCACCGGGGCCGTGGTGCGGGTGGAGCAGCGGGCGAGGTTGCAGGTGCTCGGCGACCGCTGGTTCGGCGCGGGCCGGGGACGGCGTACCTTCGCCTCGGTCTCGACCGGCGAGGTGCTGGGCGTGGGCGTTCTCTACGACGGTGAGGTGATGGCGCCGCCCGGCGGGCGCAGCGGCGCGCACATGACCGTGTCGGCCAGCGGTGAGCGCTGTACGTGCGGGAGCCGGGGCTGCTGGAAGACCCTGGCCACGACCGGCTGGCTGCGGTCGCGGGCCCGTGCCGCGGGGCTCGCGCAGGCCTCTCTGGACGAGTTGGTGCGGAGCGAGGACGCGCCGGCCGGGCAGGTGGTGGAGGAGTACGCGCACAATCTCGCGCTGGGGCTGGTGAACGTGCAGCAGCTCTTCGCGCCGGGGCTGTTCATCCTGCACGGTGAGGCGCGGGAGGGCGGTGAGCGGTTCCGCACCCTGGTGGAGGAGCGGCTGCGCGAGGCGGTCGCCTTCGCCGGTGCCGAGCAGCCGCGGGTCCTGGTCGGTACGGCCGCCGTCGACGATGTGGCGCTGCTCGGCGGGGCGGGGCTCGTGCTGTCCCGCCTGTAGGGGGCGGCGGGTCATCGGCCGGCCTCGCCCGTCGGGGCGGCGGCGCGCCGTGCGGCCCGGCGGCCCTTGCGGGGGTCGAGTACCGGTACGGCGTCCAGCAGCCGGCGCGTGTAGGGATGCTGCGGAGTGCGCAGCACGGTTGCCGCCTCCCCCACCTCGACCAGGCTTCCCCGGCTCATGACCGCGACCCGGTCCGCGACCTGCGCCACCACGGCGAGGTTGTGCGAGACGAACACGTAGGTCAGGCCGAGCTGTCGCTGGAGGTCGGCCAGCAGGTCGAGGACGGTCGCCTGGACGGAGACGTCGAGGGCGCTGGTGGGTTCGTCGAGCACGAGCAGACGGGGGCGGAGGGCGAGGGCGCGGGCGATGGAGACGCGCTGGCGCTGGCCGCCCGAGAACTCGTGCGGGTAGCGGTCCTGGATGGCGGCGTCCAGGCCGACGGCTTCGAGGAGTTCGCCCACTCGTTCCCGGTTGCGGGCGCGGGCGCGCCGCCCGCGGGCCTCGGGTTCGTGGGTGACGAGCGGCTCGGCGACGATGTCGGTGATGCGCATGCGGGGGTTCATGCTGGAGTAGGGGTCCTGGAGGACGACCTGCATCTGGCGGCGTACGGCGCGCAGTTGGGGCGCGGTGAGGGTGGCGAGGTCCCGTCCGTCGAAGCGGACGCTGCCGGCGGTGGGGTCGAGGAGTCCGAGCAGCAGGCGGGTGAGGGTGGTCTTGCCGCAGCCCGACTCTCCGACCAGCGCCAGGGTTTCGCCCTCCTGGACCTGGAGCGAGACTCCGGCGACGGCGACGTTGGTGTGCCGGGTACCGAACTCCTTGCGTAGCCCGTCCAGTTCGAGAAGGGGCTGCCCGGTCGTCGCGGGTGCGGTTGTCGCGGTGGTCATGCCGCCTCCAGTCGCGGGGTGGCTGCCAGCAGCCTGCGGGTGTAGGCGTCGGCGGGCCGGTCGAAGACGTCGAGGACCTCGCCGGTCTCGACGACCCGGCCCTTGTTCATGACCGCGACCCGGTCGGCGGTCTCGGCGACCACGGCGAGGTCGTGGGTGATCAGGACGACGGCCATGTCGTGCTTGTCCTGGAGGCTGACGAGGAGGTCCAGGATCTGGCGCTGCACGGTGACGTCGAGGGCGGTGGTCGGTTCGTCGGCGATCACCACGCGGGGGCGGGTCACCAGGGCGGTCGCGATCATGACGCGCTGGCGCAGGCCGCCGGAGAGTTCGTGCGGGTACTGCCGGTAGCGCACCTCCGGGTCGGGGATGCCAACCTCGTCCAGCGCGGCCAGGGCGGCCTTCCTGGCCTCGGCGCGGGAGATGCCGGTGTGGAGGCGGAGGACCTCGGCCACCTGGGCGCCGACGCGTTGCAGCGGGTCCAGGCAGGTCATCGGGTCCTGGAAGACCATGGCGATGTCCCGGCCGCGTACCCGGCCCAGCTCCTTCTCGGAGAGTGTCAGCAGGTCGCGGCCGTCGAAGCGGATCTCGCCGCCGGTGTAGACGCATGGCGGGCTCGGGTTGAGGCGCAGCACGGAAAGGGCGGTGGCGCTCTTGCCGCTGCCGGACTCCCCCACGACGGCGAGGGTCTCCCCGGCGTGCACGTGCAGGGAGACGTCCTGGACGGCGTGGACGACGGAGCTCTCCAGGCGGAAGTCGACGCTGAGGTGGTCGATCTCCAGCAGTGGCCGCTTGTCGGCCGGGTGCGGGTCGGTGGTCGCTCGTTCACTGGTCATCGGCGGTAGGCCTTCGGGTCCGCGACGTCCCGCAGGGCGTCGCCGGTGATGTTGACGGCGAGGGAGGTGAGCATCAGCGCGATGCCGGGGAAGACGGCGACCCACCAGGAGGTGCCCAGGTAGAGCTGGCCGTCGGCGAGCATGGCGCCCCAGGTGACCGTCTCCTTGGGGACGCCCAGGCCGAGGTAGCTGAGGGAGGCCTCGGCGACGATGGCGGCGGCGACGTGCAGGGTGCCGATGGTGGCCAGCGGCGCCATGACGTTGGGCAGCAGGTGGCGGCGCATGATGGTGGTGTCGGTGACGCCGATCGCGCGGGCCTCGGTGATGAAGTCCCGGGTGCGCAGCGACATCACCTCGGAGCGCACGACCCGGGCGTAGGAGACCCAGCCGGTGAAGCCGAGCACCAGGACCACCAGCCACAGGCCGGAGCCGAGGAAGCCCACGACGGCCAGGGCCAGCAGCAGCGAGGGGAAGGCGAGCTGGACATCCGCCAGGCGCATGAGGGTGCGGTCGGCCCAGCCGCCGAAGTAGCCGGCGGCCAGGCCCACGGCGGTGCCGATCACGCCGGCCAGCAGCGCGGCTCCGGCGCCGACGAGCAGGGAGACGCGGGCGCCGTGGATGACGCGCGAGAGCATGTCGCGGCCGAGCTGGTCGGTGCCGAGCAGGTGGGCGCCGGTGCCGCCGTCCTGCCAGGCGGGGGGCCGCAGCCGGATCAGGAGGTCCTGCGTGTTGGGGTCGTAGGGGGCGATCAGCGGGGCGAACAGGGCGGCGACGAGCAGGAGTGCGAGGACGGCGAGGGCCAGTACGGCGAGCCTGTTGCGGAGCAGGGCGCGCAGGACGACGGAGCGCGGGCCGCCAAGTTTCTTCGCCGGGGCGCGGTCGGTCGCGGCGGGGGGTACGACGGTCATCGTGACGTCCTCACCCTCGGGTCGAGGAAGCTGTAGGAGAGGTCGACGAGCAGGTTCACCACGACGAAGGTGGCGGCGAAGAAGAGGACGGTGGCCTGGACGAGGGGGAAGTCGCGGTTGGAGATCGCCTCGATGGTGAGCTGGCCGACGCCGGGCCAGGAGAAGACGCGTTCGGTGAGGATGGCGCCGCCGAGCAGGTTGCCCACTTCGAGGCCGATGACGGTCACCACCGGCAGGGAGGCGTTGCGCACTCCGTGGCGGAGCACCAGCTGGAGCGGCCCGAAGCCCTTGGCGCGGGCGCTGCGGATGTGGTCGGAGGAGAGGACGTCGATCAGCGAGGAGCGCAGCAGGCGGGCGACGACGGCGACGGAGTACACGGCGAGGGTGACGGCGGGCAGGATCAGGTTGGCGAGGGTGCCGTACCCGGAGGCGGGCAGGACCCGGAGCCAGACGGCGAAGACCAGGATGAGCAGGATGCCGACCCAGAAGGGCGGTGCGGACTGGCCGAGCAGGACGCCGGTCATCACGGTGTGGTCGGCACCCCGCCCCCGGCGCATGGCGGCGAGGATGCCGGCCGGGATCGCCACCACGAGGGTGACGGCGAGGGCGGCGGCGGCCAGTTCGACGGTGGCCGGGAGCCGGTCGGCGAGGATCTCGCTGACCGGCTGTCCGTAGACGAGGGAGTCTCCGAAGTCCAGGCGGACCAGTCCGCGGAGGTAGTCGAGGTACTGGGAGAAGAGGGGCTGGTCCAGGCCGAGCGAGTGGCGCAGCACCTGCTCCTGTTCGGCCGTGGCGTCCGGCGGCAGCAGGATCTTCACGGGGTCGCCGGAGAGGCGGACGAGGAAGAAGGCGACGGTCGCCGTGCAGAGGAGGACGAACAGGGCGGTGGCCAGGCGCCTGGCGACTCCGCGCAGGGCTCCCGCCCGGTCCGGGCGGCGCGCTGGTGCATCCGTCGGGGTGGGTGGCGTGTCGAGGGTGGTGGCGCTCATCGGGACACCTCCGCGCTCTCCATGGCGAGGACGCCCGCCGGTCCGGGGGTCCAGCGGGGCCGCTCGTTGCGGGCGAAGATGTTGTCGATCTGGTAGAGGAAGACGAACGGGGCCTCCTCGCGCATGAGGCGCTGGAGGTCCGAGAAGGCCCGCTCCCGCTCGGCCGGGTCCTCGGACAGTTCCTCGATGTCGACGAGCCGGTCGGCCTCTTTCGAGTGCCAGCGGCTCTGGCGGCGGTCGCTGCGCACGTTGGACTGGACGATGCTGGCTCCATCCATCGTCCAGACGGTGCTGGCGGCGAGGTAGACGGGGCCGAGGGCGCCCCGGTTGTCGGAGGTGAGCCGGGCGGAGTAGGTGCCGGGGTCGAGCAGGTTGACGCGGGCGTCCACGCCTGCCCTGGCGAGCAGTCCCGACAGGGCCTCCGCGACGTTGGCGTCGACGTTGGAGGCGGTGAGTGTGGTCGAGAAGCCGCGGGGGAAGCCGGCTTCGGCGAGCAGCTCGCGTGCGGTGGTGACCGAGCGGGTGAAGGGCTTGACGGTGGGGTCGAAGCCGAAGGCGCCGCGCGGGACGAGGGCGGGGGTCTCGGTGGCCTTGCCGCCGAGGACCGCCTTGATCAGCAGGGGGACGTCGACCGCGTGGTTGAGCGCCCGGCGTACCCGGCTGTCCTGGAGCGGGCCGCGTTCCAGGGTGTTCAGGGAGAGGTAGGCGGTGCGGATGCCGGTGTGGCCGTCGAGTGAGACGCCGCCGTAGCCGTCGAGTTGCTGGGCGGCGTCCGGCGTGAGTCCGGCGACGAGGTCGACGCCTCCGCTCTGGAGCGCGGCCAGGGAGGACGAGGGGTTGGGCGCGGGGCTGAAGACCACCCCGTCGACGGCCGGGCGTCCGTTCCAGTGGTCGTCGTAGGCGCGCAGGCGCAGTTCGTGGTCGCGCTGCCAGCCGGCGAAGGTGAAGGGGCCGGTGCCCACCGGGTCCGTGGCGAACTGGGCGTCGCCCACCTCGGCGAGGTGGCGGGGTGGCACCACCACGCCGCCGAAGAGGGAGAGTTTGGCGGGCAGGATCGGGTCGTGGACGGTGGTGTGCAGGTCCACGGTGAGCCGGTCGACGACGGTGACGCCCTCGACGAAGCGCAGTTCGACGATGGGGGACTTGGTCGCCGGGTCGAGCAGGCGCTCGATGCTGAAGGCGACGGCCCGCGCGTCACACGCCTCACCGTTGTGGAAGGTCACCCCCGGGCGGAGCGTGAACCGCCACGTCCGCGCGTCGGTCGCCTTCCAGGAGAGGGCGAGCCTCGGGTGCAGCGTGTTGTCCCGGCCGCGGGTGGTGAGGGTGTCGAACATGTTGATCAGGACGTTCATCGACACCATGTCGCCCTGCTTCTGCGGGTCCAGCGTCTTGGGGTCGCCCGGCTGGGAGACCCGCAGGACGTTGCCGGCCCGGTCCGCGCCGCCGGTCGTGCCGCACGCGCCGAGGAGCGCCGGAGCGCTGAGCGCCCCCAGCAGCAGGCCCCCGGTCCGCAGGACGTGGCGACGGCTGGGACCGCTGTGGCTGGTGGGGCTCTCGCGCAGAGTTCGTTCCATGAAAAAACACCTCCGTTCCGTCAGATGGAATGCGGTTGGGTTAAGCTAAGCGACATGGTGAAAGCGGTCAACACCCGGTCGGCGGACCAGGGACTCGTGAAAGGCCCTGTCGACAAGGCGATGGAGGTGCTCGAAGCGCTCGTCCTTCCCGGCGGCCCTCACCGGCTGGGGGAGATCGCGCGTCGTACCGGGCTGACCAAGCCCACCGTCCACCGGCACCTCAGGACGATGACCGAGTACGGCTTCGCGGAAGCCGCCGAGGGCGGCCGCTACCGCGCCGGCCCCCGCCTGCTGGGCCTGGCCGCGGCAGCCTTGAACGACAGCCGCGCCATCGAGCTGATCCGGCCCGTCCTCGCCGGCCTCCGCAGCCGCACCGGCCATGTCGCCTTCTACGCCGTGCGGCACGCCGGCGACGCCGTGTACCTGGAGCAGTCGGAACCGGCCCGGGAGTACCGGGTGAGCACCCGGCCCGGCCACAGCACCCCGCTCCACGCCTGCGGCGTGGGACTCGCCATGCTGTCGGCCCTGCCGCCGGAGGAGACCGAAGCCGTCCTCGGCGTACCGGAGCTGGAGGCACGTACCCCGCAGGCGCCCACCGACCCGGCGGCGCTGCGCGCCGTGCTGGCGCGGGCGGCCCTGTGCGGGTACGCCGTGGACGACGAGTACGACGAGCCGGACGTACGGTCGGTCGCGGCCCCCGTCGTGGACGCCCGGGGACAGGTCGTGGGCGCGATCGGCATCTCCGGCCTGACCTTCACCCTGGACCCCGAGAGCACGCAGGTGTACGGACCGATGGTGCGGGCCGCCGCGCGTACCGTCTCCACCGAACTCGGCGCCCGCACGCCCGCGCTCGGCGCGGTGCGGACCGAGGGGCGGGGGCAGCGGTCATGAGCGCGCCGGCCGAACTCCTCGCCGGGGCACGGGCGCGGCGGGTCTTCTCGGGCGCCGCCTGGTCCGTCGGGGACGCCCGGGGTCCGCTGGACCGAGGCTGGACCGGAACCCGCAGCTGGGAGGGGCCGCCGCTGGACGGCACGGACGTGTGGGACCTCGCCTCGGTGACGAAGCCGGTCGCGGGACTCGTGGTCATGGCCCTCGCAGAACGGGGCGCGCTGGGACTCGACTCCACCGTCGGCGCCCACCTCCCGGAGTACCGGGGCGGCGACAAGGCAGAACTGACGGTGGGTCAGCTCCTCGCGCACACCTCGGGGATACCGGGGCAGGTGCCGCTCTACCGCGACCACCCGACCCGGGCCTCCCTGCTGGAGGCCGTGCGCCTGCTGCCGCTGACCGCGAAGCCCGGCACCCGTGTCCAGTACTCCTCGCAGGGGCTCATCATCCTGGGCCTGATCGCCGAGGCGGCGGCCGGACAGCCGCTCGACGCCCTGGTCGCGGAGCTGGTGTGCGCCCCGCTCGGCCTGCGGGACACCGTCTTCCGGCCGGACGCCGGGCGCCGGGCCCGCGCGGTGGCCACCGAGGACTGTCCCTGGCGCGGGCGGCTCGTGGTGGGCGAGGTCCACGACGAGAACGCGGTCGTCCTCGGCGGGGTGGGCGGACACGCGGGGCTGTTCTCCACCCTCGCGGACATGGAACGGCTGGGCACCGCGCTCGCCGCCGGCGGCCGGGGCCTGCTGCGCTCCGACACCTTCGCGCTGATGACGGCCGCCCACACGGACCACCTGAACGAGCGGCGCGCACTGGCCTGGCAGGGCCGCGACCCGGCCGGCTCCCCCGCCGGGGAGAAGTTCGGCCCGAAGTCGTACGGCCACACGGGCTTCACCGGCACCAGCCTCTGGGTCGACCCGGAAGCCGGGCGCTACGCCGTCCTGCTCACCAACCGGGTCCACCCGACGCGGACCGGCGAGTCGATCACCGGAGTGCGCCGGGCGTTCCACGACGCCGCCGCGACGCTCCGGGCCGGCGCCCCGCCTCCGCCGCGCGCCTAGCGTTCGCGGCGTGCCCCCGTACCGCCTGCCGTCACGGCGCGCGGCTCCACGGCGGCAGGGCGGAGTCCGAGCCGTTGTTCCGGCGGGGTCGATGGCAGCATGGGGGCGTGGGGCACGGCAGGGCCAGCGATGCGATCTCGGCAAGAGGGACTGATGACGGCGCAAGGTGGGACGCGGCGGATCGCGCTCCGGGAGCACCAGGTCGAGGCGACCGCGCGTATCCGTGAGTGGGTGGGGTTTCCCACGAGGTCCGCCGTGCCCGAGGAGGGGAAGCGGGCCACGGTGGTCTCCGCCACGGGGTCCGGTAAGACGATCACCGCCGCGTGGGCCGCGCTGGAAGGGTTTCGCGGCGGGCGGATCCTCGTCATGGTGCCGACGCTCGATCTGCTCGTGCAGACCGTTCAGGCGTGGCGGCGGGTCGGCCACCACGGGCCGATGGTCGGGGTGTGCTCGCTGGAGAAGGACGAGGTGCTGGAGCAGCTGGGCGTGCGGACCACCACCAACGCGATCCAGCTGGGGCTGTGGGCGGGGCAGGGGCCGGTGGTCGTCTTCGCCACGTACGCCTCCCTGGTGGACCGTGCCGATCCGGAGGACCCGCTGGGGCAGGGGAAGGTCCGTGGCCCGCTGGAGATGGCTCTGGCCGGCGGGGAACGGCTGTACGGGCAGACCATGGCCCCGTTCGATCTGGCCGTCGTCGACGAGGCCCACGCGACCGCCGGTGATCTGGGGCGGCCGTGGGCGGCGATCCATGACAACGACCGCATCCCCGCCGGTCACCGCCTCTACCTGACCGCCACCCCGCGCATCCTCGCTCCGCCCCGCCCGCAGCGCGGCCGGGGCAGCCGGGAGGCGGAGATCGCCACCATGGCCTCCGACCCGGACGGCCCGTACGGCGAGTGGATCTACGAGCTGGAGCTCGCCGAGGCGGTCGAGCGGGGCATCCTCGCCGGGTTCGAGATCGACGTGCTGGAGATCCACGACCCGTCCCCCGCCGTCGGGGACCCGTCGGAGGAGGAGCGGCGGGGCCGGCGGCTGGCGCTGTTGCAGACCGCGCTGCTGGAGCACGCCGCCGCGCGGGACCTTCGTACGGTCATGACCTTCCATCAGCGGGTCGAGGAGGCGGCGGCCTTCGCGGAGAAGCTGCCGGAGACCGCCGGCGCGTTCGCCCGGTCGGAGGCCGACGGGCACGTCTCCGCGGAGCAGGTGTGGGCGGCGTGGTTGTGCGGCGATCACCTCGTGGCCGAACGGCGGGAGGTCCTCCGGCAGTTCTCGGGCGGTGTCGACGCCGGAGGGCGGCCGGTGCGGCGGGCCTTTCTCGCCTCTGTGCGGGTGCTGGGCGAGGGTGTCGACATCGTGGGCGAGCGGGGCGTGGAGGCGGTGTGTTTCGCCGACACCCGGGGTTCCCAGGTGGAGATCGTGCAGAACATCGGCCGGGCACTGCGCCCGAACCCCGACGGCACGACGAAGACGGCCAGGATCATCGTGCCCGTCTTCCTCCAGCCCGGCGAGGACCCGTCCGGCCTGATCGCCTCCGCCTCGTACGCCCCTCTGGTGGCGGTGCTCCAGGGCTTGCGCTCGCACTCCGAACGCCTCGTCGAGCAGCTCGCCGACCGGGCGCTGAGCAGCGGTCGGCGGCAGGTGCACGTGAAGCGGGACGCGGAGGGGCGGATCATCGGCACCACTGCCGGCGGAGAGCGGGAGGAGGCCGAGGGGGCGGGGGAATCGGCGTTGCTGCGCTTCTCCACCGCGAAGGACGCGGCGACGATCGCCGCGTTCCTGCGTACCAGGGTGTACCGGCCGGAGTCCCTGGTCTGGCTGGAGGGCTATCAGGCCTTGCTGCGCTGGCGGGAGGAGCAGCACATCACCGGGGTGTACGCGGTGCCCTACGACACCGAGACCGTGGCCGGGGTCACCAAGGCGTTCCCGCTGGGGCGGTGGGTGCATCAGCAGCGACGGGCCCACCGGGCGGGCGAACTCGACGAGCACCGCAGGAGCCTGCTCGACGAGGCGGGGATGGTGTGGGAACCCGGGGACGAGGCCTGGGAGACGAAGCTCGCCGTGCTGCGGTCCTTTCATCGTGCCCATGGCCACCTCGCGCCGCGGCGGGACGCCGTCTGGGGCGACACCGACAGGGAACTGGCTCCGGTCGGGGAGCACATGGCCAACCTTCGCCGCAGGAACGGCCTCGGGAAGAACCCGGAGCGGGCGGCGGCCCGTGCCGCGCAGCTGGCGCGGATCGACCCGGACTGGGACTGCCCCTGGCCGCTGGACTGGCAGCGCCACTGCCGCGTCCTCACCCGTCTCGCCGCCGACGAACCCGGCGGCCTGCTCCCCGACATCGCGCCCGGCGTCTTCTACGAGGGCGACGACCTCGGCAAGTGGCTTCTGCGGCAACGGCGTTCCTGGGCGGAGCTCTCTGCGGAGCAGCGGGACCGGCTGGCGCGGCTGGGGGTCACGCCCGTGGAGCGTCCGGCCCCTGCTCCGGCGGAGGCGGTGCGGGTCGGCGAGGGCGGTGGGAAGGCGCCGGCCTTCCAGCGTGGCCTCGCGGCGCTCACTCAGTACATCGAGCGCGAGGGTGCCGGGAAGGCCGTGCCGCGGGGGCACGTCGAGACGGTCGTCGTCGACGGCGAGGAGTACCGGCACAAGCTGGGCGTGTGGATCTCCAACACCCGGTCGCGGCGCGAGAAGCTCACCGGGCCCCAGCGCGCCGCCCTCGCCGCGCTCGGCATCGGCTGGGCCTGACGGGCGTCCGGCCCGCACGGCCCGTGCCGTAGGCTGCGTCCGGCCGGGAAGCAGCACGGGGGGAGCGGGAAACTGCAGGCCGAGGCGGAGATACGGGGGCGGCGGCGAGTGCCGGGGAAGCGGGCGTTCGCGGTCGGGGTGGTGGTGCTCGCGCTGCTCGCGGGCGCCGGGTGGCTGGCCAAGCCGGTGTGGCAGCCGTGGTGGTACGCGGCGACCTTGTGCGGGGGCGGCCTCTCCGGCGGGGAGCTCGCCGAACTCCTGCCGACGGAGCAGCTCCGGGCGAGCGAGGACACCTTCGGCTCGGGGCGGTCCCGGCTGAAGTGCGGGGTCGACGAGAGCGACGGCCGGCATTTCGTCCTCGACGTCGAGGCGGAGATCGACGCCGGTGGGCCGCTGGGGCCGCTGGGGATGGAGTTCACGGTCCCGAGGGACGTCCAGGACGCGTACCCCGCCTCGGTTCCGGGGTTCTACGGGAAGTTCGGTCCGGTGATCGTCCAGGAGTGCCCGGAGCGGGGCCGGGACTCCGCGGGCCGCAAGCAGCGTCTCGTCACCAAGGTGTACACGCACGGCGTCGAGAGTGACGCCTCGCCGGAGTCGTTGCGTACCGCGGTGCGGATCGCCAACACCGCCGACGCCGAGACCGGGTGCGGCGCCGGTCCGCTGCCGCTGCCGGAGCGGGTCGAACCGCCCCGGGAGCTGTCCCTGGGCCGGGCGGAGGAGACGATGTGCGGCTGGCTCGCCGGTCGGGACCTGCCGAAGAGCCCGTCCGGCAAGGCGTGGAAGGTGCTCGCGCCGACGGCCCCGGACGCCTCGATCACCCGGTGTTCACTGGTCGACTCGGGGACGGGCGAGGCGGCTCTCCACCTCTCGGGCTGGTACGGCGACTGGGCGGAGAAGCCCTTCGAGCGGCTGCTGTCGGCCAACGTCGAGATCACCGAGGGGATCACTCCCCGCGACGCGCTGCTCGGCCCGGACTTCGGGCGGGCCAAGGCCCGGTGCGCCGGGGAGCCCGCCAACTTCCTCGCCACCAGCTACACCCGGAACCACGTCGGGCCGGCACTGCCGATGAACCAGGTGCGGCGCCTCCTCGGCGCGTTCACGGCGGACCAGGCCGAACGCCGCGACTGCACCGGGGTGGAACTTCCCGGTCCGGAGGTGTATCCGGACGACGACTGAGCGGAGGCCGCCAGACACCCCCTAGTCGTCGCTGCCGCCGGACCGGTTCCGGCTGCGGTTCTTGTCCATGTCGCGGAGGAGTCCGGCCGCGCCCAGGGTCAGCCTGGAGACGGCGCGGACCCAGCGGGGCCCGCCGCGGGCGGCCCACACCACGCAGACGCAGCCCCCGACGGCGAGTGCCAGGACGACGAGCAGCAGACCGATCATGTTCCCCACCTCTGCGTTCCTGCGTACGGTGGGCTGATCTTCTCAGACGGGCACGGGTGTTCCCGTGCCTCAGTCGTCCAGGAGCACGCGGCGGGACTCCCCCGGTGCCAGTTCGAAGCTGTCCTGGGGCAGGGTGATGGTGATCGGGAAGCGGTCCGAGGCGGGGACCGCGATGTCCAGGATTCCTGGGCTGGCCTGGATGTGGACGCCCCAGTGGCCCTGGTAGCGCAGGGAGAAGCGGTAGTGGGACAGCTCGGGGAGGGGGACGGGGTCCAGGGCCAGGCCGCCGGGGCGGGTCTCCAGGCCGGTGAGGCCGCTCTGCACCAGGTCGAGGGTGCCGGCCATGGCGCCGAGGTGGATGCCTTCGCCGGTGGTGCCGCCCTGGAGGTCGGCGATGTCGCCGCGCAGGGCTTCCAGGACGAAGGTCCAGGCGTCGGTGCGGCGCACCCGGGCCAGGACCCAGCCGTGGACCAGACCGCTGAGGGTCGAACCGTGGCTGGTGCGGCGCAGATAGTACTCGACGGTGCGGCCCCAGAGGGCGTCGTCGAAGGTGTAGCCGAGGCGGGCGAAGAGTTCGGCCAGTTCCGACGGGGAGAAGAGGTAGCCGAGCATGAGGACGTCGGCCTGTTTGGAGGCCTGGTAGCGGTCGACGGTGTCACCCTCGGCCTCCAGGATGCGGTCGAGGCGGCGGATGTCCCCGTACTTGGCGCGGTAGCCGTCCCAGTCGAGTTCCCGGAGCTTGCCGTACCCGTCGAACTGGCTGATGACCCCGGAGTGGAAGGGGATGTGGAGGTTGCGGGAGACCTCCTCCCAGTGTTCTTCCTCCTCGTCGTCGAAGCCGGTGTGCAGGGCCAGTTCGGCGCGGCGGGGGGCGGGGAGGCTGCGGAGGAGTTCCAGGGCGCGGGTGATGACCCAGGTGGCGGTGATGTTGGTGTACGCGTTGTCGTCGAGGCCGGGGCGTTCGGCGTCGGGGTAGGCCTCGTGGTACTCGTCGGGGCCCATGACGCCCAGGATGCGGTAGCGGCTCAGTTCGGGGTCCCAGGTGGCGGAGCGGACCCAGAACCGGGCGATCTGGAGCAGCATCTCGGCGCCCTTGGTGTGGTGGAAGTGGGCGTCGCCGGAGGCCTCGTAGTACTTGATGACGTTGTAGGCGATGGCGGAGCCGACGTGGCGCTGGAGGTGGGAGTGGTCCTCCAGCCAGCGTCCGGAGCGGGGGTTGAGGTGGAGCTGCTGGGTCTCCTCGCGGCCGTCGCTGCCGCTCTGCCAGGGGTACATGGCGCCGCCGAGACCGATCGCCTCGGCGGCCGCGACGGCGTGTTCCAGGCGGCGGTGGCGGTAGGTCAGCAGGGCGCGGGAGACCTCGGGGAAGTGGAGGTTGAGGTAGCGCAGGACGAAGAGTTCGTCCCAGAAGATGTGGCCGCGGTAGGCCTCGCCGTGCAGTCCCCGGGCGGGGACGCCGGCGTCGAGTTCGGCGGTGTGCGGGGAGAGGGTCTGAAGGACCTGGAAGAGGTGCAGGCGGAGGATGAGGCCGGCCTTGTTGGGCACGTCCAGTTCGGCGCGGCGCCACAGGTCGCGCCAGGCGGCGCGCTGGTCGGCGACGAGCTGGTCGAAGGCGGGGGCGGTGCGGGCGTGCTCCACGGCGGCGTCGCGGGGGTCGGCGATGGCGCGGTCGTGGCCGGTGTACAGGGCGACGATCTTGTCGACGACCTGGCTGTGGCCGGAGCGCAGGTCCAGGCGGAAGCGGCGGACGCTGCGGCCCTCGGTGTCGGCGTGCTCGACCGCTGTGCCGGGCGGCAGGGCGTGGCGGGCGGCGAGGGCGATCTCGATGTCGGAGTTGGTGGTGGAGCAGGTCAGCCAGGCCACGTCGCCGGAGTTCCCGGCGCCGGTGCGCAGGGCGGTGAGGTGCCGGCCGTCGAGGTCGCGGTAGCGGGCGACGCCGGAGTTGGTGACGGTGCCGTCGAGGGCTGCTTCGACCTCGACCTCACCTTCCCAGTTCTCGGCGGTCAGCTCGGTGCGCAGGGCGGCGAGGTGCGGGTTCTCCATGCTGACCAGGCGGGTCTGGCGGACGAGCAGGAGGCGGCCGTCGGGGTCCTCGTAGCGGGTGCGGCGTTCCAGGACGCCGGCGTCGAGGCGGAGGGTCTGGCTGTGTTCGACGACGCGTGCGGTGCCGGGGGTGAACCAGGTGCTGTTCTCCCCGTCGACGCGCCGCACGCGGAGCGGGAGCCAGTTGGGGAGGTTGACCATGTCCTCGTTCTCGACGTCGCGGCCGGAGACGTGCGAGGTGAGGCGGTTGTAGACGCCGGCGGCGTAGGTGCCCGGGTAGTGGATGTCGTCGGCGTCGCACTCGGGGAAGGCGCCGCGGGTGGCGAAGTAGCCGTTGCCGAGGGTGCAGAGGGATTCCCTGAGCTGTTCGTCGGCGGGGACCCACTCGTCGTACTCCCAGGTCCAGGACGTCATGATGCCTCCTCGCGCGGGCTGTCGGCGGTGTGGGCGGGGTGGGGCGGCGGGGCGGCGGGGGCCAGGAGTTCGGCGAGGTCGCGGACGACGGTGTCGGCGCCGTGTTCGCGCAGGGCTGGGCCGTGGGTGCCGTCGTCGAGGCGGTCGACGCCGATGACGGTGGCGAAGCCGCCGCGGTGGCCCGCCTCGACCCCGGCGAGGGCGTCCTCGACGACGGCGGTCCGTGCGGGGGGCCGCTCCAGGCGTTCGGCGGCGTGCAGGAAGAGGGCCGGGTCGGGTTTGCCGGGCAGGCCGAGCCGGCGGGATTCGCCGCCGTCGACGATGGCGGCGAAGAGACCGGCGACGCCGGCCCGCTGGAGGAGTTCGGTGGCGTGCCGGGAGGAGGAGGCGGCCGCGAGGGGGACGCCGTCGCGGTGCAGGGCGTGCAGCAGCCGGACGGTGCCGGGGTAGGGCTCGATGTCTCCGGAGCGCAGGTGGCCGACGAAGACCTTCTCCTTGGCGGCGGCGACCTCCTCGACGGCGTCGGGGCCGGTGTCCAGGCCGCGGGAGGCGAGGAAGGAGGCGGCGCCGTCGAGGCGGGGTTTGCCGTCGACGTGGCGCAGGTAGTCCGTCTCGGCGTCGAAGGGGCGGCGCTGGTCCGGGTCGGCGGGCGGGTGGGCGCGGAGGTAGGCGTCGAAGGCGGCTTTCCAGGCGGTGGCGTGGACGCGGGCCGAGTCGGTCACCACTCCGTCGACGTCGAAGACCACGGCGTCCGCGTCTCGCAGGGGTGGCAGCACGTCGGTCTCGGCCATCAGGTGTCCTCCGCGTCGCGGTTCCGGAGGATCAGCCTCGCCCGCGCACGGAGGGCGGGCCACTCGGGAAGCGGCCCGGAGGTGCGGTGGCGGGTCCGTTCGGGTGAGCGCCGGACGGGTACGCGGGTGCGGGCGGGGCGAGGTGGTCCGACGATGGAGGGCATGGTGCTGGAGGAGTTGGCCGAGGTGTCGGCGCAGGTCGCGGCCACGTCGTCGCGGTCGCGGAAGACGGAGTTGCTGGCGGAGCTGTTCGCGCGGACGGAGCCCTCGGAGCTGCCGGTGGTGATCGCCTATCTGTCGGGGCGGCTGCCGCAGGGCCGGCTGGGCGTGGGGTCGCGCGTCTTGCGGGAGCCGGTGGCTCCGGCGGAGCGGGCCTCGCTGACGGTGGGGCAGGTGGACGCGGCGTTCACCGAGGTGGCGGCGGTGAAGGGGGCGGGCTCGCAGGCGGAGCGGCGGCGGCTGGTGGAGGGGCTCTGGGGCGCGGCGACCGAGGCGGAGCAGCGGTTCCTGTACGGGCTGGTGACGGGTGAGGTGCGGCAGGGGGCGCTGGACGCGGTGGCGGTGGAGGCGGTGGCGCGGGCGTCGGGGGTGCCGGTGGCCGGGGTGCGGCGGGCGGTGATGCTGAGCGGCTCGCTGGAGGAGGTCGCGGCGGCGGTGCTGGCGGGCGGCGAGGCGGCCCTGTCGGGGTTCGGGCTGGTGGTGGGCCGTCCGGTGCAGCCGATGCTGGCGTCGTCGGCCGGGTCGGTCGCGGAGGCGGTGGCGGCGCTGGGGCCGTGCGCGGTGGAGGAGAAGCTCGACGGCATCCGGGTGCAGGTGCACCGGGTCGGGGAGCGGGTGTCGGTGTACACGCGGACGCTGGACGACATCACGGTGCGGCTGCCGGAGGTGGTGGAGCTGGCGCGGACGCTGCCGGCGGAGAGGTTCGTCCTGGACGGGGAGGTGCTGGCGCTGGACGCGGAGGGGCGGCCGCGGTCGTTCCAGGAGACGGCGGGCCGGGTGGGGTCGCGGCTCGACGTGGGGACGGCGGCCGAGGCACTGCCGGTGTCGGTGGCCTTCTTCGACGTACTGGCGGTGGAGGGGCGGGAGTTGCTCGACCTCGGGTACGCCGAGCGGGCGGGGGCGCTGGCGGCGCTGGTGCCGGAGGTGGCGCGGGTGCGGCGGTCGGTGGTGGCCGACCCGGGGGCCGGGGGCGCGGTGGAGGGGGCGGAGGGGTTTCTGGCGGAGGCCCTGGCGCGGGGGCACGAGGGGGTGGTGGTGAAGGGGCTGGACTCGGTGTACGCGGCGGGGCGGCGCGGTGCGGCCTGGCGGAAGGTGAAGCCGGTGCGGACGGCGGATCTGGTGGTGCTGGGGGCGGAGTGGGGCCACGGGCGGCGCGCGGGGAAGCTGTCGAACCTGCATCTGGGGGCGCGGGAGCCGGACGGTTCGCTGGTGATGCTGGGCAAGACGTTCAAGGGGATGACGGACGAGGTGCTGGCCTGGCAGACGGAGCGGCTGGGCGAGCTGGCGGAGAGCGACGACGGGCACGTGGTGAAGGTCCGGCCGGAGCTGGTGGTCGAGGTGGCGTTCGACGGGCTCCAGCGGTCGTCGCGGTACGCGGCCGGGGTGACGCTGCGGTTCGCGCGGCTGGTGCGGTACCGGGAGGACAAGCCGGTGGACCAGGCGGACTCGGTGGCCTCGGTGCGGGCGGCGGCCGGGTGGGACGGGTGAGCCGGTGTCCGTGACGGGCGCCGCCCCTCCCCCACGGCGGACGGCGGGTGGCGGAAGGGGCGGCGCGCGGCGGCGCGGTGCCGGTCAGCCGGTGGTCGTCGGCGTGCGGGGCGCGCTCGGCACGGTCGCGGGGACGCGGACGCCCCGGAAGACGGTCGTGCGGCGCAGGACGAAGCCCATCTGCTCGTAGAGGCGGATGGCGCCGGTGTTGGAGGCGGAGCCGTGCAGGCAGGGGATCTCGCCCCGGTCGCGGATGCCCGCGGCGACGGCGTCGACGAGGCGGCGGGCGAGGCCCTGGCCGCGGTGGGCGGGGTCGGTGCAGACGGCGCTGATCTCGGTCCAGCCCGGCGGGTGGAGGCGTTCGCCGGCCATGGCGACGAGGACGCCGTCGCGGCGGATGCCGAGGTAGGTGCCGAGTTCGTGGGTCCGGTCCAGGAAGGGACCGGGGCGGGTGCGGGCGACGAGGTCGAGCATCTCGGGGACGTCGGCGGGGCCGAGGCGTACGGCCTCCTCGTCGTGGGCGCCCTGGACGGCCTCGCCGGTCATCTGGACGCCGGGGACGCTGAAGGTCGCCTCCCAGCCCGGGGGCAGGGCGGGGTCGATGGCGGCGAGGGCGAGTTCGCCGCCGGGTCCGGCGAGGGCGGCGAGGTCGGCCCACTCCTCGGGCCCGGCGTCGTCGGGCAGGGCCAGCCACGGGGAGACGTCGGCGGGGTAGCGGGCGACGCGGCCGCGCCGTTCGGCGAAGTGGGCGTGGGGGCCGTTGAGGGAGGAGTGGCCGGGGTTGTCCAGGGGGTGGGGAGCCGGGTCGGTGGTCATGCGGCGTGCTCCCGGGTGGCGCGGGGGCGCTCCGGGCCGGCGGGGTGTTCCGTGGGCATGGGGGTGTCGTCCTGTCCTTCCGCTGACGTGCTGGGCCGCCGCCCCGCCGGGGCGCGGCGCGGACGGGGGCGGGGCGCAGGCGGAGCGAGGCTCCGGTCTTCTCCGATGATCGCGCACCTGCCGGGTGGGCGGCGAGTGCGTTCACGGGGCGGACATGCCGCGGTGACGTGCGGGGCCCGGTTGACAGGGGGGCGGCGGGCGCTGGACGCTTGAGCCTCACGGGAGAGCGCTCTCCCACTGACGCCAGGGCGGTGGCGATGCTGACGGACCACGAGGCGGCGCGGCTGGTGGAGAAGCTCGGCCTGGAGCGGAAGGTCCGGCTGCTGACCGGCGCCAACACCTGGCGGACCGGAGCGGAGACGGCGCTCGGGCTCCGGGCGATGACGCTCTCGGACGGTCCGGCCGGCGTCCGCGGTACGACCTGGGACGAGCGGCTGACCTCGCTGCTGCTGCCGTCGCCGACGGCGCTGGCGGCGCTCTGGGACGAGGCGCTGGTCGGCGAGGTGGGGGCGGTGCTGGCGGCCCAGGCGCGGCGCAAGGGGGTCGACGTGGTGCTGGCGCCCACGCTGAACCTGCACCGCTCGCCGCTGGGCGGCAGGCATTTCGAGTGCTTCTCGGAGGACCCGTGGTTGGCCGGGCGGGTGGGTGCGGCCCTGGTGAGGGGGGTACAGGGAGCCGGGGTGGCCGCCACCGCCAAGCACTTCGTGGCCAACGACGCGGAGACCGACCGGCTGACGGTGGATGTGCGGGTCGGCGAGCGGGCGCTGCGGGAGGTGTACCTGGCGCCCTTCGAGGCGGCCGTCGAGGCCGGGGTGTGGGTGGTGATGTCGGCGTACAACCGGGTCGGCGGGGTGGCGATGGCGGCGAGCGGGCTGCTGCGGGAGCCGCTGAAGGCGGAGTGGGGTTTCGACGGGGTGGTGGTGTCCGACTGGGGGGCGGCGCGGGACCCGCTGGAGGGGGCGGCGGCCGGGCTGGACCTGGTGATGCCGGGGCCGGACGGGCCCTGGGGTGAGGCGCTGGCGGCGGCGGTGCGGGAGGGCCGGGTGCCGGAGTCGGCGGTGGACGAGAAGGTGACGCGGCTGCTGCGGCTGGCCTCGCGGGTCGGGGCGCTGGAGGACTCCGGCCCGTCGGCGCCGCTCCCTCCCCCGGCCGGCGCGCGGGCGGTGGCGCGGCGGGTGGCGGCCTCCTCGGCGGTCCTGCTGCGCAACGACGGGACGCTGCCGCTGCGCCCCCGAGAGCTGCGGACGGTGGCGGTGATCGGGCCGCACGCGGTACGCCCCCGGGTGCAGGGCGGGGGCAGCGCGGAGGTCTTCCCGGAGCGGGTGGTGTCGCCGCTGGGCGGGTTGCGCGCGGCGCTGCCCGGGGTGCGCGTCGTGGCGGTGCCGGGGCCGGGGGTGTCGGCGGAGCCGGTTCCGCTCGATCCGCCGCTGGCCTGCCTTCCGGGGACGGACGAGCCGGGGGTGCGGCTGCGGATGCTGGACGCGGCGGGCGGGGAGCTCTACGAGGAGGACCGGCTGTCGGGCCGGATTCTGGAGCCCCGGCTGGTGACGGGGGCTCACACGGTGGAGGTGGCGGCGCGCCTGGTGCCCGGGGAGGCGGGGGTGTGGACCTTCGGGGTCGCGGGGTGGGGCCGGATGTCGCTGAGCGTCGAGGGGCGGGTCGTGGTGGACGGGGTGTTCCCCCGGAACACGGATGATCCGACGGCGGTGCACGTGAAGCCGCCGCTGCGCACGGGCTGCGTGCGGCTGGCGGCGGGGCGCCCCGTGGAGGTGGTGGCCCGCCGGGAGCTGGGCGGGGACGACGGGCGGGCGGTCCTGCTGTGCGCGGCCCCGCCGGCGGGGGACCCCGCCGAGGCGGTGGCGGACGCGGCGCGGGCCGCGGCGGCGGCCGACGTGGCGGTGGTGGTCGTCGGAACGACGGAGGAGAGCGAGTCGGAGGGCCGTGACCGCAGCACGCTGGCGCTGCCGGGGAGTCAGGACGCCCTGGTGCGGGCGGTGCTCGGCGCCCAGCCGCACACGGTGGTCTGCGTCAACGCGGGCGGCCCGGTGGAGCTGCCCTGGCGCGGACAGACCCCGGCCCTGCTCCTGACCTGGTTCGGGGGCCAGGAGGCGGGCGCGGGGCTCGCCGACGTCCTGACCGGCGCCGCGGAGCCGGGAGGCAGGCTGCCCACGACGTGGCCCGGGTCGCTGGAGGATGCCCCGGTGCGCGAGACCCGGCCGACGGACGGCCGGCTGGTGTACGAGGAGGGGCTGCACCTCGGCTACCGCGCCTGGCTGCGCGCGGGCACGGAGCCCGCGTTCTGGTTCGGCCACGGGCTCGGGTACACGCGGTGGGCGTACGAGTCGATGGAGGTCGGCCCGGCCGGGGACGGCGGCCGGTTCGCGGTGCGGGTGCGGGTGCGCAACACCGGGGGGCGGGCGGGCCGCGAGGTGGTGCAGGTGTATCTGGAGCGGCCGGACTCGGCGCTGGAGCGGCCGGTGCGGTGGCTGGCCGGGTACGCGGCGGTGGAGGCGGAGCCCGGTGCGGCGGTGGAGGCGGTAGTGCGGGTGGGGGCGCGGGCTCTGGAGCACTGGTCGGTGGAGGAGGGCGGGTGGCGGCGGGAGCCCGGGGTGTTCACCGTGCGGGCGGGGTGCTCGGCGGGGGACCTGCGGCTGACCGGGGCCGTGACGGCCGGCTGACGGTACGTCCGGGGCGGGTCCGGGAGGGCGTCGGCGCGGGGCCCCGAGAGCGCTCTCCCCCTGTTGTACAGTGCGTTCATGAGCCAAGATGCGCAAGTGTCCTCCTCGTCGGCGCCGACGCTGGAGGACGTGGCGCGGGTCGCCGGGGTGTCGCGTGCGACGGTCTCGCGCGTGGTCAACGGGGTGCGGAACGTCGACCCGGCCATCCAGGAGGCGGTCCGGGCGGCGGTGACCGCGACCGGGTACCGGCCCAACCGGGCGGCGCGGTCGCTGGTGACGCGGAGGGCCGAGACGATCGCCCTGGTGGTCTCCGGGGCGGGCGGGGACTCGGCCGAGGAGCAGGACGCCTTCGCGGCGCGGGCGTTCGGGGACCCGTTCTTCGGGCGGGTGGTGAGCGGGGTGATCGGCTATCTGCGTCCGCACGGCATGCATCCGGTGCTGATGTTCGCCGAGACGGCGGCGGCGCGGGCCGAGGTGGTGGCGTATCTGCGGCAGGGCAGTGCGGACGGGGCGCTGGTGGTGTCGACGCACGCGGAGGACCCCCTGCCGCCGATGCTGGCGGAGGCGGGGCTCGCCGCGGTGCTCTTCGCCCGTCCCGCGCGCCCGGTACCGCTGAGCTACGTGGACCTGGACCACCGGGAGGGGGGCCGGCTGGCGGCGGAGCGGCTGCTCGGGCTCGGCCGGCGGCGCCCGGCGACGATCGCGGGGCCGCTGGACGTACCGGCCGGGCAGGAGCGGCTGGCCGGGTTCCGGGACGCGATGGCGCGGGGAGGCCGGCCGTACGTGCCGGTGGCCGAGGGGGGGTTCACGGCGCGGAGCGGGGCGGAGGCGATGGCGCGGCTGCTGGCGGACCATCCGGATCTCGACGCGGTGTTCGCCGCCAACGACCTGATGGCGGAGGGGGCGTGCCGGGTCCTGCTGGAGCAGGGGCGGCGGGTGCCGGAGGACGTGGCGGTGGTGGGGTTCGACGACAGTCCGGCGGCGACGGCCTGCCGGCCGCCGCTGACGACGGTGCGCCAGCCGGTGGAGGACATGGCGGCGGAGATGGCGCGGCTGCTGCGGCAGCGTATCGAGGCTCCGGGGACCCCGGTGACCTCGGCGGTCTTCGATCCGGAGCTGGTGGTGCGGGAGTCGGCCTGACGCCCCGCCGCCCCCACCGGCGAGGGGGAGGACCGGTGCGGGCGGCCGGAGAGCGAGTGGGGCGCGGCCCGGGTCCCGGGTCAGGACTCCGGGGCCCGGGCCGCGGTCGGCGGGGCGCCGTCAGGAGGTGTAGACGCCGAACTCGTGGAGCGAGTAGCCCCAGCCGGTGCCGCGTTCGGTGCCGTGCACGCGCACGTACCGTCCGGTGGCGTCGACCTCGATGTCGTCGATGCCGCCGTTGCCGTCGGTGACCTCGTGGACGGTGGTCCAGTTCTCGCCGTCGTCGGAGACCTGGATCGTGTACGCCTTGGCGTACGAGGCTTCCCACAGGAGCTGGACGTGGTGGAAGGCGGTGCGCTCGCCGAGGTCGACGCTGAGCCACTGGGGGTCGGCCCAGTCACTGGCCCAGCGGCTGGTGGCGTTGCCGTCCACCGCGTTGGAGGCGGGGCACGGGCAGTCGCCGTACGACTCCTGGAAGGAGGAGGCGGTGGCCTCCTTGCCGAGGGCGACGTTGGTGCCGTCGACGGGCGGGGCGACGATGCCGAGCGAGCGGGTCTCGATGCCGACGTTGCCGTGGCCGTCGCGGACCTTGACGTAGAGCTTCCAGACGCCGGGCCGGTCGGGGGTGGTGACGGTGAGCCGCCCGTCGCCGTGGTCGGTGGTCTCCAGCGGGATCAGGGCCTTGTTCTCGTCGATGTACATGCTGCTGGCGTACGCCTGGTACTCCAGCGCGTCGCCGTCGGGGTCGGTGGCCGGGGCCTCGACGGTCAGCTCGCGGCCCCCGGGGACGGCGGTGGCGTCGCCGTCGACGTCGAGGGCGGAGACGACCGGCGGGGTGTTGTCGCCGGAGGTGTCGCCGCCGTAGGCGCGCTTGACGGCGTAGTAGGAGAGGCGCTTCTCGCCGCCGGGCAGCAGGTTGAACCAGACACCGCCGAAGTCGTCCTCCTCGCCGTAGTGGAAGAGGGTCGCGCCGAGGGCGACGCCCTCGTGGCCGGTGACGCAGTTCCAGGCGTCGGTGTACCCCTCGGCCTTCTCCTGGTCGGTGGGCTCCTCGGGGCGGCCGTTGGCGTCGTCGGGGACCTCCCACTCCCCCGCCGGGCCTGCCTCGGTGACGATGTACGGCTTGTCGTAGCCGCCCTGTTCCCAGGCGGAGCGGACGCCGCAGACGTCCTTGTAGGCGTTGACGGCGTACAGGTCGAGGTCGGGAGCGTTGTGCTGGTAGTAGGGCCAGGCGTCGGTGGAGGTGACGGGGTGGTTGGGGTCGACCTCGTGGATCTTCCTGGCGACGTCGTTGACGAAGCTGGTGTAGGCGTCGCGCTGTTCCTCCAGGGTGTCGCCGCTGTAGCAGTTCTGGAGGCCGAGCACGGACTCGTTGCCCACGTTCCACATCAGCACACCGGGGTGGCTCTTGTAGGTCTCGACCCACTTGGGGAACTCGGTGAGCATCTCGTTCTTGTACGCGGTGTCGGTGAGGTAGTCGACGCAGCCGCCGGAGCCGGGGCCGCCGCCGGGCTGGAGCCAGAAGCCGGCGATGACGCGCAGGCCGTTGTCGGCGGCGGCGTCGAGGAGGGGCTTGCTGCTGGCGTCGGTGCCCCAGGTGCGGATGGTGTTGACGCCCATGGAGGCGACGTCGGGCAGCTTCTCGGCGGCCTCGGCGGCGGGCGGACCCCAGGTGAGGCCCTTGACCTGGTAGGGGGCGCCGTTGACGGTCAGCTGCCAGTCGCCCTGGCTCCCGGTGACGGCGACGATGTCGTCGGCGGCGGCCGCCTGCTGGGCGGGGACGGTGAGCAGGCCGACGGCGAGCAGGCCGGCTCCGGCGGGGGCTGCCAGGCGGCGCAGGGGGGAGGCGGCGCGCCGGGGGCGCCGTGGCACGGCCGGCTCGGGGGTGGGGGGCATGGGGGTCCTCCTGGAACGGGGCGTGGTGCGGGTGGCCCGGTTGGGGGCGGCGGCCTCGGTGCCCGCCGCCGTGGGTGGGGGACGGTGGAGCGGCGGTCCTGCGGGAGAGCGCTCCACCGGGTGGGCGCGGGCGTTCCCGGCGGGGAGCGTCCGGCGCGGTCGGGTCAGGCGGGGAGTTCGTAGTTCTCGTCGAGGACGGCGCCCTGGTCGGGCTTGGTCTCGTCGTAGCCGCGCGCGTCGCACTGGAGGCCGCCGACGATGCAGTGGCCGACCAGGGCCTTCAGGGTCGGCTCGTCCCAGGCGTTGAAGAAGTCGTAGTGGAAGGAGTAGCCCTCCCCGCTGGCGAGTTGGACGTCGGTGAGGTCGCCGTTGACCGGGAAGGCCATCTTGAACTCGATCATCGGCAGCGCGACCGGGTGGCTGGTGCGGCAGACGTTGTTGTTGATGCCCGCCTTCACCACCGGGTAGGCCATGTGGGCCTGGTGGTCGGGGGTGTCCAGGTGCTTCCCGTCCCAGCAGCTCGGGGCCTGGAAGCGGATGTCGCGCTGGCTGTAGCTCGGGCAGTGGTCGGGGATGTCGCCGTTGAAGTAGCTCTCGCCGCACTCCCAGCCCTCGACGTAGCCGGGGTGGTCGCGGAACTCCTCCTGGCTCTGCGTCGGGCTGCCGACGACGTAGCGCAGCCCGGCCGGGAAGGGCCGGACGCTGGTGTAGTCGGTGACGCCGGCCTTGTAGTAGATGGTCTGCGGGCCGACGGGCAGCTTGGGCTCGCCCGCCTGGAGCAGGGTCGGCATCCAGTACGCGGACCGGTCGCCCGGCGCCTTGCAGGCGGTGTCGCCCGCCTGGAGCGAGGCGGTGGTGGAGTGGGCGTCGGTGGTGTCGTTGCCCATGAAGGTGTGGTCGTGGGACTTGCCGGGCCGGCCCGGGAAGACGATCGGGTCGTCGGGGGCGGTGTGGGTGACCGAGCAGTTGGCCTGGAACTCGTGGAAGTACCGGTGCGGCGGCTCCTCGTCGGAGGGTTCCACTCCGGTGACCGGCGGGACGGCCGGGATGTAGCCGTCGCCGTCGGGGTCGTCGCCTCCGGCGCGGGGCTGGCCCTGCGCGTGGGCGGAGTGGCCCGCGTGTCCCGCCTGGGCGGTGGCGGCCGCCGGGGTGTCGTCGCCCTGGGTGACGGCTGCCGCAGCTCCGGCGGCGCCCAGGGAGGCGGCCACCAGCAGGGCCGACAGGAGCAGGGAGCCTCCGCGGCGGGGCCGGCGACGGCGGGGGGTCGGTCCGGGACTGGCGGTCCCGGGGCGTAACAGGCTCCTGGGGCGGGGGTGGGGGGCTGCCCTCTTCTCCATCTCAACCTCCGCGAGTTGTCGGGAGAGCGCTCTCCCGACGGAGTTTCCAGCGCGCGTAACGTGCTGTCAACACTTCGCACACGGCACCGCGCTCCGGCTGCGGTGGCGGGCCTGGCGCACCCGATAGGAGTCAACGCGCGTATACGACGTGCGAGTTGGGCATCAGGACGGTGATTGTCATGGCGCGATCACGCCACTACGCTGGCGCCTCCGCGAGCCGCCGGGCGGCCCCACCCGTCCGGCCGCCGCCGCCCCTGGACCGAGGAGCCCAGTTGCCGTACCCCCATCCCCCGTCCGCCGCGCGGCCCGGTGTGTCCACCGGTGCCGCCCCCACCGCGGCCGGTACAACGTCCGGACCAGAGCCGTCCGGAAGACGAGAGGGAACCCCCCACATGAGCGCAGGTCAGCACCACCGTCGCAGCGTTCCCGGCCGGCGCGGCCGCCTGGCGGCGCTCGCCGCCTTCACCGTGCTGGCCTCGGGAGCGCTGACCGGCGTCGCCCCGGCCGCCTTCGCCGCCGGGGACGGCCGCCCCTTCAACGACGCTCTCGACCACGCCGCCGAGAGCTACGACGTGCCGCGCGACCTGCTGGCCGCCGTCGGGTACGGCGAGAGCCGCCTCGACGGGCACGACGGGCAGCCCAGCCAGGCGAACGGCTTCGGCGTCATGCACCTGGTCAGCAACCCGGACCAGCGCACCCTGGAGGAGGCCGCCCGGCTCACCGGCCGCTCCCCCGCCGAGCTGCGCCGCGACACCGGCTCCAACCTCCTCGGCGGCGCCGCCGTGCTGCGGGCCCGCGCCGACGCCCTCGGGCTGAGCGCGGCCGAGCGGGACGACATCGACGCCTGGTACGGGGCGGTCGCGAAGTACAGCGGAGCCGAGGCCGCCACCGCCCGGCTCTACGCCGACACCGTCTACCGCTTCCTCGCCGACGGCCTGCACACCTCGGTCGACGGCGAGCAGGTCGAGGTGGCCGCCCGCGACGTGGCCCCGGAGATCCCCGAGGCGCCGGAGGTCGGCCCCGCCGCCGTCAGCCAGGACTACCCCTCGGCCCGCTGGGTCCCGGCCGCCGCGGGCAACTTCGCCTCCGGGCGCTCCGCCGCCATCAGCCAGGTCGTCGTGCACGTCACGCAGGGCTCGTACGCGGGGTCGATCAGCTGGTTCCAGAACCCGACGGCCAAGGTCAGCGCGCACTACGTGATCCGGTCCTCGGACGGCGAGGTCACCCAGACGGTCAAGGACGCCGACACCGCCTACCACGCGCGCAGCGCCAACGCCTCGTCGCTGGGGATCGAGCACGAGGGGTTCGTGGACGACCCGGCGTGGTTCACCGAGGCGATGTACCGCTCCTCGGCGGCGCTCACCGCGTACCTCTGCGAGCAGTACGGCATCCCGAAGGACCGCGCGCACATCGTCGGCCACGTCGAGGTGCCGGGCAACGACCACACCGACCCCGGCCCGAACTGGGACTGGGCGCACTACATGGAGCTGGTCGGCGGGGAGAGCGGGGCGGTCGACGAGCTGACCTTCGCCTCCTACGCGACGCAGCTCAGCGGGTCCAGCGGCCCGCAGGTCAAGGCGGTGCAGCGGCTGCTGACCGACCTGGAGTACGCGCCGGGTGCGGTCGACGGGGCCTTCGGCTCGGCGACGCAGGCGGCGGTCCGCGCCTTCCAGAAGGACAAGGGCCTGGAGGCCGACGGGATCGTGGGCAAGGCCACCTGGACGGCGCTGCTGTCGGCGGGGAGCACGCCGACGCTGCGCTCCGGCTCCTCCGGTGAGGCCGTGAGCCGGCTCCAGCGGGCGCTGACGGCGGCCTCGGGCAGGACCGTCGCCGTCGACGGCAGCTTCGGTTCCGGTACGGCCGAGGCGGTCCGCGCCTACCAGAGCGCGCGGTCGCTGGAGGCGGACGGCGTCGTCGGGGCCGCGACCTGGCAGGCGCTCCAGTCCGGACGCTGACCCGGGGCCCGGTGCGTGTGCGGCCCGGGGGTGGGGAATCTCTCCACCCCCGGGCCGCGATCATGTGAGGTTCGTCCGTGCGGGTGCGGCGACGGCGGGCGGAGAATGGGGAGGTTCCGTTCTTCAGGGAGGTGCCACAGCGTGGCGAACGCACCAGTCGACCGCATACCGGCCGCGAAGGTCATCACCGACCCGGCCGCCCTCGGCCGCTACCAGCACGACGAGGCCGAGTGGGCGCCGTACGGCATGCCGCTGGCGGTGGTGCGCCCCCGGTCCGCCGAGGAGGTCCGCGACGTGGTGCGGTTCTGCCTCGAACACGGGGTGCCGGTGATCGCCCGCGGCGCGGGCACCGGCCTGTCGGGCGGCGCCAACGCCGTGGACGGCGCGGTGATCCTCTCCTTCGAGGACATGAACCAGGTGCTGCGCATCGACACCGACGAGCGGTACGCCGTGGTGCAGCCCGGCGTCGTCAACGACGACCTGCGGGCGGCCTGCGCCGGGCAGGGCCTGTGGTACCCGCCGGACCCGGCCAGCTCCCCGTGGTCGACGATCGGCGGGAACGTCGCCACCAACGCCGGCGGCATGTGCTGCGTGAAGTACGGCGTGACCCGGGACTACGTCCTGGAGCTGGAGATGGTCAACGGCCGGGGCGAGCTGGTCCGGGTGGGCCGCAGGACCGCCAAGGGCGTCGCCGGGTACGACCTGGCCGGGCTGATGGTCGGCTCCGAGGGGACGCTCGGCGTCATCACGGAGATCACGGTGCGGCTGCGCCCCTCGCGTCCCCTGGAGCGGACGGTCGCCGGGTACTTCGACTCGGTGGTCGACGCCGGTGCGGCGGTCAGCGCGGTGACGGCGGCCGGGATCATCCCCTCGGCGCTGGAACTGGTCGACCGGCACTGCCTGGCGGCGGTCGACGCGTGGAAGAACATGGGGCTCTCCGCCGACGCCGACGTGGTGCTGCTGGGCCGGATCGACACCCCCGGCGCGGAGGGCGACGCCGAGGCGGAGCGGATGCGGGAGTGCTTCGAGAAGGCGGGTGCCGGCTGGGCGGTGGTCTCCACCGACCAGCAGGAGGCGGACGCGCTGTTCCAGGCGCGGCGGCTGGCCTACCCGGCGCTGGAGCGGCTCGGCCCGCTGCTGACCGAGGACGTCTGCGTGCCCCGGATGGCGCTGCCGGAGATGCTCCGCCGGATCGAGGAGATCTCCCAGCGGCACGACATCCACGTGGCCAACGTGGCGCACGCCGGTGACGGCAACCTCCACCCGCTGATCATCACCAAGGCCGGGGACGAGGCGGCGAAGGCCCGCGCGCAGCTGGTCTTCGACGAGATCCTGGACGAGGCCATCGCGCTGGGCGGCACCGTGACCGGTGAGCACGGCGTGGGGCTGCTGAAGATGGCCGGGATGGACAAGGAGCTGGGCGAGGCGGTGCTGGGCATGCACCACGCGGTGAAGTCGGCGCTCGACCCGGCGGGCATCTTCAACCCGGGCAAGGTGGTGGCCGTCCCGCAGAAGTGAGCGGCGGCGGTGCGTACGGGGATCCGCGGGGACCGGTCAGTCCTCTCCGCGGGCCCCCTGCGCCGTGCCGGGGTCCGGTTCGGTGCCGGGGGTGGCCAGGCGGTGGCTGAGGCGGTGCAGGCGCAGGGCCCACTGGACCTCGACGGCGCGGCCGGGCTCCTTCCACCCCTCGCCGAGGACGGCGCTGATCTTCGCGAGACGCTGGTAGAGGGTGTTGGGGTGGATGTGGAGGGCCTCGGCGGTGGCGGTGTGCCGGGAGGCGTGGGTGAGGTAGGCGTCGAGGGTCTCGGTGAACCGGGTGCCGTGGGCGCGGTCGTGGTCGGCGAGGGGGCCGATGGTGGCGGTGACGAAGCGGTCCAGGGTGCCGTCGCCGGCGTTGCTGAAGAGGGCTTCGTAGATGCCGAGTTCGTCACTGTCGGCGGCGGCGCCGGTGCGGCCGAGGGCGTGCAGGAGGCGCAGGCCCGAGCGGGCGCGGCGGTGGGCGGCGCGGATGGTGGCGATGGTGCCGCCGGCGGGGGCGGCGACGGCGGTGACGGGTTCGGGGGCGACGCGGTCGCGGGCCTCGGCGGGGGTGGCGGGGAGCAGGGCGACGCCGAGGCCGCCGTACTCGACCGACCAGCCCTGGTGGTGGCGGGCGGCGCGGGCGGCGGCCGGCCCGGCCTGCGGGCCGTCGAGGACCAGCACGGTGCGGACGGCGGCCGGGTCGATGCCGCCGGAGCGGGCGCGGCGCAGCAGGACGGCGTCGTCGGTGGTGCCGTCGAGCAGGGCGGTGAGGTACTCGCCCCGGACGCGGCGTTCGGCTTCGGTGGCGGCGCGTTCGGAGGCGAGGACGAGGCCGATGACGGTGGCGCCGGTCTCCAGGGAGCGCACGGTGTTGGCGTCGAAGGGCTGGTGGCGGCGGGCGACGACGCAGCCGGCGTACTCGTCGGCGACGACGACGGGGGCCAGCGCCCAGTGGCCGTCGGGGGTGTCGCGCAGCCGGGTGGCGCGGTCGGCGGGGCCGGTGAAGCAGGAGGCGGGCGGCCCGGTGTCGGCGGCCAGGGCGGTGGCGAGGGTGTCCGGGGCGGGGTCGGTGGCGCCGGTGGCGAGGGCGGTGTCGTGGGCGTCGAGGACGGTGATGCCGGCGCCGAGGGCCTCGCGGAGCGCGTCGGTGACGGCGTGGAGGCCGGCGCCGCCGAGGACGATGTGGGTGAGCCGCTGGTGGAGGGCGACGGCGCGGCGGTCGGCCTCGGCGCGGCGGCGCAGTTCGGCGGTGGTGCGCTGGTGGCGGTCGAAGAGTTCGGCGTTGTGCAGGGCGAGGGCGGCGTGGGCGGCGAGCGCGGTGAGCAGCGTCGTCTGGTGGTCGGTCCAGGTGCGGGGGACGCGTTGGGCGACGAGGAGGACGCCGATGGTCTCCTCGCCGAGGCGCAGCGGGACGCCGAGGATGCCGCGGAGTTGTTCGACCGCGGCCGCGGCGTCGACGGTGGCGGCGTGGGTGAGGTGGTCGTCGTGGCGGTAGTCGGCGCACCAGTGGGGTTGTCCGGTACGGACGACGAGGCCGCCGAGGCCGACGCCGCGGGCGAGTTCGACGCCGCGCAGGGCGGAGCCGATGGAGCCGTCGACGACTTCGATGCGCAGGGCGGCGTCGTCCTGGGCGAGCATGATGTACGAGAGGTCGGTGCCGAGCAGGCGGCGGGCCTGGGCCGCGACCTCGTCGAGGACGTCCTGGGGTGCGTGCAGGGCGGCGAGGCGGCGGGCCAGGTCGTTGAGGACGGCGGTCTCGGCGGCCTGCCGGGTGCGGGCCTCCAGGAGCGCGTGGACGTGCAGCGCGCGCCGCGCCTCGGCCTCGACGGCCGGGTGGGTCTCGGGGGCCTGGTCGGCGACGAGGCGGTGGCGGCACTCCTCCAGGGCGGTGAGCGGGGCGCCTTCGGCGAGCAGTTTCAGCCAGGGGCTGGCGGTGGCGTGCTGCGAGGCGGTGCCGGCGGGGTCCGGCATGGGGGTCCCTTCCGTGGCCGGGGCGGCCGCCCCGGCCGGTCGTGCGGTGTGTCCGGGGTGGCGGGCCGGGCACGGCTGGTGCTGTGGGGGACCTTACGCGGCGGTGGGAGGGGCGGCGGGGGTCAGGGGGTGCGCCGAAGCGGGGGTGGCCGTCGAGCCAGGCGCGGTAGCTGTCGCTGCGGTGGGCCGCCTCGCGGTAGGCGGCGCGGGCGTGGCCGAGGACGGCGGCCGCGGCGCCGGCGGCGGGTGAGCCGGGGTGGTGGCCCAGGAGGTGGCGCCAGCTGAGCGGGGCTCCGGCGAGGGGGCGGGTGACGAGGCCGGGGGTGGGCGGGAAGGTGGCGCGGCACAGCCCGACGGCGCGGCCTACCTGGACGAGGTGGACGCAGGAGGCGGTGTCGGTCTCGAAGACGGAGAGCGGGGTGAATCCGGCGCGGGCGCAGGCGGCGGTGAAGCAGTCGGCGAAGCAGCCGTCGCCGGGGACGTCGGTCCACGCCTCGTGGGAGAGGCGGGCGAGGGGGATCTCGTCCTCCTCGGCGAGGGGGTGGCCCTCGGGGAGCATGACGAAGACCGGGTCGACGCCGACGCTCTGCCAGACGAGTTCCGTGTCGCGGGGCGGGGTGCTCTCGCCGCAGACGCCGATGAGGGCGTGGTCGAGGCGTCCGGCGGCGAGCAGGGAGCTGATCTCGTCGACGGACCAGGAAGTGTGGGTGGAGACGGGGGCGGCGGGTTCGGCGGCGGCGAGGCGGTCGACGAGGGCGCCGAGGAGCGGTCCGTGGGTGGCGCCGAGGCGGAAGCGGCGGACGCGGTTCCAGGAGTTGGCGAAGCGGACGGCGTCCTCCTGGAGCTGGCGCATCGCCGGGAGGACGACGCGGGCGCGTTCCAGGACGAGTTCGCCGAGCAGGGTGGGGCGGGCGCCGGTGTGGTCGCGGTCGAAGAGGGGACCGCCGAGGGCCTTCTCGATGCGCCGCAGCTGACTGGAGAGGGCGGGCTGGGCGAGGCCGAGGGCGGCGGCCGCGCGGGTGAGGCTGCCTTCGTCGGCGATGGCCCGTACGGTCCGCAGGTGACGCAACTCCAGGTCCATACCAGGAAGTTAGGGGCGGGGGACGGTGACGGCAAGAGAGCGAGGGGCTTCCGGCATATGCCAGGAGCACCATCGCGTCGGGTATTGCCGAATCGCTCACAGGCCGCCGGGCGCTGTGCGACAGTCGTACCCGGCCCCGCGTCAGCCACCGCCGTACCGCCCTCGTATCGGAGTACGTATGTCCTCGCGCTCCCCGGTCTCCCCCGCAGTCGAGCCGTCGGTACGAGGCTCCGTGCGGGCGCTGATCGACGGGACGCGGCGGGTGCGGGGCGCCCTGGACGCGGTGCGGCAGGGCGCGGAGGGCGGCGAGCCCGATCCGCCGCGCCGCCGGGCGCTCTACGAACTGGCGCTGCGCCAGCTGGACGACGTGGGCGGGCATCTCGGGCGGCTCAGCGAGGGCTGGCCCGGGGCGGAGCAGCCGGCGGCCCCGGTCGGCGAGGCCACCGAGGGCAGCGCCGAGTGGGACCTGCTCACCGACGAGGTCTGCTGGTCGCCGGAGCTGTACCGCGTCCTCGGCCGCGAGGCGGGCTCCCGCGCCCTCTCGCTGGACGAACTCCCCTCCCTCCTGCTCCCCGAGGACCAGCCGCTGCTGACCGCGATGGTCACCGACTGCCTGATCGACGGCCGGCCGCTGGACGGCGCCTTCCGCGTGGTCCGGGGCGACGGCACGGTCCGCACCCTGCACATGAACGGGGCGCCGGTCCTCGACGAGCACGGCTCCACCGCCTCCCTGCGCGCGGTGCTCCGCGACGTCACCGCCGCCGGGACCCCGGTCGGCCGCACCGGCGCCGCCACTCCCCCGCCCCCTGCGGCGGCCGCTCCGGCGGCCCGCACCACGGCGGCCGTACGCCATCTGCCGCCGGGCCCGGACGCGGCGGACGGGACGTGGTGCGACACGCTGACCCTCCCGGACGGCCGCACGCTGCTGGCGGTGGGCGACCGCCCGCCCGGGCTCAGCCGTGACCTGCTGGTGGGCACGGTGCGCGGGCTGGTCGCGGGCGGCGAGGCACCGCAGGACGCGCTGGAGCTGGCGGCGGCGTTGCTGCCGGGAGCGGACCCGGTGGGCCCCGCCCTGTGCTGCGTGCACGACCCGGTGACCGGCGCCCTGGACTGGGGCCGCACCGAAGGCCACCCCGCGCCGCTGCTCCGGCACGGCAGCGTCGCCCTTCCACTGGACCACGGCGGCCCCGAGGAACGCCTGCTCCCCGGCGACCTGCTCCTCCTGCACACCACCGGCACCGGCCACGACAGCTCCACGGAGCTGCTGCTCGCCCTCTCCCTCCGTCTCGGCGGGCACCTGGACGCCGACGCCTGTGCCGACCTCGCGGCCGACGCGCTCGCCACCACCGCTGGCGGACCGTCCGGGGACGGGCAGCGCGCGGCGGCACGGGTGATCGCCGTCCGGGTCGGCTCCGGTGCGGGGCAGGCCGGGCACGGCTGAACAGCGGTACGCCGCAGGCGTGTCCGGGCGCCCGTGGGAGCCGGGGCACCGGTGAAGGCCGTCCGTCCACGACGCCTCGCGGGCGTGCGGAGTGACGGGGTGTCGTCAGGGTGGCGCGGGGAGCGGGGCGGTCAGGCCGGGGCGGCGCGCCAGCCGCCGGAGGACTTGCCCTCGCCCGGCATCACCATCTTGATCTCCTCGCGGAGATTCTCGATCTTCGGGTAGCCCGCGTAGTGCGCGGTGAGCCGGTACATCTCCCGCAGCCGGTCCCAGGTGCGGTGCGAGGAGTTGTCGGACATCGAGGCCAGGGCGAGACGCGCGTACCGGTCGGCCTGCTCGGGGTCGTCGGCGATGAAGCAGGCGGAGGCGAGCGAGAGGTGGTCGAAGATCTTCGAACGCTCCCGCTGGTCCTGGCGGAGCTCCAGGGCGATCTTGGCGTGGTGCTCAGCCTGCTTGGCCGCCGCCGGCTCGTGCTCGGCGAGGGTGCGGTAGGCGAGGGCCTGCATGCCGTGCAGGTCGGCCTTGTCGAACATCTGCATCCAGTTGGGCGGTTCGGCGTCGCCGCGGTCGGAGACGAAGAGTGTCTCGGCCTCGCCGAGGGTGCGGCGCATGGCCTGCCCCCGGCCCATCGCCGCCTGCGCCCACGCCTCGATGGTGCGGAACATGGCGCGGGTGCGGGGCAGCGCCTCCTCGCCGGAGCCGGTCTTGGCCAGTTTCATCAGGTCGAGCGCCTCGTCCGGGCGGCCGAGGTGGACCATCTGGCGGGCGGCGCGGGAGAGCGCCTCGCCGGCACGCGGGCGGTCACCGCCCTCGCGGGCGGCGTGGGTCGCGATGACGAAGTACTTCTGCGCGGTGGGCTCCAGGCCCACGTCGTGGGACATCCAGCCGGCCAGGACGGCGAGGTTGGCGGCCACGCCCCACAGGCGGCGCTGGAGGTGGTCGGGGTGGCGGTAGGAGAGCATGCCCCCCACCTCGTTGAGCTGGCCGACCACGGCCTTGCGCTGGAGGCCGCCGCCCCGGGAGGCGTCCCAGGCGCGGAAGATGTCGACGGAGTGTTCCAGCTCCTCGACCTCCTGCGAGCCGACCGGCGCCGCCTCGTAGCGGTCGAAGCCTGCCTGGTCCGCGTAGCCGCCCCGGGGCCCTGGGAGGGTGGCGGGGGGTGCGGGGTCGGCCTTGAGCCAGTCGTACATGGCGGTGGTGAGCACGGAGCCCGCGGTGAGCGCGGCGCTCGCGCCCATCAAGCCTCGTCGGTTGAGCATGAGGTCCATTCCCGTGAATTCGGTGAGGACCGCAGCCGTTCGCTCGGGCGCCCACGGCACGCCGTCGGAGCGCTCGCCGCTCCCGCCCGGCCGCCGTTTCCCCGTGCGCCCGCGTCGAACCAGACCGAGATCCTCGATGGTCACGACACGGCCGAGTTGCTCGGTGAACAGCGCCGCCAGCACCGTGGGCACCGGATCGCGGGGGATCTCTCCCATGTCGATCCAGCGCCGGACCCGCGAGGTGTCGGTCGCCAGCTGGGGGTGGCCCATGGCCGCCGCCTGCCGGTTCACGAGCCGGGCGAGTTCCCCCTTGGACCAGCCGGTCAGGCCGAAGTGGTCCGCAAGGCGGGTGTTGGGTTGTCCGCTCACGTCAAGCCCCCAGGTTCTCGGCTGAGTTGACAGTAACCCCCTGTCAGTTGCTGAGCGACTATTCGCCAGGGTTCGCCAGGGTGCGCCAGATGGTGTGCCACGGGCTGGCGGGTGTCAGGTAGATATGCGCCTCCCCGACCCGGTGGCCGTCCCCGCACTCCCCAGGGTGCGGCCCGGTGGCCGGGCCGGGTGGGTGCGTCACTCACAGGCACACGAAGGGATCTGTCAGGCTCATGTACGCAGCATCGTCCTCCGTGTCCGCCCCGTCCCGGCCGCCGCTCGGCACCCGCCCCCCTCGGGCGAGGGAAGCCACTCCCCCGGGCAGCGGCCCGTACCTCGACCCCGCGCGCCCTGCGGCCACAGCGCTCGCCTCCGGTCGGACCCGACGCGTAGCGGGGCTCGGCACACCACAGCTCAGCGGAAGGCTGGACCTGTCCGGTCCGCAGGGGGCGCAGTTGCGGGCGGCCGTCGCCGCCGTGCACCGCGTCTGTCCGGAGTTCCACCCGGTCCAGGTGCTGCGGCGCAGCCCGCGTTCCGTCCTGCTGGTCGGGACGAGCGGGCGCACCACCGCGGTCGCCAAGTGTTTAGTGGATCAGTCGGCCGAACGGGCGGAGCGGATCAGGCACGAGATAGCGACGTACCGTTCGTTCGTCCGGCACCGTCCGCCGGTGCGGGTCCCGCGGCTGGTCGCGGCCGACCCGGACAACGGGACGCTGGTGATCGAGCGGATGGCGGGCCGGGCGGCGGCGCTCCAGCGCCACCCGGTCGAGGCGCCGCCCGCGGCCGACCTGCGGGCCGTGCTCGGCGCGGTGCGCCGGCTCAACCAGTGGCGTCCCCCGACGGGCATGTTCGGCGCCCCGCTGGACTACGCGGAGCGGATCTTTCGCTTCCACGCGCTGGGGCTGCTCACCGACCGCGACCTCGGCGACCTCCAGAAGCTGCTGCACGGCATCGCCCGCTCCGGGGGCCGGGTCGCCACCCGGGAGTTCTGCCACGGCGACGCCCTGCTGTCCAACATCCTCCTCTCCCCCGCCGGTCCGGTCCTGGTCGACTGGGAGCAGGCCGGCTGGTACCTGCCCGGGTACGACCTGGCGACCCTGTGGGCGGTGGTCGGGGAGGCCCCGATGGCGCGTCAGCAGATCAGCCACGTCGCCCAGAGCAGCGGCCCGGCGGCGCGCGACGCCTTCCTGGTCAACCTCGTGCTGGTGCTGACCCGGGAGATCCGGGCGTGCGAGGCGGCGGTGCAACGGAGCATGCGGGACACCCAGGCGGGCCCGGCCCGGGCGGGTGCCGCTCCGGCTGGTGAGGAGCAGCGGCTGCTGCTGCGCCGGCTGCACGACGACTGGGCGATGGTCCGCCGCGCGGTCCGCGCGGCGGTCGGCACGCGCTGACACCCCGCCCGAAGGCAGCAGTGCGGCCCGCCCCTTCGACGGGGCGGGCCGCACTGCTGTCCGCGCACAGCGTGGCGGCAGAGGTGTACTCCTGTGACGCGTCCCAGGCCCGGGCCGCGAGGGCCGCGAAAGGGGCCGGGAGGGTGGTGGCGCGTGCGCGCCGGTCGTCAGATTTCCGCATCTCAGGCGCTGTTGACGGATCATCGTCAAGCCGGTACCACTGGTCCACGCCCGCCTCGGTGATCACGTACGCGCCCCGGTGCGGGCTCCCGCTGTTCCGCGCGTCCGGGCGGCGCGCGGCCCCGTCCCAGGAGGCCCTGTGCGAAGAAACGTCCCTGCTCTCTCCGGCGCGGGCGGGCGCAGAGCCCGCAGGACGGGGGTGACGGCGCTGGCCAGTGCCGCGCTGGTGCTGCCGCTGCTGGGCGCGGCCCCCGGCCCCGCCCCGGCGGAGGCGGACACCGGGCTCCGGGGGGCCTTCGCGGCGGCCGCCCGGGAGTACCGGGTGCCCGAGAGCGTGCTGCTGGGTGTGGCCTACCTCCAGTCGCGGTGGGACACGCACGGCGGGGCGCCGAGCGTCACCGGCGGGTACGGGCCGATGCACCTGACCGACGCCCGCACGGCGCTGGCCCGGTCGACGGGCCACCACGGGGAGCACGGCGAGGACGCGCGGGGCGACGAGTCCCGGCCCGCCCGCACTCCGGAGCCGGTCCTGCCGTCGGCCGACGAGGAACTGCCGGAGCGGCTGACGACGCTGCGTCAGGCGGCGCGGCTGAGCGGGTTGCCGGCCGAGCGGCTGCGCAGCGATCCGGCCGCCAACATCCGCGGCGGTGCCGCGCTGCTGGCCGAGGCGCAGCGGGAGCGCGGGGCGGCCCCCGGCGGTGACGCGGCCGACTGGTACGGCGCGGTGGCGGCGTTCTCCGGCGCGGAGGACCGGGCGACCGCCACGGCCTACGCCGACGAGGTCTTCTCGGTGCTGCGCTCCGGTGAGGCGCGGACCACCGACAGCGGCGTGCGGGTCGTCCTCGCGCCCGAGCCCGGAGCGGTGCCGGACGCCTCCCAGACGGCGGGCCTCGGGCTGCGCGAGAGCGGCGCGAAGGGCTCGGTGGAGTGTCCGCGCACCGTCTCCTGCGAGTGGCTGCCCGCTCCGTACGAGGAGTTCGGGGAGGGCGACTACGGCAACCACGACAAGGCGGACCGCCCGCGCAGCGCGCGGATCGACTCGATCGTCATCCACGACACGGAGGCGACCTGGGACACCACGCTGGAGCTGGTCCAGGACCCGGAGTACGTGTCGTGGCACTACTCGCTGCGCTCCACCGACGGCCACATCGCCCAGCACCTGCGGACCAAGGACGTGGGCTGGCACGCGGGCAACTGGTACACCAACGCCAAGTCGATCGGTCTGGAGCACGAGGGGTTCCTCGCCGACCCGGACGCCTGGTACACGGAGGCGATGTACCGGACCTCGGCGCGGCTCGTCTCCCACCTGGCGAAGAAGTACGGCATCCCGCTGGACCGGCAGCACATCCTCGGCCACGACACGGTGCCGGGGACGACTCCGGCGACGATCCCGGGCATGCACACCGACCCGGGCCCGTACTGGGACTGGCAGCACTACTTCGCGCTGCTCGGGGCGCCGCTGAAGGCGTCGGCGGGGAAGCACGCCGAGCTGGTCACGATCGCGCCCGAGTACGAGAAGAACCGTCCGGAGTTCACCGGCTGCGAGAAGGCGGGCGAGCCGTGCGCGCCGCACGGCTCCAGCGCGGTGCGGGTGTACACCGAGCCGCGTGAGGACGCGCCGCTGGTCCAGGACATCGGGCTGCGCCCGGACGGCTCGCCCTCCACCATCGACGTGAACGACCTGGGGTCGCGGGTCTCGGCCGGGCAGAGCTACGCGGTGGCCGAGCGACGCGGCGAGTGGACCGCGATCTGGTACCTCGGGCAGAAGGCGTGGTTCAAGAACCCGCGCAAGGCGCCGGTGGCGGTCCCCGCCTCGGGCCGCGTGCTGACCCCGAGGCCGGGCCTCACGGAGGTCCCGGTCTACGGCAGGGCGTACCCGGAGAAGGAGGCGTATCCGGCGGGCGTCACCCCGCAGGAGCTCGTGCCGCTGCCGTACCGGATCGCGGCGGGCCAGCGGTACGCCACCGGCGGCCAGGTGCCGGGCGAGTACTACTCCGCGCCCACCTTCGACACCTCCGGGCACACGGTGGTGCGGGGGAAGCTGCGGTACTACGAGATCCAGTACGGGCACCGGGTCGGCTATGTGCGGGCCGACGACGTGGTGGTGCGTACGGCCAGGCGCTGAGGGGCGCCGAACGACTCCGGCCGGGGACCGCTGAGGCGGTTCCCGGCCGGTGTGGTGTGCGCGGTGCGGGGCTCAGCCCTGCTGGAAGAGTTCGGCGGGCAGCGGCTTGAGGAGGGCGTACAGGTCGTCGGTGATGGGGCGGTCCCAGGCGGCGACGGTGACCAGGACGTTGTCGCTGCGGTCGAACTGGACGCAGGAGACGCGGCTCTCCGAGAGCTTGACGCGGCGCACGATGAGGAGGTTGTCGCCCTGCATCACCGGGACGTCCTCGGTGTCGACGACCTCGACCTCCTCGTCGTTGCCGAGGGCGAGGAGAAGCTGGGACACCTCGAAGGGAGGCTGCTTGTCGGCGAGCTCGCGGGCGGGCGAGCCCTCCGGGAGGTTGCCGATGACCATCGCGGGTCCGCGGCCGCCGAACAGGTCGTAGCGCAGGAAGACGCCCTGGCAGGAGCCGTCGGGCGCGGGCAGCAGCCCCGCGCCGAGATTGCCCGGCCAGTCCTCGGGGTCCATGGCCAGGACGTCGAAGTCCGGGCCCGCTGGTGTGGCGGCGCTGCGGCGGCGGAGGAAGGACATGCCGCCATGGTACGTGCACGGCGGTGCCGGGCGGCGGGCGGTACCGGTGCGGGCGGGGGCCGTTCAGCGTCGGGTGAGAGGGCCGGGCCCGCGCCCGCCGGGGCGCGGGCCCGGGGATCAGGCGGCGTCCTCGCCGGTGGCCGCGGCGGCCTCGGCCAGTTCCTCGGCGGTGGGGACGACGGCGACGGGGGCGGGGGCGTGCAGGAGGACGGCGTGGGTGACCGAGCCGAGCATCCGCACGGGCGAGAAGGCGCGGGGGCGGTGGCGGCCGACGACGACCAGGTCGGCGCCGCGGGCGGCGGCCACCAGGTGGCCGGCGGCGTCGCCCGGGGCGACCTCGGCCTCCACGGTGACCTGCGGATAGGTGTCCTTCAGCGTGGCGACGCGCTCGGCGACGAGCTGGCGGCACTCGGCCTCGGCGGCCTCCTGGTCGGCGGCGGAGGGCAGGTACTCCCCCGCGGCGGCCCAGGCGACGACGGGCCAGGGGTAGGCGCAGACGACGTGGAGCCGGGCGGAACGGAGGGCGGCCTCGCGGTAGGCGAAGGCGAGGGCCGGGTCGGGGGCCGCGTCGGCGGTGAGGGGGAACTCGGCGGACATGCCGAGGACGACGCGGGGCCCGGGGGCCGGTTCCGGGGCGTCGGTGTGGACGTCACGGCCCGGGCGGGGCACGACGACGACGGGGCTGTCGGCGTCGCGGGCGCAGGCCATGCCGTTGGAGCCGAGGAGGAGGCTGGCGAAGCCGCCGCGCCCGCGTGAGCCGAGGACGAGGAGCTGGGCCTCGGCGCCGAGGTCGGGGAGGATCGAGGCGGCGCTGGAGTCGAGGGTGGTGAAGGAGAGCTCCGGGAGCCCGGGGCGGCCGGCGAGGGCCTGGCGGGTCTCGCGGATGACGGAGCTTTCGGGGGCGGCGGCTCCGGCGGGGGGTTCGGCGCCGCGCGGGGTGGCGACGCGGACGGCGTGGACGATGCGCAGGGGGGCCTCGCGCAGGCGGGCCTCCTCCAGGGCCCATTCCAGGGCGCGGGTGCTGTCGTCCGATCCGTCGACGGCCGCGATGACAGGCAGGGTGCTCATGGTTCTCTCGCCTCCGGGGCGCAGCGGTGGTGCGGCTGGTTCCGCTGCCAGCTTCGCTCAGCCGGGGGCCGGAAGGCAGGGTCCTTGGTCCCGTGTCGCGGCCGGTCGGCCCCCGTCGGCGGTCAGCCGAGGCGGTCGCGGAGTTCGCGTTTGAGGATCTTGCCGCTGGCGTTGCGCGGGAGGGCGTCGGTGAAGACGATCCGTTTGGGCGTCTGGAAGGAGGCGAGCCGTTCGCGGGCGTGGGCGAGGAGTTCGGCCTCGGTGGTGTCGGCGCGGATGACGACGACGGCGGTGACGGCCTCGATCCACTTGTCGTCGGGGAGGCCGACGACGGCGGTCTCGGCGACGGCGGGGTGGCTGTAGAGGGCGTCCTCGACCTGGCGGGAGGCGACGAGGACGCCGCCGGAGTTGATGACGTCCTTGAGCCGGTCGACGACGGTGAAGTAGCCCTCCTCGTCGCGGACGGCGAGGTCGCCGGAGTGGAACCAGCCGCCGCGGAACGCCTCGGCGCTCTCCTCGGGCAGGCCCCAGTAGCCGTCGCAGAGCTGCGGGGAGCGGTAGACGATCTCCCCGGGGGTGCCGTCGGGGACCTCCTGGCCCTCCTCGTCGACGACGCGGGCCTCGACGAAGAGGACGGGCCGGCCGCAGGAGTCGAGGCGGCCCTCGTGCTCGTCGGGGCCGAGGACGAGGGCGAGCGGGCCGATCTCGCTCTGCCCGAAGCAGTTGAAGAAGGCGAGTTCCGGCAGGCGGGCGCGGAGCCGCTCCAGCACGGGGACCGGCATGATCGAGGCGCCGTAGAACGCTTTGCGCAGGGCGGTCAGGTCCCGGGTGGCGAACGAGGGGTGCTGGGAGAGGGCGATCCAGACCGTGGGCGGGGCGAAGAGGGAGTCGGCGCGTCCCGCCTCCACGAGGGAGAGCACGGTCTCGGGGTCGGGTCCGTCGAGGACGGTGTTGTCGGCGCCGACGGCGAGGTAGGGCAGCAGGAAGACGTGCATCTGCGCCGAGTGGTAGAGCGGAAGGGTGTGCAGCGGGCGGTCCTGGGCGCTCAGGCCGAGGGTGTGCAGGGCGCTGGTGTAGGCGTGGACCAGGGCGCGGTGGCTCATCATGGCGCCCTTGGGCAGGGCGGTGGTGCCGGAGGTGTAGAGGAGCTGGGCGGTGGCCTCGGGCGCGGGCTCGGGGCCGTCGTAGGGGGGCGCGTCGGCGAGGAGGGCGAGCAGGGAGTCGTCGGTGTCGCGCAGCGGCAGGAGGTCGGTGCCGTCCGGGAGGTGCCCGGCGAGGGCGGGGTCGGCGAGGACGAGGCTGCTGCCGGAGCTGGTGAGGATGTGGCCGAGGCCGGCGCCGGTGAGGTTCTGGTTGACGGGCACGTGGATCAGGCCGGCGCGCGAGCAGGCGAGGAAGCCGATGAGGTAGGCGTCGGAGTTGTGGCCGTAGGCGGCGACGCGGTCGCCGGGGGCGAGGCCCCGGGCGGCCAGGACGTGGGCGGCGGCCGACACGGCCTCGTCCAGCTCGGCGTAGCTCCAGACGCGGTCGGCGTAGCGCAGGGCGGTGGCGCGCGGGGTGCGGCGGGCGCTGCGGCGCAGCACTCCGTCGACGGTGTTGCCTCGGGGTGCCGTCATGCCGTGATCCTCGGCCCCGCCGGGCGGGTGGGTCAAGAGTGGTGCGGCGGCCGGGTGCGGCGCGTCCCGTCGGCGGGTCCGGGACGCGCCGCGGGGGTCAGCTGTCGGCGGGTACGTCGCGGATGACGGCGACCGGGCAGTCGGCGTGGTGGAGGAGTGCCTGGCTGGTGGAGCCGAGCAGGAGTCCGGCGAAGCCGCCCCGGCCCCGGGCGCCGACGACGACGAGCTGGGCGGTGCGGCTGGCCTCGATGAGGGCGGGCCGGGTGCGGGAGCGGAGCAGGCGGCGTTCGACCTGCACCTGCGGGTAGCGGGCCTGCCAGCCGGCGAGGGCCTCGGCGAGGAGGCGCTGCTCGTCGTCCTGGAGGCGGTCGAGGTCGGTGACGAGGGGCATGGGTTCGCCGGGGTTGCGGTGGGCGGGCTGGGTCCAGTTGCTCCAGGCGTGCAGGGCGACCAGCGGCGCGGCGCGGCGGGCGGCGGTGGCGAAGGCGAAGCCGACGGCTCCGTCGGCCTGCGGGGAGCCGTCGAGGCCGAGAACGACGGGGCCCTGGGGGTCGGGGCGGCCGCGCAGGACGAGGACGGGGCTCTCGCCGTGGGCGGCGAGGTGGATGGCGGTGGAGCCGAGGAGGAGGCTGCTGAAGCCGCCGAGGCCGCGGCTGGCGACGACGGTGAGGACGGCGTCGCGGGATTCGGCGGCGAGGACGGAGAGGGCTTCGCCGGTGATGAGTTCGGGGTCGGTCTCCAGGCCGGGCACGGTGGCCTCGGCGCGGGCGACGGCCTCGTCGAGGAAGGTCCTGGCCTGGTTGAGGAGGCCGCCTTCGGTGGGGCCGAGCGCGGAGGCGGTGAGCTGGACGTGGAGCATCGGCCAGATGAAGGCGTGGACGATGCGCAGCGGGCAGCCCCGGTCGGCCGCCTCGCGGGCGGCGGCGGCGACCGCGTCGAGGCTCTCGTCGGAGCCGTCGATGCCGACGAGTACGGGCCTGGTCATGCGGTGCTCCTGTGCGCGAGGGGTCCTGTGGGGCGGGGTGCGGCGGGCTGGGCCATGGGGTCCTCCTTGGTTCCAGCTTTGCCCGCGCGCGGGCGCGTGGCCTGGGCCGCTGGTCCCGTAGGGGCAGGACCTTCGTCCTTTCGGGGGGTTGTGGGGGGGCCGGTTGCCGGGTGGGGCGCGGCGGAGGGGCCGGGGCGACGGGGGCGGGGAGGGTTGACACGGACCCGTCATGACATAAAAGTTTCACGGGTCGAACGTCATCTCGAAAGATTCTTTCAGGGGGTGCGGTTCATGGACGGGCAGCCGGTGGACGACGGGCGGCGGGCGGACGGGGTCTCCCGGCGCCGCCTGGGGACGGCGGCGCTGGCGCTCGGCGGGGCGCTCGCACTGGTGCCGTTCCCCGCGGGGCCGGCGGCGGCCGCACCCGAGGCGGCCGGGCGCAGGCCGGGCGGGACGACGCTGCGGCGCGGCAGTGCCGGGCAGGCCGGGCTGCTCCCGGGCCAGTTGCGCCAGTTGGTCACCGACGCGGAGCGGTTCCTGGAGCCGTCCCCGGCGCACCCCTGGTACGCCGGGGCGGTGCTGCTGGCCGGGCGTGGCGGGACGGTGGCGCTGCACGAGCCCATCGGGCACGCGGTGCGTTACGAGCGGTACGACGAGGCGAGCGACACCGGCGTGGAGTTCCCGCCCGAGCGGCGGATCTTGATGGCCGAGGACACCGTGTTCGACCTGGCGTCGGTCTCGAAGCTCTTCACCTCGCTGCTGGCGGTGGGCCGGATCGAGCGCGGGGAGCTGGACCTGGAGGCACCGGTCGCCTCGTACCTCCCCGCGTTCGCGGGCGGCGGCAAGGGCGCGGTGACGGTGGTGCAGCTGCTGACGCACACCTCGGGGTTCCCGTCCTGGATTCCGCTGTACCAGGAGCCGACGCACGAGGCGCGGCTGGCGCGGATCTGGGCGCAGGAGCTGGTGGCGGAGCCGGGCACGGCGTACCTCTACTCGGATCTGAACCTGATCACGCTTCAGCTGCTGCTGGAGGAGGTGACGGGGACGCCGCTGGACGTGCTGCTGCGCGAGGAGATCACCGGGCCGCTCGGGATGACCCGGACCCGGTACAACCCGCCCGCGTCGTGGCGGCCGAGGATCGCGGCGACGGAGGACTCCCGGCTGCCCTGGTCGGGGCTGGACCGGGGGCTGGTCTGGGGCGAGGTGCACGACGAGAACGCCTTCGCCATGGGCGGGGTGGCGGGGCACGCCGGGGTCTTCTCCTGCGCCTGGGACCTGGCGGTGCTGGGGCGGACGCTGCTGAACGGGGGTGTGTACGGCGGGCGGCGGGTTCTGCGCGAGGAGTCGGTGGAGCTGATGTTCCGGGACTTCACCCCGGAGTTTCCCGGTGACGCGCACGGCCTGGGTTTCGAGCTGTACCAGCACTGGTACATGGGGGCGATGGCGACGCCGAGGTCGGCGGGGCACACCGGGTTCACCGGGACGAGCCTGGTGCTGGACCCGAGTACCGACTCGTTCCTGGTGGTGCTCGGCAACTCGGTCCATCCGGTGCGCTCCTGGCGCTCCGGCAGCGCGCCCCGGGTCGCGGCGGCCGACCGGATGGCACGGGCTGTGCCGGTGCGGCCGCGCGAGGGCCGGACCGCCTGGTTCTCGCAGATGGCCTCGGCCACCACGGCGACGCTCACCCTGCCCCCGCTGAAGGTGCCCGGCGGCGGAGCCCGGCTGAGCTGCGCCCTGTGGTGGGACACCGAGCCGGGCGCCGACCCGCTGGCGCTGGAGGTCTCTGCGGACGGGGAGGCGTGGCAGCCGGTGCCGTTCACCACTTGCCGCCCGGGCGGGGAGCCGGCCGAGCACCCCGAGGGGACGGCGGGCGGTTACTCGGGCCGCGTCTGGCACGAGCTGCGCGCCGGACTGGAGACATGGCGCGGGCGGCAGGTGCGGCTGCGCTGGCGGTACACGACCGACCGGCTCTACGTGGGGCGCGGGGTCTACGTGGACGCGGTGCGGGTGACCGGGGGCCGCCGCGCGCTCTTCGACGAGCGGCGGGTCCGGGACGCGGCGCGGATCGAGGCGGTCGGCTGGGTCCGCTCGGCGGACTGACCGCGCCCCGGCCCGGGGTTCGTACCGTCAGCCCTTGACGGCCCGCAGGACGACGAACTTCGGGTCGGAGGCGGCGGTGGCGCAGTTGCCGAAGAGGCGCCGCAGCTGCCGGTGGTGGCCGAGGTGGCGGTTGGCGACGACCCAGAGTTCGCCGCCGGGCCGCAGGACGCGCCGGGCCCCGGCGAACATCCGGCGGGCGGTGGCGTCGGTGACGGCCTGGTGGGAGTGGAAGGGCGGGTTGGTCAGCACCAGGTCGACGGAGGAGCCGGCGACGGCATCCGGGTCGTCGAGGCCGTCGGTGACCAGGAAGGTGCCCCGCCCGGGGTCGGGCGCGTTGTCGCGGAAGGTCTGCTCGGCCGAGGCGACGGCCTGGTGGGACTCGTCCACGAAGACGATCTCGGCCTCGGGGCTGGTGCGGGCGACGGCGGTGCCGACGACGCCGTTGCCGCAGCCGAGGTCGACCACCCGGGCGGCCCCGGCGGGCACCGGGAGCTGCCCGAGGAAGAAACGGGTGCCGACGTCGAGGCGGTCGGCGCAGAAGATCCCGGCGTGGTTGGTGACGGTGCGGCCGGACATCGGGCCGATCCCGTCGGGCAGCGCGTACCGCAGCGGCCAGGGGCTCGGGGCGGGGCGGTCGCGGCGGGCCACGGTGGCGTGGATGAGGCGCGCCTTCTGCTCGGCCAGGGAGGTGCGCGTGGGGCCGACGATCCGCTCGAAGAGGCGCAGGGTGGAGGTGTGGATCTCCTTGACCATGCCGGTGCCGACGACGAGGGTGCCGGGGTGCAGGGCCGGGGCGAGGCGGTGGAGCTGGTCCTCCAGGAGGGCCAGGCTCTTGGGGACGCGGACGAGGAGGACGTCGATCCGCTCCGGCGGGGTGTCCCGGGTGGTGAGCAGGCGCAACCCGGCGGCCTCCGGGTCGCCCAGCCCGGCCCGGGCGAGGTTGGCGCGGGTGGCGGAGCGGGCGAGGTGGGAGTCGCTGATCTGGACCGGCCCGTGGGCGGCGAGGGCGGTGGTGAGGGCGCCCCAGCGGTCGAGGGCGACGACGAGCGCGGCGTCGCCGCTGCCGGTCAGGGCGCCGGTCTCCGCGAGGTGGCGCAGGAGGTAGGCGTCGGCGGCGTCCCAGGCGCGGAGCTGGTCGCGGGGGTCCTCGGGGAAGCGGGTGAGGTCGTGCGTGCCCCACGCTGTGGTCAGACGGTTCATCGTCCGTCCAGGCTAGTACCTCGACGGAGGGGCTCCGCACGTGCGGGGGTGGGCCCGCGGCGGGGGCCGCCCTATGCTCCGGGTCCATGGACGATCAAGGAAGACCGGCGGAGCCGGGCCTGTTCTCGACCATGTCGACGCTGCGGGCGATGCGCCGCCTCAAGCCCGACCCGGTCCCCGACGAGCTGCTGGAGCGGCTGGTGCAGGCGGCGGTGTGGGGTCCGAGCGGTTCCAACGCGCAGGGCTACCAGTACGTGGTGGTGACCGACCCGGCGGTGATGGCGCGGCTGGCGCCGCTGTGGGCGCGGTGCGTGGACGCGTACATGGCGACGGCGGGCGGTGCGGTGCCCGAGGGCATGGACCCGGCGGCGTACGAGCGGATGGTGGCCGCCATCCGTCACCAGCGGGACCATTTCGCCCGGACGCCGGCGCTGATCATCCCCTGCTACCGGTATCCGGCGCCGAAGCCGGACGTGGCGGGGCTGAAGCGGTCGGTGGCGGCGCTGGGGGCGGCCGCCTCGCTGCGGCTGACGCGCGGGCAGAAGCGGATCATGTCGCTGACCGAGGCGTCGAGCGTGTACCCGGGCGTGCAGAACCTGCTGCTGGCGGCGCGCGGGCTGGGCCTGGCGGCCAACATCACGATCTGGCACCTGATGCTGGAGCAGGAGTGGCAGCAGGCGCTGGCGATCCCGAAGGACGTGAAGACCTTCGCGGTGATCCCGGTGGGATGGCCGCTCGGGCGGTTCGGGCCGGTGCGGCGTCGTCCGGTGAAGAGGGTGATCCGCCGCGACGGATGGTGAGGGCGGCAGGGGCGGGTGGTGACGGGCGGTCAGGAAAGCTCCGGCGCACCCCACTCGACACTTGACCTGCACATGATGGATACAGGGTGTTCATACGGTGCGGCGGGCGCTGTGGAAGGCTCCGGCAGACCGGAGAGCTTCACACGCCCACCGCCCGGCCCCTCCCCCACTCCGGCGGCCGAGCGGTGTCCGTACCGAGAGGACACCCCACATGTCCCGTCGTCACTTTCGTGGCCGCCGCCCCCTGCTGGCGGCACTGGCGGCCGGCGCGCTGATCGGCACGCTCGGCGCCGCCGGGCCGGTGACCACAGATCCCGCCGCAGCCCATGTCGCGGCCGCCTCCGCCGCCGTCCTGGACGACACGTACTACCAGGACGCGCTCGGCAAGTCGGGCGAGGAACTGAAATCGGCGCTGCACACCATCATCAGCGACCAGACCAAGCTGTCGTACAGCCAGGTCTGGGAGGCGCTGAAGGACACCGACGAGGACCCCGCGAACTCCTCGAACGTGGTCCTCCTCTACACCGGCCGCTCGCAGTCCAAGGAGAGCAACGGCGGCGGCAGCGGCCAGTGGAACCGGGAACACGTCTGGGCCAAGTCCCACGGCGACTTCGGCACCTCCACCGGTCCCGGCACCGACATCCACCACCTGCGTCCCACGGACGTCCAGGTCAACTCCACCCGGGGCAACAAGGACTTCGACGAGGGCGGCTCGGAGCTCTCCGACGCGCCCGGCAACTTCACCGACGACGACTCCTTCGAGCCCCGCGACGAGGTCAAGGGCGACGTGGCCCGCATGATCCTCTACATGGCGGTGCGGTACGAGGGCAACGACTCCTTCGCCGACCTGGAGCCCAACGACCAGGTCGACAACGGCTCCCAGCCGTACATGGGCAAGCTGTCGGTGCTCAAGCAGTGGAGCCAGGAGGACCCGCCGGACAGCTTCGAGCAGCGGCGCAACGACGTGATCTTCGAGCAGTACCAGCACAACCGGAACCCGTTCATCGACCACCCGGAGTGGGTCGCCGAGATCTGGTAGGCCCCTGCGCCACCGCCGCTGAGCCCCGCCCGGCCCCCGGGCGGGGCTCAGCGCTCTCCCCAGCCCTGCCACGGCGCGGCCGGCTCAGGGTGCGCGGCGTCCAGCGGGCGGGTGCGCCGGGCGAGGGCGCGCAGCCAGCCGAGGGCGACGAGGGTGACGACCACCCAGCCGCCCCACTGCAGCCCGGTGATGAAGCCGACCTGGGCCGAGGTGGGCCGGGGCACGTACCCCGTCTCCAGCAGGTGCCACTGCCAGTCGGTGCCGGTGAAGAGCAGGGCGAGGGCGGCGGCGAGGGAGTGCATGGCGTCCCACAGGGCGTGCAGCACGGAGAGGCCGAGCCAGGCCGCGACCAGCGAGCCGGTCAGCCGCAGCCGCCCGGAGCGGGCCGAGGCGGCGAAGAGCACCCCGCCGGCGATGGCCGTCCACAGGCCGTGGCCGAAGGGGGCGAGCAGCCCGCGCAGGATCTCCGTCTGCACCAGGTCGGTCAGCGACAGGCCCTTCACGGTGAGCAGGGCGGTCAGCGCGTAGCCGGAGGACTCCAGGGCGGCGAAGCCGAAGCCGACGGCGGCGCCGAGGACCATGCCGTCGCGCGGGCGGTGCGGGCGCAACCGGGCCGCCATGAGCCAGAGCGCGGCGATCTTCACGCCCTCTTCGATGAGGCCGACGCCCAGCCACATCCACGGCGAGGGGCGCAGCAGCGACGACTCCAGCACGGAGGCGCCCAGCACGCCGAGCGTGCCGCCGACCAGGAAGGCCGCCATGAGGCGCTGCGGGGTCAGGACACCGTCGGGGCCGACCCGGTCGAAGGCCCAGGCGACGAAGGTGACCGGCACCAGGAAGCTGCCGAGGAGCACCAGGGTGGGGACGAGGTTGGCGTTGCGGGTGGAGAAGGTGACGGCGACGGTCAGCAGCCACAGCAGCAGGCCGATGACGAAGATGGCCAGCCAGGGCCGGGGGCCGTAGCGGACGCGGGGCGCCGGGGCGGGGTGACGGTCCGGCGCCATGGGCTCCCCTTCGCCGCTCGGTTGCTCCGTCGAGCCTCCGGGCGGTGGGGGGAGTCCGCCAGCGGGCCGCGTCCGGCGGGGTGAGCCGGCGAGCCGGTCAGGGCGGGGGCGCGCTGCCGGCCCGTTCGGCACGGGTGCCGGAGCCGTCTGCGCCTCCGCCTCCGCGCCGGAACCGCTCCCGCAGCCCGGCCAGGCGCCCCGCACCGGCGGCGGGCGGCTTCTTGTCCGGGGCCGGGGCCGGCTTCGCGGGCGCGTGCTTCGCCTTCTCGGGCTCGGCGGGTGCGGGCCGGGCTGCCGCCCGGTCGTCGGCCGTGTCGGCGAGCCGGTGGTAGCGGCGGCCGATGCGGCGGCCGAGGAGCAGGTACGCGAGGAGGGCGCCGCTCGTGTTGAGGATGACGTCGTCGATGTCGAAGGCGCGGCCCTCCACCACGGAGCCCTGCGCCAGCTCCACCAGGACCATGACGACGGCGGTCAGTCCGACCACCCGCAGCAGCCGCATCCGGCGGGCGACCAGGACCGGCAGCAGCAGGCCGAAGGGGAAGCCGAGGAGGAGGTTGCCGCCGGCCTGCTTGAGCGCGGCGAGGAAGGTGTAGTCCTCGGCGTAGCTGCGCAGGGAGCTGCCGGGGGTGAGGTTGGCGTGGATGAGGTCCGTGGAGGCGGGTGACGGGGTCAGCGTCACCTGGGCGAGGACGATCGAGAAGGCCACCATGGCGACGAAGGCGACCATGAGGATCAGGGCGCGCACCACGGCGCGGACCCATCCGGGGCGGCGGGGACGGGGATCGTGCGCTCTGGTTGTCATGGACACCGGATGCCCCGCCGCGCCACGGTCATACGCGTCGCTCCGGGCGTGCGGGAGCGCTCCCCGCCGGGTGGTGCCGGTGGGGCGGGAGTACGTTGGACGGTGGGCGTCGCGCCGTCCGGCGGCGGGCGTCCGCCGTACCGCGAGAAAGGCCCCTGACCATGGACACCATGCGCGCCGCGCGCCTGCACGTTCCCTCCCGCACCCTCACCGTCGAGGACGTGCCGAAGCCCGATCCCGGCCCGGGGCAGGTCCGGGTGAAGGTCGAGGCGGCGGGGGTCTGCCTGTCGGACGTGCACCTGATCGACGGCACGCTGAGCCCGCTCTACCTCGACGGCGAGACGGTGACGCTGGGCCACGAGGTGGCGGGCACGGTCGACGCGGTCGGCGAAGGCGTGCGTGGCTGGCAGCCCGGGGCGCGCGTGGTGCTCCAGGCCGGGGAGTCCCGGAACGGCACGACCTACACCCGCGGCGTCGACTACGACGGCGGCTGGGCCGAGTACGCGCTGGCGACGGCGACCACGCTGGTCCCCCTCCCCGACGCCATCCCCTTCGACCAGGCGTCGATCATCCCGGACGCGGTGTCGACGCCCTGGGCGGCGATCACCGGCACCGGTGACGTGCGGCCCGGCGAGGCGGTCGGCGTGTGGGGCGTGGGCGGACTCGGGGCGCACGGGGTGCAGCTGCTCCGGGCGATCGGCGCGTACCCGGTGGTGGCCGTCGACCCGGCGCCCGCCGCCCGCGAGCGGGCGCTCGCCTTCGGCGCCGACGCCTCCTTCGACGCGGCCGACCCGGAGCTGCGGGCCAAGGTGCTGGCGCTGACCGGCGGCACCGGGCTGGCGGCCGCCTTCGACTTCGCGGGCGTGCCGGCCGTGCGCGAACAGGCGCTGACGGTGCTCGGCCCGAAGGGCCGGCTGGTACTGGTCGGGCTCACCGCCCATCCGCTCACCGTGGCCAACGGCACGCTCTTCAGCTACCTCCAGCAGCAGATCCGCGGCCACTACGGGTCGGACGAGCACCACGTGCCGCAGCTGGTGGCGCTGACCGGCGGCGGCCGGCTCGACTTCTCCCGCTCGGTCTCCGGGGTGCTGCCCCTGGAACAGGCGGCCGAGGCGGTCCGGCGCACCGAGACCAAGGAGGGCGACCCGGTCCGGCTGGTCCTGCGCCCCTGACGGGTGCCGTCCGGGCTTTTCGACGCGGCGCCGGCAAGCTCCCGCGGGGGGCTGCCCGGGCCGGTCCGTAAGGGAGCCGTAAGGGAGGGGGACGGGCCGGTCGGGGGCCGCCTGACCCCGTGTACTGTTCTCAGCGCAGTCGGCCCTCGTCGGCCGTCTTCGCCCAGCCCACGGACCCGATACGGAGACTTCAGATGCTGGCCAGGGAACGGCAGCCGAGCCAGGCTCAACAGCGCGGCGCCGGACGTGCCGAGCCCCGCGCGACCGGTCGCGGCGAGGGACCGCTCGACCCCTACCGGCCGTCCATGTACTTCTACTGCGGCAACGAGCACGCGGTGGTCGACGCCGCGCTGCGCGTGCTGGACGAGCGGGTGCTGACCCCGGTCCGGCGGGCCGCCGGCACCGAGGGCGCGCGGACCGAGGAGGTCCTGGCGGTCTTCCTCGACGCGTCCCGTGACGTCTGGCAGGACCAGGGTCAGCTGCTCGTGGCGGCCTGCGAGTTCGTCGGCGAGGACGACGAGACCCGGGACGACTGGCGCGCCGCGTCCGTCGCGCTCGGCGCCGCGCTCGCCCCCGTCGTCCTGCGCGACCGGGAGCGGGGTGCGCTGCCGGCGGCGGGCGACGCGCACGCGCTGGTGGTCGCCCTGTGGTGGACGGTGGAGCGCACCTACTACATGGCGTACAACGCCGGGCCCGTGCCGCCGGAAGTCGCCGGGGCCACCGCCATGCTCGGCCTGCTGACCCGCCGCACCCTCGGCCTCGCCGACGCCTGAGGCCCCCCGTCCTCCGCCCCGCGGCCCGCACGGATTCCGTGCGGGCCGCGGGCGTCCCTCCTCCCGCCACGCCCTTCACCCCGCCGCTCACCCGGCCACCGGGCGCCGATGGCGGGGCAAAGACCCCCAAGGTACGTTTTTCGCCATGCCCCCTTCCTCCCCGTCCGCATCCGCTCCGTCGCAGACGGGACCGCGGGACGCCGGTGACGACGGGCTGATCAAGGTCCGGGACGCGGCGGAGCACAACCTGCGCCACGTCGACGTGGACGTGCCCCGCGACCGCGTCGTGGCCTTCACCGGGGTCTCCGGCTCCGGCAAGTCCTCGCTCGCCTTCGCGACCCTCTACGCCGAGGCCCAGCAGCGCTACCTCGAATCGGTCGCCCCGTACGCCCGGCGCCTGATCGACCAGGGCTCCGCCCCGAAGGTCGGCTCGATCACCGGTCTGCCGCCGGCGGTGGCCCTGCGCCAGCAGCACAGCGGCGGGAGCACCCGCTCGACCGTGGGCACGGTGAGCCGCGTTTCCAACGTGCTGCGCATGCTGTACTCCCGCGCGGGCACCTACCCGGCCGGGCGGACCCCCGAGGACCTGGCCGGGACCTTCCCGCGCGACGCGGCGCCGCTGGACTCCGACAGCTTCTCGCCGAACACGGCGGTGGGCGCCTGCCCGGTCTGCTCGGGCCTGGGGCGCCTGCACAGCGTCGACGACTCCAAGCTGGTGGGCGACGACTCGCTGAGCATCCGGGAGGGCGCCATCGCCGCCTGGCCGGGGGCGTGGCAGGGGAAGAACTACCGCGACATCCTCGCCGAACTCGGCATCGACATCGACGCGCCCTTCCGGACCCTGCCCGCCGAGCGCCGCGAGTGGCTGCTGACCACGGACGAGCAGCCCACGGTCACCGTGCACCCGGTGCGCGACGCCCACCGCGTCGCCCGCAGCTACCAGGGCACCTACATGAGCCCCCGCCGGTGGGTGAACCACACCTTCGCCACCTCCAAGGCCGCGCACCTGCGGGCGAAGGCCGCCTCGTTCATGACCGAGGAACTCTGCCCGAACTGCCACGGCAAACGCCTCAAGCCGGAGGCGCTGGAGGTGACCGTCGCCGGCCAGGACATCGCGTACGCCACCTCGCTGCCGCTCGCCCAGCTCTCGGCCTTCCTGGACGCGGCGCTCGACCACCCCGACACCCAGGCCCTCCCGGCCGAGCGCCGGCAGGCCGGGCACGCCCTGATCGCCGGCCTCCAGGAGCAGCTGTCCACCCTGACCGACCTGGGCCTCGGCTACCTGGCGACGGCGCGCACCACCTCCACCCTCTCCGGCGGCGAACTCCAGCGGCTGCACATGGCCACCCAGCTCCGCAGCGGCCTCTTCGGCGTGCTGTACGTCCTGGACGAGCCCTCGGCCGGGCTGCACGCCTCGGACACGGAACTGCTGCTCACGGCGTTGCGGCGGCTGCGGGGCAGCGGCAACAGCGTCTTCGTGGTGGAGCACAACGCGCAGGTGCTCGCCTCGGCCGACTGGATCGTCGACATGGGCCCGGGCGCCGGGCGGCACGGCGGGCGGGTCCTGCACAACGGGCCCGCCCGGGAGCTGTCCGGGGCGCCCGGTTCGGTGACCGCCCGGTACCTCTCCGCCGAGGCGCCGGCCGCTCCCGGTCCCGAGGAGCCCCGGAAGCCGCAGGGATGGCTGCGGCTGGGCGGCGTCACCGGCAACAACCTCCACGACGTGGACGCCGGGTTCCCGCTCGCCACCCTGACCGCGGTCACCGGCGTCTCCGGCTCCGGCAAGTCGACCCTCGTGCGGCGCGCCCTGGCCCAGACGGTGCGCGAGCACCTGCACGGCGACGGGGCGGAGGCGGACCGGCCGGCGGCAGAGGCGGCGGAGGCGGCCGAAGAGGAGGACGGCGTCCCGGCCTGGGCACTGGCGGAGGACCGTGTGACGGTGCGCTCCTCGTCGGGGCTGGAGCACGTGGACCGCCTGGTCGTGGTCGACCAGAAGCCCATCGGCCGCACCCCGCGCTCCAACCTGGCCACGTACACGGGCCTGTTCGACAGCGTCCGCAAGCTGTACGCCGCCCAGCCGACGGCACGGGAACTCGGGTACACCGCGAGCCGGTTCTCCTTCAACGTGCCGCAGGGGCGCTGCCCGCACTGCCTGGGCGACGGCGTGGTCAGCGTCGAACTCCTCTTCCTGCCCACGGAGACCTCCCCCTGCCCGGTCTGCCACTGCGCCCGCTACAACCCCGGCACGCTCCTGGTCCGCCACCGCGACCGGACCATCGCCGACGTGCTGGCGATGAGCGTGGAGGAGGCCGGGGAGTTCCTCCACGACGTCCAGCCCGCGGCCCGCATCCTCACCCTGCTCTCCGACATCGGCCTGGGCTACCTGACGCTGGGCCAGAGCGCCACGACCCTCTCCGGCGGCGAGGCCCAGCGCATCAAGCTGGTGAGCGAGCTGCACCGGGCGCCGCGCGGACACAGCCTGTACCTGCTCGACGAGCCGACCTCGGGCCTGCACCCCGCCGACGTCGACCTCCTCGTCGGCCACCTCCAGCGCCTAGTGGACGACGGCAACACGGTCGTCGTGGCCGAGCACGACCTGCGCACGGTCGCCGCCGCCGACTGGCTCATGGACCTCGGCCCGGGCGCCGGTGACGAGGGCGGCCGGATCGTCGCGCAGGGGCGTGTGGAGGACGTCGCCCGCGAGGGCGGCACCGCGACCGCCGACCATCTGGCGCGGTACCTGGCGAGCCGGTCGGGCGGACGGCGGACGGCGGAGTCCTGAGCCGGACTTCGGCCGACCCTTTCGTCAGCTTCTCCCGCCGCCGCGGCCGTCCGGACGACAGCTGACCGACAGCGGCCCTCCGCCGAAGAGGCGGGACGCCCCGGCACGGCCGTACGGCGTCCCGCCTCTTTCCTGCCTCCGTCACTAGCATCGCCCGCATGGAACGCATCGCCTTTCTCGGTCTCGGTTCGATGGGCACACCCATGGCCCGCCGCCTGCTGGCGGCCGGGCACCCCCTGGCGGTCTGGAACCGGACCGCCTCCCGGTCCGAACCCCTGCGGGCCGAGGGCGCGCAGGTCGCCCTCTCCCCCGCCGAGGCGGTCCTCGGCACCGGGATCGTCGTCACGATGCTCGCCGGGCCCGAGGCGCTGGACGCCGTCGCCGAGGAGGTGCTGCCGGCGCTGGGCCGGGGGACGGTGTGGGCCGAGATGTCGACGGTGGGCCCGGACGCCGTGGCCGCCCTGCGCGAGCGGCTCCCCGGGGGCGTGACGCTCATCGACGCGCCGGTGATGGGGAGCGTCGACGCGGCCGCCTCCGGCTCGCTCCAGGTGCTGGCGGGCGGCGAGGTGGAGGGGCCGGTCGTGGAGGTGCTGGAGCGTTTCGGCTCGGTGCGCCGCTGCGGGCCCTCGGGGTCGGGGGCCGCGCTCAAGGTGGTCCTCGTCAACGCGATGATCGGCGGCGTCGCGGTCGTCGCGGAGTCCCTGCGCCTCGCGGACGCCCTCGGCGTCGACCCGGCCGGGGCGCGGGAGGCGCTGGCCGCCGGGCCGATGGGCGGCGCGGTCCGGCGGACCCTTTCGGACTCCGCGCACTACACGCTGGACCTGGCCGCCAAGGACGTGGGCCTCGCCGTCGGCGCCGCCGACCTGCCCGTCCTGCGAGCCGTCGGCGAGGAGCTGCGCTCCCGGGACGACCTCGCCGGGCGAGATCTGTCGGCCTTGCGCGAGCCGCGCCCGTAGGTGGCCCTCACCCCGCCACCCGCTCCCCCGGCGGCCCCGTGGCACTGGCCGGCGCCGCCTGGCTGAGGGCGCGTTCGGCCTCGTCCAAGGCGGTGCGGGCGGCGGCGATGCGGGCACGGAGCAGCGGGAGCGGCAGGGGTTCGACGGGGACGACGGGGACGACGGCGGGGGCGGCGGGCGGCCGGGGCGGCTCGCGGTCCGCCTCGGCCTCGCGGCGGGCCTCGTCGAGGGAGCCGATGACGACACCGATCAGAAGGTTGACCAGGAGGAACGAGCCGAAGAGGACGAACGAGGCGAAGTACAGAATCGTCCAGCGGGAGATCTCCAGGCCGGTGCGGACGGCGTCCCCGAGGCCGTCCAGGGTGATGAGGAGGAAGAGGGTGAGCGCGGCCCGGCCGAGCGAGCCGAAGTGCTCGGGGTCGTCGTCGGCGAAGAAGGTCCAGCCGACCATCGCGTAGACGTAGAGGAGCAGGCCGCCGACGAGGAGGAAGCTCAGGGTGCCGGGGAGGCTCTTGCCGACGGCGACGATGACGACACGTAGCTGGGGCAGGAAGCGGGCAGCGCGCAGGACGCGGGCGAGCCTCAGCAGCCGCAGCACGGTGGTGTTCTCGCGGAGGAAGGGCAGGAACGCGCCGGTGACCACGGCGAGGTCGAAGAGGTTCCAGGGGTCGCGGAAGAACGCGGCGGGGCGGTCGGCGTGGGCGGCCAGGCGCAGCAGGATCTCGGCGGTGAAGGCGGCGAGGAAGAGGTGTTCGGCGGTCTTGAGGAGCGGCAGCCAGGCGGCGACGACCCCGCTGTAGGTCTCGGCGCCGAGCAGGACCGCGTTGGCGGCGATGAGGACGAAGACGGCGCGGGTGAAGTGCGGCGAGTCGACGGCGCGCGAGGCGCGGGCCGCCAGTCGGGTCGTTAAACGGGTGGTCCGCGCGTCAGCCATCGGCTGTCTCTCCTGTCGTGCCCGGGACCCCGTCGTCCCGGCACGGGTGCGCCGGCGGAGGCTCCCGCCGAAGTGGATCTTACGAGTCCGCGCGGCCGGCCCGGCGGGTTCCGGCCGGGCGGGATCGGCCGGGGCATGACGAGGGCAGAATGCGGCCATGACAACAGGGGCGGGGAGGCGGGCCCAGGGCCGCGGGCGCGGGCCGTCGGCGGCGGTGGCGACGCCGGTGGCGCTCTCGCTGGGGCTGCTGGTTGTCGCGGGCTGCCTGCTGGGCTGGTACGTGCCGGGGGCGCTGGCCGCCGAGGCGGCGTACCGCTCGGCACCGTACTGCGCGGGCCGCCCGGAACCGGAGGGGACGCGGGAGTGCCTGGACGCGGTGCCGGGCACGGTGGTCGCCAAGGAGCCGGGGGGCGGGCGGGGCCCGCGACTGCCGGGGCTGCGGTGGACGGCTGACGGGGGCTCACAGGAGGCGTGGGTACGGCTGGAGGAGGAGGGCGCTCTCTTCGACGCGCTGGCGCCGGGCGACCGGGTGCGGGTGGTGCGCTGGCGGGGCGAGGAACGCGCCGTGATGGCGGGCCCCTTGCGGCAGGAGACCGCGGCGACACCGGTCGACGGGCACCGGCTGCCGTACGCGGTCGGGCTCGGACTGGTGCCGCTGGGCGGGGTGTTCGGGTGGGTGGCGTACGGGTGGGCGCGGCGGCCGGAGGGGGCGGCGCGGGCCTCGTGGCTGGTGTCGGTGCCGATGGGCTGCGGGCTGGTGCTGGGGGCCGTGGGGTTCTTCGGGCCGTTGGTGACGGACGGTCTGCTCGACGCGCTGCTGCTGAGCGTGGGCGCGGCGGTACCGGTGCTCGCGGCCGGGGTGTGGCTGCTGCGGTGGCGGCAGGCCCGGCCGTCGGCACCGCCCGGGATCCTGCCGAGGCTGCCCGGGCGGGAGCGGTCGTTTCCCGGGGTGGTGGTGGGCGCGGTGCCGTACGGGACGGCGGGTTTCGGGACGCTGGTGGCGGGGCCGGAGGGGCTGGCGGTGGCGGCGGGCGCGGAGGCGGGGGCGGCCCGCCTGCCCGTTCCCCGCTCGGTGGCGGTGGTGCGGGTGCGGCCGAGGGCGGGAGAGGCGGGTGACTGGGTGGTGGAGTGCCGGGACGGGGACCGGGAGGTGCTCGTGGTGGCCGCCAAGGAGGATCTGCCGTGGATACTGGGCGCCTTGCAGTGAGCCGGGCGGATCGTCCCGCGCGGGCGGGCCGCCGCTTGTAGGCTCGGGGGTTTGTGCCGCCGTCGACCTCCGGGAGTGCCGCCGTGTCCGTTTCCCCGCCGTCCCCGCCCGCCGAGGCGGAACCGTACGACTCCGGGATGCTCGACGTGGGCGACGGGCACCGGATCTACTGGGAGGTGCGCGGCAATCCGCGCGGCAAGCCGGCGGTGGTGGTGCACGGCGGGCCCGGTACGGGGTGTGCGCCCCGGGCGCCGCGCGCCTTCGACCTCGACCGGTACCGCGTCGTCCTCTTCGACCAGCGCAACTGCGGGCGCAGCACCCCGCACGCCGCCGACCCCTCGGTCTCGCTGCGGCACAACACCACCGACCACCTGGTCGCCGACATGGAGCGGCTCCGGCACCACCTGGGCATCGGCCGGTGGCTGCTGTACGGCGGCTCCTGGGGCTCCACGCTGCTCCTCGCCTACGCCGAGCGGCATCCGGAGCGGGTGAGCGAGATCGTCGTCCCGTCGGTGACGACGACCCGTCGCAGTGAGATCGACTGGCTCTACCGGGGCGTGGGGCGGTTCTTCCCGGAGGCGTGGGACCGGTTCGTGACCGGCTCCGGCACCGGGCCCGACGGGGATCTGGTGGGGGCGTACGCGCGGCTGGTGGAGGACGCCGATCCGGCGGTGCGGGCGCGGGCGGTGGCGGACTGGCTGGCCTGGGAGGACGCCGTGGTCTCGGCGGAGGGGATGGGGACGCCGTACGCGGCGCGGCCGTCCGCCGGGCAGACGGCGCTGGTGCGCATCTGCGCCTGGTACTTCTCCCACGGCGCCTGGCTGGAGGAGGGCGCGCTGATCCGGGACGCGCACCGGCTCGGCTCGCTCCCCGGTGAACTGGTGCACGGGCGGCTGGATCTGGGCGGACCGGTGCACACCGCGTGGCAGCTGGCCCGGAACTGGCCGGGGGCGCGGCTGTCCGTGGTGGAGTCGGCTGGGCACCTGGGCGGCACCGAGACCCTGCGGCTGGTGCGGGCCGCCACGGACCGCTTCGCGGCCTGACGCCGGCTGAGCCCGGGACGTAGAGTGCGGGCCGCCGCGCGGACGGTCCGCGGGGACGGGCGGGAGGCGGACGGATGGCGGGCGACGGGCGGGGACGGGTGCTGCGGCTGCGGGAGACCGGGCGGGCGGTGGGGCGGATGGCGCCGGGGCCGCTCAACGCGGTCACCGACGTGCCGGGGCTGCTGGTGGGGCAGACCACGCTGGACGACGAGGAGCGGGGCGTGTACTCGGGGGTGACGGCGCTGGTGCCGGTGGCGCTGGAGGAGGCGCGCGCGGTCCCGGCCGGCTTCCACATGGTCAACGGGTACGGGAAGTTCGTCGGCGCGACCCAGCTGATGGAGCTGGCGGAGCTGGAGACGCCGGTGCTGCTCACCTCCACCCTGTCGGCGTTCCGCGCGGCGGACGCCCTGGTGGGGTGGGTGCTGGACCGGTCGGCGACGCCGGTGACCTCGCTCAACCCGGTGGTCGGCGAGATCAACGACTCCTGGCTGTCGTCGGAGCGGCGCCCGGTGACGGAGGCGCACGTACGGGCGGCGCTGGACGGCGCCGACGCGGGCCCGGTGGCGATGGGCAACACCGGGGGCGGCACGGGGGCGTGCGCGCTGGGCTTCAAGGCGGGCATCGGCTCGGCCTCGCGGGTGGTGCCGCTGGAGGGCGGTCCGGCCACGGTGGGGGTGCTGGTGCAGGCCAACATGGACGGCGACCTCCGGGTGGCCGGGCGGACGGTGCTGCCCGAGGAGCTGGGGCTTGAGCGGGCGGGGTACACCTCGCCGCGCGGGTCGTGCGTGGTGGTCGTGGCGCTGGACGTGCCGTGCACCGGGCGGCAGCTGGAGCGGATCGCGGCGCGCGGGGTGCTGGCGCTGGGCCGGGTCGGGGCGGCGTACAGCCACGGCAGCGGCGACTACGGCCTGGCCTTCTCCACCCGGGTCGCCGAGGCGCCGGTGGTGCTCTCCCCCGCCGATCTGAACCTCGTCTTCACGGCGGTGCTGGACAGCGTGGAGGAGGCGGTGGTCGACGCCCTGCTGGCCGCGCGGACGGTCCGGACCCCCGGCGGCCGCACCGCCCATGCCCTGCCGCACGCGGTGCTGCTGGGCTGAGCGGGCGGGCGGCCACCGGGGCCGGGCTACGTCCCGGGCACCACCCCCGCCAGGTGCGCCAGTCCCGGATCGGCCAGGGGCCGCAGGGCGAGGCGGATCAGGGCCAGCGGGTGGTCGTCGCCGGCGGGGCGGTTGGCCTTGAGGGTGCCGCAGGCCCGGCACCGGTGGATCAGCAGCCACTCCCCGTCGTCGCGGACGGCGAGGGTGAGGGCGTCCATCGGGGCCCGGCACTCCTCGCCCCGGTCACCGGGGGCGCGTCCGTCGACGTGACGGCTGGTCAGGCAGTACGGGCAGTGGTTGCGGTGGGCGGTGCCCGGGGCGCGTACGGGCACGTCCCGGCGGCAGCCGAGGCAGCGGAAGGCGTCGCCCCGGTGGCCGCGAGGGCCGTGCAGGACGTCCTTGGGGCGCTGGGCTCGGCGGCCGGTACGCGGCTCCTGGCGGGCGCGGTGTCTGCGGGGCATCGGGCGCGCCCTCAGATCCGGCCGAGGAGGCCGAGCGGGAACGGCGGCTGGGCGAGCGGCCGCACCGCCAGCGCCATCAGCGCCACCTGGTGGTCGTCGGCGCGGACGGGCGCCGAGGTGAGGGTGGCGCAGGCGGTGCAGCGGTGGATGAGCCGCCAGTCGCCGGGCCCGTGGACGGCGACGGCCAGCGGGGCCATGGGGGCGCCGCAGGGGTCGGCGGAGTCCCGGTGCCGGGTGTGCAGGCACTGGGGGCAGTGGTCGCGTGGGACGCCGGTCGACGAGGTGCCGCAGGACGGGCAGTCGAAGGCGGTGGTGGGGTCGGTGCGGTCGGTGGTGAGGTGGTCGGACACCTGGATACTCCTGGCCGGTGCGGTGATGGTCGCGGGAACGGCGGGAGCAGGCCGAGCGGGCCTCGGAAGCCTGGTTCAGGGGGCGGTAATCCGGTCGGCGGACGGGGTGTCCGCATCGCGGTGAGGCGCGCGCGGCGCGGGCCGGTTCATCAACACCTGCTCGTATCGGTTCGGAGGCGCGGCTGAAGAAAGGTGGCCACGCGTCGGGCACAGCGGCGAACGTAGCAACGGGGCACGGACGGCCGCCACCGTATTTCCGGGGGGCCGACGAGGTCAGTGGGCCGGCGGGCCGTCGAGCAGGGCGAGGACGGGGCCGGCCGCGAGGCCCAGGACGAGGGAGGCGGCGGCCGCGGTGTGTGCGGTGGCGCGGGCGAGGCGGTCCTCGCCGCCGGTGGGCGGGGCGGCGCCGGGGGTGAAGGCGGGGGCGAGCCAGCGCAGGTAGTAGAAGAGCGAGACGACGGTGTTGGCGGCGGCGAGGACGGCCAGCCAGCCGTACCCGGCGTCGAAGACGGCGGTGAACGCCGCCAGTTTGCCGAGGAAGACGGCGGTGGGCGGGGTGCCGACCAGTCCCAGCAGGCAGACGGCGAGGCTGACGGCGAGCAGCGGGCGGTGGCGGACCAGGCCGCGCCAGCTGTCGGTGGTGGTGGCGCGCGGCAGGGCGCAGACGACGGCGAAGGCGCCGAGGTTGGTGAGGGCGTACGCGGCGACGTAGTAGAGGAAGGCGGGCTGGGCGAGGGCGGTGCGGCCGGCGACGGCGACGGGCATGAGGAGGTAGCCGACCTGGCTGACGGCCGAGTAGGCGAGCAGGCGGCGGACGTCGCGCTGGAGGAGGGCGGCGAGGTTGCCGAGGGTCATGGAGGCGGCGGCGAGGGTGGCGAGCAGAGCGGGCCAGGGGACGGCACTTCCGGCGAGGGGGACGGCGCCGAGGCGGAAGAGGGCGGTGAGCGCCCCGGCCTTCGGGAGGGTGGTGAGCAGGGCGGCGACGGGCGGGGCGCTGCCCTGGACGGCGTCGGGCACCCAGAAGTGGGCGGGGACGGCACCGGACTTGAAGAGGAGGCCGCCGAGGACGCCGAGGGTTCCGGCGGTGAGCAGCGCGGCGGGGGCGGCGTCGGCAGCGGCGAGCCGGGGGTAGGCGGTGGTGCCGGTGGCGGCGTACAGGAGGGTGGTGCCGGTGAGCAGGACGACGCCGCTGAGGGCGCCGAGGACGTAGTACTTGAGGGCCGCTTCGGTGCCGGGGCCGTCCTTGGCGAAGCCGGCGAGGGCGTAGGCGGGGATGCTGGCGAGCAGGTAGGCGGCGGCGAGCAGCAGGATGTCCTGGGCGCCGGCGAGGACGAGGGAGCCGGCGGCGGTGAGCAGGACGAGGACGTGGTACTCGCTCTCGCGGGGATGGCCGCCGAGGGGGCGAAGGCTCAGGGCGGTGACCAGGAGGGTGGCGCCGGCGAGGACGAGGCGGGCGGTGGTGGTGAGGGGGTCGAGGGCGTAGGCGCCGTTGAAGGCGGTGGTGGCGGGGCCGGGGGCGGCGACGAGGGCGGCCACGGCGGCGGCCAGGCAGGCGAGGGCGGAGAGCAGGGCGACGGCCCACTGGCGGCGGCGCGGCAGCCAGGAGCCGAGCAGCAGTCCGGCCACGGCCGCCCCGGCGAGGAGGAGTTCGGGCAGCAGGTCGAGCGGGTTCTCGTCGGTCGCGGTCATCGGGTCAGCCACTCCAGGACGAGGCCGGAGGCGGGTTCGACGGTGTCGAGGAGGGGGCGGGGGGCGAGGCCGAGGAGGGTGGCGAGGGCGAGCAGCGGCAGGACGGCGGCGGCCTCGCGGCGGCGCAGGTCGGGGAAGGCGCGGGGGCTGCCGGGGGCCGGGGGGAGCCGGAGCGGGCCGAGGAAGACCTGCTGGTAGGCGCGGAGGAGGAGGGCGGCGGTGAGGAGGATGCCGAGGACGGAGAGACAGGTGGCGACGGGGCGGGGGCCGAGGCTGCCGGTGAAGATCTGGAACTCGGCGACGAAGCCGGAGAAGCCGGGCAGGCCGAGGGAGGCGAAGAAGGCGACGGCGGTGGCGGCGGCGAGGACGGGCGCGCGGGCCGCCACGCCGGAGTAGGCGGCCAGGTCGTAGGTGCGGCCGCGTTCGTGGAGGGCCCCGGCGAGGAGGAAGAGGGCGCCGGTGAGCAGGCCGTGACTGACCATCTGGGTGACGGCGCCGCTCACCGCGAGGGTACGGGCGTCCTCGTCGCCGGGCGCGGTCGTGGAGGCGGCGGCGCCGAGGGCCAGCACGACGTATCCCATGTGGGTGACGGAGGTGTAGGCGATCATCCGCTTCAGGTCGGTCTGGGCGAGCGCGACCAGCGCCCCGTACAGCACCGAGACGACGCCGAGAACGACCGCCACCAGGGCGTACCGGCGCCAGGCTCCCGGGAGCATCGGCATGGCGATGCGCAGGAAACCGTAGGTGCCCATCTTCAGCAGGACGCCGGCGAGGATCGCGGACCCGGCGGCGGGGGCCTGGGTGTGGGCGAGGGGGAGCCAGGTGTGGAAGGGGACGGTCGGGGTCTTGACGGCCAGTCCGGTGCCGAGGGCGAGGAGGACGAGGCCGGCGGCGACGGGCCGGCCGGCGAGCGGGTCGGCGCGGGTCAGGTCGGTCATGTCGAAGGTGTGCGGGGAGGCGGCGAGGTAGAGGCCGATGAAGCCGAGGAGCAGGGCGAGGGAGCCGAGGAAGGTGTAGAGGAAGAAGGTCAGCGCGGCGCGGGCGGCCTGGTCGCGGCCCCAGCCGGCGATGACGAAGTACATGGCGACGATGGACAGGTCGAAGAAGACGAAGAAGAGGATCAGGTCGAGGGAGACGAAGACGCCGAGGCAGGTGGTCTGAAGGAGCAGGAAGAGCGCGGCGTGGGCCCGCACCCGGCGCCGCTCACGCCACGAGTAGAGGGCGCAGGCGAGGAAGAGGACGCAGGTCAGCACGGTCAGCGGCAGCGAGAGCCCGTCGACGCCGACGTGGTAGCCGACGCCCGCCGAGGGCATCCACCGCACCCGCGTCTCGTAGGCGTAGCCGCCGCCCGTGCCGTGCGCGGCCCACAGGGCGGCCGTGAAGGCGAGGAGCAGCGCGCTGGTCACGGTCCAGGCGGTGCGGTGGACGGCGTCGGGCACGGTGCGCGGCAGGGCGAGCAGCACCAGGGCGACGGCGGCGGGGGCGAAGACCAGGACCGTGAGCACGGCGGGGCCTTTCTGTCGGGGCGGGCCTGGTCCGCCGGGTCACCGGGCTCACCGGGCTCACCGGACAAGGACGAAGACGACGGCGAGAGCGGTGAACGCGGCGACGGCCTGCGCCAGGTACTGGTGGAGCTGCCCGGTCTGCGGCCGCCGCGCCCCCGAACCGGCCGTGCGGACGGCCGCCGCCAGCGCGGCCACCGCGCCGGTGAGGCCCCGTTCGGCGACCCGGTCGGTACGGCGGGCCAGGGCGAGGGTGCCGTACGCGGCGGCGTCCACGGCGCGTTCCAGGACCCGGGTGTCGAAGGCGGCGGCGAGGCGGGCGGCGGCCAGGACGGGCCGGACGACCAGGGCGTGGGCGGCGCGTTCCAGCCCGAGCCAGTCCGGGAAGGGGGCGGGCAGGCGCAGCCGGGGGCCGCCCGCCGACCAGGCCCATGCGGCGGCTCCGAGGGCGAGCCCGCCGGAGAGGGACGCCTCCCAGAGGTGGGGCGCGGGGTGGACTCCGGTGGCGACGGTGTGTTCCAGGACGGTGCGCAGGGGCGGCAGGGCGAGCGGGGTGAGGGCGAGGCAGGCCAGGGCGAGGAGGGTGAGCGGGGTGAGGAGTGCGGGGCGGGCAGGGGGTGCGGTCGCGGGGGCGGAAGGAGGCCGCCAGACGTACCAGAGGGCTTTGGTGCTGTAGACGGCGGCGAGGGTGGCGGCGGCGAGGCCGGTGGCGTAGAGCCAGGGGTCGTGGGTGAGGGCGGCGGCGAGGAGGAGGTCCTTGGCGGCCCAGAGGGCGAGCGGGGGGAAGCCGGCGAGGCAGAGGGCGCCGGTGGTGAAGAGGAGGCCGAGGGGGCGGGGGCTGCGGGCGGCGCCGGTGAGACCGGGGAGCAGGCGGGTGTCGTGAGTGGTGAGCCAGGCGCCGGCGAGGAGGAAGAGGAGGCTCTTGGCGGCGGCGTGGGCGAGGAGCTGAAGGGTGCCGCCGGTGGTGGCGCCGGCTCCGGCGGCCAGCACCATGAAGCCGAGCTGGGCGCAGGTGGAGGCGGCGAGGAGCTGTTTGAGGTCGCGTTGGGCGACGGCGACCAGGCCGAGGACGAGGGCGGTGGCGGCCCCGGTCCAGGCGGTCAGCTCGGCGCCCCAGCCGGTGGCGGCCAGCAGGGGGCCGGTGCGCAGCAGCAGGTAGGCCCCGGCGGCGACCATGGTGGCCGAGTGGAGGAGGGCGGAGACGGGGGCGGGGCCGCGCATGGCGCCGGAGAGCCAGAAGCTGAAGGGGAGCTGGGCGGACTTGCCGAGCGCGGCGAGGACGATGCCGGCGGCGGTGAGGGAGCGCCAGGGTTCGCCGGTGCTGGCGAGGTCGTCGAGGGCGAGGGGGGCGGCTCCTCCGGCGAGGGCGGCGCCGGCCGCGAGGTAGAGGCCGAGGTCGCCCGTGCGGGTGGTGAGGAAGGCGGTGGTGGCGGCGCGGGTGGCCGCGCGGTCGCGCCAGGTGTGGCCGATGAGCGCCCAGGAGGTGGCGCCCATGACCTCCCAGCCCATGAGCAGGAGGGGCAGGGTGGCGGCGGTGACGGTGGTCAGCATGGCGCCGGTGAACAGCAGCATGAGGCCGGTGAAGCGGGCGGCCGAGCCGGGCGGGCCGAGTCCGGCGCGGGCGGCGAGCAGGACGAGGGCGGCGACGGCGGCGACCGTGACGGCGAGCGGTGCGGAGAGGCCGTCGACGGCGAGGCGTACCGGCAGTCCGGTCAGGAAGGGTGCGGCCGCCTCGGGTCCGGTCCGGGCCGCGACGGTGGCGAGGGCGCAGGTGGCGAGGGCGAGGGCGGCTCCCGTGGTGGGGGCGGTCCGGTCGGCGCGGTGTCCGGCGAGGAGCAGGGCCGCGCCGCCGGTGAGCGGCACCGCCGGGAGCAGCCAGAGCAGGGCGCTCACCCGCGCAGCTCCGCCGCCTGGTCGGTGAGGTCCTTCTCGCCGGTGCGGAACAGGGCGGTGACCACGGCGAAGCCGACCGCCATCTCCAGGGCCATGGCGGTGACCGCGAGGATGACGACGACCTGCCCGTCGGCGTTGGCGGGGGCGAGGTGGCGCCAGGCGGTCGCGGCGGCGAGGATCACGGCGCCGATCATCAGCTCCAGCCCCATCATCAGCATCACCACGGACTGCTGGGTCAGCACCCCGAAGAGGCCGGTGCAGAACAGGGCGGCGGCGAGCAGCATGAGGAGGGAGAGGGTCACCGGCCGACACCTCCGCGGGCGGGGTCGTCGGGCCTGGCGGCGCGCAGGTCGTCGCCCCACCGGTCGTAGCGGCCGCGCCGGGTGGCGAGGACGACGGTCGCGACGATGGTGGCGAAGAGGGCGGTGCCGAGCGTCATCATGGTGAGCATCTGGGGCCCCATCAGGGACATGCCGAGCTCGAAGGTGGGGTCGGCGGGCGGGCGGCCGGTGGCCCGGGGCCAGTCGGCGGTGAGGATGCCGGTGGCGAGGAGGGCGAAGAGGGCGGCGCAGAGCGCGGCGGCGGCGCGGGTGTTGTGGAGCATGGCCATGGGCATCAGCCCGGCCGGATTCATCATGAACATGATCATGAACACGGCCATCACCGCCATCTCGATCGTCATCATCAGGACGATGACGACCCCGAGGTACTGAAGGCCGAGCAGCAGCACCTCGCCCGCGACGCAGAGCAGGGCGGCGAGCAGGGCGAAGGTGGCGCGGGCCATCGAGTCGAACCGGAAGACCAGGACGCCGGCCACCACCGCGCACACGGCCAGCACCCAGGCCAGGACGTCGCTCAGCACGGCACTCCCCCGCTCCCCCGCCTCACGGCAGCACCACCACGGCGACGACCAGCGCCTGGAGGACGGCGAGCGGCGTCAGCACCACCCAGGACAGCTCCGTGTACCGGTCCATCCGCACCCCGGGCAGCCGGCGGCGCAGCCACAGCAGCAGGGCGAGGACCGCGCCGGTCTTCACCAGGGTCCACGCCCAGCCGGGCAGCAGCGGGCCGTGGCCGCCGCCGAGGAAGAGCGGGACGGCCATCGCGGCGGAGGTGAGCAGCAGCAGGCGGCGCCCGCCGAGGAGCAGGAGGCGTCCGGTCCCGGTCAGCTCGGCGGCCACGCCACCGGCGAGGTCGCGTCCGGCGGGCTGGCCGAAGGGGCCCCAGAAGGACATGGCGGCCGCGCTCAGCAGGTAGAGCGCGAAGGCGGCCGGCATCCACACGGCGAACCACAGGCCCCGCTGGGCGTCGGCGATCTCGGTGACGCGGAGCGAGCCCGCGCCGAGCGCGGCGGTGGTGAGGGCCAGCATGTGCGGGATCTCGTAGGCGAGGCCCTGGGCGAGGAAGCGGTAGCCGCCGACGAGGGAGAGGGTGGAGTTGGGCCCCCAGCCGGTGAGCCAGACCGCCGCCCAGGCCAGCGCCTCCATGGCGTTGAACCAGACCACGCCGTCGCCGAGGTCGCTGACCGGGGTGGCGCCGAGCGGCACGACGGCGGCGGCCAGGAGGGCGGCGAGGGGCAGCAGCACGGTGCCGGTGCGGGTGGCGAGGGTGTCGGCGGCGCGGGTGCGGCGCGGCTGCTGGACGAGGAGCCGCAGCACTGCGCGGACGGGGGCGGCGGAGCGGCTGTCGGCGCAGGCGACGGCGAGGGCGGCCGGGGCGAGGAGCAGCGGGAGCGCGGCGGCGGCCCACAGGGGTGCGGAGTCAGCCACGGGTCACCTCCCCGGCGGCCACGGGGACGAGTTCGTCCGGGTCGGGGTCGAGGCTGGCGAGGGTGAGCCGGGCGGCGGCGAGTTCCGCGCCGTGCAGCAGGGCGGGCAGGACGTCGAGCAGGGCGCGGGAGGGCGGCTGCTCCCCCGTCAGGTCCCCGCGCGGGCCGTAGGGGTCGTCGGGCGGGAGCGGCCGGGGGTCCTCGCAGGCGTCGGCGGCCCGCGCGGCCTCGGCCAGCCACCGCACGGTACGGCGCCAGACGTCGCCGTCGGCCGCCAGGGCGGGACCGCCGACGCCTGCGGCCAGGGCCAGCTCACGGGGCAGGAAGCCGATGCCCGAGGTGAGCCACCGCAGGGTCCGGGAGCGGCCCACCCGCCGGGTCAGGCGCCGTGTCGTGTACGCCAGTTCGGCGGCGGGCGCGCCGGCGAGGGCGGCGTCGCGCAGGCGGCGGGCGCGGGTGGCGGCGTCCGGCCAGTCGGCCACGGCGAGCAGGCGGCCGAGGCTGTCGAGGTGGGCGGCGCACCGGCGGCGGGCGGCCTCGCCCCGGGTCACCGGGGCCCCGGCCGCCGCCTCCCGCCACGGCGTGTCCCAGAACGCGGGCCGGGGGGCGGGCGCGGCCGGAACCAGCTCGACGCCGGTCACCTCTTGCACCACGTCGCCCTGGAGCGCGAGCCGCACCACCAGCCCGGCCGGCCAGTCGGGCAGCGCCGGCCCGAAGGGCACGTGCAGGCGGTCCAGCCGCAGCCCGTCGCGGTCGTCGGCACGGTCGGCCAGCGGGAGGCCGGAGACGAGCATGGGGGTGTCGTGGGAGTGCGCCGCCGATGGGTCGGCGTGGCCGAGGTCAGGGTGGCCGTGGTCGGTCGCGGGGCTCACCTGGTGCGGGCGGGGTCCTCCTGCGGCCGTCCCCGCACGCCGGCCGCCCCGCAGCAGCGCGGCGTGCCCCGCGTCCAGGGCCGCCCCCGCGTCGGCCGCCTCCTCGACCCGGACCATTGCGCGCGGCTCGGCCAGCGCCTGCCAGGTTCCTTCCAGCCAGGCCGGCTCGTCCTCGCCCGGGCTGCCCACGACGACCAGCAGGTCTGCGGCGGCCGGGGAGAGGGCGCGGGGCCAGCGGCGGGCCCGCAGTTGACGTTCGACGGCGAGCCGGGCGCGGGTCGCTCCGGGGAGTACGGCGGTCAGTACGGCGGGGCGGGCCAGCGCGGCCCGCAGCAGCGCGCTCCTCAGCTCCACCGGAAGGCACCCTCCCGCCAGGCGTAGGCGACGGCCGCCAGCAGGATGCCGAGGAAGAGGAACATCTCGACCACGGCCGGGGTGCCCATCTCCCCCACCACGCGCACCCACGGGTACATGAAGAGCATCTCCATGTCGAAGGCGAGGAAGACCAGGGAGACCGGGTACCAGCGGACGTGGAAGCGGCTCGCCGGATGCTCGGCGGGGGCGAGTCCGCCGCTGAACGGCGGCAGGGCCCGGGCGGGTTCGCGACGTACCGCGCAGAGCCGGCCGGCGCCGTACAGGAGCAGGACGCCGAGCACGCAGACGGCGAGCAGCAGGAGCAAGGGCCGTCCTTCCGCACCTGCCACGCGCCCTCCTCCTCGCCGCTGCCATCGGCCGTCCGGCCGCAGCCAGCATGCCAGCCGGATCTACACATCTCGGCACAAAACGCCACACGGTACGGAGAATGGCGGGCGCCAGCCACCGACGGCGGGCAGCCCCGCCCCGTAGCCTCGGCGTGTCCCGACGCCGTTCCCCCAGGAGGAACCATGGCCGCACCTTCCCGCTCCGCCCTGTTCCTCTCCGGACTGCTCGCCGCGGCCGGGGCTGCGCACTTCGTGGCGCCCAGGGGGTTCGACGCGATCGTGCCGGAGGCGCTACCGGGCGATCCCCGCCGGTGGACGCGACTGAGCGGGGTCGCGGAGGTGGCGCTGGCGGCGGGTGTCGCGCACCCGCGTACGCGGCGGCTGGCGGCCGGGCTGACCGGGGCGTTCTTCGTCGCCGTCTTCCCCGCCAATCTCCAGATGGCGGCCGACTGGCGGAACCGGTCCCCCGTGCGGCGCGCGGTGGCCTACGGCCGCCTCCCCCTCCAGGTGCCGCTGGTGCTGTGGGCGGAGTCGGTCCGGCGCGGGGCAGGCCGCGCCTCCTGACGCCTACTCACCTCTCACGCCCTTCGCGCCCGGAGGATCATTCCGCCGAAACGTGCGGGCAGCGGACGTCTCGCCGCCACCGGTCCGCCGTCCCCTCTTGATGAGGGAGGGTCCGCTGTGCCATACAGGTCCAGACCAATAACTCCGGTGGAAGGCTGGCCTCGTGCGTGGAACTCCAGAACCCCCAGCTGTCACGGCCCGGCGCGTCCTCCGGGGGCCGCTGCTGGTCGCGGCGGTGGCGGGGGCGCTCGCCGGGTGTTCGCTGGGCGGGAAGACCGTGGAACCGGACCGCCCGCCGACCGCACCGACCGGGGTGACCGCCGTGGCCAGCAGCGCCACCTCGGTCCACGTGATGTGGAACCAGTCCACCGACGACAAGGGCGTGCGCCGGTACGAGGTGCTGCTCGGCGGCAAGAAGGTCAAGGAGGTGCCGGGCGAGCGGCACATGGTCGACATCACCGACCTGGCCCCCGGCACCGAACAGGTCTTCACCGTGCGCGCCCTGGACACCGAGGGCAAGAAGGGCCCGGCCAGCAAGCGCGTCTCGGTGACCACGCCCGAGCAGGGCAAGGAGGACACCCGGCCGCCGACCGCCCCGGCCGGGCTGACCGCCGAGGCCGGGGGCAGCCGTGCCGCCACCCTGACGTGGAAGGCCGCCGAGGACGACGACGCGGTCGCCTCGTACGACGTCTACCAGGGCGGTTCGAAGATCCACAGTGTCGGCGGGGAGAGCACCTCGGCGGTGCTGACCGGGCTGCGGCCGGGCACCGCCTACCGGTTCACCGTCAAGGCGCGGGACGCTGCCGGGAACACCTCGCCCGCCTCCCCCGAGGCACGGCTCACCACCACGGGGAAGGGCTCGCCGGAGGCCGGGGCGGCGCCGACGGAGCTGACCGCCACCGCGCGGCGCACGGACGAGGGCCACTACATCGACCTGGCCTGGGTGGCGCCGAAGACCGGCGGCGAGGTGACCGAGTACCAGATCCGGCTGGACGGGAAGCAGGACACCAGCCTCGTCTGGGGTGGCAAGGTGCCCGAGGAGAAGGCGAAGTACACCTTCTTCGTCGGCAAGGAGGACGGGGTGGAGCACCGGGTGAAGCTGCGGGCCAAGCTGCCCGACGGCACCTGGGGCGGCTTCTCGCCCGAGCGGACCGTGGTCACCGGCGAGGAGTGAGGGCGACGCCGTACGGATGAGGGGGCCACCCGCCCGGCGGCACCGGCGGCGGGGCCGGGTGCGCCCGGGGCGGGCGGGCCGTCGGCTCGTAGCGGCAGGCACGGGTCCGTGACCGGCGGCGCACCGGGCGCCCCCGCCCGGTGCCGCTCCCCGGAGGTCGTCCGCGATGAGTCTGTCACGGCGGCGGCGCCGAGTGCGGGACGGAGCAGGCTGGGGAGCCCACGACCTCCTCGACGATGCGCCCGGCGCCCTCCGCCTCGCCGTCGGCACCGGACAGCTCCGGCGCCGCCTCCCCCGAGGCGTCCGCCTCCCCGCTGCCCTCACACGGGGTCCAGGGCGGGGTCGGCGGCGGCGCTGGGCGGCGCGTGGTGGATGCTGCGCCGCAGCACGGGCGCGCGGGAGTGAACGCCCGTCAGGAGGGGGTGCCCGCCTCCTCGGGGGCGCCCGCCAGTTCGTCCAGCGCGTCGGTGAGCCAGGTCGTCCAGAAGGTCTCCAGCTCGATCCCGGCCCGCAGGACGATGTGGCGCAGCCGGTCCTCGCGCGGCCGGTCCGGCGCGGGCGGGAAGTCGCGGCGCTCGATGGCCTCGTACTCGGCGAGCTGCGCGCGGTGCAGCTCCAGATGACGCCGGAGTTCGTCCTCCAGCTCCACCCCGCCGACCACGGCGGCGGCGCGCAGCCGCAGCAGCAGCGGGTCGCGGACGGTCCGGGGGTCCTGGGGCTCGGCGGCCCAGCGGGCCAGCTCCTCGCGGCCGGCGGGAAGGACCTCGTACTCCTTGCGGCGGCCGCGGGCCGGCTTCTCGGAGGGGAGGGTGCGGATGAGTCCCTCGCCCTCCAGGCGGCCCAGCTCCCGGTAGATCTGCTGGTGGGTGGCAGACCAGAAGTAGCCGATCGACCTGTCGAAACGGCGGGTCAGCTCCAGCCCCGAGGAGGGCTTCTCCAGCAGGGCCGTGAGGATCGCGTGCGGCAGGGACATGGGCCAATCCTAGGGAGTGCGTGGACCGGTGCCCGCCCGCGTCCCGCGAGCCGGCACCGGTTCACGGGTCAGAGCGTGGCCGCGAGTTCGGTGCCCTGCTTGATGGCGCGCTTGGCGTCCAGTTCGGCGGCGACGTCGGCGCCGCCGATCAGGTGCGGGGTGCGGCCCGCCGCCAGCAGCTCCTCGTACAGGTCGCGGCGGGGTTCCTGGCCCGCGCACAGGACCACGGTGTCGACGGCGAGGACGCGCTGCTCGCCGTCGACGGTGAGGTGCAGCCCCTCGTCGTCGATGCGGTCGTAGGTGGCGCCGGCGACGGTGGTGACGCCCCGGTGGCGCAGCTCGGTGCGGTGGATCCAGCCGGTGGTCTTGCCGAGGCCGGCGCCGACCTTGCCGGTCTTGCGCTGGATCAGGTGGACGGTGCGCGGAGTGGCGGGGAGTTCCGCCTCGCGCAGGCCGCCGGGGGTGGCGTACGTGGTGTCGACGCCCCAGTGGCGGAAGTAGGTGTCGGCGTCCAGGGAGGCGCCGTCCCCGCTGTCGGTGAGGTGGGCGGCGACGTCGAAGCCGATGCCGCCGGCCCCGATGACGGCGACGCGGCGGCCGACCGGGGCCTGGTCGCGCAGCACGTCGAGGTAGCCGACGACGCTGGGGTGGTCCACGCCGGGGATGGCGGGGACGCGCGGGGTGACGCCGGTGGCGAGGACCACCTCGTCGTAGGCGTCCTCGGGGAGGTCGGCGGCGGTGACGGGCTTGCCGAGGCGGACGTCGACGCCGTGTTCGGCGAGCTGGACGCGGAAGTAGCGGACGGTCTCGTCGAACTCCTCCTTGCCGGGGACGCGGCGGGCGACGTTGAGCTGGCCGCCGGTCTCCTCGGCGGCGTCGAAGAGGGTGACCGCGTGGCCGCGCTCGGCGGCGGAGACGGCGCAGGCGAGACCCGCGGGCCCGGCGCCGACGACGGCGATCCGTTTGCGCAGCCGGGTCGGGGCGAGGACCAGTTCGGTCTCATGGCAGGCGCGCGGGTTGACCAGGCAGCTGCTGATGCGGCCGCTGAAGGTGTGGTCCAGGCAGGCCTGGTTGCAGCCGATGCAGGTGTTGATGGTGTCGGCGCGGCCGCGGGCGGCCTTGGCGACGAAGTCGGGGTCGGCGAGGAAGGGCCGGGCCATGGAGACCATGTCGGCGCGGCCCTCGGCGAGGATCTGCTCGGCGGTCTCGGGGGTGTTGACGCGGTTTCCGGTGACGAGCGGGATGCTCACCGCGCCCATCAGTTCGCGGGTGACCCAGGTGAAGGCGGCGCGCGGGACCTGGGTGGCGATGGTGGGGACGCGGGCCTCGTGCCAGCCGATGCCGGTGTTGATGAGGGTGGCGCCGGCCTCCTCGACCAGCTTGGCGAGGGTGACGACCTCCTCCAGCGAGGAGCCGCCGGGGACCAGGTCGAGCATGGAGAGGCGGTAGATGAGGATGAAGTCCTCGCCGACGCGCTCGCGGACCCGGCGGACGATCTCCAGGGGGAAGCGGACGCGGTTCTCGTAGGAGCCGCCCCAGCGGTCCTCGCGGTGGTTGGTGCGGGCGGCGATGAACTCGTTGATGAGGTAGCCCTCGGAGCCCATGATCTCGACGCCGTCGTACCCGGCGGAGCGGGCGAGGGCGGCGGCCCGGACGAAGTCCTCGATGGTCTCCTCGACCTCGTCGCCGGTGAGGGCGTGCGGCACGAAGGGGTTGATGGGGGCCTGGATCGCGCTGGGGGCGACGAGGTCCTGGTGGTAGGCGTAGCGGCCGAAGTGGAGGATCTGGAGGGCTATCTTCCCGCCCTCGCGGTGGACGGCGTCGGTGATCACCCGGTGCTCGGCCGCCTCGGCCTCGGTGGTGAGCCGGGCGCCACCCTCGGCGGAGCGGCCCCGGTCGTTGGGGGCGATCCCGCCGGTGACCATGAGGCCGACGCCGCCCCGGGCGCGCGCGGCGTAGAACGCGGCCATCCGGTCGATGCCGCCGGGGGCCTCCTCCAGGCCGGTGTGCATGGAGCCCATGAGCACGCGGTTGCGCAGGGTGGTGAACCCGAGGTCGAGCGGGTTCAGCAGGTGCGGATAGTCACTGGCGCTGCTCATGGCGGCCCTCCGTACGGCGATGTCGTACGGACAGTTCTAAAGGAGGGCCGCCCGGTTCTGCAACTAGTTGCAGAAGGAAGTGGCAGCGGTCACGGCCTACGCGGGGTGAGCACCCTCACCCTTACCGTCCTCGGGGGCGCGCGGGGCCTCGAACTCGTACTCCCCGGGCACCATGGAGTCGCCGCCCGCCGTGTCGCCCTCGCGGGCCTGGGCCACGTAGCCGATCGGGAGTTCGTCGCCGTCGACGGTGACGGCCTCGACGGCGCCGGTGGCCGGGTCGATGTCGGCCTGGACGCCCGAGCCGGCGTAGCGCGGGTAGCCGCTGGCGCCGAGGTCGCCGGTGGCCTCGACGCGGGTCTCGCGGAGCGGGGAGCCGTGCTCCGGGTGCCCCTCGGCGTCGGCGAGCTGCGGCTTGAGGACGACGGTGTACCAGCGGGGGTTCTCGCTCATCTCGCTCATGGCGCGAGGCTAGTGGCCCAACTCCCCGGGACCGGCGCGGCACGGAGAGCGGCGGCCGCCCGACACCCGGAAGGGGGCGTGGCCACCCCGCCGGGGACAGGCGGGGCCGCAAGGGAATCCGCGCACCCTTGATACGGTGGGGGGTATAGGAGGAGGCCGTTCGACCGGCCGCCTCCACCCGTGGGCGCCCCGCCCCGCGCGGGGCGGGCACCACCCGCGCCCCACAGGGCACCCCCGGCCAGGAGGGCGCGGGTCCCACCGCGCAGCCCACCTTCCCCACCCGCTCCAGGAGGACGCTTCCGTGACCATCTCCCCCGCCGACCTCCACGCCCGCGAGGCGTCGAAGACGCTCGTGCTCGACGTCCGGGCGCCGGGCGAGTTCGCCGCCGGGCATCTGCCCGGCGCCGTGAACCTGCCGCTCGACAGCCTCGCGGCGCTCCTGCCCGAACTGGCGGACGCCGCCGGGCGGCGTGAGCTGTTCGTGGTGTGCGCCACGGGCCGCCGCTCCGCCGATGCCCGCGAGCGGCTGGCCGCCGCCGGCATCGCGGCCACCGGCGTCGAGGGCGGCACCGACGGCTGGACCGCCGCCGGGCTGCCGGTCGAGCAGGGCCCCGCCCCGGCCCGCGCGACATGGGCGATGGACCGGCAGGTCCGCTTCGCCGCCGGCTCGCTGGTCCTGGCCGGACTGGCTCTCGGCCGCCGCGCCCCGCGCGCCCGGCTGCTCTCCGCCGGCGTGGCGGCCGGCCTGGTCTACTCCGGCCTGAGCAACACCTGCGGCATGGCGGCCCTGCTGGGCAAGCTGCCCTTCAACCGCCCGACACCCGCGGTGCTGGACACGGCCCGGGCGGCCCTGCGCGACTGACCGCCACTCCCCCGCCGCACAGGTGAGAGCCCGCCCCCCCCCAGGGGGCGGGCTCCCGCCCTTCCCGGCGCCCCCGGCCACCGGTCGGCGGCAACGGTCTGGATTCACCGCATGACCGAGCCTTCCCACCTCGCGGCCGTCCGTGCGTCGTACGACACCGTCGCCTCCGCCTACGCCGACCTCGTCTCGGACCCCGCGGCTCTGGACCCCTTGTCGCGCGCGACGCTGGACGCCTTCGCCGGGGTAGTCCGGGACTCCGGCCTCGGACCCGTCGCGGACCTCGGGTGCGGGCCGGGCCGCCTCACGGCGCGGCCGGCCTCGCTCGGGGTGTCCGTGTTCGGCGTCGGCGTGTCGCCGGCCATGACGGAACTCGCTCGCGCGACCCATCCCGATCTCCTCTTCTCCGTGGGCACCATGACGGCGCCGGGAATCGGCGACGGCACCCTCGGCGGCGTCCTGGCCCACCACGCGACCCACCACACGCCGCCGGAACTCCTCCCCACGGTCTCCGCCGAGTTCCACCGCACCTCGGCGCCCGGAGGCCATCTGCTCCTCGCCGGTCACGTGGGCGCCGGCACCCACCGCCGCCCGACGCACGCCTACGGTGGCCACCCCGTGTCGTACACCTCCCACCGGCTACCCCCGGACCACCCGGCGGTCCTGCTGCGCGAGGCCGGTTTCACCGTCACCGCCCAGCTCGCCAGGAGCCCGACGCGGAGCCAACCTGGAGATTCGCCAGCTTCCTGGCCCGCAAGGAAGGTGCCGGGCTGCCCGCCTGAAGACCCCTTCCGCCGAGGAGGCTTGACACCCCGGACACCGAACGAGACGATACGTCTCGTTGCGCTCGGGAGTGCGGGCGCATCCTCCGTCCGACCGATCCAGGGAGTACGCATGACCCCGGCACCGACCGTCCCCCGCACCCACTGGGTCGAGTCCGCCCCCGGCGTCCGCCTCTGGGCCGAGGAGCACGGCGACCCCCAGGCCCCCGCCCTCCTGCTGATCATGGGCGCCGCCAGTTCCGGTCTCGCCTGGCCCGACCCACTCGTCCACGGCCTGGCCCAGCGCCACCGGGTGATCCGCTACGACCACCGCGACACCGGCCGGTCGACCTGGTCCTACGCCGGGCAGCCGTACGCCATCGCCGATCTGGCGCGGGACGCGGTGGCGGTCCTCGACGCCCTCGGCGTGGAGCGCGCCCACGTGGCCGGGATGTCGCTGGGCGGCATCCTGGTCCAGCTGCTGGCCGCGGACCACCCCGGACGCCTGCTGAGCGCCACCGTCTTCGGCACCTGCGCGGCCAGCGAGGCGGGGTGGACCAGGGCCGACGGGACCGAGGCCACCCCGGCCGACCTGCCGCCCGTCGACCCGCGGCTGATCGAGGAGTGGTCCCGGCCCGTCCAGGAGCGGGACGAGGCGGCCGAGATCGAACACCGGCTGCGCCACTGGAAGCTGCTGGGCGGCGACCAGATCCCCTTCGACGAGGCCTTCTTCCGCGACCAGGAGCAGCGGATCATCCGCCACACGGGCCACCACGCCGCCAGTCAGGCCCACGCCCTGGCCGACCAGTCCGGTCTGGTGCGTACGGCGGAACTGGCCCGCAACGAGGTCCCGTTCCTCGTCCTGTCCGCCCCGGCCGACCCGGTCTACCCGCCGGACCACGCCACGCACCTGAGCCAGGTGGTGGGAGCCGCCCGGCTGGAGGAGATCCCCGGCATGGGCCACGCGCTGCCCCCGGCCGTCTGGCTCCCGCTGGCCCGCGCGATCGAGGACCACACCGCGCGCGCCGGGTCCTGAGGGGCCGTCCACTCAGCGCAGGCGGACGGGCAGGCGCCCGACGCTGTTGCCGACGAACCCGGCGGCCGGCGGCAGGGTCTCCTCCGGCTCGGCCAGGGTCAGCTCCGGGAACCGGCCGAAGAGGCGCTCCGGCGCGACGGTCGCCTCCAGCCGGGCCAGGGGCGCGCCGAGGCAGTAGTACGGGCCGTGGCCCAGCGAGAGAGGGCGGGGTCCGGCACGGGTGACGTCGAAGCGGTCGGCGTCGGGTCCGTGCGCGGCCCGGTCGCGGCCCGCCGCCGAGTAGGCGGCGAGCACCGGGAGACCGGCGGGGATGACCGTCGACCGGAGGGTGAGGTCGCGGGTGGCGTAGCGAAAGGGGAAGGCGCTGACCGGGCTGTCCCAGCGCAGGGTCTCCTCGACGGCCTGGGCCCAGGCCGTCGAGGACGAGGCCGAGCTGGTCGCGGTGGGCGCACAGGGCGCGGACGGCGTGGTGACGAGGTTGAGGGTGGTCTCGTGGCCGGCGACCACCATGAGCAGCAGGGTGCCGATCACTTCGGCGTCGTCGGGCCGGCCCCCGCCCTCGTCGCGGGCGGCGATCAGGGCACGGTTGGCGACGAGGAGGAGGCGGCGCAGGTCGGCGGTGCCGTCGGCCCGCGCCGCCTCCTCGACCTCGTCGAGCAGGCTGTCCACCAGCGTGGTGATCCGGGGGCGCAGCACCTCGACGCGGGGCGGGGTGAAGGCGGCGGCGACCGGGCCGCGCAGCCGGCGGTGGTCGGCGCCGTCCGCGGTGGTCGGCGCCGTCCGCGGTGGTCGTGCCGGGCACGGTGGCGAAGGTGCGCAGCGGCCAGCCGTCGGGGCCCGGCCCTCGCGCAGCGCGGTGAAGTGGCGGGGGTCCTTGGCGACATCGGGGTGGGCGAGGAACTCTCGCAGCTCCTCGTGGCCGAGGACGGCCATGCCCGCGATCTCCCCCGGCAGCACCACCCGCACGACCGGCCCCCGGGCGAGGAGCGCGGCGTTGTCGGCGTGCGGGCCCCCCGCCGGCCCTCATCCGGTATGCGTCGGGGGTGGGCGGCGGGTCCTGGGCGGGAGCGGGATCGGTGCTCACCGTGTGCCTCTCGTCCGGCGGGCGCCGTCCGGGCCCGGCCTCGGGCGCGTCGGCCGGCGAACGGTCGAGGACCCTGCACCGTACGCCGCCCGTCAGCGGTTCACCGGGCCCGACGCGCGGCGGCCCGCCCGGTGCGTGGGGGCACCGGGCGGGCCGTCACGGAGCGTCGTCACCCAGCTCAGCAGCTGAGGTTGTCGCCCGGCTCGACACCGAGGACGCCGGTGAACCTCTCGTAGAGGTCGATACGGCTCTGGACCTGGCCGGGATTTCCGCCGTCGCATTCGATGCTGCCGTTGATCGCGCGAATGGTCTCGCCGAATCCGGCGCCGTTCACGATCGCGTCGTGCGGGGTCATGCTGCCCGCCCCGGACTGGGTGTTCCAGAACCAGAGGCCGGTTTTCCAGGCGACCGAGGCGTCGTTCTGCACGAGATCGGGATTGTTCAGCAGATCGATTCCGAGGGCGTCGCCCGCGGCCTTGTAGTTGTAGTTCCAGCTGAGCTGGACCGGCCCGCGCCCGTAGTACTTGTCGTTTCCGGCGGGGCAGCCGAAGGGCTGGGTGCTGTCGCAGTAGTGCGGGTAGTTCGCCTCGTTCTGCTCGACGATGTGGACGAGGCCGCCCGTCTCGTGGCTGACGTTGGCGAGGAAGGCCGCGGCCTCCTGCTTGCGCGTGGTGTCGCTGCCGGTGCCGGTGAAGCCCGGGTAGGCGCTGAGCGCGTCGGTGAGGCCCGAGTAGGTGTAGAAGGAGTTCCGGTTCGGGAACATCGACTCGAACTGGCCCTCGCTGACGATGAAGTCGTCGGCGGCGCGGGGGTCGGCCTGCGCGGTCGGCCCGAGGGCCAGCACGGAGAGCGTCAGCGCGGACGCGGCCGCGGTCAGCAGCCCGATCAGACGGGTACGCATGGGTCACTCCTTGGTCCGGCCGCCACCGCGCCATCGGCGGCGGCCCGGGGGATCACGTGGGGGGAAGGAGAGCCCGCGGCGGCGCACAGGGGCCGGTGCGGGCGGTGCGGGTCCCCCACCGCGGCGGCCGGCTCGTCTCCGGCCGCCGCGTACGCCCATGGGGTCCCCGCCCTGGGGAGGCCCGGGTTCATGCCGTACGGCACGGGCCCGGGGTCCGGCGCGTCAGCTGACGTTGACGTCGATGCAGGCGTAGAAGGCGTTGCTGGTGTCGGCGACGTTCCACACCGCGAGGACCTTCTGCTGGCCCTTCAGCCCGCCGAAGTCCACCTGGTGGGTGACGGTGGCGCCGGGCTTGGCGCCACCGTCGTCGAACTCGGCGATCTTCTGGCCGCCCGCGTAGTACTCCCAGGTGCTGGTGGCGTGCTGCGCCGTCAGCTTCCACTGGAAGGAGGTGCTGGAGGAGACCGGGGTCACCGCCCAGCCCTTGGAGTCGTCGTCCAGCTCCGAGAAGCGGGAGTTGCCGCCGCTGCACGAGCTGAGCCCCTTGGGGCCTTCCACCGACTGCGGCTCGTACGAGATGTCGCCGCAGCTGACCGTTCCGGCGGCGCACTGGGCCTGGCGGCTCGGCGGGTCGGAGATGTAGCCGTGGGCGCTGGCCGTACCGGCCGGGAGGCTGAGCGCGAGGGCGGGGGCGACGATCGCACCGACGAATGCGGCGCGCTTCTTGAGACCACGCATGGAGAAACTCCTTCACTTCGTCCGGTTCCGCGCACCTGATTCGTGGGGGAATCCCTGGCGCGCTTCTCCGGCGACGGGTGTGGGGACCTGGAAGTGCAAGGCCGGCTCGAATTCCGCATTTCACGCGCAGGCGTCAACTGGCCCGCGCTGTACGGGAATTCTTACTTGGACTAGACCATACAGGCCGTCACGTACGCGTCAAGAGCGATGCGGAATCCACGGCTCTCCCCGGCCCGGCCGCCCCGTGCGTGCCCGAACGCGAAGGGCCCGCTCCCCCGCCGCCCGGGAAGGGCGGGCGAGGGAGCGGGCCCGGCGGGGCCGTGCGTCAGATGCCGCAGGTGGGGGCGGACCAGAGGCGCGAGGCGCGGTGGTCGACGTGCGTGTGGTCGTTGTGGCCGGGGTAGCCCGGGCCGAGGATGCCCCGGAAGCCGTGGTTGCGGGCCTGCTTGGCGAGGGTGCACAGCGAGTGCGAGCCGGCGCCGAGGTCGGCGGAGTCGCCGTAGAGGTGGCGGCTGTTGCTCGCCCCGCCGACGGCGGCGTTGCACGACTTGGAGCGGAAGCCGCTGGTGACCCGGATCGGCTTGTCACCGAGGGCGTGGCGCAGCGCCTCCAGCTTCCACATGGTGCGCAGCGCGTTGGACTTGGCGGTGGCCGCGCTGACCGCCCCGCCCGACCAGGTGCTGTTGCACTTGTTCAGCTCGGCGTAGCTGAAGTGGACCGGGGTGCAGTCGTTGTCCTGGAGCGCGTAGATCTTGCTGTACGTCGCGGGTCCGGCGACGCCGTCCGAGGCGAGGCCGTAGGCGGACTGGAACCGCTTGAGGGCGGCCTTGGTGGCCGGGCCGAAGGAGCCGTCGACGGCGAGGACGGCGCCCTGGCCCGGGTAGCCGGAGAGCCGGATCTGGAGCTGGGTGACGTCCGCCCCGCTCGTCCCCTCACGGAGCGTCCGGGGCCAGGTGTAGCAGCCGTCGGCCTGCGCCGGACCGGCGGTGACGACGGCCGTACCGGCCATGAATGCCATGACCATGACACATCTGAGCAAGGTCTTGAGGATGCGCGACACCAGGTTCCTCCCGTGGCTGGGGCGACAGTTGGCACGAGCGTGACGGCGCCCGGGCGATCCGTCAACGCGCTCCGGGCCCACCGGTGGACCCATCGCGGGCCCACCCAGCGGACGCCGCGGGCCCGGCCTGCGCGCTGCAGGCCGGGCCCGGGATGCGGCGGCGGTGCGCCGGAGGGTCAGCCGCCGGTGCGGGCGGTGTCCTGGGCGGCCGGGGCCTGGTCCGCGGCATTGGAGACCGCGGTAGCCGGGCCGGCCGCCGGCTCGCCGGGCACGTCCTGCGCGGCCGTCCCGGCGGGCGCCGCCGGGGCCGCGAGCGGGGCGGCGGGCTTGCGGGCGGGCGAGAAGCGGCGCGCGACCGGCTCGGTCCAGCGGGCGGCCAGCGGGCCGACGATGACCAGGATCAGCACGTACGCGGTGGCGAGCGGGCCGATGCGCGGCTCGACGCCGACGGCGAGGCCGGCGATGACGATGGAGAACTCGCCGCGGGCGACCAGCGTGCCCCCGGCGCGCCAGCGGCCGGCGGGCTTGATCCCGGCCCGGCGGGCGGCGTAGTAGCCGGTGCCGATCTTGGTGAGGGTGGTGACGACGGCGAGAATCAGCGCGGGCACGATGACCGGCGGGATCGCGGCCGGGTCGGTGCTCAGGCCGAAGAAGACGAAGAAGACGGCGGCGAACAGGTCGCGCAGCGGGGTGAGAAGGCTGCTCGCGCCCTCGGCGACCTCACCGGAGAGGGCGATGCCGACGAGGAAGGCGCCGACGGCGGCGGAGACCTGGAGTTCCTGGGCGATGCCGGCGACCAGCAGGGTCAGGCCGAGCACGACGAGGAGCAGCATCTCGGCGTTGTCCGAGGAGACCGCGCGGCTGATCAGGCGGCCGTGCCGCAGGGCGACGTAGAGGACGGCGCCGACCGTGCCGAGCGAGATGAGCAGGGTGACGCTGCCGCCCGCGAAGCTGACGCCGGCCAGCAGGGCGGTGAGGATCGGCAGGTAGACCGCCATCGCCAGGTCCTCGATGACCAGGACGCCGAGGATGACCGGGGTCTCCCGGTTGCCGAGCCTGCCGAGGTCGCCGAGGACCTTGGCGATGACACCGGAGGAGGAGATCCAGGTGACGCCGGCCAGGGCGACGGCGGCGACCGGCCCCCAGCCGAGCAGCAGCGCGGCGGCCGCGCCGGGCAGCGCGTTGAGGGCGAAGTCGACCGCGCCGGAGGGGTACTGCGTCTTGAGGTTGGTGACCAGCTCCGAGGCGCTGTACTCCAGGCCCAGCAGGAGCAGGAGCAGGATCACCCCGATCTCCGCCCCGGTGGCGACGAACTCCTCACTGGCCTGGAGGGGCAGGATTCCCCCGTGACCGAAGGCGAGTCCGGCCAGGAGGTAGAGGGGGATCGGAGAGAAGCCCACCCGCCCCGCGAGGCGTCCGAGAATCCCGAGGGCGAGGATGATCGCCCCGAGTTCGATGAGCATGGCTGTGGTGTTGTGCACGGGCTTCTATCCTCCGGTGATCAGTTCGGCGACGGCGTCCACGCCTTCGCGGGTCCCGACGACGACGAGGCTGTCGCCGATCGCGAAGCGGAAGTCGGGGGTCGGCGAGGGCACGGCGGCGGTCCGGCGCAGCACGGCGACGATGGAGGCCCCGGTCCGGGTGCGGGCCTGGGTGTCGCCGAGGGTGCGGCCGGCGTACGGAGAGCGCTTGGTGACGGGGATGTGCTCGGTGACCAGGTCGATCTCCCGGTGCTGGAGATGCGCGACCGGGTCGGGGGTGAGCAGCGGGACCAGCGCGGCCGCCTCGTGGGGTTCGAGCGGGGCGGCGTCGCGGCAGTTGTCGTCGTCCTCGGGGTCGTGGAAGGCGAGGATGCGGCGGCCGTCGTGGTGGACGACGACGGAGAGGTGACGGCCCGCCTCCGTCTCCAGGTCGTAGCGGGTACCGACGCCGGGCAGGGCGGTGCGGCGGGTGTGGGCGGTGGGCTCCATGGCGGGCTCCAGATGAGGCGCGGGTGACGGATCGCGGAAGCCGCCGGCGTGTCCGGGCAGGAGGGCACGACGGCGTTTCCGAAGGGGATTGTGTATCACCCGCGGCGGTCAGAACACGTCAGCCCCGAATTCCTCGGACGGTGTCCGCATTCGGGGGGCCTGGCGCACCGGACGGTGCACGCGGTCAGAGGCGACGCTGCGTCAATAACCGGAACGGGGCGCCGGGACGCCGCAGGATTCCGGGACGCTGTCGCGCGGCGCGTTGTCCACCCGGTGCGACCTGGGAGGACACGTGGAGCGGGGGGCGCCTGCGGCGGGGGGCGGAGAAAGGCGGTGACTGGCGCCCCCCATGGTCCCCCCTCACCGTGCCGTGGAACAGGACCGTGAATTCCCGGGGAATCAGGCCCTTGCGAAACGAGCAATCACCCACTCAACCGGGCGCAACGACTCGGTAAAGGATTGTAGCGCAGGGAAAAATGCACAAAGGAGATAAACAGGGAGGAAGCGGGAGAAAAGCAGCGGGGAAATGCCGCGAGCGGGGCAGCCGTCCGGCCGCGGCCGGACGCCCCGTCACCTCGCCGCCCGGCCGCCGGCTTCGGGCCTCGCCCGGCCCGCGTACGTCCGCCGGAAGAGGGCATTCCGCCCGGGTCAGCGGGGGCTGAACAGACCCCGGGGCCGCGGCCGGTCGGGGTCGAAGAGGTGCACCGCGAGCCCGGCGACGACGAGCCCGGTGGCGAGCAGCAGGCCGTGCCCGATCCCGACGCCGACACCCAGGGCGGTCAGACCCGCCAGGAGCAGCAGCCACGCCGGGCCCCGGCGGTACTCACGGGGCGTGCACGGCTGCCCGGCGTCCATCGCCTCGCTGAAGCGGGGGTCCTGGGCGCGCAGGCCGGCCTCCAGTGCGCGCAGTTGTGCGTCGTGGGCCATGTCGTGTGCCATCGGTACTCCTCCCCGCCTCGTCCCGGGCCGGTCCCGCCGCCGGGGGCGCCTGCCCGCGCCGCCCGGCTCCGCCCGGCCGCCGTCCCCCCGGCCCGTGCGCCGTCACTCGCACCTCCGGGCCGCCGCCGGCCGAACCCCGCACCGCCCTGCCGGCGGCCGGATGCTGGCCGGACCGCTCCCGGTCGACCGGGAGCTGGTCCGGATTCCATGATCGTCCGGGCTGATCCTGTGGGCCATCGGGCCTGGCACCCATATCCGCAGGTCCCCAACGTGCAGGTGGTGCGGGCGGTACCTGCGGCACGTGGGGGGCGCCACCCATCACCGGCGGGACGGGGCGCTCTTCCGGGCGCGCGCGGGGGCCCGTGGCCCGGCCGGGGCGCGGACGGGCGATAGTGGGGGGCACGAACCGGAAAGGTGCGAGCGACGTGACGCATGACAGGAACGAGGGGCGCCGGCCGGCCGTGTCGTTGTTCTGGCGGATCTTCCTGCTGAACGCGGCGGTACTGGTGGCGGCGGCCGCGCTGCTGCTGCTGGGCCCGATCACCATCTCCACCCCGGTGCTGCTGACCGAGGCACTGATCCTCACCGGCGGGATCGCCTTCATGCTCACCGCCAACGCGGCGATGCTGCGGATCGGCCTGGCGCCGCTCCAGCGGGTGACCCGGGCGATGACCACGATCGACCTGCTGCGGCCCGTCCCCCGCACCGAGGTGGTGGGGCACGGCGAGATCGCCGACCTGATCCGCACCTTCAACACCATGCTCGACCGGCTGGAGGCGGAACGCGCCGCCTCCAGCGCCCGCGCCCTCTCCGCCCAGGAGGACGAGCGGCGCCGGATCGCCCAGGAGCTGCACGACGAGGTGGGCCAGACGCTGACCGCCGTCCTGCTGGAGCTGAAGCGCGTCGCCGACCAGGCGCCGGAGCCGGTCCGCGACGAGCTGCGCACCGTGCAGGAGATCACCCGGGGCAGCCTGGACGAGATCCGGCGCATCGCCCGCCGGCTGCGGCCCGGTGTCCTGGAGGAGCTGGGGCTGGTCAGCGCCCTGAAGTCGCTGACGACCGAGACGCCCACGCCGGACGGGCTGGTCATCCGGCACCACTTGGAGCCCGACCTGCCCGAGCTCGGGAGGGAGGCCGAGCTGGTGGTCTACCGGGTCGCCCAGGAGGCGTTCACCAACACCGTCCGGCACGCCGGAGCCGCCCGGCTGGAACTGCGGCTCGCCCGGTCGCGGCGCGGGGTGGAGCTGCGTATCCGGGACGACGGCCGGGGCGTGGGTGACAGCCCCGAGGGCGCCGGGCTCCGCGGGATGCGGGAGCGCGCCCTGCTGATCGGCGCCGGGCTGGCGGTCGGACGTCCGCCGGGCGGCGGGACCGAGATCCGGCTGACCGTCCCCACCTGCCTTCCGGCGCCCGCCGAGCCGGCCCTCGCGACCGCTCCCACGCCCGCCGGCCCGACCAGCCCCGCACTCCCCGACACCAGCGACGGAAGCCCCTGATCATGTCCGAGTCACCCAAGACCCGCATCCTGCTCGCCGACGACCACGCGCTGGTCCGCCGCGGCGTGCGGCTGATCCTCGACAGCGAGCCCGACCTGACCGTGGTGGGCGAGGCGGGCGACGGCGCCGAGGCCATCGAGCTGGCCCGCGCCGAACAACCGGACCTCGCCATCCTGGACATCGCCATGCCCCGGCTGACCGGTCTCCAGGCGGCCCGCGAACTGACCCGCCTCCAGCCGCAGCTCCGCATCCTCATCCTCACCATGTACGACAACGAGCAGTACTTCTTCGAGGCGCTGAAGGCGGGCGCGGCGGGGTACGTGCTGAAGTCGGTGGCCGACCGGGACCTGGTGGAGGCCTGCCGCGCGGCCATGCGCGACGAGCCCTTCCTCTACCCCGGGGCGATCACCGCGCTGATCCGCAACTACCTGGAGCGGGCCAAGGACGGCGGGGAACTGCCGCCGAAGGCCATCACCGACCGCGAGGAGGAGATCCTGAAACTCGTCGCCGAGGGCCACTCGTCGAAGGAGATCGCCGACATGCTGGTGATCAGCGTGAAGACGGTCGAACGCCACCGGGCCAACCTGCTGCACAAGCTCGGCCTGCGCGACCGGCTGGAGCTGACCCGGTACGCGATCAGAGCCGGCCTCATCGAACCCTGACCCCGGCCGGCCGAGAGGCGATACGTCCGCATTACCGTGGGTCCGGGCAGCGTCCTGCCGCCGCCCGGACCGTCCGACCCGAGGAGTACCCGTATGACGAGCCCGACCGAGACCCGACGCACCGAGCTGGTCGAGCAGCTCATGGAGCGGTACCCCCACGTACCACGGGAAGCGGTCATCAAGGAGGACCTGCTGCGCGGCGGCATGGCCTTCGACCCGTCCGCCCTCAGCGACAACGAGGGCGGCGAGGTCAAGCCGAAGTCGTACTTCATCTTCTCCTTCGACCACGGCACCCTCCCGGAGCTGGGCGAGGCCGCGCTGCGCCGCCCGCCGGAGGAGATCGTCCTGACCGGCGGCCCGTACGACCTGCGGCGCACCGTCGTCTCGGTCCGCGTCAACCCGTCGTCCCCCTACCGGGTGGCGGCCGACGCGGACGGCGTGCTGGGCCTGTACCTGGACGGGCGGCGGATCGCCGACGTGGGCCTGCCGCCGATGCCGGACTACTACCGGCACACGCTGGCCAACGGCAAGTCGGTGATGGAGGTGGCGCCCACCATCCAGTGGGGCTACCTGGTCTACCTGACGGTCTTCCGCGTCTGCCAGTACTTCGGCGCCAAGGAGGAGTGCCAGTACTGCGACATCAACCACAACTGGCGCCAGCACAAGGCGGCCGGCCGCCCCTACACCGGGGTCAAGCCGGTCGAGGAGGTGCTGGAGGCGCTGGAGATCATCGACAAGTACGACACGGCGCGCGCCTCGACCGCCTACACACTGACCGGCGGTTCGATCACCTCGCAGGTCCAGGGGAAGGACGAGGCGGACTTCTACGGCCAGTACGCCAAGGCGATCGAGGACCGTTTCCCCGGCCGCTGGATCGGCAAGGTCGTCGCCCAGGCGCTGCCCCGCGAGGACGTGCAGCGCTTCTACGACTACGGCGTGCGGATCTACCACCCCAACTACGAGGTGTGGGACCGCAGGCTCTTCGAGCTGTACTGCCCGGGCAAGGAGCGCTACGTCGGCCGGGACGAGTGGCACCGGCGCATCCTGGAGTCGGCGGAGGTCTTCGGCGCGCGCAACGTCATCCCCAACTTCGTGGCGGGCGTGGAGATGGCCGAGCCGTTCGGCTTCACCGACGTCTCCGAGGCGATCGACTCGACCACCGAGGGGCTGCGGTACTTCATGTCGCGCGGCATCACCCCGCGCTTCACCACCTGGTGCCCCGAGCCCACCACCCCGCTGGGCAAGGCGCAGCCCTTGGGCGCGCCGCTGGAGTACCACATCCGGCTGCTCGACTCCTACCGCGCGACGATGGAGGAGTTCGGCCTCTCCTCCCCTCCCGGCTACGGCCCGGCCGGCGCGGGCCGCGCGGTCTTCTCGGTCAGCTCCTTCATGGACAGCCTCCGCCCGGGCTCGGAGGCCCCGGAGCCGGTGTCGGGCCGCAAGGGCTGAGGCGAACGGGGGCGATCGGCCGGCCAGGACCGCCCGCCCCCGCGCTCCGCAGTGCGGGTGAACCGGTGAAAGGGGCGCCCGGTCAGGCGTTCTTGACCGGGTGCCCGCTCATGACCGAGACCCGGTTGAACGCGTTGATGGTGATCGCGACCCAGATCACCGCCGAGGTCTCGGCCTCCGTGAAGACGCCGGCCGCCGCGGCGTGTGCCTCCTCGCGGGCGCGGGTGTCGGCCGGGAAGGTGGTGGCCTCGGCGAGTGCCAGGGCGGCCCGTTCCCGGGCGGTGAACACCTCGGTGTCGCGCCAGGCCGCGAGGACGCCCAGCCGCAGGGTGCTCTCGCCGCCGCGCAGGGCCGCCTCGGTGTGGACCTTGAGGCAGTAGGCGCAGCCGTTGATCTGCGAGACGCGCAGGTTGACCAGCTCGATCAGGGTCCGGTCGAGACCGGCCTCCGCCGCCTCGACCCCCACCGCGCCGGAGGTCTTCACCAGGGCGCGGTACGCCTGGGGGCTCCGCTTGTCGACGAAGACCCGCCCTGTACCGCCGCCGGCCCGCGCGGCACTCCCGCCGGTCACTGCCGTGCTCTCCTCCATGACTCCCTGCCTCGGTCGGTGTCGCTGCGGCGCCCGCTGTCGCGTGGCGCCGGGGTGCCTTACTGTAGCCTAGGTAATTGAAATCGAAACTATTTCGTGGGACCTACGGAGGTTGTCACCAGGTGAACAGCGACCAGGTCCGGGCCCCCGGACCCCAGCCGGCCGGCGGCCGCGTCGAGGTCCTCACGCCCCGGGAAGTGCCCCTCGGCGGACCGCGCGCGATGACCGTGCGCCGCACCCTGCCCCAGCGGGCGCGGACCCTCATCGGCGCCTGGTGCTTCGCCGACCACTACGGCCCCGACGACGTGGCGCGGACCGGCGGCATGGACGTGCCCCCGCACCCGCACACCGGCCTCCAGACCGTCAGCTGGCTCTTCACCGGGGAGATCGAGCACCGGGACAGCCTCGGCGTCCACGCGATGGTCCGCCCCGGCGAGCTGAACCTGATGACGGGCGGTCACGGCATCAGCCACTCGGAGGTGTCCACCCCCGGCACGCAGATCCTGCACGGTGTCCAGCTCTGGGTGGCCCTGCCCGCCGCCCACCGCCACGCGCCCCGCGACTTCCACCACCACGTCCCCGCCCCCGTCCCCCTCGACGGCGGCGAACTCCGCGTCTTCCTCGGCTCGCTCGCCGGCGAGACGTCCCCCGTCCCCACCTTCACTCCCCTGCTCGGCGCCGAACTGACCCTCTCCCCCGGCGCACGCCTGAGCCTTCCGGCCGACACCGCCTTCGAACACGGCGTCCTCGTCGACCAGGGCGAGGCCCGCCTCGACGGCGTACCGCTGGGCCTGGCCGAACTGGGCTACCTCCCGCCGGGCGCCGCCACGCTGGAGCTCCACAACCCCGGCCCCGATCCTGCCCGGTTGATCCTCCTGGGCGGCGAGCCCTTCGAGGAGGAGATCGTGATGTGGTGGAATTTCCTCGCCGGAAGTCACGAGGAGATCGTCCTCGCCCGGCAGGAGTGGGAGGACGCCTCCGAGAGGTTCGGCGCCGTCGACGGCCACGGCGGTTTCCGCCTCCCCGCCCCCGGCCTGCCGAACGCCCGCCTCGCCCCGCGCCGCAACCCCCGCACCTCCCAGCCCGATCCGGTACCCACCAGCGAGAGGCCCGCCATGACCGAGTCCGCCGCCCCCGTCGTCCGGCGCGACGACGCCCGTCACCGCTACGAGATCCTGGTCGCCGGCGAGGTCGCCGGCTTCACCGCCTACCGCGACCACGACGGCCGCCGCGTCTTCTACCACACGGTCGTCGAGGACGCCTACGCCGGTCAGGGCCTGGCGGGACAACTCGTGACCCACGCCCTGGCCGAGGTCCGCGACAACGGCGGCCGCATCGTGCCGGTCTGCCCCTACGTCAAGAAGTTCCTCACCAAGCACGAGGAGTACGCGGACCTCGCCGACCCGGTCACCCCCGAGATCCTCCAGTGGGTCCGCACCCTCGACGAGAACTGAGCACCCGGACACCGCCTTCCGGATGGCCCCCTCGGCGTGGCCACGCCGAGAGACGCCGCGGACCGGCCCTCGTACCGCAATCTGCTGGATGTCGTCGGCGAGCGGGAAGGGCGGAACCAGCATGTCGCTCCAGCCGCCGCCGTGCTGCGCCGGGGAGACCGGCGGCGGTGCCCCGCGCCCGCTCCACAGCCCGGTGCCGGTGATCACGCAGTACGCCAGCGCGGCGCTGATCGGCCCCATCGTGTACGAGGGGCACGATCCGGCGGCGGACCCCGCCTGGGCGGCCAGCGGGGCGCCGAACCGTGCGGCGTACGGGCGCTGGTGCGGCCACATGTGCGGGATCGCCTGCCTGCGCATGGCGCTGCTCCACCGGGACGGGACGGCTCCGTCGCTGTTCCGGCTCCTCGACGGCGCCCGTCGCCACGGCGCCTACGTCCGCCAGGACGACGGCTCGGTCAAGGGGCTGATCTACGCGCCCTTCGCCCGGTACGCCGCAGCCGCGCACGGACTCGGCGCCGAGGTCGCGCCCGAGCTGTCGACGCGGCGGCTCGTGGAACTGCTGGACGCGGGGCGGATGGTCATGGTCTCCGTGTCCAAGGAGATCCGCCGACCCGAAGCCGACCCCCCGAGCCGCGGGGGCCACCTCGTCCTGGCCGTCGGCCACCGCGCGGGCCGCATCCACTTCCGCAACCCGTCAGGACACACCCCCGGGGCGCGGGAGGCAGCTCTGCCCGTGGACCGGTTCGGGGCCTTCTTCGCCGGTCGCGGCGTGGCACTGGACCTCGCTCTGCCGCTCGGCCGACCGGCCTGACCAGGGAGAACACACTTGCACCCCATGTCCCTGACCGCCGTCGCCAAAGCCGTCGGCGGCCGTCTCGCAGACGTCCTCGACCCCGGCGTCCAGGTCACCGAGCCCGCCGTCTTCGACTCCCGCGAGGCCGTGCCCGGCTCTCTCTTCGTCGCGCTGGCGGGCGAGCGCGCGGACGGTCACGCCTTCGCGGAGTCCGCCCACAACAAGGGCGCCGTCGTCGCACTGGTCAACCGGCCCGTCGGCGTACCGGCGATCGTCGTGGACGACGTACTCCAGGCGTTCGGCGCGCTGGCGCACACCCTGCTGACCGGTCCGCTGGCCGCCACTCGCGTCGTCGCCATCACCGGCTCGGCGGGCAAGACCAGCACCAAGGACTTCGTCTCGCAGGTGCTGCCCGGGTCCGTGGTCGCCACCCCGCAGTCCTTCAACAACGAGATCGGCCTGCCCCTGACCGTCACCATGGCCGACACCACCACCGACCACCTCGTCCTGGAGATGGGCGCCCGCCACATCGGGGACATCCGCGCCCTCACCCTCGTGGCCCCGCCCGACATCAGCATCGTCACCAACGTCGGCACGGCCCACATCGGCGAGTTCGGCGGCCGCGACAACATCGCCGAGGCCAAGGGTGAGATCGTCGAAGCCCTCGCGCCGGGCGGCCTGGCCGTCCTGAACGCCGACGACGACTACGCGCAGCCGATGCGTGAGCGCGCCGGAGGGTCCGTGGTGACCTTCGGGCTGGGCGAGGACGCCGACGTCCGCGCCACGGACCTCACCGCGGACGCGCACGGCCGCGCCTCCTTCACCCTCGTCACGCCGGAGGGCAGCGCCCCGGTACGGCTCCGGTTCGTCGGCGGCGTCCAGGTGCACAACAGCCTGGCCGCGGCGGCCGTCGGCCGCGGCGTCGGCCTCTCCCCCGAGGAGATCGCCGCCCGACTCTCCCGGGCGATGCCGCGCTCGCGCTGGCGGATGGAGACCGTCACCCGCGCCGACGGCGTCACCGTCGTCAACGACGCCTACAACGCCAACCCCACCTCCGTGCGGCACGCCCTGGAGGCGCTGGCCTCGATGGCCGGCGGGGCCGAGCAGCGGTCCGTAGCGGTGCTCGGACAGATGAACGAGCTGGGTGACGACGCCCGTACCGCGCACGAGGCGATCGGGCGGCACGCCGCCGCGCGAGGAATCGACATGATCATCCTGGTGGGCGGCGACGAGGCCGGCTGGATGCGCGACGGTGTGCGGGACGCCGGCGGCAGGGCCACCTGGGTGCCGGACCAGGAAGCCGCTCTCGGCCTGCTCCACTCGGCGCTCCGGCCCGGGGACGTGGTCCTGGTGAAGGCGAGCCGCGGGGTCCAGCTCCAGCGGCTCGCGGAGGAGTTGCTGAACCCGGCACCCCCGGCTGAGCGACTCACCGGAGGATCTCGGTGATGCCCTCGCGGTAGGAGGTGACGGTGAAGTCGGGGAAACGCGTCGCGAACTTCGCGGTGTCGAAGATGTTGTCCCCGCGGTAGCGCGGCAACAGCTCCTGAACCTCTCCGAGCGTCCCGACGAAGCGTCCGCCGAGAGGGAAGAAGGCGAGGGGCAGCACGGTGTACCGGATGCGGCGTCCGGTGACCTCCTCGGCCACCTGGACCAGCCCGGCGTAGGTGAGGCGGTGCTGGTCGATGGGGAGGTGCCAGGTCTGGCCGTAGGCGTCCGGCGTGTTGCCGATCAGGGCCATGGCGCGGCTGGCGTCCGGCGTCCAGATCAGGGACCGGAGGGTCTGCGCGCTGACGGGGACGAGCGGCCGCCTGCCCGCCTTGATCCGGTCGAAGACCAGCGAGTTGGTCAGGCTCTTGGTCTTTCCCGGGCCGTAGAACTCCGGCGCCCGGCAGACGACGGCCTCGACCCTCCCGGCGCTCATCGCGTCCAGCAGCATCGTCGCGATATCGGCGCGCACCCTGCCCTTGCGGCCGTTCGGCGCGAAGCCCGTCGACTCGGTCTGCGGCGTGGTCGTGCCCGGGTACATGTAGGTGTTGTCGAAGAACACGAGCTTGGTGCCGTACTTCGCACAGGCGTCGATGACGTTGCGCATCATGGCGGGGAACTGCCGCTCCCACAACCCGGAGTCCATGGGCAGGCCCACGGTGAGGTAGGCGACCTCACTGCCTTCGACGGCCCGGTCGGTGGCTTCGGGGTCCGTCAGGTCGGCGGTGACGAGCTGGTCCGTGTCGTGGATCTTCCGGGGACTGCGGCTGACGAGCCGGATGTCGTGCGTGAAGCCGCGGAACAGCTCGCGGGCGAGTTCTTCACCGATCGGCCCGTTGGCGCCCAGAACCGTGTGCATGGGACGTATCACTCTCTCGTGTCTGCTTGCCGCCCGAAAGCGCTCGAACGGGCACCCGCACAACAACCGTACACCCGAATGTTAGCGATGTTCACATTGCATCCTGGGGCATACCTCACAGAGCTGCGATGCCGGCCCCGGCCTCGGCCCCTGCCGGCGCCGCACACTCATCATTGCCCCGGGATTCGCCGCCCGCACGGCGGCGCGGGGCCACCGGCGGCACTCCCGGAGGGCGGCGCGCGGGCGCCGCCGCCGGCGCGAGGGCGACGGCCTCCCGGCCCCGGTGGCGCCCATACCGGCGTACAGCGGAGGTTCGGCGCGCGGGTGGATCGGGCGTCGATGGAGCGGGGGCTCGCGTCAGCCGCCGGTCCTGGTGGCGGCAGGTTCGCGGGCGGAGGTGTCGCGCAGCCCGAGGCGCAGGTGCTCTACGTGGTAGAGGGCCTGGTCGAGGAGTTCGGCGACGTGGTCGTCGTAGAGGGAGTAGACAATGCTGCGGCCTTGGCGTTCGCCGGTCACCAGGCCGAGGTTGCGCAGCAGTCGGAGCTGGTGGGAGCAGGCCGAGTTCTCCATGCCGACGGCCTCGGCGAGGTCACCGACCGCACAGGGGCCCTCCTGGAGGCGGGCGAGGATGTAGAGCCGGGAGGGGGTCGCCAGGGCCTGGAGGGTGGCGGCGACGTCGGCGGTGCCGACCGTGTCGAGGCGCTCTCGGGTGCTGGCGCTGCTGGTGGTGTCGCGTCCGTGGCCCATGACCCCATCATACCGATGACACTTGAAGACCTGTTCAGATATTCCTGTACGGTGGGACCGTTGTCCTCGCCCCGCCGGTGAAGGGTTGCTTCGGCATGTCTTCTGTCCTGGATCAGCAGTCCGCGCCGCCCGCCGCAGCCGCGCGCCCCGCTCCGCCGCCGCGCCGCACCCGGCTGCTCGCGCTGCCCGAGGCGCGCTGGGCGCTGGCAGCGCTGGTGCTGTTTCTCCTCGCCCTGCCCCTCCAACTGCTGGGCGGCCCCGTGTGGCTGTGGGGCACGTTGTTCGCCGCGACCTACGCCACCGGAGGATGGGGACCGGGCTGGGAGGGCTTGAAGGCGCTGAAGGACAAGACGCTGGACGTGGACCTGCTGATGGTCGTCGCCGCCCTCGGGGCGGCAGCGATCGGGCAGGTCCTCGACGGCGCGCTCCTGATCGTCATCTTCGCCACGTCCGGCGCCCTGGAGGCCGTCGCCACGGCCAGGACCGCGGACTCCGTACGCGGTCTGCTGGATCTCGCGCCCGCCACCGCGACCCGTCTGCTGCCCGACGGGAGCGAGGAGAACGTCGACGCTCAGTCACTCGCCGTCGGTGACACCGTCCTGGTGCGCCCCGGTGAGCGGGTCGGCGCCGACGGCCTGGTCATCGACGGGACGAGCGACGTGGATCAGGCCACCATCACCGGCGAGCCGCTGCCGGTGGCCAAGCGGGCCGGGGACGAGGTGTTCGCCGGCACGGTCAACGGCACCGGTGCCCTGCGCGTGCGAGTGGAGCGGGACCCGTCGGACTCGGTGATCGCCCGGATCGTGAAGATGGTCGAGGAGGCGTCCGGGACCAAGGCCCCCACCCAGTTGTTCATCGAGAAGATCGAGCAGCGGTACTCGATCGGCATGGTCGTCGCCACCCTGGCCGTCTTCGGTGTACCGCTCGCGTGGGGCGACACCCTCCAGTCGGCGCTGCTGCGCGCGATGACGTTCATGATCGTCGCTTCCCCCTGCGCGGTGGTGCTCTCCACCATGCCTCCACTGCTCTCCGCCATCGCCAACGCCGGACGGCGCGGTGTGCTGGCCAAGTCCGCCGTCGTCATGGAACGCCTGGGCCAGATCGACCTCGTGGCCCTGGACAAGACCGGCACCCTCACCGAAGGCACCCCACGCGTCACCAGCATCCATCCACTCCCCGGCACCGGCCTGGACGAGGACGACCTGCTCACCCTGGCGGCAGCGGCCGAGCACCCCAGCGAACACCCCCTCGCCCGCGCCGTGGTCGAGGCCGCCCGCGAACGCCGCCTCCCCCTGCCCCACGCCACCGACTTCTCCTCCCTCCCCGGCGAGGGTGTCACCGCCACCGTCGCCGGCCACACCGTCCAGGTCGGCTCCCCTTCCCGGCTGCTGACCGGCACCGCTCCGCCCGACAAGGCCGTGACCGAGCTGGAGATCACCGGGCGCACCGCGGTGGCCGTGCTACGGGACGGCACCCCGGTAGGTGTTCTCGGCATCGCCGACCGGCTGCGGCCCGACGCCGCGGCTACCGTGACCGCGCTCACCGAGCTGACCGGCCGCACCCCCGTCCTGCTCACCGGTGACAACGAACGCGCAGCCCGGCGCCTGGCCGCCGAAGTCGGCATCACCGACGTCCGCGCCGGGCTGCTCCCCGAGGACAAGGTCGCGGCGGTGAGGGCGTGGGAGACAGAGGGACGCCGCGTGCTGGTGGTCGGCGACGGCGTCAACGACGCCCCCGCGCTGGCCGCCGCGCACTCCGGAATCGCGATGGGCAAGGCGGGCTCCGATCTCGCCCTGGAGACCGCCGACGCTGTCGTGGTGCGCGACGAACTCGCCACCATCCCCTCCATCGTCCAGCTCTCCCGCACCGCACGCCGCCTCGTCATCCAGAACCTGGCCATCGCCGGGACGTTCATCACCGTCCTCGTCGCCTGGGACCTGCTCGGCGACTTGCCCCTGCCCCTCGGCGTCGCGGGGCACGAGGGCTCCACCGTCATCGTCGGCCTCAACGGCCTGCGCCTGCTACGAGAGGCGGCCTGGCCCCGCCTGATCAAGGAGGCCGCGTGAGTAGACGTAGCCGTCGTGCCGCCCCCGGACCGGGGGCGACTCGACCTACCGTCACCGTCTGCCGTGGCTGCTCCTGCGGCACCCCCAAGGTCCCCGGCCTCGACCACACCGCCCAACTCCGCGAACTCCGTCAAGCCCTCGACGGCACCGCGACCGTACGCGTCACCGACTGCCTCGATGTCTGTGAACGCGCCAACACCATCGTCGTCCAGCCCTCCGCCGAAGGTCGCAGGCACGGGGGACGCCCTGTCTGGCTCGGCCTCGTCAACGACCCCGAGGCCACCACCTGCATCACCGCGTGGGTCAAGGAGGGCGGGCCCGGCCTCACCGATCCACCCGGCATCCTCGACCTCTACACCTTCAGCCCCTCCCGCCGCGTGCGAGCAGAACTCCACGACGAATGACGCTCACACCGCCCCGCGAGTCACCCCGTGTTCGATGGCGCGCGCTCAGATCGCTGTCGCAGCACACTGGCCGCCGGGGCGATCGTGACGGAGCCCTGGTGCGGCGGTTCATCGACCGGGGCCTGCCGGCTACGGGTGCCTGCTGCGGGGCGGCTTCTCGCCTCTGAGTCCGTGGTCGTTCAGGTGCGGAAGATGTTGTCGGCGTCGCCGTCGCGCCGACTGCGGCCCGGCTCGGTTCTCGTTCGTCCAGCTCCAGCAGGGGGCTGTTCGCGGGAACACGCCCGATCGCCGCGCGTGGGAACCGCGGCCAGGGGAACTCGTGGCAAGGTGCCGCATGCCGAAACGAACACCTCGAACGACGCGTCGCAGCCGAGGCTGCGACGCGTCCTGTCCACCCGACTGCTCTACTTCTTCATCCTCGGCGACGTCCTCGGAGCGGGGGTCTACGTCCTGGTGGGCCAGGTCGCGGCCGCCTCCGGCGGAGCCGTCTGGGTCCCGCTGCTCACCGCCCTGCTGCTCGCCCTGCTGACGGCGGCGTCCTACGCGGAACTGGCGACCAAGTATCCGCGGGCGGGCGGCGCTTCCCACTACGCGACCCTGGCGTTCGGCCCGGCCGCCGGATTCGTCGCCGGCTTCTGCATGCTCGCCGCCGGGATCGTCTCGGTGGCCGCACTGGCCCGGGGCTTCGCGGGGGACTACCTGTCGGCCTTCGTCACGCTGCCGGTCGCCCTGGTGGCGGTGGTCTTCCTCGTCGTGCTCGCGCTGGTCAACGCCCGCGGCGTCAAGGAGTCGACCCGCGCCAACGTCGTCGCGACGCTGATCGAGGTCGGCGGCCTCGCGGTCATCGTGGTGCTGGGGGCGTGGCTGCTGCTGCGCGGCGACGGCGACCTGGGACGGCTCACGCAGCTCGGCACGCCCGAGAAGGGCGCGGCCGCCGCCGTACTCGGCGGTTCCGTCCTGGCCTACTACTCCTTCGTCGGCTTCGAGACCTCGGTCAACGTCGCCGAGGAGACCCGTGATCCCAGGCGCGCATACCCGCGTGCCCTCTTCGGCGCCCTCGCCACCGCCGGCGCCGTCTACGTCCTGGTCGGCCTCGCCGCCTCGGCGGCAGTGCCGACCGAGGTGCTGGCGCGTTCCAGCGGGCCGCTGCTGGAGGTGGTGCACGCGGCCGGCGGCGTCCCGCCACGCCTGTTCAGCGCCATCGCGCTGGTCGCGGTGGCCAACGGGGCCCTGCTCACCGGCATCATGGCCTCCCGCCTCGCCTACGGCATGGCCCGGGACGGGCTCCTGCCCGCCGCGCTGACCCGGCTCCTGCCCCGCCGCCGCACCCCCTGGGCGGCGATCGCCGCCACCACGGCGCCCGCCCTGTTGCTGGCCCTCACCGGCAGCGTCGCCACCCTGGCGTCCACCCTGGTGCTGCTGCTCCTCGTCGTCTTCCTCATCGTCAACACCGCCGTCCTCGTGCTGCGTCGGGAGGACGGAACCCCCGGGCACTTCCGCGTACCCGCCGTGCTGCCGGTCCTGGGAGTGGCCTCCTGCGTCCTGCTCGCCACGCAGGTCGAGGCGGAGGTGTGGCTGCGTACGGCCGTCGTGCTGGGGGTGGCGGCCGCGCTGGCCGTGGTGCCCGCGGTGCGGCGACGCCGGGCCGATCGGGCGAACGGGGCCGGCCAGGACGGCGACTGACGAGGACCCGCGTCCGCGTAGTCGCACGATCGCCGGGCAGGCGGCGGGCACACAGGGACGGCGGGACGGCCGCACGTCCCCCGGGTGGCCCACCGCGGAGCCGCAAGGAGCGGGCACGGATATGACGACCACCCCTGAAACACATCGGGAGAAGCGCATGAGTGACAGCAAGAACCCGCTGAAGGCCGTGGCAGAGAAGGCCGCCGAGGCGGTTCTCGGCCCTGAGGGGCCCGAGGAGGGCGTCCCCGGCAAGCCCGCGAGCGCCACTCCCCCGGTGGCGGAACCCACCACGCCGCGCGACCCGCTGCCGCCCAAGCCCGACCAGACGGGCCCCGCGACGGTCAGCCCGACCGGCCAGCCCACAGGAGCGAGCCAGAGCGACATCGCGCAGGGCGGGGCCTACCTGACCGACGCGCAGGGCACCCGGCTCCACGACACCGACCACTCGCTGAAAGCGGGCCCGCGCGGCCCGGTCCTCCTCCAGGACCACCACCTGCGGGAGAAGATCACCCACTTCGACCACGAGCGCATCCCCGAGCGGGTCGTCCACGCCCGGGGCGCGGCGGCGCACGGCGTCTTCCGCGGCTACGGGTCCGCCGCGCAGATCTGCAAGGCGGCCTTCCTCGGCAAGGACGTCGAGACGCCCGTCTTCGTCCGCTTCTCGACCGTGCTGGGCTCGCGGGGCTCGGCCGACACGGTGCGCGACACCCGGGGCTTCGCGACGAAGTTCTACACCTCCGAGGGCGTCTTCGACCTGGTCGGCAACAACATCCCGGTCTTCTTCATCCAGGACGCCATCAAGTTCCCCGACGTCATCCACGCCGGCAAACCGCACCCGGACCGCGAGATCCCGCAGGCCCAGAGCGCCCACGACACCTTCTGGGACTTCGTCACCCTGCACACCGAGGCCACCCACCACACCCTGTGGAACATGTCGGACCGTGGCATCCCCCGCTCCTACCGGATGATGGAGGGCTTCGGCGTCCACACCTTCCGGCTGGTCGACGCCGAGGGCGGCACCACGCTGGTGAAGTTCCACTGGAAGCCCAAGCTCGGCGTGCACTCCCAGGTGTGGGAGGAGGCGCAGATCACCGGCGGGGTGGACCCCGACTTCCACCGCCGGGACCTGGCCGACGCCATCGAGGCCGGCGCCTTCCCGCAGTGGGAGCTGGGGGTCCAGACCTTCCCCGACAACCCCGAGCAGACCTTCGAGGGCATCGACCTCCTCGACCCGACGAAGATCGTCCCCGAGGAGCTGGCACCCGTCCAGCCGGTCGGCCTGCTCACGCTCAACGCCAACCCGTCCAACTACTTCGCCGAGACCGAGCAGGTCGCCTTCCACACCGGCCATCTCGTCCCCGGCATCGACGTCACCAACGACCCGCTGCTCCAGGGCCGGATGTTCTCCTACCTCGACACCCAGCTGACCCGGCTGGGCGGCCCGAACTTCGCCCAGCTGCCCATCAACCGCACCCACGCCCCGGTCAACGACATGCTGCGCGACGGCATGCACCAGACCGCCGTGCACCGCGGCGTCGCCCCCTACCGGCCCAACTCGCTGGACGGCGGCTGCCCCTTCCTGGCGGGCGCCGGCGACGGGGCGTACGTCGAGGTGCCGGCCGAGGTCGCGGCGGGGCGCAAGGTCCGCGAGGCCCCCGCCTCCTTCGACGACCACTTCACGCAGCCCCGGCTGTTCTGGCTCAGCATGACGCCGGTCGAGCGTGAGCACATCGTCGCCGCCTACACCTTCGAGCTGGGCAAGTGCTACGAGCAGGCGATCAAGGAGCGCGCGCTGAAGGTGCTGGCCCGGATCGACACCGAGCTGTGCGAGCAGGTGGCCACGGGCCTCGGGCTGCCCGCCCCGGCCGCCGGGGAACCGCTCGCCGACCCCTCCCCCAGCCCCGCCCTGTCGCAGGTCGGGCAGACCTGGCCGCCGGACGGCCGGATCGTCGGCATCGTCGCCGACGCGGAGGCCGACCTCGCGGGGGTGCGGTCGCTGCGTGAGTCCCTGCTGGAGAGCGGCATGGTGCCGCTGGTCATCGCGCCCGCGGGCGGAAAGCTGGGCACCGGGGCGGACGCCGTCACGGTGCAGCGGACCTTCGCCACCGCCCGCTCCGTCGAGTTCGACGCCGTGGTGCTGGCGGGTGCCCCCGCCCGGGGCGCGGACGCACTCGGCTCGCGGGACGCCAAGGCCGGTGACGCCCAGTCGTCCGCCGCCACCGACCCGCGGCTGCTCCTGCTGGTCTCGGAGGCATACCGGCACGGCAAGGCGATCGGCGCGTGGAACGGCGGTGAGCAGGTCCTCACCGCGGCCGGCTGCCCGCTGACCGCCCCGGGCGTCGTCACCGGAGACGGCGCCACCCAGGTACTGGACGAGGTGACCGGGCTGCTCGGCGCCCACCGTGTCTGGGAGCGATTCCCGACGACGCTCTGACCCTCGCCCCCCCGTCCCCGCCCGGCCGGGTGGGGGCGGGGACGACCCGGCACACCCACCGAGAGAACGGAATTCCATGCGCGCACTGGCTCTGGTCTGCAGTCTCAACGCCTCCCCCACCCCCTCCAGCAGCCACCGCCTGGCCGAGCAGGTGATGGCCGAGCTGGCCTCCCACGGCGTCACCGGGGAGGCGGTGCGGGTCGCCGACCACTCCGTCCTGCCCGGGGTCGCCCAGGACATGGGGGAGGGTGACGACTGGCCGGCGCTGCGGGAGAAGGTGCTGGCCTCGGACATCCTCGTACTGGCGACACCCATCTGGCTGGGTCACCCTTCCAGCGTCTGCCAGCGGGTCCTGGAACGGCTGAACGCCGACACCTCGGAGACCGGCGACGACGGGCTTCCCCTGATGTACGGCAAGGTCGCGGTCGTGGCCGTGGTCGGCAACGAGGACGGCGCCCACAAGGTGAGTGCCGACGCCTTCCAGGGCCTCAACGACGTGGGGTTCACCCTGGCGGCCGGTGCCGCCACCTACTGGGTGGGCGAGGCCATGCACGGCACCGACTACCAGGACCTGGAGGAGACGCCGGAAGCGGTCGCCGGCACCACCCGTGCCCTGGCCGCCAACGCCGCGCACCTGGCGCGCCTCCTCTCCGCCACCCCGTACCCGGCGGGCTGAGAGGGACGGCGGCGGCAGGCCGGCCCCTCAGCCCCGGGGGCCGGCCTGCCGGGCCCTGCGACGCGCCGCGTTCCGGCCCGCCGGAGAGAGACACCAGTCCCACCACCGGTCGAGCGACCGCTCGTCGACCGCGTCCGCGGACAAGGCGGCGGGCCAGCGCAGGGCACGGGCCTGGGCACTGACCTTGGCTCCCCCTGCCACCGGGTCGACCGCCAGCACGGGCACCCCGGCGCGCAGCCCGAGCACCAGTCCGTGCAGGCGGGTGGTGAGGATCAGGCTCCAGCTTCCGGCGAGGGCGAGGAACTGTTCCGGGGTGGCGCACAGGCGCCAGTCGCGGCTGTCGAGCCTGGTCTCGGCGGGCACCCGTGCGCAGTCCCGCCCCGCCACCCACTTCTCCAGCAGGGCGCTCACGGTCTCGTGGCGCCTGGCTGCCCCGTACTCCCCCTGCCCCGCCGTCAGGACGACGCCGACGACGGGTGGCAGCGGCCCCACCCGGGCCCGGGCCGAGAGGTCCGCCCGGGGAGAACCCGTACCGTCCCGGGCGACGACCAGCTCGAAACCGGTCACCTCACAGGCGTCCGGGTCGACGACGCTGACGTCCACCGCCAGGCGGCGGCAGCGTGCGTAGCGGCGGTGGAGTGCCCTGATCTGGGCTCCGTGCAGGGGGCCGCAGACGAAGAGCAGGGAGTCGTAGTCCTCCGGGCGGGCGCCCTCCAGGTGCAGGGCGCCGGGGCGGAAACCCGCGCTCCACGCGGTGTCGTGGGCGAGCCCCGCCCGGTCGAGCGCCGTCTCCGCCGCACGCAGGGCCAGCACGTCGCCGGCGGTCACCTCCCCGTCCTCGAAGCTGAACCACCCGGTGACCAGCAACCGCTGAGGCCCGTCCGGGTGATCACGGAGCGTGGCGATCACCTGGTCCATCGGATCGTTCACTGCATCACTCCAGCTCAGGAGGGGTGAGCGGTGCTCACTTGGAGGTACGGACCGTCGCCCGGCGGAGTCGGGAACGGGCCGGGCCACGTGTGGACCGGCGCGGAGGGGGCACCCAGTGGTGTCGCCCGCCCGGTCCCCGGGCCCCGCCCTCTCTGCCTACCCCTCTCGCCCTCGCCCTCTCTCCCGCGAAAGAAGGACGGTCACATGTCACCGAAGCTCACGCGCAGCGACTGGCGTCGCGCCCTGGTGACCGGCGGCGCCGGATTCCTCGGTTCCCACCTGTGCGAACGGCTGCTGGACGCGGGTACGGAGGTCGACTGCGCGGACAACCTGATCTCCGGCGACCTCCGCAACATCGCCCACCTGAGGGAACGCCCCGGGTTCCGCTTCGCCGAGTGCGACATCGCCTCCCCGGACTGCGCCGGGGAGCTGCGCGGCCCGTACGACCTGGTCCTGCACTTCGCCTGTCCGGCCTCCCCGGTCGACTACCTGCGCCACCCGCTGGAGACGCTGGACGCCGGCAGCAGCGGCACCCGCCAGGCACTGGCGCTCACCGCGCGGGACGGCGCCCGCTTCCTGCTCGCGTCGACCTCCGAGGTGTACGGCGACCCCTTGGTGCACCCGCAGCGCGAGGACTACTGGGGCAACGTCAATCCGGTCGGCCCCCGCAGCGTGTACGACGAGTCGAAGCGTTTCGCCGAGGCCCTGGTGACGGCGCACGCGAGTGTGCGCGGCACCGACGCGGGGATCGTCCGCATCTTCAACACCTACGGTCCCCGGATGCGCACGCACGACGGCCGTGCCGTACCGACCTTCGTCCGGCAGGCCCTGACGGGCCAGCCGGTCACCGTCGCCGGGGACGGCAGCCAGACCCGGTCGCTGTGCTTCGTGGACGACACCGTGGACGGCGTCCTGCTGGTGGCCGCGAGCCGCTCGGTGCGCCCGGTCAACATCGGCGGGAGCGACGAGGTGACCGTCCGGAAGATCGCGGAGAAGGTCGTCGAGCTGACCGGGTCCCGTTCCACGCTCGTCTTCGTCGACCGCCCGGTGGACGACCCGGAACGCAGGAAGCCCGACACCACCCTCGCACGGGAGCTGCTCGGCTGGGAGCCGGTGGTCGGCTGGGAGGAAGGGCTCAAACGCACCATCGCGCACTACGCCGGACCTCCGGGCGGCGCCCCCGCCCCCTTCGCCGGCCGGCGGGGCGACTGACCGCGCCCGCAGCCCCCGTCCACCTCGTCACGCTGGAGCCCGCCATGCGCGTTCTCGGAGTCAACGCCCTGTTCCATGATCCCGCCTGCGCCCTGGTCATCGACGGCCGGGTGGTGGCCGCGGCCGAGGAGGAACGGTTCAGCCGGCGCAAGCACGGCAAGCGCCCGCTCCCCTTCTCCGCCTGGGAGCTGCCCGAACTGTCAGCCCGCTGGTGCCTGCAGCAGGCCGGGCTGGCCCCGGCGGACCTGGACGCCGTGGCCTACTCCTACGACCCCGGGCTCTCCGCGCCGGCGGACGAGCTGGGCCTGGACGACCCCTGGGACTGGCTGAGGCAGGACTACGCCCGGCAGGCCCCCGGTTTCCTCGCCGAGGCACTGCCGGGGCTGGCCCCCGCCAAGGTCCGCTTCGTCCCGCACCACATGGCGCACGCCGCGTCGGCCGGGATGGCGGGCCCGCACCGGGACAGCGCGGTGCTCGTGCTCGACGGGCGGGGCGAGTGCGGGGCGTACCTCGCCGGGCACTACCGGGACCGGGAGCTGACCGTCCTCGCGACCCAGGACCTGCCCGACTCGGTCGGCCTCTTCTACGAGGACCTCACCGAGCACCTCGGCTTCCTGCGCAGCAGCGACGAGTTCAAGGTGATGGCCCTCGCCTCGTACGGCACGCCGCGCTTCGCCGATCGCGTCCGCGCGTACGCGCACCCGGAGAGGGGCGGCCGGTTCCGGGCCCGCCCCGTGCCCTGGCGGGAGTTCACCCCGCGCCGGGAGCCGGGCGAGCCGTGGACCCAGGACCACGCCGATCTGGCCGCCAGTGCCCAGCAGTGCCTGGAGGAGACGGTGCTGGGGCTGGCCGGGTGGCTGCACGAGGAGACCGGGGAGGAGGCGCTGACCTTCGCCGGGGGCGTGGCGCTCAACTGCGTGGCCAACACCCGGCTGTACCGCGAGTCGCCGTTCCGCGACGTGTGGGTGCAGCCGGCGGCCGGGGACGCGGGGACCGCCGTGGGGGCGGCCCTGCACGTGGCCCGGGAGAAGGAGCCGGTGGCACCGATGCGGACGCCGGCCCTCGGACGCGGGTGGAGCGACGAGGAGCTGCGGCGGTGGCTGGAGACCGCGGCCGTCCCCTACGAGGAGCCCGAGGACATCGCGGCGACGGTCGCCGACGAACTGGCCCGGGACGGGGTGGTGGCCTGGTTCCAGGGCCGTTCGGAGTTCGGCCCCCGGGCGCTCGGCCACCGTTCGCTCCTCGCCCACCCCGGGCGCGCCGCCAATCTGGAGCGGCTCAACGCGGTGAAGGGGCGGGAGGAGTTCCGGCCGGTGGCCCCCATGGTGCTGGCCGAACGGGCGGGGGAGATCTTCTCCGGCGGCCCGCTGCCCAGCCCGTACATGCTCTTCGTGCACGACGTGGCCGAGGAGTGGCGGGAGCGCGTACCGGCGGTGGTGCACGTCGACGGCACGGCGCGCGTACAGACCGTGGACGCCCGCGAGGAGCCGCTGGTGGCGCGGATGCTCACCGCGTTCGAGGAGCGCACCGGGCTGCCGGTGGTGGTGAACACCAGCCTCAACACCGCGGGCCGCCCCATGGTCGACGATCCCCGCGACGCCCTGGAGTGCTTCGGTTCGGCGCCGGTCGACCTGCTGGCGTTGGGCCCCTTCGCGGTCCGCCGGGGGAGGTTCTTCCGATGAGCGTGACCGATCCGCAGGACGTGCGGCGCGACGACGGCTGGGCGCCGGACGCCCCGGCGTACGCCGTCGTCGTGCCGACCATCGGCCGGGAATGCCTGGCCGACTGCCTGGCCGCGCTGGCGACCGCCGACGGCCCGCCGCCCGTGGAGGTCCTCGTCGTGGACGACCGGCCAGATCCGGGCGAACTCCCGCTCACCGCCGCCGGAACGCTCCGCGAGCGGCTGCGCGTACTGGCGACCTACGGCAGGGGGCCCGCCGCGGCCCGCAACGCCGGGCTGCGTGAGGCCGGCGCGCCCTGGGTGGTCTTCCTCGACGACGACGTACGGGTGGATGCCGACTGGCGGCGACGGCTCGGGGCCGACCTCGCGGCGGCCTCACCGGAGACCGGCGGGGTTCAGGGGCGGCTGGTCGTGCCGCTGCCCGCCGACCGGCGGCCCACCGACTGGGAGCGGGGGACGGCCGGCCTCGCCGACGCCTCATGGGCCACCGCCGACATGGCCTACCGGACCGAGGCGCTGCGTGCCGTGGGCGGGTTCGACGAGCGATTCCGCCGGGCCTTCCGGGAGGACGCCGACCTGGCGCTCCGGGTGCTGGGCGCGGGCTGGGACCTCCGCCGCGGCGGGCGTACCACCCGCCATCCGGTCCGGCCGGCCGACCGGTGGGTCTCGGTGAGGGCACAGCGCGGCAACGCCGACGACGTACTGATGACACGGCTGCACGGCCGGGACTGGTGGACGCGGGCCCGCGCCCCGAAGGGCAGGTTCCCCGGGCACCTCCTGGTCACCGCCGCCGCGGGCGCCGTCCCCCTCTGCCTGCTCGCGGGACACCGGCGCGCCGCCGCGCTCGCCGCCGCGCTGTGGGCGCTGGGGACGGCCGAATTCGCCGCCGCCCGGCTGCGGGGCGGACCGGGGACGGCCGAGGAGGTCGCGACCATGGCGGCCACCAGCGTGCTGATCCCGCCGCTGGCCGTCGGCCACCGGTTCGCCGGTCTGGTCCGCCACCGCGGCGCCCGGCCCTGGCAGGGTGCCGCGTGAGGCGCCCCGCCGGGACCCCGGCCGGGCCGGCCGGGCCGGCGCCGGTGCCGGACGCCGTGCTCTTCGACCGGGACGGCACCCTGGTGGTGGATGTCCCCTACAACGCCGACCCCGCCGAGGTCCGGCTCATGCCCGGTGCGCGGGAGTCGGTGCGGCTGCTGCGGGAGCACGGCGTGCCGACCGGCGTGGTCAGCAACCAGTCCGGGGTCGGGCGTGGTCTGCTCACCCCGGCCGACGTGCTCCGGGTCAACCGTCGCGCCGACGCGCTCCTCGGAGGACTCGACGTCTGGGTCTTCTGCCCGCACGCCCCCTCCGAAGGGTGCCTCTGCCGCAAACCCGCCCCGGGGCTCGTGCTGCGCGCGGCCCGGCGCCTCGGCGTGGCCCCGGAGCGGTGCGCCGTGGTGGGGGACATCGGGGCGGATGTGTCGGCCGCGCGGGCGGCGGGGGCGTACGGCGTGCTGGTGCCGACCGCGCGAACGCTGGCCGAGGAGGTCGCAGCCGCCCCGCACACGGCACCCGACCTGCTGACCGCCGTCCGGGGCCTGCTGGCCGGGGTACGGGAGCGGGTCCCGGCCCGTCCTGGGCGGCCGGGAGGGGAGGGCCGGTGAAGGCGCTGGTGGCTCGGCTCGACAGCTTCGGTGACGTCCTGCTCGCGGGCCCCGCCGTACGGGCGGTGGCGACGGCGGCCGACCAGGTGACCTTCTGGTGCGGCCCCCGGGGCGAGCCGGCCGCCCGGCTCCTGCCGGGCATCGACGACGTCCTGGTGTGGGAGGCGCCGTGGGAAGGCGTACGTCCGCCGGCGGTCGACCCGCCGGCCGTGCACGCGATGACGGAGCGTCTGCGCGCGGGCGAGTTCGACACGGCGTTGGTCCTGACCTCTTTCCACCAGAGCCCGCTGCCGGCCGCGCTGCTGCTGCGGCTGGCCGGGGTCGGCCGCATCGGCGCGGAGAGCACCGACCATCCCGGCAGTCTGCTGGACGTCCGGCACCGCAGGCTGCCCGGGCGGCACGAGGCCGAGGCCGCGCTGGACACCGCCGGGGCGATGGGCTTCGCCCTGCCCCCGAGCGACGACGGCGCCCTGCGGGTGAACCCGCCGCCGGACACCGTTCCGCTCACCGGCAACGGGCCGTACGTCGTGGTGCACCCGGGCGCCAGCGTGCCCGCGCGGGCCTGGAGCCCGGCACGGTGCGCGGAGGCGGTGACGCTGCTGGCCGACGCCGGGCACCGGGTGGTCGTGACCGGTGGCGAGGACGAGCGGCGGCTGACCCGGTACGTCAGCGGGGACGTCGCCGTCGACCTGGGCGGACGTACGGCTCCGCGCGTGCTCGCCGGGGTGCTGCGCGGCGCCGGGGCCGTGGTCTGCGGCAACACCGGCCCCGCCCACCTGGCGGCGGCCGTGGGCACCCCGGTCGTCTCCCTGTTCGCCCCCGTCGTCCCGGCGGAGCGCTGGGGGCCCTACCGGGTGCCCGCCGTGCTGCTGGGCGACCAGCGGGCCCCGTGCGCCGGGACCCGGGCACGCGACTGCCCGGTTCCCGGCCATCCCTGTCTGGAGCAGGTCACGGCGGCCGACGTCGTGCGGTCCGTGCAGAAGCTGCTGAAGGAGACGGAATGAACATCTTGATCTGGCACGTGCACGGCTCCTGGACGACCTCGTTCGTGCAGGGGTCGCACCACTACCTCGTTCCGGTCCTTCCCGGCCGGGGCCCCGACGGCCGGGGCCGGGCGCGGACCTGGGAGTGGCCCACCACAGTCCGTGAGATCCCTCCGGAAGGGCTGCGCGAGGCGCAGATCGACCTGATGGTGCTCCAGCGCCCGCACGAGACGGAACTGGCCGAGAGATGGACCGGCCGGATGCCCGGCCGTGACGTACCCGCGGTCTACGTGGAACACAACGCTCCGGACGGCTCCGCGGAGCGCACCCGGCACCACCTGGCCGGTCGGGCGGACATCCCGGTCGTGCACGTCACGCACTTCAACCGCCTGATGTGGGACTGCGGCCGAGCGCCGACCACGGTGGTGGAGCACGGCCTCGTCGATCCCGGACCACTGTGGAGCGGCGAGATCGAACGGGCCGCCGTGGTGGTGAACGAGCCCGTGCGCCGCGGTCGCACCACCGGCACGGACCTGCTGCCGTCATTCGCGGAGACGGTTCCGCTGGACGTCTTCGGCATGGGCACCGACGGGCTGGCCGGTCACCTGGGGCTGGCCGCCGACCGCCTCCGTACCGAGGATCTTCCGCAGGACGCGCTGCACGCCGCGATGGCCCGCCGACGGCTGTACCTGCATCCCGTCCGCTGGACCTCCCTCGGGCTCTCGCTGCTGGAGGCCATGTTCCTGGGCATGCCGGTGGTCGCCCTGGACACCACCGAGGTCCGGGAGGCGGTGCCCCAGGAGGCCGGTGCGGTCTCCAACCGCCCGGAGGTCCTGCGCGACGCGGTCCGCGCCCTGCTCGCCGACCCCGGCCTCGCGCGGTCGGCGGGCCGAGCGGCACGGGCGGCGGCACTCGACAGGTACGGGCTCCGGAGGTTCCTCGACGACTGGGACCGGCTCATGAAAGAGGTCACGCGATGAGGTCTCCCCGAAGAACTCCCCGGCGTATCGCCATGGTCTCCGAACACGCGAGTCCGCTGGCGGCCCTCGGCGGGGCGGACGCCGGCGGGCAGAACGTCTACGTGGCGCGGCTCGCCCGGGAACTGGCCGGACAGGGGCACGAGGTGACCGTCTACACCCGGTGCGACGACGAGAGTCTGCCGCCCCGGGTGAGTGCCGGCGGCTTCACCGTCGAGCACGTGCGGGCGGGCCCGCCCACCCAGGTCCCCAAGGACGCGCTGCTGCCGTTCATGGGGGCGTTCGGGGAACGCCTGGCCCGCGACTGGACGGCCTGTCCGCCGGACGTCGTGCACGCCCACTTCTGGATGTCCGGCACGGCGGCGCTGGCGGGAGCACGGGGCCTGGGCGTGCCCGTCGTCCAGACGTTCCACGCGCTGGGCACCGTCAAGCGGCGCCACCAGGGGCCGGCCGACACCAGCCCGCCCGAACGGATCGCCGTCGAGGCCGAGCTGGGGCGGCTGTGCCGGACGGTCCTGGCCACCTGCGCCGACGAGGCCCGCGAACTGCTGGCGATGGGCGTACCGCCCCACCGGGTGGCCGTGGTGCCCTGCGGAGTGGACACCGACCACTTCTCGCCGGACGCCGGCACGCGCGAGCGTGGCCCGGGCTCGCCGCACACCCTGCTGGCGGTCGGTCGGCTGGTGCCGCGCAAGGGCTTCGACCGGGCGGTCCGCGCCTTGCGTCACCTCCCTGACGCCCGGCTGCTCATCGCGGGCGGCCCGGACGCCTCGCGGCTCTTCGCCGACCCCGAGGCGGAGCGGCTCCGGAAGATCGCCGCGGAGTGCGAGGTGGCCGACCGGGTGACGCTGCTCGGGGCAGTACCGCACGCCGACATGCCGGCGCTGCTCTCACGGGCCGACCTGGTGCTGTCGCTGCCGCGGTACGAGCCGTTCGGCATCGTGCCGATCGAGGCGATGTCCTGCGGCGCGCCGGTGGTGGCGACGGCCGTCGGCGGCCAGCTCGACACGGTCCTCGACCAGGTCACCGGAGCCCACGTGCCGGCCCGGCCGGAAGGCTCCGGACCAAAGGACGATCCCGTCCTCGTCCGCGTCGTCCGTGACCTGCTGGAGGACCCCGCCCGCAGGGCCCGGTACGGCGCGGCCGGCCGGCGCCGCGCCCTGGACCACTACACCTGGGACCGGGTGGCCGACGGTGTCGCCCGGGTGTACGAAGGAGCCGTGACGGCTCCCCCGCTCTCGGAGGCAGCTCGATGAAACCGGGTATCGACGCACATCCCCACTCCCCGCGGCCCGCCGGGGCCGACGACCGGCACTGCGACGAACTCCTCGCGGCTCTGAGGGTGTTCCGCCGTTCGGCTCCGCAGATCCACCGGTGGGGAGGGACGCTCGCCCAAGCCCTCGGCGGCGGGGCGCGCCTGCTCGTGGCGGGGAACGGCGGCAGCGCGGCGCAGGCCCAGCACCTCACGGCCGAACTGGTCGGCCGCTACCGCGACGACCGGCCGGCCTACTCGGCGCTGGCCCTGCACGCCGACACCTCCTCGACGACGGCCATCGCCAACGACTACGGCGTGCAGGAGGTCTTCGCCCGGCAGGTCAGGGCGCACGGCCGGGCCGGGGACGTGCTGATGCTCCTGTCGACCAGCGGGGCCAGCGCCAACCTGCTGGCCGCCGCGGAGCAGGCGCGCGGCGCCGGGATGGCGGTGTGGGCGCTGACCGGCCCGGCCCCCAACCCGCTGGAGGCCGCCTGCGACGAGGCGCTCTGCGTGAACGCGCCCGTCTCGGCCACCGTGCAGGAACTGCATCTGGTCGCGGTCCACATGCTCTGCGAGTCCTTCGACCGGGCGGTCGGGCTCGCGGCGGCGCCGGCCCCCGTGGTGAAGGCCCCTCCGGCGGGCACCGGGCTGACGGGAACGGAGGCCGGGCAGTGACGGCCCGCGCGCCGCTGGTGGTGGTCGGGGACGCGCTGCTCGACGAGGACGTGCGCGGGGACGTGGACCGGCTGGCGCCCGACGCTCCGGTCCCGGTGGTGAGCGGCGCCCGCTCGGCACGGCGGCCGGGCGGCGCGGCGCTCGCCGCCTGGCTCGCGGCGCGGGACGGCCGGGAAGTCACCCTTGTCACGGCCCTGGGCGCCGACGCGTCCTCACGGGCGGTCCGGGAACTGCTCGCCGGATCGGTGCGGCTGGTCGAACTCCCGCTCCACGGTGCCCTTCCGCACAAGACCCGGGTGCTGGGCGCGGATCGTCCGCTGCTACGCCTCGACGAGGGCGAGGGCCGGGCCCGCGAGGCCACCGAGGAGGCCCGCGCGACGGTACGCGCCGCCCGTGGGCTGCTCGTCGCGGACTACGGCAGGGGCGCCACCGAGGTGCTGCGGGCCGAGCTGGAGCGGGCGGCGGCCCGGGTCCCGCTCGTCTGGGACCCCCACCCCCGGGGCGAGGCACCCGTTCCCGGCACCCGGCTGGTGACCCCCTCGGCGGCCGAGGCAGCCGGGTTCGCCCGCCGCCTCGCTCCGGGCCCGGCGCACCGCGCCGCCTCGCCGGGCTCCGGGGTGCTGGAGCAAGCCGCCCGGGACGCCGCCGTCCTGCTCAGGGCCTGGGGCGTCGCGTCGGTCGCCGTGACCCTCGGCGAACGGGGGGCGCTGCTGACCCACGGCGAGACCCCCCTCTTCGTCCCGGCGGCGGTGTCCGCGCACGGCGACGCCTGCGGAGCGGGCGACCGGTTCGCGGCGACGGCCGCCGGTCTCCTCGCCGACGAGGCGCTGCCGGAGGAGGCGGTCCGGGCCGCGGTGGCGGCGGCCACCCGGTACGTGGCGGAGGGCGGCGCGGCGGTCGTCGCCCACGGCAGGCCCGGCGCGGAGCCGGCTCCGCCCGGCGCGCGCGAACTGGCCGAACGGGTGCGTGCCCGTGGGGGCACGGTGGCCGCTGCGGGGGGCTGTTTCGACCTGCTGCACGCCGGGCACGTCGCCCTGCTGGAGGCAGCCCGCCGCACCGGCGACTGCCTCATCGTCTGCCTCAACTCGGACGCCTCCGTCCGCCGCCGCAAGGGGCCCGGCAGGCCGCTCGTCGAGGCGGCCGACCGCATGCGCGTCCTCAACGCCCTGGAGTGCGTGGACGCTGTCGCGGTCTTCGACGAGGACACCCCGGAACGGCTGCTGGGTGAGCTCCGGCCGCACATCTGGGCCAAGGGCGGGGACTACGCCCGGTCCTCGCTCCCCGAGACCCGGCTGGTGGAGAGCTGGGGCGGCCAGGTGCTCCTCCTGCCCTACCTGGACGGGCGCTCCACCACCAGCCTCGCCGAACGCGCGGCCCGTCCGCCCGCGCCCGCCCCGGAGGGCTCGGCGTGAGCGCCCGTCGCGCCGGACGTCCGGCCCTCCTCGTCCTGCGCGCCCTCGGCCTCGGCGATCTGCTCGCCGGGGTCCCCGCGCTGCGCGCCCTGCGCCGGGCCTTCCCGGACCACCACCTGGTCCTGGCCGCTCCGGAGAACCTGCGCGAGGCGGCGGAGGCGACCGGCGCCGTCGACGCCCTGTTCCCGGCGTACGCTCCCGGCCGCGGTGTGCCGGACCTGCGCCACTGGCCGGGCCCGCCCCCGCAGATCGCCGTGGACCTGCACGGCACGGGCTTTCTCAGCCGCGAAGCGCTGGCCGTGCTGGCGCCGGAACGGCTGCTGGCCTACGCGCCGCCGCCGGGCCGGCCGGCGGTCCTCCGGCCACGCCGACCCGAACACGAGCGGGAACGCTGGTGCCGGCTGCTGCGGGCCCACGGGGTGCCGGCGGACAGTGGGGATCTGCTCCTGGCCCCACCGCGCCTGGCCTCCCTCGCGCCGGACGCGGTCGTGGTGCACCCCGGTGCCGACGCGGCCGCCCGCCGCTGGCCCGCCGAACGGTACGCCGAGGTGGCCGCCACGCTGGCCCGCCGCGGCCACCGGATGGTGGTCACCGGGGGCCCCGGTGAGGACGCCCTGGTCGGCGCCGTGGCGGACGCCGCCGGCATCGCGCCCCGGGACGTGTTCGCCGGCGGGTTGCCCTTCCCCCGGCTGTCGGCGCTGATCGCGTCGGCCCGCCTGCTGATCAGCGGTGACACCGGCCCGGCACATCTGGCCGCCGCGCACGCCGTCCCCTCGGTCACTCTCTTCGGTCCGGTCCCGCCCAGCGCGTGGGGGCCGCCCCCGCTGCCCCGTCACGCGGCGCTGTGGCACACCGGGCCGCCGGGGGACCCGCACGGAACCGTCCCCGATCCGCAGTTGCTGCGCATCACCGTGGACGAGGTACTGACCGCGGCTGCGAACCGGCTTCCGCCACCCGGTGCCGCGAGCGCGGGCTCAGCCGCGCCCGGTGCGCCAGGCCGCCGTGTCCGCTGAATCCCGCGGCGCCCGGCCCGACGGCCGGATCGCCGTCGCCGTCATCACCCGCAACCGGCCCGACAGCGCTCTCCACACGCTGGACCGGCTGGCCGCGCTGCCCGAGCGACCCCAGGTGGTCGTCGTCGACAACGGCTCGGACCCGGCCACCACCACGCTGCTGCGGAGTCACCCCGTCGCCGCCCGCGTGCTGCGCCCCGCGCGCAACACCGGAGCCCTCGGCCGCAACTGGGCGGTACGAGCGACGTCGGCGCCCTACGTGGCCTTCAGCGACGACGACTCCTGGTGGGAGCCCGGGGCGCTGCGCCGGGCGGCCGACCTCTTCGACCGCCACCCGAGGCTGGGGCTGCTCTCCGCGCGCACCCTGGTCGGCGACGAAGGGCACGAGGACCCGCTCAACGCCGTGCTCGCCGCCTCTCCCCTGCCCCGCGCCCCGGACCTTCCCGGCGTCCCCGTGCTGGGCTTCCTCGGCTGTGCCGCCGTGGCCCGCCGCCCCGCCTTCCTCGCCGCCGGTGGCTACCACCCGGTGCTGTTCTTCGGTGCCGAGGAGACCCTGCTCGCCTACGACCTCACCGCACTGGGCTGGGGCGTCGTCCACGAACCGTCCGTCGTCGCACGGCACCGCCCGGACACCGGGACCCGGCCCGGCCGCGCCCCGCTGGTACGACGCAACGAACTGCTCACCGCCTGGCTGCGCAGGCCGCTACCGGTGGCGCTGGGGAGCACCGGACGGCTGGCCGTCGACGCGCTCGCGGGGGACGCCGACGCTCGCCACGCGCTGGGCGGCGCCCTGCTGCGGCTCCCCCGGGCGGTCCGGCACCGCAGGCCCCTCCCCCGGGTGGTCGAGGAAGCCGTCCGCACCGTACGTGCCACCCCGCCGCCCTCCGAACCCCTGGGACCGCCATGACCGAGCGACACGAGCACGCCGAGACGGCCCGCCCCGACCACCGGGTCAGTGTCGTCGTGATCACCCGGAACCGCCGGGAGGAACTGCTGCGCACCCTGCGGCTCCTGCGGGAGTTGCCGGAGCGGCCACCCGTCCTGGTCGTGGACAACGCCTCCTCGGACGGCACGGCCGAGGAGGCGGCCGCCCGTTTCCCGGAGATGACGGTGCTGCGGGCGGAGAGCAATCTCGGCGCGGTGGGCCGCAACCTCGCCGTGGCCCGCGTCCGCACGCCGTACGTGGCCTTCTGCGACGACGACTCCTGGTGGGAGCCGGGGTCCCTGCGCCACGCCGCCGACCTGCTGGACGCCCGGCCGCGCTTGGCCGCCGTCACCGCGCGGATCCTGGTGGAGCCCGGCGGCGAGGAGGACCCGGTCGTGGCCGAGCTGCGCGACTCGCCCCTGGCCGGTCCCCCGTGGCTGCCCGGCCCCGCGATCGGTTCGTTCCTGGCCGCCGCCACCGTCCTGCGCGCCGACGCCTTCCGACAGGCCGGTGGCTTCCACCCGGGGCTGTGGCTCGGCGGCGAGGAGGAGCTGCTGGCAACCGATCTCCAGCGGGCCGGGTGGTGGCTGAGTTACGCTCCCGAACTGACGATCCGCCACGCCCCGTCGGCGCTCCGGGACCCCACGGCCCGGCGGGTCGTCGGCCTGCGCAACACCCTGTGGTTCACCTGGCTGCGTCGGCCTGCGTGGGCCGCCGTGCGCCGCACCCTCCATCTGGCCCGGACCGTGCCGCGGGACCGCGCCTCCGTCACCGCCTTCGGCCGGGCGCTCGCCGGGCTGCCCTGGGTGCTGCGGGCGCGCGTCCCGGTCTCCGCCCCGCTGGAGGCACGTCTGCGGACCCTGGAGAAGGCCCAGGAAGCGGGTGGGTCACGGCGTTACGTCGGGTGAGCCGCGCTCCTCGGCGCCGGGGGCGTCCGGCGCCCCGGAGGCGACGGGGCCGCCCTCCACGTCCCTGCGGACCCGGGAGCACGCCTGTGTGATCAGCCGGGAGACATGCATCTGGGAAAGGCCCAGTTCCGCCGCGATGGACCGCTGCGTCCTGGAGAGGAAGAAGCGCAGGTAGAGGATGAGCCGTTCCCGTGCGGGGAGTCCGGCGAGGGCCCGCCGCACGGATTCCCGGTTCTCCGCGAGTACGTACCCCGGTTCGGTGACACCTCGGCGGTCCCCCAGCGTGAGCCGTGTCTCGGCGTTCAGCAGCTCCTCCAGGGAGGCGGGCCGGTAGCTGTGGAGGGCTTCCAGGCCCCGCCGGACCTCCTCATCGGAGAGCGAGGTGTGGGCGGCCAGTTCTTCGACGGTGGGAGCACGAGGGGCGGTGAGGGGGCCGAGGACCTGGAGCGCGGCCCGGACCGCGCTGCGCAGCTCCTGGACACGGCGCGGCACGTGCAGCCCCCACGTGTTGTCCCGGAAGTGGCGTCTGAGCTCCCCGAGCACCGTGGGGACGGCGAATGCGGCGAAGGACACCCCACGATCGGGATCGTAGCGGTCGACAGCCTTCAGCAGTCCCAGCGCGGCCACCTGGCAGAGGTCCTCGTACTGCTCGCCGCAGTCCTGGTAACGGGCGGCCAGCCGACGGGCCATCGGCAGCCACTCTTCCAGAAGGGCGCCGCGCAGCCGCTGTTTCTCCTCGCCGCCGGGCGTCGCGCGCAGCCGCCGGAACAACTCCGTGGTGCGCGGGGGGTCCGGCTCGTCGGGGAAGCGCTGCGGGGCGGTGGTCTTCATCGATGGGCTCCGGTGTGCCGGTCACGAGAACGCGGAGGGGGCGGTGCCGACGCGCCCGCCCGGCCGACCGTCAGCTCTCGCACCGAAGGCCAGGAACCGCCGCGTCTCCCCCCATCCTGTCGGCCTCCGGCGGTCCTGCATCTTCTGGCGTCCCGTCGGTCGAGCGCGCACGCCCGACGACGTCGGCGAGGGTGGCACGTACAGATCTCGCGGCCCGTTCGGCCGTACGGGTCGGCAGGCGCCGGTCAGTCCGGCCACGCGGCAGAGGGAGCATCCACGCCCACCGCGCTGCCGACCCCCAACGACCTCGTTCTGCCTCCGGTCTCACCGGGCCTTCGGCTCGGCGGCGCGGAACGTGGCGACGGCGGCCTGTCCGCGCAGCCTCTCCAGACGCGCGATCTGCGTGTCGGCCCGCCGAAGGAGGCGGTCCAGGCGCTGCGGGTCGAGTCGGGGGTCCGTGTCGGCCAGCTCGCGCAGAGTTCGCCAGCAGCACGCCTTGCCCTCGACGCCCAGGCGCATGGCCTCCAGTTCCAGGAGGTCGCTCAACGGGGAGCGGGAGAGAAGATGCCCGTTGGTCTTGAGGCGGCCGGCCTTCTCCCCGAGCCGGCCCAGCACGATGCGGCTCCGGCGGACCGGGATGTCCAGCTCTCGCATGATCTCCATCAGCGAGGCCCGGTCCTCCGCAACCTCGTCGGCCAGGTCGTGCAGTTGCCGGGAGGCGGCCTGGTCCCGGCCTGCCTGAGCGGCACGCCGTAGAAGCTCCACACCGCCGGCCGCCCCCGCGAGGTGGTCGTTGAGGTAGATCGTCAGCAGGTCGGCGGAGTCCTTCGTCACGGCGGTTCTCTTTTCTGCCCCTGGGCGGATCGACGGCTGGACTTCCCCGTCCCCGAAGGCGTGCGGGTTCCGGGAGGTTCGGAGCTGAGCCGACGGGCGCAGAAGAGCCGACCGACGGCATACCTCGCTTTCCCCGTGGCGCGGGTGCGTATGACGGGCCGTGCGAGTGAAAGGCGTTCCGCGAAGCCTGCGCGGACGGAGGGCCGGCGACCCGGCGCACCGGCCTCCTTCGCGTCATCGCGCCCGTAATCGTGATGCGGTAACGGAAGAGCCGAAAGAGGGAGCTGTTCCTGCCCGGTCCCACCGTGGAGGCACCGGACCAGGTCAAGGAAGCCGCGCACGCGCTCGCGTACATCCTGTGGCCGACCGCCGGTTCACCGACCTGTACCACTGGGGGCAGCGCACCAAGGCGGGACCTTGGCGCGCGTCGACGAGATGCAGCCCTCCCTTGGACCTCCGGAATCCGGGGCCCGTGCTCAGCCGGGCGAGCATGAGGACACCTCACCCGGATCGGGGCGGATTCGTGGGCCGCACGAGCGAGAACGGAGCCGGGCGGCCTGACCGGGCCTGGCGGCCGAGGGCGCGGGACCGGGCTGCTCCGCGAATGGCGCCCCGCCGGACACCGAGGGAGCATGGAGCAATGCGGAGGTGTGGGCCCGCTCAGCGCCCGTCCGCAGGGAACCCTCCTCGTTTCCCTTCTCCATGTCGGCATTCTTTGGGAGCCTTCATGCCCGAATCCCAGCAGCAGACCCCGCCCGGTTCCACCACCGAGATGCGCCCCGAGCCCGACCACGGCGAGGAGAGCTACCGCGGCTCCGGACGGCTCGCCGGCAAGACGGCGGTGATCACCGGCGGTGACAGCGGCATCGGCCGCGCCGTGGCCATCGCCTTCGCCCGCGAGGGCGCCGACGTGCTCGTTTCCTACCTCGACGAGCACGAGGACGCCGAACAGACCCGGCACTGGGTCGAGGAAGCCGGCCGCCGGTGCGTGCTGGTCCCCGGGGACCTCGCCGACCCGGCCCACTGCCGGGCCGTCATCGACACCGCGCTCCGGGAATTCGAGCGGCTCGACATCCTGGTCAGCAACGCCGCTTTCCAGATGACGCGGAACGCGGTCGAGGACATCCCCGACGAGGAGTGGGACCGGACCCTGGCGACCAACGTCAGTGCCTTCTTCCACCTCACCAAGGCCGCCGTCCCGCACCTGCGGCCCGGAGCGACGATCATCGGCACCACCTCGGTGAACTCCGACGCCCCGCCGCCGCAGCTGCTCCCGTACAACGTGACCAAGGCGGGCATCGCCAACATGGTCGGCTCGCTGTCGCAACTGCTCGGGCCGAAGGGCATCCGGGTCAACAGCGTCGCCCCGGGACCCATCTGGACCCCGCTCATCCCGGCGACCATGCCGGCGGACCAGGTGGAGAGCTTCGGGGCCGAGGTGCCGCTCGGACGGCCGGGCCAGCCGGCCGAACTGGCGGCCGTCTACGTGATGCTCGCCTCGGACGAGGCCAGTTACGTCTCCGGGGCGCGAATCGCGGTCACCGGCGGACAGCCGATCCTGTGAGCGGACGCCACCCCGGCCTGTACCCGCTGCGGCTGACGGCCCTCGCCAAACCGCTCGTCTTCGGCGGCCAGGCCATCGCCCGGCGCCTGGGAAAGGCCGGGCTGCCGGAGTGGAGCATCGCCGAGACGTGGGAGTGCAGCGACGTCACGGGAGCCGTCGCCACCGTCCGGGAGGGGCCGCTGGCCGGCCGGTCGCTGCGCGAGATGGTCGCCGACCGGCCCGAGGAACTGATGGGCCCCGGCTGGTCGGGGACGTACTTTCCGGTGCTGACCAAGTTCATCGACGCCTCCGGTGTCCTGCCGGTCCACCTGCACGCGGACGACGAGGCCGCCCGACGCCTGGAGGGTCAGCCCAACGGGAAGACCGAGGCATGGCACATCCTCGACGCCGCCCCGGGGGCGACCGCCCTGTGCGGCGTCCGGGAGGAGGTGACGGCGGGCCAGTTGCGGGCCGCGCTGGAGGCCCAGGAGTTCGACCGGGTGCTCCGCCGGCTGCCGGTCCGGGCAGGAGAGACCGTGTACGTGCCCGGCGGAACCCTGCACAGCTTCGGCCCCGCGACCCTCGTCTACGAGATCGAGCAGACCTCCGACATCCAGCAGCACGCCATGCGCTGGAACATGGAGGACGGCTCGCCGGTCGGAGACGAGGAGTTCGCGGCCAACCTCGACATGCTGATGCGCCAGGTTGACCTGGCGTCACGGCCGGAGTTCACCCCCGGTCTGCGGATCGCCGCCGGGGACGGGGTCGAGCGGGTCTTCCTGACCGCGAGCCGCTACTTCGCCCTCGAACGCTGGACGGCCGGAACGGCCGAGCCGTTGCGGCACGCCTTCACCACCGCGCAGATCCTCACCAACGTCGGCGCCCCGGTGCGGGTGCGCAGCGGGGCCTGGAGCGGGGAGCTCGGCCGGGCCGAGACCCTGCTGCTGCCCGCCGTCCTCGGCGAGGTCGAGATCACCGGACCGGCCGACGTGCTCCTCGGCTACCTCCCCGACCTGGACCGCGACGTCCACGCCCCCTTGCTGGCGGCCGGGCGCGGCCTGGAGGACATCGCCGCGCCGCTGGCGGAGCCCGAAAGCGGTGGGACGCCCCGGACCGACGGCGGCGGAGCGCCGTAGACCTGCGCGGCGCGCGGCCGATCGCCCCGGCGTCCGCGTCGGGGATGAGGCCGGACACGAGGATCGTGGAGGCGTCGATGCGGCCCGGCGAGTCCGGGCCCGTCGACATCCACGTGGCCCACTCCTGCTGACACACGGGCGGTACCAGCGGTGCGAGGGGGCGGCAGCAAGGTACTGTCCTCGGGCTCTTGCTGACTTCTTGCTGCCTCAGCGCCCGTGAGTCCGCTGTCGATCACCGGCCGCACCGAAGGGCAGAGCCGATCGGCGACGGAAGGCGGGCTCGGGTGACGGGAGTGTGCCGACTCCGTCTAAGCGCGGGTGAGCAGGGGGGACGCGGGGGAAAGGTCAGGACCATGACAGACACCGTCACGGTTCCGGACCGCCCCGCACAACCCGTCCGCCAGCTCCTCGCCGCCTCCGTCGGCAATGCTGTCGAGTGGTACGACTGGTACGCCTACACCTTTCTGGCGACCTACATCGCCGCCCAGGTCTTTCCCGCGGACGCCGACGACTCGCTGGTGCCGTTGCTCTCCACGTTCGCCGTCTTCGCGGTGGGGTTCTTCATGCGGCCGGTGGGTGGGCTGTTGATGGGGGCCGTCGCCGACCGGCACGGGCGGCGGGCGGCGTTGACGGTGACGATTCTGCCGATGGGCGGGAGCAGTCTGCTGGTGGGGCTCACGCCCAGCTACGCCTCGGCGGGGTTGCTGGCGCCGGTGGTGCTGGTGGTCGCGCGGCTGCTGCAAGGGCTGTCCGTGGGAGGCGAGTTCGCCGCCTCGACCACGTTCCTGGTGGAGTCGGCCGGACCCGGCAGGCGCGGCCTCTTCTCCAGTTTCCAGTACGTGTCGACCACCATCGGCCAGTTGGCGGCCTCCGGGGTGGCCGCGCTGCTCGTCTCCTCGTTGTCGGCGGGGCAGATGGAGGGCTGGGGGTGGCGGGTTCCCTTCGTCCTCGGTGCCGTGCTGAGCCTGGTGGGCTTCTGGATCAGGCAAGGCGCGCACGAGACCCGTAGCGAGGAGCAGCAACGCGCCCCCAAGCCCCGGCTGTTCGACGCCCTGCGCCACCACCCTCGCCAGTCCCTGCTGATCTGCGGGATCACGGCCGGCGGGACGCTCGCCTACTACACCTGGACCTCCTACCTGCCGACCTACGCCGAGCTGAACGTCGGCATGGACAAGGCCGACGCCCTGCTCGTCGGCACCGTCTCGCTGGCGGTCTTCGCGCTGCTCCAGCCGGTGGGCGGGATGCTCTCCGACCGGTACGGGCGCAAGCCGCTGCTGCTCTTCTTCGGGCTGGGGTTCGCCCTGCTGTCGGTGGCGCTGCTGCGGGCGCTGACCGGCTCGGTGCTGTCGCTGCTGCTGGTGCAGCTGGCGGGCATGGTGCTGCTGACCGGGTTCACCTCGATCTCGGCCGCGGTCAACGCCGAGGTGTTCCCGGCGCGGGTGCGGGCGGCCGGGATCGGCTTCCCCTACTCGCTGACCGTCGCCCTGTTCGGCGGCACGGCCCCGTACATGGGGACGCTCTTCAAGGATCTCGGCCACCCGGGGCTGTTCCCCTGGTACGTGAGTGTGCTGTGCCTGATCTCGTCCGTGGTCTACCTGCGGCTGCCGGAGACCGCTCACCAGGAGCTGGACCGGTGAGCCGCCACTGATCCCGGGGCGGCGCGGCGGCGTCAGCCCGTGTACGCCTCTGCCAGCCAGGGCCTCAGGACGGGGAAGACCGCGCCGGGCTGCATGGCGCCGGTGTGGTCGAGGCCGTCCAGGACCCGGACCTGCCAGCCCGCCGCCTCCAGACGGGCGCGGTCGCGGGTCAGGGGGCCGGCCATGTCGACGGTCACGCCACCCCATTCGGGTCCGTAGGGGATCACGTCCGCCGATCCGGCGAAGCAGAGCCGGGGGCAGCCGATCCGGCTCTGCGCCGCCGCCTCGTCGAATCCGGCGAGCGCCTGGTAGAGGCCGAGGAACTGGGCGGTCTGGGCGCCGTCCGCCGCGATCTCCACGCTGGACCAGTCGTACTCCCCTCCCCCGCCGGAGCCTGCGGGGGTTTTCGGGCGCTGGGCCATGGCGTGGGCGGCGGCGGTGACCCGCAGCATCTGCGCGTACGGGCCGCCGAGCGGCGGGAAGCCGCCCATGGCGAGGGCGGCGAGGCGGTCGGTGCGCAGGGCGAGCTGGAGGCCGGCCAGGGCGAGCCACGAGTAGCCGTAGTAGGCGAAGCGGCCGGCCCCGGCCGCGTCGGCGACGGCCAGGAGGTCGACGGCGAGGTGGTCGGGGGTGAGGGCGGCGGCGGGGTGGCGCATGCGGTGGCCCTCGTAGTCGAAGGCGATCACCTGGAAGGCGTCGCCGAGCCCGTCGGCCAGGGTGCGGCCCAGGGCCGGGTCCATCCCCCAGCGGCGCAGTTCCTCGGCGCGGGCGCCCTCCTTGGGCACCGGGTCGACGGGGAGCAGGAGGGCCGGTCCGCTCCCGTGGATCTCGTAGGCGATGCGCGTTCCGTCGTGCAGGGTCGCGGTGGGCATGGGGCCTCCCCTGGCCGGGCGTCCCTCGTGCGGGCACGGGACGCCGATCTGATTCCGTACAGCGTAAGGAATTGCGGGCCAGACGATACCGTACGGCGTAAGAAGTCGTGCGTGGTCGGAGGCGTGCGGCCCGAGGAGGTGAAAGCGTTGAGCATCATCGCCGGTCAGGGGGACGCGGCTCGGTCGCTGGCGTTGCTGTGGGGCGAGGGGGAGGCCGGGAGCGGGCGGACGGCGCCCGGGCCGAAGCCGGCGCTGAGTGTGGCGGCGGTGGTCGCGGCGGCCGTCGAGGTGGCCGACGAGGGCGGGGTGGCGGCCCTGTCGATGCGGGCGGTCGCCGACCGGCTGGGCCGTTCGCCGATGGCGCTGTACACCTACGTGCCGGGCAAGGCGGAGCTGGTGGATCTGATGTACGACCGGGCGCACGCGGAGCTGCCCGGCGCGTACCCGCTGGACGACGGCTGGCGGGCGGCGGCCACCGCCTGGGCGGCCGATCTGCGCGCGCTCTACCTGCGCCATCCCTGGCTGCTCCAGGTCTCGTACGCGCGGCCGGTGCTGGGGCCCTGCGAGCAGCGGGTGATGGAGGCGCTGGCGGGCGTCCTCTTCGCGACGGGGCTGCCCGCGAGCACGCTGCGGGCGGCGGCCGCCTCCCTCTTCGACCTGGTGCGAGGCGGGGCGCGGACCCGGGCCGAGGCCCGGCTCGCGGCGGCGGTGACCGGGGTGGCGGACACCGAGTGGTGGGCGGAGCGCGCGGCACGGCTGGGCGAGGTGGCGCCGGACTTCGCGGAGCGGTTCCCGCTGTCGGTACGGCTCTCCGCCGGGGACGCGGAGACGGGCGGGGCGCCGGCCTCGTGGGAGGAGCGGATGGACGCCACCCACGCGGCCGGGCTCGCCCTGCTTCTGGACGGGGTGGAGGCGGCGGCGGAGGGCCGGCCGGGCGGGGTCAGCCCGCGGTGACCGCCTCGCGGCACTCCGGGTGGCCCCAGCTGCTGCCGTTCTTGGTGATCTTCTCGCCCGCCGCGTAGGGCCGGCCGCAGGCGCAGCGGCCGGGGAACTTGGCGGTGATGGCCCGGCCGGTGCCTCCGCTTCCGGTTCCGGTTCCGGTCTTGCGCGTACCGGTGCGGGCGCCGCCCTTGGGCTTGGCCTTGGGGGCGGCGGCGCGGGAGGGATCGGGCTGGGGCCAGGGCGAGCCGAGGGCGCTGCTCGCCGCCTCCTGGGAAGCGGCGACGTCGGTGGCGGCCTGGTCGGCGAGGGCGTTGAGGGCGTCTCCGCCGACCTGGTGGGCGGCGACGTGGACGAAAGTGACGTCGCGCCCGGCCAGCAGGGCGTCGATGGCGACCACCAGTTCCTGGTTGGCGACGGGCTTGCCCGCGCTGGTCCGCCAGCCGTTCCGCTTCCAGCCGGGCAGCCAGGTGGTGACCGCCTTCATCGCGTACTGCGAGTCCATCCGCACCTCCAGGGGGACGGACGGGTCGGTGGCCTTCAGGAGCTCTTCGAGGGCGGTCAGCTCGGCGACGTTGTTGGTCGCGGTGCCGAGCGGCCCGGCGGCCCAGCGCTCGGGGCTGCCGTGGGCGTCGGCGGCGACCCACCCCCAGGCGGCCTTGCCCGGGTTTCCCTTGGAGGCTCCGTCACAGGCGGCGATGATGCGATCGTTCATGGCCCGCATCATGCCAGCGCGGGTACGGGGTACGTCCACTCCGGCCCCGGGCGGCCGGAGCGGACGTACGCGCGGCGGGCGGTCAGCTCGCGGCGGCGAAGGGGACCCGGGCGGGAGCGGCGACGGCCGGGGCGTCCGGGCGGGTCCACAGGCCGCGGGCGGCGAGCAGCGGCAGGACGCCCTCGCCGAACCAGTACGCCTCCTCCAGGTGCGGGTAGCCGGAGAGGATGAACTCGTCGATGCCGAGGCGGTGGTACTCCTCGATCCGCTCGGCGATCTCCTGGTGGCTGCCGACCAGCGCCGTCCCGGCGCCGCCCCGGACCAGCCCGACGCCGGCCCAGAGGTTGGGGTGGATCTCCAGCCCGTCGCGGCCGCCGCCGTGCAGGGCGAGCATCCGGCGCTGGCCCTCCGACTCGCTGCGGGCGAGCCCGGCCTGGACGGAGCGTACGGTCTCCTGGTCGAAGCCGGAGAGCAGCCGGGCGGCCTCGGCCCAGGCCTGTTCGGAGGTGTCGCGGGCGATGACGTGCAGCCGGACGCCGAAGCGGACGGTGCGGTTCTCCTTCTCGGCGAGCCCCCGGACCCAGGCGATCTTCTCGGCGACCCGGGCGGGCGGTTCGCCCCAGGTGAGGTAGACGTCGCTGTGGCGGGCCGCGATCTCGCCCGCGACCGGCGAGGAGCCGCCGAAGTAGACCTGCGGAACGGGGTCGGGGAGCTGGGTGAGGCGGGCCCCTTCGACGGTCAGGTGGCTGCCGCGGTGGTCGACGCTCTCGCCGTCCCAGAGCCGGCGGACGATGTCGAGGAACTCTCCGGTACGGGCGTAGCGGGCGTCCTTGTCGAGGAAGTCGCCGTAGGCGCGCTGCTCGGTGCTCTCGCCGCCGGTGACGACGTTGAGCAGCAGGCGGCCGCCGGTGCGGCGCTGGAAGGTCGAGGCCATCTGCGCGGCGAGGGCCGGGGAGACGAGGCCGGGGCGGAAGGCGACCAGGAACTTCAGGCGCTCGGTCTGCTGGCTGACCATGGCGGTGGTGAGCCAGGCGTCCTCGCACCAGGCGCCGGTGGGGGTGAGCGCCCCTTCGAAGCCGAGGTTCTCGGCGGCCCGGGCGATCTGGGCGAGGTAGGCGATCGTCGGCGGGCGGTCGCCGCCGGCCTCGTTGACGGGGGTGCCGTGGCCGCCGCCGACGACATGGCGGCTGTCGCCGTTGGTCGGCAGGAACCAGTGGAAGGTCAGGGGCACGGAAGGCTCCGATCGGTGCGGTGGGGCAGGGGCGCGTCAGCTGTGGGCGGGCTTCGGAGCGGAGTGGGCGTCAGCTCGCGGCGGCGTACAGGGGGGTGCGCGGCAGGGTGGCGGCGAACTGGTCGAGGACGCGGCCCAGCGCCTCGGCGGAGCCGGGGGCGACGGTGACCGACCCGTCGGGGGCGACGGTGATGTCGCGGTCGAGGGTGAACCAGCCGGGCAGGATGTGGTCGGCGCCCATGGAGCTGAGGACGGGGCGGAGCGCGTAGTCGAGGGCGAGGACGTGGGCGGTGCTGCCGCCGGTGGCGAGCGGCAGCACCGTCTTGCCGCTCAGCCCGTACTGCGGGAAGAGGTCGAGCAGCGCCTTGAGCAGGCCGGAGTAGGCGGCCTTGTAGACGGGGGTGGCGACGATGACGCCGTCGGCGGCGGCGAGTTGCGCGGTGGCCTCGACGATGGCCGGGTGGGAGAAGTCGGCGCCGAGCAGGGGCTCGGCGGGGAGGGTGCGCACGTCGAGCGGGACGACCTGGTGTCCGGCGGCGGTGAGCTTGGCGTCGAGGTGGCGGGCGAGGCGGGCGGTGCGCGAGGTGGCGGAGGGACTGCCGGAGATGGACAGGACGGTAGCCATGGAGGGGCCCTTCGAACGGCGGGGAGGCGGTCGGCCGCGGGGCGCGGGGAGGACACGCGCTCACGCCGGACGCCACCTCCCGGGTACGCGCGACGGCCGCCCGGCCGCTCAACTGCGGGACGGGCTGTGGCGTACGGCGTGTCAGGGGCTCCCGGTGCGGGAAGCGAGGCGAAGTTCCGGCGGGCGCGCGGCCCTTGGCGGGGCCGGGCGGCGGCGAGGGGTGGCGTCAGCCTCGGGGACGACAGGCGGAGCTGGAGACACGCGCAAGGTCGACGTGGCGTCGCTGCGTGAGATCCAGTCGCATGGGCATGCCATCGATCAAAGCAGCAGGCCGGGGGCGGGTCAAGAAGCGGGCGGCGGGGTCTCGGATGACGGGACGGGCGGTGGGAGGCGGCGCCGCGCGGGAACGGGAACGGGGGCGCGTCCGGCGGCGTGGCCGGGCGCGCCCCCGTGAGGGTGAGGCGGTGTCAGCAGTACAGGTTGGAGCCGGTGGTGGTGCCGAGGATCTGTGCGAAGGAGGTGAACTTGTCGATCCGGCTCTGCACCTGGGCCGGGTTGCCGCCGTTGCACTCGATCGAGCCGTTGATCGAGCGGATGGTCTCGCCGAAGCCGCGGTTGTTGACGATGGCGTTGTGCGGGGTCATGGTGCCGGGGCCGGACTGGGTGTTCCAGTACCACAGGCCGGTCCGCCAGGCGACGGAGGCGTTCTGCTCGACCAGGTAGGGGTTGTTCAGCAGGTCGATGCCGAGGGCGTCCCCGGCGGCCTTGTAGTTGAAGTTCCAGCTGAGCTGGATGGGGCCGCGCCCGTAGTAGGCGGCCTGGCCGGCCGGGCAGCCGTAGGGCTGGTTCCGGTCGCAGTAGTGGGGGTAGTTGGCCTCGTTGACTTCCTTGATGTGGACGAGGCCGCCCGTCTCGTGGCTGACGTTGGCGAGGAAGGCGGCCGCCTCGCGCTTCTTGACCTCCTCGCTGCCGGTGTTGGCGAAGGCCGGGTAGGAGCTGAGGGCGGCGGTGAGGCCGCTGTAGGTGTAGAAGGAGTTCCGGTTCGGGAACATCTGGTTGAACTGGGCCTCGCTCACGACGAAGCCGCCGGGCTGCTCCCCGCCCCCGCCGCCGCAGGCACCCTGGTCGGCCCAGACGTCGGAGCTGCCGGGCCGCTCGTTCTGCGTCCACCACTTGGCGGTGTAGTTGCGCCCGTTGTACGAGGCGCCCTGGCCGCCGGTGTAGACGGCGGAGGCGTTCCAGGCGGTGGCGCAGGCGGCGGCCTGCGCGGTGGCCGCGGGGAGGACGACGAGCGCCGCGACGACCGCGCTCAGCGCGATCAACAGGCTCATGACACGTCTGATCACGTGATCACACTCCTTGAGTGCGGCGCGACGTCGGCCGCGCGCCGCCGTGGATGCGGCCAGCTAAGCGAGAGTGGTCTGAACCTGTCAAGGTCTAGACCAAGGGTGGCCGCAGGACGGCGAAATGTCGGCGGAATTCCGCACTCCTGTCCGGAACCGGTGGCGGTACGCCCTCCCGCCGCCTCCCTCATTCCCTCCGCCCCGCCGCGACCACCACGACCGCCGCCGCCACCAGCACCGCCGGCAGGAACAGCGCCACGTCCGGCAGCACCCGGCGGACCAGGACGGCCCCGCAGGCCCCGGCGAAGAGGCAGGCGAGCCGGGCGACGGCCCACCCGTCCACACCGCCCGGCTGCCGCGCCGCGAACCCGGCGACCAGGGAGGTGAGCGTGCTGGTGAAGAACGTGGTCGGGGCTCCTTCCCGGCCCAGCGAGAGCACGGTGGTCGCCTGCGCCCCCATCGCCGCCGACAGCGGGACCAGCAGCACCCGGGCCGCCACTCCCCCGGGATCGGGCCGGTCCGCCACCGTCCAGGCGACCGCCACCGAGGCCAGCACCACCGTCTCCGCCCCCAGACACCACAAGGCCCCCCGCGGCCAGGCCCGCCGCCCGCCCCCACGCGCGGTCAGCGGCACCGCCAGCAGCGTCCCCAGGAGATACCCGGCCAGCGCCAGCGCGGGCGCCCACACCCCCTGACTCCGCTCCCCCGCCGCGGCCGCACCCAGCAGCACGAGGTTGCCCGTCATGATCCCGGCGAAGGCTCCGCCGAGCGCGACGACGGCGAGGACGTCGGCGGCGCCGGAGGCGAAGCTCAGCAGGAGGAGCGCGGAGCGGCCGTACCTGCGGGCACGGCGTGTCGCCGGCTCCCGGTCACGCGCCCCCGAGTCCACGCCTCACCGCACCCGCGCGTCCGAGTTCACCTCCGGGTCCCACCCCAGCTCCCGCAGCCCCCTGCGGATGGCCTCGCGGCGGGGCGGGTCGATGGCGCCCATCTTGAGGTCGGCGCGGGCGCGTTCGTCGACGGCCAGGGCGAGGGCGGCGTCGAGTTGGCCGGTGCGGCGCCAGGCGGCGCGGCGGCCCTCCTCTGCGCGGAGGTAGCTCTCGGTCTCGTCGTACTCGGAGGTGCCTTCGGTGGCCGCGCCGAGCTGGCCCTCCCACTCGGAGAGCTGGCGGGCCAGGTAGACGTCGACCGCCTCCCGGGCCATGGTGGCGTCCTCGGACTCCTGGGGTTCCTCGCCCTGCGTCACGTCGCTCATACCGGCACAGTAGACGGGCCGGGGTGGCCGGGCAGCTCGGAGCGGGCGCGGGAGGGACCGCGGGTCGTACGGGCGCCGCCCCGGAGCGTGGGCTCCGGGGCGGCGGTGATGCGAGCGAGGGGTGCGGTACCGCTACGGCAGGACGATCTTCCAGCTGTTGATGCGGCCGGTGTCCGAGCGGGCGGTGTCCTGGACACGGAGCTTCCAGGTGCCGTTGGCGGTCTGCGCGGAGGCGTTGACGGTGTAGGTCTCCTGGACGTTGTCGGCCGAGTCCGAGGAGCTGGCGTTCTTCAGCCGGTAGGCGGTGCCGTTGGGGCCGACCAGGTCGATGACGAGGTCGCCGCGCCAGGTGTGGCTGATGTCGACGGTGACCTGGAGGGCGGCGGGGGCGTTGCCGGTGCGGCCCGCGACGGTGATGTCCGAGGTGACCGCGGCGCCGGCGTCGGGGATGGCGACGGGCGTGGTGTTCTCGAAGGTGGTACCGCTGCCGCCGCCGGAGCGGGCTCCGACCGCCACGCCGGCCCACGCGTCCTGGACGGCCTTGTACTCGGCGCTGCTGGTGCCGTACAGCTCGCCGGCGACGGCCAGGGTGCCGGTGCGGGCCCCGGCGTAGTTGGTGGTGGAGGTGAACTTGGTGGTGAGGGCCTTGAACCAGATCAGCGCTGCCTTGTCGCGGCCGATGCCGGTGACGGGCAGGCCGTCGGCGGTCGGCGAGTCGTAGCTGACGCCGTTGACCGTCTTGGCCCCGCTGCCCTCGGAGAGCAGGTAGAAGAAGTGGTTGGCCGGGCCCGAGGAGTAGTGGACGTCGACGGAGCCGATGCCGGAGTACCAGGAGTCCTTGGACTTGCCGTCGCGGGAGGGCTTGTCCATGTACCGCAGCGGGGTGCCGTTGCCGTTGATGTCGATCTTCTCGCCGATGAGGTAGTCGCCCTTGTCGGCGGCGTTGTTCTCGTGGAACTCGACGGCGGCGGCGAGGATGTCGCTGGTCGCCTCGTTGAGGCCGCCGGACTCCCCGGAGTAGACGAGCCTGGCGGTGACGGAGGTCAGGCCGTGGGTCATCTCGTGGGCGGCGACGTCGAGCGAGGTGAGCGGCTTGGCGTTGCCGGCGCCGTCGCCGTAGGTCATGCAGAAGCAGCTGTCCTGCCAGAAGGCGTTGACGTAGTTGTTGCCGTAGTGGACGCGGGAGTACGCGCCGACGCCGTCGCCCCGGATGCCGGAGCGGCCGTGGACGTCCTTGTAGTAGTCCCAGGTGGCCTGCGCGCCGTAGGCGGCGTCGGCGGCGGCGGTCTCGGTGTTGCTCGCCTGGCCGTTGCCCCAGACGTCGTCGGGGCCGGAGAAGAGGGTGCCGGTGCCCGAGGTGGAGCGGTTGAGGTTGTTGGTGCGGTGGTTGCCGCGCCCGGCGTCGGTCAGGTTCCAGGTGGAACCGGACCGGGTGCTGCCGAGGGTGACGGTGCCGCTGTACTGGGTGTTGCCGGTGCCGTTCTCGACGGCCTGCCACTCGTGGAGCTTCTCGCCGGTGGCGGCGTCGGTGACGACGTGCAGTTCGTTGGGGGTGCCGTCGTGCTGGAGCCCGCCGACCACCGTCTCGAAGGCGAGGACCGGCTTGCCGTCGGCGTTCCAGACCACCTGACGGGGGGCGCCGTCGGTGGCGGGCTTCTCCGCGTCGTGGGCCTCGGCGGCGTTCAGCGCCTGCTTCTTCGCGGCCGACGGGGCGATCTCCGCCTTGGTGGCGATGCCCTTGAGGGCGTTGCGGGAGGCCTTGGTCACGGTGGCGGGGGTGCCGTCGGGGGCGGCGGCGACGACCAGGTCACCGCCGAGCACGGGGAGTCCGGCCCAGGTGCGCTCGTAGCGGGTGTGCAGGGTGCCGTCGCGGTCCTTGACCACGTCGCGGACGAGCAGCTTCTCCTGTGCGCCGAGGCCGAGTTCGGCGGCGACGGCACCGGTCTTCGTCTCGGCGGCGCGGATCAGGGCGGCCCGCTGGGCGGGGCTGAGGTCGGCCGGGAGGGCGCCGGTGCGCGCCGCGGTGGGCTTGGCGGCCGGTGCGGGGTCGGCCGCGGTCGCCGGGGCCGTGGTGGCGGTGACGGCGAGCAACGCGGTGACGGCGGCGAGGGCGCCGCCGGCGACGGCACGCCGGTGGGAGGTGGGTCTCAACACGGACTCCTTCTGCGTGACCGCGGGGTACGCGGTCCGGGGGTGACGGGGCGGCGGGTGGCCGTCCCGGGCAGAACGGAAAGCGGAGGAACACCGTGGGGGGAGGGCCGCGGGGCGGAGGTGCCGTGGGGTGCCGCGCGGTGACCGAGGGGAAGATTCGCAGAGCTCGCCGCTCCTGTCAGGTGCGCGTCAAAGGAATGGCCGGATCGGGTCCGCGCGGGTGAGCCCCCGGACGGACGGCGGACTCCTGCGGCAGGGCGCCCGGCAGAGTCACGCGCCGGAACACCGCCCCGCCGCCCCGCCGTCCGGGGCGGGTGCCGGAATAGTTCCGTCCAGATCCGGGTCGGCCGAAAACCGTCCCTCGCGGCCCGTACGGGCCCCGCCCGCCGGAAAAAGTCCCGGGGCCGTGCAACCTCCCGGCCGCCGCCGGGGTGAGTAGGGCGAGGTACTCACCTCACCGTGCCGGGGAGCGCCGATGCCCCGGGACGGCGATCCACCGAGCAGATCCGGGAAGACCATGTCGAAGAGAACCCTCGTCCCCGCCGCCGCCCTGTTGCTGGCCGTCACCGGCCTGCTGGTCCCCGGGGCGGCCCACGCCGCCGACGCCCGCCCGGCGGTCACGGCCGAGAGCCGGTCCGCCGTCGTGGTCGCCCCCGGCGAGAAGCTGAGGCTGGGCCGCGGCTACGCCATGACGCTCACCCGCGAGGAGCGGTGCGTCGGTTCGGCGGACGGGCACATCTGCAAGAGCGTCGCCGACGGCAACCAGCCCCCCGGCACGGTCAGCCTCCAGAGCTTCGGCGAGGAGCACGGCACGCTGTACTCGCCGCTCTACATCGGGCCCGGCCGCGCCGCCCGCATGACCGTCACCGCCGGCACCGAGACCCTGGAGGCCCGGGTCGTCACCCTGGCCGGGCGTCCCGGCTACGCCACCGGGTACGTCTGGGGCGCCGCCGGGGACATGGACGAGCGGACCGTGACCGTCTACGACGCCGCCGGCCGTGTCCTCGCCCGGTACTGACCTCTCCTCACCGGGGCACCCGGTGCGGCTCCCCGAACGGGCCGCACCGGGGCTCCGGCCTGCCCGCACGGAGTGCGCCTCGCCCGACTTCGAGACCTTCGCCGCCGCCCGCTGGCCCCGGCTGCTGAGGACCGCGTACCTGCTGACCGGGGATCACCACGAGGCGGAGGACCTGGTGCAGGTGACGCTGGCCAAGCTGTACCCGGCGTGGCCCCGGGTGCGGGACCTGGACGAGCCCGACGCGTACGTGCGCCGGGCCCTGGTCAACAACAACCTCAGCCGGTTCCGCAAGCGGCGGGTGGTGCAGCTGCTCACGCCCCGGCTGCCCGAGCGGGCGCAGGAGGGCGGCGCGGCCCGCACCGAGCAGCGCTCGCTGCTCCTGGAGGCGCTGGGCACCCTGCCGCCCCGGCAGCGCGCGGTGGTCGTCCTGCGGTACTGGGAGGACCTGAGCGAGCAGCAGGCCGCCGACGTGCTGGGCTGCTCCCCGGGCAATGTGAAGAGCCAGGCCAGCCGGGGCCTGCGCAAACTCCGCGACCATCCGGCGCTGGCGGAGTTCCAGCCGCGCCCCGGCCGGGAGGAGCCCGCCGATGAACGCCCCTGACCCGGGCCGGCCCGAGGACGGCGCCGCCGCCTCGCTGCGGCGTGCCCTGCACGCGACCGCCGGGGAGCTGGCGCCGCCGCCCTATCCGGCGGAGCGCGTCCGCCGGCTGGGCCGCCGCCGGGTGCGCACCCGGCGTGCCCTGGTCGCGGTCCCGGCGGCGGTGGCGGCCGTGCTGACGGCGGTGGCGGTGGCGCTGCCGCAGTGGTCCGGCGGGGAGGGGCTTCCGGCGGCGGACTCCGCCGGGGGCAAGGCGCTCGGGCCCCGTGCGACGCCCTCCCTCGCCCCCGCCCAGCCGCCCGCGCCCTCCGCCCGGCCCTGGCCGGCCGTACGGACGGTCCGGGCGGGCGAGCCGGTGGAGATCGGACGCGGGCAGGTGCTGACGCTCAGCACGGACCAGGTCTGCCACCGCGACACGACCGAGCCCGGCGGCGGCGTGGAGGACACCTGCAAGAGCGTCAGCGACGGCAACCAGGCGTCCGGTTCGGTGAGCATCCAGAGTTCCGGCACGCTGCTCCGGCCGCTGTACATCGGTCCGGGCCGCGCGGCCCGGATGACGGTGGAGGTGGACGGCGAGGTGCTCCGCGCCCAGGTGCTGACCCTGGAGGGGGACCCCGGGTACGCGGTGGGCTACGCCTGGGGAGCCGGTGTCTCGTTCGACGGGCCGACGCCCAAGATCCGGGTCAGCGACGCGGAGGGCGAGCTGCTGGCGGAGTTCCCCTGACGGGACTGGGCCCCCTGTACCGGCGGGCTCCGGAGCGGCGCGGGGGGCTGCTCCGGAGCCCGCCCTTCTCTGGCCGGGCGCCGGTGACCCGCAGGACGGCCTCGTAGGCGGCGCGGTCGGGCTTGGTGACCTTGCGGTCGCAGCTGAGGAAGAGCATGTCGAAGGCGGCCGTCGCGGGCGAGCCGTGCAGGGCACGGGCACTCCGGTTCACGGTGGTCGGTCTTCACTTTCACGTGCCGTCCGCCGCCGCCCCGGCCCCTGCCGCCCGGCCCCGCCGCACCCGGAGGAGAGCGAGGCTGCGGGCCGCCAGTACCGCCGTCGCCGCCAGCGCGGTCGTCGCGGACCAGAGGAAGAGCGCGGGCCAGACGTAGGTGATCTGCGCCAGGGTTCCGGCCCGGCCCATCAGCAGGCCGAAGAGGTCCGCGAGTCCGAGGAGGAGCAGGCCGGGGAGGAGGTACGGGGCGAGGCGCGCGGCCGGGCGCAGGGGGCCGCGCCAGGGGCGCCGCGCCCACCGTCCCGCGCGCAGGACGCCGCGTACGGCCAGCACCAGGGCGAGCAGGGAGAGGACGCCGAGGACCGGGTCGGCGGTGTCGGTGAAGGGGGCGCGGTCCGCGGGGGTCCTGCCTTCGGCGAGGTCGACCAGGCCGTCGACGAGGAGCGGGGCGTCGTCCCCGGAGACCATGCCGGTGTTGGTGACCACCGCGATCCCCACGCCGGAGGCGGGCAGCAGGGTGGCCATGGAGTTGTGGGTGAAGAGGCTGCCGGTGTGCTCGATCCGCAGCGGCTCCCCCTTCTCCTCCCGCCGGTTCCAGCCCATCGCGTACGTCCGGCCGGGCGGCGGGGTACGGGTGAGCCGGACCGCTTCGGCCGAGGCGGCGCGGCGGCCGGTGGCGGAGATCCCCTCGGTGTGCTGGGCGACGAGCCATTTCCCCAGGTCGTCGGCGGTACTGACGACGCCGAAGCCACCGGCGGTGAAGAGGCGGGGGTGAGCGCGCTCGATCGTCTGCCCGTAGGCGCGGACGTGCCCCCGGGCCCCGTCGGGCATGTCGGCGGTGGAGTCGACGGTCTCGGTACCGGTCATGCCGAGCGGCGCGAAGAGGCTCCGGCGCAGGTGTTCGGCGTACGGGGTGCCGGTGGCGGCCTCGACGAGCCGCGCGGCGACGGCGTAGTTGGTGTTGTGGTAGTGCCAGGCCGTGCCGGGGTCGGCGGCGAGCCGCGTGCCGTGCAGGGCCGCGACGGCGGCTTTCAGGGTGCGGGGCTGCGGGAGGGCGAGATCGGGGTGGGCCGAGTCGGCCATCCCCGAGGTCTGGTCGAGGAGTTGACGCGGGGTGATCCGGGCGGCGCGGGCGTCGTCGGGGGCGAACTCGGGGAGCTGGTCGTGGACCGGCCGGTCGAGGTCGACGCGGCCCTCCTCGGCGAGGGTGGTCACCGCCAGCGCCGTCATCGCCTTGGACAGGGAGGCGACCGGAACCGGGGTCCGGGCGGTCATCGGCGTCCCCGAGGCGGTGTGCCCGTACCCGGCGGCGAGGACGACGCGGTCGCCGCGGGTCACGGTGACCGTCGCGCCGGGGACTCCCGTGCGGGCCAGGTGGTCGCGGACGAAGCGGTCCGCGGTGGCCCGGTCGAGGAGCGGCGCCACACGCGGTGCGGCCTGGGCCGGGACCGGGACGAGGAGCGGCGCGGCGGACAGCAGGACGGCTGCGGCGACCCGGAGAGGCGAACGTCTTCCCCGGAGCCGGAGTGGGGGCGTGGTCATGCCCGAGAGCCAACCGGCCGCAGGGGGCCGGGCGCAGTGGTGGCACTGGGACGGAAAAGGTGGTGCGGGCACTACCGACCCGGCGGCGCGGGCTCCGTACTGTCGGTCCATGCACGCGCGAACGGCCTGGCAGGCCCTGGCCCATCATCCTCTCGCCTTCCTCGCCACTCGCTGGCCGTGGCGCGCGCTGGCCTATCTGCTCTCCGGTGTGGGAGTCGGGGCGCTCACCCTGGTGGTGCTGGTGGGCGGGCTGCTGACGGGGCTGGTACTGCTGCCGGTCGGGGCGGGGGCCGCCGTCCTGCTCGCCGTGGTCCTCGGTGGCGGTGTGGTCGCGCGGGTCGAGCGGTGCCGGCTGCGGCTGGTCGACCTCGACCCGGCCGTCACGGACCGCCGGGCGCCGGACGCGCCCGGTGTGCGGGCGTGGCTGCGGACCCGGTTGCGGGACCGGCTCACCTGGCGGGAACTGGGGTTCACGGCGGTCTCCATGACGGCGCTGTGGTGGATGGACCTGCTCGTCCTCGCCTTCGCCCTGGCGCTGCCGGTGCTCTGTGTGACGGCGCCGCTGGACGACCCGGGCGCCTGGCCCTGGGTGGTGATCGGCCTGGCGCTGCTGCCGGCCGCGCCGTACACCGTCACCGGCTGGGCCGGGGCGCGGGCGGCGCTGACCCGGCTGGTGCTGGCGCCGAGGGACGCCGAGCTGACCGAGGTCCGTGCCTCGCGGGCCCGGCTGGTCGGGGCCTTCGACGCCGAGCGGCGCCGGATCGAGCGGGATCTGCACGACGGGGCGCAGCAGCGGCTGGTGTCGGTCAACGTGATGCTGGGGCTGGCACGTCTCGACGCCGGGCCCGACTCGCCCCTCGGCCGCCGGCTGGATCTCCTACAGGGCGAGTTGACGACGGCCGTCGGCGAGCTGCGCGAGCTGAGCCGGGGCGTCCACCCTCGTGCCCTGACCGACCAGGGTCTCGCGGCGGCCCTCGCCAACCTCACGGCGCGCTCGCCGCTCCCGGTCACCGTCGACGTGGCTCTTCCGGGGCCGCTGCCCGCGCCGGTCGCGAGTACCGCGTACTTCGTGGTCGCCGAGGCGCTGGCCAACGCGACCAAGCACAGCGGCGCCGGCCGTGCCGAGGTCCAGGCCCGGCTGCGGACCGACACGCTGGTGCTGACCGTCCGGGACGACGGGAGCGGGGGAGCGGACCCCGCCGGGCGGGGGCTGACGGGGCTGGCGGACCGGGTGGCGGCGGCGGACGGCATACTGCGGCTGTCCAGCCCGTCCGGCGGGCCCACCCTGCTCCACGTGGAGATGCCGTGTCACTGAAGGTCGTGGTCGCCGAGGACTCGGCGCTGATGCGGGAGGGCCTGGTGGGCGTGCTGACCCGCTTCGGCCACCAGGTGTGCGCGGCGGTGGGGGACGCGGACGCGCTCCTCACTGCGGCCGGCGAGCACCGTCCCGACCTCGTCCTCACCGACATCCGCATGCCGCCGGGCCAGGGCGACGACGGGCTGCGCGCCGCCGTCGCCCTCCGCCGCGACCGCCCGGACCTGCCGGTCCTCGTCCTCAGCCAGTACCTGGAGCAGTCCTACGCCGCCCATCTGCTCGACCTCGGCGACCAGCGCGGCATCGGCTACCTGCTGAAGGACCGGGTGGCGGCGGTCACCGAGTTCGCGGACACCGTGGTCCGGGTGGCGGGCGGCGGCACGGTGCTGGACCCGGAGGTGGTGGGGCAGTTGCTGCGGCGCCGGCAGGACCCGCTGAGCCGGCTCACGCCCCGGGAGCGGGAGGTGCTGGCGCTGATGGCCGAGGGCCGGTCCAACGCGGCCATCGCCCGGGCCCTGCACGTCTCGGTGGCCGCCGTCAACAAGCACATCGGCAGCATCCTGCAACGCCTCGGCCTGCCGGTGGACGGTGACGCCCACCGGCGGGTCCTGGCGGTCCTGGCCTATCTGCGGAACTGATCTCCCGCCAGGTCAGGCGGCGCCGCCAGCCGGTCGAGGCGGGCGCGGTGCCCGGCCGGCAACTGGAGGCGTGCAGCGGCGGTGTTCTCCTCCAGGTGCGCCAGGTCGGCGGTGCCCGGGATCGGCAGGATCACCGGGGAGTGGCCGAGGAGCCAGGCGAGGGAGACCTGGGTGGCGGTGGCACCGAGTTCGGCCGCGACCGAGGCCACCTCCGCGTGGGCACCACAGTCGCCCCAGGCGGCCGGACGCCACGGGAGGAAGGCGATGCCCGCCGACGCGCAGGCGGCGAGGACGGGTTCGTGCTCGCGGTCGAGCACGTTGTACCGGTTCTGCACGCCCGCGATCTCGGTGATCCGCCGCGCCTCGTCGAGTTCGGCGACGGTGACCTCGGAGAGCCCGATGTGGCCGATCTTGCCCTCCTCGCGCAGCTCCCGCAGGGCGCCGAGCTGGTCGGCGAGGGGGACCGAGGGGTCGATGCGGTGCAGTTGCAGGAAGCCGATGTGCTCGCGGCGCAGCCGCCGGAGCGCCTGCTCGACCTGGTCGCGCAGGGCCTCGGGCCGGGCGTCGTGGTCCCACTCCCCCGCCGCCGACCGGGCCATGCCCACCTTGGTGGCGATCAGCAGGTCGTCGGGGTAGGGGTGCAGGGCCTCGGCGAGCAGCTCCTCGTTGGCGCCGCCGCCGTACATGTGGGCGGTGTCGATGAGGGTGACACCGAGTTCGACGGCGCGCCGGGCGACGGCCAGCGCGTTCTTCCGCTCAGGGCCGGGTTCCGTCGGCAGGTGCATCGCCCCGAAGCCGAGCCTGCCGACCTCCAACTCCCCGCCGACCCGCCACACGTCCGTCGTCATACGCCACTCCCCCGTCGGTGAAGTGGCCACGCTAGCAGCGCAGTTGAGAAACGAGCCGTTCCTCAGTCCACCTCCAGGACGATCTTCCCGGTGGTCCGGCCGGTCTCGCCGAGCCGGTGGGCGGCGGCCGCCTCGGCCAGCGGGAAGGTCGCCTCGACGCGCGGGCGGAGGGCTCCGGCGGCGACCAGGTCGGCGACGGCGTTCATGCCGGCGTGGTCGGCCTCGACCAGCATCGTCGCGGTGCGCACGCCCCGCTCGGCGGCGCGTGCCGCCTCCTCGGCCGTACCGCCGGAGAGCAGGGAGACCAGGGTGCCGCCGGGGCGCAGCAGGCCGACCGAGCGGGCGCGGGTCTCGCCGCCGAGCGGGTCGAGCACCATGTCGACGCCGTCGACCGCCTCGGCGACGTCGGTGGTGCGGTAGTCCACCACCTCGTCGGCGCCGAGTTCGCGCAGCAGGTCGTGTTTGGGGGCGCTGGCCGTGCCGATGACGTACGCGCCGTGCGCCTTGGCGATCTGTACGGCCACATGGCCCACGCCGCCCGCCGCCGCGTGGATCAGGACGCGCTGTCCCGGGCCGATCCCGGCGGTGTCGATCAGTGCCTGGTAGGCGGTGAGGGAGACGAGCGGGAGCGCGCCCGCCTGGAGGTGGTCGATCACCGTGGGCTTACGGGTGAAGGCGCGGGCGGGCCCGACGACGTACTCGGCGTGCGAGCCGGAGCCGTGCGGGTAGGGCAGCATGCCGAAGACCTCCTCGCCGGGCGCGAAGAGGGTCACCCCGTAGCCGACGGCCTCCACCACGCCGGAGACGTCCCAGCCGAGGACGAGGGGGAGCCGGTCGACGAAGCCCGCCTGCGCGCGGTGCTTCCAATCGGTCGGATTGACCCCGGCGGCTCGGACGGCGACCAGGATCTCCCCCGGTCCCGGCTCGGGCCTCGGCACCCGGGTCTCGTGGAGGACCTCGGGGCCTCCGTAGCTCTCCTGGATGATGGCGCGCATCGTGCCTGCCTCCTGCGTCATGGCTCCAGCCTCGCGGACGGCCGCCCTCCGCACCACGCCGGGCCGGTGCGCGGGTGAACCGGTCAGCCGGCGGCCCGGCTCAGCAGCTCGGCGGCGTCCGCCACGAAGACGGCCCGGCCCCGCTCCACCTGGCCGGTGCGCTCCGGTCCGGGGCGGAGCAGACGCCGGGCGGCTGCCAGCAGTTCGTCCGGGTCGTGGGCGTACGTGCTGAGTCCGGCGGCGGCCATGCTCCGCGCCCCGTCGCGGCCGTGGCCGGGCAGCGGCCGCCAGGCGAGCACGGGTACGCCGGCGGCGAGGGCCTGGGCCGCCGTCTGCCCGGCGGCGTTGTCGACCAGGAGGCGGGCGGCACCCATCAGCCCCGGCATGTCGTCCGTCCAGCCGAGGGCGACGGCGCCGGGGACGCGGGCGGCCCGGCGGCGCAGCCGCTCGTCGCGGCCGCAGAGCAGGACGGGCCGGCAGCCGTGGGCGGCGAGGAGCCGGGCGGTGCGCACGGTCCGGGTGCCGACGCCCCACGCGCCGGTGGAGAGCAGGACGGGCGGCGGCCCCGCCTCGGGATCGTGCGGGTGCGGGCCGGCCACCCGGTGGAACTCCCGGGCGACGACCGGTCCGGAGACGGCGGCCGGGCGGCCGGTGGCGGCACGGGCCGCCGCCGCGCCCTGGGCGGTGAGGCAGACGTAGAGGTCGTTGCCGGGGTGCAGCCAGCCGCGGTGGACGGCGAAGTCGGTGACGAAGACCGAGGCGGGGACCGGCAGGACGCCTGCGGCGCGGAGCCTGCCGGTGATCTGCGCGGCGAGGTGGAAGGTGGGGACGAGCAGGTCCGGGCGGAAGGCGTCGACCCGGTCCAGCAGCCGGGCGCGGGCCGTCGCGGCCAGGGGCGCGCTGCCGGGCCGGTGCCCCTCGCCCGGGGAGAGGAAGAGGGCGTAGATCGCGGCGTACAGCGCGGGGGCGTGCCGCACCGTCCCCCGGTAGAAGGCGCGCAGGGCCGGACCCGTGCCGGGCGGGAGGAGGGTGAGGACGTCGCAGAGCTCGGTGGTGGCGCCCCGGGCCCGGAGTCTGCGGGCCAGTTCGCCGCTGACCGCGTCGTGCCCGGCGCCCATGCTCGCGCCGAGCAGCAGGACCCGCAGCCTTCCCATGCTCCTCCCCTCGCCCGGCCGGTGGACTCGTCCCTCGCTTGCATGCCGCGTCCGGGCGGGGGCGCAATCGGCCCGTTCGGGTGACCCGGTGGCGGCGTGCCCCGGCGTTGGACGAGCGGTCCGCCCGCCGAGCACGGAAGCTGAGGGCCAGGCGTGCCGCGAGGAAGGGGACTGGCATGGGCGAGGAGTGGGCGGCATGACGCGGCGTCCCGGACCCGGGGCGGTGCCCCGGCGGACCGTGCTCGTCACGGGTGCCTCCTCGGGCATCGGCACGGCGGTGGCGGAGTCCCTGCACGCCGACGGCCGGTGGCGGCTGCTGCTCAGCGGCCGCGACGGGGCGCGGCTGGCGGCCGTCGCGGAGCGGACGGGCGGCGAGGCGATCCGCGCCGACCTGGCGGCCGAGGGCGGCTGCGAGCACCTGGCCGGCGAGGCCGTGGCCCGCGCCGGACGCGTCGACGCGCTGGTGGCCGGGGCGGGGATCGGCTGGGCCGGTCCGTTCGTGACGATGCCGCCGGAGGAGATCGACCGGGTCCTGACCGTCAACCTCACCTCCACGCTGCGGCTGGTCCGGCTGCTGCTGCCCCCGATGGTGGCGCGCGGCACGGGACGACTGGTGCTGATCGGGTCGATGGCCGGCTGGGTCGGGGTGGGTGACGAGGCGGTCTACTCGGCGTCCAAGGGCGCCCTGCTGACCTTCGCGGACAGCCTGCGCCGGGAGCTGGCCGGGACCCGGGTGCGGGTCTCGGTGGTGTCGCCGGGCGCGGTGGACACGCCGTTCTTCGCCCGGCGCGGCGCTCCCTACCACCGGCGCCGGCCCCGCCCGGTCACCGCCGAACGGGTGGCGCGCGGGGTGCGGGAGGCGCTCGTACGGGGCCGGGAGAACGTCCTGGTGCCGGGGTGGCTGGCGCTTCCGGCGCGGCTGCACGGGGCGGCGCCGGGGCTGTTCGGGGCCGTGGCCGACCGTGCCGACCCGCACCACGGTGGCTGAGGCGGAGGCGCGCCGGTGACCGTGCTGACGGTGGTGCTGGCGCTCCTCGCGGCGCTCGGCAACGCGGCCGCCTCGGTGCTCCAGCGGCGTGGCACCACGCAGGTGGACGGCGGCGGGGCGGCCGTCACCCGGTGGTGGTCGTGGGCCACGCGGCTGCTCCGCCGCCGGGTGTGGCTGTGGGGCGCGGCGCTGCTGGCGGTCTCCGGGCTCTGCCAGGCGGCGGCGCTGGCGGCCGGTCCGCTCGCCGTGGTGCAGCCGGTGATGACCACCGAACTCCTCTTCACCATGGTCATCGGCAGTGCCGTCTTCCGCCGCCGGCCGGACGTCAGGACCTGGTGGGCCTTTGTCGCGATGGCCGCCGGACTCGGCGCCTTCATGGCGCTGCTCTCCCCCGCCGGCGGCGGCTCGACGGTGCCGGGGTCGCGGTGGCTGTGGTCGGGGGTGCTGCTGGCGGTGCTGACGGTGGTGCTGACGGTGGCGGCCTGGCGGCTGCCGCCCGCGCCGGCCGCCGCGGTTCTCGGCACCGCCACCGCGATCGGCTTCGCCGGTACCGCGGCCCTGGTCAAGGACGCCTTGGGGCGGCTGCCGGACGGTGGCCTCGGGGCGCTGGCCACCACCTGGCAGGCGTACGCGGCGGTCGTCGTGGGGCTGGGGAGTTTCCTGCTGCTGCAACTCACGCTGCGGGCGGGGCCGCTGGTGGCCTCGCAGCCGGCGATGACGCTGGGCGACGCCTTCCTCAGCATGCTGCTGGGCCGGGTCCTCTTCGGCGAGGAGCTGACTTTCGGGGTGCGGCTGGTGCCGGAACTGCTGGCCCTGGCGCTGCTGATCGCGGGCACCGTGCAGCTGGCCCGCTCCCCTCTGCTGACCTCGACCGACGGAAAGGAACGGCCGTGGTGAGCGCACCGGCTACGGCGGCCGGGGCGCTGGCCGGGGGTGCGCTGGCGGTCGCCGCGTGGCACATCGGTCCGGCGGCGACCTGGCTGCCCGGTCTCCGTACGGCGTACTTCCCCGGGCTCGACGGACGGGGGTCGCCCGGCCGGGTGGCGCTCACCTTCGACGACGGGCCGGACCCGCTGAGCACCCCGCACTTCCTGCGGGCGTTGGAGGCGTTGTCGGTGCGGGCCACCTTCTTCGTCCTCGGCAGCAGGCTGGAGCGCGCCCCGGAGCTGGGCCGGCGGATGGCGGCGGCCGGGCACGAGGTGGCGGTGCACGGCTGGGAGCACGACCGCCCGTGGCTGCCCCGGCCGGGCCGGGACGCGGCGGAACTGGCCCGGGCCGCGGCCGCGGTGCGGCGGATCACGGGGCGGCGGCCGCTCTGGTACCGGCCGCCGTACGGCATCCTCACCGGCGGCCGCTGGGCCGCCGCGCGTCGGACCGGGCTGCGCCCGGTGCTCTGGTCGGCGTGGGGCCGCGACTGGACCGCCTCCGCGACCCCGGACGGCGTCGTCGCCGAGGCCGCTGCCCGGCTGGGGCCCGGCGGCACGCTGCTGCTCCACGACTCGGACGCCTACGCGGCTCCGGACTCCTGGCGGGTGACCCTGGCGGCCCTGCCGCACCTGGTCGCGTACTGCCGGGGGCTCGGGCTGGAGGTGGGGCGGCTCGGGGACCACGGGCATCCGGGGAGCGGGGTGCCGTACGGCTTTCCGGGCCGGGCGGGGTGAGGGCGCCCGAGCGACCTGGAGCCGGTCTCCCGTTGCGCCGTCCCGCAGGACAGTGCGTATCAGGGGTGGCCATCATGGGCGGGCGATGCGGCGTACCGCGTTGCCCGCGGCGGCGTCGGCCGCCGGGTGATCCGATCCTCTGCTCTGGGGGGCGCCTACCTGCCGAGCTTGACATCCTCCCCTCCCTGGCGGGAGGGGGTTCCTACGGCTCGCGCCGTGGGCTTTTCTGCTTCATCGCCGACTGCCCGCCCGGAGAACTCAGTTGAGGTCTTACACCAGCTCCCCAGACAGACACCGCCAGCCCGGCGGCCTTGAGGTTCTTCGCTGCGTTCACGTCCCGGTCGTGGGTCGTCCCGCAGTCGCACGTCCAGGTGCGGACGTTCAGCGGCAGCTTGTCCCGCAAGGTGCCGCAGGCGGAGCACAGTTTGGAGGAGGGGAACCACCGGTCGACCGCGATCACTTCGCGTCCGTACCAGTGGGCCTTGTACTCCAGCATGCTCCGGAAGTCGGCCCACGCCGCGTCGGAGATGGCGCGGGCCAGTCTGCTGTTCTTCACCATGTTGCGGACGGTGAGGTCCTCGATCACGATCGTTTGGTTCTCACGAACGAGCCGAGTGGTCAGCTTGTGCAGGTGGTCGCGGCGCCGGTCGGCGATCCGGGCGTAGACCTTCGCGACTTTCTCGCGTGCCTTACGGCGGTTGGCGCCGTCACCCTTGGCCGTGCGGGCGAGCTGCCGCTGGGCCTTGGCGAGACGGGTCCGGTCGCGCCGCTCGTGCCGGGGGTTGGCGACCTTCTCGCCGGTCGACAGGGTCAGGAGGTGGTCGAGTCCGACATCCACGCCGACGGCCGTTCCGGCGGCGGGGAGCGGCTGGACCGTCGGGTCCTCGACGAGGAGGGACACGTACCAGCGTCCGGCCGCGTCCTGCGACACGGTCACCGTGGACGGCTGCGCGCCCTCGGGGAGCGGGCGGGACCACACGATGTCCAGTGGCTCCGCCATCTTCGCCAGGGTCAGCTTTCCGTCCCGGAAACGGAACGCGCTGGTGGTGTACTCCGCCGACTTCCGCGACTTCTTCCGCGACTTGAACCGCGGGTACCTCGCCCGCTTGCCGAAGAAGTTCGTGAACGCCGTCTGGAGGTGCCGCAGAGCCTGTTGCAGCGGGACGGAGGAGACCTCGTTGAGGTACGCCAGTTCCTCGGTCTTCTTCCAGGCGGTCAGCATCGCCGACGTCTGGATGTAGTTCACCCGCTCCTGGCGCGTCCACGCTTCCGTGCGCGCGGCGAGAGCCAGGTTGTAGACCTTCCGCACACAGCCGAACGTGCGCGACAGCTCAGCCGCCTGCGCATCGGTCGGGTAGAAGCGGTACTTGAAAGCCCGCTTCACAGGGATGGCCTTCACAGTTCACATACTAGCACTACAGTTTGTGACACGTAGGGGTTGGGCGTATACGCCGGTCCGCCCCGGCGGCGCATCGGCTCTACCTGCCCTGTTCCTGAGGAACTTCGTTTCTTCCCTCTGCTGAAGCCAGGGGTATCCACGAAGGGAAACCTCGATGATCGCCACGTGCCGGGGCACCCGGTCGCCCAGTCCGGCCGGCGGCCTCGCCCCGCCGGCGTGCGGGCGTGGCGGCAGCGGCGGTTCGGCCGGGCGCGGGCGCGGCACGACCGGGGTGAGGGGCGGCGGGGGCGCGGGGGCGGGTGCGCCCTGCGGCGGTGTGAGGACCGGACCGAGGCGCCGCCAGTTCAGCGCGGCGTGCAGCCGGCCGGTGTGCAGGACCAGGGCGCGGCGGAGGCGGCCGGTGCCCCGGCGGCCTCCGGAGAGCGGGCGGCCGCGTTCCAGGGCCCGCAGCTGGAGGCGCTGGAGCCGGATGAGGGTGCGCCAGGAGGCGGCGAGGGCGGGGTGGCGGTCGGCGAGGCCGTCGGCTTCGTCCAGCCAGCCGTGCGCGGTGACGGCCAGCTCCCTTACCAGGGCGTGGAGTTGTAGCGTCCGACGGCCTGTGCGCAGGTCGGCGAGGGTCACGCCGTGGGCGGCGAAGACCGGGAGGGGGAGGGCGACGCGGCCCAGGTGGGCGTCCTGGCGCAGGTCGCGCAGGGCGTCGACGAGGTTGAACGCGTCGGTCCATCTCCGCAGCGCCTCGGCGTCGCGCGGGCCGAGGCGGGTCCCGGTGGCCTCGCCCAGCAGGGTCGCGAGGCGGGTGACGCCGACGGGGAAGCTGAGGGCGTGCCAGTAGGCGTGCCACTGCTCCCAGGAGGTGAAGTCGGGGCGTTCGGCGGCGTCCCGGCGGTAGGTGGCGAAGGAGGCCGGGAGTTGTCCGGTGGGCAGGTCCCAGGTGGTGACGGCGTGGGTCAGTGCCCGCCGCACCGGGTCGGTGCTGGTGCCCCGGGCGAGGTCCTCCTCCATCGCCCGCACCCAGGCGTCGATGCGTTCGGCGGCGTCGGTGCGGCCGCTGTCGGAGAGGTCGTCCAGGACCCGGCCGTGCCCGTACATCGCCCACAGCAGTGGGCGCAGGGGGGCGGGGACGAGCTGGGTGACGGCGTAGTCGGTCTGGCCGGAGCGGCGCACCAGGCGGCGGCAGGTCTCGTAACCGGCGCGCAGCTCCGGGTCGTTCACGCCCGCCCGCCGGTAGACGCGGTGGCGCAGCGGGGGCAGGCGCCAGGTGCGGTGCAGGGCGCCGAGGCGGCTGCGGGTGTGCAGGGTGAAGGCGGCCGTGCCGACGGCGGCGGTGGTCAGGGCCCACAGGAGGGCGAGGCCGAGGTGGGCCCAGGGCAGGTGGCGGGTGTCGGCGGCGACCACGGCGGACTGCATGGCGCCGTAGGTGGGCAGCCAGCGCAGGACGGGGCTGTCGGCGCCGGCGTTGGCGATCGGGTTCTGGAGACTGACGTCGACGAAGCTGGCCATGATGACCAGGAACATCCCGGCCAGTTCGCTGCGGAGCAGCGCGGCGAGCATGATGCCGGCGCCGCCGTAGGTGAGCGCGCCCGCGCCGAGCGCTGCGGCCAGCAGGGCCGGCTGCTCGGGGCGCCAGAAGACGCAGATCCAGGCGGTGGCGTAGCCGGCGACGAGGAGGCAGGCGAGCAGCAGGGCCAGGTACTTGGCGAGGACCAGGCAGGCGCGCGGGTAGCCGGCGGTGACCAGGCGGTGGTCGAAGGCGGCGGAGCGGCGGGCGGCCAGGAACATCATGAAGCCGACGATCAGGGCCAGCGCGTGGACGGCGCCGGAGAGCTGGGTGAGGACGTTCCCGGCGACGGTGACGTCCTGGTCGGCGGCGCGCAGGAAGAACCGGACCGGCGCGGTGGGCATGGCGGTGTACGCGAGGCCGACCCAGACGGGGACGAAGAAGACGGCGAGCGCGAGGGCGAGCCGGTTGCGTACCTGTTCGAGGACGGCGTACCGCAGGGCCGTGGCGAGGCAGAGCCGAAGGCGCGTCATGCGCGGCCCCCGTCGAGGACGGGTGTGAGGCGGCCGCCGGCCAGCCGGTGCAGGGCGTCGAGGCGGTCGGCGTCGTGCGCCATGTGGGAGACGACCAGGACGGTGCGGCCCCGCTCGCGGAGGGAGCGGGCGATCTCCCAGAACCGCAGGTAGGTCTCCCAGTCGAAGCCCTGGTAGGGCTCGTCGAGGAGGAGGAGTTCGGGGTCGTGCATGAGGGCGACGGCGAGGTTGAGTTTCTGCCGGGTGCCGCCGCTGAGGGTGCCGGTCCGGTCCCGGGGCCCGGCGGCGAACCGCAGTTCCTCCAGGAGTTCCCAGGCGCGGGTGGGCTCCGGCAGGCCGTAGGCGACCTGGAAGTACCGCACGTGCTGGGCGACGGTCAGGGCGTGGTGCAGGACCACCGTCTGCGGGCAGTGTCCGACGGTGGCGGGGAGGCGCACCGTCCCCCGGTCGGCGCGCAGTTCGCCGGCGAGGATGCGGAGCAGGGTGCTCTTGCCCGCGCCGTTCTCCCCGACCACGCCGATCAGCCGGCCGGGCGCGGCGTCCAGGTCGGCCCCGTTCAGCACGGTGCGCGGGCCGTAGCGTTTGTGGACGTCGCGGAGGCGCAGCACGGGCTGGGCGGCCGGCGGCGCGGGTGTGGTCGTCATGGCCGGTGAACGAGGCGGGGCGGGCTCCCGTACGGGTGGTGCGGAAGGCCGTGGGGGCGCGGGCCGTCAGTCGCGCTCGGGTACGCGCAGCGCGAGCAGGGCGGTGTCGTCACTGGCCCAGCCGCCGTGGTGGCCGGCGAGGGCGCCGGTGATCCGGTCGACGGTGGCGGCGGCGTCCAGGCCGTGGGTGGCGGCGAGGGTGGCGTGCAGGTCGGCCTCGCCGAAGGGCTCGCGGGCGGCCTCGGGGGGTGCGCCGGGGGCGGGGCGGGCCTCGTAGGCGCCGTCGGAGTAGAGGAGCAGCAGGTCGCCCGGGGCCAGGCGGAAGCGGGTGTCGGCGAGCTCCACGTCCTCCACGACGCCCAGCAGGGTGCCGGGGCGGCCCACCTCGCGGACCCGGCCGTCGGCGCGGCGGACCAGGGGCCGCGGGTGGCCGGCGAGGCAGACGCGTCCGGCGGCCCCGGTGCGGGTGCGGCGGAAGGTGGCGTGGACGGCGGTCAGGAAGAGCGGGGCCTCCTGGGTGAGCATGGCGGTGTTGAGGCGGGTCAGCAGCCGCGCCGGGGAGAGGACCTCGCCGGCGTCGGCGCGCAGCGTGTAGCGGGCCATGGAGGTGACCTGGGCCGCCTCGACGCCCTTGCCGCAGACGTCGCCGAGGAAGGCGCCGTAGTAGGGGCCGGCGGCGTGGAAGAGGTCGTAGAAGTCGCCGCCGACGGTGACGTCGTGGTGGGCGCCGGCGGAGGCCGGAACGTAGGCGGCGGCCGCGTCGAGTCCGGGGACGGGCCGCAGGGCGGGCGGCAGCAGCCCCCGCTGGAGGGTGTGGGCGAGGTCGGCGGAGAGGCGGTGGGCGTGCTGGGAGGCGGCGAGGCTCTGCCGCAGGTGGATCTCGGCGGAGGCGGAGCGGGAGAGGGTGGCGAGGGTCGCGCGGTCCGCCTCGGTCCAGGCGCGGGGCGACTCGTCGACGACGCAGAAACTGCCGAGCACCTCGCCGTCCGGGCCGAGCAGCGGGTAGCCGGCCCAGGCGCCGATCTTCATCGGCCCGACGCCGGGGTGGTCGCGGGTGCGCGGGTCGTGCGCGGCGTCCTCGACCATGAACGGGTCCCCGCCGAAGCCGACGAGGAAGTAGCAGAAGCTCTCCCGCACCGGGTTCTCCCGGCCGCCGGTGACGTCGACGCCGACGCAGGACTTCCAGTACGAGCGTTCCTCGTCGACCAGGGTGACGAAGGCGCGTCCGGCGCCGGTGATCCGGGCGGCGAGGGTGGCCAGGTCCTCGAAGACCGGCTCGGGACCGGTGTCCAGCAGGCCGGTGCCGCGCACCGCCGCCAGGCGTACGGGGTCGGAGAGCGCGGCGGGCAGCCCGTCAGCCCGCGCACCCTCGGGAAACTCGGTCTCACCGGCCACCCGACCCCTGCCTTCCACACCGCTGCGCCTCTACGAGAAGGCTAGGCCGCCCGGGCCGGGGCCACCACCGCGAGCGGCGCCGGGCCCGCTCCCCCGGCGTCCCTCATCCGGACCCGTGGTCGTGCGGGGTGCTCGCCGGCGGGTCGGCGGGGCGGGTGCGGCCGCCGTCGTGTCCGCTGATCACGACGGCGAGGATGCCGGCGACGACCGCGGCGGCCGCGAGCCGCCCCAGCGCGCGGGCGGTCCACTCCGGCAGTCCGGGTCCGCCGGGCCGGCGGGGGGCGCCGAGCCGTTCGGCACGGCGGGCCGGGCGGGCGAGGCGGACCACGAGGAGGAGGGCGACCGGGATCTGGAGGAGCCAGAGCACGGTGCGCGGCCATTCGCCGTACCAGACGTTGGTGCCGTACAGCAGGGTGTGCCAGACGCTGAGCACGTAGACGACGAGGACGAAGCGGTGCAGGCGGCGCCAGGTGCGGGGGCCGATGCGGTGGCGTACGTAGAAGAGCAGGCCGAGCGGGACGGCGAGGTAGAGGGCGGCCTGGCCGACGGGGATGGCGATCTGGCCGGTGCCGGAGTCGTACCAGCCGGGCACGAAGGAGTCGGCGAAGGCGGACCAGAGCCGGGTGAGCCAGGCGGGGCGGGTGTCGTGGCGGACCAGTTCCGCCGCGAACATCAGGGCGTGCGCGAACATCAGCGCGGTGGTGGTGAGGCTGGTGGTGCGGTGCCAGCGCTCCAGGGTGCGGCGGGGCGGCTGCCGGGCGGTCCGGGGGCCGGAGAGCACCAGGCCGAGCATGACGGTGCCCCACGCCCAGAGCAGGGCGGACCAGCCGAACGCCTGGCTGAGCAGGTACATCCAGTAGGCGCGCGGATCGTCCATGAACGGCATCACGGCGACCGTCGAGGAGGTGCCCGCCTCCATGCGGAACCAGAGGAAGGCGAAGACGGCGACGGTGACGCCGACCGCGGCGGAGGCGTCGGGGACGGCGGCCCGCAGATCGCCCCGGAGGCGAGGCGTGCTCTCGCGCCGGCCGGCCGCCTCGGGGGCCCGGTCCGGCTCCTGCGGTACGGGTGTGGCGGGGCGCTGCATGCGTCGGCCTTTCCTCGCGGCGGGCAACCGGCGTGACTCGCGTGCACAGTGTGGCGCGCCGCGCGCCGGCTGCCGAGAGCGGAACCGGCCGACATGATCAGGCCGCCGGGCCGGGCGGCGCGGGGTGCGCGACGCCCGGCCCGGAGAGCGGGGCTCAGTCGGTGGCGCCCGCCGCGAGGTCGTCGCGGACGGAGGTGAGGATCTGGGCCGCCTCGGACAGGCCGGCGCGCTCGCAGCGGGCGGCCGCCTCGTCGAGCCGGGCCACCGCCGCCTGGGTGCGGCCGAGGCCGTGGCTCTCGACCAGGGCGGCGATGCGGACGGCCTCGGCGCGCCGCTCCTCGCCGTCGGGGCCTCCGTCGGCGAAGGCGGCGACGGCCGCCTCGGCCTCGGGAAGGGCCTCGGCGAAGCGGTCGGCCTGGGCCAGGACGCGGGCCCGCCGGTAGTGGATGCTGCCCCGGGCGAACCAGTGGACGAAGTCCTCGTCGTCCTCGGGTACGGCCGTGTACAGCGCGTCGGCGTCGGCGAGCCGGCGCAGCGCCTCCTCGGCCGCCTCGGCGCCGTGCGCGTCCATGGTCAGGCGCGCGAACTCGCACGCCGTCTCCAGCAGCATCGGCGGGTTCGGCGCCTCGGCGTGCGCGGCGAAGGCCCGGTCGTAGGCGGTGCGCGCCGCCTCCCAGCGGCCGGCCAGGGCCAGCGAGGTGGCGGCCTCGGCGGCGACCAGGGTGAGGGTCTGCGCGCCGTCCTCCCAGCCGGCGACGGTGTCGGCCAGCCGCAGGAACTCCTCGGCGGCGGGCAGGTGTTCGTCCAGCGCGCGCAGGCCCCGGGCGAGGGTCAGGCGGGTCTGGGCGAGCAGCCGCTCGTCGAGCGTCGCCGCCGACTCGTCGCCCACGACGGACTCCAGGACGGCGACCGCGTCGGCCTGGCGGCCGGTGCGGGCGAGGAGGTCGGCGAGCTGGAGCCGGGCGTCGGCGGCGTCGTTGGGCTCGCCCTCGCGGTCGAAGCGGGTGGCCGCCTCGGAGAAATGGCGTACGGCTCCGGTGACGTCGCCGGTGTGCGTCCCGGCGTGGCCGAGCAGCAGGTACGTGGGGGCCATCGGGAAGAGCGTGTCCTCGTACCGGACCGCCTCGGCGAGCGCCTGGTGGAGGAGCTCGGCGGCCTCCTCGGGCCTGTCGAGGCAGAGCAGGACCTGGGCGAGCAGGGCGCGGACGCGGGTCCCGCGCCAGGGGCGGCCGGAGGCCTCGATCTCCTTCAGGGCGGCGCGCAGTTCCCTCTCGGCCAGGGCGTGGTCGCCGAGCCGGGCGGCGACGTCACCGGCGAACATGCGGGCGGCGCCGCGCTGGTGGGGCACGCCGAGCCGGCCTGCCTCGCTCTCCAGGGTGGCGCGGAGCGCGTCGAACCGCTCGCGGTCGGGCGCGGGGATCTCCGGGGTCCCGGCGAGCGCCACGTGGTAGGCGGCGAAGACCCGGCAGTGCAGCACGGTGAGGTACTTCTCGGCGGTGGCCGAGCCTTCGGCGGGGCCGGCGGCCGGGAGCGGACCGGGGTCGGCGCCGGTCTCGTCGTGGGCGGCGATCCGCTTCTCCAGGAGCTGGTCCGCCTCCCGCTGAAGGGCGTCGAGGGCATCCCAGAGTTCCGGTCCTGCGGACCGGGCGTCGCCGGAGTCCTCCCCGGCCTGGTCGCCGTCGGTGATCACGACGTCCCAGGAGAGGGCGCGGGTCCGGGCGACCAGGGCGTGCCAGGCCATGCCCGCCGCCTCGTACAGCTCGGCGGTCTCCTCCATCGCGGTCCGCGCGGCCCGGTCGCGGTCCTCGGCGTAGAGGGCGTGGGCGCGCTGTTCGGCGAGTTCGGCGCGGAGCCTGGCCTCGGTGCCGAGGCTGGTGTCGTGGGCGTACCCGTCGGCCTCCGCCAGCTCCGCCACCCTGTCCCACAGCGGGGTGTCGCCGGGGTGGCCGAGGGCGGCCATCCGGCGTGCCTCGCGGACCAGTTCGGTGAGCTCCTGCGGGATCTCGCGGGCAGGCGCGGGTGCCGGGGCGGGGGCCGGGACGGCGGCGGGGCCGGTGAGCGCGGTGCGCAGGCCGAGCGGCAGCGGCTCGTCGAGGAGCGGACGCCGGTCCAGCCGCAGGCCGCGCGCCTCGCCGACGGCGGGGGTGCCGTTGCGGGTGTCGAAGGCGGCCGCCAGGCGGTCCGCCTCCTCACGGACCTCGGCCAGCAGCTCGCAGGCCGTCCAGTTGCGGCCGGGCGGGCCGCCCACGGGCGTCTCCGTGTGGCCCTCCTCGGCGAGCAGGGCGAGCAGCACCTCGGTGCCGGTGAGGAAGCCGAGGCGGGCCAGCGGGGCGCCGGTGGCCTGAAAGAGGGGACGGTTCTCGGCGAGGATCTCCACACCGCGCGCCGCGTTGCGGGAGAGCGCGCAGAACTCCAGGTGGAGGCCGACCTCCTCCTGCATGCCGGTGCGGCCGCGGACCTGCCGGTAGCCGGTGAGGTGGTGCGAGCGGGCCTCGTCCGCCCGGCCGAGGCGCAGCAGCGGGAGCAGGGCGTGTGCCTGGCTCATCTGCGGTTCGTCGGAGCAGCTGACGGCGCCGTCCAGGACGGGGCGCCAGGTGTCGAGGGCGCCCGCGTCGTCCCCGGCGAAGACCTGGTGGAGGGCGTGGTGGCGGGTCTCGCACGCCTCGCAGTCGCTGAGGCGGGTGCGGGTCCTGGTGGCCCAGAGGTCGTAGGCGTCCGGGATGCCGGTGCCGGTGTGCCGGGCGAGGTGGTAGCGCATGGCGGCCACGGGCTGGAGGCCGTGCCCGGCGTCCTCGTACCGCTCGCGCATCCGGTCGACCCAGCCGTGGACGGTGGCCAGCGGCATGTCGGGGACCTGGAGCAGCGAGGTCGTCACCCACTTGAACCGCCAGTCGACCTGGTGGGCCTCCCACTCGCTGAAGGCGTCGGGGGTGGTCTCGTGCAGCTTCAGCAGCCGGGCGAAGACCACCGGCGACTTGCGGTGCTCACCGGTGAACTCGTAGGCGGCCATCAGCTCCAGGAGCGCCGTGACCAGCAGGGCGGGGTCGTCGAACGCCTCGGCGGCCTCGGCCAGTTCCTCGGCGGTCACGGTGCGGTGCAGGCCGTGCGGGCGGCCGTCGTTCTCGCGCAGCGCGTCGAGCACCGCCTGAGGGGTGTCCAGCATTTACGCGTCCTTCCGGGGCTCGGCCGGGCCGGCCGGGTGCATGGCGTGGGTGAGCAGGCCGATGAAGGCCCGGTTGAGCAGGGCGCCCTCGCTCGCCCGGAGCGGGCGGCGGCTGAGCAGCAGGGCCTGGCCGTAGAGGGCTTCGGCGGCGGTGGTGGCGAGGCCGCGCTCGGTGATGGTGAGGGCCTGGCGCACCAGCGGGTTGAGGTGGTTGAGGACCAGCTGGGCGCGGGGTGTCTCGTCGCGCAGCGAGCCGAGGATGTCGGCCCACAGGCCGTCGCTCTCCGAGGCGAGCGAGGAGCGGGTCCGCTCGTGGCGGGCCTCGCGGTTGTCGAGGAGCAGGGCGGGCGCGGTGACCGGCTGGAAGTCGCGGAGGACCACGTCGCAGTCGTGGGCGCCGACCGTCTCGCGGGCCAGGGCGAGGAAGGCGGCGGCGCGCAGTTCCGCCGTGGGGTCGACGGCGTCGAGGTGGGCGGTGACGGTGGCCGGGTCGAGGTCGGTGACGCTGCTGCCGGGGCGGATCTCGGGGAGGCGGTGGACGAGGTCGCGGTCGTAGGTGTAGCCGCCGTTGACGACGCCGAGTCCGGCGGCCGAGGCGATGGGCGCGACCTGGCGGAACTCCTCGACGCTGCGGGTGACCAGGACGGTCGGGTGGTTGCGGGCGAACTCCTCCAGGGTGACGTTGCCGTCGGTGGTCTCGAAGGGCAGCCAGGGCAGGACGGTGCGCAGGAGTTCGTCGTCGTAGCGGGCGAGCGCCTTGACGGCGAGGTGGTGGGTGTCGATGAAGCGGTGGAGGAGGGCGGGGTCGCTGGCGGCGAGGCCGGTGAGCCAGTCGCGGATGCGCTGTCCCAGGGCGTCGCGGACGGCGGCCAGGGTGCCGTCCTCGTACAGCGCCTCGCGGGAGGCGGTGGGGCGCAGGCTGGTGGTGTCGACCACGCAGCGGACGAAGAAAGCCCAGTCGGGGAGGAGTTCGGGCGCCTTGTCGGTGAGGAGCATCCCCTTGAGGTGGACCCGGTGGCCGGCGCGCTGGGCGGGGCTGACCGCGGTGGGCAGGACGTAGGCGACACCGCGCAGCCCGGCGGCGGGCAGGTCCAGCTCGATGGTGTCGAGCGGGGTGAAGTCGAAGGTGGTGCGGCAGTACGTGGTGAGCGCTTCCCGGCGGGCCAGCGGCGAGCCGTGCGGGCGCTCCCACGGCGGGGTGTCGTTGACCCGGGTCGCCGTCCCGCGCGGGTCGACGACGGTGACCTCGTACTTCAGCAGACCGCCGTAGTGCCGGGCGAGTTCGGTGACCCGCTCGGGGGCGGTCCACTCGGCGTTGTCGGCGCGCGGCGTGAGGCGGACGGTGGTGCCCGGCTCGGGCATCGCGGAGGCCGGGAGGGTGCGGATGGTGTAGCGGCCGTCGGAGTGGCCGCGCCATTCGACGGTGGGCGCGCCGGGGTCGGTGGCGTGGCGGCTGACCACGGTGATCTCGTCGGCGACGACGAAGCAGGCGAGCAGGCCGATGCCGAACTGGCCGATGAACTCCCCGCGGGCGGACTCCAGTCCGGCGCCGTCCAGGACGCCGTCGGCGTTCCGCTTGGAGCTGCGGCCGATGGTGGCGAGGAAGCGGTGCACGTCGGCCTCGGTGAGGCCGATGCCGGTGTCGGTGACGGTGAGCGTCTCGCCGGTGCGCACGGTGATGGCGGCGGGGGCGCCGGGGTCGGCGGCCTGCCGGGCGGTGAGGGCGTCGACCGCGTTCTGGAGGAGTTCGCGCAGGTAGACGCGGGGGCTGGAGTAGAGGTGGTGGGAGAGCAGGTCCACCAGACCACGCAGGTCGACCTGGAAGCTGTGGGAGGACTCGGAGTGGAGCACCTGTGGGTTCCCTCGTCGGGCGCGTGCCGGTGTGCGGCGTCGCGCGGGTGGGGTGAGCGCCCGGCGGGCCCCCGGTGTCGGGGGCCGCGCGGCACGGGCGGGTGGTTCGGCAGCGGGCGCGCGGGCTCAGCGGCCGGCGGCGGCACGGTTCTCGCGGTAGGCGGCGGCCGGGTCGGCGGCGTCGAGGTAGTTCCAGGGGAACGCGGTGACGATCCCGTTGGTGCCGTCGAAGCAGAGTTTGGCCAGGTCGCGGTCTCCGGTGAGCGAGAAGGCCATGGCGAAGGTGTTGTACACCTGGAGCCATCCCTGCTCGTAGGCGAAGTCCTCGTGCCAGATGGAGCGTTCGGCGGCCTCGGTGAGGGAGGCGGTGATGCCGGGCTGCCCCAGGTACTCGGCGTCGGCGCCGGATTCCAGGGCGAGCCACTGCTCGATGTGGGCGAGGGCGACGAGCTGGCCGAGCATGCTGCCGGCGGGGGCGTCGCGCAGGGCCTGGTTGGCGAAGGCGTGCATCTCCTCGTGGGAGCCGCCCCACTTGTCGCAGAGCTGCTGGAGCTGCTGCTGGTGGGCGCCGAGGTGGTGCGGGTGGCGCCGGACGGCCGCCTCGAAGCGGCGGCGGGCGACGGTCTGCCCGACCTGGAGGCCCCGGCCGCTCATCTGGAGGAAGTACCAAGGGCTGACCCACTCCGGCTCGCGCTCGGCCACCGCGTAGAGCATCTTCTCGGCGGTCCGCAGCCGGTTGTGGAAGACCTGGAACTGGTCGCGCGAGACGTGCTCGGCGCGGGCGCCGGTACGTGCCTCCCAGCCCCAGTTGACGTGGCGGGCGCCGGCGACGAGCAGCGGCAGGGCCGAGTCCGGCTCGGCCTCGACGGCCTGGGGTATCCAGTTCTCCACGTTGGCGGTCCTGGCGACCGCGGTGATCAGCCAGGTGCGGTCCTCGGACTCGGGACGCTCCGTCAGCTGTGCGCGCACGGCCCCCCAGTCGGCCGCCTCGGCCGCCTCGCGGATGCGCCCGATCTCGGGCTCTCCCTGGTCCTCGTCCACCTCTGCGGTGGAACGGCCGATCCATCTCCTCAGCGAGGACCCCGCCCCCCGGAGCAACGCCATGACAACCCCCTGCCGCGCCCGGTCCCCTCGGACCGTCGACGCCTCGTTCGCAGGTAGTTAAGTATCACGCCCGGACGACACCCGCACACTCGTTTGACGTGCGGGTTCGTGGGCCGCGGGGCCCTCTTTCCCTCGCTTCCCGATACGGAATTCCGCTCCCCGGAAATGTGACGGCACATCCGGTATTCGCCCGCACCGGGGCGCATCCGGAATGCTCGACACCGCCACGGCACTCCCCCGATATCCGCGCTCCACCTGCCGGAATCACCCCACCGCACCACCCCTGAGATGCACCTTTACCCATGCGGCGGCGCGACTGGACATCTGCGGCCTCCCTCACCGAAAGCGCGCACGCATTTCCTTCACTTCTCGATCACATTCGCGGACCGCGCCCGGCGGAACGAGGTCGCGCGAGAGCGGCACGGACGCTCGCCTGACACCGCGCCCTCACACGCGACACCACCACCGGCGCCTGCGAGGTGATCAGGAGGGGCGGTGCGCCGGGCAGACGCTCTTCCCCGGCGGCGGGCCGTGTGGCGGCCGTACCCTGAGGCCGTGCTGATCTACGACGAACTGACCGCTGCCGAGCGCGCGTTGTGGGACGCCTTCCCCGAAGGGCGGTGGGTGGACCTGCGGACCGGGGTGCCCGAGGAGGACGACCCCGCCACGGGGGCGGAGTGGGGCGCCGGACGGACGGTCCGTGCCGAGGTGGTGGCCGCGCTGCTGCTGGGCGGCGGTCCGGCGCGGCCGGGCGGGGTCGCGGCGCTGCGCCTGGCGGGGGCGCGGATCACCGGGGCGCTCGACCTGGCCGGTGCGGAGATCGGCAGCCCGGTGTGGCTGAAGGGGTGCCGGCTGGAGCAGCCGGTGAGCCTGCACGCCGCCACGACGAGAACGGTCCACATCACCGCCGGCCGCGTCCCGGGCGTGGATGCCGGGCTGGCCCGCGTCGAGGGGCACCTGGACCTGACCGGCTCCGTGCTGGAAACGGGCAGCCTCACCCTCGTCAATGCCCAGGTGACCGGGGAACTGCGCCTGAACGGGGCGCGGATCACCGCGCCGGGGCGATGGGGAGTGTTCGCCGGGGGCCTTGCCATGGGGGGAGGCGTCTTCTGCCGCGAGGGCTTCTTCACGCGCGGTGGGGTGCGCCTGGTGGGCGCGCAGCTTCCCGGCGGTCTCTTCATGAGAGGGGCGCGGCTGGAGAGCCCGCAGGGCGAGGCGCTGGTCGCGGACCGCGCGGACGCCTCGGCGGTGGAGCTGTCCGACGGCTTCCGTGCGACGGGAACGGTGCGGCTTCGGGGCGCCCGGATAGCGGATCTCCTGACCCTCGACGGCGCCACCCTCGACGGCACCGGGACCGCCCTGTTCGGCGTCGGCATGCAGGTGGGGACCCTCGACTTCGGCCTCGCCACGAAGCCTTCCGGAACCGTGGACCTCCGGGGCGCCACGGTGACCGCCCTGCACGACCGCGCGGGGAGCTGGCCGGACGAGGTGCGGCTGGACGGCTTCGTCTACGGCTCGCTCCACTCCGAGGCGACACCCGGGCGGGAGAACGTGAACCGGCGCCTGGCCTGGCTCCGCCGCAACCCCGGATACGCCCCGCAGCCGTACGAGCAGCTCGCCGCCTGCTACCGGCAGGCCGGCCACGACGACGACGCCCGGCGGGTGCTGCTCGCCAAGCAGCGACACCGCCGCACCACGCTGAACGTGCCCGGCCGGGTGTGGGGGCGGCTGCTCGACGCCACCGTCGGCTACGGCTACCGCCCCTGGCTGGCGGCGCTGTGGATGGGCGCGCTCTGCCTCCTCGGCGGCCTGGTGTTCAGCTCGGGCTCGCCCGTCCGGACGAAGGACGGGGAGGGTGCCCCGTTCAACGCGCTGGTCTACACCGTCGACCTGCTCTTCCCCGTCGGCGACTTCGGCCAGCGCGGCGCGTGGCACTGGACCGACGCGACCCAGTGGTTCGCGTATCTCCTGGTCGCCGTCGGCTGGCTGCTCACGACGGCGGTCGTCGCCGGCGTCACCCGCACCCTGAACAGGAACTGAATGCCATGACCGGGTCGATGAGGCTCACGGCCGTCGACCTCGACTGCGCCGGCCCGCCGGCGTTGGCCGCCTTCTGCGGGGCGGCCACCGGCCCGGACCTGGACGAGCGACCACCGGCGACTTCGCGGCGCTGACCTCGATACCGCCGAGACGCGGCTGTCGGCCCTGGGCGCCGCACGGCCCGAGCCGCAGCCCCTCGCGGAACGGTGGCGGGTCCTGCTCGACCCGGCCGGGCGCCCGTTCTGCCTGACGGCGAAGTAGCCACCGGGCGGGACGTCTCAGGGGTCGCGGCGGCCGAACTCGGCCGCATGGTCGGCTGCCCAGCGCGCGAAGGTGCCCGCCGGGTGGCCGGTGAGGCGCCGCACGTGATCGGTGACGCGCGGGGAATCGGGGCGCCGCTCCGCCGCCGCGACCAGCGCGTCCGCGAGGGGCTCGGGAAGGCCGTCCGCGCGCATCCGTGCCCGTGCTCGGGCGGCGGGGAGCGCCTGGAAGCGCAGATCGCGCCGGAGCGCGGCACCGAGCTGGGCGACCTGCTCGGCGCGGCCGAGTATCTCCGGTCCCGTCAGCACGTACGGGCCGTGGTCCCGGTCTGCCTGGTCGGCGAGCAGCACGGCCACGGCGGCGTCGGCGACGTCCCGCTCGTCGACGACGGCCGTACGCGCTGGCTGTGGGCCCGAGACGACGTCGCCCGCCGCCAACTGCCGCTTCCAGCCACGGGCGTTGGAGGCCAGCGTGTCGCTCCGCAGCACCACGGGCCGCAGTCCGGCGCCGTGCAGCAGGGCTTCCATGTCGGCGTGCACCTGGACGATGGGGTCGGTCTGGTGGGCGGACCCGTCCTCGACGGCGGCCGAGGAGAGGTGGACGAGGCGGGGCGCCGCCGCGGCGAGTTCCGCGATCAGGCCGTGGGCGGGGGCGGATTCGAGCAGGGGCCAGATCAGGAAGACCGCATCGACGCCGTCGAGTGCCTGGCGGAGGGCAGCGGGGTTCGTGAGGTCGCCGGTCACCGGCTCGGCCTCCGGTGGCGCACCTGCCAGGTCGCGGACCAGGCAGCGGACGCGTGCGCCCTGCGTCCGGAGGCGGTCGACGACCTCCCGGCCGAGGTTGCCGGTGGCGCCGGTGACCAGGACGGTGGGGCGGCTGGAAGAACGCGTGGGCGTGGTGGTGTCGGGCATGATCGGGACGCTAGCGATTCAGGTCGACATGAAGGCAAGGGCCGTGTGGTGAGGACGATCGGGGAAGTGGCCGCGGAGCTGGGGGTCGAGACCCACGTGCTGCGGCACTGGGAGAGCGTCGGCGCCCTCACCGTGCGTCGCGACGGCAACGGCTACCGCGTCTACGACGACGGCGCGCTGGAACAGGCCCGGACCGTGCTGCGGCTGCGCCGCGTCGGGCTCTCGCTGCCCGAGGTCATCGCGGCCATGGCGCCGACGAAGGCGGCGGCCCAGGGCGTCGTTCGGGCGAAGATCGCGGCGCTGGAGGAGGAGATCGCCCACCGGCGGCAGGCGGTCACCTTCCTGCGGCACACCGCCGAGTGCCGCCACCGCTACTTGGACGACTGCCCGGAGTGCGCGGCCTTCGTCCGCGGAGGCTGAGCGTCCGGTCTACGCGCTGTGGGCGATCTGGATGAGGTTGCCGCAGGTGTCGTCGAGGACCGCGGTGGTGACCGGGCCCATCGTCAGCGGTTCCTGGACGAAGGTGACCCCCAGTTCGCTCAGCTGGCCGAACTCGGCGGTCACGTCGTCCACGGCGAAGGAGGCGGCGGGGATGCCGTCGTGGACCAGCGCCTCCTTGTACGGCTTGACGGCGGGGTGGCCGTCGGGCTCCAGGAGCAGTTCGGTGCCCTCGGGGGCCTCCGGGGAGACGACGGTCAGCCAGCGGGCCTCGCCGAGCGGGACGTCGTGCTTCTTCACGAAGCCGAGCGCCCCGGTGTAGAAGCGCAGCGCCTTCTCCTGGTCGTCGACGAAGACGCTGGTCAGATGGATCCTCATGGGGTGCTCTCCGGTGCGTCGGGCCTGAGCCATCGGGTCACGACGTGCTCCAGCGGCTCGGTGTTCAGGTCGTGGAACTTGTAGCGGCCCTGGCGCCGGGTGCGGACCAGCTCCGCGGCTTCCAGGACGGCCAGGTGCTGGCTGATCCCCTGCCGGGACAGCCCCAGGCCGTGCTTGGTCACCAGCCGCGTACACAGCTCGAACAAGGTCTGGCCGTCCCGCTCCGCCAGCTCGTCGAGAAGGAGCCGGCGGGTGGGATCGGCCAGTGCCTTGTAGACATCCTCCGCCATGACTCCACCATAGGCAAGCAGCGACTTGCCTATCAAGGGGTGGAACGGGACGCGCGCCGCACGACTCAGCTCTCCCCCTTGGACCTCCACAGCAGCCAGCCGAAGTACGGGGCGCCGATCACGGCGGTCACGATGCCGACCGGGATCTGGCCGGGGGCGATGACGGTCCGCCCGACCGTGTCCGCGACCACCACCAGCAGGGCGCCGAGCAGCGCCGAGACCGGAAGGACCCGGGCGTGCCGCTGCCCGACCAGGGCGCGGGCCGCGTGCGGGGCGACGAGGCCGACGAAGCCGATGACGCCGACCGCGGCCACCGAGGTGGCGGTGAGGACGACGGCGACGGTGAGCAGCCCGAGCCGCATCGTGCCGGGCCGGATGCCGAGCAGCCGCGGGGTGTCCGCGTCCAGCCCGATGAGGTCCAGCTCACGGCGGAAGACGGCCAGCAGCGGCAGCGCCACCACCAGCGCGGTCAGCACGGGCACGACCTCGGGGAGGGTACGGCCGTACGTGGAGCCGGAGAGCCAGGTCAGTGCCTTGGTGCCGTTGTGCGGGTCGGTGAGGACGATGAGCAGGCTCACCAGCGCCCCGGTGCCGGCGGAGACACCGATGCCGATGAGGACCAGCCGGTTCTGCTCCAGCCCGCGCCGGGCGGCGAGCCCGAAGACGAGGGCGGCGGCGGCCGCGGCACCGGCGAGGGCGGCCCCGCCGATGAGCCAGAACCCGGCGAGCGGGACCACGGTGAGGACGGTGACCGCGCCGACGCCCGCTCCCCCGACGACGCCGAGGATGCCGGGTTCGGCCAGCGGGTTGCGCGAGACGGCCTGGACGACCGCGCCGGCCACGGCCAGCGCGGCCCCGGCGAGCAGCGCGGCAGCGACCCGGGGCACCCGGGTGTCCAGGACGAAGGAGACCAGGTCGCCGGAGCGGCCGGTGATCCAGTACCCCACGTCGCCGAGGAGCAGGCGGGTGTCGCCCAGCAGGACGGCGGCGACGACCGCGCCGGCCAGCGCGGTCCCCGCGACCACCAGAGTCACCACGTACGCCCGGCGGCTGCGCAGACGGGCGAAGGCCGTGGTGGGGTCGGCGGAGCCGGCGTCGCGGGAGCGGTGGGCGAGGAACACCAGGAGGAGCGCGCCGAAGAGGCTGGTGACGATGCCGGTGGGGACCGCCGTGCCGGCCTGTGCGCCGAAGAGGGCGCGCAGCAGGATGTCGGCGCCGAGCACCACGATCATCCCGGCCACCGAGGCGGCGGGGATGAGGACGCGGTGACGGAGGAGGACCGGGGCCCAGGCTCCGGCCAGCCGGACGACGGCGGGCGCGCACAGGCCGACGAAGCCGACCGGACCGGCGACGGTGACCGCGACCGCCGCGAGGAGGACGGCGAGGACGACGGCGACACCCCGGGTGAGGCGCGGGCTGACCCCGACCACGGCGGCCCCGTCGTCGCCGAGGGCGAGGATGTCGAGCCTCTTGCCGAGCAGGAACAGGCCGACGAGGCCGACCAGCGCGACGGGGGCCATCCGGTCGATGGTCTCCATGCCGATCTGGCCGAGCGAGCCGTTGCCCCAGGCGTACAGACCGGAGGTCTGCTGCTCGCGGAGGATCAGCAGGAGCTGGCTGAGGCCGCTGAGCGCGAGGGTGAGGGCGGAGCCGGCCAGGACCAGCCGGATCGGGCCCGCCCCGGCGCGTGAGAGGCCCAGCACGATCCCGGCGGCGAGCAGTCCGCCGACGAAGGCGGTGCCGCCTGCGGGGAAGGCCGGGAGGGTGATGCCGAAGGCGGCGACGGCGACGACGGCCAGGTAGGCGCCGGCGTTGACCGCGAGGGTGTCGGGCGAGGCCAGGACGTTGCGGGAGACCGACTGGAGGGCGGCGCCCGCCGCACCCAGGGCGCAGCCGACGACCAGTCCGGCGGCGAGCCGGGGCAGCCGGGAGGAGAGCAGGACGGCGTCGGCCTGGTCGACGGGGTCGCCACCGGTCAGGGCGGAGCCGAGCGCGTGCCAGAGGGTGCCCGGCCCGACGGCCGCCGTGCCCTGGCTGACGTGCAGGGCGGCGAGGGCGGCCAGGACGAGCACCGCGAGCGGGGCGAGAAGCAGGGCGCGGCCCCGGCGCGCGGCCGGGCCGGCCCCGGCGGAGGGCGCTGCCTCCGCCGGGGCGGCCGCCGGCGCGGGCCGGTCCTTGGTCGTGGAGCTGCTCACGTTCACCCGGTCAGCGCGTCCACGATCGCGTCGACGTACTGCTTGCCGGAGGCGGTACCGCCGAACATCCAGATGCCGTCGGGGAGGCGGTACACCTCGTCGTTCTTGACGAAGGGCAGCGACTTCCAGACGGCGTTGTTCTTCAGTCCGTCGGCGAACGGGTCGCCGCCGTCGGCGTCGTTGGCGATGTAGGTGAAGCGGGCGTCGCCGATCCGGGTGAGACCTTCGACGTCGGTGGAGGCGAGGCCGTACCCCTTGTCGCCCTTCATCTTCCAGGGGCTGACCAGGCCGAGTTCGGTGTTGATGTCGGTGATCAGCGAGCCCTTGACGTAGGGACGTACGGAGACCTGGTTGCCCTCCTGCCAGCCGTCGGCGAAGGCGACCTTCTCCCCGGCGAGGCCGGCGTCGGCGAGCTTCTTCCTGCCGTCGGCGAGCGCCTCGCGGAAGGAGGCGATCTCGCTCTCGGCCTTCTTCTCGGTGCCGGTCGCCTCGGCTATGAGCTGCACGTTGTCGGTCATCTGGTCGATCTGGCGGCTCGCGTCGGCCGACTTCACCACCACGACGGGGGCGACCTGGGAGAGCTGCTTGACGGCGGCGTCGGAGAGGTCGGTGGTGGCCACGACCAGGTCGGGCTTGAGTCCGGCGACGGTGTCGACGCTGGGCTCGCCCCGGGTGCCGATGTCCTTGACGCCGTCGGGGAGGGGCGCTGCGGTGTCGTATGCCTGATAGCCCTTCACGTCGGCGACGCCGACCGGCTCGACGCCGAGGGTCAGGAGGGACTCGACGACGTTCCACTCGGTGCCGACGACCCGCTTCGCGGGGCCGTCCAGCTTCACCTTCTCGCCGCGGGCGTCGGTGACGGTGAGGGCGGCGTCGGCGGCGTTCTCCTTCTTCGGCGCCTCGGTGGAGCCGCAGCCGACGAGGGCGGTGGTGGCCGCGGCGGCGAGCAGCGGCCACGCCAGGTACGTGGTTCTCATGAGGGTGTCAGGGCCTTTCGAGGCGGAGGTGGTGCCTGCCCACCGCGCGGGTGCGGGGGACGCGGGTGGAGGGGTCGGTGTCGACCTCGATCCGGATGCCGTACGTGCCGGTCAGCCGCTCGGTGTCGTAGACCTCGGCCGGGGTGCCGGCGGCGACGACGCGGCCGGCCGACAGCAGGACGACGCGGTCGGCGACGGCGGCGGCCTGGTCCAGGTCGTGCAGGACGACGCCGACGGTCACCCCGTGCTGGTCGGCGAGGTCGCGGACCAGGTCGAGGGTCTCCATCTGGTAGCGGAGGTCGAGGTAGGTGGTGGGCTCGTCGAGGAGCAGGACGTCGGTGTCCTGGGCGAGGCAGCAGGCGAACCAGACGCGCTGCAACTGGCCGCCGGAGAGGCTTTCCACGCCCCGGTCGGCGAGCGCGGTCAGGTCGGTGATGGCCAGGGCGTGGTCGATGCGGCCCGCCCCGTCCGGGTCGCCGCCGCGCAGCCGTTTGCGGTAGGGGTGCCGCCCGAAGCCGACCACCTCGCGGACACTGAGTCCGGCGGGGGCGGTACGGCTCTGCGCGAGCAGGGTGACGCGGCGGGCGAACTCGGTACGGGAGAGCGCGAGGGCGTCGACCCGCTCGTCCCCGTCGGCGAAGACCGTGACGCTCCCGGTCCGCGCCCGGTGCAGCCGCGCGACGGCACGCAGCAGCGTCGACTTGCCGCTGCCGTTCGGCCCGATGAGCGCGGTGACCTGGCCGCGCGGCAGGCGGAGATCGGCCCCGTGGACGACGTCGGTCCCGTCGTAGGCGACGGTGATGCCGTCCGCGTCCAGCCCGGTCCCCCCAGGGGTCCCGTCGTCCACGGCGGGCGCGCCGTGCGCGTCCACCGCGAGCAGGCGCGGCGGACCGTCTTCTCGGTCGAGTGCAGTCACAAGCGGTGAGGTTAGCCTAACCTTAACCAAGGTCGGGAATCGGCCCCCGCTCCCCGGATGTGGCTTGATCCGGACGCTCCCGGCCGAGGCGGCCCGCCCTCCGGCCCGCGCCGTTACGCTCCCCTGCCGGCTCACCGGAACACCCTGGCGGCCCACGCGCCCGCCGTCGCCCTCTCGGGAGGTCACCTCCGACGGACCCGCGCCCCACCCCCGCGCCGCCCGGCGGCCCTCCGGTCGGCAATGCCTCGGTGCTCCTCCACAACGAGGCCGGCGCCTACCTGCTGCACCTGCGCGACAATCTGCCCGGCGTCTGGGAACCGGGCTCCTGGTCCCTTCCCGGCGGCGGCCGCGAACCGGGCGACCGCTCCCTGGCGGAGACCGCCCGGCGCGAACTCCGGGAGGAGACGGGGCTGGACCTCCCGGGACTCGAACCGTTCGCCGTCGAGACCGCCACCGGGACGGACGGATCACCGGTCCTGATCCAGATCTTCACCGCCCGCTGGAACGGCGACCCCGCCACGCTCCACCCCACCGAGGGCGTCCTGCTCCACTGGTTCCGCCCCGGGGTGACGCCCCGCCTGCGCCTGGCCCCGTCCACCCTCGAACTGGCCCACCGGCACGCGGAGTTGCCCGCGCCCCGGGGTGGCCGGTCTCACCACAGGAGCCGCCGGCCGGAGAGACGGGCGCCGACCCGCCCGGCCGACGCCCGTGATCAGCCGAGGATGAGCGGAAGGTTCGCCGCGAGCCCGCCCAGAGCGGCCCGCTCGGCGTCGGTCGGTGTGCGGCGTCCGGTGCCGACGCGCAGCGCGGCCTCGTCGGGGAACGAGGCGGGGAACGGGGCCCCGGCGATCCGCTCCAGCGCGGTGCGGGCCGGGGCGAGGGTCTCGGCGGGGGGAGCGGCGGCCGACGGCAGGTGTGCGGTCAGGTCGAGGTGGTGCGGGGTCCATTCGAGTACGTACGCCGAGAGGTAGTCGCCGGCGGTCAGTACCTTGTCCTGGGTGCCGACGCGGAGGGCGGGGTCGGCGAGTGCGGCGGCCCGGCCCGCCGCGGAACCGGAGGGCTGGTCGAAGTCCTCGTCCGGCAGTGCGGCGACCGCCGCGCGCAAGGCCTGCCAGGAGGGCGAGAAGAGTTCCACCACGGCACCGTGGGCCGGAGCCGACCGGCGGACAAGCGCATACGGGCCGCGGCGCACGGGGCGCCTGACCGGTCGTCCGCCCCTCCCCCGCCCGCAGCCCGGGAGCCGGCAGCGAGGGTCACCACGGCGGAGGCCGCCGTCGGCAGGACCGCCGAGGGGCCCTTCCCTCTGGTCGGCGTCCTGCTATGCCAAAGGCCGTCCGGGCAACTCCAGCATGTCCGTGAGGTGGTCCCGGGTATGGGCGTAGGCCTCCTGGGCGTTCAGGGTGCCGACGTTCACGTTCAGGACGTGCCACGGGGTCCGGGCGAGGAGACGCCGCGTCAGTTCGCCTTCGAAGCGGAGATGAGCGGCAGCCGACGAGAGGTCATGAACACCCCGAGTCCCAGGGGAGGCGGCAAGTTTCCGCACGTACCAGTCCTCCCAGGCGTCCCCCTCCCTCTCGACGGCACGTCGCAGTGCCGTTTCGGGGTCGTCGTGGGCATACACCACCGTGACCTGGGCCGGCTGCACGGCGTGGGACAGGTCTTCCATGACCTGGACGAGACTCGCCTCGTCGTGGCCCCATGCCACAAGGGACGGAATGAAGGGTAGGAGGGCGTCCGTGACCAGGTGGTCCTTGCCCGCCGCGAGTGACTCCGCGACGTAGGCGCGCGTGCACGCGACCAAGGTTGCGGGCCGGACGGCGGCAGTCTCACCGGCGAACTCCTCCGCCACGGGCCGGAAGGCCGGCCGCGTGAGAATGTCGGCCTCCTCGAAGTGGTCCACCGATGCGCCGGCGCCGGCCAGCCACTGGGCCACCGCGCGGCACAGGGTGGTCTTGCCGACGCCAGGACTACTGCCGACAACGGAGATGAGGTGCATGGCCACGGAGGCAGTCTCGCACCTTCGTGCACGACCCTTCGCTCCGTGAGTCGCCGGTGGTCGACCGGGAGTCCGGGCGGCGCCGCTGCTGGGCCGGCCCCGGCACTCGTCCCGCCCGCCCCGAGGAGGCGCACGGAAGGCGCACGGCCGTCACGGTTCAGCCCTGCCTAAATAGCCTTCCCCCGGCTTCACCCGCCCCGCTGGAATGACGCCGAACCCAGCCGCCTCACGGGGGAGTTCCAGTGAGCCATTCCGGTGCACGCAGGCCGTCCGCGCCGCTCGCGGTCCGGGCGGTGGGCTCCTTCCTGCCGCCGGTCAGGACGAAGGTGGCGGAGCTGCCCTCGATCCTCGATCTTCCCGAGGAGCAGCGGACCGTCTGCGGGCAGTTGGGCATCGAGACGGTCGGGGTGGACGACGCCGACGCGACCACCCTGGCCGAGCGGGCCGCCCGGCGGGCGCTGGCGGAGGCCAGGATCTCCGCCGAGGAACTGGGCGCCCTCCTGGTGGTCGAGCAACGGGCGCCGCGGACGCTGCTCAGCTCCGAGGCGACCCTGCTCCAGGCCCGCCTGGGCGCGACCCACGCGCTCACCTTCACCGTGGGCGGACTGGGCTGCGTCTCCGTGACCCCGGCGCTGCTCACGGCGCGGGGACTGCTGGCCGCCGACCCGGAGCTGGGGCCGGTCCTGGTCGCCCACGGCAGCAAGCCCGTCTCCGAGCACCGGTACCGGCACCCGGTCACCGTCAACGGGGACGGCGGACAGGCCCTGCTGCTCGGGCGGCGGGGGAACGTCACGATCGTGGACCAGGTCCAGGAGACCGACGGACGGTACTGGGACCTCTTCCACGTCGACTACCGGGGCCGGCACCCGTCGCGGTGGCGCGAGGAGTGCACCGACCAGCCCGCCTACTCCTTCCGGCTCGCCGTGGAGACCCGCAACCGGCTGCGGGCCCTGCTCGACCGGCTGTTGCGGCGCAACGGCCTCACCCGCGCGGACGTGAGCGGCTTCGTGAGCCAGAACCTCTCCGCCGGCGGCCTCACCTTCACCGAGGAGGCCCTGGACCTGACGCTGCTCCCGGAGTGCCGGGAGAACCTGCGCACGCTCGGGCACCTCGGCCCCAACGACGTGTTCCTCAACCTCGCGTCGGCCCTGGAGGCCGGCCGGCTCGCCGACGGCGACCACGCCGTGCTGATCAACGTGAGCCCGGTGGCGGCCTGGAGTCTGCTGCTGGTCCGGACAGGCCCCGGGCGCGACGGGCACCGCCCGTCCCCCCAGAACCACCAGGAGACGACGGCGTGAACGAGATCACCGAACAGGTCACCGAGTTCCTCACCCTGGCCCTGCGCCGCCCCGTCGCGCCCGACGACGACTACTTCGCCCTCGGACTGGCCGACTCCCTGTTCGCGCTGGAGCTGGTCACCTTCGTCGAGGAGCGGTACGCGGTCACCGTCGAGGTGGAGGACCTCGACCTGGACAGCTTCCGCACCGCCGCGCGGATCGCCCGATTCGTCCGGGCCAAGCAGGGCCACCCCGCCGGACTGGGCGCGGGCGATGACACGTCCGCCTGAGGCCGTGCCGGAGCCGGTGCGCGCCGCCCGGGACCTCGCCGCGCGCTGGCTCCTGCCGGCCGCCGCCTGGGACCGCTCCGAGGGGCTGCCCAGAGAGGTGGCCGGCGATCTGGCCCGGGCCGGTCTCCTCGCCCCGGACGTCCCGGCCGAGTACGGCGGCGCCGGCACCGGACAGCAGGAGCTGGGTGAGGTCTGCGCGACGCTGGGCGGCGTGTGCGGCGCGGTCCGCGGCCTGGTCACCGTGCAGGGCATGGTCGCCGCCGGGCTGCGCCGCTGGGGCACCGCCGGCCAGCGCGGGACGTGGCTCCCCCGGCTCACCTCCGGGGAACTGGTCGCCGCCTTCGCCGCCACCGAGCAGGACGCCGGCAGCGCTCTCGCGCACGTGGCCACCGCCGTCGAGGAGGACGGCGACGAGCTCGTGGTGAGCGGGCGCAAGCGATGGGTGACCTGCGGTCAGTTCGCCGACCTCGTCCTGGTGCTGGGCCGGGCGCCCGGGGGCCCGGCCGCCGTCCTGGTGGAGACCGGACGGCCGGGGGTGAGCCGGGAGGCCGTCACCGGGCAGCTCGGGATGCGGGCCGCGCGCGTCGCCCACCTGGAGTTCGACGCGGTACGGGTGCCCCGCGACCACCTCGTCGCACCGGTCGGCCTCGGGCTCTCCCATGTCGCCGCGACCGTGCTGGACCACGGCCGCCACACCGTCGCCTGGGGCTGTGTGGGCATGGCGGAGGCCGCCCTGCACGACGCCGTCACCCATGCCGGTACCCGCTTCCAGGGCGGCACCCCGCTCAGTGCCCACCAGTCGGTGCGCGCCGTCCTGGCCCGGTCGGCGGTGGCCGCCACCGGGGCGCGCGAACTGTGCCGGCGCGCGGCCCGCGCCCGTACCCACGAGCCGGGGCGCGCCGTGCACGAGACCGTCCTCGCCAAGTACGCCGCCGCCGACGCTGCCGCGGCCGTGACCCGTGACGCCGTACAGATCCTCGGGTCCGCCGGCTGCGCGCCCGACAGCAGGGCGGGGCGGCTGTTCCGCGACGCCAAGGTGATGGAGATCATCGAAGGAGCACAGCACGTGGCCGAGACACATATCGCCGACCGCCTCTTCCGTGACCACGGCGTCCCCGCGCCCCGCCCGGACGGAGCGACGGCATGACGGCGGACGCCCCGGCAACGGTCAAGTGCCTGGTGTGGGACCTCGACGACACCCTCTGGTCCGGCACCCTGCTGGAGGGCGACGACCCGCGCCCCGCCGAGGCCACCCTGCACACCCTGCGCACCCTCGACGAACGCGGCGTGCTGCACGCGGTGGCGAGCCGCGGCGACCACGCCACCGCCACGGCCCACCTCGCCAGGCTGGGCCTGGCCGAGCTGTTCACGGCGGTGGAGATCGGCTGGGGCGCCAAATCCGCCTCGGTGGGGCGGGTCGCCGAGGCGCTGGGCATCGGCGTCGACAGCCTCGCCTTCGTCGACAACGACCCGGTCGAGCGGGCCGAGGTGGCCGCCGCCCATCCCCGCGTACGGTGCTACGAGCCGGAGGCGGTGCCGGATTTCCTCTCGCTGCCGGAGTTCCGCCCCCGCCACCTCACCGAGGAGTCCCGCAGGCGCCGCGAGATGTACCGCGCCGAACTGGGCCGCAAGCGGGCCGAGGAGACGTACGAGGGAGCGCCCGGGGAGTTCCTCGCCTCCCTCCGGCTGGAGCTGACGGTCCGGGAGGCCACCGAGGCCGACTTCGCGCGGGCCCACGAACTGACGGTCCGCACCCACCAGCTCAACACCACCGGCCGCACCTACGACCTGGCGGAGCTGCGACAGCTCAGCCGCTCCCCGCACCACCGGGTGACGGTGGCCGCGCTGACGGACGTGCACGGCTCGTACGGCACCGTCGGGCTGGTGGTCACCGAGGAGGAGGCCGACCGGACCGTGCTGCGGCTGCTGCTGCTCTCCTGCCGGGTCATGTCACGCGGAATCGGCCCGGCCCTCATCGGCCACGTGGTGCGCCAGGCCCTCGCCGAAGGGCGGCGCCCCCAGGCCGAGTTCGTCCCCACGGACGTCAACCGGGCGATGCTCGTCAACCTGCGCTTCGCCGGATTCCGGCCGCTCGGCGACGCCACCCGGCCGGTGCCGGGCGATCCCCTGCTGCTGGAATTCCCGCCCGACGCCCCGCCCCCGGCCGTACCCGGCCACGTACGGCTCCTCACCCCGGCCGGAGGTCCTGATGCGTAGCGGCAGCCGTCCCCCGGCGACCACACCGATCGGTGTGGTCGGGGCGGGGACCATGGGCGTCGGCGTGGCACAGTGCTTCGCCGAGGCCGGGTACCCGGTCACCCTCCACGACCCCGACCCGGCGGCGAGGGCCGCCGGCGAACGCCGGCTGCGGACCGGCCTCCGGGCCGCCCGGCTGCTGCGCCGGCCCGCGCCGGGCGACCCGCCCGCCGAGGTCGCCGCCCGGGTGCGGTGGGCGAGCGCCCCGGACGCCCTCGCCGACGCCGCGCTGGTGGTGGAGTGCGGACCCGAGCGGATGGACGTCAAGGAACGCATCCTGGGCACCCTCGACGCCGCCTGCGGTCCGGACACCGTCCTCGCCTCCTGCACCTCGGCCATTCCCGTCGACATCCTGGCCGGGTACACCGGACGCCCGGACCGCGTGCTCGCCACCCACTTCATGAACCCCGCGCACCTCAAGGACGCGGTCGAGGTGGTCCGCGGGCCGCGCACCTCCGAGGAGAGCCTGGCCACCGTCCTCGCACTGCTCGACGCCATCGGCAAACGGGCCCATCTGGTGCGCGACAGCCCCGGGTTCGTCTCCAACCGGGTCCTCATGCCGATGATCAACGACGCTGCCGCCCGGGTCGAGGAGGGCACCGCCGACGCCGAGACCGTGGACCTCGTCTTCACCGACTGCTTCGGACACGCCATGGGACCGCTGCGCACCGCCGACCTGATCGGCCTCGACACCGTGCTGGACTCGCTCGTCGTCCTGCGGGAGACCACCGGCGACCCCCGCTTCGAACCCACCGCCCTCCTCCGCGACCTCGTCGAGCGCGGACACCGCGGCCGCAAGAGCGGCCGCGGCTTCCACACCTACGAAATCCGGTGACCGCCGTGACCGCCCCCGACGTCGCCGAGCGCCTGCGCGCCGCCCTGCGAAGCCACCCCGGGCGGACCGCCGCGGTGGTCGGAGCCGAAGCCCTCACCCACGGAGAACTGGACACCGTCGGCGGCGCGCTGGCGGCCCGGCTGCGTGCCCTCGGCGTCCGGCCGGGTCAGACCGTCCTGCTCCACCTGCGCCAGAGCGTCCACACCCTGACCGGCATGATCGCCGTGCTCCGCGCCGGGGCCGCCTGGTGCGTCACCGAACCCGGCCACCCCGCCGAACGGCTCGCCGCGCTCCCCCGGGACCTGGAGTGCGGCGCGCTGGTCTGGGACGGTGCCGCCGACCCGGACGCCCGGCAGGCGGTCGAGCGGCTGGCCGCCGAGGCCCCGTACCCGCTGCCGGTGCTCGACCTCGCCGAACACCGGCGCTCCGCACCGCCGGACGACGCCACCTGGACCCCGGCGCCCGGCAGCGCCCCCGCGTACGTCGTCACCACCTCAGGCTCCAGCGGTGAGCCCAAGGCGGTCGTCGTCGGGCGCGACAACCTGTCCGCCATGGTCGCGGACCGCGACGACGGGCCGTTCGGCACGGTCTTCTCGGCCTGTCGCTTCGCCTGGGACGGCGCCCTCCTCCTCACCTTCCCCGCCCTGTGCGACGGCGGCACCGCCGTGCTGCCGGACCACGCGGCCCTGCCCGACGCCCGCGCCTGCGCGGAGCTGCTCCGGCGGTGGCGTGCCACCCGCGCCGTCTGCCCGCCCTCCTACTACCGGCTGATGCTGCCGCATTTGGCGGGCGCCGAGGCCCACCTGAGCCAGGTCGTCCTCGCCGGTGAGGTGGTGCCCGAGCCGCTGGTCGCCCAGCACCGCGCCCAGCTCCCCGGCACCGGACTCCGCAACGAGTACGGGCCCACCGAGACCACCGTCGCGGTGCTCGCCCACACCCTGCCCGACGCCTCCTCGGGAACGGTGCCCGTCGGGCGCCCCCGCGGCACCGTCACCGCCCGTCTGCTGGACGAGCGGCTGCGGCCCACCGCCCCCGGGGCCCTCGGCGAGCTGTACATCGGCGGACCACAGGTCACCCATGGCTACGCCCGGAGGCCGGCGGCGACAGCCGCCCGGTTCCTCCCCGACCCGTTCTCCTCGCTGCCCGGCGCCCGCATGTACCGCACCGGGGACCTCGCCCGCGTCCGGGAGGACGGCGAGATCGTCTTCGCCGGGCGGTCCGACGGCCAGCTCAAGGTGCGCGGCATCCGGGTCGAGCGGCACGGGGTCGAGGCCGTCCTGGAGCGGCACCCTGCCGTCCGCCAGGCCAGTGTGCAGGGCGTGCCGGGCGAGGGCGGCCTGCGGCTGGTCGCCTTCTGGACCGCCGCCCCGGACGCGGTGACGCTGCCCGGCCCGCGCGAACTCCTCGCCCACTGCCGGCGGGAACTGGAAGCCGGCTCCGTGCCGGAGGAGTTCGTCCTCCTCGGCTCGATGCCGCTGGCCGCCTCCGGCAAGACCGACGAGGCCGCCCTGTCGCGTCTGCTCCCGGCGGAGGACGGCCGGCCGGACGGCGCCGACGACGCCGCCGCGGACGCCCTGAGCCAGGAACTCGCGGCGCTGTGGGCCAAGGTCCTGCGGCACGACGACTTCGGGCCCGAGGACAGCTTCTTCGACGCCGGGGGCAACTCCCGCAGCGTGGTCGAGCTGCACCTCTGCCTGGAGCAGCGCTGGCCCGGCGCGCTCCGCGTGGGCCAGCTCTTCGACCTGGACCGCGTGGCGGACCAGGCACGGGCCCTGCGGGCGGCGGGCGCCCGCCCGGCATCGCGGTGAGCCGGCCCGGCACCGCATCACGGCGAACCCCACCACCGGTGGGCCCAACATCGGGGGAGACAGTGCGGGACAACGAGGACGCGCCGGCGCGGCGGACCGGACGCACGGACGGCGCCGCACCCGACGGCGCGGAGATCCCCGACGACGCCGTGGCCGTGGTGGGGCTGGCGCTGCGGTTCCCCGACGCCGACGACCTCGCGGAGTTCCGCGCCAACCTCCTGGCCGGGCGCGACAGCGTCGGCCCGCTCCCGGAGGGCCGCGCCGAGGCGACCGGCCTCGACCCTGCGGCGGCCCACCTGCCCATGGGCCACCTGCGGGACATCCACACCTTCGACCACGGCCTGTTCCGGCTCTCCCGTCGCGAGGCCGGACTGATGGACCCCCAGCAGCGGCTCGCCCTGCTCCTCGCCCACCAGGCCGTGGAGGACGCCGGTTACGCCACCCGCCACCTGGCCGACGCGGGCACCGCCGTCGTCCTCGCCACCTCGCCCTCCTCCTACCGGGCCGCCGCGAGCGACCCCGGGACGCTCAGCGCGCTCGGCAACATGACGTTCGGCGCCCCGGCCCGCGTCGCCCACGTCCTCGGTCTGACCGGCCCCTGCTACGCCGTGGACACCGGCTGCAACAGCTCGCTGACCGCGATCCACCACGCCTGCCGCGAACTCACCTCCGGCGATGCCCGGTACGCCCTGGCCGGCGGGGTGAGCCTGCGCCCGGGCGGCCTGCCGGCCCAGGAGGCCGCGGCCATGCCCGAACTGGTCTCGCACAGCGGGCGGTGCCGCGCCTACGACACGGACGCCGACGGCGCCGTACCCGGCGAGGGCGGCGCCGTGCTGCTGCTCACCACCGTCGCCCAGGCCCGCGCCGACGGCGCCCCGGTCCACGCGGTCCTGCGCGGGAGCGCGGTGCTGCACAACGGCGGGGCCGTCGCCACCATCAGCTCGCCCAGCGCCTCCGCGCAGAGCCGGACCATCCGCGCGGCCTGGGAACGCGCCGGAGCGGACCCCGGCGACGCCGGATACCTGGAGGGCCACGGCTCCGGCACCCCCCTCGGCGACGCGGTCGAACTCGAGGGCCTGGCCTCGGTGTTCAGTACCCGGGCCACCCCGCTGCCGATCGGTTCGGTCAAGGCCAACATCGGGCACCTGGACCACGCGGCGGGCGTCGCGGGACTGGTCAGGGCCCTCCTCAGCGTGCGGCACGGCGAGCTGTACCCGGCCGTCCACTTCCGCAGCGCGACCGGCGGCACCGACCCCGCCCGCCTCGGCGTGGAGATCCCGCGCGCCGCCCGGCCCTGGGCCGACCCCGTCCGCCTCGCCGGTGTCAGCTCGTTCAGCCTCGGTGGCGTCAACGCCCACTGCGTCGTCCAGCGCGCACCCGCCGAGGACGGCCCCACAGAGCAGCCGGACCCGGCGTCACAGGAGCCGCCGCGCCTCGTGGGGGTCTCGGCACGCACCCCGGAGGCGCTGGCCCTGCTCTGCGTCCGGCTCTCCTCCGCCCTGCGTGACGGGCGCCTGCCGCTGGACGACGTCGCCTTCACCCTCAACGAGGGACGCGACCACTACGCCCACCGGGTCGCCGTACGGGCCCGGGACACCGAGGAGCTGGCGGTGCGTCTGGCCGCCGAGGCCACCTGGCTGGCCCAGGAGGAACCCCGCGACGTCACGGGCGGAGCCCCGCGCGTCGTGCTGCTGGCCGGCGCCGACGGCATGGCGCCCACCGAACTGGCGGACGGACTGCGCCGTGCCGGCGTACGGCCCGCCGCCGTGCTCGGCCGCGACGAGCACACCGGTGCGCCGGCCAGGTTGCGGAGCCGGCGCCGGACGGTGCTCTGCGTGGCCACCGGCCCCGTGACCGAGGCGGACCGGGCCCTGGCGCAGCCCGCCTCGGGGGAGAAGGGCGCCGTCGAGCTGATCACCCCGGACCCCCGCCACGGTCTGCAGGGCGTCCTGTCCGCCCTCTACCGGCGCGGCGTCGACCTCGACTGGCGAGCCCTCGCCCCGGCCGCAGCCGACCGGCCGCCCCGGCGCCGGCGGCTCCCCGGCCACCCCGTCCTCGGCATCCGCTGCTGGGCGGCGCCCGCCACTCCCCCGCCTGCCGCGCCCGCCGCGCCCGCGGCCCCCGGGCCCCGGGCGGTCGTCCCGGCCTCCCTCCCCTCCCCCGTCGAGGCCGGCAGCCCAACGCCTGCCGAGGACACCACCGGGTGGCTCTGCGCGGCTCTGGAGGAACTCCTGGGCGCCGGGACCCCCGTCACCCCCGAGGCCGACTACTTCGCCCTCGGCGGCAACTCGATCGTCGCCCTGCAGCTCGTCCAGCGGGTCGGCGAGCGCTTCGGCCACCGGCTCAAGCTCATCGACACCTACGAGTACCCGCGCGTGGCCGACCTCGCCCGGTTCATCGACTCGCTCTCCGCGGCCGGCAGGCCGGCCGTCCCGCCGGTGGTGCCCACCGACGCCCAGGTGCTGTCCTTCGGGCAGGAACGCATGTGGTTCCACCACCAGCTGGACCCCGACACCACCCTCTACAACCTGCCGATGGTCAGCATGATCAGCGGGGAGCTGGACATCGACGCCGTCCGGGGCATGTGGGAGGACCTGGCGGAGCGGCACGAGGTGCTGCGTTCCAACCTCGTCGACGAGGACGGCGTGCCCGGCCTGCGCATCCGCCCCGAACTGGGCGCGGAGTTCTTCCACTTCACCGATGTCAGCGGCGCCTCCGACCCGGTCGCCGCCGCCCGCGAACGGGTCCGCCTCGCCGCCTTGCACCGCTTCGACGTGGCCCGCGACCCGCTGGTGCGGCTGGAGGTCATCCGCACCGGGCCGCAGGAGCACGTCGTCCACGTGACCATGCACCACGCCGTCAACGACGGCGGCTCGCCCCGCATCTTCGAACGGGAACTGCCCGAGCTGTACGCGGCCCGGCGGGAGGGCCGCCCGCACCGGCTCGACCCGCTGCCGGTCCGGTACCGCGACTGGGCGCACTGGCAGCGGCAGCTCGTGCGAACGGCCGCCCTCGACGGCGAACTGGAGTACTGGAAGGGGCGGCTGAAGGGTGTCGAGCCGCTGCGGATGCCCACCGACCACCCCCGCCCCGCGCGCAAGGACCACAGCGGACAGCTGCACCCCTTCACCGTCCCGGCCGAGCTGATCGGCCGGCTGCGCCGGATCGCCGCGGAGGAGTCCGCCACCCTCTTCACGGTGCTGCTCACCTGCCTCTACCTGCTGCTCGCCCGGCACAGCGGGCAGCGCGACCTGGTCGTGGGCAGCCCCACCACCGGCCGCACCCGCCCCGAACTCCGTGACCTCATCGGCTTCTTCAACAGCACCGTCGCGCTCCGCGCCGACCTCGGCGCCGCCGCCTCCTTCGGGCACCTCCTGAAGCAGGTGCGCGGCGTCGTCGCGGAGGCGCTGGAGCACCAGGAGGTGCCCTTCGACCGGGTGGTCAACGCGCTGGTGGAGCAGCGTGACCTGAGCAGGACACCGCTCTTCGACGTGTTCTTCGTGCACCAGGAGCTGCCGCGCGTACAGCACGTGGGCGAGGCCCGCACCGACTTCTTCGACACCGGCCGCACCCAGGAGAACCTGTTCAGCGGACTGCCGCCGGGGACCGCCAAGTTCGACCTCACCCTGGTCACCCAGGACCGCGAGGGCGACGACGCGATGACGGCCTGCCTGGAGTACAGCACCGAGCTGTTCACCGGGCGGACCGCCGCCGCGCTGACCGAGGACTACCTCGCCGTGCTGCGCGCCGTCGTCGAGGGCAGCCGCGACACCCCGCTGACCGCACTGCTCGCGCCGGCCGGGCCGCCCGCGAGCGAGTCGGCGCCCACGGCCGGGCCCGTCCCCGCGGGGGCGCCGTCCGGCGCGGCGGCCACCGTGCACGAGGCGATCGAGTCGTGGGTGCGGGCCACCCCGGACGCGGTCGCGATCCGCGCGGGCGAGGACCGGCTGACCTACCGGGAGCTGGACCGGCGCGCCGAACTGCTCGCCGGCGAACTGCGGGCCCGCGGCGTCGGAGCCGAGTCCGTCGTGGCGCTCTGGACCGACCGGAGCGTCGAACTGGCCGTCGCGATGCTCGGCGTACTCAAGTCCGGCGCCTGTTACGTCGCCGCCGATCCCGGACTGCCGCCGGAGCGGGCCCGTTTCCTGCTCACCGACTGCCGCCCGGGGCACGTGGTGACCACCGTGGCCCTGGCGGGGCGGCTGCCCGCCGGAGCGCCCGACGCCGTCCTGGTGGACGCCCCCGCGCCCGCCGCGGGCGACGGACAGGCCCCGCCCCACCGTCCGGCGGGCGGCGGCAACGCCGCGTACGTCTGCTACACCTCCGGCACCACCGGGCGGCCGAAGGGCGTCGTGGTCACCCACCGCAACGTGCTCGGCTTCGTCGCCTGGTCCCGGCGGGCGCTGGGACCGGACGCCTTCTCCCGGACGCTCGGCGCCGCCTCGGCCGGCTTCGACATCTCGGTGCTGGAACTGCTCGCCACACTGGCCGCCGGCGGCAGCGTCGACCTGGTCCGCAACCTGCTCGCGCTGACCGAGCGACAGGACTGGTCCGGCTCCCTGCTGGTCGCCATCCCCTCCGTCTACCGCCGGGTGCGGCAGGCCGAGTGGGTCGACGAGCGCGCCGGCCAGTACGTGCTGTGCGGCGAACGGGTCCCCGGCGAGCTGGTGCGCGACATCCACCGCCGCGACCCCGGCGCCACCGTCTGGAACGCCTACGGCCCCACCGAGTGCACCGTCTACGCGACCGCCTGGCGCTGCGATCCCGGCGCCGAGGGCGACCCGCCGATCGGCGTCCCCGTCGACGGCACCCGCTGCCACGTCCTCGACCCCGACCTGCGTCCGGTCCCGCCGGGCACGGTGGGAGAGCTGTACGTCGCGGGCGAGGGGCTGGCCCGCGGGTACGCCGGCCGGCCCGGACAGACCGCCGACCGCTTCGTGCCCGACCCCTTCACGGCCGACGGCAGCCGCATGTACCGGACCGGGGACCTGGTCTCCCAGGACCACGACGGCGTACTCACCTACCGGGGCCGGGCCGACGACCAGGTGAAGGTCCGCGGGCACCGGGTGGAACCCGGCGAACTGGAAGCCCTGTTGCGGGCCGTGCCCGGGGTGGCCGCGGCCGCCGTCGTGGCCGTGCCCGCGGACGAGGGCCAGGGCGTCGGGGACCACGTCCTCGCCGCCTTCCTCCAGCCCGGGCCCGGGGCACGGCCGGACACCGGGGCCGCCCGGGAGTCGCTGGCGCGCGCACTCCCGGCGCCACTGGTCCCCGCGAGCTTCGAGGTGGTGGAGGTGCTGCCCGTCACCGCCCACGGCAAGACCGACCGGCAGGAGCTGCGCCGGCGCGCGACGGCGGGGAAGCGGCCGTCGGACCCGCCGACCGTCGCGGCCACCGACCCCGTCGCCGTGCTGTGCGAGGTCTTCGCCGAGGTGCTGAACCGGCCCTCGGCCGGCCCCGACGACAGCTTCTTCGCACTCGGCGGCGACAGCATCCGCTCCATCCGGCTGGTCCGCGCGGCCCGCCGCCGGGGCCTCGCCCTGTCGACGGAGGACGTCTTCGTCCACCCCACCCCCGCCGGACTCGCCACACGCCTCGGCGGCCCGTCCGCACCCCGCTCCCCCGCTCCCGCCCCCGTCACCGGGGCGGGCGGCGCTCTCGACACGGCGTACCCCGGCCACCGGGGCGTGCTGCCGCTCACCCCGCTCCAGGCCGGGCTGCTCTCCGGCGGGCCCGGCGCGGGCTCCGTCATGCGGCTGGAACTCGGTCTCTCCGGGGAACTGGACGTGCCCGCGCTACGCCGTGCCGTGGGCGAACTGGGCCGCCGCCACCCCAACCTCTGCGCCGCGTTCGTCCGGCGGCCCGCCGGGCCCCCGGTCCAGGTGCTGTGCGACCGCCCCCTGCCCCTGGCCGAGCTCGACCTGCGGGCCCTGACCCCCGAGGCCCGTGACGCGCGCCTCGCGGAGCTGACCGCCGAGGAGCGCGCCACCCGCCTAGACCCCGAGGACCCCCCGCTGCTCCGCTTCACCCTGGTGCGGCAGGCCCCCGACCGGTTCCAGCTCCGGATCATCGGCCACCATCTGCTCCTCGACGGCTGGTCCAACCAGCTGCTGCTCCCGGAGCTGCTGGCGCTCTACCGGGGCGACCTGCTGCCGGACGCCACCCCCTTCGGCGACCACGTGGCCTGGCTCGGCGGCCTCGACCGCGAACAGGCCCTGTCCGCCTGGGACGAGCATCTCGCCGGCGCCGAGCCCACCCTGCTGGCCGACGGGGCCCCGGTGGCCGACGACTGGCCCGGCCGGACCACCGAACGTCTCGGTCCGGAGGAGACCGGCCGCCTCACGGCCGGCGCCGCCGCTCTCGGGGTCACCGCCAACACCGTCCTGCAGTGCTGCTGGGCCCTGGTCCTCGCCGAGCGCACCGGCCGCCACGACGTGGTGTTCGGGGCGATCACCTCCGGCCGCTCCCCGCAGGTGCCGGGGGTCGAGTCGATCGTCGGCTTCCTCATCAACACCTTCCCGGTCCGGGTGCGGCTGCGGCCCGAGGAGACGCTCGCCGCCCTGCTCCGCCGCGTCCAGGGCGAACAGGCCCGCATGATGCCGCACGGCCACGTGGACCTGGCCGCTCTGACCGAACGGCTCGGTCTCGGCGCGCTGTTCGACACGGCCGTGGTGTTCGAGAACTTCCCGGCGGCCGATCCCGGGGCGGCCCGGAACCTGCCGGGGCTGCGCGTGGAGGGCGGCACCACGGAGTCGGCCGGCCACCACCCGCTCTCCCTGATGGTGCTGCCCCGTGACGGCGGCACCGACGTCAACCTCCTCCACCGCACCGGCGCGGCCACCCCCGAGCAGGCCCGTGACCTGCTCGACGGCGTCCTCACCGTCCTGCGCGCCCTCCTGGCCGACCCGGACACCCCGGTCGGCCGCCTCGCCGGGACCGGTGGCGACGCCCCCACGCCCGCCGGGCCCCGGGTGGCCGCCCTGATCGGGGGCGAGGACGCGCACCCGGCCTTCGACACCCTGCTGCCGCTGCGTGAGAACGGCGGGCTGACCCCGCTGTTCTGCGTCCACCCGGCGGGCGGCGTCGGCTGGATGTACTCGGCGCTCACCCACCACCTCGACCCGGACCGGCCCGTGTACGCCCTCCAGGACCGGGGGCTGAACGGCCCGGGGCGGCTCCACCGTTCCGTGGAGGAGATGGCCGCCGACTACGTGGCCGAGATCCGCGCCCGGCGGCCGCACGGCCCGTACCAGCTCCTCGGCTGGTCCTTCGGCGGCCTGGTCGCGCACGCCATGGCCTGCCTGCTCCAGGGTGCCGGGGAGCGGGTGGAGCGCCTGGTCCTGCTCGACTCCCACGTCCTCGCCGACCTGGACGAACTGCCCCGGGCCCCCGAGGGCGCCGGGGCCCGGCAGATGTACGGCGCGCTGCTGGACTTCGCCGAGGTGCGCCCGCCCGGCGTGGGCGACGAGGAGCTGGACGACGCGCGGTTCCTCGGCATCGTCCGGGACGGCGACAGCCTGCTCTCCGACATCTCCGAGCGCCACCTGATCGCCATGGGCGGGGCGTACGACAACAACCTGCGGCTGGCGCGGACCCACCGGCCCGGCCGGTACACGGGCGACGTCCTCCTCGTACGGGCCCGGCCCGACGAAGGACCGGGCGCCCTCTCGCCGGACCCCGCCGGATGGCACCCGTACGTCAACGGGCGCGTCGACGTCCACACTAGCGAACACACCCACGGCGACCTGGCCTGCCCCGCCTCGCTGGCCCGCATCGCCCGCGTCCTGGAGCCGGGCGGCCCCGGGGAGAAGGAGGGCGACCATGGCTGACCGGAGCCGGCCGCTGACCGCCGCGCAGTCGGGCATCTGGTACAGCGGCGTCTTGGACCCCACCGGCCTGCGCTACGTGGGCTCCCAGTACGTCCACCTCCACGGCCCCGTCGACGAGATGCTGTTCGCCCGCGCGGTCCGTGCCGTCGTGGCGGGCAGCGAGACCCTCCGGGTGCGCTTCGCCGAACGGGACGACGGCCCGGTGCAGTTCCTGGAGCCCCTCGACGACTGGGAGGTCCGCCTGCTCGACCTGCGCGCGGCCGAGCACCCGCACGAGGAGGCGCTCCGGCTGATCGAGGAGAACAGCCTGCGCCCGTACGACCTGTCGCGGGCGCCGCTCTACGACCACCACCTGCTGCGTGTCGCCGACGACGCGTACCTGTGGGCCATCCGGATGCACCACCTCATCTGCGACGGCACGGCCGCCGCGAACCTCATCCGGCGGGTGGCCGCCACCTACACCGCGTGGGCGGCCGGCACCGACGGGCAGGCGCACGCCGGACCCACGCTCTTCGACACCCTCGACGCCCACCTGGAGCGCGACACCGCCTACCGGAGTTCGGCGGGCTTCGGCCAGGACGCCGCCTGGTGGGCCGCGCGGCTGGCCGGCCGGGACGAGGCGCCGCAACTGGCCACCGGAGGGGCACCGCCGGGCGCCACCGGCCACGTCAGCCACATCCGGTGGCTGCCCGCCGACCGCTGGCACCGGCTGACCACCGCGGCCGCCCGCCACGAGGTGCGCTGGCCCGCCCTGTTCGCCGCCGCCACCGCCCTCGCCGTGCACGCCGACACCGGGGAGCGGCAGACCGTCCTCGGCCTGAGCGTCCCCGGGCGCACCGGCCGGGCGGCCCGCCAGGCGCTGGGCACCGCCGCCAACGTCGTGCCGCTGCACGTGGCGGTGGACCCCGCCGCGCCCCTCGCGGAGCTGGTCGCCACCGCCTGGTCCGGCACCCTCGGTGTCCTGCGCCACCAGCGTTACCGCTTCGAGGACATGCTGCGCGACCAGGGCGCGGTCCGCGACGGCCGGCCTCTGGTGGGCCCGGTCTTCAACGCGATGACCACGGAACGCGGCCTGTCCTTCGCCGGCACCCCGGCCGTCGTCCACCAGGTCACTCCGGGACGCGGCGACCACCTGGCCCTCGGCGTCCACGACAATGGCGCCGCCCAGGTCCGGATCGACCTCGGCGTCCCCGCGGCGCTCTGCACTCCCCCGGCCGCCCGTGCCCAGCTCGACCGCCTCGTCGACCTCACCCTGGCCCTCGCCGACGCCGATCCCGCCACTCCCCAGGGGCGGGTCGGCGCTGCTCGTCCCGCACGGCCGCCCGTCCCGGCCGGGCCCGAGGCCGAGGCCGAACCGGCCACGCTCACCGGCCTGTTCGCCGCCGTGGCCGCCGCCCGCCCGGACGCCGTCGCCGTGGTGGCGGGGCGCGACCGGCTGACCTACGCCCGGCTCGACGCCCAGGCCGAGGAACTGGCCCGCCACCTCGCCGCACGCGGAGTGGGCCCCGGCGACCGGGTCGCGGTCTCCCTGCCCCGCTCCGCCGGCCTGGTCGTCGCCCTCCTCGCCGTCCTCAAGGCGGGCGCCGCCTACGTACCGCTGGACCCCGCCCACCCGGCCGAACGGCTGCGCGCCACCCTCGCCGACGCCGCGCCCGTCCTCACCCTCGTCCACCCCGGCGCCGCCGTGGCCTCCCTGTCCGGCGGGGACGAAGCGCCCCTGCTGACCCTCGACCCACGTCAGGGCACGCTCACCGGTCCCGACGCCGATGGTCCTCCCGGGGTGACGCCGCGCCCCCCGGCGCCCGGCTCTCCCGCCTACCTGATCCACACCTCGGGCTCCACCGGCACGCCCAAGGGCGTCGTGGTCACCCACCACAACGTCACCCGGCTCCTGTCCGCCGCCGCCCGCCACTTCACCTTCGGGCCCGACGACGTGTGGACCCTCTTCCACTCCTACGCCTTCGACTTCTCGGTGTGGGAGCTGTGGGGGGCCCTGCTGCACGCCGGCCGCCTGGTGATCGTCCCCGAGGACGTGGCGCGCTCGCCCCACGACTTCCTCGAACTGCTGGCCGAGCAACGCGTCACCGTCCTGAACCAGACGCCCTCGGCCTTCGGCCAGCTCGCGGAGGCCGACGCGGAGCACCCCGCCGTCGGCGACCGGCTCGCCCTGCGGTACGTGGTCTTCGGGGGTGAGCCGCTCGAACCCTGGCGGCTCGCGACCTGGCTGGCCCGCCACCCCGGACCGGCCCCCCGTCTGGTGAACATGTACGGGATCACCGAGACCACCGTGCACGTCACCCACCACCTGGTCGACCCGGCCGCCGCCCCCGCCGGCCCGGCCGGAGGCGTCATCGGCAGCCCCCTGCCCGACCTGCGGATACGCCTCCTCGACGCCGCCCTGCGCCCCGTCCCCGACGGCGTGCCGGGCGAGATGTACGTCTCCGGCCCCGGCGTGGCCGACGGCTACTGGCACCGGCCCGCCCTCACCGCCGGACGGTTCGTCCCGGACCCCGACGGGCCGCCGGGAAGCCGCGCGTACCGCAGCGGCGACCTGGCCCGGCGGCTGCCCGGCGGCGCCCTGGAGTACCTGGGGCGCGCCGACCGGCAGGTCAAGGTGCGCGGCCACCGGGTGGAGCCCGCGGAGGTCGAGGCCGCTCTCGTCGCGCTGCCGGGCGTCCGCGACGCGGCCGTCCTGCTGACCGAGTACGGGCCGGGAGACCGGCGTCTGGTCGCCCATCTGGTGGCCGACCCCGACAGCGCGGCGCTCACCCCCGAACGGGCCGCCGCCGTGCTCCCCGCCCATCTGCTGCCCTCGGTCTGGACCACCCTGGAGGCCCTCCCGCTCACCCCCAACGGCAAGCTGGACCGGCGCGCCCTGCGGACCGCCGGCCGCCAGGTGTCCGGCGAGGGCCGCGCTCCCCGGAACCCCGCCGAGACCGCGCTGCGCGACCTCTTCGCCGAGGTGCTGGGCCGCGAGCCGGACCAGGTCGGCGTGGACCGGAGTTTCTTCATGCTCGGCGGAGACTCGCTGCTCGCCGGACGGCTGGCGGGCCGGGTCCGCGCCGCGCTCTCCCGCGACCTCGGTGTCCGGGACGTCTTCACCTGGCCGACGGTGGCCGGGCTGGCGGTCCGCCTGGGAGAGACGGGGGGCACGGCCGACGCGCGGCCCGGCCCCGTACCCCGCCCGGGCCTCGTCCCCGTCTCCCACGCCCAGCGCGGCCTGTGGTTCCTGCACCGTATGGAGGAGACCGGTCACGCCTACCACGTCCCGCTGGCGGTCCGGCTGGAAGGCCCGCTGGACACCGGGGCGCTGCGTGCCGCCGCACGCGACGTGCAACAGCGCCACGAGATCCTGCGCACCACCTTCCCGCACGACGGCGACGGGCCCCGGCAGCACGTCCTCCCCGCCGCCGAGGCTCCGGACCCGCTGACCGTAGTCCCGCAGGCCGGGGAGGAGGACGCGCACGACGACGCCTACGAGGCCGCCCTGCGGCGGCCCTTCGACCTGGCCGCCGCCCCGCCCTGGCGCGTCACCCTCCTGCGCCGCTCCCCGTACGAGCACACCCTGCTCGTCGTCCTCCACCACATCGCCGCCGACCAGCAGTCCGTCGGCCCCCTCACCCGGGACCTGGCCACCGCCTACGAGAGCCGGCGGCGCGGCGAGGCCCCCGGCTGGCCACCCCTGCCCCTCCAGTACGCCGACTTCACTCTCTGGCAGCAGGCCCGGCTCGGCACTCCCGACGATCCGGGCAGCCCCCTGTCCCGCGAACTCGCCCACTGGCGAGAGGCCCTGCGCGAGGCGCCCGCCGAAACCCCGCTCCCCACCGACCGGCCCGGCCGGCCCGGCGCCGAACACCCGGGCGACGCCGTCGACTTCGACTGGGGGCCCCGGCTCGGTGCCCGTCTCAAGGAGCTGGCCGCCGCTCGCGGTGCCACCACCTTCATGGCGCTGCACGCCGCCCTCGCCTGCGCCCTCAGCCGGTGGGGCGCGGGCCCGGACGTGGTCGTCGGCACGGTCACCGCCGGGCGCGAGGACCCCGCGCTGGAACCCCTGGCCGGCTACTTCGCCCAGGCCCTCCCGCTCCGGCTGGACCTGACCGGCGCCCCCGGGTTCGCCACCGTCGTGGACCGGGCCCGCGCGGCCGACCTGACCGCCTTCGCCCACACCGGCGCCCCTTTCGACCGGATCGTGGAGGCCGTGGGGCCGCCCCGCGAACCGGGCCGCCACCCGCTCTTCCAGGTCATGCTCAACCACCGCTCCGGCGCCCGGCCCGCCCTGCGCCTCGCCGGCCTGCGCGCCACCGAGCTGCCCCAGCACCGCTCGGTCGCCAAGTACCCCCTCCTGTGGGACGTCGCCGAGGAGGCCGACGGCACGCTCCACGGCTGCCTGGAGTACGCCACCGACCGCTTCGAACGCCGCACCGCCGAGGCCCTGCTCGACGCCGTACGCCACTTCCTGGAAGCCGCCCTCGACCGGCCGGAGGCGCCGTTCACCGGCCTCCCCTGCCCACGCCCCGGCGCCGGACCTGCCGACCCCGCGCCTCCCGCCGCCGTACCTCCCGCGCCCACGCCCGTCGAGGAGGAACGGGCCGGTGAGGCGGCCACCGAGGAACTCCTGCGCTCCCTGACCGCCACCCTGCTCGGCCGGGACTCCGTCGACGCCGACGCCGACTTCTTCCGGCTCGGCGGCGACAGCATCCTCGCCGTGCAGCTCGCCGCCCGCGCCCAGGCCGCCGGTGTGCCGGTCGGCCCCAAGGACGTCTTCGCCCACCAGAGCCCCCGCGCCCTGGCCCGGACCGTCCAGGGGCGTGTCCGTGCCGCCGCCGTCCCCGCCCGGCCCTCCCAGGAGCCGGGCCCGCTGGAGCCCACTCCCGTCGTCGAGTGGCTGGCCTCGCTCGGCGGCGACGCCGGGGGCTTCGCCCAGTCCGTGGTGGTCCCGCTGCCCGCCACCGCGACCGGGGCGACCGTCCGCACAGCCCTCCAGCGGCTCGTCGACCACCACGACGCCCTGCGCCTGCGCCGCACCGCCGTCCAGGGCGGCCGCTGGGAGCTGGAGGTGCGGCCGCCCGGCACCGTCCCGGCCGGTGAACTCCTGCGCCACGTCGACCTCGCCCGCGAGGGCGCGGACGACCCGGCCGCGTGCGACGAACTGATCGAGCAGGAGCGGCGCGCGGCACGCCGCCACCTCGACCCGGACCGCGGCGACGTGGTGCGCGCCGTGCTCTTCCACGGCCGGGAGGACCGGCTGCTGCTGGTGATCCATCACCTCGCCGTCGACGGAGTCTCCTGGCGGGTGCTCCTGCCCGACCTGGAGCTGGCCCACCGCCACGCCCTGCGCGGCGAGCACGCCGCCCTCCCGCCGGTACCGACCCCGCTGCGCGCCTGGACCCGAGCCCTGCGCACGGCCGCCCGGTCGGAGGCGGTCCGCGCCGACGAGACCTGGTGGCGCACCCGCCTCGCCGCTCCCCACGCCGGCCTCGGCAGCCGCCCGCTCGACCCGGCGAGCGACACCGTGGACCGCGCCGGACGGCTCAGCTCCACCTGGGACGAGACCTGGATCGAGCCGCTGCTGACGGCCGTCCCGGCCGCCTTCCGCGCCCGCGTCCCCGAGATCCTGCTCGCCGCCCTGTCGCTCGCGCTGCGCCGCTGGAGCGGTAACCCGCAGGGCGCCCCGGTCCGCGTCGACCTGGAGGGGCACGGCCGTCGCCCCGGCCTGGCGGGCCTCGCCGACCTCGACCTCTCCCGCACGGTCGGCTGGTTCACCACCCTCCACCCCGTGCTGCTGGACCCGCCGCCCGCCACCGGCTCCCCGGCCGAGGTGTCGGCCCGCGCGGTCACCCATGTCAAGGAGCGGCTGCGCGAGGTGCCCCACGACGGCCTCACGCACGGGCTGCTGCGCCAGGAGGGCCGGCTGCCCGACGCCCGCGCCCCGCTGGCCTTCAACTACCTCGGCCGCTTCGACACCGAGGACCCCGCCCCCTGGCACCCGCTGCCCGGTTCGCTGCGCGGCGAGGCCGGCCCCCGCCAGCCCCTCGCCCATCCCCTGACCCTCGACGTCTTCGCCGAACGCGGCCCCGCCGGCTCCCGGCTGCGCGCCGAATGGACCTGGGCCTCCGGCGTGCTGACCGAGAGCCAGGCCGAGGAACTGGCCGCCCTGTGGCACACCGCCCTCGCCGAACTCGTCCACCACCACCCCGGCACCGGCCCGGTCCGGTCCACCCCCTCCGACTTCCCGCTCGTACGGGTGGACCAGAGCCACATCGAGACGTGGGAGGAACGGTACGGACCCCTGGCCGACCTGCTGCCCGCCGCACCGCTCCAGGAGGGCCTGCTCTTCCACGCGCTGTACGGCGCCGGCACCGGGTCCGCGCCGGCCGGCTCCGGCGAGGACCCCTACCTGGTGCAGCTGAGCCTCGACCTCTCCGGCGACGTGGAGCCCCACCGCCTGCGCACCGCCCTGCGCGCGCTGCTGCGCCGCCACCCTCATCTCACCGGCTGCTTCCCGCCCGACGCCGGCCGGCCGCTCCTCCTGGTCCCGGCGGACGAGCCCGCGCTGCCCTGGCGCACCGCGGACCTCACCACGGAGCCCGAGGACCGGCTCGCCGCCCGGACGGACGAGGAGGAGCAGGCCGAACGGCGCCCCTTCGATCCCGGCCGCCCGCCGCTGCTGCGCTTCGCCCTGCTGCGTACCGGCGAGCGACGGTGGCGTCTCGTCTTCACCCACCACCACCTGTTGCTCGACGGCTGGTCCGTGCCGCTCGTCCTGCGCGAACTGCTCGACCCCGCCGCCACCGGCGAACCCACCCCCGCCCTCGGGGAGTACGCGCGGTGGCTCGCCGCCCGTGACCAGGAGGCCGCCGCCGGGGCGTGGCGCCACGAACTGGCGGGCGCCGAACCCACGCGGGTGGCCGGCCACGCCCCCGCGGCCCCCACCGCCCTCAGCCACCACTTCGAGCTGTCCGGGGAACTGGCGCGGGCACTCACCGACCGCGCGGCCCACTGGGGCGTCACCCTCAACACCCTGGTGGAGTCCGCCTGGGCGCTGCTGCTGAACCACCTCACCGGCCGCCAGGACGTCGTCTTCGGCGTCACCGTCGCCCAGCGTCCGCCCGAGATCCCGGGGGTGGAACGCCTCCCCGGCCTGTTGCTGAACACGGTCCCCGCCCGGGTCCGCCTCGATCCGGCCCGGACCGCCAGGGAGGTCGCCGAGGACACCCACGCGCGCCGCGCCGAACTGCTCGACCACCACCACCTCGGGCTCACCGCCGTCGAGGAGGCGGCCGGCACCACCGGCCTCTTCGACACCTCGGTGGTGTTCGAGAACTACCCCCTGGACGAGGCGGCCTTCACCCGGCTGCCGGACGGCGTGGAGGTCACCGGCACCGGGATCCACGACGGAACCCACTACCCCCTGAGCCTGGTGGTCCTGCCCCGCTCCGGCCGCATCGAGTGCCGTCTCTACAGCAGGCCCGGCGCCCTCGGCCACTACGGCACCCCCGCCGACCTCGCCGCGCTCTGCACCGCCGCCTTCCACGCCCTGCTGGCGGACGACCGACGCCCCCTGGCCCGGCTCCAGCTCCTCGCCGCCCCCGCGCGGAAGGCCGTCCTCGCCGCCGGGCGCGGGCCCGCCTCACCGGTGCGGGCGGACACGTGCCACCTCGCCCAGGTCTTCGAGGCCCGGGCAGCCGCCCACCCGGACCGCCCCGCCCTCTCCGACGGCACCCGCACCCTCACCTACGGCGCACTGGAGGCCCAGGCCAACCGGCTCGCCCACCACCTGGCCGGCCGGGTCCAGGTCGGCACCCCGGTCGCCGTGGCCCTGGACCGCTCCCCCGAGGTCGCCGTCTGCTACCTGGCCCTGGCCAAACTGGGCGCCCTCTGCGTCCCCCTCCACTCCGGCCTGCCGCCCGAGCGGCGGCGCGCCCTGCGCGAACGGACCGGCGCCGCCCTCCTGCTGGACCGGCTGCCGGACGAGGAGACCCTCGCGGCCTGCCCCGACGTTCCGCCGGGGCGGCACGTCCCGGCGGACCTCGCCGCCTGCGTGGTGTTCACCTCCGGCTCCACCGGTGAGCCCAAGGGCGTCCGGCTGACCCACCGCTCCGTGCTCAGCCGCGCCCTCGACCCGCGCTGGCGCGACGAGGACCACCGCTGCGTCCTCCTGCACTCCCCGCACGCCTGGGACGCGGTGGTCTACGAACTGTGGGCGCCACTGCTCACCGGCCGGCGGGTCCGGGTGGCGCCCCCCGGTGAGCTGGACGGGGCGGCCCTGCGCAGTGCCGTGGAGGACGGCGGCGTGACCGCGGCCTTCCTCACCTCCGGGCTGCTGGACGTCCTCGCCGCACAGGACCCCGGCGCCCTCGCGGGACTGCGCGTTCTGGCCACCGGAGGTGACGTGGTCTCACCCCGGTCCGTGGAGCGGGTCCGCGTCCGGCACCCGGAACTGAAGGTCGTCCACCTCTACGGCCCGGTCGAGAACACCACCTTCTCCCTCGGCCACGTCCTGCCGCCCGGCCGCCCGGTCCCCGCGCCGCTGCCGCTCGGCACCCCGGTGCCGGGGTGCCGCGTCACCCTCCTCGACGCGGCCCTGCGCCCGGTCCCCCCGGGAGTGCCGGGCGAGATCCACCTGTCCGGTGACGGACTGGCCGAGGGATACCACGGCTCCCCCGCCGCCACCTGCGAGCGCTTCCTCGCCGACCCGTACGGCCCGCCCGGTGCCCGCACCTACCGCACCGGAGACCTGGCCCGCTGGGACCGGGAGGGCCGCCTGCACTTCCTCGGCCGCGCCGACCGGCAGGTCAAGATCAACGGCATCCGGATCGAGCCCGGCGAGATCGAGGCCGCGCTGTGCGACGAACCCGGGGTCAGGGCCGCCTGGGTCGTCGTCCGCGGCGAGGGAGCCTCCGGCCGCTCCCTCGTCGCCTACGTCCTGGGCGCCGAAGCCGCCCCGGACACCGCCGCCCTCCGTACCCGCCTCGCCGCCCGGCTGCCCCGCCACCTCGTACCCGCCGCCGTGGTCCCCGTCACCGAGCCACCGCTCGGCCCCACCGGAAAGATCGACCGGAACGCCCTGCCCGCCCCGGAACGCGCACCGGCCACCGAGGCCTCCACGCCCCGCGCCGAAGTGCTGGCCGCCGCCTTCGCCGCCTCCCTCGGCCTGCCCTCGGCCGGCGCCGACGACGACTTCTTCGCCCTGGGCGGCAACTCGCTCAGCGCCGTCCGGCTGGCCGGCCGTGTCCGCGACGCCCTCGGCCTGCCCGTCTCCGTCCGCGACCTCTTCGAGGCGCCCACCCCGGCGGCGCTGGACCGGCGGCTGAGCGAGGGCACGACCCCGCAGCCCGCCGACGACGCGCCCGCTCCGGCACGACCGGACCGACTGCCGCTCTCCCCGGCCCAGCTGCGGCTGTGGACCGCCAACTACCTGGGGGAACACCGCCCCACCTACCTCACCACCCTCGCCCTCGACCTGTCAGGCCCCCTGCACCGGACCGTCTGGGAACACTCCCTAGGCGACCTCGTGGCCCGGCACGAGATCCTGCGCACCGTTCTGCCGTACGGCCCCGACGGCCCGGAGCAGCACATCCTGTCCCCGGCCGAAGCCCCACTCGACCTGCGCTTCCTGGAGCTGGCCCCCGGTGAGGAGCGCGCCGCCGTCGAGGCCGAACTCGCCCGCGGCTTCGACCTGCTGACCGGGACGCCGCTGCGGGCCCGGCTGCTGAGCACCGGACCCGAACGCCACCTGCTGCTGCTCGTGGTGCACCATGTCGCCGTCGACGGGCACTCCCTGGGCGTCCTCCGCGGCGACCTGCGGCACGCCTACGCGGCCCGGCTGGAGGGCGAGGCCCCCCGGTGGCAGGCCCCCGCACCGCAGTACGCCGACCACGCCCTCCGGCTGGCCCGGCGTCGGGGCGACGAAGGGGACCCCGCCAGTCCCGCCGCACGCGACGCCCGCCACTGGGCGGCCGAACTGGAGGGCGTGCCCGCGCGGTTGGCCCTGCCCGGCGAACCGCCGACGGGAGAGGACGACGGCAGGGCGGGCCACGTGCCCCTGACCTGGGAGCCACGGGAGCACCGCCTCCTGGAGGAGGCCGCCACCCGTTACGCGTGCAGCCCGTACATGATGGTGCACGCCGCCTTCGCCGCGGCCCTGAGCGAGCTCGGCGCCGGCGAGGACGTACCGGTGGTGGTGGCCCTGAGCGGCCGGGACGACGCGGCCACGGACGGCCTCGTCGGATGCGTCACCAACCCCGTGGTGCTGCGCGTACGTACCCACGGCGCGCCCACCGGCGTGGAACTGACCGCGCGGGTACGCCGCAGCCTTCTCGCCGCCCACGCCCACCAGGACCACCCCTACGAACGCGTGCTGGAGCACCTGGACCGCGACCGCGCCGACCGGGGCCGGGGCCTGTTCACCGTGGCCTGCTCCTACCTGCGCACCGAGCCCCCACACCCCGGGGACACCGACTGGCCGGGCGGCCTGCGCGTGACCCCCCGCGTCCTGGCCCCCACCCACACCGACCAGGATCTGCTCCTCCAGCTCCGCGACCACCGCACCCCCGAGGGCGCCCCCGCCGGCCTCACCGGCGAACTCATCCACTCCCTCGCCCACTGCACACCGTCAACCGCCCAGCGCCTCGCCGACACCCTCCGCGCGAAGCTCCACGAACTGGCCGGCGCCCCGGAAGCGGCGAACATGCCGTACCCCGGGCCCGATCCGGCACCGACGTGCCGGACGGTCGGTCCTCTGCCGACGGACGGAGGCCGGTGAGTTCCTGGGCCAGGGAGGGAGGCGGCGCGTGGCCGCCGGAGCGGTGCCTCGTCAGAACGGCATCCGGCCACGGGTGCGGCGCCCCGCCGAGCCGCTGCGGCCGACCGCCTTGGAACTGCTGCGGAACGGCTTGCTGAAGATCCGGCCGAGAACGCCGGGCGCCTTGCCGCCCACCCGCGAGCCCGCTCCCAGGGTCCGCTGGGTACCGCGCTCGGGATGGCGGGAGAGACGGGGGACGAGAAAGGCCAGTACGGCCAGGACCACACAGACGGCGACGATACCGACGACCATCATGACGAGCTCCTCACTTGTGGGGACGCCCTCGCCGTGTTCCCCGCGCCGGTGACCCCAACCACCGGCACCTCGGACGCGGGCCCGCCTCGGCAGCGGGTGGCGGGAGCGGCGGAAGCCGCCGCCACGACGACCTCACCCGAGCCGGCCGGGCCCGGCCAGGCGTGACGCGCCGCGCCGCGCCGGGGCCCTGCGGCACGGACGGCTCCATCCGTGGCGGCAGTCACCCCTCGCAGGCACTCCGCAGGGTGGCGCGGTGGGCCGGTACAGGGCGGATGTCGGCCTCGTACGCCTCGGCGTGGCCTTCCGCCAGGTGTCGCCGGAACGCCTCGGCGCCGTGGGCGGCCCGGTCGCGCAGGAAGGCGAGCAGGACCCGCAGCCGTTCGGGGAAGGCGTCGACGACCTCGGCGCCGACGCCCGGGCCGTACGCCCGGCAGAAGGTGGCGGCGCGGCGGGCTGCTCCTGCGGCTTGCCGAAGCTCTCGGGGTTGTCCGGCCCTTGCAGGGGCGCGAACCGGTGGACGGCGCAGGCGACGCCCGAGACGCGTGGGCCCAGGAGTGCCGCGTCGAAGTCGATGAGCCCGACGGCCTCGCCCTCCCGCACGACACAGTTGCGGGGCGGCGTCGCCGTGACAGATGACCCGGCGGGCTCCCGTGCGGGGAGCCACCAGGCGGCGGCGACGTCCCCGCTGCGGTGCACCACGTTCGCACCGCCCCGAAGTCCCTGCCGGTCGGTCATGGGCGGCTGCTCGCCTTCCGGGGAGGACGAGCCTGGTCAGCGCGAGTCTTCCCTCCCCGGCGCGGGCCCCGCCCAGCCCCACGCCCGAATGTGTTTACTTCCTCGACCAGCGCGCGTAACATCCGGGAAAACCACAAGGTCGGTCATCGAAACGGATGTAAACCCACATGTTCGCAGCGGAGCGTCAGCAGGAGATCCTGCGGCTGGCTCATGAGAGCGGCCGGGTGGACGTGCTCTCCCTCGCCGACGAGTTCCAGGTGACCGCCGAGACCGTACGGCGGGACCTCAAGGCGCTGGACCGGGCCGGGCTGGTGCGCCGCGTGCACGGCGGCGCCATCCCGGCGGGCCACCTCGGGTTCGAGCCGGACCTCGCCGAGCGGGACACCCTCGCCGCCGACGAGAAGGACCTCATCGCCCGGGCCGCCCTCGCCGAGCTGCCCGCCGACGGCAGCGTCATCCTCGACGCGGGCACCACCTCCGCCCGCCTCGCCGCCGTCTTCCCGGTGGAGTCGACGCTGACCGTGGTGACCCACGCCCTGCCGATCGCCGCCCGCCTCGCCGACCACCCGGGCATCGCCCTGCACCTGGTCGGCGGGCGGGTGCGGCACCGGACGCGGGCGGCCGTCGACGCCTGGGCACTGCGGGCGCTCGGCGAGATCAAGGCCGACGTGGTCTTCCTCGCCACCAACGGCTTCGCCCTCGACGGCGGCCTGACCACGCCCGACCTCGCCGAGGCCGCGGTGAAGCAGTCGGCCGTCCGGGCCGCGCGGCGCGTCGTGCTCCTCGCCGACTCGGCCAAGTTCGGCCAGCAGCACTTCGCCCGCTTCGCGGACCTGTCCGACGTCGACCTGCTCATCACCGACAGCGGCCTCACCGACGAGGACGCCCGGGCCGTCGAGGCACAGGGCCCGGAGGTGGTCCGCGCGTGATCGTCACCCTCACCCCCAACCCGAGCCTGGACCGGGCCTACGAACTCCCCTCGCTGGACCGGGGCGCGGTCCTGCGGGCCACCCGCGACCGGGTCGACCCCGGCGGCAAGGGCGTCAACGTCTCGCGGGCGGTGGCCGCCGCCGGGCACCGCACCGTCGCCGTCGTGCCGCTCGGCGGACCCGAAGGGGCGCTGCTGGCCCGGCTGCTCGGCGAGCACGGCATCGAGGCGGCGGGCGTGCCCGTCGCCGGTTCCACCCGGGTCAACATCACCCTGGTCGAGCCCGACTCCACCCTGACCAAGGTCAACGCCGCCGGGCCCGAGCTGAGCGCGGCCGAGGCCGAGGCACTGCTGGAGGCGGTGCGCGCGCGGGCCGCCGGAGCCGACTGGATCGCCTGCTGCGGCAGCCTGCCGCGCGGCCTGGGACCCGAGTGGTACGCCCAGCTGGTCGCCCGCGCCCACCGGGCCGGGCTCCGTGTCGCCCTCGACACCTCGGGGAGCGCGCTCGGCGCGACGCTCGCCGAGGAACCCGACGTGGTCAAGCCCAACGCCGAGGAGCTGGCCGAGGCGGTGGGCCGCCCGATCGCCACCGTCGGCGAGGCCGTCAAGGCCGCCGGGGAGCTGCGGGAGCGCGGGGCCCGGGCGGTCCTGGCCAGCCTCGGAGCCGACGGCCAGCTCCTCGTCGACGCCACCGGCACCTGGTTCGGCCACGCCGGGCCGGTCGCGGTCCGCAGCAACGTCGGCGCGGGGGACGCCTCGCTCGCCGGGTTCCTCGCGGCGGGCGGCCGCGGACCGGCCGCGCTGGCGGCGGCGGTCGCGCACGGCACGGCGGCGGTGCAGCTGCCGGGCAGCGTGATGCCGACCCCGGCCGACCTCGTCCCCGACGCGGTGACCGTCACCGACGCCGTCCCCACCGACCGCCCTCTCGCGGAGCCGGTCCGATGACCGCCCGCCACTCCCGCTCCGGCGCTAGCGTCCGCGCGTCCCGCCGGCCGGCCGCCCCGCCGTCCCCGTCCCCGACCGCCGCCACGGCGGTCCGCCCCCGAGGAGCCGTGCGATGAGCCAGCTCATCACCGCAGACCTGGTCGACGTCGACCTCTTTGCCGACACGAAGGAGGCCGCCGCCCGTTCGCTCGCCGAACGGATGGCCGCCGCCGGGCGCGTCACCGACCTCGAAGCCTTCCTCGCCGATGTCGCGGCGCGGGAGGCGCAGATGCCGACCGGCCTGGACGGCGGCATCGGCATCCCGCACTGCCGCAGCGCCCATGTCACCGAGCCGACCCTGGCGTTCGGCCGCAGCGCCGAGGGCATCGACTTCGGCGCGCCGGACGGCCCGGCCGACCTGATCTTCCTGATAGCCGCCCCGGCCGGCGCCGACGACGACCACCTGACCATCCTCTCGGCCCTCGCCCGCCGCCTCGCGGACAGTACGTTCACCGAGGCCCTGCGCGCCGAGCGGGACCCGGCCCGGGCCGCCGCCCTGATCCGGGGCGAGACACCGCCCGAGGCCGACGCCGACGCCGAGGCCGAGGGACCCGCGGACCAGCCGGACACCACGCCCGCCGACTCCGGCCCCTCCCCCTTCCGCGTCGTGGCCGTCACCTCCTGCCCCACCGGCATCGCCCACACCTACATGGCGGCCGAGGCCCTCCAGCGGGCGGGCGAGGAGGAGGGCGTCGACCTGCGGGTCGAGACGCAGGGTTCGGCCGGTTTCCGCCGGATCGACCCGGCTGTCGTGGCCGCCGCCGACGCGGTGATCCTCGCCCACGACGTGGAGGTCCGCGAGAAGGCCCGGTTCGCCGGGAAGCCGGTCGTCGACGTGGGCGTGAAGGCCGCCATCAACCGGCCGGCCGCCCTCATCGCGGAGGCCCGCGAGAAGGCCGCACAGGCCGGCACCGGCACGACCGCCGAGGCGGCGCCGAAGACTCCGGACGCCTCCAGGCCGGCGCCGATGGACGAGGGCGCGGAGGGCGAGGGCTTCGGCACCCGGCTGCGTACCTGGCTGATGACCGGCGTCAGTTACATGGTGCCTTTCGTCGCGGCGGGCGGCCTGCTCATCGCGCTCGCCTTCGCCCTCGGCGGCTACCGGATCAGCGACGCGCCCTCGGTCGCCGAGCACTTCGCCTGGGGCGAGGCGGCCAGCTGGGCGGCGCTGATGTTCCAGACCGGGCAGGCCGCCTTCGGCTTCCTGGTGCCCGTCCTCGCCGGGTTCATCGCCTACGGCATGGCGGACCGGCCCGGGCTCGTCCCCGGCTTCGTCGGCGGCGCCATCGCCGTCACCATCGACGCGGGCTTCCTCGGCGGCCTGGTCGCCGGTCTCCTGGCCGGTGCGGTGGTCGCCGCGATCCAGCGGCTCACCATTCCGCCCGTGCTGCGCGGCATCATGCCGGTGGTGGTGATCCCGCTGGTCTCCTCGGCGGTCGTCGGCTTCCTGATGTTCGTCGTGGTGGGCGGCCCGATCGCCTCGTTCCAGAAGGCGATGACCGACTGGCTCGGCGAGCTCTCCGGCGCCAACGCGGTCCTGCTCGGCGTCCTGCTCGGCCTGATGATGTGCTTCGACCTGGGCGGCCCGGTCAACAAGGTCGCGTACGCCTTCGCCGTGGGCGGGCTCGCCACGCCGACCGACGGCAGCCTCAAGGTGATGGCCGCGGTGATGGCGGCGGGCATGGTCCCGCCGCTGGGCATGGCGGTGGCCACCACCGTCCGGGCCCGGCTCTTCGGCAAGGCCGAGCGGGAGAACGGAAAGGCCGCCTGGGTGCTGGGAGCCTCCTTCATCAGCGAGGGCGCCATCCCGTTCGCCGCGGCCGACCCGCTGCGGGTCATCCCCTCGGCGATGGCGGGCGGCGCGGTCACCGGCGCCCTGTCGATGGCCTTCGGCGCGACCCTGCGCGCCCCGCACGGCGGCCTGTTCGTCGTCCCGCTGATCGGCAACGCGCTGCTGTACGTGGTCGCCATCGCCGCCGGCACGGTCGTCACCGCCGCTCTGGTGGTCCTGCTCAAGAGCCGGCGCACGGTGGAGGCGGCCCCGGCCGCCTCGGACACCCCGGCAGTCGAGCCCGTCTCCGCCTGACCAGTTCTCAGGTGCGGCCCGGCCCCGCCCCGGGCCGCACCGCTCCCCTCAGTTCTCCCTCCCAGGAAGGCCCTCCCATGCCCGAGCGCAACGTCGTCATCGGTTCGAGCTCCGGACTGCACGCCCGCCCCGCCTCCCTCTTCGTCCAGGCCGCCGCACGCCAGCCGGTGGCGGTCACCGTGGGCCGTCCCGGAGAGCGGGCGGTCGACGCCCGCAGCATGCTCTCCGTGCTCGCGCTCGGCGCCAAGCACGGCGAGACCCTGGTCCTGGCGGCCGAGGGCGAGGGCGCCGACGCCGCCCTCGACGAACTGACCGCCCTCGTCGCCGCCGACCACGACGCCACGGAGTCGGCATGACCGGCGCCCCGCTGCGCGGCATAGGCGTCGGCGGCGGCACCGCCTCGGGGCCGGTGGCCCGCATGGCCCCGCCCCCGGCGCTGCCCGCGCCCCGCCAGGTGGCCGCCGGGGAGCTGCCCGCCGAGACCGCCGCGGCCCGGGCCGCGCTCACGGCGGTCGCCGAGGACCTCGGACGCCGGGCCGCCGCGGCCGACGGCGAGGCGGCCGACGTACTGACGGCGCTCGGCATGATGGCGGCCGACCCGGCGCTCGCCGACAGCGCCGAGGCCCACGTCCGGCAGGGCCAGGACGCGCCGCACGCGCTGACGGAGGCGTTCGCCGGCTTCGCGGCCACGCTGCGGGCGGCCGGCGGGTACTTCGCCGAACGCGTCCCCGACCTGGAAGACCTGCGCGACCGGGCGGTGGCGCACACGCTGGGGCTGCCGATGCCGGGACTGCCCGAGCCGGGCCACCCGTACGTGCTGGTCGCCGCCGACCTGGCCCCCGCCGACACCGCGCTGCTCGACCCCGCGCGGGTCCTCGCGCTGGTCACCGAGGAGGGCGGCCCCACCAGCCACACCGCGATCCTCGCCAAGATCCTCGGCCTGCCGGCCGTCGTCGCCTGCCCGGAGGCCGCCTGTCTCGCGGACGGGACGCCCGTCCTCGTGGACGGCACCGCCGGGACCGTCCACGCCGACCCCTCCCCCGGGCAGGTGGCGGACGCCGCCGCCCGGGAGGAGCGGCGCAGGCGGGCGGCGGCCGCCTCCAGCGGCCCCGGCCGCACCGCCGACGGCCACCCGGTCCGGCTGATGGTGAATCTGGGGGCGCCGCACGAACTGGCGGCGGCAGCCTCGGCCGACAGCGAGGGCGTGGGCCTGTTCCGCACCGAGTTCCTCTACCTGGACCGCGCGAGCGCCCCGGGCGCCGAGGAGCAGCGCGAGGCGTACCGCCAGGTCTTCGAGGCCTTCGCGGGCCGCCGGGTGGTCGTCCGGACCCTGGACGCGGGCGCGGACAAGCCCCTGCCCTTCGCGACGGCCGCCGACGAGCCCAACCCGGCGCTCGGCGTACGGGGCCTGAGGACCGCGGTCCGCCACCCCGGGCTCCTCGACACCCAGCTCGCGGCGGTGGCCGAGGCGGCCCGCTCGACCAGGGCCGACGTCTGGGTGATGGCCCCGATGGTCTCGGTACCGGCGGAGGCGCGGGCCTTCGCCGAGCAGGCCGGGGCGCACGGGCTGCCCACGGTCGGCGCGATGGTCGAGGTCCCGGCGGCGGCGCTGCGCGCCGGGCAGTTGGCCGAGGTGTGCGACTTCCTGAGCATCGGCACCAACGACCTCGCCCAGTACGCGTTCGCCGCCGACCGGATGCTCGGTTCGCTGGCGGAGCTGCTGGACCCGTGGCAGCCCGCCCTGCTGGAACTCGTCCGGCAGACCGCCGAGGCCGGGGCCGCCCACGGCCGCCCCGTCGGAGTCTGCGGCGAGGCGGCCTCCGACCCGCTGCTCGCCCTGGTCCTCACCGGCCTCGGCGTGACCAGCCTGTCGGCGGCCCCCGGCTGCCTGCCCGCCGTCCGCGCCGCACTCGCCACCCGGACGCTGGAGGAGTGCCGCACGCTGGCCGGCCTCGCGCTGGCGGCACCGGACGCGGCCGGGGCGCGTACGGCGGTCGCGGAGGCGGCCGGCGGGACGGTGTAGCGCGGACCGCGCCGACGGGGACGGGGCTCGGCCGGCGCGATGCGCTGTACGAGCCCCGTCCGCGTCGGCATGCCGATCCGGCCCGGCTCACCCCGCGAGGGTGCCGTACAGGGCGTCCAGGCCCTCGCTGTAGATGCCGGTGAAGAGGTGCACCGTTTCGGCCCCGGTCACGCCGTCGGGCGTGAAGCGGCCGGACCACTGCACCTCGGCGGCCTCGGGCTCCCCGGCACGGCGATGCGCGGGATCATTCTCCGTTCGCGCAGCCAGGCGAGGTGATCGGCGGAGAAGTACGCCTTCTCGGCACGGAGTTTGACCGGGCGGCGCTGCCGTGGTCCCCAGCGGGAGATGAACAGGAAGAGCAGCCCGAGCGCCGCACACAAGCCGGCAACCCAGCGAGACACATCGCAGATGATTTCTCGTGCGATGGCTATCAACCCCTGGTCAGACGGCAGTTATGCGAGTTCAGGCCGGGAGGGCATCCATCAATGCACGGCCGGAAGAGAGGGCGCGGCACCTGTCCGTAACCGCCCCGGCCGGCCAGGGTGACCGGCTGAGGATGCGGTCAGCTCCTTCGACGGAAACCCGCCCGGCGGTCACCAGGAGTCCGACGGGCCGCAACCGCCGCGCCCTAGGTTCGGCGCCATGACGTCCCCTTCCCGGAGAAAGATCCTGACCGCGGGCGGTCTCGGCCTCCTGACGATCCCGCTCGGCGGCCCGGCCGCACCGCAGGCGTACGGCGCGGCCGGCCGCCCGGCCACGCGGGCACCGGCGGTCGCCCTGGACGTGATCAGCGACATCCAGGGCGGGCTGGCCGATCTGGGCCGGGCCCTCGACGCGCTCAAGGGACTCGGCGACGCCGACGCCCTGGTCATCGCGGGCGACCTGGTCGCCCAGGGCACGGTCGCGCAGTACGAGGAGCTGTACGCGAAGATCGCCGACCACCCGCACCCCGACCGCGTCCTGGCCGCGCTCGGCAACCACGAGCAGTACAACGCCGACCCGTTCGACACCCAGGTCAAGCGCTTCGTGGAGTACACGGGCATGCCCGACGTCCACAGCGAAACCTCGGCGGGCGGCCTGCCGCTCCTCTTCATCGGGACGACGGCGCCGGCCGTCAACGGCACCAGCCCGCCCTTCGTGACGCTCGGCAGGACTCAGCTCTCCTGGCTCGACGCGACCCTGGCGAAGCACGCGAACGCGCCCCACGTGCTGGTCTTCAGCCACCACGTACTGCCCGGCACGGTCTCGGGGACGACCGGGCCGGACGCGGCACGTTTCTACGACCAGGACTTCGTGGACGAGGACGAACTCCTCACCATCCTCGGCGGCCACGCCAACGTGGTCTTCTTCTCCGGCCACACCCACTGGGACCTCAACCGCCAGGACTGGGCGGCCCGGAAGATCGTCCAGGGCGGCGACCCCAGGGGCTTCCACGTCTTCAACACCGGCATGATCGAGACGCTGTACGGCCCCGACGGCAAGGGCGGCGAGAAGCCACTCGACCCCGCGGCCTCCCAGGGCCTGCGCGTGTTGCTCGGCGCCGACGGCAAGCTGACCGTCGAGTCCCACGACTTCGCCCGGGGGGAGATCATCCGCAGCCTGGAGCTCTGACCGGCCCGGGCGCCCGGGCACGCCAGCCCGCGCGCATCCCACCGGACAGGCGCACGATGGAAGAAGCGACACGCGACCGCACACGCGCGGGAGGACGCATGGCACACCACCACAAGCCCAACCGGGCCGTCGAGGGTGATTCGGACCGCGACCACGGCCGGGGCCTGCCCCGCCGCCCGGACGAGGACAAGCTCGAGCGCCGGACGGTACGTGACCGGGAGGCCGCGGGCCTGCCCGGCGACGCCCCCGAGAGCTCCGAAGCCGCGTACCGCGCGAGCCACGAGGAGGTGGACCGGGAGGCGGAGACGGGCGAGATCCCCACGGGGGACCGCACCCGCGGGTCCCGCGCGCCCTACCCGCCGACCCGCTACGAGGAGTGATCCCGAGGGGGTGCCGCCGCGCCGGTCAGCCCTGGGCCGGCGGCGCCCCGCCGAGGGAGACCACGACCGCCCCGGCCTCGCCGTCGGGCGTCCGGTAGCGCACCGCGTCGCCGGGCCGGCAGCCCATCAGGGCCTTGCCCAGAGGGCTGTCGGCCGTGACGAGGGAGGCGTCGTACCCCTGCGTGACCTCGCCGATCGACACGGTCTGCTCGGCTCCGTCGTCGAACCGCACCGTCACCGTGGAACCCACACCGACCACGCCGGCGGGCGGCGGCCCCGCGTCGTCGGCCTGGCGCAGCCGCGTGGTGATGTCCTCGATCCGCGCGTCCAGCCGGGCGAGGTCCCCGCTGCGCTGGAGCTGGTCGGCGGCGTCTCCACGGTCGCCCGCGCCGATGTCGGGGTCCTGGAGGGTGGCGGCGACCGTCTCACGCTCGGCGCGGACGTCGGCCAGTTCCTGTTCCAGAGCGTGGCGGGCGGCGACGCTGATCGGCAGGGGATCGCTGGTCATGCCTGCTCCTAGGGATGGGCGAAAGGGGGCATATCAGACTTTTCGCATGCTAGCCGAGGGGGCACGCCGCCTCACTCCGGCCGGGGCACCATGCGGTGCAGGCCCTTGCGGTCGTAGTAGCGGGCCATGGCGAAGCCGAAGGCGAGGGCGGCCGCGAAGCCGATCGCGATCATGACCCAGGCGCGGGCGAGGCCCGCGTCGGCCCGGGCGTCGAAGTAGAGGATGGAGCGGACGCCGGAGGCCAGTTGCCGCATGGGCTCGAAGACGCCGAGGACCCGGTAGAACTCGGGCACGGCCTCCAGCGGCACCGTGGCGCCGGAGGAGGGCAGCGCCAGGGCGATGAAGACGAACATGGCGACGAGCTGGCCGATCCCGCCGAACGCCGCGTTGATCGCCTGCACGCCGAGGCCGACGGCGAGGCTGGCGCAGTAGGAGAACACGGCGAGCAGCGGAAGGTGGGGCGCGTCCATGCCGAGGATGCCGATGGTGGCCGCCATGATCAGGGCGGTGGTCAGCACGGTGAGCCCGGCGGTCATCCCCATCTTCAGCAGCAGGGTCGAGGTGCGGCTGATCGGGACGGTGGGGCGGCGACTGTGCCAGGGGCCCAGCTCGCTGTCGGCGTAGCCGAGTCCGGTGTCGACGCCGTTGTGGATGATGTTGCCCGCCAGGAATCCGGCCAGGACCAGCAGCAGCGTGTAGTAGAAGGCGCTGAGCCCCAGACCGCTGCGGGAGCCGATCGGGTGTCCGACCTCGGTGGTGACGGCGACCGGGTCGCGCAGGAGCAGGCGCTGGGCGGAAGTGGCGTCGCTGCCCGCCGACTCGGCGAGCCGCCGGCCGAGTTCCTCCGACGCCTCGGCGGCGGCGCGCTCGGAGACCTGGTCGGCGAGGGCCGAACCGAGGCTGCCCATACCGGGGTTGGTGAGCACGGTGAGGGTGGGCCGCTTCTCCGCCGTCCCCTCGGCCAGCGCGCGTACCGAGTCGGTGAAGTCCGGCGGGACGACCAGGGCACCGTAGACCTTGCCCGCGGCCAGCTGGTCCTGGGCCTCGGCGCGGGTCAGGCGCCGCCACCGCACGTCGTCCCCCGGCGAGGAGGAGACGATCGCCGAGCTGAGCCGCGCCCCGAGGTTCTGCCGCTCGCCGGGGAGCGGCCGGCCGTCGTCCGCGTCGACCAGGGCGACGGGCAGGCGGTGCAGGCTGCCGTCGGGGGTGAGGATGCCGCCCATGTACAGCAGCGAGAGCAGCAGGGCGACCAGCCCGCTCAGCACGGCGGGAAAGACCCACAGCTTCCAGCGGCGCAGCAGGGAGCCCGCGCTCGCGCCGCCGACGGGGGCGGGCGGAGGGGACGCGGAAGCCATACGACTCCACCCTTCCGGGGACAGGGGGCAGCGGGGTCCGATCTCGCGGCGTCAGAGTTCGGCGGCTGCTTCCTCGATGTCTTTCTCACTGTGTTCCACGACCTCGCCCAGATCCGCGTACCGGGGGTCGAGTTCACCGGCGCGGGGCGCGACCTCGCGCAGCCACGCCGCGGTGGCCCGGGCGAGGTCGACGGCCTTGCGGGGCTCGCCGTCGCCGAGGAGTTCCTCGATCTCGCAGGAGAGCCCGGACAGGGTGCCGGGGCCGGTGTCGGGCACCACGTGGGCCTGGAGTCCGGGCGGAACAGGCGACTTCGCACGGCTCTCGCGCAGCGCGTCGATCGCGGCGCTCTCCTCGCCGTACCGGTCGAGGAGGCCCATGAGGACGTAGAGCCGGGCGGTGAGCCGCGGCAGGCCGGGGAAGCGGTCCAGCCAGGTCACCAGGGCGGTGGCCGCCGAGGTGTTCCATGGCCCGCGTCATCAGCGAGGCGTAGGTGTTCGACTGCGACCAGTGGCAGGGCAGCACCCGGGCCACCTGGCCGGCCAGGTGCGCCTCCGGCCGTCCGGACAGCTCACCGTCGGCGAAGCGGCTCACCAGCGCCTCGTCGATGCCGAAACCGGCGGGCGGCGCGGAACGCTTGGGCATCACGTCGTCGCGCAGCCGCGCCAGTTCGTCACCGGCTCTGCTGAGCGGTTTCTCCCGCATGGGGGCCTCCGGGCCGTGGGGCTCATCGTTCCGTGTCGCCGGGCGCGGCCGCCAGAAGGCGGAACCCGCAGGGACACCCTGCCGCGCCGGGCGGCACTCGGCGTGCCGGGTGGCCCATGCGAGCGAACTTGCTGTTGAAAGTCATTTTCATATAGCGTCCGAGCCGCAGTCCAGCCGACCAGGAGGTCCCTCGCCCATGGCAGTCCCGAAGCGGAAGATGTCCCGCAGCAACACCCGCCACCGCCGCGCCCAGTGGAAGGCGACGACGCCCACGCTCGTGCCCGTCACCGTCGACGGGGTCGTCCACCAGGTGCCGCAGCGGCTGGTGAGGGCCTATCAGCGCGGACTCCTGCGGCCCGAGGACTGAGTCGCGGCGGCCCGGCGGACGCCGCCGGGCCGCGCGAGCCCTGCTTCAGACTTCAGGCTTCAGGCGGTGCGGCGGGCCGCCCACACCTGGCGTTCGGTGCGTACGGCGAGGTCGTCGCGGCGCAGGATGCTCTCGGGGCCGTCGGCGTCGAGCAGCCGGTCGAGCGCGGCCAGCTCCTCGGGCGGCAGGGCGTCGGCCACGCTGAGCCGCAGCCGCTCCAGGCCGCTGCGCGCGTAGGCGCCGATCGCCTCGTCAAGGGAGCCGTCGATCCGCACGGTCAGCGTGCGTTCGCCTTCGACGGTGAAGCCGGCGCCGGTCAGCATCGGGCCCCAGTCGGCGCCCCGGTGGGGCATGTGGGTGGCGTGGAAGCCGGCGCTCACCTCGTGGCAGCGCTCCTCCAGGCTCGGCGGCTCCCCGGGGCCGGACGCGGGCAGGAAGCGGGGGAAGCCGGACAGCTCGACCACAGCGAGCAGCCCGCCGGGGGCGAGCAGGTCGCGTACCTGGCGCAGGGCGCGGTCCGGGTGGGCCATGTGGTGCAGCGAGGCCGAGGCCCACACCAGGTCCGGGGTGCCGAGGCCGGGCCACTCGGCGGCGTCGAGGTCGGCCTCCACGGTCCGGACGCGGTCCGCGAGGCCGCGCTCCCGGGCCTTCTCTCCGAGGCGGCGCAGGTGGGCGGCGGAGGTGTCGACGGCGGTGACGTGCGCCTCGGGGAACTGGTCGAGCAGGGCGAAGGTGCCCGCCCCCGTGCCGCAGCCCAGGTCGAGGATGCGGGCGGGCGGGGCCTGGAGGGGCAGCCACCGGGCGAGGCCGGCGAGGTGGTCGGCGAGGACGTGGGCGTCCAGGTCGAGAATCTGCGCCTGGTCGTCGGCGGCGTGCGTGTGGTGGCCGTGGTGCGCCCCGGAGGCAGCCTGGTGGGGATGAGGGGAAGGTGCGTGGGTCATGCGGCCACGCTAGGTCGGCCGCGCCCGGCGGAAGCCGCCTCTCCCGGTTTCGGCAAGAAGGTGGGCCCCGGCCGTGCCGGACGCGCATGAGGGCGGTGCCGAGCAGGTCAGGTGAGGGCGGCGTCCGGGTCGTCGCCCACGGCCCCGCGCGTTGCGCGCTGGTGGCCGCGGCGGGCGTCGCGGTCGAAGATCCCGAGGACGTCGCAGGGGCCGCCCTCGGCGCCCATGGCGTGCGGCAGCATGGTCGGGAACTCGGCGGCCTGATGAGTCTCGACCCGGAAGCGGCGGTGGCCCAGCATCAGGATCGCCGTGCCGGAGAGGACGACCAGCCATTCCCGCCCCGGGTGGGCGCGCATCCGCGCCGGGTTGTCCGGCGGCGGGTCGGTCACCCGCTGGCGGACGACCGTCACGCCGGGGTCGCCCTTGACGGGCCACTGCATGCGCCCGCGCGCGCTGTCGGTCACCGGGCTGATGACGACATCGTCGGAGGCGGTCTCCACCAGCTGGTCGAGGGTGGTGTCGAGGGCGCGGGCCAGCGTGACGAGCTGGTCCAGGGCGAGGCGCCGGCGGCCGTTCTCGATCCGGCTGAGGGAGGACTGGCTGAGGTTGGCCCGTCCGGCGAGCTCCTCCAGGGACCAGCCCTGCGCCAGCCGCAGGGCGCGGATGCGCTTGCGTACGAGACCGTCCAGCTCGTCGGTGTCTTGCTCCATGAGCAATACGGTATGCGCTCACAGCAAGCGGAGCCTCTGCGGACCTGTGCGGACCTCGGCGGACCTTGCGGCGCCCCGAAGGCGAAGATACTTCGCCACTCGATATATGCTCTCCGTATGAGCCGACAGAATCCGTCCCTGACGGAACCGCAGTACTTCATCCTCGCCGCTCTCATGGACGGGCCCCTGCACGGCTACGGCATCATCAAGGCCGCCGAGCAGGCCACCGGCGGGCGGCTGCGGATCGCGGTCGGCACGCTCTACGGCGCGCTGGAGCGGATGGAGCGGTCGGGGCTGGTCGCCGCCGACCACGAGGAGATCGTCGACGGGCGGGCGCGCCGCTACTACCGGCTCACCGAGGACGGCACCGCGGTGCTCCACCGGGAGGCGCTGCGGATGCGGCAGGCGGCGGCCGTCGTCATCGGGCGCCGGCCGGGCGCCGGAACGGCACCGGCATGAACCGTCTGCTGCTCGCCGCCTATCCCGCGCCCCACCGCGCCCGCCACGGGGAGGAGTTGCTGGGCTGCCTCGCCGAGGCGTACCCGGGACGCTCCTGGCCGCCGCCGCGCGAGGTCGCCGCCCTGGTGGGCGCCGGGGTGCAGGCCCGGGCCCGCGCGGTCGCCGACGACCCGGCGCGGCCCTGGTGGCTGGACGGCGTCCAGCTGGCCGCCCTCGTCCTCGCCGCGCTGGCGCTGGTGCCCTACCTCCAGGACGTGTGGCACTGGGCGCTGCGCATCGACCCCGGCGGACACGCCATCGCCTTCCACTTCGCGGGCTGGTACCCGTGGGCGGACGGACCGACGCGGACCCGGCTCCTGCCCTACGGCATGCTTCCGCTGGTCTGCCTGGTCGCCCTCGTGCGCGGCAGGGCGTGGATCGCGCTGCCGGCCTCGGCCATGATGGTCCACGCCGGCGCCACCTACGGCAGCTCGACGCTCTTCGGCGACGAGGGCAAGGCCGGGCTCGGCTACTACGGGCTGGGGGCGCCGCTCACCGCGCGCGACCTGGTGCTGTCGGGGACGCTCTGCGCCGCCTGCGCCGTGCTGGCGGCCTGCCGCCCGGGCCGACTGCGACGCCATGCGTACGGCCGGCTGGTCCCCGTCGCCCTCGCCCTGTTCCTCGCGGGCCAGCTGCACGTCACCGCGATCAGTCCGGCCTTCCAGCGCGGCCTGTTCGCCGTGGAGGTCGCCGGGCTGCTCGCCGCGTGGGTGGCGACGGCGGTCACCGGCGACCGCCGGTGGCTCATCCCGGTCGCGGCGTTCGCCGTCGTCCGCCTCCAGGCGATCGTGCTCCGGCCGGACGGGTTCATGGGCTCGCTGCCGGACCTGGTCGTCCTCCTGCTCCTGATCGCCCCTCTGCCGGCCCTGGCCGTCGCCGCCGAGCGACGGCAGCGCCGGATGCTCCTCGAACTGCCGTGAGGAAGACGACACATGACTCCGCAGAACGCGCCCGCACGGACGCGCCGCCCCTGGATCTCGGCGCCGCGCTGCCTCCTGGCGTTCCTCTCGGTCTACCTCCTCGCCGTTCTGACCCCGTTCGGACAGCGGGCGGAGAACGCCCTGTTCGGCGGCGAGGGCGCCCGGCCCGCGTGGATCTACGGCTGGTCGGGGGCCGCCTACGGCTCGTCGGCGATGCCGCCCCTGGAGCACACCGCCCTGCCCACCCTGGTCGTCGGTACGGCGCTCGTCGCGGCCGTCGCGCTGGTACGGAGGCGGTGGCGGCTGGGCTGCGGGGCGCTCGGGATGATCGTGGCGACCATCGGCGGCAAGGAGATCGCCCGGGCCGTCCTGCCCCGCCCTGACCTGGTGGGCGCCCGCGCATCCCTGCTGGAGACGAGCTTTCCCAGCGGACACGTGGCCGTCCCGGCCGCTCTCGCCCTCGCCGCCGTCCTCGTCGCCTCCCCGCGCGTACGCCCCTACGTCGCGGCTGCCGGCATGCTCTGGCTCACTGTCACCGCCGCCGCCGTCCTGGCCACGTACCACCACCGCCCCAGCGACGTCCTGGGCACCACGCTGCTGGCCTGCGCCTGCCACCTCCTGGCGACCCGCCTGCTGCCCCAGACCGACGTCCCGGCCACCAAGCGCCACCCGCGCTCGCTGCCCGCGGTCGCCCTGACCCTGTCGGCGTGCGGCGCCCTCGCCGCCGGAGCGCGGGCCGACTCGCTCACGGAGTCGCTGGTCTTCGCGGCGACGGCCTTCCTGTGCGCGGCCCTGTTCTGGTTCACGACGACGCAACCCCTCCCCCGCCGCGCACCGGGCCCGGACCACACGTCACCGGCCCCCGAGCGGCACCCGGCACGAACCTGAACCACCGCCGGTTCGGTACGCCCGGCGGCAGGTCGCCGCCGCCGAGGAAGGCCGGACCGGAAGAACCTGCCGCGCGTCCGCCGCTGCGCGGGCCCGGGCTCCGGCTGGATCCTCCTGGACGGCGCCCGCAACGGCGCCCGCCGCTGGTGCGGTTCCGGCGACTGCGGCAACCGGGACCGCGACCGGTGCCACCACGCCCGCACCCGGCGCGCAGGCGGCTGACGCCGGTGGTGGCGCCCGCGCGCACTCCCGCGCCCGGAACTGTGGTGTCCCACCACATACGCCGGTGACCAGCGCCTTCCTACGGTGTGGCGACACGGAAACGTCCCCGCCAACTGTCCGGAAGTGGTGCTCATGTCCGCCCCCGCTGCCTCACCCCCGACCCCGTCCAACCTCAAGCGCATCGTCGGCGCGAGCCTGGTCGGCACCACCATCGAGTGGTACGACTTCTTCCTCTACGGGTCGGCCGCCGCGCTCGTCTTCAACAAGGTCTTCTTCCCGGACTCCGACCCGCTCGTCGGCACCCTGCTCTCCTTCCTGACGTACGCCGTCGGCTTCGCGGCACGGCCGCTGGGCGCGCTGGTCTTCGGACACTACGGCGACCGGCTGGGACGGAAGAAGCTCCTGGTCATCAGCTTGCTGATGATGGGCGGCGCCACCTTCCTGATCGGCCTGCTGCCCACGCACGCCACCATCGGCACGGCGGCGCCCCTGCTCCTGACGGTGCTGCGCCTCGTCCAGGGCTTCGCGCTCGGCGGCGAGTGGGGCGGCGCGGTGCTGCTGGTCTCCGAGCACGGGGACGCCAAGCGGCGCGGCTTCTGGGCCTCCTGGCCGCAGACGGGCGCCCCGGCCGGGCAGTTGCTGGCGACGGCGGTGCTCGCGGTGCTGACGGCGGTCCTCTCCGAGGAGGCGTTCCTCACCTGGGGCTGGCGCATCCCGTTCCTCCTCTCCGGGCTGCTGGTCCTGGTCGGCCTGTGGATCCGCCTCTCGGTCGACGAGTCGCCGGTGTTCAAGGCGGCGCTGGCCAGCGCCGAGGCGCGGCGCTCCGAGGGCGCGGCGGAGAAGATGCCGCTGGTCTCGGTGCTGCGGCACCACTGGCGCGACGTGCTGGTGGCGATGGGTGCCCGGATGGCGGAGAACATCAGCTACTACGTGCTGACCGCGTTCATCCTCGTCTACGCGACCACGGCGGTGGACCTCCCCCAGCAGACCGCCCTCAACGCCGTACTCATCGGCTCCGCCGTGCACTTCGTGACCATCCCGATGTGGGGCGCGCTCTCCGACCGGCTCGGCCGGCGCCCCGTGTACATGATCGGCGCGACCGGTGTCGGCCTGTGGATGTTCCCGTTCTTCCAGCTCATCGACACCGGGAGCTTCCCTGCGCTGCTCCTCGCGGTCACCGTCGGCCTGGTCCTCCACGGGGCGATGTACGCGCCCCAGGCGGCCTTCTTCTCCGAGATGTTCGCGACCCGCATGCGGTACTCGGGCGCGTCGATCGGCGCCCAGTTCTCCTCCGTCGCGGCCGGCGCGCCCGCGCCGCTGATCGCCACGGCGCTGCTCGCCGAGTACGACAGCTCGGTGCCGATCTCGCTGTACGTGATCGCCGCCGCCGTGATCACGCTGATCGCGGTCGGGGTGGCGCAGGAGACGCGCCACCGTGACCTGACCGACGTGCCCACCGGTTCCGGGCGGGCCGCGCAGAAGGCCGGGGTGCCCGCGCAGGGGGGTGCCTCCGGCGGGCGGTCGGAGGAAGGTTCGTCCGCCGGGTCGGTGCGCTGACCCGGTCAGTTCAGCGGCGGTCCGGCCGCCGTGCCCCGTCCCCCGCTTCGTCGCGGGAGGCGGGGCGCCTGCGTTGGTGGGGTGTGGCCGTTGGCCGTCTTCGGTCTGGGTCCGTCCGGCGGTGCCGGTCACAGGTGGCCTCAAGCGCCGGCCGGGCTTGGATTGTGGCCGGGCTCTGGTGGGTCGTGTCGTCAGCCGGTGAGCGCCCCTGCCAACCGGTGCAGGCGGAGGGCGAGTTGGATTTCCAGGGTGCGGGCGGGGCTCTGCCAGTCGTCGCCGAGGAGGCGGGCTACGCGGTCCAGGCGCTGGGCGACGGTGTTGACGTGGACGTGGAGGGTGTCCTTGGTGCGGGCGGGGCTGGAGCCGGCCGCGTAGTAGGCGTCGAGGGTGCGGACGAGTTCGGTGCCGCGCCTGCGGTCGTAGTCGAGGACCGGGCCGATGGTGCGTTCGACGAAGCCGGTGATGTCGCGGGGGCCGGCGAGGAGCAGACCGAGGAAGCCGAAGTCCTCGGCGGCGGCGCCCTGTCCGGAGCGGCCGAGCAGGCGCAGCGCGTCGAGGCAGCGGCGGGCCTCGGTGTAGGCGGCCGGGGCGGCGTCGGCGGCGGGCAGCGGGCGCAGCGGGGCGGAGGCGCCGACGGTGACGGGTTCGTGGACGGCGGCGCCGAGGTGGACGGCGGTGCGCCGGGCCAGTTCGGTCGCGGTGTCGCCCTCGGCCAGCGGGAGCAGCAGGACGGTGCCGCCGTCGCGGGTGGCGGCGAGCCCGTGTCCGGTGGCGGCGAGGTGGGCGGCTGCGGCCCACAGCCGGCGCCGGACGGCGGCCTCCTCGTCGGCGGAGGCGCCCGGGGCGGCGTCGGGCTGGGCGGCGAGGACGACGTAGGGGGTGTCGAGGCGGGCGCCGAGGCGGGCGGCGCGTTCGCGCAGCAGGGCCGGGTCGCGGTGGCGGGCGTCGAGCAGGTCGTCCAGGAGTTCCCCGCGCACGCGCTGTTCGGCGTCGCCGGCGAAGCGGCGGGCGAGCAGCAGCAGGGAGGTGACCATGGCGGCGCGTTCGAAGGTGCGCTGGTCGACCGGATCGAGGGCGGGGTGGCCGCGCAGGACGAGGCCGCCGAGTTGCTGGTCGCCGGCGGCGACGGCGGCTATCCAGCCGTCGCCGTGGCGGACGGCGTGGCCGCCGGAGCGCAGGGCCGAGGCGGCGGCCTCGGGCACGGTGTCGATGAACTCGACGCTGCCGTCGAGGACTTCGGAGACGGCGGCGGCCACGTCGTGGACGCCGCCGCCGCGCAGGACCAGTTCGGCGAGGCGGTCGTGGACGTCGGAGGCGCGTTCGATGACGGCGCTGCGGTCCTGGATGATCTCGTGGGCGTGTTCGAGTTCGCTGAGCGCGGCGCGGGTCTCGTCGAGGAGGTTGGCAGAGTCGATGGCGGCGGCGGCCAGCGCGGCGAACGAGCCGAGCAGCGCGGTCTGGGCCCGTTCGAAGACGCGGGCGCGCCGGTCGGCGGCGAACAGGACGCCGATGACGTGCGGCCCGAGCATCAGCGGCACGCCGAGGATGGCGACGAGCCCTTCGTCCTGGACACCGGTGTCGATGACGGAGGTGTGCCGGAAGCGGCTGTCGTGGAAGTAGTCCTCGGTGACGTACGGGCGGGCGGTCTGGGCGACGAGGCCGCCGAGCCCCTCGCCCATGCCCAGGCGCAGCTGCTGGAAGCGGGCGGCGACGGAGCCCTCGGTGACCCGCATGAAGGTGTCGCCGCGCGCGGGGTCGTTGAGGGTGAGGTAGGCGACGTCCGTGCCGAGCAGGGAGCGGGCCCGCTGCACGATGGCCTGGAGGACGGAGTCCAGGTCGCGCGGCCCGGCGAGGTCGTGGGCGGTCTCGAAGAGGGCGGACAGCTCGGCCTCGCGTCGCCTGCGGTCGGCGAGTTCGGAGCGGACCCGCAGCGCGAGGCGCTTGGCGTGGTCGAGCGCGGCGAGCTCGGCCTCGGAGGCGCCGGCCGCGCGGGCGGCGGGGACGGGTTCCTCGTACGCCTCGACGGCGGCGCCCCGGGCGAGCAGTTCGAGGAACGGCGCCTCCGCGCCGGCGGCGGCGAAGGTGGTGGTGCCGGTGGTGGGGTGCGGACCGTCGTGCGTCATGTCCATCAGGAATACCTGTCGTGCCGGTACCCCGCCAGCCCCTGGAGCCTCTGAGGCCACGGGGAGGGCGGGAAGCTGGGGTCAGGGGCCGGCGGCCAGGCGGCGGGCTTCGACGGTGACCTCCGCGTCCAGCCCGGCCGCCGTCGGGCCGCCGTACTCGATCGTGTCGTACGCGTCGTCCAGTTCGGCGAGCCGTGCGGTCAGGGGCAGTTCGTGGCCGTGGCTGCGGTGCGCCCAGAAGGCCAGGGCCCTCGGGAACAGCTCCCCCCGGAGCACGCGTCGGCAGAGCACACGGGCGGCGGCTTCCTGTCCGGCCGTGCTGCCCGGCGGGGGGCAGACGAGGCCCAGCTCGTCGAGGGCTCCGGGCAACAGCTCCCGTACGTCGTAGGCGGCCTCGGCCCGGGTGAGGGCGGCCAGGCGGCGGAGTGTGGGGCTGTCGAGCCCGGAGACGAGCGCGTCGCAGGCGGCGCCGACGACGTCGGGGGCCGAGAGCTCGCCCATGCTCCAGAGGACGGCCCTGTCCTGAAGCAGACGGGCTGCCGAGTCGGATGTCATCCGCCCATGCTTCCTCCCCGGGGTGGCGTGGTCGAGTGGGTTTCGCGGGGCCGCGCTCCCCCGCTCAGTGCGCGGTCCAGCCGCCGTCGAGGGTCAGCGAGGAGCCGGTGACGAAGCCGCTCTGGGGGCCGCACAGGTAGAGGACGGCGGCGGCGACCTCGTCCGGTTCGGCGAGGCGCTTGACGGCGCTGTCGCGCAGCAGGATCTCCTCCAGCACCTCGTCCCGGCTGATGCCGTGCGCCTCGGCCTGGTCGGCGACCTGCCGCTCGACCAGCGGGGTGCGGACGTAGCCGGGGTTGACGCAGTTGGAGGTGACGCCGTGCGGGGCGCCTTCCAGGGCGGCCGTCTTGGAGAGGCCCTCCAGCCCGTGCTTGGCGGCGACGTAGGCCGACTTGAAGGGCGAGGCGCGCAGGCCGTGGACGGAGGAGAGGTTGACGATGCGGCCCCAGCCCTGCGCGTACATGTGGGGCAGGGCGCCGCGGATGAGGCGGAACGGCGCCTCCAGCATCACGGTGAGCACGGTGTGGAAGGCGTCGGGCGGGAACTCGTGGAGCGGGCGGACCAGTTGCATGCCGGCGTTGTTGACGAGGATGTCCACCCCGGCGGCGGCCTCCTCGGCGGCGTCGAGGTCGACCAGGTCCAGCGGGCGGGTCTCGACGGTGCCGGGCAGCCCCTGGGCCCGCTCGGTCAGGGCGTCCAGCCCGGCGGTGTCGCGGTCGGTGGCGCGGACCGCCGCACCGGCCCCGGCGAGGGCGAGGGCGCAGGCGCTGCCGATCCCGCCCGCCGCGCCCGTGACCAGGGCGGTCCGCCCGGTCAGGAAGGGCTCGGCGGCGGGACGGGGCTCAGGGGTGAGGGGCGCTGTCATGATCCGACCCTAGGCAGCGGTCCAGGGGCTCCCCATAGGGCCGGCGCCCACACTTGGCAGCCCGGTGGTGGGGCGGCACCATGTGGGCGCGGTCACAGCGGGGCAGGTCGGCCGCCGGTCACCCCGGGTGCCTCGGGGGTGTCGGTGCGCGGCAGTTCGCGGGGGTCGGTGAAGGACGGGTCGAACCAGGTGGCGGCGGAGGCGGGCTCCTGGGCCTGCTTGACCCGGTAGGCGGAGAACTCGGCCAGCTCCGGCAGCTCGTCCATCGCGAACCAGGCGACCTCCAGGGACTCGTCGTCGTTGACCCGCGGCTCACCGCCCACGGCGCGGCAGCGCAGGGTGATGTCCATGTACTGGCAGACGTCCTGGTTGGGATAGGTCACCGGCTGGAGGGCCTGGACCAGGACGACGCGCTCGGGGACGCAGAGGACGGCGGTCTCCTCGTACACCTCGCGGACCGCGCACTGGGCGGGCTGCTCCCCTGGGTCGGGGATGCCGCCGATGATCGACCAGCGGCCGTTGTCGGCGCGGCGGCCGAGCAGGACGCGGCCCTCGTCGTCGAAGACGACGGCACTGACCCCGGGCAGCCACAGGAGCTGGTGTCCGGCGGAGGCGCGGAGGGTGCGGAGGAAGTCGGGAGTAGCCATGCGTCCGACCCTAACGTCTGGCCAGGGCCCCTACGCGGGCGCGCGGGGACCCTGGTGGCCGGGGACGTACGCCCCGGTCAGGCGTCCGGTGCGGCGGCGCGGCGGCGGCGTACCGCGCCGGTGGCGACCCAGCCGAGGCCGGCCGCGGCGAGGGCCACGAGGGCGGCCTCCGGGAGCGCGCCGAGCCGGGTGGCCCAGGTCTGCGAGGAGCGCAGCGGTACCTCGGCGACGAGGGAGGCGGGCTCGAACATCCCGGTGCGCTGGACCAGTTCCCCGTCGGGCCGGATGACGGCGCTGACCCCGCTGGTGACCGGGACGGCGACGGCACGGCTGTGCTCGACGGCGCGCACCCGGCTCATGGCGAGTTGCTGGTGGGTCATCTCGCTGAAGCCGAAGGTGGCGTTGTTGCTGGGGACGGAGAGCATCTGCGCCCCGGCGTCCACGGTCTCGCGTACGGCGCCGTCGAAGGCGGCCTCGTAGCAGGTGGCGATGCCCACCCGGCTCCCGGCGAGGTCGAAGACGCCCGGGTCGGTGCCCCGGCTGAAGTCGGTGCGGACCATGTCGACGTAGCCCTGGCTGAAGACGCTGATCAGGGAGCGCAGCGGGATGTACTCGCCGAAGGGCTGGATGACGCGCTTGTCGTAGGTGTCGACGGGGCCCTTGTCGGGGTCCCAGAGGATCTGCTGGTTGTAGAGCTTGCCGTTCTCGGCCTGGACCACGCCGCCCACCGAGATGGGGGCCTTGACGGTGGTGGCGGCCTGCTCGATGACGGAGCGGGCGTCGTCGTTGGTGAAGGGGTCGATGTCGGAGGAGTTCTCCGGCCACAGGACGAAGTCGGGCTGGGCGACCTCGCCCCTGGCGACGCGTTCGGCGAGGCGGGCGGTCTCGCGGGCGTGGTAGTCGAGGACGGCGCGGCGCTGGGCGTTGAAGTCGAGCCCCATCCTCGGCACGTTGCCCTGGACGACGGCGACGGTGGCGGTGCCGTTCTCGGCCCGGTCCGAGACGAGCGGGCGGGCGGCGAGGGCCCCGGCGAGCGGCAGGACGAGCGCGGCCACGGCACCGGCGGTGGCGGCCCGGCGCAGGGTCCCGGTGCGGCGGCGCAGGTACAGCTGGCGGGCCAGTTCGCCGAGGCCGAAGCCGCACAGGGCGACGGCGAACCCGAGCACGGGGGTGCCGCCGACGGCGGCGAGCGGCAGGAAGACCCCCTCGGCCTGGCCGAAGGCGACCTTGCCCCAGGGGAACCCGCCGAACGGCACCCGGGCCCGCGCGGCCTCCCCGGCGGTCCACAGGGCGGCGGCCCACAGCGGCCAGCCGGGGAGCCGGGTGACGAGCGCGGTGAAGCCGCCGACGAGGGCGACGAAGAAGGCTTCGGCGACCGCCAGCGCCAGCCACGGCCCGGGGCCGACCTCGACGCCGGTCCACACCAGCAGCGGCAGCAGGAAGCCGAGGCCGAAGAGGGCGCCGAGCCCCAGCCCCCCCTTGAAGCCGCGCCCCCGCAGCAGCAGCCCGAGGGCGGCGAAGGCCGGCAGGGCCAGCCACCACAGCACCCGGGGCGGGAAGCTGACGTAGAGGAGTACGCCGGCGAGGCCGGCGCCGACGGCGAGGTACAGGGCGCGCAGGAGGCGGGCGGCGCGGCCGGTCCTGGCGGGCGGCGGCGGGCCGGGCGTCCCGTCGGCGGGGGCGATGGTGGCGGTCACGCGTCGGAGTCTACGGCGCGTGACCTGGGCCCGGTCAGGCCCTCCGGCGGGGCTGTGGTTCAGTGGCCCCGGCGGGTGCGGGCGGCCTTGCGGGCCTCGGCCAGTTTCCGTTCCTCGGCGGACCGGCGGGACGCGTTCTTGGCCCGGCCGGGCTTGCCGGGGACGGTCCCGATGCCGCGGAACTGGGCGCCGCCGCGCTTGGGGCGCTCGGCGCTGGGGGCGCTGCCGTCGACCGGGACGCCGGACGGGGCCTTGGCGCCGGTGAGGCGGCTCAGCCCGGCCTCGCCGGAGCGGACCTGGGTGACCCGGGGCCGCAGTCCCGCCTCCGCCATGAGCCGCAGCACGTCCTTGCGCTGGTCGGGGGTGACCAGGGTGACGACGGTGCCGGAGTCACCGGCGCGGGCGGTGCGGCCGCCGCGGTGGAGGTAGTCCTTGTGGTCGGCCGGCGGGTCGACGTTCACGACGAGGTCGATCTCGTCGACGTGGATGCCGCGCGCGGCGACGTTGGTGGCCACCAGGACACTCACCTCGCCGCCGGCGAACCGCTGGAGGGTGCGGGTGCGCAGCGGCTGGGACTTGTCGCCGTGCAGGGCGGCGGCGCGGACACCGCTGCCGCGCAGGTGAGCGGTGAAGCGGTCCACGGCGGCCTTGGTGGCCAGGAACATGATCGTGCGGCCGTCGCGGGCGGCGATCTCCGTGGCGGTGGCGAACTTGTCCGCGCCGTGCACCTGGAGCACCTGGTGGTCCATGGTGGTGACGGCGGCGGCCGCGGGGTCGGCGGCGTGGACCACCGGGTCGTGGAGGTACGTCCGCACCAGGAGGTCGACGTTCCGGTCGAGGGTGGCGGAGAACAGCATGCGCTGGCCGCCCTCGCGCACCAGGTCGAGGAGGGCGGTGACCTGGTCCGTGAAGCCCAGGTCGGCCATCTGGTCGGCCTCGTCGAGGGCGGTGGTCTCCACCCGGTTGAGGCGCACGTCCTTGCGCTCGACGAGGTCCAGGAGCCGGCCGGGGGTGGCGACGACGACCTCGGCCCCCTCGCGCAGGGCGGTGGCCTGCCGCCCGATCGACATGCCGCCGACCACGGTGGCCGTCCGCAGCCCCAGCCCCCGGGCGTAGGGCGTGAGCGCGTCGGTGACCTGCTGCGCCAGCTCGCGGGTGGGGACGAGGACCAGCGCCAGGGGCTTGCGGGCCTCGGCCCGCCGGCCCGCGGTGCGTACGAGGAGGGGCAGCCCGAAGGCGAGGGTCTTGCCGGAACCGGTCCGGGCCCGGCCCAGGACGTCCCGCCCCGCGAGGGCGTCCGGGAGGGTGGCCGCCTGGATCGGGAAGGGCGTCTCCACGCCCTGTGCGGTGAGCAGTTCCCGTATCCCGGCGGGCAGGCCGAGCTCGTCGAAGGAGGCGGCGGCCGGGAGGCCGGGGGTGTGGCCGGCCGGGCGCGCGAAGTCACCCTCGGGGGCGGCGGGGCGAGGGGTGCGGTCCGGGCGGGCTGAACGGTTCATGGACCCATTGTCGGTCAAGGAGGACGGCCGGGACGCCGGAGGCGGGGTCCGGGGCTCGCCCGGCCGTGGGGCGGCACGCGGCGGACGGTCGTCCGGCTCGGTTCAGGGGCGGCCGGGCATCCCCTGGTACGAGGAGCCGGCCTCGGGCAGGCGGCTGCGGATGGCGTGTACGGCCGCGCGGGCGTCGTCCACGGTGACGGTGAGGCTGTGGCCGTCGGCCAGGCGCAGGACGAGGCCCTCGCCGCGCCGCACGACGACGGCCATGCCCCGCTCGGGACGCCAGCGGTACCCCCAGCCGCCCCAGTGGCGCGGGCAGACGCTCGGGGCGTAGTCGACGGCGGTGACGGTGCCCAGGGGGATGCGGCGGCGGGGGAAGCCGAGGTGGCCGCAGCGCACCTCCAGCGCGTCGTCGTCGACCCGCACGGCGACGTGGACGAAGGCGAGGGTGCCGTAGAGGATGAGCAGCCCGGCGGCGATGCAGCCGACCACCGCCATCACCAGCGGGGTGACCCCGGAGGCCCAGGAGGAGTCGACGGCCAGTTCGACGCCGAGGGCGAGGCAGGCGATCCCCGCGACCGCCAGGAACCACTGGAGGCGGCCGGAGGCGCGCCCCGTCCAGGTCTCGACGGCAGCGTGGAGGTGCGGCGGGTCGTCGGCGGGCCGGGAGGCGGGCTCGGGTTCCCTCATACGGCCGACCATACGGAGGCTCGCGTTCCGGGGCAGGTCGCGCGAAGCGTACGAGGGACCCGCCCCGGTCCGTCAGCGGTCGGCGGCGACGGGGGCCAGCAGGCGGCCCTGCTCGTAGCTGAGGGCGGCGGCGGGCAGCGGCTCTGCGCGGCCGCTGAGCAGCACGGTGAGGGTGCCGGTGGCGGGCGCGGCCGGGTCGGGGGCGAGGCCGAGGCGGCGCAGGGCCTGGGCGGCGACCGCGGGGGCGGAGCCGTGCAGGGTGAGCGGGCCGGCGCCGGAGTGCTCCACGGCGGTGCGGATGGCGTCGCCGACCAGTTCGTAGTGGGTGCAGCCGAGGACGACGGAGGTGACCGTGGACGGCGTGCGGGCGGCGGCGTCCGCGATGGCGGCGGCGACGGCTGTGGGGTCGTCCCACTGGACGGCGTCGGCGAGGCCCGGGCAGGCCACCTCGGTCACCGGGGTGGCGCCGGAGAACTCGGCGATGAGCCTGCGCTGGTAGGGGCTGCCCGTGGTGGCGGGGGTGGCCCAGATGGCGACGTGGCCGCCGGCGGCCGCCGCGGGCTTGATCGCGGGGACGGTGCCGATGACGGGCAGGGCCGGCTCGAAGCGCTCGCGCAGGGCGGGCAGCGCGTGCACCGACGCGGTGTTGCAGGCGACGACCAGGGCGTCGGGGGCGTGCTCGGCTGCGGCCTCGGCGGCGGCCAGGGCGTGCGCGCTGAGGTCCTCGGGCGTGCGGGGACCCCAGGGCATGGAGTCGGGGTCGGAGGAGAGGACGAGATCGGCGTCGGGGCGCAGCCGGCGCACGGCGGCGGCGGCCGGCAGGAGGCCGATCCCTGAGTCCACGAGGGCGATCTTCACCCGGTCACCCTAGCCGAGACCTGCTGCGGGCCGCCGCCGCAGGGCGGGCACCCGGGACGCCGGAGCAGGCGCTGCGGGCGTGGTCCGCGGCTACTTTCGCCCGGGCGTCCAGCGCAGCCCCCAGCCGTACGCCTCGTCGAGGGCGCGCTGCGGGCCGGACCTGCGGCCGGGCACCAGACAGCGCGCCTCGCGGTGGACGACGAGGCCGTCAGGTCCCTGGGTGAGCAGGGCGAGGGCGCAGACGGGGGACGGTACGTCGCACTCGTCGAGCGAGAAGGTGACGGGGGCGCCGTGCTGGGTGCGCAGGGTCACCGTGGCGTGCAGGCCGGAGAAGTCGGCGGCGCCCTCGTAGAGGGTGACGAAGACCAGGACACGGCGGAAGTCGCGGGTGTGGTCGAGGTTGACGGTGAGGTTCTCGCCGGCGGCGACGGCGCCGGTGCGGTCGTCGCCGTCGAGGTGGACCCACGGCGGGCGGTGGAGGTCGCCGAAGGCGTTGCCGAGCGCCTGGACGACGCCCTTGGTGCCGTCGGCCAGCTCGTAGAGGGCACCGAGGTCGAGGTCGAGCGGGGCCTGCCAGTTGAGGTTGACGTGGAGCGCGCCGGTGGTGGCGCCCTGCTTGGTGAGGGAGACGGAGGGGGCCGCCTTGGTGAGGGTGACGGCTGCGACGGCCAGTTCGGTGGCGCCACCCGCGTACCCCTGGCCGACGGCGCGGAACTTCCAGCCGCCCTGCCGCCGGTACAGCTCGCCCGCGACGAAGGCGGTCTCCGTGGTGGTGTCCCGGCTCTCGTAGCGGGCCAGTTCGCGGTCGCCGGCGGCGTCGGTCACGGTGACGTCGAGCCCGGGCACCGCGCCGAAGGTGCCGTTGCCCACCACGGCGACGAGGACGACCCGTGCGCCACGCGGCCGTCCCCCGTGACCAGGAGGGCGGCGGTCCGGGCGTCGGGCACCCCCGCGCCGTGCCGCCAGTGCAGACGGAGCCGGACCGGCGCCTGCGGGACCGGTGTGTTGGCCCCCTTGGACATCACCACTGCCATGCCGCCCCTCGCGGTCCGCCGCCGCTCCGTCGCGCGATCACGCCCACCGTAGGCCCGGTGCGGGCGAGTTGTCCCGAAGTCGTCCGGCACCGAAGGGGACGGAGCGCCTCCGGCCACCCGGAAGCAGCCCTTCCGGGGAAAGATCACTGGCAGACGGCACGTCACCTCCTCCCGGAGGCGGATTTTCTTACCTCATCGAAAGCCGAGAGTTGGCATGATTTCAGCATGTTCACCCACATCGGTGAGGCCGCATGGCCCCCGGACCCGAAAACAACCCTCTTATCGGTCTCCCCAATGACCGCATCGTGGGCTTAACTTAGGTGCCATGACCTCCCCCCGCGCCAGCTACGGCAGCGGCTACTATTCCGCGCCATCCTTCCCGGACACCCCGATCTACGACTCGCTCGTGGCGGAGCGGGGCACGCCGCAGATCGCCCCCATCCGGGTCCCCTCGATGTACGACACGGGCTCCTCGCTCCCCGCCCTGCCCTCGGCGCTTCCCGCGCTCCCGGCCGCCCCGTCGCCGCAGCCCGCCGCGTACGGGTACCCGCAGCAGGCACAGGCCCCGGCCCCCGCCTTCCAGCAGGCGTCGGCTCCGTACATCCCGCAGCAGCAGGCGCCCCCGCGCGGCTACCAGCCCGCGCAGCCCTACGCCCAGCCGCAGCCGCCCCACCAGCCCCAGCAGCCGCGCCCCGCACCAGCGGGGTACGAGGCGATGCGGCCGGCGGCCCAGCCCTCGGGGTACGAGGCGATGCGCCCGGCCGCTCCCCGGCCGAACCCGGCCCCGCCGCAGCAGCATCCGTACGAGGACCCGTACAACCGCCCCTACCGGGGCGGCTACTGACCTGCGGCTCCGCCCGAGGAGGGACGACGGACGAATCGGGAGGTACGGCTCGGCGGGCGGGTGGCAGGATGGCCCCATGCCGAACGCCGAGCTGACCTCGCTCCACGTCTACCCCGTCAAGGGGACCCGCGGTCTCACCCTGCCGAAGGCCACCGTCGAGCCGTGGGGGCTGGCCGGTGACCGGCGCTGGATGCTGGTCGACGCGGAGGACCGGTGCGTCACCCAGCGCGGTTTCCCCACCCTGGCGCTGATCTCCGTCACGCCGCTGCCCGGCGGCGGCCTGATGCTGGCCGTGCCGGGCCAGGACCCGTGCGAGGTGCCGGTGCCCGGTCCCGGCGCGCCGGCCGCCACCGTGGAGATCTGGAAGGACAAGGTCCGCGCCGTCCTCGGGGACGCGGCGGCGAGCGCCCGCGTCAGCTCCTTCCTCGGCAGGGAGGTCCGGCTGGTCCACCTCGCCGACCCGGCGCGGGACCGCCTCGTGGACCAGGAGTTCGCGGCCCCCGGCGAGACGGTCGGCTTCGCCGACGGCTATCCGCTGCTGGTGACCACCACCGGCTCGCTCGACGCGCTCAACGCGCTGATCGCCGAGGGCGACCACGCCGCGGAGGGCCCGCTGCCGATGGAGCGCTTCCGGCCCAACCTCGTCGTCTCCGGCACCGACGCCTGGGACGAGGACGCGTGGGCGCGTATCGCGGTCGGTGAGGTCACCTTCAAGGTCGCCAAGATGTGCGGGCGGTGCGTGGTGACCACCACCGACCAGCGCACCGCCGCGCGCGGCAAGGAGCCGCTGCGGACCCTCTCGCGCCACCGCCGTTTCGGTTCCCAGCTCGTCTTCGGGCAGAATCTGATCCCCGAATCGACCGGCACGGTCCGCGCGGGGGACCCGGTCACCGTCCTCGCGCGGCGGCCCGTGGCAGCGGTGTCCGCGACCGCCGGGACTCGTTGAGGTTCCCGCGGAGTGATCCCGCTCGCCCCGGGCAGCCGTCCCCGCACGGCGGACCGTACGGCCGGACGTGACCGAGAGGGGGTGCGATGCGGACGATTCCCGGACTGTGGCGCTGGCGCCGCAATCCGCTCTACCGCCGGACCGACCGCGTCGAGGCGTGGCTCGCGCTGCTCTGCGGCGTGCTCCTGCTGGCCGGCGCCCCCTGGGTGGCGCTGACCGCCGGCTCGGCCACCGAGCACGCCCTGCTGGAGACGGCCGCCGCCGAACGCGCGCAGCGCCGGCAGACCGTCGCCACGGTCGACCGGCCGCTCGGCCGGCCCGTCTACGACGCCGACCCCGAGACGGCCCAGGCCCCGCACACCCGGACCCGGGTCGTCGCCCACTGGACCGCCCCCGACGGCACGGCCCGCACCGGCAGGATCGTCGCGCCCCCCGGTTCGGAGGCTCCCGGCGACCGGTTCCGGATCTGGACGGACCTGCGGGGCTCCCCCGCCCGGCCGCCGATGCCGCCGATGATGGCGCAGACCCACGCCTGGCTGGCCGGGATCGGCGCGGCGACCGCGTGGGGCGTCCTCGTCGAGGGCGTGCGCCGTGGCGCGCGATGGCGCATCGTCCGCTTCCGGTACGCCTGTTGGGACCGGGAGTGGGAGCGGGTCGGCCCCGACTGGGGCAGAACCGGCACCGGAAGCTGACCGTCGCGCTCCGCGACCCCGGACCGGTCAACTCCCCCATCCGGCGCGCGCTACGGTGGACCGGCCGGGCTCCTCCGGCGACAGTCCGCAGGACCCGCGTACACGAGGTGGGGGCACAACAACACCATGGCACAGGGCACGGTCCAGGTGACGCACACCGGTACTTCGCGGTGGCGGCGCCGCACAGGCGAGTACGCCTCCCTCACCGCCGCCCTGGAGGCCGCGGCCGACGGTGACATCCTGACCGTCGCCCCGGGCACGTACCGGGAGAACCTCGTGGTGGACCGGGCGGTGACGCTGCTCGGGCAGGAGGGGTCGGCCGGGTCGGTGCGGATCGCGCCGCCGGAGGGGGTTCCGCTGGCGGTGCGGGCCTCCGCCCAGGTCCAGGGGCTGCACATCGAGGGGCAGGACGCGGCGGTGCCGGCCGTCCTGGTCGAGGACGGCACCCCGGAACTGACGGGCCTGCGGATCGTCACGCGGTCCGCCGCCGGGATCGAGGTCCGCGCGGGCGGGCGGCCCACCGTCCGCGCCTGCACCGTCGACAACCCGGCCGGGGTCGGCATCGCCGTGGTGGACGGCGGCGGAGGCATCTTCGAGGAGTGCGAGGTGATCGCGGCGGGCCAGTCCGGGGTCGCGGTGCGCGGCGGCGGACGGCCGAGACTGGACCGCTGCCGGGTGCACCACGCGGCGGGCGCGGGCCTCTCGGTCACCGGCGACCACTCCAGCCTGGAGGCGCTGGGCTGCGAGGTCTACGAGATCAACGGCTCCGGGGTGCAGATAGCCTCCCGGGCGGCGGCGGTCCTCACCGACTGCGCGGTCCACCGGGTCACCGGCAACGGCGTCACGCTGGACACCGACGCCGTGCTGACCCTGGCGGACTGCCGCGTCCACGACGTGCCGGAGAACGCGGTGGACCTGCGCTCGCGTTCGGTGCTGACGCTGACCCGCTCCGAGGTGGCCCGGTTCGGGCGCAACGGCCTGTCGGTGTGGGACCCGGGCACACGGGTCGACGCCCACCGCTGCGAGATCCACGACGGCACCGGCGACTACCCGGCCGTCTGGGTCAGCGACGGCGCCACCGCGGTGCTGGAGGGCTGCCGGGTGCACGACGTACCGGACGCGCTCTGTGTACTGGACCGGGGTTCGCGCGCCGACGTGGTCGACAGCGACCTCTCCCAGGTGCGCAACATCGCGGTGTCGGTGAGCGGCGGCGCCACCGCCGAGCTGGACGACTGCCGGATCAGCGGCGCGGGCCGGGGCGCCTGGTTCCGCGACCACGGCAGCGGCGGCACCCTCGCCAACTGCACCATCGACGCCGCCCAGACCGGCGTCATCGTCACCAAGGGCGCCGACCCCCTGATCGAACGGACCACCGTCACCTCCCCGACGGAGGCCGGCTTCTACGTCTCGGCGGGCGGCCGCGGCACCTTCCAGGGCTGCCGGGTGACGGGCAGTGAGGGATACGGCTTCCACATCATCGACGGCTGCCGCAGCACGCTGCGCAAGTGCCGCACCGAGCGGTGCGCCCGGGGCGGCTTCGAGTTCGCGCAAGGCGGCGCCGACGGCGAGGGGGCCGTGGTGGAGGAGTGCTCCAGCGACGAGTCCACCCAGCTGGGCTCCCCCGCGCCGGCCACCGCTCCCCCGGCGCCGGCCACCCAGACCGTCGGCCTGCTCGGCGGCGTCCCCTCCCCGCGCTCCACCACCCCCGCGGCGCCGGAGGCGGCCCCCGAGCCCGCCCACGAGACCCGCCCGGCCGACACCGTCCTCGCCGACCTCGACGCGCTGGTCGGCCTCGCCAGCGTGAAGCGGGAGGTGCGGGCGCTGACCGACATGATCGAGGTCGGCAGGCGCCGCCGGGAGGCCGGGCTCAAGGCCGCCTCGGTCCGCCGCCACCTGGTCTTCACCGGCTCCCCCGGCACCGGCAAGACCACCGTGGCCCGCCTCTACGGGGAGATCCTCGCCGCCCTCGGCGTGCTCGACCGGGGCCACCTGGTCGAGGTCTCCCGGGTCGACCTGGTCGGCGAGCACATCGGCTCGACCGCCATCCGCACCCAGGAGGCGTTCGACCGGGCGCGCGGCGGGGTCCTCTTCATCGACGAGGCGTACGCACTCTCGCCCGAGGACTCCGGCCGGGACTTCGGCCGGGAGGCGATCGACACCCTGGTGAAGCTGATGGAGGACCACCGGGAGGCGGTCGTGGTCATCGTCGCCGGGTACACCGCCGAGATGGAGCGGTTCCTCTCCGTCAACCCGGGTGTGGCCTCGCGCTTCTCACGGACCATCACCTTCTCCGACTACGACCCCGACGAGCTGCTGCGGATCGTGGAGCAGCAGGCCGACGAGCACGAGTACCGGCTCGGCCCCGGCACCGGCGAGGCGCTGCTCAAGTACTTCACGGCGCTGCCGAAGGGCCCGGCCTTCGGCAACGGCCGGACCGCCCGGCAGACCTTCGAGGCGATGGTGGAGCGGCATGCCGGGCGGGTGGCCCAGCTCTCGGCGCCGAGCACCGAGGAGCTGACCCTGCTCTACCCGGAGGATCTGCCCGTACTGCCCTGAGCGGGCTGCCCGCCGGCCGCGTGCAGCTGCTTGGGCAGGGCGGCGGCGGGCTGCTCCAGCCGGGCGAGCAGGCGGGCCCGTTCCTCGGCGAAGGCGGGGTCGGCCTGGTAGTCGGAGTGGCCGAGGATCGGCGCCGGGAGGGGGTGGGCGGCGGTGCGGCCGTGGGCGAGCGGGTCGGCCAGCGCGGGGCGGTCCACCTCGGGGCGGCCCTCGGTGCTGACCCGGACGGGGCCGCCGATGGGGTCGGTGTGCCGCCACAGGTTGCGCCAGCAGTCGACCTCGCCGTGCAGGGTGGTCAGCGCGACCGGGCCGAAGTGGGCGGGGAACCAGCGGCCGTAGAGCCGCTCCAGCGGTGAGCCGTAGGTGAGCAGGGCGACCCGGCGGCGGGCGGAGGGGCGAAGCTGCCAGGCGGCCGCGGCGGCCAGCACGCTGCCCTGGGAGTGGCCGGAGAGGACGACCCGGCCGCCGGTCTCCCGGGTCCAGGAGGCGATCCGCCAGGTGAGGTCGGGGACGGAGCGCTCGGCGTAGCAGGGCGGGGCGAAGGGGTGGGCGGCGCGCGGCCAGAAGGTGCCGACGTCCCAGAGGATGCCTATGGTGCGGCGGGCGGCCGGATCGCGGTAGGCGCGGCGCCCCCAGGTGACGAAGAGCAGGAAGCCGAAGCCGATCAGCCAGGAGCCGAGGGCCTGCGCGGTGGCGGCGGCGCCGCTGACCACGGCGGGCAGGTCGCGGGCGGCCTCGCCGGGGACGCGTCCGGTGGTCCAGGCGCCCAGCAGAGCCCCGGCGCCGAGCAGCAGGGTGACCGAGGAGACGACGCCGACGACGACCGGCGCCCGGTCGGTGAGGGCGGCCATGGCGCGGGCCGAGGCGATCTTCGCGGTGCGGGTGGCGTCGAGGGGCTCGCCCGGGTAGTCGGCGGCGACCTGGGCCTCCTCCCGGCGGGCGTGGCGGTGGGTGCGGACCGCGTACCAGACGAGGACGGCGAGGAGGATGACGAGGAGCGGCGGGAGGACGGACGCCTGCCAGGAGAGCAGGACGGGCGGGCCGGGGAAGGGGCCGCCGGGGGCGCCGGGGGTGGAGCCGTTGTCGAGCCAGTCGGCGACGCGCTGGGCGACCCCGCCGGACATCACGCCGCCGAGCGCGCAGGCGAGCATCGCGACGGCGGGGCCGCCGAGCCCCTTGAGGACGGTGCGGCGCTCCGGGGTGGTGGCGTGCAGGCGGCGGGCGGTGGCGGCGAGCGCGACGACCAGGACGCCCTGGGCGAGGACGAGCGCGCCGAAGGTCTCGTCGCCAGGGAGCCGCCCGGCCGACTGCCAGCCGGGCCGGGACCAGGCGGCGTAGCCGAGGCTGAGCAGGGTGAGGGCGAGGGCGGTCAGGGGCAGGACGCGGACCAGGCGGTCGAGGTGCTCGTCGAGGCGGCTCTCGGCCCGGCCGCGCCGGGAGACGACCCAGACCACGGCGACGGCGGAGACCAGCAGGGCGGCCTGGAGGGCGGAACCGACGATGCCGAGCGGTGCCGGGCCGCCGGGCAGCCGGTCGTGGTCGGCGGCGGGTCCGGCGACGGCGGCGCCGATGGTGAGGAGTCCGGCCGAGGTGTGGGCGGCACGCAGCCGGGCGCCGAGGCGCCGGCCGTACCAGAAGCCGGGGCGGCCGAGCGCGGCGTGGGGCGCGTTCTCCTCGGCCTCCTGCTCGGCCCGGTCGACGGCGGGCAGCGGCTGCTGCGACTCGTAGCTGCGCCAGGTGCGGTGGGAGAGGTACCAGAGCAGGGCGGTGAGGGCGCCGGGGACGAGGGCGGCCAGCGCGAGGCGGCGGCCGGGCTGGGACCACCAGCCGCCGCTGCCCTGGGCGTCGGTGGCGAGGAAGCCGAGCCAGGCCCGCCCGCCGGAGCAGCTCGCGGTGCCGGCGCACTGCCAGGCGACGAGGTCGAGGGCGACCTCGCAGGCGGCGGCGGTGAGCAGCACGGTGAGGCTGAGGGCGACCAGCCGCACCAGCAGCCCGTAGAGGCGGACGGCGGTGCGTCGGCCGGTGGTGGAGGGGCGCATCCAGTGGGCGAGGTTGACCACCATGAAGGGCAGCAGGAGCAGCCAGAGGGCGCGGGTGCCGTTGCCGCTGGTGAGGTTGGACCAGACGTACGCCTCGGGGACCGGCTTGCCGCGGTAGTCCTCGGGGCGCTGTTCCGCGTCGGCGTCCTGGGCGCGGCGGTGGACGGCGGCGGTCTGGTCGCCGCTGACCCGGACGGTGCACGGGTCGTCGAGCATCTCGGCGGGGGTGCTGCCGCCGACGCCGTGGACGAGGAGTTCGAGGGCGGTGTCCTCGGCGATGCCGCCGCCGGGCGGGGGTCCGCCGGGTGCGGGCGGCGGGGCTTCGGGCGCGGGCGTGCCCGGCTGCGGTGCGGGCTGGTCCTGGTGCACTGTTCCCCCGTGAGTCCGGGCGCCGGTCGCCGCGGGTGGACGGCCCAGGTCGGGGCGGTCGGTACCGGGAGCGCGGCAGGTGGTCGCACCGGCGCGGAAGAAGGATCTCCCCCAGGGGCCGTCCTTACACCTCCCGTCACCGAATCTCCTTGTCATGTTCCAGCCGCGGCGGGGCCCGGGAGGGTGTTTCCGGGGCGCGTGGGAGGATGAGCGCGCTCAGGGCGGAGCCGGGACGGCGGGCCGCCGGACCGGGAGGACGGAGCGTTGGGTGGGCGAGCAGCAGAGTCTCCTCGCGGAGCAGCGCCGTGCGCTGATCGCCGACGAGGTGCGCAGGCGGGGCGGCGTCCGGGTCAACGAGCTCACGCGCCGGCTGGGCGTATCGGACATGACGGTCCGTCGGGACCTGGACGTGCTGGCCCGCCAGGGTGTGCTGGAGAAGGTGCACGGCGGCGCGGTGCCGCCCGCCGACGCCAGCGCCCACGAGCCGGGGTTCGAGGCCAAGTCGGGGCTGGAGCCGGACGCCAAGGAGTCGATCGCCCGGGAGGCGGCGGCGCTGGTCTCGCCGGGCACCGCCATCGCCCTCTCCGGCGGCACCACGACGTACGCGCTGGCCAAGCGGCTGACCGGGGTGCCTGACCTGACGGTGGTGACCAACTCGGTGCGGGTCGCCGACGTCCTTCACGCGGCGCAGCCGGGGGCCGAGCGGCAGGCGGCGGTGGTGCTGACGGGTGGGGTGCGCACGCCCTCGGACTCGCTGGTCGGGCCGGTCGCGGACCAGGCCATCCGCTCGCTCCACGTCGACGTGCTCTTCATCGGCGTGCACGGCATAGCGCCCGAGGCGGGCCTGTCCACGCCCAACCTCGCGGAGGCCGAGACCAACCGCTGTCTGGTCCGTTCGGCGCGCCGGGTGGTGGTGGTCGCCGACCACACCAAGTGGGGCACGGTGGGCCTGAGTTCCTTCGCGACGCTGGACGAGGTCGACACGCTGGTGACGGACGAGGGGCTGGACGAGGAGGCCCGCGCCGAGGTCGCCGAGCGGCTGCGGCTGCTGGTGGTGGCCGGGCCGCAGGGCTGACCGGCGCCCGGGTCAGCCGGGCCAGCGCCCGGTGGCGAGGAAGGCGTCGAGGGTGCGGGCGTAGGGCGTGATGTCCAGGCCCTGCTCGGCGAGCCAGGTGTCGGAGTAGTACTTGTCGAGGTAGCGGTCACCGGGGTCGCAGAGGAGCGTGACGACGCTGCCCGTGCGCCCCTCGGCGCGCATCTCGGCGACGATGCGCAGCGCGCTCCACAGTCCGGTCCCGGTGGATCCCCCGGCGCGGCGGCCGATGGCGCCCTCCAGCATCCGCACGGTGGCGACGCTGGCGGCGTCGGGGACCTTCATCATCCGGTCGATGGCGCCGGGCAGGAAGCTCGGTTCCATGCGGGGGCGGCCGATGCCCTCGATCCGTGAGCCGCTGTCGCAGTGCACCGCCGGGTCGCCGAGCCGCCAGCCGTCGAAGAAACAGGAGTTCTCCGGGTCGGCGACGCAGACCCGGGTGTCGTACTGCATGTAGTGCACGTAGCGGGCGATGGTCGCGGAGGTGCCGCCGGTGCCCGCGGTGGCGACCACCCAGGCGGGTTCGGGGTGGCGTTCCCGGCGCATCTGCTGGTAGATGCTCTCGGCGATGTTGTTGTTGCCGCGCCAGTCGGTGGCCCGCTCGGCGTAGGTGAACTGGTCCATGTAGTGGCCGCCGGTCTCCGCCGCGAGGCGGGCCGACTCCTCGTACATGGTGCGCGGGTCGTCCACGAAGTGGCAGCGGCCGCCGTGGAATTCGATCAGCCGGCACTTCTCCGGGCTGGTGGTGCGCGGCATCACGGCGATGAAGGGGACGCCGACGAGCTGGGCGAAGTACGCCTCGGAGACGGCGGTGGAGCCGCTGGACGCCTCGATGACGGGGCGTGAGGGGCGGACCCAGCCGTTGCACAGGCCGTAGAGGAAGAGGGAGCGGGCCAGCCGGTGCTTGAGCGAGCCGGTGGGGTGGGTCGATTCGTCCTTGAGGTACAGGTCGACGCCCCACTCCTCGGGCAGCGGGAACCGCAGGAGGTGGGTGTCGGCCGAGCGGTTGGCGTCGGCCTGGACCTTGCGGACGGCCTCCTTCAGCCACTCTCGGTAACCGGCATCGCTGCGGTCGACGTCGGCGGTGGGCAGGGGGCGGGCAGCGGCCTGCTCGTGCTGGGGGGTGGTCACCGCGGACTCCTCACGCTCGGTGTCCGGCCGTCGAAGGTGGCGGACGTCTCGATCATAAACACCCGTCTCACCCTTCTCACCTGCATAAACACCACTTTGAGGCGCTCAAAGGGACTGCTGGGGCGGGCGTTTCACCGGGCGGTGGGGGCGCATGACGGGCAGGGGGGCGCGCCCCCGTGCTGCCCCCGTGAGAGGTGGTACGCCGCCCTCTGGTTGGGCAGACTGCACTCGGCGGGACGTGGTGTTCCGTCCGGTGCGGTCCCGGTGTCCGTACCGCCGGGGGGCACTGTCCAAGGGCTCCAGGGGCTGGAGGGGTGAGACGTCATGGGCAAGTCGGAGTTCTCGGCCACGGGGGTGGGCATCATGCGGCGGCTGCGTTCGCTGACGCGGGCCGGCCAGGTCCGGGTCGCGGACGGCAGGCTCGCCCTGCTCACCAGCTGCGGCCGGGTCATCGACAGCGCCCCGGCCCGTGAAGTCCGGGTGGAGCGGCCCTGGTTCGGCTCCAACGACCAGGCGGTGATCGCCTTCAACGACACCCGGTACCGGCTGCGCCTCGGGGGCCCCGCCGCGGCCGCCTCCGCCTCGCACGTGTCGCCGGTCCGCAGACTCCGCGAAGCCGTCGGCCAGGCCCGGGGGGTGGGCTGAGCGGCAGGCCGGTCCGCCGGGGGCGCGCGCACCGGCGCGCGAGCGGGCACGGAGTGCCACCGCCGTCCGGGGGCTTGCGAGTTGCAGGCCCCGGCCCCCTGCGTCACTCTGGTCACACATCACCCTGGGTTTACCGGCGATCACGCTGAGAACCAGCCGCCGGCCCTCTGAGCAGGCTGCGGCCGGGTGCGGTCGCCGCCGACATCCGAACGCCGTCTTTGCCGGACTCAATTCGGGGAGTCGCAACCGTGATCAGCCAGCCGACCAGGCAGTGCGCGGTGGAGCTCCAGGCCCTGCCGCCCCGGATAGGCCAGGTACGCAGAATCGTCTCGGCACAGCTGCGCTACTGGCATCTCGATCCGCTCATCGACCGAGCCGCACTCGGCGTGACCGAGCTGCTCACCAACGTCCACCGGCACGCGGAACCGGACAAGCGCTGCACGGTGCGGCTGGAACTGCTGCTCGACCGCCTCACCGTCTCCGTCCGCGACCGCGATCCGCGGCTGCCGGTGGTCCGGGACGCCACCTCGGACGCCACCTGCGGGCGCGGCCTGGCCCTGGTCGCCGCCGTCAGCGAGTGCTGGGGCGTACGCCCCTGGGAGACCAGCGGGAAAGTCGTGTGGTTCACCCTGCCCGCCCCCTGCCCTGTCCCGGCCGAGCCGGGCGGCGCGGCCCTGTACGGCGCGACGACGCCGGGCCCGTTCCCCGAAGCAGCCCTGGACAGCGCGCTCCCCGGTCTCGCCGCCGGCCCCTCCGCTCCCGCCCGGTCGGCCTTCGCCGGCTGACCCCGCGGTGAACGGACGGCCCCGCAGGTCCCTTCCCCGAGGGGCCCGCGGGGCCGTTCCTCCGCCACCGGCGTCCGGACGGTGACGCTCAGACGGTGGCCAGGGCCGCCAGGGGGTCGTCCAGCACCGGCTGCCAGGCCAGCTCGGCGGCGCCGACGAGGCTGTTGTGGTCGAGTGTGCAGGAGAGGATCGGCACGCTGCCGCTGCGCCCCCACAGGCTGCGGTCGGCGACGACGGCCCGCAGCCGTTCGGGGGCGGCCTCCAGCAGGGTGCGGTGGAGCCCGCCGAGGATGACCCGGTCCGGGTTGAGGATGTTGACCAGGCCGGCCAGGCCGAAGCCGAGGCGGTCGACGAGGACGGTGACGGCCTCGCGTACGGCCGGGTCGTCGGGGCGGGCCGCGATCAGGTCGCGCGCCTGCTGGAGCAGGGAACCCTGAGGGCCCGGCCGGTGGCCTGCGGCGGCGAGGAAGGCCAGCGGGTCGGTCTCGACGTCGAGGCAGCCCCGGCCGCCGCAGTGGCAGGGGCGGCCGTCGGGGTCGACGGTGAGGTGGCCGACCTCCAGGGCCAGGCCGGAACTGCCGCTGTGCAGCCGCCCGTCGAGCACCAGCGCGCCGCCCACGCCCCGGTGCCCGGTGGCCACACAGAGCAGGTCACGGGCACCGCGACCGGCGCCGTGGCGGTGTTCGGCGAGGGCGGCGAGGTTGACGTCGTTGGCGGCGAAGGCGGGGCCCGGCACCCCGGCCTCGGCCACGCACCGGCGGAAGATCTCGCGGACCGGGGCCCCTGGCGGCCAGGCGAGGTGGAGCGGGTTGAGGGCGGTGCCGTCGGGCTCGGCGACGGCCGAGGGGACCGCCAGCCCGGCGCCCGCACAGCGCCGCCCGGTCTCGGCGAGCAGCCCCGCCCCGGCGTCCACCACGGCGCCGATCACCTCGGCCGGATCGGCGCCGACGGTCTCGCAGCCGGGGGTGGTGGCGACGATCTGCCCGCCGAGGCCGACCAGGGCGGCCCGGAAACCGTCGGAGTGCACCTGCGCGGCGAGGACGACCGGCCCCTCCGGGTCGACCGACAGGCGGTGCGAGGGGCGCCCCTGGGAGCCCTCGGCGGTGGGGCGGGCGTCGACGCGGATGAGGCCCAGCGTGGCGAGTTCGGCGGCGACGACCCCGGCGGTGGCGCGGGTGACGCCGAGCTCCGAGGTGAGGACGGCCCGGGTGGGGGCGCGGCCGGTGCGGACGAGTTCCAGGGCGGGGCCGAGCGCGCCGCGCCCTCTTTCGAGCCGGGTCCGTGGGGGTGTGCCGCCGACCGTGCGGGGCGCCGACTTGCCGTTCATGACGGCGAGTCTCCCATGTCCGGGCGCCGCCCCCGCGCCCGCCGCCGGGGTTCAGCCGGGCAGGCCGGTCTCCCTCAGGGTGAGGTTGAGGCGGCCCGTGGCGGGGCCGACGGAGGGCTCGGCGGTGCCGGGGTACACCTTGGGCACCCCGTGGTACACGAAGCGGGACGGCCCGCCGAAGACCAGCAGGTCCCCGCTCTCCAGCCGGAGGTCCTGCCAGGGCCTGCCGCGCCCCTCGGTGTTGCCGAGCCGGAACAAGCAGGCGTCGCCGACGCTGAGCGAGACGACCGGCGCGCCGGACCGCTCGTCCTTGTCCTGGTGCATGCCCATGGTGGCGCCCGCCCCGTAGAAGTTGACCAGCGCGACGTCCGGCCGGTACGCCCGTCCCGCCGCCTCGTCCTGGTACGCGTCGGCGACGGCCCGCCGCCCCAGCTCCACCAGCCACTCCGGCAGCGGCGCGACCGGCGCGCCGTTCACGTCCCCGGCCCTGCGCGTGTACCGGTACGGGCTCCAGTGCCACCCGAGGCTGACACTCCGCACCGACATCACCCCGCCCCCGGGCAACTCGGTGTGGCGCATCGGCACCGGCCCCCTCGCCCACCCGCGGCACGCCTCGACCAGCTCCCGCTGCCGCTCCTCGGACAGCCACTCCGGTACGTGCGCGGCGCCCGGGGCGGGCGTGGTGCGGGAGCGGGGGATGAGCGCGGCCATACCGGAATGCTCGCACACGCGCGCCCTCGGGACCGGGCTCCGGGGCCGCCGAACCCTGCCGGGACAGCGCTGTCCCGCCGATTGTGCCCTGCTCCCCCGACCCCGTACCCTGATTTTGTGCCGCTCATAAACAAACCCGGGTCCACCCCGCGCAGCGCCTCCTCACCCTCCTCGCCCCCCTCCTCCCTGTCGGTCCTCCGCCGGGCCCTCACCGTCTTCTTCGCCCTCGACGGCTTCGTCTTCGCCGGCTGGGTCGTGCGTATCCCCGCCATCAAGGAGCAGACTCAGGCGTCCGCGAGCGACCTCGGCCTGGCGCTGCTGGGCGTCTCCGCGGGCGCGGTGGTCACGATGACGCTGACCGGGCGGCTCTGCCGGCGGTACGGCAGCCGGCCCGTCACCGTCGCCGGCGCGCTGCTGCTCGCCCTCGGGGTGACGCTGCCGCCCCTCACCCACTCCGCGCTCGCCCTCGGCCTGGTCCTCCTCGTCTTCGGGGCGGCCTACGGCGGGATCAACGTGGCGATGAACAGCGCCGCCGTCGACGTGGTCGCCGCCCTCGGACGCCCCGTCATGCCCACCTTCCACGCCGCCTTCAGCCTCGGCGGGATGGTCGGAGCGGGGCTCGGCGGGGCGGTGGCCGGGTACCTGTCGCCCACCTGGCACCTGCTGCTGCTCGGCGTCGTCACCCTGCTGGTCACGCTCGCCACCGCGCCCGTGCTCCTCCGGCAGCCGATGCCCGCTCCCGTACGGCCCGAGCCGGCCGAGGGGGCGTCGGGGGCGCCGCTCGCCGGGCGGGCCCGCGCGCTGGTCGCCGTCTTCGGGCTCATCGCCTTCTGCACCGCCTACGGCGAGGGGGCGCTGGCCGACTGGGGTGCCCTTCACCTCCAGGAGGACCTGGCCGCCCGGCCGGGGGTGGCTGCCGCCGGGTACGCGGTGTTCGCGCTGGCGATGACGGTGGGGAGGCTCAGCGGAACGGCGCTGCTCGAACGGGTCGGGCGTACCGCCACGCTGGTCGGTGGGGGGATCGTGGCCGGGGTCGGCATGCTCTTCGGGGCGCTCGCGCCCTCGCTGTGGGTGGCGCTGCTCGGGTTCGCCGTGACCGGGCTCGGGCTGGCCAATCTCTTTCCGGTGGCTATCGAGCGGGCCGGGGCGTTGACTGGGCCCAGTGGGGTGGCGGCCGCCTCTACCCTGGGGTACGGCGGGATGCTTCTGGGGCCGCCGGCCATCGGGTTCATGGCGGAGTGGGGGTCTTTGCCTGTGGCGTTGGTCAGTGTGGCCTTGCTTGCCGGATTGGCCGCCTTGGTGGGGTGGGGGGCCCGGGGGGCTGCCCGGGCTTGAGTCGGGGTGGCCAGGGTGCCCGGCCGGGGGGCTGTGGGGTGGCTGGGCTTTTCGGCCGTCTGCCGATTTTGCCCGTGCCGGTCACTGATGGCCTCAAACGCCGGCCGGGCTGTAGGGGTTCGCGGTTCGTTCGCCGTCTGGGTCGGGCGGGGCCGGGTCGGGGTACCTCCTCACAAACTGCAGGGTGCGGGGTCAGTCGCTTCAAGGCGGCCGTGTGTGCAGTTTGCTGCGGGGGCACCCCGACCCGTCCCCGCCCTTCCGTTTCGTCGGCGTCGTCCCGCCGGTGGGTGGGGGAAAAGACAGACCGTCCCCGATTGATCTCTGTGGCGAGCGGGACCGACGAGGGTGGTCGCTGTGGAGAGGCCCGGTATGGGGGACGGCCTCATCCGCCCTCCGGCGGTTGGCCGCGTACGAGACCGTGGGGTGGGGTCGTGTCGGGGTGCCCCCGCAGCAAACTGCACACACGGCCGCCATGCTCCAATTGACCCCGCACCATGCAGTTTGTGAGGAGGTACCCCGGCGCGGCCCCGCCCCACCCCCGTGCCGGAGGAACCGCGACCCTGACAGCCCGGCCGGCGCTTGAGGCCAGTCAGTGACCGGCACGGTCACAACCGGAAGGCCGGGAAGCCAAGCGGATGGAGCGGGGGACCTGCGACGCTACCGGTGCGGGCGTTGCGGTCAGGGTGTCAGTCACGGGGGATCGCGGCCTCGGGCTGCGTCGGAGACTTGGTGATCTCGGCGTGGACCACCTTGAAGCCGCCCTTGATCACGGTCGTGAACGGTGCGGGGGCCATGCACGAACCGGCCTGCGGCCTGACGAGCTGGCCGTTCTCGTCGACGTTCTCCGGGTCGACGTTGACCACTCCCCAGGAGAAGCCGAGGCGGTCCGGCTCGCCCTTGCCACCCTGCTGGACGCTGATGCCCAGCCGGGCGCCGGGCTCCTCGACGTTCGACTTCGTCACGACCGCGGTCAGAGTCGCCGTCCGGCCGCTGGTGACCAGGCAGTCCACCGTGGCCTCCGCCCACCCCGTGGCCTCGCCCCGGGTGTGGGAGAACTTCAGCGTGCCCCGGGCATCCGTGGACAGCCCTTCGGGAGCCGTGGGAGGCATCGGCCGGGTGAACGGCCTCTGTTCGGCGTGGATGGTGAAGCGGATGTCGTCGTGGATCGACTCGATGTAGGAGATGCGCGCCTCCCCGTGGACGCTCGCGGTCTTCGCGGGCTTCTTCGCGTTGTTCGCGACGGACGCGGCAGGGGCTTTGGGGGCTGCGAAGGCTGCGGGTGCGGGACCGGAGGCAACCGGACTCGCGAGGACGGCGACGGCTGCCACAGTGGCTCCGATTGCGGTGATGCGCATGACGAACTCCTGTGCTTGGAAGGGCGTTTGTGTTGCCGTGGTGGGTTGGACGGGTCAAGGCTCACCGCTGAAGCGCCCTCGTTCCCATCCGCCGGTCGGCAGAAAGATCGCGCCGCCGCCCGGCTCTTCTCTGCCGTTCGGCAGAGAGCGTGGCCGCGTCGCCCGCCCGTACGCTGCTCCCCATGGGGGAATTAGGGGAATCAACCGGCCTGATTGCCGGGGTGTTGGGGGCGCTGCCGTCGGTCGCGGCCGCAGCCACGCTGGTGTGGGTGGTCGCCCGTCCGCGTGTCACGGTTCGTCAGCGGCTCGGGCGCCTCGCCCGCCCGGCCACGGTCTGTGCGGTGCTCTCCCTGGTCACCAGTTTCGCCCTGCCGGAGGCGGGTCCAGGGGGCGGCTGGAAGCTGGCGGAGGTCGCCGTCCTGCTGCTTCTCCTGGGCGTGGTCACCCGGTGGTCGCCTCTGCGGGAGCTCACGGTCGCCGTTCCGCTGACCGCTCTCGCGGTGGCCTTGTGGCCGCTGCCGCTGGTCGCGGGTGAGTCCTTTCCGGAAGCTGTCGGCATCGCCACCTTCTGGCTGCTTCCGGCGGTCGCCGCAGTGGCGGCCGGCGCCTACCCCCGCCGCCAGGAACGGCGTCGCCGGAGCGCGGTGGCCGAGGCACGCAGTGCCCAGCGTCTTCAGCTCTCCCGCGATCTGCACGACTTCGTCGCCCACGACATCAGCGGGATCGTCGTCCAGGCCCAGGCGGCCCGCTTCGTCGCCACCACCGACCCCTCTCAGGCGGTACTCGCCCTGGAGCGCATAGAGAAGGCCGGTCTGAGCGCCCTGGCCGCGATGGACCGGACGGTACAGATGCTGCACGGCCCGGAAGCGGCGCCTGCCACCGAGCCGCTCCCCGGCGTTGCACACCTCCCCTCCCTGATCGAGGACTTCACGTCAGCAGGAGCCACCGAAGCGCACCTGGACCTGCCTCTCCCGGTCTCTGAGGCACTCTCGCGCGAGGTGGGCACCGTGGCGTACCGCATCGTCGTCGAGGCGCTGACCAACGTGCGCCGGCACGCCCCCGACGCCTCCCGCGTCACCGTCGTGTTCACCCCCACGGCCGCCGCTGTGGAGCTCCGGGTCACCGACGACGGCGACGCCCGCTCCACCCCGGCCCGCCGCCGCGTTCCCCGGGGTGGCCTCGGCCTCCCCGCTCTCACCGCGCACGCCCAGACGCTCGGCGGAACTCTTTCGGCCGGGCCGCACGGCGACTGCGGCTGGCAGCTCACCGCCGTCCTGCCTGCCACGTTCCCGGAAGAGACACCATGACGACGCCCCTCGGCCCGACCCGCATCCTGATCGCCGACGACCAGGAGGACGTACGCAGCGGCTTCCGCCTGATCCTCGGTTCGCAGCCCGACATGAGCGTCGTCGGCGAGGCGGCGGACGGCCTCGCCGCCGTCAACCTCGCCCGCGCCCTGCGGCCCGACCTGGTCCTCGCCGACATCCGCATGCCGGGCGTGGACGGCCTCGAACTCACCCGCCGCCTCACGGGCCCCGGGGTACCCGACCCGATACGCGTCCTCGTCGTCACCACCTTCGACCACGACAACTACGTGCGCACGGCACTGCACGACGGCGCCTGCGGATTCCTGCTCAAGCGCTCGGGCCCCGGCCTGCTGATCGAGGGGGTCAGAGCCGCGATGTCCGGCGACATCCTCATCAGCCCCCAGATCACCGTCCGGCTCCTCCAGACCCTCGCCCCCTCCCCCACCCCGGCAGCACCCCCACCCCTGTCACCTCTCACCGCCCGGGAGACCGAGACCGCCCGGCTGGTCGCCAAGGGCCTCACCAACGCCGAGATCGCCGAAAACCTCTCCATCTCACCAGGCACCGCCAAAACCCACATCGCCAACATCCAGACCAAACTGAAAGCCCGCAATCGCGTAGGCATCGCCGCCTGGACCTGGGAAAACGGCCTGGCCGACCCGACCCCCCGAAAGTAGCCCGCAGACCCTCCGCCCCCGACACGGAACCCGCCTGCGCCAACAGGGCCCCTCCCTCCCACCGGCGGTCGGCCGCGTACGAGACCGTGGGGTGGGAACGTGCCGGGGTGCCCCCGCAGCAAACTGCACACGAGGCAGCCATACTCCGATTGACCCCGCACCCTGCAGTTTGTGAGGAGGTACCCCGGCGCGGCCCCACCCCACCCCCGCACCGGAGAAACCGCGAACCCCTGTAGCCCGGCCGGCGTTTGAGGCCATCGGTGACCGCCACGGTCGATCCGGAGCTCAGGCCGAAGACAGCCCGGCCGGCGCCCGAGGGCCCGTCAGTGACCGGCACGGTCAAGCCGACCCCAGGCGAAAGACGGAGCCCAGCCGAAACAGACCCCCAGCCGAAGCCCGAGGCGCCAGCCTCACTCCCGCCCAGCGAGCATCCGCGCCGCGACCGGATGATTCCGAATCAGCTCCCCCAGCGTGGTCCCCCCACGCGTCACCTTGGCAAAGGCGTTCCACGCAGGCCGCACCCCGGTCAGCGCCGCATGCAACACCCCGGGCCGCCGGGCGAAGAGCTGATGGAGCCGTCGCCCCACAGCCATCTCCACCCCGAGCCCCGCCTTGATGGCGAAGGCGTAGTTGAGAGCCTGCCGCCGCGCGTCCACCGCGTCATGGGCCTCGGCGATCCGCAACGCCCACTCCCCCGCGAGCCGCCCCGAACGCAGCGCGTACGAGATCCCCTCCCGCGTCCAGGGCTCCAGCAGCCCGGCCGCGTCCCCGCAGACCACCACGCGCCCCCGGGAGAGCGGCGAGTCGTCGGTCCGGCAGCGCGTCAGGTGTCCCGAGGAGAGCGAGGGCTCGAACCCGGCCAGGCCGAGCCGGGCGATGAAGTCGGTGAGGTAGCGCTTGGTGGCCGCGCCCTCGCCACGGGCGGAGATGACACCGACGGTCAGCGTGTCCCCCTTGGGGAAGACCCAGCCGTAACTGCCGGGCATCGGCCCCCAGTCGATGAGCACCCGCCCCTGCCAGTCCTCGGCCACGGTCTCGGGCACCGGAATCTCCGCCTCCAGCCCGAGGTCGACCTGATCGAGCTTCACCCCGACATGTGCGCCTATCCGGCTGGCACTGCCGTCCGCCCCGACCACGGCGCGGGCCAGCAGCGTCTCCTCCGCGCGCTGGCCGCCGGGCCCGGAGGTCTGCACGAAGACGGCGACGGTCCGCCGGTCGGGTACGGCCGGACCGTGCTGCTCCACCCGGAGCACGGTCGCGCCGGTCCGCAGCTCGGCCCCCGCCTTCTGCGCCGCCTCGACCAGCCGCTGGTCGAACTCGGGGCGGTTGACGAGGCCGAAGAGCATCTGCCGGGACCGGCGCGTACGGGCGAAGCGCCCGTCCAGCGAGAAGGTCACCGCACGGACGCGGTCCTGGAGGGGCAGGTCGAAACCGGGCGGCAGATTGTCCCGGGAGGGGCCGATGATGCCGCCGCCGCAGGTCTTGTAGCGGGGCAGTTCCGCCTTCTCCAGCAGCAGGACGCGACGCCCCGCCACGGCCGCCGCGTAGGCCGCCGACGCTCCCGCGGGGCCTGCCCCGACCACGACGACGTCCCACACCTGCCGGTCGTCACCGGCTGAGTTCTCGCTGCTCACGATGGTCTACCGCTCCCGATCCAGCTTCCTGCCGCGCCTGTCCACGGGCATCCTACGACCGCGGCCGTCCCCCGGCCGCTGTGGGAGGATCGGCCGTGCATTCGACGCGCGCCCATCCGCGCGCCACTCGTTCAACGTCGCACCCACCAGGAGCGTGCCCATGCCGTCCACTCCGATCGCCGAGACCGTCGCCGCGCTGATGCCGCGGGCGAAGGAGGAGCTCACGGAACTCGTGGCCTTCCGTTCGGTGGCGGACGAGGAGCAGTTCCCCCGTGCGGAGTGCGAGGCGGCGGCCGACTGGGTGGCCGACGCCCTGCGTGGCGAGGGGTTCCAGGACGTGGCTCTGCTCGACACGCCCGACGGCACCCGGTCGGTCTACGGCTACCTGCCCGGCCCCGAGGGCGCGCGCACCGTACTCCTCTACGCCCACTACGACGTGCAGCCGCCGCTGGACGAAGCCGCCTGGGTCACCCCGCCCTTCGCGCTGACCGAGCGGGACGGGCGCTGGTACGGGCGCGGCGCCGCCGACTGCAAGGGCGGCTTCATCATGCATCTGCTGGCCCTGCGGGCGCTCAAGGCGGCCGACGGGGTCCCGGTCCACGTCAAGGTCATCGCGGAGGGCTCCGAGGAGCGGGGCACCGGCGGCCTGGAGCGGTACGCCGAGGCCCACCCCGAGCTGCTGCGGTCCGACGCGATCGTCATCGGCGACACCGGCAACTTCCGCCTCGGCGTGCCGACGGTCACCGCCACCCTGCGCGGCATGGCCATGGCGCGGTTGACCGTGGACACGCTGGCGGGCAACCTCCACTCGGGCCAGTTCGGCGGTGCCGCCCCCGACGCGCTGGCGGCGCTCATCCGCGTGCTGGACTCGCTGCGCGACGAGGACGGTTCCACCACGGTGGAAGGTCTGGCGAACGACGCGGTCTGGCCCGGCCTCCAGTACCCGGAGGAGGAGTTCCGCAAGGACGCGAAGGTCCTCGACGGCGTCCGGCTGACGGGAAGCGGCACGGTCGCCGACCGCATCTGGGCCAGGCCGTCCGTCACCGTCGTCGGCATCGACTGCCCGCCGGTGGTCGGGGCCACGCCGTCCGTGCAGGCGAGCGCCCGGGCCCAGATCAGCCTGAGGGTTCCGCCGGGGGTGGACGCGGCCGAGGCGATGAAGCTGCTGGCCGCGCATCTGGAGCGCCACGTGCCGTGGGGCGCGCGGGTCAGGGTCGAGCAGATCGGCGAGGGCCAGCCCTTCAGCGCCGACACGAGCAGCCCCGCGTACCGGGCCATGGCCGAGGCGATGGCCGCCGCCTACCCCGGCGAGCAGATGCAGGAGGCCGGCCAGGGAGGCTCGATCCCCCTCACCAACACCCTCGGCTCCCTCTACCCGGAGGCCGAGATCCTCCTCATCGGCCTCTCGGAGCCCGAGGCCCAGATCCACGCCCCGAACGAGTCGGTCTCCCCGGAGGAACTGGAGCGGCTCGCGGTGACGGAGGCGTACTTCCTCCAGAACTACGCCCGGACGGCCGCCGCCACCGGCTGACCGGCCCTCAGCCGGGCGGGGCCCGCGGCGAACCCGTGACGGGCCCGTCGCGGCACCCCGGCGCGGCGCAGGTCAGCGCTCGCGCGCCTGCGCCCCGCCGGTCCAGCGGCGATGAGCGGCCATGTCGACATTGCTGCCGCACACAACCGTCGCCACGGAACGGCCGGCGAAGCGGTCGCGGTCTTCGAGGAGCGCGGCGACGCCGAGCGCGGCCGACGGCTCGACGACGAGACCGGCGTGGTCGAGAAGCAACCGCATCCCCGCGACGATCGACTCCTCCCGGACCAGGACGACGTCGTCGGCGACCAGGAGGAGATCGTCCAGGACGGCAGGGATCGGAAACCGTCCGGCCACCCCGTCCGCGATGGTGTCGGCCGACGGGGTGGTGACGACGCGGCGCCGGCGCCAGGAGTACGCCAACGCCGGTGCGCCCAGCGCCTGCACGCAGACCACCTCGACGTGCGGCGCCAGCTCCTTGAGTACGTGACCCACCCCTGTGGCCAGCGCCCCACCCCCGAGGGCGAGTACGACGGTGTCGAACGGCGGACCGGAGTTCACCAGCTCCCAGCCGATGGTCCCCGCGCCTTCGCAGGTCTCGAGGTCCAGGCTGTCCTCCAGCAGACGGATGCCCGCGTGCCGGGCGAGGTCCGCCGCCCGCTCGCGAGCCGACTCGTGGTCGCCGTCGACCAGTTCCAGCGTCGCGCCCAGGGCCCGGATGCGGTCGAGCTTGGCCGCGGTCGCGCTGCGGGAGGCCACCACGGTCACGTCGAGGCCCCGGGTACGCCCGGACCAGGCGAGGGCCTGCCCGAGGTTGCCCGCACTGGCGCACACCGCTGCCCCCCGGCCCGCGTCGGCGAGCAGACTCGCCACCACCTCGGTGCCGCGCCCCTTGAAACTGCGCACCGGGTTGGCCGTCTCCAGCTTGATGTTCACCGCACACCCGAGGCGGGGCTCCAGCGCCTCGCACCGGTAGAAGGGCGTGTCGAGGAAGACCGGGTCGATCAGCCGGCGGGCCGCCAGAATGCGCGCGGTGTCGAGACGCGTCTGCGGCACGGCCGCCCCCTGGAGGTGGTCTTGGGGCGGGCCCGGGTGGTCGAGCGGCGCCGTCGATCCGTCGTCATGAACTGAGCGGTGAGCAGCCGGGGTTCCTCAGCAACGGGGAGCCGCACCCGGCCGCCGGGCAGCCCTGCGCAGGTCGGGCCGCATCGGCCCTCAACAGCATGGCGGGGGACCACCCTCACCTCAACGGCACCCCCCGCTCCAGATACAGCGGCCCCCCGGTCCCCCGCGCCGCCACGGCCCACCGCAACCGTTCGAACCGTACCGGCGGCAGCAGCCCCTCGGCCTCGTCGAGGCCGACGAACCGGCAGGCCCGCAGTTCCGGGCCGGGCAGCAGCATCGAGGCGGCGGCGCGGCTGTCCAGCCGTCCCCCGTCGAAGAGGAGCCGCAGGCCGCCGAAGCCGGGCGGCATCGGCGGTTCCCAGTCCATGACCAGCAGGCGCAGCCGGCCCTGTTCCAGGCTCAGCCCCGTCTCCTCAGCGACCTCGCGCACCCCTGCGGCGGCGGGCGCCTCACCGGGTTCGACTATCCCGCCGGGGAACTCCCAGCCGGGTTTGTAGGTCGGGTCGACGAGCAGGACCCGCTCCCGCTCGTCGAAGAGCAGGACTCCGGAGGCGACGGTCTCGGCCGTCGGTTGGGGGGTCTGGACGATGTCGCAGGTGCGCGCGCCGCCTTCGTGGAGCAGGTCGGCGATGCGCCGTGCGCTCTGGGCGGGCGAGAGCCCCCGGGTGTCGAGGACGTGGGCGTCCGCCGCGAGCCAGGCGGCGAGCACGGCACCGTACGCGGCGGGATCGTGCGGAGGGCGGGAGGCGGTCCGGGTCCCGGTCGGCGTCTCGGCGGAGCGCGCCCGCAGGATCGTTTCGCCAGGGTCTACGAGTACGTGGCTGACGGTGATGCGGCGGGCGGCGAGAGCCCCGAAGATCTCGTCCCGGTACTCCTGGCGCAGCAGGCTGCCGGGGACGACCACGTCGCCGCCGGTCTCCGCGAAGAGCGCGGCGGCGGTGTCGACGACCAGCCGCCGCCACATCGGGAGCTCCTGGAGGTCCGCCACCTCGGCCAGCCGTTTCGGTGGCAGCAGCCGGACGAGTTGCTCCTCGACCGTCTCCGGGTCGAAGAGCACACTCCGCGGGAGCAGCTCCGTCAGTTCCTTCGCCACGGCGGTCTGGTCCGCCCCGAACGCACCGTTGACCCAGATGATCACGGTTCCCCCTCATCCGTAGACGCCAGTGGCTTGCCCGCCCCACAGTGCCACGGAAACCCACCGCGTTCAGAGAGGGCCGCCCGCCGCCGAATGCGCCGGTCGTGCGCCCCTCCAAGCGCCCGTGCGCCGGGCTGCACGACTGGCGGGCCCACCGCGCTCGGCCCTCACACGCGCCCCGCACCTGTGACGGCGTACGCCCCGTCAGGCGGCCTGCCGGCGGCTCTCCGCCGATCCGCCCCAGCCGTCCTCCCGGAGAACGGCGGCGGCCGCCCCGATGAGCCCGGCGTCCGTCCCGGTCCGCGCCGGAACCACCGTCAGGCCGCGGACGAAGGCAAGGGTGGCGTACTGGTCGAGCGCCCGGCGCAACGGGGCGAAGAGCACCTCGCCCGCGGCCGCCACCCCGCCCCCGATCACCGCGATCCGGACCTCGGTCAGCGTCGCGGTGGCGGCTATCCCGGCCGCCAGCGCGCCGCCCGCGCGGGCGAAGGAGGCCCGGGCCACCGGGTCACCGGCACGGGCGGCGGCGGCCACCGCGGCGGCCGAGGTGTCACCGTCGGGCCCGGGTCGCCACCCTTCCGCCAGGGCCCGGGCGGCGATGTGGGGGCCGCTGGCGATGCGTTCGACGCACCCCCGGCCGCCGCACGGGCAGAGGTCGCCCTCGAAGTCGACACTGATGTGGCCGAGGTGACCGGCGTTGCCGCTCGGCCCCGCGTAGAGGCGGCCGCCGAGGACCAGTCCGCCGCCCACGCCGGTGGAGACGACCATGCAGAGCGCGTCGTCGTAACCGCGTGCCGCACCCTGCCAGTGCTCGGCGGCCGCGACGGCGACACCGTCGCCGATCAGCCGCACCGGCCGCGCGCCCACCACCTCCCGGACCCGTTCGACCAGCGGGAAGTCGCGCCAGCCCGGGATGTTGACCGGGCTGACCGTGCCGGCCGAGGCGTCGACCGGTCCCGCGCTGCCGATGCCGAGCGCTCCGGCCCGCTCCCAGTCGGGGTGCGCGGCGAGTTCCCCGAGCGCCGCGTGGACGGCGGCCACCACCCGCTCGCCGTCCTGGTCCGCCGGGGTCGGCCGCTGCGCCCGCCGGACGACGCGCCCCTCCCGGTCGACGAGGGCGGCGGCGATCTTGGTGCCGCCGATGTCCAGCGCGGCGGTCAGGTCGGTACGGGTCACGGTCGGAGCTCCTGTGGAGGCACCGGCCGTCGCGGGCGCCCCTGAGTACGTCTCTTGGTCCTGATCCATTGTCCCCCCGGTTTGACAACGTTGTCCACACTCTATGCTCGACGCCACGGCCCCGACAGGCCGGGCCAGACCGGCCGTTCGCGCGACCGGGCCGGGCGTACGTCCCGCAGCAGGCGGGGCCGGAAGCCGGGCGGCTGGCCACGTCAGGCACCGGGCCGGCGTCCGGCCCGAGGACAGGACAGCGCACCGTGGCCCAGACCGTCCGCCGCCCCGCACCGCGTTACGGCAACCGCCCCACCATGAAGGACGTGGCCGCCCGGGCGGGCGTGGGGCTGAAGACCGTCTCCCGGGTGGTCAACAGCGAACCCGGGGTGACGGTGGAGACCGAACGGCGGGTCCGCGAGGCGATCGACGCCCTCGGCTTCCGGCGCAACGACAGCGCCCGCGTCCTGCGCAAGGGCCGCACCGCCAGCGTCGGCCTGATCCTGGAGGACCTCGCCGACCCCTTCTACGGGCCGCTCAGCCGGGCCGTGGAGGAGGTCGCCCGCGCCCACGGGGCCCTGCTCATCAACGGCTCCAGCGCCGAGGACCCCGAGCGGGAACGGGAGCTGGCCCTCGCCCTGTGCGCCCGACGGGTGGACGGCCTGGTCGTCATCCCGGCGGGCGAGGACCACCGTTACCTGGAGCCGGAGATCGCCGCCGGGGTGGCCACGGTCTTCGTCGACCGCCCGGCCGGGGGCATCGAGGCCGACGCGGTCCTCTCCGACAACGCGGGCGGAGCCCGCGAGGGCGTCGCCCACCTGCTCGCCCACGGCCACCGCAGGATCGGCTTCATCGGCGACCTGCCGCACATCCACACCGCCGCCGAGCGGCTGCGCGGCTACCGGGAGGCGATGGTGGAGGCGGGGGCGCCGGTCGACGAGCGCTGGGTCTCGATGGGGCCGACCGGCGCCGAGCGGGTGGCGGCCGAGGCCGCGCGGCTGCTCTCGGGCCCGGAGCCGGTCACCGCCCTGTTCGCCGGGAACAACCGGGTCACCGTCACCGCGCTGCGGGTACTGGCCGACCGGGAGGAGCCCGTCGCCCTGGTCGGCTTCGACGACATCGAACTGGGCGACCTGCTCCGCCCCGGGGTGACGGTCGTGGCCCAGGACGCCGCCCTGATCGGCCGCACCGCCGCCGACCTCCTCTTCGGCCGCCTGGAGGGCGAACCGGCGCGGCCCCGCCGCGTGGAGCTGCCGACGCGGCTGATCGTGCGCGGCTCGGGGGAGCTGCCGCCTGCGGGGCGGTAGCGCCGCACCACTCCCCGGTCCTCCCGTCCAGGCGTCCGCGCGGCAGGTCGGCGTGGCCGTGGTGGCGGGCGTACTCCTCGATCATGCGGGTGAGGACGTAGCGAAGGCGCGGCGCACCAGGCCCAGCAGGCCGACGGCGGGGACGGCGGGGATGCGGAGCTGGTCCGGGGTCAGGTCCTCGCATTGCCGGGCGAGGGTGGCGCGCTGGTGGTCCGGGCAGCCGGTGAGAAGGGCCCGTTCGTCGGCGTCGTGCGGGGGTCGGGAGGCGCGGGTGGGACGCCATGGGGCGGGCTCGCCGGGTGTGTACGGCTCTGACGAGCGGGGCTCGCCGGGCGGGCGGCGGGAAGGGCCGCGCCCGCCCGGCGCTTCGTCAGGCTCCCCGCCCGGCGCCCAGTTCGGCGCGGCGGGGGCGGGCGTACGTCTCCAGGTCGGCACGGGTGAGGCCGCTGAGGCGGGCCACCTCGCCGTTGTCGAGGGCGCCGCACTCCAGGCCGCGCAGGAGGTGGGCGGCGAGGGCCTTGGCGGTGGCGGGCTCGTCCATGACGTCGCCGCCGGTGCGGTTGGCGTAGGCGGCGAGGCGGGCGGCGGCCTGTTCGAAGCTCTCGCGGTAGAAGGCGAAGACGGCGGCGTAGCGGGTCGGGATGTGGGCGGGGTGCATGTCCCAGCCCTGGTAGTAGGCGCGGGCCAGGGCGCGGCGGGTCAGGCCGTAGTGCAGGCGCCAGGCGTCGTGCACCTTGGGGGTGGGGCCGACGGGCAGGACGTTGGTGGAGCCGTCGCTGACCCGGACGCCGGTGCCGGCGGCGGCGACCTGCATGACGGCCTTGGCGTGGTCGGCGGCGGGGTGGTCGCTGGCCTGGTGGGCGGCGGCGACGCCGAGGCAGGCGCTGTAGTCGAAGGTGCCGTAGTGCAGGCCGGTGGCGCGGCCCTCGGCGGCGTCGATCATGCGGGCGACGGTGGCGGTGCCGTCGGGGCCCAGGATGGACTGGCTGGTCTCGATCTGGATCTCGAAGCCGAGCCGTCCGGCGTCCAGCCCGTGGGCCTTCTCGAACGCCTCCAGCAGCCGGGCCATGGCGGTGACCTGGGCGGCGTAGGTGACCTTGGGGAGGGTGAGGACCAGGCCGGAGGGGAGCGGTCCGGAGTCGAGCAGGGTGGTGAGGAAGAGGTCGAGGGTGCGGATGCCGCGGTCGCGGACGGCGGCCTCCATGCACTTCATCCGGATGCCCATGTAGGGGGCGGCGCTGCCGTCGGCGTAGGCGGCGGCGACGGTACGGGCGGCGCGGACGGCGGCCTCGTCCTCCTCGGCGTCCGGGCGGGGGCCGTAGCCGTCCTCGAAGTCGATGCGCAGGTCCTCGACGGGCTCGCGGGTGAGCTTGGCGCGGACGCGGTCGTAGACCGGTGCGGCCAGGTCGTCGGCGAGGCCGAGGACGGCGGCGAACGAGGCGGCGTCGGGAGCGTGCGCGTCGAGGGCCTCGAGCGCCTCGTCGCCCCAGTCGCGCAGGGTGGTGGGGCCGAAGGCGTCGGCGGGGACGTAGACCGTGTGGACGGGCTGGCGGGTGCCGGGGTCGCCTGGGTAGCGGCGCTCCAGCTCCGCGTCGACCGGGGCCAGCAGGGCTCCGATCTCCTCGGTGAGACCGCTGCCGAAACTGGTGGCCGCCTGCTCGTGCTGACCCATGCCCACACTCTCCTCATTTCCGCTTGTCGGAATCAAAGATCCGCACTGCGAAGTTATCCGGGTGATCTGCTCCGGTCAACACCGGTCCGGCGACGGCGGGCACCCCGCGGACGGTACGCCGGAGCCCCCGGCACCGGCCGGGTGGGCCGGGGGCGGGGGCTCAGGGCGTACTGCGCGGGGTCGTCAGCCCTTGCGGGCCTTGACCTCCTCGGTGAGCTGCGGGACGACCTCGAAGAGGTCGCCGACCACGCCGTAGTCGACCAGCTCGAAGATCGGGGCCTCTTCGTCCTTGTTGACGGCCACGATGGTCTTCGAGGTCTGCATGCCGGCGCGGTGCTGGATCGCACCGGAGATGCCGTTGGCGATGTAGAGCTGCGGCGAGACCGACTTGCCGGTCTGGCCGACCTGGCTGGTGTGCGGGTACCAGCCGGCGTCGACGGCGGCACGCGAGGCACCGACGGCCGCACCGAGCGAGTCGGCGAGCGCCTCGATGATCGCGAAGTTCTCCGCGCCGTTGACGCCACGGCCGCCGGAGACGACGATCGCGGCCTCGGTCAGCTCGGGGCGGCCGGTGGACTCACGCGGGGTGCGCGAGACGACCTTGGTGCCGGTGGCCTTCTCCGAGAAGGAGACGGTCAGCGCCTCGACCGCGCCGGCGGCCGGGGCGGCCTCGACGGGGGCCGAGTTGGGCTTCACGGTGATGACCGGGGTGCCCTTGGAGACGCGGGACTTGGTGGTGAACGCGGCCGCGAAGACGGACTGCGTGGCCACCGGGCCCTCGTCGCCGGCCTCCAGGTCGACGGCGTCGGTGATGATGCCGGAGCCGATGCGCAGCGCCAGGCGGGCCGCGATCTCCTTGGCCTCGGCCGAGGAGGGCAGCAGCACGGCGGCCGGGGAGACGGCCTCGTACGCGGCCTGGAGCGCGTCGACCTTCGGGACGACCAGGTAGTCGGCGAACTCGGGGGCCTCGGCGGTCAGGACCTTGACCGCGCCGTGCTCGGCGAGCGCGGAGGCGGTGTCGGCGGCACCGGCACCCAGCGCGACGGCGACGGGCTCGCCGATGCGGCGGGCCAGCGTCAGCAGCTCCAGGGTGGGCTTGCGGACGGCGCCGTCCACGTGGTCGACGTAGACGAGAACTTCAGCCATGGGACTTCAATCTCCTGCTTGCGAAGGGTGAGAGGGCGGTGGGGTGGCCGGTCCCGGCGCTGTCGCGCGCGCTGCGGCCGGTGAGGCTGCGCCTCAGACGAACTTCCGCTCCGCCAGGAAGGCCGCGAGCTGCTTGCCGCCCTCGCCCTCGTCCTTGACGATCGTGCCGGCCGTGCGGGCCGGGCGCTCCGTCGCGGAGTCGACCTTGGTCCAGGCGTTCTCCAGGCCCACCTCGTCGGCCTCGATGTCGAGGTCCTCCAGGTCCAGGGACTCCACCGGCTTCTTCTTGGCCGCCATGATGCCCTTGAAGGACGGGTAGCGGGCCTCACCGGACTGGTCGGTGACCGAGACGACCGCCGGGAGGGCGGCCTCCAGCTGCTCGGTGGCGGTGTCGCCGTCGCGGCGGCCCTTGACGGTGCCGTCCTCGACCGAGACCTCGGACAGGAGGGTGACCTGCGGGACGCCCAGGCGCTCGGCCAGGACGGCCGGGAGGACACCCATGACGCCGTCGGTGGAGGCCATGCCGCAGATGACCAGGTCGTAGCCGGTCTTCTCGATCGCCTTGGCCAGCACCAGCGAGGTGCCCATGACGTCGGTGCCGTGCAGGTCGTCGTCCTCGACGTGGACGGCCTTGTCGGCGCCCATGGACAGCGCCTTGCGCAGCGCGTCCTTCGCGTCGTCGGGGCCGACGGTCAGCACGGTGATCTCCGCGTCGTCCGCCTCGTCCGCGATCTGGAGCGCCTGCTCGACCGCGTACTCGTCCAGCTCCGACAGCAGACCGTCGACATCGTCACGGTCCAGGGTCAGGTCATCGGCGAAGTGCCGGTCGCCGGTGGCGTCGGGCACGTACTTCACACAGACAACGATCCTCAAGCTCACGCCGGCTCTCCTACTGCATCGTCATTTCTTGGCTGCGTACTGGAACGCAGCATAGGCGCCTGAAGAGGCGAATCCCGATGGGGGCGGACCGCGCTCCGACCGAAATATTACTCGTCAGTACACCCAGCTCCTGCCCGGTAAGCAAGCGCTTTGCACTGTGATCTGGCCTACCCCGGCCGGGGCCGGCCAACCCGGAACGATTCAGTCCCGCAGGGCGTTGTAGCGCCCGTCGTGGTGGACCAGCGGACGGCCGGGTCCGGCCGGATCTCCGGCCACCACCTCCGCCACCACGACCCGATGGTCCCCCGCCGGGACCCGCGCCACCACACGGCACACCAGCCACACGGGCACCGATTCCAGCAGGGGCACCCCTTCGGGTCCCTCCCGCCACCGGGTCGGCGGCGCGAACCGGTCTGCCCCGCTCCGGGCGAACGTGCCGGCCAGCTCGCGCTGGTGCTCGCCGAGCAGGTGGACGCCGACGTGCTCCGCCTCGGCGATCACCGGCCAGCTGCTGGAGGCCGTACCGACGCCGAAGGAGACCAGCGGCGGTTCCGCCGAGACCGAGGTCAGCGAGGTGGCGGTGAATCCGGCGAGCCGGCTCCCGCGCGCGGTGATCACCGCGACACCGGCCGGGTGGCGCCGGAACGCGGCCCGCAGGAGTTCCGGCGACCCGTCGAGCGGGGCGCCGGCGTCCGCGTTCCCCTCCGTACCGCCGTGCGGGCTCCCGGGGTTCGGCGGGGAAGGCGACGGGAGTCGGGGGGCGGTGCGGTTTTCGGCGGGCGACATGACGTCACCCTGACGAGAGGTGGGGCGGCACGTCAAGCGGAACCGGGTGGTCCGAGCCGCCGGGCGCGCGGACGTTCGCCGAAGTCACAGGGCTTGGGCGAGCCCCGCCAGGACGTCGGCCTTGCGTGGAGCGCCGGTGGCGCGGAGGGCCACGCGACCCCGGCCGTCCAGGATCAGCACGGTGGGCGTCCGTTCGACGCCCACGGCGCGGACCAGGTCGAGGTGGGCCTCGGCGTCGATCTCCACGTGGCGGACCCCGGGCACCAGGGCGGCGACGTCGTCGAGGACACGCCGGGTCGCGCGGCAGGGCTGGCAGAAGGCGGTGGAGAACTGCACCAGCGTGGCCCGCTCCCCCAGCTCGGTCCCGAGCCGGCCTGCGTCCAGCACCTGGAGCGGCGTCTCGCCCACCTGGAGCGGCGTCTCGCCGCCGTCCCCGGCCGTACCGCCGGTCGCGGTCTCCCGCCCGTCCGCCATGGCCGCCTCACTCTCGTCTCGCCCCACGCGTCACGTCCATCCTGCCGAACCGGTGACGGGCACTCCTGATTCCCCCACGAAGGCCACCCGTTTCACCCTCCGCGCGCGGAAGAACCAGGTCAGACGTGACGAAGCTCTCTCGGCGTACCGGAACCGGGGCTGGTCTCCGGCCCGTTCTTGGGGCACGATCTGCGCAACGCCGAAAACCTACGGCTCCGTAACTTCCACCGGGAGAGCCCTCCCCGGGTACAGAAGGGTCCCCACTTACATGGCAGAACTCGTCTATCGACCGGTCATCGGTGCCGCGCAAACGATGTTCAAGGCACTTGACCTGAAGATCGAGTGCCGGGGCTCCGAGCACATCCCGCGTGTCGGCGGTGCGGTGCTGGTCAGCAACCACATCAGCTACATGGACTTCATCTTCAACGGCCTGGCGGCGCTGCCGCAGAAGCGGCTGGTGCGGTTCATGGCGAAGGACTCGGTCTTCCGCCACAAGATCTCCGGTCCGCTGATGCGCGGCATGAAGCACATTCCGGTCGACCGCAAGAAGGGTGAGGCGGCCTACGCGCACGCGCTCAACTCCCTGCGTTCCGGCGAGATCATCGGCGTCTTCCCCGAGGCCACCATCTCCCAGTCGTTCACGCTGAAGTCCTTCAAGTCCGGCGCGGCCCGCCTGGCGCAGGAGGCCGGGGTCCCGCTGATCCCGATGGCGCTGTGGGGCACCCAGCGGATATGGACCAAGGGCCACCCGCGCAACTTCCGGCGCAGCCACATCCCGATCACCATCCGCGTCGGCGAGCCGCTGGAGGCACCCGCCGACCAGTACGCCGGGGCGATCACCCGCCGGCTGCGGGAACGGATGCAGGAGCTGCTGGAGGCGGCGCAGCGCGCCTACCCGGTGCGCCCCAAGGGCCCCGAGGACACCTGGTGGATGCCGGCCCACCTGGGCGGCACCGCGCCGACCCCGGAGGCGGTACGCGAGGCCGAGCAGAAGGACTGACGCCACGTCGGCCCTTCCCCGCCGGACGGGCGCTTCCCTGTACGGGAGGCGCCCGTCCGCCGTTGCGCCGCCGCCGTCAGCGCGGGTCCGCGAGGTCGGCCGGGAGCAGCCCGCCCAGTTCCGTACGGTCCCGGGCGCCCTGGAGGGCGGTGAGCACCCGGGGGTGAGCGGTGGCGTGGACGCCGGGGAGGTCGGCCTCGCCGAGTGCGGGACGTACCGGCCAGACCAGGTGCTCGGCGGTGAGGGAGAAACGGGCGGCGCGGCCGGGTTCGCCGCCGCGCGGGTCCTGCCGGTGCCAGCCGTCGCCGCCGGGCAGGGCGAGGGCGATCAGCCCGTGGACGACCGTCGCCGGCTCCTCGTCGCTCCGGCGCAGCCGCTGGTAGCAGAGCCCGGCCGGGATGCCGCCGGCCCGCAGCAGCGCGCAGAGGGCGTGCGCCTTGGCGTGGCAGATGCCGGTGGCGGAGGTCAGCACGTCGGAGGCGCGCCAGGTGACGCGGGGATCGCCGGTGTCGTCGGAGTGGGCGACCCGGTCGCGTACGTATGTGAAGGCGGCTTCGGCATATTCATGCACGGGTAGCCGGTCGGCGCCGAGCGTTGCGGCCAGTCGGCGGACCACGGAGGCCCCGTGGTCGACGACCTCGTCGGAGTGCAGGTAGGCGGGCGTGTTCCAGGGTTGTGCGAGGGTGGACGGCATGGGCGGAATCTAGGGCGAGCGACCACCCGCATGCAATGCATTTACGGGTGGCCGCATAGGTATGAGTCCTAGGGGTGTGCCGGGGTCAGCGGCCCATCTCCTCGCGGAGGGCGGCCGCGAAGGCGTCGACGTCCTCCTCCTGGGTGTCGAAGGAGCACATCCAGCGGACCTCCCCCGCCTGCTCGTCCCAGAAGTAGAAGCGGAACCGCTTCTGGAGGCGCTCGGAGACGTCGTGCGGGAGCCGGGCGAAGACGGCGTTGGCCTGCACCGGGTGGACGATCTCCACGCCGTCGACCGTCTCCACGGCCTCGGCGAGGCGGCGAGCCATGGCGTTGGCGTGCCGGGCGTTGCGCAGCCAGAGGTCCTTGGCGAGCATCGCCTCCAGCTGCACCGAGACGAACCGCATCTTCGAGGCCAGCTGCATCGACAGCTTCCGCAGGTGCTTCATGTGGCGGGCGGTGTCCGGGTCGAGGACGATCACCGCCTCGCCGAAGAGCATGCCGTTCTTGGTCCCGCCGTACGAGAGCACGTCGACGCCGACCGCGTTGGTGAAGGCGCGCATGGGGACGTCGAGGGAGGCCGCGGCATTGGCTATCCGGGCGCCGTCGAGGTGGACCTTCATGCCGCGCTCGTGGGCGTGGTCGCAGATCGCGCGGATCTCCTCGGGCGTGTAGACCGTGCCCAGTTCCGTGTTCTGGGTGATCGAGACGACCTGCGGCATGGCCCGGTGCTCGTCGTCCCAGCCGTACGCCTCGCGGTCGATCAGCTCGGGGGTGAGCTTGCCGTGCGGGGTGGGGACGGTGAGCAGCTTCAGCCCGCCGACGCGCTCGGGCGCCCCGCACTCGTCGACGTTGATGTGGGCGCTCTCCGCGCAGATCACCGCGCCCCAGCGGTCGGTCAGCGCCTGGAGGGCGACGACGTTGGCGCCGGTGCCGTTGAAGACCGGGAACGCCTGCGCCGAGCCGCCGAAGTGGCTGCGGACGATCTGCTGGAGGTGCTCGGTGTAGTCGTCCTCCCCGTACGCCACCTGGTGCCCGCCGTTGGCCAGGGCGAGGGCCGCCATGACCTCGGGGTGGGCGCCGGCGTAGTTGTCGCTGGCGAACCCGCGGATCTGCGGATCGTGGCGGCGCCGCGCGTCGGTGCGGGGCGGGTTCACGGCTTCTCGGTCAGCCACAGACGGTTTCCGTTCACTTCCCTGGTCGGGTCTCCCCACGTCTCGACGATGGCCTGGGCCAGGTCGGTCACGTCGGTGAAGCCCGCGAACTTCGCGTTGGGGCGCTCGGCGCGCATCGCCTCGTGGACCAACGCCTTGACCACCAGGATCGCAGCCGCGGCGCGGGGGCCGTCCTCGCCCCCGGCCTTGCGGAAGGCGTCGCCGAGGGCGAGCGTCCATGCCTCGGCGGCGGCCTTGGCGGCGGCGTACGCGGCGTTGCCGGCGGTGGGCTTGCTGGCTCCGGCGGCACTGATCAGCAGGTAGCGGCCGCGGTCGCTGCGCTCCAGGGCGGGGCGGAAGGCCAAGGAGGTGTTCTGGACCGTGCGGATGAGGAGCTTCTCCAACAGGTCCCAGTCCTGGAGGGCGGAGTCGGTGAGGTCCGCGCCGCCGCGCCAGCCGCCGACCAGGTGGACGAGACCGTCGATCCGGCCGAAGTCCTTCTGCACGCGGTCGGCCCAGTCCTGGGTGGCGTGCAGGTCGAGGAGGTCGATGGTCTCGCCGATGACGGTGGCGCCGCCGTGGGCGTAGCGGGCGGCGTCCACGGCCTCGGCCAGGCGCTCCACGTCGGCGTCGGCGCCGATCACGGTGGCGCCGGCCTCGGCCAGGCGCAGCAGGGTCGCCCGGCCCGCGGGTCCGGCCGCGCCGGCGACCGCGACGACGGCTCCTTCGAGGGACTGCGGGGTCGCGCTGTGCTGTGTGTCGTTCATGGCCGTCACCTTCCCGCCGGGGCGGAGGCGTCCGCACCGGTCTCACTGGCGGCCCCGGCCGTTGCCGGGTCCTGGGCAGTGATCCCCTTCGTGGCGGCGATCACACCTTTGAGCTTCTTCTTGAGGGCTTCGTAGAACATGCTCAGGGGGAACTCGTCGGGCAGCACGTCGTCGACGAGCTTGCGCGGCGGGAGGGTGAGGTCGAGGGCGTCGGGGCCCTTGGCCCAGCGGGAGCCGGGGTGCGGCGCGAGGTAGGTGGAGACCAGGTCGTACGCGGCGAACCAGTGGACGAGCTTGGGGCGGTCGATGCCGTCGCGGTAGAGCTTCTCGATCTCGGCGCAGAGCTGGTTGGTGACCTGCGGGGCCCGCTCCCAGTCGATGCTGAGCCGGTTGTCGGTCCAGCGGACGACGTCGTGGCGGTGGAGGTAGGCGAAGAGGAGCTGGCCGCCGAGGCCGTCGTAGTTCCGGTTGCGCTCGCCGGTGACCGGGAAGCGGAACATGCGGTCGAAGAGGACCGCGTACTGCACGTCGCGGCCCTGCGGGAAGCCGTCGGCCTCCAGCTTCACGGCCTCCTTGAAGGCGGTGAGGTCGCAGCGCAGCTCCTCCAGGCCGTACATCCAGAACGGCTGGCGCTGCTTGATCATGAACGGGTCGAAGGGCAGGTCGCCGTGGCTGTGGGTGCGGTCGTGGACCATGTCCCACAGGACGAACGCCTGCTGGCTGCGGTCCTGGTCGGCGACGAGGGCGCGGATGTCGTCGGGGAGCTCCAGGCCGAGGATGTCCACGGCGGCCTCGGTGACCTTGCGGAAGCGGGCCGCCTCGCGGTCGCAGAAGATGCCGCCCCAGGTGAAGCGCTCGGGGGCCTCGCGGACGGCCACGGTCTCGGGGAAGAGCACGGCCGAGTTGGTGTCGTAGCCCGAGGTGAAGTCCTCGAAGGTGATGCCGCAGAACAGCGGGTTGTCGTAGCGGGTGCGCTCCAGCTCGGCCAGCCAGTCGGGCCAGACCATGCGCAGGACGACCGCCTCGAAGTTGCGGTCGGGGTTGCCGTTCTGCGTGTACATCGGGAAGACGACGAGGTGCTGGAGGCCGTCGGTCCGCCCGGCGGCGGGCTGGAAGGCGAGCAGCGCCTCCAGGAAGTCCGGCACGCCGAAGCCGTCGTCGGCCCAGCGGCGGAGGTCCGCGACGAGGGCGCGGTGGTACGCGGCGTCGTGCGGGAGGAGCGGGGCGAGCGCCTCGACGCCGGCGATCACGCGCTCGACGAGGGCGCGGACCGCCTCCGGGGCGGGTGCGCCGTCGGCGGCGAGGTCGACGGAGCCGTCGGCCTGCTGGAGGAGGCGCAGCTCCTCGACGGCCTCCTTGAGCAGCGGCCAGGCGGGGTCGTCCACGACGCGGGGAGCCGAGTCACCGGACGTCCGCCCCTCCAGCGCGGCGTCCTGCGCAAGAATTTCCGTCATGCCTCGTACCTCCCGGGAAGAACTTCACGTACGGCTCACCGTAGGCAGACGTCTCACGTCAACACAAGGGATCTCGAAAGATACTGCGGCCACACCCCTTGATCGCCGCTGTTTTTCCTGTCACCCTCCGCTCGCCGGAAGACAGGGGCCTCCTGCCCCGCGTTGCGGGAGCTAGCTCCAGCGTGGCCCCGGCCGGCCTTTCCCGCACGTCAAGCCGGGGGCGGCGACACGCCCACGTCCGAGGGGGAAGAGCCGGTCAGGGCCTAGGCTGCATGCCGACGCGGCACCTGAGTGGTACGGGCCGCGGCACAGCCGTCGACGAAACGAGCGGAACTTGAACTTCCTCACCATCGGCCACCGGGGAGCCATGGGCCACGAGCCGGAGAACACCCTGCGGTCCTTCGTCCGGGCCGAGCGGTCCGGCGTCGACCTGATCGAACTCGACCTGCACCTGAGCAAGGACGGCGCGCTGGTCGTCATGCACGACGCCGAGGTGGACCGGACCACCGACGGGCGCGGCCCGATCGCCGAGAAGACCCTCGCCGAGCTGCGGGAGCTGGACGCGGGCCAGGGCGAGCGCGTCCCGGTCTTCGAGGAGGTGCTGGAGGCCGTCGACGCCCCGCTCCAGGCGGAGATCAAGGACGTGGCGGCGGCCCGCGCGCTCGCCGAGGTGCTCGCCGAGCGGCAGCTGACCGACCGGGTCGAGGTCATCTCCTTCCACGACGAGGCCCTCGCCGAGACCGCCCGGCTGCTGCCCGGGGTCCGGACCGCGCTGGTGGCGAGCCGCTACGGCACCGACGTGGTGGACCGGGCCCTGGCCGTCGGCGCCACCGCCCTCGTGCTCAACCTGCGGCGCCTCACGCTGGAGATCGCCCAGCGGGCGCACAAGGCCGACCTGCGGTTCTTCACCTGGACGGTCAACACCGAGGAGCAGCTGCGGCTGGCCCTCGCCTTCGGCGCGGACGGCGTCACCACCGACCTCCCGGAGATCAAGGAGGCGGCCGCCCGGCTGCGCGGGGTCAGCCGATCGGCTTGACCAGCAGCTCGAAGGCGAGGTCGTCGCGGAGCGGCAGGCCGAACCGCTCGTCGCCGTACGGGAACGGCGTGGTCTCACCGGTGCGCCGGTAGCCGCGCCGCTCGTACCAGGCGATCAGCTCCTCGCGGGCCGAGATCACCGTCATGTGCATGGCGCCTACGCCCCACTCCTCGACGGCCAGGCGCTCCGCCTCCGCGATGACCCGGCGGCCCACTCCCCCGCCCTGGAGGCCGGGCCGGACGGCGAACATGCCGAAGTAGGCGTGGTCCCCGCGGTGGTCGAGCTGGCAGCAGGCGATCAGCTCGCCGTCCCGCTCGGCCATCAGCAGGCGGCTGCCCTCGCCCCGGATGATGTCCAGGACCCCCTGGCTGTCGGTCCGCTGCCCTTCGAGCAGGTCGGCCTCGGTGGTCCACCCGACCCGGCTGAACACGCCCCGGTACGCCGACTCCACCAGCGCCACCAGCTGCTCCACGTCGGCCTCGGTGGCATCGCGGTAGAGCAGTTCTCCGGCGGCGGGGGCGGGCACGGTGTCCATGGAGCGGGCCTTTCGTGGGGCGGTGGAGCGCACGCCGTGGGCGGGCACGGCCGAGAGTAACGCGCTTCCCCGGCCGTCCGTCGGCCGGTCCGGCACGTGGTCCGCCGGCCCCCTAGACTCGGCGGCATGGTGCATGTGCTGAGCAGCCGGACCCTGTTGCGCCCCGCCGACCCGGAGCGGTCGCGGAGCTTCTACGGCGAGACGCTCGGGCTCGCCGTCCACCGCGAGTTCGGCACCGGGCCCGAGCGGGGCACGGTGTACTTCCTCGGCAACGGCTTCCTGGAGGTCTCCGGCCGTGCCACGGACCCCGTCACTCCGGGCCTGTGCCTCTGGCTCCAGGTCGCCGACGTGGCCGCCGCCCACCAGGAGCTGGCGGAGCGCGGGGTGGAGATCCTGCGGGAGCCGCGCCAGGAGCCCTGGGGGCTGATCGAGATGTGGATCGCCGACCCGGACGGCACCCGGATCGTACTGGTGGAGATCCCGGCCGAGCATCCGCTGAGGTACCGCCCCGGCATCTGACCGCCTCCCGGCGGCCAGGCGCCTCGCGGGCCCTTACAGCCCGCCGAGCCGTCCTTCGAGCTGGAGGAGGAGGCCGGAGAGCAGGCCGGTCAGTTCCTCGTGGCCGTCCTCGTCCAGTCCGGCGAGGACGGCCTTCTCGTAGGCCAACTGCTCGGGGAGGATGCCGTCGACCAGCGCCCGCCCGGCGTCGGTGAGGCGGACCCGGGCGACGCGGCGGTCACGGGTGTCGGCGCGGCGCTCGACCAGTCCGCGCTCCTGGAGCTGCTTGACGCGCTTGGTCACGGCGGCGCCGGAGGAGAAGGTCTCGCGGGCCAGTTCCCCGGGGGTCAGCTCGTCGCCGGTCCGGCGCAGCGCCCCCAGCAGGTCGAACTCGGCACGGCTCAGCCCCGCCCGGCGCAGCGGCGCGTCCTCGGCCTGCTGGAGGAGGGCGGCGCAGCGGTTGACGCGCCCGATGATCTCCATCGGAGCGGTGTCGAGGCCGGGGTGGACGCTCTGCCACTGCCGGATCACCCCGGCGACGGTGTCGCCGTCCCGCCGCCGCGCTGCCGTACCGGTGTTCATGTGCTCGCACCCTTCGGGACGGGGAGCCCCTGCCGTCGTACTGTCGCTGCGAGCGTACGGTGCGCGGCCTGTTCGGCGAGCAGGACCTCCTGCTGGGGCAGGGCGCGCTGCCACCATTCGCCGGAGGCCGCGTCGACCGCGTTCCGCAACTCGACCAGGGCGCCGGTGAGGCGGCGGCGCCGGCCCTCCAGGGTGACCGGGTCGGCGTCGGGGGCCGCCAGCGCGGCGTCGGCCTCGGCCTGGGCGCGGGCGGTGGCGGCGAGGGCGTCGCCGATGAGGCTGGTGGCGCGCCGGTTGGTGACGAGGACGGCGGCGAGGATGCCGACGGCGGCACCGACCAGCGTGTCCACGACCCGGTCGAGGGCGAGTTCCCCGGTGTTCTGGAAGTGGCCGAACTCGGTGATGAGCAGGGCCATCGGGGTGACGCAGACGGTGCCGAGCCAGTAGTTGCGGCCGATGAGGGCCTCGGCGCTGAAGTTGAAGGCGAGGCAGCACAGCACGAGGGCCGCCTGGTTGAGGTGGCTCAGGGGGGCGATGGCGACGAAGAGGGCCACGCCGACGAGGTTCCCGAACACCCGCTGGACGCCCCGGGACCAGGTGAGCGTGATGTTGGCCTGGAAGATCGAGGCGGCGGTGACGATCGCCCAGTACGGCCGGCCGACGCCGAGCGCGTACGAGACGTATCCGGCGAGGGCGCAGCCCACGGCGGAGCGCAGCATGATCGGCAGCAGGGGCGAGCCGGGGCGGAATCCGCGCAGCAGCGCACCGCCGGACCTCGCCCGGTAGGCGCGTTCGACGGCGACGCCCGCGAGTTCGTCGGCGGTGCCGGCCGCGTCGGCCGGGCGGGGCACGGGCCCGGCGCCGGTGGTGCGGTCCGCCCAGTCGCGCAGGAGGGCCGGGTCGCTCTCGTCCGGGCGGGCCAGCGCGGCCTCGGCGTGGACGAGGAGGTGTTCCAGGTCGCGGCGGACCGGGGTGCGGGTGCCGGTGGCGAGGAGCGACTGCCAGGCGGCGTGGGTGGCGCCGGCGGCCTGGCCGCGCGGCCCGCCGGCGTGCTCCGCTCCCGCCTCCCGGACCTTGGCCACGTAGGCGGCGGTGGCGCGGAGCGCGCGGCTCACCGCGATCCGCTCGGGACCGTGCCGGCGGACGAGCGCCGGGGCCATGCAGACCGCCCAGGCGAGCACGGCGCCTCCGGCGGCGAGCGCGACGCGGCCGGGCACCTGGCCGAGGGTGGAGGGGGTGAAGAGGGTGGCGGAGGAGATGAAGGTGAGGATCAGCTGGCCGGGCGGGCCGATCCGCACAGCGTCGCAGACCCCCTTCTGCACGGCGGCCATCAGCGCGCCGACGGCGATGAGCACGTACGGCGAGTCGGTGAGCGCGGCCACGACCAGCGCGAGGGCGAAGCCCCCCACCATTCCGGCGCAGACGCCGGCGAGGGTCCGCGCGCGGGCCGCGTAGGGGAGGTTGTGGCAGTAGAGGGCACAGAGGGAGCCCGCCATGGTGAACATCGCGAGGTCGATCCGGCCGAGGAGCAGCAGCGTGATGTTGGGCAGCCCCGCCGCGACGACCACGCTGTACGCCCGCTTGTACCAGATGTCGGCGGGCGCCCCGAGGGCGAGGAGTCCGGCGAGGGGGAGGCGGTGGACGCGCCGCGCCGGCGCGGTGTGCGAGGTGGAGGGTGGCGTGCTGCTCATACAAAAACCTTAGCAGGTGTTTTACTCGCGAAACATTTCTGGATACACCTACCTTTGCGGCCGGTGGGTGCGAGCAGCCGAGGGCGCAGGCGCACGCCTGGCTCACCGGGCACCCCGTGCGCCCCCCTTCGCACATCCGTGCGCCCGGGTGGGGCGGGCGAGCCCCGGGCATGACCACCTGCGACACCGCCCGACGGGGGCGGACCGCACCACCGGGGAGGTCTTCACCGTGCACGGACCCGTCTCGGCCGCCTGGTTGCTGGTGGCGCTCTGCCTGGCCAGCGGGGCGTACTGCCTGCTGCGCATGCGCACGCGCGGCCAGGAGGGGCAGGGCGCGGCGGGCGAGGCGCTGATGGGGTTCGGGATGGCGGTGATGGCGGTCCCGGCCGCCTTCGTCACGCTGCCCGAGGCGGCCTGGTTCGCCGGCGCGGCCGCCTTCACGGCCACCGGGGTCCACGCGGCCCTGACGGCCCGGCGCAGCCCGCACCACCTGCACCACCTCGTGGGCTCGGCGGCGATGGTCTACATGTGCCTGGTGATGGCCGCCGCCCCGGCCGCCCACCACGGCCAGCACGCGGGCCCGGGCGGCCTGCCCGCCGTCACCGGGCTGCTTCTCGTCTATTTCGCCGGGTACGCCCTGCTAGCCGGGGTCCGCCTCATACCGGCCCCGGCCACCGCGCCTGGAGGTGCCGGGCCGGTGCCCGGCACGCCGGGATGGGGGGAGCGCGCGGAACTGGCGCTGGTCTGCCGCCTCACGATGGCGATAGCCATGGTGTCGATGCTCCTCGCCATGTAGCGGTGGCGACCGGGCGAAGGCCCGGCACCCCGACGGCAAACGTGTCGTGTGTCACTTGGCGCCACACGGCGGGGTACCGAGGCGGAAGCCACTTCTATGCTGTGGACATGATGCTCCCCGTCGCGCTGTTGCTGCTGGGTGCCCTGACCGCCGCGCTCGCTCCGCGCCTTCTCGCGCGGGCGTACTGGCGGGAGAGGGAGCCTGTCGTCGCGCTCTGGGTGTGGCAGTGCGTCGTCGCCGGGGTGCTGCTGTGCTGCTTCCTCGCGATGGCGCTCACCGGCGCCGCCGCCTGGCACCTGGTCCGCGGCCACGTCTTCGCCCCCGCCCCGCACGCCGTCGTCGAGGCGTACGCGCTGGGCGCCTACGGCCCCTGGGCGCCGGCGACCGCCGTGGTGCTGGCGCTGGGCGGGGTGTGGACGGTGGCGATGCTGGCCCGCGAGATCGCCCGGGCGCGCTCGCGCCGCCGGCAGCGCCGGGCCGACCTGCTGGTCCGCTCGCCCCTGCTGCCGGGCGAGGAGCGCGACCAGGAGCGCCTGGTGGTGCTGGAGGGCGACCGGCCCGACGCCTGGTGGCTTCCCGGTCCCTCCCCCCAGCTGGTGATCACCACGGCGGCACTGCGCCGGCTCAAGGGCCGTCAGCTCGACGCCATCGCCGCCCACGAGCAGGGCCACGCCACGATGCGCCACGACTGGCTGCGCCACATCTCGGCCGCCCTCGCGCACGGCTTCCCGCAGGTGGCCTTCTTCGCGGCGTTCCGCGACGAGATGCACCGGCTGGTGGAACTGGCCGCCGACGACATGGCCTCCCGCCGCTTCGGCCGCCTCACCACGGCCCTCGCCCTGGTGGAACTGAACGAGGACCGGGGCGTGTTCGGCCCGAGCCCCGCCCCCGAGGCCCATCTGCCGCAGCGGGTGCACCGGTTGCTGGCGCCGCAGGCCCGGCTCGCGCCCATGCACCGGCTGCGGCTCACCGCCGCGGCGGCGGTGGTGCCCGTGGTGCCGCTGGTGGTCGCCTTCGGCCCCGGTCTCCTCGCCCTGAACTGACCCCGCTCCACTCCCCCGTCCGCCCGCCCGGCGAGGGTGGTGTCCCGGCAGACGGGAGCGCACGGGGCAGGGGTGTGCTCCCGCGCAGTCCCGGGGTGCGTGCGGCGGGCATGTCCGGGTGCGATCGGGTAGGTGACCATCGTGACCATGGCACCCCGCTCCCCTCTTCCCGAGAGCACTCCCAGCTCCCCGCCGTCCGCCGCCGGGAGGTGGGCGGCGATTCTGGCCGGCCTCTCCGCCCTGCTGCTGACGCTGGTCGCGGTCGGCTGGCCACCTCTGACCGGCTGGGACGCCTCGGTGGCCGGCCGGGCGCACGAGGCGGCCCTCGCCCACCCGGGGACGACGCACACCAACCGTGTACTCAGCGACTGGGTGTGGGACCCGTGGACGATGCGGGCCCTCGCCGCCTTGACCGTGCTGTGGCTCTGGCGGCGCGGAACCGTGCGGCTGGCGGTCACCGTCGGCGTGGCCTGCCTGGGCGCCGCCGTGGCGCAGCAGCTCCTCAAGGCCGCCGTCGGCAGGGAGCGCCCGGAGTGGCCCGACCCGGTCGACACGGCGCACTTCGCCGCGTATCCCTCGGGCCACGCCATGACCGCCACGGTCGCCTGCGGCCTGGTGGTCTGGGTGCTGCACCTGGTGAGGGCGGCGCGCCCCGTCCTGGTCGCCGCCTGGACGGTGGCGGCGGTGTCGGTGGCCGGGGTCGGCCTGACCCGGGTGTGGCTGGGCGTCCACTGGCCCACCGACGTCCTGGGCGGCTGGCTGCTGGGCGGGCTGACGGTGGCCTTGGCGGCCTTGGCCTACGAGCGCGTGGGGGCGGCGGACCGGAGGACGTGACGGCCACGGCGCGGCGGATGACGGCCGCGCCCGCGCCCTGCCGCTGGAAGGCGGGAAGGACGGCGACGGGGGCGAGAGCCGGCGCCGGGGCGCCGTGGACGTGGCAGCGGGTGAACAGGGCGTGCCCGGCGAGCGTGCCGTCAGCGGTCTCGGCGACGACGGAGAGGCCGTCGATCCACGCCTTCGGGTCGGCCCGCAGGGCGTCGACGAGGTCGACCTCCTCAGCCGTGGGGAAGTCGGCGGTGACGATCTCCCGTAAGGCGGGGATGTCGGCTGGCGTCTCGGGGCGGGTGGTCCAGGCCGGCACGGCGGTCCCGTTCTTCGGGGTGGTACGCGGGGGGGCGGGGCGGGCCGGTCGGGAGCGACGGCCATGACGTTTGTGCGGGCGTCCGGGATCGGTGTGATCGCGGGGATCGGCCGCAGGCCGACGGGGTGGTCCGGCGGTCAAGGGGAAACCCTTCGCGGTGGGGGTTTCCGGGGACGACGACCGGTGGCAGGCCGGACCGTCGTCGCGGCCGGTGGCCCGCGGGCGGGGCGAGGGGTCAGATCGAACCGGGAACCGGGGACGCGGGGAAGGTCCGGGTGCCGCGCGCGGCAGCACATGCCTGGACAGTCATCTCCCCACCTCCCCCTCCCTCGCGGTGCGTACGTCTTCCCGTTCCGCCGGGCCCCGGGGCGGGCGGAGCACATTCACGCCAGCACGGTGGCCTCTTGCCGTCCGTGGCCGGTGGCGGACAGAATCCGGCGGATGGCGATCACCGGTGTTCTCTTCGACTTCTCCGGCACCCTGATGCGGATCGAGTCCCCCGAGGAGTGGCTGCGCGGCGGGCTCGCGGAGCTGGGGGCGGGTCCGGAGCTGCTGCCGGACGGCGACCTCGGGGCCGCGGCCGCGCGGCTGGCGCGGGCGGGCGCCCAGCCGGGCGGGCCCGCCCCGGAACGGGTCCCGGACCACCTCTCGGCGCTCTGGGACCACCGCGACCGCAGCGCCGACGAGCACCGTGCGGCCTACACCGGCCTGTCGCGCCAGGTGGAGCTCGGCTCCGACGCGCTCCACGACGTCCTCTACGAGCGGCACATGACGCCCGCCGCCTGGCGCCCCTACCCGGACACCGCCGAGGTGCTGCGCACGCTGCGCGAGCGGGGAGTACGGGTGGCGGTCGTCTCGAACATCGGCTGGGATCTGCGGCCGGTACTGCGCGCCCACGGGCTGGAGCGGTGGACGGACACGAGCGTCCTGTCGTACGAGCACGGTGTCCAGAAGCCCGATCCGCGGCTCTTCGCGCTGGCCTGCGAGCGGATCGGGGTCGGCCCGGAGGCCGCGCTCATGGTCGGGGACGACCGGCGGGCCGACGGGGGCGCCGCCGCGCTCGGCTGCGCGGTGCACTTCGTGGACCACCTGCCCGTGGATCAGCGGCCCGGCGGCCTGTTGCCGGTGCTGGAGCTGGCGGCGGGGGTGGCTCAGGACTCGTAGCCCTCGACCTCGCTGACGGGGCGGGCCCGGGCCGTGTCGGGGTTCTCCCCGAACTCGGCCTTGGCGCGGCGCTGGCGCAGCAGGTCCCAGCACTGGTCCAGCTCGCGTTCGAGGGCGGCGAGCCTGGCCCGCTCGGTGGCGGGGTCGATCTCCCCGGCCTCCAGCGACGCCCGCAGGCGCTTCTCGTCGTCGACCATCCCGGTGATGCGTCGCAGGATGTCCTCTTGGTCCATGTCGGCTGCCTCCTCGACCCCCTGTGCCCACTCTAGGAAGGGGCCCGGAGTCCTGCGATCGGAGCGCGTCCGGCCGGGCGGCCCCCGGGAACGCCCCGTCCCCCGGGCGGGCGTGCGCCGCTCCGGGGGACGGGGACCGATCAGGTCGTGCGTGTTCCCTGGCGGGGCCGGGAACGGGTGGCAGGACTAGCGGGACCGGTCGAAGTAGTCCGGCTGCGTCTGGACGTTCAGCTCGTCGAGCTTGACCTTCTTGGCGGGGTCGGTACGCCGGTCGTCCAGCTTGAGGACGTCGAAGCCCTTCGCCATGTCGTTGGAGTAGATGAAGCCGTTGTAGTAGTACGCCGACCACGAGCCACCCCCGACGAGAGTGTCCTCGCTCAGCGGGCCCCGCTCGAAGTAGGCGATCTCGCGGGGCTTGGTGGACTCGGTGAAGTCCCAGACGGAGAGACCGCCCTGGTACCAGGCCTGGACCATGATGTCGCGGCCCTTGACCGGGATGATCGAGCCGTTGTGCGCGACGCAGTTCTCGGTGTCGGCCTGGTGGCGGTCGATCTTGAAGTAGCTGCGGAAGACGAGCTCGGGTGTCTTGTCCTTGCCCTTGCGGACCAGGTCGTAGATGCCGTCGGCGCCCCGCTTCGGGCCTGTCTCCGCGTTGCAGGTGGCCGCGCCGCCGCCGCCGAGCTCGTCGGTGAAGACGACCTTGTCGGCCTTCTGGTTGAAGGTGGCGGAGTGCCAGAACGCGAAGTTCTCGTTGTCCTGGACCCGGTCGACGACCTTCGGCTTCTCCGGGTTCTTGATGTCGAGGAGGATGCCGTCGCCCATGCAGGCTCCGGCGGCGAGGTCCTTGTGCGGCAGCGCGGTGATGTCGTGGCAGCCGGTGGTCTTGGAGACGCCCGGATTGGCCGGCGCACCGGGGTTGCCGCCGCCGTCCGGCCCGTCACCGGGGAACAGCACGGGGAAGTCGACGACCGCGGCCTGGTGCGGCGCCTTGCGGGGCACCTTGATGATGGAGATGCCGTCGTGCGGCGGCTGGCAGTCGGGGAACGCGGCGCTCGGCGAGTACGAGGAGACGTACACGTAGACGTTCTTGCGCTCCGGGACCAGGGTGTGGGTGTGCGAGCCGCAGGCGGTCTCGACGGCGGCGACGTAGCGCGGCTTGCGCTTGTCGCTGATGTCGAAGACCTTCATGCCCTCCCAGGAGGACTTCTCGGTGGCGGGCTGGCTGGTGCTCGCACAGGAGTCGTCGCTGCGCGAGGAGTCCGTGGAGAGGAAGAGCAGGTCGCCGGAGACCGAGATGTCGTTCTGCGACCCGGGGCAGAGGACCTGGGAGACGGTCTTGGGCTTCTTCGGGTTGCTGATGTCGAAGACGCGGAAGCCGTCGTAGTTGCCGGCGAACGCGTACTTGCCCTGGAAGGCCAGGTCGGAGTTGGTGCCGGAGAGCGCGTCCTTGGGGATGTTGGCGAGGTGCTTGATGTTCTCCGAGTGGACGATCTCGTCCACTCCGGGGATGTCGCCGGCGGAGATGGCCTCCTTGGTGTCGGCGGCTTCGCTCTTGCTCACGCGCTCCGAGACCTCGGGGGTGTCCCCCGGACCCGGGACGGCCATGGCGGGCCCAGCGGTGAGCAGGGACGCGAGCATGCCGACTGCCGCGGCAGCAACGGTGAGGCGTCTACGCCTCGACCGGGGGGTGTTGAACAGGGTCACTGCGTCCTCCCTAGTCGCCGTTCGCTCGAACGGTGCACGGATCTCCGCAGTATCGCTTTCGCCATGCACAGATCAACAGGTGGCAACATACTTGTCATCAAACTTTCCGGCCCCCGCCCGTGACCCCGTGTTAGGACAGTCCCACCCCTTCCTCGCACTTCAGGAGGCAGTTGTGCCGATATCCCGCTCCACCGCCGCGCTCCGCCGACGCGCACCGCTCGCCCTGGCGGCGCTCGCCGCGGCGGGGCTGCTCGCCGGATGTTCCAGCACCCCGGAACCGGCCGCGGAGGCCGCATCCGCAACGGGCCCCTCGGTGATCGCGCCGGGCAGACCGGGCGAGGAGGCGGAGACGCTGTCACCGGAGGAGGCGGAGCGCCGCAAGCCGGACGACAGCCCCAACTCGGCCGACTTCGCGTACATCCAGATGATGATCGACCACCACGGGCAGGCCCTGGAGATGACCCGGCTGGTGCCCGAGCGGGTCCACAGCAAGCGCGTGCGGGCGCTCGCCGACCGCATCGAGGCGGGGCAGAAGCCGGAGATCGGCGCCATGAAGGCGTGGCTGAAGAACAACGGCGGGCCGCGCGGCAAGGGGCACGACCACGAGGCGATGGCCGGGATGGCGACGCCGAGGCAGCTCGAACAGCTGGAGAAGGCGGACGGCGAGGAGTTCGACCGGCTCTTCCTGAAGCTGATGACCACTCACCACCAGGGAGCCGTCTCGATGGCCACCGAGGTGCTGGGCGCCGGGAACAACGTCACGGTCGAGGAGATGGCCAACGACGTGATCGCGACCCAGACCACCGAGATCGACCGGATGCGCGACATGGCCTGACCGGGGTCGGGCGGCCCCGCGGGCAGGACACACAGCGGCAACAGAGGCGTAATCAACAAAACGTGCAAGGCGCTTAGCGTCTCCCGCACTGCACCGTCCCACCGCTCGCGCTTGGAGTGCCCATGGCCGCCTCACCCCCCGTCCATCCCGTCGACGAGGTCCCGCCCGTCGCCCAGCTCGGCGCCTTCGGCCTCCAGCACGTCCTCGCGATGTACGCGGGCGCGGTCGCGGTCCCGCTGATCGTCGGCGGGGCGATGGGCCTGTCCGTCGCGGACCTCGCCTACCTGATCACCGCCGACCTGCTGATGTGCGGCATAGCCACGCTGATCCAGTGCGTCGGCTTCTGGCGGTTCGGCATCCGGCTGCCGATCATGCAGGGGTGCACCTTCGCCGCCGTCGCGCCGATGGTGATGATCGGTACCGGCAGCGGAGGACTGCCCGCGATCTACGGCTCCGTGATCGTCTCCGGGGTGGCGATGATCCTGCTGGCCCCGGTCTTCGGGAAGCTGCTGCGGTTCTTCCCGCCGCTGGTGACCGGCACCGTGATCCTCATCATCGGCCTCTCCCTGATGCCCGTGGCGGGCAACTGGGTGGCGGGCGGCGCGGGCGCCGAGGACTTCGGCCGGCCCGCCAACATCGCGCTGGCCGCCTTCGTGCTGGTCGTGGTCCTGGTCGCGCAGCGCTTCGGCCCGCCGCTGCTGAGCCGGATCGCCGTCCTGGTCGGCATCGCGGCCGGGGTGGCCGTGGCGGTGCCGCTCGGCTTCACCGACTTCAGCGGCGTCGGCCAGGCCGGCTGGATCGGCGTCAGCACCCCGTTCCACTTCGGCCTGCCGACCTTCGAGACGGGGGCGATCGTCTCGATGCTGATCGTCGCCCTGGTCTGCATGACGGAGACCTCCGGCGACTTCATCGCCGTCGGCGAGATGACGGGTCGCAAGATCGACCCGCGGGGGCTGGCCGACGGGCTGCGGGCCGACGGCCTCTCGACCGTCCTGGGCGGCGTCTTCAACACCTTCCCCTACACCGCCTTCGCCCAGAACGTCGGGCTGGTGGGGATGACCCGCGTCCGCAGCCGCTGGGTGGTGGCCGCGGCGGGCGGCATGCTCGTCCTGCTCGGGCTGCTGCCGAAGCTGGGCGCGGTGGTGGCGGCGATTCCGGCGCCGGTCCTCGGCGGGGCGGGGCTGGTGATGTTCGGGACCGTGGCCGCCAGCGGGCTGCGCACCCTCGCGCAGGTGGAGTTCCGGGACAACCACAACCTCACCGTGGTGGCCGTCTCGGTGGCCGTCGGCCTGCTGCCGGTGGGGGTGCCTACCGTCTACGACCAGTTCCCGGACTGGTTCCAGACGGTGATGCACAGCGGGATCAGCGCCGGATGCGTCGCGGCGATCGTGCTCAACCTGCTCTTCAACCACCTGCCGGGCCGGAGCACGGCCGGCGCTCCCGAGACGTCACTCCCCGTGGACCTGGCGGGCGGCCCCGGCGAGAACGCTGTCGAGCAGACCGGGGAAAAGCAGGTCTAGGTCCTCCCTGCGCAGGGCGTTGAGCTTGGCGGTCCCCCGGTAGGTCTGGCGGATCACGCCGCTCTCCCGGAGCACGCGGAAGTGGTGCGTGCTGGTCGACTTGGTCACCGGAAGCTGTAGCTCCGTACAGGACTGCTCGGTGTCACCGGCGTCCAGCGCGCACACCACCCGCAGCCGCATCGGGTCGGCGAGGGCGTGCAGGACCTCCTCCAGGCGGATGCGGTCCCGCGGCGGGTGGGCGAGGGTGCGGGGGCTCTCGGTGGCGGTCATCTCGGCCCTTCCTGACTGGCACGGTGCGCGGGGCCTTCACCCGGCGGCGCGGACTCCGCATTGTACGAAGGGAGCCGTAGTTTGACATCTAACGTACTACGAAGACTATCGTACTGGCATCGTTCGGTTCCCGTGACGCGTTGGAGTACCCCATGCCCTCCCTGTTCGAGCCGCTCACCCTGCGGTCCCTCACCCTCCCGAACCGCATCTGGATGGCGCCGATGTGCCAGTACTCGGCCCCGGCGGCCGGCCCCACCGCCGGCCGTCCCACCGACTGGCACTTCCAGCACTACGGTGCCCGCGCGGCGGGCGGCGCCGGCCTGATCCTGCTGGAGGCGACCGCCGTGGCCCCCGAGGGCAGGATCAGCCCGTGGGACCTCGGCCTGTGGAACGACGGGCAGACGGCGGCGCTGCGCCGGATCACCTCGTTCCTCACCTCGCAGGGGACGGTGCCCGGAATCCAGCTCGCCCACGCCGGGCGCAAGGCGTCCTGCGAGGCGCCCTGGCGCGGTGGCAAGGCCATCTCCCCCGCCGACGGCGGCTGGCAGCCGGTCGGCCCGAGCCCGGTGCCCTTCGACGCCGACAGCCCCGTCCCGCACGAGCTGACGGCCGACGAGATCCAGGGCGTGGTCCGGCAGTTCGCCGAGGCCACGCGCCGGGCGCTGGAGGCCGGCTTCGAGGTGGTCGAGATCCACGGCGCCCACGGCTACCTGATCGGCGAGTTCCTCTCCCCGCACAGCAACCACCGCACCGACGCGTACGGCGGGTCCTTCGAGAACCGGGCGCGGTTCGCCCTGGAGGTCGTCGACGCGGTGCGCGCGGTGTGGCCGGAGGAGAAGCCCCTCTTCTTCCGCATCTCCGCCACGGACTGGCTGGACGAGGGCGGCTGGACCGCGGACGACACGGTCCGCCTCGCCCCGCTCCTCAAGGAGCGCGGCGTCGACCTGCTGGACGCCTCCACCGGCGGCAACGTGGCCAAGGTCACCATCCCCGTCGGCCCCGGCTACCAGGTCCCCTTCGCCGCCCGCGTCCGCAACGAGGCCGGACTGCCGTCGGCCGCGGTGGGGCTGCTCACCGAGCCGGAGCAGGCCGAGAAGGTGCTGGCCAACGGCGAGGCGGACGCCGTCCTCCTCGGCCGCGAACTGCTGCGCGACGCCCACTGGCCCCGTCGCGCCGCCCGCGAACTGGGCGGCACGGTGCGCGTACCGCAGCAGTACGGCCGGAGCTGATCGCTCCCGACGACCTGGAGCGGTGCATTCAGCGGCTCGACTCCGCGCGGCGGCAGGCGGCCTTGCGGAGCGGCGGGTGCCCGGCGGCGGTCCGCGCCGGGGGCCCGGGGACCGGGCGCGGACCGCGCCCCTGCCCGAGGCCCGGGCGGTCCCGGCCCGCCCGGCTTTCCGCCGCCCCCGGCTTCGGCCTGGGGGCGGGCCGGGGCGGCGGGGACGGCTGGGCGACGGGCGGGCGCGGTACCGGGTCGCCGCCGCCTGTGCCCAGTTCGGCCAGGAGCCGGGCCTTGAGGGCGCCCCGGGCGTCGGAGGTGAGCCGGGCCGGGTCCAGGTGGCCCGGCTCGCTCTCGTAGGCGCGCAGTTCCTCGCGGATGCGGGCGTACGCCTCGGGGTGGGCCTCGGCGAGGCGGAGCCGGGCGTGGGCGCCGGCCTCGCGCCGGGCGGTGTTGACCGGGTCGGCGCGCTCGCGGCGGACGATCTCCGCCATCAGGGCGCGGACGGTCCGGTCGCAGTCCAGGCGGCGCTGCTGGACGGCACAGAAGAACCGCCGGGCGTTGATGATCTGCATCGCCTCCTGCCGGGGCAGTTCGGCGAGGTCGACGGGAAGCCGGCCGAGGGCGGTGGCCGAGGAGGCGCGGGCGGGGTCGACCGTGAGCTCGCAGAGGCGGGCGAGCCCCGCGTGCCAGCGGCGCAGGACCAGGGGGTGGCGGAGCAGGACGTTGCGGGCGTTCTGCTCGCGGACGTCGTCGGCGACGGCGGCCCGGAAGGTGTCGTCGGGCAGCTCCAGCAGGGCCCTCACCTCAGGGCCGGCCGTGACCTGGAGACGGCCTTGGGCGACGGCCTGCTCGATCGAGTCGAAGACGTCCCGGGAGGCGGTGTGGCGGCGCAGCGGCGGGATGCCCAGCTCGGCGACGCGGGCGGCGAAAAGCGCCGCGTACTCCTCGGGGAGGGCCTTGCTCAGCCAGCTCAGGGCGGTGGCTCGGGCGGTGAGCAGCCGACCCTGCTCCAGCCGCTCCCGGTCCTGGCGGCGGTAGTCGGCGGCGACGCAGCGGGCCTCGTGGAGGCGGACGCGCACCTGGCGGAGCTGACCCTCGACGCGCCGCAGCCGCAGGTCGCCGAGCAGGGTCATCCGCTCGGCGGAGACCTGGAGCTCCCCTTCGGCCCAGACCAGCGCGTCGACCCAGTCCAAGTGCCATTCGAGGCCGTCCAGCAGTCTGCGGACGGGAGCCGGCAGCCGGCGCGTGGCGTCGGCCACGGCCGCGGTGACGAGATTGCCGAAGTCCTCCTCGAACCGCTTCACCAGCACCTCGGCGGGCAGCCGCGCGACATCGCGCAGCCGTAGCATCCGCTCCGTTTCGGTCGACCTCATGACGGCCGCCCCCTCTCCGCACTCATACGACTACTCACCGTAGCCGATCAGATGAACAGCTCGGCTCCGACGCGGCGATTCGGCCAGAGGAGGGCTTGATCCAGTCCATGGACAACCGTGCCCGCGCCCTGCCCCTACCTGCCGCGCAGGCCGTCCGGGTGGGCGTCCGCCCTGGCCGAGGCCGCTTCCGGGCCGTTGTCAGTGAGGGCGCGCAGACTGACCGGGACAGGTGACGCACTTCGTGGAGGTGGCGGGATGTCGGACGTACTGCTGGCGGTCGGGACACGCAAGGGACTCTTCCTCGGGCGGCGGCGCGCCGGGACGTGGGAGTTCGACGGCCCGCACTTCACCGGCGAGGCGGTGTACGCGGTGGGGCTCGACCTCCGCGGGCCGGCGCCGCGCCTGCTGGTGGGGGCGGACAGCGCGCACTGGGGCCCGTCGGTCTCCCGCTCCGACGACCTGGGCGCGAGCTGGCAGGAGCCGGCCTCGCCCACCGTGCGGTTCCCCAAGGACACCGGGGCCTCCCTGGAGCGCCTCTGGCAGCTCCAGCCGGCCGGCCCGGAGGCGCCTGGCGTGGTGTACGCGGGAGCCGAGCCCGCCGCGCTCTTCGTCTCCCGGGACGGCGGCGACTCCTTCGAGCTGGTGCGGTCCCTCTGGGAGCATCCGACGCGGTCCCGGTGGGAGCCGGGAGGCGGCGGCGAGGGACTGCACACCGTGGTGACGGACCCCCGGGACGCCGACGCGCTCACCGTCGCGGTCTCGGCCGCCGGGGTCTTCCGCAGCGCCGACGGCGGCGCGAGCTGGGCCCCGTCCAACGACGGGGTCTCGGCGGTCTTCCTCCCCGACCCGCACCCGGAGTTCGGCCAGTGCGTGCACAAGGTCGCCCGGGACGCGGTGGACCCGGACCGGCTCTACCTCCAGAACCACTGGGGCGTCTACCGCAGCGACGACGCCGGCGCCCACTGGTCGGACATCGGCGAAGGCCTCCCCTCGGACTTCGGTTTCACCGTGCTCGCCCACCCGTCCCGCGCGGACACCGCGTACGTCTTCCCGATCGCCGCCGACAGCGACCGGGTCCCGGCCGAGCACCGGTGCCGCCTCTTCCGCACCACGGACGGCGGCGCCCACTGGGAGCCCCTGGCCTCGGGCCTCCCCACCGGGGACCACTACGGCACGGTGCTGCGTGACGCCCTGTGCACCGACGGCGCCGACCCGGCGGGCCTGTACTTCGGCAACCGCAACGGCGAGCTGTACGCCAGCGCGGACGAGGGCGCGAGCTGGCAGCAGCTCGCCGCCCACCTGCCGGACGTGCTGTGCGTACGGGCGGGGGTGGTGGGGTGAGGCGGGGTCAGGACTCCAGGTAGCGCAGCACCGCGAGGACGCGCCGGCTGTACCCGGTGGTCTGCTCCAGCTCCAGCTTGTCGAAGACCGACTGGAGACCCTTCTCCACCGAACTCACCGACAGGTGGAGCCGGCGCGCGATCGCCGCGTTGGTGAGCCCTTCCGCCAGCGCCTCCAGCACGCTGCTCTCCCGGGGTGTCAGACGGGCCAGCGGGTCGGTACGGGTGGTGCGGACGACCAGCCGTCGCACGATCTCCGGGTCGATGGCCGCGCCGCCGGCGTGGACGCGCTCCAGGGCGTCGAGGAACTCCTCGACCTGGGCGACCCGGTCCTTGAGGAGGTAGCCGACCCGTTCGGCACCGTCCGCGAGGAGCTGTGCGGCGTAGGTGCGTTCCAGGTACTGCGAGAGGACGAGAACGCCCACCTGGGGCCTGCGGCGGCGGATCTCGACGGCGGCGCGCACGCCCTCGTCGGTGTGGGTGGGCGGCATCCGGATGTCGGTGACCACCACGTCCGGTGGAGTCGCCGCCACCTCGCCCAGCAGCGACTCGGCCGTGCCCACGGCGGCGAGGACCTCGTGGCCCTCTTCGGCGAGGAGGCGCACCAGGCCCTCTCTCAGCAGGGTGGAGTCCTCGGCGAGGATGACGCGCACGGCAGCTCCGCGGTGATCGTGGTGGGGCCCCCGGGAGGGCTGTGGACCGTCAGTCTTCCGTCGAGGGCGGCCACCCGGCCGCGCAGTCCGGTGAGCCCGCCTCCCGCCGGGTCGGCGCCGCCGAGGCCGTCGTCGCGTACGGTCACCTCGACCTGGCCGCCAGCCCGGGCGACGCGGACCAGGACCTCGTCGGCCTCGGCGTGCTTGGCCGCGTTGGTCACGGCCTCGGAGACGACGAAGTAGGCAGCGGTGCGGACGGGTTCGGGCAGCGGCTCGGGGAGTTCGTACACGATGTGGGTCGGGACGGCGGAGCGCTCGGCGACTCCGACGAGGGCCTCGCGCAGGCCGAGGCTGTCCAGGGCCGACGGGTGGACGCGCCAGGCCACCTCCCGGAGTTCGGTGAGGACCTCCTGGGCCTCCCGGTGCGCCTGTGCGAGGAGGGCGTCGGTCCGCTCCGGCGCCCTGCCGCCCCGGCGGGCCCGGCCGAGCAGCACGGCGAGGGCGACGAGGCGCTGCTGGACGCCGTCGTGCAGGTCGCGCTCGACCCGCCGCCGTTCGGCGTCCACAGCCGCCACCACCGCGGCCCGGCTGGCCGCCAGTTCGTCGATGCGCCGGACGAGCAGCGCGTGGGCGGAGGGCCCGAAACAGGCGCGGGCCAGGCGCCGGTCCTGGTCGGCCAGGGAGCGCAGCCCCTGGAGGTCGAGGAAGAGCAGGACGCCGCCGAGGAGCGTCTGCGTCAGCAGCTCCGGCCAGCTGACCGAGGCGCGGACGACGCCCCTGACCAGCAGGACCGCGAGCAGCACCCCGAAGACCAGAAGTCCGGCCACGACGGCGCAGAGCAGCCCGGCGGCGGCGCGGGCCGCCAGATAGCGCAGGACGGCCTGGTCCTCGGGGCGGTGCTCGGGGAAGGCGTCGCCGAAGAAGCGCGTCCGGCGCGCGCGTTCCAGCGCGACCAGCTCACGGGCTCCCGCGACCAGGGCCGTACGGGCCCGGGGCCGCGTCCTCGGCCAGAGCAGGAAGGCACCGAGGGCGGCCCCGGCCACCAGGAGGTAGGCCAGGCCGAACAGGGCGGTGAGGCAGCCGAGGAGGAGCCCGGCGGCTCTGACCGGGCGAGGGGCAGGCAGCGGGCGGGCGGTTCCCCCGCGCTGGTCTCCGGTCACGGGCGCCGACCTTAGCGAGGGCCCATTCGCCGGGCAAGACACGCCAGTTGGCCCGGCGGGCCGGAGTGGGTCGTTCCGCACGGCGCGGGCCCGGTTCAGTAGGTGCGCCGGTGCTGGGCGGGGGTCCGCCGCCGGGAGCGCACCCGCACGGTCACGTACCCGGCGAGCGCGGCGGCCACCAGCACGAGGACCGCTTTGGAGAGCAGCCCGACGTACGTCTCCACCAGTTCCCACCGGTCGCCGAGCGCGTAACCGGCCATGACGAGGGCGGTGTTCCAGACCAGGCTGCCGAGGGTGGTGAGGGCGAGGAAGAGGGGCAGCGGCATGCGCTCCACCCCGGCGGGCACCGAGATGAGGCTGCGGAAGAGGGGCACCATGCGGCCGAGGAGGACCGCCTTGGTCCCGTGCCGGGCGAACCACCGCTCGGTCCGTTCCAGATCGGCGCTCCTGACCAGCGGCAGCCGGGCCCAGAGGGCGTGCATCCGCGCCCGGCCGAAGACCGCGCCGAGCAGGTACAGGGCGGCCGCGCCGACCACCGAGCCGAGCGTCGTCCAGAACAGCGCGGAGGCGAGGCTGATCACGCCCTGCCCGGCGGCGAAGCCGGTCAGGGGCAGGATCACCTCGCTGGGCAGGGGCGGGAAGAGGTTCTCCAGGGCGATGGCGAGCCCGGCACCCGGGGCTCCCATCGACTCCACGAGGCCCGTGGCCCAACCCGCGACTCCGGCCGCGGGTTCCTGCGCGAGGGGGAACGTGACGTGGTCCATCCGGTGGCCTCCTGGCTCGGCGTCAGGCGGCACCCGAGCGGTGCCGCGCCGTACCGGGAACGCTAGGAAGCGTGGTGCGGCGGCGGTACGCGGTTCACCGTCGGACCGAGTGGGGTGTTCCGTAATGTGCCGGGTGCGGGCGGCCCCCGCCTACGGCAGCCGCCAGTCCACCGGCGCCGCGCCCTGCTGGGCGAGGAAGTCGTTGGTGCGGCTGAAGGGGCGGGAGTTGAAGAAGCCGCGGTCGGCGGAGCGGGGGGACGGGTGGACCGATTCGATGACCGGGTAGCGGCTGAGGAAGGGGCGCAGGCTGCGGGCGTCCGAGCCCCAGAGGACCGAGACCAGGGGCGTGCCGCGCTCGGCGAGGGCACGGATGCCCTGTTCGGTGACCTCCTCCCAGCCCTTGCCGCGGTGCGAGCCGGGTGAGCCCGGGCGGGTCGTCAGGGCCCTGTTGAGCAGCAGAACACCCTGGCTCGTCCAGGGGGTGAGGTCGCCGTTGGAGGGCTGCGGCAGGCCGAGGTCGCTCTGGAGTTCCTGGAAGATGTTGACCAGGCTCGGCGGGAGCCTGCGGACCTCGGGGGCGACGGCGAAGCTCAGTCCGATCGGCATGCCGGGGGTCGGGTAGGGGTCCTGCCCGACGATCAGGACGCGCACCTCGTCGAACGGCTGCTGGAAGGCGCGCAGGACGTTCGGCCCGGAGGGGAGGTAGGTGCGTCCCGCGCCGATCTCCGCGCGGAGGAACTCCCCCATCTCCGCGACGCGTCCGGCCACCGGTTCCAGGGCCTTCGCCCAGCCCGCTTCCACCAATTCATGCAAAGGTCGTGGTGCCACAGGGGGACTCTAGCGACAATCGGCGCGTCACCCCACACCGAGCCTCGTCCCCGCGGGACGCGGGCGGTCCGGCGGGACTACCCTTCGCCTCGTCGCAGTCCCGACACCCGCTCCGAGGAAGAGAGAAGGCAGGCCGTTGCCCTCGCTGAACACCCCGCGTACGCCCGGCACTTCAGCCCGAGCCAGGACGGTGCTGGGCGTCGACTCGGGCGGTTCGGGACTCCGGGCGGCGCTCGCGCCGGCGGGGGCGCCCGGGGAGGCGGTGACTGCCAGCGGCTCGCAGCCCGTACGGACCTCCTCGCGCGGTATCGACGCCGGGCACTTCATGGAGTTGCTGTTGCCGCTGGTACGGGAGTTGCGGGAGCGGGTGGCACCGGAGGGGGAACCTCCGGTGGCCGTGGCCGTGGGTGCGGCGGGGATGGCGACGCTCGGCGACGATCTGCGGGCCGCCCTGCCGGGGGCGCTGGCGGCCCAGGGGATGACGGGGCCGCTCGCGCTGGCCGCCGACGCCGTGACCGCGTACACGGGGGCGCTCGGGGTGCGGCCGGGGGCGGTGGTCGCGGTGGGCACCGGGATGATCGCGCTCGGCACGGATCTGCGCGACTGGCGGCGGGCGGACGGCTGGGGGCATCTGCTGGGGGACAGCGGCGGGGGTGCGTGGCTGGGGCGGGCCGGTCTGGAGGCGGCTTACCGGGCGTTCGACGGACGTGCGGGGGGTTCGAAGGCGCTGCTGGCGGCGGCCGAGGAGCGGTTCGGGCCGCTGCCGGGGCTTCCGGCCCAGCTCTACCCCCGGCCGGACCGGGCGGCGGTGCTGGCCTCGTTCGCGCCGGACGTCGCCCTGTGCGCGGGCGAGGGCGACCCGACGGCGGCAGCCCTGCTGACCGGGGCGGCGAGCCATGTCGTGGACGCCGTCGAGGCGGTGCTGCCCGGCCCGGACGGCGAGGTCGCGTGCACCGGCGGGCTGCTGCGACTGGGCACTCCGCTGACGGTGCCGGTGGGCGAGGAGCTGGCGCGCAGGCTGCCCCGGGCACGGGTGGTGCCGGCGGCGGGCGATCCCCTGCACGGCGCCGTGGTGCTCGCCTCGGCCCTGGCCTCGGGGACGCAGGGGCTGCCGGTGGACGGGCGGCTGCTGTGGTGCCCGGCGGACGCGTCCGGACCGGGCGAGGTGGAGATCTGAGGCAGGTTCGGTGCGCGAACCCCCTGAGTGGCCCGCCCGTCACACGGAGTTGTCACCCGGGAGCCGGACAACAGGGCAGCACGGTCGCAGAGTTCACCACATCGGTGCACACAACCCCAAAAAGGGCACCTGAGCCGGGCACTTGGAACGGATAAATACGGACGGATGCCCTACAGCCGCCCCCTCCCCGAACAGCGGCGGACGGGAAACCAGTAGCATGCGGCGCCATGAGCTCCCCCACTGGGCCCGCTTCCGGCCTGCCTGTACGAATGCCGCGACCCCGCCAGTCCGGTCGGCACCGCCGCCCGGAACCGGTGGTGGCTCCCGAGGGCGCGCCCGCCCTCGTTCTCGCCGTCCCCGGGGCCCCCGGCGCACCCACCCGCAGCCTCGCCGAGGAGGTCGTGAGCATCGCCCGCTCCGAGCTCCCCGGCCTGGACGCCCGCATCGGTTTCCTGGAGGGCGACGACCAGGAGTTCCCGGCCTTGCAGTCGGTGCTCGCGCACGCCGCGGAGGAGCGGACCGCCCGCGTCCAGCAGGCGCGTGCCGCTGGGGCCGAGGTCGCCGACCCGGACGGCCCGGTCGCCGTGGTCGTGCCGCTGCTGGCCGGCCCGGACAGCGCCCTGACCCGCCGCATCCGGCAGGCCGTGATCGACAGCCGGGCGCCGGTCGAGCTGACCGACGTGCTCGGCCCGCACCCGCTGCTGGCGGAGGCGCTGCACGTGCGGCTCTCCGAGGCCGGGCTGGCCCGCGCGGACCGGGCACGGCTGTTCACGGTGGCGACCGCGGCCGACGGCATCATCCTGGCGACGGTCGGCGGCGAGGAGGCCGTGCAGGCGGCCGGGATCACCGGGATGCTGCTGGCCGCGCGGCTGGCGGTGCCGGTGATGGCAGCCGCGCTCGACCAGGAGGGGGCCATCGCGGCCACCGCCGAGCAGCTGCGCTCCTCGGGCTCCACGCAGCTCGCCCTGGCGCCGTACCTGATCGGCCCCGAGCTGGGCGAGGGGCTGCTCGACCTCGCCGCGAAGGAGGCGGAGTGCGCCTCGGCCGAGGCGCTGGGCGCGTACCCGGCGATCGGCAAGCTCGCGCTCGCGCAGTACACGACGGCGCTGGGCATCACGCCGCAGCCGGCGCCGGGGGTTCCGGCTCACTGAGGTTCGCCGGCTCATGGTTCGGGCCCGCCCCCTGGACGGGGAGCGGGCCCGAAGCCGTTTCCGGGGTCAGCCGAAGAGAACCGAGGAGGCGGCCGGGGCGGGGACGGAGCCCGCGAGGGCCGGGGTGCCCGAGTCGGGGTCGACGGTGAACCAGGTGACGTCGCCGGAGCGTTCGTTGGCTGCGTAGAGCAGGCCCTGCGGAGAGAGAGCGAGGTCGCGGGGCCAGTGGCCGCCGCAGGGGACGGTGGTGAGCAGCCGGGCCGCGTCGCCGGCCGGGTCGAGGGCGAGGACGGAGAGGACGTCCTCGCCGCGGGTGGCGGTCCACAGGAAGCGGCCGTCGGGCGAGACGACGACCTCCGAGGGGTAGGCGTCGGCTCCGGGCGCTCCGGGGAGGACGGCCGTCTCGCCGAGCGGGCGCAGGTCGCCGCCGTCGGCGTCCCAGCGGCAGACGGTGAGGGTGGGCGTGAGTTCGTTGAGGACGTAGAGGTGGTGCCCGTCGGGGTGGAAGGCCAGGTGGCGGGGGCCGGAGCCGGGGCGGAGCGCGAACTCGCGGTGGAGGGTCAGCATGCCGTCGCGCAGTGCGTGCACGCGCACGGAGTCGGTGCCGAGGTCCACGGCGACCAGCCAGCGGCCGCTGGGGTCGGGCAGGACCTGGTGGACGTGCGGGCCCTGCTGGCGCTGAGGGTGGGGCCCGGAGCCGTGGTGGTTGAGGACGTGCGCGGCGGGGGCGGGGGGGCCGTCTGCGCGCAGCGGCAGGACGGAGACGCTGCCCGAGCCGTAGTTGGCGGTGAAGACGCGGCCGCCGTGCACGCACAGGTGGGTCGGGCCCTCGGCGGCGACCGGGGCGGGCGGGGCGAGGAGGCGAGCCGTGTCGCCGGCCGGGTCGAAGGCGGCGACGGCACCGTCGGCGGTCTCGCTGACCGCGTAGAGGAGGTCACCGCCGGGGCCGAGCGCGAGGTAGGAGGGGTCGGGGACCTCGGCGGTGGCGCCGAGGACGGTGAGGCCACCGTCGGGGGCGACGGCGGCGGTGATCACGCCCGCTCCGCCCGCCGCCGTGAACGATCCGATGTACGCCCTCGCGGTCCGCTCTCCGCCACCCACTGGCCCGTCCCCTCTTCGCAGTTGCCGCGCCGTCCGGCGCGCCCGCGACGTTAGCAGGTCTAGACCAGGACGGCCGCGACCGCGCGCCGGAGGCTTTCCCGTCCGGCCTCCGCCGAGATGAACACCATGGCACACGGCGGTAGAATCGATACTTATCGGGTTTTCCGGCACATGACGAAACAGTCTGTGCCGACAGGACATTTCGGGGAGAGCGAGGTCGGTATGCCCACGGCGAAGACGCGCAAGGCCACGACCGCCAAGTCCGGTACCCCCACGACCAAGGCGGCCAAGAGCGGTACCGGCCCGCAGAAGCGGCAGGCAGGCGCGGAGGAACACCATCCGCGCGACCTCACGGTGACCATCCCGGTCGGCAAGGCCGCCGAGAAGGTGACCCAGCTGGTGTCGGCGCCGGTCGGAGCCGCCCGCAAGGCGGTGCCCGCCAAGGGCGGACTGCCCATGTACGCGGGGCTGGGAGCGCTGGGCATCGCCGGCGTCCTCCAGTGGCCGGTCGCGGCAGGCATCGGCGTCGGATACGCCGTGTTGCGCCGCACCGGGCTGCTGGACGACCCGCCCGAGCAGGCCAAGACCGCGTAACCCGTCCTCCGGACCGACACGCAGGGGGCTCCGGGCGCTCACCTCACCCGCCCGGAGCCCCCTGAGTGTCGGTCCGGTCCTTCTGTCACCAGAGTGGTCCTGCGGCCACACCGCGGCCCCCGCTCCCCCCGTGGCGTGCCGGGCGCGACGGGGGCCCCGTACCGGACACCGGGACAGGAGCAACGGGTGCTGACCTCACTGAGTCGGGTTCTGGAACTGGCGTCGGCGCCCGCGCGGGCGCTGGCGGACGGGGCGAGTCAGGCTCAGGACCGCGTACGGCGCGGCGGGCAGGCCGCGTTCGAGGCCCTGCGCGAGCTGCCCTCCGATCTGGCGGAGGCCGCGTCGGTACTCGCGGACGGGGGCGCCGGCCGGCGGCGCCGGCATGTCTGGTCCGGCGAGGGCCGGGCCCACATCGAGGTGCGCGGGCTCTGCGGACGCAGCCCGCAGGCGGACCCCCTCTGCCACGCGCTGACCGCCGCCGCGCGCGCCCTCCGGTCCGTGCACTGGGCCGAGATCAACGCGACCGTCGGCCAGTTGGTGGTCGGCTACGAGCAGGACGGACTCGACCTCGACGACCTCCTGGCCCTGGTGGAACGGCTGGAGACGGAGCACGGCACCGACGCGGACGACTTCCCCGGCGGCCGGCCGCTCCCCCCGTACGACACGGCGCCGACGGCGCTGGCCAAGATGTCACTGGTCTCGGACTGCGTGGGCATCGCCTTCGCCGCGGCCCGGGGGCTGAAGCCGCTGACCATGCTGCCGCTCCCGGTGGTGGTGACCGAGTCCCAGCCGCGCCTGCGGCGGCTGCTGGAGAACAGGCTGGGCAGGCACCAGGCGGAGACCGCGATCAGCCTCGCCGGGGCGGCGGCGCACGCCCTCGCGCACGGCGTGGCGCCGCTCGCCCTGGACGCCTGCCAACGCCTGAGCCAGCTCGCCGAGCTCCGGGGGCGGCAGGAGGTCTGGGCGCGGCGGGAGCACGAGCTGGTGGGCGACGGCGAGCAGATGCCCGCGCACCTGACCCCCCGTCCCGCCCGGCCCGTACCGCTGCCGGACGGGGAGGTGGAGAAGTACGCGGAGCGGATCTCGGCGGCCGGCGTGCTCGGCGCCGGGGCGGTGCTGGCCTGGACCCGGGACGCCGCCAAGTCGGCGCAGGCGGTGCTGGCGACGCCGCCCAAGGCGGCCCGGATGGGGCGGGAGTTGTTCTGCGCCCGGCTCGGGCGCGACCTGGCCGACGCGGGGGTGGTGCCCCTGGACGGCTCCACCCTGCGGGTGCTGGACCGGGTGACGGTGGCGGTGATCGACTCCGACGTGCTGTGCGGGACCCGGCCGCGGCTGATGTCGGTGCAGGTGGCCGGGGCGATCGAGGAGGCCGAGGTGTGGGGCGCGGCCCAGGCGGTGGTCGCCGCCCACACCCCGCAGGAGCTGGCCGGGCCCGGACCGTGGGCGCACGACGGCTGGCGGCTCCAGCGGCCCGCCCTCGCCACCACCGACAGCTCCGGGCCGGGCGGGCCCGAGGGGCTGCGGCTGGAGGTCTGCGACCCCGAGGGCCAGTGGTGGGGCGAGGTGGTCGTCGGGGTCGAACTCGACCCGCTCGCCGAGGCGGTGGTGACGGCGGCGCGGGCCGGCGGCACCCGGCTCCACCTCACCGCGCACGCGGCCACCGGGGAACTCCTCCCCTGGGCCGACACCGTGCTCGGCGCGGACACCTGCCTCGCCGAGGAGGTGACGGCGCTTCAGGAGCGCGGCGAGGTGGTGCTGCTGGTCAGCGCCGACAACCCGCGCGCCCTCGCGGCGGCGGACGTGGGCGTCGCGGTGCTGCCGCACGCCCGCGCGGGGCACACCGCCGCCCACTGGTCGGCCGATCTGGTCTGCGGCCCGGGACTGGCCTCCCTGTGGCGGGTGCTGAACGCGGTGGACACCGCGCGCACGGTCAGCCGCAAGGCGGCCCACCTGGCGGTGGGCGGCTCGGCGCTCGGCGCGCTCGTGGCCGCCGCCGGGTCCCGCCCGCCGATGGTCGCGCTCACCACCACGCCGGTCTACGGGGCGGCGTTCATGGCCCAGTGGATGGGGTTCAGCGCGGGCCGGCGCCTGGCCCGCGAGCCGCTGCCCGAGCCGAGGCTGCGCGGTGAGCCCTGGCACGCGCTGGGAGCCGTCGAGGTCCTGCGGACCCTGCACCGCCGGGGTGCGTACGCGGGCGCCCCGGAGCCGGAAGGGGAGGAGCCCTCCCCCGGTTGGCTGGTGCGCGGGGACGACGCGCTCTCCGGGACGCCCGGCCTGGGCGCCGCCGCCCGTGGCACGGCCAGGCTGCTGCGGGCGGTGCGCGAGGAGTTGCGCGATCCGCTCACCCCGGTCCTCGCCTTCGGCGCGGCCGCCTCCGCAGCCGTCGGCTCGACCGTGGACTCGGCGCTGGTCGGCGGCGTGATGGTCGGCAACGGGCTGATCAGCGGCGCGCAGCGGATGCGGGTCGAGGAGGCGATGCGCAAGCTGCTGCTGGCCGAGCAGGTCACCGCCTGCCGGGTGGAGTGGACCCCGGACGCCGGGGTGACCGAGGCTCAGCTCGCCGCGCTGCGGGAGACGGCCGCGCACACCACCGTCTCCTCCGGCGAGCTGCGGGTGGGCGAGGTGATCGCCCTGCGCGACGGCGACGTGGTCCCGGCCGACGCGCGGCTGCTGTGGTGCGACGCCCTGGAGGTCGACGAGTCGACCCTGACGGGCGAGTCCGTACCGGTGGGCAAGAACCCGCACGCCGTCCCCGGCGCGGACCTCGCGGAGCGCACCTGCATGGTCTACGAGGGCTGCACCGTGCTCACGGGTTCGGCGTACGCGGTCGTCGTCGCCACCGGCTCGCAGACCGAGGCGGGCCGGGCGGCGGAGCTGGCGGCCGAGGCGCCCCGGCCGACCGGGATCGAGGGCCACCTCGCCCACCTCGGCCGGATCGCCCTGCCGGCCGTCGGCATCGGCGGCGCCGCCGTGACCGCCCTCGGGCTGCTGCGGGGCGTCCCGGCCCGGGAGGCGCTCGCCTCCGGCGTCGCGGTGGCGGTGGCGGCGGTGCCCGAGGGACTGCCGCTGGTCGCCACCATGGCCCAGAGCGCCGCCGCCCACCGGCTCTCCCGGTACGGCATCCTCACCCGTTCCGCCCGCGTCCTCGAAGCCCTCGGCCGGGTGGACGTGGTCTGTTACGACAAGACCGGCACGCTCACCGAGGGACGGCTGTCGGTGACCGGTGTCGCCTTCCTGGACGGGGACGAGGAGCCGTCCGGCGAGGCGGGCCAGCACCTGCTCGGCCTCGCCGCACGCGCCTGCCCCCAGCCGAAGGAGGGCAGGCCCGCCGCCCACGCCACCGACCAGGCGGTGCTGGACGCGGTGACGGCCGACGCCTTCCCGGACGTCGACTGGCAGTTGACGCGGGAGCTGCCGTTCGAGGCCCGGCGGGGCTACTCCGCCTCGGCCGGGAAGACCCCGGAGGGCGGGGTCCTGGCGGTCAAGGGCGCGCCCGAGAAGATCCTGGAGCGGTGCGAGGCGGTGACGCCGTCGGCCCCCGGGACGGCCGGCCCCGTCCCGCTCGACGCGGCCCTGCGGCGGAAAGCCAGGCGCCTCGTGGACCGGCTCGGCGGCCAGGGCCTGCGGGTACTGGCGGTGGCCGAACGCCCGCTGGAGGACGCCTCGTTGACGGCGGAGGAGCTGCCCGAACAGGTGACGGGGCTGACGCTGCGCGGCTTCCTCGCGATCAGCGACACCCCGCGCCCCGGCGCCTCCGAGACGCTGGCGCACCTCCGGGAGGCGGGCGTACGGGTCACCATGATCACCGGTGACCACCCGACGACAGCCGGGGCCATCGCCGCCCGGCTCGGCATCCCGGGCGCGGACGCCGTGGTGACGGGCGCGGAACTGGACGCGCTCCCCGAGTCCCAGCGGATCGCCAAGGTGCTGGAGTCGGCCGTCTTCGCCCGGGTCTCGCCCGAGCACAAGGTACGGATCGTCAAGGACCTCCAGCGCGCGGGCCGCGTGGTGGCGATGACGGGCGACGGCGTCAACGACGCGGCCGCCATCAGACTCGCCGACATCGGCATCGGCCTCTCCGCCCCGGGCTCCCGCTCGGCCGGCGCCGCCGCCGACCTGGTCCTCACCGACCCCTCCCCCGAGAACATGGTCCACGCGCTGCTGGAGGGACGCGCCCTGTGGCGCCGGGTCCGCGACGCGGTGGGCATCCTGGCCGGCGGCAACGCGGGCGAGGTCGCCTTCACCGTTCTCGGCACGGCCCTGTCGGGGCGGGCACCGCTCGGCACCCGCCAGCTGCTCCTGGTCAACCTGCTGACCGACATGCTGCCCGCCCTCGCCCTCGCCGTGGCCCCCGGCCGGCCGGCCCGCGAGGGCGACGCCGCCGGGACCGGCCACGCGGCCGACTCGCTCGCCCTGGAGCTGGGGCGGGTGCTGGCCGTACGCGGGACCGCCACCGCGCTGGGCGCCGTGACCGCCTGGCAGCTCGGGCGGATGAGCGGGCGGGCGGTGCGGGCCAACACCATGGGGCTGGCCGCGCTGGTGGGCACACAGCTCGGCCAGACGCTCGCCACGGACTGGCGCAGTCCGCTGGTGCTGCTCACCGGGGCGGCCTCCACGGTGGTCCTGGCCGGGGTGATCCAGACGCCGGGGGTGAGCCACTTCTTCGGCTGCACCCCGCTCGGCCCGGTCGCCTGGACCACGGTCGCCACCTGCTCCACGGCGGCGACCGTGGCGGCGGCGCTCGCCCCTGGGCTGCTCGCCCGCCGGGCCCCGGCGCCGGTCACCGGTGCGGCAGCCGCCCTGGACCCGGCTCCCGCACCGGCGTGAGGGCCGGTCCGAACGGCCTACGCGCGGTGGCCCGGTGCCCCCGGCCCGCCGAGGGTGGAGGGGCAGCGGGACCAACACCGGCGTGCGGCCGCCTCGGCTCCGGGTGCCGGTCGACAGAGGGAGTCAGGGGATGAGCCGTTCCGCGTCCACCGGGCGGTCCGGGGCAGCACGGGGTTCCTGGTGGCCGGAGAAGGACCCGAGCCGGGAACTGGGCCGCCTGTGCGGGGAGTTGAGGCAGCCGGCCGACCGAGTCGAGCGGGGCGGTGAGCCGGCGGCGCGGCACTGGATGCCGACCGTGGAGGAGACCGACGGCGGCGACGCGTACCTCGTCCGCGCCGAGCTGCCGGGCATCCCCCGGGAGTGCGTGAGGGTCGAGATGGACGGCCGCGAGCTGTACATCTCCGGGACGCTCGACGAGTCCTCCGCCCAGAACGCGCTGGGCCGGCGGATCGGCACCTTCTCCTTCGGTGTCCGGGTGCCCGGCGACGCCGAACACGACCAGGTCCGCGCCGACCTGGTGGACGGCGTGCTGACCGTCCGGCTCACCAAGTCGGGGGAGCACGCGACGCGCCCCGTTGCCGTCGGTACGGCGGCCGGCGGATGAGCGCGGCGGACGGGGAGGCGTCCGGGAACGGCGCGCGGCTGTCCCTCAACCCGTTCCACCTGGCGGCCGGCCCGGCCGCCGCGATGCTGTCGGTACCGCCGGCCAGCAGGCTCAGCACCCACGCGCTGCCGCCGGAAGTGGCCCGGCGGATCATCCACGACGAAGTGATGCTCGACGGGAACGCGCGGCAGAACCTGGCGACCTTCGTGACCACCTGGATGGAGCCCGAGGGCGCGGCGGTGATGGCGCAGTGCCGCGACAAGAACCTCATCGACAAGGACGAGTACCCGCGCACCGCGGAGATCGAGCGCCGCTGCGTGGCGATCCTCGCCGACCTCTGACCCGGGGCGACCAGCTGCCGGCCTTCGCCTTCACCACGGGGGCGGACGTGCGGGCGTACGACGTCTTCGACGTGTCGCGGCGGCTGCGCGAGAGCGGATGGCTGGTGCCCGCGTACACCTGCCCGCCGCACCGTCAGGACCTCTCCGTGCTGCGGATCGTCTGCCGCAACGGCTTCACCCGCGACCTCGCGGACATGCTCCTGCACGACCTGGGGCGGCTGCTGCCGGAGCTGCGGCGTCAGCCCCCGCACCCCGGGGAGCGGCGGTCGCCGAGCACGGCCTTCCACCATGCGGCGGAGAGGGGCCGGTAGCGCTCCCTCCGTGCGGGTGGCGGGGTGCTCCGTCCAGTCGGGTGGCGTCCCGCGCGGGGCCGCCGGAAGCCCGCGCGGCGGCGGTAGCGTGCCGGTCGCGGCCCGGCCGGGGAACACGCCGTCGGGCGACCGGACGAAGGGCTGATCAGGATGACCACGGCGGAAGCAGGCCAGAGCCCTCCCGGCGGCGCGGACGCCCCACCGCCCGAGGGCGGGGAGGGGCCCGCCGACGAGGGGACCCCCGTACAGCGCCACTACCACCACCCGGCGGCAGGCTGGGTCGCGGCGAAGAGCGTCACGCACGTCCTGGCGAAGGAGCACGCCTTCGTCGACGGCCCGCGCGCCATCTTCAAGATGAACCACGAGAACGGCGGTTTCGACTGCCCGGGCTGCGCGTGGCCGGACGACACCAAGGGCCTCAAGCTCGACATCTGCGAGAACGGCATCAAGCACGTCACCTGGGAGATGACGCCCAAGCGGGCGGGGCGCGAGCTGTTCGCCAGGCACTCCGTCTCCGAGCTGGCCACCTGGACCGACTTCGCGCTGGAGGACACCGGCCGGCTCACCGAGCCGATGGTCTACAACCCGGAGACCGACCACTACGAGCCGATCACCTGGAAGGCCGCCTTCGAGCTGGTCGGCCGGGAGCTGCGCGCCCTGGACGACCCGAACGAGGCGTCCTTCTACACCTCGGGCCGGCTCGGCAACGAGGCGACCTTCCTGTACCAGCTGTGGGCCCGCGAGTTCGGCACCAACAACCTCCCCGACTGCTCCAACATGTGCCACGAGGCCTCGGGGCGGGCCCTGACCGCGGCCCTCGGCACCGGCAAGGGCACGGCCGACCTGGCGGACTGGGAGTCGGCCGACGCGCTCTTCATCATGGGCGTCAACGCCGCCTCCAACGCCCCGCGCATGCTGACCGCGCTGGCCGGGGCGTACGACCGGGGCGCGCAGATCGTGCACGTCAACCCGCTGGTGGAGGCGGCCGCCACCCGGACCATCGTGCCGCACGACTTCCTGGACATGGCTCTCTTCAAGTCGACCCGCACCAGCACCCTCAACCTCCAGGTGCGGGCCGGCGGCGACATGGCGCTGCTGCGCGGGATGGCCAAGGCGGTGATCGAGGAGTCGGCGACCGACCCGAACGCCCTGGACCGGGTCTTCATCGACCGCCACACGCACGGCTTCGAGGAGTACCGGACGCTGTGCGAGGCGACGCCGTGGAAGCAGCTGGAGCGGCAGTCGGGGCTCAGCCGCCGGGACATCCTGAAGGCGGCCCAGGTCTACTCGCGGGCCGATCGCACCCTCATCAGCTGGTGTCTGGGCGTCTCCCAGCACGAGCACGGGGTGGACACGGTCCGGGAGATCGTCAACGTACTGCTGCTGCGCGGGAACCTGGGCCGCGAGGGCGCTGGCCCCTCCCCCGTGCGCGGGCACAGCAACGTCCAGGGCAACCGCACCTGCGGCATCGACCACCGGCCGGAGCCGGAGTTCCTGGACATGCTCACCGAGGCGTGCGGCATCGACCCGCCGCGCGAGCACGGCCTCGACACCGTGGGCACCATCGCGGCGATGCACGAGGGCAAGGTCAAGGTCTTCGTCGGCATGGGCTGCAACTTCGTGATGGCGGCGCCCGACACCCCGTACACCTCGGAGGGCATGCGCACGTGCGAGCTGACCGTGCAGGTCAGCACCAAGCTGAACCGGAGCCATGTCGTCCACGGCAAGAAGGCGCTGATCCTGCCGTGCCTGGGGCGCACCGAGAAGGACCATCAGCGCCGGGGGCTCCAGTCGACCTCGGTCGAGGACTCGATGAGCATGGTGCACCTGTCGGTCGGCATGAAGCGCCCGGCCTCCCCGCACCTGCTCTCGGAGCCGGCCATCATCGCCGGGATGGCGCGGGCGACGCTGCCCGACAGCGCCACGCCCTGGGAGGAGTACACCGAGGACTACGACCGCATCCGGGACACCATGTCGGTGGCGCTGGACGGCTTCGAGGACTTCAACCGGCGGGTGCGGCTGCCGCTGGGTTTCCGCATCAAGCAGCCGGCCCGGGAGCTGGTCTTCTTCACGCCGTCGCAGCGGGCCGAGTTCTCGGCCGCGCCGCTGCCGGACGTGGTGCCCGAGGACGAGGAGGTGCTGATCCTCCAGACGATGCGCTCGCACGACCAGTGGAACACCACGATCTACTCCGACGACGACCGGTACCGGGGCATCAAGAACCTGCGCACCCTGATCCTCATGAACGCCGCCGACATGCGGGCCCGCGGCATCTCCCCGGGCGGCCTGGTCGACATCGCGGCCACCTCCAAGGACGGCAGCATCCGCACCCTGAACGAGTACCGGGCGCTCGCCTACGACATCCCCCGGGGGTGCGCGGCCGGGTACATGCCGGAGATGAACGTGCTCATCGGCAAGGCCGACTACAGCACTCAGAGCGACCAGCCGCTGATGAAGAACGTCCGGGTCAAGGTCACGCCCAGCGGCGTGCCCGCCCCGCCGATGGTGCTGCCCGCCTCCTGACGGGCCGTCGTGGCTCCTGGAGCACCTAACGGGCGAGGCGTTCCAGGAGCAGGTACGCGCGCTGTTCGGCGGCGGCCAGAGCGGCCGGGTCGAGTTCGGCGGGCAGGAGCTCGCCCGCCGCCGCGTCGGTCGTGGACGACCAGCAGGGCGCAGGCCAGCCCGACGGCGATGCCGATGGCGCTGCCCGCCGCCCGGTCCAGGACGAGGGCACCGGCGGGTTCCGGGCCGGCGAGGTCGCTGAGCAGCAGGGCGAGCGGGGTCAGGAAGACGATGCCCAGTCCGTAGTTGCGGGCGACCACGTACTCCAGGAGGAACTCCAGCACCACGATCACCAGGATCAGTGTGCGGGCCGTGGGGCCGGCCGCCAGCACGCCGAAGGCGATCACCAGGCCGGCCGTGGTGCCGACGGCCCGCTGGACGGCCCGCTGGGAGGCGGTCCGGACGTTGACGGAGTGCAGGACGGCGGCGGCGGAGATGGCCGCCCAGTAGCCGTGCCCGAGATCGAGAGCGAGCGCGATCCCGCCGGCCAGTCCGGTGCCGAGCACCATCCGCAGCGCGGGGACGACCAGGACGCGCAGGCGGTCCCGGAGGTCTCCGGGGCCCGGCCCCACGGCCAGCTGGGCGGCGCGCAGTTCGGTGAACCGGCCGCGCGCCCGGCGGGCCGGGGAGGGGGCACCGGCGCCGGTCGGCGCGGCCGCGTCGAGGCGGGCCAGTTCCGGCAGCAGGACGGCGGTGCGGCGGCGCCGGTCGGCGAGGACGCGGGCCTGCGCGCGCAACAGGTGGGCGAGGCCCACCGGGGTGTTCTCCCGGCGGAGTCCTGAACCGATCAGCAGCGACCAGGAGAGGTCGGTGAGGCGGGCGCAGGCCCCGCCGCGGCCCTCCGGGTCGGCCGGGGCCGGCGGTCCCAGGCCCACCGACTGGTACGCGCGCAGCACGGCGGCGGTGGCATGGGTGCGGGCGGCGCCCTCCCTGTCCCGGGAGAGGGGGGTCTCGCGCAGGGCGGCGAGGGCGCGCAGGGCGGCGGCGACCGCCAGGCGCTGCGGCCGGTCCGGGTGGACCAGCACCCCGAGGACGGCCAGCACCCAGGCGGCGGCCGCGCCGAGCACCGTCAGCACGGTGTACCGGGGGATGTCCGCATAGGCGGGGGTGCTGTTGGCGGCGACCGCGAAGGCGAAGAGGAGGAGGACCGCGCCGAGTCCCCGCAGCCGTGTCGCGTCGCAGACGAACTTGGCGGCCCCCGCCACCAGGGCGGTCCCCGCGATCACCACGGCGGCGCCGCCGGTCTGTTCCCTCGGCTGGGCCCAGGCGGCGAGCGCCGAACCGCCCGCCACGCAGGCCGTCATGGCCAGGGCCACCAGGGCGAGGGCGCGGGCCCGCCGGGGGTAGGGGAGGTTGCGGCCGAAGGTGGTGGTGAAGGCGCCGAGCATGCCGTAGACGGCGTCCTCGGGGCGGCCGGCGACCACCAGCGGGAGGGCGGCCAGCGCCATGGCGAGCGCCGCGCGCAGGGCGAAGGTGAAGGCGCCGTCCACCTGGTGCAGGGTGAAGGCGCCACGGGGCGAGAGCACCCGTGCCACCGAGCGCCGCCGTCCGGCCGTGGCCGCCGCGGGCTGGGAGGTGCGCGAACGACGCATATCCGCTGTATACCACCTGAATCGCTGCTGGTTAGGTCGCGCCGGGGACGGGGGCGCCGGTGGGTCCGGGCCGGATCAGCAGGAGGCGACGGCACGCGCGCCCTGCCGCTGGTCGAGCCGGTGCGGGCAGTCCCGGTGGGCCTGGTGGTAACCGCCCGTGAACCGGGTTCGGCGATGGCCCGCGCGCTGACCGAGGTGGCCCGCCACGCCGACGTGGCGGGGGCGCCGGAGAGCCTGCCCGGGGTCCCGGGGGTCCCGGACCTTTCCTGAGGCGTCAGGGCGCCAAGGGCGGGGCGGCGAGGTCGAGGGTGAGGAGGTTGCGCCAGTCGTCGGTGAAGACGGCGCGGCTCCCCTCGAAGCGCACGGCGACGAACGGGTTGGAGAGGTACATGACGGCGACCCAGCACAGGGTGCCGTCCTGGGCGATCCGGGCCAGATGACCGATGTTCCCCATGCCGCCGCCTCCGCCGGTGATCCGCCCGGACCCGTCCGGCAGCGGGCGTTCGAAGCAGGGGCCGGCCTCCAGCGTGCCGTCCTCCTCGATGATCCGGGCCACGTCGACCGGGCCTCCGACGCGGAAGGGGGCGGGTTGGCCGGCGTCCGGGTGGTAGGCGCCGGGGCCCTCCACCCGCAGCGCCAGTGCCGTATCGTCCGGCCGGTACAGGGCGTCGCCGAACGGCATCTCCCCGGCGGCCCACAGCTCCTGGATTCTGCCCATCCCCCGCCCTCCTCGTCGCCCCGCGCACGCGCGGAGGTGCCGGGCGGAGCGTAGCGGAGGCGGCGCCGGGACGGGGTGACCGCCGTTCAGCAGAGCCGCGCGCCCCTTCTGTCCGACTTTGCAGCGTTCTCGACTATCTTGCCGCCATGAGTGTCGTGCTGCCGCTGCCCGCTGTTCTGAGGCTTGCCGTGTCGATCGCCGTCGGGGCGGTGGCGGGCGTGGTGGTCGGCCTGCTCGTCGACCCGGTGCTGGCCGTGCTGGCGGCGATCGGCGCAACAGAGGCGGTCTTCGTGCTGGCGGGCTGGGCGGTGCTGTGGCGGATGGACGCGCCCGCCACCCATCACAACGCGCGGCGGGAGGACTTCCGCCCGCTCGTGGAGGAACTGGCCGTGGTGGCCACCGCCCTGTGCGGACTGGTCGGCATCGTCATCCTGCTGCTCATCGGCAACACCGCCCGGGGCCACGCCGCCGCGGCCACCGCGCTCGGCGGCGTCTTCATGGCCTGGGCGGCGGTCCACCTGATGTACGCCACCCGCTACGGATACCTGTACTACCTGGGCAAGCAGGGCGGCATCGACTTCAATCAGGAGCGGCCCCCGACGTACCGCGACTTCCTCTACTTCAGCTACAACCTGGGCATGACCTACCAGGTCTCCGACACCAACGTCTCCGACCCCACCATCCGCTCGGTGGTGCTCCGGCACTGCCTGCTGTCGTACGTCTTCGGGACCGGCATCCTGGCCACCGCCATCAACCTGGTCATCGGCATCGTCGGCGGGTGACCGGGGCCGGCCGTCACCTGGCGGCGAGAGCCGGGCGGCGGGTCCCCCGGAGCGGTTCCGCCAGTTCCGCGAGGGCCCGCTCCAGGCCGTGCAGGTGGGTGAGGGCCGGCTCGTCGGCGGGCGGGTGGGCCGGTGAGCGGAGCGGTTCGGCCCGGGTGGTGCCGTCGGCGATGAGGGCCTGCACGGCGGCCGCCACCCGCGCGCAGGCCACGGTGAGGCGGTCGGTGCGCGAGCCCTCCGGGTCGGCGGCGACGGCGGCGAGACCGCGTACCTCGTGGGCGCAGGCGTCAAGGAGGGCGAGCACCCGGCGGGCCCGGGCCTTGCGGTGGCCGAGCGGGCTCAGCGGATGGACGAGCGGGGCGACGGAGACGCGTACGCGCTCCAGGAGCGCTTCCAGTTCGGCGACGCGCGGGGCGGGGTCGGCGCCCGGGGAGCCCGCGAGGCGGCCGGCCGCCTCGACGGCACAGAGGTGGACGCAGCGCAGTGCCCGCCGGACCCAGGCGTCGGTGGTCGCGTGCGTGGTCACGGGCAGGACGAGGAGGACGGCCAGGGCGGCGCCGACGGCACCCGCGAAGGTCTCCGCCAGGCGCAGTGCCAGCAGGCCGGGGTCGACGGTGCCGAGCGTGCCGTAGAGGACGCCGACCAGGACGGTGACGAAGAAGATCATCCAGCTGTAGGAGACTGCGGCCACGTAGAAGATCCCGCCGACACAGAGGGCCACCAGGGCGGCGGCCGCGACGGGGTCGCCGTGCAGCGGAATCGCGACGCCGAGGCCGGCCACGACACCCGCGGCGGTGCCGAGGACCCGCCGGAAGCCCCGGATCAGCGTCTCACCGCGCGAGGCGGTGTTGACGAAGATCCACCAGACCGTGCCGACGGCCCAGTACCAGCGCTCGTCGGAGAGCGCCTGCCCGGCGGCGAGCGCGATCGCGCTCGCCGCGGTGGCCTGCACGGCCTGCCGGGTGGTGGGGCGGGCGAGTCCGCGCCCGCCGAGCGGCGCGGGGGCGGGCCTGGGCTCGGGCAGGCGCCGCTCGTAGCACCAGAGGCCGAAGCGGACGGCGGACGAGGTGAGCAGGGCCAGGACGACGGCGGCGCCGAGCTGGGGCAGCTGGGCGGGGACCGCGTGCAGGAACTGGGCCAGGAAGAAGCTCATGAAGGCGAAGATGCCCAGGGCGTTGCCGCGCGGGCCCCACCTGCGGGCGTACACGCCGACGCCGACCACGGCGAGGAAGGCGAGGTCGCGCGGGAGCGGCCGGTCGTGGAGCAGGACCGCCAGCGCGAGGACGGGGAAGCCGGCGGCGGGCAGCAGGGCGGTGGTGAGGACCTGGCCGCGCACGGTCGCGTCGGTGACGGTGAACAGGGCGAGGAGGGCGGCGAGCCCGCCGGCCACGGCCATGGTCAGCGACTGCCCGGCCGTTCCCGAGACGGTCGCCGCCAGTCCGATGCCGAGCACCGCCCGGGCCGCGCTGCGCAGCCGCGCCAGCCCGGGGTCGGGGGCGACGAACTTCCTGATCATCCGCGTCCTCGGAGGTCGCGGCGCGTCCAGCCCCCTGCCCGTCCCCCGGCCCACGCCGTTCTTCCGCTGCTCCACCGTGTGCGTCCACCCCTGTCCGTAGCGCGGCGCCCGGGCGCCCCTCGCGGCATCGAAAAGGCGCCGCTGGTCCGGGCCGGCTTCCTCGCCGTCCCGGCACGCTGCGGCGCCAGTAGGACACCTAGAGAAGCATCCTGGCGGGCAGTGGCTCAACCGGAGCCCAAAGGAGTGGGCCATTGGTACAGTCTCGGGCAGTGCAGCCGTACCAGGAGGAGGCCAACGGACCATGGCGGTCGACGAGCTGGACACCCGCATCCTGACGCTCCTGCTGGAGCAACCCCGCACCAGCGTGCGGGAGTACGCGCGGCTGCTCGGCGTGGCCCGGGGCACCCTCCAGGCCCGGCTGGACCGGATGGAGCGGGACGGGGTCATCACCGGGACCGGGCCGTCGCTCTCGCCCGCGGCGCTGGGCCACCCGGTGCTCGCCTTCGTGCACATCGAGGTGACGCAGGGCCATCTCGACGAGGTGGGGGACGCGCTGGCGGCGGTGCCGGAGATCATCGAGGCGTTCTCGATCACCGGCGGCGGCGACCTGCTCACCCGGGTCGCGGCCCGGGACAACGGCCACCTGGAGGACGTCATCCAGCAGCTCATCAACCTCCCGGGGGTGGTACGGACCCGTACCGAGGTGGCCCTGCGGGAGCGGGTGGCGCACCGGGTGCTGCCGCTGGTGGCCTCGGTCGCCCGCAGGTGAGCCGGGCGGTCCGGGCCCTTTCTGCCATGCTGGGGCCATGGCGAACGTGACCGAGGCCGCACTCCCGGCGGTCGTCTTCGATCTGGACGGCACGCTGGTGGACAGCGAGCCGAACTATTTCGAGGCGGGCCGGGCCCTCCTGGAGGAGCACGGCGTGGCCGGCTTCACCTGGGCCGACCACGAGCGGTACATCGGGGTCAGCACCCGGGAGACGCTCGCCGACTGGCGGCGCCGGTACGCGCTCACCGCCTCCCTGGACGCGCTGGTGGAGGAGCTGGACGACCGCTACCTCACGCTGGCCCGGGCCGGCACGCCGGTCTTCGAGCAGATGGCGCTGCTGGTGGAGCGGCTGCACCGGGCCGGGGTGCCGATGGCGGTCGCCTCGGGCTCCTCCAACTCCGCGATCACCGCCGTCCTCACCGGTACCGGCCTCGACGACCTGCTCGGCCCCGCCGTCTCCGCCGAGGAGGTGCCCCGCGGCAAGCCCGCCCCGGACGTCTTCCTGGAGGCGGCCCGGCGCCTGGGCGCGGCCCCCGTGGACTGCGTGGTGATCGAGGACGCGGAACCGGGCGTGGCGGCGGCCCTGGCGGCCCGGATGCGCTGCGTCGCGGTGCCCTCGGTCCCGCCCGCCGCCGACGACCCGGTCTTCTCGGCTGCGGGCCTCCTCTTCCCCGAGGGCCAGCCGTCGTTCCGCGCGGCGGAGACGTACGACTGGATCATGCGGGTCCCGGCCTGAGCCACGGCGCGGGGGCGGCTGGCCGCTTTCACCGTCCCGGCGCGGACGGGGCGTCCCCGGGCTTGCGGGTCGTGGGGTGCGCGGGCTCCGGGAGGAGGTCCCGGGCGGCCTCCGTCGCCTCGTACCGGTAGGGGCCGAGCCCCTGGAAGAGGGCGGCGCAGATCAGGCAGGCGGCGGCCAGGGCGAGCATCGCCGGGGTGTAGGAGCCGTGGCTCTCGCGGCTGACGCCGACGGCGGTGGCGGCCACCGCGCCGCCGATCTGGAAGACGGAGAAGGCTACGCCGTAGATCCGGCCGAAGGCGCGGCGCCCGAAGTAGCGGGGCACCAGGTAGCTGAGGACGTCGAACTCGGCGCCGATCAGCATCCCGGCCAGCGCCGCCGCCACCAGGGCCGCCGGGACGCCGGGCCCCGAGGCGAAGAGCAGCACCGCCACGACCCCGCCGAGGAGGTGCACCGTCATGACCCGGGCCACCGTGAAGCGGTCCAGCAGCCAGCCGGTCACGATCCTGGCCGCGACCAGGGCGATGCCGAGGGCGACCGGCACCAGGTTCGCGGTGCTCGGGGCGATTCCCGCGTCGAGCAGCAGCGGGATCTGGTGGACGATGATGCCGGTGCCGACCGCGCCGAGCAGCAGGAAGGCGGCGAGGACGAGCCAGAAGGGGCGGCGGGTGGCGGCGGTGCGCAGGGTGTCGCCGTCCCTCTCCACGCGGGCCGCGCGCGGGCCCGGTTCGGCCAGGAGGAAGAGGGCGGCCGGGAAGGCCGCCAGGGCGACCGCCGCCAGTCCGAGGAAGGCGGTCCGCCAGCCGAAGGCGCCGATCAGCGCCCCGGTGAGAACGGGGACGAGGACGGTCCCGACGCCGATGCCGGAGTTGGCGATCCCCAGGGCCAGGCCCAGCCTGCGGTCGAACCAGCCCGCGGTGACACGGAGGTAGGAGACCGGCCACAGGCCCGTACCGCAGAGCGGGATCAGCACCCAGCCCAGGTAGAACAGGGGCAGGCTGTCGGGGAGCCGGGCCATCGCGGCCAGGGAGAGCGCGAAGAGCGGGGCACTGCACAGGATCACCCGGCGCCCGCCGAACCGGTCGACGAGCATCCCCTGCACGGGCGAGACGACGACGATGGTGAGGCTCAGCAGGGACGCGCCGACGCCGATCGCGGGCACCGGCCACCCGAACTCCTGGTGGAGCGGGGCGATGAACATCCCGAAGCTCATCACCGCGAGCACGCTGGGCCCGCAGGCGAGGCCGAGGGCCGAGGCGACCGCCGTACGCCACCCCGCCGCCTTCTCCGTGCGCATGGGCCGCCCTCCTCGGTGCCGGGTGGCGGACTCCGGCCCGCCCGGGGACGCCGAGCAGATCTTGGCCCCGGCGGGGCCCGGCCCGCCGGGGAACACGCGGCCGGTCCCCCGTACGTGGCCCCTCCGGCCCGTCAGCTGACGCGCCGGAGGGGCGGCCGCTCCGTCAGGGGCGGCCGAGGATCACGGCGCCGTGGAGGCCGTCGGCGGAGAAGGCGGACATCGCGTCGAGTTCGGCGTCGGCGACGGGCAGGAGGTGGGCGTCGACCCAGCTCTCCCCCCGTTCGGCGCCGGTCCACGGGTCCTCGATGACCAGGGCGCCCGGTACGGCACCGTGGCAGAGCACCCGGTGGGGCACGTCGAACCCCTGCATCCTGACGAGCGAGACGAGGAGCAGCACGCGCTCGCCCCGCCCGACGGCCTCGCGGATCTCGCCGGCGGTCAGGGGGCGCGGGTCGACGGGGACGCCGGTGCGGGCGGCGTCCTCGCGGGACATGCGCTGGAGGTCGGCGCGCCACTCCTGTTCGCTCTGCGGGTGGTGGTCGACGAGGACGGGCCCGTCGGTGTCGAGGTGGACCGCGACGGGGCAGGCGGGCCGGGCGCGCCGCACGGCGACGCCCAGTCCGACCGGTTCGCAGACGGGGAAGTTGGTGGCCTCGCGCCAGAGCGTCAGCTCGGCCCGCCGGTCGAGCGCCGCCGGCTCCAGCGCCCCCGCGTGGGCCTGGGCCACCAGGGCGGTGACGGCGCCGCAGGTGAAGGGGGTGGTCTGGCCGTAGTACGGGGGTTCGGCCACGGCGCCGTCGTGCAGCCGGCGCACGTAGCCGGTCTCCGGCCCGGCCTGCTCCCGCGTGCCGGGAGGGCACAGTGGGGTGAAGCCGGCCGCGGCGGCCTGCTCCGGAGTGGCCGTCCACCCCTCCCCCTCGACCTGGGCGAGTTTCTGGCAGCGGGCGTGGGCCACGACGGCTTCGACGCCACCGCGCCAGGCCAGCAGGGCGATCACCGCGAAGGTGGCGAGCCCCGCCGCGACCGCCACGACGATGAGCACCGGGCGTCCGCCGGGCAGGCCCGAGGTGACGACGGCGGCGGCGCCCAGCCCGGCGCCGGCGGTGATGCCGAGGACGCCCGGTTCGGCGAGCGGGTTGCGGACGGCGCCCCTCGTGGCCCGCGGAGAGGAGCAGCAGCGCCTGGTGGGCGCGGAGGAGCTGGCGCCACCGGGCGAAGGAGAGACCGGTCGCCTGGCGGAAGGCGCGCGTGACGGTGCGGTCGCTGGTCCCCAGCTGACGCGCCCACTCCTCCAGCGAGCGGCCGTCACCGGGATCGTCGAGCAGGGCCTCGGCGATCGGGTCGATGCGCGGGTCGCCGGGCAGTTGCAGCGCGAACTGGTGCTCCGAGGGCTGGAGCACGTCGAAGACGACGGCCTCCGCCCGCGCCCTGGCCGCCGCCTCCAGGTCGGTACGGGCCAGGTGGGTCAGGAGCGATTCGAGCAGCGGCGTCATGGTGATCGCCACCGGTTCCCGGAACCCGAGCGGGGTGCGCTCCGGGGCGAAGAAGGCGTCGTGGAACTGCGCCCCGGCCGTCGCCCGGCCGCCGTGCACCGTTCCGGCGGGCATCCAGAGCCCGTGCCCCTCGGACGGTGAAGATACGGTCGGCCACCCGGGAGGTCAGCGTCCCTCCGCGTACCCAGACCAGTTCGTGGCGCGGGTGGGCGTGCGGGGACCACTCCGTGGGGCGCGGGGGACCTGGGACTCGGAGAGGATCGCGAAGGGCGCCTGCTCCGGGAGGGCCACGGCCCGGCGCACCTCGGTGCCCTCCTCGCGCCGCCACATCCCGGGGCTCGCCTCCGCGGGGGACGGACCGGCCATGCGGCCGAAGCCTGTCGGCCCCGGTGCCGGGAGCAGGGCCCTGGCCTGTGAGGGCCCTCGGCGAGGGGCGGGCGGAGGGCGTCCGGCCACGACGCCGTCGGCGTTAGCCCGATCCGGCCACCCCGCTTTCCCCCGCGCTGCTTCTGTGGTCAGGATGCAACCCAAGGGCGTGTCCGAGCCGACGAGCGAGGGACGGGACATGGCACAGGGCTTCTCCCGGGAACCCGGTACGCACGGCCCCCTCGAGGAGGTGCCGAAGCGGGCGGCCCGGAAGATCACCCTGTGGGCCGCCGCCATCGCGCTGGGCGGGTTCCTCTTCGGCTTCGACACCGGTGTCATCTCCGGCGCGCTGCTCTTCATCAGGGAGGACTTCGCCCTCAGCTCCCTCCAGCAGAGCAGCGTCGTCAGTGTGCTGCTGATCGGGGCGGTCGTCGGCTCCATGCTGAGCGGAAAACTGGCCGACCGGATCGGCCGGCGCCGGACCCTCGGCCTGGTCGGTCTGGTCTTCCTGGGCGGGACGGCGGTCGTCACCTTCGCCGACGGCTTCCTCATGCTGCTGACCGGCCGGATCGTGCTGGGACTCTCGGTGGGCGCCGCGTCGGCGACGGTGCCGGTCTACCTCTCGGAGATCTCGCCCCCGGCGATCCGCGGACGGCTGCTCACCCTCAACCAGCTGATGATCACCGTGGGCATCCTCGTCGCCTACCTCGTCAACCTCGCGTTCTCCGCCAGTGAGCAGTGGCGGGCGATGTTCGCGGTGGGCGCGGTCCCCGCCGCGCTGCTGGTCGCCGCCACGCTCTGGCTGCTGCCGGAGTCGCCGCAGTGGCTCATCACCCACGGGCGGCCCGAGGTGGCGCACCGGGGCATCACGGCGCTGATCGGGAAGGACGCGGCCGACGAGATCGTCCGCCGCGCGCAGCGGCGGGCGGCGGGGCAGCGGGCGGACCGCGAGAAGAGCGCCGGCCGCGAGAAGCTGCTGGCGCCGGACGTCCGCCCGGCCCTGGTCATCGGCCTGACCCTCGCGGCCGTCCAGCAGCTGGGCGGGATCAACACGATCATCTACTACGCCCCCACCATCATCGAACAGACCGGTCTCAGCTCGTCCAACTCGATCCTGTACTCGGTCTGCATCGGCGTGATCAACCTGGTGATGACCCTGGTGGCGCTCCGCCTGGTCGACCGGGCCGGGCGGCGTCCCATGGTGCTGGTCTCGCTCGCCCTGATGGCGGTCTCGGTCTTCCTGCTGGGCCTGTCGTTCGTCGTGGAGCTGGGCTCGGGGCTGACGCTGCTCTTCATGGTGGTGTACATCGCGGCCTACGCCGGCGGTCTGGGGCCGGTGTTCTGGACCCTGATCGGCGAGATCTTCCCGCCCTCCGTGCGCGCCGAGGGCTCCAGCGTCTCCACCGCCGTCAACTGGGTGTCGAACTTCGCGGTCAGCCTGACGTTCCTCCCCCTGGCCGCCGCGCTCGGCCAGGGCGAGACCTTCTGGATCTTCGCCGCGATCTGCGTCCTCGCCTTCCTCTTCGTCGCCAGGTACCTCCCGGAGACCAAGGGCCGCGACGCCGACGAGATCGACCGGGCCCTCCACCAGCGCTTCAGGTCGCGGCAGTAGCGGCCGCGGCGTACGGGCACATCTTGCCGGCCGGACAGTGGAAGGAAGAGCCCCGATGCGAGAAGACACCCAGTACACCCCGTTCGACCTGGAACGGGCCGATGCCCTGGTGCTGTTCGGGATCACCGGTGACCTGGCGCGCAAGATGCTGCTGCCCGCCCTCTACCACCTGACCGCGCGGGGCGACCTCACCGTGCCGGTCGTCGGCGTCGCCTCCACCGGGTGGGACGACGCGGCGCTGCGGGCGCACGCGCGGCAGGCCGTCGTGGAGGCCGTCCCGGACGCGGACCCCGCGGTCCTCGACCGGCTGGCGGGCCGGCTCTCCATGGTCTCCGGGGACATCACGGAGGACGCCACCTTCACCAGGCTCCGCACGGCGGTGGACGGGTTCGGCTTCGTCACGTACTACCTGGCCGTTCCGCCCGCCCTGTTCACCACGGTGGCCGCCGCGCTGGCGCGGGCCGGACTCAACCGCGAGGCGCGCCTCGTCGTGGAGAAGCCGTTCGGGCACGACTCGGCCTCGGCGCGGGAGCTCCAGGACGAGCTGAGCCGGTACTTCGACAGCGCGCACCTGCTGCGGGTGGACCACTTCCTCGGCTCCGAGGCGGTCGAGGGACTGATGGTGGGCCGCTTCGCCAACACGCTGCTCGCCCCCATCTGGCACCGCGACTACGTGGACAACGTCCAGATCACCCTGGCCGAGAGTTTCGGGGTCGCCGACCGGGGCTCGTTCTACGACCCGGTCGGCTGTGTACGCGACGTGGTGCAGAACCACATGCTGGAGATCCTCACCTACCTGGCGATGGAGCCGCCGGGCGCCGACGACACCTCCGCGCTGGGGCTGGAGAAGTGGCGGGTGCTGCGCGCCACCCGCACCATGGACCCCGCCAACACGGTGCGCGGCCAGTACGAGGGGTACCGGGAGATCGAGGGGGTGGCCCCCGGCTCCACCACGGAGACGTACGTCGCGACCCGCCTCTTCGTCGACAACTGGCGCTGGTCGGGCGTCCCCTTCTACCTGCGCAGCGGGAAGGCGCTCGCCGTCACCGCCACCGAGGTCGTCGTCGAACTGCGCAAGCCGCCGCTGGAGCTCTTCGGCGCGAAGAGCGGCGGCACGCCCGCCAACATCATCCGCTTCCGCGTCGACGGCGACACCGGCATCCGCGCGGAGCTGATGCTCCGCAAGCCGGACGCCGACGGCACCCCGGTGACGGTTCCCGTCGGCATCGACTTCGAGCGGGTGCTCGGCCGCCAGCAACTGCCCTACGAGGCGGTCCTGCTCGGCGCCACGGTGGGCAACGCCGAGTACTTCGCCTTCTTCCCGACCATCATGGAGTCCTGGCGGATCGTCGACCCGGTCCTGGACCCGCCCGAGCCCCCGCTCCCCTACGCTCCCGGGAGCTGGGGCCCGGCCGAGGCAGCCCGCCTCCCCGGCCTGCGGCAGTGGCACCAGCCCTCCCCGCGCCTCTTCGGCGACGAGTGAGGCGCGTGCCTCCCGGGGCGCGTCAGCCCGGCTTCGGCGGGTTCCGCGCGTCGAAGGCGAAGAGGGTGTTGTTGTCGGCGGCCACGACCACCGCCCGCCCGGCGAGGGTCACGCGGGGGCTCGCGCCCTGCTCGCCGGTGAGCCCGTCGGCCTGCGGGTCCGTGGACCACAGGATCTTCCCGTTCTCCGGGTCCAGCGCCACGACCCGCCCGGTGGGCGAGCTGAAGTAGAGCGCCCCTTCCCCGGCGGTGGGCCCGGAGGCGCCCTCCACCGCCGTCTGCCGCGCCCACTTCTCGCGGCCGGTCACGGGGTCGAGCGCGGTGATCCGCCCGGTCGCCCCGCTCACGTGGACGACGCCACCGGCCATCCCGGGCGTCCCCGCGTACGTGTCCTTGAGACGGGCGTACGCGACCTCGTGGGAGGCCGGGTCTACGCGCGCGATCCCGTCGTAGCCGGTGATGGCCGGGCCCTCCCAGTGCTCCTGGAGGAGGACGAGTGCGCCGTCCGCGTCGCCCGCCACGACGGCCGGGCCCTTGACGGCGACGGGCCGGCCCAGCTTCCCGGAGGCCCGGTCGAGCGGGTGCACGACGGGGTTGCTCACCTTCGACTCGGCGAGTTCCGCGTCGGGGGCGCACATCGCGAGGGGGCGGCTCCCGGCCAGGACGGGGGCGCAGCGCGTCCCCGAGGGGAACGGTGTCGCCCAGGTGACCTCGCCGCTGCGCGCGTTCCGGGCCTCCAGGCGGGAGTTGGCCGCGTCGACCATGAGGACGGCGGAGCCGGACACGACGGCGTCCTGGTTCCGGCCGGTGACCGCCGTGGACTGGGCGCCGGTCGGTGCGGACCACAGCTCGCGGCCGCTCTCGGCGTCGAGGGCGACGACCTCGCTCTGGGGGTCCTGGGGGGCGTCCTCGGCGGCGAAGCGGTAGCCGACCACCGTGTCGTCGGTGGCCCCGACCAGGGAGGCGCCGTGTACGGGGACGCCCGGGCTCTTCGCCGTCCACGCGCGCGAGCCGTCGCGGGCGTCGACGCGGGCCGCGACGACGCCGCCGCCCCCGCAGAAGAGCGCCTCGCCCCGTGCGACGCACCGCAGTTCGTCGGGGATGTCCGCGCGGCCGCCCGCCACGGTCTTGTGCCACGGTGTGAAGCCCTCGGGCAGCGAGGCGCCCGGCTCGGCCACGTTCCCGGCCTTGTCGCCGCCGTCTCCCCCGGCCCGGTCGCCGGACTGGAGCGCGGCCACGCCGCCGGCGATGGCCGCCACCGCGACCGCCGCCGCGAAGACGGGCCGCCACCGGTTCCGCAGCCGGCGGCCGACGGAGGTGCCGGTGTCGGCCGTGCCGGCTTCGGCCACGGCGGTGGGCACCGGGGTGGGCAGCGCGTCGTGGTGCTGGGTGATCACGTCGCGGGTACGCCCCGCCCGCGTCCCGGTGGGTCCGGCCCCGCCGAGGTCCGCCGGCAGGTCCCGCAGGAGGACGAGGAGGTCGTCGGCGGAGGGACGGCCCGCCGGTTCCTTGTCCAGGCACGACCCGACGACCGTACGCAGCGCCTCGGGCACGGCCCCCAGCGAGGGCTCCTCGTGCACCACCTGGTACGCCGTCATGTACGGGCTGTCCGCGTCGAAGGGCCCGCTGCCGGTGGCCGCGTACACCAGCAGCGTCCCCAGCGAGAAGATGTCGGAGGCGGGCCCCACCCCGCGCGGCGCCTGCAACTGCTCCGGCGACATGAAGGGCGGCGTCCCGATGACCCGGCCCGTCATCGTCAGGGTCTGCTGGTCGGCGGCGCGCGAGATGCCGAAGTCGATGACGCGCGGGCCCTCGGCCGAGAGCACGACGTTGGAGGGCTTCAGGTCGCGGTGGACGACACCGACGCGGTGGATGTCACGCAGCGCCTCCGCCAGCCCGATGGCCAGCCTCCGCAGCTCCACGCCGTCCAGTGGTCCGGCAGCGGCGATGTGCTCGGCGAGGGTCGCCCCCTCGATGTACGTCGTCGCCATCCAGGGCTGCTCGGCCTCGGGGGCGGCGTCGACCACGGCGGCGGTGAACGCGCCGCTGACCCGCCGCGCCGCGGCCACCTCCTGCCGGAAGCGGATGCGGAACTCCTCGTCCCCCGCGAACTGCTGGTGGATCAGCTTGATCGCGACGGGCCGCCCCGAGCTCGTCCGGGCCAGGAAGACCGTGCCCATTCCCCCCGACCCGAGCCGCGCCTCGAGCGGATAGCCACCGATCTCGGCCGGGTCACTTCCGCGCAGCGACACTCTTCCGGAACTCCCCTCCCCCGGGCATCTCTGCCACCACGGGGCCGCGTACCTATCTCGCCCCAAACTAGCCGGAGCGCGATCCCCGCGGGCAACGCGGGTGGGGCGGGGCCGGCTCCCGGCCCTCTCGCCGAGCGGTGGAGGTCAGGGCACGCCCGTCCCCGCAAGCCCGCAGTCGCCGCACTTCGTCCCGTTCGGCGCGCGGTAGTACAGGCAGCAGCTGCGGCGGCGGAAGCCGAGGCCGGGGCCGGTCGTCGCACCGGTGCCCCGCAGGTGCCCGGTGTCCAGCAGGCGCCCGGTGAGGGCGGTGAGGGCCTCGCGTGCGGCGGGGTCGGCGGCCAGCAGGGCGCGGGCCGCCTCCACCAGGGCCGAGGCGGAGTTCCCGTCCAGCAGGCGCGGGGCGACCTTGACCCGCAGGCCCTCGGCCAGCGCCCGGAGTTGCCGCGTCACCTGCGCGTACAGGGCGGGTGCGGCGAGGTCGCCCAGCGCGTCGGCGTACCAGCCGGCCGCCCTCGGCAGCCGCAGCGCCGGTCCGTCGTCGGCCCGCTGGAGGCCGTCGAGGTCGAGCACGATCCCGTGCCGGACGGCGGTGGCGAGGACGGGCGACCAGAGCCGGGCGGCGTGACCGAGCTGGGCGATGGAGACACCGACGCGCGGCTCGTCGGTGCGGTGGCGGCGCGCGACCGCCTCGGCAAGGTCGGTGATGCTCGCCGAGGAACGGGCGAGCGGCTGCCAGCCCCGGTCGGGGCCGCCCACGCGCACCACGAAGAAGCCGCCGAGGCGGGCCACCTCGGAGAGGGCGTCGGCCACGGCTCCGGCCGGGGCGCGGGCGGCGTCGGGCAGGCGTACGGCACGTGGTCCGGTCACGACGGCGTACGCCGTCGCGGGGGCGTGACGATGTAAAGGTCGAGGATGTCCGGCAGCGGAGCGACGCCGGGGCCGCCGGCGCGGGCCCAGGCGGCTATGTCCTCCGTGGCGTCCAGGTCGTTGACCAGCCCGAACCAGACCGGCCGGGCACCGGCGGCCCGCCCCTCGGCCGAGGGCTGGACCACGATGACGTTGGCCTGCTCGCACACGTCGAGGCATGCGGAGACCCGGACCGGCACCAGGGCGCGCAGGCGCGCGGTCTGGGCGGCGTGGTCGACCCCGGTGATCTTGGGGGTGCCGCAGCAGCAGTCCCGGCAGACGACGACGCGGCAGGGCACCGGCTCGCGGCCGGGTGGGACGGGGGCGATGTCGGCGGGCACGCGGCATCGTTCCTCTCTCCGGGGAGATCCGCCCCGGTCAACCGTCGAGGAGGCGACCGCGTGAGTCTCCTGGCTCTCGGCTCGCCGCCCGCTCCGCGCCTTCCCACCCGGCAGGGCAGTGGCATCTGCGGAACGTGCTCGCCGATCACAGTGGCGGGACCGCGCCGGATTTCCACCGGCTTCCTCGTCCGCCGTCGCCTGTTTGCCGGGCCATCCTTCCATCCGGCGCGGCAGACCGTCCGCCAGGGCCCCCGGCCTTCGCGACCTTGGCGGAAACGGCCGGGAAGATGGGCACGAGTTGGCAGCCGTCACTAATTGATGGACTCAGCGTCAGCGCCAGTCTCCGTATCGCCACCCCGGCAGCTGATCAACCGGCGCCCAACTGGCCGACCGCGACCAGCGGATGCCCGTTCTCGCAGCACCCGGTGCCCGTCACGACGAGATCCTCACGCCGGCCGCCCGCGACTTCGGGGGCCGGCTGACCGCGACCTTCACCGGCCCCCGGCAGGGCACTGCTCCGGGCACGGAGGACCGGAGCGGGGAGATCCGTCGGCCCGCCTGACCGCCGCACCGCCGTGCGGGCCCTGGCCTCCGGGGCCAACGTCCGGGTGGCGGTCTTCGAGGACGGCACCACCCCCGCCCCACCTGGGCCCACATCATCAGCGGCCAGCTCACCCTGCTCGACGCCGCCCGCCGCACCGACCGACTACGATGTACACATCGTTCACATCACGAAGGGAATGTGAACTCTGCACCCATAAGGACGACCCATGGCCAGGACCAACGCCTACCACCACGGCGACCTGCGCGCCGCCTGCCTGCGGGCCGCGCGCGAACTCCTGGAGGAGGACGGCGGCGCCGGCCTCTCCCTGCGCGCGGTCGCCCGGCGCGCTGGGGTGTCGGCGACGGCGCCCTACCGCCACTACGCGGACCGCGAGGCGCTGGTCTCCGCCGTCGCGGCCGAGGGCTACCGCGAACTCGCCGAGCACCTGGCCCAGGCCCACCCCGCTCCCTCGACCCCCGACGAACTGGCCGCGGTCGCCGTCGCGTACGTGCGGTTCGCACTGGACCACCCGGCCCTGTTCCGCGCGATGTTCGCCGAGCCCTGCGACCCGACCAGCGAGGAACGGGTCGCCGCGACCAACGCCATCCACGAGTACGTCCGCTCCGTCGTCCGCACCACCTTCCCGGGGGCCGACACGGAGGCCCTGTCCACCACGGTCTGGGCGCTCGTCCACGGCCTCGCCTTCCTCCACCTCGACGGCAAACTCGACGCCTCCACGCCCGAGGCCGTCACCACCCAGGTGACGACGGCCGTCCACGCCCTGTCCGACACCGCCCCGGCACTCCACCCCGAGACCCGGCGGTAGCCGCGGGCGGGCGAGCGCCGGGCGAGCGCCACCCCGGCGGCCCGGCCGGCCCGCACTCCCCATCCGGGAGCCAATGTCATTGGTCGATGACATCCATTGACGGCAACGGCGCCCAGGCAGAACTCCCACGTCGTGGCCGTCGTACTGCCGCCCGGTCGCCGCTCCGCCTCCGCGGCGGCGGAGCCGGTCGTGACCCGGCATCCCGCACCGCGGGCACGGACGGCCGAGGTCCCGTCGGGTATCGCCCGGCGCGATCACCGGCACTGAACCGCGAGCCGGAACGGAACGGACCAGCCATTGGCCGCACCCTCGGGCCCCTCGCGGGGCAGGAAGCGCGACGCGGACGCCAGCCGGGCCGCGCTGCTGGAAGCCGCGCGCGAACTGTTCGGCCGGCACGGCTACGAGGCGGTGACGCTGGCGGGACATCGGCGAGCGCGCCGGGGCGGACGGCTCGCTGGTCGCCCGGTACTTCGGCAGCAAGGCCGCCCCGTACCGGTCCGCCGTCACCGAGGAGAGCCGCGAGGGGGCGGCCTCCCCGGAACCCGCCGACCTGGCCTCGTTCACCGCCTACGCCCTCGACCGGGCCGACCGGCGAGGCGCCCCCGAGGCGCGCGCCTCCGCGGCCGAGGAGATGCGGGCCCGCCTGGTCGCCCCGCTCGCCGCCCGGCTGGCCGGGGAGGGGGCCGAGGACCCGGACGCCCGTGCCGAGGTACTGGTCTCCTGCCTGGCCGGCGTCATCGCCCTGCGCTCCAGCGGCCTCTTCCCCCACCTGGCCACCCTGAGCCCCGAGACGATCGGCGCCATGCTGGAATCCGCGGCCCTGGCACAGGCCCCGGAGACCGCCGGGTAACTCCGGCCCGGCCCCTGGCGCACCCTGCGGGGCGACAGTTGACGGTGCCGATGGTCTAGGCCAAACCCCTCCGTCCCCCTATCCTCAACCGTGGCCAGTGACCCACCGATCCCCCACCCGGTTGCGTACTGGCTCGGGCCCCACGCACGCAGCTCCACCCGAGCAGCCAGGTGAACTCCCCCCATGTCGCCGCCTCCAGGAGGCCACGGTGAACGTTCGCACCAGATGCTCCGCCGTCATCGGCACCCTCTGCCTCGTCGCATCCGTGGCCCTGGCCACGGCATCGGCCGACGAGCCCGACACACCGGTCCAGCCGGACGCGGTCACCCTCACGGATGTGGCCAAGGCACAGAACCCGACCGCCGGCGCCGCCGGTCCGGACGACACCGTGTGGATCGCGGAACGCGCGGGCACCGTACGGGTCCTGGACGGTGAAGGCCTGAGCGACCCGGTGCTCGACATCTCCGACCAGACCACGACGGACGGCGAACGCGGCCTGCTGGGCATCGCGTTCGACGAGAGCCTCGCGCACTTCTACCTCTCGTACACCGACCTCGAAGGCACCAGCACCGTCGAGGAGTTCGCCGTGGAGGACGGCGCCGTCCAGCCCGACAGCCGGCGCACCGTCCTCACCCAGGAACAGCCGTACTCCAACCACAACGGCGGGGCCATCACCTTCGGCCCCGACGGCTACCTCTACATCGCGCTGGGCGACGGCGGTTCGGGCGGCGACCCGCACGGCAACGGACAGAACCTGGACACCCTGCTCGGCAAGATCCTGCGGATCGACCCGAGCGGCGGCGACCCGTACGCGATCCCGGCCGACAACCCCTTCGTGGACGACCCGGAGGCCCGGGACGAGATCTGGGCGTACGGACTCCGCAACCCCTGGCGGTTCTCCTTCGACAAGGGCACGGGCGACCTGCTGATCGGCGATGTCGGGCAGAGCGACTGGGAGGAGATCGACTGGGCCCCGGCCGGCAGCACGGGCGGCGAGAACTACGGCTGGTCCTCGATGGAGGGCAACCACCCCTTCCGGGGCGGCACCGAGCCCGCCAACCACGTCCCGCCGGTCCACGAGTACGACCGCAGCGGCCTCGGCTGCTCGGTGACCGGTGGCTACGTCTACCGTGGCGAGGCGCTGCCGGAACTCCAGGGGCAGTACGTGTTCAGCGACTACTGCGACGGAACGATCCGCACCCTGCAGATCGAGAACGGCGAGGTGACCGGCGAGGGCGACCTCGGCGTCAGCGGCGGCGAGGTCATCTCGTTCGCCGAGTCCGGCGACGGTGAGCTGTACGTCCTCAACATCGGCGGCGAGATCCAGCGCATCGACCCCGCGTAGGACCGAGCGGCCCGGCGACTGCCCGGCGGGGACCGGAGGGAAGAGCTTTCCCGCCGGTCCCTGCCGGGCTACGGCGCGTCCGTCAGGACCTCCGTCTCGAAGCCCATGTGCAGCCGCCGGGTGTGGTCGACCGTGCGCACCGGCCCGGTCAGCGTGACCCGGGCCGCGAGGCGCGTGTCGGTGCTCGACGCGCCCAGCCGCAGTTCGAGAGCGCCCGGCTCGACGATCCGGTGGCCGTCGCGGCCGGTGAAGGAGGCGAGATCCGCCGGGACCGTCATCCGCACCCTGGCCGCCTCCGCCGGCCGGAGGTCGAGACGTACGTACCCGATGAGGCGCCGCACCGGCTGGACCACGGAGGCGACCGGGTCGTGCAGATAGACCTGGACCACCTCCGTCCCCTCCCGCCCGCCGGTGTTGCGGACCGTGCAGGAGAGGGCGAACTCGCCGTCGGTGGGCGCTTGTTCCCGCTCCACGACGAGGTCGCTCCACGCGAAGGTGGTGTACGTCAGGCCGTGGCCGAAGCCGAAGGCCGGGGTCGGGTCGACGTGGGACACCTCGCTGGCGTGGCCCAGCCGTGCCGCCAGATAGGTGGAGGGCTGGGAGCCGGGGTGGCGCGGCACGCTGACGGGCAGTCGGCCGGAGGGTGCGGTGCGGCCGCTGAGCACCGAGGCGACGGCCCGCGTCCCTTCCTCGCCGGGGAAGAACGCCTGCACCACGGCGGCGGCCTCGTCCGCCGCGCGCCCGAGGGCGTAGGGGCGTCCGGCGAGCAGGGTGACGACGACGGGGGTGCCCGTGTCGAGCAGGGCGTCGAGCAACTGCTGCTGGACTCCGGGGAGTTCCAGGTCCTCCGCGTCGCAGCCCTCCCCGCTCGTGCCGCGCCCGAAGAGGCCGGCCCGGTCGCCGAGCACGGCGATCACGAGGTCGGCGCCTTCGGCCAGGGCGAGGGCCTCGCCGAAGCCGTGGGTGGCCGTGCCGTCGAGTTCGGCGCCCGGGGCGGTGACGATCTCGCTGTGCGGGAACTCGGCCGCCAGCGCCTCGCGCAGCGTGGGCAGGGCGATGCCGAGCGGGGTGCCGGGGTGCCGGCTTCCCACGTGGACGGGGAAGGAGTAGCAGCCGAGGACGGCGGTGGGGGTGTCGGCGTTGGGCCCGACGAGGGCGATGCGGGCGGGGGCTCCGGCGGGCGGGTCCGCCGCCAGGGGCAGGGTGCCGTCGTTGCGCAGGAGGACGACGGCCTCCTCGGCGACGCGGCGGGCGAGCGCGCGGTTCTCCTCCGTGTCGAGACGGACGGTGCCGCGCAACTCCTGCGGGTCGGCGCCCTCCACGTCCGCCAGCGCCGGGGGCACCGGGCTCCACTCCGCGTCCAGCAGCCCGAGCTGCGCCTTCTGGACCAGTACGCGGCGTACCGCACGGTCCACCAGGGCCTCGGGGACGAGGCCCTCGGCGAGCGCGTCGGCCAGCGGACGGCCGAAGGTCTTCACGGTCGGCAGTTCCACGTCCACGCCCGCGCCGAGTGCGGCGGCGGCCGCTTCCCCGTAGCTCCCGGCCACGCCGTGCAGCGTCTTCAGGAAGGCGATGCCGAAGTAGTCCGCCACCACGGTCCCTCCGAAGCCCCAGGTGTCGCGGAGCAGGCCGGTCAGGAGCGGGCCGTCGGCGGCGGAGGGGATGCCGTCGGTGTCGGTGTAGGCGTGCATGACGGACCGTACGCCGCTCTCCCGGACGGCCATCTCGAACGGGGGCAGGATGATGTCGGCCCGCTCCCGCGCGCCCATACCGACGGGGGCGAGGTTGCGGCCCGCGCGGGAGGCGGAGTACCCGGCGAAGTGCTTGAGCGTGGCGACGACCCCGGCCGACTCCAGTCCCCGCACGTAGGCGGTGGCGACCGTTCCCACCAGGTACGGGTCCTCGCCGATCGTCTCCTCGACGCGGCCCCACCGGGCGTCGCGTACGACGTCGAGGACGGGGGCGAGCCCTTGGTGCACGCCGACGGAGCGCAGGTCCCGGCCGATCGCGGCGGCCATCTCCCCGACCAGCTCCGGGTGGAAGGTGGCGCCCCAGGAGAGCGGCACCGGGTAGGCGGTCGCGCCCCAGGTGGCGAAGCCCGCGAGGCATTCCTCGTGGGCGAGGGCCGGGATGCCGAACCGGTTGGCGCCGGTGATCCGCTCCTGGCTGCGCGCCAGCGAGAGGGCGCCCACGGCCGGGTCGACCGGGGCCGTACCGAACGGGCGGGTCAGCTGGCCGAGGCCGTGCGGAAGCAGCGCGTCGAGGTCGACGGGCTCCTCCATGTCGTGCTGGAACGGGGCGACTTCGCCACCCTCGTCGGAGGCGCCCACCCAGACGCCGACGAGCTGGGCGGTCTTCTCCTGGAGGGTCATGGCGGCGAGCAGGGCGTCGGCCCTGGCCTCGGGGGTGAGGGTGGTGTCGTGCCAGGGCCCGGTCGGGCGGTCCGTGGCCGCCGGCGGTGTCCCGGTTCCGGCGTTGTCGATGTTGGCGGTCACTTTCCTCCTACCCCCATCAGCCCCTGCACCAGGGACCGGCGAGCGAACAGGTAGACGAGCAGGATGGGGAGCATGGACAGGACGACGGCGGCGAGCAGGCCGGGGGTGTCGACCCCGTGTTCGGTCTGGAACTCGTAGAGCCCCAGGGTGATCACCTTGGTCTCGGCCGACTGCGTCAGGACGAGGGGGAACAGGAAGCCGTTCCACGCCTGGAGGGCGGAGAAGACGACGATGGTCGAGAGTCCGCTCCGGGACAGGGGCAGCACCAGTTGGAAGAAGACGCGGCGCGGCGAGGCCCCGTCGACCGTCATCGCCTCGTACAGGTCCGGGGTGATGTCCCGCATCACCCCCGACAGGATCAGGGCGCTGACCGGCATGGCGAAGGCGGCGGTCGGCAGGATGACGCCGATGAGGCTGTCGTAGAGACCGGCCTCGCTGATGACGAAGAACATCGGGACGATGACGGCCTGCGAGGGGATCGCCAGCCCCAGGAGGAACAGCCGGAAGACCGTGGTGGTGGCGCGGCCCCGGCTCCTGACGATGGTGTACGCCAGCGGCGGGACGAGCAGGAGGACGATGCCCACCACGCAGACGGTGACGACGAGGGTGTTGAGGAAGTACTGCGCGAAGCCGCTGTCGAGGACGTCGAGGTAGTTGTCGAGCGTGAAGCGCTCGGGGAGGGCCAGCGGGCCGTTGGCCGCGTAGTCGGGGCGCGACTGGAACGTGGCGACGAGCATCACGTACAGCGGCAGGCCCACGACCAGCAGCCAGAGCAGCGAACCGAAACCGGCGAGGTGGTTCGGACGGGTCTTGCTCACAGCCCCTCCATCGTGCTGCGCATCTTGTCGTAGCCCGAGAGCCGCACCACGATCAGGGAGATGACCGTGGAGACGAGGACCAGGAGCAGGGCGACGGCGGAGGCCGCTCCGTAGTCGAAGCTCTTGAACGCCTTCTGGTACATGTAGTACGCGCTGATGGTGGTGTCGCTGCCCGGTCCGCCCTGGGTCAGGATGAGCACGGTGTCGAAGGTGGTGAGTCCGCCGACCACCATCAGGATCACCGAGGTGATGAGCGCGTTGCGCAGCTGCGGCAGGGTGATGTGGAAGAACTGCCGGACGGTGCCGGCGCCGTCGATCTGCGCCGCCTGGTAGAGGACCTGCGGTATCGCCCGGGCCGCGCCCTGGTAGATCAGCGTGTGCAGGGGCGTGAACTGCCAGGTGCTGACGAAGACCAGGACGCCGATCGCGGTGGCCTGCGACCCGAACAGGTTGCCGTCGCCGAAGAGCCAGGTGGCGTGCGCGGGCACCCCGAGGTTGGGGTCGAGGACGGCTCGCCACAGCACGGAGACGGCGGCGATGGAGAGCAGCATCGGGAGGAAGTAGACGGCGGACAGGACGGCCCGGTTGCGCTGGCGCCCCGCCGCCCAGACGCCGAGCAGGATGCTCAACGGGGTCTGGACGAGGACCCCGAGCCCGGTGAGCAGGACGCTCAGCCAGAGGCTCTTGACCATGACGGGGTCGTCGAGCAGCGTCCTCCAGTTGTCGAGGCCGGCGAACCGCGGGCCGCTGAGCCCGTCCCACTCGGCGAAGGAGAGGACGGCGACCATGACGAGCGGGACGACGGCGAAGAGGCCGAAGAAGACGGCGGCGGGGACCGCCCAGAGAAATCCCGGGCGGGCCGGTCCGGCGGGGGTCGCGGTTCGGGTCATGGGGTCGGCAGCGCCTGCATGGCCGCGATGAAGGCGTCCTCGTCCAGCGAGCCGTTGAAGAACTGCTGGAGCGCCTGGTACATCGAGGTGGCCGCCGACTGGGGGTACGCCTGGTCCCAGGAGAGCTGGAACGCGGGGGCTTCCTTGACCAGGTCGTACTGGAACTCGGCGAACTCGGGGCTGGCGGCGGTGTCCAGGAACTCCTCGGTGTTGGTCGTCGTCGGCAGGTTGCCGATGTCGAGCTGCGCCTTGACGAACTGGTCCGAGTACATGAGCTTCAGGAACTCGGCGACGGCCTTCGGGTGCTTCGTCCGCTTCAGCACGGAGTAGAAGTTGTTGGTGTTGCCGACGATGTTGGCCTGGTCGCCCTTGCCGCCTTCGACGGAGGGGAAGGCGCTGTACCCGAGGTCGTTCTCGGCGAACTCGGGGTGCGCGTCCTGCTGTGTCGAGTACTCCCACGAGCCCATCAGCTCGAAGGCGGCCTTGCCGGTCGCCAGGAGGGTGGCGGAGCCCTGGTCGGTGAACTTCACCGAGTCGTAGTTGGTGCCGAAGGCCCCGGCGTCCACGAGTTCCCTGATCTTGCCCAGCGCCTTGCGGCTGTCCGGGCTCGCCCAGACCTCCCGGTCGCCCGCGAGGGCCTTCTCGAAGAGCTCCGGGCCGGCGATGCGGTCGTAGAGGTACTCGAACCACATCAGCGTGGGCCACCGGTCGCCGCCGCCCAGCGCGATCGGGGTGACGCCCTCGGACTTCAGCGCCTTGACCGCCGCGAGCAGGTCGCCCCAGGTCTCGGGGGGTTCGACGCCCGCCTTCTTCAGGACCTTGTCGTTGTGGAACAGCAGCACGGGCTGCGTCCCGCGCATGGGGACCCCGTAGGAGGCGCCGTCGATCACCGCGCTGTTGAAGACGGAGGGCAGGAACTTCTCCTTGAGGGCGGGGTCCTCCTCGATGAAGGGGTCCAGCGGGAGCAGCAGATCCGCGTCGACGAACGGCTTGATGCTGCCGCCGCCCCAGTTGAAGAAGACGTCGGGCGCCTGCTTGCTGTTGATGATCGTCTGGAGTTTGGCCTGGTAGTCGGCGCCCGGGATGGTGTCCAGGACCGCCTTCACCTTCGAGGTCTTGTTGAAGGTGGCGACGAGCTCCTTCTCCACCTTGTTCGCCGCGTCCCCGTAGACCAGGACGTGGATGGTGTCGCCGGCGGCCGCACCGGAGTCCGCCCCGCACCCGGACAGGGGCAACACCAGGGCCAGCGCGGCAGCACCGACGACGACGGTCCGCGAGAACCGTGCGCGTTGTCTCATGACCCACCCTTCGAAACCTTTTCGACCATGTGCCGAAACTTCGTGGGTCGGGACGCTAGGACTCCCCCTCACAGGGGGTCAACCCTCGGTCACCGGGTTATCAAAGCGTTACGTCTGGGCGGCAGTTGGCCCGTGATCTATGCTCCTGGCCATGCGCGATGACGAGAAGACGGGCCGCATCACCCTGGCGCAGGTGGCCCAGCGGGCCGGCGTCTCCATTTCGACAGTTTCGAAAGTCCTCAACGGGCGGCAGGACGTGGCGGCCCCCACGCGGATCAAGGTGGAACGCCTGCTGGAGGCGCACGCGTACCGGCGCACCACACGGTCGGCCCACGAGGCGCCCCTCATCGAGATCGTCTTCCACGAGCTGGAGAGCATCTGGGCGATGGAGCTGATCCGGGGCGTGGAGAACGTCGCCAAGACCCACGGCGCCGGCGTCGTCCTCACCGAGAGCGGAACCCGCCACGCGCCCGGCCCCGAGTGGATGGAGGCGATGCTCCAACGCCGCCCGCTCGGTGTCGTCCTGGTCTTCTCCGCCCTGCCCTGCGAGGTGAAGGAGCAGCTCAGGGCGCGTTCGATCCCTTTCGTCATCATCGACCCGGCGGGCGACCCCGACCCCGACGTGCCCTCGGTCGGCTCGGCCAACTGGAACGGCGGACTGGCCGCCACCCGCCACCTCGTCGAGTGCGGACACCGGCGCATCGGGGTCATCACCGGCCCCGAGGACATGCTCTGCTCCCGCGCCCGGCTCGACGGCTACCGCTCGGCGATGACCATGGCGGGGCTCGAAGTCGACCCCGGCCTCATCCTGTTCGGCGACTTCCACGTGGAGGGCGGCTACGACCGCGCCACCGAGATGCTCTCCCTCCCCCACCCCCCGACCGCGATCTTCGCCGGCAGCGACCTCCAGGCACTCGGCGTCCTGGAAGCCGCCCGGGTCCACGGCCTGCGCGTCCCCCACGACCTCTCGGTCGTCGGTTACGACGACGTCTCCCTCGCCCGCTGGGCCAGCCCCGCCCTGACCACGATCCACCAGCCCCTCCGCCAGATGGCGGAGGAAGCCACCCAGATGCTGATGCGCCTACGGGACAAGGAACCGGTCGCCACACGGCTGGAGCTGGCGACGAGTCTGGTGGTGCGGAAGAGCACGGGGGCGCCGGCGGGGGGCTGAGCGGCACTCGCAGAGGCCCACCCGTCGGCCTCAGCTCAAGAAACTCAGCCGCACCTTGCGGTCGACGTTGTCCACGTTCGTGTCCACCAAACTCCGTTAGGACAACCGTCACGTTACCTGGTCACGTCCCACGGATCGGTCGTCGGCGGGCTTCGCATGGAGGAGAGGTCGGCCTAGACACAGGGTGGACTCAAAGCTGAAGTTTCCCCGTGATCCTGGACAGTCGTTCGTTATGCCGCGAGGGCGTGTTGATGTCGCTGCCTGGTCTCGGACGGTGTGAGGTAGCCGAAGATCTTGTGCTTGCGCAGGCGGCGGTTGTAGAAGGTCTCGATGAAGGTGAAGACCTCAGCGCGGGCGGTGGCCCGGTCGGGCCAGGTCCGGGTTCCGATCCCTTCTTTGAACAGGGCCCCGAAACTCTCCGCTGCGGCGTTGAGTTGCGGCCGATCAGATTCGGGGCCGGCTTCGCCTTCGCATCCGGCCGGGTCAGCGAGCGGTGCTTGCGGCGGGTGACACCGCGGATGTCGCGCTCGCGCATGACGCGGGCGATGCGCTTGCGGTTCACCCGGTGCCCCAGGCGCCGCAGCTCGGCGTGGATGCGCGGGACGCCGTAGGTGCGACGGGAGGCGATGTGGAGCATGATGATCTCGTGGGCGAGCGCGTCGTCGGCCGCCCGGGCCTGGCGGGCGGTCTCGCCCTCGCGCCAGGCGTTCACTCTCCTGCACGAAGAAGGCCGTCGCTTTTTTCAGGGTCTCGATCGTCTGCTGCTGTTCACGGTTCTCTCTGCGCAGCCGGCGCAGTTCCTCACGCTCCGCGTGGTCAGACGCCCGTGCCGTTCCCGAGGCGACCTTGTCCCCGGGATCGGGTCACTCCGCCAGCACGATCGTGTGCGGTGTCGGCGTGAGCTGCGCCCGGTAGCGACGCACGCCCCAGCTACGGTGCTCCAGTTCCGCCGCGACCAGCACCTCGGCTGTGTTCATGCAGTCGGGCACGAGCTCCACCAGCACGGCCACCGGGTGATCGCCGACCAGAGGGAATCCTTTGACTCGTCGGAACTCCCACTGCGGGTTCGGTTGGGAAGCTCCGTGGCCCCGGACGATCCACTCCTCTCTCGCCGGTCCGGATGCCGGCGGCTTCTCCACCCCTACATCCAGCACTCCCGTCGTGACCGTGAAGCTGACGCCGGTCCCGGGGCCGGGGACCGGGTGAGTACGCTCGCCAGGGTCGATCAGGCGCGCGATCGGCTGTGTCTCACGCTCCGGTGTCGACAGTGCGACACCCAGGGAGGCATGGCGGAATACGCCTCTGCTCTCCGGTGTCTCGGGGCGAAACGAGCACACCATGAGCAGTTGCCGGAACTCCCGGTCGGGGATGGCACTCAGATAGGACAACCAGCCGGCTGGCGCGCCCGCATGGTCGGCAGGCAGTAGGTCCCAGCCGAAGGTGAACCTGCCACGCAGCGGTGCGTCATCCGCTGGGCTGCCGAGCGTACGCTCCGGCACGAGTTCGACATCGTGCAGCCGAATCTCGGTCATGGGTTGGCTCCCTTGTTCCTACCATGCACATAGATGAACGCTCCCCAGTCACGGTACTGGGGATACGCGGCACGCGTGGCGAGTTGGGCACCCCGGAAGGCCTGCTCCGGCTCAGTGCCGCGCGCGACTCCTAGATGCAGGTGGTGGTAGAAGTACGTGGCCGGTTCCGGGCGCACGGGCCACAGGCATCCGACGACGGCCTGCGCTCCGGCGGTGATCAGTGCCGAAGGGATGCCACGAACGTTGTCACCGCGGTCGAATCGGCCGAGCGCGGACTCACAAGCGGCGAGCGTGACAAGGCGGACGCCGCGCAGGTCGATGTCCAGGAAGTCGTAGGCGAATACCCGGCCGTCGTCGTCGCCGTCCGGCGAGAGATAGAGGCAGTGCATCCACGGCGCGTCCTCGTCCAGTGTCCCGTGTACGGCGATGTGGACGACGTCCGCCACGGACATCTCCGCGCGCAGCCTGTCGCGAGTGGCCGCACGGCCGGTAAGGGCTTCAGCGTCTACCGCCTCGGCGACCTTCCGCGCATGCTCCTCCAGCGCCGGTTCGGCATGCAGACCAAAGGGAACACCGCCAGCAGCGGAGGCCAGCACAACGGTGCGGCCCTCACGCGCAGGTACTTCGGCGGATGCCAGGGCTTCGAGGCCGGCGATCGTAGTAACCGTCCAGTCGTCGGCGATCAGGCGGCCGCCCCTGCGGCACAGCGGTAGGGGCAGGTAGTGCAGAGCGCCGTGCGGCCAGGCCAGGATTCGGTCCTTGCCCTGGGCACGCCAGTTGTCCCACAGTTCGCTGCCTCCGAGCGGCAGGTCGGCCGACTCCAGCAGCCGACCGCCCTCCGGTGTCACGTCGCCGAACAGCGGGTCGCGTTCGATCTCTGTCCGGATCGCCTCGACGCGGTCCGCATCCGGGTGCCGGTCGTCGTTCTCGTCCGCGCCCTCGCCGAGGTGCACCACGAGCTCCCGGCCCTGTCTGGTGACCGCGAGCAGCACGGTCGCGCCGTTCACCGCCGCGGGCAGGAACCACGTCAACAGCACCGTTCGATCGTCCAGCAGATCATGTGCCTCGGCCCAGATGTGCTGGTCGTCGATGAGCGCTGTCGAACGCCGACGCAGCTCGTCGTCGATGAACGACGAGGTGCGCCACCGTAGATTCCGGGCGATCTGCGTGTTGTCGTGGCCGCCAGGGCGATGATCGGCGTCCACCGCGTTCAGCAGGTTCAGCAAGGCGCCACCTGCGGCGGTGGGCTCCTCCCAGTCGCGCAGCTTACCGAGGAAGTGCTGGATGTGCGCGGGCAGCACGAGTGGGTCTTCGATGCGCCACCACGCGCCCAACTCCGCACCCTTGCCCGCTTGATGCAGGCCGAGTAACAGCCCCATCGGCAGCGTCTCGCTTTCGGCGGTGAGCTGCCAGACCGCCGAGTGCACGAGGTCTCGCAGTATCGCGCCGAGTTCGGGCGCGCCGTTGGTGTCGAAGTTCGGCGCATCCACGATGATCGCGTACACGGCGTTCCTGAGTTCATCGCCGCGGAGGTTACCCAGCTGCTGCACAAGCGGCACCAAGCTCGCTTGGGCCAGTTCCTCGAAGCCGAGCGAGGCGTAGGAGAGCGCCGCATACGTGTAATAGCCCCATGGGAACGGGACAGGGCTGGAGACCGGCTCGCCCGCCTCCGCCGATTGGTAGTACAGGTCGGCCGTGAGCAGCCGGACCTCTTCGTTACGGGCGTCGCCCGCCTGGCGTAGGAGGGTGAGCCCCCACGACGGCTGCCCCCGATCGCGGGCGTGTGCGGCCGCATGCAACAGAGCCGCAGATCGCTGCGTCGATGTCCAGAACTCCGGTATTGAGACCGGTAGTTCTTGGTGGGGGTTTGGGCATGCGCTCGGGTCGTCGGGTAACACGTGGAGCCTGGCCTCGATCAGTTGCCTGCGATGGGCAGAGGCCCACCGAATGTCGAGCTGCCCAGCCCAGTCCAACACGGTTCGCAGCAGCCGTCGGTCGGCTCGTTCCCGGGCCAGGTTGACACCTTGGCTGATCGCCTTCGCGGTCACCGTACTCCCGTGGTCGATGACGAAACCGGCGGGTGGCGTCCCGAATACCCTTATGAGCAGCCCGTCGGTCGTCTCCGGGGCCGCTCTGTCCATCGTCCTGAGGAGGAACAGCGCGAGATCCGGCTCGTCGTCGGCGGAAGAGTCGTGCCATGCCGAGAGCGCAGCGCGAGCAGCACCACGGTGGACTCCCTCCTCGTCCGCGAGGATCTGCGCCAGTGTCGCCAGGAGCCGAGGCCTCCTCACCCCACCATCTAACTCCAGCGCACGCACCACCAGGTGTCCCGCTTCTGCCACCAGCCGATGGGACTCCTTCTGGAAGGGTTCCTCTTCGGTGAACCACGTGCGGTACAGGTCCGCGGTCAGCCGAGCGGACCATGTGGTCAGCAGCGGCTCACGAGCGTAGACGTCGGCGGCCGCGTCCTCCTGTCCCCTGATGGCCATCCGCAACCGAGCGGCAGCCAGCAGCGAGGCTTCCAGGTCGGCGGTATCGCTCACTTCGTCGACCAGCCGATCCGCCAGGGCTTCGGACTCCTCGAACACCACGCGGTCACACCGGTCCGCCATCAGTTGGACGCCCGTCTCGACGGTCTGAAGCGCCGCGACCCGCCAAGCAGCCTTCATCGCGCAGGCGTCGGCGACCTCCGCGACCAGTCGCCAGTAGACGTACATGAACTCCACCAGGCCGCGGTGATCGAGGAACTCGTCCCGGAACAGCAGATCCATCATCGCCTCGGTAGACATCGCGCCGTGCCCCGCCAAAGCCTGCCGCATTTCCTCCACTTCGCGCGCCCGTCGCTTCGCCTCATCCAGCGACATGATCCGGTCACGCACGTACTGGGCCAGCTCCATGAGCACGCCCACCGGGTCGATCACGAAGGTGCCGGTCGGCTTGCCGCCCGCCTCGGAGTCAGGCTCACCGAAGCGCACCAGGCCGGCACACACCTTCCCTCGCCGCGTTTCGAAGATCAGCGCGCCAAGTGGATCGTCTGTGGCAGGCAGCACGTGGGACACGACCAGCATGACTGAGCCCGAAGCGTCCGCGGCCTCCCACCACCCCGCCGGCATTTCCACGTCGAGGTCGTGCACGAAGAGCGCTCCGTCGGGATCCCCGACGGACAGCACACCTTCTTCGTCTTGCGTGACACACCACCGGGGGGAGAGGGAGTGGCTGAACGGCAATTCGTCCAGTGAGAGGAGCACCGGGAGGCCCCGCGCGTACGCGCGGGTGAACAGGCTGCCTCCTGACCCACCACCAGTGATAAACGGGCAGATGCCGGACAGGCCGACGGCCAGGCCGGCATGCCGGACACCCTCCGCATCGGCGAGGAACGCCCACCCGGTGACCTCGCGTGACAGTCTCACGCCATCCCCTTCGCGCTGCCAGCCATCGACAGGTTCAACGGTGGCACGGACAACGGCCGAACCAGTCGGTTCCCGGGCACGGGACAATGATCTGAAGGGCGGCAACGTGGATGCCACCCCGTGCACCCGTCCATACGCACCTGCTGCACTTGTTGATCTAAGCCTCGCCCACGAAGGCCGATGCCGCCGCTACTCCGACTCGCTTCTACTGCTTCGCACAACTTGTCCCGACAACTGAAGTTGGTTTCCTCCTGGCCCGTCAGTTCAAGCCTGCCTACAGCGTCGGGTGATCCTGCCAAGTGACGACCGCAGCACCGGAGCAGGTGTACAACGGGCTCACAGGGCCTCTCCATCGCGGCGTTTCGCCGGCGACCCCGCCCCGGCCCATCGAGCCGACCAGGCCGTGCCGGGTGAGTACGGCAGCGACCTTCCGGGACCGAAATTCTCCTGGCCCCGGTCAACGGCCCGCGCCCGTAGCGCCGAGCGAGTCTGATCTGCGTGAGGCCCCGGGGAGTTCCCTGAGCCCCACGCGCGCGACGGATGCGGGGCGTCAGAGAGTGCCGGGGCCCTCGTCCAGCATGCGGCGGGCCTCCGCGAGGGCGGCCGTGTGCGCGAACCACTCCAGCACCGCGCAGATCTCCTCGCTGTGCCCGGCGAAGACCTCCACAGGGAAGGACGGGCGCAGATCGAGCTTGGCCTCTGCCAGGTCGATGCCCTCGATGCCGTTCAGCCGGGTCATCAGCTCACGCCGCAGTGGCTCGTCGTCGAACGGGGGGCGCCGCTTCAGGTACTGGAAGACGACTTCGACCGTCCCGGAGACCGGGTAGAGCCCCAGCGGCCACAGAGCTCGGGTGTCGGTCGTGCCGCCGAACCGCGCCATGGGGAAGCAGCTGGTCTCGCTCGCCCGGCCGTAGGCGAGGTGGCCGCCCTGTTTTTCCCAGAAGCGGAGCGCGCCCAGAACGCCTTCGGCGGTTTCCTTGGTCTGGTTGTCACGCAGTTGCGCTTCGAACCGGTCGGCCGCCGACAGCTGCTCGTCTTCGTCCTGTGGGGACGGCACGGCCTCCGCGACGGTTTCCTTGCCGAGCAGGGCCGCCAGGTCGGCCGTCGTCAGCCGGTGGGAGCGGCGGGCCCGGCCCGCGTCGTCGAAGGGAATGCCCTCCGCCTCCAGGCGGGTTCGCACATCCCCGGGCTCCTGACCGTCAGGCCACCGGAAGCCCGCCGAGACGCGGCCGTCCGCCGTCAGCACCCGGTAGGCGCCGTGCAGGCCGGCCTTGGACGCCAGGTGCTGGCCCACCGGGACGGCATGGGTGCCGATGAGCGCCGCGACATCGCCGTACGTGGTCCACGTACCCGCCGGCATAGCAAGGAGCGCGGCCCGCAGCTCCTTCCAGCCGGACCACTCGTCGTCCCCGGGAACCGTTCCGGCGACGGGGCCGGGCCACAGCCGCACCGCCCGGTCGGCCAGGCTGGCGGCGCGGTCGAGGATCTCCGCCCTCCCCCACCGCTCCCGCCCGGCGATCTCCTGGTTCATGCGCAGGGCGCTGGAGTCCAGGATCTCCTGCTTGCGCCGGAACGGATGGTTCGAGAGCTTGGCGTTGTCCGCAGAGAGGGTCAGATTGCCCAGTGTGTGGACGAGCAGGGCATGGAGCTCGTCCGGGCCCTGTCCGTCCTCGGCCTCTTCGGCGAGCAGGTCGAACCACTGCTGGGCGGGGTTCTGCGGCAGCACGTGTTCGACGGTGAGACGCGCTTTGGCGTAGTCGACCGGCTCGCTCCCCCCGTAGCTCTCCTCCAGCCTGCGCAGAACCTGAAGCCGCTGATTGCTGCGGCCCGCCTTGTAGAAGGGCCGGGTGCGGATCGCTGTGCGGACTGCGTCGTCGTCAGGCCACACGCGCGCGCCCGCCTTGTTCTTCGACAGGATGCGGCGTACGGCCTCCGCCGGGTCCTCGTCCTTCTCCAGTTCCTTGGGCATCTCCATGAAGACCCGGTTGCTGCCTGTGGTGGAGTAGCCCGCGAAGAGACGTCGCACCATGTAGCTCTCGGCGTACGCCAGTGCGCGGGCGGCCTGATGGGGTGTGGCCTGTCCACCGTCCACCCGGTCGAGCAGCTGAAGCGCCAGCGGGTAGTGGGTCTGGCCGCCCCAGCGGGACAGTCTTTCCAGCACCTCGCGCAACTTTGGGTCAGGCTCCCGTTCGGGCTCCAGGATCCGCATCAGGCGTTCGGCCCGCCGTGAGAGGGACTCGATCTCGGCTTCGAGGGCCGCCTCGTCCGCGCTCAGGGGTTCCAGGCGCTTCTTCTGGTCGCGGTAGATCTCGCTCTGTTTGGCCCGGCTGTTGCCGGCCACGACCAGGTCGAGCCAGACCAGGAGTTCGAGGTTGGCCGGACCGAGCAGTTCCTGCATGGGCAGCCAGCAGTTGCGGTAGACCGACTCGCCACGGGTCGGCAGATACATGAAGAGGTAGTTGCGCAGTAGGTCGCTCTGGCTGAGTCCGACACCGGTGTTGTTGATCGACTCAAAGATCCGGTAGACGTTGTCGCCCTCGGCCGCGGTGATCTCGACGACCGACAGCAGGCCGCTCAGTACGGCCTCCACCGCCTCCGTCCACGCCTCACCGCCGCTCTCCTCACCCTCGGTCAGCGCGGCGAGGAAGAACCGATAGGCGGCGCCCACATTGCCGGGACCGCCTGCCTTGGGTGAGCTCTCGACGCATGCCGTGAAGGCCTCCCGGTCCGCCTGCGTCGGCAGGAGCCGGTAGTGGTCGTCACCGTTGCGGTACTTGTTGACGAGCATCAGGTCATGGATGCGGTCGGCCTGCCGTTCCGCGTCGCCGCGTTCCCGGTGGCGGTCCCGCAGCGCGGTAAAGGCGAGCATGAGGGTGGTGAGCCGCTGCTGGCCGTCGACGACGAGCCAGCGCTGCATGCCGCCGGCGGTGATCCGGCCCGGTGCCAGCACGACGGAGCCGAGGAAGTGCGCTGCGGGAGCCCGCCCTTCCAACTGCTCCTCGACCAGCTCTTGCACGTCGTCCCAGAGCTGCTGCAGCTGATCACGCTGCCAGCTGTAGGTGCGCTGGTAGAGCGGCACCTGGTACTGCTTCTCGCCCTGGACGAGCTCTTTGAACGTGGTCTCCTGAGCGTGCACGTGTGCTTCTCCCCTGGGCGTCTTCGACCGGCTGCCCATTCTCCACGATCACAGGTGCGCACGGGAGTAACCGGACAATCTCGTCGCCGTCAGCAGCTGGCGGCGACGAGCAGGTCGCGGTAGTCACGCCAGGTACCGATCGCCTGCCAGGAGCGGTCGGCCCTAGAACGCTCAACCGCCCGCGAGGCCCATCATCGATCCGGGCGGCGTCTTGTTTGGTGTGGCCGGAAGTCGCTCCTACAGCGACGACGTATGTGTCCCTACCCGAGGAACGACAGCCGGACCTGACGGTCCGCATTGTCGCGATTCGTATCCACCAGACACACCGACTGCCAAGTCCCCAGCTCCAGCCTCCCGTTGACCACCGGCAGCGTCGCATGAGGCGGGACGAGGGCTGGCAGGACGTGGTCGCGGCCGTGGCCCGGGGTGCCGTGGCGGTGGTGCCAGGGGTGCTCGGCGGGGAGGAGGGTGTGGAGGATGGCGAGGAGGTCGTCGTCGCTGCCCGCGCCGGTCTCCAGGACGGCGATGCCGGCGGTGGCGTGGGGGACGAAGATGTTGAGGAGGCCGTCGCGGCCGGCCGCCACCTCGTCGAGGAAGCTCGCGCAGTCGGCGGTGAGGTCCCGGACGGTCTCGCGGGAGCCGGTGGTGAGGTGCAGGACTCGGGTGTCGAAGGCGTCAGGCATGCCTCCATCCTCGGGGATGCGGCGCAGCAGGCCGGGGGTGACCCGCCCAGGAGCGGGAGAGTGCGACCTGCCGGAGTGGGCGCGCCCCCTGTGGCGCCCGACCTGATACGCCACGTCCACCCATCGAGACGCCATTGACCGTCCGTGGAGCATCTCGCTACGTTCGGCGGCATGTTGCGATCAGTTCTGCTCACCACGCGCGGTCACATCGACCTGCTGCGGGTGGCTTCCGCCGCGTGTCGACGCGGCTGCTGACGCCCTTCCTCCCCCTCCTTCCCGCGCACACGTACGTGGCGTGATCCGCTGAGCGGAGCGCCGCCCGTTCCGCGTATGCGCGTCCCCTGATCCGCCTCGCCGCCGTACCCGCACGGAGCTGCTCCAGCGGTCCGCGTGGGCGGTTGGGCCTTCGGCTCGCGCCACCCCCTTCTCTCCCCGCCCCTCGCCCTCCCTCGCCGTGGAGCCCTCATGAGCGTCGATCACGCACCGCCCGACATATCCCCTGTTTCCTCATTGCCGCCCTCAGCCGTCCCACCGCGCAAGGACCCGGAGCTGGTGCCGCTGGCGGCGGCCGCCGGGCGGCGCAGTCGGGTGCCGCGCTGGGTGCGTCGGACCTCCGGGCCGCTTCTGCTGCTGGCGCTCTGGCAGGTGCTCAGCGGTACGGGCGCCCTGCCGGCCGACATCCTCGCCGCTCCAGGCACCATCGCCCGGGTCGCCGTCGACCTCGTCGCGGACGGGTCGCTGCCGTCGGCGATGGCCGTCTCCCTCCAGCGGGTCGCGGTGGGGCTGCTGCTCGGGCTGGTGGTGGGGGTCGGGCTGGCTCTGGTGTCGGGGCTGTTCCGGGTCGGCGAGGACCTGGTCGACGCCAGCGTGCAGATGCTGCGGACCGTGCCGTTCGTCGGGCTGATCCCGCTGTTCATCATCTGGTTCGGCATCGGTGAGGCGCCGAAGGTCGCCATCATCACGATGGGTGTCATGTTCCCGCTGTACCTGAACGTCTACGCCGGTATCCGCGGGGTGGACGCGCAGCTCATCGAGGCGGGTGAGTCGCTGGGCCTCTCCCGGTGGGGTCTGGTGCGCCACGTCGTCCTGCCGGGGGCGCTCCCCGGGGCGATGACCGGCCTGCGGTACTCGCTCGGTATCGCCTGGCTCGCGCTGGTCTTCGCCGAGCAGGTCAACGCGGACGCGGGCATCGGCTACCTGATGGTGCAGGCCCGGGACTTCCTGCGGACCGACGTCATCGTGGTCTGCCTCATCGTCTACGCCTTCCTCGGCCTGCTGGCCGACTTCGCCGTCCGCACTCTCGAAAGGCTGCTGCTGCAATGGCGCCCGACCTTCACCGGACGGTGACCCCTAGCGGGCCCGAGCCCGCCACCGACGCCACCACGAAGCCTCCCGTCGACACGGCCGCCGCGGGCGACCAGGAACGCCCCGCCGCCGTACGCGTGCAGGGCCTGAGCCGGGTCTTCGACGGCCGGCGGGTCCTGGACGACCTCGATCTGGAGATCGCGCCGGGTGAGTTCGTCGCGCTGCTGGGCCGCAGCGGGTGCGGCAAGTCGACCCTGCTGCGCATCCTCGCCGGACTGGACCGGGACATCAGCGGTACCGCCCTCGTCCCGCGCCGCAAGGCGGTGGCCTTCCAGGCGCCCCGGCTGATGCCGTGGAAGCGGGTGTGGCGCAACGTGCTGCTGGGCCTCGACGGGTCGTCCGCCGACCGGGCCCGAGCCGAACGCGCCCTGGAGGAGGTGGGGTTGGGCGACCGGGCAGGCGCCTGGCCGAAGACCCTCTCCGGCGGCGAGGCGCAGCGGGCCTCCCTCGCCCGGGCGCTGGTCCGCGAGCCCGATCTGCTGCTGCTCGACGAGCCGTTCGGGGCGCTGGACGCGCTCACCCGGATCAAGGCGCAGCACCTGGTCGGCGAGGTCTGGCAGCGCCACGGCTGCGCGGTGCTGCTGGTCACCCACGACGTCGAGGAGGCCGTGCTGCTGGCCGACCGGGTCCTGGTGATGGACGGCGGTGTCATCGCGCACGAGGTCGACGTCCCGCTGGAGCGCCCGCGCGGCCTGACCGATCCGCGCTTCGCCGCGCTCCGCGCCGGGCTGCTGGAGCGGCTGGGCGTCGACGCCTCGGCCGCCGCCTGACCGCCCCACTACTCGCCACTCGCCCCTCCCCCGAACCGTACGAACCCACGAACGGAACCCCATGAAGCGCCGGCCACTCCCCCTCGCCCTGCTCCTGCTGATCCCGCTCTCGCTCCTGGCCTCCGGCTGCTCCGGCCCCTCCCCCGCCGCCTCCTCCGGGGGGTCCGGGAGCAGCACCGACGGGAAGGGGTCGGTCGTCCTCAACGTCGGTGACCAGAAGGGCGGCGCGGAGGCGGTGCTGCGGGCCGCCGGGGAACTCGACGATCTCGGCTACCGCATCACGTGGTCGACCTTCACCTCCGGTCCGCCGTTGCTGGAGGCGGTCAACGCCAAGGCCGTCGACATCGGTTCGGTGGGCAACACCCCGCCCGTCTTCGCGGCCGGCGCCGATTCGAAGGTGACGGTGGTCGCGGCCACCCACGGCGACCCCTCGGGCGAGACGATCCTCGTCCCCAACGACTCGAAACTGAGGCGCACCGAGGACCTGAAGGGCCGTTCGGTGGCGGTGGCGCAGGGCTCGTCCGCCCACTACCAGCTGGTGGCATCGCTGCGGAAGGCCGGTCTGGAGCTGAGCGACGTCAGGGTGACGTATCTCCAGCCTGCCGACGCGCTGGCCGCGTTCACCGGCGGCAAGGTCGACGCGTGGGCGGTCTGGGACCCGTACACCTCGCAGGTGCTCACCGCGAAGCAGGGGAAGGTGCTCACCGACGGGCGCGGGGTCGTCAACGGGCTGAACTTCCAGGTGGCGGCGCCGGGCGCGCTGGCCGACAAGGGCAAGTCCGCGGCCATCGGGGACTACCTGAAGCGGCTGCGGCGGGCGGAGAACTGGGTGTACGAGCACCCGGAGGAGTGGGCCGAGGTCTGGGCGAAGGACACCGGGCTGCCGTACGAGGTGGCGCTGGCGGCGGTGAAGCGGACGTACGGGACGCGGATCAGTGTGGCCGTGGACAAGGAGGCCATCGCCTCCGAGCAGGAGATCGCCGACACCTTCGCCGAGCTGAAACTCGTGCCGCGCCGCTTCGACTTCGCCGACTACGTCGACACCCGGTTCAACAAGGGCCTGCCGCCCTCCACCACCGAGGGCCGCGGCTACAAGGAGGGTTCCTGATGACGGTCCGCCTGCACTGGTTCCTGCCGACCGGCGGCGACGGTCGTACGCTCGTCGACCGCCACGCCTACACCGACGGCGGGGTCACGCGCTCCCGGGTCACGCCGGTCAGCGGGGTACGGCCGCCGGACATCGACTACCTGGCGCAGATCGCCAAGGCCGCCGAGCACCTCGGCTTCGAGGCGGTGCTGACGCCCACCGGCACCTGGTGCGAGGACGCCTGGCTGACCACGGCGGCACTCGCCCAGCACACCGAGCGGCTGAAGTTCCTGGTCGCCTTCCGGCCCGGGGTGATCTCGCCGGTGCTGGCCGCGCAGATGGCCGCGACCTACCAGCGGGTGACGCGCGGGCGGCTGCTGCTCAACGTGGTGACCGGCGGCGACGGCACCGAGCAGCGGCGGTTCGGCGACCATCTCGGCCATGACGAGCGGTACGCGCGGACGGACGAGTTCCTCTCCGTGGTCCGGGGCGCCTGGACGGGCAAGCCGTACGACTTCGACGGGCGGCACTACCAGGTGGAGGGCGGCCTCACCGCGCTGCCGCCCGACCCGCTGCCCGAGGTCTTCTTCGGCGGTTCCTCGCCCGCCGCGGGACCGGTCGCGGCGCGACACGCGGACGTGTACCTGACCTGGGGTGAACCGCCGGCCCAGGTGAAGGAGAAGATCGACTGGATTCGCGGGCTCGCCGAGCGGGAGGGGCGGACGGTGCGGTTCGGCATCCGGCTGCACGCGATCTCGCGCGACTCCTCCGCCGAGGCGTGGCGGACCGCGCGCGCCCTCCTCGACGAGCTGGACGCCGACACGGTGGCGGCCGCGCAGGAGGCGCTGGGGCGCAGCGAGTCGGTGGGCCAGCAGCGGATGCTGGCGCTGCACGGCGGCTCCCGCGATCAGCTGGAGATCTCCCCGAACCTGTGGGCCGGGGTCGGTCTGGTGCGCGGCGGCGCGGGTACGGCGCTGGTCGGCAGCCATGCCGAGGTGGCCGACCGGATCGAGGAGTACCACGCGCTCGGCGTCGACCACTTCATCCTCTCGGGTTACCCGCACCTGGAGGAGGCGTACTGGTTCGGGGAGGGCGTGATGCCGGAGCTGGCCGCCAGGGGGCTGTTCGAGCGGCCCGGGAAGGGTGGCGTGGGCGGGGCTCCGCTGCTGGTGGCGGGCGGTCGCTGACCGGTCGGCGGTGCGGGTGGGGGCGTCGGGAAGAACCCGGCGCCCCCGCCCGTTGGCACGGACGTGAAGCAGAACGGGACACCGCAGACCGAAGCCCCCCGCCCCGTCGACGTGCTCGTGGCCGGCGCGGGGCAGGCGGGCCTGTCGGCCGCGTACCACCTGCGCCGGTCCGGGATGGAGCCGGTCCAGGGGCCGGGAGGCTTCGTGGTGCTCGACCACGCGCCGCGCCCGGGCGGGGCGTGGCAGTTCCGCTGGCCGACGCTGACCTACGGGCGGGTGCACGGCATGCACGCCCTGCCCGGCATGGAGCTGACGGGCGCGGACGACGCACGGCCCTCCTCCGAGGTGATCGGCGCGTACTTCCGCGCGTACGAGGAGAGGTTCGGACTGCGCGTGCGCCGTCCCGTGGACGTGCGGGCCGTGCGGGAGGGCGAGGGTGGCCGGCTGCGGGTGGAGACCTCGGACGGGGTGTGGGCGCCGCGGGCCCTGATCAGTGCGACGGGTACCTGGGACCGGCCGTTCTGGCCGCGCTACCCCGGGCAGGAGGGGTTCCGGGGGCGGCAGCTGCACACGGCGGGCTATCCGGGGCCGGAGGCGTTCGCCGGGCAGCGGGTGCTGGTGGTGGGCGGTGGCACCTCTGCGGTGCAGCACCTGCTGGAGATCGCCCCGGTCGCCGCGGCCACCGCCTGGGCGACCCGCCGGCCGCCGGAGTTCCACGAGGGCCCCTTCGACGAGGACCAGGGCCGGCAGGCGGTGGCGCGGGTCGACGAGCGGGTACGGCAGGGGCTGCCGCCGCGCAGCGTGGTCTCGGTGACGGGACTGCCGATGAACGAGGCGATCCGCAGGGGCATGGCGGACGGGACGCTGGCCCGGCGCCCGATGTTCGAGCGGCTCACCCCCGAGGGAGCCGTGTGGGCGGACGGGACGGTCTTCGAGGCCGACGTGGTGCTGTGGGCGACGGGTTTCCGGGCGGCGGTGGACCATCTGGCGCCGCTGAGACTGCGCGAGCCCGGCGGCGGCATCCAGGTCGAGGGGACACGGGTGGTCCGTGATCCCCGTGTCCACCTGGTCGGCTACGGCCCCTCGGCCAGCACCATCGGCGCCAACCGGGCGGGCCGGGCGGCGGTCCGGGAGATACGCGCGCTGCTGGCACGGGAGCCGGTCACGGTCTGAGCGGGCCCGGCCCGACCCTGCCGCTCAGCCCTCGCCCTCTGCGGCGCGCTCACGGTTGAACTCCTCGACGTGGGCGCGGTGTTCGGCGTAGTCCTCGCTGAAGCGGGTGTCGCCCGGGCGTACCGTCACGAAGTACAGCCAGTCGCCGGCGGGCGGGTCGAGAGCGGCGCGCAGCGCCTGTTCGCCCGGGTTGCCGATGGGGGTGGGCGGCAGGCCCGGGCGCTGGTAGGTGTTGTACGGGCTGTCGGTGCGGGTGTCCTCGTGCGTGGTGTCGAGGCTGGTGCGGCCGAGCGCGTAGTTGAGGGTGGAGTCCATCTCCAGGGCGCGGTCCTGGTCGAGGCGGTTGTGGATGACGCGGGCGACCTTGCCCATGTCGGCGGGGGTGTCGGCCTCGGCCTGGACGATGCTGGCCAGGGTGACGGCCTGGTAGGCGGAGAGGCCGAGCCGCCGGGCGCCGGCGTCGAGCCCGGCCTCGCGGAACCGCTCGTCGGCGGTGTCGGCCATGAAGGCCAGCAGGGTGGCGGGGGTGGTGGACTCGTCGAGGGGATACGTGGCGGGGAAGAGGTATCCCTCGGGGTTGCCGTCGGCCGCGGCGGGGAGGGCGAGGCGGGTGTCCTTCGCCGCCTGCCGGGTGGTGCCCTCTGTGAGGCCGAGAGCCTGGTCGGCCAGGGCGTAGACCTGGGTGGCGCGGCGGCCCTCGGGGACCGTCAGGGAACCCAGGTCGCGAGGGCTCTCCCCGTCGGGGCGGAGCAGGACCACGGCGCCCGCGACGGCCACGGCGGCGAACAGGCCGGCGGTGAGCAGGGCGAGCCGGCCCCGTCCGGTGAGGCGGGTGCTCCGTCGGCGGGGGGCGTGCGGCATGGGGCGCACGCTATCCCGCCGAGGTGCTCAATTCGGGCATGTCGCCGAGGACGGGGGTGGCGGCCGCGGGGCGAGCGTCCTTGCGGACGAGTGCCGTGTACAGGCCGTCCTGGGCGAGGAGGCTCCGGTGGGTGCCGCGTTCGGCGATGCGGCCGTGGTCGAGGACGACGATCTGGTCGGCGTCGCGGACGGTGGAGAGGCGGTGGGCGATGGTGAGGGTGGTGCGGTCGGCGGAGAGGGCGTCGATCGCCTCCTGCACGGCCTGTTCGGTGCGGGTGTCCAGGGCGCTGGTCGCCTCGTCCAGGACGAGGACGGGCGGGTCGCGCAGGATGGTACGGGCGATGGCCAGGCGCTGTTTCTCGCCACCGGAGAAGCGGTGTCCGCGCTCGCCGACCACCGTGTCGTACCCCTCGGGCAGGGCGGCGATGTGGTCGTGGATCTGGGCGGCGCGGGCGGCCGCGACCAGTTCCGCGTCGGTGGCCTCGGGCTTGGCGAAGCGGAGGTTGTCGGCGACCGAGGCGTGGAAGAGGTAGGTCTCCTGGGAGACGACCCCGACCGCGCGGGCGAGCGTGGCGAAGTCCAGGTCGCGTACGTCGACGCCGTCGAGGGTGACGCGCCCTGCGGTGACGTCGTAGAGACGGGGGACGAGGTGGCTGAGGGTGCTCTTGCCGGAGCCGGTCTCGCCGACGACCGCCAGGGAGGTGCCGGCCGGGACGTCGAGGTCGATGCCGGAGAGCACGGGGTGCTCCTGTCCTGCGTAGCCGAAGTCGACGTTCTCGAAGCGGAGCTCGCCGTGGATCTTCTCCAGGCGGACCGGCTTGTCGGGCTCGGTGATGTCGATCTCAAGGTCCAGGTATTCGAAGATCCGCTGGAAGAGGGCGAGGGAGGTCTGTACCTGCACGCCGGTGGTGAGCAGGCTGACCGTGGGGCGGAAGAGACCCTGCTGGAGGGAGACGAAGGCGACCAGGGTGCCCAGCGATATCCCGGGCCCCTGGACGTGCTGGGAGAGGCCGGCGGCCCAGTAGATGAGGGCGGGCATCGCGGCCATCACGACGCTGATGACCGACATCCGCCAGCGGCCGGCCATGCTGGAGCGGACCTCCAGGTCGACCAGGCGGTCGGACTCCTCGCGGAAGGTGCGGGTGAGGGAGTCGCCGCGGCCCATCGTGCGGCCCAGCAGGATGCCGCTGACGGAGAGGGACTCCGTGACGGTGGCGGCCATGGCGGCCATCTGCTTCTGCCGGTCGGTGGCGATGCGCTTGCGCTCGCGGCCGACCCGGCGGCTGATCCAGACGAAGACCGGGAGGAGCAGCAGCGAGACCACGGTCAGCCGCCAGTCCAGGGCGAGCATGGCGACGACGGTGGCGATGACGCTGGTGAGGTTGGAGACCAGCGAGGTGGCCGTCGAGGTGACGGTGGCCTGCATCCCGCCGATGTCGTTGGAGATCCGGGACTGGATCTCGCCGGTGCGGGTGCGGGTGAAGAAGGCCAGCGACATGCTCTGGAGCCGGGCGTAGACGGCGGTGCGCAGGTCGTGCATGACGCGCTGGCCGACGGTGGTGGAGATGAGGGTCTGGAGCACGCCGAAGACGCTGGTCATGACGGCGGCGGCGATCATGCCCAGCGCGAGCAGGCTCAGCAGGCCGGTGCGCTGCTCGGGGATGGCGGTGTCGAGGATCTCGCGGAGCAGGAAGGGCGTGGTGACCGAGACCAGCGAGGCGGCGGCCACGAGCAGGCCGACCAGCGCCAGCCGTCCTCGGTACGGACGGAAGAGGCGGACGATCCGGCGGACCTGGCGCGGCTGCTCCGGCTCGTCGGCGTTCTTGGGCGGTGGGGTCCAGGTGGGGGACGGTTCGGGACGCATGGGCTCCTTCGAGGGGCGGGGTGAGGGGTGCCGGCGGGGCGCGCGGGCGCGCACCTCGCGGGGCAACGCAGACCATAGCTCATTGTTACCTATGTACACAATGAACCAGGTCCTGTTAATGTTCCCGCATGGATTCACCCGACCCCGACGGCGTCCTCGCCGAGCAGCTGCTGCGCCTCACCCGCCGGCTGCACCGGCTCCAGCGCCGCCAGCTGGAGCCGCTCGGCATCACCCCCGCCCAGGCCCGCCTGCTGCGCACGGTCGCCGTCTGCGAGCGGCCGCCGCGGATGGCCGACCTCGCCCAGCGCCTCGAAGTGGTCCCCCGCGCGGTCACCAGCCTGGTCGACGGCCTGGAGGAGGCGGACCGGGTGCGCCGGGTGCCCGATCCGGAGAGCCGCCGGGTGGTCCGGATCGAGCTGACCGAGGGCGGGCGCGAGGCGCTGCGCGCCATGCGCAGCGCGCGCCGGGGCGCGGTGGAGGAGATCCTGACCCCACTGACCGCCGAGCAGCGGTCGGTACTCGGCGGCCTGCTGTCGACCCTGGTGGACAGCCCCGGCCGCCCCACCGAAACCGCTCCCCCGCCGGAGGAAAGCGGCTGAGGCGGGCGGGCGGCGCTCTCGCGCGGGGGCGTCGTCCCGTGCCGCGACGACGTCCGAGGAGCCACCATGCCGCTGCTGGAACCCGACCCCGGGGCGCTGCGTCCCGACGTCCGCCCCGAGGACGCCTCACCCGACCGGGTGATCGACGCCAGCGCGGGCGGCACTCCCGAGCCGCTCCGCGGTGACCTGCTCGCCCTCCTCGGCCCCGAGAAGGTCCTCACCCACCTCTCCGACCTGGTCCGTTACGCCTCGGACGCCAGCCCGTACCGCTTCCTGCCGCGCGTCGTGGTGCTCCCCGAAACCACGGCCGAGGTGGCGGCGGTCATGGCCTACGCCCGCGAGCACGGCCGGGAGGTGGTCTTCCGCGCCGCCGGCACCTCGCTCAACGGCCAGGCGCAGGGCGAGGACATCCTGGTCGACGTGCGCCGCCACTGGGTGGGGATCGAGGTGCTGGACGAAGGCCGGCGGGCCCGGATCGCCCCGGGCACCACGATCCTGCGGGCCAACACCACGCTCGCCCGGCACGGCCGGGTGCTCGGCCCCGACCCGGCCAGCGCCATCGCCTGCACCGTGGGCGGCGTGGTCGCCAACAACGCCTCGGGCATGACGGCCGGCACCACCCGCAACTCCTACCGCACGGTGGCCTCGCTGACGGTGGTCCTGCCCACCGGCACCGTCGTGGACACGGCGGCGCCCGACGCGGACGAACGGCTCGCCGCCGCCGAGCCGGAGCTCTGTGCGGGACTGCTGGCGCTCAAGCGCGAGATCGAGGACGACGCGGAGCTGACGGCACGCGTCCGGGCCAAGTACACGCTGAAGAACACCAACGGCTACCGGCTCGACGCCTTCCTCGACGGGGCGACGCCGGTGGAGATCCTGCGAGGGCTGATGGTCGGCTCGGAGGGGACCTTCGGCTTCCTCTCCGAGATCGTTTTCGACACCCTTCCGCTGGACCGCGAGGTCCTGACCGGGCTGTTCTTCTTCCCCTCGCTGCCCGCCGCGGCCGCCGCGGTCCCGCTCTTCAACGAGGCGGGCGCGCTCGCCGTCGAGCTGATGGACGGCAACACGCTGCGCGCCTCCGTCAGTGTGGAGGGCGTGCCGGCCGACTGGGCGCACCTGCCGGGGACCACCACCGCGCTGCTGGTGGAGTTCCGGGCGCCCGACGAGGAGCGGCTGGCCGCCCTCGAAGCGGCGGCCGAGGCGGTGCTCCCCCGGCTCACCCTGGTCAGCCCGGTCCCCTCGGTGACCAACACCTTCACCCGCGACCCGGGCACCATCGCCTCGTACTGGAAGGCGCGGAAGGCGTTCGTGACGGCGGTCGGGGGCTCGCGGCCCTCGGGGACGACGCTGATCACCGAGGACTTCGCGGTGCCGCCGGACCGGCTGGCGGAGGCGTGCGAGGCGCTGCTGGAGCTCCAGACCCGGCACGGCTTCGACGCGGCCGTCGCCGGTCACGCCGCCCACGGCAACCTCCACTTCCTGCTCGCCTTCGACGCCGGGCGCCCCTCGGACGTCGCGCGGTACGCGGCCTTCATGGACGCGTTCTGCCGGATGACCGTCGAGCGGTTCGACGGCTCGCTCAAGGCCGAGCACGCCACCGGGCGGAACATCGCCCCCTTCCTGGAGCTGGAGTGGGGCCCGCGGGCCACCGGGCTGATGTGGCGGGTCAAGCAGCTGATCGACCCGGCCGGGGTGCTCGCCCCGAGGATCGTCCTGGACCGGGACCCCGAGGCGCACCTGCGCGGCCTGAAGTCCATCCCGACGGTCGAGCCCGTCGCCGACCCCTGCATCGAGTGCGGCTTCTGCGAGCCGACCTGCCCGAGCAACGACCTCACCACCACGCCGCGTCAGCGGATCGTGCTGCGCCGGGAGATGATGCGCCAGCCCTCCGGCTCGCCCGTCGAGGCGAGGCTGCTGGAGGCGTACGGCTACGACGCGGTGGACACCTGCGCCGGGGACTCCACCTGCAAACTGGCCTGCCCGGTGGGGATCGACACCGGGGCGATGATGAAGGCGTTCCGGCACCGGCGGCACTCGGCCCGCGAGGAGCGGGTGGCGACACTGACCGCCGAGCACTTCCGGGTGGTGGAGGCCGGGGCCCGGCTCGCCGTGGCGGCCGCGGCGAAGATCGACGACCGACTGCTGTCGGCCGTCACCCGGGGGCTGCGGAAAGTGGTCCGCCCGGACCTGATGCCGGAGTGGCTGCCCGCCGTGCCCGGACCCGCCAAGCACCGGCTGCCCGACACCTCGCGGTTCGACGCCCGGGCCGTGTACTACCCGGCCTGCGTCAACCGGATCTTCGGCGGACCCGAGGGCCACTCCGGGCCGAGCCTGGCCGAGGCCGTGGTCGCCGTCTCCGCCCGCGCGGGCAAGCCGGTGTGGATCCCGCGCGACGTACGGGGCACCTGCTGCGCCACCATCTGGCACTCCAAGGGGTACGAGCAGGCCGACGCCGTGATGGCCAACCGCATCGTCGAGGCCGCCTGGGGCTGGACCGACGGCGGCCGGTTGCCGCTGGTGGTCGACGCCTCCTCGTGCACCCTCGGCATCGCCCACGAGGTGGTCCCGTACCTCACCCCCGCCAACCGGGAGCTGCATCGGGAACTGACGGTGGTCGACTCCCTGGTGTGGGCGGCCGAGGAGCTGTTGCCCGAGCTGGAGATCCTGCGGACGGTCGGCTCGGCCGTGGTCCACCCGACCTGTTCGATGGAGCACCTGCGCGACGTCCCGCAGCTGATGGCCCTCGCCGAAGCCTGCGCGGACGAGGTGCTGCTCCCCGACTCCGCGCACTGCTGCGGCTTCGCGGGCGACCGCGGCCTGCTCCACCGGGAGCTGACCGAGTCGGCGACGGCCCGCGAGGCGGCCGAGGTGACGGCCCGTGAGTGGGACGCGTACCTGAGCGCCAACCGCATGTGCGAGATCGGCATGGACCACGCCACCGGCCGGACGTACCGCTCCGCGCTGCTGGAGCTGGAGCGGGCGACCCGGCCCGGGTACGGGTGAGGAGAGGGCGGGTCCTCAGGCGCGCAGGGACGCCTTGTCGCCCATCACCACCACCGGGTGCCGGTCCGGTTCGAGGGTGCGCAGGAGATGGCGCATGCCCTGCTCGGAGAGGCTGACGCAGCCGGAGGTCCCGCTGCCGTGGTCCATGTGGAGCCAGATGCTGCCGCCCTTCGACTGGCCCTCGGGGCGGGTCGGGTCGTTGGGCGGGGTGCCCTTGACGCGGTTGTAGTCGATGGCGATGACCAGGTCGAAGTCGTGCCAGTGCGACTCGGCCCAGGTGCGGGGTGCGGCGAAGGCGTCGCTGCGGGTGTACGGCAGACCGCCGGGCCCGGGGTCGGCGAGGACGCCGCCGGCGTCGGTGAGGGTGAAGACGCCGACGGGGCTGCGCTTGTCGTCCTCGTGGTGGTCGGGCGTCCACCCCTTCTTGCCGTTGTGGGCGGGCCAGTCGGCCCGCTTCTTCCAGCCGTCGCCGTCCTTGGTGTAGAGGACGACGGTGGCGGTGGCGCGGTCGGCGCCGTCGCCGTAGACGGCGACCACCTGCCGGGTGTCGTCGGGGATCTGCTCCCGGAAGCGCTCGGAGATGCCGGGCAGTCCTCCCGGATCGGCCGAGGAGGCCCGGGCGTCGGGCTGCCGCGCCTCCCCCTTCGGCTCGGGGGCCGCGCCGCCGGAGCCGCACGAGGTGAGCAGGAGGGCCGCGGCGGCGGTGGCGAGCACGCTGCGGAACACGGTCGGGCGAATCGCGGTCGGGCGCATGGCTTCCATGGTCGCACCGGCCTCGCACGCGCGGACGACGCCCCGGTCGGCGGGCTCCGGCGCGTGCGCCGGGCGTGCGGCCGAAAGCCGTCCGGAGCGGCCGTTTAATCGGTTGCCGCTCCGGTCGCGGCAGGCGAGGCTGTCACGGTTTGCTCCTGCTGAACCGACTTCTGCTCCTGCTCCACCGAGTCCTGGGACGTCATGCAGATCCGCGACCTTCCGTTCACCGATCCGGGCGACCCCGACACGCGCTCCGGACCCCGTTTCCTCTTCTGGCTCGGACGTATGCAGCTCAGAGGCCAGCTCAAGTCGCTCGGCTGGGGGTTGCTGCACTTCCTCTCCATCGCGGCTCTGCCCTACGGGGTCGGGATCGCCGTGGAGGCGGTGGTGGCGGGCGAGAGCGGCGGGCTGGCGGTGGCCGGCGGGGTGCTGGCGGTCTTCGGGATCGGCGTCGCCGTTGGCGACCTGATGCTCCATCGCACCTCGGTGACCAACTGGATCACGGCGGCGGCCCGGGTCCAGCAGCTGCTGGCGCGCCGCACCGCCGTGCTGGGGGCGGCGCTGACCCGGCGGGTCGCCGCCGGTGAAGTGGTGGCCGTCTCCACCGGCGACGTCGAGAAGATCGGGTGGTTCGTGGAGGCGCTCTCCCGGTTCACGGCGGCCGCCGTCACCGTCCTGGCGGTCTGCGCCGCCCTCTTCGTCTACCAGCCCGCCCTGGGCGCGGTGGTGGCGGTCGGCGTACCGGTGCTGGCCCTCGCGGTGCTGCCGCTGCTGCCGCCCGCCACCCGGCGCGCCGACCACCAGCGGGAGAAGGCCGGGCGCGCCACGGAGCTGGCCTCCGACACGGTCGCCGGGCTGCGGGTGCTGCGGGGGATCGGCGGCGAGCAGCTCTTCCTCGGCCGTTACCGCGACGCCTCCCAGGAGGTCCGGCACGCGGCGGTGCGCAGCGCCCGGATGTGGGCGCTGATCTCGGCGGTGCAGGTGCTGCTGCCGGGGCTGCTGCTGGTGGGCGTGGTCTGGTACGGCGTGCATCTGGCGCAGCTGGGCCGGATCAGCGTGGGCGAACTGGTCACGGTCTACAGCGCGGTGATGCTGCTGGCCTACCCGCTGCGCCACTTCGAGGAGATCGCCATGGCCTACTCCTTCTCGCGGCCCTCGGCGCAGCGCGCGGCGCGGGTGCTGGGGCTGCGGCGGGAGGACGCCGGGGCGGACGGGTCAGTGGCCGGGTCGGAGGTTGTGGTGCCGCGCGGTGACCTGTACGACCCGGCGACGGGCCTGCTGGCCCCTGCGGGCGTGTTCACCGCGGTGGTCTGCGGGGACCCGAACCTGGCGGGCCGCCTGGCCGAGCGGCTGGGCGGGCACGCGCCACGCGACGAGGGCGAGGCGCCGGTGCCCTCGGCACTGCTGGGCGGCGCCGCCCTGGACGAGCTGCCGCTGGCGGCGGTCCGGGCAGCGGTGCTGGTGCAGGACAAGGACCCGGTGCTGCTCTCGGGGACCCTCGCCGAACTGCTCGACGTGCCCTGCTCGGGCCGGGTCTCCGGCGAGGAGGCGCTGACGGCGGCGTACTGCGGGGACGTGCTGGAGGCGCTGGCGCAGGCCTCGGCCGAGCCGGACGGCGACCCGACGCGGACCCGGATCACCGAGCGGGGCAGGTCGCTCTCCGGCGGCCAGCGGCAACGGCTGGCGCTGGCCCGGTCGCTGGTGGCCGACCCGCCCGTACTGGTGCTGGACGAGCCGACGTCGGCGGTGGACGCGCACACCGAGTCGCGGATCGCCGGACGGCTGCGGACGGCCCGGGCCGGGCGCACCACGGTGGTGCTGACCTCCTCGCCGCTGCTGCTGGACGGCGCCGAGCGGGTGGTGCTGATCGACGGGGACGCGGCGGTGGCCGTCGGCACCCATCAGGAACTGCTCCACAGCGACCCGCGGTACCGCGCCGTGGTGACCCGGGAGACCGAGGCGGAGCAGGAAGCCCGCGAGGACCGGGACGAGATCGAGGAGAAGGCATGATCGGGCTGGCACCCCCCGCCTACGACCCGGCGGCGCCCACCGAGGCGACGAAACTCCCGGTGGCGGGCACGGCCACGGTCCGGGCGTACATCGCCGACCTGGCGCGGCGGCACCGTAAGGCGTTCCTGCTGCTGGTGACGGTCAACGCGGTCGCGGTGATCGCCTCCATGGCCGGTCCGTACCTGCTGGGCTCGCTGGTCGAGGACGTCTCGGCGGGCGCCGAGGACGTCCCGCTGGTCCGCACGATGCTGCTGTTCACCGGGGCCCTGGTGGTGCAGGCGTTCTTCATCCACCGGGTCCGGCTGCGTGGCGCGATGCTCGGCGAGGAGGTCCTGGCCGATCTGCGGGAGGACTTCCTGGTCCGCTCGGTGGAGCTGCCGCCGGGCGTGCTGGAGCGGGCCGGGACCGGCGACCTGCTCTCCCGCATCACCACCGACGTCGACCGGCTCGCCGACGCGCTGCGCGAGGCGGTGCCGCAACTGGCGATCGGCTTGGTGTGGATCTTGCTGCTGCTGGGCGGCCTCACGGTGACGGCGCCGACGCTGGCCCCCGTGGTGCTGATCGCCCTGCCGGCGCTGCTGCTGATCTGCCGGTGGTACTTCCGGCGGGCCCCGGCGGCGTACCGGTCGGAGGCGGCCGGGTACGCGGCGGTGGCCTCGGCGCTGACCGAGACGGTCGACGCGGGCCGCACGGTGGAGTCGCTGCGGCTGGGCCCGGAGCGGATCGCGCTGTCGGACCGCCGGATCTCCGAGTGGACCGGATGGGAGCGCTACACCCTGTGGCTGCGCTCGGTCCTCTTCCCGGTGGTCTCCCTCACCCATGTCCTGGTGCTCGCCTCGGTCCTGCTGATCGGCGGTTTCTACGTGCTCCAGGGCTGGATCGGCGTCGGCCAGCTCACCACGGCGGCGCTCATCTCCCAGATGCTGGTCGAACCGGTCGGCATCGTGCTGCGCTGGTACGACGAGCTCCAGGTGGCGCAGGTGTCGCTGGCCCGTCTGGTCGGGGTGCGCGAGGTGGAGCCCGAGGCGGGCGACTCCGACGAGCGGCCCGAGGGGCGCGCGGTGCGGGCCGACGACGTCCACTTCGGCTACCGGACGGGGGTGGACGTACTGCGGCAGGTGACGCTGGCGGTGGAGCCGGGGACCCGGGTGGCGCTGGTGGGTCCCTCGGGCGCCGGCAAGTCGACGCTGGGCCGGCTGCTCGCGGGCATCTACGGACCGCGCACGGGGCGGCTCACCCTCGGCGGCGCCGAGCTGGCCCGGATGCCCGCCGAGGAGGTCCGCTCCCACGTGGCGCTGGTCAACCAGGAGCACCACGTCTTCGTCGGCTCGCTGCGGGACAATCTGCGCCTCGCCCGGACGGACGCCGGGGACGAGGAGCTGTGGGAGGCGCTGGCGGCGGTCGACGCGGACGGCTGGGGCCGGGCGCTGGACGACGGGCTGGACACCGAGGTCGGGTCGGGCGCGCTGGCGCTCACCCCGGCCCAGGCCCAGCAGGTGGCCCTGGCCCGGCTGGTGCTGGCCGATCCGCACACGCTGGTGCTGGACGAGGCGACCTCGCTGCTCGACCCGCGGGCCGCGCGCCACCTGGAACGTTCGCTGGCGCGGGTGCTGGAGGGCCGGACGGTGGTGGCGATCGCGCACCGGCTGCACACGGCGCACGACGCGGATCTGATCGCCGTGGTGGAAGGCGGCCGGATCACCGAGCTGGGCCCGCACGACCAGCTGGTGGCGGCCGATGGCGCGTACGCGGCGCTCTGGCGCTCCTGGCACGGGTGAGACGGACGGCCCCTTGCTCCGCGGAGCAGGGGGCCCGTGGTCAGACGAGGTTGAGGGCGGCGACCCCGCCTATGCCGCCGAGGAGCATGAAGGCGGGCATCAGCACCTTGATCTCCACCCAGCTGCCGGCCTTGAACCGCATGGCCTTGGGCGGGCCGACCGGGTACCAGCGGCGGCGGCCGATGGGGATGGGCCACAGGATCGGGCAGCCGGAGACGGTCAGGGCGTCGCCGATGTCGTGCACGAGGGCGCCGAGGACGATCGGCAGGCCTAGCCACAGGTACTCCTGGCCGGGCTGGGTGAAGAGCCAGCCCGCGCCGTTGCCCGGCTCGTCCAGGATGCCGGCGAGGATCCATGCTCCGGCGGCGCCCAGCAGCCAGACCAGGACGTCGCTGGAGACCCGTGCCTGCCGCCAGAGCAGGCCCTCGACGGCGAGGACCATGTGGACGAAGAGGAGGGCGAGCACGGCCCACCGGCCGCCGATCACGGCGGCGGCCGAGGAGCCGGCGCCGATCAGCACGGCCCAGACCCAGGTGTGGGTGAGGGTGCGGTGGCCGCCGTTGCGCCGGGGGTCGCCCTTGCCCCGGGTGGCCTTGTAGACGGCGGCCGAGAGCCGGTCGATGATCTCGCAGAGGCCACGGGATATGGGGCCGAAGGCGCGCGAGATCGTCGCGGACTTGTGGTCGAGGTCGGGGGCGAGGGCGGCGCCCGCGCAGATGAGCGCGCCGGTGACCAGTACCGGCCACGGCATGGTGTGGCCCATCGCGGTGGCGAGCGCTCCCACGCCCAGCCAGGCCGCTGCTCCCGACAGTGAGTGCGCCGGTCCCATCATGGCTGTGTCCCGCCCCTTGTTTCCGCTGTCCGTGTGTCGTCCCGTGGGCAGGGGTCGCGTCGGATCGCTTCTGTTCGCTGCCCAGTTGGCGGTTCACCTTAGCGTCGATGATCTTCGCACGGTCGTCCGATTCCGTGATCGGTACGGAAGGAAGGCAAGATGGGGGCGTGACCCTTATCGATCAGCTGCCGCCGGACGCCGACCCCGATGCCCTCTTCGACGCCTTCTCGTCCTGGGTCGAGGAACGGGGCATCACCCTCTATCCGGCTCAGGAGGAGGCGCTGATCGAGGTGGTCTCCGGGGCCAACGTGATCCTGTCCACGCCGACCGGCTCGGGGAAGAGCCTGGTCGCGGCGGGCGCGCACTTCGCCGCGCTGGCCCAGGACAAGGTGACGTTCTACACCGCGCCGATCAAGGCGCTGGTCTCGGAGAAGTTCTTCGACCTCTGCAAGATGTTCGGCACCGAGAACGTCGGCATGCTCACCGGTGACGCCTCGGTCAACGCCGACGCCCCCGTGATCTGCTGCACCGCCGAGGTGCTCGCCTCGATCGCGCTGCGGGACGGGCGCGCCGCCGACGTCGGCCAGGTCGTGATGGACGAGTTCCACTTCTACGCGGAGCAGGACCGGGGCTGGGCCTGGCAGATCCCGCTGCTGGAGCTGCCGCAGGCGCAGTTCGTGCTGATGTCGGCGACCCTCGGCGACGTCGCCATGTTCGAGAAGGACCTGACGCGCCGCACCGGCCGCCCCACCTCGGTGGTCCGCTCGGCGACCCGCCCGGTCCCGCTGTCGTACGAGTACCGGACGACCCCGCTCACCGAGACCCTGACCGAGCTGCTCGACACCCGCCAGGCGCCGGTCTACATCGTGCACTTCACGCAGGCCCAGGCGGTGGAGCGGGCGCAGGCGCTGATGAGCATCAACATGTGCACGCGCGAGGAGAAGGACCGCATCGCCGAGCTGATCGGCAACTTCCGCTTCACCACCAAGTTCGGCCGCAACCTCTCCCGGTACGTCCGGCACGGCATCGGCGTGCACCACGCGGGGATGCTGCCGAAGTACCGGCGGCTGGTGGAGCGGCTGGCCCAGGCCGGGCTGCTGAAGGTGATCTGCGGGACGGACACGCTCGGCGTCGGCGTCAACGTCCCGATCCGTACGGTGCTGTTCACCGCGCTCACCAAGTACGACGGCACCCGGGTGCGGGTGCTGCGCAACCGTGAGTTCCACCAGATCGCGGGCCGTGCGGGCCGGGCCGGTTTCGACACCGCCGGGCTGGTGGTGGCGCAGGCGCCGGAGCACGTGGTGGAGAACGAGAAGGCGCTGGCCAAGGCCGGTGACGACCCGAAGAAGCGGCGCAAGGTGGTCCGCAAGAAGGCGCCCGAGGGGTTCGTCGCCTGGTCGGAGCAGACCTTCGAGAAGCTGATCGCCTCCGAGCCGGAGCCGCTGACCTCGCGCTTCCGGGTCACCCACACGATGCTGCTGTCGGTCATCGCCCGGCCGGGCAACGCCTTCGAGGCGATGCGTCACCTGCTGGAGGACAACCACGAGCCGCGCAAGCAGCAGCTGCGCCACATCCGGCGGGCCATCGCCATCTACCGCTCGCTGCTCGACGGCGGCATCGTGGAGAAGCTGGACGAGCCGGACGCCGAGGGCCGCATCGTCCGGCTCACCGTCGACCTCCAACAGGACTTCGCCCTCAACCAGCCGCTCTCCACCTTCGCGCTGGCCGCCTTCGACCTACTCGACCCCGAGTCGCCCTCGTACGCGCTGGACATGGTCTCGGTGGTCGAGTCGACGCTGGACGACCCGCGCCAGATCCTGCACGCGCAGCAGAACAAGGCGCGCGGCGAGGCGGTGGCGGCGATGAAGGCCGACGGGGTGGAGTACGAGGACCGGATGGAGCGGCTCCAGGAGATCTCGCACCCCAAGCCGCTGGAGGAACTGCTCTTCCACGCCTACGACACCTACCGGCAGAGCCACCCCTGGGTCGGCGACCACCCGCTGTCGCCGAAGTCGGTCATCCGCGACATGTACGAACGGGCGCTCTCCTTCACGGAGTACGTCTCCTTCTACGAGCTGGCGCGGACCGAGGGCATCGTGCTGCGCTACCTGGCCAGTGCCTACAAGGCGCTGGAGCACACCGTCCCCGACGACCTGAAGTCGGAGGACCTGGAGGACCTGACGGCGTGGCTGGGCGAGCTGGTGCGCCAGGTCGACTCCAGCCTGCTCGACGAGTGGGAGCAGCTCGCCAACCCGGAGGACATGACGGCGGACGAGGCCCGCGAGAAGGCCGACCAGGTGAAGCCGGTGACGGCCAACGCCCGCGCCTTCCGGGTGCTGGTGCGCAACGCCATGTTCCGCCGCGTGGAGCTGGCCGCCCTGGACAACGTCGCGGAGCTGGGCGAGCTGGACGGCGACGCCGGGTGGACCGCCGAACGGTGGGGCGAGGCGATGGACGCGTACTGGGACGAGTACGACGACCTCGGTACGGGTCCCGACGCGCGCGGTCCCAAGCTGCTGCTGATCGAGGAGCGGCCCGAGGACGAGCTGTGGCGGGTCCGGCAGACCTTCGAGGACCCCAGCGGCGACCGCGACTGGGGCATCAGCGCCGAGGTCGACCTGGCCGCCTCCGACGCGGAGGGCCGGGCCGTGGTCCGGGTCACCGACGTCGGCCGGCTGTAGGGCGGGGCGGATCGGGCCGAGTGGACACGGGAGAGAACGGAACATGACGAACGCGGCCGAACGGCTGGTGGATCTGCTGGACCTGGAGCGGATCGAGGTCAACATCTTCCGGGGGCGCAGCCCCCAGGAGTCGCTGCAACGTGTCTTCGGCGGCCAGGTCGCCGGCCAGGCGCTGGTCGCGGCCGGGCGGACCACCGAGGGCGACCGGCCGGTCCACTCGTTGCACGCCTACTTCCTGCGGCCCGGCAGGCCCGGGGTGCCGATCGTGTACCAGGTGGAACGGGTGCGCGACGGCCGGTCGTTCACCACGCGCCGGGTCACCGCGGTGCAGGAGGGCCGGACGATCTTCAACCTGACGGCCTCCTTCCACAAGCCGGAGGAGGGCAGCTTCACCCATCAGCTGCCCCCGGCCCGGGTGGTGCCGGACCCGGAGACGCTGCCGACCGTCGCGGAGGAGGTCCGCGAACACCTCGGCGAACTTCCCGAGGCCCTGGAGCTGATGGCGCGCCGCCAGCCCTTCGACATCCGGTACGTGGACCGGCTGCGCTGGTCGCCCGAGGAGATCCAGGACGCGGAGCCGCGCAGCGCGGTGTGGATGCGCGCGGTCGGTCCGCTCGGCGACGACCCGCTGGTGCACACCTGCGCCCTGACGTACGCCAGCGACATGACGCTGCTGGACGCCGTCCGCATCCCCGTGGAGCCGCTCTGGGGCCCGCGCGGCTTCGACATGGCCTCGCTGGACCACGCCATGTGGTTCCACCGCCCCTTCCGGGCCGACGAGTGGTTCCTGTACGACCAGGAGTCCCCGGTCGCCACCGGCGGACGCGGCCTCGCCCGCGGCCGGATCTACGACCGCGACGGCAACCTCCTCGTCTCGGTCGTCCAGGAGGGTCTGTTCCGGGAGCTCTCCCGGTGAGCGCGACGGAGCAGGCCGGGCAGGCGCCCGGCCGCCCCGAGGGCCTGGCCGACCGGCTCGGCGCCGCGGTCCGGCTGCGCGAGGACGGCCGGTCCGAGGAGGCCCGTGAGCTGCTGGTGCGGCTCGGGGCCGAGCACCCCGAGGACGCCGAGGTCGCCTACCAGACGGCGTGGGCCCACGACGTGCTGGGCCTGGAGGCGGAGGCGGTGCCCCACTACCGGCGGGCGCTCTCCCTGCCCGGGCTGTCCGAGACCGACCGGCGCGGGGCGCTGCTCGGTCTCGGTTCGACCTACCGGGTGCTGGACCGCGCCGAGGAGGCGGTGGCCACGCTCAGCGGCGGGGTACAGGAGTTCCCGGACGACGCGGCGCTGCGCACCTTCCTCGCCATGGCCCTGTACAGCGCCGGCCGCCCCAAGGAGGCCCTGGAGCTGGCGCTGACGGTGGTGGCCGACACCAGCGCCGATCCCGGGGTCACCGCCTACGAGCAGGCGATCCGGCACTACGCGAGGGATCTGGACGACCTGTCCTGACCGCGCGGGGCGTGCCGGGCGCGCTCCTGTCGGTGCTTGCGGGCGGGGCCGGTGAAGCCGGGGCCCGGGGGCTGGGGCGGGCGCGTCGGTGTGGGCCTGCGCAGCCGCCCGGCCGAGCGCCGGACACGCGGGACACAGTGCGGTGTTCGCGCCGTCGTCCGGGCTTCGTCGAGCAGTTCGGCGAACTCGGCCGCGTACTGCTCCGTCTCGGGGCCGGGGCGTGCCCGGGTGAGGGGTTCGAGAAGGTGCTCGGCGGCTCCGCTCCTCGCCCGGGCGAAAAGCGGGCGGGGCCGGGCGGCGTCGAGGCGCCGCTGTTCGTCGGGGGTCAGCAGCGCGGCGGTGTGGGAGCGGGGCAAGGGCGCGGCCACGGCGGCGGCCCGCTCCCAGGTGGTGCCGGCGCGGCCCAGGCGCTCGGCCAGGACCCGGCGGCGCCAGGTGCGGGGCCGCGCGTCGTCGCCGGTGGCGAGGAGTTGACGCAGGGGCGGCGGGAGCTGGCCCGTCAGGTGGGGTGCCTGGTGGCGGCGGACGGCGCGGAGTTCGTCGGCGAGGTAGCGCCAGACGACGCAGTGGTAGCGGTTGAGGTGGCAGCGGACCGGGGTGAGCAGGCCGAGCCGGGCGAGCTTCGCGAAGCGTTCCTCGGTGATGCCGAGCAGCGCGGCGCCGTCCCGCGCCCCGGTCGTGGCCACCTGGGCGCGCAGGCCGTCGGGTCGGTCGACGGAGGGGAGCAGCCTCCGGATCTCGGAGGCGGGCACCTTGGGCCGCTCCCCCGGTTCCCCGGCCCCCTCGGTGGTGGCGAGGAGGCCGAGCCCGACGGCTGTCTCGATCTCGCTCCGCCGCAGTCCGAGCGCGCGGGCCGCGGCCTCGGCGCTCAGCGGTGGCCCCGCGTCGGGCGGTCCCGGTGGCACGGTCCACGGCTGGGGTGACGGGCCGTGAACGGCGCGCGGCGCGGGTACGGCTGACGGCAGGTCGGTTTGCGGCATGACGGTTCTCCCCGTGAGCGGTGCTTTGCCCTGGAAAAGAACCGTAACCGCGTCCCGGCGATCTCGCCGAGCCTGTGGATAACTCCGCCGGCCCCTGCAACGCCGCAGGTCAGCGGCCGAGTAGTCCGCCCGGCCGGCTCTCCGGGATGCGTACGTCCACGCCGAGGTGTTCGCCCACCCGGTTGACGAGGAGCGTCATCTCGTAGGCGACCAGGCCGAGGTCGGCGTCGGCCGAGCTGAGGACGCACAGGCAGCTGCCGTCGCCCGCGGCGGTCACGAAGAGGACCGCGTCGTCGAACTCGATCATCGTCTGCCGGACCCCGCCGGCCCGGAAGTGCTGGCCGGAGCCCTTGGCGAGGCTGTGCAGTCCGGAGGAGACCGCCGCGAGGTGCTCGGCGTCCTCCCGGGCGAGGCCGCTGCTGGCCCCGGTGACCAGGCCGTCGTTGGAGAGGACGAGGGCGTGGCGGACGAAGCTCACCCGCTGGGTGAGGTCGTCCAGCAACCAGCCGAGTCCCTTTTTCTGTGCCATGATCCGGTCTCTCCCCGTGTCCGTCCCCCCCTGACCGGAGGATCTGGTCCGCAAGCCTTCACCACTGCCGCCGTCCGGGCAAGCATGATGGGGAGATGGCTCAGAAGATGACTGAAGCAGCATGGCGCGCATTCGTCTCGGAAGGCACGCGGACCGCCAAAGTGGCCACGGTACGGGCGGACGGGAGCCCCCATACCGCCCCGGTCTGGTTCGTTCTGGACGGCGGGGACGTGGTGTTCAACACGGGAGCGGCCACGGTGAAAGGCCGCAATCTGGCCCGGGACGGCCGGGTGGCGCTCTGCGTGGACGACGAACGGCCCCCGTTCTCCTTCGCGGTGCTCCAGGGCAGGGCCGAGCTGAGCGAGGACCCGGCCGAAATGCTGCACTGGGCGACCCGGATCGCCGCCCGCTACGTCGGCGAGGACAAGGCCGAGGAGTTCGGCGCCCGGAACGCGGTGCCCGGTGAACTCCTGGTGCGGGTCACGGTGGAGAAGGCCACGGCCATGGCCGACCTGACCGACTGAGCACGCTCGCGCCCCCGCCTGCGGACGGTCACCCCACGGCGGCCAGCAGGCGGGCGGCGTGCTGCCGTCCGGCGTACTCCACCAGGCTGACCAGGACGTCCCGGACGGCTTCGCGGTCGCGGGCGTCGCAGAGGACGACCGGGGTGCCGGGGTCGAGGTCGAGGGCTTCGGCGATGTCGTCGCCCTGGTGGCTGCGGAGGCCGCCGAAGCAGTTGACGGCGACGACGAAGGGGATCTCGCGGTCCTCGAAGTAGTCGACGGCCGGGAAGCAGTCGGGCAGGCGGCGGGTGTCGGCGAGGACGACCGCGCCGAGGGCGCCGTGGGCGAGGTCGTCCCAGAGGAACCAGAACCGGTCCTGGCCGGGGGTGCCGAAGAGGCAGAGGGCCAGTCCGTCCTTGAGGGTGATCCGGCCGTAGTCCATGGCCACGGTGGTGCCGCCGGTGCGGGGGCCGGGGCTGCTCGGCTCGGCCTCGGTGCGCAGCGGGCGTATCTCGCTGACCGCGCCGACGAGGGTGGTCTTGCCCGCCCCGAAGCCGCCCGCGACGACGACCTTCAGGGTCATCGGCGGTTCACCGGCGCGGGTGGCGGTGGGCTGCACTGCGTTCATCGGCGCTCTCGTCTCCGGGCGGTGTGTCGGGGTGGGCTCCCCTGGCTCCGGGACGTTAGCCGCGCGGGTGGCGGGCGGCGGGGGCGCGTTTCGGAAGCGGTCGCAAACTGCCGGGGCCTGTCGGACCGCGATCACCGGGGGACAGCCGATGGCCACGCTGGCGGCGCCGCGGCGAGGGATCATGGGCGCATGAGCCACGATCACACACACGTACGGGAGTTCTTCACGCCGCGCGCCGCCACCTGGGACAGCCGTTTTCCGGACGACGGGCCGGCGTACGAGGCGGCCGTGCGGGCGCTCGGGCTGCGCGCGGGCGATGCGGTCCTGGACGCCGGGTGCGGGACCGGCCGGGCGCTGCCCGCGCTGCGCGCGGCGGTGGGCGCGGCGGGGGCGGTGCTGGGCGCCGACCTGACGGAGGCGATGCTGGCCGAGGCGGTCCGGGCGGGCCGGCGGGAGGCGGGGGCGCTGCTGCTGACGGACGCGGAGCGGCTGCCGGTGCGGACCGGGGCGCTCGACGCGGTCTTCGCGGCCGGGATGATCTCGCACCTCGCGGACCCCGTGGCCGGGGTCCGCGAGTGGGCGCGGGTGGTGCGTCCCGGTGGCACCCTGGCGCTCTTCCACCCGGTCGGCCGGGCCGCGCTCGCCGCCCGGCGGGGGCGCACGCTGACCCCGGACGACCTGCGGGCCGAGGCTCCCGTCACGGCCCTGCTGGAGGCGGGCGGCTGGCGGGTCCGGTCGTACGCAGACGAGCCGGACCGGTATCTGGTGCTGGCCGGGCGGACGGGCTGAGCTGCCTCAGCTCTCCTCGGCCGCCGCCTCGGCCGCCCGTGCTTCGGGAGCCGCCTGGTGCGGGACGGGGCAGCCGCGCACGCCGGGGACCGGGAAGGTGCCCAGTTCGGCGACGCGGTAGCCGTCCGGGTACCCCTTGATCTCCGGGTTCTGCCGGGCGTAGTGCGGCACGACGCGCGGGCTCATCAGCCGGACCGCCCGGCCGCGCAGCCGTACGGCGCCCCGGACCAGGCGGCGGGTGAGGGGGCTGGGGTGGTCGTAGCGGAAGGCGTCGAGGAGCGGGTCGTCCAGGAGGGCGAGGGTGGCGGTGCGCAGCAGCGGGGCGAGGGGCTTGGGGTACCAGGACGCCATCAGGTTCAAGGTGGCGTCGGAGACGGTGCGGGCCTTCTCGTCCCAGCCGAAGTGGGCGCGCTCGTAGGAGTCGAGGCACTCCTCGAAGGCGGCGTAGTCCTCGGGGAGGTCCTGGATGCCCATGTGCCGCCCGAGGGTGCGGTAGTACGCGGCGGCGGCCTCGGCCTCGTGGCGGGAGAGACGGCGCCAGCCGTACCGGTCGATCCAGCGCTTGGGGACGACGACGAAGGTGCACAGCACGTACCGCATGTCGTCGTTGCTGATGTCGTAGCTGCGGTGCATGCGGTTGATGCGCCGGATGGCGGTGCGGCCCTGTTCGTGGTCGAAGCCGTGCTCGACGACGGCGTCGAGGAGGAGTGAGGTGTCGTCGTACCGCTTCTGGGTGCGTTCGGTCAGTTCGGCGGTCTCGGCGAGGAGACGGCCGATGCTGGGGACGGCGTAGGTGCGGTAGAGGGCGAGTTCGAGGGCGCGGGTGTAGTCCCAGGGGAACTCCAGGGCCGCGGTGAGCCGGTAGATCTCGAGGTGGTCCTCGGCCGGGTCGAGCGTGCGGATGTACCGGAGCCGGTCGAAACGCTGCACGGGCTGCCCCCTTCGGTGGTGGGGGCTCAACTCTACGGTGTGCCACGGTTGGTGTCACAGCGTCACGTCGTTCTCGCCGGAGGCGGGCGGGGGCGGGTTCGGTGAACGTCCCGGAACGGTGGCCGCGGGGCTCTCGACGCCTGGGTTACCGGCTGGTTAAGGTGCGCCGACGACAGCGCGGGACCGATGACGTGGGGAGCTGCCATGGCGGACGTCGAGGACGGCGAGGACTCGCTCTACGTGCTGACCGCGATGGTGGTGACCCCGGGCCGCTTCCCGGGGGTCTTCGGCGACGACTATCCGGCGGCCTGTGCCGCGCTGGGGCTCCTCCCGGCGGCCGACGGCTACGGGCTGGTCCTCGGCCAGGACGGCGCGGGGGCGCGCTGGACGGTCGTGGTGGACGATGTGCCGCTGGTCGCGGTGGCGATCGCCGCCTGGGACTGCGGTATGGAGTACGACCTGTCGCCGCGTGAGGAGACCGTGGTGGCCGCCCTGCCGGGGTGGCCGGTGGAACTGGCGGTGCAGGCGCCCGGGGTACCCGCGCCGCACGACCCGGAGCCGGAGGGCGACCTGGCGGGGCTGCCGAGGCTCGCGCCGCCGGACGCCGGAGGGTGGGGCGGGCCGCAGCGGCGGCTGGGCGCCGACGAGATCGCGCTGCGCTGGGCCCAGTGGCGCGAGGAGACGGACACCTCGGAGTTCACTTCGTCCGGCCCCCAGGAGGGGCAGGACGAAGCGGCTCCCGCCGAGATCACCCACGCGCACCCCGGGGTACGCCGGGCGCTGGGCGAGGCACACGGCTACCTGGAGTCCCCGCCTCCGCCGGGCCGGGTGCGTTCGGCCTTCGCCTCGGGCGAGGCGCGGACGCTGCGGGTCGACGGGCCGGGCTGGTCGCTGGTGGCGCGCACCGACGACATCGCCTTCGTGCTGCTGGACGAGGAGCCCGCCCAGGTGCTCCCGGTCGGCCGGGGAGATCGGCTCCCGGCGCTGCTGGAGGGGCTGGCGGCGCTGGCGCCGCCGGAGAGCTGAGGCGGGGCCGGGGGCCACACCGCTCCCGGCCGCCGTGTGTGGTTCCGGGCCATGGTCCGGCCCGCGGGCCCGCCGCACGATGGGGCGCTCACAGCGTCACAACGTGCTGCCCGGGAGGCAAGCCATGGAGATTTTTCGCAGGGTGCGACGGACGAGGACCGGGTCGGAGGGAGGCTCCGGCGCCCCGCGCGGCCCCGTCACGGTCCTGCTGGCCACCGCCCTGGCGGCCGTCGCGGTGACCGGCGCGGCACCGGCCTCCGGAGCCGGCCCCGAGCGGGGCTCGGGGTGCGCGGGGCCGGAGCGGCTACGGGTGCCGGGGGCGGAGCACCAGCGCCTGGCGTGTCTGGTGGACCTGACGACGGCGGGGCTGGCCGGGACCGCGTACACGGACATGGCGGACCAGGCGGGGCTGACGGCGGCGGGGACGCGGAATCCCTCGGGGGTGCCGGGGCGGCAGGTGGACGGGTACTTCCCGGACGACTCCTCGTTCAACACGACGCACGGCTGGAACCACGACGCGCAGTTCGTGATCCGGCTGCCCGAGCGGTGGAACGGCGGGCTGGTGGTGACCGGCGCCCCCGGCACCCGCAAGCAGTACGCGACGGACACCGCCATCTCCGACCATGTGCTCTCCCTCGGCTACGCCTACGCGGCGACCGACAAGGGCAACAGCACCGTCGACTTCTACCGGGACGGGAAGCGGCCCGGTGACGCGGTCGCCGAGTGGAACCGGCGGACGACGGAGCTGACCCGGGCGGCGAAGAAGGTGGTGGCCCAGCGGTACGGGAAGGCGCCGCGCCGCACCTACGTCACCGGGATCTCCAACGGCGGATACCTGGCCCGCTGGCAGCTGGAGAACCGGCCGGAGCTGTACGACGGCGGGGTCGACTGGGAGGGCGCGCTGTGGACGGCCGACGGGCCGAGCCTGCTGACCTCGCTGCCGACGGCGGTGGCGCACGGCACCGGCGCGGCCGACGACGCGGCGATGTACCGGGCCGGATTCGCGCGGGGCTCGGAGTTCCTGTGGGAGTACCACCGCACCGCCTACTGGGGCGTCACGCAGAAGACGTACCGGGCGGAGTTCGACCCCTCGTACGACCCGGCCTGTCCGGGGGCCTCGGCCGGTTCGACGGTGGAGGAGATCCTGGCGCCCTGCGCCTCGGACGCCCGCTACGACCTCGGGCGGCGTCCGGCCCCGGTGCGGCGGGCGCTGGAGAAGGTGGCGCTGACCGGGCGGATCGGCAAGCCGATGCTGACGCTCCACGGCGACCTGGACACCCTGCTGCCGCTCGCCGCCGACTCGGCCGTCTACACCCGGATGATCGACCGCGCGGGCGCCGGGCGGCTGCACCGCTTCTACACGGTGGCCGACGGCACCCACACCGACGGCCTGTACGACACCCATCCGGACCGGCTGCGGCCGATCCTGCCCTGCCACCGTTCGGCCTTCGACGCGCTGACGGCGTGGGTGGAGCGCGGCACACCGCCGCCGGCCGACCGGACCGTGGCCCGGCCGTCCGGCGGGGACGTGGTGAACTCCTGCCCGCTGCGCTGAGCCGCGCCCCCGCTCAGCGCCCGATCTCGCGGCGCCCGCGGTTGCGCAGCCGACGGCGCTGCGAGGGGTCGAGGGTGAGGTAGGCGGCGGCCGGGATGCCCAGCACGATCAGGAGCGCGGCCCACCAGGGCAGCCAGATCAGCAGGAGCAGGCCGACCGCCACCCCTCCCACGGCGATCTTGGTGTTCGTCGACATGTCGATGACCTCCTCGGTGGCGGGGTCCGCCGTCTGTGGTGACAACGCGGCGCCCGCGCCGCTGGTTCCAGTGTGCTCGCATCCGCGCCGCGGGGCTTCGCGGATCAGGCGGCCGGGCGCAGACCCTCACCCACCTCGTGGAGGTGGGCGAAGACCTGGCGGTACGAGTCCACGGCCCCGGTCTCGGTGTACGGCACGCCCAGCCGGGCGCAGTGGGCGCGGACCAGCGGCTGGGCCAGGCGCAGGTGCGGGCGGGGCATGCTGGGGAAGAGGTGGTGCTCGATCTGGTAGTTGAGACCGCCGAGGAGCCAGTCGGTGACGGGGCCGCCGCGGATGTTGCGCGAGGTGAGCACCTGGCGGCGCAGGTGTCCCCAGCGCGGTCCTTCCGGGTCGGGCATCTCCATGCCCTTGTGGTTGGGCGCGAAGGCCAGGCCGAGATGGAGGCCGAAGAGTCCCTGGTGGACGGCGGCGAAGGCGAGCGCCTGCCAGGGGGTCAGGAGGACCAGCAGCAGGCCGGTGTACCCGGTGACGTGCGCGGCGAGCAGGCCGCCCTCGACGAGGCGGACCCGCCAGGGGTGGTTGCGCAGGTCCTGGAAGCCGTAGACCTTCAGGGCCATGCCTTCGAGGAGGGTGAGGGGGAGGAAGAGTCCGGCCTGGTGGCGGGTGAGCCAGGCGCGGAAGCCGGTGCGGGTGACGGCCTGGTGGCCGGTGAAGACGAGGACGTCGGCGGCGACGTCCGGGTCCTTCTCGGTGTGGTTGGGGTTGGCGTGGTGGCGGTTGTGCTTCTCGTTCCACCAGGCGTAGCCCATGCCGAGGAGCAGGTTGCCGTGGACGAGCCCGATGAGGCGGGCGAGGCGCCGGTCGGCGGTGATCTGGGAGTGGCCCGCGTCGTGGCCGACGAAGGCGGTGCGGGCCGAGAGGACGGCGAGCGGCGGGGCGAGGAGCAGCGCCCACCAGCTCTCCCCCAGCAGGGCCACGCCGGTGAGGACGGCGGCCAGGGCGAGCAGGTTGAGGGTGATGGTGCGGACGTACCAGCCGGTGCGGTGCTCCAGCAGGCCCTGGCCGCGCACCTCGCGCAGCAGGGGGCTGAACTCGCTGCCCGGCGCGGGTCCGGCCGGGGTGAGGGGCGGGCGTGGGGCGGGGGCGGCCGTCTGGGTCATGGGGTCTCCGGTTCTGCGTGGGGGCACGGCGGTGCGTGCCCGTGGCGGCGGGCGGGCTGGGGTGGGGCGGGGCACGAGGGTGTCGGGGCTCCGCTCGCCGGTGCGCGGCGGTCCGTCTCCGACGGCCTCACGCTACGGAGCGCGGCGGGCCCGGCCCATGGCGCAAGCCTCCGGAACGGTGCGGGGGAGAACGCCGCGAGCGGCCGGGGGAACGACCCAGCAAGGGGGTGGTGGTAGCCCCACCACGGCACCGGTGCGGCAGTGGCCCGGATCACAGGCGCGGAACGGGCTTCCCGGGTTCCGGTGCTGTACCCTCGGCCGCTCAGCAGCAGGTAGTCAAATTTGAGGAATTGCCATCGCCGTGCAGATGTGCCCTGCCTTCTCCCCCGCCGAGGTCCGTGCCCTGTCGGCCTGTGCCGCGGTCTTCGTCCCGGGCGACCCGGCCCGCGCCGGGTCCCTCGCGTTCTTCCCGGCGGAGGGCTCCGGCCCGCCCGAGGTGCCCGGCGCCCAACCGCGGGAACTCTCCCTGGTCCTCCCCGACGAGGACGGGACCCTGCGCGTCCGGCCGGTTCACGCGACGCTGCTGCCCGTGGCACGGGCGCTGCCCGTGCTGACCCGGGCCCGGGTCCACGACGACGCCCATCCGTCGACCGCCTTCTGGGGCGGCGCCGTCCTGCTCGCCCTCGACCTGCTCGCCCGGGGCCTGCTGCTGCCCGGCCTCTCCCCCGCCGACCACGACGCGTGGCGGTGCGGCCCGCTGGGCCCCGGCGAACTGGCGCGGGTCCGCGAACTCGCCGCCTCCATGCCCCCGGTGGCGCACTGCGGCCCGGTCGCCGCGCCGCCCGGGAGCGACGCGGCCGAGCTGCCGCTGGCCGAACCGGAGCGACTGCTGCGGCACTTCCTCGACGCCGTCGCCGACACCCTGCCCCGCACGGCCGCCGCTCCGGCCCTCACCGGGAGCGACGCCTACACGGCCGGGCCGCCGCAGCACCTGCCCGGGCAGCGCGCCTGGGCCGCCGACGTGGCCGCCGGGCACGACGCGGGGGTACGCCTCTCGCTGCGGATCGAGACGCCCGCCGGGGCCGGGGACGAGGAGACCGGCGCCGAGGTGGTGGGCGCCTTCCGCGCGGTGCTCCAGCTGCACAGCCTCAGCGACCCGGGCCGGATCGCCGACGCGGCGGAGGTCTGGGCCGCTACCGGGGCGGACGACGGGGCGTTCGGGCCGCGCGCCCGGGTCGACGCGCTGCTCGCGCTGCGCCGGGCCGCCGGGGCGTGGGCGCCGCTGTCCCCGCTGCTGGCGGCGGGGGTGCCGGACACGGTGGAGCTGGCCGACGAGGAGGTCGCGGAGCTGCTGGGCGAGGGGCAGAAGGCGCTGGCCGGTGCCGGTGTCGAGGTGCACTGGCCCCGGGAGCCGGCGCGCGAGCTGACGGCCCGGGGCGTGGTCGGCCCAGGCGGCGAGGCGGCGGGCAGGCAGGACGCGGGGGCGGGGTTCCTCTCGGCCGACTCGCTGCTCACCTTCAGCTGGCGGTTCAGCCTCGGCGGCCGAGGGCTGACCCGCGAGGAGCTGGACGTACTGGCGGAGGCGAAACGGCCCCTGGTGCGGCTGCGCGACCAGTGGGTGCTGATCGATCCCGCGCAGGCCGGCCGGGCGCGCGACCGGCGGGACCACACCCTCGCGCCGATGGAGGCGGTGGGTGCCGCGCTGACCGGCGCCGCCGACGTCGGCGGCGAGCGCGTCGAGGTGCGGGCCTCGGGCGCGCTGGAGGAGCTGCGGGCAAGGATCGCCGATCCGCACCGGGCCGAGCCCGTCCCCGTACCGGAGGGGCTGGCGGCCACCCTGCGCGACTACCAGCAGCGCGGGCTGAGCTGGCTGGCCGGGATGACCTCGCTGGGGCTCGGGGCCTGCCTCGCCGACGACATGGGCCTCGGCAAGACCGTCACCCTGATCGCCCTCCACCTGCACCGCCAGGCCGACCCGGCCACGGCGGGGCCGACGCTGGTGGTGTGCCCGGCCTCGCTGATGGGCAACTGGCAGCGGGAGATCGAGCGGTTCGCCCCCGGCACCCCGGTCCGCCGGTACCACGGCGCCTCCCGCGCGGCCGCCGGCCTGCCGGCGGAGGGCTTCGTCCTCACCACGTACGGGACGATGCGGCTGGACGCGGCCGCGCTGGCCGGTGCGGGGTGGGGAATGGTCGTCGCCGACGAGGCGCAGCACGTCAAGAACCCGTACTCCTCGACCGCCCGTCGGCTGCGGGCCATCCCCGCGAAGGCGCGGGTGGCGCTGACCGGTACGCCGGTCGAGAACAACCTCTCGGAGCTGTGGGCGGTGCTCGACTGGACCACGCCCGGGCTGCTGGGCAGGCTGGGCACCTTCCGGCGGGTCTACGCCCGCGCCGTCGAGTCGGGCGACGACCCGGCGGCCGCGCGCCGCCTGGCCCGGCTGGTGGGTCCGTTCCTGCTCCGGCGCCGCAAGTCCGACCCGGGGATCGCCCCGGAGCTGCCGCCGAAGACGGAGACGGACCACGCGGTGGGTCTGACGGCCGAACAGACGGGGCTGTACGAGGCGGTGGTCCGCGAGACGCTGGCCGCGGTGGCCGCCGCCGACGGCATGGAGCGGCGCGGCCTGATCGTGCAGCTGCTGACCTCGCTGAAGCAGATCTGCAACCACCCCGCCCAGTACCTGAAGGAGGACCGGCCCCGGGTCGGCGGCCGTTCGGGCAAGGTGGAACTGCTCGACGAACTCCTCGACACCATCCTGGCCGAGGGCGCCGGGGTGCTGCTCTTCACCCAGTACGTGCGGATGGGCCGGCTGCTGGAGCGCCACCTCGCCGCGCGCGGGGTGGCCACCCAGTTCCTGCACGGGCAGACGCCGATCCCGGCGCGGGAGGAGATGGTGCGGCGGTTCCAGGACGGCGAGGTACCGGTCTTCCTGCTCTCCCTCAAGGCGGCCGGGACCGGCCTCAACCTGACCCGCGCGGAGCACGTGATCCACGTCGACCGCTGGTGGAACCCGGCGGTCGAGGCGCAGGCCACCGACCGCGCCTACCGGATCGGGCAGACCCGGCCGGTGCAGGTCCACCGGATCGTCACGGAGGGCACCATCGAGGACCGCATCGCCGAGCTGCTGGTCCGCAAGCAGGCGCTGGCCGACGCGGTGCTGACCGGCGGCGAGGCGGCCCTGACCGAGCTGAGCGACGCCGAGCTGGCGGAACTGGTCACCCTGCGGACGGCCACCCGGTGACCGGCACGGCCACGGACGACGGGACCGCGGAAGGGCAGGAACGGGGATGACGGAGGAGTACGGCATGAGGGACGAGGCCGAGGAGTCCGGCGGGCAGGGCGCCGCCGGGAGCGAGGAGCGGACGTTCGCCGCGCTGCCCCCGGCGCACGGGCGCGCGTTCGCCACCAGCTGGTGGGGGCAGTCGTGGCTGCGGGCGCTGGAGGAGACGGCGCTGGACCTGGGGCAGTTGAAGGCGGGGCGGCGGCTGGCGCGCGCCGGGGCGGTCGGCGCGGTCTCGGTCCGGCCGGGGCGGATCACGGCGGTGGTCCAGGACCGCGCGGGCGCCTACCGGGCGGACGTGGTCTGGGAGCCGCTGTCGGCACAGGGCTGGGACCGCTTCGTGGACATGGCCGTCGAACGGGCCGCGCACATCGCGGCGCTGCTGGACCGGGAGATGCCGCCGCACCTGGTGGAGGACGCGGCCCAGGCGGGTGTGGACCTGCTCCCCGGCATCGGCGATCTGGAGCCGTCCTGCACCTGCGAGGCATGGGACCACTGCGGGCACACGGCGGCCCTCAGCTACCAGATGGCACGGCTGCTCGACCAGGACCCGTTCGTCCTGCTGCTGATGCGGGGACGCCCGGAACGGGCCCTGCTCGACAGCCTCCAGGTGCGCGGCGCCCCGCACTCCGGCCCCGCGTCGGCCGCTCCGGAGGAGGGCGTGGCCGCCGGTGAGGCGTACGCCCTGGGCGCGCTGCTCCCGCCGCTGCCGCCTCTGCCGCAGCCGCCGGAATACGCAGGCGAGGGCCCGAACCTGGACACGGAGGCGGCCCCCGCCCCCGGGGTCGACCCCGGCCTGCTCACCTTCCTCGCCGGCCAGGCGGCCGAGGAGGCCCGGCGGCGGCTGGCACGCGCCGTGGGACCGGACCACGCCGGTACGCCGGTGGAGGCCGAGCCTCCGCTCACCGCGGACGCGGTACGGCTGGCGGCGGCCCGGCCCGGTCCCGAGGCGTCCGGACGGCTCGCCGAGGCGTCGGGGCGTAGCCGGGAGGCACTGGAACTGGCGGTACGGGCGTGGGAGTTCGGCGGGCCCCCGGCCCTGCGGGTGCTGGAGGAGGACGAGCCGTTGGGTGCGAAGGAGGCGGTGCGGGCGCGCGCGGCGCTCGACGCGGCGTGGGAGGAGGCCGAGCGCCCCGCGTTCCGGGCGGCCAGGGGCCGGTGGACGCTGCCGGACGAGGGCGTCCAGGTGCGGTACGCGCCGGACGGCCGCTGGTGGCCGTACCGGAAGGAGCGCGGGCGGTGGACCCCGGCGGGGCCGCCGGTCCTGGACCCGGCCCAGGCGCTGGCGCTGGCCAGGGCCGGGGAGTGAGCGGTGGGGGCCGACCGCTCCGGTCCGCAGGTCCGGGGCGTGTACCGGCGCGCGGGGCCGCTTCGGCCCGTGCGCCGCGAACGTCCGGCCGCGCTCTCCCCCCGGCGGGCGATTGAAGGGTGATCTTGGTTCGGCGACCGTGGGGGACATGGCTTCAGGGGCCCGGACCGCGGCCGGAACCCCGGGAGCGCGCCGCCGGGGCGTCCGGCGGCCGGCGCGCGGCCACGGCGGTGGGACCCGCCGTGCCGTGTCCACACCACAACGGGAGAGCACATGTCCACCAGCAGGCTGAAGCGCACACTGAGGATCGCCGGAACGGGGGCGGCCCTGGTGGGGGCCCTGGCGATCGGAGCCGGACCGGCCCAGGCGGCGACGGCGGTCGTCGCCTGGACCCACGGCAAGGTGCACGCGGGACCGGCCCTCGGGGAACGGGTCGTCAGCCACGTCAACAACGGCTACAGCTACACCGGCCTGTGCTGGCTGGAGGGAGACCTCGTCAACGACAAGGGCATCTCCAACCGCAACTGGGTCCGGTTGCAGCTGAACAGCGGGGGGATCGGTTACGTCAGCGCCATCTACCTGAAGGGCAACGACAAGGGCAACGTGCCCAACCACTGCTGACCCCCTCGACCGGCGTCCTCCTCCCGCCGGTCCCGACGGCGCCGCCCGCTTCCCGGGCCGGCGCCGTCGGCGTGTGCGGTCAGCCTCCGAAGCCCGAGGGCCAGTCCGAGGGCAGCGCCTCGGTCGGGAAGTCGCTCGGGAGTTCCGTGGGGAAATCCGAGGGGAAGCCGCTCGGGAACTCCGTCGGGAAGTCGGAGGGGAAGTCCGAGGGCCAGGCGGTCGGTGCCTCGTCCGGTTTCGTCTCCTCCGGTTCCGGGAGCTCCTCGGAGGTGGTGGCCGTCGGCTGCGGGCCGGAGGGCGGCCGGTCGTCCTCCTCGTCGCGCCCGGCGAGCAGGATCAGGACGAGGGCGATGGCGGCCACGGCCACGGCGGCCGCGATCAGCATCAGCAGGCCACGGCGCCGGCCGCCGTCGCCCGGCGGGGGCGGCGGCCAGGGCCCGCCCTGGTGGCCGCCCCCGCCGGAGCCGAAGGCGAGCGTCCCGGGCGCCCCGGGGTCGTCGGGGCCCGGCACGGGCGGGCCGGGCGGCGGCGGCACCGGCTCACGGCCGGATCCGCCGTCGCCGGGCGGAGGGGTCGGGGGCTGGGGTGGTTCGGGCGGGGTGGCCATGACACCAGGTTCGCCTGATGCCCTGTCAGGTGGCCACCCCTGGGCGGGAATCGCGACAGACCCCGGACAACTTCGGACCGCCGGGCGGAGCGGGGGTCCGCCCGGCGGCCGTACGGGACCGGGGGTCTGGTCAGCCCCGGGCGGCCAGCAGGTGGTCCATGGCCAGCTGGTCGAGGCGCTCGAAGGCCATGCCGCGGGCGGCGGCCTCGTCCGCGTCGAACTCCTCGAAGGCCGAGCGGTCGGCGAGCAGTCCGGCGAGGCCGTCCTCGGCGGTGGGCAGGGCCAGTTCGGGCAGGCGGGCGGCGCGCAGCGCCTCCTGCACCTCGGGGTCGGCGCGGAAGGCGGCCGCCCGCTCCTTGAGGATCAGGTAGTTGCGCATGCAGCCGGCGGCCGACTCCCAGACGCCCTCGATGTCCTCGGTGCGCGGCGGCTTGAAGTCGAAGTGCCTCGGCCCGTCGTACCCGGCGGTCTCCAACAGGTCGACCAGCCAGAACGCCGACCTGAGGTCACCGGCGCCGAACCGCAGGTCCTGGTCGTACTTGATGCCGGACTGGCCGTTGAGGTCCAGGTGGAAGAGCTTGCCGGACCACAGGGCCTGGGCGATGCCGTGCGGGAAGTTGAGTCCGGCCATCTGCTCGTGGCCGACCTCCGGGTTGACGCCGTACAGGTGGGGGCGCTCCAGGCGCTCGATGAAGGCGAGGGCGTGGCCGATGGTGGGGAGCAGGATGTCGCCGCGCGGCTCGTTGGGCTTCGGCTCGATGGCGAAGCGCAGGTCGTAGCCCTGGTCGAGGACGTACTCGCCGAGCAGGTCGAAGGCTTCCTTCATCCGGTCGAGGGCGAGGCGGACGTCCTTGGCGCCGCCCGACTCGGCGCCCTCGCGGCCGCCCCAGGCGACGTAGGTGGTGGCGCCGAGTTCGGCGGCGAGGTCGATGTTGCGCAGCGTCTTGCGCAGGGCGTAGCGGCGGACGTCGCGGTCGTTGGCGGTGAAGCCGCCGTCCTTGAAGACGGGGTGGGTGAAGAGGTTGGTGGTGGCCATCGGGACCTTCATCCCGGTGGCGTCCAGAGCCTGCCGGAACCGCTTCACGACCGCCTCGCGCTCGGCGTGCGAGGCGCCGAAGGGGATGAGGTCGTCGTCGTGGAAGGTGACGCCGTGGGCGCCGAGTTCGGCCAGCCGGTGCACCGAGGTGACCGGGTCCAGGGCGGGCCGGGACGCGTCGCCGAACGGGTCGCGGCCCTGCCAGCCGACGGTCCACAGGCCGAAGGTGAACTTGTCCGCGGGGGTGGGCTGGTACGTCATGGAGCGGCTCCCTGAAAGGTATTCGTTCGCGGCGTTGACAAATTACTGGCGCCAGGGCGGGATGGGAAGGGGCCGGGACGGTCGACCCGGGAGGCCGGGCGTGGCAGGCTCGGCCCACCACCCCGGACACAGCCGTCCGCACGCGCCCCGGCGCGCGGCGGCCCACCAGCAGAGACGGAGAGGCCGATGTCAACCGCCGAGGGTCCGCTCGTCGTCGGAATCGACAGTTCCACCCAGTCCGCCAAGGCCCTCGTGGTCGACGCGGGGACGGGCCGGGTCGTCGCGACCGGCCAGGCACCGCACCGCGTCACCACCGGCGCCGGCCGGGAGAGCGACCCGCGCGACTGGTGGTCGGCGCTGACCGAGGCGGTGCGTGCCTGCGGCCCCGCCGCCCACCGGGCCGCCGCCGTCTCGGTCGGGGGCCAGCAGCACGGCCTGGTCACCCTGGACGCCGAGGGCTCCCCCGTCCGCCCGGCGCTGCTCTGGAACGACGTGCGCTCGGCCCCGCAGGCGCGCCGCCTGGTGGCCGAACTCGGCGGTCCGCAGGTCTGGGCCGACCGGATCGGCAGCGTCCCCGGCGCCTCCTTCACCGCCGCCAAGTGGGCCTGGCTGGCCGAGCACGAGCCCGAGGCCGCCCGCGCCACCGCCGCCGTCCGCCTCCCCCACGACTACCTCACCGAGCGGCTCACCGGACGCGGCACCACCGACCGCGGCGACGCCTCGGGCACCGGCTGGTGGGCGGGGCAGAAGGAGGCGTACGACGACACGGTGCTGGAGCTGATCGGCCTCGACCGGGGGCTGCTCCCCGAGGTGGTGGCGCCCGGGGAGGTCGCGGGGACGGTCCGCGAGGGCGAGCTGCCCTTCGCCCGGGGCACCCTGGTCGCCGCCGGGACCGGGGACAACGCGGCGGCCGCGCTCGGCCTCGGGCTGCGCCCCGGCACCCCGGTGCTGAGCCTGGGCACCTCCGGCACGGCCTACGCGGTCTCCACGCACCGGCCCGCCGACCCGACCGGGACCGTCGCCGGCTTCGCCGACGCCCGGGGCGACTGGCTGCCGCTGGCCTGCACCCTCAACTGCACCCAGGCCGTGGACCGCGTCGCCGCCCTCTTCGGCCTGGACCGCGAGGCGGTCGAGCCGGGCGGCTCCGCCACCTTCCTGCCCTACCTCGACGGCGAGCGCACCCCCAACCTCCCGCACGCCTCGGGCCTGCTGACGGGCCTGCGCCACGACACCACCCCGGGCCAGATCCTCCAGGCCGCCTACGACGGCGCGGTGCACTCCCTGCTCGACGCCCTCGGCCTGGTCCTGGACGCCGACGCCGACCCGGCCGAGCCGGTGCTGCTCATCGGCGGCGGGGCGCGGGGCACGGCCTGGCAGGAGACGGTGCGGCGGCTGACGGGGCGTCCGGTGCGGGTGCCGCGCGCCGCCGAACTGGTCGCGCTCGGCGCCGCCGCCCAGGCCGCGGGGCTGCTGACCGGCGAGGACCCCGCCGCCGTGGCCCGCCGCTGGGGCACCACGGACGGCCCGCTGCTGGACCCGCTGCCCCGCGACGAGGCGACGGCGGAGCGGATCGCGGGGGTGGTGCGGGACGCGGGGGCGCTCTGGGCCGAGGACTGAGGCCGACGCGGGTCTCGTCCGACCAGCAGCCCCGCGAAGAAGCGCAGGCGGAGCGCCAAGGGACGCAGGGCGGCCCAGGCGCCGGGCCGGCGGGCGTCGTTCGGCTCGCGGGGTGGCGGTCCGCCTTCTGGTGGGGCGGAGGCGGCGTCCGGGACGCCGGTGATGTCGGTCATGTCGTGTCCCTGGAGGACGGCGTGCGCGCGGCACGGGGCACACGCGCGACCGGCGCGGTGGCGGGTGCCGGACGGGGCCGGTTCGTCCGGCACCCGGTCAGGGTCGGACGGAACGCGGCACGGGCAGCGGGAGACCGGCCCGTGCCGCACCGTACGGCGCGTGCGGGGACCGGCCGTACGCGCCGGGCGGTCCACGTCGCGACACGGCGTCGCGGAGCAGCCGGACAGCCGGGTGCTGCTCGTCCGCGGCGACTGCGGGCACGCCCGGCGGCCGTTGCGGAAGCCGGCCGGGGACAAGTCTCCGGAAGGGCCGGAGCAGGGCGGTGTGCGTGGCGTGCGCGAGTTGGACGGACGCGCGTTCACCACGCGCCAGCCACCACGCGCACCCCAGGGCGGCAAGCAGGTGCGCCGCCGCTTCCATGGACAGGGCGTCCGTCGTCGCCGGCCCGTCCGTCGGTGGAGCCCATCCGGCCGCCGCCGTCGCCATGTGCCGGGCGTCCGTACCGGAACGGTGCGGCTCCCGGGCGTGTCCGGAGAACGCGTGCGCCCCGGTGAGCACGAGGTGGAGCACGAGCTGGGAGGCGACCGGGCCCGCGCCGGTCGCGGCCGTCCCCCGGGCACGGCCCGCGGCGCACCAGGCGGCCACGGCCAAGGGCGGGAGCGCCGCGAGGCGCACCCACGGCGGGACGGGGTGCGAGGAGGACAGCGCGTGACCGGCCCCCGCGAGGCTGACGCACACCGCGGCGAAGAGGACGGCCCGCACGGCGCGCACGACACGGCGGGTACGGCTCACAGGGAGGCACTGCGGCAGGGAAGCGCGGGTTCCGCACCGGTGCGAGACCGGCATGTGCGGATCGTTCCCGGGAACGCCCGGACGGCGAACCACGGGAGCATGCCCCCGCACCCCCTACCCTCCGGTCATCTACGCGCGTACCGTGCTGTCGTCACCGCGCCCGCGCGCACGCCCGGCTCGCGGTGCCACCCGCACCCTCTGTACGCGCGCCACCCCCGCCTCGGTGCCCCATGCCCGGGGCGGGGCGGTTCAGCGGGCTGCCGTGGCGGCGGCCCGGTACCCCCCCACCGAGAGGCAGGACCGCCGTGGAACGTCCCCCAAGCTCCGTCGCCCGCAGAAGACTGCTCAAGGGTGCGGCCGCCCTGCCGGCCGTGCTGCTCGCCGGCTCGGCCGGGCCCGCCTTCGCGGGCCGGGTGGAGGCCCAGCAGCGCCCGGACGCCGACTGGGTGCCGGCCGCACCCGGCAACTACACGGTCGCCAACCGGCCGCGCCAGTACCCGGTGGACTTCGTCGTCATCCACGTGACGCAGGAGACCTACGCCGACACCCTCGGCATCTTCCAGAACCCGGCCAAGAAGGTCTCGGCCCATTACGTGGTGCGCTCGGCCGACGGCCGGGTCGCCCAGTGCGTGCGCGAGGCGGACGTCGGCTGGCACGCGGGCAACTGGGACTACAACACCCGCAGCGTCGGCATCGAGCACGAGGGGTGGGTCGACAAACCGGAGTACTTCACCGACGCGATGTACTCCGCCTCGGCCGCGCTCACCGCCGCGATCTGCGACTCGTACGCCATCCCGAGGACGCGGGCGCACATCATCGGCCACCACGAGGTGCCCGGCGCCACGCACACCGACCCCGGTCCGCTGTGGGACTGGGACCGGTACATCAAGCTCGTCAAGGCCGCCTGAGCGGTCCCCGTGTGGGGTGCGTGCGGCGGCGCGCACCCCACGCGGGGGCTCCGGATCACCAGGTGACCAGGAGCCGTTCCGGGCTGCGTGAGGTGCCGGCCGGGCGCCAGCGGACCGGCTTCTCCGGTTCCGCGAGCCGCAGTCCGGGGAAGCGGTCCGCCAGCCGGTGCAGGGCCAGGTGGAGTTCGAGCCGGGCGAGCCAGGCGCCCAGGCAGTAGTGGGGTCCGGCGCCGAAGGCGAGGGTGGGCGCCGGCAGCGGGGTGAAGAGGGCCTCGGTCTGCGCTGCGGGGAAGACCGACGGGTCGCGGTTGGCGGTGGTGGAGTCGGCGAGGACCACCGCGCCGGCCGGGATGAGGACGCCGCCGACCTCGGCGTCCTCGTTGGCGCAGCGGGTGCTGCCCGGGTCGTCGCCGAGCGGGATCAGGTGGAGCAGGCGGGCGGCGGCCAGCTCCGCCGAAGCCTCGTCGGCCAGCCGGGGCCAGACCTCCGGCCGTTCGCCGAGCAGGTAGAGCAGGGAGTTGCCGAGCATCGTCATGGTGCTGTCGTGGCCGCCCGCCACCAGGCCGCAGACCAGGCTGACGAGGCGGTCCTCGGGAATACCGCCCTCGGCGTCGGCGGCCCGCACCAGGCTGCTGACCAGGTCGTCGCCGGGGGCGCGGCGCCGCTGGGCGAGCAGCCGGGCGCCGAAGGCGGAGAACTCCGCGAGTGCCGCGTCCACCTCGCCCTGGGGCCGGGTGCCGTCGGAGAAGGCGTGTTCGCTCCAGTGGCGCATCCGGCCGCGCACCGAGGCATCGAGGCCCATCAGACGGCTGATCACGGCGACCGGCAGCGGCAGGGTGAACTCGGCGACGGCGTCCACCGGTCCGCTCCGCGCGGCCAGGTCGTCCAGCAGCTGGTCGACGATCGAGGCGATCCAGGGACGCCACCGGGCGACGGCCCTCGGGGTGAACGCCCGCCGCAGGGTCCGGCGCAGCCGCAGGTGCTCGACGCCGTCCTGGTTGAACATCAGCTCCGGGTCGTCCACCAGTCCCGCCGCCTGGGAGCGGGAGGGGCCGTCCTGGAGGTAGAGCCCGGCGCGGCCGAACCGGCTGTCGCTGAGCACCTGCCGTACGTCGGCGTAGCGGTCGACCAGCCAGCCGGGGGAACCGTCGGGCAGGGTGCACGGCCGGGGCGGTCCCGGCTCGGCGGGCGCCCGGCGGTGGAGCGGGGCGAGTGGCGGAACGGCCTCGGCGGGGGCGGGGGATGCGGCGGACAAGGTACCTCCGGGCGGTGGTCGTACGGGGGCGGGCGCCGCTGGTCAGAGGGCGACCAGGACTTTGCCGAAGTTGGCGGTGCGGTCGTGGTAGAGGCTGGCGTAGGCGTCCGGGATGGCGTCGAACCCCTGGTGCAGCGTGTGGTCGCAGACGACCTCCTCGCGCCGCAGGCGCTCGCCCAGATCGGCGTGGAGCGCCTGCCAGTTGGCCTCGGTGAACCACTCCAGGGAGAAGATCCCGCGCACGGTGGTGCGGGGGAACATGATGTACGGCAGGAGCCGCGGCCCGACCGCCTCGCGGCCCACCTGGGTCGCCCACTGCCAGCAGACGGCGACCTTGCTGCCCACGGTGAGCCGGGCGAAGACCGCGTCGGTGACGGCGCCGCCGAGGTTGTCGAAGTAGTGGTCGACGCCGTCGGGCGCGGCCCGGTCCAGCGCCTCGCCCACCTGCTCGGCGCTGTCGCCGTGCCGGTAGCGGACGACCTCGTCGAAGCCGAGCCCCAGCAGGTAGTCCGCCTTCGCCGGGCTGGAGGTGGTGCCGACGACGCGGGCGCCGGCGAGCCGGGCGAGCTGGCCGACCAGGGTGCCGACGGCTCCGGAGGCGCCGCTGACCACGAGGGTCTCGCCCGGCCGGGGGTCCAGGAAGGTGGTGAGGGTGCCCCAGGCGGTCATGCCGGGGCCGCCCATCGCGCTGAGCGCGGTCTCCAGGGGCAGCGCCTCGTCGTACCAGTGGCGCTGGAGGCGGCGGTAGGCGGGGAAGACCATCGGGAAGGTGCCGGTCTGCCAGAGTCTGGGGGCGCCGTCGCTGATCACGTGGGACTGCCAGCCGCCGAAGCCCTGGACGAGGTCGCCGGGGCGGTGGGCGGCGCGGGGCCCGGCCGCCAGCACCTCCATGATCGAGTCGGCGCCCATGGCGTCACCGACCGGGGTGTCGAGGGCGATGCCCTGGAGGTAGGGGTCGACCGAGACGTAGAGGGTCTTGAGCAGCATCTCGTCCTCGGCGAGGTCGACGGGGACCTCCTCGGTCACCTTCTCGTAGACCCGGCTGACGTCCGGGGCGCCCTCGACGTGTTCGCGGACCACCCACTTGCTGATCTTCACTGCTGCTCCTTCGGGGCCAGGGCGGGGCCGTCCTGCGGCCCGACGGGGATGACGAGGTGGGTGGGGGGCGGGGCGGAGGTGTCGACGGAGGCCGTGAAGGGCACGCCGTCGTCGCGGCAGACGAACTGCATGACGTGGCGGCCGGCTGCTGCGGCGCGGATCAGGCCGCCGGTGGTCGCCCAGACGCCGGACTGGTAGAAGTCGGCGAGGCCGGGCAGCCCGGGGCCGTGCTTCTTCACCAGCTCCTCCAGCGTCTCGCCGCTCTCCACGAACGGCTGCCAGCCGAGCACCGTCCCGTCGTGGTTGCCGGTGTAGCGGACCTGGGTGAGGGGGCTGGAGACGTCGCGGACGGCGATGGACTCCTCAAGGCCCGGGAAGCGCTCCTCCAGGAACTTCACCAGCGCGTTCCTGGCCCGGCGTTTGGCCGCGTAGTAGCCCCGGCCGTGGCGGACGGGGAGGGTGTGCAGCTCCTGCCCGCCCCGGCGGCGGGTGGCCTGCTCGGGGCCCTCGTCCAGGGCGCGCCAGGGGGCGATGTCGCAGAAGTAGGTGGCGTAGACGACGCTGGTGCCCGGCGGGGAGAGTTCCGGGTAATGGCGGTTGCGGAACTGGACGTTGATGCTGGGGTGGCGGATGCCGGTCAGCTCGGCGGCCTGCTCGGGGTCGAGGAGGTAGGTGGTGCAGGGGTCGGCCTCGGGGAAGCTCCGCTTGAGGCCGAGGAAGAGGGTGAAGTAGCCGGGGAAGACCATGCCGGGCTGGTGCAGGGTCTCGGTGTAGAGCTTGCGGTAGGCGTCGTCGAGGTAGCGGCCGCCGAGGAACTTGTTGATGGTGGTGGGGCCGTCGGCCGCCGACACCACGATGTCGGCCCGCAGTTCGCGCCCGTCACTCAGGCGTACGCCCGCCGCCCGGTCGTTCTCGACGATCACCTCCTCGACCTTGGTGTTGTACGCGACCTCGCCGCCGAGGCCGAGATAGCGCCGCTCGATCGACCGGGCGACGCCGAGCGAGCCGCCCTCGGGGACGCCGGCGGAGAGGTTGGCGTGCGAGGCGAGCTGGAAGTGGGTGGGCAGGACGGGGAAGTTGGGGTGCTTCTCGTAGAGGACGAAGTTGAACGCCTGGCGCAGCAGCGGGTCCTTGAAGCGGCCCGAGTACTGGGCCATCAGCACCGAGATGGTCTTGCGGACGGCGTTGGCGTACGGGACGAAGGAGGCGAGCATGCGCAGCCGCTCGACGCGGCCCATCAGCCCGACGGGTTTGAGGAAGGGGTAGACCGCGAGGGCCTTGCGGAAGGCGCGCAGGTGGCCGCAGAACTCCTTGATCTGCCGGGCGTCGGCGGGTGAGAGGGCGGTCAGGTGGGCCTGGAGGCGGTCGGGGTCGGAGTAGAAGTAGACGGCCCGGCCGTCCTGTGCGCGCACGATGTTGAAGACGTCGAAGTGGCGGACCTCCTTGCCCTGGAGGGCGCCCAGCTCCAGCCAGATCTGGTGCATCTCGTTGCCCGGGCCGCTGCCCAGCATCCAGCTGACGCAGGCGTCCAGCGTGTAGTCGCCGCGTTCCCAGGAGGTGCAGCAGCCGCCGGGCAGCTCGTGCATCTCCAGGATCTTGGTGCGGTAGCCGTTCATCTGGGCGTAGCAGCCGGTGGAGAGGCCGCCGAGCCCCGCCCCGATGATGAGCATGGTCTCCCTGCGGCGGCCCGTCCCCGGCCGGGTGGTCCGCTCCCCCGCTGTCGTCATGAGCTGCGCCTTTCCTTGGCGTACCAGCGGTCGAGCTGGGGCAGCCGGCCGAGGCGGCCCGGATGCCAGGGCTCGGTGCCGGTGCTCTCGTGGGCGCGGAACGGCAGGCCCATTTCCGCGCAGAGGTACTGGACGGCGAAGCGGCCGGTGGAGGCGGCCCGGATCAGGCCGCCCATCCCCACCCACTGCCCTGCCATGGAGAACCCGGCAAGGCCGGGCAGCCGCATACGGTCCTTGCCGACCAGGCCGGCGGCGAGGTCGTCGGCGTCGGAGAACGCCTTCCAGGCGAGGATCGAGCCGTTGTGGTTACCGGTGTAGCGCCGGGTGGTCGCCGGGGTGGCGACGTCCACCAGCTCGATCCGCCCGGCCACCTCGGGCCAGCGGCGGCCGAGGAAGGTCCGGACGAAGTCGGCGACCTGGTGTTTCTCCTCGCGGTAGCGCCTGCGGTCGGTGCGGCGCAGGTCGGCCCAGTGGGCGTAGTCGCTGAAGTAGGTGCAGTGGACCACCGACTTGCCCGGCGGGGCGAAGCCGTCGGAGTAGCGGGAGCGCAGCTGGACGACGAGGCTGTCCTGGAGGGCGCCCGGCAGGGCGGCGGCCTCCTCGGCGCCGAGCAGGTACGTGGTGCTGTGCGCGTCCTCCTCGGGCAGGTCGCCCTCGATGCCGACGAAGGCGGAGACCACGGCGGGGAAGAGGGTGCCGGGGCTCTCCAGCAGTTCGTCGTAGAGCTTGTCGACGCGCGGGCCGGTGTACTTCCCGTCCAGCAGGCCGCGGATGGTGGTGTGGCCGTCGCAGGCGGAGACGACGTGTTCGGCGTAGTAGCGGCGGCCGCCGCGGAGTTCGACGCCGATCGCCCGGTCGTTCTCGACCAGGATCTTCTCGGTGCGGGCGCGGTAGCTGACCGTGCCGCCGAGCGAGGTGTACCGCTCCTCGACCGAACGGGCCAGCCCCAGTGAACCGCCCTGCGGGAAGCCCGCGTTGCCGTGGTGGGCGGCGGCCATGTTGAAGAGGTAGGGCAGGAGGGGGAACCCCTCGGGGTCCTGGAAGAAGATGTTGCGGAACGCCTTGCGCAGCAGCGGGTCCTCGAACCGGTCGGCGAAGCGGTGCATCGGCGTGGCGGCGGTGCGCCAGAAGAGCCGGAAGGCCGGCAGCACGGTGCGCAGGGTGGCCGCCTTCTCGCGGACCGTCCGGAGGGCGGGGGCGGTGAGGAAGGGGTACAGCTCGATCTCGGTGAACCGCCGCAGGTCGCGGCAGAAGGAGCGGATCAGCCGGGCGTCGGCCGGGGAGATCTCCAGCAGGTGGGCCTCCAGCCGGCCGGGGTCGTTGTAGAAGACCACCGACCGGCCGCTGACATCGGTGACCTTGTTGAACAGCTCGAAGTTGGTGACGGTCTTCCCGTCGAGCGCGCCCAGCTCCCGCCAGACCTGGTGGGCCTCGTTGCCCTCGGCGGTGCCGATCAGCCACTCGATGCAGTAGTCGAAGAGGTAGCCGTCCCGGGACCAGGCGGTGCAGCAGCCGCCGGGGAGGACGTGCTTCTCGAAGATGCGGGTGCGCATCCCGCTCATCTGCGCGTAGCAGCCGGTCGAGAGGCCGGCCATCCCGGCGCCGACGACGATGACGCGCGGCGGGCTGCCCGGCGCGGGCTCGCGCCGGGTCCACTCGGTGTCCTCCTCACGCCGCACGGCCGGCCTCCCCCGCGAGGAGGGCGCGGACCAGGGCGGCGTTGCGCGGGAGGTGGTCGGCGTCGAGCATGTCGGCGTGCTTGCCGGAGCCGCGCAGGACCCGGTTGCCGGTGGTGGAGCTGCCGTACCAGGTGCCGGGGACGCCGGCCGCGTACAGCTCGGTCTTCTCCTCGTCGGAGACGACGGTGACCGGTGCGCCGACGGTGCCGGTGTTGGGGTTGCGGCCGCAGAAGCTGAGGTACTCGGCGGCGTGTTCCAGCAGGGTGCTGGTGACGGTCTCGGAGCCGGTGTGCTTGTAGAGGTGGCCGCCGAGTTCCGCCTCGAAGGCCTTCAGCCCGTCAGGGCCGGGTGCGAACGCCTCGGTGACGCGCCGGGAGTCCAGGATGACTACGTGGCCGACGTCGCGGCCGCGGGCCTCCAGTTCGCGGGCGACCTCGAAGGCGAGGTTGCCGCCGAGGGAGTATCCGAGCAGCCGGCACGCGCCCTCGGGCCTGGCCGCCTCGACGAGGTCGGCGTAGCGGGCCACCTTGTCGTCGCCCGGCAGGTAGTTGAAGGCGACGACGCGGTACTCGGGGAGCTGGGCGGCTAGGCCGCGGTAGACGAGGCCGTGGCCGCCGGCGGGCGGGAAGCAGAAGACGGGGTCGGGGGCGGCCTCGTTGAAGGTGAGGTGGGGCAGTTCGTCGGCGGTGGTGCCGGTGACGCGTTCCTCGACCGCGGCGGCCATGCCGTGCAGGGTCGTCACCTGGTAGAGGCGGCTGACGGGGACGGCGACGCCGAACTCGGTCCGCAGGTGGTGGAGGAGTTCGATGAGTTTGATGGAGCTGCCTCCGGACTCGAAGAAGTCGTCGCCGAGCCCGGCCCGGTCGAGGCCGAGCAGTGCTTCCCAGTGCCGGGCCATGCTCACCTCGTAGAGGGTCACGGGCGCCTCGTAGGCCCGGTGCCGCTCGCCCTGCGGCTGCGGCAGGGCGCGGAGGTCGACCTTGCCGTGCGCGGTCAGCGGCAGCGCGGAGACCTCGGCGAGGTGGGCGGGGACCATGTGCGAGGGGAGGGCGGCGGCGAGGTGGCGGCGCAGGGCGCGGATGTCCAGGGTGACGCCGGGTTCGGGGACGCAGTAGGCGCACAGGACGGCCTCGCCGGTGGCGTCCGTGCGGACGGCGGCCACCGCCCGGGCCACCCCGGGGCGGGCGGTCAGATGGGCCTCGATCTCGCCGGTCTCGATCCGGTGGCCGCGCAGTTTGACCTGGCCGTCCTGGCGGCCGAGGAGGTGGACGCGGCCTTCGGCGTCCCAGCGGGCGAGGTCGCCGGTCCGGTAGAGGCGCACCGGCCGCGCGCCGGGTCCGCGGCCGAGGGTACGGGTGGTGAAGCGCTGCCCGGTCAGCTCCGGGTCGCCCGCGTAGCCCAGGGAGACGCCCTCGCCGCCGATCCACAGCTCACCGGTGACGCCCGGGGGCACGGGGGCGCCGTACGCGTCGAGGATGTACAGGGTGGCGTGTGGCAGGGGGCGTCCGATCGGCACCGTCAGGCCCGGGTCCAGCTCCTCGGCGGGGCCTTCGAAGCAGGCGCTGTCGATGGTGGCCTCGGTGACGCCGTAGGAGTTGAGGACGCGGGTGCCGGGGCCGCAGAGTGCGCGCAGCCGCTGGTACTCGGCGGTCTTCCAGGTGTCGGAGCCGACGATCAGGAGCCGGAGGAAGTCGAGCCGCTCACCCTCGCGGGCGCAGTGGTCCATCAGGCCGCGCACCAGGGCGGGGACCAGTTCGGCGCAGTCGACGCGTTCGGTGCGCAGGGTGCGGTACAGCCGGGCGGTGTCGAAGACCAGGTCGCGGTCGGCGAGGACCAGGGTGCCGCCCGAGCAGAGGGCGCGCACCAGGTCGCCGGTGAAGACGTCGAAGGAGGGCTGGGCGGTCTGGAGGTGGACGCGCACGTCCCGCTCCAGGCGGTAGGCGGTGCGCCAGGACGCGTAGGCGGCGGCGAGGTTGCGGTGGCTGACCCGGACGGCCTTGGGGACGCCGGTGGAGCCGGAGGTGTGGATGACGTACGCGGGGGCGTCCGGGTCGTCGGGGGTCTCGGGGGCGGGCCCGTCGCTCTCGGCGGCACGGAGCTGGTCCGGGGCGACGGCCGGGCAGGAGAGCCCGGTGGGCGCGGAGAGCGTGCCCGGTCCGGTGATGAGCAGGCCGGCGCCGGCTCCCGCGAGGACCTGGGCGGTGCGGTCGGCGGGGAGGGCGGGGTCGAGGGGGAGGTAGGCGCCGCCGGCCTTGAGGACGGCGAGCAGGGTGACGATCAGCTCCGGCGACTTCTCCAGCTGGACGCCGACCACCGTGCCGGGCCCGGTGCCGAGCGCGCGCAGCCGCCGGGCCCGGGCGTCGGCCCGCCGGTCGAGTTCGCCGTAGGTGACGTGGGTGGAGGAGCCGTGCGGGGCGGGGACGGTGACGGCGGTGGCCCCGGGGCGGGCGGCGGCGGCCTCGGCGAAGAGCCGGTGGACGGGCCGGTGCGCGCCGCCCGCGCGCTCGGCGGCGGCGGCCTCGCGGGCACCGCTCCACTCCTCCACGAGCCGCTCGTGCTCCTCGGCGCCGAGCATCTCCAGTTCGGGGGTGGGGGTCTCGGGCCGGGCGCGGGTCATGCTGTCGAGGAGGTGGACGTAGTGGCCGGCCATCCGGCGGACGGTCTCGGGGTCGAAGAGGTCGGTGTTGTACTTCAGGACGGAGTGGAAGCGCCCTTCGGCCTCGTCCTCGTAGACCGAGAGGGTGAGGTCGAACTGCCCTTCCTCCTCGGGGAGTTCGATGTACTCCAGCCGGTAGCCGTACTGCTCGGTGGCGACCTTGTGGGTGAGCAGGATGAACATCGCCTGGAAGACGGCCGAGCGGCTGGGGTCGTGGGTCAGGCCCAGCTCCTCCACGAGCAGGACGAAGGGGTACTCCTGGTTGTCCAGGCCGCCCAGGACGGTGGCGCGGACCTGGTCGAGGAGTTCGGCGACGGAGGGGGCGCCGGAGAGGTCGGCGTGGAGCGGCAGCGGGTTGACGAAGTAGCCGTAGACCGAGGCGAACTCCTGCTGGGTGCGGCCGGTCACCGGGGAGCCGACGATGACGTGGTCCTGGCCGGAGTAGCGGTGCAGGAGCAGGTAGTAGGCGGAGATCAGCACCATGAAGGGGGTGACCCCGTGGCGTTGGGCGAGGGTGTGGACGCGGGCGCTCAGTTCTTCGTCGAGGACGAAGAACTCGGAGGCGCCGTTGTGGGTCTGCACGGCCGGGCGGGGCCGGTCGGTCGGCAGGTCCAGCAGCGGGACCTCGGCGGGGAGGTGGGAGCGCCAGTGGTCGAGCATGGCGCCGGCCTCGGGGCTCGCCAGGAAGCGGTTCTGCTGGTTGAGGAAGTCGACGTAGCGGGCGGTCACCGGTGGCAGGAAGGGTTCCTGGCCTCGCTTCAACGCCTCGTAGACGGCGAGGAGTTCCTCGATGAAGGTGAAGGTGGAGATGGCGTCCGAGACGATGTGGTGGACGGCCTTCATGATGATCCAGCGGTCGTCGCCGCGCCGGAAGAGGCGGAAGCGGACCAGCGCGTCCCGCTCCAGGTCGTAGCTCTCGCGGTACTCGCGGATGATGGTCCGCCGGATCTCGTCCCACTCCTGGCCCTCGACGTCGAAGAAGGCGAGGTCGGGCACGGCCTCGGCGGCGACGCGCTGCACGGGGCGGCCGTCGCTGAGGTGGAAGGTGGTGCGCAGGGCGGGGTGGCGGGCGATCAGGCGGCGGACCGCCTCGAACATCAGCTCCGGGTCGAGCGCCGCCCGCACCTCGACGGCGCCGCCGATGTTGTAGGCGTAGCCGTCCGGGTTGAGCTGCTTGAGGAACCAGAGGGCCTTCTGGTTCTGGGTCAGCGGGTGGTCGCCCTCGTCGCTGAAGAGCTCCACGGCGGCCGCCTCGGCGCCGCCGTCCTGGTCGGCGGCGATCCGCTCGGCGAGCCCGTCGTGGAGGCGGTCGGCGAGTTCGCCGACGGAGGTGCCGCTGAGCAGGGCGACCACGGGCAGCGCGACGCCGAACTCCGCCTGGGCCTTGGCCCGTACCTCCATGGCGAGCAGCGAGTCGAGGCCGAGCGCGCCGAGCCCGCCCGCCGGGTCGACGTCCTGGACCGGGGTGCGCAGGACGGTGGCGACGAGGTGGGTGAAGCGTTCGGCGACCAGGGCGCGGCGCCCGGCGCCGTCGGCGGCGCGGAAGGTGTCGAGGAAGCCGCCGCCGCTGTCGGCGGCCGAGTCGAGGGCGGCCGCGGCGAGGTCGGCGACGAGGGCGGGCGGGGTGTCGTACCAGGCGAGGAAGGTCCGCCAGTCGACGACGGTGGCGACGACGAGCTGGGCCCGGTCCTGGCCGAGGACGCGTTCCAGCACGCTCATGCCGGCGTCCGGGGTGAGGCTGCTCATGCCCCGGCTGTGCAGGTAGTGCTCGACCAGGCCGAGTTCCTCGATCATGCCGGTGGCCCAGGGGCCCCAGTCGAGGCTGAGGGCGGGCCGGCCCTCGGCGCGGCGGCGGTGGGCGAGGGCGTCGAGGAAGGCGTTGCCGGCCGCGTAGTTGGTCTGTCCCGCGGTGGTCAGCAGGGAGGCGACCGAGGCGAACAGGACGAAGTGGTCGAGCGGTTCGTCCCTCAGGTGCTTGTCGAGCAGGTACGCGCCGACGGTCTTCGGGTCGTGGACCGCGTCGAAGGCGGCCCGGTCCAGGTCGGCGATCCGGCTGTCACGGACCTGCCCGGCCAGGTGGAAGACGCCGCGCAGGGGCGGCGGGTCGCCCTGCCGGTACTCCTCCAGCCAGGCGGTCAGCGCGGCCTCGTCGGTGACGTCGACCGGCGCGGCCACCGGGTGCGCCCCGAGCGCCTCCAGCTCCTTGAGGAGGGCGACGGCGCGGCCCTGGGCGGTGGCGGGGTCGGTGCGCCGCCATTCCCGGCGGGGCGGCAGCGGGGTGCGGCCCATCAGGACGAGGTGCCGGGCGCCGCGCTTGACCAGGGTGCGGCAGAGCAGCCGGCCCAGTGCCCCGAAGGCGCCGGTGACGAGGTAGCTGCCGTCGGCGCGCAGCCTCGGCGGCAGGGGGCGGGTGAGGTCGTCGGCGGGGCGCAGCCGGCTGGTGGCGCGGCGGGTGCCGCGCAGCCCGATCTCCTCCTCGTCCTCGGTGCGGAACTCGCGCAGCAGCGCCTCGGCCTCGGCCCGTGCCCCGGCGGGGCTCCGGTCGTGCGCGGGGTCGAGGTCGATCAGCTTGCCGCGGTGCGCGGTGAGTTCCTGGTGGCGCAGGACGCGGGTGACGCCCCAGGCGGGCGCGCCGAGCGGTTCGACGGCCTCGCCGGGGGTGACGGGCTGCGCCCCTCGGGTGACGACGTGCAGGGCGCCGGGTGCGGGCCGGTTCTGGAGGACCTTGGCCAGGGCGACGAGCCCCCAGGCGCCGCCCCCGGCCGCCTGCCGCAGCGTCTCGCGCGCGCAGCCCTCGTACGGCGGGAGTCCGAGGCTGCCGAGGTGGACGACGGTGCCGCGGAAGGGCCCGGTGTCGGCGTCGAGGTCGGCGAAGAGGCGGGCCAGGTCGTCGGCGGAGTCGGGGGCGAGGGTGAAGGCGGTGCCGTCGGCGTTCCGGGTGTAGGCGGCGGCGGGTGTCACCGCGCGGCAGCGGTGGCCGAGGCCGGTGACCAGGGCGGCGAAGGCGGCGCCGACACCGCCGGGGTCGCCGTCGGTGAACAGCAGCCAGTCGCCGCCCGGTCCGGCCGCCGCCTCGGCGTCCTCGGGCAGCGGCAGGTCGGTCCAGGCGGGGACGGCCAGCCAGGAGTCGACGGTGGCCCGGGAGACGGCGGCGGAGGCCTTCTCGACGTCGGCGGCGCGGAAGCCGGTGAGGCGGCCGAGCGGGGTGCCGTCCTCGGCGTACAGAGCGAGGTCGGCGAGGAGTTCGTTCCCGTCGTCGCGGGTGATCACGCCGTGCGCCCACAGGGTCCGGTCGCCGACCGGGGCGAGGCTCAGTTCGGCGATCGACAGGGGCAGGCGGATGCCGGTGCCGGGGGCGGGGTCGCCGTCGGCGGGGATCTGCCGGGTCAGCAGCGACTGGAAGCAGGCGTCGAGGAGGGCCGGGTGGAGGTGGTGGCGGGCGGCGTCGGCGCCGAGGACTTCGGGCGGAGTGATGCGGGCCAGCACCTCGCCGTCGCCGATCCAGACCTCGTCGAGCGCCTGGAACGCGGGCCCGTACTGGTAGCCGAGGGCGGCGAGTCCCGTGTAGCAGGCGGAGCCGGTGAGCCATTGGCGGCTGCGGGCCTGGACGGCCGCCGGGTCGAGCGGGGGTCCGGCCGCCGGGTGCTGGGCGGTGCGGACGGCGCCGGTGGCGTGGACGGCGCGTTCGCCCCCGGGTCCGGGCGGTGCGGAGGCGATGGCGAAGTCGGCGCTCTCCGGGTCGACCGTCAGGTGGACGGTCCTGGTCTCGTCCTCGGCGAGGAAGAGGGCCTTGCGCAGGTCGACGTCGGCGAGGACGGCCGAGGTACCGCCGGTGAGGGCCAGGACGGCCTGGGTGGCCATCTCCAGGTAGCCGGCGGCGGGGAAGACCACGGAGTCCTGGATGCGGTGGTCGGCGAGGTAGGGCAGCCGCTCGGTGTCCAGGGCGCTCTGCCAGGCGGGGCCCGCGTGGTCGGTGCGGCGGCCCAGCAGCGGGTGGTCGAGGTGGCCGAGGCGGACCCGGGCGACGTTCTGCGGCTCGGTCCAGTGGCGGTCGCGCCGCCAGGGGTAACGCGGCAGCGGCACGGTCCTGCCGGTGGGCTGGAGCACGTCCCAGTCGACGGCGACGCCGAGATTGTGCAGGGTGGCCAGCGAGGCCGCGAACCGCTCGGGTTCGTCCTCCTCGCGGCGGATCGAGGGCACGGTGACGGCGGTCCGCCCGGTGGCCTCCAGGCATTCGCGGAGGGAGTGGGCGAGGGACGGATGCGGCCCGATCTCCAGGAAGAGCCGGTGCCCTTCGTCCGCGAGCCGGTCCACGGCGGCCCGGAAGGCGACCCGGTCGCGGACGTTCCGCCACCAGTACGCGGCGTCCAGCACCACCCCGTCGGCCGGCCCCTCGATCCCGGTGAGGTGGACGGGCACCTGGGCGGGGCGCGGCGCGAGTCCGGCGAGGGAGTCCAGCAGCTCGTCCTTGATACGGTCCATCTGCGGGCTGTGGTACGGGACTTGGACGGTCAGGAGCTTGGCGAAGATCTGCTCGTCGCGGAGTTCCCCGGAGAGCCGGACGAGGGTGTCGCGGTCTCCGGCCAGGGTGACCCCGGTGGGGCTGTTGACGGCGGCGACGCAGACCCGGTCGGCGTACGGCCGTACCCGGTGCTCGGCCTCCTCCTCGGAGAGGCTGACGGCGAGCATGCCACCGGTGCCGGCGAGGGTGTGCTGAAGCCGGCTGCGGTGGACGGCGATGCCCACCGCCTCCTCCAGGGAGTAGACGCCGGCCTCGTGGAAGGCGGCGATCTCCCCCGTGCTGTGGCCGACGACGGCGTCGGGGGTGACGCCGTACGAGCGCCAGAGGGCGGCCAGTCCGGCCTGGACGGCGAAGTTGGCGGGCTGGGCGAGCCAGGTCTCCGCCATCCGGGAGGTCTCGGCGCCGGCCGCCATCTCGTCGAGGAGCGACCAGCCGGCGAGGCGCCGGATCTCCCGGTCGCAGGCGGTGACGACCTCGCGGAAGACCGGCTCGCTCTCCAGGAGCCCCCGGCCCATCCCCCACCACTGCGGCCCCATGCCGGTGAAGACCCAGACCAGGCGCCGGTCCTCGGGCTCCAGCCGCCGCCCCTGGACCACTCGGGGGTGGGGCTCGCCGCGCAGGTGGGCGTCGAGCGCCTCGGCGAGGGAGGCGCGGGAGGAGTGGACGACGGAGAGCCGTGACTCCAGGTGCTGGCGGCGGTGGGCGAGGGTGTGGCCGAGGTCGGCGAGGGCGGGCCGGGCGCCGTTCCCCCCGTCCAGTTCGCGGCGGATGCCCGCGGCCACCTCGGCGAGGGCGTCGGGGTGGCGGGCGGTGAGCGGCAGGATGCTCCAGCCGGGGCCCTCGGGGCGGGCGGTCTCCTCGGCCAGTTCCCGCGCGGTCCGGCGGCCGGGGGCGGCCGGGCGGACCGGCGGTTCCTCCAGGACGAGGTGGGCGTTGGTGCCGCCGAAGCCGAAGGAGTTGACCCCGGCCCGCGCGGGCCCCTCGTGGGCCGGCCAGGGGGTGGCCTCGGTGGGGATGGTGAAGGGCGAACTCTCGTACGCGATGGCCGGGTTGACGGTGTCGAGGTTGATGTGGGCCGGGATCACCCGGTGTTTGAGGGCCAGCGCGGTCTTGATCAGCCCGGCGATGCCCGCCGCCGACTCGGTGTGCCCGATGTTGGTCTTGACCGACCCGACGTGGCAGGCGGCACCGGGGGCGCGGCCCTCGGCGAGGACCTGGGCCAGGGCGTTGGCCTCGATGGGGTCACCGACGGGCGTGGAGGTGCCGTGGGCCTCGACGTACTGGAGGTCGCCCGGGGTGATGCCGGCCTCGGCGCAGACCCGTCGGACCAGGGAGATCTGGGCGTCGGCGCTGGGCACGGTGATGCCGTTGGTGCGGCCGTCCTGGTTGACGCCGCTGCCGAGGATGACGGCGTGCACCGGGTCGCCGTCGGCCAGCGCCTCGTCCAGCCGCTTGAGGGCGACCAGGCCGACGCCCTCGGCGCGTACGTACCCCTCGGCCGAGGCGTCGAAGGCCCGGGAGCGGCCGCTCGGCGAGAGGAAACCGCCCTTGGTCTCGGCGATCGTGTACTGCGGTGCCGAGTGCAGCAGGACGCCCCCCGCGAGCGCCAGGTCGCTCTCGCCCCGCAGCAGGCTCTGGCAGGCCAGATGGACGGTGACCAGGGAGGAGCTGCACGCCGTGTCGACGGTGAGGCTCGGTCCCCGGAGGTCGAGGCAGTGCGAGATCCGGTTCGAGACCATCGTCATCATCGTGCCGGTCGCGGTGTGCGCCGCGAGGGTCTCGAAGCTCAGGTCGGCGAACTGGAGGATCTTGTAGTCGAGGGTGAACGCGCCGACGTAGACACCGGTGTTGCTGCCGGCCAGGTCGGCCGGGCGCTGCCCGGCGTCCTCCAGCGCCTCCCAGGCCACCTCCAGCAGTTTGCGCTGCTGCGGGTCCATGTGGTCGGCCTCGCGGGGGCTGATGCCGAAGAAGGCCGGTTCGAACTCGTCGAAGCCGTCGATGTACCCGCCCCGGCCCGCCGCCAGCTTCCCGGGTTTGTCCCGGTGCCGGCTGGCGAGGGTGGCGGCGTCGTAGCGGTCGGGCGGGGTGGGGGTGAGGCAGTCCTTGCCGCTGAGCAGGTTCCGCCAGAAGGCGCGGTGGTCGCCGGCGCCGCCGGGCAGCCGGCAGCCGATGCCGATGATCGCTACCTTGCCCGTCGAGGCGTCGTTGATCGCGTCAGCCAAGTTCGCACACTCCTCAGGTGGTCGCGCCGCCTTGGTGCGGCGCGGTCGGCGGTACGGCGGCGGGGGCGGGTCAGGCGGAAGGCCGGCGCCGCTTCGCGCGGTGGAGGGGATGGAGCAGACTGGCGAGAATCTCGCCGGTCGCGGGGAACGACGTGGGGTCGTGGAGTCCGACGGCGGCCGGCTCGCGGCCGGGGTACCAGGTGAAGCTGCCGAAGAGGTGGTCCCACAGGGAGAGGTCGGAGCCGTAGTGGCCCGCCTCGGCCAGGTCGGTGCTGTGGTGCAGGCGGTGCTGTTCCGGGCTGGCCAGGACGTGGTTGAGCCGGCCGATGCGGACGTCGATGTTGGCGTGGACGAAGTAGCCCTGGGCGGCGGTGAACAGGCCGGCCGCGAGGACCGACTCCGGGGAGAAGCCGACGAGGGCCAGGGTGAGCTGGACGGCCCCCTGGGCCACCACGATGTCCGCCACGTGGTTGACGCCGTTGTTGGCGACGTTGACCTTCTGCGGGACGTGGTGGACCCCGTGCAGACGCCAGAGCCAGCGGTTGGTGTGGCCGAGGCGGTGCGCCAGGTAGCCGGCGAGGGAGCCGCTCAGCAGGGCGGCCGGGATCTCGGCCCCCAGCGGGAGCGCCGGGTCGGCCGGCGCCACCATGCCGACGGCGGTGGCCACCAGCAGCTGGGCCAGCGCGCTGCCCACCATGGTCAGCAGGAAGTACACGCCGTACCAGCGCCATTCGGCGGTGCTGGGGTGCCAGTCGCGCTGGTGCGGGATCAGCCGTTCCAGCAGGGTCAGGTAGAGCAGGACGCCCACCAGGAAGAGCGGGCTGACCCGCGCGGGGTCCCACTCCAGGCTCAGCGCGGCGCCGGCCACCACGACGGTCGCCGCCAGGAGCAGCGGGTACGCGGCGACGCGCAGCACGGCCCGGGCCCGTCCGGCCAGTGATCCGGGAACAGGAATTCCTCCGGAAAGGAATCCGTCCGGGGCAATGCCTTCGAATTCCGGATCACTGTTGGACATGCAGAACACCCCCAGGAATGCAAGCGTCGACGGAAAGGCCAGTGAGCGGACACGCGAAAAGAGCCCGCGCACATCGGGGAAGCCGCGAGGAATTTCGCGCGGCACCTCAGGAAGAGACCAGGGGAAACCGACAAGAACCCAGCACTACGCTGTGCTTTCGGGAGACGGACGAGGAACCCGACCTCGCCCGGAACGCATCCGATCCTTCACCCGGAGCGAATCCGAGTGATTCTTTTCCCTTTCCGGCGGCTTCAACCCTCCACTAAAGAGTGGTTCACCGCCGCCGGAACGACCTCATTTCACTTCGCACACATTGAACCGGACGACGGAGGAGGCCGGGGGAAAATGCGGGCCACTGTCGCCAATGTGAGTTACTTAATATGATTGTCGGGTCACTCTCGCGGCCGGGTGGCCGCGCCCTGGCCGCTCCGTCGTGTGGCCCGAGCGAGCGCGGGCAGGCGGGTCCCGGGCGCCCCCTTCGCCCCGCCGCGTGGCGGCTCACCGGCCCTGCGGTGAGACTGACCAGGGCGGCTCAGGAGGAGAATGCGATGAAGACGATCGAGACAACCGTCGCGGTGGCGGTACCGCTGCGTACCGCGTACGACCAATGGACCCAGTTCGAGACATTCCCCCGCTTCCTGTCCGGGGTGAAGCGGGTGCGTCAGCAGACGTGCGGGGTGAGCGTCTGGGTGGTCGGCGCCGGACCGCTGCGCCAGGAGTTCACGGTGGAGATCCTGGAGCAGGCACCCGATTCCCACCTCGTCTGGCGGACCCTCGGCCGCGGCGACCTCCCCCGCGGAGAGGTCCGGTTCCGGGCGCTGGCCGACGACAGTACGGAGGTCGGCCTGCGCGTCGGACTCGGGGGCCGGAACCTGGCGGGCGCCCTCGGGGCCGTGCCCGGCGTGGCCGGCCGCGTCCTGCACCGCGACCTCACCCGTTTCCGGGACTTCGTCGAGGGGCTCGGCGAGGCCACCGCGGGCTGGCGCGGCACCATCCACGACGGGCACATCCAGCCCGGCATGCCCGAGGAGGCCAAGAGCCCCACGCCCACCTGGCCCATGGGCTGACCCCCGCGCGCCACCAGAGACGACGAGAGGCGAACCGGTGAAGAAACCGCCCCGCGAAGAGCCGAAGGAAGACCTGACCGTCACCCCGCCCAAGACCTGGGCCGCGGGCGTCCCGGCGGTGGTGCACGCGCTGGAGTACTCCCTGGAGCAGACCTCGCCCCGGGACACCGCGGTCGATCTGCTGACCATGAACCAGGTGGGCGGCATCGACTGCCCCGGCTGCGCGTGGGCGGACCCCGCCCCCGGCCACCGGCACCGCAACGAGTACTGCGAGAACGGCGCCAAACACATCAACGACGAGGCGACCACCCGCCGGATCACCGCGGAGTTCTTCCGTGAGCACCCGGTCTCCGAGCTGGCGCGCCGCTCCGACCTCTGGCTCAACCAGCAGGGCCGGCTCACCGAGCCGATGGTCAAGCGCCCCGGCTCCGACCACTACGAGCCGATCAGCTGGCGCGACGCCCTGCACCTGCTCGCCGATGAGCTGAAGGCGCTCGCCTCCCCCGACGAGGCCGCCTTCTACACCTCGGGCCGGGTCAGCAACGAGGCCGCCTTCGTGCTCCAGCTCTTCGCGCGTGCCTTCGGGACCAACAACCTGCCGGACTGCTCCAACATGTGCCACGAATCGAGCGGCTTCGCGCTCCACGAGACGCTGGGCACCGGCAAGGGCACGGTCAGCCTGGAGGATCTGCACCACGCCGATCTGATCTTCCTGGTGGGCCAGAACCCGGGCACCAACCATCCCCGCCAGCTCTCGGCGCTGGAGGAGGCGAAGCTGAACGGAGCCCGCGTCGTCGCGGTGAACACGCTGCCCGAGGCGGGGCTCATGCGGTTCAAGAACCCGCAGAAGCCGCGCGGGATCGTCGGCCGGGGAGTCCAGATCGCCGACCGGTTCCTGCACATCCGCCCCGGCGGCGACCTCGCCCTCTTCCAGGGGCTCAACCGGCTACTTCTGGAGGCCGAGGACGCGCGGCCCGGTGAGGTGCTCGCCCGCGAGTTCATCGAGAGCAACACCAGTGGCTTCGAGGAGTTCGCCGAGCACGCCCGGCAGGTCGGCTGGGAGGACGTGCTCGCCGCGACCGGGCTGACCCGCGCGGAGATCGAGGCGGTCCGTGACGACGTGCTGCGCAGCGAACGGGTCATCGTCTGCTGGGCGATGGGTGTCACCCAGCACAAGCACGCTGTGCCCACCATCCGGGAGATCGTCAACTTCCTTCTGCTGCGCGGCAATCTCGGCCGGGCCGGCGCGGGTGCGTGTCCGGTGCGCGGCCACAGCAACGTGCAGGGCGACCGCACCGTGGGCATCTGGGAGCAGATGCCGGACCACTTCCTGGACGCGCTGCGGGACGAGTTCGGATTCGAGCCGCCGCGCCCGCACGGCCTGGACTCGGTGAACACGGTCAGGGCGATGCACGAAGGCCGCGTCAAGGTCTTCCTGGGGGTGGCGGGCAACTTCGTCCGGGCGGCCCCGGACAGCGATGTCACCGAGGCGGCGATGCGACGCTGCCGCCTGACCGCGCACGTCTCCACCAAGCTCAACCGGTCGCACACCGTCTGCGGGGAGACGGCGCTGATCCTGCCGACCCTCGGCAGGACGGAGAAGGACCTCCAGGCCGGTGGGGAGCAGTTCGTCACCGTCGAGAACTCGATGAGTGAGGTGCACACCTCACACGGGAAGCTGAAGCCGGCCTCGCCGCTCCTGCTCAGCGAGGTGGCGATCCTCTCCCGGCTCGCCCGTCACACCCTCGGGGCCACTCCTGACCTGCCCTGGGAGGAGTTCGAGGCGGACTACGGGGCGATCCGCGACCGGATCTCCCGCATCGTGCCCGGACTGCACGACTACAACCGGCGGGTGATCCGGCCCGGCGGGATCAGGCTGCCCAACCCGGTCAACGAGGGCGTCTATCCGACCGCGACCGGCAAGGCGATGTTCACCCGCAACTCCTGGGAGATGCCTCAGGTGCCCGAGGGCCACCTGCTCCTCCAGACCCTGCGCTCCCACGACCAGTGGAACACCATCCCGTACACGCTCAACGACCGTTACCGGGGCATCCACGGCAGCCGCCAGGTGGTGCTGGTCAACCCGGACGACCTGACCGCCCTCGGACTCGCCGAGGGGGACCGGGTCGACGTGGTGAGCGTCTGGGACGGCGGTGTCGAGCGCCGCGCCGAGGGCTTCCAGGTGGTCCCGTACCCGGCCTCGCGCGGCTCGGCCGCCGCGTACTACCCGGAGACACAGGTCCTGGTACCGCTGGACAGCGTGGCGGACATCAGCAACCAGCCCACCTCGAAGGGCATCCTGGTCCGGCTGGAGCCCACCGGCTGACCGTCCCGCGCACATCCCCGCAGGCCCCCGTGACGCCACGTCACGGGGGCCTGTTCCGTAAGGCCCCAGGGCTTCCATGACGGAAACTTTCGGCGTGGCCGGGCACGGAGCGGCAGGTCAGGCGCGCCGCCATTGATATAGACCAGCGGAGCCGACAGGTGGGTCTTTACGGGGGTCTACGCGCGTGCATTACTGGTGTCGTGCTCATGGCGAGCGCCCTCTTCCGGGCGCCACCGCCAGGGCAAGCACCGGTCATTCGCGCGTTCCACGGCTACATCCCCCACTCGTGCCTGGAGGCAGTCATGCCCGCGTACAGCTCTCTCGCCCGCCGCGGCCGCAGACCCGCGGTCGTCCTGCTCGGCGGTCTCGTCAGCGCCTCCCTGGCGCTCACCCTGGCGCCCACCGCCGCCGCCGCGCCCCTCGCGCCCCCGCCCGGCAAGGACGTCGGGCCCGGCGAGGCGTACATGGGTGTCGGCACCCGCATCGAGCAGGGGCTCGGCGCCGGCCCCGACGAGCGCACGATCGGCCCGGCCGACACCAGCGGTGTCCAGGGGATCGACGTGTCGCACTGGCAGGGCTCCATCAACTGGAGCTCGGTCAAGTCGGCCGGGATGTCCTTCGCCTACATCAAGGCGACCGAGGGCACCAACTACAAGGACGACCGGTTCAACGCGAACTACACCAACGCGTACAACGCGGGGATCATCCGCGGCGCCTACCACTTCGCCCGCCCGAACGCCTCCAGCGGCACGGCGCAGGCCGACTACTTCGCCAGCAACGGCGGCGGCTGGTCCCGCGACAACCGGACCCTGCCGGGCGTCCTGGACATCGAGCACAACCCCTCGGGTGCCATGTGCTACGGGCTCTCCACCACGCAGATGCGCACCTGGATCAACGACTTCCACGCCCGGTACAAGGCGCGCACCACCCGCGACGTCGTCATCTACACGACGGCGAGCTGGTGGAACACCTGCACCGGCAGCTGGAACGGCATGGCGGCCAAGTCCCCGTTCTGGGTGGCCCACTGGGGCGTGAGCGCGCCGACGGTGCCGAGCGGCTTCCCGACGTGGACGTTCTGGCAGTACTCGGCGACCGGCCGGGTCGGCGGCGTCAGCGGGGACGTCGACCGCAACAAGTTCAACGGCTCCGCCGCCCGTCTGCTGGCCCTGGCCAACAACACGGCGTGAGACGGCCGGAGGGCGGGGGGTACGGCACGCACGCCGCACCCCCGGCCCTCCCCCGCGCCCGGCGCGGCTACCGCATCCGCCCGACGTGCTCGCGCAGCCGGCGCGCGTCGCGCAGCCGCTGCTCGTAGGTGGCACCGAGCGCGAGGAGCAGCAGCCCGGCGAGGGCCGGGACCGACCAGCGCGGCAGGGCGTCGAAGACCTGCGCCACGTGCGGCGCCAGTTCGTGCAGGGCGACCAGGGCCAGCGTGCCGCCGCCCAGCAGCAGCGGCGCCTGGAGCCGGCGCACCGCCCCGGTCACGGTGACCGCCAGCGCCGCCGCGCCCAGCAGCAGCGGGCGCTGCCAGTGCGGGTCGGACCAGAGCGCCAGCAGACTCGGCCCCAGGGTCACGCCCAGCCCCGGACCGTACGCCGCCCACGAGGACGCCTCCGGGTCCGTGCGCCGGCGCAGGAGGCCGACCGCGCAGGCGATCACCGAGACGGGCAGGGTGTACGCCTCCGGGTGCGTGACCCCGGCGGAGACGAGCCGGACCCAGGTCGCCAGCGCGAAGAGCCCCACCGCCAGGTACCCGGCACCGGGCCTGCGCTCCGGGCGTACCGCGGTGGCGGCCGCCAGGACCCCGCAGAGCGCCAGCACCAGGGAGAGGTACGCCCCGTCGGTCAGCGCCAGCCCCAGCGCGACCAGCGCGCCTACCCCGGCCCCGGCCTCCAGCGGCACCACCACGGCGGGCGTCCGCAGCCACAGCCCCAGCACCACCGCGACCGCCGGGACGGCGAGGACCAGCACGGCCATGCGCGGGGCGCCCAGCTCCAGCGAGGCCCCGGCCGCCACCGCCACCACCAGCGCGCACACCACGGAGAGCACCAGGGAGAGCGAGCGGGTCACGACCTCCCCGGAGCGGGCCGCCACGGCCGCGAAGAGCACCAGGAGGAGACCGGAGACCGCGTACGTGGCCGGTTCGGCGGCCAGCGCGAGCAGCCCCGTGTGGGCCGCCACGGCCACCGCGCACCACAGCGCGGTCGCCCCGGCCGCCGCCGGCACCCGGCGCACCGCGAGAGCCGCCCCCAGCAGCCCCGCCACCAGCAGCAGGTCCACCGCCAGCGCCGCCGCGTACGCCACGCCCGCCGTCACCAGCAGCACCGGCACGGCCGCCGAGACCAGACCGACCGCCACGGCCCCCGCCGCCCCCGTCCGTCCCGCCGGCGCCCGGCCCTCCTGGACCAGGGACGCGTACACCGCCCCGAGCAGCACGGCCACCACCAGCAGCACCACCGGTACGGACATGTCGTCCGGCCACGCCCCGGCCCCGGCGGCCACCTCCCGCACCCCGCCCGGCGCCCCGGCCCACAGCCCGGTCAGCACGGCGGCCGGCCCGAGCAGCGTCGCCGCCGCCGAAGGGAGGACCGCCAGCACCGCGAGGCCCGTCACCCCCGCCGCCGCGCCCAGCACCCCGCCGCGCACCGGTCGCGGCACCACGGCGATCCGCGCCACCGGCGCCAGCGCCGCCCCGCACAGCAGGTGGACCACGACCGCCCAGCTCCACGGCACCTCCGTACGCAGCACCCCGCCGACACCGGCCACGGCCGCCAGCCCGGCCACCACTCCCCCGGTCACCGCCATCTCCCGCGGAGCCCGCCACGCGGCGGTCAGGGCCACCGCCGCGGCACCGAGCAGCAGCGCCCCCGGCCCCGCCGCGTCGAACGGACCGCCCGCCGACACCGACTCCCCCAGGCCGATCAGCAGCCCGCCCGCCCAGGTCGCCCCGGCCCCCGACCAGGCGGTGGCCCGCACCGCGAGCCCCGGCCCGCGCACCGCCACCACGACACTCGCGGCAGCCGTCACCAGCAGCGCCCAGCCGATCACCAGCACGGAGCCCCCGGCCGCCCAGGCCCCCAGCACCAGCGGGAACTGCCCCGCGACCACGGCGGCGGGCAGCGGCAGCCGCAGCCGGCCCACGCCGGCCCCGTACGCCGTCCACCCCGCCGCCAGCGCCCCGGAGGCGAAGGCCGCGTACCCCGCGCCGTCCGCCTCGGGCAGCACCGCCGCGTGGAGCGCGTAGGCGTCGAGCACCGTCAGCAGCAACGCCACCGCGCCCACCGCCTCCGCCGTCGCGCCGAGCCCCCGGCGCAGCAGCAGCACGGGCGCCCCCAGCGCCCCCGCCGTCACCCCGGCCAGCACCACGGCCCGCCCCACGATCCCCAGCTCACCCCAGCTGAACAGGGTGAACGCGATGGCCGCGACGGCGAGCAGCAGTCCGCCGAGGATCAGCAGCACGTGCTGCGCGCCGGGTCCGCCGGTGGCGGAGCCCGGCGGGACCGCCGGCGCGGGATGCGCCGCCGGGGCGGGGTGCGCTGCCCGGGCGGGATGCGCCGCCGGGGCGTGCGCCCAGCCGCCCGGGACGCCGGGCGGCGGCTGCCACCCTCGCCCCGACTGCGCGCGCAACGCGGCCTTCAGCCAGGAGCGGCGGCGCAGCAGCTGCGCCCGGCGGGTGTCCAGCCAGATCAGCTCACGTTCGAGGAGCGCCAGTTCCTCGGCGGGGGACGACGGCAGAGGTGTCATGCACCGGAGTGTGCCGAGGGGCGGGCGGGCCGGACATGCGTTCCCGTACTCACTTCCGGAGCTGAGTAACCCGTCCCGGGCAGTTCGACGTGATCGCGCTCGGAGGATTGACACCGGCTCCTCGCGTTTCACCATCGATGAAGTCACTGCGTGTAAGCGAACACGCCTCGGAAGAAGCAGCGGACATGAGCGCAGCCCGAGGTGGCCGAGGAGTGGCTGAAGCGGCTTCCCGACATCACCGAGTACCGGCTCGCCGACATGGACGAGCACGGCGTCGCCGGTCGAGCCGGGGCATGTGGAAGGGCAGGAAATCGCCCTTGTGCCCGAGGACGAGCCGGGCGCCGGGGAAGTCGTCGAAGACCCCGCCGACGATGACGCGCATCGCGTGTCCGGCGGTCTCGGCCGCCCAGCTGTACAGCGGGCCGACCAGTTCCGGCCGGTCGCGCGTGATCTCCCAGTCGCCCGCCGGGGCGGGGGCGGGGTGCAGGTGGTCGACAACATCGCCATCACCACCTCCGGAGTCATGGACGACACCATGCTCCAGGCCGCCGTCAGGGCGGTGGGCGTCGACAACGTCCTGTCGCCCTCGACTACCCTTTCGAGAGGAGCTCCCAGGCCGTCAGCTTCCTGCGCAGCGCGCACCTGACGGCCAACCACCGCGAGAAGATCGCCCACCGCAACGCGGAGCGCATTCTGCGGCTGTAGCCCGCGGCGGCGGCCGTCCACCACGCGCACTGCCCCCGCCGGTGAACCGGCGGGGGCAGCGTTCAGGTCCGGAGGAGAGGGACCCTGTGCGGTGCGGGACTCAGATGATGCTCACACCGTAGGCGCTGAGCGCCTCGGTGACGGGCTGGAAGAACGTGGTGCCGCCGGAGGAGCAGTTGCCGCTGCCGCCCGAGGTGAGGCCGAGCGCGGTGCTGCCGGCGAAGAGCGCGCCGCCGCTGTCGCCGGGCTCGGCGCAGACGTTGGTCTGGATCAGGCCGGAGACGATGCCGTCGGCGCCGTAGTTGACGGTGGCGTTGAGGCCGGTGACCGAACCGCCGTGCAGGCCGGTGGTGCTGCCGCTGCGCTGGACGGACTGGCCGACCGAGGCGTTGCCGGCGCCGGTGATCTCCTGGTAGCCGCCGTTGTAGAGGGAGACACGGCCGTCGGCGGCGCTCGGGTTGGAGTGCCGGATGATGCCGTAGTCGTTGCCCGGGAAGCTGGAGCCGGCGGTGGTGCCGATCGACCACGAGCTGCCGATGTTGGTGCAGTGGCCGGCGGTCAGCGCGAACTTGGTGCCCGCGCTGTCCTGCACGTTGAAGCCCAGGGAGCAGCGGGACCCGCCGGTGGTGATGGCCTCGCCGCCCGCGATGAGCTTGGAGAACTTACCGGGGGTCTGCTTGACCTCGAGCGCGGCGGCGTTGGCGCCGGCCTCGGCCTTGATCTCGGCGATCTCGGCCTTGCTGACGGTGCTGTCGACCGTGACGACGACCTTGCCCGACTCGGCGTCGACGTACCAGGCGGTACCGGCGATGTCCGCGCTCCGCACGGAGTCGGCCGTCTGGTTCAGCGCGCTGGCGCTGAACGTCTTCGGCGCCGGCTGGGCGGTCGCGGTGGCGGCGGGGACGATCAGCGCCGCGGATGCGGCCAGGGCGGTGGCCCCGGTGATGAGTCGTGCTCGTCTCGACAGGCCGTGGGGGAGAGAGAGTCGCACTGCAAGTCCTCCAGATCGTGGGGGGAACTCGGGGCGTTGGGTGGACGCCCATGACGTGTCGTCAGGAGCGGCGCGATCCAGCCGACGCGTCCCTGACAACTTTGGTTCAATCCTGTACAGCCAGGGGGACCCACACAAGACCCCCGCTGCGTCCCTGGCCGATATGCAGCTCCCCAGCGAGATCCAGACACCACCAAACCGGTGGATCGGAGAACGGCCGGGGGAACGGGGAATGACGGAAAACGAGCGGCGAGGTGACGAACACCGGCCACGGAAACGCTCAGGGCCGGTTTCGGATTGCTCCGAAACCGGCCCTGATCTACGACTCTCACGAGTCGGGACGACAGGATTTGAACCTGCGACCCCTTGACCCCCAGTCAAGTGCGCTACCAAGCTGCGCCACGTCCCGATGCGCGCTCTGCGGTGTTCCGCCGACCGCGCGAGAAGAACTTTACCCCACGTCCGGGGGTGGTTCCGCACCCGTCGGGCGGGGGCTCAGGCGAGGGCCGCGCGGGCCTGTTCGGCGAGGGCGTCGGCACCGCAGGTGCGGGCCAGGAGCAGGCCGCGGTGGAGCTGGTCGCGGTCGCCGGTGGCGAGGCCGAGGGCGACGCGGGCACGGGCCAGTTCGTCGCGGGCCGGGGACTCCTCCAGGTGGGCGACGGCGCGGGCGTGCAGCGCCGGGGCGGCGCCGGCCGGGGCGAGGGCGGCCTCGCATCCCAGGGCCATGCCGAGGGCGGTCGGGGTGCCGAAGCGTTCGGCGTCGACCCGCAGGCGGCCGGTGAGGGCGTGGGCCCGCTCGGGGTCGCGCTCGGCGAGGGCGGCGGCCAGGTCGCGGCGCCAGGGGGCCCAGACCGGGTTGTGGCGGCCTCGTCCGGCCAGGGCGGAGGCGGCCTCGAGTCCGGCGACGGCCTCGTCGGCGCGGCCCAGGGCGAGCAGCAGGCGGCCGTGGACGCTGGGGGCGTCGGGCAGGATCATCGCGTCCGGGTAGGGCGGGCCGAAGCCGCGGGCCTCCGCGAGGCGCTGGGCGTCGGCGGTACGGCCCCGGGCGAGGAGGGTGTCGACGAGGAGGCAGACGGCGTCCCAGTGGACGGGGAGCCCGGTGCCGATCCGGTCGGCGAGCCGCAGGGACTCCCGCAGGCGGGTCTCGGCCTCGGCGAGGCGCCCGCGCCGGCGCAGGACGGCGCCGGTCAGCATGTGGGCGAAGGCGAGGTGGCCACCGCTCCAGCCGGAGATCTCGTACGCGCGGACCGCCTCGTCGAAGAGCTCCTCGGCGCGGTCGAGTTCGTCGATCCAGGCGTAGGTGATCCCGGCGAGGCACGGGTACTCGAAGCCCCAGGCGGTGTCGGTCCAGCCGAGGCCCGGCGCCGGGCGGCCGTCGGCGAGGGCCCGTGCGCAGAACTCGGCGACGACGGTGTGGTTCTCGCCGCGCAGCATGCCGTCGAAGGCGCGCAGGGTGAGCAGGGCGCGTTCGGCGTTGGTCTCGCCGGCCAGCGGGTCGGCGAGCTGGGCCAGGCGGCGGGAGCGGCCGGGGCCGTCGTCCTCGGTGGCGCGGAACGCGTCGTACATGAAGTGGGCGGCCTGGAGGCGGAGGCGTTCGGGGCCCGGTTCGGTGGTGGCGGCGGCGAAGGCGACGCTGAGGGAGGCTTCGCGCATCTGCTGGTTGTGGGCGAGCGCCTGGGCCAGGCGGAAGGTGGCGTCGGCGCGCAAGGTGTCGTCGAGGCCGGGGAGTTCGAGGGCGGTGCGCAGATGGCGGACGGTGTCGGCGGGTGAGGTGAGCAGGGCGGCGCAGCCCAGTTCGTGGTGGACGAGGGCGCGCAGGTGGTGTTCGGGCGGTTCGCGCAGGGCGCGTTCGAGGCAGCGGCGGGCGGCGTCGGGGGCGCCGACGGCGAGGTGTTCGCGGGCCGCCCGGCGTAACTGCTCGACCAGGGCGGGGTCCTGGTCGGGGTGGACCTCCAGGAGGTGGCGGGCGGCGGCGGCCGGGCCGTGTCCCTCGGCGGTCAGGAGCCAGGCGGCGCGGCCGTGGAAGGCGGTGCGCAGGGAGCGGGGCACCGCGTCGTAGACGGCTCCGGCGACCAGCGGGTGGGTGAAGTCGACGGTGTCGCCGGGGTTCAGCACGCGGGCGGCGCACAGCTGTCCGGTGGCGGTGGCCTGCTGTCCTGGGGAGATTCCGGCGAGGCTGGCGGCGAGCCGCAGCGGGACGCCCGCGCCGAGGACGGCTGCGGCCCAGGCGAGGCGGGCGGCGTCGGGGCCGAGGTCGCCGAGGCGGTCGGCGAGCCGGTGGCCCCGGACGGTGGCGGCGAGTTCCCGGACGGCGGTGGCCCGGTCGGCCCCGGGGTCGAGGGGATGTTCGCGCAGGCGGGCGAGGAGTTCGGCCAGTTCGTAGGGGCTGCCGCCGGTGGCGTTCCACAGTTCGCGTCCGAGGGCCTCGTCGGTGCCGGCGCCCAGGGCGCGGCGGGTGAGGTCGGCGGCGGCCTCGGGGGTGAGGGCGCGCAGGGTGACGCGCAGGCGGGCGGCGGTGCCCAGCGCGTCGAGGTGCGGGCGGCTCTCCTCGGCGGCGTGCTCGGTGGGCCGGTGGGCGACGACCAGGAGGAGCGGGAGGCGGGCCAGGCGGGGGCCGAGGGCGGCGAGCCAGCCGAGCGACTCGCCGTCGGCCCAGTGGGCGTCGTCCAGGACGAGGACCAGCGGGCGGGCGTGGTGCCGGCGGGCGGCGCGGGCGGCCAGCGCGACCAGGCCGTCCTGGACGCCCTGCGGGTCGGCGGGGTCGGTCCCCGGCGCGGTGAGGCCGAGGGCGGGGCCGACCAGGGCGCGGTGCGGGCCGAGCAGGGCGGCGCGGCCGTCGGTGTCGGCGAGGTCGGGGGCGAACAGGGCGCGGGCGGTGTGGAAGGGGACGGCGGTGGTGGCGGGGTCGGCGCGGGTGGTGCGGACGGTGCAGCGCTCGGCGGCCCGGGCGCGGACGCGGGCGAGGACGGAGGTCTTTCCGATGCCTGCCGCGCCGCTGTAGACGAGCAGGCCGCCTTCGGGGCGGGGGCGGCACAGTGCGTCGACCGCGCGGTCCGCCGCCGCGAGTTCCAGCTCGCGTTCGAGCAGCGGGTCGCCGGGCCACGGGGGCGGCGTGGTCGTCATGCCTGTCCAAGGGGGCTCGTACGGGGGGCGGTTGCTCCGACGAGCCTAGTGGCCCCGGTGGTACGGACGACACACTTCGGCCTGTTCCGGACGCCCGGCGCACCCGGGCGCGCGAGGCGTGCGCGGTGGCGCGCCCTTGCTCGGGGGTGGCGGGCAGGATGGGGGCATGGAACCCAGGGATGACAGGAGCGCGGAGTCCGGCGAGGAGCGCGCGGCGGTGCGGCCGGACCGGGGACGGGACCGGGACGCCGAGGGCAAGGCGCGCAACGCCCGCCCCCGGGACGGCCTGGGCCGCCCCCTGCCGTACGGCGCGCCGGGGGTGCCGAGGGCGCCGGAGGGGGTGGTCCGGACGGCGGGGGCGTCGGTGGACGAGGCGCAGGAGCTGTTGCGGGCGGGCCGGCCCTTCCACGCGCACGAGGTGTTCGAGGACGCCTGGAAGTCGGGGCCCGCCGAGCAGCGCGCCCTGTGGCGCGGGCTGGCCCAGACAGCGGTGGGGCTCACCCACGCGGCGCGGGGGAACACGACCGGCGGGGCCCGGCTGCTGCGGCGCGGCGCCGACGAGGTGGAGCGGTGGGCGGGCTCGGCCGGGGCACCGGCGCCGGGCGGGCTGGACGCCGGCGGGGTGGTGGCGTGGGCGCGGGCGCTGGCGGAGCGGGTCGACGCCGAGGGGCAGGTGGCGGACGCGGCGGCGGTGGCGCCGGAGTTGCGCGCCCGGCGCTGAGCGGGGCGGCGTCACCGGTGCGGACCGGGTCCGGGTGCGTCGGTGGTGGGGCGGTGTGAGGCTGGCGGATGTGACGAGCACCGATGAGACCGTGCCGCAGACCGCCGCTCCGCCGGTACTGGACCGGCGACGGCGCAACATCGTCTTCGTCACGGTCACGCTGGGGGTGCTGCTGGCGGCGCTGGACCAGACGATCGTGGGGACGGCGCTGCCGACGATCGTCGCGGAGCTGGGCGGGGCCTCCCACATGTCGTGGGTGGTCACCTCGTACCTGCTGGCCGAGACGGTGGCGACGGTCCTGGTCGGCAAGTTCGGCGACCTGTTCGGCCGCAAAGTGGTCTTCCAGATCTCGGCGGTCGTCTTCATCACCGGCTCGTTCCTGTGCGGCCTCGCCACCGACATGCTGCTGCTGATCACCTGGCGCGCGGTGCAGGGCGTCGGCGCGGGCGGGCTGATGGTGACGGCGATGGCGCTGATCGCCGACGTCATCCCGCTGCGGGAACGCGGCAAGTACCAGGGCGCGATGGGTGCGGTCTTCGGCGTGTCGACGGTGGTCGGTCCGCTGCTCGGCGGGGTCTTCACCGACCATCTGACCTGGCGGTGGGCGTTCTACGTCAACGTCCCGATCGCCATCGTCGTGGTGATCGCCGCCGCCCGGACCATCCCTGCGGTGCGCGCGGCGCACAAGCCGAAGATCGACTATCTGGGGATCGCGCTGGTCGCGGTGGGCGCGAGCGCCCTGATCCTGGCGACGGCCTGGGGCGGCAACGAGTACGCCTGGGGCTCGCCGGTGATCATCGGCCTGTTCGCGGGCGGCCTGGTGGCGCTGGCGTTGTTCTGCCTGGTGGAGACCAGGGCCCGGGAGCCGATGCTGCCGATGCGGCTCTTCCGCAACCCGGTCTTCAGCGTCTGCGCGGTGCTCAGTTTCATCGTGGGTTTCGCGATGCTGGGCGCGCTGACCTTCCTGCCGACCTATCTCCAGTACGTCGACGGGGACTCGGCGACCTTCTCCGGGGTGCGAACCCTGCCCATGGTGGTGGCGCTGCTCGCGGCGTCGGTGCTGAGCGGCACCGTGGTGGGGCGGACGGGGCGGTACCGGGTCTTCCCCGTGGTGGGGTCGCTGGTGATGGCGCTCGGGTTGTTCCTGCTGTCGCAGATGGACGCGAACACCAGCGACTGGCTCGAATCGCTCTACATGGTGGTGCTCGGCGCCGGGATCGGCCTGTCCATGCAGGTGCTGACGATCGTCGTGCAGAACACCGTCGACTACGCGGACCTGGGCACCGCCACCTCCGGCGTCACCTTCTTCCGCACCCTCGGCAGCGCCTTCGGCACGGCGGTCTTCGGCACCATCTACGCCTCGGCGCTCGGCCCCAACCTCGACGAGGGGGTACGGTCGGCGGCCGCCGCCGGCGGGGTGGACCCGGCGGCGCTGGCGCAGGCGGCACGGAGTCCGCAGGGGGTGCACGGGCTGCCCGGGACGGCGCGCGGCCCGGTGGTGGAGGCGTACGCGGAGACGCTGCACACGGTGTTCCTGTGGACGGTGCCGGTGGCGCTGCTCGGGTTCGTGGTGGCGCTCTTCCTGAAGGAGGTCCGGCTGCGGGACAGCGCGCGGCACGGCTCGACCGACATGGGCGAGGGGTTCGCGACCCCGGGCACGGGCGACTCGGAACGGCTGCTGGAGTGGGAGGTGGCAGGCGTCCTGCGGTCGGCGGACTCCCGTACGGCGCGCAGGATCGTGGCCGATTCGGACACGCGGCTCGACGCGGCCGGGGCCTGGGCGGTGATGCAGGTGGAGCTGTTCACCCGGCTCGTGGGGCACGCGGGGCTCGGCCTGATCGCGGCCCGCCGCCAGATGCCCCCGGAGGTGCTGGTCCCGGTCTTCGACCGGATGGTGGACGAGGGCTACCTGACCCGCCACGGCACCCTCATCGACCACACGCCCGCCGGGGCCCGGGAGGCACGGGTCATCACCGAGGCGTGGGCCCACTGGCTCCGCTCCCGGCTCGACGAGGACCGGGGCGTACCCGCCGACCGGGAACTGCGCCGCGCGGTGGACGCCATCGCCAAGCGGCTCCTGGCAGAGGACCTGGCGCTGGGGCTGACGGAGCAGCGGGGGCCGGTGGGGTCGACGTCGGCGAAGGCGGTGCTCTGACGCCCGGCCGCCTCCCTCCGTACGGGAACGGCCTCCGCCCGGTGAGAGGCGGAGGCCGTTACGTCGGGGCCGGTCAGGCTGTCACGGGTAGAAGTGCGTCAGCGACTCCGCGACGCAGACCGGCTTGTCGGTGCCTTCGCGTTGGAAGGTGAAGGCGCGGGTCATCTGGACGCCGCCGCGTTTGACGGGTTCGACCGAGGCCACCCGGGCGTGGAGGCGGACGCGGCTGCCGACGGGGACGGGGGCCGGGAAGCGGACCTTGTTGACGCCGTAGTTGAGGGCCATGCCGACGCCGGTGACCTGGAGCAGTTCGGCGAACATCGGGATGCCCCAGCTCAGCACCAGGTAGCCGTGGGCGATGGTGCGTCCGTAGGGGCCTTCGGCGGCGCGGGCGGTGTCGGTGTGGATCCACTGGTGGTCGCCGGAGACCGCGGCGAAGGTGTCGATGGTCTCCTGGCTCACCTCCCACCAGCGGGAGTGACCGAGGTCCTGGCCGGCGAGGGCGGTGATCTCCTCGATGCCGTGGGCGGTGCGGGGCACGGGGGCGCCTTTCTGCGAGCGGGGTGGAGCGGCGGGGTCAGGCCGTGGCGACGGCGGGGGCGGCCGCGCGGGGCGCCTCGTCCTCCTGCTCGTAGTTGCGGCGCTTGAGGAGCAGGAGCATGCAGCCGAGGGTGAGGGCGACCTGGAAGACGGCGTAGGCGATGACGGCGGTGATGGAGCCGGTCTGGTTGAGGAGGAACTGGCCGATGATCGGGGTGGTGCCGCCGAGCAGGGTGCCGCAGAGCTGGTAGCAGAGCGAGATGCCGGTGTACCGCAGGTGGGCGGGGAAGCGGCTGGCGAGCATGCCGGCGAGGGCGGCGTAGTAGAGGCAGTGCGGGATGGTGGCGACGGCGACGCCGAGCATGGCCAGGCCGTAGCTCTCGGTGCCGATGAGGAGGAACATCAGCGGCATCAGGACCAGTTCGGGCACGAGCATGAAGGTGACCGCCCGCGACCAGCTGCGCATCCGGGTGGCGAGGACCGCGCCGAAGGGCTGGGCGATGATCTGGGTGATGTTGGCGACCAGGATGATCGTCAGGAAGGAGCTGCGGTCGAAGCTCAGCTCGGTGGTGGCCCAGGAGAGCGCGAAGGTCGACTTGAAGTAGGTGGCGGAGAGGCCGATGGTGCAGGCGCCGATGCCGAGGACGATCAGCATCGGGTGGCTGCGCAGGACCTCGGAGAGCGGCACCTTGGCGGTCTCGCGCTTCTCGATGACGCGGGCCATCGCGGGCGACTCGGTGACCTTGAGCCGGACGAAGAGGCCGACGACGACCAGCAGCGCCGAGGCAAGGAAGGGCACCCGCCAGCCCCAGGCGACGAAGGCGTCGTCGGGGAGCTGGCTGATGGCGAGGAAGCTGAGGGTGGAGAGGGTGTTGCCGACCGGGGAGCCCTGCTGGGCGAAGGCGCCGTAGAGGATCGACTTGCCCTTGGGGGCGTGCTCGGAGGCGATGAGGACGGAGCCGCCCCACTCGCCGCCGAGGCCGATGCCCTGGATCATGCGGATGCAGACCAGCAGGATCGGGGCGGCGATGCCGATGCTCTCGTAGCTGGGCAGCAGGCCGATCGCGGTGGTCGAGATGCCCATCAGGAGCAGGGTGATGACCAGGGTGGTCTTACGGCCGAGCTTGTCGCCGAAGTGGCCGAAGATGATGCCGCCGAGCGGGCGGGCGAGGAAGCCGACCCAGAAGGTGGCGAAGGCGACGAGGGTGCCGAGGGCGCCTTCGAGTTCGGGGAAGAACACCTTGTCGAAGACGAGGGCGGCGGCGGTTCCGTAGATGTAGAAGTCGAACCACTCGATGGTGGAGCCGATGAAGGCTCCGATTCCCGCTCGGCGGGCGGTTTTGCTCCGCGCCTGGTCGGCGGTGGTGCTCATGACGGCTCCCATGGGCAGCGTTGATCAGCGGAAGGGTGGGGTGGGGGCGGGCCTTGGGGGTGGCCGCGGTACGAACGCGGGGCTTCGGGGGCGTCCCGCCCCGGTGGCCTCCGGTGTGATGGCCGCTACGGTGCCAGGCGGCACCGAGAGCGGTCCAATACCAAATAGCTGATGCAGTGAGACGGTCCCGGTATCACCGGGAGGGGAGGGTCAGGCGCGGGCGAAGACCGCGGCGAGGCCCTGGCCGCCGCCGATGCACATGGTCTCCAGGCCCCAGCGGGCCTCGCGGCGGCGCATCTCGTGGGCGAGGGTGGCGAGGATGCGGGCGCCGGTGGCGCCGACGGGGTGGCCGAGCGAGATGCCGGAGCCGTTGACGTTGATCCGCTCGTGGTCGTCGGCGGTGAGCCCCAGCAGGCGGGTGCAGGCGAGGGTCTGGGCGGCGAACGCCTCGTTCAGCTCGATCAGGTCGAGGTCGGCGAGGGTCAGTCCGGCCTTCTCCAGGGCGGTGGCGGTGGCGGCGACCGGGCCCAGCCCCATCGTCTCGGCGGGCACGCCGGTGCGGGCGAAGGAGACGAGGTGGACGAGGGGGGTGAGCCCGAGCCGTTCGGCGGTGGCCCGGCTGGTGACGAGGCAGGCCGCGGCGGCGTCGTTCTGGCCGCTGGCGTTGCCGGCGGTGACGGTCGCCTCGGGATCGGTGGCGCGCAGGATCGGCTTGAGCGCGGCGAGCTGTCCGGCGGTGGTGTCGGGGCGGGGGTGCTCGTCGGTGTCGACGCGGATCTCGCCCTTGCGGGTGCGGACCGGTACGGGCACCGTCTCCTCGGCGAACCGGCCGGCGGCCAGGGCGTCGGCGGCGCGGCGCTGGGAGCTGAGGGCCAGCGCGTCCTGGTCCTCGCGGCTCACCTGGTAGGCGCGGCGCAGGTTCTCAGCCGTCTCGATCATGCCGCCGGGTATCGGGTGGTGGACGCCGCCCGCCTCGGTGCGGCCGCGCGCGAGCGAGTCGTGGAGCTGGAGGCCGGGGCCGCGGATGCCCCAGCGGCCCTCGTGCGTGTAGTAGGGGGCGGCGCTCATCACGTCGACGCCGCCCGCGACGACGACCTCGCTGAAGCCGCCGCCGATCTGGAGGGCGGCGTCGATGACGGCCTGGAGCCCGGAGCCGCAGCGCCGGTCGATCTGCACGCCCGTCACCCGGTCGGGGAGCCCCGCGTCGAGGGCGGCGACGCGGCCGATGGCGGGGGCGTCGCTGGTCGGGTAGGCGTGCCCGAGGATCACCTCGTCGATGCGTTCGGGGTCGACGCCGCTCCGCTCGACGACGGCGGAGATGACGTGCGCGGCGAGCGCGGCGGGCCGCTGCCCTGCCAGCGCACCGCCGAACCGGCCGATGGGGGTGCGCAGCGGCGAGCAGACGACGATGTCGTCGGGGGACGCGGCGGGGGTCGGGGCTGCGGACATGGGCGGGGCCTCCTGAGGGCGCGTACGGGTGCGCGGGCCGCCCCCGTTCGGGGCGGGGGCGGCCCGCGTCGACCCTCGCACTGGCGGGCCCGCGACTTCCAATACTCAGTTACTCGCTGACTGAGACGGCGTACGTCTCAATCGGCGGCGCCGGGCGGCGTGGGCAGCGCCTGTTCGGCCACGGCGAGGACGCTGCGCAGCGCGGCGGAGGGGTTGTCGGCGCGCCAGGCCAGTGCCGCGTGGAGGCGGACCGGCTCGGCGTCCAGGGGGCGGTAGACCAGGCCGGTGGACTGGACGTGCTGGACCGAGGTGAGGGTGAGGGTGACCCCGACCCCGGCCGCGACCAGGGCGAGGATGGTGTGGGAGTCGGGGGCCTCCTGGACGACGCGCGGGGTGAACCCGGCGCTCTCGCAGGCGCGGACCATGGCGTCGCGGAGGCTGGAGCCGGCGTTGGCCGGGAAGCTGACGAAGGGCTGGTCGGCGAGGTCGGTCAGGGCGATGCGCTCGCGGGCGGCCAGCGGGTGGTCGCCGGGCAGGGCGCAGATCAGTTCCTCCTCGCCGATGACCCGGGTGCGCACCCCCGGGCGGGAGGCGGGCAGGCGGACGAAGCCGAGGTCGAGGCTGCCTTCGGCGACGCGGGCGAGCGCGGTGTCGGCGTAGGTCTGGCCGGTGAGGATCAGCGCGATGCCGGGGTGGGCGGCGCGGACGGCGCCGGTGAGCAGCGGCAGTGCCTCGTGGCTGGAGGCACCGGCGAAGCCGACGGTGACCCGGCCGTACTCGCCGCGCCCGGCGGCCTTGACGGCGCGGACAGCGAGGTCGAGGTCGTCCAGCACGGTGCGGACCGGGCCGAGGAAGGACTCGCCGGCGCTGGTGAGGCGGACCGAGCGGGTGTTGCGTTCGAAGAGCTGGGCGCCCAGTTCCTTCTCCAGCTGGCGGATCTGCTGGCTCAGCGGGGGCTGTGCCATCTGGAGCCGCTTGGCGGCGCGTCCGAAGTGCAGCTCCTCGGCGACGGCCACGAAGGCGGTGAGATAGCGCAGTTCCACGGTGTTCCTCGGAAGATTGTTCAGCTGGGCGTCTTGATGTGACCTTAATTCGGTATTGGACGGCAATCAATAGTCGCTGGCACCGTGAGACCCGGCCGCCGTGCGGGACGTCGAGGACGCCCCGGGGGCGCGCCGTTTCCGATCCGTACGCGCCGAGGAGCTGCCTGCCGTGGAACGATCCGTGGCCCCGCCGGACAAGACCCTGTCGATGAGGGACGCCGTGGCGGCGTTCGTGCACGACGGAGACACGGTCTGCCTGGAGGGCTTCACCCACCTCATCCCCACGGCCGCCGGGCACGAGATCATCCGGCAGCGCCGCCGCGACCTGACGGTGGTGCGGATGACCGCCGACATCGTGGTCGACCAGATGCTGGCGGGCGGCTGCGTCAAGCGCCTCGTCTCCTCGTTCGTCGGCAACTCCTCCGCCGGTTCCCTCGGTGAGCTGCGCCGCCGGATCGAGCGGGCCGACCCCGAGCCGCTGGAGTTCGAGGAGTACAGCCACCACGGCATGGTCTGCCGCTACCAGGCCGGCGCCCAGCGCCTCCCCTTCCTCCCGCTGCGCTCCTACGCCGGCAGCGACCTGCCCGGCATCAACCCGGCGCTGCGCAAGGTCACCTCGCCCTACCCGGGCCCGGACGGCGAGCCCGAGCAGATCTACGTGGTCCCGCCGGTCAACCCGGACGTCACCTTCATCCACGCCCAGCGCGCCGACCGGCTCGGCAACACCCAGATCTGGGGGCTGACCGGCGTCCAGGCGGAGGCGGTGTACGCGGCGAAGCGCGCCGTGGTGGTGGTCGAGGAGATCGTCGACGACGAGGTGATCCGTGCCGACCCCAACCGCACCGTGGTCCCCGCGCACGCGGTGGACGCGGTGGTGCACTGCCCGCGTGGCGCCCACCCCTCCTTCGCCCAGGGCTACTACGACCGGGACAACGCCTTCTACCGCTCCTGGTCCCACATCAGCAAGGATGCCGAGCGGCTGCGTGCCTGGCTGGACGAGTGGGTGTACGGCACCCGCGACCACACCGAGTACGCCGCCAAGCTCGCCGGCCACTTCCGCGACCACCTCGCGGTGGGCGAGGCGCTGAGCGGGCAGGTCGACTACGGGCGGCGGCTGTGAGCCCGACGCCCGCGACCGTGGCAGCCCCCGCCCCGCCCTCCCCCGCACCGCCGAAGGAGTCCCGCCGATGACCACCGCTCCCCCGCCCGCCGCCGCCCCCGGGATCTCCGGTGCCGCCGAGGCCCCGGCGGCCGGCGCCACCTCCTCCGAACTGCTCGCCGTCGTCGCCTCCCGCGCGCTGGCGGGGCGCCGCACGGTCTTCGCCGGGATCGGCCTGCCGACCCTGGCCGCCTCCCTGGCCCACCTGACGGTCGCCCCCGGCCTGGAGATCGTCTACGAGTCCGGGGTCTGCGGGGCGCACCCCGCCCGGCTGCCCGAGACCATCGCCGACGCGGTGCTCATCACCGGCGCCGAGGCGGTGCTGCCGATGGCGACGCTCTTCGGCGCGGTCCTCCAGGGCGGCCACATCGACGTCGGGTTCCTCGGCGCCGCCCAGATCGACCGCTGGGGCAACCTCAACTCCTCGGTGATCGGGGAGTGGGAGCGCCCGCAGGTGCGGCTGCCGGGGGCGGGCGGGGCGATGGAGGTGATGGCCAACGCGCGGGAGATCTTCGTGGTGATGCGCCGTCACACGCCGCGCTCCTTCACCGCCGAGCTGGACTTCTGCACCTCGCCGGGGCCGGACCGGGCGCTGGCCGACGGCATCCGGCCACTGGGCTCGGGGGTCACCCGGGTCGTCACGGACCTCGGGCTCCTGGAGCGGGCCGGGGTCGGCGAGGAGCTGCGGCTGACCGCCGTCCACCCCGGGGTCACCGTCGACCAGGTGCGGGAGGCGACCGGCTGGGAGCTGGCCGTCGCCGACGAGGTCGCGGTGATCGAGCCGCCTTCCGCCGCCGAACTGCGGCTGCTGCGCGAGGACGTCGACCCGGGCCGGGTCTACCTCCGCTGAGCGGGCGCCCACGCTCACCCTTCCCCTCACCGTCACCCCTACCGAGGAGCACCCCGTCATGCGCATCAGAGTCGTCGGCGCCGGAGTCATGGGCCGGGGCATCGCCCAGTGGGCGGTGACCGCCGGGCACACCGTGGAACTGGGCGACGCCCGCCGGGAGTCGGTGGACGAGGCCGTCGCCTTCGTCCGGCGGATGCTCGACCGGGCGGCCGAGAAGGGCCGCCTCGGCCGGGCCGAGGCGGACGACGCTGCCGGGCGGCTCGTGCCCCTGGACGCGCCGGACGCGCCCGGGGACGGCGTGGAGCTGGTGATCGAGGCGGTCCTGGAGGACCTGGCGGTCAAGACGGAACTGTTCCGCCGCCTGGAGGAGGTGCTGCCGGCCACCGCCGTCCTCGCCACCAACACCTCCTCGCTGCCGGTCACCCGGATCGCCGCCGGGCTCCGCGAGCCGGAACGGCTGGTCGGGCTGCACTTCTTCAACCCGGTGCCGCTGATGAAGGTGGTCGAGGTGATCCCCGGCGCCCGCACCCGGCCGGGGCTGGCCGAGGAGCTGGCGGAGACGGTCCGGGCGAGCGGCCACGCCGCCGTCACCGTCGCCGACACGCCGGGCTTCCTCGTCAACCACGCGGGCCGGGGCCTGGTCACCGAGGCGCTGGCGCTGCTGGAGGAGCAGGCCGCGCCGGTGGAGGCGGTGGACCGGATCGCGCGGGACGTGCTGGGGCTGAGGATGGGCCCGTTCGAGCTGATGGACCTGACCGGTCTCGACGTCACGTCGAAGGTGGTCGACACGATCTGGGAGGGCTTCCGGTACTCGGAGCGGCTCCGCCCCTCCTTCCTCACCCCCAACCGCGTCGCCGCCGGACTGCACGGCCGCAAGACCGGCGAGGGCTTCTACCGGTACGGTCCCGACGCGCCCGAGCCCGTCCCCGAACCGCCGGTGACCGGGGACGCCCGGCGCGCGGTGCGCGTCGCCGGGACCGGGCCGCACGCCGTGGCGCTGCGCGAGGCGCTCGCGGCGGACGGGGCCGCGCTGCTGCCCGAGGGGCAGGACGCGCCGGACGCGCTGGTGCTGGTCCCCGTCTGGGGCGACAGCGTCGCGCGGGCCGTGGCCGAGATGAGCCTGCCCCGTGGGCGGAGCTTCGGCGTCGACCCGCTCTCGGTGGGCCGGCCGCGCCGGGTGCTGTCGGTGACCCCGGCCGCCGACCCGGTGGCGGCCCGGGACGCCCGGGCGGTGCTGGCGGCGGGCGGGCACACCGTCACGGCGGTGCGTGACACGGCGGGTTCGGTGGCGCAGCGGCTGCTCTCCTCGATCGTCTCGGTCGCCGCCTCGGTCGCCGAACGCGGACTGGCCCGGCCCGCCGACATCGACACCGCCGTCACCGCCGGGCTCGGCTACCCGCACGGGCCGCTCGCCTGGGGCGACCTGGTCGGCGCGGACCGCCTGCTGGAGCTCCAGTCGGCGCTGCTCGCCGCGACCGGCGACCCGCGCCACCGGCCGACCCGCTGGCTCGCCGAACGGGCCCGGCTGGGCATGGCCCTCACCGATCCGGGCACCGGCCCCGAGGCGGCGTACGCCTGACCGGCCGGGCGACGCCCGCCCCGCACCCGCACCCGCACCCACCCGTCCGTCCGGCACGCCAGGCGCGCCGGCGCGCTGAAGGAGAACACACCGTGCTGACAAGGGATTTCGGCCTCACCGAGACCCAGCGCGACTTCCGGTCCCTGGCCGCGGAGTTCGTCGACAACGAGATCGTGCCGCACGTACGCGACTGGGACCGGGCCGAGCGCGTCGACCCGGGCATCGTCAAGCGCCTGGGCGAGCTGGGCATTCTCGGGCTGATGCTGCCCGAGGAGTACGGGGGCGTCGAAGCCGACATGCTCTCCTACACGCTGGTCACCGAGGAGCTGGGGCGTGGTGACTCCTCGGTGCGCGGGATCGTCTCCGTCTCGCTCGGCCTGGTGTCGAAGACGATCGCCACCCACGGCACCGACGAGCAGAAGGCCGAGTGGCTGCCGCGACTGGCGGCCGGTGAGGCGCTGGGCTGCTTCGCGCTGACCGAGCCGGGGACCGGGTCGGACGCCGGGTCGGTGTCGACCCGGGCGCGCCGCGACGGCGGTGACTGGGTCATCGACGGCGCCAAGATCTTCATCACCAACGGCACAGTCGCCGATGTGGCGCTGGTCTTCGCCCGGACCGGCGAGAAGGGCCTGACGGCCTTCCTGGTCCCCACCGGCACCCCCGGATTCACCGCCACCGAGATCCACGGCAAGCTCGGCCTGCGCGGCCAGGCCACCGCGGAACTGACCCTGGAGGGCGTCCGCGTCCCCGACACGGCGCGGCTCGGCGAGGAGGGCCGGGGCCTCGGCATCGCGCTGGGCACCCTCTCGCGCGGCCGCGTCTCGGTCGCGGCCGGCGCCGTCGGCCTCGCCCAGGGCGCCGTCGACGCCGCCGTCCGGTACGCCAGGGAGCGCACCCAGTTCGGCAAGCCGATCGCCTCGTTCCAGCTGGTCCAGGAGTTGCTGGCCGACTCGGAGGTGGACGTGCGCGCGGCCCGGCTCCTCACCCACCAGGTGGCCCGCATGGCGGACGCCGGGGCGAGCCCGAAGGAGTACGCGACGGACGCCTCGGTCGCCAAGTACCACGCGAGCGAGGCCGCCGTCCGCGTCAGCAACAACTGCCTCCAGGTCTTCGGCGGCTACGGCTACATCGACGAGTACCCCGTCGGCAAGTACCTCCGCGACGCCCGCGTCCTCACCCTCTACGAGGGCACCAGCCAGGTCCAGAAGCTGATCATCGGCCGCGCCCTGACCGGCGTGGACGCGATGAACTGAGCCGCACGGCTCCGTCCGGCCGGGCGTCCGCATCCTGGACAGGGGGTGTGGGCGCCCGGCCGCGTCGCGGGCGAGAGCGGCCCGGGACTCCGTGACGCGGCGCGGCGCCATCTCCCACCTGGGGTTTCTCGGCCACCCCCACCGCCGCGTCTCATTTTTCTTCTCGCGATGCGAGACACATTCCCCTGATCGCCCGCACCGTCCTTACAGTGGCGCACATGTTCGGACCCGCACGCCGCCTGGCGCTCGCCCTCTTCGCGGCCACGCCGTGGAGCGTGGACGACGCGCTCTGTCGCAGCTGACACCCCTCTCGCGCCCCTCTCCCCCGGGTGCGCGTCCGCCCGTGCCGTCCGGCCTCCCCACCTCTTCCCGGAGTACCGCTGTGACCACCGCTCCCCCCGCCGGGGCGCCTCCCCGCGCCGCCCTGATCTCCCCCTCCCCCACCTCGGTGCCCGCCCCCGAGGCGCCGCCCGCCCCCGCCGTACGCCGCGTACCGCTGACGGTGGCCGCCGTCATCGGCGTGCTGCTCTGCGCGTACGTCTTCGTCCAGCACGGCGCCAAGCCGGGTGTGCTGCTCCTGCTCGGCACCGGCCTCGGCTACGCCCTCTTCCACTCCCGCTTCGGCTTCACCTCGGCCTGGCGGCAGCTGGTCTCCGTCGGCAACGGGACGGGGCTGCGCGCCCACACCCTGCTGCTCGGCACCACCGCCACCCTCTTCGCCCTGATCATCGGCACCGGGACGGGCCTGTTCGGCTCCACCCCGGCGCCGAGCGCCGGCCCGCTCGGCATCGGGCTGCTGATCGGGGCGTTCGTCTTCGCGGTGGGGATGCAGCTGGGCGGCGCCTGCGCCTCGGGCACGCTCTTCGCGGTGGGCTCGGGCCAGTCCTCGATCGTGCTGACCCTCTTCGGCTTCATCGCCGGGTCGACGCTGGCCGCCTGGCAGTTCGGCCTGTGGAGCGACCTTCCGGCACTCGACCCGGTCCTGCTCTCCGACCACGTGGGCTGGTTCGGCTCCTGGGCGGTGACCGTGCTGGCGCTGGCCGCCGTCTGGTGGATCGCCCGTACCGTGCAGGCCCGGCGCAACCCGCCGCCGGTCGGCGCGCCGCCCTCGGCCCGCTCCACCCTGGCCCGCGTGGTGCGCGGCTCGTGGCCGCTGGCCGTCGGCGCGGTGGCCCTCGCGGTGCTCGGCGCGGCCGTGCTGCTCGTCTCCGGCGGTGCCTGGGGCATCACCAGCGCCTTCGCCCTGTGGGGCTCGAAGCTGGTCGGCTTCCTCGGCGGCTCCCCGGAGACCTGGGCCTTCTGGCAGCAGCCGGGCAGCGCCGCACAGCTCTCCGGCCCGGTGCTGGCCGACAAGAACAGCCTCACCGACATCGGCATCATGATCGGTGCCGCCCTCGCCTCGGCGGCCGGCGGCGTCTGGACCCTGCACCGGGGCATCCCGGCCAAGACGGCCGTGGCCGCCGTGCTCGGCGGTGTGCTGATGGGGATCGGCGCCCGGCTCGCGGGCGGCTGCAACATCGGCGCCTACCTCGCGGGCATCGCCTCGGGCTCCCTGCACGGCTGGCTCTGGGGCGCCGTCGCCATCGCGGGCACCTGGGCGGGCCTCAAGCTCCGCCCCTTCTTCGGCCTCGGCAACCCGAAGCCGACCGACAGCGTCTGCTGACCACCCGCACACCCGGGCCCCGCGCCCCCGTCCTGTTCACCGGGGCGGGGGCGCGGGCGTTCCCGGTTCCTCGCCGCCGCGCAGCAGAGCCACTCCGAGCGGCGTCCGCGCGTACGCGACGGTCCGGCCGATCCGGCGCCGGGAGACCAGGCCGCTCTCGCGCAGCGCGGTGAGGTGGGCGGAGACGGTGGCGGGGCCGAGGCCGTGGGCGCGGGCCAGCCGGGTGGTGGTGGCGGGCTCGTCGAGGGCGGCCAGGAGCAGGGCCCGGGTACGCCCGAGGAGCCGGGCGAGCGCGCGAGGCGCGGCCGGTCCGGCGCCGTGCCACAGCTCGCCGACGCCGCGCGCCGGGTAGACGAGGGTGGGCTGCCACGGCGGGTCGGTGACGACGGTGAGCGCGGGCCAGACGAAGGCGCTCGGCAGGAGCAGCAGGCCCTCGCCGTCGAGCCGCCGGTGCGCCCGGTGCGGCGCCTCGATCCGGAGCGTCCCCGGCTCCTCCCAGCCGACGGCCGGATGCAGGCCGGTGAGCGTCCGCCGGAGCCCTGCCCGGGCGAGGTCCCGGGAGCGTACGGCGATGTCGGCCTCCAGCAGGTCCCGCACCCGTGGCCACCGGGGCGCGAGCAGACTGTGCCAGCAGCCGCGCAGGAGTTCGGTCAGCTCCCGCAGGGTGCGGCCGGGGTCGGCGAGCAGGCGGGCGGCGGCCTCTGGAGGCGGCACCACGTCCCGGCCGGGTGGCCCGAGCAGGGACCGGCGCAGTTCCGACTCGACCTGGTCGAGCGGGGTGGCGGCGACCCGGGCCAGCTCCTCCTCGATCTCCGCGTGCGGCCCGGCGGGCGGCGGGGTGAGGAAGTCGGGGGTGCTCCCGGTGCGCGGCAGCAGCAGGGCGAGCGGTGCGGTGCGGGCGGGGTCGTGCCCGGCGGCCACCTCGCGCAGCCAGGGCCGGTGATACACCTGCCGCCCCGGCTCGGCCAGCGTGCGCACGGCGGCCACCGTCTCCCACAGCGGCGAGAGCGCGAACCGGCAGCGCAACAGGTCCGCGGTTCCCACGTCGAGCTGTACGGGCACACCGTCCCCCTTCTCCCGGCGGCCGGGGATTCGGCCGGGAACGAATGCATTGAACCGGATGCGGCGGCCCGCGCAGGCTCCCGGCCATGCCCATCCCTGACTCCCCGGCCCGCCCGGCCTCGTACCGCACGGTGCTCGCCGTGCCCGAGTTCCGCGCCCTGCTCCTCGCCCAGACCCTCGCGACCTGCGGCACCGTCGTCGTCCAGACCACCCTGTCGGTCCTGGTGTACGCCCGGACCGGCTCGGCCCTGCTGGCCTCGCTCGCCTTCGCCCTCGGCTTCACCCCGTACCTGTTCGGCGCGACCCTGCTGTCGGCGGTGGCCGACCGGTGCCCGGCACGGGACGTGCTCGTGGTCTGCCAGGCGCTGAGCTGCGCGGTGGCCGCCGCCATGGCGCTGCCCGGACTGCCGGTCCCGGTGCTGCTGGCGCTGGTGCTGGTGCTCGGGGTGGCCGCGCCCGTCTTCCAGGGCGCGCGGGCCGCGGCCCTGCCCGACCTGCTGCCCGACGGCGGCTACCCGCTGGGCCGTTCGCTGCTGCGCCTGGTCGCCCAGTCCACCCAGGTCGCGGGCTTCGCCGTCGGCGGTCTGCTCCTCCTCGCGGTCCCGGCGGCGCACGCCCTGCTCGCCTCGGCCGCCGGGTTCGCGGGCGCCGCCGTGCTCCTGCGGTACGGGACGCGGCGGCGGCCGGCGCGGCTCGGGCGGGGCGGGTCGGTGGCCCGGGCCTCGCTGGCGGGAGTCCGGCAGGTGTGGGCGGTGCCCGGGTTGCGGCCGCTGCTCCTGCTGACCTGGCTGCCGCCCGCCCTGGCCGTCGCGCCGGAGGCGCTGGCCGCCCCGTACGCGGCGCAGTTGGGCGCGGGTCCCGCCGGGGTGGCGCTGCTGCTCTGCGCCGCGCCGGCCGGTTCGGTCGCCGGGGAACTGCTGTACGGGACGCTGCTGAGCCCCGCCACCCGGGCGCGGCTGCTGGTGCCCTCCGCCGCGCTGATCTTCGTCCCCCTGCTGGGCTTCGTCTTCCGACCCGGACTCCTGGCCGCCACCGCGCTGCTGGTGGTGAGCGGACTGGGCTACCCGTACGCGATGGCGCTGGACCAGCGGACCCTGGAGGCGGCTCCGGCTCCGCTGCGCGGCCGGGCGCTGACGTTGGCGCTCGCCGGGCTGATGGCCGGTCAGGGGCTGGGGTTCGCGGCGGCGGGGGCGGTGGCCGAGTTTCTCGATCCGTCGCTCGTGGTGGCCGGGGCGGGGCTGCTCGGGTCGGCGGTCCTCCTGCTCTGCCGGGGCGCGACACGCCGGTCGCCCGTACGGGCAGCCCCGGGCCCCTCGACCGCCCGTTTCCCCAACACGCGTACGCCTTAAGGTGTTTCGCAAGCGTGAGCTACGCGCGTACCATCGCGGACCACGGTCGCGCAGGCGTCCCGGACGGCGGCGGAGGGTACGGGAAGCGCAGGGGCGCCGCGCGTGGGCGGGTCACGGGGAAGCGAGGCCGCACGGCGGTGCCGGACCGGGCGCCGCGTACCGGCGGCCGGTCCGGGGCGGGCGCAGCACGGACGAGGGGGACTCGGCAAGGTGACGGATTCGGCGGTGGGCGCGGGCGTCCTGGGACGCTGGGGGATCGTCTCCCTGGCCGGTGAGGCGCTGGGCCGTCCGCCTCAGGAGGAACGGCCGGTGACCGTCCTGCTCGGGCCGCGCGGCAGCGGCGCCAGCGAGACGCACAGCGCGCTGATGGAGCGGTACGGGCCCTCGTACCCCTTCGCCTACCTGCGGTTCGCCCCCGGTCAGGCGTTGCTGCCGAGGTACGCGCTGGGTCTGCTCGCGCGCCAGCTGGAGCGGCGGCTGCCGCAGTACCGCCGGATGTCGTTCCCCCTGCTGACGCTCGGTCTGCTCGCCTCCGACGAGGACCTGTCGATGACCTCGCTGGAGGAGGGGCGGCGCTCCATCCAGCAGCGGCTGCGCCACTTCCAGCAGCAGGCGGAGAACCGCTACGGCGACTACCTGGCCGCCTTCTTCGAGGTGGCGGGCGGCGCGATCGGCGCCCCCGAGGGCGCCTCGACGGCGGCCCTCGCGCTGCTCAACGACGCGCTGCGGCGCGGCCGGCGGCGGCTGCCCGGCGGCAACCGCTTGGGGCAGGCCGCGTACTGGTACGGCGCCCATCCGCTGACCCGCGCCCAGGACCGCTGGGAGGCGCTGACCGAGCTGAACTCCTGGCGCCACCGGGGTCACGAGGAGGACCGGGACCGGCTCGACCGCATCCTGTTCTCCGCCTTCCTGGAGGATCTGCGGCGGGGCGCGGCGCCGTCGTTCTCGCCCCGGTCGTTCCTGCTCCTGCTCGACCAGACCGACACCCGGTACGGGCGCCGCTTCCTGGACCTGCTGCTGCGCGCCCGGCACGACGACACGGTGGTGGCGAGCGGCCCCTGCGACCCGCTGACGGTGGTGGCGAGCTGCAACCGGTGGCTGCCGCGCTGGGGCCCGGCCTCGGGCGAGCAGTGGCCGTGGCAGCTGCGGGTGCCGGACGGGGCGTCGCTGGAGGACTGGCGGGCGCACCGGCCGCCGCGGGACGGCGAGGACACGTGGTGGTACCCGATCCGGCTGCGCGACCTCCAGCAGGAGGAGGTGCACACCCTGGTCGAGAAGCAGCTCCACACCCACCCCGGCCTCTCGCCCTTCACCCGGCTGACGCCCTTCATCCACCGGCTCACCGGCGGCCTGCCCAAAGGCGTCAGCCAGGTCCTCCAGGCGCTCCAGCAGGCCGACGGGGAGCGTGCGCCCGGCCCGGCGCAGGAGCGGTGGCTCAGGACGCTGCCGGACCGGATCGTGCTGGTCGGCGAGGAGCAGCGGACGCTGGCCGACGCCGCGCTCGACTCGCTGCTCGACGGCTTCGACGACCGGGAGCGGGACCGGCTGGCCGAGTGCGCGGCCGCGCCCGACCTGTACGTGGGCACCCAGGTGCTCGGATACGGCGAGGCGCTCTTCACGCAGTTGCGCATCCGCCGCCTGATCGACGGGCCGGGGGCGTTCACTCCGGCCCTCCACCCGTGGCTGCGGCGGCTGTTGCTGTGGAAGCTGGCCGCGCGGCCCAGCGACTGGGAGGCCGCCCACGACCTGCTGGCCGAGCACGCCCGGGAGGCGGGCAGGACGCCCGACCGGATGTACCACCTGCTGGCGACCGGCCGCCTCGAAGAGGTCACCGACCACCTGCTGAGCCGCTTCGACACGCTGCCGGCGACGACCTGGATCAGCGAGCTGGAGAAGGTGACGGCGGCGCCGAACCGGCTGGCGAGCGTGGGCGGCCCGCTGGAGCTGCTGGCCACCCTGGCGCCGCCGGAACCGGGCGGCGCGGTGACGGGCCGGTCGGTGGTGCGCGGCCTGGTGGCGGCGCGCTGGCTGTGGAGTGATCCGCTGGCGGACCCCGGCATGCGGCTGGGCCATGTGCTGGCGGACGGATTCATCCAGCTCTCGCGGCTGGGGAGGAGCGACAACGTGGCCCTGCTGAACGAGTCGGAGCGCTATCTGCACTGGCGCCCCTCACGGACGACGACGAACGGGAGCTGAGGGCCGGATGCGCAGGATCGAGTGGCCGCTGCACCTGGTGATCCGCACCGTGGTGGGGGTCGTGGCCGCCGGAGTGCTGGCGGTGGCGGGTGTGGTGGCGTGGAACTGGTGGCAGGAGTCGCGGGCCACCTGCCACGAGGACGTCGTACGGCGCGGTCCGCACGACGAGTGCGTAGGGGTGACGGCCGGAGGCCATGTCTTCGACACGCACCTGGAGGACGTGCAGAAGCTCATCGCCAAGGAGAACGCCCGGGTCGAGGCGGAGGGCGACGAGCACCCGTACGTCTCGGTGGCGTACCTGACCTCGTTCACCCTCACCGACGACGACAGCAACTCGGAGGACTCGGTCCGTCACGAGCTGGAGGGCGCCTACCTGGCGCAGTACCGGCACAACCAGGGCGACCTGTCGGCCTCGCCGAAGATCCGGCTGCTGGTCGCCAACACCGGCAGCAACTCCACGCAGTGGGAGTACGCGGTCGACCGGCTGCTGGAGCTCAAGGACGGGCCGGACCGGCTGGTCGCCGTGACCGGGCTCGGACCGAGCACGGAGCGGAACCTCGAAGCGCTCAAGAAGCTCTCCGACAACGACGTGGCCACGGTGGCGAGCATCATGACGGCCACCAACATCAAGGGCATAGACGGTTTCGTGCGCGTCGCGCCGACCAACGTCGACGAGGCCCGGGCGGGCGCCGCGTACCTCAAGCGGGAGGGGTTCAGGACGGCGGCGATCGTCCAGGACGACGCGAAGTCCAACCTGTACGCCGCCACCCTGGCGAAGGCGTTCCGCGAGGAGTACCCGGACGGCGAGCACCGGTTGGTAGGCGACTCCCTGTCGTACGACTCCTCGGTCCCCAGCGCCTGGGAGGGCGAGCTGCGGTACATCCCCGGCCATCTCTGCGAGGAGAAGCCGGAGGCGGTGTACTTCGCCGGGCGCGGCCGGCACCTGGCGCACTTCCTCAACGCCCTTGCCAACCGCAGCAGTTGCAAGGACCGCGAGTTCACGGTGCTGACCGGTGACGACACCACCAACCTGACGCCGGAGCAGCTCGCCGACGCGGCGCGGACCGGGGTGCAGGTGTACTACACGGGCCTGGCGCACCAGGACATGTACGAGAAGAACCCGCAGGCGGTGTCGAAGCTGTCGGCCGGGCACTTCCTGCCGGGCGGTCAGATGGACAAGTGGTTCCCGGACGACCCCCGGTACGACGGGCAGGACATCATGGGCCACGACGCGGTGCTGACCGCCGCGAAGGGCGTCGAGATGGCGTCCAAGTGGCAGGGGCAGGACAAGGTGACCGGTCCCTCGGTGGCACGGATGTTCCACCAGATGTCGGGGGCGCAGCAGGTGGCCGGGGCCAGCGGCTTCCTCTCGTTCAAGAAGAACGGCGACCCGCGCGACAAGGCGGTGCCGATCCTGCAACTCACTCCCTCGGGCCGCTCCGTCCTCGCCGACGTCTCGGCCGCCACGGGCGAACCGGCCGGCCAGGGCTGACGCCCGCCCCACGGCGCCCGGCCCCGCGCCGGGTGCCGTGCGGGCCCGCGGGTACGGTGGCCTCCCCGCGCCGAGCCCGCCAGGAGTCCGCCATGCCCTCCCCGCCCCCTCTCCCCCTCGCCGGTGTGACGGTGGTCAGTGTCGAGCAGGCGGTGGCGGCGCCGTACGCGACCCGGCAACTGGCCGATCTGGGCGCGCGGGTGATCAAGGTCGAGCGCACCGGCGGCGGCGACTTCGCCCGGCGGTACGACACGGCCGTGCACGGCCAGGCCAGTTACTTCGTCTGGCTCAACCGCTCCAAGGAGTCGGTCTGCCTCGACCTCAAGTCGCCCGAGGGCCGGGAGATCCTGGAGGAACTGCTCACCGGCGCCGACGTCTTCGTGCAGAACCTGGCCCCGGGCGCCGCCGACCGCCTCGGCCTGGCCCCGGAGGGGCTCCAGGCCCGCCACCCCTCGCTGGTCCCGTGCCGGATCACCGGCTGGGGCGCGAACGGCCCGTGGTCCGACCGCAAGGCGTACGACCTGCTGGCGCAGTGCCAGACCGGGCTGCTGTCGATCACCGGCACGGCCGGCGAGGCGGTCCGCTCGGGCATCTCGGTCGCCGACATCGCCGCCGGGATGTACGCCTACTCCGGCATCCTCACCGCGCTGTACACCCGGGCCACGACCGGCCGCACCCCCACCGTCGACGTCTCCCTCTTCGAGGCGCTGGCGGAATGGATGGGGCAGCCGGCCCTCTACACGGAGTACGGGGGCACGCCGCCGCCCAGGGTGGGGGCACGGCACGCGACCATCGCGCCGTACGGCCCGTTCACCACCGCCGAGGGCAAGGACGTACTGCTGTCGGTGCAGAACGAGCGGGAGTGGGCGGCGCTCTGCACGGTGGTGCTGGGCACCCCGGAGCTGGCGGTGGACCCGCGGTTCGCGACCGGGCCCGACCGGGTCGCGCACCGGGAGGCGCTGGAAGCACGGGTGGCGGAGCGTTTCGCCGCCCTCGCCACCGAGGAGGCGCTGGAGCTGCTGGCGGACGCCGGGATCGCGGCGGCCGGGGTCAACTCGGTGCCGGAGTTCCTGGACCACCCGGTGCTGGCGGAGCGGGACCGCTGGCGACGGGTCGAGGTGCCCGGCGCGCCCGCGCCGGTGCGGGCCCTGCTGCCCCCGGCCGATCTCGGCGGCGTGGAGCCCCGCATGGACCCGGTCCCGGCGGCGGGGGCGCACACCCGCGACATCCTGGCCTCGCTCGGCCGCACCCCCGGGGAGATCGCCCGCCTGCTGGCGGCGGGGGTGGCGGAGGCCGACGACTGACAGGGCCGGGCCCCCGCCAGGCTCCTGGCGCACCACGACGCGAAGGGGATTCTGTGGCGCGGGTCGCGATGATCGGCGGGGGTGTCGGCGGGTCGGCGGCAGCGCTCATGCTGGGGCGGCGGGGCCATCGGGTCACGGTGTTCGAGCAGGACGCGCGCCGGGCGGGGGACGCAGCCTCCCGGTGGGCGGCCGCCCGCCCGCCGGGTACAGCGCCAGTACGCAGCCGGGGCCGAGTCGGGCGGACCAGTGGGCGGGCCCGGCGCCGTGCTGCTCGGCGACGAGCGCCAGTCCGAGTCCGGCGTGGAAGGCCCGGCACGCCTCCAGCCGCTCGGTGTACAGGACGAGCAGCCCGAGAGCGCGGTGCGGGGCGGGCGGCGACGGTCGCGGACGTCGGTCACGGGTGCCGATGCTGTCATGCGCGCCGCCGCCGCGCGGCCCGGTCAGGCGGTGAGGGTGGCGTCGATCTCGCGGAGGAACTCCTTCAGGTCGCCGGGGTTTCGCGAGGTGATCAGCGTCCAGCCGCCGGTGTCGTCGGTCACCACGGCCTCGTCCACCCACTCGCCCCCGGCGTTGCGCACGTCGGTCTGGAGCGAGGCGTACGAGGTCAGGCGCTTGCCCTGGACGGCTCCGGTCTCCACCAGGGCCCACGGGCCGTGGCAGATGGCGGCGACGGGGCGGCCCGAGGAGGTGAAGGCGCGGACGATCTCCATCGCCTTGCCGTCGAGCCGCAGCGAGTCGGCGTTGAGCGTGCCGCCCGGGATGAGCAGCAGGTCGTAGGCGGAGGGGTCGACGTCGGCGAGGGCCAGGTCGGCGGTGCCGGAGTCTCCCGGGTCCTTGTCGCCGACCAGGGTGCGGATCTCCCCTGCGGAGACACCGGCCACGTCGACCGGGGTGCCGTGGTCGCGCAGGTGCCGGACCGGCACCAGCAGTTCGTCCTGTTCGACGCCGTAGTTGGTCACGATCGCCAGGACACGGCTCGGGCCGTTGTCACTCATGTTCGTCCTTCCGGGTGTACGTCGTCGGGCGGGGATCTGCCCCCGCCCTCCAAAGTAAGACATTCCTCACAACAGCGAGCATACGGCACGTCCTGCCCGGGCTCCCGGATCGCGTGCCCGGCGACACCCGGGGCATGCACTCCCGGCCGGGCCGGTCTTTTCCGCCCCTCGCGACCCCGACGGCCACGCCAGGCCCACCCGCCGGCGGCGGCAAACCCGCAGCCCACCGCGGGCGCCCCCTTCACGACCTGAACCCATGCCCCCTCGCCGGGCGCGGGCCGACGCTCACAGCGCCGAAAGGTTCTGGAACACGAACCCTTGACGCCCACCCAGGACACCACTTCAATCAACCTGTGAAGGAACGGGCCGGACACCCCACCCCGGCCCGGGAACCTCCTCCACAGAGCACAGCGACACCCGGCAGTCCCCCCACCGCATTGACATGAGCACGACTACTCGTGAAGCGATGTGATGCCACCGTGCACCGTTCCCGACGCCTCCCCACCGCCCTCTGGGCGGCTTCCCTCCTGTGCTGCGCGGGCCTCCTGGCCCCGGCAGCCACCGCGGCCGCCGACGAGTCGGCCGGCTCATCCCGCGCCCAGGCCGTCACCTTCGAGGACAACTTCGACGGACCGGCCGGCTCGGCGGTCGACGGCGGCCGCTGGCAGCTGGAGACCGGCGACAACGTCAACAACCACGAGAGCCAGTACTACACCCCGGGTGCCGACAACGCCGCCCTCGACGGCAACGGCAACCTCGTCATCACCGCCCGCAAGGAGAACCCCCGCGACTACCAGTGCTGGTACGGGCGGTGCGAGTACACCTCGGCCCGGCTCAACACGGCCGAGCGGTTCAACGCCCAGTACGGCCACGTCGAGACCCGGCTCAAGGTGCCGCGCGGCCAGGGCATGTGGCCGGCCTTCTGGATGCTCGGCGCCGACTTCGGCCAGGTGGGCTGGCCCGCCTCCGGCGAGATCGACATCATGGAGAACGTCGGCTACGAGCCGTCCACGGTCCACGGCACCCTGCACGGCCCGGGCTACTCCGGCGGCAACGGCATCGGCGCCGGGTACACCCTGCCGGGCGGCGAGCAGTTCGCCGACGGCTTCCACACCTTCGCGGTGGACTGGGCGCCGGACCGCATCAGCTGGTCGGTGGACGGCCAGGTGTACCAGACCCGCACCCCCGCCGACACGGGCGGCAACCCGTGGGTCTTCAACAAGCCGTTCTTCCTCATCCTGAACCTGGCGGTCGGCGGCGACTGGCCCGGTCCGCCGGACGGGAACACCACCTTCCCGCAGGAACTCGTCGTCGACTACGTCCGGGTGACGACCAGCGACTGACCCCGCGCTTCCCTTACGGGAGCCACCTCCCCGGCCCTGGTACCGCTGAGCGGTGCCGGGGCCGGGGCGGTTCGCGGCGCCGGGCCGAACGGAGTTTCCCGCTCCGCCTGGTTCGCCGCGGGCGGAACGCCAGGCGGTGCCCGGGAGGCCGGGCCGCTCCTAGGCTGGGACGGTGAGCAACCACTCGGCGAACCCCGATCCCGACGCCCGCCCGGGCCCCGGCCCCCGCCCGCGCGGACAGGCGGCGAAGGAACCCCTCTGGCGGCAGGTGGTGGGCGGCGCGCTGCGCGGTGAGCGCCAGGCGCAGGGCCGCACCCTCAAGGAGGTCTCCGAGGCCGCGCGGATCTCCATGCCGTACCTCTCCGAGATCGAGCGCGGCCGCAAGGAAGCCTCCTCGGAGGTCCTGGCGGCAGCCGCCGGGGCACTCGGACTGAGCCTCGCGGACCTGCTCGCCCTGACCCAGCGCGACCTGGTCCCGGCGGACCGCCGCGGCCGGCCCGAGGCGTCCGCCGCGCCGGCGGCACCACTGCGGGTGGCGAGCGTGACCCGGCTGCCCGGCCGCCCGCAGGCCGGGAGCGGCCCGGTCCGGGCAGAGGTCCGGCTGGCCGCCTGAGGCCGTCGAGGGGTGCCCCGGACCCCCGTACCGGGGCACCACCGCTCAGCCCTGCGGCCGCCTGCGGGTCAGCACCTCGTCGGCGAGGCCGTAGGCGACGGCCTCCTCGGCGGTGAACACCTTGTCCCGGTCCATGTCGGCCCGCAGCCGCTCCACGCTGTGCCCGGTGTGGCGGGAGAGGACCTCCTCGGTCTGGCTGCGGACCCGGGCCACCTCCTTGGCCTGCACCGTCAGGTCGGAAACGGTGCCCTGGCTGCCGCCGCTGGCCGGCTGCCCGAGCAGCACCCGGGCATGCTCCAGGATCAGCCGCCGGCCCGGGTCGCCGCCCGCGAGGAGGACGGCGGCGGTGGAAGCGGCCTGACCCACGCAGAAGGTCGACAGGGGCGCCGACACGAAGGTCATCGTGTCGTAGATCGCCATCAACGAGGTGTACGAGCCACCGGGCGAGTTGATGTACAGCGCGATCTCCTGGTCGGGCGCGACCGACTCCAGGTGGAGGAGCTGGGCGATGACCACGTTGGCGACGCCGTCGTCGATCTCGGTGCCGAGGAAGATGATCCGCTCGGAGAGCAGACTGCTGTAGATGTCGAAGGCCCGCTCGCCGCGCGCGGTGCGCTCGACGACGGTCGGGATCGTGTACTGCGCCATGTCAGATCCCCGCCTTCCGCCGCGTGCCGGAGGGGCGGACGTCGTCCAGGGTGTGCACGACCCGGTCCACCATCCCGTACTCCTTGGCCTGTTCGGCGGTGAACCAGCGGTCGCGGTCGCTGTCCCGGCTGATCTCGGCCTCGCTGCGGCCGGTGTGCTCGGCCGTCAGCCGTTCGATGGCGCGCTTGGTGAACTCCAGGTTCTCGGCCTGGATGGCGATGTCGGCGGCCGATCCGCCGATGCCCGCCGAGGGCTGGTGCATCATGATGCGCGCGTTGGGCAGCGCGAACCGCTTGCCGGCCGTCCCGACCGTCAGCAGGAACTGGCCCATGCTGGCGGCGAAGCCCATGGCGAGCGTCGACACGTCGTTGGGGATCAGCCGCATCGTGTCGTAGATGGCGAGCCCGGCGGTGACCGAGCCGCCGGGGCTGTTGATGTACAGGCTGATGTCGGTGCGCGGGTCCTCCGCCGACAGCAGGAGCAGCTGGGCGCAGATCCGGTTGGCGGAGGTCTCGTCGACCTGGGTGCCGAGCAGGACGATGCGCTGGGTGAGCAGTTGTCCGGCGAGCTGGTCGTCGTAGCGGGTGGGTGCGGTCTCCGCGTCAGCGGCCGACCAGGCGGGGTGCGAGGGCGCCATGTCCGTTCTCCTCAGGTCCGGTACGGGACGCCGACGCGCCCCGGTGACCTCACTCTGGCCGCTGCCGGACAGCCGGAACCGGTTCTCTGCCGGGAGCAGATTCGCCACGGGCAGAGCGCGCCCCGGCAGGGAGGTGCGGCCCCGTCCCGGGGCACCGGATCACCCGTCTCCGGTCGCCCTCCGGGGACGGGACGGGGCACTCTCCACCGTCGTCGTCACCCGGACCAGCGCGGGCCGGCGCGGTGTGGAGCCGAACCCGAAGGCGACCGGCGGCGCCACGGGCGCGAGCGGCCCCAGCTCCCGGCCTTCCCAGGTCGCGCGCACGGCGGTGATCCGCCGCAGGTCGTGGGCGCCGTACCACTCGCGCCGGCCGCCGCCCGCGCTCCCCCGGGTCCGTACGCCGGGCAGCAGCCGCGCCGGTCCGTCGAGCAGCGCCGCCCAGGCGGGAAGCCGGCCGAGCGGCACGGGTACGGCGCGCAGCAGCAGCCCCAGCAAGGTCCGGCTGCCGGTGGTGAACGCCAGCCGCAGCGGCCCGGCCGCCACCTGCCACCGGGGCCCGGCAGCAGTGACCCGCACCGGTACCACCGCCACCTCCTCGAACCGGTAGGTGGCGGCCACGTACGCCGCGACCTCGGCGGTGGGCGCGAGCAGGGTGCGCCGCCCGTCGGCCTCCTCCACCATCACGTCGCTGAACGCGCCGAACGGCGACCGTTCCCAGTGCCCGAGCACCAGCCGCGTACCGGAGCCCGTCCCGACCCCGGCGATCCACCCCTCGAAGCGCTGCCGCCGCTCTGTCACAGCCGCAGTCTGCGGTACGGGAGGCCGCCGCGCACGCGAGAGCGCCGGGCGGAGGTCAGGACGGCCCGGACGGGGCCGTGCCGTCCGGGCCGGACAGGGCGTCGATCCGGCCGGCCAGTTCGGGATGGGCGGAGCGGAGCGGGCGCGCGGCCTCGCGGAGGGGGGCGAGGAGGGCGGCCGGGTCGTCGTGGGCGAGTGCCTGGTCGAGGCGGGCGACCGGGGGGCGGGCGGCGGCGGGCAAACCGGTGAGGCTGGTGATCTGGGCGGCCAGGCGGCGCAGGTCGGCGGCGTTGGCCCGGGCCCAGGCGGTGCGGTCGCGGTCGGCGGCCCGGCGTTCGCGGGTGGCCCGGACGCGCTGCTCGCCGGTGGTGCCCGTGGCACCGGGGCGGTTGCGCAGATAGCGGCGCTCGGCGGCCTGGCGGCTGGAGACGCCCAGGGGGTGGGCCAGATCGGCCCAGCTGGCTCCGGCCTCGCGGGCCGTCTCGACGAGGCCGGGTTCCCAGACGGCGAGCTGCTCCCGCAGTTGGCGCAGCAGGAGCAGGCTGGCGAGGACGTCCTCGGCCCCCGCTCCCCCGCCGCCGGCCCCGGCCGTGCCGGACTCGGCGGCGTCGACGGCGTCCCGGATGGCCTCCAGGGCGCCCGCGACGGCCAGGAAGGAGGCCGGGTCGGGGGTGAAGGGCGGGCCGGGCCGTCCGCTGGGGCCCGGGGTGGGGCGGTCGGCAGTGGTCATGGGGCCTCCTGTGCCGCGCGGCCGTGTCGCGCACTCCGGTGCGTCGTCCGATGGACGACGGCTTGCTTGTCATCGTTCGGATGACATGTTACAACGGTGTCAGGTGAAGCGCATGGCATCAACTGCCTGGACTTCTGGAGGTGTTCACCCATGCTGATGCGCACTGACCCCTTCCGCGAGTTCGACCGGATCGCCCGCGAGCTGACCGCCCCCGGCACCTGGAGCCGCCCGACGGCGATGCCGATGGACGCCTGCCGCGAGGGCGACACGTACGTGGTCTCCTTCGACCTGCCGGGTGTCGACCCGGAGGCGATCGAGATCGACATCGAGCGCAACATGCTCACCGTCAAGGCCGAACGACGCCCGGCGGGCAACGCGGAGAACGTCCGGATGGAGGTCGCCGAACGACCGCTCGGCGTCTTCTCCCGGCAGCTCGTCCTCGCCGACACCCTCGACACCGACCAGGTGCGGGCCGACTACGACGCGGGCGTGCTGACCCTGCGCATCCCGATCGCCGAGCGCGCCAAGCGCCGCCGGGTGAAGGTCGGCCAGGGCGAGTCCCGCCAGCAGATCACCGGCTGAGCCGGGCCGCCCCCTGCCCCGCGCCGCCCGGGCTCCGCGACGCCGCGTACGTCCCGGGGCCCGGGCGGCGCGCCCTCCCCGACAGCCGCATCCCGGCGGCCACCCTCCGACACGAAAGGCGACCAGCAGTGCCCCACGGCCCCCACCAGACCGTTTTCCCCGCCCCGGCGCCCGAGTGGACGCAGTTCCTGGAGGCCGTCCGCTACCAGGGCGTCTACCCGACCCGGGAGCGGGCCGAGGAGGCCGCGCGCCTCGTGCTGGCCGGGCTGGGCCGCCAGCTCGGCGGGGAAGGGCGCGTCGCCCTGGCCGCGCGGCTGCCCGCCGAAGCGGCCCGCCTCCTCGTCCGCGAGATACCCGCCACCACTCCCCTGACCGGGCAGGAACTGGTGGCGGAGCTGGCCGCACGCTCCGGTGCCTCCCTCGCCACCACCCGCTGGGACACCGGCTCGGTCCTCACGGTCGTCGCCGACCTGGCGGGCCCCGACCTCCTGGACGACCTGCTCGACCAGCTTCCGCCTGGGCACGCCCTGCTCTTCGGCCGGGCGGAACTCAGTCAGCCGGCCTGAGCCGCGCGGGCCGGGCGGAGAAGGAGGCCGCCAGGTCGCGAAGGGCGGTCAGCGCGTCGGCCGACACCCGTCGCCCGGCCTCGTCGAGGGTGACCCGCTCGGCCCGGGCGAGGAACTCCCTTACGCCGGGGGTCTTCGGCACGGGCCGGGAGTTCGGCGCGGTAGGCCAGTGCCTCCACCAGTTCGGCGGGGCCGGCGGTGGCCTCGCCACGGCGAAGGGCGTGGTCCAGCAGACGCGCGGCCCGCTCGTGGTCGCCGCGCGAGTCGCCCATGACCACGGCGTGGCGCAGCGCCCCCGCCAGCCCGCCGCCCCCGGGCCCGGGCCCGGCCGGGGCGTCCTCGGCCCCCGCGGTGAACCTGATCCAGTTCCCGCCGGGGTCGATCACGGCGAACCCGGTCATGCCCTCGGCGTTCTTCCGCCGGCGCGGCCGGGCCATCCGGGGAATGCCGGAGACCAGCAGCTCGCCGTGGACGGCCCGCGTCCCGGCGGCGAAGGCGTCGAAGACCTCCGCGATGTCGGGCACCACCACGAGGCAGGTCCCGTAGGAGTCCTCGGGGCGGAAGCCGGGCAGGCCGAAGAAGTGCAGGTGGAGTTCGCCGCGCTCCACCACCACGTACGGGTTCGGGCGCTCCTGGCGGCAGGTGCGGGTGAAGCCCGGCATCGCGCGGAAGCCGGCGATCTCGTCGACCGACCGGCACGGCAGCAGCGGCACCGTTCTCTCACCGCTCACGCGGCCCTCCTCACCGAGGGGGTCAGGACAAGTAGTCAAACTTGCCCACTCGCCCGTCAGGCTACGCCACCGGTCCGCTCCCCGGGCACGGCCGCCGCCTTCACCTCCTGGGTGACGCGGGCGCACAGCGCGGCGAAGTCGCCCGGGCCACGCAGCTCCTCCGGGGTGGCGCCGGTGCGCAGCAGCGGGGTGGGCGGGTCCAGTCCGGCTCGGCCGGCATTTTCTCCACGAGGCGGTGGCACGGCACCAGGAGTGGTCCGGGAAGTGGGACGCGCGGTCCGCCTGCTGATCGGCCCGGCCTGCGGGGAAAATCCCTTCGGCCCTACTCCGTGTACGTGCCAAGATGAAGCGCTTCAGCGCCAACTCCCCTGCACACAGCCCGAGATCGGATGGTGGCGAGCGCGTGCCCGAGACCCCGGAGACCGAGACCGCAGAGCCGGGCGACCCCGCGTCGTCCCCTGACGACGACGCGCCCGCCGCCCATCAGCCCCAGGACGCCGCCGAGCCCGGACGGGGCCGGATGAGGACGATCGCCGCCGCCGCGCTCGGCGTCGTCCTGAGCACCGCCCTGGCCGCGGCCGTCACCACCTACTTCGACGTGTGGAGCAGCAGCCGTTCACCGGTGCCCGCGGGCCGGGCCCTGCACGCCGAGTCCGAGGTCTGGTGGGACCTGACCCGGGACACCAAGGCGGTCCGGATACCCGGCACCGCGGACGTGGCGAAGCTGGAACAGGAGGCCATGGACGCCGGCACGGCCCTGGACGGCCTGGTCGAGGCCGACGGCACCTACGCCGGGATGATGCGCGTCCGGGTCACCCTGATGAACTTCACCAAGGTCCCCGTCTCCGTCACCGGGGTCCGCGCCCGCGTCACCGAAGAGAAGCCGGCAGCCGAGGGAGACCTGCTCTCCTGCGGCGGCGCCGAGGGCAGCACCGGCATCACCCGGCTCCGCATCGACCTCGGCGCCTCGGACACGGCCGCGCAGGAGTACGACGGGGAGAAGGCCGTCGGCCAGTACCCGACCCAGGAGATGCAGCTCGCCAAGCAGGACGAGCCCGCCGTCTTCGACATCCGGGTCGAGGCCGGCGAGACGGCCGCCTCCTACGTGCTCGACGTCGTCTACCAGCAGGGCACGGAGAAGGGCCGGGTCGTCGTGGACGACGGTGGCAAGCCCTTCGTCCTGGCCCCCGACGAGGGAGACATCGACAGCACGTACCGGTGCGACGACTCGATGACCCACTGGAAGAAGCAGCCGTGAACGGCCGCCGCCCCTTCCTCGTGGCCTTCCTCCTGACCGCCGCCGTCTGGGCCGGGGTGGCGGCGCCGGTCGCCCTCACTCCCGACGAACCGGCCCCCGCCACTGCGCGCCCCAACGCCTCCGCCGGGCCGAACATCGCCGCCGAGGGCCGGAGCAGGGCGGCCGGACGGCAGGCGCTGGGCCTGGCCTGGTCCTCCACCTGGTCCGCCACCGTCCCGGAGGGCTCGGCCGTACCGGACCGGGCGCTCGGCTCCGGGCGCTGCGCCGCACTGTTCACCTGGGCCACCGAGCACTCGGCCGTTCCCCGGGGCACGGCGGCCGCCGCGTTCACACTGACGGCGCCCGGGGACCGCGGCCTGGTGGTGCGCTCGCTGCGCGTCGTCAAGGGGCGCGCGCTGCCTCCGCCGAGGGGGACCGACGTGGAGTGCCTGGGCGCGGTGGACCGCGGTGTCCCCCCGTCCATGGAGAGCTGGGGCCGGCTGAACCTGGACCGGCCGCGCGACCTCAAGGTGAGCCGGACCGTGAGCCCTGGCGCCACCGTCGGCGGCGTGATCGAGACCCGGACCACCGGCTGCTCCTGCCAGTGGTGGATCGAGGCGGAGGTGTGGGAGGGCGACAGGCGGCGGACGATACGCATCGACGACGCCGGCTCCCCCTTCACCCTCGCCCCGCCGGTGGCGGGCATCGGCACACCGGCTCAGGGCGCCGCGCTGAAGTACGGCACCACGGATCTCGCCCTGGCCCGCGAGGGCACCACCGTCGGCCGCCCCTCCGACGCCCTGTCGGTGAGCGCGTCGCGGCTCCTCGCCGAGAACGGCCAGGAGATGTGGATGGTCGCGGACCGCAAGGTGCCCGAGGTCAGCCGGCTCGCCGCCAACCTGGACGTGCCCGGCGCCGTCTGCCAGCGGATGGAACGCCTCCTCGCCGCCGACGGCGCCCTCCCGGCGGGCCGTGCCGCCTACGCCGTCAGCATGGCCGGCCCGTCCGCCCTCAAGGACCCCGAACGGATCGTCGACGTCGCCCTGAACGTGAGGAAGACCGTCCGCGCGGGCCCCCCGCCCCAGGGCTACGGCTGCTACCCCGCCCTCTGGGGCCTCCAAAGCAACGACAGCCGGTCGGCGGGAACCGCGCGCCTCTCCCGCGACACCCCGCACCTGCCCATCCTGACCGGCGAGCCCGCAGAGCTCCTCCGCGAGACCGACGGCGAGCCCGCCACCAGCACGCTCTTCTTCACGGTCGAGGCATGGGGCCCCGACGAGACCGAGTACCACTTCACCCTCGACGTCACCGTCGAGGACAACTCCGGGAACCGCACCCACCACACCGTCGACGACGCGGGCCGCCCCTTCGTCCTCGCCGCCCGCCCGGACGGCATGACGCCCCGGCACGAGAAGTACGCCTACCACGAGAACGGGCACCGGAACGGCTGACCTTCCGGCCGGCGGCCCCCGACACGACGAAGGGCCGGTTCGGATCTCTCCGAACCGGCCCTTCCACGACTCTCGCGAGTCGGGACGACAGGATTTGAACCTGCGACCCCTTGACCCCCAGTCAAGTGCGCTACCAAGCTGCGCCACGTCCCGGTGCCCGCCTGACCTGGGGTTTCCCCCTGGCCGAACGCGCAGGAAAACCATACCTCACTTGAGTCGGTGGTCGCGCACCCCTTTCCGGGGGGGGGGAGCCGCTCTTGACCTCGAGCGAGCTTGAGGTCGCACGGTGATCGCATGACGTCCACCACTTCGGGCACGACCCCGTCCTACGCCGACATCCCCCGCCTCATGAGCCTCCAGACCGGCGACGAGAAGCACTCCGCGGCGGCCACCTCCACCCTCGATCCGCTCTGGGTGCTGTACGACCGGGTGCTCCGCGTCACGCCGGAGACCGCCGAGGACCCGGGCCGTGACCGGTTCCTGCTGTCCAAGGGCCACGGCCCGATGGCGTACTACGCCGTCCTCGCCGCCCACGGCTTCTTCCCCGAGGCGTGGCTGACCGGCTTCGGCGGGTTCACCTCGCCGCTCGGCCACCACCCGGACCGGACGCTGGTGCCGGGGGTGGAGATCGGCAGCGGCTCGCTCGGGCACGGGCTGCCGATCGGCGTCGGGGTGGCCCTCGGGCTGCGGGCGCAAGGGCTGACGGAGCCGGCGGTCTGGGTCATGACGGGCGACGCCGAGCTGGACGAGGGCTCCAACGACGAGGCGATCGCCTTCGCGGGGCTGACCGGGCTGGAGTCCCTGCACACCGTGGTGGTCGACAACGCCTCCGCCAGCCACGCCGCCCCCGGGCACCTCGCGGCCCGCTTCGCAGTGGCCGGCTGGTCGACGGAGACCGTCGACGGCCACGACCACGAGGCGCTGCACCGGGCCTTCACCGCGCCCCACCCCGGCCGCCCGCACGTCGTGGTGGCCCGCGTCAGCCGCTGACCGGCCCCGACGACACCCCTCCCCCGCACCCTCCTCCCGAAAGGACCCTCCCGTGGACTCCATGCGCGACCGCTTCGCGGACACCGTGCACCAGCTGATGGACGCCGATCCGCGCGTCGCCCTGGTCATCGCCGAGATCAGCCGGGACCGGCTCCAGGGCGCGATCACCGCCCACCCCGACCGCGTCGTCAACGTCGGCATCCGCGAGCAGCTCCTCGTCTCCGCGGGCGCCGGACTCGCCCTGTCGGGGCTGCGCCCGGTGCTGCACACCTTCGCGTCGTTCCTGGTGGAGCGGCCCTTCGAACAGGTCAAGCTCGACTTCGGCCACCAGGGCGTGGGCGGCGTACTGGTCAGCTCCGGCGCCTCCTACGACATGCCGTCCGGCGGCTACACCCACATGTCCCCCGGCGACGTGGCCCTCCTCGACACCCTCCCCGGCTGGACCGTGCACGTCCCGGGCCACCCGGACGAGGCCGAGGCGCTGGTCCGCGCCGCCGTCGCCGCCGGGGACGACAAGGTGTACGTACGCCTCTCCGAGCGGACCAACACCGAGGGGCGCGCGCTGGACGGCACCCGGTTCCGGCAGGTGCGCGAGGGCCGTTCCGGGGCGGCCGTGGTCGCGGTCGGGCCGATGCTGGACACGGTCCTCGCGGCGACCGAGGGGCTCGACCTGACCGTGCTGTACGCGACCACCGTGCGGCCCTTCGACGCGGCGGGGCTGCGCCGGGCGGCGGTCGACCCGGCCCAGGGGACGGCCCAGGCGGTGCTGGTCGAGCCGTACCTGGCCGGGACCTCGGTGGGCGCGGCCGACGAGGCGCTCTCCGTGGTGCCGCACCGGCTGCTGGGGCTCGGCGTGGGCAAGGAGGAGCTGCGGCGCTACGGGCGCGCCGAGGAGCACGACGCCGCGCACGGCCTGGACGCGGCCTCGCTGCGCCGGGACATCAGCGCCTTCCTGGCGTCGTAGCGGCGCTGGAGCCGGGAGCGGGTACGGGGGAGCCCGCGACGGGCCGGTCCTCGGCACGCTCCAGGTTCCGGATGGCGGGTACGCCGAGCAGGAGCGCGCCGACGACCAGCGTCAGCAGGCCGCCGGAGACGAGGACCACGTCGGTGCCGAGGAGGCCCGCGGCGGGGCCCGCGAGGGCCTGGCCGACCGGCATCATGGCGAGCGAGCCGGCCACGTCGTAGGCGTGGATGCGGTTGAGCACCTCGGGGCGGACCTGGGTCTGGACGCTGGTGGCCCACATGACGCCCCAGAAGGACATGCCGGCGCCCGCCACGGCGGCGCCCGCGCACATCGCGGGCACCCCCAGCCCCGCCCCGACGGTGCCGGGGAAGAGGCCGAAGCCGAGGACGGCGAAGGCCCCGGCGCGCAGCATCCGGCGCGGCCGGGCACGCAGCGCGAGCAGGCCGCCGACGACCGTGCCGGCGCCGAGGGCGGAGTTGACCAGGCCGTAGGCGCGCGGGCCGTGCTCCTGGACGACGTCGGCGGCGACCAGCGGGACGGCGGGGCCGGAGACCGCCAGCATGAACAGCCCCCAGATCGCGATGACCCCCCACAGCCAGGTGCGGGAACGGAACTCGCGCCACCCCTCGACGAGGTCCCGGCGGAAGGCGGCGCCGCCCTTGCCGGTGGCGGTGCGGGGCGCGGCGGGCGGCAGGCGCAGCAGGACCAGGCAGAGGGCGCTGAGGCCGTAGGTGGCGGCGTGGGCGGCGAAGACGCCGCCGGGCGAGACGAAGGCGACGAGCATGCCGGCGGCGGCAGGCCCTGCCAGCGACATCACCGACTCGGCGACGCGGATGGCACCGTTGGCGCCCTGCACGTCGCGGGCGAGCCGGGGCACGGTGCTGGCGACGCCGGGCTGGAAGAGAGCGGCCGCCGCGCCGTTGAGGGCGCCGATCACGCAGAGCTGCCACAGGACGACGTGGCCGGTGAAGAACATGACGGCGGCGAGCGTCTGGGTGACCAGCCGGACGGCGTCGGCGCCGATCATCAGCAGCCGGGTGCTGACCCGGTCGGCGACGACCCCGCCGAAGATCACCAGACTCGCGAAGCAGGCGACCGAGGAGGCCATGGCGAGGCCGACGGCGCCCGCGCCGTACCCGTGCAGGAGGAGCCCTGCGGCGAGGGCGACGGGGAGCATGGTGTCGCCGAGCTTGGCGACCGCGCGGGCGGTGAAGAAGAGGCCGAAGTCGCGGGACCAGAAGCCCCGGCGGGGCTCCGGGTCCGGGTCGGTCCCCGCCTCGGTCGCTGCCGCCATGGCCCTCCGCCCTCCTCACCGTCGGGCGGCGACTCGCCCGCCCCGCCCGGGCGGGATCATGCCACGGGCGGGGGCGGAGGGCGCGCCGTTTTCCGTCCGGGCCGGCTCAGCCGCCGCCCGGCGCGGCCAGTTCCGGGTGGGCGTCCAGGAGGCGGCCGGGGGCGGCCTGCCGCCAGGAGTCGGTGAGGATGTCGCGGAGTTCGGCGAGGTCGTCGACGGCGGCGAGGCGGACCCGGACCCAGGCCGAGGACGCCTCGTGGCCGGCGACCCAGAACTTCTCCGGTTCGGCGAGGACCAGTTCGCCGCGCTCCTCCTTGGGGCAGCGGACGGCGATCGAGGTCTCGTCCTCGGGCATGGTGGCGTACATCTTCCCCGCGACCCGGAAGGTCGGCATGGACCAGGCGATCTTCTCGGTGGTCTCGGGGAGCGAGAGGGCGATGGTGCGGGCGTCCTGGGCTTCGGCCATGGCGGGAGGGTAGGCGACGGCACCGACAGCGGGCGCGCCGCCGCTCAGAGCGCGTGCGCGTCGAGCCAGCGGGTCAGGTCGTCCTGGACCTCCTCGCGATTGGTCTCGTTGAGGATCTCGTGCCGGGCGCCCTCGTACGCCGTGAAGGTGAGGTCCTCGACGCCCGCGCCGCGCAGGTCGGCGAGGAGGGCGTCGACCTGGGCCATCGACTGGTGGCAGGGGTCGTCGGAGCCGACCGCGACGTGCACGGGCAGGTCGGCGGGCATCCGGGCGAGGTTGGCCGGGTCGTTGACCTTCTGGGAGGCGCGGACCCAGTCGAGGCTGAACCCGGCGCTGAAGGGGAACCCGCACGCGTCGTCGGCAGCGTAGGCGTCGACCTCGGCCTCGTCCCGGGAGAGCCATTCGTAGCCGGTGCGGTGCGGGTAGGGCTCGTTGAAGGCGGCGAAGAGTTCGGGGACGAAGGAGGAGATGTACGCGTGGTCGTGCGCGTCGATCTCCTGCTCCAGGCGGGCGGTGTCCCGGGCGGGGTCCGCCCCGGGCAGGGCGCGGAAGGTGCCGGTGAGCAGGAGTCCGGCGAGGTCGTCCGGGTACTCCTGGGCGTAGTCGCGGGCCAGCATGGAGCCCATGCTGTGGCCGAGCAGCAGGACGGGGGCGCCCGGGTACAGGGCCCTGAGCTGGTCGCCGACGGCCTTGAGGTCGGTGACGATCGAGCGCCAGCCGTCCTCGCCGGTGACGCCGAAGCCGCCGGTGAGCGGGGCGGTCGCCCCGTGGCCCCGGTGGTCGGAGGCGACGACGCCGAAGCCGTGCGCGGTGAGGTGGCGGGCGAACCGGTCGTAGCGCTGGGCGTGTTCGGCCGCGCCGTGGGCGATCTGGACGAAGGCGCGGGAGCGCCCCTCGGGCAGCCAGGTGTAGGTGGCGACGGCCACTCCGTCGTGGGCGCTGAGGACGCCCGGGCGGTGGGCGGTGGAGCCGGCTGCGGGCTGGCTGGTCATCGGGTGCGCTCCCCTGGGGTCGGTGTTGGGGCGGTCGGTGCCCGGGGTGCTCCGGGCGCGCTCTGCCTGCCCCTCCCCGGTCACGGGCCCGCTCATGCCTCGGCTGCGCCGACGGCCTGACGGCGGCCGGGCGAGGACGGAAAAGGAATCGGCGCGAGCGGGCGCGCGTGCCAGGATCGCCCGATGAGCACTTCCCGAACCGAGCTGCTGCGCTGGCAGGCCGACCTGACCTGGTCGCTCTTCACCTACCACCTGGACCGGCTGGAACCCGCCGACTTCCTCCGCGAGCCGGCCTCCCTGTGCTGGACGGTGCACGAGGACGCGGACGGCCGCTGGTGGCCGGACTGGGCGGAGAGCGAGCCCGACCCGGTGCCCGTCCCCACGATCGCCTGGCTGACCTGGCACATCGGCTGGTGGTGGACGACCGCCCTCGCCGTCGTGCGGGGCGCCGAGCCGCCGGAGCGGACGGAGGTCGCCTGGCCCGGCGAGGGTGCGGCGGCCGTCGCCTGGCTGCGGGAGCTGCGCGAGGAGTGGGCGGCGGTCCTCGACGGCCTGGACGACGCGGCGCTGGACCGCCCCTCGGCGTACCCCTGGGACGCGGAGGCGGGGCTGACCGTGGGGCACACGGCGGCCTGGGTCAACGCGGAGCTGATGAAGAACGCCGCCGAGATCGGACAGCTCCGGCTCCGGTACGCCGCGCGACGGTGACCGCTGCGCTCAGGGGACTCCCGGGTCGCGGCGCTGGAGCTGCTCGGCCAGCTCGGCGGCCATCGCCTTGATGGTGTCGAGCCCCGCCCGGCCCCAGGGGCGCGGCTGGGTGTCCACCACGCAGACGGTGCCGAGGGCGAGGCCGGTGCGGTCGATGAGCGGGGCGCCGAGGTAGGAGCGGATGCCGATCTCGTCGACCACCGGGTTCCCGGCGAAGCGCGGGAAGTCGCAGACGTCCTCCAGCACCAGCGCCTTGCGCCGTACCACCACGTAGGGGCAGTAGCCGTGGTCGCGGGCCATGTGCCGGAAGGCGCTCGCGGGCGCGGCTCCCCCGGCGAGCGGCCCGGCCGGGGTGTGCAGCCCGGCGAAGAACTGCCCGCCGGTGCCTATGAAGTTGACCATGGCGTACGGCGCGCGGGTCAGGTCGGCGAGGCGGGTGGCGAAGGCGTCGAGCCCGGCGTCGGCGTGGCGGCCGAGCCCCAGCCTGCCCAGCCGCTCCTCGCGCGCCGGGGCCTCGGGGTCGGCGGGGGTCAGGAGGAGGTGGCCGAGCGGGTCGAAGGTCACAGGGGCGCTCCTTGGCTCTCGGCGGGGTGCCCGGCGAGGAGGTGCCGTACCAGGGTGAGCAGCGTCTGCACGGCCGAGCTGGAGATGCGGGCGTCGCAGCGGATGACGGGCACGTGGATGCCGAGGTCGAGGGCGGCGCGCACCTCGTCGGGGCCGTAGCGGTGGGCGCCGTCGAACTCGTTGACGGCGACGACGAAGCTCATCCCGCGCTGCTCGAAGAAGTCGACGGCGGCGAAGCAGTCCTCCAGCCGCCGGGTGTCGGCGAGGACGACGGCGCCGAGCGCGCCCTCGGACAGCTCGTCCCACATGAACCAGAACCGCTCCTGCCCCGGCGTGCCGAAGAGGTACAGGACGTGGCGGCTGTCGAGGGTGATGCGGCCGAAGTCCATCGCCACCGTGGTGGTGGTCTTGTTCTCCACGCCCTCCAGGCTGTCGGTCTCGGCGCTGATGGTGGTGAGGAGCTCCTCGGTGCTGAGCGGGGCGATCTCGCTGACCGCGCCCACGAAGGTGGTCTTCCCGACCCCGAACCCGCCCGCGACCAGGATCTTGAGCGCGGTGGGAAAGGGGTCAGAGCCGTCGTCGTAGTCCATCGAGCACTGCCTCCAGCAGGGACCGGTCGGTGGGGTGGTGGAAGTAGTCGGGGGCCCGGGTGGTCAGGGCGCCGCAGTCGACCAGGTCGGAGAGGAGAACCTTGGTGACGACGGCGGGCAGCCGCAGCTGCCCGGCGACCTCGGCGACGGAGGTGGGCGCCTCGCAGAGCCCGAGGACGTCGCTGTGTTCGGGACCGAGGTAGCCGAGCGGCTGGGTGCCGGTGGACATCACCAGGGACATCAGGTCCAGCGCGGTCGTCGGTCGGGTCCGCCCGCCGCTGACGGTGTACGGGCGGACGAGGCGCCCGGCCGCGTCGTCCAGCCAGGGCCCGTCCTGCGGGAGGGCCATGGTCAGTTCCTCATCGCCGTGGGTTCGGGGGCCTGCCGGCGCGGCGGGGTCACCAGGTACGGCCGGACGCTCTTGACCAGCATCGTCATCTCGTAGCCGAGGACGGCGGCGTCGGCCTCGCGCCCGGCCAGCACGGTCAGGCAGGTGCCCGACCCGGCGGTGGAGACGAAGAGGAGGCTGCTGTCGAGTTCGACGACGACCTGGCGGACGTCGCCGCCCTCGCCGAAGCGCGCTCCGGCGCTGCGGCCGAGCGAGTAGAGACCCGAGGCGAGGGCGGCGAGGTGGTCGGCGCTGTCCGGGTCGAGGCCGTGCAGGGACTTGACCAGACCGTCGGCGGAGAGCAGCACGGCACTGCGGGTGTGCGGGACCCGCTGGACCAGTCCGCTCAACAGCCAGTCGAGGTCGGAGGCATGGCCGGTCGGCGCATCGCTCGCCATGGTGGATCGACTCCTTGCATACATGGGGGAACCTGTGGGGCTACGGGAACGTGGGGACTGCGGAGGGGAGTTGGAGTGCCGCCTCACCCGGACCGGTGGGCGGGGCCGGTGTCGGGCGCGGGGTCGGCGGGCAGCTCGTCCTGGGCCTCGGCGAGGCCGATCCCCCGCCGGAACGCGGCCATCAGCCCGGGGTCGTGGCCGACGTGGGGCAGTTCGCCGGTGGTGCGGGCGACGGGGCCGTCGCGCAGCTGCGGGGCAAGGTGTTCCTGGGCGCGGCGGCGGGGCAGGCTGGGCCGCTCGGGCGGCTGGTCCTTCAGGGTGCTGCCGAGCACGAGGGGGGAGGCGGCGTTGGCCTCGACGGTGTCCCGGTGCTCGGGCCGGATGCCGGGGCGGGCCTCGGCCGGGGTCGGCCGCTGCTCCTGCGTGTCGCGGACCGGCAGGGTGCGGGGGCCGGGCACGGCGGCGCGCGGCTCGGGCCCGGCCTCGGGCGGCGCGGCGTGCTGGCCCCGGGAGGCCGCCTGCCGGCGGGTGGTGCGGGTCGGCAGGGGCGGCGGGGTGCCGTCGACGGGGGCGGGGCGCGGCGCCGGGGCCTCGTCCTGCGCGACCGGGACCGGGCGGTCGGGGGCGAGGGACGGGGCGGCCGGCGCGGGCTCCTCGTCGGCGGTGGGCGGGAGCGGTGCCGGGGCAGGCGGTCCGAGCGGCTGCTCGGCCACGGGTCCGGCCGGCGGTACGTCGGGCAGGGGCTGACCGGCCGTCGGGGTGCTGGTGAGGGCGGCCGGCGCCGCGGTGCCGGGGAGGGACTCGGGGGCGGGCTGGGCGTCGGGCACCGTGCCGAGCAGGGTGGCGGGGAGCACCAGGACGGCCTGGGTGCCGCCGTAGATGTTGGACTGGAGGCGCACCGCGATGCCGTGGCGCCGGGCGAGGGTGGCGACCACGTACAGGCCGATGCGGCCGTCCTGGAGGAGGCTGGCGACGTTGACCTGGTCGGGGTCGGCGAGCAGGGCGTTCATCCGGCGCTGCTCGTCGCCGGGCATGCCCAGGCCCCGGTCCTCGACCTCGACGGCGACCCCGGCGGCGACGCGGCTGGCGCGCAGCAGGACCTGGGTGTGGGGGGCGGAGAACACCGTGGCGTTCTCGACCAGTTCGGCGAGGAGGTGGATGGTGTCGGCGACGGCGTGGCCGCGTACGTCCCCGTCGATCGGGGGCACCAGCTTGACCCGCGAGTACTGCTCGACCTCGGCGATGGCCGAGCGCAGCACCTCCGTCATGGAGACGGGCCTGCTCCACTGGCGGCGGGACATCGCGCCGCCGAGGACGGCGAGGTTCTCGGCGTGGCGGCGGATGCGGGTGGAGAGGTGGTCGACGTGGAAGAGGCCCTTGAGCAGGTCGGGGTCCTCGACCTGGTTCTCCAGCTCGTCCAGGAGCTGGATCTCGCGGTGGACGAGGGACTGGAGGCGCCGGGCGAGGTTGACGAAGACCTCGACCTTCTGTTCGCTGCCCGCCTGGCTGGAGAGCTGGGCGGCCTGGACCACGGCCTGGACGGCCATCCGGTGGGCGCGGTGCAGTTCCTCGCCGAGCAGGTCGAAGCCGTCGCCGCGCGGGGCGAGGGGCGGCTGCTGGGCGGTGGGTTGCTCGCCCCGGCGGAGGGCGTCGAGGACGTCGCGCAGTTCGGCCTGGTTGCGGGCGCTGGTGCGGCGGAGCTGCGCGGCCCGGTCCAGGATGTTCCGCGCGGTGCGGTCGGCGGCGACGGCGGCGACCGCGATCCCGGCGAGGGCCACGGCGGCGGCGCCGGCGAGGATCGCCCAGAGCAGCGGGGAGGTGGTTCCGCCGCCGTCGGCGGAACGCAGCGCGAAGAGCACCGCGGCGGCGCCACCGAGGGAGACCGCGACGGCCGGCAGGACCGCGATCCGCAGCAGCTGAGGCCGTATGTGCGCCTCGGGGAGCTGCTGGGCGGCCTTGCCGTGCCGGCCGCCGCCCTCACGGCGGTCCGCCCGGTTGGCGGCCGGTGCGCGTAGTTGTGACATCGACGTCCTCGGAAGAAACCCCCCGGTCCGGCGTGGGGCGGGGGTGCGGTAGCGGGGCTCCTGGCGGGCAACGCGGACACCCCGGCGTGGGCTCCGCGCGACCTGACGAGCACTCACGGTAGTCATCAAAGCATCCCGTGCGGTGGGCAGTTGACCACTTGGACGGGCAGCACCCCACCCCCGGACGACAGCTCGCACACCAGCCCGAAATCCGTAGGGGGACAAGGGTTCGAAGGCTCATGGAGGCCGCCCGGCGGGGCGGCGCGCAGGGCCGGACGACGGACACGGTCATCCCTTGAGGGTTACGCTCCGCACATGCGTCCGACAGGGGCGCCGGATGAGCGAGAGGCAAGGGGCCGCGGGCATGGCAGAGGTCGTCCTGGCATCCCCGTCTCGGAGTTCGGCCCCGCCTGGCCGCAGGGCGTGCCGGTGCAGGTCCACGGTCGGCGGTGTCGCGGTCCCCGGCGAAGAACGGATCGGCCTCCACCGGCTCGTCGCGGAGTCGGCCGACGCGGAGCCGTTCCTGTACCCCGGCGACCAGCACCTCTTCGCGGACTCGTCCCTGCCTGCCCACGACCCGGAGGCCGCCGCCCTGCTGAACAGGCGGGCGCTCGACTTCCTCGCCGCGCACGGCGAGAGTGGTCTCAGGAGTCGATGAGTACGGCCAGGCCGCCGAGCACGCCGACCACGGCCGCCAGCGCCAGCACGGCCACCAGGACGCAGATCCAGCCGCCGACGATTCCGGCGAGGGCCAGCCAGCGGCCGCGCAGGCCATGGCGTTTGGCGCGGAAGCGGGCGACGTGGCCCGCGACGATCGCGGTGATCCCGCACAGGAAGATCACGGCCATCCACGTGAGCGTCAGCGGGAAGAAGACCGCGGCGGGCAGGTAGCCGCCGCCTCCGACGAACGCCGCGAAGGCTACGGCGTAGGCACTGACCCGGGCGGCTCGGTTGTCCCGTTCCGCCGTCGCGGAGCCGGGGAGTGTCTGGGTGACCGACATGGCGAGGACCTTAGCAAGAAGCCCAGGTAGCGGGCGTGGTGAGTCCGGCCGGGGAGGCGGTCGGCCCCGGCCCGCCCAGCACCCGCGCCACCTCGGCGGCCAGAGCGTCGAGACGCTCGGCGCAGTCGCGCAGCATCTCCTCCCCGGCGCCGTGGGGGTCCTCGATCTCGTCCTCGGCGCCCGGCGGGGTTCCCGTGGCGAGGCGGACGAACTCCCGCAGGGTGAAGGCCCGGTGGAGCGCGCCCGGGCGCAGGCGGACGGCCGCGTCACGGTGGGCGCGCTCCGTGCCGAGCACCAGATCGGCCCCGCCGACCAGCTTCGGCGTGAGCTGACGGGAGGTGAACCCGGTGTCGTCGCCCCCGCGTTCGGCCAGGACACGGCGGGTCTCCGGGTCCACGCCGGGGCCGGGGCGGGGCGTGGGTGCCGGCGCTGCCGACACGGGCGGTGGGCAGCCGGGCGGCGAGGAGGCGTTCGGCGAGGGGTGAGCGGTAGAGGTTGCCGGCGCGGACGAAGAGCACGCGGGGTGCGCTCACCGGGGCCCGCCCGCCCCGGCGGTGCGGTCGGCCTCCTCGGCCCCCGCGTGGGGTGCGAGACCCAGGGTTGGGCGGCAGGGGGCCGCCGGCCGGCACCGCGAGTCCGCCGGGGGCCCGCTGGTCGAGGTCGGCGGGTTCGGCCTGGCCGATCAGGGCGGTGGTCAGGCCGGCGTCCTGGACGAGCCCGAACCGGGTGGCGACACCGGGCGCCGCAGGTCGGCGTCGACCAGGCAGGTGCTGGTGCCGGAGGCGGCCAGCGAGAGGGCGAGGGCGGTGGCGGTGGCGGTCTTGCCCTCGCCCGGCAGGGGGCTGGTGACGACCACGGCCCCGGGGCGTTCGCCGATGCGGGCGAACCGCAGGTTGGTGCGCAGGTGGCGGAAGGACTCGGCCCAGGGGCTGCGGCCGGTGGCGTTCTCCCCCGTGGGCCGCTGGGCCGCGTCGGCGTCGACCGGGGCGGCCCCGAGCACCGGTACGCCGGTGTGCGCGGCGAGTTGGGCGGTGGTGGTGAGGCTGGTGCCGGGGCGCTGGCGCAGGACGGCGAGGCCGGTGCCGAGCAGCAGCCCGGCCACGAGGTTGGCCGGTCGGCGGCATCGACCTGCCCGGTCCTGACGGGACCGCGCGCCACCTGGACGGGGAGGCCGCCCTCGCCCACGCCAGGCGCAGCTCATCCGGCGCGAACTGCTCGCCAAGCTCCGCGCCGGCGCCGGCGGACCGCTCGGCCTCAAGGGTGTCCTCGACGCGGTGACCGGCAGCGTGAGCGTGGACGGGGCGATGAGCGACGCGGTGCTGCGCCGCCTGCTGTGACGGGGCACCCGGGAACTGCGCCCCGCCGACACCTACCGCGCCGCCCCGGTCAAGGGCACCGGCGCCGGCGCCGGGCAGTCCGTGGTCCACCTCGACCTGCCCCGGCCGGCCGCGCCGGCCCGGGCCCTGCGCGAGGACCGGGCCGTCCTGCCGCGGTGAGGCTCACCGCTCGGGGGCCGCCAGGTCCAGTGCGTCGCGCTGCTCCCCGGCCGGCGGCCAGGCGGCCCAGCCCTCCCCGGGAGCCCGCGCCGCGACCGCGCGCCACCAGGGGTCGGCGGCGGGCGCGTGCGCCGGGACCACCGGTTCGCCCGGGCGCGGGGTGATGACCTGCTGGCCCGCGCGGTGGGCGGCGAGCAGGGTGCGCTCGGCCGGTTCCTCCCAGGGGTGCAGGGCGAGGTTGAAGGTGCCCCAGTGGATCGGGAGCAGGACGCCGTGCGGCGTGCCGCCCTGGAGGTCGAGGTGGGCGCGCAGCCCCTCGTCGGGCGTCATGTGGATGTCGGGCCAGGGGCCCGGGTCGCGCGTCGCCCCGCCCCGGCTGCGCGGCAGGAACTCGCTGTACGCGCCGATCTGGATCATCGTCGCGTCGAACGGGCCGTGCTCGGTGCCGATGTCCCGGAAGCCGGGGAAGTACCCGGTGTCGCCGCTGTGGAAGACCCGGTGGTCGCTGCCCCGGACCGACCAGGAGGCCCACAGGGTGTGCTGCTGGTTGCGCAGGCCCCGCCCGCAGAAGTGGCGGGCCGGGGTGGCGGTCAGGGTGACCCCGGCGACCTGGGTGGCCTCGCGCCAGTCCAGCTCGCGCAGCCTCTCTGCGGGGACGCCCCACCGCTCCAGGTGGGCGCCGACCCCCAGCGGCACCACGAAGACGGTGCCGGTGCGCATCAGGGCCCGGATGGTGGGCATGTCCAGGTGGTCGTAGTGGTCGTGGGAGATGACCACGGCGTCGACCGCCTCCAGGGCCCGCAGCGGCACCGGCGCCGGATGGAGGCGGCGCGGACCGGCGAAGCCGAACGGCGAACACCGCTCGCCCCAGACGGGGTCGAAGAGCAGGCGGGCCCCGTCGATCTCGACGAGGACGCTGGAGTGGCCCGTCCAGGTGAGCCGCAGCCCCTCGTCGGGCCGCCGGGCCAGGTCCGCCACGGTGGTGGGGTGGAGCGGAATCGGGGCCGCCGGGGCACGCCGGGCCCGGCCCTCCTTGCTCAGGTAGGCGCGGACCAGGTCGCGCGGGGTCGCGGCGGAGGGGGTGGCCGGGCCGCCGTCGGGGTTGCGGAACGAGCCGTCCGCGAAGTTCGGCGAGCTGAGGATGCGCCGCCGGCGCTCTCCCGAGGGGTCACCGCCGAACGAGGCCGGCCGCAGGGCGCGGACCAGGGGGTTCGGCGTACGGATTCCGGTCACGGTGCCTCCAGAGCAGCGGTCAGGTGTTCCATTGTCGGGGAGGAAGAGCCACCCGGGCGATCCGGCCCCGGCGGTGCACCGCCCCACTGGCCTCTGCCCCGGGACGCGGCCGGCATGGCCGGAAGGGCCTCCCCTTCCGGCCCCGGCTCAGAGCGGCAGCAGGTCGGGGCGCTTGGCGCTGACGTGGTCGCCGGAGGAGACGCCCCGCAGCCGCCGGCCGATCCACGGCACCAGGTACTCGCGGGCCCACTGGATGTCGTCGCGGCGCCCGTCGAGCGGGGTGCGCGGCGGCTGGGCCGGCCACTCCTCGTCGGGGTCGGCGGGCACCTCGACGCCCAGGATCTGCCCGGCGCGCAGCGCGACCCGGGTGTGGCCCTCGGCCGAGAGGTGCAGCCGGTCGGCGTCCCAGGCCCGCCGGTCCTGCACGGAGCGCAGCGACCAGAGGTCGAGGACGGGGCAGCCGTACCGGTCGGCGATGGCGCGCACGTGACCGTTGTAGGTCGCGACCTTGCCGCGCAGGTGCTTGAGGACCGGCACCCCGCGGGTGTCGAAGCCGGTGGTCAGCACGACCGTGCCGACATCCGAGGTGAGGGCGGTGACCGCCTTCTCGAACCGCTCGGCGAGGTCGTCGGGGTCGGTGCCGGGGCGGATCACGTCGTTGCCGCCGGCGCAGAAGGTGACCAGGTCGGGCGAGAGCTCCCGGGCCCTCGGCACCTGGTCGGCGACGATCTGGTCGAGCAGCTTGCCGCGCACCGCGAGGTTGGCGTACCGGAAGGCGTGTTCGGGCTGCCGGTCGGCGAGCAGGACGGCCAGGCGGTCCGCCCAGCCCACGAAGGCCCCGTCGGGTCCGGGGTCCCCCACCCCTTCGGTGAAGCTGTCGCCGACTGCCGCGTACGAGGTGAAATCTGGCGCTGGGGAAGTCGTCTCTGCTGTCACGGGCACATCATTCACCTGGTGAAGTGAGTTACGCCACCGTAGGAAGGGGTTGACGCGGGTGACAAACACCACCGGTCAAGGTTCCCCCAGAGGCGGAATAGGTGCGGAGGCCACCCATCGGGCTCGCGGCCGCCCCCGGCGGCCCCCTCCCGTGCGCCCCGCGGTGCCGCCCAGCGCCCCTCGCGTGCGCGTTCCCGCACGTCCACGCCGTTCCCGGGTGCGAACACCTGTCGTATCGTCGAGGCGCGCCCGCCCGCACCCGAGCGGCGGCCGACCGGGAGGAGCCCACGTGACGCAGCAGTCCCCGTCGACGAGGTCGGAGTCGATGCCGGAGCCGGAGCTGACCGGGGTGCGGAACTTCCGTGACGTCGGTGGTCTGCCGACGTCCGACGGGCGCCGCGTGCGGGCCGGGCAGCTCTTCCGCAGCGGCCACCTCGCCCACGCCACCGAGGCCGACACGGGTTTCCTCAGCGGGCTCGGCCTGCACACCGTCTTCGACTTCCGCAACAGCGCGGACCGGGCCCTGGACGGCCTCGACGTCGAACTGCCCGGGGTGCGCAACGTCAACATCCCGCTGAGCGACCCGGCCGACGGCGCGGGCTTCTGGAAGATGGTCCGCGAGGGTGACCTGCCCCAGCTCCGCTCGCTGCTGGGCGACGGCAAGGCCGCGCTCAGGATGACCACCTCGTACCGCGAGATGATCACCGGGCGCACCGCCGAGCACAGCCGGGTGCTGCGCTCGCTCGCCGAGGAGAGCGTCCCGGCGCTCATGCACTGCGCGGCCGGCAAGGACCGGGCGGGGCTCTCGGTGGCGGTCACGCTGCTCGCGCTCGGCGTGGACCGCGAGGTCATCGAGGCGGACTACCTGGAGTCCAACGCCCAGCACCGCCGCTACCGCATACGCCGCGCCTCCGACTCCCCCGACGCGCTCTCGCCCGAGGTCATGGAGCTGCTCAGCCCGCTCTTCGAGGCCCGCGCCGAGTACCTCGCGGCGGCCTTCGAGACCATCGACGCCACCTGGGGCGGCACCGAGCGGTACCTCACCGACGGGCTGCGGCTCACCCCCGAGCTCCGTGACCAGCTGCACGGCCGCCTGCTGGACTGAGTCCGGGCCTCACTGCGCCTTGCTGCCCACCTCGAAGAGCAGGTAGATGAAGCCGGCCAGGAGGTGGCCGACCACCACGTAGATCAGGAGCCTGATCCACAGGCTGGGCGGCAGCCGCTCCTCCATGTCCCGGCCGGCCCGGGCGGGAGCCTGCTCGGCGGTGGCGGGCTCGGAGTCGGGTCGCTCGCTCATGCGGGGCCTTTCGGGTTCGGGTGTCCCGGGCCGAGGCACGGGGCGCCCGGGCTCTGGAGCAGGGTGTGGACGAAGAGGAGTTCGGCGCCGTCGGCGTCGGCGGCGCCGATCCGGTGCGGGGTGAGCGAGTCGAAGTGGGCCCCGTCGCCGGGGTGCAGCAGGTGCTCGCTCTCCCCGAGGCGCAACCGCAGCCGCCCGCGCAGCACGTGCAGCCACTCCTCGCCGGGGTGGACCCGCACCATGTCGCCCTGCGCCCCGTACGGCACGCGCACCCGCAGCGCCTGCATGGCGCGCCCGGAACCGCCGGCGGGCCAGTACGTCCAGCCGCCTGCGGGGGCCGGTTCGGCCTCGGCGCCCCGGATGACGGCGTGCTGTTCGCCACCCGTCTCGCCGAGCAGGGCGGAGACGGTCGTACCGTAGACGCGGGCCAGGGCGAGCAGCATCGGCAGCGAGGGCTGGCGCCGGCCGGTCTCCAGCCGGGAGAGGTGAGCCGCCGACAGTCCGGCGGCACGGGCCGCGGTCTCCAGGGTGTGACCGGCGCGGCGCCGCAGCTCACGCAGGTGGGGCGCGACGGCGGGGAGCGCGGCCGGGTCGTCCGGACGGTCGGTGCTCATGGTTCGATTGAGCCAGATTCATGCCTCAGGGACAAGTTTCTTGCCTCAGAGGCAAACCTCCGGGGCGTCAGCGGTGGACCACCGCCTGCCGGACCAGAGTCCGCCCGAACTCCCACAGCAGCCCGCCGTCCTGCGCCTCGTCCATGACCTGCGTGAACGCGTCGACGAAGCGGTCCACGTCCGCCTCGTCCACCACCAGCGGCGGGATCAGCTTGATGACTTCGAGGTGGTCGCCGGAGACCTGGGTGAGGATGCGGTGCCGGTGCAGCAGCGGCGCCACCACCATCTGCGCGAAGAGCCCCTTGCGGGCCGCCTGGAGCATCGCCCAACGGCTGCGCAGCCGCAGCGACTCGGGCCGCCCGAACTCGATGCCGATCATCAGGCCGCGCCCGCGCACCTCGTGCAGCAGCTCGTAGCGCGGGACGAGGGCGGCGAGGCGCGAGCGCAGCCGTTCCCCCACCCGCCGGACGTGGGCGACCGTGTCCTCGCGCTCCATGACGTCGAGGACGGCGAGCCCGGCCGCCATCGCCTGGGCGTTGGCGCCGAAGCTCGCCGAGTGGACGAGGGCCCGGTCCATGGAGGAGTACACCTTGGCGAAGACCTCGTCGGTGCCGAGCGTGGCGCCGACCGGGACGTACCCGCCGGAGAGCGCCTTGGCCAGGCAGACCAGGTCCGGTTCGACACCGTCCTCGTGCTGGTGGGCGTGGAAGTCGCCGGTGCGGCCGAGGCCGGTCTGCACCTCGTCGGCGATGAGCAGCGCCTTGTGGCGGTGGAGGAGTTCCTGGGCGGCGCGCAGGTAGCCGGGCGGGGCGGCGTGCACGCCCTTGCCCTGGACGGGCTCGACGATCAGGGCGGCCACGTCGCCGGCCCGCAGCTCGCGGCGGAGCGCGTCGAGGTCGCCGAGGGGAACGGCGGTGTCGGGGAGCAGCGGCCCGAAGCCCTCGCGGAAGGAGCGCTCGCCGTTGACCGAGAGGGCTCCGGTGGTCAGGCCGTGGAAGGAGTGCGCGCAGTGCAGGACGCGCGGCCGGCCGGTGGCCCGGCGGGCGAACTTCAGCGCGGTCTCCACGGCCTCGGTGCCGCTGCTGCAGAAGAAGGCCCGGTGCAGGTGCGGGGTGTACGCGAGCAGCCGCTCGGCGAGCAGACCGGGCAGCGGGGGGCAGTCGAAGCGGGTGAGGTCGGGCAGCGAGAGGTCGAGGACATCGTGCAGGGCCTGGCGGATCACCGGGTGGTGGCGGCCGAGGCCCATCACGCCGAACCCGGCGAGCATGTCGAGGTGGTCGTTGCCCTCGGCGTCCCAGAAGTGGGCGCCCTCGGCGCGCTCGTAGACCTTGTCGAAGCCCAGGGTGCGGAGCATGCGGGGCAGCTGCGGGTTCAGGTGGCGGGTGTGCAGCGCGTACCGCTCGCCGCCGCGCTCGGCGAGGAGCCGCCGCAGGTCGAAGCCGGGCGCGGGCCCGGCGCCGGTCGCCGGTGCGCCGCCGTCGACGGTGGTCATGGGTGGGTCCCCCTCTCGGTGGAACGCGCGCGGGGCCGGACGGCTCAGTGCCGCCCGGCCCCGGCGGGCGTCAGGCGCGGTTGCTGGTGACGGTCTCGCGGGCGGCGCGCAGCGACTCCTTGAGGGAGCCCATGGTCGCGAGGACGGCCGTCGGTTCGTAGCCGCAGTGCGCCATGCAGTTGGCGCAACGGGGGTCCTTGCCCCGACCGTACTTGTCCCAGTCGGTCTCCTCGATGAGCTGGCGGTACGTGGGGACGTACCCGTCGCTCATCAGGTAGCAGGGCCGCTGCCAGCCGAAGAGGGAGTAGTTGGGGATGGCCCACGCGGTGCAGGCGAAGTCCGCCTTGCCCTCCAGGAAGTCCAGGAAGAGCGGGGAGTGGTTGAGGCGCCAGCGGCGGCGGTTGCCGTCGGCGAAGGTCTTGCGGAACAGCTCGCGGGTCTGCTCGACGCCGAGGAAGTGCTCCTGGTCGGGTGCCTTCTCGTAGGCGTAGGCGGGCGAGATCATCATCTCGTCGACCTCGAGGTCGTCGTTGAGGTAGTTGAGCACCTCGATGATGGTCTGCGGGGTGTCGGTGTTGAAGAAGGTCGAGTTGGTGGTGACGCGGAAGCCGCGGCGCTTGGCCTCCTTGATCGCCGCTACGGCCTCGTCGAAGACGCCCTCCTTCGCCACCGACTCGTCGTGCCGCTCCCGCAGCCCGTCGATGTGCACGGCGAACGCGAAGTACGGGGAGGGGGTGAACTTGTCCATCTTCTTACGCATCAGCATGGCGTTGGTGCAGAGGAAGACGTACTTGCGTTTGGCGACGAGCTGATTCACGATCTCGTCGATCTGCGGGTGCATCAGGGGCTCGCCGCCGGCGATGGAGACCATCGGCGCCCCCGACTCCAGGACCGCGCCGACGGCCTGGGCCACCGGCATGCGCTGCTTGAGGACTCCGGCGGGGTGCTGGATCTTGCCGCACCCCTCACAGGCGAGGTTGCAGGCGAACAGGGGCTCCAATTCGACGATGAGCGGGAACTTCTCCCGCCTGCGCAGCTTCTGTTCGGCGAGATACGTCGCCACCTTGATGGTCTGGCGGAGCGGCATGGCCATCTGGCTCACCTCCGGGGGAGCAGCGAGGAACGGTGCCATTCGTAGAAAGCGGGGATCACGGCACGGAGTACACGGAAAGCCGATATTCCACCGCGTACCGTTCCGATCCGGACCAGCTCATGCTCTGGAGCGTCCACGACCACCCGGACGGCCGCAACCGGGCGCGGTCCGGCCCGCCGGGCGGTGTACAGGGTGGCGGCGGACTCCATGTCGACGGCGACAGCCCCCTGCGACCGCAGCCGGGCCCGCTCAGCACCGCGCACCACGTGGTCGCAGCCGGTGAGCGGGCCGGTGTGCACGGTGCGCCCCGGCACCGCGCGGGCCACCGCCGCGGCCAGTACGTCGGCCTCGGCGCAACGGGTGACGCCGCGCGGGTCGCGGACCTCGTCGGCGACGACCAGGTCACCGGGGTGCATGCCCGCGCCGAGGCCCGCGCAGAACCCGGTGGCGACCACCCCGGCCCGGGCCAGCGCCGGGTCGCGCAGCGCCTCGGCGACGGCCTGGCCGGCCGCCTCGGGCCCCATGCCGGTACGGAGCACCCGGGTCGGGGTGTCCGCGGGGGCGCGGATGCCGGTGCGCAGGGCGAGCCGTTCGATGGTGAGGGCGCAGGCGATGACCAGGGGCGCCGGGCCGGCCGCCGGGCCCGGCCGGGGCCCGGCGGCCGCGGGGCGCGTCATCAGGCACCCTCGGGTGCTGCTCCGCGGGTGTACCGGCCCAGTGCCGTGAGCGGGAAGACCTGCCGGTACAGGTGGTAGTTGATGGAGAAGTCCCAGGGGAAGCCGGTACCGGTGTAGTACGGCTCGTCCCAGCTGCCGTCCTCGTGCTGGGTCTCGGCGAGGAAGGTGACGCCGCGCCGGGCGGCCCTGCTCTCCCGCTCCCCGGCCGCCAGGAGCGCCATCAGGGCCCAGCCGGTCTGGGAGGCGGTGGAGGCGCCGCGGGCCATCCGGCCCTGCTCGCGGTAGGAGCGCAGGTCCTCGCCCCAGCCGCCGTCGTCGTTCTGCACCGACTCCAGCCAGGCGACGGCGCGGCGGACCGCCGGGTGGGTGGTGGGCAGCCCGGCGTCGATCAGGGCGGGGACGGCCGAGCCGGTGCCGTAGAGGTAGTTGACGCCCCAGCGGCCGAACCAGGCGCCGCTCGGTTCCTGCTCGGCCAGCAGCCAGTCGACCGCGCGGCGGGTGCGCGGGTCGGCGGCGAGTCCTTCGGCGGCCAGCATCTCGACGACGTGGGCGGTGACGTCGGCGGAGGGCGGGTCGACGACCTCGCCGAAGTCGCAGAAGGGCAGCCGGTTGGGGAGCGAGCTGGTGTTGTCGACGTCGAAGGCGCCCCAGGCGCCGTTCTTCGACTGCATGCCGAGGTTCCAGCGCACCCCCAGCGAGATGGCCCGCTCCATGCGCGCGGTGTCGGGGTGGCGTACCCGGCGCAGGGCGAGCACCACCTCGGCGGTGTCGTCGATGTCCGGGTAGTTGTCGTTGTGGAACTCGAAGGCCCAGCCGCCGGGGGCCAGGTGCGGGCGGCGCACCGACCAGTCGCCGGGCCGCTCGATCTGCTCGCCGAGCATCCAGTCGGCGGCGCGGACCAGCTGCGGGTGGTCGGCGGGGACCCCGGCGTCGGCCAGCGCGATGGTGGCGAGGCAGGTGTCCCAGACGGGCGACTGGCACGCCTCGACCATCCGGGAGCCGTCCTCGCGGGTGAGCGTGAAGCGGTCCAGGGACTCCAGGCCGGCCCGCATGACGGGGTGGCCGAGGTCGTAGCCGAGCAGGTGCAGGGCGATCATCGAGTAGACGGCCGGCGGCTGGATGCCGCCCCAGCAGCCGTCGTTCTCCTGCCGCTCGACGATCCATCGCCCGGCGGTGGCCATGGCGGCCTTGCGCAGGGCGCGGGGGGCGACCTTGCGGTACGCGTGCAGGGCGCGGTCCAGCCGCTGGAAGGCGCCGTTCCAGCTGGCCAGGGGGGCGAAGCGGGCGCGGGGCGCCGGGTTGGCCGGGTCGGTGTGCAGCTCGTCCAGGGGGAAGGGGGCGGGCCGCACCGGGCGCTTCGCGGAGACGATGGTGAGCGGCACGATGGTCTGCCGGGCCCAGCAGCCGAAGTCGTAGATGTTCAGCGGGGCCCACGGCGGGAGGAAGATCAGCTCGGGCGGCAGCTCGGGGAGCCGGTCCCAGGGCCACCAGCCGAAGAGGGCGAGCCAGATCCGGGTGAAGACCCGGGCCTCGGCGATGCCGCCCTGGGAGCGGACCCAGTGGGCGGCGCGGGTCATGTGCGGGGCGTCGGGGCTGTCCCCGGCGAGCCGCAGCGCGACGTACGCCTCGACGGTGGTGGAGAGGTCCGGCGGGCCGCCGTAGAAGGTGGCCCAGGTGCCGTCCTCGCGCTGTTCGCCGCGGATGAAGAGGGCGGCGGAGCGGGTGGTGGCCTCGTCGCGGATGCCGAGGAACTGGCGGAGCAGCAGGTCCTCGGCGTCCATCGTGACGTTGGTGTCGAGGTCCCCCTTCCACCAGCCCTCGGGGCTCTGGAGGCCCAGCAGGTGGTCGGCGGCGCGGGCCCTGGCCCGCTCCGCGGCGGCCTCGACGGCGGCCGCGTCGGGGGCGGCGGTGTCGGTGGTGGTCGCGGTGGTACGGGCCGGGGCGGGGCGGGAGGGCGCGGCCCCGGCCGGTCCGTTGGTCGTCGCTGTCATGGCGTCCCCTTGATGCAGTGGTCGGTCTGCGTGTGCTCGGGGTGTGCCGTCGGCCCGCGCCGGATCAGGGCGCGGGCCGCCGACAGCGCGTCATATGCGGCGGGTGGTGCCGTTACTGCCGGTGACCGGGGGCAGGGGAAGGGCGCGCGAGGCCGGGCAGGCGTCGCGCGTCGCGGTTTCCGTGGCCATGGTGATCATCTCTTCCGTACGACGACGAAGTCGGCGAGGGCGGTGAGCTGCTCGCGTACGTGGTCGGGCATGCCGACGCCGGAGAGGGCCTCGATGGCGACGGTGTGCTGGCGGCGGGCCTCGGCCTCGGTCCAGGCGCGGCCGCCGGCCTCCTCGATGAGGGCGGCGCGGGCGGCGAACTCGTCCTCCGAGAAGTTCTCGAAGTCGTTGGCCTTGGCGTCGGCGGCGAGCAGCGAGCCGAGCCGTTCGGCGGCCGGCCCCTCGGCGGCGAGGGCGGCGACGACGGGCAGCGACTTCTTGCGCTGCCTGAGGTCGCTCCAGGTCTGCTTGCCGGTGGCCTCCGGGTCGCCCCAGATGCCGAGGAGGTCGTCGACGGCCTGGAAGGCGAGGCCGAGGTGGTAGCCGTACCGCTCCAGGGCGTCGGCGGTGCGGTCGTCGGCGCCGCCGAGGACGGCACCGATGGAGACGGCGCAGGCGAGCAGGGCGCCGGTCTTGTTGCCCTCCATCTCCAGGCACTCCTCGACGCTGACGCGCTCGCGGTGCTCGTAGGAGATGTCCTGGGCCTGGCCGTCGATGAGGGCGCGGCTGGCGGTGGTCAGGCGGCGGGCGGCACGCCCGGCCTCCAGGGTGCCGAGTTCCAGGAGGATCTCGTTGGCCAGGGCGAAGAGCGCGTCACCGACGAGGATGGCCTGGGCCGGGCCGTGCACCTTCCAGACGGTGTCGCGATGGCGGCGCTGCTCGTCGCCGTCCATCAGGTCGTCGTGGAGGAGCGAGAAGTTGTGGACCAGCTCCACGGCGACCGCGCCGGGAACGCCGGCCTCGGGCGCCGCGCCGGCCGCCTCGGCGGAGAGCAGGGCGAGGGCGGGCCGGACGGCCTTGCCGCCGTCGCCCTCGGCGGGGTGGCCCGCGGCGTCGATCCAGCCGAAGTGGTAGGCGGCGACGGTGTCCATGGGCGGGGCGAGACGCTCGATGGCGGCCTTCAGCACGGGCGTGGCGAGGGTACGGCCACGCTCCAGCAGGGCGGCCACGTCCGTGGTGTCACGGTCCGCGTCGGCCGTGGGCACAGTCGGCACAGTTGCTCCTTTGTTTCCGGTACGGAAGGGCTGGGGGTCAGAGGCGCGGCGGGGCGGGCGGCTCACGCGGCCTCGTCGAAGACGGGGGCGGGCCGGGGCCGGCCGAGCGCCCCGAGGGCGTCCGAGGCGGCGTTGAGTCCGCTGCGGACGGCGCCCTCCATGGTGGCGGGCCAGCCGGTGGCGGTCCATGCCCCGGCGAGGTGCAGGCCGGGCAGGCGGGTGGCGGGCCCGGGCCGCAGGGCGCCGACGCCGGGGACCGCCGCGAAGGTCGCGGTGCGCTCGCGGGTGACGAAGAAGTCCTCGACGCGTGCGGTACGGGCGGCGGGCAGCAGCCGCTCCAGCTCCGGCAGGTAGCGGGCGCGCAGCTCGGCGACGGGGGTGTCGATCTCGGCCTGGGCGGTCGACTGGGAGAGCGCGAGGTACTGGCCGTGGTCGAGGCCGGACGCCTCGGTGCGGTCGAAGACCCACTGCACCGGCCCGTCGAGGGCGGTGAAGAAGGGGCGCCGGACGACCTTGCGGTCGTAGAGGACGTGGATGTTGATGATGGGGGCGGTGCCGATCCGGGTGAGCTTCTCGGGCTCGTCGAGGGCGCCGCCGGGGAGCAGGTCGTGGGTCTCGGCCGGGGGGACGGCGAGGACGACGGTGTCGGCGGTGAGCGTCTCGTCGCCGGTCTCCACGCGCCAACGGGCGCCCTCACCGCCGGGCGCGACGTTGCGCACCCGGGCCCGGAGCACGGTGCGTACGCCCGCCTTGTCCAGAGAGGTCAGGGCGCGGGCGTGGTGCAGTTCGCCGAGCGGGACGTGGGCCCAGCCGATGTCGGCGGCGCCGGCGTCGGAGAGCAGGCCGGTCCTGAAGACCTTGGCGGCCAGGGCGAGGGAGGCGTCGTCGGCGGTGGCGTTGAGGGTGGCGACGCCGACGAGGTCCCAGAGGGCGGCGACGGCGCGCGGGCTCTGCCCGTGGCGGCGCAGCCAGCTGCCGAAGTCCTGCCGGTCGAGGGCGGGGTCGGCGGGGTCGAGGCGGCGCAGGGCGAGCGCGGCACGGCCGACGGCGGCCTTCTCGGTGAGGCTCAGGTGCGGGTAGCGGGCGAGGCTCGGGCCGAGGTGGAGCGGGACGGGCAGGGCGTTGCGCCGCAGCCTGCCGAGGCGCCCGCGGCCACCGTCGAGGACGGGCACGTCGAGGCGGTCCTGGACGGGGGCGAGCGCGGCGCCGTCGACCCGGTCGAGGAACCAGCGGTAGGCGGTGCAGCAGCGCAGGTAGACGTGCTGGCCGTTGTCGACGGTGAGGCCGCCGCGCTGGAAGGAGAAGGCGAGGCCGCCGAGGCGGGGGCGGCCCTCCAGGAGGGTGACGCGCAGTCCCGCGTCGGCGAGGGCGAGGGCGGCGGCGGTGCCGGCGAGGCCCCCGCCGACGACGACCGCCTCCCGGGCGGCGGCGGTGGTCATGCCCGCCTCCGTCCGGCCTGGCGGCCGATCTGCCGGGCGTCGAAGCCGGAGAGACCGCGCACGGCGACGTACGCCTTCTCGTGGCCGGGGAGGGAGACGCGGCCGCGCAGGACGGCCAGCGGGTCGCGCTCGATGCGGTCGAGCAGGCGCCGGTAGATCCCGGCCATGGCGGCGACGCAGGCGCCGCTGCGGCGGTCGAGCATCGGCAGCAGCCGGTACCCCTCGGCGAACAGGGCGCGGGCGCGGCGGACCTCGAAGTGGACCAGCCCCGCGAAGTCCGAGCCGGCGGGCGGGTGGGGCCCGTCGAAGCCGTCGGAGCAGCCGAACTTGGCGAGGTCGTCGGCGGGCAGGTAGGTACGGCCGTTGCCGGCGTCCTCGCGGACGTCGCGGAGGATGTTGGTGAGCTGGAGGGCGAGGCCGAGGGTGTCGGCGTACTCGGCGGCCTTCTCGGTCTGCGGGGCGCCGGGGGCGGGGCCGAAGATGCCGAGCGAGAGCCGGCCGATGGCTCCGGCGACGCAGCGGCAGTAGAGCTTGAGGTCGTCCCAGGTCTCGTAGGTGACGCCCTTGACGTCCATGAGGACGCCGTCGATCAGCTCGTCGAGGCCGCCGAGCGGGATGGGGAAGCGGCGGGCGGCGTCGGCGAGGGCCACGGCGACGGGGTCGGTGTCGTCCTCGTCGACCTTGCCGTCGCGGATGCGGTCGAGGATGTCGCGGGTGGCGCCGAGCCGGTCCGCCTTCACCTCGGGCGCCAGCGTGCCGTCCCCGATGTCGTCCACCCGCCGCGAGAACGCGTAGAGCGCGGACATCGCGCGGCGCTCGGCGACCGGCAGCAGCCGGATGCCGTAGGCGAAGTTGCGGGCCTCGGACCCGGTGACGGTCTCGCAGTAGCTGTACGCGGCGAGGACCGGTGCGGGCAGGGAGATGCTGTCCTCCACGGTCGGGCTCACCTCTCTCCTCGCAGGGCCGCTCCCACCTCGCGCAGGAGCCTGGGCTTGGTGGGCCTCGGCGGGCCGGGCAGGACGTCGTACCCCGCGTCGGTGACCGCGGCCAGGGCCGCCCGCCCGCCGCCGACGAACCCGGCGAGCAGCAGCCGCAGCCGGCCGTGCACGCTCGCGACCAGCGGGCCGCCCTCGGCCAGCAGCTCCCCGGCGCGCGACGCCTCGTAGGCGACGAGGGCGCGCAGGGAGGCGGAGGCGGTGGGGGCGGCGAGGTCGGACTCCGCGACGCGGAAGCGTTTCAGGTCCTCGGCGGGCAGGTAGATCCGGTCACGGCCGAGGTCCTCGGCGACGTCCTGGAGGTGTTCGACGATCTGGAGGCCGGTGCAGACGGCGTCCGAGCGGCGGACCCGCTCGGGCGTCAGGGTGCCGGTGAGGCCGAGGACGAGGTGGCCGACCGGGTTGGCGGAGAGTTCGCAGTAGGCGGCGAGGTCGTCCCAGGTCTCGTACCGGGTGACCAGCTGGTCCTGGCGGTTGGCCTGGATCAGGGCGCGGAAGGGTTCGGGGGTCAGGCCGTGGGCGCGGACCACCGGGCGCAGGGCGGCGACCAGCGGGTGGGCGGGGCCGGGGCCGGTGGTGGCGAAGACCCGGGCGAGGTCGGCCTCCAGGGCGTCCAGCAGGGTGAGGCGGTCCTCGGCCGCGCTCCCCTCGACGCCGAGGAGGCGGGCGTCGGCGCCGCCGGGGGTGAGGTCGCCGTCGCCGATGTCGTCGACGAGGCGGGCGTAGCCGTAGACGGCCATCAGGCCCCGGCGCCAGGCGCGGGGGACGAAGAAGGGGGCCACGGGGAAGTTCTCCGCGGCGGCCTTGTCGAGGGTGGCGCGTGCCGGGGCGCCGTGCTGCGCCCTGCCCGGTGCGGTCATCGCCGGCTGCCCCGCGCCGGAACGGCACAAGCCGCGTGGAGCCGGAGATCACCCGTAGCCATTGCCGTCACATCTCCCGTTCTACACTGCCGACCCAAAACATCCCTTTTCGGACACGCCGCCCGCCGTGGCGGCGATCGCCATCTGTTCGACTTCGGGAGACGGGTGCCATATCGCCGCAACTCACGCGAATCAGCACCGGTACAGCTTACGTGGCACGCGCGCCCGTGGTGCGCCGGGGTGTTCGGCAGGTCACAGCGCGCCCCCGACCAGGGCAACTCCCGGCCGGCCCGCCGAGTTCCCGTGCCGCGGAACAGGGCCCTCCGCGCGCCGGGGCCCCGGCCCCGTCCCCCGGGCCGGGGGACGGGGCCGGGGCCCCGTGCACGCCGTGCCCGCCGGCGCGGGCCCGTCGCTACTTGCTGGTGAACTTCTCGTACTCCTTGAGGACCTCGGCCGTCGGGCCGTCCAGCCTCAGCTCACCGTGTTCCAGCCAGATCACCCGGTCACAGGTGTCCCGGATGGACTTGTTGTTGTGGCTGACCAGGAAGACCGTGCCGGCCTCCTTGCGCAGCTCCCTGATGCGCGCCTCGGAGCGCTTCTGGAACTTCTTGTCACCGGTGGCCAGCGCCTCGTCGATCATGAGCACGTCGTGGTCCTTGGCGGCGGCGATGGAGAACCGCAGCCGGGCCGCCATGCCCGAGGAGTAGGTGCGCATCGGCAGGGTGATGAAGTCGCCCTTCTCGTTGATCCCGGAGAAGTCGACGATGCCCTGGTAGCGCTCCCTGATCTGCTCGCGGGTCATGCCCATCGCGAGGCCGCCGAGCATCACGTTCCGCTCGCCGGTCAGGTCGTTCATCAGCGCCGCGTTGACGCCGAGGAGCGAGGGCTGGCCGTCGGTGTAGACCTTGCCGCTCTCCGCGGGCAGCAGGCCGGCGACCGCCTTGAGCAGCGTCGACTTGCCCGAACCGTTGGAGCCGATCAGTCCGATCGCCTCGCCCCGGTACGCGGTGAAGCTGACCCCGCGCACGGCGTGCACCTTGCGGACACCGCGCTCCTCGCCGCGCTTGAGGATGCGGCTGAGCGCGGCGGTGGCGCTGCCCTTGCCGCCCTTGGTGCCGTTGACCCGGTAGACGATGTGCAGGTCGTCCGCGATCACCGTGGGGGTACGGGCGCCGCCCTGGGCGCCCTGGTCCACGTCAGCCTCGGCCATAGCGCTCCTCCGACTTCCAGAAGTAGACGAATCCGGCGAAGCCCACGACCAGCGCCCAGCCGAGGGCGATGAACCAGATGTGCTCCGGCAGGTTCTCCCGCGTGTAGTCCTTGATCAGGGCGAACCGCACCAGGTCCATGTAGACGGCCGCCGGGTTCCACTGGAGGACGTCGGTCAGCCAGACCGGGAGATCCTTGTCGGCCAGCATGTGCGGGATCGAGAACATCACGCCCGAGGCGTACATCCAGGTCCGCATGACGAACGGCATGAGTTGCGCCAGGTCCGGGGTCTTGCTGCCCAGGCGGGCGAAGATCAGCGCGAGCCCGGTATTGAAGACGAACTGGAGCGCCAGCGCCGGAACGACCAGCAGCCAGGACCAGGTCGGGTACGAACCGAACGCCATCACCACGGCGAACAGCACGATCATCGAGAACAGCAACTGCTGGAGCTGCTGGAGGGAGAAGGAGATCGGCAGGGAGGCCCGGGGGAAGTGCAGGGCGCGGACGAGCCCCAGGTTGCCCGAGATGGAGCGCACGCCCGACATGACCGAGCTCTGGGTGAAGGTGAAGACGAAGACACCGGTCACGAGGAAGGGCACGTAGACGTGCTTCTCCAGCCCTCGGTTCGCACCCAGCAGCACGCCGAAGATGAAGAAGTAGACCGCCGCGTTCAGCAGCGGGGTCACCACCTGCCACAGCTGGCCGAGCTTCGCCTGGCTGTACTGGGCGGTGAGCTTGGCCTGCGAGAAGGCGAGGATGAAGTGGCGGCGGCCCCAGAGCTGCTTGACGTAGGCGAGCAGGCCGGGCCGTGCCCCGCTGACCGACAGACCGTACTTCTCCGCGAGCTGGGCCGGGGAGAGCCCGTCGTCGGGGGAGGGCGGAGCAGCACTCACCGCGACACCACCGTCCTGCGTTGTCTCACTCACAAGGGGAAACTTTCGTCTTCGGGAAACACCGGCGGAACCCCTGGCAGCACCGGGCGGCACGGGGGTGGTCCGCGGTCGGGGACCGGTACGGGCCGAATGGTCTCAGACCCGAGCTTGTCAGATGACGGGAGGTCGGCCCAGCCGGGTGAGCCGCCACACAGTGCGCCACTTCATGGGCCGCCGGGGCCCCGCGGAGGAGGTCCAGCCCTCCTTGAACCCGCCGAACCACGCCTTCAGCGCGGGGCCCGAGGGCCGCCGCAGCAGGGTGAGCAGCAGCCAGACCCCGAGGTAGACGGGGACCAGCGGGAGGGGCAGGTTGCGGCGGGCCAGCCAGACCCGGTTGCGGGCCACCATGCGGTGGTAGACCGCGTGCCGGGAGGGGGCCGTGGTCGGGTGGTACAGCACCATGTCGGAGCGGTAGTCGATCTGCCACCCGGCGTTCAGCGCCCGCCAGGCGAGGTCGGTCTCCTCGTGGGCGTAGAAGAAGTCGGCGGGCAGCAGCCCCGCGTCGGCGAAGACCCGGGTGCGGACCGCGTTGGCGCCGCCGAGGAAGGTCGTCACCCGTGAGGAGCGCATCGGGTCCGAGGCGCGGAGCCGGGGGACGTGGCGCCGCTGGGTCTCCCCCGTGTCGGGGTCGGCGATGCGGAAGGAGACGATGCCCAGTTCCGGGTCGGCGGTGAACGCCTCGCGGCACAGCTCGGCGGTGTCGGTGCGCGCGAGGAGCCCGTCGTCGTCCAGGAAGAGCAGGATGTCGACCTCTCGGCCGGCGGGGCCGAACATCTCGATGCCGACGTTCCGCCCGCCGGGGATGCCGAGGTTCTCGGGCAGCTCGGTGGTGCGGACGCCCTCGGGGACCTCCGGCACCGGCGAGCCGTTGCCGACCACGGCGATCCGGACCGGGTCGCCGTCCTGCTTGGCGACCGAGTCGATGAGCGCGCGCAGTTCCTCGGGCCGGTTGCCCATGGTGATGATGACGGCGCCGACCGTCGGGGAGGCGCTGTTCACGGCGGTCACCTCAGCCTGCTCGACACGAGGATGGACACCAGGTGCAGGAGGGTCTGCAACAGGGCGATGCCGGCCAGGACGGCGATGCCCAGGCGGGTGAAGAAGAGGTCGCCGCGGATCTGGTCGGCCACCGCGAGGACGATGATCAGCAGCGAGGCCTCGATGCCGAGGACCAGGCGGTGGAACTTGAGCGCGGCCGCGGCCTTGCGGGCGAAGGCCACCTTGGAGGAGCGCGGCTCGGAGGCCGCCTCCTTGACCGGCGGCAGCCCGCCCTGGTGGCGGGCGACGCCGACCAGGTCGGTCTCGGCCTTGATCAGGATCGCGCCGAGCGCCGCCAGGGTGCCGAGGAAGGCCCAGAGCCAGTCGATCCGGCCGCTCCCCCACAGGTCGGCGCCGCGCAGGCCGAGGCCGACCAGGACCGCGGCGTCGCACAGGTAGGCGCCGACGCGGTCCAGGTAGACACCGCCGAGGGAGAACTGCTTCTTCCAGCGGGCGACCTCGCCGTCCACGCAGTCCAGCAGCAGGTACAGCTGGACCATCAGGGCGCCCAGGAGGGCGCCCCAGATGCCCGGCACCAGCAGCGCCGGGCAGGCCAGCACGCCGAAGACCGTCATCAGGTAGGTCAGCTGGTTGGGCGTGATGCGGGTGGGCACCACGTACCGGTCGACCCGCAGCGAGATCTCCCGCATGTACAGGCGTCCCGCCCAGTGCTCACCGCTGCGCCGGTCCTTCACCCCCGCGGGGTGCACGACCGGGCGGAGTTCAGCTACCGATGGCCTTGGCATAGTCGGCGTAAGCGTCCTTGATCTGGTCGGTGGAGAGGTTGAGGTGCTCCAGGATCGTGTACCGGCCCGGCCGGGTCTGCGGAGCGAACTCCACGACCTGGACGAACTCGTCCACGGTGAAACCGATGTCCGCCGGCACCACGGGCAGCCCGTGCCGCCTGAGGACCTCGGCCATCTGCGCCGACTCCGCGACGGCACCGCGCAGGTGCATCGCGAAGGCCGCCCCCATGCCGCACTGCTCGCCGTGGCTGGCCGCGCGCTTGGGGAAGAGCAGGTCGAAGGCGTGGTTGATCTCGTGGCAGGCGCCGGAGGCGGGGCGGCTGTCGCCCGCCACCGACATGGAGATGCCGGTGAGCACCAGGCCCTCGGCCAGGACCTGGAGGAAGCCGTCGTCGCCGACGTCCCCCGGGTGGCGGAGCACCGCCTCGCCGGCCTGGCGGGCCATGGCGGCCGCCAGGCCGTCGATGTCCTCGCCGCGGACCCGGGCCGAGAGCTCCCAGTCCGCGACGGCGGAGATGTTCGACAGGGCGTCCCCGATGCCCGAGCGCACGAACCGCGCCGGGGCCTCGCGGATGATGTCCAGGTCGATGACGACGCCGATGGGGTTGGGCACCCCGTACGATCCCCGGCCCGCGTCGTTGTCGAGGGTGGCGACCGGCGAGCAGAGGCCGTCGTGCGACAGGTTGGTCGCGACGGCGACCAGCGGCAGGCCGATGCGGGCCGCGGCGAACTTGGCGCAGTCGATGATCTTGCCGCCGCCGAGGCCGACGACCGCGTCGTAGCGGCCCGACTTCATGGCGTCGGCCAGCTTGACCGCGTCGTCCAGGGTGCCGCCGCCCACCTCGTACCAGCTCGCCCCGGGCAGCGCCGGGGAGAGCCGCTCGCGCAGGCGGGCGCCCGAGCCTCCGCTGATCGCTATCGCGAGCTTGCCGGAGGAGGAGATCCGCTGGTCGGCGAGGACCGAGGCGAGATCGTTGAGGGCGCCGCGCCGGATGTCGACGACGAGGGGCGAGGGGATCAGGCGCGTCAGTACCGGCACGCGATCTCCCTGCCCTTGGCGAGGTCCTCGTGGTTGTCGATCTCGACCCAGCTGACGTCGCCGATGGGCGCCACGTCGATCTTGAAGCCGCGGTTGACGAGCTCCTGGTAGCCGTCCTCGTAGTACAGCTGCGGGTCGCGCTCGAAGGTGGTGCGCAGCGCGTCGGCCAGCTCCTCGGCCGCCTCGCCCTCGATGAGGGTGACGCCGATGTACTCGCCGGTGGCCTCGGAGGGGTCCATCAGCTTGGTGATGCGCTGGACGCCCTTGTCGGGGTCGACGACGACCTTCATCTCCTCGTCGGCGAGGTTCTTCACCGTGTCGAGGGCGAGGATGATCTTCTGGCCGTTGCCGCGCGCGGCGAGCAGCGTCTTCTCGACGGAGACCGGGTGGACGGTGTCGCCGTTGGCGAGGATCACGCCGTCCTTGAGGGCGTCACGGCCGCACCACAGGGAGTAGGCGTTGTTCCACTCCTCGGCCTTGTCGTTGTCGATCAGCGTGATCTTCAGGCCGTACTTGGCCTCCAGCGCGGCCTTGCGCTCGTAGACGGCCTCCTTGCGGTAGCCGACGATGACGCCGACCTCCTCCAGGCCGATCTCGGCGAAGTTGCCGAGGGTGAGGTCGAGGACGGTCAGGCTCTCCTCGTCGCCCTCGGGACCCACCGGCACCAGGGCCTTGGGCAGGGTGTCGGTGTAGGGACGCAGACGCCGTCCGGCGCCGGCCGCCAGCACAAGGCCGATCATGCGGGTTCTCCTTCATCGTGTACGGCGGGTGCTCCGGCGGAGACCCAGAAGCGGATGCTCTCGGCGAGCACCACGAGTGCCACGACCACGGCGAGAACCGTGAGCGCGACGGTGAAACCTGAGGCGGCCAGCAGCGAGGCGGCCGTGACGAGGAGGACGCGGCCCTCGTGCCCGCCGGTTGCGCGGACCAGCGCGCGGGGCGGCGCGCCGCTGCCACCGCGGATGCGGTAGACCGTGTCGTAGTGATGGTAGGCGACCGCCGCGACCAGCCCGAAGGCCGCCGGAAGGGCTCCGGAGTCCTCCGCGCGGGCGGCCAGCAGCAGGATCACGCCGTACTCCGCGGCCCGGAAGAAGGGCGGCACGAGCCAGTCCAGGGCGCCGGTGAGCGGCCGGGAGACGGCGAGCGAGGAGCAGAGCACGTAGGCGACGGCGGCGAGCAGCGGGCCGGCGGAACCGGCCGGGGTGAGCGCGGTCACCGCGACGAGGATCACGCCGCCGAGGGCCGCCACCGCCGGTGCGGGGAGCTTGGCGAAGGGCCGCAGGCGCGGGGTGAGCGCCTCGGCGAGCGGGCCGCTGTCGGCGAGGTCGGCGAGGGCCTGGGCGGCCCGGTCGGTGCGCTTCCCCTTGCGGGTCAGCGAGCGCAGCAGGCGGCCCGCGGTGGTGTAGGCGGCGGCCAGCGCGCAGCCGGTCAGCAGCACGACGAAGGTGATGCGGGGCGTGGTGACGGCGGTGAGGACCGCGATCAGCGCCCAGCGCTCCCCGATGGGCAGCACGATCATGCGGCGCAGCCACACGGTCCAGCCGACGCTGTCGAGGCGGCCGGAGAGGGCGGCGGTGGGGCTGGTGTTGGCCTCGGCGTCGTGGTTGGCCTCGTTGAAGGAGAAGTCCACGACGTGCCGGCAGGTCTGGAGGACCATCGCGCCGAGCGCCAGCGCCCACACGTCGTCCCCGCCGCGCGCCGCGCCGAGGGCGAGCCCGGCGTAGTACGCGTACTCCTTGGCCCGGTCGAAGGTGGCGTCGAGCCACGCGCCGAGGGTGGAGTACCGGAGGGAGTAGCGGGCGAGCTGGCCGTCGGTGCAGTCCAGCACGAAGGAGAAGAGGAGGAGCAGCCCGGCCGCGACGAAGCCGGCGCGGGTGCCGGTGGCCGCGCAGCCGGCCGCGATCAGCGCGGTGACCAGCGAGGCGGTGGTCACCTGGTTCGGGGTGAGGCCGCGCCGGGCGCACCAGCGGGCCAGGTAGCGCGAGTACGGGCTGATGCAGTACGTGGTGAAGAAGCCGTCGCGGGACTTGACGGCGGTCCGCAGCCGGATCGCCTCGTCATCGACGGCGGCGACGGCCTGGCGGGCCTCGCTGCGCTCCTGCGGGGCGAGCGGGACCCGGGCGACGAGGGCGCCGAGCTCGGGCCGGTGGACGGCGACGCCCTCGGCCTGAAGGGCGCCGGCCAGCCGGTCGGGCAGCCCGGTGCCGGTGCGCACCGCGGCGCCGCCGGGGACGGGCCGGCCGGCCTCGGCCTCCAGGGCCCGAGTGAGGGCGGCACGGGAGGCGTCCTGCACGGTGACGGCACCGGGGACGGCACCGGCCGGGAAGCGGGGGTCGGTCAGGCCCAGGCGCAGGGCGTGGAGGTGGCCGACGAAGCCGGCGTCGACCAGGGCGACGCGGCCGGTGGCGGGCACGGTGCGGAGCAGGGCGGCTGCCTCGGCGGCGTCGGAGGCGGTCCGCACGTCGAAGCCCAGCGTCCGCAGTTCGCCCTCGATCGGCGACCCGGGGACCGGCTGACCGGTGACGATGGCGGTCGACAGACGAACTCACTCCTTGGGTGCCGGTGCGGTCCGCGCCGGACAGCTCGGGTGCCTGTGACAACGGCCTGGCGGCACGTCGGCTGAGGCTATCGGAAGGCGGGGAGCCCGCGTTCACCGCCCGTTCGGTACCTGTTCGCATCCCGTGCGGGGGCGCGCAGGGCGGGCGTGGCCGGGCGCACGCGGCTTCCCCGGAGGGGGGCGCGGCGAGGGGCCGCCGCCATCATGGTCGATCAACTGCCCGGCCGACAAACCGCGTCCCGCCTTCCGCCGCTGGTCGCGCCGCATGGCCCCGCTTCGGTGGTCTTCGCCCGTTCTCTCCGCACACCAGCCGGAAGGCACGATTCCGCCAGGCGGCGGCAGCGGCTCCCCGAACGGGTCGACCAGGGCCGCCGGGAGCCCTCCAGGGCGCTGACCTGCACCGCGTTTTCGCAGGTCAGGGGGAATGACAACGGTATTCACCGCCGTGTTGCCGGATACCCCCCACCCGTAGTTCACTGTGGTCGGCCGACGCCACTGACGAAGAGACCGACGAGGCAAAGGACACGTCCCATGGGGGCTGGGCACGATCACGGGCACACACACGGTCCCGCCACCGGGACGGTCGCCTCGGCCCACCGGGGCAGGCTGCGGATCGCGCTGGGCATCACCCTCTTCGTGATGGTGGCGGAGATCGTCGGCGGCCTGCTGGCCGACTCGCTGGCGCTGGTCGCCGACGCCGCCCACATGGCGACCGACGCGCTGGGCCTCGGCATGGCGCTGCTCGCCATCCACTTCGCCAACCGCCCGCCGAGCGAGAAGCGCACCTTCGGCTTCGCCCGCGCGGAGATACTCGCGGCGCTCGCCAACTGCCTCCTGCTCCTCGGCGTCGGCGGCTACGTGGTCTACGAGGCGGTGGAGCGGTTCTTCTTCACCCCGGCCGAGACCTCGGGGCCGCTGGCGCTGGCCTTCGGCGCGGTGGGCCTGCTGGCCAACGTCGTCTCGCTCTCCCTGCTGATGCGCGGCCAGCGGGAGAGCCTCAACGTCCGCGGGGCCTTCCTGGAGGTGGCCGCCGACGCGCTGGGCTCGGTGGCCGTAATCCTCTCGGCCCTGGTCATCATGGCCACCGGCTGGCAGGCGGCCGACCCGGTCGCCTCGCTGCTGATCGGCGCGATGATCGTGCCGCGCACCCTGCGGCTGCTGCGGGAGACGCTCGACATCCTGCTGGAGGCGGCGCCCAAGGGCGTCGACATGGCGGAGGTGCGGCGCCACATGGAGGAGCTGCCCGGCGTGGTCGGCGTGCACGACCTGCACGCCTGGACCATCACCTCGGGGATGCCGGTCCTCTCCGCGCACGTGGTCGTCGAGGCGGACCAGCTGGACGCCGCCGCCCACGAGAAGCTGCTGCACGAACTCCAGGAGTGCCTGGGCGGCCACTTCGACGTGGAGCACTGCACCTTCCAGCTGGAGCCCTCGGGCCACGCGCCGCACGAGGCGGGACTCTGCCACTGAGCCCGGGGGGCGTCCCCGGGGGATGTCACAGGATCGTCACAGGTCGCCCGGCGGGCCGCCGGGGCGCCCGGGCCGGGCCGGGGTGCGCCGGAGCCATCCACCGCCTCCGGCCCGTCCCCGAGAAGAGGCCCGCGCCGCGCCACGCCCTGCCGGCCTGCCCCGCACCCGCTCCTGACCGGCGGGTACGGACCGCGCACCGGGCGCCGGGAAGCGGACGGGTAGCGTCCGATCCGGGCACGCTGGGCACGGCTGGTACCCAGAGCGCCGGATTTGTGCGGCAGACTTGGTCGCTCAGGACCGAAGCGAAGGATGGGTATGCCGATCACACCTGCCACCGCGGTGAGCCGCTCGTCGGACGACTCCCCGGAGGCCGTCATTCTGCTCGAACTGGTCGACGAGGACGGCAACACCATCGGCACGGCGGAGAAGCTCTCCGCCCACCAGGCGCCCGGCCGCCTGCACCGGGCCTTCTCCGTCTTCCTCTTCGACGAGCGGGGCCGCCTGCTGCTCCAGCAGCGGGCCCTGGGCAAGTACCACTCCCCCGGCGTCTGGTCCAACACCTGCTGCGGCCATCCCTACCCGGGCGAGGCACCCTTCGCCGCCGCCGCCCGGCGCACCTTCGAGGAGCTGGGGGTCTCCCCCGCCCTGCTGGGCGAGGCCGGCACGGTCCGCTACAACCACCCGGACCCCGTCTCGGGCCTGGTGGAGCAGGAGTACAACCACCTCTTCGTCGGGCTGGTCCGCGACCCGCTGCGGCCCGACCCGGAGGAGGTCGGCGACACCGTCTTCGTCACCCCGGCCGAACTGGCCGAGCGGCACGAGGCCGGACCCTTCTCGGCCTGGTTCATGACCGTCCTGGACGCGGCGCGCCCGGCCGTCCGCGAGCTGACCGGGGACAGCGCCGGCTGGTGAGGCTCAGCCTCCGGGGGCCGGGAGCACCGGTGCGCCGCCCGCCCCCGGGGCCAGCGGCAGCGCCGCCCAGATGATCTTCCCGCCGGCCGCGGTGTGCTCGACGTCGCAGACGCCGCCGGCCTCCGCGGTGATCTCCCGGACCAGGAGCAGCCCCCGGCCGCCGGTCTGCCCGTGGTCGGCGACCAGCGCGGTCGGGCGGTACGGGTGGCTGTCCTCGACGGCGACCCGCACCCAGGCGGCGCCGACGGCCACCTCGACGCCGACCGTCGGCGAGAGCAGGGCCGCGTGCCGTACGGCGTTGGTGACCAGCTCGGAGACGATGAGCAGCAGCCCGTGCACCAGGTCCGGGGGTGCGGGAACGTTTTGGCGGCGCAGCAGGTCCCGTACGGCGTGCCGGACGCTCGGTACCGCGGCGTCCTCGGCGGCGGCGGTGAAGCGCCAGACGCCCTCGTACGGCAGCGGGCCGGGGGGCGCGGGCGCCGCCACGGGCGGTGCGGCGACTCCCGGCGGCGGCCCCGCCGGGCCGCCTCGTGCACCGTCATCCATGTTCGGGTCCCCGTCCTCGGTCTCTCCGGCGTCCTGGGCCTCGGTGGCTTCCACGGTCCGAGTGTTGGGAATGCCCGGCTCCGAGTCCGGTACCTGACCGCAAAATGCCGCGTATCGAGCGGACTCGACCAGCCGATGGCGCCCCGTGTCCCGATTCGACCGGTCGGGCCAGGAGGCATCCAGAACGCGCGTGCGACGTCGCCCGCGGTCCGTGACGCGTGGGCACACCCCGCCAAGTCGTCCCGGTCCGGAACTTCCACACGGTCCCGTTCAAGGCCCTGCGATCGTCCAGCCGCTCGCGCCCCCGCAACGCATCCGGAAGCGGCGGCCGGACGAACTGCCGCCAGGCGTCCGACAGTTCATGGCGACGCGTCACGACACCAGGAACCACCCAGCGGTGACGGGGCCGAGGTCGACGCACCGGCGACCTCGGCCACCGACGAGTCGGGGGCCCCGTGAGCGCGTCACGGACCCTGAGACGCCGACCAAGCCTGCCGTGCACAAGGCGTTCATCGCCGAGCGCGGAGATTCCCGGTGCCGGCGCCCGGAACGCGTCGTGGATCGGGAGGAGGAGCTGCTTCGCAGGAGGAGCGGAGTGGCAGGGGGGGCGCACCCTCCGTCTCTTGCCGTGTCGGACGTTCGCGCGGACGCGTGTTATTCTCCACGCGGAAGGGACCTTCAGGTCAACCGCGAGGCTGGAAGAGGGAGGTGAGTCGATGTCTGCCGTGAAGGCTGCTGCCGTGCGCAGCGCACGCCGGACCATCCTCACGTCCCGGGCCCCGGTCTGACCTGACGTTCATCTCCCTGAGCCTGACGACTCGTAAGGGGCTGAGCCTCGCGCTCAACGGGGTCCCTGTTCAAGGGTCTCTACGTTGCATCAATCTACTTTCGGCCATGCTCAGCCGTACTCCCTGACGGATTACGGCTGGGACGAGGCGAGCGAGCACACCTTCACCCCTCATCGGGCCGCCGGCTTGATCCCGGCTCGTATCGTGCGAGCCGAGCGCGGCTCGTGCGAGGCGGTCACCGATGCCGGGATTCTCCGTGCGGAGATCCCCGATGCCGCTGGTCAGGCGAGTCCGTCGTCACCGTGCACGGGCGACTGGGCCGCCCTTCGCCCTGCCACTCCCCGTCACGGACCGGTACTGCACGCACTATTGGAGCGACGCACCGCCCTGGTTCGGTCCACCGCTTCGCGTACCTCCCAGGGCCACGTCCTGGCCGCCAACATCGACACGGTCGTGGTGACGGTCGCGCTGGACACGCCGCTGAAGCACGGCAGGACCGAACGTATGCTCGCCCTGGCCTGGGAGAGCGGCGCCCAGCCGGTCGTGGTGCTCACCAAGGCCGACCAGTGTGCGGACGCTCAACGCGCCGCAACGGAACTGTCCGAGGTGGCACCAGGCATCGACGTGCTGATCACCAGCGCCGTGAGCGGGCTGGGCCTGGACACCCTGACAGCCGTCCTGGACGGCACCGTCGTGCTGCTGGGGCCCTCGGGCGCCGGTAAGTCCACTCTGGGCAACCAGTTGTTGGGCGAGAACCGGCTGGCGACCGCGGCTGTGCGCGACGCGGACAACAAGGGGCGGCACACCACCGCGTGGCGGGAGCTGATTCCGCTGCCCGGCGGCGGGGTCCTGCTGGACACCCCCGGTCTGCGTGCGATCGGCCTGCACGACGCCCAGGACGGGCTGGAGCAGACCTTCGCCGAGATCGAGCACCTCGCACAGGACTGCCGGTTCAGGGACTGCGCGCATGTGGGGGAACCCGGCTGCGCCGTAGTGGCTGCCGTCGAGACAGGCGAGATCACCCAGCGCCGTCTGGACAGCTATCGCCAACTGCTGAGGGAGAACGCCTATGCGGCTTCCCGTACCGACGCCCGGTTGCGCGGCGACCGCGAGGCCGCCAGGAAGGACATCACCCGGCACCTGCGTGCCACCTACCAGTTCCGGGAGCGCCAACTGTGAACGGCGCCGGCCCCGCCGACTCCGTGACAGATCTGCCCCGGCGGGGCCCCGGCCCGGACGCCACCACACGCCGCCCGGTGGCAATGGCCGGGCCGCCGCCCGAGCGCCCGCACGTGCTGGACGCGGGCTGCGGCCCCGGCCGCTCCGCCTTGCTGCCGGCGGAGGAGGCCGGTGCGCACCTGATCTGGGCCGACGGCTTCGTGTACTCCGCGCACCGTGCGCAGATCGACATGCGGCGGGAACACAGGGGCTACCACTACGCCGCCCGCATCCTCCGCCCCCACCTCACCACCGAGAACGGAACCATGACCACCTGGAACGCCCGTCCCGAAACCGCTGACGACATCCCCGTCGTCCGTGAGATCCTCCTCGCGGCCTTTCCCACCGCCGCCGAGACCGACATCGTCGACGCCCTGCGCGCCGACGCCCAGGCGTGGATCGACGGTCTGTCGATGGTCACCACAGCCCCTGACAGCACCCCGGTCGGATACGCGCTGCTCACCCGCTGCCACGTCGGCGGTCAGCCTGCCCTCGCCCTGGCCCCGTGCGCGGTACTGCCCTCGGCCCAGCGTGCCGGAGCCGGCTCCGCGGCCATCCGCAGCGCCCTGGCCGCCGCCCAGGCCATGGGGGAAAACCTCGTCGTCGTCCTGGGCCATGCCGGCTACTACCCTCGGTTCGGCTTCACACCGGCCTCCCGCTTCGGCATCCGAGCCCCGTTCGACGTACCCGACGAAGCCATGATGGCGATGGCTCTCGATGACACTCGCCCCGTCCCGGCGGGCACCATCCGGTACCCGGCCGCGTTCGGCGTCTGACCGCTCCCGTGGCGCCCCGGGGCTCGTCCCCCCGGAGCGCCACGGCTTTCCCGGGCGGTCCGGCTGCCGGTCTTCGCGGAAATCGAGAGCCGCACGCCCCAGGCCCGGCAGCGCATGCCGCCGGGCGCCCGGGGGGGAAGGGGCCTCTGCCGTGTCCATAGGATCTGCCTCGATGAAGAAGCGCGTGCAGTTCACCGAGCAGGTTGTACGTTTCCGTGACTGCATACCGCCGGCAGACCGAAAGAAGTTCCAGCGTCTCGTCGACAGGATCGCAGCAGATCCTGAAGCCGCCGGCAGTCTCCTCGCCTACACGAACGACGCTGCGACCCGTGAGATCTCGGAAGACCGCTTGATGATCCACTACGTCGTGACGCGCTTGTTCGTGGTCGTCATCGAGGCCGACATCTACGACGCTTCGCGCGGCTTCAACGAGGTGTAGCCGGCCCGCGAAGGCCGCGCCCGGTGCGGATAGCATCCGGGCCATGGAGCCGCAGCTGAGCCACACCGTCGCCGAGGGCGTCGCCACGGTCGTCATCGACCATCCGGCCAAGCGCAACGCCATGACGCCCGCGATGTGGCGCGCGCTGCCGCCGCTCCTCGCGAAGCTGGCGGCGGACCCGTCGGTGCGGGCCCTGGTACTGACCGGCGCCGGGGGGACCTTCTGCGCCGGGGCGGACATCTCCTCGCTCGACGCCTCCGCCGAGGGCGGCGACGGCCCGCAACGCCTCTCGGTGCTGGCCGAGGAGGCGCTGGCCGCCTTCCCCCGGCCGACACTGGCCGCGGTGCGCGGGTACTGCGTGGGCGGCGGCGCCCAGCTGGCGGCCGCCTGCGACCTGCGGTTCGCCGAGGAGGGCAGCCGGTTCGGGGTGACCCCGGCCAAGCTGGGCATCGTCTACCCCGCCTCGTCCACCGCGCGGCTGGCCACCCTCACCGGGCCCGCCACCGCCAAGTACCTGCTCTTCTCGGGCGAGCTGATCGGCACCGAGCGGGCGCTGCGCTGCGGCCTGGTGGACGAGGTGCTGCCTGTCGGTGGGCTGGGGGCGCGGGTGGCCGCGTTCACGTCGGTGCTGGCCGCCCGTTCGCCGCTGACCCAGGCGGCCGCGAAGGAGTTCGTGGCGGGCCGTACCGACCGGATCGCCCACTGGGAGGACGAGGCCCGGCGCAGCACCGACGCCGCCGAGGGGGTGGCGGCCTTCCTGGAGCGCCGTGCGCCGCACTTCACCTGGACGCCCGCGACCACGGGCGAGTGAGCCGGGAGGGCGCCTGCCCTTCCCTCTCATACCGACTGGTCGGTAACGTCTGGGCCATGAGCACTCTTCCCGCACGCGCCGGACGCCGCTGCCACCACGCGGTCAACCCGTTCCACTCCGCCGTCTACTTCTCCCCCGACCTGCGCGAGGAGATGGCCGCGCTCGGCGTCACCGACCCCGACGCCGCCTACTTCGCCTCCCGGGCCGCCGCCTTCGGCGCGGTCGGCCCCGGCACGGTGACCGCCACCTTCTTCAACTTCCGGCACGACCTGGTCGCCCGCCACCTGCCCGCCGTCTGGGAGGTGGCCACCCCCGCCCAGGTCCTCGACGCACGGCTGCGCGCGGCCGACCGCACCCTGCGGCGGCTGCTCGGCGAGGAGGCGGTGGCCGCGCCGGAGGTGGCCGAGGCCGCGGAGCTGGCGCTGCGCGCCGCCGAGGGGTGCGCCCGCCCCGGCCGCCCGCTCTACGCCGCCCACGCCGACCTGCCGGTCCCGGCCGAGCCCCACCTCGCCTACTGGCACGCCGCCACCCTGCTGCGCGAGCACCGCGGCGACGCCCACCTGGCCGCGCTGCTCGACGCGGAACTCGACCCGCTGGAGGCGCTGATCAGCCACACCGCGACCGGCTTCGGCATGGCGCCCAAGTGGGTGCTGGGGACACGCGGCTGGACGCAGCAGGAGTGGGACGAGGCGAGCGCGCGGCTGGGCGCCCGCGGCATCCTCGACCAGGAGGGCTCCCTCACCGAAAAGGGGTCGGCGCTCCGGGCCGAACTGGAGGAGCGCACCGACCGGTTGGACGCCGGGCCCTACGAACACCTGGGCGCCGAGGGCACGCTGCGCCTGACCGAGCTGGCCAAGGACCTGCTCGGGCGGATCTTCGCGGCCGGGGCGTTCCCCGACGGCATGCTGGGGCGCGGCTGAGCTCTCCCGGCGTACGTGTCGCCCTCGCGGGCAGGGCCCCGGGGGTGACACGGCCGGTGGACGGGTGTGCGGGTCCGGCGGGCCGGGCTGCCACAATTGCGGCGCACCCTCAGTGAGAAGGCGGTACGGAGATCGTGACCACACCCAGCACCGGGTCCATCGAGAGCAGGATCGCCGAGCAGCTCGGCGTGCGGGAGCGGCAGGTGAGGGCAGCCGTCGAGCTGCTGGACGGCGGCGCCACGGTGCCGTTCATCGCGCGCTACCGCAAGGAAGCGACCGAGATGCTGGACGACGCCCAGCTGCGCACCCTCGAAGAGCGGCTGCGGTACCTGCGGGAGCTGGAGGAGCGGCGCACCGCCGTCCTCGAATCCGTCGCCGAGCAGGGCAAGCTGACCGACGAGCTGCGCGCGGCGATCGAGGCGGCCGAGACCAAGGCGCGGCTGGAGGACATCTACCTGCCGTTCAAGCCGAAGCGGCGCACCAAGGCGCAGATCGCCAGGGAGGCGGGGCTGGAGCCGCTGGCGGACAGCCTGTTGGGCGACCCCTCGGCCGAACCGCTGTCGGCGGCGGCCGCGTTCGCGGACCCGGAGAGGGGCGTGGCCGACGCGCAGGCGGCGCTGGACGGCGCCCGGGCGATCCTGGCCGAGCGGTTCTCCGAGGACGCGGACCTCATCGGCACCCTGCGCGAGCGGATGTGGGGGCGCGGGCGGCTGGCGGCCAAGGTCCGTGAGGGTCAGGAGGAGGCGGGGGCGAAGTTCTCCGACTATTTCGACTTCGCCGAGCCGTTCACCGAACTCCCCTCGCACCGGGTCCTCGCGATGCTGCGCGGCGAGAAGGAGGGCGTCCTCGACCTGAACCTGGAGCCGGAGGAGCCGCAGGCCGACCCCTCGGCGCCCTCCTCGTACGAGGTGGAGGTGGCGTCCCGGTTCGGGATCGCCGACCGGGGGCGCCCCGGGGACAAGTGGCTGCTGGACACGGCCCGGTGGGCCTGGCGGACGCGGATCATGGTGCACCTCGGCATCGACGTGCGCAGCCGGCTGCGGACGGCCGCCGAGGACGAGGCGGTGCGGGTCTTCGCCGCCAACCTGCGGGACCTGCTGCTCGCCGCGCCCGCCGGGACCCGGGCGACGCTCGGCCTGGACCCGGGGTTCAGGACCGGCGTGAAGGTGGCCGTGGTGGACGCCACCGGCAAGGTGGTGGCGACCGACACCATCTACCCGCACGTGCCGCGCAACCAGTGGGACGGGTCGCTGGAGAAGCTGGCCGCGCTGGCCAGGGCGCACCAGGTCGAGCTGGTCGCCATCGGCAACGGCACCGCCTCGCGGGAGACCGACAAGCTGGCCGGTGACCTGATCGCGGCCCACCCGGAGCTGAAGCTCACCAAGGTGATGGTCTCGGAGGCGGGCGCCTCGGTCTACTCGGCCTCGGAGTTCGCCTCGCAGGAGCTGCCGGAGCTGGACGTGTCGCTGCGCGGCGCGGTCTCGATCGCCCGGCGGCTCCAGGACCCGCTGGCGGAGCTGGTGAAGATCGACCCGAAGTCGATCGGGGTCGGCCAGTACCAGCACGACCTCTCCGAGGTGAAGCTCTCCCGTTCGCTGGACGCGGTGGTCGAGGACTGCGTCAACGGCGTCGGCGTGGACGTCAACACGGCCTCCGCGCCGCTGCTGGCCCGGGTTTCGGGCATCGGCTCGGGCCTCGCCGAGAACATCGTGGCGCACCGGGACAGCAACGGCCCGTTCACCTCCCGCAAGGCCCTCAAGGACGTCTCCCGGCTGGGCCCGAAGGCGTACGAGCAGTGTGCGGGCTTCCTGCGCATCCGGGGCGGGGACGACCCGCTGGACGCCTCGGCGGTGCACCCGGAGGCGTACCCGGTGGTGCGGCGGATGGCGAAGGCGGCGGGCGGTGTCGACGTGCTGATCGGGTCGGCGGCCACGCTGCGGTCGCTGAACGCCCAGGAGTTCGTGGACGAGAAGTTCGGTCTGCCGACGGTGACGGACATCCTGCGGGAGCTGGAGAAGCCGGGGCGCGACCCGCGTCCGGCCTTCCGGACGGCCACCTTCCGGGAGGGCGTGGAGAAGCTCTCCGACCTGGAGGCCGGGATGGTGCTGGAGGGCGTGGTCACCAATGTGGCCGCGTTCGGCGCCTTCGTGGACGTCGGCGTCCACCAGGACGGCCTGGTGCACGTCTCGGCGATGTCGCGGAACTTCGTCAAGGACCCGCGCGAGGTGGTCAAGCCCGGCGACATCGTGAAGGTCAAGGTCATGGAGGTGGACGCGGCGCGCAAGCGCATCTCGCTCACCCTGCGGCTGGACGACGAGCCGGGCGCGGCGGGCGGCGGCCGTGAGCGGCGCGGCGGCGAGGGCCGCTCCGGCGGGGGCCGTCCGGGGCAGCAGGGCCAGGGCGGCGGCGGCCGCCAGGGCGAGCGGCGCGGCGGCGCGCGCGCCCCGCAGCAGCGGCAGGGGCGGGGCGGCGGCCGGGGCCAGTCGGCTCCGCCGCCGGCCAACGACGCGATGGCCGACGCGCTGCGGCGGGCCGGGCTGCTCGACCCGAAGCGGCGCTGACACCCGCCCCCCACCGCGCCCGTCCCGGCCCCCACGGGCCGGGGCGGGCGCGGCGCGCCCGTTCCCGTCCACTTCACCGCATCCGCACACGAACGGACGCGAGGACTCTCACAGCATGAACGGGCCGAAGGCCGGATGGCGCACCCTTCGGTCACGTTATGCCCGGTTTTGCCGGGCGAGGAGCCGTTGGTTGAGCGGCAGTTGAAGCGGAAGCAAATTTTCCGCTTCTGTGGCGGAGCTGATACAAAACCCCGGAACGTTTTCGAAGATCCCGGCCCGCGTGATCCGCCGCCGGGACTCCCCCCACTCGACACGGTCCCCACGAGGGACCCGGGCCTTCCGGAGCCTGTATGACTTTCACGCCCTGGTCGCTGCTGAGCGACGCCGGTCTGCTCGCCGCCCTCCTGGTCACCGGTACCGTTCTGCGGGCCCGCGTCCGGCTGGTGCAGCGCCTGATGCTCCCCGCCAGCGTCATCGCAGGATTCCTCGGCCTGGCCCTCGGCCCCGAAGGGCTCGGGCTGCTGCCCTTCTCCGATCAGCTCGGCACCTACGCCTCGGTGCTGATCGTGGTGGTCTTCGCCTGCCTGGCGCTGACCGACGGGCTCTCCTTCAAGGGCATGGGCCGCTCGGCCGGCGCCTACGGCTCGTACAGCGTCGCGGCGTACGCGCTCCAGGTCGGCCTCGGCATGATCTTCGCGCTGGTGGTGCTCGGCCTCTTCTGGGACGTGCCGGACGGCTTCGGCACGCTGCTCTTCGCCGGATGGGCGGGGGGCTTCGGCACCGCGGCCGCGCTCGGCACCGCCTTCGAGGCCTCGGGCTGGGAGGGCGCCTCCTCGCTCGGGTTCACCGCGGCGACGGCCGGCATGCTGGCGGGCGTCGTCGGCGGGATCATCCTCAACAACTGGGGCGCCCGGAAGGGCCACACCCAGGGCATGGGCCGCTTCGAGACGCTTCCCGAGGAGCTGCGGACCGGCCTGGTGACCAAGTCCGAGGAGCGGACCGCGACCGGCTTCGCCACCACCTCCCCCTCCTCGGTGGAGCCGCTCGGCATCCAGATCTGCGTGGTCCTCATCATCTCGGCGGTCGCCTACGGCGTCTCCGAGTGGTTCACCGGCCTCTTCCCCTCGCTGATGGTGCCGGTCTTCGCCCTCGCCTTCATCGTGGGCCTCGCCATCCGCGCCGTACTGGCCCGCACCCCGGCCTGGGGGTACGTGGACGGCGAGTCGCTGAAGTCGGTCTCCGGGACCGCCACCGACGTCCTCATCACCTGCGGCATCGCCTCGATCGTGCCGAGCTTCGTCGCCGACTGGTGGCTGCCGCTGCTCGGGATGTTCGCCCTGGGCCTCGCGCTCTGCCTCTTCCTCTTCCTAGGGGTGGCGCCCCGGCTCTTCGCGGGCAACTGGTTCGAGAAGGCCGTCGTCACCTGGGGCTGGTCCACCGGCGCCGCCGCCACCGCCATCGCGCTGCTGCGGATGGTCGACCCGAAGCTCAAGAGCGGCACCCTGGAGGAGTTCGGGGTGGCGTACATCCCGGTGGCCCCGGTCGAGACGCTCACCGTCACCTTCGTGCCCGTCCTGGTCACCGCCGGTGCCGTCTGGGTGGTCGGCGGGGTGTGGACGGCGGTCGGGCTGGTCGCCCTGCTGCTGCCGTGGCTGCTCGGCTGGGCGCCCAAACGGCGAGCGGGGGGCGAGGCGGTCCCCGCGCCCCGCGAGGAAGCGGGCCTCTGACCCCGTAGCCCCCCGCCCCGGCTCAGACCTCGGTGACCCGCCCGTCCGCCACGCGCAGGCGGCGGGTCACCCGTACCGCCTCCAGCATCCGCCGGTCGTGGGTGACCAGCAGCAGCGTGCCGGTGAACGCCTCCAGGGCCGACTCCAGCTGCTCGATGGCGGGCAGGTCGAGGTGGTTGGTCGGCTCGTCCAGGACCAGCAGGTTGACGCCCTTGCCCTGGAGCAGGGCGAGCGCCGCGCGGGTCCGCTCCCCCGGCGAGAGGGTCGCGGCGGGGCGCAGCACGTGGTGGGCCTTGAGGCCGAACTTGGCCAGCAGGGTGCGCGCCTCGGCCGGGTCCATGTCGTCGGCGGCCGTCCGGAACGCCTCCAGGAGCGGTTCGGGCCCGTCGAAGAGGCGCCGGGCCTGGTCGACCTCGCCGGTCAGGACGCCCGAGCCGAGGGCGGCCGAGCCCTCGTCGACCGGGACGCGGCCGAGCAGGGCGGCGAGCAGCGTCGACTTGCCGGAGCCGTTGGCGCCGGTGATGGCGACGCGGTCTGCCCAGTCGACGCTGAGCGAGACCGGGCCGAGCTGGAAGCCGCCCCGGCGGAGCACCGCGTCGCGCAGGGTGGCGACGACCGCGCCCGAGCGGGGCGCGGCGGCGATCTCCATCCGCAGCTCCCACTCCTTGCGCGGCTCCTCGACCTCGTCCAGCCGCTCGATCATCCGCTGGGTCTGGCGGGCCTTGGCGGCCTGCTTCTCGCTCGCCTCGCTGCGCAGGTTGCGGCTGAGCTTGTCGTTGTCCCCGGCCTTGCGGCGGGCGTTCTTGGTCCCCTTGTCCATCCAGGCCCGCTGGGTGCGCCCGCGCTCCTCCAGCGCCGCCTTCCTCCCCGCGTACTCCTCGTACTCCTCGCGGGCGTGCCGCCGGGCGGTGGCCCGCTCCTCCAGGTACGCGGCGTAGCCGCCGCCGAAGAGGCGGATCTGCTGCTGGGCGAGGTCGAGTTCGAGGATCTTGGTGGTGGTGCGGGTGAGGAACTCGCGGTCGTGGCTGACGACGACGGTTCCGGCGCGCAGTCCGGTGACGAACGCCTCCAGCCGGTCCAGGCCGTCGAGGTCGAGGTCGTTGGTGGGCTCGTCCAGGAGGAAGACGTCGTAGCGGGAGAGGAGCAGCGAGGCGAGCGAGGCGCGGGCGGCCTGGCCGCCGGAGAGGGCGGTCATGGGGTGGTCGAGGCCGGTGGTCAGGCCGAGCGCGGCGGCCGTCTCCTCGGCCCGTTCGTCGAGGTCGGCGCCGCCGAGGGCGAGCCACCGCTCCAGTCCCGTCGCGTACGCGTCGTCGGCGCCCTCGGCCCCGGCGACCAGCGCCTCGGTGGCGGCGTCCAGCTCCGCCTCGGCGCGGGCCACGCCGGTGCGGCGGGCCAGGAAGTCCCGTACGGACTCGCCCGGGCGCCGGTCGGGCTCCTGCGGGAGGTGGCCGACGGTGGCGGTGGGCGGGGTGCGGCCGACGCTGCCCCGGCCGGGCGCGTCGAGTCCGGCGAGGAGGCGCAGCAGGCTGGACTTGCCGGCGCCGTTGGCACCGACCAGCCCGATCACGTCGCCCGGGGCGACGACCAGGTCGAGCCCTTCGAAGAGGGTGCGGTCGCCGTGCTGGGCGCTGAGGTCCCTGGCGACGAGGGTGGCAGTCACAGGTCGCGAGCATAGCGCCGTGAGCAGGGCGGTTGTGCCGCGCGTATCCTCGCCCGGGAGCAGGCCGAGCGGAGGATGGCGGACGTGGCGGGCAGCAGCGCGGGGCGGGACGGAACGCGGCCGGGCGAGGAGGCCCCCGGGCGCACCTCGCTCAGCGCCCGGGCCCGGGACGCGGTCCGGCAGCGGATCGTGGACCGCCGCTATCCGCAGGGCGCCCGCCTGGTGGAACGGGAGGTCGCCGAGGAGCTGCGGATGTCCCGTGTCCCGGTGCGTGAGGCGCTGCGGGCCCTGGTCGGCGAAGGACTCCTCGAACTCCTGCCGCACAGCGGGGTGCGGGTGCGCAGGCTGGAGCGGGCGGACGTGGAGCACCTGTACGAGGTGTGGGAACCGCTCGCGGTCCAGGCGTCCCGGCTCGCCGCCCGCCGGGTGGCGCGGGCCGCCCCTGGGGAGCTGCCGGGCACCGTCGCGCTGCGGAGTTCCCTCGACCGGGCCGAGCAGGCCGCCCGGGCCGACGAGGGGGCGCGTGAGGTGGCCGCGCACACCGCCTTCCACGAGGACATCGTGGCGCTGAGCGGCAACCCGATGCTCGCCCGCACCATGGAACAGCTCAGCGGACAGCTCCAGTTGCTCTTCGGGATGCGCGAGGAGCCGGAGCACATGCGGGCGCAGCACGCCGTCATGTTCCGGTACATCGCGGCGGGCGACGAGGAGTCGGCGGCGGCCAGCACGCTGCTGCACGTCCGGGACAGCCGGACGGTGGCCCTGCGCTCCCTCTTCGACGACGCCTAGGTTGGTATACCAGGGACGCCGGGCTGAAAGCAGACCCCTCCAGCTCCCACCCCACAACCTCCCCATGCGCCGCATAGTGCGCCTTCTTCCCGCCTGCCCGCAGAGCGGAACCGCTCCTTCCCAGCCTCTCGGCTCCCCTGGTATACAAAGTGCTCCCTGTTCTGCTTTTCGCGGCTGAAGGAGCCCTCCATGTGTGTCGAGAACACCCCGCCACCCTCCGGCCGTCTGACCCGGCGGGGTGTCCTCGCGGGCGCGGCGGCCCTGGCCGGGACCTCGGCCGTGCTGGCCCAGGCGGCCTCCCCCGCCGCCGCCTCGGGCGGTGCGCCGGCCGCCGGCCGGGGAGGGGCCGGCCGGGGCGGGGACCTGGTCGTGGAGGGCGGCACCCTGCTCGACCCGGCGACGGGCGAGGTCACCGAGGACGCCGTCGTCGTGATCACCGGGGGCGTCGTCCGCGCGGCCGGGTCCCGGGCCCGCCTCGGCAACCGCGTACCGTCCCGCGTGCCGGTGCTGCGGGCGCACGGCCGGTGGGTCCTGCCCGGACTGGTGGACTCCCACATCCACCTCAACACGGCCGCCGAGGCGCGGGACGCCGTCCTCAAGGGCGCGACCAGCGCGCGCAGCGGCTCGACCAGCTTCTTCCAGGACATCGCCGTACGCGAGCTGGCCCGCCAGGCCCCCGAGCAGGCGCCCCGGCTCCGCGCGGCGGGCGTCTTCGTCACGCCGGACCTCGGTGACACCCTCCTCGCCGACCCGGAACTCGCCCCGCTGGCCCGGCTCCGCGACGGGGTGCGCTCGCCCGAGGCGCTGCGGCGCGTCGTCGAGGTGAACCTCGCGCGCGGCGCCGACACGGTCAAGACCCGGGTGAACGAGCGCGCCGGGCTGCCGGACCAGGACCCGCTCACCCAGGTCTACGACCACGAGCAGCTCTCCGCGATCGTCGCGGCGGCCCGGCGCGGCGGCAAGGGCGTGCTCTGCCACAGCTACAGCGAGAAGGGCTGCCACGACGCGGTGACGGCGGGCATCCGCTCCCTGGAGCACGGCGCCTTCGTCGGCGAGCGCACCCTGCACGAGATGCGCCGCCGGGACACCTGCTTTACGCCGACGCTCACCGCCATCGCGGGGCTCGCCGACTCCTCGGACCCGGTGCTGGCCGAGCGGGGCCGTACCTACCTGCCGGTCCTGAAGCGGGCCGTGCTGGCCGCGCACGAGCTGGGCGTGCCACTCGCCGCCGGGACGGACTCCTCGGGCGGGACGGTCGACCCGGTCGGCGGCGAGGTGGTCCTCATGCACGCGGCCGGACTGCCCGCCCTCGACGCCCTCCGCACGGCGACCACCGGCGCCGCCAAGCTCCTCGGCCTCGGCTCCACGGTCGGCCGTCTCGCCCGGGGCTACGCGGGGGACGTGCTCGTCGTGGACGGTGACCCGCTGGCCGACCCCGGTGTGCTGACCCGCCCGGCGCACGTCGTGCGCGCCGGGTTCCAGGTCCAGGCCCAGGCCGCTTGATCCCCCGTCCCCGAAGGAGCTTGTGATGCACCCCCACTCCCCCGCCGCCACCGGCCTGACCCGGCGCGGCGTGCTGGTCGGCACCGCCGCCTTCGCGGGCGCCGCCGCGACCGCCACCGCTTCCGGTGCCGAGGCCGCGCCGGGCCGCCCGGCGCGCGCCACGGTCTTCAGGAACGTCCGGCCCTACGGCGCGAAGCGGCCCACCGACCTCGTGGCCGTCGACGGCCTCCTCGCCTCCGGCCCCGCCCCGCACGGCGCCGAGGTGGTCGACTGCGGGGGCCGGATCGCGCTGCCGACCCTGGTGGACGCCCACATCCACCCCGACAAGACGGCGTGGGGGGAGCCCTGGGTGAGCCGGAACCCGGCCGGCTCCATCGCCGAGTACACCGAGGAGGACGTGAAGCTCCACCACGCCCTGCGGACGCCCCTGAAGGAGCGGGCGGAGCGGCTGATGGGCCACGCGGTCACCCGGGGTACACGGGCGATGCGCGCCCACGCCGACGTCGCCCCCGCCTTCGACCTGGCGGGCGTCGAGGGCGTCGGCTCGGCGCGCCGGAATCTGCGGCACGCGCTCGACGTGGAGATCGTGGCCTTCCCCCAGCACGGGGTGATCCGCACGCCGGGCACCCGGGAGCTGCTGGAGGAGGCGGCGCGTACGGGGGCGGTCGACCGGATCGGCGGCATCGACCCGATCGGCTTCGACGAGGCCCTCGACGAGCAGCTCGACGTGGTCTTCGGCATCGCCGACCGGCACGGTGTGGGCGTCGACATCCATCTGCACGAACGGGCGGCGACCGGGCTCCAGTCGCTGCGCGCGATCATCGCCCGTATCCGGGCCCTCTCCCTGCAGGGGAAGGTGACGGTCAGCCACGTCTTCTGCGTCCCCGGCCTGCCCGAACGCGAGCTGGACCAGCTGGCGGCGGAACTCGCGGACGCCGGAATCTCCCTCACCACCGTCGCGCCCAGCTCCGGCCTGGTCCTCCCCATCGGCCGGCTGCGCGCACACGGGGTCGAGGTCGGCCTCGGCTCGGACGGCGTCCGGGACTCCTGGAGCCCCTTCGGCAACGCCGACATGCTGCACCGCGCGCACCTGCTCGCCTGGGTACGCGACGCCCGCCTCGACGAGGAACTGGAGGCCGCCTTCCGGGCCGGCGCCGACGGCGGGGCCCGCCTCCTGGGCCTCCCGGAGACCGACCTGAAGCCCGGCTCCCCGGCCGACTTCCTCCTCGTACGCGGCGCATGCCTGCCGCAGATCCTGGTGGACCTGCCTCAGCGCGACCTGGTGGTCCGCGCGGGGCGCGTGGTGGCCCGCGACGGGGAACTGACCGGGCGCTGACGGAGCGCGCCCCAGCCCACCGGGCGTACTGCTCCCAGCCCGGTCAGGGCGGGTTCCGGCACCCCTCGTGTCCGCATTCCGCCCATCGTCCCCTCCCCGTCAGATCAGCCGGAAGAGATCCGCCGCCGCCCGCACGTCCGTCAGGTCCTCGATCGGGCGGAGGTTGTCGCACAGGGCCTCCAGGACCGAACCGGAGGCGGTGGCCGTCGGCGCGCCGACGGCGAGGCCGAAGAGGCGGAAGCCGAGGCGGTGTCTGGCCTTCAGCCAGTCGCGGGTCCACTGCTCGGTCACGCCGCACTCGTCGTCGGTGATGAGCACGATGTCGCCCCGTCCGCGTGCGTCCGTGTCGAACTCCTCCGCGAGGAGGTCGGCGGCGGCCGACAGGGGGCGCTGGTAGCTGGTGCCGCCGCCGAGGAAGGTCTCCGCGAACTCCAGGACCCGCGCGACCGGGGCGGGCCGGTCGGCCGGGAAGCGGAAGACCTGGAGCTTGTCGGCGGCGGAGAAGAGGATGCCGACGAAGTCGCGCCGGGCGTGGCGGGCCTGGTCGAGCAGGGCCAGGGCGCACGCCTTGGACCAGGCCTCGCGGGTGATGCCGCCGGGCCCCTCCTCGTACATGGAGTGGGAGGTGTCGACGCAGGCGATGACCGCCCCCTGGCCCGTCGTCTGCTCGCCCCGGCTGTCGTAGAGCATGAGTTCCCCGGCCGCGTACCGGGCCGCGAAGACCGCGCGCAGTTCCGGCAGTCCGAGGTGGGCCAGTTCGGAGGGGAGGACCCGGGAGAGGTCGTCGCCGACGGTGACGCCGATCAGTTCGCCGGTGGCGTTCTCGACCTTGCGGGCGCGCTCACCGTCGGCCATCTGCCGGAAGCGGCCGATCAGTTCGGCCCATCGCGCCAGGCGGCTGGTGCGCAGCCGCTCGGCGAGGCGGGCGCGCTGCTCGTAGGGCATCCGTTCCAGTTCGCCGTGGCCCACACCCCAGGCCCGCATCAGCGCGGCCTCCTCGCGGGTGACGCGCACGGCCTGTGCGGTGGCGGTGCGGGCGGCGGCGCGGATGCCGGGGGCCACCGCTTCCAGGGCCTGACGAGCGGCGGCCTCGGCCCGGGAGGCCGCCTGCCCGGCGGTGGCGGCGGGCGCGGAGGCGGGCCCCGCCGCGCCGTCGGCCGAGGTCGCCCCGGCGCCGAGGGCGCCGGCGGTTGCTCCGGCCTGTTGCGCCGCCTGACCCGCCTCCCGGGACAGGCGGTCGGCGCTCCGGCGGGCCTCGGCCGCCCGGGCGGCCGCCTCCCGGGCCGGCTCGGTACGGTCCAGCAGCAGCCGCAGGGCCGGGGCCTCGGCCAGCACGGCCAGGGCCGCCGCGTACGGGTCTCCGGCCGTCTCGCGGCGCAGCGCGGCGAAGCCCGGGGAGGCGGCCAGCTCCGCGACGACCTGGCGGTTGAAGCGCCGGGAAGGGGCCATCTCGGCCGCCTCGCGCACCCGGGGCGCGGCCAGGTAGGCGGCGAGGAAGGCGTCGGCGAGCAGGTCGGTGGTGTGGGCGTGGCGGGCCGCCAGTTCGGCGGCGAGCTCCCGCAGCGCGGCCGACTGGGCATAGAGGTCGCGCCAGGCGATCCTGTCGTACGGGTCCGCGACCACCGCGCCGGTGTGACCCGGTTCGGCCGGCTCCTGCCCTGTGCTGTCCGCCATGGCGGGCTCCCCCGCCTTCAGAGCTGCGCCTGGACCGTGCTGGCGTCCACGCCCAGCGCCTCGGTGAGGACGCGGGCGCGTACCGCTCGCTGACGGCCGGTGACGCGTTCGATGGCGGCGGTGGAGCATCCGGCGGCGGCCGCCTCCTCGCGCAGCCTCTCCAGGCGCGTGCCGGCCAGGGCCAGTTTCTGGTGGGCGTTCTTGATGACCCACTCGCTGAGCGCCTCCCGGGACTGGCCGGCCATCGAGTCGAGCTGCGCCTCCAGCTCCTCGATGGTGTCGGCCAGGTCGAGCGCCTCCCGGGCGTCGGGGTTGACCAGCTGGAGCACTTCGCGCTCGACCGTCGGCCGCTGGGCGGGCGAGTCCCAGAGCACGTGGGTGAGGACGGAGAGATCGGTCTCGGCGACTTCGGGGCGGCCGTCGAGGTAGGCGCCGGCCTGGAGGAGGCGTACCGACTGGCGCCAGCGGCGGTCGGAGGCGATCAGTTCCTTGCGGCGCAGGGCGGCCCGCAGGGTGCAGAGGGCGTCCACCACCGCGTCGGGGACGGGCACGGCCGGCACCTCCTCGGTGACCGCGTGCTGGAGCGCGGCCAGGGTGACGGTGGTGCGCCTCGGCGGGGCGGGCGGGGTGACGGCGGAGCGGATCAGGGCGGCGAAGTTCGAGGGGTCGGCGAGGTAGCCGACCTCGATCCGTACCAGCAGCCGGTCGTAGACGGCGGCGCTCTCCTCGCCGGAGGGGAGTTCGTTGCTGGCGGTGATGGCGCCGATCAGGGGGCAGCGGATGGGCTCGCCGCCGTTCTCGGGGTGGTAGAGCCGTTCGTTGAGGAAGCCGAGGGTCTCGTTGAGCGCGGCGGTGGAGCACTTGAAGATCTCGTCGACGAAGGCGATGTGCGCGGTGGTGGCCCGGCCTTCGAAGACCTGCCGGTACTCGCCCCGGGCCAGCGCGCCGACGTCGACCGGCCCGAACATCCGCGTCGGCGCGGTGAACTTGGAGAGCAGGATCTCCCAGTACGCGGCACCCTCCACGCGGCCGGTGACCTCGCGGGCCAGTTCCGACTTGGCCGTCCCCGGCGGGCCGAGCAGCAGCGAGTGCTGGCCGGCCAGCAGCGTGGCCCAGAGGGTGCGCACCACGTCGGCCCGTTCGTGGAAACGCTCGGACAGCTCGCCGCAGACGGCCCGCAGCCGCTCCGCCGTGTTTCCCTCCGGCGCCTCGTGCTCCCGCTGCTCCTGGTGTGCCGCCATCCCCGGCTCCTCCCCCTCGACCGGTCGCCATGGTCACACAGACCGGCCGCCGACCCCGCCCTCCCCCGGGAGGCGGCCCCTCCGTTACGGTCCGGCCATGAACGGCGAAACGATCGTGGTGGGCGGCGGAGTCATCGGGCTGACCTCGGCGGTGGTGCTCGCGGAAGCGGGTCACCGGGTCCGGCTGTGGAGCCCCGAGGAGCTGGGGGCGACGACCTCGGCGGTGGCGGGCGGCCTGTGGTGGCCGTACCGCATCGAGCCGGAGGAGCGGGTCGGCGCCTGGGCGCTGCGCTCGCTGGAGGTCTACGCGGGGCTGCTGGACCGGCCCGAGGAGACCGGCGCACGCCTGGTCTCAGGGGTGCACGCGGCGACCCCGCTCGACGGGCTCGGCGCCTGGGCCGCCGACGTGGACGGGCTGCGGGCGGCGACCGAGGCGGAGTACACGCCGGGCGACGGGCTGTGGGCGCGGCTGCCGGTGCTGGACATGCCGACGCATCTGACCTGGCTGGTGCGGCGGCTGGAGGCGGCCGGGGGCCGCGTCGAGCGACGGACGGCCACATCGCTGGCGGAGGCCGCCGAGGGTGCCCGGGCGGTGGTCAACTGCACCGGGCTGGGCGCGGCCCGGCTGGTCCCCGACGCGGGGATGCGGCCGGTGCGCGGGCAGCTGGTCGTGGTGGAGAACCCGGGGGTGGACACCTGGTTCACCCACACCGGCACGGGCGCCGCGTCCACGTACTTCATCCCGCAGCCGGGCCGGCTGCTGCTGGGCGGGACCGCCGAGGCCGGGGCGGACTCCCTGGAGCCCGACCCGGCGACCGCGCGGGAGATCGTGGCGCGCTGCGCCGCGCTGCGGCCGGAGATCGCCGGGGCCCGGGTGCTCGGCCACCGGGTGGGGCTGCGCCCCGAGCGGGCCGGCGGGGTCCGGCTGGAGCGCGAGGAACTGCCCGGCGGTGGCGTGCTGGTGCACAACTACGGGCACGGCGGGGCCGGGGTGACCGTGGCCTGGGGGTGCGCCGACGAGGTGGCGGCGCTGGTGGACGCGTAACCGGAGGGGCGTACCGGCTCCCGCCCCCGGGACGCCTGTGCCCGCCGCGCCTCGGAAGGCGGGGCGGGCACGGGCTCGGTGGCGCGGGGTCAGGACTTGACGTGGATGCGCTCCCCGCCGTCCCCGTCGTCCTCGGGACCGGTGATGCCGATCGGGTCACCCGCGCTCTCGGGCCCCTGGCCGGGTCCAATGCGGATCTCGAAGTCGCCGTCGTACTTCTCGTGACCGGCGACGACGGCCATCTCGACGGCCTCGTTGCCCATCACACCGCGCACGATGAGCGGGTCGCGGCGCAGGTCGCGCATGAGGGCGACGCACATGCCGATCATCACCAGGACGAACGGCGCGGCGACCAGGATGGTGAGGTTCTGCAGGCCCGCCAGGGCGTCGTCCTCGCCCCCGCCGATCAGCAGCATGATCGCGGCGACGGCTCCGGTGACGACACCCCAGAAGACGACGACGAACCGGCCCGGCTCCAGACGGCCCTTCTGCGAGAGGGTGCCCATCACGATGGAGGCCGCGTCGGCGCCGGAGACGAAGAAGATCCCGACCAGGACCATCACCAGGATGCTGGTGACGGTGGCGATCGGGTACTCGGCGAGGACGCCGAAGAGCTGCGCCTCCTGGGTGGCGTCGGCGGCGAGCCGGCCCTCCTCCGACAGGGTCATCGCGGTGGTGCCGAAGACGGCGAACCAGATGAGGCTGACGGTGCTGGGCACCAGGATGACGCCGCCGACGAACTGGCGGATGGTGCGGCCCCGGCTGATCCGGGCGATGAACATGCCGACGAACGGCGTCCAGGAGATCCACCAGGCCCAGTAGAAGACCGTCCAGGAGCCGAGCCAGTCGCCGACGCCTTCGCCCGTGGAGGCCTCGGTGCGGCCGATGAGCTGCGGGAGGTCCTGGAGGTAGGCGCCGATGGAGGTCGGCAGCATGTCGAGCATGATGACGGTCGGCCCGGCGATGAAGACGAAGAGCGCGAGCAGCAGGGCCAGCACCATGTTGATGTTGGAGAGCCACTGAATGCCGCGTTCCACGCCGGAGACGGCGGAGGCGACGAAGGCCACGGTCAGCACGGCGATGATGACGACCAGCAGGCCGGTCCCGGCGACCGAGAGCCAGTCCAGCTCCTCGATGCCGCTGCCGATCTGGAGGGCGCCGAGGCCGAGCGAGGCGGCGGAGCCGAAGAGGGTCGCGAAGATCGCGATGATGTCGATGACGCGGCCCCAGACGCCCCGGGAGCGCTTCTCACCGATGAGCGGCTCGAAGACCGCGCTGATGGTCTGACGGCGGCGCCGCCGGAACGTGCTGTAGGCGATGGCGAGGCCGACCACGGCGTAGATCGCCCACGGGTGGAGCGTCCAGTGGAAGAGGGTGGTCGCCATCGCGGTCTGCATGGCCTCGCCGGCGTCGGCCGGGTCGGTGCCGGGCGGCGGGTCGGCGAAGTGGGCGAGCGGCTCGCTGACGCCGAAGAACATCAGGCCGATGCCCATGCCGGCGCTGAACATCATGGCGATCCAGGAGACGGTCCGGAACTCCGGTCCCTCCCCCTCGGCGCCCAGGGTGATCTTGCCGTAACGACTCATCGCCAGCCACAGGGCGAAGACGACGAAGCCGGTGGCGGCGAGCATGAAGGCCCAGCCGCCGTTGTGGATGAGCCAGTTCAGCATCGTGCTGGAGGCGGACTCCAGCGCGTCGGTGGCGAGAGCGCCCCACAGGACGAAGGCCAGGGTGAGGGCCGCGGTCACACCGAACACGATGCGGTCGGTGGTGGGCCCGCTGCGTTCGGCGGGGCCGCCGGGTGGGGTGTCCGGCGCGAGCTTCGGGCCGTCGCCGGTCCCTGGTGTGTGCTTGTCGCGCGTCACAGGCGGCACCTTTCGGGATGGACGTGGGTAGGGGGACAAAAGGACATGTATCCGCTGACGCCTACCACAGGGCCGCACCCGGACAGGCCGGTGAGGGCCGGTGTCGGACGGTTCCCGCCGTCAGGCGGTACGTCCGGCCTGCCGGCCGGGGGACCTGGGCGGGCGCGGGCCCATGGGGCCACAGCACTTCGCCCCTGCCCAGACCGGCGCATCTTGCACCTGCCAAAAGCGGGGATTGTGTGCGCATGGGGCCGCCCGTTTCCGGTCGCGCGAAGTCCAGAACCGGACATGTCCGGTTCCTCCCTGAGGGAAGGTCCGGTTCCGCCTCTCCGGACGCCGTGGCCACTTTCACCACACCGGTGAGACAGCAATACTGTTGCACTCGACAGGAGGCGCTGACATGACGACGGAGACCGGCGGGCCGACGCTCACGATCGACGAGCTGGCCGCCCGGACGGGGGTCACCGTCCGCACCATCCGCTTCTACTCCACCCGCGGCCTGCTGCCGCCCCCGGCCATCGGCCCGCGCCGGGTGGGCCACTACGGCCCCGCGCACCTGTCGCGGCTGGCGCTGATCGAGGACCTCCAGCACCAGGGGCTGACCCTGGCCGCGATCGAGCGGTACCTGGAGCGGCTCCCGGCCGACCTGAGCGACCAGGACCTCGCCCTGCACCGGGCCCTGGTCGCGGCCTGGGTGCCGGACGCGGCCGAGGAGACCTCCCGGGCGGAGCTGGAGCGGCGGGCCGGGCGGCCGCTGACCGGGCAGGACGTGGCGCGGCTGACCGCGATGGGCGCGCTGGCGGGCGGGGCCGAGCCGGACGCCTTCCTGGTCGACCCGGGGATGCTCCGGCTCGGCCTGCAACTGCTGGACGTGCCGATCTCGCACGAGGCGATCCTCGCGGCGCGGGCCATCCTCATGGAGCACGCCCGCGCGGCCGCGGCGGAGCTGTCGCGGCTCTTCAAGGACGAGGTGTGGGAGCACGCCGGGGCCTCCGGCGATCCCGGCGAGGTGGAGCGGATCAAGTCGCTCTCGGCCCACATGCAGCCGCTGGTGGTGCAGGCCCTGGTGGCGACGTTCCAGCGCTCGCTGAGGGACGAACTGCGCAGCTGGCTGCCGGCGGGCGCGGACAAGGAGTAGGACGGCTCGTACGACGGTGCCCCCGTCCGCCTGCGCCAGGCGGACGGGGGCACCGGTGCGGGAGGGGGCGGGTCAGTCGGTGAACCGCTCGCCCTTCTCGGCCTTGGCCACCAGCAGCGCGGGGGGCGTGAACCGCTCGCCGTAGGTGGCGGCCAGTTCCTCGGCGCGGGCAACGAAGCCGGGCAGGCCGCCCTCGTAGCCGTTGATGTACTGGAGGATGCCGCCGGTCCAGGCGGGGAAGCCGATGCCCATGATGGAGCCGATGTTGGCGTCGGCGACCGAGGTGAGGACGCCTTCCTCGACGAGGCGGACGGTGTCCAGCGCCTCCGAGAAGAGCATCCGCTCCTGCATGTCCTTGAACGGGATGGTGGTGCCGGGCCGGGTGAAGTGCTCGCGCAGGCCCGGCCAGAGCCCGGCGCGGGAGCCGTCCTCGGCGTAGTCGTAGAAGCCGGCGCCGCCGCTGCGGCCGGTGCGGCCGAACTCGTCGACCATGCGGTCCACCACCGCGTCGGCGGGGTGGTCGGGCCAGGTGCCGCCGGCTTCCTCGATCGCCTTCTTCGTCTCGTTGCGGATCTTGCGGGGCAGGGTGAGGGTCAGCTCGTCGATCAGGGAGAGGACCTTGGCCGGGTAGCCGGCCTGGGCGGCTGCCTGCTCGACGGAGACCGGGTCGAGTCCCTCGCCGACCATGGCGACGCCCTCGTTGATGAAGTGGCCGATGACCCGGGAGGTGAAGAAGCCCCGGGAGTCGTTGACCACGATCGGGGTCTTCTTGATCTGCCGGACCAGGTCGAAGGCGCGGGCCAGCGCCACGTCGCCGGTCCGCTCGCCCTTGATGATCTCCACCAGCGGCATCTTGTCGACCGGCGAGAAGAAGTGCAGGCCGATGAAGTCCTCCTGCCGCTTCACGCCCTCGGCGAGGGCGGTGATGGGCAGGGTGGAGGTGTTCGAGCAGAGCAGCGCGTCGGGGGCGACCACGTCCTGGATCTCCTGGAACACCTTGTGCTTGAGCGAGGTGTCCTCGAAGACCGCCTCGATCACCGCGTCGCACCCGGCGAGGTCGGCGACCTCGGCGGTCGGTGTGATCCGGGCGAGCACCTGGTCCGCCTTCTCCCGGGTGGTACGGCCCCGGGAGACGGCCTTGTCGCACAGCTTCTCGGAGTACGCCTTGCCCTTGGCGGCGGCCTCGGGGGTGACGTCCTTGAGCAGGACCTCGATGCCGGCGCGGGCGCAGGAGTAGGCGATGCCGGCGCCCATCATCCCGGCGCCGAGGACGGCGACCTTGCGGACGGTGGAGCGCTCCACGTCCTTCGGCCGGTTGGCGCCGGAGTTGACGGCCTGGAGGTCGAAGAAGAACGCCTGGATCATGTTCTTGGCGATCTGCCCGGTGACCAGCTCGGTGAAGTAGCGGGCCTCGATGACCTGGGCCGTCTCGAAGTCGACCTGGGAGCCCTCGACGGCGGCCGCGAGGATGTTGCGCGGGGCCGGGTACGGGGCGCCGGAGGTCTGCTTCTTGAGGTTGGCCGGGAACGCCGGGAGGTTGGCGGCGAACTTGGGGTGGGCCGGGGTGCCGCCCGGGATGCGGTAGCCCTTGACGTCCCAGGGCTGGACCGACTCCGGGTGGGCGTCGATGAAGGCGCGGGCGTCCACCAGCATCTGCTCGGGCGTCTCGGCGACCGCGTGCACGAGGCCGTTGTCGAGGGCACGGCGCGGGCTGTACTGGGTGCCCTGGAGGAGCAGCTTGAGCAGCGCGTCGGTGACGCCGAGCAGCCGCACGGTACGGGTCACGCCGCCGCCGGCCGGCAGCAGGCCGAGGGTGACCTCGGGCAGGCCGATCTTGGAGCCGGGGGCGTCCAGGGCGATGCGGTGGTGGCAGGCGAGGGCGATCTCGTAGCCGCCGCCGAGGGCCGCGCCGTTGATGGCGGCGACGACCGGCTTGCCGAGGGTCTCGATGCGGCGCAGCGCCTTCTTGATGGCGAGGCCGCGCTCGAAGACCTCCTGGGCCTGGTCGGGCGTGGCCTGGATCATGTCCTTGAGGTCGCCGCCGGCGAAGAAGGTCTTCTTCGCGGAGGTGACGATGATCCCGCGGATGGTGTCCTTCTCGGCCTCCGCGCGGTCGGCGATCTCGCCGATCGAGCGGATGAAGGCCGCGTTCATGGTGTTGGCGGACTGGGCCGGGTCGTCGAGGACGAGGGTGACGACGCCGGTGTCGTCCTGCTCCCAGCGGATGGTCGACGCGGTGGTGGACTCACTCATGTGTGGCTGCTCCGTAAGGCGGGCGGAAGGGCGGGGGCGCGGGCGGATCAGAGGCGTTCGACGATGGTGGCGACGCCCATGCCGCCGCCGACGCAGAGGGTGGCGAGGCCGTACCGCTTGTCCTGCCGCTCCAGTTCGTCGATGAGGGTGCCGAGGATCATCGCGCCGGTGGCGCCGAGGGGGTGGCCGAGCGCGATGGCGCCGCCGTTGACGTTGACCTTGTCCAGGCTGAGCCCCATGTCCTTGACGAAGCGCAGCACCACACCGGCGAACGCCTCGTTGATCTCGACGAGGTCGATGTCGTCGATGGTCAGCCCGGCCTTGGCGAGCGCCTTGCGGGTGGCGGGGGCGGGGCCGGTCAGCATGATGGTGGGCTCGGAGCCGGAGACGGCGGCGGAGACGATCCGGGCGCGCGGGGTCAGGCCGTACCGCTCGCCGGTCTCGCGGCTGCCGACGGCGACCAGGGAGGCGCCGTCGACGATGCCGGAGGAGTTGCCCGCGTGGTGGACGTGGTCGATCTTCTCGACCCAGTGGTACTTCTGGAGCGCCACGGCGTCGAAGCCGCCGAGGTCGCCGATGCCCGCGAAGGACGGCTTGAGGGCGGCGAGGGAGTCGGCGGTGGTGCCGGGCCGCAGGTGCTCGTCGTGGTCGAGGACGGTCAGGCCGTTGCGGTCGCGGACGGGCACGACCGAGCGGGCGAACCGGCCCTCCTTCCAGGCGGTGGCGGCGCGCTCCTGGGAGAGGGCGGCGTACTCGTCGACGTCGCGGCGGCTGAACCCCTCGATGGTGGCGATGAGGTCGGCGCCGATGCCCTGGGGGGCGAAGCCGGTCTCGAAGCTGGTCATCGGGTCCATCGCCCAGGCGCCGCCGTCCGAGCCCATGGAGACGCGGGACATCGACTCGACGCCGCCCGCCAGGACCAGGTCCTCCCAGCCGGAGCGGACCTTGGCGGCGGCCAGGTTGACGGCCTCCAGGCCGGAGGCGCAGAAGCGGTTCTCCTGGACGCCCGCGACGGAGTCCGGCAGCCCGGCGGCGATGGCCGCGATCCGGGCGATGTCGGAGCCCTGGTCGCCGATGGGGCTGACCACGCCGAGGACGATGTCGTCCACGGCGGCCGGGTCGAGGCCCGGGAAACGGGCGCGGATCTCGTGGATGAGGCCGACGACGAGGTCGATCGGCTTGGTGCCGTGCAGGGAGCCGTTGGCCTTGCCGCGACCGCGCGGGGTGCGGATCGCGTCGTAGACGTACGCTTCGGTGGTCAAGACTTGAGCCTTTCGGGGAGTGCGGAGCGGCGGGCCGGTCAGCCCAGCAGGGAGCGGCCGATGATCTCCTTCATGATCTCGGTCGTCCCGCCGTAGATGGTCTGGATGCGCCCGTCGGTGAAGGCCTTGGCGACGGGGTACTCGTTCATGTAGCCGTAGCCGCCGTGGAGCTGGAGGCAGCGGTCGGCGGTGCGCTTCTGGAGTTCGGTGGCCCACCATTTGGCCATCGAGGCGTGCACCGCGTCGAGCTTCCCCTCGGCGTGGTCGGCGATGCAACGGTCGAGGAAGGCGCGGGTGACGGCGCACTCGGTGGCCATCTCGGCGATCTCGAAGCGGATGTGCTGGAGGCGGGAGAGCGGGCGGCCGAAGGCCTCGCGCTCCTTGACGTAGGTGGAGGTGATCTCCACCAGGTGCTCGGCGGCGGTGATGGCGGCCACCGCGATGGCCATCCGCTCCTGGGCCAGATTGGTCATCAGGTGGAGGAAGGCGCCGTCCCGTTCGCCCAGCAGGTTCTCCTTGGGGACGCGGACGTCGTGGAAGAACAGCTCGGCGGTGTCCTGGGACTTCTGGCCGATCTTGTCGAGGTTGCGGCCGCGCTCGAATCCTTCGGCGCCGCGCTCCACCACCAGCAGGGAGAGGCCGTGGGCGCCGCCCTCGGGGGTGGTCTTGGCGGCGACCACCACGAGGTCGGCGAGGATGCCGTTGGAGATGAAGGTCTTGGCGCCGTTGAGCAGGAAGTGGTCGCCCTGGTCCTCGGCGGTGGTGCGGATGCCCTGGAGGTCGGAGCCCGCGCCGGGCTCGGTCATGGCGATGGCGGTGATGGTCTCGCCCGAACAGAAGCCGGGCAGCCAGCGGCGCTTCTGCTCCTCGGTGGCGAGGCCGGTGAGGTACGGGCCGACGATGTCGTTGTGCAGGCCGATGGCGAGGCCGGGCACCCCGGCACGGGCGAACTCCTCGCCGAGGACCGCGCTGTAGCGGAAGTCGGGGTTGCCCCCGCCGCCGTACTCCTCGTCGACGGCGAGGCCCAGCAGGCCCTGGCGGCCCGCGGCGAGCCAGGCGGCGCGGCTGGTGATGCCGTCCTGCTCCCACTGGTCGTAGTGGGGCAGCACCTCCTTGGCGAGGAAGGTGCGGACGGTGTCGCGGAACGCCTCGTGCTCGGCGCTGTAGATCTGCCGTTCCATGCTCGGTGCCTCCTGGGGCGCGGGGTCGCGGGTCGGGTCCCGCCGTGGTCGGTGTGCGGAGGGGGGTGCCGGTACGTCAGCGGGGGCTGCCGAGGCCCCAGTCGCGGGCGACCTCGGCGGTGTCGGCGCCGGGGAGCGCGGGGCCGGTGCGGACGGCGGTCGGGGTGGCGGAGAAGCGGGGGGCCGGGGCGGGCTGGACGCGGCCCTCGTGGGTGGTGAAGGTCTCCCGGGCGGCGAGGTGCGGGTGACCGGCCGCCTCGGCGAGGGAGAGGACGGGGGCGACGCAGGCGTCGGTGCCGGCGAACAGCTCGGTCCACTCCTCGCGGGTACGGGTGGCGAAGCGGGCCGTGACCGCCTCGCGCAGTTCGTCCCAGCGGGCCAGGTCGAACTGGTCCGGGGTGTCCTCGGGCAGGCCGAGGACGCGGGCGAACTCGGCGTAGAACCGGGGCTCCAGGGCGCCCACCGCCACGTGGCCGCCGTCGGCGGTGGCGTAGCAGCCGTAGAAGGGGGCGCCGCCGTCGAGGAGGTTGCTGCGGCGGCGGTCCTGCCAGACGCCCGCGCCGAACATGGCGTGGATCATGGTGGTGAGGTGGGCGGTGCCGTCCACGATGGCGGCGTCGACCACCTGGCCGGTGCCGTGGGCGCGGGCGTGGTGGAGGGCGGCGAGGACGCCGGTGACGAGGTAGAGGGAGCCGCCCGCGTAGTCGCCGACCAGGTTGGCGGGGACGGCCGGGGGTGCGTCGGGCTCGCCGACCAGGCCGAGGGCGCCGGTGACGGCGATGTAGCCGATGTCGTGTCCGGCGCGGTCGGCGAGCGGGCCTTCCTGGCCCCAGCCGGTCATCCGGCCGTAGACCAGGCGGGGGTTGCGGGCGAGGCAGGCGTCGGGGCCGATGCCGAGGCGTTCGGCGACGCCCGGGCGGTATCCCTCGACGAGGATGTCGGCGCGCTCCACCAGGTCCAGGACGCGGGCGGCGCCGTCCTCGGCCTTGAGGTCGACCAGGACGGAGCGCTTGTTGCGGTTGGTGAGGTCCAGGGCGGGGTCGATGCCGAGGCCGGCGCCGCCGGGGCGGTCGACGCGGACCACGTCGGCTCCGAGGTCGGCCAGGAGCATCGCGGCGAACGGGCCCGGGCCGATGCCCGCCAGTTCCACCACCCGGACGCCGTGCAGGGGGCCGGTCGTGGCCGTGTCCGTCATGTCTTCCTCGCTCCGTCGCGCGCCGACCTTGTGACACAACTGATGTAACAGTGTCGATGTTATGGACGGGGGGCCCGGGCCACAAGCCCTGGAAAGCAAGCGCTCAGCTCAATTCCGGGAGCTGCCCGGATGGCCTCAGGCGCCGGCCGGGCTGGTTGTTGGGGGCGGGGCTGGCTTGGGGGTCGGCCGGGCTGCCGTCGGGGGCTTTACGCTGGACCGGTGACTGATGAACCGGTGGACCCTCCTGTGCTGGTCAGCGCCTGTCTGCGGGGTGTGCCCTGTCGGTTCGACGGGCGGGACAAGGCGGTGCGGGGGGTTGACGAGGCGTTGGCGGGGCGGCGGGTGGTGGCGTTCTGTCCGGAGCAGGCGGGTGGGCTTGGTACTCCTCGGGCCGCTGCCGAGTTGGTGGGTGGGGACGGGTACGACGTGCTGGACGGGCGGGCCCGGGTGGTGGATGTGAACGGGGTGGAGGTGACCGAGGCGTTCGTGGCGGGGGCACACCGGGCGCTCGACGCCGCGCGACGGGCCGGGTGTGCGGAGGCGGTACTGATGCCGCGCAGTCCCTCGTGCGGGCGGGGTGAGGTGTACGACGGCGAGTTCCGTGGGGTGCTGGTGCCCGGGGACGGGGTGACGGCGGCGCTGCTGGAGCGGAACGGGATCGCGGTACGGCGGGCGCCCGGGGTCTGAGGGGTCTGTGGCGCCCCGGGGGCAGAGGGCTGAGCCGCCCTGGCCTGAGGCTCAGTCCCGGGCCGCTCCCCCGGTCACGGCGGCCTTGAGCGCGGCGCGGCAGAGGGCGTCGGCGTGGCGGGTGGTCTCGGGGAGGCGGTAGGCGGGGGCGAGGTGGAGGGTGTGGGCGACGGCGCGGTCGAGGGGGACGCCGTGGCCGGTGGAGACGTAGACGGGTTTGACGGCGGTGCGGGTGCGGAGGGCGCGGCCGACCTCCTCGGTGCCGTCGGTGAGCGGGGTCTGGTCGCCGCGCCGGTCGCCTGGGGGCTCGTAGGTGAAGGTGAAGGGGTTCTTGGCGACGCCGACGGCCGGGAGGCCGGTCAGGACCCCGAGGTGGCTGGCGAGGCCGAAGCGGCGCGGGTGGGCCACGCCGTAACCGTCGCAGACGACCAGGCCCGGCGGGGCGGTGAGGGCGGCCAGGGCGGCGAGGACGGCGGGCAGTTCGCGGAAGGCGAGGAGCCCGGGGACGTACGGGAAGGAGACCGGGCCGACGGCGGTGGCCTCCTCGACCACCTCCAGGGTGGCGGCGTCCAGGACGACGGCGGCCGCGGCGACCAGGCCGCGCGCGTCGTCGTAGGCCACGTCCACACCGGTGGCGGTGCCGGCGCCCACCTCGGGGCCGGGGCCGGTCAGGTCGACGCGGACGCGCAGGGTGTCCTGCACGGCCCGGGCCTCGGCCTCGGTGGCGGGCCAGTCGGCGGGAACGGTGACGGCGGCGGGGGCGGGACGGGCGCGCATGGGCGGTGAGGGTACGCGGTGTGGGCAGGCGAGGTGGCGGCGGGTCGGCCAGACTGGGCGGATGGGTGGACGGCGCAGTGCGGGTCTGCTGCTGTACCGGCGGGTGCCGGACGGCATCGAGGTCCTGCTCGGGCACATGGGCGGGCCCTACTGGGCGCGCCAGGACACCGGCGCGTGGACGGTGCCGAAGGGCGAGTACGCCGAGGACGAGGACGCCTGGCACGCGGCGCGGCGGGAGTTCCGGGAGGAGCTGGGGCTGGCGCCGCCGGAGGGGCCGGCGCGGGAACTGGGCGAGGTGCGGCAGAGCGGGGGCAAGACGGTGACGGCCTGGGCGGTGGAGGCGGACCTCGATCCGGAGACGGTGGTTCCGGGCACCTTCACCCTGGAGTGGCCGCGCGGCTCGGGCCGTACCCGGGAGTTCCCGGAGCTGGACCGGGTGGCGTGGTGGCCGCCGGGACGGGCCCGGGCGCTGCTGGTGGTGGCGCAGCGGGCCTTCGTGGAGCGGCTGGTGGCGGGGCTCGCCGAGGAGGAGGGCGTGGCCGGGGTGTAGAGGCCGGGGGCGGGGGCACGGGGCTGGGCGGGGGTCGCGTGCGCGGCCCCCGTGTCCGTTTGCGGGGTCCGTGGGCGGGCGGCAGGTTGGAGTGGACGTACGCCGCGCCCAGATCGCGGCGTACCGGAGCGAGAGGTGTGGGCATGGCGATCGCGACGGTGAATCCGGCGACCGGGGAGACCCTGAGGACGTTCGAGGCGCTGACGTCCGAGGAGATCGAGAAGCGGCTGGTGCGGGCCGAGGAGGCGTACCGCGAGCACCGGCTGACCTCGTTCGCGGACCGGGCGCGGCTGCTGCACCGGGCGGCGGATCTGCTGGAGGAGGACATCCCGGAGATCGCCCGCACCATGACCCTGGAGATGGGCAAGACGGTGGCCTCCGCCCGGGCGGAGGCGGCCAAGTGCGTGAAGGCGATGCGCTGGTACGCCGACCGGGCGGAAGGGCTGCTCGCCGACGAGCACCCGGACCAGGCCGACGTGGCGGACTCGGGGGCGGCGCGGGCCCGGGTGGTGTACCGGCCGCTGGGACCGGTGCTGGCGGTGATGCCGTGGAACTTCCCGCTGTGGCAGGTGATCCGGTTCGCCGCTCCCGCGCTGATGGCGGGCAACGTGGGGCTGCTGAAGCACGCCTCGAACGTGCCGCAGACCGCGCTCTACCTGGAGGCTCTCTTCCGCCGGGCCGGGTACCCGGAGGGCTGCTTCCAGACACTGCTGATCGGCTCCGGCGCGGTCGAGGCGATCCTGCGCGACCCGAGGGTGGTGGCGGCGACCCTGACCGGCAGTGAGCCGGCCGGGCGGTCGGTGGCCTCGGTGGCGGGCGACGAGATCAAGAAGACGGTGCTGGAGCTGGGCGGCAGCGACCCGTACCTGGTGCTGCCCTCGGCCGACGTCGAGCGGGCGGCGAGGACGGCGGTGACCGCGCGGGTGCAGAACAACGGCCAGTCCTGCATCGCCGCCAAGCGGTTCATCGTGCACACCGAGGTGTACGACGCGTTCACCCAGCGGTTCGCGGAGGGGATGCGGGCCCTGCGGGTGGGCGACCCGATGGACGACACCACCGACGTCGGCCCGCTCTCCAGCGAGCAGGGCCGCAGCGACCTCGCCGAGCTGGTGGACGACGCGGTGGAGCACGGCGCGGCGGTACTGTGCGGCGGCGGCCGCCCCGACGGGTACGAGGACCGGGGCTGGTTCTACGCGCCGACGGTGCTGGCCGGAGTGGACGCCTCCATGCGCATCCACCGCGAGGAGGCGTTCGGCCCGGTGGCGACGGTGTACCGGGTGGGCAGCCTGGACGAGGCGGTGAAGCTGGCCAACGACAGCTCCTTCGGGCTGAGTTCCAACGTCTGGACCCGCGACCGGCACGACATCGACCGCTGCGTGCGGGACCTTCAGGCGGGCGGCGTCTTCGTCAACGGCATGACCGCCTCGCACCCCGGGCTCCCCTTCGGCGGCATCAAGCGCTCCGGGTACGGCCGGGAGCTGGCCGCCGAGGGCATCCGCGAGTTCTGCAACGTGACGACGGTGTGGGAGGCGGACTGATCCGGCCCGCGTGACGCGAACAGGGGCGCCCCCGTCCGCCGTGGACGGGGGCGCCCCTGTTCGCGCGGTGCTGGGACGGTGTCACCCCTCCCCCGGCGGCGGGGGCGGCTTGGGCGCGCCCCGGGGCGGCGCGATGCGGGCCCGGGTGCGGACCGGGCCGCCGTCGCCGACGCCCTCGCGGGCGCTGTCGACGCCGCCCATCGGGTCGTCGCCGGCGGTCTCCGAGGGCGGGAGCAGGGCGTCGCGGCGGGCGCCCGGGTCCCAGCCGGCCTCCACCACGCGCTTCTGGACGAGGATGGCCCCGGCGAGGATGACCGCGCCGAAGGCGAGCATCACGATGAGGCCGGGGGTGGATCCGAGCTTGGCGGCGTTGCCGACGACCACGCCGAACCAGCCGAAGTCGGCGTCGCCGAAGGTGGTGTTCTCCTCGCCGAAGGCGCCCAGGACCTTCAGCAGCAGGGCGGGGAGGAAGGTGATGAGGACGCCGTTGACGAAGGCGCCGAGGACCGCGCCGCGCCGCCCGCCGGTGGCGTTGCCGTAGACCCCGGCCGCGCCGCCGGTGAAGAAGTGCGGCACCAGGCCCGGCAGGACCAGGGCGAGGCCGAAGGCGGGTTCGAAGACCCAGGCGAGCAGGGCGAGGCTGACCAGGCCGCCGATGAAGCTGGAGATGAAGCCGACGAGCACGGCGTTCTGCGCGTAGGGGAAGACGATCGGGGCGTCCAGGGCGGGGACGGCGCCGGGGACGATCTTCTTGGCGATGCCCTGGAAGGCGGGGACGAGTTCGCCGAGGATGGTGCGGACGCCGAAGAGGATCACGGCGACGGCGATGCCGAACTGGAGGCCCTGCATGACGGACTGCATCAGGTACTCGCCGATGCCCGCCGCCGGTTCGCCGCCACCGGTGCCGAAGACGGCGTACGCGGTCTCCTTGCCGGCCTTGATCAGGTAGAGGACGGCCACGATCAGGTAGATGAGGACCATCGACAGGGCGGTGGCCACCATCGAGTCGCGCAGGAAGCGCAGCCCCTCGGGGAGGTTCATGTCCTCCGTGCTGCGGCTGCGTTTGCCGACGAGCTGGCCGGTGGCGCCCGCCGCGATGTAGCCGGCGGTCCCGAAGTGGCCGATGGCCACGGTGTTGTTGCCGGTCACCCGCTTGGTCCAGGGGTGGGCCAGTGCGGGCATCGCGACCAGCATGATGCCGAGCAGCACGCCGCCGACGACCACGACCAGCCAGGACGGCTGCCCGGCGGTGGCGAGGACGATGGTCAGCAGGGTCGCCATGAAGAGCATGTGGTGACCGGTGAGGAAGACGTACCGCAGCGGGGTGAAGCGGGCGAGCAGCAGGCCGACGGCGAAGCCGAGGATCATCAGCCACGCCACCCGGGAGCCGTACTCCGCCTGGGCGATGCCGACGATGGCCTCGTTGGTGGGGATGACGCCCTGGGCGCCGGTCGCGCCCTGGATCATGTCGCCGAGCGGGGCGAGCGCGGCGACGACCAGGGTGGCGCCGGCGCCGATGAGCAGGAAGCCCAGGGTCGCCTTGATGGCGCCGCCGAGGATCTGCCCGACGCTCTTGCGCAGGGCGATCAGGCCGACGGCGGTGATGATGCCGATCAGGTACGCGGGTTCACTGAGGATCTCGTTGACCAGGAACTTCGCGAAGGATACGAGCCAGTCCACGGGGTTCGCCGCCTCCCTTATACGTCGTAGGTGTCACGGAGGACGTGGTCGACCTCGTCGGTGCTGGTGAAGTCCTGGACCACCTTCACCGGGATGCCGACGTCCCCGAGGGTCCGGGCGATCTCCCGGGAGGTGAGGATGGCGACCGCCTCGGACGCCTTCCCCTTGGCCGAGATGGTGTCGGTGGCCTCCACCGACACCTGCCGGTCCCAGCCCCACCGGCCGAGAACCTGCTCCAGGGTGTTCTTCAGGAAGAGGCTGGTGCCGACGCCGTTGCCGCAGACGGTGAGGATCTTGTGCTGCTCGGTCCCGGTGCGCCCGGCGGCGGGGGCCGCCGACGCGGGCTCCGGCCCGGTCGCGGGTTCCTCCACCCCGTCGTGGGCGCGCAGCAGGGCGTGCAGCGCCTCGGGGGTGGCGGCCGACTGGAGCAGGTCGTGCTGCTCCGGGTCGGCGAGCAGCCGGGCCAGGGCGGCCATCGCGTCGGTGTGGGCGGCGCTGTCCTGGGCGGCGAGGGCGACGACCAGGTCGACGGGGTCGTTGGCGTCGTGCCCGAACTCCACCGGCTCGGCCAGCCGCACCCACGACATGCCCGTTCTGCGGACGGCGGGTGAAGGGCGCGCGTGGGCGAAGGCGAAGCCCGGGGCGATGACGATGTAGGGACCGTTGTCGACGACGTTCTGGATCATCTCGTCGGTGTACGCGTCCGTGCTCGTCCCCTCCGCCACCAGCAGGTCGCCCGCCGCGCGGACGGCGGCCCGCCAGTCGGGGGCCGCCACGTCCAGCCGGATCGCCTCCGGGGGAATCAGCTCACTCAGTGCCACCATGCCCCGATGCTGACATGGTTCAGGCCCCGTGGCCCGGTGGCTGCCGGGGTGGAAGTGTGGAGGTCGCGGGCCGGGTTCGCGGGTCGGCTAGGGTGAGCGTTTCGGCCGAGGCGGGGAGGGGGTGGCGCACATGGCGGAACCGTCCGCGCGCCACGGTGTCCCGCTCCCCAGGCCCACGGCCACCGCCTCCCGGATCGTACTGGCGCTGGTCTGCGCCGTCTGGACGGCGGTCCTCTCCGTGGCCGGGGCCTCGGCCCCCGCCGCCGGCCACGGCCCGGAGGCCGCCCCGGCGCCCTCGGCCGTCCCCGAACGCGCCCTCCCCACGCCACGCGCCGTCCACACCCCGGCGTGGGTACGGGCGCACGCCCCGGCGCGGGAGCGGGCCGACGGGCACGCCGCCGGGGAGGCCGAACTCGCCCCCGCCGCACCGCCGGACCCGGGCGAGGCCCAGCTCCTGATCCTCGCGGCGGCGCCGTCCGGCGGCCCGGAGCAGCCTCTCGCGCCCGGCCGCCCGCTGGACCGGCCGCGCCAGGAACGGGCGCCGCCCGGTGCCGCACCGGGCCCCTGGTCGGCCCGGGGCCCGCCCTTCGCACGGAGCAGTTGACGACCCGGCTCGCGCCCTGAGACCCGTACCCGCGCGGTACGCGGGTTCGCCGGACGCGCGCCGTCCCGCCGTTGACCGCTGCTCGCGCGCCCGGACACAGGACCGAGGGGTCCCCGGGTGGTGCGGGCCGTCCGTGGAGCCCTCATGTCCCGACGTGCCACGGCCTGGCGTGCGCTGATCGCGTTCGCCGTCGTCGCCGTGTCCCTCTTCCTCGCCCTGACCACCCCCGCCCGCCTCGGCCTCGACCTGAGCGGCGGCACCCGGATCGTTCTCCAGGCCCAGGAGGCGCAGGGCCGCACCCCCGACGCCGAGTCGACCGACCGGGCCCTGGAGGTGCTGCGGCAGCGGGTCGACGCGCTCGGCGTCGCCGAACCGCAACTGGTCCGCTCCGGCTCCGACCGCATCGTGGTGGAACTCCCCGGGGTCCAGGACCCCCGCGAGGCCGCCGAGGTGATCGGCCGTACCGCCCAGCTCACCTTCCACCCCGTGAAGGGCGAGGCCCGGAAGGCCGCGCCCCAGGCCGAGGACGGCTCCCGCGCCCTCGCCGACCCGGAACGGCCCGACGCCTTCCTGGAGCTGGGACCGCCCGCCCTCACCGGGGAGGGCGTCAGCGACGCCCGCCCGGACTTCGACGCCACCTCCGGCGAGGGATGGGCGGTCGCGCTCTCCTTCGAGAAGAAGGCGGCCGGGGCGTGGACCAAGCTGACCGGTGAGGCGGCCTGCGCCGCCCCCGGCGATCCCGGGCGCCGGGTCGCGATCGTCCTGGACGACCGGGTCGTCTCGGCACCCGGCATGCGCGAGACGGTCCCCTGCGGCACCGGCATCACCGGCGGCTCCACCCAGATCACCGGCGGTTTCGACGCCGAGGGCGCCCGCGAACTGGCGGCGCTGGTCAAGGGCGGCGCCCTGCCGCTGCCGGTGGACATCGTCGAGCAGTCGACCGTCGGCCCCTCGCTCGGCGCCGACGCCATCCGCGCGGGCGCCTGGGCGGCCCTGATCGGCCTCGCCTGCACCGCCGTCTTCATCACCGCCGTCTACCGCCTCCTCGGCCTGCTCGCCACGATCGCCCTCTCCCTGTACGGACTGATCTCGTACGCCGCGATCGTGGCACTCGGCGCGACGCTGACCATGCCGGGCATCGCCGGGTTCGTGCTGGCCGTCGGCATGGCGGTCGACGCCAACGTGCTCGTCTTCGAGCGGGCCAGGGAGGAGTACGGCCAGGCGTCCCGCCGGCCCAAGGACCTGCGGCGGCCGCTGGCGCGCGGCTTCGCCAAGGCGTGGAGCGCGGTCCTCGACTCCAACGTCACCACGCTGATCGCCGCCGGGCTGCTCTTCGCCCTGGCGACCGGCCCCGTGAAGGGCTTCGGGGTGACGCTGGCCGTCGGCGTGCTCGCCTCGATGGTCTCGGCGCTGGTCATCACCCGGGTCCTCGCCGACTGGGCGCTGGGCCGGGGCCTGGTGCGACGGCGGCCGCAGGCCACCGGGATGGCGGGCAAGGGGCGGCTGCGGACCCGGCTGGAGCAGCGCCCGCCGCGGCTGATGCGCTCCAGCGGCCGCTGGCTGCTCCTCTCCGGCGGGCTGCTGCTGGTGGCGCTGGCCGGGGTCGGGGTGCGCGGGCTGGAACTGGGCGTGGAGTTCACCGGCGGCCGCCAGACCCAGTACGCCACCGAACGCCCGGTGGACGCCGAGACCGCGCGGGCCGCCGTGAGCGCGGCCGGCTTCCCCGAGGCGGTGGTGCAGCGCGCCGACCAGGACGGCGCCTCGCTGGTGACGGTGCGCACCGGGCCGCTGGAGGACGCCGAGGAACGGCGGGTGCGGGCGGCGCTCGCCGAGCACGGCGGCGAGGTGACCGTCGAACGGGACGACCTGGTCGGCCCGAGCCTCGGGGCGGAGCTGCGGGACAAGGCCGTGCTGGCGCTGGCGGTGGCGGTCGGGGCCCAGCTCATCTACCTCACCGTGCGGTTCCGGGGGACGCTGGCGCTGGCCGCCGTGGTCGCGATGGCGCAGGACGTGCTGCTGGTGGTGGGGCTCTTCGCCTGGCTGGGCAAGCCGGTGGACAGCGTCTTCCTGGCGGCGCTGCTGACCGTGGTCGGCTACTCGGTCAACGACACCGTGGTCGTCTTCGACCGGCTGCGGGAGCTGCGCCGGCTCCGCCCCGGTGCGCCCTGGGAGACGCTGGGCGACCTGGCGGTGGGCCAGACGCTGCCGCGTACCGTCAACACCGGTCTGGGCGCGGTCTTCGTCCTGCTGGCGCTGGCCCTCTCGGGCGGCGGCACCCTGACCGACTTCGCGGTGGCGCTCCTCGCCGGCATCACCGTGGGGATCGCCTCCACCATCTTCACCGCGATGCCGCTGGCGGTACGGCTGGAGCGGCGTCGCGGCCCCGCGGCCTCGACCGACCGCCCCCGCAAGCGCGTCCGGGAGGGCACGGGGGCCGTGGTCTGACGCACCACCCGCACGGCGGCGGGGCGAGCCGGACGCCCGCCCCGCCGCCAGGACGCGGAACGTGACGCACCTCACGCCACTCCCTGTGCACGGACTGCCCCGTTCCACCGTCTAGCCGACTGCCGGGGCCTGACCGCCCCAACGGCCTGAGGACCCAGGGGGGACCATGGAGACCGTCATCCAGCAGTCCGTCGAGGCGCAGCTCGTCGCCGCCTCGCCACGTATGGCGACCATTCCGGCGCGGCTGCGGTACGACCGCACCGAACCGTTCGCCGTCACCATGACCTTTCCGGCGCGCTCGACGCTGGAAGGGGTCGAGGTGACCTGGTCGTTCGCCCGGGACCTGCTCACCGCGGGGCTGACCGGCGAGGCCGGGATGGGCGACGTCCGGCTGCGGCCGCACGGCGAGGACCAGGTGGTGATGGAGTTCCACGCGCCGGAGGGCACCGCCGTGGTGCGGGTACGCGCCGAGGAGCTGCGCCGGTTCGCGGCCCGCACGATCGCCCTGGTGCCGCCGGGCCGCGAGTACCTCCACCTCGACCTCGACCGGGACCTCGCCCTGCTCATCCGCGACACGCGCTGACCGGCGGGAAAAGCCGTTGACGCTCCCCCGCACCCGCTCGTACCGTCGTGAGCGCTTCTGTTGCCGCCGATCGGAGTAGGCCGTTGTACGTCTGAGGTCCTGGACACCGCCCGTACGCCCTGTTCCCGGCGTGCGTCGTGCCGCGTGTGACCTCGGCGTTCGAGCCCACCGCTCGTCCGGCCCCTCCCGCGTGACCGCCCCGCCGCCCTGACGGCCGCCGCGGCGCGCGCTCCCGGTCCACCGGCCCGCGCTGTCCTCCGCGTTGCCCCCTTCCCTCCGCGTCGTACGACGACGCGTCAGCAACCGCGAGGCCCTCATGTCAACCACCGCGCTCACCTGCGCCGACCTCAGTTTCTCCTGGCCCGACGGCACCCGCGTGCTGGACGGCCTCCAGCTCACCTTCGGCCCCGGCCGCACCGGCCTGACCGGAGACAACGGCTGCGGGAAGTCCACCCTGCTCAAACTCGCCGCCGGGGAGCTGACACCCTCCTCCGGCACCGTCCAGGTCTCCGGCGAGCCGGCCCACCTCCCGCAGCACGTCACGCTCGACACCTCCCTGAGGGTCGACGAGGCGCTCGGTATCCGCGAGCTCCGGGCCGCGCTGCACGCCATCGAGGCGGGCGACGCCACCGAGGACCACTTCGCCACCGTCGGCGACGACTGGGACGTGGAGGAGCGCGCGCTGGCCCTCCTCGGTTCCCTCGGCCTCGGCCACATCGGCCTCGACCGCACCGTCGGCGAGGTGTCCGGCGGCGAGTCCGTGCTGCTGCGGCTGACCGCGCTGCTGCTGGCCCGGCCGGGGGGGCTGCTCCTGGACGAGCCCACCAACAACCTCGACCTGGCGGCCCGCCACCGCCTCTACGCGGCCGTCGAGTCCTTCCCCGGCGTCCTCGTCGTGGTCAGCCACGACCGGGAGCTGCTGGCGCGCGTCGAGCGCATCGCGGAGCTGCGCGACGGCGAGGTCACCTGGTACGGCGGCAACTACGACGCCTACCAGGAGGCGGTCGCCGCCGAGCAGGAGGCCGCCGAACGGGCCGTACGGGCGGCCGGGAACGACGTCCGGCGCCGGCGACGCGAACTGGCCGGAGCCCAGGTCACGCTGGCCAGACGCCGGCGGTACGGGCAGAAGATGAGCGACACCAAGCGCGAGCCGAAGATCGTCATGAACGCCCGCAAGCGCGCCGCCCAGGTCTCGGCGGGCAAGCACCGCGCCCTGCACGAGGGCCGGCTGGCCACCGCCCGGCAACGCCTCGACAGGGCCGAGGAGGCGGTCCGGGACGACGAGGTGATCCGCGTCGACCTGCCCGCCACCGCCCTCCCGGCCGGGCGGACCGTGCTGACCCTGAACAAGCTGCGGCTGCGGCACGGGGCGCGGCCGAGCGCACCTTCGAGGTGCGGGGACCGGAGCGGATCGCGCTGGTGGGGCGGAACGGGGCGGGCAAGACGACGCTCCTGCGCACCCTCGCCGGCCAGTTGGCGCCGCAGGCGGGCGAGGTGCGCGTCGAGGTCCCGCTGCGCTTCCTCCCGCAGCGCCTGGACGTGCTCGACGAGGGGCTGAGCGTCGCCGAGAACGTGGCCCGGGCCGCTCCCGGCAGCGACCGCAACGAGGTACGGGCCCGGCTGGCCCGGTTCCTCTTCCGGGGCGCCCGCGCCGACCAGCTCGCGGGCACCCTCTCCGGCGGTGAGCGGTTCCGGGCGGCGCTGGCCTCCCTGATGCTGGCGGAGCCGGCCCCGCAGCTGCTGATGCTGGACGAGCCGACCAACAACCTCGACCTGGCGAGCGTCCGGCAGCTCACCTCGGCCCTGGCCGCGTACCGGGGGGCGCTGCTGGTCGCCGCCCACGACCTGCCGTTCCTGCGCTCGCTCGGGATCACCCGCTGGCTGCTGCTCGACGGCGAGCTGCGCGAGCTGGCGCCCGAGGAGGTGGAGGAGGCGCTGAAGGGCTGAGACGGGCCGGAAGAGCCTGACACAGGGCTCGTGGTCCCCGGAATCGGGGGCCGCGAGCCCTTCTCGCACCCGCGTTCGGCCGAAAACAGACGTTTGCACGACCCCGCTTTCGGTCGCTCTTTACCGCGGCCTTAACCTACGGGTTCGTAACCTACGTTCCCGTAAGTTGCATCATCGCAAGAACTCCCCGTCCCCAGGAGTCCCGCATGACCGTCACCACACCCCACCTCGCCCCGTCCGGCGGATGGACCGACGCCCAGTTGCTGCACGCGCTGGAGGAGGTCGTGGAGAAGGAGCTCAACCGTCACCTCAAGGTGGCCAAGGACTGGATGCCGCACGAGTACGTGCCCTGGTCCGACGGCCGCAACTTCCCCGGCTTCTACGAGGACGGCGAGGCGTGGGACAAGGAGCAGTCGAAGGTGACGCCGATCGGCCGCACAGCCCTGATCGTCAACCTCCTCACGGAGGACAACCTGCCGAGCTACCACCACGAGATCGCCTCGCTTTTCGGCCGCGACGGCGCGTGGGGCACCTGGGTGCACCGCTGGACCGCCGAGGAGGGCCGGCACGGCATCGTGATGCGGGACTACCTGCTGACCTCGCGGGCCGTCGACCCGGACGAGCTGGAGCGGTTCCGGATGGTCCACATGAGCGAGGGGTTCGAGTCCGACAACCGGCACTCGATGCTCCACTCGGTGGCGTACGTCGCCTTCCAGGAGCTCGCCACCCGCATCTCGCACCGCAACACCGGCCACCAGTCGGGCGACCCGGTCTGTGACCGGATGCTGGCCCGGATCGCCACCGACGAGAACCTGCACATGGTCTTCTACCGGAACCTGCTCGGCGCCGCCTTCGAGCTGGCGCCCGACCTGACCATGCAGGCCGTCCGCGACGTGGTGGTCAACTTCCGGATGCCCGGCCACGGCATGCCCGGCTTCGAGCGGGCGGCGGCGCAGATGGCCATAGGCGAGGTCTACAACCTGCGTATCCACCACGACGACGTGATCCAGCCGGTGCTGCGGTTCCTGAAGGTCATGCAGATCGACGGACTCGGCCCGGAGGGCGTGAAGGCGCAGGAGGAACTGGGTCTGTACATGGGCGGGCTGGACGCCGAGGCCGCCAAGTTCGACGAGCGGCTCGCCGCCCGCAAGGCGCGGATGCGGGAGCGCGCCGCCAAGGGCTGAGTTCGAGCCGCGGAACAAGCCACCGCCCGTACGGCTACGGCCGGTACGGGCGGGGCGGGCGGCGTCGGGGGCGGCAGACGGTCAGCGTCTGTCGCGCCGCATCCGTTCGCGTTCCTTCTCGGAGAGCCCGCCCCACACGCCGAAGCGCTCGTCATGGGCGAGGGCGTAGGAGAGGCAGGCCGCCCGCATGTCGCAGGCCTCGCAGATGAGCTTGGCCTCACGTACCGAGCTGCCCGGCTCGGGGAAGAAGAACTCTGATCCGGTCTGTGCGCACAGCGCCTGCTCCTGCCAGGCGAGATCGTGCGCGGCCGTGCTGTCGATCCGCATGGAGCGATGATGACGGGCACGGAAAAACGTCTCATCAACGTCTGATCAACGCCGCCCCCGGCGCCCTACATGTCGGGCCGGGACTCCGGCGGAAGCGGCTTCAGCACGGCGAACCGCGCACCCCACGGGTCCTTCAGCTTGGCGAGCCGGCCCACCCCCTCCAGGTCGGCCGGCTCCATTCGTACGCTGCCACCCTGCTCCCGCGCACGGCGGCACACCGCGTCGGGGTCGTCGACGGCGAAATACGGCAGCCAGTGGGCGGCGGAGCCGCGCTCGATGCGCTCGGCGAGGTCGATGGCGCCGCCGAACATGCGGTCCTCGCCCTCCCCGGCGGGGCCCAGCGTGGTGTAGCTGCCGCCCGGGGCCGGGACCTCGTAGACGTTCCAGCCGTAGACCGCGCGGTAGAAGTCGACGGCGTCCTCGACGGTCGGCCCGTAGTGCTCCACCCAGCAGAGGGAGTTGTCCTCGCCGACCACGCCGAGGCCCTCGGTGGCGCCGGGCTGCCAGGCGCCGAAGGAGGCGCCGGAGCGGTCGCTGAAGAGGGCGAGGCGGCCCTGGTCGTAGACGGCCATGGGCCGGAAGCCGACGTGGCCGCCGGCGGCGCGGACCGCGTCGGCGGTGGCGTCGGCGTCGGAGGTGCGGAAGTAGACGGTCCAGGAGGGCGACGCCTGCTCGACGGAGATGTGCATGGCACCGGCGACGACCCGGCCGTCCAGCTCGAAGAAGCCGTAACCGCTCGCCTCCGGCCGCTCGGAGGGGCGGAAGGTCCAGCCGAACAGGGCGCTGTAGAAGTAGGTCGCCGCGCCGGGGTCGGGGGTGCCGAGGTCGAGCCAGTTCGGCGATCCGTCGACATAGCGGGTGGTGAGCATGGATGAGCTCCTTCGTCGGGCCCCTCCGTCGTCACCGGGCCCCTCGCGTGGTCCTGGTGCGAGTCTGGCACCGGGGTGCCGAGGGCGCCGCCCGGGAGGCGCCGAACGGGAGCGGGCCGCTCAGTCCCGCTCGCCGCGCAGGTGGGCCAGGACGGCGAGGACCCGGCGGTTGCCCTCGGCCGGGTCGAGGTCCAGCTTCATGAAGATGTTGCCGGCGTGCTTCACCACGGACGCCTCGGTGATGTTCAGGCGCTGGGCGATGGACCGGTTGGAGCGCCCCTCCGCCATGACCGAGAGCACCTCGCGCTCGCGCGGGGTGAGGCGGTTGAGCGGCCGGCTCGCCGTCCGCTGCGCCAGCAGCACCCTGACCACCTCGGGGTCGATGACCGTCTGCCCGGCGGCGACCCGCCCGAGGCTGTCCATGAACTCGGAGACCTCCCCCACCCGGTCCTTGAGGAGGTACCCGAGCCCGCCGGTGCCCGGTCCGCCGCCGAGCAGCTGGGTGGCGTACGCGGTCGCGACGTACTGGGAGAGGACCAGGACGGGCAGCCTCTCGTGGCGGGAGCGCAGTTCCAGGGCGGCGCGCAGGCCCTCGTCGCGGAAGCCGGGCGGCATGCGGACGTCGGTGAGGACGATGTCGGGCCGGTGCTCCTCGACCGCGCGGGCCAGGGCAGGCGCGTCGCCCACGGCGGCCACCACCTGGTGGCCGCTCCGGTCGAGGAGCTCGACGAGGCCCGCCCGGAGCAGGACGGCGTCCTCGGCGAGGACTACACGGAGCACGGGACCTCCACCCGGAGCTGAGTCGGACCGCCGGCCGGGCTGGAGACCGACAGCCGGCCCCGCAGGATCGCGAGGCGGTCGGCGAGCCCCGTCAGGCCGGTGCCGGCGGCGGGATCGGCGCCGCCCCTGCCGTCGTCGGTGATCAGCAGGACGAGCCGGTCCCCCGCCATCCTGCCCGCTATCCCTATCTCCGTGGCCCCGCTGTGCTTCGCCGCGTTGGCCAGCGCCTCCGTCACCGTGAAGTACGCGGTCGTCTCCACCAGGGCGGGCAGCCGGTGCGGCAGGTCGATGGAGACGTCGACCGGGACGGGGACGCGCTCGGCGATCTCGGCGACGGCGGCGGCGAGCCCGTGGTCGGTGAGCACCTGGGGGTGGATGCCCCGGATCAGTTCGCGGAGCTGGCCGAGGGCGCGCAGTGCCTCCTTCCGGCCCCGGGCCACCAGGGCGGCGGCCTCGGATTCGGTGCCGGCCAGTTCCATCTCGGCGAGCCCCAAGGTCATGGTGAGCGCCACCAGTTGCTGCTGGGCGCCGTCGTGGAGGTCGCGTTCGATCCGGCGTCGCTCGGCCTCGAAGGCGTCGGCGAGCCGCACCCGGGAACGGGTCAGTTCGTGGACCCGCCGGGTCATCCCGTCGTCGCGGGGGGCCAGCAGGAACCAGGCCGTCCGCACCTGCGCCGTGGTCAGCCAGCCCGCGGCGTACGCGGCGAGGGCCAGCCCGGCGACGCCGAGTGCCGTGAACGGCAGGGCGGCGAGGGGGCTCCCTATGGCCTCGCCCGGGATCACCATGACGGTCTCCGGGGCCAGCGCCCACACCACCACGGGGGTCGGGACCAGGATCGCCGCGAGGGCGGTCAGCGCGAGCACGCCGAGCCCGGCGCAGGTGAAGGCGGTCGAGGAGAGCACGGCGTACCCGAGTTCGCGCCAGGTGGCGCGCTCGCCGAACCGGTGGCGCAGCCACCGCCACGGGCCACCGGCGGCGGGCGGTGAGTGCGGACCGGGGAGCCGGGCGGGCTCCACCAGCCGCAGCCGACGCCGTTCCACGGCCGCCACCGGGATGCCGAGCAGCGGGACGGCAACCAGGAGCAGCAGACCCACCCCGATCACCGAGAGCACCACGCCCAGCGAGACGGCCACGACCAGGACCACCAGCACCACGGCACCGGACAGCACCCCGCCCAGCAGGTGGAGCCAGCAGCGCAGCGGCCAGGCCGACAGCAGGAACCGTACGGGCCGGCGGAGCGCCTCGCGGACGGCGGGCCGGGGCGCGGGCAGGTCCGAGTCCACGGCTCCGTCAGGCTCCGCCGTTGTGCCGTTCATCCGTCCCCCGGACTCCCTCGTGCGCGCAGGCGCGTGCCGCTCCTGCCCCGTGATCGTGAAGGACTCTAGCCAAGCGGCCGGCGGCTGTCGGTAGGGGAAACCCGACCATGAGGTGTCGACCTGGCCGTCATGACCCCGCTGTCGTTCCCGACTGCAATGAACGGGAGCCGGACGACAGGGGGAACAGTGACGAGCGCAGCCGTGAAGTGGGTCGCGGGGTGGGCGGGGGCCGGGGTGTGGGCGGCCGGGTTCGTGGCCTTCTCCACCCTGGCGCCGCACCGGATCTGGGGCGCGAGCGCCGCCGTCGGGTACCTGGGCGCGGCGCTCGCCGCCGGGCTGCTGCGCGGACCGCGCGCCCGATCGGTCGCCCTCGGGTCCGCGCTGACCGGCGCGGTGGCGGTGCCGTTCGGCTACCTGCTGCTCACCGGTGAGGGGCAGAGCGAGGTCGGGGTGATCCAGCGCTCGGCCGCGTTGCTGCTGCACAGCGGGACGCCGTATCTGGCGGAGCCTCAGGCCGTCACCGACTACAACCCGTACCTGCCAGGCATGGCCCTCTTCGGGATTCCGGCCGCGCTGCTCGGCGACGGCAGTCCGGTCGCGCGGCTCCTGGGCGATGCCCGGCTGTGGTGCGCGGTGGTGCTGCTGCTCTGCCTGGTCGGCGGGCGGGCGGTGCTGCGGCGTGGGGGTCCCGGGCACGTGGCCGCGCCGGGTGGGTCCACCGTTCTGGCGGTGCTGATCGCCTCGCCGCTGGTGGCGTTCCCGCTCTGCGTCAGTGGTGTGGACCTTCCGCTCGCCGGGCTGTGCTGGCTGGGGCTCGCGCTCGCCGCACGCGGACGGGGCGGGGCGGCGGGTCTCGCGCTGGCGGCCGCCTGCGCCCTGAAGTGGACGGCACTGCCCGCCGTCGCGGTCGCCGCCGCGCTGCTCGCCGGGAGTTACGGGACCAGGCAGGCGCTGCGGTGCGCGTCGGCCTGGTCGGCCGGGGTCGTGGCGCTGGTCCTGCCCGTCGCCCTTCGCTCACCGGGCGCGCTCGTCGAGCAGGTCTTCGCCTTCCCCACCGGGCAGGCCGAGGTCGCGACACCGGCGGCGAGCCCGCTCCCCGGGCGTCTGCTGGCGGAGCTGGGCCCGGCCGGCCGGTACACGGCCGTCCTGCTGCTGGTCTGCGGCGGTGTGGCGGTCGCCGTCTCGCTCGTCACCCGTCCGCCGGCCGGTTGCGTCGCGGCCGCCGACCGCTTGGCGGCGGGGCTCTGTGTGGCCTTCCTCTTCGCCCCGGCCGGGCGGTTCGGCTACTTCGCCCTGCCGCTCCTGCTGGTCGTCTGGTCCCGGCTCGCCACCGGCGTGCTGCCGGGAGCCCGGTCGCAAGCGGGGCCGCGGCGCCGAGGCGGACCGCCCACGACGCGGCCGACAGCGCTGCCGCAGGCCACTCACGTGGCGCGCCACGTGCCCGCCGCCGCCCTGCCCGGCCGCCGCTGAGCGGGCACGGCCCCACGCCCCGCACCGACCGCGTACCCCTCCCTCCCGGAAGAGAGCAGCAACCATGGGCACCACCCTCGTCGTCACCAACGACTTTCCGCCGCGTCAGGGCGGCATAGAGACCTTCGTCCACGCCATGGCCACCCGGGTGCCGGGCAACGACGTGGTGGTGCACACCTCGTCCGAACCGGGTGCGGCCGCCTTCGACGCCACGTTGCCGTTCCCGGTCTCACGCGACCGGAGCCGCATGCTGCTGCCGACCCGGCGCACCACCGAACGGGTCCTCGCGCTGGTCCGCGAACACGGCGTGGACCGCGTCTGGTTCGGGGCGGCGGCGCCGCTGGCGGCGATGGCGCCCGCGTTGCGCCGGGCCGGGGTCGAGCGGATCGTGGCGACCACGCACGGCCACGAGATCTGGTGGGCGCGGGTGCCCGGCGCCCGGCGCCTGCTGCGGCGGGTGGGAGAGAGCGCCGACACCGTCACCTACCTCGGCGCGTACACCCGCGAGCGGATCGCGCCGGCGCTGGGGCCGCGGGCCCGGCTCAGCCGGCTGGTGCCCGGGGCCGACGTGGACGCCTTCCGTCCGGACCCGGCGGGAGAGCGGGGTCGCGCTGTGCGGGAGCGGTACGGGCTCGGCGGCCGCAAGGTCGTTCTCAGCGTGGCGCGGCTGGTCCCCCGCAAGGGGCAGGACGTGCTCGTACGGGCTCTGCCGCAGATCCGGCGGGCCGTGCCGGAGGCCGCCCTGCTGCTGGTGGGCCAGGGTCCGGACGAGGGGCGGCTGCGGCGGCTGGCCGCTGCGTCTCCGCCCGGCTCGGTCGTCTTCGCGGGCGGCGTGGAGCACGACCGGACACCCGATGTCTACGCGGCCGCCGACGTCTTCGCCATGCCCTGCCGCACCCGTCGCGCCGGCCTGGAGGCCGAAGGGCTGGGAATCGTCTATCTGGAGGCGGCGGCGAGCGGCCTGCCGGTGGTCGTCGGCGACTCCGGCGGGGCCCCGGACGCGGTACTCGACGGCCGCACCGGCGCCGTCGTCGACGGCCGGGACGTCGAGGCGGTCGCGGCGGCGGTGGTGCGGATGCTGACCACCGCGCAGGGCGCGGCGATGGGCCGGGAAGGGCGGCGCTGGGTCGAGCGGTCCTGGACCTGGGGCGCCTCCGCAGAACACCTGGCACGCCTGCTCACGCCGGGACTTGACCCCGCCGGGGCCTCCTGAGGCAACGCCGGGGTGGGGGGTGTGGGCGAGGGGACGCGAGCGGCGCCCTGGTCCGGAAGCCACCGCCGCGCGGGCCGTCGTGAGGACGCGCGGCGCACGCCCACCCGGCCGGGCACGGAACCCGCCCCGAGCCTTGGGCGAGCGCTCCGGAGGGCACCGGCGCCGCGCCGCGCACCCTCCCCTCACACCGGCGACTTTCAGCCGTTCGGAAAATCTGAGAGCGCTCTCAATCCCATCCCTTGACGCGTTCATTCCACACCGCAACAGTGGGGGCCAGCCGCAGCGGCCACCCCCCACTCCTCCCACGGCCCTGCGGCGTACCCCCACACGCACAGAGCCAGGAGGCTTCCGTGATCTCACGCAGAGTGTTCCTCACCGGTGTCGCGGGCGCGGCCGGCGCCGCCGCCGTCATCGGTGTCCCGCAGCTCTCCGCCGCCACCACCCGGTCCGGGGCCGCGGCGCCGGAGACCTGCGAACTGGCGCTGGAGAACACCTCGTTGTCCGGTCAGGTCAACGCCTACGTGACCGGGCGCGAGCTGGCCACGGACCGCTGGATCATCCTCCGCGCCGACGGCAGCGTCTTCCGCCCGGACTCCCCCGCCGAGCCCAACACCCCGCTGCCCGCCGACTGCGCGATCCCGCTGCCGCCGGCCGGCTCCGACCCGCTGGTGCTGACGCTGCCGCAGATGTACGGCTCCCGGGTGTACTTCGTCCGCGACGACACCCTGGACTTCTACCTCAACCCGGGCCCGTCCCTGGTCGAGCCCGCCTTCGCCTCGCCGGACGACCCCAACTACGGGCGCATCTGGTCGTTCTGCGAGTTCACCTTCAACACCACGCAGCTCTACTCGAACATCAGCTACGTCGACCTGGTCACCGCGCTGCCGATCGGCATCACCCTGGAGGGCGACGGGACGCACAACGTCGCCCCGATGCCCGATGGCGCCGTGGACCGGATCGCCGCCGACCTGGAGGCGCAGGCCCAGGCCGACGGACAGCCCTGGGACCAGCTGGTCATCCGGGGCGACGACGGCAAGGTGCTCCGGGTGGTCTCGCCGCAGGCCATCATGGCACCGTGGTTCGGCGAGCCGGACAAGATGCCGTTCAAGGACGTCTGGGAGCCGTACATCGACCAGGTCTGGGAGAAGTACGCGGGCGAGGACCTGAAGATCGACCTCCAGGGCGGCCGGGGCGTCTTCACCGGCCGGGTCCAGGGTGACGTGCTGACCTTCAACGGCGGCCACGAGTTCGTCCGGCCGGTCTCGCGGGACATCTTCACCTGCGACCACGGCCCGTTCACCAACAACCCGAACGACTCGGACGAGAAGAAGGGGCTGCTGGCCCGGCTCGCCGCCGGCTTCAACCGCAGCACCCTGCTGACCCACCCGGACCAGCCGGGCGGCGGCGCGGACGACTACTACCGCGACCCGGTCACCAACCACTGGTCGCGCGTGGTCCACGCCAACTCGCCCATCGGGTACGCCTTCCCCTACGACGACGTGCGCCCGGACGGGGAGCCCGACGTCTCCGGCGCGGCGCACGACGACAACCCGGTGCGGTTCACCGTGCGGGTCGGCGCCTGACCCCGGCGGTACCACCCGGCGCCCGGACGCGGTTCCCCTTCGGGGTGGCCGCGCCCGGGCGCTCACGCGCTGGCGCGCCGGACCAGGGTGGTGGGCAGGACGATCCCGTCCGGGGCCGCGCTGTCGGGGCGGTCCGCGCCCTCGCCGGCGTCCAGCAGGCTGCGCGCCATCAGCCGGCCCATCTCCTCGATGTCCTGGCGGACCGTGGTCAGCGGCGGATCGGTGTGCTGCGCGACGGTGCGCAGGTCGTCGAAGCCGACCACAGCGACGTCCTCGGGCACCCGGCGCCCGGCGCCGCGCAGCGTCCACAGCGCCCCCGAGGCGGTCAGGTCGGAGGCGGCGAAGACCGCGTCGAGGTCGGGGCGGCGCTCCAGCAGGGTGCTCATCGCCCGGGCCCCGCCCTCGGGCGTGAAGTCGCCGGAGGCGAGCAGGTCGGGGGCGGTGTCCAGACCGGACCCGGGGGCCCCGGTGATGTCCCGCCAGCCGTCGAGCCGGTCGACCGCCGAGGTCTGGTCGAGGGGTCCGCTGATGTGGGCGATCCGGCGCCGCCCGAGCGAGGCCAGGTGGCGGACGGCGGCGCGCGCCCCGCCCCGGTTGTCGCAGTCCACGTACGGGGTGGCGGCCGGGTCGCCCGGGCGGCCGCCGAAGACGGCAGGCAGCCCCGTGCGGCGGACCAGGCCGGGCAGCGGGTCGTCGAGGTGGACGGAGAAGACCAGGGCGCCGTCGACGTGGCCGCCGGCCAGGTAGCGGCCGACCCGTTCGCTGTCCTCGTCGCCACGGGTCAGCATGAGGACCAACTGGGCGTCGCGCGCCGTCAGTTCCTCACTGATGCCGCGCAACTGGAGGGCGAAGAACGGGTCGGTGAAGACCCGGGTCTCCGGCTCGGCGATGACGACGGCCACGGCGTCGTGGCGCCGGGTCACCAGGGCGCGGGCGGCCCGGTTGGGGACGTAGCCCAGTTCGTCCACCGCCCGCCGGACCCGGGCGGCAAGCTGCTCCGTGACACCCGCGCCGCCGTTGACGACGCGGGAGACGGTCGCCCGGCTCACCCCCGCCCGGGCCGCGACGGCCTCCAGGGTCGGGCGGGGGGTGGCGGGCGGTACGGGCACGGCGGGCACTCCTGCGGGACGGCGGACGGGAGAGGTTCGCCGGTCAGCGTACGCCGCGTGCCCAGGAAGGGGGCCGGGTCAGTGGTGCGCGTGGTCGCCGGACTCCGCCTGGCTGCTCTTGCCGGACTGGGCCTCGCCCTTCTTCTCGGCGGCCTTCTTCTCCTCGGCGGCTTCCTTGGAGGACTTCTTCGGCGCCATGTGGTGGGGCGCGTCCGGGTCGTATCCGGGGATGGTGCCGTCGGCCTTGGCGATGAGAAAGAGGCCGGCCATGCCCATGTCGGAGTGGCTCTGGACGTGGCAGTGGTACATCCAGGCGCCCGCGCCGACGCCCTCGCCGGCGATGAACTGGAAGCCGAAGGAGTCGGCGGGTCCGGTGATCTTGTTGTCGATGACCGGGCTGGGGTCGTCGGAGCCGGTCAGCAGGCCGGTGCGGTTGTCGGCCCAGCGGTGCCCGTGCATGTGGAAGGTGTGGTAGAACTCGCCGTGCGTGATCGACAGGACCTCGATCCGGTCGCCCACCGTGGCCTCGAAGTTGGGGCTCTCGTGGCCGGGCTTGTTGTTGACCGTCATGTCGTTGAAGACGATCTGGAAGGTCTTGTCGGGCAGGATGTCGCCCTTGCGCCGGACGATGAGCCCGCCGTAGAGCCCCTGCCGCAGACCGCCGGTGCCGTGGTCGGTGCCGACGACGTGGTCGTGGTAGTTCCAGTAGCCGGCGCTGCCGGGCCGCCAGGTGCCGTCCTTGCGGCGGCCGGGGGCGTGGGTGCGCCAGGTGTAGGTGCGGCTGCCGCCCGGTTCGACGTGGCTGTTGCTCTGGCGGGTGCCGTCGCTGCTGATCTCGTAGTCGACGCCGTGCGCGTGGAGGCTGGCGTCCACGTCGAGGAGGTTGTGGAACTCGATGTGGAGGGTGTCGCCCTCGTTCAGCTCGATCAGCGGGCCGGGGATGGAGGGCTTGCCCTTCTCCAGGCCGTAGCCGGTCATGCCGTCGGCCATCTTCTCGCAGTACATGGTGAGGTGCTTGACCTCCCCGCCGGCCGGTGCGGTCTTCGGCGGGGTGTCCGCCGCGGCCGAGGACTGCGACATCGATGTCAGACCACCGGTGGCGAGGACCGCTCCTCCTGCCAGGAGGCCGCGATGGAAGCCACGCCTGCCGATGGACCCGTTCGCCTCGCTCATCGCCTGAACTCCTCGGAAACATGGGGGTGTTGGGCGGGCCGACGGTGCGTCTGGGGCTCCGACGACGGCCACACGGTATCGGCGCGGCCCTCGTTTATCCACACTCAGGACAAAGTTTGATCGATTCCGGTTATAGACCTTGGCGACTCGCGAAAAGAGGTCTAGCTTCATCCGCGCTGTTTCCTGTGACCGACGAGGGGTGGGTGAACACATGCGGTTGCTACCGCATCGGCGACCCGGCACACCAGGCGGGACACCGGAGCCACGGGGCTCCGGAGCACGGGCCGGCAGATCCGCCGCCGGCCGTACCGCGGCCGTGGCCGTGGTCTCGGGCGCGCTGCTGACCGGCATGCTCTCCGGCGGGACGGCCAGCGCGCGGCCGTTCCCCGACGAGCCGGCCGGGACAACGATGTCGCTGCCGTCCCCGCCGGGCGGCGCCGAGACGCGTGTCCTGGTCTTCCACGGCTCCACCGGCGCCGAGGCGCCCAACGTGGACGCCGGCATCGAGGCGATCGAGAAGATCGGCAACTCCGGCCCGGCCGAGGAGCGCTTCACCACCGAGGCCAGCTCGAACGCCTCGGTCTTCACCAACGAGCGCAAGCTCGGCCGCTACCACGCCATCGTCTTCCTCACCGGTGGCGGGGACATCCTCGACGCGGAGCAGGAGGCGGGCCTGGAGGCGTACGTCGAGGCGGGCGGCGGTTTCCTCGGCATCCACGACGCGGCCCGCACCGAGCCGTACTCGACGTGGTTCGGCGAGCTGATCGGCGCGCGGCCCACCGCGGGCAGCGGCGCCAAGGCGCAGCGGGCCACCGTGGAGGTCGGCGACCGCGTCCATCCGGCGACCAAGAGCCTGCCGCTGGAGTGGAAGCGTCCCGACAAGTGGCTGAACTGGAAGGAGAACCCTTCGGGGAAGGTCCACACCATCGCCCGGGTCCGGGAGGCCACCTACACCCCCGGTGACGGGGCCAACGGCGCGGACCACCCGGTCTCCTGGTGCCGCGACTACGACGGCGGCCGCTCCTTCTACACCGCGATGGGCGGTACCGCCGAGAGCTTCGCCGAGGCGGACTTCCGCGACCACCTGCGCGGCGCCCTGATGTGGACCGCGCGCCTGACCCAGGCCGACTGCAAGGCGTCCATCGACGCCAACTACAAGGCCGAGCGGCTCACCGAGCCCAACCAGCCCGGCCAGAACGACCAGATCGGCGAGCCGCACGGTCTGGTCACCGCCAAGGACGGCCGGGTCTTCTACATCGGCCGCGGCGGCGCCGACTCCTCCCAGCCGGTCGTCACCGACTGGGCGGACCCCAACGTCGGCAAGGGCCAGGGACAGGTCCACGTCTGGGACCCGAAGACCGACGAGGTGAGCCTCGCCGCCTCGCTGACCGTCTTCGGCAACAAGGGCGGCGGCGACGAACTGGTCAAGAACGAGGAGGGGCTGCTCGGCATCGAGCTGGACCCGGAGTTCGAGGACAACGGCTGGGTCTACCTGCACTACACCCCGCACTCGGAGATCGACCGGGACAAGCACGTCGGCGAGCGGCGCGTCTCGCGCTTCACCTTCGACGAGTCCACCGGCAAACTGGACCTCGACTCCGAGAAGGTGCTGCTGGACTGGCCCGTCCAGATCCACAGCTGCTGCCACGCGGGCGGCGGCATGGCCTGGGACTCGGACGACAACCTCTACATCGCCACCGGTGACACCAACTCCAGCCAGTTCACCGATGGTTACTCGGGCAACAACCCGGAGCCGAACTTCAAGGGCCTCTCCTTCGCCGACGCCCGCCGCACCTCGGGCAACACCAACAACCTCAACGGCAAGATCCTCCGCATCCACCCCGAGGACGACGGCACGTACTCCCTGCCCAAGGGCAACCTCTTCACGGGGGACGAGCCGGACGAGGGCGGCGGCAAGACGCGTGGCGAGATCTACGTGATGGGCGTGCGCAATCCGTCCCGGATCGCGGTCGACAAGAAGACCGACACGCTCTACGCGGGCTGGGTCGGCCCGGACGCCGGCGCGCCCTCCACCACCTGGGGCCCGGCCAAGTACGACACCTTCGCCGCCATCACCGGCCCCGGCAACCACGGCTGGCCGTACTGCATGGGCAACAAGCAGCCCTACCGGGACCGCAACCTGCCCGACCCGGCCAAGCCGCTCGACTGGTACGACTGCGACGCCCCGAAGAACGAGTCGCCCAACAACGACGGCCTGGTCAACCTGCCGCCGGTGACGGGCAACACCATCTGGTACTCGCCCGACGGCGGCGGCCCCGACTTCCCGCGTGACGAGAACGGGGTGCCCTCCTACGACGACGCCGAGCAGTTCTTCCGGCTGCCCTGGCTCAAGGGCGGCGGGCAGGCCGCGATGAACGGCCCGCTCTACCGCTACGACGCCGACAGCGACTCGGACGTCAAGTGGCCCGCGTACTGGGACGGCAAGTGGTTCGTCGGCGACCTCTACGACGCCGACCAGCCGCGGCACGCCGTCCTCACCGACCCGAAGACGGTCGGCAAGGGCGGACTGCCGGTGCACGCCGAGTCGCTGAAGAAGATCGTGCCCGTCGGCGAGAACGGCATCAGGAACCTCATGGACTGGAAGTTCGGTCCGGACGGTGCCCTGTACGTCCTCGACTACGGCCGCGGCTTCTTCACCTCGGACGACAAGTCGGCGCTGTGGCGCGTGACCTACACCGGCGGCGGACCCACCCCGGCCGCCGGTGACCTGGCCGGGAAGGGGAAGTGATGAGAAGGACACGGCGGGGCGGATCCCCGCGCGTGGGCACCGCGCTGATCGCGGCGCTGCTGATGCTGCTGGGGCTGACCGCCCCGGCGGCGGCCGGCGAGATCGGCGGCGGCGACCCGAAGGCGGCGGCCGAGCAGACGCTCACCTGGACCGCGGGCAACGACATCGACACGTACCTGTCGGCGCCCACCACCGCGGCCCCCGGGCCCACCACGATCGTCTTCGAGAACAGCGAGGCGACCGGCAACACCACGTCGATGCCGCACACGCTGACCTTCGACACCGGCAACCCGGACTACAACAGCGACGTCCAGCTCAACATCCTCGCCAACCCCTCCGACGCCAACGGCGGCAAGCACACCGCCGAGGTGGTGCTCACCCCGGGCACCTACCGCTACCACTGCACCATCCCGGGCCACGGGCAGATGCAGGGCACCCTCGTGGTGAGCGAGGACGGCGGCGGCGGGGACGACACCACCGCCCCCGAGGTCACCGCCTCCGTCGACGGCCAGCAGAACGCCGACGGTGACTACGTCGGCAGCGCCACCGTCTCGCTGGACGCGAAGGACGAGGGCTCGGGCGTCGACACGGTCGAGTTCGCCCGGGGCGCCGACGGCGCCTGGGAGCCGTACGCGGAGCCGGTCGTGGTGAACGAGGTCGGCGACCACGTGATCCGCTACCGCGCCACCGACAAGGCCGGCAACCAGTCGCAGGAGCAGACCGCCGAGTTCACGGTGGCTGCCCCGGACACCGACGACACCGACCCGCCCGAGACCTCGGCGACCGTCGCCGGGGACCAGGACGCGGACGGCGCCTACGTCGGCATGGCGACGGTCACCGTGACCGCCTCCGACACCGGCTCGGGCGTCAACACCATCGAGTACGCGCTCGGGGCGGACGGCGCCTGGCAGGCGTACGACGCGCCGGTGATGGTCCACGAGGTGGGCGCGCACCAGTTCCGCTACCGCGCCACCGACAAGGCGGGCAACCGCTCCGAGGCGCAGACCACCGAGTTCACCGTGGTGGAGCAGCCGGCCGAGGACACCACCGCGCCGGAGGTCTCGGCCGCCCTGACCGGCGACCGCAACTCTGCCGGGGCCTACCTCGGCAAGGCCACGGTCACGGTGAAGGCGACCGACGAGGAGTCGGGCGTCGACAAGGTCGAGTACTCGCTCGACGGCGGGCCGTACCTCGCCTACGCCGACCCGGTCGTCGTCGACCGGGTCGGCCGGCACACCGTCGCCTACCGGGCGAGTGACAAGGCGGGCAACACCTCCGAGGCCCGCCAGGTGTCGTTCTCGGTGATCGGCGGCGACGTCCCGGCGCCGCCGTGCGCGGAGTTCGACGAGCGGGAGACCGTCTTCGTCGGCGACGAGGACAGCGGCGTCCCCAACCGGATCACCAACAACCGCTGCCGGATCAACGAGCGGATCGAGGACGAGCGTGAGTGGTCCTCCAACGCCCTCTTCCTCAAGCACGTCGAGACGGTCCTGACCGCGCTCGGCAAGGAAGGCGTCATCGACAAGCGGGAGACCCGCCAGATCCGGCAGGCCGCCAAGGCCTCCGGCATCGGCAAGCCCGGCCAGACCGAGGGCTACCGCAAGCTCTTCGACGGCACCGAGAAGTCCTTCGCCCAGTGGGAGCAGGCCGGCGGCGGCGCCTTCGTCCTGAACGAGGACGGCTCGATGACCAGCTCCACCGAGGTCGAGGGCATGGGGATGCTGTGGTTCCCCGAGCGCAAGTACGACGACTTCTCGCTGAAGCTCCAGTGGCGGGACGACGCGCCCGAGGGCGGCAACGCCAACGCGGGCGTCTTCGCCCGCTTCCCCCACCCCTACGACCACCCGGAGGAGCCCCGCCCGGAGTGGGTGGCCATCAAGTACGGCCATGAGCTCCAGATCCTGGACCGCCCCGACGGCGACATGTACAAGTCGGGCTCGGTCTACGGCTTCGACCGGGTCGGCCTCGGCGGCGCCGGGGTGACCCCGAAGGGCACCTGGAACGACTACGAGATCAAGGTGACCGGGCAGCACTACGAGATCTACCGCAACGGCACCCTGATCAACGAGTTCGACAACACCGGCGGCCAGTCCTTCAACCCGCCGCGGGACGACGACCCGGGCACCGACGGCCGGCGCTACGCCTCCGGCTACATCGGCCTCCAGGTCCACGGCGTCACCGACGTCATCTCGTACCGCGACATCCGCATCAAGGAGCTGTAGCCCGCACCACGGAAACCGGGGGCCGTCGGCGTTCGCGCCGGCGGCCCCTTCGTCGTGCCGGGGGCGGCCGTCCGGGGGTGTACGGATGCGAGGCGCGCGGATGCCGGCCAGCGTGGCTCTGCCGGACGACGGACACCGGCCTCGCGGCGGGAGAGCGGCCATGACGCGCCGGAAGCACGACGGAGGTGCCCGGAAGGTGGAGGTCTTCGAGGTGGCCTCCTGGGCCGAGCACCTGCGCCAGCACGACGCCCGCCTCACCGGCTACGACGCACAGCTGCTGACGGCGGCGCGCGGCCTGGCCGAGGGCGAGCCCGAGGTACGGCACCTGGTTCCCCCGGCCGGCGAGGCCGCTCGCCCGTAGGACGGCGTGCGCTGGCGGGCATCCGCCCGGGCCCTCAGGCTGGAGAGGGTGGGCGCCGGGCCTCCGGCGCCCGTACGGCCGATTTCCGAGGAGCGCCGGTATGAAGCAGAACGATCCCGCGTACGGCCCTGTCGTCTTCCGTGACAAGTCGGCCGGGTACGCGTTCCTGACCCGGTCGACGGCGACCAGCGACCGGACGATCGACTGGGACGACGGCAACACCTACCCGGTGATCGACGTCGAGATCTCCTCCGAGAGCCACCCCTTCTACACCGGCAAGGCCCGCACGGTGGACACCGAGGGCCGTGTCGCCCAGTTCGAACGCCGCTACGGCCGGGCCGACGGGTCGGCGCCGCAGGGGCCCGGAGCGTAGGGGCCGGGGACGTAGGGGCAAGGGGGCACGGGCCCGCCTCAGTCTCCGGAGCCGCCGGGCTCGTCGCGGTCGCGGCGGGCCCTGCTCGGCTGTACGCGGCGGGGTTCGCCCGGCATCTTGGGGTGGTCCGGCGGGTAGGGCAGGTCCTCCAGGCCGTGTTCGGCCGCGTCGCGGGCGGCCAGTTCCAGGAGGGGGTCGAGGCGGTAGGCGTGGTCGTCGATGTCGGCGTGCACGTCGCCGAGGGCGGCGTAGCGGTCCTGCATGGTGAGCAGGTCGAAGTCGTGGGGGTCGGCGTCGTCCAGTTCGTCCCAGCGCAGCGGGGCGGAGACCGGGGCGTGGGGCTTGCCTCGGACGGAGTAGGCGCCGGCGATGGTGCGGTCGCGGGCGGTCTGGTTGTAGTCGACGAAGATGCGCTCGCCGCGCTCCTCCTTCCACCAGGCCGTGGTGACCCGCTCCGGCATGCGGCGCTCGATCTCGCGGGCCAGCGCGATGGCGGCCCTGCGGACCTCCACGAAGGGCTCGACCGGCTCGATCGGGATGAAGACGTGCAGGCCGCGCCCGCCGGAGGTCTTGGGCCAGCCGCGCAGCCCGTACTCGTCGAGGATCGCGCGCAGGGTCTGGGCGGCGGCGACGGCGTCGCGGAAGTCCGTGCCGGGCTGCGGGTCGAGGTCGATGCGCAGCTCGTCGGGGTGTTCGGTGTCGGGGGCGCGCACCGGCCAGGGGTGGAAGGTGAGGCAGCCGAGGTTGACGGCCCACAGGACGGCGGCCGGGGAGTCGGGGCAGATCTCGTCGGCGTGGCGGCCGCTGGGGAAGGAGATGCGGGCGGTGTCCAGCCAGTCGGGCTTGTTCTTGGGCGCGCGCTTCTGGTAAAAGAACTCGCCGTCCACGCCGTCGGGGAAGCGCTGAAGGGTGGTGGGCCGCCGGCGCAGGGCGCGGGTGACGCCGCCCTGGACGGCGAGGAAGTACTCGGCCACGTCCAGCTTGGTGAAGCCGCGCTCGGGGAACCACATCTTGTCCGGGTGGGAGAGCCGCACGCTGTGCCCGTCGACCTCGAGTTGCACCGCTTCCGATCCCATGCGGCCACCGTAGGCCGCCAGCGGATATGCCGCATATCGGGCAGACTCGGGGTATGGACCTGCCGGTGATGCCCCCCGTGAAGCCGATGCTCGCCAAATCCGTGGCGCGGATCCCGCCGGGGATGCAGTACGAGGCGAAGTGGGACGGCTTCCGGGCCCTGGTCTTCCGGGACGGGCCGGAGCTGGAGCTCGGCAGCCGCACCGGCAAGACGCTCACCCGGTACTTCCCGGAGCTGGTGGCGGCGCTGCTGGAGCGGCTGCCCGAGCGGTGCGTGGTGGACGGGGAGATCGTGATGGCGCGGGACGGGCGGCTCGACTTCGAGCTGCTCTCCGAGCGCATCCACCCGGCCGCCTCCCGGGTGCGGATGCTGGCGGAGAAGAACCCGGCCTCCTTCATCGCCTTCGACCTGCTGGCCCTCGGCGACGAGGACCTGACCGCCCGCCCCCTCACCGAACGGCGGGCGCTGCTGGAGGAGGAGCTGGGTGAGGCCACCCCGCCGCTGCACGTGGCTCCCGCCACCCGCGACCCCGAGCTGGCGGAACGGTGGTTCGACCAGTTCGAGGGGGCAGGGCTGGACGGCGTGGTCGCCAAACCGCTGAACCTCGGCTACCGGCCGAACGAGCGCGTCATGTACAAGATCAAGCACGGCCGCACCGCCGACTGCGTGGTGGCCGGCTACCGCACCCACCGGGGTGGCACCGGCGTGGGCTCCCTGCTGCTGGGCCTCTACGACGACGCGGGCACCCTCCAGCACGTCGGCGTCTGCGCCGCCTTCACCGCCCGCCGGCGCACCGAGCTGGTCGCCGAACTGGAGCCGCTGCGGCTGGAGTCGGTGGCCGACCACCCGTGGGCGGCGTGGGGCGAGGCGGCCGCCCACGAGGAGGCCCGGCTGCCGGGCGCGCCGAGCCGCTGGTCGGGCACGAAGGACCTGTCGTGGGTCCCGCTGCGCCCGGAGCGTGTCTGCGAGGTCGGCTACGACCACATGGAGGGCACCCGCTTCCGCCACACCACCCAGTTCAAGCGCTGGCGCCCGGACCGCACCCCGGAGAGCTGCACGTACGCACAGCTCGCGGAGCCGGTCCGGTACGACCTGGGCGCGGTGCTCGGCGAGTCCGGCTGACCGGTCCCCGTCAGGCGAGGCCCAGTTCCCGGCCTTCGCCCAGCGGCACGAAGGCCTCGGCCACCGCTTCGTCCGTCACCGCGTCCAGCGTCGCGGGCACCCACTTGGGCGCCCGGTCCTTGTCGACCACCTGGGCCCGGACGCCCTCGGAGAGGTCGGGCCAGGTCAGCGCGTGCGCGGAGACCCGGTACTCCTGGTCGAGGACGGCTTCGAGGCTGGTCAGCGCGCGGGCCCTGCGCACGGCGGCGAGGGTGGTCTTGAGGGCGAGCGGCGAGCGGCCACGCACCGCCTCGGCGGTCTCCTTGGCATCCGGTTCACCCGACTCCTGGAGCCGCTCCAGCGCCTCTTCGACGGTCGACGCGGACCAGCAGGCGTCGATCCACCCGCGCTGGGCGGCGAGTTCACCCTCGGGGGCGGGGTGCGCCAGGCGGGCGACGGTCGTGGCGGCGTCCTCACCCACCGGGGCCTGGGCCAGCGCCTCGACCAGGGCGGGGAGTTCGGCGGACGGGACGTAGTGGTCGGCGAGCCCGCAGAGCAGCGCGTCGCCGGCACCGACGGGCCGGCCGGTGAGGGCCAGGTGGGTGCCGAGTTCGCCAGGGGCACGGGAGAGCAGGTAGGTCCCGCCGACATCCGGCACGAACCCGATCCCGGTCTCCGGCATGGCCACCAGCGACCTCTCGGTGACGACACGGACGCTCCCGTGGGCCGAGATCCCGACCCCGCCGCCCATGACGATGCCGTCCATCAGCGCGACGTACGGCTTGGGGTAGCGGGCGATCCGGGCGTTCAGCGTGTACTCGTCGCGCCAGAAGGCGAGCGGGGCGGTCAGCTCGCCGCGCAGGGCGTCCTCCCGGATGGCCCGCACGTCACCGCCCGCGCACAGCCCCCGCTCCCCCGCGCCGTCCACGACGACGGCGGTGACGGCCGGGTCGTGCTCCCAGGCGTCCAGCGCCTCGGCGATCCGCTCCACCATGGCGTGGTTGAGGGCGTTGAGAGCACGCGGCCGGTTGAGCGTGATCCGCCCGGCCCGCCCCTCGACCCGCACGCGTACCGCTTCCTCGGTCATCGCCGTCCCCTCTCCCGCTCAGCAGTGATCGACTCCACCCTAGGTGCTCGGGTGCCCGGGCAGAAGTGCCGGTCAGGGGGGTGCGTGGGGCATGGGGGGCGCACTGATGAAGGGGTTTCGCCCGTGCGGCGCGCGGGGAGAAAGCATGCTCATCCTGACGGGCCGGGGCCGCGGAAGAGGAGCGCGGGATGCGGGCGCTCACGGCGCTCACCCCCACCCCCTCCCCTCCCGCAGCACCTCCCGCGCCCGCGCCGCCAACGTGTCCGCCCCGCAAGCCCTGGCCAAGGTCAGCCCCCGCGTCAGCTCCCCCGCATCCCGAGCCGCGATACCGTACGCCACCCGCGCCTCCGCGTGCTCGTAAGCACACGGCGACGACTCCAGGTAAGCCACCGCTCGCGCCAGCAGACTCGTCGCCCGCTGCCCCGTTTCCAGGGCGGCCGCACACCGCAGGGCCTCTCCTATGGCGGTGTCGGTGCCGAAGCGTTCGGCCTGGCGGCGGGCGTCGGCGGCCAGTTCTGCGGCGCGGCGGGGGTCGCGTGGGGCGACGGCGCGGGCGAGGAGGTGTTGCCAGGGGGCCAGGACGGTGTTGTAGCGGTCGGTCTCGGCGGCGGCGTGGGAGGCGGATTCGAGTTCGTCGACGGCTTCCTTGGTGCGGCCCTGGGCGAGGAGGAGACGGCCGCGGACGGACTGGGCGTCGGGGAGGATCAGGATCGACGGGTAGGGCGGGCCGAAGTGGTAGCGGTCGGCGATCTCCTGGGCCTTGCCGTGGTGGCCGCGGCAGAGCAGCGTGTCGATGAGCATGCAGGCGGCGTCCCAGTGCATGGGCAGTTCCTCGCCGACGCGGTCTGCGAGCCTGAGGCTCTCACGCAGGAAGCCCTCGGCCTCGACCAGCCGGCCGCGCCGGCGGTGGACGTAGCCGACGAAGGCGTGGGCGATGGCGAGGTGGCCGCCGCTCCAGCCGGAGATCTCGTAGATGCGCAGGGCCTCGCCGAAGAGTGCCTCGGCGCGGTCGAGGCGGTCGGCGAAGAGGTAGCTGCCGCCGAGCATGATGAGGAGTTCGAAGCTCCACTCGGTGTCGGTCCAGCCGAGTCCCGGCGCGAGGCGGCCGTTGACGAGCGCGCGGTCGCAGAGTTCCACGACGAGTTCGGCGTTCTCGCCGCGGGTCATGGCGTCGAAGGCGCGGAGGATGAGCAGGGCCCGCTCGGAGTTGTCGCGGCCGGTGAGGGGCTGGGCGATCTCCCGCAGCACGCGGGAGCGTTCCAGGGCGTCGGCCTCGCCGGTGTGGATGCCCTCCCACATGTAGTGGACGGCCTGGAGCCGCATCCGGTCGGGTCCCGGTTCCAGCCGGGCGGCCTCGCGGCCGATGGTCTGCACCGCCTCGCTGACGTGACCGAGGTGGACGAGGGCCTGGGCGAGGCGGCAGACGGCGTCGGTGCGGGTGCTCGGTTCGAGGCCGTCCATGGCGAGGGCGGCGCGCAGGTGGGCGACGGTGCCGTTGGGTGAGGTGAGCAGGGCGGCGCAGCCCAGTTCGTAGAGGACGGTGGCGTGTGTCTCGGGGAGCGGGGGTTCGGCGAGTGCCCGTTCCAGACAGCGGTAGGCGGCCTCGGGGGCGCCGACGGCGAGGTGTTCGCGGGCGGCGCGGCGCAACTGGTCGACGATCTCGGGGTCGTCGTCGGGGTGGACCTCCAGCAGGTGGCGGGAGGCTTCGGCGGCGCTGCGGCCGGAGCGGGTGACGGCCCAGGCGGCCTGTCCGTGCAGGGCGGTGCGGGCGGCCGCGGGGACGGACTGGTAGACGGCGGTGGCGATGAGCGGGTGGACGAACTCCAGGGCGTCGTCGGCGCCGGTGAGGATGCGGGCCTCGCGCAGCAGGCGGGCACAGTGGGCGGCGTCCTCCCTGCCGAGCCCGGTGAGTTCGGCGGCGAGCCGCAGGGTGATGTTGGTGCCGAGGACGGCGGCGGACCAGGCGAGCTTGGTGGCGTCGGTGCCGAGCCCTTCGAGGGTGGCGACCAGGCCGCGGCCGCGCGCCTTGGCGTTGAGTTCGCGCAGGGCGGCGGCGGTCGACTCGACCGGTTCCATCCCGGCGGCGCCGACCTTGGCGAGGAGTTCGACGGTCTCGTACGGGTTGCCGCCGGTGACGGCCCAGACCTCCCGGCAGAACGGGTCGTCGGCGCCCTCGCCGAGGGTGGCGCGGGTCAGGCCGGCGGTGGCGTCGGGGGTGAAGGCGGTGAGGGTGGCGAGGCTGGTACCGGGGCGCGCGGCCCGGCCGACGGTCTCCAGGTGGCGGGCGCTGTCGCCGGTCGCCTCGCCGTCCCGGTGGGCGACGACGAGCAGGACGGGCAGGTCGTCGAGGCGCTGGGCGAAGGCGGCGAGCCAGCGCAGGGACTCCTGGTCGGCCCAGTGGGCGTCGTCGATGATGAGGATGAGCGGCCAGTGGAGCATCACCAGGCGGCTGACGGCGGCGACCAGTCCGTCGACGACGCCCTGCGGGTCGACCTGCCGGCCGCCGGGCTGGGCGATGCCGAGGGCGGGACCGGCGATCTCGTACCAGTCACCGAGGTACTCGCGGGCCTCGACGGGGCCGAGGGAGACCAGGGCGGGCTGGAGGAGCTGGCGGACGACGTGGAAGGGGACGGAGGTGACGGTCTCGCCGCCACGTGCCGTCCAGACGGTGCAGCGGCCGGCGGCGACCCGCTCGACCTCGCCGAGCACCGCGGTCTTGCCGATGCCCGCCTCGCCGGTGAAGACGAGCAGGCCGCCGGTGTCGTGTCCCTCGCAGAGCCCGTCGACCGCGGCGGTGACGGCGGCCAGTTCCGCGTCCCGTTCCCAGAGTGTTCCGGACGGTACGGCCTGGGCGTTCCCCTCTGCCATGCCGCTCCTCCCCCGTCAGTTCGCGGTCCGGCGCCCGGACCTGGCTGCGCTGCGGCTCCGAGCGTAGCCAACGCGGCTCCCGCGCGGTGCACACTCCGTGCGTTCCCTGGTGCGCGGGGTGAGAATCCCGGGGTGACAACGGGGAGATACGTCCGATTACGGACGCCGGGCCGGCGGTGCGGACGAGAAGGCCGCGCCGGGGCGCCCGAGTTCGGGTCCGCCCCCTCTCATGACTCCCTCACTCCGGGCTCTTACTGTGGCGCCCATGACACAGGTGACTCCCCCCGGCTGGTACCCCGATCCCGGCCATGAAGGTGACGGCCCCCGCCAGGAACGGTGGTGGGACGGCGGACGGTGGACGGACAGCCTCCGCCCGGCGGGCGGCCCCGGGGCGCCCGGCCCCCAGGCCGCGCCCGGCTGGGGCGGCCCGGCCCCCTGGGCCCACGGGCAGCCGTACGCCCCGCCGCCGAAGTCGCGGCGGACGGCCCGGACGGTGGTCGCGGCGGTGGTGGGCCTGGTGGTGCTCGCCGGCATCGGCGGCGGGGTGTACGCGCTGACCCAGGACCGGGCGGACGACCGGGCCGGGAGCGCCCACGAGGACACCGAGGAGCGCGGGGCGCCCGGCGAGGGCGCGGCGGACGCGGCGACCGACGGGGCGAGCGGGATCAGCCTGCCGGTGCTGGAGGGGTGGACCGGCGCGTCCGGGGAGGCGGGGGCGCAGGTGACGACCCGTCCGTACCCGTGCCCGGGTTCGCCGGAGCAGACCTGTGTGCGCAGCGGGGCCTTCTCCATGCCCGCCCAGGTGGTGGGGCTGAAGGAGAAGACGGCGCGCGCCACGGCGGAGGCCGACATCGAGGCCAACACCGAGGAGGCGTACGGCGGGGGGACGTACGGGAAGATCACCTCGCAGGAGGAGGTGGCGGCGAAGGCGGTGACGGTGGCCGGGCAGCGCGGGTACCTGGTGCGCTGGAAGGTGGAGACCGCCTCGGGTGTGGAGGGGTACGTGCAGTCGCTGGCGTTCCCCTCGCCGGCCTCGCCGGAGCTGATGGTGCTGGTCCGCTTCGGCCTGGACGACCATCCCAAGGCCCCGAAGCCGACCGTGCTGGACCAGATACCCCGGGCGATACAGAAGGCGGAACTGGGGACGGGGCCCGGCCGCGAGGTCTGAACGGGCCGCGCCGCCCCGGACGCCGGTGTGCGGGCTGCCGGGCGGGGCTCCCTCCGCTCAGAGGAGTCCCCACCCGGTCCCGCGGCGCGCCGCACCCGTCCCCACGGAGCGGCGCCTCGGGCCGCCGTCCCTCATCCGCGGGGACGGCGGCCCCGTCTCAACTCCCGCCCGCCGCGGCGGCTTCGGCCGGGGCTTCGAGGCCCAGCGCGGGCAGGATACAGACGTCGACAAAGCGCTGAAGGTACGCGGTGTCCTCGGCCGGATGGGGCCTGCGGCCCTCCAGGACGGGCCGGACCCGCAGGACGCCGAAGATCTGCGCGGCGACGAACTCCCGCGCGGGGTGCCCGGCAGGGATCTCCCCGCGCTCCTCGGCCCGGTCGAGCATGGAGTCGACCATGCTGATCTCGGGGTGGATCAGCGCTTCGCGCAGCGCCTGCCGGAGATCCTCGTCCTGGAGGACGGCGTGGGCCAGCGCCTGCACCAGGAGGCTGTCGCGGTCGCCGCGCTCGGCCCCGGCGCGCGCGGCCTCGCGGAGGTCCCCGGCGAGTGAGCCGGTGTCGATCCCGGAGAACCGGACGCAGCGCTGGGCACGCAGGGCGGCGGCGACGAGCTGGGGCTTGCTGCCCCACTGGCGGTAGAGGGTCGACTTGCCGCACCGGGTGCGGGCTGCCACGCCCTCCATGGTCAGCGCCTCGTACCCGCCTTCGCGGAGCAGGTCGAGGACGGCCTCGTACAGCTCGTGCTCGCGCTCGGGGGTGATCTTGGAGCGGGGGGAGGAGAGCCCGCTGCGCTCTTCACTCTGCGACGTCATGCGTCAACCCTCTCGCTTCGCGGTGGCGGGCGGCCGCCGGACGGCCCGGGAAGATCCTTTTCCGGCCACACAGCCCATCGATACGCCAGTGTACCGATACGGAGTCGTATCGGTACACTGGCGTATCGATCCGGCCGCCGTTCCGACCGCATCCGCCGACCGCACCACATCCACACCTTCAGCAAAGGGGCCGGGGCATGAAAGCCCGTTCCGCGCCTGCCGCGGAGGACCGGCCGGACCTCGCGTCCCGGCCGCCGCTCGTCCGCGAACTCCTCCTCGTCGCCGGACTCTTCCTCGTCTACAAGTGCGGCCGCCTGCTCGCCGCCGGCGAGAGCGCCACCGCCTTCCACCACGCCGACGGCGTCTGGCACGCGGAACGCGCGCTGGGCCTGCCCGACGAGGGCACCGTGCAGAGCCTGCTGCTGCACAGCGACACCCTGGTACGGATCGCCAACACGTACTACGCCACCGTGCACTTCCCGGCCACCGCCCTCTTCCTGGTCTGGCTGTACTGGCGCAGGCCGCGCCACTACCTGTGGTCCCGGCGGGTCCTCGCGGTCCTGACGGGCGCGGCCCTCGTCCTGCACCTGCTGGTCCCGCTCGCACCGCCCCGGATGCTGGAGGCGGCCGGGCTCGTCGACACCGGCCAGGTCTACGGCCCGACGGTGTACGGCGCGGCGCCGGAGGCCGATCCGCTGGCCAACCAGTTCGCGGCGATGCCCTCGCTGCACTTCGGCTGGGCCCTGATGGTCGCGGTCGGCCTGATCGCGGCGACCCGCTCCCGGTGGCGGTACCTGTGGCTGCTCCACCCCGCGCTGACCCTGCTCGTGGTGGTCGGCACCGCCAACCACTACTGGCTCGACGCGCTGGCCGCCACCGGCCTCCTCGCCGCCGCCCTGGCCACCGTCCGGCTCGCGGAGACGGCAGCCTCCCGGGGGCATCACCTGCTCGGCCACGCACCGCTGCCGGGCGGCCGGCGGTGAGCGGCGACCTGGCCGTCGCGGTCGCCGTCTCCCTGGTCTCCGCCCTCGCCTACGCCGCGGCAGCCGTGGCCCAGGAACGCCTTGCCGCCCGTACCGCGGCGGACGCCTCCCGGGGCCTGGTCCGGCTGGTGACCGCCGGTGCCTGGTGGGGCGCGGTCGGCCTCAACGCCGCCGGGGCCCTGCTGCACGTGGTCGCGCTGCGGTTCGGCCCGCTCACCCTGGTCCAGCCGCTGGGCGCGTTCACCCTGGTCGCGGCGGTCCCACTCGGCGCACGGTACGCGGGCCGCCGGGTGGCCCGGCTCGAATGGCGCGGGGCGCTGCTCACCCTCGGCGGTCTGGGCCTGCTGATGTACGCGGCCTCCGGGCCCGCCCCCGAGGACAGCCTCACCCTGACCGAGGCACTGGCGGTCGGCGCCGCGACCCTGCTGCTGATCGGCGCGCTCGGGCGCCGGGGCCGGGCCCCGGGGCTGCGCCACGCCACCGCCTCGGGGATCGCCTCCGGCATCGCCTCGGCACTCACCCAGACCGCGACCGTCGCCCTGGCCGCCCCGGGCAAGGCGGCACCGCCGGTGCTCCAGACGGTCCTGGTCGCCCTGCTCGTCGCCGCCTTCGCCTCGGCCGGGCTGCTGCTGGCCCAGACCGCCTACCGCTCCGGCCTCGGAGCGCCCCTGGCCGTCGTCACCCTGACCAATCCGCTGGCCGCCTCGGTCGTCGGCCTCACCCTCCTCGGCGAACGGCTCCACGGCGGGGCGGCCGGGATACTGCCCGCGCTCGCGGGGGCGCTGGTCGCCGGGGCGGGCGTGGCGGCGCTGAGCCGGGCGGCGGCGCGGGGCGCGCGGGAGCCGCGCGAGCCGGAGCCCCAGGCGGGCCCGGTCGAGGTGCTGGCGCCGGGCGTCTCCGCTCGGCCGACCTGACGGCCTCGACGGATCACGTGGTGGGGCCGGGCGCGGAGGGGCGCCTGGCCGTGTCCCGCCGGGCGACGGCCTCCGCCACCTCGTCGAGGGCGGTGCGCAGGGTGTCCCCGTAGGCGTCCTGCGGGAGCTCGGGGGCGTACTCCCTGGCCGCGTCGAGGTGCTCGGCGGCCGCGTCGAACGAGCCGAGCCGGCGGTAGTTGTCGGCCAGGTTGAGGTGGAGGGACGGGTAGAACCCGGCGATGTGGAGCCCGGCGTGGTGCTCCTGGACGCGCTGCTCGGTCACGGCGTCGGCGGCGTCCAGGGCCCGGACGTCCCAGGCGAGGGCCTGAGCGGGATCGTCGTGGAGATCGGCCAGGTAGTGGGCGAGGGAACAGCGGTGCAGCGGGTCCCCGGTGACGCCGATCTCCGACCAGAGCTCCAGGAGCCGGCGTCGGGCGGAACGCGTGTCGCCCGCCCTGCCCGCGACAACGGCTTGGCCTATGGCGTCCATGGTCGGGTCGGTATCGGCGGAGGCGGTGGTGGTGGTGGCGGCGGTGCTCATGAGGTCTTTCGTCGTCCTTGTCATGGGAGGGGGTTGCCGGGGTCGTCGCTGTCAGGCCCCGGATGATCGCGGGCGACCGGCATGGCCAGGGTGGTGAGGTCGCCGCGGTCGGCGGAGCGGATGGTGACGGGCTGGTCGTGGCCTCTCAGGTCGAGCATCACGTCAGGGCCGATCGCCGTGCTCAGGGCGGGGTAGAGCGTGGTCGTCCCGAACCGGATCTCCAGGGGCTCGCCCCGCACGGTGGCGGCGACCGGGATGCCCGGGTGGCCGTCGCCCGGGAGCCCGACGGTCACCTCGTGGCCGGAGACGCACAGGGTGACGTGGTCACCGGGGTGTTCCTCCAGGGCGCGCAGCAGCGGCCCCTTCGCGAGCGTCGCGCGGGTGGTGACCTCGCCGAGCGACGCGAACAGCTGCCGGCGGTCGGGGAACTCCACGGGCAGCGTCCGGCAGTGGCGGTCCTCCCGTCCGGGCATCCGCAGCCAGATCCCGTGCGGCACCGCCTCGACGCGGACCAGCGGGCTGCGGCGGAGCTCGGGGGCGGCGGGCCGCAGGTCGCCGCCGTCGACCGTGCCGGTCCAGGTCTGTTCCGCCGGGCGCGCCGGCGCCAGGGTCCGGGTGGAGAGCCGGTACCGGTCGGTCGCCGTGAGGGCGAGCGCCTCGCCGTTCGCCTCGATGTGGAGGCCGCCGAGCACCGCCAGCCCCGGCTCGTGCGCGGTGGCCGTCAGCACCTGCTCGACCGCGTCCGCCAGTACGGGGCCCTTCACCGTGGCGATCAGCAGGCCGGGCGGGTCGCCGCCGAGCGCGGCCCGGACGACCGCGGCCTTCTGCCGGGCCGCCCCCGCGTCCTCCTCGATCCTCGCGAGATGCTCGTCGAGCAGCCGGGCCGCTTCCTCGGCACTGGCCCCGAGGACCGCCTCGACGCCGGTGAGCGGCATGGCGATCTCCCGGAGCCGGCGCAGGGTCCGGGCCCGCTCCACCTGGGCGGGGTCGTAGAAGCGGTAGCCGGTGACGGGGTCCACCTCGGCCGGGGGCAGCAGCCCGGAGTCGGCGTAGAAGCGCAGAGCGCTGGAGGTCAGGCCGGTGCGGCGGGCGAAGGCCCCGATCGGCATCAGGTCGGATCTGGTCACGCCGCCATCATTGGGCTTCGACCAACCTGAAGGTCAACAGCGACGCGGGACGTCGGCGGCACACGCCCAGAAAGCTCCGGGAACCGTGCGCCGGCGCCCCAACCCCGACCTCCCGGACACGTTTTGGGGGTCTGTCACCTTCTTCAATAAGATCCGCCGATGATCACAACAAGACGGGCAGCGGTTGTGGTGGCCGCGCTGCTGGCGGTGGTGGCGGGGGCTCTCCCCGCCGCGTCGACAGCGGCCGCGGCCACCACCGCCGACGGGCCCACCGCACGTCCCGCGCCCAAGGTCGAGCTGGTGCTCGACGTGAGCGGTTCCATGAAGACCCGCGACATCGACGGGCAGTCCCGCATGTCGGCGGCGAAGCAGGCGTTCAACGACGTCATCGACGCGGTGCCCGAGGAGGTCGAGCTCGGCATCCGCACCCTGGGCGCCGACTACCCGGGCGAGGACAAGGCGCGCGGCTGCAAGGACACCCGGCAGCTCTACCCGGTCGGGCCGATCGACCGTACCGAGGCCAAAACGGCGGTGGCGACGCTCAGCCCCACCGGCTGGACCCCGATAGGCCCGGCACTGCTCGGCGCCGCCGACGACCTGGACGGCGACGAGGGCGGCAGCCGCCGCATCGTGCTGATCAGTGACGGCGAGGACACCTGCGGCCCCCTCGACCCGTGCGAGGTGGCGCGGGAGATCGCGGCCAAGGGCGTCGACCTGGTCATCGACACGCTCGGCCTGGTGCCCAACGCCAAGATCCGCCAGCAGCTCTCCTGCATCGCGGAGGCGACCGGCGGCACCTACACCGCCGTGCAGCACAAGGAGGACCTCTCCGACAAGGTGAAGCAGCTGGTGGACCGCGCGGCCGACCCGGTGGTCACGCCGGTGCCGGTCGAGGGCGCCGCGGCCTGCGCCGACGCGCCGAAGATCGAGCCGGGTCTGTACACCGACCGCCAGCCGCTCGGCACCCACCGCTGGTACCGGGTGGACGTGCTGCCCGGCCAGGAGCTGCGCGCCTCGGTGAGTGTGGCGGCCGACCGCCCGCTCGCCGACGACTACGGCGTGCTGCTGCGCGCGGTGACCGCGCACGGGCGCGAGCTGGTACGCGGCTCGGAGGCGGGCAGCGGCCGGACCGACGTGATCTCGTCCGGTCTGCGCCACCCGGAGCGGGAGCGGGAGGACGCCGACACCGACAAGCCGGCCGCGACCCCGGTCTGCCTGGAGGTCAGCAACTCCTTCGCCCCGGCCTCCGCCAAGGCCGCCGACGCCTCGGCGCCGGGGATGCCGCTGGAGCTGACGGTCGACGTGGTCGACGGCCCGTCCGACGCCTCGGACACCGCCGCCTTCGGGCTGGGCCGTGGCTGGTGGCTGCTGGGCGTGCTGGTGCTCGCCGGGTTCCTCGGCGGTCTGATCTTCGGCTGGCTGTCGCGCTGGCGCTTCGCCGTCTGGAGGACCCACTGATGCGTACCGCTCTTCGCAGCTCCCACCCCGCGCCGTCCCGGCGCCGGCGCGGGCGCGTCGCCGTGGGGGCCGCCCTCGTCGCGGCGGCGCTGTTCACCGCGGCGCCCCCGGCCCTCGCCGACACCTCGCCCTCGCCCTCCGCCTCGCAGGACGAGGAGGCCGAGGCCGGTCCGACCGAGGCGGGCACCGCGTTCCGCACGGCGGCGCGGCTCGCGCAGGGGCAGCGCGGCACCGCCTCCGCCTCGACCGGTGACTACCTCTACTGGGTCTTCCCGGCCGACACTGGCCAGCGACCGACGGTGCGGGCGACCGTGTCGCTCCCCGCCGAACAGGCCCGGCAGGGGGCCTCCACCTGGCGGATCGACGTCTACGACGGGCTCCGCCGCCGCCAGCCGTGCACCTACGGTCTCCAGGAGCGGCGGGCCGCCGAGGACGCCGCCGAGGTGCGGCTGACCTGCACGCTGCGTACCGTGCGGGCCTTCTCGGAGCCGTGGGCCAACGACCCGCTGCCCGGGGCGTACTACGTCCGGCTGACCGTCTCGCGGCTCGCCGCCGACGACCTGGGTCGGCCGTTCCGGGCCGAGGTGGCGGTCGACTCCCGGGAGACCGGCGGCTCCACGGCCGTCGGCGGGAAGCTCTCGCAGCCGCTGACGCCGGGCATCTCGGCGGTCTCCGGCGAGGAGCAGGCCGACGAGGAGACGGGCGGGGAGGACGGTGCCGAGCAGGCGCCGCGTCCGGCGGCGCTCGCCGAGCCGGAGGGCGGCTGGTCCTCCGGCTGGTGGACCGACCGGTGGCTGTGGACGGCCGGGGGTGCCGTACTGGCCGCCCTCGCCGGCGTCTTCGGCTACACCCTGACCCGCGGCAGCGGGCGTCCCGGCCGGGTGCCGCCCGGCGCCTGACGGGCCGACGGCTCCGCGCGTCCCCGGCCGGGCGGCGCGCGGAGCCGCCCCCGGCGCACGGTGGTGAACTCCCCCGTCACCCCTGGCCAGGGCGTGCGGGGCGCTGTAGGTTGCCGAGCCGGCCATCCGTCAGGTACGGGCCCCGCGCTGGTGCGGCACACGGCCGGGATGAGGAACGGAGGCGCGCCCGGTGCGGGAAGTGAGTGTGGAGCGCCTGGTGGCCCCGCCGGTCTCCGGCGGCCTCGCCGACTCGGTCTTCCACACGGCCGCCACCCACCCGAAACGCCCCCAACTGGCCCTGGAGCCCACGGAACCGGGCGCCCCCTGGCTCACCGTCACGGCGGCCCGGTTCCGGGACGAGGTGCTGGCGCTGGCCCGGGGCCTGCTGGCCGAGGGGGTGCGGCCGGGCGACCGGGTGGTGCTGATGTCCCGTACCCGCCCCGAGTGGACGCTGCTGGCGTACGCCCTGTGGACGCTGGGGGCCGAGGTGGTGCCGGTCTACCCGACCTCCTCCATCGAGCAGGTCCGCTGGGTCCTCGCCGACGCGGGCGTCCGGGCGGCCGTGGTGGAGCACAGCGGCCAGGCGATGACGGTCGCGGCGGCCAGCGCCGACCCCGGCGCCCTGCTCGGGCTCTGGCAGCTGGACCTGGGCTGCACGGCCGAACTCGCCGAGCGCGGAGCCGAGGTGCCGGAGACCGAGGTGCTGCGGCTACGGGCGGCGGTCCGCCCGGAGGCGACCGCCGTCATCTGCTACACCTCGGGTACCACCGGCGCCGCCAAGGGCTGCGTGATCAGCCACGCCAACCTGGCCGCCGAGTGCGACACCCTCATCGCGGGCTGGGGCCACCTGCTGGCCCCCCGCGGCGAACAGCCCTCGGTCCTCGCCTTCCTGCCACTGGCCCACTGCTACGGCCTGATGGTGGCGGTCACCTGCGTACGCGGGGGCTATCTCCTCGCCCACCAGCCGGAGATGGCCCCCGCCCTGCTCCTCCCGGCCCTCGCCTCGTTCCGGCCCACCTTCCTCTTCGCCGTTCCCTACATCTTCGAGCGGATCTTCGACGAGGCCTGCCGGGAGGCCGAGGGCGCCGGGCACGGGGTGATCTTCGAGAAGGCACGGGCGGCCGCCGTGGCGCACGCCGAGGCCCGGGAGGAGCGCGCGGCGGGCACCGGACCCGGCCCGGGACCGGTCACCAGGCTGCGGCACTCCGTCTACGAGCGGGCCGTCTACGCCAAGGTGCGGGCGGTCTTCGGCGGACGGGTCCGCGCCGCCGTCTCGGGCGGCTCCCCCCTCCGCCGCGAACTGGGGCTGTTCTTCCAGGGCGCGGGGGTGACCGTCTACGACGGCTACGGGCTGACCGAGACCACGGCGGCGGTGACCGCGCAGCCACCGGGCCGGGTCCGCTTCGGCACCGTCGGGCGCCCGCTGCCGGGTTCGACCGTCCGGATCGCCGGCGACGGCGAGGTGTGGGTACGCGGGGACACGGTCTTCCGGGGCTATCTGCACGACCCGCCGGGGCTCGCCGACGGCTGGCTGGCCACCGGGGACACCGGCCGCTTCGACCCGGACGGCTACCTGGTGATCACCGGCCGCAAGAAGGACGTCATCATCACCAGCGGCGGCAAGAGCGTCTCCCCGCAGCTGCTGGAGGAGCAGTTGCGCCGCCACCCGCTGATCGCCCAGTGCCTGGTGGTCGGCGACAACCGGCCCTACGTGGCGGCGCTGCTCACCGTCGACCAGGAGGCCCTGGCCCACTGGCGGCGCCTGCATGGCGTCTCCGGCCGGGCCGCCTCGGCCCCGGCGGACGACACGGAGCTGCGGGCCCAGCTCCAGCGGGCGGTCAACCAGGCCAACACCCTGGTCTCACGCGCCGAGTCGATCCGGGCCTTCGAGATCCTCCCGGTCGACTTCACCCGCCAGGAGGGGCTGATGACCCCCTCGTTCAAACTCCGCCGCAGCGCCGTCGCCGACACCTACGCGGAGGTCATCGAGGCGCTGTACGCGCGTTGAGCGGCGGTGCGGGGCGTGCCGCGAGGACCCGCGCAAAGAAATCCCCGCCCGGGTGGCATGACCGCCCCCGCCCCGGGCACACGCCCCTCAGACCGACCTGACGGCCCTTCCCCCTGGCCTGGCAGGTTGCCTCGGCCCCACCGGGCTTTCCCCCCTTCGCCCGGTGGGGCCGCCCCCTTTTCCCCGGTCCCGGCGGTCAGTCGTCCCCGGCGCACGGGCGCAGGGTCCTCGGCTCGGCCGGCAGCAGCTGCGCCTCCCTGGCGGTGAACTCCCGGTCGCCGATGATGTCGCACAGGTCGCGGTACCAGCGGCGGGGTGAGAGATGGAGGGGGCCACCCCTGTCGTCGGGCCCCCAGTGGAGCACCGTGCTGCCGTCCACGGACACACCCCTGAAGGTGTGCTGCGCACGGGTCTGCCTGTCGCCCGGGCGGACGAAGGAGTAGAACGTCTCATAGCCGGGCTCGCCGATCCGGTAGATGCGCAGGGCGTTGTCGGCGGCCACCAGATAACGGCCTTCGCCTTCCAGGAAGCTCGCCACGTACGGCGTGGCGTCCAACTCGGCGAGGCTGCGCAGGGGGCCGAGTTCCTTGTGGGGCGGATCGCCACGCCGCCACAGCTCGAAGATGGAGCCCCGGCGCAGAATGGCGAAGTACTTCCCGCTGGGGTCGAACTGGGCGGCGAGGATGTCGTCACCGGTCCTCACCGTTTCGACGGTCCGTCCGGTGGCGACGTCGACGAGGTGGATGCCGGGCCGGTCCAGGACGATGACGCTGACCCGGCCCGCCTCCGGGACGGGCCCGATCCACAGCCGCGCATCCTCGGCGCCCCCCACACGCGAACGGACCGTCGCGGCGTCGAAGCGCGCGAGCCGCCGGCCGGTGCGCGGGTCCCACTGTTCGACGACGGTTCCGGAGACGGTGACCAGTTTCCCCCCGCCGTCGAAGAAGTACCCGAAGTCGTCCTCCGGCCCGGCGGAGCCACCCCCGCCGTCGGACGACCGCGAAGGTGCGGCGGCGGTGATCGTGGCGGTGCGGCGCAAGGTGGTCACCTCGCGGACAGTGACGAGGCCCGCCCCCTCGCGGGCGGCCACGAGGCGTCCCGTGCGGTCCAGAGAGAGAAGCTCGCCGGCTTCCGGCACGTGGTACGGCTTGCGGCGTGGCACATCGGCGAGCACCCGGCCGTCAGCCTCGCGCACACGGTGCACCTGCATCCGGGAGCCGTCCGCGAGCACGGTGATCATGTGTCTGCCGTCGCGCGTCAGGGTTTGCTGGCCGATCTCGACGAACCAGTTGCCGGGTCGCAGGGGGAGGAATCCGATCTTCGACGCGCCCTTGTGTACGTAGTAGAGGTTGCGGCCGGACTCCACGATCCAGGGGCGGGCCGTTCCCCAGTTTCCGTCGGATGACGGGGCGGGCAGGCCGTTGCGGGAGAGGACCGTACCGCTCCGCAGGTCCACGACCGTGAAGCCGGAGGGAGCGCGGATGACCACGCGCCGGCCGGCGTGGTCGACGGACTGCACCTGGCAGCCCTCCGACGCGAAGCGGCGGTCCTTCTCGCGGTAGGCGACGCCCTCACGAGCGCCGTCCGACAGCCGGTGGCCGCTGACCTCGGTGGTCCCGCCCCGCCGGTGACACAGGGCTGCCCGCGTCCGGTCCCCGGAGACGTGGATCGTGTCGGCCTGCGCCGCGACCCGGCTGCTGCCGGTGGCGAGGTTCAGCGCGAGCAGGCGGCTTCTCCGGGCCTGGCCCGAGGCGCCCCCTTCGCGGACGAGGGCCAGCAGGGTCCGTCCGTCGGGCGCCGGCCACACCTCGAAGGTGTTCTCGGGGGTCGGGAGGTTCCCTGCGACGGTGCCGTGCCGACCGCTGTCCAGGTCCCACCGGACGAGGCGTTTCCCGACCCGGGCGACGAACGTCGTACCGTCGGCGGAGAGAGCCGGGGCCAACGTGTCGCTCCGCTCGGTGTCAGGGGCATGAGGAAGCCGGTGCAGCGGACCGAGGGGCCGCTGCGCGTCGGGACGCACGTCGAACCAGACGCTTCTGCCGTCGCGCTGGATGTAGGCGGCCCGCTTGCCGTCGGCGGAGACCGCGACCCCTCGGACCGCTCCGGCGGAGGGCAACCGCACCATGCGTACCGGCCCGGTGAGGGCCCGTACGAACAGCACCGCGCCGGAGCGCCTGGATGCGGTGAGCACCACCTCGCCGTCGCGACTCGTGTCGAAGTAGCTGTAGCTGTCGGCGATGTCGCCCGAGAGCACCCGGTCGTAGGACGCGTTCTGGAGGTACTGGCGCAGCAGTTCGTTCTCGGCCTCCTGCGTCGGGGAGGTGTCGTAGGCGGCGAGGGAGAGGAGCGCGGCGTGGGCCGGGTCGGTGGCCGAGGACTCCGCCGCGGCCGCCTGGGCGAGGGCCCGGGAGGCGCCCAGGGCGGCGCGTTCCTGGCTGCTGCGGCGTTCGACGAGGTACAGCACGCTGAACACCAGGATGAGCGCCATGGCGGTGGCGAGTCCGGAGAGCAGGGCGCGGCGTCGGCGGGCGCGGGTGCGGCGGTGGGTCCGGCCGGCTGCCAGGTACTCCCGTTCGGCCTGGTCGACGGACGCCTCGCGGTCCGGGAGCCACTGCTCCGCGCCGGCCAGCGCGGCGGCGGTCGGCAGGTGCTCGGGGGCGTGGTCCGCCTCCTGCCAGCGGTCCCTCTCGTGCCGTACGGTCTCCCGCCAGCGGAGGAAGGACCTGTCCTCGGCGACCCAGGCGGTGAGTTTCTCCCAGCGGGTGATCAGCGCCTCGTGGGTCAGCTCGACGGTCTCGGTGCCGTCGGTTGTGCGGTCGGTGACGAGCAGCCGGGTGTGCGCGGCGAGCCGCTGCGCGAGGTGCCACTGCTCCTCGCCGAGGTCGCCGCGGCGGACGAGGCGCCGGGTTGCCACCGCCGAGCCGAGTGGCAGCCGGACGAGTTGGACGAAGAGCCGACGGGCGTCGGTCTCCTCGCCCGGTTCCACGTGTGCGGCCCAGATCCGGTCCGCGTGGTTGCCGAGTGCCCCGGTGACCCCACCGAGTCCGTCGTAGGCGCGGTGGGTGAGGAGGCCGTCCTCCTGTCGTTGCCACAGCAGATCCAGGGTGAGGGCGAGAAGTGGCAGGGCCCCCGGCTCGGTTCCGGTGTCGGCGAGCACGCGTCCGGCGAGACCGGGTTCGTAGGAGACCCCGGGGAGGGCGTCGACGGAGGCGGTGATGATCTCGCGCAGGCCGTCCGCGCCGAGCGGACGGAGGGCGTGCAGGTGCCGGCCGGCGGCCGGACCGAGGCGCGGATGGTTCAGGACGGGTTCGAGGAAGTCGGCCCGGAGGGTGGCGAGCACCTGGACGGGCGGCGGCAGGGCGTCCGCCGCGAACAGGACCTCGGCCAGTTCACCCTCGGCGTCCTCGGGCTGCTGGAGAACTTCCTCCAGCTGGTCGACGACGAGGAGGAGGTGATCGGCGCCCTGGCGGGCGAGCAGGCGGTCGACCGTCCCGCCCAGGCCATGGTCCCGCAGTTCGTCGGTGAGACCGGGCAGTCGGGCCAGCCGGCGGGTCTCAGACAGGCCGGGCTCCAGCAGCGGCAGCAGCGCGGCGGCGAGCGCGGCGAGGGGGGTGCTCCCGGACGCGGGCCGCACGACGGCGACACAGGCTCCGCGCGCCCGCAGCCGGGGTGCCACACCCGCCAGCGCCAGCGAGGACTTGCCTGAGCCGGACGGGCCCACCACCGTGACCCACCGGTGCTGTTCGAGCGCTCCGACGACCTGGTCGCTCTCATTCCGCCGGCCGTGGAAGACCGCCGCGTCGGCCTCCTCGAAGGCGGTGAGTCCGCGAAACGGGGACGGCGGCGACACCAGGGGCACCAGTGCGGGCCAGGCAGCCGCCAGACCGTCCGTCGGGATCAGGTAACTGGCGGGCGTCTCCCCTGTGTCGGCGACGGTCACCATGCCGACCACCCCCGACAGGCGGTCGTCCCACACCGGACCGCCGCTGAACCCGTGCGACACCGCGTAGCCGCCGCCCACAAGGTCCGCCTGCACCCAGCCGTCCGCCTGACGCCCCCGCAGCACCCCCGCGTGCCACACCCCGCCCGGGCGCCCGGTCAGCAGGCCGAACGCCCGTACCCGATGGCCCCACAGCCCGTCCGTCGACGCCTCGGTGTCGACCAGCCGCACCGGCCGCGCCCCCGGCGGCGGAGCGTCGAACCGCAGGACTGCCACATCCCCGGCACCGCCCGGCCCGTCACCGGGCCCCCGGGGCGGCAGCCACCACTCGACGGCCACCTCCGCCCGCGGCCTTCCGGCCACGAGGGGCAGGTCGACGGAGACGCGGGCGTCGGGCCCGGGTGGTGTGCCGACCGGCGTGCCGAGCGCGGCCGTGACCACGTGCGCGCAGGTCAGAGCCACCGTGTCGGACACCAGGAAGCCCAGGCCGACAGCGGTGCCCCGGCCGTCGCAGATCCGCAGCAGCGCCTGTTCCAGCACCTCGGTCCTCCTTCGCTCAGCCTTCGTCGCCAACGCACCCGTGCGGCGCTACGGACAGGGGCGCCGGCTCTTCGACTCGGCCGGCAGGCCCTCGCGTTCCTCGGCCGTGAACGCGCGGTGGCCGATGACGCGACACAGTTCCCGGCTCCACACCTCCGGGTCGAGAACCAGCACCGTGCCCGGCTCCTCGAAGGCGCCGTGGACCACGGTCTTTCCGTCCCCGGACACGTCCAGGAAGTAGTACCGATCGGACACGGTGACCGGTGCGCCGAGCACGTAGGAGTCTTCGTAGCCACGCTCGCCCAGACGGTAGGTGCGTACCGCGTTGTCCGAGGCGACCAGGTAGCGACCGTCGTCGAGGAAGACGGCGCGGTAACGGACGTTCGCACCTACCTCGCCCAGGGTGCTCAACGGGCCGAGCACCCGGTGTGAGGGGACCCCGCGCCGCCGTACCTCCAGGCCCGTGTCACGTCGCAGCACCGCGAAGTACGCGCCGTCGGCGGAGAATTGCACGGAAAGGGTGTCGTCCTCGGTGCGTACGCGGTCCGTCACCTTTCCCGTGGTGATGTCGACGACACGCAGGCCGGGGCTCCCCGTCACCAGCACCGACACCTTGTTCCGGGCCGGGTACGGAGCGATCGTCATGACGGCGTCCGGCTCGTCGTCGGGACGCAGGTCACCGGCGTCGAAGCGGGCGGTCTGCCGGCCCGTACGGGGGTCCCACTGCTGGACGACGGTTCCGGAGACGGTCAGCAGACGACCGGCGTGGTCGAAGAAGTAACGGAACTCGTAGTCCTGGGGGTAGTTGCTGAGTCCCCCGCTCATGTCCAGGTCACGGACGGATCGGGTGTCGGGGACGGTGGGCGGGGGCCGGACGGACTTCACGGTGGCCACCTTCCGCAGGGTCGACGCGTCGCGGACGACCACGAGGTTCCGTCCCTCACGGTCGGCGACAAGCTCGCCGGTGGTGTCGAAGACAGGGATGTCGGCTTTCTCGGGCACCCAGTACGGCTCGGCGCGGGTCGCCCGCGCGAGGACCCGCGTGCTGCGCCCCGGGGCGGCCTGATGGAGTTCGGTCCGGGAGCCGTCTTCCTGCACGATGAGCGACCGCTTCCCGTCCGGAGTGAGCCGGTGCTGGCCGGCTTTCTCCAGGGGCCGCCGGCCCGGGGTGATCTCCATGAAAGCGATCAGCGCGTCGTTCCGGCCCACGTGGAAGAGCTTGCCGTGGGACTCGATGAGACGACCGTGGGAACGAATCTGGGTGGAAACGCCCCCGGACAGGGGCGCTCGGGAGATGGCCTCGCTTCGGTCCAGATCGAGGACACGCACTTCGTCGCCCCACTGGAGCACGACGCGCCGCCCGGCCTCGTCGACCGCTTCCACCGTGCACATGTCCGTGGTGTACGCCTCGTCCCGCTCGCGGTAGGAGCGGCCGGCCTCGGAGCCGTCGGAGGTCCGGTAGCGGCGGATGACGGACTGCCCTTTCTCCTCGCGGCAGGAGACGGCGGTGCTGCGGTCGCCGGAGAGGTAGATCTCCTGCCTCCCGGAGAGAAGCCGCGTGGCACGGCCCGTGGTCAGGTCGACGGAGTTCAGGAGCCGGGTGCCTCCTTCCCCGTAGGACGTCGCCAGGAGCGTCCGCCCGTCCGGGGCGAAGGCGAGCGGGCCCGTCAGGTCCGGGGGCGCGGGAGCGTCACCGGTGCGTGTGCCGCTCTCCAGGTTCCACCGCACCAGCCGGTCCCCGACGACCGAGGCCAGGCTGCGCCCGTCCGCCGACATCGCGGGAATCACGTCAGGATCGAGACGCACGTCCGGCCCGTCGCTCGCCGGCCGCTTCGGCCCGAGCAGGCCCGCGGCGTCGCTGACGACGTCGAACCGGACCGCTTTGCCGTCCGCCTGGACGTAGGCGATGCGCTTCCCGTCCGCGGCGACCACGCCGTGCATGACCTGCCCGGTGGAGGGCACCTGTGCGCTGCGGACCCGCCCGGAGGTGACGCCGGTGAACAGGATGGCCCGGCCGAGCTGCGAGACGGCGAGGACCACGTCGCCGTCCGCGCTGGTCTCGAACTCCCTGACGGTGCCGAGGACGCCGGAGAGCACCCGGTCGTACCCCTGGTACCGCAAGTACTGCCTCAGGAGTTCGTCGCGCGCCTCCTGCGTCGGTGCGGTCCGGTGGGCGGCCAGGGCTTTCAGCACGCCTAGGGCGGGTGCGGTGCGCGTCTCGTCCGCCGCGGCCAGAGCCAGTGCGCGGGACGCGGCCTCCGCGGCACGTTTCCGGCTCTCCTCTCGTGTGGCGTGGAACGCCGCCAGGGCCACGATGACCAGGAGCACGACGAAGCTGATCGCCGAGAGCATCACCCGTCTCCGGCGGGCCCTCGCCCGGCGTCGGGTGTGGGCGGCCTCCAGATAGCGGCGCTCGGCGTCGGTGAGTTCGTCGCCGCGTGCGTCCAGCCACTCTTCGGACCGGGCGAGTTGCAGCGGCGTCGGCAGCAGTTCCGGTGGGCGTTCGGCCTGTTCCCAGCGGTTCACGTCCCTTCGCAGCCCGGCGCGCCACTCCAGGAAGGCACGGTCACCGGTGGCCCAGTCGGAGAGCTTGTCCCACCCGGTGATCAGGGCCTCGTGGGCGAGTTCCACGGTCTCGATGCCCTCGGCGTTCCGGCCGGTCACCAACAGCCGTGTACTCGCCAGGCGTTGCGCGACACGCCACTCCCCTGCTCCCAGCTCGGTGCGCAGTGCCGTCCGTCGGGCGGGCGCGGGCAGATCGGCGGTGGCCTGGACGAGCCGGGTGAACAGCCGTCTGGCGACCTCCTCGTCCTCCGGGGGCACGCACGCGCTCCACCCGTCGTCGGCGTGCCGGCCCAGGGCACCGCTGACGCCGCCGAGTCGCTCGTAGGCGCGGTGGGTCAGCAGGCCGCCCTCCTGCCGCCGCCACAACAGGTCGAGGGTGAGGCCGAGGAGCGGCAGCTCGCCCGGTCCCGCGCCGGTGTCGGCGATGATGCGCTCGGCGAGCTGAGGCTCGTAGGACACCCCGGGTACGGCGTCGACGGGTGCGGTCACGATCTCGCGCAGGCGCCCGGGGCCCGGCGGGGCGAGCGCGTACAGGTGCTCGCCGGCCACCGGGCCCAGGCGCGGATCGGCCAGCACCGGCTCCAGGAAGTCGGCGCGCAGCGTCATCAGCACGCGGACGGTGTCCGGCAGGGTGCCGCCCGTGAGCAGGTCGGCGAATTCGTCGGCTTCGGGCGGGTCGAGGCCGAGGGCCTCCTCGAACTGGTCGACCACCAGCAGCAGTCGGCTGCCGTGTCGCAGCTGGAGCAGCCGTGACACCGTGTCTGCCGGGCCGTGGCGGCGCAGCACAGCGGCGAGTTCGGCCGTCCGCTCCTGGCGCTCGGTCCCGGCCAGGCCGGGTTCCAGCAACGGCAGCAGTCCTGCCGCGAGGGAAGCGAACGGGGCGCTGCCACGCGTCGGCCGCACCACCACCACCTGGGCGCCCTGGGCGCGCAAGAGGGGCACGACTCCGGCCAGGGCCAGCGACGACTTGCCCGAGCCCGACGGTCCCACGACGGTGACACGGCGCTCGGTGGACAGCGCCCGCGCCACCTCCTCGCTCTCCGCCTGCCGGCCGTGGAAGAGCGCTGCGTCGGCCTCCTCGAACGCCGCCAGGCCCCGGAACGGCGACGCCGGCAGCGCGACCGCGCGCAACTGGGGACAGACTGCCAGCAAGCCGCTCGTGGGGACCAGGTAGCTGACAGGCGGCTCTCCCACCTCAGCCACCGTCACCATGCCAACCACACCCGAGAGCTGGTCGTCCCAGACCGGGCCGCCGCTGAAACCCCGCGAGACCGGATAGCCGTCTCCGGCGAGATCGGCCTGCACCCAGCCGTCCGCCTGCCGCCCGCGCAGCACGCCCGCGTGCCAGACCCCACCCGGGCGCCCGGCGGGCAGCCCGTACGCTCGCAACGGGTGCCCCCACACCTCGTCCGCCTCCACCAGCCGCACCGGTCCCGCCCCCGGAAGCGGTGCCTCCAGCCGCAGCAGAGCGACATCGGCGGGCACGACGACCCCGTCACGGCCGGCGGAGGACTCCGTACGGGCGGCGGGCACCGGTGGCCCCTCGGCGGGCGCCCGCGGCGGCACCCACTGTTCGACACCGGCCGTTGTCACCGGCGTGCCGCCGTCGCGCTGCGGGGCTGGCACCAGAGGTAGGTCGACGTGGACCCGGGCAGCGGCGTCCGGCGCCGCGTCCCCCGTCGTCCCCAGGGCTGCCTGGACCACGTGCGCGCAGGTCAAGGCGAGGGTGTCGGAGACCAGGAAGGCGACACCGACCCCCTGCCCACGGCTGTCGCGGACCCGCAGGACGGCCGCGTCCAGCGACCGGGGCCCCGGGACCACCGGGTGCGCGGGTGGCGTCCCGGGCACCCTCAGACCGCCGCGTCGGCAGCGGGGTCGCCGGAGGGCGGGCTGGACCAGGTCAGGGTGACCTGGAAGTTGGCCTGGCCGCTCGTCCGGGAAATCACCACGTCAGCCTCGGCCGACACGGAGAGACCGAACTCGACGACGATCTCGTCGGGTCGCTGCGCCATGTCACGGAACCCCTCCACGAAGTTCTCCGCGACCGGCCTGATCCCGGCAAGCATCTCCTTCAGCGGCCGGGTAGCCCGCGCCACCACCTGCCCGGGACGCGCGACCTGCACCAGCCCGTCCGCGACCTCGTCGATCTCGACCCTGACGACACCGGCCGCGTCCGCAGGACCGGACGCGGCCCCCCGTCCATCCCCTCCGGTGCCACCAGCCCCGGACATGGGCAACTCGACCAGATACGCCATGCTTCCCCCCTTCACGACACCTGCCACGCTGGCCCAGCACCCTACCGACGGCGACGGCGCCGCGAGGCTCGAACGACGCGAAACATCCCCGTGCCGACGTGATCTGGCCGAACGCCGACGAACGAACGGGGTGTGCCGGCCTCCCGTGCCACACAGTTCCGGGACGGTGCTCGCAGGTTCGAGTTCGGGCCGTCCGTCGCCGGGAGGGGGCACCCCTGTTTCCCGTTGCTTCCCGCCCCCGCGCACCGGACCATGCCCCCATGCGCATCCGAGCCGTGCACCACGCCGAACTGACGGCCCTCCAGGAGATCGAGCGGGCCGCCGGAGTCTGGTTCCGGGAGATCGGCATGGCCGAGATCGCGGAGGACGAGCCGCCTTCGGTGGCGGAGCTGGCGCGGTACGTACGGGCGGGGCTCGCCTGGGTCGCGGCCGACGAGGCGGACCGGCCCGTGGCGTACCTGGTCGCCGAGCGGGTCGACGGAAACCTCCACGTCGAGCAGGTGACGGTGCGTCCGGAGAGCGCGCGCCGGGGGGTCGGCCGGGCCCTGCTGGACCATGCCGCCGACCGGGCCCGGAGCGAGGGGGCCGCGGCGCTGACGCTCACCACCTTCACCGAGGTGCCGTGGAACGCGCCGTACTACGTGCGGTGCGGCTTCCGCCTTCTGGCGGAGGGTGAGCTGACGGCTGTGCTGAGGGAGATCCGGCGGGCCGAGGCGGCGCACGGACTGGACCGGTGGCCCCGCTGCTGCATGCGCCGGGAGGTGTGAGCGCGGTCGCCGGAGAGAGTCCGGCTTCTCCGCCGGGGAATGCACGCCCCCGGTCTCTCCTTTCATGGCCCTGCCGGTATTCCCGCTCCTGGCTCTCCGCCCGTTCTTCGCAGTGCGCATGAATTCGCCGGGCGATGGCAATTACGCCACTTCCACTCCTTCTCCTCCTCGCGGCGGACGCTGTTCCTCCACATGTTGGAAACATGGCCTTCTCAGAGCCGTCCGCACACGAATCCGCCGCACCCCGGGGCGGGTTCTCCTGCGGTAAATCTGCACAGCCGTGCCGCAGCTCCGTCACCGCCACCCATACCTTCACCCCGTGTGAACGGCCGAGGTCGACGGCTCGCACCAGGGCTTCACAGCAAGGGGCGTGGTGTACACGCGGGCGTGACCCCGCCCCGCACGGCGGCGGGAAGGTGTGAAGGTGATGCCGTTCTCCTGTGCCCGATTCCGCACACGGCGGTGAGGAGAAGGGCACCGCCCGCCGCATTCCGCTCTCACCGATTGGCCGCCCCGCGCACCGCCGTGCTTTGATCCATCGCACTGCGGCACCGCCCACGGTTCCGAGGGCTCAACGCCTTTCGCCCGGGGGCCGCCAGAGGATTTTCCCCTTCTTCTGCACGAGTGCGCCGCGGTGACTATTTCCGTCAGTGATGCGAAGGGAACTCCCCCCATGAGCTACACCCCCCAGGTCGAGACCGCCGAGATCGCCGACAGCGAGCTGGACAACATCTCCGGCGGCCTCGTGAACGGCCTCGTCGGCTCGGTCACCTCCAGCCTCGACTCCGTCGCCCCGGTCTCCGACACCCTCGGCACCGTCACCGGCGTCGTGGAGCAGACCACCGGTCTGAACACCGCCCCGGTCACCGGCCTCGTCGCCGGTCTCTGAGACCCCGCGCGTCGCCTGACGACGCGTGCGGCCCGCTGAGGCGGACCGCTCGGCCGGTGCCCCGGACCCGCTCGGGTTCCGGGGCACCGGCCGCCTCCTTCGTCCTCCCCGGGCGCCCGCGCGGCGTCCGCAGCACCACGGCGACACCCGGCCGCGCGGCCGAGAGGCCGGTGCCCGGCAGTCGAGGAAGTCTTCCGTGCGCTTTCGCCAACAGGCCCTGACCAAGCTCCAGTCGCCCGAACAGCTGGACCTGCCGGTGCGGTTCGCCCGCCCGCAGGGGCTTCTGGTCCTCGCCGTCACCCTCGTCGTGATGGCGGCCGGCGGCGTGTGGGCCGTCACCGGTTCGGTCGCCACCACCCTCACCGCGCCCGGCGTCCTCACCCACGCCCAGGGCAGCTACGTCGTCCAGTCCACCGTCTCCGGCCAGGTCACCGCCGTCCGGACCGCCGAGGGCCGCCGCGTCGCCCGCGGCACCCCGCTGCTGACCGTCCGCACCGCCCGGGGCGACGTGACCATCCGCGCCCTGGCCGCCGGGCGCGTCACCGCGCTGGCCGCCGCCACCGGCGCCGTCGTCACCACCGGCTCCGACCTGGCCGCCGTCGAGCGTCAGGAGAACCCGGACGACCCGCTCCTCGCCGTGCTCTACGCGCCCGCCGACAGCGGCGCCTCCCTCCGGCCCGGCGCCAAGGTCGACCTCACCGTGCAGTCGGTGCCCGCCCAGAGCTACGGGGTGCTGCGCGGCACCGTGAAGTCGGTCGGCCGTACCGCCCGGACCCGGCAGCAGATCTCCGACGACCTCGGCTCCACCCAGCTCGGCGAGGAGTTCTCCCGGAACGGGCCGCCGATCGCCGTCGAGGTCCGCCTCCACCCCACGAAGAGCACCCGCAGCGGCTACACCTGGTCGACCTCCGACGGCCCGCCGCACCCGCTCACCACCCTCACCCTCGTCGACGGCGCCGTCCACCTGGACGAACAGCGCCCGGCCGATTGGCTCCTCCCGTGACCGCACCCGCCGACGCCCCCGCCGCCGGGACCGGCTCCACCGCCCCGCCCACCCCGGGCGGGCGCCGGGGCCGCCGCGCCGCCCCCTCCTCCGGCCGCCGCCGCGCCGCGCCCCCGCGCCGTACGCCCCGCAGGCGGCCCGTCCGCACCCCCACCGTCCTCCAGATGGAGGCGGTGGAGTGCGGCGCCGCCTGCCTCGCCATGGTCCTCGCCCACCACGGACGGCACGTCCCGCTGGAGGAGCTGCGGATCGCCTGCGGCGTCTCCCGCGACGGTTCGCGCGCCAGCAACGTCCTGAAGGCTGCCCGCAGTTACGGCCTGACCGCCAAGGGCATGCAGATGGAACCGGCCGCCCTGCGCGAGGTGCAGGCCCCCGCCGTGCTGTTCTGGGAGTTCAACCACTACGTCGTCCACGAGGGGTTCCTGCGGCGCCCCGGGCGGCGCGGCGCGGTCCGCCTCAACGACCCCGACAAGGGGCGCCGGGTGGTGAGCGCCGAGGAGTTCGACGCCTCGTTCACCGGCGTCGCCCTGATCCTGGAGCCGGGCCCCTCGTTCCGCAAGGGCGGCCGCAAGCCCGGGCTGCTCGGCGCGCTCCCTGCCCGGCTGCGCGGCACCGGCCCCACCCTGCTGACGGCGCTCCTGGCCAGCCTGCTGCTGGTGGTGGTGGGCGCGGCGCTGCCGGCGCTGAGCCGGACGTACATCGACCTGTTCCTGATCGGTGAGCGGACCTCGGTGCTCGGGCCGCTCTTCGCGGCGATGGGCGCGCTGGTGGCGCTGACCGCCTCGCTGACCGCGCTCCAGCAGGCCAATCTGCTGCGCGGGCGGATCATCTCCTCGACGCTGAGCAGTGCCCGGTTCCTGCGCCATCTGCTGCGGCTGCCGGTGACCTTCTTCGCCCAGCGCTCCCCCGCCGACCTGGTGCAGCGGCTCCAGTCGAACGACACGGTGGCCGAGACCCTCGCCCGCGACCTGGCGGCGGCCGCCGTCGACGGGGTGGTGGTGGTGCTGTACGCGCTGCTGCTGTGGACGTACGACCCGCAACTCACCCTGGTCGGGGTGGGGATCGCGCTGCTGAACATCGTGGCGATGCGGGTGGTGATCCAGCTGCGGGCCACCCGGACGCAGAAGCTGCGGGCCGACAACGCCCGGCTCACCACCACCGCGTACACCGGGCTCCAGCTCATCGAGACGATGAAGGCGACCGGCGGCGAGGACGGGTTCTTCCGGCGGTGGGCGGGGCAGCACGCGACGACGCTGGAGGAGCAGCAGCGGCTCGGGGTGCCGATGGCGGTGCTGTCGGTGGTGGCCCCGGCTCTCGCCACCCTCAACAGCGCGCTGATCCTGTGGATCGGCGGGCTGCGGGCGGTCGAGGGGCATCTCTCGGTCGGGCTGCTGGTGGCCTTCCAGGCGCTGATGGTGCGGTTCACGGCGCCGCTGACCCGGCTCAACGGCGTCGCCGGCCGCATCCAGGACTTCGCGGCCGACGTGACCCGGCTGCGGGACGTCGAGGCGTTCCCGGCGGACGGGCTGTACGAGCGGGAGGGCGGCGGGAGCGGCGAGGCGGACACCCGGCGGCTGGCGGGCCGGGTGGAGCTGGAGGGGCTGACCTTCGGTTACAGCCCGCTGGACCCGCCGCTGCTGACGGAGTTCTCGCTGACGGTCGGGCCGGGCCGGCAGGTGGCGCTGGTCGGCGGGTCGGGCAGCGGCAAGTCGACGGTCTCCCGGCTGCTGGCGGGCCTGTACCAGCCGTGGGAGGGCACCATCCGCATCGACGGCCAGCCGCTCACCGACATCCCGCGCTCCGCGCTGGCCGCCTCGGTCTCCTTCGTCGACCAGGACATCTTCCTCTTCGAGGGCACGGTGCGGGAGAACGTCACCCTCTGGGACCCCTCGCTGCCCGACGAGGCGGTCCGCACCGCGCTCCGTGACGCCGGGCTGGAGGAGGTGATCGCCCGCCGCCCGGACGGCATCCACGCCCGCGTCGAGCAGGACGGGCGGAACTTCTCCGGCGGCCAGCGGCAGCGGCTGGAGATCGCCCGGGCCCTGGTGCGCCGCCCCAGCGTGCTGGTGCTGGACGAGGTGACCAGCGCCCTGGACGCGGAGACCGAGCAGCGGGTGATGGCGGCGCTCAGGCGGCGCGGCTGCGCCTGCGTGATCATCGCGCACCGCCTCTCCACCGTCCGCGACAGCGACGAGATCGTGGTGCTGGACGGCGGGCGGGTCGTGGAACGCGGCCGCCACGCCGAACTGGTCGCCCGGGGCGGGGCGTACGCGGCCCTGGTCGAGGAGAAGTGAGATGACGGGCACCCAGCAGGCTTCCCATCCCACCCCGGCCGCCGACCCGGTGACGGCGGCGCTCGGCGGACTCGGCGCACCGGTGGAGGGCGCCGACGGGTCGGCCCTGCCGCTCGGCGGGCCGTCGGCGCTCTGGCTGGTCACCGAGGGCAGCCTCGACCTCTTCGCGGTGGCGGCCGCCGAGGACGGCCACTGGCACTACCTCGGCCGCCTGGAGGCCGGCACGCTCCTGCTCGGCGCCGTCGAGGGCCCCCGCCACACCCTGGTGGGCCGCCTCTCCTCCCGCTGCGCGGTACGCCGCCTGCCGCTGCGCGAGCTGTACGCGCCGCAGGGCACCGACGGGTACGAGGGATACGAGGGGTACCCCGGATACAAGCCGGTCGCCGGGCCGCTGGAGCACGCGGTGGGGCTCGGCCTCGGCCGGGGGCTCGCCGTGCTGTTCGCGGCACCGCAGGCGGACGGCCCGGCGCCCGGGGCGGGGCCCGCCGACGAGGACGTGCTGTGGGTGGACGTACCGCCGGGCAGTGTCCGGCTGGGGGCGGAGTTCGCCGCCGAGGCGGCGTCCGACCTGCTGGTCGACGGGGCGCTGTGGCAGTCCCTGGTGGACCAGCAGTACCGCCTGCTGACCGCCGTCGACGGCTGGGTGGAGCGGCTGGAGCGGGCCCACGAGGACCGGGCGGCGGCCGGTATCCGCGCCGGTGAGGCGGTACGGGAGCGCGCCGACCAGGCGCTGCTCGACTCGATCGGCCGCCGTGACCGCTCCCCGAGGGCGCGCGGCGAGGCGGGCGACGACGCGGTGTACGCGGTCTTCCGCCAGGTGGCGCGGGCGAGCGGCATCGCGCTGCCGGAGGCGGCGGCGCGTTCGGTCGCGGGCGGCGGGCGGCTCGACCCGGTGGAGCGGATGGCCACCGCCGCCCGGCTGCGGACCCGCCCGGTCCGGCTGGCCGGCGAGTGGTGGCGCACCGATGCCGGGCCGCTGGTGGGGCGGCGCGCCAAGTCCGGCGCGCCGGTGGCCCTGCTCTGGCGGCGCGGCCGGTACGAGGCGCTCAACCCGGCGACCGGCGCCCGTATCCGGATCGGCGCCAGGGAGGCGGCCGAGTTCGAGGAACGCGCCACGATGCTCTACCGGCCGCTCCCCGACGGCCCGCTGACGCTGCGCCGGCTGATGCTCTTCAGCCTGCGCGGCTCCCGGGGCGACCTGCGCAACCTCGTCCTGAGCGGCCTGGTCACCGTGGCGCTGGGCGCGCTGGTGCCGGTGGCGACCGGGCAGGTGCTCGGCGCGTACGTGCCCAGTGCGCAGACCGGGCTGATCGCGCAGATGTGTGTGGCGGTGATGGTGGCCGGGGTGGTCTCGGCGGCGTTCATGCTGCTCCAGTCGCTGACGCTGCTGCGTCTGGAGGGGCGGATCGAGGCGGCGTTGCAGCCGGCCGTCTGGGACCGGCTGCTGCGGCTGCCGACGGCCTTCTTCGCGGACCGCTCCACCGGTGAGCTGGCCAGTGCCGCGATGGGGATCAGCGCGATCCGCCGGGTGCTGTCGGGGATCGGGCCGACCGCCGTGCAGTCGGTGACGGTGGCCGGGGTCAACCTGGTACTGCTGCTGGTGCACAGCGTGCCGATGGCGCTGGCGGCGATCGGGGTGCTGCTGGTGGTCTCGGTGGTCTTCCTGGTGCTGGGGCTCTGGCAGGTGAAATGGCAGCGGAAGCTGGTGGAGCTCGGCAACCGGCTGAACAACCAGGCGTTCCAGACCCTGCGCGGCCTGCCGAAGCTGCGGGTGGCGGCGGCGGAGAGCTTCGCGTACGCCGCCTGGGCGCGCGGCTTCGCGCGCAGCCGCCGGATGCAGCAGAAGGCCGGACGGATCAGGAACCTCTCCACCGTGCTGAGCGCGGTCTACCTGCCGCTCTGCTCGCTGCTGATGTTCATGCTGCTGGCCGGTCCGGCGCGGGGCACCCTGTCGGCGGCCGAGTTCCTCACCTTCAACACGGCCGTCACCATGATGCTGACCTCGGTGACGCAGCTGACCGGCGCCCTGGTCTCGGCCGTCGCGGTGCTCCCGCTGTACGAGCAGGTGCGCCCGGTGCTGGACGCGGAGCCGGAGGTGCGCGCCTCGGCGAGCGCCCCCGGGGAGCTGACCGGCGAACTGGCCGCCCGCGGGCTCTCCTTCCGGTACGCCGAGGACGGGCCGCTGGTCCTGGACGACGTGTCACTGTCGGTCCGGCCCGGGGAGTTCGTGGCGGTGGTCGGCCCGAGCGGCAGCGGCAAGTCGACCTTGCTGCGCCTGCTCATCGGCTTCGACCGGCCGCAGGCGGGCACCGTCCTCTACGACGGCCAGGACCTGGCCGCCCTCGACCAGGCGGCGGTGCGGCGGCAGTTGGGCGTCGTCCTCCAGAACGCCCAGCCGCTCACCGGGACCGTGCTGGACTGCATCTGCGGTGCGGAGGTGTTCACCCAGGAGGAGGCGTGGGCGGCGGCCGAGGCGGCGGGACTCGCCGAGGACATCCGGCGGATGCCGATGGGGCTGCACACGATGATCGCGCAGGGCGGGGCGGTCTCCGGCGGCCAGCGCCAGCGGCTGATGATCGCCCAGGCGCTGATCCGCAGGCCCCGCCTCCTCTTCCTCGACGAGGCGACCAGCGCCCTGGACAACGGCACGCAGCGCACCGTGATGGAGTCGACGCGGTCCCTGCGGGCGACCCGGATCGTGGTGGCGCACCGCCTGTCGACGGTGATGGACGCCGACCGGGTGCTGGTCATGGACGGCGGCCGGATCGTGGAGGAGGGCTCCCCCGCCGCGCTGCTGGCCCTGCCGGACGGGCGGTTGCGGGCGCTGGTGCGCCGGCAGCTCGCCTGAGGGGACCGGCCGTCCCGTCCTGCCCTCCCGTCCCGGCGGGTAGGCTTCCCTCACCCCGGAGTACGAGTCGAGGGAGACGCGAGTTGCCCGGCAAGGACAAGGCGGCGGCCACCGCCCCCCGGCAGGAGACCGACGACGCGGTCGCGCGCATCATCGCCGACTGGCGGCGCGAGCGCCCCGGGCTCGACACGGCGCCCCTGCACGTCCTCGCGCGGCTGCACCGGACCTTCCTGCTGTACCAGACGCGGACCAGCCGTCCGCTGGCCGAGCGGGGCCTGTCGATGGCCGGGTTCGACGTGCTGACGGCGCTGCGCCGCGCGGGCGCGCCGTACCAGCTGACCGCGGGTGAGCTGGCGGCGAGCGGGCTGATCAGCTCGGCCGGGGTGACGCTCCGCCTCGACCGGCTGGAGAAGGACGGGCTGATCGTCCGCGAGCGGGACGGGCAGGACCGGCGGGTGGTGCACTGCCGTCTGACCCCGGCCGGGCTGGCTCTGATCGACGAGCTGTTCACCGTCCACCTGGACAACGAGCGGCGGATGCTGGCCGGGCTGACCACCGAGGAGTCGGCGCAGCTGGGCACCTTGCTGGCCAAGCTGGAACGGTCGCTGGAGGAGCTGCCCGAGGCGGGCTGACCCGGCGGCGGGAGACGCGGAAGAGGCGGGCCCGTTCGAACGGGCCCGCCTCTTGGTCTTCCGTACGCCGTTCAGGTGCGCGGTGCGGAGCCGATCACTCCCTCGGCCTCGATCTCGACGGTGAGCCCGGGCTCGACGAGCGCGGAGACCCCGACCAGGGTGGAACAGGGGAAGTCACCGGTGAAGAACTCGGTGCGGGCACGGCCGACTTCGCCCTTGTCCTGGATGTCGGTGAGGTAGACGCGCAGGTTCTGCACGTCGTCCATGACCCCGCCGGCCGCCTCCACCAGTGCCTTGACCTTGGTGAGGGCGCGGCGGGTCTGGTCGTAGGCGGAGCCGTCGCCGAGCACGCCGCCGCGCCCGTCGCCCGCGTGCATCCCGGAGAGGGAGAAGCGGTCGCCGACCACCTTGGCGTTGGAGAACATGCCGGGGCGCGGCGGCCCCGCCACCTCCTCGCTGTCGACGGCCCGCGCGGTGCCGGCGCGCCCCGACTCCGGCTCCCCTCCCCCGGCCTGGCTCTCGCCCCACTCGCGGGCGAGCCGCTCGCGGACCGGCACGAAGTCGTACGTCGGGTAGAACTCGGTACGGAAGACACCCCAGGCGCTGCGCTCCAGCTCGACGTTGACCAGGTTGATCTGGTCGGCGGGCAGGCGCAGGGTGACGATCTGGCCGATGCCCATCGCCACCACCCAGGAGACGATCTCGGCGTCGCCGGGCGGGAACCTGTCCCACCAGGCGCGGGCGCCGAGGGTGGACTGGATCTGGTCGAGGTTCTGCGACTGGTCGTGCCGGAGCACCACGGTCAGCAGGACGGTGCCCTCGCCGCTCATCCGGCTTCGCCCCGGTGCGCGGCGAGTTCGGCGGCCTGCCGGGCGGCGTCGGCGCGGTACATGCGGCGGATGCGGACCACGCCCAGGTCGTGCTGGTAGAGGTTCTCACCGGTGTCGGCGTCCTCGGGCATCTCCTCCAGCATGGTGCGGTCCTGCTCCAGCACCTCGTGGTGGCGGGCCTCCAGCGTCATCCGGTACAGGAAGCGCCAGGAGTCGCGCTCCCAGCCCTGGACGGCGCGGGTGCGCCAGTGGAAGATCGCCGACTCGGTGGCGGTGATCGGGGTGACCATGCCGACGATGCCGAAGGCGCCGCCGGGGCCCGCGTACGGCTGGTACGGGATCTCCAGGTCGACCCAGTCGACGCCGGTGCGCCCGAACTCGACCCAGTCGAAGTTGACGCCGACCTGGTCGGTCTTCTCGAAGAAGAAGCCGTGGCCGGTCTCGCGGATGCGGAACCGGGCCGACTTGGCGCCGCCGGCCATCGAGTGCGAGGTGCCGTGCAGGAACGCGCCGTGCATCGGGTCGAGGACGTTGTCGATGTAGAAGCGCCAGGGGGCGCCCCACTCGGCGTAGTTGAGGAAGCCCGCGGTGTCCGGGTCGGTCAGCCGCTCGGGCAGGACCAGCGGCGCGGGCTCGGGGTGGGCCTCGTCGCCGAACCAGGCGAAGACGGCGCCGTGCTCCTCGCGGACCGGGAGGCTGGTGACGAGGCGCTTGCCCTCCAGGTTGCAGCCGGGCAGGCCGGGGACCTTGACGACGGTGCCGTCCCCGTCGACCTGCACGCCGTGGTAGAGGCAGGCGACGCGGTCGCCGAGGTGCTGGCCGAGGGAGAGCGGGGCGCTGCGGTGCGGGCAGCGGTCGGCGATCATGTGGAGTTCGCCGGTGGGGCGGCGGAAGAGCAGCCAGGGTTCGCCCAGGCGGACGACGCGTTTCATCTCGCCGTTCGCCACGAAGTGCGAGGGCAGGACGGGGTACCACTGGTTGCGCAGGCCGGTGGCGTGGAGATGGTCGGCGGCCTCGGCGACCGGGTCGGTGGTGGTGGCGGTGGTGGTCATCTCACGCTCCCAGGCGGGCGATCTCGGCGGTGAAGTTCTCCTCGGTCCACGCACCGCCGTCGGGCGGGTAGACGGTGCGCTCGTTGAGCCCCCGGACCAGTTCGGGGAGGGTGTGGGCGCCGGTGGCGTACACCTCCTCCAGGACGGCGGCGAGCTTGTGCTCGTAGGGGGTGGGCTCGTGGGTGCGGGTCTGGTGCACCTCGACGTAGAGAGTCATGGGGTTCCTTCGCGGAGGGCCGGGACGGATCAGAGGTCCAGGACGAGGCGGTCCGAGGCGCAGCGCGAGACGCAGACCATCATGGTGCGTCCGGCGGTCTGTTCCTCGGTGGACAGGAGCATGTCGCGGTGGTCGGGGACGCCGCCCAGGACGCGGGTCTCGCAGGTGCCGCAGATGCCGTCGCGGCAGGAGGTCTCGACCTGGACGCCGGAGCGTTCCAGGGCGTCGACCACGGCCTCGTCGGGGCCGACGGTGACGGTGACGCCGGAGCGGGCGCACTCCACCTCGAAGCCGCTCTCCCCGCCGGGCGGCGCGGCGACGGGGGCGGCGGCGAACCGTTCGAGGCGCAGCTGCCCGCCGAGCCCGCGCGCGGCGCACGCCTCCTCGACGGCGGCGAGCAGCGGTTCGGGCCCGCAGCAGTAGACGAGGGCGCCGTCGCCCGGGGTGAGCCCGTCGAGGGCGGCCGGGAGGTCGAGGTGGCCGTAGCGGTCCTGGGGGCGGAAGTGGACGGTGCCGGCGGGGCAGGCGTCGGCGAGGCGGGTCAGTTCGGCGCCGAAGGCCATGGAGCGGGCGGTGCGTCCGCCGTGCCACAGGGTCCAGCCGGCGCCCCGCGCGGCGGCCTCGCGGACCTGGGCGAGGATCGGGGTGATGCCGATACCGCCGGCGAGGAAGACGTAGCGGGGTGCCTCGGCGAGCGCGAAGTGGTTGCGCGGGCCCTTCACCGTGACGGTGGCGCCGGGGCGCAGCACGGTGTGGACGTGGCGTGAACCGCCGCGCGAGGAGGGCTCGTTGAGGACCGCGATCCGGTAGCGGCCAGTGTCGGCCGGGTCGCCGCAGAGGCTGTACTGGCGGACCTGGCCGCCGGCGTGCAGGTCGAGGTGGGCGCCGGGTTCCCAGGCGGGCAGCGGCTTGCCCTCGGGGTGGGTCAGCTCGACGGAGAGGACCTCGTCGGCCTCCCAGGTCATCCGGTGCACCAGCAGGTCGAGCGAGGGCTCCTGGGGCAGGGTCATGGTCTCCTCCTTCGTACGGCGGGGGCGGCGGGCAGGGTCACGGGGGCCTGCCTCAGGTGCCGGGCAGGGAGACCGGCGGGGTGAACGGGGACTTCATCGGGCCGAGCGCTTCGAGGTCGACCTCGACGAGGACTGGCCCGTCGGAGGCGACGGCGTCGGCGAGGACCTGCTCGGCCTCCTCGGCGGCGCCGATCCGGGCGTAGGGCAGGTGGACGGCGGCGGCGAGGGCGGCGAAGTCGGGGGTGGTGAGGTCGACGCCGGAGCGGCGGGCGAAGTGGGCGTCCTGCATGTTGCGCAGCACGCCGTAGCCGCCGTCGTTGAAGACGAGGAGGGTGAGGCGGGGGCGTTCCTGGGCGACGGTGAGGAGTTCGCCGAGGTGGACGGCGAGGCCGCCGTCGCCGGCCATGACGAGGGTGGGCCGGGAGGGGGCGGCGAGGGCGGCGCCGATGCCCATGCCGAGGCCCTGGCCGATGCCGCCGCCCCGGGGGAAGAGGTTGTCGCGCGGGTCGTACAGCTCCAGAAGGCGGTTGCCCCAGCTGGAGGAGGCGATGGTGACGTCCCGGGCGACGACGGCGCGGCGCGGCAGGGCGGCGCGGATGGCGTCGCAGACGGCGGCGTGCGGTCCGATCGACTCGCGCAGGGCGGCGCGGGCTCCTTGGCGGGCGGCGGCGAGCCGGGCGGCCCAGCCCTCCTCGGCGCCCGCGCCGTCGAGCCGGGCGGTGAGGGCGGCGAGGGTGGTGGCGGCCTCGCCGTGCAGGGGGGCGGTGGCGGGGTGGACGCGGCCGAGGGCGGCGGCGTCCAGGTCGATCTGTACGTGGGTGGCGGGCAGCGGCAGGGTGTAGTCGCCGGTCTCGTTGGAGCGGAAGTGGGTGCCGACGCTGATCAGCAGGTCGGCCTCGGCGAGCAGGGCCCGTCCGGTGGGGCCGTTGGCGAAGTTGCCGAGCACCCGCGGGTCGTCCTCGGGGAGGGTGCCGCGCCCGGAGTTGGAGGTGAGCACTCCGGCGCCGGTGGCGTCGAGGAGGGCGCCGAGTGCGGCTCCGGCGAGGCGGGCGCCGCCGCCGGCCCAGACGAGGGGGCGCCGGGCGCGGGAGATCAGCACGGCGGCCCGGTCCAGGGCGTCGGCGTCGGCCTGCGGTACGGGGGCGGGCTCCGGGCGGGCCGGTGCGCCGGCCAGGTCCTGGGGCGCGTACTGGAGGTCGATGGGCCACTCGACGCTGGCGGGGCCGCCGGGGGCGGTGAGGGCGGCGGCCGCTGCGGTGCGCAGGACGCGGTCGGCGTCGGCGGCGTCGGTGACGGTGGCGGCGTGGTGGGAGACGGCGGCCAGCATGCCGGGCTGGTCCTTGGTCTCGTGGATGAAGCCGCGGCCCTGGCCGAGGTAGGGGCTGTCGATCTGGCCGGTGACGTGCAGGACGGCGGTCTGGGCGGAGAGCGCCTCGATGAGGGAGCCGGCCGCGTTCCCGGCGCCGGTGCCGGTGGAGGTCAGGGCGCAGCCGAGGGTTCCCCGGGCCCGGCCGTAGGCGTCGGCGGCGCTGACGGCGGTGGCCTCGTGGCGGACGGGGACGAAGCGCAGGTCGCGGGCGACGGCCTCGACGAGGGGCAGGTTGTGGACGGAGACGATGCCGAAGACGGTGTCGACGCCGAGGTCCCGCAGGACGCGGACGAGGAGGTCGCCGCCGTTGGGGATGGACATGGTGGGGCTCCTTCAGATCCCGCGGCCGATGCCGCCGCAGACGTCGATGCTGGTGCCGGTGATGTAGGAGGCCCGTGGGGAGAGCAGCCCGGTGACGGCGTAGGCGACCTCCTCGGCGCGGCCGAGCCGGCCGAGGGCGATGCCCCGGTCGGCGGCGAGGGCTGCCTGCCACCGGTCGTAGTCGAGGGGGCCGCCCTCGGCGCGGTGGCGGCGTTCCCACTGGCCGGTGTCGACGAGGCCGAGGCAGACGGAGTTGACGCGGATGCCGTCGGGGGCCAGTTCCCGGGAGAGGGACTTGGAGAGGTTGAGCAGGCCGGCGCGGGCGGCGCTGGTGGTGATCAGGCGCGGGGAGGGTTCTCGGGCGAGGACGGCGTTGACGTTGACGACGGCGGGGGCGTCGGAGGCGCGCAGCAGCGGCAGGGCGGCGTGCAGCGGGTTGAGGACGCCGTCGAACTTCAGCTCCAGCTCGTCGCGCCAGTCGGCGGTGGTGCACGCGGCGAAGGGCTTCATGCGGGACTGGCCGGCGTTGTTGACGAGACCGTCGAGCCCGCCGAAGCGGTCCTGTACGCCGTCGACCAGGCGGCGTACCGCCTCGGGGTCGCGGATGTCGCAGACGGCGGTGTGCAGCCGGTCGTGGTCGCCGAGGGCGGCCAGCGGTTCCGGGCGGCGGCCGCAGGTGGCGACCTGGGCGCCCTCGTCGAGGAGCATGCGGACGGTGGCGCGTCCGACGCCCGAGCTGCCGCCCGTGACGAGGACCGTGCGGCCGGTGAAGCCTAGGTCCATGGTGGGTTCTCCTGGTTCAGTGCATGGTGAAGCCGCCGTTGACGGCGAAGGTCTGGCCGGTGATGTAGCGGGACTCCTCGCCGATCAGGAAGGCGATGAGGCCGGTGAGGTCGTCGGGCAGCTGGGGGCGCGGGATGGCCCGGTTGAGCCGGTACAGCTCGTGGCGTTCGGCGGGGATGCGTTCGGCCGACTCGCTCTCGGTGAGGCCGGGGGCGACGGCGTTGACGGTGACGCCCCGGTCTCCGGTCTCGCGGGCCATGGCGCGGGTCAGGGCGATGAGGGCGCCCTTCGAGGCGATGTAGTGGGCCAGGCGCGGTGAGCCGTAGAGGGCGGCGTCGGAGGCGACGTTGACGATGCGTCCGCCGCCGTCGGCGAGCAGGTGGGGCAACAGGGCGCGGGCGACGAGCCAGGGGCCGCGGGCGTTGACCGTCATGATGCGGTCCCAGGTGGCGACGTCGATCTCGTGGAAGTACGTGCCGCCGACCGCGTCGGCGAGCCCGGCGTTGTTGACGAGGCCGTGGACGGGGCCGAGGGCGGCGGTGGCCTCGGCCATGGCGGCGACGGAGCCGGGGTCGGCCACGTCGCAGGGGACGAAGTGGGCGTCGAGGCCGTCGCGGCGCAGGCTCGCGGCGGCCTCCTCGCCCCGGGCGGGGTCGAGTTCGGCGAGGACGACGCGGTGGCCGTCGGCGCCGACCCGGCGGGCCGTGGCCAGTCCCAGGCCACGGCCGGCGCCGGTGACGACGACCACCGGTGCGGTGGCGGCCATCAGTCGCGGGTCACGCCGTGCATCGCCGAGTGCTCGGGGTAGGTCGGGATCTGCGGCTTCTGGGTGCCGATGATGACGCAGAACAGGGCGTCGGTGTCCCCCTCGTTCTTCAGCGAGCGGGCGACCCCGGCGGGCACCACGATCATGTCGCGGTAGCCGAGAGTGCGGTACTCGGCCTCGCCGTCACCCCGGTGGATGCCGACGCGGACCTGGCCCTCCAGGACGAAGAAGGCTTCCTCCACGTCGTGGTGGGTGTGCTCGGGGCCTTCCGCGCCGGGCGGCAGCAGCATGTTGGAGAAGGTGAAGCCGCCGGAGGGCAGGATGCGGCTGTCGCCCTCGTGGTTGCCGGTGGCGCCGGAGCCGACGTAGCGGATCTGGGCGCGGCGGTACTGCGGCCCGGCCTTGGTCTGGAAGGAGAGGGTGTCGAAGTCGGCGTCGCGGGAGTCCTTGGTGGCGATGAGCGAGTCGGTGTAGGCGGCGAGGTCCTCGCCCTGGACGTAGGGGTCGGTGCTGATGGGCACGGGTGCTCCTTGCGTAAGAGGATGGGGTGGCAGCCGTCCGCGCGCGGCCCGTCCGGGCGTCGGCGGTACGGGGGTCTGGGGGCCGGGTCTCAGGCGGACTCGGGGACACGGGCGGCGATGCGCAGGTGGGCGCGGACCCAGTCGTTGAAGGCGGCGGGCTGTTCCTGGTTGGCGAGGTGCCCGGCGCCGGAGAGGATCACGAAGACGCCCTTGGGCATGGCGCCGGCGATGAGCTGGCTCTCGGCGACGCCGGTGATCCGGTCCTCCTCGCCGCAGAGCACCAGGGCGGGCTGGCTGATCGCGGCCAGTTCGGGCCCGAGGTCGGTGTCGGCCATGGAGGCGGCGGCGTGGCCGTAGCCGGGCAGCCGGATCGCCTCGGCCATGGTGGCGGTCACGGCCTCGACCAGCTCGGCCGGGGCGCCGGGCGCGAGCAGCCGGGGCGCGCGGGCCTCGGCGAAGGCGCGGGGTCCGGCCTCGGCCAGTTCGGCGGCGCGGCCGCGCATGGCGGCCGCCTTCTCCGGGTCGGCGCCGGAGCCCCGGGTGGAGTCCGCGACGACGAGGCTGGCGACGAGGTCCGGGTGGCGCAGGGCGAGCCTGAGGGCGATGACGCCGCCCCAGGAGACGCCGATGACGTGGGCGCTGCCGCCGCGGGCGCGGATGAGTCCGGCGGCGGCGTCGGCGTAGCCGTCCAGGCCGGGGGCGGTGTCGGGGTCGGCGGAGCGGCCGTAGCCGGGGGCGTCCCAGGCGACGACGCGGGCGACCGGGGAGAGCCCGGCGAGCTGGGCGGCGAAGGAGGCCGAGGAGGAGCCGATGCCGTGCAGGCAGAGGACGAGGGGGCCTTCGGTACCGGCCTCGGTGACGTAGGGGGTGGCGGGGGCGGTCACAGGATCTGGCCTCCGCGTCCGGTGAGGGCGGCCAGCGAGCGCAGCACGGCGTGCGGGACGACCTGGCTGGTGGCCGGGTTGGCGGCGTCGGGGGCGTGGTTGACCTCGAACCGGTAGTGGCCGTGCGGGCCTTCGGCCTCGACGACGTGCCGGGTGAGGGTGGCGCCGGGGTCGGCGAGGACGCGTACCTCGACGCGGTCGGGGTCCCCGACGGCGAGGGCGACGGTGGCGGCGACGTTGGTGGAGCGGGGGAAGCGGGCGGGTACGTCGCGGGCGGTGCCGCGCATGACCTCGACGGGGCCGGTGGCGGTGCGGAGCCGTTCGGTGAGCCCGGCGTCCATCCACGGCTGGTGGAGGGTGGCGGGGAGTTTGGCGGTGGTGAGGCGGACCCGGGTGAGATCGTCGAGGCCGCGGACGGCCTGGAGGAGGTCGAGGCCGCCGACGGCGCCGCCGGTGTAGTAGACGCGGCCGGGTCCGGCCTCGGCGATCTCGCGGGCCAGTTCCGGGTCGGTGAGGGCGCCGGTGGAGGCGATGAGCAGGTCGGTCCCGGTGGTGAGGACGGTGGTGCCGAGGTCGCGGACGAAGCCCTGTCCGGCCGCCTCCACGACGAGGTCGCAGTGGGCGAGCGCCTCGGCGAGGTCGGCCTGCGGGGCGGGGGCGCCGTGCAGCGGGCGGTTGTCGACGACGCGGGTGAGGCGGGCCCCCGGCAGGGCGCCCTCGGCGAGGGCGGTGCCGACGACCCGGCCGATGGCGCCCCAGCCGACGACGGCCACGTCCCGGACGGGCCGGTGTCCGGCGGCCACCGTCGTGGCCTGCGGGAGGGTGGTGGTCACGCGGCGGCCTCCTCGGTGGTGTCCGCCTCGGGGGCGGGGGCGAGCGGGCCGGGGTCGGGGGTGCCGGCCATGTGGCAGCGGATCTCCTCGGTGGGCGGACCGGCGGTGCCCCACAGGTCGGAGAGGTCGGGAACGCGCTTCCAGACCTTGGCGATCCACCGGTCCTCGACGACCTGGGCGACCTCGGAGGTGTACTCGCAGACCAGCCCGGCGGGGTCCGCGAAGTAGGAGAAGGTGTTGTTGCCCGGCCCGTGGCGGCCGGGGCCCCAGTGCGGGCCGACGCCGTGGTGGCGGAGCCGGCCGAGGCCGCGCATGAAGTGGTCGATGGAGCGCATCTCGTAGGCGACGTGGTTGAGGCTGGTCCAGGCGGCCTGGTTGAAGGCGACGCAGTGGTGGTCGCTGTTGCAGCGCAGGAAGGCCATCTGGTGCTCGGACCAGTCGGAGACGCGCAGGCCGAGGACGGAGGTGTAGAAGGCGACGGCGGCGTCGATGTCCACGGTGTTGAGGACGGTGTGGGTGACGCCGACCGGCACCGCGTCGTCCTGGGGGCGCGGGGCGACGGCCTCGACCAGGGCGCTGAGTTCGATCAGGCGGCCCTCGGGGTCGGTGAAGCGCACGCCGTAGCCGCCGCCGATCTGGTCGAGCGGACCGGGCCCGGCGACCGGGGTGATGCCCCGCGCGAGGAGGCGGCGGGCCGCCTCGTCGATCTCCTCGCGGGTGGCGACGGCGAAGGAGAGCTTGCCGAGGCCGTTGCGCGGGGCGCGGGTGAGGCCGAGGACGTGGTGCTCGTCGCCGGTGCCGCGCAGCCAGGCGGTGTCCTGGTCGCGGTCGACCACCTCCAGGCCCCAGACCTCGGCGTAGAAGTCGGCGGACTCGGTGAGGGTGGGGACGCGCAGTTCCACGGCGCGCAGTTTGCGCAGCCGGGCTATCGGGGGGCGCTCCGAGGGAGCCATGGTGCTCTCCTGATCGTCGGGTGGGGCGGTCAGCTCGCCCAGGGCAGCGGGGTGGCGTCGTCGGCGACGTAGAGCGACTTCTGCCGCTGGTAGCCGCGGAGCCAGTCGCGGCCCTTCTCGCTGCCGAGGCCGCTCTCCTTCCAGCCGCTGAAGGGCGTGGCGGAGCTGAACTGCTTGTACGTGTTGATCCAGACGGTGCCCGCCTCGATCCGCCGGGCGATGCGGCCGGCCCGGGCCAGGTCGCGGGTCCAGATGCCGCAGGCGAGGCCGTAGTCGGTGGCGTTGGCCTGGGCGATCAGGTCGTCCTCGTCGTCGAAGGGGAGGGCGACGAGGACGGGCCCGAAGATCTCCTGCTGGCAGGTGCGGGCGGAGTTGGGCAGGCCGGTGATGACGGTGGGCCGGTAGTAGGCGCCGTCGGCGTACGCGGGTCCTTCGGGCGGGCCGCCGCCGCACAGGACGCGGCCGCCTTCGGCGCGGGCCGCCTCCACGTGGGCGGCGACGGCGTCGCGGTGGCGGTGGTGGACGAGGGGGGCGACCTGGGTGCGCGGGTCGGTGCCGGGGCCGATGCGCAGCTTGGCGGCGCGGGCGGCGAGTTCGCCCACGAAGTCGTCGAAGATCTCGCGGGCGACGAAGAGCCGTGAACCGGCCACACAGCTCTGCCCGCTGGAGGAGAAAACGCCGAACAGCACTCCGGCGAGCGCCTGTTCGCGGTCGGCGTCGGGCAGCACGATCGTCGGGGACTTGCCGCCGAGTTCGAGGGAGACGGGCATCAGCTTGTCGGCGGCGGTCCGGGCGAGCGCGCGGCCGGTGTCGGTGCCGCCGGTGAAGCTGACCTTGGCGACCAGCGGGTGGCGGACGACGGCGTCGCCGACGGTGCGGCCCGGGCCGGGCAGGACCGAGACCAGCCCCGGCGGCAGCCCGGCTTCGGTGAGCAGCCGGCCGAGGGCGAGCGAGGTGAGCGGGGTCCAGTCCGCGGGCTTGAGGAGGACCGCGTTCCCGGCGGCGAGGGCCGGGGCGAGCTTCTGGGCGTCGGAGGCGATCGGCGAGTTCCAGGGGGCGATGGCGCCGACCACGCCGAGGGGTTCGTGGGTGGCGAAGGTCGTCCAGGGGCCCCGCGAGGGGGTGATGGCGTCCTCGGCCGTCTCCAGCAGGGCCGCGGCGTAGCGGAAGGTCCCGGCGGCGCTGGCGGCGAGGGCCGCGGTCTCGGCGCGGGTCTTGCCGGTGTCGGCGGTCTGCACGGCGGAGAGCCGGTCGGCGTCGCGGTCGATGAGGTCGGCGACGCGGTGCAGGTGGCGGGCGCGCCGGTGCGGGGCGAGCTCGCGCCAGGCGGGGTCGGCGGCGGCGCGGGCCCCGGCGCGGGCGGCGGTGTCGACGTCCTCGGGGCTCGCGGTGTGCAGCGTGGTGAGGACGCGGCCGGTGGCGGGGTCGGTGACCTCGTTGGCGTGGCCCGAACCACGGGTCCACACACCGCCGATGAGCACTTCGTCGGCCGGCAGTTCTTCGCCGGACGGCAGCGGTTGCGACGGCATGGCACGCCCCTTTCGGCGCCGGAATGGGCTTGGTGGAAAAAACCTAAGGGCTTAATCATTCAGGCGCAAGGGTCCGCCCACCGTCACTCCGCGCAACCACCGCCGCCACTCAACTTCCGTACCTGATACGCCCTTCGCGCACGCACCCCCGCGCGCGAGGGCAGGCCGACCGACCCGCGAGCCCCCCTCGTCCTGCTCGACCTGCTGCGCGAGCGGCACGGGCTGACCGGCGTCAAGGCCTCCTGCGAGCGCGGCGTCTGCGGCGCCTGCACCACACTGGTCGACGGCGTCCCGACCGCCTCGTGCAGCATGTTCGCCTTCAGCGCCGACGGCAGCTCGGTGGAGACGGTGGCCGGGCAGTCCGCCGCCGGGGTGCCGGGGCCGGTGCAGCGGGCCTTCGCCGAGTGCGGCGGTTTCCAGTGCGGCTACTGCACCCCCGGCATGATCATGCTGACCACCGCGCTGCTGCGCGAGCACCCGGAGCCGGACGACACCCAGGTCCGCGAGTGGATCTCCTCCAACATCTGCCGGTGCACCGGCTACCAGATGATCATCGATTCGGTGCACCGCGCCGCCGCGCTGCTCAAGGAGGAATCCGCGTGAGCGACCGCCCCCTGACCTCCGTCGGCCGCACGGAACGCCGGCACGACGCGGTCCTGAAGACCACCGGCGCCGCCCGGTACACGGCCGACATCACCCTGCCGGGCATGCTCCACGCCAAGGTGCTGCGCAGCCCGCACGCCCACGCCCGGATCGTCTCGCTCGACGCCTCCCGGGCCCGCGCGGTGCCCGGCGTCCGCGCCGTGCTCACCCGCGACGAGCTCGGCGAAACCCCCGGCTACGGCTTCTTCGTCAAGGACCAGCCGGTGGTCGCCCGCGACCGCGTGCGGTACGCGGGCGACGTGGTCGCCGCGGTCGCCGCCGACGACGAGGCCGCGGCTCTGGCGGCCCTCGCCGTCATCGACGTGGTCTACGAGGAACTGCCCCCGCTCCCGGACATCCCGGCCGCCCTCGCCGGCGACGCCCCCGAACTCTTCCCCGGCGACAAGCCCCCGGGCGTCGTCCCGCCGTACGGGACCGGGGCCAGTGGCCACCTGTGGCCGCGCCCGAACGTCTGCTACGAGTTCCGGTACGCCACCGGCTCCGAGGAGGTCTGGGAGGGGTGCGACCACGTCTTCGAGGACACCTTCGCCTTCTCCCGGATGAACCACTTCCACCTGGAGCCCTTCGTCACCGTCGCCGACGTCCGGGGGACCGCGTCGAGCTGTGGAGCTCCACCCAGAACCCCTTCCCGCTCCGCAAGGAACTGGCCCGCGTCCTCGCCACGGACGAGAGCCGCATCCGCGTCCACGTGCCGTTCGTCGGCGGCGGCTTCGGCGCCAAGAACAACTGCAAGACCGAGCCGGTCGCCGCCCTGCTCTCCCGGATGGCGGGCCGCCCGGTCCGCTACTGCCTCACCACCGAGGAGGCGTTCCTGACCCTCAGCCAGCACGCCGCGCTGCTGCGGGTGCGGACCGGCGTCAAAACCGACGGCACCTTCGTCGCCCGCGACTCCGAGATCCTGCTCGACGCCGGCGCCTACACCGACGGCTCCCCGCTGGTCGCCGAGAAGGCCTGCTACCGGATACCCGGCCCCTACCGCTGGGAGCACGTCCGCTCCACCTGCTCGGCGGTGATGACGACGACCACCCCGGCCGGGCCGTACCGCGGCTTCGGCGCCACCCAGGCGACCTGGGCGAGCGAGAGCCAGGTCGACATGATCGCGCGCCGGCTGGGGATGGACCCGTACGAGCTGAGGGTGAAGAACCTCAAGGGGCTGGGCGAGCCCTTCATGCCCGGGGACAGCGGCATCGACAGCGACCTGGTCGAGGGGCTGGACGCCGTCGCGGAGGAGCTGGGCTACCACGAGCGGCCCGCGCACCCGCACCGCGGCATGGGCCTGGCCATCGGCTTCAAGGACGGCGGCGGGGTCAACAAGCCCGCCCAGGCCCGGGTCAAGGTGACCGCCACCGGCGAGGTGTACGTCAACGCCGGCTCGGTCGAGATGGGCCAGGGCATCTCCACCGCGCTCTGCCAGGTCGCGGCCGAGGTCCTCGGCGTGCCCGCCGAGCGCGTCACGTACGCGGCCGTCGACACCGACACCACCCCCTGGGACCAGGGCACCAACGCCTCCTCCGGCATGGTCGTCACCGGCCGCGCCGTGCAGCTCGCCGCCGAGGACGCCCGCGACCGCGTCCTCGCCTTCGCCGCCTCCCGCCTCGGCTGCGCGCCCGAGGCCCTGGAACTGGTCGACTGGGGCGTCCGCAAGGACGGCGGCGAGACGGTGCCGCTCCCCTCCCTGGTCGCGCCCGTCTTCGGCGGCACCGGCTACGAGTTCACCGGCGAGGGCTTCTTCAAGGCGCCCAACTCCACCGAGGCGCCGCTCGAATCCCCCTGCGTCTTCTGGGAGACCGGCTGGGCGGGCGCCGAGGTCGAGGTGGACCCCGACACCGGCAAGGTCACCGTCCTCAAGCTGGTCGCCAGCGGCGACGTGGGCCGCGCCGTCAACAAGCTGGTCTGCCGCGGCCAGGACGAGGGCTCCGCCCTGATGGGGTACGCCCAGGCCCTCTTCGAGGAGATGCGGTACGACAACGGCGTCCTGGTCAACGGCGAGGCCCTGGAGCGTGCCGATGGCCGAGGACCTGCCAGGGCAGTTCGTCTCGATCACCCAGGAACAGGGCCACGGGCCGGGCCCGTTCGGCTCCAAGGGCGCCGGTGAGGGGCCGATGGTCCCGGTCGCCGCCGCCGTGGCCAACGCGGTCCACGACGCCGTCGGCGCCCGCGTGCGCACCCTGCCGCTCACTCCGGAGCGGGTCTTCCACGCCCTCAGGGAGTCCGCGACCGCGCCCGCGGAGTGACCCCTCGCCCCGGCACCCCGATCCCTCGCGGTCGGGGCCGTCGGCGTGCCCCCGGTGCGCCAAGTACCGCTTCCCGTCCGGGAGTTTCCTCGCCGTAAATTCTAAGCACTTACATATTGAGTCCTTAGATAAGTACTCCTAGGGTCGCCGCATCCCCGCAAGATTCCGCACTCCCTCTTCTGCTCGCGGAAGGAACCCCATGTCGACCGTGGCCAACAACCCTGTTGTGGGCTCCATCGCCGCCCGGCTGGAACGGCTGCCCCATTCCCGCTGGCACGTCAAGGTCCGCGTCCTCATCGGCGCCGTCACCTTCTTCGAGGCGTTCGACCATCTGCTCGCCGCCTCCGCCCTGCCGGTCCTCATGGACGAGTGGAACCTCTCCACCGGCCAGGCGACCATGGCCGTCACCACCGGCTCGATCGGCATGCTCTTCGGCGCGCTCGGCGCCGGCTGGCTCGGCGACCGGATCGGCCGGGTCCGCACCGTCGCCCTCGGCGTCGCCCTGACCGGCCTCGCCTCCCTGGCCGTGGCCGCCTCCGGCAACATCGAGATGTTCGCGCTCTTCCGCTTCCTGCAAGGGCTCGGCATCGGCGGCGTGGTCCCCGTCGCCGCCACGTACATCAACGAGATCGCCCGCTCCGACAACCGCGGCCGCTTCGTCCTCCTCTACGAGATGATCTTCCCGGCCGGACTCTCGGCCGCCACCCTGGTCGCGGTCTGGGTCATCCCGCACTACGGCTGGCGCGCCATGTTCCTCATCGGTGCCCTGCCGGTCCTGATCGCCGCCCTGCTCCCCCGCAAGGTCCCCGAGTCGCCCCGCTGGCTGCTGGCGAAGGGGCGGACCGAGGAGGCCGAGGCGGTCATCGCCCAGATCGAGCGCGAGGTCGAGGAGTCCACCCGCGAGCCGCTGCCCGCGCCGCGCGCCGAGATCCCCGACGAGAAGGGCACCGGCCGCCTCGCCGACCTCTTCAAGGGCCGCTACCTGCGCCGCACCGCCGTCCTCTCCGGCCTCTGGTTCGTCGCCTACTACGTCAACCACGGCATCGCCACCTGGCTGCCCTCGCTCTACACCGACACCTTCGGCCTCGACCTCACGACGGCGCTGACCTTCTCCCTGATCAGCAACGCCACCGGCCTGCTCGGCAACTTCCTGATGGCGCTCTTCATCGACCGGATCGGCCGCAGGCCCTCCCTGATCGCCGCCCTCACCGGCGCCTCGGCCGCCCTCGCGGTCCTCGCGATCGTCGGCGCCTCCTCGGGCCCCCAGGTCGCCTTCTTCGCCTCCTGCACCACCTTCTGCATCTTCGCCATCAACGCCGGGCTCTACCTCTACTCCCCCGAGCTCTACCCCACCCGCAACCGCGCCAAGGGCGCCGCCTTCGGCGGCCTGTGGAACCGCCTCGGCGTCATCATCGGCCCCATCGTGGTCGGCGGCATCATCGCGGCCGGCGGCAGCCTCCGCCTGGTCTTCGCCCAGCTCGCCGTGGTCGCGGCAGTCGGCGCGCTGATCGCCTTCTTCGCCGTCGAGACCAAGGGCAAGACCCTGGAGGAGCTGAACTCCTGAACCTGGCAGCCCTCTTGAGCCCCGCGCGGTACGGCCGCGCGGGGCTCCGGCGTGTCCGGACGTGCGATGCGGAGACCGGCCTTTCGCGACCCCGCCCTCCGGAACCTTTCACTTGAACTCTCAAGCATCCGCTATGCTCGGCCCGAGCCTTGCTTGAGCTTTCAAGCAAGGCTGCTGTGTCCGCCTGCCCCCACACCACGCGGGAGTACCCCTCCATGACGGCCCCCAGCACCTCCCCCACCAGCACGCCCGACACCGAAGGCCCCGACGGGGCCGGCCCGCGCGGGGCCGGTCCCGACGCCGGGCTGCTGCTGCTCCGGATCGCGGTCGGCGCGATCATGGCCGCGCACGGCGCGCAGAAGCTGTTCGGCTGGTTCGGCGGCGGCGGCATCGACGGGACCGCCCAGTTCTTCACCTCCGTCGGCTATCCGGCCGGGGAGGCGATGGCCACGGTCGCCGCGCTCACCGAGACCTTCGGCGGCCTGGCCCTGATCCTCGGCCTGCTCACCCCGCTGGCCGCCGCCGCGGTCACCGGCACCATGATCAACGCCCTCGCGGTCAAGTGGAACGGCGGCTTCTTCTCCCCGGACGGCGTCGAGTACGAACTGCTCCTCGTCGCCGCCGCGGCCGCCCTCGCCCTCACCGGCCCCGGCCGCCTCGCCGCCGACCGCGCCCTGCCGCCGCTGCGCGAGCACCGCACCACACACGGCGTCGGCGCCCTCGCGCTGGCCGTGATCACGGCGGGCGTCGTCCTGCTCCTGCGCGGCTGACCTGCCCGGACCGCCCGGGGCCGCACCGCCGGCCCCGGGCGGCCGCCCGCGCGCCCGGACTGCCCGGCACCCGTCCTGGGGTACACCCACCTCATGACCCCGACACCGGCCCCCGCCCCGTACCGACTCCTCCCCGGCGCCGAGGACTCCCCCGTACTGCTCCACGTACCGCACTCCTCACGGGCCGTTCCGCCCGAGGTGCGGCGCGAGCTGCTGCTGGACGACGCGGCGCTCGTGCGCGAACTGGACCTGATGACGGACGCGCACACCGCCGAGCTGGCCGCCCTCGCCACCGCGCTGGCGCCGCACACCCCGTGGCGGTTCGTCAACGGGCTCTCCCGGCTCGTCGTCGACCCCGAGCGGTTCCCCGACGACCGCGAGGAGATGACCGCCGTCGGCATGGGCGCCGTCTACACCCGCACGGCGCACCGCGCCCCGCTGCGCCCCGACGGATTCGACCCGGCCCCGCTGCTCGACCGCTACTTCCACCCGTACGCCGAGGCGATGACCGCGGCCGTGCAGGACCGCCTCGACGCCACCGGCCGGGCCGTCGTCCTCGACGTGCACTCCTACCCGTCCCGGGTGCTCCCCTACGAGCTGCCGCCGGCCACGCCCCGCCCGCCGGTCTGCCTGGGCACCGACGCCTTCCACACCCCGCCCGCGCTGCTCGCCCACGCCCGGGCCGCCTTCGGGGACGCGCCCACCAGCGGGCTCGACACCCCGTTCGCCGGGGCGTACGTACCGCTCCGCTTCCACGGCACCGACGCCCGCGTCACCGCCCTCATGCTGGAACTGCGCCGCGACACCTACCTCACCGAGCCCGCCGGGCCCACCCACGCGGGCCTCACCACGCTCGCCAAGTCCCTCGCCGACCTGGTCGACCGGGTCTCCGGCTGAGCCGGCCCGCAACGCGACGCGTCCCGCACCCCCGGGAGAGGGGTACGGGACGCGTGGCCGAGCGGGTCGGGTCAGAAGAAGACCCCGCACCGCAGGGAGACGTTGGCGTACGGCGTCGCCTCGCCGGTGCGGACCACCAGCCGGGCCCGGGCGGTGCGGGCCTTCAGCTCCTCGTGGCTGACGTAGACCAGCCCGGGGAGCCGTTCGGCGAGCAGCCCGGCCGTGGCGGGGGCGGCGGTGCGCACCTCCTCGGCGGCCGTCGCGCCCTCCACCACCAGTTCCGCGAGGAGCCCGTCCAGGACCTCGGCGAAGGAGGGGACCCCGGCCCGGAAGGCCAGGTCGACCACGCGCGGGCCGGCGGGTATGGGCATGCCCGCGTCGCAGACGAGGAGTTCGTCGCCGTGGCCGAGTTCGGCCAGTGCCCCGGCGAGGTGCCGGTTGAGGATGCCGGAGCGCTTCACGGGGCCGGCACCTCCTCGGCGGTCGGGTACGAGGCCTGGGCGCCGGGCCGGGTGACGGCGGCGGCGCCGACCCGCACCGCGTACCGGGCCGCCTCGACCAGGCTCTCGCCGCGGCCGAGCCGCCAGGCGAGGGCGGCCGCGAAGGCGTCGCCCGCGCCGGTGGTGTCGACCGCCTCCACCGTGAGGCTCGGCACGCGGACACCGTCCTTGTCCTCGCCGTCCGCTACCAGGGCGCCCTCCGCGCCGAGGGTGACGACCACCGAGCGCGGGCCGAGGGCCAGCAGCCCTCGCGCCCACTCCTCGGGGAGCTCGCCCGCCTGCTCGCCCAGGATGAACCGGGCCTCGTGCTCGTTGACCACCAGCGGGTCGCAGGCGGCCAGCACCTCGGCCGGCAGCGGCGCGGGCGGCGACGGGTTGAGCACCAGCCGCCCTTCGGCGGGCAGGACCGCCACCAGCTCCGCCACCGTCTCCAGCGGGATCTCCAGCATGGTGGAGACGACCCGGGCACCGGCCACGAGGGGCGCGGCGGCCCGGACGTCGGCCGGGGTGAGCCGGGCGTTGGCCCCCGGGGAGACGACGATGCTGTTGTCGCCCGAGGGGTCCACGGTGATCAGGGCGACCCCGGTGGGGGCCCCGCCCACCAGCACCCCGGTGGTGTCGGTGCCGGCCGCGCGCTGCGCGTCGAGCAGCAGCCGGCCGTGGGCGTCGTCGCCGACCCGCGCCAGCAGCGCCGTACGGGCGCCGAGGCGGGCGGCGGCGACGGCCTGGTTGCCGCCCTTGCCGCCGGGGTGGACGGCGAGGTCGGAGCCGAGCACCGTCTCGCCGGGGGCCGGCCTGCGCTCGACGCCGATCACCAGGTCGGCGTTGGCCGAACCGACGACCAGCAGGTCGTGGCCCGCGTGCTCTTCCTGCACGATGGTTTCCCGCTTCCTCAACTCGGCCTTCCTCAGGAGAAGTCGGCGACGTTCTTCGCGGTGACGACCTTGACCGGCACCATCACCTGGGCCTCGGTCTTCTCCCCGCGCGCGGCCTTGACGGCGTTCTGCACGGCGGCCTTGCCGAGTTCGGCGGGCTGCTGGGCGACGGAGGCGAACAGGGTGCCCGCCTCGACCGCCTTCAGCCCGTCCGGGGTCCCGTCGAAGCCGACCACGGCGACATCCTTGCCCGCCTTGGCGCCGAGCGCCTTCGCCGCGCCGAGCGCCATCTCGTCGTTCTCGGCGAAGACGCCGTCGATGTCGCCGTTGCCCTGGAGCAGGTTGGTCATGACGTCCAGGCCCTTGGAGCGGTCGAAGTCGGCCGGCTGCTTGGCGACGACCTCGATGCCCGGGAACTCCTTGAGCCCCTCGGCGAAGCCGGCGCCGCGCTCACGGCTGGCGGAGGTGCCGGCCGTGCCCTGGAGGACGACGATCTTGCCCTTGCCGCCCAGTTCCCCGGCGAGCGAGCGGGCGGCGAGCTTGCCGCCCTCGACGTTGTCGGAGGCGACGAACGCGGCCGTGTCGGCCTTGTTGACCCCGCGGTCGGCGGCGATCACCGGGATCTCCGCCTTGTTGGCGCCGCGCACGGCGGGGCCGACGGCGTCGGAGTCGACCGGGTTGACGATGACCGAGGCCACGCCGGAGCTGGTGAAGTTCTGGAGCTGGTTGGCCTGCTGGGAGGCGTCGTTCTGGGCGTCGGTGACGGTCAGTTCGACCCCGGCGGCCTTCGCCTCGGCCTGGGCGCCCTCCTTCATCTGGACGAAGAAGGGGTTGTTGAGGGTGGAGAGCGACATGCCGATCCTGGTGGTGGTCGAGGACGACCCCGGGTTGAGCACCGAGACGGCGGCGACGACGGCGGCCACGACGAGGGCGGCTGTGCCGAACTTGGCCGCGCTCTTCTTCTTCCCGCCCGAGCCGGGCGCTCCCGGTGCTCCGGCGGCGCCGGCCGTGGAGCCGGTGCGGCGGCGCAGCGTGTCGAGGAGGACGGCGAGCGCGATGACGACACCGATGACGACCTGCTGCCAGAAGGCGGAGACGGAGAGGAGGTTGAGGCCGTTGCGGAGCACGGCGAGGATCAGCGCGCCGATGAGGGTGCCCGACGCCTTGCCGACACCGCCGGCGAGGCTCGCCCCGCCGATGACGACGGCGGCGATGGCGTCCAGCTCGTACCCCTGGGCGGCCTGCGGCTGCGCGGAGGAGAGGCGGGAGGCGAGGACGACACCGGCGACGGCCGCGAAGAGGCCGGAGAGGGCGTAGATGACGAGCTTCTGGCGCTTGACGCGGATGCCGGAGAGGCGGGCCGCCTCCTCGTTGCCGCCGATCGCGTACATCGAGCGGCCGATGTAGGTGCGGCGCAGCAGGACGGCGGTGATCAGGCCCATCACGATCATGACCAGCACGGGCACCGGCAGCCAGCCGCCGAGGGTGTCGCCGAGCTTGGAGACCGAGTCGGGGAAGGCGATCGGGCTGCCCTGCGAGATGACCAGGGAGAGACCGCGCCCGATGGAGAGCATGGCCAGCGTCGCGATGAACGGCGGGAGTTTGCCGTACGAGATGAGCGCGCCGTTGACCAGGCCGCAGGCGAGGCCGGTGGCGGCGGCGAGCAGCACCGCGATGACCACGGGGACGCCTTCGCTGGTGGCGAGCCAGGCCAGCACGGTGGCGGAGAGGGCCGCGACCGAGCCGACCGAGAGGTCGATGCCGGCCGAGACGATGACGAAGGTGACGCCGAAGGCGAGGATCGCGGTGACCGCGGCCTGGACGCCGACGTTGAGCAGGTTGTCGGTGGTCAGGAAGTCGCCGGAGAGCACCGACATGGCGATGACCAGGACCACCAGCGCGCTGAGCGCGCCGTTGTCGAGCAGGACGCGGCGCAGTGCCGAGGCGGAGCCGCCGCCGCTGCCCGTGTTGTTCTTGACGGTGTCAGTGGCCACGGGGGGCCTCCACTTCCTTCACTGCGGGGTCGTTCGAGGGGGGTGTGGTGACGGCGAGGGCCATCACGGCGTCCTGGGTGGCGGCGTCTCCGGCGAGTTCACCGGCGACGCGGCCCTGGGCCATGACGAGGACGCGGTCGCTCATGCCGAGGACCTCGGGCAGGTCGCTGGAGATCATCAGCACGGCGTGGCCGGAGGCGGTCAGCTCGTTCATCAGCTGGTAGATCTCGACCTTGGCGCCGACGTCGATGCCGCGGGTGGGCTCGTCGAGGATGAGCACCTTGGTGTCGGCCAGCAGCCACTTGCCGATGACGACCTTCTGCTGGTTGCCGCCGGAGAGGGTGCGCACGTGCTGGCCGAGGCCGGCCATCCGCACGCCGAGCTGTTCGGCGATGCGGGCGGCGGCGGTGCGCTGGCCCTTGAGGTCCACCAGGCCGCCGCGCGAGGCGGCCTTGAGGGTGACCAGGCCGAGGTTCTCCTGCACGGAGGCGTCGAGCACCAGGCCCTGGCCCTTGCGGTCCTCGGGGACCAGGCCGAGCCCGGCGGTCATCGCGGCGTTGACGTCGTGGCGGGGCAGTTCGCGCCCGAGCACCTCGACGCTGCCCCGGTCGTAGGGGTCGGCGCCGAAGACGGCGCGGGCCACCTCGGTGCGCCCGGCGCCGACCAGTCCGGCGAGGCCGACGATCTCGCCGGCGCGGACCTCGAAGCCGACGTCCTGGAAGACGCCGTCCCGGGTGAGGCCGCGCACGGTCAGCAGCGGCTCGCCCTGCTCCGGGTGCTCGCGCGGGTACTGCTGGTCGATGCTGCGGCCGACCATCAGACGGACCAGCTCGTCCTCGGGGGTGGAGGCGGGGACCTGCTCGACGGAGCGGCCGTCGCGCAGCACGGTGACGCGGTCGCCGAGGGCGGCGATCTCCTCCAGGTGGTGGGTGATGAAGACGATCCCGACGCCGTCGGCACGGAGCTGCCGCACGATGACGAAGAGCTTCTCCACCTCCTCGGAGGTGAGCACGGCGGTCGGCTCGTCCATGATCAGGACGCGCGCGTCGAGGCTGAGCGCCTTGGCGATCTCCACCATCTGGAGGCGGGCGATGCCGAGGTCGCGGACGCGGGCGCGCGGGGAGACCTGGACGCCGACGCGGGCCAGCAGCTCCTCGGCGTCCGCCTCCATCTTCTTGCGGTCGATGAGGCCGAACCGGCGCGGCTGGCGGCCGAGGAAGATGTTCTCGGCCACCGTGAGGTCCGGCACCAGGTTGAACTCCTGGTAGATGGTGGCGATGCCCAGGCGCTCGGCGTCCTGGGCGCTCTGGATGCGCACCTCGCGGCCCTCGGCGTAGAGGGTGCCGCTGTCGGGGCGGTAGGCGCCGGAGAGCATCTTGATCAGCGTGCTCTTGCCGGCCCCGTTCTCGCCGAGCAGCACGTGCACCTCGCCGCGGCGCAGGTCGAAGTCGACCGAGTCGAGGGCGACGACGCCGGGGAAGGTCTTGCGGATGTTCTCGATGCGCAGCAACTCGTCCGGGTTGCTCACAGCTGGCTCCTGGGGTCGCGGGGGTCGGGTGCCGTCGTGGCGGGCTCGCCGCAGGAACGGCGGACGACGAGGCGGGAGGGGAGGGTGACCGACTGCGGGGGTCTGCCCTCGATCAGGTCGGTCAGGGCGTGCACGGCGGCCCGGCCGAGTTCGGCGGTGGGCTGGGCGATCGCGGTGATCGGCGGCCCGGTGTGCACGAACCAGGGGATGTCGTCGAAGGCCGCGAGCCCGATGTCGTCCGGGACGGCGAGGCCCCGGGCGCGGATCGCGTCGAGCGCGCCGAGCGCCATCAGGTTGTCGGCGGCGAAGACCACGTCGGGCGGCTCGGGCAGGGCGAGGAATCCCTCGGTGACCCGCCGCCCGCTGTCCGCCTGGAAGTCGCCCTGGCCGACCAGTTCGGCGGGGAGCGGGATGCCGTAGGCGTGCAGCGCCTCGCGGAAGGCCTCGACGCGCTCGTGGCCGGTGGTGGTCGCGGCGGGCCCGGCGATGATGGCGAGCCTGCGGTGGCCGAGGCCGTGCAGGTGGGCGACGAGGTCGCGGATGGCGCCGGTGCCGTCGGCCCGGACCACGGGCACGTCGAGGCCGGGCATCCAGCGGTCGACGAAGACCATCGGGGTGGGGCCCTCGGCGGTCTGCCGCATCAGCGGGGAGCTGCCGTCGGCGGGTGAGACGAGGAGTCCGTCGATCCGCCGGTCGAGCAGGGTCCGCACGTGGTGGTCCTGGAGTTCGGGCCGCTCGTTGGCGTTGCCGATGACGACGCTGTAGCCGAGCGCCCGCGCCTCCTCCTCCACCGACCGGGCCAGCTCGGTGAAGTACGGGTTGAGCACGTCGCTGATGACCAGGCCGAGGGCGCGCGTCTGGTCGGTGCGCAGCGACCGGGCGAGGGCGTTGGGCCGGTACCCGAGCCCCTCCACCGCGGCCGTCACCCGCTTACGGGCGTCCTCGCTCACCGACGGGTGCCCGTTGAGCACCCGGGAGACCGTGGCGACGGAAAGCCCCGCCGCCGCGGCGACATCTTTGATGCCCGCCATGTCCGGACCACCTCCTTGTGGCTCCGTCCACCGTGGTGGCCGTCAGCGCGGAGCTGAAGGTGACCACGGGGCGTGGAAACGATTACAAGGAGGATTGGAAACGATTACAGGGGCAGAGGGCAAGGGGGTACCGCTGTGAGAAATCAGATCGTGATGAGCGCGCTCAGATGAGCGAAGCGGCGGGGGCGGCCCCCGCGGACAGGCCGAGGGCGCCTCCGCCCGTGCTGTCACGGGTGGGGCGCCCTCGCTGCCGATGTCCGCGCGTCCCGGTCGCCCGGGCTCCCGCGCGGGCTCGCACGTCAGGCGGGCCAGGAGCCGGTGAGCCGCTTGACGGTGGTGGCGCCGCCACGGTCCACCGCGGCCTTGACGGCCGCGAAGATCGCGCCTTGCAGGGCCGCCGCCAGCACGATCTCCCGCCAGCCGCGCTCCTGGTCGGTGGCGCCGGGCGCCTCGTCGTCGTGGCCGATGACCTTCCACACCTTCCGGAAGACCGCTCCGGCCAACGCGCCGCCGGCCGCGCCCAGCGCCATCCCGAACGGCTTGTAGAGCACCTTGGACGCCTTCATCGACGCCTCCTGCTCCGCGCGACGACGACGCACAGCGCGAGCGCCGCCAGGCCGACGCCGAGCAGCGGCCCCGTCTTGCCGCCCCGGGCGGCCTCGGTCACCTGGTACGCCTTCTCGCGCACCGGCTGTGGGGCACGGTCCAGGGCGTCGGCCGCCCTGGCCTGCGCCTGGGCCTTGAGGCCGGCCGCCTTGGCCTGGGCCTGGGCCCTCACGTCCGCCTTGGCTGCCAGAGCCTCCACGGTCATGCCGAGCTCCTCTCGGGTGCCCTCCACCTGTTCGCGGAGCTCCTCGGGGGTCGGCGTGGAGTCGTCGTTGCCGGCTTGCGGGCTCATCGACGGGTTCCTTCCTTGATCTGGGCCACATCGGCCTTCACGTTGTCCATAGCTTCCTCGGGGACGGGCGGTGCCGCCCGGCCGAATTCCTTCTTGCCGAGTACGGCGAGCAGTCCTGCCAGGGCCCCGAGGAGGAGCGCCACCACGAGGGCGGCGCACCACGGGGGCCACACCAGGGACAGGGCGATGATCGCGGTGGCCACCAGTGCCGCCAGGGCGAGGAAGCCGACGATCCCCGCGGCACCGAAGAGGCCACCGCCGAGCCCTGCGCGTTTGCCCTTCTCGGTCATCTCGGCCCGGGCCAGGCGGAGTTCCTGGCGGGTCAGCTCGGCGATCTGCTCGGACGCCTGCTTCACGAGGTCGCCGACGGACTGCTGGCCGGTCGTGCCTGCCGGGCCGTCAGGAGACGGGGGCCTGCCGGAGAGGGTGCTCATCCTCGCTCCTTCCTGCGGTGGTGGTCGGGTCAGGTGAAAGATGGCGGACAGGCCGCCCGGCCGCCACTCGGCGTCCGGCGCGGCGTCCCGGCCGCCTACCCCGACGGGCGCCCGGGATGTACTCCGTACGGGTACGGCTCCCGGGGCGGGGGCGGACGGCAGGCGCCTCAGCCGCTCTCGGCCTCGCGGTGGTCCTCCTCGGACCAGGACCGGGTGTCGCGCGGCTCGACGTACGGCTCCTCGTCCACCGGATGGCCGCCGACCACGGCCCGCTCCCGTGCCAGCTCGGCGTCGAACTCCAGGCCGAGGAGGATGGCGATGTTGCTGATCCACAGCCAGACGAGGAAGATGACGACACCCGCCAGCGTTCCGTACGTCTTGTTGTAGGAACCGAAGTTGGCCACGTAGACGGCGAACCCGGCCGAGGCGAGCAGCCAGATCACCAGCGCCAGGAAGCTGCCCGGCGAGACCCAGCGGAAGCCCTTGGTCTTGGCATTGGGGGCGGCCCAGAACAGCAGCGCGATCATCATGATCACCAGGAGCAGCAGGACGGGCCACTTGGCGATCGACCACACGGTCAGCGCGGTGTCGCCCACCCCCAGCACGGACCCCGCACGCCGCGCCAGGTCACCGGTGAAGACGACGATCAGCGCGCTCACGCCCGCCATGACCACCAGGGCCACGGTGATCCCGATCCGTACCGGGAGGACCTTCCACACCGGACGCCCCTCCGGCATGTCGTAGACCGCGTTGGAGGAGCGGATGAAGGCGCCCACGTACCCGGAGGCCGACCACAGCGCGGCGAGCAGACCGACGACGGCGAGCAGCGAGCCCAGCCCTCCCGCGCCCTGCAACTGCTCCACGGCGCTGGTGACGACGTCCCGCGCCGGTCCCGGCGTCATCTTCTTGATGGCGTCGAGCACCCGCCGGGTCGCCGACTCCCCCGCTATCCCGAGCAGCGACACCAGCACCAGCAGCCCCGGGAAGAGCGCGAGCACGCCGTAGTACGTCAGGGCCGCCGCCCGGTCGGCCAGCTCGTCGTCCTGGAACTCCGCCGCCGTCCGCCGCGACACCGCCTTCCACGACTTCTTCCGCAGGTCGGTGGGCTGCTCGGGTGCCTCCCGCTCGACCTCGGGCGCGGGCCCCGGCGCCGCGGAGCCGTCGCCCCCGTGCTCCGCCCGCAGGCCCGGCGGTGACGTGTCGTCCTTCGTTCCATCCCTGTTCGGTGCCATACCCGTAGGCGTAACCCGTATCGGCCGTGCCGAACGTCCCGCCTGGCGGCCGGCGCGGCCTCGGTTCGGTGAGCGGCGAAACGTCCGGTCGATAGCGTGCGGGAACCCGTGCGGCACAGGCCCGCACGGCACGCACACCCCGGAGGATCACCCGATGTCGGACACGGAGCTGAGGCAGCGGCTCGCCGCGCGTTTTCGCGAGGTCAACGGCGACCACCCCATGAGCGCGGCCGACGACGCCTACGTCAGTGAGCAGTTCGCCGAGCTGGAGGCCGTCTGCGTGGGGAGGGGCGGTGGTGACGCGGCCCGCCGTCTGATGCTGGAGGGGCTGCTGCCGCTGCCGGGCTACCTGCGCTCCGACGGTGCGGAGATGGTGCCGCGCGACCTGTTCTCCCTCGCCGACGAGGCGGGTGGCGTGGACGGGCTGGAGGCGTGGTTCACCGGGCACTGGGCCGACCCCGCCGAGGGGAAGGCGGAGTGGGCGGCGTACCTGAGCGGACAGTACGTCTGCCTGCACGCGGTGAGCCCGGCCACGATCCGGCGCAAGGACCGGCTGACGGCGGCGATCGCCGCCGCCGCGGACGCACCGGGCGATCCACGGGGGCCGTGGGCGGAGCGGCTGCACGCGCTGGTCGACGAGTTGGACCGGCTGGAACCGGCATTCTGCGCCTACGACCGTCTCCGGTTCGGCGGCCCCACCTCACGCGACCTCTTCGTCGACGCGATCCGCGCCCGCTTTCCGCGCCCGGGAGCGGCGGCCTGAGGCGGCCGCCGGAAACGTGGAGAACCCCGCACAGCGTGCGGGGTTCTCCGTGAGTGTCCGAGGGGGGACTTGAACCCCCACGCCCGATAAAGGGCACTAGCACCTCAAGCTAGCGCGTCTGCCATTCCGCCACCCGGACAAGGTGTCTGCCGTTGCGGGGTGTTTCCCGCGCTGACAGAGAAAACTCTACCAGGGGTTTGGGGTGCTGTTCACCTGCATAGCGGGTGGTCAGGGGCGGGGCGGCACGGAGCGTGAGCGGGGGCGTGCACAGGGTGCCGGGAGGGTGCGGAAAGGGCCCCCACGGCCTCTTCCGGCACCCTCCCGGCAGGGGTGGGTCAGCGCTTCCTCTTGCGGAGGGAGTGCAGGTGGGCGCTGGAGCGGCGGGCGAAGCGGAGGGAGTCGGTGGGGTTGTCGTGCTCGGTCTGCCAGTGGTGGGCGTGGCGGTGGCCGCGCAGGCCCGTGACGGTGGAGATGAAGTGCTGGTAGTCGATGTCGCCGTCACCGACGTCGGTCATGCGGTAGCCGTCGGTGGTCGTCTCGTCGTGCTCGCCGTCCTTGACGTGGAAGAGCGGGTAGCGGTGGGGCTGCTTGAGGACGTACGCGAGCGGGTCGAGCGGGTCCGGGGTGCCGTCGGCGCGCTTCGAGAAGCGGAACTGGGCGCAGTAGGCCCAGTAGATGTCCATCTCCAGGTGGACCAGGTCCGGGTCGGTCTCGGCGAGCAGGACGTCGTAGAGGCGGACGTCGGGCCGGTCGGAGGCGAAGGAGAACTCCTCGGCGTGGTTGTGCTGGTAGAACTTCATGCCGCGCTTCTTCGCCTCGGCGCCGTAGTGGTTGAACTCCTCGGCGCAGCGCTTCCAGCCGTCGACGGTGTCGCCGTAGCGCCAGGGGCCGGAGGCGGTGCCGATGTGCGGCAGGCCCAGTTCGGCGGCCTCGTCGAGGACCTTGTCGAGGTTCTGGGCGAAGCTGTAGGCGTCGGGGTTGTTGTCGTCGTAGTAGTTGACGTGGCTGCCGATGGGCTTCAGGCCGTGGTCGCGGGCGAGGCGCTTGAGTTCGCGCAGGGTGAGGGGGCCGGCTTCCCCCTGGGTGTAGCCGGCGAACTCGATCTCGTCGTAGCCGTAGAGGGCGAGTTCCTTGAAGACGGTGGCGAAGCCGAGGGTGGCGACCTTGTCGCGGAGGCTGTAGAGCTGGATGCCGAGGCGGCCGGGGGGCAGCACGGGGTCGCCCTTGCCGGGCTTGCCCTCGCCCTGGGTGGCCAGGTCGGTGCCGGCGGCGAGGGCCGGGGAGGCGGAGGCCGCGGCGGCGAGCAGGGCGGCGGCGCCGGTGCCGGCCGCGACGCCGAGCATGGTGCGGCGGCTGAGGCGGCTGCTCAGCTCGGGGTCGGTCACGTCGCGGAGGTGGCGGGGTGTGCGGCTCATGAACGGTCCTCCCGGGAAGGGGCGGTGTCGGGTGCGGGGGTGGTGGTGAGACCGGCGAGGCGCAGCAGGAGCGCCTTGACGTCGGTGGCCGCCACGGGGCCTTCGGTGGCTCCGGGGCGGGAGCTGAGGAGGAGCGGCCCGTCAGCCTCGTCGGCGGGCAGGCGGCCGTGGCTGCCGCGGATGGGCGAGGCGTCGAGCGGGACGACGGCCATCCGGTAGCGCATGCCGAGCTTCTTGCGGGCGACGGCGGCTCCCGCGCGAAGCTTCACGTAGGGGTCGTTCGGGTCCATGAAGAGCTCGACGGGGTCGTAGCCCGGTTTGCGGTGGATCTCGACCAGCTGGGCGAAGTCGGGGGCGCGGGCGTCGTCGAGCCAGTAGTAGTACGTGAACCAGGCGTCCGGTGCGGCGACGGCGACGAACTCTCCGGAGCGTGGGTGGTCCAGGCCCTGCTCCTTCTTGCCCTCCTCGTCCAGCAGGCTCTCGACTCCGGGCACGTCGGCGAGGAGGGCGCGGACGGTGTCGAGGTCCTCGGGGCGCTTGACGTAGACGTGGGCGAGCTGGTGGTCGGCGACGGCGAAGGCGCGGGAGGCCATCGTGTCGAGGTACTCCATGCCGTCCTGGGTGTGGACCTCCAGCAGCCCCGCCTCGCGCAGCACCCGGTTGAGGTGGACGGGGCGGCTGACGGAGGTGATGCCGTACTCGGAGAGGACGACGACGGTGCGGCCGGCCGCCTCGGCCTGGTCCAGCAGCGGGCCGACGGCCTCGTCCAGTTCGCGGGCGGCGGCGTGCGAGCGGGGGTCGTCGGGGCCGAACCGCTGGAGGTCGTAGTCGAGGTGGGGCAGGTAGGCGAGGGTGAGGTCGGGGTCGCGGGTGGCCATGACGTGGCGGGTGGCGTCGATGATCCACTGGGAGGAGACGAGGTCGGCGCCGGGGCCCCAGAAGTGGAAGAGGGGGAAGGTGCCGAGTTTCTCGGTGAGTTCGTCGTGGAGCTCGGGCGGCCGGGTGTAGCAGTCGGGTTCCTTGCGGCCGTCGGCGTAGTAGACGGGGCGCGGGGTGACGGTCCAGTCGGTGTCGGCGCCCATCGCGTACCACCAGCAGATGTTGGCGACGGTGTAGCCGGGGTGGGCGCGGCGGGCGGCGTCCCAGAGGCGGTCGCCGCTGACCAGGCCGTTGTGCTGGCGCCACAGGAGGACGTCGCCGAGTTCGCGGAAGTACCAGCCGTTGCCGACGATGCCGTGGTCGGCGGGGAGGGTGCCGGTGAGGAAGGTCGACTGGGCCGAGCAGGTGACGGCGGGCAGGACGGTGCCGAGCGGGGAGCGGCTGCCGCGGGCGCCGAGGGCGGCGAGGCGCGGCATGTGCTCCAGCAGGCGCGGGGTGAGGCCGACGACGTCGAGGACGAGGAGCGGCTGGGGTCGGTCGGCGGTCACGGCAGCTCCTTGAGGCCCAGGTCGATGAGGAGGTCGCGGGCGAGGGTGAGTTCGGCGGCGATGCCCTCGGTGAGGCGGGCGCGGGCCTTGGGGCGCAGCGCGGGCGGCAGGGCCTGCCAGGTGTACGTCTCGACCTCCAGGTGGTGGGTGCGCGGAGTGGGGCCGCCGACGAGGCCGGCGAGGGTCTCGCGGAGCACCGGGAGGGTGGAGGTGAGGGGTGGTTCGGGGTCGGCGTGGAGCGGGATGTGGAAGTGGGAGCGCCACGGTCCGGTGTCGGGGAGGCCGCCGGTGAGGGCCTCGTCGAGGTCGTCGGTGCCGCGCAGTCCGGCCGGGGTGGCGGTGCGGGTCTGGTGGAGGAAGCGGGGTTCGTCGAAGGCGGCGAGGGCTTCGCGGACCTCGGCCCGGTGGGGTTCCTCGGCGTGCAGGGCGGCGGAGAGCTGGGCCTTGACGATGCGGACGCCGCCCGCCTCCAGGGTGCCGAGCGCGCGGGCGGGGTTCTCGAAGGAGGTGGCGAGGTGGCAGGTGTCGAGGCAGACGCCGACGCGGTGGGCGGTGGTGTCGCCGAGCGGGGCGAGGGCGGCGACGGCGTCGGCGGTGGTCTCGACGGTGCAGCCCGGTTCGGGTTCCAGGCCGATGCGGATGGAACGTCCGGTGAGGTCGGCGAGGGCGTCGAGCCGTTCGGCGAGGGTGGTGAGGGCGCCCAGCGCGGTGCGGTGGCGGCCGCTGTCGTAGTCGGTGCGCCAGGCGAAGGGCAGGGTGGAGACGGAGCCCTCGGTGACGTCGTCGGGGAGCAGGGAGGCGAGGAGGCGGGCGAGGTCGGTGGTGTGGGTGAGGCGGGTGCGTTCGGTCCAGTCGGGCCGGTAGACGCGGTACTTGACCTCGGCCTCGCCGAACCCCTCGTAGGGGAAGCCGTTGAGGGTGACCACTTCGAGGCCGCGCCGGTCGAGGTCGCCGCGGAGGGTACGCAGGGCGGCGGGGTCGGCGACGAGGGCGGAGGCGGCGTCGCGGGCGAGCCACAGCCCGATGCCCAGGCGGTCGCGGCCCAGGCGTCTGCGGATGGGCTCGCAGTGGTCGCGGAGCTGGGCGCGGACCCCGTCCAGGGTTTCGGCGGGGTGGACGTTGGTGCAGTAGGCGAGGTGGACGGTGGAGCCGTCGGGGTGGCGGAAGCGCATCGGCTCACTCCCCCGCCGTGCGGGGCGCGCCCCGCTGGATGCTGTTGCCCTCGTGCTCGGCGGGGCCGGTGGGGGCGGGCACGGTCAGGTCGCCGAGGCGGCCGCTGAGGCCGTAGAAGGCGACGGGGTTGCGCCAGAGCACCTGGTCGACGGCGTCCTCGTCGAAACCGGCGGCGAGCAGGGCGTCGCCGACGGCGCGGGTCTTCAGCGGGTCGCTCTTGCCCCAGTCGGCGGCGGAGTTGACCAGGACCTTCTCGGGGCCGTACTCGGTGAGGACGGCGACCATGCGCTCCTCGTCCATCTTGGTGTCGGGGTAGATGGAGAAGCCGAGCCAGGCGCCGGAGTCCTTGGCCTCCTTGACGGTGGTCTCGTTGAGGTGGTCGATGAGGACGCGTTCCACGTCGAGCGCGGACTCGCGGACCACGTCGAGGGTGCGGCGCAGTCCGCTGAGCTTGTCCCGGTGCGGGGTGTGGACCATGGCGGGCAGGCCGTGGTCGGCGGCGAGCTGGAGCTGCGCGGTGAGGGCGGCGTCCTCGGCCGGGGTCATGGAGTCGTAGCCGATCTCCCCGACGGCGACCACGTTGTCCTTGAGGAGGTAGCGCGGCAGGAGGTCGAGGACCGGGGTGCAGCGCGGGTCGTTGGCCTCCTTGGGGTTGAGGGCGAGGGTGCAGCGGTGGGCGATGCCGTACTGGGCGGCGCGGAAGGGCTCCCAGCCGAGCAGCGCGTCGAAGTAGTCGCGGAAGCTCTCCGGCGAGGTGCGGGGCTGGCCGAGCCAGAAGGCGGGTTCGACGAGGGCGCGCACTCCGGCGTCGTACATGGCCTGGTAGTCGTCGGTGGTGCGGGAGGTCATGTGGATGTGGGGGTCGAAGATGCGCATCAGTTCTCCTTGGCGCCGCCGCCGGCGGGCGGGGTCGTGGTACGGCCGGGGGGCGCGGCCTGGGTGAGGGCCCGGGCGGCGGTGAGGTCCGCGGGGACGGCGCGGCCGGCGGCGGCGCGTTCGGCGGCGAAGTCGGCCAGCATCCGGTCGAGTTCGGCGTCGCCGGCGGCGCGTTCGGCGAGCCGGGCGACGGCGGTCAGCGGGACGCCGGTGAACAGGCACTTGAGGACGGCGTGCCGCCAGGCGTGCGCGTCCAGGTGGCGGGCGGCGTACGGGCCGACGGCGGCGGCGACGATGCCGGTGTCGTTGGCGCGCAGGGCGTCCTCGACCAGGCCGACGGCGTCGGGGCCTTCCACGGCGAGGGCCAGCGCGTCGAGCACGGCGCGGCGTTCGGCGCCGCTGCCCTCCTGGTAGAGGCGGGTGAGCGTGGCGGTGCCGGCGCCCGCCGCGTGGAGCAGCAGGACGCGGGCGGTGTCGGCGTGGTCGGCGCCGACCCGGCGTCCGGCCTCGGCGAAGCGGCGCTCCCAGGCGGGCAGGGGCCCGGTGCCGGGGTCCTCGGCGGCCTCGGTGAGAGCGGTGTCGAGCCAGGCGCGGGCGCCGGCGTCGAGCTGTCCGGCGAGGGTGCGGCGGATCGCGGCCGGGTCGGGCTGCGGCGGGGCGGAGGCGGGGTGGTTCATACGGGGTCCTCCTGTCGCGACGTGGTGCGGGTGGGGGGTGCGGGCCGCCTCATGCGGGTCCGGCCGGGGTGAGGGCGGCGCCGGCCGCGCGGGCGGCGCGCCGCAGGAAGGGCAGGGCGTGGGCGGCCTGGGTGGGCCCGGCGTGCGAGTGGCGGGGCAGCTCGACGACGGTGAGCCCCTGGTAGCCGGTGGCCGCCAGGGCGGCGAGGACCGGGGGGAAGTCGATCTCGCCCTCGCCGAACGGCAGATGCTCGTGGACACCACGCCGCATGTCCTCGATCTGGACGTGCCGCAGCCAGGGTGCGGCCTCGCGCACGCAGGCGGCGGGCGGCTCGGGCTCCAGGCACTGGCAGTGACCGATGTCCAGGGTCAGGCCGAGTTCGCCGGGGTCGCCCAGCAGGGCGCGCAGGCGGTGGAAGTCGGCGAGGGTGGCGACCAGGTGGCCGGGTTCGGGCTCCAGGGCGAGGGGGACGCCGGTGGCCCGGGACGCCTCCAGGACCGGGGCGAGGGCGTCGGGCAGCGCGGCCCACGCCTCCTGCGTGGTGACGCCGGGCGGCGGGGCCCCGGTGAAGCAGTGCAGGGCGTGCGCGCCGAGGTCGGCGGCGACCTGGGCGGCGGTGGCGAGCAGGCCGGTGCGCCGCGCCCGCCGGTCCGGGTCGGGGTCGAGCAGGCCCGGGCCGTGCTTCTCGCGCGGGTCCAGGACGTACCGGGCGCCGGTCTCGACGGTCACCGCGAGGCCCAGTTCCGCCAGGCGTCCGGCGATGCGGGCGGTGCGGGCGGCGAGGTGGGGGGCGAGCGGGTCGTGGTGCATGTGGTCGAGGGTCAGTCCCACGCCGTCGTAGCCGAGGTCGGCGAGGAGGGCGAGGGCGTCGTCGAGGCGGAGGTCGGTGAGGCCGTTGGTGCCGTAGCCGAGGCGGAGCGGGGCGGGGGCGGCGGTCATGTGGCGCTCACCTTCTTCCCGGCGAGGCGGGCGAGTGGCACCAGCGCGAGGGTGGCGAGCGCCCCGCCGAGGGCTCCGGCGCGGGCGGACAGGGCCGCCTGGAGGGGGATCATGGCGCGGATGCCGCCGCCGACGGCGCGCTGGGTGAGCGGCGGCGAGGGGTTGAGCGCGGCGTGCAGGTAGGGCACGGCGGCCGTGGTGCCGTACAGGGCGGCGAGGCCGACGCGGGCGGCGGTCCGCGCGGCACGGGGACCCGGCGGACCGGGGGCGGCTGCTTCCCGCCGGTCCGCCGGGAGTCGGGTGGGCGCGCCGCGCCGGAGCCCGGCCACGGTGGCGGCGGTGGCCGCGGTGGTGGCGAGGGCGCCGAGCGGGGCGCGGGTGGAGCCGCCGCGGGTCTCGTGGCGTGACACCGATGTCACGGCGTAGGTGTGCGCGCCGAGCAGGGCGGCGGCGGGCAGCGCGGTGCGGGCCGCGGCGCCGGTGCGGGCGGTGGCGGTGGCGCCGAGGAGCACGTCGAGGGTGCGGGCGGCTGCCATCCCGGCCGGGCCCGCCGGCGTACCGGCCAGTTTCAGGTCGTAGAGCCAGACGGTGCCGGCCAGGGCGGAGGCGGTGGCGAGGGCGGGGCGTCCGGCGGCGGCGGCGAGGCCGAGCCCGGCGGCGGTCAGCCCGGCGGCCGCGGTGAGGGCGGCGGTCGGGCTGATCCGGCCGGAGGGCAGCGGACGGTGCGGGCGTTCGGCGCGGTCCTCCTCGCGGTCGGCCCAGTCGTTGAGGGCCATCCCCGCCTCGTAGAGGCAGAGCGAGGAGCCGGCGGCGAGCAGGGTGCGGCGGCCGGGGCGCGTCCCGGAGGCGGCGGCTCCGGCGAGGGCGTCGCCGGGGACGCTGAACGCCGCCGAGACGCGCAGGAGTTCGGCCCAGGCGGCCAGGCGCCCGCCCGGGGTGCGGGGGCGGGTCACGCGGCGGCCCCCAGGCGGCGGGCGAAGCCCAGGAGGAGCTGGTGCTGCTCGGCGAGGCCGGCCGGGGTGGGGGGCGACTCGCCGTCCGGGGCCCGGAGGGCGTCGGGGTCCTTGAAGTAGAAGGCGAGTTCGCCGAGGGGGCCGCTGATCCCGGCCTCGTGGGCGCGGGCGAGGAGCCGGGCCAGGTCGAGGACGAGAGGCGCGGCGAGGGCGGAGTCGCACCCCTGCCAGATGGTCTGGAGGACCATGCGGGTGCCGAGGAAGCCGTCGAAGGCGATGTGGTCCCAGGCGGTCTTCCAGTCGCCGAGGGCCGGCACGTCGTCGATGTGCACCTCGCCCTCGGGGACGGTGGGCAGGGTGTCGGCGAGGACGCGTTCCTTGCCGGCGTTCTTGGCCGCGGCGGCCGCCGGGTCGGCCAGGGCCGCGCCGTCACCGCCGCCGAGCAGGTTGGAGCCGGACCAGGCGCGCACCGCGAGGGCCCGGTCGCGGAACATCGGTCCGAGCACCGAGCGCAGCAGCGTCTGCCCGGTCTTGCCGTCCCGCCCGGCGTACGGCAGCCCCGAGGCGCGCGCCTGCTCGGCGAGGTCCGGGTGGTGGATGCCGGTGGAGGGCGTGAAGTTGGCGTACGGGCAGCCGGCGCGCAGGGCGGCGGCGGCGTAGAGGGAGCTGGCGGGGAGGGTTCCGGCGGCGGGGGCGGGCTCCGTGGAGGCGACGTTGATCACGACGACGCGGGCGAGGCCGTGCTCCTCGCGGAAGGCGGTGAGGTCGGCGGCGAAGGCGTCGACCAGTTCCTCGGTGGAGCGGGGGTCTCCGGACTGCGGGCCGCCGGGGCGGATGGCGCGGTCGGCGGCCTCCAGTTCGGCGCGGACGGCGGTGGGCAGCCCGTGCGGCAGGACGCCGCCCTCGGCCAGTGCCTCGGCGCGCTTGGGCAGCGGGCAGTCGGCGGTGTCGTGGCCGCCGAAGACCAGGGAGGAGAGCGGGGCGAGGCCCGCTCCGGCGAAGGGCCGGGTCTCGGTGACGAGCCCGGTCGGCGGATGGAGCCCGGCGACCGTGGCGGCGCAGCCGGCGACGGCGGTGGTGGCGACGGAGCCTCTGGCGCCGATCAGCCAGACGCCGGTGCGGGGTCCGGCGGGCGTCTGCCCGGGGTCGTGGGCGGGAGCGGGGGTGTGAGTGGGGAACGACTCGGTGGACACAGGCAGCCTCCTGTTACCAGCGAACAGCAGTGATCCGATGGGGCGGTGGTGCGTGGGGGCCGGGACTCGGCGGTCGTCCGCCGCCGGGCCGGCCGGGGCCTTCACGAGGCCGGGGGTGAGCATCCGGAACGGGAAGCGGAACCGGTGGGGGGCGGGGTCCCGTGGCGGGACCGGGCCCGGGCCGGGGGACGGGCGGCGGGTGGGCCGCCCGTCCCCGGAGGGGTGAGTGGTGGGTGCCGGAGAGGGGTGAGACGGCGGGCGGAGGTCCGGCGTCCGCCGCCCGCCGTCGCTCAGTCGCCCTGGGCGGGCAGTTCCTTCAGCTGGATGTCGCGGAAGGACACGTGGTCGTCGTCCCCGTGGTTCTGGAGGCCGATGTACCCGTCGGTCAGGGAGCGGGCCGGGTCCTCGTTGGTGAAGTCGTTGATCTCGACTCCGTTGAGGAAGACCTGGAGGCGTTCGCCCTGGACCTTGATCTCGTAGCTGTTCCACTCCCCCGGCGGCTTGAGGGCCTTGTCGCGGGCCTCGATGTCGGCGGACTGGAAGGTGTAGACGGCGCCGGTGGTGCGGTCGGGTTCGTCGGTGGCGTCGATCTGCACCTCGTAGCCGTTGTTCACGGCCGACCAGGGGTCGTCGGAGGCCGGGAAGCCCACGAAGACACCGGAGTTGTCGTCGCCCTCCATCTTCCAGTCGAGCGTGAGGGAGTAGGAGGACAGCTCCTTGGCCTCGTACCAGAGCAGGCCCATGCCGCCGGTGGTCTTCAGTTCACCGTTGTCGATGGTGAACTCGCCGGGGCCCGCCTGCTTCCAGCCGTCGAGGGTCTTTCCGTCGAAGATCGGCTCGTAGCCGTCCTCCTCCTCGCCGCCGCCCTTCGGGGAGCAGTCGGCGTCGGCCAGGCCGGTGGCGTACTTCAGGCCGCCGGCCAGGTGGGTGCGGAAGTCGGCCTCCGCGAAGGACTCGACGGTGTGGCCGCCGCCGGTGTAGAAGGAGCGGCCGCCCTCGTAGGTCTGGCACCAGGCGATCGGGTGGTCGCCGTCCATGGTGCCGCCCTCGTAGCTGGACTCGTCCAGGGTGGCAAGGACGCGGGCCTGCTCACGGGGGTTGGTGCGGTAGTTGTACCACTCGTCGGTGCGCTCCCAGGTCTCGCCGAGGTGCGCGGTGGCCGGGTGGTCGTGGTCCTCGACCTCGACGGTGGCTTCCTGGATGTGCGGGTGGGAGTCGAAGTAGGCGCCGACCAGGCCGCCGTAGAACTCCCACTCGTACTCGGTGTCGGCGGCCGCGTGGACGCCGACGTAGCCGCCGCCTCCCGCGACGTACTCCTCGAACGCCTTCTGCTGGTCGCCGTCGAGGACGTCGCCGGTGGTGGAGAGGAAGGTGACGGCGTCGTACTCGGCGAGCTTCTCCGGGGTGAACTGGCCGGCGTCCTCGGTGGCGTCGACCGCGATGCCGTTCTCCGCGCCGATCTCCTTCAGGGCCTCGATACCGGCCGGGATGGAGTCGTGGCGGAAGCCGGCGGTCTTGGAGAAGACCAGGAGCTTCTTGTCGGCGGCGGCCGGGGCGGCCCCGTCGATGACGAAGTCGTCCACGTCGTAGAGGGCACCGTCGCCCTCGCCCTTGAAGACGAGGAAGAGTTCGGTGGTGTCCGGGCCGATGTCGGTCAGCTCGGTCTCGACGTCCTCGAAGGTCTCCCAGCCGCCGGTGACCGGGACGGTCGCGGTGCCGTGCAGGGTGCCGGTGGGCGATCCGCTGCGGACCTCCAGGGTGCCGCCGCTGCCGCCGGAGGAGATGCGGGCGGTGAACTTGTCGGCGCCGGTGAGGTTGTACGGCTTGAAGGAGATCCAGTCGCCGTCGTGGATGTCCCCGACGGTCTTGCCGCCGTTGGCGGAGGGCTTGTTCTGCGGGGCCACACCCTCGGAGTCGCCGTAGTGCTCGGCCTGCCGGTGGCGGGGCTGGAGCTGGATCTGGTCGGAGCCGGTCAGTTCGGGCTGGCCGTTCGCCCCGGTGTCGGTGTAGGAGGCGTCGATGACGCCGAAGATGTTGGCGTTGGGGTCGTGCTCACCGTCGGCGGGGACGTTGAGGGTGCCCTCGCAGCCTTCTGCCGAGGTGATCGGGTGGCCGTGGTTGTCGTGGCCGAGGATGTAGCGGACGGTGACCTTGGAGCAGTCGATCTCCTCGTCCTCGGGGTCGGTCACCTCGACCTTGAAGGAGATGGTGTCACCGAACTTGAAGAGCGTGCCGTCCTTCGGCTGCTGGAGGGTGACGGTCGGCGCGGTGTTGCCGACGGTCACCTGGACCGAGGCCGTGCCCTTGAGGCCGGACGGGTCGGTGGCGGTCAGCGTCGCCGAGTAGACCCCGTTCTCCTCGAAGGTGTGGGTGGGGTTCTCCTCGTCGCTGGTGGCTCCGTCGCCGAAGTCCCAGCTGTAGGTGAGCGGGTCGCCGTCGGCGTCCGTGGTGCCCTCGGAGGAGAAGGTGACCTCCAGCGGGCTCTGGCCCGAGGTCTTGTCGGCCTTGGCGACCGCGACCGGTGCGTAGCCGTCGGTGGCGTTCTCGATGCGGTAGACGGCCGAGTTGGCGTCGCCGCCGAAGTAGCCGGTGCCGTAGTCGAGGACGTACAGGGCGCCGTCCGGGCCGAACTCCATGTCCATGACCTGGGTGCCGGACCACGGGAAGTCGTTGATGGCCTCGACGGTGCCGTCCTCGCCCTGCTCGATCCGCTTGATCCACTGGCGGCCGAACTCTCCGGCGAAGAAGTTCCCGTCGAACTCCTCGGGGAACTTCACCGCCGAGTCGAGAGAGGCGTCGTAGCGGTAGACCGGGCCGCCCATCGGCGACTCCGAGCCGTTGCCGAACTCCGGGACGCTGTCGCCGTCGTACGGAATCCAGGCGGCCTGGGCCGGCGGCAGGTCGGTGAGGCCGGTGTTGTGCCGCGAGGTGTTCTTCGGCGCGGCGCAGTCGAAGGGCTCGCCGGACTCCTTGGTCTCGAAGTCGTAGTCGTTGAACGGCTCGTTGTCGCCGGTGCAGTACGGCCAGCCGAAGTTGCCGGCCTCGGTGACGCGGGCGAACTCGACCTGTCCGGCCGGACCGCGGTCCGGGTCGGCGGAGCCGGCGTCGGGACCGTAGTCGCCGACGTAGACGATGCCGGTGGCCTGGTCGACGCTCATCCGGAACGGGTTGCGGAAGCCCATCGCGTAGATCTCGGGACGGGTCTTCTCGGTGCCGGGGGCGAAGAGGTTGCCCTCGGGGATGTCGTACGAGCCGTCGTCCTTGACCTTGATGCGGAGGATCTTGCCGCGCAGGTCGTTGGTGTTGCCGGAGCTGCGGCGGGCGTCGAAGGCCGGGTTGCGGTTCTCGCGCTCGTCGATGGGGGTGAAGCCGTCGGAGGCGAAGGGGTTGGTGTCGTCGCCGGTCGACAGGTAGAGGTTGCCGTCCGCGTCGAAGGCGATGTCGCCGCCGACGTGGCAGCACATGCCGCGCGAGGCGGGGATGTCGAGGATCTTCTGCTCGCTGGCCTTGTCGAGCGTGCCGTCCTCGGCCAGGACGAACCGGGAGAGGCGGTTGACGCCGTCGTAGGGCTCGAAGTCGGCGGCGGTGCCGTTCTCGGGGGCGTCGCCGGACGGGGTGTCGAGCTTGGGCGCGTAGTACAGGTAGATGAAACGGTTCTCCTCGAAGCCGGGATCGATCCCGACCCCCTGGAGCCCCTCCTCGTCGTGGCTGTACACGTCGAGGGTGCCGGCCACCTTGGTGGTGCCGCCCGCGTCGGTCAGGCGCAGGTCGCCCTCGCGGGCGGTGTGCAGGACACCGCCGTCGGGCAGGACGGCCATGGTCATCGGCTCGCCGGTCTCCTCCACGCCCTTGGCGAGGGTGACCTGCTGGAAGGTGGGGGCGGCGGCGGGCTTGTCGAGGGCCTCCGGGTCGGCGGCGCTCGCGGGGAGCGCGGCCAGGCCCAGTGAGGCGCTGGTGAGAAGGGCGCCGGTGAGGAGCGCCACCGCCTGGCGGAGTCTTGGACGTTTCCTGTGCACGGAGTTCCTCCGGGAAGACGTCGTGCGGGTGGGGGTGCTGCCGGGGTGCGCCGTCACCCCGGAGAGCCGTACTGGTCTCGCTCTGGACCGTAGCGACCTTTGTTCCCGCCCGAAACCCCTTGCACAGCAGGGAACTTGAACTTTCTCCCAGCAGAGGACAAAGGGGGGTGCGGGCAGCCCTGACCGGCCCGTCGGCGGTGGCCGCCGGGCCGGTCAGGGGCCGTCACGCTCAGCGGGCCCTGGTCAGTCGCGGCCGCCGAAGGCCGCGTCGAAGGAGGCCTGGGGCGGGTCCCAGTCGAGCTTGCGCAGGGCGGCCAGCGCCTCGGGGGCGCCGGTCAGCCGGTCCATCCCGGCGTCCTCCCACTCCACCGAGACGGGTCCTTCGTAGCCGATCGAGCGGAGCATCCGGAAGACGTCCTCCCAGGGCACGTCGCCGTGGCCGGCCGAGACGAAGTCCCAGCCGCGCCGCGGGTCGCCCCACGGCAGGTGGGAGCCGAGCCGCCCGTTGCGCCCGTCGAGGCGCTTGCGGGCCTCCTTGCAGTCCACGTGGTAGATCCGGTCCTTGAAGTCCCACAGGAAGCCGACCGGGTCGAGGTCCTGCCACACGAAGTGGCTCGGGTCGAAGTTGAGCCCGAAGGCGGGCCGGTGGCCGACCGCCTCCAGCGCCCGGTGGGTGGTCCAGTAGTCGTACGCGATCTCGCCCGGATGGACCTCGTGGGCGAACCGGACGCCCTCGGCGTCGAAGACGTCCAGGACCGGGTTCCAGCGGTCGGCGAAGTCCTGGTAGCCGCGGTCGATCATGCCGTCGGGGACCGGCGGGAACATCGCCACCAGGTGCCAGATGGCCGAGCCGGTGAAGCCGATGACGGTGTCGACGCCGAAGGCGGCCGCGGCCCGCGCGGTGTCCTTGATCTCGGCGGCGGCCCGCTGCCGGACCCCTTCGGGCTCGCCGTCGCCCCAGATGCGGGCGGGCAGGATGTTCTGGTGCCGCTCGTCGATGATGGCGTCGCAGACCGCCTGGCCGACCAGGTGGTAGGAGATGGCCCGGCACTTCAGCCCGTACTTGTCGAGCAGCTGGTGGCGCCCGGCGACGTACGCCGGGTCGGCCAGCGCCTTGTCGACCTCGAAGTGGTCGCCCCAGCAGGCAAGTTCCAGTCCGTCGTACCCGAAGTCGCGGGCCAGGCGGCAGACCTCCTCCAGGGGGAGGTCGGCCCACTGCCCGGTGAAGAGGGTGAATTCGCGCGGCATGTCAGGACGCCTCCAGGTCCGGTACAGGGGTGTAGACGGCGTTCTTGGCGGCACTCTCCTCCACGGCGGCCAGCACCCGCTGGACGCGGAGCCCGTCGGCGAACGAGGGGGCGGGGCTCGTGCCCGCCGCGACCGCGTGCACCAGGTCGCGGGCCTGGTGGACGAAGGTGTGGTCGTAGCCGAGGCCGTGGCCCGGCGGCCACCAGCCCTCCAGGTACGGGTGCTCCGGCTCGGTCACCAGGATGCGGCGGAAGCCGCTGGTGACCGCGGGCTCGGTCTCGTCGTGGAAGGAGAGCTCGTTGAGCCGCTCCAGGTCGAAGGCGAGCGAGCCGCGTTCGCCGTTCAGCTCGACCTGGAGGGAGTTCTTGCGGCCGGTGGCGTACCGGGTGGCCTCGAAGGTGCCGAGCGCCCCCGAGGTGAACCGGGCGGTGAAGACCGCCGCGTCGTCCACGGTGACGGGCCCGGTCTCGGCGGAGCCGGTGCCGCTCAGCCCCGAGGAGGCCCCGGCGAGCAGCGGCCGCTCCTTGACGAAGGTCTCGGTGAGCGCCGAGACCCCGGCGACCGCCTCGCCGGTGAGGTACTGCGCGAGGTCGACGGCGTGCGCGCCGAGGTCGCCGAGCGCGCCCGAGCCCGCGCTCTCCTTGCGCAGCCGCCAGGTCAGCGGGGAGGCCGGGTCGACCAGCCAGTCCTGGAGGTAGCGGACCCGCACGTGGCGCAGCCTGCCCAGGCGCCCCTCGGCCACCAGCGAACGGGCGTAGGCGGCGGCCGGGACGCGCCGGTAGTTGAAGCCGACCATGGCGACCTGGCCGCGCTCCTCGGCCCGGCCGGCCGCGGCCACCATCGCCTCGGCCTCCTCGACGGTGTTGGCGAGCGGCTTCTCGCACAGCACGTGCTTGCCCGCCTCCAGGGCGGCGATCGCGATCTCGGCGTGGCTGTCACCCGGGGTGCAGATGTCGACCAGCTGGACGTCCTCGCGGGCGATCAGGGCCCGCCAGTCGGTCTCGGCCGCGTCCCAGCCGAGCCTGGCCGCGGCCGTGCGCACCGCCTCGGGGTCGCGGCCGCAGACCGCGGCCAGATGCGGCTGGAGCGGCAGGTCGAAGACGCGTCCGGCGGTCCGCCACCCGTGGGAGTGGGCGGCGCCCATGAACGCGTAACCGACCATGCCCACACCGAGACGCGGGGTCCCGGGCGGGGCCGGGCGGCCGCCGGCCGCCTCCTGCTCCGTCTCTCGCATGCAGTCTTCCTCCTCCTGGGAATGGGGCGGCCCCGGGCCCCCGCGGCGCGCGCCGCGGGGGCCTTCGGTAAGAGCGAGGGGGCCGTCCTGGGTACGCGGTGCTCTCGGCCTACTTGAAGCCGGTCGGCAGGTATTCCTTGACGTTGTCCTTGGTGACGACGGCCGAGTAGAGCGTCAGCGAGGTGGGGATCTCGTGCTCGGCGAGGCCGCTGACGCCCTTGCCCTGGCCCAGCGCGCGGGCCAGGTCGATGGCGGAGGCCGCCATGGTCGGCGGGTAGAGCACGGTCGCCTTCAGGACGCTGTCGTCGGCCTGGATGGCCTCCATCGCGGAGAGCGCCCCGGCGCCGCCGACCATCACGAAGTCGTCGCGGCCGGCCTGGTCGATGGCGCGCAGCGCGCCGACGCCCTGGTCGTCGTCGTGGTTCCACATGGCGTCGAAGCTCTTCTGCGCCTGGAGGATCTGGGCCATCTTGGCCTGGCCGGTCTCCACGGTGAACTCGGCCTGCTGGCGGGCGACCTTCTTGATGTTCGGGTAGTTCTTCAGGGCGTCGTCGAAGCCCTGGGTGCGCTGCTTGGTCAGCTCCAGGTTGTCGGGGCCGGACAACTCGACGACCTTGGCGTTCTTCTTGTCCTTGAGGAGTTCGCCGATGTAGTGGCCGGCGTTGAGCCCCATGCCGTAGTTGTCGCCGCCGACCCAGCAGCGGTACGCCTGCGGGTTGGCGAAGACCCGGTCGAGGTTGACGACGGGTATCCCGGCGCGCATCGCCTTCAGCCCGGCCTGGGTCATCGCCTTGCCGTCGGCGGGCAGGATGACCAGGACGTCGACCTTCTTGTTGATCAGTGTGTCGATCTGGCCGATCTGGGCGGCGGTGTCGTTGGAGCCCTCGGTGATGTCGAGGGTGACGTCGGAGTACTTCTTGGCGCGCTCGCGGGCGTTGACGTTGATGGCGTTGAGCCAGCCGTGGTCGGCCTGGGGGCCGGCGAAGCCGATGGTGACCTTCTTGCCGGGCTTGTCGTCGGCGGCGGCCGCCTGGTTGTCGGTGGAGCCCGAGGACTCCTTCGGCTCGTTGCTGGTGCAGGCGGTGAGGAAGGCGCCGGCGCCGAGGGCGGCGGTACCGAGGAGCAGTCCTCTGCGGCTGGGGATCTCTGGCATGGTGGTGGCCCTTTCGGGATGCGGCTCGTGGGCGGTGCTCGGCTGGGGGGGGAGAGCGGTGCGCTAGGTGGTGTGCTGGGCTGAGCGGCGCTGGACCAGGACGGCGACGACGATGATGGCGCCCTTGGCGATCTGCTGGACGTCGCTCTGGAGGTTGTTGAGCGCGAAGATGTTGGTGATCGTGGTGAAGATCAGGACGCCGAGGACGGAGCCGACGATGGTGCCGCGTCCGCCGGTGAGCAGGGTGCCGCCGATGATCGCCGCGGCGATGGCGTCGAGTTCGTAGAGGTTGCCGTTGGTGTTCTGACCGGAGCCGGAGAGGACCACCAGCAGGAAGGCGGCGATGCCGCAGCACAGGCCGGAGAGCAGGTAGAGGTAGAGGCGCTGGCGGCGGACGTCGATCCCGGCGAGCCGGGCGGCCTCCGCGTTGCCGCCGACCGCGACGGTGCGGCGGCCGAAGGTGGTGCGGTTGAGCACCAGCCAGCCGACGACGGTGACCAGGGCGAAGACCATCACCAGCGGCGGGATGCCCAGGACGTAGGAGCTGCGGGAACCGAGGTCGAGCACCGACTCGACGGTGACGATCTGGGTGTTGCCGTCGGTGATCAGCAGGGCGAGACCGCGCGCCGAGACCATCATGGCGAGCGTCGCGATGAACGGCACCATCTGGCCGTACGCGATGAGCACGCCGTTGACCAGGCCGCAGCCGAGGCCGACCAGGACGGCGGTGAAGAGGATGCCGGTGAAGCCGAAGTCCTGGGTGGCGACGGTGGTCGCCCAGACCGAGGCGAGGGCGACGATGGCGCCCACCGAGAGGTCGATGCCGCCGGACATGATCACGAAGGTCATGCCGACGGTGACCACGCCGATCACCGAGGACTGGACCAGCACCAGCTGGAGGTTGGTGGTGGCGAGGAACTCGTCGGGGCGGGTGAGGCCGCCGACGAGGATCAGGGCGGCGAGTACCCCGAGCAGCGCGAGGGTGCGCAGGTCCGGGCGGAAGAACCGCGTTCCGCCCGGGGCGGCGGGGCCGGGGTCGTCCTTGCCGAGTTCGAGCGGCGGGCCGGCACCGGGCCCGCCCAGCTGATCCGAGGGGGCAGGCTGCGTCATGTCGTCGGGGTCCCTTCCATCACTAGATCCAGTACGCGGTGTTCGTCGAGTTCCGTCGCGGGCGCCTCGTGGACGACCCGCCCCTCGCGGAGCACCAGGACACGGTCGGCGAGGCCCAGCACTTCGGGGACCTCGCTGGAGACGAGGAGGACGGCGAGGCCGTCGTCGGCGAGCCGGCGGATCACCGCGTACAGCTCGGCGCGGGCGCCCACGTCGACGCCTCGGGTCGGTTCATCCAGCAGCAGCACCCGGCAGCCGCGCAGCAGCCAGCGGGCGAGGACCGCCTTCTGCTGGTTGCCGCCGGAGAGGGTGCGGACCGGGGTCTCGGGGTTGTCGGGGCGCAGCGACAGTTCGCGGGTGGCGGCACGGGCGTCGGCGCGTTCGCGGCCCCGGTCGACCCAGCCGCCCCGGGAGAAGCGGGAGAGCGTGGAGACCGAGACGTTGCGGGTGACCGACTCCAGCATCAGCAGGCCCTGCGCCTTGCGCTCCTCGGGGGCGAGGCCCACGCCGGCCCGGACGGCGGCGCGCACGCTGCCGGTGCGCAGCCACTTCCCGTCGACGGCGACACGGCCGGTGGCGGGTTTGCGGGCGCCGTAGACGGTCTCCAGGATCTCGGAGCGGCCGGAGCCGACCAGTCCGGCGAGGCCGACGATCTCGCCGGGCCGCACCTGGAGGTCGAGCGGCTCGAACTCGCCTTCCCTGGAGAGGTTCTCGACCGTCAGCACCGGTGCCGTCTTTGCCGGGGCGGGCTGTTCGGGCCGGGGCGGGAAGACGTACTCGACGGTGCGGCCCGTCATGAGGGAAACGATGTCACGGGTGGGGGTGTCGTCCGCCGAGAGCGACTGGGCGACGGCCCGGCCGTCCTTGAGGACGGTGACGCGGTCGCCGATCTGGCGGATCTCCTCCAGGCGGTGGGAGATGTAGACGATGGCGACACCCTCGGCGGTGAGCGAGGCGACGATCCTGAAGAGGTTGGCGACCTCGTCCGGGTCGAGGGCGGCGGACGGCTCGTCCATCACGATGAGGCGGACGTCGTGGGAGAGGGCGCGGGCCATCGAGACGATCTGCTGGTGGGCGGCGGAGAGGTCGCCGACGAGGGTGCCGGCGTCGATCTCCGGGTGGCCCAGGCGGCGCAGCAGGGCGGCCGCACGCCGGCGGGCTTCGCCGCCCCTGACGACGAAGCCGGCGCTGGTCGGCTCGTGCCCGAGGTAGACGTTCTCGGCGACGCTGAGCCCCTCCACCAGGTCGAGTTCCTGGTAGATGGTGGCGATGCCGAGGCGCATCGCGGCGATGGGCGACTTGAGGGTGACCGGCTCGCCCTGCCAGGTGATGGTGCCCTCGTCGGGCTGGTGGGCTCCGGCGAGCACCTTGATGAGTGTGGACTTCCCGGCGCCGTTCTGGCCGAGGAGGCAGTGGACCTCACCGGCGGCGACCTCCAGGTCCACCCCGTCGAGGGCGCGGACGCCCGGGAAGGACTTGGCGATGCCGGACATGGTGAGCAGGGGTGGTTCTGGTGCCATGGCGGTTCCCCTCGGCGGATGACGGCCGGTGAGCGGGCAGGGCGGACCGCGCGCCGACGGCGCGGTGGTGCGGTGCGTGGGCGGTGCGGAGCTGCTGCGGGTACGGGTGCTGACGGTGCCGGTGGTGCGGAACGGGTCAGGGGCAGGGTTGCTGCGGTACGGGTGCTGCTTCGTACGGGCGGGGCGCGGGCACGGCGGTCCCGTGCGGGCGCCCGGAGCGGGCGCGGGTGGTGCGGCTCGGTGGTGCGGTGGTGCCTGGGTACGTACGGCTCGGGGTGCGGCCCGGTCCCGGCGCGGCTCGGCCGGGCGGGTGGTGCGCCTTGCGGTGGTGCGGCCTTGCGGGTGGTGCCGGTGGTGCCGGTGGTGCGTCCGTCCGGCGGGGCCGGGCGGGGTGGTGCGCGCCGGGCCTGTCAGGCCGGCGAGAACAGGTGGTCGCTGATGAGCCGGGCGCCGCCGATGACTCCGGCGGCGGGCCCCAACTCGCCCAGGACGATGGGCAGGTTGCCGGTCGCGAGCGGCAGCGACTGGCGGTAGACCTGGGTGCGGATGGCGGCGAGCAGGGTGTGGCCGAGGCCGGTCACCCCGCCGCCGATCACCACGAGCCCGGGGTTGAAGAAGGAGACGAGGCCGGCGATGACCTGGCCGGTGTGGCGGCCGCCGCGCCGGATCAGTTCGAGGGCTGCGGTGTCCCCGCCGGAGGCGGCGGCGGCCACGTCGGCGGCGCTGAGCCGGCCTGCGGCCTCCAGCCGGGCGGCCAGCTCCGCGGAGCGGCCCTCGCGCGCCACCTGTTCGGCGTCGCGGGCCAGGGCGGAGCCGCTGAAGTGGGCCTCCAGGCAGCCCTGGTTGCCGCAGGCGCAGGGCAGTCCGTCCGGCTCGACCTGGATGTGGCCGATGTCGCCGGCGCTGCCGGTGGTGCCGCGGTAGACGGTGGAGCCGACCACGATGCCGCAGCCGATGCCGGTGCCGATCTTGACGCAGAGGAAGTCACGGGCGGTGCGGGCGACTCCGGCGTGCTGTTCGCCCATCGCCATGAGGTTCACGTCGTTGTCGACCATGACGGGGCAGCCCAGTTCCTGGCTGAGCGCCTCGCGGACCGGGAAGCCGTCCCAGCCGGGCATGATCGGCGGGGCGACCGGGATGCCCTCGGGGAAGCGGACGGGGCCGGGTACGCCGATGCCGGCGCCGTCGAACCCCTCGGCGAGGCCGGAGGCCTTGAGCTTCTCGGCCATGTCGAGGACCTGCTCGAAGACGGCGACCGGCCCTTCGCGGACGTCCATCGGCTGGGTGATGTGGCCCAGCACCTCCAGCTCGGCGTTGGTGACGGCCACGTCGACCGAGGTGGCGCCGATGTCGACGCCGAGGAAGCGCAGGTGGGGCGCGAGGCGGATGTTGTGCGAACGGCGTCCGCCGCGCGAGGCGGCGAGGCCGTCGGCGACGACGAGGCCGGTCTCCAGCAACCGGTCGACCTCGACGGCGAGTTTGGAGCGGGAGAGGTCGACCTCCTCGCCGAGCTGGGCGCGGGAGTGAGCGCCGCCGTCACGGAGCAGCCGCAGCAGGCGCGCCTGGTGTGCGTTGGCGGGTCTTGCGGTCATGCGTCTCACGCGCCCCTCCCTCCCCCTGGCCTGACGGTGCGGGGAAACCTCTGCGAACGGCGGTGCCACGGGCCTGCCTTGTGGGGGCCGGCCGGGCTCGCACCGCTCGCGCTTTCGAGGGGAACGTAGCAGTGCCTGCCGGGTGTGGGAAGAAGTTGAGCGGGAATTACCCCCGACTTTTTCCATTCGCAGGACAAAGCCGGGAGGGCGGGTCTCCCGCGGCGCCCTCCCCCGCACACCCGGCTCCCGGACCGTCCGCCCAGGTGGCGGGGGAGATCAGGGGCAACGGACGACTTGGCCCGCGTAGGAGAGGTTGCCGCCGAAGCCGAAGAGGAGGACGGGGTCGCCGGTGCTGATCTCGCCGCGTTCGACGAGCTTGGAGAGGGCGAGCGGGATGGAGGCGGCGGAGGTGTTGCCGGACTCCACGACGTCCTTGGCGACCACGGCGTTGACCGCGCCGAGCCTGGCGGCGACCGGTTCGATGATGCGCAGGTTGGCCTGGTGGAGGACGACGGCGGCCAGTTCCTCGGGGGTGGTCCCGGCGCGCTCGCAGACCTTGCGGGCGATCGGCGGCAGCGTGGTGGTGGCCCAGCGGTAGACGCTCTGGCCCTCCTGGGCGAAGCGGGGCGGGGTGCCCTCGATGCGGACGGCGTGGCCGAGGCCGGGGACCGAGCCCCACAGGACGGGGCCGATGCCCGCGCCGCCGCTCTCGGCATGGTCGGCGTGGTCGGCGGTGACGACGGCGGCGCCCGCCCCGTCACCGACCAGGACGCAGGTGCCCCGGTCGGTCCAGTCGGCGACCTGCGACATCTTGTCGGCGCCGACGACCACGGCGCGTTCGGCGGCACCGGCGCGCACCGCGTGGTCGGCGGTGGCCAGGGCGTGGGTGAAGCCGGCGCAGACCACGTTGAGGTCGAGGGTGGCCGGGGAGACCATGCCGAGCCGGGCGGCGAGGCGGGCGGCGGTGTTCGGGGAGCGGTCGATGGCGGTGGAGGTGGCGACCACGACCAGGTCGACGGCGGCCGGCTCGATCCCCGCGGAGGCCAGCGCCTTGGCGGCGGCGTGCGCCGCCAGTTCGTCCACCGGCTCGTCGGGGCCCGCGATCCGCCGGGTACGGATGCCCACCCGGCTGCGAATCCACGCGTCGCTGGTGTCGACCATCTCCTCCAGCTCCTCGTTGGTGAGTACCCGGGCGGGCTGGTAGTGGCCGACGGCGGCGATGCGGGTGCCGATCATGGAACGGGGTCCCCCTTGTGTCCGGATGGCGAACGGGACCCTCCAGTCTGGTCAGCGACTCACGGGTAGCAGGGCAGGTGATGCCACAGGATTCGGGCTCGACCCTTGGAGACATCACCCACCCCGGAGGGCCCGCCTTCCCGCGCGGGGGTCAGCCGGTGAACAGCTGTGCGGCCTTGACTCCCAGCTCGTACAGGCCCCAGCAGAGCGGCACTCCCACCCAGAGCCAGGCGACGGCGGTCAGGGCGCGGCGCTGGGGCGGCGCCGGGGTGTCAGCGGGCGTCGTCATGGGCGGCGGCCTCCTTCTGGGCGGGCACCGGCGCGGCGGCGGGAGCCGCCTCGGCCGGGGTGACGTGGTGGCGGGGGTGGACGGGGCGGACCAGTTCGTTGGCGAGGAAGCCGACGACGAGCAGCCCGGTCATGACGGTCAGCGAGAGCCCGTACAGCTCGGGCCCGCTGTGTCCGGCGGCGGCCTGGCGGTCGGCGATCTGGTTGACGATGAGCGGGCCGAGGACACCCGCGGTGGACCAGGCGGTCAGCAGGCGGCCGTGGATGGCGCCGACCTGGTAGGTGCCGAAGAGGTCCTTCAGGTAGGCGGGGATGGTGGCGAAGCCACCGCCGTAGAAGGAGAGCAGCACCAGCGCGCAGAGGATGAACAAGGGCTTGGAGGCGTCCCCGAACTGCGAGATGAGCAGGTACATCACGGCGCCGACGCCCAGGTAGACGCGGTAGATGTTCTTGCGGCCGATCAGGTCGGAGGTGCTCGACCAGCCGATCCGCCCGGCCATGTTGGCCGCCGAGAGCAGGGCGACGAAGCCGGCGGCGGCCGCGACCGAGACCGGGGTGTCGGTGCCGGCGAAGAAGTCGGAGATCATCGGCGCGGCCTTCTCCAGGATGCCGATGCCCGCCGTGACGTTCATGCACAGGACCACCCACAGGCACCAGAACTGCGGGGTGCGCAGGGCGGAGCGGGCGGAGACGCCGTGACCGGTCACCGGGACCCGGGCGGTCTCCCCGCTCTCCTCGTCCTTCACCCGGGCGGCCGGGGTACGGATCAGCAGCACGCCCAGGCTCATGAACACGGCGTAGGCCAGGCCGTGGACGAGGAAGGCGAGGGCGATGCCCCGGTTGTCGCTGCCGAAGGAGTCGAGCATCGCGGCCGACCAGGGCGAGGCGATGAGGGCGCCGCCGCCGAAGCCCATGATGGCGATGCCGGTGGCCATGCCCGGGCGGTCGGGGAACCACTTCATCAGGGTGGAGACGGGTGAGATGTAGCCGATGCCCAGGCCGATGCCGCCCACGAAGCCGTAGCCGAGGACGATCAGCCAGTACTGGGCGGTGGCGGCGCCGAGCGCGGAGATCAGGAAGCCGGAGGAGAAGCAGAGCAGGGAGACGGTCATGGCCCAGCGGGGCCCGTTGCGTTCGACGAGGGTGCCGCCGAAGGCCGCGGAGAGGCCGAGCATCACGATGGCGAGCTGGAAGGGCAGGGCGCTCTGGGTGCCGCTCAGGTCGAGCCCGGACTCCAGGGCGGGCTTGAAGACGCTCCAGGCGTACGCCTGGCCGATGGAGAGGTGGATCGAGAGCGCGGCCGGCGGGACCAGCCACCGGCTCCAGCCGGGTGGCGCGACCGGGCCGCCGCGGCGAGCGGGGGTGGAGGGAGTCGTCATGATCCGGAACCCTAGGAACCGGTTGCGGAGTTGGGAAGAGTCTCGACCAGGCGGGTACGGGCTGCTGCCGGCCCGGACACCGTCCGTGGCCTGCGGCAGGCGTGTCGGTGCCCCCGGCCCGGTTCGCGACGGCGGTCCTGGAGAAGAATGGCAGGGTGGAGACCGGGCGTTCCCCGCCCCGGCCGGGCGCCCCGCGCTCTCTCCGCGCAGGGCCGACCGGCCGCCGTACGCACAGAACCAGGACCGCTCCATGGGCCGAGTCACCGAACGCCGCCGCGTCCTCCGTATCCGGGACGGTGCCGTCTCCGCGCGGGCGGACACCCTGGTCGCCGAGGAGCCCCTGGAGATCCGGCTGAACGGCAGGCCGCTGGCGATCACCATGCGCACCCCGGGCGACGACTTCGCGCTCGCCGTGGGCTTCCTGGTCAGCGAGGGGGTGCTCGCCGACGCCTCGGAGCTGGCCTCCGTCGTGTACTGCGCGGGCGCCACCGCCGACGGCTCCAACACGTACAACGTGGTGGACGTGCGGCTCGCCGAGGGCGTCGTGCTGCCGGACATCTCCCTGGAGCGGAACGTCTACACCTCGTCCTCCTGCGGCCTGTGCGGCAAGGCCAGCCTGGACGCCGTCCGCACCAAGACCCGCCATCCGCTGACCGGGGACGACGCGGTCCGCCTCTCCCCCGCCCAGCTCTCCGTCCTCCCCGACCGGCTGCGCGCGGCCCAGCAGGTCTTCGACCGCACCGGCGGCCTGCACGGGGCGGCGCTGTTCACCCCGGAGGGCGAGCTGGTCGACCTGCGCGAGGACGTGGGGCGGCACAACGCCGTCGACAAGGTGGTGGGACGCGCCCTCCAGCAGGGGCGGCTGCCGCTGAGCGAGTCGGTGCTGCTGGTGTCGGGGCGGGCCTCCTTCGAACTGGTGCAGAAGGCCGTGATGGCCGGCATCCCGATGCTGGCGGCGGTCTCCGCTCCCTCCTCCCTCGCCGTCGAACTGGCCCGGGAGAGCGGGATGACGCTGGTCGGCTTCCTGCGCGGAGCGTCGATGAACGTGTACGCGGGCGAGGAGCGGATCGCGCTGCCGGTCGACGCCGGCTGACCGGCGCCCGGGCGGTCAGGCCGCGCCGGGGCCCGCCACCGGGACCGGTTCCGCGGCCGCCTCCGGGTCGCGCGAGCGGCGCTTGGCGATGACGGCGCAGACCATCAGCTGCATCTGGTGGAAGAGCATCAGCGGCAGCACCGCCAGCGAGGCGTGCGAGGCGAAGAGCACCGTGGCCATCGGCAGTCCGGCCGCCAGCGACTTCTTCGACCCGGCGAACTGGATGGCGATCCGGTCCGCCCGGGCGAAGCCCATCCGCGCCGCCCCGTACCAGGTCAGCGAGAGCATCACGGCGAGCAGGACGGCCTCCGCGGCGAGCAGCGCCAGCAGCCGGGGCCAGGTCACCTGCTGCCAGATGCCGGCGACGACGCCCTGGCTGAAGGCGGTGTAGACGACGAGCAGGATCGAGCCCCGGTCGACGAAGCCGATGATCCGCTTGTGCCGGGCGAGGAAGCCGCCGATCCACCGCCGCAGGAGCTGCCCGGCGAGGAAGGGCGCGAGGAGCTGGAGGGCGATCTTCAGCGCGGAGTCGGCCGAGAAGCCGCCGCCGGAGGAGCCCAGCAGCACCACCGCGAGCAGCGGGGTCAGCACCATCCCCAGCAGCGAGGAGAACGACCCGGCGCAGATGGCGGCCGGCACGTTGCCCTTGGCGATCGAGGTGAAGGCGATCGAGGACTGGATGGTGGAGGGGACCAGGCACAGGAAGAGGAACCCGCTGTACAGCGCCGGGGTCAGCAGCCACGGCACCAGTCCCCCGGCCGCCAGCCCGAGCAGCGGGAAGACGACGAAGGTGCAGGCCAGCACGGTGGTGTGGAGCCGCCAGTGGCGCACCCCGTCCAGCGCCTCGCGGGTGGAGAGCTTGGCGCCGTAGAGGAAGAAGAGCAGCCCGACCACGACGGTGGAGGCGCCGGAGGCGGCCTCGGCGGCCACCCCGCGGGCGGGCAGCAGCGTCGCGAGGACGACCATCCCGAGCAGCGCCAGGATGTACGGGTCGACGGGCAGCCTCAGCCGCCGGCGCGGGCGTGTCACGGTGTTCCTCGGTCGGTACGGGTGCCGTCCGGGGCGCGGGCGGCACGAAAGGGCCGGTCACCGGCGTGGGAGCGCGGCGCCGGAAGGGCGTCTCCAGCATCTCCCGGTCCCCCGCGATCGGGAATCCCGCACACGGCTCTGACTGTCATCACGGACGGCGATAACATGCCCGGTGTGTACGATCCCGCGCTGCTGCGCACCTTTCTCGCCGTCTCGCAGACCCTGAGCTTCACCCAGGCGGCCCGGCGGCTCGGCGTACGCCAGTCCACCGTCAGCCAGCACGTGCGGCGGCTGGAGGAGCAGGTGGGGCGGGCGCTCTTCCTGCGGGACACCCACACCGTGGAGCTGACCGGCGACGGGGCGGCCATGCTCGGTTTCGCCCGCCGCATCCTTCAGGTCCAGGAGCAGGCCACCGCCTATTTCGGCGGGCCCCGGCTGCGCGGGCGGCTGCGGTTCGGCGCCTCGGAGGACTTCGTGCTGACCCGGCTGCCGGAGATCCTGGAGGCGTTCCGCCGCGACCATCCCGAGGTGGAGCTGGAGCTGACCGTGGAGCTGTCCGGGACGCTCCACGAGCGGCTGGCGGCGGGCAAGCTCGACCTGGTCCTCGCCAAGCGGCGCCCCGAGGACCCGCCCGCGCCGCTGGTTCGCCGCGACCGGCTGGTGTGGATCGGCGCGGACCGGCTGCGGCTCGACCCGGAGGACCCGGTGCCGCTCATCGTCTACCCGGTGCCGGGCATCTCGCGGGCCCGGGCACTGGACGCCCTGGAGCGCCACGGCCGGCCCTGGCGGATCGCCTGCACCAGCGGCAGCCTCAACGGCCTGCTGGCCGCCGCCCGCGCGGGGCTCGGCGTGATGGCCCACGCGCGGGGCCTGATCCCGCCCGGCCTGGTCCGCGTCCCCGAGCGCGCCGGCCTCCCGGAACTGGGCGAGGTGGAGTTCGTCCTCGCCCACGGCGAGGGGCGCGGCGGCAGCGACCCGGCGCCGGCCCGGGCGCTGGCCCGGGCCATCCTGGAGGGCGGCGACCGGCTGCGGGGGCCGGGGTGAGCGACGTGGGGCCCGCACCGCACGGCCTGGCGGCTGCGGTACGGGCCCCGGTACACGGCGCGAGGGTCAGCGCGTCGGCGTCATGGCGTCCTCACCGGTCTCGGGCTCGGCGTCGCCGGCCCCGGTGTCCGCACCGCGGTCCCTGGCCCGGACGAACTGGAGGAAGGAGCTCAGCTCCCGCTTGACCACCGGGGCCAGCAGGTACAGCCCGATGATGTTGATGACCGCGAGGGTGAACAGGACCGCGTCGGCCAGGTCGATCAGGGTCTGGAGGGTGAGCAGCGACCCGGCGACGGCGAAGACCGTGTAGAGCGCCTTGAAGGTCAGCTCACTGGCCCGGCTGCGCCCGAAGAGGTACGTCCACGCCTTCAGGCCGTAGTAGCCCCAGGTCAGCACGGTCGAGAAGGCGAAGAGCAGCACGGCGACGGTGAGGATGTACGGGAACCACGGGAGCACCGTCGCGAAGGCGTCCGAAGTGATGGTCACGCCTCCGATGGACTCGCCGGCCCGCGCCTCGCCCCAGCTCTCCGGGTTGGCGATGACGATGGTGAGCGCCGTCATGGTGCAGACGATCACCGTGTCGATGAAGGGTTCGAGGAGAGCCACCAGCCCCTCGCTCGCGGGGTGCCGCGTCTTGGCGGCGGAGTGGGCGATCGGGGCCGAGCCGAGCCCGGCCTCGTTGGAGAAGGCGGCACGCTTGAAGCCGACGATCAGCGCGCCGAGGATGCCGCCCGCGACCCCCTGGGGGTTGAAGGCTTCGCTGACGATCCTCTCGAAGGCGGCCGGGACGGCGGTGATGTTGACGGTGATGACGACCAGGCAGGCGGCGACGTAGACCGCGGCCATCGCGGGGACCAGGCGGCTGGTGACCGAGGCGATCGACCGGATGCCGCCGAGCAGGACCACACCGACCAGGGCGGCGATGACGATGCCGAACAGCAGCGCGCCCCCGGAGGAGCCCATGAGCCCGTCCTCGCCGCCGGTGACGGCGGTCAGCTGCGCGTACGACTGGTTGACCTGGAAGAGGTTGCCGCCGAAGAGGCCGAAGAAGAGGATCATCGCGGAGGCCAGGACGGCGAGGACCTTGCCCAGCTTGGCGCCGCCCGCGCCGAAGCGCTCGGCGAGGCCCTTCGGCAGGTAGTGCATGGGGCCGCCCGAGACGGTGCCGTCGGCGTGCACCTCTCGGTACTTCACGCCGAGGGTGACCTCGACGAACTTGGTGGCCATGCCGAGCAGGCCACAGATGATCATCCAGAAGGTGGCGCCCGGGCCGCCGATGCTGACGGCGACCGCCACACCGGCTATGTTGCCCAGGCCGACGGTGCCGGAGACCGCGGCGGTCAGGGCCTGGAAGTGGCTGACCTCGCCCGCAGCGCCCTTCTCGTCGTACTTGCCGCGCACGACGCGGAGCGCGAGGCCGAACTTGCGGAACTGGATCAGGCCGAACCAGCCGCTGAAGACCAGTCCGGCGATCACCAGCCAGGCCACGATCAGAGGGACTTCGGCCCCGTTGATGTCGACGGCGTAGAAGACGACGCCGCCGAGCCACGTCGCTATCGGTTCGAAGAAACCGCCGACCGATTCATCGATCGTGCGGGTGATGGAGTCGAGTGACATCAGGCTCCTCTGGGAACGCATGGGGCGCGACTGGCACGCGGGGCGTTGCGAACGGGAACGGACAACATCGTCCGGTCGTGACCGCAGCCGTCCGCCTGACCTGCCGGGACGGGACCCCGAGGGGATGACGCCGAGGCGGGCCGGTGGGCGAAGTTGCGCATTGATAGCACGCACCACCTCCTCACCGTCGTGGCGTGAATCACACCAGGGAAGACGCCGGAGGGCATTTCGTACGTCCGGTGACGCGATCGTTATCCGGATCTGAGCTTTCTCTGAGCGAACGCCCGCGCCGGTACGGGGTGGAGCGCCCGCCTCACCGCCTCAGCAGGATCGCCGGGGACGCCGCCCGCTCCCGGGTGACCGTCCTGTACAGATCCGGTGCAGATCGGCCCGATTCCCCGTACCGGTGGGTCAGTATTCTGTCCCGCCCTTCCCCCTTGTGGCCGCATTTCCCTGGCTGACCAGTGCAGATGCCGTGGAGGCCGGTCGTGTGCCGTCTCTCCCGCACGGAACACGACTGGGGTAGCGTCACCGCGCTGTCAGGGCTTTCAGGCAGGGCGTCCCCTCAGGAGCAGTGCGTGCGCGAGTTCACCTCTCCCCCGACGGCGTCGGCCCCGCCGGTGGGCGGTCTCGCCGACGTCGTCTTCGACCACGCCGACACCGGTCCGGACCGGGTCGCGCTGTCCCGCAAGGGTGCGGACGGGGTCTGGCGGGACGTGACCTCGGCGCGGTTCCGGGACGAGGTGCTGGCGCTGGCCAAGGGGCTGCTGGCGGACGGCGTACGGTTCGGCGACCGGGTCGCCATCATGTGCCGCACCCGGTACGAGTGGACGCTCTTCGACTACGCGCTGTGGACGGTGGGCGCGCAGGTGGTGCCGGTCTATCCGACCTCCTCGGCCGAGCAGGTCGCGTGGATGCTGCACGACGCGCAGGTCTCGGCGGCGGTGGTCGAGCACGAGGACCACGCGATGACGATCGGCTCGGTGGTGGACCGGCTGCCGGGGCTGCGCCGGCTGTGGCAGGTGGACGGGGAGGCGGTGGCGCACCTGGTGAAGGCGGGCGCGGACATCACCGACGAGACCGTCCACCGGCACCGGCGGGCCGTCACCCCCGACACCACCGCGACCCTCATCTACACCTCGGGCACCACCGGCCGCCCCAAGGGCTGCGTCATCTCCCACGCCAACCTGATGTTCGAGACGGACACCGCGATCAGCCGGTGGGAGCCGGTCTTCCACTCCCGCCCCGGCGACCAGGCGTCCACCCTGCTCTTCCTGCCGCTGGCGCACGTCTTCGGCCGCATGGTGCAGGTGGCGGCCGTCCGGGGCCGGGTCACACTCGGCCACCAGCCGGAGCTGAACGCGGCGGCGCTCCTGCCGGACCTGGCCGCCTTCCGGCCGACCTTCGTGCTGGCCGTCCCGTACATCTTCGAGAAGGTCTTCCACGCGGCACGGCGCAGGGCCGAACGGGACGGGCGGCCGGGCCCTTTCGACAAGGCGGTGGAGGTGGCCGTGCGGTACGCGGAGGCGATGGAGGCACGCGCCTTCGGCACCGGTCCCGGCCCGGCGGCGGGGCTGCGGATGCAGCACCAGCTCTACGACAAGCTGGTCTACTCGCGGGTGCGGGCGGCCCTCGGCGGCCGGGTGCGGCACGCCATGTCGGGCGGCTCGGGGATGAACCGGCGGCTCGGCCTCTTCTTCGCCGGCGCCGGCATCACCATCTACGAGGGGTACGGCCTGACCGAGTCGACCGCCGCCGCCACCGCCAACCCGCCCGAGCGGACCCGGTACGGCACCGTGGGCCTGCCCCTGCCGGGGACCACGGTGCGCATCGCGGACGACGGCGAGGTCTGGCTCCACGGCGAGCACGTCTTCCGCGGCTACCTCAACGCGCCGCAGGCCACCCGTACCGCGCTGCGCGAGGGCTGGCTGGCGACCGGGGACATCGGCCGGCTCGACGAGGACGGCTACCTGACGATCACCGGCCGCAAGAAGGAGATCCTGGTGACCTCCGGCGGCAAGAGCGTCTCCCCGGGGCCGCTGGAGGAACGCGTCCGCGACCATCCGCTGGTGGCCCAGTGCGTCGTGGTCGGCAACGACCGGCCCTACATCGCGGCGCTGGTCACCCTCGACGCCGAGGCGGTGAGCCACTGGCTGGCGATGCGCGGCAAGCCGGAGCTGACCCCGGCCGAGCTGGTCCGCGACCCGGATCTGGAGACGGAGGTGCGGCGGGCGGTCATCGCCGCCAACACCCTCGTCTCGCAGGCCGAGTCGATCCGCACCTTCCGCATCCTGGGCCACCAGTTCACCGAGGAGCGCGGACTGCTCACCCCGTCACTGAAGCTGAAGCGCAAGGCGATAGAGGAGTCGTACGCCACCGAACTGGAGGCGTTGTACCGGGGCTGACGCGGTGTCCGGGCGCCGGTGAGCGGCCGGGCGGGGGAACTCGCGGGGGCGTGAGGCGGTCCGCCGGTGGGAATGCGTGCGGGCGGGTCATAGTTGACCATGGGAGTTCCCACCGACCACGTTAGGACCAATCGCTCGTGAGCAAGGTTCCCCCGATCATCCTGAACAACGGCGTCCAGATGCCCCAGCTCGGCTTCGGGGTCTGGCAGGTACCGGACGACGAGGCGTTCACCGCTGTCGGCGCGGCCCTGGACGCGGGCTACCGCTCCATCGACACCGCCGCCGCCTACGGGAACGAAGAGGGCACCGGCAAGGCGATCGCCCGCTCCGGCATCCCCCGTGAGGAACTCTTCGTCACCACCAAGCTGTGGAACAGCGACCACGGGTACGACGCGGCGCTGCGCGCCTTCGACTCCTCGCTGGAGAAGCTGGGCCTGGACCACGTCGACCTGTACCTGATCCACTGGCCGCTGCCGGCCAAGGACACCGCCGTCGACACCTACAAGGCGCTGGAGAAGATCTACTCGGAGGGCCGGGCCCGCGCCATCGGCGTCTCCAACTTCCTCCCGGAGCACCTGGAGCGGCTGATCGACGCGACCTCGGTCATCCCCGCGGTCAACCAGATCGAGCTCCACCCGCACCTCCAGCAGCGGGCCGCCCGGGAGTACCACGACGAGCAGGGCATCACCACCGAGGCGTGGTCCCCGCTCGGCCAGGGCAAGGGCCTGCTGGAGGTGCCCGCTGTCGTCGCCATCGCGCGGAAGCACAACGTCACCCCCGCCCAGGTGGTGCTGCGCTGGCACGTCCAGCTGGGCAACGTCGCCATCCCGAAGTCCGTGACCCCGTCCCGGATCGTGGAGAACATCGACGTCTTCAGCTTCGAGCTGGACGAGGAGGACATGGCCGCGATCAGGGCCCTCAACGAGGACCGCCGGCTGGGCCCGGACCCGGCCGAGTTCAACGAGGGCTGAGCGACCGCTCCCCCGTACGCACGGGTGCCCCGTACCGCCGTCGCGCGGTGCGGGGCACCCGTGCGTACGGGACCGGCTCACTCCTCGCGTACGGCCAGGTGGACCGTCTGGGCGCTGAGCAGGAAGAGGTCCGGCCGGTGGTACAGGCCGGCGCTGTCCTCGGGGTCGAGGAGGCGGTCGGCGGTGGCGCGGTCCACCGGGTCCAGCTCGACGTGGTCCAGCCTGCGCTGCCACTGGGCGATCAGGTTGGCGCGGGTCTCGTAGGGCACCGGGGCGGGCAGGTCGAGGAGGAAGCTGCGGGTGGCGACGTGGCGCAGCCCCGCGGCCTCCAGCAGGGCCGTCCAGTCCTCGGTCTCCTTGACGGTGCCGGGCAGCGACTCGCGCATCCCGGCGAACCACTCCTCCTGGGCGGCGTCGAGCCGGGACTCGATGCCGGGTCGTCCGAAGCCCAGTTCGCGCGGGAGGGAGCGCGGCGGCAGACCGCCCTCCAGCAGGACGAGGTGGCCGCCGGGGAGCAGCGCCCGGCCGAAGGCGGCGAGCCCCGCGCGCTGGTCGCCGACGTGGTGGAGCGAGCGCCCGGCCCAGACGAGCGAGGCGGCGGGCAGCGCGTCGAGGCCGCCGGGGAGTTCGGCCCGGTGGGTGTGGAGCCGGCCCTCCAGGCCGGTGCGGTGCGCCCGGTCGGCGGCCCGCTCCAGCAGCGCCGCCTCGGCGTCGACGGCGTACACCTCGCGGTCCGGGAAGACCTCCGCGAGGAGGGCGGCGACGACGCCGGGGCCGCTGCCCGCGTCGACGACGGGGCCGGGGACCCGGTCGCTGCGTTCGGCGGCCCAGCCGGCGATCTCCCGGTACAGCGGGAGGCTCACCTCGGCCTCCTGCTCCATGACGGGCCCCATCACGGACCAGTCGAGATCCCCGTGCTCGTGACCGTGCCCGTGGCCGTGCTCACTCATGTACGCCGCCCTCCGCTCGCCCGATGCTGCGTCCAGCCTGGTACGGGCGGGGCGAGCGGGCCAGTCGTGTTGCCGTTCCGGCCAGCGGAGGCGGGGCGTCCTGGTCAGGCGGCGCGGAAGGACATCAGCCGGAAGACCGGCTCGGGGCGCGGGGTGTCCGGGTCGGGGAGGGCGGCGAGGCGGGCGGCCAGCGCGCTGCCGCCCTCGCGGTACATGTCGCCCGCCCGGACCCTGCGGGCCAGTTCGGCGGGGGTGCGGCCCTGGCCGTGGCCCTGGAAGAGGGCCTCGCCGCAGGGGGTGAGGCCGTGCTGCTCGGCGAGGGCGGTGACGGTGGCGTGGGCGTCGGCCACCTGGCGCAGCCGGTAGGGGCCGACCAGGGTGTCGATGTCGCTGCCCACGTCGTGCGCGTCGGCCTTGTCGACGGTGGTGACGAAGACCCCGCCGGGACGCAGCACCCGGGCCGCCTCGGCCACCACGGGGGCGGCGTCGTCCAGCAGGTGGAGCAGCCAGACGGCGGAGACGGAGTCGAAGGCGGCGGCGGTGAAGGGCAGGCGGCGGCAGTCGGCGCGCAGCGCGTGGCCGGGGAGCCGTCCGGCGGCGACGGTGAGCATGCCGGGGGCCAGGTCGACGCCGACGACGCGGCGGCCGGGCTGGGCGATGCGCTCGCTGACCAGGCCGGTGCCGCAGGCCAGGTCGAGGTGGTCGCGGGCGGTGGCGGGCAGCAGGGCGTCGACCGCCTCGGCGGCGGCTCTGGCGCGGGGGACGCCGCCGCGGGTGGCGTCGTAGACGGCGGCTTCGCGTGTGTAGTCCAGCACGTCAGTGCGCTCCGTGGGCCGGTGCCAGTTGCTCGATCCGGGCCGCGAGGTCCAGGTCGAGCGCGGTGATCGCGCCGTCGGCGCTGTGGGTCCGTACGGCGAGCCGCACGGTGTCGTAGCCGAGGGTCAGGTCGGAGTGGTGGTTCAGCTCGTCCTGGACCTGGGCGATGTGGGTGGTGAGCGCGGCGGCGGCGAAGTGGGAGCCCAGCCGGTAGGTCCGGGTGATCCCGTCGTCCTCCAGGGCCCAGCCGGGGAGTTGGGCGAGCCGGTCCTCGATCTGCCCGCGCGGCAGAGGGTCGGCGGTCATGACCTGCCTCCTTCGGTACGACTGCCGGTGCGACTGCGGTCGGGGTCACCCTGCCACACCGGCGGCGCCGACCGGCTGATGCGCGCCTGGGGTTCGCCCGGGCGCGCGGGAGAACGTCCCCTGGCGTCCGCCGTGCGGTGGTGCGCCAGGGGACGGGCCGTTTCAGCTGGTACCGAAGGAGTCGGCGAGGGGGCCGAGCACCGGCAGCCACTCGGCCACGTCGGTGCGGGCGACGAGGCCCTCGACGCGGAACGGGTCCTTCTCGGTGAGGGCGAGCACCTCGTCCTTGGACCCGGCGCGGAAGAGCAGCAGAGCACCGGCCGGCTCGTCGGCGCCGAACGGGCCGGAGACCAGGTTGATCCCCTGCTCGGAGAGGGTGGCGAGGTAGGCGCGGTGGGCCGGGCGGTGGGTGTCGCGGGCGGCGGCGGAGTCGTCGGCGTAGGTGTAGGTGACGGCGTAGATCGGCACGGTGGTCCTTCTCGGTGCGGGGTGCTGACAAGACGGTTCACCGGGCCGCGGGGCCCGGCCCCCGGATCGTACGGGGGTGGGCGGTGCCCGCCGTCCGGGGGCCGGGCGGTGCCCTGTAGCGTGCGCCGCACCCTCGTCCGGTCCGCCCTCCAGGAGCAGCCGTGCCCCGTGTCCTGACCGTCTCCGGCAGTGTCGTCGTACCGATCGCGCCCCGGGAGGCGTACGCGCTGATCGCCGATCCGGCCGGGATGGGGCGGTGGAGTCCGGAGAACGAGGGGGCGGTGGTGCGCGGGGAGGACGGCGCTCCGTACCCGGGGATGGTGTTCGACGGGCGCAACCGGCGCGGTTTCGTGCGGTGGACGACGCGGTGCACGGTGACGGCGGCCGAGCCCGGGGAGCGGTTCGCCTTCAAGGTGCGGGCGATCGGGCTGCGCCGCCCGGTGGTGCGCGGCCCGATCGCCACCTGGGAGTACCGCTTCGCTGCGGAGCCCGGCGGCGGCACGCGGGTCACCGAGACGTGGACGGACGACCGGCGGGGCTGGCCGGACGCCGCCGCGTGGCTCTTCGACCACGTGGTGACCTCGGGCCACTCCTTCGCCGACTTCCAGCGGCGCAACATCGCCGCCACCCTGCGCCGTTTCGCCGAGCGCTGCGCGGCCCCGGCGGAAGGCCCCGGCAACCGGCGCTGAGCAGGGCCTTCACCCTTCGCTCCGGCTTCGCTCACCTGTGCGTGCATTGGCAGTGCGCTTCGGGGCATGCGGTCACCACCGGGAGGTACGGCGGCCCCGGCACCGGGCCCGCCGGGCCCGTGCCTCACCGGAGAAACGCTTCCGGGGGCCGGCTCCACGCCGGTTCCCCCGCGCCCCGCCGACGCCACGCGACCGCGTCCGGCGGAGGTGCCGTACCCGTGCACACCGGAGCCGAAGGGAACAGCCATGCTCACAGTCGTGATCATCGTCGCGGCCGTCATCGTCGTGGCGGTGGCCGCCTACGCCCTGATGAGGCGTGAGAACACCGGGCCCGCGCTGAAGAAGCGCTTCGGCCCCGAGTACGACCGGACCCTCGCCCGGCACAACGGCGACACCGCCGCCGCCCGGCAGGAGCTGGGCGAGAGGCTGAAGCGCCACGGTTCACTGAGGGAGCGCCCGCTGAGCGCCGAGTCGCTCGCCCGGTACGAGGCCGAATGGGCGGGTGTGCAGCGCCGCTTCGTCGACTCGCCGCAGCAGGCGATGGCGGACGCCGGCGCGCTGCTCGCCCGGCTCGCCCAGGAGCGCGGCTACCCGGGCCCCGAGCAGGGCGACGAGCAGATCGCGGCGCTGTCGGTGCACCACGCCCACCAGGTCGAGGGGTACCGCACCGTCCGCAAGGCCGCCGAGCACGGCGGCGACACCGAGCGGATGCGTGAGTCGCTGCTCTCCGCCCGCTCCCTGTACGAGGCGCTCACCGGCTCGGCCGGACACCCCGAGGCCGGCCGCCCGGCCGACCACGCGGAGCTGGGCGACGACCCGCGCACCCCTCGCGCCCACGACGACATCCCGGCCACGGCCCGGCCCGAGAGCCCGGCGGCCGACACCCGTGCCCCGAAGGGGATCTGACGGGCATGGCGGCCGAGAGCGGCAAGTGGGCCGAGAAGCACACAGACGACATCCAGGCGAAGGAGATTCCCGTGGAGAACTACCCGCGCCCCGAGACCCGTACCGCCCCGCGCGAGGCGGCCGCCGACGTGCCCGGCGCGGCCGGCGCACCGCACCGCGCCCCGGCCGACGTGCCGCCCCCGCCGCCGGGCACCGAGCCGCCGGGCTCCCTGGGTGCGCCGGGCGCCGTCGCCACGGGCGCGGGGCAGGCCACCGTGAAGCCGCAGCCGCTGGCCGGGAAGAACACCGCGGACCCGGCCGCCGGGCGGACGGAGACGGTGCCCCGGTCCCGGGGCGGCGACTCCACCCCGGACGTGCCGATGTTCGGCGCCGGGGAGGGCGACCGCTGGTCGGGCCGGCTCAGGGAGGCCGTGAACGGCTTCGTGGACCGGCCCCGGGAGGCGGTCGCCGAGGCCGACGAGGTCTTCGCGGAGCTGGCCGGACGGGTCACCGAGGCCCTGGCCGAGCAGCGGCGGGTGCTGCGCTCGGGCTGGGAGGAGCCGGCCGGTGAGCCCGACACGGAGCGGCTGCGGGTGGCCCTCCAGTCGTACCGGGAGGCGTCGGAGCGGCTGCTGAAGCTCTGACGCGTCCCCCAGGAACGCCGGTGCCCGGGCCGGGGTGCGAACCCCCAGCCCGGGCACCGGCATGTCCGGCCCCGGGCAGACCACCCGGTCGGCGGCGCCCCTGACGGACCGTGCCGGGATGTGCGCCGCGGGCGGCGCTCCTACGGTCGCAGCACGGCCCGACCCAGGGAGCGCCTCAGGTGACCGACACGACGACACCGTCCGAGCCGGACGCGGCGCTGCTGCGTGCCGGACGGTTCTTCCGGCGCGGCACCACCGCGCCCGACCTGCACAGCGAGGAGCTGAAGGGCGGCCGGCAGGGGGACGCCTTCTACCGCGACCGGTGGAGCCACGACAAGGTCGTCAACTCCACCCACGGCGTCAACTGCACCGGTTCCTGCCGCTGGAAGGTGTACGTCAAGGACGGCATCATCACCTGGGAGACCCAGGAGACCGACTACCCCTCGGTCGGCCCCGACCGCCCCGAGTACGAGCCCCGCGGCTGCCCGCGCGGCGCCGCCTTCGCCTGGTACACGTACTCGCCGACCCGGGTGCGCTACCCGTACGTGCGCGGGGTGCTCCTGGAGCTGTACCGCGAGGCGAAGGAGCGGCTGCGGGACCCGGTGCTGGCCTGGGCGGACATCCAGGCGGACCCGGAACGCCGGCGCCGCTACCAGCGGGCGCGGGGCAAGGGCGGGCTGGTGCGCGCCTCGTGGGACGAGGCGATCGAGATCACCGCCGCCGCCCATGTGCACACCATCAGGACGTACGGCCCCGACCGTGTCGCGGGCTTCTCCCCCATCCCGGCCATGTCGATGGTCTCGCACGCCGCCGGTGCCCGCTTCATGAGCCTCATCGGCGCGCCGATGCTCTCCTTCTACGACTGGTACGCCGACCTGCCGGTGGCCTCCCCGCAGGTCTTCGGCGACCAGACGGACGTCCCGGAGTCGGGCGACTGGTGGGACGCGGCCTATCTGATGATGTGGGGCTCGAACGTCCCGGTGACCCGGACCCCGGACGCCCACTGGATGGCGGAGGCCCGCTACCGGGGCCAGAAGGTCGTGGTGGTCTCCCCCGACTACGCCGACAACACCAAGTTCGCCGACGAGTGGCTGCACCCGCACCCGGGGACCGACGGGGCGCTGGCGATGGCGCTGGGGCACGTGGTGCTCAAGGAGTTCTTCGTCGACCGGACCACGGAGTTCTTCGACTCCTACGTGCGCTCCTACACCGATCTGCCGTTCCTGGTGACCCTCACCGAGCGGGACGGCGCGCTGGTCCCGGCCAAGTTCCTGCGCGCCTCGGACCTCGGGGACACCGGCGAGGGCGCCGAGTGGAAGACGGTGGTCCTGGACGAGGCGACCGGCCGCGCGGCGGTGCCGAACGGCTCGCTCGGCTTCCGCTGGACCGAGTCGGGAAAGGGGAAGTGGAACCTCGCGCTCGGCTCGGTCGTCCCCCAGCTCTCCCTGCACGGCGACGCGGTGGCGGCCGGGGTCGAGGTGCTCCTCCCCCGCTTCGACACCGAGGGCGGGACGCACGGTCAGGGGCGGGGCGAGGTGCTGCGGCGGGGCGTGCCCGCGACACGGCTCGGCGGCCCGGAGGGACCGCTGGTCACCACCGTCTTCGACCTGCTGCTCGCCCAGTACGGCGTGGGGCGGCCCGGGCTGCCGGGCAGCTGGCCCACCGGGTACGGGGACGCCTCGCAGCCGGGCACCCCGGCGTGGCAGGAGACGCACACCTCGGTGCCGGCGGCGAAGGCGGTGAAGATCGCCCGGGAGTTCGCGCGGACCGCCGAGAAGTCCCGGGGCCGCTGCATGATCCTGATGGGCGCCGGGACCAACCACTGGTTCCACTCGGAGACCATCTACCGCACCTTCCTGGCCCTGCTCCAGCTCACCGGCTGCCAGGGCCGCAACGGCGGCGGCTGGGCGCACTACGTCGGCCAGGAGAAGTGCCGCCCCTCCACGGGGTGGGCGACGCTGGCGGGCGCCCTCGACTGGAGCCGCCCGCCGCGCCAGGCGATCGGCGCCGCCTACTGGTTCCTCCACACCGACCAGTGGCGGTACGACACGTACCCGGCCGACGTGCTCTCCTCGCCGCTGGGCAGCGGGGCGTTCGCGGGGATGACCGGCGCGGACTGCGTGGCGCAGGCGGCGCGTTCGGGGTGGATGCCCTCGTACCCGACCTTCGACCGGAACCCGCTGGACCTCGGCGACCTGGACGACCCGGTGACGGAGGTGGTTCGGCAGCTGAAGTCCGGGGAGCTGGGGTTCGCCTGCGAGGACCCGGACGCGCCGGAGAACTGGCCCCGGGTGCTGACGCTGTGGCGGGCCAATCTGCTCGGCTCCTCGGCCAAGGGCGCCGAGTACTTCACCAAGCACCTGCTGGGCACCCAGTCCTCGCTGCGGGCCGCCGAGGCGCCGGAGGGGCTGCGGCCGCGCGACGTGCGCTGGCACGAGGAGGCGCCGGAGGGCAAGCTCGACCTGCTCCTCTCGCTGGACTTCCGGCAGACCTCCTCCACCCTCCTGTCGGACGTGGTGCTGCCGGCCGCCACCTGGTACGAGAAGCACGACCTCTCCACCACCGACATGCATCCGTACGTGCACGCGTTCACCCCGGCCGTCGACCCGCCGTGGCAGGCGCGGACCGACTTCGACATCTTCCTGTCGCTGGCCAGGCGGCTGAGTGAGCTGGCCGCCAACCACCTCGGGGTCCGCAAGGACGTGGTGGCGAGCGCCCTCCAGCACGACACTCCGGGCGAGATCGCGCAGCCCGGCGGGGTGGCGCTCGACTGGCGGCGTGGCGCGTGCGAGCCGGTGCCGGGGCGGACCCTGCCGAACCTGGCGGTGGTCGAGCGGGACTACACGGCGGTCGGGGCGAAGTTCGCCTCGCTCGGGCCGCTGGTGGAGAAGCTGGGGCTGCCCGCGAAGGGCGTCACGCTCCACCCGGACCGGGAGGTCGAGGAGCTGAGGGCCCGTAACGGCGTCGTCCTCGGCGGTCCCGCCGACGGGCGTCCGGCGCTGGACACCGCGGTCAAGGCGGCCGACACCATCCTCGCCCTCTCCGGCACCACCAACGGGCGCCTGGCCACGCAGGGGTTCCGCACCCTCCAGGAGCGGGTCGGGCGGGAACTCACCCAGCTCTCCGCCGAGCACGAGGGCAAGCGCGTCACCTACGCCGACACGCAGGCGGCGCCGGTGCCGGTCATCACCTCGCCGGAGTGGTCGGGCAGCGAGTCGGGCGGGCGGCGGTACGCGCCGTTCACCATCAACACCGAGCACCTGAAGCCCTGGCACACTCTCACCGGGCGCCAGCACTTCTTCCTGGACCACGACTGGATTCACGAGGTCGGTGAGGCGCTGCCCGTCTACCGGCCGCCGCTCGACATGAACCAGCTCTTCGGCGAGCCGCGCCCGGGCACTCGCGAGGACGGCGGACACGAGGTGACGGTCCGCTATCTGACCCCGCACAACAAGTGGTCCATCCACTCCGAGTACCAGGACAACTTCTTCATGCTGGCGCTCTCCCGGGGCGGCCAGACGATCTGGATGGCTCCCCGGGACGCGGAGGCGATCGGGGTGAAGGACAACGACTGGATCGAGGCGGTCAACCGCAACGGCGTGGTCACCGCCCGCGCGGTCGTCTCGCACCGCATGCCGGCCGGCACGGTCTACATGCACCACGCCCAGGAACGCACCGTCGCCGTCCCGAAGACCGAGACCACCGGCAAGCGAGGCGGCATCCACAACTCGCTGACCCGCCTGCTGATGAAGCCCAGCCACCTCATCGGCGGCTACGCCCAGCTCACCTGGGCCTTCAACTACCTGGGCCCGACCGGCAACCAGCGCGACGAGGTCACCGTGATCCGCCGCCGCGCGCAGGACGTCACGTACTGACCGGAGGGGAGTGCCGACATGCGCATCATGGCCCAGCTCGCGATGGTGATGAACCTCGACAAGTGCATCGGCTGCCACACCTGCTCGGTCACCTGCAAACAGGCGTGGACCAACCGGGACGGCATGGAGTACGTCTGGTTCAACAACGTCGAGACCCGGCCAGGCCAGGGCTACCCGCGCCGCTACGAGGACCAGGAGAAGTGGCGCGGCGGCTGGAGGCTCAACAAGCGCGGCAAGCTCACCCTGCGCTCCGGCGGCCGCTTCCAGAAGCTCGCCACGATCTTCTCCAACCCCAGACTGCCGGAGATCAAGGACTACTACGAGCCCTGGACGTACGAGTACAAGAACCTCACCGACGCGCCGCTGGGCGACGACTACCCGGTGGCCGCGCCGCGTTCGCTGATCACGGGCAAGCCGATGAAGATCGAGTGGGGCGCCAACTGGGACGACGACCTCGGCGGCGCCCCGCAGTACGGCGACCTCGACCCGATGGTGGCCAGGACCCGTGCGCAGGCGTCCGAGAAGGTCCGGTTCGCCTTCGAGCAGACCTTCATGTTCTACCTGCCGCGGATCTGCGAGCACTGCCTCAACCCGTCCTGCGTGGCCGCCTGTCCCTCGGGCGCGATCTACAAGCGGAGCGACGACGGCATCGTCCTGGTCGACCAGGACCGCTGCCGGGGCTGGCGGGAGTGCGTCACCGGCTGCCCGTACAAGAAGATCTACTTCAACCACCGCACCGGCAAGGCCGAGAAGTGCACCTTCTGCTACCCGCGGACGGAGGTCGGCCTGCCCACGGTCTGTTCGGAGACCTGCGTCGGCCGGCTGCGCTACCTCGGGGTGCTGCTCTACGACGCGGACAAGGTGGCGTCGGCCGCGGCGACGCAGGAGGAGACGGGGCTGTACGAGGCGCAGCTCGGCGTCTTCCTCGATCCCGAGGACCCCGAGGTGCGGCGCGAGGCGGAGGCGGCGGGCATCCCGCACGACTGGGTCCAGGCGGCCCGCCGCTCCCCGGTGCACGCGCTGGTCAGCCGCTACAAGGTGGCGCTGCCGCTCCATCCGGAGTACCGCACGATGCCGATGGTCTGGTACATCCCGCCGCTGTCACCGGTGGTGGAGGCGCTGAACGAGACCGGCTTCGACGGGGAGGACCCCGACAACCTCTTCGGCGCCATCGACACCCTGCGCATCCCGCTGGAGTACCTGGCGGAGCTGTTCGCCGCCGGCGACACCGGACCGGTCCGCGCCTCGCTGGAGAAGCTGGCGGCGATGCGCTCCCACATGCGCGCCGTCAACCTCGGCGAGCGCCCGGACCCGGCCATCGCCGCCTCCGTCGGCATGGAGCTGACGGAGATGGAGGAGATGTACCGGCTGCTGGCCGTCGCCAAGTACGAGGAGCGGTACGTCATCCCGACCGCCGCCGTCGGGGACGCCCGGCGGCTGGAGGAGTCGGCGGTGCCCACCTCGTGCAGCCTCGACCACGCCGACGGGCCGGGCATGGGCGGCGAGGGCGCCTTCGGCCAGGACTCCGGCCGTACCGAACTGCCGCTGGTCTCCCTGGAGACCTTCCACGCGCTGCGCGCCCAGCAGACCGCCGACGTGCAGCCGCACGTCGGGGACGTCGCCGAAGCCCGGGGAGAGAAGTGATGGACACCGCCGTGCTCCACCAGGCCGCCGCGCTCTGCCTGGTCTACCCGGACGAGACCTTCCACGAGCGGCTGCCGCTGCTGCGGGCCGCCGCCGACGATCCGGCGCTCGCCGAGTTCGTCGCCTGGGCCGGGGAGCAGGAGCCGGGCGAACTGGCCGCGCACTACGTCCGTACCTTCGACTTCCGCAACAAGCACAGCCTCTACCTCTCCTGGTGGCGCGACGGCGACACCCGCCGCCGGGGCGCCTCCCTGGTCTCCTTCAAGGCCGCCTACCGCGCCCAGGGCCTGGAGTTCACCGGCGAGGAGCTGCCCGACTTCCTCCCGGCCGTACTGGAGTTCTCCGCCCGCGTCGGCCCCCGGCTGCTCCTGGAGAACCGGCCCGGCGTCGAACTGCTCCGCATCGCGCTGACCGAGTCCGGCACCCCCTACGCCCGGGTCCTGGACGCCGTCTGCGCCTCTCTGCCCGGCCCCTCCCCCAAGGACAGGGCCGAGGCGGCGGCGCTGGCCCGCTCGGGCCCGCCCCGCGAGGAGGTCGGCCTGGACGGCGCCCTCGCCCCGTACGGCCGCCCGACCCTGCCGCTGCTGAACTGAGGAGTCCGCATGAACGTGCTGCTGTGGGGCGCCCTGCCCTACGTGGCCTTCGCCCTGCTGGTGGCCGGGATCGTCTGGCGCTACCGCTACGACCGCTTCGGCTGGACCACCCGGTCCTCCCAGATCTACGAGTCGAAGCTGCTCAACATCGCCTCCCCCGTCTTCCACTACGGCATCCTCTTCGTCCTCGCCGGCCACCTCCTCGGCCTCTTCGTCCCCGCCTCCTGGACCGACGCGATCGGCGTCACCGCCCACACGTACCACCTGTTCTCGCTCTACGGGGGCACGCTGGCCGGGGCGGTGGCGCTGGCCGGGATCGCCCTGCTGGTCTACCGGCGGCGCACCCGGGCCCCGGTCTTCCGGGCCACCACCGCCAACGACAAGGTGATGTACCTGGTCCTGGTCGCCGCCATCGTGCTGGGCATGTGGGCGAAGGTGGCCCACTCGACCCCGACCGCGGGCTACGAGTACCGCGACACCATCGCCCCCTGGGCCCGCAGCCTCTTCCGCCTCAGCCCCGACGTGTCGCTGATGAGCGGCGTCCCCGTGCTCTACCAGATCCACGCGGTGGCCGGCATGATCCTGATCGCCCTGGTGCCGTACACCCGCCTCATCCACATGTTCGCGGCCCCGGTGCAGTACCTGTTCCGGCCGTACATCGTCTACCGGAGCCCGGACGAGCGGCAGTTGGCGCGGCGGGGGGCGCCGCGGGGGTGGTGAGCGGGGGTGCCACGTGGGCGGACGGAGACCGGGCGAAACGGGCCCCGGCCTGAAAGCGGATGGCTACACTCGGGCGCCTCTGGTCGCGCGCATCCACTCGGGGGACGCGGCCGACACTTGGACATCCGAGGCGCCGTGCAGAACAGACCCACTCCGTCGGACATGCCCCGCCGGCCCCCGGCACGCCGGCCAGGACGCGACGCCCTGTCCACCTTCGTCCCTCCGCAGGCGTCGGAGAAGGACCCGCCTCCCCCTGTCGAAGCGCTGACCGGCTTGCTGGAGGACCGCTACCCGGAGGTGGTGCGGTTGTTGGGCTGGATCGGCTGTGACTCCCCAGCGGAGCTGGTCACCGCCTGGGCGCACGGCCGAGGGGCCGGCTGGGTGTGGCGGGTGCTCGACGCGGAGTCCGAGCCCGGCCAAGTGCTCGCCGCCTGGAAGGACGTGCTCCGCTCCGACGACCAGGCGATCTCCGTCCTCGAATCGCTCGTCTTCGAGACCAACATGGGCAGGTTCGCGGCCCGCGCGTCCACACGCATGCCGGGTGGGATGCGGTACGCGAAGACCCTCCACGTTGTGCGGCAGCGGGTGGCGCTCTCACTCTGGGAACACGCCCTGTCCGTGAACTGGCGGCGGCCGGTCGTCTTCTGCCGCAGTCTGCGCCTGGCCAGGACCTACCTGACGGCCGTCGTCGCCAACCACGAACTGACCGACGAGAAAAGCAGGTTTCAGTTCTCCGGGCGGCTCGGGCAGGCCGCGGTGCTCCTGGCCCGGTTCGAACCGGTCGGTACGGCCGACCTGGAAGCCTCGGCGGAGCAGTTCCGGATGTCGGTCGCGGAGGGGAACCCCGCCGCGGACGCCGTGCCCTACCTCCTCGAGTGTTACCTGCGGCTGCACGACAACTCGGGCGACCGGGAGTATCTGGGCCGGGCGGCCCTCACCGACCGTGAGTTCGCCGACGCCTCTCGGGGGCCCACCTGGCACCTGATGATGGCCGAGGTGTGGCTGCGGCTGGCCGACGGCAGCCCCAGGAACAGTCGCTTCGCCTTCTATCTGCGCAACGCCGAGGTGTCCCTCGTGCGCGCCGGGGAGCCGGGCGGCGGCGAAGCCGTGCAGCACGCGCTGCTGCTCTCCGTCGCCGCGGCCGCGCGAAGGGCGCCGGCCCTGCTGCCGAGCGTCAGGCTCGGCCTGCGTCGGCTCAACAACCCCTTCGGCCTCGGTGACCATCTGCGCCGCTTCGCGGAGGCCGGGCATCCCGCCGTGGAACTGCCGGGCGTACTCGTCCACGATCTGCGGACGCGTTTCCTGGAATCCGGCGAACCACTGCACCGTCGCCTGCTGGCCGACTGTTTCCGGGCGTACGTCCAGCTCGGGAACCTCGACGGCGAGCTGGAGAACGCCCGGCTGCTCCACGACGCGCTCGCCCTTCAGGAGGGCACGCTCGCCAAGACCACGGCGCTGACCGACGAACTGAGCCGGATGCGGCACGCCGACGACCTCCTGGCCCTCGCCGAGCTGCGGGACAACGCCAAGCGCCGGCTGGACGGGATCGCCCTGCTGATCCGGGAGGCGGGGACCAACACGACGTCGTGTGTGCCGCTGGTCAGGCTCGGCCGGACGCTGGAGCACGGGGGCAGACCGCTCGACGAGGTCGCGCGCGGACAGCTCCGGGTCCGCCTCGGCGACGTTCCCGGGGCCGACAGATGGATTCAGGCGGTCGTGGAGGGCGACCCCGACTTCTTCTACGAGCAGGCGGCCGGCCGCGCACTGAGCAGCCCCGACCTGATGCGCCGCAACCTCGGGGGCCGCAGCAACGTCGTGACCATCGACGACTACCTCGGATTCACCGACTCCACCCTGGTGTTCAAACCCACCACGCGGCTCTGCTTCGACCGCGACGCCGAGCGGTCGGCCGCGGTACGCGAGACGGTGCGCCGGATGGGCGCGGAGGAGCAGTTCGGCGTCATCGACCTCATCACCACCATCAGTGCGGCCGACGTGGCACACAGCCAGGAGCAGTTCCCGTCGGGCACGGAACTGATCTCCGTACGCCGGTTCGCCGGGGGCACGGAGCTGGCCAAACAGGTCTCCCCCACCCTGCCGGAGCAGTCGTGCGCCCTGCTCGAACGTACGGCGAGGTTCCTCGCCTACATGCACGGCTCGGACGGCGCCTCCGCCGGCAAGCAGGTGCACGGGGTGCGCAAGAACGTCCGCAAGGAGGCCCGGATGTGGCTGCGGTCCGTCCTGCCGGACGAACCGACGGCGGCGCCTGGCTGCGACGAGGTGTTCGACGCCTGGTGGGCGCTGCTGGCGGGAACCGGCCTCCCGCCTCAGCCCCGCCGGGACGCGCACGCCTTCAACTGGCTGGTGACCGACACCGGCCAGATCGTCGCGGTCGACCTGGAGGCATCGCACCACCGGCCCATGGGGTACGAACTGGCCCAGCTGACCGACGACGTACCCGCGCTCCCCGTGGACCGTTGGGACCTGCGCCGCCAGGTCGTCACGGCCTACACCGAGGCGCTGGCCCACTGTCAGGGGGCGCCGCCGGTCGACGGAGACAAGCTGTGGCTCGCCTACCGAGCGTCCCTGCTCATCCGGGCCGTGCGGGCGCTGAGCGACCGCACGGGTGAACCCGGCATCCGGGAGCACGGTGAGGCCCTGCTGGACGAACTCTGCTCGCCGCACAGGGACCCGGGGCAGCCCGGCGGGCCTGAGGAAGAGTCCCTGTCCGGCTTGGCGGTCCTCCTGCGCAACGCCTGGGCCGAGCGGCGCGGAACTCCTGGTGGCGCCCCGCTGCGGGAACTCAAAGACGGGCGCAGACGCCGCATCAGCAAGGCGCTCGCCTACCACCTGCGGCACAGTCCCCACATCACGCGGGACGCGAGTGGCTGGGTGGAGGTCGGCACGCTGGCGCACGTTCTGAGCCCCGGGATCAAGGTCACCGCGGAGGAGATCGTCAGTGTGGCCCGCGCGCTGACGGAGACGCGCTTCGAGGTCCGGGGCGACTGCGTCAGGGCTCGCTACGGCCATTCACGGCCCGCGATCGTCGAGTACCAGGAGCGCCTGCCCGACAGCCCTCTCTACCACTGCACCTCGTCCTCGGCGCTCCGCGAGATCTTCGAACGGGGCGAGGGGCTGCGCCCGATGTCCCGTCAGTGGGTTCATCTGACGACCGACCGTGCCGCGGCCCTCGCCACCGGCCGCAGGCACGGCCCGAGCGTGCTGCTCCGGGTGACCGATCCGGCCGGCCTCGCCTGGCGGCACGCGGGAGGCAACACGTGGCTCGCAGGCCACGTGCCGCCGGAAGCTCTGAGCGTGGTACCGCTGCATCAGCTGTTCGCCACGCACGGCTGACCGGGCGCCGCCGGGGCGGAAGAGGTCTGCCTCTCCTGCCCCGGGGCTGCACACCGTCAGGCCGTTCAGGCCAGCTTGGCGCTGTGCGTGATCGTGGTGCCGGTCAGGGCCTGGCTGACGGGGCAGTTGGCCTTGGCGTCGGCGGCGGCCGCCTCGAAGTCCTCGGCGGAGATGCCGGGGACCTCGCCCTCGACCTTCAGGTGGATGCCGGTGATGCCGGTACCGGGCTGGAAGGTGACGTCGGCGGAGGTGGTGAGCCGGGTCGGCGGGGTGCCGGCCTTGGCCAGGCCGTTGGAGAGGGCCATCGAGAAGCAGCTGGAGTGAGCGGCGGCGATCAGCTCCTCGGGAGAGGTCTTCCCGTTGGCCTCCTCGGCGCGGGACGGCCAGGAGACCTGCTGGTCGCCGATGCCGGAGGAGTCGAACGAGACGGTCCCGCTGCCCTTGAGCAGGTCGCCTTCCCAGACGGTGTGGGCCGAACGCGTGGTGGCCATCGGTGAGTTCCCTTCATCACGGCGGACCGGCGGGATGCCGGTCCCGGGGCCTATCCGATCACAGGCGGGGCGAGGACGGGTCCGTGCGGTGACGCGTCGCCGTGTCCGGACCCGGGCGGCAGCGGTCCGTCCCTGTCGCTCAGGGGACTCCGGACGCCGTCTCCCGGGACAGGAGCGCCGAGGACTGCCACGGTGGGGGGCACGTACGGCCAGAAGGAAGCTCGGCTGCTGGAGGAACGCGCCCCCGGCACCTTCGCGGTGACCCCTGTGGGCGTGCTCCTCCGCCCGGACGCGCCCGGCTCGGTCGCGTCGTTCGTGCGGATGTCACCGGTCCCGCGCTCATCGGGGCCTGGGAGCACCTGGACGAGAGCGTCCGCACCGGTGAGGTCGCCTTCGACACCGTCTTCGGCACCGACTTCTTCAGCCATCCCGGCCAACATCCCCAGCCGCCGGCCGAGTTCGACGCGGCGATGAGCCAGGCCGTGGCCGGGACCGCCGCCGCGCTGCCGCACGCCTTCGACTTCGGCCGGTTCAGCCACCTCACCGACGTCGGCGGGGGGCGGCGGAACCCCCCTGGCCCGGGTGCCGGCCGCCCATCCGCACCTCGCCGGCGCGGTGATCGACACGGCGGAGGGGCTGGCCAGGGCGCCGGAGACGCTCGGACGGCACGGGCTGGGCGGGCGCCGCACTCCGGTCGCCGGGGACTTCTTCCGCTCGGTGCCCCAGGGCTCGGACCTCCACCTGGTGAAGAGCGTGCTGCACGACTGCCCGGACGAGCGGGCGGTCACCATCCTGCGCCGCTGCCGCGCGGCGCTGCCGCCCGGCGGCATCGTCCTGATCGTGGAACCGGTGCTTCCCGAAACCGTCCGCGCCGCCGGCGCGGGCACCTACCTCAGCGACCTCAACATGCTGGTCAACCTGGGCGGCAGGGAGCGCACCCGGGAGGAGTTCGCGGAGCTGTGCCGGCGCGCGGGCCTGGCCCTCACCTCGGTCACCCCGCTCGCCGAGGCCGCGCCGTACAGCCTCATCGAGGCTGTGGCGGGCTGACGGCGGCCCCCGGCTCCCCACCCGCCCGGCCTGCGGGCGACGCCGCCTCCAGCCAGCTGCGCAGGACGGCGTGGACCTGTTCGGCGCCGGTCAGGCCGGGGCCGTCGGCCGAGGCCGGGTCGGGGAGGGAGAGCGGGGAGAGCAGGAAGGGGTGGCTCTGGGCGCCGCCGAGGCCGCCGTGGGAGCCGATCTGCTCCTCGAAGGCGTGGATCTCGCCGGTCTCCGGGAAGCAGGCCGAGTTGATCATGATGTCGGCGGTGTGCGGGAAGCCGTCGGTGCGCCGCACCGCCTCGGCGGCTCCGGGACCGAAGGGCTCCAGCGGGCCGCCGGGACGGTCCGCCTCGGCCAGCGGTACGGCCTGGCCCGCGCCGAGGACCACCGCGCCGTGCTCCTCGCTGCGGACCAGCAGGAAACCGATGCCGGGGTGGGCTGCGAGGGTGGTGAGCAGCGCCGGATGGCGGCGGTCGATCTCCTCGCGGGTCATCCGGTGCGGCACGTCGGGGAAGGAGACGAGGCCGAGGTTGCCGGAGGCCAGCACCACGGGCTCGGAGCGGCGCGGCCGGACCTCGTCGGCGGGGCCCTCCTCGACGGGCCGGTGCAGTGCGGCCCGGACGGCGGCGCGGGCCTCGGCCCCGCTGGGGGTGCGGCGGGCGCGGCGGGGCACGGGCAGGCCGCAGCCGGCGCGGACGAGGTCGGCGAGGGTCAGCCCGTACCGGGAGCGGAAGGTCTCCCCGGGGCTCTGGCCGTGGTCGGACAGGAGGACGATCCGGTAGGGGCGGGGGGCGTGGTCGGCGACCTTCTCGATCAGGGCGAGGGAGCGGTCGAGGCGGGCGAGGACCTGGTCGGCGTCGGGGCCGGTGGGCCCGGAGTGGTGCGCGACCTCGTCGTAGGCGACCAGGTCGGCGTAGACGGAGGTACGGCCGGCCAGCATGTCGCCCATGACGGCGGCGACGACCACGTCCCGCTCGACGACGGTGGCGAAGGCCCGCACGAAGGGGTAGAGCCCGGCCCGGCCGACCCGCGGGGTGTCGCCGCGCAGCCGGGAGCGGGTCGACTGGACCATCTCGCGCAGCACCTCGGCGACGAAGGACATGGCGGTGCGGACGGCGTTGGCGGGGTCGGAGAAGTAGGCGAAGTACCCGGCGCGGGAGCGCTGCCCGCGCTCGCGGCGGGCGGAGACCGACAGGACCAGAGCCACCTGGCCGGCTCCGCCGCTGAACAGGTTGCCCCGGCTGGCGCCGTCGTCGGCGAGGAGCCCGGCGTTCCCGGTGCGGCGCACCGCGCGGCGCTGGAGCTCGGCGGCGGAGGCGGGCCGGTTGCTGACCATGACCTGCCGCCGGTCCTTCTCGTACCAGCGGAAGGCGGGGATGTCGTACGTGGTGCCGTGCAGGATGCCGAGCTGGCTGGCGCCGGTCTGGCTGGACCAGTCGGTACGCCAGGGGGTGAGGCGGTGGGTGGCGGGGGCGGTGCCGTGGCCGAGCCAGCGGGCGACGGTGGGCAGCAGCCCGCGCGCGACGGCGGAGGCGAGGACGTCGTGGCCGACCCCGTCGAGCTGGAGGAAGAGGGTGCCGGGGGTGGCGGGCACCGGCAGGGCGCGGCGGCGGCGCCGGTCGGAGAGGCGGTAGAGGCGGCGCCGGTAGGCGTTGTCGTCGCGGACGGCGAGGGCGGTGCCGGTGGCGGAGGCGACCGCCGACATGACGGCGGCGACCAGGACGGCCGTCTCGGGGGCGGCGGTGCCCCGCCCGTCGGGGATGACCCAGAGGGCCAGGGTGAGCAGCGAGCCGTTGAGAGCGAAGGCGAGCAGGCCCAGCACGAGGGCGGGAACCAGCAGCAGGGCGCGGACGACCAGCGGCCAGACCAGGGCGGAGAGAACGCCGAAGACCCCGGCCCCGGCGGCGGCGGTGATGCCGATGCGGGTGGCGCTGTCGCCGTCGGCGGACTGGAGGCGGAAGTCGGGCAGGATTCCGGCGAGCACCAGCATGGTGACGGTGGAGACGGCCCAGACCGCACCCATCCGCCACAGCGCTCCCGCGAACCTCCGCCACGGCCTCTCCGCCACGCCTGCCCTCACCTCGTCACACTGGCGGGTCCCGCACGCCGGGCCCGGTCCAGCGTTTCACACCGGCTTCGGCCGGTCCGTTCCGGTATGCGCCCGGGCCGCGCGGCCGGCCGTGGCGTCAGCAGCCGTCGTATCCGGCGGTGGGCATGGAGAGGCGACGGTGGACGCGGGCCTTGGAGCGGGGGCCGTAGTGGGGTTCGGCGAGGTCGGCGGTGACGACGCGGGCGCCGCGCCGGGCGCAGAGGGCGGTGAACTCCTCGGCGCAGGTGACGGCCTGGTCGAGGACGCGCCGGCTGGGGGTGAGGAAGAGGTCGACGCGCCCGGCGTCGAAGTCGGCCCACAGCTCGGGGTGGTCGGGGGCGAGCCGGTGGAGCAGCAGTTCGCGGGTGATGACGTGGTCGTGGGCGGCGGCCCAGCGGGCGCACATGTCCTGCTGGCTGCGGGTGTCGACGAGGAAGGGGTCCTGGTCCAGGTGTTCCAGCGGGGTGAGGCTGGCGATGGCCGCCGCCCGTGGGTGCGGCGCCCGCCCGGCGTCCTCCATGGCGTCCTCCCTGACGTCCCCCGCCGGGCTGGGGCCCCGGCCGTTGGCGTCCGTCGACCCTATCCCGGCCCTTAGGCTCGTAGGGAGCGGTCTTCCGGCCGTCCCCCGTCCGGGTGACGCGGGACGGGGGCCGCAGGGAGGAGTGCGCGGACGGTGGAGATCACCTGGTGGGGTCATGCCACCTGCACGGTGGAGGACTCGGGGGTGCGGCTGCTCACCGACCCGGTCTTCGCGCGGCGGCTGGCCCATCTGCGGCGGCGCCGGGGCGCGCCCCCGCCGGCCCGGGCGGCGGTCGCCGACGCGGTCCTCGTCTCGCACCTGCACGCCGACCACCTCCACCTGCCGTCGCTGGCGCGGCTGGCGGCGGGGACGAAGCTGCTGGTGCCCAAGGGAGCGGTCCGCGCCGTGCCGGGGCTGCGGCGGCTGGCGCGGCTGGACGTGGTGGAGGTCGAGCCCGGGGACACCGAGAAGGTCGGGCCGGTGACGGTACGGGTGGTCCCGGCGCTGCACGACGGGCGGCGGATGCCGGTCGGTCCGCGCCGCTCGCCCGCACTGGGCTTCGTCGTCGACGGCCGGGCGCGGACGTACTTCGCGGGGGACACCGGGCTCTTCGACACGATGGCCGAGGAGACCGGACCGCTGGACGTGGCGCTGCTGCCGGTGGGCGGCTGGGGCCCGGGGCTCGGCCACCACCACCTGGACCCGGCCCGGGCCGCCGAGGCGCTGCGGCGGCTCGCCCCGGCCTCGGCGGTGCCGGTGCACTACGGGACGTACTGGCCGATCGGGATGGACGCGGTGCGGCCGCACGAGTTCCACTCCCCCGGTGACGAGTTCGTCCGCAAGGCGGCGGTGAGCGCCCCCGGGGTGCGGGTGCACCTGCTGGCCCACGGACAGAGTGTGCGGCCCGAGGTCCGCCGGTGACGGGCCCGGAGCTGTCCGCGCTGGTGCTGCTGGGCGCCGCCGAGGTGCCCGACGCCACCACGCAGCAGGCCCTCGGCTACCCCTCGCTCTTCCTGCTGATCTTCCTGGGCGCGCTGGTGCCGGTGGTGCCGACGGGCGCGATCGTCAGCGGCGCCGCCGTGGTCGCCTTCCACGAGGCGTCGCCGCTGACGCTGCTGCTGCTCTTCCTCGTCTCGGCGCTGGCGGCCTTCCTCGGCGACCTGGTCCTGTACTGGCTGGGGCAGCGCGGGGTGCGGTCGCGCGGCGGTTCGCGGTGGCTGGATACCCTGCGGCAGCGGGCGGCGCCGGACCGGCTGGAGCAGGCCCGCGCCAAGCTCGACGACCACGGCGTGGCGGTGCTGGTCCTCTCCCGGCTGATCCCGGCGGGGCGCATCCCGGTGATGCTGGCCTGCCTGCTGGCGCGGATGCCGCTGGCCCGGTTCGCCCGCGGGGACGGCCCGGCGTGCCTGGCGTGGACGGCGACGTACCAGCTCATCGGCATCGTCGGCGGGTCGCTCTTCGCCGAGCCCTGGGAGGGCGTGGCGGCGGCGGTGGCGCTGACGGTGCTGATCAGCGCGGCTCCCGGGGTGTGGCGGCGGCTGCGGGGGCGGACGGCCTCGTCCTCGCACTGAGGGCGACGGCGGCCCGGGCGGTCACAGGGTGCGGGAGCCGCCGACCGGCAGGTCCCACAGGTCCTCGCGGGGGCGGCCGGTGCGGGCCCAGGCGGCCCGGACCCGGGTGAGGGGTTCGAGGACGGGTTCGGCGGAGAGCAGGAAGGTCGCCCAGTGCATGGGGGCCATCCGGCGGGCGCCGAGGTCGGCGCAGGCGGCGACGGCCTCCTCCGGGTCGCAGTGGACGTCCCGCAGCCACCACCGGGGGGCGTAGGCGCCGATCGGCATGAGGGTGAGGTCGATGCCGGGGTGGCGGCGGCCGATCTCGGTGAACCAGTGGCCGTAGCCGGTGTCGCCCGCGAAGTGCACCTTGCGGCCCTGCGGGTCGGTCAGCACCCAGCCGCCCCACAGGGTGCGGCAGGTGTCGAGGAGGCCGCGCCGCGACCAGTGGTGGGCGGGGACGAAGTCGAAGGTGACGCCGCCGATCTCGCGTCCCTGCCACCAGTCCAGCTCGTGGACGCGGGTGAAGCGGCGGCGCCGGAACCAGCGCCCCAGCCCGGCCGGGACCAGCACCGGGGTGGTGCGCGGCAGGCGGCGCAGGGTCGGGGCGTCGAGGTGGTCGTAGTGGTTGTGGCTGATGACGACGGCGTCGACGGGCGGGAGGGAGGCCCAGGGGACGCCGACCGGGGTGACGCGCGGCGGCGTGCCGAGGATGCGGTGGGACCAGACGGGGTCGGTGAGCACGGTCAGGCCGCCGATCCGCAGGACCCAGCTGGCGTGTCCGGCCCAGGTGAGGGCGAGGACGCCGGGGCCCGCCGGGGGCAGCGGCGCGGGTGCGCAGGGCAGCAGCGGGACGTCGCGCCGGGCCTCGGTGCCGGGGCGCAGGGCGCCGGCCTCCCGGGCCAGCCGGGTCACGGCGCGCACGCCGGGGAGCGGGGCGGTGAGGCGGTCCCGGTAGGAGCGGCGGCGGTGGCGGCCGGGGGCGGCCGGGTCCGGGTCGGGGAGGGCGGTCGCGGCGGCGGCGGGGGCGAGGGCGGCGGGCGCGGGGGCGGGGTCGCGCTGCTGGGTCATCGGGTGGCCTCCTCGGCTCCGGCGGGGGGTGCGGCGAGGGCGCCGAGGACCTCGGCCACCCGGTCCAGGGCCCGTCGCACGGGGGCCGCCTGGAGGGGGTCGGGGGCGCCGGTGAGCAGGTCGGCGCGGACCCGTTCGTCGTCGCCGAGGAGCGGGCCGGTGGAGAGCCGGACGCGGAGCTGGTCGAGGTCGTCGCCGAAGCGGTGGCCGCCGGGGGCGGGCATGCCCAGCCGGGCGGTGAGGTCGTTCTCCAGCTCCAGCGCGTCGGTGACGCCGCGCGCCGCGAGGCCGGGGGCGAACGGCGCCAGGTCGGCGTAGAGGTGGCGCCCGGCCTGGGGCGGGCGGACCAGGGCGCCGGCGGTGTGCAGGACCTCGTACAGGGCGCCGGCGAGGCGGCCGTGCAGGGCCACGGCGTGGGCGAGGCGGGCGGTGAGCGCGCGGGGTTCGCCGAGGGCGTGCGTGGCGGCGGCCGCGACCGGGGTGGGCAGGGCCGCGTCGAGGGCGGTGAGGATGTCGAGGCAGCGGGCCCGCAGCTGGGCGCCGGCGGCGGTCTCGGGGAAGCGGGCGACGGCGGCGGGCCAGCCCGGCGGGAGCCAGCCGCCGGAGAGGTCGCTGAGGACGGTGACCCCCTCGGGCAGCATCTCGGCCGGGCCCACGACGGGGTTCTCCTGGGGCCGGTGGACGGTGTCCCGCCAGGTCTCGTCGCTGACCACGTGCAGCCCCTCGGCAGCGGCCGCCTCGACGGCCCGGCTCATCACCTCGGGCGGTACCACCGTGCCGGTCGGGTCGTCGGCGACGGCGAGCACCAGCAGCCGCGGGTCGCCGCCCTCGGCCCGGACCCGGCGGACCGTCTCCAGCAGGGCGTACGGGTCGGGTACCCCGCCGCAGGCGGCCGGCGAGGGCACCGAGAAGGTGGGGCGGCCCAGCAGCCGGGCCTGCGGCGCCCACCAGGCCGGGCAGGGCCGGGGCAGCAGCACGTCCCCGCCGACGGCCGCGGTCAGCGCGAGGAGCAGGGCGGGCGCGCCGGGGGCGGCGGCGAGCAGGGCCGGGTCGGCGGCGAGGCCGCGCCGGGCCCAGTACCCCTGGGCGGCCGCCAGGAGGGCGGGGCCGCCGCCGGGGGGTTCGGCGTGGGGGCGCTCGGCGGCGCGGGCGAGGACGGCGGCGAGTTCGGGGACGACGGGCAGGCCCGGCTCCGGCACGGGCGGGCCGTACCGGAGGGGTCCACGGCCCTCCAGGGCGCTCTCCATCCGCCGTACCTCCGCTCGAACGCATTACCCCTCTCGCACTGTGCCGCGCCCCGGCCCCGCCCACCACCGGGGGCCTCCGATCCGGGGAACGGACGGGATGGTTCGGGCCGGGAGCGCCGGGTACGTGTGGGGCCACGGCCGGCCGGGCCGCGTGTCCGGGGCGGCCGTACCGCAGAACGGACCCGTACAGAAGGGCACAGCATGCAGCGAGGCAGTGACCGGATGAGCGTCCACCGCGACGAGGGGATGAAGCACGAGCTCCGCGACTACCTGAGGTCGGGCCATCCGACCCGGTCCGAGGAGTGGCACGACGCGGAGCCCGGCGACCCGCTGGGGACGCATCCGGACATCGCGGAGGTCCGGCACGAGCTGGGGCGGCGGCTGGGCCGTACGCCCTTCCCGGCGTGCGCGCCGGAGCTGGCCAGGGTGCTGGACGCCGGGCACTGCCCGGACGAGGTGGTGGCGCTGCTGGAGCCGCTGCCCGCCGACGAGACGTACCGCAACGTGCAGGAGCTGGCGACGGCCGTGGTGGCGGCCCGCGCCGACGCCTGAGGCAGGGGTCACGGATCGCCCCTCCGGTCCCCTTTGCGTCCGGGGGGTGGTCCGCGCGACCCTGGAAGGACACCCGGATGGCGGCGGGCAGGCCACCCCGGGCCGCCGGACGGGGCGGACCGGAGAGCCGGGACGACGATTCGAAGGGCGGGAACGCCGATGCGTGTCGCATTCCTGGTGGCCCCCGAGGGCGTGGAGGAGAGCGAACTGACCGGGCCGTGGGAGGCCGTGACCGAGGCGGGCGGTGAGGCCGTCCTGGTCTCGACCTGGCCGGGCGAGGTCCTCTCCTTCCGGCACCTGGAGAAGGGTGACCGCTTCGTCGTCGACCAGGTGGTGGGCGAGGTCTCGGCAGGCATGTTCGACGCGCTCGTCCTCCCCGGCGGCGTGGCCAACCCCGACCATCTGCGCACCGACGCGGAGGCCGTCGACCTGGTCAGGGACTTCGTCGACCAGGGCCGGCCGATCGCCGCGATCTGCCACGCCCCGTGGCTGCTGATAGAGGCGGACGCGGTCCGCGGCAGGACCCTGACCTCGTACCCGAGCCTGGCCACCGACATCCGCAACGCCGGCGGCACCTGGGTGGACGAGGAGGTCCGGGTCGACTCCTCGGGCCCGACCACTCTGCTGACCAGCCGCACCCCGCGCGACCTGCCGGCCTTCAACGAGGCCCTGGTGGGCGTCTTCACGACGGCGGCGGCGGCCGCTCACTGAATCACGGGCGCCGGGCCCCTACGCCTCCCGGCCCAGCCGGGCCAGGAGGCGGGTCTGGGGGTCGGCGCCCGAGGGCGGGGTGAGGGGCGGGGCGAAGACGCCGCTGCCGGAGAGGTCGTCGGCGTAGGGGGCGGTCTCGCGGTCGGCGAAGGAGACCAGTTCCGCGGGGAGGTGCTCGGTCGCGCCGATGCCGCGGGCCAGGTCCCAGGCGTGGATGATCAGGTCGGTGGTCATCTGACCGCAGTAGTGGTCGGCGCCGCTCGGCCCGTAGGAGAGTTCCACGGTGCGGTCGAGGGCGCCGGGTGCGGCGAACGCCTCGCGGGCGCCACGGGCGGCCGCCTCCCAGGCGCCGACCGGGTCCTCGCCGAGCAGATCGCCGTCGAGGGCGTCACCGACCGACTCCATCGTCTCGCCGGCCAGCAGCGGCGGCGCCCAGAGCTGTTCGGAGACCAGGTGGGCGACGAGGTCGCGGACGTTCCAGTCGGTGCAGGGCGTGGGGTGGTCCCACTGGTCGTCGAGGATGTCGTGGACCCGCCGGTCGAACAGGTCCAGCGCGGCCGCGTGCGCCGCGAGGAGTTCGGAGTGGCTGGGGGTGCTCGTCTCGGAGGACATGGGGCCCATTCTCACCCCGCGCGGGCGCGTACGCCGGGGGCGGGCGCCCGTTCCGGTGACGGGCGCGCCCGCCGTCGCGCGCCGTCGCGGGTGAGCGGGGCGCGCGGGGGTACCCGTGCCGCATGCGTCCTGACCCAGTGAACTCCCTGCCCGCCCGGCTGCGCCCCGAGGTGGCCGCCGTGTTCGCACCGGAGCCCCCGGCTTCCCTGGCCGCCCGGCTGGTCGCGCTGGACCGCACCGTCTTCGAGGCGGTCGCGGCACGCCGCTGGCCCGGCGCCGACCGGGTGCTGCCGAAGCTGAGCCGCAGCGCCAACCACGGCCTGCTCTGGGGCGCGATCGCGGCGGGGCTCGCGGTGACCGGTTCGCCGCGCGCCCGCCGTGCGGCGGTGCGGGGGCTCGCCTCGCTCGGGCTGGCCTCGGCGACCATCAACACGCTCGGCAAGCGGACGGTGCGGCGGCAGCGTCCGGGGCTGGAGTCGGTGCCGCTGATACGGCAGCTGAAGCGGCAGCCGATCACCTCGTCGTTCCCCTCGGGCCACGCGGCCTCGGCGGCGGCCTTCGCGACCGGGGTCGCGATGGAGTCCCGGGGCCTGGGCGCGGCGGTGGCCCCGCTGGCGGCGGCGGTCGCCGTCTCCCGCGTCCACACCGGCGCGCACTACCCGGGGGACGTGCTGGCCGGGGCGGCACTGGGTGCGGGCGCCGCCTTCGCCGTGCGCGGCCTGGTGCCGACCCGGGACCAGCTCCCCTCGCCCGGCCGCCCGCTGGTGGACGTACCGGCGCTGCCCCGGGGCCACGGCCTGGTCATGGTGGTGAACCAGGGCGCCGGTACGCCCGACAAGGCGCGGGTGCTGCGCGAGCTGCTGCCCGAGGCCGAGGTGGTGGAGTGCGAGGGCGACGGGCTGGTGGCGGAACTGGAGAAGGCGGCGGGCCACGCGCTGGCCCTCGGCATCTGCGGCGGCGACGGCTCGGTGAACGCGGCGGCCGGGGTGGCGCTGCACCGCGGGCTGCCGCTGGCGGTGCTGCCGGGCGGCACCCTCAACCACTTCGCGTACGACCTCGGGATAGAGGACCCGAAGGAGCTGTGCCGGGCGGTGGAGACGGGCGACGCGGTCGCGGTCGACGTGGGCCGCTTCCGTTCCGGGGAGCGGACCGGGTACTTCCTCAACACTTTCAGCCTCGGGGTCTACCCGGAGCTGGTCCGGGAGCGGGAGCGCTGGTCGGGACGGGTCGGCGGGCGGCTCGCGGACGTGGTGGCGGCGGCCCGGGTACGGCGCCGGGACCATCCGCTGGAGGCGGTGGTGGAGGGTGAGCGGCGCCCCCTGTGGCTGCTCTTCGCGGGCAACTGCACCTACCGCCGGATGGGGCTGACCGGCGGGCGCCGGGCCGACCTGGCCGACGGCCTGATCGACGTCCGCGCGGTGCACGGCGGGCGCGGCCCCGGGTTCCGGCTGATGGCGGCGGCCCTGGCGGGCCCGCTGACCCGCTCGCCCTTCCACGCGGCGGTACGGGTCCAGCGGCTGCGGATCGACGGGATCACCCCGGGCACGCCGCTGGCCTTCGACGGCGAGGTGACCGACGCGGGCCCGAACCTGCGACTGGACAAGCTCCACGAGGGGCTGCGGGTGTACCGCCCGCTCACCCTCTGATCGCGCGTCAGCCCGGCGGCCCGCATGGTGAGACGGGGGTCTCATCATGCGGGCCGCCGCGTGTACGGTCGCGACACCGGGAACGGTCGCGCCACTCCGCCGCCGGCATCCGGACCGCCGCCCACCCCGCCGCCGCGAGGAGACCGCCCGTGCCCACCGATCCCGCCGCCGTCGTCTACACCCACGGCCACCACGAGTCCGTCCTGCGCTCCCACACCTGGCGCACCGCAGCCAACTCGGCCGGGTACCTCCTGCCCTCACTGGAGCCGCACCACCGCGCCCTGGACGTGGGGTGCGGCCCGGGAACGATCACCGCCGACCTCGCCGCCCTGGTCCCGCAGGGGCACGTCACCGGGATCGACAGCGCCGGGGAGATCCTGGACACGGCCCGCTCGGCCGCCGCCGGACGCTCCCTGGTCAACACCACCTTCCGCACCGGCGACGTCCAGGCACTCCCCTTCCCCGACGCCTCCTTCGACGTGGTCCACGCCCACCAGGTGCTCCAGCACCTCGGCGACCCGGTGGGCGCCCTGCGCGAGATGCGCCGGGTCTGCGTGCCGGGCGGCCTGGTCGCCGTACGGGACGCGGACTACGCGGCGATGACCTGGTACCCGGCGAACCCGGGGCTCGACGCGTGGCTTGAGCTGTACCGGTCGGTGGCGCGGGCGGGCGGCGGCGAGCCGGACGCGGGGCGGCGACTGCGGGCGTGGGCCCTGACGGCCGGGTTCACCGAGGTCACGGCGGCCGCCTCGGCCTGGTGCTACGCCGACGAGGAGGAACGGGCCTGGTGGGGCGGGCTGTGGGCGGACCGGACGACGGCCTCCGGGTACGCGGAGCGGGCGGCCGGCCTCGGGTACGCGGACCGGGCGGAGCTGGAACGGATCGCGGCGGCCTGGCGGCAGTGGGCGACGGCACCCGACGGCTGGTTCGCGGTGCTCCACGGGGAGCTGCTCTGCCGCGCCTGAGCGGAGCGGACCGGGGCCCGCACCTGACCGAGGTGACAGAGCGTCACCCTTATGCGGCTCCTACACCACCCCACATTGGGGACAAATGGGGCATCAAGCTGCATATGCATCAATTGCCGCCGCGCCGGAGGCCGTTGTGCCTGCCCCGTGAGCAGCGTCATAGCCGTCACGGTCCGTGGCAGCCGCCGCGAGCCGGGGCACAACGCCCGCCACGCCCGGAAAGATCGCGAGTCTACGGAGGGTGACCGCCCTCGGAACAAAGGATCAAGAAAGCGACTTCCTGGGCGCGGACGCTGCTTGTTCGCGGGAGTCGGGCTCGTCTACGGTCACCGTCATTCCGGATGGACCGCCGAATCCTGCCGCCGTCCGGTATCCGCACATCGACCCTTCCACGGCAGGAGCGGGGGACCCAGGTAAGCCGCCGGAACCGGGAGCAGCGCGCCGCGCACGCCACCGGCCCCGGCTAGGGGTGAAGCCGCGCCACACGGCGCGGCCGGGCAGCTCCAGCCCGAACCCGACAGCTCACCTCGCAGGCGCCGGAGAGGAACCTTCATGCCCGCCAAGGGGAAGCACCGCCGTACCAGGACCATGCGCATAGCCCGCACGCTGGCCGTAGCCGGCTCGGGCAGCGCCGCTCTGGCCCTGCCGCTGATGGGCGCCGCCCACGCACAGGCCGCCGAGAAGTCGGCGCCGGAGTCCGTCGCCGTCCAGCAGGCCGTCGCCGCCGCTCAGCAGCAGGCGCCGAAGAACGCCGCCGCCGACGCCGAGACCTACGAGGTCGTCGTCGGTGACTACCTGGCCAAGATCGCCGACGAGCAGCACGTCGACGGTGGCTGGGAGCAGCTCTACCAGGACAACCGTGAGGTCGTCGGCTCCAACCCGAACCTGATCCGCCCGGGCATGAAGCTCTCGGTGGACGGCACCGCCGCCGAGGCCCCGAAGCCCGCCCCGGCCAAGCCGCAGAGCGCGCCGAAGCCGGCCGCGCCCAAGGCCGACTCCGGCGCCTCGGCCGCGCAGAAGACCGAGACCGCGCCGAAGCCGGCCGCCCCGGCCAAGCCGGAGGCCGAGCAGGCCGAGCAGCCCGCCGTCTCCGGCGACTGGGTCCGCCCGGTCGAGGCGTCCGCCTCCACCGCGTACCGCGCCTCCGGCGGCAGCTGGTCCTCCGGCTACCACACCGGTGTCGACTTCTCCGCCTCCTCGGGCACCTCCGTCAAGGCCATCGGCGCCGGCACCGTCGTCTCCGCCGGCTGGAGCGGCTCGTACGGCAACGAGGTCGTCATCAAGCACGCCGACGGCAAGTACTCCCAGTACGCCCACCTGTCGTCGCTCTCGGTCTCGTCCGGCCAGAGCGTCACGCCGGGCCAGCAGATCGGCCTCTCCGGCTCGACCGGCAACTCCACCGGCCCGCACCTGCACTTCGAGGTCCGCACCGGCCCGAGCTACGGCTCGGACATCGACCCGCTGGCCTACCTGCGCGGTCACGGCGTCTCCGTCTGACGCACCCCGGCACCGCCGGGTCTCTCCTCACCACCGGCCGGGGCCGGAGCCGGGCACACACCGCCCGGCTCCGGCCCCGGCCGCGTGCGTGCCGCCACCCCCTACCGCCCGGCCGCCATCTTGAGGATGCGTTCGGCGACCAGGGCGGGCCGGTCCGTGGGCAGCGCGTGGCCCGCGCCGGGCACGATCTCCACCTCGGCGGTGTCCACCAGCGCGCCGACCCGGGCGGCCACCTCGCGCGCGTCGTGCAGGGCGCTGCGCTCACCGAGCAGGAAGAGCGCGGGCGCGGTCAGCCGGCCCAGTTCCTCGTCGGTCAGGGCCCGGGCGGCGGGCAGCGCGCGGCGGAACCCGACCCCGGCGCGACCCAGCCGCATCAGCTCCGTGTCCAGGATCGCGGTGTTGCCCACCAGCCCGGCCAGGCGCGGACGGAGGGCACGCGGCGCCAGGCCGGCCAGTCCGCCGGCGATCAGCCAGGCGTAGAAGCGCCGGCCGGGGTCGGCGAATCCGGCCGGGTCGAGGAGGGTCAGGGTGGCGGTCCGGCCGGGGTGGTGGATCTGGTGGTTCAGCGCCAGCCAGCCGCCGTAGGAGCAGCCGACCACGTGGGCCGCGCTCGCCTCCAGGCCGTCGAGCACCTCCTCCAGCCAGGCCGCGCCGTCCCGCCCGTCGGCGACCGGCGCGGTCTGCGTGCTCGCTCCGGCCTCGCCGATCGTGTCGACGGCGATCACCGTGCGGTGGGCGGCCAGCGCCTCGACGTACCCGTGCCACATCAGGGAGTTGCCGCCCGCGCCGGGCAGCAGGACGATCGGCTCGGCGCTCGCCGGGCCCACACGCAGGACCCGGGTGGTGCCGAAGGAGGTGGACACGTCGACGGCGGTGCGCGGACCGGGCCAGACCTGGTCGAGGACGTACGCGTGAACCGCGCGGTACCGCTCTGCCGCCTTGTCGCTCTTGAACTCGCCCATGCTCATGGTACAGATGTACCACAACCTTGGTACACCTGTACCACAACCGGAAGGGGAGGGGGCGGCGTCATGCCGGTCGACCACGAGGAACGCAGGAAGCAGATCGCCGAGGCACTGCTGCGCATCGCCGACACCGAGGGACTCCAGTCGGCGAGCATGCGGGCGGTCGCCGCCGAGGCGGGAGTCTCCCTGCGGCTGGTGCAGTACTACTTCACGACCAAGCAGGCCCTGCTGCTGGACGCGCTGGCCCGCCTCGGCACCCAGCTCCAGGCACGGATGGACCGGTTCGTCCGGGCGGCCGGCACCCCGCCAACACCGCGCTCCACCGTGACGGCGATCCTGACCAGCATCCTGCCGACCGACGCCGAGAGCCGCCGCATCACCCGCACCTACGCGGCCTACTACACGCTGGTCCTGGGCGATCCGGCACTGGAGAAGCAGGCAACGGCCCAGCCCGACCTGCTGGAGGGGTTCCTCGCCCGGCAGATCGGCACGGCCCAGCAGGCAGGGGAGGTCGCCCCGGAGCGGGACCCGGTGATGACGGCGGCCGGGCTGCTCGCCATGGTCAACGGGCTGGGCTCCGGCGTGCTGGGCGGACAGCGCACCGGGGACGCGGCGCTCGCCGTCCTCACCCACCACCTGGACGAGTTGTTCGGGGGGCCTCGATGACGCCGTCCAGGATGGTGCGCGAGGAGAGCAGGTCGTCGATGGCCCGGGGGATCCGCTCACGCTCGTGCCGGAGCCCGGCGACCAGGTCGGCACCAGTTGCTCGCCCTCCTCGCGGACGCACGGCAGGACGCGGGCGATGGTCGCGGTGGTGAGCCCGGCGGTGAGCAGCGTGCGGACGCGCCGCACGGTCTCGACGTCCTGCCGTGCGGACGGACGTGCACACCGGCCTCGGTACCTGGGCCCAACCGGCCGCCCTGCCGGAGCGGCCGCGCTACGCCCCCGCCCCGGCGGGCGTCCGCTGGTGACCGGGGCCGCCGCAGCCGTGGGCGGGCTCGCCGTACAACCGGCCCGGCGGGCGGGGATGGCGGAGGACGGGCTGGTCTCCCGTTCCGGACACGTGAAGGTGGCGCAGGAGCTGGGGGCCGCGACCGTGGCGTACGACCCGGCGTCGCTGCCCTGGGGGCGCCTACGACGCCGTACTCGACGCCGCCTGGGCCGACCTCTCCACCGGCCTCACCGAGGACGGCCGCTACGTCTCGGTGGCCGGCACCCCGCTCCCCGAGGTGCCGAACGCGGCCAAGAGCTGCGTCCACGAGAGACGGTCTCGCGACGAGACGCCACGTCACGGCTCATCGCCGGAGAAGGCCGTTCCCCTGAAGGGAGTTGAGGCTCCGGCAGGGACCTGACGCTACGGACGTGGCGTGCCATCATGAGGGCGTCGCGCGGGCTTCGGATCTTCCTCCGCCCGGTGTCGTGCGGCGAGGTCAACCGCGAGCGTGCGGGCCGGAGCGTCTGGAATGGGTGAAGCGTGGAAATCCTGGGGACCACACTGCGGATCTGCGTCGAGGATCTGGAGGCCGCGGTGCCGTTCTACGAGCGGCTGGCGGGCAGCCGGGCGATGCGGCACCAGCAGGGCGGCGTCTCCGTCGCCGCCGTCGGCTGCTTCCTGCTGATGAGCGGGCCCAAGGCCGACCTGGACGTGCTGCGGAAGGTCGCCGCGACCATCGCCGTGGCCGACGTGGAGCAGACCGGGCAGGTCCTCGCCGCCTCCGGTGCCGCCGTGATCGCCGGCCCGGTGGCGACACCGGCCGGGCGCACGCTGGTCGCGATGCACCCGGACGGCTCGGTCTTCGAGTACGCCGACCGGCTCGGCGCCTCCGCCTGACGCCTCCTCAGCCGTCCTGCCCGGCGGGCCGCATCCGGAAGTCGTAGGCGGCGGGCAGGGGTGCGTCGCTGAGCCGGGCCCAGGTCTCGCTCAGCACCTCGTCGCCCTCGCGCAGGTCGGCCACCTCGAACCCGCCGGTGAAGACGGCGAGCGCGGCCTCGCGCTCCCCCTCGGCCAGCAGCAACTGGGCCTCCAGGAGCCGGAATCGGCCCCGGGCGCGCGTCGCCGGGTGCAGCCGCCCGTACGCCTCGCGGGCCGCCCCCGCCCGGTCCGCCGCGAGCAGCGCCGGGACGGCCTCCCGGACCAGGGCCGCGACCAGCGGCGAGGGTTCGTCGTCCGGGTCCTCTCCGGCGGGGGTGCCGCGCCGCGCCAGGGCGTCGGCCAGCGCCTCGGCGTACCGTTCGGCAGCGCGTACGGGATGGCGTGCGGCGGTGTCGGCGACGGCGAGGGCGCGCAGGGCGGGCCAGCGTGCGGTGTCCGCCGCTCCGGTGGCGGTCAGGGCCCGTTCCCAGCTGCGGACGGCCTGGGCGAGGTCGCCCGCGTGCCACTGGGCGACGCCGAGGTGGTACTCGGTGAGCGGGTCGGGCGGGGCGGTCTCCAGCAGGTCGCGCCAGGCCGGGGAGACCAGGGTCGGGCCGGGGTCCTGGTCCGGCCCGGGGGCCTCGGCGGGCAGCGCGCCGGTGTCCAGCAGGGCGGCCCACGGGCGCTGTTCGGGGCCCGGCGCGTCGTCGAAGGGGGTACCGGGCAGGTCGAGCGCGGCGCGGCGGACCTCCAGGGCGCCCCAGGCGGAGCCGGTGGCGAGGCGCTCGCCGGGCGGTGCGTCGGCGACGGCGCGCCAGGCGTCGCGGGCGGCGGCCAGTTCCTCCGGCGGCAGGGCACGGTCCAGGGCGGCGCCCGCCTCGGTGGTCGCGGCGGCCCAGTCCGGGCCGTGGGCGGCGCCGGGGTCGACGTGGAGCGGCCCGTACGCCTCCAGCCAGGCGGTCTCGGCGCCGGCGGGGAGCGGGACGTGTTCCAGCTGGGTGCGGGCGAGGCCCGCCTGGATCTCGGCGTAGCCGCCGGTGCCGGGCTCGGTCAGCCACTCCTGCCAGCGGCGGCCACCGGGGCCGGAGCCCCAGACGAAGAGTTTGCGGCCGGGGAGTTCGCCGGTGGAGGTCTGGACGAGGCCGTGTCCGTCGCCGCTCAGGGCGGCGATCCAGGGACGGGCGGTGGGGTCGCGGGGTTCGTGGAAGTAGTCGGCCGGGTGGGGGGAGTGGGCGGGGTGGCTGCGGTCGGCGCCGTCGTGGTGCGGGAACGGGACGCGGCGCAGGCGGCGTTCGTAGCCGAAGTGCCAGGCGGTGTCGGCCGGGGTGAGGACGCGGTGTTCCTCGGGGACCGCGGTGTTGGACCACCAGTAGAGCGGGGCGGTGGTGAGGTGCGGGTTGCGGATACGGACGCCGACGAGGAGGAAGTCGGAGTCCTCCGGGAGCCAGAGGTCGACCTGGAAGGGCAGGTCCCGCAGCCGCTCCCACTCCCAGAGGCGGAGCATCTCGCCTCCGTCGGGGGCGGGGACGCGGGCGGCGTGCAGCGGGGCGCAGGAGAGGGTGGTGTGGCCGGTGGCTCCGATGTTCCACTCGATGCCGCCGGAGTACCAGGCTCCGTTGAGGGCGAAGTCGGCGGGCTGGAACACCGGGTTGCGGTAGAGCAGTTCACGGCCGGTCGGCTTGTGGAACAGGGAGTGGACGCGTCCGCCGAGGCCGGGCAGGACGGTGGCGCGCAACCGGCTGTTCTCCAGGACGAGGGTGGGCAGGGCGGTGGGGACACGGCGGCGTTCGTAGCCGTCGAGGACGCGGGTGGGAAGGAGTGAGGTCAGCGGGGCGCAGGCGAGTCCGCGCGCCATGTCCGGCGGGAGCCCGGGGACGGTCGCCGGGTCGACGGTGTGGGTCTCGTCGAGCGGGCGCAAAGGGGCCAGTGGGTTGACCGCCCCCAGGGGTGCGGCGGGCAGGGTCAGCCGGTCGTGCCGGATCGTGGTCGCCAAGGCGTAACTCCCCTCACCGGGGCGCTCCTTCGCGCCCCTCGCCGCCATGGAACCCCCTGACCGGGTGCCGGGGCCAGGGGGCGTCTGCGGCGGAGTGGGTCAGCCGGCGGCCTCGCGCATCTCCTGGGTGAGGGCCCAGCGTTCGTGGTCGCGCCAGGCCCCGTCGATGAGGAGGAAGTCGGGCGAGAACCCTTCCAGGCGGAAGCCGGCGCGGCGGGCGAGGGCGATCGAGGGGGCGTTGCCGGGCTGGACGTTGATCTCCAGCCGGTGCAGCCCGAGGGTGTCCATGGTGTGGGCGACGACCAGCCCGAGGGCCTCGGTCATCAGGCCGCGCCCCTCGCACCCCGCGAAGGCTCCGTAGCCGAGGGCGCCGCAGCGGAAGGCGCCGCCGACGATGTTGTTGACGGCGACGTAGCCGGCGAGGGCGCCGGTGGCCCGTTCGTGGACGAGGTAGCCGGCCCGGTCCTCGTCGCCGATCAGGCGGCCGGCCCAGACGGCGTAGGCGCGGGCGTCGGCGGGCGGGAAGAGCCAGGGCCGGTGCAGCTCGCGGCTTTCCCGGGCGCGGGCGGTGAACTCCGGCCCGTCGGCGAGGGTGAGGGGCCGCAGCGTGGTGCGCTCGCCCTCGGCGACGGGTGCGGGGGCCGGGCGGCGGGCGCCGCTGTGGTCCGCGGGGCCGCCCTCGGTGACGGTGTCTCTGTTCATGCGAAGTCGTTCACTCCTGCCGTACGTCTTTCGTGCCTCCCGTCAGCATCACGGAGGCGGGCCGCTCCCGCACCACGGGGAGCGGGGGTCTCAGGGGGCCAGGCCCAGTCCCGGGACGATCTCGGCGTACGGGAGGGCGGCCACCTCCCTGCCGGGCAGGATCAGCTTGCCCCGGCGGGCGCCGCTGCCGACCAGGACCCAGGGGGCGTCGGCCACGGCCGGGTCGACCAGCAACGGCCAGCCGGCGGGCAGGCCGACCGGCGTGATCCCGCCGTACTCCATGCCGGTCTCGCCGGTGGCGAACTCGCGGGGCGCGAACGACGCCTTGCGGCTGCCGAGGTGCTTGCGGACGGCGCCGTTGACGTCGACCCGGTGGCGGGAGAGGACCAGGCAGGCGGCGGGGGTGGTGTCGGCGCCGCGCTTGCCGAGGACGATCACGCAGTTGGCGGACGCCTCCATGAGGTCCTCGCCGTGGTGCGCGACGAAGGCGGTGGTGTCGGCGATGGCCGGGTCGGTGTCGACATGGATCAGTTCCGCGGTCCCGGGCCCGCCCTCCTTGACGGCCTCGGCCACGGGGGCGGGCAGCAGGTCCAGGCGGTCGGCGGCGGGGAGGGCGTTGTCGAAGGAGCCGAGGGGTGCGCGCATGCGCGGCACCGTAACAGGGGTCCGCTCCCCCGCTCCCGCTGCCCCGGGCGGCGGCCGGGGCGGCGGGGAGCGGGCGGTCCGGTCAGTCCTGGGCGAGCGGCAGGGTGAGGGTGCCGGAGTCGCCCGGGGCGTGGGTGACGGTCACCGGCTTGACGCCCCGGTTGCCGGAGTACGCGCCGTCGCTGGCGGCCACGGTCAGGCGCAGCCGGTGCCCGGCCTCGTAGCGGTGGACGATGCCCGGGAGGGTGACGGTGAAGGGCTGGGTGGCGTCGGCGACGCGGGCAGGGGCGGTGAGCCGGTGGACCAGGGTCTTCGTGCCGTCGGGGGCGACGTCGTAGAGCTTGGCGAAGAGGACGAGCTGGTCGGCGGCGTCGCCGGAGTCCTGGTTCTTCTCGGCGCGCGGGGAGACCACCTTCAGGCGGAGCTGCGGGGCGCCGACCACGTCGAGGGGCGTGTCGAGCGGGGCGGTGGTCCAGTCGAGGGCGGTGCCCTTGAGGTCGTGCGGCTTGGGGTCGGGCAGACCGATCACCCCGGCGAGGGAGGATTCGGAGTGACTGGTGGGGATGAGCCAGTTGCGGTACTCGCGACTGCCGCGCACCACCTGGTCCGGCTGGTCGACGAGGGCGCCGTCGCCGGAGAGGTGCAGGGCGCGGGAGGGGGCGGGCGGCGCGTCGGCGGTGGCGTACGCCTGGCCCGCGGGGGCCCAGTCGCGGTAGTAGGCGAAGGCCGGGCCGGTGTCGGTCTCCTTGTCCAGGAGGTACTTGTCGAACCAGGCGGCGATGCGGCTGCCGGTGTAGCTGGACTCCAGGTCCGGGTCGGAGAGGTCGAGTTCGCCGGAGGCCGGGTCGGTCATGCCGCCGCTGTGGCCCCAGGACTGCCAGATCATGGCGGTGTCGACGCCCTGCGCCTTGAGCGTCTCGTAGGTGGCGGTGGCCTCGTTGAGGTTGAAGAGGGTGTCGGCCTGGCCCTGGACGAGCAGGGTGGGGGTCCTGACCCGGTCGAGGTAGGAGACCGGGGAGACGCTGCGGGCGTAGCCGAGGACCCTGTCCGCCTTCTCCTTCGGCAGCTTGCCGGAGTCCAGGACGCGCTTGGTGTCGCAGGCGGCGGCGACGAAGTGCAGGCAGCCCCCGCCGCCGATGCGGGACGGGTCGAGGCTGGGGTTGAGCAGCCCCTGCGCCTCCCCGATGAGGAAGAAGCCGCCGGTCCACTGCTTCTTGTAGACGCCCGGAGTGTCGGAGGAGACACCCTGGTGCTGTTCGGCGTTGTTGGGGTTGAGGGAGTACGAGAGGTCGTTCCAGGTGATCATCGGGACGAGGGCGTCGACGCGGTCGTCCTCGGCGGCGGTGGCGAGCTGGATGGAGCCGCCGTAGGAGCCGCCGATCATCCCCACGCGCGGGTCGCCCTCGGCGTCGAGGGTGACGAGGTCGAGGCGGGTGCCGTCGTCGGCGGCTCTGGTTCCGGCGAGGAAGTCGATGAGCGCGGAGGCGGCGCGACCGTCCACGGCCGGGTCGTTGAGCGAGATCGGGCAGCCGCTCCGGCCGAAGCCCAGCCCCGAGTAGGCGAGCGAGACCAGGCCGCGCGCGGCGAAGGTCCGGGCGGTGGCGGCGGTCGAGCCGTCGGCCTTGTCGCCGCCGAAGCCGTTGGTGGTGAGGACCGCGGGGGCCCGGTTCCCCGCGTCGACGCCCGCCGGTACGTACAGGTCGGCATCGACCGCACACCGCTTGCCGCCCACGTCCACGGTGAACTTCAGCGCGGTGACGGCCGGTTCGGCCACCGCGTCGGCGTGCGCCGCACCGGCGGGCGCGAGCGCGGCGGCGAGAGCGAGACCGAGGGCGGCCGCCAGCGGCGGGCGGAAACGGGACGGGGCACGGGTCACGGGGGCCTCCACACTGAGACGGACTTACCCGCGGGTAAACACGGGCAGCGCTCATCGTGTGGCCCAGCTCACTGTCGGGTCAACGGACGCGACCGGGGTTTGTTCCGGGAGGTTCGGTGAAGGCGCGCGCGGGCGTGCGCCGTCCGCTCCCCCCATGCGGCGGGACCGGGCGCCCGGAAATCGCTCGTTCCGGCCGGCAGGGGCTCGTACGGTCGCGGACGGTGACCGAGACGCCCGAGCTTCTGCCGGCTCCCGGACCGGGAACCCGTGGACGCCGTCGTGGCGGCCAGGCTGATCGCCGCCCAGTTCCCGCGATGGTCCCGCCTTGAGATCCGGCCGGTCGACGGGCAGGGGTGGGACAACTGCGCCTTTCGCCTCGGTGACGAGATGCTGGGCACGGCTGCCGACGGCCCAGGAGTACGCGCCGGCGGTCGAGAAGGAACACCGGTGGCTGCCGGCACTCGCCCCCGCGTTGCCGCCGGCCCCTCCGGTCCCGCCGGCCAGAGGCGTCCTGGACGCCGCCGTCGTCGAGGACGAGACGGCGCTCGGGGCCATGCCGACCGGGAAGAGCCGGGCCGCGTTCCGCGACCGGCCGGAGGTGGACGAGGCGATCTGGCAGGGCGGTCATGGGCGCTCAGGAAGGCCCTGGGCGTCTGCGCCGGGGCGGTACGCGGAGGCGGCGGCGTTCCGGCGGACGCCTCGTTCCTTCTTGAGGATGTCCTCGCCGCTCACTGGCGCTGTAGCCCTGCACGAGCCTCGGTCCACCCGGCCCCGCGGGGGCTCCCCTCGCCCCGCTCCTCAGACCAACGCCGGCACATCCAACGTCAACGTCCCTGCCTCGGCGTCCAGTTCGCCCCCCACCCCGAACGGCATGGTCAGCGCCCCCTCCCCGTGCCCGAAGCCGAACTCCTCGGCCACCGGCACCCCGAGCGGCGCGAGCCGGTCACGCAGCACGGCCCGCACCTCCTCGTACGGGCCGCACTCCTCCCAGGAGCCGAGGGCGACGGCGCTCACCCCGTCGAGCCAGCGGGCGCGCAGCAGTTGGGTGAGGATGCGGTCGAGGCGGTACGCCTCCTCGCCGATGTCCTCGATGAGGAGCAGGCCGCCGGTGGCCGAGGGGCGGGTGTGAGCCACGCCCAGTTCGGCGGCGAGCAGGCTGACGCAGCCGCCGAGGGTGACGCCCCGGGCGCGGCCGGGGACCAGGACGCGGCCGGTGGCGGAGGTCAGCACGCGGACCGACTCGGGGTCGAAGAGGGTGGCTCGCAGGTGCTCCCGGGCGGCCTCGTTCTTGAGGAAACCGGCGGTCGCGGCCATGGGGGCGTGCAGCGTCGCCACGCCGAGGCGGACCGCGAACTGCTCGTGCAGGGCGGTGATGTCGCTGTAGCCGACGAATGGCTTGGGGTGTGCGGCGCGCATCGCCTCCCAGTCCAGCAGCCCCGTCATCCGCTGGCAGCCGTAGCCGCCCCGGGCGCAGAACACCGCGTCGACCGAGGGGTCGCACCAGGCGTTCTGGAGGTCGGCGGCCCGGTCGGCGTCCTCGCCCGCGAGGTAGGGGAAGGCGGGGTGGCGGTCGAGCACGTGCGGGGCGACCACGGGGTCCAGGCCCCAGCCGCGCAGCAGGTCGAGGCCCGATTCCAGCGACTCCTCGGGCACCGGCCCGGCGGGGGCGACCACGGCGACCCGGGCGCCGGGGGCGAGCCGGGCGGGGCGGGTGAGCGGGCTCAGGGAGTACGGCAAGGGGGACGCTCCGGTGCGGTGTCAGGGGGAAGGGCCGCCACCCGGCGAGGGGTGGCGGCCCGGGACGTACGGGTGGCTCAGTTCCGGAACTCCAGCTCCGGCACCTCGGCGGCGAACCCGAACACCTTCGCGTACAGAGCGAGTTCGGCCTCCATCGCGGCGATCATGGTGTCGGCGCGGCGGAAGCCGTGGCCCTCGCCCTCGAAGGCGAGGTAGGCGTGCGGGACGCCGCGTCCGGCCATCCGCTCCAGGAGCCGCCCGCTCTGCTCGGGCGGGCAGATGGGGTCGTCCAGTCCCTGGAGGAGGAGGAAGGGGGCGCTGATCCGGTCCGCGCGCTCGGTCGGGGAGCGCTCGGCGTACCGCTCGGGGACCTCCGCGAACGGGCCGATCAGCGACTCCAGGTACTGGGACTCCATGTCGTGGGTGCCGCCGGTGGCCCAGCCGGCCAGGTCGAGCACCGGGTAGATGACGGTGGCGCAGGCGTAGACGTCGGTCCCGGCGAGCGAGGCGGCCGCCGTCCAGCCGCCCGCACTGCCGCCCCGGACGGCGAGGCGGCCGGGGTCGGCGGTGCCCTCGGCGGCCAGCGCGGCGGCGACCGCCGCGCAGTCCTCCACGTCGACCAGGCCCCACTGCCCGCGCAGGCGGTTGCGGTAGGCGCGGCCGTAGCCGGTGGAGCCGCCGTAGTTGACCGCCACGACGCCGATGCCGCGCGAGGTGAGGTAGGCGATGTCCAGGGAGAGATCGGCGGTCGCCTGCCCGGTGGGCCCGCCGTGTGCCCGGACGACGTACGGCGGGAGTTCGCCCTCGGGACCGTGCCGCTCGGGGTGGCGCGGCGGGAAGACGACGGCGTGGATCTCGCGGCCGCCGGGGCCGGTGAAAACCCGCTCCTCGGGGTGCGGGAGGTAGGCCGGGTCGACCGCGTCGGTGTGGCGGGCGGCGACGGCCCTGGCCCGGCCGGTGACGGTGTCCAGCTCGACGATCTCGGCGGCGCTGAGGGGCCCGGCGGCGACCCCGGTGACGCGGCTGCCGCGCACGTCGAGACAGGCGGTCCAGGTGGTCCACGGTCCGGCGGCGTCGCAGATCTCCCCGGCGTCCGGGTCGAGGATGCCCAGGCGGGTGGAGCCCCGGCCGTGCACGACGGCGATCAGGCCGTTCTCCATGGGCGCGAACCACCGCGACCCGATCCGCCACAGCGGCCCGCCGAACTCCTCCTCGCGCGGGCAGAGCGGCTTGGCCTCGCCGGTGGCGGGGTCGACGCGGTGCAGGTTCCACCAGCCGGAGCGGTCGGTGGCGGCGATCAGGGAGCCGTCGGGGGCCCATTCGGCCTGGCAGACGGACTCCTCGGGCCCGCCGATGAGGGTCCGCACGCCGGTGAACGGGCCACTGGCCGTCACCTCGGCGATCTTCAGCTCGGTGCCGTCCCACGGCATGCGCGGGTGGTCCCAGGCGATCCAGACGGCGCGCTGCCCGTCCGGGGAGAGCTTGGGTCCGGTGACGAACCGGTGCCGGTCGGTGTCGAGTTCGCGGACGGCGTCGCGGTTCTCGGCGGCGCTGCCGTCGAGCGGTACGGCGGCCGGGACGCGCCGCACGTCGGTGGGGCCCTCGCCAATGAACTCCTCCAGGACGCACCAGACTTCGCCGGTGGCCGCGTGCACCACCGGGTCGACCCAGCGCAGCCCGCCGCCGACGCCGGAGAGCGGGGTGAGCGGGCGCGGCTCGGCGCCGGGCCGGTCCGGCTCGTAGGCGTAGAGCCGCTGGTCGGCGAAGTGGACGAAGACGACGAGGGGCCCGTCGGGGCCCGGCGCGCCGGCCCAGGGCTGCCCGCCGTACTCGACGACGCGGCTGCGGACGTTCCACGGGGCCGGGAGTACGGACTCCTCGGTGCCGTCGGGGCGGCGGCGCACCAGGGTGCGGCGGCCGCCCTCGGCGGGCCGGGGCGCGGTCCACCACAGGTCGTCGCCGAGGTGGGCGACGGATTCGGGCCGGCCGTCGTGGGCGGCGGTGAGGCGGGCGTCGATGGGCGAAGGCCAGGCACCGTACGGCGCGGGCGTGCTCATGAAGTCTTCCAACTCCTCGTTGGGCGGCGGCAGCCCGCCCCGCGCCGTCGCGGGGCGGGCCCGGGGTCAGGCGCTGCGCAGGAACCGGTCGAGTACGCGGACACCGAAGTGCAGGGCCTCGACGGGCACGCGCTCGTCCACACCGTGGAAGAGCGCCTGGTAGTCGAAGCCGGGCGGCAGCTTCAGCGGGGAGAAGCCGTAGCCGGCGATGCCGAGGCGGGAGAACTGCTTGGCGTCGGTGCCGCCGGACATGCAGTACGGCACGGCGCGGGCGCCGGGGGCGAACTCCTCGACGGCCTCGCGCATCAGGGCGAAGGTCGGCGAGTCCACCGGCGCGGTCAGCGCCGTCTCGCGGTGGTGGAACCGCCACTCCACGTCGGGCCCGGTCAGCTCGTCCAGGGTGGCCCGGAACTCGTCCTCGCCGCCCGGCACGAACCGCCCGTCGATCATGGCGGTGGCCTCGCCGGGGATGACGTTGACCTTGTAACCGGCGTTCAGCATCGTCGGGTTGGAGCTGTTGCGGACGGTCGCCTCGACCAGGGAGGCGGCCGGGCCGAGCTTGGCGAGCAGCACGTCGACGTCGAAGCCCTCGGCGCCGGGGTCGACATCGATGCCGTAGAGGGCGGCGAGTTCGGTGAGGGCCGCCTGGACCGTCGGGGAGAGGCGGACCGGCCACTCGTGGGCGCCGATGCGGGCGACGGCGGCGGCGAGGCGGGTGACGGCGTTGGAGCGGTTGACCTTGGAACCGTGCCCGGCGCGGCCGCGCGCGGTCAGCTCCAGCCAGCCGGTGCCGCGTTCGCCGGCCGCGATGGGGTAGATCTCGCGGCCGGAACCATCGTGGAAGGTGAAGGCGCCGGACTCGCTGATGCCCTCGGTACAGCCCTCGAAGAGCGCGGCGTGCCGGTCGGCGAGGAAGTCCGAGCCGTCCTCGGCGCTGGCCTCCTCGTCGGCGGTGAAGGCGATGACGAGGTCGCGGCGGGGGCGGACGCCGGTGCGGGCCCAGGAGCGGGCCAGCGCGAGGATCATCGCGTCCATGTTCTTCATGTCGACGGCGCCGCGTCCCCAGACGACGCCGTCCTCGACCTCGCCGGAGAAGGGGTGTTTCGTCCAGTCTTCGGCCTGCGCGGGCACGACGTCGAGGTGGCCGTGGACCAGGAGGGCGTCGGCGCTGGGGTCGCTGCCGGCGATGCGGGCCACGACGTTGCCCCGGCCGGGGGTGCGCTCCAGGATCACCGGGTCGAGTCCGGCACCGGCCAGCCGCTCGGCGGCGTACTCGGCGGCGGGGCGTTCGCGGCAGTCGCCGCCGCCCCGGTTGGTGGTGTCGATGCGGATCAGCTCGGAGGTGTAGGTGACCACCTCCTCCAGGGCTGCGGCGTCGACGCCGGTGAGGGTGGTCGTGGGGGCGGGCTGGTCAGCCATAGGTCTCCTCCACGGCGTTCTGGGCGACCGTGGTGACGGCCTTGAACGTCCGGATGGCTTCGTACATGGTCTCGCTGGTGTAGCTGGCGCGGAGGTCCCCTGTCAGGGCGACACCCGGGACGACGGTGACGGCTGCCGCCAGGTGGGCGGCGTCGAACTCCAGGTCGACGGTGTGCGGCCCGGCCTGCACCGGCTCGTGGCGGACGGCGAGGCGGGTGGCGTCGCGGGCGGCGGTGCGGATGTCGGCGGCGGTCCGCTCGGGGGTGCGGCAGACGGCCGCGTACCGCGAGACGTGGTCCTTGACCGCGACCCGCTCGGCCTCGGGCGCGTACCCCCGGGAGTCCTCGCAGGCCACGTCGTCGCCGGTGACCAGGACGACGGGCACCCCGTACTCGGCGACGACGTGCGCGTTGAGCAGGCCCTCGCTGGCCCGGACGCCGTCGAGCCAGACGCCGGTGAGGGAGTTGGCGAGGTAGGTGTGGGCGAGGACGCCCGGCATGCCGGCGCCCGCGTGGTAGCCGAGGAAGGCGATGCCGTCGACGTCGCCGTGCTGGACGCCCTCCACCATGCTGAGGCTCTTGTGGCGGCCGGTGAGCATCTGGGCGCGCGGGTCGAGGCGTTCCAGGAAGAGGTTGCGCATCGTCCAGTGCGCCTCGTTGATCAGCACCTCGTCGGCGCCCCCGTCGAAGAAGCCGAGGACGGCGGCCTGGACGTCGGAGGTGAACATCGACCGGCACCGCTCCCACTGGGCGTGCCCCGGCAGCACGTCGTGCGGCCAGGTCACCCCCGTGGCGCCCTCCATGTCCGCGCTGATCAGGATCTTCACACCCGCTCCGTTCGGCTACGGGGGCGGATCTTGTTCCGCCCGGCGGGGTCACCGTACGCCTTGGCGGGGTCGGCGGGTAGGGGGATTCAGCCGGGGCGCGGGCGCCCCGGCCGGTGCCGCCCGGGTGGCTCAGTCCTCGTGGCCGAGGAGCAGGTCGCGCTCGGTGCGGCCGCCGCCCGCCACCTGGAGGACGGTGGCGACCGGTGGGTAGCCGGAGGCGATGACGGTGTACTCGCCCGAGGAGAGGTCGACGAAGCGGAAGGTGCCGTCGGCGGCGGTGGTCTGGGAGTCGACGACGTTCCCCCCGGCGTCGAGCAGGGTGACACGGGCGTCCTCGACGGGCCGCCCGCCGCCCGCGCGGACGGTGCCGCGCAGCACCGCTCCCCCGGCCAGCTCCACGTCCTGCCGGGTCTCGCGGGACGCCTGGACGCTCACCGGCAGGGCGGTCGGGCGGTAGGCATGGGCACTGGCGGCGAGCGTGTACTCCCCGGCGACCAGCTCGGAGATGACGTACCCGCCCTCGCGGCCGCTGCGGGTGGAGGCGACGACCTCGCCGCGTACGTCGGTCAGGGTGACCGTGGCGTCGCGGACGGGCAGGCCGTCGGCGGTGAGGACGGAACCGGCGAGGCGTCCGGCGCCGCCGAGGACCACGTCCAGCTCGACCGGCCGCTCGCCGACGGTGACGGTGACGGCCTGCGGCTGGTGCCCGCCGGCCGCCGCGATCAGCACGAAACTGCCGCTGCCCGGGGTGGCGAGCGCGTACCGCCCGTCGCCGTCGCTGGCGCCCCGCCCGATCTGGCGGCCGGTCACGTCGATGAGGGTGAGGGCGGCGCGCGGCACCGCGGTGCCGTCGGAGTGCTGGACGCTGCCGCAGACCGCGACCCCGGCGGTGTGCCCGGTCCGGGCGGCGGGCAGCTGCGGTACGGGCGGGACGGCGGCCTCGGGCGCGGGTGCGGCGTGCGGTTCGGCGGCGGGGACGGAGGCGGGCCGGGACGCGGCGTGGGACACGAGGGGGGTCTCCTTGAGGAAGAAGGCGAGCAGCAGGCCCAGGAGGAGGACCGGCACGAGGTAGAGGAAGATCCGGGGCATGGCGTCGGCGTACGCCTGGATGTACGGGTCGCGCAGGGCGGCCGGCATCGCGTGCACCGCCTGCGGGGTGATCGCCTCGGCGTCGACGGTCCCGGTGGGCGCCCCGGCGGGCAGCCGGTCGGCTAGGGCGTCGGTGAGGCGCTGGGCGAAGAGGGTGCCGAACACGGCGGCGCCGACGCTGCCGCCGATCTGCCGGAAGTAGTTGTTGGCGCTGGTGGCGGTGCCCAGGTCGGAGGGGCGGACGCTGTTCTGCACGGCGAGCACCAGCACCGGCATGATCAGGCCGATCCCGGCGCCGAGCACCGCCATCCAGATGCTGTAGTGCAGCCGGGAGGTGCCGGTCTCCAGCAGGGAGAGCAGCCACATGCCGAGCGCGGCGAGGACCCCGCCCGCGATCGGGTACGGGCGGTAGCGCCCGGTCTTGCTGATGAGCTGGCCGGAGAGGATCGAGGCGCCGACCACGCCGCCCATCATGGGGAGCATCAGCAGGCCGGACTCGGTGGCGCTGGCGCCGTCGACCATCTGGAGGAAGGTCGGCAGGTAGCTGGCGGCGCCGAACAGGGCGATGCCGACCACCGCCCCGATCAGGCCGGTGAGGTTGAAGATCGACTCGCGGAACAGCCGCAGCGGGATGAGGGGTTCGGCCGCGTACCGCTCGGCGACGAGGAAGAGCACGGTCGAGAGGACGGCTCCGGCGGCGAGCGCGAGGATGGCCCCCGACCCCCAGGCGTACTCGGTCCCGCCCCAGCTGGTCAGCAGCACCAGGCAGGTGGAGGCGGTGGCCAGCAGCAGGATGCCGAGCACGTCGAGGCGGCCGCGGGTGGCGGGCTTGGGGAGCTTGGGGACGACGGCGACCACGGCGAGGGTGACCAGGCCGAAGGGGACGTTGAAGTAGAAGCACCAGCGCCACGACATGTGGTCGGTGAAGAAGCCGCCGAGCAGCGGCCCGGCGACCGAGGCGAGGCCGAAGGCGGCGCCGATCAGCCCCATGTAGCGGGCCCGCTCCCTGGGCGGCACGATGTCGGCGATGATCGCCTGCACGCCGATCATGAGGCCGCCCGCGCCGAGCCCCTGGAGGGCGCGGAAGGCGATGAGTTCGTCCATCGAACGGGACCAGCCCGCGAGCCCCGACCCCACGATGAAGACGACGATGGCGAACTGGAAGACGCCCTTGCGGCCGAAGAGGTCGCCGAGCTTGCCGTAGACCGGCAGCGAGATGGTCGAGGTGAGCAGGTAGGCGGTGATGGCCCAGGACATCTTGTCGAGACCGTGCAGCTCGCCGACGATCTTCGGCAGCGCGGTGGCCACGATCATCTGCTCCAGCGCGGCGAGGAGCAGCGCGAGCATCAGCCCGATGAAGACCATCCGCACCTGGCGGGGGCTGAGCCCCGCGTCACCGGTGGCGGGGGCGGCCGAACCACCGTCGCCGCCGTCGTCACCGTGGCCCTCGCCGGGCGGAAACGCTTCGCCGGCCGCCAGGGGCAGGGTGGGCGCGTCGTCGGCGGTGTACGCCCCCTCGGGCTTCGGGGCGCCGGAGGGCGCGGGGGGCCCGGAGGGTTCCTCCTCCGAGGCCGTCCTGTGCTCCAGCGTCGTCCCGCCCACGTCACTCTCCCCTCGTCGCGCCGCGCCGACTGCGCCGACGACTGGCGCCAAGTCTGCGCGCCCGCACACAAGTCGGGGCAAGAGGGGCGACACGCGCGCGGGCCCGGACAAGGGGCATCCGCGCCGGTGGGAGCGTTGCGGGCGACCGGGCGCCGCCCGCGAAAACCACTCGAAACGGTGAGGTGGCAGCGCGCCGGAGTCGACGGGCAAGGGGCGCCGCGCGCGGGCGGCGCCCCCTCCCCGGGGCTACTTCTCCAGCTCGGCCGCGAGCTTGGCGAGGGTCTGGTCGTGGATGCGGGCCAGCCCCTTGGGGGCGAAGGTCCGCTCGAAGAAGCCGCCGATCCCGCCGGCCCCGTTCCAGACGGTGCGCACCTGCACCCGCGCCCCGCCCTGCCCGGCCGGGGTGACCGTCCAGGTGGTGACCATGGAGGAGTTCCGGTCGGTCTCGACCAGCTCGCCGTCGGCGGGCTCCTTGACGTCGAGCAGGCAGTCCCGCACCCGCTTGCTGGTGGCCTGGAGCTTCCAGTGGACGAGGGTGCCGTCGCCGTCGCCGCCCTCACGCACCTCGTACTCGCTGTACTGCTCGGGAAGGACCGTACGACGGGTACCGCTGTAGTCGGCCAGCGCGTCGAAGACGTCGTCCGGCTTCGCCGCGATCGTCCGCTCCGTCGTGGCCTCGACCTGTGCCATGTCCACTTCCTCCAGCACTCGGGTTACGGGTCGGACAAAGCCAACCACCCCCGCCCCGGCCGCTCAAATCCCGGCCCGGACCACCCTGCGGCGATCATGGGAACAGATGTTCTATTGTGGCGAACGACGTCAGGAGGAAGACCATGCGCTGGGAGAACCTTGCCGAGCAGCCGGTCCGCCCGGGCTCCGACGCCGCGCTCTTCGGAGCCGACGCCGTCGTCACGCGTACCGTCGACACCCCCGAGTTCCGGGGAATCACCTTTCACGAGATCCGCGCCCGTTCGATCGTCAACCGCGTCCCGGGCGCCTCACGGATGCCGTTCACCTGGACGGTCAACCCGTACCGGGGGTGCAGTCACGCCTGCGTGTACTGCTTCGCCCGCAAGACCCACAGCTACCTCGACCTCGACACGGGGCTCGGCTTCGACTCGCAGATCGTCGTCAAGACCAACGCCCCCGACCTGCTCCGCCGCGAGCTGGGCGGCCCGCGCTGGCACGGCGGTCACATCGCGATGGGCACCAACGTCGACTGCTACCAGCGGGCGGAGGGCCGCTATCGCTTGATGCCCGGCATCATCGAGGCCCTGCGGGACCACGCCAACCCGTTCAGCATCCTGACCAAGGGCACGCTGATCCTGCGCGACCTGGACCTGCTCACCGAGGCCGCCGCCGTCACCGACGTGGGCATCTCGGTCTCCGTCGGCTTCACCGACCGCGAACTGTGGCGCACCGTCGAACCGGGCACCCCCGCCCCCGAACGCCGCCTGGACGTCATCCGCGCCCTCGCCGAACGCGGCATCGACTGCGGCGTCCTCATGGCCCCCGTCATCCCCTACCTCGGCGACCACCCCGACCAGCTCCGCGCAACCGTCCGCGCCATCGCCGAGGCCGGCGCCACCTCGGTCACCCCGCTCGTCCTCCACCTGCGTCCCGGCGCCCGCGAGTGGTACTTCCAGTGGCTCACCGCACACCACCCCCACCTGGTCCCCCACTACGAACGCCTCTACGCCTCCGGCGCCTACGCCCCCAAGAGCTACCAGCGCCGCATCACGGGCCAGGTCCACGAACTGGCCCGGGAGTACGGGATCGGACCGGCCCGCTCGGGGGCGGCGCGGCGGATACGGCCGGAGCGGGAGGACGTGCCGACGCGGTCGGAGCCGGAGCAGCTGACGTTGCTGTGAGGCGGGCGGTCCGGGGCAGCCCCGCCCCGCCTCGGCACGGGGCCCGTGAACCCATCAGCCCGTCGCGGACGGGTCCCCCACGGTGTCGTCCGGCTCCGTCCGCCGGGCGCTCACGACGAAGGCGCGGAAGGCCCGGTGGGAGGGGTGCCCGCCGGAGTGGGCGATGCACCAGTCCTCCGGGCCGCCCTCACGTCCCGGTCGTGCATCACAGGCGACCGCTCCCCGCAGACGACGCACTCGGCGTAGAGATCCGCGACCGGCGAGGCCAGCCCGAGCCGCCACACCACGTGCCGCAGCAACGCCCTCACGCCTGCCGCCCCTTCCCGTGCGGATGCCGCCGGATCTCCACGGCGAAATCGGAGGCCCGACCGGGGTCGTACTCGGGCGCCCCGACCACCGAGGCACGCCGCCACTGTTCGATCAGGGCCCCGCAGACATCACAGCCGGGCGCGGGCTCGGGCGGGTCGAACAAGGGGTCGGTGAGAAAGACGGGGCCGGTCAGCGCGATAATGGGATTCATGGCCACCCTCCGTGACAACGCGTTAGGTGTCACGAAAGTAGAAGCTCCTGTTTCCGGGATTCCACATCGTTCTACCGAGTTCCACGGCAGCTGCGAGAGGCTCTGAATCGCCCCCGCGACCAGCTCGCGTGCCGGAGCCCCGTAGACGGCGTGCTCAGCCATCGCGGCGAAGGCTCGCCGGTACTGGGCGATCTCGGACGGCGCCGTGACCGTGACGGCCGCCGTCAGTAGTTCGACGGACACGCGCTCGGCGTCGAGCAGCGTGAACGTCTCCAGGGTCCACAGGTCCTGGCGGAGGGTGCCGACGGGGATGATCCCGAGGGAGACGGGCGGCGCGGACATGGCCGAGAGCAGGGCCCCCAGCTGCGCGACCATGACCTCCGCCCCGCCCAGTACGTGCCGGAGGACGGATTCCTCCAGGACGACGACAAGGCGGCTGCCACTGTTCCGCACCATCTCCGACCGCTCCATGCGCGCCTGCACCGCCGCCTCCACGTCGCCCACGCCACCGTGGAACGCCGCCACGCTCCGCAGCATGGCCAGGGCGTAGTCAGGTGTCTGGAGCATGCCGGGGACGACGGTGGAGGAGTAGACGCGGAATTCCTTGGTCCGCGCGTAGGAGGGCACGTAGGAGTTCTGGAGGTACTTCAGGCCCGCCCTCTGGAGGCGCCGCCATTCCCTGTACATGGAAGCTGCCGCGCGGCCGGCCGCGATCAGGTCCGGCGCCAGTTCGTCCATCTCGCACGCCGCGCACCAGGCTCTGATGTCGGCGTCGGCGGGCGGGGTCTTGCCGGTCTCCAGCCGGCTCACCTTCGAGGGCTGCCAGCCTGTGCGGGCGGCCACGTCCCGGCCGCTGAGTCCGGCGTCGAGCCGCAGCTCACGCAGCCGGTCGGCGAGACGCTGACGGGCCGCGAGAGCTGCGGACGACTGGTGATGCGTTGCTGCCACGTGCGTCAGACGGTGAACTCGTCGTGCGGGGTGGCGCGCTTCCAGATCAGCTCGCAGGCTTCGGCGTAGCTCTTGACCGTGGCAGGGTCGTCATCGAGCAGATCCTCTACGAAAGCTCCGCCGCCGGAGAAGATGCTGTACCGCACGAGCCGGTCGTCGAAGATCCAGAGATCCGCGTACTCAAACCGGATGTAGTCGGTGACGGGCTCCGACACCACCCGCATGCGCCGGACTGAGACTCCGCGCCCGACGGCGTCAGCAATGGTGGAGTGGAAATCGTTCCACCACGAGCCACGGTCGGCCTGGTCGCACCGCTGGCCAGCCAAGAAGGCGCAGAAGTCCGCGTCTTCCTCGGGCACGCCGTAGACGTCGCGTGTCTCCAGGTGAACCGCCGACCGCTCGCACCCCGCGATCAGCTCAGCGAACGGAGGCGCCGTCTTCGGCTGCGACATCACACGCCTCCCTCAGGATCTCCATCATGCGGGCGGGCAGACGGACGACAGCCTCGGTGTCCGGGATCGGACCGGTGGTCAGGCACGCGGCTTCCAGTTCCACCCCCGCCTTCCACCCTTGAACGACGAACTCCTTTGCCACGTCGTCGTACCACACAGTAGGGCAGTGATCCCCGTTCGTGTTGGGGTCCTTGGAGATGCATCGCAACGTCATAACGCCGCCCGAATCGCGCGGAGTTGCAGGATGCTCTATGAGAGTCATCCGCCGGGCACCATCCGTCAAGAGACCGCAGAACCACATGAATCGGAGCGCCGAATCACCGGCCGGTTCAGCACCTACGGCCTCGCCGTGGCATCGGACGAGTCGAGGCAGCTCACCAGCTCGCAGGGTGAGGGCGCCGCCAGGTGGGCGTGCGCCCCGGGGCGCGCGCCCACCCTGCACTACAACCGCCCCGCCCGACCACGCCGACTGTCGGACGAATCGCCCACTCGGGGCATCCGGGTCCGGGACGATGCGGCGGGGGCCGCAGGGTGCGGTGCCCGGTTGTGGAGCCTGGAGGCCAAGTGAACAGACGTGTCCTGGCGGTGTGCGGTGCCGCCGTCTCGGTTGCCGTGCTCGGTCCGACGGTGCCCTCGGCGGCCGCACCGCAAGCCCCGGCCGCGCCCGCACCAATCCGGTGGAGCGACTGCGCGACCAAGGCGTACCCCACGCTCCAGTGCGGCACCGTGAAGGTTCCGCTCGACCATGCCAAGCCGGACGGGCGGCGGATCACGCTGGCGCTCAGCCGGGTGCCGCACACCGCGAAGTCCTCGCTGGGGCCGTTGCTGGTCAATCCGGGCGGGCCGGGCGGCAGTGGGCTGAGCCTGGCCGGACATGTGGCGTCGGCGTTGCCGAAAGAGGTGGCGGGCCGGTACGACGTGATCGGGTTCGACCCGCGGGGGGTCGGCCGGAGCGAGCCCGCGCTCGACTGCCGGCCCGGCCACTTCGCGGCTGTACGCCCCGACACGCTGCCGCTGACCCCGGCCGTCGAGCGCGCCAACCGCGAGCGTGCCACGGCCTTCGCGGCCGCCTGCGGGGAGCGCCACGGTGACCTGCTGCCGTACCTGGACACCCGGAGCGCCGCCCGCGACCTCGACGTGATCCGGGCCGCGCTCGGCGCCCCGCGCATCAGCTATCTCGGGTACTCGTACGGGACCTATCTCGGAGCCGTCTACGCCAAGCTCTTCCCGGAGCGGGTGCGGCGGCTCGCGCTGGACTCGGCGGTCGACCCGGACGGCGTCTGGTACGACAGCAACCTCGCCCAGGACTACGCGTTCGAGGACCGTCACCGCGCCTTCCTCGCCTGGGTCGCAAAGAATGACGCGGTCTACGGCCTGGGCGGGGACCCGGCCGCGGTCGAGGGGGCCTGGTCGCGGATGCGGGCCGCCGTCGCCGCTGAGCCTGCGGGCGGGAAGGTCGGCGCGGCCGAGCTGGAGGACACCTTCCTGCCGGGCGGGTACTACGACGGGTACTGGCCCCGGCTGGCCACCGCCTTCGCGGCGTACGCCAAGGACGGGGAGAGCGGGCCGCTGGTCACGGCGTACCGGGCGCTGGCCGAGAGCGACGCGGCCGGCGACAACGGGTACAGCGTGTACACGGCGGTGCAGTGCCGGGACGCGGCCTGGCCCCGCGAGTGGAACCAGTGGCGGGCGGACACCTGGCGGGTGCACGCGAAGGCGCCCTTCCTGGCCTGGAACAACGCCTGGTACAACGCGCCGTGCGCGAGCTGGCCGGTCCCGCCGCTCACCCCGCCGGACGTGACCAACACCAAGCTCCCCCCGGCCCTGATCCTCCAGGCGACCGGCGACGCCGCCACCCCGTACGAGGGCGCCGTCTCGCTCCACCGCAAGCTGCGCGGCTCCTCACTGGTGGTCGAGGAGGGCGGCGGCAACCACGGGGTGACCCTCGGCGGCAACGCCTGCCTCGACCGGCACCTGGCCCGCTACCTCGCCGACGGCACGGTGCCGCGCGGCACCGGCTTTGGCGAGGCGGACGCGACCTGTGCCGCGCTGCCCGAGCCGAAGCCGGCCGCGGCGAAGGGTGCGGCGCCGGATGCCTCGGAGCGCACCGCGGGCCAGGCGCTGCACGGCCTGCTCCCCAGGCGCGGCTGAGTCGCGCTCAGCGCGGCAGCCGGTCCAGGGCGCCCCGGGCGACGATCGCCAGCCCGGGGCGTCCCAGCGCCGCGCGCAGCACGGGACGGGCGCAGGGGTCGCCCAGTTCGCCGAGGCCGTCGGCGCAGGCGAGGGCGACGGCCTGGTAGCGGTCGCCGGGGGCGAGCCGGCGCTCCAGCACCGCGATGAGGGCGGGCACCGCCTCGGGGGCGCGGAGGGCGACCAGCAGGCGCACCGGGTGCAGGGCGTAGGCGACGCGGAGTTCGTTGGTGGCGAGGGCGGCGGCGGCCCGGGCCGTCCTCGGGTCGCCCAGTTCGGCGAGGGCGTGGGCCGCCGCCGCGCACCGGGCGGGTTCGCGGTGGTTGAGCAGCAGCACCAGCGTCTCGAAGGCCCGCGTGTCCCCCGCCGTACCGAGCCGGAAGGCCGCCAGCTCCCTTGCCCACAACGGCTCCTGGGGCGCGGTGAGGACGGCGTTCAGCTCCTCGACACCGGTGGCCGCGAGCCACTCCACCCTGGGGTCCTCCCCGGCCTCCCGGGAGACCCGCGCCAGCAGGTTCCGCCACACATCCTGGTCCATTCCCCGACCCTAGGCCGGGACCGGGGCCGGTATCCGGGGAATGTCCGAATCCGGTGGTTCCCGGCGGATCGGGGCTCCTCGCAGGCCCGGGCCGACCACCTCATAAGCTGGCCGCGTGACCAGGGAGACCCGCACGCTGCCGGCCCACGCGCCCGGCGCGGTGGAGACGCCTTTCGTCATCCAGGGGTACGAGGAGGTCGTCCCGCACGACACGGCGTGGAACGACCACTCCCACCCCTTCCACGAGCTGCTCTGGAACGAGCGGGGCGCCTCCTCGGCGATCGTGGGGTCGCGGATCTGGACCATCACCCCGACGGTCGGGCTCTGGATGCCCGCGGGCACCCTGCACGGCGGGGTGGCGGCCGCCGGAACCTGCCTGCGCGCCAGTTTCTTCGGCTTCCGCACCACCTCGTCGATCTCGGACACCCCGGTGGCGGTCGAGATCACCCCGCTGCTGCGGCTCCTGCTGGAGCGGCTCGGCGAACCGGACTTGCGCCCCTCCTCGCGAGCGGCCACCGAGGCGCTGGTGCTGGACGTGCTCGCCCCCGCCCCGCGTGAACTGCTGGTCCGGCTGCCGTCCTCCGCCCTGCTGCGGCCGATCGCCGAGGCGGTGCGCGAAGACCCGGGCGACCGGCGGACACTGACCGACTGGGCGGCCGCGCTGGGGGTCAGCCCGCGCACGCTGACCCGGGCGTTCACCGCCGAGACGGGGACCAGCTTCGCGCGCTGGGTCGCCTCCGTCCGCGCCCAGCACGCCATCGGGCTGCTCACCCGGGGCTGGGAGGTGGAGGCCGTGGCCGAGCAGGTCGGCTACCGCTCCTCCAGCGCCTTCGGCGCCGCCTTCCGGCGGGCGACCGGGCTCACCCCGGGGACGTTCCGGCCGAGTTGATCCGGGTGGCGGCCGGGACACCGGCGCCTCCGGCGTACCGTCACGCCCCTTTCGCTGTCCCGATCGCTACAGCGGATGTCGCATCCGGTTGATTGCGACACGCCACTCCCCTCTCATAAAGTGCCAAGGCAAGCCTTACCTAAGTCGCTTGTGCAAGCGCGGTGCGCCCTTCCGCGACGGCACCCCCTGCCCTCCCGCGCGAGCAGCGTCACCCCCGACACCCGAAAGCTGGGCACGCACCCATGTCCTCACACCGCCTTCGCCTGGTCGCAGCGGCCGCCGCCCTGCTCACCCTCTCCGCCTGCGGCAGCGGCGGAGAGGGTGAAAGCAAGGACAACGCCGGCGGCAAGGAGCAGAAGGGCTCCGCCGGCAGCTTCCCCCTGACCGTCGAGCACGCTCTGGGCGAGACCACGATCCCGGCCAAGCCGAAGCGCGTCGCCACGGTCAACTGGGCCAACCACGAGGTACCGCTGGCCCTCGGAGTCGTCCCCGTCGGCATGGCGGCGGCCAACTTCGGTGACGACGACGGCGACGGGGTGCTGCCCTGGGTCGAGGAGAAGCTCGACGAGCTGGACGCGAAGACCCCGGTCCTCTTCGACGAGACGGACGGCATCGACTTCGAGGCGGTGGCCGACACCAAGCCCGACGTGATCCTCGCCGCGTACTCGGGGCTGACCAAGAAGGACTACGACACCCTCAGCAAGATCGCCCCGGTCGTCGCCTACCCGGACGCCCCCTGGGCCACCCCGTGGCGCGAGATCATCCGCACCAACAGCGAGGCGATCGGCCTCTCCGGCGAGGGCGAGAAGCTGATCAAGGAGCTGGACGGGGAGATAGCCGCCACCGCCGCCAAGTACCCGCAGCTCAAGGGCAAGACGGCGATGTTCATGACGCACCTCGACCCCAACGACGTCAGCGAGATCGGCTTCTACACCACGCACGACACCCGGACGCAGTTCTTCCTCGACCTCGGGATGAAGACCCCTGGCAGCATCGAGAAGGCGTCGAAGGGCACCGAGAAGTTCGCGCTGACGCGGAGCGCCGAGCAGATCGACACCTTCGACGACGTCGACATCGTCACCGGCTACGGCGACGAGAAGGGCGAGCTGCTCGAGAACGTCAGCAAGGACAAGGTCCTCTCCAAGATGCCCGCCATCGACCGCGGTTCGGTCTACCTGCTGCCCGGCAGCTCCTCTCCGCTGGCCACCGCCGCCAACCCGACCCCGCTGTCGATCTCGTACGTGCTCGACGACTACGCCGCCGCGCTGGCCAAGGCCGCGGACAAGGTCAAGTGACGACCCTCGACACCCGGCGCGCGCCGGACGCCGCTCCCCGGCGTCCGGCGGGTGTCCGCACTCTCTGGCTCCTCGCCGCCCTGCTGGTCCTGGCCGCCGTCATGGTCGCCTCCCTCGCCCACGGTTCGCGCGACGTGCCCTGGGCGGACGTCCAGGCCGCGATCGGCGGCGCCGACGGCACGCTGGGCGAGGCGGCCGCCGCCAAACGCATCCCGCGCACCCTGCTGGCGGTGGTGATCGGGGCGGCGCTCGCGCTCTCCGGCGCCGTGATGCAGGGCGTGACCCGCAACCCGCTGGCCGACCCGGGCATCCTCGGCGTCAACATGGGCGCCTCGCTCGCCGTGGTGACCGGCGTCGCCTTCTTCGGGCTGACCTCCCCGACCTCGTACATCTGGGTGGCCATCGTGGGGGCGGCGGCCTCCGCGCTCTTCGTCTACACCGTCGGCACCCTCGGCCGCGGCGGCGCCACCCCGCTGAAGCTGGCGCTGGCCGGGGCGGCCACCTCGGCGGCGTTCGCCTCGCTGGTCAGCGCGGTGGTCCTGCCGCGCAACGACATCGCGGGCAGCTTCCGGCTCTGGCAGATCGGCGGCGTGGGCGGCGCCTCCTACGAGCGGATCGGCCAGGTGCTGCCCTTCCTGGTGGCGGGCTTCCTGCTCTGCCTGCTCTCCGCACGGGCCCTCAACTCGCTGGCGCTCGGCGACGAACTGGCGGCCGGGCTCGGCGAACGCGTCGCCCTCGTCCGGGCGGTGGCCGCGCTCGGCGCCGTCCTGCTCTGCGGGGCGGCCACCGCCGTCGCCGGGCCGATCGCCTTCGTCGGCCTCGTCGTGCCCCACACCTGCCGGCTGCTGGTCGGCGTCGACCACCGCTGGCTGCTGCCGCTCTCCATGCTGCTGGGCGCGGTCCTGCTGACCGCCGCCGACGTGGTCGGGCGGGTCGTGGCGCGGCCCTCCGAGATCGACGTGGGCATCGTGACGGCGCTGATCGGGGCGCCCTTCTTCATCTACATCGTCCGCCGACAGAAGGTGCGTGCCCTGTGAGCGCCCCCGTCCTCACCCGGCCCGGCGCCGCACCGGCCCCCGCCTCCGTCGCGGCCGCCACCCGGCGCCGCCTCCGGGGCGCCTCCCGCCGCCGCCTCGTCGTCCTGGCGCTGGCCGTCCTCGTGGTCGCCGCCTTCGCCGTGACGCTGGTGGCCGGGCGCACCTACTACCCGCCGGCCGACGTGCTGCGGGTCATCCTCGGCGAGCAGGTGCCGGGCGCCTCCTTCACCGTGGGCGAGCTGCGGCTGCCGCGCGCGGTCCTCGCTCTGGTGGCCGGGTTCAGCTTCGGCCTGGCGGGCGTCACCTTCCAGACCATGCTGCGCAACCCGCTGGCCAGCCCGGACATCATCGGGATCAGCTCCGGCGCGAGCGCGGCCGCCGCCATCGCCATCGTCACCCTCCACCTCGGCGAGGTGCAGGTCTCGGTGATCGCCATCGCGGCCGGCCTCGGCGTCGCCCTGCTGGTGTACTCGCTGGCGTTCAAGGGCGGGGTCGCGGGCACCCGGCTCATCCTGATCGGCATCGGCATCTCCGCCATGCTCGACAGCGTCACCTCGTACGTGCTGTCCCAGGCGGCCGAGTGGGACCTCCAGGAGGCGATGCGGTGGCTGACCGGCAGCCTCAACGGCGCGACCTGGGACGAGGTCGTCCCGGCGACGGTCGCGGCGGCCGTCCTCACCCCGCTGCTGCTCGGGCAGGGCCGCAACCTGGCCGCGCTGCGACTGGGCGACGACACCGCCTCGGCGCTCGGCGTCCGCGTCGAGCGGACCCGGATCACCGTGATCGTCGCGGCCGTCGGGCTGATCGCCTTCGCGACGGCGGCGGCCGGGCCGATCGCCTTCGTGGCCTTCCTCTCCGGCCCGATCGCCGCCCGGATCGTCGGCGCGGGCGGCTCGCTGCTCGTCCCGGCCGGTCTCGTCGGCGCCCTGCTGGTCCTCGTCGCCGACTTCTGCGGCCAGTTCGCCTTCGGCGAGCGCTACCCGGTCGGCATCGTCACCGGTGTGCTCGGCGCCCCCTACCTCGTCTACCTGATCGTCCGCACCAACCGGGCGGGAGGCTCTCTGTGACCACCGAACACTCCCTGACCGCCGAGGAACTGACCCTCGGTTACGCCGACCGCACCGTCATCGACTCGCTCGACCTGGCGGTTCCGCCGGGCCGGATCACGGTCATCGTCGGCGCCAACGCCTGCGGCAAGTCGACGCTGCTGAGGTCGATGTCGCGGCTGCTGGCCCCCCGGGCGGGCCGCGTCCTGCTGGACGGGCGCCAGGTGCACCGCTTCCCGGCCAGGGAACTGGCCCGCACCATGGGCCTGTTGCCGCAGTCGCCGCTCGCGCCCGAGGGAATCACCGTCTCCGACCTGGTCGGGCGGGGCCGCCATCCTCACCAAGGGGTCTTCTCGCGCTGGAGCCGGGAGGACGACGCGGCCGTGGCCTCGGCGCTGGAGGCGACGCAGACCGAGGAACTGGCGGAGCGCGCCGTGGACGAACTCTCCGGCGGCCAGCGCCAACGGGTCTGGATCGCCATGGCGCTGGCCCAGCAGACCGACCTGCTCCTCCTGGACGAGCCGACCACCTTCCTCGACGTGAGCCACCAGGTCGAGGTCCTGGACCTGCTGACCGACCTGAACGCCGCCCGAGGCACCACGATCGTCATGGTCCTGCACGACCTGAACCTCGCCGCCCGGTACGCCGACCACCTGATCGCGCTGGCCGACGGCAGGCTGCACGCCCAGGGCACCCCGTCCGAGGTGCTGACCGAGGAGACCGTCCGCGCCGTCTTCGGCCTTCAGAGCCGCATCATCGAGGACCCGGTCTCGGGCCGCCCTCTGATGCTCCCGATCGGCCGCCACCACGCGGCGGGCGCCACCGGCGAGCCCGGGAAGGCCGTACCGGCCCGGGCGGCGAGCGGCTGATCCCCGCGCCCGTGTGCGGGCCCGTGACGAGGGTCCGCACACCGGCCGGGAGCGCCAGGGCGGCGAACAAGGGACTGGCGCGCTCATTACCCACTGGTTATGCTCAGAGGAGCGCGGGCCGGACACCCGCGCATCGCTCCCCTCGGTGGCCTGGTGACGCAGCCACCGCCCACGGGGACCCGCCGGTCGGTCCGGCAGCAGTACGTACGACGGTGTGGCCCGGGACAGGCCCGCCGCTCTCCCCTCATCCGGGTGCGCCAGGCGCCCCGGCCGTCGTCACCCCTCATCCCAGGAGTCCTCGATGGACCGTCCTTCCCTGTCCCCTTCCGCGTCCTCCCCCGCTCCCGCCTTCGGCACCGTCGCCGTCGTGGGCCTCGGCACCATGGGCACGGGCATCGCCGAGGTGCTGGCCCGCGCCGGGCGCGAGGTCGTCGGCATCGACGTCAGCGAGGCGCAGGCGGCCCTCGCCGTGACCGCGCTGGAGAACTCCACCGCCCGCGCCGTCGCCAAGGGCCGCCTGACCGAGAGCGAGCGGACCGACGCGCTCACCCGGTTCCGCGTCTTCACCGACCTCCAGGCCGCGGCCGACGCCGACCTGGTCGTCGAGGTCGTCCCGGAGTCGTACGAGATCAAGCAGCGGCTCTTCCGCGAGTTGGACGAGGTGGTCCGCCCGGACGCGATCCTGGCCACCGGCACCAACGCCCTGTCGGTGACCCGCCTCGCCGCCGAGTCGCGGTTCCCCGAACGGGTGCTGGGGCTGCACTTCTTCAACCCGGCGCCGGCGATGAAGCTGGTCGAGGTGGTCTCCTCGGTGCTGACCTCGCCCGAGGCGGTCGCCCGGGTCACCGAACTCGCCCTCGAACTGGGCAAGGAGCCGGTGGCCGTCGGCGACCGGCCGGGCTTCGTGGCGGACGGCCTGCTCTTCGGCTACCTCAACCAGGCGGCCGCGATGTACGAGGCCAAGTACGCCTCGCGGGAGGACATCGACGCGGCCATGCGGCTGGGCTGCGGCCTGCCGATGGGGCCCCTCGCGCTGCTCGACCTGATCGGCGTGGACACCGCCCGTACCGTGCTGGACGCGATGTACGCCGAGTCCCACGACCGGCTGCACGCCCCCGCGCCCATCCTGCGGCAGCTCAGCGAGGCCGGGCTGACCGGCCGCAAGTCGGGCCGCGGCTTCTACACGTACGAGAGCCCCGGTTCGGCCACCGTCGTGCGGGACGCGCTGACCCCGCTCTCCGGCGAGGCGGGTCCGGCCGAGGGGCGCCCGGTCAGCTCGGTCGGTGTGGCCGGGTCGGGGACGATGGCCTCGGGCATCGCGGAGGTCTTCGCCAAGGCGGGGTACTCCGTGGTGATCGCCGCCCGCAGCGAGGAGAAGGCGGAGAAGGCCAAGGCGCGGATCGGCAAGTCGCTGGCCCGCTCGGTCGACCGGGGGCGGATGACCGCCGAGGCGGCGGCGGCGACGCTGGAGCTGATCACCCCGGCCGGCACCCTGGACGCCTTCGCCGAGGTGGACCTCGCCGTGGAGGCGGTCGCCGAGGACCTGGAGGTCAAGCGGCAGCTCTTCACCACGCTCGACAAGGTCTGCAAGCCGGGCGCGGTGCTCGCCACCACCACCTCCTCGCTGCCGGTGGTGGCCTGCGCGACGGCCACCAGCCGTCCCGAGGACGTCGTCGGGATGCACTTCTTCAACCCGGCCCCGGCGATGAAGCTGGTCGAGGTGGTCCGCACCGTGCTGACCGCCGACGACGTGCACGCCACCGTCCGCGAGGTCTGCGCCAAGATCCGCAAGCACCCGGTGGACTGCGGCGACCGGGCGGGCTTCATCGTCAACGCGCTGCTCTTCCCGTACCTGAACAACGCGGTGAAGATGGTCCAGGAGCACTACGCCTCGCTGGACGACATCGACGCGGCGATGAAGCTCGGGGGCGGCTACCCGATGGGGCCGTTCGAACTCCTCGACGTGGTCGGCCTCGACGTCTCGCTCGCCATCGAGCAGGTGCTGCACCGCGAGTTCCGCGACCCGGGCCTGGCCCCCGCCCCGCTCCTCGAACACCTGGTGGCCGCGGGCTGCCTCGGCCGCAAGTCGGGCCGGGGTTTCCGCGAACATGCCCGCCGCTGAGCCGGCAGGTCAGTGGGGCGGGCTGCTCGGGCCGCCCGCCCGGGAGCGGGGCGCACGCGGCGTCCCGCTCCCGGGCGGGGCGCGGGCCGACGCGCCGATGGAGTACGTTCAGTCCATGGCCCAGCCCGCTGACTCCGCACGACGGACCACCCGAACCGCCACTCCCGCCGAGACCCCGGAGAGCTCCGCCGGGAGCCGCGCGGCGGCGCAGCGCCTCAAGATGCGGCGCGAACTGTCGGCGGCGGCGATGGAACTCTTCGCCACCAAGGGGTACGAGGCGACGACGGTCGACGAGATCGCCGCGGCCGCCGGGGTGGCCCGCCGGACCTTCTTCCGCCACTTCCGCTCCAAGGAAGAGGCGATCTTCGCGGACCACGACGACACGCTGACCCGCGTGGAGGCGGTGCTCCACGCGGCACCCGCGCACGAGCATCCGCTGGACACGGTCTGCCGGGGCATCAAGGAAGTCATGAAGATGTACGCGGGCCATCCGGAGATCTCGGTGGCGCGCTACAAGCTGACCCGCGAGGTGCCGACCCTCCGGGAGGCGGAGATCGCCTCGGTGGCCCGGTACGAGCGACTGTTCACCCGCTACCTGCTGGGCCATTTCGACGAGCACGCCCACATGGACGGCAGCGACGACCCGCTGCTCGCCGAAGTGGCCGCCTCGGCGGTGGTGACCGCCCACAACCACGTGCTGCGACGCTGGCTGCGGGCGGACGGCCAGGGCGACGTGGAGAGCCAGCTCGACCACGCCTTCGGCATCGTCCGGAACACCTTCGGCAGCGGCATAGGGGCCGGCCGCAAGTCCACCGAGGAGGCCGGGCAGGCCCCGGCGGCGGCCACCACCCGGCAGGACGAGGTGCTGGTGACGGTGGCGCGTACGGACGCCCCGCTCGACGAGGTGATGCGGACCATCCGCGAGGCGCTGCGGCAGCCGTAGCGGAGCGCGTGGCCCCGCGAGGGCCGCGAGAGACGAGCCCGGTGGGCCGTGGCACACGATGCCGCGGCCCACCGGGCTCGTCGGCGTTCCGGGCCTCGGCGGGGCTGTCGGCCGCCGGGGTGAACCTCGGCGGCCGAAAGGGGTCATACCCGGCGTTGTGGGACCCCCTTGATCGATCATCGCTCATATGTGACCAGCAGATTTCAAACGAGAGAAATTCTTGGCACTCGGTGCCTTGTGTGCTGTCACGCAGTGCCATACGTTGAGGGAGTCCGGGCGGCCGGCGCACACGTATCCCGCGTACGCCGGCTGTCCCCGCGGTTCCCTCACCGTGCGCCCGGACGCCTGCGTCACAGGCACTCGCGCTCACCGGCGCGGCCGCACCACCGCACGACCCGCACCACCGCCGGACCGACGGCACCACAGCAGTCCAACGCCCCTCGCTCAGGGGTCCCTCACCCCTCAGCCCTCACTACGCCCTTCGCCGGAGGCACCACCGTGAAGGAAATCCTCGAAGCGATCCAGTCGCAGGACGCCACCTCGCAGGACTTCGCCGCACTGAAGCTCCCCGAGTCCTACCGGGGCGTCACCGTGCACAAGGACGAGACGGAGATGTTCGCCGGCCTCGAGACCCGCGAGAAGGACCCGCGCAAGTCGCTCCACCTCGACGACGTGCCACTCCCCGAACTCGGCCCGGGCGAGGCCCTGGTGGCCGTCATGGCCTCCTCGGTCAACTACAACTCCGTCTGGACCTCGATCTTCGAGCCGCTCTCCACCTTCGGCTTCCTGGAGCGGTACGGCCGCGTCTCGGAGCTGACCAAGCGCCACGACCTGCCGTACCACGTCATCGGCTCCGACCTCGCGGGCGTCGTCCTGCGGACCGGACCCGGCGTCAACGCCTGGAACCCCGGCGACGAGGTCGTCGCGCACTGCCTCTCGGTCGAGCTGGAGTCGAGCGACGGCCACAACGACACGATGCTCGACCCCGAGCAGCGGATCTGGGGCTTCGAGACCAACTTCGGCGGCCTCGCCGAGATCGCCCTGGTCAAGTCGAACCAGCTGATGCCCAAGCCGGACCACCTGAGCTGGGAGGAGGCGGCCGCCCCGGGCCTGGTCAACTCCACCGCCTACCGGCAGCTCGTCTCCCGCAACGGCGCCGGCATGAAGCAGGGCGACAACGTGCTGATCTGGGGCGCCAGCGGCGGCCTCGGCTCCTACGCCACCCAGTTCGCGCTGGCCGGCGGCGCCACCCCGATCTGCGTGGTCTCCTCCCCCGAGAAGGCGGAGATCTGCCGGAACATGGGCGCCGAGGCGGTCATCGACCGCAACGCCGAGGGCTACAAGTTCTGGAAGGACGAGCGGACCCAGGACCCGAGGGAGTGGAAGCGCTTCGGCAAGCGCATCCGCGAGTTCACCGGCGGCGAGGACATCGACATCGTCTTCGAGCACCCCGGCCGCGAGACCTTCGGCGCCTCCGTCTTCGTCACCCGCAAGGGCGGCACCATCACCACCTGCGCCTCCACCTCGGGCTACATGCACGAGTACGACAACCGCTACCTGTGGATGTCGCTGAAGCGCATCATCGGCTCCCACTTCGCCAACTACCGCGAGGCCTGGGAGGCCAACCGCCTCATCGCCAAGGGAAAGATCCACCCGACCCTGTCGAAGGTCTACTCCCTGGAGGAGACCGGGCAGGCCGCCTACGACGTGCACCGCAACCTCCACCAGGGCAAGGTCGGCGTGCTCGCGCTGGCCCCCGAGGAGGGCCTCGGTGTGCGGAACCACGAGATGCGTGCCCAGCACCTCGACGCCATCAACCGCTTCCGGAACATCTGAGGTTCCCTCCATGACAGAGCGCCAGAAGGACCGGCCGTGGCTCATGCGGACGTACGCGGGTCACTCGACGGCCGAAGCGTCCAACGCGCTGTACCGGTCCAACCTCGCCAAGGGGCAGACCGGACTCTCGGTCGCGTTCGACCTGCCGACCCAGACCGGCTACGACCCGGACCACATCCTCGCCCGCGGCGAGGTCGGCCGGGTCGGGGTCCCCGTCTCGCACCTCGGTGACATGCGGCGGCTGTTCCAGGACATCCCCCTGGACCAGATGAACACGTCCATGACCATCAACGCCACGGCCATGTGGCTGCTGGCGCTCTACCAGGTGGTGGCCGAGGAGCAGGGAGCCGACATCACCCGGCTCTCCGGCACCACCCAGAACGACATCGTCAAGGAATACCTCTCGCGCGGGACGCACGTCTTCCCGCCCGGGCCGAGCCTCCGGCTCACCACGGACATGATCACGTACACCGTGGCGAACATCCCCAAGTGGAACCCGATCAACATCTGCAGCTACCACCTCCAGGAGGCGGGGGCCACCCCGGTCCAGGAGATCGCGTACGCCATGTCCACGGCCATCGCCGTGCTGGACGCCGTACGCGACTCCGGGCAGGTCCCCGAGGAGGAGTTCGGCTCGGTCGTCGCCCGGATCTCCTTCTTCGTCAACGCCGGCGTGCGGTTCGTCGAGGAGATGTGCAAGATGCGCGCCTTCGGCCGCATCTGGGACCGCGTCACCCGCGAGCGGTACGGCATCGAGAACCCCAAGCAGCGCCGGTTCCGCTACGGCGTCCAGGTCAACTCCCTCGGCCTGACCGAGGCGCAGCCGGAGAACAACGTCCAGCGGATCGTCCTGGAGATGCTGGCCGTCACCCTCTCCAAGGACGCCCGCGCCCGCGCCGTCCAGTTGCCCGCCTGGAACGAGGCGCTGGGCCTGCCCAGGCCCTGGGACCAGCAGTGGTCGCTCCGCATACAGCAGGTGCTGGCCCACGAGTCGGACCTGCTGGAGTACGAGGACATCTTCGAGGGCTCGCACGTCATCGAGGCCAAGGTCTCCGCCCTGGTCGAGGAGTGCTTCGCCGAGATCGGCCGCATCCAGGAGATGGGCGGCGCGATGGCCGCCGTCGAGTCCGGCTACCTCAAGTCGCAGCTGGTCTCCTCGCACGCCGAGCGGCGCGCCCGGATCGAGGCCGGTGAGGAGAAGATCATCGGCGTCAACTGCTACGAGACGACCGAGCCCAACCCCCTCACCGCCGACCTCGGCACGGCGATCATGACCGTCGACCCGGCCAACGAGGCCCGCGTCGTCTCCGCCCTGCACGCCTGGCGGGCCGAGCGCGACGAGGCCCGCGCCCAGCAGGCCCTGGAGGGGCTGAAGCGGGCGGCGGCCGGCACCGCCAACCTCATGCCGGCCACCCTGGAGTGCGCCCGGGCCGGGGTGACCACCGGCGAGTGGTCCTGGGCCCTGCGGGACGTCTTCGGCGAGTTCCGCGCCCCCACCGGGGTGTCCGGGGCGCCGGTGGCCGTCGCCGCCGAGGAGGGCTCACCACTGGCGGCGGTGCGCGCCAAGGTGGACCGGACCGCGGCCGACCTCGGGGTGGGCAAGCTCCGCCTGCTGGTCGGCAAGCCCGGTCTGGACGGCCACTCCAACGGCGCGGAGCAGATCGCGGTCCGCGCCCGCGACGCCGGGTTCGAGGTGGTCTACCAGGGCATCCGCCTCACGCCCGAACAGATCGTGTCCGCCGCCGTGGCCGAGGACGTGCACTGCGTCGGCCTGTCGATCCTCTCCGGGTCGCACGCCGAACTGGTGCCGGACGTCCTGGTCAGGCTCCGGGAGTCGGGGGCCGCCGACATCCCGGTCATCGTCGGCGGCATCATTCCGCACAGCGACGCCGAGGACCTGAAGGCGGCCGGTGTGGCCGCCGTCTTCACGCCCAAGGACTTCGGCATCACGGAGATCATCGGCCGTATCGTCGACGAGATCCGCCTCGTGAACAAGCTCGACCCTCTGGAGGTCCCCGCATGACGACCGTCAACCGGCTCCGGCCGCGCCGCTCCTGCCTCGCCGTCCCCGGCTCCAACCCGCGCTTCCTGGAGAAGGCCCAGGGGCTCGCCGCCGACCAGGTCTTCCTCGACCTGGAGGACGCCTGCGCGCCGCTGGCCAAGGAGGGCGCCCGGCACACCATCGTCGACGCGCTCAACAACGGTGACTGGACCGGCAAGACCCGCGTCGTGCGCGTCAACGACTGGACCACCCACTGGACCTACCGCGACGTGGTGACGGTCGTGGAGGGCGCCGGCGCCAACCTCGACTGCATCATGCTGCCGAAGGTGCAGGACGCCCAGCAGGTCGTCGCCCTGGACCTGCTCCTCACCCAGATCGAGAAGACGATGGGGTACGAGGTCGGCCGGATCGGCATCGAGGCGCAGATCGAGAACGCCAAGGGCCTGGTCAACGTCGACGAGATCGCCGGCTCCTCGCCGCGCCTGGAGACCATCGTCTTCGGCCCGGCCGACTTCATGGCCTCGATCAACATGAAGACCCTGGTCGTGGGCCAGCAGCCGCCCGGCTACCCGGCCGACGCCTACCACTACATCCTGATGCGCATCCTGATGGCCGCCCGCCACCACGACCTCCAGGCGATCGACGGGCCCTTCCTCCAGATCCGCGACGTGGACGCGTTCCGCGAGGTCGCCGGGCGCTCCGCCGCCCTCGGCTTCGACGGCAAGTGGGTGCTGCACCCCGGCCAGGTCGACGCGGCCAACGAGATCTTCTCGCCCTCGCAGGAGGACTACGACCACGCCGAGCTGATCCTCGACGCCTACGACTGGTGCACCTCCGAGGAGGGCGGCAAGAAGGGCTCGGCGATGCTCGGCGACGAGATGATCGACGAGGCCAGCCGCAAGATGGCCCTGGTGATCGCGGGCAAGGGACGCGCCGCCGGCATGACCCGTACCTCCAAGTTCGAAGCGCCGGAGGGCTGAGCCGTGCAGTTCGGACGCACCTTCGAGGAGTTCGAGGTCGGCGCGGTCTACAAGCACTGGCCCGGGAAGACGGTCACCGAGTACGACGACCACCTCTTCTGCCTGCTGACCATGAACCACCACCCGCTCCACATGGACACCAACTACGCCGAGTCCACGACCGACTTCGGCAAGAACGTGGTGGTCGGCAACTACATCTACTCGCTGCTGCTCGGCATGTCGGTGCCGGACGTCTCCGGCAAGGCCATCGCCAACCTGGAGATCGAGTCCCTGCGCCACGTGGCGCCGACCTTCCACGGCGACACGATCTACGGCGAGACGACGGTGCTGGACAAGACGCCGTCCCGCTCCAAGAACGACCGCGGCATCGTGCACGTCGAGACCAAGGGCTACAAGCAGGACGGCACGCTGGTCTGCGTCTTCCGCCGCAAGGTGATGGTCCCCACCGAGACGTACATCAAGGAGCGCGGCGGCGAGCAGCCCGGCCGCCCCGAGCTGAAGGCACAGGAGAAGTAGTCATGAGCCGACTCGCCCAGACCCACGGCCTCACCGACATCCAGCAGGAGATCCTCTCCACCGTCCGCGACTTCGTGGACAAGGAGATCATTCCGGTCGCCACCGAGCTGGAGCACCGTGACGAGTACCCCACGCAGATCGTGGAGGGGCTGAAGGAGCTCGGCCTGTTCGGGCTGATGATCCCCGAGGAGTACGGGGGGCTGGGCGAGTCCCTGCTCACGTACGCGCTGTGCGTGGAGGAGATCGCCCGCGGCTGGATGTCGGTCTCCGGCATCATCAACACGCACTTCATCGTCGCGTACATGCTCAAGCAGCACGGCACGCAGGAGCAGCGCGAGTACTTCCTGCCGCGGATGGCCACCGGCGAGGTGCGGGGCGCCTTCTCGATGTCGGAGCCGGCGCTCGGCTCGGACGTCTCGGCGATCTCCACCAAGGGCGTCAAGGTGGGCGACGAGTACGCGCTCACCGGCCAGAAGATGTGGCTGACCAACGGTGGCTCCTCGACCCTGGTGGCGGTGCTCTGCCGGACCGACGAGGGGCACCCCGAGGGCACCGCGCCGCACAAGTCGATGACGACCTTCCTGGTGGAGAAGGAGCCCGGCTTCGGCGAGGTCCGGCCGGGACTCACGATCCCCGGCAAGATCGAGAAAATGGGCTACAAGGGTGTCGACACCACCGAGATGATTCTGGACGGACTGCGCATTCCGGCCAATCGCGTGCTCGGCGGCACCACCGGCCGAGGGTTTTACCAAATGATGGACGGCGTCGAGGTCGGGCGCGTCAACGTGGCCGCCCGCGGCTGCGGCGTCGCCCAGCGCGCCTTCGAGCTGGGCGTCTCCTACGCGCAGCAGCGGCACACCTTCGGCAAGCCGATCGCGCAGCACCAGGCGATCCAGTTCAAGCTCGCCGAGATGGCCACCAAGGTCGAGGCGGCCCATGCGATGATGGTGAACGCGGCCCGCAAAAAGGACTCCGGGGAACGAAACGACCTGGAGGCGGGGATGGCGAAGTACCTCGCGTCGGAATACTGCAAGGAAGTCGTCGAGGACGCCTTCCGCATCCACGGCGGGTACGGCTTCTCGAAGGAGTACGAGATCGAGCGGCTGTACCGCGAGGCCCCGATGCTGCTGATCGGTGAGGGGACCGCCGAAATCCAGAAAATGATCATCGGCAGGAGGCTCCTGGAGGAGTACCGTTTCCAGGGCTGATTGTCCTCTTTGAGGGATTTTTTCGAGAAGAAGATCACACCTGACCGGCGCTCTTCAGCCGTCGACTACGGTTTCTGGCTTGGCCAGTTGTGGTCGCCACCCGATACCATCCCCGGAAAGCCGCCGTCCCCCGTTGCAGCGCGGCATCATCCGCTACGAAGGTCATCCATGCCCCACAGCCAAAACACTGCACCGCGCGGCTCGGTCCGCATCGCCCGCGGCGCATCGCCGTGGCTCCTGCCGACCGTCGCCACCGCAGCCGTCAGCCTGGTCCGCTCGCGCCGCTCCAAGCGCGCGGCGGCCCTGGCGGTGCCCGCCACCGCTCTGGCGGCGGGCATGCTGTGGTTCTTCCGCGACCCGGAGCGCGAGATCGCTCCGGGCCGGGTCATCTCCCCGGCCGACGGCGTGGTGCAGAGCATCATGCCGTGGAAGGACGGGCGCACCCGTGTCGCCATCTTCATGAGCCCGCTGAACGTCCACGTCAACCGCGCGCCGCTGGCCGGCACGGTGACCTCCGTCGAGCACGTGCCCGGCGGTTTCGTTCCGGCGTTCAACAAGGAGAGCGAGAACAACGAGCGCGTCGTCTGGCACTTCGACACCGAGCTCGGCGACATCGAGATGGTGCAGATCGCCGGCGCGGTCGCACGGCGCATCGTGCCGTACGTCCCGCAGGGCACCAAGGTGGAGCAGGGTGAGCGCATCGGGCTGATCCGCTTCGGGTCCCGCGTCGACATCTACCTCCCCGAGGGTGTGGAGGTCGACGTGGAGGTCGGCCAACCGACAACTGCGGGGGTGACTCGCATTGACCGTGTCTGACTCAGATACCCAGGCGGGCTGGGTGCCCGAGGCCGACGAGGACGAGGACAGCGGCGAGGAGATGCCGCTGTCGATGCGCCTGTCGATAGCGGACACCCTGACCCTGGGCAACGCCACGTGCGGGTTCATGGCGGTGTACTTCACCACCACCGGCATCCTCATCCCGCACCTGACCGGCAGCGACGAGAGCGGCATGGCGCGGCACTCCGCCGCCACCGCCGTGATCCTGATGCTCTGCGCGGCGGTCTTCGACCTCTTCGACGGGCTGGTGGCGCGCAAGCTCCGCTCCTCGCCGATGGGCGCCGAGCTGGACAACCTCTCGGACCTGATCAGCTTCGGCCTGGCACCGGCGTACTTCGTCCTGGTGTACGGCATGGTGGCGGACGACGCCCACCAGCGGGTGGCCGCGCTCGGCGCGGTCGTGGTGCTGCTGGCGGTGGTGCTGAGACTGGCCCGGTTCTCCTGCGTGACCTTGAAGGACGGCATGTTCCAGGGCATGCCGAGCCCCTTCGGAGCGCTCACGGTGGTCTCCATCGTGCTCCTGGAGCTGCCCTTCGTGGCGACGCTGCTGGCGATTCTCGGTACGGCCTGGCTGATGGTGAGCCGCGTCGAGTACCCGAAGCCGCGGGGTCCGCTGGCCGTGGCCATGCTGAGCTGGATCGTGGCCGCGATGGGCCTGCTGGCCGCCTGGGCGTTCGACGCCCCCGGCGGGCAGCTCCTGCTCCAGACGGGCTGCGCACTCCAGCTGGTGCTGGGCGCGGTCATCCCGCTCTTCGCCACGGCGCGCCGGGTGAACAACTTCCGCGACAACCGCCGCGAGGCACGGGCGGCCCAGCTGCCCTGACGGGCGAGGCGGGACAGTACGTACGAGAGGGGCCCCGGACCGGGATCGGTCCGGGGCCCCTCTCGCGTGCGCGGTACGGGCCCGCCTCAGGCGAGCCACTCCTCGCCCAGGGTCCGGGCGACCTTCTCCAGCAGCGGTCCCGCCTCGCTGAAGCAGCGCTCGGGGTCGGGCTCGATCTCCGCGAGGGCGTAGGCACGGCGGATGCCGGCCTTCTCCAGGGCCTCGGGGCCGAGGGCCAGGCGGCCGCAGACGGCCACCGTGTCGATGCCCCGGGCGCGGGCCGCCGCGGCGACGCCGGCGGGGGCCTTGCCGTGCAGGGTCTGGGTGTCGAGGGAGCCCTCGCCGGTGATGACGAGGTCGGCGCGGTCCAGGGCGTCGGAGAAGCCGAGGACGTCGAGCATCACCTCGATGCCGGGGCGGAAGCGGGCGCCGAGGCCGACCAGGGCGCCGAAGCCGATGCCGCCGGCGGCTCCGGCGCCGGGCGCCTTCGCCGCCTCGGCGGCGCGGTCGCCCAGGGCCTCGGTGAGGACGCGGGCGTAGTGGGCGAGGGCGGCGTCCAGGGCGCGGACGTCGTCCTCGTCGGCGCCCTTCTGCGGGCCGTAGACGGCGGCGGCGCCGGTGGGGCCGGTCAGTGGGTTGTCGACGTCGCTGGCGAGGACCAGGTCGACCTCGGCCAGGCGCGGGTCGAGGCCGCTCAGGTCGGCGCGGGCCAGCTCGGCGAGGGCGGCGCCGCCGGGCCCGACCGGGGTGCCGTCGGCAGTGAGCAGGCGGGCGCCGAGGGCGGTCAGCATGCCGGCGCCGCCGTCGGTGGTGGCGCTGCCGCCGACGCCGAAGACCAGGGTGCGGGCGCCCGCGTCCAGGGCGGCGGCGATCAGCTCCCCGGAGCCGTGGGTGGTGGCGGTCAGCGGCGCGGGGACGCCGCCGGGGAGGTGCTGGAGACCGGACGCCTCAGCCATCTCCACGACGGCCGTGGTGCCCCGCAGGGCCCAGGCGGCGGTCACCGGCTCGCCGGTGGGGCCGGTCACCTCCCGGGTGTGCCGGGCGAACCCGGCGGCGACGGCGGCGGCGACCGTGCCGTCCCCGCCGTCGGCCACCGGCAGCGCCTCGACCTCGGCGCCTGGCCGGGCCCGGCGCAGCCCCGCGGCCACGTGCCCGGCCACCTCGACGGCGGTCAGTGACCCCTTGAACTTGTCCGCGGCGATCAGCACACGTGCGTGTGTCGTACGGCGAGTGTCAGCCACCCGTTGCATCCCCTTGTTCCTCGGGCCCTGCCCGGGGGCAGGGCGGTCGCGCCGCTGCGACACTAACCTCCCGGCGGGGGCGCTGCCCAGGCCACCTGGGGATTCTTCCCGTGGCGGGCGGCGGCGCCGTCCCGGCTCAGCGGGCCCGTTCCACCCGCCGCTCGTCCCAGACCGGCTCGCTCGTCTCCCGCAGGCGGCCGTCGGAGCCGAAGACCAGGAAGCGGTCGAAGGAGCGGGCGAACCAGCGGTCGTGGGTGACGGCGAGGACCGTGCCGTCGTACGCCTCCAGGCCGTCCTGGAGGGCGTCGGCGCTCTCCAGGTCGAGGTTGTCGGTGGGCTCGTCCAGGAGGAGGGCGGTGGTCCCGGCCAGTTCCAGCAGGAGGATCTGGAAGCGGGCCTGCTGGCCGCCGGAGAGGCGGTCGAAGCGCTGCTCGGCCTGGAGGGTCAGTTCGTAGCGGCGGAGGACCGAGTGGGCGGCGCCCCGGTCGTGGGCGTACTCGGTCCACAGGATGTCGAGCAGGGTCCGCCCGTGCAGTTCGGGGTGGGCGTGGGTCTGCGCGAAGTGGCCGGGGACGACACGGGCGCCGAGCCGCCACTCGCCGGTGTGGGCGACGTCCTCGCCCGCGAGCAGCCGCAGGAAGTGGGACTTGCCGGAGCCGTTGGAGCCGAGCACGGCGACCCGCTCGCCGTAGAAGACCTCCAGGTCGAAGGGGTGCATGAGGCCGGTCAGCTCCAGCTGCTCGCAGGTGAGCGCCCGGACGCCGGTGCGGCCGCCGCGCAGCCGCATCCGGATGTCCTGCTCGCGGGGCGGCTCGGGCGGGGGCCCGGCCTCCTCGAACTTGCGCAGCCTGGTCTGGGCGGCGGCGTACCGGGAGGCCATCTCGTGGGAGACGGCGGCGGCCTGGCGGAGGTTGACCACCAGCTTCTTGAGCTGGGCGTGCTTCTCGTCCCAGCGGCGGCGCAGCTCCTCGAAGCGGGCGAACCGCTGCTTGCGCGCCTCGTGGTACGTGTCGAACCCGGCGCCGTGCACCCAGACGTCGGCCCCGGCGGGCCCCGGCTCGACGCTGACGATCTTCTCGGCGGAGCGGGCGAGGAGTTCGCGGTCGTGGGAGATGAAGAGCACCGTCTTGCGGGTCTGGCGGATCTGCTCCTCCAGCCACCGCTTGCCGGGCACGTCGAGGTAGTTGTCCGGCTCGTCGAGGAGGAGGACCTCGTCCTGGCCGCGCAGCAGGTACTCCAGGACGAGGCGCTTCTGCTCGCCGCCGGAGAGGGTGCGGACCTCGCGCCACTGGGCCCGCTCGTAGGGGACGCCGAGGGCGGCGGTGGTGCACATGTCCCAGAGTGTCTCGGCCTCGTACCCCTGGACCTCCGCCCAGTCGGCGAGGGCCTGGGCGTACGCCATCTGCGCGGCCTCGTCGTCCACGGTCATGACGGCGTGCTCGGCGCGGTCGACGGCGGCCGCGGCCTCGCGCAGGCGGGGCGGGGCGACGGAGACCAGCAGGTCCCGGACGGTGCGTTCGTCGCGGACGCTGCCGACGAACTGGGGCATCACGCCGAGGCCGCCGCTGACGGTGACGGTGCCGCCGTGCGGCTTCAGCTCACCGGAGACGATCCGCAGCAGCGTGGTCTTGCCGGCGCCGTTCGGCCCGACCAGGGCGTAGGCGGCGCCCTCGGGCACCCGGAACGACACGTCGCCCAGCAGAGTGCGCCCGTCGGGCAGGTCGTACTCCAGGTGCGCCACTTCGAGATGTCCCATGCGGGCATCCCATCAGCAGCGACGGCCCGGGGGCAAACGAGTTGCCGGTGCCGCCCTCAGCCGCCGTGCCGGTGGTCCTGCGGGCCGTGGACCTCGCGGTGGGTGCGCTCGCGCAGCTCCTCCTGGGTGGCGACGCGGGCCTCGGTGCGGTGGCCGCGGGCGATGAAGTCGCGCACGGCGAGTTCCACGGCGTCCTGCGGGCTCTTGACGCCCGCCAGGACCATGACTTCGACGGCGAGTTCGGCATCGATACTTACGGTCACCTTGGCCATGGGGCGTAGCTAGAGGTCGTCTTCAAAGGTCAGATCCAGAGCAGGATTGAGGCGATGGTGACGGCCGCCTGGTAGGACTCGCGGGTTTTGTCATAGCGGGTGGCCAGTCCGCGCCACTGCTTGAGGCGGTTGAAGCAGCGCTCGACGACGTTGCGACGGCGGTAGATGCACCGGTCGAAGCCGGGCGGCCGTCCGCCGCGTGTGCCGCGGTTCAGCCGGCCCAGGATCTGGTCGGCGCGTTCGGGGATTGTGTGCGGGATGCCGCGTCGTCGCAGGTAGGCGCGGATCTTTCGAGAGCTGTAGCCCTTGTCGGCGACCACACGGTCGGGCCGGGAGCGTGGACGCCCGGGCCCGACTCTGGGCACGCTGATCGAGTCCATCACCTTCTCGAGGCGGGTGCAGTCGTTGGCGTTGCCGCCCGACAGGACGAATCCGAGAGGGCGGCCGCGCCCGTCGCAGGCCAGGTGGACTTTCGTGCTCAGTCCACCACGGGATCGGCCGAGGGCGTGATCACCCGCTTCGTCCCTGTCAACCGCCCCCTTTTGCCGCCGGCGGCATGCTGGTGCGCCCGAACGATGGTGGAGTCGACCGACACCAGCCAGTCGATGTCCCCGGCCGCGTCCTTCTCCGCCTGAACGGCCCGCAGCATGCGCGAGAACGTCCCGTCCAGTGCCCACCTGCGAAAACGCGTGTACAAGGTCTGCCAGGAGCCATAACGTTCCGGCACATCACGCCAGGCTGATCCGGTCCGCAGCTTCCACACGATGCCGTTCAGTACCAGCCGGTCGTCCGAACGAGGCCGCCCCGCAGTCCCCGAACTCGGCAGCAACCGCGACAACACAGCCCACTCGGCATCGGACAGTTCATGACGACGCACCATGACAAGCATGATTCCTCATCACCTGATCACCTTTGAAGACGATCTCTAGCAGCGGGCGGCCCCCGGCGGAACAAGCCCGGGCGCCGGACGGGGGCCAGGACCTACCCTCCCGGTATGTCCGCCACCGAATCCTCCCCCGGTTCCCGCCCGCTGGTCGCACTGCTGAGCGGCGCCGGCATCTCGACCGACTCCGGCATCCCCGACTACCGGGGGCCGAACGGGCTGTGGCGCCGCGACCCCGAGGCGGAACGGCTGGTCACGTACGAGGCGTACATGTCCGACCCCGAGGTGCGGAAGCGGTCCTGGCAGATGCGGCGGACCAGCCCGGCGCTGCGGGCCGAGCCGAACGCCGCGCACCGCGCGGTGGCCGAGCTGGAGCGGTCCGGAACCCCGGTGCGGGTGCTGACCCAGAACGTCGACGGGCTGCACCAGCGGGCCGGGCTGCCCGCCCGGAAGGTGCTGGAGCTGCACGGCACGGCGCGCGAGGTGGTCTGCACGGTGTGCGGGGTGCGCAGCTCGATGGACGGGGAGCTGGAGCGGGTGGAGGCCGGCGAGGCCGATCCGCCGTGCCGCGCCTGCGGCGGCGTGCTGAAGGCCGCGACGGTGATGTTCGGCGAGGCCCTGGACCCCCGGGTGCTGGGCCAGGCGAGGGAGATCGCCCGGGCGTGCGACGTCTTCGTGGCGGTCGGCTCCACCCTCCAGGTGCAGCCCGCCGCCTCGCTGGCCGGGCTGGCGGCGGAGCACGGGGCGCGGCTGATCGTCGTCAACGCCGAGCCCACCCCGTACGACGCGCTCGCCGACGAGGTGGTCAGGGAGCCGATCGGCACGGCGCTGCCGGAGTTGCTGCGGGGGCTGCGGAGGTGACGGCCCCGCCGCCCGTCACTCCTCGAGCGCGCGGGTGACGGCGGCCGCCAGGGTCTGGGTGGGGCGGCCGAGCAGCGCGCGGAGGTCGCCGCTGGAGTGCTCCAGGGCGCCCCGGGCGATGCACTGGTCCGAGTCGACGATCAGCTCGACGGCGGGGGCCGGCAGGCCGGCCTGGGTGAGGAGCCGGTGGTACGCCTCGGGCGGCAGGTCCTGGTAGGCCACCGGGGTCCCCGTCTGCGCGGCCGCCTCGGCGGCCCCCTCCGCCAGGGTCCAGGCGGTGTCGCCGGTCAGGTCGTACACCCGGCCGCCCTGGCCGTCGAGGGTGAGGACGCGCGCGGCCGCCTCCGCCAGCTCGGCGCGGCTCGCGAAGGCGATGCGGCCGGTGCCCGCGCTGCCCGCGAGGACGCCCCGGGCGACCGCGTCGCGCAGGGTGCCGGTGTGGTTCTCGGTGTACCAGCCGTTGCGGAGCAGGGCGACGGGCAGCCCGGAGGCGGCGAGGGCGGCCTCGGTGTCCCGGTGGACCCGGGCCAGGCCCATCGGGTTGGCCGGGGCGTCGGTGACCGAGGTGTAGGCTAACAGTTCCACCCCGGCCTCGCGGGCGGCGTCGATCACCGCGCGGTGCTGGGCGACGCGTACCTCGTCGGGCCCGGTCGAGGAGACCAGCAGGACCTTGGTGGCCCCGGCGAGGGCGGTACGCAGGGTCCGCGGCCGGTCGTAGTCGGCGGTGCGGATCTCGACGCCGCGGGCGGCGAGGCCGGCCGCCCTGGCCGGGGTGCGGACGGCGGCGGCGATGCCGGCGGCCGGTACACCGAGGTCCAGGAGGTGTTCGACGACCTGGCGGCCGTAGGGGCCGGTGGCACCGGTGGCGACGATCATGCGGCGGCTCGTTTCCCAGGAGGGAGGAGGGGGTTCACCAGGGGCTGACGCCGGCGGCGTCGGAGAAGGTGCCGGTGGGGCCCTCGGGGGTCAGCAGGGCGGCGCGGACGATGGCCTCGGCGCCCTCCTCGACGGTCTGGGACCCACGGTGGCCGTTGAGGTCGGTGGCGGTGGGACCGGGGTCGACGACGTTGACGCGCAGTCCGGGGTACGCCTGGGCGTAGTGGACGGTGAGCATCGACACCGCCGACTTGGAGGCCGCGTACGCCATGACGCCGGGGAGCTGGAACTCGGGGCGCTCGGGGTCGTGGACGCGGCCGAAGGAGCCGAGTCCGCTGCCGACGTCGACCACGACGCCCGAGGTGCTGCGCTCCAGGAGCGGCAGGAAGGCGTTCAGGACGCGGACGATGCCGACCACGTTGGTGTCGAGCACGGTGGTGACGTCGGCGGCGGTGAAGGCGCCGGCGGGCTTGGGGCCGCCGCTGATGCCCGCGTTGTTGACCAGGACGTCGAGTCCGCCCTGCTCCTCGACGCGGGCTGCGGCCGCCGCGACCGACGCCTCGTCGGTGACGTCCAGGACCAGCGGGCGGGCGCCCAGCTCGCGCGCGGCGCGCGCGGCCTTCTCCGGGTTGCGGGCGGCCGCGTACACGGTGTGCCCCGCGGCGGTCAGGCGGCGTGCGGTCTCGAAGCCGAGGCCCTTGTTGGCCCCGGTGATCAGGGTGGCGGTCATGGCAGCGAGTCTGCGCCGGGCCGTGGCCGGGGGCCAGAGAGGTTTCTTCCTGGTACCGGCAGTACCAGGCTGTCTCCCCGGGCGGGCTGCGACCATGGAGGAATGAATGCCTCCGGTGAGCTGGCCACCCTGCTGCGGGCCTGGCGCGAGCGGCTGGCGCCGGCCGAGGCGGGCCTGACCGCGCACACCGGCCGGCGCACGTCCGGGCTGCGCCGCGAGGAGGTGGCGGTGCTGGCCGGGGTCTCGGTGGACTACGTCGTACGGCTGGAGCAGGGGCGGGCGGCGGCGCCCTCCGCCCAGGTGTGCGCGGCGCTCGCGCGGGCGCTCCGGCTCTCCGACACCGAGCAGGAGCACCTGTTCCGCCTGGCCGGGCACGCGATGGACGGCGGCCGGATCAACCGGCTGGTCCCGGCGAGCGTGCGGCGGCTGGTGGAGCGCACCGGGGAGCGGCCCGTGGCGGTCGTCGACGCGATGTGGGACCTGCTGCTGTGGAACCCGCTGTGGGCCGCGCTGATGGGCGATTTGTCGACTCTGCGGGAGGCCGACCGCAATCTGCTGTGGCTGCACTTCACCAGCGACTCGGACTGCCACCTCCACGGCCCCGGCTCCCCCGAGGCGCTCGACGCCTCGTTCGTCGCCGACCTGCGCCGCAGCGCGGGGCGTTGCCCCGACGACCCGCGGCTGCACCGGCTCGTCGAGCGGCTGAGCGAGCGCAGCGAGCAGTTCCGCGAGCTGTGGCGGCGGCCCGAGGTCGCCGAGCACGGCCCGACCGTCAAGCGGATCACCCACTCCGAGGTGGGGCTGCTCGAACTCGACTGCGACATCCTCCGCACCCACCGGGGTGACCTGCGCATCGTCACGTACTCGGCGGAGCCCGGCAGCCCGTCCGACAGCAAGCTCGCCCTCCTCGCCGCGATCGGCACCCAGCGCCTGCGGGCCGGGTCGGCGGACTGACTCTCCGCCCGCCTTTCCCCGCTCCCGCCCCCGCCCTCCTCTCCTCCCTCGGCTTCGCCCTGTCCGTTTCTTGACACACGCCTCCCCCAAGTCCATGATTCCATTAATGGAATGACTGATTGACAGTCGACCACCGATCGACGACCGAGGGCAGGGAACAGAGAGATGAGCACAGCGACCGGCACCCCGGGTGCCGGGGAGTGGGCGGTCCGGGCGGACGGGATCGGCAAGCGCTACCGGCGCGGCTGGGCCCTGCGGGACTGCTCCTTCCGGCTTCCGGCGGGGCGGATCTGCGGACTGGTGGGGCCCAACGGCGCCGGCAAGAGCACCCTGCTCGGGCTGATGACCCGCCAGCTCCAGCCGACCGAGGGCGACCTGCGGCTCTTCGGGACCCCGGTGGACGATCCGGCGGTGATGCCGCGGTTCGCCTTCCTGGGGCAGGACAAGCCGCTCTTCAAGCGGTTCACGGTGGCGGAGACGCTGCGGATGGGCGGCGAGCTCAACCCGGGGTGGGACATGGCGGCGGCCGAGCGCATCGTCCGCTCCGGCGGCGTACCGCTGGACGCCCGGGTGGGCACGCTCTCCGGCGGCCAGCGCACCCGGGTCGGCTTCGCCCTCGCCTTCGGCAAACGCCCCGATCTGCTGCTGCTCGACGAGCCGATGGCGGACCTCGATCCGCTGGCGCGGGACGAGATGGGCACCCTGCTGATGGCGGAGGCGGTGGAGCGCGGCACGACGGTGCTGATGTCCTCGCACCAGCTCACCGAGGTCGAGGACATGTGTGACTACCTGCTGGTCCTCTCCGACGGGCGGGTGCGGCTGGCCGGGAGCGCCGACGAACTGGTCCCGGCGCACACGCTGGTGACCGGTCTCGCGCCGGACGGGACACCGCCGCCGGAGCTGGCCGCGCACTCCGTGGTGGAGGTACGCACGGAGGGCCGCCAGTTCCAGGCGCTGATCCGCGCCTCGGGGCCGCTCCCCGACGCCTGGTCGGTGGACCGGCCCAGCCTGGAGGAAGTGCTGCTGGCCCACCTCCGCTCCCCCGACGCGCCCGCGCTGTACGCACCGGACGCCCGCACCGCCGAAGGGATCACCACGCCGTGACCACCACTGCGCCCGCCGCCCCCGCCGCGACCGTCTCCCGGCCCAGGCTGCTGCGCGGCCTGCCCTGGCTCGTCGCCCGCCAGCACCGGGCGACCGCGCTCGGCGTGCTGGCCGCGGTCGCCGTCGGCTGCGCGCTCATCGTGCAACAGCGATTCCAGCTGGTGGGTCTCCTGGACCGGGCCGGCTGGCCCGCGAAGGACGTGCCGCAGCCCGTGGTCGGCGGCAGTCTCCACGGGTACCTGATGCTCGGGCTCAGCGCCCTCCCGGTGGCGCTCGCGGTCTTCGTCGGCGCGCCGCTCATCTCCGGGGACCAGGAACAGGGCACCGCCCAGCTGGTCACCACCCAGTCGGTCACCCGGCGGAAGTGGCTGCTGGCCAAGCTGACCTGGTGCTACTCGCTGGCGCTGCTGGCGGCTGTCCCGCTCGGGCTGCTCCACACCTGGTACTGGGAGCCGCACCGGTCGCTGATGCCCAACCAGTGGATCGAAGGAGCCGTCTTCGACAACACCGGCCCGATGCTGCCGGCGTTCGCCCTCTTCCTCACCGCCGTCGGCATCACCGTCGGGCTGCTGACACGCCGGGTGTTCGTCGCGATGACCGCCACCTTCGTCCTCGCCCTCGCCGTCGAGATGGTCTGGGACCGGGTCCGCACGAGTCTGGCACCCTCCCGGATGCTCACCTACCCGCTCGACACGGAGCTGCCCGGCCGCCTCTCCGAGGCGTACGAGCTGGACCGCTGGGTGGGCAGCGCCGACGGGCGGCTGTACGGCTGGGGCTCCTGCGCCGAGGAGACGGAGGCCGCCTCCGAGGCGTGCCTGCGGGAGAAGGGGATCGTCAACGACGTGATCGAGTACCTCGGTTACGACCAGATGCCCGCCATGCAGTGGACCGGCGCGGGCATCCTGCTCGCCGGAACGGTACTGCTGACCGCCTTCGTCGTGGTGAGAGTCGGCAGGCGGCCGCTGTGAGCGGGGCGCGGCGGGACTCCGTAGAGTTGCGGCAGCCGAGCGGGAGGTGAGGGCGATGGTCGTGTTCCGGATCGACCGGCGCAGCGGGGTCGCCACCTATCTCCAGATCGTCCACCAGGTCGAGCAGGCCCTGCGGATGGGTGCGCTGCGCGAGGGGGACCAGCTGCCGACGGCGGCCCAGGTGGCGGCGTCCACCAAGGTCAACCCGAACACCACCCTGAAGGCGTACCGCGCCCTGGAGAGTGCGGGCCTGGCGGAGGTGCGGCAGGGCGCCGGCACCTTCGTCACCCGCTCGCTGGCCCCGGCCGGCGGCGGTCCGGGCTCGCCGCTGCGCGAGGGGCTGGACGCCTGGCTGGCCGAGGCGCGCGCCGCCGGGCTGAGCGGACCCGAGGTCCGGGCCCTCTTCGAGCAGGCGTACGCGGCGGCCCATCCCGAGGTGCGGGGCTGAGCCGGGCTCAGAACAGGGCGCCGGTGGTGGCGTACCCCTCCCCGCGCTCGTGGGCGAGGAGGGCGCGCTTGCGGTCGATGCCGCCGCCGTACCCCGTCAGGGAGCCGCTCGCGCCGACGACGCGGTGGCAGGGGACGATGATGCCGACCGGGTTGCGGCCGTTGGCGAGGCCGACGGCGCGGGAGGCACCGGGGCTGCCCAGGGCCTCGGCGAGCCGGCCGTAGCTTCGGGTCTCGCCGTACGGGATCGCGCGCAGCCGCTCCCACACGGAGCGCTGGAACGGGGTGCCGTCCAGACGGAGTTCGAGGTCGAAGGTGGTGCGGCTGCCGTCGAAGTAGGCGGTGAGCTGGTCGGCGGCCTCGCCGAACGGGCGGTCGTCGCGCGGGCCGAACGTCTCCTGGGCGGGCCGGTGCCGCTGGCCCTCCATGTAGAGGCCGCTGAGGACGCCGCCGGTGGCGACCAGGGTGAGCGGGCCGCAAGGGCTGTCGAGGACGGTGTGGCAGCGGGCGGTGGGCGGTGCCGCGGTGCTGGACATGGCGGTGCTCCGGTGGGGGCTGGTGGCGGTCAGGCGGGCAGGAGGTTGATCGGGTGGTCGTCGGTGGCCCACAGGTACTGCACGGCGTACGCCCGCCAGGGGCGCCAGTCCGCGGCGCGGGTGGTGAGGCCGCCGGGAGCGCCGGGCAGGCCGAGGCGTTCGGCGGCGCGGCGCACCCCGAGGTCGGTGGCGGGGAAGGCGTCCGGGTCGCCGAGGGCGCGCATCGCGATGATCTCGACGGTCCACGGGCCGAAGCCCGGCAGGGCCAGCAGCCGGGCGCGCGCCTCGTCCCAGTCCTCCTCCGGCCCCAGGCCGATCGAGCCGTCGGCGAGGGCGGCGACCAGCGTGGTCAGGGTGGCGCGGCGGCTGCGGGGCATGGCGAGCTGCTCCGGGTCGAGCCCGGCCAGCTGAGCGGGGCTCGGGAAGAGGTGGGTGAGGCCGCCGGCCGGGTCCTCGACGGGCGTGCCGTACGCGGTGGCGAGGCGGGCCGCGTGGGTGCGGGCGGCGGCGGTGGAGACCTGCTGGCCGAGGACGGCGCGGACGGCGAACTCTGCGGCGTCGACGGTACGCGGCACCCGCCTGCCCGGCGCCTTGGCGACGAGCGGTGCGAGGGCGGGGTCGGCGGCGAGCCGCTCGTCCACGGCGACCGGGTCGGCGTCGAGGTCGAGCAGGCGGCGGCAGCGGCTGATGGCGAGGGTGAGGTCGCGCAGGTCGGTGAGGGCCAGGCGGCAGCCGATGTGGTCGGCGGCGGGGGTGAGGGTGGCGATGCCCGGGCCGTGCGGCAGGTCGAGGGTGCGGCGGTAGGCGCCGTCACGCCACTCCTCGACGCCGGGGACGGCGGTGGCGGCGAGGTGCCCGAAGACGTTGTCCGGGGTGAAGGGGGCGCGTAGCGGCAGCCGCAGCGAGACCGCTCCGGGCGCGGGGTCGCCGGCCGCGCCGGGCCGGGTGCGGCTGCGGGCGCGCAGCTCGGTCGGGGAGAGCGCGTACACCTCGCGGACGGTGTCGTTGAAGGTGCGGACCGAGGAGAAGCCCGCCGCGAAGGCGAGGTCGGCCATCGGCAGGGCGGTGGTCTCGATCAGCAGCCGGGCGGTCTGGGCCCGCTGGGCGCGGGCCAGCGCGAGCGGGCCGGCGCCGAGTTCCGCGAGGAGCTGGCGCTCGATCTGGCGGGTGCTGTAGCCGAGCCGGGCGGCGAGGCCGGGGACGCCCTCGCGGTCGACGGTGCCGTCGGCGATGAGCCGCATGGCGCGGGCGACGGCGTCGGCGCGCTGGTTCCACTCCGGTGAGCCGGGGCTGGTGTCGGGGCGGCAGCGCTTGCAGGCCCGGAAACCGGCCTGCTGGCAGGCGGCGGCGCTGGGATGGAACACCATGTTGGCCGGCTTGGGCGGCACGGCCGGGCAGCTGGGACGGCAGTAGATCCCGGTGGTCAGCACGGCGGTGAAGAACCAGCCGTCGAACCGGGCGTCCTTCGACCGCACGGCCCGTACGCAGCGCTCGGTGTCGGTGTACATGACTCCAGCATCGCCGCTCCCCGGGGTGAACGCTGGCGAGAATCCGACATCAGCGTGCGGGCGGCCGGCGGCGGCCCCGGCCCGGACCCCCGGAAGGGAATTCCGCTCCCCCACCACGGCCCCGGGAGGTTGCCGCGTCCCTGGTGAACCGGTGTTCCGGGGCCTTACGGGCGGCCCCGCGGAGGGTCCGGCTCCGCCACCCGGACGAGCCGCCCCGCATCGGCAGCCAGGCACGATCGTTGAAGCGCTGCCCGCATCGTTTCGTTTTCGCCGAAAGACCACGCATGTCTCACTCTTCCGCCACCGACCTCCCCAGCGCCCCGCCCTCGGAGTCCCGCCGGACCACGCTCGGTGTCTTCCTTCCCTCCGGCCTGCCCGGAGTCCACCAGTACATCGAGGCGCTGGCCCCCGCGCTCCCCGGGCAGGAGGGTTTCTTCGAGATCGGCATCCCGCACGCGGAAGCGGTCTACGACGGCCCCCTCATCCGGGCCGTCTACCGCCAGGCCCTCCAGGAGGGCGCCACCATGGCGGACCTCCTGCGGACCGTGGAGCACGCGGCCGCCCGCGCCTGTGTGGTGGTGATGAGCTACTGGGAGCCGGTGCGGCGGTACGGGCCGGAGCGGACGGCACTGGCGCTGGCCGAGGCGGGCGCGTCCGGCGCCATGATCGTGGACCTGCCGGACGCGGACGCCGCCGCCTGGCACGAGATCGCGGCCCGGGCCGGGATCACCGCCCCCCGCTTCGCCGCCCCCGGCCTCCCCGACGCCGACCTGGACCTCCTTGCCCGCCTCGCCTCCGGCTGGCTCTACGCCCCCGCCAGCACCGCCCCCACCGGCTACCGGGGCCCCCTCGACCTGGACGGCCTGGAGGCGTCCGTACGCCGGCTGCGCTCGGTGACCCCGCTGCCGGTGGTGGCGGGCGTCGGCATCTCCACCCCCGCCCTGGCGGCGGCGGTCTCCCCCGTGGTCGACGGGATCGTCGTCGGGAGCCCCGTCCTGCGGGCGCTGGCGGCCGATCCGGAGGAGGCTCCGGCGCTGGTGGAGGAGTTCGCGCGGGCGGTGTGCGTGGCGGAGCAGCCGGTGCTGCCGGTGCTGCCGGTGCTGCCGGTGTGAGGGGGCGGGCGGGAGCGGGGCCGCGCGCGAGGCGGCGCAGCCGCCCGGGGCCGCCGGCCCCGGCGGGGCCTTGCGCGTGGCGGACCCGGCCCGCTCCGGTACGCGCTCCGCCCGCTCCTCGGCCTGCTCCGGGTCCGGCCCGTCCTGGTCGGGCACGAAGGCCAGTTCACCCGCGAGGACCTGGCGGGCCCGGGACCGGTCGAGGGCGCCCTTCCAGCGGGAGACGACGAAGACGGCCACACAGTTGTCGAGCAGGTTGGTGGCGACCCGCATCGCGTCCGTGATGCGGTCGACGCCGAGCAGCAGGGCGACGAGGAGCGTGCCGATGGAGAGGTAGATGGAGGCGCCGTCGAGGTTGAAGGAGTAGCCGGTGGGGAGGACCAGCCCCACCGCGTCGTCGCGGCAGCCGGCGTGCCGGAGCTTCTGCATCATGCGCGGCATGACCGCCTCGCCCGACGCCGTGCCGAGCGCCAGCAGCATCTCCTCGCGCGTGTAACGGACGAACTTCCACAGGCTCAGCCTGGTGAGCGCCTTGAGGGCGAGGCCGAGCAGGACGAGGAAGAGGGAGGCGACCGCGTAACAGACGGCGATGAGCTTGCCGTACGTGGAGAGCGCGCCGATGCCGTACTCCCCCACCAGGTGGGCGGTGGCACCGAAGACTGCCAGCGGGGCGAGGCGCATGACGAAGCCGACGATCGTGAAGACGACCTCCTGCGCCTGGGCGATGGCGGGCAGGATCGCGGGCACCTTGGTGTGGCCGAGGTGCAGCAGCGCCGCACCGGTCAGGCGGGCGAGGACGAGTCACATCGGCGTAGATCTCGGACCTTGCTCCAAAGGGCGTCCCTGAGCTGCCCGTTGACGGCACGTCCGGGCGTGCGGTACGGGCGCTGGGGCGGGGGACGCGCGGAGTCCCCGGCCGGGCGGCCGGGGACTCCGGGGGCGTGCGGCTTCCGTCACCAGCTGGTGTTGTCGTCCGCCAGGTGCCAGAGGCGGTCGGCGCTCGGGTACGAGGTGTCCAGGTACAGGGAGTTCCAGCTGCCGTCGCTGTAGCGGTTGAGGGTCATGGCGAGCCCCGTGTCGACCTTGGGCTGCCAGATCCACCAGCGGGAGTTGTTGTCGCCCTCCGGACGCAGGACCCAGCGCTGGAGGTCGGAGCCGTCGCAGGTCCGGACGACGATCGTGGTGCCGCGGACGGGCTCGGCGGTGGCCGGCTGGAGGCACTTGCCGGCCGCCTGGTTCTTGAAGGTCAGCGTGTAGCGGCCGTTCTCCCACCGGCCGCCGACCTCGTCCCAGACCTCGGTCTTGTGCTTCCACCCCGGGTCGCGGAGGGAGACCGCGGTGGCGCCCTCCGCCGTGGAGTCGCCGTAGAGCGCGAGGCGGCTCCCGTCGGTCCGGTTGATCAGGTCCTGGCCGGTGCGGTCGGCCGCCGAGGCGCTTCCCGCGCCGAAGGTGGCGAGCAGGGTGACGGCGGCCGCGGTCGCGGTGAGGGCACGCAGCGGGCTGAACGTGGACATCGGTCTCCTTCGATGACGGTTCTTCGGCAATCACGTCGCGGCACCGGCCGGTGCCGACCCGGGGTGCACCCAGGTCGACCCGGGCGGCGCCGTCCGCCCAGCGTCAAGGTCGTGAACCGGGGTCTCGTACGAGGCGCGAGAGCGCGCGAACAGCCGCTCGGCCGCCCTCCGGCACCCACCGCGGGCTCCGGGACATTGGTCCCGCTTGGAGGGAATCGTTACGGCAGACGGAGCCCGGTGGCCCGGCCCGGGGGAAGGAGACGCACGGGCGGGTTCACACAGGCGGGTGACCCGCACGGTGACTCGGTGTCACCCCTCGGGGCGAACCGAGCCGGGCGCGCGCTGTCGGCGGTCAGCCGACGCGCGCCGCGAATACCTCGTACGCCCGGTCGTCGAAGAGGACGAACCGCACCTCCTCCACGGAGGTCGGTGAAGTCCGTACCGTCTCGACGGCGATGCGGGCCGCGTCCTCCAGCGGCCACCCGTAGACGCCGGTGGAGATGGCGGGGAACGCGACCGTGCGTGCCCCCAGTTCGCCGGCGACGCGCAGGGCGTTGCGGTGGCAGGAGGCCAGGAGCTCCGAGCGGTCCACGGAGGCGCTCCAGACCGGGCCCACCGTGTGGATGACCCACTGGGCCGGCAGCCGTCCCGCCGTGGTGGCGACGGCCTCGCCGGTCGGCAGGCCCTTGCCGTAGTGGGAGGCGCGCAGGTCGCGGCAGGCGGCGAGGATCTCGGGGCCGCCCTGCCGGTGGATGGCGCCGTCGACCCCGCCACCGCCCAGGAGCGAGGAGTTGGCGGCGTTGACCACCGCGTCCACGGCCTGCTCGGTGATGCTGCCCTTGACCAGCGTGAGGTCCGTCATGGGGCGAGCCTAACGGCGCCGCGGGTCTCGCAGGTGGCGCCAGACGGCCTTGGCGGCGTTGTGGCCGGACATGCCGTGGACGCCGGGGCCCGGTGGGGTGGCCGAGGAGCAGAGGAAGACGGCCGGGTGCGGGGTGGTGTGCGGGGAGAGGGTGAGCTTGGGGCGCAGGAGGAGCTGCAGGCCGGAGGCGGCGCCGCAGGCGATGTCCCCGCCGACGTAGTTGGCGTTGCGGGCGGCCAGCTCGGGCGGGCCGGCGGCGGCGCGGGCGAGGACCCGGTCGCGGAAGCCCGGGGCGTACTCCTCCAGGCGGCGTTCGATCGCGTCGGTGAGGTCGCCTCGCCAGCCGTTGGGGACGTGGCCGTAGACCCAGAAGACCTGCTTGCCCTCGGGGGCGCGGGTGGCATCGGCGACGCTCGGCTGGACGGTGATGAGGAACGGCGGGGACGGCGGCCGGTCCTCGCGGGAGACGGCGCGCAGGGCCGCGCCGATCTCGCCGGGGCTCGCGCCGAGGTGGACGGTGGTGGCCCGGCGGGCGTCCGGGGAGGCCCAGGGGACGGGGCCGTCGAGGGCGTAGTCGAGCTTGAAGACGCCGGCGCCGTAGCGGTAGCCGTCGTAATAGCCGCCGAGACCGGCGATGCGGGCCAGGGCGGTGGGTGAGGTGTCGAAGATGTAGGCGCGGGCCGGCGGGAGGTCGTCGAGGCGCTTGACCTCGTAACCGGTGTGGAGGGTGCCGCCGTGGTCGGTGAGGAGCCCGGCGAGGGCGTCGGAGATGGCCTGCGAGCCGCCCCGGGCGACCGGCCAGCCCCGGGCGTGTGCGGCGAGGGCGAAGACGAGGGCGACGGCGCCGGTGGCGATGCCGCTGAGGGGCGCCATGATGTGGCCGACCAGCCCGGCGAGCAGGGTGCGGGCGCGCTCGTCCTGGAAGCGGCGCAGCAGCAGCGAGGCCGGGGGCAGGCCCGCCAGGCCGAAACGGGCCAGGGTGAGCGGGTCGCGGGGCAGGGCGGTGGAGGGCAGCGCCATGAAGTCGCGGAAGAGGGCCTCCCAGCGCAGCAGGAGGGGGCTGATCAGCCTCCGGTACGCGCCGGCGTCGCGCGGGCCGAAGGAGGCGGCGCTCTCGCCGACGGAGCGGGCCAGCACGGCGGCCGGGCCGCCGTCCAGGAAGGGGTGGGCCATGGGCAGGTCGGCGTGGAGCCAGCGCAGTCCGTACCGCTCCAGGGGCAGGGCGTCGAAGGCCGGGGAGGTGACGCCGAGGGGGTGCGCGGCGGAGCAGGGGTCGTGGCGGAAGCCGGGGAGGGTCAGCTCCTCGGTGCGCGCTCCCCCGCCGATGCCGTCCCTCGCCTCGAAGACGGCGACGTCCATGCCGCGCCGGGCCAGCTCGACGGCGGCGGTCAGTCCGTTGGGCCCGGAGCCCACGACGACGGCATCGAGCAGCGTGGGCATGCGCGGACTCCTAGGTCGGCCGGGCCGGGACGCCCAGGATATGCGGGTGCGGCCCGCGCGGGGCCGCCGGTACGGTGCCGTGGGGCCGGAACCCGGTCTCAGCTGCGGCGTCGGCCTCCGGCCGGGACCGCCCGGCCGAAGGGGCGCGATGACGGGGACGACGGACGGACCGGAGGGCGGCGCGGACACGCCCGTGGCCTGGGAGCCGGTCACGCGGATGGCCCGGGAGCTGGCCGCCGTGCCCGGTGTCCGGGCCGTGGTCCTCGGCGGCAGCCGGGCCCGCGGCACCCACCGCCCGGACTCCGACTGGGACCTCGGCGTCTACTACCGGGGCACGCCCGACCTCGGCCGCCTGGCCGCCCTGGCCTCCGCCGCGCAGGGCTCGCCGGTGGAGGTGGCGGGGCCCGGCGGCTGGGGCCCGTGGGTCAACGGCGGGGCCTGGCTGCGGGTGGACGGCGTAACTGGATTCTGCGCGATCTGGACCGGGTCGAGCGGGTGTGGCAGGAGTGCCGTGAGGGCCGGTACGAGGTGGGGGTGCAGGCCGGGCACCCGCTGGGCTTCTGGTCGCCGGCCTACGCCGGTGAGGTGGCGTACGGGCGGATTCTCGCCGACCCGGCGGGCGAGCTGGCCGCGCTGCGGCACCAGGTGTGCGAGGAGCCCGGCTACCCGGAGCCGCTGCGCCGGGCGCTGGCGGAGGCGGCCTGGGAGGCGGAGTTCTCGGTGGCGGCGGCCGCGAAGTCGGCGCCGGGCGGCGACAGCCTGCACGTCTCGCTCTGCCTGGCGCGGGCGTTCGGCGTGCTGACGCAGACGCTCCACGCCCATCACCGCCGCTGGCTGCTGAACGAGAAGGGCGCCCTGGCGGCCACGGCGGCGCTGCCGGGGACGCCGGAGCGGTTCGCGGACCGGGTCACCGCCTGCCTGACCGCGCTGGACGCCGGGGCGGTCGAGGCGGCGGCCGGGCTGGTCCGCAAGGTGCGCGCCGTGGTGGACGCCTGACGCGCCGGGGCCCTGGCGCCCGCGCCCCGCTCAGCCGCCCAGCAGCTTCACCACCCGCTCGGCCGTGGCCAGATCGCGGGCGGCCGTGAAGGGCAGGGCGTTGCCTCCCCGGTAGCGGAAGGGGACCCGGTCGCGGGTGAGGTGGGCGCCGCCCGCCTCGGTGACCAGCAGGAGTCCGGCGGCGTGGTCCCAGGCTGCCTCCCAGGAGAAGGCGGTGGCGTCGCCGGTGCCGCGCGCCACCGCCAGGTACTCCAGCCCGGCCGAGCCGCAGGGGCGCGGCGCGACGCCCGGCGTCCACAGGCCGAGCAGGGCCTCCTTCTGCTCGGGGGTGGTGAAGTCCGGGTGGGAGGTGGCGACGTCCAGCGGGGCCCCGTCGCCGGGCGTACCGGCGGCCAGCCGGGTGCCGTTCAGCGTCGCGCCGTCCCCGAGCACGGCGATGGCCAGCTCGTCGAGGGCGGGGGCGTAGGTCCAGGAGCCGAGGGTCTCGCCGCCCCGCACCAGGGCGACCAGTGTGCAGAAGCCGGGGTCGCCGTGGACGAACTGGCGGGTGCCGTCGACCGGGTCGACGATCCAGACGGGCGCGTCGCCCTCCAGGGCGCCGTACACCGCCGGGTCGGCGTGGACGGCCTCCTCGCCGACGACGACGGAGCCGGGGAGGAGGGCGGTGAGGGCGTCGGTGAGCCGCAGCTCGGCGAGGCGGTCGGCGGAGGTGACGAGGTCGTGCGGGCCGGACTTCTGGACCACGTCGTCCTCGGCGAGCTGCCGGAAGCGCGGGACGATCTCGGCGGCCGCCGCCTCCCGGACGGCCTCGGTGACGTCGTCGAGGTGGCGGTCGAGGAATCCCCTCAGTTCGGAGAAGTGTTCGATCATGTCTCCCATCAGACCATGCCGCACCGACAGCGCCGCACCGGCGGACCAACCGGGGGCGGCGCCTCGGTGAACTCCGGGTGCGCCGGCGCCGGGCTCAGCGCCCGACCGCGTACCCCTGCATGCCGCGCGGGTTGGCGGCGGCCGAGAGGAGGCCGGTGCGCGGGTCGCGGGCGACGGCGCACAGGCGGCCCTCGGACCAGGGGCCGCCGACCGTGACGCGGTGGCCGCGCCGGCGCAGCTCCTCGACCACCTCGGCGTCCGTCCGGGACTCCACGGTGACGGCGCCGGGGTCCATCTCCCGCGGGTAGAAGGAACCGGGGAAGGCGTCGGTGTGCCAGTTGGGGGCGTCGATGGCGCCCTGGAGGTCGAGTCCGCCGCGCACCGGCTCGCGCAGGGCCACCGCGAGGAAGAAGTGGGTCTGCCACTGGTCCTGCTGGTCGCCGCCGGGCGTGCCGAAGGCCATGACGGGCACGCCGTCGCGCAGCGCGATGGAGGGCGTCAGCGTGGTGCGCGGGCGCACGCCGGGGGTGAGGGTGTTGGGCAGGCCCTCGTCGAGCCAGGTCATCTGGAGCCGGGTGCCGAGCGGGAAGCCCAGTTCGGGGACGACCGGGTTGGACTGGAGCCAGCCGCCGCTGGGCGTGGCCGAGACCATGTTGCCCCAGCGGTCGACGATGTCGAGGTGGCAGGTGTCGCCCCGGGTCGCCCCGTCGCGCGCCACGGTCGGCTCGCCCGCACCGGCGGCGCCGGGCGCGGGGGCGTGGGTGGAGTGCCCGGCGGCGACCGCGCGGGCGTGGGCGGCGAGCGCGGGCGTGCGCCCCTCGGGGCTGCCGGGCCGCAGCTCCAGCGAGGCCCGCTCGCCGATCAGCGCGCGCCGCTCCTTGTTGTACTCCTCGGAGAGCAGGGCGCCCACCGGCACCTCGGCGGCGTCGCCGTACCAGGCCTCGCGGTCGGCCATGGCGAGCTTGCAGCCCTCCACCAGCAGGTGGACGTAGTCGGCCGAGCCGTAGGCGGGCAGCTCCTCCGGGAGCAGGGCGAGTTGCTGGAGCAGGCTGGGCCCCTGGCTCCACGGCCCGGCCTTGCAGACCGTCCACCCGCGCCAGTCGTAGGTCACGGGCGCCTCGTACGAGGCGGACCAGCCGGCCAGGTCCTCGGCGGTGAGGGTGCCGGTGTGGCGGGTGCCGGTGGTGTCCGTGGTGGGCCGGGCGGCCTGGCGGACCAGGGCCTCGGCGATGAAGCCGGTGCGCCAGACGGCGCGGGCCGCCTCGATCTGCGCGACGCGGTCGCTGCCCCCGGCCTCTTCGGCCTCGGATATCAGGCGGCGCCAGGTCGCGGCGAGGGCGGGGTTGCGGAACAGCTCGCCGGGGGCGGGGGCCTCGCCGCCGGGCAGGTAGACCTCGGCGGAGCTGGTCCACTCGGTGGTGAACAGCTCGCGGACCGTCTCGACGGTGGCGGTGACCCGCTCGACGGGGGCGTGCCCGTCCTCCGCGTAGCCGATGGCGTATGTCAGGACCTCGGCGAGGGTGCGGGTGCCGTGGTCGCGCAGGAGGAGCATCCAGGCGTCGAAGGCGCCGGGGACGGCGGCGGCGAGGGGGCCGGTGCCGGGGACCAGGTCGAGGCCGAGCGAGCGGTAGTGGGCGGCACTGGCGCCGGCGGGGGCGACGCCCTGGCCGCAGAGGACCTGGACCTCGCCGTCGTGGGGCGCGAGGAGCAGGGGGACCTCGCCTGCCGGGCCGTTCAGGTGCGGTTCCACCACGTGCAGGACGAACCCGGCGGCGACGGCCGCGTCGTAGGCGTTGCCGCCGTCCTCCAGCACGGCCATCGCGGACTGCGAGGCGAGCCAGTGGGTGGAGGAGACCATGCCGAAGGTGCCTTGGAGGGTGGGACGCGTGGTGAACATGCAGCCTCTCGCCTTGCTGTCGGTGCCGATTGCCCCGCAGGCTATCGGCCCGGCCCGAACGGCTGTTCCCGCGTCCCGTCAGGGAATCCGGGCGAGCCACTCCTCGGTGGCGAACTTGGTGCGGACCAGCTCCTCGGCGAGCGCCGTCTCCCGGTCGGTGACGGCGCCCTGGCTCAGGCCGTAGCGGTCGCGGAAGGAGCCGATCATGCGGTCGATGACGTCGGCGCGGGACAGGCCCGTCTGCCGGCGCAGCGGGTCGACGCGCTTCTTGGCGGAGGTGGTGCCCTTGTCGGACATCTTCTCCTTGCCGATCCGCAGCACGTCGAGCATCTTCTCGGCGTCGATGTCGTAGGACATGGTCACGTGGTGGAGCACGGCGCCGTCCCCGGCGACCACCCGCTTCTGGGCGGCGCCCGCGATCTTCCCCGCCTCGGTGGCGATGTCGTTGAGCGGCTGGTACCAGGCCTTGATGCCCATGTCGGCGAGGGCGCCGAGGACCCAGTCGTCCAGGTAGGCGTAGGAGTCGGCGAAGGAGAGGCCGGAGACGAGGGAGGCGGGGACGGAGAGGGAGTAGGTGATGGTGTTGCCGGGCTCCACGAACATCGCGCCGCCGCCGCTGATCCGGCGGACCACGTCGATGCCGTGGCGGGCGGCGCCCTCGGGGTCGACCTCGTTGCGCAGGGACTGGAACGAGCCGATGATCACGGCCGGTCCACCCCACTCCCAGACCCGCAGCGTCGGCGGGCGCCGCCCTTCGGCGACCTCGGTGGTCAGTACCTCGTCCAGGGCCATCAGCAGGGCGGGCGACTGCGGCTCGGTGTGGATGAGCTGCCAGTCGTAGTCGGTCCAGTCGGTGGCGTGGGCGAGCGCGCGGCGGACGGCGACGGCGACGCCCTCGGCGGTGATCCCGTACATGACGGTGCCCTCGGGCAGGGCGGCCTCGACGCGGGCGGCGAGGCCGGTGGCGTCGGTGTCGGACGGTACGCCCTCCAGCGCGGCGTCGATGGCGCCGAGCGCCTCGTCGGGCTCCAGGAAGAAGTCCCCGGCCACCTGGACGTTGCGCAGCACACCCTGGTCGTCGTCGAGGTCGACCACGACCAGCTTGCCCCCGGGGACCTTGTACTCACCGTGCATCGCGTTCCGCCTCCAGCGCTCGTGACCTGCGCCCACGGTAACTCTGTCCCGGTTCGCCCGGCCTTCAGGACCGCTCCGGCGGCGCCTCGCTGATGTCGTACTGCCAGGCGGTCGTCCCCAGCACCCCCTCCCCCACGTCGAGCCCGCCGCCGGCCACCTCCACGGTCTGCGGCTCCGTCCCCCCGTCGGGAGCGACCCGCAGGTACGCGCCGAGGCCGCTCCCGGTGTGGGGGTCGACGGCCCAGTAGCGCCAGGCGAGCGTGGAGCGGGCGGACATGCCGGGCTCCAGGACCAGGGGGCTCGGTCCGGGGTCCTCGGGGCCCATGGAGATGCGGCCGGTGCCTTCGGCCACCTCGGTCTCCATCGGCTCGCGCTCCGTGTCGAGCACCTGGAGCACGGGGTAGCCCTTCAGCTTCAGGGTCTTCGTACCGCAGTTGAAGACGATCACGTTCCCCACCCGCAGCCCCATCGCGGCGTCGGTGGCGGCCGCCCGGGCCCGGAAGCCGGAGGCGGGGCAGTCCTCGGCGGCACCCGGGTCGTCGGCCGGCGAGGACTCGGTGGCGGGCGGCGCCGCCTCCGGTACGGGCGGGGTCGGCGACGGGTCGGGCGACGGCGGCCGGGAGGTGCGCGCCGGGTCGGCCTCGCGCTCCAGTTCGGCGGCGAGGCCGCAGCCGGTGAGAGCCAGGGCCGGCACGAGGACGAGGAGCGGAAGGCGCGCCCGGCGCGGGAGTCTCATGCCGGGGATCATGCCGTACGGCCGGTGGAGGTCCGGCGCCGGACCCCGGGCCCCCACCGGCCCGCCGTCACCGGCGAGTTGGGCGCCGGTCAGCTCAGGGCGGGGATGACGGTCGAGCCGTAGGCGTCGATGACCTCCTCGCGGGCGTCGTGCATGGCGTAGACGGCGAACTGGTCGACGCCGAGCTCCCGCAGAGCGCGCAGCCGTTCGATGTGCGCCTCGGCCGGGCCGAGCAGGCAGAACCGGTCGACGATCTCGTCCGGGACGAAGGCGGTGTCGGGGTTGCCGGAGCGCCCGTGGTGGGCGTAGTCGTACCCCTGCCGCTGTTCGACGTAGGCGGTGAGCGCCTCCGGGACCATGTCCGAGTGGGCTCCGTAGCGGGCGACGAGGTCGGCGACGTGGTTGCCGACCATGCCGCCGAACCAGCGGCACTGCTCCCGGGCGTGGGCGAGGTCGTCGCCGACGTAGGCGGGCGCGGCGACGCAGATCTTGACGGCGTCGGGGTCGCGTCCGGCCTCGGCGGCGGCGGTGCGGACGGCCTTGATCATCCACTCGGTGAGGTAGGGGTCGGCCAGTTGCAGGATGAAGCCGTCGCCGCGCTGCCCGGTGAGGGCGAGCGCCTTCGGGCCGTAGGCGGCGATCCATACGGGCAGCTTGCCGTCCTTGACCCATGGGAGCCGGATGGGTTCGCCGCCGACGGAGGCCTCGCGGCCCTCGGCGAGGTCCCGGATGGCGTCGACCGCCTCGCCGAGCCGGGCGAGGGTGTTGGGCGGGCGCCCGGCGACACGCATCGCGGAGTCGCCGCGGCCGATGCCGCAGACGGTGCGGTTGCCGTACATGTCGTTGAGGGTGGCGAAGGTGGAGGCGGTCACCTCCCAGGTGCGGGTGGAGGGGTTGGTGACCATCGGGCCGACGGTCAGCCGGCTGGTGTGCTCCAGGATGCGGCTGTGAATGACGAACGGCTCCTGCCAGAGCACGGCCGAGTCGAAGGTCCAGCCGTAGCGGAAGCCGTTCCGTTCGGCGCGGCGCATCAGCCCGACCACGGTCGACGCGGGGGGATCGGTCTGTAGAACGAGTCCGAAGTCCATGTCCAGCTCTCTCCTCGGTGGCGGTACGGGCGGTGGGAGTTGGTGGTCCGGGGCGCGGGCGGGGCCCGGCCGGCGCGGAGGCGTTTCACAGTAGGGCGCGGGGCGCACCGAGCCGGGAGCCCGCGACGCGCGTCGCCCGGGCCGGTACGGCCGGGGCGAGCGCACGCGCCACCGATCTGCGGCTCCGCGGTAATTGCTGATCCATCCGAATGAAGGCCCCGTTTCGCTCCGCGCGAATGTGAAGAAGAACGGCAGACTCCTTCTGAAGCCCGCCACGTTCGTAGCGGGTGTGGCAGTTCCGAAAGGTCTCTCATGCGCAACCTCCTCAAGGCCGCCGCCGTCGGCGCCGTCGTCGCTCCCCTGGTCCTCGCCGGCGCCTCCGTGGCCGCCGCCTCGGACGGCCCCTCGTACGCCAAGCACACCGCGGTGGCGGGCCCCAAGGGCGCGGCCTCGTCCTTCGTCCTCTCCGGCTTCCACGGGAAGCACGGCAAGCACGACCACGGCAAGCGTTCCGTGGAGGCCCACGGCAAGGACAAGGGCAAGCACGGCAAGGGCAAGGGCGGCCCGAGCTACAAGAACGTCACCAAGTTCGCCGGCCCGAAGGGCGCCTGGGTCAACAAGACCGCCAGCGGCGTCAAGGGCAAGGGCAAGCACGGCAAGGCGTACTACTACAACGACTTCAAGTTCGCCGGCCCCAAGGGCGCCGGCACCAGCACCACCGCCTCGCACTCCTGATCACCTCCGGACCGTCAGGTCCGGGCCTGCACACGGCACCGCGGCGGCCCCTGGGACACGGTCCCCGGGGCCGCACCGCTGTGCGCCCCCGCGCCCGGCTCAGTCGAGGTGCTGGCTGGTGGCCCGGGGCACGTACATCCCCTGGCCGGCCCGGCCGGTGTACCGGCCGCCGTCGATCACCGGCACGCCGCGGGAGAGCACGGTGCGCACCCGGCCGGTGACCTTCTTGCCCTCGTAGGGCGAGTAGTCGACGTTCATGTGGTGGGTCTCGGCCGAGAGGGTCTGCTCGGCGTGCGGGTCGTAGAGGACGATGTCGGCGTCGGCGCCGGGGGCGATGGTCCCCTTCTTCGGGTACAGGCCGAACATCCGGGCCGGGGCGGCGCAGGCGATCTCGATCCAGCGGCGGCGGCTGATGTGGCCGTCGACCACGGCCTGGTGGAGCAGATCCATGCGGCTCTCGACGCCCGGCATGCCGTTGGGGATCTTCGAGAAGTCGTTCCGGCCCAGCTCCTTCTGCCCCTTGAAGCAGAACGGGCAGTGGTCGGTGGAGACGACCTGGAGGTCGTCGGTGCGCAGTCCCCGCCAGAGCGCGGCCTGGTGCTCCTTGGGCCGCAGCGGGGTGGAACAGACGTACTTGGCGCCCTCGAAGTCCGGCTCGGCCAGGTTGTCGGTGGAGAGGAAGAGGTACTGCGGACACGTCTCGCCGAAGACCGGGAGTCCCTGGTCGCGGGCGCGCGCCAGTTCGGCGACGGCCTCCTCGGCGGAGACGTGCACGACGTACACCGGCGCCCCCGCGACCTGGGCCAGCTTGATGACCCGGTGGGTGGCCTCGGCCTCCAGCAGGGCGTTGCGGACCTCGCCGTGGTGGCGCGGGTCCGTCTCACCGCGGGCGAGGGCCTGTTCGACCAGGACGTCGATGGCGAGGCCGTTCTCGGCGTGGGTCATGACCAGGCCGCCGTTGGAGGCGGCCTGCTGCATGGCGCGCAGGATCTGGCCGTCGTCGGAGAGGAAGACGCCCGGGTAGGCGGTGAACAGCTTGAACGAGGTGACGCCTTCACCGACGAGCGCGTCCATCTCCTTGAGGGAGGCGGCGTTCACGTCCGACATGATCATGTGGAAGGCGTAGTCGACGGCGCACTGCCCGTCGGCCTTGGCGTGCCAGGCGTCGAGCCCCTCGCGCAGGGAGCCGCCCTTGGACTGGATGGCGAAGTCGACGATGGTGGTCGTGCCGCCCCAGGCGGCTGCCCGGGTGCCCGTCTCGAAGGTGTCGGACGCCTGGGTGCCGCCGAACGGCATCTCCATGTGGGTGTGGGCGTCGACGCCGCCGGGGATCACGTACGTCCCGGTGGCGTCGATCTCGTGCTCGGCGCTCCAGCCGGCGGCCGCGTCGGTGCCGTGGGCGGCGAGGGCCGCCACCCGGCCGTTCTCGACGAGGACGTCGGCGTGCAGTTCGTCGGCGGCGGTGATGACGAGGCCGCCGCGGATGACCGTACGGTTCATGGGGTTCCCTCCGGTACCGGTGCAGGGGGCGGGCGCGCGGGCGGGGCGGCCGGTGCGGCGGCCCCGCCCGGGGGTCCGGTGGAGCCGGTCAGGGCGCGGTGAGGCCCTCGTAGGCGTCGGGCCGGCGGTCCCGGTAGAAGGCCCACTGGTTGCGGACCTCCTCGATCAGGCCGAAGTCCAGGTCCCGGACGAGCAGTTCCTCGGTCTTGTCGTCGGCGGGGTCGCCGACGAACTGGCCGCGCGGGTCGACGAAGTAGCTGGTGCCGTAGAAGTCGTTGTCGCCGTACTCCTCCTGGCCGACCCGGTTGATGGCGGCGACGAAGTACTCGTTGGCGACGGCGGCGGCGGGCTGCTCCAGCTGCCAGAGGTAGGCGGAGAGGCCGCGGGAGGTGGCGGAGGGGTTGTAGACGAGCTGGGCGCCGTTGAGGCCGAGCTGGCGCCAGCCCTCGGGGAAGTGCCGGTCGTAGCAGATGTAGACGCCGATGCGGCCCACCGCGGTGTCGAAGACCGGCCAGCCGAGGTTGCCGGGCTTGAAGTAGTACTTCTCCCAGAAGCCCTTGACCTGCGGGATGTGGTGCTTGCGGTACTTGCCGAGGTAACTGCCGTCGGCGTCGATGACGGCGGCGGTGTTGTAGTAGAAGCCCTCCTGCTCGACCTCGAAGACCGGCACCACGATCACCATGCCGGTCTCACGGGCCAGGGCGCGCATCCGGGAGACGGTCGGCCCGTCGGGCACGGCCTCGGCCCAGCGGTAGTGCTCGGCCTCCTGGACCTGGCAGAAGTAGGGGGCGTTGAAGACTTCCTGGAACCCGATCACCTTGGCTCCGGCGCGGGCCGCCTCGCGGGCGTACTCCTCATGCTTGGCGATCATGGATTCGGTGTCGCCCGTCCAGGTCGCCTGGACGAGTGCTGCGCGTACGACAGGGGCCATGGGGTGCTCCTTCGACCGGTCGTCAGCAAGGGCTTTCTACGCCCGTAGAAGGGACGTAGGAGGACGAACGTAAGCCCCTCGCAGGCGCGGGGCAAGACCATCTCCGCCCACGTCCTGAGTCGGCCGCGTTCGGCACCCGTGCGGGCGCACGCCTCCTCGGGGAACGGATCAGGCGAGGACCCCGGCGACCCGGAAGGCGTGCACCAGGTCCCAGTGGCGCTCCTCGGAGACACCCCGGGCCGCGTCCAGCAGCAGCGGGACCAGCCGGTCCGGGTCGCTGCGCGCGACGCCCGCCGCGTCCTCGGGCGAGCGGACCGCGAGGTAGGCCCCGGCGAGGGCGCGGGCCTGGCGGTCGCGGCCGTCACCCGTGAGCAGGCGCAGGGCGTCGGCGATCTCGGGGACGGGCCGGGCCACCCCCTGCCGCAACAGCTGCCGGGCGTCCGCGCCGCGCCCCGCGGCGGCCAGCGCGTCGGCGGCGGCGACCAGCCCGGCCGGGGGCAGCGCGGCCACCTCCCAGAGCAGCGTCGCCCAGTCGGCCTCCAGCCCGGCCCGGTGGAGTTCGGCGGCGAGCAACGGCAGCCGGGGCGCGGGCCAGCCGGCCAGCTCGGCGAGGACGACGTGTGCCTCGCCTCCCCTGCCCTGGGCCCGCAGGGCGTGCAGCCGGGCGACGGCACCGGTGGCCGCGTGGGCACCCTCCGGGTCGGGGCGGGACGGGGCAGGCTCCTCGGCCGGGCCGGCCACACCGGCGAAGCGGGCACCCCGGAGGGCGGCCGCGGGGGCCGGGGCGACCGGGGCGGGGGGCTGCGGCGGCTCGGCGGCCTCCTCCGCGATCCCCGCGAAGCGGGCGCCGCCCCGGGGTCGCTTCTTCGGCTTGGCCAGCTGGGCGGGGCGCTCGGGGGCGGGGGCGGCCGGGGCCGCGAGGGCGTCGGCGCGGGCGCGGAGTTCGGCGCGGCGCGCGGTGGCGCGCCGGTGGTCGTCCTCGGCCCAGGCGAGGTCGACGTCGAGGGCGGCGGCCGCCTCCTCGGTGGTGGCGGTGGCGCGGTGGGCGGTGAGTTCCTGGAGGCGTTCGGCGGCGTACCGCTGCTCGCGGAGCATCACGTCGAGCCGGCCGGCGAGGGCGGCTGCCGCACCAGGCAAGGCGTCGTGCGCGGCCGTGGCGGCGGCGTGCAGCGCCCGGGCGGCGGCCGCCTCGGTACGGGCCACCGCCGCGCCCTGGTCCGAGGCAAGGTCCTGGAGCAGCGCGTCGACCACGTCCCAGGGCGGCAGTTCACTCCCGGCGAGGCAGGCCCGCATGCCGTCGGGGTCGCGTTCCAGGAAGACGGCCAGCCACCCGGACCGCCGGTCGAGCCGGGCCGTGAGCCCGGCCAGGAATCGCGCGAAGTCGACTGCCGCGCCCGGGAGTTGTGCCACTGCCATCGCTGCCCGCCCCCAACAGACCGAAGGCCCGGCGCCGGAGCACCGGGCGGGGTTCCTCAGGTCCGGTAGGAAACACCACGGTTGTTTCGGCGGGGCTACGGGCGTTTTTCGTGGGGCCGCCGCGTCAGAAGGTGATGGCGACTCCGGTGTGCGGGCGCTTGCCGAGCCGGCCGATCATCCCGCCGATGTCCAGGACGTAGAACTGGAGGCGGTACTTGCGGCCGAAGCGCTTGCGGAGGCGCTTGAGCCCGTCGGCGTCCTCCACGAGGCGGGCGGTGCCCTCGGCGCGCGGCGCGTCCTCGGCGACCTTGCCGCGCACGTCGCAGACGGTGACGCGGACGCGGGGGTCGCGCCGCAGGCGCTTGATCTTCCAGGAGTCGCTACGGGTCCAGACGTACAGGGTGTCGTCCTCGCGCACCGCCCAGACGGGGGTGGCGACGCCGGTGCCGTCCTTGCGGAAGGTGGTGAGGCTGACGTAGGGGGCTTTGCCCAGCTCGTCGAGGGTCGTGTCGGGGGTCATGGGGAGAGGGTAGGGCGCGCGGGAGTGCGGGGGCGCGCCCCGGGCGGCCCATGCGCCGGGTGGCGGTCCGTTTGCGGGCCCGGGTTCGGGTCAGTGAGCTAGGAGTACGACGTTCCGCTTGTGAGAGGCCCTCGATGAACCGCAGCACTCCCCGCTCCCCGCACCGCCGCCCCTCCCGTGCCCCGGCCGCCGCTCTGCTGGCCCTGGTGGCACTGGGCGCGGCGGGCTGCTCCGACGGGAACGAGCCGGAGACGGGGACGACGCCCGGCACCTCGCAGAGCGGGACCCCGACGCCCTCGCCGACCGTGTCGGAGGAGGAGACCGCCACTCCGATGGACGACGACGCGCGGGAGAACCAGGCGCTGCTCGCCGCCACCACCGTCTCGCTTCCCCAGGCGGTGAAGGCGGCGGGCGAGGACGAGCCGGACGCCCGCCCGGTCGCGGTGGAGCTCGGCCGGTCCGAGCGGGACGCGCCGCACTGGACGGTCACGCTGGCCGAGGACGACGGCTCGGCCGTCGCCCGGCAGGTCGACGCGGCCTCCGGCGCCGTCTCCGACAGCCCCGCCGACGACCGGCCGGACGACGAGCCGGACGACCGCGAGGAGCGGAAGACGCTGCTGGAGGGGGCGGAGACCGACGCGTCGGAAGCGACGAAGGCGGCCACCGACCGCCGCCCGGGGACGGCGATCAAGGCGGAGCTGGAGGAGTCGGGCGGGACGGCGGTGTGGCAGGTGGAGGTGGTCGACCAGGAGTCGTTCCGTACGACGGCGGTCGACGTGGACGCGGGCGACGGGCGGGTCCTGCGCGAGGACACCGCCGACTGACGGCCGGCCGCGCGGGGAGCGGCCGGCCGCCGGACGGTCAGGGCCGGCCCGGCCTGACCACCATCGCGGACCCGCCGCCGCGCCGCTCGGTCTCGGCGGCGGCCAGCCAGCGGCCGTCGGGGAGCCGCTGTACGGCGGTGGCGGCGCCGATCTCGGGGTTCTGCCGGAAGGTGTGGCCGAGCTTCTCCAGCCTCCCTCGCAGGGGGGAGTCCCACAGGCCGGGCTCGATCTCGGTGGCGGCCGCGTTGCGCTGGCTGGCGCGGGGCGCGGCGATGGCGTCGACCAGGGGCAGGCCCCGGTCGACGACGCCGGTGAGGGTCTGGAGCACGGTGGTGATGATGGTGGCCCCGCCGGGCGAGCCGAGGGCGAGCACCGGCCTGCCGCCGTCCAGGACGATGGTGGGCGCGATGGAGGAGCGCGGGCGCTTGCCGGGGCCCGGCAGGTTGGGGTCGGGAACGCCGGGGGTGGTGGGAGTGAAGGAGAAGTCGGTCAGCTCGTTGTTGAGCAGGAAACCCCGGCCGGGCACGGTGATGCCGCTGCCGCCGGTCTGCTCGATCGTCAGGGTGTAGGCGACGACGTTGCCCCAGCGGTCGGCGGTGGTCAGGTGGGTGGTGTTCTCCCCCTCGTACGTGGTGGGGGCGGGGGTGCCGCCGGAGGGGCAGCCGGCCGGGTCGCGGGGGTCGCCGGGGGCGAGCGGGCTGGTGAGGGCGGCGTCGTCGCGGATGAGGCAGGCGCGGGAGGCGGCGAAGCGGGAGCTGAGCAGCTCCGTGGTGGGCACCTCGGAGAAGGCGGGGTCGCCCACCCAGCGGTTGCGGTCGGCGAAGGCGATCCGGCTCGCCTCGATGAACCGGTGGAGGTAGCGCTCCGGAGAGGCCGCCTTCAGGTCGGTGGACTCCAGGATGTTGAGCGCCTCACCGACGGTGGTGCCGCCGGAGGAGGACGGGGCGATGGAGGCGACGTCCAGGCCCCGGTAGCGGGTACGGGTCGGCGCGTGCCGCTCGGTGCGGTAGCGGGCGAGGTCGGCCTCGGTGAGGCGGCCGGGGCGGACGACGCGGTCGGTGTCGGGGCCGGCCGGCGGCTTGTTGACGGTGCGCACGATGTCGCGGGCGAGCGGGCCCCGGTAGAGGGCTTCGACGCCCTTGCGGCCCAGCTCCGCGTAGGTGCGGGCCAGGTCGGGGTTGCGGAAGGTGGAGCCGGTCTCGGGAAGTTTCCCGCCGGGCAGGAAGAGCTTCGCGCTGGCGGGGAAGTCGGCGAACCTGGCCTGGTTGTCGGCGGTCTGGGCGCGGAAGGTCTCGTCCACGGTGAAGCCGTCGCGGGCCAGGCGCTCGGCCGGTTTCAGCAGCTCGCCCAGCGGCTTGCTGCCCCAGCGGCCGAGCAGGGTGCGCCAGGTGGCGGGGGTGCCGGGGGTGCCGACGCCGAGGCCGCTGGTGACGGCTTCGGCGAAGGGGATGGGCTTGCCGTCCTCCAGGAAGAGGTCGGGTCCCGCGGTACGGGGCGCGGTCTCCCGCCCGTCGACGGTCTGGACGGTGCCGGTGCGGGCGTCGTAGAGGACGGCGTACCCGCCGCCGCCGATGCCGGCGGAGTACGGCTCGGTGACGCCCAGCGCGGCGGCGGTGGCGACGGCCGCGTCCACGGCGTTGCCACCCCGGCGCAGCACCTCGATCCCGGCGGCGGAGGCGTCCTCGTCGACGCTGGAGACGGCGCCGCCGTGGCCGACCGCGACGGGGGACTTGCCGGGCGCCGCCCGCTCGGGCGCCCCCGCGTCGGGTGGCGCGGCGGCGCCCACCGAGAGCATCGCCACGGCGAGGGCGCAGAGCGAGAGCCTGCGCGTGGGGGACGGACGCATTCCTTACCTCCAGTCAGCAGCCGTCCGCGCAGCGTAACTTCACCCGGGGCGCCCGGCCAGGACGCCTCGGCCGGGCCGGACTGCTCGCCGGCCGCCGGGACCGGCTACCCGCTCCGGACCAGCAGACCGGTGTCGATGACCTCGGCGATGTGGGCGGCGCCGCGGCTGTTCTGGTGGATGTGGTCGGTCGTGAGCAGGAGACCGCGCCGGCGCGAGATCGCGTCGAAACTGCGGCGCAGCACGGCGTGCTGGAGGAGAACGCCGACACCGGCTGCCGGCGTCGCCTCCCGGTAGGGAATCGGCGGCGCGTCCGCCCGGCGCAGTTCCTCCGTCTGGCGTTCGTGGAGCGGAAGGTAGGCCACCTCCTCGGCGGCGGCGACCTCGGCGATCATGCGGCTGTACGCCAGCGACGCCCGCGCCGCCGGCCCGTCGGGTTCCTGGCCGAGCACCGGAGGCGACAGCAGGCCGATCCTCGCGTCGGTCTCGGCTCGCAGCCGGGCGACGACGGCGCCCAGGCACTGCTGGAACCAGCCTGCCGACGGGCGCTCGGGGAGCCGTTTGCGCTTCATGACCTGCTCGACGGGGTAGCCGGCGAGGCTCGCCCGGGCGTCGTTGGTCCCGATCAGCACGGTGATCACCTCGGGCGGGTCCGCGACGACGGCGTCGAGACGCTGGAGGAGGTGGTACGCGAAGTCGCCGTTGACGCCGAACCGGGCGAGCCGCACGTCACCGGCCGGGCGTCGGCGTTCGAGAAGATCCAGGTAGTCGACGCTCACCTGCGCGCGGGTGAGGCTGTCGCCGAGGCACGCGACGCGGGTCGTCACGGCGCTTCCTCCGGGCGGGGGGTGGTGGCGGTCCGGGGGCGGTGTTCGGTGCCGAGGGTCGCGGTGACGGACAGGAGGGACGCCGGCCCCTCCAGGTCGACCGCGTGCCACACCCCGGCCGGGTTGACGGTGGCCTCGCCCGGCCCGAGCACCACGCGGTCGGGCACCCCGCCCACCTCGCGGGTGACCGCCACGGAACCGGAAAGGCAGACGACCAGTTCGTCACCGGCGGGGTGACACTCCCAGTGGCCGCCAGGCCCCTCACCGTCGAAGATCATCACCATCCGGCCCTCGGCGCCGTCCTCCGCGACGGCGGCCGTGTACGCGTGGAGCACCTCCGGGTCCCAGGCGAAGCCCTCGACGGGTCTCGCTCTCGATCCCCGTCCGAGGTGCACGGGAGTGGTCCGCAGGTCCACGGCTTCGGTTGCGTGGTCGACGAGTCTCATGCCGACGATCGTCCGGGACAGCGCGGGAGCAGTCTTGAAGAAAAGGGAACAGCAGCCGGTGCGAGGGGCGGGCGGCGGCTACCCGGCTCCGAGGAGGACTTCGCCGCGACGCCAGACCGTCGGTGACCGGCCCGTGAACTCGCGCCAGTCCCGCACGAGATGGGCCTGGTCGGCGTAGCCGGAGACGGCTGCCACCTCGCCCCACGGCAACGGGTCCGCGACCGCCGCCAGTTCGTGCGCCTGCGCGAACCGCAGGACCCGGGCGAAGGTCTTCGGCGACAGGCCCAGCTCACCGCGGAACCGCTCGGTGAGATACCGACGGCTCCAGCCGAGTTCCGCGGCGAGGGCACCGACCTGGACGCCACCCCGCGCGGCGACGAGGCGGCGCCAGGCCTCGGCCACCTCGGGGCGCACCCGGTGCTCGTGGCCGGCGTGGGCGCCACGGCCGACGGCCCTGAGCAGCAGTTCGTCCAGCACGGCGAACCGCGCCGCCCAGGTGCTCGCCGCGCGGAGCCGGTCGGACAGCTCGCCGGCAAGCGCTCCGAGCAACTCGTCCAACGGGACCAGCTGATGGGCGAGCTCGGCGGCGGGCATGCCGTAGAGGGCCCGGGCCCCGAGCGGCGTGAGCGCCACCTGAACCCCCCGCTGGCGCCCGTCGTGGTGAATCGCGACGGACCGGCACATCAGACCGCCGGCCACGCCGCTGAACCGGGTGACCGGTGACCCGTCGTCCACACCCGCCGCCACCCGCAGCGGGTCGTCCGACAGGCTGATCACCACGGTGAGCGCGCGCCCCGGCGGACCGCAGTGCACCCCGGCCGGGAGCCCGCGGAGGTCGAAACCGACGTACGAGTCGACGTACCGCCTCAGGGCGGGCGCCGGACGGGCACCGGCCCCGGTGGCCGTGTGGTCCTCCATTTCGTCAGTGTAGGAGCCGCCCGGGTGTAGGGCGACGGACGCTCCGGGGTTCAACACCGCCCCGTCGCACCCCCGTTGCGCCTCCCGGCCGTCGCCGCCGGTGCTGCAACACCCGTTCGAGGCACTACCATGCGCGCCCATGACAGCAGAACACCTCTCCCTCCTCCTCGGTGGTCTCGGCGCGGTGGTGTGCCTGGCGGCCGGCTGGCTGGCACGTGCCCAGTGGTCGCAGCGGAGGCTCCGCCGCCGGCAGGCATTCCTCGGTCTGCCGGACCACTCGGAGTCCCTTCTGGTGGTCGGCCGGGACGGGGGCGGGCCGGAGCCGGTGGTCTCGCGGCCCGACATGTTCGCCCTGCTGGAGCTGGCGGCGCTGGTGAAGCAGTGCAGGGCGCACACCCAGATCGTCACCCACGACACGGCGCAGCAGGGCTTCGGCGAGCGCACCGAGTTCTGCGTCGGCCATCCCTCGTCCAATCGCCGGATGGCCGCCCACCTCACCTCCCTCCTGCCGGGCGTGCGGATCAACACCGAGCCGGAGCCCGGACCCGACCGGGGGGCGTTCCTGATCGGCGGGGAGCGGTACCGGATGGAGCAGGGCGTGGGCGAGCACGTGCTGCTGGCGCGGCTGACGGGCGGCCAGGGCGGACGCCCGGTCTTCCTGTTCTGCGGGCAGCGGCCGATCACGCCGCAGGCGGCGACGCGCTACCTGGCCCGGCACCACGAGAAGCTGGCGCGCAAGCACGGCACGGGCACCTTCGTGCTGCTGCTGAAGGTGGTCAACTCGGCGGCGTACGGGTCGGACGTGGTGGAGCTGGTGGCGGACGTGACGAAGGCGGCGCAGGAGCCGGCCCCGGTGCCGGCCGCGCGCGGTTCGCACCGGGCCAAGTAGGCGCGAGGGCGGGCGACCCGCAATCGTTACTCGTGCGTAACCTACCCGCCGGTTACCGTCGGTAAGTCATTCCGCTTACCGTCGGGGCACTTGTCCTGCCCGCAGCGAGGAGTGACCCATGAGACGCCCCCGCCCCGCCCTCACCACCACCGCGGCCTGCGCGCTGACCGCCGCGCTCGCCGTCGGTACGCTCTCCGCGCCCGCCCACGCCGCCCCCGAGACCCCGGCCAAGGCCCAGGCCGGCGCCGCGGCCTCGGGCATCCGCTTCGTCGACATCACCAGCGCCGACGGCACCGTCCTCAAGGCCAACGTGGTGACGCCCACCGGCTCCGCCGCCGGCGACCGCCATCCGGTGATCGTGCTGCCCACCAGCTGGGCGGTCCCCCAGATCGAGTACCTGGCCCAGGCCACCCAGCTGGCCGACTCCGGCTACGTGGTGGTCAGTTACAACTCGCGCGGCTTCTGGCAGTCCGGCGGTGAGATCGAGGTGGCCGGGCCGCCGGACATCGCCGACGCCTCCGCCGTCATCGACTGGGCCCTCGCCCACACCCCGGCGGACCCGGAGCGGGTCGGCATGGCCGGGGTCTCCTACGGCGCCGGGATCAGCCTGCTCGCCGCCGCCCACGACCCCCGGATCAAGACGGTGGCGGCGCTCAGCGGCTGGGCCGACCTCATCGACTCCATCTACAGCGGCCGCACCCAGCACCTCCAGGCCGCCCTCCTGCTCGGCGGCTCGGGCCTGATCACCGGCCGCCCGAGCGCCGAACTGAAGCAGATCCTCGGCGACTTCCTCGGCTCCAAGCTCGACAAGGAGCAGCAGATGATCGACTGGGGGAAGAAGCGCTCCCCCGCCACCCACCTCGACGCGCTGAACGCCAACGGCACCGCCGTGATGCTCGGCAACGCCTGGGGCGACAGCCTCTTCCCGCCCAACCAGTACGCCGACTTCTACGAGAAGCTGACCGGCCCCAAGCGGCTGGAGTTCCGCCCGGGCGACCACGCGACCTCGGAGGCGACCGGCCTGCTCGGCCTGCCCAACGACACCTGGACCTCCGCCCGCCGCTGGTTCGACCACCACCTCAAGGGCGAGGAGAACGGCGTCGACCGCGAGCAGCCGGTCCGCGTCAAGTCCCGATCCACCGGCGCCTACGAGAGCTACCCGGACTGGAAGTCGGTCGGCGCCGACAGCCGCAAGATCGACCTGGCCGGTACCCACACCATCCGCGCCAACGTCGACTCCGGCGCCAACGGCGGCATCATCTTCCTCACCAACGCCCTCGACCAGCTGATCCAAACGCCCCCGATGGCGTCGATGCCGCTGCTCCCCCGCCGGTACGCGGCCGTCTGGCAGTCCGAGCGGTACACCGGCGGGGCGGCCGTGCGCGGCACCCCCGAGGTGCACACCACGGTGACGCCGACGAAGAGCAGCGGCACCTTCGTGGCCTACCTGTACGACGTGGGGCCGCTGGGCGTCGGCAAGCTGGTCACGCACGCCCCGTACACCTTCCACGACCGCGAGCCGGGCCGGCCGTTCGCCGTGGACCTGGAGCTGTACTCCACGGCCTACGACGTTCCGGCCGGTCACCGGCTCGCTGTCGTCGTGGACACCGTCGACCCGCTGTACATCGAGCACAACCCGTCCGGCGCGCAGCTGACCTTCTCCTCGCCTGCGGACGCCCCGGGTCACGTGTCGGTCCCGGTCCGCGAGAAGTGATCTCCGGCTGCTGCCGGGCAGGCCAGGGGCGGTGTGCCCCGGGTCGCCCCGCTACCGTTCGCCCGGCAGCAGCCCTCCCGGTTCGGCCCGGGTGACGGCGGCCGCCTTCGCCTTCGGATTGCGGCGCTGTCTGCGGGACACCCACTGGGCGAACCACGAGAGCAGCATGCACATCCCGATGTAGATCGGCGAGATCACCATCACCACGGGGATGAAGGGCAAATCGTAGTCGAGGTTGGAGGCGATGAGTTTTCCGGCGTGGAGGAACTCCTCGTAGGTGATGAGGTAGCCGAGCGAGGTGTCCTTCAGCGCCACCACCAACTGGCTGATGATGGCGGGCAGCATGGCGCGCAGCGCCTGCGGGGCGAGGACGTGCACCATGACCTGGGTCTTGCGCATGCCCAGCGCGTAGGCGGCCTCCCGCTGGCCCTTGTCCACGGAGTTGACGCCGGAGCGGAAGACCTCGGCGAGGACCGAGCCGTTGTAGAGGGTCAGGCCGGTGACCAGGGCGGGCAGCGCCTGTACCTGGAGCGCGACGAAGACGAAGAAGATCATCACCAGCACCGGCATGGCCCGGAAGAACTCCACGATCACCGTAGCCACCCAGCGCACCGGCCGGTGGTCGGAGAGCCGCCCGACGGCGAGCACCCCACCGAGGACCAGGGAGAGCACCGAGGCGTACGCGAACGCCTTGAGGGTGTTGCCCAGTCCGCGCAGCAGCAGTTCCTGGATGCCGGTGTAGGCGAAGGGGCGCCACTTGGCGGTGGTGAACTGGTCGGTGTCGAAGAGCAGGTACACGATCCAGCCGAGGATCACGGCGATCGCCAGGGTGGCGAGGACGCTGAAGATCCGGTGGCGTCTGCGGGCCTTGGGCCCGGGGACGTCGTAGAGGGCCGAGGGCTCCTGCTCGTACTTGGCGGTCATCGGGCGACTCCCCAGCGCTTCTCCATGAGGTGGAACAGGGCGCTGATGGTGAGGGTGATGATGAGGTAGCCGAGCGCGATCCAGACGAAGGTCCAGATGATGTTGTAACCGAGCTCGCTGAGGGTGCGGTAGGTGCCGAGGAGTTCGGTGACGCTGAACGCCCCGGCGATGGCGGAGTTCTTGGCCAGCGCGATCAGCGTCGAGCCGACCGGCGCGATCACCGACCGGAACGCCTGCGGCAGCACCACGGCGGAGAGGGTCTGGCCGAAGGTCATCCCGAGGCTGCGGGCCGCCTCGCCCTGGCCGCGCGGCACGGTGTTGATGCCCGAACGCAGCGCCTCGCAGATGAAGGCCGAGGTGTAGCACCCCAGTGCCAGCACCGCGAAGAGCTGGAAGGGCAGGACGAGGCCGAAGCGCGGCAGGCCGAGCAGGACGGCGAAGAAGAGCAGGGTCAGCGGGGTGTTGCGGAGCACGGTGACCCAGGCCGTGCCGAAGAAACGCAGCGAGGCGACGGGCGCCACCCGGAAGGAGGCCATCAGGAAGCCGAGGACGAGGGCCAGCAGCGAGGCGTAGACGGTGAGTTCGACGGTGCCGAGGAACCCTTTGCCGTAGGCGGAGAAGTTGTCGGTCAGGACGTTCACGGGCGCTCCCCTCCTCAGCCGGCCGCGTAGCGGTCGATGGCGGGCGGCTTAGGCGCGGGGACTCCGGAGAGGCCGAGCGTCGCGTCGTACGCCGCCTTCCAGTAGCCCTTGCGCTCCCCCTCCTCCAGGGCGTCGTCGATGGCGAGCCGCAGCGCGTTGTCCGAGCGCAGCACCCCGATGCCGTACGGCTCCTCGGAGAAGGGCTTGCCGACGACCTTCAGTTCCTCGGGGACCTTGGCCGCGTACCCGAGCAGGATGGCGTCGTCGGTGGTGACGGCGTCGACCTGGTAGGTCAGCAGGTTGTCCACACAGATCGAGTAGGTGTCGTAGGAGACGAGCACGGCCTTCGGGAACTCCTCCTGCATCCGCTGGTACGGCGTGGAGCCGGCGGCGGAGCAGACGCGCTTGCCGTCGAGGTCCTCGGGGCCTTTGATGTCCTCCTCGTCGGTGCGGACCAGCAGGCCCTGCCCGGCGACGTAGTAGGGGCCGGCGAACCCGACGAGCCGCTTGCGGTTGTCGTTGATGGTGTAGGTGCCCACGTAGTAGTCGATCTGGCCGTTCTGGAGGGCGGTCTCGCGGTTGGCTGAGGCGATGGTGGTGAAACGGACGCGGTTCTCGGCGAAGCCGAGGTAGGCGCCGACCATCTTGGCGATCTCGATGTCGAAGCCGGTGTAGCCGCCGCCGGCCGGGTCCTTCTCGCCCAGGTACGGCTGGTCCTCCTTGGCACCGACGATCAGGGCGCCGCGGGACTTGGCCTTACGCCAGGTCGGTGACTCGGGGAGGCTGAAGCCGGTGTCCACGCGGTAGTCGGGGAGCTGGTCGGCGCGGGGGCCCTTGACCGGCGGGCTGCCCTCCTTGCCGCAGGCGGCGACCAGGGAGAGGAGGACCAGCAGGGCCAGGGCCAGCAGGCGGGTGGTGCGGCCCGGGCGGGTGCGGCGGCGGATCGGGTCGGTGTGCGTCATGGCGTCACCCCCTCAGTGCTTGAGGATCTTGGAGAGGAAGTCCTTGGCCCGGTCGCTCTCCGGGTTGCTGAAGAAGTCCTCGGGGGTGCGGTCCTCGACGATGCGCCCGCCGTCCATGAAGACGACCCGGTTGGCGGCGGAACGGGCGAACCCCATCTCGTGGGTGACGACCACCATGGTCATCCCCTCCCGGGCGAGCTGCTGCATCACCTCCAGCACCTCGGTGATCATCTCCGGGTCGAGCGCGGAGGTTGGCTCGTCGAAGAGGAGCGCCTTGGGGTCCATCGCCAGCGCGCGGGCGATGGCCACCCGCTGCTGCTGCCCGCCGGAGAGCTGGGCGGGGAGCTTGTCGGCGTGCTCGGCGAGGCCGACGCGTTCCAGTAGTTCGCGGGAGCGCCGGTCGGCCTCGGGCCGTTTGCGGGAGCGGACCTTCATCTGGGCCAGCGAGACGTTCTGGAGCACCGTCTTGTGGGCGAAGAGGTTGAACGCCTGGAAGACCATGCCCACCTCGGCGCGGAGCCCGGCGAGCGCCTTCCCCTCCTCCGGCAGCGGCTGCCCGTCCAGGCGGATGGTGCCGGACTGGATGGTCTCCAGCCGGTTGACGGTGCGGCAGAGGGTGGACTTTCCCGACCCCGAGGGGCCGATGACGACGACGACCTCTCCGCGGCCGACGGTGAGGTTGATGTCCTTCAGGACGTGCAGGTCGCCGTAGTACTTGTTCACGTCGTGCAACTCGATCAACGGATCGACAGCCATGCCCAGCTCTACCCACTTCCAGCGGTGTCGGTCCGCGCAAACTATCCAGCGCCTCTCAGGGCCGGACAAACGACACGCACAGGGCGGGATTAACCGTATTTGCCCATCCTCGCACCGCCGCCCGGCGGGTACCGGCGGGCGCGACCCGGGCGGCCAAAGGTCAGCCCTCGGAGATCTCGGCGTACATCTGGGAGAGCTCGGGCGCACCGTGCACCGCCCACTCGACACCGGCCTCGACGACGTGCAGTTCGCGGCCGGAGGGCAGCCGGACCACGACGCGCCCACCCGGCCAGACGTGCCAGCGCGCGCCGGGCACGGTGCGCACCACGACGGTGCCCAGGTACAGCCCGGCGTCGTTGCCGAGCCAGGGCAGCACCTCGGGGTCGTCGCGCCAGCGCGGCAGCAACTGGTCGAGGGCGGCCAGTGAGGCCGGGGTGTCGTCCAGCTCCAGCCCGGCCACCTGCGCGTGCGAGCGCAGCAGTTCGCACTCGGCGAAGAGGTCGGCGGCGGCGTCCGGGTGGTCCTCGAAGACGGCGGCGGCCGAGCGTCCCGGTCCGCTCTGCCGTTCGCGCCACTTGTCCAGGAAGGGGATGTGCATGCCGTCCAGCGTGGCACCGCCGGACGCCGGGAGGCCACAGGCGCGCGGCCGGAGACCGGACATGGCCTGTTCGGCGCCAGGGGGTGTCTTCGAAGTCCCGCACGGCGCCGTGGGGACTGTCGAAGACACCCCCTGGTTCACGCCCCGTCGGCCGAGGCGCCGTTGACGCTCCCTCAGCGCCGTTCCTACCGTGGTCCGGACTTTCGCCCGCCCCGCCCGACGCACCGAAGACCTCCGGCACCACGGCACCGGCGCCGCCGACCGGCACCATCGAGTCGGCGGCGGGCCGCGACGTGCCGGGTGTGCCCGCCAGGACGACCGAGGACAGACACCGAAGAAGAAGGGGGCGCCTGTGCGCCGACAGCTGTGGGGGCCCGCCCTCGTTCTGGCCCTGATCACCAGCGCCGCCTCGCTGACCTCGGCGGGCGCGGCCGAGGAACGGGAGCCGCGGCCACTGCGCGAGCTGTACGACAACCGGGCGGTCAGCGAGGACGGCCGGCCGGGCGCCGCCGACTTCGACGGGCAGGGCCGCTCCCTGCCGGCCGCCGCGCTGCGCGCCGCCGGCTGGCGGGTCGGCGCCCGCCCCGCCGTGGAGGGCACCCGGCTCGACTGGCCGGTCTCCAGACCCGGCAGACCCGACAACGTGCGCGCCCACGGACAGCGGGTGGCCGTCGAGGGGCGCGGCGACGCGCTCACCTTCCTGGTCGCCGGAACGGGCGGCGAGGCGACCGGTACCGGCACCGTCCACTACCGCGACGGCGGCCAGAGCCGCTACCGGCTGACCGCCCCCGACTGGCGCACCGGCCCGCTCGCCACCAAGGCCGTCGCCCTGCCGTACCTCAACAGCCGCGAGGGCCCCGTCGCGGACCGCCCCCGGCTGTACGTGGTGACGGTGCCGCTGGACGCGGGCCGCACCGTGGAGTCGGTACGGCTGCCGCACGTACGGGGGCTGGGCCGCTCGCTGCACGTCTTCGACCTGCGGGTCCGTCCGGCGGCGGAGGGCTGGACGGGGAGCTGGTCGGCGTCGACGGCGGGGCTGCCGGAGGTCGGGCCGTGGCGTGACCAGACGCTGCGGCTGGTGGTCAACCCCACCAAGTCCGGGCCGACGGCGCGGGTGCGGCTCTCCAACACCTTCGCGGGGACGCCGGTGCGGGTCGGCAGCGCCACCGTGGCCGTCCGCGCCGTGGGCGCCGCAGCCCGGTCCACGCCCGTGCCGCTGACCTTCGGCGGTGAGGAGTCGACGGTGCTGCCCGCCGGGGCCGAGGCGGTCAGCGACCCGGTCGCCCTCGCCGTGGAGGAGGGCGCCGATCTGCTGGTCAGCCTGCACCTGCCCGGCGCCGTGCCCTCCGTCCCGCTGCACGACAAGGCGGTGCAGAAGTCGTACCTGAGCACCCCGGGCGACCACGCGGCCGACGCCGACGGCGCCGCGTACACCGGGACGGTGGGGACCTGGCCGCTGCTGACCGGTGTCGACGTGAGCGGCGGGCCGGGTTCGGTCGTAGTGCTCGGGGATTCCATCACCGAAGGGGTCGGCACCACCGAGGGCGCCAACAAGCGGTGGACCGACGCGCTGGCCCGGCGGCTGCGCGAGCAGGACCGCGTGCCGCGCTACGGCGTGCTCAACCAGGGCATCTCCGCCAACCGCGTGCTCAGCGACCGCTACCCGGGCGACGGCGTCTCCAACGACACCGGTGGCGTCAGCGCCCTCAACCGGCTGGACCGGGACCTGCTCTCCCAGACCTCGGTGCGGACCGTCGTCCTCTTCGAGGGCATAAACGATGTCCGGTGGGGCGCGCGCGCCGACGAGGTCGTCAGCGGACTGCGGCAGCTGGCCGAACGGGCGCGCGCCCGGGGCGTACGGGCCGTGGTGACCACCCTCGCGCCGTGCGAGGGCGAGTCACGGTGCACCCCCGCCGTCGACGCCGAGCGGACCGAGATCAACCGGGCGCTCCGCGCCGACCGGGACTCCTTCGACGCCGTCCTCGACTTCGACCGCGTCCTGCGCGACCCCGACCGCCCGGCGCGGATGCTCCCCGCCTACGACAGCGGCGACCACCTGCACCCGGGCGAGGCGGGGCTCCAGGCGCTGGCGGACGCCGTCGACCTGACCGTGCTGGACGGGCGGCGGGGACGCGCGCGGTGAGCGCCCCGGCGGCTCAGACGGTGAGGTCGGTGACGACCGGGGCGTGGTCGGAGGCGCCCTTGCCCTTGCGCTCCTCGCGGTCCACGTAGGCGTCGGAGACGGCCGAGCGGAACGGGTCGTTGCCGTAGACGAGGTCGATGCGCATGCCGCGGTTCTTGGGGAAGCCGAGCTGGCGGTAGTCCCAGTAGGTGAAGGGCTGGTCGTACTTGAGGGGGCGCGGGACCACGTCGTCCAGCCCCGTGGCGCGCAGGGCGGCGAGGGCCTCGCGCTCCTCGGGGGTGACGTGGGTGGCGCCGATGAAGGCGGTGGGGTCCCAGACGTCGGAGTCGTGGGGGGCGATGTTGTAGTCGCCGAGGACGGCGAAGGGCCGGTCGCCCGCCGCGTCGTCGGCGACGGCGTCCCGCAGGGCGTTGAGCCACTGGAGCTTGTAGGCGAAGTGGGGGTGGCCGACCTCGCGGCCGTTCGGCACGTAGACCGACCAGACGCGGACCGGGCCGCAGGTCGCGGAGACCGCCCGGGGCTCCTCCACGCCGTCGTACGCGGGGCCGCCGGGCAGGCCGCCGACGACGTCGGCGAGGCCGACGCGGGAGACGATCGCGACGCCGTTCCACCGGCCGGTGGCGCGGACCGCGCTCTCGTAGCCCAGCTCGGCGAGGGCGTCGGCGGGGAAGGCTTCCTCGGTGGTCTTGGTCTCCTGGATGCACAGCACGTCCGTGCCGCTGCTCTCCAGCCAGGCCAGCAGCCTCGGGAGGCGCGCGGTGATCGAATTGACGTTCCAGGTGGCGATGCGCATGCCTGACAACCTAACCGACCCCGCCGACAACGCCCGTCAGACCTCGGTGAACGTGCCGGGGCCCAGGTGGTGGTGGTCGGTGCCGGCCAGCGCGCCGATCTGCCGCTCGTAGACGGGGAGGGCGAGGTCGGTGAGGAGGGCGTCGTGGATGTCGTAGGCGCGGGTCGGGCGGACCTCGCGGACGTAGTCGACGACCTCGGAGAGCTTGTTCCAGGGGGCCATGACGGGCAGCAGCAGGGTCTCGACGGGCCGGTCGGGGACGGTGAGCGCGTCGCCGGGGTGGAAGACCTCGCCGTCGACCAGGTAGCCGACGTTGGTGACGCGCGGGATGTCCGGGTGGATGACGGCGTGCAGCTCGCCGTGGACCTCGACGTCGAACCCGGCGGCGGTGAAGGTGTCGCCGTGACCGACGGTGTGGACCCGGCCGGGGAAGGCGGCGGCCATGGCCTCCGCCACCGAGGCGAGGGTCCACAGCTGGGCGGCCGGGTTGGCCTCCAGGGCGGCACGCAGGCGGCCCTCGTCGAAGTGGTCCGGGTGCTCGTGGGTGACCAGCAGGGCGTCGGCGCCGAGGGCGGCGTCGGGCTCGGTGAAACCGCCCGGGTCGATGACGAGCGTGCCCGACTCCTTCTCCAGCCGGACACAGGAATGGCGCTTCTTGATGAACCTCATGGTCCCATCGTGCTCCTGTCGTCCCGGCCCGGCATGTTCCCCCCACCCCGGGCCGTGAAGAGCGGCATCAGCACCTCGGCGTCCGTACCGCCTCCACCTCGCCCTGCGGGACCGTGCCGTGCTCCGTGTGGGCCGCGATGACCAGGCGGGGCGCGGTGGAGGCGGTACGGACGCCGAGGGCCCCGGGGCCGGCCTCGCCGCGCTCGACGGCGGCGCCCAGGATGCCGCGCAGGATCTCCTTGTGGGGCAGGACGACCCGCCGGTACACCTCCGCGTACAGCTCGGGGTGGCGGGCGCGCTGGGCGAGCAGCGGGCGCAGGGCGCGGCCGTGCGGGCGGTCGAGGGCGTCGGCGAAGGCGCCGAGCAGCCGGTCCGCGGAGGGCGAGGCCCGTCCGGCCACGCTCCCGCGCGCCCGCCGTACGCCCACCCCGGGTGGAGCCCCGTACGACCGCGAGCACCGTCACCGCCCTCACCCACGTCCGCGTCCTCGACGGTGAGCGCCTGCGGGAGCCGGCAACCGTGGTGATCGACGGGCCGCTGATCGGCACCGACCCGGCCGGCGCCCGGGTCGTGGGCTGCCAGGGCGCCACCCTGCTCCCCGGGCTGATCGACGCCCATGTGCACGTCCGCGACGCCGAGACCCTGGACCGGCTCGCCGACCACGGCGTAACCACCGCCCTGGACATGGGCGGCTGGCCCCCGGCCCTCCTCGACTCGCTGCGCGACCTGCCCGGCACCGCCGCCCTGCTGCGCGGCGCGGGCCCCGGCCGCCGCGCCCGGCAGCCTCCAGTCACGCATGCCGCACTTCCCCGAGAGCAGCCTGCTCGCCGGGCCCGAGGACGCGCAGGCCTTCGTCGCCGAGCGGGGGGAGCAGGGCGTGGACTACGTCAAGATCACCGCGGAGGTGCCGGGAGCACCCGGGCGCTCTCCCGGGAGACGCTGGAGGCCGTGGTCCGCGCCGCCCGCGGGCGGGGGCTGCGCACGGTGGCCCTCGCCTTCGCCGCCGCCCGCCGGGCCGGGGTGGACGCGGTCACCCATGTGCCGCTGGACGCGGAGCTGCCCGGCTCGGAGGCCGAACTGACCGCCGCCGAGGGCCGGTTCGCGGTTCCGACGCTCGCCATGACGGAAGCCGTCGCGGAGGCCCTCGGCCACCTGGGGCTCGACTACGCCCACGCGCGGGCGAGCGTCGCCGCCCTGCACCGGGCCGGGGTGCCGATCCTCGCCGGACGGACGCCAAGAACGCGCCGCCTACTCCTGCGGCGTCGTCTCCTCCGCGACCACTGCGCGGGCCACCCGGAACGCCTCCTCGGCAGCCGGGACCCCGCAGTAGACGGCGGCCTGGAGCAGGACCTCGCGGAGTTCCGCGACGGTGAGGCCGTTACGGAGCGCCGCCCGTACCTGCGCGGGCAGTTCGGCCGTGTGCCCGGAGGCGATCAGCGCGGTCAGCGCCACACAGGAGCGGGTACGGCGGTCCAGCCCGGGCCTGCTCCAGATCTCGCCCCACGCGTACCGGGTGAGGAAGTCCTGGAACTCGCCCGAGAAGCCGTCGGCCTCGGCCAGTTCGCGGTCGACGTGGGCGTCGCCCAGCACCTCGCGGCGCACCTTGATGCCGGACTCGTACGGGTCGGGCCGCACGGCGGCGTCGGGGTCGACCCAGGGGGCGATCTCGGCGACCGGGCCGGTGGGCTGGGGTGGCACGACCACCGGCGCCGGAACCGGCGACAGCATCTGGCCGGTCGCCTCCGGAGCGGGGCTCCAGGGCGCGGAGAAGTGCCGCACCAGCAGGTCGGTGACGGCCGCCGGCTGCTCGACCGGCGCCAGGTGCGAGGCACCGGGCACCACGGCGAGGCGGGCGTCCGGTATGCCGGCGACCAGGGTGCGCGCCTCGGCGGGCCCGGTGACCTGGTCCTCGGAGCCGACCAGGACGAGGGTCGGTACCCCGATCCGGCCCAGTTCGGCACGGATGTCGAAGGAGGCCAGCGCCTCGCAGGCGGCGATGTAGCAGCCGGGGTCGGTGGTGCGCACCATCTGCACCGCCCACTCGGTGATGGCGGGCTGCGCCCCGGCGAACCCCGGCGTGAACCACCGCTCGGGCGCGGCCCGCGCCACCGGGTCCAGCCCGTGCGACCGGACCACCACCCCGCGCTGGCGGAACTCGTCGGCGGTCCCGAACCGCGGCGAGGCGGCGATCAGCGCCAGCGAGGCGACCCGCCCGGGGTGCCGCAGCGCCAACTCGGCCCCCACGGCCCCGCCGAGCGCACACCCGGCGTACCCGAACCGCTGCACCCCGGCGGCGTCCAGCGCGGCCAGCACCCGGTCGGCCAGCTCGGCGACCGACCCGGCCGGATGGGCCGGCGCCCCGCCGTGCCCCGGCAGATCGAACCGGAACACCCGCCAGCTACGGGCCAGTTCGGGAACCTGGCGGTCCCACATGTGCCAGGTCGTCCCCAGTGAGGGACCCAGGACGAGAACGGGGGCGTCTTCCGGCCCGTCGAAGCGGTACTGAAGGGTGTTCGCTGGTGTCTCACTCACGCTTCAGACTTTCTCACGCCGCGGGGAATCGCACATAGCCGGGGGAAGAGCGATGCGGGGCCCGACTCGGCGCGTCCGGAGGATGCCGTCGTCTCGTCACCGGCTCAGGCTCCCCCTTCAGCCCTCGATGCGATAGCGACTCTGCGAGACGACGGCCTGACGGATCTTGGTGGTGAAATCAGGAGTACGGCTGGCGTAGGGAGCGAGGGCGGCGGTGTTGGCGACCCCGGTCTCCAGGATCACCTGCGTCATGCCGTGCCGACGGGCGTCGCCCTCCAAGGCCGCGAGGATCTGTCGGCCCAGGCCGCGCCCCCGGGCCGCCGGCGTGACGTACATCCGATTGATCTCGGCGGTGACCTGTGCCGCGGGGCGCCAGCCGCCGCAGGCCATGGCAGTGCCGCCTGGACCGGTGACGACGAGGAACGCGCCCTGCGGAGAGGTGAATTCGGCGGGTGGTGTGACCTCCGGTCGTCGGCCCGGCTGTAGAGGCCCACCTGCTCCGCGTGGGGAGCTCGGGTGAGCTCGCGGGCGACAGGCCTGTCGTAGGAGACGGAGGTGAGCGCCATGACCACCGAGTTGGGGGCGTTGGCCCGCTCGTTCCGGTCACCAAGATCCTCACGGTGGACATCCAGCGCTTCCTCCCGCACCACGCCGGCTCAGGACTGGTTCGACGGAGCCGGGAGCCGCCGCCCAGGGAGCTCGCCGCGACCCCCGTCGTCACCGTCACCCAGGAATCCGCCCCAGCACCCCGCCGAAGTCCGTCCCCGGCTCCAGTGTGCCGAAGGCCAGCCCCCGGTCCCCGGCCAGGCGGGAGGCGCAGAAGGCGTCCGCGACGGGGGCGGGGGCGTGGCGGACCAGGAGGGAGGCCTGGAGGATCAGGGCGGCGCGTTCGATGACGCGGCGGGCGCGTAGTTCGGCGTCCTCGGTGAGGGTGAGCTGGGTCTGCAGTTCGCGCCAGGCGGTGTCCAGGCGGCGGTCGGCTCCCGAGGCCGCCTCGATCTCCGCGCGGAAGGCCTCCAGGGACTCCGGCTCGCGGGCGAGGGCGCGCAGCATGTCCAGGGCGTTGACGTTGCCCGAGCCCTCCCAGATGCCGTTGAGGGGGGCCTCGCGGTAGAGGCGGGGCATGCCGGACGCCTCGTCGTAGCCGTTGCCGCCGAGGCATTCCAGGGCCTCGGCTACGGCTGCGGGCTGGCGCTTGCACACCCAGTACTTGCCGATCGCGGTGGCCAGGCGGAGGAAGGCACGCTCCCCCGGATCGTCGCGCCGGGCCCGGTCGGCGGCGCCGGCCAGGCGCAGGGCGAGCGTGGTGGCGGCCTCGGACTCCAGGGCGAGGTCGGCCAGGACGTTGCGCATCAGCGGCTGGTCGATCAGCTTGGCGCCGAAGACCGAGCGGTGCCGGGCGTGGTGGGCGGCCTGGACGAGGGCGGCGCGGGTGCCGGCGGCGGAGCCGAGGACGCAGTCGAGCCGGGTCATCGTCACCATCTCGATGATGGTCCGCACGCCCTTGCCCTCCTCCCCGACGAGCCAGGCCACGGTGGCGTCGAACTCGGGTTCGCTGCTGGCGTTGGAGCGGTTGCCGAGCTTGTCCTTGAGGCGCTGGATGCGGAAGGTGTTGCGGCTGCCGTCGGGCAGGACGCGCGGGACCAGGAAGCAGGAGAGTCCGCCGGGCGCCTGGGCCAGCACCAGGAACAGATCGTTCATGGGGGCGCTGGTGAACCACTTGTGGCCGCGCAGCCGCCAGGTCCCGTCGTCCTGTTCGGTGGCGGTGGTGGTGTTGGCGCGGACGTCGGTGCCGCCCTGCTTCTCCGTCATCCCCATCCCGGCGAGCAGGCCGCGCTTGCCGGCGGGGGTGCGCAGCCCGGGGTCGTAGACGCGGCTGGTGAGCAGCGGTTCGTAGGTCTTGGCGAGGTCGGGGGCGTGGCGCAGGGCGGGGACGACGGCGTAGGTCATGGAGACCGGGCAGAGGTGTCCCGGCTCGACCGTGGTGGCCACCATGAAGCTCGCGGCGCGGGCCACGTGGGCGCCGGGGCGTTCGTCGGCCCAGGCGGCGCCCGCGAGGCCGGCGCTCACCGAGGCGTCCATCAGCGCGTGGTACGCGGGGTGGAAGTCGACCTCGTCGACGCGGTGGCCGTAGCGGTCGTGGGTGCGCAGCTCGGGCTCGTGGCGGTTGGCCTGGTCGGCCCAGTGCTGGGCCTCCTCGCTGCCGGCGTAGCGGCCGAAGTGGTGCAGCTCGGGCAGGTGCCACGCGGCTCCCTCCCGGCGCGCGCCCTCCAGCAGGACCGGGTCGTCCGCGACGTCGTGGCCGGTCAGCGGCGGGGCCTGGTTGGTCACTTCATGGGTGACGGAGCCGGTGGTGTGCATGGGGCGTCCTCCAGGGGCGGGGTGCGGGGGCGGGAGCGGTGACGGGTGGGTCAGGTGGCCGGGGCGCCGGCGCAGCGCAGGGCGGTGCCCGTGAGGTCGGCGAGGAGCGCCTCGGTGGCGTTCTCGTCGGGGACGGCGAGCGGGTCGACGAGGACTTCGCCGATGGCGCCGGTCAGGGCGGCGGCGGTGATCTCGGCGTTCTGCGGCGGGAGGGCGCCCGCGGCGATTCCCTCGCGGACCACTTCGGCGAAGAGGGCGCGGTAGCGGCGCCGGAAGTCGAGGCGTTCCGCGCCGACGGCGGGTTCGGCGGGGGCGGCGAGCAGCGCGTAGGCCAGGCCCCGGTTCTCCAGGGCGCGGCGGGCGAAGACCTCGGTGCCGCGGCCCAGGCGCTCGACGGGGTCGCCGGGACCGTGCAGCACCTCGCCGAGCACCTCCACCTCGCGTCCGGCCGCGCGCCGGAAGACCTCGACGGCGAGCGCCGCCTTGGAGGGGAAGTGCTGGTAGACCGAGCCGGCCGCGATACCGGCGGCGTCCGCCACGGCGGTCACGGACGCCTGCGCCCAGCCCACCTCCGCCACGACCTCGGTGGCGCGGACCACGAGGTGGTCGCGGGCGGCTTCGAGCCGGCTGATTTCGGCAGGGGTCTTGCGGTAGGCCATGAAAGAAGTGAACCATCATTCAGACTTTCCCGCTACGGCCGCTTCCCGCCGGCCGGTGGCTCGTCAGGAGAACGTGATGCACCTCAGTGCCCTGCTGGACAGCGCGGTTCGCTCGGCCGGTGAGAAGGAGGCGGTCGTCTACGGCGACCGGCGGTGGACGTACCGGGAGTTCGCCGAGAGCGCCCGGCGAGCGGCGACGGTGCTGCGGGAGGCCGGGCTGCGTCCCGGCGACCGGCTGGCGGTGATGACGTACAACACCCCCGCCTTCCTCTTCGCGGCGTTCGGCGCCTGGTACGCGGGGGCCACGCTGGTGCCGGTCAACCACAAGCTGAGGACCGCCGAGGTGGAGCGCCTGCTGCGGCATTGCGGCGCCCGGCTCGGGGTGGTCGACGCGGAGATCGGTGAGCGGGCGGCCTCGGCAGGGGTGGACGTGCCGTGGCTGGTCAGCCACCCGGACGCCGAGGCGCAGTCACGCCCCGCGGACTCCTTCGAGTCCCGGCTGGCGCTCGCCGAGCCGTGGCGGGAGCAGGAGCCGGGCGCGGACGACACCGTCGCCCAGATCCTCTACACCTCGGGCACCTCCGGCAGCCCCAAGGGCTGCGTGCACACGCACCGCTCGATCGCCCTGACGGCCACGTACACGGCGGCCACCATCCCCCTCCACCGCGACGAGCGGTTCCTGATCTCCATGCCGATCTGGCACGCCTCCCCGCTCAACAACTGGACGATGAGCACCCTGCTGCTCGGCGCCACCGTCGTGCTCCAGCGCGCGTACGACCCGCGCGGCATGCTGGAGACGATCCAGCGCGAGCGGATCACCGCCCTCTTCGGCGCCCCGATCGCGCTCATCGCCCCGCTCCAGACCGTCCCCGACCTCGCCGACTTCGACCTCACCTCGGTACGTGCCTGGATCTACGGCGCCGGCCCGCTGGACGCCGACACGGCCCGCCGCCTGATGAAGGCCTACGGCTCGGACAGCTTCCACCAGGTGTACGGGATGAGCGAGACCGGGCCGGTGGGCGCCTCGCTCTCCCCGGCCGAGCAGGTGGCGAAGGCCGGGGCGATCGGGCGCGGCGGCATGCCCGGGGTGGATCTGCGGGTGGTGCGGCCGGACGGCGCGGACGCCGGGGCCGGGGAGACCGGCGAGATCTGGCTGCGCTCGGACACCCGCATGGTCGGCTACCTCGACGACGAGGCCGCCACCGCGGCGGCCTTCGCGGGTGACTGGTACCGCAGCGGCGATCTGGGCCGGGTCGACGAGGACGGCTTCGTCACGGTGGTGGACCGCATGAAGGACGTCATCATCACCGGCGGCGAGAACGTCGCCTCGCAGGAGGTGGAGGGCGCGCTGCGCGGCCACCCGGACCTCCTCGACGTGGCCGTCGTCGGCCGCCCGCATCCGCAGTGGGGTGAGACCGTCGTCGCCGTCGTGGTCCCCCGCGAGGGCACCGCACCGGAACTGGCGGCGCTCCGCGACTGGCTGGAGCCGCGCATCGCCCCCTACAAGATCCCGCGCGAACTGGTCCTGCGCCCGGAGCTGCCCCGCACTCCGTCGGGGAAGGTCACCAAGCATGTGCTGCGGGAGGAGCTGGGGCGGGCCGCGGCGGGGCCGGCGGAGGGCTGAGAACTCGGGCACGGGCTTGATGGCACTGCCCGGCGTTTCGGCCGTCCCACGTCGGCAGCCGCTCCCGGGCGGACCAGGGAACTCGAGCCCGGGTGCGCCGCCGCCCGCCGTCGGCGGGACTCGCACCACGGCCGAATGAGGTGTGTTCGATATCCCCGCCGCGTCGTTGGTCCCCACGACACCGCCTCAGCCACCACCCCAGGGGGACCGATGACCTCGTCCGTCACACAGGAACAGCCGCCGGGACGGCCGGCCGGAGCGCCGCAGGGCGTCCCGCCCGAGGAGGCCGGTGTTCGAGAGGAGGAGTACCTCTACCGGGACGAGTCACGGCTCCAGGCCGGTTCGCTGCTGACCACCCGGACGATGGCGCGGTGTCTGGCGGCCCTCGTCCTGCGCTCGCTCCGTCTGGCCTGGGGCGTGGACCGCGCCGCGACCGTCGGGGCTGCTGGTCCGCCAGACGGCCACGGGCGTCCTCGCCGCTCTCGGCCTGCCGGCCGTCACGGGGACGATCACCGCGCTGGTCTCCTCGGGCGACATCACGGAGCGCCTGTGGGAGGCGGCACCGCAGTTGGCCGTGATCGCCGCGGCCACCGGTCTGCGGGGGCTGCTGGCCATCGCGGTCGTCTGGCTGACCGGGCGGCTGCGGCCGGTGCTCGCCCGGGCGGCGGAGGTGACGATGGTCGAGGCCGCACTCGGTGCCGAACTGGCCGCCACCAACAAGCCCGGCTGCAACGACGCCTTCGACATCGCGGACCGCGGCGCCCAGGTCACCCCCGACCTGGTGGAGGAGGCGCAGGACGTGCTCGCGGCGGCCGCGACGCTCACGGCGGGCGCCGCGGTCCTGGCCGTCCTGCACCCGCTGCTCCTCCCCCTGCTCCTGCTCGCGTGCCTGCCGCAGGCCGCCGCCTACATCCGCTCGGCCCGGGTGACGTACCTGGCGAAGGTGGCCACGGCTCCTTCGGCGCGCGCCGGGCGGGGCAGGGCCGCCTCGGCCGTACCGGCGCCGACGCCGGCCAGGGCGGCGGCGGCCACCGCCGGACTGCTCTGGGGCACGCTTCGGCGTGTCAGTGTCATGAGGAGAGTCCTGCCTGTGGGACGACTGTGAGGGGGCGGGTCCGTGGCGGGCCCGCCCCCTCGGCCGGCGGGCCGGTCAGGAGCAGTTCGGCACGGTGTCCTGCGAGGCGTCACGGATCAGCGCCCGGTGGGCGTCGTGCACACGCTTCACGTCCGGTTTGACGACCTTGCGGTCGTACGTCGTGAGGCCGTTCAGCTCGCCCTCGACGTCCGAGATCTGCGTGTAGACCGCTCCGTTGCTGCCTTCGCAGACCAACTGGCGCACCTCGTCCAGCTTTTCGAGGTAGTCGTCCGTGTACGTGGCCGGGTCGACGTCGACGTAGGACTGCTGCACCGCCCAGGCGTGGCCCGGGACCGCGAGGCCGAGGCCGCCGTACTCGCCGGTCACCATGGCGCGTTCGCCGTCCGGCTTCGGCGGCAGGGCGGGGCTGGGGTAGCCGTGTTCGTCGAGGATGTCGCCGGTGCCGCCGTCGACGCCGAGGTTGATCCCGGACATCGCGTTGACCAGGCGGGTCGGGTCCCAGGACTTGGCCTGGTCGCCGAGGCGGGCCTCGTCGTACTGGCCCCAGCCCTCGTTGAGGGTGACCCACATGACGACCGACGGGTGGTTGCGGTGCTGGTCGATCATGGTCTTCATCTCGCGCTCGAACTGGGCGCGCGCGGCCTGGCCGGGGTTGCGTCCCGCCTCCATGGAGGGCATGTCCTGCCAGACCAGCAGCCCGAGCTTGTCGGCCCAGTGGAACCAGCGGTCGGGTTCGACCTTGATGTGCTTGCGGACCGAGTTAAAGCCCAGCTTCTTGTGCAGCTTGAGGTCGTGGGCGAGCGCCTCGTCACTGGGCGCGGTGTGCAGGCCGTCGGGCCAGAAGCCCTGGTCGAGGGTGGCCATCAGGAAGACGGGCTCGCCGTTGAGCACGGTGCGCGGAGTGCCGTTCACCTTCTCGACGGAGATCGTGCGCATCCCGAAGTAGCTGCCGACCTTGTCCTTCCCGACGCTGACCTTGAGGTCGTACAGGTAGGGGTCGTCGGGCGACCACAGGCGCGGGTTCCTGATCCTCACGGTGAGCGGGGTGCCGGAGGTGCCGGTGGCGGTGGCGATCTTCCGCTTGCCCGCGTGGACCTCGGCGCGTACGGGGAGGCCGTCGCGGACTCCCTCGGTCTCGACGGTGAGCTGCTCCTTCGCGACGTCGGGCGTCAGCTTGAGGTCGTCGACGTGGTCGGTGGCGACCGGTTCCATCCAGACGGTCTGCCAGATGCCGGAGGACGGGGTGTACCAGATGCCGCTGGGGTCCAGGCGCTGCTTGCCCATCGGCGGGTTCTCGCCACTGTCGGCGTCGGTGGGGTCGTAGACGCCGACGATCAGTTCCTGGGTACGGCCGGGCTTCAGGGCGTCGGTGACGTCGGCGCTGAACTTGTCGTAGCCGCCCTCGTGACCGGCGACCTTCTTCCCGTTGACGTAGACCTCGGACTTCCAGTCCACGGCGCCGAAGTTGAGCCGCAGCCGCTGGCGCTGGCCGATCTTCCAGTCGGCGGGCACGGTGAAGGTGCGGCGGTACCACATGCGGTCCTCGTGCCGTTCGATGCCGGAGAGCTGCGACTCGACCGGGTACGGCACGAGGATCTCCTCGCCGAGCTTCTTGCCGACCGGCGGCCGTTCGCCCTGCTTCGCGCCGGCGAACTGCCAGGTGCCGTTCAGGTTGCGCCACTCGCCGCGGGTGAGCTGGGGGCGCGGGTACTCGCGGTGGGCGTTGGCCGGGGTGACCTCCTCGCCCCAGCGGGTGGTCAGCTGGTGCGTGGAGTGGTTGTCGCCGCTGGTCCAGAAGGCGTCGACGGGTGTGCCGTCGCTCTGGACGAGGCCGCCTTCGCCGTCGTAGGTCAGGTCGGCGTTGCCGGGGGCGTCGCCGTCCTTGTTGCCGACGACCGGTTCCTCCAGGCCGACGAGGAGGGCACGCGGGTCGTCGGGGTCGGGCTTCACCCCGTCCAGCGGCCACTTCGCGCCACCGATGACGGCGGTGAGATGGTCGTCGAGTCCGGCCGGGAGGGGTCCTGGCTTCTGGGCGAAGTCGAGTTTCAGGGTGCGGCCGTCCGCCTGGACGGTGGAGCCGATGGCTCCGTCGTACTCCCAGTCGTCGGGCAGCCGGAAGGCCGACGACGGGACGGCCTCCTTCTGCTCTCCGGGTTCGGTCCAGCGCAGGCGGAGGCTGGAGCCGCCGATGTGCTCGAAGTACTCGACCTTGATGTCCACCTCCTCACCGGCGGTCAGCTCGACCTCGTCGGAGATCTGTTCCTTGTCCCAGTCGTCGACCCAGTGGTCGATGACCAGCTCGTCGTCGACCCAGAGCCGGAAGCCGTTGTCACCGATCATGGAAAACGTTGTCGCGCCGGTCTTCTCCGGGACCAGCTTGCCGGTCCAGCGGACGCTGGCGTTGTCCGCCTGGCCCGTCGTGGACTGGAGCCGGGAGTCGAGGCCGGCGAAGTCGATGTCCGGATCGAAGACGGTGGCCTTCAGCTCGTGGAAGTCGAAGGCCCCCTCGGCGGACTGGGTGTAGTACTCGCCCTTGAGGCCGTGGGCGGCGACCGGTTCGTCGTCGCCCGACGCCGCGCCCGAGGGGGCGACGCCGAAGGCCGTGAGGGCCAGGGCCGTGGTCAGGAGCAGTGCCAGGTGACGTCCGTGACGTCTGAGGCCGGTGGTGCGCACGGGTCCTCCTTGCGTGGACTGCGGAAACGCTTCGGGGGGAGGTGGCGGCTCGCCGTTCCGGTCGGGGCAACGCGTTTGTACAACGTTGGAAGGAACGGCAGTTGGCATGACAGCACGCGCATCGCACGCTGTCCAGACCTCGTGCACGAGCCTCCGTGACCATGGCTGGAACCTGTCGGGAGGGCGGTGGCGGACCCCGGTCTCAGTCCTCGCCGTTCCAGGACCGCCAGAGCGCCGCGTAGACGCCGCCGGCCGCGACCAGTTCCTCGTGGGTGCCGAGTTCCACGACGCGGCCCGCCTCCATGACGGCGACCCGGTCGGCGTCGTGGGCGGTCTGGAGGCGGTGGGCGATGGCGATGACGGTACGGTCCGCTCGGACGGCGGCCATCGCGCGCTCGGCCTGCCGCGCCGTCCCCGGGTCCAGCAGGGAGGTCGCCTCGTCCAAGATCAGCGTGTGCGGGTCGGCCAGCTGGACCCGGGCGAGGGTGAGCTGCTGCGCCTGGGCCGCTTCGAGGACGACCCCGCCGGGGCCGAGCCGGGTGTCCAGGCCCTCGGGCAGCCCGGCCGCCCACTCCGCCTCGACGAGGGTCAGCGCCGCGAGCACGGCGGCGTCGTCGGCCTCGGGCGCGGCCATGGTCATGTTGTCGCGCAGGGTGCCGAGGAAGACGTGGTGCTCCTGGGTGATGAGGACGACGCGGCTGCCCAGCTCTCCGGCGGCGGCCAGCTCGGCGACGGGGACCCCGCCGACCAGGACGCTGCCGCGGTCGGGGGTGTCCACCCCGGCCAGCAGCTTGCCGAGGGTGGACTTGCCCGCGCCGGAACGGCCCACCACCGCGAGCCGTTCACCTGGGCGCACGGTCAGCGTGACATCCCTCAGAACCTCCTGGCCGGGGAGGTAGGAGTAGCCCACGCCGGTGGCCTCGACGAGGTCGCCGTCGGGAGCCGCCACCGGGGTGTCCTGCTCGTGGGCGACGAGTCCGACCCCCTTGATGCGGGCGAACGAGGCGCCGCTGCGCTGGAGTTGTTCGACCCAGACGAGGAGCTGGTCGAGCGGGTCGACCAGCTGCCACATGTACAGCCCCCCGGCCACCACCGCGCCCAGCGAGAGCGTCCCCTCCAGGTATCCGAACCCGCCGGCCAGCAGGATCAGCGCCAGCGGCAGGGTGTGCGCGAACTCGGTGACCGGGAAGAGCACCGACCGCAGCGCGAGGGTGCGCTCACCCGCCCGGTACGTGGTGTCGACGGCCTCGTCGAGTACACGGCCGCGCCGCTCCTGGAGCCCGTACGCCTCGACCGTACGAGCGCCGAGCGCCGTGGAGTTGAGGATCTCGGAGACCTCGCCCGCCGCCGCGCCCTCGGCGAGGTACGCCTCGCGGGAGCGGGCCAGGTACCAGCGGCTCACCGCCAGAATCAGCGGCAGCCCCACCAGGGAGCAGACCCCGAGGAGCGGGGAGAGGAGGAAGATCGCGCCGAAGAGGAAGACGGCCTGGACGGCGGCGACGAAGATGTCCGGCGCGGCCGAGCGCAAGGTGGCCGCGACGGTCGCCACGTCGAGGGTCGCACGGGTGACGAGGTCCCCGGTGCCGGCCTTGTCCGCGACGCGGCCGGGCAGGGCGAGGACCCGGTCGACCACCTCTTCGCGCAGGCGGGCCAGGGCACGTTCGCCGAAGCGGTGGGAGACGCCGCGGGCCCAGCGGGTCAGCAGCAACTGGGCCGCCGCGCAGCCCAGTACGGCCGCGGCCAGGAGGTCGATGCCGGAGACGGCCAGGCCGCCCGCCTGCACCCGGTCGACGATGCGGCCGAGGAGCCAGGGGCCGGCCGCCCCGGCGAGGGCGGCGAGGCAGGTCAGCACGACGGTGCCCCGGACGGCGCGGGAGTCCTCCCTGATCAGCTGCCGGACAGCCCGGCGGACCGTCGCGGCGTCGGCGACCGGCAGGCGGGGCGCGGGGGCGGGGCGGCTCATCGGGCGTCCCCTTCCAGCGGCCGGGGTGCGGCCTCGGCGGCGGCGCCCCGCAGGACCAGGGCCGCGTAGGCGGGGCGGGTGGCGAGGAGTTCGCCGTGTGTGCCGGTGGCGCGGACCTTGCCGTCCTCCAGGTGGGCGACCTCGTCGGCCTGGGCGAGGACGAGGGGCGAGGTGGTGACGACCAGGGTCGTCCGCCCGCGCCGGTGGGCGGCGAGGCGGGCGGCGACCGTCGCCTCGGTGTGCGCGTCGAGGGCGGAGGTCGGTTCCACCAGGAGGAGGACGTCGGGCTCCGCGAGAAGGGCGCGGGCCAGCCGCAGGCGTTGGCGCTGGCCGCCGGAGACGTTGCGCGCCTGGTCGTCGAGGTGGCCGTCGAGCCCGCCGGGCAGACCGTCGGCGATGTCGGTGGCGGCCGCCGCGTCGAGGGCCCGCCGGACCGCGTCGTCGGGGCGGTCGGTGCGGCCGGAGAGAGCGGTGCGCAGGTCGCCGGCGAAAAGGTAGGCGTCGTGGTCGGCGAGGAGGAGGTGGCGGCGCAGGGCGTCCCGGTCCCAGGCGGCCAGGGCGGTCCCGCCCCAGGTGACGCCGGAGGCGCCGTGCCCGGCGAGCCGTTCGGCGACGGCACGGGTCTCCTCGGGGCGAGCGCCCACGAGGGCCGTCACCCGGCCCGGGGCGACGGTGAGGCCGGAGTGGGGGTCGTACAAGTCGGCCGGGGCCTTCGGCGGGTCGAGGCGGGGGTGGGCGGTGCCGGGGGCGGGGGCCAGGGCGAGGATGTCGGTGACGCGGCGGGCGGACACGAGGCCGCGGGGCAGGTCGTCGGCGCCCTCGATGAGGGCCGAGACGGGGACCAGCAGCGCGGAGACGTAACCGTAGACCGCCACCAGCTCGCCGACGGTGATGGTGCCGGCGGCCGCCATCCGGGCGCCGATCCAGGTGACGACGGCGAGGAAGAGGACGAGGAGGCAGGCGGTGAGGGCCTGCACCCAGCTGGTGAGGGCGGCGACGCGGTAGCCGAGCGGGACGAGGGCCTGGGAGCGGGCGTGGTGGCGGGCGGCGAAGACCGGTTTGCCGCCGAGGCCGTTGAGGACGCTGAGCCCGGCCACCAGGTCACCGGCGAGCGCGGTCAGCTGCCCCTGCTCCTCGCGGTAGCGGCCCTCGGCGCCGTGCAGCCGGCCGAGCAGCGGGCCGACCGTCAGGGCGAGGGCGGGGACGCCCAGCAGGACGACCAGGGCGAGCAGCGGGGAGATCCCGAGCAGCAGGACGGCGGTGACCGCGTAGGCGGCGGCCGCGCCGACGCCGGGGCCGGTGACGGTCAGGGTCTGGGCGATCCGGCCGATGTCGCCTGCCTGGAGATGGGTGAGTTCTCCGGCGGAGACCTGCCGGGGCAGGGCGGAGCCGAGGCGGGTGACATGGCGGGTGACCACCTGCACGGTCCGGTACGCGGCGTCCACCCGGACCCGGGTCATGGTGCGGTGGCGCAGGATGCCGAGGACGGCGAGGGCGGCGCCGGTGGCGAGCAGCGCGCCCGTCCACAGGAGCAGCGCCCCGGCGTCCCGGCCGCGCAGGCCGTCGTCGATCGCCCGGGACATCAGGTAGGGCGGGGCCATGAGCAGGCACATCCAGGCCGTCCCCCAGAGGGACCCGAGCAGCACGCGGCGCCACTGGCTGGTCGTCAGCCACCACAGGAACCTGAGCGGCGTGCGGTGGTCGGGCACGCCCGGGTCGGCGTAGGGGACCCGGCGTGCGTGGCCGGGGCGTACTCCTACGTCGTCGCGATCTCGCCGCTCGTTCCTCGCCATGGTTCGCGCCCCCGTCCCCCGTACGCCGGAGACCACACGGCCCAGGCGCGTTCACCCGGTCAGCCTAGTGAGACGCCCCCGCCGTCACGCGTGCGGGACCACCATCGGCGTCCCCGTGACGGGATCGGGGACCACCACGCATTCCAGGTCGAAGACCGCCTCGACCAGGGTGGCGTCGACGTTGTCGGCGGGTGCGCCCTGGGCGGCCACCCGGCCGCCGCGCACTGCCACCAGGTGGTCGGCGAAGCGGCAGGCCTGGTTGAGGTCGTGGAGGACCGCGACGACCGTACGGCCCTCGTCGCGCAACCGGGCCAGCAGGCGCAGCAGTTGGTACTGGTGGGCGAGGTCGAGGAAGGTGGTCGGCTCGTCGAGGAGCAGGTACGGGGTCTCCTGGGCCAGCACCATGGCGACCCACACCCGCCGGCGCTGGCCGCCGGAGAGCTCCTCGACGCGCCGCTCGGCCAGTTCGGCGACGCCGGCGGCCGCCATCGCCTCGGCCACGGCCTGTCCGTCTGCCGGGGCCCAGGTGGCCAGCAGCGACTGGTGCGGGTAGCGGCCCCGGGCCACGAGCTGGCGCACCAGGGTGTTCTCGGGCGCCGTCAACCCCTGCGGGAGGAAGCCGAGTTGGCGGGCCGTCGTCCTGGGGCGCAGGGCGTGCAGATCCTCGCCGCCCCAGCGGACGGTCCCGGCGTTCGGGGTCAGGAGCCGGACGAGCCGCAGGCGTTGGCGCCCACGACGGCGGTGAAGGCGCCGTCCGCGCGCCCTGCTCGGCACCGAGCCGGTCACCCGGATCGCCCGGCGGGTGGGATACGCCAGCCCGTCGGCCTTCGTGGTGGCGTTCGCCAAGGAGTACGGGCGGACCCCGGCCCGGTACGCCCGCGGCGGAACCTGAGGCTCAGGGCACCAGGGCCGCCGCCAGTTCGAAGGGCCGGGCGGCGAACGGGCTGTGGCCGCCGGGAAGCGTCCGGACCGTGGACGGACGGGCGGGCATGGCCCGGTCTGCCTCCGCGATCATCAGGTCCCGCACCGCCGGGGCGGGCGCCTGGCCCTCCGCGCACCGCAGGAAGGTGCGCGGGATGCTCCCCCGAGGACCGCTCCTCCGTCCTGGACGCCTTCCTCGACGTCGTCCGCGCCAACTGCCCGGTCGTCGGCGCCTCCCTGGACCGGCGGCTCGGGCCCCGGAGCGAGGCGGCGGGGTAGGTTCGGCCCATGACCGACGACTGGCGTACGGACCGCATCGGCAGCGCCCTGCGCGGCGAGAACCCCACCGTGCTGCGCCGCCTGACCGCGGGCTTCGCGGTCATCGGCGACGTGCAGTTCCTCCCGGGCTACTCGGTACTCCTGGCCGACGACCCCGCCGTGGACAGGCTCTCGGACCTCCCCCGCGCCAAGCGGCTGGACTTCCTCTCCGACATGGACCGCCTCGGCGAGGCCGTCGAACGGGCCTGCGGGCGCGCCGACCTCGCCTTCCTCCGCGTCAACCTGGAGATCCTGGGCAACACCGACGGCTTCCTGCACGCCCACGTCTGGCCCCGGTACGCCTGGGAGCCCGCGGACCTGGTGCGCCTGCCGGTCTGGCTCCACCCCCGGGACCGGTGGAGCGACCGGCGGTACGCCCTCGGCCCGGGGCACGACGTGCTGCGCGAGGCGATCGCGGACGAGCTGGACCGGACCGCCCTCGCTACATGAGCGACAGGAGCACCATGAGCAGGAACAGCGCGCTCGGGGTGAGCAGCATCGTGGCCAGGTGTCTGAGGAGGGTCCGTGGCAGACCCGCCACAGCGAACAGCACCAGCCCGGCGGCGAGCCAGATTCCGTAGATCTTGGCGCCCAGGACCCAGGAGGCGGTCTCCTCCTCCCGGGTGGTGGCCCCGGCCCCGGCCACCAACCAGAGGACGACGCAGCAGAGCAGCAGGTTGCCGACGACGACGGCGACGGACACCGGCCTGTCCGACCGGCGCAGCCGGCCGCGAAGTTCTACGACGCTCACAGGCACGGGAGCCTATCCGGGGCACGCGCGTTCGCCTACGGCCGTGGCGCCCGGACCGGCCCCCGCTCCAGTCTCCCCGGCAACTCCGTCCGGCGCCGTATGCCCAGCTTCCGGTAGGTACTGGTCAAGTGGGTCTCCACGGTGCGGCGGGCGAGGTGCAGCAGGTCGGCTATCTCGGTGTTGGTGCGCCCTTCGGCGGCGAGGGTGGCGATGCGGTGTTCGCTGTCGGTGAGGGCGACGGAGCCGGTGCGGGCCGCCGCCGGGTGGCGTGCCCCGCCCTCGCGCAGGGCCTGGGAGGCGAGCCCGAGCCAGCGCACGGCGCCGGAGCGTTCGGCCAGTCCGGCCGCCTCCCGCAGCCGGGCGCGGCCCCGGCCGCGCTCCCCTGCCGCGACCAGTTGGCGGCCCTGGGCGAGGAGCGCCGGGATCAGCTCCGTCAGGGCGTCGCCGGGGACCTCGCGCAGGGTGTCGACGGCTTCCTCGGCCAGTTCCAGGCCGTGGCGGCCGCCGGTGGCGGTGCCGAGGACGCTCAGGGCGCGGCCGACCGTGCGAGGCGTGCCCCACACCCGGGCGAGCCGCACCTCCTCCGTCGCCAGGTCCAGCGCCTCCTGGCCGCCGCCGAGTTCCAGCCGGCAGGCGGCCACAGCGCTGCGCCACGGGGTGACGACGGGGCTGACCACCTCGCGGGCGGTCTGCCGCCGCCCGCACTCCAGGAAGTCGTGGACCGCCCCCGCCAGGTCGCCGGTGGCGGCCCGCAGCACACCGCGCGCGTAGAGGAAACGGTTCAGCTCCCAGCCGTCCGGCGCCGAGTGCAGGTCGAAGCGGCCCGCGAAGTCCCGTGCCTCGTCGGTGCGTCCGGTGTGCACCAGCGCCATCAGCACATGGGCGTCCTGGTTGGTGGGGACGGCGCGGGCCCCGCCCGGGGGCCCGGACCGGCCCGCCGCGAGCAGGCGGGCGTGGTCGCCGCGGGCGGCGGCGATGTCGGAGCCGGTGTTGAGCAGGGCGGCGAGCATCGGGTGGAGCAGGCCGGGGTGCTGCCCCGCGAGCCCCCGCTCGACCAGCCGGTCCGCCTCGTCGAGCTCGTCGGCCCAGTGGGCGACGGCGGCGGCGGTGCCGACGAGGAAGGGCTCGGCGAGCGGATCGGTGGGCTGGGCGAGCAGCTCCCGCATCCGGCGCATCGCCTCGGGCGCCGAGATGAGCGCGGCCGTCGCGGCGTACCGGACGAGGAGCGCCTGGCCCGCGGTGCCCACCAGTTCGGGGGAGCGTTCGCCGGTCTCGCAGAGCCAGCGGTACACCTCCTGCCTGCTGGCGAGGTCGCCGTCGGAGACGAGGGCGGAGGCGGCCCGTACGGTGCGGGCCAGCCCCGGGTGGTCCGAGAGCCTGCCGCCCGCACGGCGCAGTACCTCCATGGCGGTGCGGATCTCGCCCCGGGCGGCCAGGGCGGCACCGAGCGCGACGGCGGTACGGACCCGGTCGCGCGGCCCGGCGGGGAGGTGCTGGGCCTCGGCGAGGCGGGCGATGGCGGCGGGGGCGTCGGCGGAGGCGTACTCCAGGGAGCCGAGCTGGGTGAGCAGCCGTTGCCTGAGGGCGCCGGTGAGTTGCTCCTCCAGGGCGCGGCGCAGGTAGCCGACGGCGTCGTAGGGGCGGGCGTCGTGCACGGCGACCGTGGCGGCGTCGCGCAGGACGCGCAGGGCCCAGGGCGGTCCGGCGGCCGGGACCCGCAGCAGGTGGCGCGCGATCTCCTCGACCCGGTCGCCCCGGCGCATCATCGTCTCGGCGGCCGCCCGGTGGGCCGCCTGCCGGCGCCGCAGGGGCCAGCCGGTGAGGACGGCGTCGCGGAGCAGGGGGTGGGCGTAGCGGGGGCGGCCGGCGGTGTCGGTGCGGAGCAGGCCGAGCCGGCCCATGGCGGCGAGCCAGCCGGCGACGCGGGCGGGGTCGGCCCCGGCGGCCTCGGCGAGGAGCCCGGCCGGGTCGCGGGCCGCCGCGCCGGACCGGCCTGCGGTGGGAGGACGTTCCCGCACGGCCGGGTGGGGCGGCTCCGGCGGGGCGTCCGTCGCGGCGTCGCCGGGGGCGGAGTGCGGCGGCCACGCCTCCTCCAGCGCGGCCAGGCACCGGGCCACCTCGGCGGTGGCCGACCCGGCGTTCTCCAGCCACCAGGAGACCGCGGCCGGGTAGGAGCCGGGGTAGAGCGCGGCGCAGCTCCCGGGCAGGGCCGGCGCCCCGTCGGAGGCGGGTGCGTCCGGCTCCGGCCGAGGGGTCGAGCCCAGGTCGTCGAGGAGTGCGTGGAGCAGGAGCGGCACGCCCGCCCCGGCGCGTACGCAGGCTTCCGTCCACGCCTCCCCGGCCGCCGGGAACGCCTCGCGTACGAGGGTGGCGGCGGCCTCGTCGGCGAGCGGGGCGACGGTGCGGGTGCGGACCAGGGAGGGGGCCAGCGACTGGGCGAGCCCCGGGGGCCGGGGTTCGATGTCGTACTGGCTGCGTTCGGTGGCGACCAGCAGGAGCGGTAATCGGTCGAGGCGGCGGGCGGCGTCCAGGAGCCAGCGGCGGGAGGGGTCGTCGGCCAGGTGGACGTCGTCGACCGCCACGAGCAGCGGGGCCTCGGCGGCGTACGCCCGCAGGGTCCGCCAGAGCCGGGCGGCGGTGCCCCGTTCGTCGCCCTCGGGCACGAGGTCGGGGAACTCGTCGTCCGGGCTGAGCAGTTGCCGGACGGCGGCGAGGGGGACATCGGTGTCCTCGGGTGAGCAGCGGGCCCGCAGCACCCGCAGGCCCCGGGCTGCGGCGGCGCGGACGGCGGCGGCCAGGGCGGTGGTGCGGCCGGTGCCGGTGGCGCCGCGCAGCAGCACCAGGCGTCCGCTGCCGTTGCGGACGCGCTCGATCTCGGCCGCGAGGGGCCCGCCGTGGTGAGGGTGCTCGCGTGGCGGTCGGGTCATCGGTGCCTCCGTGTGCTCGATCCTGCTCCCTCGCTCTGTGAGACGCGGGAGCGCCGGGGTTCGGTGGGGTGAGAAGACCCACGCGGGGATACGGCGTGTCGCGCTCGACGGCGCACGCTGTGGTGACGGTCACGGTGGGGGGCGGGCGACCCGCAGCCCTCCCCCGGGACCGCTCCCACCTGCGAGGACAGAGGGCTTCCGCGGGTGTCCGCGGGCCGGGTGGCACCGGTCTCGTGGTGTGCGTCGTGGTGGTCCACGATTGCGCCCGGGCCGGTGGCGGCAGAAGTGTGGATCGTGCCTGGGGGCCGGTGGTCGGCGCCGGTCGGCGGGCTCGTGGACAGGGGATGACGGTTGCTCAACTCATCGTGGAGCGGTTCCGCTCCCGGCCCGGACGGCGTTCGGGGCGGCCCCGTGCCGGTGGCGGTGGTCGCCGCGGACCCGATCAGCAGGGAGGGCGCGGTCAGCCAGTTGCGCCGCCAGCCGGAGGTCGAGCTGCGCGAGCAGTCGGCGCCGGGCACGGTCGCGCTGGTGGTCGAGAGCGCGCTCGACGAGAACGCCGTCGGGCGGCTGCGCCGGATCGTGCGCGGCGAGGGGGCGCGGGCCGCCCTGGTGGTCGGCACGCTCCAGGAGCGCGAGCTGCTGGACGTGGTCGAGTGCGGGGTCGGCGCCATCGTCTGGCGCCACGAGGCGACCGCCCGGCGGCTGGTCTCCGCGGTGCTGGCCGCCTCGCGCGGCGACGGCGACCTGCCGGCGGACCTGCTGGGGAGCCTGCTGAACCAGGTGGGCACGCTCCACCGAGGGGCGGCGGGGCAGCAGGGCGGTCCCTCGCTGGGGCTCACCCCACGTGAGGTGGACGTGGTGCGGCTGATCGCGGAGGGGCTCGACACCGGGGAGATCGCCGGCAAGTTGTCGTACTCCGAACGCACTGTCAAGAACGTGATCCACGGGGTCACCACCCGGCTCCACCTGCGCAACCGCGCCCATGCCGTGGCCTATGCCCTGCGGGAAGGATACATCTGACCGAACAGGCAGCCGAGAGGGCCGGGAGGGCAGCCCGGGGTGCCCTCCCGCCGTCCCCGCCGTGCCTGCGGGCCCGGCCGGGCCCGGGGCAGGATCGGGGGTGGTGCACGCGGACCGGCGGCAGGGCGGTGCGGCAGGCGGCGAGGCGGGAGCGCGAGAGTGATCCACGAGGTGGACGAGGTCCTCAAGGGGCTGTTCGGCACCGGGGTGCTGGCCGGGTCGGGAATCGACGTCTCCTTCGAGGCGCCCACCCGGGACTGGGCGGCACGGCGCAACGCCCCCGTGGTCAACGCCTACCTGTACGACATCCGGGAGGACGTGGCCCGGCGCCAGCGCGGCCAGGAACCGGTCCGCGAAGCGCAGGACGTCGTGGTGCGGCGCCGCCGCCCGCCCCGCTGGTTCCGCCTCTCCTACCTGGTGACGGCCTGGACGAAGACCCCGCAGGACGAACACCGCCTGCTCTCCGCCGTCCTGGCGACGCTGCTGCCCCGCGAGGTCCTGCCGCCGGCCGAACTGCCGGGCGCGCTGGGGACGCTGGGCCTGTCCGTGCCGCTGACGGTGGCGGGCATCCAGACGGAGTCCCGCTCCCTCGCCGAGATCTGGTCGGCGCTCGGCGGTGAGCTGAAGCCCTCGGTGGACCTGGTGGTGACGGTGCCCTTCCCGTCCTACCCGGAGTACGACGCGGGCCCGCCGGTCACCGAGGGGGCGACGGTGCGGCTGCGCGGCGTGAACGGCGATCCGCCCCGCTCCGGCGAACGCTCGCACCGCCCGCGCCAGGTGGCGGCCGTCCGCGCGGCCCGTGAGGCGGCACGCCGCCGCCGGGGTTCGTGATGACCGCCTACGACCCGCCCCTGCCCGGCCTCGCCGAGGACGCAGCCGGCGCGGCGGCGCGGGCGCTGCTGGCCCGGCTCTCCGTCCTGCGCGACGGGGTGGCGGCCCTGGTGGCGCGACGGGCGGCCGGCGACCCGACGGCCGAGGACCCGCTGCGCGGGCTGTACGTCTCCGACGAGGCGGCCCGGCTCCTGCTGGACCGGTGGCGGCCGGATCAGGACGCCGAGGGCTCCCCGGCGCCGGGCGCGCCCGCCCCGGGCACCGTCGCGGCCGGGACCCACCCGGACGGAGCCCCCGGCGACCGCCTGGCCCGGCTGGCCTCCCGGGCGGGGCTGACCGGCCTGGACACCGCCCTCCTGGTGATCGCGCTCGCCCCGGACGTGGACCGCGGCGTCGAGCCGCTCTACGGCTACCTCAACGACGACGTGAGCCGCCGCCGGGCCACCGCCGGACTGGCCCTGGAGCTGTGCGGGGTGCCCGCCTCGCAGGCGGCGGCCCGGGCCCGGATGCACGCCTCGGCGCCGCTGCGCTCCTGGGGCCTGCTGGAGGTGGAGGAACCCGAACGCCCCTTCCTGACCCGATCGTTGCGCGTCCCCGACCGGGTGGCCGGGCACCTCCTCGGCGACGACACCCCGGACGCGGCCCTGCTCGGCCTGCTGCATCCGCTGCCGCCGCCGCTCCCCCAGCACCCCGAGGCCACGGAGTTCACCCGGCTGCTCGCCGCCCGGCTCGGCGCGGGACCGGCCACGGCCTACCTGCGCGAGCCGCGCGAGGGCGACGGCCTCGCCGTCCTCGCCGCCGCGCTGCCCGCCGCCGGGCTCGACGCGCTGTGCTGCCGAGCCACCGAGGAGCGCGTCCCGGAACTGCTGCGCGAGGCGCGGCTGACCGGGCGGCCCGTGGTCGTCCCCGGCCTGCCCGAGCAGCCCGGCCCGCTGGTGCGGGCGCTGACCGCCGCGCCGGACGTGACGGTGCTGCTGACGGACCGGCGCCCCTACGACCCGGAGTGGTCGCCCGCCGACGTGCTGGTGCTGGACGCCCCGGGGCGCCGGGCCGGCGGGACGGCCGCGTGGCGGGCGGCGCTCGGCGCGGACGCGGACGGCTTCGACCTGGCCGCCGCCGTGGCCCCGTACCGGCTCGGTGGTGACCGGGTGCGGCGGGCGGCGCGGGCGGCCCGCGCGCTGGCGGAGTTCGAGGGCGGTCCGGTGGACGCGGGCCACGTCCGGCGCGCCGCCCGGCGCCAGTCGGCCTCCGGTCTCGAACAGCACGCCCGGCGCATCCGGCCGGCCGTGGACTGGGGCGATCTGGTGCTCCCCGAGGGGCCGCTCAGCCAGTTGCGGGAGCTGGCGCTGCGCGCCCGCCACCGGGACCGGGTGCTCGGCGAGTGGCGGCTGAACGCCGGCGGCGGGCGCGGGCGGGGGGTGCTCGGGCTGTTCGCGGGCGAGTCGGGCACCGGCAAGACGCTCTCGGCCGAGGTGGTCGCGGCCGATCTCGGACTCGACCTGTACGTCGTCCAGTTGTCCTCGGTGGTCGACAAGTACGTCGGGGAGACCGAGAAGAACCTGGAGCGGATCTTCACCGAGGCCGACCGGACCGACGCGGTCCTCCTCTTCGACGAGGCGGACGCGGTGTTCGGCAAGCGCTCGGAGGTGAAGGACGCGCACGACCGGTACGCCAACATGGAGAGCGCCTACCTGCTCCAGCGGCTGGAGTCCTTCGAGGGGATCGCGCTGCTCACCACCAACCTGCGCGCCAACATCGACGAGGCGTTCACCCGCCGCCTGGACCTGGAGGTGGACTTCCCCTTCCCCGACGCCGGTCAGCGTCTGGCGCTGTGGCGGCACGGCCTCTCGCACGTACCGCACGAGGAGGGGACCGACCCGTCGCAGCTGGCCCGGGAGTTCGAGCTGGCCGGCGGGTCGATCCGCAGCGCCGTGGTCACGGCCGCCTATCTCGCGGCCGGCCGGGGCACCCCGGTGACCGGCGAGGACCTGCTGGAGGGCGCCCGCCGCGAGTACCGCAAGGCGGGCCGCCTGGTGCCCGGTGAGGGCGGCTGGTGAGGCGGCCTCACCGCGGCTCCCGCCGGCCGCCCCTCAGGAGCCCGTCTTCTGCTGCGTGGGCATGATCTCCCACTCCTGGTCGTCGGTGAGGGTGCAGGTGAAGATGAGCAGCCGGGCGCCGATCTTGCCGTCGCCGGAGCCCGCGACCTCCAGGCAGAGGTTGTTGCTGGCGGCGTTGCGGATCCAGTAGGCGCCGTTGTCGAGTTCCTGGGCCCACCAGAGCTGGTTGTCGTTCATGGTGCCGTCGCAGGTGAACTCCGAGACCGGGGTCCTGATCGGCTGGCCGGCGAAGTCCGGCAGGTCCATGCAGAGCCGGTCCATGGTGTTCCGGATCAGGAAGAGGGGGGCGCCGTTGGGGCCGCCCTTCTCCTGGGTCACCACGAGGTCCCAGAGCTGGTTGTCGCCCGTCTCGTGGCAGGTGGCCTGCTGGACCCGCTCGTTGATCCTGCCCTTGCCCCGGTCGGGGACGTCGGCGCAGTAGCCGGTGGTGGTGTTGCGCAGCAGGACGCGTTCGGCGGGCACCACGCCGGGCTCCTCGGTCGGTGAGGGCTCGCCTCCGCCGCCGTCGGCTCCGCCCGCGGGCTCTTCGCTGGGCTCCGGATCGGGCTCGGGGGGCGGTGCCTGGCTCGGCGGCTCCGGGGTGGGGCTGGGGGCGAGGGCGTCGGCCGCGGCGGCCTGTTCGGTGGCGCTGGTGCGGACCTGCGGCTTGTAGGCGATCCAGATCATCACGAAGGCCAGGGCCAGGGCCATGAAGATGCCGAGGAAGGTGGCGAGCCAGCGCGGCAGGAACCCGCGCTGGACGTAGGTGCCCTCCACCTCGCCCGGCTCGGCGCCGGAGCGGCGCAGGGTCAGAGTGAAGGGCCGCTCCTCCTTCGAGCCGAACCAGATCTTCTGCCGCGGCCGGACCACGGTGTCGACGAAGGCGGCGCGCCCCGGTTCGATCTGCACGTTCTGCGGCCGGATCTCGTACGACAGGTGGTCGCCGTTGTCGCTGCCGCTGACGGAGGCGGTCACCTTGGTGTTGCCGAGGTTGTCCACGGCCAGCCGGGGGCGGCCGCGGAAACGTCCCTTGACGGTCACCGGCACCAGTTCCGCGCGGACCTCGGTGAAGGGGGAGACGGTGAGGTTGCCCTCGGGGACGGTCACCGCCTCGGGGTGTTCGGTCGGGGTGATGCGCACCGCGTACGGGTTGGGCCCGGCCACCGCGTCGGGCGTACGGGGCGGGGAGAACGTCAGCTCCACCGTGCCCGTCGTCCCGGGGTAGAGCCGCAGCGTCTGCGGCTCCACACGGGTCCAGGGCGCGAGCGCGCCCACGGGTTCGAACCGGTACTCGTCCACCACGTCGCCGGTGTTGCGTACCCGCAGCCGCACCTGCGCGGAGCCACCGGGCTCGACGCTCGCCGACGCGGGCTCAAGGGAAGTCCATAGGCTCACGCAGCCACGCTAGACAACGGCCGACGCCCCGTCACGGGCCACGGGGGCAGACCTGGTTGCCCGCGCGGGCAGGGTCGTCCGGCGCATTCGGGCGGCCGTGCGGGGCCCGGTTCCGCCCCCGGTCAGCCGGTCGTCTCCACGTCCTCGTCGGGGTTGGTCATCCGCCCCGTCCGCGGGTCGCGCACGGAGAGGTCGCCGGTGTCGTCCTCCTGGTAGAGGCGCTGCCCGTAGGCGTCCACGACCACGGTGTACCCGGTGACGGCGGGATGGCCGAAGCTGACCGTGGACGGCCCACGCCGGCCGGTCCGGTGCCGGGCGGCTCCCAGGAGGCTTCCGCGTCGGGCGAGAGCCCGCCGAAGCTCCGGGTGTACAGGGTGGGCTCCTCGCGGGGCTCGGGGGTCCAGCCGGCGACCGGGTAGCCGGCGGACGGGCCGGGTTCGGGGGACTCCTCCTTGACCTGCACCAGCTCCTCCGTCTCGGCCGTCTCGGTGTCGCCCGCGGCTGTCTCCTCCTGCGGCTCGCCGAAGTGCTTGAGGAGGAAGTGGCGCAGGGTGCTCTCGGACATGTGCAGCAGTCCGGCCATCGAGGACACCGTGTACCGGGAGCGCAGTCCGGCGACGGTCGCGGCGAGCCCGGGGGGCATCTGGGCCGGCGGGATGTACGTGCCGGACCTGCCCTTCTTCTCGATCTTGCGCCACTCGCCGTAGAAGGAGGAGGTGTCCCGCTCCGCCTTCGTCGCGTTCTCGATCTTCGTCCTTCGTCCAGCTCCGCCGGAAGCTGTGGCGGCGCACCGCTGACCACAGTCACGCAGTACATCGAGAACCAGAAGCGCCCCGTGAGCTGAGGTGAACACTGCGGACCCGTGCCTGCGCGCGGGTCAGAGCAGTGCTGAGATGGCCTCCACCCCCGGCGTCCGGTGGCGGGCGGCTCGGCGAGACCACGGCGGCGGGCACCGCCGCGCGCGGGAAGGGGGCCGACGGGAGCCTTCCTGCCGGGCTGTTCGTCCTTCGCGTGCACGAGGTCCGCCTCCGTACGGGCGAGAGGGCGCTGCCCGCTCGGGCCGAAGACGCGTGGGGAGACGTCCTCGGGGGAAGGACACAGGGCGGTGTCCCCTACCCCCGGCCGCCGGAGCGCCGGCCAGGCCCGCTGTCCCCTGCGCCGGGCACGGGCCCAGGCGTCCTCGGGCCGGGAAGTGCCCTGCCGGGCGGCCGTGCCACGGCGGGGCTCCCGGGGCGGTGGGCCCGTTGGCGGCGGCTGCCCCTGCGGGCAGAGTTGGGGGCAGCTCCGCTGCCCCGGGACCGGCCCCCGCGGCCGTTCCGGCGGGGGCGGCTCGCGCGCGAGGGTGAGCGGCGTCCTGTCTCGTACCCCGAGGAGAGCAGAGCATGCCGTCCTACCTGTCGCCCGGCGTCTACGTCGAGGAGGTGGCCAGCGGTTCGCGCCCCATCGAGGGGGTGGGCACCTCGGTGGCGGCCTTCGTGGGCCTCGCCCCGTCCGGCCCGCTGAACGCACCCACGCTGGTGACCAACTGGACGCAGTTCGTCGCGGCCTTCGGTGACTTCACCGAGGGGTACTTCCTCGCCCACTCCGTCTACGGCTTCTTCAACAACGGCGGTTCGGCCGCCTACGTGGTCCGGGTCGGCGGCTCGGCCGAGGGCACCGCCGGCGAGGCCGGCCCGGCCGCGGTGACGGGTACCACCGCGCCGGCCGCGCTGCCGGCCGCCGAGCCCGCGCAGCTCGGCACCTTCGCGGTGACGGCGCTCGCGCCCGGCACCAAGGGCCCGCTGACCGTGGAGGTCGCCGACCCCGAGGGCGAGGGGGCGGCCGAGCGGTTCAGGCTGGTGGTCAAGGACGGCGGCAAGGCCGTCGAGACCTTCGACGTCAGCGCCAAGAAGGGCACCCGCTCCTACGTCGTCACGCAGGTCAAGGAGCAGTCCAAGCTGATCTCCGTGACGGAGGCCGCGCCGACGGGGCAGCTGGCCCGCCCGGAGAACCAGACGGTCACCCCGGCGGCCCCGCCCACCGCCCCGGCGGAGCCGGCGGGCGCCCCGGCCACGAAGGACCCGGCGCACCCCGGCCCCGCCCAGTACCTCGGTGACTCCGCCGACCGCACCGGCTTCGGCGGCCTGGAGGCGGTGGACGAGATCTCCATGGTCGCCGTCCCCGACCTGATGGCCGCCTACCAGCGGGGCGCGATCGACCTGGAGTCGGTCAAGGCCGTCCAGCTCGGCCTCATCGCCCACTGCGAGCTGATGGGCGACCGGGTCGCCATCATCGACCCGCCGCCCGGCCAGAACGCCCAGCAGATCCGCGTCTGGCGCCAGGAGACCGCCGGGTACGACTCGAAGTACGCGGCGCTGTACTACCCCTGGATCAAGTCCTTCGACCCGGCGTCGGGGCAGGCCCGCCTGATCCCGCCGAGCGGCCACGTGGCCGGCATCTGGGCCCGCAACGACTCCGAGCGCGGCGTGCACAAGGCGCCCGCCAACGAGGTGGTGCGCGGCGCCGTCGACCTGGAGCTCCAGATCACCCGGGGCGAGCAGGACCTGCTCAACCCGATCGGCGTCAACTGCATCCGCGCCTTCCCGGGCCGCGGCATCCGTGTCTGGGGCGCCCGCACCCTCGCCTCCGACCCGGCCTGGCGCTACCTGAACATCCGCCGGTACTTCAACTACCTGGAGGAGTCGATCCTGATCGGCACCCAGTGGGTGGTGTTCGAGCCGAACGACCACAACCTCTGGGCGCGCATCCGCCGCAACATCTCGGCCTTCCTGGTCAACGAGTGGCGCAACGGCGCCCTCTTCGGCCAGAGCCCCGACGAGGCGTACTACGTCAAGTGCGACCAGGAGACCAACCCGCCGGAGTCGGTCGACCTCGGCCGGGTGGTGTGCGAGATCGGCATCGCGCCGGTCAAGCCCGCCGAGTTCGTGATCTTCCGGCTGGCGCAGTTCTCCAGTGGCAGCGGTGAGCTGGAGGAGTAGGCCGGGCTCCCCCTCCCGCACGCAGGTCACACCCTTTTTCCGCATTCCAGAAGAACGGCGAACAGATGAGTCTCCAGCCGGGTGACGCCCTCACCTCACACAACTTCGGCCTCCAGATCGACGGGGTGATGGTCGAGTACCTCGCCGAGGTCAGCGGCCTCACCCTCGAACAGGACGTCATCAAGTACCAGCAGAACAACGGCGCGACGGGCAAGGCCGAGGTCGCGCTGCTGCCGGGGACGCAGAAGGACGGCCAGTGCACGGTGGTGCGCGGCATGACCCAGTCGCCCTCGTTCACGCAGTGGATCAACGATTCGATCAACGGCCGGATGGCCACGGCCCGCAAGAACGCCTCGATCATCATGATGGACTTCGAGGACAACCCGGTGAAACGCTACAACCTGCGCAACGCCTGGTGCAGCAAGATCGACACCAGCACGGTGAAGGCGGGCGAGGCCGCCGCGCTGACCGAGTCCGTGACCATCGTCTTCGAAGAACTGGTCATCGAGTAATGCGGCGCACGGCCGCCGCGGCGCACGGCGCCGCCCCCTCGGCCGCGGCGGCAGGAGCGGATCTCCCCCGTCCCGCTCCTGCCGCCGCGCCCGCGCCCCCCGAGGCTCCGGCACCGGAGCGGGAGCGGCTGCGCACGGAGTTCCCCTTCGAGCTGCCGCGCGGGTACGTCGACGAGTCGGGCACGGTCCACCGGGACGGGGTGATGCGCCTGTCGACGGCGCGGGACGAACTGGTCCCGCTGCGCGACGTACGCGTCCAGGAGAACCCGGCGTACCTCTCGGTGGTGCTGCTGGGCCGGGTCATCACCCGGCTCGGCGAGCTGCCGATGGTGCACGACGGGATCGTGGAGAACATGTTCGCCTCCGACCTGGCGTTCCTCCAGGACTTCTACCGGCAGATCAACGCGGAGGGCCACACCCGGGCCGGGGTCCGGTGCCCGCACTGCTCCGAGCCGTTCGAGGTGGAACTCGGCGGGAGCCGCCTGGGGGAATCGTGACGTACGCGACCGACCGGCTGCACGAGGAGATCGCGTACGTCGCCTTCCACTTCCACTGGGGTCTGGAGGCGATCCTGGACCTGGAGCACCACGACCGCCGCCGGTACACGGATCAGATCGCGTCCCTGGTGACGCGCGCGGAGGGCTGAGCGGTGGGATTCCTGGAGCGGCTGCGGGGGCGCAGGGGCGGTACGCCGGAGACTCCCGGCGCGGGCTCCGCCGGCCCGGCGCCGGTGGAGCCGGCGGGGCCGGTGGAGCCGGCGGGGCCGGTGGCGGAGGCGTCGCCGGGTCCCATGCCCGTGGTGCCCTCGTGGTCCGGGCTGCCGCCGGTCCAGCTCGCCGCGCGTGCCGGGGGCGCGGGGGTGGCGGACAACGCCTTCGGCACCACCCTGCCGACCTGGCAGAACCCGTCGTTCACCGCGACCGCCTCCCCCGCCGTGCTGAACCCCGCGGCCGGTGCGGGCCTGCTGCCGGGCGCGCTCAGCACCTCCGGGACGCCCGTGACGGGGATGGAGCGGCCCTCCGGACCTCTGCCTTCGGGCGCTCCGGCGGTCGGCACCCCGGCCCCGAGGCCCCCGGCGGCACCGCTGCGCGCGCTTCCCGGGACGGCGTCCGCGCTGGGCTCCGGCGGCTCCGCCCCGGTGCGGCCCTCGCCGGGCGCGCGGGCGGCGGAACGCCCCGCCGCACGCCGGGAGTCGGCTCCGCCGGTCCAGCGGGCGGTTCCGCGCGGGGCGCCCGCGGCGGTTCCGGCAACGGCTCCGGCGGCGGGCCCGGCCGCCCGTGGCCCGCGTGGTCCGCAGGGGCCGCGAGTGACACCGGTCTCCTCGGAACCGGCCGCGCCCCGGCAGCCGCTGACCCAGGCCCCTTCCCGCGCGGGGCAGGTGCGGCGGCGCGCCCTGCCCGCTGCCCGCCCCGCCGCACCGAGCGCCCCGCCCCGGACGGCGACCCCGTCCGGGGCGGGAGCACACACCGGAGGCGAACGCGTCTCCGGGCAGGAGCCGTCGCCGGGGCAGCCCGTGCGTGACGGGCGGCCGCCGTCCGGCCCCGTTCAACCCGGGAGCACCCCGGCGCCGGGTCCCGCAGGCAGCCGTGAGACCCCGTCCGCGTCGCCCCGCCCGAGCAGCACCACATCGGCGCAGGCCCCGGTCCAGCGAGCCGCCGCTCCACGGACCGAGGCGGCAAGTAAGCCTGCCGACAAGCCAGTTGTCGACACATCGACCAGTAGTCACACGTCCGCCCCCGTCGCCCGTGCCGACAGAGCGACCCGCGCCCCGGCGGGCCGGGCCGAAGCCTCTTCCGGAGTACCGACTCGGCCGGCCGCGTCCACGGGTGGCCCCACTCCCGCGTCCCCGGCCGGGCCCGCACCCCGGCCCGAGCGCCCCCTACAGGGACAGGCGCCGGAGACCAGGGCGGCCGCCGATGCCGCCCCGGTCTCCGGCGCCGCGAGCGCTCCCGCCCGCCCGTCCGCCCGCCCGTCTTCGAGGCGCACCGGCGGCGGCAGCACGCAGGGCGGTGCGCCGGTGCGGCGTGCCGTCTCCCGTCAGGAACAGCCGGCCACGCCCGTACCGGCTGCCGGTGGCGAGCGGGCCCGGAGCACGCCGACGGGTGGCCGAACCGGCAACAGCACGGAATCCGCCGCTGGTTCTCCCGCGCCCGCTCCGGCCGTACGGCCCGCCTCCGCGACCCCGGCCGAGCCCACTCCCGCCCAGCCACGACCGGACATGCCCGTCCAGCGGGCCACGGCCAAGAACCCGGCCACGGGGTCGGGCCCGGCCGGCGGGGCGCCGGGGGGCGCCTCACCGACGGCCGGCACGTCCTCGAACCGGCACGTTTCTCCGGCAAGGTCCGGCACTCACGTGCCGCCGGTCGCGCCGTCCGGCTCCGTGCCCTCGTCTCGGCCCGCACCTCCCGCCGTGCCTGCCGCGCCCTCCGGGCCCGCCCCGGTGAGCAGGCCCGCCACCACGCCCGGCTCTCCCTCGCCGGGCGGCTCGGGCTCCTCGTCCTCCGCCCCGTCGTCCTCTACCGGCCCGAGCCGACCGGCGCCGGAAACGACCTCCGGCCGTACCGCCGCTGAAGCTCCCCCGGCGCACAACACCCGTACGGCTTCCACGCCTTCGCCGAGCCGGGCACCCGTGTCCCGTAAGGGCACCGGAGGCGTCGGTTCGCCCAGCCCGGAGCGGCGTTCCGGCGCGGCAGGCGCCGCGCGTCCCTCGGCCGGGTCTCCCGTGACCGGTGCGGTCGCGCCCGTCCAGCGAAAGGCAGCCCCTTCGGCCGCGAGGCCGGCACCGGCGGAACGCGCCGGGCAGGCGAGGACGCCCGCGCCGGAGTCTCACAGGGACAGCGGCGGTACACCGGCTCCCCGCACCTCACCGCTCCCCGCGCCTTCGCCGGAGCAGACGCCGCGCACGCCCGGCTCTCAACTCCCGCCCAGCGCAGGCCCCGTACCGCCCCCGGCCACCACGGGCCGCGCCCCCGTCCCGCCTCACTCGTCGTCCGCTCCCCCGGTCCAGCGTGCCCGTTCCGGTCTCGGCGCCCCCGTCTCCTCCAAGCCGGTCACCTCCGCACCGGTCGCGAGGAGAACGCGCACCCCGTCGGCCGCGCCGATCCCGGCGCCGACTCCCACGCCGGCCTCCCCGGCACCCGCCGACACCCCGGTCTCCGCCCCGGCCCCGGGCCTCCCCTCACCCCCCAGCCCCACCCCCGCACGCCGCCGCTCCCCGATCGGCGCCCCGCTCACCAGCCCCCCGGCGGGCGCCACTCCCCTCGCCGCCCGGGGTTCCGCCGCCGCGTCCCCGCCGGTGCAGCGGGCGGTGGCGCCCGTACCGGTCGCGAAGCCGACGCACGCGCCCGCCCCGCCGCCCGAGCCCACGCCCGCGTCACCGCCCCCGGGCATCGCCGTGAGCCCGCAGGCGGCCGCCCCGGGGCCCGTTCCGCCGCCCGTGCCCGGGGCAGAGGCGCCCCGGCCGCCGTCCGCCGCCCTGCTTCCGCCCGTCCAGCGGGCGGCCGAGGCTCCCACCCCGCCCGCCGCGCCGGTCGTACCGCTGCGGCGGCCCGTGCCCGTGGCGGCGCCCGTCGCCGGGCCCGCGCCGAGCGTCGCCCCGCTCACGCCTCCCCCGGCGCCGCCGGTCACGCCGCTCGTGCGGCCGACGCCTCCCCCGGTGCCGGCCGAGCCGACCGTGCAGCGTTCCCCGGGCCGTACCACCGGGGCGCTCGCGGCCTCGGCGGCGGCGGCGGTGGCGGCCTCGTTGAGCCGGTCGCGGCCCGCCCCGGCGCCGTCCGGGCCGCCGCCTCCGTACGAGCCGCCGCCGGCCTACAGCGCGACGGCGCCCGGTGCCCCGCCGCCGTACACGCCGGGCGGTTCCGGGTCCCCCTCGGCCGGGGAGGACCCGCCCGCGTACCGCGCCGTGGCCGAGGGCGGGATGGACCCCCGGGAGCTGACCGACTTCCAGCTCGACGAGCTGGTGCACCGGATCATCGGCCGCGTCACCCGGCTGGTCCGGACCGAACTGCGGATGGACCGGGAGCGGATCGGGCGGCTCCGGGACCCCCGGGGCTGACCGGGCCGACCGCTCCGAGAGGGCCGGCCGACCACCGACCGGCCGCCCGCACGCTCCGGCGGCGGGCGGCGACACGAGAGAAAGGGCGCCGTACCGATGCCGCGTCAGGACCCGGGTTCGACGATCTGGTTCACCCTCACCATCGACGGAGAGAGCCTCGGCTACTTCAACGGCTGCGACGGCCTGTCCTCCCAGGTCGAGATCGAGCACCGGCAGGAGGGCGGCAGCAACGGCTTCGTGTGGGCGCTGCCGACCCGCGTCACCTTCTCCACGATCCGGCTGACCCGTCCGCTCACCCCGGACACCACCAAGGTCGCCAAGTGGATCTCCTCCGTGCAGACCGGGATCAAGCGGCCCACCGCGCAGATCGCGGCGCTGCGCGCGGACGGCTCCGAGGTGGCGCGCTGGGGGCTGATCGAGGTCCTGCCGGTCAGCTGGCAGGGCCCCTCCCTCGACCCGGCCAGCCCGGCCGTCGCCACGGAGGTCCTGGAGATCGCCCACCACGGCTTCACCGACTGACGCGCGGTCCGCAACCGCACCACCTGACGGACCGCAGAGAAGGACCCCATGGCCAAGAGCAGCAAGGGCGCGGGCAAGAGCCTGGTACGCGCCTCCCTCTCCATCCACGAACCGCCGCGCGGCAAGAGCACGACGCCGGGCGGGCTCATCCGGACGTTCCACTTCGACTTCAACCCGGCACAGCTCACCATCAGCCGGGGCGCCAACTGGAAGTTCACCCCGAGCCCGGCGGTGCGCAAGGGCAGCAAGCCGGAGTTCCTGGGCCCCGAGCCGCGCGAGATGACGGTGGAGGTCTTCCTCGACTCCTCGGGCGAGCCGACCGGCAACACCGTCCTGAAGAAGGTGGAGGCACTGCTCGGCTGCTGCGAGACGACGGCCCGCAGCATCGCGGCGAAGCAGCCGTCGCCGCCGTGGGTGGTGTTCGAGTGGGGGGCGTTCTCCACAGCGCGGTTCACGGCGTACGTCTCCTCGGTCGAGGCGTCCTACACGCTCTTCGGGACCACCGGGGTGCCGATCCGGGCGACCTGCCAGATGCGGCTGCACGAGATCCCCTCGAAGACCAAGGGCCAGAACCCGACCTCGGGGGCGCTCACCGCGCAGCGGGTGCACCGCGTGGTCGCGGGCGACACCCTCCAGTCGCTGGCGTGGCGGGAGTACGGGGAGGCGTCGGCCTGGCGGGCCATCGCCGAGGCCAACGACATCGACGACCCCTCGCGGCTGCGCTCCGGGACCGAACTGGTGCTGCCCGCCGCCGAGGAGGTGCGGCGCTGATGGTGCGCACCGCGTTCTCCAGCGTCATCCAGGTCTCGATCGGCGGGGCCGAGCTTCCGAAGGACATCGCCCCGCTGCTGGTGGAGGGCTGGGTCGACCAGGGCGCGGGCGTGCCCGCCGCCTTCCGGCTGACCTTCCGCGACCCGTACCGGATCGTCCTCGGGGAGCTGGGGGTGACGTTCGGCACCGAGGTGGTGCTGACCCCGGTCGCCGACGGCGAGGGGCTCGGCGATCCGCTGCTCACCGGCGAGGTCACCGGCCTGGAGGCGGACTACGACGGCACCGGAAGCTTCGCCGTCGTGCGGGGCTACGACTTCGGGCACCGCCTGATGCGCCGCCGCCGGGTCTCCGCGTACCGCAACCAGACCGCCTCCGACATCGCCCGCAGGCTGGCCGCCAAGGCGGGCGTGCCGATCGGGCGCGTCCAGTCCACCCCGGCGCTGTACGAGTTCATCAGCCAGCCCAACATCAGCGACTGGGACTTCCTCTCGCGCCTCGCCGACGAGAACGAGTCGGTGATGTCACTGGACGCGAAGGGCAAGTTCCAGTTCGTGAAGCCCAAGGCGTCCTCGGGGGCGCCCTCGCCGGGCACGGACGGTGACAAGAGCCCGTTCGTGCTCCAGGGCGGCCACGACATCCTGCGGCTGCGGGCCGCCGTCACCGCCGCCGACCAGGTCAACAAGGTGGAGACACGCGGCTGGAACGTCACCACCAAGAAGAAGATCAGCGAGGTCAAGACCCTCACCACCGACCCGGGCATCAGCATCGGCGTCACCCCGGGCGAGATCGCCCGCGCCTTCAAGTCCGCGACGCTGGTGGAGACCGCGTCGCCGTACGACACGCAGTCCGAGGTGCAGCACGCCGCCGAGGCCCTCGCCACCGACGTCACCTCGTCCTTCGCGGAGCTGGAGGTGGCCGCGCGCGGCAACCCCGAGCTGCGGCCCGGCGTCCCGGTGGCCCTCTCCGACGTGGGCGAGCCCTTCGAGGGCAAGTACACGGTGACCTCGGTGCGGCACGTCTTCGGCGACGGCCGACACTACGAGTCCTGGGTGACCGTCAGCGGCCGCCAGTGGCGCTCGCTGTACGGACTGGCCTCGGGCGGCGGTGAGGCGGGCGGCGGCGCCTCCCGGCTGCCCAGCGTCGCCAACGCCGTCGTCACCGACGTCCAGGACCCGCTGCGCCAGGGCAGGGTCAAGCTCACCTTCCCCTGGCTGAACGACGCGTACGTCAGCGACTGGACGCGGTGCGTGCAACTGGGCGGGAAGAGCGGCGGCGGGATCTTCCCGATGGACGTCGGCGACGAAGTGCTGGTCGCCTTCGACCGGGGCGCGCTCGACCACCCCTTCGTCATCGGCGGGCTGTACAACGGCGTCGACCTGCCGACCCGCGTCCCGGACGTGCCGCTCCACGACGGGCTGCGCAAACAGGCCACCCGGCACACCCTCTCCGACCGCCAGGGCAACCGCGTCGACCTGCTCAGCCAGCGCTCCGGCGGCAAACAGGGCGTGCGGGTCGCCTCCGGGGACGGCCGGCTGACCGTCAACCTCGACCGCACCAACACCGAGATCACCGTCGACAGCGACGGGGACGTCACCATCAAGGGCGGCAGGTCCGTCTCCGTCGAGGCGGGCACCGACCTCACCCTGAGCGCCCGCCGCAAGCTCACCCTCAAGAGCGGCGGGATCATCACCATGCAGAGCCGGGGCGCCACCAACCTGCGGACCCTGGCGGGCGGCTTCAACGTCAACGCGACCGGCGTCCTCAACCTCCAGGCCAGCGGCACCGCCCTGCTCAACGCCACCGGCACGGTCCAGATCAACTCGGTGGCCAGCGTCGGGATGCGGGCGATCAACATCCCGCTCATGGGCGTGGTCACCATCAACGGGAAGCCGGTGCCGCTGTGACGGACCGCCCCCGCGACCGCCGCCCCCTGCCCTTCCGTCCGTCCCCCGGGGAGTCCTGATGTCCGAACAGTTCGTGGGCTCCGGCTGGGCCTTCCCCCTGCGGATCGGCCCCACCGGCGGCATCGCCCTGGTCAGCGGCGAACGGGAGATCGAGGAGTCGATCCGGCTGGTCCTCGCCACCGCGCCCGGCGAGCGGCCGATGCGCCCGGAGTTCGGCTGCGCCATCCACGACCTCGTCTTCGCGCCGGTCAACGAGCAGACCGCCGGGCGCATCCAGCACGAGGTGCTGACCAGCCTGGACCGCTGGGAGCCGCGGATCGAGGTGCACGACGTGGAGGTCACCGCGGGCCACGACCGCAGCGTCCTCTTCATCGACGTCCGCTACGCCATCCGCGGCACCAACAACCCGCGCAGCCTGGTCTTCCCCTTCTACGTCATCCCCTCCCACGACGAGCCGGGCACGCCCGGCGGCGCCGCCGGCCCGGGCGGCCCCGGGACCCTCCCCGAAAGCGAACGCTGATGTCCCTGCCCTCCCCCAACCTCGACGACCGCCGCTTCCAGCAGTTCGTGGACGACGCCAAGCGCTACATCCAGCAGCGGGCGCCCGAGTGGACCGACCACAACGTCTCCGACCCCGGCGTCACCCTCGTCGAGACCGTCGCCCACATGGCCGACCAGATCGTCTACCGGCTCAACCGGGTACCGGACAAGAACCATCTGGCTTTCCTCGACCTGGTCGGCATCACGCTGTTCCCGCCGTCGGCCGCCCGCACCGAGGTGACCTTCTGGCTCTCGGCGCCGCAGGAGGAGACGGTGGCGGTACCGGTCGGCACCGAGGTCGCCACCACCCGCACCGAGCGGGACGAGGCCGTGGTCTTCGCCACCGAGCGCGGGCTGAGCATCGTGCCGACCGCCCTCAGCCACCTCGTGGTGCAGCGCCAGGGTGGCCCGGTCACCGACCGCACCACCGAACTGGCCGAGGGCAAGGACCTGCTGTGCTTCTCCGAGGCACCGGAACCCGGCGACTGCATGCTGATCGGCCTCACCGCCGCCGCCCCGCACTGCGCCCTCGCCCTCGAACTGGACAGCCGCGTCGACGGTGTCGGCGTCGACCCGCGCCAGCCCCCGCTCTCCTGGGAAGCGTGGACGGAGGACGGCTGGCAGCCCTGCGAGGTCGACCGGGACGGCACCGGCGGCCTCAACCGCCCCGGCGACATCGTGCTCCACCTGCCCGAGGGCCACGTCCTCTCCCGCAACGGCGGCCACGAGGCCGGCTGGGTGCGCTGCCGGGTCACCGAGCCGCTGACCGGCCAGCCCTTCTACACCACCTCCCCCACCATCCGCTCGGCCGAGGCGTACACGGTCGGCGGCACCACCCGCGCCGTGCACGCCGAGACCGTGCGCGACGAGGCGCTCGGCGAGTCCACCGGCCTGCCCGGCCAGCGGCTGCGGCTCGCCCACGCCCCGGTCGTCGCGGACTCCCCGCCCGTGCTGCTCCAGACCGCCACGCACGAGGGCTGGCACGACTGGGAGGTCGTCCCGCACTTCGCCTCCTCCCGCCCCGACGACCCGCACATCACCCTGGACGGCGCCACCGGCGAGATCGCCTTCGGCCCCTCGGTCCGCGAGAGCGACGGCACCCTGCGCCAGTACGGCGCCGTCCCGCCCAAGGGCGCCGTCATCCGGGCCCGCCGCTACCGCACCGGCGGCGGCCGCGCCGGCAACGTCGCCCGCCACGCCGTCCAGGTCCTGCGCACCTCCATCCCGTACGTCGGGGAGGTCGTCAACCGCGAGGCGGCGCGCGGCGGGGTCGACGGCGAGACGGTGGAGGAGGCCAAACTGCGGGCCCCCATCACCCTGCGCGCCCAGGAACGGGCCGTCACCCTGCGGGACTACGAGGAACTGGCCCGCCGCGCCGCCCCCGAGACGGCCCGGATCACCTGCCTGGAGGGCGAGGAGGGCGAACACGGGGCGTACGCGGTGCGGGTCCTGGTCGTCCCCCAGGCCGTCCCCGACCCCGGCGGGCGGCTGCGCTTCGAGCAACTGGTCCCCGGCGACGCCCTGCTGGACCGCATCACCCGCCAGCTCGACGAGCGCCGCCTCATCGGCACCCGGCTCGCCGTCGGCCCGCCCTTCTACCAGGGCGTCACGGTGGTCGCCACGGTGCACGCCTTCCGCGCCGTCGACACCGACCGGGTACGCCGCCAGGCCCACGACGCCCTCTACCGCCACCTCGACCCGTTCACCGGCGGCGCCGACGGGCGGGGCTGGCCCTTCGGCCGCCCGGTGCAGGCGGGGGAGGTCTTCGCGGTACTGCAACGCGTCCCCGGCGTCGAACTCGTCGACGAGGTCGTGCTGCACCCGGCCGACCCGCTGACCGGCAAGCGCGGCGACCCCACCGACCGCATCGACCTGGAGGCACCCGCGCTGGTCTTCTCCTACGACCACCGGGTCCGGGTCGTCGGGGACACCCCGTGAGCGCCCGGGGTTCGGTCGACGGGCTGGAGTCCTCCGTCCCCCTCGCCGCGATGCTGCCCGCGGTCTTCGCCGACGACGACCTGGCCCAGCGCTTCGTCGCCGGGCTCGACGAGGTCCTCGCCCCCATCCTCAACACCCTGGACTGCCTGGACCGTTACTTCGACCCGGCGCTGACGCCCGTCGACTTCGCCCGCTGGCTCGGCACCTGGATCGGCGCCGAGACCGACGGCACCGAGCCTGATCCCCGGCTGCGCGCCATCGTCGCCGCCACCGCCCGCCTGCACCGCGTCCGGGGGACCCGGCAGGGGCTGGTGGAGACGGTGCGGCTCGCGTTCGGCGCCACGCCGGAGATCACCGAGTCCGGCGGTGCGGCGTGGAGCGCCCGCCCGCTGGGCCCCTTCCCCGGTCCTGCCCGGCCGGCCCTGCACGTCGCGCTCCGGCTGCCCGACCCCACCCCGGCCGACACCCACCGCCTCGACGCCCTCGTCGCGGCGGCGCGCCCGGCCCACATGCCCTACACGGTCGAAGTGACCGCCGCCGAAAGGACATCGGAGCGATGACCACCAAGAACTGCGCCGAGTGCGGGACCCGCGCGGAACCGGGCCAGTCCTTCTGCGACGCCTGCGGCGCGGTCCTCAGCTGGGACCCGGCACGCGGCACCGCCCCCCGCGCCACCGCGGCGGCCCCGGCCTCCGCCCCGGCCACCTCGCCCGCCCCGGCCACCTCGCCCGCTCCGGCTGCCCCGGCCGACGGCGGCTCCGCCTCCACCCCCGCGAACTGGGACGCCTTCGACCGGCCCGGCCCCGGCGGCACGGGCCTGGCCCCCGCCCGGACGGCCCTCGGCGCCACCGCCGGCCCGGACCGTCCCACGACCCCGGCGTCGCCGGCCGGCGAGTCCACCCCCGGACCGTCCCCGGCGCCCGGCACCGAGCCCGCCTCCCACGAGGCCGAGACCGTCCCCGTACCCCGGACCGGCGGCGAGGAGCAGGCCCCCGACCCCCGTGCGGAGCGGGCCCGTTCGCTGCTGGTCCCGGTCGCGGACCCGGAACCCGCTCCGGCCGCCACCCCCGTCGTCACCCCCGTCCTGCCCGGACGGCCCGACGCCGACCGGCCGCAGGTCCGTGCCCCGCTCCACCGCGAGGAGCACACCGGAGGACCGCCCTGCCCCTGGTGCGGCACGGCCAACCACCCCGACCGCCACTTCTGCGGCCACTGCGCCATGCGCCTCGACGACCACGAGGAGCGCGAGCCGGGCCGCCGCCCGTGGTGGCGCCGCCTCTTCGGCGGCCGGCAGCAGGAGACGCCGTGGGCCGGAGACCGGCCGCCGCTGCGCCGGGTCTTCGACCGCATCGCCACCTGGATCGGCGCGGCCGTCGCCCTCGCCCTGCTCGTCCTCGCCGTCCTCTACGTCCCCGACGGGGTGCAGGCCACCCGCGACCACTTCGCCAAGCGTGCCCCGGTGGCGCCGGACACCATCAAGGCGTCCCGGTCGTACTCCGGGCACAAGCCGCTGCTCGCCTTCGACCAGCTGAGCAACACCTGGTGGGGGCCGGGCGTCTCGCAGTCGGGCCAGGGCGAGTGGATCGAGGTCGGGTTCAGCGAGCCCACCCGCCTGCTGGACGTCATCATCACGCCCGGCGTCTCCGCCCGCCCCGAGCACGTCCGCGAGTCGGCGCTGCCGCACCGTGTCAAGGCGAAGGTGACCCTGGCCGACGGGAAGACGAAGACCCTCGACATGACGCTCGACCAGGGCGCGGGCGGACAGCGCCGCCCCTTCCGGGTCGGCGAGGTGACCAAGGTCCGCTTCACCATCGAGTCGGCCCACGCCGCCTCCGCGAAGAAGCAGGTCGCCATCGCGGAGATCGAGTTCTTCGGCCCCTCGCGCGGGAGCCGCTTCTGACCTGCCCGCTGCCGGGCGGCGGGGTTCAGGCCCCGCCGCCTGGCAGCGCCCCGAACACCGCCACCGGGTCCAGGCCCGGCGTCGCCGTGGGCCACCAGTCCTCGCGGCCGGGGTCGGAGATGTAGCCGTACCAGAGGCCGTCGCGGCCCAGCCGGAGCTGGCGGTCGCCGGCCGGGTGGGTGAGGCGGTTGCGTTCGGGGCGCAGGCGCGGGTGGCCTGCGGCGAGCAGGGTGGGGCGGGCGCGGTCGAAGGGTCCGGCCGGCGGGTCCCAGGGTTCCTCGAGGGCGACGAGGCCCGCCTCGCCGCCGAGTTGCCAGGCGGCGACGGCCCGGTGCAGGTCGGTGACGTCCCGTCCGGCGGCACGGGCGAGGCGGGCGTACAGGTCGCGGGCGGCCGAGGTGAGCCCCGAGCCGGGCCGGGCGGCGGCGATCCGCACCGCGTCGGCCCAGTGGCCCAGCCCCGCGAGCGGATCACGCCCGGTGGCCAGCAGGGCGTGGGCACGCGCGGCGGCCTGGGTGGCGAGCTGGTCGAGGGCGAGCGGGTCGGGGCCGCCGTGGCCGGAGGGGTACGAGGGCGGGGCGGCGGGCCCGGCCGGGACCGGCGGGGGCGGCGGCACCGGCGGCCGGGGCCCGGCGGCGAGCACGTCGCGGGCGCGGACGCCGGGCAGCGGCGGCGGACGGTACGGGTCCCCGGCCTCGTCGTCCGGGGTCTCGTCCCCGGCCGGCGCGGGGGCGGCGCGGGTGACGCTGAGCCGGGTCAGGGTGTCGATCAGGTCGTCCTCGCCCCGGCCGCGCAGGAGCAGCAGGACGAAGGGGTCCTGGTCGAGGAGGCGGGCGGTGCGGTGGCAGAGCGCCGCCGCGTGCTTGCACGGGCGGACCGGGTCGGGGCAGGTGCAGTCGGGGATCAGGTCGCCGGCGCCGGGCAGCAGCGGCACCGGTCCCTCGGCGAGGGCCGGCGGCAGTTCGCGGTCGAGGAGGGCGGCGAGGTGGGCCGGGTGGTCGGCGATGTGGTCGAGGAGGCGGGTCCAGTCCTCGTCGGTGAGCGGGCGGACCCGCAGCCGGGCCCGGTAGGGGCGGGGCCGGCTGCCGTGCACGTAGGCGAGGACCAGGCCCGGGGTGACGGTGACCGCGTCGACGCTGCCGCGCGCGGCCAGGTCGCTGCCACGGGCCAGGCGCCCGGGATCGCGCGACTGGCCGGTGAGCGCCGTGACCCAGGCGCGGCCCCACCAGGTGGTGGCGGCGGTGTCGCCGGCCGGCTGGGCGGGGAAGGTGCGGCGCAGGCCGTCGGCGGAGGCGCGGGCCCGGGCGCCGGTGGGGCGCGTCACGTGGTCCTGCGCAGGGAGACGAGGTCGGTCAGCTCGCGGTCGGTGAGTTCGGTGAGGGCGCCTTCGCCGGAGCCGAGGACGGCGTCGGCCAGGGCGCGCTTGGCGGTGAGGAGTTCGGCGATGCGGTCCTCCACGGTGCCCTCGGTGATGAGCCGGTGGACCTGGACGGGGCGGGTCTGCCCGATCCGGTAGGCGCGGTCGGTGGCCTGCTCCTCGACGGCCGGGTTCCACCAGCGGTCGTAGTGGAAGACGTGGGAGGCGCGGGTGAGGTTCAGCCCGGTCCCGGCGGCCTTGAGGGAGAGGACGAGGACGGGGGTGCGGCCCTCCTGGAAGCGGTCGACCAGGCGCTCGCGTTCGGCGACGGGCGTGCCCCCGTGGAGGAGTTCGGCGGGGACGGCGCGGGCGGCGAGGTGGGCGCCGATGAGCTTGGCCATGCCGACGTACTGGGTGAAGACCAGGGCCGAGCAGTCCTCGGCGAGGAGGGTGTCGAGGAGTTCGTCGAGCAGGGCGAGCTTTCCGGAGCGGCCCTCCAGCCGGGCGGGGCTCTCCTTGAGGAACTGCGCGGGGTGGTTGCAGATCTGCTTGAGGGAGGTGAGGAGTTTGAGGACCAGGCCGCGACGGGCGATGCCCTCGGAGCGTTCGATGGCGGCCATCGACTCGCGGACCACCGCCTCGTAGAGGGAGGCCTGCTCGCGGGTGAGGGGCACCGGCCGGTCGGTCTCGGTCTTCGGCGGCAGCTCGGGGACGATGCCGGGGTCGGACTTGCGGCGGCGCAGCAGGAAGGGCCGCACGAGGCGGGCCAGCCGTTCGGCCGCCTCGGGGTCCTCCCCGGACTCGACGAGCCGGGCGTGCCGGGCGCGGAAGGCGGTGAGCGGGCCGAGCAGGCCGGGGGTGGTCCAGTCGAGCAGGGCCCAGAGCTCGGAGAGGTTGTTCTCGACGGGGGTGCCGGTGAGGGCGACCCGGGCGGCGGCCGGGAGGGTGCGCAGGGCCTGGGCGGTGGCCGAGTGCGGGTTCTTGACGTGCTGCGCCTCGTCGGCGACGACCAGGCCCCAGCGGACTCCGGCGAGCGATTCGGCGCTGGAGCGCATCGTGCCGTAGGTGGTGAGGACGAAGCCGTCCGGTACGTCGCCGAGGCTGCGGCCCTGCCCGTGGTAGCGGCGGACGGGCACGCCGGGGGCGAAGCGGGCGATCTCGCGCTCCCAGTTGCCGAGCAGGGAGGCGGGGCAGACCACCAGGGTGGGGCCGGTGCCGGTGCGCTTGAGGTGGAGGGCGATGAGGGTGACGGTCTTGCCGAGCCCCATGTCGTCGGCGAGGCAGCCGCCGAGGCCGAGCGAGGTCATCAGCTCCAGCCAGCCCAGCCCGCGCAGCTGGTAGTCGCGGAGGGTGGCGTTCAGCCCGGCCGGCGGCTCGACGCGGCCGGGCGGAGCGGCGAGCCGGTCGCGCAGGGCGGCCAGCGCGCCGACGGGGACGGCCTGGACGGGTTCGCCGTCCACCTCGGCGGTGCCGGTGAGGGCCACGCCGAGGGCGTCGACCGGGTCGAGGAGGCCGAGGTCGCGTTTGCGGGCCCGGCGCACCACCTCCGGGTCGACCACCACCCACTGGTCGCGCAGCCGCACCACGGGCCGGTGGGCCTCGGCCAGTTCGTCCATCTCGGCCTCGCTGAGCCGCTCCCCGCCGAGGGCGACCTGCCAGCGGAACTCCAGGAGCCGGTCGGCGTCGAAGAAGGGGGTGCCGTCGGTGGCGGAGCCGGGCGCGCCGCGCACCTCGGCCTCGGCGGTCAGCTCCCGGGCCAGTTCTCTCGGCCAGTGCACGGGGACCCCGGCGGCGCGCAGCCGCTCGGCGGCCACCCCGAGCAGGTCGGAGAGTTCCGCGTCGTCCAGGGAGAGGACGTCGGGGACGGGCTGGTCGGCGAGGCGTTCCAGCGGGGCCCAGACGCGGGCGGCGCGGCGCAGGGCGAGCGCGGCGTCGATCCGGGCGCGCGGGCCGAAGCCGGGCAGCCGCTCCCCGGACCAGAGCGCGGCGGCGTCCGCGATCCGGGTGGGGTCGGCGAGGCTGTGGACCTGGAGGACGGCGGCCCCGGCGCCCCGGCGGCCCTCCTCGCCCTCGGGGTCGAAGAGGCCGTACGCGGAGAGGTCGAGGCGGAGCGAGAGGCTGACCCCGGCGTCCTGTCCGGCGGCGGCCAGCGCGGCCCAGCCGCGTGCCGCGGGCAGCCGCTGGGGCGCGGTGGCGGCGAAGGGCGCGCCGAGGGCGTCGGCGGCGGCCGGGGTGCGGGGCAGCGTGTCGGCGACGGCGTCGAGGAAGGCCCGCAGCAGCGCCTCCGGTGCGGGGACCAGGAGCGGGGAGCGGCCCTCCAGCGCGACCGGGTGGCCCTCGGGCGGCAGGGCGGCCGCCAGGTCGCGGAGGCGGAGCAGGTCGGTGGCGTCGAGCGGGCCCGCGCGCCAGGCGTCCTCGTCGGCCTCGGTGAGGCCGGGCAGCAGGCGCCCCCGGGCGACGAGGTCGAGGGCGAGCCGGGCGGCCGCCTGCCAGCAGGCGGCGGAGGGACTGGCGGCGGGGTCGGCCAGCAGCGCGGCCAGGCCCTCCTCGACGCCGAGGACGGCGGCCTCCACCGGAACGCGGCGCACGGTGGCGCCCCGGGCGCGGGCGACGGTGAGGGTGGTGGTGGCGCCGGTGTCGCGGGGCGGGGCGCCGCCGTCCGGGGACCACCAGGCGAGGCGGCCGCGCCGGGGCAGCACGGCGGGCAGGAAGGTCACGGCCCCCTGCCCGGTCCCGCTCACCGGTGGGCTCCGGTACGGCTCACGGCGTGCTGGTGGCGACCACGTAGACCAGGGCCTCGCCGGTCGGCTTGCGGGTGACGGTGATGTTGTGGGTGGGCAGCGGGTCGTCCTGCTGGTGGGTGAGGCCGGACCAGGGGCCGGAGACGCCGAAGTCCCAGCCGGTGACGGACTGGTTGCGGGCGCTGATGGTGACCTTGCCCTGCTCCAGGTCTTCAGGTGTGGCGCCGTAGGTGGCGAGGAAGGTGGCCAGCTGGTCCTCGGTGGTGCGGAACTGCACGTAGAGGCGGCTGGTCTTCCAGTTGTTGGTCTCGTAGTAGGCGACGTGCCAGGCGTTGTCCGGGAGGGGGACCTGGTAGATGCGGCGCTGCACCTGGGAGGGCCAGCCGCTGGTCAGGCCCGTCGCCGACCACTTGCGTTCCTTGTCGCGGCCGCTGTCGCGGCTCTGCCCGGCGGAGACCAGGAGGTAGCCGGCGGGGACGCCGATGAGCAGCACGATGACGATGGCGGTGATCCACCGTCTGCGCACGGTGCGGCGGCGCTGCTCGCGGGTGGGCGGCACCGGCGCGGCGGCCGGCTCCGGCTTCGGCTCGGTGGGGGTGGGGAGGCTCATGACGGGCTCTCCTGGCTGGTGACGGCGGCCTGGTCGTCGCCGGTGCGGCGGTCCTGGGCGTACCGCTCGTACCGTTCGTACCGCTCGACGCGGCGGCGCTTGGCGCGGCGGAAGCGGCGGGCGACCAGGCGGGCCAGGTCGGCGGCGCCGACCATGCCGGCCTCGGGGCCGAGCTGGGCGCGGGTGATGCGGGCCTCGGGGCGGTAGCCGCGGCCGGTGAGCTGGCGGCGGAAGGCGTCGCGGGCCGGAAGGATCAGCAGGTCGTCGGCGGCGCTGACGCCGCCGCCGACCACGAAGCAGGAGGGGTCGAGGGCGGCGGCGAGGTTGGCGATGCCGACACCGAGCCACTGCCCGATGTCCCCGAGCAGCTCCACGCACATCGCGTCGCCCTCGCGGGCGAGCTGGGTGATGAGCGGCCCGGTGATGTCGTGGACGTTGCCCTGGACGCGGTCGATGAGGTTGTACGCGACCGGGGAGTCGGCGGCGGCCAGCTCGCGGGCCTCGCGGACCAGGGCGTTGCCGGAGCTGTACTGCTCCCAGCAGCCGCGGTTGCCGCAGGGGCAGCGGTGGCCGCCGGGGACGACCTGCATGTGGCCGAACTCGCCGGCGACGCCGTACTTGCCGCGCTTGACCTGGCCGTCCTCCAGGATGGCCCCGCCGATGCCGGTGCCGAGGGTGATCATGACGAGGTGGTCCTCGCCGCGTCCGGCGCCGAAGCGCCATTCGGCCCAGGCGGCGGTGTTGGCGTCGTTGTCCACCATGACGGGGACGGCGAGGCGGCCGGAGAGGCGGTCGCGCAGCGGCTCGTTGCGCCAGGAGAGGTGAGGGGCGAAGAGGACCCGGTTGCGGTCGGCGTCCACCCAGCCGGCCGCGCCGATGCCGACGGCGTGCACGTCGTGCCGGTCGGAGAGGTCGAGGACCAGTTCGACGATGGTGTCCTCGACGACCTTGGGGCTCTTCGACTTGTCGGGCGTCTCGGTCTTCAGCTGTTCGAGGATGGTGCCGTCGGCGTCCACGACACCCGCCATCACCTTGGTGCCGCCGATGTCGATGCCGACGGTCGGCACCCGGGGCGCGGTCAGGTGGGACCGCCTCTCCCGCGTGCCGACGGTACGCAGGACGGTGGCCCGTGCGGAGCCGCGGTGTGCGAGGTCGCGGTAGGTGCTCATCGCGACGATTCTGCCTTACCGGGCACGCCCGGCGCACACGCGCCCGCCCGGGGGGCGCGCCCTCGCCGGGTCGCGCCCCTCGGGGTGCGGGTCACCGGCCGCCGGGCTCCGGGCCGCGCGCCGGGGCGCCCCCGAGATGGTCGGGGACGGGGGCGCGCTCCAGTGCCTCGCCCAGTTCGTCCAGGTCGGAGCCGCCCGCCATCTGGCGGGTCAGCTCGTCCAGGTCGATGTCGCCCTTGAGGTGGCTGCCGGCCATGGCGCCCCGCTTGAGCAGCACGAAGCGGTCCCCGACCAGGTAGGCGTGGTGCGGGTTGTGCGTGATGAGGACGACACCGAGGCCGGCGTCGCGGGCGGCGGCGACGTACTTGAGGACGACGCCGGACTGCTTGACGCCGAGGGCGGCGGTCGGCTCGTCCAGGACGAGGACCTTGGCGCCGAAGTAGACGGCGCGGGCGATGGCCACGCACTGGCGCTCACCGCCGGAGAGGGTGCCGATGGGCTGGTCGACGTCGCGCAGGTCGATGCCCATCCGGGCCAGCTCGGCGCGGGCGGTCTCGCGCATGAAGCGGACGTCCATGCGGCGGAAGGGGCCCTTGCCGGTGGTCGGCTCGGAGCCGAGGAAGAAGTTCCGCCAGACCGGCATCAGCGGGACCACGGCGAGGTCCTGGTAGACGGTGGCGATGCCCCGGTCCAGGGCCTGGCGCGGCGAGGAGAGGTGGGTCTCCTCGCCGGCGATCCGCAGCGTGCCGGTGTCGTGCGGGTGGAGCCCCGCGATGATCTTGATGAGGGTGGACTTGCCCGCGCCGTTGTCGCCGAGGACACAGGTGATCTCCCCGGCGTGGACCTCCAGCGAGACGTCCTCCAGGGCGCGGACGTTGCCGTAGTACTTGCTGACGTCGGCCAGCTCGACGAGGGCGCCGGAGTCGGCCCCGGCCTCGGGCGTGGCTTCGGGGTGCGCGTTCATGCCGTCTCCTCCGCCCGCTTGCGGACCCAGTGGTTGAGCAGGGTCGCCAGCAGCAGCATCGCCCCGAGGAAGAACTTGAACCAGTCGGGGTTCCACTCGGCGTAGACGATGCCCTTGCTCGTCATGCCGAAGATCAGCGCGCCGATGGCGGAGCCGATCGCGGAGCCGTAGCCGCCGGTGATGAGGCAGCCGCCGATGACGGCCGCGATGATGTAGATGAGTTCGTTGCCGACGCCTTCGCCGGACTGCACCACGTCGAAGGAGAAGAGCAGGTGCTGACCGGAGATCCAGGCGCCGACCGCCACGCCGAGGTACAGGCCGATCTTGGTGGCGCGCACCGGCACGCCGACCGCGCGGGCCGCGTCGGCGTCGCCGCCGGCCGCGAAGATCCAGTTGCCGTACCGGGTGCGGAGCAGAATCCAGGTGGCGACGGCGACCAGGGCGATCCACCACAGCACGGTGATCTTGATGTGGACGCCGCCGACGGTCAGCGTCGAGGCGAAGACCGCCCGGGCCGAGTCGAAGCCCTCCATGTCGGCGATCGACTTGGTGGAGACGGTGCCGCTGATGAGCTTGGTCAGGCCGAGGTTCAGGCCGGTCAGCATCAGGAAGGTGCCGAGCGTGATGATGAAGCTGGGCAGCTTGGTCCGCGTCAGCAACACGCCGTTGAAGAGACCGACGGCGAGGGTGAGCAGCAGGGAGACGCCGACGCCGACCCAGACGTTGGCGGTCATCTGGTAGCTGAACATCGAGGAGACCAGCGCCGAGCTGGTCACGGCGACGCCGGTGGAGAGGTCGAACTCCCCGCCGATCATCAGCAGCGCCACCGGCACCGCCATGATGCCGATGGTCGAGGCGGCGTAGAGGACCGTCGTGAGGCTGGAGAGCTGGAGGAAGCTGTCGGCGGCGAAGGTGAAGAAGAGGAAGACCGCGACGGCGCCGACGACCGCGCCCAGCTCGGGGCGGCCGAGGAGCTTCTTCAGCGGGGAGCGGGTGATCAGCCGCTCGTCCGCTGGGCCGGAGGGGGTGGCGGGGGCGGGCGCGCTCATCGGGTGCCCCGCTTGGTGTAGTCGGCGAGGGCGTCGGCGTCCTTCTCGGTGATGATCTGCGGCCCGGTGAGGACCGGCTGGCCGCCGCCGAGGACGTCCGCGTTGTAGTGGTACAGCCAGAGCAGGTCGACCGCCTCGTACCCCTGGAGGTAGGGCTGCTGGTCGACCGAGAAGCCGAGGGTGCCGTCCTTCAGCCCCTGGGCGACCTTGGCGTTGAGGTCGAAGGTGTTGATCTCGGCCTTGCTGGAGGCGCCCTCCTTGGCCTTGACGGCGGCGTCCGCGAAGGGCGCGCCGAGGGTCACCACGGAGTCGAGGCTCTTGTCGGTCTGGAGCCGGGCCTCGATGGCGGCCTGCGTGTCGGGCATGTTGGTGCCGTCGACGTAGAGGTTGATCAGCTTGCCGTCGAAGCTCTCGCGGACGCCGTCGCAGCGCTGCTCGTGGCCGACGTTGCCCTGTTCGTGCAGGACGCAGAGGGCCTTCTTGCGGCCGCGCTTGTTCAGCTCCTCGCCGACCGCCTCACCGGCGATCTCCTCGTCCTGCCCGATGTGGGTCAGCGCGCCGAACTCCTTGGACTTCTCGGAGCCGGAGTTGACGGTGACGACCGGGATGCCGGCCTGCACGGCCCGCTCGACGGCGGCCTTCATCGCGCCGGGCTTGGCGAGGGTGACGATCAGCCCGTCGACCTTCTTGTCGATGGCGGCGTCGACCAGCTGCGCCTGCTGCTGGGCCTCGTCGTGGTGCGAGTAGAGGAACTTGATGTTGTCCTTGACGGCGGCCTGCTGGGCGCCCTTCTGGACGATGTCCCAGAAGGTGTCGCCGTCGCCGGAGTGCGTGACCATGGCGAAGGTCCAGCGGGGCGTGTCCACCGCGGCCCTCCCCTGGGCCGCCTCGGCCTTGGCGGCGTCCTCGGCGCGCTTGCCGCCCGTACTGCTGCACCCCGCGAGGGATGCGCCGAGAACCCCCGCCAGCGCGATGCTTACCCAGGTCCGAAACCGTGCCACGAGGCCGTGCCCTTCTCGCTGTGACGCTTCATGCGAAGGGGGCGGAGAAGCCGCCCCAACCGCCCAAGTATCCCCGACCGTGCCCGCGGGGTCTCGGGCCGGGGGCCCGGGGCCGCCGGAGCGGACCGGCGCCACCGGGGCGCGAGGCCCGCGTCTGCGGGGACAGGGGAGGTTGTAGTGGGCTCCGCGGGGACCGTCAATGTGTGCGACGCCACGTTCGCGGTTCGTTGTACGACCGTTCCCGTACGGCTCGGGGCGCCCCCGCTCAGCGGCGGGCCAGGAGCTGGAAGTCGAAGGAGTGGCGGGTGGCCCGGTAGACGTGGCTGCCCAGTTCGACGGCGCGTCCGGTGTGGTCGCGGCTGAGGCGGCGCATGGTCAGCAGCGGGGCGCCGGGCGCCTCGCCGAGCAGGGCGGCCTCCTCGGCGGTGGCCGCGCGGGCGCCGACCGACTGGTGGGCGCTGTGCAGGGTGATGCCCGCCTCGCGGAGCAGTCCGTACAGGCCGCTGCCGGCGAGCCGGTCGGGGGCGAGGTCGAGCAGGCCCGCCGGGAGGTGGTTGGTGAGGCGGGCCAGTGGTTCGCCGTGGCTGAGCCGCAGCCGCTCCAGGCGGACCACCTCGGCGCCCTCGGCGAGCTGGAGGGCGGCGGCGGTCTCGGGGCTCGCGGTCTCGGTGACGCAGCGCAGGACGCGGGTGGTGGGGCGCAGCCCGGCCGCCTCCAGGTCGTCGTGGAGGCTGCTCAGTTCCAGCGGGCGGCGCAGCGGGGCGTGCAGGACCTGGGTGCCGACCCCCCGGCGGCGGACCAGCAGCCCCGCGTCGACCAGCGACTGGATGGCCTGGCGGACGGTGGGCCGGGACAGGCCCAGGCGCCGGGCGAGGCCGATCTCGTTGCCGAGGAGGGTGCCGGGGGCGAGGGCGCCTCCGGTGACGGCGGCCTCCAGCTGCTGGGCGAGCTGGTGATAGAGGGGTACGGGGCTGCCGCGGTCGACGCGCAGGTGGAGGGAGGCGGTGGGGTCGTGGTCGGTCGGGGGCACGCAGGCGAGCGTAGAGGGTGGGTGGCCGGGGCGGGAAGGTGTGCGGTCCGGTTGTCCTGACAACCGGTTGACGGGACCGGTGGGGCCCTGCACGTTGGGTCCATGAGGATCGCACTCGCCGGAACCGGCCGGATCGGCTCGGCCCACGCCCGGACGCTCGCGGCACATCCGAAGGTGTCGTCGTTGGTGGTGGCGGACGCGGACCCGGAGCGGGCGGCGGCGCTGGCCGGCCTCACCGGGGCCGAGGCCGCCGCCGACGTGGACGCGCTCTTCGCGGCGGGGCCCGACGCGCTGGTGGTGACGGCGGCGACGGCGGCGCACGCCCCGCTGATCGCCCGCGCCGCGCGGGCCGGGCTGCCGGTCTTCTGCGAGAAGCCGGTCGCCGTGGACCTGCCGGGAACGCTGGCGGCGCTCGCGGAGGTGGAGGCGGCGGGCACACTCCTCCAACTCGGCTTCCAGCGGCGCTTCGACGCCGGGTACGCGGCTGCCAGGCGCGCGGTCCGCTCGGGCGAACTGGGCCGCCTGCACACCGTCCGGGCCCTCTCCTCGGACCCCGCTCCCCCACCGCCCGCCTACGTCCCGCTCTCCGGCGGCCTGTTCCGCGACTGCCTGGTCCACGACTTCGACATGGTCCGCTGGGTGACGGGGCGCGAGGTCACCGAGGTGTACGCGACGGGGTCGGACGCGGGCCCGGCGATGTTCCGGGAGGCGGGCGACGTGGACACCGCGGCGGCCCTGCTCACCCTGGAGGACAACACCCTGGTGACGGCGACCGCGACGCGGTGCAACGGCGCCGGGTACGACGTGCGCATGGAACTGGCCGGCGAGGCGGGCCAGCTGACGGTGGGGCTGGACGCCCGGGCGCCGCTGACCTCGGCGGAGCCGGGCGGTCCTGCGGCGCCACAGGACCCGTGGCCCGGTTTCCTGGAGCGGTTCGCCCCGGCGTACGCGGCGGAGCTGGACGCCTTCCTCGCGGTGGCCCGGGGCGAGCTGGCCAACCCGTGCGACGGCCGCGAGGCGCTGGCCGCGCTCAGGATCGCGGAGGCGTGCGAGGTGTCCCGGCGGGAGCGGCGGCCGGTGCGGCTGGCGGAGATCCCGGGCGGCTGATCGGGCGCGGGCCCCGGCGCATGCCGGGGCCCGCTGCCTCACCAGCGCAGGGGCAGGTCGCGTACGCCGCGGATGAGCAGGCCGGGTGCCCAGCCGGAGGGTTCGCCGTCGGCGGCCAGTTCCGGGCAGCGCGCCAGCAGGGAGGTGAGGGCGATCCGTCCCTCCAGGCGGGCGAGCGGCGCGCCCAGGCAGAAGTGCAGGCCGTGGCCGAAGGCCAGGTGGCCCTGGGTGCGGCGGCGGATGTCGAAGCGTTCGGGGTCGGGGAAGCGGGCCGGGTCGTGTCCTGCCGAGGCGAGGCTGACCAGGACGGGTTCCCCCTGGCCCATGCGTACGCCGCCGATCTCCACCGGTTCGCCGGTGTGCCGCCAGGTGGCCGTCTCGATGGGGCCCTCGTACCGCAGGATCTCCTCGACGGCGCCCTCGGTCAGGGTGGGGTCGGCGCGCAGGGCGGCGAGCTGCTCGGGGTGGCGGAGCAGGGTGTGGACGCCGCTGGCGATGAGGTTGACGGTGGTCTCGTGGCCGGCGATGAGCAGCAGATAGGCCATGGCGCGCTGTTCGCTGGAGCTGAGCTGGTCGCCCTCGTCGTCGGCGGTGCGGATGAGGTCGGCGATCAGGTCACCGGTCGTCCCCGAGCGCCGCTTCTCCTCGATCAGCGCGTCGAGGAAAGTGCCGAGTTCGGCGAGGTTGGCCTCGGGCGGGACCTTCCCGGAGGGGGCGACGACCTCGCTGGACATGCGGCGGAAGGCGGCCCGGTCGGCGACGGGGACGCCGAGGAGTTCGCTGATGACGGTGAGCGGCAGCGGGAAGGCGAAGGACTGCACGAGGTCGGCGCGCCCGCGCGGCACCATGGCGTCCAGGAGTTCGTCGGTGATCCGCTGCACGAGCGGGGCGAGCGCCTGCACCCGTCGGGCGGTGAACTCGCGGGCGACGAGCCGCCGCAGCCGGGTGTGCTCGGGCGGGTCGGCCACGAGCATGTGGCGGCCGATCAGCTCGCCCTCGGGGATCTGGATGCCCAGGGTGGTCGGGTCCTTGGACAGGCGCGGATCGGCGAGGGTCTCGCGGGCCTCCTCGTAGCCGACGACCAGCCACGCCTCGGCGGGCCCGTCCACCCCCGGCAGGCTGACCCGGTGGACGGGGCCGCGGGCACGGAGTTCGGCGTAGACGGGGTACGGGTCGGCGGTGAACCTCTCGCCGTAGGCGGCGAGGTCGACGACATCGGTCATGGCTCCCCCTTCGGCCGGCGCCGCGCCAGGTACCTCCTGGCGCCTCGCCAGCCCAACCACCTTACGCAGGACGCGGGTTGGCGGCATTCGCCAGGGTCGTCCCGGCGTGTCTTCTGCGCAGTCGTCCCCCTCAGGGAACGCCAGGGCCGGACCGAGGAGGCGATCGAGCAGACACGGGCGCACCCCGAGGGCGACACCTGGTACGCGGCCTGGGCCTGGGCCGGCCTGCCGGACGAAGCCGGCCGCACCGAGGAAGCCGACGCGGTCCTCGCGCAGCACCCGGCGGTCGACAGCCCCCTTCGTGCCGAGCGCCTGACCGGCCACGCCCGCCCGGGACGGCGCTCTCCACCGAACCACCGTACCGACAGCTCGGGCTGGTACTCCTGGCCGTCGCGGTAGGCCCGGCGGAGCTGGCCCCGGCCGTCGCGGCGGCCGAGCGGGCCCCCTCCCCCCGGCCACCGGTTCGCCGGCCGGTGCACCGGAACCGTCAGTGGCAGTGCCCTGGCTCGCCCGGCTGGGCCGCGTCGGAGTGGGGCGTGCCGAGGTCGTCGGCGTGGTGGGCGGCGACGCGTGGCCATTGTGCGGTGGGGCGTCCGCCGGAGGACTGCTCCAGAGGGGTCCAGTCAGGGGCACCGCTCAGCGTGCGGGTGGCCTGGGTCAGACGTGGCCAGTGGGCGGGTGAGTCCTCCCACGCCTCCTGGCGGCCGAAGGCCGTGAGGTCCATGAGGGCGTAGCTGTAGTCCACGACTTCGGCGCCGCGTCGTCGGGTCCAGTACGTCTCGAACACCCGATCGCCCTCGCGCAGGTAGCACACGAGGTGGAAGAGACCGGGCTCGCGTCCGACGAGGAGTGAGTCGAGCGCGGGCTGGGCGGAGTACCACGGCATGGACCAGCCCATGAAGTCCCGGTACTTCACGCTCTCCTCGTACGACTTCTGGGCGTCCGCGAAGCCGTAGGCGGTGTTACGCCCCTGCGAGAAGACCGCGAAGGTGATGTCGCGAGAATGCAGGTAGGCCAGTTCACTCACATGGCTCACCACCCACGTGCAGCCTTCGCACTGCTCGGCAGCCGGCCGGCCGGGCCACCACATGAAGTAGTACACGATGAGCTGGCGTCTGCCCTCGAAGGCGTCCAGGAGAGTGGTGGGGCCGTCCGGCCCGAGAATCGGGCTGTCCCCGGCCACTTCCACCATCGGCAGCCTCAGGCGCGCGGCGGCGATCGCGTCGCTTTCGCGGGTATGGGCCTTCTCCCTCACCCGGAGCCTCTCCAGGTGCTCCTCGAAAGTGGCGCGGTCCACCACCGGGGGGTGAGCCGGATCAGGATTCCGGGACATCCTCAGCTCCTCAAGATCACGTCGTCACGGCGAGAAAAACTGTTCCGCATCCGAAGTGTCGAGGCGGTGTCCGGATCGCGCACTCCAGCGCCCCGAACCGGGCGGCGAGGCCGGCCGGAAGGTCACACCACGCGGTCAGGACCGGGGAGCGGGCTCAGCGGCCCGGCGAGGCGGGGCCGTCCGGTGGCGGGGCCGCCGGGTGGCCGGCGTCGTGGGTGAGCAGGGCGATCTGCACGCGGTTGTTGAGGCCGAGGCGGGCCAGGACGCGGGAGACGTGGGCCTTGACGGTGGCGACGCTGAGGTACAGCTCGGCGGCGATCTCGGCGTTGGAGGCGCCGCGCCCGACGGCGAGGGCCACCTCGCGTTCGCGCGGCGCGAGGGTGTTGAGGCGTTCGCGGGCGCGGGCGCGGCGGGTGTGCGCCCCGTCCTCGGCGACCTGGCCGATGAGCTGCCGGGTGACGGCCGGGGAGAGGACCGGGTCCCCCGCGGCGACGCGGCGGACGGCGGCGACGATCTCGGCGGGCGGGGTGTCCTTGAGGACGAACCCGGCCGCCCCGGCGCGCAGGGCCCGCAGGACCTGCTCGTCGGCGTGGAAGGTGGTGAGCAGGACGACCTCGGGGGCGTCGGGCAGGGCGCGGAGCCGTTCGGTGGCGGTGAGGCCGTCGACGTGCGGCATCCGGATGTCCATCAGCACCACGTCCGGCCGGAGCCGTTCGACCAGGGCGGGGACCTCGCGGCCGTCGCCCGCCTCGCCGACGACGCGGAGGTCTCCGGCGCCGCCCAGCATGAAGGAGAGGCCGGCCCGCAGCAGCGGGTCGTCGTCGACGAGGAGCACCGTGATCTCGGTCGTGTCGCTCATGGCGCCCACGGTAGCCAGGCGGTGACCCGGAAGCCGCCCTCCGGGCGAGGTCCGTGGGTGAGACGGCCCCCGGCCAGCGCGGCGCGTTCGGTGAGCCCGATGAGGCCCTGCCCGGAACCGGGTACGGGCGGGACGGGCCCGGCGGGGGCGGAGTTGGCCACCTCGACGCTCAGTCCCTCACCGGGGCCGCCGGTGAGGGTGACGGTGACGGGGGCGCCGGGGGCGTGTTTGCGGGCGTTGGTCAGGCACTCCTGGACGATGCGGTAGACGGTGCGGCCCAGGGCGGGCGGTACGTCGGCGGGGTCGGTGACGCGCCGGTCGAGGGTGAGCGGGGTGCCGCCTTCGCGGGCCTCGTCGAGGAGGTCGCCGAGGGCGTCCAGGGTGGGCTGGGGGCGAGCCCCGTCGGTGTCGTCCCCGGTGCGCAGCACACCGATGATGGCCCGGAGGTCCTGGAGGGCGTCGTGGGCGCTGTCCCGGATCACCCCGGCGGCGCGGGCGATCTCGGCGGTGGGGGCGTCGGGGCGGAACTCCAGTGCCCCGGCGTGCACGCTGAGCAGGGTGAGGCGGTGGGCCAGGACGTCGTGCATCTCGCGGGCGATGGCCTCCCGGGCCAGCCGCTGGGCCTGCGCGGCCCGCAGTCCGGCCTCGGCCTCGGCGCGCCGGGCGCGTTCGCGCAGGCTCTCCAGGAGCAGGCGGCGGGAGCGGACGTACATGCCCCAGCCGACGACGGCGGAGAGCAGCACGGCGGCGAAGACGACGGCGGCGAGCGTGTTGAAGGCGGGGTCGGGATAGAGCCAGAAGGTGAGCGGCGCCGTCGCCAGCGAGAAGGCGGAGACCCAGGCGACCTGCCGGAAGGGCCGGTGGACGGCGAGGGTGAAGAGGGCGACGACGGCGGCGCCCCCTGCGGTCTGCGCGACGACGGCGACCACGGCCGTGGCGACGGCGAAGCCGAGCGGGTACCGGCGCCGCACCCAGACCGCCGCGCAGGCGAGCGCCCCCACGACCTGGTCGGCGACGGCGACGCCGGCGGGGAGCCCGGGGTGCTGCCGCAGGACGTCGAGCCCGGTGAGGCCGATCACCACGGCGACCGCGAAGCAGGCGAAGTCGGCCGCCCAGTCACGGGGCCCGCACCGGGCGGGCCGGCCCTCGGGCCCGGGGGCGGGGGTGGTGCGGTGGTGGTCGGCGCGGATGCCCATGGTCGGCAAATCTACGCACCGCCTCGCTTGAACGCGGGCGATCGACGCCGGCCGTGGACCGGCGTCGGCGCGGTGTCGACTTTGGAAGGGGGTCGCCTCCGCCGGTGACCTACCGGAGAGGGGTGCGACCTCGCCCCGCGGCCGATGTGGGTGGGGGGTCCGCGGGACGAGGATCGCGGCATGAGGAAAACCTTGGAGATTGCCGGTTTCCTGTTGCTCCTTCAGGGCGCCATGGGACTGGTCACCGAGTTCACCGACCGCTTCGACGTGGGCCTGATCTCCCGCGTCGGCTTCCTGGACGGCTACGAGGTGTACGCGAGCATCGCGGCGCTCGTCCTGGCGCTGGCACTGTTCGCCCTGGCGGAGAGCCGCCCCAAGTAGGCGGCGCCCGCCGTGGGTACGCTCCGGGCCGGCGGTGTGTGGGGCACCGCCGGCCCGTGGGGCCGGCCCTCGCGGGGAGGCGCAGGGCCGGAGTCGGACGGGTCAGCAGCCGTGGTCGACCAGGTCGAACGAGGCGTAGTGGTCGGCGGTGTAGTAGTCCTCGTCGGCACCCGAGCCGGTGACGATGCGGCGGGCGCCGCGGTCGCTGGAGCCGGGGGTCTTGACCGTGTACTCGTGGTAGTAGCCGGTGGACTGCGAGGGCAGGAGCCCCTCGCGGTTCTGGAAGACGGTGCCGTCCTGCGGGTACGGGAAGGGGCCGCCCGCGTCGATGAGGTCGAGGGTGTCGTGGGCCTGCGCGGGGAGGGCGGAGTAGCAGATGTCACCGACGGCCTGCGCGGCGACGGTGGCCCGGAGGCTGTGGGCGGTGGGGGCCTGGGCCGGGACGGCCTGGGCCGCGGCGGAACCGCCGAGCAGCAGGGCGGCGGCGAGGGCGGTGGCTGTGGCGAAGCGTGGGGGGATTCGCATGCGCATAAGGATGACGCGCGTAGACAGGGGGCCGTCAAGGTCAGCGACCGTTAATTTTCCGGCTGTTAACGAACAGGCCGGATGCGCCGCCCGGTACCGCCGGTGGTGCGCCCCCGGCGCGAACAGCGGCGGCCCCATCCCCTGAGCAGGGGGTGGGGCCGCCGTCGGTGCGGGTGTGCCGCCGCGTCAGTCCCGCTCCAGCAGGAGGCCGGAGGGTTCGGCGTACGCGCCCTCGTGCAGGATGCGCCGGCCGCGCAGCCAGGTGGAGCGGACCACTCCGCGCAGGGTCCTCCCGGCGTAGGCGGTGACCCGGTTGCGGTGCTGGAGGGCGGCGGGGTCGACGGTGAAGGTCTCCTCCGGGTCCAGGACGGTGAAGTCGGCGTCCTTGCCGGGGGCGATGGCGCCCTTGGCGGTGAGCCCGGCGAGGCGGGCGGGCGCCTCGGCCATCCAGCGGACCACGTCGTCCAGGGTGTGGCCGCGCCGCCGCGCCTCCGTCCAGATGGCCGGCAGACCGAGCTGGAGCGAGGAGATGCCGCCCCAGGCGGTGGCGAAGTCACCGGTCTTGAGGTCGGCGGTGGACGGGGAGTGGTCGGAGACGACGCAGTCGATGGTGCCGTCGGCGAGCGCGGCCCACAGCAGATCCTGGTTGGCTGCCTCGCGGATGGGCGGGCAGCACTTGAACTCGGTGGCGCCGTCCGGGACTTCCTCGGCCGTGAGGGTGAGGAAGTGCGGGCAGGACTCGACGGTGATCCGGACCCCGGCACGGCGGGCGGCGGCGATGGCCGGGAGCGCCGAGGCGGCGGAGAGGTGCAGCACGTGGACGCGGGCGCCGAGCCGCGCGGCCTGCCCGATGAGGTTTTCGATCGCCTGGTTCTCGGCCTCGCCGGGCCGGGAGGCGAGGAAGTCGGCGTACTGCGGGCCGGGGCGCTGCGGGGCGCCGTCGAGGGCGTGCGGGTCCTCGGCGTGCACGATGAGCAGCCCGTCGAACCCGGCGATCTCGGCGAGGGCGACGGCGAGCTGGTCCTGGTCGAGCGGCGGGAACTCGTCCACGCCGGACGGCGAGAGGAAGCACTTGAAGCCGAAGACGCCCGCGTCGTGCAGCGGGCGCAGCTCCTTGGTGTTGTCGGGGAGCGCGCCGCCCCAGAAGCCGACGTCCACGTGGGCCTGCGGCCGGGCGGTGTCCTGCTTGACCTTGAGGTGGGCCGGGGTGGTGGTGGGCGGCAGCGAGTTGAGCGGCATGTCGACCAGGGTGGTGATGCCCCCGGCCGCGGCGGCCCGGGTGGCGGTCCAGAACCCTTCCCAGTCGGTGCGCCCGGGGTCGTTGACGTGCACGTGGGTGTCGACGAGCCCCGGCAGCAGGGCCGCGTCCCCCAGTTCCTCGACGGGCACCCCGGCGGGCAGCGGCGCGTCGTGCGGCAGGACGTCCACGATCTTCCCGGCGGCCACGGTGACCTGGGCGGCCCGTGTCCCGCTGGGAGTGATGACCCGTGTCGAACGCAGTACCCGTTCCAGTTCCGGCACCCCGGCCCCTTTCCTGTTCCCGCGTGCATGGCGACCGTGTGCGCATGCCGCCGCTTCAACGAACTGTTGAAGGAGTGTTGCCGCCCTGCTCCATCTCCGTCAAGAGGCACCCCCGTACGCTGGACGTTTTCATTTTGCGAAATTACTATTCCGAATAACAGAAGATGAAGATCCGGCGTACAGGCCGTCCCGGAGGCGGGAGCCGCCCGCCGGGTAGGCTGCTGCCTTGCCCGCCTGCTCCGAAAGGAACGCGACGTGCCGACGTCCCGCACCCCCGACGCCTCCGCCGAGAGCGCGGCCGCCCGGCCGTCCGGCGGCGTGCAGTCCCTGGAACGCGCCTTCGACCTGCTGGAGCGGATGGCGGACGCGGGCGGCGAGGTCGGCCTGAGCGAACTCTCGGCCAGCAGCGGCCTGCCGCTGCCGACCATCCACCGCCTGATGCGCACCCTGGTCGCCTGCGGCTACGTACGCCAGCAGCCCAACCGCCGCTACGCGCTCGGCCCCCGCCTGATCCGCCTCGGCGAGTCCGCCTCCCGCCTGCTCGGCACCTGGGCCCGGCCGCACCTGGCCCGCCTGGTCGAGGCGACCGGCGAGACCGCCAACATGGCCCTGCTCGACGGCGACGAGGTGGTCTACGTGGCCCAGGTGCCGTCCAAGCACTCGATGCGGATGTTCACCGAGGTCGGCCGCCGGGTGCTGCCGCACTCCACCGGCGTCGGCAAGGCCCTGCTGGCCGGCACCCCGCCGGAGGAGGTGCGCGCACTGCTGGCCCGCACCGGCATGCCGGCCGCCACCCCGAAGACGCTGACCACGCCGGACGCCTTCCTCGGCGCCCTGGAGGAGGTCAGGCGGCTCGGCTACGCGGTCGACGACAACGAGCAGGAGGTCGGCGTCCGCTGCCTGGCCGTCCCGGTCCCCGACTCCCCCACGGCGGCCGCCCTCTCGATCTCGGGCCCGGCGGGGCGCGTCACCGAGGAGGCCGTCGCCACCATCGTGCCGGTGCTCCAGCAGGTGGCGGCGGAGCTCTCCGCCGAACTGGCCGCCTCCGGCCAGCCCGGCTGACCCGGCGGCTCAGCCGCCGTCCTCCGTGCCGAAGAGCTCGACGGCGGCGCGCAGCCGCGCCAGCTCCGCGGCGAAGGCGCTCACCGAGCCGAGCGAGGCGGCGACCAGGAGCAGAGAGCGGCGCAGCCGCCCCTGGTCCGGAGCGCCCTCACGGGCCATCGCCCCGATGGCCGCCAGCTCGTCCTCGGCGACCGCCCGGTCCGGGAACTCCGTCCGGTGGGCGGCGAGCCGCCTGCGCAACTGCGCGGTGGCACCGCGCAGTTCCTCGGTCCGCGGGTCCTGGCAGGCAGCCACCACCTGCCGGTCCTGCTGTTCCCTGTCCATGTCCATACTGCGCAACACGGCCCCTCCCCTGCGCACACCGTTGTACGCCGTGCCTGTGTGATGGTTCTGCTCCCTGGCGCGGTGGTCAGGCGCACCGGGGCCGTTCAGTAAACGCCAGCAGAGGCCCGACGCGCCAGCGGGCGGGGCGAATTCGCCGCTGTTGGCACCGTTGCCGCCCTTTCGGCACCCCCGGTTCCGCTTCCGTCCGCCTCCCGGCCGCCGGCCGCCGTGCGGTATGCAGGGGGCGTGGAGACGACAGCGCGGACACCCGGCGGGACCGGGGAGAGGTCCGAGGACGAGGTGACCGGAGTGGTCCTGGCGGCCGGGGGCGGCCGACGGCTGGGCGGCCGCCCGAAGGCCCTGCTGGAGTACGGCGGCCGCCCCCTGGTGGAACACGCGGTGGCGGTGCTCCGGGCGGCCGGGGTGGCCCGGGTGCACGTCGTGCTGGGCGCGTCGGCGCCGACGGTACGGGAGCGCGCGGACCTGCCCGGCCGCGTGATCGTGGAGAACCCGGAGTGGGCGACCGGCATGGGCTCCTCCCTGCGCACCGGGCTCGCCTCGCTGGCCGGCTCCGGGGCGGGCGCCGCCCTGGTCTGCCTGGTCGACCAGCCCGGCATCGGCGCGGCGGCCGTCGCCCGGGTGCGCGCGGCGTACCGGGGTCCGGGCACGCTGGCGGCGGCCGCGTACGCGGGCCGGCGCGGCCACCCGGTGCTCTTCGGGTCGGCGCACTGGGCGGACATCGCCGCCTCGGCGGTGGGCGACCGGGGCGCGCGGGAGTACCTGCGCGCCCACGCGGACGCCCTCACGCTGGTGGAGTGCGGGGACATCGCCGAGCCGTACGACATCGACACGCCGGAGGACCTGTGGCGGCTCGGGGGCGCCTGACCGGCGTCCGCGCGCCCCGGGGCTCAGACCACCCCGGCGAGAGCGGCCCGGACCTTGTCCGGCGTCAGGGGGAGGGAGCGGAACCGCACCCCGGTCGCGTGACGGGCGGCGTTCCCGACGGCCGCCGCCATGCCCACGATGCCGATCTCACCGATGCCCTTGCCGCCGACCGGGTTGAGGTGCGGGTCGGCCTCGTCGAGCCAGCCCGCCTCGATGGCGGGCGGCGCCGGGATGTCGGCGCTGACGGGCACGTGGTAGGCGGCGAGGTCGCGTTCGGCGAAGCCGCCGAAGGCCGGGTCGAGGGTGCTCTGCTCGGTGAGGGCCATGCCGATGCCCATCACCATGCCGCCGAGGAACTGGGAGCGGGCGGTACGCGCGTTGAGGATGCGCCCGGCCGCGAAGTGCCCGTAGGCGCGCACCACCCGGACCTCCCCGGTGTCGGTGTCGACGCTCACCTCGGCGAAGTGGGCGCCGAAGGCGTGGCGGGCGTACGGCGATCCGGCCTCGACCGCCTCGGTGGTGTCGGCCTCGGCGGTGAGGCCCTCGGGCGGAAGGTCCGGGTCCCCCGCGAGGCGCCCGGCCAGCGCGGCGCACGCCTCGTGGACGGCCCAGCCCCAGGAGGCGGTCCCGGAGGAGCCGCCGGCCAGCGGCGCGGAGGGCAGGTCGCTGTCGCCGATCTCGACGCGGACGCGCTCACCGGGGGCGCCGAGGGCGTCGGCGGCGATCTGGCCGAGGACGGTGCGGGCGCCGGTGCCGATGTCGGTGGCGTTGACCCGGACCAGGTAGTCGCCGCCAGGCAGCGCGGTGGCGGTGGCCCGGCACGGCGAGACCAGGACCGGGTACGTGGCGGCGGCGACGCCGGTGCCGGTCAGGCGGGGCCCGTCGCGGCGCACGCCCGGGCGCGGGTCGCGCTCCTCCCAGCCGAAGCGGCGGGCGCCCTCGCGCAGGCACTCCACCAGGTGGCGGCTGCTGAACGGGCGGCCGCTGTCGGGCTCGTCGGCCGGGTCGTTGAGCACCCGCAGTTCGACCGGGTCCAGACCGGTCCGCTCGGCGAGTTCGTCCATCGCCGACTCCAGGGCGTACATGCCGGGCGCCTCGCCGGGGGCGCGCATCCAGGAGGGGCTGGCCACGTCGAGGGGGACGACCTCGTGGACGGTGCTGCTGTGCGGAGAGCCGTACATGACGCGGGCGGGGACGGCGGCCTGCTCCACGAACTCCTTGATGCGGGAGGTGTGGGTGAGCGCGGTGTGCTCGACCGAGAGCAGGATGCCGTCCGGGTCGGCGCCGAGCCGCACCCGGTGCAGGGTGGGCGCCCGGTGGCCGACGGCGGCGGGCAGGTCGCGGCGGGGCAGGGCGAGGGTGACGGGGCGTCCGGTGTGGCGGGCGGCGAGCGCGGCGAGGACGACGTGCGGGCGCGGGGTGCCCTTGGAGCCGAAGCCGCCGCCGACATGGGCGGAGGTGACGGTGATCCGGTCCTCGGCCAGGCCGAAGATCTGGGCGAGGGCGGCGCGGACGGCGGTGCTGCCCTGGCTGGAGTCGTGCACCGTGAGGTGGCCGTCCTCCCAGGAAGCGGTGGCGGCGTGCGGCTCCATCGGGTGGTTGTGCAGCGGCGGCACGTCGTAGGCGGCGTCGACGCGGATCGGCGCGGCGTCGAAGGCGCCGGGGGCGTCGCCGCGTTCGCGGACCGCCGGGTGGCCGCCGTTGGCCTCCTCGGGTACGTACCGTTCCAGGTGGTCGCGGGTGAGGGTGACGTCGTGCGGCCGGGTCTCGTAGTGGACGCGTACGGCCTGGGCGCCCGCCCGGGCCGCCTCCAGGGTCTCGGCCACGACGAGGGCGACGAACCAGCCCCGGTGGGGGACGTCGTCGCCCTGGAGGACGTTGAGCGTCGGGTCGTCGGCCGGGGTGCGGGACTCGGCGTTCCCGGCGGTGAGGACGTCGACCACGCCGGGCAGCCCCAGCGCGGCGGCGGCGTCCACCGAGCGGACGCTCCCGGCGGCGACGGTGGCGGGCACCGGCCAGGCGTAGAGGCGGCCGGGCGGGGCGAACTCGGCGGCGTACCGCGCGGCACCGGTGACCTTGTCCCGGCCTTCGCGGCGCGGCAGGCCCGTTCCCAGTTCCGAGGTGGTGTCGGTCATCTGAGCGGACTCCCTGGGTGGGGCTACGGCCGGGTCAGGCCGAGCAGGACGGTGCGGGCCAGGTCACGGGCGAGGCCGATCTTGAAGACGTTGTCGCGCAGCGGCTCGGCGGCGGTCAGCTCCGCGTCGAGCGCGGCGGTCACCCGTTCCTCGGTGAGCGCCTGCCCGGTCAGTTCGGTCTCGGCCCGCCGGGCCCGCCACGGCCGGTGCGCCAGCCCGCCGAAGGCGATCCGCACCTGCTCGGCGGCGCCGTCACCGCCCTGGGTGAGCTGGGCGGCGACGGAGACCAGCGCGAAGGCGTACGAGGCCCGGTCGCGCACCTTGCGGTAGGTGGCCCGGGTGCCGTCCGGCGGCGCGGTGAGCCGGACGGCGGTGACGAGCTCGCCGGGCTCCAGCACCGTGTCCCGCTCGGGCAGTTCGCCGGGGAGCCGGTGGAACTCGGTGACCGGGATGACGCGTTCCCCGGCCGGCCCCGTGGTCTCCACCTCGGCGTCGGCCGCCGCCAGCGCGACCGCCAGGTCGGAGGGGTGGGTGGCGACGCAGGCGGGCGAGTGGCCGAGAACCGCGTGGTCGCGGTGGACGCCTTCGCGGGCCGCGCACCCGGTGCCCGGCTCCCGCTTGTTGCAGGGCATGGAGAGGTCCTGGAAGTAGACACACCGGGTCCGCTGGAGCAGGTTGCCGCCGGTGGTCGCGGCGTTGCGCAACTGCCCGGAGGCTCCGGCGAGCAGCGCCTCGGAGACGGCCGGGTGCCGGACGCGGACGGCGGGGTGGGCGGCGAGGTCGCTGTTGCGCACCAGCGCCCCGATCCGCAGCGCCCCGTCGGCCTCTTCGGTCACGGTGTCCAGCGGCAGCCGGGTGATGTCCACCAGGGTGTCGGGCGTCTCGACCCCCTGCTTCATCAGGTCGACCAGGTTGGTCCCGCCCGCGAGGTACCGCGAGCCGTCCCGGCCGCCGTGGGCGCGGGCGGCCTCGGCGGCGTCGGCGGCCCGGACGTAGGTGAAGGTCCGCATCAGCTCAGGTCCCGTACGGCGTCGACGATGTTCGGGTAGGCCCCGCAGCGGCAGAGGTTGCCGCTGAGCCGCTCGCGGATCTCGTCACCGGTGAGCGGTACCGGCTCCCCCGCCGGATGGTCCGGGTCGGTGGCGGCCGAGGGGTAGCCCTGCGCCGCCTCCTCCAGCACGCCCACGGTCGAGCAGATCTGCCCGGGTGTGCAGTACCCGCACTGGAAGGCGTCCCGGTCGAGGAACGCCTCCTGCACCGGATGCAGCCCGTCCCCCTCCCCCAGCCCCTCCACCGTGGTGATCCGCGCACCGTCGAGCGCCACCGCGAGCAGCAGACAGCTGTTGACCCGCCGCCCGTCCACCAGCACGGTGCAGGCCCCGCACTGCCCGTGGTCGCACCCCTTCTTCGACCCGGTCAGCCCGAGCCCGTCCCGCAGCACGTCCAGCAATGCCGCCCGGTTGTCGAGACTCAGCGCGTACCACTCCCCGTTGACCCGCAGACGCACGGACGACGTGTGCCCCGCCTCCAGCGACCCCAGCATTCCGGCAGACACAGGTCCCCTTCCTCCACTACGGCATCCCCCACCACCCTCGTCCACCTCACCTCACCGCGCCCCTGGGAAGGCGCGAACGGGTGGCGGCCGTCAGCCCGGCCCCTGACAGCCCGGCCGGCGCTTGAGGCCAAGGACCCGCTCCGGGTAGGAGGTCCCCACCAACCCCCCACCCCCCACTTGTAGTCATCCCCATGGCACTCAGAGCCACCCTCTGTCGACCCGAAGATTCTCGACATCAACAGACCATTGAACTTCCACCATAAGGAAACTAGTATCCACTGATCAGAACCACCCGCACGAAAGACGGCCCACCAAAAGCCCCATTTCCCCCCTGGCACCCAGTGCCGCCACCCCCGCCCCCGAAAACCGGCCCCGCCAGGGGCCCACCCGCTGAAGGAAGTGACAGCCATGTCCGCACCCGCGTCCCCGTCCGCGACGCCGGTCACCGTCGACGCCGAGCCCCTCCCCCGCCAGGAGGAAGTCCTCACGGACGAGGCGCTCGCCTTCCTCGGCGAGCTCCACCACCGCTTCACCCCCCGCCGGAACGAACTCCTGGCCCGCCGCGCCGAGCGCCGCGCCGAGATCGCCCGCACCTCGACCCTCGACTTCCTCCCCGAGACCGCGCAGGTCCGCGAGGACGACTCCTGGCGCGTCGCCGAGGCCCCGCCCGCGCTGACCGACCGCCGGGTCGAGATCACCGGCCCCACCGACCGCAAGATGACGATCAACGCCCTCAACTCCGGCGCCCGCGTCTGGCTCGCCGACTTCGAGGACGCCTCCGCTCCCACCTGGGAGAACGTCATCCAGGGCCAGCTCAACCTCACCGACGCCTACGAGCGCCGCATCGACTTCACCGACGAGCGCACCGGCAAGTCCTACGCCCTGAAGCCGCAGGAGGAGCTGGCCACCGCCGTCGTCCGCCCGCGCGGCTGGCACCTGGACGAGCGCCACCTGCGCGCCGCCGACGGCACCCCGCTCCCCGGCGCCCTGGTCGACTTCGGCCTGTACTTCTTCCACAACGCCCAGCGCCTCATCGACCTCGGCAAGGGCCCGTACTTCTACCTGCCGAAGACCGAGTCGCATCTGGAGGCCCGCCTCTGGAACGAGGTCTTCGCCTTCGCCCAGGAGTACGTCGGCATCCCGCACGGCACGATCCGCGCCACGGTCCTCATCGAGACCATCACCGCCGCGTACGAGATGGAGGAGATCCTCTACGAGCTGCGCGACCACGCCTCGGGGCTGAACGCGGGCCGCTGGGACTACCTCTTCTCGATCGTCAAGAACTTCCGTGACGGCGGCCGCAAGTTCGTCCTGCCGGACCGCAACGCGGTGACGATGACCGCGCCGTTCATGCGCGCCTACACCGAACTCCTCGTCCGCACCTGCCACAAGCGCGGCGCGCACGCCATCGGCGGCATGGCCGCGTTCATCCCCTCGCGCCGCGACGCCGAGGTGAACAAGGTGGCGTTCGCCAAGGTCAAGGACGACAAGGACCGCGAGGCCCGGGACGGCTTCGACGGCTCCTGGGTCGCCCACCCGGACCTGGTGCCGATCGCGCTGGAGTCCTTCGACACCGTCCTCGGCGAGAAGCCCAACCAGAAGGACCGGCTCCGCGAGGACGTCTCGGTGGCCGCCGGCGACCTCATCGCCATCGACTCGCTCGACGCCGAGCCCACCTTCGACGGCCTGCGCAACGCCGTCCAGGTCGGCATCCGCTACATCGAGGCGTGGCTGCGCGGCCTCGGCGCCGTCGCCATCTTCAACCTGATGGAGGACGCGGCCACCGCCGAGATCTCCCGCTCGCAGATCTGGCAGTGGATCAACGCCGGGGTCGAGGTGGAGCGCGACGGCGCCACCGTCCTGGTCACCCGTGAGCTGGCCCGCGAGGTGGCGGCCGAGGAACTGGCCGCGATCCGCGCCGAGATCGGCGAGGACGCCTTCACCGCCGGCCGCTGGCAGCAGGCCCACGACCTGCTGCTGACCGTCTCGCTCGACGACGACTACGCCGACTTCCTCACGCTGCCCGCCTACGAGCAGCTGGTCGGCTGACCCCCACCGCACCGCCCTGTGCCCCGGCGCCCACCGCCGGGGCACAGCCACGTCCGCCCCGGCTCACCCCAGATGGCGGGACCAGTCGGGCGCCGCGTCCGGCTTGCCGTGCAGATCCGGTACGTGCTGGAGCCAGGCGGGGCGGCCCGCCCGGGTGGCCGCGGCCCGCTCGGCGTCGGCCTCGGCGAGCTGCCGGGCCGAGGGGAACTCCAGCGGCAGCCACTGCCCGGAGACGGCCGCCCGCTCCGCGAGCTGACGGGCGTACGCCTCGCGCAGCGCGTCCGGCGAGGAGAAGCCCGGCTCGTCCGCCAGCCAGGCATCGGGGACCAGCGCGGTGACCTCGCGGAGCAGGTCGAGGGTGATCCGGGGTGCCAGTACCGCGTCGGCCTCGGCGACCTGCGGGGCGTAGCCGCCCAGGGCGTGGTGGCGGAAGTCGTACCGCTTGGCCACCGCGCCGGCGGCGCTGTCCCACCGGTGGTGGAAGACGAGGGCCGCCCCGTGGTCGATCAGCCAGAGCCGCCGGGGTGAGCGGGGCGTCCCGGCCGGGGGCCAGATCATCAGATTGGTGCTGTGCACGGTCCGGTCGACGTTGGCCGTCAGCGCGTCCAGCCACACCACCCGCCCGGCCTCCGCCGGGTCCACCGCGAGGTCACCGGGGTGGAAGTCGACGGCTCCGGGCAGCAGGTCCATACCGAGGTTGATCCCGGCACTGGCCCGCACAAGGTCCTGCACCTCCTGGTGCGGCTCGTCCCGCGCCACCGCCGGATCGAAGTCGACCAGCACCAGCTCCGGCACCCGGAACCCGAGCCGCCGAGCCAGCTCCCCCACCACGATCTCGGCCACCAGCGCCTTGCGCCCCTGCGCCGACCCGGTGAACTTGACGACGTACGTCCCCAGATCGTCGGCCTCGACGACGCCGGGGACGGAGCCGCCGGTGGTCAGCGGCTGCACGTAGCGGGTGGCGGTGACTTGGCTCAGCATCTTCCAGACCCTCAGGCTCTCCGCCCGGCTCTCCGCGCCAAGCTCGCTTCGGTACCCGCGAGCATAGTGACCCGCTCTCCCCTCCCCGCCGGTCACGGCACGCTTGTCAGCCGCGCGCGCACTCGCTACGTTCCGCAGGTCTCACCGCGCCCCCGGCCCGGCCACCCGTCCGGGCCGACTCCCCCACCAAGGAGCATTCGTGAGGTTCCTCAGACGCCTTCCCGCACTGGCCGCCGCCGCCCTGCTGGCCTGCACCGGGCTGGCGGCCGGCCCCGCTGCCGCCCAGGACACGTCGGCGGCGGCCGCCCCCGGCTTCAAGGCGCCCTTCCCCTGCGGCCAGCGCTGGACGTACAGCCACCACTCGGCCGAGGTGCGGCGCGCGCTGGACTTCGTGCGTTCCGACGGCGGCGCGACCGCCGGCGCCCCCGTACTGGCTTCCGCCGCGGGCACCGCCACCCGCCACTCGCAGCCGAGCGGCGCGGGCAACTACATCTCCGTCGACCACGGCGGCGGCTGGACGACGTACTACTTCCACCTCAACGCCTTCTCCGTGCCGAGCGGCGCCTTCGTCGCCCAGGGGCAGCAGATCGGGACCACCGGCAGCACCGGCAACTCCTCCGGCGCGCACATCCACTACGAGCAGCTGCTCAACGGGGTCGGCCAGAACATCGTCATCGACGGCGCCGCCCTCCCCTACCCGGGCAGCTACCACCAGGCCCACCTGACCAGCACCAACGGGTGCGGCGGCGGTGGCGGGACCCCCTTCAACACCTGGGGCTCGGGGGTCAACGTCCGCGCCGACGCCCGGCTCAACGCGCCCGTCGTGACCACCCTCGCCGGACCGACGGCGGTGCGCGTGGTCTGCCAGAAGCAGGGCGACACCGTCAACGCCGAGGGCTACACCAACAACTGGTGGAGCAAACTGCGCGACCAGAACGGCTTCATCAGCAACATCTACATCAGCCATCCGGACGCGAAGCTCCCGGGCGTCCCCACCTGCTGAGCCGCACGCCGCCCGTCAGCGCAGGCGGGCGTTGAGCCGGGCGGCCCGGCGCGTCAGGTGGTCCCGTTCGGCCAGGCCGGACGCCTTGTGGGCCGCCTCGGCGTAGAGCCGGGCCGCCTTCGCCAGGTCGCCCTCGCGCTCGTGGAGGTGCGCGGCCACCGCCGTGTGGCGGGGCACCGCCGCGTCGACCTCGGCGAGGGCGGCCAGGCCGGCGCGCGGTCCGTCCGCCTCCCCGACGGCGACCGCGCGGTTGAGCCGGACGACCGGGTTGTCCGTCAGCCGCGCCAACTCGTCGTACCACTCGACGATCTGCGGCCAGTCGGTCTCCTCGGCCCTCGGCGCGTCGGCGTGCAGGGCGGCGATCGCGGCCTGGGCCTGGTACTCGCCGAGCCGGTCGCGGGCCAGGGCCGCCTGGAGGATCCGGACGCCCTCGGCGATCGCCCCGGTGTCCCAGCGGCTCCGGTCCTGTTCGGCCAGGGGCACCAGGCTGCCCTCGGGGGTGGTCCGCGCGGGGCGCCGGGCGTGGTGGAGCAGCATCAGGGCGAGCAGCCCGGCCACCTCGGGGTGGTCGACCCGCGCCGCGAGCTGCCGGGTGAGCCGGATCGCCTCGGCGACGAGATCCACCTCCCCCGAGTACCCCTCGTTGAAGACGAGGTAGAGGACGCGCAGCACGGTGGCGACGTCCCCCGGCCGGTCGAGGCGTACGCCCGCGACCGTGCGCTTGGCCCTGCTGATCCTCTGCGCCATCGTCGCCTCGGGCACCAGGTACGCCTCGGCGATCTGCCGGGTGGTCAGCCCGCCGACGGCGCGCAGGGTGAGCGCCACCGCCGACGCCGGGGTCAGCGAGGGGTGGGCGCAGAGGAAGTACAGCTGGAGGGTGTCGTCGGCCGCGGGCACCGGGCCCGGCGCCGGTTCGCCCTCGACGCGCTCCTCCCTCGCCCGGCGGGCGGAGTCGGCGCGCGTGGCGTCGAGGAACTTGCGCCAGGCCACGGTGATCAGCCAGCCCTTGGCGTCCCGTACGGACTCCTCGCCGCCGGGGCGTCCCCGCACGGTCTCGGCCAGGGCCTCCTGCACCGCGTCCTCGGCCGCGGCGAAATCTGCTCCGCGGCGGACGAGGACGGCGATGACGCCCGGGACGATGCTCCGCAGGACGGTCTCGTCCACCGGGGGCCTCACTCGGTGACGGTGGGCGGCTCGGTCAGGAAGGGCCGCAGCTCCAGCCACTCGTGGATCGGCTCGCCGCCGGCTCCGGGGGCGGCCGACAGTTCCCCGGCCAGCTCGACGGCACGGTCGTAGCTGTCCACGTCGATGACCATCCAGCCGGCGATGAGGTCCTTGGTCTCCGCGAACGGCCCGTCGGTGACCGGCGGCCGCCCCTCCCCGCCGTACCGCACCCAGGCGCCTTCGGGGGCGAGCGCCTGGGCGTCGACGAACTCGCCGGACTGCCGCAGCCGCTCCGCGAAGTCGTTCATGTACCCGACGTGCGCCGTGATCTCCTCCGGCGTCCACCGGTCCATCGGCACGTCGTTGACGGAGGCCGGGGCGCCTCGGTAGTGCTTCAGGAGCAGGTACTTGGCCATGGTGGTTCTCCTCGGTGTGCGGGCGGCCCATTCTGGCCGCCTTCACCCCGGGGACGGAGCCGGACACGGGTTCTCGACATCCGCCGGAGGGCTTTCCTCACCCGGTGTGGCCGCCGTCCTCGGCCGGGGGCTCCCCGGGTACGTCGAACCGTTCCAGGGGCCGGGTCGCGGGGCCTTGCAGCACGGCCCCGTCGGTGCCGAAGCGGGACCCGTGGCACGGGCACTCCCAGGTGGTCTCGGCCTGGTTGAAGGAGACCAGACAGCCGAGATGGGTGCACCGGGCGGAGACGGCCCGGACCGTGCCGTCCTCGGCCCGGTGGACGGCGCGGCGGCGGCCGTCCACCCGTACCACCGCGCCGGTTCCGGGCGCGATGTCCGCCACGCTGTCGACACGCGGGACGTGCAGCCGGTCACCGGCGAGGTGCTGGGCGACCTCGACCTGCGTGCCGAGCAGGGCCTTGCCCTCCCGCAGAAGACTCTTCAGCCGCCTCGGGTCGTACAGCTCCGCCCACGGCGGTACGTCCGAACCGGTGATCAGGGCGGTGAGGAGCCGGCCGACCAGCGCGCCTCCGGTCATGCCCCAGCCGCCGAAGCCGGTCGCCACGTAGATGTGGCGCGCGCCAGGGTGGAAGGGGCCGACGAGCGGGACGGTGTCGGCCGGGTCGAGGTCCTGGGCGGCCCAGCGCCAGGCGGTCGGACCGGCGGCCGGGAAGCGGTCGTGCGTCCAGGCGTCCAGGCGCCGGAAGGCGGCGACGGGGTCGCCCGTGCCGGGCGTGAAGCTCTCCCCGGTGACGATGAGCAGGCGGCGCTCCTCGTCGAGCGGGGCGGTGCGGACGGAACGCTTGCCCTCGTCCTCGGTGATGTACATGCCCTGCGGCGCCCGGTCGCGGTCGAGCGGCGCGGCCACCACCAGTTCACGGCGGGGGCTGAGGCGCGCGAAGTGCAGGGCGCGGTCGAAGACCGGATGGTGCGTGGCGACGACGACGGACCCGGCGGCGACCTTCCGCCCGTCCTCGGTGGTGACCTGGCACGGCTGCCCCTCCCGGAGGCGGGTGACGCGGCTCCGTTCGAAGATGCGGCCGCCCCGGGCCTCCAGGCCGTCCGCGAGGGCGAGGAGGTACTTACGAGGGTGGAACTGGGCCTGGTCGTCGAGGCGGACGGCCCCGGCGACAGGGTAGGGCAGGCCGGTCTCGGTGACGTGGTGGACCGGGAGCCCCGCCTCGGCGGCGGCCCGCGCCTCGGCCTCGATCGCGCCGGCCGAGGCGGGGCCGGCGGCGTAGGTGTAGGCGGGGGCCCGTTCGAAGTCGCAGTCGATGTCCAGGCCGGCGACGGTCCGGGCCAGGTGGTCCACGGCGTCCTGCTGCGAGGCGGCGTAGTGGCGGGCCGTCTCGGCGCCGTGGCTGCGCCGCAGCGGGTCGTAGACGAGGGAGTGCAGCGCGGAGATCTTCGCGGTGGTGAAGCCGGTGACGCCCGCGGCGAGGCGGCCGGCCTCCAGCACCGCGACGCTCCGCCCGGTCAGGCTCAGCTCCCAGGCGGTGCTGAGCCCGGCGATGCCGCCGCCCACCACGGCGACGTCCACCTCGATGTCCTCGGTGAGCGGCGGTCGCTCCGGGCCCGGTGCGGTCGCCATCCAGTAGGACGCGTCACGGCCGGGGAGAGGGTGTGCTGACATCGGGCTGGCTCCTGTCGTACGCGCGGTCGGGCAGGTGGGGCGTGTTCCCGCTCCCGGCTCGGGCACGCGGACCGGCGCCGGGCTCGCGGCCTACTTGCCGTGGCCCCCGGGTTCGAGCACGTCGCGCTTGCCGGCGCCCTCGGCCTCGTCCCAGCGGGCGGTGAGCGGGTGGTGCAGGTCGAAGGCGGGCGACTCGCTGCGGATGCGGGGCAGGGTGACGAAGTTGTGGCGGGGCGGCGGGCAGGAGGTGGCCCACTCCAGGGACCGGCCGAAGCCCCACGGGTCGTCCTCCAGGACGCGCGTACCGGTCTGGGCGGTCTTCCAGACGTTGTAGAGGAACGGGAGCGTGGAGGCGCCGAGGAGCAGGGCGCCGACGGTGGAGGCGGTGTTGAGCGCGGTGAAGCCGTCGGCGGCGAGGTAGTCCGGGTAGCGGCGGGGCATTCCCTCGGCGCCGAGCCAGTGCTGGACGAGAAAGGTCAGGTGGAATCCGATGAAGAGCGACCAGAAATGCATCTTCCCGATGCGCTCGTCGAGCATCTTGCCGGTGAATTTGGGCCACCAGAAGTAGAAGCCGGCGAACATCGCGAAGACGACCGTGCCGAAGACCACGTAATGGAAATGGGCGACGACGAAGTAACTGTCGGTGACGTGGAAGTCCAGGGGCGGGGAGGCGAGGATGACGCCGGTCAGGCCGCCGAAGAGAAAGGTGACGAGGAATCCGACCGACCACAGCATGGGCGTCTCGAAGGAGAGCGAGCCGTGCCACATGGTGCCGATCCAGTTGAAGAACTTGACGCCGGTGGGCACCGCGATGAGGAAGGTCAGGAAGGAGAAGAACGGCAGCAGGACGGCGCCGGTGGCGAACATGTGGTGCGCCCAGACGGTGGCCGAGAGGGCGGTGATGGCGATGGTGGCGCCGACGAGCCCGAAGTATCCGAAGACCGGTTTCCGGGAGAAGACCGGGAGGATTTCCGTGACGATGCCGAAGAACGGAATGGCGATGATGTAGACCTCGGGGTGGCCGAAGAACCAGAACAGATGCTGCCAGAGGATCGCGCCGCCGTTCTCCGGGGCGAAGACCATGGCGCCGAACCGCCGGTCGGCCTCCAGCACCAGCAGGGCGGCGGCCAGGACGGGAAAGGCGAGCAGCACCAGCACCGAGGTGAGCAGGGTGTTCCAGGTGAAGATCGACATCCGGAACATCGTCATCCCCGGGGCGCGCATGACGATGATCGTCGTGATGAAGTTGACCGCGCCCAGAATGGTGCCGAACCCGGAGAGCGCGAGCCCCATGATCCACAGGTCCCCGCCGATCGACGGCGAGTGCTCGGCGCTGCTCAGCGGGGAATAGGCCGTCCACCCGAAATCCGCCCCGCCGCCCGGGGTGAGCAGACTCCCGATCACGATGAGTCCGCCGAAGAGGAAAAGCCAGTACGAGAACATGTTCAGTCGGGGGAAAGCCACATCGGGGGCGCCGATCTGCAACGGCATGATCACGTTGGAGAAGCCGATGAAGGTCGGGGTGGCGAAGAGCAGCAGCATGATCGTGCCGTGCATCGTGAACGCCTGGTTGTACTGCTCGTTGGAGACGAGCTGCATTCCCGGGCGGGCCAGTTCCAGGCGGATCAGCATCGCCATCAGGCCCGCGGCGAGGAAGAAGCCGAACGAGGTGATGAGATAGAGCTTCCCGATCTTCTTATGATCGGTCGTCGTCAGCCAGCCGATCACCGCGTTTCCCGGCCGCCGTCCTCGGACCGGCTCGGCGGTCGTGGGTTCTGCGGTGGTGGACGAAGTCATGCGGTCCTCACTGACGTTGAGCCGGACGATGCGGGGGCGGCACGGGATCCCGCCTTCTCACCTCGCTAGATATAACCAGCCGTACCGTCCGATTCCACGCATCCGCGCCCGCCGGAAGTGGCGAAGCGCCAAGGGCCCCGCGCCCGCCGCCCGGAGCCCTCGCGCCCGCCTCCCCCTCAGACGGTGAACTCCCTGATCACGGTGGAGTTGAAGACCGCCGGACCCTCGGAGGTGAAGAGGGCGAGACCCGTGTCGACCAGGTACGGGAACGCCTCCATGGAATGGGTGTGGCGCCCGTCGTCGAAGAAGACCTCGACGGTGGTGCGGTCGACGAGGACGCGCAGCCGGACCTTGCCCGCCGCCGGGTCGAACGGGCTGCGGCTCTCCTGCCACCTGCCGCTGGTGTCGGGGTTGGCGCTGCCGCGCCGGTTGACGAAGGCGTAGTCCCCGTGCACCCCGGCGTCGACGTGACGGGAGCCGTCGCCGGAGCGGCGCAGCTGGACCCCGGCGCCGGCCAGCTCGTCCCAGGTGATCTCGGTGGTCAACTCGTAGGCGGTACCGGTGTACTCCAGGACCAGCTCGCCGTCGACGGCCAGGTCCCCGAGGTCGACGGTGCGCGAGACGTACCGGTCGAGCGCGGCGACCGGGCGCGAGGCGAGGAAGTACGTACCGGAGCCGTCGCGGTGGAGGGTGACCTCGCGGACGACCGAATCGGTGCCGTTGAAGCCGTCGGCGTCGATGGTGGGGGTGGTGTTCGGGTAGTCCCAGTTGTTCATCCAGGCGATGGCGTACCGCACCGCCGGGTCGACGGAGCCGTCCTCGCCGCGCTTCTCCCAGGTGACCGCGCCGTACCAGTCGAAGCCGTGGTCGAGCCACTGCGGCTCCCCGGCGTCGGGGGTGAAGGTGGTGCCGTCGAAGTCGCCGGTCCAGTAGGCGTAGGTGTTGGGCAGTCCCGCCTCCTTGCCGTTGGCGCTGACCGCCAGCACCCAGCGGGTCTCGCCGTCGGCCGTCCGGAGGGTGAAGAGGTCGGGGCACTCCAGGACGCCGATGCCCTCCTTCACGAAGCCGCCCGCGTAGGTCCACTGCTTGAGGTCGTCGGAGTGGTAGATACCGACCTTGGTGTTCTCGGTGAGCGCCATGACCCAGCGGGCGCGTTCCTCGTCGCGGATCACCTTGGGGTCGCGGAAGTCCTTGACGCCCGGGTTGGGCAGCACCGGGCCGGTGCCGTGTGGCTGGAAGGTGCGGCCACCGTCGGTGGAGTAGTAGAGGTACTGGGCCTGGGAGTTGGTGTTCTCGTCCGGCTCCATGGTTGCCAGGACGACGACGGCACCGGCGCCGAAACCGGCCGTGTCGTGGGTGTCCACCACCGCGCAGCCCGACCACACGTCGCCGTTGGGCGTGGTGTCCTTCGGCACCGCCACGCCCTGGTCGTGGAAGCGGACGAGGTCGGTGCTGGTGGCGAGGCGCCAGGCGGTGCCCGAGGTGGTGCCCCCGGTGAGGTAGTCGGCGTTGTAGAGGTAGTAGTAGAGGTATTCGCCGTCGATCCAGACGGGCCGCTGCGGATCGTTCTTCCACTGGTCCGGAACGGTGAAGTGGTACTCCGCCCGGTAACTCGCCGCCTCCCGCGCCCGGTTCACCGGCGCCGCTCTCCGGTCGCCGGATACCGCCCGGGCCGCGGCGGACGGCAGGGCCGCGCCCACCGCCCCCAGCGCACCGGCCCGGAACAGCTTCCTCCTCGTCAACCCGCGCATCCGCGTCCGTCCCCTTCGTAGCTCGCTCGCCGACTGTGACTCAGGACTGTAGACCTAACTCGTTAAAGGTCAAGAGAGGGCGAGAATCTTTCCCCGGTTCCCGGCAGGTGAGGACGGGTGTGGGACAGGGGCCTGGGTGGTGGAACCTTGTACGTGTCAGCTACGGATGGCGGGCGCCGCCACCGAGGCCCGCTCCACCACCGGGCACTCCAGCCGCACCACCTCGGCCGGGGGTGCGGCCTGGGCGGCGAGGGCGTCGAGCAGGAGACGGGCCGCCGCCTCCCCCATCGCCCGGTGCGGCAGCGCCACCGTGGTCAGGGCCGGGGTGAGGAAGGCGGCCATGTGCTCCTGGTCGTCGTAACCGACCAGGGAGAGGTCGGTGGGGACGTCGAGGCCCAGCCGGGCGGCGGCGTGCAGGACCCCGGCCGCGACGCGGTCGTTGTAGCAGACGATGCCGGTGGGACGCTCCGCGGGCGGCACTCCGTCCAGCAGCCGTACGGCCGCCTGGTACCCGGCGGAGATCTCGCCGCCCTCGCGTCGCGTCCACTCCTTGGGGGCGTGCAGCCCGGCCCCGCGCAGGGCGTCGCGGAAGCCGCGCAGCCGTTCGGCGGTGGCGATGTCGTGGAGACCGCCCGCCACCGCGATCCGTCGGTGCCCCGCGTCGAGGAGCAGCCGGGTGGCGGCCCGGCCGCCGGCCCGCTCGGCGGGGATGACGGCGGCATGGGCTCCCTCGGCGGGGAGGCAGTTGGCGAGGACGGTCGTGGTGCGCTCCAGGCCCTCGGGCAGGTGGGCGGTGCGCAGCGACATGGCGGCGTAGATGATGCCGTCCACCCGCCGGTCGAGGAGTTCGGCGACGGCCGCGTTCTCCTTGGCCCGGTCTCCGGTGGAGTCGACGGTGAGGACGAGATGCCCCTGGTCCCAGGCCGTCTCCATGGCGCCACGCAGCAGCGCCCCCGCGAACGGGGAGGAGGCGATGTGGTCGGTGACCAGCCCGATCACCGCCGTACGGCTGCGGCGCAGGCCGCGTGCGACGGCGTTGGGCCGGTAGCCGAGTTGTTCGGCGGCCTGCCGGATGCGCTGCTGGGTGGCGGCGGAGAGGTTGCCTTCGGCACGGCCGTTGAAGACGAAGGAGACGGCGGTGTGCGACACCCCGGCGAGCCGCGCCACGTCCTTCGAGGTCGGCCGCGCGGGCCCGCCCGCCGCCCGGGTTCCGCCGCTGCCCATACCCGCCTCCACCGTCCGCCGCCGTGCCCGGGTCACCCTATCGGCGGGGGCGAGGCGGTGGGCCCCGGCGCCTCAGTCGGTGTCGGTCGCGGCGAGCACGGCCAGACGGCGTCCGTCCGGGGAGAGGGCGGCCAGCCCGACGTCCCAGGCCACCTGCTCGAACCAGTCCGTCCGGGCGCCGAAGCCGAACCACGCGCACTCCGGCACCCGCGCTTCGACCTCGGCAGCACCGGCGCCGTCCGCCACCCCGGCCAGCGCAGCCAGCGACTGCCAGGTCGCCAGACGCCCGTAGGCACCTTGGGAACCCGAGTTGTACGCCCCTCCCGTCGAGGCGGCGGCGAACAGGACACGCCACGCCTGAGCAGGCGGACAGGCGGCGACGGACAGGGCCGCCTTCTTCCTCCCCGCCCCCGCCAGCGACTCCAGCCCCAGCGTGAGCAGCGCGGCCGGGACCGCCCCGGCGTCCAGCGGACCGGCGAACTCGAAGACCCGCGCCTCGATGACCCCGTTGGACTCCTCGGCCCAGTTCGCCACGGCGCTGCTCAACCCGGCGGCGCGCTGCGGCGTGGTCACCTCCGCCGCCGAGGGAATCCGCGCGCCACCGGTCTGCCTGTACGGGCGGGCTTCCAACGGCCCGTACGGCATCGTGTGGCTGCTCCCACCGAGGCTGTAGCTCGGCAGATCCGCCCCGTCCTCCATGCCGGACAAGGTCAGGGGCAGCCATCCCAACGGGTGGTACCGCCAGTGCGGCGACATGGCCCAGCGCGCGATGCCGGGCTCCTCGTCCACCGCCACTCCCCTGAGCACCAGTTCGTGGACGAGACAGGCCCGGAGTTCCTCGGAGGCGTGGCCCGAGAACGCCACGGCCAGCTCCTCCTGCCGCCGGCAGGAGGCCAGCAGCGAGGCGGCGTAGCGGTCCCGCTTGCGGTCTGCGGCCTCGGGCGAGGAGACCAGGCGCACTGCCCCGGCGACGTTCCCCGGGCCCGCCGTGGTGGCCAGCAACCTCAGCAGATGATCGAAGACACTCCGGTACTGCCACGGGAGCGGCTCCGCCTGGCCGTACGCCCGGGCGAGAGCCACGCCCAGGTCGGCGGCGAACGCCGCGTCTCCTCGCGCCACCCGCTCGTCCGCCACCGCCCACACCCCGGTGACGTCCTTCAGCTCCGGCAGCCCTGCCACGATCTCCTGAATCCGCTCGGTCACGGGCCGAGCGTACGGACCCGGCGATCCCGATTCATCCGATAATCCGCTCGCTCCTGTGGACGGGGCGGGACCGGCCGTCGATAGCCTCCTCGCATGAAACGTGTCTGGACCCTCCCCCTGCTCTTCGCCCTCGGCGGCGCCGCCGTCGCGGCGACCTCGGCCGTCTCGGGCAACCCCGGCACGGCCGCCCTGCTCCTGCTGGTCTTCCTGGTCCTCGCGGCGGTGCACTCACCCCTGATCTTCCCGAAGCCGGTCGGCCTTCGGGAGGCACAGGGCCGCAGCGCGGCCGACGGCAAGCCGGTCGTCCTGTGGCGGCCGGGCTGCATGTACTGCATACGCCTGCGCCTGCGGCTGGGCCGCAGTGCCGGCGGGCTGTACTGGGTCGACATCTGGCGCGATGCGGCCGGAGCCGATGCGGCCCGGGCGGCCAACGACGGCAACGAGACCGTCCCCACCGTCCTCATAGCAGGCCGGCCGCACACCAACCCTGACCCCGCGTGGGTACGCGAGCAGCTCTCCTCGTCCCCGTGACGCGAGGAGGCCGGTGACGGAGGCCCGCGAGAACCCGCCTGCCCGGACGGCGCCCGGCGGAGACGGCCCGCCTCAACTGCCGCGATACTGGACGACGCCCGCCCGGCCCCCGCCCGGCGCACCCCCTGGAGGACCCCTCGTGAACCGCCCCACCGCCCGTGACGTGGCCGAGCTGGCCGAGGTGTCGCGGGCCGCCGTCTCGTTCGTCTTCACCGGGCGGGCCGAGGGCAACCTCTCCGCCGAGACGCAGCAGCGCATCCGGCGCGCCGCCGACCAGTTGGGGTACCGGCCGGACGAGGTGGCGCGGTCGCTGCGGCGACGGCGCAGCGGTGTGATCGGGCTGCTCAGCGACGAGATCGCCACCAGCCCGTTCGCGGGCAGGCTGGTGCTCGGCGCGATGGAGGCGGCCCGTGAACGCGGCCACCAGGTGCTGCTGCTCGAATCGCGGCGGGACCCGGCGGCGGAGGCCGAGGCGGTGGCGGAGCTGCGGGCCCGCCGGGTGGACGGGATCGTCTACGCGGCGATGTCGATGCGGCGCACCCCGGTCCCGTTCGACATCGACCCGGCCCACGCCGCGCTCGCCAACTGCCTCCCGCAGGAGACCGGTACGTACGCGAGCGTGGTGCCCGACGAACGGGCCGGCGGGCGGGCGGCGGTGGAGGTGCTGATCGTCGCGGGGCACCGGCGGATCGCCCTGCTCGGCGGGGGGCCCGGGGACATCGCCGCCTCGGCGCGCGGCCGGGGCTTCGGCGACGGGATGCGGGCGGCGGGGCTGACGGTGCGCCCGGAGTGGAGGCTGCGGGTGGGGTGGCAGATCGACGAGGGCTACGCGGCGGCGCTCACGCTGCTGGACACGGCGGACCGGCCGACCGGCGTGGTCTGCGCCAACGACCGCGTGGCGGCCGGGGTGCTGCTGGCGGCGGCCCGCCTGGGCATCGGCGTACCGGAGGAGCTGTCGGTGGTCGGGTACGACGACCAGGACCAGATGGCGGCCCATCTGGTCCCGGCGTTGACGACGGTGGCGCTGCCGCACCACGCGATGGGGGCGGCGGCGGTGCGGCTGCTGCTCGACGCGGCCGGCGCCGGCGGCGAGGTCGACACCGCGCGGGCGCTGCGGCTGCCGTGCCCGGTGGTGGAGCGGGACTCCGTCAGACCACCGTCCAGCCCCTGACCTCGGTGGCGGCCCGGCCGCGGACGGTCTCCACCGTGTACGGCCCCTCGGGCGCCGGGTAGATCTTCTCGGTCAGCATCGCCCGTTCGTCGAGGAAGAGTTCGAGGAGCGGGCCGTCGACGAGGACCCGCAGGCGGGAGCGGACGCCGCCGGGGACGGTGGCGACGGCCCGGTCGGTGCGCGGCAGCGGGTGGGTGGCCGTGGCGGGCGCGCCGGAGCGGTCCAGGACGAGGGTGCCCCGGGTGGGGTTGACGTACAGCGCGACCGTGGAGCCGAGCCGCAGCACCACCTCGCTGTCGGCGAGCAGCGCGGTGACCTCGGCCTCGATCTCGTAGGCGGGCGGCAGTGGGGAGCCGGGTGGCAGCACGGGGCCGCGCAGGGCGGCGAGTTCGCGGGCCGGCGCGAGCCGGAGGGTGCCGTCGGGGTGGACGCCGATCTCGCGCGGGTGGGTGAGGCACCCGGCCCAGCCGGCGGCGAGGGACTCCTCCTCGGTGCGGGACTCCCAGCTCCAGCCCCACAGCAGCGTCCGCCCGTCCTCGACCAGGGCGGTCGGGGCGTAGAAGTCGCGTCCGTGGTCGAGCATCCCGCCGCCCGCGGCCACGAAGCGCAGCCCCTCCCCCACGGTCCGCAGATCACCGATGAGGTAGGAGGTGGTGTACGTGACCGAGTCCGCCCACAGGGAAAGCAGCAGGACCCAGCGGCCGTCGCCGGTGGGCAGCAGGGCCGGGCACTCCCAGGCGGTGGCGGGGGCGGCCACGCGGGCGGCGACCGGGTCGGTGGCGTCGAGGAGGGAGCCGGCGTAGCTCCAGTCGGTGAGGGAGCGGACGCGGTAGAGGAGGACGTCGCCGGTGCCGGTGGCGCGGTGTCCGGCGCCGACGAGGGCCCAGCGGTCGCCCTCGTGGGTGAAGAGGTAGGGGTCGCGGAAGGCGTTCAGGTCCAGGCCGGGCGGCGGGCCCGGGACCACCGGTTCCGGCTCGGCCTTGAGAGTGGTGAGGGTGGCGTCGGTGGCGCGGGCCAGCATGACCGAGCCGATGCCGTCCTCACGGTCCATGCCGGTGTAGACGGCGGTCGGCGTGGCCTCGTCCACCACGGCGCAGCCCGACCAGGCGCCGAGGGCGTCGCTGCCGCCGGGGGTGGGCGTGAGGGCGATGCCGTGGTCGGTCCAGTGGACGAGGTCGGGGCTGGAGGCGTGGCCCCAGTGGATGGAGCCCCAGACGGCGGCGGCGGGGTTGTGCTGGAAGAAGAGGTGGTAGCGGCCGTCGTGGAACAGCGGCCCGTTGGGGTCGTTGCACCACTGGCCGGCGGCCGGGCGGACGTGGTGGCGAGGGAGGTTCCGGTCGGTCATGGGGGCGTTCACTTCCCTGTCGTAGAACCCTTGTCTTTCGAAAGCTAACACGTGATAGTGATCCCGCCCTAGCACGTGTTAGGGCTCGGGGGCGGGCGCACTGGCCCGTCTCCAGGAGTCAGGCACCGGCCGAGGACGCGGTACGGTGCCCAGCGCGAGGGAGCGCCCATGACCGTCCAGAGCCCTGCGGCTTCGAGCCCCGCCGCGGCCGCCCCGGTGCGCGGCCGACGTCGCCTGAACTTCGGCCTGATCAGCGCGGCCCTGTTCATGTTCTTCGTGACCTGGTCGCTCTCCTGGTCACTCTTCTCCATCTGGCTGACCCAGGACATCGGCCTGACCCCGGGCCGCAGTTCTCTGGTGATCGGCGCCAACTCGATCGGCTGCCTGGTCACGATGCCGGTCTACGGCTTCCTCCAGGACCGGCTGGGCCTGCGCAAGAACCTGCTGTACTGGATCGGCGCCCTGATGCTGCTGGTCGGCCCGGTGTACATCTACGTCTACGGCCCGCTGCTCAAGGCGCACTTCGCCCTGGGCCTCGTGGTCGGCTCGGCCTACCTCGCGATGGCGTTCGCGGTCGCGGTGGCCACCCTGGAGAGCTATGCCGAGCGGCTGAGCCGCTTCCACGGCTTCGAGTTCGGCCGTGCCCGGATGTTCGGCTCGCTCGGCTGGGCGGCGGCGACCTTCCTGGCGGGCCGCCTCTTCACCATCGACCCGGACCTGACCTTCTGGGCCGCCTCCGGCACGGCGGTGGTCTTCGTCGGGCTGCTGGTGGCGATCCGGGTGACCGACGGACGGCGCGCGGCCGCCGTCGACCACGCCGCCGCCTCGGTCTCCCTCGCGGACGTGGCCGCGCTCCTGCGCTACCCGGCCTTCTGGGGGCTGCTCCTCTTCGTGGTCGCGGTGACGGCGACGTACAACACCTACGACGCGATGTTCCCCTCGTACTTCTCCTCGCTCTTCGCGACGGACGCCGACGGCAACCGGATGTACAGCGATCTCAACTCCGTCCAGGTCTTCCTGGAGGCGGGCGGCATGGCGCTGGCGCCGTTCCTCGTCAACCGGCTCGGCCCGAAGAAGTCCCTGCTGGTCTCCGGCTGCATCATGGCGACCCGGATCTTCCTCTCCGGCATCGTCACCGACCCGGTCGCGATCTCGGCGGTGAAGCTGCTGCACGCCGTCGAACTGCCCATCATGCTCATCGCGATCTTCAAGTACGTGAACCGCCACTTCGAGCCACGTCTCTCCTCCACCATCTACCTGATCGGCTTCCAGATGGCGACGCAGGCCGGCGCCGCCGTCATCTCCCCCTTGGCGGGCTTGGGTTACGACCGGCTCGGCTACGCCCCGACGTACCTGGTGATGTCGGCGCTGGTGGCCACCTTCACCCTGGTCTCGGTCTTCACGCTGCGCGCCGACGCCAAGGGCACGCACGGGCTGCCCGCGGTGGGCGCTGCCGAGGACCGCTCCCCGGCAGCGGTCTGACCGGTTTACCCTGGCGGCCCGGCCGATGGAGCGCCGGGCCGCCGCGTACCACTCCGAAAGGACATTCCTGTGATCGTCGTCGCCGGTGAGGCTCTGATCGACCTGGTGCCGCAGCAGCGGGGCGACGCCCTGACGCCGCTGCGGCCGGTGCGCGGCGGCGGCCCGTACAACACCGCCGTGGCCCTGGCCCGGCTGGGCGGCGCGGCCGCCTTCTGCTCCCGCCTCTCCACCGACGCCTTCGGCACCTCGCTGCTGGAGCGGCTGACCGAGGAGGGCGTCGGCACCGGCCTCGTCCAGCGCGGCCCGGAGCCGACCACGCTGGCCGTCGCCTCCGTCGGCGCGGACGGCTCCGCCTCCTACTCCTTCTACACGGGCGGCACCGCCGACCGCCTCTTCACCCTGCCGCCCGCCCTGCCGGAGCAGACCCGCGCCGTCTCCTTCGGCACCTGCTCGCTGGTGCTGGAGCCGGGGGCGAGCGCCTACGAGGAGCTGATGCGGCGCGAGGCCGGGCGCGGCGTCCTCGTCGCCCTGGACCCCAACATCCGGGGCGAACTGATCCCCGACGCGGACGCCTACCGCTCCCGCTTCCGCTCCTGGCTCCCCTACGTCTCCCTGCTCAAGCTGAGCGAGGAGGACGCCGCCTGGCTCGGCCTCGGCCTCGGCCTGCCGGAACTGGCGGCCGCCGGTCCCGCCGCCGTCGTCCTGACCCGGGGCGGCGACGGCCTGACCGTCCGCACCCGGGACGGCGGGGAGTACGCGGTCCCGGGCGAGAAGGTCGAGGTGGTCGACACCATCGGCGCGGGCGACACGGTCAACGCCGCCCTCCTCCACGCTCTCGCCGCTCGCGACCTCCTGACACCGGGGGCGTTGGCGGAGCTGACCGGGGACGGCTGGACCGAGATCCTCACCTTCGCCGCCCGCGCCGCCGCCGTCACCTGCTCCCGGGCGGGGGCGGAGCCGCCGTACGGGCGGGAGGTCGCGGAGTTCGCCTCGCGTTGAGCCCGGGGCGCCACCAAAGCCAGAACACGGGCCCGGGACATGGGCACCGCCGGCCCCCTCCCTCCCGACCGGCCCTCAACCACCGAGCCCCGGAGCGGACATGACCGACCTGACCGTGCACAGCCCCGCCACACGTGACCTTCTCGCCACCTTCGAACGCGCGCGGACCCGGCTGTTCGGGCGCCTCGACGGCCTGACCGACGCCGAGTACCACTGGGAGCCGGTCGGCGACTGCGTCGGCGTCCGCCCCGGTGACGACGGCGTCTTCCGCGTCGCCACGCTCTTCCCGGAACCGGCTCCGGGGGCGCCGGACCCCGTCACGACGATCGCCTGGCGTGTCTGGCACATCGGCGCCCTCTGCCTGCGCGGCTACGTGACGCACTTCTTCGACGACGCACCTGAGTTCGGCGACCGCCACGTGTGGCCGGGCACCGCCGAGGCCGGCATCCGGGCGCTCTCCGAGGACTGGCAGCACTTCGTCTCCCGTCTCGCGGCCCTCGACGACACTCGCCTGCTGGCGCCGATGGGCCGGGGGCCCGGTGGCTGGACCGACGAGACCTACCAGAAGCTCGCCCTGCACGCTCTGGTCGAAGTCGCCCATCACGGCGGCGAGATAGGCCTGCTGCGCGACCTGTACCTGCGCGAAGGCGTCCGGGCCCCGCTCCTGCCGTAACCGCTCCCCGCCCCCGCGCGTTCCGGCACCATGAGCGCGGTGGCACCCGAGCCGCCGCTGACAAGGGGTGTGCGATGGCGAGCGGCGTGGTCGAGTCCGTGGCGGTGATCGGTGGTTCCCTCGCCGGGTGTGCGGCGGCGGTGGTGCTGCACCGGGCGGGGGCGCGGCGGGTCGTCGTGCATGAGCGGGCCACGGCCGAGTTGGCGGACCGGGGCGTGGGGGTCGCGGTGCACACCGAGCGCTGTGCCGAACTGCTCGCCACCGGGCTGGTGGACGAGGCGGTGCCCTGGGAGCCGATGCGGGTCCGGCACTGGTACGTGCGGGACGGGCCCGAGGCCCTCGGGCGGGTGGTGGGGGTGCAGCCCTTCCCCTTCCGGGCGTACGGCTGGGGGCACCTGTGGCGGGCGCTGCGGGCGCGGGTACCGCGCGAGGTGGAGTTCCGCACCGGGAGCACCGTGCGGGGGATCACGACCGGCGCCGACGGTGTGGTGGTGCGCGGCACCGACGACGAGGAGCGGTACGCCGCCGTGGTCGGCGCCGACGGGCACAACTCGCTGGTCCGGGACCACCTCCACCCGGGCGTCACCCGGCACCCCGCCGGCTACCCCGCCTGGCGCGGCGCCTGCCCGGAGGAGCGGCTGCGCGGCCTCGCCGACTGGGCCGACGGCGTCTGCGCCTACGTCGTCTTCGACGGCGGGCACCTGGTCGTCTACCGCATCCCCGACAGGCAGGGCGGACGCCTCGTCAACTGGGTGCTCTACGCCACCGTCCCCGGCGCCGCCACCTCCTCCCGCACCCTCGACGCGGCCCACCGGGCCCGCCTCGACGAGATCACCGACGAGCTGCTGCCCCCGTTCTGGGGCGAGCTGGTCCGCCGCACCGGCCCGGACGCGGTCTTCCTCCAGCGGCTGTACGACGTGACGGCGCCCCGTTACGCCTCCGACCGCCTGCTCCTGCTCGGCGACGCCGCCACGGTGGCCCGTCCGCACACCGGGGCGGGCGCGGTCAAGGCGCTCCAGGACGTGGCCGTGCTGGAGTCGTCGCTCGCCGGGGGCGCCGACTGGGCGTCGGCGGCAGCGGCCTACGACGCCGCCCGGGCACCGGTCGGCCGGGCCATGACGGCGCTCGGCCGCCGGCTCGGCCACGGCCTGGTCGAGGCGACGCCGGACTGGCACACGCAGGACGCGGTGGCCCTGGACGCCTGGTGGGAGGGGCTGGCGGGGCAGGGCGGATTCGGTGGGCGCGGGTTGGGGCGGTGAACGGGCTCCGGCGTCAGCGCGGCGAGCGGAATCCGGCCGACCGGTCGAGCGGGAACGGAGAGCCCGGCCGGGCCGGGTGCCAGCCGCGTTCCCGTGCCTCGCGGATGGCGGCGGCAACGTGCTCCGGCCGTACGGAGCCGGGCCCGGCGAGCAGCCGGTTGCCGGGGTGGGGCCGGTCGGTGGTGACGACGAGGGTCGTGCCCGGTCCCTCGCCGGCCGCCGCCTCGACGGCGTAGGTGAGCGGGGTCCAGCAGAGGCCCTGGGCGTAGGTGGGCTTGTGCCGGACCCGCCAGCGGTACGTGGTGCCGTCGACGGTGATGAGCCGGGATCCCTTCCTGTTCAGCGCCACGGTCGTCCTCCTCGTCCGCTCGCGTCCTCCGCTCGTACCGGATCGCGTCGGACTGTACTCCGGGTGGCCGGGCGCGTTGTCAGTGCGGCGCGGCACTCTGGACGGTGGGCGTGCCGGGGTGCGCGCGGACGGGAGGTGCGGGACATGGTGAAACCGGTGACGGGGGCGCAACAGCGGATCATCGAGGCGGCCGAGCCGGGCACGGGGCGGTTGTCGGGGACCGCCGCGCAGCTGGACGGGCTGGTGAAGCGGGGGCTGGCCTTCCGCCATCCGAGGCCACCGCACGCCTGCTTCCTGACTCCGGCGGGGCACCGGTTGCGGGAGGGGGACGCGCCGGTCTCCCCGCCGCCTCCGGGCTCGCCCGGCACTGCCGAACGGCCGGCGGCGGAGGACGGCGGGTTCCGCGCGCGGACCGGCGGGCCGGACGATCCGCCGGGCGGGGCAGCGCGGCTGCGGGAGGCACGGGCGGCCTGGTCGGGGATGCGGGAGCTGCGCCGGATGACGCGGGCGGACGGGGCGACGGACCGGCTCTGCGGCTGGGAGCGGCAGCATCTGGTGCGGGCGGCGGCGCTGGCCCTGGAGGCGGCCGGCTTCGCACCGGCCTCCGAGAAGCCCGGCGGGTACGAGGTCCGCGAGACACCGCAGCCGGACGCGGTCCAGGTCAGGCCGGTGGGCGGCACACCGCCCGATCGGGTGGACGAGGCGTGGTCGCGGACCCTGACCGAGGCCGGCTGGCAGGTCAGCCACCACCAGGGGGTACGTCCCCCCGGACCGTATCTGCTGGCCTCACCCCGCCGGGGCTGAGAGGACGGCGGGTGTGCGGGGCGCGATTGCTCTCAGGCCGGAGGCGGCGGTTCGCCGTTCCGTAACAGCGGCGACACGGGGGCACGTTGAGGGCGGTGACGCGCAGGGCCAGTTCTGCTACTACGACGCCCGGGTCCTGCACGGCCACGGCGACGCCCCGGGGAACGTCGGCTTCACCACCATCCGCCGCCGCGCCCTCGACACCGCCCGGCCTCCCTCACGGGGCGGCGACGAGTCGGCGTACCTGCACGCCTTCCTCGACGCCCGGCTGGCCGCCCTCACCGAGGAGCCCTCACACACCGACACCTCACGGATCGACACGGCCCAGCGCGCCTTCCTCCGCGAGGGGAACCTGCGCCTCGATCCGCCGCCGGTGTGGCAGGTGTACGGGGACACGTACCGGATCGAGGAGTGAGGGTGCCGGGGGGGGATGGCGGTGAGTGGTGTCGACGAGCGGCGGGCGGGACGCCAACTGGCCCTCATCGGTGAGGCGTTGAGGGCAGAGGGGCGTGCCGACGCGGAGTTGTCGGCCGCGGGGCGGCTGGGCGAGGCAATTCACGCTGGGGCGGGTGACCCTCGACCACGGCGGCATCGACTGTTTCACCTGGGCGGACGGCGCCGACGCCCTCGCACGGGAACTGATCCGGCTCGGCTACGCCGAAGTGGCGGGACCTCCGCCGGGGTTGCAGCGCGACTTCGCCCAGGACGGGCTGGAGAGCAGCTCCACCCTGATCGACCGGGACCATTCCCTGACCGAGGGAGCCCGGTCCGCCGGCCGGGCGACGCGCAGACCTTCCTCTCGGCCGGTCGCCCTCGGCAGCGGGGTGACGTCGGCGGGCAGTACGTCCAGCAGGCTGCGCACGCGCAGTCCGGGCCCAGAGTGATCAGCAGCTCGCAGCGCAAGTGGCCCGGTAGGTCCCCCGGTGGGACAGCACATCGCCCCCTGCTGCCGGATCGCGCACGCCGTCGGCCGCCCGTCTCCTTCGGAGGCAGGCGGCCGACGGCCGGGGCCGGGGGGCGTCAGTGCGCGCCCGCGCCCTGGCGGTGGGCCGGGAGGTCGGCGGCTGGTTCCATGGGGGCGGTGACGTCGTCGCTGTCGCGGCCCTGGCCCCTGCCGAGGTGGTTGAAGACCAGGTTGAGCAGGACGGCGGCGACGCAGCCGGTGGAGATGCCGGAGTCCAGGATGATCTTCGCGGTCTCCGGGAAGGCGTGGTAGAACTCCGGCGCGGTGATCGGGATGATGCCCACCGCGAGCGAGACGGCGACGATCAGGACGTTGTTGTCCTTCTCCAGGCCCGCCTTGACCAGGGTCTGGATGCCGCTGGCGGCGACGGAACCGAAGAGGACGACGCCCGCGCCGCCGAGGACCGGGCGGGGGACGACCGCGATGAGCGAGGCGGCGATCGGGCAGAGCCCCATCAGGACGAGGAAGCCACCGCCGGCGGCGACCACGAAGCGGCTGCGGATGCGGGTCATCGCGACGAGGCCGATGTTCTGCGCGAAGGCGCTGCACATGAAGCCGTTGAAGATCGGGCTGATGGCGCTGCCCAGGGTGTCGGCGCGCAGCCCGGCGGCGATGGTCTTCTCGTCGGCGGGCTTGTCGACGATCTCGCCGAGGGCCAGCATGTCGGCGGTCGACTCGGTCATGGAGACGACCATGACGACGCAGAGCGAGATGATCGCGGCGAGCGCGAACTGCGGCGGGCCGAAGTGGAAGGGCGTCGGGAAGCCGATGATGTCGGCCTCGGCGACCGGTCCGAAGTCGGTGGCGCCGAACGGGATCGCGATGACCGTGCCGATGACGAGGCCGAGCAGCACGGCGATCTGCTTGACGAAGCCGCTGGTGAAGCGGCGCAGCAGCAGGACGACCAGGAGGGTGATCCCGGCGAGGCCGAGATTGGTGGCCGAGCCGAAGTCGGGGGCGTCCGGGGAGGGCCCCTGGGCCCAGCCGAAGGCGACCGGCATGAGCGAGACACCGATGAGGGTGATGACCGTACCGGTGACGACGGGTGGGAAGAACCGCACGAGTTTGCTGAAGAAGGGTGCGGCGATGAAGCCGAGTACGCCCGCGACGATGACGGCGCCGAAGATGATCGGCAGGGCGTCCTTCTTGTCGTCGGTGGAGTCGACCACGGCGAGCATGGGGGCGACGCCGGCGAAGGTGACGCCGTTGACGAAGGGCAGCCGGGCGCCGATGTTCCAGAGGCCGAGCGTCTGGAGGAAGGTGGCGAGGCCAGCGGTGAAGAGGCAGGCGCCGGTGAGGAAGGTGAGTTCGGTGGCGCTGAGGCCGACGGCGGCGCCGACGATGAGCGGCGGCGCGACCACGCCGGCGTACATGGCGGCCACGTGCTGGAGGCCGGTGGTGGCCATCTTCAGCGGCGGCAGCTTCTCGTCGACGGGGTGCACGGCGGGTTTGCCGGTGTCCGGCTCCGCCTGCTGCTCACCGGTCTGCTGTCGGGGTATCGGCCCCTCGCCCTCGGCGGGGTCGTGGGCCGGGTCTTTCGGGTTGAACCTGGGCGTGTCGGCCACTGCGGCTCCTCCGGTTGTTTTCCTGTGCCGTCGCGATGCGGCACGTGCTTCTGGGAGGTGATGCGAAATGCCAGGAATACGGTGGTACGCACCCGAGATGAGGGTGCGGCGGTGCGCCTCGTCGCGCCCGAGCGGCGAGGTTCTGCGTTCTCTGTCGTGTTCTTGGTCGTGCGGTGGTGCGCCCAGGTCGTACCGGCCGCGCGGTGTGCGGCGCGGGTCGGTACGGACCGCCCCGGTGGCGTGAGGCGTTGGGCCACGCACCGGGGCGGCGTCCGAGCAGCCCGCTCGGCTGCTCGGACCCCGGCCGGGAACCGTCCCTCCCGGCCGGAGTTCAGGGGGTCAGCCGCCTGCGGCGATCCGCGCCAGGCGCTGGGCCGCCTCCCGCGTGGAGCGGGCGACGGCGTCCTCGTCCACCGTGGTGAGGTGGTTGTCCTCGACGACGGTGCGGCCGCCGACGAGGGAGAGGGTCACGGGGGCCGGTGCGCCGAGGACCAGGGCGGTCACCGGGTCGGCGATGGAGGCGTGCGCGAGGGTGTCCATCCGCCACAGCACCAGGTCGGCGAGTTTGCCCGGCTCGAGTGAGCCGGTCTGGTCGCCGCGGCCGAGGACGCGCGCCCCGCCGTGGGTGCCGAGCCGCAGGGCCTGCCGTGCGGTCAGCGCGGCTTCGCGGTGCGGGCCGAGGCGGTTGATCAGCAGCGCGTTGCGCAGCTCGGTGTGGAGTTCGCCGGACTCGTTGGAGGCGGTGCCGTCCACGCCGAGGCCGACGGGGACACCGGCGGCGAGCAGGTCGGGGACGCGCGCGATGCCGGCGGCGAGGCGGGCGTTGGAGGAGGGGCAGTGGGCGACGCCGGTGCCGGTGCGGGCGAAGGCGTCGATGTCGGAGTCGTTCATGTGGACGCAGTGCGCCATCCACACGTCCTCGCCGAGCCAGCCGGTGGAGGCGAAGTAGTCGGTGGGGCCCATGCCGAACAGTTCCTTGCAGAACTGCTCCTCCTCGACGGTCTCCGAGCCGTGCGTGTGCAGGCGGACGCCCTTGCGGCGGGCGAGTTCCGCGCCCTCGCGCATCAGCTCGGTGGAGACGGAGAAGGGCGAGCAGGGCGCCACCGCGATCTGCGTCATCGCGTCGAAGGAGGCGTCGTGGTACCGGTCGATGGTCTCCTCGGTGGCGGCGAGCGCCCCGTCCAGGCTCTCCACGGCGAAGTCCGGGGGCAGCCCGCCGTCCTTCTCGCCGCGGTCCATGGAGCCGCGCGCCAGGGTGAAGCGGACGCCGGTCTCGGCGGCGGCGCGGATGATCGCGCCGGAGAGGTCGCCGGAGCCGCGCGGGAAGACGTAGTGGTGGTCCATGGCGGTGGTGACGCCGCCGCGGGCCATCATGGCGAGCGAACCCTGCGCCGCCGCGTAGGTCATCGGCTCGTCGATCCGCGCCCAGGTGGGGTAGAGGGCGACGAGCCAGTTGAAGAGGTTGTGGTCGGTGGCCAGGCCCCGGGTGATCCACTGGTAGAAGTGGTGGTGGGTGTTGACCAGACCGGGGGTGACCAGGTGCCCCGTGGCGTCGACCCGGCGGGTGACGCCGGTCAGCCCCTCCGGGGCGGGGCCCGCGCCGACCGACTCGATGCGGCCGCCTGTGACGACCACGTGGCCGTGGGCGTACTCGGTGCCGGCCGCGTCGACGGTGGCGATGTAGGCGTTCTCGATGACCAGGCGGTCCGCGTCTTCCGCGGTGCCGGGGGTTGCCGGTGCTGCCATGGTGAGTCCTTTGGCGAGGAGTGGCCGGGTACGGCAGGACCCTGGGAGTTTGAGTGCCGGGGCCGGGCGGGGGAGGGAACCCGCGCCCGGGGTGCGCCCCCGGGTGCCGAGAGGGTGGCCGGTGCGGGCGGGCCCCGGTCCGCACGACGGGGTCCGCCCCGGCCGGCGGGGTGGCGGGCGGTGGCGCCGCCCGCTCCCCTCCGGCCCGGCTGGTGCTCAGAGGTTGGTGAGGTCTTCCGGTATGCGCGGCTCGCAGCCGTCGCGCAGCACGGTCGCCTCGATCAGGCCGTAGGGCCGGTCGGCGGCGAAGTAGACCTCGTTGTCGTTCTTGAGGCCGAAGGGCTCCAGGTCGACGAGGAAGTGGTGCTTGTTGGGCAGGGAGAAGCGGACCTCGTCGATCTCCGCGCGGTGGTTGATGATGCGCGCGCCCATCTGGTACAGCGTCTGCTGGAGGGAGAGCGAGTACGTCTCCGCGAACGCCTCCAGCATGTGCTTCTTGACCTGCTTGTAGGAGGTCTCCCACTGCGGCATGCGCTGCTCGTCGTCGGTCCAGTTGAACCGCCAGCGGGCGGCGACCTGGGTGGCGAGGATGCGGTCGTACGCCTCGGGGAGCGTCGTGTACTTGTCCTTCACGTACCCCCAGAACTCCGAGTTGGTGGAGTTCATGACGACGAGGTCCTTGAGGCCGGAGACGACCTCCCACCGCTCGCCGTCGTAGGTGATCTGGGTGAGGCGGGTCTCCTGGCCCTGGCGGACGAAGGAGTGCTTGACCTCGTCGGCGCCGATGAACTGGGAGTTGGCGTCGGAGGCGGGGATGCGCTCCCAGGCGTACTCCTCGATGCGGATGCGCGCCTGGTGGATGGGCTCCTGGCTGGTGACGAAGTGGCGGGCCAGGTGGATGCCGAACTGCTCGGCCGACTCGATGCCGTGTTCCTTGGCGAAGGCGAACACCGTGTTCTTGGTGGTGTCGGTCGGCAGGACGTTGGCGTTGGAGCCGGAGTAGTGGACCTCCTCCATGTCGCCGGAGAGGGCGACGGAGACGTTGAGGTCCTTGATGTGGTGGGTCGCGCCCTCGCGGGTGATCTTGACGACGCGGTTCTCGGCCTTGCCGTACTGGTTCTGGCCGAGCATCACCGGGCGGCTGGAGCGGGAAGCGGCCGGGCGGCCGGGCTGGGGTCGGACGGTCATCTGTCTGCTAGCTCCCTCGGTAAACGGAGTAGCCGAACGGGTTGAGCAGCAGCGGTACGTGATAGTGCTCGCCCGGCGAGACGGCGAAGGTGATCGCCACCTCGGGGAAGAACGCACCGCTGTCCCTTACGCGGGGGGCGTCCTGCTGCGCCTCGGCTTGCTTCTTCGGTTCTGTGCCGTCGGCCGCGAAGTACGCCTCGGTGTCGAAGTCGAGCCGTACGTGGGCCGTCTCCGCCGGCAGCGCCGGCAGGTCCTTGCAGCGCCCGTCCGCGTCGGTACGGGAGGCGCCGAGCTCCGCCCAGGGCGCCCCGGCGCCGGTCCGCGCGCTCAGGGTGACGCGCACCCCTTCCGCGGGCCGGCCGATGCTGGTGTCCAGGATGTGGGTGGACACCGAGGCGGTGGTGTCGGTGCTCATGCGTGCTCCTCCTCAGGCGGGCGCGTCCGCGGCCGGCTCCGCCAGGAGGCGGCCGAGCCGGATGCGGTTGATCTTGACCAGTTCGGTACGGGCGTTCTCCCGCTCGCGCTCCGGCGGGTTCTCCAGGCGGGCGGCGAGCGCGTCGCGCATCTGCTTCCCGTCGAGGCCGGTGGCGCAGATCAGGAAGACGTGGCCGAACCGCTCCTGGTAGGCGAGGTTCATCTCCAGCATCTCGGCCTTGAGCCCCTCGTCGGCGTCGGCCATGCCGCGCTGCTCCCGCGAGGAGGTGGGGTCGCCCGGCTTGGGGCGGCCGATCGGCGGGTGGCCGGCCATCGCCTCGTCGAGGCCCTTCGCGTCGAGCTCGGCCAGGGCGGCGTCGCTCGCGGCGTAGAGGGCTTCGGGGGTGGCGTAGGGGCGGCCCTCGGTGAGGGCGGCGGCCCAGTCGCGGGCCGCGCAGACCTCGGCGAGGACGGTGGCGGCGGCTTCGCGGGGCAGGGCGTTGAACCGGGTGAGGCCCGCGCTGTCCTGGGGCGATGCCCCGGACGCAGGCGGCGAACTCGTAGTCACGGGAGCCTCCGTGGCCTTGTGCTGGACGGGCTGCGGATAGCTAACGCCGTCCACGAGTCGGCGTCAACACTTTGTTGAAACAATGCTGTGAACTCATTTTCACGCTGCCGAACGCCACCGGCCACGCAAAAGCCGCCGTCCGGACAGCGGACGGCGGCGGATGTTGCGGGGTGCGCGGGCGGGCTCGCGGCGCCTTCTCAGCGGCCTTCGGAGCGGTTCAGATAGTTGTAGACGGTGAAGCGGGACACCCCCAGGGCGCCCGCCACCGTCTCCACCCCGTGGCGGACGGAGAAGGCACCGCGCGCCTCCAGCGAGCGGACGACGGCCTGCTTGGTCTTGCGGTCGAGTTCCGCGAGGGGGCGGCCGTGCTTGCGCTCCAGGGCGGCGAGGATCTGGTCGAGGGAGTCGCTGAGCTGCGGCAGGCGCACGGCGACGACCTCGCGCCCCTCCCAGGAGAGGACCACGTCCTCCTCGCCGGCCCGGGCGGGCGGCAGCAGCTCGCCGCCCATCGCGTCGACCAGCGGCTTGACGGCGTCCACGAAGGGCCCGCCCACGACCGCCTCCCCCACCACCGGCCCGGCCGGTCCGTCCGCGCTCACCGGTCGCCCTCGATGACGTTGACCTGGAGGGAGACGCGGGTGGCGCCGGAGGCGAGCGCCTGGCGGAGGAGGGCGTCGACGGCACCGAGGACCTGGTCGGCCCCGCCCTCGGCGGTGTTGCCGAACGGGCCGACGTCCACCGCGTCGAGGTCGGCCGAGGAGATCACCTCGCGGGCGACCAGCGCGTGCGGGGGCGCCTCGTCCAGGTCGAAGGGTTCCGTCGTGAACTCCACTCGCAATCGCATGGCACCCCTGTTCGCTGTTCCGTCGCGACCTGGCTGTTTCTCCTCGCACCCGGCCGCCGCCCCGACCCTAACGGACCCGGGCGGGGGCCGGGTTCCGGCGAGGTGAACGCCCGGACGGGGGCGCGACCCCCTTGACAGCCGCCGAAACACCGAGGCAATCTTCCGTTGAGCAGAAAGATACTTCCGCAATACGGAAGGAGCATCGGTCCCCCCATGGGCTACGCCAATCAGCGGTTCGATGTGAACCTCTCGATCCTCTTCACCGAACTGCCGCTCCTGGAGCGTCCCGCCGCAGCGGCGGCGGCCGGCTTCACCGCGGTCGAGCTGTGGTGGCCCTGGGTGGCCACCCCCACTCCCCCGCAGGACGAACTCGACGCCCTGGCCAGGTCGTTGAAGGACGCGGGCACCCAGCTCGTCGGCCTCAACTTCTACGCCGGCGAGCTGCCGGGCCCGGACCGGGGCGCGCTCTCGGTCCCCGGCGAGGAGTCCGAGCGCTTCCGCGCCAACCTCGACGTGGCGACCCGCTTCGCGGAGTCCACCGGCTGCACGGCGCTCAACGCGCTCTACGGCAACCGTGTCGAGGGCGCCGACCCGGCCGCGCAGGACGAACTCGCCCTGGAGAACCTGGTCCTGGCCGCCCGCGCCGCCGACCGGGTCGGCGCGAAGCTCCTGCTGGAGGCGCTCAACCAGCCCGAGTCGCCCCGCTACCCGCTGCTCGGCGCCGCCGAGACCGTCGCGCTCGCCGACCGGGTCAACGAGGCGAGCGGCCTGGCCAACGCCACCTTCCTGATGGACCTGTACCACCTGTCCATGAACGGCCTGTCCACCGAGGACCTGTACGCCGTCATCGACTCCCACGCGGCCCGCACCGGCCATGTGCAGATCGCCGACAACCCCGGCCGGGGCGCCCCCGGCACCGGCACGCTCCCGCTGGAAGCGCTGCTGGACCGGCTGCACGCCGCCGGATACACCGGCTGGACCGGCCTGGAGTACAAGCCCGGCGACCGCCCGAGCGCCGACGCCTTCGGCTGGCTCCCCGCCGAACTGCGCGCCGCCCGCTCCTGAGCCGGCCCCGCCCGGCCCGCCCCGACCCCGAGAGAGGCACCCGATGAGCAAGACCGCCGACACCGCCCGCCCGTCGATCGCCTGGATCGGCCTCGGCATCATGGGCTCCCCGATGTCCGAGAACCTGATCAAGGCCGGCTACGACGTCACCGGCTACACGCTGGAACAGGAGAAGCTGGACCGGCTCACCGCCGCCGGAGGCAGGGCCGCCACCTCCATCGCCGAGGCGGTGCGCGAGGCGGACCTCGTCATCACGATGGTCCCGGCCTCCCCGCAGGTCGAGGCGATCGCCTACGGCCCGGACGGCATCCTCGCCCACGCGAAGCGCGGCGCCCTGCTGATCGACATGTCCTCGATCACCCCGCAGACCTCGATCGACCTGGCCAAGGCCGCGCAGGAGAAGGGCGTCCGGGTCCTGGACGCGCCGGTCTCCGGGGGCGAGGCCGGGGCGGTGGAGGCGGTGCTCTCCATCATGGTCGGCGGCGAGCAGGCAGACTTCGACGAGGCCCGGCCCGTCTTCGAGGCGCTGGGCAAGACCATCGTGCTCTGCGGTCCGCACGGTTCGGGCCAGACCGTCAAGGCCGCCAACCAGCTGATCGTCGCCGTCAACATCCAGGCGTGCGCCGAGGCCGTGGTCTTCCTGGAGAAGTCCGGCGTGGACCTGGGCGCGGCGCTCGACGTGCTCGGCGGCGGACTGGCCGGCTCGACCGTGCTGGCCCGCAAGAAGGACAACTTCCTGCGCCGCGACTTCGCCCCGGGGTTCCGGATCGACCTGCACCACAAGGACATGGGCATCGTCACCGACGCCGCCCGCACCGTCGGCGCGGCCCTGCCCGTCGGCTCGGCCGTCGCCCAGCTCGTCGCCTCGCTGCGGGCGCAGGGCGACGGCGGCCTCGACCACTCGGCGCTGCTCCGCGGCGTCGAGCGCCTCTCCGGCGGCCAGGCCTGACCCTGGCCCCGGAGGCCCGGACCGCACGGTCCGGCCCCTGAACGTCCGGGTGGTGCCGTCGCTGACACCTGTCCTGTCGCGCCCAGGCGGCGGCACCGCCCGGACGACCCCTTGCCTGCTGATTCGCCTCACCCGCTGATTCAACAAACTGTTGACGTTCGGTTCCGCCGAACCTACGCTCCACGCAACGCTCCACCCAGCGGAAGAGTTATTCCGTAGTTGCTCACCCGTACGGAAGGTCCCCATGTCGAAGCGTGTGCTCACGACCGAGTCGGGCGCTCCTGTCGCCGACAACCAGAACTCCGCCAGCGCCGGCGTCGGCGGTCCCCTCCTCCTCCAGGACCAGCACCTCCTGGAGAAGCTGGCACGCTTCAACCGGGAGCGCATCCCGGAGCGCGTCGTGCACGCCCGCGGCTCCGGCGCGTACGGCCACTTCACCGTCACCGACGACGTCTCCGACCTGACGAGCGCGGCGTTCCTGAACACCGTCGGCAAGCGGACCGAGCTGTTCACCCGGTTCTCCACCGTCGCCGACAACCTCGGCGGGGCCGACGCCGTCCGCGACCCGCGCGGCTTCGCGGTGAAGTTCTACACCGAGGAGGGCAACTACGACCTCGTCGGCAACAACACACCGGTCTTCTTCATCAAGGACCCGCTGAAGTTCCCCGACTTCATCCACTCACAGAAGCGCGACCCGTTCACCGGCAAGCAGGAGCCGGACAACGTCTGGGACTTCTGGGCGCACGCCCCCGAGGCCACCCACCAGGTCACCTGGCTCATGGGCGACCGGGGCATCCCCGCCTCGTACCGGCACATGAACGGCTACGGCTCGCACACCTATCAGTGGACCAACGCCGCGGGCGACGCCTTCTTCGTGAAGTACCACTTCAAGACCAACCAGGGCATCCGCTCGCTCTCCGCCGAGCAGGGCCAGGAACTGGCCGGCAAGGACGCCAACTCGCACCAGACGGACCTGCTCCAGGCCATCGAGCGCGGCGTCCACCCGTCCTGGACCCTCTACGTCCAGGTGATGCCGGCCGCCGAGGCCGACGGCTACCGCTTCAACCCGTTCGACCTGACGAAGGTCTGGCCGCACGCCGACTACCCGCTGCGCCGCGTCGGCCGCCTGGTCCTGGACCGGAACCCGGACAACGTCTTCGCCGAGGTCGAGCAGGCCGCCTTCTCCCCCAACAACTTCGTGCCCGGCATCGGCCCCTCGCCCGACAAGATGCTCCAGGGCCGCCTCTTCGCCTACGCCGACGCGCACCGCTACCGGCTCGGCGTCAACCACACCCAGCTCGCGGTCAACGCGCCGCGCGCCACCACCGCCGACAACTACGGCCGGGACGGCCTCATGGCCGTCAACGCCCAGCCGCGCGGTGAGAAGAACTACGAGCCCAACTCGTACGGCGGCCCCACCGAGACCGGCACCCCGCTGGCCGCGCCGCTCGCGGTCCACGGCCACACCGGGACCCACGAGGCCCCGGCCCACTCCAAGGACGACGACTTCTTCCAGGCCGGCGAGTTGTACCGGCTGATGTCCGAGGAAGAGCGCGCCCGGCTGGTCGCCAACATCGCCGGCGGCCTCTCCCAGGTCTCCCGCGAGGACGTGATCGAGAAGAACCTCGCCCACTTCCACGCCGCCGACCCCGAGTACGGCAAGCGCGTCGAAGCCGCCGTGCAGACCCTGCGCGAAGGCTGACCCCTCACCCTCTCCCCCCAACCACGCTCCGCGGCAGCCGGGGAGGCCGTCCCCGGAGCGTGCCCCGCGCCCGCCGGTCCCGATGAGGGGTCGACCGGCGGGCGCGGGCCCCATACCGCCCTTCCGCCCGGCCCTCACCGGCCGCGCGCGAGGGCCCGTACGACCGCGGCGGCGACGAGCCAGTGCGGTGGTCAACGCGCTCCGGTGCGCGCACCCGGCCCTGAGGGAGCCTCACCGGAACGCGATCGCCGCCGCCGCGGTCGGACTTCTCCCCGCCGGGGGAGCACCTGGGCCCCGGACGCCATGTGCGTCCGGGGCCCTTTCGTGCTGCCGGCGCTCAGTCGACGAACCGCACCTCGGGGTGGGCTGCGGAGGGACCGTCCAGCAGTTCCTGGGGCCGCTGCCGCAGATGCTGGTCGAAGAAGGCGGCGATGTAGGCACGCTGGGCGGCGGTGCTGCGCACGGGGTCCACCGTGCCGATGTACTGCTCCCGGAGCGGGCCGGGGATGTCGAGGTGCTCGTCCAGCGCGGGTACGAACGACTGGGCGTCCGTGTAACTGAAGTGGCTGCCCCGCGTCAGGCTCAGGTCACGCTTCCAGCCCGTCGAACGGTCCCAGAAGGACCGCCAGGACGCCTTCACGAGATGGCTCTGGCCGGGCTTCCCCATGAGCATGAACGGGCGGTCCAGCCCTTCCCGTGCCACGGGGAGAAAATCGGTGTCGTCGTACTGGAGTGTGCCGTCCATGTTGATGCCCGCGTCGATACGCCGGTCCACGCGCATGGCCTCGGCCGCCGTGGCGCCCCCGCCCGAGTGCCCGTACATCCCGACGCGCTCCAGGTCCAGCGCCTTGCCCAGTCTCTCGGGCAGACCGCGCCCCGTCGCCAGCTGATCGAGGACGAAGCGGGTGTCGCCGACCCGGGTCTCCACCATCTTCTTCAGGTCCCCGGTACCGGACATCGGCTGCTGCGGCTCCACGCGGCCGCCCGGAAACTCGACCGCGGGTGCCTCGTAGGTGTGGTCGACCGCGACGACGACGTACCCCCTGCTCGCCAGCTCGATCGCCGTCGCGGTACCGAGCGTCCTGGACACCTGCAACCCCGGCGAGTACAGCACGACGGGCCGGCTCCGGCGATCGTCCGGCGGCGCGTCCGCGGCCGCCTGGGTACGGACACCTGCCCAGTCCACCTGGCCGGGCCCGGCCAGCCCGAAGGAACCCGACTCGTCCACGACACGCGCCACACCGGGCGGCATGTACGGCTGCCGTGGGTGTCCCTGCGTGCGTCGGGCCGGATACCAGACCCCGACCATCAGCTCCCGCGCCCTGTCCGCGACCCACGGGTCCCGGCGCTCCCGGTCGACGAGATGCACCTCGGCACTCCCCACGGGATACCTCCCCGTCGCCTCCGGCAACGAGAACCGCACCCCCGTCAGGACCGGAGGCGACACGGGGGGAGCGGCCAAGGCCACGCCCCCCGCCGCCACGACCAGGCACAACCCGATCAACAGCCCGCGTTTCACCACTCGTTGAGTTCGCATACCGCCACTGTCCGCCCACCCGCGCCCGCGGGCCATCCTCCACCGGACCGACCCGCCCCGGGCCCGTCCCCCACGTCCCCACGCCGGCCCATCAGGGTCGTTCCCACCGGCACTCCCGCCACCGTCCGGCGCTGGAGAACGCCCGGTTCCACAAGGGCGCTCAGCCTCGCGCGCCGCCGCCAGGCAGGAGCCCCTGGCCTCGGTTTCATGCCGGAGGCCGCATCCGGCAGCCGGCCCGGGAGCGACGACGGGTGAGGCGCCCACTCCCGTCGCCGCCTTGACAGCGGCTCACCGCTCGCTCCGCCTTCATCGTGCTGGTGGGCGTGGTCTGAAAGCCGGCTCCGCGGGCGATGCGGTCACCGCACGGCACCTGACGGGTAACTCACCGGGTGGGGACGAGAGCGATGGGGACATCGGCAAAGTGGAGTACTGCGTGGGCAACGTGCCCGACGTAGCGCGTGCCGAGTCTGCTGCGACGGCCGACGACAAGGAGTTGCGCCGAAGCCGCAAGAGAAATCAGCATCTCCACGCTCGGCCCGAGTTCGATGTGCTCGATCACCGTGACGTCGGGGTAGGTCCGGCGCCACGGCCCCAGACGGGCGTACGGGTCACTTTGCTGAGCCGACTCCAGGCCGCCTCGCGTTTCCGACAGGGCCAGCACCGCGGGGTGGCGGTTGACGATGGGGGGAGGCTGCCAGGCGCGTGCGGCACGCAGCGGGACGCCTCGCGTGGCCGCGGCCCGGAAGGCGAACTCCAGAACCGCATCGGCCTCTTCTCCGTCCTCGGGGACGCCCACCACGATGTCGCCGTTCTGCGGCCGGTGGCTGACCGTGCCGCCACGGATCAGGACCACGGGGCAAGCGGCCTGGCTGAGAACGCGAAGTCCGACCGATCCGAGAATGAAGCCCGTCACCGGCCCAGGCCGACGCGAGCCGAGCACGATCATCTGCGCGTCGTCGCCACGCTCGACGAGCAGCTCCGCCTCCGGACGGACCACCAGCTCGGCCTCCACCTCGACGTCGCCGTGGTGTTCGCGTACCCACGTGAGAGAGGCGTCGAGGAGGTTCCTGGCCTCTTCGTCCTCCTATCCGTCCTTGCCGAAGCCGAACCCCTTGTAGCCGTACAGCAGCAGGAGCGGAGCTTTTCGCCGTCGCGCCTCGCGAGCAGCCCAGTCGGCCGCAAGGAGACTGTCGGACGTTCCGTCGACTCCGACGATGATGTGCTGAGGCACGGGATCTCCTTCGAGGAAGGTCGGCAGAGTGGGGTGCCCTGTCGGGTGCGGCCCGTTCCTGGCGGACCTGCCCGGAAGAGGGCTGTGGGGTGGGGGCAGGGGGAAGTCAGTAGCGCAGCAGGGCGGCGACTCCGTCCGTGGCGGCCAGCGAGCCGCGCGCGGCTCGCCACCACAGCTCGATCTGCTCGTCGGCGTCGTGCGCCGAGCGCGTGGTGTTCAAACGCACCGACACCACAGGGGCATCGGTGTCGTACAGGGGCTGCAGAAATGCGAGATCCATAGCGTCCGGGCACGCCGGCCCTGCCACCTTCCCAGCGCATACACCATCATCAGCAAGCTATCCCTCAGGCCGTTTTTCGCATGTAATGCAGGCATTGGTAGTACCTCTCGACTTCGCCCGGCGATCCGGCGCGAGGCGGCCGCAGACCCGAACGGGGCGCCTTGAGCTCGGGGAGGGGGCAGGGGACGCGGCGGCCGATCACGGCCTGCTCCCGCTTCGCCGCGTGCTGCTCCTGGCCCCGCTTTCGACCGTCTGCCTCCTGCGCGGCGGAAAGTGGGGCGCCATCGGAGTGATCGGTGAGTGTGGCATTCGGGAGTGCCCCGGGTCGCGGTTCACGATTCCGGGGCACATGCGCTGCCCCGGGACGGCAGCAAGCTCGCGCCTCCTCCCCCTCCCTACGGATGCGGCGGATTTCCATGAGCACCGCCGTCCCGTCCGCCCTAGCGAGAGGAGCACCCGTCGTTACTGCCCGAACGTCCGCCGTACCCCTTTCCCCGCCCTCGGGGAGACCGATCCGCCGTCCGCGCCTGGCCCGGGGCGCTGTCGGGCTGCTCGGCGGGCTCGCCCTGCTGGCGGGGCTGCCTGCCACGGTGCCGTCCGCCGCGGCCCAGCCCCCGCCTCCGATCTACGTGGGCGAGGACTTCACGGGGGCCACCGCGCCAGGCTTCACCGGCTACGGCTCGGCGTGCCTGACGGGAGCGCCCGCCGACGACGACGGGCCGACGACCGGCTCCCACCCCCTCGGGGGCTGCCCGACTCCCTCAGCGGTCGGCGGCCCCGTACCTCCACCCGGGGCGGCCGGTAACGGCTACCTCCAGCTGACCGACGCCAAGACCGACCAGAGCGGCGCGGCTCTGTACAACCAGGCCATCCCCGCCGGGGACGGGCTGGTGGTGACGTTCGAGCAGTGGCAGTACGGCCCCACCGCCGAGTTCGGCGGGCAGATCCGCCCAGCGGACGGGATCTCGTTCTTCCTCGTGGACGGCACCGCGAATCTGGACGCGCCGGGCGCCTTCGGCGGCAGCCTGGGCTACGCCCAGAAGAACGACCCCGACGAGGCCGTCGTCCCCGGTGTCGACCAGGGTTACCTCGGAATCGGCCTCGACGTGCTCGGCAACTACTTCAACGACGGCGAAGGCCGCGGCAGCGGCTGCCCCGCCGACCAGCGGTCCCCGGCCGGCACTGCGTTCCCCACGCCCTCCAGCACCGGCTCCAACATGGTCACCGTGCGCGGTCCCGGCGACGGCCTCGAAGGCTACTGCTGGCTTGGCGCGACCTACACCGGGGAGCACGACGCGGCGGGGTGGGAGTCCAGCCTGCCCGGCTCACGCGAAGGGCCGACGACCGAGGTCTCCGGCGACCCGGTCCAGGCCGAACAGGACCTGGAGCCGTCCAAGCGGACGGTGACCGTGGAGATCACCCCCGCACCCGACCCCGTGATGACGGTGTGGATCGACTTCCAGGACGGCCAGGGCGCCCAGCAGGTACTGAGCATGCCGGCGCCCTCTCCCGTGCCCAGTACCTACAAGTTCGGTCTCGCCGGCTCCACAGGCGTCTGGTCCAACGTCCACCTCATCCGCAACGTCGTCATCGGCAAGCCCGCTCCGGCGCTGGGCCTGGACAAGTCTGTTTCGGACGGTCTGCCGCTCCCGCTGGAGGAGGGCGACACCGTTCCTTACACCTACACGGTCACCAACACTGGCAACACCCGACTGGACGAGGTCGTCGTCACCGACGACCGTCTCGGCCCGATCACCTGCCCTCAGACATCCCTTTCCCCGGGTGAGAGCGTCCAGTGCACCGGCATCGGCACCGTGACGGCCGCGGACGCGGAACGAGGCGAGCTGCTCAACACCGCTACCGCCACTGCTACGTACGACGGGCAGCCGGTTGGTCCCGCCGAGGACAGCCTCAGCCTGCCCGTACGCGAAACGGCAGGCGGGTCCATCACCATCAACAAGGTGGACGCCCACAAGGGTAAGCCGCTGGCCGGCGCGGTATTCGAACTGTGGCGCGAGACCAACGGAGTTCCCGGGCTCCAGACCCGCGGCGACAACACCGACACCTGGGACGGGAGGGAGTGCTCCACCGACAGGCAGGGCGTCTGCACCTTCGCCGACCTGGCCGACGGCATCTACTACCTGCTGGAGACCAAGGCCCCCCACGGCTACCGGCTGCCTCGGCCCCCGGTGACCGGCCCCCTCACGATCGAAGGCGACGAGCACCTGACCAAGCAGATCGAGAACACGCGCGGCAAGCACTGCAAGGACAAACACTGCGAGAAGTAAAGCCGCGGCAGCCGAGCACGCGGCAGCGCGTACGACGCGGGCGTCCCGGCCCCAGCCGGGCCAGCGTCGCCGGGCGCGGTCAGGCGTTGCGGTCGACGAGCGGTGTCTGCCCCAGTCATACGGGCCCCGGGGCCCACCGGGGCGGGCACCGCTGACGACATCGACAGACTGCCGGGGCGCAGGATTCGGACATGCCGGGCTGCTCCGCCACGACGGGCCCGAGGGAGGCGGCCACACCCGGCGGCCGCCTCCTGAAGCCCCGGCTCACCCCTTGAGCGTCCGCACCGCCGTGGGCGCGTGCCCCGGCTCCGTGGCGAGTTCCTCGAACTCGTTGACCTTGTCGATGTCGCTGCCGCTCATGGCGATGTTGGTGACGCGTTCGAGGACGGCCTCGACCACGACCGGCACCCGGAACTCCTCGGCCAGCTTGCGGGCCTCCGCGAAGGCCCCGGCGAGGTCGGCGGGGTCGGTGACGCGCAGCGCCTTGCAGCCCAGCCCCTCGGCGACCTTGACGTGGTCGACGCCGTAGACCCCCAGCTCGGGCGCGTTGATGTTCTCGAACTCCAGGTTGACCTGGAAGTCGATGTCGAAGTTCCGCTGCGCCTGCCGGATGAGGCCGAGGTAGGCGTTGTTGACCAGGACGTGGACGTAGGGAATGCGGTGCTGGGCGCCGACGGCCAGCTCCTCGATCATGAACTGGAAGTCGTAGTCGCCGGAGAGGGCGACCACCGGCGTCGTGGGGTCGGCGACGGCGACGCCGAGCGCGGCCGGGACGGTCCAGCCGAGCGGGCCGGCCTGGCCGCAGTTGATCCAGTGGCGGGGCCGGTAGACGTGGAGCATCTGGGCGCCGGCGATCTGGGAGAGGCCGATGGTGGAGACGTACCGGGTCTCCGGCCCGAAGGCGCGGTTCATCTCCTCGTAGACCCGCTGCGGCTTGATCGGGATCGAGTCGAAGTGGGTGCGGCGCTGGAGGGTGGCGCGGCGCTCCTGGGCGGACTCGGCCCAGGCGGAGCGGTCCGGCAGGGTTCCGGCGTCGCGCTGCTCGCGGGCGAGTTCGACGAAGAGTTCCAGGGCGGCGCGGGCGTCGGAGGCGATGCCGTAGTCGGGGGCGAAGACCCGGCCGATCTGGGTGGGTTCGATGTCGACGTGGACGAAGGTGCGGCCCTCGGTGTACACGTCGAGGCCGCCGGTGTGGCGGTTGGCCCAGCGGTTGCCGATGCCGAGGACGAAGTCGGACTCCAGGAAGGTCGCGTTGCCGTAGCGGTGCGAGGTCTGGAGGCCGACCATGCCCGCGTTGAGCGGGTGGTCGTCGGGGAGCGTGCCCCAGCCCATCAGGGTGGGCACCACGGGGACGCCGGTCAGCTCGGCGAACTCGGTGAGCAGATCCGCCGCGTCGGCGTTGATGACACCGCCGCCCGCGACGATCAGCGGACGCTCGGACGCCTGGAGCATGGCGAGCGCCTTGGCGGCCTGTGCGCGGGTGGCGGCGGGCTTGTAGACGGGCAGCGGCTCGTACGTCTCGGGGTCGAACTCGATCTCGGCGAGCTGCACGTCGAGCGGCAGGTCGACCAGGACCGGGCCGGGGCGGCCGGAGCGCATCAGGTGGAACGCCTGCTGGAGGGCGCCGGGGACCTGGGCCGGCTCCAGGACGGTGACGGCCATCTTGGTGACCGGGCCGGCGATGGCGGCGATGTCGACCGCCTGGAAGTCCTCCTTGTGCAGGCGGGCGGTGGGCGCCTGTCCGGTGATGCAGAGGATCGGGATGGAGTCGCCGGAGGCGGAGTACAGCCCGGTGATCATGTCGGTCCCGGCCGGGCCGGAGGTGCCGACGCAGACCCCGATGTTGCCGGGGTGGGTGCGGGTGTACCCCTCGGCCATGTGGGAGGCGCCCTCGACGTGCCGGGCCAGCGTGTGCTGGATGCCGCCGGACGCCTTGAGCGCGGCGTAGAAGGGGTTGATGGCCGCGCCCGGCACGCCGAACGCGCGGCTGACGCCTTCGCGCTTGAGGATCTCGACTGCCGCACGGGCAGCGGTCATACGAGCCATGGAGGTCTCCTGGTTCGACGGCGGCCCCGGTTCCCGTCGCGCCCGCCGGTAGCCGGGTACCGCATCAGCTCTCCGTACCGGGGGTCGGCCGACCCGGCCTCGAACGAGGCACTTTCGCGATACGGAATACTGATTCTGTGATGTGGAATCAATCTAGATTCACGGTTCCCGCAGCGTCAAGAGGAGGCGTGGGGGACGATGGGCCGCCGACCGACCCGGCGAGGGGAGCCCGCGATGCCCGACCGCGTTCCGGTGCGCTGCCCGGTCTGCCGCCGCGACCACCAGTACGCGCCGGCCGCGTACCCGTGCCGGTGCGGCGCGCCCGTGGTGGCGCCCCCGGCGCTCGGGGCTCCCGCCCGGCAGCTGGTCCACCGGGTCTGGGAGGACTCCTGGATCACCGTGCGGTGCGGGGTGTGCGGGCGGCAGGACCGCTGGCCGCAGCCCGAACTGGACTGCGGCTGCGGGGCGGTGCTGGCGCTGCCGGTGCTCTCCGTGCCGCAGGCGGCCGGGCGCGGGGAACCGGAGGCGGCCCGGTACGGCTCGGCGCCCGCCTGGGACCCGGTGGCGCTGGCGGTGCACTGGCTGGAGCGGCTCGGCCACCGCGAGGTGCGGCGGATGGAGCGGCGCGAGGCCAGCACGGTGGGGCTGCGGGCGAGCGGGGTGCTGGCCGAGGTGGAGACGGCGGCGCGGCCGGTCGGGGCGCGGGCGGTGGAGTGCCTGTGGCTGAGCGGGCTGGCGGCGGGGCTGCCGGCGGTGCACTTCGCGCGGGCCGGCTACACGGCGGGGGCGAAGGAGCGGGCCGAGGGAATCGGGCTGGCCCTCTTCGCCCTCGACGCGAGCGGCGCGGCCCGCCCGGTCAGCGGGGCGGCCGGGGAACTGGCCCGGGGCGCGGGCGGCGGGGCGTGAACGAGCCCCGGACGCGGGCGGGGAGGAGCCGCGCGTCCGGGGCCGCTCGGAGCGGGGCCCGGGTCAGCGGCCGTAGCGCTCGCGGAGCTCGATCTTGCGGACCTTGCCGCTGACCGTCATGGGGAAGGCGTCGAGGAGCTGGAGGCGGCTGGGGACCTTGTAGTGGGCGAGGCGGTCGCGGCAGAAGGCGCGCAGCTCCTCCAGGGTGAGCGGCCCGGCGTTCTGCTTCGGGATGACGCAGGCCAGCACCTCCTCCCCGTACTTCCCGTCCGGCACGCCGACCACCTGCACGTCGGCGATCTTCGGGTGGGTGTAGAGGAACTCCTCGATCTCCCTGGGGTATATGTTCTCCCCGCCCCGGATGATCATGTCCTTGATGCGGCCGACGATCTCCACGTACCCGTCCTGGCGGAGGACGGCGAGGTCGCCGGTGTGCATCCAGCCCGCCGGGTCGACGGCCTCGGCGGTGCGCTCGGGCTCCTCCCAGTAGCCGAGCATCACCGAGTAGCCGCGGGTGCAGAGCTCGCCGGCCTCGCCGCGCTCCACGGTGATGCCGGTGCCCGGGTCGACGACCTTGACCTCCAGGTGGGGCAGGACGCGGCCGACGGTGCCGGTGCGGTGGGCGAGGCTGTCGTCGCGGCGGGTCTGGGTGGAGACCGGGGAGGTCTCGGTCATGCCGTAGCAGATGGAGACCTCGGCCATGTGCATCTCGGTGACGACCCGCTTCATGACCTCCTCGGGGCAGGGCGAGCCGGCCATGATGCCGGTGCGCAGGGAGGTCAGGTCGTAGGAGGCGAAGTCGGCGAGGTTCAGTTCTCCTATGAACATGGTGGGGACGCCGTAGAGCGAGGTGCAGCGCTCCTGGGCGACGGCGGTGAGGGTGGTGACCGGGTCGAAGACCCGGCCGGGGATGACGATGCAGGCGCCGTGGGTGGTGGCCGCGATGTTGCCCATGACCATGCCGAAGCAGTGGTAGAAGGGGACGGGCAGGCAGATGCGGTCCTGCTCGGTGTAGCCGACGTTCTCCCCGACGAAGTAGCCGTTGTTGAGGATGTTGTGGTGCGAGAGGGTGGCTCCCTTGGGGAAGCCGGTGGTCCCCGAGGTGTACTGGATGTTGATGGGGTCGTCGCAGCTCAGCTCCGCCTCGCGGGCGGCGAGGGCGTCCGGCGGGCAGGCGTCGGCGGCGGCGAGCAGCGCCGTCCAGCTCTCCTCGCCGAGGTAGGCGGTCTCGCGCAGGGCGGGGCACTCCTCGCGGACCTCGTTGACCAGGGCGCGGAAGTCGTTGGTGCGGTGGCCGGGGGTGGCGACCAGCAGGCCGGTGCCGGACTGGCGCAGCACGTAGGCGAGTTCGTGGGCACGGTAGGCCGGGTTGATGTTGACCATGATCGCGCCGATCCGCGCGGTGGCGTACTGGACGAGGACCCACTCGGGACAGTTGGTGGCCCAGATGCCGACCCGGTCGCCCTTGAGGACGCCCCGGGCGAGCAGGGCGCGGGCGAGCCGCTCGACGTCCTCGGCGAACCGGGCGTACGTCCAGCGGCGGCCGGAGGCCACGTCGACGAGGGCCTCGCGGTCGGGGTGGGCGGCCACCGTGCGGGCGAGGGAGGCGCCGATGGTGTCGGGCAGCAGCGGGGTGGCGGAGGTGCCGTGTGCGTAGCTGAGGGCGGAGCGGGGGGCGGGGACGGTGGTCACCGGTACTCCTCCTCCCGGTACTCGGCGTCCGAGCCGGCTTCGGTGGCGGCCCGCAGTTCGACGCGGCGGATCTTGCCGGAGACGGTCTTGGGCAGCTCGCCGAACTCCAGCCGCCGCAGCCGCTTGTAGGGCGCGAGGACGGCCCGGGAGTGCTCGAAGAGCAGCTTGGCGGTGTCGGGGCCCGGCTCCCAGCCGGCGGCGAGGACGACGTACGCCTTGGGGACGGCGAGCCGCAGCGGGTCGGGGGCGGGGACGACGGCGGCCTCGGCGACCGCCTCGTGTTCGAGGAGGGCGCTCTCCAGTTCGAAGGGGCTGATCTTGTAGTCGGAGGCTTTGAAGACGTCGTCGCTGCGGCCGACGTAGGTGAGGTAGCCGTCGGCGTCGCGGGCGCCGATGTCGCCGGTGCGGTAGTAGCCGCCGGCCATCGCCTCGGCGGTGCGTTCCGGGTCGCCGCGGTAGCCGGTCATCAGGCCGACGGGGCGGTCGGCGAGGTCGAGCGCGATCTCGCCCTCGTCGGCGCCGGGTTCGCCGGTGACGGGGTCGAGGAGGGTGACGGTGTAGCCGGGGCTGGGGCGGCCCATCGAGCCGGTCTTCAGGTGCTGGCCAGGGGTGTTGGCGACCTGCACGGCGGTCTCGGTCTGGCCGAAGCCGTCGCGGATGGTCACGCCCCAGGCGCGGCGGACCTGTTCGATGACCTCCGGGTTGAGGGGTTCACCGGCGGCCAGCGCCTCGCGGGGCGGGGAGGCGAGGCGGGTCAGGTCGGCCTGGATGAGCATGCGCCAGACGGTCGGCGGGGCGCAGAAGGTGGTGACGCCGGCTCGCTCCATCTCGCCGAGGAGCCGTTCGGCGTCGAAGCGGGTGTAGTTGTGGAGGAAGACGGTGGCCTCGGCGTTCCACGGGGCGAAGAGGTTGGACCAGGCGTGCTTGGCCCAGCCGGGCGAGGAGATGTTGAGGTGGACGTCGCCGGGGCGCAGGCCGGTCCAGTACATGGTGGCGAGGTGGCCCACCGGGTACGACACGTGGGTGTGCTCGACCAGTTTGGGGCGGGCGGTGGTGCCGGAGGTGAAGTACAGCATCAGCGGGTCGGCGGGGTCGGTCGGCCCGTCCGGAGTGAACGCGGCCGGCGCTCCGGCGGCTTCGGCGTACGACAGCCAGCCCTCGGCCGGCGCGCCCACGGCGACGCGGGTCCAACCCCCGGGGACCTCGGTGAACTTCGGCGTGTCCTCCGTACGGGCGATCACGTGCCGCACTCCCCCGCGCTCCACCCGGTCGCGGAGGTCGGCCGGGCCGAGCAGCGGCGTGGCCGGGATGACGACGGCGCGGAGCTTCATCGCGGCGAGCGCGGTCTCCCAGAGTTCGGCCTGGTTGCCGAGCATCACCAGGACGCGGTCACCGGCGGCGACACCCAGTCCGCGCAGCCAGTTGGCGGTCCGCGAGGAGCGTTCGGCCATGGCGGCGAAGCTCACCCGGGTCTCGGAGCCGTCCTCCTCGACGATGTGCAGGGCGGTCCGGTCGTTCCCCTCGGCGACGGCGTCGAACCAGTCGAGGGCCCAGTTGAACCGCTCGGGCCTCGGCCAGCGGAAACCGGCGTACGCCGTCTCGTAGTCGGTGCGGTGCCGTAGCAGGAAGTCCCGGGCCTCGCGGAACTGTTCGGTGGCGCTGGTTGCCGCCATGTGTCCTCCTCATTGCCGGACCACTGCCTACCATCGTCTAATTCGTGATGCAGGTCTCACCACCCCCGGACGGGGGTACGGACGGACCGTGCCCGATCGTCCGGGACCGGGGCGAGCGGGGGCGGAGGGGCAGGAAGGAGCACGGATGTGACGACGGGCGGACAGGATCGCCCACGCGGGCGGGCGCGTGGCGGCGATCTCGAAGGGGCCGAGATGCGGGAGGCGCTGGCCCGGCTGCGGCGCGCCACCGGCCTGCCGATCGCCTTCGGCGGGCTGATCGAGGGACGCCATCAGGTGCGGATCGCGGAGCTGAGCGGCACGGGCACCACCGCTCTGCGCGGCCTCAACGTCTCCTCCGGCAACGGCCTGGGCGGCAAGGCCGTCGCCCTCACCCGCCCGTGCGCGGTCACCGACTACCGCGCCTCGCGCCGGATCAGCCACGAGTACGACGCGGCGGTCGCCGCCGAGGGCCTGCGCTCCGTCCTCGCCGTCCCCGTCGTCGTCCACCGCCACGTCCGGGGCGTGCTCTACGGGGCGCTGCGCGCGCCCACCCCGGTCGGCGACCGGACCCTGTCGGCGGCGGTGGCGGCCGCCCGCGACATCGAACAGGCCCTGGTGGCCCGCGAGGAGGCGGCCCACCTGCTCTCCCGGGCCGGGGAGCCGCCCCGCGCCTCCTCGCCCGCGGCCTGGGAGGAGGTCCGGGAGATCCACGGCGAGCTGCGCACCCTGGCGGGCCGCCTCCCGGACCCGGCGCTGCGCGCCGAACTCCTGGCCGCCTGCACCCGGCTGGCCCGCGCCGGACAACCGGGGGCGGTGGCGCCGCCGGGTGCGCCGAAGCTGCCGCCCACCGTGCTGACCCCGCGCGAGGTGGACGTCCTGGTCTGCGTGGCGGGCGGGGCGACCAACGCGGCGGTGGCCGGACGGCTCGGGGTACGGCCGGAGACGGTCAAGGGGTACTTGCGCTCGGCGATGCGCAAGCTGGGCGCCCACACGCGGCTGGAGGCGGTGGTGGCGGCGCGGCGGCTGGGGCTGCTGCCCTGAGGTGCGCGGGGCGGGCCGGTCTCACCTCGCCCCCTGGAACGCGTACCGCACCCCGGTCAGTTCCTCCGAGACCGACCAGAGCCGGTGGCCGGCCTCGGGGTCGGTCACCCGGTGGATCAGCCCGACCTGCTTCGGCGCCCCGCGCAACTCGCCCATGCCGTCCGGGCCGATGAACTGGCCGCTCTCCGCCTCGGGCGCCGTCGCCGCGTAGAGCTGCGGGAGGGCGCCCTGCTCCGGGGGCTGGGCGAAGGGCCGCAGGAGCCGGCCGAAGACCAGCTTCACCAGGCCGAACGTGCCGCTCGTCGAGAGGCTGGTGGCGGTGTAGCCGGGATGGGCGAGCAGGCTGCGTACGGGACTGCGGGCCTCGCCCAGCCGCCGGTGCAGCTCGTGCCCGAAGACGGCGTTGGCCAGCTTCGACTGGTTGTAGAAGCCCATGGGGGCGTAGGCGCGCTCGCCGGAGAGGTCGTCGAAGTGCAGGCGCCCCTGCCGGTGGTTGAGGGAACTCACCGTGACCACGCGGGGGTCGTCGCCCGCCGCCAGCAGGTCGAGCAGCAGCCCGGTGAGGGCGAAGTGGCCCAGGTGGTTGGCGGCGAACTGCACCTCGTGGCCCTGGGCGGTGAGGGTGCGGGGCGGCGCCATGACGCCTGCGTTGTTGACCAGGAGGTCCAGCCGGGCGTGGGCGGCGCGTAGTCCGTCGGCGAAGCCGCGGACCGCGTCGAGGTCGGCCAGGTCGAGGCGGCGTACCTCCAGGCGGGCGGCCGGCGACTCGGCGGTGATCAGCCCGGCCGCGCGGTGCCCCTTGGCCTCGTCGCGCACGGCGAGGATCACGTGCGCGCCCCTGCGGGCCAGCGCACGGGCGGTCTCCAGGCCGAGACCGCTGTTGGCCCCGGTCACCACGGCCACCCGGCCGCTCTGGTCGGGGATCTGTCCGGCACTCCAGCTCTGCGGAGGTCTCTTCATGTGGCGCATACTGCCGCGCGTGACACTTGGTGTCAAGGTGCGCCCGAGTGCCACCAGGGGCAACCGAAGACACCGGGGTAGCATGGCTCCGTGACCTCCCGCCCCGACCTCTCCCTGGCCCAGCGCAAACGCCAACTCGTGGCGGACGAGCTGACCGAGGCGGCACTGCAACTGCTGGCGCTCAGGGGCTTCGACGGAGTGACGGTCGACGAGATCGTGGCCGCCGCCGGGGTCTCCAAGCGGACGTTCTTCCGCTACTTCGCCTCCAAGGAGGACGTGGTCGTCCAGTTCCTCGCCGACATGGGCACCGACATGTGCGCGGAGCTGGCCTCCCGCCCCGCCGGGGAACCCCCGTCGACCGCGCTCCTGCGCACCGTCCTGATCCCCCTCACCACCTGCGGCGCCCACTCCGAGAAGGCGTTGCCGCTGGTCCGGCTCATCCTCAGCACCCCGGCCCTGCGCGCCCGCTTCCTCGAACGCCAGGCACAGTGGCGCGAGGGCCTGAGCACGGAACTGGGGCGACGGCTGGGGCTCGACCCGGCCACCGACCTGTATCCGCACCTGGCCGCCGGCATGGCCCTGACCGCCTTCGACACCGTCCTGCTGCGGTGGACCGAGAGCGAGGGCGCCGACGACCCGGCCGACCTGGCCGAGCGGGCGTTCGCGCTCATCGGGGCGAGCCTGGACAGCGTGGCCTGACCGCCGGCAGCCGTCCCGGACCGTCTGCGCGATGACGGAAGAGCAGGCACGGACGCCCCGCCCCCGGGCGCGACTGGTCATCGGGATCGTGCGCCGGGGGACGAGATCCTGCTGGTGCGGGAGGGCTGGGCGACGACGACATCGAGCGCGCCGCCTTCTTCGGGCTGCCCGAGGCGCTACGCCTGCTCGGCCGGCTGGACAGCGCGGCGCAGCGGGAGCCGATCGCGGGACACCCGTCGGGCGAGGTGGCGCCGGGGACGATGTGGCTCTACCGGAACGACGGCACGGACGAGACGCTCGTCGCCCGCTGGTGAGCACCACCCACGCCGCGACCCCATGTCCGTCAACTTTGATTGACGCCCGGCGGGCGGTCAACCATGATTGACGCGTGGACGCGGAAGAGTTGACGAGCCTCGCGGCATCGACGGCCGACGAGGACCCCCTGACGGGACTGAGCTCCGTGGCGCGGCTCCGCGCGGAGACGGAACGTGTCGAAGCGGTGCTGGTACGTCGCGCGCGCAACAACGGTGCCACGTGGCCGCAGATCGCCGCCGCCCTCGGCGTCTCGAAGCAGGCGGTGCACAAGAAGCACAGCGGACGAGGTCTGTCGGGCAGGCGGTCGTGAGCCCGGCGGTCCACGGTGACGAACGGCTGGCCGCCCGGCTCGGCGAACTGCTGGGGCCGCGTCACCCGGCGGCCGGGGCAGCCGTCGTCTCGCCGCGCGGGACGGTCCTGGCGGCCCAGGGCGCCGGCCCGGGCGGCGACTTCGAGATCGGTTCGGTCTCCAAGGGCGTCACCGGACTGCTGTACGCCGACGCGCTGGCACGAGGCGAGGTCGCCCCGGAGACCACCCTCGGCGAGCTGCTGCCGCTGGGCAACGCCCCCGCCGCGAACGTGACGCTACGGTCCCTCAGCACGCACCGCTCCGGCCTGCCCAGGCTGCCCGCGTCCGCGCGACCGTGGCGCCGCACCCTCGCCCTGTGGCGCCACGGCACCAACCCGTACGGCGAGACCCTCACTCATCTCCTCCACCAGGCCCGGGGCGTTCCCCTCGGCAAGCCCCGCCTCCGCTACTCCAACCTCGGCTTCGCACTCCTCGGCCACGCCCTCGCCCGCGCCGCCGGGACGACCTACGCACAGCTCCTCCAGCACCGCCTCGCCACCCCGCTGGGCCTCGACTGCCTCTACGCCCCCGACACGGCCGCCCGACTCCGGCCCGGGGCGCTCCCCGGCCGAAGTCGCGGCGGACGGCCACGGCAACCCTGGACCGGCGAGGGGCTCGGGCCCGCCGGGGGCATCCGGGCTTCGCTCGCCGACATGGCCCGTCTCACCGCGGCCCTGCTCGACGGGAGCGCCGCGGGGGTCGGCGCGCTCGACCCGGTCGCCCCGTTCGGCGCGGGCGCCCGCATCGGCGCCGCGTGGATCACGGTCGAGATCGACGGCCGGCTGGTCACCTGGCACAACGGCGGCACGGGCGGCTTCCGGTCCTGGCTCGGTCTCGACCGCGCCAGGGGCACCGGCCTCGTCGTCCTCTCGGCCACCGCCGCATCGGTCGACCGACAAGGGTTCGCGCTGCTGGCCGAGTACAGCGGAGGCAACGGCGACGGCGGCGACGGACGGGGCGGTCGATGAGGCCGGCGGGACGGGCGAGCACGAGGGCGGTGGCCGCTCTGGCCGCCGGTTGCCTGGCGGGCGTGGCGGGTTGCGGCAGCCCGGACGCGGACGGGAGCGGTGAACGGGAGGCGCGGGCGGACCGCGCCCAGAAGGTGGCCGAAGCCTGGGAGGGGTCGGCGGCCGCCAAGGCGTGGCGGACCGGCTACCACCCCGTGGAGGCGGCAGTCCGGCCACCGAGGGGCGGGCTGCGGGGTGCGGCGGACGAACGGGCCTACGAGGAGCGCCACTTCGCGTTGGACGGCAAGCTTCCCGCGCAGCAGCCGGGAGACGGAACGGTGCGGTGGGGCAAGGGCGACTCGCTGAAGCGCCCGGTGCAGAGCGCGGCGGAGTCGTACCGGGCGCTGGCCGCCGGAGGCGGGGGCGAGGGCGCGCCGCTCACGGTGACCGGGGTGGAACGGGGCGAGATGCGGCTCGCCACCAGCCGGGGACCGGCTACCGTCCCGGCGTGGCTCTTCCGGCTGGAAGGGTACGACGCGCCCCTCAGCTGGGCCGCGGTCACGCCGTCCCCGCTCCCCCGGTCACCGATCGCCCGGACCGGCGGGGCGCCCCAGGTCGACCGGATTGTCGCCACCTCCCGCGACGGGCGGGCGGTGACCGTGATCGCCTGGCACGGCGCGTGCGACGACGGCGCGGTGGTGGAGGCCCTGGAGTCGCGCGGCAGCGTGGTGCTGTCGGGCTCGGTGAAGGGACAGAAGACGGGGAACTGCACCAAACAGGCGATCGGGCAGCGGGTCACCGTGAAGCTGGGCGTCCGGTGGGTGAGCGGGTACTGCTGGACGCGCACACCGGGCAGCCGCTGCCCTACGCCGGGCCACGCGGGCCCCGGGCACGCTGACGGTGAGGGGCGGGGCGCGGCCGGATCGCGTACGTCCGGCCATGCCCGACGCCACCCCGCGCCGGCCTCCGTCGCCACGGCCGGGCCAAGGCCGCGCGGTCCGCGGGGATACCGGTGGAGGCCGAGGCCGGGGAGCCGGTATGCGGCGCGTCCGGGGGCCCTCGCACTCGTCGAGGGCGCGTTGCCCGAGCCGTGGCGGCGCCTTCCCGATCCGGTGCCGGCCGGAATGACCGGCAGGGCGGCCCCGGCCCTACGCCGCCGCACACGGCGCGGGCCGGGGCCGCCCCCGGAATTCACCGTCGGAGCGTCAGAGAATTTCGATGGCCTTGACCTTCGGCGGGCGGTTCGGGTACGAAATCGCCTTGTTGCGGTCGATCTTGACGACATCACCGTTGGCGTCGTAGTACTTCACGACGTTGTTTCCGGTGGAGATCTTGTCGACCCACCAGTTGCCGAAGTTGGTCTTGCCGCGATTCGCGTAGCAGTCCACGCTGTCGCGCCCGTTCAGGTGCGACCAGATCTTCAGATATCCGCGGTCCGGGTCACAGGTGACGTGGTCGATGGCGGAGGCGGAACCCGCAGGTCCCACCAGGGTGAACGCGGTGGCCGCGGCGAGCGCCATGGCCGTCGTGCGTACGGTATTCATCGTCCTCGAGAACACGTATTCCCTTTCGGTCGTCTCAGTCGTCTCGGTCGGATACGGATCGACACGGCCGCCGTCTCCCGCGCATCGGGCAGGGCGGCACTAATGACGCATCGTAGGGAGAAATAGCGTCGCGACGGCCGGTCCGGGAGGTGATTCACCTGAACGGGAACACCTGCCGGAGAGCCAGGACTTCACCGATCCCGGAGAATGGAAGAAGAGAAACGATATTCCCCGGACTCACGTTTTCCGCCGCCGCCTTCCCGCCGTGGAGCGGCTACGCCGGCTCCGTCACGACCTCGTGCTCCGTGGCCTCCGGGTGCAGCAGCGCGAGAAGGCGGCGGGCCTCCTCGGTGACACCGGTGAGGTCGGCTTCCGGGACAAAGGGGCGGACGGTGAGGGTCGCGTGGTCGCCCTCGCGGGTGTGGCGCCAGAGGCCGGCGGTCCGGCCGTCGAGGAGGAGGACGGGGTGGGACTGGTTGCCGGTCCACAGGCGGGAGCGGTGGGCGTCGGGCAGGACGCGGGTGCGGTCGGCGTGCGAGAGGAGGAGGTTGTCGAACTCCGGGAGCAGGCGTGGCGGTACGGGCACCTCCGGATCGGGCCGGGGCGCGTCGGACAGGTCGAAGAGTTCGGTGCCCTGTTCGTCACGGAAGACGGCCAGTTCGGGGCGGAGCGCCTCCAGGCGCGGGCGCAGCCGCGTCAGGCCGGACCACTGCTGTACGTCCCGGACGGAGGCGGGGCCGAAGGCGGCGAGGTAGCGCCGGACCAGCCCGGTCAGGTCCGCGGGCCCGTCCCCCGGGTCGGCGCGGTCGCCCAGCCAGTGGTCGAGGGTGGTCAGCGCGACCTGCCCCGAGCGGCCCCACAGCCCGCGCGGGGTGACCTGCACCAGCGGCAGCACGCAGCGGGCGGCGACGGCCAGCGCGGCCGGGTCCGCCTCGGGCCAGGCCGGTGCCAGCAGCCTGCGGAGCTCGGCCATGGTGCGCGGCTCCTCCTCGACCAGCCCCCGGGCCCTGGCGGCGACCCGGTCGGGCTCGGCCCCGGCCAGCCTGCTCCGGAAGACCCGCAGTTCGCGGTCGCGGGCGGGCTGGACGAGCGGGAGCAGGGGCCGGGCGTCGGCCGCGGTGAGGGTGTGCAGGGTCGACCGCATACTGACGATGCGCACCACCTGGCGTGCCTCCATCGCCGCCGACAGCCCGTACGGGTCGAAGCCGTCGAGCCAGGCACCGAGGGCCAGATAGGGCGGCACGGTGTTCTGCGCCTGGAGCCCGACGAGGTGGCGCACGGCGTCGACGGGCGTGAGCGGCGCCCGCGCCAGGAGGTGCTGGCGGGCGAGGGTGGCCCGGTTGAGGGCGTGGGAGGTCAGGAGGCGGGGTGGGGTCACCTGGCCAGGTTAGGAAGGTACGCGGACAGGGGGCGTCCGCGTCGGTTCGCGGCGCGGTGTGCGGTGGCGCCCGCCCTCAGGCCGCCGACCCCACCCGCCCCTCCGGCCCGTCCGCCTCGTCGTGGTGGATCGGTGTGTGAGCGCCCCGGAGGGGGACTCCGGTACCGCCCCGGCGGAGGGCGACGATCTCGGCGGCGATGGAGAGGGCGGTCTCCTCGGGGCTGTGGGCGCCGAGGTCGAGGCCGATCGGGGAGCGGAGGCGGGCCAGGGCGGTTTCGGGGAGGCCGGCTTCGCGGAGGCGGGCGTTGCGGTCGAGGTGGGTGCGGCGGGAGCCCATGGCGCCGACGTAGGCGACGGGGAGGGTGAGGGCGAGGCGGAGCAGGGGGATGTCGAACTTGGCGTCGTGGGTGAGGACGCAGAGCACGGTGCGGGCGTCGGTCTCGGTCTGTTCCAGGTAGCGGTGGGGCCAGTCGACGACGATCTCGTCCGCCTCGGGGAAGCGGGCGGCGGTGGCGAAGACGGGACGGGCGTCGCAGAGGGTCACGTGGTAGCCGAGGAAGCGGCCGATGCGGACCAGGGCCGAGGCGAAGTCGATGGCGCCGAAGACGATCATGCGCGGGGCGGGCAGGTTCGCCACCACCAGCAGCCCGGTGCGCGGGCCGCAGCCGGGGCTGCCGTCGCCGCCCACGGTGACGTGGGCGGTGCGTCCGGCGTCGAGGAGGGCGGCGGCCTGGCCGGCGGCGGCCCGTTCCACGGCGGGCTGGGCGCCCAGCGCGCTGGTGGCCGGGGCGTCGATGCGGACCAGCAGGGGGAGGCCGAGGAGTTCGGCGGGGCCCTCGGTGACGAGGGCGAGGGCCGCCGCCTCGCCGCGGATCGCGGCGGCGAGGGCGGCGACCAGGACCGGCCGGGCGGGATCGCCGCGGCGGACCGGGGTGACCAGGATGTCGATGACACCGCCGCAGGTCAGGCCGACCGCGAAAGCGTCGTCGTCGCTGTAGCCGAAGCGTTCGCGGACGGGGTGGCCGTCCTCGATGGCCTGGCGGCACAGGTCGTAGACGGCTCCTTCGACGCAGCCGCCGGAGACGGAGCCGATGACGGTTCCGCCGGCGTCGACGGCGAGTGCGGCGCCGGGCCTGCGGGGTGCGCTGCCGGAGACCGCCACGACGGTGGCGACGGCGAAGTCGCGGTCCTGCTCGGTCCAGCCGTGCAGTTCGGTGGCGATGTCCAGCACGGTCCTTCTCCTTTGCGCGGTGGCGCGGGTTACGCGGCTGCGGGAGCGGGCGGCGTCACTTCACGCCGAGCCAGCTCTCGATGGGGCTGAGGGCGAAATAGATGAGGAAGACGGCGGCCAGAACCCACATGAAGGCTCCGACCTGGCGGAACTTACCTTGCGCGGCCTTGATCGCGACATAGGAGACGACGCCCGCACCGACTCCGGCGGTGATCGAGTAGGTGAACGGCATGAGGACGACGGTGAGGAAGACCGGTACGGCGACCGAGCGGTCGGCCCAGTCGACGTGCCGGGCGTTCTGCATCATCATCGCGCCGATGACGACCAGCGCGGCCGCCGCGATGGGGCCGGGCACGATCTGCGCCAGCGGGGTGAAGAAGAGCCCGGCGGCGAAGAGCAGGCCGGTGACGACGGAGGAGAGGCCGGTACGGGCGCCTTCGCCGACGCCGGTGGCCGACTCGACGAAGACGGTCTGTCCGGAGGCGCCGGCCACGCCGCCGATCGCGCCGCCGGCGCCGTCGACGAAGAGGGCCTTGGAGAGGCCGGGCATGCGGCCCTGCTCGTCGGCGAGCTTCGCCTCGGTGCCGACGCCGATGATGGTGGCCATGGCGTCGAAGAACCCGGCGAGGACCAGGGTGAAGACGATCATGCCGACGGTGAGCGCGCCGACCGACCCCCAGCCGCCGAACTCGACGTGGCCGAAGAGGCCGAAGTCGGGCATCGAGACGGCGCTGCCGCTCAGTTCGGGAGCGCTGCCGCCCCACGCCTTGGGGCCGAGGTCGGCGACGGCGTTGACGATGACGGCCAGTACGGTGCCGGTGACGATGCCGATGAGGATGGCGCCGGGCACGTTGCGCGCCTGGAGCATGAAGATCAGCAGCAGGGTGACGCAGAAGAGCAGCACGGGCCAGCCGCTGAGCTGGCCGCCGGTGCCGAGGGTGACCGGGTTGCCCTTGCCGACGAAGCCGGCGTTGTAGAGGCCGATCAGGGCGATGAAGGCGCCGATGCCGATGGTGATGCCGTGTTTGAGGGCGAGCGGGATGGCGTTCATGATCGTCTCGCGGAGCCCGGTGACCACCAGCAGGATGATCACCAGGCCGTACATGACGCACATGCCCATCGCCTGCGGCCACGTCATGTACGGGGCGACCTGGGTGGCGAGGACGCCGGAGACCGAGAGTCCGGCGGCCAGCGCGAGGGGCACCTTGCCGACGAAGCCCATGAGCAGGGTGGAGACGGCGGCGGCGAGCGCGGTGGCGGTGATGAGCCCGGCGTGGTCGAGGCGGTTGCCGGCGACGTCGGGGCCGGAGAGCAGGAGCGGGTTGAGAAGAAGGATGTAACACATCGCCATGAAGGTGGTGACGCCGCCGCGTATCTCGCGGCCGAAGGTCGAACCCCGGTCGGTGATGTGGAAGTACCGGTCGAGCCAGGAGCGCCCCGCCGGGACGCGCGAGCCGTCGCCCGCGTCGTCGGCGGTGGTCGTCCCCGGCTTGAGGGACTGGTCGGACATGAGGGTGTCTCCCGTGGGTCACAGAGAGCCCGTACGGCCGGACGCGGTACGGGTGGGGTGGTGCGCTGGACGCACGACCCGGGGGACGGCCCGAGACGAACGGTCCGCGTCCGGCGCCCTCTTCGGGCGGCGGGCGGGGGTGGTGCGGTGGGGCGGGGCCGTGAGCGGGCGGCCCCGTGGCTCCGGGCGGTGCGGGCGTACGGAAAGGCGTGACGTTTCCGGGGAGGCACGCACCGCCCGGAGGCGGGTGGGCCGCCCCGCGCGTGGGCGGGGCGGCGCCGGTCAGCTCCCGGTGAGGTGCTCGGGGCGGACCGGGGTCCGGTTCAGCTCCAGGCCGGTGGCCGCGCGGATCGCCGCGAGGACCGCCGGGGTGGAGGAGAGGGTCGGCGCCTCGCCGACGCCGCGCAGCCCGTAGGGAGCGTGGTCGTCGGCGAGTTCCAGGACGTCGACCGGGATGGTCGGGGTGTCGAGGATGGTCGGGATGAGGTAGTCGGTGAAGGAGGGGTTGCGGACCTTGGCGGTGGCCGGGTCCACGACGATCTCCTCCATGACGGCGACGCCCAGGCCCTGGGTGGAGCCGCCCTGGATCTGGCCGACCACGGAGAGCGGGTTGAGGGCCTTGCCGACGTCCTGGGCGCAGGCCAGCTCCACCACCTTGACCAGGCCGAGTTCGGTGTCGACCTCGACGACGGCCCGGTGGGCGGCGAAGGAGTACTGCACGTGTCCGTCGCCCTGGCCGGTGCGCAGGTCGAAGGGTTCGGTGGGCCGGTGGCGCCACTCCAGCTCCAGGTCGACCACCTCGTCGCCGAGGACCTCGGCGAGGCTCGCCAGGACCTCCCCGCCGTCGGTGACGACCTTGCCGCCCTCCAGGAGGAGTTCGGCGGTGGCCCAGGCAGGGTGGTACGTGCCGAGCTTGGCGCGCCCGATCTCCAGCACCTTCTCCCGGACCGCCTCGCAGGCGTGCTTGACGGCGCCGCCGGTGACGTACGTCTGCCGGGAGGCGGAGGTCGAGCCGGCCGAGCCGACCTGGGTGTCGGCGGGGTGGATGGTGACCTGGGAGACGCCGAGCTCGGTCCGGGCGATCTGGGCGTGGACAGTGATGCCGCCCTGCCCGACCTCGGCCATCGCGGTGTGCACGACGGCGACGGGCTCGCCGCCGGCGACCTGGAGGCGTACCCGGGCGGTCGAGTAGTCGTCGAACCCCTCGGAGAAGCCGACGTTCTTGATGCCGACGGCGTAGCCGACCCCGCGCACGACGCCCTCGCCGTGGGTGGTGTTGGACAGGCCCCCGGGCAGGGCGCGGACGTCGGCGGCGCCACCGGCCGACTCCCACTGGCGCTCGGGCGGCAGCGGGCGGGCCTTGACCCGGCGCAGCAGCTCGGCGACGGGGGCGGGCGAGTCGACGGACTGGCCGGTGGGCAGGACGGAGCCCTGTTCCATGGCGTTGAGCTGCCGCAGCTCGACCGGGTCCATGCCGAGGGCGGCGGCCAGCTTGTCCATCTGCGCCTCGTAGGCGAAGCAGGCCTGGACGGCGCCGAAGCCGCGCATGGCGCCGCAGGGCGGGTTGTTCGTGTAGAGGGCGAGGGTCTCGATCTCGACGTTGTCGATGTTGTACGGGCCCGCGCCGAGCGAGGCCGCGTTGCCGACCACCGCCGGCGAGGAGGAGGCGTACGCGCCGCCGTCCAGGACGATGCGGCAGACCAGGTGGGTGAGTTTGCCGTCGCGGGTCGCGCCGTGCTCGTAGTGGAGCTTGGCGGGGTGGCGGTGGACGTGGCCGAAGAAGGACTCGAATCGGTTGTAGACCATCTTCACGGGCTTGCCGGTGCGCAGCGCCAGCAGGCAGGCGTGGATCTGCATCGACAGGTCCTCGCGGCCGCCGAAGGCGCCGCCCACGCCGGAGAGCGTCATGCGGACCTTCTCCTCGGGCAGGCCGAGGACGGGGGCGATCTGCCGCAGGTCGGCGTGGAGCCACTGGGTGGCGACGTACAGGTCGACGCCGCCGTCCTCGGCGGGCACCGCGAGCCCCGACTCGGGGCCGAGGAACGCCTGGTCCTGCATGCCGAAGACGTACTCGCCGGTGACCACGACGTCGGCCCGGGCGCGGCCCGCGGCGACGTCGCCGTGGACGATGGGCTGGCGGTGCACGATGTTCGGGTGCGGGGTGTGCGCGGCGTGGTGGTCGTCGCGGCCCTCGTGGAGCAGGGGCGCGCCGGGGGCGGTGGCGCTGGCCTCGTCGGTGACGAGGGGCAGCTCCTCGTAGACCACCTTGATCTTGGCCGCCGCGCGGCGGGCCGTCTCGGGGTGGTCGGCGGCGACCAGGGCGACCGGCTCGCCGTGGTGGCGGACCCGGCCGTTGGCGAGGGCCGGGGTGTCCTGGATCTCCAGGCCGTAGTTCTTGACCTCGGCGGGCAGGTCGTCGTAGGTGAGGACCGCGTAGACCCCGGCCTGGGCCAGGGCCTCGCCGGTGTCGAGGGAGACGATGCGGGCGTGGGCGTGCGGGGAGCGCAGGGTGTGGCCCCACAGCATGTCCTCGTGCCACATGTCGGAGGCGTAGGCGAACTCGCCGGTGACCTTGAGGGTGCCGTCGGGCCGCAGCGTCGACTCGCCGATCCCGCCCCGGGTGGCGGAGCCCTGGGTGAGGTGGCCCGGGACGCCGGTGGCGGTCATCGGCTCACCGTGCCTTCCTGGCGGGCGGCGGCGAGGCGGACCGCGTCGAGGATCTTCTCGTAGCCGGTGCAGCGGCAGAGGTTGCCGGAGAGGGCCTCGCGGATGTCGGCGTCGCTGGGCGAGGGGTTGGCCTCCAGCATCTCGTCGGCGGCGACCAGCAGGCCCGGGGTGCAGAAGCCGCACTGGACGGCGCCGGCGTCGATGAACGCCTGCTGGACCGGGGAGAGTTCGGTGCCCTCGCCGGTCTGCGAGTCGGTGCCCCTGCCCGGGTCGGCACGCCACTGCTTGGCCTCGTCCAGTCCGGTGCCGCAGGTGCCCGAGGCGCAGTCGCCGCCCTCGGTGCGGCAGGCGGCCAGTGCGGCCAGCCCCTCGACGGTGACGATGTCGCGGTCCTGTGCCTGTCCGGCGGCGACCAGACAGGAGCAGACCGGCACGCCGTCCAGGCGGACCGTGCAGGAGCCGCACTCGCCCTGTTCGCAGGCGTTCTTGGAGCCGGGCAGCCCCATCCGCTCGCGCAGGACGTAGAGCAGCGACTCGCCCTCCCAGACGTCGTCGGCCTCCTGGCGGCGGCCGTTGACGGTGAAGTTCACGCGCATGCGGTGCTCCTCTCGCGGGCGGACCAGGTCCAGCCGAGGGTGCGGCGGGCCAGGACGCCGATGGCGTGGCGGCGGTAGGCGGCGGTGCCGCGGACGTCGTCGATGGGGTTGCAGGCGCCGGCGGCGAGGGTGGCGAACTGCTTGACGAGGGAGTCGGGCAGCGGCGCCTCGCTCTCCCAGTGGTTCCCCTCCTCCAGGGCCGCGTTGAGGAACTCCTCGGCGGCCTTGGCGCGGATCGGGGTGGGCGCGGCGGAGCCGATGCCGGTCCGCACGGTGCGCGTGGCGGGGTGCAGGGCGATCCCGAAGGCGCAGACGGCGATGACCATGGCGTTGCGGGTGCCGACCTTGGAGAACTGCTGCGGTCCGTCGGCCTTGCGGATACGGACGGCGCGGATCAGCTCGTCGGGGGCGAGGGCGTTGCGCTTGACCCCGGTGTAGAAGTCGTCGATCGGGATGAGCCGGGTGCCGCGTACGGACTCGGCCTCGACCTCGGCGCCCGCGGCGAGCAGCGCCGGGTGGGCGTCGCCGGCCGGGGAGGCGGTGCCGAGGTTGCCGCCGACGCCGCCGCGGTTGCGGATCTGCGGGGAGGCGACGGTGTGGGAGGCGAGCGCGAGGCCGGGCAGGTCGCCGCGGAGGTGCTTCATGATGCGGCTGTACGGGACGCTCGCGCCGAGGCGGACGCTGTCGCCGAGGTCCTCCCAGGCGGTCAGCTCCTCGATGCGTCCGAGGTCCAGCAGGTGGTCGGGGCGGCGGTGGTCGAAGTTGATCTCGACCATCACGTCCGTGCCGCCCGCGATCGGCACGGCGGCGGGGTGCTCGGCCTTCGCGGCGAGCGCCTCCTCCCAGCCGGCGGGACGAAGGAAGTCCATGCGGGGCTCTCTTCCGGTGTCGTGGCGTCGATGGCGTACGGGCAGTTCCGGCCGTGCCGTGCGGGGCGGAGCTCGGACGTGCGTCACGGGCCGGTGCGGCGGTCCGCCCCGGTGCGGTGCGGCCCGCGGAATCCGGCCCCGTTCGTGCGCTGTTCACGCGAAGTGCGGTCAGTACACAGGGCTGCGGGGCGCCGGGGTCAGTCACTGAACGCATGAAGGAATTGGCTGGCCACGGCAGGCTTCTTGTAGATTCATATGAACGGCGGGGAACGGTAACCTCGCCGTTTCGCCCCGGAAACCACAGACGCGGCCGAGCGGTGTGCGCTCGGCCCTGTCGGAGGCGTCCGGCGTGATACCTGCCCTACCCCTGTCCACCTGTTCCTGAACGAGAGATCGGCGGCGACGAGATGCGGCTGCGCGCCCTGCTTCGGACCGATGGCCTCGGCCTGCGGCTGCTCGGCGGCGAGGACGAGCTGGACCGCACGGTCCGCGGTGTGATGACCACCGACCTGCGCGACCCCAGCCGTTACCTCTCCGGCGGCGAACTGGTCCTCACCGGACTGGCCTGGCGGCGCGACCCCGCCGACTCCGAACCCTTCGTCCGCATCCTCACGGCCGCCGGGGTGAGCGCCCTCGCCGCCGGTGAGGCGGAGCTGGGCGCGGTCCCCGAGGACCTGGTCGAGGCGTGCGCCCGGCACCGCCTGCCGCTCCTCGCGGTCAACGAGTCGGTCGCCTTCGCCACCATCACCGAACACGTCGTCCGCCGCGTCTCGGGCGAGCGCGCCGGGGACCTGGCCGCCGTCGTCGACCGGCACCGGCGGCTGATGACCGCCGGGCCGGCGGGCGGCGGCCCCGAGGTCGTCCTCGACCTGCTCGGCTCCGACCTGGACCTGCGCGCCTGGGTCCTCTCCCCCACCGGCCGCCGCGTCGCCGGCCCCCGCGACCAGGAACCGCTCTCCCACGAGACGGCCTCCCACCTCGCCGCCGACGGCCTCGCCGCGGTCCGCGCCGGACGCCGCCGCCCGGTGCGGACCACCGCCGACGGTGAGGCGTACGCCCTCTTCCCGATCCGTTCGGCGCCCTCGGGCACGCCCCGGGGCCCCGCCGTCGCCGACTGGCTGCTGGCGGTCCGCGCGGACGCGGCCGACTGGCCCGAGGAACGGCTCGACCTGCTCGACGGGGTCACCCAGCTGATCGCCGTCGAACGCGACCGGCGCGACGCGGCCCGCACGGTACGGCGCCGGCTCGCCGGGGAGGTGCTGGAACTGGTCCAGTCGGGCGCCGCCCCGGCCGAGATCGCGGCCCGGCTGCGGGTCGCCGCCCCGGTACTGCTGCCCGGGCTCGGTGCCGCCCCGCACTGGCAGGTGGTGGTCGCCACCGCCGAGGGGCCGGGCGTCGGCGGCGGACAGGCGGCCCAGGCGCTTCTCGAAGAGATCCTGGTGGCGCCGGACGCCCCCGGGCCCGAGACGGCCGACCGGATCGCGGTGGCCCGTCTCGGCGAGGAGGCCGTGGCGCTGGTCCCGCTGCCCGCCGTGGCCGCCGACGGGGCGCCCACCGGCGAGGAGGCGGACGACGAGGCTCCCGAGGGCCTGGTCGCCGAGGAACTCCTCGCAGCCGTACGCCTTCCGCTCTCCGCCGGACTGGGCGAGGGCGACCGGATCACGCTGGGCGTCAGCGCCGCCGTCCACTCCGCGGAGGGGCTGCGCGGCGCCCTGGAGGAGGCCCGGCACGCGCGCCGGGTCGCCGCCGCCCGCCCCGGCAGCGTCTGTGCGGCCGGGCACCAGGAGCTGGCCTCGCACGTCCTGCTGCTGCCGTTCGTCCCGGACGACGTGCGCCGCGCCTTCACCGCCCGGCTCCTGGACCCGCTGCGCGACTACGACCGCCGCCACCGCGCCGAGCTGGTCCCGACGCTGGAGGCGTTCCTCGACAGCGACGGGTCCTGGACGCGGTGCGCCGCCCGGCTTCATCTCCACGTCAACACCCTGCGCTATCGGGTGGGCAGGATCGAGCAACTGACGGGCCGGGACCTGTCGCGCCTGGAGGACAAGCTCGACTTCTTCCTGGCCCTGCGGATGAGCTGAGGGCGCGGTAAACGGGTGGACCCGCTGGTCCGGAGGGTCTAGCTTTGCCGGGTTGCTGATCCACACGGACGAACGAGGTGCTTTTCGATGACGGTCCGAGCCATGGCTGCCGACTCCGGTCGGCCGTCCGCCCCCGACGCCATGACCTCATCGAACCTAAGGAATACCCCTCGTGGATCTGCCACGCATCATCACCGTTCGCGAGAGTGAGCACCGGCTCCACAACCCGTTCACCCCCGAGAAGCTCGCCGCCCTGGGCGAGGCGCTGCGCCTGGCGCCCGGGACGCGCGTGCTCGACCTGGCCAGCGGCTCGGGCGAGATGCTCTGCACCTGGGCCCGTGACCTGGGCGTCACCGGCACCGGTGTCGACATCAGCACGCTCTTCACCGAGCAGGCCCGCGCCCGCGCCGCCGAACTCGGCGTCGCGGACCAGGTCTCCTTCGTCCACGGCGACGCCGCCGGCCACGTCTCCGACGAGCCGGTCGACCTCGCCGCGTGCGTCGGCGCCACCTGGATCGGCGGCGGCGTCCCCGGCACCGTCGACCTGCTGGCCCACAGCCTGCGCCCCGGCGGGCTGATGCTGGTCGGCGAGCCGTACTGGCGCCGCGAGGTGCCCGACCAGGAGACCGCCGAGGGCTGCCTCGCGCGCGGCCCGGAGGACTTCCTCCTCCTGCCCGGGCTGATCGGACTCTTCGGCGACCTCGGGTACGACGTGGTCGAAATGGTCCTGGCCGACCAGGACAGCTGGGACCGCTACCAGGCGGCCCAGTGGCTCACCCTGCGGCGCTGGCTCGACGCCCACCCCGGCGACGAGCTGGCCCCCGAGGTCCGGTCCACGCTCGACACCGATCCCGTGCGGTACGCGCGGTATCAGCGCGAGTTCCTGGGCTGGGGGGTGTTCGCGCTGATGCGCAAGTGAGCCCCGGCCGTCTCTGACGGCTCGGCGGGGGCGGGGCCGGGCTTCGCGCTCGGCCCCGCCCGGCCGGGGCACGGACTCGCCGCTCCGCGGCTCGTGGCCTCAAGCGCCGGCCGGGCTGGATATACCCGGCTGAGCCGGGTGCGCCCGGCCGGCCCAGGTGTGTGACCAGCGGGGCGGCTGTCCGCGACGCCCTCCGGTCGCCAGGATTCGTACCCCGGCGCACGCCGGAGCCCGCGCGTGAAGGTGATCTTGCGCGCGCTTCAGCGCGCCCCCAAGGATTGTGAAATCTTTCACCCGACCTCTTGGCTCACCGCCGCGTTCCGTGCTGAGATGCACGCCACACTCAACGGTGCGCGTGGGGGAGGGAATGTGGCGGACACCGCCATGTCCGATGCGGGTTCTTCGGAGGTCGCCGCAGGGCCGGACGGGGCGGGTCGCCCGCCCGGGACGGCCTGGGAGGCGACCCGCACGGCGGTGTGGCGGCTGCGGTCGCGCGGCTGCTGGGCGGACGCGGCGGCGCTGCTCGCCAAGGCGCACGGGCCCGCCGCCGCGCTGGAGCGCACCGCGCTGCTGGTGGAGCGCTGTCTCTACACGGGGCGGGGCTGGGCGGAGGCGGAGGACGGGCTGCGGCAGGCCGAGGCCCTGGCGGGCACCGACGAGGAGCGCGGGGCCGCCGCCTGCGAACGAGGGCACCTCGCCTACGCCTCGACCGTGCTCGGGGTCCGCGACCGCGCCGACGAGGCGCGCTCCGCGCTCGGGCGGGCCGCCGCGCTGCTGACGCCCGCCGCGCCCGGCCGGGCCCTGCTCGACTACCGGCGGGGGCTGATCTCCGAGCACATCTCCGACTCCCCGCAGGCCGCCCGCGCCGCCTACCGCCGGGCGCACGCCGGCGCCACCGCCCGCGAGGACGCGCTGCTGCTCTCCTCGACCTGGCGCCATCTGGCCGGGCTCGCCCTGCGCGAGGGCGAGGTGGCGGAGGCCCGGCACGGTTTCGCCCAGTCGCTGCGGCTCCGCGAGGAGCTGGGCTTCCTGGTCGGGACGGCGCCCGCGCTGGCCTCACTGGCGCAGACCGAGCCGGAGCCGGAGGCGTCCCGCCTGCTGGCGGAGGCACGGCGGCTCTTCGGGCTGCTGGGCGGAGTGCCGACCTGGCTGGCGGACCAGCTGGCGCCCGCTCCCGAGCCCCTCTGAGGCCCTGCGGCCCACGAGGTCAGCGGGCTCCGGCGAAGTGCTCCCGGACCAGGCTCTGGACGGCCGGCAGGTCGCGGCCGGCGAGGGCTTCGAGGAGCGCGAGGTGCTGGGCGGCGTCGGCCACCAGGTCGGCGCGGCGGCGCGAGAGCGGGCCGGTGACCAGCGGCCACTGGGCGCGGCGGTGCAGGTCGGCGGCGACCGTGGTGAGCTGCCGGTTGCCGCCGAGGCCGAGGACGGCGCTGTGGAAGGCGCGGTCGGAGTCGGCGTAGCGGGCCCGGTCGCCGGTCTCGGCGGCGGCGACGGTCTCCTCGGCCAGCGGCCGCAGGGCCGTCCACCGGTCGGCGGGGACGGAGTGGGCCAGCCGCAGCATGACGGGGACCTCGATGAGGGCGCGTACCTCGGCGAGTTCGGCGAGTTCGCGGGCGTCCCGTTCGATGACGCGGAACCCGCGGTTCGGCACCACCTCGACGGCGCCCTCGACGGCGAGCTGCTGCATGGCCTCGCGGACCGGGGTGGCGGAGACGCCGAAGCGCTCGGCGAGGCAGGGGGCGGAGTAGACCTCGCCGGGGGTGAGGTCGCCCGCGACGAGGGCGGCGCGCAGGCCGTCGAGGACCTGGCCGCGTACCGAGGTGCGCCGCAGCGGGGTGCGGGGGGCCGGGGGCTCGCCGTGGATGTGCTCGCCGCGGGCCCGGTCCTCGGCGGTGGGCTGGACGGGGACCCGGGGGCGGAGGACCTCGGCCGGGTGGCCGGGAGCGCCCGGTGTGGCGGCCCGGGGCGGGGCGTGCTCCACTCGGATTCCTCCTCCTCGCGCGGGCTGCCAGGGGTGTCGCCCCAGGGCGCCTGGGCGGCCGGTTCACCCGGATGCCTGCGACGAGGATAGGGCAAGGTCAGCAGGAGGAAGGCTGGGGTAAGGTAAGGCTTACCTGCAAACGATCGCGATTCGGTGGTCCTCCCGCATGTCCATCACCGCTCCGGCGCCCGGCGCCCTCCACCCCCTCCCGGCCTCCCCGCTGGCCGCCGCGTACACCCGGCTGGCCGAGGTCTTCCCCTCGCTGCGCGTCGAAGAGGTCCGCCCGGGCGAGGCGCTCCCCGAGGGCGGGGGGTGGACCCGGGCCGACCGGCTCGCCGCCGGCGGAGCGGAGCTGGACGCCTTCATCGCCTGGGACGCCGAGCAGGTCCTGCGGGACTACGGCCAGGCCGGCCGCCCGGACGTCATCGCCACCTTCGGCCTCCACCGGTACGCCTGGCCCGCCTGCCTGCTCATCACGCTCCCCTGGTTCCTGCTGGGCCGCGTGCCGCGCTTCCCGGTGGACCAGGTGGCGTACGACCGGACCGAGGGCCGGATGGCGGTGCGCACCGGTGCCTTCGCCTGCCTGCCGGACGACCCGGCGGCGGGGATGCCCGGGGCCCGGGTCGTACCGGACGAGGAGGCGCTGCGGGGAGAGGTGCGGGCCGCGGTCGCCGAGCACCTGGAGCCGCTGCTGGCCGGGTTCGGGCCGAGGATGCGGCGGCGCGGGCGGGCGCTGTGGGGCATGGCCACCGACGAGCTGGTCGAGAGCCTCTGGTACCTCGGCCACCTCCTCGGCGAGGAGCAGCGGGTCATGACCGAGCTGGAGCGGCTGCTGCCGGGCGCCACCCGGCCGTACGTGGGGACGGCCGCCTTCCGTGAGCTGACCGGCCCCCAGGGCGAGGCGCTGCCGACCCGGGACCGGGCGAGCTGCTGCATGTTCTACACGCTGCGGCCCGAGGACACCTGCGTGACCTGCCCGCGCACCTGCGACGCGGACCGCGTCAGCAAGCTGACGGCCACGGCGGCCACGACCGCCTGACGCCCGCGCCGGCACCCGGCCCGCTCGAACTGAACTCCCTTTTCTCATACGGGTATTCGAGTTCGGAGGGGCGTTCCGCGGGGTAGGCCACCCCTTTGGCGTCCTCTTGTCCCGAAACCCTCTGCGCGGTGGTTCCCGTGCGCCACTATGGCGCCCGAACGCCCCACCGCTACGCAAGGGACCCCAGATGAGAATGACCGACATATCGCTTGACTGGCTGCTTCCCGGCGCCGTTCTGCTCCTGGGTGTGCTGGTCGCGGTGGCGGTTCTCGCGCGAGGGAAGCGTGCCGGGGCCAAGACGGAGGCCGACGACTCCTGGGAACGCAGCGAGGAGCGCCGCAGGCGCAAGGAGGCCATCTACGGCATCGCCTCCTACCTCCTGCTCTTCTGCTGCGCCGCCGTCGCCGCCGCCCTCTCCTTCCACGGCCTGGTCGGCTTCGGCCGGCAGAACCTCAACCTCTCCGGCGGCTGGGAGTACCTGGTCCCGTTCGGCCTGGACGGCGCGGCGATGTTCTGCTCCGTCCTGGCCGTCCGGGAGGCCAGCCACGGTGACGCCGCGCTGGGTTCGCGCCTGCTGGTGTGGACCTTCGCCGGCGCCGCCGCCTGGTTCAACTGGGTGCACGCGCCGAGGGGGCTGGGCCACGCGGGGGCGCCGCAGTTCTTCGCCGGGATGTCGCTGTCGGCGGCGGTCCTCTTCGACCGCGCGCTGAAGCAGACCCGGCGGGCGGCGCTGCGCGAACAGGGGCTGGTGCCGAGGCCGCTTCCGCAGATTCGTATCGTCCGCTGGCTGCGGGCGCCCAGGGAGACGTACCACGCCTGGTCGCTGATGCTGCTGGAGGGCGTGCGGTCGCTGGACGAGGCGGTGGACGAGGTCCGCGAGGACCGGCGGGAGAAGACGCAGGACCGGATGCGCCGCCGGGACCAGCAGAAGATGGACCGGGCCCGGATCAAGGCGCTCGCCCGCAGCCAGCGCACCATCTGGGGCGGGCGGCGGGGCGGCGCCCAGGTGGAACTGGCACACGCCGGGGCGCCGGCCATCCCGCAGCAGCAGCTCACCGAGCCGCCGGTGGCCACACCGGAGCAACTGCCGGTCCGCAACCGGCCCTCGCTCCAGGCCGTCAACGGCGCCGACTCCTCGGGCCGGCCGCAGCAACAGGCCACCACCGTCGACCTCACCGCCGAGGACGACACCCAGGCCCTGCCCCGGCTCGACTCGCTGGAGCAGAAACTGAAGGATCTGGAGCAGCAGTTCGGCTGAGGCCGTCTGCTGTTCCGCGTCCCTGGAGGGGCGGTCGCCGGTGCGTACCGGCGACCGCCCCTCCGTCGTACCCGGGTGCACCTCTCTAGGCCGCGTCCGGCTGCCCGTCGTGCTCCACAGCGTTTTCGGCGGGCCCCAGTTCGAACCAGACCGCCTTGCCCACCCCGTGCCGGCGGACCCCCCAGGCGTCGGCGAGCGCCTCGACCAGGAGGAGGCCCCGGCCGCTGGTCGCCTCGTGCGGGCGGGGGGTGCGGGGGCGGGGCGGGTGGCCGGTGAAGTCCCGGACCTCGACCCTGAGGGAGCCGTCGTGGACGGTCGCGGTGAAGAGGGCGTCGTGGTCGGAGTGGATCAGGGCGTTGGTGAGGACCTCCGAGGCGAGGAGTTCGGCGGTGGCGGCCTGTTCCTCGGCGAGGCAGGGCCGCAGCAGGGCGCGCAGGGCACGGCGGACCTCCGGCACCGAGCGCAGATCGGCGTGGCGCAGGGTCCGGTGCAGGCGCCCGACCGGGGTCCGGTCCGGGCCGGAGCGGTCGCCCCGGCCCGGCGGGGAACCGGCGTACGGGCCGTGCCGCGCACTCCGTGCGGCGGCGCGTCCCGCCGCGCTGCTGCTCCGTCCGCTCTCCCCGCTCCTCGCAGGGTCCCCCGCCCACATCACGATCGGTCGTCCTCCCGTGGCGTTCCCGGCGGTCCCGTCGCCGCCGGGTGCGTGCGGCCACCGCGCCGTGCGGCGGTCGAACACGCTCACGGTGATGCATGCCCGTCCAGCACGCCCGCACGCATGGTGCGGCGTCATGGCACGTGCCGGGCGGGGAACGGGTCAGGGCCGGGGGATGTTGCGGAGGTTGGAGCGGGCCATCTGGAGCATCTTGCCCACCCCTCCGTCCAGCACCATCTTGCTGGCGGAGAGGGCGAAGCCGGTCACCATCTCGGCCTTGATCTTCGGCGGGATGGAGAGGGCGTTGGGGTCGGTCACGACATCCACGAGCGCGGGTCCGTCGTGCTTGAAGGCGTCCTTGAGCGCGCCCGCGAGTTGCTTGGGCTTCTCGACGCGTACGCCGTAGGCGCCGCAGGCGCGAGCGACGGCGGCGAAGTCCGGGTTGTGGTTGGTGGTGCCGAAGGCGGGCAGACCGCCGACGAGCATCTCCAGTTCGACCATGCCGAGGGAGGAGTTGTTGAAGAGGACGACCTTCACCGGCAGGTTCAGCTGGACGAGGCTGAGGAAGTCCCCCATCAGCATGGAGAACCCGCCGTCGCCGGCCATCGCGACGACCTGCCGGTCCCGCTCGGGCAGCTGGGCGCCGATCGACTGCGGCAGCGCGTTGGCCATCGAGCCGTGGCTGAACGAGCCGATGACGCGCCGTTTGCCGTTGGGCGTGATGTAGCGGGCGGCCCAGACGTTGTTCATGCCGGTGTCGACGGTGAAGATCGCGTCGTCGGCGGCGAGGTCGTCGAGGACCGAGGCGACGTACTCGGGGTGGATCGGGACGTGCTTGTCGACCTTGCGGGTGTAGGCGCTGACCACGCCCTCCAGCGCCTCGGCGTGCTTCTTCAGCATCCGGTCCAGGAAGCGGCGGCTGGACTTGGTCCGCACCAGCGGGGTCAGGCAGCGCAGCGTCTCGCGGACGTCGCCCCAGATGGCGAGGTCGAGCTTGGAGCGGCGGCCGAGGTGCTCGGGGCGTACGTCGACCTGGGCGATCTTCACGTCGTCGGGGAGGAAGGCGTTGTACGGGAAGTCCGTGCCGAGCAGGATCAGCAGGTCGCACTCGTGGGTCGCCTCGTAGGCGGCGCCGTAGCCGAGCAGCCCGCTCATGCCGACGTCGAACGGGTTGTCGTACTCGATCCACTCCTTGCCGCGCAGGGCGTGGCCGACGGGTGCCTTCAGCTTCTCGGCGAACTCCATGACCTCGTCGTGGGCCCCGGCGGTGCCGCTGCCGCAGAAGAGGGTGACCTTCTCCGCCTGGTCGATCATCTCGACCAGCTTGGCGATCTCGCTCTCGCCCGGGCGGACGCTGGGGCGTTCGGTGACCAGCGCCGATTCGATGGACTTCTCGGGGGCGGGCTTGTCGGCGATGTCGCCGGGGAGGGTGACGACGCTGACGCCGCCCTGGCCGATGGCGTTCTGGATGGCGGTCTGGAGCAGCCGGGGCATCTGCTCCGGGTTGGAGATCATCTCGCAGTAGTGGCTGCACTCCCGGAAGAGGAGTTCGGGGTGGGTCTCCTGGAAGTAGCCGAGCCCGATCTCGCTGGACGGGATGTGGGAGGCGAGGGCGAGCACCGGGGCCATCGAGCGGTGCGCGTCGTAGAGGCCGTTGATGAGGTGGAGGTTGCCCGGGCCGCAGGAGCCGGCGCAGGCGGTGAGCTGGCCGGTGATCTGGGCCTCGGCCCCGGCGGCGAAGGCTGCGGTCTCCTCGTGCCGCACGTGCACCCAGTCGATGCCGGGCGTGCGGCGGACCGCGTCGACGACGGGGTTGAGGCTGTCGCCGACCACGCCGTACATCCGCTTCACCCCCGCACGGACGAGGATGTCGACGAACTGCTCGGCGACGTTCTGCTTGGCCATGCCTCACGCACCCCATTTCCCGCACCTGTGCGGCTTGACGGATTCACCTGGTTCCCGCATCGGGTACCCGGTGGATCCATCAAGTCACGGAGCGGGCGCTCACGCCTCCCAGACGGCGGCTGCCGTGCGGTCGTCGGCGTACCCCTTCACCCGCAGGCGGGCGTCGGCGAGGAAGCCGTCGAGGCCGGGCGGGGTGGCCACGCCCCAGCGGGCGCGGAGCCGTGCCGCGAACTCCGGCTCCTCGCGCAGGGGCGCGGCGAACCCCGCGGTGCTCAGCAGCAGCACGTCACCCGGGCGGGCTACCGAGGCGCGGAAGCGGAAGGGTTCGCGGACCGGTTCGACGGCCGGCTCCCAGGGACCTGGCGGCGCAGCGATCCCCAGATCCATGGTGATCCGCTCGCCCCCGTCCGCCTCGGGGCGGGGCGCGCCGTCCTCCTTCGCCTGCCGCGGATACGGCTCCAGGTCCTGCCAGGCGCCGTCGCGCAGCCGGTGGAGGCCGCCGTCGCCGACGCCGAAGAAGACCCGGGTGGTGCGGGCCGGGTCGGCGGGGAGCAGCAGACAGCGCAACGAGGCGGTGTACGCCTCCGGTTCGACGCCGAGTTCGGCGGCGCGGGCCCGCAACCTGCCCAGGGCGTGGTCGGTGAGCCGGTGCAGGCCGGAGGAGAGTTCGGCCCGGCGCCCGTCGCGCAGGTCGCCCGCCAGGCGGGCGTGGCTGCGGCCGACGGCCCGGGCGATCCAGCCGCACGCCTCCGCGGCCGCCCGGTGTGTCCCCGCGCCGGTACGCGCCCCGGTCGCCACCGCCAGCAGCAGGACGGCGTCCGGGCCGGTGCCGAAGCGGGCCGTCAGCAGCGCGTCCCGGCGCGGCTCACCCCGGAAACGGGTGGAGTCGCCGCGCAGCGAGACGGCCCGCAGGGTGAGGGAGCCGTGGCGGCCGCCGTCCAGGACCGTGTCCGGAACCAACTGGTCCAGGTGGTCGGGGTCGGCGGCGGGCAGCGCGGCGGGCTCGGCGTCGTAGGTCGGCGGCCCGTCGCCCACGTACGGCGGCTCCGCAGGCCCGGCGGGCGGCCGGGGCCCGGTGGCGGACTCCTGCGAGGAGCGCCGCTCGTCCGGCGGTGGCTGTAGGGGTGCGGGGGCCGTGGCGCGCTCCTTGCGCCGGTGCCAGCGGCGGGGCAGGCGCTCCGGGGCGGGCGGCAGGTCGGTGGCCGGGGCGGGCGGCACGGGTGGTTCCGGTGGCGCGGCTCCGTCGGCTCGGGGCGCGGGCACGGGCTCCGCGTCCGGGCAGCCGTCGGTGAACGGGGCCGGGGCGGTCGGGGGCCTGGTGGAGGCGGTCGACGGGGTGTCACCGCTCTCGCCGCCGGAGGCGCTCCAGGTACCGGCCGGCGGGGTCCGGGGGGCGGCCGGAGCGGTGCGCGGGTCCGGGCGGGCTTCGGCGGCGGCCGGAGGCGGGGAGGTCGTGGCGGCCGACCAGGGGGCTCCTGCCGAGGGGCGCCCGCCCGGGGCGGGGGCGGCGCTGTCGTCCGGGGGCTCGGGCGCGGTCCGGTCCGGGGTTTTCGGCAAGGCTGTGGCCTCCCCTCCCCCGTCCTCCACGCGGGCCGTGCCGGAGGTGCCCCCGGGCTCCGGGTCGCCTGACGCGGTCTCCGGGGCCGGTTCCCGCCGGGCTTCCGGGCGCTTCGGGCGTTCCGGGTCCGGGTCGCGGGGCGGTGCGGACGGCTGCCGCGGGACGGAGTCGAGCGTGCCGGAGGCCGAGGCGAAACGGTCGTCCAGGCTGTCGCGGGCGCTCGGGGCCGGGCCCGTGTCCGCGACGGTCTCGTCGTACAGCTGCGCCCACCAGGCGTCCTCCTGGGCGGAGGTGCCGGTGCGCCTGTCCCCCTGATGGCTCATGCCCTTGATTGTCCACCGCGAGGGGCGCCGGAAAACGGGGGAAGCGGGATTTTCGGCCGCCGCCGTCCGGAGGGGCCCGACGCCCGCCGGGCGGCCCCACCCCCCACGGGAAGGCCGCCCGGCGGCGTCGGCACGACCCGTCGAAGACGCATTCCAGGTGCGCTTCGGGAGGGCGGGCGACGGCGGATTCTCTCCCCTGTCCGGCGGGAGCGGGCGCCCGGCCCGAGCGGGCAGGCGAGGCTCCGGCGACGGAGACCGGGAGGAATCGCCGCAGGCCCGGCCGGTTGCCGGGTCGCGGTGCGGACACAGTGGCAGACCGCCGGGGGGTACGGGGATGATGAGCGCGGGCGGGTTTGTGCCGTGGCTGGTTTCCGCCAGCCGGCGGCCCCGCCGGTGAACGACCGGGAGGGGAGTGGCGATGCTCGCGGCGATAGGTCTGGACGAGCGGCACGAGGCGGCGTACCGCGCGCTGGTGGCGGTCGGGGTGGCGGAGGTGCCGGAACTCGCGCACCGCCTGGCGCTGGACGAGGCGGAGGCGGCGCGGGTGCTGCGCAGGCTGGAGCAGCACGGTCTCGCGGCCCGGTCGACGGCGGCGGCCGGCCGCTGGGTGGCGGCTCCCCCGGGGGTGGCGCTCGGCGCTCTGGTGACGCAGCGCCGGCACGAACTGGACCGGGCCGAGCTGGCGGCGGCGCTGCTGGCGCAGGAGTTCCGCGCCCGGGCGGCCGAACCCGCGGTGCAGGATCTGGTGGAGGTGGTGACCGGCGCGGAGGCGGTCTCGCAGCGCTTCCTCCAGATGCAGTACGGGGCGAAGCACGAGGTGTGCGCGCTGGTCACCGGCACCCCGGTGGCGGTGACCGGCGAGGAGAACGCGGCGGAGGACCAGGCGGCCGACCGGGGTGTGGCCTACCGGGTGGTGCTGGAGCGGGAGGTGATCGCGGGGCCCGAGGGGCTGCGTGAGGTGGCCGAGGCGATGGGCCGCGAGGAGCGGGTGCGGGTGGTGGAGCGGGTGCCGACCAAGCTGGTGATCGCGGACGGCTCGCTGGCGATGGTGCCGCTGACCCCGCGCGGGGCGGCGGTGCCGGCGGCGCTGGTGGTCCACGCCTGCGGGCTGCTGGAGTCGCTGTCGGGGCTGTTCGAGTCGGTCTGGCGGGACGCGCTGCCGCTGCGACTGGGCGCCGACGGGCCCGTCGAGGAGGCGCCGGACGGCCCGGACGTGACCGATCTGGAGATCCTGTCGCTGCTGCTGGCGGGGCTGACCGACGTGAGTGTGGCCAAGCAGCTGGACCTGGGGCTGCGGACGGTGCAGCGCAAGGTGAAGCGGCTGATGGAGCTGGCGGGGGTGACGACCCGCCTTCAGCTGGGCTGGCACGCGTACGAGCGCGGCTGGGTGGCGCGCGGCTGACCGGGCCACCCGTGCGGCGGGCGCCCGGACGCCCCGCCCGGCCTGCGCGCGGCGGTGAGTGCGCGCAGCCTGGGCCCATGGGTGCCTGGGAGCTGCTGCTGGTCGGGGTGGTGATGGCGCTGGGCCTCGCGGGTGTGCTGGTACCGGGCCTGCCGGGCACCTGGCTGGTGTGGGCGGCGACGCTGTGGTGGGCGCTCCAGGACCAGTCGTCCACGGCCTGGGTGGTCCTGGTCGGCGCCTCGGTGCTGCTGCTCCTGGCCCAGCTGGTGCGGTGGCAGCTGCCCGGCCGCTCGGGGGACCCGATGGGGGCGCGGCTGGCCCAGTGGGCGGGGTGGGGGGCGCTCGCCGGGTTCGTGGTGGTGCCGGTGGTCGGGGCCGTCCCGGGGGCACTGGTGGGGTTGTACGTGGCCGAGCGGGTGCGGCTGGGCCGCCGGGACGACGCGGCGGCCTCGGTCCGGGACGTGCTGCGGCGCGGCGGCTGGCGGGTCCTGGTCGAACTCTTCGCCTGCCTGCTGGTGGCGGGCGCCTGGGTGGGCGCGCTGGTCTGGGGGTGAGCCCGGGTCAGCCGGCGGGCACGGCGGTCCGCGCGCGCTCCAGGCCGAGCAGCCAGGTCTTGCGCTCCAGTCCCCCGGCGTAGCCGGTGAGCGAGCCGTCGGCGCCGACGACCCGGTGGCAGGGGCGGACGATCAGCAGTGGGTTGGCGCCGATCGCGCCGCCCACCGCGCGGACGGCGGGGCCGCCGACGCCGATGGAGGCGGCGAGCTGCCCGTAGCTGACGGTGGTGCCGTACGGGATCTCGTCGAGGGCGGCCCACACCCGGCGCCGGAAGTCGGTGGCGGGCGGGGGCGCGAGGCGGAGCGTGAAGTGGTCGCGCTCCCCGGCGAAGTACGCGTCGAGTTCGCGGCGGGCCTCGGCGAACGGGGCGTCGTCACGGATGGCGCCGGGGGCCGGGAGGCCCTTGGCACCGGGGGCGCCGGGGACGGTGAGCGAGGTGAGGGCGCCGGTGGCGTCGCAGGTGAGGAGGAGGTCGCCGAGGGGGCCGGGGTGGGTGGTCCAGTACGCGGTCATCGTTCTTCCTCGCGGTGCGGGCGTGCGCCCGTCGGGTGCGGCGGGCACCTCCCAGTGTGCCGACCCCCCAGGGCGGGGGCTGGCGGAAATGCGACATGGCGTTTCGGGCCGTGGTCCGCCGGTCCTGCCGCCACGGCGGACCGGCGGACCCCGAGGGGTCCGGGGCGCCCCGGACCCTCGCGTGCCGGGCCTCTCGCCTGGCCCGGCACGGGTGTCGGTCAGCGGATGCGGCCGCGCTTGGCGTCGGCCGCGGCCCGGCCCTCGGCTCCCTTGATCCGCCACTCGCGGCGGATCTCCTGGCGGAGCCGGGCGTCGGTCTTGGCGACGATGCGCTGGTTCTCCCGCTGAAGCTTGCGGTAGCTCTCCAGGCGCCGCACCGGCAGTTCCCCGGTGTCCAGGGCGGCCAGGACGGCGCACCCCGGCTCACTGTCGTGCGCGCAGTCCTGGAAGCGGCACTGCCGGGCGTACTCCTCGATCTCGGCGAAGACCCGCTCCACGCCGGTGCCCGCGTCCCACAGGCCGACGCCGCGCAGCCCGGGGGTGTCGATGAGGGCGCCGCCGCCGGGCAGGGTCAGCAGGTTGCGGGTGGTGGTGGTGTGGCGGCCCTTGCCGTCCATGTCGCGGACGGCCTGGACCTCCATGGCCTCCTCGCCGATCAGGGTGTTGGCCAGGGTGGACTTGCCGGCGCCGGACTGGCCGAGGAGCACCGTGGTGCCGGAGCCGACGAGGGCGGCCAGGCGTTCCAGGCCGGTGCCGTCGGCGCTGCTGGCGGCGAGGACGGTGACGCCGGGCGCGGTCCGCTCGACGTCGGAGACGAGGTGGCCGAGGGTGGCCGCATCGGGCACCAGGTCGGCCTTGGTGAGGACGACCACCGGTTCGGCGCCGGACTCCCAGGCGAGCGCGGTGAAGCGTTCGATCCGGGCCAGGTCGAGTTCGGCGGCGAGGGAGACGGCGACCACGGCGCGGTCGATGTTGGCGGCCAGCACCTGGCCGTCGGAGCGCTTGGAGGAGCCGGAGCGGACGAAGGCGGTACGGCGCGGCAGGTACTCCCGGACGTAGCGCGGGCTGGCGCCCTCGGGGTCGAGGGCGGCCCAGTCGCCGGTGCAGATGACCTTCATCGGGTCGCGGGGCACGACGAACGCCGTGTCGGCGCGGACGGTGCCGTCCGGCGTGACGACGTCGCACTGGCCGCGGTCGACGCGGATGACCCGGCCGGGGACGAGCCCGCGCCCGGCGTAGGGGCGGAAGGCGTCGTGCCAGCCGGCGTCCCAGCCGTACGGGGCGAGGGCGGCGGCGGAGGTGGAGCGGGTGGAGACCTCGGTGGAGGCGTGGAGAGACAAGGGGGACCCTTCGAAGGGCGGCCCCCGGGGCGTCGTACGGGCCGGTCGGCTACCGGCCGGTCGCCCGGGGGCGGCGGGTGAGAACAGCGGCACGCTGAGTGCGGGCGAAGCCCGTCTCGATCTCGACAGCCATCGGTCACACCTCCCGGTTCGTACGGCATGGGGACGGTGGCGGCGCGCCTGCGCGCGGCCACCGTCGTGAACTGTGAGGACCGTAGCCCGGGGCGGGGCGAGGGGGCCACAGGTTTTCGCCGGGCGCCCGGACCGGCGGCCTCAGCCCGGTACCGCCAGGCGGAATCCGCTGCGGGGCGCCGTCGGCACGCGGCTGAGCGGGATGCGCAGGTCCTGGTCCGGGACGGTGTACTCCAGCCCCGCGAGGGCGGGGGTGAGGGTGGCGAGGACGGCCAGGGTGACGTCCTCGCCGGGGCACCGGTGGCCGGCGCCCACGTCGCCGCCGCCCTGCGGGACGAGTTCGTCCCGGCCGGGCTCGTGGCCGAGGAACCTCTCCGGCTCGAACGAGTAGGGCCGGGGCCAGAGCGCGGGATCGTGGTTCTGCCCGTGCAGGTCGAGCAGGACCAGGGCTCCCTCCGCGATCGGCGTCCCCTGCCACTCCAGGTCGCGGGCGGCAAGTCCGCCCACGAACGGGGCGAACGGGTAGAACCGGCGCACCTCGTGGCCGAAGGCTCGGGCCTCGGCGGGGCCGCCCTCGGCGAGGAACGCCCGGAGCCCGGGCCACCGGTGCAGGGCATGCGCGGCGAAGACGGTGTACCAGGTGACGGCCACCGTCGGCCGCAGAACGTTGAGGAGCTCGACGGCGGCGGTCCGGGCGTCGAGGAGGTGCCCGTCGGCGTCCCGGTGGACGGCGATCGCGTACGCCACCGAGGCGCCGCCGTCCGCCTCCGGGGCCCCGCTCGCGCGGAGTTTCATGATCTCGCGCGCGAAGTGCTCCTCCTGGCGGGCGCGGGCCCGGCGGGCACGCAGGTGCCGGGGACCGGCCGTGGCGAAGCCGTCGACCATGGCGAGCAGGTCGCGGGCGACGGCAGTCGCCTCGTGCGGCTGTCGCGGGACGCCGGCCCAGGCGCAGACGGCCTTGGTGAGGAGGAGGCCGACCTCGTCGAAAAGGACCACGGGCGCACCGCCCTTCCACTCGGCTGTGGCGGCCGACCACTTGCGCCCGACTTCCTCGGCGAGCGAGGTGACGCGGCCGCCGTCCTTCAGGAGCGAGGTGAACATCGCCTTGCGCGCCCGGTGCACCGCACCGTCGAGGGTGTGGACGGCTCCCTGCCCGAAGAGGGTGTCGATGACCGGCTCGGGCAGGGCCGAGCGACGGCGGACATGGTCCTCGTCGTAGAAGAAGGCGACCGCCTCGGGGCCGTGCAGGGCGACGGCGGGCTTGCCGAGGAGCCGGGTGCGGACCGGAGCTCCGCCGGTGCGGCGGAAGCGGTCGGGGAGCCAGGCGTACCCCTGGGCGAGCAGGGTCAGCGTGCTGTCGGGCATGAGATTCCTTCCGGGCGCCCGGAAGGGGCGCCGCTGGCGTCGGTGGTGGGGGAGGGTGCCGCGGCGCCTCAGTCGCGGCTCTTCCCCCGGCCCGGCAGGAACTCCTGGGCCTTCGCCTTGAAACCGCGCTTGACCACGTTGCCCCGGTCGCTGTCGCCCTTGAGCAGCGCGGCGGCGGTGGCCTCGGCCTGGTCCCAGGTGGCGTGCGGCGGGATGGGCGGGACAGCGGGGTCGGTGCGGAAGTCGAGGACGAAGGGCCGGTCGGCGGCGAGCGCCCGGCTCCAGGCGCGCTCCACCTCCTCGGGCCGCTCCACGCGCACGCCGTCGAGGCCGAACGAGGCGGCCACCTCCGCGTAGGGCAGGTCGGGGAGGTGCTGCGAGGGCTCGAACTGCGGGGCTCCGCTCATGGCTCGCATCTCCCAGGTGACCTGGTTGAGGTCACCGTTGTTGAACACCGCCACGACCAGGCGTGGGTCGGCCCACTCGCGGTAGTACTTGGCCGCGGTGACGAGCTCGGCCAGGCCGTTCATCTGCATGGCGCCGTCCCCGACGAGCGCGACCACCGGGCGGCCGGGGTGGGCGAACTTCGCGCCGATGCCGTACGGCACCGCGCACCCCATCGTCGCCAGCGTCCCGGAGAGCGAGCCCCGCATGGAGCCCCGCATCCGCAGGTGCCGCGCGTACCAGTTGGCGGCCGAGCCGGAGTCGGCGGTGATCAGGGCGTCGTCCGGCAACTGGGCGTCGAGGGCGTGGACGACGTGCTCCGGATTGAGCGGGTCCGCCTCCAGCGCCGCGCGACGCTCCATGACCTCCCGCCAGCGGGCGGTGCCGGCCTCGATCTCCGCACGCCACGTCCCGTGCTTCTTCCTCGCCAGCAGCGGCAGCAGGCGGCGCAGGGTGGCGGCGGCGTCGCCGACCAGGTTGGCCTCGAAGGGGTAGCGCATCCCCACCATGTGCGGGTCCAGGTCGATCTGGACGGCGCGGGCCTGCCCGAACTCGGGGAGGAACTGGCTGTACGGGAAGCTGGAACCGATCACCAGCAGGGTGTCGCAGTTCTGCATCAGCTCCCAGGACGGACGAGTGCCGAGCAGGCCGATGGCCCCGGTCACCCAGGGCAGGTCGTCGGGGAGAACGTCCTTGCCGAGCAGTGCCTTGGCGACACCGGCGCCGAGGTGGTCGGCGAGTTCCCGCACCTCGTCGGCGGCGCCCCGCGCGCCCTGCCCGACGAGAACGGCGACCTTCTCGCCCGCGTCGATGATCCCGGCGGCCCGGCGCAGCTCCTCCTCGGCGGGCACGGGCGCGGAGTACGAGACGCCGAGGCTGGACGGCACCATCTTGAAGGCGTGGGTCGGCGGCGTGTACTCCAGTTCCTGGACGTCGGCCGGGACGACCACCGCCGTGACGGTGCGGCGGCCGACGGCGGTACGGAAGGCGCGGTCGAGGACGTTGGGGAGCTGTTCGGGAACGGTCACCGTCTCCAGGAAGTCGGAGGCCACGTCCTTGAGGAGGCTGTGCAGGTCCACCTCCTGCTGGTACGAGCCGCCCATGGCGCTCCGGTCGGTCTGGCCGACGATCGCCACGACGGGGACGTGGTCGAGCTTGGCGTCGTAGAGGCCGTTGAGCAGGTGGACGGCACCGGGCCCGGAGGTCGCGGCGCAGACGCCGACCCGGCCGGAGAACTTCGCGTGTCCGACGGCTTCGAACGCCGCCATCTCCTCGTGCCGCGCCTGGATGAACCTCGGCCGGTCCTCGGCCCTCCCCCAGGCGGCGAGGAGGCCGTTGATGCCGTCCCCGGGGTAGCCGAAGACGTACTCCACGCCCCACTCGCGCAGACGTTCGAGGATGTGGTCGGAGACCTTCTGGGCGGCCATGCGTGCGTCCTTCCCTGTGGGCGATTGCCGGACGGCGGTCCGGCCACCGGCGGCCGGGGCTCTGGTGGAGCGCCTGCCCGAAGATCCGGGTCCTACCTGAGGCGGTGCCGGGTGACGTGCGCTACCGCTCCGGTTCCTCGTCCACCGGGGGCTCGGGGGCCTCGCGCACGTGCTGGGAGAGGCCGGGCTTGCCGCCCTGCCGGGCCTGCGCGCCCTTCTCCCCCGCGCTGCGCGGGATGTCCGGGAAGTCCACGGCGTCGATCGCGGAGAAGATCTCGTCGAGCGTGGTGTGCGCGGTCACGGGGCCTCCGTAAGTTGTTGTGCGGCCGGTCACGGGCGGGGCGGGACGCGGGGGCGGCGGCCCACCACCAGCCATGCTCCGCCCCGGACGCGGTGACCGCACGCGCAGCACCTGCCCGGCCCGGGCGCCCGCGCCAGGGTGTCCGTGAAGTCCTGTGCGGTGTCCGCGCTGTCCGGTGCGTGCTCTGGGGGTCCCCCTGCTCGAAGAGATTGGGGCAGCGCCGTGCGGGACGTTGCGGACATCCCCTAGCGTGGAGGGGACGGCCCGTACGGGTGCAGCGGCGCGCGTGCGGGCGACACGTCCACGGGAAGGTGGTCCTCGTGCCCCAGCACCCGCCCGGCCAGCCCGGACCCACCGGCGGCCGTACCGGAACCGAACCCGTCCTCGCCCGCAGCGCGCTCGGCCTGCGGCTGGTGATCTCCAGCGTCGCCGTTCCGCTCTTCGCGGTGGTGACCGTGCTGCTCTCCGTCTGGGCCGCCTCGTCCTCCGAGACGGACAGCCCGAGCGGCACCTCGCTCTCCGTGCTCGCCGCCATCTTCGGCGTGCTCACCCTGATCGCCGTGGCCGACCTGGTCGTCGTGGTGCGGCGGCGCAGAGTGGCCAGGGCGGCCGCGCGGGAGGCGGCCCGCGACCGGGAGTGACCCCGGCGGCCGGGTCAGACGGTCAGTTCGGCGCGCAGCCGGTCCGGGGCCGCTTCGACCCGGAGCGCCTCGCGCGCGTAGCGCTCGATGTCGCCCCAGCGTTCGGTGAGCGCGTCCAGGGCGGCGTCGAGGTAGGCGGGCCGGACCTCGGTGAGCACCGCGGCGATCTCCGGGTCCCCGCCCCGCTCGACGAACCGGCGGACGTACGGCTCGTACCGGGCGCGGACCGCGTCGTTGACGGCCAGGTACTCCCTCCGTACGGCGTCCTCGCCGGCGCCGAGCAGCAGGAGCAGCACGGCCGCGCCCCAGCCGGTGCGGTCCTTGCCCGCCGTGCAGTGGAAGAGGAGCGGGTGGGTGCCGTCGTCGGCGGCGGTCTGCACGAGGGCGGCGTAGGCGGAGCGGGCACCGGGTGAGAGGACCATCCGCCGGTACGCGTCCTCGAACCGCCGCTCGGCCCGGCCGCCGCCCAGCTCCTGTTCGGCGAGGACGGGGTCGTCCAGGTACCGCGTGAGGCGGGCCGGGGCGGCGCCCGGGCGGGTGCCGAGGACGTCGCCGACGAAGGGGCGGGCGCCGGGTGGCAGGACGTCGGGGGCGGCCTCGCGTTCCCCGGTGGTGCGCAGGTCGAAGACGACCTGGACGCCGCGTTCGGTCAGGACCGGGTCGGTCCGCGGATCGTGGTGCGCGAGGTCGGCCGAGCGGAGCAGCGCGCCGGGGCGCACCGACCGGCCCTGCCCGGCGCCGGTCAGGGGGATGCCGCCGAGGTCGCGCAGGTTGGCGACGGTGGCGGCCTCGACGGCCCGCCCGGTCGGCTCCGAGTCCATGCGGTCATCGTCGGCCGGGCGGGGCGGGGGCGCACGCCGGAAGACGGCGGGCGCGTCCGGACGGGGGTCAGCCCCGGGAGCCGAAGGTGCCGTGGCCGAGCTGGCCGACCTGGATCACCGGGGCGTGGTGGGTGCCGCCGCTGACGGTGTTGTTGATCACGACGCCGCCCGCGGCGGGCTCGGCGGGGGCGATCTCGTCGAGGAGGGCGCGCAGTTCGGCGGCGGCGTCCGGGTCGGAGCGGAGCAGGCGGCGCAGGCGCAGCTGCCACTCCTCCTGGATGTCGGCCCGGTGCTCCTCGTCGCCGTTCCGGTCGGCCTCGGCCAGCTCGGCGCGGGCGGCGGTCAGCTCGCCGGCGACCTGGTCCTCGTCGCCGCCCCGGGCGAAGAGGCGGGCGACCCGGTCGCGCGCGGCCGACCAGGCGTCGGAGACCATCAGCCCGACCAGGGAACTGGCTCCGCTGGCGGCGAGCGCGGCGAGTTCGGCGTCCAAGTTCTTCTCCCCCTGCGTCACTTCGGCCGCGGGCGGCGGCCGGTGCGGGCGAAGGCGCCCGCGCGGGTCCACGGTAGGCAGCGCGGGGCCCGGCCGGTAGTCCCCCGTACCGGTGGCGGCGGCGCCGGCGAGGGCGGCGGGCCGGGTTCCGTTTTGCTTTGGCGGCGCGAGGCGCGAGGCTGTGACCATGAGTACACACTTCGACGTGGTGGTGCTGGGCGCAGGCCCCGGCGGGTACGTGGCGGCGATCCGGGCCGCGCAGCTCGGGCTGAAGGTGGCGGTGATCGAGGAGAAGTACTGGGGAGGCGTCTGCCTGAACGTGGGCTGCATCCCGTCCAAGGCACTCCTGCGCAACGCGGAGCTCGCCCATCTGGTCAACAACGAGGCGAAGACCTTCGGCATCCGGATCGACGGTGAGGTCACCTTCGAGTACGGGCCCGCCTTCGACCGCAGCCGCACGGTGGCCGACGGCCGGGTCAAGGGCGTCCACTACCTGATGAAGAAGAACAAGATCACGGAGCTGGACGGCCGGGGCACCTTCACCGACGACCACACCCTCCGGGTCGAGGGCCCCGGCGGCGAGCAGACGGTCACCTTCGACCACTGCGTCATCGCCGCCGGCGCCACCACCAAGCTGCTCCCCGGCACGGAGCTGAGCGAGCGGGTGGTGACGTACGAGGAGCAGATCATGACGCGCGATCTGCCCGAGTCGGTCATCATCGCCGGCGCGGGCGCGATCGGCGTGGAGTTCGCCTACGTCATGCACAACTACGGCGTGAAGGTGACGATCGTCGAGTTCCTGGACCGGATGGTCCCCAACGAGGACGTCGAGGTCTCCAAGGAACTGGCGCGCCGCTACAAGAAGCTCGGCATCGAGGTGCTGACCTCGACCCGGGTGGAGTCGATCGAGGACTCCGGGCCCCAGGTGCGGGTGACGGTCAGCAAGGACGGGCAGCAGCAGGTGCTGGAGGCCGACAAGGTCCTCCAGGCGATCGGCTTCCAGCCGCGGGTGGCGGGCTACGGCCTGGAGAACACCGGCGTGGCGCTGACCGAGCGGGGCGCCATCGACATCGACGGGCGCTGCCGGACCAACGTGCCGCACATCTTCGCCATCGGCGACGTCACCGCCAAGCTGATGCTGGCGCACACCGCCGAGGCGATGGGCGTCATCGCGGCCGAGACGATCGGCGACGCGGAGACGATGGAGCTGGACTACGCGATGATCCCGCGGGCCACCTACTGCCAGCCGCAGATCGCCAGCTTCGGCTACACCGAGGCGCAGGCCCGGGAGCTGGGCTACGACGTCCAGGTGGCCAAGTTCCCCTTCATGGCCAACGGCAAGGCGCACGGCCTCGGCGACACCGGCGGCTTCGTCAAGCTCATCAGCGACGGCACGCACGGGGAGCTGATCGGCGGCCACCTGATCGGCCCCGACGTCACCGAACTCCTGCCGGAGCTGACCCTGGCCCAGCAGTGGGACCTGACCGTCCACGAGGTCGCCCGCAACGTCCACGCCCACCCGACGCTGGGCGAGGCGGTGAAGGAAGCGGTGCACGGCCTGGCCGGGCACATGATCAACATGTGACTCCCTCCACGCACGGTCACCACGGCAGACTCACGGGGAAGCCGCCCATGGGGGCTCTGAGCTGCTGATATCTGCTCGTACCGGGCAGGGGTCATTCACACCGGCCAAGGGGAGCGCCCCCAGGGCGCTCCCCAGCCACTCCCCCGGCAGCGCGGATGTTGCGGGGTGACCACTCGCAGCGATGATTGAGAGTTCTCGTCGAACGTTGAGTGATGTGGTCATCTGCCGGACACGTTCAAGGCCAGTGAGGCAACGGCGGTGACCAGGTAGAAACCGGGGAACACGAGGTTGTAGAGCACGCGGGCGCGTAGATGGAACGCGAGTGCGCCCAGGTAGAGCAGGACAAGACCGCAGGCCGCCGCCGCGCCGAGGGGCCGCAGTGCGGCGCCGCAGAGGCCGAGGAGGAGGCCCGCCGCACCAGCCAGCTTGAGGGCGGCCAGCCGAGGCAACCAGGACCGGGGGACACCCACCTCCGCCGAGTTTGCCAGCACGAAGCGCGCTCCGAGGAGGTCGGCGGCGGCCATACCGATGTTGACGGCGGCGGTGAGCAGGGTGACAGCGAGGAATGCGAGCTGGGTACCGGTCATGCCTACAGGGTCCGCAGGCACTACGGCACCGTCCAATAGCTGCTTCTATAACCTGGCGGCATGGACGTGGACACGCGCCTGCTTCGGTACTTCGCCGCAGTGGCGGAGGAGGGCAGCCTGACCAGGGCAGCCGCGAGGCTGTTTGTCTCACAGCCTGCCCTGACCAAGCAGATCCGGCGCCTGGAGGACGATCTGGGGGTGCGCCTCTTCACGCGTTCGCGGTCGGGGATGGCGTTGACCGAGGCTGGTCGTGAGCTCGCCTCGCGGGTGCCCGAGCTGCTGGACGGCTGGGGCGAGGCGGTACGGGCAGCCGGCCGGGCAGCGCGGGTGCTACGCCTGGGCTTCCTGGACGCCGGCGCAGCGGGGGCCATCCTTGAGGTCATCGCCGATTTCCGCCAGGCGCAGCCGGAGTGGCGTGTGGAACTGCGGCAGTTCGACTGGTCCGACCCGAGCGCCGGGCTGGCCCGCGGTGAGGTGGATGCGGCAGTGGTGCGTCTGCCGTTCCCGGGGCAGGAGAGGTTGACGGTGCGGGAGTTGTTCGTCGAGGAGCGTGGGGTGCTGCTACCGGCCCGGCATCCGCTGGCGGACAGCGAGACGGTGGAGTTCCGGGACCTGTGGGACGAGCCGTTCGTCGCGGCCGGAGACCAAACCGGAGCCTGGAGAGAGCACTGGCTGGCAGTGGGAGAACGGGACGGTTGTCCCGTCCGGGTCGGCGCCGTCACCAGCCGTCCCGACGAGTGGCTCGCAGCTGTGGCCGGCGGCTGTGTGGCGTTGGCCCCGGCGTCGGTGGCCCGTTTCCACTCCCATCCGGACGTCGTGTTCCGCCCGGTCAGCGGGGTTTCGCCGAGCCGGGTGGGGCTGGCCCGCCCTCGGGGGCGGAAGCGCGAGGCGGTGCTGGATGAGCTGCTGAAGTCCATCGTCTGGCGGTTGGCCAGAGGTTGACGCGAGTCCGGCAGACCGTCGAAGCGCTTCGTGCGGTGTTGTTCACCTGACCGGCTGACAGGTCCGAGCAGTCTCCGCCTCCTGCATCGCCTTCTCCCGGCTGCGGGCCCCGGCACCGGACACGGGCCCGGCCCGGGCCGCGGGACACGAATCTTTTCCGGCGCGGGCTCGAACCGCGTGCGGTCCGCTCGCTGTCCCGGAGTGACGATCAGGGACAGCCGGCGGCAGCGGCCGTGCGCGCTCAGGTGAAAGCTGGCGGTGAACCCGCCCCGCGAGCAGCCCAGGCCCTCGCCTCCCTCACCGCCTCCGCCAGGCGGGCGGGAGGCTCTGCCGCGCCGTCTCGTCCCGGTGCTCTGCCTCCGTGCCCCGCTTCGAGGCGGGCGGTGGTCCGTCTTGTGCGCCGGAGGCGTGCCGATGGGCCCGCACGACGGCGGAGCCGGCCGAGACGTCCCCGTCGCTCTCCCCCGCCGCATCGGCCCCAAGCCCGGAGCAGTCACATGACCGGCCGGAGGGCGGGTCCGTCATCCCTGCTCCGCGCGGAGTATCCCGGGCGCACCCGTCCGCGCGCCCCCCAGGCAGGACGAAGCGGGGCAAAATAGGATGATGTGAGGTTTTCTGCGGACGGGTGTCTCGGTCACGACCCCGGCCGACCCGACGGACCCGGGAGCGGCCGATGAACGGGCAACGCCCCCCGCGCGAGGAGAGCGCGGACGCCCTGCTGACCCGGCTGGGACGGCTCACCGCGGTCGCCCGGGAGCGTGTGGAGGTGCAGCAGGCACGGGTGGAGCTGGCCGAGGCGTTGCAACGGGAGATGCTTCCCGCCCGTCTGCCGCAGGTCCCTGGGCTGCGCGCGGCCGCCCGGTACGCACCGGCCCGCGACGGGCTGGACATCGGCGGCGACTGGTACGACGGCTTCGAGCTCGGCGACGGCACCCTCGGCTTCTCCATCGGGGACGTGCAGGGCCACGACGTGGAGGCGGCCGCCTTCATGGGACAGGTCCGGATGGCGCTGCGGGCGGTGGCCAGCACCGTCAGCGACCCCGGCGAGATCCTGGGCCGCGTCAACAACCTGCTGGTCTCCGTGGACGGGCCGCTCTTCGCCACCTGCTCCTTCCTTCGCTTCGACCCGGCCACCAACGAGCTGTACAGCGCACGGGCCGGGCACGTCGGCGCCGTCTGGGCGGCCGCCGACGGCCGGGGCGGCATCGCCGAGGACGTGGGCGGCCTGCCGCTCGGCATCATCTCCGGCGAGCGCTACCCGGTCACCCGCCGCCGCTGGACCCGTCCCGGGGCGTACGTGCTGCTGACCGACGGGGTCGTGGAGGGGCCCTCGTTCTCGATCGAGGAGGGACTGGCCCGGGTCACCGAGCTGGTGACCGCCGGTGTCGGGCTCGACCCCGGTTCGCTCGCCGACCGCGTGATGCGGGTGGCCGGCCGCACCGGCCACCTGGACGACGCGGCGGTCCTGGTCCTCTCCCACGAGGGCCTGGCACCGGGAGGCGGGCGCCCGTGACCCCGCGCCCCGACTCCCCGCGCCGATGGTGGCACCCGGACCGCCTCCGCGACGGGAGCGCGGCCGGCCCGGGGACGGCCGACGCGCCGGGCGCCCACGAACCGGCGCCGCCGGAGGAGGCCGCCCCCTCGGGCATCTCCGTGCGGCCCCTCGCGCCGGACGGCGCCTCCCCCGAGCGGACCGGCTCCTGGCGGGCGGGACTGTCGCTGGAGCAGTTGCGCCGGTCCTCCGGGGCCGGCCCCGACCAGGAAGGGCGCCCGGCGGCACTGTCGGTGCGCACGCTGCGCCTGATGACGCTGATCCTCGCCGTCGCCCTCGCCTACTACGGGGCGGGGCGGCTCGGGCTGCTGCGCCAGGTGGTGGTGGAGGGGGCGACCGTGACGCCGTTGTGGCTGCCCTCCGGAGTGGCCGTCGCCGCGCTCTTCGCCTTCGGTCCGCGGATCGCCCCGGGCATCGCGCTCGGGATGCTCGCGGTGACCTCCAGCATCAGCCCCGTCTCCGGGTACTCCGTGCTGACAGCGGTCGGCAACACCCTCGCCCCGCTCGCCTCCTGGTACCTGCTGCGGCTCGTCGGCTTCCGCCCCTCGCTGGAGCGGCTGCGGGACGGGCTGGCGCTGGTCTTCCTCGGGGCGCTGGGCGGGATGACGGTGAGCGCCGCCGTCGGCACCGGCACCCTGCTGGCCACCGACAAGCTCCTGTCGGCCAACGCCTGGCCGGTGTGGGCCGCCTGGTGGGCGGGGGACGCGCTCGGCGTGCTGGTCGTGGTGCCGGTGCTGGTGGTGCTGTTCCGGCCCAGGCTGCCGCGCGACGCGCTGGGCTGGGCCGAGCTGCTGGGGCTGTTCGCGGTGACCGCCGCGCTCACCTGGGTGGCCATCTACAGCCCGCTCGACCTGCTCTTCCTCGTCTTCCCCCTGCTGATCTGGGCGGCGCTGCGGTTCGAGCTCACCGGCAGCGCGCCGGCGGCCCTGATCGTCTCCGTGCTGGCGGTGACGGCGGCCACCAACCAGCAGGGGCCGTTCGCCGGCCGGGCGATGGGCGAGATCATGGTCAACCTCCAGGCGTTCAACGTCTCGGTGGCCCTGACCGGCCTGCTGCTCTCCTCCCTGGTGACCGAGCGCCGCCACGTCCGCGAGCGCATCGAGGACGCCTGCCAGGAGCTGGCCGAGGTGGTCGACACCCTCGCCCCCGGCGCCTCCGGCAGACGGCCCCGGGGCGCGGAGGGGACCGGACCGGAGGAGGGCGAGGGGCGTGGGAGCACGGGGGCGGGATGGGGCGCCGGCTGAACCGGCACCGCCCTCCGCCCCGCCATGGGAGCACTTTCGGACACTCTCTGGCGAGATGCACCGGACCGGACCCCACGGGAAGATCCACACCGCTAACTTTCTACATGCGTGTAGAGAGCGCGGGGGCGGCCGCCCGGATCACCGATTCGCATGTTCCCGAAAGGACAGCTGTGGCCTCGATCGACCTGGACAAGGTGCTGGACAAGGCGTGGGCGGAGAAGAGTCTGCCGGAAATCCTGGCGGCACCGGTCTCCGCGCTGAAGGGCGTCTCGGACCGGGACGGTGAACTCCTCGACGAGGCGTTCGGCGTCAAGACCGTCTCCGACCTCGCCGGGCTGAAGTACGCCCGCTGGGCCCAGGCGCTCGCCGCGCTCGACACCTCCGCGAAGTAGCGCCCCCGGCCGCCCGCCGCTCCCCCGCCCCGCACGGCGCCGGGGCGGCGGGCGGACCGCGCCCCGGCTTCCGGCGGCTCCCGGGTCACTCGCTCTCGGCGCGCTCCAGGCTCGCCCGCAGCCGGTGCAGGCCACGCCGGGCGTGGCTCTTGACGGTGCCGAGCGGCAGACCGGTCCTGGCGGCGATCTCGGCCTGGGTCAGCTCCCCGAAGTACGCCATCCACAGCACCCGGCGGTGCGGGTCGGGCAGCCGCGCCAGCTCCGCCCGGACCAGCGCGCGGTCGAGGCAGATCTCGGGCTGGGCCGCGGGGTCGGGCCCCTGCGGCAGGCTGGCGGCGGCGGCCGTCAGCGCGGTCCTGCGGGTCCGGGAGGCGAGGGCGTCGGCGATCTTGTGCCGGGCGATACCGACCAGCCAGGCGGCGAGCGGCCCGCGTTCGGGCCGGTAGTGGGTGCCGCCGCGCCAGGCGGCGAGGAAGACCTGCTGCGTGACGTCCTCCGCCTCCAGCGGGTCGCCGAGGCTGCGGGTGGCGAGTCCCTGCACCAGGCCTCCCCACCGCTGGTAGGCGAGGGCGAGACAGCGTGCGTCGCCCGCCCTGATCCCGTCGGCGATCTCGGCCTCCTGGGCGGTGGACGGCGCGGGCGGGAGAGGTGTCGTCGCTGCGGTCGTCAAGGCAGGTCCTTCCGCGGATCGGGCCCTGCGCGGGCACGGGCTGCGCCTGCCTCGGAGCCGGACGGCGCGCTTCCGCGGCGGCGTTCCCACCCTGGGCGGCTTCCGCCGGAGCGACAACTCGCACCGTTTGTGCACCGTATGGTGAGCGCCATGGAAAGCCGCCCCACCCACCCCGCTCCCGCAGGCTCAGTCCCGGACGCCGGACTGACCACCGGTACCGTCGCACGGCGGCTGGGGGTCTCCCCGACGACGCTCCGGTCGTGGGACCGGCGGTACGGCCTGGGGCCCGCCGCTCGCGAGGACGGCCGGCACCGGCGCTGGACGCCGCGCGACGTGGCCCTGCTGGAGGAGATGTGCCGCCTCACGGCCACCGGGGTGCCGCCCGGCGAGGCCGCCCGGGCGGCCCAGCGCGCCTTCGGCCGACCGGCGGACGCTCCCCCGCAGCTCCCCGTACCGGCGCAGGCTCCGCGCCCCGGCGCGGCGGGCAGCGGGCTGCCGCTCGGCACGGTGCGGCAGGAGACCCGGGGACTCGCGCGGGCGGCGGTACGGCTCGACGCGCCGGCGGTGGAGGCGCGGCTCGCCCTGGTGGTGGAGCGGCTGGGGACCGCCGCCGCCTGGGAGGAGGTGATGGCGCCGGCGCTGCGGGCGGTCGGCCGTAAGTGGGAGACCGCCGGGGAGCGGTACGTCGAGGTGGAGCACCTCCTCTCCTGGCACGTCTCCTCGGCCCTGCGGCGCGTCCCGCCCGTCCCCGCCACCACCGGCCCGCCTGTCCTGCTGGCCTGCGTCCCCGAGGAGCAGCACACCCTGCCGGTGGAGGCGCTCGCCGCCGGGCTCGGGGAACGCGGGGTACCGCTGCGGATGTTCGGCGGGGCGGTCCCGGCGGGCGCCCTCGACGACGCGGTCCGCCGCACCGGCCCCGCCGCCGTCGTCCTGTGGTCCCAGTCCCGGGACACCGCCGACCGCCGCCTCGCCCGCGCGGTGGCGGGGCGCGCCTGGGGCGTCAAGGGGGCGCGCGGCGGCGCCTCGCTCCTCCTGGCCGGGCCCGGCTGGGCCGGCGGAACCCCTGGCGGGGTACTGCGCCCGCGCAGCCTGCGGGAGGCGCTGCGGCTGCTGGGGGCGGGGGAGGCGGCCGGGCCCACCTGAACCCGCCGTCCCTCCCGAAGCTGGGGTGGCCTCGAACGCCGGCCGGGCTGGATGTGGCCGGCATAGCGTCAACCAGCTCGTACCGGAAGGGAGTTACGGTGCCCCCTCGGCGGCCGCAAGGGGCCCCGGCTCCTTGACCCTCACACCGTGTCAGGCGGTCAGCTCGGAGACACCATGTTCACCATCGGAGACTTCGCCCGGCACGGCCGCGTCTCGGTCCGGATGCCGCGTCACTACGACGCCACCGGCCTGCTGCGCCCGGCCCACGTCGACCCCGCCAACGGCTGCCGGGCGACGTCCGCGGCCTGCCGCCCCTCGAACAGGCGGCCACCCTCGTCCACCACGGCTCGACGGACGCCGTACTCCCCACCGCCCAGGCCCTGACCCACTGGATCGACACCCACGGCTACCGCACGTCCGGGTACCCCCGCGAGATCAGCCTCGAATGCCCCGAGAGCCACGACGCCTGGGTGACAGAACTCCAGGCACCGGTCGCCCGCACCTGACCCGCGCCAGAGTCACAGCCGGACATACTCAGCCCGGCCGGCGCTTGAGGCCATCGTGAACCGGCACGGTCAAAACCGGACCGCACCAAAAACAGCCCGGCCGGCGCTTGAGGCCACCCCACCGCCACCGGGAACCGGGCGAAACCAAACCCCCGGCCCAGCCGAACCCGAGCCAGGCCGGGGGGGGGCACCCCCTACTCCCTGCCCCGGGCCCGCCGAAACCGGTCCAGCCCCTCGGAGAGCCCCACCACGGGTTCGGGATAGTCGATCCCCGCCCGGTCGAACCCTTCGAGCTTCCAGGGCTCGTGGACGGCCTTGCCCTCGACGCCGGCGAGTTCGGGGACCCAGCGGCGTACGTACGCCCCGTCGGGGTCGTACCGGTGGGCCTGGCGGACCGGGTTGAGGACCCGGTGGGGGCGGGTGTCGGTGCCGGTTCCGGCGACCCACTGCCAGTTCATCTGGTTGTTGGCGATGTCGCCGTCGACCAGCAGCGAGAGGAAGTGGTCGGCGCCGGTCCGCCAGTCCACGTAGAGGGTCTTGGAGAGGAAGCTGGCGGCGAGCAGGCGCCCCCGGTTGTGCATCCACCCCTCGTGAGCGAGCTGGCGCATGGCGGCGTCGACGATCGGGTAGCCGGTGCGGCCCTCGCGCCAGGCGTCGGTCTCCTCTTCGGCGTCGCGGCCGGTGCGCCAGTGGTCGTCGCGGGCGCGGTAGTCGGCGTGGGAGGCGTCGGGGCGGGCGGCGAGGACCTGGTGGTGGAAGTCGCGCCAGCAGAGCTGGCGGACGAAGGCGGCCGGGCCGGCGCCCTCCTCGCGGCGTGCCCGGTGCACCAGTTCGGCGGCGGAGAGGGTGCCGAAGTGCAGGTGCGGGGAGAGCCGTGAGGTGGCGTCACCGGCGAGGTCGTCGTGCTGGTCCTCGTAGTCCCCGGCGTCCCGGCGCAGCCAGGCGGTGAGCCGGTCGCGGCCCTCGCTCTCGCCGCCCGCCGCGAGCCCGGCGGAGACCCCGCGCACGTCCCTGCGGGCGGGCACCTCCTCGGAGCCGATCCCGTCGGGCACCCGGACGGTGCGGGGCGCGCCGAGGGGGTGGCGCAGGTGCTGTTCGGACCACTTGCGCAAGTACGGCGTGAAGACCGCGAAGTGGTCGGAGGAGGCGGGGGTGACCGCGCCGGGCGGCAGGGCGGTGGTGACGCCCTCGTGGACGAAGAGCCGCCGCCCCTCGGCTTCCAGGGCCTCGCGCAGCCGTTCCTCGCGGCGGCGGGCGAAGGCACTGACGCCTTCGGCGAGGTGGACCTCGTCGGCGTCGGCGTCGGTGACGACCCGGCAGACCTCCTCGACCAGGTCGCCGGAGCGGATCACCAGCCGCCCGCCGCGTTCCCGGAGGGAGCGGTCGAGGTCGGTGAGGCAGTCGGCGAGGAAGGCCGCCCGGTTGGGCGCGGCGAACCCGGCCTCGGCGACGGCGTCGTCCCGGACGAAGAGCGGCACGACGGCGTCGGTCGCGTCGAGGGCGGCCCGCAGTGCGGGCTGGTCGTGCAGCCGCAGGTCGGACGTGAACAGGACGATGGAGACGGTCATGACGCTCTTTCCGGAGGGCGGTGGGGGCGTTCAGGGGGAGGGGCGGGAGACGGTGCCGTCGGGGGCGGGGCGGGAGGTTCCCGGCGCGTTCTCCTCGCGGGCGGCGGTGAGGGCGATGTTGCGGGCCATGCCGCCGAAGACGACGGCGTGGAAGGGCGAGACGGACCACCAGTACGCCTGTCCCGCGAGGCCGCGTGGGAGGAAGACGGCGCGCTGGCGGTAGCGGGTGCGCCCGGCCTCGTCGCGGTCGACGGTCATCTCCAGCCAGGCCAGGCCCGGCAGCCGCATCTCGGCGCGCAGCCGCAGCAGGTGGCCCTGCTCGATCTCCTCGACCCGCCAGAAGTCCAGGGACTCCCCGACCCTCAGGTGCTGGGCGTCGCGCCGCCCGCGCCTGAGGCCCACCCCGCCGACCAGCCGGTCCAGGCGGCCGCGCACGGCCCAGGCGAGCGGGAAGGAGTACCAGCCGTGTTCTCCGCCGATGCCCTCGACGACCCGCCACAGGGCTTCGGGGGAGGCGTCGACGAGGCGTTCGCGGCGGTCCTCGTAGAGGCTGCCGCCGGACCAGTCGGGGTCGGTGGGCAGCGGGTCGCTGGGGGCGCCCGGGACGGAGGCGGAGGACCAGCGGGTGGCGACCTGGGCGTCCTGGACGCGGCGCAGCGCCAGTTCCAGCGCCTCGTCGACGCCGAGCGGCCGGCCCGGGGTGTCGGGGACGTACTCGGTGATGTCGTGCTCCCGGCAGACCACCTCGTGGCGGAGCGACTCGGCGAGCGGGCGGGCGATGGCGGTCGGCACGGGGGTGACCAGGCCGACCCAGTGGCTGGACAGGCGCGGGGTGAGGACGGGGACGGGGAGGATCACGCGGCGGGGCAGCTTGGCGACGGCGGCGTAGTGCTGCATCAGTTCGCGGTACGTGAGGACGTCGGGGCCGCCGATGTCGAAGGTGCGGTTGACCTCGGCGGGCATGGCGGCGGAGCCGACCAGGTAGGCGAGAACGTCGCGGACGGCGACCGGCTGCATGCGGGTGTTGACCCAGCTCGGGGTGATCATCAGCGGCAGCCGCTCGGTGAGGTAGCGGAGCATCTCGAAGGAGGCGGAGCCGGAGCCCAGCACCACGGCGGCGCGCAGCACGGTGGCGGGCACCCCGGAGCCGAGCAGGATGCGGCCGACCTCGGCGCGGGAGCGCAGGTGCGGGGAGAGCCGGCTCTCGGGGACGCCCTCGGGGGTGAGGCCGCCGAGGTAGACGATCCGGCGGACCCCGGCCTCGCGGGCCTCGCGGGCGAAGATCCGGGCCGCCTCGCGGTCGGTCCGCTCGAAGCCGGAGCCGGTGCCGAGGGCGTGGACGAGGTAGTAGGCCACGTCGACGCCGCGCATCGCCTCCCGTACCGAGCCGGCGTCGGTGACGTCGCCCTGGACCACCTCGGCGCGCTCGGTCCAGGACAGGTCGCGCAGTTTGCGCGGGGTACGGGCGAGGGCGCGGACCCGGTAGCCGGCGTCCAGCAGGGCGGGGGCCAGGCGGCCGCCGACGTAGCCGGTGGCGCCGGTGACCAGGGCCAGCGCGCCGTCGCCGGGCGGGGCGGACTCGGTGGGGTGCTCGTCGCTGCTCATCGCCTCGCTCATGTCCTCTCTCCGACTTCTGTGACCTGGTGGAACGGCCGGGTCCGGACCGCCGTACGGGACGACGGGCCGGCCCCCGCCCTCCACCGTCTCGCGCCGTCCCCTCTTCCGCGCGTCCCGGGCACGCGGATGCGGCGGGGGCGGACCGGGTGCCCGGGGCGCGCGGATAGGCTGGCGGCGTGGCCGGGACTGATGAGGAGACGGACCGGGCGGGCGGCCCGGCGAGTGGCGGGGCGGACCTCTACGCGCTCGCCGTGGAGCTGCGCCGCATGCACGGCGAGGTCAACCGGCTGGCGCACGCCTTCGCCGCCGGGCAGGGCCTGCACGCCACCGATGTGCAGGCGCTCGGCGCGATCCTGGACGCCCCCGAGCCGATGACGCCGGGCCGGCTGCGGGAGCGGCTGGGCCTGACCTCCGGCGCGGTCACCGCCTGCCTGGACCGGCTGGAGCGCGCCGGGCACATCCGCCGCACCCGGGACACCCGCGACCGGCGGGTGGTGCACCTGCACTACACGGAGGGCGGCAAGGCGCTGGCCCGCGCCCACTTCCGGCCGCTCGCGACGGCCGCCGCCACGGCCAGGGCGCGGCTGACCCAGGAGGAGGCGGACGCCGCGCTGCGCTTCCTCGCCGCGATGAACGGGGAGTTCGCACAGATCCGGGGGCCGGAGCGGCGTCCCGGCGGCTGAGCGGCGGCCGGTCCCTCCCGCGGCCCGCGCGGGTTTCGCGGCTCGCGCGCATCCGGTGGCCGCACTCACCCGGAAGAGTGAGGCGGCGCCGTTGTCGCGCGTCCCCGCCCGCACGCTGTGTGGCGTACCCCTTGTCGGTGCCGAGGGCTGGTATGCGTAGCATCGACCCACAGAATCTCTCAATCATTGAGATAGTCAGTGATCGAGAGAGTTCGGCGGGCGCCGCCGTGCGTCCGCGCCCGTCCGCCCGTCACCCGTTCCGCGCCGTCCGCGTCACCGTCCCAGGAGTGCGATGTCCAGCGCCGCCCGCAAGGGCCGAACCGCCCGAATCCTCGTCCCCCTCGTCCTGCTGATCGCCTGGCTCGGCATCGGCGGCACCCTCGGCCCGTACGCGGGGAAGCTCGGCGAGGTGGCCACCAACGACCAGGCCGCCTTCCTGCCGCAGAGCGCCGAGTCGACCAGGGTCTCCGAGGAGCAGAAGGCCTTCTCCGCCGACGAGGCCCTGCCCGCCCTCGTCGTCTGGACCGCGAAGGACGGCGGACGGCTCCCGGCCGACGCCCGCGAGGCCGCCACCGGCACCCTCGCCTCCCTCGCGGACGCCGACTTCACCGCCGGGCGCCCCTCCCCCGCCCTCGCCTCGAAGGACGGCGAGGCGCTGGAGGGCGTCGTCCCGCTCCGCACCGACCTGGACGAACTCCAGCCCGTCCTGGACGAGATCAAGGAGGCGGCCGGCAAGGTGCCGGGCACCGAGGCGGTCATCGCCGGTCCCGCCGCCAGCCAGGCCGACCTCTCCGACGCCTTCGCCGGGATCGACGGACTGCTGCTGGGGGTCGCGCTGATCGCGGTCCTGCTGATCCTGCTGGTGGTCTACCGCAGCGTGCTGCTGCCCCTGGTGATCATCTTCGGCGCGGTCCTCGCCCTCGGGCTCGCCTGCGCGGTGGTCTACGCGCTGGCCCAGCGGGACGTGGTCCGCGTCGACGGGCAGGTGCAGGGCATCCTGTCGATCCTGGTGATCGGCGCCGCCACCGACTACGCGCTCCTGCTCACCGCCCGGTTCCGGGAGGAACTGAGCCTGCACGGCGACCGGTTCACCGCGATGCGACTCGCCTGGCGGCAGTCGTTCGGCCCGATCACCGCCAGCGCCGCCACCGTCGCGCTCGGCCTGCTGGCCCTGCTCCTCAGCGACCTCACCAACAACCGGGCGCTCGGCCCGGTCGGCGCGATCGGCATCGTCTGCTCGGTCTTCAGCGCGCTCACCTTCCTGCCCGCCGCCCTGGTCCTGCTGGGCCGCGCCGCCTACTGGCCGGCCCGCCCCAAGGTCACCGGCACCGGTGGCAGCCACCGCCTGTGGCAGCGGGTCGCGGACCGGGTCGACCGGACGCCGCGCAAGGTCTGGGCGATCACCCTGGCCGCCCTCGTGGCCTGCGCGGCCTTCGCCCCGACGCTGACCAGCCGGGGCGTCCCGCTGGACGAGATCTTCGTCAACGACGCGCCCTCGGTCTCCGCCCAGGAGACGCTGAGCCGTCACTTCCCGGGCGGCGCCGGCAACCCGGCCGTCGTCATCGCCGACGTCGGCCAGGTGGACGAGGTGGTCGCGGCCGCCGAGAAGACGGAGGGCGTCGCCTCGGTCGCGCCGGTCACCGAGTCGGGGCGGCCCGGCGGCGGCGCACCGCGCGTCGTGGACGGCCGGGTGCGGATCGACGCCACCCTCCAGGACGGCGCGGACAGCGACGCCGCCAAGGAGACCGTGGCCCGGCTGCGCACCGCCGTGCACGCGGTGGACGGCGCCGACGCCGTGGTCGGCGGCTACACCGCCCAGCAGTACGACACCCAGCGCACCGCCGAGGCCGACCGGAACCTGATCATGCCGGTGGTGCTGGCGATCATCCTGGTCATCCTCATCGCGCTGCTCCGCTCGCTGGTGACGCCGCTGCTCCTGGTGCTCACCGTGGCGCTGAACTTCGCCGCCACCCTCGGCATCGCCTCGCTGGTCTTCACCCACGTCTTCGGCTTCTCCGGAACCGACGCCTCCGTCCCGCTCTACGGCTTCGTCTTCCTGGTGGCCCTCGGCGTCGACTACAACATCTTCCTGATGTCCCGGGTCCGCGAGGAGACCGCGCTGCACGGCTCCCGGGAGGGCGTCCGGCGCGGCCTGACCACCACCGGCGGTGTCATCACCTCGGCCGGCGTGGTCCTGGCGGCGACCTTCGCGGCGCTCGGCGTGATCCCGCTGGCCTTCCTCGCCCAGATCGCCTTCATCGTCGCCTTCGGCGTGCTGCTCGACACCCTGGTGGTCCGCTCCCTGCTGGTCCCCGCCCTGGTCCGCGACATCGGCTCCGCCTCCTGGTGGCCGGGGGCACTCAGCCGCCGGGCCCAGCCCGCGAAGGAGGCCGCGGGCGAGCCCCGCACCCCCGCATAACCGCAGGCCGTACGCGCACCACGGACCTCCCCCGCCCCCGGGCGCGGGAGGTCCGCTGTGCTAGCTTTCGCACGCCAGTCGTACCCGCGCATCTCGATGCGAACGGGTCAGGGAATCCGGTGCGAACCCGGAACTGACGCGCAGCGGTGAGGGCGACGGGCGGCGCAGGACGCCACTGGGGCAGCCCCCGGGAAGGCGCGCCGTCCGGACGACCCCGAGTCCGAAGACCTGCTGGCCCTCCGTCCGTACGGACGGGGTTCCTGTACGCCAGGCTTCGCGACCGAGCCTCGACACCGAAAGCCGCACCCCTGTGCCTGTTGCGCCCTTCCGCCCAACCTCCCTCGCCGCCTCCTGCGCCGTCCTCGGCCTGCTGCTCACCGCGTGCGGAGGGGGTGCCTCCCAGCCGGCCGGCGACGCCAAGGGCGCCAAGGCGACCACGCTGGAGAACTGCGGCCGCACCCTCACCGTCGAGCAGCCGCCGGAGCGCGCCGTCTCGCTCAACCAGGACTCCACCGAGATCCTGCTCTCGCTCGGCCTCGCCGACCGGATGGCAGGCACCGCCACCTGGACCGACCCGGTCCTCCCCCACCTGGCCAAGGAGAACGCCAAGGTCAAGCGGCTGGCCGACAACAACCCCTCCTTCGAGAGGGTCCTCGACCAGGAACCCGACTTCGTCACCGCCTCCTTCGAGTCGACCCTCGGCAAGGGCGGCGTCGCCACCCGCAAGGCCTTCGAGGACCTCGGTGTGGGCACGTACGTCTCGCCCGCCGACTGCGCCAAGTCCCACACCGGCGACGGCGACGGCTCCCGGGACGAACCGCTGACCATGGCCGCCATCCACGGCGAGGTCACCGACCTGGCGAAGGTCTTCGGCGTCGAGGAGCGCGGAGAGAAGCTCGTCGCCGACCTCGCCCGGCGCGCCGAGAAGGCCACCGACGGGCTCAGCACGAAGAAGGCGCCCGAGGACGAACGCCCCACCCTGCTCTACTGGTTCGCCAACGCCGAGGCGCCGTACATGGGCGGCTGCTGCGGCGCCCCCGGCATCATCACCGAGGCCGTCGGGGCGAAGAACGTCTTCGACGACACCCAGGCCGAGTGGCCGCAGATCAACTGGGAGACGGTCGCCGACCACGACCCCGACGTGCTGGTCATCGGCGACCTGACCCGCAAGTCGCAGACGGCGGAGAGCGCTGCCAAGAAGATCGCCTTCCTGGAGTCCAACCCGGCCACCCGCACCATGACGGCGGTGAAGGAGAAGCGGTACGTGCTGCTGAGCGGCGCCGCGATGAACCCCTCGATCCGCACCGTCGACGGCATCGAGGAAGTCGCCGCCAAGCTGCGTGAGTTCGGGTTCGCCAAGTGACCCCCACCGCCGCGCGGCCCCCCACCGGGAAGGAGCGGACGCGGCGGCGGCCGGGGGCGTGGACGCTCGGCCTCCTCGCGCTCGCGCTGCTGCTGGCCTCCGTCTCGGTCGCCATCACCATCGGCCCGGCCCGGGTCTCGGTCCCCGACGTGTGGGCGGTCGTCGCCTCGCGCTTCGGCGACGGCGAGAGCGGGCTGACGCCCGTCCGCGAGGGCATCGTCTGGGAGCTGCGGCTGCCGCGCACCGTGCTGGCGGCGGTCTGCGGGGCCGGGCTCGCGGTCTGCGGCGTGGTCATGCAGTCGCTGCTGCGCAATCCGCTGGCCGACCCGTTCGTCCTCGGCGTCTCCTCCGGCGCCTCCACGGGCGCGGTCGCGGTGGTCGTCCTCGGCCTCGGCGGCGGCGCGCTCTCGATCTCCACCGGCGCCTTCCTCGGCGCGCTGGTCTCCTTCGGGCTGGTGCTGCTGCTCAGCCACAGTCTGGGCGGCACCACCGACCGGGTGGTGCTCTCGGGGGTCGCGGGCATGCAGCTCTTCTCGGCGCTCACCTCGTTCGTCGTGATGTTCGCCGCCGACGCCGAGCAGACCCGGGGCCTCCTCTTCTGGCTGCTCGGCAGCCTCTCGGGGGCCACCTGGACCGACGTGTGGGCGTGCCTGGCGGTGCTGGTGGTGGCGCTGGTGGTGTGCGGGGCGCGGGCCGTCCAGCTCGACGCCTTCGCCTTCGGCGCGGAGAGCGCCGCCGCGCTCGGCGTCTCCGTGACGCGCACCCGGCTGATCCTGCTGAGCGTCACCGCGCTGCTCACCGCCGCGCTGGTCAGCGCGGCCGGCGCGATCGGCTTCGTCGGCCTGGTGCTGCCGCACGCGGCCCGCGCCCTGGTCGGCACCCTGCACGGCCGGCTGCTGCCGGTGGCGGCGCTGAGCGGCGCGGTCTTCCTGGTCTGGGTGGACACCCTGGCCCGGACCGTGCTGGCGCCGCAGGAGATCCCGGTCGGCGTGGTGACCTCGCTGATCGGCGTGCCCGCCTTCGTCCTCATCATGTACCGCACCCGGAGGCCCTCATGACCGGCCGCGAGGCACTTCCCGACGACGGGCCGGCGCTCCGGGCCGAGCGGGTCACGCGGTCGGCCGGCGGTCGGCTCGTCCTCGACGGCGTCGACCTGGAGGCGCGCGCCGGCAGCACGGTGGGGCTCATCGGGCCCAACGGCTCCGGCAAGTCGACGCTGCTGCGGCTGCTGGCCGGGCTGCTCGCGCCGAGCGGCGGCACCGTCACCGTGGACGGCTCCACCCCAGCCGAGCTGGGCCGCCGCGAGACGGCCCGGCGGCTCGCCGTGGTCGGCCAGCACGCGGCCACCGACACCGACCTGACCGTCCGCGACGTGGTCGGGCTCGGCCGCGTACCCCACCGGCGGGCCTGGGCGGCGCCCGGTGCGGCCGACCGGGAGGCGGTGCGGGCCGCGCTGGAGCAGACCGGGCTGGTGCCCTTCGCGGACCGGCTCTGGCACACGCTCTCCGGCGGGGAGCGGCAGCGGGCGCAGATCGCGCGGGCGCTGGCGCAGGAGCCGCGTCATCTGCTGCTCGACGAGCCCACCAACCACCTCGACGTACAGCACCAGTTGGAGTTGATGTCGCTCGTGGCGGGGTTGCCGGTGACCTGTGTGGTGGCGTTGCACGATCTCAATCTCGCGGCGATGTTCTGCGACGAGGTCGTGGTGTTGCGCGCGGGGCGCGCGGTGGTCTCCGGGGCTCCCGGGGAGGTGCTCAGTGAGGGGCTGATCGCTGAGGTGTACGGGGTGCGGGCCCGGGTCGTGGCCGACGGCGGGGGGACGTTCGTGCGCTTCCTGGCGCCGGAGGCCGGTCACTGACCTGGGCCCCGGCGGCTGGCCGGCCAGGGTCGCGGTGCGGTCCGCCGCGACCGTGCCCTGTCCCCGTACGCCAGCGACCGATGCCGCACGGTCCGGAGTCCGCATCGCAGATGGGGCGCCGCCTCCCTCTGTCCCGCCGGGGTACGCGACGCCATCTGGTCTTCAGCGCCGCAACTGGAGACGTGACCAGGCCAGCACGGTCAGCGCCGCGAAGGCCAGCGAGAAGGCGACGCTCACCGCGAGCTGGACCGTCGTCGCGGGTGCGATCGGGCCGTCGGGCGCGGTGTGCCCCATCGTCCAGAGGGCGGGCGCGGCGAGGGGCAGCCGGCCGGCCGCGCCGGCGAGGACGCCGACCTGGGCGACGATGACGAGGCCGATCGCCGTCGAGACGCCGCCCAGGATCGAGCGGGAGACAGTCGCGACCCAGGCGACGGGCAGCGCGACGAGCCCGGTGAGCAGGCCGAGGAAGAACTGGCGACCGATCCCGGACCAGGCGGCGGCGTCCGGGGGACCGTAGCCGAGCAGGTTTCCCAGGACGAGGAGACCCGCGACGAGCAGCGTGTTCAGGGCGGCCAGCCAGCCTCCGTACACGGCGAGCTTCGCGGCCGCGGTCTGGGCGCGGCTCACCGGGAGGGCGAAGAGGCCGACCACGGTGCCGTCCGCGAACTCGCGGGCGAACATCCAGGCCAGGACAGTGCCGAAGCCGAGGAGCCCGCCCGCTCCGGTGATCTGCGCGACCGTCGTGAGCAGCCCCGGCCAGTCCAGGGTGGCGGTCGGGCCGAGTTTCGCGGCGAGTTGGGGGTTGCCTCCCGCGAGGGCCCCGCTGATGCCCGCCGTGATGGTGAGGATGCCGCCGGCGATGACCGCGGTGCCGAGCACGCCGACGCGGGAGCGGGCGAGTTTGCGCAGCTCGCAGTGGAACGCGGCGGCCAGAGCGGTGCGGGCGGTCATGGGCGTCACCATGGACGCGGCTGTCACAGGGCCCCCCTTCTCGTGCGGGTTCGGGTTTCGTCGTCGGCCAGAACGCGGGCGAAGAACGCCCGTTCCAGGTCGGCGCCCACCGGGTCGAGGTTTCCGATGAGCCGCCCGGCGTTCATGATCATGATGCGGTGGGCGATCCGGGCGACCTCGTCGAGATGGTGGCTGCTGACGAGTACGGCGGCCCCCGCCCGCGCCCTGCGGGTCAGGGCATCGCGGAGCAGGAGGACCGCGGCGGGGTCGAGGGCGTTGCTCGGCTCGTCGAGGACGATGAGGCGCGGGAGGTGCTGGAGCGCCGCGGCCAGGCCGACGCGTTGGCGGTTGCCGAGCGAGAGTCGGCCGAAGCGGCGGCCGGCGAGTGCGCCGAGGTGCCATTCATCGAGGGCCTCCTCCGCCGTCGCAGGCGCGGCTCCGCGCAGCCGGGCGGCGATCTGGAGGTTCTCGCGCGTGGTGAGTTCGGGGTAGGCGGACGGCACCTCGACGAGCTGGCCCACGTGGGCCCATTCGGCGCGCGGGAGCTCGCCGAGCGGGCGGCCCAGGATTCGGACGACGCCCGAGGCCGGTCGCAGCATGGCCGAGAGCCAGGCGCATCAGGGTCGTCTTCCCGGCGCCGTTGAGGCCGATGAGGGCCACGATCTCGCCCGGTGCGACGGTGAGATCGAGGCCGTGTACGCCCGCGCCGCCCGGGTGGCGGACGCCGACGTCGGCGAGGGTGAGGCTCATCGTCCGCCGCCCAGGGTGTCCAGGACGCGGTCAAGCACGTCCCGCAGCCCGGCCGCACCGGGCGCCACCGCCTCTGCCGTGCCGCCGCCCGCCCAGTCGAGGAGAGCGACGCTCAGTCCGGCGACGAGGGCGCTCGCCACGACCCTGGCCTCGGTCCGCGCGGTGCCGCGTTCGCACAGCGCGCCGACGAGGGCGTCGACGGTGGCCCGGCTGTTCCGCTCGATTGCGCCGTGCAGCCCCTTGGCGCCGGCGATGATCCGGATCCGCTCGCGGACCGACTCCACCTGGTCCTCGGGAAGCTGTCGCCAGACCGTACGGATACCCTCGGCGGCCGCGCGCATCGGGTGCTCCTGCGGCGGCCGGGCGCGCACCGCGGCGGCGACCGCCGGGTCGAAGGCGTCCTCCAGAAGCAGTGCCTCCTTGGTGGCGAAGTGCCGGAAGAGCGTCATCTCACTGACCCCGGCCCGCTCCGCGACGGCCGCGGTCGTCGTGGCGTCGTAACCCTGGGCCGCGAACATCTCAAGTGCGGCGGTGCGGAGGGTTTCGTGCGTACGGGCGTATCTGCTCACCCTTGAATGTTAGCAACTAACATTCAGTGGTTCGAGACCTGCCCCTCACCCCAACGCTCCGATTTCTCAACACCCCAGGCGCCTTGCCGGCCAGCTCGCGAGCGTCGGAAAACGACCGCCCGCCGACCCCCGGGGCGGCGATCACGAACCCTCAGATGGGCGATGAGGGCAACGCGTCCCGGAAAGGAACACCGGCGGACGGCCCAACCGATGGATTCCGGCACAGGCTCATCGACCACGCGCGGGTCTCGACCGCCGACCCGGACCCCGGTCTTCAGACCGGCTCCGTTCTCCACCTGGTGACACTCGGAGCCGATCCGGGCGAGCGCCGCATCGGGCTGCACGTCATCGAGCAGGGCGTCGGTACCTCCACCATGGAGGGCCGCGCGATGCTCGGGCTGCTGTCCGTGCCGGCCGACCGCCCACCGCCCACCGAGGACCACCGCGGCGAAGCCCTGAAAGCTGCCGGCTGGTCACTCGTTCCCTGATGTCCGAGCTGGGACTACAGGGCCGGACCGGTGCGGCCAGCCGGATGCCGCACGGCGAAATCGAACAAGATACGGACAGGTAAGCGTGTCTGCCCGGTCTGAGCGGTGAAGGCGTGTGAACTCGCGGGACGAGACCGCGCGACCCGACGGCAGGAAGGACCCCGCGGTGGACCGGATCGGACGGCGCTGGCCCGCCTATGCGGGGGTGGTGCCGTGGGCCCTGCTGGTCCTGGGCATCGTGATGGACCTGGCGACGCCGAAGGAGGTCAGCGGCGGGCCCCTGATCGTCCTCGCCTGTGTGGCGTCCGGGGTGATCATGTCGTTCCGGGCGACGCTCCGGCTGGTCCTGGTGGCCTTCCTCGCGGAACTGCTGACGGGGTTCTGGGAGTCCGGCACGGCCTGGGCCCAGCAGTTCGTCGACCTGGCGTACGTGGTGGTCGCGGGGGCCCTCGGGCTCGACCTGAACCGGCTGGTGATCCGGTACGGCCGACGGATCACCGAGGTCCGCACGGTCGCCGAGAGCGTGCAGCTCGCCCTGCTGCCCGAGCCGCCGGTCCGGCTGGCCGGGTACGACATCGCCGCCTCCTACCGGGCGGCGCAGACCGAGGCGCGGATCGGCGGTGACCTGTACGCCGTCCACGACAGCCCGTGGGGGCTGCGGGTCCTCATCGGGGACGTGCGCGGCAAGGGGATGGGCGCGGTCAGCACCGACGCCCTGCTGCTCGGCGCGTTCCGGGAGGCGACCGAGGACGTGCCCACGCTGGAGGCGCTCGGCGCCCGGCTCGACCGGCGGCTGACCCGCGAGGCGCCGGGGCTCGGCGAGGAGCTGGAGATCGAGGGGTTCACCACGGCGGTCCTCGCCGAGTTCCCGCACGGCGGGGAGCTGGTGCGGCTGCTGAACTTCGGCCACCCCGGCCCCTACCTGGTCGCCGGCGGCCACGTACGGGAGCTGGACGCCGAGGTGCCGAACCTTCCCCTGGGCATGTCCGGCTTCGGCCAGGAGGTCTCGCCGCACCAGGAGTTCGCCTTCCCGCCCGGATCGAGCCTGCTCCTCGTCACCGACGGGGTGACGGAGTCGCGCAACCCGCAGGGCGTCTTCTTCGACCCGGTGCTCGGCCTGGAGGGCATGTCCTGCTCCTCGGCGAAGGCGGCCGTCAACAGCCTCCTCACCCGGGTCGACGCATGGACGGGCGGGGTCTCCACAGACGACCGCGCGGTCCTCGCGGTCGCCCACTGACCGGCCTACGAGCCTCCGCCCCGGATCGCCCCCTCCACCGCAGCGAGCCGGTCGGCGAGCAGCCCGAGGGCGGCGACGGCCCGGCCGAGCTGGTCGCCGTCGGCGCCGCCGATCGCCTGGTGGCGTACGTACGCGGCGCACACCTGCTCCCAGCGTGCGGCCTGCTCCTCGGTCAGCCGGCCTCGCAGGGCGGCCAGTTTGAGCAGGTTGGCCTCGGCGCCGCCGGTGAGGGTCTGGGCCTCGGCCCGGTAGTGGTCGTCGAGGAGCGCGACCAGTTCCGCCTCGTCCATGACCGGGGAGATGCGCTCGGCGATCCGGTTCATGTTGCGGTACGAGCCCTGGAGCCGGAACGGCGGCTCGGTGCGGGTCTCGTCGGCCTGGGCTGCGGAGGCGATGTACGCGGCGTTGACCGCGAGGACCGTCTCGCGGGCGGCCAGCAGGTGGCGCAGGACGGCGGTGGCGCGCTCGCGCTCGGCGGGCGGGCAGGGCGTGCGCAGGTGGTCGGGCCGGGCGGAGGCGTCGCCGCGGGCGAGGCGCAGGAAGAGGTCGAGGTCGGCGCGGTCGCGGCCGGCCAGCGGGGCGAGGTCGGGGTGGGAGGTGAGGGCGTTCTCCACGAAGCTCTGCGCGAAGGCGTCCTCCTTGCCGGTGAGGACGTCGCCGAGGTTCCAGACGTCGGCCCGGTTGGCGAGCATGTCGGGGACGCGGAAGAGGTGGCCGGACTCGGTGTAGGGGTTGCCGGTCATGCAGATGGCGAACCGCTTGCCGCGCAGGTCGTAGCTGCGGGCGCGGCCGTCCTGGACGCCGTCGACGCGGCGCTGGGCGTCGCAGAGCGGGATGAACTTGCTGAGGAGTTCGGGTGAGAGGTGCTGGATGTCGTCGATGTGGAGCAGGGTGTTGCTGCCCGCCGCCAGCGCGAAGTTGATCTTCTCGATCTCCTGGCGGGCGGTGGCGTCGGGGGCCTCGGCCGGGTCGAGCGAGGTGACGCGGTGGCCGATGGCGGGCCCGTCGACGCGGACCCGGAGCAGGCCGAGGCGGTCGGCGACGTACTCCATGAGCGTCGTCTTGCCGTAGCCGGGCGGGGAGAGGAGGAGCAGCAGGCCGCTGTGGTCGGTGCGGCGGGCGGCTCCGGCGGCTCCCAGCTGCTTGGCGAGGTTGTCGCCGATCAGCGGCAGGTAGACCTCGTCGATGAGGCGGTTGCGGACGAAGGAGGTGAGGACGCCGGTGCGGTGCTGGTCGAGGCGGAGCCGGTCGCGTTCGGCGGCGACCAGGGCGGCGCGGCGGGCCTGGTAGGCGCGGAAGCCGGGCAGGGTGCGGGTGGTGAAGTGCCGGGTGCGGGCGAGGAAGGTGTCGAGGCGCAGGGTGAGGGTGCGGTGGTGGATGCGGGGGTGGTCGCCGAGGAGCCCTTCGGCGGTGGCGGTGAGCGGCGCGTCCCCCTCGTACCGGTCGAGCCCAGGGCAGAGTTCGGTGGCGGCGGCCTCGGCGAGGTCGCCGGGTTCGGTGGTGTCGCCGCTCGCGGTGGTGGCGGCGGTGAGCCAGGCCGTGACGAGCTGGTGGGCGGCGGGCAGCGAGCCGGGGCCGAGGGCGGCGAGGTCCTCGTCGTAGGCGGGGCCCGCGGTGCGGCGGAACTTCTCCAGCAGGGCGCGGGCGGCACCGCCGGTGACGAACCCCGGGCGCCCGTCGGCCAGTTCCTCGTAGAGGTAGGCGGCGGCGAGGCCGATGTCGACGCCTTCGGTGCCGGGGGTGCCGCTCGCGGCGAGGGCGTCGGCGAGTTCGGCGCGCAGTTCGTCCTCGGCGCCGGTGGGGCCGAAGGCGGCGCGGGCGCGGGCCAGTGAGCGGGCACGGCGGGCGAGGCCGGCGCGGGTGTCGGCCGTGGTGTGGTGGGCCCAGAAGAGCTGGGCGGCGGCGCGTTCTGCGGCGGGGAAGCGGAGGAGGCCGGCTGACTGGTGGAGCGGGAGGAGGGCGCGGAGTATCCGTACGGTGTCGTGGTCGTGGACGCCGCGTTCGTACCCCTCCTCGGGCGCGGCCTCGGCGGCGGCGCGGACCAGTGCGGGCAGGTCGGCGGTGGCGAGGGCCTCGGCGCCGTGGTCGGTGAGGAGGCGGGCGGCGAGGTGTTCGGCGCGGTAGAGCTCGGCGGACTCCGAGGGGAGGGTCTGCTCCCAGTAGGGGCGGGTGGCGGCGAACTCGGGGTCGGTGACGGGGCTGCGGTAGTCGGTGCCGCTGAGGGCGAAGGCGAGGGTGTCGCCGTCGGGGACGAGGGTGAGTTCGGCGGGGCGGGTGGTGACGGCGAACCGGTGGCGGCCGAGGCGTACGGTGCGGCCGCCGTCGGCGTAGAGGTCGGCGCGGTCGCGCAGGGCGCGGGCGGCCTCCTGGCGGGCGGCCTTGAGGCGGCCGGCCAGTTCCTCGGCGCGGACCGGGTCGTCGGCCTCGCGCAGCGCCTCGATGGTGCGGGTGACCTTGGCGGCCATCGGGTCGGTGGCGAGGAAGGCGGTGACCGCCTCCTGGTCGGGGAGGGCGGCGAGGCGCCGGGTGAGGGAGACGAGGATGCGGTCGGCGGAGTCGGCGAGCCGCTGGGTGTGGCGGGCGCGGGCGTCGGCGAGGGTCTGGCCGCGGGTGGTGAACGCCTCGTGGATCTCCTCGCGGCGGGCGGCGAGTTCGTCGAGGAAGGTGTCCTGTGCGGCGAAGCGGCTCTCCAGGTCCTCGACGCGCAGCAGCAGGGCGGCGAGTTGTCCGGCGCAGCTCTCGGGAGTGTCGGCGGCGGCCAGTGCGGCGGTGGTGGCCTGGGCGAGCAGGGCGAGTCCGGCGCCGAACTCGGCGCGGCCCTCGGTCTCGGCCAGGGCGCGGCGGCGGGCGGCGAGGGTGGCGCGCGCCCGGTTGACGGCGCCGAGGACCTCGGCGACGGCCTCCAGGATGCCGGTGCGGACGGTGGCGTCGGAGATGTCGATGCCCGCGACGACCTCGGAGACGGTGGTGAGCCGTTCGGTGTGCTCGTCCAGGGCGCGGGTGAGCGGGGCGGCCTCGGCGGCGGTGGCCAGGGCCTCGGCCTCCTCGGTGAGGCGGGCCGCGTCCTGGTGGTGGGCGGCGAAGGCGTCGGGCCGGGCGAGGTGGCTGACGGCCCGGCGGGCCGCGGCGGCCGTCTCCTCGCCGAGTTCCTCCGCGAGCCGGTCGGCGCGCCCGGGGTCGGCGTACCGCAGCTCCTTGGTGGCGAGGATGCGGCCGTGGGCGCGGCGCAGGGCGGTGAGCGAGGCGACCCAGCCGTCGGCGGACTTGGGCGCCTCGCCCCGGACGCGGCGGACCAGGGCGGCGGCCTCGTCGGCGGCCTCGTCGAGGGCCTGGGCGGCCTGCCGGGTGAGGTCGGTGACGTGCTGGAACTCGTCGATGATCTGCCCGGCGGTCTCCCGGACGCGCTCCAGGGGTTCGTGCAGCGCGCCGAGTTCCGGGTCGCCGAGCCAGGGGTGCCGGTCGAGGACGGCGGCGCAGTCGTCGCGCAGGGCGCGGTAGACGGCGGTGGTGGGCAGGGTGGCGCCGCCCGCCGTGCGGGCCAGCGAGAGGCAGGCGCCCAGCGCCCGCACCAGGTCCGGGTTGCCGACCCGGGCGAGCGGGCCCTCGCCGCCGTAGGCCGCGGCCCGGGTGTCGGCGACGTAGGGGGTCCGCCAGAGCTGGACGGGGTGGACGCGGGTGGGCTCGCCGCCGTCGTCGGCGCGGAGCACGGCGAGGGTGCCGTCCTCGTGCCGGGCCCAGCCGGTGCAGCGCAGCGGGGCGGCCAGCTCCTTGCGGAGCATGTTGTACGAGAGGAGCAGCCCGGGGGCGAGGCCGTGGGCGTGGTACGCGTAGAGCACGTCCTCGCCGAGCGGGGAGCGCAGTTCGCGGTCGAACTCCAGGGCGGTGCCGGTCCGGTCCTCGAAGTTCTTGCCGGTGCCGTCGGCGAGGAACATGCCGCCGGGGTGGACGACACCCTGGTCGTCGGGGAGGCGGCGGAAGGCGCCGTCGGAGGCGTCGAGCCGGTGCACGGCGCCGGTCGGCGTGTGGACGACGAGGTGGCGCCACTCCTCCTCCTTGTAGGGGCGGACCCGCAGCAGGACGAGGGGGCCGACGCGGGCGTGGGCGAGGTCGGCGTCGGCCAGCGACTGGAGGGGTTCGGCGACGGGCTCCCGGTGGGCGGGGGTGGCGTCCTCGCCGGTGGTGACGGTGAGGTGGCCGCCGACGGTGGAGACGCCGACGCCCTCGGCGACGGCGACGTAGGGGTGGCGGCCGAGCACGTGGTCGTCGCGGGTGGCCGGGGTCCACTCGACGCCGGCCCCGCCGGGTGCGGGCTCGCGGGTGTCGCGCTCGCCCCGGGCGTCGAGGAAGGCGACGGAGCCGTCGGCGGCGACGGACCAGCGCAGCACCCGCAGGTCCGTCGCGCGCTCGCCGGTCCGGAAGACGGCGAGCAGCTTCTGACCGGAGCGGCGCAGGCGCAGCAGCCGGGCCCTCCGGTAGTAGCGGTGCAGGGCGGCGAACTCGGTGCGGAACGCCGGGTCGCCGAGCAGTCCGGGTACGGCGTCCTCGGGCAGCGGCGAACCGTCGCGGGCGTGGAGCGAGAAGACGTCCCCGACGGCGGGTCCGCCCCCGGCGGTGACGGTGTCGGGCAGGTCGCGCACGCCGAACAGCAGGACGTCGCCGAGGGCGGCCAGGTCGGCGGCGCGGGCCGGGTGGGCGGTGCGCAGGGTGAGGGTGCCGGTGGCGGCCGGGGCCGTCGACCCGAACGCCTCGGTGCGGCGGGCGTCCAGCGCCTCGGCCCGGCGGGCCAGTTCGCCCGCCTGGGCGGCGAGCCGGTCCCGCAGCACGTCGTAGGCGGCACCGTCGAGCTGGGGCGCGGCCTGGCCGGCGGCCTGGTCCTGGGGCTGCGGGGCGGTGGGCGGGGTGGTCATCTCTGGTGCTCCTTGGGCTTGTTCCGGCGGGCCGGGCGGCGGCGGGGCCGGGCTGCGGGGAGGCGTACGGACGACGCACGGGCGGCGGGGCGGGGGCGGCGGCGAGCCGTCCGGGTGGGCTCTCACCCGGACGGCTCGCCCCCTCCCCTGTTTCCCCCGTGTCCCCCCGTCGGTCGGAGGACCGGTCCGGGCCGTAGCTGCCGCCCCCTGTGCCGGCAGCTGCGGGTCCCGGACCGGTGCTCCGGTCGGGTGCGGGGCTCCCCCTGGGCCCCGCGGGTCGGCTCCCGGCTCACGGCGCCCCCGGTGGTCGGGTAGGGAGCGTCCGTGGTTGCCGGTGCCGTGGTCGGTGGCGGGGTGTCAGCCCGCCGTGTCCGGGGCGCCGTTGCGGGCGGCACCGGCCGGTGCGGGCGTCGCGTCGGCGGTGAGCAGCCCCGCCTCGCGGGCCCGGTCGAGGAGTTCGCCGGCCCGGTCGGCCGGGATGCCCTCCTTGGCCAGGCGGCCCATCAGGGCGGAGGCGCTGAGGTCGCGCAGGCCGCCGCTGGTGACGGACGACAGGACGCTGGTCAGGTCGCCGGTGAAGGAGCTGGTGCCGTCGAGCCAGTCGGCGCCGAGCCGCTGGGCGGTGGCGGAGTTGCTGACGAAGGCGTCCAGGCCCTTGCCGAAGGAGACCGAGTCCACGATCCGGTCGAAGAAGACCGACTCCCCGCCGACGATGTTGATGTCGGCGCTCTCCAGGCCGGTGGCGAGCACGGTGGCCTGCGCCTCGGCGACCTCCTTCTGCGCCTGGAGCCCGGCGAGCCGGATCTCCTTCTCGGCGGCGAGCCGCAGCCGGTACTCCTCGTGGCCGCGCGAGGCCTCGTCCAGGGCGGCCATGGCGGCGGCCTTCTCGGTCAGTCCGGCCGCCTCCGCCTTCAGCTTCTCGCCGACGGCGGCGGCATCCGCGCTCGCCTGCGCCGTGGTGCCCTCGGCGCGGGCCAGGGCCTTGGCGCGCTCGCCCTCGGCCTCGGCGCGCAGCCGCGCCTCGGTGGCCTGGGCCTCGGCGAGGCCGGTCTTCTCCAGCGCGTCGGCCTCCTTCTCCTGGACCTGGACGCGGGCCAGCCCCTCGGCGGCCCGCTCGGCCTGGATGCCCTCGGCGAGCTTCAGCTTGGCCTGGGCGTCGAGCCCGGCGGCCTTGACCCGGGCCTCGGCGAGGGTCAGTTCCTCGTTGGCGCGGTGCACGGCGGCCTGCTCGGCGGCCTCGGCGGCCTTGATGTCCTTGACCAGCTGCTCCTGGGCGACCGCCTCGGCGGCGATGACCAGGGCCTGCCGGTCGCGCTCGGCCTCCTCGACGGCGCGCAGGCGCTTGATGGACTCCTCCTGCTCGGCGACGGTCCGGTCGACGGCGACGCGCTCGCGGATGACCTCGGCGATGTCGCGGCGCTCGGCCTCGACCTCCTTGTCGGCGGCGATCCGGGTCAGTTCGGTCTCCCGGTCGCGGGCGATGACCTCCAGCAGCCGGTCCTTCTCGATCCGCTCGGACTCCACCGCGATGACGCGTTCGCGGTTCTTCTGGGCGACGGCGATCTCGCGGGCCTGGTTCTCGCGCTGCACGCCGAGGTTCTCCTCGGTGTGCAGGAAGGCGGTCTGCGCGCGCAGCCGCTCCTCCTCGGCGACCCGGGCGATCTCCGCCTCCTCACGGGCCCGGAGCGTCTCGATCTCGCGGCGTTGCCTGATCTCGGCGTCGGAGCGGCGCCGCTCCAGCTCCAGGATCGCCTCGCGGGCGTCGACGTCCTGGCGAGTGATCTCCTTCTCCTCGTGCCGCTGGAACTCGTTGGTGCGGACGTGCTCGGCGGCGGTCAGCTCGGTGATCTTGCGGATGCCCTGGGCGTCGAGGATGTTCTGCGCGTCGAGCTGGGCCAGGGGCGTCTGCTCGACGTAGTCGATCGCCGCGTCCTCCAGGCTGTAGCCGTTGAGGTCGGTGCCGATGACCGCGATGATGCGGTCGCGGAACTCCTCGCGCTGGGTGTAGAGGTCGGTGAAGTCGAGCTGCTTGCCGACGGTCTTGAGGGCCTCGGAGAACTTCGCGTTGAAGAACTCCTGGAGGGCGCCGGCGTCGCTGGCGCGGGCGGTGCCGATGGACTGGGCGACCCGGATGACGTCCTCGACGGTCTTGTTGACGCGCAGGAAGAACTGGATGCGGATGTCGGCGCGGATGTTGTCGCGGCAGATCAGCCCCTCCCGGCCGGTCCGGGAGATCTCCAGCGTCTTCACCGAGATGTCCAGGGTCTCGGCCTTGTGCAGCACGGGCAGGACGACCTGCCCGGTGAAGGTCACGTCGACCGAGCGGACCTTGGAGACGATCAGCGCCTTGCCCTGTTCGACCTTGCGGAACAGGCGGGTCACGACGAGCAGCAGGGCGATCAGGATCAGCAGGACGGCGGCGCCGGCGGCGCCGACCCCCCAGGTGATGGCATTCACAAGCGGCCTCACGGGGTCACGGGGACGTGCGTCGGCACGTCCGGGCGGATACGGCGTACGGCCGTGTCCGCCGGATGGGCGGTGTGCGGTGCCGGGCGGGGCCCGGCGCGGGGCCGCATTGAAGTCCTGTGCGTGTCCGCGGTGTCCGGTGCTCCCCCAGCTCGGTGGCTCGGGAAGTGCCGGGCGTCGTGGGCACCGGACAGGAGTTCCGGGGCGTCCCCGGGCCCGCGGGGACAGCGCCACACCGGCGCCACCGCCGGAGCGGGGGCCGGGACGCGCGCGTGCGGGCCTGGATCAGGTCGTACGGGACGTACGGGTGGTGGTGCGGCTGGTGCGGTTTCGGTGTCGTACGGGCGGTGTCGGCAGGTCAGGGGCGGATGCGCGGGTCGAGCGCCGCGTCGAAGGGCGCCACCCAGAAGAACTCTCCGGCCACGTCGTAGGCGTAGAGCAGTCCGGTCCGGCCCGAGCTGAGGGCCGGGTCGGGATCACTGGTGCGGACCTGGACGATGGCCGTGGAGCCGTCCTCGGCGACCACCTCGGCCTGTCCGAACCTGCCGTCCACCCGCCCGGTGCGGATGGTGCAGGTGGAGCCGACGAAGTCGAGCCGGGACGGCCCGGGTTCGTCGGGGAGGAGCGCGCGCAGGGGCCGCAGCAGCAGCCGGGTCAGCCCCCAGGCCGCCAGCAGGGCGGCGGCGAGGACGAGGAGCACCAGGGCGGCGTGGGCCACCCCCGTGGTGCCGGTGCGTCCCACCAGGACCCCTCCGGTGAGGCTGGCGAGCCAGCCGGTGGTGACGTAGACGGAGACCGCCACGGTCACCGGGACCCCGCCGAGGCCGATTCCGCCGAGGTCGGCGTCGGCCTCGAAGCCGTCGGCATCGGTGATGCCGATCAGGGCCAGGACCCAGAAGACCAGGACGACGGCGAGGGCGGCGGTGAAGACGACGGTGGGGAAGCGGCTGACCGTGTCGATGAACTCGTCCATGCCGCTTCCCCCTCCGTGCCTGCGGCGGTGCCCCTCGCACCCCGCTCCCCCGGGTGGACGCCGGCCGGGCCTCGCGGTCCGGCCGGGACGTCCCGGCGGCACCGCGAAGATTTCCACAGTGCTGCACCGGGACGCTCTCCCCGTTTCCACCGAGAGCATCCTGACAGCCCGCCGGCTCTCCCCGCATTGCCGTGTTCCGGCAATCTTGATGCATCCTTAATGCCGGATGCGGTCCTCCCACGCCCCTCGTGAGGCCGCATCCGAGGCGTTAAGAAGGCGCTAACAACCCGCCAAGAAGGAGACAGGGCTCTTGACTATCGAGCAGCGGACCGATGAATGGGTGTCCGGCTATGACCGGATTCTCGCGGAGGTGGGAGGGACCGGACGGCGCCTCACCCGTGAGGAGATACAGGCCCGCAGGGCGCTCGGCGAGCGCGCCGCCGATGCCGGGATACCGCTGCGCACCCTCGTCGGCCGCCATCTCGCCATGACCAGGGAACACTGGCCGGCCTCGGCCCTCACCCCGGCGGCGGTCGACGGGGTGCTGGCGGCGGTGGAGCAGTCCGTGGACGCCTTCGCCTCGGGGTACGAGCGGGCGCAGCGGATGGCGGTGCGCCAGGAGGAGGCGGCCCGCCGGGAGTTCATCGACGACCTGCTGTACGGGCGCAGCGACCTCGGCCGGGTCGCGGAACGGGCGGAGCGGTTCGGGCTGCTGCTGTCGCACGCGCACGCGGTGGCGGTGGCGGTCGGCCCGGAGCCGTACGACGAGACGGACCCGGTGCCGCAGGTGGTGGAGCGGGCGCTGACCGGGCGGTTCGGGGAGCGGTCGATCCTGGTGACCACCAAGGACGGGCGGCTGGTCTGCGTCGCCCCCGCCGACCAGGAGGAGGTGCTGCTGTACTTCGCCAAGCAGGCGCACGCGGCGACCGACGGTGGCCAGGTAGCGGTGGGCCGCCCCCATCCGGGCGCGGGCGGCGTGGTGCAGTCCTACGAGGAGGCGCTGAACGCGCTGGACCTGGCCGAACGCCTCGACCTGGACGATCCGGTGGTGCGCTCGGCGGACCTGCTGGTCTACCCGGTCCTGACCCGGGACCGGCAGGCCATCGCCGACCTGGTGACCAGCGTCCTGGGACCGCTGACCGAGGCACGCGGCGGCGCCGAGCCGCTGATGGACACGCTGATCGCCTACTTCGACGCCGGCTGCGTGGCGGCCCAGGCGGCCCGGGAGCTGAGCCTGAGCGTCCGCGCCCTCACCTACCGCCTGGCCCGCATCCACCGCCTGACGGGCCACAACCCGGCGGACCCGCTGCATCGTTACACCTTGCAGACAGCCGTGCTGGGGGCGCGCCTGGCAGGCTGGCCCGGGACCCCGCTGTAGGGGCCCGCCCCGCCGTACAGGAGGGTGGAACCCCCGGACACGGCCGGCCGGGAGTTCACGACGGACGCACACGGGGGTGCGCGAGGGATGACGGCGTACGACGATTCCGCCACGGCGGAGGGCGGGGCGGGGCCCCCGAAGGACGGCGAGCGGGTACGGAGGTGGCGTCCGGGGCGGTTCGGCGCGGCGGTGTCGGTGCTGCTGGCGGCGGTGCTCCTCTTCCCCGGGCTGGTGCCCAACGCCCGCTTCCGGGCGGGGAGTCTGGTGGAGACCTTCCTGCCCTGGCTCGGGGTGCTCGCCGTCCTGCTCCTGCTCGTGGGGCTGGCGCGGCGCTCGCCGCTCGCGGTCGGGGCGGCGCTGGTGCCCGTGGCCGCGTGGCTGCTGCTCTTCGCGCCGCTGGTGGCGGGCGGGGTCTCGGGGGACGGGGCGCGGCTGTCGGTGGTGCAGCACAACGTGAGCGACGAGAACCCCGATCCGGTCGGCACCGCCCAGGCTCTGGCCGCACCCGGGCCGGACCTCATCGCGGTGGAGGAGCTGACCGAGAAGGCCGCCCCGTCCTACCGCCGGGCCCTGCGCGAGGCGTACCCGCACCACGTCGCGTACGGCACGGTCGCCCTCTGGTCGCGGTACCCGCTGCTCGCCGACGAACCGGTGGACCTGCGTCCCGCCGGGGTGGACGAGAGCTGGCGGCGCGGCCTGCGCACGACGGTGCGGACGCCCCACGGGGACGTCGCGGTCTACGTGGTCCATCTGCCCTCGCTGCGGATCACCTCCCAGGGGATGCGGACCCAGCGCCGCGACGAGAGCGCGCGGCTGCTCGGCGCGCGGCTGGAGCGGGAGCGGGCCGGGCGGGTCCTCGTGGTCGGGGATCTCAACGGCACCCTCGACGACCGCGGGCTCGCGCCCGTGACCGGGCGGACGGGGAGGCCGCAGGGCGGGTTCGCGTTCAGCTGGCCCGAGCGGTTTCCGCTGGCGCGGATCGATCATGTGCTGGGGCGGTCGGTGAGCGTGGTGGGGGTGCGCACGCTCCCGGCGACCGGGAGTGATCATTTGCCTCTGCTGGCGCGGGTGGATCTGCGGGGCGGGTGAGCCTGCGGCTGGCTGGGCCGGGGTCGGTGGTTGCTCTCCGGTTGCCCGTGCCGGTCAGAGATGGCCTCAAGCGCCGGTCGGGCTTGGCAAGGGGCTGTCACGGGGCCGGGTGCGGTACGAAGGAGGGGTGACTTCGTACGTGGGTGGGGCTGGTTCGTTCGTCGCGGCGCTCGGGGAGCGGGCCGTGGTGGTGGACGGGGGGCTCTCCGAGCAGCTGGCGGCGCAGGGGAACGATCTGTCGGACGCCTTGTGGTCGGCGCGGCTGCTCGCGGACGCGCCCGGGGAGGTGGTGGCGGCGCACCGGGCGTACTACGTGGCGGGGGCCGAGGTGGCGATCACCGCCAGTTATCAGGCGACGTTCGAGGGGTTCGCGCGGCGTGGGGTGGGGCGGGCGGCGGCCGCGCGGCTGCTGGGGACCAGTGTCGAGCTGGCACGGCGGGCGGCGGACGAGGCGCGGGAGGTCGACGGGGTGGCGGGGCCGCTCTGGGTGGCGGCCTCGGCGGGGCCGTACGGGGCGATGCTGGCCGACGGGTCCGAGTACCGGGGGCGGTACGGGCTGAGCGTGGCGGAGCTGGAGCGTTTCCACCGGCCCCGGCTGGAGGTGCTGGCCGCCGCCGGGCCGGACGTGCTGGCGCTGGAGACGGTGCCGGACGTGGACGAGGCGCGGGCGCTGCTGCGGGCGGTCCGGGGGCTCGGGGTGCCGGCCTGGCTGTCGTACTCCGTGGCGGGCGGCCGGACCCGCGCCGGTGACCGCCTCGCGGACGCCTTCGCCCTGGCCGCCGACGCCCCGGAGGTGATCGCGGTCGGCGTCAACTGCTGCGATCCGCGGGAGGTGGAACCGGCGGTCCGGCTCGCCGCCCAGGTCACAGGCAAGCCGGTGGTGGCCTACCCGAACAGCGGAGAGCGCTGGGACGCGGCCACCCGCGACTGGCGGGGCCCCGCCCAGCCATTCGCCGGCCTCGCCGAGGAGTGGGTGGGGGCGGGGGCCCGGCTGGTCGGCGGCTGCTGCCGGGTGGGGGCGGGGGCGGTGCGGGAGGTGGCGGGGGTGGTGCGGGGATAGGCCCGCCGAGCGCGATGCCGATGTGTTCAAGACCGGGCGCGGGGCCGCCGCCTACGCTCGCGCCATGAGCACACAGACACCCGGCCGCCGCGTCCGCTTCGACGCCCTCGGCATCGCCACCACCGATCTCACCGCCTCCCTCGCCTTCTACCGGCGGCTGGGGCTGGAGTTCCCCGAGGGCGCCGAACACGCACCGCACGTCGAGGCCCAGGTCGCCGGCGGAATCCGCCTCATGTGGGACGTGGTGCCGGCCGAGGAGGCCCCGGCCGGGGGCGGCGGGCCGCAGCTGGCCTTCCTGTGCGACTCGCCGGCCGGGGTGGACGCCCTGTACGCCGAGCTGACCGACGCCGGGTACCGGGGGACGACCCCGCCGTGGGACGCCGTCTGGGGGCAGCGGTACGCGGTGGTCGCCGACCCGGACGGGAACGGCGTCGACCTCTTCGCGCCGCTGGACGCCCCCTAGCCCCGCAACAGGGCACCCGGGGTCAGCCCCGTCAGTGCCCGCACCTCGCGGCTGAGGTGCGGCTGGTCGGCGTAGCCGGCGCGGTGGGCGACCTCGGCGGCGGACAGGCCGGTGGCGCCCAGTTCCCGGGCACGGGCCAGGCGCAGGATGCGGGCGAGGGTCTTGGGCCCGTAGCCGAAGGTCTCGCGGGAGAGCTGGTGGAGGCGGCGGGGGCCCAGGCCGAGGGTGGCGGCGGCGTCGGTGACCGAGGTGCCGGCGGCGAGCAGGGGCACGAGGTGGAGCAGGCGCGGATCGGGTGCCGGGCGGTCGGCGGCGTGGCGCGCTGCCCAGATGTCGAGGGCGCGGGCCGGTGCGTGGGCCGCCTCCAGGTGTCCGGTCAGGGCGCGGACCCGGGCGGCGGGCCACAGGTCGGCGAGGTCGGTCCGGCGGTCGCGCAGTTCGTGGGCGGCGACGCCCAGCAGGGCGGGGGCGGTGCCGGGGGCGAAGCGTACGGCGGCGTACCGGGTGCCCGGGGCGGCGTCGGCCGGGTGCGGGCCGGTGTCGGGGCCGGCCACGAGCAGCCGCCCGGGAGCGTCGGGCGGCCGGGCCCAGATCAGGTCCATGCAGCCGTCGGGCAGCACCGGCCGTACGGGAGTGGCGGGCGTCGTCCGGGTCCACAGGGCCGCGCCGGTGAGCCGGGCGGGACGCTCGCGATACGTGCCGGGGTCGGCCTGGCGCCGCGGGTGCACGGGATCAGCGGTCGCGGTCGCCGGAGCGCTCGCCGCCCGGGCGGTACGCCGGTTCCGGCGGGGCGGAGGGGCGGGGGGCCGGGGCGCCGTTGAGGGGATTCTCGTCGCCGTCCGGCTCCTGCTCCGGGGTGCCGCCGCGCCGGGTCTGGCCGCGCAGGCGGCCGGTGACGTCCTCCGGGGGCAGGAACTTGGACCAGCGCTCGGGGAACTCGGAGGGCATGTCGGGGTCGTCCGGGTCGTCAAGGTCGCCGGACTCCCCCCGCTCGGCCCGAACGGCCGCCGCGCGCTCCTCGCGGGCGGCGTCGTTGGCGGCGCGGGCGGCGGCGGTGGCCACGGAGGGCCAGACGCGGTCGATGGCGGCGTTGACGGCCGCGCCGACCAGCACGGCGAAGGCGGAGACGCCGATCCAGAGCAGCACGGCGACGGGGGCGGCCAGCGAGCCGTAGATGGTGGGGCCCTCGACGGTGTTGGTCAGGTAGATCCGCAGCAGGAAGCTGCCGAGGACCCACATGCCGAGGGCGACCAGGGCGCCCGGGGTGTCCTCGATCCACGGGGAGCGGACCGGCACCGACACGTGGTAGAGCGTGGTCAGGAAGATCACGGAGAGGACGAGGATGACCGGCCAGTAGAGCAGCTGGATCAGGTTCTCGCCCCAGGGCACCACCGAAACCAGGGTGTCCGGGCCGATCACCATCAGCGGCAGCACCACCGAGCCCATCAGCAGGGCCACGATGAAGAGACCGAAGGCGAGGAGCCGCGTCTTGACGATGCCACGCACGCCGTCCAGGCCGTACATGACGGTGATGGTGTCGATGAAGACGTTGACCGCGCGGGAGCCGGACCAGAGCGCCAGCAGGAAGCCGATGGAGATCAGGTCGGGGCTGCCGCCCTTGGTGACGTCGTGCAGGATCGGCTGGGCGATCTCGCGGACGCCCTGGTCGGTGAGGACGGCGCGGGACGCCTCCAGGATGTTCTGCTCGACGCTGGCGATGGTGTCGGCGCCGGTCCAGCTGTCGACGTAGCCGAGCAGGCCGACCAGGCTGAGCAGCAGGGGCGGCACGGAGAGCAGCGTGAAGAAGGCGGCCTCCGCGGCCAGCCCGAGGATGCGGTACTCCATGCAGGAGTTGACGGTGTCCTTCAGCAGCAGCCAGGCGGTTTTCCGCTTCGACACGTTGCGGTAGAGCGCACGGGCCCGCCGGAGTCGGCCGGAGCGCCGCTCGGGTGTTTCATTTGCCTGGTCCACGTCCTTACCGTAGCGGCATGGCAGCCAGCACCCACACCGTGACCAATCAGCCCCCGCCCCTGGTCGGCTACGACGTCTACGCGGCGGACCACGCGCTCACCGAGGGCGTGGAGCGCCATCTCGACGCGGCGCTCCTCGACGAGGCACGGGTGGAGCTGTCCGAACTCGGGCGTGCCGCCGGTTCCGCGCAGGCCCAGGAGTGGGGCGTCCTCGCCAACGAGAACAGCCCCGTCCTGCGCACCCACGACCGGTACGGCCACCGCATCGACGAGGTCGCCTTCCACCCCGCCTGGGACCGGCTGCTGGGCCACGCCGTCTCGGCGGGTCTCAACACCGCCTGGTCCCGTCCCGGCGGCCACCTGCGGCGCGCGGCCGGGTTCCTGGTCTGGACGCAGGCCGAGGCGGGGCACGGCTGCCCGCTGTCGATGACCCACGCGGCCGTCCCGGCGCTGCGCCGCGATCCGGAGCTGGCCGCCTTCTGGGAGCCGCTGCTCACCTCCCGGACGTACGACCCGGGGCTGCGGCCCGCCGCCGAGAAGGCCGGCGTGCTGTTCGGGATGGGGATGACCGAGAAGCAGGGAGGAAGCGACGTCCGGGCCAACACCACCCGCGCCGAGCCGCTCGCCGAGGCCGGCACGTACCTGCTGACCGGGCACAAGTGGTTCTGCTCGGCGCCGATGTCCGACGCCTTCCTGGTGCTGGCGCAGGCGCCCGACGGGCTGTCCTGCTTCCTGGTGCCCCGGGTGCTCCAGGACGGGACCCGCAACCCCTTCGCCCTCCAGCGGCTCAAGGACAAGCTGGGCAACCGGTCCAACGCCTCCAGCGAGGTCGAGTTCGACGGGACGTGGGCGCGGCGGGTCGGGGACGAGGGGCGCGGGGTGCGCACCATCATCGACATGGTGGCCGCGACCCGCCTGGACTGCGTCCTCGGCAGCGCGGCGACCATGCGGCAGGCGGTCGCGCAGGCCACCCACCACGCGGCACACCGCTCGGCCTTCGGCGGGCTGCTCGCCGACAAGCCGCTGATGCGCAACGTCCTCGCCGACCTGGCCCTGGAGTCGGAGGCCGCGACCACGCTGGCGCTGCGGCTGGCCGCCGCCTACGACGACGGGAGCGAGGCCGAGCAGGCGTTCCTGCGGATCGCGGTGCCGGTCGCCAAGTACTGGGTGACCAAGCGCTGCACCGCGGTGGCCGCCGAGGCGCTGGAGTGCCTGGGCGGCAACGGGTACGTGGAGGAGTCGGGCATGCCCCGGCTCCTGCGCGAGTCCCCGCTGAACTCCCTGTGGGAGGGCTCGGGCAACGTCCAGGCCCTCGACGTGCTGCGCGCGATCGGCCGCGAGCCCGCCGCGCTCAACGCCTTCCTCTCCGAGGTGGGGCTCGCCCGGGGCGCCGACCACCGGCTCGACGGAGCGATCAAGCAGCTCCTCACCGAGCTGGCCGACCTCGACGGCGTCGAAGGACGGGCCCGGCGCCTGGTGGAGCGGATGGCCCTGGTCCTCCAGGGCTCCCTCCTCCTCCGCTTCGCCCCGCCGGAGGTCGCCGACGCCTTCTGCGCCTCCCGCCTGGGCGGCGACTGGGGGCACGCCTTCGGCACTCTGCCCCACACGCTCGATCTGGGCGCCGTGGTCGAACGGGCGACGCCGGGGGTGTGAGCGCGCGGAGACCGGCCCCGCGTCCGCCCCCGGTCAGGGCCGCAGCACGAGCTTCCCCACGTGGCGCCTGCGGGCCAGCTCCTGCTGGGCCTCGGCTGCCCGGTCGAGGGGGAATGCGGCGGCGACCAGCGGGCGGAAGTCTCCCCGGCGGGCCAGGTCCATGAGCAGGGCGAAGTGGCGGGGCGTGTGCATGGCCGAGCCGATGACCTGCGCGTTGTGGAGGTAGAGGCGGCGTACGTCGAAGGCGACCTCGTACCCGGCGAGCGCGCCCGCGACCACCCAGCGGCCCCCTTCACGCAGGAGCGGCAGCCCGTCGCCCAGCAGTTGGCCGGCGGCGACGTCGAGGCCGACGTCGATGCCCTCGGGGGCGGCGGCGCGGACCTGTTCGGCCACCTCCCCCGCTCGGTCGAGCACGTGGTGGGCGCCCGCCTCGCGCACCGCGTCGATCTTGCTGCCGCTGCTGAGGGCGACGACCTGGGCGCCGCGTGCTCGCGCGAGTTGCACGAGGGCGACGCCGACGCCCCCGGAGGCCCCGGAGACGAGGACGGTCTCCCCCTCTCCCAGCCGGCCTCGCTCGATCATGCCGAGCGCCGTGCCGTAGGCGGTCGGCAGGGTCGCGAGCTGCTCGTCGGTGAGCGGGGAGTCCGTCATGTCGTGCACCTGGTGCGCGGGGGCGGTGACGTACTCGGCATAGCCGCCGTCCCGTTCGCTGCCCATCAGGCCGACCGGGTTGGCGTCCGGCCCCGGGCCGTCGTAGAGCGCGGGGTCGATCACCACCCGGCGCCCCACCAGACCGGCGTCGACGCCCGGGCCGACCGCCACGACGCGGCCGGCCACGTCGGCGCCCTGGATGCGCGGGAAGTCGAGCGGACCGCGCCAGCCCGACCGGGCCGCCGGGTCCCCGGGGCGGCCGTACGCCCCCTCGCGGGTCCACAGGTCGGTGTTGTTCAGGGCGACCGCGGCCACCGCGACCAGGACGTCCCCGGCCGCCGGGACCGGTACGGGCACCTCGGCCCGTTCGAGGACCTCCGGCCCCCCGTGCTCGGTGATCCGTACCGCTCGCATGAACTCGGGCGGAGCCATGGCCATGACCTCCTCGCAGGTATACTGATCGGTGAACTTCCCCCACCGTACACCGATCAGTGAAGGAGGCGAGGTGGACGCGACGGAGACCCGGCCCCTGACCGCGGCCGGACGGCGCATCGCCGAACGGGCCGAGGAACTGTTCTACGAGCGGGGGATCACCGGCGTCGGCGTGGACCTGATCGCCGAGCACTCGGGCGTCACCAAGCGGACCCTGTACAACCAGTTCGGCTCGAAGGACCACCTGGTCGCGGTCTACCTGACCGAACGCGACCGGCGCTGGCGCTCCCTCGTCCAGGCCACGGTGGACGCCTCCGCCACCCCGCGCGATGCCGTCCTCGCCCCCTTCGAGGCCCTGGCCACCTGGAGCACGACGAACACCCGCGGCTGCGCCTTCATCAACGCCCTCGCCGAACTCCCGGACCCCGCACACCCGGCCCACCGCATCGCCACCGCCCAGAAACTCTGGCTCCTCGACCTCTTCGAAACCCTGGCCGCCGCCGCGGACTGCCCCGCCCCCACTCCCCTGGCCCGCCGGCTCCTCCTCCTCCACGAGGGCGCCCTCGCCACCCAGCCCCTCCCCCTCGACACCCTCACCGAGGCCACGGCCTTGGCCCGCACCCTGATCACCTCCGCCACCCCACACTGACCGACCCCCGGAAGGACCAGACGATGCGGCAGACCGAACCACCCCGGACCGGCCCGTACTGGTCGTGATCGGAGGACTTCCGGCCACGGGGAAGTCGACCGTGGGCAGAGCCGTCGCGCGGCGCTTCGGCGCCAGCCATCTAGGATCGACACCATCCGGCAGTCGCTCTACGCCTTCGCCGAGCGCGGTACGGACACCGACGCTCTGCGTCACTCCGTCTCCCACGGGCTGGGTTACGGCGTCGCGTTCGCCCTGGCTGAGGATCTCCTCAGGCAGGGCCAGTGCGTCTTCGCCGAGTGCGTCAACTCCAGGAAGGCGACCCCGGACGCCTGGGCGGCAGTGGCCAGGCGCACCGACGCCCAGTTCCACGAGGTCGAACTCCTCTGCTCCGACCCGGCGGAACACGAACACCGGGCAACCACCCGGACCGTCGACATCCCCGGCCTCCCCCTGCCCACCTGGCAGGACATCACCCAACGCGCCTACGACCCCTGGGACCGCCCCCACCTCACCCTGGACACCGCAGGCAAGCCACCGGAACACACCATCACGGAACTCACCAACACCCTCGGCATCACACCCTGACTCCCCCCCCGTCCGCATTTCACGGAGCACGGGCGGACCACTGGCAGAGCACTCAGTACGGGCGGACCACTCGCGGAACACTGAAGAACGACTCAAGCCCACCAGAATCAGCCCGTCCGGCACTTGAGGACACTTTTCCAGCCCGTCTTTCCAGCCCGTCCGGCGTTTGAGGACACTTTTCCAGCCCGTCCGGCGCTTGAGGACACCCCACCCCAGCCGTCCACAGCCCGAGGACACCCCAAGCCCGTCCGGCGCCTGAGGACAAAAAGGGGGGTGATGCCGCGCCGACACGGCACCACCCCCAAGCAGCCACCCCCTCGGCCAGAGCCGAAGGCGAAACCACCCCCCAAGCTTCAACCCCCACCCCACCTCGCACGAGAGTTGCAAAGGGTTGCAGCCCGATCGGCAAACTCCACCCCCACACCCCCGCTCCCAGGCACGATGTCCCCAGCACACCCGGCACACCCCCGCGCGGAGCGCACCCCGCACCCCGCATCCCCCGCGCGGGAGCGCACCCCCGGGCGACGATCGAGGAGACACACCGTGACCCAGGCAGCCATCGACCTAGGCCGCCTCGCCGGCCGGGACGTGGGCCGCGCGGCGAGGCTGATGGCCGAGGCGCACGCGGCAGCGCTCTCCGGCAAGCCCCCGGCCGTCCCGCCCCGCCCGGAGATAGGCGCCTCCTGGGAGCGGATGCTGCGCCGGGGCGTCGACCCGGAGCGCGCGGTCCGCCCCCGCCCGCTCAGCCCGGCCGAACTGGCCGAACGCCGCCAGCGCTCGCACCTGACCGAGGTCCTGCCGCTGCTGCGGGACGGCCTCGTCTCGGTGGCGGAGTCGGCGCAGCACATCATGGTCGTCTGCGACGCGGACGGCGTCGTGCTGTGGCGCGAGGGCCATCCGTCGGTGCTGCGTCAGGCGGACGCGATAGGGCTGGCCCCGGGGACCGACTGGCGCGAGGCGACCTCGGGCACCAACGGCCTCGGCACGCCCCTGGTGGCCCGCCGCCCGGTGCAGGTCTTCTCGGCCGAGCACTTCGTCCGCGCCCATCACCGGTGGACGTGTTCGGGCGCGCCGATCACCGACCCGCGCGACGGCCGCCTGCTGGGCGTGGTCGACGTGAGCGGTCTGCTGGAGACCCTGCATCCGGCGATGCTGAAGCTGGTGGAGTCGGTGGCGAAGCTGGCCGAGGCGGAGCTGCGCGCCCGCCATCTGCGCGGCCTCGACCGGCTTCGGTCGGTCGCGGCGCCCCTGCTGGCCCGTATCGGCGGCCGGGCGGTGGCCGTGGACGAGGAGGGCTGGGTCGCGGCGGTCACCGGCATGGCACCGGTGGACCGGCTGCCGCTGCCCCGCACGCTGAGCGCGGGCCCGGTCCGGCTCGGCCCCCTCGGCCTCTGCTCGGCCGAACCGCTGCCCGGCGGCTGGCTCCTGCGCCCGGCCCTGCGCCCGCACGCGGGGGTGGCCCGGCTGCGGCTTGACCTCTCCGAGCCGGGCCGGCCCTCGCTGACGGTGGCGGGTGAGGTCGGCTCGTGGACGCACGACCTCTCGCCGCGCCACGCCGAGTTGCTGTTCCTGCTGGCGGGCGAGGAGACGGGGTGTTCGGCGGGCGCGCTGGCCGAGGCGGTCTTCGGGGACGCCGGGCGCCGGGTGACGGTCCGGGCCGAGCTGTCGCGGATGCGCCGCTACCTCGGCGAGCTGCTGGAGCACCGCCCGTACCGCTTCCGGGAGGGCGCCGGCGTGGAGGTGGTGCTGCCCGAGGACCGGTCGGCGCTGCTGCCGCACTCGCAGGCCCCGGCGGTGGCCCGGGCCCGCGCGGGGACGGCCCCCCGCCGCTGAGCGGGGTCGGGGACGTGGTTGCCTGGCCGCATGAGCATCACCGTGACCACCTGGTACCTGGAGCAGACCTCGCCCGCGGACCTGCGCCCCGCGACCCCGGCCCGCGCCCGCGCGGCCGCCCCGGACGGCGAGGGCCCGCTGATCATGCGGGCCGAGACCCCCTCCCCGGAGTTCAGCCGCTTCCTCTACGCCTCCGTCGGCCAGGACATCCGCTGGACCGACCGGCTGGCGCTGACCTGGGCCGAGTGGGAGCGGGCGGTCTGCCGGCCCGAGGTGGAGACCTGGGTGGCGTACGACCGGGGGACGCCCGCCGGGTATGCCGAGCTGGAGGCGGGCCCGGACGGTTCGGTGGAGATCGTCTACTTCGGGCTGATCCCGGCCTTCCGGGGGCGCGGGATCGGCGGGCCGCTGCTGTCGGAGGCGGTGGCACGCGCCTGGGACCTCGGTGAGCGGCGGGAGGGGTTCACGCCGACCAGGCGGGTGTGGCTGCACACGTGCAGCAAGGACGGGCCGCACGCGATGGACAACTACCTGCGGCGGGGTTTCCGGCTCTACCGGACGGAGACCGCCGAGGAGGACGAGGTGGCGACGCCGGGTCCGTGGCCGGGCGCCGGCCCGCTGCCGTACGGGAGCGAGGAGCCCGGGCGGCCGGCCGCCGGGAGCTGATCTGCCGTCAGGGGCGGTCCGTCCGGACGACCCTGGCCGCTATGTCCGTAAATCATCTTGTTCGTTCCGTGGGGGCGACGACCGCCGCGCCCCCTCACCGACACCCTTGTCCCATGATGCGGGACAAGGGTGTCCGCATGTTGGATTATGGTGGACTGCCGCAAGAGCGCCGTGCCACGCTTCCGTCATGTCTACAGCTGGAATTGCCTTGGTGAGTCGGCGGCACGTCGATCTCGGCCGCATGTCCAGCGCCATCTGTCGGGTCGGCTGCTAGTTCTCGCAGCACCGCCCTTCCTCTCTTTCCCCGCCCGGCCCGCACCACGTCGCGCACGCCTGCCCGCTCGCACGTATGCCCAGGTCAGAGCCGCTTCCTGCTGTCCCGAAGGACGTACCATCCATGGCCGCAACCCCGCAGAATCCCGCTGCCGCCACGCCGCGCCGCAAGGCGGGCCGTCACCGTGGTGAGGGTCAGTGGGCCGTGGGTCACTTCACCCCGCTCAACGGCAACGAACAGTTCAAGAAGGATGACGACGGTCTCAATGTGCGGACACGCGTTGAGACGATCTACTCCAAGCGTGGTTTCGACTCCATCGACCCCAACGACCTGCGCGGCCGCATGCGCTGGTGGGGTCTGTACACCCAGCGCCGCCCCGGCATCGACGGCGGCAAGACCGCCGTGCTGGAGCCGGAGGAGCTGGACGACGAGTACTTCATGCTCCGGGTCCGCGTCGACGGCGGCCGCCTGACGACCCAGCAGCTGCGGGTGATCGGCGAGATCTCCGAGGAGTTCGCCCGGGGCACCGCCGACATCACCGACCGGCAGAACATCCAGTACCACTGGATCAGGATCGAGGACGTCCCCGAGATCTGGAACCGGCTGGAGGCCGTCGGCCTGTCGACGACCGAGGCGTGCGGCGACACCCCGCGCGTCATCCTCGGCTCGCCGGTCGCCGGGATCGCCGAGGACGAGATCATCGACGGCTCCTGGGCCATCGACGAGATCCAGCGCCGCGTCATCGGCAACCCGGAATTCTCCAACCTGCCGCGCAAGTTCAAGTCGGCGATCTCCGGCTCGCCGCTGCTGGACGTCGCCCACGAGATCAACGACGTCTCCTTCGTCGGCGTCCGCCATCCGGAGCACGGCCCCGGTTTCGACCTCTGGGTCGGCGGCGGCCTCTCCACCAACCCCAAGATCGGCCAGCGCCTCGGCGCCTGGGTCCCGCTGGAGGAGGTGCCCGAGGTCTACGAGGGCGTCATCTCGATCTTCCGCGACCACGGCTACCGCCGGCTGCGCACCCGCGCCCGCCTGAAGTTCCTCCTCGCCGACTGGGGCACCGAGAAGTTCCGTCAGGTCCTGGAGGACGACTACCTCGGCCGCAAGCTCGCCGACGGCCCCGCCCCCGACCAGCCGGTGGCCCGCTGGCGCGACCACATCGGCGTCCACCGGCAGCAGGACGGCCGCTTCTACGTCGGCTTCGCCCCGCGCGTCGGCCGCGTCGACGGCACCACCCTCACCAAGATCGCGGAGCTGGCCGAGGCACACGGCTCCGGCCGGCTGCGCACCACCGTCGAGCAGAAGATGATCGTGCTCGACGTGGCGGAGGACCAGGTCGCCCCGCTCAGCGCCGGCCTGGAGGCGCTCGGCCTGACCACCACCCCCTCGCCCTTCCGGCGCGGCACGATGGCCTGCACCGGCATCGAGTTCTGCAAGCTGGCGATCGTCGAGACCAAGGCGCGCGGCGCCGCGCTCATCGACGAACTGGAGCGCCGCATCCCGGAGTTCGACGAGCCGATCACCATCAACCTGAACGGCTGCCCCAACGCCTGCGCCCGCATCCAGGTCGCCGACATCGGCCTCAAGGGCCAGCTCATGACGGGCCCGGACGGTACGCAGGTCGAGGGGTTCCAGGTGCACCTCGGCGGGGCGCTCGGCCTGGAGGCCGGGTTCGGCCGCAAGGTGCGCGGGCTGAAGGTCACCGCCGACGAACTCCCCGACTACGTCGAGCGGGTGCTCAAGCGCTTCCAGGAGGAGCGCGAGGACGGCGAGCGGTTCGCGACCTGGGCCGCCCGTGCCGACGAGGAGGCCCTGTCGTGAGCGAGCGTGCCGCCCCCTTCCACTGCCCCTACTGCGGCGACGAGGACCTGCGCCCCGGTGAGCAGGGCCACGGCGCCTGGGAGTGCGCCGCCTGCAACCGCGCGTTCCAGCTGAAGTTCCTGGGCCTGCTCACCCGTGGAGTGGCCCGCACCCCGGACGGAGAGGGCGAGGCGATATGAGCGGGACACGCACCGAACCGGCCGCCGCCGACGCCGGCGAGGAGGAGCTGCGGGCACTGGCCGAACGCGCCGGCTCCGAACTGGAGGAGGCGCCCGCGCTGGAGATCGTGCGCTGGGCCGCCGACACCTTCGGTGAGCGGTTCTGCGTCACCTCCTCGATGGAGGACGCGGTCGTCGCCCACCTCGCCTCCCGGGTACGGCCCGGCGTCGACGTGGTCTTCCTCGACACCGGCTACCACTTCCCGGAGACCATCGGCACCCGCGACGCCGTCGAGGCCGTTCTCGACGTCAACGTACTGACGCTGACCCCGCGTCAGAGCGTCGCCGAGCAGGACGCCGAGTACGGCCCGAAGCTCCACGACCGCGACCCCGACCTGTGCTGCGCCCTGCGCAAGGTCAAGCCGCTGGAGGAGGGCCTGTCCGGTTACGCCGCCTGGGCGACCGGACTGCGCCGCGACGAGTCGCCGACCCGCGCGAACACCCCGGTCGTCGGCTGGGACGCCCGCCGCCGCAAGGTCAAGGTCTCCCCCATCGCCCGCTGGACCCAGGACGACGTGGACGCCTACGTCGCCCGGTACGGCGTGCTCACCAACCCGCTGCTCACCGACGGCTACGCCTCCGTCGGCTGCGCCCCCTGCACCCGCCGGGTGGCGGCCGGGGAGGACGCCCGGGCCGGCCGCTGGGCGGGCACCGGCAAGACCGAGTGCGGGCTGCACGGCTGAGCCATGACCACCACCGACGCACCGCCCACCGGGGCGGCGACCTCGCAGATCCATCCCCCGCAGCACCATCCGCAGAGGCAGGAGAAGAACGTGACGGGAGCCACCGTCTGGCTCACCGGTCTGCCGAGCGCCGGCAAGACCACCCTCGCCCGGGAAGTGGCGGCCCTGCTCGCCGCCGACGGCCACCGCACCGAGGTGCTCGACGGCGACGAGATCCGCACCTTCCTCTCGGCCGGTCTCGGCTTCGACCGCGCCGACCGGGACACCAACGTCCAGCGCATCGGCTTCGTCGCCGAACTCCTCGCCTCGCACGGTGTGACCGTGCTGGTCCCGGTCATCGCGCCGTACGCCGACAGCCGCGCGGCCGTCCGCGAGCGGCACGCCAAGAACGGCACCCCGTACCTGGAGGTGCACGTCGCCACCCCGGTGGAGGTCTGCGCCGAGCGTGACGTGAAGGGCCTGTACGCGCGTCAGGCGGCGGGCGAGATCAGCGGCCTGACCGGGGTGGACGACCCCTACGAGGTGCCCGAGGCCCCGGACCTGCGGATCGAGACCCACGGCTCGACGGTCGCCGAGTCGGCCGAGACCCTGCGGACCCTGCTGGCCGGTCTTGGCCTCCTCACCCCCGCACAGCCGGCCGGCTCCGACGACGAAAGGCGCAGCGCATGACCACCGTCGCTTCCTCCGCGCGGGCCACGGGCCCCGAGACCCCGTACGCGCTGAGCCACCTGGACGCGCTCGAGTCGGAGGCCGTGCACATCTTCCGGGAGGTGGCGGGTGAGTTCGAGCGTCCCGTGATCCTCTTCTCGGGCGGCAAGGACTCCATCGTCATGCTGCACCTGGCGCTCAAGGCGTTCGCGCCGGCGCCGGTGCCGTTCTCGCTGCTGCACGTGGACACCGGGCACAACTTCCCCGAGGTGCTGGAGTACCGGGACCGTACGGTGGCCGAGCACGGGCTGCGGCTGCACGTGGCCTCGGTGCAGGAGTACATCGACCGGGGTGACCTGCGCGAACGCCCGGACGGGACGCGCAACCCGCTCCAGACCGTGCCGCTGACCGACGCCATCCGCGAGCAGCGTTTCGACGCGGTCTTCGGCGGCGGGCGGCGTGACGAGGAGAAGGCGCGTGCCAAGGAGCGGGTCTTCTCGCTGCGGGACGCGTTCTCGCAGTGGGACCCCCGCCGCCAGCGCCCCGAGCTGTGGCAGCTCTACAACGGCCGCCACGCCCCCGGCGAGCACGTCCGCGTCTTCCCGCTCTCCAACTGGACCGAGCTGGACGTGTGGCAGTACATCGCCCGCGAGTCGATCGCGCTGCCGCAGATCTACTTCGCCCACCGGCGGCCGGTGTTCCGCCGCAGCGGCATGTGGCTGACGGCCGGCGAGTGGGGCGGCCCGCACGAGGACGAGCCGGTCGAGACCCGCCTGGTGCGCTACCGCACCGTCGGCGACATGTCCTGCACCGGCGCCGTCGACTCCGACGCCACCACACTCGACGCCGTCATCACCGAGATCGCCGCCTCCCGCCTCACCGAACGCGGCGCCACCCGCGCCGACGACAAGCTCTCCGAGGCCGCCATGGAGGACCGTAAACGGGAGGGGTACTTCTAACCGTGACCACCACCACCGCCACCACCACCGCCGAGCAACTCTCGGCCACCACGCTGCTGCGGTTCGCCACCGCCGGCTCCGTCGACGACGGCAAGTCCACCCTGGTCGGGCGCCTCCTGCACGACTCCAAGTCGGTCCTCACCGACCAGCTCGAAGCCGTCGAGGCCGCCTCCCTCAGCCGCGGCCACGAGGGCCCCGACCTGGCGCTGCTCACCGACGGCCTGCGCGCCGAACGCGAGCAGGGCATCACCATCGACGTGGCCTACCGCTACTTCGCCACCCCCCGGCGCCGCTTCATCCTCGCCGACACCCCCGGCCACGTGCAGTACACCCGCAACATGGTCACCGGCGCCTCCACCGCCGAACTCGCCGTCGTCCTGGTCGACGCCCGCAACGGCGTCGTCGAACAGACCCGCCGCCACGCCGCCGTCGCCGCCCTCCTGCGCGTCCCGCACGTCGTCCTCGCCGTCAACAAGATGGACCTCGTCGACTACGCCGAGCCCGTCTACGCCGCCATCGCCGAGGAGTTCACCGCGTACGCCACCTCGCTGGGCGTGCCCGAGGTGACCACCATCCCGATCTCGGCGCTGGCCGGGGACAACGTGGTGGAGCCCTCGGCGCGGATGGACTGGTACGCCGGGCCGACCGTGCTGGAGCACCTGGAGACCGTTCCGGTCAGCCACGACCTCACCGCCTGCGCCCCGCGCTTCCCGGTGCAGTACGTGATCCGGCCGCAGAGCGCCGAGCACCCCGACTACCGGGGCTACGCGGGGCAGATCGCCTCGGGCGCGCTGCGGGTCGGCGAGGAGGTGGTGGTGCTGCCGTCCGGGCGGACCAGCACCGTCGCGGCGATCGACGCGCTCGGGGAGCCGACCGACATCGCCTGGGCGCCGCAGTCGGTGACGGTCCGCCTCACCGACGACGTGGACGTCTCGCGCGGCGACCTCATCGCGCCGGTGGCCGAGGCACCGGAGCTGACCCGCGAGGTCACGGCGACCGTCTGCCACGTGGCGGACACGCCGCTCGCCGTGGGCCACCGGGTGCTGCTCAAGCACACCACCCGCACGGTCAAGGCGATCGTGGAGGCCATCCCCTCCCGGCTCACCCTGGACGACCTCTCGCAGCACCCCGAGCCCGGGCGGCTGGAGGCCAACGACATCGGCCGGGTGCGGCTGCGCACCGCCGAACCGCTGGCGCTGGACGCCTACGCGCTCTCCCGGCGTACCGGATCGTTCCTGCTGATCGACCCGGCGGACGGGACGACGCTCACCGCCGGGATGGCCGGCGACGCCTTCGCCGACAGCGCGGCCGCCACCGAGCCGGCCCCCGAGGCCGACGACAAGGGCTGGGACTTCTGAGATGACGACGGACGGCAGCACCGCTCCGGACGCGGACCGCGCCCGGCACGCCCACTCCGGCCACTTCGCCGACGTCTACGGGACGTTCGCGAAGGAGGGCGGCCGGGTCGGCAGCGGGGCGCTCGGTAGCGGGCAGGGCGGGGTCGCGCGATGTGCGCGCTGACGTACGCGCACCGCTCGCGCGCCCACACCCCCCACCCGCTCCACCGAAGACCGCCGACTGCCCGGCCGCCCCGACGACGGGGTCCCTGAGAAGCGCCGGGCCTGCGAGAGGACACCTCCCGTGCCTGCCAGCCGTCCCCCGTTCCGTACCCGTACCCGCGCCCTGGCCGCCGTCGCGGCCCTGCCGCTGCTCGTCGGCGCCCTCGCGTCCTGCGGCTACGGTTCGGACGCCGCCGCCGACAAGAAGCCCGAGAAGGCCGCGGGCGGCAGCAAGCTCTCCACCGACCAGGTGAAGATCGGCTACTTCCCGAACCTGACCCACGCCACCGCGCTGGTCGGCGTCGAGAAGGGCCTCATCGAGAAGGAGCTGGGCGGCGCCGAACTGGTCCCCTCCACCTTCAACGCCGGGCCCTCCGAGATCGAGGCGCTCAACTCGGGCTCCATCGACATCGGCTTCATCGGCCCCTCCCCGTCGGTCAACGGCTACGTCAAGTCGAAGGGCGACAGCCTGCGCATCATCAGCGGCTCCGCCTCCGGCGGCGTCAAGCTGGTCGTCGACCCCGACAAGATCAAGACGGTCAAGGACCTCAAGGGCAAGAAGATCGCCACCCCGCAGCTGGGCAACACCCAGGACGTGGCCTTCCTGCACTGGATCTCCGAGCAGGGGTGGAAGGTCGACGCGCAGTCCGGCAAGGGCGACGTGTCGGTGGTCCGTACCGACAACAAGATCACCCCGGACGCCTACAAGTCCGGTTCGCTGGACGGCGCGTGGGTCCCCGAGCCGACCGCCTCCAAGCTGGTCGCCGACGGCGCGAAGGTGCTGCTGGACGAGGCCGACCTGTGGCCGGACAAGAAGTTCGTGATCACCAACATCATCGTCTCGCAGAAGTTCCTCGAGGAGCACCCGGACGCCGTCGAGGCGGTCCTGCGCGGGTCGGTGAAGACCAACCAGTGGATCAACGACAACCCGGAGGAGGCGAAGGCGTCCGCCAACGACGCGCTGAAGACCCTCACCGGCAAGCCGCTGCCCGCCGAGGTCCTCGACCCGGCGTGGAAGTCCATCCAGATCACCGACGACCCGCTGGCCGCCACCCTCGACTCGCAGGCCGAGCACGCGGTCGACGCCGGTCTCCTGGAGCAGCCCGACCTGGGCGGCATCTACGACCTGCGGCCGCTGAACAAGGTCCTCAAGGCCGAGGGCGCGCCCGCGGTGGACGACGCCGGACTCGGCGTCAAGTAACCCGCCCCGCCCGGTACCCCCGACCGCAGCCCGTCCGTCCGCCCACCCCGGGCGGACGGGCCCCTTCCCGGAGGTGACTCCCATGACCACCACGGTCACCGAGGCAGGCCCCGCAGACGGTACGTCCGCCGGCGCCGCGCCGTCCCCCGCCGCCCGCATCGCCCACGTCTCCAAGTCCTTCCCCGGCCCGGCCGGGGACCAGCTCGTCCTCGACGACATCACCCTGGACGTGGCGCCGGGCGAGTTCGTCACCCTGCTCGGCGCCTCCGGGTGCGGCAAGTCCACGCTGCTCAACCTCGTCGCCGGGCTGGACGCGCCGAGCGCCGGCACCATCGAGACGCCGGGCCGCCCGGCGCTGATGTTCCAGGAGCACGCCCTCTTCCCCTGGCTGACGGCGGGCAAGAACATCGAGCTGGCGCTGAAGCTGCGCGGCGTCCCCAAGCCGGAGCGCCGTCCGCGCGCCGAGGAACTCCTGGAGCGGGTACGGCTGGCGGGCGCCCACGGCAAGCGGGTGCACGAGCTGTCCGGCGGCATGCGCCAGCGGGTGGCGCTGGCCCGGGCGCTGGCCCAGGACAGCCGGCTGCTGCTGATGGACGAGCCGTTCGCCGCCCTCGACGCCATCACCCGCGACGTGCTCCACGACGAGCTGACCCGGGTCTGGCACGCCGCGAACGACGACCCCGACGGCCGGAAGCTCTCCGTCCTGTTCGTCACGCACAACGTCCGCGAGGCGGTCCGGCTCGCCGAGCGCGTCGTGCTGCTGTCGTCCCGTCCCGGCCGGGTGGCCCGGCAGTGGACGGTGGACATCCCGCAGCCGCGCCGCATCGAGGACGCGGCCGTCGCGGAGCTGTCCGTCGAGATCACCGAGGAACTGCGTGGGGAGATCCGCCGCCATGGCCAGCACTGAGACCCGCGACGCCGCCGAGGAGGCGCCCCGCGAGCCGAAGAAGCCCTCCGAGGACCTGGCCGGCCTGGAGGCGGGACTCGACGCCCTGGACGCGGTCCCCACCCGCCGCACCTCGCTGCGCGACACCTTCCTCCGCAAGGTGCTGCCGCCGCTGGTCGCGGTCGCCCTGGTCCTGGTCGTCTGGCAGGTCCTGGTCTGGGCGCAGGTCACCGAGGAGTACAAGCTGCCCTCGCCCGGCGCCGTCTGGGCCGAGGTCACCGAAGCGTGGTACCAGGGGACGCTGCTCGGCTACATCTGGACCAGCGTCTCGCGCGGCCTGCTCGGCTTCCTCTTCGCGCTGGCCATCGGCACGCCGCTCGGGCTGCTGGTGGCGCGGGTGAAGTTCGTCCGTGCCGCGATCGGGCCGATCCTCTCCGGCCTCCAGTCGCTGCCCTCGGTGGCCTGGGTGCCGCCCGCGGTGATCTGGCTGGGCCTCAACGACCAGATGATGTTCGCGGTGATCCTGCTGGGCGCCGTCCCCTCCATCGCCAACGGTCTCGTCTCCGGCGTCGACCAGGTGCCCCCGCTCTACCTGCGGGCCGGACGCACCCTCGGCGCGACCGGGCTGCGCGGCACCTGGCACATCGTGATGCCGGCCGCCCTCCCGGGCTACCTGGCGGGGCTGAAGCAGGGGTGGGCGTTCTCCTGGCGGTCGCTGATGGCCGCCGAGATCATCGCCTCCTCCCCGGAGCTCGGCATCGGCCTCGGCCAGCTCCTGGAGAACGGCCGCGTCGCGAGCAGCATGTCCATGGTCTTCCTCGCCATCCTGCTCATCCTCGTCGTCGGCATCGCCATCGACCTGCTGATCTTCAGCCCGCTGGAGCGCTGGGTACTGCGCAACCGCGGGCTGCTCGCCCGGAGCTGACCATGCGCCACCGCACCCTTCCCTCCCCCGCGCCCGCCGCGCCCGTCCTGCTGGTGGTCGCCCACGGCAGCCGGGACCCCCGGCACGCCGCCACGGTGCACGCCCTCGTCGAGCGGGTCCGCGGGCTCGCCCCCGGCCTGCGGGTCGAGGCCGCCTTCCTCGACTTCGACGCGGAGACGGTGCCCGCCGTACTGGAACGGCTGTACGCCGAAGGGGTACGGGACGTGGTGGCGCTGCCGCTCCTGCTGACCCGGGCCTTCCATGCCAAGGCCGACCTGCCCGCCGTCCTGCGCGGGAGCGCGGCCCGGCTGCCGCTGCTGCGCGTGCGGCAGGCCGGGGTGCTCGGCCCGTCACCGCTGCTGGTGGCGGCGCTGGAGCGGCGGCTCGGCGAGGCCGGGGTGGAGCTGGGGCAGCGTGGCTCGACCGGGGTCGTCCTGGCCTCGGCGGGCTCTTCCGACCCGGAGGCGATCGCAGTGATCGCAGACATCGCGCGGGAGTGGCGGCGTACCGGTTGGTGCGCCGTGCGGCCTGCGTTCGCCTCCGCCTGCGGTCCCGGGCGTCCCCGGACCGAGGACGCGGTCGCCGCGATGCGCGCCGGGGGCGCGCGTCGGGTGGTGGTCGCGCCCTACGTGCTGGCGCCCGGGCGGCTGCCGGACCGGATCGCGGCGGGGGCCGCCGGAGCGGATGTCCTCGCACCCGTGCTGGGGGCTGCGCCCGAGGTCGCTCGGCTGGTGCTGCGGCGCTACCGCGAGGCCGGGGCGGGGGCGCGGCTGGTGGCGGCCTGATCTCTCCCTGCCGGGGCCTCAAGCGCCTGCCGGGCTCGGTGGCCTCAAGCGCCGACCGGGCTCGGTGGCCTCAAGCGCCGGCCGGGCTAAGTTTCGGCTGATCTCCGGCCCCACACACCGGTTACTGATGGCCTCAAACGCCGGCCAGGCTGAGTTTCAGCTGATCTCCGACACCAGGCACCGGTTCCCCACGGCCTTGAACCTCAGCCCGCTCCCCCTCAGCCCGGCCGGCGTTTGAGGCCACTTTCTGAGCCCGGCCGGCGTTTGAGGCCACTTTCTGAGCCCGGCCGGCGTTTGAGGCCATCTTGAAGCGGCACTCTGAGCCGGACCGGCACAACTCCAGCCCGGCCGGCGTTTGAGGCCGATTCAGCCCGGCCGGCGCTTGAGGCCACCTTGCCGGTTCGGCAAAGAAACTGGCCCCGCCCTGGGCACCCGACGCAGGTTGGCACCCCCGGCGGTCACCGAGGCCGCCCCGCGGAGGGAGCCCCATGGACGCCCAGTACTGGGACGAGAAGTACCGCAGCACGGACCAGCTCTTCAGCGGCGCCCCCAACGCCGTCCTGGTGACGGAGGTCGCGCAGCTCACCCCGGGCCACGCCCTGGACCTGGGCTGCGGCGAGGGCGCCGACGCCCACTGGCTGGCCCGCCACGGCTGGCGGGTCACCGCCGTGGACATCGCCCCGACCGCCCTGCGCCGGGCGGCCGAGGCCGCCCCCGAGCTGGCGGACCAGGTGACCTGGACGGCCGCCGACATCACCCGCACACCCCCGGCGCCCCGCACCTACGACCTGGTCAGCGCCCACTACTTCCCGCTCCCCCGCACCGGGGACCACACCGCGCTCCACGGCCTGCTGGAGGCGGTAGCCCCCGGCGGCACCCTCCTCTTCACCGGCCACGACCTGGCCGACCTGGCGGACCACCTGGAGCAGGAGTACACCCCGCACGACTTCTACCAGCCCGCGGAAGTGGCCGCCCTCCTCGGCGAGGAGTGGACGGTCCTGGTCGACGAGACGCGCCCGCGCACCACCCCGCCGCCCGCGGGCACCGGCCACACCCACGACACCGTGCTGCGGGCGCGGCGGCGTCCGTAGCAGAGGGCCGGGGACGCGACCGGGCCGCGGGTATCGTCGGCCCCGTTGGCACCCGTACCTCTACTCCCCTAGGAGCGACATGTCCGTCCTCGACGTCGAGATCGACGCCCTCACCGGCGGTTCCGCCGACCTGGCCCAGTACCGGGGTTCGGCGGTGCTGGTCGTCAACGTGGCGTCCCGGTGCGGCCTGACGCCGCAGTACGCGGGGCTGGAGAAGCTGCACCAGCGGTACGCGGCACGCGGGTTCACCGTGCTCGGCGTGCCGTGCAACCAGTTCATGGGGCAGGAGCCCGGCACCGCCGAGGAGATCGCCACCTTCTGCTCGGCCACGTACGGCACGAGCTTCCCGATGACCCAGAAGACCGACGTCAACGGCGCGGACCGGCACGCGCTCTACACCGGTCTGGTGGGGACGGCCGACGCCGAGGGCCACACCGGCGACATCCGCTGGAACTTCGAGAAGTTCCTCATCGCCCCGGACGGCACGGTCGCCGCGCGCTTCGCGCCGCAGACCGAGCCCGAGGCCGAGGAGATCGCCGCGGCCGTGGAGGCGGTCCTGCCCCGCTGAGCCGGTCGGCTCACCCGTCGAGGTCGGACATGTCCAGGACGAAGCGGTACCGGACGTCGCCGCGCTCCAGCCTCTCCAGCGCCTCTCCGACCCGGGCCGACGGCAGCACCTCGACCTCCGCGGTGATCCCGTGCTCGGCGCAGAACTCCAGCATCTCGGCGGTGGCGGGCAGCCCGCCCGACCCCGCCGAGGTCAGCTTCTTGCGGCCGACGCACAGGTCCAGGACGTTCACCTGGACCTCGCCGAGGTGACCGACGAGGCTGAGCGTGCCGTCCAGTGTGAGCAGCTCCAGCAGGGGTGCGACGTCGTGCGGCACCGAGATGGTGTCGACGATCAGGTCGAACCGGCCGCGCGCCTCGGCCGTCCGCCGCTCGTCGGTAGTGGGCGGCAGGCCGGCGGCGCCCAGGGCACGGGCGTCGCCGGCCTTGGCCGTCGTACGGCTCAACACGGTGACCTCGGCGCCGAACGCGACCGCGAACTTCACCGCCAGGTGCCCGAGTCCGCCGAGCCCCGCCACCGCGACCCGGCTGCCGGGCCCGATCCCGGCGGCGCGCAGCGGCTCCCACACGGTGACGCCCGCGCACATCAGCGGGGCGGCGGCGGCCGGGTCGAGGCTGTCGGGGAGGCGGTGGGCGAAAGCCTCGCGCAGGACGTACTCGCGGGTGTAGGCGCCCTGGGTCGGCGTCCCGTCGACGCGGTCGGTGCCTCCGTACGTCAGCGTCGGGAACGCCTCGCAGTAGTTCTCCTGTCCCCGGGCGCACAGGGGACAACTGCCGCAGGAGTCCACGATGTTGCCGACGGCCACCCGGTCGCCGACGGCGAACCGCCCGGCGTCCGGTCCCGTGGCGACGACGGTGCCGGTGAACTCGTGCCCGGGGATCAGCGTCCCCTCCCCGAGCCCGTGGAGGGCGTGCAGGTCGGAGTGGCAGACCCCGCAGTGGTCGACCCTGACGGCGATGTCGTCGGTGCGCAGCTCCCGCCGCTCGACCGTGACCTTGCGCAGGGCGGTGGACCCGTCGGTGCTCTGCCAGCCGGTGGTCGTACGCATCAATGGCTCCCCAGACAGACTGTTCGGTCTGCTCACGGTACGGCGGCACGGGCCGCCAGGCAAACAGACCGGTCTGTCTGTTAGCGTGGCGCCATGGCACCGGAACCCTCGACGAAGCGCGGGGCCGCGACCCGGCGGCGCATCCTCGACGCGGCCACGGAGGAGTTCGCGCGCCACGGCGTCGCGGGCGCCCGGGTGGAGCGCGTGATCCAGGCCGCGCAGACCAACAAGGCCCAGCTGTACGGGTACTTCGGCAACAAGGACGGCCTGTTCGACGCGGTCGTGAGCGATTCGCTGGACCGGATCACCACGATGGTCCCGATCGACGCCGAGGATCTGGCCGGCTGGGCCGTCCGCCTCTACGACGCCTACCTGGAGGCCCCCGAACTGGTGCGGCTCGCCACCTGGGTCCGGCTGGAGCGCAACCCCGCCGGCTACCTCACCGCGCACTCGGCCCCGGCCAACGACGTCAAGACCGAGGCCATCGCGCGGGCCCAGGCGGCCGGGGTCGTCCGCGAGGGCGACCCCTTCGACCTCATGGCCCTGGTCATCGCGATGTCCTGCGCCTGGTCCCCGGTGAGCGGGGTCTACGCGGCCACCGCCGACGAGGACCCGGCGGTCCACCGACGCCGCCGCGCCCTGCTGCGCGACTGCGTACAGGGCGCCGTCGCCCCCTGACCCGCTGAGAACGGAGACGCGAACGACCGCCGTGCCCCGTGGGGGTGGGCGCGGCGGTCGTCAGCTGCGGGGCGGGTGCCCCGGGCCGGAGCCCGGGACACCCGGTGCCGAACGGGTCGGCGGGGTGCGTCGTGGTTACTCGACGACCTTGAGGAGCAGGTTGGGCGTGCCGGCGCTCGGGTTGGTGATGGCGTCCGGGGTGGCGCCGTCGGTGAGCGCGGTGGCGACCTCCTCCGGGGTGGCCTCCGGGTTGCCCCCGAGGTAGACGGCTGCGGCGCCGACGACGTGCGGGGTGGCCATGGAGGTGCCGGAGATGGTGTTGGTGGCGTCGTCGCCGGTGTTCCAGGCCGAGGTGATCTCGGAGCCCGGGGCGTAGATGTCGACGATGTCGCCGTAGTTGGAGAAGGAGGACTGCGCGTCGTCCTCGTCGGAGGAGGCCACGGTGATGGCTTCCTCGACGCGGGCGGGCGAGCTGGACGAGGCGTCGCTGGACTCGTTGCCCGCGGCGACGCCGTAGGTGACACCGGCGGCGATGGAGTTGCGGACCGCCGCGTCGAGGGCCTCGTCGGCGCCGCCGCCGAGGCTCATGTTGGCGACCGAGGGGCCGGAGTGGTTCTCGGTGACCCAGTCGATGCCGGCGATGACCTGCTCGGTGGTGCCCGAGCCGTTGTCGTCCAGGACACGGACGGCGACGATGTCGGCCTTCTTGGCCACGCCGTGGGCGGCGCCGGCGATGGTGCCGGCGACGTGGGTGCCGTGGCCGTTGCCGTCGTCGGCGTCGTCGTCGCCGTCCACCGCGTCGTAGCCGGAGGTGGCGCGACCCTCGAAGTCCTCGTGGGTCACGCGGACGCCGGTGTCGATGACGTAGGCGGTGACACCCTCACCGGCCGCGTCGGGGTAGGTGTACTCGCCGTCGCCGGCGGTCTCGGTCTGGTCGATGCGGTCCAGGCCCCAGGAGGGCGGGTTGGTCTGGGTCGCGTCGATGGTGAACTTCTTGTTCTGGACGACCTTCTCGACCGCCGGGTCGGCGGCCAGGCGCTTGGCGTCCTCCAGCGACATGCCGGCGGTGGAGAAGCCGTTGACGGCCGAGCCGTAGTTGCGCTTGAAGGTGCCGCCGTACTCCTTGGCCAGGCCCTTCTTCTCGGCCTTGCTGGCCTTCTCGTCGAGCATGACGATGTAGCTGCCGGATACGGCGCCCTTGGCGGCGGTGCCGTAGACCTTGCCCTCGGCGGGCGCCGGAGCGGCACCGGCGAACGGGCTCGCGAAGACGGTCACACCGACCGCCATGGCGGTGGTGGCTATCGCGGCGGTGAGCTTGGTCCTGCGAGCACGCTGGTGAGTTGCCATGAAGAGGGATCTCCTCGCGCTGTGTGGGGGGTTGTGAGGGTGAGCGGCGCGCACCGTCCGCCCGAGTACGGCAGTGGGGGTGGGGCGTGATGCGGCCGGACGCCAACTGCCCCGGAAATTCTGGCGAATCGCTGGGGCTGGGACGAAACACTGTCTGATTGACGCGCGCAGATCAAGACCTTCATGAGTCTGTGACTTGTTCAACAAGTTTTCGTAATCACAAATCCGCGACCTGCTGACACTTCGGGCACCGGCGGTCGCTTCCCCCACTTTCCGGGGGCATGCGGGCCACGCACGTGAAGGTTCTGCGAGCGTTCCGGCGACTTGGTGATCACGCGGTCGGAGCTCGTGACGACTCGTGGATACGCCGCACGCGCCCGGCACGACCGGAGCGCGGCACCCCAGTTGAACCGGCCACCGGCTGGCCGGAATCCCACGGCCGCCTCCGCGCCGCGACGTCGAGATCAAGCCACCCGATCGGCCGGTAATCTTCGCCGCCGACCCGGCGGCCCGTCCGCCGAACGGACGCCACCCACCTCGTAGCGGTACAGGGGAAGGGCGGGAAAGCCGACATAGCACAGCGAACGACGCATACCGGATACCGCCCGTCGCTGGAGACCCCCATGACGCTCTCGCACGCCCCCTCCCCCAACGCCCTGGACGAGGAGGCGGCCCGGCTCCACGAGTCCGCCGTCTGGCAGGAACTCGTCGCCTCCTGGCCCGCCACCGCCGCCCCGGAGGCCACCGGCCCCGACCCGGCCGCCCCTCAGGAGGAGTGGCGCGCCCTGCTCTCCGTCCCGGTCGCCGAACTGGTCGCCGAGGCCGCCCGCGCCCTGCCCGCACCGGTCCCGGCCGAGGCGGCCCCGCTCCCGGGCAGAGTCGGGGCGATCCTGCCCGACCGCCTGTACGGCTGGCGACGCGCCGGCCGTGTCGAGGTGCCCCCCTCGGTCCACATGGCGTACGCGCGCCGCGTCCTGGTCGAGTGGGGGTGGCAGAACCGTCCGTACCGGATGAGGAACCTGCGCGGCGCCCGCTGTCTGTGCGGTGCCCTGCTCACCACCCACCGCCTGGGCCACGGCAGCCTGGACACCGCCAACCGCTCGGCCGCCTGGCTCATGACCGAGCTGCGCGACCGGGGCTGGCGCGACCTCATCGGCCCGTGGAACCGGGCTCCGGGCAGGACGGCCGCCGAGGCCCTGGAACTCCTCGACGCGGCGAGGGACCGGGCCCGGCGCGCGGGGGAATGAGAGGGGGCGTCAGCCCCGCCCGGTGTCGGGCAGTTCGCGGGACTCGTCGGCCGCCGCCGTGCCGTCCTTGCCGAGGAGGCCGCCGGCGGGCCGGGGCGGGACCGGGTCGGCGGGGCTCGTGGTGACGCGGGGCAGGGCGTACGGGTGCTCCTCGGCCAGCCAGACGAGGAGCTGTTCGCGCACCGTGCAGCGGGCGGTCCAGATGTCGTCGGCGTCCCGGGCGGTGACGACCACACGCACCTCCATCGTGGTGGCGGTGGAGTCGGTGACCGCCAGGCTCCAGGAACGCCGGTCCCACGCCTCGCAGTGCTCCAGGATCTCCTCGGTCTTCTTGCGCATCAGGGCGAGCGGGGCCCGGTGGTCGAGCTGGAGGAAGACCGACCCGGTCATCTGCACGCCGCCGCGCGACCAGTTCTCGAAGGGCTGGCTGGTGAAGTAGGAGACGGGCATGGTGATACGCCGCTCGTCCCAGGTGCGGACCGCGACCACGGTGAGGGTGACCTCGTCGATGACGCCCCACTCCCCGTCGACCACCACGGTGTCGCCGAGCCGCACCATGTCGCCGAAGGCGATCTGGAACCCGGCGAAGAGGTTGCCGAGGGTGGACTGGGCGGCGACACCGGCGACGATGCCGATGATGCCCGCCGAGGCGAGCATCGAGGTGCCCACCGCGCGCAGTTCGGGGAAGGTCAGCAGCATCGCCGCGCCCGCGACCACGCAGACCACGGCGGTGACGATCCGCATGATGAGCGTGACCTGGGTCCGCACCCGCCGCACCCGCGCCCGGTCCGCGGACATCGAGGCGTACCGCGCGTACGTCGACTCGACGGCGGCGGCCGCGGCGCGCAGCACCAGCCAGGCGGTGGAGGCGATCAGGACGAGGGAGAGCACCTGTCCGATGCCCGCCTCGTGGTCCTGGATGATGTCCAGCTCGGTCTGCCGGTAGGCGCCGCGCAGGATCGCGGTGAGCAGCACCACCTGAAGCGGCGGCCGGCACCGGCGCAGCAGGCCCCAGAGCGGGGTCTCCGGGTGACGGGCGTTGGCCCTCCTCAGCAGCAGGTCGGCGAGCCAGCCGAGCAGCAGGGTGAGGGCGAGTGCACCGCCCACGACGATCAGCGGTCGCAGTACGTTCTCCATGACTCCGGATGCCTGAGGCGGGACGGGGACGGGGGCATGACCGTACCGCCGCCCGCGCTCCGGCCGGGGGGGAGGGGGAAGCGCGAGGCGTGCGGCCGGTCCGCAGTGCGCGTGCCCTTCCCGGCGAGGAGGAAACCGCGCCCCGGGTCCCCCGGGCGGGCGCCCGGTCAGTTCCCGTCGGCGCCGTTGTAGCGGAGCAGGTAGCCGGCGAACCGGTCGAGATCGGCCTCGTCCCAGTCCCCCAGGCGTTCCCGGTAGGCGGCGCGGCGCACCTCGGTGGCCTCGTCGAGGGCCTGTTTGCCGCGCGCGGTGAGATGGAGCACATGGACGCGGTGGTCGCCCTCGGCCGTACGCCGCTCGATCAGCCCGGAGCGCTCCAGCGCCCCGATCTGCCGGCTGATCGTCGACTTGTCGAGCAGGTAGTGGGCGGCGAGGTCGGTGGCGCGCATCCCCTGCCGGGTCTCCAGATGGCTGAGCAGGGTGTACGAGACGAGCGACAGCTCCGGGTGCAGGTGCGCGGCGGCCGCGCGGGCGCGACGGGCGAAGGCCGTCATCTCGCGCTGGATGGTCTCCAGCGCCTCGTCCCGGTGGTTCACCGGCTTCACCTCTTCCTCCGAGAAAGTAGTTGTATGGTACAAAGTAATCAAGAAGTTGTATGAGCCAACCATCGGCGTGGGACCCGCGCCTCGCCGGTGCGGGAGAGCGATCCGATGTCTTCAGTCAGGGAACCGGCGGCGCACGCCTCCGCCTCCTCCGGCGCGCTGCGCCACGTCCTGCTCCACCTGGTCACCCCGCTGCTGATGTGCCTGGGGATGGGCCTCGCCTACCTCAGCGCCTTCGTCAGCCCCGAGCCGCACCAGGTCCCGGTGGCGGTGGTCGGCTCCGGCCCGCAGACCCAGGTGCTCGCCCAGACCCTGAAGGACGAGGGCGGGGACGCCCTCGACGTCCGCACCGTCGCCGACCGTGGCGAGGCCCAGGAGCTGCTGCGGGGCCAGGAGCTGTCCGGCGCCTTCGTCCCCGACGCCGACCGGCCGGAGCTGCTGATCGCCTCGGCCGCCTCCGACATGAGTGCCCTGGCGGTCCAGAAGGTCTTCACCCCGCTCGCCGCCGAACAGGGCGCGCCGCTCACCGTCACCGACGTGGCCGCCCCGGTCGAGGACGACCCCACCGGCCAGGGCCTGTTCTTCCTCCTGGTCGCCGTCAGCATCGGCGGCTACGCCTCGGTCGCCGTGGTCGGCGGCGCGGGCGGCGCCCTGCCGATGCGGCTGCGGGCTCTGCTGGTCGTCGGCGTCTCCCTGGTCGTCAGCCTCATCGGCACCGCCCTCGCCGGCCCCGTCTTCCACCTGGCCCACCACAGCCTCTGGGCGGTCTGGGGCCTGAGCTGGCTCTACGCGGCCGGCATCCTCGCCATCGGCACCGGGCTGCACACCTTCCTCAAGCGCTGGACCACCCTCGCGATGATGGTGCTCTTCGTGATGCTGAACTTCACCAGCTCCGGCGGCCTCTTCCTGCCCCACCTCCAGAACGGCTTCTTCGGCTCGCTGCACGCCTTCTGGAACGGCGCCGGTTTCGTCGAGGGCCTGCGCTCCGTCCTCTACTTCGACAGCCGCGGCCTGGCCGGCCACCTCTGGACCCTCGTCGTCTGGCTGGCCGTGGGCGCCGTCGCCCTGCTGGCGGCGGCCGCACACGAACGCCGGGGGCGCCGGTCGGCAGCCGTCCAGTCCGCCGCCCAGGAGGAGACGGAGGAGGAGATGGAGGAGTCGGTCGCCGTCTGACCGCCCTCCGCTCCCCTCAGCCGCGCCCCGCCGGGCCCGCCCCGGCGGGGCACAGCAGGTCCCCGGACCGGCCGCCCCACCGGGGTGAAAGACTGGCCGCGCACCACACCCACGGAGGAACGATGGACGAGCCCCAGGCCAGATCCGTACTGGCCGCCGCCGGCCTCTCGACCCCCGCCGAAGAGGCGACCCTGCTCGCCTTCGGCGAGAACGCCGTCTTCGCCTTCGGCGACGTCGTGGCCAAGGTGGGCCGCGCCCCCGAACTCCTGGAACGCGCCCGCCGCGAACTGCGCATCGCCGTCTGGCTCCAGGAACAGGGCGTCCCGGCCGTCCGCGCCGTCCAGCCCGAGCCGCTGCTGGTCGACGGCCACCCCGTCACCCTGTGGCGCCGCCTCTCCGAGCCGGTCCGCCCGGCCGCCCCCGCCGACCTCGCGGCCCTGCTCCGCCAGGTCCACGCCCTGGAGCCGCCGCCGTTCGGCCTGCCCCGCCGGGAACTCCTCGGCGGCGTCGAGCGCTGGCTGCGCCTGGCGGGCGACGCGATCGACCCGGCCGACGCCGACTACCTCCGCGAGCGCCGGGACGGCTTCGCCAAGGCCGCCGCCGCCCTCGTCCCGCACCTGCCGCCCGGCCCCATCCACGGCGACGCCCTGCCGCGCAACGTCCACATCGGCACCGACGGCCCGGTCCTCACCGATCTGGAGACCTTCTCCTCGGACTTCCGCGAGCACGACCTGGTGGTCCTGGCCCTCTCCCGCGACCGGTACGGCCTCCCCGACGAGGAGTACCGGCGCTTCACCTCGGTCTACGGCTGGGACGTACGGGAGTGGGACGGCTGCGCGGTGCTGCGCGGCGCCCGCGAGACGGCCAGCTGCGCCTGGGTCTCCCAGCACGCCCCGGGCAACCCGAAGGCACTGGCGGAGTTCCGCCGCCGGGTCGCCTCGCTCCGCGACGGCGACACCGAGGTCCGCTGGCACCCCTTCTGACGCCGGGGCAGGCCGGCCCGTCCCTCAGGCGGCCTCGGCGTGCAGCGGCCACCCTCCGTCGACGACCGCGCCCCGCTCCCCCTTGCGCCGCAGGTACGCCTGGAAGTGGGCGGCCCGCTCGGCGGCCCAGGCGATCTGGCGTTCGTGCAGGGCGGCGGGGCCGAGGGCGGCGACCTTGGGGTGGCGCAGGGCTATCGCCCGGGCCAGCCGGGCCGCCGCCAGGGCGTCCGCCGAGGCATCGTGGGCCTCCTCCAGCGCGACGCCGTACTCCGCGCAGACCGCCGAGAGGCGGCGGCTCCCCTTGCGGTACCGGTCGACAGCGCGGTCCACGGTGAGCGGGTCGATCACCGGCCCGACCGGCGCCCCGCCGAGCCGCTCCGCGAGCGAGGGCAGCCGGTGGCGGCGGAGCTCGGCGGCGAGCAGGGTGAGGTCGAAGGGGGCGTTGTAGGCGACGACGGGGACGCCCGCGCGCCAGTACCCGGTGAGTGCTTCCGCGACCGCGTCGGCGACCCGGTCGGGCGGGCTGCCCTCGGCGGCGGCGCGGGCGTCGGTGATGCCGTGGACGGCGGTGGCTCCGGCCGGGATGGGTATGCCGGGGTCGGCGAGCCAGGCGCGGTGGCCCCGGCGCTCCCCGTCCGCCACCTCGATGACGGCGGCCGTGACGATCCGCGCCTCCCGCGGGTCGGTGCCCGTCGTCTCCAGGTCGAACCCGATCAGCAGCTCCCGGTGCCAGCCCATGGCCGCCCCTCCTTTTGTGCGTTCCCCCAGTGGTGCCCCACCTTCGCACGCACCACCGACAGCGCCCCCGTCGTCGGTTCCGCCGTGGCCGGCACCTGCCCGGCGGAGCGCGGGCCACACCCGGTCAGGAGACGGGCCGCGAGTCGGCCCAGGCCAGCTCGAACTCCTCGCGGTAGGTCTCGAACAGCCCGTTCTCCCCGGGGCCTTCCCCGCGCACCACGCGCCCGCCGCCGCGCAGCACGAGGACCGGGGCCTCCATGCCCCGGGTGCGCCGCAGGTAGGACTGGACGACGGCGACCCCGTCGGCGCCGTCCCCGTCGACCAGGTAGGCGGTGAAACGGGGCGTCTCGTCGTACACCTGGATCTCGAAGGCGCCCGGGTCGCGCAGGCGGGCGCGGACCCGGCGCATGTGGAGGATGTTCATCTCCACCGAGCGGCTCAGCTCGCCGCGCTTGAGGCCCAGCTCGCGTTCGCGGCGCTTGACGGCGCTGGAGGCGGGATTGAGGAAGAGGAGCCGGACGCGGCTGCCCTCCTCGGCGAGGCGGACCAGGCGGCGGCCGGAGAAGTTCTGCACCAGCAGGTTGAGCCCTATCCCGATGGCGTCCAGGCGCCGGGCCCCGCCGAACAGGTCCTCGGCGGGGAACTGCCGCAGCAGCCGGACCCGGTCCGGGTGGACGCCGACCACGTCCGCGTACCGGTCGCCGACCAGGTCCTCGACGGCGTCGACGCGCAGTCGCCGGGCCGAGGGCACGTCGGAGCCGGCGCCGAGCATCTCCAGCAGGACCGCCGAGGCCCGTTCGGCCTGGGAGAGGACGGCCTGCGAGAGGGCCCGGTTGCGGGAGACGACGTTGCGGGTGACCTCCAGCTCGTCGAGGGCCAGCTCGACGGCGCGCCGGTCGTCGAAGTACGGCTCGAAGCAGGGCCAGTGCTGCACCATCAGCTCGCGCAGCTGCGGCAGGGTGAGGAAGCTCAGCACGTTGTCGTCGGCCGGGTCGAGCAGGTAGCCCTTGCGGCGGCTGACCTCGCGGACGGCGACGGCGCGCTGCACCCACTCCTGGCCGGCGGGTCCGGCGGCGGCCACCACCCAGTCCTCGCCGTGCACCGGTTCGTAGACCGGGCGCAGCACGGCGGCGACCACGGCGCGCAGCCGCTGTTCGACCAGATTGAGCCAGATGTAGGCGCGCCCGGCGCGCTGGGCGCGGGTGCGGACCTCGCTCCAGGCGTCGGCGCCCCAGTCCAGCTCGGGGCCTATCTGGGCGCCGGTCTCCACCGGCCGCGCCAGGGACACCGCTCCGGACGGGACCTCCCCGGAGCCCCCCTCGTGACCTGGGTCACCAGGGGGCAGCTCCAGCCCTCCCGAGCTCACCCGCGTACCGCCTTCCGCTCCCCGGAGGCCCCCGGCACTCCCCTGTTCAACGATCAAGGAAGGGTACTCCGGGTGTGGCGGGTGTGCAGCCCGAAGCCCGGGGTCTTCTCCCAACTCGACGGGCCGTCATGGCCGTTGCCGGAAGCCTAATGGACCCCGGGGGCCCGGCCCGCCGTGGTCACCCGGGTGGACCGGCCGAAGTCCTAGGTACTGGCTCCACTTTCGGGAAGACTCAGCACGAAGCGGTCCCACTGTTCCGGGCTTGTCCCGGGCCTCAGATGGAAGAGTCGAGCCATGCAGGTCTGGCCTGGACAGGCGTATCCCCTCGGTGCCTCCTACGACGGCGCCGGCACGAACTTCGCGGTCTTCTCGGAGGCGGCGGACCGGATCGAACTGGTGCTGCTGCACGACGACGGCTCCGAGACGGCGGTGGAGCTGCGCGAGACCGACGCCTTCGTGCGCCACGCGTACCTGCCCGGCGTCATGCCCGGCCAGCGCTACGGCTTCCGCGTGCACGGCCCCTACGCCCCCGAGCGCGGCCAGCGCTGCAACAGCGCCAAGCTCCTCCTCGACCCGTACGCCCGCGCCGTCAGCGGCAAGATCAAGTGGGGCGAGGAGGTGTACGGCTACCACTTCGGCTCCCCGGAGAAGCGCAACGACCTCGACTCGGCGCCGCACACCATGACCTCGGTGGTGGTCAACCCGTACTTCGACTGGGGCGACGACCGCCGCCCGCGCACCGACTACCACCGCACGGTGATCTACGAGGCCCATGTGAAGGGGCTGACGATGCTCCACCCGGCCCTGCCGGAAGAGCTGCGCGGCACCTACGCGGCCCTCGCCCACCCGGCGATCCTGGAGCACCTCACCGAGCTGGGCATCACCACGCTGGAGCTGATGCCGGTCCACCAGTTCGTCAACGACCACCGCCTCGCCGACGCCGGCCTCGCCAACTACTGGGGCTACAACACCATCGGCTTCTTCGCCCCGCACAACGCCTACGCCTCCTGGGGCGACCGGGGCCAGCAGGTGCTGGAGTTCAAGTCGGCGGTCCGCGCCCTGCACCAGGCGGGGATCGAGGTCATCCTCGACGTGGTCTACAACCACACCGCCGAGGGCAACCACCTCGGCCCGACCCTCTCCTTCCGGGGGCTGGACAACGCCTCGTACTACCGGCTCAGCGGCGACGACCCCCGCTACTACATGGACACCACGGGCACCGGGAACTCCCTGCTCATGCGGTCCCCGCACGTCCTGCAACTGATCATGGACTCGCTGCGGTACTGGGTCACGGACATGCACGTCGACGGGTTCCGCTTCGACCTGGCGGCGACCCTGGCCCGGCAGTTCCACGAGGTGGACCGGCTCTCCTCCTTCTTCGACCTGGTACAGCAGGACCCGGTGGTCAGCCAGGTCAAGCTGATCGCCGAGCCGTGGGACGTGGGCGAGGGCGGCTACCAGGTGGGGAACTTCCCGCCGCTGTGGACCGAGTGGAACGGCAAGTACCGCGACACGGTCCGCGACATGTGGCGCGGCGAGCCGCGCACGCTGGCGGAGTTCGCCTCCCGGCTGACCGGCTCCTCCGACCTGTACCAGGACGACGGGCGGCGCCCGCTGGCCTCCATCAACTTCGTCACCTGCCACGACGGCTTCACCCTGCACGACCTGACGGCGTACAACGACAAGCACAACGACGCCAACGGCGAGGGCAACCGGGACGGCGAGAGCCACAACCGGTCGTGGAACTGCGGGGCCGAGGGCGCCACCGACGACCAGAAGGTGCTGGAGCTGCGCAGACGGCAGATGCGCAACTTCGTCGCCACCCTGATGCTGTCGCAGGGCGTGCCGATGCTCAGCCACGGCGACGAGTTCGCCCGCACCCAGCGCGGCAACAACAACGCCTACTGCCAGGACAGCGAGGTCTCCTGGGTGCACTGGCCCGAGCCGGGAGACGGGAAGGCGACGCCGCAGGAGCCGGAGGACGGGCAGTCGCTGCTCGACTTCACCCGGGCGATGGTCTGGCTCCGCCGCGACCACCCGGTCTTCCGGCGCCGCCGCTTCTTCCACGGCCGCCCGGTGCAGGGCACCCACGACGACCTCTCCGACATCGCCTGGTACACCCCCGAGGGCGAGGCGATGACCCAGCGGGACTGGGACTCCGCCCAGGCCAGGGCACTCACCGTCTTCCTCAACGGCAACGCGATCTCGGAGCCGGGCCCGCGGGGCGAGTCGATCCACGACGACTCCTTCCTGCTGATGTTCAACGCCTCTCCCGAGCCGCTGGAGTTCCTCGTCCCCACCGGGCTCGGCCAGGAGTGGCAGGCCGTGGTGGAGACCGCAGCCCCGGAGGGGGCCCGGCCGGGTGACGGCCCCAAGGTCAAGGCCGGCCAGCGGCTGACCCTGCCCGACCGCAGCCTGACCGTGCTCCAGCGGCCCGCCTGAGACCGCGCGTGGCCCGCCGGGGCCAGGCACCGTCACCCCGGCGCGCCACGCGATGACAACAACGGCCGCCCGGCGGGTACGTACTCGTCCATGACGCCCGCCTCCCCGGTGCCGCCCGCACCGCCCACCGCCACGTACCGGATTCAGCTCCACCCCGGCCACCCCTTCGCCGCCGCCGAGGCCGACGTACCGGCCCTCGCCGCGCTCGGTGTCTCCCACCTCCACCTCTCCCCCGTCCTGGAGGCGGTGCCGGGCTCCACCCACGGGTACGACGTCACGGACCCGACCCGTGTCCGCGCGGAGCTGGGCGGGGAGGCGGGGCTGCGCTCCCTCTCCCGGACCGCCCGTGCCCACGGCCTGGGTCTGGTGGTGGACATCGTCCCCAACCACATGGCCGCCGACCCGGTCCACAACCAGGCCCTGCGCACCGTGCTGCGGGACGGCCCGCACTCGCCGTACGCCGCCTGGTTCGACATCGACTGGGCGGGCGGCGGCGGTCAGCTGCTGCTGCCGGTGCTCGGCGAACGCGCCGGCGAGGCGGCGGCCGGGATGCGCGTCGAGGACGGCGAGCTGCGCCTGCCCGGCGGACTGGCCCTGCCGCTGCGCGCGGGCACCGAACGGCTGCCGCTGCCGGAGCTGCTCGACGCCCAGTGGTACCGGCCCGTCTGGTGGCGGCTGGCCCGCACCGAGCTGAACTACCGGCGCTTCTTCACCATCAACGACCTGATCGCGGTCCGGGTGGAGGACCCGGCCGTCTTCGAGGCCACCCACGCCACCGTCCTCGCCCTGCTCGACGAGGGCGTCGTGCACGGCCTGCGCGTCGACCACCCCGACGGCCTCACCGACCCGGGCGCCTACCTGGCCCGCCTGCGCGAGCGCAGCGGCGGGCGGTGGACGGTGGTCGAGAAGATCCTCGCCGACGGCGAACCGCTGCCGCCCGCCTGGCCGGTGGCCGGCACCACGGGCTACGACGCCCTCCGCCACGTCGACGCGGTCCTCACCGACCCCGAGGGCGCCCGCACCCTGGTGGAGCAGTACCGCGCCTTCGCCGACCCGGAGCCCGAGGAGGGCGGCGAGTGGCGCGCCACCGCCCGCCGCGCCGCCCGCCAGGTCGCCGGGCACGACCTCGCCGCCGAGGTGGAGACGCTGGTACGGATCGCCACCCGGGTCTGCTCGGCCGACCTCGGCCTGCGTGACCACGCCCCGTGGGCCCTGCGCACCGCCGTCCGCGAACTCCTCGTCCGCGTCCCCGTCTACCGCCCCTACCCCGAGCAGTCCCCCGCCGAGACCGCCGCCGTCCTCACCGAGCGGGCGGCCGAGGAGGCCCGCGCCGCCTTCGACGTCCCCGAGGAGGCGCACGCCGTGGACGTGGTCCGGGGCCTGGCCGCCGGCACCCTGACCGGCCTCACCGACACGGCGGGCGCGGACGCCTTCCGGGCGCGCTTCGCCCAGGTCGCCTCGGCCCTGCACGCCAAGGCGGTCGAGGACCGGGCGTTCTACCGGTACGTCCCCCTTCTCTCCGCCTGCGAGGTCGGCGGCGACCCTGGCAGCCCGGCCCTGGCCCCGGAGGCGTTCCACGCGTTCTGCGGGCGGCTCCAGCGGGACTGGCCGGAGACCGGCACCGTGCTCTCCACCCACGACACCAAGCGCAGCGCCGACGCCCGCGCCCGGATCGCGGTGCTCGCCGAGTTCCCGCGCCTGTGGGGCGAGTTCCTGACCGGCGCCGTGCGCCGCGCGGGCAAGGACGCGGCGGCCGCCGTCGGCCTCCCCTTCGCCTGGGCCGCCTGGCAGACCGCCTGCGCCCTGCTCCCCGAGGACGGCACCCCGCCGTCCGGGAGCGCCGGTTCCTACGCCGACCGGCTCGCCGGCGCCCTCCTCAAGCACGCGCGCGAGGCGGGCCTGCACACCACCTGGACCGAGCAGGACCCGGCGTACGAGGAGGCCGTGGAGCGGTACGTCCGCGAGGGGCTGACCGGCGCGGCCGCCGACCAGCTCCCCGCCCTCGCCGAACGCCTCGGCCCCCACGTCCGCGCCCGTGTCCTCACTGCCGCCCTGCTCCACCTGACGATGCCGGGCGTCCCCGACGTCTACCAGGGCACCGAACGCGACGTGCGCACCCTCATGGACCCCGACAACCGCCGCCCGGTCCCCTCCCCCGAGGGGGCGCTCCGGACACTGGGCTCCGGCGGCCGCCCCACCGGCCTGGACGAGGAGAAACTGGCCCTCACCGCCACCGCCCTCCGCCTCCGCCGCGACCGCCCCGCTCTCTTCGGCGCCGCCTCCGGCTACCACCCCCTCGCCGCCCGCGGCCCCGCCGCCGCCCACTGCCTCGCCTTCGGCCGGGGGCCCGGCGCGACCCCGCCGCTCCTCACCGCGGTGACCCGCCTGCCCGGCGCCCTGCACCAGGCGGGCGGCTGGCAGGGAACCACCCTCCCGCTGCCTCCCGGCCGGTACACGGACCTGCTGGCCGGGGCGGACCCGCACCCCTCCACCTCCTACGAGGGCGAGACCGACCTCGCCACCCTCTTCGCCCGCCGCCCGGTCGCCCTTCTCCTGCACCAGGAGGACTGACGGCCCCGGCTGAGTGCGCGCCGGGCCGTACGCCGGAGTGCGCCGTACCGCACCTGGCGTAGTTGCGCGCGGGACGGCGTGTTCCCCTCCCCCGTGCGCCCCGGTGTGGCGGATCGTACGGTGCACGTCCGGCGACCCCGCCCGCGCAGGCCGCCGGTGGCGAACCACGGGGGGGCGCATGTCCCAGCACGAGCAAGCGGATTCTTTCTCCACACCGGACGCCGGAGGGGCTACGACCGAGCGCTTCCCAGTGCCCTCGGAACTGGTGCGCGCCGCCACCGCCCTGGTACGCCGGCATCCCCGGCTCTGCGCCCTGCGCCGCATCGGCGTCTCCCGCGCGGGGCGCCCGCTCCACCTGCTCTCCGTCGGTCACGCCGACGCCGCCGTCCTGGTCGTCGCGGGGGCGCACGCCAACGAGCCGGCGGGCGGACCGGCCGTGCGCCGCCTGGCCGAACGCGTCGCCGCCGACCCCGCCCTGCGGGCCCGCACGTCCTGGCACTTCCTCCTCTGCGCCGACCCCGACGGGGCGCGCCTGCACCGGATGCGCGCCCCCGGCTCACTCCTGGAGTACCACCGGCGCTTCTACCGTCCGCACGGCGCCGAACAACCCGAGTGGTCGCCCTCCTACGTCCCGCCGCACCGCCTGCCTCCGGAGACCCTGGCCCTCACCGGCGCCCTGGACGAGCTGCGCCCCTACCTCCAGGTCTCCCTGCACGGCACCGACCTCGGCGGCAGCTGGGTGCAGGTGACCCGCGACATCCCCGGCCTCGCCGAACCCTTCGCCAAGTCCGCCGCCGAACTGCGCATCCCGGTCGAGGCGGGCCCCTCGGACGCGGTGGGCTGGCCCGTCTCGGGCCCCGGCGTCCACGTCATGCCGGAACCGGGTACGGGCACGCCGTTCCCCAGCGTCCCCGAGGACGTCCGCCACAGCACCTGGCACCACATCCACCGCTACGGGGGCCGCACGGCCGTGGTCGAGGTCCCCCTGTGGGCGAGCGACCGCGTCACCGACCTCACCCCCCACCCGGACCCCGCCGCCGCCCTGCGCGCCAGCGCCCACCGCCTGCGCACCCACACCCGCGCCGTCACCCGCGTCCTCACCACCGCCCTGCCCCACCTCCCGGGCCCACCGGGCCCCCTGACCCGCTCGGCCCGCTGGATTCTCGACCTCTCCCCCGCCCTGGCCGACGACTGGGAGCGCCTCCCCTCCGAGAACGCCACCGCCGCCTACATCTCCGGCATGGAAGCCTTCGGCCGCCGCCTCCCCCTCCGCGCCGCCGGCATGCTCCTCCGCGAACTGACCCGCCACCACCCTCCGTCAGCCACCACTCTCGAACCCCTCGTCACCCACTGGTCCCACGACTTCACCACCCGCTTCACCCCCCGATGGGTCCCCCTCGAAGCCCAGACAGAACACCAGACCAGAACCACCCTGGCAGCAGCACTCCACACCCCTCACCCCTGACAGAACACCGTGCCGAGGACCCGCCACACCGTCACCCTCGCGGCAGCACCTTCGCAGCACCCTCCGCACCCTCCGCGAGGAGCAACGCTCCCCCCGGCCACACCCTCCAGCCCGGCCACACCTTTCAGCAGAGCCACACCTTCAGCCCGGCCACACCTTTCAAGCCCGGCCGGCGCTTGAGGCCACCTTCAAGCCCGGCCGGCGCTTGAGGCCACCTTCAAGCCCGGCCGGCGCTTGAGGCCACCTTCAAGCCCGGCCGGCGATTGAGGCCATCAGTAACCGCAAGGTCAGAACGAAGCCCAGCCCGACAAAGAACAGCCCGGCCGGCGCTTGAGGCCGCCCAGCCCGGCCGGGCGTAGGCCAATCTCAAGAAACCGCCACGCGATACACCATCGACCCAAAACTGACATGATCCCCGTCCCGCACCACGGCGGACCCCACCACCCGACGCCCGTTCACGGAGGTCCCGTTGGTGGACCCCAGATCCCGCAACACCCACATCCCACCCTCGAAACTCAGCTCCGCGTGATAGCGCGACACCGTGTCGTGGCTGAGCCGCAGCCCGTTCCCCTGGTCCCGCCCGATCCTGAGCGCCCCACGCAACTCGGGCCCGGGCAGCAACAACTTGGGCAACCGCTCGGCCTGCCAGGCCCGCCGCATCTTGACGGTGAACCCGGAAACGGCCCGCACCGACCCGAACACCACCCGCGAGAGCGCCCCCTCCTGCGGCAGGTCCGCCGTCAGCTCGGAGAGCTGGGCCGCACTGCGCGCCGCGAGCGCCAGCTCCATCCGCCGGACGAAGGTGTCGTGCGAGAGCCTTCCCTCGGCGGCCCCGTCCCGCAGCACCTTCAGCGCCCGGTCCCGCTGCGCGTCCGTGACGCGTGGCGCCGGCTGAGGGTGGAACTGCGAGGTGGTCACCGCCCGATTGTCCGCCACGCCGCAACACGCTGTCCAGCGCCGCTCCCGCCCCCACCGGCCCACCGGCGACCCGTCAGCGTCCCACCGTCGGAAACGAATTGATCTCACCACCCCGTCCTGCCCCCGGTTGTCGGTGGCAGCGTGTTCACTGTTGACAGCGGTGTGTGAGCGCCGCGCGAAGACCGCCCGTGCCCGACGGCACGGGGCGACTCCGACCGAGGACGGGCGAGGGACGGATGACCGAGGGGGCCGCAGTGGCACGGTTCGAGGTGTGGGCACCGGACAAGGACGAGGTGGCGCTCGACGTGGGCGGCGAACGCCTCGCCATGGAGCGGGACGTCTCCCGCCAGGGCTGGTGGACCACCCAGGCCCCGGCGGAGGACGGCACCCGGTACGGCTTCTCGGTCGACGGCGGCCCGGTCCTGCCCGACCCCCGCTCCCGCCGCCAGCCCGACGGCCCGGACGGCCTGAGCGCCGTCGTCGACCACGACGCGTACGCGTGGCGGGTCCCGTGGCCCGGCCGCGGCCTGCCGGGCGCCGTCCTCTACGAGCTGCACGTCGGCACCTTCACCCCCGAGGGCACTCTCGACGCCGCGGCGGACAGACTGGATGCTCTGGCCGCCCTGGGCGTCACCCACGTCGAGCTGATGCCGCTCGCCCCGTTCCCGGGTGTGCACGGCTGGGGGTACGAGGGCGTCTCCCTCTGGGCGGTCCACGAACCGTACGGCGGCCCGGCGGCCCTGAAGCGCTTCGTGGACGCGGCCCACGAGCGCGGCCTCGGCGTCGTCCTCGACGTGGTCCACAACCACCTCGGCCCGTCCGGCAACTACCTCCCCGCCTTCGGCCCGTACTTCACCGACACGCACCACACCCCGTGGGGCTCGGCCGTCAATCTCGACGCTCCCGGCTCCGACGAGGTCCGCGCCTTCCTGGTGGAGAGCGCTCTGGCCTGGCTGCGCGACTACCACCTGGACGGCCTGCGCCTGGACGCCGTGCACGCCCTCTGCGACACCCGTGCGGTGCACTTCCTGGAGGAGCTGGCGGACGCCGTCCGCGACCTCTCCCGCGACCTGGGCCGCCCCCTGTTCCTCATCGCCGAGTCCGACCTCAACGACCCCCGCCTGATCACCCCGAGGGGCCAGGGCGGCCTCGGCCTCCAGGCCCAGTGGAACGACGACTTCCACCATGCCCTGCACACCGCCCTCACCGGCGAGGCCGCCGGCTACTACGCGGACTTCGCCGAACACCCCCTGCGCGCCCTCGCCAAGACCCTCACCGGCGGCTTCTTCCACGACGGCACGTACTCCTCCTTCCGCGGCCGCACCCACGGCCGCCCCCTGGACCGCACCCGCGTCTCCGCCCACCGCCTCCTCGGCTACGCCCAGACCCACGACCAGATCGGCAACCGCGCCCAGGGCGACCGCCTCGCCGACTCACTCCCGCCCGGCCTGCTGGCCTGCGCGGCCGCGCTGGTCCTCACCGGCCCGTTCACGCCGATGCTCTTCATGGGCGAGGAGTGGGGCGCGCGCACCCCCTGGCAGTTCTTCACCGACCACACCGACCCGGAGCTGGCCGACGCGGTCCGCCAGGGACGCCGCCGCGAGTTCGCCGCCCACGGCTGGGCCGAGAAGGATGTCCCGGACCCGCAGGACCCCGCCACCCGCGACCGCTCCTGCCTCGACTGGTCGGAGCGGGAGCGGGAACCTCACCGGCACCTCCTGGAGTGGCACCGCACCCTGATCGCGCTGCGCCGCGCCCGCCCGGACCTCCTCGACGCCGACCTGGCCGCGGTCCGCGTCGCCTTCGACGAGCAGGCCCGCTGGTTCGCCTTCCGCCGGGGCGACATCAGAGTGGCACTCAACCTCGGCGACGAACCGGCGGCCATCCCCCTCGGCGGCGGCGCCCTGCGCACCCTCGCCGGCTGGGACGACTCGGCCTCCCTGGCCAGCGACGGTGTCCTCCACCTCGGCCCGCGCTCGGCAGTCGTCCTGGGCGAACGGTGACGCCGCCGCCACGCCTCCGGGTCGCCGCCTACGTCATCCGGCGCGGCCCGGCCCCGGCCCTGCTCGTCTTCGACCACGCCGGAATGCCGGAGGCGGGCACGCAGATCCCGGCGGGCGGCATCCGCCCCGGCGAGCCACCGGAGCGGGCGGTGGTGCGGGAGACGGCGGAGGAGACCGGGCTGACGGCCACCGTGGTCCGGCGCCTCGCGGTCGAGGAGAAGCCGCGCCCCGACACGGGCCTCCCGCGCCGGACCACCTTCTTCCTCCTGCACGCCCCGGACGAGGCACCGGACAGCTGGCTCCACCAGGTCGGGGGCGAGGACGGCGACGCGGGGCTCACCTTCGCCTGCCGCTTCGTCCCCCTCCCGCTGGACGGCCCGCTCGCCGACGGGCAGGACGCCTGGCTGGCCTCCGCCGACCCCGCCTGGGCCACCCACGGCGCGCCGTCCGCCCCCGCCGCCGCGAACCACTCGTAACCGTTCCGCCGAACTCCGCCCGGGGGAACGCCTGTTCTGCTGGGATGGCACCGGCGGCCCGCCGGGGAACCCGCCGGTGCCCGGGCCCGACCGGCGCGAAAGGATGCGGACGTATGAGCCTCGCCCAACTGCACCACACCTCGTCCGGACCCGGCTTGGCCGCCGTCTCCCCGGGTGTTCCGCCCGGCGTCCGGAAGACGGCAGAACACCTCTTCGGCTACGTCCCGCCCCGGGGCACGCCCGCGCACCCCACCCCCGCCGAGGTGGACCGGCTGCCCACGGCCTTCTCCCTCACCGCGATGGAGGACGGCAGCCTCCTGCTCAGCCACACCGCGCCCGTGGCGGCGGGCGGCCCGGCCGGCCTCACCGTCCACACCCACGCGGTCCACCTCCCGCACGGAGCGGCCCTGCCGGACGACTCCCTGCCGGTCTTCTGCTGGGGCGCGCCGCAGTGGGCCCGCACCACCCCGGAGGGCGGGGTTCCGAAGCCCGTCGCCGCGTTCACCCCGGCCCGTGAACTGAGCCGCGGCTCCCTCACCCAGTTCGCCGCCACCCGTACCCCGTGGCTCGCCGACTTCTTCGCCGCGATACGCACCCTGGTCACCGATCCGGCGAGCCCGCCCCTCGTCCTGGTCGAGCGCGACCCGGTGGCCGTCGCCCGCTGGCTCGCCCTGGCCGCGACCGCCCTCCCGCCGGCCGAGGCCCACCGGCTCACCTTCACCACGTACACCCGCGTCCCCGCCCACGGACACCGCATAGCGGGCATGCTCCCCGAGGACTACGCCGCCCTGGACGACCCGGGCCGCTACCGGGTCCTCGACTGCTCCGCCGTCCCTCCGCCCCCGCGCCCCGTCCCGGACCTCTGGGCCCGCCTCTGCGCCCGCGTCTGGCTGGCCGGCGCCCCCCGGCTGTTCAAGGAGACGGCCCACTCGCCCGAACCGGGCTGCCTGGCGGCCACCGCCGTACGCACCGGGGTTCAGGTCGACGCCGAGGCCCGCGCGGTCGCCGCCGCCTGGATCGCCGCCGCCGGCCCCGCCGTGGGCCAGAGCCAACTCGCCGCCTTCGTCACCGCCCTCAGCGCCGCCGCCGACCAGAGCGACCCGGTCGAGGCCCCCGCCCTCACCGGCCTGCGCGAGGCACTCCGCGGCCGCCTCCCCGCCGCCCAACTGGAACCCCTGACGGCGACCGCCCTCACCGCCGCCGTCCGCACCGACATGCCCCGCCTCCCCTTCCTCTACGCCGGGGACCTCGGCCCCGCCCTGCGCGACCGGCTGGCGTCCCGGCTCCGTTCCGACATCCGGCGCGGCCTCACCGACCCCGATGCCCCTCCGCTCGGCCGACCGCTGGCCCTGCTGCGCATCGCCGAGGCCCTGGGCGTGGACCACGCCGATCTGCTGCCGGAACTCACCTCGCGCGCGGCCCGCGCCGTTTTCGCCGACCCGGAGGCGGCAGCCTCCATCGACGAGCTCCGCTCCACCCTGTCCGGCAGCCCCTCCGTACGGAACGCCGTGGTCGACCGCCTCGACGCCCTGGCGGCCGAGGACCCCGCCGCCGGCTCCCGCGTACTGGCCGCGCTGCCGCTGGAGGTGGACCGCTTCACCGCGCCCCACCTGCTGCTCTGCTCCCTGCCGGTGCCGGAGGGCGACCGCGTGGCGGCGGTGGAGGGCCTGCTGCGCGCGGGCGGCCTGTCGCCCATGACCGCCCCCGACGCGCTGGGGACCGCGGCCCGCCGCGTCTGGCCGGAGGCTCCGCCCACCGGCGACGAGGCCCGGCGCCTCCTGGCCGCCACCGGCTCCGACACCCACCGGACCGCCTGCACCCTGCCCCTCCTGCTACGCGCCGCCTTCGAGGCCCGCCCCGACGACAGGGAGGCCGGCCCACTGGCGACCGACCTCCTCAACTCCTTCGCCCCCGACCTCACGCCCCGCGACCGCGCCGCCCTGGACCTGCTCCTCTACACCGACCGCCTCGGCACCCCCGCCGAGGGCACCGAGTGGGTACGCCATCTCACCGCGCACACCTCGGCTGCGGCCCCTCTCCCGGACACCCTGCGAACCCGCGCGGAACGCGCCCTCGCCCACCGCCTCCTCGCGGGCGACGCCGACGACATCGCCGAACTGAGCGACCTCGCCCGCTCCGGAGACCCCGCGCTCCTCGCCGCGTACGCCGAGGTGGCCGCCGAGGACCCCACGGTCCAGCGTCTCCGCACCGACCCGGCGTACGCGGCGGCCCGCTTCCGCGACTGGTCCTCCCATCCGGGCGCCACCCCCGCGTGGGACGAGACCCGGCTCACCCTTCTCACGACGGTGCTCCGCCCCGTCGTCCGCACCTTGCCGGCGGAGGAAGTACGCCAGATCGAGCACCTGTTGGCCGCCCACCGCAGCACCCTCGCCGAGGAGTTCCGCGCAGCCAACCAAGGCCGCCTGACCCGCCTCACCCGTGGCCTGACGACCCGAGGCCGCCGCCGCGGCACCCAGTCGTAGCCCACGGCGTTCCAGAAGGGGAGCACAGCGAAGCCCCCGGGTTGCGATCGAGAAATCTGACGTCTCCACCGCACTGCCCGGGGGCCTCGTTGATCACCATCCTGCCGCAGGCCGCCCGCCCGGTCCGCAACAGAGCGGGTCCCCCATCCCATCGTCACTCGCGAGAGCGACAGCCACCGCACGCCCGGCCCGCCCCGGCGTGCGACGCCTGCACGGATGTACGGAACACCTCATCCACCAACGGCCGGGGCGGCGCAGCCTCACCTCAGGGACTTCAGTACGTCGACCTCACAGCCCGGCGCGAACGGGTCGAAGCCGTGCTCGCTCAGCCACCGCACCGCCAGCAGACTCCTCAACGCCCACCACGCCCGGACCACTTCGAGGTCGACGTCACCGCCGTAGCCGACGAGGAGGTCGTCAAGATGCTCCTCGTGTCCGAGCGAGAAGGTGGCGAGGTCGTACAAGGGGTCGCCTTGGCCCGCCTCCGACCAGTCGATGATGCCCGTGACCTCGTCGCCGTCCAGGAAGACGTGCGCGATCTGGAGGTCGCCGTGCGTGAACGCGGGGGTCCACTCCCGAAGCGCGGCCTCGGCGACCTGACGATTGCGGGTGACCAGCTCACCGGGCAACAAGCCGGTCACCACCAGCAACTGACACTCACGGTCCAGTCTTTCCGCCAGCGTGCCGCCACTCCGGCCGGCCCGCCCGGTCCAGGACGACAGCGGCGCCTCGTGCAGCTGCCGGATGGTGGCGCCCGCCGCGGTCCACGCCGCCGGCGAGGCTGTCGCGAGCCCGCCGAGGCGCCCGAGCGTCACCCCGCGAAGGGCGGCGAGCGCGAGCACAGGCGGCTTGCGCCACAGAACCTCCGGAGTCGGGACCGGCGCAAGCGCCATCGCCTCGACCTTGACATCGACGCGCGCCCGATCCGCGTCCACCTTCAGATACACGTCACCGACTCGCAGAGTCGCCCGCTCGGAGTGGGCGACAACAACTTCGACCTCGTCATCCATGGCGGCCCAGTATCCCGGGGAGCACAGCTGCCGTCGTGGCATTTATCGCGCGCCCAGGCTGAACGCAGAAATGCCTCGGGCCCCGGAAACCTGTTTACACAAGATTTCCAGGGCCCGAGGCCAAAGAAAGTTCGGCGGCGTCCTACTCTCCCACAGGGTCCCCCCTGCAGTACCATCGGCGCTGTAAGGCTTAGCTTCCGGGTTCGGAATGTAACCGGGCGTTTCCCTCACGCTATGACCACCGAAACACTACGAAACACACCAGCAACCACAACCCACCTCTAGACAGGGATGTGATTGGTGTTCGTGGTTTCAGAACCAACACAGTGGACGCGAGCAACTGAGGACAAGCCCTCGGCCTATTAGTACCGGTCAACTCCACCCCTTACAGGGCTTCCATATCCGGCCTATCAACCCAGTCGTCTACTGGGAGCCTTACCCTCTCAAGGAGGTGGGAATACTCATCTCGAAGCAGGCTTCCCGCTTAGATGCTTTCAGCGGTTATCCCTCCCGAACGTAGCCAACCAGCCATGCCCTTGGCAGAACAACTGGCACACCAGAGGTTCGTCCGTCCCGGTCCTCTCGTACTAGGGACAGCCCTTCTCAATATTCCTACGCGCACAGCGGATAGGGACCGAACTGTCTCACGACGTTCTAAACCCAGCTCGCGTACCGCTTTAATGGGCGAACAGCCCAACCCTTGGGACCGACTCCAGCCCCAGGATGCGACGAGCCGACATCGAGGTGCCAAACCATCCCGTCGATATGGACTCTTGGGGAAGATCAGCCTGTTATCCCCGGGGTACCTTTTATCCGTTGAGCGACGGCGCTTCCACAAGCCACCGCCGGATCACTAGTCCCGACTTTCGTCCCTGCTCGACCCGTCGGTCTCACAGTCAAGCTCCCTTGTGCACTTACACTCAACACCTGATTACCAACCAGGCTGAGGGAACCTTTGGGCGCCTCCGTTACTCTTTAGGAGGCAACCGCCCCAGTTAAACTACCCATCAGACACTGTCCCTGATCCGGATCACGGACCCAGGTTAGACATCCAGCACGACCAGAGTGGTATTTCAACGACGACTCCACACACACTGGCGTGCATGCTTCACAGTCTCCCACCTATCCTACACAAGCCGAACCGAACACCAATATCAAACTGTAGTAAAGGTCCCGGGGTCTTTCCGTCCTGCTGCGCGAAACGAGCATCTTTACTCGTAATGCAATTTCACCGGGCCTATGGTTGAGACAGTCGAGAAGTCGTTACGCCATTCGTGCAGGTCGGAACTTACCCGACAAGGAATTTCGCTACCTTAGGATGGTTATAGTTACCACCGCCGTTTACTGGCGCTTAAGTTCTCAGCTTCGCCACACCGAAATGTGACTAACCGGTCCCCTTAACGTTCCAGCACCGGGCAGGCGTCAGTCCGTATACATCGCCTTACGGCTTCGCACGGACCTGTGTTTTTAGTAAACAGTCGCTTCTCGCTGGTCTCTGCGGCCACACCCAGCTCACCGAGTAAATCGGATCACCAGACATGGCCCCCTTCTCCCGAAGTTACGGGGGCATTTTGCCGAGTTCCTTAACCATAGTTCACCCGAACGCCTCGGTATTCTCTACCTGACCACCTGAGTCGGTTTAGGGTACGGGCCGCCATGAAACTCGCTAGAGGCTTTTCTCGACAGCATAGGATCATCCACTTCACCACAATCGGCTCGGCATCAGGTCTCAGACTATTGCCAGGCGGATTTACCTACCTGACGTCCTACACCCTTACCCCGGGACAACCACCGCCCGGGATGGACTACCTTCCTGCGTCACCCCATCACTCACCTACTACCAGCTCGGGCCACCGGCTCCACCACTTTCCATTCCCCGAAGGGTCCGGAACGGCTTCACGGGCTTAGCATCACTGGATTCAATGTTTGACGCTTCACAGCGGGTACCGGAATATCAACCGGTTATCCATCGACTACGCCTGTCGGCCTCGCCTTAGGTCCCGACTTACCCTGGGCAGATCAGCTTGACCCAGGAACCCTTAGTCAATCGGCGCACACGTTTCTCACGTGTGAATCGCTACTCATGCCTGCATTCTCACTCGTGAACCGTCCACAACTCGCTTCCACGGCTGCTTCACCCGGCACACGACGCTCCCCTACCCATCACAGCCTCCGTTGGGAGTATTGCTGCAATGACACGACTTCGGCGGTACGCTTGAGCCCCGCTACATTGTCGGCGCGGAATCACTAGACCAGTGAGCTATTACGCACTCTTTCAAGGGTGGCTGCTTCTAAGCCAACCTCCTGGTTGTCTCTGCGACTCCACATCCTTTCCCACTTAGCGTACGCTTAGGGGCCTTAGTCGATGCTCTGGGCTGTTTCCCTCTCGACCATGGAGCTTATCCCCCACAGTCTCACTGCCGCGCTCTCACTTACCGGCATTCGGAGTTTGGCTAAGGTCAGTAACCCGGTAGGGCCCATCGCCTATCCAGTGCTCTACCTCCGGCAAGAAACACACGACGCTGCACCTAAATGCATTTCGGGGAGAACCAGCTATCACGGAGTTTGATTGGCCTTTCACCCCTAACCACAGGTCATCCCCCAGGTTTTCAACCCTGGTGGGTTCGGTCCTCCACGACCTCTTACAGCCGCTTCAACCTGCCCATGGCTAGATCACTCCGCTTCGGGTCTAGAGCGTGCAACTCAAACGCCCTCTTCGGACTCGCTTTCGCTACGGCTTCCCCACACGGGTTAACCTCGCTACACACCGCTAACTCGCAGGCTCATTCTTCAAAAGGCACGCAGTCACGACTGCCAGCACAAGTACTGACAGCGACGCTCCCACGGCTTGTAGGCACACGGTTTCAGGTACTATTTCACTCCGCTCCCGCGGTACTTTTCACCATTCCCTCACGGTACTATCCGCTATCGGTCACCAGGGAATATTTAGGCTTAGCGGGTGGTCCCGCCAGATTCACACGGGATTTCTCGGGCCCCGTGCTACTTGGGTGTCTCTCAAACGAGCCGCTGATGTTTCGACTACGGGGGTCTTACCCTCTACGCCGGACCTTTCGCATGTCCTTCGCCTACATCAACGGTTTCTGACTCGTCCCACGGCCGGCAGACCGTAGAAGAGAGATCCCACAACCCCGCATGCGCAACCCCTGCCGGGTATCACACACATACGGTTTGGCCTCATCCAGTTTCGCTCGCCACTACTCCCGGAATCACGGTTGTTTTCTCTTCCTGCGGGTACTGAGATGTTTCACTTCCCCGCGTTCCCTCCACACTGCCTATGAGTTCAGCAGCGGGTGACAGCCCATGACGACTGCCGGGTTTCCCCATTCGGAAACCCCCGGATCAAAGCCTGGTTGACGACTCCCCGGGGACTATCGTGGCCTCCCACGTCCTTCATCGGTTCCTGGTGCCAAGGCATCCACCGTGCGCCCTTAAAAACTTGGCCACAGATGCTCGCGTCCACTGTGCAGTTCTCAAACAACGACCAACCACCCACCACCCCGAGACATACATCCCGAGTTCACTGGGGCTTAAGCAACCGAAGAAACAGCCACATCGTGGCCGCTCCCTCAGACACCCAACAGCGTGCCCGACACCTTCCATCCCCTCGAACTGTTTTCCACGCCGAAGCAGTACTCACAGTCCCAGCAGACCGAATGTGCCGAATAGTCAACGTTCCACCCATGAGCAACCAGCATCAGACGTTTGCTGATGAACTGGCCTCTGACCAAGCGAACTTGGTGAGAAGTGCTCC
>NZ_CP110079.1:995000-2322500 GCF_025957665.1 Streptomyces sp. BI87
GAAGATCTCCGCGCCGCAGGCCCGGCAGGAGTACACGCCCTCGGTCTTCGTGTCGGTGTACTCACCGACGAAGGCCGGCTCGGTGCCCGCCTGGCGGAGTACCTGGTACTCGGCGGGGGTCAGCTCCGCGCGCCACTGCTCGTCCGGCTTCTCGACGTCGTACGCCATGTCGGTCACTTCCTCACTTCGACAGGTGGTCGAGGATGTCGGGCCCGAGCTCCGTCACGTCGCCGGCGCCCATGGTGAGAACAAGGTCGCCGGGCTTGGCCATTCCCGCGAGGACCGAAGGGGCGGCGGAGCGGTCGGTGAGGGCGGTCACGTCGGCGCCGGCGGCGCGGGCGGCGTCGATGATCAGGGCGCTGGTGACGCCGGGGACCGGGTCCTCGCGGGCCGGGTAGATGTCGAGGACGACCGAGGCGTCGGCGAGGCCGAGGGCCTGGCCCATCTCCTTGCCCAGCTCCTGGGTGCGGCTGAAGAGGTGCGGCTGGAAGAGGACCAGGAGGCGGGCGTCGGCGGCGACGGCGCCCCGGATGGCCTCCAGGTCGGCCGTCATCTCGCTGGGGTGGTGGGCGTAGGAGTCGATCACCTGGACGCCCGCGGCCTCGCCCTTGAGCTGGAGGCGGCGCTTCACCCCGGTGTAGGCGGCGATGGCGGGGGCCATCTCGGCGGCCGGGATGCCGAGGGCGACGGCAGAGGTGAGGGCGGCGACGGCGTTGAGCGCGTAGTGGCGGCCGGGGACGGAGACGCCGAAGGTCAGCTCGGCGCCGTCGATGCGGACCGTGACCTCGCTGCGCAGGCCCTGCGGGACGATCGACACGACGCGCACGTCGGCGTCGGCGGCCTCGCCGTAGGTGCGGACGGTGACGTCCGGGAGGCCCTTGGCGGTGAGCCGGCGGGTGAGTTCGCGGGCGCCCTCGTGGTCGGCGGAGATGACGAGGGTGCCGCCGGGCACGATCCGGGCCGCGAAGGACTCGAAGGATTCGTGGATCTCTTCGATCGAGGCGTAGTTGGCGTGGTGGTCCAGCTCGACGTTGAGGACGATGGCGACCTCGGGGGCGTACTTGTGGAAGCTGCGGTCGCTCTCGTCGGCCTCGGCGACGAAGATCTCGCCGGTGCCGTGCAGGGCGTTGGAGCCCGGGGCGTCCAGGTCGCCGCCGATGGCGTACGAGGGGTCGCGGCCCAGTGCGGCCAGGGAGACGGCCAGCATCGAGGTGGTGGTGGTCTTGCCGTGGGTGCCGGCGACGGCGATGGGGCGGGTGCCGTCCATCAGCGCGGCCAGCGCGTCCGAGCGGTGCACGACGGGGATGCCGAGTTCGGCGGCGCGGATCAGCTCCGGGTTGTCCGGGCGGATCGCGGAGGAGACGACGACGGCGGTGGTGTCGTCCGCGAGGTGGCCGGCGGCGTGGCCGAGGTGGACGGTGGCGCCGAGGGCGCGCAGTGCCTCGGCGGTCGCGGAGTCCTTGGCGTCGCTGCCGGCGACGCGGGCGCCGCGCTGGGCGAGGATCTTGGCGATCCCCGACATTCCGGCGCCGCCGATGCCGATGAAGTGCGGTCGGTCCATGGCGGGGGGAAGGCCGGATGCCATCTGTGGTTCTCCCGGGGTCGAGGGGCACGGGTCGTGCGGGGGCGGGATCAGCCTATGCCGTGGGCCGGGTCCGGGCGGACCGCCCGAGGCGGTGGCGGAGCGGGTGCCGCTCAGTCGGCGCGGGTGGCCGGGTCCGTCGCCGTGTCCCGGTCCTTGACGGCTCCGGCCGCGGTGGCGCCGGAACCCGAGGAGGTGTGGGTGGGGGCGCCGTCGCCGTCGGCGGGAGCGTGCGAGTAGAGCCTGAGGACCGGGACGCCGACCTTGTGGCGGGCGCGGGTGGCCCAGTCGCGGTGGAAGAACTCCTCCACGTAGTGGGGCTCTGTCAGCACGATGACCTCGTCGGCGCCGGTCTCGGCGACCAGGGCGGTGAGGGCGTCGAGGGGTTCGTCCTCTACGAGGCGGCCGACAGCCTCGCTGCCGGCGGCGCGCAGGGCGCGCAGGGAGTGGTCCAGCGCGCGGGCGGCGGGGGTGCCGTCGACCTCGCCCTCGGGCTCCTCGACCTCGCGGACGGCCTCGCCCAGCTCGCCGAGGGCGACGTCGTCGACGGCGCGCAGCAGGCGGTCCTGGTCGCCGCGGGGCTGCATGAGGAGGACGAAGGAGACGGGCTCGTCCCCGTGGAGCGTGGTGACGAACTCCACGTCGGGTGCCGACAGCGGCTGCTCGATCATCAAAACGCTCGTGAACACGTCAGGCGCCCTTTCGGATCGCGGGCCCCGAGGGGCCCGTGCGGAAACCATCCTGCCCCGTGATCACACGGGACGCGGTGTCCCTAGTCTTCCCACGGAACGCTAAGCGGAACGGGTCATTCCGCTGATGTCAGTCCGACGGTAGCGGGTGAAGAGGAACCCGGCCTCCTCCAGGACCGAGGCGGGCGAGAAACGTTTCGGCAGGGCCACGGAGGGTCCGCAGGCGATGCGCTGGGCGTCCCCGGCGGTGAGCATCGGGGAGACGGTCAGACACAGCTCGTCCAGGACTCCGGCGGCCACGAACTGGCCCAGCAGCCGGGGGCCGCCCTCGGTGAGAAGCCTGGTCAGGCCGTGTTCGGCGAGCGCGGCGACGGCACGCGCGGGATCGACGGCGGCGCCGGTCCCGGCGATCAGCACGTGGACGCCGGCGGCCTCGGCGGCGCGTACCCGGTCGGCCGGTGCGGCGGCTCCGGTGAGGACCAGGGTGGGGGTGAGCGGGGCGCTGAAGAGGGGCAGGTCGAAATCGAGTGCGAGGCTCGCGCTGACCACGGCGACGGCGGGGGCGGGGGCCTGCCCGGCGGCCGCGCGGCGGCGGGCGAAGGCCTCGCGGGCCCGGGCGGGGCGGTACCCCTCCTGGCGTACCGTCTCGGCGCCGACGACCACGGCGTCGGCCAGGCCGCGCAGGGTGCCGAAGATCCGCATGTCGGCGCTGCCGGAGATGGGCTGGGAGCGGCCCTCGTGCTGGGCCGCGCCGTCGAGGGTGCTGACCATGTTCGCGCGCAGCCAGGGGCCGTCGGTCTCGGGGTAGGCGTAGGCGTCGGCGAGTTCCGCCAGGGTCCACTCGCGGTCGGCCACGTCGTCGGTCACGGGGAGCAGGCGTCGCATGACGTGCAGTTTCGCACGGCCGTGCGGCGGGTGGCGGGCGCCCGGGGAGGGGGGCGTTCCCTGTGCCCCTCTAAGCTGGTGAGTTGTGTCGTCCTCCTCCACTCCCCCGTCATCGGCCTCCTCGTCCGCGCGGCGCGCCGACGAGTCCGCACCGCTCTCCCTGTGCGCCCGTGAGCCGCAGGTGCCCGCCGAACGGCTGGTGGCCGAGATGGTGCCGCCGCCCCGCTTCGACCAGGTGCGCTTCTCCACGTACATCCCGGACCCGAACCAGCCGAGTCAGGCGGAGGCGGTCACCGTGCTGGAGGGGTTCGCGACCGGGCTCGGCGGGGCGAGCGCGACCGGGGCGGGCAGGCGCCGCTGGTTCGCGCGCAAGCCGGCGGCGGCGCCCGCCGGGCCGCGCGGGGTCTACCTGGACGGCGGCTACGGCGTCGGCAAGACCCACCTGCTCGCCTCGCTCTGGCACGCCACTCCGGCGGCGCCGGAGCACAAGGCGTTCGGCACCTTCGTGGAGCTGACCAACCTGGTGGGCGCGCTCGGTTTCCAGGAGACGGTACGCACCCTCAGCGGCCACCGGCTGCTCTGCATCGACGAGTTCGAACTGGACGACCCGGGCGACACCGTGCTGGTCTCCTCGCTGCTGGCCAAGCTGGTCGAGGCCGGCGTGGCCCTGGCCGCCACCTCGAACACCCTGCCGGGCAAGCTCGGCGAGGGCCGGTTCGCGGCCGCGGACTTCCTCCGCGAGATCCAGGGCCTCTCGGCGCACTTCCGCCCGCTGAGGATCGACGGCGAGGACTACCGCCACCGCGGCCTGCCCGCCGCGCCCGAGCCGTACAGCGAGGAGCAGGTGACCCGGGCGGCGTACGCGACGCCGGGGGCGAGCCTGGACGGGTTCGGGCAGCTGCTCGACCACCTGTCGCGGGTCCACCCCAGCCGGTACGGGGCGCTCACCGACGACCTGCGCGCCGTCTGCCTCACCGGCGTACGCCCGGTGCCCGACCAGTCGACGGCCCTGCGCCTGGTGGTTCTGGCGGACCGGCTGTACGACCGTGAGGTGCCCGTGCTGACCTCGGGCGTGCCGTTCGACCAGCTGTTCAGCGAGGAGATGCTGAACGGCGGCTACCGGAAGAAGTACTTCCGGGCGATATCCCGGCTCACGGCGCTGGCACGGGACGGTAAGGGACTGGTCGAGCCCGGCGCGGCGTAGCCGGGAGGCGTGGCCGGCCGGGCGTCCGGTCAGGGGGCCCAGGGCCGGAGCATGTCCTTCATGGCCTCGGTCGCCGCCATCTGAAGGAGCGGGCCGTAGGTGATGCGGCCGACGCCGAGGCGGCGGAAGCGGTCCAGGTCGTGCTTGACGGGGTGGGCGGTGGAGTTGACGGGCACGGTGACGGCGGCGACGACCGCCTGGAGCAGCTCGTCGTCGTCCTGGACGCGCACCGGGTAGACGCTGTCGGCGCCCGCCTCCTCCATGGCGCGCAGGCGTGCGACCGCCTCGTCGAGGACGGCCGCGGCGTTCTCGGCGTGCAGGAAGAGGTCGGTGCGGCCGTTGACCCAGACCGGGACGCCCGCGGCGTCGGCGGCGTCGCGCAGGCCCGCGATGTAGCGGGCGTGCTCCTCGGTGGTGCGGACGCGGCCGCCCTCCGAGTGGACGGTGTCCTCGACGTTGAGGCCGACGCCGCCCGCCTCGGTGAGGCCGGCGACGAGGTCGGCGGGGTCCTGGCCGTATCCGGACTCCAGGTCGACGGAGACCGGGACGTCGACGGCGGCGATGATCGGCCGGACGGCGGCGAGCACCTCCTCGAAGCTCTGGCCCTCCTGGTCGGAGGCGCCCCGGGAGTCGGCGAGGGGGTGGCTGCCGACGGTCAGCGCGGGGAACCCGGCGTCGGCCGCCGTCCGCGCGGACCAGACGTCCCAGACGGTCGGCAGCACGAGCGGCTGGTGGTCGGCGTGCAACTGCTGGAGGCGCTGAGCGCGCTCGACGGTGGTTCGGAAGTCCATGACGGGGAAGCTACCCCCGGATCGCCGCGATCAACGGGGTGACGGCGCGTCGTCCCCCGCCCAGACCCGCAGTTTCTCCGGGTTGCGGACCACCCGGATGCGGGCGACCCGGCCGTCGGCGGCGAGGTCGAAGGCGGCCACGGTCAGGACGGTCCCCGCGCGGCGGGCGACCAGGCCCGGGGTGCCGTTGACCGGGTGTTCCAGGAGTTCGAGGCCGGGGGCCCGGTCCGCGATGCCGGCCATGTACCGGGCGATCTGGGGGCCGCCCTCCACGGGGCGCAGGGCGGCGCCGGCCAGGCCGCCGCCGTCGGCGGTCATCACGGCGGACGGGTCGAGGAGGTCGACGAGGGCCGCGATGTCCTTGGCCTCCCACGCCTCCTTGACGCGCCGCACGGTCCCGGACTGTCCGCCGGCCGGTGCGGGGGCGCCGTCCCGTACCCGGCGCCGGGCGGAGGCGGCGAGCTGCTTGCAGGCGGCGGGGGTCCGGTCGAGGACACCGGCGATCTCGGCGAAGGGGTAGCGGAAGACGTCGTGGAGGACGAAGGCGACGCGTTCGGCGGAGTCATCGTCTCCAGCACGACGAGGAAGGCCATGGTGACGGACTCGTCCAGGACCAGCTGGTCGGCGGGGTCGCCGCTCGTGCCGTGCGGCCGGCCGGGATGGCCGGGGAGCGGGTCCGGCATCCACGCGCCGACGTAGCGTTCGCGGCGGGCGCGGGCCGAGCCGAGCACGTCGAGGCAGACACGGCCGGTCACCGTGGTGAGCCAGGCGCCGGGGCTGGCCATCTCGTCCCGGCGCGGGTCCGGCAGCGCGTACCAGCGGGCGTACGCCTCCTGGACGGCGTCCTCGGCCTCGGCGAGTGAACCGAGCAACCGGTAGGCCACGTTGAGCAGTTGACGCCGTTCGCCGCTGGCCTCGGCGGCCCCCGCCTCAGTCGTCCGCCCGCTCACGCCCCGCCCCCTCGCCTTACCTCTACGAGGCCCGTGTCGTCGGGCTGGTGAGACCTTATTCGACATCGGCCGCTGCCCTCGGGCGCGGAAGAGAGGGACCCGGCATGACGACGACTCAGGCGACACCCCGTACGGCCGTTCAGGCCCGCTTCTCGTTCCTGCGGATCGCGCTCGCCCTCCAGACCCTGACGATCTTCCTCCAGGCGGTCTCGGCGGGGCTGCTGCTCAGCACGGAGTACGGAGAGATCCTGCACAGCGTCGGGGCGCGGGTGATGTACGGGGCGTCGATGCTGTGCCTGCTCGCGGCGGTACTCGCCTGGAAGCCGGGCGGCGGCTCGCCGAAGGCGGTCGGGTACGCCTCCGGCTTCCTCGTGCTGGCCTCCCTCCAGGTGGTGTCGGGGATCGCGCACCTGCCCTCGCTCCATGTGCCGCTGGGGGTGCTGATGTTCGGGGCGAGCCTGCTGGCGCTGGCCCGGCGGTGAGGGCCGGGGCCGTTCGGCCGTACCCGGTGTCAGGGCCGTTCCCGGCAGGCCAGGTGGGCTGTGACGGCCGTGTCCAGGGCCACGCCTGGTTCCGGTGGGGCTGGGTGCGTGGTACACACGTGCGGGTCACATTCCTGTCCGCAGAGCCGCAGCAGGGAGTTGCCCATGTCCGCGACACGCCGTCAAGTCCTCGCCCGTACCGGTGCCGTCGCCGGTATCGCCTTCACCGGCAGTCTCTCCGAACTCTTCGCGGGCACGGCCGCCGCAAAGGGGATGGGGAAGGCCGGGTACGGTCCGCTGGTGCCCGACCCGAAGGGTCTGCTGGACCTGCCGAAAGGTTTCCGCTACCGGGTGTTGTCCCGGGAGGGCGACCGGATGCTCTCCGGCGAGGGCCAGGTGCCGAGCAACCACGACGGGATGGCCGCCTTCGGTGGACGCCGGGGCCAGGTCCACCTCGTCCGCAACCACGAGAACCGGCCCACCGCCCCGATCCGCGTCCCGCCCGTACGCGGGCTGACGTACGACCCGGAGGGGATGGGCGGCTGTACCGCGCTCACCCTCGACCCCGCGCACCGCGTCCTCGGCGAGCGGGTCGCCATCGCCGGGACCTCGACCAACTGCGCCGGCGGGCCGACCCCCTGGGGCACCTGGCTGACCTGCGAGGAGACCGAGGACAAGGCCGGGACCAACGGCTACACCAAGGACCACGGCTTCATCTTCGAGGTCGACCCGGTCGACCCGCACAGGACCGGCGCGGTGCCCCTGAAGGCGATGGGCCGCTTCCAGCACGAGGCCATCGCGATCGACCCGCGCCACGGGATCGTCTACGAGACCGAGGACGCCTTCGAGCGGCCGTTCGGGCTCTTCTACCGCTTCCTGCCCGAGAAGCCGCGCGGCGGCCTCGGCTCGCTGCGGGCAGGGGGCGCGCTCCAGGCGATGCGGGTGCCCGGGGTGCCCGACCTCTCGGCGATCCAGGAGACGGGCGCCTCGTTCGACCGGGTGGAGTGGGTGGACGTGCCCGACCCGCTCGCCGAGGAGACGCCGATCCGCTTCCAGGACTTCGGCCCGAAGGGCATCACCCACGCCCAGAAACTGGAGGGCTGCTACTGGGGCGGCCGCTCGGTCTACTTCGTCTCCAGCTTCGCCCGGAGCAGCGAGGGCTCGGCCGCCGACCACTACGGGCAGATCTGGCGCTACGACCCGGACCGGCGGCGCCTCACCCTGGTCATCGTCTTCGGCCCCGACACCGACGTGCAGCTCCCGGGCGAGGAGCCGGACAACATCTGCCTCGCCCCGAGCGGCGGCCTCATGGTCGCCGAGGACGGCGAGGGCGCCCAGCACGTCTACGGCGTGACCACCCGCGGCGAGGTCTACCCGATGGCGCGGGGCCGCCAGAACATCGGCACCCCCGAGGAGCCGGAGTGGGGCGAGTTCGCGGGCGTCTGCTTCTCCCCGGACTACGACACGATGTTCGTCAACTGCTACACGCCGGGGACGACCTTCGCGGTGACGGGGCCCTGGCACCGGTGAGGTGACCGGGGGCGGGGGCGGGTTGTCGGTCCCGCCCCCACCCCGCGGGCCCGGTAAGGCCCCGTACGGCGGGGGGCGACGGGGCGAGACGGGTGAGGCCGCAGCTCCCGGGCGGCGTTTTGCCCGATATTCAGCTTTTCGCATCCTAGGGTCACGGCGTGATCAGCATGGTGCGCAAGGCGAAGCTCCGGACCGGTACGGCGCTGGGCGCCCTGATGGCGCTGGGCGCGGTGGCCGGGTGCGGGCAGTCCTCCCCGGGCCCCCACGACACGGCGCCGGGGCCCCGCGCCTCGCACTCCGCCTCCCCCGCCGCCCCGCCGGCGCCGCCCACACTGGCGCCCGGCCCCGGCGGACTCGCCCCCGTCTTCGCCAACGGGCCCCGGAACGAGGACAGGACCGTCGCGCTCACCTTCGACGCCGACATGACGGCCGACCAGGGCGAGCGCGCGGCCGGCGGCGAGCGCTTCGACCACCCGGAGCTGATCGCCTCGCTGCGCCGCCTGAAGGTGCCCGCCACCGTCTTCATGACCGGGCGGTGGGCCGAGGAGTACCCGGACCAGGCGCGGGCCATCGGCGCCGACCCGCTCTTCGAGATCGCCAACCACTCCTACAGCCACCACGCCTTCACCGGCGACTGCTACGGCCTGCCGCGCGTCGCCGAGAGCGAGATGCGGGCCGACGTGGAACGGGCGTACACCGCGTTCCGCACGGCCGGGGTGAAGAAGGCGATGCCGTACTTCCGCTTCCCCGGCGGGTGTTACGACGACGCGGCGCTGCGGGAGGTCTCGGCGGCCGGAGTGACGGCCGTGCAGTGGGACGTGGTGAGCGGGGACGCATTCGCCAGCGACGCCGACGCGGTGGCGCAGCAGGTGCTGGACGGGGTCCGCCCCGGCTCGGTCGTGGTCATGCACTGCACCCGCAGCGCCGCCCCCACCACCGAGCGCGCGCTGCGCCGCATCGTGCCCGCCCTGCGCGAGCGGGGATACCGCTTCGTCAAGGTGTCCGAGCTGATCGGGGCGGCCTCGCGAAAGGGGTGAGCAAGGTCTGCCCCTTTGGCAGACTGGCTCCGTGACCAGCGAACCTCTTTCCGACAGCCCCTTCCGTGACGAAAGCGCCGCCCGCGACGAGGCACCGCAGTTCGTGCTGCCGCTCGTCGTCCGGCTGGAGCGTGCCGAGCCGCCCGCCCTCACCGACGCGCTCCAGACGGCCGCCCGGGCCGTCCTGACGCTGCTCAGCGACCCCCGCTCCGAGGGGGACGGCGCATGGGCGGAGGCGGTACGGGACTGGCAGGACGCACGCATCCGCAAAGTGGTACGGCGGGCCCGCGGCGGCGAGTGGCGCAAGGCCGCCGCCCTGCCGGGGATCACGGTGGACGACGGCGGCGCCGAGGTGCGGGTCTACCCGCCGGTATCCCTGGACGGCTGGCCGAAGGAACTGGCCAGGCTCCAGGTCTCCGGCACCGAGCTGGAAGACCCCGAGGAGCCGGGCGAGCCCGCGCCCGGCGTCCCGGTGCTCTGGCTCAACCCGGACGTGCGCATGTCGGCGGGGAAGGCGATGGCCCAGGCAGGGCACGGCGCGCAGCTGGCCTGGTGGCAGCTGTCGGGGGCGGAACGGAACGCCTGGCGCGAACGGGGTTTCCCGCTGGCGGTGCGGACCGCCGACGCCGGGCGCTGGAAGGAACTGGTGGAGAGCGGGCTGCCGGTGGTGCGGGACGCGGGGTTCACGGAGATCGAGCCCGGGTCGTACACGGTGGTGGCGGAGCATCCCGCGTTGGTGGGGTGAGGGGCGGCGAAGCTCAGATCCTGCTCTGAAGAGGGCGGGTGACGGTTCCGGGGTGGACGGTGGCGGGCAGGGTGGCCGCAGGGGCCGGGGGGTTCCTGGAGGGGGTGGCGGTATGGAACGGCTGGGTACGGGGATCGGCTGGCGGCCCGCGATCGCGGAGGCCGTCGAGGCGATGGCGGGGATCGAGTGGGTGGAGGTGGTGGCGGAGAACGTCTGTCCCGGTCACCTTCCCGACTCCCTGCGGAGGCTACGGGAGCGTGGGGTGGCCGTGGTGCCGCACGGGGTGGGGCTGGGACTGGGCGGCGCGGAGCGGCCCGATCCGGTACGGCTGGCGGCGCTGGCCGAGCGGGCCGAGGCGCTGGGGTCGCCACTGGTCACCGAGCACATCGCGTTCGTCCGGGCGGGCGGGGAGCGGACCGCGTCTCGCGGGCTGGAGGCCGGGCACCTGCTGCCGGTCCCCCGGACGCGGGAAGGGCTCGCGGTCCTCTGCGAGAACGTGCGGATCGCCCAGGACCAGCTGCCCGTGCCGCTCGCCGTGGAGAACATCGCGGCGCTCCTCTCCTGGCCGGGCGAGGAGCTGACGGAGGGGCAGTTCCTCTACGAGCTGGCCGACCGGACCGGGGTACGGCTGCTGATCGACGTCGCCAACCTGCACACCAACCACGTCAACCAGGGCGAGGACCCCGCCGCCGCCCTCGACGCGCTGCCGCTGGAGGCGCTGGCCTACGTCCACGTGGCGGGCGGGTTCGAGCGGGACGGGGTGTGGCACGACAGCCACGCCCACCCGGTGCCGGAGCCGGTGCTGGCGGTCCTGGCCGAGCTGGCCTCGCAAGTGCGGCCGCCGGGGGTGCTGCTGGAGCGGGACGAGCGGTTCCCGTCGGCGGCCGAGCTGGAGGCGGAGGTCGAGAAGATCCGGCGGACGGTGGCGGCGGCCGGCCGGGACCGGGTTTCGGTGGGGGCGGGGGCGCGGCCCGGGTCCGTACCCGCGCCGGGGGCTGGGGTGGCGGCCGGGCCGGTGGCGGACGAGGCGGCGCGGACGCGGCTGGCCCTCGGGCAGACGGCGCTGTTGTCGGCGCTGGTCGCGGGGACTCCGGCGCCGGAGGGGTTCGACCGGAGGCGGCTGCGGGTGCAGAGCCGGATGCTGACGGCCAAGCGGGGGTCCGTCGTGGCCTCCCTCGCGCCGGAGCTGGAGCAGATCCTCGGCGACACGTACCGGCCGCGCTTCCTGCGGTACGCGGCGGCCCGGCCGCTGACCGGCGGGTACCGCGCGGACGCGCTCGCCTTCGCGCTGCACACCTTGCGGGAGGAACCGCCGGCCGAGCGGGCGGCCCGGCGCGCGCTGCGCGACTGGTGGATCGAACGCTCGGGCCGCGCCTCCCTGGTGGGCAGGCCATGGGCCCGGTGGGCGCGGGTGGCGCGCTTCGCGCTGCTGGGACGCTGAGACCGCGGGCTGTTCTGGGCCGATCCGAGCGGGTCCGTACAACACGCGGCCCGGTGCTTGCCCTTGCCGATCGGCCTGCGAATCATCCCTTGTGCCGTTCATCGGCCGGACGAAAGGGACGCGATGCGAGCACCGCTCATCCTCACCGCCGTCGGAGCCCTGCTCCTCACGCCGCTCGCGGCTCCCCCACAGGCTCCGGCGGCCGGTGCTCCGGCTCCGCCCGGTGGCCCCGAGGCGCGCGGGGTGGCGCTCGCGGCCGAGCGGGCGGCGCGGACCCCGATCGCCTTCGGGCCCTGTCCCGACGAGGAGGGGCTGCCCCGGTCGCTGGAGTGCGGCACGGTACGGGTCCCGCTGGACTACGCGCGGCCGGACGGCGAGCAGATCGACCTGACGGTGAGCCGGGCCGAGGCCGCGGGTCCGCAGGGCGAGCGGCAGGGCGCGCTGGTCTTCAACCCGGGTGGTCCCGGCTCCTCGGGGATGCTCTTCCCGCTGGTGGGGATCTTCCCCGAGTGGAAGCGGCTGGCCTCCGTCTACGACCTGGTCGGGTACGCCCCGCGCGGGGTCGGCCGGTCGGCGCCGCTCTCCTGCCGGGACCCGCGCGAGAAGCCGGACGGGAGCTGGCAGGCCCCCGAGCACCCGACCGAGAAGCAGAAGGCCGAGCGGAGGACCAAGGCCGAGGCGTACGCGCGGGGGTGCGCCGAGCGCGGCGGGAAGCGGCTGAAGCACATCCACTCGCTGAACAACGCCCGCGACCTGGACGTGGTGCGGGCCGGCCTCGGTGAGCGGAAGCTGACGTTCATGGGCGCCTCGTACGGCTCGTACTTCGGGGCGCTGTACGCGAAGCTCTTCCCCTCGCACGTACGCAGGATGGTCTTCGACTCGGCGGTCGACCCCTCGCCCTCGCGCGTCTGGTACCGGAACAACATGGCGCAGTCGGCGGCGTTCGAGAAGCGGTGGGCGGACTTCCGGCGGTGGATCGCCCGGCACGACGCGGCCTACGAGATGGGTACCGACGAGGCCCAGGTGCTGGCGGGGTACCGGCGGGCGCGCGAGAAGCTGGCGGCCGAGCCCGCCGGGGGCGCGGTCGGCCCGGCGCAGCTCCAGGCGGTGATGTTGCGGGCCCAGTACTACGAGGACTACTGGCCCTCGCACGCGGAGGCGCTCGCGGCGTACCTGAAGGGTGATCCGCAGCCGCTGGTCAATCTGGCGACCCCGCTGGAGGAGGGCCGGGTGGAGGCGGAGAACGCGCGGGCCGTCTACACGGCGGTGGAGTGCAACGACGCGCCGTGGCCCACCGGCTGGGAGACCTGGGACCGCGACCACACCCGGCTCGCCCGCACGGCGCCGTTCGAGACCTGGGAGAACGCCTGGATGAACCTGCCGTGCGCCTACTGGAAGGAGCCCCGGCAGACGCCGATGGACGTGCGGGTGGCCCCCGGTGAGCTGCCGCCGACGCTGATCCTCGCCGGGGAACGGGACGCGGCGACCCCGTACGCGGGCGCGCTGGAGCTGCGGCGGCGGCTGCCGGACGCCGCGCTGGTGACCGAGCGGGGCGCGGGCACGCACGGGCTGGCGGGCGGGCCGAACGCCTGCGTCAACCGGCACGTGGAGGCGTACCTGATCGACGGGAAGGTCCCCGCGCGCTCCACCGACTGCGCGGCCCGCCCGGCCCCCGAGCCGGAGGCGCAGGAGGCCGGGACACGGGCGGGCGGGAGCGGACCGGCGCGCCCCCGGGCCGCCGGGTGGACCCCGGCGGCCCGGTGAGGCGGTGCGGCGCTCAGGCGAGCTGGGCGACCAGGTCGGCGACGGACTTGCGGCGCCCGGTGTAGAAGGGCACCTCCTCGCGGACGTGGCGGCGGGCCTCGGAGGCGCGCAGGTGGCGCATGAGGTCGACGATGCGGTACAGCTCGTCGGCCTCGAAGGCGAGAATCCACTCGTAGTCGCCGAGGGAGAACGAGGCGACCGTGTTGGCGCGGACGTCCGGGTAGCCGCGCGCCATCTTGCCGTGGTCGGCGAGCATCGCCCGGCGCTCCTCGTCGGGGAGGAGGTACCACTCGTAGGAGCGGACGAAGGGGTAGACGCTGATGTAGTCGCGGGGGGTCTCGTCGGCGAGGAACGCCGGGATGTGCGACTTGTTGAACTCGGCGGGGCGGTGCAGCGCCATGTTCGACCAGACCGGCTCCAGCGCGCGCCCGAGGCGGGTGCGGCGGAAGAGGTTGTACGCCTCCTGGAGGGCGTCGGCGGTCTCGGCGTGCCACCAGATCATCACGTCGGCGTCGGCGCGCAGACCGGAGACGTCGTAGGTGCCGCGGACGGTGACGTCCTTGGCGGCGAGCTTGTCGAACAGGTCCTGGACCTCGTCGGCGTAGCCGGACCGGTCCTCGGGGAGCACGTCGCGGAGCTTGAAGACGGACCACAGGGTGTAGCGGATGACCTCGTTGAGGTCCTTGGCCTTCTTGCCCGCGTTGGGGATCTTCTCGGGAGCAGCACTCATGGGGTCATTCTCCCGCGTGCCCGGACGAGCCCGACGCCGGGTCGCCCTGTGGGCGGGCCGCCATGACCTGGCGCGCCGCTTCGGTGGCGGAGGCGACGCAGGCGGGGATGCCGACGCCGTCGTAGGCGGCGCCGCACAGGGCGAGGCCGGGGGCCTTGGCGACCTGGTCGCGGACGCGGGCGACGCGGGCGAGGTGGCCGACCGGGTACTGGGGCAGGCCCTGGTCCCAGCGGGTGACGTGGGCGTCGACCGGCTCGGCGTCGACACCGGTGGCGGCCTTGAGGTCGCGGCGGGCGAGGGCGAGGAGTTCGGCGTCGTCGCGGCCGAGGATCCCCTCCTCGCGGTGGCGGCCGACCGAGGTGCGCACGACGTGCAGCCCCGGCTCCTGCTCGGCGATCCACCGCCACTTGCGTCCCGCGAAGGTGGCGGCCTTGACGGCGCGTCCCTCGACCGGCGGGACGAGGAAGCCGCTGCCCTGCGGCAGCTCGGCCTCGTCCGCACGGAAGGCGAAGGTCATCAGGGCCATCGAGGCGTACTCGATCTCGGCGAGGTCGGCGGAGGCGGCCGGGAGTTCGGCGGCGAGCAGCCGGGCGGCCTGGGGCGCGGGGACGGCGAGGACGACGGCGTCGGCCTCCAGGACCTCGGGCACGTCGGGGGTGCCGGTGGTCAGCCGCCAGCCGCCCGGGGTGCGGGCGAGGCCGGTGACGGGCGTACCGGTGCGGATGCGGCCGCCGCGGGCGCGGACGGTGTCGGCGACGGCGAGCGGGAGGCGGCCGACCCCGCCGTCGATGCCCATGAAGACCGGGTCGGTGCGCGGGTCGGCGGCGGTGCGGGCCTGGATCGCGCGGACCCCCTCGGTCAGGGCGGTGTGGTCGCGGGCGGCGGCGAAGAGCTGGGGGACGGCGGCGCGCAGCGAGATGCGGTAGGCGTTGCCCGCGTAGACGCCGCCGAGGAGGGGTTCGACGAGCCGGTCGACGACCTCGCGGCCGACCCGGGCGGCGACGTACTCGCCGACGGCGATGTCCTCGCCGACCTCGGTGCGGGGCAGGGTGCGGTCCTCGGCGATGCGCGCGACGCCTTCCTCGGAGAGGACCCCGGCGAGGCTGGCCGGGTCGGCGGGGACGCCCATGACGTGGCCCTTGGGCATGGGGCGCAGGGCGTCGCGGGTCCACAGGGAGGCGCTGGCGGTGGCGGGGGGCTGGAGGGCGTCCGCCAGTCCCGCCTCACGGGCGAGGCCGACCGCCTCGGGGCGGCGGGCCAGCATCGACTCGGCGCCCAGGTCGACGCGGACGCCGCCGATCTCGCCGGTGCGGAGCTTGCCGCCGAGCCGCTCGGAGGCTTCCAGGAGGGTGACGCCGGCCCCGGAGTCGAGCAGGCGCAGCGCGGCCGTGAGCCCCGCGACGCCGCCTCCGACGACCACCACACGGGGGCTCGCGCCACCCGCTCCCGCCGGGTTTCCCTCTGTGTCCGCACGCATGGAGCCACTGTCTCAAACCGGACGGGGCGGGCGGCCGCCGGGGCGGCGCGGTTCCGTTATCCGTTCGCGACCCGGGAGGCGAAACCCACCGGTGCGCTGCTCCGTCGTAGCGGCACAGGCGCCCCGGTCGGGGCGCCCGAAAGACACAAGGGGGCGGCGGATGAGCCGGATGCGGGGAACGAGCGGCGGCCGGATCGTGGGGCGGCAGGCGGCGGTGGTGCTGGCGGCGGCGGTACTGGGTCTCGCGGGGTGTTCGGCCGGGTCGGACTCCGGGGCGTCGTCGGCGGGGGACCGCGCGGCCGCGCCGTCGGCGGCCGACGGCGCGGGCGGCGGTCAGGCCGACAACGCGAAGCGGGAGCCGGCGGACGAGGCCGCGGACGGGAAGGCGCGCCCTGAGCTGAAGGGCGTCCACCTGATCCGTACGGCCGAACTCCACCTGCGGGTGAAGGACGTGCCCTCCGCGCTGGCCTCGGCCCGGTCGGTGGTCGAGGGGGCGGGAGGCTACGTCGGCAACGAGTCGACCCGGCGCGACTCCCAGGGCCACGAGCGGTCGACCGTGGTGGTCCGCGTCCCGCAGGAGCGGTACGACGCGGTGCTGGACTCGCTCGGTGAGGGGGGCGAGGTGGTGTCCCGGCGGACCAGCGCGGAGGACGTCACCGAGGAGGTGGTGGACGTCGAGAGCCGCCTGAAGTCGCAGCGGGCCAGTGTGGCGCGGGTCCGGGAACTGATGGACCGGGCGGAGAAGCTGAGCGACATCGTCTCGCTGGAGGGCGAGCTGAGCAGCCGCCAGATGGAACTGGAGGCGCTGCTGGCCCAGCAGTCCTCGCTGAAGGACCGCACCTCGATGGCGACGGTCACCCTCCAGCTGACCGAGCGGTCGGCGAAGACGGAGTCGAAGGAGGACGACGGCCCGACCTTCACCGACGCGCTCTCCGGCGGCTGGTCGGCGTTCGTGGCGACGCTGCGCTGGCTGACCGTGGTGGTAGGGGCGGCGCTGCCCTTCGTCCTCGCCCTCGGGCTGGCCCTGCTGGCCTGGCGGTTCACGCGCCGCCTGCGGCGTCCGGACGCGGCCACGCCCGCGATCGGCGGGGCGGACGGCGAGGAGGAGACCAAGGGCTCCGCTGCGGAGCCGGCCGTGCCGGCGGCCCGCGAGGAGCGGGACTGAGACACCCCCTGGCGCGCCGTCCCGGCCGGCGGCCCCGGCCGGGACGGCGGCCGCCCGCGTAGCGTGGCGGCATGAGAGAGCGACTGGTGGTCATCGGTGGGGACGCGGCCGGGATGTCCGCCGCGTCACAGGCACGCAGGCTCAAGGACCCGGACGCGCTGGAGATCGTCGCCTTCGAACGCGGGCACCACGCCTCGTACTCGGCGTGCGGCATCCCGTACTGGGTGGCGGGCGATGTCGACGACCCGGAGCAGCTGGTGGCGCGGACGCCGGAGGAGCACCGGGCCCGCCACATCGATCTGCGGATGCGGACCGAGGTCACCGAGATCGACGTGGCGGGCGGCCGGGTCAGGTCGCGGCGGCTCCCCGACGGGCAGGAGGTGTGGACCGGCTTCGACAAGCTGGTCATCGCCACCGGGGCCCGCCCGGTCCGGCCGCCGCTGCCCGGCATCGACGCGCCCGGCGTGCACGGCGTGCAGACCCTCGACGACGGGCAGGCCCTGCTCGACACCCTGCGGGGGACGAAGGGGCGGCACGCGGTGGTGGTCGGCGCCGGGTACATCGGCGTGGAGATGGCGGAGGCGCTGCTGCGGCGCGACTACGAGGTGACGCTGCTCAACCGGGCCCCGGAACCGATGACCACCCTCGACCCCGACATGGGGAAGCTGGTGCACGAGGCGGTCACCGGCCTCGGCATCGAGCTGGTCAACGAGGCCGAGGTGACCGAGATCCGTACCGACGGGCAGGGCCGGGCCCGCGCCGTGGTCACCTCGGAGGCCGAGTACCCGGCGGACGTGGTGGTGCTGGGGATCGGCGTCCGCCCGGAGGCGGAGCTGGCCGAGGCGGCCGGGCTGCCGGTGGGCGACTTCGGCGGCATCCTCACCGACCAGGCGATGCGGGTGCGCGGCCAGAGCGCCATCTGGGCCGGCGGCGACTGCGTGGAGGTGCTGGACCTGGTCGCCGGCCGCCAGCGGCACATCCCGCTCGGCACCCACGCCAACAAGCAGGGCCAGGTCATCGGCACCAACGTGGGCGGCGGTTACGCGACCTTCCCCGGCATCGTCGGCACGGCCGTCAGCAAGGTCTGCGACCTGGAGATCGCCCGGACCGGACTCCTGGAGGCGGAGGCGCGCGAGGCGGGCTTCCAGCTCGTCACGGCGACCGTGGAGGCGACCAGCCGCGCCGGGTACTTCCCCGGGGCCGCCTCGATGACGGTGAAGATGCTGGCCGAGCGGCGCACCGGGCGGCTGCTGGGCACCCAGATCGTGGGCCGCGAGGGCGCGGGCAAGCGGGTGGACGTGGCGGCGGTGGCGCTGACGGCCGGCATGACGGTCGAGCAGATGACCGCCCTCGACCTCGGTTACGCCCCGCCGTTCTCCCCGGTGTGGGACCCGGTCCTGGTCGCGGCCCGCAAGGCGACCCAGGCGGTACGGGCCCACGGCGCGGGCTGAGTCTCAGGTGCCGGCCGGTCCCGCAGCGGGGCGGCCGGCACCTGGGCGCGGCTCAGCGCGCGGTGCGGGTGTGGACGTCCTCGACCAGGCGGGTCAGGGCGTCGGGGTCGGTGTCGGGCAGGACGCCGTGGCCGAGGTTGAAGATGTGGCCCTCCAGCCCTTCGGCGGCCTGGAGCACCTCGCCGGTCTTGGCGCGGACGGCCTCGGTGGGCGCGAAGAGGACGGCCGGGTCGAGGTTGCCCTGGACGGCCTTGCCCGGTCCGATCCGGCGGGACGCCTCGTCCAGCGGAATCCGCCAGTCGGCGCCGACCACGTCGGCCCCGGCCTCGCCCATCAGGCCGAGGAGTTCGCCGGTGCCGACGCCGAAGTGGATGCGCGGCACGCCGTACCCGGCGACGGCCTCGAAGACCTTGCGGGAGGCGGGCATGACGGAGCGGCGGTAGTCGGCGGGGGCCAGCGCGCCGACCCAGGAGTCGAAGAGCTGGACGGCGGAGGCGCCGGCCTCGATCTGCACCTTGAGGAAGCCGGCGGTGATGTCGGCGAGGCGGTCGAGCAGGTCGGCCCAGAGCTCCGGGTCGCCGTACATGAGCGCCTTGGTGTGCTCGTGGTTGCGGCTGGGGCCGCCCTCGACGAGGTAGCTCGCGAGGGTGAACGGGGCGCCGGCGAAGCCGATGAGCGGGGTGGCGCCGAGTTCGGCGGTGAGCAGCCCGATGGCCTCGGTGACGTACCAGACGTCCTCGGGGGTCAGGTCGCGCAGCCGGGCCAGGTCGGCGCGGGTGCGGATGGGCTGCTCGACGACGGGTCCGACGCCCGGCTTGATGTCGAGGTCGATGCCGATGGCCTTGAGCGGGACCACGATGTCGCTGAAGTAGATGGCGGCGTCGACGCCGTGGCGGCGGACGGGCTGCATCGTGATCTCGGTGACCAGCTCGGGGCGCATGCAGGAGTCGAGCATCGCGATGCCCTCGCGGACCTTGCGGTACTCGGGCAGTGAGCGGCCCGCCTGGCGCATGAACCACACCGGAGTGTGCGGCACCGGCTCACGCCGGCACGCCTTGAGGAAGGCGGAGTCGTGGGGTGCGGTCGGCTGGCCCGTCGGGCGGTCGTTGGCGCTCACCCTTGAAGTCTCGCACGAGCCCGGAACGCGCTTACCGACAGGTTGTGGACACCACGGCGCGCGCGTTGCGGACACCACGGCGCGCGAGACCACCCGGCCGGGTGTCCTCCCTGCGCACGGGCCCCGTTCCCCTTAACCTTCCCGGCATGGCTGCGGCTCAGGGACACCTATCGGACGGCACTGGCGGTACGGACGGCACGGAGGGCGGGCGCGGACCCGGCGCGGACGACGCGCCACCGGGTTTCCGCGCGGCGGTACGGGCCCTGGAGGAGGCCAGGCTCCGGCCGGAGATCGAGGTCGAGGCGACGCCCGCGCCCCGGCGGCTGGCGCCGTTCGCGTACGCCCTGGAGGCCGCGGTGGTCCAGGACGGCGAGGATCTCTCCGACGGCCGTCTCGTGCTGCTCCACGACCCGGCGGGGCACGACGCCTGGAAGGGCGCGTTCCGTCTGGTCACGCTGGTGCGGGCGGAGCTGGAGCCGGAGATGGCGGCCGACCCGCTGCTGCCGGAGGTCTGCTGGTCCTGGCTGACCGGCGCCTTCCAGGCCCGCGGTCTGGTGCACGGGGAGGCGAGCGGCACGGTGACCCGCGCCTCCTCGCACCACTTCGGCGGCCTCTCCGCCCGTCGCCCGGCCTCCCAGATCGAGATCCGCGCCTCCTGGACGCCCCAGGAGGGCCCGGGCGGCGCCCCGGACACCGCCGGCCACCTCACGGCCTGGTCCGACCTGCTGGCCCGCATCGCCGGGCTGCCGCCGGTGACGGCCACGGACGCCTCGGTGGTCTCGCTCCCCCAGCGCCGGGGGCCGCGGCCGCAGGAATGAGGGGCGCGGGCGGGGCCGAAGAGGACTCGTACGCGTGGCCGGGCGTCCAGGGTCGTCCGTCGGAAGGCCGTACGGATGTTCGCCTACGGGCGCTCGCGGGTCACCAAATCGTGATCATTCCCTAAAGGACGCGTCCAATGCTGCCGAAGACCCTATTGACCTAGTCAGCACGGATCGCCCCGGCTTCTTCCCCGAGCCGGCCCCGTCCCGCCATCCCCTTCAGGAGGCCTGGTGTCCGTTCTTCTCGAGCAGCCCGCAAGCCTGGTCGCCTACCGCCCGAACAAGCCGACGGCCATGGTCGTCGTCGCCGACCAGCGTGTCCGTTCCACGGTCACCCGCCACCTGTGGGCGCTCGGCGTTCGCGATGTCATCGAGGCATCGTCCATTGCGGAGGCCCGCCCCCGCGTCGGCAACCCGCGCGACATCTGCGTCGCCGACGTCCACCTTCCCGACGGTTCGGGACTGACCCTGCTCTCCGAAACCCGCGCGGCGGGCTGGCCCAACGGCCTCGCCCTCTCCGCCGCCGACGACATCGGCGCGGTGCGCAACGCCCTCGCCGGGGGCGTAAAGGGGTACGTCGTCACCGGTACGCGTACCAACATCGGGCTCCCCACCCGGCCCGGCGCCGCCCCGATCGGCTCCGCCGCCGCCCGTATGCACCGCCGCCCCCCGGGTGCCCCGAGCCACCCGGGCGGCTACCGCGAACTCTCCGGCCGTGAGGTCGAGGTGCTGCGGCTGGTGGCGGAGGGCCAGTCCAACAAGGCCATCGGCGTCTCGATGGGCCTGTCCGCGCTCACCGTCAAGAGCCACCTCGCCCGGATCGCCCGCAAGCTGGGCACCGGGGACCGCGCCGGGATGGTCGCGGTGGCCCTGCGTACCGGCATCATCCACTGACCCGCGCCGTGCGCACCCGTCCGCCGAGGGAACGTTCCGTCGGCGGACGTGGCGTGTACACCGATACCCTTGACCGGTGACCGACGCCCAAGAGACCGCAGCCGACCCTTCGCCGCTCGCCCCGTCCCAGCCGCCGAGCCCGTCCGACGCGGACGGCCCACCGGCCGCCCTCCCGGCTCCGGTCCCGCTGCTGGCCCCGCGCGAGGGGGTGCCCGAGGTGGTCGCCTCCGAGGAGGCCCTCGCGGAGACGGTGGCGCGGTACGCGGCCGGCAGCGGTCCGCTGGCGGTCGACGCCGAGCGGGCCTCGGGCTACCGCTACGGGCAGCGCGCGTACCTCGTGCAGCTGCGCCGTGAGGGCGCCGGTACGGCCTTGATCGACCCGGTGGCCTGCCCCGACCTCTCCGGCCTCGGGCAGGTCGTCGAGGACACCGAGTGGCTGCTGCACGCCGCCACCCAGGACCTGCCGTGCCTGCGCGACATAGGCATGGTCCCGCAGCGCCTCTTCGACACCGAGCTGGCCGGGCGGCTCGCCGGCTTCGCCCGGGTGGGACTCGGCGCGATGGTGGAGAACGTCCTCGGCTACTCGCTGGAGAAGGGCCACTCCGCCGTCGACTGGTCGACCCGCCCGCTGCCCGAGCCGTGGCTGCGGTACGCCGCGCTCGACGTGGAGCTCCTCGCCGACCTGCGCGACGCGCTGGAGGAGGAGCTGGCCGGGCAGGGCAAGCTCGACTGGGCGCACCAGGAGTTCGACGCCATCGCCTCCGCTCCCCCGGCGCCGCCCCGCAAGGACCCCTGGCGGCGGACCTCCGGCATGCACAAGGTGCGCCGCCGCCGGCAGCTCGCGGTGGTGCGGGAGCTGTGGAACGCCCGGGACAAGATCGCCCAGCGGCGCGACATCTCGCCGGGCAAGGTGCTCCCCGACGCCGCGATCGTGGAGGCCGCGCTCGCGCTGCCGGTGGACGTGCAGGCGCTCGGGCGGCTGCGCGGCTTCAGCGGGCGGGCCGGCCGGCGCCAGCTCGACCAGTGGCAGAGCGCCGTGGACCGGGCGCGGGCACTGACCGAGGCGGAGCTGCCGCAGCCCGGCGCCGCCCCGTCGGGCCCGCCGCCGCCGCGCGCCTGGGCCGACCGGGACCCGGCCGCCGCCGCCCGGCTGTCGAAGGCCCGCGCGGACATCTCGGCGCGCGCCGAGGAGCTGCGGCTGCCGCAGGAGAACCTGATCACCCCCGACACGGTGCGGCGGCTGTGCTGGGAGCCCCCGGCGGACCACGGGCCCGAGGCGGTCTCGGCCGCGCTCGCCGGGTACGGGGCGCGGCCCTGGCAGATCGAGCAGGTGACCCCCCTGCTGGTCGAGGCGCTGGACGCGCCCGCGGCGTAGCCCCGCGTGACCGTCGTACGGCCCCTTGGCGTCCCGCGCCGGGGGGCCGTTCGCGTGTGAGCTTCGCCGCTGTGGCCGGGGGGACTGGGCAGCTTGGTTACCCGCAAGTAGCATGGCGGTATCGCAGGCGCGTTCCGGCGCGCCGCGCAGCAGTGCCACCCCGCACCCTGGAGGAGAGCCATCGTGCCTCGTACCATCCGGGACGTCGTCTTCGTCGACGGCGTCCGCACCCCGTTCGGCAAGGCGGGCCCCAAGGGCATCTACCACGAGACCCGTGCCGACGATCTGATCGTGAAGGCGATCCGGGAGCTGCTGCGCCGCAACCCGGACCTGGACCCCAAGAAGATCGACGAGGTGGCCATCGCCGCCACCACGCAGATCGGCGACCAGGGCCTCACGCTGGGCCGCACGGCGGGCATCCTCGCCGGGCTGCCGCAGTCGGTACCGGGCTACTCCATCGACCGGATGTGCGCCGGTGCCATGACGGCCGTCACCACGACGGCCGGCTCCATCGCCTTCGGTGCCTACGACGTGGTCGTGGCCGGCGGTGTCGAGCACATGGGCCGCCACCCGATGGGTGAGGGCGTCGACCCCAACCCGCGGTTCGTCTCCGAGAAGCTCGTCGACGAGTCGGCCCTGTTCATGGGCATGACCGCGGAGAACCTCCACGACCGCTACCCCACCATCACCAAGCAGCGCGCCGACGAGTACGCCGTCCGCTCGCAGGAGAAGGCCGCCAAGGCGTACGCCAACGGCAAGATCCAGCAGGACCTGGTGCCGGTGTCGGTCCGCCGTACCAACGCCGAGGCCGGCGAGACCGGCTGGGGCCTGGCCACCGCCGACGAGCCGATGCGCCCGGGTACCACCCTGGAGTCGCTGGCCGGGCTGAAGACCCCGTTCCGTACCCACGGCCGGGTCACCGCGGGCAACGCCGCCGGTCTCAACGACGGTGCCACCGCCTCGCTGCTCGCCGCCGAGGACGTGGCGAACGAGCTGGGCCTGCCGGTCAAGATGCGTCTCGTCTCGTACTCCTTCGCGGGTGTCGAGCCGGAGGTCATGGGCTACGGCCCGATCCCGGCCACCGAGAAGGCGCTGAAGCAGGCCGGTCTGACCATCGACGACATCGGTCTCTTCGAGATCAACGAGGCGTTCGCCGTGCAGGTGCTCGCCTTCCTGGAGCACTACGGCATCGCCGACGACGACGCCCGCGTCAACCAGTACGGCGGCGCCATCGCGTACGGCCACCCGCTGGCCTCCTCGGGCGTCCGCCTGATGACGCAGCTGGCCCGGCAGTTCGAGGAGCAGCCGGAGGTCCGCTACGGCCTGACCACCATGTGCGTCGGCTTCGGCATGGGCGCCACGGTCATCTGGGAGAACCCGCACTTCACCGGAGGCAACAAGTGAGCACCTCTACCGCCGAACTCCTGAAGGGCGCGGCCGAGCTGTTCCCGGACGAGGTCGTCACCCAGGCGCACGTACGCCACCTGGACCTGCCGGCCGGCGCCGGGCGCTTCGCGCTCATCACGCTCGACAACGGGCTGGACCACACCAAGCCGACCACCTTCGGCCCGCAGTCGCTCGCCAACCTCGACAAGGCGATCGACCAGGTCGAGAAGGAGGCCGCCGAGGGCTCCATCGTGGGTGTCGGTGTCACCGGCAAGCCCTTCATCTTCGCCGTCGGCGCCGACCTCAAGGGCGTCGAGCTGCTGAAGCAGCACGCGGACGCCGTCGCCATCGGCAAGGGCGGCCACGACGTCTTCAAGCGTCTCTCCGCGCTGGCCGTGCCGACCTTCGCGTACTACAACGGCGCGGCCATGGGCGGCGGCGTCGAGGTCGGTCTGCACTGCTCGTACCGCACCGTCTCCAAGGCTGTCCCGGCCTTCTCGCTGCCCGAGGTCTTCCTCGGCCTGGTGCCCGGCTGGGGCGGCTGCACGCTGCTGCCGAACCTGATCGGCGCCGACCGTGCGGTCTCGGTCATCATCGAGAACTCGCTCAACCAGAACCGTCAGCTCAAGGCCAAGCAGGTCCTCGAACTGGGCATCGCCGACGCCCTGTTCGAGGGCGCCGACTTCCTGGAGCAGTCGCTGGCCTGGACGGCCTCCGTCCTCAACGGCGACACCGAGGTCTCCCGCCCCGAGGTCGACCGGGGTGCCGCCTGGGACGAGGCCGTGGCCCGCGGACGCGCGATCGCCGACTCCAAGGTGCACGGCGCGGCCCCGGCCGCCTACCGCGCGCTGGACATCATCGCCGCCGCCAAGGACGGTGACCTCCAGGCCGGTTACGACGCCGAGGACACCGCGCTCGCCGACCTCATCATGAGCGGTGAGCTGCGCTCGGGCCTGTACGCCTTCAACCTGGTGAACAAGCGCGCCAAGCGTCCCGCCGGTGCCCCCGACAAGAGCCTGGCCCGCCCGGTCTCCAAGGTCGGCGTGGTCGGCGCGGGCCTGATGGCCTCGCAGCTGGCGCTCCTCTTCCTGCGCCGTCTGGAGGTGCCGGTGGTCCTCACCGACATCGACCAGGCGCGGATCGACAAGGGCGTGGGCTACGTCCACGCCGAGATCGACAAGCTGCTCGGCAAGGGCCGCATCAACCAGGACAAGGCCAACCGCCTCAAGGGCCTGGTCTCCGGTGTGCTCGACAAGGCCGAGGGCTTCGCGGACGCCGACTTCGTCATCGAGGCCGTCTTCGAGGAGATGGGCGTCAAGCAGCAGGTCTTCGCCGAGGTCGAGGCGGTCGCCCCGGCCCACGCGATCCTCGCGACCAACACCTCCTCGCTCTCGGTGAGCGAGATGGCGTCGAAGCTGAAGCACCCCGAGCGGGTCGTCGGCTTCCACTTCTTCAACCCGGTCGCCGTGCTGCCGCTGCTGGAGATCGTCCGCGGCGAGCAGACCGACGACGCCTCGCTCGCCACCGCCTTCGGCGTGGCGAAGAAGCTGAAGAAGACCGCGGTGCTGGTCAAGGACGCCCCGGCGTTCGTGGTCAACCGCATCCTCACCCGCTTCATGGGCGAGATTCAGAACATCATCGACGAGGGCACCCCGGTGGCCACCGCCGAGAAGGCCGTCGAGCCCCTCGGCCTGCCGATGTCCCCGCTGGTCCTGCTGGAGCTGGTGGGCCCCGCGATCGGGCTGCACGTCTCCGAGACGCTGCACGGCGCCTTCCCGGACCGCTTCACCGTCTCGCCGAACCTCAAGGCGGTCGTCGAGGCCGGCAAGCGCGGCTTCTACGTCTACGACTCGGGCAAGCCCGAGCTGGACCCCGAGGTCGCCGCGCTGCTGAAGCAGGGCGACACCGTCCTCACCGAGGAGCAGGTCCTGGAGCGGGTCACCGGCGCGGTCGCCGAGGAGATCGGCCTCATGCTGGACGAGGGTGTCGTCGCCGAGGCGCAGGACATCGACCTGTGCCTGATCACCGGCGCCGGCTGGCCCTTCCACCTGGGCGGCATCACACCGTACCTGGACCGGGCCGGCGTCGCCGAGCGCGTCAACGGCAAGCCGTTCCTGGCGCCGGGCGTGGCGAGCGTGCCCGCGTAAGGCACGGGCAGCGCCGCGCGCCCCGGTGACGGGGTGAGCGGAAGGGGCCGTGGCCGGGGAGGGATTCCCGGGCACGGCCCCTTCGGTGTGTGGTGGGCCGGGGAGGGAGGATGGGGCCATGGACATGGACACCCACCCCGCCCAGGCCCCCCGCCCCCTCCTCGTCGTCGACGGGGCCAATGTCGTCGGGTCGGTGCCCGACGGGTGGTGGCGGGACCGGCGGGGTGCGGCCGAGCGGTTGCGGGACCGGCTGGTGCGGGTGGCCGAGGAGGGGATGGCCGAGGTGGCCGGGCCGGTCGAGGTGGTGCTGGTGGTGGAGGGGGCGGCGCGCGGGGTGGAGCCGGTGCCGGGGGTGCGGGTGGAGTCGGCGCCGGGCAGCGGGGACGACCACATCGTGGCGGTGGCCGCCTCGGCCGCCCCGGGCCAGGAGTGCGTGGTGGTGACCGCCGACCGCGAGCTGCGCGAGCGGGTCGCGGCGCACGGGGCGCGGTCGGTGGGGCCGAGGGCGGTGCGCGGGACGGGGTGAGCGGCCCCGCCGCATGACGGCTCGGCCCGGAGGGCGGGGGCTACAGGCTCGCGAAGAGGTCCGCCAGGGGTGCCGGGACCTGGCCGGGGCCGAGGGCCTCGACCAGGAGGTGGCCGTAACGGATCTTGCGGCCCTTCTTCGTGCCGAGGAAGCGGCGGAGTTGCTGCGGGCGGGGGCGGCCGAGCTGGGCGGGCTGGCGGAGGAAGGTCTGCCAGGCGCGGAGGTCGCCCTCGGCGCGGACGATCTCCTCGACGCGGGCGGTGCCCAGCGCGCGGATCAGTTCGTCCTCCAGGTCGGCGGAGCAGGCGAAGACCGCGTCGGCCGGGGCGCCGGCGCGGGCGAACCCCCGGTCGTAGAAGGGGCGTTCGCGGATGTCGCAGAGGCCCGCCAGGCGCAGGCCGAGGCCGGGAGGGCCGAGGGTGACCGCGTACCGGCCGACGTTCGTCGCCCCGGCCATCTGCACCACGCAGACGCCCTCGGCGGCCAGGTCGCGGCCCTGCCGTGCGGCCAGCGCCTCGACGGCCGCGAGGTCGCTCAGCCCCTCCAGCAGCACCGCCGTGCGCACGCCGTGCCGTCCTGCCAGTTCCCGTGCCCGCTCACCCGGACCGCCGTTCGCCCAGCCGCCGACGGCTTTCCGGAACGCGCTCGTCTCCGCCATGCCGGGAAGTCTGCCCGGTGCCCGCGGGCGCGGCACGGGATTTACGCCGTCAGCGGTCCCGCAGGACGTACAGCCGGGCCCCGTCGACGGTGCCCGCCGGGCGGTAGCGCTCGGCGAGCAGGGTGCGCAGGGTGGGCAGGTGGCGCGGGGCCCAGTGGCCGCCGCGTGAGTCGTCGACGAGCAGGTGCGGCGGGTCGGCGGCGGTCTCCGCGCGGAAGACGTGCCAGGCGCCCGGGACGGCGTACGGCTCGCCGGTGCGGGCACCGGAGCGGCCGCCGCTGTGGTTGGTGAGCAGACCGGCCGTCAGGTAGCGGCTGGCGGGCGGGCGCCCGGCGAGCCAGTACGTCTCGGGGTGCATGCTCCACACCAGGACCCGTTCACCGGGGGCGGTGCGAGCGCGTACCGCGTGGGCCAGCCGCACGGCGTGGTCCGTGTCGGGGCGGGGCGCCAGCAGGCCCCACAGGACGAAGAGGGCGGCGAGTCCCGCGGTGGCGCGCAGCGCGCGGGTCCGTGTGGCGGCGGGGCGGCGGTGCAGGGCGCGGGCGGCCAGCAGGGCCAGCGGCGGCACCAGTTGCAGGTAGTAGTGGCCGAAGAAGTGCAGCCCGGTGACGACGGCGAGGGCGGAGGCGCCGAGCCAGAGCCGCAGTTCGGCGGGGGCACGGCCGGCCCGGGCCAGCGGCAGCAGCAGGGCGGCCGAGGCGGCGGCCAGCAGGGCGGCGTTGACCAGGGCGCGGGCCAGCACGTGCGGGACGGAGCCGGAGAACGAGGCGTACGCGCCGGAGCCGGTCACGGTCCAGAAGAGGAAGCCGGCCGGGTCGGTGGCGAGGGCGGTGGCCAGGACCGGCAGGGCTCCGCCGAGGGCGAGGCGGGCCAGGTCGCGGCCGCCGCCGCCCGCGCGCCACCAGAGGAGCAGGACGGGCAGCAGGACGACGGCGCCGGTCTGCTTGACGAGGAAGGCGGCGGCGACGGCGGCGCCCGCCGTGCCCCAGTGGCGGCGGTCGGCGCACCAGAGGGCGGCGACGGTGGCCGGGAGCAGGAAGACGGCGAAGGCGGCGGCCTGGGTGTCCTCCGGGTTGAGGCCGACGGAGAGCAGCAGGTGCAGCAGGCCCGCGGTGCGCCCGGCCGCGCTCCCCCAGCGGCGGCGGGCCAGGGAGGCGATCAGCAGGGCGGTGACGAGCTGGGCGAGGACGGCGGCGAGGCGGACCGGGGTGAGCGAGGTGTCGCCCCAAAGAGTGAACGCCCCTTCGTAGAGCCAGGGCATGAGCGGGGGTTTGCGGTCGACGACGTCGAGGTAGAGCGTGCCGCCGTGGGCGAGCAGCCGGGCCTGGGTCGCGAGAAAGCCTTCGTCCGGGTTCCAGAGCGGCAGCCGGAAGGAGGGCAACCGGGTGGCGCAGGCGACGAGGGCGAGGCCGGGGAGGAGGCGCAGCCAGGGGGCGAGGGGGCGGGCGCGGGGCGCTGGGGCGGCCGGAGCGGGCCGGTGGGGCGCCGGGGAGGGGGCGGTGCGCGGTGGGGGCAGCAGGGCCGGCGGGGCGGCGGGCGGTCCGGTGCGGGCCGGGCGTTCGGGGGTGAGCGTGGGGGCGGCCGGGGCGTCGGCCGCCGGGGGGTGCTGGTCGCGCATGCCTGCCTTCGGGCCCGGGTGGTCGCGGGGAGCGTCCGCCCCCGTGGCGGCACCCTAGTGGCCCCGTATGTCCGGATGTGGCAGGACATACGGGGCCAGGGGGGAAGGGGGAAGGCTGTCAGTTCTCGCCGGCCTGGGTGCCGCGGCCGAGGCGGCTGTGGGTGCGGCCGTAGACGAAGTAGACGAGGACGCCGAGGAGCATCCAGACGGCGAACCGCAGCCAGGTCTCGGCGGGCAGGTTGAGCATCAGCCAGAAGGAGGCCAGCACCGAGACGATCGGGACCAGCGGGACCAGCGGGGTGCGGAAGGCGCGCGGCAGGTCGGGGCGGCTGCGGCGGAGCAGGATCACGCCGAGGGCGACCACGACGAAGGCGAAGAGGGTGCCGATGTTGACCAGTTCGGCGAGTTCGTCGATGGAGGTGAACCCGGCGAGCAGCGCGACCACGCCGCCCAGGAGCAGGGTGGAGCGGTAGGGCGTGCCGAAGCGCGGATGGACCCGGGAGAAGGCGCGGGGCAGCAGGCCGTCGCGGCTCATGGCGAAGAAGACCCGGGTCTGGCCGAGCAGCAGGATCATCGAGACCGAGGTGAGGCCGACGGCGGCGCCGAAGCTGATCAGGCCGGCCCAGAAGGGGTGGCCGACCGACTTGAACGCGTCGGCGAGTGGCGCGTCCGTGGACAGCTCGGTGTACTTCTGCATGCCGGTGACGACGATGGAGACGGCGACGTACAGCAGGGTGCAGATGAAGAGCGAGCCGAGGATGCCGCGCGGCACGTCCCGCTGCGGGTTGTGGGTCTCCTCGGCGGCGGTGGCGACGATGTCGAAGCCGATGAAGGCGAAGAAGACCACGGCGGCCGCGGTGAAGATGCCCATCACACCGAAGTTGGCCGGGGTGAAGCCGGTCATGAGCTGGATGAGAGGGGCGTGGATGCCGCCGCCGCCCTCGACCTCCTGGCTGGGCGGCACGAACGGGTCGTAGTGGGAGCCGGTGATGAAGAAGGCGCCGACGATGACGACGATCAGGACGACGGTCACCTTCACGGCGACGACGATCCCGGTGACCCGGGAGGAGAGCTTCATCCCGGCCACCAGGACCAGGGTGAGCGCCACCACCAGCAGGGCGGCGAGCAGGTCGAAGCCGAAGTCGCCGTTGTGGGTGCCGGAGAGCCACTGCGGCAGGTGGAGCCCGGCGGTGTCCAGCAGCGAGCGCATGTACCCCGACCAGCCGACGGCGACCACGGCGCAGCCGAGCGCCAGCTCCAGGATGAGGTCCCAGCCGATGATCCAGGCGGGGAACTCGCCCAGCGAGGCGTAGGAGAAGGTGTAGGCCGAGCCGGCCACCGGCACCGTGGAGGCGAACTCGGCGTAACAGAGGGCCGCGAGGGCGCAGACCAGGCCGGCCACCACGAAGGCGATGGCGACGCTGGGGCCCGCGGTCTCCTTGGCGATCTTGCCGGTGAGGACGAAGATGCCGGTACCGATGATGACGCCGACGCCGAAGACGGTGAGGTCGAGGGCGGACAGCGACTTCTTGAGAGCCGTCTCCGGTTCCTCGGTGTCCCGGATCGACTGCTCGACACTCTTCGTCCTGAAGAGGCTGCTCAAGGGTGTACCTCCCGCGCTGGTGGTCCCCGCCATGATCGGAGGGCGGTGCGCGGCGCATGCCCCGACGCGGCCCGCTTCACGCGAATGGGCCGGGCCCACCACCCGTGCGGGGTGGTGGGCCCGGCCCGTGGCCTGCCCGGGGGCAGAGGGGTCAGTCGCGGGCCGGCTCGACGGCCTGGGCCGGGGTGCCGTGCTCGTACCGTCCGTCGAGCTTGGCGACGAGGCCGGTGACCTGCCGGGCGATGTCCGGGGCGGTCAGGCCGATCTCGGCCAGCACCTCCTTGCGGGTGGCGTGGTCGAGGAAGCGCGGCGGGATGCCGAAGTCGCGGAGCGGTACGTCCACACCGGCGTCGCGCAGCGCCTGGGCGACGGCCGAGCCGACGCCGCCGACGCGGCTGTTGTCCTCGACGGTGACGACCACCCGGTGCTGCTCGGCCAGCGGGGCGAGCGCCTCGTCGACCGGCTTGACCCAGCGCGGGTCGACCACGGTGGTGGAGATGCCCTGCTTGTCGAGGAGACCGGCGATCTCCAGGCACATCGGGGCGAGCGCGCCGACCGAGACCAGCAGCACGTCGGGGCGGGAGGTGCCCGGCTCGCGCAGTACGTCCATGCCGCCGACGGTGCCGAGGGCGGGGACGGCGGGGCCGACGGCGCCCTTGGAGTAGCGGACGACGGTCGGGGCGTCCTCGACGGCGACGGCCTCGCGCAGCTGGGCGCGGAGCTGGTCGGCGTCGCGCGGGGCGGCGATCCTGAGGCCCGGGACGACCTGGAGGATGGACATGTCCCACATGCCGTTGTGCGAGGCGCCGTCGGTGCCGGTGACCCCGGCCCGGTCCAGGACGAAGGTGACGCCGCAGCGGTGCAGGGCCACGTCCATCAGGAGCTGGTCGAAGGCGCGGTTGAGGAAGGTCGCGTAGACGGCGAAGACGGGGTGGACGCCGCCGCTGGCCAGGCCCGCCGCGGAGACCGCGCCGTGCTGCTCGGCGATGCCGACGTCGTAGACCCGCTCGGGGAAGGCGTCGGCGAACTTCTGGAGGCCGACGGGCTGGAGCATGGCGGCGGTGATCGCCACGATGTCCTCGCGCTCCTTGCCGAGCCGGACCATCTCCTCGCCGAAGACCGAGGTCCAGTCGGCGCCGGAGGCGGAGACGGGCAGGCCGGTGTCGGGGTGGATGACGCCCACCGCGTGGAAGCGGTCGGCCTCGTCCTGGACGGCCGGCTGGTAGCCGCGGCCCTTCTCGGTGAGGCAGTGCACGATGACCGGGCCGCCGAACCGCTTGGCGCGGGCCAGCGCCGACTCCAGCGCCTCGATGTCGTGGCCGTCGATCGGGCCGACGTACTTCAGGCCGAGGTCCTCGAACATGCCCTGCGGGGCGATGAAGTCCTTGAGGCCCTTCTTGGCGCCGTGCAGCGTCTCGTAGAGCGGGCGGCCGACGACCGGGGTGCGCTCCAGGAAGTCCTTGCCGCGGGCGAGGAAGCGCTCGTAGCCGTCTGTGGTGCGCAGGGTCGCCAGGTGGTTGGCGAGGCCGCCGATGGTGGGCGCGTAGGAGCGCTCGTTGTCGTTGACGACGATGACCAGCGGGCGGTCCTTGGCGGCGGCGATGTTGTTGAGCGCCTCCCAGGCCATGCCGCCGGTGAGGGCGCCGTCGCCGATGACGGCGACGACGTGGTCGTCCTTGCCGCGGACCTCGTTGGCCTTGGCGAAGCCGTCGGCCCAGCCGAGCACCGTGGAGGCGTGGCTGTTCTCGATGACGTCGTGCTCGGACTCGGCGCGCGAGGGGTAGCCGGAGAGGCCGCCCTTGGTGCGCAGGCCGGTGAAGTCCTGCCGGCCGGTGAGCAGCTTGTGGACGTAGGCCTGGTGGCCGGTGTCGAAGAGGACCTTGTCCTTCGGCGAGTCGAACACCCGGTGCAGGGCGATCGTCAGCTCCACGACGCCGAGGTTCGGGCCGAGGTGGCCGCCGGTCTTGGAGACGGCGTCGACGAGGAAGGTCCGGATCTCTGCGGCCAGCTCGTCAAGCTGCTCCGGGCTGAGACGGTCCAGATCGCGCGGTCCCGTGATGCGGGTCAGCAGCGGCACCCGTGCCTCCTTGCAGTAGAGCGTTTTCGAGCTTTGCCGGGTCTGTCGAGTCTAATGTTCCGCTCCCCGCGCCCCGCACCGGGCGGCCGGGATCTGCGTCACGCGACTCGCCGCGATGCTAGTCCTGTCCGGGGGCGGACGGGTATGCCCGGGGGGCCGGACGGGTGTGCGGGCCTCTGCGGGCGCCCCTGAGCCGGCTGGGGGGCGCGCGACGGCGCCCGGCCTCCCCGGGAGGGGCCGGGCGCGTCGGCGGTGCGGTGCGCGGCGGCCGGGACGGGGCCTCTGGGGGTGGCCCCGGTCCGGCGGCGGCAGCGGGTCAGGACCTGGTCAGGCGCGGCCCGCGGTCTTCTGGGTGCGGCGGGAGACCGAGTCGATGACGACGGCGGCCAGCAGGACCACACCGGTGATCATGGACTGGACGGCGTCGCTGGAGCTGCCGGACATGTAGAGGCCGGTCATGATCGACTGGATGACCAGGATGCCGATCAGCGCCGACCAGGGGGTGCCCCGGCCGCCGAAGAGGCTGGTGCCGCCGATCACGGCCGCCGCGATGGCGAGCATCAGGGTGTCGCCGCCGCCGAGGTTGGAGTCGGCGACGCCGGCCTGGGAGGCGATGAAGAGGCCGCCGAGGCCGCCGAGGAACCCGGAGATGGTGAAGACGGAGATCCGGACCCAGACGACGTTGATGCCGGCCCGTCGGGCCGCCTCGACGCCGCCGCCGACCGCGAAGACCTGGCGGCCGTAGCTGGTCCGCTTCAGGACGAAGGCGGCCAGCACGACGACGCCGACGAAGACGGTCAGGCCGAGCGGCAGGCCGCTCTCCTGGTTGAGCATCCAGGCGGTGGCGAAGGCGAGGACCGCGACCACGCCGGAGCGCAGCAGCACCTCGCTGAGCGGGCGGTGCGGCAGGTCGACCGCGCGGCGCCGCTTGCGGTCCAGGAGCTGGCTGCCGAGGTGGGCGGCGACCGCGACCAGGGCGAGGCCGTAGGCGGCGGCGATGTCGCTGAAGTAGGTGTTGTTCAGCCCCTGGACGACGCCGCCGGAGATGTTGTTGATGCTGAGCGTGTTGCCCATGACGTAGAGCTGGAGGCCGCTCCAGCCGAGGAATCCGGCGAGGGTGACCACGAAGGCCGGGACGCCGATCCGGGCGAAGAAGAAGCCGTGCAGGGCGCCGATCGCGCCGGCCGCCAGCAGGCCCAGGAGGACCGCGAGCCCTTCGTTCAGGTCCTGCTTGACCGCGAGGACCGAGGTCAGCGCGGCCGTCAGCCCCGCCACCGAGCCGACCGAGAGGTCGATCTCGCCGAGCAGCAGGACGAAGACGATGCCGGTGGCGATGAGGCCGGGGCCGACGATGTACTGCGCGATGTTGGTGAGGTTGGACGGGTCGAGGAACCGGCCGGTGGTGGTCTCGAAGATCGCCCAGATGACGACGAGGCCGACGAGGACCGGGATCGAGCCCAGTTCGCCGCCCTTGATCCGCCGCTTGAAGTCGGTGAGGTATCCGGCGAAGCCCTGCTCGCGGACGAGCAGCCGCGGGTCGACCGGGGTCAGCGCGTCGGCGGCGGGCGCGCCCGCGTCGACCGGCTCGGCGGGGGCGGGCACGGTGGTCTTCGTGGTGCCCTCGGCCTCGGCGGGGGCCTGGGCCGCGGCCTCGGGGCTCTGCCCGGGCTGCTTGCCCGGCTGGGTGTCGCTCACTGTGCTGCCTCCGTGGTGCGGGCCTTGCGCCGGGTCACCGCGTTCTCGGTGGCGCCGGTGATCGCGGAGATGATCTCCTCGTGGCTGGTGTCGGCCACGTCGAAGACGCCGTTGTTGCGGCCGAGCCGCAGGACGGCCACCTGGTCGGCGACGGCGAGGACGTCGGCCATGTTGTGGCTGATGAGGATGACGGCGAGGCCGCGCTCGCGCAGCCGCTCGACCAGGTCGAGGACCTGCGCGGTCTGCTCCACGCCGAGGGCGGCGGTCGGCTCGTCGAGGATGACCAGCTTCGGGTCGCCGACCAGCGCGCGGGCGATGGCCACCACCTGGCGCTGGCCGCCGGAGAGCGAGGCGATCGGGATGCGGACGCTGGGGATGCGGATGGAGAGGGAGTCCAGGAGCTCCTGGGCGCGCTTCTCCATCGCGACCTCGTCCAGGACCTTGCCACGGGTCGCCTCGCGGCCGAGGAAGAGGTTGGCGACGACGTCGAGGTTGTCGCAGAGCGCGAGGTCCTGGTAGACGGTGGCGACACCGAGGTGCTGGGCGTCCTGGGGGCGGGCCACGGTGACGGGGCGGCCCTCCCACTCCAGGGTGCCGTCGTCGATGGGGTGGACCCCGGCGATCGTCTTGACGAGGGTGGACTTGCCGGCGCCGTTGTCGCCGACGAGGGCGAGGACGGAGCCCGCGCGGACTTCCAGGTCGACCTCGGTGAGCGCCTGAACGGCACCGAAGCGCTTGGAGATTCCGCGCAGCGCCAGCACGGGCGCAGCGGACATGAGAACCATCTCCTTCGCCGCCCCGGGCCCCTCGGCGCGCCGGGGCGCGGGCAGGGCGGGGACGGGCGGGGGGTGGGCCGGGCTCGGGGCCCGGCGGGCAGGTCGGATCAAGGGCCCGGGCGACTCGGGGAGAGCGCCGGGCGGCCGGGCGGCCGGGCCGTCCGGCGGGGTGGTGCGTACGGCGCCCCGTGCTCCGGGCTGCGGGGCCTGGACATGGGAGCGGCGGGGCGCCGTACGGGTCTTCGGACCGGGGCGGCGGCCCGAGGAGGGTGGGCCGTCGCCCCGGCGTTCCGGGGCGGAGGGCTGCTACTCGATGCCGGCGTCCGCGCAGGCCTTCTCGAACTCGCCCTTGCAGATCTCGCTCACCTTGTAGAGCTCGTCCTTGATGACCGTGTCCTTGATGTTGTCCTCGGTCACCACGAAGGCGTCGACCAGGGCCGCGGGGACGCCCTTGGTCGAGGGGCTGTCGATCTTGGTGGTGGCGATGTCGTCGATGGACTTGCCCTGGAGCAGCCGGACGGCTATCTCGGCGGTGGGCTCGGCCTCCGGCTTGTACGGCTTGTAGATGGTGAAGCTCTGGGTGCCCTTCAGGATGCGCTGGATGCCCGCGAGTTCGGCGTCCTGGCCACCCACCGGGATGTCCTTGACCTTGGCGGAGTCCAGGGCGGCGATGATGCCGCCGGCCATGCCGTCGTTGGCGGAGTAGACCGCGTCGAAGCCGTCCTTGCCGAGCGAGGTGATGGCGGCGCCCATCTTCTGGCCCGCGATCTCGGCGCTCCACTCACCGGTCTGCTCGTAGACGATCTCCTTGACCTGCTTGTCCAGGACGGAGTGGGCGCCCTTCTTGAACATGGCGGCGTTGGGGTCCGACTCCTTGCCGTTGATCATCACGACGCGGGCGTCGGCGGCCTTGTCGCCCAGCGCCTGGACGATGCCCTCGCCCTGGAGCTTGCCGATCTTCTCGTTGTCGAACGAGACGTAGGCGGCGACGTTGCCCTCGGCGAGGCGGTCGTACGCGACGACCTTCACGCCCTTCTTCTCGGCGCCGTCGACCCAGGACTTGGTGGCGCCGGAGTCGACGGCGTCCAGGATGATCACCTTGACGCCGGACGAGACCAGGTCGTCGAACTGCTGCTTCTGCGTCGAGACGTTCTCGGCGGCGTTCTTGTAGTTGATCTTGCAGTCGTCGCAGAGTTCCTGGACCTTCGCCTTGATCAGCGGGTAGTCGAAGGCCTCGTAGCGGGTGGTGCGGCTCTCGGGCAGGAGCAGGCCGATGGTCTTGTTGTCGGCCTTGTCTTCCTTGCCGCTTCCTGCCTCACCGCACGCGGCGAGGGACACCGCCATGGTGAGAGCGGTGGCGGCGGTCGCGGCCCTGCGCAGCTGGGTGTTCATCTTCCAACCTCCCTGACATGGCCGCGCCGATGCGACCGAGGTGGCTGGAAGTCAACTCGGCCCGCACAGCGGCGTCAAGGAGTAAATCCTTAACGAGATGACAACGGTGCCATGCGTTATCTAAATGAAGGCAGGAGTGGGCTGCGGAGCCGCCCCGTCCAGAAGGGTCGAATCGCCCATCTCGCGCAGCGCCAGGGCGAGCGCGCCCAGCACCTCGGCCCTGCCGCCCAGCGAGCCCGGCACCAGTTCCAGCTGGCGGGCGGCGCTCGGGATGGCGTAGCGGCCCACCGAGGTGCGGATGGGGCCCAGCACCAGTTCGCCGGCCTCGGCCAGGTCGCCGCCGAGCACCACCCGGCTCGGGTTGAGCAGGTTGCACAGGCTCGCCACGCCGCTGCCGATGTACCGGCCGACGTCGGCGACGACCCGGCGGCACCCCGGGTCGCCCTCCTTCGCCAGGGCGACGACCTTCTCCATGGTCAGCCCGGTACCGTGGGTCGGCTCCAGCAGCGGCAGCACGTACCGGGCGGCGGTGAAGGTCTCCAGGCAGCCGCGGTTGCCGCAGCGGCAGACCGGGCCGGACTCGTCGAGGGTGATGTGGCCGATCTCGCCGGCCGTGCCGCCGGGGCCGCGGTAGATCTGCCCGTCGATGACGAGCCCGGCGCCCACTCCCCCGGCCACCTTGATGTACGCCAGGTCGCGCACGCCGCGCCCGCTCCCCCAGACCAGCTCGCCGAGGGCGCCGAGATTGGCGTCGTTGTCGACGGCGACGGGCACGCCGATCCGCTCGCCGAGGGCGAGGGCGGGCTGGGTGCCGGACCAGCCCGGCAGTATCGAGGTGGAGCCGAGCATGCCGGAGGCGACGTCGATGGGGCCCGGCACGCCGAGGCCGACCCCGGCGACTTTGGCGCGGTCCACGCCGGTGGCGTCGAGGAGGCGGCCGACCAGCAGTTCGGCGCGGTCGAAGCCCTGCTCGGCGGAGGCGTCCACGTCGAGCGGCTCGGCCTCCTCGGCGAGGATCTGGTGGGCGAGGTTGCCGACGGCGACGCGCAGGTGGGTGTGGCCGAAGTCGACGCCGATGACGATGCCGGCGTCCCCGCTCAGCGAGACGCTGCGGGCGCGCCGGCCGCCGGCCGAGGTGGGGGTCACCTCGACGGTGCCGCTCTCCTTCAGCTCCCGGACGATGTTGGAGACGGTGGCCGCGGAGAGGCCGGTGGTCCGGGCGATCTCCGCCTGGGTCAGCGACCCGGAGAGCCGTACGGCCCGCACCACCCGCTCCAGATTGGCCCTGTGCAGCGACGACTGCGACCCCGGTGTCTCCATCGGCCTATCCACTCCTGCCCGGTGCCGGGCGGCCCCGCGGCCACCCGCCGGCCGACCAGCCCCGGCGGAGCGGTCCGCACTGTGTACAAGTTCTGAAACTCAAGCACAGCTTGCGGCGCGGAATCCGTCAAGGGCTCGACACGGACGGGGAGAAGGGACTGGCGCACGGGCGCGGGCCCGCCTCCGGGAGTTCCCGGAGGCGGGCCCGCGAGGCCGCAGGAGGTGGCGCGCCGTTACTTCAGCGCCCCGGCGGTGAGCCCGGCGACCACCTGCCGCTGGAAGATGATGTACGCGCCGAGCACCGGCAGCATCGCCATCACCAGCCCGGCGAAGAGGCCGGACCAGTCGCCCTTGTACCCCTGGCTGACGGCGAGCTGGACCAGGCCCTGGGAGAGGACCTTGCGGTCGGGGTCGGTGTTGAGCACGGTCGGCAGCAGGTACTGGTTCCACTGGCCGAGGAAGTTGAAGATGCCGACACTGATCAGGCCGGGCTTGGCCATCGGCAGCATGACCTGGAAGAAGGTCCGGCTGTGCGAGGCCCCGTCGATGAGCGCCGCCTCCGCCACCGAGGTCGGCAGGGTGCGGAAGAAGGCGGTCAGGAAGAACACCGTGAACGGCAGCGAGTAGGCGATGTACACCAGGATCAGGCCGTGCGTGGTGTTGAGCAGCCCCAGGTTGTTCATCACGAAGAAGAGCGGGACCAGCGCCAGGATCACCGGGAAGCTCAGACCGCCGATGAACAGGAAGTAGAGGAACCGGTTGCCGGGGAAGTCGAACCGCGCCAGCACGTAGGCGGCCATCGAGCCGAGCAGCAGGGTGCCGATCAGCGAGCCCGCCACCACGACGATGGTGGTGAGGAAGTACTCGCTCATGTGCGCCTGGGTCCAGGCGCGCGACCAGTTCTCGAAGTGCAGCCGGTCCGGCAGCGACCAGGGCGAGTCGAAGATCGACTTGTCGTCCTTGAACGAGGTCATGACGGCCCACAGCAGCGGCATCGCCACCAGGAACGCCCAGATGACCAGCACACCGTGGGAGAAGACGTTGAGCGTGCCGCCGGTCTTGGACGGCCCGTCGGAGGACGGGGGCGGGGTGCCGGGCGCCGTGCGCTGGGCCGGGAGACCGGGGCCGCCCGGCCCGTCGCTCTTCCGCACGAGGTCGGAATCGGTGGTCTTCATCTCAGAACTCCAGCCGTTCGCGCCGGCCGACCCGCGACACCAGGGCCGCGAAGGCCAGGGTGACGATCAGCAGGGCGACGCCGATGGTGGTCGCGTAGGCCGCCTGGCCGCCCACGAACGCCTTCTGGTAGACGAGCAGCGGCAGGACGGTGGTGGAATCGGCCGGCCCGCCCGGGCCGACGGTCATGATGTGGACGATGGCGAAGGACTCCGCGCCGAGGGCGAGGATGCCCATGTAGATCCAGCCGGACTGCACGGTGTCCCAGAGCAGCGGCAGGGTGATGCGGAAGAAGGTGGTGAAGCGCCCGGCCCCGTCGAGCAGCGCGGCCTCGTAGTAGTCCTTGGGGATGGAGGCCATCCCGGCGGAGAAGAGGACCACGAAGAAGCCGGTGGTGGACCAGACGATGACCGCCATGACGCACCAGAGGGCGAGGTTCGGGTCACCGAGCCAGTTGCTCTGGAGTCCGTCCAGCCCCAGGATGCCGAGCGCCGAGTTGAGGGCGCCGCTGTTGGGGTTGTAGGCGAAGCGGAAGAGCAGGGCGACGATGGCGATCGACAGCACCTGCGGGAAGAAGTAGACGATCTTGTAGAAGGACGAGCCGCGGACGCCCGCGATGGCCGCGCCCTTCCGGCGCCGCCCGCCGACATTGATCATGAAGGCGAAGAAGAGGGCGAGCCCGAGCGTCACCACGGGCAGCAGCAGCACGAAGGTCACGCTGTGCTGGAGCGCCTTCCAGAAGGTGCCGTCGCCGAACATCCGCGCGTAGTTGTCGAACCCGACCAGTGAGAACTCCGGGCTGAGCCCGGTCCAGTCCGTGAACGAGTAGAAGATGGACTGGACGAACGGCCAGATGACGAAGAGTGCGTAGATCGTCAGAGGGACGATCAGAAAGCCCGCGATGAAGCGGTATTTGCCGTGCTGCATGTGGTGTCGACCCCGAATCCCCGGCGGGTGCCGCCGCGCTGCCGCGGTCGCGGGCCCGCACTCGGCGGGCCCGCGACCGCCTGTCTCACTTGTGCCGGTAGTGCTTGATGGAGTCGTCCTTGGCCGCCGCGTCGGCGAACTCCTGGCACTTCTTCATCGCCTCGGCGGGGGTCATGCGGCCCGCCATCATCTCGCCGATCGCGCCGACGCCGATCTTCTGCTTCTGGAGCTCGACGTACCAGTCCTGGAGACGCGGGTTGAGGATGTTCTCCCCGGCCTTCTCCAGGGCGGCGACGGCCGACTTGAGGGCGGAGGTCAGCTCCAGGCCGTCGGTGCCGCCGTCGAGGGCGGTCAGCGACTTCACCTTGCCGGTGAAGTTCTTCGAGGAGTTCTCGCTGAGCATGATGCGCAGCTGCTCCATGCCGCCGTCGGGGTTCTTCGCCTTCTTCGGGACGATGAACGGCTCACCGCCCGAGGCCCACAGGGTGCCGAAGGGCAGCTTGTCGGAGCTGTCCAGGCTGGAGGGGGCGGCGACCTTCATCTCGAAGTCGTCCGGCGTGGTGCCGGCCGCCTCGTTCTCCACCCAGGAGCCGTTGGGCAGGAACAGCGCCTTGCCCTGCGTCCAGGCGGTCTGCGACTCGACGTGGTCGATGCCGGGGGTGCCCTTGAGGACGTACCCCTTCTTGAACAGCTCGTAGTACGCCTCGAAACCGGCCTTGACCGCCGGGTGCTTCCAGGCGTTCGGCTCCAGGTTGTCGATGGCGTCCAGGACCTCGCGGCCGCCGATCTTCCCGATGAACGGGTAGAGCGAGAAGGGGATGTAGTACGGGTACTTGCCCGCGTACGTCCAGCCCGCGATGCCCTTCTTCTTCGCCTTGGCGCAGAGCGCCAGCATGGCGTCCCAGTCCTCGGGGTACTCCGCGTCGAGCTTGTCGAGCGCGGTCTGCGAGTACCAGACGCCGTAGACCGTGTAGGCGTAGTTGAGGATGTAGCAGGCGTCGCCGTCGTACTGGCCCATCTCGATGATGCCGGGCCGCAGGATGTCGCGGACCTTCTTCGAGGGGTCGTCGATCGAGGGGGCGTCGAGCAGCGGGGTGAGGTCGGTCAGCTGGTCCTTGCCGACCAGGACGCCCATGTCCATCTGCTCGGCACCGGAGTTGTCGATGAGGTCCGGAGGGGTGCCGCCGTTGAAGCGCGGCTGCAGCTCCGACTGGATCTTCTGCGTCGAGCCGAACTTGACCTTGGCCTTCGGGTACGTCTTCTCGTACACCTTGACCGCGTCCTCGGCGTACTCGACGCCGAAGCCGCCGTCGAACAGGACGAAGTCGAGCGGGGCCGAGGCGTTGACGCCGAGCGGGTTGTCGGTGCTCTTCTCGCCCTTCTCGACCTTGTTGTCGGCCGAGTCGCCGCTGGCGCAGGCCGAGAGGAAGCTCATCGTGGGGACGGAGATCAGCCCGATGGCGGCCGACCGCTTGATCAGAGAGCGCCGGTCGATTCCTGAGGTGGAACCCATGCTCAAGTCCTCGCTTTCTCCAGGACTCAGGCGGTGAACCGGAACCTCCCCGGCACCGCTGGTGATGTGAAGCTGGGGTCGTGCTGGATGTGCGACGGTGCTGGGTTCACGGGACGCGAAGGGGGGCCGGGGGAGACACTGTGCTCCCCGGGTCCCCCGGGGCTCCCCCTGACCCGTCCGGCCCGGGGCGAAGACTCCGGGCGGACGCCGACAGGTATAGTCCACTCTTCGCGCGGGCGGCAAGATCGAACACAGTATTGACCGGCACTCTTTCCCGAGTTGAGACCTCCGGCCGGTCGTCGGCTCAACACGCCCCGGGCGTAACGGAGTCGGGCATTCTGGTCAGCGGGGGCGGGCGGTGCGGGGCCCGGCGGCCCGGCAGACGCGACGAGGGCCGCACCTCCGCCGGAGCGGGGGTGCGGCCCTCGGCCGCTGTGCGGCTGGTCCGCGCGGGTCGCGCCCCGGGTGGGGCGCGGCGCCGCTACTTGCGGATCAGGTTGCGCAGCACGTACTGCATGATGCCGCCGTTGCGGTAGTAGTCGGCCTCGCCGGGGGTGTCGATGCGGACGACCGCGTCGAACTCCACACCGGTGTCGGTGGTGACCTTGACCGTGGACGGGGTGGAGCCGTTGTTCAGCTCGTCGACGCCGCTGAAGGAGAAGGTCTCCTCACCGGTCAGGCCGAGCGTCTGGGCGGAGTGGCCCTCGGGGTACTGGAGCGGGAGGACGCCCATGCCGATGAGGTTGGAGCGGTGGATGCGCTCGTAGGACTCGGCGATGACGGCCTTGACGCCCAGGAGCGCGGTGCCCTTGGCGGCCCAGTCGCGGGAGGAGCCGGAGCCGTACTCCTTGCCCGCCAGGACGACCAGCGGGATGCCCTGGTCGATGTAGTTGCGCGAGGCGTCGTAGATGAAGGACACCGGCGCGTCGGCGGCCTTCTCGGCCTGGGTGAAGTCGCGGGTGAAGCCGCCCTCGGTGCCCGGCGCGATCTGGTTGCGCAGGCGGATGTTGGCGAAGGTGCCGCGGATCATGACCTCGTGGTTGCCGCGGCGCGAGCCGTAGGAGTTGAAGTCGCGGCGCTCGACGCCGTGCTCCGTGAGGTACTTGCCGGCCGGGGTGTCGGCCTTGATGGCACCGGCCGGGGAGATGTGGTCGGTGGTGACCGAGTCACCGAGCTTGGCGAGGACCCGGGCGCCGGTGATGTTCTCGACCGGGGCCGGCTCCATCTCCATGCCCTCGAAGTACGGGGGCTTGCGGACGTAGGTGGACTCGGTGTCCCACTCGAAGGTGTTGCCGGTCGGGATCGGCAGCGCCTGCCACTGGGCGTCGCCCGCGAAGACGTCCTGGTAGGACTTGTTGAACATGTCCTCGCCGATGGCGTTGGCGACGACGTCGTTGACCTCGGCCTCGGTCGGCCAGATGTCGGAGAGGTGGACGGCGTTGCCGTCCTGGTCCACGCCGAGCGCGTCCTTGGTGATGTCCACCTTCATGGAGCCCGCGATGGCGTACGCGACGACCAGCGGCGGGGAGGCCAGGTAGTTCATCTTGACGTCGGGGTTGATCCGGCCCTCGAAGTTGCGGTTGCCGGAGAGCACCGAGGTGACGGCCAGGTCGTTGTCGTTGACGGCCTTGGAGACCTCGTCCGGCAGCGGGCCGGAGTTGCCGATGCAGGTGGTGCAGCCGTAGCCGACGAGGTTGAAGCCGACCTTGTCGAGGTACGGGGTCAGGCCCGCCTTGTCGAAGTAGTCGGTGACGACCTTCGAGCCCGGGGCGAGGGTGGTCTTGACCCACGGCTTGCGGGTCAGGCCCTTCTCCACGGCCTTCTTGGCGACGAGGGCGGCGGCGACCATCACGTACGGGTTGGACGTGTTGGTGCAGGAGGTGATGGCGGCGACGGTGACGGCGCCGTGGTCGATCTCGTAGGTCGAGCCGTCGGGGGCGGTCACGGTGACCGGCTTCGACGGGGTGCCGTTGGAGACCGCCGGGGAGTCGGAGGCCGGGAAGGACTCCTTGCCGGCCTCGTCCACGTCGGCCTCGGAGACGTAGTTGCGCACGTCCTGGCCGAACTGGGCGGCGGCCTCGGCGAGGACGATGCGGTCCTGCGGGCGCTTGGGGCCGGCGATGGAGGGGACGACCGTGGAGAGGTCGAGCTCCAGCTTCTCGGAGAAGTCCGGCTCGGCGGCCGGGTCCAGCCACAGGCCCTGCTCCTTGGCGTACGCCTCGACCAGGTCGACCTGCTGCTTGCTGCGGCCGGTCAGGCGCAGGTAGTTCAGCGTCTCGTCGTCGATCGGGAAGATCGCGGCGGTGGAGCCGAACTCCGGCGACATGTTGCCGATGGTGGCGCGGTTGGCGAGCGAGGTGGCGGCGACGCCCTCGCCGTAGAACTCGACGAACTTGCCGACGACGCCGTGCTTGCGCAGCATCTCGGTGATCGTGAGGACCAGGTCGGTGGCGGTGGTGCCGGGCTTGAGCTCACCGGTCAGCTTGAAGCCGACGACGCGCGGGATGAGCATGGAGACCGGCTGGCCGAGCATGGCGGCCTCGGCCTCGATGCCGCCGACGCCCCAGCCGAGCACACCGAGGCCGTTGACCATGGTGGTGTGCGAGTCGGTGCCGACCAGCGTGTCGGGGTACGCCTGGCCGCCTCGCACCATGACCGTGCGGGCCAGGTGCTCGATGTTGACCTGGTGGACGATGCCGGTGCCCGGAGGGACGACCTTGAACTCGTCGAAGGCGGTCTGGCCCCAGCGCAGGAACTGGTAGCGCTCGCGGTTGCGGCCGTACTCCAGCTCGACGTTCTGCGCGAACGCCTGGTCGGTGCCGAACTTGTCGGCGATGACCGAGTGGTCGATGACCAGCTCGGCGGGGGCCAGCGGGTTGATCTTCGCCGGGTCGCCGCCGAGCTCCTTCACGGCCTCACGCATGGTGGCGAGGTCGACCACACACGGCACACCGGTGAAGTCCTGCATGATCACGCGGGCGGGGGTGAACTGGATCTCCTGGCTGGGCTGGGCCTGCGAGTCCCAGCCGCCCACCGCGCGGATGTGGTCGGCGGTGATGTTCGCGCCGTCCTCCGTGCGGAGCAGGTTCTCCAGCAGCACCTTCAGGCTGTAAGGGAGGCGCGCGGAGCCCTCGACCTTGTCCAGCCGGAAGATCTCGTACGACTCGTCGCCCACGCGCAGCGTGCTGCGGGCGTCGAAGCTGTTCGCCGACACGACAGTCTCCTTCATCAATGTGCGCGTTCTACCGCAATTCTGCCGCCCCGCACTCGCACCAGTCAGCTAAGGTAGGGCTAAGTTAGGTAAGCCTTACCGGCGGCGGTCGCGGTCTCGCCCTGGGTAGATATCTCGATGTCGAGATAACTCTAGTACATGACCGCGTACGAGGCATGCCCCGGGGTTGATGAGTGGCGCGCCGGATCGAGCGGATCGCCGCCGAGGACCCGTTCGCCGCCCACGGCGTGGCGGGGTACGTCATCACCACCCCCGCCCCCGGCCGGGTGCGTCCGGCACTCGCCCCGCTCCTGCCCCAGGACGGCTGACCCGCTCCCGTTCCCCGGGGACGGCTCCGGCCAGCAGGTGCAGCCCGGCCGCCGCCAGCAGCGCGGCCGGGAGCGCGACGCCGGACAGCTGCCCGGCGAGGGCGGCCCCGGCGGCGTACCCGGTCGTCTTCAGGCTGGCCCCGGTGGTGAAGAGCTGGGCCCGCAGCCGGGCGGGCGCCTCCCGGTGGCGCACCGCGAACAGGGCGGTGAGCTGCGGGCCTTCCCCGGCGCCGGCGAGCAGGGCGGCGACGAGGACGAGGACCGGGTGGCACGTGGCCGCCAGGAGCAGGGCCGCACCCTGGAGGAACGCCGTCCACCGCAGGAGCGCGCCCGACGTGGCGCGCAGGGGGTACCGGGCGAGTACGGCGTTGGCGAGAAGTGCGGCGCCGGCCACGACGGCCAGCAGGGCGACCCCCCGGGCGGCGCCCCCGAGAACCCGCTCCCCCAGCGGCACCGCGCAGGCCGCCAGCATCCCCTGGGCGGCGCAGGAGAGCACCGAGGTCACGGTGGCGCCCCGCAGGGCCGGGTTACGGGCCGTCAGGCGCAGCCCCGCCCGGAGGGCTGCCACGCCGGAGCGGGCGGCGGGGGCGCCGGTGCGGGCGAGGGGGGCGCTGGTGCGGGCCCGCCCGGCCGGACCCGGCAGCCGCCAGGCAACCGGGACGGCGAGCAGGAGCAGAGTGACGGCGAGCGTGGCGGGGGCCGAGGGGAGCGTCCAGGCGGCGAGGGACGCGGCGAGGGCGGGTCCGGCCAGGCTCGCGAGGTGGAAGGTGGCGGCGTCGCGGGCGGTGGCGGCGGGCAGGCCGCCCGGGGCGGCCACGTGCGGCAGTTGGGCGCTCCAGCCCCCGGCGAGCGCGGGGGCGAAGAGCCCGGCGGCGGCCGCGCAGGCCAGTGTCACCGCTACCGGCGCCCGGCCCGCACCGAAGGCCGCCAGCCCGAGGCCGAGCGCGTACAGCAGAAGGGCGGCGGCGAGCAGGCGGCCGGGGCGCGGGGCGCGGTCGAGCAGGACGCCCACCAGCGGGCCGCCCAGGACCGCCGGAACGGTGAGGGCGGCGAGCAGCAGGGCGCCGGTGGCGGGCGAGCCGGTCACCGCGAACCCGGCCAGGAGCAGCGCCGGGCCCGCCAGCTCGTCCCCGGTCCTGGCCAGAGCACCTCCGGCCAGGAACCACCGCACCGCGTAACGCTTCGTCATCCGCCGGACGTTACCCAGGTAACGGAAAACCGCACAAGAAGCGTTACACTCCCCCGATGGCTGCCCCCTCCCCTCCCTCGGGCCCCTCCGCGCGCTCGAAGACTTTTGACGACTGGTCCACGCGGCACTCGGTGCGGGCGGTGGCGGAGCGCACCGTGGCCCTGGTCAACGCGCTGGCCCCCGAGCACCCCGACCCGGCTGCCGTCGCCGGGCTGCTGCTCCGCCACGGGGAGCGCGGCCCGCTCACCCTCACCGAGGCCGACGTCGCCCCGATGCGATCGGCGGCGCTCCAGCTCCGCGAGGTCCTCGCCGCCACGGACACGGACACGGCCGCCCGCGCCCTCAACCGCCTGCTGGCCGCCGGCACGGGCCCCCTCCGCCTCACCTCCCACGCCGGGACCGCGCCCTGGCACCCGCACCTCGACCGCGACGACGACGCGGCCTGGGGCGAGTGGCTGCTGGCCTCCTCCTGCATGGTGCTGGCGGTGCTGCTCTGGGACCGCCAGCTGCCACCGGGCGCCGTCTGCGCCTCGGCGAGCTGTCAGGACGTCTTCCTCACCCAGGGCTCCGGCCCCACCCGCCGCTACTGCTCACGCCGGTGCGCGACGCGGGAACGGGTGGCCGCCCACCGGAAGGCGCGCGCCTGAACGGGAATATCCACGCGGGCGGTGTCCTTGGACAGGCCGCACACGGTTCCGGTACGGGGAGGGAGTCCCAGGTGGTCCAGGTCCAGGCGGGCGGCACGGCGGAGTTCGACGCGGGCGGGGAGTTCGACCGGCAGGTGGCGAGGCTGCTGGAGGCGGGGTACCCGGCAGTGGCCGGGGTGCCGGAGGAGGAGTTCGCGGCACGGGTGGCGCCGCTGCGCCAGGTGGTCGTGGACCGGGCGGCGGAACTCTCCGCACCGGAGCCGGAGAACGGCCGGGTGCCGTTCCTGCTGGTGGTCTCCCGCGCCCTGGTCCCCGTCGAGGAGGCGGTGGCGCGGACCACCCTCGCCGGGAAGAGCAAGCCCGGAATCGTCGACCGGCACTACAAGCCGGGCGAGTTGGAGCGGTTCACCACCCTGGAGGAACTGCGGCCGGCCGGCGAACCCGCCGCCCACCTGCTGTTCGGCGTGGAGCGCGGGGAGGAGTTCTGCGGCGCGGTCCCCGCCGACGCCATGGCGGAGATCGCCGGGCGCGGGCGGACCACCCTGACGATGGAGGAGGGCCTCGCCCTGGTCACCCAGTACCCGGCGGCCCTCGCCAAGAACAAGTGCTTCTCCCTCGGCGCCACCCGCTGCGGCGACCGCCGCGTCCCGGCCCTCTGGATCAGCGAGGGCGCCCCGAAACTCGGCTGGTGCTGGGAGGGCAACCCGCACACGTGGCTGGGGATGGCGTCGGCGGACGGTGGGGTGGGGGCGCGGGTGGGGGTGTAGGGGCCGGCCGTCAGCCGGCGCGTTTCCGCTGCCCGCCGTCCAGCCGTCGCGCCACCACATGGGCCCCGGCCGTCACCACCCCGGCGAGCCCCAGGCCGAGCGCCGCGCCCCCGGCGCCGGCGGGGCGCAGGAGTCCGGCGCGGCGTAGGCGGGTGCGGGCCGCCAGGGTGAACGGGAGGACCAGGAGCGGGGTGGTGGCGACGCCGGGGGTGTAGCCGCGTACAAGGGCGGACTGGGCCAGATGGACCAGGCCGTGCAGGCCGAAGCCGTCGAGGACGGACTGGTAGGCCGCCGAACGGCCGCCCGTGCGACGCCCCTCGACGGCCGCCGCGCCGACGACGAGGCCGACGCCCGCCATGGCGAGGCCGAAGCGGCGTACGTCCACCTCCGCCATCTCCCGCCAGAGCCGGTCCGGCACCTGCGGGAATCGCTCACGTAGCTCGGGCACCCGCGCCGGCCAGTGCCGCATCGCCAGCAGTTCCTCCACGTCGTGCAGCGCCCAGGCCCCGAGAAGGCCGAGCGTCACCCAGGCCGGCACCGCCGCTTCCCCCTCGCCCCCCGCGTCGAACCGTCCCGTCGTCTCCCCCTGTGTGGTCATGCGGCGGAGTCTGCCAGCGGTGCGGCCACGCGGGCGGCGGAACGTCCGACTCGCCGTCAGACCCCCTGGCGCCAGGCCCCCGTACGGGCGCCTCCCCCGAACGGACCCCCCAACAGGCTAGCATCTCATATCTGAGATAGCCTGCGGGCATGGCAGACGACTACCTGGTACGCATCGGCAAGCTCATCCGTGACGCCCGTCAGCATCGCGGCTGGACACAGGCGCAGCTCGCCGAGGCGCTCGGCACCAGCCAGAGCGCGGTCAACCGCATCGAACGCGGCAACCAAAACATCAGCCTTGAGATGATCGCTCGAATTGGTGAAGCCCTGGACAGTGAAATCGTCTCTCTGGGCTACGCCGGGCCGATGCATCTGCGGGTGGTCGGCGGGCGGCGTCTGTCCGGCGCGATCGACGTCAAGACGAGCAAGAACGCCTGTGTCGCGCTGCTCTGCGCCTCGCTGCTGAACCGGGGGCGCACCACGCTGCGCCGGGTCGCCCGCATCGAGGAGGTCTACCGCCTGCTGGAGGTGCTCAACTCCATCGGCGTCCGCGCCCGCTGGATCAACGACGGGCACGACCTGGAGATCGTCCCGCCCGCCGACCTGGACATGGCCGGCATGGACCAGACGGCGGCCCGCCGCACCCGCTCCATCATCATGTTCCTCGGCCCGCTGCTGCACCGCATGGACCGCTTCAAGCTGCCGTACGCCGGCGGCTGCGACCTCGGTACGCGCACCATCGAGCCGCACATGATCGCGCTGCGCCGCTTCGGCCTGGCCATCACCGCCACCGAGGGGCTGTACCACGCCGAGGTGGAGACGCCCGAGCCCTCGGACAAGCCGATCGTGCTGACCGAGCGCGGCGACACGGTGACCGAGAACGCGCTGCTGGCCGCCGCCCGCAAGGACGGCGTCACCGTCATCCGCAACGCCTCCTCCAACTACATGGTCCAGGACCTCTGCTTCTTCCTGGAGGCGCTGGGCGTCCGCGTCGAGGGCATCGGCACCACCACGCTCACCGTCCACGGCGTCCCCGTCATCGACGTCGATGTGGACTACTCCCCCTCGGAGGACCCGGTCGAGGCGATGAGCCTGCTGGCCGCCGCCGTGGTCACCGAGTCGGAGCTGACGGTGCGCCGGGTGCCGATCGAGTTCCTGGAGATCGAGTTGGCGGTCCTGGAGGAGATGGGCCTGGACCACGACCGCACGCCGGAGTACGCCGCCGACAACGGCCGCACCCGGCTGGTCGACCTCACCGTGCGCCCCTCCAAGCTGGAGGCGCCGATCGACAAGATCCACCCCATGCCGTTCCCCGGCCTGAACATCGACAACGTCCCGTTCTTCGCGGCCATCACCGCCGCCGCCTCGGGCCAGACCCTCATCCACGACTGGGTCTACGACAACCGCGCCATCTACCTCACCGACCTCAACCGCCTCGGCGGCCGCCTCCAGCTCCTCGACCCCCACCGCGTCCTGGTGGAGGGCCCGACCCGCTGGCGCGCCGCCGAGATGATGTGCCCGCCCGCCCTGCGCCCCGCCGTCGTCGTCCTCCTCGCCATGATGGCCGCCGAGGGCACCTCGGTCCTGCGCAACGTGTACGTCATCAACCGCGGCTACGAGGACCTGGCCGAACGCCTCAACTCGGTGGGGGCGCAGATCGAGACGTTCCGGGACATCTAAGCGACGGCATCCGGGCCTCCGGTCCGCGTGGCCGCACCGTGCGCACGGACGACGCCGCCCACGTCCCTCCCTCCAGGGGGACATGGGCGGCGTCTCGTCATGCGTCGGCCGGGGGCTCAGCCCCTCCCGGTCGCCGTCGACCGGGCCGGCACCGTGAGTTCGTGGCCGTCCGAGAAGGTGACGGTCACCGGGTCGGAGCCGTGGTTGTGGGCGGCGTAGGTGCGGGTGTCGCCCTTGGCGAACACGGCGGCCGTGGGCAGGTCGGCGGTGACCGAGGGGTCGGGGGCGCCCAGGGTGTCCAGGGTGGTGAGCCAGTGGTAGGTGTGGGCCTTGGACTCACCCGCTTCCGGGGTGTATCCGGCGTTGCCCGCGTCCCACTTGGCCTTTGCGGCGCCGGGGTCGGCCAGGGACTCGAACTCCCAGAGGATGTCGCGCCATTCCTCGGCGGGGCCGCCGTTCTCGCGCTCCATCTCGGCGATGTTGCGCCGGATCGCGTCCTTGTGGCCGCCCAGGTGCAGGGAGCCGCCCGCGGTCACGGGCAGGACGTTGATGCCGTGGATCTCCTCGGGGTTGGCGGTCCACCAGGTGGAATACGCGCCGCCGCTGCCCCACACCATGCCGACCGTGTCGTGGCCGAAGTCGCCGGGGAAGACCTCCTCGTCGGCGTCGAACCAGTACTGGGCGATCGACTCGCCCTCGGTGGCGAGCAGGTAGCTGCCGAGGTCGCGCAGTTCGGAGTCGCCGGTGGCCGAGCCCCAGAGCACCAGGGCGGCGCTGAGGTTGGTCGACTCCGAGGAGGACTCCTGGTTGTTGCCTGCGGCGAAGCCCTGATGGCCCGAGGCCCAGCTGTGCCCGGCGTAGACGTCGAAGCCGCGCAGGAACGGGAAGGCGGTGTCGGTGCGGCTCGGGTTGGCCGTGTCGCGGATCAGGGTCTCGACCATGCCGCCCCAGGCGGAGTCGGCGGCCCAGCCGGCGTCGTACTGGGCGACGATCGCGGCGGCGTAGACGTAGTAGCCGTAGTGGAAATGGTGGTCGTTGAGTTCGCTGTCGCTGCCGTAGGAGGCCGGGTAGCCGGTGAGGGTCTTCCACTCCGTGTCGTAGGAGAACTCGCTCGCCCCGCCCGCGGTGAACCATTCCTCCAGGCGGTCCTGGAGGAGGCCGACGAGCTTGTCGCGGGTGGCGGTCTCGCCGATCTGGTCGGCGAGCGGCACCAGTTGGGCGAGCTTGCCGAGTGCCTTGCCGGTCCAGTAGGTGTCCGAGGCGCCGGAGAACGGGTCGGAGGAGTCGGCGACCTCGGCCAGGTAGCCGCGGAGCCGGTCGGTGTCGACCGCGTCGTTCTTCGGCAGCCCGGGCAGGACCGGGGCGGCCTTCTGGCTGGTGGTGAAGGAGGTGCCCTCCCGGACCTTCATGGTGCCGCGGGGGGAGACGTAGGTGTACGGCGTGAGGGCGTCGGTGGTGTGCATCCACTGGTGCCGGTAGAGCGCCTGGAGGGTGCCGCGTTCGGTGCCCTCCTTGGCCTCGGTGGTCAGCTCGTAGGTGGCGCCGACCGTGCCGTCGGAGGAGTTCCAGTCGACCTGTGAACCGGTGACGAAGCTGAAGGCGTACGCGCGGTAGGTCTCCAGGGCGTCGGTGGAGGGCAGGACGGCGAGCGAGAAGTAGTCCTTGTCGCCGAGGCCGGCGGTGATGTCGGTGCCGGAGACGTTCCAGTCGCTGCCGGTCGGGGCGAAGAGGGCGTAGTGGTGGCCGGCGACCGTGATGCCGAGGACGTTGCCGTCGTCGGCGAAGACGTCGGGGGTCCCGGCGGTGGTGATGCGGGCGTCGCCGCCCTCGCCCTCGGCGTAGACGAAGGGCATGCCGTGGCCGATGGTGGTCCGCAGGGTGCGGTCACCGTCGGACCAGTAGGGGGTGACCGTCCAGTCGGACCAGTCGTCGGCCTTGGTGTCGGGCGAGTTGAGCCCGCTCAGGCCGAGGGTCAGGTCGGCCTTGTGCGCGTACTCGTACTGGCGGCCCTCGCCCACGACCGTGGGGCTGGTCGGGTAGCCGACCTCCAGGCCGCCGGAGACGGCCTGGTAGGTGAGGGGGTGGCCGTACATGGGGGTGGAGTACGGGTTGTCGTCGTACCGCTGGAAGGCGAGCGAGGACCACCAGTCGTTGGTGGGCACCGGCTTGTCCTTGGCGGCCTCGGTGACCTTCGGGGTGACCGGCGCGCCGGTGTTGGTCGTGGGGCCGGTGGTGCCGGGCGGCCGGGTGTCGGAGTAACTCCCGGCGCCCACGGGCACCGTGGCGGCCGACGCCGGGGTCGCGGCCGGGCCGAGGCTCACGGCGGCGAGCGCGGCGGCGAGGACCACCGCGGCGGCAGGCCGCGATCGGGGGGTTGGCATGGGGCACCTCGTGTCGTCGTGGGGACGGGCTCGGCGGAGGCAGCCGCGGACAGCCGGGGGGAACAGGGTGGGGGGCGCGCCGCGGAACCGGACAGAGGGTGCAAGAGCCCAGCCTGAGAGCGCTCTCAGGTGACGGAAAGGTAAAACCTCGGAAATCTGTTGTCAATACATCGCGCGAGAGAGGGAGTTGAGCCCGGTCATTCCTTCAACTCTTGACGGCGGTCCAGCGCAACAGGCCCAGCAGGAGCTGGGCCGCGCCCGGCATGAAGCGGGAGCCGTGGTGGTACACCGGGGTCCATCGTGGTGACGAGGAGGCGGCCGGGGGTGGAGACGCGGTCCTCGTCGGAAGCCGAAGGCGTCGGTGACCGCACCGAGGGAACCGACGCCGAGCAGCATGGCGAGGACCCCGCCGAAGGAGGCACCGGAGGCGACCCCGATGACGTCCGGGCTGACCAGCGGGTTGCGGAAGACGCCCTGGAGGGCGGCGCCGCCCAGCAGGGAGAGCAGGACGCGGGGCAGGCGGACGTTGAGGGCGACGCTCTCTTCGTTGCCGGTCCAGGTGCGGTCGACGGGGAGGAACTGTCCGGCGAGGAGACGGACGATCTCGTTGGGCGGGACGACGTAGCGGCCCAGCGCCGCGCGGCAAGGGCGACCAGCAGGGTGAGGACGGCGAGAAGCGGCAGGCGCAGGCGGCCGGGAAGGCGCCCCGCCCGCCGCTCCTCCGGTCCGGCCTGGCCCGCGGGTGACGGGGCCTCAGGCGCGGAGGCCGTCATAGCCGCTGCTCCCGGCGTTGAGACCGAGGTGGAGAACGGCGTCGGCCTCGGCGCGGGTGAGGCGGTGGCCGTACAGCTTCTGGAAGGTCTCGGCGAGCTGGGTGCGCGGGCCGATGCGACGGGCCAGGGCGGGGTGGAGGATCTGCGCGGCCGGCGCCACATCAGAGGCGACTCGCAGCAGGGCGGGTCCCAGCGGTAGCCGCCGAGCGGGATCTCGTAGACGCGGCGTTCGCGGACGGCGCGGAGACCGGCGAGGCGCTTGTCGGCGTAGAAGGCTGCCGGGGTGGCGGTGTCGAAGCCGGGGAGCAGGACGACCTCCGGGTTTCAGGCGAGTATCTGCTCCACGGAGACCTGCGGGGTGCCGGTGGCCTCGTCGCGGGCGACGTTGACGCGCCGACCGGCTCGGTCCAGTGGTTCATGCACCGGGTCTTGTTGGCGGTGGTCCAGCCGTCGGCGGCGGTGCGCAGGTAGAGGACGGAGACGGGGTCGCCGGCGCGGTCCTGGGAGGCGACGAGCTTGCGTACGGCCGCGTCCTCCTCGTGCATCCAGTCGACCAGTCCGCTCGCGCGCTTCTCCTTGCCGAGGAGGGTGCCGAAGACGCCCTCCTCGTTGGCCTGGAGCGTGGACTCGTTGACGCCGACGATGCGGGAGTGGGAGCCGTCGACGGCGGCGATCATCCAGGGCGAGGGGATGATCGCGGTGGCGATCCGCTCGACCGGCCCGTCGAACCGGATCTCCCGGCCGCGCTGGTCGGTAATGGTGAACCCGGCGGCTCCGGCGCCGAGTCCACGCAGGAGGGTGCGGCGCGGCGTGGGGGTGGTGAGGAAGGCAGGGGGCATGACCCGTTCCGGAGGTTGAGCGGTGAGGTATGGCTACCCAACTCAACCGGAATCGATCATTCCTCCGGGTGGTGTGTGGTGGTGGTCCTCCGGCGCCGGCCCTCAGGGACGGCGCGTACGGTCCGGCCGGGCGAGCCGGCCCAGCGAACGGGCCGGGCGCGGCGGGCCGGGGCGGCGCGGCGAGGGGATGGCCCGGCTCCGGGGCGAGGCGCTGCCCGGATGGCCGCAGCCGGCGCCGGCGTTGCGGCGGACCGCACCCGCGACGGTCGCCGCCACGCGCAGCACGCGACTGAGCCCGGTGAGGTGGAAGACGCGCCGGGCCGCAGGGCCCGGCGCGGCCACGCAGAGGATTCCGCCCGCGGCGGCGGCCCGCTCCCTGGCGCGCAGCAGGAGGTGCAGCGCCCGGGGTGTCACCACCCGCGCCCGCACGTGCACCACCACGACGCTGGCTCCGGCGCCGGCCTGGAGCGCGCGGAGTTCCGCCTCGACGGTCTCCTCGTTCTCGGGGTCGACGATGACGTCGAGCGGGACGACCGTCACGGGGGTGTGTTCGGCGGACATGGCGGAATCCCTCATGGAACCCTCCGGATACGGGTGGTCTCCTGGTGGGCCGCTGCCTGACCTCAGGTCGACACCTGCCCCGGACCCCGCGGACCATGCGGGATGGAACGGCCGTCTTCCGTGCCGGGCCTGGTGCCCGGTCAGCCGCGGCCCTTCCCGGCCAGGGCACGGCCCTGCGCGTGCAGTTGCTCCAGGGCGTCGAGCATGACGGTACGGCGGTGCCAGTCGAGCCACTCCCCCGCCTGGGCCACGACCAGGTCCAGGGCCTTCCACTCGGTCTCGGTCGGGGCGGGGCCCGGCGGCGGGCCGTACAGGGTGATGACGCCCGAGCTCTCGCCGGAGGCGGAGCGCAGCGGGGCGTACCAGGCGTGGCCGATGCCCGCCGCGCGCAGCGCCTGGCGGGTCTCCTCGGTGAGCCGGGCGTCGGCGAGCCCGTCGGTGAGGGCGCCGCGTCTGCCTTCGCGCATGGCGTCGGTGGCGGGGCCCCGGCCCGCGCCGTCCGGGCCGCGGGTCAGGTGGTCGAGGAGGGCGTCGGGGATGCCCTGGTGGGCCTCCAGCTGCGGGCCGATGAGCGGGTCGGCGACGTGCAGCAGCCCGCGCGCACTTCGTACGCAGCGCAGGGCGGTGCTCAGGACCGCCTCGGCGAAGGCGCTCCGGGGCACCCGGCTGCGGCTCAGCCAGGGGGCGAAGTTCAGCTCGGGGGCGGGGGCGCGGGTGCGGCCGGGGAACCACTGGGGGCCGTCGGCGGGGCGCGGGGCGCTGAGGAAGACGGAGGCGAGGGTGCGGAGTTTGACGTTGTGCTGCTGGGAGCTGTCGCGCAGCAGGTCGAAGGCGGCCTCCGCGTCGCGCAGTCCGTAGCGCTCCTGGAGGATGCCCTGGGCCTGGGCGATGAGCGGGCGGGTGCGGAGGCTGGCGCGCAGGTCGTGCACCTCGGCCTCGCTCTGGCTCCCGCCGCCGGCCGGCGTCCGCTCCGGGCCCGGGGCCGCCTCCTCGGCGGAGCTCCACCCGCCGGTGAGGACGAGGCGCGGCGTGTTGCCCGCGCCGTCGAGGACGAGGCGGATCAGCCGGCGGGCGGCGGCGTCGGAGAGTTCGGCGCCGGGGCCGAGTTCGACCGCGACGTAGGGGCCGGCCGAGATGGCGAGGGCCTGTTCGAGGCAGGCGGCGAGCCGGGGCCAGGTCTCCGCGTCCACGTGCCCCGTCAGGCGCACCGTCGTCACCTGGGCGGACGGCCACGACCGCGTGGTACTGGACAGCGTGAAGGGAGTGGGGGCCACGGAAGATCTCCTGAGCAGCGCGAAGCGACGGGCCACGCTGCTGGACCCGGCTCCACCCTAGAGGATCACCCGGGGTCGCGTGTGCCAGGTGGGGGCGGGCGCCGGTGGCCCTCCTCACTTCCGCGGCTGGAAGCTGCCCTCCTGCGGCGGCTCGCCGGTGACGTTCTGGATGAGCTGCACGCACAGGTCCCGGAGCTTGATGTTGCGGTTCTGCGAGGCGGCACGGAGGAAGGCGAAGGCGTCGTCGGCGCCGCACCGCTGCTGCCCCATGATCACGCCCATCGCCTGGTCGATGACGGTCCGGGAGCGCAGCGTGGCCTGGAGGTCGGCGGCGGACTGCTGGGCGTCGGCGATGCGGACGGCGAGGACGAGGGCGCCGGACGCCTGGGCCGCGACGAGCCGCAGCCGCTCCTGGTCGGCCGGGGCGAAGGCGCCGGGCTGCTCGGCGTAGAGGTTGAGGGCGCCCGCCATGCCGTTCCGCTCCTTCAGCGGGAGGGAGAGGGAGGAGCGGGTGCCGCGGTCGACGGCGAACGGCGGGTAGGGCATCCACCGCGTCTCCTTCGCCATGTCCGTGACGTACACCTCCTTGTCGTGGCGCAGCGCCTCCAGGCAGGGGCCGTCGTCGATGGTGTACTGCATCTCGTCGAGCGGCGGGGCGGTGCTGCCGGCGCTGGCGACGGTGTAGGGGCGCCCGTCGCGTTCCAGGGTGACGCCGCAGCCGTTGGCGCCCGGCATGCGGCGCCTGGCCTCGGCGGCCAGTTCGGCGAGGAAGGCGTCGAGGGTCTCGCTCTCCACCAGGAGGGACTGGGCGTCGAAGGGGGATGTCTCGTCCATGGCGTCTCCGTTCGGCTCTGCGGGCCGGGCCGGCGGGGCCCCTCTCCCCCACCCTCGCACGCCGGGGGCGCGCGCGGGTCACCGGAGGGCGGAGCTGCGGCGGTACTCCCTGGGCGGCATCCCGTAGGCGCCACGGAAGGCGCGGGTGAAGGTGGAGTGGTCGTTGAAGCCCCAGCGGGCCGCGATGTGGTGCACGGGGACCGTGCCGAGCGCGGGGTCGGCCAGGTCGCGGCGGGCCCGTTGCAGGCGCTGGCGGCGGACCCAGGCGGCCACGGTGGTGTCGCGGCCCTCGAAGAGGCGGTGCAGGTGGCTGACGGAGATGTGGTGGGCGGCGGCGATGGCCGCGGGTGACAACTGCGGCTCGTGCAGGTTCCGCTGGACGAACGCCTCGATGCGCAGCAGCAGCGTGCGCCGGCGCGAGTCGTCCGGTACGGCGTCCTCGGCGTCGAGGTGGTGGGCGAGGACCGCGCGCAGCAGGTCGAGGGCGACGGTACCGAGGCGCGCCAGGTCGGCCGTGGAGTACGCGGCGGAGCCGGCGGCCGTCCCGGTCAGGAACTGGGTCAGCAGCCCGCCGACCCCGGCCCGCCCGTCGAGGGCGGTGCCGAGCAGCCTGTCGAGGCGGCCGGCGGGCAGGTCCAGCAGGGCCCGGGGCACGTGAGCGCGGAGGAGAGCCGCGCCTTCCCCGCCGGGGGCGAGCCGCAGCTCGAAAGGCCGGGAACTGTCGTAGAGCGCCAGTTCGCGCGGCCCGAGCACGGCCTCCCGGCCCGCCTGGCCGAGCCCGACACGGCCGCGCAGGGGCACCAGGACGCTGGAGAGTTCGGGGTCGGCCTGCCGGACGAGCCGCGGCGTACGGACCACTTCGGAGGGGGAGGCGGTCAGTTCCACCACGTTCACCGCGGCGAGGTCCAGGGAGCGCACGGTGGCCCGGAACTTCTCGGGGGCCGGGGCGAGCATGCGCATCGGGTGCTCGCTGGTCGTGTACAGCTCGTCCAGGACCGCCAGGCCCTCCCCCGGCGCCACCTCGTCGCTGCTGAACAGCAGGTGCATCGGCCGCCCTCTCCCCCGCGCGTGGCTGCCAGCAGGGTGCCGCCCCCGGCCCCTCCCACGCAACAAGCGGCGGCCGGATCGGGCCAGCCGGGCGGCCTGAGGGTTCTCCACCCGGCGGCCCCGCCGGAAAGGCGTCAGGGCGGGTGAGCGGGTACGTTCCGGATGTCGGCGGCGCCCGCGCCGCGGAGCGAGCGGACGAGGAGCGCGCCATGTCCACCATCCCGCCCAGCGCCTCGCTCGGCGTCTACTCGGAGGTCGGCCGGCTGCGCAAGGTGCTGGTCTGCTCCCCCGGGCTCGCCCACCGCAGGCTCACCCCGACCAACTCCCGCGACCTGCTCTTCGACGACGTGATGTGGGTGGAGAACGCCCAGCGCGACCACGCCGCCTTCGTTGCCGAGCTGCGCCGGCGCGGCGTGGACGTGGTGGAGCTGCACGCGCTGCTCGCCGAGACGATGGGCGTGCCCGGGGCGCGGAACTGGCTCCTGGAGCGGAAGGTCACCGCCGACCAGGTCGGGATCGGCCTGATCGACTCCACCCTCGCCTACCTGGAAACCCTGGACGACCGGCGCCTCGCCGACCACCTCGTCGGCGGCCTGGCCACCACCGACCTCCCCGAGGAGTACCGGACCGGTTTCGTGGCCCTGGCCCGCGAGTCCACCGGCGGCCACGCCTACCTGCTGCCCCCGCTGCCCAACACCCTCTACACCCGCGACACCACCTGCTGGCTCTACGACGGCGTCACCCTCAACCCGCTGTACTGGCCGGCCCGGCGCGCCGAGACGATGCTGATGAAGGCCGTCTACCTCTTCCACCCCGACTTCGCCGGTTCGACCGTCTGGTGGGGCGACCCGGAGCGCGACTGGGGGCAGGCCGCCTTCGAGGGCGGCGACATCATGCCGGTCGGCGAGAAGGTCGTCCTGATGGGCATGAGCGAGCGCACCTCGCGCCAGGCCATCACGCAGGTCGCGGCGGCCCTCTTCGCCCGGGGCGCGGCGGAGCACGTGATCGTCGCCGGGATGCCCCGGCTGCGCTCGGCGATGCACCTGGACACCGTCTTCACCTTCGCCGACCGCGACGTGGTGACCCTCTACCCGAAGATCATGGAGGCGGTGCGCACCTTCTCGCTGCGCCCCGGAGACCGCGCGCCGGGGCTGGAGATCACCGACGAGGGCGACCGCCCGTTCACCGAGGTGGTGGCCCGCGCCCTCGGCCTGCCGGAGCTGCGGGTCATCGAGACCGGCGGCGACGTCTACGCCTCCGAACGCCAGCAGTGGGACAGCGGCAACAACGCCGTCGCCCTCGAACCGGGCGTCGTCTTCACCTACGACCGCAACACCCAGACCAACGCCCTCCTGCGCCAGGCCGGCATCGAGGTCCTGCCGATCGTCGGCGCGGAACTGGGCCGGGGGCGCGGCGGCGGCCACTGCATGACCTGCCCGCTGATCCGCGACGCGGTGGCGTTCTGACGGGGCCGCCCTTCTCCACGGAGGGCGACGCGCAGCCGTCAGCCGCCGCCCGGGGGGTGCCCGTCCTCCGGCCCGTCCTTGGGGGCGGCGTCCTCGCGGTCGGGGTCGGGACGGGGGTGGCTGCGCGGCATGTCGGGTTCCTCGCTGAGCTGTTCGTCGAGGTCGTCGAAGAGGAGGTCGGCGTGGACGCCGCCGGTGCGGTACGCCGAGCGGGCCACCAGGTGGGAGGCGACGGGCCCGGTCAGCAGCTGGAAGAAGATGATCAGGGCGAGGGTGCCGGCGTCGATGCCGGTGCGCAGCCGCAGCTCGACTCCGACCAGGACCAGCAGGATGCCCAGGGCCTGCGGCTTGGTGGCGGCGTGGCTGCGGGAGAGGACCTCGGGGAGCTTGACCATGCCGATGGAGCCGAGCAGGCAGATGGCGGCGCCGAGGAAGACGAGGAAGGCGCCGACGGTGTCCGCGGCCTGGGCCCAGGGGGTGGGGTTCATGCGCTGCGGTCCTCCTCCACGGTGGCTTCCCGCCCGTGGGCGGCGGCGGGCCGGTCGCGTACGGCGATGAACCGGGCGATGGCCACCGATCCGGTGAAGCCGAGGAAGGCCAGCACCAGCATGATCGGGAAGTAGAACGGGTCCCGGCTGAAGGCGGCCTGGGCGCCGAGGCCGGCGATGATCAGGGCGGCGGTGACATCCAGGCAGATGGCGCGGTCGAGCATGGAGGGGCCCCGCCAGAGGCGGACCAGCAGCAGGGCTCCGGCGAGCAGGATCATCACGACCGCCGCGGTCAGCAGGACGCGGTCGATCCATTCGAAGACGGTCATGTCGCGTCCTCCTGCCGGGGGTCGGCCGAGACGCGCGCGATCTCCTCGCGGCTGCCGAAGGCCCGGACGGTCAGTTCCTCGGTCCGCCAGACGGACCGGCGGGCGGTCTCCAGCGCCTTGGGATCGTCGGCGTCCAGGACGTGGACGAAGAGGGTGGCGGTGGCGCGGCGCAGTTCGATGACCGAGCCGCCGGGCACGTTGGAGACGGCCACCGCGGTGGCGGTGAGCATGAGTTCGGAGCGGCAGCGGAGCGGGATCGCGAGGACGGCCGCGCGGTGCGGGTAGTCCACGAAGATCTGCTTGGTGACGCGGACCCCGGAGATCCACATGTCCCAGAGCAGGTAGACCACCAGCTTGAGGATGCCCCAGGGGTGCAGGCGCAGGCCCAGGTCGGCCGGGGGCAGCGGGAAGGCCAGGCAGAGCAGGACGCCGACGACCACGCCGTTGACGAGGTTGGCCCAGGAGAAGGTGCCCCAGAGCAGCAGCCAGATGACGGCGAGCCAGACGACGAGCGGCAGGTCGAGCACCCTGCGGTGCCGCCCGTGGCCGAAGGCCATGGAGTAAGGCGGGAGTTCGGGGGACCGCGCCGACCAGGTGATCACGGCCTGAGCACCTCCTCGATGTACGGCGTCCGGGTCAGCAGTTCCTGCGCCGAGCGGTCGGTGTAGGCGGCGAGCGGACCGGCGAGCACGGTGTAGGAGAGGCCGAGCACGACGGTGGCGGCGGTCGCCGCGAGCATGGTGCGCGGGGGCCGCTTGGTGGTGGTGACGGCCTTCCCGGTGATGCTGGTGGCGACGACCTGGCCGCCGCCCGGCCGCACCGGGATGCCCTGGTCGTCCTGCGGGGTGACGGCCGGTCCGCCCTCGTCGGCCGCGTCGTCGTCGGCGTCGTCGGCGTCGTCGTCGGCGTCGTCCTCCTGGGACTCCATGACGGTGCCCTCCGCGGCCTGACCGGGCGGTTCGCTGCGCCAGAAGGCGAGGTTCCAGACCTTCACGACGACGTAGAGCGTCAGGAGGCTGGTCAGGGTCGAGCCGCCGACCAGGACCCAGGCGAGGACCGACCCGTTGTCGACGCCGGCCCGCATCAGGGCGAGCTTGCCGATGAAGCCGGAGAACGGCGGGATGCCCGCGATGTTCATGGCCGGGACGAAGAAGAGCAGGGAGAGCAGGGGCGCGCTGCGGGCCAGGCCGCCGAGCCGGGTCAGCTCCGTGGTGCCGCCCCGGCGTTCGATCAGCCCGGCGACGAGGAAGAGCGTGGTCTGCACGGTGATGTGGTGGACGACGTAGACGATGGCGCCGCCGATACCCGCGCGGTCGGCGAGGCCGATGCCGAAGACCATGTAGCCGATGTGGCTGATCAGGGTGAAGGAGAGCAGCCGCTTCAGGTCGGTCTGGGCGACGGCGCCGAGGATGCCGATGATCATCGAGGCCAGCGCGACGACCAGGAGCAGGTTGCCGAGCCGGTTGCCGGGGAAGAGCAGGGTTTCCGTGCGGAGCATGCAGTAGACGCCGACCTTGGTGAGCAGGCCGGCGAAGACGGCGGTGACGGGGGCGGGCGCCGTCGGATAGGAGTCGGGCACCCAGGCGGCGACCGGGAAGACGGCGGCCTTGATGCCGAAGACGGTCAGCAGCATCGCCTGGACGAGGGTGGTGACGCCGAGGGAGAGGTCGTCGAACCGCTCGGCGAGCTGCGCGAAGTTGACGGTGCCGGTGGCCGCGTAGGTGATGGCGATGGCCACCAGGAAGATCATCGAGGAGAGCAGCGAGATGATCACATAGGTCGAACCGGCCCTTATCCGGGGACCGGTGCCGCCGAGGGTGAGCAGGACGAAGCTGGAGACCAGCATGATCTCGAAGCCGACGAAGAGGTTCATGAGGTCGCCGGCGAGGAAGGTGCAGGCGATCCCGGCGACCAGGATCAGGTAGGCCGGGTGGAAGACGGCGAGCGGGGTCTCGTCGTCCTTGTCTGCCATGCCCTGGCCGAGCGAGTAGACCAGCACGCAGAGGGTGACCAGCGAGGAGACGGTGAGCATCAGCCCGCTGAGCCGGTCGGCGACCAGGGTGATGCCGAGCGGCGGGGCGAAGTCGCCGAGGTGGACGGAGAGCGGGCCGTCGTCGGCGGCGATCATCAGGACGACCGAGATCACCACGACGGCGGTGAGCACGGCGACACTGATGAACCGCTGGAACCGCTTGAGCCGGATGCCCGCCGCGAGGCTGAGGCCGGTGACGAAGAGCGGCAGCAGCACCGGCAGGGGGACGAGTGCGTTCACCTGAGGTCTCCTGGGGGCTGCGGGCGGTCGGCCCGGCCCGGGCGGGGGTACGGCTTGCGGGCGCTCTCAGGACCGGGCGGGGTCGAGGGGTAGGGGGCGGGGCCCGGGTGCGGGTCGGGGGCGGGGTGGTCCCCGGGGCGGGGCCGGCGGCGGACCGCCTCGGGGGAGCCGTCGGGGACGGGGTCCTCCGGGGGGTGCTGGGCGTCGGGGGGCGGGACGACGCGGCGCGGCCGGGTCGCGGTGGCGCCGCTGTCGTCGTCCGGGGCGGGGGCCTCGCCCGGGCGGGCCGGGGTCGCGCCCCGGGCCTCGGGGGCCTGGCCGCCAGGGCGCGTGTCCTCCTCGGCCGGGGCTTCGGCGTGCCGGTCGGGGGCCTCCTCGCCGCCCGGGGTGGGGGGCTCGGGGCGGGTGGTGGTGTCGGTGGCCTGGGGGCCGGCCGACTCGGGGGCCTCCTGGCCGGTGGCGCCGGGTTCGGCGGGGGCGGCGGCCGGTTCGTCGGGGGCGGAGGTGTCGGGGGCGCCCGAGGGGCCGGTGTCCGGGCGGGAGGGCCCGGTGCCGTCGGGGCCGGGCGTCTCGGGGCCGCCCTCCTCGCCGCTCTCCGGGCCCTGCGGGTAGTCGGCTGGGTCGGCGCCGAGGATGTCGTTCCACAGGTCGCCGGACGCGTCGCGGCCGCGTGCCTGGAGGGCGCGGTCGGCGCGGAGGCGGGCGCTGAGCTGGCGGCGCTCCGCGCGGTAGCGGCGGCGCACCTCGGGGTCGCGGTCGGCCTCCCGGTACCGGCTGCGCAGCTGGCTGCGCTCGTCGTAGACCTCGCTGCGGAGGGCGACCCTGCGGTCCTCGATGTCGTCGTGGATCTCGTCGGTGCCGGTGAGCTGGTAGGAGCGGTAGGCCATGGCGAGGATGAACGCCGTGGTGGCGAGGGTGATGACGATGGCGGTCAGCGTGATGGCCTGCGGCAGCGGGTCGGTGACGGAGGCCGGGTCGACGCCCGGGTAGAGCAGTGGGGCGGGCCCGGAGAGTCCGGTGACGGAGAGCAGCAGCAGGTTGATGCCGTTGGAGGTGACGACCGCGCCGAGCAGGATGCGGGTCAGCGGCCGGGTGAGCAGCAGGACGCCGCCGACCGCGATCAGCACGGTGGCGGTGACGAGCAGGGCAAGGCTGATGGTCATCGGCCGTCTCCTCCTCCGGTGGCGGGATCGGTCGGGTCCTCGCCGCTCCGGGTGGCGAGGACGCCCTTGGCCCCGACGGTGCCCTCCGCCGCGGCGCGTTCGATCTGCCGGTCGACCTTGGCGCCGAGGGCGCGGACGATGTCGAGGACGACACCGAGGACCAGCAGGTAGACGCCGAAGTCGAAGAGGACGGGCGTGGCGAGGTGGTACTCGCCGAAGAGCGGCAGGTGGCCGTGGTACTCGAAGGCGTGCAGGACCGTTCCGTCGGCCAGGCCGAGCAGGGCGGTGGCGGTCATGACGAAGAGGCCGAGCCCGGTGAAGAGGCCGGGCTGGCGGGGCGCGGCCTCGGCCAGTTCGAAGCGGCCGCCGGCGAGGTACCGGGTGATCAGGGCGACGCCGGCGACCAGGCCGCCGATGAAGCCGCCGCCGGGCAGGTTCTCGGCGCAGAAGAGCAGGTAGACCGAGAGCACCAGGATCGGGTGGAAGATCAGCCGGGCCAGCACCTCGAAGACGACCGAGCGGTGCTCGGGGGCGAGCGAGCGCCCGGCGGCCAGCCAGGTCCGCTCGCGGGTGCTGTCCGGGCCGGGTCCGGGGCGCCCCACGCCGCGCGAGGAGAGCGACCAGATGGTCCGGTCGTACGGGATCTCCTGGCCGGCGCTGTCGGTGCGGCGGTGCAGGAAGATGAGGCTGGTGACGCCGACGGCGGCGGCCGCGAGGACGGCGGACTCGCCCATGGTGTCCCAGGAGCGCAGGTCGACGAGGATGGTGGCGACCACGTTCTTCAGGCCGTGGTGGGCGACCTCGGTCACGATCGGTTCGCCGTCCGGGCGGGCGGTGCGCGCGGAGGCGGCGACCCAGACGGCGACGGCGACGACCAGGGAGCTGGCGAGGGCGACCGGGATGCGGGCCCAGCGGCGCCAGGGGCTGAAGGACTCCTCGAAGTGGACCGGCATCCGGCGCAGCACCAGGATGAAGACGATCATCGAGACGGTCTCGACGCCGAACTGGGTGAGGGCCAGGTCGGGGGCGCCCTGGAGGACGAAGAGCAGTGCCGCCCCGTACCCGGTGAGCCCGGCCAGGACGACGCCCTTCATGCGGCGGCTGACGGTGAGGCACATCAGGGCGGCGGCGCAGGTGAGGGCGGCGATGGCGGCCTGGAGCGGGGAGTCCCAGCGGGCGGGGGCGCGGGCCCCGGTCCACGGCTGGTCGGTGACGAGGACGGCGAGCTGTCCGGCCAGCATCACCAGCAGGGTGACGGCGAGGTAGACGGAGAGCGAGCCGCGCTGGACGAAGCCGGTGACCTGGAGGGAGACGCGTTCCAGGCCGAGGAGGACCTGCCCGTAGACGGCGTCGGCGGTGGGCCAGGCGACGCGCCGGGAGAGGGTGCGGACCTCCTTGCGGGCGAGGAAGAGCAGCACACCGGCGACCCAGGCGACGACGGACAGCCCGAGCGCGGTACCGAAGCCGTGCCAGAGCGCGAGGTGGTAGGGGCTGGCGGGGGCCGTGTACTGCGAGGCGTAGGTGGCGAAGAGCTCCTCGGTCGAGCTGACGCCCGGTCCGAGGACCAGTCCGCAGACGGCGAGGACGGCGGCCGGGCCGAGGAAGAGCCAGTCGACCTTCTGCGCGGCCGTGTCGGGGACCCCGGTCTTGCGCGCGAAGGCCCCCCAGACGAAGCGGAGGCTGTACGCGGTGGTGAGCGCGGAGCCGACGACGATGACGCCGAGCGCCCACAGGTCGGGGGTGTCTCCCTCCAGCAGCGACTCGAAGGCGGCCTCCTTGGCCGCGAAGCCGAGCATCGGCGGGAGGGCGGCCATGGAGAGGGCGGCGACCACGGCGGTGCCGGCCACCCAGGGCAGGGTGCGGCCCACCCCCGAGAGGCGGCGCAGGTCACGGGTGCCGGTGGCGTGGTCGATGATCCCGGTGACGAGGAAGAGCGGGGCCTTGAAGACGGCGTGGGCCAGGATCATGGTGACGGCGGCGAGCCCGACGTCGTACTTGCCGTCGCCGGCGAGGACGATCAGGAAACCGAGCTGGCTGACGGTGCCGTAGGCGAGGACCAGTTTCAGGTCGTGCAGGCGCAGCGAGCGCCAGCCGCCGAGCAGCATGGTGGCGCAGCCGAGGACCAGGATGGGCGGGCGCCACAGGGAGAGGTCGCCGAAGGCGGGGGTGAGGCGGGCGACGAGGTAGATGCCGGCCTTGACCATGGCGGCGGCGTGCAGGTAGGCGCTGACCGGCGTGGGGGCGGCCATGGCGTTCGGCAGCCACATGCTGAACGGCCAGATCGCCGACTTGGAGAAGGCGCCGCAGAGGATGAGCAGGGCCGCGATCTCCAGCAGGGTGGAGGAGGGCGGTGGGGAGGCGAGGATCTCGGAGATCCGGTAGGTGCCGGTGACGTGGCCGAGCATCAGGAACCCGACCAGCATGACCAGTCCGCCCAGCGTGGTGACGGTGAGCGCCTGGAGGGCGGAGCGCCGGTTCTGCTTGTACTCGCTGCCGTGGCCGATGAGCAGGAACGACAGGACGCTGGTGATCTCCCAGAAGACGTACAGCAGGATCAGGTCGTCGGCGAGGACCAGGCCGAGCATGGCGCCGGCGAAGGAGAGCAGGGTGCCGGCGAAGCGGCTCAGGCCGCGGGTGCCGTCGTGGAAGTAGCGGACGCAGTAGACGAGGACCAGCGTGCCGATGCCGGCGGCGAGCAGGACCATCAGCTCGGAGAGTGCGTCCAGGCGCAGTGCGAGGGAGACCTCGTAGGCGGGAATCCACTCCCAGTTCCAGTCCGTGGAGGCGCCCTCGGCGGTGTCCCCCAGCTGGACGACGGCCCACACGGTGGCCGCGAGCGGGGGCAGCGCGAGGACGAGGAACGCCCTGGTGCCGAGCCACCGGACCAGCGGTTTGGCACACATGGCGAGCACGAAGTGGGCGGCGACGAGCGCGATCATAGGGCGCCGGGTCGCTCGGGTCGCCTACGGGTCACAGAAGGAACGTAATGCACCCAATAGTGATATATCGCGCTGCGCGGGTTCGGAGCCCGGCGCGCCGGGCGCGCCGGGCGGGCGTGGAACCGGTGGTGCTCAGGCGTCATGGGCGAGCCGGACGGGGAGGGTGGCGGAGCTGTTGGAGAACATCGAGGGTACCGGGGTGAGGGTGTCAGGGTCGACGGCGAGGGAGATGTGCGGGTAGCGGGCGAAGACGGCGGGGAGGGCGAGGGCCGCCTCCAGACGGGCCAGCGGCGCGCCCAGGCAGAAGTGCGGGCCGTGGCTGAAGGCGAGATGGCGGTGCTGCTCGCGGGTCAGGTCGAAGCGGTCGGCGTCCTCGCCGTGCTGGTCCCGGTCGCGGCCGACCGCGCTGTAGGGCGCCATGATCGCCTCGCCCCTCCCGATCGGGACCCCGGCGATCTCCACGTCCTCCAGCGGGTAGCGGAAGGGGAAGTTGCCGATCGGCGCGTCCCAGCGCAGGGTCTCCTCGACCACCGCCTCCCAGACCTCCTCGCCGCCCGCCTCGGCGAGGGCGCGCTGGTCGGGGTGGGTGAGGAGGGCGCGGACCGCGTTGGTGACGAGGCTGAGCGTGGTCTCCTGCCCGGCCGAGAGCATCAGCAGCAGGGTGCCGACCAGTTCCTCCTCGCTGAGCGCCTCCGGGTCGGCCTCGCGGGCGGCGATGAGCGCGCTGGTCAGGTCGGGGCCGGGCTCGGCGCGGCGGGCGGCGACGACGCGGGCGAGCAGCTGGTACTGCTCGACCTGGCTGGCCGTCACCTCCTCGGGGCCGAGGTCGGAGCGGAAGATGTTGTCCATCAGCTCCTTGAGGCGGGGCTGCTCGTGGCCGGGGACGCCGAAGAGTTCGCAGATGACCCGCATCGGGACGGGGTTGGCGTAGTGCCGGCGCAGGTCCACGACGCCGTCGGCGTCGGCGTGCGAGGGCAGTTCGTCCAGCAGCTCGGCGACGATCGCCTCGACGCGGGGCCGCAGCTCGGCGACCCGGCGCGGGGTGAAGGTCTGCATGACGAGCTTGCGCAGTCTGCGGTGTTCCTGGCCGTCGGCGGTGACCATGTTGGTCACCTTGACCATGCCGATCAGCGGCCAGCCGTCCTCGATCTCGCCGCGGCGGATGGCGTTCCAGTTCCGCCAGTCCTTGCTCATGCGCGGGTCGGCCACCAGTTCCGCCAGCAGGTCGTGACGGGTGACGGCCCAGGCGCGTACGTCTCCGGGGAGGCGGACGCGGACCACCGGCCCGAGGGCGCGGAGCCGGGCGGCCTCGCCGTGGTGGTCGCTGCCGTACGGGTCGAGGGTGATCTCGGGGACGGCGGCGTCGGGGGTGGTGGTCACCGGTTCTCCTTGGACGGTCGGGGCGCGGGCGGGAAGGCGACGGGCAGCGCGGTGGGGACGCGGGTCCAGGGCGAGGGGCGCCAGCCGATCTCCTCGGCGGGCACGGTGAGCCGGAGCCCGGGGAGCCGGTGCAGCACGGTCTTGACGGCGGTACGGGTGATGAGGCGGGCCGGGACCTGGGCGGGGCAGACGTGCGGGCCGGCCGAGAAGGCCAGGTGGGCGCGGTTGCCCGGTTCGGTCAGCTCGTCCTCGGGGCGGATCAGCGGGTCGTCGTTGGCGGCGGCGATGCCGAGGATCAGGCAGTCGCCCTGCCGGATGCGGTGACCGCCGAGTTCGGTGTCGCGCAGGGCGTACCGGGCGGGCATGTTGTTCATCGGCGGGTCGCGCCAGAGGGCTTCGTCGAGGGCGTCGTCGATGCCGAGGCGGCCGCCGTGCAGCCGGGAGGCGAACCGCGGGTCGCACAGGAGCAGCCGCAGGGTGTGGGCGATCCAGGCGGTGACGGTCTCGTTGCCGGCGGAGATCATGACGACGACCGACTGGAGGTGCTCGGCCTCGTTGCGCAGGCCGGGGTGGTCGAGGAAGGCGGTGGTGAGGTCGTCGGAGGGGCGGGCACGCCGCTCGCGGAGGGTGTCGAGGAGGATCTCCTCGAACTGGCGGTTGCCCGCCTGGGAGTCGTCGGCGCTGCCGAAGAGGGCGATCAGGGCGCGCAGCAGTTCGTGGCCGCCGGCGCTGTCCAGCCCGAACAGGGAGGCGAGGGCGAGCATCGGCACGATGGTGGCGTACTCGCCGACCAGGTCGGCGCTGCCCCGGGCGGCGAACTCGGCGATCAGCTCCTCGCAGAGCGCCTCGACCTGGCGGCGGGCGCGCCGCTGGTCGATGCGGGCGACGCCGTCGTCGAGCGGCGCGCGCAGCCTGCGGTGCTCGGGGCCGTCGGCGCCGATGACGTTGGCCCGCCAGCCCATCATGGGCAGCAGCCCGGAGTGCGGGGAGACGACGCCTTCGCGCAGGTCGCGCCAGTTGCGGGCGTCGCGGGAGAAAAGCTGCTCGTTGCGGGTGAGGGTGAGCATCTCGCGGTAGCCCATCACCAGCCAGGCGGCGACGCCCGGTTCCAGTTCGACGCGGGCGACGTCGCCCCACTCGGCGCGCAGCCTGCGGTAGACCTCCCGGTGGTCGGGGGCGCCGGTGGCGGCGGCCAGGGGGAGGAGGCCGGTGGAGGCGTGGGCGGGGCAGCCGGGCGGCGGGGCGGCGGTCATACGGCGGGCTCCTGCGGGGCGGCGGGGCGGGCCGCGCGCTCGAAGACGTACTGGACGAGGGTGATGAGGGCTTCGAGGGAGGAGCGCGAGTCGCGGGCGTCGCAGAGGACCACCGGGGTCTCGTCGAGCAGGTCCAGGGCGGAACGTATCTCCCCGGTCCCGTACTTCTCGCTGTCCGGGAAGTCGTTGACCGCGACGGCGAACGGCAGTCCGCGCAGCTCCAGTTGTTCCAGCACGTCGAAGCTGTCCTCGATGCGGCGGGTGTCGACCAGGGCGAGGACGCCGAGGGCGCCTTCGGCAAGCCCTTCCCACAGGTCCCAGAAGCGCCGCTGGCCGGGGGTGCCGAACAGGTAGAGGGCGATGCGGGGGTTGAGGGTGATGCGGCCGAAGTCCATGGCGACGGTGGTGGTGTGCTTGGTGCCGACGCCCGCCAGGTCGTCCACGCCGGCGCTGGCCTCGGTGATGTGCTCCTCGGTGCGCAGCGGCTCGATCTCGCTGACGGAGCCGACCAGGGTGGTCTTGCCGACGCCGAAGGCGCCGACGACGAGGATCTTGACGGCCTGCTGGACCGTGTCGGGCAGATAGCGGTCAGCGGAGCCGGCGGAGCCCATCCAGTACCTCCTGAAGCAGTTGCGTGTCGGGCCCGGCGGCCTCGGGGATGCCGGAACGGGCGGCCAGATGGCCGGAGTCGACCAGGTCCGAGGCGACCACCTTGACCAGGCTCACGGGGAGCGCGAGGTGGGCCGCGGCCTCGGCCAGGGAGAGCAGCCGGGCGCACATCCGCACCAGCGCCGTCTCCTCGCGGGAGGCGGTCACCGGCAGCGGGCGGCCCGGGTCGGCGGCCACCAGCAGCGTGTCGACGTTGATGGTGTTCCGGCTGGGCCGGGCCCGGCCCTTGGTGATGACGTACGAACGCACCGGGCGCTCGGGCTGCTCCCCCGCGGCCGTCACCGGGCGGGCTCCTGGCGGGGCGGACTGCTGAGGTTGCCCGCGCCGATCTTCAGGACCTGGGCCTGCATCTGGCGGGCCACCTGCTTGGGGTCGACCACCGGTCCGGTGAGGACGGCGAGGTGGGCGCCGCCTGCGCTGCGCATGAAGAGGAAGCCGCCCTCGAACTCGACCATCTGCTGGTGGACGGCGCCGCCCTCCGCGCCGTGCTCCCGGCCCAGGCTCCGGCCGAGGGACTGAAGCCCGGAGCAGTTGGCGGCGAGCCGGTCGGCGGCGTCCCGGTCCATGGAGTCGGACTTGGCGAGCAGCAGCCCGTCGCCGCTGAAGACGATGACCTGGCGCACGCCGGGCACCGTGGCGACGTCGGCGATCATCCAGGCGCGCTGCTCGGGGTTCTCCACGTAAGTCATGGTCAGGGCTGTCCTTCGGGGGGATCGGCGGAATCGTGCGGGTGGGGGTCGGTGGGCCCGGCGGGCGGCGGGTCCGGCTCGCCGCGGCCGCCGGCGAAGAAGGCGTCCATCCAGTCGCCGGCCTCCTCGGGAGTGCCGGGGGCGGGGGCGGCGGGTCCTGCGGGCGTCTCCCCGGCTGGTCCGGGCCCTTCGCCACGCCGGGAGCGGCGCTGGGGCAGGCGGGAGCCGGGGGCGCGCCGGGGGCGTTCCCGGGGCGCGGGCGGCTCGGGGGCGGGGGCCGTCGCGGGCACGGCGGGCGGCGCTTCGGCGGCGGGCGGTGCGGCGGCGCGGGACCCGGCGGGCTCCAGGGTCTCCAGGAGCTCCAGCGGGATCAGCACGACGGCACGGACACCGCCGTACGGGGACGGGCCCAGGTCGACCTGGAAGCCGTGCCGGTCGGCGAAGCGGCCGACGACGGCGAAGCCGGTCTGCGGGATCTCGCCGACCTCGCCGACGCCGAGGAGCCGGCGGCCGGAGACGATCTCGCGGGCGTGGCCGAGCCGGTACTCGTCGAGGCCGAGGCCGCCGTCGTCCACCTCGATCACGGCGCCGCGCTGCACGGCGCGGACGGTGACCAGGACGCTGGTGCGCGGCGGCGAGTACTCGGTGGCGTTGGCGAGGAGTTCGGCGACCAGGTGGATCAGCGGCTCGACCACCGAGGCGTGCACACCGAGGTCGGGCTCTCCGGAGACGGTCACCCGGCGATAGGCGACGATGCGGCCGGAGGCGGCGCGCACCACGTCGACCAGGGCGAGCGGCTTCTGCCACTGCTGGCCGGGCCACTCACCGCAGAGCACCTTGAGGCTCTGGGCGTGGCGGGCCTGCTGGGTGGCGGCGTGGTCGACCTGCATGGTGGCTTCGAGCAGGTCGGTGTCGCCGGGGAAGCGTTCGGCGAGGCCGGTCACGGTGGCCTGGATGCGGTGGGCGGAGGTCTGCACCCGGCTGGCCAGCTCCACCAGGGAGAGCCGCTGCGACTCGGCCTGGTCGGCGGCCTCCTGGGCGACCTCGGCAAGGAGCCGGTCGAGGAGGCCGGGGACCTCGGGCATGGTCTCGGCCAGCTCCGCGGCGGCCGGTCCGGCGGGCGGAATCCCGGCGGTCCCGGAGGTCGCGGCGGGCAGCCGCTCCTTCAGCAGGTGTGCCAGCTCGTCGCGGACGTGCCCGGCCTGTTCCTCGGCGTACGCGCGCCAGCGGGCCTCGCGGCGGACGGCCTCCTCGTCGCGGGCGGCGACCAGCTCGCCCTGGCGTCGCGCCTCGTCGAGCGCGGCCCGGTGGTCGCGGCGCAGCCGCTCCAGCAGGGCGACGGCGGCGACTCCGGCGACGCCGGTGCCGAGCGCGGCGGCGACCGGGCCGTACCGGGCGATCAGGGCGGCGGCGGTGAGGAAGGTCGCGAGGGCGAGCGCCAGGGCCAGGGGCCACAGCAGCCGGGCCGTGCGCGCCGCGCGGCCGGAGCCGGGGCCGGGGGCGTGCAGGGGGGAACGAGCCATGGGGAACCTTCGCAGGGTGGAACGTGTCGGCCGGCGGGTGTACGGGTCCGGAGGGTCAGCCGCGGCTCCGTGCGGCCGCTCCCGTGGCGCCGGGTCCGTCCCACGGGACGGCCGGACCGGGCCGGCAAGGGTGAACTTCCTTGCCGGCAAGTGATCTTGACTGATCGTAACCTCGCCGGCGGAAAGCGGAAGCGGTGCTCCCGCTCCCCTTCCCGCGCACCGTCACGATCAGGCCACCCAGCGTGGGCACCACTTGGCCCGGTTCCTCCGGGAACGGGTGGCCGGTACGGAGAAGGGGGCGCTCCGGCCCGGCTCCGTGCCTCTGCGCGCACCTGCGGCAACCTCCTCGTCCTCCGGGGCCCGACCGGGCGCGTATCACCGCGTCAGGGGGTCTCAAACCTGACGGACGGCCGGTGACCGGCGGGGCGGAGGGGAAGGATGGGGCGCACTCCGGCCGTCCCTGGGACGCGCCGCCGGGAACGGTATGCGCACAGGAGACGACAGAGAGGGACAGAAAGGAACGACCGGGGCGTATGGCGAAGAAAGGGGGACGTGAGGCGCGTCACACGCCTGGGCCGCCGGCGGGCGGCGCGCGGAGCTCGCGAGTCGGCAAAAGTCCCGGTGGGAGTGGCCGTGAGCCCTCCGCCGCACTCAGGTGGCCCCCGCCCCGCCCCGGCGGGAGGCTTTCCAGGGACCGGCCGCGTCTTCGTACGCTGGAGCAAGCCCGTGGTTGAAGACTGCACAGCACCACCCCGGGCGGCGCACCACCCGAAAAGCCACGGCCTGGGAGCCGTACCCCGCTGAACGGATTACGCCCGTGTCCGAAGCCCCCGCCACCACCTCATGGCGCGTCTCGCTGCCGCACTCGACCGCGGCCGTGCCGATCGCGCGTGCGCTGATCAGGACGGCGCTCGCGGAGATCCAGCCGTCGGCGGACAGCGACACGGCCGAACTCCTCACCGCCGAGCTGGTCGCCAACGCCGTGGAGCACACCGAGGGCGACGACCCCATTCAGCTGGTGGTCGACCTGCTGGAGCAGCGGTGCCAGGTGGAGGTGCACGACCGCAGCCGCGCCACCCCGCCGAGCCTCATGGGCGAGCTGCCGCCCGAGCCGCCCGACGTGTGGGCGGAGGGCGGCCGCGGGCTGCTGCTGATCCGCACGCTCAGCCTGTCGTGCGGGCACCGCCCCACCGAGACCGGCAAGGCGATCTGGTTCACCCTGCCGACGGCGGTCCGTCCTGACGGGGCCCGGCCGGGGCCTCACTGAGCTGCCGCGCGGCGAGCGTGGAGTGCCGCCGCCCGTAGAGCGAGTAGACGAGAACGCCGACCGCGAGGAAGACCGCGAACTGGAGCCAGGTCAGCGGCCCGGTGCCGTAGATCAGGTACGCGCAGAAGGCGATGCCGGCGAGCGGGGTCAGCGGGAAGAGCGGGGCCCGGAAGCTGCGGCGCAGGTCGGGGCGGGTGCGGCGGAGCACGATCACGGCGACGTTGACGACGGCCATGGCGGCCAGGGTGCCGATGGTGGTCAGGTTGATGACCACGTCCAGCGGGACCACGGCGGCCGGGACCGCGAAGACGGCGGTGACGATCCAGGTGTTGGCGACCGGCGTCGAGGTCTTCGGCGAGACCCGCTCGAAGACGCGCGGGATCAGGCCGTCCCGGGACATCGACATCAGGATGCGGGTCTGGCCGTACATCACGGCCAGCACCACCGAGGCGATGGCGACCACGGCGCCGAAGGCGATGACGCCGCCGCCGATGGCGGAGCCGGTGACCTGGTTGACGACGAGCGAGAGCGCGGCCGGCTGGTCGGCCACGTCGTCGGCGGAGAGCGCGCCGATGGCGGCGACCGCGACCAGGCAGTACAGGACGGTGACGACGCCGATGCAGATCAGCACGGCCGCCGGGATGTTCTTGCGGGGGTTCTTGACCTCCTCGCCGGCGGTGGTGATGGCGTCGAACCCGATGTACGAGAAGAAGGCGAGCGAGGCGCCGGAGGTGACGCCGGCGACCCCGGCGGGGGCGAAGTCGGCGAGGTTGTCCTGCTGGAAGGCGCTGAAGGCGATGACGCAGAAGAGCAGCAGGATGCCGATCTTCAGCACGGCCATGATCGCGGTGGCCCGGGCACTCTCGCGCACCCCGCGCACCAGCAGCACGGCGGCCAGCAGCATCACCACGACGGCGGGGAGGTTGACCACACCGCCCTCGCCGGGCGGGTGGGAGAGCGCCTCGGGCAGCCGCAGCCCGACCAGGCTGTGCAGCAGTTCGTTGAGGTACTGGCCCCAGCCGACGGCCACCGCCGAGATGGAGACGCCGTACTCCAGCAGCAGGCACCAGCCGGTGAGGAAGGCGGCACGCTCGCCGAGGCTGGCGTAGGCGAAGGAGTACGAGCTGCCGGAGACCGGCATGGCGCCGCCCAGCTCCGCGAAGGAGAAGGCGGTGAAGACGCAGGTCACGGCGGCGAGCACGAAGGAGATCACGACGGCGGGACCCGCCTCGGCGACGGTGTCGGAGAGGCCGACGAAGATGCCGGTGCCGACCACGGCGCCGATGCCGAAGCAGACCAGCTGGAACAGGCCCATGGTCCGCTTGAGGCCGTGGCCCTCCAGGTCGGCGCCGGACTCGGCGACCAGCAGTTCCGGCGACTTGACGCGCGCTGCGGTGGGGCGCATGGGGTGGTGCTCGCTTTCGGTGGTGCGTGGGGGGCACGGCCCGTTCTCAGGATGGAGGCAGGGGCCGCGAACGCAACGGCTGAGGGCCCGGACGGTCGGTCCGGGCCCCCACGCGGTCGCACGACCAGCCTAACGGATGGTTATGCGCATATTCACCATCGGCCGTATGACTATCCACTCACCCGGCGGCGTCCGCCGGTCCCGCGAGGGTGGCGACGAGGACGGCCTTGATGGTGTGGAGCCGGTTCTCCGCCTGGTCGAAGACGGCGGAGTGCGGCGACTCGAAGACCTCGTCGGTGACCTCCAGCGAGGTCAGGCCGTGGCTCTCGTGGATCTGCCGTCCGATCTCGGTGCCGAGGTCGTGGAAGGCGGGCAGGCAGTGCAGGAAGACGACGTCCGGGTTGCCGGTGGCCGCCAGCACCTCGCTGGTGACCGCGTACGGCGCGAGGGCGGTGATCCGCTCGTCCCAGACGCTCTTCGGCTCACCCATCGAGACCCAGACGTCGGTGGCGACGAAGTCGGCGTCCCGCACCCCGACGGGCACCTCCTCGGTCAGCGTGATCCGGGCACCGCTCTCACCGGCGAGGCGGCGGGCCTCGTCGACGATGTGCTGAGCCGGCCAGTAGGCGCGCGGAGCGACGATCCGGATGTCCATGCCGAGCAGCGCGCCGGTGATCAGGTAGGAGTTGCCCATGTTGAAGCGGGCGTCGCCGAGGTAGGCGAAGACGACCTGCTCCAGCGGCTTGGCGGTGTGCTCGACGACGGTCAGCACGTCGGCGAGCATCTGGGTGGGGTGCCAGTCGTCGGTCAGCCCGTTGAAGACCGGCACGCCCGCGTGGGCGGCCAGCTCCTCGACGGTGGCCTGGCTGTCACCCCGGTACTCGATGCCGTCGAACATCCGGCCCAGCACGCGCGCGGTGTCCTTGGCGGACTCCTTGTGCCCCATCTGCGAGCCCGACGGGTCCAGGTAGGTGGTGGAGGCGCCCTGGTCGGCGGCGGCCACCTCGAAGGCGCACCGGGTGCGGGTGGAGGTCTTCTCGAAGAGAAGCGCGATGGTGCGCCCACGGAGCCGCTGCACCTCGGTCCCGGCCTTCTTGGCCGCCTTCAGCTCGGCTGCCAGCGCGACGAGTGAGCGGAACTCCTCGGCGGTGAAGTCCAGTTCTCTGAGGAAACTGCGACCGGTGAGGTCTGTCGCCATGGGGCGCTCCTGGGGTACGGCTACGATGACCGTGGAAGTCTATACGACCACTCACATGAATATACGACTGTCCTCGCGCCCTCCTCTACCCCCCGACGGCGTCCCGCTCCACCGGACAGCTCATGCAGCGCGGCCCGCCCCGCCCGCGCCCCAGCTCGCTGCCCCGGATCTCGATGACCTCCACCCCCTCGTCCCGCAGGTAGGTGTTGGTGGTGGCGTTCCGCTCGTAGGCGACCACCACCCCGGGCTCGACCGCCAGCACGTTGCACCCGTCGTCCCACTGCTCCCGCTCGGCCGCGTGCACGTCCTGGGTGGCGGTGAGCACCCGGATCGCACCCAGCCCCAGCGCCGCCGCGATCGCCCGGTGCATGTGCTCCGGCGGATGGTCGGTCACCTTCAGATCGTGCGTCCCGACACCCGGCTCGATGGTGTACGAGCGGAGCATGCCGAGCCCCGCGTACTGCGTGAAGACGTCCGGGGCGACCATCGTCATCACCGTGTCCAGGTGCATGAAGGCCCGGCGCTTCGGCAGGTCCAGGGCGACGATGGTGCGGGCAGAACCCGCCGCGAAGAGCCGTCTGGCCAGCATCTCCACCGCCTGCGGGGTGGTCCGCTCGCTCATCCCGATCAGCACGGCGCCGTTGCCCAGCACCAGCACGTCGCCGCCCTCGATCGTCGAGGGGTAGCACTCCTGCCCCTCGGACCAGGTGTGGAAGGGGCGGGCCTGCTCGGTGGCGAAGAGCGGGTGGTGGCGGTAGACCGCCTCGAAGTGGACCGTCTCGCGCTGCCGCGCCGGCCAGCGCATGGCGTTGACCGAGACCCCGTCGTAGATCCAGGCGGAGGTGTCCCGGGTGAAGAGGTGGTTGGGCAGCGGGTGGAGGAGGAAGTCGTCCTGCTCCATCACGTGGAAGCGGACCGAGAGCGGCTCCGGGTGCAGCGCCAGGTACTCGCGTTTGGTCATCCCGCCGACCAGGACCGAGGCCAGCTCCCCCGAGTCCATCGTCTCGAAGGCGGCCCGCAGGTGCCGGGTGGCGAGCGGCCCGAACGCCCGCTCGTCGAAGACCCGCCCGAGCACCAGCTCGCGCGCCTCGGACAGCTCCAGGCTCTCCCGCAGCAGGTCGCCGAAGAGGTGGACGTGCACCCCCCGGTCCCGCAGCACCTCGGCGAACCCGTCGTGCTCCTGCTGCGCCCGGCGCACCCAGAGCACGTCGTCGAAGAGGAGCGCGTCCTTGTTGGTGGGCGTCAGCCGCTTCAGCTCCAGCCCCGGCCGGTGCAGGACGACCCGGCGCAGCTGCCCGACCTCGGAGTCGACATGGAATCCCATGCCCCTCATCCTCACCGGTCGGCGAGCGGTTCACTCGGCGAACGGGGGGCGAGTACGCCGGTACTCCCCGCCTCCCCGACCATGGCCGGGTGACCCTCCTGCTGACCAGGAACGACCTGGAGACCCTGCTGGACCCATCCGACTGCCCGGCCGCGCCGCGCGAAGCCTTCCGCACCGCCGGCCCTTCCCCCGTGCCCGGGCGGCGTGTCGTGACCGGGCTGCCGTTCCCCCGCGCGTGGTGCGGTGACTCATCGGACGGGTGCGCCGCGCCGACAGTGCCTCTCAACTGCTTTGAACCGGTCCGGCAGACCCGCTGCCGCCGCGTGCTGACGCGGCGGCAGCGGATCGGGCCGGGGCCAGCCCCTGGGCCAGGGTCAGCCCCCTCCGCCCCGCACCCGTCTCGCCTGGGCCCACAGCCGTTCGAACTCCTCCGCCGTGATCTCGGCCGCCCCCGGCCGGTCCTGCCAGCCGTCGAGCGGGGCGCCGGCCAGGATGCCGTACTGCTGCTCGTAGCGGGTCATGGCGGCGAGGTCGGCGTGGTCGCGCAGGTGCAGGACCTCCTGGAGGGAGGCGGCGGTTCGCGGGCGGCCGTCCTTTCCCCCGATCTCCATGTGACGGACCACCCAGCCCTCCTCGTCGGCCTCGAGATAGAGCCAGAGGTCCTCGTCCTCGTAGTAGGTGCGGAACCAGGTCGTCATGGGTGCCTCACCCTCCCGTCTACAGCCGTGGGTCCACCGGCTCGGACTCCAGGGCGAGGACGCCGAAGACCGCCTCGTGGACGCGCCAGAGGGGTTCGCCGTCGGCCAGGCGGTCGAGGGCTTCCAGGCCGAGGGCGTACTCGCGCTGGGCGAGGGAGCTCTTGTGGCCGAGGAAGCGGTGGCGCAGGCGCTCCAGGTTGGCGGGGCGGGTGTACTCGGGGCCGTAGACGACGCGCAGGTACTCGCGGCCACGGCACTTCAGGCCGGGCTGGACGAGGCGGCCGTCCTTGCCCTTGACCAGGGCGTCGACCGGCTTGACGACCATGCCCTCACCGCCCGCGCCGGTCAGCTCCAGCCACCAGTCGGTGCCGGCCCGGACCGACTCCGGATCGCCCGTCTCCACGAAGAGGCGGCGGGTCGGGGCGAGCAGGCCCGTCGGGTCGACCTCGACCAGGCGGTCGATGAGGGCGAGCTGCCGGTCGTGCGGGAGTCTGGCGAGGCTGCGTCCGCTGGCTGCGAGGAGCTGGAAGGGAGCGAGCCGCGCGCCGTCCACGCCCTCGGCGGGCCAGCAGTACCGCCGGTACGCCTCGGTGAAGGCCGTCGCGTCCGCCGCCCGTTCGCGCTGCCGCTCCAGCAGGGCGCCGGTGTCCACGCCCCGCCCGGCCGCGGCCCCGAGCGCCGCGAGGGCGTCGGGGAAGACGGCCCGGGCGGCCGCACCCACGGCGGCGTACTGGGAACGGAGCAGACCGGTGGCCTTGAGCGACCACGGCATCAGCTCGGCGTCGAGGAGCAGCCAGTCGGTGTCCAGCTCCTCCCAGAGCCCGGCCGCGCCGACCGCCTCCCGCACCCGGCCGAGCACGGTCTCGGTGGTCCCGGGCGCGTCGAAGAACGGGCGCCCGGTACGGGTGTAGAGCGCGCCCGTGACGCCTTCCTCCGTCACGCCGAACCGCTCGCGCGCGGTGCGGGCGTCCCGGCAGACCAGCGCGACCGCCCGCGACCCCATGTGCTTCTCCTCGCAGACCACCCGCTCGACGCCGGAGGAGGCGTACGCGGCGAACGCCTCCTCCGGGTGCTCCAGGTACCCCTCCCGCCGGGAGGTGGGCACCGGTGCCATGGTCGGCGGCAGGTACGGCATGAGGCTCGGGTCGACCGCGAACCGGGTCATCACCTCCAGCGCGGCCGCGGCGTTCTCCTCGCGCACGGCCACGCGCCCCTGGTGGCGGGTCTCGACGGCGCGACGGCCGGTCACGTCGGCGAGGTCCAGCGGGCGGCCTTCGTGTCCGCCCGGCGCCTCGGAGGCCAGCGGCCGCACCGGCTCGTACCAGACGCGCTCGGCAGGGACGTCGACCAGTTCCCGCTCGGGCCAGCGCAGGGCGGTGAGCTTGCCGCCGAAGACGGCGCCGGTGTCGAGGCAGATGGTGTTGTTGAGCCAGGTGGCGGTGGGTACCGGGGTGTGGCCGTAGACCACGGCGGCGCGGCCCCGGTACTCCTCGGCCCACGGGTAGCGCACGGGCAGGCCGAAGGCGTCGGTCTCGCCCGTGGTGTCGCCGTACAGGGCGTGGGCGCGGACCCGGCCCGAGGTGCGGCCGTGGTACTGCTCGGGCAGACCCGCGTGGCTGACCACCAGAGCGCCGCCGTCGAGGACGTAGTGGCTGACCAGCGACTCCACGAACTCCCTGACCCGGGCACGGAATCCGGGGTCGCGTTCCTCCTCGCGCTCCAGCTGCTCGATGGTCTCGGCGAGGCCGTGGGTGGCGCGGACGGTGCGGCCGTTCAGCCAGCGGCCCAGCTTGTTCTCGTGGTTGCCGGGGACGCACAGGGCGTCGCCGGAGGCGACCATGGCCATCACCCGGCGCAGCACGCCCGGGGTGTCCGGGCCGCGGTCGACGAGGTCGCCGACGAAGACGGCGGTGCGGCCCTCGGGGTGGTGTCCGTCGACGTAGCCCAGCTCGGTGAGGAGGGTCTCCAGCTCCGAGCGGCAGCCGTGGACGTCGCCGATGATGTCGAACGGTCCGGTGAGGTGGCGCAGGTCGTTGTACCGGCGCCGGCGGACCACGACGGCGCGGTCCACCTCCTGCTGGCTGCGGAGGACGTGGACCTTGCGGAACCCCTCGCGCTCCAGCCCCTTGAGGGAGCGACGCAGTTCGCGCCGGTGGCGGGCGATGACGCGGCGGTGGACCCCGGCGCGGTCGGGGCGGGCGGCGTTCCGCTCGGCGCAGACCTCCTCGGGCAGGTCCAGGACGACGGCGATGGGCAGCACGTCGTGGCGGCGCGCCAGGTCGACCAGTTGACGGCGGCTCTCGCGCTGGACGCTGGTGGCGTCGACGACGGTGAGCCGTCCGGCGGCCAGCCGCTTGCCGGCGATGTGGTGGAGCACGTCGAAGGCGTCGGCGCTGGCGCTCTGGTCGTTCTCGTCGTCGGCGACCAGGCCGCGGCAGAAGTCGGAGGAGAGCACCTCGGTCGGCTTGAAGTGGCGTGCCGCGAAGGTCGACTTGCCGGAGCCGGTGGCGCCGATCAGCACCACCAGGGAGAGGTCGGTGACGGCCAGTTCCAGCGGCCCGGAGGCGGCGGACGGGCCAGCGGAATCGGTACGGGTCATCTGTCCCGGTCCTCCTTCGGGGTCGGGGTGGCGGGGTGGGTGGTGGGTGCGGCGGCGTCGGCCAGGGTGGCGGGCGGTCCGGCCGGAGCCGGGAGTTCGCCGCGGGTGAAGACGGCCAGCTGGGTCGGCGGGCCGACCTCCTGGTCGTCGGGGCCGACCGGCAGGAAGGCCACCGTGTAGCCGTGCCGGCCCGCGACCCCCTCGGCCCAGTCGCGGAACTCCGTACGGCTCCACTCGAACCGGTGGTCGCTGTGACGGACGTGCCCGGCGGGCAGCGACTCCCAGCGGACGTTGTACTCGGCGTTGGGCGTGGTCACCACGACGGTGGCCGGGCGGGCCGAGCCGAAGACCGCGTGCGCCAGGGCCGGGAGGCGGGGCGGGTCGACGTGCTCGACCACTTCGCTCAGCACCGCCGCGTCGTACCCGGTGAGCCGCTTGTCGGTGTAGGTCAGCGAGCCCTGCACGAGCCGCACCCGGCTCGCCTGCCGCTCCCCCATCGTCTCCAGCCGCAGCCGGCGTGCCGCCACGGCGAGGGCCCGCACCGAGACGTCCAGGCCGACGATCTCGGTGTACCGCGCGTCCTTCAACAGGGCCTGGACCAGCTGGCCCTGGCCGCAGCCGAGGTCCAGGACCCGGGCGGCCCCGGCCCGCGCGAGCACGTCGAGGATCGCGGTACGGCGCTGCTCGGCGAGCGGAGGCGGGCGCTCCTGGTCCTCCGGGGTGTCCTCCACGGCGTTGTCCAGCGCCTCGGGCGCGGTGTCGTCGGTCTCGGCCAGCCGGGCGAGTTCCAGCCGCTCGCGGGCCTGGCGCGTCAGCGACCAGCGCCGCGCCAGGTACCGGCTGGTGATCAGCTCCTGCTCGGGGTGGCCGGGCAGCCACCCCTCACCGGCCCGCAGCAGCTTCTCGACCTCGTCGGCGGTGACCCAGTAGTGCTTGGCCCCGTCGAGGACGGGGAGCAGTACGTAGAGGTGGCGCAGGGCCTCGGCGACCGTCAGCTCCCCTTCGAGGGCGAGCCGGACGTACCGCGAGTCGCCCCACTCGGGGAACTTTTCGTCCAGCGGGACGGGCGCGGCCTCGACCCGCCAGCCGAGCGGCGCGAAGAGCCGCTCGACCAGGGCCGCCCCGCCGCGCGCCGGAAGGGCCGGCACCTCCACCCGCAGCGGCCGCGGCTCGCCGGGGAGTTCGGGGCGGCCCGTGCAGACGCCGCGCAGGGCGCTGCGGAAGACGGCGCCGAGCGCCACCGCCAGCAGCGAGGAGGCGGCGTAGGGCCGGTCGTTCACGTACTGGCCGAGGGACGAGTCCGGGGCGCCGCCGCGTCCCTTGCCCTTTCCGGCGCGGACCAGCGCGACCGCGTCCACCTCCAGCAGCAGGGCCGCCGTGCACCGCTCGTCGGACGCCTCGGGGTAGAAGACGTGCGCGGTGCCGTGCGAGGTGGTGAACGCCTGCGCCTTCTCCGGATGCTTGTGCAGCAGGAATCCGAGGTCGGAGGCGGGACGTCCGGGGCGTCCTTGGGTGGTCAGAGTGAGGAACACCAGGCCGATTATGGCCAGGTCAGCGCCGGGGAGCGATCCCTTTTCCGGTGCCGGCGGCGTGCCCGTCAGGTCACCGGGTAGCCGTCGCGCAGGCAGAGGGGCCGGCCGGTGCGCAGCGCGTCGCGGACCGGGCGGAGCCGCCGGGCGCGGTGCGGGCCGAGGTGCCGAATCCACTCCTCGACCGAGAGCAGGAGCCAGTCGTCGTGCTCCTCCGAGAGGCGGATGCTGTCCAGCCGCTCCGGCTCCAGGACGGGGGCGCGGAAGAAGTGCTGGACGGCCGGTTCGCTGTCCTCGAAGGTCACCCAGTCGTACCCCAGCAGCCGTGGCGGGCCCACCAGTTCGTAGCCGATCTCCTCGCGGGCCTCGCGGACGGCGGTGGTCCACGGGTCGTCCTGGGCGTCCCTGACCCCGCCGACGAACTGCCAGCTGTCCTCGTAGGTCGCGTGGACCAGGAGCAGCCGGTACTCCGCGTCGTGCAGGACCAGGGCCGAACAGGCGGTGTTGCGGGGCAGGGAGGCGAGCCAGTCGGCGCGGGAGAGGCGGGCCGGAGAGTCGGCCAGGGTGGTGTCGGTCATGGCTCCCACCCTGGACCGTGCGACGGGCCGGGCACCGGGGGTTCGCCGCACGACCACTCGAAGGTGCGCATCCGCGTCGGACGGGTCCGGTGGGGCGTCCGCGCGGCGAGGGCGGTGGAGGCAAGATGGAGTCATGGATCTTCGCGTATTCACCGAACCCCAGCAGGGCGCCACCTACGACACGCTGCTTCGCGTCGCACGGGCCTCCGAGTCGCTGGGCTACTCCGCCTTCTTCCGCTCCGACCACTACCTGCACATGGGCTCCGTCTCCGGCCTGCCCGGGCCGACGGACGCCTGGATCACCCTCGCCGGCCTCGCCCGGGAGACCGAGACGATCCGGCTCGGCACCCTGATGACGGCCGGGACCTTCCGGCTGCCCGGGGTCCTCGCCATCGAGGTGGCCCAGGTCGACGCCATGTCCGGCGGCCGGGTGGAGCTCGGACTCGGCTCCGGCTGGTACGAGGAGGAGCACCGCGCGTACGGCATCCCCTTCCCCAAGGAGAAGTTCGGGCGGCTGGAGGAGCAGCTGGCGATCGTCACCGGGCTGTGGAAGACGCCGGTCGGGGACCGCTTCGACTTCGACGGAACCTTCTACCAGCTCAAGGACTCGCCGGCGCTGCCGAAGCCGGCCCAGGAGCGGGTGCCGGTGCTCATCGGCGGCCACGGCGCCAAGCGGACGCCGGCGCTGGCGGCGCAGTACGCGGACGAGTTCAACATCCCGTTCGCCTCGGTGGAGGACACCGCGACGCAGTTCGGCCGGGTGAAGGCCGCCGCCGAGGAGCGGGGGCGCCCCGCCGACAGCCTGGTGTACTCCAACGCGCTGGTCGCCTGTGTCGGCCGGACGGACGCCGAGGTGAAGCGGCGCGCGGAGGTGATCGGCCGTGATGTGGACGAGCTGAAGGCCAACGGGCTGGCCGGTTCCCCGGCCGAGGTGGTGGAGCGGATCGCGGCCTTCGAGGCGGTCGGCTCGCAGCGCATGTACCTCCAGATGCTCGACCTCGACGACCTGGACCAGCTGGAGCTGATCTCCGCCGAGGTCATGCCGCAGCTCTCCTGACCCCTGGTCCGGGCTCCCGCGCCGCACGCGCGCCGGCGGGAGCCCGGCGGGGCCCTCGCTGCTCTCCGGCGCCCGCACGGCGCCCCTCATCGCAGCTCGGCGGCGGAACCGCGCCCGGAGTGGCCCGAACTCTCGCCGAGGGCCCGGAGCATGTCGAGGACGCGGTCGCGGGCCTCGTCGGCCGCGTCGATCGCCTCGACCGAGGCCCAGTACAGCGCCTCCTGGTACACCCCGCAGGCGAGGCCGACCAGGGCGATCCCGACCTCGCCGAGGAGTTCGGCGAGGGCGAGCAGGGTGGCCTCCACGTCCGGGGCACGGGTGAGCCGGACCGCTCGCGGGTCGCCGCGGCAGGGCACCGGCAGCTCCGTCGCCTCGGCCGCGCGGCCGCCGGGGCTGCTCAAGGCGAGGGCGGCCTCGCGTAGTTCACGCGGGCCCTCCTCGGCGAGGAGGGCGCCGACGGCCCGGCTCAGCGCCTGTGCCTCCCACACCTCCGCGGTGATGGTCTCCAGGCTGTGGCCGCGCAGCAGCGCCTGCCGGTTCATGGTGATCAGTCGCAACGCGTCCATACCGCTCCCCCGTTCGCTCACCGCGCCCCGGGCGCCGCCCGCGCCCGGCGTCCGCCGCCACGCACCGGCGGGCGGGCATGGAGCGGTGACACCGGGCGCCCGGCGGACACCCCGAGCGCAACAGTCCACTACCCAGAGTGAGGTACTGCGCGCCGAAACACCAGAGGAAATCGGAAATCTATGGACACAGGATCGATTGTGGACAACTCGATCACTCCGGAGAGTGAGATGACGCGGAAGAGGACCGGGAGTGCTCCCGTGCGGCCGGGGGTTCAGCGGTCGAGCGGATACGGCCCGGCGGGGAAGCGGCGCTCGTTGCGGTCGATCTTCGCGGCCAGCGCCTCCAGCGCGTCGATCCCCAGCACCTCGCAGAGCTGGAGGGTGTAGGCGAGCACGTCCGCGACCTCGTCCCGGACCCGGAAGGCGCTGTCGGGGTCGTCCATCACCGCCGCCGCCTGTTCCGGCGTCAGCCACTGGAAGATCTCCAGGAGTTCGGAGGCCTCGACGCTGAGCGCCGCCGCCAGGTTCTTGGGCGTGTGGTACTGCCCCCACTCCCGCGCGGCGGCGAACCGGGCCAGCCTCTTCTGGAGTTCCTCCGCGGTGAGCCCGCCGGCCCCGGCCGGTCGCTCCCCCTCCGGCCCCTGCCCCGCCCGCTCCGCTGCGTCCACTGCCCCGCTCCTCATCCGTTCCCGGCCCCGTCCGGCGTCAGGTCTACCACCGTGAGCCCCTCGACCGCCGCCCCGGCCTCCCCGAGCGCCTCCCCGGCGTCGCGGACGGTCCCGATCAGCCGGATGTGGCCGCGCGACACCGACCTCCCCGCCAGGGCGACCAGCCCTCGCAGCTGCCGGGTGTCCAGGTCCCGGTCGAGGCTGTCGGCGAGGACGGTGAGGCTCTGGTAGGCGCCGGGCACCTCGGCCGCCGGGTCGAACTCCAGCACGCCCGGCCCGGTGAGAAGGACCAGGCAGAGCGCCAGGTGGCGCAGTTCGCCGTCGCCGAGCCGGGCCAGCGGGGTGTGCCGGCCCGCGCCCCGGTCGAGCAGGGCCTCGACCAGGCCGCCCGGGCGCACCTCGGCGAAGACGTCGTGGACGGGGCGGAGCGCGGCCTCGCGCACGGCGGAGACGAGCAGGCCGTGCCGGATCGCGCACTCGGTGCGGGTCCGCAGGAGCACGTCGGCGAGGTTGTCGCAGCCCGACAGCAGCCGCCCGCTGGAGACCGGCACCGGGGCGCGCATCGCGGCGGGCCGGGGTTCGCAGGCGTAGACGGAGCGCAGGGCGACGACGACCTGTTCGGCGGCGGCCAGGACCCGCTGCTCGCCCTGGGTCCGCCCGCCGACGCGCAGCGGCAGCACGGCGGTGGTGAGCCGGTCGTCCGAGAGGGCACCCCGGGTGACCGGCGCCGCCCCGGCGGTGTGCCAGGCGGCGTGCACGAAGCGGCGGCCGGGGTTGCTCAGCGCCGTCTCCAGCAGGGTGGTGCCCTGCCAGGTGAGGCGTTCGCCGACGATGCGCAGGGTCGGTTCGACCTGCACGGCGAGGTCGAGGCGGACCGGCCCCACCGGGCCGTCGACGGTGCAGCCGATGCGGAAGCCGCGCCGCTGCTGGGCATCGGGGCGCGCGGTCTCCGGGACGCAGGCGACCGGGTCGGGGAAGACCTCCTCCAGGCTGGTTCCGGAGCCGAGGGCGGCGAGGGCGGCGTAGGCGCCGAGGACGGTGGAGCGGCCGCTGCCGCTGGGTCCGGCGAGGAGGGTGAGGGGGCCGACCGGAATCCGGGTGCGGCGCAGGCCCGCGTAGGCGGAGAGACACAGCTCGGTGACGGCGGGGCGCGCTCTCGCCGGCGCGGCGGCCGCGTCCTCGGGGGCCGCCCCGGGCACCTGGTCCGAGGGGTGGCGGCGCGGTTCGGGGACGGTGTCGCCGGAGCGGCGCACGGGGGCGGCGCGGAAGGGCGTGGCGGAGGGGCGCGGGCGGCGGCTGCCGGGGGTGAGCTGCGGGGGGACCGTCATGAAGCGGACCGTAGACAACGCTGTCTGAGCTGAACCGTTTACCCCGGAACCGTTCCTACGATCGGGGGACGGAAGGCTTCTCGGGTCGGGGTCAGCAGTTGAGGTGAGAGCGCCTGCGCGTACTCCCGTGCGAAATGATCTTCGAGGTGGCCGGAACACTCCGGGCCGGCTGTCCGGGGGCCCGCTTCCACCCGCCTCGACCCGCTTCAGCACATCCGTCGAACGCGGAAGACGACACCCCGGCCCCCTCCCCGGCGGCCGACAGCCGCCGGGGAGGCCCGCTCAGCCCTGCGGGGTGACGCTGTCCACCAGTCCCTGGACCTCCATGCCGGGCGGGGCGAGGAGGAAGACGTTCCGGTCGACGCGGTGCATGCCGCTGCCGAGGCCGAAGACGACTCCGCTGCTGAAGTCCAGGACGCGCTTGGCGACGTCGGTCTCGGCGCCGCTGAGGTCGAGGAGGACGGGGACGCGGGTCATCAGCGTCTCGGCCACGTCGCGGGCGTCGGAGAAGACGTTGACCCGCATGACCACGAACCGGCGCCTCGGCTCGGTCCGGGCTTCGGGGGTGGCGCGGTGGCCCGGCCAGGACGGCCAGGCGTCGCGGCCCCGCAGGGGGACGACCTGGGCGAGGCCCTCCCACTGCTCATCGGTGACGTCGTGGCCGTTCACTGCCCCCACCCCGTCCGGGCTCGCTCGGTTGTCTGCATTCCGTAATTCTGACGCGCTTCACCCGATCGGCCCAACTGCGACACGGTCCGCACGGAGCGGCAGTGGTGTCGGCGCCGTCGTGCGGGTACGCGTACCCCTTGCCAGACTGGTGAACCAGGGGGCCGGCCCGAAGGGAGACGCCAGGAATGCCACGCGGATCGAACGCCAAGCGGGAGCGGCAGTACGAGGACATCAAGAAGAGCGAGGAGGAGCACGGCGCGAGTGAGAAGCGGGCCGAGGAGATCGCGGCACGCACCGTCAACAAGGCCCGGGCCCGCGCCGGTGAGGCGAAGACCGCGAGCCGCACCTCGACCGAGGACATCTCCTCGTACCGGCGCGGCGGGCTCCGCTCGCACGAGGGGGCGCAGGGGCCGACGCGCGATCAGCTGTACGAGGAGGCGCGGCGGAAGAACCTCAAGGGCCGCTCCACCATGAACAAGGACGAGCTGGCGAAGAAGCTCGGCTACTGACGGCGCGGTGGGCGGGCCCCGGCGGAGTTCCGCCGGGGCCCGCCCACCGCGCGTCTCAGCCCTCCCAGCGCCACTCGGCGACCTCCGGCAGGTCGCTGCCGTGTTCACGAATCCACCGGTGGTGGCGGAAGCGGGCGTCGGCCATCGCCTGACGCAGCCCGACCGCCCGCACGCCGAGCCCGGGGACCCGGTCGATGACGTCCATGACCAGCCGGTACCGGTCGAGGTCGTTGCGGACCACCATGTCGAAGGGGGTCGTGGTGGTCCCCTCCTCCTTGTAACCCCGCACGTGCAGGTGGTCGTGGCCGTGCCGCCGGTAGGCGAGGCGGTGGATCAGCCACGGATAGCCGTGGTACGCGAAGATGACCGGCTTGTCGCGGGTGAACAGCGCGTCGTACTCGGCGTCCGGCATGCCGTGCGGGTGCTCGCCCTGGGGCAGCAGCCGCGCCACGTCCACGACGTTGACCACGCGGAGGCTCAGCTCGGGCAGGTGGCGGCGGAGCAGGCTCGCGGCGGCCAGCACTTCCTGGGTGGGGACGTCCCCGGCGCAGGCGAGGACCGCGTCCGGTTCCCGCGTACCGTCCTCGGTCCCGGCCCACGCCCAGGTCCCGGCACCGCGCGCGCAGTGGGCGCGGGCCTGCTCCAGGGTCAGCCAGTCGAAGGTGGGCTGCTTGCCGGAGACGATGACGTTGACGTAGTCGCGGCTGGCCAGGACGTGTTCGGCGGCGGCGAGCAGGGTGTTGGCGTCCGGCGGCAGGTAGACGCGGACCGCCTCGGGGCTCTTGTTGAGGATGTGGTCGACGAAGCCGGGGTCCTGGTGCGAGAAGCCGTTGTGGTCCTGGCGCCAGACGTGCGAGGTCAGCAGGTAGTTGAGGGAGGCGATGGGGCGCCGCCAGTCGAGCCTGCGGGAGGCTCGCAGCCATTTGATGTGCTGGTTGACCATGGAGTCGACGATGTGCGCGAACGCCTCGTAGCAGGAGAAGAGGCCGTGCCGGCCGGTGAGCAGGTAGCCCTCCAGCCAGCCCTGGCAGAGGTGTTCGGCGAGCACCTCCATGACTCGGCCGTCGCGCGAGAGGTGTTCGTCGGTGGGGTAGGTCTTCTCCTCCCAGGTCTTGCCGGTGGCGCCGTAGACGGCGTCGAGCCGGTTGGAGGCGGTCTCGTCGGGGCCGACCAGGCGGAAGTCGCGCCGGGCGGCGGTGGCGGCCATCAGTTCCTCCAGCCAGCCGCCGAGGACCTGGGTGGGCTCGCTGGTGCTCTGCCCGGGTGCCGGCACCTCCACGGCGTGGCCGGCGAGGCCGGGCAGCGGGAGGTCGCGGGTGAGCCGGCCGCCGTTGGCGTACGGGGTGGCGCCGAGGCGGGCGTCGCCCTCGGGGACGTACCGCAGGACCTCGGGGCGGGGGCGGCCCTCCTCGTCGAAGAGTTCCCCGGGGCGGTAGGAGCGCATCCACTCCTCCAGCTGGCGCCGGTGGTCGTCGTTCTCGCGGACGCCGGGCAGCGGGACCTGGTGGGCGCGCCAGGTGTTCTCCACCGGCAGGCCGTCCACCTCGCGGGGGCCGGTCCAGCCCTTGGGGGTGCGCAGGACGATCATCGGCCAGGAGGGGCGTTCGACGGCGCCCTGGACGCGGGCGCGCTCCTGGATGACGGCGATCCGGTCGAGCGCGGTGTCCAGGGCGAGCGCCAGTGCGCGGTGGACGGTCTCGGGGTCGTCGCCCTCGACGTACAGCGGGTCGTGGCCGTAGCCGCGCAGCAGGGCGTCGAGTTCGTCCTCGGGGAGCCGGGCGAGGACCGTCGGGTTGGCGATCTTGTACCCGTTGAGGTGGAGGATCGGCAGGACGGCGCCGTCGTGGACGGGGTCGAGGAACTTGTTCGAGTGCCAGGAGGCGGCGAGCGGCCCGGTCTCGGCCTCGCCGTCGCCGATGACGCAGGCGACGAGGAGGCCGGGGTGGTCGAAGGCGGCGCCGTAGGCGTGGGTGAGGGCGTAGCCCAGTTCCCCGCCCTCGTGGATCGAGCCGGGGACGTCGGGGGCGACGTGGCTGGGGACGCCGCCGGGGAAGGAGAACTGCTTGAAGAGACGGGCCATGCCCTCGGCGTCGCGGGGCACGTCCCGGTAGACGTCGCTCCAGCTGCCCTCCAGCCAGGAGTTGGCGACGACCGCCGGGCCGCCGTGGCCGGGGCCCCAGACGGCGAGGGCGGTCAGGTCGCGGTCCTTGATCACCCGGTTGAGGTGGGTGTACACGAGGTTCAGCCCCGGCGAGGTGCCCCAGTGCCCGAGCAGCCTCGGCTTGATGTCCTCGGGGGCGAGGGGGCGGGTGAGCAGGGGGTTGTCCATCAGGTAGATCTGCCCGACGGCCAGGTAGTTGGCGGCGCGCCAGTGCGCGTCGAGGGCGGCGATCTCCTCGGCGGAGGGTCCGCCGGTGCGGTCGGGGGCCTGGCTCATGCGGGTCTCCTGGGGGAACGGGGCGCGGCCCCCGCCGGGCACGGGGCCGGGCGGGGGCCGCGCGGACGTCACTCAGCCCACGCTGACGGCGGGCGGCGGGCAGGGGCGCGCCCCGGTCAGCGGGGGCTGCGGGGTGCCGGGCAGGCCGGCCGCGCCCTGCGGGAGGTCGACGCGCCGGGTGCACCAGACGACCTTTCCGCTCTCGGTGTGACAACTGCCCCAGCTGTCGCAGAGCACACCGATCCGCGCGAGTCCGCCGCCGCGCTCCAGCCGGCGCGGCATCGTCGTACAGGTGTCGGCGACGGAGACGGTCAGCCGCCGTCCGCTGAGCCGCAGTTCGACCGTGCAGGGGGCGTCCTCCCCGACGTGCCGGACGACGTTGCCGAGGAGTTCGGTGAGCGCCTTGCCGAGGGGGCCCGTCTGGCGCTCCAGGCCCCAGTGGCCGAGGTAGGCGGCGGCGATGCGCCGGACCCGGTCGATCCGGTCGGTGCCGATCCGCAGGTCGAGGCGGTAGATCCGGTCGGCGCGACCGGTGTCGAAGGTGAGCGTCCCGGTGGGGGCCGGGGGCTCCGCCGGGCGTTCGGCGCGCGCGACCCGGACGGCGTGCCCGCCGTCCTCCCCCGCCGGGGACGCGCCGGGGAGCGAGACGGTCCGGGCCGCCTCGGGCGCGGTACGTCCGGCGGGCGGGCGCGGGCGTTCGGGCGCCACGGGCGGGGCGAGCGCCTCCGGGGCGGCGAGGGTGCCGGCGCCCGGGACCGGCACCGGGGGCGCGGCCCCGGCGGCGGTGGTGATCACGGCTTCGGCGGCCGTGGGTTCGGTGCTGTCGAAGGACAGGGACATGGTCGCGGCTCCTGTACGAGGCTCACGCGCCCCCCTTCGAACCGGCACCCCCGACCACGCGACGTGAGCTGTTGCCTCTTCTGGGTCACCCACAGGGTCACCCGGCCCGCGGGGCGCCGCAACCGGAGCACAGGGGCCGTCAGCCGGCCCGGGTGTCCCGTATCAGGGCGAGCACCGGGAAGACGAACCAGCACAGCACGAACCACACCCCCATCGCGGCGACCAGCCAGAACGCCGTCGCGTTGTGCAGGGCGACCCGCAGCACCAGCAGGAGGGCCGCGCACATCGTGCAGAGCAGCAGGATCAGTCCCAGCACGGTCAGCCGGGAGGCCCAGACGACGGTCTGGGGCTTGAGGCGGCGGCCGGTGAGGAGCCGGTGGTAGGAGACCGGCCCGATGAGGGCGGCGGCGGTGGCGGCCGCGAGGACGACGGTGACGACGTAGATGGTGCGGTCGGTGGCGGCCAGGTCCTCGAAGCGGGACTGGAAGGCGACCGCCAGCAGGAAGGCGAAGAGGACCTGGACGCCCGTCTGGGCGACCCTCAGTTCCTGGAGGAGTTCGGACCACTGACGGTCCGCCCGTTCCTCGCGGGTCTCGGTGCGCCCCGTCCCCACGGTCACGGGCCCGGGTCGGCCGGCTTCACTGGTCACCGGTTTCCTCTCCGCCGCAGTACGGGCGTCCGCATCCCGTACGTCTGACCACCGTATGCCCGCTCGGCGCCGGGTCAGCGCTACGACAGCGCCGGGCGCGCGGCGGGGTGCACGGCCGGGCCCTCGGCCGGGCCCTCGGCCGGACGGAGACGCGGAACAGCCCCCGGGGAGCACCTCCCGGGGGCTGTCGGTCCCGTGGCCCGGCCGTGCGGCCGGTGCCTCTCAGGCGTCGGTGCGGATGATCACGTCGAGGGTGCGGGGGCCGTGGACGCCCTCGACCCGCTCCAGCTCGATGTCGGAGGTGGCCGACGGGCCGCTGATCAGCGTGGTGGGCCGGTGCGGGGTGAGCCGGGCCAGCGCCTCGGGGACGCCGACGGCGACCGAGGAGAGGTCGACCACGCAGACGTGCAGGTCGGGGACGAGGGAGAGGGCGCGGCGGCCCTGGTCCGGCGCGCCGTCGAGGAAGATCGTGCCGGTCTCGGCGCAGCTCACCCGGGAGGCGGTGACCACGCCGTCGAGCTGGTCGAGGGCGGGCGCGGGGATGTCGGCGTGGTCCTCCTGGACGGTGCCGTCGAACTGGGCGAGCCAGTCGCGGTCGAGCCCCGCCGGGACGCCGATGTGCTTCGCGCCCCGGGTCGCGAGGACGCGGGCCACGGTGGCGGCGGTCTCCCCGGCGACGCAGGTGTGCACCTCGGCCTTGTAGTCGACGAGGCGGTCGACGAAGAGGTCGAGCCGTTCGGCGTCGGGCAGGGTGCGGCCGGTGCGGTAGGCACGGGGGACCTCGGCCGGAGGCTTGGGGGCCAGGGTCAGGGCGTCCCGGACGCGGCCGAGGACGGTCTCTCGTGCGTTCACCGCTGCTCCTCGGTGTCGTCGGTGGCGGGCGTGGCGGACTCGGCCCGCCGCTCGGCACCCTCGCGGGCGGCGGCGCCCAGGGTGGCGCGGCCCTCGTCGGAGGCGAACCAGTCGCGGAAGGTCTGCTTCGGCGGGGCGGCGAGGTCGCGGCTCTCGCTCCACCCGTCGAAGGGCGCGGGCAGGCGGGTGATTTTCTTGTCCCGCCCGGCGGCGACCCGGCCGAGCCCGGCCGCCTTCTGCGCGGTGGTGTACAGCCCCGGCCGCGCCATCACGGCGGCCGCCGCCTTCATCGCCGCCTGTTCGACGGTCCGCCCGGACTGCTCGGTGTTCTGGTGGCGCAGCTCCACCAGGAGCGAGGGGATGTCGATCTTCACCGGGCAGGCGTCGAAGCAGGCCCCGCAGAGGCTGGAGGCGTACGGCAGGGAGCTGTTCGGGTCGTCCTTGGCGGCGTGCATGCCGGCCAGCTGCGGGGTGAGGACGGCGCCGATCGGCCCGGGGTAGGTCGAGCCGTAGGCATGGCCGCCGGCCCGTTCGTAGACCGGGCAGACGTTGAGGCAGGCGGAGCAGCGGATGCAGTTGAGCGCCTCACGGCCGACGGAGTCGGCGAGGGCGGCGGTGCGTCCGTTGTCGAGCAGGACGAGGTGGAACTCCTGCGGCCCGTCGCCCGGGGTGACGCCGGTCCACAGCGAGGTGTACGGGTTCATCCGCTCGCCGGTCGAGGAGCGCGGCAGGAGCTGGAAGAAGACCTCCAGGTCCTCGTAGCGCGGCAGGACCTTCTCGATGCCCATGACGGTGATCAGGGTCTCGGGCAGGGTGAGGCACATCCGGCCGTTGCCCTCGGACTCGACCACCGAGAGGGTGCCGGTCTCGGCGATGCCGAAGTTGGCGCCGGAGATCGCGACCTTGGTGGTCATGAACTTCTCGCGCAGGTACGCGCGGGCGGCAGCGGCCAGTTCGGCGGGGACCGCGTTCAGCTCCGGGTCGACGCCGGGGATCTCCTTGAGGAAGATCTCGCGGATCTCGTCGCGGTTGCGGTGGATCGCCGGGACCAGGATGTGCGAGGGCTTGTCGTCGGCGAGCTGCACGATCAGCTCGGCCAGGTCGGTCTCGTACGCCGTGACGCCCTGGCTCTCCAGGTGCTCGTTGAGGCCGATCTCCTGGGTGGCCATCGACTTGACCTTGATGACCTCCTCGCTGCCGGTGGCGGCGACGAGCCGGGTGACGATGGCGTTGGCCTCGTCGGCGTCCCTGGCCCAGTGGACCGTGCCGCCGGCCTCGGTGACCTTCCGCTCCAGCTGCTCCAGCAGCTCGGGCAGGCGGTTCATGGTGTCGGTCTTGATGGCGGAGCCCGCGTCGCGCAGCGCCTCCCAGTCGGGGAGCTCGGCGGTGACGTTCAGCCGCTTGCCCCGGATGGTGTGGGTGGCCTTGAGGAGGTTCTGCCGCAGCTGGTCGTTGCGCAACTCGTGGTGGGCGGCCTTCGGGAACTTCTCGTCGCCGCGCAGGTTCCCGGAGCCGTACGGGGAGCGGGGCGGGGCGGCGGGCATGCCGAGGAAGGTGCTGCTCATCGGGCGGCCTCCGTCAGGACGTGGGGCGCGGTACGGGTGCTGGCGAGGATCTGCGCGAGGTGGAGCGTACGGGTGCCGGCCTTGATGCGGGAGAGGCCGCCGCCGATGTGCATCAGGCAGGAGGAGTCCCCGGCGGTGCAGACGTCGGCGCCGGTGCCGGTGACGTGAGCCAGCTTGTCCTTCAGCATCGCCGAGGAGGTCTCGGCGTTCTTGATCGCGAAGGTGCCGCCGAAGCCGCAGCAGGCGTCGGCCTCGGGCAGCTCCACCAGGTCGATGGCGTCGACGGCGCGCAGCAGCTTCAGCGGCTTGTCGCCGACCCGCAGCATCCGCAGGGAGTGGCAGGTGGGGTGGTAGGTGACCCGGTGCGGGAAGTAGGCGCCGACGTCGGTGACGTCCAGGACGTCGACGAGGAGCTCGGAGAGCTCGTACGTCTTCGCCTTCACCGTGGCCACGCCGGAGCGCAGCGCGGCGTCGCCGTACCGCTCGGCGATGATCTCGTGCTGGTGGCGGACCGAACCGGCGCAGGAGCCCGAGGGCATCACCACGGCCTCGATCGAGGCGTCCCCGAACTGCTCCGCGTAGTTGCGGACCAGCGGGACCGGCTCGCGCTGGTAACCGGTGTTGACGTGCATCTGGCCGCAGCAGGTCTGCCCCGGCGGGAAGACCACCTCGTGTCCCAGGCGGGCGAGCAGCACCGCGGTCGACTTCACCGCGTCCGGGTAGAGCGTGTCTCCCAGGCACGTGGCGAAGAGTCCGATACGCATGGGACGACCTCCACGATCGATATTTTCGGTCCGACCATAGTAGCGTCTGGCCTTACTGTACTGAAGAGACGCACAACAGTTTGGTCCGACCTTATTGACATGAGACATCTCCGGTGCGGTACTGAGTTGGATCGTTCAGCCACACGCGTCGCAGCAGCTCCAGAGGCGGGACCTCGGACCCTGGGCGCGGAACTCGATGAGGAGCACTCTCGTGGCCCCAGCACCACCGGCCGCTCTCGCCGCCACGTACACACCGGATTCGACTGCCGTCGGGGGCAGTCTGGCGGGCACGGCACTCCTGGGGCTCGTCCCCCTCGCCACCTTCTTCCTCCTGCTCATGTGGGCCAAGCGGTCCGCCCTCCAGTCGGCGGTCGGCGCGCTCGTCGTCGCCCTGCTGGTGGGCGTCGTGGGCATGGGGATGCCGGTACAGCTCGGCCTCCTCTCCGCGAGCCAGGGCCTGGTCTTCGGACTCTTCCCCGTCATGCTGATCGTGGTCGCGGCGATCTGGTTCTACGAACTCACCGTCGTCAGCAACCGCTTCGAGGACCTGCGGCGCTCCTTCAGCGCGGTGGGCCGGGGTGACCTGCGCGTCCAGGCGATGCTGATCGCGTTCTGCTTCGGCGGGCTCCTGGAGGCGCTCGCCGGGTTCGGCGCGCCGGTCGCCATCACCGCCGCCATGCTGATGGCGCTCGGCCTGCCGCCGCTGCGCGCCGCCGTGACCGTGCTGGTCGCCAACACCGCTCCCGTCGCCTTCGGCGCCATGGCCATCCCGATCACCACCGCGGGCAACCTCACCGGCATCCCGCCGGAGGAGATCGCCGCCGTCGTCGGCCGCCAGAGCCCCGTGCTCGCCCTCTTCGTCCCCCTCCTTCTGCTCTTCCTGGTGGACGGTACGCGCGGACTGCGCCAGCTCTGGCCCATCGCCCTGGTCACCGGTGCCGTCTTCGCCGTCGCCCAGTTCTGGTGCTCCTCGCACTTCGCCTACGAGCTGACCGACGTGGTCGCCGCCCTGGCCGGCTTCGCCGCCGCCGTGCTGATGCTGCGCTTCTGGAAGCCGACGACCCCCGAGGACCAGCGCTCCCAGGTCGAGGCCGAGCCGCTGACCCTGCGCCGGGTCAACCTCGCCGTCCTGCCGTACGTCCTGGTCATCGTCATCTTCGCGCTGGCCAAGCTGAACCTCGGCGGGCTGGACATGCCGAAGATCCTCGGCGTCTGGAACATCGAGCTCCAGTGGCCGGGCCTGTACGGCTCGCTGCTCGCCCCCGACGGGTCGCCCGCCGGCAGCGCCGTCTACAAGCTCGACGTGCTCGGCAACCCCGGCACGCTCCTCATCCTCTCCGGCCTCCTGGTCACGCTCATCTACCGGTTCACCCGCGACGAGCGGTTCCCGATGACCGGACGGATGGCGCTGGGCGCCGCCGGCCACACCCTCGACAACATGAAGGTGTCCATCGCGACGGTCGCCACCGTGCTCTCCATCAGCTACGTGATGAACCAGTCCGGGCAGACCGTCGCCATCGGGACCTGGCTCGCCGCGGCCGGCGGGATCTTCGCGCTGCTCTCGCCGAGCCTGGGCTGGCTGGGGACGGCTGTGACCGGGTCCGACACCTCGGCCAACGCGCTCTTCGCGACGCTTCAGCAGACCGCCGGGCAGAAGGCGGGGATCGATCCGACGTTGCTGGTCGCGGCGAACACCTCCGGTGGGGTGGTGGGGAAGCTGGTCAGTCCGCAGAATCTGACGATCGCTGCCACTGCTGTGGAGCAGCCCGGGAGTGAGCGGGTGTTGCTGCGCAAGGTGGCCGGGTACAGCGTGGCGATGCTCGGGGTGCTGTGTGTGCTCGTGTACTTGCAGTCGCTGCCTGTGCTGTCCTGGATGCTGCCCTAGGCAGGGGTTGGCCCCCGGTTCGCCTGCGGCGGGCTGGGGGCTTTCGCTTGCGCGGGCTGGAGTGGGGGCTGGCTTTCCGCCGTTTTCGGTGCGGTCACCGATTGGCCTCAAGCGCCGGCCGGGCTGGTTTTGGCCTCAAGCGCCGGCCGGGCTGAATTTGTGGGCGGCTGTGGGGATCGGCTGCGGACGTGTGACCTGACGGTCACCGATGGCCTCAAACGCCGGCCGGGCTGGAGGTTGCCGGCCCGCGCTGGAGGTTGCCGATGCGGTCTGAGGTTGCCGATGCGGGCTGGAGGTTGCCGATTCCGGCTGGGAATTGGCGGTGCGGGCTGGGAGTTGGCGACCGGGTCAGTCTGTGGTGTCCGGGACCAAGGTGCCGTGGAAGCCTCGGATGTGTTGTTCGGCGAGGTCTGCGGCGGCGGGGCCGTTGCATTGTTTGACGAGGGTGAGGAGGGCGGTGTGTTCGGCGTTGAGGGCGGCGGCGGTGGCGGGCCAGTCCTCGGCGGCTTCGAGGGCCTGGAGGATGAGGGGGCGTACCGACTCGCGGACCGCCGAGGTGAGGGTGGAGGTCAGCTGGTTGCCGGAGCTGCGGGCGATCTGGACGTGGAAGCTGGTGTCCAGGTCGTTGAACTCGGGGACCGTGACGTCCGGTTCCTGCATGCGGCGCAGGGTCTCCTCGGCCTCGGCGAGGTCTTCGGCCGAGGCGTGGGTGGCGGCCGCCTCGAAGCTGGAGCGCTCCAGGACGACGCGGGCCTCCAGGACGTCGTGGAGGTTGTAGCTGCCGAGCGCCACGTGGAGGCGGAGGAGGCGGCCGAGCGCGTCGTCGGGGTTGCGGACGATGCGGGCACCCGCGTCGGGGCCGCGTCCGGCGTGGGCGACGAGGACGCCGATGGTCTCCAGGACGCGCAGCGCCTCGCGCAGGGCGGAGCGGCTGACGCCGAGGACGGGGGCGAGTTCGCGCTCGGGGGGCAGCCGGTCGCCCGCCTTGAGCTCGCCCGCGACCACCTGTTCCTCGATGCGCTCCAGTACCAGTTCATGCGTACGTGACTGGCGTACGGGGCGCCATTCGGCGGCCATGGCACCTCCCGGGGTCGCTGGGCCTCTCGCACCGAAACTATGTCACACCTTCGTTATGGTCCGACCACATGACAACGGCCCGCGCGAGGGGTTATGCGCGGGCCGTCGTGCGGGGGCTGCCGGGTCAGGGCCGGTGGGTCAGGTCCAGGGCCGCGCGGACGACGCTCTCGGTGTCGATGCCGTGGTGGCGGTAGACCTCGTCCAGGGCGCCGGACTGGCCGAAGTGGGTCACGCCGAGGGGGGCGACCGGGGTGTTGTGGACCGTGCCGAGGAAGGCCAGCGTGTGCGGGTGGCCGTCGAGGAGGGTGACCAGCGGGGCCGCCCGGTCGGCGGGGAACGCCTGGTCGAGGACCCACTGCGGGGCGTCGTCCAGACCCCGGCGGGCCTGGGTGGCGCGGAAGAGGAGGCCGGGGCTGGTGACGCAGACGACGTCGGCGGCGACGCCGAGCGAGGCGAGGCGGTCGGCGGCGGCCAGCGCCTCGGGGACCATGGCGCCCATCGCGGCGAGGGTCACGTCCGGGGCGCCCCCGGCGCGGCGCAGGCCGTAGGCGCCGGCCACGGCCTGGCGGCGGCGGCGTTCGCGGGCGGCCGGGTCGGCGGGGACGGCGGCCAGCGACTGGTCGACCGGGCGGGTGGAGAGCCGCAGGTAGGCGGAGCCGCCGTCGGGCCGGCCCAGGAGGGAGAGGGCGGCGAGCACGCACCACTCGGTGTCCTGGGCGAAGGCCGGCTCCCAGGTGGTGCAGCCGGGCTGCTCCAGGCCGAGGGAGGGGGTGGTGATCGACTGGTGGGCGCCGCCCTCGGGGGCGAGGGTGACGCCGGAGGGGGTGCCGACCAGGAGCGACTGGCCGCCCGCGTAGATGCCGAACTGCCAGGGTTCCAGGGCGCGGTTGACGAACGGGTCGTACATGATGCCGATGGGGAGCAGGGGCTGGCCCCAGCGGCTCCAGGTGGCGCCGAGTTCGCCGAGGAGGCCGACGAGGTTGGTCTCGGCGATGCCGAGTTCCACGTGCTGGCCGGTGGGGTTCTCGCGCCAGTGCAGGATCGTCTCGGCGTCGTCGGCGAACCAGTTGACGCGCTCGGTCGGGGACCAGACGCCGACCTTGTTGAGCCAGCCGCCGAGGTTGGTGGAGGAGGAGACGTCGGGGCTGACGGTGACGACGCGGGCGGCGGCCTCGGGGGCGCCGCGGCTGAGGTCGAGCAGGGCGCGGCCGAACGCCTGCTGGGTGGTGCCGGTGCCGCCGGGGGTGCGGCCGAAGTCGGTGGGGACCGGCGGCGGGGTGATCCGCTCGACGGGCGGCCGGCGCAGTTCCTCGGCGCGCTCGGCGCAGAGCCGGGCGGCGGCGCTGTCGGCGGGGAGCGGGCGCCAGGGGTCGTCCAGGTCGGCGCCGGTGCGGGTGGCGAGGTCGGCGAGCTGGTCGCGGGTGAGGAGCGAGGAGTGGTTCTGCGGGTGGCCCTCGCTGTGCAGGCCGCGGCCCTTGACGGTGTAGGCGAGGATCACGGTCGGGCGGGTGTCGTCGATCGCCGCGTAGGCGTCGAGGAGGGCACCGAGGTCGTGGCCGCCGAGATTGCGCACCGCGCTGTGCAGCGCGTCGTCGTCGAGGGTGGCGATCAGCCGTTCCAGCGGCTCGCGGGTGGAGCCGGTGCCGGGCAGGCGCTCCCTGAGCTCGGCGGGGGTGCAGCGCAGCAGGCGCTGGTACTCCGGGTTGCCCATGGTGTCCAGGCGGGTGCGCAGGGCCTCGCCGCCCGGGCGGGAGAAGAGTTCGGTCAGCTGCTCGCCGTACTTGAGGGTGAGGACCTGCCAGCCGGCCGCCTCGAACATGCCGGCGAGGCGTTCGGCGGAGAGGGCGGGGACGACGCGGTCCAGGGACTGGCGGTTGAGGTCGACGATCCAGACGACCTCGCCGAGCCCGGCGACCATCGGGTCCTGGACCGCCTCCCAGCAGGCGCCCTCGTCGAGTTCGGCGTCGCCGAGGAGGGCGTACTGGCGTCCGGTGCCGGCGCCGGGGAAGCGGCCCTCGACGTAGCGGCGGGCGAGGGCGCCCCAGATCGGTGCGGTGGCGCCGATGCCGACGGAGCCGGTGGAGTAGTCGACCGGGTCGGGGTCCTTGGTCCGGCTCGGGTAGCTCTGGAGGCCGCCGAAGGAGCGCAGGGTCGTGAGGGCGTCGGCGGGGAGGTCGCCGAGGAGGTGGTTGACGGCGTGCAGGGCCGGGGAGGCGTGCGGCTTGACCGAGACGCGGTCGTCGGCGGTCAGCTCGTGGAACCAGAGCGTCGTCATGATCGACACCATCGAGGCGCAGGAGGCCTGGTGGCCGCCGACCTTGAGTCCCGTGGGGTTCGGGCGGACGCGGTTGGCGTGGTCGATGGTGGCGGCGGAGAGCCAGAGCACGCGCTCTTCGATCTCACCGAGGGCGGTGAGCAGCTCCTGCCGGCCGGTGCGCGGAGACGTCGTCGTGTCCGGGACCATCACAGAACCTCCGGGACGGGTGGCGCGGTCCGGGGTCCGGCGGCGGGCTGGCTGCGGCCGGTCGCCGAAGCTGCGGGCGCCAAGTTGTCGTTGTGGTTCGTCAGTAGACATTCCCCCTTCCGATTGCACAAGATACGACTCTCCGGTTGAGCAATCTGCTCAACCACAGGGTTCGGGGAGGTGAGTCGACTGAGCACGGTGAACCACGGTGGGGCGATCGACGCGACGGACGCGCGCATCCTGCTGGCACTCGACGAGGAACCGCGGGCGACCGCGGTGGCGCTGACGGAGCGGCTGGGCCTGTCGCGCAACACGGTGCAGGCCCGCTGGAGCCGGCTGGAGCGGGACGGCGCGCTCGGCCCGTTCGCCCGCCGGGTGGACCCGGCCGCGCTGGGCTATCCGCTGACGGCGTTCGTGACGATGCGCGTCGACCAGTTGCGGCTGACCGAGGTGGGGGCGGCGCTCGGCGACATCCCCGAGGTGGTGGAGGTGTACGGACTGAGCGGCGACATCGACCTGCTGGCCCGGGTGGTGGCGGCGGACGCGGACGACCTGTACCGGATCGCGGGCCGGCTGCACGCCGTGCCGGGGGTGGAGCGCAGCAGCACCTCCCTCGCCATGAACCAGCTGGTCCCGCACCGGCTGACCCCGCTCCTGGAGCGGGCCGCCGAGGGCGCGGGAAGGCGGCGCGGATGAACCGGCGTACGCGCTTGGCGTGCGGCCTGGCCGCCCTGCCCCTGCTGCTCGCCGGATGCGGGACCTCCGGTTCCGGGAGCGAGCGGCCGGAACCGGAGGCGAGCGCGTCGCCCGCGCGGAAGCCGGAGCCGCCACCGCTCGACGCCGGGCTCGACTACCAGCTCGGCGGGGCGTACCGCCCGGACGACGACGTCCAGGTGGTGGTCCGCGACCACGGGGCGCGGCCGGCCCGGGGGCTGTACAACGTCTGCTACGTCAACGCCTTCCAGGCCCAGCCCGGCGCGCGCGGCTGGCCCGAGGAACTGCTGCTGCGGGACCCCCGCGGGCGCGAGGTGATCGACGAGGACTGGGACGAGGTACTGCTCGACCTCTCCACCGAGGAGCTGCGGCGGGCGGCGGCCGCCCGGGTGGGCCGCTGGATCGACGGCTGCGCGCAGCGGGGCTTCGACGCGGTCGAGCCCGACAACTACGACAGCTTCACCCGCTCGGACGGCCTGCTCGACGCCGCCGACGCCCAGGCGTACCTGGCGCTGCTGGTGGAGCGGGCGCACTCCCGGGGCCTGGCGGTGGCGCAGAAGAACACCGCGGAACTGGCGGGCGACCGGAAGCGGCTGGGGCTGGACTTCGCGGTGGCCGAGGAGTGCGGCCAGTACGAGGAGTGCGGGGTGTACGACCAGGCGTTCGACGGGCGCGTCCTGGTCGTGGAGTACACGGAGAAGGGGCTGGAGCGGGCCTGCGCGGCGGCGGACGGGCGGCTCTCGGTGGTGCTGCGGGACCGGGACGTGCTGCCGGAGGACGAGGAGGGGTACGTGCGGGGGGCCTGCTGAGGCACGGGGGACGGGGAGCGGAACTGGCGACTCCGAGCACCGGTACAGACCAATTTGGTGAATGGACCAGACCAATCGGCTCGGTCGTCGTATCGTCGCGTGCGGCGCGGGCCCGTCGGTTCCGGCCGGGTGGCCGCGCCTGCCCGGAACTCCGCAACTCCCCCACACGCAAGGAGTGATGACCTCGTGTCGCGCAGAGCAACCCCCACCGTGGCCGCCGTCCTGGCCACCGTCACCGGACTGGTGCTGACGCTGCTCACCGGCCCCGCCGCCGCCCACGACCGGCACCGGCCGCACCACCCGCCGAAGCCCGCCTTCCCGGTGAGCGAGCGGCAGTTCGAGCGGATGTTCCCCGAGCGGGACCCGTTCTTCACCTACGAGGGGCTGCGCGAGGCCGCCGACGCCTTCCCCGCCTTCGCGCGGACCGGGAGCCCCGTGGTCCGCCGCCAGGAGGCCGCCGCCTTCCTCGCCAACGTCAGCCACGAGACGGGCGGGCTCTTCTACAAGGTCGCGCAGAACGAGGAGACGTACCCCGTCTTCTGCGACACCACCCAGCCGTACGGCTGCCCGGCCGGCACCGACGCGTACTACGGGCGCGGCGCGATCATGCTGAGCTGGAACTTCAACTACAAGGCCGCCGGGGACCACCTCGGGCTCGACCTGCTGAACAACCCCTGGCTGGTCGAGGAGGACCCGGCGGTCGCCTGGATGACCGCGCTCTGGTACTGGAACACCCAGTCCGGGCCCGGCACCATGACCGGCCACGAGGCGATGACCGGGCGGCACGGCTTCGGCGAGACCATCCGCAGCCTCAACGGCAGCGCCGAGTGCGACGGCGGCAACCCGGCCCAGATGGAGCACCGGGTGGAGCTGTACAAGGAGTTCACCCGCGTCCTGCACACCCCGCGCGGCAGCGGCCTGACCTGCTGAACCGGGCCGTCACCCGGCCGCGACCAGCCGTACCCCGCTGACCAGATGCGGCGTGATGCGCACGGCGCTGTCCATGACCTGGCCGGGCAGCCGGGGCCAGGGCTGGAGCAGCCGGGCGTAACGGGCCAGGTCGGCGGGGTCGGTGACGGGCCGGCAGTAGCCGGTGACGACGACGCTCCAGCCGAGGTGGGTGACGGGGTCGAGGGCGTCGGCCTGGTAGGCGACGACCGCGCCGTGCGGGCGGGCCTGGCCGAGCAGGGCGGAGCTGTCGTGGGTGCGGACCACGATCTCGTCGCCGTCGAGCAGGTGGTTGACCGGCCGGACGGCCGGCAGCGCCCGCTGGGTGAAGACGACCCGGCCGAGCGAGACCTGGCCGAGCAGGGCCAGGGCCTCGGTGCGGGTCAGTTCGACGGTGTGGCGTTCCTGCCGGGTGGGCGGGGTGCGGTGATCGGTGCTGGTCATGGGGTGCCGTCCCTTCGTACGCCGCCGAGTCAAGCCCCGGCGGACGGGCCCGCACCAGGGTCCAAAGGCCCTGGTGCGGGGCGGCCGGTCCCGGTTTCACTGCCTTCGCGTCCCCGCCGCCGCCTTCCGGACCGCCGGACAGCACGGTTCCGGCCCGGCGGCGGGGACGCACCAGGGCGGGGCGCGGCGGCGGCCCCGGAGACGACGGGAGGGCACGCGGTGATCGCGGTCGTGGGGCACACGGATCTGACCGAGGGCGCGCAGGAGGCCGTACGGGAGGCGCTGCGGACGCGGCTCGAGCGGGCGCCGCAGGGCATGGGCGCGCTGGTGCGGGCGGGCCGGGGCCTGCCCCAGGCGTACGGCCGGGCGGCGCGGGAGGCGGGGCGGCCGCTGACCGTGGTGCTGCCCGCCGAGGGGACGGTGCCGGCGCCGCTGCCGGCCGCCGACCGGGCCGCCGCGGGTGAACTCCTGCTCCTCGCCGAGCAGGTACGGCTGCTCCCCTACGACCCGGCCGACCGTGACACGGTGGTCGCCGCCGACGAACGGCTGGTCGGGGCCGCCGGGACGCTCCTCGCCGTCTGGGACGGCTCCCCCACCGACGGTACGGACGCCACCGCCCACCTGGTCGCCTACGCCCGGGCCCGCTCGGTCCCGGTCGAGGTGGTCTGGCCCGCCGGCGCGGCCCGCACCGGCCGGGCTCCCCGGGCGGCGCGGCGGGGGCGGCCGGTCGGCACGCGCTGACCGGAGAGGCGGGACGTAAGGCCCCTCGGGGGCGGGACCTTCGGCCCTGCCCGGGAGGCGGCGCGGCGGTGTGCACTGCCGGTGCACCCGGTCGGGAGCGTCCCGCACGGACGTGCCCATACTGGGTGGTCCCGGGTGGCGGGGCGCGGGTTCCGCCACCGCCCTGCCGACCGAGCGAGCCTTTCGTGTCCGACACTTCCGCACCGTCCACGGCCAGCGAGCCCATCCGCGTCTTCATCCTCGACGACCACGAGGTGGTCCGGCGGGGCGTCCGCGACCTGCTGGAGGCCGAGGAGGGCATCGCCGTCGTCGGCGAGGCGTCCGACGCCCGTCAGGCGCTGGCCCGCGTCCCGGCCACCCGCCCGCAGGTCGCGGTGCTCGACGTGCGGCTCGGCGACGACGCGGGCGGCGACCACGCCGGGATCGAGGTCTGCCGCGAACTGCGGGCCCGGATGCCGGAGCTGGTCTGCCTGATGCTGACCTCCTTCGACGACGACGAAGCCCTCTTCGACGCGATCATGGCCGGTGCCTCGGGGTACGTCCTCAAGCAGATCAACGGCGCCGACCTGGTCTCCGCCGTCCGCACCGTCGCCTCGGGCACCTCGATGCTCGACCCGCGCACCACGGCCCGCGTGATGGCCCGTCTGCGCGGCGGCCCCGCCGACCCTCAGCCCGCCGAGCCGGAGCAGCCCTCGGTCCTCGACCGGCTCTCCCCGCGCGAGCGCGAGATCCTCGAACTCATCGGCGAGGGCCTGACCAACCGCGAGATAGCCGAACGCCTCTACCTGGCCGAGAAGACGGTCAAGAACCGCATCTCGGCGATCCTCTCCAAGCTCGGCGTGGGCCGCCGCATCCAGGCCGCGATGATCGCGGGGCGGCTGCGCGAGCGGTCCTCGTAAGGAGTTCGTGCCGCGCGGCCGCCCGCCCGCGGTGGTTCAGGCTCGCAGCGGTACGCGCCAGCGGACCCGGGTGCCGCCCGACGGGGAGTCGGTGAGGGTGAAGGTGCCGCGGTGGCTCTCGGCGCGGTGGCGCATGTTGGCGAGGCCGCCGGTGTGGCGGGCGGGGCCGGCCGGGTCGATGCCCTTGCCGTCGTCGGTGACGGTGAGGGTCAGGGCGTCGTCGGTGGCGGTGACCGTGACGTCGATCCGGGTGGCGGCCGCGTGCCGGGCGGCGTTGGAGAGTGCCTCCGCGGCGACCGCGAGGAGCTGTTCGGCGAGGTCGTCGGGGACGGTGGTGTCGACCGGCCCGTCGATGCGCAGGGAGGGGCGGAAGCCCAGGGCGTGGGCGGCGGTCTGGGTGGTCTCGGCGAGGCGGCGGCGCAGCCCCGGGTGGCCGGGTTCGTCGGCGGCGCGCAGGTCGAAGATGGTGGAGCGGATGATCCGGATGGTGGTGTCCAGGTCGTCCACGGCGCGGCTGACGCGTTCGGCCGCCGCGGGCCGGTCGGCGATGGCGCGGGTGGTCGACTGGAGGGTCATGCCGGTGGCGAAGAGCCGCTGAATGGCCAGGTCGTGCAGGTCGCGGGCGATGCGGTCGCGGTCGTGGAGGACCACCAGCTCCTCCGACTCGGCGCGCCTGCGGGCCAGTTCGAGGGCGATGGCGGCCTGGTCGGCGAAGCCGGAGACCAGTTCCACGTCGCTGTCGTCGAAGGAGGCGCGGCCCGCGATCCGGCCGAGCCGCAGCGCCCCCTGCCGTCCTGAGCCGACCTGGAGCGGGACGGCGACGACCGGCCCGATGGCCGGGTCCGGGCCGTCCGCCCCGGTGGCGGGTATCGCGTCGAAGGGGTGGGCGCGCGGGTCGGTACGGATGTCCGAGGTGGAGACCGGGCTGCCGGTGACAGCGGCCAGCCCCGCGAGGGACCCCCGCTTCGGCACGGTGAGGCCGAGGATGCGGGAGGCGCCGTACCCCTCGGCCACGTCCACGGTCAGGGAGCCGGCGGCGAGGTGGCCGCCGGGCACCGGCTGTGCGGGGGCGGCCTGCGGGGCGGGGCCGCCGTGGGCGACCGGGCAGACCCCGGCGGGTGCGGCGGGCGGCGCGGGCGCGTCGCCGTCGGCCGCTCCCCCGCTCGCGGGGACGTCGCCCCGTGCCTGGCCGGCCCCGGTCCGGGCCGGCTCCTCGTCGCCCGACGGCAGGAGGACGGCGGCGCTGTCGGCGCCGGCCACCGCCATGGCGCGTTCGGCGATGAGGTGCAGCACCTCGCTGGCGCCGGTGCCGGAGAGCAGGGAGCGGGTGATGTCGCCGAGGGCTTCCAGGCGGCGTTCGCGGCGGCGGCTCTCGTCGTACATCCGGGCGTTGTCGATGGCGACGCCCGCCGCGATGGAGAGGGTGGTGAGGACCGCCTCGTCGTCGGCGTCGAAGTCGCCGCCGCCCTGCTTCTCCGTCAGGTAGAGGTTGCCGAAGATCTTGTCGCGGACGCGGACGGGGACGCCGAGGAAGGTCCGCATCGGCGGGTGGTGGGCGGGGAAGCCGTAGCTGCGCGGGTGCTGGGAGAGGTCGGTGAGGCGCAGGGGCTCGGGATGCTGGATGAGTTCGCCGAGGATGCCCCGGCCGCACGGGAGATTGCCGATCCGGGCGGCGGTCTCCTCGTCCATGCCGACCGGCAGGAACTCGGAGAGGCTGCGGCCGTCGTCGATGATGCCGAGCGCGCCGTAGCGGGCGCCGGTCAGGGTGACGGCGGCGCGGACGATGCCGTGCAGCACCTCGGGGAGTTCCAGCCCCCGGCCGAGCCCCATCACGGCGTCCAGCAGGCTGGTCATCCGGTCGGGGGTGCTGGGCTGCGGCCACCCGGCCACCGTGCTCGGCGCTGCTTCGGTCACTGTCGTTCCACCACTCCTCGCGTCCCGTCCCCGGGGTCCTCACGCCACCGGCGCACGGCCCCCCGGCCCGCAGCAGAGCGTACGGCAGCCCCGGGCGCGCCGGGGCGCCGCCCGGTCGGGCCGGGGTGCGGTCCGGCCGGTGCCGGGGGGCCCGGGCGGCGGGCGCGGGCGGGGCCGGGCGGCCCGGGCGACGGGGGCCGGGCGGCCCTCGGTACGGGGAGCGCCGCCGCAGCAGCATGGTGCGGCCGGGAAGCGCCGGGGGTGACCCCAGGCCGAGCACAGGGCACGCACGCATCCACCGCGCTCTTCCCGGACCAGAGACCGCGGCCGTGCCGTCCGGGGCCCTGCCGAGCGCGGGGCCCGGACGCACGGGGGCGGCGCACGCACTTGCACGGCTGGAGGACAGGGTCCGGTGGACACGGTAGGGACGCGGGAGCGCGGGACGGCGGCGGACGGGGCGTCAGGGCCGGGGGCGCTGCCGGGGCGGCGCGCGGGCGCCGGGCGGATCGTCGTCGACTGGCTGACGACCACCGACCACAAGAAGATCGGCACGCTCTACCTGGTGACGGCCTTCGTCTTCTTCCTGCTCGGCGGGGCGCTCGCCCTGGTGATGCGCGCGGAACTGGCGCGTCCGGGCACGCAGTTGATCTCCAACGAGCAGTTCAACCAGGCGTTCACCATGCACGGCTCGATCATGCTGCTGCTCTTCGCGATGCCGCTCTTCACCGGCTTCGCCAACTGGATCATGCCGCTCCAGATCGGCGCCCCCGATGTGGCGTTCCCCCGGCTCAACATGCTGGCCTACTGGCTCTTCCTCTTCGGCTCGCTGATCGCGGCGGCCGGCTTCCTGACCCCGCAGGGCGCGGCGAGCTTCGGCTGGTTCCTCTACGCGCCGCTCTCCGACGCGGTCCACTCGCCGAGCATCGGCTCCGACATGTGGATCATGGGGGTGGCGCTCTCCGGCTTCGGCTCGATCCTCGGCGCCGTCAACTTCATCACCACCATCATCTGCATGCGCGCCCCCGGCCTGACCATGTTCCGGCTGCCGATCTTCACCTGGAACGTGCTGCTGACCGGCGTACTGATCCTGCTCGTCTTCCCGGTGCTGGCGGCGGCGCTGCTGGCACTGGAGTGCGACCGGAAGTTCGGCTCGCACATCTTCGACGCGGCCAACGGCGGGGCCCTGCTGTGGCAGCACCTCTTCTGGTTCTTCGGCCATCCCGAGGTGTACGTCCTGGCGCTGCCGTTCTTCGGGATCGTCTCGGAGGTCATTCCGGTCTTCTCCCGGAAGCCGCTCTTCGGCTACATGGGGCTGGTCGGGGCCACCATCGCCATCGCGGGCCTGTCGGTGACGGTCTGGGCGCACCACATGTACACCACGGGCGGGGTGCTGCTGCCGTTCTTCTCCTTCATGACCTTCCTGATCGCGGTGCCGACGGGGGTGAAGTTCTTCAACTGGATCGGCACCATGTGGCGCGGCTCGCTGTCGTTCGAGACCCCGATGCTGTGGACCACGGGCTTCCTGATGACCTTCCTCTTCGGCGGCCTGACCGGCGTCATCCTGGCCTCGCCGCCGCTGGACTTCCACACCTCGGACTCGTACTTCGTGGTGGCCCACTTCCACTACACGCTCTTCGGCACCGTGGTGTACGCGATGTTCGCCGGATTCCACTTCTGGTGGCCGAAGTTCACCGGCAAGCTGCTCGACGAACGGCTCGGGAAGATCACCTTCTGGACGCTGACCGCCGGCTTCCACCTGACCTTCCTGGTCCAGCACTGGCTGGGCGCGGAGGGCATGCCACGCCGGTACGCGGACTACCTGGCGGCCGACGGCTTCACCGCCCTCAACACCGTCTCGACCATCGGTTCGTTCCTCCTCGGCCTTTCCTTCCTGCCCTTCCTCTACAACGTCTGGCGCACCGCCCACTACGGCGAGAAGGTCACCGGCGACGACCCGTGGGGATACGGGCGCTCGCTGGAGTGGGCCACCTCCTGTCCGCCGCCGCGCCACAACTTCCTCGCCCTGCCGCGTATCCGCAGCGAGTCCCCCGCCTTCGACCTGCACCACCCGGAGATCGCCGCACGCGAGAAGGCCGACGCCCTCTGAGCCGGACGGCTCCCCTCCCCCACCCCTCCCCCGATCCGCCCCTCTGCGAGGTGACACGCGATGTCCCACGGAGTGCTCGCCCTCGGCGGCGCCGCCCTGTGCCTGTCGGGTTCCGTCTGGTACGTGCCCGCCTGGGCCGACCTGCGGGCCGGACCCGACCGGCCCGCCTCCCGGCGGCTGGCCGCGGCAGCGGTCCTGCTGCTGTGGGGCGGAGCCTCGGCCGCCACCGCCGTACTCGCCTGGGCCGGGCCGCGGGCGGCGCTGGCCTGCGCGGTGGCGGCCGGGCTCGGGGCGGGCGGGACCGCGCTCGCCGCCCGGGCGCGGGCGGGCCGGGAACGCCGGGAGGCGGCGGCCGGGTGGGAGCTGCTGGGCGCCCCGGTCCCGGACCCCGCCCCGGCGCGGGCCCGGCGGACGCTGCTCGGGTGGCTGCTCGCCGGGCTCGGCGCCGCCCTCGCGGCGGGGGTGGCGGCGCGCGGGGCCGGGGTGTGGCCGGCTGTGTCGGCGGCGGGGGCGGTGGTGCTCGCGGCCCTGGTGACCGGCGGGGTGCGGGCGGGGCTGCCGGGGTGGCGGGCGGCGTCCGGACAGGCTCGGGACCAAAGTCCCTACCGGTGCTGAAAACGGTTGTCGTACCCTCTGGGGTATGGCACGCACCGACATACGCCCCGTGATCAAGCTCCGCTCCACGGCGGGGACCGGCTTCACCTACGTGACCACCAAGAGCCGCCGCAACGATCCCGACCGGATCACCCTGCGGAAGTTCGACCCGGTCGCCGGCCGCCACGTGGAGTTCCGCGAGGAGCGCTGACCCACCGCCCCCTCAGGCCCGCCCGCCCCACTGGCGTGCGGGCCTTCGTCACGCCCGGGGGCGCGGACGGGACCCGCGCACGGCGCACGCGCGGGTGAATTTTGCAGAGACTGCATTTTTGCGTAGAGTGCAGCGCGTGATGGAGTCAGGTGCCGCGCTCGGCCTCCGTGAGCGCAAGAAGAGGGCGACCCGTGCCGCCCTCGGCGAGGCGGCGGTCCGCCTCGCGGTCGAACACGGCGCCGAGAACGTCACCGTCGAGATGATCAGCGAAGCCGCCGGGGTCTCCCCGCGGACCTTCTTCAACTACTTCGCCTCGCACGACGACGCCTTCGCGATGATCGACGCCGACCTGGGACCCCGGGTCACCCGCGCCGTTCTCGCGGCCCCCGCCGCACTCTCCCCGCTGGAGGCGCTGCGCACCGCGCTCGCCGCCGAGCTGGCGGACGTCGAGAGCCAGTCGGAGGTGTGGGCCCTCCTCCCGGTCGTGCTGGACCGCTCCCCGCGGCTCTTCGCCCGGGTCATGACGGCCCAGGCCGGCCAGGAACAGGAGCTGGCGCGGGCCATCGCGGTCCGGCTGGGCCGCGAGGTGCCCGAGGCTCCCGTGGACGTGTGCGGCGGGCAGGACACGGGGCTCTACGCCCAGCTGCTCGCGGGCGTCGCCGGCACGGCCGTACGGGTCTCGGTGGGGCACTGGTGCTCTCACCCCGAGACGCCGTTCGCCGAGGTCTTCCACGAGGTCTTCGACCAGCTCGCGGCCGGCCTCACCGCGCCGCTCGCACCGGCCGGGACCGGCCGGTGAGGCCGCCGCGCGCGCCCGCCGGCCGCGCCTGACCCGCCCCGACCTCTTCCCACCGCACTCCCGCCCGCGGCGACGCCGCCGCCGGCCGGAGTCCTACGGCGAGCCGCCCGTCCCCGTCAGGACGGCGGTCCCGCCACCGCCGGACGGCTCGGCCCGTCCGGCGCCCGCCACTGCCCGTAGCACCCGTTGACCCGAGAAGGACACCGTGCAGAGTGCCAGCGAGACGGAGCCCGGCCACGCGCCGGGCCCGATGAACGACAAACAGATACTCCAGGCGATGTCCGGCCTGATGGCGGGCATGTTCGTCGCCATCCTCGCCGGAACGGTCGTCGCCAACGCCCTGCCGAGGATCATCGCCGACCTCGGCGCTTCGCAGTCCTCCTACACCTGGGTGGTCACCGCCGAGCTGCTCGCCATGACGGCCACCGTGCCGCTCTGGGGCAAGCTCTCCGACCTCTACAACCAGAAGATGCTGCTCCAGCTGTCGCTGAGCCTCTTCGTCGTCGGCTCGCTCGTCGCGGGCTTCTCCCACGACGTGGGGCTGCTCATCTTCAGCCGCGTCGTCCAGGGCATCGGCGCGGGCGGTCTGACCGCGCTGGCGCAGGTCGTGATGGCCGCGATCATCCCGCCGCGCCGCCTCGGCAAGTACGCGGGCATCTTCGGTGCCGTCTTCGCCGTCGGCACCGTGGCGGGCCCGCTCATCGGCGGTGTCCTCGTCGACACCTCCTGGCTCGGCTGGCGCTGGTGCTTCTTCATCGGCGTGCCGTTCGCGCTGCTCGGCATCATCCTGCTCCAGCGCACCCTGAAGCTGCCCACGGTCCGCCGCGAGGTGACCATCGACTACCTCGGCGCCTTCCTCATCGTCGCCGGTGTCTGCGCCCTGCTGATCTGGACCTCGCTGGCCGGCAACTCCTTCGACTGGGCCTCCTGGCAGACCGCCGCGCTCACCCTGACCGGTACCGCCCTGCTGGTGGCCGCGGTCTTCGTGGAGGCACGCGCCAAGGACCCGGTCATCCCGCTGTCGATCTTCCGCAACCGCACCGTCACCCTCACCACGGTGGCGAGCCTCTTCGTCGGTGTGGCGATGTTCGCGGGCACCGTCTTCCTCTCGCAGTACTTCCAGATCGCCCTCGGCAAGTCGCCGACGGTGGCCGGCCTGATGAGCCTGCCGATGATCGGCGGTCTGCTGGTCTCCTCCACCGTCGCCGGGCAGCTGATCAGCCGCACCGGCAAGTGGAAGGTGTACCTGGTCGCGGGCGGCATCACCATGACCGCCGGTCTGGCGCTGCTCTCCACCATCGGCGCCGACACCCACTTCGGGCTGCTCAGCCTCTACATGGCGATCCTCGGCATCGGCGTCGGCATGCTGATGCAGAACCTGGTGCTGGCCGCGCAGAACGACGTGCCCGCGCAGGACCTGGGCACCGCCACCTCGGTGCTCTCCTTCTTCCGCAGCCTCGGCGGCACCGTCGGCGTCAGCGTCCTCGGCGCGATCCTCGCCAACCGGGTCGCCAGCGAGATGAGCAAGGGCCTCGGCAACGCCGGCATCGCCCCGGAGGGCGGCGGCGGCCACGCCGTGCCCGACATGACGCAGCTCCCGGAGGCGCTGCGGCCCATCGTGGAGAACGCCTACGGGGTCGCCACCGGTGACCTGTTCCTGATCTCCGCGCCGTTCGCCGTGGTCGCGCTGATCGTCGTCCTCTTCATCAAGGAGAAGCCGCTGAAGACCACCAGCGGCATGGAGCGGCGCCTCGCCGAGGCGGAGGCCGAGGCCGGGGCCGAGTCCGGCGCCGGCGTGGAGCTCGCCAAGGACGGCTCCGGCGACGAGGGCACCGGCGGTGCCCCGGTCGCCGACAAGGAGCCCGCGGGCCGCTGACCGCGCCCCGCGACACGTACGGCACCCGGAGGCGGGGCCGCCCCGAAGAAGGAGGCGGCCCCGCCTTCGGGGGTGAAGGGCGGGGCCGCCGAGGAGGGCCCGGGTCCGGCCGCCTCCTGAGGGGGTGTGGGGCGGCGGGCCGGGCTGCTCGGGTCACTGCTCTGGTGCCCGCTCAGCGGCGACGTATGCGAAAGGGCCGGATTCGTCTCGACGAATCCGGCCCTTTCGGTGTTCCTGCGGGCCCCCGGGGCCGCCTCTCCTACGCCTCGGCGGGCTCCGGCTCGGCGGCGGCCGGGGTCTGGTAGCGCTCGTGCGGGACGACCATCGGGGTGCCGGTGCGCGGGTCGGGGGCGATGTCGCAGGCCAGGCCGAAGACCTTCTGGACCAGCTCGGCCGTCATGACCTCCTCGGGGGCGCCCTGCGCGTACACCTCGCCCCGGTCCATCACGACCAGGTGGGAGGCGAAGCGGGCGGCCTGGTTGAGGTCGTGGAGGACGGCGACGATGGTGCGGCCCTCCCGGTTCAGCTCGGCGCACAGCTCCAGCAGGTCGTACTGGTGGGCGATGTCCAGGAAGGTCGTCGGCTCGTCCAGGAGGAGCAGGTCGGTCTCCTGGGCCAGCACCATGGCGATCCAGGCCCGCTGGCGCTGGCCGCCGGAGAGCTGCCCGGCCTGCTCCTCGGCCAGCTCGGTCAGGCCGGTGCGGTCCAGGGCGAAGGCGATGGCCCGGTCGTCCTCGGGCGACCACTGGCGCAGCAGGGTGTGGTGCGGGTAGCGGCCCCGGCGGACCAGGTCGCGGACGGTGATGCCGTCGGGGGCGACCGGGCTCTGCGGCAGGAGGGCGACGTGCCGGGCCGCCTCCTTGCCCCGGTAGGCGTGCAGGTCGGTGCCGTGCAGGTGGAACGTGCCCTGCTCCGGCTTGAGGATGCGGCCGTACCCCTTGAGCAGGGTGGACTTGCCGCAGCCGTTGGGGCCGATGATCACGGTCAGGCCGCCGTGCGGCAGGTCCAGGGTGACGTCGCGGACGACCGGCTCGCCGCCGTAGGTGAGGGTGACCCCGCGCGCGCCGAGCCCCTTCTCCGGCGGCGCGCCCACGCCGCCCGGGGAGGCCGGGGTGGGGGCCGCGGAGTTCTTCGCCGCTGTCTTCACAGGTTTCCCTTCCGCCATTCGCGGGTGAGCAGATAGCCGAGGTAGAGGCCGCCGATGGCCATGGTGTAGATGCCGACGGGCAGGTTGTCGAACCACGGCACCTGCTGGGCGGCGAGGTCGGCGAGGACCAGCAGCAGGGCGCCGGTGAGCGCGGAGAGGAACAGGTGCGGCCCGGTCCCCCGGGTCAGCCGGCGGGCGATCTGCGGCGCGGTCAGCGAGATGAAGGCGATCGGCCCGGCGACGCTGACCGCTCCGGCCGACAGCACGATGGAGAGCAGCACCGCCCAGGTCTTGGTGGAACGGGGTTCGGCGCCGAGCCCGGCGGCCAGCTCGTCGCCCATCTCGCCCATCTCCAGGCGCCGGGAGACCAGCGCGGTGAGCGGGGCGGCCACCAGCAGGACCAGGCCGATGGTGGCGGCGTGGTCCCAGGAGCGGGCGGCGAGGCTGCCGTTGATGTAGGCGGTCAGCGCCGTGGCGTTGTCCCGCTCGACGGCGTAGACGACGTACTGGGTGAAGGCGGTGGCCAGGGCGGCGACGCCGATGCCCGCGACGACCAGGCGGCCGGGGTTGCGGAAGCCGGTGCCGGTGGAGACGTAGACCACGGCCATGGCGAGGGCGGCGCCGAGCAGGGCCCCGAGCCAGATGGGGCTGCCGGGAAGGAAGAGGGCGAAGAAGGCGGCGCCCGCCCCGGCGCCGGAGGCGAGGCCGATGACGTCGGGGCTGCCGAGCGGGTTGCGGGTGACCGACTGGAAGAGGGCGCCGGAGAGGCCGAGAGCGGCCCCGGCGCCGATGCCGGTGACCAGGCGCGGCCCGCGCAGCCGGTTGAGTACGAAACGGTTCTTGCCCTCCGCGCCCCCGAAGACGGCGCCCGGGAGTTCGTTCAGCGGGACGCCGAGGCGGCCCAGGCTCAGCGTGGCGACGGCGGCCAGGACGGTGAGGACCAGCAGGACGAGCGCGACGACCACGGAGATCCGCCGCACCGGCAGGGCGACCGCGGAGCCGATCCGCAGGTGGCCGCCGGTGCGGGTGGGGGCCGCGGGGGCCGGGGCGGGGCGGTCCTGGAGCTGGGGGGCGGTCATGAGGTCCCCTTCATCCGGCGGACGGCGTAGAGCAGGGCGGGGGCGCCGAGGAAGGCGGTGACGACGCCGACCATGAGTTCCTGGGGGCGCAGCACCAGCCGGCCGACGACGTCGGCGAGGAGGAGCAGGGCCGGGCCGAGCAGCGCGGAGAAGACCAGTTGCAGCCGGAAGTCGACGCCGACGACGGCGCGGACCACGTGCGGGACGGCGAGGCCGACGAAGGCGATCGGGCCGACGGCGGCGGTGGCGGCGGCCGACAGGACGGTGGCGGAGAGCAGTCCCGCGGCGCGGATCACGGCCGGATTGGCGCCGAGCGAGGAGGCCGACTCGTCGCCGAGGGCGAGCGAGTTGAGGCCGGGGGCGAGCGGCAGCGCGACCAGCAGGCCGGCGACGGCGAACGGCAGGACGGCCCAGAAGACCTCCATGTCCCGTCCGGCGAGCGCGCCGACCACCCAGTAGCGGTAGCTGTCGAAGACCTTCGGCAGGCTGAGGGTGACGGCCTGGATGTAGGCGTGCAGGACGGCGGAAAGCACCGCTCCGGCCAGGACGAGGCGGACCAGGCCGCCGCTGCGGGAGCCGGCCGCGCCGATGGCGTAGACCGCGACGCCCGCGAGGATCGCGCCGGGCAGCGCCCACCAGACGGTCTCGGCGCCGGAGGTGGCGCCGAGGAAGGCGGTGGCGGTGACGACGCTGGCGGAGGCTCCGGCGTTGATGCCGAGCATGCCGGGGTCGGCGAGCGGGTTGCGGCTGATGCCCTGCATGAGGGTGCCGGCGACGGCGAGGCAGACGCCGGCGAGGACCCCGAGGGCGGTGCGCGGGTAGCGGCTCTCGATGACGCTGGTGACGTACGGGTCGCCGTGGCCCGCCAGGACGTCGAGGACGTCGCCGAGCGGGGTGGTGCGGCTGCCGAACATGACGCTGGCCGCCACCGCGAGAGCGAGGACGGCGACGCCGGCGAGGAGGGCGGAAACCCGCCGAGCGGTGCCGGCACGCGAGGTGCCGGCACCGCTCGGGCGAGCGACGGTGGTCGTGGCCATGAAGGAGAGCGGTGCCTCAGTCGAGGGTCTTGACGGCGTCGTCGATCATCGGCAGGTACCGCTCGACGACCCACGGCACGGTGAGCGGGTTGATGATCGAGGAGGCAGTGACGAAGGAGGTGTCCTCGCTGGTGACGAGCGAGCCGCGCTTGACGGCCGGCATCGCGGCGTACAGCGGCTGCTTCTCGATCTCGGCGCGGGTCTTCTTGTCGGTGTAGAAGGTGAAGAGCAGGTCGCTGTCCTTCAGCTTCTCGGCGTTCTCCAGGCCGATGATGGCCGAGTCGGTGCCCTCGACCTCCTTGAAGGTCTTCACCACCGGGTCGACGGTCAGGCCGAGGCCGGTCAGCATCTCGACGCGCTGCTCCTCGGGGAGGAAGACGCCGAGCGAGCCGGGGCCGTCGGTGTAGATGTAGGAGAACGTGACGTCCTTGTACTGCGGACGGGTCGCGGCGGCGTCGGCCAGCTGCTTCTTGATGTCCTTGATCAGGCCCTCGCCCTCGTCGCTCTTGCCGAGCGCCTTGGCGATGATCTCGATCTGCTCGTCCCAGTTGGTCGACCAGGGCAGCTCGGGGTAGGCGACGGTCGGCGCGATGTCCTTGAGGATGTCGTACTGCTCCTCGGTCACCCCGGACCAGGGGGCGAGGATGACGTCGGGCTCCAGCTCGGTGATGGTCTCGAAGTCGATGTCCTCACCGCCGGCGAACTGCTTGGGGAGCTTGTCGCCCTTCTCCTTCACCGCCTCGTTGATCCACGGGAGGTAGCCGGACTTGTCGCTGCCCCACTCGTAGCTCTCGATGCCGACCGGGGTGGTGCCGAGCGCGATCGCGGTCTCCGCGGAGCCCTGGCCGAGGGTGACGACCTTCTTCGGCTCCTCGGGTATCTCGGCGGTACCGAGCTTGCTCTTGATGGAGACGGGGAACGCGCCGTCGCTCTTGGCGGAGGCGCTCGGCTTGGCCTCGTCCGAGGAGGAGGAGCAGCCGCCGAGGACGACGACGAGCGCGGTGGCCGCGGCCGAGGCGGCGACCGCCTTGCGGCGCGCCCGGGAGAAGAGCGATGACATGGACGTTTCCTCAGGTCTGAAGAACTACGGAGCCGAGCCCCGCCGTCCGGGCCGGAGCGAGCCCTGGAACCGGGAAACGGGGAGCTGGTCGCAGCGGGGACCGTGCGACGTTAGGCAAGCCTAAGCTTAGGCCCTGGCGGCTTTCAATCACCCTCGGGCCCGACGGGGATCACCTTCCCCACCCGTGACACGCTTTGCCCGGTTACATCCGGAGTGCACCCCTGCGACGGGTCGCGCGACAGGCCATGACGCGCCGTCAGCCTGCCGCACCCCCTTCCACCTGATCGCTAACTTTCCGAAAGCGCCAACGCATCGAAAGCGCTGCGCTTGGTAGGCTGGCGGCATGACCGAGTCATCCGCGCGGGCCGCCGCGGAGGAGAACACCCCGCTCGACCCTTCCGGCGTTCCGGACGCCTTCGACGTCTTCGCCCGCGGCTGCCCCTCGCGCACCACGCTGGAGCACGTCACCGGCCGCTGGGGCGGTCTGACGCTGGGCGCGCTGCACGAGGACACGCTCCGCTTCAACCAGCTGCGCCGCCGGGTGGACGGGGTGAGCGAGAAGATGCTCTCCCAGACCCTGCACGCCCTGGAGCGCGACGGCCTGGTGGTCCGGGACGCCCGGCCCGGCAACCCCCCACATGTCGAGTACCGGCTGACCCCGCTCGGCGCGGAGGTCTCCACCCGCCTGCTCGGCCTGATCACCCTCCTGGAGGACCGCATGCCGGAGGTACTGACGGCGCGGGCGGCGTACGACGGGCGGGGCGGGACATAGCGGCGACGGGCCCCGCGGTGCCACGGCTCCCGGGCGCGCGTTGACCCTCCCCTGACGTCAGGCCCGAGGATCGCTCCGACGAAAGGGAGCGGGGCGATGAGTTGCTCCGTGGGGCAGGTGGCGGCCTTCGCCAAGGTCACGGTGCGCACGCTGCACCATGACGACCGGGCCGGGCCGCTCTCCCCCAGCGAGCGCACCCCGGCCGGGTACCGGCTCTACGGCGACGCGGACCTGGCCCGGCTCCAGCAGATCCTCTTCTACCGCGAGCTGGGCTCCGCTCGACGAGATCGCCGCGATCCTCAGCGGGTCGCAGGCCGACGCGCTGGAGCATCTCCAGGCCGGGCAGAGGCGGTTGGCCGAGGAGATCGCCAGGAACGCCTGAGTGAGCTGGCGGTACGGGCTCTGCGCCGCGCCGGGGTGCGGGGCATCCTCCAGGCGGGGGCAGCCGGGCTCGCGGGCCGAGGGCGACGGCCTGATCACCGTCGGAGCCCTGTCGCACGCCCTGCTCCTCCCCCGGCCGGCGGCGGTGGTCCACCACGCCGGCGCGGGCACGGTGGCGTCCGCCCTGCGCGCCGGAATCCCGTCGGTCCCCGTACCGGTGACGGCGGACCAGCCTTTCTGGGCGGGCCGTCTGACCGCTCTGGGCGCGGCGACCGCGCCGGTCCCCTCCCCCTCGCTCACCGCCGGCCGGCTCGCCACCGCCCTGGGCGAGGCGGTGAGCCGCCCGGAACTCACCAGGGCGGCCGAGGGAGTGGCCCGCCGGATGGCGGTGGAGGACGGAGCGGGGCGGGTCGTGGAGGTGGTACGCCAGGTGGCAGGCGGTTGAACCCGGTCAGTCGCGCGGGTACCCCACCACCGTGTGGGTGACCGCCGTCGACTCCTCCGTCTCGTAGTGGTGGCTGCTCAGGCCGGAGAAGCGGGCCGTGTCGCCCTGGTCCAGGGCGTACCGCTCGTCGTCGACGACGAGGACGACGCGGCCGGAGACCACCGCCACGTACTCCACCGAGTCGGTGCCGTGCGAGGAGACCTGGCTCTGGGCGTGCGGGTGGAAGCGGGAGCGGTAGAACTCCGCGCGGCCCAGCTCGCCCTGGGCGAAGAGGAGGTCGACCGAGGTCTCCCCCGGTTCCTCGGCCAGTTCGGCGGCGCGGACGATCTCCGGGCGCAGCAGCGGGCGGCGCAACAGGTCGGTGCAGGTGGTGGCGAGGACGTCGGCGAGGCGGGTGAGGATCTCCAGCGTCGGGTTGGCCTCGGCCCGCTCGATCTGGGAGAGCAGGCCCTTGCTGATGCCGGTGGCGGCGCCCAGTTCGCGCAGACTCCAGCCCCGGGCGAGGCGGTGGCGGCGGACGTTCTGGGCGAGCGCCTCGCGGGCCGCGCCGGGGCCCGTCCGGGGGCCGGGGACCAGGGTGGGCGTCTGGGTGCCGTGGGCGTCCACGATTCTCCTCGGATCGCTCGGGGTGCGCCCGCGCACTGTACCGGTCGGTGTCACCGGGGTCAGGTGGCCGTCGAGCATCACGGCCGGAGACGAGCGGGCCGCTGGGTCCGACCGTCCGGAGGAAGAGCGCGTCGGGCTTCTTCAGCCGGACGGTGACCTCCGGGTAGCCGGTGACCTTGACCGAGGTGACGCCGGCGTAGAGACAGGCGAGCACGGGTGTTCTTCGGGTCGCGGATCGCCTCGACCGAGGCGACCACGTCGTCCGGGGTGAGCGGGGTGCCGTCGGTGAAGGTGACGCCCCGGCGCAGGGTGAAGACGTACGTCCGCTCGTCCGGCTGGGTCCACTTGGTGGCGAGACCGGGCCGCAGCTCACCGTCCGGGCTGACGGAGAGCAGCCCCTCCTGCACCAGGCAGGCCACGGCGTAGTTGAGCGTCCCCGACTCCCGGCCGACATCGAGACTGCTGAGCGAGGAGGGCAGAGCGAGGGCGACCTTCTCGGGGCTCGCCCCGCCCTGCCCGCCCCCGTCAGCCCGAGCAGGCCGCCAGAATGACCATCTCCGCGCGTCGGCAGCCGCCTTGACGGCGCATCAGCCGCCCGCTCAGCAGCCTCCCGGCTGCGGGATGCCGCTCAGCGGCCCGTCCGACCCCCTGCCCACACCGCGGGGATGCGGCCCGACCACGGGCTTGCCTGTTCCAACTGACCGGCGAGGCGGAAGAGGCGGCTTTCGAGGCCGTATCCGGCGGCGAACTGCATACCGATCGGAAGCCCCGTTTCCGCGTCGGCCGTCAACGGCACGGACATGGCGGGCGTGCCCGCCATGTTGAACGGCATGGTGAACGGCGCGCGGTCGAAAACGGCGCCGATCCAGCCGAGGCCGTCCAGCGTCCGGGCGCTCTCGGTATAGGCGCCCAGGGGCACGGGAAGCTCCGGCACGGTCGGCGTGAGCAGGATGTCGTAGGTGCCGAAGGACCGGGCCAGGCTGCGGGAGACACGGTTTCGTACCGCGAGAGCGGCGACGAACTGGGCGCCGCCGACCCGCTGCCCGTAGTGGTAGCCGGCGAGGGTCGCCGGTTCGAGGGTGGAGGAATCGACGGGCCGGCCGAGGGCGGCAGCCAGCTCGTCGACCGTGGCCGCGAGGTTCGCCGTGAACAGACGGGCGTTGGCCAGGACGTACTCCTCCCAGCCGGCGCCGAGGCCGACCTCGGCCTCCTCCACCTGGTGGCCGAGGGATTCGAGCAGACCCGCGGTACGTGAGAGGGCGTCGGCCACCGGTGCGGTGGTGCGGCGTCCACCCCATGCCTGGGTGAGGACACCGATGCGCAGCCGGCCCGGGTGGCGGGTGACTTCCTCCGCGTACGGCCTGGACGGCTGCCGGGCGAAGTAGGGGTCGCCCGGCTCCGGACCGCTGATCTGGTCGAGCAGGGCCGCACTGTCGCGCACCGTGCGGCTCACGCTGCCGGCCACGGCCAGGCCGCTGAAGAGCTCGTCGAAGTCGGGGCCCAGGGAGACCCGGCCGCGGGTGGGCTTCAACCCGAAGAGGCCGTTGTAGGCGGCGGGGACACGGAGCGAGCCGGCAGCGTCGGTGCCGTGGGCAAGCGGTACGACTCCGGCAGCCACGGCCGCGCCCGCACCTCCGCTGGATCCGCCCGCGCTCCGCTCCGGGTCCCACGGATTACGGGTCGCGCCGTACAGCACGGGTTCCGTCGTGATGCTGTAGGCCATCTCCGATGTCGCGGTACGTCCGAACGTCACCAGTCCGGCGCGACGCACGCGCAGCATCAGGGCCGAGTCGGCGCGTGCGACGTTGCCGGCCGCGAGGCGGCTGCCCAGCTCCATGCGCCGCCCGGCCATCGCGGCTCCGATGTCCTTGATCAGGAAAGGGACCCCGGCCAGTGGCGCACCGGCGGGCCTGGGCCCGTCGTCGGCCGGCCAGGTCTCCACGACGGCGTTGATCTGCGGATTGACCGCCTGCGCGGCCTTGAGCGCGGCTGTTTGCAGTTCGGCGACGGTCACCTCCCCGTCGGCCACCAGCTGCGCGAGCCCGACCGCGTCATGGTGCACGTACTCGGCAACTCTCACTTCTCACTCCTAGCGGAAAGAACAATACCGTTGAGCCCCATGCGATACCGCACGGTATCGCATGGACCGGACTGGTACCGTGGGGGCAATGAGGCAAGAGGTTTCACACCCGGGCGGACGTTACGGAGCAGCCACGGCATCGACCGCCGGCAGGCCGAGCAGGGTGGCGAAACTGCCGCCCCGCGAGCGCATCCTCGACGCGGCGGAAGAGCTCTTCCAGAGCGAGGGAATCCGGCGGGTGAGCGTCCAGGCGATCGCCGAGAAGGCCGCGACCACCAAAATGGCGATCTACCGGCACTTCGAGACCAAGGACGCGCTGGTCGCGGAGTGGATGCGGATCGTCGCCGCCGGCTATCAGGCAGCCTTCGACCGCGTCCAGAGCGAACATCCCGGCCGGCCCAGGGAGCAGATCATGGGCTTGGCCCGCTTCATCGCCGAAGGACTGCCGGTCATCTCGCACCGGGGCTGCCCGTTCATCAACTCCCTCGCCGAACTGCCCGACCGCTCTCATCCCGCGCGGCAGGTGATCGAGGAGCACAAGGCCCACCAGACCCGCAGGCTGGTGGGCATGTGCGCCGAGGCCGGGCTGCCCGACCCCGAGCAGGCCGCGGCCGAGATCACCTTCGTGCTCGAAGGCGCGCAGGTCAGCACGCAGAACGGAAGCATCGATCGGGCGGGGGCCCGCCTGATGAGCATCGTCGAGGGGATCGTGGACCGGCACGGCTCCCCGCTCGACGCACCCCGGCCGGCCGTCGGCTGACATCCTCGGATCCGCCGCCGCGATCAACCGCCGGCGCGGTGGCGAAGCACTACCGGCTCCCCTTCTCCCACACCGACACGTGCTTGCCGCTCTCCGCCGTGAACGGCTCGCGGTTCCAGTCCGACCAGCGGTGGGTCAGGCGCAGGCCGGCGAGGCGGGCCATCAGGTCGAGTTCGGCGGGCCAGACGTAGCGGAAGGGGATGGAGCGGAAGCGGCTGTGGGGGCCGTCGAGGGTGAGGTAGTTGGAGCTCGTCGCCTGGGTGGCGGTGTCGTAGACGTCGTAGCCCCAGACGGCGGGGCCCTGCTGGAAGAGGATCGTGTCCTGGCCCGGCGGGAGCTTGCGGAGTTCGGGGACGACGACCTCGATGACGAAGCGGCCGCCGGGTTCGAGGTGGTGGGCGGCGTTGGCGAAGCAGGCGACCTGGGCGTCCTGGGTGGTGAGATTGCCGATGGTGTTGAAGACGAGGTACACGAGGCGGAAGGCGGCCTCGCCGCCGGGGACGCGAGTGGTGGCGAAGTCGCCGAACTCGACGCCGATCTCCTCGCCGCCGGGCTTCTCGCGCAGGCGCGCCACCATGGCGCGGGAGAGGTCGATGCCGTGCACGGGGACGCCGCGCGCGCTGAGCGGCAGGGCGATGCGTCCCGTGCCGACGGCGAACTCCAGCGCCTTGCCGCCGTCGGCCAGTCCGGCGAGGACCTCGGCGGTCGCGTCGACGGTGGCCTGCTGGAACATCTCGGAGGTGGGGTCGTCGTAGGTGGCGGCGATCTGCTCGCCGAAGTAGTCCTTGAGCTCCTGATGAGGCTGTGTGGTGTCCGTCACGTCGGGCGAGGTTAGTGGCGGGGCGGGGCCGGGCGCGAAGGGTTTTTCTCGCCGCGACGGGGCGGGCGCACGGCCCCGCCCGCCCGCTCAGACGATCTGTACGCGGTGCCGGACGACGGCGTCGAAGAGGTAGCCCTGGGTGTTGTGGGGCGTGGTGGCGGGCTGGGTGCGGCCGGTGGTGTCGGTGGCGCGGGCCAGCAGTTCGGCGGGGCCCCGGTGGCGCGGCAGGTGGGGGAAGGACCAGCGGACCCAGCGGTTGCGGGCGGGCGTGTCGCGGAGCAGGGCGCGGTGCCAGCGGTGGCCGCCGTCGGTGGAGACCTCGACGCGGCGGACCGGGGCCGCGCCCGACCAGGAGCGGCCGGTGAGCACGGTGATCCGGCCGGCGGGAAGGGGCGCGTCCACGTCGAGTTCGAAGGCGCTCTTGAGGGTCTGCCGGGTGAGCGGGGCGCTGCCCTCCTCGGGGTGGCCGGGGCCGAAGAGGCGGTAGAGGTCGGTGTTCCACGGCGTGCAGAGGGGCTGGGTGGAGACCTCGATGTCGCCCAGCCACTTGATCGAGGAGACGCCGGTCCAGCCGGGCACCAGGAGCCGCACCGGGTGGCCGTGGTCGGGCGGCAGGGGCTCGCCGTTCATCTCGTACGCCAGGATCACGTCGTCCAGTGCCTTGGCGACGGGCAGGGGGCGGCGGACGCGGCCGAGGGGGACGCCGTCGGTGACCACCTCGTCGTCGAGGCCGCGCGGGAGCACGTCGACGGCGTCGGGGCGCAGTCCGGCGCGGCGCAGCACGTCAAAGAGGCGGGCGCCGCGCCAGCGGGCCTGGCCGATCGCGCCGAGGGTCCAGGCGGTGCCGCTGACCTGCTGGCCCTGCTGGGTGGCGAAGTGGCTGCGGCCGTTGCCGGCGCACTCCAGGAAGGCGGTGCGGGTGACGGCGGGCAGGGCGCGCAGTTCGTCGAGGCCGAGGCGGAGCGGGCCGCCGGTGAGGCCGTCGCCGTGGACGGTGAGCTGCCAGGTGGCGGCGTCGATGCGCGGGGTGCGGGTGTGGTTGCGGACGAAGAAGTGGCCCGCGGGGGTGAGGTGGCCGGTGCCGGCGAGGGCGGCGAAGCGGGTCTCGGCGTTGGTGCCGCGCACGGTGAACACGTCGGCGGGGAGCGGCTTGACGATGCCGGGCGCTGGGTCCGCCGCTGCGGCCGGGGCGGTGGCGAGGGCGCCCAGCGGGGCGGTGGCGGTCGCGGCGGCGGCGAGGCGGAGCAGGGTGCGGCGGTCGATCCCGGCGCCCCGGGCACGGCCGTCGAGGAACTGGGCGAGGCGGGCACGGTCGTAAGGGGCCTCTGCCTGGTAGAGGTGGGACGGCCGGGGCGGCATGGGGGTCTCCGTTTCGGGGTGACGGGAGGTCAGGGGGTCGAGGGGGCGGGGCGTCGGGCGAGAGCGCGGCCGAGGAGTGCGCGGATCAGGCGGCCGACCTGGTCGGTCTCGACCAGGAAGCCGTCGTGGCCGTGGGGTGAGTCGATCTCGGCGAGCGGGTCGGCGCCGGGCAGGGCGCGCGCCAGTGCACGCTGCTGGTGGAGAGGGTGGAGCCGGTCGGTGGTGACGCCGGCGACCAGGGCGGGGCCCCGGTAGCGGGCGAGGGCGGCGGTGGTGCCGCCCCGGCCCCGGCCGAGGTCGTGGCTGTTCATGGCGGCGGAGAGGGTGAGGTAACTGCCCGCGTCGAAGCGGCGGGTGAGCTTGTCGGCGTGGTGGTCGAGGTAGGACTCGATCTGGTGGCGGCCGCCGTCGGCGGGGTCCTCGCCGGGCTGGGCGGCGCGGCCGAAGCGGGCTTCGAGTCCGGGCCCGGCGCGGTAGGTGAGGTGGGCGATGCGGCGGGCGGCGCCGAGGCCGAGGTGCGGGCCCTCGCCGGGGGCGGCGTCGTGATAGCGGCCGCCGCGCCAGCCCCGGTCGGCGCGGATCGCGGCGGCCTGGGCGGCGCTCCAGCCGATCTGGTCGGCGCCGGCGGCCGCGGGCGCGGCGAGGACGAGGAGGGCGCCGGTGCGTTCCGGGTGGCCGACGGCCCACTCCAGCGCGCGCATGCCGCCCATCGACCCGCCGAGGACGGCGGCCCACCGGTCGATGCCGAGGGCGTCGGCGAGGAGGAGTTCGGCGGCGACCTGGTCGCGGATGGTGAGGTGCGGGAAGTCCGGGCCCCAGGGGCGTCCGTCCGGTCCGGGTGAGGCCGGGCCCGTGGTGCCCTGGCAGCCGCCGAGGGCGTTGGGGACGACCAGGAACCAGCGGTCGGTGTCGAGCGGGCGGCCGGGCCCGGTGAGCGCGTCCCACCAGCCGGGCGCGGGGTGGCCGGGTCCGGCGGGCCCGGCCAGGTGGCTGTCGCCGGTGAGGGCGTGCAGCACCAGGACGGCGTTGGCCCGGTCGGGGGCCAGGCGCCCCCAGGTCTCGTAGGCGATCCGTACGCCGGGCAGGTGCCGTCCGCTCTCCAGGGGCAGCGGGGTCTCGGCGTGGTGCCAGCAGCGGCGGCCCGGCGGGTCGCCCTCCCGCCACGCGCCGGTGGCGGGAGGGAGGGGCCGCAGGGCGGGTACGGCGGTCAGGACGCGCCCTTCGCCGCGCGGAAGCCGCTCTCCAGGTCGGACTTGAGGTCGTCCAGGTGTTCCAGGCCGACGGAGAGGCGGACCAGGCCCGGGGCGGTGCCGGTGGCGGCCAGTGACTCCTCGTCGAGCTGGCTGTGGGTGGTGGAGGCGGGGTGGATGATCAGGCTGCGGACGTCGCCGATGTTGGCGAGGTGGCTGAAGAGGGAGACGGCGTCCACGAACCGCTTGCCCGCCTCGACGCCGTCGCGCAGCTCGAAGGAGACCACGGCCCCGGCGCCGCGCGGCAGGTACCGCTGCCCGGCCTCGTACCAGGGGCTGGAGGGGAGTCCCGGGTGGTGGACGGCGGCCACCTCGTCGCGGGCCTGGAGCCATTCGGCGAGCGCGAGGGCGTTGGCGGTGTGCCGCTCCAGGCGCAGGCTGAGCGTCTCGATGCCCTGGAGGAGCAGGAAGGCGCTGTGCGGGGAGAGGGCCGGGCCGAGGTCGCGCAGCAGCTGGACGCGGAGCTTGACGGCGAAGGCGCCGGGGCCGAGGTCGGGCCAGTAGCGCAGGCCGTGGTAGCTGGGGTCGGGCTCGGTGAAGTCCGGGAAGCGCTCGGGGTGGGCGCCGAAGTCGAAGCTGCCCGCGTCGACCACGACGCCGCCGAGGGTGGTGCCGTGGCCGCCGAGGAACTTGGTGGCGGAGTGGACGACGATGTCGGCGCCGTGCTCGGCGGGGCGCAGCAGGTACGGGGTGGGCACGGTGTTGTCGACGACGAGGGGGACGCCGGCCTCGTGGGCGACGTCGGCGACGCCCCGGATGTCGAGGACGTTGCCGCGCGGGTTGCCGAGGCTCTCGGCGAAGACCGCCTTGGTGGTGGGGCGGATCGCGGCGCGCCAGGCGTCGAGGTCGTCCGGGTCGTCGACGAAGGTCACCTCGATGCCCAGGCGCGGCAGGGTGTGCCTGAGCAGGTTGTAGGTGCCGCCGTACAGGGAGGTGCTGGAGACGAGGTGGTCGCCGGCGCCGGCCAGGGTGAGCAGGGCCAGGGTCTCGGCGGCCTGCCCGGAGGCGAGGGCGACGGCGGCGACCCCGCCTTCGAGGGCGGCGACGCGCTGCTCCAGGACGTCCTGGGTGGGGTTGTGGATGCGGGTGTAGATGTTGCCCGGTTCGGCGAGCGAGAAGAGCCCGGCGGCGTGCCGGGTGTCGTCGAAGACGAACGAGGTCGTCTGGTAGATCGGCACCGCCCGGGCGCCGGTGGCCGGGTCGGGGGCGGCCCCCGCGTGGATCTGCCGGGTCTCGAACGACCAGGCGGGCTCGGCGGGTTCGGTGCTGGGGGTGGCGTCGGTGGGCTGGCTCATGTCTGGCCTCGCACGGGTCGTCCGGGTGGTGGGCACGGCGGGGGCCGGGAGCACGCCCGGGCCCGCCGCCTGCCCGGACGCTAGGGGCCCCGGCGGGCGCGGCGACAGCGGTTCGGGCGACTGGCCACGAACCCGCAACGCGGGCGCAACAGTCGGGTCGGGGTGACGTGGCCCACGTCCGGTGAATTCGCCCTCCAGTTTGCTCGACCGGGCCACGGGTAACCGCGCCGCACAGGCGCCCACCAAAGGGAGTGGCCGATCATCCCCCATCTGCCAGAGGAGTTTTTTCCATGACCGTTTCCCAGGAGAGCCAGGGCATCGACATATTCGTCGTCGGGCTCGACGAGGACAATCTCGACACCCTTTGCGCGGTGCCCGGGGCGGAGGAATTCACCTTCCATCCGCTGCTGTCGAAGGACGAACTCCAGAACGGCGAGATCGACTTCCCGGAACTTCTGCGCAAGGCGCGCGCGACCCTCGACGCCTTCGAGGGCACCGTCGACGCGGTGGTCGGTTACTGGGACTTCCCGGTGAGCACGCTGGTGCCGATCCTGGCCCAGGAGCGCGGACTGCGCTCCAGCTCCCTGGAGGCGATCGTGCGCTGCGAGCACAAGTACTGGAGCCGTCTGGTCCAGCGCGAGGTCGCGCCGGAGGCGGTGCCGGGGTTCGGCCTGGTCGACCTGGATGCCGAGACACCCCGGCCGCCCGAGGGCGTGTCGTTCCCGATGTGGCTCAAGCCGGTGAAGTCGTTCTCCTCCGAGCTGGCCTTCGGCGTCCGTGACGAGGCGGAGTTCCGCGAGGCGGTGGCCGAGATCAAGAAGGGTGTCGGCCGCGTCGGCGGCCCGTTCGAGCACATCCTGGACCGGCTGGACCTCCCCGACGAGGTCGCCGCGGCGGGCGGCGCCGCCTGCCTCGCCGAGGAGGCGCTGACCGGCGTGCAGGTCGCCGTGGAGGGGTTCGTGCACAACGGCGAGGTGGTGGTGTACGGCGTGCTGGACTCGCACACGTACCCCAACAGCGCCTGCTTCCTGCGCCACCAGTACCCGGCGGAGCTGCCCGAGGAGACGGTGGAGCGGATCGTGGACATCTCGCGGCGCGTCATCGGGCGGGTGGGAATGGAGTCGGTGACGTTCAGCATCGAGTTCTTCTACGACCCGGAGTCCGGCGCGGTGAACATCCTGGAAATCAATCCGCGCCATTCCCAGTCGCACGCCGAGATGTTCGAGCACGTCGACGGCGTTCCCAATCACCACCGCATGATCTCGCTGGCGCTCGGCCGCGATCCGCGTGTGAAGCAGGGCGACGGGCCTTTCGAATGCGGCGCCAAGTGGTACTACCGGGTGTTCCGTGACGGTGTCGTGCGCCGCGTTCCGACGCCCGACGAAGTCGCCCGGATCGAGCGCGAGATACCGGGGGTGAAGGTCCACATCGTGCCCGAGGAGGGCGTCCGGCTCTCCGAGATGCCGGGCCAGGACAGTTACAGCGCCGAGCTGGCCCACATCTACGTGGGCGCCGACAGCGACAAGGAGCTGGAGGCCAAGTACGACCGCGCCGTGGAGGCACTGGAGTTCGAGATCGACGACGCCGCCTGAGCGCGGCCGCTCCCCCGCGCCGCCCCCACGACCCCGCACAGGAAGGGTGCTGCCCCCGTATGCGTTTCGTCAGCAATCTGCCCCATCCCGTCAAGGAGGAGGAGCACGTCCGCATCCCGATGTCGGACGGGGTGCGGCTCTCCGCCAAGGTCTGGCGGCCGGTCTCCTCCGACGAGCATCCGGTCCCGGCGGTCCTGGAGGCCATCCCGTACCGCAAGCGGGACCTCAGCTCGGTCCGCGACTCGATGCACCACCCCTACCTCGCCGGGCACGGCTACGCCTGTCTCCGCGTGGACCTGCGCGGCACCGGCGACTCGGAGGGGGTGCTGCGCGACGAGTACCTGGAGCGGGAGCAGCAGGACGCCGAGGAGGTGCTGGCCTGGATCGCCGACCAGCCGTGGTGCGACGGAGCCACCGGCATGATGGGCATCTCCTGGGGGGCGTTCGCCGCGCTCCAGACGGCGGCCCGGCGCCCGCCGAGCCTGAAGGCGGTGGTGCTCGCGTCGTTCACCGACGACCGGTACGACGACGACATGCACTACATGGGCGGGGCGATGCTCTCCGACAACCTCGCCGAGGCGGGCACCATGTTCGCCTACGCCACCTGTCCGCCCGACCCGGCCGTCGTCGGGGAGAGCTGGCGCGAGCTGTGGCACGAGCGGCTGGAGGGCAGCGGGCCGTGGGTCGTGGAGTGGCTGCGCCACCAGCGGCGCGACGCCTACTGGCGGCACGCCTCGGTCTGCGAGGACTACTCCGCGCTCCAGGTGCCGGTGCTGGCCTCCAGCGGCTGGGCCGACGGGTACTCCAACGCGGTGACCCGGCTGCTGGAGAACGTCGACGTGCCCCGCAAGGGACTGATCGGCCCGTGGTCGCACAAGTTCCCGCACCTGGGTGAACCGGGTCCCGCGATCGGCTACCTCCAGGAGGTGGTGCGCTGGTGGGACCACTGGCTCAAGGGCGAGGAGAACGGGGTCATGGACGGCCCGATGCTCCGCTCCTGGATGCAGGAGAGCATGCCGCCGTCCACCTCCTACGAGGAGCGGCCCGGCCGCTGGGTCGGCGAGCCCTCGCTGCCCTCGCCGCGGATCGAGCCGGTCTCGCACCCGCTCTTCGCGCACCGGATCGGGCATCCGGGCGAGACGGAGCCGGAGGGTCCCGGCGCGGGTGAGCCGCTGACGGTGCGCTCGCCGCTGTCGGTGGGGCAGTTCGCCGGCAAGTGGGCCTCGTACAACGCGCCGCCGGACCTTCCCTACGACCAGCGGGAGGAGGACGGCGGCTCGCTGGTCTTCGACAGCGAGCCACTGCCGGAGCGGGTCGAGATCCTCGGATCGCCCACGGTGGAGCTGGAGTTCACCGTGGACCGCCCCGTCGCCCAGGTCGCCGCCCGCCTCTCGGACGTGGCACCCGACGGCGCGTCGACCCGTGTCACCTACGGCGTGCTGAACCTGACCCACCTGGCCGGGGGCGACCCCGATCCGCTGGTCCCGGGCCACCGCTACCGGGCGGTGGTGCGGCTCAACGGCACCGCCCAGGCGTTCCCGCCCGGCCATCGCGTCCGCCTCTCGCTCTCCACCTCGTACTGGCCGCTGGCCTGGCCGCCGCCGGAGCCGGTGCTGCTCTCGGTGGAGCCGGGGGCGAGCACGCTGACGCTGCCGGTCCGGCCGGTGGGCGAGCCCGACGAGGGGATCTCCTTCGAGGAGCCCGAGGCGGTGGAGCCCCTGGCGACGCGGGAGCTGGCCGCGCCCGAGCAGAGCTGGCAGGTCTCGCGCGACCTGGTCGACTACCGCTCGGCGCTGGACATCGTGAAGGACAGCGGGGTCACGCGGTACGAGGAGATCGGCCTGGACGTGGGGCGCCGGGCGGTGGAGCGGTACGACTGGGTGGCCGACGACTTCGGCTCGGTGCGCGGACGCTCCGCCTGGACGATGCGGTTCACCCGCGGCGACTGGTCGACCCGTACCGAGACCGACACCGTGCTGACCTGCGACGAGAAGCAGTTCCACGTGTACGCCACGCTCGACGCCTACGAGGGCGAGGAGCGGGTCTTCTCGCGGAACTGGAAGGTGAGCGTCGACCGCGACCTCACCTGAGGCGCGCGGTCAGCCCGCCGTACGGCCGCTCCTGGCCTGCGCGTCGAGGCGGTAGCGGAGTTGCAGGAGCAGCGAGAGGACCATCAGCGCGGCCGGGACCACCGTGAAGCCGGTGAGGATCGCTGAGTGCGCCTGGGGGCTCTGCGTCACCTGGTCCCCGGCGCGGCTGGCGACGAAGCCGCCGAGGGCGAGCGCTCCGGCGTAGACGTACGGCCCGGCGGCCGAGCCGATCGCCTCGGTCGCCGTCCAGACGCCCAGGTAGGAGCCGGTCCGGGCCAGTTCGTCCGGGCCGGCTTCGCGGATGGCGTCCGGGACCATGGAGAACGGGAAGAGCTGGATGCCGGCGAAGGAGACGCCGAGCAGCAGCGTCGCCGCGACCACGGGGGCCAGGCCCAGCCGGTCACCCGCCGCCAGCCCCAGGGCGCCGAGGGCGAACCCGGACTGGGCGGCGAGCAGGCAGCGCTGCTTGCCGGCCCGGCGGGAGAGCCGGAACCAGAGCGGGGTGGCGAGGAGCGCGGGCGCCACGAAGGCGGCCATCAGTACGGTGGTGAAGCCGGGGCGGCCCAGTTCGTAGCGGGTGTAGTAGGGCAGTCCGGCGAGGACGAGGTGGGTGGTGGTGGAGGCGAGCAGGTAGGAGGCGGCCAGCACGCGGAAGTGCCGGTTGGCGCGGAGCACCGAGCGGACGTCGGCGAGGGTGTCGCGGACCGGCCGGGCCCGCCGCTCCCCTGCGGCGGCGGACCCGGCCGGTGCGCGTGGCGGGACCAGACGGCGCACGCCGCCCACCCCGGCCAGCTGGAAGGCGAGGGTGAAGGCGCCGAGGACGAGGGCCATCAGGGTGTAGGCGGCGACGGTCGGCTCGCCGTCGCCGACCAGGAGCGGGGCGACGGCGCCGCCGACGAGGATGCCGAGGGTCAGCACGACCATCCGGAAGGAGAGGACCCGGGTACGGCCGTCGTAGTCGACGTCCATGTCGGTGGGGGTGGCGAGGTAGGGCACCTGGTAGGCGGCGAAGAGGGTGTTGCCCACGACGAACCAGCCGGCGACCCAGAGCGCGGCGGCCCACGGGCGGTCCGCGACCGGGCCGGGGACGGCGAAGAGGGCGACGAAGGCGGGGCCGAGGGCGCAGCCGGCGGCGAGCAGCCGGAGCCTGCTGCCGCGCCGGGCCCGGTCGGCGTCGGAGAGGAAGCCGACGAAGGGGTGGAGGACGACGTCGACCACCTTCGGGACGAGCAGCACGAGCCCGGCCAGCCACGGGGAGACGCCGAGGGTGTCGGTGAGGAAGTACAGGAGCAGCAGTCCGGGAACGGTGACGTACACGCCCATCCCCGCCGAACCCAGGGCGTAGCGCACCAGCGCGGGGGTGCCGGGGCGTCCGGCGGGGGCCGGAAGTTCCTCGGGGGCGCCGGACGGGGCGGGCCGACTCATCTAATCCACCAGGTGCTTGATTGCGGGTGGACCGGATCGTAGCCACACTGGGCCGAATGAGAAAGAGCGAGGACCGGGCGGACGGCGGGGACGAGACGGCGAACGGGGCGCGGGCGAGACGGCCCGGCCGGCCGCCGCGCGGCGCGGACGGCGCGCCGCCGACCCGGGAGCGCATCCTCACCGAGGCCACCGCGCTCTTCGCGCGGGGCGGCCCGCAGGGCGTCTCGATGCGCGACGTGGCGGCCCGGGTCGGCATCGACGTCTCCAGCGTCCACCACCACTTCGCCACCAAGACGGCCCTGTACGACGCCTGCTTCGCCCGGGTCTACGAGCGGGAGCAGCGCGCCCTCGCCCCGCTGGTGGACCGGCTCGCCGCCGCCGTCGCCGCCGGGGACCAGGGGGAAGTGGCCGCCGCCATGCATCAGTTGGCCGACGGCTTCGTGGACTTCCTCCAGGAGCACCCGCACACCACCTTCCTGTGGCTGCGCCGCTGGCTGGAGCCGACCCGCGACTCGGCGCTCGACGCGGCGTACGCGCTGCCGATCTACGAGCGGGTGGAGCGGGTGCTGCTCGGCGCGGCGGCGGGCGGCGCGCTCCTGGAGCCGACCCCGCACGTGACGGTGCGCAGCCTGGTGTGGGCGGCGCACGGCCACATCACGGCGCTGACGGCGGCCGAGCGGGACCCGGTGGCGGCGGCCCGCGAGCGGTACGAGTTCCGGGCGTACGCCCATCGCTTCCTGGACCGGATGTACCCGGCCCCTGGCGCCGAGGGGGCCGGTGGCCGATAATCCGGGCCACGTAAACCCATCAGACGATGGATTCCGGGAAGGGTGCGGCATGGATGGCGGGAGCGGGACGGCCAAGGCGGGCGTGACGGCGGTGGTCGGGGGCGGGGCCGCCGGGATCGCGGCGGTGAAGGCGCTGGCCGAGGCGGGGCTGCCAGTGCTCGGGCTGGAGCGGGCGGAGGCGCTGGGCGGGCTGTGGCGGCTGGCCGAGGACACCGCCGCGTACGAGGGGCTGCGCCTCAACACCAGTCGCCCGCGCACCGAGTTCTCCGACTTCCCGATGCCCGCCGACTGGCCGGACTACCCGGGGCGCGCCCAGCTCCTGGAATACCTGGAGGCGTACGCCGAGCGGTTCGGGGTGGCGGAGCACTACCGGTTCGGGACCACCCTGGTGCGGGCGCGGCGGGACGGGGACGGCTGGCTGCTGGAGCTGGCAGGGCCGGCGGGCCCGTCCACCGAGCGCGTCGCCCACCTGGTCGTGGCCAACGGGCACAACCACACGCCGAAGCTGCCCGCGCCGCGTCCGCCGGGCCGGTTCACCGGCACCGAGTCGCACGCGCACGCGTACCGGGCGCCCGGGGAGTTCGCCGGGCGCCGGGTCCTGGTGGTGGGGGCGGGCAACTCGGCGATGGACATCGCCACCGAACTGACCGGCCACGCCCGCCGGGTGGCGCTCTCCACCCGGCGCGGGGTCTGGGTGCTGCCCAAGCGGCTGCTGGGCCGCCCCTCCGACCAGCTCAACGGCGCCCTCGCCGCCGTCCTGCCGTGGCGGATGCGGCAGACCGTCTCCCAGACCGTGCTGCGCCTGGCCGACCGGCGCCCGGCCGGGCCCCGGCTGCCCGCGCCCCGGCGGGGGGTGCTCCAGGATCATCCGACGCTGAGCGACACCGTGCCCGCGCTGGTCGCCGCCGGGCACCTGGACGCCCGGCCGGGCATCGAGCGGTTCGAGGGCCAGGCGGTGCGGTTCGCCGACGGGACCACCGAGGAGTTCGACCACATCCTCTGGTGCACCGGCTACCGCGCCACCACGCCCTTCCTCGACCGGGAGCTGGTGGCCGATCCGGCGCGGCTGCTGCTGTACCGGCACGTCTTCGTGCCGGGTGACGGCTCGCTGTCGTTCGTGGGGCTGATGCAGTCGACCGGTTCCGCGCTGCCCGTGGTGGAGGCGCAGGCCCGGCTGGTGGCGGCGTACCGGGCGGGGCTCTGGCGGTTGCCGGAGCGGGCGGTGGCCCGGCGGGCGGCCCTGGCGGAGCTGCGGGCCGCCCGGGCCCGGTGGGGCGAGAGCCGCCCGCACCTGCGGATCGACATCGACCAGTACCTGCGGATCGTCTGGGCCGAGCTGGCCGGCGCGGGTGCCGACCGGCCGCTGGCGGGGCGCCGGGTGCTGCTCACCGGGGCGGCGGGGACGTTCGGGCGGGCGATGACCGCCCGGTTCACGGCACTCGGCGCCGAGGTGGTGGGGCTCGACCTCACCGACCCGGGTGACCTGGGCGTCCCGGTCGTCACCTGCGACCTGACCGAGCCGGACCAGGCCCGGGCGGCCGTCGCGAAGGCGGCCGGGCTGCTCGGCGGCGTCGACCTGCTGGTCAACAACGCGGGACGCGGCGGCCCCGCCCCCGCCGAGCAGGCGCCGGGCGAGGAGGTCCACGCCCAGTTGCGGCTCAACCTGGTCGGCGCCTGGGAGGTGACCGCCGCCGCGCTGCCGCACCTCGAAGAGGCCCGGGGCCGGGTGGTGTTCATCGCCTCCCGGATGGCGGTGCTGCCGCTCCCGCTGGCCGCCGCCTACGGCGTGTCGAAGCGGGCGCTGGCCGCCTACGCCGACGCGCTGCGGCTGGAGGTCGGCACCCACGTGGGCGTCACCACGGTCTACCCGAGCATGGTGGCGAGCCCCATCCACGACACCACCCGGGCCGCCGGTCTCTCCCTGGACGGCGTCTCCCGCCCCGAGCCGGTCGAGGGCGTCGTCGACGCGGTGGTGGCCGCCGCCACCGCGCGCCGCGCCCCGCGCGACGTGGCGACGACGGGCCGGGGCCGCCTGGAGATGGCCTTCGCCCGCCACGCCCCCGCCCTCGCCGACCGCGTGGTCCGCCGCACGGTGGCCGCCCGGGTCGGCGCCGGCGCCTTCCGCGACGCCCCGCTGGCGGCGGGGCTGGTGCGGCGGCACCGGGGCTAGGGGGTGTGGGGACGGCCCCGTCCGAGGCGCCCGGCCGAGGGGCATGGCCGGGCGCCTCGGTGCGTCGCCTGACGCCGCGTCAGCTCTCGTTCTAGGGTCGCACCTCGGGTACGCCCTCCACGTCCACCCGCCCCGAGCCCGCTCGCCCCACCCACCCCACCGGCGCGATCCGGCCACCCCCAACCCTCATCCGCCCGCCATGCCCCGGTCGCCCGCGCGCCCCTCCGGCGTCGTCCCCCGCCACTCCAATTCTCCTCGGCGCCATGCCGTCGAGAGCTGAGGAGTGCCCCGTGCCCACCGCTTCCCTGCCTGACTCCCCCACCCCCCGCACCGTTCCCGCACCGTCCGCCCCGCCCTCCCGGTCCGCGCGCCACGGTGCCGCCCTGCGGGCCGCCGCCCGGGGCCTGGACCGGCGGCGGCTGCTGACGCTGGGCGGCGCCGCCGCCGCGCTGGCCTTCGCCACCAACCTGCCGGTGGCCGGGGCGGCGCAGGCCGCCGGGTTCGACGCGCGGCGGCTGCGCGAGGACCCGTTCACCCTCGGCGTGGCCTCCGGCGACCCGCACCCCACCTCCGTGCTGCTGTGGACCCGGCTCGCGCCGCGCCCCTTCGAGCCGGACAGCGGGCTGCCCGCGCAGCGGATCACCGTCGAGTGGGAGCTGGCCCGCGACGAGCGGTTCAGCCGGGTCGTCAGACGCGGCCGGGAGACCGCCCACCCGGAGTTCCACCACAGCGTCCACGTGCAGGTGGACGGCCTGGACGCGGACCGGGTCTACTACTACCGCTTCCGCGCCGGACAGTTCACCAGCCCCGCAGGCCGCACCCGCACCACGCCCCGCCAGGGCGCCAGGACCCGCGAACTGGCCCTCGCCGCCGTCTCCTGCCAGGCGTACCACGACGGCTACTTCACCGCCTACCGCCACCTCGCGGACGAGGACGTCGACGTCGTCCTGCACCTCGGTGACTACCTCTACGAGTACGCGGTGAACGGCGCCGGAGGGGCCCGCAACTACACCGACCGGGTACTGCCCGCCGTCTTCAACCGGGAGACCACGACCCTGGAGGACTACCGGCTGCGGTACGGCCTCTACAAATCCGACCCGGACCTGATCGCCGCCCACGCCGCCCACCCCTTCGTGGTCACCTGGGACGACCACGAGACGGAGAACAACTACGCGGGCGACCAGCCGGAGAACGACGTGGACCCGGAGGAGTTCCTGCTCCGCCGCGCCTCCGCCTACCGCGCGTACTGGGAGAACCAGCCGCTGCGGCTGCCGCAGCGCCCCACCGGCCCCGACATGCGGCTCTACCGGCGGCTGCACTGGGGCGACCTGGCCCAGTTCGACATCCTCGACACCCGCCAGTACCGCTCCGACCAGGCGTACGGCGACGGCTGGAAGACGCCGGGGCCCGAGTCCGAGGACCCCGCGCGCACCATGACCGGCGCCGCCCAGGAGCGGTGGCTGCTCGACGGGTGGCGCACCTCGCGGGCCCGCTGGAACGTGGTCCCGCAGCAGGTGACCTTCTCGGAGCGGCGCAACGCCACCGGCTCCGCCTACCAGCTCTCGATGGACTCCTGGGACGGCTACCCCGCCTCCCGCGAGCGGCTGCTCGCGGGGGCCGAACAGGCGGGCGTCGACCACCTGATGGTCCTCACCGGGGACGTGCACGTCGGCTACGGCTTCGACATCAAGCGGGACTTCGCCGACCAGGGCTCGCGCACCGTCGGCACCGAACTGGTCGCCACCTCGATCGCCAGCGGCAAGGACGGCGCCGACCGGCCCGCCAACTGGGAGACGTACCACGCGGCCAACCCGCACCTGAAGTTCTACAACGGCCGCCGCGGCTACCTCACCGTCCGCCTCGGCGAGGAGTCGGCGCGCGCCGACTTCCGCACCGTCTCCGCCGTCACCGTGCCCGGCGCTCCGCTCACCACCGCCGGATCGTTCGTCACCGAGCGCCGTTCCCCCGGCCTGAAGCCCGCCTGAGAGGGGCGGCGCACGCGGAGGGGAGCCGCGCCGCACGGGCGGCACGGCTCCCCTCCTGTCCCGTCGGCCCGGGGGTCAGCGCCCCTGGGTCAGCGCGCTCGCCGGGGCGCGGCGGACCACGAAGTCGCCGAGCACCTTGCTCCCTTCGGCGTCGTACACCGCGATGCGGCGGTCCTCACCGGCCAGCCGCTTCTGGAGGGCGACGGCCTCGCGCGGCGAGGCGGGCGCCGGCTCGTCCTCCAGCTCGGCCCGCTTCACGTAGCCGATCTTGCCCTCGGTCGTGTACGCGCGGATCAGGTCGGGCGCGTTCCGCGGCGAGGTCGCCTCCAGGCCGGAGCCGTACGTCTCTCCCTTCGCGTTCTTCGGCCAGGCGGGCGCGGCGCCCCCGCCGGGCGCGGCCGCTCCGGCGGCGAGCGAACGGTGGCTGACGCTGGGCGACTTGAAGGTGTAGACGGCCTTGTAGCCGTTCCCGGTGTACGCCTTCGTCACGCCGTAGCTGTGGTACGTGCCCTTTCCGCAGCCCTTGCCGAGCGTCGGGACGCTCAGGCTGTTGGCGGGGCCACTGGTGTAGGAGTACCCGTTCGAGGCGCAGAGCGTGTTGCCCTTGTAGAGGCGCGCCAGTGCCCCGAGGTACCCGGAGGGGACGTTGCCGCTGCCGTTCTTGGCGGCGGTCGTCGACGCGTAGAGCCGCGAACTGTCGGCGATGGTCGCGCGGTTCTTGTACTTGATGCCCTTGACCGGGCCGTAGTAGCCCCACGGACTGTGCGCGTCGGCGGCCGCCTGCGGTGTGAAGGTGGCCAGCACACCCACCGCCAGCAGACCGACCAGTCCGGCCCGGCTGTGTGTTCGTCGTACGGAAGCCAAGATTCCCCCAATGGTGCATGGTGGTGCGGCTCGGGAGGTCCCCGAGGACTTAAGGGTGAATTGGTACGCAATGCGCGTCAACACCGCTTTTCAGCCAACTGACGGACAAATCGGCCGCATGCACCAGAGGGGGCAGGGCGTTCGAGAAGGTCAGGCGCGCGGCAGCAGCACGGCCTGCGTCTGGGTGGTCTGGCCCAGCTGCCGCCCCTCGTCGTCGTACAGGTCGGTCTGGACGACGATGAAGGAGCGGCCGGTGTGCAGCGGCCGGGCCACAGCGCGGGCGGTGCCCTCGCGCAGGGCGCGGAAGAAGTTGGTCTTCGACTCGACCGTGGTGGTGCCGGCCGCGCCGGGCGGCAGGTTGAGGTAGGCGCAGACCGCGCCGACCGCGTCGGCGAGCGACATCAGCGCCCCGCCGTGCAGCGCCCCGCCGATGGTGCACCGCTCGGGCGCCCAGTGCAGATGGCCGCGGGTCTCGGCGGGCGCGGCCGCCTCCAGCTCGACGCCGAGCGTCACCGCGTACGGCATCGTGCCGAGCAGCGCGGTGAGTTCACCCTCGGCTACGGCTCCCTCGGGGGTGCCGGTGGTCTTCTCGGTCACGGCGGCGGGTCCTTCCGGTCGTCGGGCGGGGGATACCGGGACCGGCGCCCCCGCCCGCATACAAGCCCCGCTCCGGCCCCTGGGCAAGATCCGCCCCGGGTGACCGCGCTCACTCCGCCGCGTCCGGCACCGGCGTCCGCGCCCCGGTCGTGGCGGCCGGGGCGGGTCCGCGCCGCCGGGAGACGGCGACCCCGGCGAGGCAGAGGGCGCCGCCGGCCAGGGCGAGCGGGGCGGGGACCTCGCCGAGCAGGGCCCAGGACATCAGGACGACCAGGGCGGGGACGGCGTAGGTGGTGGCGCCCATCCGCCCGGCGGTGGTGCGGGAGAGCGCGAACGCCCAGGTGGTGAAGGCGAGGGCGGTCGGGAAGACGCCGAGGTAGACCATGTTGAGGGTCGCGCCGAGCGGAGCGGTGCGCAGCTCGGTCAGGAGCGTGCCGGTGAACGGCAGGCAGACCACGGCCCCCACCAGGCAGCCGTACGTGGTGACCTGGAGCGCCCCGGCGTGGCGCAGCGCGGGCTTCTGCGCCACCACCCCGGCGGCGTAGGAGCCGGCGGCCAGCAGGCACAGGACGACGCCGAGGGCGGAGGCGCCGCCGTCCCCCGAGGTGGAGAGGCCGACGACGACGGCACCGGCGAACGAGACGACGACCCCGGCCAGCAGGGGCCTGGGCAGCCCCTCGCCGAGGAGGGCGCCGCCGACCAGGGCGATGAGCAGCGGCCCGATGTTGACCAGCAGCGCGGCGGTGCCCGCGTCGACCTCCCGCTCGCCCCAGTTGAGCACCACCATGTACACGCCGAACCACAGGACGCCGGAGAGCAGGATGCCCGGCCAGGCGCCGCGCGGCGGCAGCCCGATCCGGCGGACGGCGGCGACGGCGCCGAGCACCGCCGCCCCGGCCAGGAGCCGCCCGAGGGCGAGCGCGCCGGGCGAGTACGCCTCGCCGGCGCTGCGGATGGAGACGAAGGCCGAGGCCCACAGGACGACGGTGACCGAGGCGGCGGCGGGCGCGGCCCACCGGGCCCAGCGCCCGGGAGTGCCGGATGAGGTGTTCATGGCGGTGACGCTAGCGGGAAGATCGTTCGGCGGGCGCCGAAGCGAGGCCGTCGGGGGCCGCCGGGAGCCGCCGGGTACCTCCGCTCAGCTCTCCGGGACGTCCTTGAGGAGGACGAGGCCGTCCAGGTGCGGCAGGTGGGCGGGGTCGAGCGGGGCGTACCCGAACCAGGGCGAGGTCCGGGGCGCGGGCGGCGGGTCGCCGAGGGCGGCGGCGAGGCGACGGGCGTCCACGAGGTGGCGTTCCTCGGGGAGTTGGGCGTACAGCAGCCCTTCGACGGTGTCCGGGGGTGGAGTGCCCACGCCCTGGTGGCGGAGGGTGCCGACGGCGGTGGCCAGGAAGGCGTACTCCTCGCCGAGGCGGGCGCTCACCAGCGCGCCCGCGCTCCACCACTCGACGGGGCCCTGCCACATCCGCATGGAGCTCTTGGGCCGCTGGAAGTGGGCGTTCTGGGCGTGGGCGAGGACCGGGCCGCGGGCGGTGAGGGCGAGGAGGTTCTCCGCCATCATCAGGTCGCGCTGGGCGCAGAGCCGGGACATGCGGGCGGGTGAGGGATCGGCCATGGCGTGGTGGTGGCGGAGCAGGCCGATGGCGGTGCGGGCGTGCAGGCGGACCGTCTCCCGCTCCCCGGGCAGGGCGGCCGCGCGCAGGTGGGGCTCCTGCTGGTCGAGGAGGGCGGTCAGGCCGTCGGCGAGCAGGCGCAGCCGCGCGGCCTCGGCGGAACTGCCGCAGGAGCGGGCCGGGTCGGTCATGGCGGCCGGTTCGGTCCACCGGTCGTCCTCGCCTAGGAGGATGTCCAGTTCCCCGGCGGTGCAGGGCAGCAGGGCGGGGTCCAGGTGCGCCGCGAGGTGGGCGTGGAGGGCGGTGAGGGAGGGCCGGGGGCTCGCGGCGTGGGTGATCTCCAGCGGGCCGTCGAACCCGGCGAAGCGGAGCCGGCCGGCGGCGGGCCGGCCCTCCTCCTCGGCGCGGGCGTTGTACGCGCGCATCCAGCGGACGAGGTCCCGGTTGGCGGCGGAGGCGCCCCAGCCGTGGCTGAATCCGTGCTCCAGGGCGGCGTCGAGGGTGCCGGTGCCGGAGGTGACGTAGGCGTCCACGAGCCGGCCGGCCAGGCAGTCGGTCTCCAGCGCGATCGTGCGGTAGCCGTGCTGCTCCACGAGCTGTCGGAAGAGGGTGTTGCGCAGGTGCAGCAGGGCGTCCTCGCCGTGGGTGGGCTCGCCGAGGGCGAGGAGCCGGGGCCGGTGCGGGAGCAGGCGGGAGAGGGCGGCGGCGTCGAGCGGGGCGGCCATGTCCCTGAGGTCGATGGGCATGGCTTTCACCGTATCGCTGAACCTTCGGTGGAAGCTTGGGCGCCGAATGGCCCCGTTAGGGTGGGCCGCATGCGCCAGAACCTTCAAACCGGGGCGGGTGGCGAGCGGCTGCGGCCGGTCGATCTGGCCCGTGCCCACGGGCTCTCCACCCAGGCGGTGCGCAACTACGAGGAGGCGGGCATCCTCCCGGCCGCCGGGCGCACCCCCAGCGGTTACCGCGTCTACACCCCGCTGCACGCGGCGGCCCTCGGCGCCTTCCTCGCCCTGCTGCCCGGCCACGGCCACCGGACGGCCTCGGAGATCCTGCGGGCGGTGCACCAAGGCGCCGCCGAGGAGGCGTTCGCCCTGATCGCCGCGAGCCACGCCCAGCTCCTGGAGGACCGCCGCACCCTCCGGGCCGTCGAGTCGGCCCTGCGCGACCTGGAACCCGGACCGGCCCCGGAGGGCGGCGCCCTCTTCGTCGGCCCGCTCGCCCACCAGCTCGGGGTCCGCCCCGCGACCCTGCGCAAGTGGGAGGCGGCGGGCCTGGTCCGCCCCCGCCGGGACCCCCGCACCGGCTACCGCGTCTACGACGAGGCCGCCGTACGCGACGCCCGCCTGACGCACCAGCTCCGGCGCGGCGGCCACCTGCTGCACCAGATCGCGCCGCTGATCGCCCAGGTCCGCGCGGCGGGCGGCCTGGAACCCCTGGCGGACACCCTGCACGCCTGGCACGCCCGCCTCACCGGCCGGGGGCGGGCCCTGCTGGCCGGGGCGGCGGAACTGGAGGCGTACCTGCGGGCGCGGGAGGAAGCCGCCCGGGTCGCTTGACCTTGCCACTGGCGGCAGGGTTCCACCAGCACCGGCATGAACCACACCGCAACGCAGAGCAGCAGGGTCGTCGCCGTCACCGGAGCGGGCACCGGGATCGGCCGGGCCACCGCCCGCGCCTTCGCCGCCGAGGGCGCCCACGTGGTCGCGATCGGACGGCGGCCCGGACCTCGCGAGGCGACCGCAGCCGGGCACGACCGCGTCACCCCGCCGGCCGCCGACATCACCGGCGGGGGCGAGCCCGAGCGGATCGTCGAGGACGTACTGGACACCCACGGCCGGCTGGACGTGCTGGTCAACAACGCCGGCATCGTGCGCGGCGGCGCCCTCGGCACGCTGACGCCGGAGGTGACCGGGGCACAGCCCGCCACCAACCTGATCCCCCCGGTCCTGCTGGCCCAGGCCGCGCTGCCACCGCTGGTGCGGTCCGCGGGGTGATCGTCAACGTCAGTACGTCGGTGGGGCAACGCGCCTGGCCCGTCAGCTCGGTCTACGCGGCCTCGAAGACGGCCCTGGAGCTGCTGACCCGCAGCTGGGCGGTGGAGCTGGCGCCCCGCGGGATACGGGCGGCGGCGGTCGGCCCCGGTGCCTGGATCACCGCCCAGACCGCGGCCCGCGACCGGCTCGCAGAGGCGCTCGCGAGAGGACCGGCGACCGGGGCAGCCCGATGGGCTGACGCGTCGCCCCCGGCCCACATGGCCGGGCCGGCGCTCGAGGCCCGCACGCGAGCCCGGCCGGCGCTTGAGCCCACTTCCCAGCCCGGCCGGCGCTTGAGGCCATCTTCGACCGGCACGGTCGAGCCGGAGCGCGGGCACAGACCGGCCCGGCCGGCGCCCAGGCTGAAACAGGCCCGGGCCCACAAGGGGACCCGGGTCGAGCTCAGCCCGGCAGCCGCCAGGCCCCCGCCTCGATCCCGAGCAGAGCGCCCAGGCGCTCCTCCCCCTCGGGGGTGACCTCGACGGCCCGGTCCGTGCCGACCCGGCGGCACCAGCCGCGGTCGAAGGTGTGGCGGCAGAGGAGGGCGCCGGCGTGGCCCGCGAGGTGGGGGCGGCGTTCGGTCCAGTCGAGGCAGGAGCGGGTGACCGGGCGGCGCCCGGTCGGGGTGAGGTCCAGGCCCTGCGCGGCGAACCAGGCGCGGCCCGCGCGGGTGGGGGTGAGCTCGGCGTCGGCGGCGAGCAGGCCCCGCCCCACCATCGCGTCGGTGACGGCGACGCCGATCCGGCCCGCGAGATGGTCGTAGCAGGTACGGCCCCGGGCCAGCCGGCTCCCGGCGCGGACCGCACTGAGACCCACGGGCCGCTCACCGCCGGGGGCCGCCCGGGCGGCGAGCCCCTCGACCAGGCGGGCGGCGCCGGGGTCGGCGAGCCGGACGTACCGGTGGCGGCCCTGCCGCTCCTGGGCGAGCAGGCCGCCCGCGACCAGCCGGTTCAGGTGCTCGGTGGCGGTGGAGGCGGCGACGCCGGCGCGGCGGGCCAGTTCCCCGGCGGTCCAGGCGCGGCCGTCGAGGAGGGCGAGGCAGATGACGGCCCGGGTCTCGTCGGCGAGCAGGGCGGCCAGGGCGGCCACCCGCTCGGCGGCGGAGCCGGGGGCCGCCGGTTCGGTTCCCATGGCTCCAGGATGCCGCGCCCGGGGTTCGGCGGCGGCCGAAGCATCGCCGCCGGACCCGGGCGCGGTGGAGCGGGGCCCCTACTCCTCGAAGTAGGCGTCCAGGACCGCGTCCAGGGCGGTCAGCCACTCCTTGGCCTGCTCCTTGCCGTCCGCCTCGACCTCGGCGGGGTAGCGCCAGGGGCCGGGGGTGTGGACGGCGACGAGGAGGCGGCGGCCGAAGCGGGAGACCGAGGACTCCACGGCGGCCACCTCCTCCCAGGTGAACTCGGCCTCCTGGTCGTCGAGGCGCAGCCGTATGCCGTCCGCGTCGGCCGTCACGGCGGCCCGGCGGTCGGCGGCCTCGAAGACGGGGCCGTCGGCGGGGGCCTCACCGCCCTCGGGCTCCGTGGCCTCCTCTCCGGCGTCCTCGGCCGCCTCGGCCTCGGACTCCGGCTCGGCGGCCCGCTCCTCGGGAGCCGCGTCCTCGGCCGGGGCCGCGTCGTCGGGGGTGCCGCCCGTGGCGTCGCCGTCCTTCTCCGCCGGGCCGGCCGAGGGGGCGGTGATGCCCGGAATGTGCGCCGGTGAGGTGGTGGCGACGTACACGGGCGGGGCCTTGGTCTCTATGCGCTCGTCCACGGTCCGCAGTATGGACGACGAAGCTGTGGGGCCACCAGCCGCCGCCCACCCGGCGGACACTCCGTCAGCCGCCCGGACCCGCCCCGGGGGCCGCCCCGTAGGCTGTGCGCCCCCGTGTGAGGCCGCCCGCCACGGGCAGGCGGCCGGGGACCGCAAGTTGACGCCCACCCCCCTGTCGGGAGACGCACACCCATGGCTCCGCGCACCGCACCCCGCCCCCTGCCCGACCTGTCCGGCACCACCGCCGTGGTGACCGGCGCCAACAGCGGTATCGGTGCCGCGACCACGCTGGCGCTGGCCAAGGGCGGCGCGCGGGTCGTGATGGCCTGCCGCGACCTCGCCAAGGCGGAGCGGACGGCGGCCGCGGTGCGGCGGGTGGTGCCGGAGGCGCAGGTGCCGCTGGTCGGGCTCGACCTGGCGGACCTCTCCTCGGTCTCCGAGGCCGCCGAGGAGATCGGCAAGACCTCCGGCGGCCGCGTCGACCTGCTGATCAACAACGCGGGTGTGATGGCGCTGCCGGAGCGGCGCACCGCCGACGGCTTCGAGATGCAGTTCGGCACCAACCACCTGGGCCACTTCGCCCTCACCGCCCACCTGCTGCCGTATCTCGGCACGGACGGCCCGGCGCGCGTCGTGACGGTCTCCTCGCTCGCCCACCGGATGGGCCGCATCGACTTCGACAACCTCAACGCCGAGCGCGGCTACGGCTCCTGGCCCGCCTACGGGCGCTCCAAGCTGGCCAATCTCCTCTTCACCGCCGAACTGGCCCGCCGAGCCCGGGCGGCCGGGCTCGACCTGACGGCCGTCTCCGCCCACCCGGGGCTCGCCGCCACCGAACTGGGCCAGGCCGGGCCGAAGATGGCGGGACGGGCCTGGGCGGCCCGGATGGAACGGGCCACCCGGCTCTTCACCCAGCCGGCCTCGTCGGGGGCGCTGCCCGTGCTGCTGGCCGCCACCGACCCGGACGCGCGCGGCGGGGCGTACTACGGCCCGGCCGGATTGCTGGAGTGCCGGGGCGGCGCGGGCCCGGCCCGGCTCTCGGCCCGCGCCAAGGACCCGGTGACCGCCCGCCGCCTGTGGGACGTCTCGGCCGCGCTGACCGGAGCCGACCCGGGGCTGGAACCGGCCTGACCGCTCCCCCGCCGGGCCCGGACACGCGGACGGCCGGGCACCTCGGTGGTGTCCGGCCGGCCGTCCGGCTTCCGGGGCGGCGGCTCCCGGTTCCGGGAGGCCGTCAGCGGGTCGGGCCGCTGCGGCCGCCCTTCCAGTCGTCCTCCTCGCCGGAGGCGCCGCCGGTGCCGTCGTCGTACTGGATCTCCTCCTTGCGGACGGTGTCGCTGACCTCGCGCTGTTCGGTGACCTTCTCCGTCTCCAGGCGCACCCGTTCGACGGCGACGGCCTCCTTGCGCACGACGGGGCGTTCGGCGTGGAGGGTGACCTCCGCCTGGGCCTCGCCGATCTCGGTCCCGCGCGTCCGGTCGCCCTCGCCGATGGGCTCCCGGACGAGATGCACCTCCTCGTGGCTGACGGGGACGGTCGTGGAGACGTCCTCGGTCACCACCACCTTGCGCAGTCGGGCGCGGCCCACCTCCTGCTCCTCGGTGCCGACGCGCAGCTGCTCCTCGGAGCGCACCATCTCGTCGGCGTACTTGGCACGGTCGTCGCCCGTCTCGGCGGCGGACCGGCTCATGCCGGCTCCGGCCAGCGGCCGGCCCTCGGCGGGCCGGTCCATGCCGGACTGGCTGCGGCCACCGGCACCGGCCGCGCCCGCGGCCCCGGCCGCCCCGGCGGTGCCCGCCGCCGCGGCCTTGGTCCCGGTGTCCATGCCCGTGTCCTTGCCGGACGTGTCCGTACGCCCGCTCATCTCCTCGCCGGTCTTGCCGCTGCCGCCCCGGGTGACCCCGTAGTGGGCGTACAGCTCGCGCTCCTCGGCGGCGTCGAGGTGTTCGTCGGCGTCGACGCGCGGGGCGTCCTTGATCGTGTCCTTGGCGTAGGCGAGGTGCAGTCCCTCGCCGTCGTGGCCCGCCCCGGCCAGCGGCACGAAGGTCTCCTTCATGCCGAACATGCCGGTCTTGACCGTGACCCACTCGGGCTTCCCGGTGGCGTCGTCGAGGAAGACCTGTTCGACACTGCCGACCTTGGCGCCGTCGCGGTCGTAGGCGGTCAGCCCCACCAGCTGGTCGGTGGTGAGGAAGCTGTCACCTGCTGTCATGTCGTGATCACTCCTTGGACGGCGCGTGGCGGAGGATTCCGGGAGCACCCCCATGGGCCCACACACCCACGTCTCCATCGCGCACCCGGAACGCCGTCGCGGCAACCCGGGGCGGCCCGCGCCCCCTCTCGGGCGGCCCGCGCCTTGCGTGCGGCAAGGCGTACGCGGGCCTCCGGGAGGGCCGGGAGCCGCCTCCCGGGGACGTACGGCATTACTCCATTCGGGTGAATGGCCCGGCCCTACCTCCCCGGGCGCGGCACCGGTCAGGAGGCGTCGAGCGCGGCGCGGACGGTGCGGGCCGCGGCCACCAGGTTCTCCAGGGAGGCGCGGGTCTCCGGCCAGCCGCGGGTCTTCAGCCCGCAGTCGGGGTTGACCCAGAGCCGCCCGGCCGGGATGGCCGCCAGGCCCTCGCGGAGCAGGGCGGCGGCCTCCTCGGCGCCCGGGACGCGCGGCGAGTGGATGTCGTAGACCCCGGGACCGGCCTCGCGCGGATAGCCGTGGGCGGCGAGTTCGTGCGCGACCTCCATGTGGGAGCGGGCCGCCTCCAGGCTGATGACGTCGGCGTCGAGGTCGTCGATGGCCCGCACGATGTCGCCGAACTCCGCGTAGCACATGTGCGTGTGGATCTGGGTGGCCGGCGCCACGCCGCCGGTGGTGAGCCGGAAGGCGCGCGTCGCCCACGCCAGGTAGGCGGGCCGGTCGGCGGCGCGCAGCGGCAGCGTCTCCCGCAGCGCCGGCTCGTCGACCTGGATCACCGCGGTCCCGGCCGCCTCCAGGTCGGCCACCTCGTCCCGCAGCGCCAGCGCCACCTGCGCGGCGGTCTCCCCGAGCGGCTGGTCGTCCCGGACGAAGGACCAGGCCAGCATGGTGACGGGCCCGGTCAGCATCCCCTTGACCGGCCGCTCGGTGAGCGACTGGGCGTACGTCGTCCAGCCCACCGTCATCGGCGCGGGCCGGGAGATGTCCCCGGCCAGGACCGGCGGCCGCACGTACCGGGTGCCGTACGACTGGACCCAGCCGTGCCGGGTGGCGAGGTAGCCGGTGAGCTGCTCGGCGAAGTACTGGACCATGTCGTTGCGCTCGGCCTCGCCGTGCACCAGGACGTCGATCCCCGCCTTCTCCTGGAAGGCGATGACCTCGGCGATCTCCGCGGCGATGCGCTCCTCGTACCCGGCCGCGTCGATCCGGCCCGCCCGCAGGTCGGCGCGGGCCGCGCGCACCTCGCCGGTCTGCGGGAACGAGCCGATGGTCGTGGTGGGCAGCAGCGGCAGCCGCAGCCGCTCGCGCTGGGCGACGGCACGCTCCGGGTACGGCTGGGGGCGGCGCGCGTCGGCCTCGGTGACGGCGGCGGTCCTGGCGCGGACGGCCGGGTCGCGGGTGAGCGGGGAGTCGGCGCGGGAGGCGAGGGCGGCCCGGTTGGCGGCGATCTCGGCGCCGATCGCGCCGGTGCCCTGGGCGAGGCCCTTGGCCAGGGTGACGATCTCGGCGGTCTTCTGCCGGGCGAAGGCGAGCCAGCGCAGGATCTGCGGGTCGAGCTCGCGTTCGGGCGCGGTGTCGAGCGGGACGTGCAGCAGGGAGCAGGAGGCGGCGACGTCGACGCGGCCGGCGAGGCCGAGCAGGGTGGCGAGGGTGGCCAGCGACTTCTCGTGGTCGTTGATCCAGATGTTGCGGCCGTTGACGACGCCCGCGACGAGCCGCTTGCCGGGCAGGCCGCCGACGGCGGCGAGGTCGTCGAGGTTGGCGGCGGCGGCCTCGGTGAAGTCCAGCGCCAGCCCCTCGACCGGAGCCTTGGCCAGCACCGGCAGTGCCTCCCCGAGCCGGTCGAAGTACGAGGCGACCAGCAGCTTGGGCCGGTCGGTGAGGGCGCCGAGGTCGCGGTAGGCGCGGGCGGCGGCGTTGAGCTCGGCCGGGGTGCGGTCCTGGACGAGTGCGGGCTCGTCCAGCTGGACCCACTCGGCCCCGGCGGCCCGCAGGTCGCCCAGGACCTCGGCGTAGACCGGGAGGAGCCGGTCGAGCAGGGTGAGCGGCTCGAACTCCTCGGCGACGCCGGGGGCGGGCTTGGCGAGCAGCAGGTAGGTGACGGGGCCGACGAGGACCGGGCGGGCGGTGTGGCCGAGGGCGAGCGCCTCGGCCAGTTCGGCGACCTGCTTGCCGGAGTCGGCGGTGAAGACGGTGTCCGGGCCGAGTTCGGGAACCAGGTAGTGGTAGTTGGTGTCGAACCACTTGGTCATCTCCAGCGGCGCCACGTCCTGGTTGCCGCGCGCCATGGCGAAGTACCCGTCGAGCGGATCGGCGTCGACGGCCGCCCGGTGGCGCGGGGGAACGGCGCCGACCATGACGCTGGTGTCCAGGACGTGGTCGTAGTACGAGAAGTCACCAGTGGGCACCTCGTCGATGCCGGCCTCGGCGAGCTGGGCCCAGTTGGCGCGGCGCAGCCCCGCCGCCGTCTCCTTGAGGGCGTCGGCGCCGACGCGGCCCTTCCAGTACCCCTCGACGGCCTTCTTCAGTTCCCGGTGCTGTCCCTGGCGGGGGTAGCCGTACACGGTCGACCGTGCTGCCGCGGCTGCGGACTTCGCTGTCACGGAACTCTCCTTCGCGAGATGTCTCCTGCATCCTGGCGACAGGACGGGGACGCGAAGGGATGACGGACCGGACGGCGAGTCCCACGCCCGAGGGCGCGCCCGTCCGTCCGCTTTGTGCTCCTCCGACCCGCCCACGAGGTCACCGGGATGTCCGCACACGGATCGCCGTGCGCGGGCAACGGGCAGGTCTTCGGACTCGCGGGCACATCCGCCGAGGCGGACCCCTACTGGCCGTCGCTTCCCGGACCCGTTCCCCGGACCCAGTGCGTATGACGGCGTTCGTTCCCACTCACCGCTGCGGGGCAGTCCCGGATTCCCACCGGGTTCCCTCTTACGACACCCCGCCTGGCGGACGGGGCGAACCAGCTGCACGGGGCAGCCTAGCTGGGGGTGGGCGGGTCGCGGGTGTGGGTGTTCACATGACGGAACGCCGCGTCTCTACAGGCGTTCCCGCGTCTCCTCCCTGGACGCCAGCAGCGTCAGTCGCCCGGGCCGTTCGGAGGTCCTCCGCTCCACTCCGCGCTCGGGCCGCAGCACCCACCCCGTGCCGCCGCGTACATCGGTGGCGATCCCGCGCCGGTCCGCCTCCTCGTCGTGGACCAGGTCGCCGGCCCACGGATTACGCCCGCTCATCGCTCGCCCTCCAGCTCCGCCCAGACCCGCTTCCCCCACGGCAACAGCTCGGTCCCCCACTCGGCCGCCAGCGCCTCCACGAGCACCAGGCCGCGCCCGGCCTCGTCCTCGGGGCCCGCCGTCCCGCGCACCGGCCGCTGCTTCGAGAAGTCGACGACTCCGAGGCGCACGCGGTACTCGGCGGGCCGCTCGACGGTCACCCGGATGGACTCCCGCCGGGCGTGCCGCACGGAGTTGGCCACCAGCTCGGTGATGATCACGGCGGCGTCGGCGGCCAGGAGATCAAGGCCCCAGGCGTGGAGCGAGGTACGCACGAGACGGCGGGCCAGGGCGGCACTCTCGGGTTCGCGGGGGAGGCTTTCGCTGTAGCCGGGACACCCCGTGGGATGGGCTGTGGTGGTCATGGCCATCAGGACCCCTCGCTTCAAAGGCTGCACGTCACTGAGTGAACGACGCCTCATGACGGCCCGTGAGGAAAAGCTGCCTGCATCGCGCTCTCGGAGAGCCGGAAATTTCGCGTGATCCACAGCACTTCGCACCCTCTGTCCCGCTACCTTGGCGTCGTGGCAGCGAACACGTACCTGGCGGAGGCGCTCACAGAGGCGGGGCACACCCAGGAAGAGCTGGCGGAGGCTGTGAACGACTACCTCCGGGCCCTCGGCAGGGCAGGCACCGTCAGCGATCGCACAGTGCGCAACTGGCTCACCGGAAAGACTCGTTGGCCCCACCCTCGGCAGCGAGAAGCCCTGGAGGCAGTATTCAGTCGTACCGCCGAGGAACTGGGATTCACCCCTCCGGCGGGTCGACGAAGCCCTACCAGGACGGAGGCACCTGTGCACCGCAGGAACTTCCTGGCCGCCGCGACAGGCACGACTACAGCCGCCGCCATGCCTCTGATCACTTCCCGGCCGTACTCGGTCGGTACCACTGATGTGATCCGACTGCGCAACGGCTTGGACGCCTTGACAGCACTGGATGCGACCAGGGGCGGACACGAAGCACTGGAACAGTCCGCCCTGGCGGGCGCGAGCCAGGCCCTGGCGTTGCAGGAGAGGGCAGCCTCGCAGCGCGTTCGACAGCGGCTGTACGGACTCGCCGCCGAGTACACGGCCGCCGCAGCATGGTCGGCGGTGGATGCCGGCAGGAGCGGCCGCGCCCAGCAACACCTCAACCGTGCTCTGCACCTTGCCGGACTGGGATCGGCCGCTGAAGCCGAACTACGTGTATGGAACTCACACGCGATGCTGGCCCGCCAGGGAAAGCACTTCAGCGAGGCAGTGCACGCCGCCCAAACAGCGCAGACCACGCGCGCCGCACGCCGGGACCCTCTGCTCGCCTCCCTCGCCCACGCCCGTACATCCGTAGGCCACGCAGAGTGCGGAGACCGGCAGGCCGCCCTGCGGTCGCTCGGCTACGCGGAAGAAGCCCTTACCAAGGCATCCCTGAACGACCCACGCCCGACCTGGGTGTCCTTCTACGGGCATCCCGAACTGCTGGCCATCACCGCCATCGTGCGGAACAAGATCGGCGACCCGGCGGAGGCAGAAGCCGCTTCGCATCGCGCCTTGGCCGCCATCCCTCAGCATTTTCGACGGAACCGCGCGCTGGCCACCCTCCAACTGGCCCTGACCCAGATTCGCCAGCGTGACGTGGACCAGGCGTGCGCCACGGCCGGGCAGGTATTCGTACTCATGCAAGGCAACGTCCTGCCAGGACGGATGCGCTCTTTCCTGGCGGGCTTCAACCGAAACCTGACCACCCTCGCACCGCACGCTGACAGCACCCGCCAGTGGGTGGACCGCTACCGATCCGAACGGAGCCAAGCCCGATGACCCCCGCTCTGACCCTGCGCCACTACACCCGCGACGACCTGCCGCAGATCCGGCAGATCCTGATCGACACGCAGCGGGACGTGTACTCCGGGGTGACCGAGGACGAGGAGTTCCGGCAGCGGTTTCCCTGGTTCGTGGACCACTGGGGAGGTCACCCCGGCTTCGCCTGCGTGATCGCCCGCGACGGGGACGAGGTGGCGGGGTTCGCCTACGGGGCCCCCGGCACGGAGGGCCGCGAGTGGTGGCGTAAGCATCTGGACGAGACGCCGGAGCGGGCCCGCACGTTCCACCTCTCGGAGCTGATGGTGCGCGAGCCGTGGCGGAAGACAGGCACGGCCGAGCGGCTGCATCGGGCCCTGATGGGCACACGGAACGACGATCTCGCGGTACTGCTGGTGGACGTGACGCACCCCAAGGTCCAGGCGCTGTACGAGTCCTGGGGGTACCGGAAGGTGGGCGAGGACCAGCCCTTCCCCGACTCCCCGGTGTTCGCGGTGATGATGTCGGAGCTGCCGCTGTCCTGAGCCCTGAGCACGAAGCACCCCGTCCCCGGGGTGCCCCTCGGCGCGACCGGTGGCGACCGTCAGCAGGTGACCGTTTCCTTCCAGGTCTGGAGGCCCGTGGTCCGGTGGTACAGGTACTGGCCCTTGCGCAGGGTGGTGCACTTGCTGTCGCGGCCGAGCCTCATAACAATCTTGACGCGGACCGTGCGGTTGCAGGCGTTCCGGACCTGGACGGTGTAGTCGCCGGCGGTGTTGTAGACCCGCGTCTTGACGCAGGACGGCGCCGGGGCGGCGTAGGCCGGTGAGGCGGTCAGGGCGAGGCCCGGGCCGAGCAGGGCGGCGGCGAGTGTGGCGACGGTGGTGCGGCGTGTCCTCATGGGAGTCCCCCTCGAAGCGGTGCGAACCGGTGGACCCCTTCATTGAGCCGGACCGCCGGGCCGACGGGGGGTACGCCGTCGTCCCACGGGACGTCGTGGGACGCCACCCGTCCTCACCTGCGCCGAAGCTCACCCCGGCGAAGCCCGCCCGGCCCCCCTCGGGACGGACGTGCCACCGCACCGTCAGGCGGCCTCGTCCCGCCGGCCCCCGCTCATCATCGCCGCCAGCCGTCCGGCCGCGTCCGGGCCGAAGCACAGTTCCAGGCTCTCGGCGGACTCGCGGGCCGAGCGCTCGCTGCGGGGGAAGAGGGCCGTCTCGTACGTGGTGAGGGCGCGTTCGGGGTCGTCCGGGTGGGCGAGGAGGGCGGCGGCGAGTTCGGCGCCGTCGAGCATGGCGAGGTTGGCGCCCTCCCCGGCGAACGGGGACATGAGGTGGGCGGCGTCGCCGAGCAGGGTGACGCCGGGGACGCGCTCCCAGCGGTGGCCGACGGGCAGGGCGTGGATGGGGCGGGCGACGAGCGGGCCCTCACCGTCGGCGAGGAGCGAGCACAGGTCCGCGTCCCAGCCCAGGAAGTGGGCGAGCACCTGGCGGCGGGCGGCGGCCGGGTCGGCGAGGTCGAGGGTGTCCAGCAGTTCGGCGGGGCAGCGCAGGGCGACGCAGGTGTGCAGCCGCGCGCCCGGTTCGCGGTGGGCGAGGAAGCCCTTGCCCTGGTCGAGGGCGAAGAGCAGGCCGGAGCCGACGACGGCGGCGGCGCGCGGGTGGCGGCGGTCGGCGTCGGTCAGGTCCGCCTCGACGAAGCTGATGCCGGTGTAGGCGGGAACGGCGTCCGAGAGAAGCGGGCGGACGCGCGACCAGGCTCCGTCGGCGCCGACGAGGAGGCCGGTGGTGAGGCGGGTGCCGTCGGTGAGGCTGACCTCGTGGCGGCCGCCGCCGAGCGGGGTGACGGCGGTGACCTTGGCGTCCCAGCGGACGGTTCCGGCGGGCAGCGAGTCGAGCAGCAGGTCGCGCAGGGCGGCGCGGTGGACCTCGGGCCGGCCGCCCTCCGCGTCGTCGGCGTGGTGGACGGTGGCGTGCCGGTCCAGGACGCGGGTGGCCTCGCCGCCCGGCTGCACCAGGCGGCGGAACTCCTCGTACAGCCCGGCCTCGCGCAGGCCCCGCTGGGCGGCGTCCTCGTGCAGGTCGAGCATGCCGCCCTGGGGGCGGGCGTCGCGGGCGGGGTCCAGGTCGAGGACGGTGCAGCGGACGCCGTGCAGGGCCAGGACGCGGGCGAGGGTGAGCCCGCCGAGTCCGGCACCGACGACGAGGAGGGGATGGTGTTCGGGGGCGGGGGTGGTGGTCGCGGTGATCGTGGTGGTCATGAGGGCTCCTTGGGTGGTGTTCGCGGGTGCGAAAGAGCGGGTGAGGGTGACGCACGGCGCGATGTCAGCCAGGGCCAGAAGCCCGTTGCGGGTGCTGGTCACAGCCCTCGGCGGCGGTGCCGGAGGTTTCGTCCCAGGGGGTTGGCACTCGCGAAGGCGAGGGAGGGACGCATCGCTGGTTCGCGTGCGGGACGAGGACGGCGGCGCGACTCGGTTCGACTGTCGGGTCGACTGCCGGGGACGGGCCTTCGTCGTCACCACTTCACCGTAACGAACATGTTCGTTACGAACAAGTTCAGCACGAATGCGTTCAGCACGCATGCGTTCGCCACGGCAGGCGTCCACTCCCCCGGCAACCACCCCGGACCCGCCACCCGTGCGCCAGCACCACCGCGCACCACACCCGGAGGAAAGCGGAGGCCAGGCGCCCGCCCGCCCCATCCTTCGCCCGACTCCCGGGCCGTCTTCACTTCCTGACGACACGCCGGGACTTCCTTCACGTCTTGTGACAACTCTTGACGCACCCGGTTTCCGGGAGAACCATCAGCCCCCATGGAGAGCGCTCCCCAGGCGGTCTCCCGCCTTTCCCTGTGCTCACTCGGCCCCACCCGCACCGCCGCTCACCGCCCGGACGAGGCGGCGGGCGTCCACCCCCGCACCCCGACAGCTCAGGAGAGCCGACATGCTCACCACGTCCCTCCGGCCCCCACGACCGGGCGGCGGACCACGCCCCCGCTCCCGGTACCGCAGAAGCGTCTCGGCGCTGGTGGCGGGCGCGCTCACCGCCACCGCGCTGGTCATGCTCCCGGCGACCTCGGCGCAGGCGGCGCCCGCGCTCGTCTCGCAGAACAAGAACGTCACGGCCTCCAGCCAGGAGCACCACGGCACGCCCGCCACCTTCGCGGTCGACGGCGACACCTCGACACGCTGGTCCAGCGCCGACAGCGACGCACAGTGGCTCCAGGTCGACCTGGGCGCCAGCACCGCCGTCTCCGAGGTCGTCCTCCAGTGGGAGGCCGCCTACGCCAAGGGCTACAAGATCGAGCTCTCCGAGGACGGCGAGAGCTGGCACACCGCGCACTCCACCACCGACGGCAAGGGCGGCACCGAGACCGTCCCGCTGAGCGGCGACGCCCGGTACGTCCGGCTGACCGGCACCGAGCGCGCCACCCAGTACGGCTACTCGCTCTGGGAGTTCCAGGTGTACGGCGAAACAGGCACCGGCGTCGGCCCCATCGAGGCCGGCGGTGACCTCGGCCCCAACGTCCACGTCTTCGACCCGTCGACGCCGGACATCCAGGGCACGGTCGACCAGATCTTCCAGGAGCAGGAGTCGGCGCAGTTCGGCGAGGGGCGCCACGCCCTGATGTTCAAGCCGGGCACGTACAACGACCTCAATGTGCAGATCGGCTTCTACACCGGGATCTCCGGGCTCGGCCTCTCCCCCGACGACACCCACTTCAACGGGGACGTGACGGTCGACGCCGGCTGGTTCGACGGCAACGCCACGCAGAACTTCTGGCGTTCGGCGGAGAACCTCTCGCTCAGCCCGGTCAACGGCACCAACCGCTGGGCCGTGTCGCAGGCCGCGCCGTTCCGCCGGATGCACGTCCGCGGCGGCCTCAACCTCGCGCCCGACGGCTACGGCTGGGCGAGCGGCGGCTACATCGCCGACTCCAAGATCGACGGCACCGTCGGCCCCTACTCGCAGCAGCAGTGGTACACCCGCGACAGCTCGGTCGGCGGCTGGACCAACGGCGTCTGGAACATGGTCTTCTCCGGCGTGCAGGGCGCCCCGGCGCAGGGCTTCCCCGAGCCGCCGTACACCACGCTGGAGACCACGCCGATCTCCCGTGAGAAGCCGTTCCTGTACCTGGACGGCGACGACTACAAGGTGTTCGTGCCCGAGAAGCGCGCCAACGCGCGGGGCGTCTCGTGGGAGGGCGACCAGCAGGGCGAGTCGCTCTCGCTCGACCAGTTCTACGTGGTGAAGCCGGGGGCGACCGCGGCCACCATCAACGCCGCCGTCGACCAGGGGTTGCACCTGCTGTTCACTCCGGGCATCTACCACGTGGACGAGGCGATCAACGTCGACCGGGCGAACACCGTGGTCCTCGGCCTCGGCTACGCGACGATCATCCCGGACAACGGCGTGACCGCGCTGAAGGTCGGCGACGTCGACGGGGTGCGGCTGGCCGGACTCCTCATCGACGCCGGCACCCAGAACTCCCAGACGCTGGTGGAGATCGGCGAGGAAGGCTCCTCCGCCGACCACGCGGCCAACCCGACGACCGTGCAGGACGTCTTCATCCGCATCGGCGGCGCCGGTCCCGGCAAGGCCACCACCAGCCTCGTCGTCAACAGCGACGACACGATCATCGACCACACCTGGATCTGGCGCGCCGACCACGGCGAGGGCGTCGGCTGGGAGACCAACCGGGCCGACTACGGCGTCCAGGTCAACGGCGACGACGTGCTGGCCACCGGTCTCTTCGTGGAGCACTTCAACAAGTACGACGTGGTGTGGGCGGGTGAGCGCGGCCGGACGATCTTCTTCCAGAACGAGAAGGCGTACGACGCGCCCAACCAGGCGGCCATCCAGAACGGCGGCACCCGGGGGTACGCGGCCTACAAGGTCGAGGACTCGGTGGAGACGCACGAGGGATGGGGGCTCGGCAGCTACTGCTACTACAACGTGGACCCGAGCATCCGCCAGGAGCACGGCTTCCAGGCGCCGGTCAAGCCCGGGGTGAAGTTCCACGGGCTGCTGACCGTCTCGCTCGGCGGCAACGGGCACTTCGACCACGTGATCAACCAGGTCGGCGAGCCCACCCAGGGGTCGGACACGATCCCGTCGACGATCACCGAGTTCCCGCTGCCTTGACGGGCGGGGTGGCACAAGGAAGTGGGAGCCGGTCCCCGCACAGGGGGCCGGCTCCCGGCGTCGTACGCGGTGGGGGTCAGGCCCCCTTGAACCGGCGCAGGCGCAGCGAGTTGCCGACCACGAAGACCGAGGAGAAGGCCATCGCGGCGCCGGCGATCATCGGGTTGAGCAGGCCGGCGGCGGCCAGCGGCAGGGCGGCCACGTTGTAGGCGAAGGCCCAGAAGAGGTTGGACTTGATGGTGGCGAGGGTGCGCCGGGACAGGCGCACCGCGTCGGCGGCCACCCTCAGGTCGCCCCGGACCAGGGTGAGGTCCCCGGCCTCGATGGCGGCGTCGGTGCCGGTGCCCATGGCGAGTCCGAGGTCGGCCTGGGCCAGGGCGGCGGCGTCGTTGACCCCGTCCCCGACCATGGCGACCGTACGGCCCTCGGCCTGGAGCCCCTTGACGACCTCGGCCTTGTCCTCGGGCATCACCTCGGCGATCACCTGCTCGATGCCGACCTCGCGGGCGACCGACTCGGCGGCGGCCCGGTTGTCGCCGGTGAGCAGGACCGGCGTGAGACCCAGCGCGCGCAGCCGCCGGATCGCCTCGGGGCTGGTCTCCTTGACGGCGTCGGCCACCTCCAGGACCGCGCGGGCCTCGCCGTCCCAGGCGACCGCGACGGCGGTACGCCCGGCGGCCTCGGCCCCGGCGTGGGCGCGCTCCAGCTCCGCGGGCAGCTCGATCGCCCACTCGGCGAGGAGGCGGGGCCGGCCGACGAGGACGGCGTGGCCCTCGACGACGCCCTGCACGCCGAGACCGGCGACGCCGGCGAAGCCCTCGGGCGCGGGGAGGGGGCCGGTGCGGTCGGCGGCGGCGCGGGCGACGGCCTGGGCGATGGGGTGCTCGGAGGCGTGTTCCAGGGCGCCGGCGAGGCGAAGGGCCTCGTCCTCCGTGGTGGAGGCGGCCGTGTGCACGGCGAGCAGGGTCATCCGGCCGGTGGTGACGGTGCCGGTCTTGTCGAGGACGACGGTGTCGACCTTGCGGGTGCTCTCCAGGACCTCGGGGCCCTTGATGAGGATGCCGAGCTGGGCGCCGCGTCCGGTGCCGACCATGAGCGCGGTCGGCGTGGCCAGCCCCAATGCACAGGGGCAGGCGATGATCAGTACGGCGACGGCGGCGGTGAAGGCGGCGGTCAGCCCCCAGCCGGTGCCGAGCCAGAAGCCGAAGGTGGCGACGGCCAGGGCGATGACGACCGGCACGAAGACGGCGGAGATGCGGTCGGCGAGCCGCTGGGCGGCGGCCTTGCCGTTCTGCGCCTCCTCGACCAGCCGGGCCATCCGGGCGAGCTGGGTGTCGGCGCCGACCCGGGTGGCCTCGACCACCAGGCGGCCCCCGGCGTTGAGGGTGGCGCCGGTGACGGAGTCGCCCGCGCCGACCTCGACGGGGACGGACTCGCCGGTGAGCAGGGAGGCGTCGATGGCGGAGGAGCCCTCGACCACGGTGCCGTCGGTGGCGACCTTCTCGCCGGGGCGGACCACGAAACGGTCGCCGGTGCGCAGTTCGCCCGCCGCTATGCGCTCCTCGCGGCCGCCGCGCAGGACGGTGACCTCCTTGGCGCCCAGCTGCATCAGGGAGCGCAGCGCGGCCGAGGCGCGGCGCTTGGAGCGGGCCTCGAAGTAGCGCCCGGCCAGGATGAAGGCGGTGACGCCGGCGGCGGCCTCCAGGTAGATGTTCCCGGCGCCGTCGGTGCGGGCGACGGTGAACTCGAAGGGGTGGGTCATCCCCGGCGTTCCGGCGGTCCCGAAGAAGAGCGCCCACAGGGACCAGAGGAAGGCGGCCGAGGTGCCGACCGAGATCAGGGTGTCCATGGTCGCGGCCCCGTGCCGCAGGTTGGTCCAGGCGGCCTTGTGGAAGGGCCAGGCGGCGTAGACGACGACGGGGGCGGCCAGGGTGAGGGAGAGCCACTGCCAGTAGGTGAACTGGAGCGCCGGGATCATCGCCATGGCGATCACCGGGACGGCCAGCGCCACGGCGGTGACCAGCCGCTGGCGCAGCGGCCGCAGCTCTTCCTCGGCGCGGGCGTCGGCGTCGTCCCCGGCCGCCGGGCCGCTCTCCGTGCGGCGCGGTTCGGGTTCGCGGGCGGTGTAGCCGGTGGCCTCGACGGTGGCGATCAGGTCGCCGACCGCGACCGGTCCGGCGTAGGAGACCTTGGCCTTCTCGGTGGCGTAGTTGACGGTGGCCTCGACGCCCTCCATGCGGTTGAGCTTCTTCTCGATGCGCGCGGCGCAGGAGGCGCAGGTCATCCCGCCGATGGCGAGTTCGACCTCCGCGCTGCCCGCTGTCGTCGTCCGGCCGTTCATACCCACTGCCTCTCCGTCGCTCCCGGATACCTCCAGGGGGTACCCTTCGATGCCAGGTATACCCCCAGGAGGTATCGATCGCAAGGGGCTCCGGCCGCTTGACTTGATACCCCCAGGGGGTACCTTGTGAGAGATCACCGGCAGGCGCCGGCACCGGCGGGGACGAGGGAGCGGTCATGAACACAGGAGTACGGATCGGGCTGTACGCGGCCGGGCTGGCCGTCGCCTTCGGTGCGGCGTACGGCGCCGGGGACCGGTTCGGCCCCGCGCCCGCCCCGCCCGCACCGGTCGAGCACAGCGAGCACCGGGAGGGCGGGGCGGGAGAGGAGCACGGCCAGGACCACGACGCTCCCCCGGCCACCTGACCGGACACGCCGTGGCCCGGCCTCCCCCTCGCGGGAAGGCCGGGCCACGGTCGTCCGTATGTACCGGCTCAGCGCAGCGGCGTCACTCCCGCCGGGCCGCCGGTGATCTGGAACTGCGAGCCCGGCTCGATCACCACGTCGCCGTCGGCGGAGCCGGAGATGGTGACGTCGGCGAGGGTGGCGGAGCCCCGGGCCCCGCCCTGGGCGAGGATGCCGGCGCCGTTGTTGGACTTGCTGATGGTGACATCGCTGATGGCGACATCGGGGGCCGCGCCGCCGCCGTTCTTGAACTGGACACCGTCGTAGGTGGAGTCCTCGATGTCGGTGTCGCGGATGGTGACGCCGGTGATGTCCTGCCCTGCCGGGAAGATGGTGACGGCGCCGAACTCCTGCGCCTCGCCCCAGAAGGCGCCGCCGGTGCGGTACAGGCCGTTGTTCGCGATCAGCGTCTCGCCGGAGAAGGGCAGTGGGTCGTGGTCGGTGGCGAGCATGATGCCCGGGTAGTTCATCGTGTCGGAGATCAGGTTGTTCTCGATGGTGTTGCCGTGGCCGCCGTAGACGGCGATGCCGTTGGCACGCCAGGGCAGCTGGATCGTGTTGTGGGTGAAGGTGTTGTCGCTGCCGATGTCGGTCGCCGGGTCCTTGACGTAGCGGCTGGCCCAGACGGCGAGGGAGTCGTCACCGGTGTTGCGGAACGAGGAGTTCGCGACGGTGGAGTTGCTGGTGCCGTTGGTGAAGTTGATGCCGTCCGCGTAGGTGTCGCGGATACGCATGCCGGTGAACTCCAGCCCGTCGCCGGGCCCCCACAGCTCCGGGATGTTGCTGTGGTCGCGGCCGACCCAGACGCCGACGTTGGCATGCTCGATCCAGACGTTGGAGATCTTGGTGTTCTTGCCGAACCGTCCGTTGAGGCCGACGCCGCCCTCGGCGCCGTCCCGGCCGCCGCGGATCCGGCCGGAGCCGAAGATGGCCAGGTCGGAGATCTGGACGTTGTCGTCGATGTCGAAGCCGAAGTTGCCCTCGTGCGGGTGGTTGATGCCGTCGGCGAGATGCGGCTCGGTCAGGGTGAAGAACTGGGAGTGCCACATCCCGGCGCCTCGGACGGTGACGTCACTGATGCCCACCTGGTTGTACTCGCCCCGGTCCTGCGGGTCGTCGGTGAGGATCTTCCGCTCCTGGCGCCACTGGCCGGCCGGGACCCAGACGCAGTCGATCTCGCCGTTCTGGTCGGCGGTGACGGCGGCCTGGAGGGCGTCGGTGTCGTCGCCCTGGTCGTCGGGGACGGCGCCGAACTCGGTGATCGAGGTGCACTCGGCGGGCTGCTCGGCCGGGGGTGCGACCTCCTCCAGGTCGACCAGGTCGACGATGTAGAACTCCGCGTCGTCGCCGGCGTCCCGCTGGAGCTTGAACTCGGTGCCGGCCGGATAGCTCCGCTCCAGCAGCGCGTGCGACTCGTCGAAGAGGCGGCGCGCGTCGGCCTGCGGGGTGTTGGTCAGCGCCTCCGGGTCGTCGGAGTTGCCGTACAGCCAGCTGTGCCGGGAGGAGAGTGCGAGCTTCCGCACGAACTCGCCGTCGGCGTAGAGGCTGAGGGTCGCGTCGATGCCGCCGCCGTGGGGTGCGTCGGGGATCGAGTTGCGGACCACGATCGAGTTGGCCGCCGCCGTCGAGGTGAACGAGACGAACTGGCCGGTCGAGTCGAGCCGCACCGACTTGCGGCCGGAGGACTCGGTGCCGAAGTTGGTGTGCCCGAAGGTCCGCTTCTCGTCGGCTTCGAGGAGCGTCCCCTCGTACGTGCCGTCCTCCGCCTCGTACGCGGTGTACGGCAGGTCGGCGCCCCGGTCGGCGGCGGCGCTCCGGGCGGCGTCCGCGCCCCGGGCCGCCGCCGGGTCCGCGGCCGAGGCCGCGCTCGGGGCGAGGCCGGCCGCGAGCAGGCAGGCGAGGGGAACCCCGCAGGCCAGACGGCGTGTGACGTGTTTCCACTGCATGGTGTCCTCTGTTTCCGTGGGGTCGACAGAGTCGATTCAGGCGTGCACGTCGGGGGCGTGGAGCGGTGTGGGGGCTACCGGCGGCACAGGCGGTACGCGAGCCGTCCACCCGTTCTTACACAAGCACTGCACGTTTTTTGCGTAGCTCAGTCGCTTGCATGCGGGCGGACAGTGGGAGTTTTCATCGACGCCATGACCCTGTCAACGGTCCGCGCACGCCGAAAGGCCGCCCGGCCGCCCCGGGGCGGGGCGGCCGGGCGGCCTCGGTGACGCGCGGTGCGGGAGCCGGTCAGCGGCGGAAGGGGCCGGTGACCTCGTAGGTGATGCCGCCGGAGGAACTGCCGCTGGTCCCGCGCTGGCTGGAGAAGTAGAGGCGGGTGCCGTCCGGGGAGAAGGCGGGGCCGGTGATCTCGGAGGCGGACTGGCGCTCGATCCGCAGGAACGGGGTGACCACGTCGTCCGGGGTGATGAGGCAGATGTCCATCGACCCGCCGTCCTCGGCGACGTAGAGGTCGCCGGAGGAGTTGCCGGTGACGTTGTCGACGCCGGTCAGGGGCGCGGCGCCGCCGGTCACCAGCGAGTCGTCGTAGGTGAGGTCGAGGCGCTGGGCGACGGCGTCGTACCGCCAGACCCGGTTGTCGCCCTTGGTGGTGAACCAGCAGGTGTCGTCGGCGTAGTGGCAGCCCTCGCCGCCGTTGAACCGCTTGGCGCCCGAGACCTGGTTCCGGGTGGCGGTGGCGGCGCCGGACGGGTCGGGGACGGCGGCCCAGGTGACGGCGCCGCTGGTGCCGGAGCCCATCCGCAGCACCTCCAGCCGGCCGGCGGAGAGGTCGCCCCAGGTGGTGGGGATGAAGCGGTAGAAGCAGCCGTCGAAGACGTCCTCGGTCAGGTAGATCACCTTGCGGACCGGGTCGGCGGCCGCCGCCTCGTGCTTGAAACGGCCCATCGCGTCCCGCCGCACCGCCGCCTTCACGCCCCACGGGTCGGTCTCGTAGACGTACCCCCGGTCGACCTCCTCGCAGGAGAGCCAGGTCTGCCAGGGGGTGCTGCCGCCAGCGCAGTTCGTGCGGGTGCCGGAGAGGATGCGGTAGGCACCGGTGATGTCGCCGGAGGAGGAGAAGCGGATCGCCCCGGCCCCGCCGTCCGGGCTCACCTCGGAGTTGGACACGTAGATCCAGCCACTGCCGTCGGCGTAGCAGGCGCCACCGTCGGGCGCGGGGTGCCAGGTGTACGAGGTGCCCGCCACCCGCTGGCCGGTCCGGGCGACGATCCGGCTGCGGAAGCCGGCGGGCAGCCGGATGCCCTGGGCGTCGGCGGAGCCGACCGGGCCGTAGGGGCCGGGTCCCGGCTGGGCCGGGGCCGCGTGGGCGGTGCCGGCCCACAGGCTGCCGCCGAGGGCGACGGCCGAGGTGCCGACGACCGTGGTGCGCAGGAAGGTTCGACGTTCCACTGCCACTCCGTGGGGTGTAGTCCGCCCTCCGGCCCGTTGGCCGGGGGTCCCGCTCGGCCGGAACCCTAGAGCCCCCCAATTGACCGAACATGGACAACCGGTGAACAGCGGACACGCCCCCGACCTCGCCTTTCAGCCCCGGATGGGTGCCACCACCCATGGCACAACGCGTAAAGGAACAGTAAAGTCCACCGCACGCCCACGAGGTGGGCGGCGCCCGGGGAGGTCCGGGCCCGCGATGAGGCGACGGGGGAGCTCATGAGCGAGAACACGCAGTACGTGACCAGGAACGGCGAAGTGTCGGCCGGGGTCTTCGAATGGACCCACCGGCTCGGCTCGCAGACGGTGGTGTGGGTGTCCGGTGGGGCGGGCGCCGTGCTCGGCGGGGTGATGGGCTGGTTCATGGGCGAGGGCGAGGAGTGGTCGGTGCCCCTGAAGACGCTCGGCGCGCTCGGCGTCGCGGCCGTCGGCTTCCTCTTCTTCTGGGCGCTGGCCCGCTACACCTACTCCGTCCACCTGCGCCTGAAGAACGGCCAGCTGGAGGGCTCCTTCAACCGCAAGACGGTCAAGCTGCCCGCCGGAGCCATCGCCTACGCCGGCCGCGCCGAGTTCTCCAAGGCCAACAAGCGCCACACGAGCACCACCAGCCTCGTCCTCGAACCGGGCCCGGGCCTCGAACTCGTCTCCCGCCAGGGCCACTACATCACCGCCACCACCCAGCACGCGGACGCCGTCCTCCAGGCCCTCCTCACCCAGGGCATGCGCCCCGACGCCCTGCGCATCCCGTTCCCGGCCCACATCAACGCGAGGCCGCCGGCCTGGCGGGAGCAGCGGTAGGGGTACTGCGGAGCGTGGCAGGGGTCCCGGCACGCGCCGGGACCCGCGCGCGTGGACACCCGAACCAAAAGGTTGTACGGGAAAAGGACGCATTTCGGTGGCGAATGGGGCACAGGCGTCTCACGCTTGCCCGGGAGGCGTAGCGGCGAGCCACGGTCCAAGGACAGTCTGAGCAGGTATGGAGAACGCGCCGAGGCAGCGGCATCCTCGCCCGGCCGGTCGAGGGACCGCCTCCCCCGTCGGCCTGATCAGATCGGACGCGCATGTCGACGCCCAAGCCGCTCCTCTCCCGTCTGCGCCGTGACACGCGGCGCGGAGCGCCCGTGGCCGACGAGGCCGAACAGGCGGCGCGCAAGGCGGCCAAGCGGCGCGAAGCCCTGCTGGCGGGCGACCCGGATCTGGCCGAGGTCGAAGCCGGCGAGCGCACCTGGATAGGGCGCCGGGTGCACAGCCTGGAGGAGGCCGAGGCGGCCGAGCGCAACCTCGGCCTGGTCACTCAGGCCCTGCGGCACGCGGGCGTCGACTACTTCATGGTGCCCGGCCGCTCGGTCCAGCGGTACGTCGTCGGCATCCGCCTCTCCGACCGCAAGGCCCTGCTGAGCGCCCTGCGGGAGCTGTACACGACCACCGCCCTCTACGCGGCGGAGCCGGGCCAGAACGCCTGGCCGGAACAGGCCGCGCTCTACGCGGAGGGTGCGCTGCCGGTCGAGCTGAAGCGGCGGAACGTCATCAGGTTCGGCGAGATCCTCCTCGGCCCGTCCGGCCAGCTACTCGCCGGGCTGGTCCGCGGCTGCGACGTGGAGTTCTGGCGGGAGGGCGAGCAACTGCTGAGCGAAGCGGCAGAGGGCGGCGAGCGCGCGACGGAGCTGCTCCGCGGCCTGCGGTACCAGGCACCGCCGGCTCTGCTGGCCGGCGCTCTGGTGGGGCCCCGGCAGAACGCGATCTCCGACGTGGTGCCCGCACAGGCGCAGACTCCCGCCGTCCGCACCATCGGCGGACATCCTCATCCGACCTTCGAGAACTTCGTCGAGCCGGTCATCGACACGGTCGACTTCCCGCTCGACGTGGTCTACACCTGGGTGGACGGCGACGATCCCGCCCTCGCCGCCAAACGCGAGGCGCACCGGACCGGCGGCGCGCCCGGCGCGACCTCCCGCGAGGCCGGAGCCTCCCGCTACGCCAGCCACGACGAACTCAAGTACTCGCTGCGCTCCCTGGAGATGTACGCGCCCTTCCTGCGCAACATCTACGTCGTCACCGACAGCCAGACCCCCTCCTGGCTCGACACCTCGGCGCCGGGCATCCAGGTCGTCGACCACAAGGACATCTTCCGCTCCCCCGAAGCCCTGCCGGTCTTCAACTCGCACGCCATCGGCACCCAGCTGCACCGCATCCCGGGCCTGTCCGAGCACTACCTGTACTTCAACGACGACATCTTCCTCGGCCGCCCGGTCACCCCGAACCACTTCTTCCACGGCAACGGCATCGCCAAGCTGCCCTTCTCCCCCTCGCAGCTGGGCCTCGGCGCCCCGCACCCGGAGGAGCCCGCGCCCAACTCGGCGGGCAAGAACGTCCGGCGGCTGCTGCGCGAGGAGCACGGGCGGATGACCGTCAACAAGTTCGCCCACACCCCGCACCCGCAGATCCGCTCGGTCATGCGGGAGATCGAGGAGCGCTTCGCCGAGGAGGTCGACCGCACCGCCCGGTCCCGGTTCCGCGCCCCGACGGACATCGCCATGGGCGCCTCCTTCCACCACCACCAGGCGTTCCTGACCGGTCGCGCCGTGCCGGGCACGTACAAGACCCGGTACATCGACGTGGCCCGGCCGGACGCCGAGGAGCGACTGGAGGAGCTGGTGGCCAACCGCCGGTTCGACTTCTTCTGCCTCAACGACGTCAACAGCCCTGCCGAGGAGCAGGACGCCATCAACCGGAGGATCCACACCTTCCTGGAGACGTACTTCCCCTTCCCCAGCCGCTACGAGCGTGGCGGCCCGGCCTGACCGGCACCCTCGCGACCGTCTGAGGTGCCCCCGGCGGTGATCCGCTCCACCGCCTCCACCGTCACCGCCCGTTCGTGCGGTTCGGTGTCCAGGGCGCGGTGGAGGGAGAGGCCCTCGATGAGGGCGTCGAGCTGGCGGGAGGTGTCGGGGTCGAAGTGGCGTTCCAGGATGGTGCGGCTGCGGGCCATCCAGGCGCGGGTCAGTTCGCGGTAGGCGGGGCGGCGGGCGGCCAGCGTGTAGAGCTCCTGGGTGAGGATCAGGTCGCGCTGGTTGCCGCTGGAGAGGTGGTGGACGAGGCCGACCACGGCGGCGCGGGCCTCGTCGGCGGTGGTGGCGGCGCCGAGGCGCTCCTCGAAGACCGCGACGACGGTCGAGGAGAAGCGGGTGAACGCCTCGCGGAGCAGTTCGTCCATCGAGGCGAAGTGGTAGGTCATCGAGCCCAGCGGCACCCCCGCCCGCGCCGCCGCCTTGCGGTGCGAGACGCCGGCCACGCCGTCCTCGGCGATGAGGTCCAGCACGGCGGCGAGGATGCGTTCCCGCCGGTCGGGGTCGGTCTTTCCGGTCGCCACTGGTCCTCCTGGTCGTGCGGTGCGGGTGCGCCGCCGGGGCCTCACGGTAGCGCCGGGCGCGGAGACGGGGTGCGGCTACCGGGCGTACGGTCGTACACTCCGGGGGCGTACGACCGTACGTTCCCTCCCCGTGTCTGCCGAGGATTCTGCCGTGCTGGACCAGGCCACCCGCCGCTGGCGTGCCGCCCTCTTCGTCTTCATGCTGGTCTCCGGGGTCGGCATGGCCTCCTGGGTGGCACGGACGCCGGCGGTGCGGGACGCGCTCGAGGTGAGTACCGGCGGGATGGGCGTGGTGCTGTTCGGGCTGTCGACGGGTTCGATGGCCGGGGTGCTCGTCTCCGGGCCGCTGGTGCGGCGGTACGGCGGGCGGGCCGTGATGTGGGGTGGCGCGGCGGTGCTGACCGCCGGGCTCGCGGTGACCGCGGGCGGCGCCGCGTGGTCGCTGGCGGGCGGGGTCTTCGCGGGGCTCGCCCTGTTCGGCTCGGGACTGGGTCTCGCCGAGGTGGCCGTCAACATCGAGGGCGCGGCCGTCGAGCGGCGCATCGGCCGGCCGGTGCTGCCGGTGCTGCACGGCTGCTTCAGCCTCGGCACGGTCCTCGGGGCGCTGCTCGGCCTGGCGCTGACGGCGGCGCGGTTCCCGGTCGGCGCCCATCTGCTGGCGGTGGCGGCGCTGTCGGCTGCGGCCACGGTCTGGGCGGTGCGCTCGGTGCCCGCCGGGACCGGCCGGGAGGCGGCGCCGGAGGCTTCGGCGGGGCCGAAGGACCGGCTGGCGGCGCTGCGGGTGTGGCGGGACGGGCGACTGGTGCTGATCGGGGTGATCGTGCTGGTGATGGCGTTCACCGAGGGCGCCGCCAACGACTGGCTGCCGCTGCTGATGGTCGACGGGCACGGGGTGAGCGCCACCGCCGGCTCGCTGACATACACGGCGTTCGCGGTCGCCATGACGGTGGGCCGGTTCGCGGGCGGGCCCTTCCTGGAGCGGTTCGGGCGGGCGGCCGTGGTGCGGGCCAGTGCGGTGGTGGCGGCGGTGGGCGTCGCCCTGGTGGTCTTCTCGCCGAGTCCGCTGGTGGCGGGTGCGGCGGTGGTGCTGTGGGGGCTCGGCGCCTCGCTCGGCTTCCCGGTGAGCATCTCGGCGGCGGGCGACGACCCCGAGGGCGCCGCCGCCCGGGTCAGCGCGGTCGCCACCGCCGGATACCTCGCCTTCCTGGTCGGGCCGCCCTCGCTCGGCTTCCTCGCCGACCACGTGGGGCTGCGGCCGACGATGGGCGTGGTGCTCGGCCTGCTGGTGGTGGCCGCCCTGCTCGCCCCGGCGCTGCGGCCGCGCGGCCCCCGGGTGGCCGCGACGGCCGTACCGCCGCAGCCGGACGGCACGGCGGCCGCGCCGCTGGACGACGGCGCGGGCCGTCCCTGAACGGGATGGGCCGCCCGTTCCTGGGGGGACGGACGGCCCATCCATCTGCCGTACCGCTACCGGAAGCCGGCTCGGTCAGGGGGCGTGGAAGGTGACCGAGTCGAGGTCGAAGGAGTTCTCGTTCGGCGCGGTGAAGACGAGGTGGAGCTTGTGGGTCCCGGCCAGGGCCGCGACGTCCACCGGGTCGGTCTCCTCGTACGCGTCCCAGTCGCCGGTGGCCGGGACGGGGGTGGTGGCGAGGAGTTCGCCGTCGGGGGCGCCCGCGCGCAGTTCGACGGCGCCGCCGCCCTCGGGTGAGGAGAGGCGGTAGGTGACGCTGCCCACGCCGGACTCCACGCTCATCGGGTCGAAGGCGATCCAGTCTCCGTCGGAGATGTCCCCGATCCGCTTGCCGTTCTCGGCTCCTTCCTGGCTGACGACGCGGGTGCCGGACTGGTCGTCGTGGTACTCGGCCTGCTTGTGGCGGGGCTGGAGGACGGAGCGGCCGTAACCGGTCAGCTCACTGGTGCCCTCGGCGCCGTGGTCGGTGTAGCGGGCGTTGAGGACGTAGGTGAGGTCGGCGCCCTCGGGGTGGCCGCCGAGGTCACCGGTGTCGACGGTGCCCTCGCAGCCACGCAGGTCGGTGGTGGGGTGTTCGTGGTCGTCGTGGCCGAGGGCCGGGTTGAGGACCACGTCGGAGCAGTCGATCTCCCCGTCCTCGGGATCGGTGACGGTGATCTTGTACGGGATCTTGTCGCCGAACTCGATGAGCGTGCCGTCGGCCGGCGTCTCGACGGTGACCTTCGGCGCCGTGTTGCCCGCGGTGACGGGGATGTTGGCGTAGCCGGACCTGCCGCTGGAGTCGGTGACCTTCAGCTGGGCGGTGAAGTCGCCCTTCTCGGTGTAGGTGTGGGTGGCGGCGGCGTCGGTGGAGTCCCAGGTGCCGTCGCCGTCGAAGTCCCAGGCGTACTCCAGGGAGTCGCCGTCGGGGTCCTCGCTGCCCTCGCTGGTGAAGCCGACCTCCAGGGGGACCGGGCCGTCGGTGACGGAGGCGGCGGCCTTGGCGACGGGGTTGCGCTGTCCCTGGGCGTAGTCGATCCGGTAGAGGCCGGAGTCGTTGTTGCCGCCGCCGAACTCCGAGCCCCATTCGAGGAGGTAGAGGGAGCCGTCGGGGCCGAAGGTCATGTCCATGGGCTTGCTGAACTCGCTGGTGGAGAGGAAGTCGTTGATCTTCAGCAGGGAGCCCTCGTCGTCGAAGCGGATCTCCTTGACGTAGTCGCGGGACCACTCGTAGAAGAAGGCCGCGCCGTCGTAGTAGGCGGGGAACTTGGTGGGCGAGGGGTTGTCCGCGTCGTACTGGTAGACGGGGCCGCTCATCGGGGCGGAGCCGCCGCTGCCGACCTCGGGGAAGGTCTCGGAGTCGCCGTAGCCGTACCAGACCTCGGGGAGCTGGACGGGCGGGAGTTCCTTCAGGCCGGTGTTGTTGGGGGACTCGTTGACGAGGTGGTCGCAGTCGAACTTCTCCCCCACGTCACCGGTGTCCGGGTCGTAGGGCGCGTAGGGCTGGTTGTCGCCGTGGCAGAAGGGCCAGCCGTAGTTGCCGGCCTTCTTGATGACGTTGTACTCGACGAGGCCCTCGGGTCCGCGGTCGGTCGTGGGCAGGCCGCGGTCGGGGCCGTAGTCGGAGGCGTGCACGTCGCCGGTCTTCTGGTCGACGGTGAAGCGGAAGGGGTTGCGGAAGCCCATCGCGTAGATCTCGGGGCGGGTTCCCTCGGTGCCCTCGGCGAAGAGGTTGCCCTCGGGGATGGTGTAGCCGCCCTCGTCGGTGGGGGTGATGCGCAGGATCTTGCCGCGCAGGTCGTTGGTGTTCCCTGCGGTACGGGCCGCGTCGAGGCGCTCCTTGCCCTCGCGCCAGTCGAGCGGGGCGTACCCCTGCCAGTCGGGGTCGAGGTTGGGCGGCACGTCGTCGCCGACGCCGAGGTACAGGGTGCGGTCGGGACCGAACTCGACGGCGCCGCCGGTGTGTCCGGGCTCGGGGAAGGTGCGGTCGCGGTAGGCGGGGACGTCCAGGAGCTTCTTCTCGCTCTCCTTGTCGAGGGTGCCGTTCTCGACGGTGAAGCGGGAGAGCCGGTTGACGTCCTCCTCGGCACCGGCCGGCGCGTAGTAGAGGTAGACCCAGTGGTTCTCGGCGAAGTCCGGGTCGAGTTCCATGCCGACCAGGCCGTCCTCGCCGCCCGTGTACACGTCGAGCTTGCCGGCGGTGCGGGTGGTGTGCGTGGCGGGGTCGAAGATGTTCAGCTCGCCGCTGCGCTGGACGTAGAAGACCCGGCCGTCGGCGGCGACGTCGAGTTCCATCGGGTCGGCGGTGTTGTCGTCGAGGGTGACCTTCTCGTACCCGTCCCAGACGGTGCCGCCGCAGTCGCCCGGCGCGTTCCCCGCCGCCCACTGGAGGCCGCCGACGACGTGCTCGCGGAACGCCTCCTCCTGGTACGAGGCGGCGTCGTGGCCCATGGCGGTGGCCCAGACCTTGCCGCCCTGGGAGGTACGGCACCAGGAGATGGGGTGGTCGGCGCCCATCGCTTCGTCGCCGGGGTCGTAGGTGGTCTCGTCGGCGGTGACCAGGACGTGCACGTCACCGCGCGGGTTGGCGTCGAAGTTGTACCACTCCTCGGCGCGCTCCCAGCGGTCCGGGAGATGCTTCGTGGAGGGGTGGACGCGGTCGGCGACCTTGGCGGTGCCCTGGAGGACGCCGGGCGAGTGGGCGGGCATGTGGGCGCCGCCGTTGATCAACTCGTCCCACCAGGGGAACTCCTCCTCGACGCCCATGTCGAGGGTGTTGTGGACGGCGACGATGCCCCCGCCGCCCTCGACGTAGCCGCGCATCGCCTCGCGCTGCTCCTCGGTCTCCCAGACCATGCCGGAGTTCTGGAGCATGGCGACGGCGTCGAACCCGGCGAGGTTCTCGGCGTCGAAGACGGCCGGGTCCTCGCTCTGGACGACCTCGAAGCCGTTCTCCTCGGCCTCCTCCTCGAACATGGTGATGCCGGCGGGGATGGAGTCGTGGACGTAGCCGACGGCGCCGGTGAAGAGCAGGACGCGGAAGTCGGCCTCGGCCTCCTCCGCGGGCGCGGCGGCGGTGGCGGGCAGGGCGGTCAGCGCCAGGAGCAGGGCGCTGCCGAGGGCGACGGCCGATCTCCGTAGGGCGCGTGCGGAATGGCGCATGTGCGGTCCTCTCTGCGGCTCGTGCGGTGGGGGTCCCGTCCGGTCCGGTGCGCTCCCGGCGGGGGCTGGTGGGGGTGTGCTCCGGTCCGCTCGCCCGGGCTCCCTTCGATGGGGGGGTGGAGCCCGGGCGGCCGCCGTGGGGGGAGGTTCAGGGGAGGGTGGTGAGGGCGCCGCGGAGGAAGGCGAGGCCGTCGACGGCCAGGGCGTCCTGGCTCTCCGCCAGCGGCCGCCAGACGGAGGCGGCGACGGCGATGGAGGCGTTGTGGGCGGTGAACGACTCGATGCAGAGCGGCCCTCTCCAGCCGCCCGCGACCAGTTCGGCGAGGAAGCCGGGCCAGTCGAGCGCGTCGGCGCCGGGCGCGCCCCGGTCGGCGGCGCAGACCTGGACGTGCGCGATCCGGCCGCGCGCCTGCCGGACGGCAGCGGGCAGCGAGCGCTCCTCGATGTTCTGGTGGTACGTGTCGAGGGCGAGGCCGATCACTTCCGGTGGCAGGTCGCCGAGCCCGTCCAGGGTCTGGGCGACGGTGTTGAACAGGCTGGTCTCGTACCGGTTGAGGGGTTCCACGGCTATCCGCACCCCCGCGTCCCGGGCGTGTTCGAGGACGGGCCACAGGTGTTCGCGCCACTGGCGGTACGCCTCGGCGCGGGCCGCCTCGTCGAGGCGTCCGGTGCGGCCCACGGAGCTGTAGACCGGCCCGGCGACGGCGGGCGCCCCCAGCGCGTGGGCGGCGTCCACGCAGGCGCGCAGGTAGTCCTGGGTCTCCTGGACGGTGCGGGCCCCGGCGCGGACCAGTTCGCGGCCGGGCGGCATGACGGCGACGACGGCGGCGGGGGCGAGGCCGGTCTCCCCGAGGAGGGCCGCGGCCTCGGCGGGCTCCCAGTCGCCGGAGTTCTCCAGCGGCAGTTCGACGCAGTCGAAGCCCCATCCGGCCAGGCGCGGCAGCAGCGCGGCCAGTTCGCGGCCGGTCACCGGGGAGTACCAGATCCAGGGGTTGGCGCCGATGGGCAGGGTGACCGTCATTCCTTGCCTCCCCACTTCTCGGGGAAGCCCGGAAGCTCCTCGCAGCCGCACATGGCGTAGTGCAGCGGCGGCATGCCCGGCTCCAGGTAGTCGTCCAGGTCGGCCTCGGTGATGACCGGCTGGGGCAGCGTCCACTCCTTCGGGACCTCCTCGCCGCCGAGGATCTTGAGCGCCGCGATGACCGGGGTGCGCCACTGGAAGGTCGGGTAGGCGGGGGCGACGGCGGTGAGCTTCTTCTCCTTCCACGCCGTCAGGAAGTCCTGCTGGTCCTCGCCGGTGATCGGCGGCACCTCCTGCCCGGCGTCCTCGAACGCCTCGACGGCGGCGACGGCGGTGGCACCGGAGTCCATCCACACCCCGTCGATCTCGCCGTGCCGGGTCAGCGCGTCGGCCACGATCGACTTGGTACGGGCCGGGTCGCCGTCGGTGAACTTGGCGTCGACCACCTCCACCCCCGCCTTGTCGAAGGCGCGCTTCGCCGCCGACCAGCGGGTCTCCAGGGCGTCGACGCCGGGCGAGATGCGCAGGGCGAGGATCTTGGCGCCCGGCTCGGTCTTCTCGACCAGGAAGTCGGCGGCGGCAGCCCCGTAGCCGTAGCCGCCGACGGGGCTGATGAAGGTGACGGCGCAGTCGGTCTCCACGCCCCGGTCGAAGACGATGACGGGGACCTTCTCGCAGGCCCGCTCGACGGCCGGGGTGAGGGTGGCGGTGGTGTTGGGCGAGACGATGAGCGCGTCGCAGCCCTTGCCGGTGAGTTCCTGGATGTCGGAGATCTGCTTGTCGTCCTTGCCCTGGGCGTCCAGGACGGTGAACTTGCCGATCTCCTTGTGGAGTTCGACCTCGGCCCGCATGTTCTTCAGCCCGACCTGCCGCCAGGGGTTGAAGACGCCCGCGTTGGAGAAGCAGAGGTGGGCGTCGCCGCCGCCCTTCTTGGCGTACTCGGCGGTGTCGATGAACTCGGGCCGCAGCATCTGCTCCCAGGGCTTGTCCTCGGGGCCCTCCGGGGTCTCCTTCGCCAGCTCCAGCTGCCGGTCGTACTCGGCCTGGTCGAAGAAGTCCGAGTCGCCGGAGCCGTCGGTGGCGGCGGAACCGCTCGCGGAGGGGGCGGCGGGCCCGTCGGCGGGGGCGTCGCTGGTGCAGCCCGCGAGGAGGGCGGCGCCGAGGAGCGCGGCCAGCGAGGTGAGGGTGGTGGAGCGCGGTCTCATCGGGTGGTCCCTTCCGGGGAGCGGGTACGGCGGCGGCGCAGGCGGGAGTAGTCGGCGGCGCCCAGGCCGACGGCGGCGATGACGATGACGCCCTGGACGGTGGACTCCAGGGCGCCGGAGACGCCGCGGAGGTTGAGCAGGGTGAAGAGGGCCTGGAGGGAGAAGGCCCCGGCCATGGCGCCGACCACCGAGCCCCTGCCGCCGCCGAGCAGCACCCCGCCGAGGACGACGGCGGTGATGGCCTCGAACTCGTAGCCCTGGCCGGCCTGGGCGGAGACGCCGGAGAAGCCGCCGACGAGGACGGCGGCGAGGCCGGCCGCGACGCCGGAAAGGACGAAGGCGGTGACGCGGACGCGGGTGACGCGGACCCCGGAGAGGTGGGCGGCGCGTTCGGAGTCGCCGGTGGCCAGCAGGGTCCGGCCGAAGTCGGCCCGCATCAGCAGGTACGCGCCGACGCCGACGGCGAGGCAGACCGGCACCGCCCACGGCAGCCAGCCGAAGGCGGAGCCCCGGCCCAGTTCGCGGAAGGCTGTGGGCAGGGCGCCCTGCGGGGAGCCGCCGGTCCAGAAGAAGACGGCGCCCTCCAGGATCAGCATCATGCCGAGCGTGGTGATGAAGGAGGGGACGCGGAGCCTGGTCGTCACCAGGCCGCTGACCAGCCCGGCGGCGCCGCCCGCGGCCAGCAGGACGAGGGTGGCGAGCAGCCAGTGCAGCGCGGGGAACGAGGCGTACAGCTGGGCGGCGACGACCACGCCGGCGGTGACGATCGCGCCGACGGAGAGGTCGAACTCGCCGCAGACGATGACGAGGTACTGGCCGGCGGCGAGGATGACCAGGGGCGCGGCCCGCTTGACGAAGGCGAGGAAGCGGTCGGCCTCGTAGAAGCCGGGGTCGGTGAGGGCGAGCGCGATCAGCACGGTGGCGAGCAGGACGTAGACGGGGGTCGCGGTGCCCAGCGCGGTGAGCAGGCGGCGGCCCGTGCCGGGGGCGGGCCGGGCCGTGGCGGCGGTGCTCATGCGGTCCTCCGGCGGGGGGTGCGGCGGCGGGCGTAGAGGGCGACCGCGGCGATGATGACGACGCCGCGCACCACGTTCTTGAAGAACGGGTCGACGGCGAGCTGGTTGAAGACGCTGTCCAGGACGGCGAGGACGAGGACCCCGCCGAGGGTGCCCGCCACTCCCCCGCGCCCGCCGGCCAGCGCGGTGCCGCCGAGGACGACGGCGGCGATCGACTCCAGGTCGTAGCGGGCCTCGGTGCCGGCCCAGGGGGCGCCCGCGCCGAGCCGGGCGGCGAGGAAGAGGGCGGCGGCGCCGACGCAGAGCGAGCACAGGACGTGGGCGACGACCACGGTGCGGCGGGTGCGGACCCCGGAGAGCCGGGCGGCGTGCTCGTCGCCGCCGGTGGCGTACAGGTGGTGGCCGAGCCGGGTGCGGCGGGTCAGGAACCAGGCGCCCCCGGCGACGGCCAGCAGCAGGAGGACGGAGACGGGGACGGGCCCGATCCGGTCGTAGCCGAGCCGCTGGAAGCCGGCGGTGACCTGGCCGGCCGGGCCGGTGTACTGGTCCTCGATCCAGCCGCGCAGGATGAAGGCGGTGCCGAGGGTGGCGATGAAGGCGTTGACCTTGAGCCCGGCCACGATCAGGCCGTTGGCGAGCCCCACCGCCACCGACAGGGCGAGGGTGGCGAGGACCGCGAGCAGCACGCCGCCGCTCTGCATGGTCTGGGCGGCGACCAGCGTTCCCAGACTGATGAGGTAGGCCACCGACAGGTCGAGCGAGCCGGTGAGGATGACCATCGACTGGCCGACGGCGACCAGGCCGAGAGCGACGCTGTTCTGGAGGACGGCGACGACGTTGGTGGTGGTGAAGAACTGCCCGCCCTGCGCGGCGACGACCGCCCAGCCGAGCAGGGTGACGGCGAGGGCGGCCAGCCAGACGCCGGTCACCGGGTCGGTCAGGCGCAGCCGGCGGCCGGGGCGGGGCGCGGGGGCGGCGGACTTCTCTCCGGGGGCGGTGAGCAGGTCGCCGGTCATGCCGCGTCCTCCTGGTCCGGGCCGGACTCGCCGCCGGTGGCGACGCGCATGACGGCCTCCTCGGTGGCGCCCGCGGGGAGTTCCCCGGCGAGGCGGCCGTCGGCCATGACCAGGACCCGGTCGCTCATCCCCAGGAGTTCGGGGAGTTCGGAGGAGACGATCAGCACGGCGAGCCCTTCCGCCGCCAGCTCCCGCACCAGGGTGTGGATGGCGGCCTTGGCACCGACGTCGATGCCCCGGGTCGGTTCGTCGAAGAGCAGCACGCGCGGACGGGCGGCCAGCCACTTGGCGATGACCACCTTCTGCTGGTTGCCGCCGGAGAGGTACTGGACCTCCTGGGTGTCGGCCGAGGCGCGCAGCCGCACCCGCTCCAGCAGGGCGGCGGCGCCTCGCGCCGAGGGCGGCCGGGCTCGGCCGGGCACGGCCCGGGTGACGAGCAGCGCGTTGTCCCGCACCGACTGACGCAGCGCCAGCCCCTCGCCCTTGCGGTCCTCGGTGACCAGGGCGACGCCCGCCCGGATCGCCTCGCGGGGGCGGGTGGGCCGCAGAGGGCGCCCGGCGACGGTCATCGTCCCGGCGGTGAAGGGCGCGGCCCCGAAGAGCGCCCGCACCAGCGAGGTACGGCCCGAGCCCTGGAGCCCGGCGACTCCGACGACCTCGCCCGCGCGCACCGTGAGGTCGATCCCGGCGAGGCGGTCGTTGGCGCCGCACTCGACGGTCAGGACGGATTCGCCGATCTCCTCGGGGCGGGCGCGCGGCGGGTAGTAGGCGTCCAGGTCGCGGCCGACCATGGCGCGGACGACGGCGGCGGAGTCGGTCGCGGCGGTGTCCAGGGTGGTGACGCGCCGTCCGTCCTTGAGGACGGTGATCCGCTGCGACAGGTCGAAGACCTCGCGGAGCCGGTGCGAGATGTAGAGGATGCCCAGGCCCCGGGCGGCGAGGCGGCGGACCAGCGCGGTCAGGCGCGCCACCTCGTGCTCGGCGAGCGGCGCGGTCGGCTCGTCCATGACCAGGACCCGTACGTCGGAGGCGAGCGCCTTGACGATCTCGACGGTCTGGCGGCGGGCGACGGAGAGGGTGTGGACGGGGGTGCGCGGGGTGATGCCCGTCTCGTCGATCTCGCCGAGGAGTTCGGCGGTGCGCCGCTCCATGGTGCGCCGGTCGACCAGGCCGAAGCGGCCGGGCTCGCGCCCCAGGAAGACGTTCTCGGCGACCGTGCGGTGCTCCAGCAGGGCGAACTCCTGGTGGATGACGCCGATTCCGGCCGCCTGCGCCTGGGCGGGATGGGTGAAGGAGCGGGGGGTGCCGTCGAGGGTGAGCCTCCCCGCGTCCGGTACGTGCTCCCCGGCGAGGATCTTCATCAGGGTCGACTTGCCGGCGCCGTTCTCCCCCACCAGGGCGTGCACCTCGCCCTCGCGCAGGTCGAGATCGACGTCGTGGAGGACGCGCACCCCCAGGAAACTCTTGGACACGCCTTGCATCGTCAGCATCGCGACTGGCTCCTCGGTCAGCGGTCTGCCGAGCAGAGTCCGCCCGGACCTTTGGCCTGTCAAGGGACCAAGTAACTTTGTTCTCAAGGGAGTTGAGCGCGACTTAGGACGGCGGCCGAACAATGGGCGCCTTGTGAGCAGCGGAACTCCTCCTTAGGGTGACGGCTATGCCTTCCGCGCCCGAGCAGCCCTCGGCGACCTCCTTCCATTCGCCGGGCGAGGTGCTCGCACTGATCAGCTCCGGCGCCGCGCGGACCCGCGCCGACATCGCCCGGCTCACCGGACTGGCCCGCTCCACCGTCTCCTCGCGGGTCGACGCGCTGATCGCGCACGGCTTCGTCGACGAGGCGGCCGAAGGCGGCTCGACGGGCGGCCGGCCGCCCCGGCGGCTCGCCCTGCGCACCGGCGGGCACACCGTCGCCGGGGTCGACCTGGGCGCTTCGCACTGCCGGGTGGTGCTGCGGGACATCGGCGGCGCCGTGCTCGCCGTCCAGGAGGACCCGCTCTCCATCGCGGACGGGCCCGACCCGGTCCTGCGCCACGTCGAGCGGACCCTGCGCGCCCTCACCGAGGAGGCGGGGCGGCCGCCGCGCACCCTGCGCTCGATCGGCGTCGGCGTGCCCGGTCCCGTCGAGTTCTCCACCGGGCGCCCGGTCGACCCGCCGATCATGCCGGGCTGGCACCACTACCCGATCCCCGACTTCTTCGCCGCCCGCCTCGGCGTCCGCGCCCTCGTCGACAACGACGTGAACGTGATGGCCCTGGCCGAACAGCGACAGGCCTTCCCCGACTGCCGCTTCCTGCTGCACATCAAGGTCGGCACCGGCATCGGCTGCGGCATCATCGCCGACGGCCGCCTCCACCGGGGGGCCCAGGGCTCGGCCGGGGACATCGGCCACATCCGCGTCACCGAGCGGGACGAGCCCTGCCGCTGCGGCAACACCGGCTGCCTGGAGGCGGTCGCGGGCGGCTCCGCGCTGGCCGCCGAACTCTCCCGTCTCGGCCGCACCGCCGCCACCGGCAGCGACGTGGTCCGGCTGGCACAGTCCGGCGACCGGGAGGCGGTCCGCCTGGTCCGCGAGGCCGGCCGCGCCGTCGGCGAGGTCCTGGCCGGCCTGGTCAACTTCTTCAACCCCGACACCGTGACCGTCGGCGGAGCCCTGGCCGCAGCCCACGACCCCCTCCTCGCCGGCCTCCGGGAAGTCGTCTACCGCCGCTCCCACCCCCTCGCCACCCGCGTCCTGCGCATCGAACCCAGCCGCACCCAGCAGAACGCCGCCGCCCTCGGCGCCGCCATCCTCGCCACCGAACACGCCCTCTCCCCGGCCCAGGTGGACAGGGCGGTGACCACGGGGCGGGGGTGAGCCCTTTGCAGCCCGGCCTCAGCCCGGCAACCTCAGCCGGGCCGGCGCTCGAGGCCATCGGTGACGGGCACGCCCGTCCCGGCCCGGCGGACCAGACCCCGCCCCGGCCACAGGCCGCCCCCACTCGCGCCCCACCCCGAGTGCCGCGATGCTGGGAGAGGGCGTACGACGAGGCACGCCCCGCCCCGGCACGTCCGACAGGCGGAAGGATTCCTTCATGCCCACCGTCGCCCTGCTCGCCACCGGCGGCACCATCGCCTCCACCGGCGGCCCCGACGGCCGCGTCCCCACCGCCACCGGCCGGGACCTGCTGCGCCAGGCGGGACTGTCCGGCGGCGCGAGGGCCGTACCGGTGCGCGATCTGGAGGTGGGCGGCTCGTTCTCCTGGGACCTGGAGAAGATGCGCCTGGTGGTCGAGGAGATCCGGACCTGCCTGGCGACCCCCGTGCCGGGCACGGACGGCGCCCGCCCGGACGGCCTGGTCGTCACCCACGGCACGGACACCATGGAGGAGACGGTCTTCCTCGCCTCGCTGCTGCTGGACGACCCGCGCCCGGTGGTGCTGACCGGCGCCCAGGAACCGTACGACTCCCGCTCCCCCGACGGCCCGGAGAACCTGCGGGACGCCTTCGCGGTCGCCGCGGACCCGTCGGCGCGCGACCGGGGTCCGCTGCTCTGCTTCGACGGGCTGGTCTTCGCCGCCCGGGGCGTCACCAAGATCGACACGCTCTCGCACCGCGCTTTCGGCGCCCCCGGCCGGGGCCCCGTGCTGCGCGTCCACGACGGCAAGGTGACGGCGCTGGCCCCGCCAGGACCCCCGCGCCCCCTGCCGGGCGTCGACCCGGACACGGGCCTGCCCCGCGTCGACGTGGTCGCCCTCTACCCGGGCGCCGACGAGACCCTGCTGCGGGCCGCCGCCGAGGCGGGCGCGGCGGGCCTGGTGCTGGCCGCGCCCGGCACCGGCAACACCGCGCCCCGGGTCGCCCGCGAGGTGGCCCGGCTGACCGCGGCGGGCGTCCCGGTGCTGGTCTGCTCGCGCGTCCCGTGCGGCCCGGCCGTCCCGCTGTACGGCGGCGGGGGCGGGGTCGACCTGGTGAAGGCCGGTGCCGTCTTCGCGGGCGACCTCAGCCCGTGGCAGGCCCGGCTGCTGCTCTCGGTGGCGCTGGCCGCCAGCAGACTCGGGGCGGCCCGCGCGGTCTCCGGCTGGCTGGAGAGCTGAGCCCGCGCCCACCAACGTCCGGGCCCCGGCCCGGCATCCCACCGATCCCACCCGCTCGGGGCGAGGAGTGTGAGGACCGTGCCCAAGGAGATCTTCATCGGTTTCGGCGTGGACGTCGACGCGGTCGGCGGCTGGCTCGGCAGTTACGGCGGCGAGGACTCGCCCGGCGACGTGTCGCGCGGCATGTTCGCCGGCGAGGTCGGCGTACCCCGGCTCCTGGAGCTGTTCCGGCGCGCCGGCATCCGCCAGTCGTTCTACTGGCCCGGCCACTCCGTGGAGACCTTCCCCGAGCAGTTCGACGCCTGCGTGGCGGCGGGCCACGAGATCGGCGTGCACGGCTACAGCCACGAGAACCCCGTCTCCATGACCCGGCAGCAGGAGGCCGACATCCTCGACTACGCGGTGGAGCTGCTGACCCGCCGCGCGGGCAAGGCCCCCACCGGCTACGTCGCCCCCTGGTGGGAGCTGAGCGAGGCCACCGCCGACCTGCTCCTGGAGCGCGGCCTCACCTACGACCACTCCCTGATGCACCGCGACTTCGAGCCGTACTACGTCCGCTCGGGCGACTCGTGGACCCGCATCGACTACGACCAGCCCGCCTCGGCCTGGATGAAGCCGCTCCAGCGCGGCGAGGAGACCGACCTGGTCGAGATCCCCGCCAACTGGTACCTGGACGATCTCCCCCCGATGATGTGGATCAAGTCGTCCCCGAACAGCCACGGTTACCTCAACCCGCGCGACATCGAGACCCAGTGGCGCGACCAGTTCGACTGGGTCCACCGGGAGATGGAGTACGCCGTCTTCTCGATCACCATCCACCCCGACGTCTCCGGCCGGCCTCAGACCCTGCTGATGCTGGAACGCTTCATCGACCACGTGAACAGCCACGAGGGCGTGAAGTGGGTCCCCTTCGAGGAGATGGCGGCGGACTTCCGGCGCCGGAGCCCGCGCGAGGGGTGAAGCCCCTCGCGGCGGCTCACACGGTCCGGCCGCCGTCGACGACGAGTGCCGTGCCGGTGGTGAAGGCGGCGTCGTCGGAGCAGAGCCAGAGCACCGCCGAGGCGATCTCCTCGGGCCTGCCCAGGCGGCCGGCCGGCTCGTCCGCGATGAGCCCGTCGCGCCCGCCCGGACGGGTCTCGCCGAAGCGGCGGATCATCTCGGTGTCGACGATGCCGGGGCAGACGGCGTTGACCCGGATGCCTTCGGCGGCGTGGTCGAGGGCGGCGGAGCGGGTGAAGCCGATGACGCCGTGGCTGGCCGCCGCGTAGGCGGCCTGGCCGCGGAACCCGCTCGTCGGCGGCATTCCCTTCCTCGGGGCGGGTGAGCGCCCATCGTGCGGACCCGCGCCCCGGCTACCGGGGACCTCGGGCCGCGACGCGCACCGCATCCGCCCGGCGGGCGCCGCCGCGGCCCGTGGACGGGCGGCTACACCCCGGCCGGTACGGGGCTGCGCCCGGGTGCCGGGGCGGTCAGGGAGTCGGCGCCGGCCGGAACGGGCACGGCGGCGAAGATCGCGTCCTGCTCCCGCTGGAGCTGCTGCTTGCGCTCCGGGCCGGTGGAGGGCAGGCGCTGCTCCTCGTAGAGCTTGTGGGTGGTCTCCTGGGCGTTCTTGCTGGCCTCGGTGTGGAACTGGACCTCGAAGAGCTGGCCCGAACGGGGCGCGCGCCAGCCGGTGTTGAGGCCCTTGTAGCCGGAGGTACGGCCCCAGGTGTTGGACCACTTGACGGACTCGTTGCGCCAGCCGGCGAGCGTGTCGGCGACGGTGGCGACGCCGGAGGTGTAGGCGGCGTCGTCCCACTGGAGGGTGTAGCGCACGGCGTCGGTGATGCCGGCCAGGACGGTGTCGACGTTTCGCCCGGGCTGCTCGGCCAGGGCAGTGGCGACCTTCCGCTTCAGCGAGTCGGGAGACTTCAGCCGCTGGTCGAAGCCGACGACTTCGGCCTCCGACATCGCCGCGGCGGCCCGGACCTGCACGCTGATCGAGCGCTCCGCCTCCCGGGCCCGCTCCACATAGGCGTCGACCGTGTTGTTCTCCCCGCTGGTGAGGGTGAGGCCGCCCTCGCCCTTCCAGCCGCCGGGCTCCTCGGCGGCGGCGACGGCTGCGGGGCCGAGCGCCAGGACGGCGGCGAGAGCCCCGCACAGGGCGGTGCGGACCGGGGTGGGCCGGGTGGTGGTGGTCATGCGTCGCGTACCAGCTCTTTCTCACGCGGAACGGGGCCCTGGGCGTACGGGTCGACGCCGGGCGCCATGGAGAACGATCAGGAGCCGGGAGGGATACGCCGCTGCTCAGCCGGCCCGGCACACCTGGTCCGCCCCCTCGGCAGGGACCAGCCGCACCTTGGACGCGGGCACCTTGACGGGCTCCTCCGCCTCGGCGTCCCAGAGCACGGCGTTGCCACCGGCCACGCCGAAGGAGAGGTAGGGGCGTGCGGGGTCGAGGGGTGGGCCCTCGCCGGGTATGCCGGCGGCCGGCACGACGGGTTCGACGCAGGTCCAGTCCGGCTGGACGCCGAAGAAGGGGGGCGGGTCGGTGCCTTGTTCGGCGGCCTCGGTAGTGCGGGTGATGGCGTCTCCCGCCGTGGCCAGCACGAGGATCGCAGTGCCCCCTACCGTGAGAATGGCCATCGGCAATCGCGCCAGGAAACTTATGGCATTGCCCGGTACCGCGTAGAAGTGATGGCGATGTCGGGCCACGCCCCACCAGGCGGGCAGAACGAGCAGAGGGCTCAACAACAGAATCACCTTGACCGCGGCGATTGCCTTCCACATGGGCGACAGATCGATGTCCGCAGGAGTGAGCCCAAAGCCCGCCGCATACAACATGGGTAGCACCCAGCCAGCCGCAACAAGAGCTGACAGGCTGAGGGTCACGACAAGCGGCACCACCCATGTCAGCCACTCGCCTGATCGCCACTGCCGAACCAGCAGCCACAGCCCCGTGCCAGTCAGTACGGCCATGGCCGTCAGAACAACCTGAGTCCCGCTCACAAGACCCAAGCTGACGCTACCCACCGAGGCGAGTCCGGAGATGCCGATAGACAGCCCAGCCACGAGCGCCCCTCGCCAGGAAAGCAGCAAAGTTGCGGCGCGGAAGGTACCAGCAATGCCGGCAACCAACACCGACAGCCAGACCCCCCGGGCGAACCCGCTTTCGGCGAGCACAGATGGCAGGGCACTAGCGGTTATGAGGGTCCACAAAAGGATGACGCCGAGTGACCTTTCCTCGCGTTCCACCGAAAGCCGTCCTTCCGGCCCACTCGATCCGCTCTGCAACCCACGGACCGCAGTCAGCGACGTTTGAGCGCCCTGCCCAGCGCGGGCGAGGCGCAGGGCTTGTTGAGCCTCGGCGTGCACCACAGTGCCCCTGTCCATACGGCCACGAACGATACGAGCCGAGTACAGGCGTCTACTGAACGAAGACGTAGCAGGGCGAGGGCGCGCGCTGGTGTCGACTGCCCGCCAATAAGGGAGCCGCTCCCGATCCCGGTGCAGCACATCCGCCCGCCGCACATACCCCTCCACCCGCGCCGCCCGCAGCGCCTTCGCCACCCGCCGGGCCGCCCCCAGATCGGCCCCCTTGGCGATCCCGGGCAGCCGCACCTCGATCTCGTACACCCGGCTGTCCGGGCGCGCCTCGACGGCGTCCCCGAGCGGTCCCTCCCCGGCGGGGGCCGAGTCGCGCACCGGCCACCCGTGCGCCGCGAACCGCTCCCCGGCCAGCTCCCAGTCCGCCGCCCCGCCCCTGACCTCGACGAACGCCCGGACCCGCTGGTCGTAACGCTGCATCCCCATCCGCTCCCCCGTGCCCGACCTCGTGCCACAACGCTACTCCCCGTCACCGACAACGGCCGCCCTGTCACCCCGGCCGGGTACCTTCGCCCCCATGTACACGACCCACGTCACGCACCGCGTCCACGCCCCGCGCGCCACCGTCTACCGCGCCCTGCTCGACCCGGAGGCGGTCGCCCGCTGGCGCGCCCCGGACGGGATGACCGCCGAGGTGCACTCCTTCGAGCCGCGGGAGGGCGGGACGTTCCGGATCTCGCTCACCTACGAGGACCCGGCGTACGCGGGCAAGTCCGGCGAGGCCACCGACACGTACCACGGGCACTTCGCCGAACTGGTCCTGGGCGAGCGGGTGGTGGAGGTGCTGGCCTTCGAGACCGACTCCCCCGGTCTGGACGCGCCGATGAGGCTCACCACCGTCCTCACCGACGCGCCCGGCGCCGCCACCGACGTCCACGTCACCCACGAGAACGTCCCGGACTCGGTCCCGCCCGCCGACAACGAGACGGGCACCCGCATGTCCCTCGCCAACCTGGCCCGCGTAGTCGAGGGCGGGGCCTGACCTGTCACTCGTTCGGCCCCGACAGGCGAGCGGGCCCGATCTGCGTCACGGTGGAGGGGTGGCGTCAGCCCGGCCCGGGGCGGCCACCGCGAGCCGCGCCTGCCAAGCCGCGCGGCCCCCGGGCCCAGCCCCGAGACGAAGAAGCGGTGAATCCGAATGAAGGCACTGGTCTACCAGGGCCCCCGCGAGGTCACGGTCGAAGAGGTCCCGGACGCGCGGATCGAACGCCCCACGGACGTCCTGGTGCGGGTCACGTCCACCAACATCTGCGGCTCGGACCTCCACATGTACGAGGGCCGCACCACCCTGGAGACGGGCCGCGTCCTCGGCCACGAGAACCTCGGCGTGGTCGTCGAGGTCGGCTCGGGCGTGGACCGCGTCAAGACCGGGGACCGCGTCTGCCTCCCCTTCAACGTGGCCTGCGGCTTCTGCGAGAACTGCGAGGCCGAACGGACCGGTTTCTGCCTCACGGTCGACTCCGACACCCCGGGCGGCGCCTACGGCTTCGCCGAGATGGGCACGTACGCCGGCGGGCAGGCCGAGTTCCTGCGGGTGCCGTGGGGCGACTTCAACTGCCTGGTCCTGCCCGAGGACGCGCAGGAGAAGGAGAACGACTACGTGATGCTGTCGGACATCTTCCCGACCGGCTATCACGCCACGGAACTCGCCGGCGTCTCCCCGGGCGAGTCCGTCGTCGTCTACGGCGCGGGCCCGGTCGGCCTGATGGCCGCCTACTCGGCGGCGCTGCGCGGCGCCAGCCAGGTCCTGGTCGTGGACCACCACCCGGACCGCCTCGCCCTCGCCGAGAAGGCCGGGGCGATCCCCGTCGACGACACCGAGGGCGACCACGTCGAGCAGATCCTGGAGCGGACCGGCGGCGGCGCCGACAAGGGGTGCGAGTGCGTCGGCTACCAGGCGCACGACGCCGACGGCCACGAGAAGCCCGAGTCGACCATGAACGACCTGGTCGCCTCGGTGCGCGCGACCGGCGCCATCGGCGTGGTCGGGGTCTTCCTGCCGCAGGACGACGGGGCGCCGACCGAGCTGACCCGCGAAGGCAAACTCCCCTTCGACTTCGGCGACTTCTGGTTCAAGGGGCAGCGGATCGGCACCGGCCAGGCCAACGTCAAGACGTACAACCGCCAGTTGCGGGACCTCATCCACCACGACAAGGCCAAGCCGTCGTTCATCGTCTCGCACGAACTGCCGCTGGACGACGCCCCCGAGGCGTACCGGAACTTCGACGACCGGCTCTCCGGCTGGACCAAGGTCATCCTCAAGCCCTGACCCAGCCCTCTCCCAGCGCTGTCCCAGGAGGCAACCGATGCACGACAAGTCGAGTGACCCCCACCCGTCCCGCGAGGAGCTCCCCCTCCCCGACTACGACCACCTGCCGGTCGCCGGTCTGGAGCACCGCATGCGGTCGCTGCCGGCGGACGACCTGCGGACGGTCCGGGCGTACGAGCAGGAGCACGCGGACCGGCCGCAGGTCAAGCAGATGATCGACCACCGGCTCGACCAGCTGGAGCACGGCTCGACGCCCTCGGGCGGCGACCCGGCGGCGCACGGTGCCGAGCAGTCCCGGCCGACCCGGGGCCGTTCCTCGGTCTCCCCGCAGACGGCGGCGCTGCCGCCCGACCCGCTGCCGCACGGCACCTACGACCGCTCGCATCCGACCCAGCCCAACAACCCCCGCTCGCGCCACCGCTGACGGCGGCGGGAGTCAGGCCGGGGCCGCCACCCGTGGTGGCCCCGGCTTCGCCGCGAAGACCCAGCGGTTGGCGGCGAGCGCGTCGTCCGCCTCGGGGCGCGGGCCGCGCCCGTGGAGCGCGGAGAAGTCGAAGGGCGTGCGGGTGGTGGTGGCCCAGCCGAGGGAGGCGAGGGCGGCGGCGGAGTCGGGGCGGGGTCCGGGGTCGAAGAGGCGGAGCAGGTCGACGCCGATGCGTTCCCGGGCGGCGGTGTAGACGGGGTTGTCGCGGACCTTCTGCGGCTCGCGGATCACCTTGGCCTCGAAGGCGAGGGCGCCGGACGCCTCGGTGAGCCGGTCGGCCGTGGTGAGGAGCCGGCGTTCGGCGGCGCTCGGGAGGTAGAGGAACAGCCCCTCGGCGAGCCAGACGGTGGACAGGGCCGGGTCGAAACCGGCTGCCACCAGCGGGCCCGCCCACTCCTCGCAGAGGTCCGCCGCGAGCGGTACCCGTTTCGCCCGGGCCACCGCTCCCGCCCGCTCCAGCACCCCCTCCTTGAACTCCAGGACCTCCGGCGTGTCGATCTCGAACACCACGTGGCCCTCGGGCCACTCCAGCCGGTACGCGCGGCTGTCGAGCCCGGCGCCGAGCAGCACCGTCTGCCGGGCCCCGGCGAGGGCGGACCGGGTCAGGAAGTCGTCGAGGACCCGGGTGCGCAGCCCGAAGTAGCGGCCGAGCCGCCCCCAGAGCGGGTCGGCCTCGCCGCCGGGGACCTCCTCGGGACGGAGCGGCCAGCTCTCGGCGGCGGGGGCGGCGCGGACGAAGTGCTCGGCGTACGGGTCGTGGGCGAGCGCGTCGGGGCGGTGGGTCTCGATCGCCCGGGCCGCCGCCACCATCAGGGCGGTCCGCCCGACGCCGTCCCTCACCCCGGGAACGGCTGTTGCTCCGGGGCGAGGGCGGGGTGACTCCACAGCCCGGGGTCGGTGCGGGGCAGCAGCCGCGCCCCGTAGACGCGTTCCATGAAGCCGAAGAGGTCGGGTGCGGACACGTGGAGGGTGGTGGTGCAGTCGGCGGCGACGGTGACGTGGAGGCCCTTCTGGAAGGCGGTGCGGGCGGTGGAGTCGACGCAGACGTCGGCGTAGACCCCGGCGAGGACCAGGTGGGCGGTGGCGCGGGCGCGCAGGTGGTCCTCGAAGCCCTCGCTGAGGAAGGCGTCGAAGCAGGCGTATTTGGTGAAGACGCGTTCGCCGGGGCCCGGCGCCACCCGGTGGAAGGCGGCGCCCGGGGAACCCTCCAGGCACTTGGGGGGTTTGCCGCGGGCGAGGTCGCGGTGGCGCCAGCTCGCGCCCTGCCGGTCCTCGTCGCCGACGAAGCGGACGAAGACCACCTCGACGCCGGCGGGCCGTGCCCGGTCGACGGCGTCGGCGGTGCGGACCGCGACGCCCTCCAGGAGTGCCGGGTCGAGGCCGTGGCGGGCCGCGGCCTCGGGCGAGCAGAAGTCCCGCTGGAGGTCGACGACGGCCAGCACCGTGCGAGCGGCGCTCACGCGCCCTCGCCCAGCAGCGCCGCGGCCACGGTGCCGGGCTCCCGGGCGCCCGGCACGACGGGTTCGCCGAGTTCCGCGAGGAGGGCGTCGACCACGGCGGCCGTACCGTAGTTGCCACCGAGGTCGGCGGTGGCGACGCCCCGGTCCAGGACCCGGGCGAGGGCGCGTTCGACCTCCCGCACCGCCCCGGGGCACCCGGCGTGGTGCTCGGCGACGGCCGCGGCGGCGCGGACCGTGGCGACCGGGTTGACCAGGTCGCGCCCGGCGAGGTCGTCGGCGGAGCCGTGCACGGTCTGGTACTCGGTCAGGCCGCGCACGTCGGGGTGGAGGTAGACGTTCTCCGTGCAGCGGTTCTCCTGCCGCTCACCGCCGAAACGATCCAGCAGGACGACGTGCATGATGTCGGCCCACTCGTTGCCCGCGATCAGCACGGTGCGGTCGGCGAGGCCGTGGGTGATGAGGTTCCGGTTGACGGTGTCGGGCTGGAAGAGCTGGATCTCCACCCCGAGCCGGGCCGACAGCTCCTCGGCCCACGCACCGAGCACCCCGTCCAGCAGATGGAACTTGTACGCCATGACGACCGGCCCCGTCCGCCCGTCGGGCCACCGGCGCCGGGCGCGCTCCAGGGCGTAGGAGACGACCTCGGCGGTGGTCTCCCGGCTGAACTCCATGGTGCGGGTGACGGTGCCGGGGGTGTGCCGGTTGGTACCGGTGTAGAAGCCCTGCGCCTCGTCCCTGACCAGCAGCGCCTCGCCGTCGTCGGCGGTGAAGGCGTCGACCTTCACCGCCTTGAGGCGCTGCCGGACGAGGTAGAGGGACTGGGCGTTGACCGCCGTGCGGAAGACGGCACCGGCGCCGCGCGCCGCCAGGGAGCGGCAGAACTGCTCGTAGTGGTCGGTGTCCTCGCGGGTGAGCGCGGCGACCTGCTCCCCCGCGCCCTCGCCGCGCAGCGAGTGGTACGAGTGGTACCGGCGCGGGGAGCGGATCAGCGTGACGCCCCCGGGGTGGTCCCGGGTGAGCACGCCCAGGACGCGGGTGAAGACCTCGGCGAGTTCGGCTCCGGTGCCGTGGCCGACGGCGAGTCCGACGACGGGTGGCATGGCGGTGTCCCCTTCCCTCTGCTGTGGCGGCCGGTCAGACGGCCGCGGTGTCGACCAGCTGGTCGCCGGGGATGCCCGCCTTGTCCGGCGCGTAGTAGTCCTTGATCCCCTCGACCCAGGTGGCGACGGCGATCCGGTCCTCGGGCGTGGGGCCGAAGGCGTCGAAGAGCGCGTCGATGTTGGCGCGGCCGAAGCCGATCGCGGTCATCAGGGCGACGAAGGCGGGGCGGGAGACCTGGCCCTCGCCCGCCGGGTCGCCGAGCGCGGCCAGGGCGCGGGCGAAGGCGTCGACGGTGGCGTCGAACCGCTCCGGGGAGAGCACGCAGGCGGTGTACTCCTCGAAGGTGATCCGGCCGTCGCCGTCGGCGTCGAGTTCGGCGGCGAGCGTGGTCCAGTACCGCAGGAAGGCGTCGCGCATCGCGCCGTGCGCCGCCTCGTCGGAGTCGGGGGCTGCCGCGACGACGCGGCCCGCCATGAGGTCGAAGTCCCTGGCCTCCAGCACGCCGTTGCCGTCGGCGTCGAGCAGGGAGAAGACGAGCTGGACCCGGTGGGTCGCCTCGATGCGCATGGCCGTCACCTTTCGTCGCGGCCGCCCGGGGCGGGCGGCCTCGCCACTATCCGGCGGCGCGCCGCACTCGCGGGGTGCTGCGCCGGAGTCTTCACCTGATGAGGGGAAAGCTCGCCACAACACGGGCGGCGGCGGCCCCGGATGTGCAGGCCCGCCCCGCCCGTCCTTCCCGGGGTCCCGCCACGGGGGAAGCTGACTTCCTAAGGTGCCGCTGTGACCAACGATCAGCGGGACCCGGCGGACCGTCCCCGTTCCTGGCCGTACGCGGCCGCCGCGTACGTCTTCGCCGTCGTCATGGTGGGGACGACGCTGCCGACGCCGCTCTACGGGCTGTACCAGGAGGAGATCGGTTTCTCCTCGCTGATGGTGACGGTGATCTTCGCGGTGTACGCCGCCGGGGTGATCGCGGTGCTGATGGTGGCCGGTGGGGTCTCGGACGTGCTGGGGCGGCGGCCGGTGCTGCTGGCGGGGCTCGGGTGCGCGGCCGCCAGCGCGCTCTGCTTCCTCTTCGAGGGCGGGCTGCCGCTGCTCTTCGCCGGACGGGTGCTCTCCGGGTTCTCCGCCGGGCTCTTCACCGGTACGGCGACGGTGGCGGTGATGGAACTGGCACCCCGCCACCGCCGGGGCCGCGCCTCGTTCGCGGCCACCGCCGCCAACATGCTGGGACTCGGCTGCGGACCACTGCTCGCCGGGCTCCTCGCCCAGTACGCGCCCTGGCCGCTGCGGCTGCCGTACCTGGTCCACCTGGGGCTGGCGGCGGTGGCCACCTGCCTCACCCTGGTGCTGCCGGAGACCGTGCGGCACGCCGGGCCCCGTCCGGCGCTGCGGCCCCGGCGGCCCTCGGTGCCCGCCGAGACGCGGTCGGTTTTCATCCCGGCGGCGCTGGCGGCCTTCGCCGGGTTCGCCATGTTCGGGCTCTTCACCTCGGTCGCGCCGAGCTTCATGGCCCAGACGCTCGGCGTGCACAACCTGGCCGTCTCCGGCCTCGTCGTCTTCCTGACGTTCGCCGCCTCCACGGTGGGGCAGGCGTCCCTGGGCGGCGTCCCGGCCGAACGGGCGCTGCCGCTGGGGTGCTTCGTGCTGGTGGCGGGGCTGGCCGCGATCGGCGGCTCGCTGCTCGCCACCTCGCTGGCGCTGCTGGTGGCGGGCGCGGTGGTGGCCGGGGTGGGCCAGGGGCTGCTGTTCCGCGCGGGGCTCAGCGCGGTCAGTGCCCGGGCCCCGGCCGACCGGCGCGGGGAGACCACCTCGGCCTTCTTCGTCGTCGCCTACCTCGGGATCTCGCTGCCCGTGGTCGGCGTGGGCGCGCTCTCGCTCGCCCTCGGACTGCGGGACGCGGGGCTGGTCTTCAGCGCCTGCGCGATGGTCCTGGCCGGCTCCATCGGGATCTGGCTGCTGCGCGCCGTGCCCCGCCGCCCGCGCCCCGGCGCCTGACCGCGCGCGCCCGGCTTCCCGTACGACCGGCCCGGACCGGGCCACAGCCACGTAAGGAGACGCACGATGAAGACCAGCAGGACCGTGACCCTTCCCTCCGGGGCGGTGGTACCCGCGCTCGGACAGGGCACCTGGCACATGGGCGACGACCCGGACCGCCGCGCCGAGGAGATCGACGCGCTGCGACACGGGATCGACCTGGGGCTGACGCTGATCGACACCGCCGAGATGTACGGCAGCGGGCGCGCCGAGGAGCTGGTCGGGGAGGCCGTGCGGGGGCGGCGGGACGACGTGTTCCTGGTCAGCAAGGTGCTGCCGTCCCACGCCGACGCCCGCGGCACCGTCGATGCCTGCCAGGCGAGCCTGAGGCGGCTGGGCACCGACCGGCTCGATCTCTACCTGCTGCACTGGCGCGGTCCCGTCCCGCTGGAGGAGACCGTCGAGGCACTGGAGGGACTGGTCGCCCAGGGCACGATCGGCGCGTGGGGCGTGAGCAACCTGGACGTCGACGACCTCGCCGAGCTCCCGGCCGCGGCCCACCCCGACACCGACCAGATCCTCTACAACCTGACCCGGCGCGGCCCCGAGTACGACCTGATCCCCCGCTGCCGCGAACTGGCGGTGCCGGTCATGGCGTACTCGCCGGTGGAGCAGGGGCGGCTGCTCGGCCATGCGGCGCTCCGCGAGGTGGCCGAGGCGCACGGGGCGACGCCGGCGCAGGTCGCGCTGGCCTGGGTGCTGCGTCACCAGGAGGTGATCGCCATCCCGAAGGCGGGCTCGCGTGCCCACGTCGAGGAGAACGCGGCGGCCCGCTCCCTCCACCTGACCACCGACGACCTGGCCGCGCTGGACCGGGCCTTCCCGCCGCCGGAGCGGAAGGTGCCGCTGGAGGTGTTGTGAGGGCGCGGGCCGCGCGTGGCTCACTCCTCGGCCGGGTCCTCGCACGCCGGGTCGGTCGGGGACGGAGACGGGCTCGGGTCGGCGCTCTCGTCCGGGTCGGGGGTGGGGCTCGGGCTCTCGCACTCCTCGGGGGGTGTGGGCGTACCGGGGTCGGTCGGGGTGCCCGGGTCCGAGGGGCCGGGGGAGGGGTCCGGGGACCCGGTCGGGGGCGCGGAGGGGCCGGGCGAGGGGTCCGGGCTGGTGGGCGGGTTCGGGGAGGGGGACGGCTTGCCGGGCTTGGTCGGGTCGGGCTTGGGCTTGCCGGGCTTGTCGTCGCCCGGGTCGGGGCCGACGATGATGCCGCCGTCCCCGTCGTCGCCGTCGCCGACGGGGCGGGTGGCGGGGGTCTTGCCGCCGGGGCCAGGGCTGGTGGGGACGACTCCCTCGCCGTCCGGGACGGTGTGCACGCCGCCCCGGTAGAACTCCATCCAGTGGCGGACCAGCCGCAGGTAGTCGCGCGAGTAGTTGTAGCTGAGGATGGCGCGGTCCAGGTCGGCCGGGCGGCCGAGGTCGCGGGTGCCGGCGCAGAGGTAGTGACCGGCGGCGAGGGCGGCGTCGTGGATGTTGTTGGGGTCGCTGCGGCCGTCGCCGTTGCCGTCGGCGCCCCAGCGGGCCCAGGTGGAGGGCAGGAACTGCATCGGCCCGACCGCCCGGTCGTAGACGGTGTCCCCGTCGTGGGCGCCGCCGTCGGTGTCGCGGATCAGGGCGAAGCCGTTGCCGTCGAGCGGCGGGCCGGTGATGCGGCCCCGGGTGGTGCCGTCGGCCCCCACCGCGCCGCCCCGGGCGTGCCCGGACTCCACCTTGCCGATGGCGGCGAGGAGTTCCCAGCTCAGCCGGCATCCGGGGTCGCTGCCGGCCACCCGGCGCTCGGCGTTCCGGTAGGCCCGCAGCACGGTCGCGGGGATGCCGGACTGGGCGCGGATCAGCGTCGCGGGCGGGGTCCCGCCCGAGGAGCCCTTGCCCGCCTTGGCGCCCTTCAGCGGCGGCAGTTCGGTGTGGTACGCGTCGTCGCCGGGCGGGTCGGCGGGCGGCGGGGCGCTGTAGGCGGCGCGTTCCTCGTCGGCGAGGGTGTCCCCGACCGCCTCGGGGAGGAGACCGGGAGCCTGGGAGGCGGTGAGCAGGGCCATGGCGGCGACGGCGACGGCGCTGGCGCGCAGCCCCTTGCGGGTGCGCGTGGGCAGGCGTCGTGCACGGGGTGCGGGCATCGCTCTCACTCCTGTCGGTGGTGGTCCGGGGCGGCTCAGCGGCCGAAGGTGTCGAGGGAGCTGACGAGCCAGCGCCCGTCGCGGTGGACGACGTCGACGGCGAACATGGCGCCCGCGTAGACCCCTTCGTCCTGGGCCTCGTCCTTCTTCTTGTCGCCGCCGGCGGTGCTGACGCTGCTCTGGTCGGCGTAGACGAGGACCCGGGCGCGGTCGCCGTCGATGCGTTCGACGGCGCTGTCGGTGACGGTGGTGGTGATGACGGCCTTCTGCTCGTCGGCGCGTTCGGCGACCTCGCCGAGGAGGGCGGCGTGCTGGTCGACGGCCTTGCCGGTGAGCAGGGTCTTCGCCGCGCGGTCGAAGGCCTCCGGGTCGGCGTGGTCGTAGGAGAAGAGGGCGGCGACGGCGCGGCCGGTCTGGCCCTTGATCTCGCTGGTGCGGGCGAGGTCGGTGAGGGCGGTGTTCTGCCGGGCCGGGTCGCCGGTGAGGGAGGCGGCCCGCGCGTGGGCCCAGCCGGCGAAGCCGCCGAGGAGGAGGGTGAGGAGGCAGAGCACGGCGAGGGCACCGGGGCGGCGCCGGCGGGCCGGGGCGGGCTCCTGCGCGGGAGCCTCGGGCTCCGGTTCGGGGGCGTTCTCCGGTTCCTCCGCCGTGTCGGCGGGCTCCGGCGGCAGCAGGGCCAGGCCGGTGCGGGGCGTGGCGGCGGGCGGCTGCGGGTCGCGGGCCTGGCGGCGACGCCGGCTGTTGATGAGGTGGCGGGTGGTCGACATGCGGGTCCTCTCCGGTGCGGGCGGCGGGCGCGGTACGGGCCGGGTCAGCCGGCCGGGGTGCCGCCCACGGGTGCCTGGCCCAGGGCGCTGAGCTTCCACCCGCCACCGGTGCGGGTGAGTTCGCCGAGCATGCGGCTGTCCTTGTCGGTCTTCTCGGCGCCGGGGGCCTTGACGGTGACGCGGAGGGCGACGAGGACCCTGGCGCGGCCGGCGCGGTCGTCCAGTTCGGTGACGGCGGAGGAGAGCACCTTGGCGGTGGTGACGGTCTTGGCGCTCTTCACCTGGTCGGTGAACTCCTTGCGTCCTTCGGTGAGTTGCTGGTGCAGCTCACCGGTGGTGGAGGACTCCCACAGATCCAGGCCCTGGTCGGCCTCGCGGTGGTCGAGGGTGTTGAGGTTCTGCACCGCCTGCTCCCCCGCGGCGAGCGCGGCGTCGCGCTGCCCGGCGTAGGCGGCGGTGTCGTCGTGGGCGGCGGCGTACCAGGCCCAGCCGCCCCACACCGCGAAGCCGCCCGCGAGCAGGGTGAGGACGAGCGCCGCCACGAGAAGGGGGCGGGCCGTGGCGGGGGCGGCGCGGAGCTTGCTGGTCATGGGTGCTCCCGTTCTTCGGTGCGGGGGTCAGCGCGTGGTGAGGTCGGTGATGCGCCAGCGGCCGTCGGTGAGCTGGGCGGTGACGGTCAGCTGGGCGGCGGCGGTGGCGGGGTCGCCCTTGGCCCGGTGCGAGGTCTGGTCGAGGAAGACCAGCAGCCGGGCCCGGTCGCCGGTCAGCTCGACGACGCCGGTCCGTACGGCCTGGGTGGTGAGGGTGAGCCGCTGCTCGGCAAGGCTCTCGCGGACCTGGTCGAACAGGTCCTCGTACTGCCGGGCGGCCTTCCCGGCGAGGACCGTGCGGGCGGAGCGCTCGGTGGCCGCGGTGCCGCCCGGGGTGTACGAGAAGATCCGCGCGAGTCCGCCGGAGACCTCGCCGCCGACCTGGGTGGTGGCCTCGGGGTCGGTGAGGGCGCGGTTCTCGGCCGAGGGGGTGGTCCGTAGTTGGTGGGCGCCGTAGAAGAAGCCGCCACCGGCGAGGACGAGGACGGCGGCGAGGGCGGCGGGGGCCCAGCGGCGCCACCGGGGGCGTACGGGGCCGGTGGTGTCCGCCTCGTCGGGCCCGTCGGGGGTCTCGGCCGGTTCCCCGGTGGTGTCCGGGGTCTCGTCGGGGGCCTGCTCCGCGGTCTCGTCCGGGCCGGCGGGCTCGGCGTCGGCCCTTCTCAGCAGTGGTCCCATCAGCGCTTCTCCTCACCCTCGGGGTCCCCGGCGTCCTCGGGCTCGTCCGCCTGGTCCGCGACCGGGACGGCGCTGAGGGCCCGGACCTTCCAGGTCCCGTCGACCGTGCGGGAGAGCACGGCCTCCAGGCGTTTGCGGTCGGTGGTTCTCGCCTTGGCGCCCTCGGGGGTGACCTCGACCCGGACGGTGGCGATGAGCTTGGCGGTGCCCGCACGGGTGTCCAGCGCGGTGACGGCGGCCTCGGTGACGGTGCCGCGCGCCGAGGCGCCCGCCTCGGACTCGGTGCGGGCCAGTTCGGTGCGGAGCGGTCCGGTGGCGGTGTCGCGCCAGGCGCGGACGGACTTCGCCGCGCTCTCGCGGGTGGAGGCGTCGAGGCTGGTCAGCACGGCGAGCGAGTGGCGCCCGGCGTCGAGGACGGCGTCCCGCTCGCGGCTGTGGGCGAGCCCGTCGTCGGTCCGCGCGTCGGCGTACGTCCAGGCGCCGGCGCCGCAGAACAGCGCGGCCACGGCGAGGCCCACCCGCGTGACCAGCTGGCCGCGCCTCATCGTCCGCTCCCGGCGGCGGGGCCGAGGAGTCCGGTCAGGCCGGCGGGGGCGTCGCCCCGCTGTCCCGGCAGGGCGAGGGCGCCGGGAAGTGCGGCCGGGGTGCCGGAGGCGGCGGCGCTGCCCGAGGGCAGGGAGCCGGGCTTGGCCGGGGCGGGGACGGGGCCGCCCTTGGGGGCGTTGCCGGAGCCGCGCACGTTCTTGCCGGAGGAGGCGGGGGCGGTGCAGGCGGCGCCGGTGTTGAGCGGCGGGGCGGTGCCGAGGTCGAGGCCGTTGCGGTAGCGGGTGCCGCCGTAGCCGGTGGTGCAGGGCAGGGGCTTGAAGAAGGTGACGGCCATGCCGAAGTTGACCTTTCCTCCGTCGACGGCGGTGGCTCCGGCGGCGACGGCGGCCGGGTACTTCACGAGCAGTTCCTCGGTGCCGCGCTGGCGGGTGACGGCCACCTCGGAGGTGGTCAGCAGGTTGGCGAGGACCACGCCGAGGCTCGGGTCGAGGTCGCGCAGGACGCCGCTGACCTGGGTGGCGGCGTCGGGGGTGACGGTGATGAGGCGGCGCAGGTCGGCGTCGGAACTCTTGAGTTCGCGGGCGAGTTCCTCGGCGCCGGTGGCGAAGTCGCGGATGGCCTCGCCCTCCTCGGCCTGGGTGCGCAGCACGGTCTCGCCGTCCTGGATGAGGCGGGTGGTGGCGGGCAGGTTGCGGTCGGCGGCCTGGACGAAGGCGCTGCCGTTGTCCAGGAGTGCCTGGAGGTCGTCGCCGCGGCCCTCGAAGGCGAGGCCGAACTCGTCCACGACGGTGCGCAGGGAGTCCAGCGGCACCGAGTTGGTGAGGTCGTTCATGCTGGTGAGGACATCGGTGACGGGTGCGGGCACCTGGGTGTCGGCCTGTTCGATCCGGGCGCCGTCGGCGAGGTAGGGGCCGCCGTCGCTCGCCGGGCGCAGGTCGATGTACTGCTCGCCGACGGCGGAGAGCGAGGCGACGACCGCCTCGGTGTCGGCGGGGATGCGCGGCGCCGACTTCTTGATCCGCAGTTCGGCGCTGACCCCGTCCCCGGTGAGGCCGATGGGTCCGACCCGGCCGACCGAGACGCCCCGGTAGGTGACGTCGGAGTGGGTGAACAGGCCGCCGGTACGCGGCAGTTGGACGGTCACCGTGTAGTGGTCGGCGACGCCGGCGTAGCGGCCGAGGTCGGCGTAGCGGATGCCGAGGAAGGAGAGGACGAGGACGGCGATGATCAGGAACGCGAGGTTCTTCAGCCGTACGGCGAGGGTGATCACCGGGTCTCACCTCCGGCGGTCGGGGTGCCGCTGCCGGCCGGGGAGCCGGTGGGCGCGGGGGCGGTGACGGAGGGCAGCGGCAGCGGGGAGCCGGAGGAGGACCCGGAGGGTTTCGCGGACGGTGACCCGGACGTGGCGGGGGACTTCTTCCCGGGCGCGGGAGCCTTGCGCCGCGACTCCACGCCGGGCTCCCCGGCAGCCGGGGGCTCGGTGGGCGTCGGTTCGCCGGGGATCAGCGGCGGGACGACGACGGTGCCGGGGGTGGCTGCGAGGTGCAGATAGGTGTTGAGGTAGTCGCCCTTGACGCCGCTGAGCACCTCGTCGGTGAACGGGTAGGTCAGCAGCACCTGGAGCGAGTCGGGCAGGTCGCTGCCGGCGTCGGCGAGGGCCTTGAGGGTGGGGGCGAGCGCCTTGAGGTCGGCGACCATGTCGTCCTTGCTGGCGTCGATGGTGGCGACGGCGACGCCGGAGAGCGTGTCCAGCGAGCGGAGCATGGCCAGCAGTGAACCCCGCTGCTTCTCCAGGGTCTTCAGGCCCGGGGAGAGGTCGGTGAGGACGGTGCCCACGTCCTTCTTGCGGGTGGCGAGGGTGCTGGAGAGCCGGTTGACGCCGTCGAGGGCGTCGGTGATGGCGTCGCGGTTCTCGTCCAAGGTGGTGACCAGCGTGTTCACCCGTTTCAGCATGGAGCGGACCTCGGGTTCGCGGCCGCCGAGGGCGGCGTTGAGTTCCTGGGTGATGGTCTTGAGCTGGTTGACGCCGCCGCCGTTGAGGAGCAGCGAGAGGGCGCCGAAGACCTCCTCGACCTCGGTGTTGCGGCCGGTGCGGGCCACCGGGATGACGCTGCCGTCCCCCAGGCGCCCGGCGGCGGTCTCCTTGGCGGGGGCGACGAGCTGGACGTACTTCTCGCCGAGGAGGCTGGACTGTTCCAGGCGGGCGCCGGCGTCGGCGGGCAGCCGCACCTTGCCGTTGATCTTCATGGTGACCCGCGCCGCCCAGTCCTCGCCGCCGAGTTCGATGCGGGTGACGCGGCCGACGGCAACGTCGTTGACCTTGACCGCGGACTGCGGGACGAGGCTGAGGACGTCGTCGAGTTCGGCGGTGACCGTGTACGGGTCGGAGCCGAGGTCGGCGCCGCCGGGCAGCGGCAGGTTCTCGGTCCCCTCGAAGCTGGGCGCGGCCTCGGCGAAGGCGCCGAGGGCCAGGGTGAAGCCGAGGCCGAGGGCGAGGACGCCGCCGATTCCGGCGCCGGCCGCCTTGCCGAGGTGCGGGACGCGCTTCATCGCTTCGCCACCCCGCTCTCGGCCGAGGAGCCGCCCGCGGCGGGCAGCGGGAGCAGGGGGCCGCCGTTGCTGATCTCGTTGAGGTTGGCCCGGCCGTCGAGGGTGCGGGTGTCGGGGTTGTAGGCGTTGACCACGTTCCCGGCGGCGAGCGGGGCCACGTCCAGGGCTTCGGCGAGGGAGGCGCGCTGGTCGACGAGGGCCTGGGTGAGGGGGGCGAGCCGGTCGACGTTCTTCTTCAGCTCGCCCCGGTTGTCCTTGATGAACTTCTTGACCTGGCCGAGGGCCTTGCCGAGTTCCTTCAGGGCGCCGGAGAGGTCGTCCTTGTTGTCGGCGAAGAAGGTGGTGACGTCGTCCAGGCGTTCCTGGGCGGTGCGCACCTCGCCGTCCTTGTCCTTGAGCATGGTGACGAAGACCTGGAGCTGGGCGAGGGTGGTGAAGAGGTCCTCGCTGCTGCCGTCGAGGGTCCGGGCGGCCTTGCCGAACTGCTCGACCGACTCGCCGATGAGCTTGCCGTTGCCGTCGAGGTTCTTCGCGCCGGTGTCGAGGAGGCCGGAGAGGGCGCCGGAGGAGTTGGCGCCGTCGGGGCCGAGCGCGGTGGCCAGCTCGGTGATCGAGTCGTAGAGCTGGTCGATCTCGACGGGGGTGCGGTTGCGGCTCGCCGGGAGTTCCGCGCCGTCCTTCAGGGCGGGCCCTGAAGTGTAGGCGGGGGCGAGCTGGACGTAGCGGTCGGCGACGATGCTGGGGGCGACGACGACGGCGCGGGCGTCCGCGGGGAGCCGTACCCCCTCGTCGAGGGCGAGCGAGACGCGGACCCTGGTGCCCTGCGGCTCGACCGACTCGACCTCGCCGACGCGGACGCCGAGGACCCGCAGGTCGGAGCCGGCGTAGACGCCGACGGCGCGGTCGAAGTAGGCGGTGACGCGGGTGGTGCCCGCGTCCAGGAGGCGGACGGCGACGAGGCCGCCGGCGGCCAGCACCACCAGGGCGAGGGCCGCGCTGAGAATTCTTCCGCGCTGGGTCATCGGGCACCGCTCCCCTTCGCCGCCGCCGCCTGCTGCGGCGGGAGGCATCCGGTCTTGGGCTGGGATTCCTCGGGCAGGTAGTTGCGGGGGACGACGCCGCACAGGTAGCTGTCGAGCCAGCGGCCGTTGCCGAGGGTGTTGCCGACCAGCCGGTAGTAGGGGCCGACCAGGGCGAGGGTCTTGTCCAGCTGCGTCTTGTTCTTCTCCAGGACGCCGGTGACGCGGCTGAGCGCCTTCAGGGTCGGGCCGAGCTGCTTGCTGTTGTCGTCGACCAGGCCGCCGAGTTCGGTGGAGAGTTTCCGGCTGCCCTTGAGCAGGGCGCGGATGGCGTCGCGGCGCTGCTTCAACTCGCCGAGCAGCGGCCCGCCGTCCTCGATGAGCGTCTCGAAGCTGGACTTCCTGTTCTTCAGCGTCTTGGTGAACTTCGTGCTGCCCTCCAGGAGTTCGGCGAGCTTCGCGTCCCGCTCGGAGATCGAGGCGGAGAGTGCGGAGAGGCCGGTGGCGGCGTTGCGCACGTGCGGCGGGGAGTCCTTGAAGGTGTCGGAGATCGCTTCGAAGCTCTCGGCGAGCTTGCCGGTGTCGATCTCGTCCACGGTGGAGCTGAGGTCCTGGAAGGCGCTGGTCACGTCGTACGGGGAAGTGGTGCGGGCCAGCGGGATGCGGGCGCCGGGGTCCTGGGCGCGGGAGCCGAGCGGGTCGAGGGCGAGGTACTTCTCGCCGAGCAGGGTCTTGATGGCGATGGCGGCGGTGGACCGGTCGCCGACCCAGGCGTCCTGGACCTTGAAGGTGACCTTGACCTTGGCGCCGTCCAGGGCGACCCCGGTGACCTGGCCGACCTTGACTCCGGCGACCCGCACCTCGTCGCCGTCGCCGAGCCCGGCCGCCTCGGAGAAGTCGGCGGTGTAGGTGGTGCCGCCGCCGACCAGCGGCAGCCGCTCGACGTTGTACGCGAGGGCGGCGAGCAGGGCGAGGGCGAGCAGGCCGACGAGGGCGACGGCGACGGGACTGCGGTCCTTGACGGGCTTGAGGCGGGGGCGGCGGCTCATCCCTGGCACCTCGCTTCGGTGAGGCCGATGCCGGTGGGCGGCTTCGAACCGTCGTCGGTCTCCACACCGCTCACGCGCGCCTCGCAGAGGTAGAGGTTGAACCACGACCCGTACGAGGAGACGCGGGCCAGGGCGGTCATCTTGGCGGGCGTCTTCGCCAGGAACTCCTCGATCTGCGAGGTGTGTTCGCCGAGGTTGGTGGAGAGCCTGCCGAGTTCGGCGATGTCCTTCTTGAGGGGCGCCCGGCCCTCCTGGAGCAGGTCGGCGGTGACGGTGGTGAGGTCGCCCATGGCCGCGACGGCCTCGCCGAGGGGCTTGCGGTCGCCGTTGAAGCCGCTGACGAGCTTCTGGAGGGTGGTGACGAGGTCGTCGAAGCCCGCCTCGCGGTCGTTGAGGGTGGTGAGGACGGTGTTGAGGTTGTCGATCACCTCGCCGATCACCTGGTCCTTGGCGGCGACCGTCTTCGTCAGCGAGCCGACGTGCCGGATGAGGCTGTCGACGGTGGCGCCCTCCCCTTGGAGAACCTGCACGATGGAGCCGGCCAGCTCGTTGACGTCCTTCGGGGAAAGGCCCTCGAAGAGCGGCTTGAAGCCGTTGAAGAGGAGGGTCAGGTCGAGGGCGGGGGTGGTGCGGGCGACGGGGATGGTGGCGCCGCTCTCCAGGGTCCCGGCGAGGTCGCCGCTGCCCCGGTCGAGGGAGACGTACCGCTGGCCGACCATGTTGAGGTACTTGACGGCGGCGGTCGCCGAGCGCGGCAGCGTGCGCTCCTTCTGGACGGTGAAGGTGACCTGGGCCAGGCGCCGGTCGACGACGCGGACGTCGGTGACCTCGCCGACCTTGACCCCGGAGATGCGCACGCTGTCGCCGTCGAGGAGCCCGGTGACATCGGTGAACAGGGCCTTGTACGTGGTGGTGCCGGTGCGGACGCCGGTGTTGGCGATGCTGAAGCCCAGCACCGTGGTGGCCAGCACGGTGACCACGAGGAAGGCCAGGGATTTGAGCACCGGCCCGGTCAGGCCGCGGCGCCGGGTGTGCGGGTTCCGGTCGGTCATTCGAGGGTCACCTCCGCGCCGCGGAACGCCGGTCCCGCCAGCAGGCTGCTCCAGTCGGGCAGGTCGCCGGGGTCCTGCCCGGCACCGGGGGCCAGCAATTCGTTGACGAGGTCGTTCTCCTGCGGAGAGTTGGCCGGGCCCAGCTCCTGCTCCACGGCGGCCGGCGGCTGGGCGGCGGGTTTCACCGAGGCGCCGAGGTAGGGCACCGGGTAGCAGCGGGGGCCGCCCGAGGCGTCGTAGGACGGGGTGTCACGGCCCGGCTGGTAGGCGCCCCGGGAGGGGACGGTGGTGACCTCGACGGTGAGGCCCGGCCGGTCGGTGCCCTTGCCGAGGGCCTTGTCCATGGCGGGGACGAACTCGGCGAGGGTGCGCAGGGTGCAGGGGAAGGACGGGGAGTACTCGGCGAGCAGCTCCAGGGTGGGGCGGCTGGTGGCGCTGAGCCGGATGATGTTGTCCTGGTTCTGCCGCAGGAAGGCGGTCAGGTCCTCGGCGGTGCGGGTGGTGGCGCCGTAGGTCGCGGCGAGCTGGCCCTCCTGCTCGGCGAGGGTGGAGCTGGTGGTGGTGAAGTCGGTGAGCGCGGTGAGGATGTCGGGGGCCGCGTCGGCGTAGACGTGGCTGACCTCGACGAGGTGGCGCAGGTCGCGGTTGAGGGCCGGCAGGTGCGGGTTGAACTTGGCCAGGTGCGTGTCGAGCGTGGTGAGGGTGTCCCCCAGCTTCTCGCCGCGCCCCTCCAGCGCCTGGGAGACGGCCGAGAGGGTGGCGGAGAGCTTCTGCGGCTGGACGGCGGTGAGCATCGGCAGGACGTTGTCGAGGACCTCCTGGAGCTCGACGGCGCTGCTGGAGCGGTCCTGCGCGATGACGGCCCCGGCGGCCAGCGCCTCGCCGCTCGGCTGCTTCGGGGGTACGAGCGCCACGAACCGCTCCCCGAAGAGTGTGGTGGGCAGCATCTGCGCCCGTACGTCGGCGGGGACGCCGGCCAGGGTGCCCGGCTTCATGGCGAGGGTGAGGCGGGCGCCGCTGCCGGTGGCGTCGATGGCGCGGACCTCGCCGACGACGACGCCGCGCAGTTTCACCTCGGCGCCCAGGTGCATCTCGTTGCCGACGGTGCCGGTCTCGACCACCACCGGCTCGGAGCGGGTGAACTGCTTGTCGTAGACGGCGACGGCCAGCCAGACCAGCAGGGCCGGGACGAGCAGGAAGACGATCCCCGCGCTTCTGCGGCGCAGCACGGCGCCGGTGTTCTCGCTCATCTCACCCCGCCACCTTCACGGTCGTGGTCGCGCCCCACAGGGCCAGCGACAGGAAGAAGTCGGTGACGCTGATCAGCACGATGGCGTTCCGCACCGACCGGCCGACGGCCACGCCGACCCCGGCGGGTCCGCCCTGGGCGCGGAAGCCGTAGTAGCAGTGGGCGAGGATCACCAGCACGCTGAAGATCAGCACTTTCAGCACCGACAGCAGGACGTCCGTCGGCGAGAGGAAGAGGTTGAAGTAGTGGTCGTAGGTGCCCCGCGACTGGCCGTTGAAGAAGACGGTGATGTAGCGGGAGGCGACGTAGCTGGAGAGCAGCCCGATCGCGTAGAGCGGGATGATGGCGACGACGCCGGCGATGATGCGGGTGGTGACGAGGTAGGGCATGGAGCGGATGCCCATGCCTTCGAGGGCGTCGACCTCCTCGTTGATGCGCATCGCGCCGAGCTGGGCGGTGAAGCCCGCGCCGACGGTGGCGGAGAGGGCGAGGCCCGCCACCAGCGGGGCGATCTCGCGGGTGTTGAAGTAGGCGGAGACGAAGCCGGTGAAGGCGGCGGTGCCGATCTGGTCGAGGGCGGCGTACCCCTGGAGGCCGACGACGGTACCGGTGAAGAGGGTCATGGCGATCATCACGCCGACGGTGCCGCCGATGACGCCGAGTCCGCCGGAGCCGAAGGCGACCTCGGCGAGCAGGCGCTGCACCTCCTTGAGGTAGCGGCGCAGCGTGCGCGGGATCGCGGCCAGGGCCTTGACGTAGAAGATGAGCTGGTCGCCGGAGCGGTCGAGCCAGGCAAGCGGGGAGGCCATGGGCGTCTCAGCCTCCCTTCGGCGGGACGATCTGGAGGTAGAGGCCCGTCATCACCATGTTGACGAAGAAGAGGAGCATGAAGGTGATGACGACCGACTGGTTGACGGCGTCGCCGACGCCCTTGGGGCCGCCGCGCGGGTTGAGTCCGCGGTAGGCGGCGACGATGCCGGCGATGAACCCGAAGATGAGCGCCTTGAGTTCGCTGATGTACAGGTCGGGCAGCTGGGCGAGGGCGGAGAAGCTGGAGAGGTAGGCGCCGGGGGTGCCACCCTGGAGGATGATGTTGAAGAAGTAGCCGCCGAGGGTGCCGACCACCGAGACCATGCCGTTGAGCAGCACCGCCACCGACATGGTGGCGAGCACCCGCGGCACCACCAGGCGCTGTACGGGCGAGACGCCCATGACCTCCATGGCGTCCAGCTCCTCGCGGATCTTGCGGGAGCCGAGGTCGGCGCAGATCGCGGAGCCGCCGGCGCCCGCGATGAGCAGGGCGACGATGAGCGGGCTGGCCTGCTGGATGACGGCGAGGACGCTGGCGCCGCCGGTGAAGGACTGGGCGCCGAGCTGCTGGGTGAGCGAGCCGACCTGGAGGGCGATGACGGCGCCGAACGGGATGGAGACCAGGGCGGCGGGCAGGATCGTGACGCTGGCGATGAACCAGAACTGCTCGACGAACTCCCGGAACTGGAACGGCCGCCGGAAGATCGCCCGGGTCACCTCGGCGGCCAGCGCGAAAAGCCGGCCGGTCTGCCGCAGCGCCCCCGTGATCACGAGCCGCTCCCGGCGCGGGGGACGGTGAGGGTGGGCGCGGCGGCGTCCTTCGCGTAGGTGTCGCGGATCGCGGTACGGGCGGCCGGGGGCAGGGTGCCCAGCAGGGAGAGGACGCGTTCGCGGCGGCGGGCGACGGCCTGACGGGGCGGCAGGCCGGGGCTGGGCTGGAGCTGGGGGACGATGACGCGCGGGGCGTCGGGACGGCCTGTGGCGCTGGCCGCCTCGGCGGCGAGGGTGGCGGCGTCCTTCTCCTCGGACATGCCGATGGGGCCTTCGCGGCGGCCGCCGAGGAACTGGGCGACCACCGGTTCGTCGCTGGTCAGCAGCACCTCGCGGGGGCCGAAGGTGACCAGTTCGCGGCGGAAGAGCATGCCCATGTTGTCGGGGACGGTGGCGGCGATGTCGAGGTTGTGGGTGACGATCAGCATCGTCGCGTCGATCTGCGCGTTGAGGTCGATGAGGAGCTGGGAGAGGTAGGCGGTCCGGACCGGGTCGAGGCCGGAGTCGGGCTCGTCGCAGAGGATGATCTGCGGGTCGAGGACGAGGGCGCGGGCAAGGCCGGCGCGTTTGCGCATGCCGCCGCTGATCTCGCCGGGCAACTTGCCCTCGGAGCCGAGGAGTCCGACGATCTCGATCCGTTCCATGACGGTCCGCCGGATCTCCGACTCCTTCCTGCGGGTGTGCTCGCGCAGCGGGAAGGCGATGTTGTCGAAGAGGGACATGGAGCCGAAGAGGGCGCCGTCCTGGAACATGAGGCCGAAGAGCTTCCGGGTCTCGTAGATGTCCCGTTCGGGGCTGTTCACCATGTCGACGCCGTTGATGAGGACCCGGCCCCGCTCGGGCTTGAGCAGTCCGACGAGCGATTTCAGGAATACGGTCTTCCCGGTTCCGGAAGGGCCGAGCATGACGCTGACCTCTCCGGCGGGAAGGGTGAGCGTCACGTCCTGCCAGATGTTCTGCTTGCCAAAGGACTTGGTCAGGCCCTCGACCACCACTTCGATTCCCATTTCACCTCCAGCAAGCCTGTGTCGGGTGGGCACCGCGGACGTTCCGGGTGTGCACCGCGGGGCGCACGGTAAGTCGGCGCGCGGGGCGCGGACAATGGGTGGGGCACGACATTCCCGAGGTTTCCGTTCCTTTGTCACCCAGGTGACAAAACCGATTCCCTCTTTTGTCTCCGGGCGACAGCCAGGGCCCCGCGCCACCGGGGGGCCGGATGGGCGAGGCCCTGCTGACGGACGCCCGCCCCGGAAGGAGGACCGAGGCCGGAAAGCGTCCCCCGGCACGCCGGCCGGCGGACGCCGCCGGACCTGGAGCCGAGCGACGCACCGGAACGCTACGGGTCGGTAACCTCAGTCGGCAATACCAGGTCGCGAGATTGAGGAAAGAGGGACTTCGGCCACCGGGAGTTTGTCAGCCCGATGACAGGAAAGGGCCCTGCTTTTATCACCCGGGAGCAAAGAAGGAGCCGCTGGGCGGAAATCCCCGCACCCCACCCCTGACGGTGCCACATGATCGATCAGAATTGTCGACATTACGCACCGGGCCGCCAAGTGGCCCACGCCGACCGCTCACCCCGGAAACAGGAATTCCGCCGCCGTAAAGAATCTTCGCCCGCGCCATTGTTCGGGAAAGTTTCCCGCAAGTAACGTCTGGCCACGCGGTCGAGGTCCACCGGGCCGCGGGCCGCCCCGGTCGCCTCCCACCTCCGGCGCGGCCCACCCCTTCTCTGCCGGTCAATCCACAAGGAGCGTCCCAGAGCCATGCAGAAATCCCTCAGGAAGATCGCCCTCGTCGCAGGTGCCGCCACGGCCGCCATCGGCCTCACCGCCGGTACCGCCTCGGCCGTCCCGTCGACCGTCTGGACGGTCACCCCGTCCCCGGCCAACTTCACGGCCACCAACAGCGGGAACATCGTGCTCAGCGTCAACGGCATCCCGATGACGTGCACGACGTCCGGCGCCTCCGGCACCATGCAGAGCACCACCGGCAACCCGGCCACGGTGGCGAACATCAACGCCATCAACTTCGGCGCCAGCGGCTCCCCGTGCACCAGCGTCCTCGGCAACGTGACCACCGTCGCGACCACCCCGTGGACCGTCGTGGCCGCCGACTACAACGCCACCACCGGGGTCACCACGGGCCACGTCGGCAACGTCGACGCCACCGTGACCGTCGGCGCCTGCAAGTTCCGCGTCACCGGCAAGGCGAGCGGCACCTACACCAACTCCACCGGCGCCCTGGCGGTCAACAGCGTCTCCGGCGACCTGACCGTCGTCTCGGCCACCAGCTGCGGCGCGGCCGTCCCGGTCGGCGCCAAGCCGACCTTCAAGGGCACGTACCTGGTCAAGCAGGCCGGCAGCAGCGTGATCCCGAAGATCGTGGGCTCCAACCCGTAACAGATCCCGCGCCTCCGGTCCGTCCGGCTCCGGCCGGGCGGACCGGGGGTGTGCCCGCAGATGTGCCTGACAGAGTCAGCCCCGAGGAGCGCCCGTGAAAGGTCCCCGTACCTCCGTCCCGAGCCCGCGCCGCCCCCGTGCCCGGCGTGCGGTGATCGCCGCGTCCGTCGTGCTGGCCGCCATGGTTCCGGCGGCGGGGACGGCGCTGGGGGCGCAGGAGGTGGAGGCCGAACTGCCCTACACGTGCGCCTTCCCGTCCGGTCCGCAGGCGGCCACGGTACGGGTGGCCGCGCGTTTCCCCGACTCCGCCGCCAAGGGCGAGGCGATCGTGCCCGCCGAGGTGACGACCACCGTCGAACTGCCCGAGGCCGCCGTGGCGGAGCTGGACGCGGCGCCGGGCGCCGAGGTGCGTGCCTCGACGGAACTGGCGGTCGCGCTCTCCCAGGGCGAGGCGCGGGCGGAGGCGTCCTGGCGCGGTACGGCACAGCCCGCGACCGTGCCGGCCGGGGGCCCGCTCGTCCTGGAGTCGACGGGGGACGTGCCCTCGGTCACTCCTGGATCAGCCGGTGAACTGCAGTTGCGTGCGGGCGGTTTGAAGCTGGCCATGGAGGCACAGGCCGGCTCCGCGACGTCCGGCCCCGGCCAGGAGACTCCCGCACCGGTCTCGGCTTCCTGCACGCTCGGCGAGGACGCTCCGGAGGACGGGCTGCTCGCCACGATCCCCGTGACCGGCGGGGACGCCGGGGCCTCGCCCCAGAACCCGTCACCCTCCGAGCGGCCGTCCGAGTCCACCGGGCCGGACACGGCGAAGCCGGGCGGAACCAAAGCTCCTCCCGGCCGCCTGCGCGTGGAGGCAGCCGACCCGCAGGACGCGCCGCACTGCACGGCGAAGGAGGTGACGGGCAACACGCTGACGGCGTACATCACCGGCTACTCGAACGTCCGGAAGCTGGACGGCGCCTCGCTCATCCCGCTGGCCTGCATGGTCATCGAGCAGGTCGACGCCGAGTTCCCGGGCCCGGACGACGAGTTCCTCTTCCGCCAGCCCGCGGACGTGGAGCTCTCCTACCAGGGCCGTCGCCAGACGCCCCCGGCCAAGGCCACCTTCCTGACGTACGGCTTCGTGCCCACCACGGCCACGATGGTGCTGGAGCAGGTGGGGCGCATGAACCTGGAGGGGGATTTCTACCTCAGGGAGCCGGTCACTGTCGTCTCGACCATCCGCGCCTCGCTGGTCCTGCGCCTGTCGGACGTGAAGGTCAACGGCACCCCGCTGGACGTGGGCCCCGACTGCCGGACCGAGACGCCCCTCATCTCGCGTGAACCGGAGCCCGACAGGTATCCGGGCGACCACATGGTGCTGCACGGCCTCAGCGAGCAGTACACCGGTGAGGACGCCACCGGCTACCAGGTGTCCTCCGGAGGCCCTCTCACCAGCGAGGTGACCATCCCCGCCTTCACGGGCTGCGGCACGGACGACGGCGAGGACCTGAACCGCCTGCTCACCGCGTCGATCTCCGGCCCCGGCAACTACGTGAAGCAGATCCAGGGCCAGGTGTGCACCGTCGCGTTCCTCCAGCCGCAGGAATGCACCGAGGACGGCCAGCCCGTAGTCATCCCCGAGCCCGAACGCTGACCCCCGCGCCCCGCCTTCCTTTTCCCTCCCTCACCCGAAAGGTCCCGCCATGCGTTCCTCCCGCTCCAGACTCACCCTCGCCGTCACCGCCGCCGCCACCGTGCTCGGCACCGTCGCCTCGGTCGGCACCGCGACCGCCGCCGCGCAGCCGGCCGGCAAGTGGGCGCCGTTCACCCGGTGTCCGGTCGACGCCCCGGCGATGCTCGGCGCCGACGGTCTCGACCGCTCACCGCAGTGCGTGGTGTCGTACGCGACCAGCGGCACGATCAAGCTGGGCAACACCACCGTCGTCACCGGGAACAGCAACCTCCAGATGGGTGTCGTGCAGAACGCCGACGGCACCAGCACCGTGGTGGCGCCCCCGGCCGGGTCGATCATCGCCGACTCCGCCACCGTGCCCGGCGGCCTGATCGGCCTGATGTGCCCGAGCGACATCCCGTTCGTCACCAACATCTGCAAGCAGCTCACCGACGGCAAGCTCAACAAGATCACCGCGACGCTCGAATCGGCGGGTACACCTTCGGAGTTCGACCAGATCGCCGGCGTCCTGACGGACATGCCGATCGTGCAGATACCGGTCCGGATCAAGCTGGAGAACCCGTTCCTCGGCAACAACTGCTACATCGGCACCAAGTCCAAGCCGATCATGCTGCGCCCGCACAACGCCGACGCACCCGAGTTCACCGTCGACCGCTTCAACGGCGCCGACGGCACCCCGAACGAGGAGGACGGCGACGCCAGCCGCCTCAACATGCTCGGCTCCACCCAGGTCGACGACACCTTCGCGGTGCCGGGCGCCAGCGGCTGCGGCCTCGGCCTGCTCGGCATCATCGACGGCGCGGTCAACCTCAAGACCGGCCTGCCCTCGGCCGCCGGCAAGAACAAGCTGACCCTCAACAACACCCAGACCCACCTGGGCGGCCTCTTCGCCCCGGGCACCGTCGCCCCGGACGCCGGCAAGGTCCTCTCCCAGTACTGGCACGGCACCGCCAACTGACCGTCCCCGCCAGCCCGTACCGACGATTCCCAGCCGTACCACGAGACGGCTCGCAGCACAGCGTGCCATTCTGTGTACGAACGGTGTACATCACAGGGAAGTTGAACTAGCTTCACCTTCCCACGTTGGAATGCACCTGACGGCTGCCCTCGGGCGCCCTGTCCACCCGGACCGGGCGCCCCTCGGCCTCCCCCACCGGGCGCGCAGGAGAGCAAGGGATCACTCATGCCCTCGATCGCACAGCCACCGGACGTCGGTGAACCGCTCGACCCGCTGCCCCGGGAGTTCGCGGCCTTCATGCGGCCGGAGATCCCCGGGCTCATCAAGGAGATCCGCCTGGAGGTGACCCGGGCGTACCCCGAGTACGGCCGCCTCCTCAACGGCCCGCACGCCGACGCCATCCGCCAGGGCGTCGAACAGGCCCTCTCCGCCTTCGTCGAGCGGGTCGCCGATCCCGGCGCCGGCTCCGCCCTCCGCGACGAACTGCTGCGCAAGTTCGGCCGCGTGGAGGCGTACGAGGGGCGGGAACTGGACAGCCTGCACGGCGCGTACCGGCTCGGCGCGCGGATCGCGCTGCGCCGCGCCAAGACCATCGGCCGCCAGTACAGCCTCTCCCCCAGCGTGATCCTCACCTTCGCCGACACCGTCTTCGCCTACGTCGACGAGCTGGAGGCCCTCTCCCGCGAGGGGTACGCCGAGGTCCAGGCCCGGGCGGCCTCCGAAGTCTCCGCCGTACGAAGACAGTTACTCCACCTCATCCTCGCCGCCCCGCCCCTGCCGCACGCCACCATCGCCTCCCTCTGCGAGGCCGCCGCCTGGGAACTGCCCGACCAGTGCACGCTGATCGCACTGCGCACCCCGGTGCCCGACCAGCTGCAGGCCCACCTGGACGAGGACGTCCTCGCCGACCCGGGCATCCCCCAGCCCCATCTGCTCGTCCCCGGCCCCCTCACCGCCGCCCGCCGCGCCATGCTCGACCGGGCCCTCGGCTCCACCCACGCGGTGGCCGGGGTGACGGTCCCCCCGGCGCAGGCCGCCGACTCGATCCGCTGGGCCCGCCGCGTCCTCGCCCTCATCGACGACCAGGTCATCCCGGACGCGCCCCTCGTCCTCTGCGAGGATCACCTGACCACCCTGTGGCTGCTGACCGACCCGGCCCTCGTCGCCCGCCTCGCCGCCCGCGAACTGGCCCCGCTGAGCGGCCTCTCCGCCAGCCGCCGCGACCGCCTCGTGGAGACCCTGCGCGTCCACATCTCCACCCGCGCCCCCGCCGAACAGGTCGGCGAGGCCCTCGGCGTCCACGCCCAGACCGTCCGCTACCGCCTCCGCAACCTGGAGAGCCACCTCGGCACCCGCCTCACCGACCCCGACCACCGCTTCGCCCTGGAGGCGGCGCTACGGTCGCTGCATCTTCAGGGGAGACGGGGGCGGGGATAGTACTGCAACGGTGCTTAGCGTGGCGAGGTTTCAGCTCATGGGATGTGGCCTCGTCTCTTGTAGTGGCTGGTTCGTGCCTGGTGCTGGCGGCGACGTCGCCAGCGGGACCAGTGCAGGAGGTGGTCGACGGGGTGGTGGCCGAGGCGGGCGAGGCCGGTGATCAGTCGGCGGATCTCGGGGACGGTGAGGGGGATCAGGTCTGGCGTTCGAGCAAGTCCGGCCCCTTTTCGAGGTGCTGGGCCCGCAGGGCAGTGAGGTAGGCGTGAGCGGCCATGGCCAGGGTGATGTGCCGGTGCCAGCCCGGGTATCGGCGGACCTGGTAGTCGTCCAGGCCGCACTGTCCTTTTGCGGTCTGGAAACACTCCTCGATCGCCCAGCGGGCACCGGCGACGGCGATGAGCTCGTTCAGTGTGGCGCCGGCGGGCGCGTAGGCGATGTAGTAGGCGATCTTCGTCGGCTCTGCGATGCTACGGCGGGCCAGGACCCAGTGCTTGCGGTCAGGGCGGTGCCAGGGGCGGACCTCGACGCGGGCCCAGTCGTAGATCCGCTGGCCGTGGGCGCCCTCGCCGCACGAGCGGCGCTTCCACTTCTGCCGGGGCAGACCGGCGACCAGGTCATGGAGCGGGTGGTCCAGGGCCTGCCGGGTGACGACGGTGTCGTGCCGGGTCGTTGCCACGACATGGAAGAGATCGGCCTGCTCCAGCTCGTAGCGCCAGCCCTTGCTGTAGCCGTAGCCCGCGTCCGCGGTCACCCAGCGGAACGGGATCTTGTCGTCGGCCGCGCGGCGGACCATCGTCCTCGCGAGCTGGACCTTCGTGGCGAACTCGACCTCGTCGCCGATCCCCGCCTCTCGGCAGCGCTCGCGGTCCTGCGTCCAGGACTTCGGCAGGTAGAGCGCCCGGTCGATCAAGGTCCGGCCCCGCTCACCCGAATACGCGAGGAAGACTCCGACCTGGCAGTTCTCGGTCCGGCCGGCAGTACCGGAGTACTGCCGCTGGACGCCCGCCGAACGCGCGCCCTTCTTCAGGAAGCCGGTGTCGTCCACGATCAGCACGCCTCCCGGGTCGGCCAGGTGCTCGACGACGTACTCGCGCACATCGTCGAGCACCCCGTCAGCGTCCCAGTCGATCCGGTTCAGCAGCCGCTGGATCCGGTCCGGTCCGCAATGGCCGGCCTCCTCGGCCACCGTCCAGCCGTTCTTGCGTTCCAACGGAGCCAGCAGGCCCCGCATGTACGCGAGAGCCGACTCCCGCGACTCACTGCGAGCGAACCGGTGAGCAAACCGCTCGTGCAATCCCGCCAACCCGTCCGACCAACGATGAGCATCAACCTCGGATATCTCCCCACCCATGAACGGACCAACGAGCGAACCCGACCATCGTCACGCTAAGCACCGTTGCAGTAATAGGGCCTGTCCGGCGGATCTTCGTGGGCCTGCGGCAGCGCTGCGCCGGGTGAACCGGTCCCGGTGCGGGCGGGGTGCCCGGGTGACGCGAAGGCCCGGCCCCCGCACCGGTGTCGGTGCGCGGGCCGGGCCCTGTGTCCCGTTCCCCGGCCTTGCCTCCGTCGCGTCAGCAGCCCAATACCCGCGTCGCTGTTCCGGCTCGGGCCGGAACGGGGACGCCCACCAGGTACGACGGCGGCGGGCCGGGGTGGTGGGTCACTTGCTGACGGCGAAGCGCATCAGGGCGCGCTCGTCGCCCTGCTTGATCTTCCCGGTCTCGTTGATCACCTGGAGCTTCCAGCTGGAACCGACGCGCATCGCCTTCGCCACGGCGCAGCCGTTGTCGTCGGTGAGCAGGCTCGGCCAGATGTCGGCGACCTGGGTGGAGCTGCCGCCGGTCGCGTCGTAGACCTTGAAGCTGATGTTCCGGGCGTTCTGGAACGAGCTGCGCTTCTTGTAGGCCGCCGCGACGAAGACGATGGCGTTGATGTTCTGCGGCACCCGGGAGAACTCCACGGTCACCGTCTCGTCGTCGCCGTCGCCGTGGCCGGTCTGGTTGTCCCCGCTGTGCACCAGCGAGCCGTTGCCCAGCGGGTCCAGGGAGTCCAGGCCCGCGAGGCGGACGGGCTCGCCGTTCTGCATGGCGATGGCGATCAGGTCGAGGTCCGTTCCGGCCTTCTGCCGGATCTTGCCCAGGATGCCGCCACTGGCCCCCACGGTGGCGTCCCAGGAGACGCCGATGGACAGGTGGGTCACTCCGTCCAGATCGGCCGGGCCGTCTTCCTTCTGCAACGTGATCATGCGTGATCCCCTTGGTGGTGAGACTGCTACGGAAGAAGTGTGCCTGGTGGCCCGGGCGATCGGACGGGGAGGGGGCGAATTACCCCCGCTCGCACGCTATCGGCCGGGAACGGGCAGCGGTCGGGGGACGAGCGGGCGGACCTGTTCGGCCGCGAACCGTACGAATCCCTCCGGGTCCGGCTCGTCGGAGGTCGGCTGGAGGATCACGGCGGTGGCTCCGGCGTCGGCCAGTTCCGCGACGGCCTCGGCCACGGCGTGGGCGTCGCCCCTGACGCCGAGTCCGGGCGCGTCGTGTCCCATCCGGTCTTTCTCGGCGCGCAGCCGCGTCTCGGCACCGGGACCGGTCGCCACGTGGAGGTAGACCGTGACCGGGTGCGGCCCGGTCCGGCCGGCCGCCGCGCGTCCCTCGGCCACCAGTGCACAGGCACGGCGCACTCCGCCGGCCGGGAAGGAGGCGTCGAGGACGGTGCCGTCGGCGGCCTCGCCGGTCAGCCGCAGGGTGCGGGGGCCGAGGCCGCCCGCGAGGACCGGGGCCGGGGCGGTGGGCGGCCAGTCGAGGGCGACGTCGTCCAGCCGGACGTACCGGCCGTCCACGGTGAGGCGTTCACCGGCCAGCAGGGTGCGCAGCGCGCGCAGGTACTCGCGCAGCAGGGTCATGGGGGACTCGACGCGCGCCCCGGCCTGCCCCATCCACGGCTGGACGCCGTGGCCGACGGCGAGCATCGCCCGGCCGGGGAACATGCGGTGCAGGGTGGCGGCCTCCATCGCGGTGAGGGCGACGTTCCGCAGCGGTGCGGGGAGCAGGCCCGCCCCGACCCGGAGGCGGTCGGTCCAGGCGAGGGCGGCCGAGGTGGAGGCGAGGCCGCTGGAGAGGAAGCAGTCCTCCCAGAGCCAGAGTTCCTCCAGTCCCGCAGCGTCGGCGGCGCGGGCCACGGAACGCAGGCGCTCGGGCGGCAGTTGCGGGCGGAAGACGGCGCCGAGTGTGGTCATGGCGGCAACGTAGCGCACGGGGTCACGGTGCTGCGTGGACGGAACCGGCCGCAGCGCTGGCAGAGTTGAGCTGGGTGAGCGACCCGGCGCCGCCCTCGGCTCCGGCGTCGCCGGCCCCGCGTTTCGGTACCCGGTCCACACCGTCACCGCGACGCGCCCGCCGGGCGAGGCGTTCCCCCGGCTCGCCCGCTCAGCCCATCGCCCGGTCGAGGTTGACGGCGGCGCTGATGAGGGCGAGGTGGGTGAGGGCCTGGGGGAAGTTGCCGAGCTGTTCGCCGGTGACGCCGACCTGTTCCGCGTACTGGCCGAGGTGGTTGGCGAAGGTGAAGGTCTTCTCCAGGGCGAGCCGGGCGTCCTCGGTCTGCCCGGTACGGGTCAGGGCCTCCACCCACCAGAAGGAGCAGAGGGAGAAGGTGCCCTCGGTGCCGTCCAGGCCGTCCCCGGCGACCGAGGCGTCGTACCGGAAGACCAGGGAGTCGGCGACCAGGCCCTCGCTGATCGCGCGGAGGGTGGAGCGGAACCGCTCGTCGCGCGGGGAGAGGAACTTGACCATCGGCATCAGGAGCAGGGCGGCGTCCAGGATCTCCGGGGGCTGCTCGTCCTCCCCGTCGGCGAGGCGCTGCACGAAGCTGCCCAGCCGCTCGTTCCAGCCCTCGGCCATGACCTGCCGGAAGATCTCGTCGCGTACGGAGGTCCAGCGGACCAGGTCGGCGGGGAGGCCCCGTTGGCGGGCGATGCGGACCATGCGTTCCACCGCCACCCAGCACATCACCCGCGAGTAGGTGTGCCGGTGCGGTCCCGAGCGGGCCTCCCAGATCGACTCGTCGGCGCTGTCCCAGTGGTCGAGCAGCCAGTCGAGCACCTCGACCAGGTCGGACCAGGTCTCCCAGGAGATGCCGTCCCCGTACTTGTTGAACAGGTAGGCGGCGTCGAAGAGTTCGCCGTAGACGTCGAGCTGGAGCTGGCCGGAGGCGCGGTTGCCGACGCGTACGGGGGAGCTTCCCCGGTAGCCCTCGAGGTGGGGCAGTTCCTCCTCGGCCAGGGCGGAGCGGCCGTCGATGGAGTAGAGGACGCGCAGCGGGCCGGCGTTGCCGTCCTCGCAGTGGCGGACGGAGCGGGCGAGCCAGTCGAAGAACGCCTCGGCCTCGTCGGTGAAGCCCAGGCGCAGCAGGGCGTAGAGGGAGAAGGCGGCGTCGCGAATCCACACGTACCGGTAGTCCCAGTTGCGGACGCCGCCCAGTTCCTCGGGGAGGCCGAGGGTGGCGGCGGCGACGAGGGCGCCGGTGGGTTCGTGGGTGAGGAGTTTGAGGGTGAGGGCGGAGCGGTGGACCATCTCGCGCCAGCGGCCGGTGTAGGTGGAGTGGGCGAGCCAGTTCCGCCAGAAGGTGACGGTGGCGCGGAAGAGGTCCTCGGCGCGCTCCGGGGTGATCTCCTCGCGCGGGCGCTCCTCGCCCGGGTCCCGGGTCTGGAGGACGAAGAGGGCCGACTCGCCCTCCTTCAGGGCGAACGCGGTCTCGGCGTCGCGCCCTTCGGGCCCGGCCTGCCGCCACGGGAGGCCGGAGCGGACGCTGACCACCAGGTGCTCGCCGGTGAACTCGGCGAGGTCGCCGTCGAGGGTCAGCCGGTGCGGGGCGCGGCCGTAGTCCATGCGGGGCGCGACCAGGGAGCGCATCCGCATCCGCCCGCGGACGGCGACGACGCGGCGGACCAGGCGCTGCTGGTGGTGGGGGTCGCGGGGGCGCAGGACCGGCATGAAGTCCTGGACCTCGACGATGCCGTCCTCGGTGAGCATCCGGGTGACGAGGATGTTGGTGTCGGGGAAGTAGAACTGCTGGCGGGAGGCGACGCCGCAGAGCGGGTCGATGCGCCAGCTGCCGCCCTTCTCCGCGTCGAGCAGCCCGCCGAAGAGGCTCGGTGAGTCGAACCGCGGGGCGCAGAACCAGTCGATCCGCGCGTCGGTGCCGACCAGGGCGGCGGTGCGCAGGTCGCCGATGATGCCGTGCTCGCCGATGGGGAGGTAGGCATGGGGGGCCGGGGCCCCCTCGGGGCAGGGGGTGGGGTCCTCGGGGCTGGGCCCGGAGGCGGGCTCGGGGCCGGGACCGGGCGGGGCGGTGTGGGTCATGGGGTGCTCGCGTCCTCCGGGCGGTGGGCCGTGGCGGCTGCGGGCGGTCCCGGGGCGGGGCCGGGCCGAGCCGGGCGGGGTGCCGGTTCGAGCATGCCGGGCGGGGCGGGCCGAGGGCTGGCGCCGTTCCGGCGCGTCGGGCAAGGGGACCCAATCGCGCGGGGCCGGGCTGGCCCCCCGGGGCGGGCGGGCGGTGGGGCTTGGCCGTCCGTGGGACGGGGCGCGGTGGGGTGGCCTCAGACGCCGGCCGGGCTGGAATGCGGCCCGGTCTCTGCGGGGCGGCCGAACGTCCGGACCGGACCGACGCGAGGTGGCCCCAGACGCCGGCCGGGCTGAGATTGGCTGATCTCTGTCTCGGGCGCCGGCCGGGCTGGAAGTGGCTGAGGTCTGCCCGGCCGGCGTCGTGGGTCCTACGGCTTGACGCCCACGAAGCCCCACTGTTCGACGGGGTCGCCGGTCGGGGGTGTGTCGGGGCGCCAGAGGGTGATGGAGCCGAAGCCCGGGGGAAGGAGTTCGAGGCCGTCGGCGAAGGAGGCGATGGTCTCCTGGGGGCGGGAGATGTAGGGGATGGCGCCGCCGTCCGCGTACTCGTCCGAACCGGCCTTGGTCAGGGGGGTCTCGATGGTGTCGCAGAGGACCAGGTGGCTGCCGGAGGGCAGGGCGTCGAGGTAGGAGCGGATCAGGGCGGCCGCCTGGGCGTCGTCGGCGACGTGGCCGAGGGTCGACATCAGGAGGACCGCGACCGGCTGGGTGAGGTCCAGGGTGCGGGCCGCCTCGCGGAGCACCGTGGGCGCGTCGGTGAGGTCGGCGTGCACGTAGTCCGTGGCGCCCTCGGGGCCGCTGGTCAGCAGGGCCCGGGCGTGGGCGAGGACGATCGGGTCGTGGTCGACGTAGACGATGCGGGAGGTGGGGGCGGCGGCCTGGGCCACCTCGTGGGTGGCCTCGGCGGTGGGCAGGCCGGTGCCGAGGTCGAGGAACTGGCGGATGCCCGCCTCCCCGGCGAGGTGGCGCACCGCGCGGGCCTGGAACTGGCGGGAGGCCCGGGCGATGTCGACGATCTGCGGGAACATCTCCGCCATCCGCTGCCCCAGCGCGCGGTCGGCCTCGTAGTTGTCCTTGCCGCCCAGCCAGTAGTTCCAGATCCGTGCGGAGTGCGGCACTCCGTTGTTCAGCTCCTGCTCGACCGGCGGCGTCATCTTCCGTCTCCCATCAGGCGGTTCAGCGAGCCGCCCGCCCCGGGGCGACCGCTCGGCGCGCCCGGTCGCCCGGGCACGATCATGGTCGCTCACAGATCCTTCACGCACCAGCCCCTCACGCCGCAGGACTGACCACCCGTCACGACGGCTGGGCCCGCGGAAGGGTCAGAGCAGGCGGCGGATGTCCCCGCGGACGCGGTAGAAGCCGCCGGACGCGGCGTGCACGGCGTCGACCACGTACCGCGCGCCGGGCTCGCGTATCGCGCGGGGGAACTGGACGTTCCACGAGGGGTCGTACCCCTCGGTCGTCACCTGGACCCGGAGGCGGCCGCCCTCCTGGACGCACTCGACCACGACGGACCCGGCGGGGACCTGGCCGACGGCGGCGAGCGCGCCGGCCGCCGTGGCCGGGGCGCGGGCGGGCAGCGCGGCGGCGAGCTTCACGTCCCGGGCGACCGGGACCGAGCCCTGCTGGGCGGCGGTGACCGCGGCCTCGCTCGCGTCGACGCAGACAAGCGAGCCGTCGGTGGTGACCAGGTAGAGGCGTTCGTCGCGGTACTGCATGGACAGGGCGGAGCCGCCGCCCGTGCCGAGCTTCCACAGCCGGGTGCCGTCGCGGTCGAAGCAGTAGACGGAGGAGGCCGCGTCGGCGGCGAAGACGAAGCGGCCGCCGGGCGAGGTGGCGCAGGAGTAGACCGCGCCGTCGCAGACGAAGGTGGCCTCGACCGCCCCGGTGCCCTTCGACAGCCGCTGCACCACGCGGTGGGCGGTGCCCGCGTAGACCGCGTCGTCCTCCTGCCAGCCGAAGAGGACGCCGCCCCTGGTCGGGGTGTGCCAGAACTGGCCGCCGCCGTCGGGGCGGTAGGCGGTGACGCCGCCGCTGTGGCCGTGGTAGACCGCGCGGTCGTCGGCGCGGATCATCCAGGCGTGCTCGCCCTGGCTGCGGCGGGCCCACTGGTGCTCGTCCTCGTGGTCGATGACGGTGAGGCCGCCGGAGCGGTCCGAGACGTTCAGCACGCCCTCGTGGATGTCGAGCCAGAAGATGTCGACGTCGGCGGCGATGTCGTAGGCGGCGAAGGGGAGTTTGGCGGAGAGGTCGTAGACCTTGCCGTCGTCGCACCCCGCGTAGATCCAGAAGTCGTCCGCGACCAGGCACTTGACGCCGTCCGGCAGGCCGAAGCGGGCGAGGACGGCGCCCTCGTGGTCCAGGGTGTAGACGTCGCCCGCCTGGTTGCCCACCCAGCAGCGGTCCTCGTCCACGTGGATGCCGAAGGCGGCGGAGCCGGTGCGGAACCGCCACAGCACGGGGGCGACGGCGCGCGCCGTGGAGGGGGCGGAGGAGACCTGGCGCCGCGTCACCGCGCGCGGGGCGCGCTGACCGGGGACGGCGGGCGCGTACCCCTTGCGGGACTTCTCGGCGATCTTCTTCGCGGCGGCGGCCGCGGCCTTCTCCCGGGTGGGGAAGGTGGTCGTCTGGGTCTGCCCGGTGGCGCCGATCCGCCCGTACCGGACCGTCACCACGCAGTCGGCGACGGTCACCTCGTAGAACTTGTGGGCCGAGCCGTCGTCCTGCGACAGCTCCAGATACGTCGTCGTCACCGTGGCTCCGGCGGGCATGGCAGACCCCTCCCCAGGGGTGGGCCCGCCGGCCGCTCCGGCGAGTCCCACTGAACGAACCGTAGGAGGCCGCACTGACAACGGGCCCGGCCGCTCCCACCTGCCGCCGCTCGCGGCCGGACGTACCCTGCCGGGCAGGACGGATGTGGAGCACGGCCGAGGAGAGGAGCCACGATGAGCGACGTGACCGACGAGGCGGAGCTGCGGTACCTGCGCCGCTGTGTGGAACTGGCCGCGGAGGCGCTCGACGCGGGCGACGAGCCCTTCGGGTCGGTCCTGGTGGACGGGGACGGGGCGGTACGGGCCGAGGACCGCAACCGGGTGGCCTCCGGGGACCGGACCCGGCACCCGGAGTTCGCGCTCGCCCGCTGGGCGGCGGACCACCTGACGGTGGCCGAACGGGCGGCCGCCACCGTCTACACCTCGGGCGAGCACTGCCCGATGTGCGCGGCGGCCCACGCCTGGGTGGGGCTGGGCCGGATCGTGTACGCCGCCTCCTCGGACCAGCTCACCGGCTGGCTCGCGGAGTGGGGCGTACCGGCGTCCCCGGTCGCGCCCCTGCCCGTGGCGGCCGTGGCCCCCGGCGTCACGGTGGAAGGTCCGGCTCCGGAGCTGACCTCGCAGGTCAGGGCGCTCCACGCCCGCCTGCACGGCGTAACGGACGGCGCAAGCTGAGCCCCGGGCCGGGGCCCCTCGCGCCCCGGCCCCGACGCCCCCGAGGGCGGGAACCGGACGCGGAAATCCGGGGCGCGGGCGGCCCGATCCGTACGTACGGCGCCGCGCGGTGTCCGGTCAGCGGACGCGGCCGGACGGAATCGGGGGCCGGCGGCGCGCGTTCCCCCTTCATGAACCGTCCCCGGCCGACCGGAACCGGTCACCCCGACCGGCACTCCCGGTGACCCGAACCCCCTCTTGACGCCCGTCGCGGGCTTCTCCAGCATTCACCTCGTCCCACCGGCATCCGCCTTCCCACGGCGCCGCCCCGCCCCAGGGCCCGGCCGGCGCCGCCGCTCCGCACCACGCGCCGCGTCCCACGCTCGTCGCTCACCGCGCCACCGCTCGCCGGTGTCCGGGCGAGGCCCCTGCCGCCCGGCGCCCCGCACCTTCCGTCCTGTCCCCGTACGGAGATCCGGAGCCCCGCGATGATCCTTTCCGCCCGTAGCCGTGCCGCCGCCGTGCTGGCCGTGGCGGCCCTGCTCGGCCCGGTGGCCACGCAGGCCGCCGCCCAGCCCGCCGCCACCCCCGTGACGGCCCTGGCCGCGCCCGACATACCGGTGAGCAGCGTGAAGGCGCACCTCACCCAGCTCCAGTCGATCGCCACCGCCAACGGCGGCAACCGGGCCCACGGCCGGCCCGGCTACCTGGCCTCGGTGAACTACCTCAGGGCCAAGCTGGACGCCGCCGGGTTCACCACCTCGCTCCAGACCTTCACGGCGAGCGGCGCCACCGGCTACAACCTGATAGCCGACTGGCCCGGCGGCGACCCCAGCCAGGTCCTGATGGCCGGGGCCCACCTGGACTCGACCACCTCGGGCCCGGGCATCAACGACAACGGCACCGGCTCGGCCGCCGTCCTGGAGACCGCGCTGGCCGTCTCCCGCGCCCAGCTCAAGCCGGAGAAGCACCTGCGGTTCGGCTGGTGGGGCGCGGAGGAACTGGGGCTGCTGGGCTCGCGGGCGTACGTCAACAGCCTCTCCACGGCGCAGCGCGCCACCTTCGCGGGCTACCTCAACTTCGACATGATCGGCTCGCCGAACCCCGGCTACTTCGTCTACGACGACGACCCGGCCATCGAGAAGACGTTCAAGGACTACTACGCCGGGCTGGGCGTCCCCACCGAGCCGGACAGGGTGGGCGACGGCCGCTCCGACCACGCGAGCTTCAAGAACGCCGGGATACCCGTCGGCGGCCTGTTCACGGGGGCCGGGGAGCGCAAGACGGCGGCCCAGGCGCAGAAGTGGGGCGGCGCCTCGGGGCAGTCCTTCGACCGCTGCTACCACTCCTCCTGCGACACGACGGCCAACGTCAACGACACCGCGCTGGACCGCAACAGCGACGCCCTCGCGCACGCGGTGTGGACGCTGGGCGCCCCCACCGTCCGGTAGTGCTCTCCTGAGCGGCCCTGGTGCCGCCCTAGGTGGGGTGGCCGTGCTTCCGGCCACCCCACCCAGGCGCGTAAAAAGTGCACGGCGGTACGAACCGGTCACTCCCGAGCCCCGCCCGGGAGACCGCCGCAAGATCGAAAGAGCGGTCGGGTTAGCATATGAGCACCGCCTAGCTCGAAAGATAAACCTGTGACTGTCAACGAGGACTCGTTCACCAACTGGAAGAACCGCGAGGAGATCGCGGAGTCGATGATCCCGATCATCGGGAAGCTGCAGCGTGAGCGGGACGTCACCGTCCTCCTCCACAGCCGCTCCTTGGTGAACAAGTCGGTGGTCAGCATCCTGAAGACGCACCGGTTCGCGCGGCAGATCGCGGGCGCCGAGCTCTCGGTCACCGAGACGATGCCGTTCCTCCAGGCGCTGACCACGCTCGACCTGGGACCGTCGCAGATCGACATCGGCATGCTCGCCGCGACGTACAAGACCGACGACCGCGGTCTCTCCGTCGCCGAGTTCACCGCCGACGCCGTGGCCGGCGCCACCGGCGACCAGAAGATCGACCGCCGCCAGCCGCGCGACGTCGTCCTCTACGGCTTCGGCCGGATCGGCCGCCTCGTCGCCCGCCTGCTCATCGAGAAGGCGGGCTCCGGCAACGGCCTGCGGCTGCGCGCCATCGTGGTGCGCCGGGGCAAGGGCCAGGACATCGTCAAGCGCGCCTCGCTGCTGCGCCGCGACTCCATCCACGGCCAGTTCCAGGGCACCATCACCGTGGACGAGGCGAACGACAAGATCATCGCCAACGGCCACGAGATCCAGGTGATCTACTCCGACGACCCGGCCCAGGTCGACTACACGGAGTACGGCATCAAGGACGCCATCCTCATCGACAACACCGGCCGCTGGCGCGACCGCGAGGGGCTCTCCAACCACCTGCGCCCCGGCATCGCCAAGGTCGTGCTGACCGCTCCGGGCAAGGGCGACGTCCCGAACATCGTGCACGGCGTCAACCACGAGGACGTCAAGCCGGACGAGCAGATCCTCTCCTGCGCCTCCTGCACCACCAACGCGATCGTCCCGCCGCTGAAGGCGATGGCGGACGAGTACGGCGTCCTGCGCGGCCACGTGGAGACCGTCCACTCGTTCACCAACGACCAGAACCTGCTGGACAACTACCACGCCTCCGACCGGCGTGGCCGCTCCGCGCCGCTCAACATGGTCATCACCGAGACCGGCGCCGCCTCCGCCGTCGCCAAGGCGCTGCCCGAGCTGAAGGCGCCGATCACCGGCAGCTCGATCCGCGTCCCCGTGCCGGACGTCTCGATCGCCATCCTCAGCCTGCGGCTGGGCCGCGAGACCACCCGCGAGGAGGTCCTCGACCACCTGCGCGAGGTCTCGCTCACCTCGCCGCTGAAGCGCCAGATCGACTTCATCACCGCCCCCGACGCGGTCTCCAGCGACTTCATCGGCTCGCGCCACGCCTCGATCGTCGACGCCGGCGCCACCAAGGTCGACGGCGACAACGCCATCCTCTACCTCTGGTACGACAACGAGTTCGGCTACTCCTGCCAGGTCATCCGAGTCGTCCAGCACGTCTCCGGGGTCGAGTACCCGACCTTCCCGGCCCCCGAGGCCGTCTGAGCAGGCCGGCTCGTCAGAAGGGCGCTGTCCGCTCTCCCCTGCCGCACCGCGGGGAGAGCCGGGCGGCGCCCTTCGGCGTCGCTCCAGGGGCTGCTCTTCGTCGTGGTGGTCGGAACAGGACGGGGTCGCAGCTCCCGCCGACGCGAAGGAGGCAGCCGGCCGAGGCCGAGGCGGTGACCGGCGCATGACGCTCCTCTCCCTCGACACGGTGCACGCCGGGTACGGCCGCTCCACCGTGCTGCACGGCATCTCCGCGCCGCCGTCCACTGCCACGTCCTGGAGGCGGGCCGGGTCACCTTGTCGGGAGCGGGCGGGGCGGGGGCGGAGGAGGTGGTGCGGGGGTGCTGCGGGTGTGAGCCGGGCCGGGCACCACCGGCACCGGGGCGCGTACGGAAGCGGAGGGACACCGGCTTCCGTACGCGCCCGATCGGGTCCCCGAACCGGACACGGGCACTTTCCGGGCGCCGCTCGGGCCCGAAACGGGCATCACTCCGTGGAGCGTCGGGGCCTCTCCCTATGCTGACCAGCACGGTCCACCCCGCCCGAACGGGCAAGAACGGGCACGAGCACCCCCGCACAGGAGGTGGCCGAGTCACCGGCGCTGCTTGTACAAACGACACGTGAGCCCGAACGGACCGGTCCGGGCTCCGCAGTGGACCGCACCGCAGCAGAACCGGAAGGGCGTCGTGGGCACCGAGGAACGCCGCAGAGGGATTCTCCACACCGCCCGCCGGGACGGCTCGGTGGAGGTGAACGCGCTCGCTGCCCTGTTCCGCGTGGCCAAGGAGACCATCCGCCGTGATCTGCACGTACTGGAGGAACACGGTCTGGTCCGCCGCACCCACGGCGGGGCCTATCCCGTGGAGTCGGCGGGGTTCGAGACCACGCTGGCCGTCCGCACCACCCGCAACGTGCCGCAGAAGTCGCGGATCGCTGCGGCCGCGGCCGACCTGCTCGGCGACGCCGAGACGGTCTTCGTCGACGAGGGCTTCACCCCGCAGCTCGTCGCCGAGGCGCTGCCGAAGGACCGCGAACTGACCGTCGTCACCGCCTCCCTGGCCGTCGCGACCGCGCTGGCCGGGGCGGAGAGGACCGCCGTGCTGCTGCTCGGCGGACGGGTGCGCGGCTCCACCCTGGCCACCGTCGGGCACTGGGCGGGGCGGATGCTCGGTGACTTCGTGGTCGACCTGGCGTTCATCGGCGCCAACGGCATCTCCCGCTCGTACGGCCTGACCACCCCGGACCCGACGGTCGCCGAGGTGAAGGCGCAGGCGGTGCGGTGCTCGCGGCGGCGGGTCTTCGTCGGGCTGCACACCAAGTTCGGCGCGGTGAGCTTCTGCCGGTTCGCCGAGGTCGCCGACTTCGAGGCCATCGTCACCGACACCGGCCTCACCTCCGCCGAGGCCCAGCGCTACTCCCTCCTCGGCCCCCAGGTCATCCGCGTCTGACCTGACCCGTCCCCTCCCTGTCCGCACGGCACCGCCCCCCGCGAGTGCCGGGGCGCGGTCCGCCGCGCCCGTACTCCCCCCCTTTCCCCACCGAGCCGCGACCCCTCAGGAGTTCCCCATGGCCCCTCCGCGACCACGCCACGGACCGCGCCGCCGCCTTCTGCGAACCGGAGCGGCGGCGGCCGCGCTGGCGCTGCTCTCCGGATGTGCCGGGGCGGGCGGCACCTCGTTCGGCGGCGGCGACGCGCTGAACGTACTGATGGTGAACAACCCGCAGATGGTCGAGTTGCAGAAGCTCACCGCGAAGCACTTCACGAAGGAGACCGGCATCAAGGTCCACTTCACGGTGCTGCCGGAGAACGACGTGCGCGACAAGGTCAGCCAGGACTTCTCCAACCAGGCCGGCCAGTACGACATCGCCACCATCAGCAACTTCGAGCTGCCCTTCTTCGCGAAGAACGGCTGGCTGCACGAGCTGGACGGCTACGTCGCCAAGGACCCCGGCTTCGACCAGGACGACATCCTCGCCCCGCTGCGCGAGTCGCTGACCGCCGAGGACGGCAAGCTCTACGCCCAGCCGTTCTACGGCGAGTCCTCCTTCCTCATGTACCGCAAGGACATCTTCGAGGAGGAGGGGCTGACCATGCCGGAGCAGCCCACCTGGAAGGAGGTCGCGGAGCTGGCCGAGCGGACCGACGGCTCCCGCCCCGGGATGAAGGGCATCTGCCTGCGCGGCCTGCCCGGCTGGGGCGAGGTCATCGCCCCGCTGACCACGGTGGTCAACACGATGGGCGGCACCTGGTTCACCGAGGACTGGGAACCGCAGCTGACCTCACCGGAGTTCAAGAAGGCCACCAAGTTCTACGTCGACCTCGTCCGCTCCCACGGCGAGCGCGGCGCCCCGCAGTCCGGGTACGCCGAGTGCCTGAACAACATGACCCAGGGCAAGTCGGCCATGTGGTACGACGCCACGGCGGGCGCAGGTTCCCTGGAGGCGTCCGGCTCCCCGGTGAAGGGCAAGATCGGGTACGTACCGGCGCCGGTCGAACAGACGAAGAGCTCGGGCTGGCTCTACACCTGGGCCTGGGGCCTCCAGAAGGCGTCCATCAAGTCCGACGACGCCTGGAAGTTCATCTCCTGGGCCTCCAGCAAGGAGTACGAGGAGCTGGTCGGCGCCACCAGCGGCTGGTCCAACGTCCCCGCGGGCAAGCGCGCCTCCACCTATGCCAACCCCGAGTACCGCGCCGAGGCCGGGGCCTTCGCCGACGTCACCGAGAAGGCCATCTCCTCGGCCGACCCGAAGAACCCGGGCACCCAGCCCCGCCCGACCGCGGGCATCCAGTTCGTCGGCGTACCGGAATTCACCGACCTGGGCACCAGGGTCGCCCAGGAGATCAGCGCCGCCATCGCGGGCCGCCAGTCGGTGGACGCCGCGCTCGCCACCTCCCAGAAGCTGGCCGAGAAGGTCGCGGAGGAGTACCGATGACCACATCCACCGCCCCGGCGAAGGCATCGAGGCCGCCCGCGCCCGTGCCGCCCGCCGCCACCCGGGGCAGCAGGGCCAAGGCGTGGGCGACCCGGGCGCCGCTGCTGCCCGCGCTGGTCTTCCTCGTCGTCGTCACCCAGCTGCCGTTCGTGGCGACGCTCGTCCTCTCCCTCTTCGACTGGAACTCCCTCAGTCCGGAGAAGCGCCACTTCACCGGCCTGTCCAACTACGCCTCGGTCTTCACCGACGCCGCCCTGCGCGACGCGGTGGTCACCACGGTGATCCTGACCGCCTCGGTGGTCCTGGTCAGCGTGGCGCTCGGCCTCGGCTTCGCCCTGCTCCTCAACCGCCGCTTCTTCGGCCGGGGCATGGTCCGCACCCTGCTCATCACGCCGTTCCTGCTGGTCCCGGTCTCCGCCGCGCTGCTGTGGAAGCACGCGCTGTACAACCCGGAGTACGGGCTGTTCAACGGCGCGCTCAACTGGTTCGGCTCGCTCTTCGGCATCGAGGAGGTGGTCCAGCCGGACTGGATGTCGTCGATGCCGCTGGCCGCCGTGGTGGCCGCGCTGGTGTGGCAGTGGACGCCGTTCATGATGCTGATCCTGCTGGCGGGGCTCCAGAGCCGCCCCGACGACATGATGGAGGCGGCCCGCATCGACGGTGCCGGGCGCTGGCAGATGTTCGCCTTCATGACCCTGCCCCATCTGCGCCGCTACCTCGAACTGGGCATCCTGCTCGGCTCGGTGTACATCGTGCAGAACTTCGACGCGGTCTTCACCCTCACCTCCGGCGGCCTCGGCACCGCCAACCTCCCCTACACCGTCTACGAGACCTTCTACCGGGCCCACGAGTACGGCCTGGCCTCCGCCGTCGGCGTCGTCGCGGTGATCGGCACGGTGCTCATCGCCACCGTCGCCCTGCGGGTGGTCTCGTCCCTCTTCCGCGAGGAGGCGAGCCGCGCATGAGCGCCTCGACCACAACCCCGGTCACAGCACCGGCCACAGCCCCGGCCACCCGGCCCCGCCGCCGCGTCACCGGCGTCGCGATCACCGCCTGGGTGCTCGCCCTGGTCTTCTGCTTCCCCGCCCTGTGGATGGTGCTGACCTCCTTCCACGCGGAGTCCGACGCCGCCACCAACCCGCCCTCCTTCGCCGCCTCCCTCACCCTGGACGGCTACCGCACCTTCTTCGGCGGCGGAGGCGGCCCGACCCCCTGGCCCCCGCTGGTCAACTCCCTGACCGCCTCCTTCTTCTCCACCGTGCTGGTCCTGCTCCTCGCCCTCCCGGCGGCGTACGCCCTCTCCATCCGGCGCGTGCGCAAGTGGACCGACGTGCTCTTCTTCTTCCTCTCCACCAAGATGCTGCCGGTCGTGGCGGGCCTGCTGCCGATCTACCTCTTCGCCCGCAACACCGGGCTGCTCGACAACGTCTGGCTGCTCGTCCTCCTCTACACCTCGATGAACCTGCCGATCGCGGTGTGGATGATGCAGTCCTTCCTCTCCGACGTGCCCGTCTCGATCATCGAGGCGGCCCAGGTCGACGGGGCGCGGCTGCCGACCGTGCTGGGCCGGGTGGTGGCGCCGGTCGCCGCGCCCGGGATCGCGGCCACCGCGCTGATCTGCTTCATCTTCAGCTGGAACGAGCTGCTCTTCGCCCGGGTGCTGACCGGCGTCGTCGCCTCGACCGCCCCCGTCCACCTGACCACTTTCGTCACCAGCCAGGGCCTCTTCCTGGCCCAGCTCTGCGCCGCCTCGGTGGTCGTGTCCCTGCCGGTGCTCGCCGCCGGCTACGCCGCCCAGGACAAACTCGTCCAGGGCCTCTCCTTGGGAGCAGTCAAATGAAGGCAGCCATCGTCGAAGCCGTCGGCAAGGTGTCCCTCACCACCGTGCCCGACCCGGAGCCGGGTCCGCGCGACGTGGTCGTCAAGGTCGCCTCCTGCGGGCTGTGCGGCACCGATCTCCACATCCTCCAGGGCGAGTTCGCCCCGACGCTGCCGATCGTGCCGGGTCACGAGTTCGCCGGCGAGATCGTCGCCGCCGGCTCCCTCGTCACCGAACTCGCCGTCGGCGACAAGGTCGCCGTCGACCCCTCCCTGCACTGCCACGAGTGCCGCTACTGCCGCTCGGGCCGCGGCAACCTGTGCGACAACTGGGCCGCCATCGGCGTCACCACGGCCGGCGGCGCCGCCGAGTACGCCGTCGCCCCCGTCGCCAACTGCGTCCGCCTCCCCGACCACGTCGACGTCCGCGACGCCGCCCTCATCGAGCCGCTCTCCTGCGCGGTCCGCGGCTACGACGTGCTCCGCGGCAACCTCGGCTCCGAGGTCCTCATCTACGGCTCGGGCACCATGGGCCTGATGATGCTGGAACTGGCCAAGCGCACCGGCGCCGCCCGCGTCGACGTCCTCGACGTCAACCCCGACCGCCTCGCCACCGCCGGCCTCCTCGGCTGCTCCGCCACGGCCGCCCGCGCCGAGGAACTCGACCGCCCCGCCGGCTGGGACATCGTCATCGACGCCACCGGCAACGCCCAGGCCATCCAGGACGGCCTGGGCCGCGTCGCCAAGGGCGGCACCTTCCTCCAGTTCGGCGTCTCCGACTACGCCACCACCGCCGTCATCGAGCCCTACCGCATCTACAACCAGGAAATCACCATCACCGGCTCCATGGCCGTCCTCCACAGCTACGAACGAGCCGCCGCCCTCTTCGCCTCAGGCGTCCTCGACCCGTCGGTCTTCATCAGCGACCGCCTCCCCCTGGACCAGTACCCGGAGGCGATCGAGCGGTTCCGGGCGGGCGAGGGGAGGAAGATCGTGGTGGAGCCCTGGGGGTGAGGGGGCGGGGGCTGCCCGGCTCCGGCGTGACGGGCGCCGGGCAGCCTCACCGGGCGTCGGTCGCGGCGCGTACGCGGGGCCGGAACCGGAGGATGGCGGCGGCCACGGCGTCGAGGTGACTCTCCAGGAGGAAGTGACCGCCGTCGAGCAGCACGACCTCCGCGTCGGGGGCGTCACGCCGGAACGCCTCGGCGCCGGCCGGCCCGAAGATCTCGTCGTTGCGGCCCCAGACGGAGAGGACAGGCACACCGCTCGACCGGAGCCACTCGTGCACTGCCGGGTAGAGGTCCCGGTTGCCCGGATAGTCGCCGAACAGGGCGAGTTGGGCACGGTCGACACCCGTGCGGGCGAGCAGCGCCAGGTCGTGCTCCCAGGCGTCGGGATCGATCAGGCTGGGGTCGGGCACGCCGTGGGTGTACTGCCACTCGATGGCCTCGCGGCCCAGGGCCGGCCGCAGTCGTTCCAGGTTCTCGGCGGTCGGCTCGTCCCCGTAGGCCCAGATGGGTTCCCAGAACTCCGGTACGAAGCCCTCCTCGTAGGCGTTGCCGCTCTGTGAGACGACGGCGGTGACCGCCTGAGGGGACGCCAGAGCGAGCCGCCAGCCGATCGGGGCGCCGTAGTCCTGCACGTAGATCGCGTACCTCTGCACGCCGAGAGCGGCGAGAAAGCCACGCGTGACCTCAGCCAGGGCGTCGAACGTGTAGGGGAACTCCGCCACGTCCGGCGCCGAAGAGCGGCCGAAGCCGATGTGGTCCGGCGCGATCACCCGGTAGGGGCCGGCCAGTGCCGGGATCAAGTGCCGGAACATGTGCGAGCTGGACGGATAGCCGTGCAGCAGCAGGAGGACGGGCGCGTCCGAAGGACCGGCCTCCCGGTAGAAGACGGTCAGACCGTCCACGTCCACGGTGCGATGGTGAACAGCAGCCACGCTAACCTCTTAACTCGTTTTAACCGGTTAGGCTATGCTCATCATGCACAGCGCCGCAGGGGGCGTCAAGGAGAGTGAGCCGTGACCCGGACCGAGGACGAGGACCTGCTGCTCGCCGTGCTCAACAGTGCCCCGGTGATCGACGGACACCCGACGGACACCCTGGACGCACCGGGCGCCGCGGACTGGGCGCGCGCACTCGGCGGGACGGGCACCACCGCGGAACGCGAGCGCCTCCGCGAGGTGCGCGACACCCTGCACCGCCTGATCCGGGGCACCTCCGAGGACGTCGTCCCCCTCACCTCCGCACTCGACCGGGTCCGCCTGCGCCCCACCGCCTCCCCGGCAGGCGTGGACTGGCGCCTGGAAGCACCCCCCGACGACGCACTTCCGGCCCGCACCACCCTTGCCTGGTCCCGCGTCACCACCGAACTCCCCGGCCGCCTACGCCCCTGCGCCAACCCTCGCTGCAACCTGTTCCTCATCGACCACAGCCGCCCCGGCACCGCCCGCTGGTGCTCCATGGCTACGTGCGGGAACCGGATGAAGGCCCGAAGCCACGCACGCCGGAGGCGGGGGGAGGAGTGAGGGCGCGGCAGCCGCGGACGCGAGGGCCCGACTCAACTGCCGGCGGGACGGCCGGCCCGTCCGGCGGCGGTACGTGGAACAGCCGCACGCCCACTGCGGCGACGCAGGCGCCTCGGACCACGGCCTCCCCGATCTCGGGAGCACGCTCACCGAGAGACGCCGCGCCTCGGTCACGTCACCGGCACACCCCCGCGTCCGCTACGGCCCGACCGTTTCCCCGGAGAAACGGCGTGCGGCCGCGAGCTCGACCAGGCGGGCCAACTCCCCACGCCCGCGCTCGATCAGCTCCAGCGCCGCCGTCGGCGCCACGTCCGGCGGAAGCGGCGTGTCGGTGATCACGTCGGTGAGGCCGTACGAGCCGAGAAGCCATCGCCGGAGTGCACGCCAGTCCTCGCCCCGGCGGAGCGAGAGGTGGTCCTCCCACGGGGCCGCCTCGTACGGAGTGCGGTCGGCGCCGTTGGCGTGCAGCAGCCCGGACCGGCGCACGAGACACGGGAAGCAGACTCCGCAGTTGGCCAACGACGGTCCGCCCTTCCGTCTGGCGGGCGGCTTCCCGCAGCTCAGCGTCGACTCCAGCTCCGAGGGGGTGAGGCCCGCCGCCTTTCCGGCCGCACACACCTCTCCCTTCGTCAGCCACCCCCAAGGGTTGACCACCGTCACCGCACCGGCGCCCTCACCGACCACACCCAACACCGAGTTCAGGAGGGCAAGCGTGCGCGGGTGCACCGACCGGGTCGAACAAGCCGCCGAACGAGCGGGAGTGAGAGGAGGATTGAGAGCGAGCTGCCCATTCTCCGGAACATGGACGGTGGCCACACCATGTGCGGTGGCGGCTCGCACCGCTCCGGACGCGTACAGAAGTCCGCGGGTGCGGGAGGAGGTCTCCAGCCGGAGTGGAGATCCGTCCCCCCTCGGAGTCTGGCTCATCGGCAACAACATCACCGGTCGGGCCCCACTGAGCCTTTCGACGGCGCTGTACACCTGCCTCTGCTGGCGCAACAGGCCGATCTCGCGGAACATCACGAGTAGCAGCGGACGCGAGTCCTCCACGCGGGAGCGCGCTGCGGCCCAGCTGGTGGAATCCAAACCGCCTGAGAACAAAGCGACTTCGGAGGCGCGCGGCTCTTCGGGAAAGTCCAGCGCTTCCTCGACGCCGTGCCCGGTGAGGGGCCGGAACTCGATCTCCCACGCGTCCCCCGTGAGAAGCTGGAACAACCCGGCGAGGTCGTCGCGAACCGTTCCGCTCCGCCACCGCCCGTACTCCGTGACGGGTACGGAGAGTCTGACGTGCCGCGCCCACCGGTCCCGTCCGCCGTCACGGCGTACGTACTTGTCGACGATGAACGCTGCCCTGGCGACCCTGAACAGGTCTTCGGCCCAGTCGGGAACCGGGCCGGGCAGGCGGTGCCGGCCCGTGATGCGGCGCTCGTCCTCCTGGAAGGCCTCCTCACCGACCTCCGTCCAGCGGCCGTCCCCGGACCGGTCCGCGTGGTGGCCTCGCCACCAGAAGAAATGGCCGGGACGCGTCATGCGGCGACTCCCTCATCACCGGTGATCTCTTCACCGGCCAGTCCCAGCACCTTGCCCACGGCCCTCGACACCAGCGCCTCGGCGATCTCGGGCAATACCAGGGGCTCCTCAAGGTCTCCCTCTGCCGAGGGCACGGCGTCCACCGCCTCCTCACAAGGGTTCGGCACCAGGCCCACCAGCTTCTCTGCGACCCAGTCGGCGATCCTGCCCTCCGGATCGGCCACGACCAACACGGGCGCGGCCTGCCGGACGTGTTCGGCGACCACGGACCGGAGGAACTCCCCCACCGTGTCGGCGAAGAACATCCGGTACAGATCGCACAGGATGTCCCACGCGAAGCCACCCTCGGAAGAAGGGGCGTCGGTCATCGCCTCGTCCCACTCCCCGTGCCGTTCTCGGACGTTCCGTACCGCCTCGGCGACGCCCCGCCGCACGGCGGCATCGGCCAACGTACCCCCGTCCGCGCCCACCTCTGAGACGAGTCGGGCGACAAGTTCCCCCTCCGACCGCACACCCTTCGTGGCCAGGGAACCCAACGTGTGCGCCAGCCGCTCCCCAGCCTCGCAGACGACGCCGTACAGCCCGAACGCCGAGGGGTCGGCACGGACCGTCTCGTGCAACGCCCGCAGATGGTCCGCGGCGATCTCCTCCAGGCGCTGGTCCGCGTTCCGCGACTCAGGGTCCCACCGCGCCAGACGCCGCGCCGCCGCACTCCACCGGTCGCCGCGCGGCCCCTTCCACCGCGTGGATGTTCCCATGACGCCCCCGTCCGCCGGCACTGCTCCTCCGCCGCTCGACATGGCAGCAGAACGGCGGATGACCGGACAGGGCGCGAATCAGCCAGGATGGGGCCGGGCAGGTCGGCCTCAACCCCTCACGCTCGGAAACGAGCGGGTCAGCCGGCAGGGCAGCTACGCGGAATCACGGCGACAGGATCCCCCTCGCCCGCAGGGAGCTCGCGTACCGAGGATCGACGCCGAAGTAGTCAGCCGGGACCCGGCCCGACCGCCACGCCTGAACCGGATGGCGGAAGAGGGGCTGGGCATACCCCCAGCAGGCCAGGAAGAACAGTGTCAGTGCCACCGAGATCACCAGCACATATGCCGAGGCCACGAACTGCCACACGTGCGCGACGCCGATGTACTCCGCCCGCACATGGAACGCGCCGCCGTACCAGGTGAAAAGCACAGGGCTGAGCCCGCCGAGAGCCGGAATCACTACCGGCAACCCAGCGACGGACACCGCTACTTGGAACGGTCTCCGGCTGCCCGCACGGGCCAGGCGCCGGATGCCGCCCGTGACGAACAGCAGGCCGACCAGGAGGAAGTGCCAGAACAGAGCGGCCTCGGTCCCACGACCTGGGTCTCCCACACCGTCACCGCGAAGAGGGGCCCACTGTCAGCCAGCGCAGCAAGCCACCCGTAACCAAGCCGGCGCCGGCGACTGTTCGCTCCCTCATCCGGGATCTGACCTCCGTCCGTGGTTGCCGACGCAAGACGGAGAAGCGGAGTCACGACGGTCACGCACCACCAGCTCAGCAGCGCCCAGCCCACCAGCGCGAGCAGCGTCGCCCACCACGGGCCCGAAGCAGCGGGGGTGCCGAGCGCAGCCGCCGTACAGCTCAGCGCCGTCGCCTTCACCATCCACGTGCGACTCTCCGCCGCACCCGTCCGGTGCATGCCGTCGTGTGCCCCCACTCGACGCGGGAAACGGCGCCCTTACGCTTCCCGTGACAGCACGCCGCCTGGCCTCGTCGAACGAGCCGTGGAACACCGTCCCGGTGTCATGCACCCCCACGCGCCGCTCAGCGTTGAACAGCCACCGGGCCCAGCGATGGGCAAGCGTGCTGCGCGGTTGTCAGACGAACCAGTGAGGTTCCTGCCGACGCTGCCTGCGCTCCACGCTCGCGCCCAGCCGCAAGTCCAACTGAGCTTCGTCTGCGAGGTTCTCGATCTCCCGGGCCGCCCACCGTTCAGGACGACGACCGGCATCACGCCCAGCCGGCATGCCAAGCACATAGACCGACTTGCGGTCCACCTCACCGAGGGCAACTCCAGCCTGCACAGCTTTCCGGAAACGCTTCTTCCTCAGCGTCAAGTACTTCCCAACCCTGCGCTCCCGAACAAGGCGCGCGCCCGACGCCTGTGCTCGGCAGGCCCCCTGAGAGCGACTTCCACCGTGACGAAGCGCAGTGCACTCCCACCGGCCCCGCTCTGGTGACTCTCCACACAGATCTCCCTTCAGCGGAAATACATCTCCCCCTGCGAATGAGGGAGTTCAGCACCCATCCACTGAAGCGGCCCGTGCGGGGCGAATGCCTCGTCCCGCACGGCCGCACCTTGAGGCAGACCAGCACCAAGGTCACTCCGGACGACACCTGACAGAAAGCAGGTCAGGAGTCCTTCTTCACCGGCTCCAGAATCGCCACGCACTCCACATGATGCGTCATCGGAAACACGTCACGTTAAGCGAGGAAGGCATAAGCGCAGGTCAGGGTTGGTTCCCGGCCCTCTGAGCGCCCCTGTGGGCACCTGGAGCGTCATACGAGCGTCACGGCAACAGTGGTGGAGCCCATCGCAGTAGACACTGGCGGCGTTCCAGGACCCTCACCACCACGGTCGGTGCGCTGTCCGTTTCGGCGGTCCATGGGCTGGTCTTTCCCATCACAGGGGGATGGGCCACACTTCCGATCCGTGGCCCGTCCCCCTGGCGTTGTCGGCGCGTGCAGCTACTGACGTACAGCGGCCCACTGCACGGAAAGGCGCTGCAGAAGCTGCTCGGCCGAGTCGTCGGGGTGGAACTCCCGGAGGACCTGTGCGAGACGCAGGGCGCGGGCCACCTGGGGACCAGGGGAAAGGCCAAGTGAACCGTTCCGGGTCCGGTAGAGACTCGATTCCGTGAAAGGATTGAGTCATGGCACGCCCCTCCTCCTATCCCCTTGAGCTGCGCAAACGAGCGGTCCGTATGGTCGCCGAGGTCCGCGGTGACTACCCGAACGAGTCGGCTGCGCTGCGGGCGGTCGCCCAGAAGCTCGGCATCGGCTCGGCCGAGACCCTGCGGAACTGGGTGAAGCGCGACGAGATCGACTCCGGTCAGCGTCCGGGGACGACCACGGAGGAGTCCGCCCAGATCAAGGCGATGAAGAAGGAGATTGCCGAGCTGAAGCGGGCGAACGACATCCTGAAGGCTGCGGCAAGTTTCTTCGCGGCCGAGCTCGACCGGCCACACACACGCTCGTAGCGTTCATCGACGAGCACCGGGCCCGCTTCGGCGGTGTCGAGCCGATCTGCCGCGTGCTCACCGAGCACGACTGCAAGATCGCCCCTTCTACCTATTACGCCCACCATAAACGGCTTCAGGTCCCGTCAGCCCGCACCATCCGCGACGCCGAGCTGAAGCCGCTCATCCAACAGATCTTCGACGCCAACTATCGTGTCTACGGGGCCAGGAAGGTCTGGCGTGAGCTGCACCGACAGGGCCACTTCGTGGCCCGGTGCACCGTCGAACGCCTCATGCGCGAGCTGGGCGTCGCAGGTGCCGTCCGCGGGAAGAAGATCATCACCACGATCCCGGACGGCAGCGTCGAGCGGGCACCGGACCTGCTGGACCGCAACTTCGTCGCGCCTCCCCCAACCGCTGCTGGGTCGCCGACTTCACTCACGTCAGCACCTGGTCGGGAGTCGTCTACGTCGCCTTCGTCGTGGACACCTTCTCCCGCCGGATCGTCGGCTGGTCCGCAGCCCTGTCGAAGGAGACACGGCTCGTCCTGGACGCGCTGGACATGGCCCTGTGGCAACGCGACCGCGACGAAAAGCCGCATCAGCGGGGCGAGTTGATACATCACTCCGATGCCGGTTCGCAATACACGAGCTTCCGGCTCGCCGAGCACCTGGACGCCGCCGGCATCGCGGCCTCGATCGGCTCCGTCGGCGACGCCTACGACAACGCCCTCATGGAGTCCACGATCGGCCTGTTCAAAACCGAGCTGATCAAGCCCGGACAGCCCTGGAGGACGCTCTCCCAGGTTGAGCTGGCCACCGCGGAATGGATCGACTGGTACTGCCACCGCCGACTCCACGGTGAAATAGGGCACATCCCACCCGTCGAATACGAGACCAACTACTACCTCGCCACCACGAAACCCCAGGTCACAACCAAAATCTGAGGTCTCTACCGCACCCGGGGCGGTTCAAGGGTAAGCACCGTTGCAGTACTAGTCGTGGGTCATCTTCGCCGGCGTGGTCGGTGCCATCAGCAGCACCGGTTGGGTCCGGTCCAGGGCCTGTATCTATGATTTCTCGTCCACGGCCAGGACCAGGGCGTTCTCCGGCGGGGGCAGGTAGATGCCCACCACGTCGCGGACCTTGGTCACGAACTACGGGTCGGTCGACAGCTTCCACTCCTCCACGATGTGGGGCTTGAGGCCGAACGCCCGCCAGATCCGCGACACGGCCGACTCCGACATTCCCTCCGGCTCGGCCATCGAGCGCGTCGACCAGTGCGAATCCCCCTGCGGCGGCGCCTGGCCGAGGGTCCTGGCGACCAGGGCTTCGGCCCGCTCGTCCGTGATCCGTGGCGGTGGCCCCGAACGCGGCCGGTCCACCAGACCCTCCAATCGGTCCGCGGTAAACCGGGACCGCCACTTACGCACCGTCTCCCGCAAGACACCCAGGTCGTCCGCAACCCGCGCGTTCGACAGGCCCTCCACACACGCCAGCACGATCCTCGACCGCAGTACCAGCGCCTGCGACGCCGTCCGCCTACGCAACCAACCGCGCAGCACCCGGCGTTCGTGATCGGACAGCTCCAACGGCAACGGCTTCGGAGCAGACATTACCCCACCATATAACCGCAAGCGAACTACCGACTCAGGACACTAGGTATTTTACATCTTCATTCACCTTTCTCACCCTTGGTATTTCCCATGAGAATTCTCAGGGCCTCCTTATGTCCGTAGTATTCCGCCATCTCGGCCGGCGTCTCACCGCTAGGCGCCCGCAGCAATGGATCAGCGCCGTAATAGAGCAAGGCCTTCGTAAAAGAAGACCCCATCTCCTCTCCTCCCTGAATAGCAGTATCTGCCTCATAGTCAATAGCCCGAAGCAGCAGAGTCATCCCATCACAAACCTCATCCGGATCGACTCCTTGCCGCAAAAGATGAACCAGGCCATCCAAGTCATCATCTTCGATAGCTTGATGGGCTGGCGTTCGAATATTCCCATCCTCTTGAGGAGAGTAATGTTCCATATTGCCTCCACCGCCACGAAACGAATCAGGAATTTGCATTACCACCCAAAACGACTCCGTACGCACCACACGCCGCAAAGAACGGCGCAGCGAGCAGCTTGCAAAGTCGATTGCACGAATTGCGCCGCGGGAGGCTGCATTCTAGCAGCTTACTGAAGCGCTGGTACATCACGCTAGGACACGGCAACCTTGCAGGCGCAGACCGTGTGGATTGGCGCCCACACTACGTAACCGCCAGAGACAGGCTAGCTCGTGAGCGGCAGCCCAATTCGTGGCACACTGAGCACGCACTCACCAAGGTAGCGGGGTGAAGCGCGCCCTACCTCCTGACAAAGAGACGTAGTCCGGCCGTACACGACCACCTAACTGGACTGCCGGGCCCTCCATGTTAAGCAGAGCCGATCGGACGGATTAAGGGCTGTCCCGTAAATGATCTCCGAGTCGCCTCGGGCATGGTTGACCGCCGTGTGGCCTGCTGCCCTATCCGGCGAGGGTGAGGTTGTGCATCCGGGCGATTCCGAGCATGGCGTGGTGGACTCCGTCTCCTTTGAGGCGGCAGTCGCGGAGGATCTTCCAGGTCTTCATGCGGGCGAAGACATGCTCGACGCGGGCGCGGACCTGCTTGTGGGACTTGTTGTGTTCCTCTTTCCAGTCCGGAAGTTCGGTCCGGCCGCGCTCGCGCCGGTGAGGGATGACGAGTCCGGCTACCGGGGTAGCCGCCATCGGCGGTCGTGAGGGTCTTGCCGACGGCGGCCTTGGCACCGGATTCCTCCCGTGCTTTGCAGTCGTTGCGGTTCCCGGCGAGCGGCCGGCCGACCACAACGACCAGGCGGGTGTCGGCGTCGATGACGACCTGGTGGTTGGTGGAGTACCGATAGTTCTTCGACCGTTCGGCGATCGTGTGATCCCGGGTCGGCACCAGGGTGCCGACCCGGGATCAGCACGGTGTCCCTGGCGAACCGCTTGCGGGGCTGGAGAGCGAGCATCGGTCCGAGGTGGTCGATGATCCGGTCCGCCGCCGACTTGGACACCCCGAACAACGGGGCGAGCTGTCGCATGGTCAGGTTCGTGCGCCAGTAGGCCGCGACCAGCAGAGCCCGGTCCTCCAGCGAAAGGCTCCACGGCCGGCCCTTGCGGACCGCGTCCGCGCCCTCACGCCTCAGAACCGTCACCAGCTTCCCGAACTGCCGCGGGCTCAGCCCGGTGAACGGGGCTATCCAGGACGGCTCCGACGCCCTGATCACACCAGCCACACCATGATCATCTCATCCGTGACCAGCAGTTACGGGACAACCCTTAGGCGGTGACTACTGCTTTCACGCCGCCACCAGGTGCAAGGCGACAACCTTCGCCAACCCTCACCAAGGAATCGGAAGATTTTACGCGGATGGTTGGGCAGAGTGTGTCACGGACGCCCAGATGTGTAGTTTATGCGGATATTCGGAAACTGTTTATGGAATTGCCCGATCACGGAGGTGCAAGAAAGGCAGGCAGGTTGCGAGGAATGCAGCACCAGCGACCCCTTAACCGAAGAAGGCGCACCAAGCTGGTTTGCGATATATGTGAGCATCTTGTACTCGGTATCAGCTTCCCTGTTATTTGCGCCGGTGGCAGTGGCCTTAAATCTGGCAGGGTTTCCAGGACCGCCAACGGGTGGCACAAGTCCCTTCGCGGGGTTCTTGCCACTTCCCGCCATCAGCGGAATTAGCTTGTCACCGATCTTCAATTCACCGGCCAAAGCGGCACGACGTTGACCAATCAGGCGCGCCAGATAAGCCTTCTCAACTCTGGCCGCCAGAACTTTCGAAGTGGCCCTAGTGGCACTTCTCGAGAGATTCGACCCGCCAACCTCCACCATTCCGATCTTTGCATCTACGCACCCCTCTTGCTCTTGAAATGCACAGGGGTCCATCGCCTTGGTCATTCCTATAAGGAAATCCCCTTCGAGGAAATGACCGACAACGCTGCGCTTTTCCCAATCCGGTGCAAGGAAAGTGACGGGCTTGCCGTCCATGCAACCGTTATTTCCGGCTACCCAGGGACACTCCACATCATTCGCGATGTTAATATCTGGTGCGGGGCGAACCACCTTTGTCCTTACGGAGCGCCCACCTCCCCCTAGCGAATAGCTATTAGTTCCGTAAGTTGTACTGCCATTCGCGTTATTACTTGTTGGCCTGGTGTCGTTCCAGGTCCATTTCCCGCCCTTCTTGTCCCATGTCTCCGTGCCACCGTTGCAAGAGGAGTTGCTGCCACCGCACGCTCCGTCAGGACGCAGGCCGGTCGGATCGCTGAAGGTGACAGGGCTGTTGTTTGCGTAGGCGTATCCGTGGATCTGCTGGCTGTCGGTGAGGTCGAGGATGGGGTCGACGGAAATGAAACGGCCTGTTTCCGGGTCGTATTCACGAGCGCTGAGGTGGGTGAGGCCAGTGGTGGCGGTGTCGTCGATGCCGCCGACGAAGGAGCGGGTGCCGGGCCAGTCCTGTGGCTGGTCGCCGCGGGGTTGGCCGAAGGGTGTGGTGCGGCGCTGGGTGAGGTTCTTGGTGTCTATCGTGACGGCGAGTTGGCCGGTGCCTTGGTGGTCGGCGATGGTAACGGTTGCTTTGCGGTCGTCGTCGAGGACGAGTTGGTGGCCGTCACCGAGGTCGAAGTAGCGAGTGGCCTTCGCCTTGGTCGCACCCTCGGCGAGGGTGACCTCCGTGTGGCCGAGGTACAGGGTGGTTTCCGTCGCGGTGCGGGCGATGAGGCGGTTGCCGTCGGCGTCGTAGAGGTATTCGGTGACCTCGTCGTCCTTGCCCTCGACGGGCTGGGTGACGCGGACGAGCTTGCCTTCGGCGTCCCAGGAGAGCTTCTGGGTGTCGCCGTTGATCAAGCGCTCGGTGGTGTTGCCGCTCGGGTCGTAGGCGTAGGCGGTCTTGGAAGTGCCGGCTGGCCCCGATTCGGTGACTTCGGAGAGGGTGTGGGGCTGAGGGCCGCCGGCCGGCGGGTAGGTGTAGTCGCGCGTGACGTCCTTGCCGGCATCGCTTCCGTGGCCGTGTCGGACTTCGGTGAGGCGGTTGCCCGCTTTGTCGTAGGTGTAGGAGTCCCAGTAGGGCGCGATGCCCCCCACCACGTCGCCCGAGGGCTTGTCCGCGCACTCCTTGGTGCTCTGCGTCCAGCCCTGGATGAGTCGTCGCAGGTGGTCGTAGGTGTAGCACTGGGTGTCTGTTCCGTCACGGTTGACGTCGGAGACGGAGAGTATGTTCCCGACCTGGTCGTAGCGGTAGGTCTGGCTGCGGTCTACACCGACGCCTTCCTGGCGGTCGACCCGGGAGGTGGCGAGGCGTTGTGTGCCGTGTTCGAAGGTCTGAGTGATCTGGGTGTGTTTGGCGGAGGATGTCTCCTGGAATTTCTGCTGGAGTGGTTTGCCGGTGAAGGAACGGAGGGTGGTGCTCTGGCCGCCGGGAGTGATGGTGCCGACGGGACGCAGGGCCTCGTCGTACTGGTAGGTCTGGGAGGCGATGGGAAGTGATCCGGCGGCGGAGAGGCTGGTGCCCTGGACCAGGCCGGACGGGTGGAAGGAGGTGCTTGCCTGGTACGTGCCTGCCAGTTCGCCTTCGGAAGCGGGAATGACGACGGCAGTGCGCTCCGGGCGATACAGGGCGTCGTACTTGGTGATCTTGGATGTGTATTCAGCACCGTCCACGAAACGCGTCGAGGAGGCGAGGAGGCCCTTGGCTCCGCTGACGGTGTCGTACTCCCACTGGGCGCGGAGCTTGCCGGACGGGCCTTCGTCGCGCAGAGCCGTCTGGCGTCCGAGCCCGTCGTAGGTCTGGTGGACCGTGCGTCCTCGGGCGTCCGTGGTGCCGACGACCTGGTCGCGGTCGTCGTACTCCTGGACGGTTTTCCCTGCGTCTGGGTCGACGGTCTCTGTGACGCGGCCGCGCTGGTCGTAGGTGTAGGACCAGGTGTTGCCCATCGGGTCGGTGGCACTCTGGAGGAGACCACCCTTGTTGTAGCTGTACCGGATGGTGTCGTAGTCGTCGGAGACGCTGCGGCCATGGTGGGTGCGTAGCTCGGTGGTGCGGCCCTGAGCATCAATCAGGGAAGTTGTGGCGGCGGCACCTTCCGGGGGGATGATGGTGGTTCGGTCACCACCGTGGAGGGTGCGGGTGAGCGCGAGCATGCGTTCGCCGTGGCCGTCGCCATTGCCGGCTACCTGGCGCTGCTCGGTCTCACGTCCCATGCCGTCGTAGGTGTGCCAGGTCTGGGTTTCGACGGAGAGGGCGTCGTCAGGGAGAAAGAGGTCTCTCGAGGCCGGCTTCTGTGTGTAGTAGGGGGCGTAGGTGCGGCTGGTGAGGCCCCGCTCGTCGTAGAGGATGTCAGAGACGATCCGGCCGCCCTCGACTCCCGGCGACTGGGTCTGGCGTGGACGCAGGTGGCCGTCGTAGAGCTCGTAGGAGTCCAGTACGGCACCGCCGCTATTTCCCAGGGTGCGGGTGCGGACTGCGGTGGGTTTGCCTTCCTCGATGTAGTAGTCGAAGGCGTAGTTGGGGAGGGTCTGGCCCTTGCGGTCAGGGAGCCAGATCTTCGTCTCCCGGCCGAGGGCGTCGTACTGGCGGGTGGTGATCTTGCCGTTGGGGTCGGTGGAGGCCAGCGGGACGCCGCGCCGCGGGTCGACGGTGGTCACCGTCTTCTGGGCCGTGGCCGTCTGTCCGGGCGTGGCGGGCGGGCTGGTGGTGGTGATGGTGGTGAAGCGGCCGGTGGCCGGGGAGTACGCGGTGGTGGACGTGCTGGCGTCGGTCCGGGTGGTGCGCTTGGGGGCGCCGGTGCCGGTGACGGTGACATCCGCCGCGAGGGTGGTGGAGGTGAGCGGCCTGCCGTAGGAGTCGAAGGTGGCGCCGTTCTCCAGGTAGGTGGCCGTGGTGCCGTCGTGGCTCTTCAGGGTGGCGACGCTGGTGGGGTCGCCCTTCTGGGGGGCCGCGCCGTACGCCTTGCCGTCGTAGGCGGTCAGGGTGTCGCTGACGACGTCCTTCTTACGGTCGGGCGTTTCAGCGCAGGAGACCGATACCGTCTCCGTCCGGTAGAGCGGGGCAAGGATGTTGAGTGTCTCGTTGGGGACGTATTCGTGTCGGGTGCACTGGTTGTCGGCGGCCGTGGAGTTGTCGCCACGGTTGTCGATCTCCTGCACGCGGCCGGCTTTGGTGTCGTATGTGGTCGACTTGGACGTGATCCGCCAGTCCTTGCCTGCGCCGTCGTCGGTCGACGTCCACGTGCGGGAGTTGGCGGTGCCCTTGAAGTGCGACCGGATCGTTCCCCAGTCGCGTACCTTCTTGGCCGTCTCGTGGTGCCAAGGGCGCTCGACGGTCTTTCCCAGGACCTTGCCACCGGGACCGGAGAAGCCGACGCTCTTGTACAGGAAGCCGCCGGCCGACTCGTGGTCGGTGATCGGGTCGCCTTCTCCGTCGCCGAGGGTGACGGAGACGGATTTGGTGCCGCCGGAAGGTTCCTTCCGGTCGCCGTTCATGCCGCGCAGGTAATAGGAGTCGCTTTGCGACTTCATGGCGGAGGTGCCGCCCTGCCCGCCGTCCAGGACGCGGACGTGGCCGTAGCCGCGCCACTGGGACCAGGTGCGGACCTCGTCCTCGACCATTCCGTCGCTGTCGTCGTAGTGCCAGGCGGCGCCGCCCAGGTATTCGTAGCGGGTCACCTGGTCGGGGGCTCCGCCTGTGCGGTCGGTCAGGGTGAGTTGGTCGACGACGTACTTGTTGTACCAGTGGGTCGTGGGCTTCTCGTCTCCCTGTCCGTCGACGATCTGCGGGTAGCAGCGCGTCGTGTTGGACTGCGGTGTCGGGAGGTTACCGCTGTCGCAGGCCGGGCCGGTGTAGTTGACTTCCGCTCTGCCTCCGGACTCGTCCTCGATCGTCGACAGGCGTGCACGGACGAAGGGGGGGTAGCCGTCGCCCGTCTTGTCCATCCGGTTGACGAGCTGGGTGTAGGAGAGCGTGGTCTTCGGAAGGGTGATGGGAGAGTCGCCCGTGTGACCGGTGCGCTGGACGGCGTCGAGGAGGAGCTGGTAGTCGACGTCCGCCTGTTCCCAGCGGTGGGTGAGTTTCCAGGAGTCGACCTTCTCGTAGCCGGAGCCCGCGGTCTTGAGTACTTCTGTGGTGACGCCGGTGAGGCGCTTACGCGTCCAGAAGGTGGGTGCGTAGCGGCCCTTGTCGCAGTCCTTCGCCTCGGGGCAGTTCGCATCCCACGGTGTGTCGTACCAGTGGAAGGCGTTCTTCTCGATGTCGGCGCAGTCACCGGTGTTCTTCTCGATGCAGCGCTCGGAGCTGGTGAAGTCGACCTTGGCCAGGGCTTGTGCGCTGTAGACGCTGTCGTGCTGGAGGCCGTACTCGATGCGGTCCAGGTGGCCGCCACGCACGTAGCGGGTGTTGTCCTTGGCCTCAAGGTTGCGGCCGTAGGAGTTCTTCTCCTGGTTGTAGTAGTACGCGATGGCGTTGCCCCGGACGTCGACGGCGTAGTCGAGGTTCCAGCGCCATGCCTGCTGGCACCATGATGCGGCGAAGGTGGACTTGTGGCATTCCTCGCCGGGGTCGTTGCCGAAGACCGGGACGGTCCAGGTGGAGCCGGTGGTCTCCTTGCCGTCGGACCAGCCGGGGAGTCGGTTGTAGCCGAAGTAGTAGCGGTTGCCCTGCGCGTCGGTGAGGCGCCAGTACTCGCCGTCGTTGTCGCCGTTGCCGCGCGCCGTGTCGGTCAGACGCTGGATGAGGGTGCCGTCGTCCTGCTTCAGCTTCCACGCGTTGTCGCCGATGGGGACGAGTTCGCCGCCCTTGCCGTTGAAGGAGAGGAAGGCGTTGTCGTAGTCCCAGCACAGGTCGCCGGGCTTGTTGCCATCGGAGTTCTCCACATCGTCTTCTGCACAGGGCTTGTAGCGGCGCTCGATTGACCCCGGGGAGTAGTTGAAGCCGTCGCCGATCCAGGATCCCTGGTTGTTCGTGCCGCTGGAGCGCCCGTCGATGGCTCCCGACGAGTAGGAGATGCCGACCTGGGGGGCCAGGCCGCCAGGGACGGTGGGTACGTCGAAGGCGTACTGCCAGTTGAAGTCACCGGAGTTGAGGTCGGTCGACCAGCTGGACGCCGGGGAAAGGTCAGTGGCCTTGTAATCGCCGGTCGGCCCGCTGTCGTCGGCGACTGCTGCCAGCAGCGTCCCTTCCTTGCCCAGGGGCACGAACGGAGCGGTGAGAACGTGCTTCTCGGTGTCGTTCTCCGTGTCGATGGGCTCGGCGGGACCGCAGGACGCGGCGTTGCCCTTGTCCAGGACGCACTCGGGAAGGGATACGAGGGTGAGGCGGCTGCCGTAGCCTGCTCCGTACGCCTCGGCGAAAGAGCCGTACTCCAGGCTGACCGAGACACTGTCGTCGGCAGCAGGTTTCCCGTCTTGGTTGTCCAGAGCGAGGAGGACGCCTTGGATGCCCGCGCGCTCGGTGGCGGCACGGTCCAGGATGCGCGCGCGAACCGACTCAGGGGCGCCCGCTTTTTCAGCCTTCGCAACCCCGAGCTTCAAGGGCATGCTCTTGGCCTGCACCTTGGGGCTTCCGGGATTCTCAGCCTTCTTGAGCGTCACTTCTGATGCGCCAGCTTCGGGCCACGTCGCGTCGGGCTTCCCCGCCGGCACCGGTGCCGGACGCTTGAGACGAGGCTCGCCGTGCCCGGCAGGTGCGCCTTCGACGGGCCGCTCGGAGGACGGCACACCCGGCAGCGTGTTCTCTGCCGCCGCGGGACTCGCCACAGCGCTGACTTGAAGCAGCGTGGCGACCATGGTCAGCGCCGCGGTCAGCGCGATCCGTCTCGTCCGGACGCGGTGGTGTCTGCGTCTGCTGGTCACATGCACGTCAGGTCAGCCCTTCTGGCCCATGCGCCCACTGCTCCTGGCGCCGGTTGATGAGGTGTACGTATGTCCGCTGTCGCGGAGGGGTCAGCCCTGGGGAACTTCGGTCGGCAAGCCGAACACGCTCACGGCCAGGGTCTCCACCTGCCGCTCGCTGAGGGCGCCCTGGAATACCCAGAGGTCGTCGACGACGCCCGGGAAGTGGCCCTCGTCAGTAGCTCCCAACTCGGGGCGGCCGATGGTGAGGCGTTTGGCGGTGTGGGCGAAGGCTTCCTCAGCCCAGGAGACGTTCTCCACACAGGTCCCGTCGTCGGCAGATCCGTCCCCATCGCCGTCCTGGCAGACGGTCTCGTCGAGGCGGCCGTCGACGTAGAGGCTGACGGTGCGGGAGAACCCGTCGTAGGCCACAGCAAGGTGGGTCCACTCCCGCGCATCGGAGAACTCTCCGTGACTCGCTGTGACTTTCGTGCTGTCGGCGCTGTCGGTTTCGGCCACTGCCAGTTCCCATCGGCCCGGGCCCTCGTCCGGGCCACGGCTGTCCGGAACGAATCGCACCCCGAGGGCGCTGTTCTTCGTCCCCTCCAGTTGGAGGAGACTGAGAGGCTTGTCGTTGAGAGCGGATGCCTGTACCCAGGTCGCGACGGTGAAGCTCGCGGAACTGTCCACCGGGACCTTGTCCGTGGAGGCATGCGCCTTCTTGCCGTCAAGAGAGAGGGCAGCGCTGTCGATGAAGTAGGCGTCCGTGGTCATGGCAGCCCCTTCGTGGAGCGTCAAGGAGTTACCCGAGCCCGCATCATCCGGCGTAGTGACCTGGGAAGTACCCGTCGTCTCCTCGAATTTCCATCGCGCCTTTACCACGGGCCGCTGTTTGAAGACCTGCTGGACCTCCTCGGCGGAGACTGGGCGATCGAAGAGGCGAACGTCGTCGATGAAGCCCGGGAAGTGGTTTCCAACGGAGCTGCCGTACTGTCCCGCGCCGAGGAACATGGACTGGTCGGCGTAGAAGGCGCCATCGAGTGCGGTACTGCCCGCCTTCACGCCGTTGACGTAGAGCGTCAGGGTGCCGGCGACCACGTCGTGGACTCCCGCGAGATGAACCCAGGTGTCTGACGCGGCTTTCTCGTTGGCGGGCTGCATGGCCCGGATGACCTTGGCGTCAGCCGAGTCGGCGGAGTACTGGTTGAACGCCCACCGGTCGTACGTCTGGGAGTAGTACAGCTCGAAACCGGGACGCTCGCGGCCGGCCTGGGCCGCGATGATCGCCGCTTTAGTCGGCTTCGTCTTGTCCATCTTGGCCCACGCCATCACCGCGAAGCTGCGGGACGTGTTCACATGAGGGCCGCTGATCTTTCCCACCTTGCCGTAGGCGTCTGTTCCGTTGAACCGGGCCGCCTTGCCCGCCACGCCTTCGACGCCCGTGGTGACCCCGCCGTGGTAGTCGGCCGGCAGAACACCGCCGTAGCCGCGCAGGCCCTTCACGGTCGCCACCGAGTCCGCCGTGTCTTCCATCTCGAAGACGGCCGTCGCGGGGCGACCCGGATCGCCGACACGCTCGTGGCGCCCGAGCTTGGCCACCTCGTTGGCGGTGATCCGCTTGTCAAAGATCTGGACCTCGTCGATCGCGCCGGGAAGGAAGTTGCCCACCTTGCCGCTGTGCGAAGCGGCTCCCAGCACGAGGCCCCGGCGGGCGTTCCAGGCGGACGGCAGGTCAGCCTGCCCGACCTGCTGCCCGTCGACGTACAGTTCGATGAAGCGCTCCGACCCGTTGTACGAGCCGACCAGGTGCTGCCACTCCCCCACCTTCACCCCGCCTGCCTGCGGGGCCATCGCGCGGACAATCTTGGCGTCGGGCGAGTCCGATTCGTACTGGTTGAAGATCCATCGCTCGTACGCGGATGAGTAGTACAGCTCGAAGCCCGGCCGGTTGTTGCCCGGCTGCATGGCCACCGTCGCGGTGCCGGTCGGCGTCTTCGACAGCTTCACCCAGGCCGAGACTGTGAACCCACGGTCGGTGTCAACCACCGAGATGTCCGACTGCGCGTAGTCGTCGACCCCGTCGAAGCTCAGCGCGGCACCCTTGGCGCCCTCCGCACCGAACTCCGGTTCACCGTGTACTGAGAGCAGTCGGTCAGGCGTCGTTCCCTCGGCGGCTTCAGCGCCCTGGACCTCGTCCATCTGCCAGGTGGCGCGCTCCGGCTGTCCGGATTTCACCCGGAACAAATAGGTCCGCTTCTCGCCGTCGTTGCCCGCGGCATCGAAGCCCATGGCGGTGAAGAAGTGGGTGCCTGGCTCTGCGGGAAGAACCTTCGCCACCTGCGCGGCGCCCTTCGACGTTGTCAGGGTGTTCTTCGCCGACGGGTCCTGGTTGATGCCGTACCAGTACTTCACCACATCGTTGTCCACAGCCTTGATGGTGAAGTGGCCGTACTGCCCCACGCCGTCGTGGGGCGCGTCGTCAGGGTTCTCAGGATCGGACTCCGGATACTCCGGCGAGGTGACGGTGGGCGCCTTCGGCCAGTCCGTGTCATAGACGAAGTAGCAGCCTGTGGCATCGCCGGCGTGGGACCAGGGCGAGTACTGCGCGCCGTCGTGCGCGCGGACGTACCAGTGGACCTGGGTATTGGGCGGGATGTTGGACGGCAGCTTGATCGCGAAGACGTTCGATCCGGACTTCTTCGCGGACGTCCGTGCCGGCGACCACCGCGCGATGAGCCCCTTCCCGTCACCAGTGTCCCACTTGGCCTGGAACTGCACGGAGACATTGTCGCCGTCGGGATCAGTGATGTTCTTGGCGTAGATCTGGCCCAGAGTGCGCACGCGTGCCGCGCTCCCCGGCTTCTTGCAGGCACCGCCGAACTGTGCAGCCAGCTGCGACATCTTCACCTGCGGCGGCGGGCGGTTGTACTTCACCCGCAGGAACGCCTTGTCGGAGAAGCGCTTCCAGCCGTACTTGTCGGACTCGCTGCCGGCCCGCAGGCCGAACGTCATCGTGGAGTTCTTGGCGTTGGCCGCCGACTGGACCGCCGACTTGACGTTGAACTCGGCGTCCTTGGCGGAGCAGTTCGTGTGGCCGTGGGCGAAGCTCTCCGACGCCAGTTGCTTCGTCCAGAAACCGGACGCGTTCTGGGAGTTCCAGGTGGTCGAGGACGAGATGTCCTTCGTCTGCCAAAGCTCCACAGACCTCTTGTCGCACGAGGCGGACCAGGTGTTCCTCACCACGAACTCGGCGGAGAGGATGGACTTGCCTGCGAACTTCGACACGGGGATGCGGTAGAAGAGCCGCTTCGTGTCGTGGGGTGCGCAGTAGTCCCAGCCGCAGTAGCCCAGGCCCTCGTCCTTCTTGCCGTTGAACTTCCACTGCGGGGAGCCGGACCAGTACTTGGAGGCCATGGTCCAGGCGCTCGCGCGCGGCGAGTACCACTGGGGGTCGATGAAGACCGGGTAGACCGTCTCCTCGCCCTTCAGCACCTCGGCGTCCGGCGTGAGCAGCAGTTCCTCACCGTCCGAACCGACCTCCACTCCCACTGGCGCGAGACGGCCGGAGTCACCTGCACCGGGCTCCCCGCGCTCCGGGGGCGCTTCGGACGTCGCAGCCCGGGACGAGGGGCTCCCCTCCTGCGGCCCTTCGCTGGAATCCCACATCACCGGGGTGGCCGCTTCGAAGACTGTGCCGCCTGAACCCGCATCAGTTGCGGCCAGTCCGCCTGCTTCGGTCTCGGAGACATCGAGACCGGTCGCGTCAAGGCCGAGTCGCAGCTTCGCCAGGCGTTCGTCCTGTGCCGCCTCAGGGGTCTTCACCACCACCAGTGACTGGTAGCCGTCGGCTGATGCCGTCAGCCGGAGGTCGACGTCCGGGAGGACATCGGCGTAGGTGGCGGTGTCACCTGAGAGCGTGGGCTCGGGAAGCTTGCCGGGCCAGTCGAAGGAGAGCTCACGCCCCGCCTTCGAAAGACGGACCATGGGCCCGTCACCTCCGCCGGAGAAGACGGTTCTGTTGGTGACCGCCTTGGGGGCGACTCCACCGTCCGTGGTCCTGACCAGCTCCGTGTCGACGGATTTCCATTCGTCGCCGACGCGCGTCCTGACGGGGCGAAGGTACTCCCGCGCCTCGAGTGAGCCATCAGGCTGAGCGAAGACGTCCGCGCTTTCACTGCGCATGGTCAACACCTCGACCGGCTCACCGGTGCGCTTGGCGCGAGCCAAGGCGTCATCAGCCCCGGCCTCACCGGACGACGGCTGCTGTGGCGCGTCCGCCCCCTTGGCGGTGGCTCGGTCCGCCCGCGGCGCTCCCCCCTCAGCCGCACCTGCCGGCGCGGCCAACGCCAGTGCCAGCAGCGGCACAAGTGCCACTGTCACATGCGAACGCGCACGCAGACGCATACCCCACCCCAAGATGCACACGTTGATGAAGATTCCATGAAGGAGGAATCAGGTGGTGACTGTATGTGCCAACGAGGTTCTTTGCTAGCCCTTGACTATGCCCCGTCAGAGAACAGACCGGACATATCGAGAGTGATCATCATCACAACAGTGACCCCCTTGAGGTCGGCCTGCACTCTCCCGAAGTCGCCCACAGGTGAAATCCGGCCAACCCGATTCAGGATCGGGAGAGTTCGCTTCAGGCACAGGGTCGGCCTCGTACAGCTGGCAGGCCCACCCGGAGACCGTGCCGGCCCGCCGGAGCCGGCAGCTCGACACTGGTTCCTGTTCGCCTTCAGTGCCCGCGCCGACCCTGCGGCTTCTCTCCCGTCAGGCTTCGATTTCGGCGTCGCGGAGGCTGAGGGCGAGGTCGTTGCCGACGGTGTAGAAGGGCCTTGTCCTGGTCAGGCCTCGGTCGGGGTGGTTCAGGCGGACTGCGGGAACGGTGTCTATCCTCTTCCGGTCGATGAGGTCGCCTCCGATACGGCCGATGGGAATGAGAGGGCGCCTTTCGCCCGTGCTCAACCGCAGATCCCACACGTCATGCTCGACGCTGCGCAACGCGAGAGCCTGCTCGAAGGGGATCGTGAAGGTGAACTCCGCCTCATTGGGGCTGAATCGGTGCGCGGGGAGAGTGAAGTCGCACTTCGCGTCCTCGCGGGAGGCGGCGATGACGGTCGCCTCCTCGAGCAGCCTCACGGCTCCTTCCGCCAGCAGACGTGCGGTGATGACCGCTCCTTCCGGGTCCACCGTCCAGCCCGTCACCTCGGCGTGAGCCGGACGCTGCCACGAGCGGACAGCCAGAGTGCCGTCGGCTGCGGCATAGGGAATCCACGCGGTGACCCGGCCCTCACGGAGGGCCGGCATGCGCCCAACCAGCCGTGCCTGCTCGGACATGGCGCAAAGCAATCGCTTCGGCTTGCTGTCGGATCCCGGGGAACTTATGTAGCAGTTCCAGCGCCCCTCGGTCAGATCGTGCTCGTCCGGGTGCAAGACGATCTCGCTCAGTCCCCCACCCGCGTCCGCGTCCGGCAACGGGACGGGTATGCGGATCTCCCGCTGCTCGGGGCCATGGCGCAGACGGGCGACGAAGTCGAGTGGTCCCGCGGGAAGCGTTGCCCTTTCCAGGCTCACGCTGACACCCCCGTCCGGTGTGGCCTTGGCGCGGGCCGTCGGCCGTGGCTTCTTCGGCCGCGGGGCCTTGGCGGCCTTCACAGCGACAGGGACCTCGGCGCGAGCAGACAGCGCGGTACGCAGACGGGACCACAGGGGCGCCTTGGGCTTCGCCGGCTGGGAGGCGCGGTGTGTGTGGGAAAGTTGCCGGAAGAGGGATTCGTAGTGGTGGACGACGTTGTGCGGAGCGTAGGCCGCGGCCGTCTGCAGAGCGACTTTTCCCATGCTCGACCGCAGGTCCGCGTCGCTCATCAGCCGGTCCAGCGCGCGAGCGTAGCCCTCGACGCCGTCCTCCAAGGGGACCAGGAGGCCGTCGTCCCCGTGATGGATGATTTCGGCCGGCCCGTGCGGACAGTCGGTGGCGACGACCGGCACCCCGCAGTGCATGGCCTCGACGATGGTCATTCCGAAGGATTCGAAGTCCGAGGAGACTGCTGCGATCGCCCCCTTGGCCCACTCCGTCTCGATCGGCGAGACCGGGCCCATCAGGAACACACGGTCGTACAGCCCGAGCCGCTTGATGCGTCGTCGCAGCTTTGTCTCCGACGTTCCACCGCCGTAGATGCGCAAGGACCATGCGGGGTGATCACTCGCCAGGAGAGCGAAGGCGTCGATGAGCCGGTCGTAGCGCTTGACGCCCACGAGTCGGCCTGCGGCGACAATGACGTTCGAGTCGAGCGTTGACGGCTCGACCGCCGGTTGTGGAACGCCGTTAGGGATGCACAGGATGCGCGCACGGGCATCCGGGTTCGCGGCGCGGTAGTCCGCCGCATCGGCCTCCGACACCGTCACGAAGGCGTCCAGCTCGCGCACGGCCCGGTTCTGGTGTTCCCTGACCGCCGGACTGAGATGGGCACGGCTCAAATGTTCCTGTCCGATGCGCACGTAACTGCTGCGGCCGTAGCGGACGAGATAGCCGTTCAGGTCGGGGCGAGTGGCGATCACAACGTCGGCATCGGTCCGGCAGAGCCAGCCTTCGATGCGCTCGTCGTGCAGGGCGGAGTAGCTGATCCGGCCCGGCCGCTCGATCGCGTCCGGATAGCGGAACATGACGCTCGGCTGCCGCAGCGAGGGGTGGTCCCGCTCGCTTGAGACCGATTCCCTCCGCATGTCGATCAGCGAGGTGAGGGTCACCCGCCCGTCGAGGGGGAGCGAGGGCTCGTCCTGAACCCTGTGGACGCTGACCACCTCAACCTCATGCGTGGCAGCGAGCGCCCCCGAGAGGTTCACCACGGCTCGGATCGTGCCGCCGATGCCGTAGGCGTTGTTGATGAGAAACGCGATCTTCACATGTGCCTTCCTGTACCCCACCCGTACGGGGTGTGGTCGCGGTCCTCAACGACGCTCAGCCGGTGTCGGCCCAGCTGCTCGACGGCAGGGACTCAGGCCGGGCTTCGTATGCGGTGAGACCACCGAGAACTTCTGAACGAAGGGCCCGTCCCCCGGCCCCACCACGGCCGTGAATCCCGCTCTGAGCCGCGCGAGCAGTCTGGCCGATCAGCACCGTCGAAGGAAATCCTATGTAACCACAATGTGATCACTTCGTTCGCGGTGTGACCACAACCATCGCCCAACCTCCACGGTCACCCTTGGTGGCAATCCCGAGACCACCACTTGGGCCTTCCGTGGAGGAAGGGGCGGGTGACAGGGGACGAGGCGCTTCCCGGCCGGAGCGCACGACCAGAAGGACCCAGATGCGCATCGCCTTCCTGATCTACAACGCCTACGGCATAGGCGGCACCATCCGCTCAACGCTGAACCTGGCTTCCGCGCTCGCAGCCTCCGGCCGGCACGAGGTGAGCGTCGTATCGGTTCACCGTCCCTCAGACCTCCCCCAACTGCCCACGCACCCAGCGGTTCAGCTGCGCGCTCTACTGGACTGGCGCGAGACCTCCCCCACCTGGGACGGCGGCCACCGACGTGCCGGCGAACCGACGGAGATGTTCGAGGACCAGGGCGTCGCCTTCGGAACCATGGCGCCGAGCGCACTGACGGACGACAAGGTCCGGGAGTTCCTCGGGACCACCGACGCGGAAGCCGTCATCGCCACGCGCCCCATCCTGAACGGCTACCTGGCGCGGTACGGCGATCAGCGTTACCTGCGCGTCGGACAGGAACACCTCACCTTCGACATGCACACCGACCAGTTGCGTGAGGACCAGAACCAAGCCCTGGTACGGCTGGACGCGTTCGTCACCGTCTCAGAGGGTGACGCCGCCCGCTACCGCACGGCGCTCCCCGGCATCAGCACCCGCATCCTGTGCATACCCAACGGCGTTCCCACCACCGATGTCGAACCCTCTCGCGGAGACTCCAGAACGATCGTCGCGGCCGGGCGCCTGGTGGAGATCAAACGCTACGACCGACTGCTGGACGCGTTCGCGAAACTCGCCCCGCGCTTCCCCGACTGGCAGCTACGCATATACGGGCGGGGGAAGCAGAAGCAGGCCCTGACGAGACGCCTGGAGGAACTGGGCCTCCACAACCAGGTCCGCCTCATGGGCGCGGTCTCCCCCATAGAGCCGGAATGGGCCAAGGGCGCGATAGCCGCCGTGTCCTCGGACGGGGAGTCCTTCGGCATGACCATCGTCGAGGCCATGCACTGCGGGGTCCCGGTGGTCGCCACCGACTGCCCCCACGGGCCCGGCGAGATCATCGAACATGGCAAAGACGGACTGCTCGTTCCGCTGGACGCCGGTACGGCCGGCTACGCCGACGCCCTCGCCACACTCATGGAGGACGAGGACCTGCGGGCGGAACTAGCCGACAATGCCCGAACGAAGGCAACTCAGTACGCGCCCGAGCGCATGGCGCACCGCTATCTGGAACTCTTCCGGCAGTTGCGCCCCGTCGCGAAAGGCGCCCGCATCACGCGGTTCACCGCTCTCTTCCGCCGCGCCGAGCCGGCGACGCGTCCGCCGGCCGCCGAGACCACACCGTGGCAGCCGCGCGCACGCGTCCAAATGTCGAGCGAGGGCGACCTCCATCTCACCCTCGATCTCCACGGCGCCCCAGCAGGCCACCACAACTTCGTTCTACGCAAGCGTGGAACGAAGGGGCAGACCGCGCTCACCCTGCCGACTGACCGCGAAGGCCGCGCAACCGTGCTCCGCGACGTCCAGACTCTGGGCGAAGGGCGCTGGGACGTGTGTGTCAGGGGTCCGGGCGGAGAAGTCCGTCGCGTCGCGGCCGGTCTCGTGGAGAGCGCCGCCCTCGTCCCCCTGCCTCCACTCTCTTCCCGCGGTCACATCACCTCCTGGATTCCCTACACCACCGACAAGGGCAACCTCAGCATCCGCACCTGGCAGCGCAGCTCCCACGCGGAAGTCGCCCGCCTGGACCTCGTGCAGGACAGCCTGTCCCTCAGCGGCCAGCTCCAGGGCTCCGTGCCCACACAGCCCGGCGCCATCCTGACGGCGACTCCACGCGAACCCGTCGCCGGAGCTGCGCTCGAGTACCCGGCTTCCCTGTCACCGGACGGCGTCTGGCGCGCCACTCTCCCCCCTCAGCACCTGCTGGACGCCCACCACGCAAGCGGTGAGGAACAGACGATCTGGGACCTCGGCCTGCGCTTGGCCCCCGGTCAAACCGCCACCCTGGCCCGCATCGGGTCCGACAGCTCCGACCGAAAGACCACAGACCTGCTGCCCGCCGTAGAGTGCTGCTTTCCCGACTCCACGGTGCGCCTGCGCCCCTACTACACAGTCGACAACAACCTCGCACTCAGCACCCGCACTCTTCCGGCGGCCTCCGCCGCTGACGGCTCCGCAGACGGAGCGGCTGCCTCGTGAACACGCCGAGAACAGCCTGTCAGCCGTTGTTGGGAGAATGCGTTCTCCTCGCCAGCGTTCCATTGCTCAGCAGAGTCGGCGGCAGACGCGACGCCGGGCCCCACGTGACGTCGGTCCCCCGGTACGACGGCTCCCTCTGGAATGCCCTCCCTGGAGAAGAGCACATCGACGGACGCAGTTTCCTGCTACACCAGGGCCGTTCGACGCACCGCATCCCCCGTGCTCATTCCCGCCTCCACGTACCTCGGCACTCCCTGCGACACAGGGAAACGAGGCCAGCGCAATCAGCACACGTCGATCTGAGACCTGTCGCCGTATAGCTCAAGTCCAGTGAATAGACCTGACGTGCTACTCGACGGGCGCAGCCCGAAAGGTCGTTCGGCCCGCGCCATCCGGTCCCAGCACGACCACCTCACGTTCCGTCAGGAACAGCGTCGGACGAGCGTCAAGACATTCCTTGAAGTTGCCCCTGACGGAGTGGAGCAGAGCGTTAGGGACTCACGCTCCCATCGTGAAACCGCAGGTGAGCCGCGAGGCGATCACCTGCAACAGGCTCCACGCGGTGAACTTCGAAGAACAGGTCGAGCACCGCCGAGCACACTTGAGAAACCCGATAAAACCGCAGGTCAGAGCCCCTTCTGGACAGGCTCGAGAATTGCCACGCACTCCACGTGCGCTGTCATCGGAAACAGATCGAACGCCCGCATCACCCGCACCCGGTACCCGCCCTCCCGGAAGTACCCCAAGTCCCGTGCCAGTGCCGCCGGATCGCAAGCCACGTACGCGATCCGCCTCGCCCCCAGCGTGCACAGCCGGGCCACCGTCTGCTTGCCGGCGCCTGCCCTCGGGGGGTCGAGGACGATGAGGTCGGTCTCGGTGATGCCGGTGCGGGGGAGGACCTGTTCGACCTTGCCCTGTTCGATGCGGACGCGGTCGAAGTCCTTGAGGTTGTGGCGGGCGTCCTCGACGGCGCGTTTGGTGACCTCGATGCCGAGGACGGCGCCCTTGTCGCCGACGCGGTCGGCGAGGGCGCCGGCGAAGAGGCCGACGCCGCAGTAGAGGTCGAGGGCGGTGTCGCCCTTGCGCGGGAGGAGGCCCTGCATGACGGCCTCGACGAGGGTGTCGGCGGCCTTGGGGTGGACCTGCCAGAAGCCGCCGTTGCCGACGCGCCAGGTGTGGTCGTCGGCGCGTTCGCGGACGAAGGCGCGGCCGTGGACGCGGTGGACGCCGCCGTCGCGCTCGTCGACACGGAGGACGGAGACCGGGCGGTCCAGCTCGACCAGGGGGAGGCGGGCGCCGGGGCGCGGGGTGAGGACGACCTGGCGGTCGCCGGAGCCGGAGGCGGCGATGGCCTCGACCGACTCCATGCCGCTCCAGTCGCGCTGCTCGATGCCGAGTTCGCTGACGCCCTCGGCGGCGATCATGCAGTGCTCGATCGGCTCGACCTCGTGCGAGCGGTGGCGGCGCAGTCCGGCGCGGCCGTCGGCGTCGATCGCGTACTGGACGCGGGTGCGCCAGGCCGGGACCTCGCCGGCCGGGAGCTTGTCGCCGGGGGCGGGGGCGACGGTGCCGTCCCAGCCGGCCTGCTCGGGGGTGAGCCCGGCCAGGTGCTGGAGCTGCTCGGCGATGACCTCGCCCTTGAGGCGGCGCTGGGCGCCGGGCTTGGCGTGCTGCCAGTCGCAGCCGCCGCAGCGGCCGGGGCCGGCGTACGGGCAGGGGGCCGGGACGCGGTCCTTGGAGGCGTCGAGGATCTCGACGGCGTCGGCGCGCAGGAAGCGGGAGGTCTCGTCGCCGTGGGTGACCCGGGCGACGACGCGCTCGCCGGGCAGGGTGTGGCGGACGAAGAGGACGCGTCCGGCCTCGGTGCGGGCGACGCAGTGCCCGCCGTGGGCGACGGGGCCGACCTCGACCTCGTACTCCTCCCCGACCAGCGACCCCGGTGACGTCTGCGGTTCTTGCGGCATGAGGGGGTGACTCCAAAGGAAGGGGAGAGCGAGGGGTACGAGGTTGCGGCGGCCGGCCGCAGCCGCAACCTCCCAGTGTACGGGCGCCGGGCGGCCCGCCGTCACGGGCGGCGCTCGCCCTCCCTGCGGCCGCCGGTGCCCTTCTTCTCCACGGGGCCGCGGCGGACGTCGCCGGGGGCGGACCAGTTGGCGCGGCGGCGGGCTCGGACCTTGGCCGCCTCGGAGGATTCCAGCTGGTAGGGGACGGAGGTGACCATGACGCCGGGGGTGAAGTGGAGGCGTCCCTTGAGCCGCAGCGCGGACTGGTTGTGCAGCAGGTGCTCGTACCAGTGGCCGACCACGTACTCCGGGATGATCAGGCTGACCACGTCGCGCGGGTGCTCCTTGCGCAGGCGCTTGACGTACTCGATGACCGGGCGGGTGATCTCGCGGTACGGGGAGTTGATGATCTTCAGGGGGACCTCGATGCCCCGGCGTTCCCACTCCTCGCGCAGGGCGCGGGTGTCCTCGGCGTCGACGTTGATGGTGAGCGCCTCCAGGCTGTCGGCGCGCATCAGCCTGGCGTAGGCGAGGGCCCGCAGGGTGGGGCGGTGGAGCTTGGAGACGAGGACGATCGAGTGCATGCGCGAGGGGCGCAGGGTCTCGTCCTCGCGGTCGTCGGCGGGGGCCGCGATCTCCTCGGCCACCTTGTCGTAGTGGCGGCGGATGGTGGTCATGACGGCGTAGAAGAGGACCATGCCGAGGACGGCGACCCAGGCACCGTGGCTGAACTTGGTCACCAGGACGACGATCAGGACCAGGCAGGTGATGACGGCGCCGAAGGCGTTGATCGAGCGGACCCGGTGGATGTGGAGGCGCTTGCGCGGGTCCTCCTCGGTGGGCAGCTCCTTGTTCCAGTGCCGGACCATGCCGATCTGGCTGAGGGTGAAGGAGACGAAGACGCCGACGATGTACAGCTGGATGAGCCGGGTGGAGTCGGCGCCGTAGACGACGACCAGCAGGGCGGCGGCGCCGGAGAGAAGGATGATGCCGTTGGAGAAGGCGAGGCGGTCGCCGCGGGTGTGGAGCTGGCGCGGCAGGTACGAGTCGCGGGCGAGGATCGAGCCGAGCAGCGGGAAGCCGTTGAAGGCGGTGTTGGCCGCCAGGAAGAGGACCAGCGCGGTGGCGACGGCGAGCAGGACGAAGAGGAAGGTGCCGTCGCCGAAGACCGCGGCGGCGACCTGGGTGATCACCGGCTGCTGGACGTAGTCGGGGCCGACCGGCACCCCGTTGTCGTACAGGTCCTTCGCCGGGTACTCGGCCATGCGGACGCCGGTCTCGCGGGCCAGGGCGATGATGCCGCAGAACATGGTGGCGGCGAGCAGACCCATCAGCGCCAGCGTGGTGGCGGCGTTGCGGCTCTTGGGGCGGCGGAAGGCGGGGACGCCGTTGCTGATCGCCTCGACGCCGGTGAGTGCGGCGCAGCCGGAGGAGAAGGCGCGCAGCAGCAGGAAGACGAGGGCGAAACCGGCGAGGCCGGGGTGTTCCGGCTTGATCTCGAAGCCGGCGGTGGGCGCCGGCATGGACTCGCCGAGGATCAGGCCGCGTACGCCGCCCCAGATCAGCATGAGGAAGACGCCGCCGACGAAGACGTAGGTGGGGATGGCGAAGAGCGTGCCCGACTCCCGGACGCCGCGCAGGTTCATCACCGAGAGCAGGGCGATGGCGGCGATCGCACAGAGCGTCTTGTGCTCGACGACGAAGGGGATGGCCGACCCGAGGTTCTCGATGCCGGCCGAGACCGACACGGCCACCGTCAGCACGTAGTCGACGAGGAGGGCGCTGGCGACGGTGCGTCCCGCGCGCGGGCCCAGGTTGGCCTTGGCCACCTCGTAGGTGCCGCCACCGTTGGGGTAGGCGTGCACGGTCTGCCGGTAGGAGGTGACCACGGTGGCCATCAGGACCACCACCGCCAGCGCGATCCAGGGGCTGAAGTGGTACGCCGACGCGCCCGCCAGCGAGAGGATCAGCAGCACCTCGCCGGGCGCGTAGGCGACCGAGGAGAGCGGGTCGGAGGCGAAGACGGGGAGGGCGATCCGCTTGGGGAGGAGGGTCTCCCCCAGCTTGTCGCTGGGCAGTGCGCGCCCGATGAGGAGCCGTTTGGGCACGTCGGTCAGTTTGGACACGTCGGGGATCGTAAGCGCTCCCCGAGGCCGCCACCGCGCAGCCGGAGCCCCGCCCGGCGGGTCGGAAGGCCGCTCCGGAGGCCGCCGGAAAGGTGACGTTACGCACCTTTTCGCGCGCCCGTCTCCTGACACTCCGGGCCTTTTGTCCGTGGCGGAGCCGGAGGCGGCCGTGAGGCGTGCCACAGCCGCCCGGGGCGTGCCACGCCGCGCCTTGACGGCTTCTTGACGAGCCGCTCACACGTTCTTGACGGTGACCCTGACGGCCCCTTGACGCGGCGTCGGCCGGGGCGCCGCGGGGCACGGGCCCGCTGGCCCGGCGGGCGCCCCCGTCCCCTTAAGCTCGTGCCGGGCCCACCGCCGTGGCGCGGGCCCGATCCGGGTGCGGCCGCACGGCGCGCCCGGCCCGGCCGAGGAGAAGAGTGAGCAGGGTGTTGTCGCAGATCAGCCCGAAGACCAGGAGTGCGGGGTAAGGATCGGTGCACATCGTCATCATGGGCTGCGGCCGGGTGGGTTCCACGCTGGCGCAGACCCTGGAGCAGCAGGGGCACACGGTCGCCGTGGTGGACCAGGACCCCACCGCGTTCCGGCGTCTCGGCGCCGGGTTCGGCGGGCGCCGGGTCACCGGGGTCGGCTTCGACCAGGACACGCTGCGTGAGGCCGGGATCGAGGAGGCGGGCGCGTTCGCCGCGGTGAGCAGCGGCGACAACTCCAACATCATCGCCGCCCGGGTCGCCCGCGAGACCTTCGGCATCGAGAACGTCGCCGCCCGCATCTACGACCCGCGCCGCGCCGAGGTCTACCAGCGGCTCGGCATCCCCACCGTGGCCACCGTCCGCTGGACCGCCGACCAGATGCTGCGCCGGCTGCTGCCCTCGGGCGCGGAGCCGCTGTGGCGGGACCCGACGGGCGGCGTGCAGCTCGCCGAGGTGTACACCTCCCCGGTGTGGATCGGCCAGAAGATCAGCCGGCTCCAGGAGGAGACGGGGGTGCGGGTGGCGTTCCTGACCCGGCTGGGCGAGGCGATGCTGCCGACCTCCCAGACGGTGCTCCAGGAGGGCGACCTCGTACACGTGATGATGCGTCCCGAGGATGTCGCCGAGGTCGAGGCGGCGTTCGCCGAGGGGCCCGAGGAGGACGGACAGCGATGAGGGTCGCCATTGCGGGGGCGGGGGCCGTGGGCCGGTCCATCGCCGGTGAGCTGCTGGAGAACGGCCACGAGATCCTGCTGATCGACAAGACGCCGAGCGCGATCTCGGTGGAGCGGGTGCCGCGCGCCGAGTGGCTGCTCGCCGACGCCTGCGAGATCACCTCGCTGGACGAGGCCGCGCTCCAGCGCTGCCACGTGGTGATCGCGGCGACCGGGGACGACAAGGTCAACCTGGTGGTGTCGCTGCTCGCCAAGACGGAGTACGGGGTTCCGCGCGTCGTCTCCCGGGTCAACAACCCGAAGAACGAGTGGCTCTTCAACGAGTCCTGGGGCGTCGACGTCGCCGTCTCCACGCCCCGCCTGATGTCGGCCCTGGTCGAGGAGGCCGTCAGCGTCGGCGACCTGGTCCGGCTGCTGCGGTTCAGCCAGGGCGACGCCAACCTGGTCGAGCTGACGCTGCCGCCGGAGTCGACCCTCGCGGGCATCCGCGTCGGCGACGTCCGCTGGCCCGAGGACACCTCGCTGGTCACCATCATCCGGGGCTCCCGGGTTCTCACCCCCTCCCCGGAGGAGGCGCTGGAGCCCGGCGACGAACTCCTCTTCGTCGCGGCCCAGGCCCAGGAGGAGCGGCTGGAGGAACTCCTGTCCGCCCGCCACGGCCCCGACCACCGCCCGGCCGCCGGAGGCCAGGACGGCCCCCGGAACACCTGACGCCGTACGGCATGGCGAAGGGCCCGGAACCGATCGGTTCCGGGCCCTTCGCCATGCCGTACGGCGGGGAGCGTCAGCTCTCCCCCTGCTCCTTGGCCGCCTTCTCGGCCTTGGCGGCCTTCTCCGCCTCCTCGGCGGCCTCCATCTCGGCGAACACGTCGATGGGCGCGGGCGCCTTGGCGAGGAAGACCCAGGTCAGCCAGACGGCGAGCAGGAACGGCGGGATCTTCAGCGAGACCAGGACCCAGCCGAGCTGCGTGGTGTCGGCCCACCAGTAGAGCGGGAAGAGGATCGCGCACTTGGCCAGCAGGATGAAGCCCCAGGCGTAGCTGGCCCGGGTGTACGCCTTCTTGCGGCCGGGGTTGCGGGTCCGCCAGGAGAGGTTCTCCTTGAAGATCGGGCCGAGGATGAGGCCGATCAGGGGGACGCCGGCGACGGCGGTGAGGATGTACGCGAGCGAGAGGCCCAGCGTGTAGAGCATGCCGGGCAGGTAGAAGTCCTTGGCGTTGCCCGTCATCATCGCGAAGACCACGCCGAAGGCGACGCCGAAGACGCCGCTGAAGGCGTGCTTGACGGTGTCCCGCCGCACCAGCCGGGCGACGCCCAGCACCAGCGAGACGGCGAGCGCCGCGATGGCGGAGACGTGCAGGTCCGCGTTGATCGTGTAGATGGTCACGAAGAGCAGGCCCGGCAGGACCGTCTCGACCATGCCGCGCACGCCGCCGAACGCCTCGAAGAGGGCGGCCTCGGTGACGGCGCGGGCGTCGGCGTCGGTGGTGCTGTGGGGGGCGTCGGCGTCGGGCGCCGCACTCCGGTGGTCGGTCGGCTTGTCGATGGACGTCACCGGTCACTCCCGTCCGAGCGGTCTCAGTTCGTACTTCGGGTTGAACAGCGTGCGGCGGCCGTGGCTCATGGCGACCCGGCCCGAGGCGATCAGTTTGCGGCCCGGTTCGATGCCGGTGATGGAGCGCCGGCCGAGCCAGACCACGTCGAGCGAGCCGGTGCCGTCGAACAGCTCGGCCTCCAGCGCGGGCACCCCCGCCCGGGGACGGAGGGTGACCGTCCGCAAGGTACCAGTAACGGTGACCATCTCCCGGTCGCCGCAGGTGTCGATGCGGGCGCAGCCGCTGGTCGCGGCCTCCTCGCGGAGTTCGTCGGACTCCAGCCGCTCCTGGGGGGCGGAGATGTCCGAGAGCCGGTCCAGCATGCGCCGGAACCGGCCGGCGGGCTTCTCGGGACGCGGGGCTGCACTCATGGATGCAGCCTACCCAAGCACGGGCGCCCGGCGCGGTTCACGCCGTCATCACCCCTGAGGGCGACGCTCGAACCGGTATCCCATTCCGGGCTCGGTGATGAAGTGGCACGGGTGGGCCGGGTCGGTCTCCAGCTTGCGGCGGAGCTGGGCCATGTAGACCCGCAGGTAGTTGGACTCGGTGCCGTAGGAGGGGCCCCAGACCTCCTGGAGGAGCTGCTTCTGGCTGACCAGGCGGCCGGTGTTGCGGACCAGCACCTCCAGCAGGTGCCACTCGGTGGGGGTGAGCCGCACGTCGCGGCCCTGGCGGTGGACGCGCTTGGCGGCGAGGTCGACGGTGAAGTCGGCGGCGTCCACCACCTCGGCCTCCTCGTCGGGGGCGGCGGGCTCGGTGCGGCGGACGGCGGCGCGCAGCCGGGCCAGCAGCTCGTCCATGCCGAACGGCTTGGTGACGTAGTCGTCGGCCCCTGCGTCGAGGGCCTGCACCTTCTCGTCGGAGCTCTGCCGGGCGGAGAGCACCAGCACCGGGACGCGGGACCAGGAGCGCAGTCCGCGCAGGACGTCCACGCCGTCCATGTCGGGCAGGCCGAGGTCGAGGACGATCACGTCGGGGTGGCGCTCGGCGGCGAGCCGGAGCGCGGTGGTGCCGTCGCCGGCGGAGTCGACCTCGTACTGGCGGGCCCGGAGGTTCAGCTCCAGGGCACGGACGATCTGGGGTTCGTCGTCGACCACGAGGACCCGGGTCATCTCGGGGTGCCTTTCTGTCCGGTCGCGGGTCATGACGTGACCTGCGCGGGAAGTACGGTACGGGCCCCGGCGCGAGGGCCGGTGACCGCCCTCAGGGTGAGGACCATGGTGAGGCCGCCGCCCGGGGTGTCCTCGGCGTTGAGGGTGCCGCCCATGGCCTCGGCGAAGCCCCGGGCGACGGCGAGGCCGAGGCCCACGCCCGCGCCGCGCGGAGCGTCACCGTACCGCTGGAAGGGGGCGAAGATGCGGTCCTTGGCGTCATCGGGCACGCCGGGGCCGCGGTCCATGACGCGCAGTTCCACCCGGTCGCCCAGGGCACTCGCGGCGACCAGGACGGGGGCGCCCTCGGGCGCGTACTTGACGGCGTTCTCGACGACGTTGGCGACGGAGCGCTCCAGCAGGCCGGGGTCGACGGCGACCATCGGGAGCGTCTCGGGGATGTCCAGGTAAGCGCTGCCCTCGGGGACGCCGCCGAGGGCCATCGGGACCACCTCGTCGAGGTCGATCTCGCGGATCAGCGGGGTGACGGTGCCGGTCTGGAGCCGGGACATGTCGAGGAGGTTGCCGACCAGGTGGTCGAGGCGGTCGGCACCGTGCTCGATGGACTCCAGCAGTTCGGCCTCGTCCTGCTCGGACCAGGCCACGTCGTCGGAGCGCAGCGAGGTGACCGAGGCCTTGATCGTGGCGAGCGGGGTGCGCAGGTCGTGGCTGACGGCGGCGAGCAGGGCGGTGCGGATGCGGTTGCCCTCGGCGAGGCGGCGGGCCTGGTCGGCCTCGTCCTGGAGGCGCTGGCGGTCCAGGACGACGGCGGCCTGGGCGGCGAAGGCGGCCAGTACCCGGCGGTCCTCGGCGGGCAGCACCCGGCCGCAGAGGGCGAGCGCCATGTGGTCGCCGACCGGCATGTCCACGTCGGCGTCCTCGGGGCGCTCCAGCGGACGGGGGCCGACGCTGCCGGCGCAGGTCCAGGGGGTGCGGTCGTCCTCGCGCTCCAGCAGGGCGACGGACTCCATGGCGAAGGTCTCCCGGACCCGCTCCAGCAGGGCGTCGAGCGTGGTGGCGCCGCGCAGCACGCTGCCGGCGAGGAAGGAGAGGATCTCCGACTCGGCGCGCAGCCGGGCCGCCTGGTGGGTGCGGCGGGCGGCGAGGTCGACCACCGAGGCGACGGAGACGGCCACCGCGAACGAGATCACGATGGCGACGATGTTCTCCGGGTCGGAGATGGTCAGGGTGCGGGTGGGCGGGGTGAAGTAGAAGTTCAGCAGGGCCGAGCAGAGCGCGGCCGAGGCCAGCGCCGGGAGCAGCCCGCCGACCAGGGCGGCGCCGACGGTCAGCGAGAGGAAGAGCAGCACGTCGTTGGCGAGCCCCGGGCCGTGGTCCAAGGAGGCGAGCACGATGGCGAGCAGGGCGGGCCCGCAGACCGCGATGAACCAGCCCCACAGGATGCGCGAGCGGCCGAGCCGGGCGCCCCGGGCCAGGGGCAGTCCGCGGCCCTGCCCGACCTCCTCGTGGGTGACGATGTGCACGTCGAGGTCGGGGGTGGACTCGCGGGCCACCGTCGCGCCGACGCCGGGCCCGAAGACGTACTGCCAGCTCTTGCGGCGGGAGGAGCCGAGGACGATCTGGGTGGCGTTGACACCGCGGGCGAACTCCAGCAGGGCGGAGGGGATGTCGTCGCCGATGACGTGGTGGAAGGTGCCGCCGAGGTCCTCCACCAGGGTGCGCTGGAGGGCCAGCTCCTTGGGGGAGGCGGTGGTCAGGCCGCCGTCGCGGCGGGCGATGTAGACGGCGAGTATCTCGCTGCCGGAGCCCTTGGCGGCCATCCGCGCGGCGCGCCGGATCAGGGTGCGGCCCTCGGGCCCGCCGGTGAGGCCGACGACGATGCGTTCGCGCGCCTGCCAGGTGGAGCGGATGTTGTGCTCGCCCCGGTACTTCTGGAGGTACTCGTCGGCCCGGTCGGCGGTCCACAGCAGGGCCAGTTCGCGCAGGGCGGTGAGGTTGCCGGGGCGGAAGTAGTTGGAGAGGGCGGCGTCGACCTTGTCGGACTGGTAGACGTTGCCGTGGGCGAGGCGGCGGCGGAGCGCCTGGGGCGACATGTCGACCAGCTCGATCTGGTCGGCGCGGCGGACCACCTCGTCGGGGACGGTCTCCTGCTGCCGTACGCCGGTTATCGCCTCGACCACGTCGCCGAGTGACTCCAGGTGCTGGATGTTGACGGTGGAGATCACCGAGATCCCGGCGGCCAGCAGCTCCTCGATGTCCTGCCAGCGCTTGGCGTTGCGGGCGCCGGGGGCGTTGGTGTGGGCCAGCTCGTCGACCAGGGCGACGGCGGGACGCCGGGCGAGGACCGCCTCGACGTCCATCTCGGGCGTCTGCGGACTCCCCCCGTCGCCGTCGGGGCCGCCCAGCGGCTCGATCAGCTCCAGCCCTTCGAGGAGGGCCAGGGTGCGGGGCCGGTCGTGGTGGGCGACGAAGCCGATGACGCAGTCGGTGCCGCGCTCGACCCGCCGGTGCGCCTCGGAGAGCATGGCGTAGGTCTTGCCGACGCCCGGTGCGGCGCCCAGGTATATGCGCAGTGTGCCTCGTCCCATGGGCCCATTGTCCGCCAGCGCGCTACTGCTCGGTCAGCTCGCCGTCCGAGAGTTCCAGCACGCGGTCGGCGAGGCCGAGGAGGGTGGTGTCGTGGGTGGCGACCAGCGCGGTGACCCGCTCGCTGCGGACCACGGCGCGCAGCAGCTCCATGACGGCGAGGCCGGTCTCCGCGTCGAGCTGGCCGGTGGGCTCGTCGGCGATGAGCAGGGCGGGGCGGTTGGCGAGGGCGCGGGCCACGGCCACGCGCTGCTGCTGGCCGCCGGAGAGCTCGCCGGGGCGCTGGCGGGCGTGGTCGGCGAGGCCCACCAGGGAGAGCAGCAGGGCGACCCGCTCCTCCCGCTCGGCGGCGGCGGTACGGCGCAGCCGCAGCGGGACGCCGACGTTCTCGGCGGCGCTCAGGACGGGGATCAGGCCGAACGACTGGAAGATGAAGCCGATCCGGTCGCGCCGCAGCTCCAGCAGCCCCTTCTCGCCGAGGCCGCTCAGCTCGCGCCCGTCCACGACGACGGAGCCGCCGTCGGGCTCGTCGAGGCCGCCGACCAGGTTGAGCAGGGTGGTCTTGCCGGAGCCGGAGCGGCCCTTGAGGGCGACCAGCTGGCCGCGGGGGATGTCGAAGGAGACCCCGCGCAGCGCGTGCACGGCGCCCTCCCCGGTGCCGTACGAGCGGCGCAGCCCGCGGACCTTGACCATCGGCTCCTCGCCGGTTCCCGCCGCCGCGCCCGCGTCCTCGGTGAGCGTGCCGCCCCCTGCTGTCCGCCCCGCCATGTGCCACTCCCCCGTCGTGCCGTGCCGGGCGCCAGTATCGGTGGGCGGCGCCCGGCCGGGCAAGGGGTTCAGCGGGCGGTGTAGGCGCCGTCGACCAGGTGGTAGCTGCCGTGCACGAAGGAGGCGCGGTCGGAGAGGAGGAAGGCGATGACCTCGGCGACCTCCTCGGAGCGGCCGAGCCGGCCCGCCGGGTGGAGCTGGACGAGGCCGTCGTACGCCTCCTTCTCCATGCCCTGGAGGAGCGGGGTGTCGATGAAACCGGGGCCGACCGCGTTGATCCGGACGCCCTGGGCGGCGTACTCGGTGGCGGCGGTCTTGGTCAGGCCGACCACGCCGTGCTTGGCGGCGACGTAGGCGGGCGAGCCGGCGAAGCCGACCGAGCCGAGGATGGAGGCGGTGTTGACGATGGCGCCGCCGCCGGCCGCGAGCAGGGCCGGGATCTCGTACCGCATCGAGTAGAAGACGCCGTCCAGGTTGGTGCGGACGACGCGGTTCCAGACGTCGATGTCGTAGTCGCCGGTGGGGGCGGACTCGCCGCCGATCCCGGCGTTGTTGACGGCCAGGTGGAGGGCGCCGTACGTGTCCTGGGCGAAGCGGACGGCGGCCTCGACGGAGGCGGGGTCGGTCACGTCGACGGTGACGGCGGACGCCTCGATGGCTTCGTCGGTGAGCGCGGCGGCGGCGGAGGCGGCGCCCTCGGCGTTGTAGTCGGCGATGACGACGCGGGCGCCGCCCTGGCCGAGCCGGCGGGCGGTGGCCAGGCCGATGCCGGAGGCGGCGCCGGTGACGAGGGCGGTGCGGCCTGCGAACTCGTCGGGGGAGACGGGCGTGGCGGAGGGAAGGGGTGCGCTGGTGCTCATGGTGCTGTCTCTCTGTTCACGGTGCGTGGGGGGCCGCCAGGGCGACCTCCCCGAGGAGCACGTCGAAGCTCTGCTCGACCAGGTCGGGCAGGCGCTCGGCGCTTTCGGGGCCGCCCCGCCACCACTGGCGCAGGGCGGCCGTCAGGACGCCGGCCGCGGCGCCGACCACGACGCCGGGACCGGGGTCCTCGGCCGGGTCGGTGCCGAGCCGCTCGGCGATGATCCGGACCGACTCCTCCTGGGCGTCGGCGCGGATGCGTTCGAAGGCGGCGAAGAGCGTGGGTTCGTCGTCGACGAGGGCCAGCAGGGACCGCACCCGGGGCAGTTGGTGCCAGCCGGGGGTGCGGGTGTCGGCCAGCCAGTCGCGTACGGCGCGCCGGTAGGCGACGAGCGGGGGCTCGCAGGCCGGGCGGGCGCGGAGTGCGGCGTTGATGGCGGCGCCGTCCTCGCGGGTGAAGTCGAGCGCGGCGTCCTCCTTGCCGCCGAAGTGGCGGCTGAAGGTGCGGCGCGTGACGTCCGCGCGGTGGGCGACGGCCTCGACGGTCACGGCGTTCAGGCCGCGTTCGAGGATGAGATCGAGGGCGGCAGCGGCGAGCGCGGTCCGGGTCTGCCGGGCCTTGAGCCGTCTGCGGTCCTCCCCCGAAGTCTCCGTCGCCTTCATGTTTCCGACGGTACTCCTGAGGCGTCCGCAAGGGACATGTGTCCCGGTGGGACGTACCTCTCAGCCCGCAGCGGCCATGATCGGGAACAAATCCGGGGGTGCGGCAACGCGACGGGCCGCACCCCTGACGAGGGTGCGGCCCGTGCGGCGGCGGTGCGGGTGGTGCGGTGCGGTCAGCGGATCTCGGTGATCTCCGGGCCGCGCGCGAGCTGGCCCATGCCGCCGGAGAAGCGGGAGGTCTGCTGGTTCTCCTGCTGGACGCCCTCGGGGACCATCTGGGCGTCGTCCGGGAGCTTCAGGACGATCGGGTCGCGCGGCGCCATCGGGCCCTCACCGCGGACCACGACGGTGTCCTGGAAGATCTGCTCCAGCAGCCCGGCCGCCTGCGGCTGCACCGCGCCCTGGCCGGAGATGACCCCGCGCAGGAACCAGCGGGGGCCGTCGACGCCGACGAAGCGGACCACCTGGTAGCCACTCTTGCCGTCGGGCAGCTGGACGGGGACCTGCGCGCGCAGCTCCCAGCCGAGCGGGCCCTCGACCTCCTCGATGATGCCGCCCTGCTGGGTGATGCCCGAGCCGATCTCCTCGCGGACCTCGCCCCAGATGCCCTCCTTCTTGGGCGCGGCGAAGCCCTGGAGCTGGATGGCGCTGTCCCGCAGGACGACGGTGGCGGCGACGATCGCGTCCCCGGCCACCTCCACGCGCAGCTCCATGCCCTCCACCCCGGGCACGAACAGACCGCCGAGATCGACGCGGCCCTCACCGGGCTCGCGGACCTCCGAGGAGTCCCAGGGGCCGTCGGGGCGCGGGGCGGGCGGCAGCGCCGTCCGGCGCGTCGCCGACTCCTCGGCGTCCGCGCTCTCCTCGGCCTGCCCGGTCTCCCCGGTCACGCCCGCCGTGTCCTCGGCGGAGTCGGTCTTCTTGCGACGTCCGAACACGTCACTGTCCTTCCCGGTCGGCTACGACCGAAGCGTAATGGTTCCCACCCTCGCCGCCGCCCACGGCGGAATGCCCGCCGGTGGACCCGAAGCCCCCTTCGGCCCGTACCGAGCCGGGAAGCTCCGACACCTCGTGAAAGCGCACCGTCTCGACCTGCTGGACGACCAGTTGGGCGATCCGGTCGAAGCGCTCGAACCGCACCTTCTCGCGCGGGTCGAGGTTGACCACGATCACCTTGATCTCCCCACGGTACCCGGCGTCAATCGTCCCCGGGGCATTCACCAGCGCCAGACCGCAGCGGGCCGCGAGCCCCGAACGGGGGTGGACGAAGGCGGCGTACCCCTCGGGCAGCGCGATCGCGATCCCGGTCGGCAGCACCGCCCGCTCCCCCGGGGCCAGCACGGCCGGCTCGGTGGTGCACAGGTCGGCGCCGGCGTCGCCCGGGTTGCCGTAGGCGGGCAGCGGCACCTCGGGGTGCAGCCGGCGTACGCGCAGTTCCAGCGGGGGGCGGGTCACGGGTTCACCTCGAAGGCGCGGACGCGGCGGATCTGGTCGGGGTCGTCCATGGCGGCCTGGATCTCCTCCGGACGGCCGTTCTCGGTGAAGTGCTCGACCTTGACCTCGACGAAGAGCGCGTCGGCGCGGACCGCGACCGGCCCGTCAGGGGCGTTGAGGCGGCCCTCGGCGGTGGCGTAGATCTTGCGTCCGTCGACTGCGGTGACCTCGGCGGACAGGTGCAGCACGGTGCCGACCGGTACGGGCCGCAGGTAGTCCGTCTCCAGGCGGCCGGTGACCGAGATGACCCGCAGCAGCCAGTTGAGGGCACCCAGCGTGTCGTCGAGCGCGGTGGCCAGCAGGCCGCCGTGGGCGAGGCCGGGGGCGCCCTGGTGCTCGGGACGCACCAGGAACTCGGCGGTCACCGAGACGCCCTCACCGGCCCTCGCCGCGAGGTGCAGTCCGTGCGGCTGCTCGCCGCCACAGCCGAAACAGTGCTCGTAGTGCGTACCGATGGGCTCGCCGGGGGCCGGGGCATCGGGGTGCCGCACCGGCGCCAGGGCGCTGTCCGGGGGCGTCAACGCAGGTGTTCGTCCACTCACAGGCGCAGACCTTACCCGTGCGTCGGCTCCCGACCGACACCGTGCCAAGCTTGATCCCATGCACCCCAACACTCCGCAGTACGCCGAGCGCCTCACCGCGCCCCGCGCCTGGTGGGCCCTGGTGGCGATCGTCGGCCTCACCTCGGGCCTGATCGTCATGCCGCTCGGCCTGCTGGCGATGCTCATCGGCCTGGTCGTCGGTGCCGCGGCCGGCGCGGCGGGGCTGAGCACGTACGGCTCGGCGCAGATCCGCGTCGTGGGGGACGCGCTGATCGCGGGCGACGCGCGCATCCCGCTGTCGGCGCTCGGGGCGGCGGAGCCGCTGGACGCCGAGGAGGCCGTGGCCTGGCGCAGCCACAAGGCCGACCCGCGCGCCTTCATGCTCCTGCGCAGCTACATCCCGACGGCCCTGCGCGTCGAGGTCACCGACCCGGCCGACCCCACGCCGTACCTGTACCTCTCCACCCGCGACCCCGAGCGCCTGGCGGCGGCCCTCTCCCCTGTCCGCGAAGGCTGACGCCGCGGGGCGCGCCGGTTTCACAGGGGTCGGCGGGGCTGGGCTCCGTCGTTCTGCCTCGGCGGCGTCCCGGTGCCGGTGGGGTGGCCTCGATCGCCGGCCGGGCTTGGATCTTGCCCGGGCGTTCCCCCCCCCCGCCGGGGGGATGGCCTCAAACGCCGGCCGGGCTTGATGCGCTCGGGCTCCCGGCACGATGAGCCGAAGCCCCGCCCACCAACGCCGAGGCCATGCGGCAGCGAACACGCCAGCTAGCTCCGCCAGCCCGAGCCCGGCCGGCGGCTGAGGCCACCCCACCGGCACGGAAGAACGTGCGGCAAAGGCCGAGAAGCAGGGGCAGGACGGGCGTCAGGTGGGCCGGTCGTCGTGGGGGGCCGGCGGGAGGGCGTCCGGGGTGGCGTCGAAGGCTGAAGGGGGCAGCTCGGGCTTGTCCAGGGGTGGGAGGGACGTGAGCTGGTCCCAGGGGACCTGGGCGGCACGCAGGTCCTGCCGGACGCGCTCGGCGAGCTTGCGGGTGTCACGGCGGTTCATGACCGCGCCGACGGCCGCGCCCACCAGGAAGGGGACGAGGTTCGGCAGATTGCGGATCATGCGCTTGGTGATCTGCTGACGCAGGTCGCGCTTGAGGGGCCCGCTGAGCGCCGCGGTGATGGTGAGCGGGCGGACGACGTCGATCCCCCGCTCGTTGGTCCAGGAGGTCAGGTAGGCGGTGGCCCGGCGCGTGGCCCCGCCCTCGGGACGCTGCCCGTAGACCTCGTGGAGTTCGGCGATGAGCTTCAGCTCTATCGCGGCCACGGCGGTGATCTCCGCGGCCAGTTCGGCCGGCATGGCCGGCGGCACCGGGAGCATGGCGGCAGCGCCCACCGAGGCCCCCACCGTGGAGGTGCCGTGGGCGGCGCCGCTGATGAGCTTGTCCGCGAGCTGTTCGGGGCCGAGGCCCGGGAACTGCGCGCGGAGGGTGTGGAGGTCGCGCACCGGGACGCGCGGGGCGATCTCGATGACGCGGTCGGCGAGAACGCCGAGTCCGGCCTTGGCGTTGCGGCCCTGCCGGAGCAGTCCGTCCCGTACGGCCGCCACGCGGCCGGGAGCGGGTGTGGCGGGCTCGGTGGCCATCAGGCCTTCCCCCGTGCCCGTACCGCCGCTGTGGGGCCCTGGGTCCCCGTCCGTGGTGTCCTCTGCCTCGAGCGAGGCCCCAAGGCCCCGCTCGCCGTCAGATTCCGCCGGGGACGGCGCGCCGTCCCCCGCCGCTTCAGGAAGGGAAACTTCCGCGGCGGTGTCGTGCCTGTCACGGCCGGCCTGCCTCAGTCGCAGTCGCGGCAGATGGGCTGGCCGTTCTTCTCGCGCGCGAGCTGGCTCCGGTGGTGCACCAGGAAGCAGCTCATGCAGGTGAACTCGTCCTGCTGCTTGGGCAGCACCCGGACGGCCAGCTCCTCGTTGGAGAGGTCCGCTCCGGGAAGCTCGAGGCCCTCTGCGGCCTCGAACTCGTCGACGTCGACCGTGGAGGTGGACTTGTCGTTCCTCCGGGCCTTCAGTTCCTCGATGCTGTCCTCGTTGAGGTCGTCATCGGTCTTACGTGGGGTGTCGTAGTCCGTTGCCATGTCAGCTCTCCCCCTCTGGGTGTCTGTGATATCTCCAGCGCGGTAACGCCTGGGAGGCCGGACTTGTGCCCGACCTGAGGCGGAGATTTTGCCTCACATCAAGGTCTGTTACTCAATCGACACCCAAACGCACCTCGGAAGAGGTGATCGTCTTGGATGGCGAAGGGGACCGTACACGGTCCCGGCGCCCCGTCCCGCACGGGCCACCTTGTGCACTTCCCGTGATCGGGACCCTGGAAAACCCGCATTTTGCAGGGTTTTCAAGGGCCTTAGCGGTCACTGAGAGTAGAAGGACGATCATTCGATCCTGTGATCGATCACACAGCGGAGAACCAGTTCCATGCCGGGAAAATTCCGCTCAAAGCGAACACGGAAACGAATGCCCCGCAGGACGTCACAACGGAAGTGTGACACGCATCACGAGTCCTCCGCCTTCCCTCGGCTCCGCGGTGATCCTTCCGCCGTGCGCCCGGGTCACCGACCGGACGATCGACAGGCCCAGCCCGACCCCCTTGTCACTCCCGGTCCGCTCGGTCCGCAGCCGCCGGAACGGCTCGAAGAGCTGATCGATCTCGTACGCGGGGACGACCGGTCCGGTGTTGGTCACGACCAGCACCGCCTGCCCGTGCTGGAGCTCGGTGGAGACCTCCACCCAGCCGCCCTCGCCGGGGGGCAGGTTGTAGCGCACGGCGTTCTGCGTGAGGTTCAGGGCGATCCGCTCCAGCAGGACGCCGTTGCCCTGGACGACCGCCTCGGCGATGTCCGGGCGCAGCTCCACCTCCCGCTGCTCGGCCTCGCCGCGCACCTGCTCGACGGCGCGGGTGGCGACCTCGCCGAGGTCCACCGGCTTGCGCTCGACGATCTGGTTGTCGCTGCGGGCCAGCAGGAGCAAGCCCTCGACCAGTTGCTCGCTCCGCTCGTTGGTGGCGAGCAGGGTCTTGCCGAGCTGCTGGAGCTCGGGGGGCGCGCCCGGGTCCGAGAGCTGCACCTCCAGCAGGGTGCGGTTGATCGCCAGCGGGGTCCGCAGCTCGTGCGAGGCGTTGGCGACGAACCGCTGCTGGGCGGTGAAGGCCCGCTCCAGGCGGTCCAGCATGTCGTCGAAGGTGTCGGCCAGCTCCTTGAGCTCGTCGTCCGGGCCGTCCAGCTCGATTCGCCGGGAGAGGTCGGAGCCGGCCACGCTGCGCGCGGTCCGGGTGATCCGGCCCAGCGGCGCGAGGACCCGTCCGGCCATGGCGTAGCCGAAGGCGAAGGCGATCACGCTGAGACCGACCAGGGCCAGCAGCGAGCGGCTCAGCAGATCGTCCAGGGCCTGCTGGCGCTGGTGGTCGATGCAGAGCTTCATCGCGTCGTTGAAGGCGCCCGAGCTGGTGAAGCGGCGGCCGGAGAGGGCCGGGCAGGCGTCGCTGTAGATCGTGAACGTGCCGCTGGTGACCTGGAACGGCAGCTCGTTGCCGACGTGCACGGCCTGGGCGGCGAGCAGGTAGATGATCGACAGCAGCAGGATGCCGGCGATGAGGAACATCCCGCCGTAGAGCAGGGTGAGCCGTATCCGGATGGTGGGCCGCAGCCACGCCTGCTGCGGCGGGCGGCGCGGGTCCCAGGTGGGCCTGGGCGGCGCGGAGGGGGGTTTGGGGGGCGCGGGGCGCGGCGCCGGGCTCGCGGCCACGCCGGTCAGATCCGGTAGCCCGAGCCGGGCACGGTGACGATGACCGCGGGCTCGCCCAGCTTGCGGCGGAGCGTCATGACGGTGACCCGGACGACGTTGGTGAACGGGTCGGTGTTCTCGTCCCAGGCCTTCTCCAGCAGCTGCTCGGCGGAGACCACGGCGCCCTCGCTGCGCAGCAGCACCTCCAGGACGGCGAACTCCTTGGGGGCGAGCTGGATCTCCCGGCCGTCGCGGAAGACCTCGCGGCGGTTGGGGTCGAGCTTGATCCCGGCGCGCTCCAGGACCGGCGGCAGCGGCACGCTGGTACGCCGGCCGAGCGCGCGGACCCGGGCGATCAGCTCGGTGAAGGCGAAGGGCTTGGGGAGGTAGTCGTCGGCGCCGATCTCCAGTCCCTCGACCCGGTCGCTGACGTCGCCGGAGGCGGTCAGCATCAGGACCCGGGTGGGCATCTGGAGTTCGACCACCTGGCGGCAGACGTCGTCCCCGTGGACCAGGGGGAGGTCCCGGTCGAGGACGATCACGTCGTAGTCGTTGACGCCGATGCGTTCCAGCGCGGCGGCCCCGTCGTACACGACGTCGACGGCCATGGCCTCCCGGCGCAGTCCGGTGGCCACCGCATCGGCGAGCAGCTGCTCGTCCTCGACGACGAGTACACGCACGTCGCTGATCCTTTCGCAGGGCACCCCGAGGGGGCGCCGGTCCTCTGATGAGGCTCCATCCTGCCCCTTTCGGCCATAAACCGGCGGTAAGGCGGGAGCCACCCGGACGGGAAGGAAGGATTCCGCAAGTCGGCGGAACCCCGAGGTTTCCGGCGTCCGGGGCGCGGGGAGGACGACTGCACACCCGCGATCACCCCTGGCATGTGGCTCATGCCACGTCCGGCATTCCCCGGCGGAGCCGCCCCTGGGCGTGGTCACCCCTTTTTCGAGGCACACCCCCGTGCCGCCGACCCACCCACACCTTGACGAGGGGGCGCATCATGGACGCTTTCACCGCAGGTCTGCTTCAGCGTATAGAGGCCACCGAGTCGGATCTGACCCGGGCCCAGGAGACCGGGGACGAGTTCCTGGCCGAGGTCGAGCAGGGCGAGCTGGAGGATCTCCAGCGGCTGGCCGCCGAGCACGGCGTCCAGGTCCACACGGTTTCCACCGCCTGACCACCCACCCGCACCGCCGTCACCGTCGGCGCGCACGCGACCGGGCCCCGGCCCCTCTGCCGAGAGGGGCCGGGGCCCGGCCGTGTGCGGGGGTCAGGCCAAGGTGCCGTCGTGCCAGGCTCCGTACGCCTCCAGGCGCTCCTGGAGCGGCTCGAAGAGGCCGGGCGGGGCCGCCACCGCCAGTTCGGTGGAGGCGGGGGCTCCGGGGCGTCCGCCGGTGAGGGCGCCGGCCTCGCGGGCGATCAGCTCCCCGGCCGCGTAGTCCCAGGGGTTGAGCCCGCGCTCGTAGTACGCGTCGAGGCGGCCGGTGGCGACGTCGCAGAGGTCGATGGCGGCGGAGCCGCCCCGGCGGATGTCGCGGACCTCGGGGATGATCCAGGCGGCGACGGCGGCCTGGTGGGCCTTGCGGTCGGCGAGGTAGCCGAAGCCGGTGCCGACCAGGGCGCGGTCGAGCGGCGGCGCGGTGTTGACCTGGATCGGGGTGTCGTCCAGGTGAGCGCCGCCGCCGAGGACGGCCCGGCAGGTCTCGCCGCGCATCGGCGCGTGGACGACGCCGACGACGGTCACCCCGTCGCGTTCCGCGGCGATGGAGACGGCCCAGGCGGGGCGGCCGTAGAGGTAGTTCACCGTGCCGTCGAGCGGGTCGATGATCCACTTCACGCCGCTGGTGCCCTCGGTGCTGGCGCCCTCCTCGCCGAGGAACCCGTCCTCGGGGCGGCGGTCGGCGAGGAAGCCGGTGATCATCTTCTCGGAGGCGATGTCCATCTCGGTGACCACGTCGATGGCGCTGGTCTTGGTGGCGGCCACCGCGAGGTCGGCGGGGCGCCCGTCGCGCAGGAAGTCCCCGGCGCGGCGGGCGGCCTCCAGGGCGAGGGCGAGCAGTCCGGTGTTGGGGTCGGTCACGGGCTGGTTGCTCCTAGGTAGGCGGGGCGGGTCAGTCCATCCCCGCGGCGGCGGGGCGCGGCGAGCGGGCGGGGCAGCAGCCGACCGGGCAGACGTCGTGGCTGGGGCCGAGCGCGCCGAGGGCGCAGCGGGCCGGGTGCTCGCCGCGTTCGGTGGCGGCCCGCTCCAGCAGCAGGTCGCGGACGGCGGCGGCGAACCGCGGGTCGGCGCCGACGGTGGCCGAGCGGCGCACGGGCAGGCCCAGTTCGGCGGCCTTGGCGGTGGCCTCGGTGTCGAGGTCGTAGCGGACCTCCATGTGGTCCGAGACGAAGCCGATCGGGGCCATGACGACCGCGGGGACGCCGGCCGCGTGCCGCTCCTCCAGGTGGTCGCAGATGTCCGGCTCCAGCCACGGGATGTGCGGGGCGCCGCTGCGCGACTGGTAGACGAGGGACCAGGGGCGGTCGACGCCGGTGCGCTCGCGGACCGCGTCGGCGATCACTCGGGCGGTGTCCAGGTGCTGCGCCACGTAGGCGCCGCCGTCGCCGTGGTCCTCGCGGGGTCCCGAGGTGTCGGCGGCGGCGTCCGGGATGGAGTGCGTGGTGAAGGCGATCTCCGCGCCGTCGCGCACCTCCTCGGGCAGGTCGGCGAGGGAGGCGAGCACCCCGTCGATCATCGGCTCCAGGAAGCCCGGGTGGTTGAAGTAGTGCCGGAGCTTGTCGACCCGGGGCACGGGCAGCCCCTCGTCCTCCAGCGCGGCCAGCGCGTCGGCGAGGTTCTCGCGGTACTGGCGGCACCCCGAGTACGAGGCGTACGCGCTGGTGGCCAGGACGGCGATGCGGCGGTGCCCCTCCCTGGCCATCTCCCGCAGGGTGTCGGGGAGGTAGGGGCTCCAGTTCCGGTTGCCCCAGTAGACGGGCAGCTCGACGCCGTGCTCCGCGAAGTCGGCGCGCAGGGCGTCGAGGAGGTCGCGGTTCTGGGCGTTGATGGGGCTGATCCCGTCGAAGAGGTAGTAGTGCTGCCCCACCTCTTTCAGCCGCTCTTCGGGGATTCCGCGGCCGTGCGTCACGTTCCGCAGGAAGGGGACGACGTCGTCGGGTCCCTCCGGGCCGCCGAAGGAGAGCAGCAGGAGGGCGTCGTAGGGGGTGGCATCGCGCACATCGGACATGTCTCGATCCTGCCACCAGGCGACCCGGGCGAGGAATCGGGGCTGCGGTCGCGCCGCGTCGGCCCGTAAGCTGTATGAGCCCCTCTCACACCTTACGTTCAGCCTGCCCGGAGCCCGCCTTGCCCAGCCCGTACCGCGCCATCTTCTCCGCCCCGGGCAGCAGGGGTTTCTCCGCCGCCGGATTCGTGGGGCGGCTGCCGCTGTCCATGATGGGCATCGGCATCGTCACGATGATCTCGCAGCTCACCGGCAGGTACGGGCTGGCCGGGGCGCTCTCGGCGATGGTGGCGCTGTCGGCGGCGCTGATCGGCCCGCAGATCTCCCGCCTGGTCGACCTGCACGGCCAGCGGCGCGTGCTGCGGCCGGCCACCCTGGTGGCGCTGGCGGCGGTGGCGGGGCTGCTGCTCTCGGCGCAGTTCTCGCTGCCGGACTGGACGCTCTTCCTCTTCGCCGCCGGGATCGGCGCGGTGCCCTCGATCGGCTCGATGGTCCGCGCCCGCTGGGCGGCGCTCTACCGGGACCAGCCGCGCCAGCTGCACACCGCGTACTCCTTCGAGTCGGTGGTCGACGAGGCGTGCTTCATCTTCGGCCCGATCGTCTCCATCGGTCTGTCGACGACCTGGTTCCCGGAGGCCGGGCCGCTGCTGGCGGCGGTCTTCCTGGCGGCGGGCGTCTTCTCGCTCACCGCCCAGCGCTCCACCGAGCCGGTCCCCCACCCGCGCGAGCACCACACCAAGGGCTCGGCCCTGCGCTCGGCCGGGCTCCAGGTCCTGGTCGGCACCTTCGTGGCGACCGGCGCGATCTTCGGCGCGATCGACGTGGTCACCGTCGCCTTCGCCGAGGAGCAGGGCCACAAGGGCGCGGCCAGCCTGGTGCTGGCCACGTACGCCGCCGGGTCGTGTCTGGCGGGCGTCGTCTTCGGCCTGCTGCACTTCGGCGGGGCGCCGGCCCGCAGGTGGCTGCTGGGCGTCGTCGCGATGGGCGTGAGTATGATCCCCCTCCAACTGGTCGGGAACCTGCCGTTTCTGGCCGTGGCACTGTTCGTGGCGGGCCTGTGCATCGCGCCGACGATGATCACGACGATGGCCCTCGTCGAGCAGCACGTGCCCCGCGCGAAGCTGACCGAAGGCATGACCTGGGTGAGTACGGGTCTGGCGGTCGGCGTCGCTCTCGGCTCGTCGGTCTCCGGCTGGGTGATCGACGCGGCGGGGGCGAAGGCGGGGTACTGGGTTCCGGCGGCCGCCGGCGCCGCCGCGGTCCTCGTCGGGTTCCTGGGGTACCGCCGGCTGAGCAGCCCGGCGCCGCAGCGGGAGGGACCTGATGGACGAGCAGCAGACCCAGGGCAGCACCAGGACGGCGAGTCCGGTACGCACCCGGAACGGGACCTGGCGTAACTGGGCGGGGACGGTCGCGGCCCGCCCGGCCCGCGAGACCGTCCCCGCCTCGGCCGCCGAACTGGCCGGCGCGGTGCGCGACGCCGCGGCGCACGGAATGCGGGTCAAGGCGGTCGGCACCGGCCACTCCTTCACCGCGGCGGCCGCCACCGACGGCCTGCTGATACGCCCCGAGCTGCTGACCGGCATCCAGATCGACCGCGAGGCCGGGACGGTCACGGTCGCCGCCGGCACCCCGCTGAAGCGGCTCAACGTGGCCCTGGCCCGCGAGGGCCTGTCGCTGACCAACATGGGCGACATCATGGAGCAGACGGTGGCCGGGGCGACCAGCACCGGCACCCACGGCACCGGGCGCGCCTCGGCCTCGATCTCCGCCCAGATCACCGCGCTGGAGCTGGTCACCGCCGACGGCTCCCTCCTCACCTGCTCCCGCGAGCAGAACCCGGAGCTGTTCGCCGCCGCCCGCATCGGGCTCGGCGCGCTCGGCGTGATCACCTCGCTGACCTTCGCCGTCGAGCCGGTCTTCCTGCTGCGGGCCCGCGAGGAGCCCATGGGGTTCGACCAGGTCACCGCCGAGTTCGACCAGCTCGTCGCGGAGAACGAGCACTTCGAGTTCTACTGGTTCCCGCACACCGGCAACTGCTCCACCAAGCGGAACAACCGCACCGCGGGCCCGGCCGCCCCCGTGGGCCGCCTCAGCGGCTGGTTCGAGGACGAGTTCCTCTCCAACGGCGTCTTCCAGGCCGCCAACACCCTGGGCCGAGCGGTCCCCGCGACCATCCCCTCCCTGGCCCGCCTCTCCAGCCGCGCCCTCTCCGCCCGCACCTACACGGACATCCCCTACAAGGTCTTCACCTCCCCGCGCCGCGTCCGCTTCGTGGAGATGGAGTACGCGGTGGAGCGCGAGGCCCTGGTCCCGGCGCTGCGCGAACTGCGCGCGATGGTGGACCGCTCCCCGCTGCGGGTGAGCTTCCCGGTGGAGGTGCGGACGGCGCCCGCCGACGACATCACCCTCTCCACCGCCTCCGGCCGGGAGACCGCCTACATCGCGGTCCACCTCTACAAGGGGACGCCGTACCAGGCGTACTTCACCGCCGCCGAGCGGATCTTCACCGCCCACGAGGGCCGGCCCCACTGGGGCAAGATCCACACGCGGGACGCGGAGTACTTCGCCGAGGTCTACCCCCGCTTCGCCGAGTTCACGGCCCTGCGCGACCGCCTCGACCCCGACCGGGTCTTCGGCAACGACTACCTGCGGCGCGTCCTCGGCGACTGACCCCGCTCCCCCGCGCCGGTCACCCGGCGGGGGCGTCCTCCTCGGGCGCGGCGCCGGAGGGCACGCCCCCGGACGGCTGGCCGGTCGGCTGCTCCGGCTCCCCTGCCGAGGGGGTCGGGGTGGGCGCCGGGCTCCGGTCACCGGTCGAGCCGTCCGGGGTACCGGGCTGCTCCCCGGGCCGGGTGGGCGCCGGGCTCGTCCCCTCCCCGGGCGCGCCGGTGGAGCCGGTGCCGTCCTCGGGGTCCTGGCTGGAGGGGGCGTCGGAGGCGCCGTCCGAGGGCGCCTCGCCGGAGGGTGTCTCCTCGGGCGCGGGCGCCTTCTCCTCCTCCTGGTCGCCGGAGGGCTGGGAGCGGTTGCCGGTGAGGTGGCTGATGGTGGGGCCCGAGTCGCCGCTCAGGGCGTGGCCGGAGACCAGCTCCCAGCCGGTGATGCCGCCCATCGCCAGGGCGAAGACGGCGGCCGCGCTGATCAGCGGCCGCTTCCAGCGGCTGGGCCGGGCCTGGTGGGTGGTGGCCTCGCCGAACTCGCCGGTCTCCGGTCCGGAGGGCTGGGGTGCGGCGCGCAGGAGACGGGTGGCCTGGTCGGCCTCGGCGGGGTGGGCGGCCGGGACGCGGAGGGCACGGGTGGCGTCGGGGTCGGCCTGGCCGAGGAGCTGGGTCGTCCCGGGATCTGCCTGGCCCAGGAGCTGGGTCGCCTCCGGGTCGGCCTGGCCCAGGAGCTGGGTGGCCTCGACCGGGGCCGGGGGGTCGCCCGGGACGGTGTGGGCGGTGGCGGGGTCGGCGGAGGCGACGCGGCCGGGGGCGGGGTCGGTGAGCGGGTCCGGCTCCGGGTCCGCGCGGAAGGTGTCGGGGACGTCGGGGCCCGGCTCGCCCTTGGGGCGGACGTGCGCGACGTCACGTATCTGCTCGCCGGTGCGGCGGAAGAGGTGCTGGAAGACGCTGCCTCCGGTGGTGGCGACCACACTCATCACACCGGCGCCGATGACGGTGCCGTAGACACCGAGCTGGGAGGCGGCGACGGCGCCCGCGACCGCGGCCACGGCGGAGCCCGCGACCTGCGGGACACTCAGATCGATGCGCTTCGCTTCCTGTTGCGGCTCCTCACCGCTTCGGGTGCCGACTTCCTTCGCCTGCGTGGTCTCGCGCATCTCCCGCCTCGTTTTCGCCCTTCTCGTTCACCCTGCACCACAAAACGACAATTGGGCGAATCGAATGGTTCCGCTTCTGGGGGTTTTGTGAAGCAGGCCACCTCAGGGAGGCGCCGGACGACAAAGGCGTCGACCAACTCCCGCTCCCTGTGAGAAGTTCAGCGGCGTGCCGGTCCACCCCCGTGGCCCGAATGGAGTACTGTTGCGAGCCCTGGGTCCGGTCTCCCACCTGGGTTTCCTTCAGGCCCCGAGGGGTCGGCCGGAGCCGCGGGAGAGGGCTTCACGGCACCGGGTGAGCAGCGCGGGCACGCCGCGCGGCTTCAGTCAGGAACGGTGACATCACGGTGGCGCGGGACTCACATCCGGCCCACCGGGCAACTCGGCAAGGTTGTGGTCGGCTGCACCCGGGCAGACCACACACGACTAGCGGAAGCAGCGACGCACGTGACGTCGGCAGGCACCACCCGGGAGGTCCCCATGCCCGAACTGCGTGTCGTGGCCGTCAGCAACGACGGCACACGGCTGGTGCTCAAAGCTGCGGACAGTACGGAGTACACGCTTCCGATCGATGAGCGGCTCCGGGCCGCCGTCCGCGGTGACCGGCCTCGTCTCGGCCAGATCGAGATCGAGGTCGAGAGCCACCTGCGCCCGCGCGACATCCAGGCGCGGATAAGGGCCGGTGCCTCCGCCGAGGAGGTCGCCTCGCTCGCCGGAATCCCCGTGGACCGCGTCCGCCGCTTCGAGGGCCCCGTCCTCGCCGAGCGCGCCTTCATGGCCGAGCGCGCCCGCAAGACTCCCGTCCGCCGGCCCGGCGAGAACACCGGCCCCCAGCTCGGCGAGGCCGTCCGCGAGCGCCTGCTGCTGCGCGGCGCCGACCGCGACACCGTGCAGTGGGACTCCTGGCGCCGCGACGACGGCACCTGGGAGGTCCTGCTGGTCTACGGCGTCGCGGGTGAGCGGCACTCGGCGAGCTGGAGCTACGACCCGCCGCGCCGCCTCGTGCAGGCGGTGGACGACGAGGCCCGTTCGCTGATCGGCGAGTCCGACGACGTGTCGGCCCCCGAGCCCAGCTTCCCCTTCGTGCCGCGGATCGCCCGGCTGCCGAGGGAGCGTCCGGAGCGCCCCGAGCGCGGCCCGCACGCGGTGGAGCCGGAGACCGAGGAGCTGCCCGCCACCGCCGAGCAGGGCGGCCGGGACTCGTTGACCAGCCTGCTGGAGGCGGTGCCGAGCTTCCGTGGCGACATGGTGGTGCCCGAGCGCCCGGCGGCCGAGCGTCCGCTGGAGGAGCCCGAGCAGGAGCAGGAGGCCGAGGAGCCGCCGGCGCCCGCCGCCTCGGCCGGTTCGGCCTACGCGGACGTGCTCATGCCGAGAGCGGTGGCGGCCCACCGCGACCGGCTGATCGGTTCCACCGACCGGCAGGCCGAGGCGGACGGCGTCCGGCCCGGCCGTCGGGCGGCCGTGCCGAGCTGGGACGAGATCGTCTTCGGCACCCGCCGCAAGAGCAAGGAGTAGCGCTCCCCCGGACCCGCACACGGCAGGACGGCCCGTGCACCGGTGAGGTGTACGGGCCGTCCTGCCGTGTGCGGGTCAGCCCGGCTGCGGGCCGGTGGCGACAGGGCGGGCCGGGTCGGCAGACCAGTCGGACCAGGAGCCGACGTAGAGGGCGGCGTCGACTCCGGCCACCGCCAGGGCCAGCACCTCGTGGGCGCCGGAGACGCCGGAGCCGCAGTAGACGCCGACCTTCTTGCCGGGGTTCGCGCCCAAGGCGGCGAAGCGGCCGGCGAGTTCGGCGGCCGGGAGCAGGCGGCCGTCCTCCCCGGTGTTCTCGGTGGTCGGGGCGGAGAGAGCGCCCGGGATGTGGCCGCCGACCGGGTCGATGGGCTCGACGTCGCCCCGGTACCGCTCGGCGGCGCGGGCGTCCAGGAGCACTCCGGAGGCGGCCAGCGCGGCGGCGCCGTCGGCGTCCAGCAGCTCCAACTGGCCGGGGTCCGGAATGAAGTCACCCGGCTCCGGCGTGACTTCGCCCGTCTCCAGCGGTCCGTCCCAGGCGGCGAGCCCGCCGTCGAGGACGCGCACCTCGGGGTGGCCGGCCCAGCGCAGCAGCCACCAGGCGCGGGCCGCCGCCCAGCCCTGGCCGCCGTCATAGGTGACGACCGGGCGGCCGGCGTCCACCCCGGCCGCGCGCATCGCGGCGCCGAACGCCTCGACGTCCGGCAACGGGTGGCGCCCGCCCTCACCGGGGCCGCCGGCCAACTCGCGGTCCAGGTCCACGTAGACGGCACCCGGCAGGTGACCGGCCAGGTAGGCGGGGCGCCGGTCGGGGCCGCCGAGCTGCCAGCGGACGTCGAGCAGGACGGGCGGGCGGGGGCCCTGGAGCTCCCCGGCGAGTGCGGTGGCGGAGATGATCGCGTTCATGGGGCCATCCTCGCGCACCGGCGCCGCCGGGTCCGCGTCGCCGGAGAAGGTGACCGGATCGCCCGCACGGAGTACCGTCTGTACGGACTCACGTACACCGGGTGATCCCGGACTGTGACCTCAAGGCCATGGCGTGGCAACGGGTGAGAAACGACGGATCGGGCAGGCTGCGCTTACGCGTGGTGCGGTCCGGGTGCGGGCCCGGCGCGTGCCCGACGACGGACGGTCCGAGGAGAGAGTGGCAGATGAGTGTGGTGCGGGGGCAGACGGTGGACCAGAGAACCGAGCGGCCGGTGCCGGGCACACCTTGCTGGGTGAGCCTGATGGCCGACGACCTGGCGGCGAGTCAGGAGTTCTACGGGCAGCTCTTCGGCTGGGAGTTCCGGCCCGGGCCGGAGCAACTCGGGCCGTACGCACGGGCGTTGCTGGACGGTCGGGTGGTGGCCGGGATCGGGCGGATGGCTGAGGGGCAGTCGCTGCCGGTGGCGTGGACGCCGTATCTGGCGGCGGACGACGTGGACGAGACGGCCGGGACGGTGCGGCACTGCGGCGGCACGGTCGGGGTGGGCCCGCTGGACGCGGAGGAGGCCGGGCGGATGGCGCTGGCGGCCGACCCCTCCGGTGCCATCTTCGGGATCTGGCAGGGCCGCGAGCACCAGGGAGCCGCCGTCGAGGGCGTCCCCGGGTCGGTGCTGTGGAACGAGTTGGTGACGCGGGAGACCGCCGGTGTCCTGCCGTTCTACCGAGCGGCGTTCGGTTTCGAGGCCCAGCGGGAGGAGGCGGCGGAGGACGCCGCGACGCTGCTCCTGGGCGAGCGCCCGGTGGCCTCCGTCCTGGGGGTCGGACAGGCGCTCGGGGAGCTCGCGGCGGCGCACTGGCACACGCACTTCGCGGTCGAGGACGTGGACGAGACGGTCAACCGGGTCATCGAGCTGGGCGGGCGGGTGCAGCGGCCGCCGCGCGACGGGACGCACGGCCGGACCGCCACGGTGGCCGACCCCTCGGGCGCGGTCTTCACGGTGGCCCGGCCGGACACGGCGGGCTGACATCCCCAGGAGGCCCGGGCGGTACGCCGCCCGGGCCGGGGCCTCAGGTACGGACCTCCAGCAGCGGGACCAGCTGCTCGGCCGGGGTCATCGAGCCGTGCATGCCGGTCAGGGCCGACTCGTTGGGCTCGCGGCGGGTGGCGGTGACCGCCACGTCGTCCCGGGCGGCGACGATCACGTCACCGAGCCGGTCACGGACCCGCTTCTCGACGTGCGGGCCGAACCAGCCGGCCTCGATCGCCTCGTCCCTGCTCGCCACCCAGCACTGCTCCCCCAGCACCTCGCGCCAGACGGTGCGCACGTCGCGGGCGGCGCCCGGGACGGCGTAGAGGTGGCGGGCGCGGCCCTCGCCGCCGAGGAGGCGGATGCCGGCGTTCAGCTCCCAGTCCTCGTCGACGTCGAAGCGGTGGCGGTCGTCGAAGGGGATGTCGACCATGCCGTGGTCGGCGGTGATGTAGAGGGCGCTGCGCGGCGGCAGCTGCTCGGCCAGGCGCCGGGCGAGCCCGTCGACGTACATCAGCTGGCCGCGCCAGGCGTCGGAGTCGACGCCGAAGCGGTGGCCCTTGCCGTCGACCTCGCTGTAGTACGTGTAGACCAGCGCGCGGTCCCCGGCGGCGAGCTGGGCGGCGGCCAGGTCCATCCGCTCCTCGCCGGAGAGGCGGCCGTGGAAGGTGCCGCCGCTGAGGGCGACCTGGGTGAGCGGGGTGTGGTGGAAGCCGGGGGCGGAGACCTGCGCGGTGTGCACCCCGGCCGCGTCCGCGAGGGAGAAGACCGTGGGGTGCGGCTGCCAGGCGTGCGGGTCGGTCCAGGGCTTCCAGCGGAGCTGGTTCATCAGCTCGCCGCTGTCCGGGTTGAGCACGGTGTACCCGGGCAGGCCGTGCTCGCCGGGGGTGCGGCCGGTGCCGACGGAGGCGAGCGAGGTGGCGGTGGTGGCGGGGAAACCCGCGGTGAGCGGCTGCCCCGTGCCGCCGCGCGAGGTGGCGATGAGCGAGGAGAGGAACGGCGCCTCGGCCGGGTGGGCGAGGAGCTGGTGCCAGCCGAGCCCGTCGATGAGGAAGACGCAGTTGCGGTCGGCGGGGGTCAGCTCGGTGAGGGTCGCCGTCATGCCCGGTACGCCGGAGCCGGCGGCCAGCGTGGGCAGCAGGTCGGCGAGCGAGCCGCTGCCGTAGGCCGGGACGGGGGCGGAGGCGACGGGAAGGGGCTCGGGCCAGGCGGAAGGGGGCATCAGCGGCCGGCCGGCGTGGCGGTGGCGGCCGTCGCCTCCGAGAGCGCCTGGGCGAAGGCGAGGGCCTGCCGCACGGTGTCGGGGCCGTCGCCGGCCTCGCTGACGCGCAGGCTCAGGTCGTCGGCGGTGGAGCTGCCGGTGTAGCCGTGGTCGGCCTCGCAGTTGGGGTCGCCGCAGGCGGCGGGCTCCAGGTCGATGCGGGAGACCGCGCCCCAGCCGATGGTCAGGACGACCTCGCGGGGCAGGGTGCCCGGGGTGTACGACTCCGGGTTGGCCACGACGCGGCTGAGGACCACGGAGGAGATCCGGCCGGTCTTCACCGATTCGGTGGAGGTGGTGGCGAGCGCGGTCGGCGAGCCTGAGTCGGCGGCCTGCTCGTCGGTGTGGCTGACGATGAACCGGGTGGGGGTGAGGACCAGGACCGTGACGTGCCGGCGGACCTCGTTCGCGTCGAAGGTGGTCTCCTGATGGACCAGGTACGACGCGACGGGCTCGCCCCCCACGGCGGCCTCCACCGCCTCGGCCACGAGGGCCGGGTAGTAGCCGCTGCGCTCGATCGCCGCGCGCAGCCCCTGGGTCGTCGTACCGGTCTTAGCCATGCGGACCATCCTACGGGGGCGCACCGACAGCTGGGGACGGGCCGGGCGAGGTGTCCGGGCGGCGGGGGGGGGCGGGTCAGTAGGCGGGCAGGGTGCGTGGGCCGAGGTCGTCGCGGGCGGGCGGCGGGGCGAGGCGGACCGAGGCGCCGAGGACGCTGACGCCGCGCGGGGCGACCACCACCGGCTCCAGCTGCACGTCGACGACCTCGGGGTGGTCGTCGACCAGCCGCGAGACGCGTTGCAGCAGCTCCTCCAGGGCCGGGGTGTCGACCGGGGCCGAGCCGCGCCAGCCGAAGAGGAGCGGGGCGGTGCGGATGGAGCGGACCATCGCGGTGGCGTCCCGGTCGGTGACGGGGACGAGGCGGTGGGCGGTGTCGCCGAGGAGTTCGGAGGGGGCACCCGCGAGGCCGAAGGTGAGGACGGCGCCCACCGCCGGGTCGATGACGGTGCGCACCACGGTGTCGACGCCGCGCGGCGCCATCGGCTGCACCACAGGCCGCAGCTCGGCCGGGGTGCCGAAGAGGCCGGTCAGCTCGGCGTACGCCTGGCGCAGCTGGGCCTCGTCGGCGAGGTCGAGGCGGACCCCGCCGAGGTCCGCGCGGTGGCGCAGGTGGGGCGCGGTGGTCTTGAGGGCGACCGGGTAGCCCAGCTCGGCGGCGGCGCGGGCGGCGGTGTCCGGGTCCGGCGCGGGAAGCGTGGGGCGGACCTCGATGCCGTAGCGGGCGAGGAGGGCGCGAGTGTCCTCGGCGCCGAGGGTGTGGGCGCGCGGCACGGCACCCTCCTGCCCGGGAGCGGCGGCGGCCAGCAGCCGGGTGATGTCGGCGGCCGCGCCCCGCTCGTCGATGTCGTCGTACTCCGGTACGCCGCCGGGGCGCTGGGCCTCGCGGCGCCACTGGGCGTACCGGACGGCCTCGCCGAGGGCGCGGACGGCACGTTCGGCGGCCGGGTAGGCGGGGATGCGGCGGGTGCGCGGGACGGGGGGTGCCTCGTCGGGGGCGGGAGCGGCGGAGTCGGCGGCCGGGGAGGGGGCCGGGCCACGCTGGGTGGCGGGGCTGCCGGGGCCCGTGCCGGCGGCGGCGGAGAGGGCTTCGGCGAGGCCGCCGAGTTCCACGTGGACCACGACGACCGGCTTGTCGGGGGCGGTGGCGTGGGCGGTGCGCAGGGCGGCGCCGAGCGCCTCGCCGTCGGGGCGTTCGGGGACGCCGTCGGCGCCGACCCAGGGGATGGCGGTGACCACCACGGCGTCGCAGCCGTCGTCGGCGAGGGCGGCGGCGAGCGCGGCCCGGAAGTCCTCGGGGGTGGCGTCGGTGGTGAGGTCGCGGGGCGGCAGCGGGCGCAGGCCCTGGGAGAGGCAGGCGTCGTAGCTGAGCAGGCCGAGCGACTCGGAGTTGCCGAGGATGGCGACGCGGGGACCTGCGGGGAGCGGCTGGCCGGCCAGGAGGAGGCCGACGTCGACCAGTTCGGTGACGGTGTCCACCCGGATGACGCCGGCCTGGCGCAGCAGGGCGGAGACGGTGGCGTGGGGCAGCCGGGTGACGGGGGCGGGGTGGCCGGTGGGGGTGACGCCGCTGTGCCGGGCACCCTGGACGACGACGAGCGGCTTGGCGGCGGCGGTGCGGCGGGCGAGGCGGGTGAACTTGCGGGGGTTGCCGATGGTCTCCAGGTACATCAGGGCGACGTCGGTGTGCGGGTCGTCGTACCAGTACTGCATGACGTCGTTGCCCGAGACGTCGGCGCGGTTGCCCGCCGAGACGAAGGTGGAGACGCCGGTGGGGTTCGGGACGCCGTCGGCGCCGCCGCCGTCGCGGTGGAGGGCGGAGAGCAGGGCGATGCCGATGGCGCCGGACTGGGTGAACAGGCCGACGCGGCCGGGCACGGGGAGCTCGGGGGCGAGGGAGGCGTTGAGCCGGGTCTCGGGGGTGGTGTTGATGACGCCGAAGGCGTTGGGGCCGATGACCCGCATGCCGTACGAGCGGGCCTGGCGGACCAGGGCGCGCTGGCGTTCGCGGCCCTCGGGGCCCTGTTCGGCGTAACCGGCGGAGATCACCACGAGGCCCTGGACGCCGTGCTCGCCGCACTCGGCCACCGCCTCGGGCACCCGTTCGGCGGGGACGGCGATGACGGCGAGGTCGACCGGCTCGGCGATGTCGCGCACGGAGCGGTGGGCGCGGACGCCCTCGACGGTGTCGCCGGTGTCGGGGAAGCCCTGGTTGACGGCGTGGACCGGGCCGGTGAACCCGGCCTCCCGGATGTTCCGCAGGATGCTGCGGCCGACCCCGCCGAGGGTGCGGCCCACCCCGACCACGGCGACCGAGCCGGGGGCCAGCAGCCGCTGGACCGAGCGGGCCTCGGCGCGCTGTTCGCGGGCGTGCTGCACGGCGAGCGAGCGGTCGGTGGGCTCCAGGCCGAACTCCAGGCGGACCACGCCGTCCTCGAAGCTGCGCTTCTGCTGGTAGCCCGCGTCGGTGAAGACCTTGATCATCTTGGTGTTGGCGGGGAGCACCTCGGCGGTGAAACGCCGGATGCCGCGCTCGCGGGCGACCGCCGCGATGTGCTCCAGCAGGGCGGAGGCGACGCCCCGGCCCTGGTGCGCGTCCTGGACGAGGAAGGCGACCTCGGCCTCGTCGGCCGGGGCGGAGGCGGGCATGCCGCGATCGTCGATCCGGTCGTAGCGGACGGTGGCGATGAACTCGCCGCCGATCGTCACGGCCAGCCCCACCCGGTCGACGTGGTCGTGGTGGGTGAAGCGGCGCACGTCCTTGGCCGACAGACGCGGGTACGGCGCGAAGAACCGGTAGTACTTCGACTCGTCCGAGACCTGCTCGTAGAAGCTCACCAGGCGGTCGGCGTCGTCGGCGGTGATGGGCCGGATGCGCGCGGTGCCGCCGTCGCGGAGGACCACGTCGGCCTCCCAGTGGGCGGGATAGGCGTGCTGGTCCGACGGGGTGTCCATGAGAGCAGCGTACGGGTCGCGGAGCCGTCGGGCACGGGGCAGGCTGGGCCTTGTTCCGGGGGCCGGATGTCCCTTGCCGGTTCGTCCGGAGCGGTGTGCGAGTCTGGTCTAGACAACATCGTCCGATCCGTGAAGGGCAGCTTCAACATGGCTGAGCGCCGCGTCAACGTCGGCTGGGCCGAGGGCCTGCACGCCCGTCCCGCTTCCATCTTCGTCCGGGCCGCCACCGCCTCCGGCATCCCCGTGACCATCGCCAAGCCGGACACCGCCCCGGTCAACGCCGCCTCGATGCTGGCCGTCCTCGGCCTCGGCGTCCAGGGCGGGGAAGAGATCGTCCTCTCCGCCGACGCGGACGGCGCGGAGGCCGCGCTGGAGCGGCTGGCGAGGCTGGTGGCGGAGGGGTTGGACGAGCTTCCGGAGACTGTTTGAGTTGGCGGCGTCAGGCCCGAGGGGGCTGGGGCGCGACGAGGCTGGGTGGGGGGTTGGTTTGCCTTGGGGGCGTCGCGTTTCCTTCGGCGGGCGGGGGTGGCGTGAGGGTTGCCCGGGGCGCCTCGCGTTGCCTCGCCTCGGGGTCATGCTCCCGGCTTGGCAGGTCCGGGCGGGGGGAGCTTCCGGATGCGCTGGCTGCCGCAAGCAGGCGGCAGAGCGATTTACCGGCGCTGCGTGGCCGCTCGCCGGAGATGCGGGCGGCGAGACAGGCGGGCGGCCACGCGCTTCTGACCGGGGCGAGCGGGGGTCCAGTGACAGGCTCGACAGCTCGTCTGTCGTGACAGCTCGTCCGACGTGGTCCTTGTCAACGGGTGCCCCCTCGTGTGCCCTTCCCGTCTCGGCGGCGAGCAGGGGCGCTGCGCAGTGAAGGGCCCGCGACCCGTTTCGCAGAAGTCCTCGCCAGTGGCGCCCAGTCCGCCCTTCCTCACCCGGTGGAGGCCCCAGCTCGGTCGAGGTCGTGGCTCCGCCTCATGGCGGAGCCACGTTCAGGGCTACTACGGCTCTGCGCGGGCTCAATGGCGGATGCAGGCGAGCTCTTCGCAGCCTGGGCGCTGGAATCCGTGAGGACCAGCCCTGCATCTGCGGGGGGGGGCCGGGCATGGCCCGCTTGCCGAGCGCGCGGTGATGGGCCCATCCCCACCCGTGCGGGAAGCAGTGGCGGCCAAGGAACTCGGCGACCGCATCGACGGGTCCACCCCCGCCCGTGCGGGGAGCAGTCTCCCTGACCTGCATGTTTACGTTGGAGAGTTGCCGTATCGCGCCAACTTCGCCATGTCGGCCAGCCTAGCCTCCGCTGCCCGCCTCCGTCCCCAATCGGCCGGCTCTCGTGGCAAAGCACCCCACCCGTCCCCATCCCTGTCATCGGCAGGCAGCAGGCGCGGGGCCCCGCCCCGGCGCTACGGCCGGACCGTGCTTCCCCTGGGTGCGGGGAGGGACCAGGATCGCGGCCTCGACAAGGGACTCCGTGCCCCGTCTCCGCACGGGTGAGCTGCCCAGCCAGCCCCGCGACGGAGCCGAGAAGGACACGCAGACAGCTCAAGGGCCGCCGCCAGCCGAGCACACCCCCACCCACTCCCTCGTACCGGCCAGGACAAAGCTTGCCGGGGCAGTGTGTTTCCGTCGCAGCCAAGTCACCGCGAGCACAAGGCGACTCGAAGCACGGCCCTGGCAAAGCTCACGCGGCGTCCAGGGGCACCGGCCTTGTGAGCTTGGGCCTTGTTCGTGCTCCTCTCCGCGCCGAGACGACCTCAGGGCAGAGAAGGGACGACCGGTGCCCCGCCCCCGAACGTACGAGTCGCAGCCAGCCACGACGCGATCAGAAGAGCGGGCGGTCCAGGAGTTCCGACCAGAGGTATCCCTCGTAACCGGCGAAGGCTGCCGGGTCGGTCTCTCTCAGAACCTTGGACAGTCGGCCCAGTTCCGCGAGTGCCTGCTCTTCCTCGGCCGGGGAGAGGTACTCCTCAGGGCCGTCGGGCTCGCCGAGGAGCGCCGAGGTGGTGACGTGGGTACCGTAGCGGTGAAGGGTGTCCAGCCACGGGCCGATCCCCGAGTTGGCGAAGGCGCTTCTCCGTCCGGCAGGACGAAGTGGACCGTGCCGGTCTCCGGTGCGACACCGAACGAGGGCCGCTCGGCCGGGGCGTCGGGGTCCGCCTGCTCGGTGAGGCGGCGGAGCGGGCCACCGGAGCTGAGCAGGGACGGGTCGGCTTCGCGCTGTTCGTCTCGGGCTCGATGAGGCGTGGAGCCACCGGGATGCCCGTCTCGACGAGTTGTACCTTCATGGCGTCAGGGAGGCGCCAGCTGGCCACGTCCTCGCGTCGGAGCCGCGTGACACGCCCGGGACCTGCCCACGAGGCCGGCTGATCGTACGTCGCCATATGCCGCCCCTTTCCCGGGGCGCGGGGCGCGCCCCATTTCGGTGACCGCCGGAGGAGCTCGACGGAATTCGCGCACACCGAATCCCCCCGTGGCCCCGCACGCCGATATCACGCACCCCGGGGAGGGAATTCCTGCCGACCGGAGCAGTCGAAGACGCGCATTCAGGAATTCGCTGTCCTTTGTATACGGCGGTCGTGTTAATTCCGGACGCCCGGAACGTTGACGGCATGTTGCGAAGTCCTCACCCCGGTGGTCCGGGAGCCGAAGCGGAGGCGGTGGGCCGTTGTCGCGCGTTCGGCGTGCTGGGCGGTGAGGGTGCGGGCTCGTTCCGCGTCGCCGCGGGCCACGGCGTCGACGATGGCGCCGTGCTCGGCCCAGGACTCGGCGGGTGCGGCGGGCGGGTCGACCGCGTACATCCAGGTGACCTTCTGGCGGAGCTGGATCAGCAGGGCGGTGAGGCCGGGGCTGCCGGAGGCCTGGGCGAGGGTCTCGTGGAACCAGGCGCCGAGCGACCGCAGGTCCTCGCCCTCACCCAGCCTGGCGCGTTCCTGGCCCAGTCTGACCAGGCCCCGCAGGACCTTCAGGTGGGCCTCGGTGCGGCGGCGGGCGGCGCGGGCGGCGCCGAGGGGCTCCAGGAGCATGCGGATCTCCAGCAGGTCGGCCGCCTCCTGCTCGGTCGGCTCGGCGACGCAGGCCCCGGCGTGCCGGCGGGTGACGACGAATCCCTCGGCCTCCAGGGTGCGCAGCGCCTCGCGGACGGGGACGCGGGAGACGCCGTAGCGGCGGGCGAGCTGCTGCTCGGTGAGGCGGGAGCCGCGCTCGTGCACACCGGAGACGATGTCCTCCCTGATCGCGGTGCATACCGATTGCGCGGGAATACCCATACCCATCCTCCGCCCGTGACCCGCGAAAGCGCGGTCGTCCTGTGCTCTTCCGCGACTCTATGACAGGACGGAGTATTTTCCGACGGCGCCAGGTAATTCATGGATATCTTTTGGCCGGAAAGCGATAGCAGGGCGGGGGCGTCCGGGTATGCCGAAGGCCCCGGTCCGGTGGGGGTTCCGGGGCCGGGGCCTTCGGGGAGGGAGATGCCCGTGAGGGGCGGTCAGACGTTGCCGGTCAGGCTTTGCCGGTCAGACGTCGACGCCGTGGCCACGCAGGTAGGCGACGGGGTCCATGTCGGTGCCGTAGTCGGCGCCGGAGCGGGCCTCGAAGTGCAGGTGCGGGCCGGTGGAGTTGCCCGTGGAGCCGGAGACGGCGATCTGCTGGCCCGGGGTGACGGTCTGGCCGACCGAGACGGTGGCCGAGGCCAGGTGGCCGTACTGGGTGTAGGTGCCGTCGTGCATCTTGATGACGACCTCGTTGCCGTAGGCGCCGCCCCAGCCGGTCTCGACCACGGTGCCGGCGCCGACGGCGCGGACGGCGCTGCCGGCGGGGGCGTGGAAGTCGACGCCGGAGTGGCTGCCGGAGGACCAGAGGCTGCCGCCGGTCTGGTAGCCGGTAGAGACGTAGGAGCCCTCGACGGGGAGGACGTAGCGGTTGAGGCGCTCGCGTTCGGCGGCGCGGGCGGCGCGTACCTTCTCGGCGCGCTTCTTCTCGGCCTTGCGCTTGGCCTCGGCGGCCTGGAGGCGGGCGGCCTCGACGGCGGCCTGTTCGGCGGCGGCGTCCTCGGCGGCGAGGCGCTGGGCGGCTGCCTGGTCGTCGATCCGGTCGGCGAGGCTGTGGCCGATCACGATGGCCTCGGTGAAGCCGGTGTGCGCGGGGGCCTCGGCGGCCGCGGCCGGGGAGGCCAGGGTGGACACCACGCCGGTGGTGGTGAGGGCGGCGACGCCGGCCAGGCCGGCCCCGGTGCGGGTGGCCCGGCGGGTGGGACGCCGGTGCTTCCCGGTGGGACGGGTGAACGCCATGGAGCGGCTGGTCCTTTCCTTCCTTCTCGCCTACCGGGTTAGCTGACGGGTTCGGAGCAGGAAGGTCTCCTACGGGCCCCTCGTGGGAGGCGCCCGATTCACCCCTGGGACGGTGGGTCCCCGGTTCCCCGGGCTCGCGCCCTGCGGGGATTCGGCGATGACTGCCCGTTCGCCACGGGTGTGGCGGGTGCGTCGGCCGGACAGCCGCAGAGACGTTAATCGGCAGTTCTGTCGCGCTACAAACCGAACGCCGCTTTTGTAGCGCACACCACAGGGCAGACGGGGCGTCACTCCTGCGAAACGGACATGAGCGCAGAGGCGTGGACATGACGGAACCCCGGATACCGCTCAGGGTCTCCGGGGTTCCGTCGCCGGGCCGGACCGGTGCCGGCCCGGCCCTGCTGACGCCGCGTCAGCCGGTGACCACGCTGACCTCGCCGATGCCGAGCGCGCGCACCGGCTCGGCGATCCGGGAGGCGTCGCCGACCAGGACGGTGACCAGCCGGTCGGCCGGGAAGGCACTGACCACGGCGGCGGTCGCCTCGGTGGCGCCGGTCTCGGCCATCATGCGGTACAGCCGCGCCTGGAAGTCGTCCGGCAGGTGCTGCTCGACCTGGTCGGCGAGGGTGGAGGCGACGGCGGCGGCCGTCTCGTACTTGAGCGGTGCCACGCCGACGAGGTTCTGGACGGCGGTGTCCAGCTCGGCGTCGGTCAGCCCCTCGGCGGCGAGGGTGCGCAGCACCTTCCAGAGGTCGTCGAGGGCCGGGCCGGTGGACTCGGTGTCGACGGAGCCGCTGATGGCGAGCATCGCCGCGCCGGTCCCCTCGGGGGTGGAGCGGAGCACCTGGGCGAAGGCCCGCACGCCGTAGGTGTACCCCTTCTCCTCGCGCAGGACGCGGTCCAGACGGGAGGTCAGGGTGCCGCCGAGGCTGTACGTGCCGAGGACCTGGGCGGGCCAGACCCGGTCGTGCCGGTCGGGGCCGACGCGGCCGATGAGCAGCTGGGTCTGGACGGCGCCGGGACGGTCGACGATGACGACGCGGCCGGTGTCGTCGGCGGTGACCGGCGGCACCGGGTTGGGCTTGCCGGCGTCGCCCTGCCAGGCGCCGAGGCTGCCGGCGAGCAGGGCTGCGAGGTCGGTGCCCTCCAGGTCGCCGACGATGACGGCGGTGGCGGTGGCCGGGCGGACGTGCCGCTCGTAGAAGGCGCGGACGGCGGCCGCGTCGATCCGCTCGACGGTCTCCTCGGTGCCCTGGCGGGGCCGGGAGACGCGCGCGTCGGCCGGGAAGAGCTGACGGGACAGCTCCTTGGCGGCGCGGCGGGCCGGGTTGGCCTGCTCGTGCGGGATCTCGTCGAGGCGGTTGCGGACCAGCCGCTCGATCTCGGCCTCGGCGAAGGCGGGGGCGCGCAGCGCGTCGGCGAGCAGCCCGAGCGCCTTCTCCAGCCGGGAGACCGGGACCTCCAGGGAGAGCCGGACGCCGGGGTGGTCGGCGAAGGCGTCGAGGGTGGCGCCGCAACGCTCCAGCTCGGCGGCGAACTCCTCGGCGCTGTCCCGGTCGGTGCCCTCGCTGAAGGCCCGGGCCATGATCGTGGCCAGGCCGTCGAGGCCCTCGGGCTCGGTGTCGAGCGGGCTGTCGAGCAGCACCTCGACGGCGACGACCTGCTGGCCGGGGCGGTGGCAGGTCAGCACCGTCAGGCCGTTGTCCAGCGTGGTGCGCTCGGGGGCGGGGAAGGCCCACGGGCGGGGCGCTCCCCCGGCCGGCTGCGGGTGGAGATCCATGGCGGGGGTGATGACGTCACTCACTGGCTGCGGCCTCCTCGCCGGTCGGGGTGTCGGTCTGGTCGGCGGGGTCGGCTTCCTCGGCGGTGAGCGGCTCGTAGACGAGGACCGCGCGGTTGTCGGGGCGCAGGCGCTCGGCGGCGGCCTGGCGGACCTCGTCTGCGGTGACGTCCAGGACGCGGCCGACGGCGCTCAGGGCGAGCTGGGGGTCACCGAAGAGGACGGCGTACCGGCAGAGTTCGTCGGCGCGGCCGGCCACCGTGCCGAGCCGGTCCAGCCATTCGCGCTCCAGCTGGGCCTGGGCGCGCTCCATCTCCTCGGCGGTCGGGCCCTCGGCGGCGAAGCGGGCCAGCTCCTCGTCGACGGCGGTCTCGATGGCGGGGATCTCGACGTCCCCCGAGGCCTTGACGTCCAGCCAGCCGAGCGAGGGCGCACCGGCGAGGCGCAGCAGGCCGAAGCCGGCGGCGACGGCCGAACGGTCGCGGCGGACCAGGCGGTTGTAGAGCCGGGAGGACTCGCCGCCGCCGAGGACGGTGAGCGCCACGTCGGCGGCGTCGGCGGCGCGGGTGCCGTCCTCGGGGAGGCGGTAGGCGGCCATCAGGGCGCGCGCGGGCACCTCCTCGCGGACCACCTCGCGCAGCTCGCTGCCGATGGTGTCGGGCAGCGAGCCGTCGCGCGGCGGGCGCTTGCCCTCGTGGCCGGGGATGGAGCCGAAGTACTTCTCGATCCAGGCGAGCGTCTGCTCGGGGTCGATGTCGCCGACGACGGAGAGCACGGCGTTGTTCGGCGCGTAGTACGTGCGGAAGAACTCCCGGGCGTCCTCCAGCGTCGCCGCGTCGAGGTCGGCCATCGAACCGATCGGCGTGTGGTGGTAGGGGTGGCCCTCCGGGTAGGCGAGGGCGGTGAGCTTCTCGAAGGCGGTGCCGTAGGGCACGTTGTCGTAGCGCTGGCGGCGTTCGTTCTTGACGACGTCGCGCTGGTTCTCCATCGACTCCTCGTCCAGGGCCGTCAGGAGGGTGCCCATGCGGTCGGCCTCCAGCCAGAGGGCGAGCTCCAGCTGGTGGGCGGGCATGGTCTCGAAGTAGTTGGTCCGCTCGAAGCTGGTGGTGCCGTTGAGCGAGCCGCCGGCGCCCTGGACCAGTTCGAAGTGGCCGTTCCCCTTCACCTGGGCGGAACCCTGGAACATCAGGTGCTCGAAGAGGTGGGCGAGGCCGGTGCGGCCCTTCACCTCGTGGCGCGAGCCGACGTCGTACCAGAGGCAGACCGCGGCGACCGGGGTCAGGTGGTCCTCGGAGAGCACCACGCGCAAGCCGTTGGCCAGGCGGTGCTCGGTCGCTGTCAGGCCGCCGGAGGCGGCCCGCGCTGTGGCCGTGTCACCCATGGGCAGGTACGTCCCTTCGCTCGCGAATTCTGGAGAAGTCCTCTCCGCCTGTCACTCTATGCAACCGTGCCGACAGGGGGCGAAGTTCCCGCCGGACGGCACACGAAGGACGGGGTGCGGTCGGGGTTGTCCGCGGCGCGGTCCACAATGGTCGGCGTCATGTCCCGACCTTGTTGGTGAAGGAGCCGCAGCAGCGATGGCCCGCCGCAGCACGAAGACCCCGCCACCGGACGACTTCGAGGAGCGCATCCTCGACATCGACGTTGTCGACGAGATGCAGGGCTCCTTCCTGGAGTACGCCTACTCGGTGATCTACTCGCGTGCCCTTCCGGACGCGCGGGACGGCATGAAGCCGGTGCACCGGCGGATCGTCTACCAGATGAACGAGATGGGGCTGCGCCGCGACCGCGGCTATGTGAAGTGCGCCCGGGTGGTCGGCGAGGTGATGGGCAAGCTCCACCCGCACGGCGACGCCTCGATCTACGACGCGCTGGTGCGCATGGCGCAGCCGTTCTCCATGCGGCTGCCGCTCGTCGACGGCCACGGCAACTTCGGTTCGCTGGGCAACGACGACCCGCCGGCCGCGATGCGGTACACCGAGTGCCGGATGGCCGACGCCACCTCCCTGATGACCGAGTCGATCGACGAGAACACCGTCGACTTCTCGCCCAACTACGACGGCCAGGAGCAGGAGCCGGTGGCGCTCCCCGCCGCCTTCCCGAACCTGCTGGTCAACGGCGCCTCCGGGATCGCGGTCGGCATGGCCACCAACATGCCCCCGCACAACCTCGGCGAGGTCGTCGCGGCCGCCCGCCACCTCATCAAGCACCCGGGCGCCGACCTGGAGACCCTGATGCGGTTCGTGCCCGGTCCCGACCTGCCGACGGGCGGGCGGATCGTCGGGCTCGGCGGGGTGCGGGACGCGTACGCCACCGGGCGCGGCACGTTCAAGATCCGTGCGACGGTCGCGGTGGAGAACGTCACCGCGCGCCGCAAGGGGCTGGTCGTCACCGAGCTGCCGTTCAGCGTCGGCCCGGAGAAGGTCATCTCCAAGATCAAGGACCTGGTCGGCGCGAAGAAGCTCCAGGGCATCGCCGACGTCAAGGACCTCACCGACCGCGAGCACGGCCTGCGGCTGGTCATCGAGATCAAGAACGGTTTCGTGCCCGAGGCGGTGCTGGAGCAGCTCTACAAGCTGACGCCGATGGAGGAGTCCTTCGGCATCAACAACGTCGCCCTGGTCGACGGCCAGCCGCTCACGCTCGGCCTCAAGGAGCTGCTGGAGGTCTACCTGGACCACCGGTTCACCGTGGTCCGCCGCCGCAGCGAGTTCCGGCGCGGCAAGAAGCGCGACCGGCTGCACCTGGTCGAGGGCCTGCTGGTGGCGCTCGTCGACATCGACGAGGTCATCCGGATCATCCGGGACAGCGAGAACAGCGCGGAGGCCCGCGAGCGCCTCATGGAGCGGTTCTCGCTGAGCGACATCCAGACGCAGTACATCCTGGACACCCCGCTGCGCCGCCTCACCCGCTTCGACCGGATCGAGCTGGAGTCCGAGCGCGACCGGCTCACCGCCGAGATCGAGGAGCTGTCGCGCATCCTCGACTCCGACGCCGAGCTGCGCAAGCTGGTCTCCTCGGAGCTGGCGGCGGTCGCGAAGAAGTACGGCACGGACCGGCGTACGGTGCTGCTGGAGTCCTCCGGCGCGGCGGCCGCGGTGCCGCTCCAGGTGGAGGACACGCCCTGCCGGGTGCTGCTCTCCTCGACGGGGCTGCTGGCCAGGACCGCCGACGCCACCCCGCTGGCCGAGGCGCCGAAGCGGGTCAAGCACGACCTCATCGTCTCGGCGGTGGCGGCGACGGCGCGCGGCGAGGTCGGCGCGGTCACCTCGGCCGGGCGGCTGCTGCGGCTCCAGGTGATCGACCTGCCGCAGCTGCCGGGGACGGACACGGCGCCGAGCCTGTCGGGCGGGGCGCCGGTGGCGGAGTTCCTCACCCTGGAGGCGGACGAGCGGCTGGTCTGCCTGACCACGCTGGACGAGTCCTCGCCGGGGCTGGCGCTCGGCACGGCGCAGGGCGTGGTGAAGCGCGTGGTGCCCGACTACCCCTCGCACAAGGAGGAGTTGGAGGTCATCACGCTCAGGGACGGGGACCGGATCGTCGGCGCGACGGAGCTGCGCACCGGCGAGGAGGACCTGGTCTTCATCACCGACGAGGCGCATCTGCTGCGCTTCCCCGCCTCGGTGGTCCGCCCGCAGGGCCGGCCGGCCGGCGGCATGGCGGGGGTGAAGCTGAGCGAGGGGGCCCGGGTGGTGTCGTTCACCGCGGTCGACCCGGCGGTGGACGCGGTGGTGTTCACGGTGGCCGGCTCGCGCGGAACGCTGGACGACTCGGTGCAGACCACGGCGAAGGTGACCCCCTTCGACCAGTACCCGCGCAAGGGCCGGGCCACCGGCGGGGTGCGCTGTCAGCGGTTCCTGAAGGGCGAGGACTGCCTGAGCTTCGCCTGGGCGGGCCCGGCGCCGGCCCACGCGGCCCAGCGCGACGGCTCCCCCGCCCCGCTGCCGGAGCTGGACCCGCGCCGCGACGGCTCGGGCCTGTCGCTGCCCAAACCGGTCGCGGCGGCGGCCGGTCCGGTCGGTTGACGCCCGCTTCCCGGGGCCGTAGGCCCTGACAGAGCCGCCCCGGCGCGTGACGCGCCGGGGCGGTGGGCTTTGCGGGTGGCGTCAGGCCACGGGCTGTTCCGTCCCCGGCGCCGCGGCGCGCAGCGCGTCCGGGTCGTCCGGGTCGGCGGTGTCCTCCTCGGCGCGGACGAAGCGCAGCACGCTCCACAGGTGCCGCTCCTCGGCCTCCCGCGCCTCGTCGCGGCAGCCCTCCAGCTGCGCGGTGAGCGCGTCGGGGTCGATGCCCGCACCGATCAGGACGAGCTGGGTGCGGCGTTCCTCGCCGGGCTCCCAGGGGCGCGGGGCGAACCGCAGGAAGCGGCCGACGGCGTGCAGGGTGTAGACGTGGCCGGGGTCGAGCGGGCCGAAGTCGACGAACCCCTTGATGCGGTAGAGCCCTTCGGGCCGGGCGTCGAGGAGGTCCATGAGCCGGCGCGGGTGGAGCGGGGTGCCGGTGGTGAACGAGGCGCTGTCGTAGGCGGCGTGCAGGTGCCCGGCGTGGTCGTCGTGGTCGTCACAGCCGCTTTCGGGCTCGTCCTCCTCACGGGCGTCGTCGAAGGAGAGCTGGCCGTAGCGTTCGGTCTGCGGGCGGCGGTCGAAGAGGAGTTCCGGGTCGATGCGGCCGTAGGTGGCGGGGGTGACGGCGCCGTCCCCGGCGCGGGCGCGGACGACGGCGAGCAGTTTTGCCAGTTCGGCGGGGGCGACACGGTCGGTCTTGTTGAGGACGACGAGGTCGGCGGCGGCGAGGTGCCGGTCGAGCTCGGGGTGGCGTTGGCGGGTCGCCTCGTACTCGGCGGCGTCGACCACCTCGACGAGGCCGCCGTAGCGGATGTGCGGGTTCTCGCTGGCGAGGATCATGCGGACCAGTTCGACCGGTTCGGCCAGGCCGCTGGCCTCGATGACGATGACGTCGAGTCCGGCCTCGGGGCGGGTGAGCCGCTCCAGGTAGGTGTCGAGTTCGGCGACGTCGACGGCGCAGCAGAGGCAGCCGTTGCCCAGGGAGACGGTGGAGCCGACCTGGCCGGCGACGGTCATGGCGTCGATCTCGATGGCGCCGAAGTCGTTGACGACGGCGCCGATCCGGGTGCCCCGGCTGCGCCAGAGCAGCTGGTTGAGGAGCGTGGTCTTGCCCGAGCCGAGGAAGCCGGCGAGGACGACGACCGGGATCTGCTGCCTGCCCACCGAGGGGTCCTTTCCACCGTGCCGCTGCGCCCGCCCGCTCCGGACGGGCGTCCCAGGATACGGCGGGTACGGTCCGGGCCCGGCGCCCCCACAGGCCACCGGGCCCGGCCGGTCAGGCGGCCGCCGGCTCGCGCAGCCAGACGGCGGTGTCGGAGAGGAGCGCCCCGTCGGCGCCGAGCGGTCCGCTGGCCAGCAGCAGCTCGGTGCCCTCCGGCACGGGTACGGGGTCGGTGCCCAGGTTGACCAGGCAGAGGACCCCGCCGGGGCGGCGGAAGGCCAGGACCTCCTCGGGGCTCTCCAGCCATTCCAGGGGGCCGTCGCCGAGGCCGGGGGTGGCGCGCCGCAGGGCGAGGGCGGTGCGGTAGAGGGTGAGCATGGAGGCGGGGTCGCCGTCCTGGAGGTCGGCGGCGTGGGCAGCCCAGCCGGGGGGCTGCGGCAGCCAGGGCGCGCCGGTGGAGAACCCGGCGTGCGGGGCGTCGGCGGTCCAGGGCAGCGGGACCCGGCAGCCGTCGCGGCCGGGGTCGACGCCGCCGGAGCGGGCGTGCATCGGGTCCTCGATGTGCTCGCGCGGGATCTCGGCCTCGGGCAGGCCCAGTTCCTCGCCCTGGTAGAGGTACGTGGCGCCGGGCAGGGCGAGGGAGAGCAGGGCCGCGGCGCGGGCGCGGCGGGTGCCGAGGGCGGCGTCGGTGGGGGTGCCGAACCGTTTGGCGGCGAAGTCGAAGCCGGTCTCGGCGCGGCCGTAGCGGGTGACGGTGCGGGTGATGTCGTGGTTGCAGAGCACCCAGGTGGCGGGGGCGCCGACGGGGGCGTGTTCGGCGAGGGTGTCGCGGATGGCGGCGCGCAGCCGCTCCGGCTCCCAGGGGCAGCTGAGGAAGGCGAAGTTGAAGGCGGTGTGGAGTTCGCCGGGCCGCAGGTAGCGGGCGAACCGTTCGCTGTCCGGGAGCCAGACCTCCCCGACGAAGACGGCCCCGTACCGGTCGGCGACGGCCCGCCAGGAGCGGTAGACGTCGTGCAGCTCGTCCCGGTCCAGGTAGGGGTGCGGGTCCTGGCCCGGGGTGAAGTCGGGCAGGGCCGGGTTCTTGGCGGGCAGGGCGGCGGAGTCGATGCGGACGCCGGCGACGCCCCGCTCGAACCAGAAGCGCAGGATCTCCTCGTGCTCGGTGCGGACGGCCGGGTGGGCCCAGTTGAGGTCGGGCTGTTCGGGGGCGAAGAGGTGCAGGTACCACTCGCCGTCGGGGAGCCGGGTCCAGGCGGGGCCGCCGAACTCGGACTGCCAGTCGTTGGGAGCGAGTTCACCGTGCTCCCCGCGGCCGGGGCGGAAGTGGAAGAGTTCCCGGGAGGGGCCGCCCGGGCCTTCGGCGAGGGCGGCCCGGAACCACTGGTGGGCCTCGGAGACGTGGTTGGGCACGATGTCGACGATGGTGCGGATGCCGTGCCCGGCGGCCTCCGCGATGAGCTTCTCGGCCTCGGCGAGTGTGCCGAAGGAGGGGTGGATGGACCGGTAGTCGGCGACGTCGTAGCCGCCGTCGGCCATCGGGGAGGCGTACCAGGGGTTGAACCAGAGGGCGTCGACGCCGAGTTGGGCGAGGTAGGGCAGCTTGGCGCGGACACCGGCGAGGTCTCCGGTGCCGTCGCCGTCGGCGTCGGCGAAACTGCGTACGTACACCTGGTAGATGACGGCCGAGCGCCACCAGTCCGAGTCCGGCACGGGGGTTCCTTTCGTGCGTGGGGGGCCGGGCAGGGTTCAGCCCTTGAGGCCGCCGGCGGTGAGCCCGCTCATGATGTTGCGCTGGAAGATCAGGAAGAGGATCAGCGTGGGCAGCGAGGCCATGGCGAGAGCGGCGAGCAGCCAGTTCTCGGGGACGCCGCTGGCCAGGGAGTAGATGCCGACGTTGAGGGTCTGCTTGCCGGGGTCGGGCAGGGTCAGCATCGGCCAGAGGAAGTCCTTCCAGACGCCGACCACGGCGAAGATGGAGACCACGCCGAGGATGGGCCGCGAGATCGGCAGCACCACCGAGCGCAGGGCCCGCATCGGGCTCGCGCCGTCGATGGCGGCGGCGTCGAGGAGTTCGCGGGGGATGGAGTCGAAGAAGCGCTTCAGCAGGAAGATGTTGAAGGCGTTGGTGACCGAGGGCAGCCAGATCACCCACGGCGTGTTGAGCAGGTTGCGTTCGAAGACGGGCAGGTCGAGCACGGTCAGGTACTGCGGCACGACCAGGACGGTCGCCGGGATCATCAGGGTGGCGAGCATCGCCCCGAGGATCGCCTTGCCGAGGACGGGCCGCAGCTTGGAGAGCGAGTAGGCGGCGGCGACGTCCAGGACGAGCTGGAAGGCGAGGGCGCCGAACGCGTAGTAGAGGGTGTTGAGGAGGAGCTGGGAGACCTCCATCACCTGCCAGGCCTCGCCGTAGTTGCCGGGGTGGACGGCGTCGGGGACGAGGGTCGGCGGGATGCGCGCGAACTCCTCGGTGTCCTTGAGTCCGCTGGTCACCATCCAGTACAGGGGCCCGATGAAGACGAGCGTGAAGACGGCCACGACCAGGAACAGCACGGTCCAGTAGAGGAGGCGGCCGCGCGGGCGCGAGAGCCGGGCCGGGGAGATCAGGGTGCGGGTCGTCATGGTGGCTGCCCTACTCCTGTTCGGCACGGTTGAGGCGGACGTACGCCGCCGAGAAGCCGGCCAGCACGACCAGCAGGACGAGGCCGAGGGCGGCCGCGGCGCCGTAGTTGCTGAAGTTGAACGCGTACTGGTAGATGAGGTGGACGACGGTGGTGGTGGAGCCCTCGGGGCCTGCGCCGCCGGTGAGCAGGAACGGCTCGGTGAAGACCTGCATGGTGGCGATGATCTGCATGAGGAAGAGCAGCGAGAGGATCAGCCGGGTCTGCGGGACGGTGACGTGCCAGATCTTCCGCAGCAGGCCCGCCCCGTCCAGTTCGGCGGCCTCGTACAGCTCGCCGGGGATGGTCTGGAGGGCGGCCAGGTAGATCAGGCAGGCGCCGCCCATGTTCATCCAGGTGGAGGCGATGACCAGGGAGAGCATCGCGGTGTCGGAGGACTGGAGCCACTGCTGGGCGGGGAGGCCGAACAGCTCCAGGAGCCGGTTGAAGAGGCCGTGGCCCGGGTCGTAGAAGTACTTGAAGAGCAGCACCGAGGCGACCGGCGGGAGCATCACCGGCAGGTAGACCAGCAACCGCAGGTAGCCGCGGGCGTGCCGGAACTCGTTGAGGACCAGGGCGACGACGAAGGGGACGACGAAGCCGAGGAGCAGCGCGAGGAGGGTGAACAGGGCGGTGTTGCGCCAGGCGAGGGCGAAGTCCGGGTCGTTGAAGACGTAGACGAAGTTGGACCAGCCGGCCCAGGAGACGACGCCGTTCTCGGTCTTCTGGAAGGCGAGGATCACCTCGCGGACCATCGGGTACCAGGAGAAGAACCCGAAACACAGGACGGCGCCGATGAGGAAGGCGTGCGCGGTGAGGTTGCGGCGCACCGCCCGGACGAAGGCGCCTTGGCGGGGCTCCCTCGCCCCGAGTGCGCCGTGCTCGGAGGCGGCCGGGCGCCGGGTGAGTGTGGGGGCGGACATCGCTACTGGTTCGCCAGGACCTGGTTGACCTGCTGCTCGGCGGTGTCGAGGAGCTTGTCGATGTCGGCGTTCTTGTTGGTGAGGATGGTCGACATCACCGTGTCGAGGACCTTGTAGACCTCCTGCGCCTTCGGCGGTTCGGCCTTGCCGTCGACCGGGTTGTCGGTGAAGGCCCGGAAGTTCTCGACCGGCATGGTGGCGTGGTCGGCGCGCTCCTTGTCGTCCTTCTCCTTGGCGGCGCCGGTGAAGAAGGCGGGCTGCGGCAGGCCGACCGGCAGGCCGTCAGCCTTGGTGCGGGACCACTCGAACTGGCCCTTGCCGGGGCTGAGCGTCTTGAGGTCGAGCCAGGCGACGGCCGCCTTGATCTTGTCGGAGGAGATGCCCTTCTTGATCATGTAGCTGTTGCCGCCGAAGAGGGTGGCGTTCTGCCCGGGCATCGGGCCCATGCCGAAGTTGGCGTAGTCGGCGCCGAGTTGCTGCACCATGTAGGTGATGTCGTCGGGGGCGGCGAGGAACATGCCGAGCTTGTCGGTGGCCATCTGCTTCTGGAGGTCGCCCCACTTGAGCAGCTGGGTCTTGCCCATGCTGTCGTCCTTCCACCGCATGTCGTACAGGTTCTGCGCGACCCGCTTGCCGGTGGCGTCGTTGAAGGCGGCCTTGCCGTCGGGGCCGACGATGTCGCCGCCCTCGCCGTAGACGGTGGCGGTGTAGTGCCAGCCTCCGGTGTTGCCCGCGCTGTACTCGCCGAAGCCGGCTGTGCCCTTGCCGAGGCCCGCGATCTTGTCGGCGGCCTCGCGGACCTCCGCCCAGGTGCTGGGCGGGGTGTCGGGGTCGAGGCCGGCCTTCTCGAAGAGGCCGCGGTTGATGAGCAGGCCCATGCGGTAGTTGCTGGTGGGCAGGGCGTAGAGCTTGTCGTCCTTCTTCAGCACCTTCATGACGTCGGGGTCGATGTCGGCGAGGGCGGGGACCGTCCTCTCCGTGACGTAGGCGCTGATGTCGGCGGCGCCGTCGTTGTCGAGGACCTGGTCGAGGTCGGTGAAGTAGGCGTAGAAGACGTCCGGCTGCGACTTGGCCTTCAGCATCGCGGTGAACCGCGGCGGCTCCAGGCACTGGCCGGGGGTGGAACGGCCGTCGATGGTGATGTTCGGGTACGTCTTGTTGAACGTGGCGACGTCCTCCTTCCACTGCTTGAGCTCCGCCTTCTTGGCGGCGGGCGGCATGCAGTCGATGGTGAGCGTCAGCTTGGCCCTCGGGTCCAGCGGGGTGGCGGCGTCGGCCGTGGAGCCGGGCGCGGGGTCCTGGTCACCGCTGCTGCTGGTGCCGCAGGCGGCGAGCGAGAGCAGGGTGAGGGCGGAGACGAACGTGACCGCGGTCCGTCTGCGGCGCGGCGTGCTGAACCCGGAACTTCTCATCGGTGACCCCTTTAGGGCAGGAGCGTGGAAGCCCACAGCTGCCTCGCTGTGCGGCGGCGCTCACTCAACCACCGCACCTCGCCCTTCGCAAGATGTCACGCAGATTCCGCAATTACCTGACAGTTTCACGAGGCGTTGCGGCACATCCGGTACGCACCCTTCCGGCCACGCCCGGACGCGCCGCCCGCCGCCGCCTCAGCCCGCCGCCGCACCGCCCCGGGGCGCCTGCGCGGTCGAGCCGCGGACCACCAGCTCGGGCTCGAAGAGCAGCTCCTCGCCCGGCACGGCCCTGCCGCCGATCTGCACGGTGAGCAGTTCCACGGCAGCCCGGCCCATCGCCTCGATGGGCTGGCGGACCGTGGTGAGCGGTGGCTCGGTGCAGTTCATGAAGGCCGAGTCGTCGTACCCGACCACCGAGACGTCCTCCGGCACCGTCAGGCCGCGCCGGCGCACCGCCCGGACCGCGCCGAGGGCCAGCGGGTCGCTGGCGCAGACGATGCCGGTGATCCCCCGCTCCAGCAGCCGGGTGGCCGCCGCCTGGCCGCCCTCCAGCGAGAACATCGCCCGGACCACGTCCGCGTCGTCCAGCTCCGCGCCGAGCGCCTGGGCGGAGGCGCGGGCGGCGGCCAGCTTCCGCCGGGAGGGCATGTGGTCCTCGGGGCCCAGCACCAGGCCGATCCGGTCGTGGCCCAGCGAGGCGAGGTGGCGCCAGGCCTGCTCGACGGCGACGGTGTCGTCACAGGAGACGGTGGGGAAGCCCAGTTCCCCTATGGCGGCGTTGATCAGGACCACCGGGATGTTCCGGTCGGCCAGCTGCCGGTAGTGGTCGTGCGGGGCGGCGGCCTGGGCGTAGAGGCCGCCGGCGAAGACCACGCCGGAGACCTGCTGCTGGAGCAGGAGCGACACGTAGTCGGCCTCCGAGACGCCGCCCTTGGTCTGGGTGCAGAGCACCGGGGTGAGCCCCTGCTGCGCGAGGGCGCCCCCGACCACTTCCGCGAAGGCCGGGAAGATGGGATTCTGCAGTTCGGGGAGGACCAGCCCCACCAGCCGGGCCCGTTCGCCGCGCAGCTGGGTCGGCCGCTCGTAGCCGAGCACGTCCAGCGCGCTCAGCACGGCCTGCCGCGTGGAGTCGGACACCCCCGGTTTGCCATTGAGGACCCGGCTGACCGTGGCCTCGCTGACACCGACCTTCTGAGCCACCTGTGCAAGTCGTCGCGTCATGCGCGCAAGATTAGCGCAAACGATGAAAGCGGGTTGCGTCCGGCCGCCCTCCCCCGCCCGGACCGCCGCTCCGGCCCCCGGGCACCGCCCGGGTTAGGGTCACCTCTGTGAGTACGTGTGCACGAGCCGCCCTCGACCTGCGGGAACCGCTCGCCGGAACCGCCGCCACCGCCCGCACCTGGCTCCTGATCGAGCAGCCCGGCCCGTGGGGCGCCCGCGCCCTCACCGCCAGCCGCCTCGACACCGCGCTCGGCGCCGCCCTGGAGGCCGCCGCCGATTCCACCGGTGTGCGGGTCGCCCTGATCCGCCGCCCCGGCAGGCGGCCCGCCGGACCGGGCGGCACCCGCGTCCTCGCCGCCCACACCCTCCCCGGCCACGCCTGGACCCGCACCGCCCTCCTCGCCGACCCCGAGGCGCTGCGCGCCCTGGACCTGACCGCGCTCGGCGCCGGGGACCCGGCCTCCTTCGAGGCGCTGGGCGGCGTGGCGTACGACGGGCCGCCGCTGGCCCTGGTGTGCACCAACGGCAAGCGGGACACCTGCTGCGCGGTGCTGGGCCGCCCGCTCGCCGAGGAACTGGCACTCACCGCGCCCGAGTCCGTCTGGGAGATCACCCACCTCGGCGGCCACCGCTTCTCCCCCACCCTGCTGGTCCTGCCGCACGGCTACGCCTACGGCCGCTCCTCGGCGCCCGAGGTCAAGGAGATCCTGCGGGCCACCGCCGCCGGTGAGGTCGTGGTGACAGGCGCCCGGGGCCGCTCCTGCTGGGACCGGCCCGGCCAGGCCGCCGAACTGGCCCTGCGGGAACGGCTCTCCGGCGCCGGGCCCGACGACCTCTCGGTCACCGGCACCGAGGGCGCGGCGCCCCGCTGGAAGGTGGCGCTGACCCACCGCGACGGGCGCCGGTGGCGGGTCACCGTCGCCGAGGGCGCCTCGCACCCACCGCGCCCCGAGTCGTGCGGCGGGACTCCGGCGGCGCCCCGGCGGATGGACGTCGTGGCGGTGCGGCAGCTCTGAGCGGCCGGCCCGTCCCGCTCAGACCGCGCCCGCGCCGGTGAGGGAGCGCACCTCGGTCTCCGCGTGCCGGTCCTCGTCGGGCTCCTCGCGTGAGGTGACGGTGCCGAGCCAGCCGAAGGCGAAGCCGAGCGGGACGGAGACCAGGCCCGGGTTCTCCAGCGGGAAGAGCTGGAAGTCGAGGCCGGGCAGGAGGGAGGCGGGGCTGCCGGAGACCACCGGGGAGAGCAGCACCAGCACCACCGCCGGGACCAGCCCGCCGTAGACCGACCAGACGGCGCCGCGGGTGGTGAAGGAGCGCCAGAAGAGCGTGTAGAGCAGCACCGGCAGGTTGGCGGAGGCGGCCACCGCGAAGGCGAGGCCGACCAGAAAGGCCACGTTCAGGTCGCGGGCGAGCAGGCTCAGCCCGATCGCCAGCACCCCGACCCCGGCGGCCGCCAGCCGCGCCACCGCGACCTCGCCGAAGCGGCGGGCGCCCTCGCGGCGCAGCGTGGCGTGGAGGTCGTGGGCGACCGAGGCCGAGGAGGCGAGGGTGATCCCGGCGACGACGGCGAGGATGGTGGCGAAGGCGACGGCGGCGACCACCGCGAACAGCACGGTTCCGCCGGTGGAGCCCGCGCCGCCGCCGAGGTCGAGGGCGAGCAGCGGTACGGCCGTGTTGCCCGAGGCGTGGGAGGAGCGGACCGTGTCGGAGCCGAGCAGGGCGGCCGCGCCGAACCCGAGCACGATCGTCATCAGGTAGAAGCCGCCGATGAGCCCGATCGCCCAGACCGTGGAGCGGCGGGCGGCGCGGGCGGTCGGCACGGTGTAGAAGCGGGAGAGGATGTGCGGCAGCCCGGCCGTGCCGAGGACCAGGGCGAGGCCGAGGCTGATGAAGTCGAGCCGGGCCGTCCAGTCGCCGCCGTACCTCAGGCCGGGGGCGAGGAAGTCCGGGCCCTGGCCGCTGCGCGCGGCGGCGGTGGTGAGCAGCTGCCCGAAGTCGCCGGAGAAGCGGAGCAGCACCAGCACGGTGAGGGTGATCGTGCCGCCCATCAGCAGCACCGACTTGACGATCTGAATCCAGGTGGTGGCGCGCATCCCGCCCAGCGACACGTAGACCACCATCAGCGCTCCCACGCCGACCACCGTCCAGGTCTGCGCCGCGCGGCTCTCCCCGCCGAGCAGCAGGGAGACCAGGGTGCCCGCGCCGACCATCTGCGCGACCAGGTAGAGGGCCGAGACGGTGAGGGACGAGGTGCCCGCCGCGATCCGGACCGGTCGTTCGCGCATCCGGGCGGCGAGCACGTCGGCGAGGGTGAACCGGCCGCAGTTGCGGACCAGTTCGGCGACGAGGAAGAGCACCACGAGCCAGGCGACGAGAAAGCCGACGGCGTACAGCACCCCGTCGTAGCCGTAGAGCGCGATGAGGCCGGAGACGCCGAGGAAGGAGGCGGCGGACATGTAGTCCCCGGCGATGGCGAAACCGTTCTCCATCGGGGAGAAGAGCCGGCCGCCGGCGTAGAACTCCTCGGTGGTGCCGCGCCGGCGCCGTCCCGCCCAGGCGGTGATGGCGAGGGTGAGCGCCACGAAGAGGCTGAACAGCACCAGGGCGAGGGTCTGGTGGTCGCCGCTCATCCCCGCGCCCCCCGGGTCAGCTGCTGGGTCTCCCACCGCAGATCGAGCGCGAGCCGGTCCCGCCGCAGCCGGGCGTGGCGGACGTACGCCCAGGTCAGCACGGCGGTACTGGCGAACTGGCCGAGCCCCGCCAGCAGCGCGACGTTGACCGGCCCGAGCACCGGACGGGCCATCAGCGCGGGGGCGGTGGTGGCGGCGACCAGGTAGGCGAGGTACCAGGTGAGGAAGAGCGCGCAGGCCGGGACGACGAAACGGCGGTACCGCCGGCGCACCTCCTGGAAGGCGGCGCCGGCCCGCACCTCCCGGTAGATCTCGGCCGCGCTCGCCCCCTCGTTCCCGCCGCCCGGGGCGACCGCCTGCGGGGGCACCTCCACGGGCTCCGGGCGGGCCCCCGTCCCCGCCGGCGCCCCCCATCCGCTCGCCGACACGTCGTACCAGGGATCGTCGGGCCGGACCGCCCCGCCGCGCCCGTCGTACTTCTCCACCGCACTCTCCTTCTCCGCGGCCGAGGTGACCGCGTGCCAAGAATGGGACGGCCGGGAAGATCGATGCGCCGAGTGGGGAGGCTTTCATTCGATCAGGTGATGGACAGGCGGGTTTGGGGTGCCGACGGGGCGGGCGGAGTGGCGGCGAGCGGGGCGGATTCGGCCCGGGAGCAGGGCAGTTGGGCGAGGGGCGGGGCACTCGTCGGTGAATGTCCCCGATGTTTCGGCCCGTGCCTCATCCCTCTGCCGAGACCGCCCCCGCCAGCGCCTCGGGCAGCGGCTCGGCGTGCAGGACGTGGAGGCGGGACACGGCGCGGGTGAGGACCACGTACAGGCGGTGGAGGCCGCGGGGTTCGGCGCGGACGATCTCGGCCGGTTCGACGACGATCACGTGGTCGTACTCCAGCCCCTTGGCGGCGGAGGCGGGCAGCACGGTGACCCGGCCCTGAGTGCCGCCGGGGCGGGCGAGGGTGTGTCCGGCGGCGGTGAGGAGCTCGCGGAGGCGGGCGGCGGCCGGGGCGGCGGCGATCACGCCGATCGAGCCGGGCCGGCGCAGGGCGGCGGTCACGGCGGCGAGGACCGAGGTGACCGGAGTGGCGACCCGCTCGACGCGCACCTCGCCGCCGCCGCGCGGGGAGCGGACCGGCTCCAGGTCCACGCCCAGCTCCGGCAGCAGCCGGTTGGCGAGCTCCGCGACCGCCGCCGGCAGCCGGAACCCCTCGGTCAGGCGGGTCACCACGGCCTCCTCCCGTCCGAGGTGCGCGAGGAGCCCGGGCCAGTCGGCCGCCGCCCACGGGGTGGTGCCCTGGGCCAGGTCGCCGAGGACGGTCAGGGAGCCGTGGGCGGCCCGGCGGGCGACGGCCCGGCACTGCATCGGGGACAGGTCCTGCGCCTCGTCGACCACGATGTGCCGGTACCCGGCCGGGCGCTCGATCAGCCCGGCCACCTCGTCGAGCAGCACCAGATCCGCGCCGGACCAGCGGGCCCCGCGCGCCTGCCGGGGCGCCCCCGCCCGGACCAGCACGGCCTGCTCCGCCTGCGACAGAACACCCCGGGCCGCCTCGGCGAGGAGCGCGGGACCGCTCAGCAGCTCCGCCAGCACCTCCTCGGGGGTGACCCGCGGCCACACCTCGCGCAGCGCCGCCGCCACCGTCCGGCTCCGGGCGATCCGCCGGGTCCAGCCGTCGGTACGCGGCCCGGACCCCCGTTCCGCCTCGGCCCGGACCAGCGCCGCGACCCGCTCCGCGACCCGCTCGCGCCCCACGTCGTACAACGGCTCCCCGGCCCTGACCCCGGCCGCGATCCGCGCGATCGGCTCGGCGCCGACCCGCAGGCGGCGGACTCCGTCGGGGACGACCAGGGGCGTCGCGCGTTCGGGCCGCACCCTCGCCCACAGGGCGCGCCTCAGCACCTCCGCCATGCGGGGATCGTGCTTGACGGCGGTGGTGCGCCGGCCGTCCTCGGCGGTGACGGGGTGCCGGGCGATCTCCTCCTCGACGGTGGTCTGGCGTACGCCGGTCTCGCCGAGGGAGGGCAGCACCTCGGCGATGTGGTCGAGGAAGCCCCGGTCGGGGCCGAGGACCAGCAGGGAGCCGCCGCGGCGCCCGTCCCCGTAGAGCAGGTAGGCGGCGCGGTGCAGGCCCACGGCGGTCTTGCCGGTGCCGGGCGCGCCCTGGACGCAGAGGGAGACGGCGGGAGCGGCGCGGATCAGGGCGTCCTGCCCGGGCTGGATGGTGGCGGCGATGTCGCGCATGGGGCCGGTCCGGGGGCGCTCGATCTCCTCCGCGACGATCCGGCCGCCGCCGGCCTGCCCGGCGTCCAGCCGCTCGTCCTCGAGCGCGGTCAGGTCGGCGGAGTCGCCGAGGCTGCCCGCGGCCCACCCGAACCGGCGGCGGACCGCGAGCCCGAGCGGGTCACCGGGTCCGGCCTGGTAGAAGGCGCGGCAGACCGGGGCACGCCAGTCGACGACCAGCGGGGGCTCGGTGGGCTCGCCGCTGATCCGGGTGCGCCCCACGTGGTACGCCTGCCCGGCGTGGCCGCCCGCCGCCCCGGCCTCCGGGGCGAACTCCATGCGCCCGAAGAACAGCGGCCCTGCCGGCATCTCCCGCAGCTCCTTGGCCCTGCTGCGCAGGCCGTGGCCGAGGACTTCGGCGTCGGCGCCGGAGGCGGAGACGTCCTCGCCGGTCCGTACCTGGCGGTCGGCGCCGTCCACCATGGCGGCGAGGGCCGCCCGGCACCGGTCGTGATAGGTCCGCTCCTGCTGGAGCACGTCATGGATCGCGTCGTCGGGTGGTGGCATGCAGCCCAGCGTATTGCAACTCGGTCTCATTTTTAACCGAGTTGCATTTTCGCTCTCGCGCGGCTCTTCACGCCAGTCGCGGCAGCCCCCGGCAGAGCTGGTCGAACGCGACCCCGGCCACCCGCGCGGCCTCCTCCGCCAGGTCGTCGGCGCGTCCGCCCGCGGCGATCAGCCGCCAGTTCTCCTGGGCCAGCACCCGGCGCACGGCCACGATCTGCCCGGCGGCCAGCCGCTCCCCGACGCCCGCCCCGGTCTCGCCACCGGAGTCGGCCGGCGCGAGCGCCTCGGCGAGGGCCGCCTCGTCCCGTTCCTGGTGCGTGTGGAGCCGGGCCACCAGCGAAGGGGTGCCGTACAGCAGGGCATGGAAGGCGAGGACGCCGGGCTCGTCGTTGAGGCCGGTCACCGGATCGCGGCGGTCCAGCCCGGCGAGGAAGTGCCCCCGCAGCGCCGCCAGCGGCGAGCACCCCGGCGGGCGCCCCGCGACGACCGCGCCCGCCTCCCCCTCGTGGTCGGCGAGCCGGTGCAGGACCAGGTCCTCCTTGGCGGGGAAGTACCGGAAGAGGGTCGGCTTGGAGACCCCGGCGGCGGCGGCCACGTCGGCCACGGTCACCCGCTCGAACCCGTGCTCCAGGAAGAGCCCCACCGCCGTCTCCGAAAGCCGCCGGTAGGTCTCGGCCTTCTTGCGCTCCCGCAGCCCGCCCATGTCACTCATGGACAGCGAGCCTACGCAGGGTCGCTCCCCGGCGGCGCCGGGCGACCGCGCACGCCCCGCGCACGCCCCAGACCCGTTACGGGCCACCGCACGCCCCTGAAAAACGCGGAAGGACGCCGCACCGCGTGCGAGCGGTACGGCGTCCCGTCCGGGCCCCGGGAAGAACCCCGCGGCTCAGGCGTCGATGCGCGATCGGTCCAGGGTCGCGGCGGAGCTGGTGATGAACTCCTTGCGTGGCGCGACCTCGTTCCCCATCAGGAGGTCGAAGACGTGCTCGGAGGAGTCCAGGTCCGCGATGTTGATCCGGCGCAGGGTGCGGTGGCGCGGGTCCATGGTGGTCTCCGCCAGCTGGTCGGCGTCCATCTCGCCGAGGCCCTTGTAGCGCTGGATGGAGTCCTTGTAGCGGATGTTCTTCCGCTGGAACTCCATGAGGGTGTCGCGCAGCTCCCGGTCCGAGTAGGTGTACACGTACTTGTCCTGGCCCCGCTTCGGCTGCACCAGCTCGATGCGGTGGAGCGGCGGGACGGCGGCGAAGACCCGGCCCGACTCGACCATCGGGCGCATGTACCGCTGGAAGAGGGTCAGCAGCAGGCAGCGGATGTGGGCACCGTCCACGTCGGCGTCGACCAGCAGGATGATCTTGCCGTAGCGGGCCGCGTCCAGGTCGAAGGTGCGGCCCGACCCTGCTCCTATCACCTGGATGATGGCGCCGCACTCGGCGTTCTTCAGCATGTCCGTGACGGAGGACTTCTGAACGTTGAGGATCTTGCCGCGGATGGGCAGGAGCGCCTGGAACTCGCTGTTCCGGGCGAGCTTGGCGGTGCCGAGGGCGGAGTCGCCCTCGACGATGAAGAGCTCGCTGCGCTCCACGTCGTCGCTGCGGCAGTCGGCCAGCTTGGCCGGCAGCGAGGAGGACTCCAGGGCGGTCTTGCGGCGCTGGGCGTCCTTGTGCTGGCGGGCGGCGATCCGCGTCCTGGCGGCCGCGACCGCCTTCTCCATGACCGCCCTGGCCTGCGCCTTCGCGTCCCGCTTGGTGGAGGTCAGGAACGCCTTGAGCTCCTTGGCGACCACCTGGGAGACGATCCGGTTGGCCGCCGAGGTGCCCAGCACCTCCTTGGTCTGCCCCTCGAACTGCGGCTCGGCCAGCCGGACGGTGACCACCGCCGTGAGCCCCTCCAGGGCGTCGTCCTTGACGATGTCGTCCTCGGCGACGCGCAGCAGCTTGGCCGAGCGGAGCACCTCGTTCATGGTGCGGGTGAGGGAGCGCTCGAAGCCCGTGACATGGGTGCCGCCCTTGGGGGTGGCGATGATGTTGACGAACGAGCGGATCTTGGTGTCGTAGCCGGTTCCCCAGCGCAGCGCGATGTCCACGCCCAGCTCACGGGTGACCTCGGTCGGCGTCATCTGGCCGAAGTCGTCGAGGACGGGGACGGTCTCCTTGAAGGTGCCCTTGCCGCTGAGGCGCAGCACGTCGCACAGGGCGCGGTCGTCGGCCAGGTACTCGCAGAACTCGCTGATCCCGCCGTCGAAGCGGAAGGATTCCTCGCCCTTCGAGCCGCCGTCACCGAGGCCGTACTCGTCCCGGACGACCAGGGTCAGTCCCGGCACCAGGAAGGCGGTCTGGCGGGCCCGCTGGTGGAGCGTGGCGAGGTCCAGCTTGGCGTCCTTGAGGAAGATCTGCCGGTCCGCCCAGTACCGCACACGGGTGCCGGTACGGGCCTTGGCGACCTTCTTGACCTTGCGCAGGCCGCTGGCCGCCTCGAAGGGGGCGTCCACGCCGGTCTTGGCGAAGGCGCCCGGGACGCCGCGGCGGAAGCTGATGGCGTGGGTGGCGCCGCCACGGTCGACCTCGATGTCCAGGCGGGCCGAGAGGGCGTTCACCACGGAGGCGCCGACGCCGTGCAGGCCGCCGGAGGCGGCGTACGAGCCGCCGCCGAACTTGCCGCCCGCGTGGAGCTTGGTCAGCACCACCTCGACGCCGGAGAGGCCGGTCTTCGGCTCGACGTCGACGGGGATGCCGCGGCCGTTGTCGCGGACCTCGACCGAGCCGTCGTCGTGGAGGATGACCTCGATGTGGTCGCAGTAGCCGCCGAGGGCCTCGTCGACGGAGTTGTCGATGATCTCCCAGAGGCAGTGCATGAGGCCGCGGCTGTCGGTGGACCCGATGTACATGCCCGGTCGCTTGCGGACCGCTTCGAGCCCTTCCAGGACGAGCAGGTGCCGAGCGGTGTAATTGGAACCGTCCTGGTCTGCTCCTGCCAGCAAAGCGGTGGACGGCACGGACGTCTCGGCGGTCACGCGGGTTCGCTCCTCGCTGAATTCTGATGGTGGTCCACGGGATCGGGGACCTGGGCAACGGTCGCCGCTCAGAGGGTACCGAGGCCAGGTAGAGCCGATGTAACGCCACCCTCGGCTCAAACCCACCCTAGTCCAGAGCCGCACAGGCGTTCGATCCATCGATGGGGTGAAACAGATGTCACGTTCCCTTCCGGGCATGAACCATTTAGGCTCCGGGCACGTCCTCTTCAACACCCCGGCAAGCCAGCCGGTGAGGACCGGACCCGATGACGTGACAGCGTCAACCACCCACACGGCACATTCGCCGCCAAACCGGCAGCACCCGGCCTCCCCGGAAGATCTTTTCGAGGAAATGCCGCGAGCGGGAACGTTTTCGGCCTGGTTGGATGTTGACCCTGGTACGACAGCTCGTCGAGCTAGAGAAGAGGCGACGTGACTACTGTTCTGACCCCCGCGACCCCCCTGACGGCCGCTGACCGCTGTGACCGCTGCGGCGCCCAGGCCTACCTGCGCGTCGTGCTGATGAGCGGTGGTGAACTGCTCTTCTGCGCCCACCACGGCCGCAAGTTCGAGCCGGAACTCAAGAAGATCGCCGCTGAGATACAGGATGAGTCCGAGCGGCTGACGGCGACCCCGGCCACGGCCGAGGACGAGCGCTGACGCTTCGCACCCATCCCGACGAGCCGGCACCGGTCCTTCAACCGGAGTACGGGCCTCCTTCCCGCCCCAGCGGCGGGAAGGAGGCCCGTTCCGGTTTCCGGGGGTCTCTGGAGCCCCCTGTGCGGCGCCGGACGACTCGCCCGCCAGGGTTGGCCGAAGCCGGCCTTGCGGGCGGCCACGACGGCCCTCCAGCGCCTTCCAGACGCCCTCCAGACGCTCCCGAGCGCCTACGGAGCGACCGCTGAGACCCGGGTGTAGACGCCCGGGCTGCTGGCCCGCCCGCAGCCACTGCCCCAGGAGACCAGGCCGATCAGCTTGCCGCCCGCCACCAGCGGGCCGCCGCTGTCCCCCTGGCAGGCGTCCCGGCCGCCGCGCGCGTCACCGGCGCAGAGCATGGTCTCCGCCTCGTACCGGCCGACCGAGCTGCCCGGGTACGCACGGCGGCAGGTGGCGTCCTCCAGCACCGTCACCCCGACGGACCTGAGCCTGGAGGAGTACGTTCCGTTACCGGTCGTGTCGCCCCAGCCGAAGACGGTGGCCTTCCTGCCCGGCTTCTCCTCGGCACTCCCCGGCCGGGCGACGGGCAGCACCGCCGAGGCGGGCAGGGGCTCGGCGAGGGTCAGCGTGGCGAGGTCGCCCGCGTTGGTGCCCGGGTCGTACCCCGGGTTGACCCGGACGCCGCTGACGGCGGTCTCCCGGCCCTTGGCCGTGGAGCGCAGGTCGTCGCGGCCGGAGATCACCCGCAGGTCGGGGACGCGCGAGAGGGCGACCCCGAGCACCTCCTCGTCCACGCAGTGCGCGGCGGTCAGCACCGTCCGCTCGCCGACGACCACCCCGCCGCAGAACTGGCCCGAGCGCTCGCTGCCGAACCGGTCGCGGCTGCCGAGGGCGACGACCCACGGGTGGTCGTCGACGCTGGCGAGGCTCCCGCCGACCACGACGCTGTCGGCCGCCGCCGGGGCGGGACCGCACAGGGGGGCCGCCAGCACGGCCACGGCCGCGACCAGACCGGCCCGGCCGCTTCGGTTCCATCGACGCCGCATCTTCTCTCCTCACTCAAGGCGTTCCGGTACGCACCCAGAGTGATCCACTGCGGGTCCCCGCGCACGGGCGGCGCCACGGGAGGCCCCTGACGGAGTGCCCGAAACCGCACGCAGGTCCGCCCGCCCTCCGCCCGTACGAGGCGCGAGCCCCCGTACGGCGAAAGGGGCCTTCGGAGTCCACCCGTGCGGGTGGGCTCCGAAGGCCCCTTTCCCGGAGCTTCCCGGAGCGGAGCGGGTCCTAGTCGAGGTAGTCGCGCAGGACCTGCGAGCGGGACGGGTGGCGCAGCTTCGACATGGTCTTCGACTCGATCTGGCGGATGCGCTCACGCGTCACCCCGTAGACCTTGCCGATCTCGTCGAGGGTCTTCGGCTGACCGTCGGTGAGACCGAACCGCATCGAGACCACGCCCGCCTCACGCTCGGAGAGCGTGTCGAGGACGGAGTGCAGCTGCTCCTGGAGGAGCGTGAAGGAGACCGCGTCGGCCGGGACGACCGCCTCGGAGTCCTCGATGAGGTCACCGAACTCGCTGTCTCCGTCCTCGCCGAGCGGGGTGTGCAGGGAGATGGGCTCGCGGCCGTACTTCTGGACCTCGATGACCTTCTCGGGGGTCATGTCGAGTTCCTTGGCCAGCTCCTCCGGGGTGGGCTCGCGGCCCAGGTCCTGGAGCATCTGGCGCTGGACGCGGGCCAGCTTGTTGATGACCTCGACCATGTGCACCGGGATACGGATGGTGCGGGCCTGGTCGGCCATGGCACGGGTGATCGCCTGCCTGATCCACCAGGTGGCGTACGTGGAGAACTTGTAGCCCTTGGTGTAGTCGAACTTCTCGACCGCGCGGATCAGACCGAGGTTGCCCTCCTGGATCAGGTCCAGGAAGAGCATGCCGCGACCGGTGTAGCGCTTGGCCAGCGAGACCACGAGGCGGAGGTTGGCCTCCAGCAGGTGGTTCTTGGCGCGGCGGCCGTCCTCGGCGATGATCTCCAGCTCGCGCTTGAGCTTGGGGGCGATCTTGTCGGCGTTGGCGAGCTTGTCCTCGGCGAAGAGGCCGGCCTCGATGCGCTTGGCGAGTTCGACCTCCTGCTCGGCGTTGAGGAGGGGCACCTTGCCGATCTGCTTGAGGTAGTCCTTGACCGGGTCGGCGGTGGCACCGGCGGCCGCGACCTGCTGGGCGGGCGCGTCGTCCTCGTCGTCGTCGGACAGGACGAAGCCCTGGCTCTCGCCGCCGGTTCCCTCGGGCGCGCCTTCCTCGCCCGGCTTGCCGGTGGTGGGCTTCTCCTCGGCCTCGTCGTCGAGCAGCTCGTCGACGACGTTCTTGGCCGCGGTCTTCTTGGCGGCGGTCTTCTTCGCCGTCGCCTTCTTCGCCGTCTTCTTGGCGGTGGTCTTCTTGGCCGCGGCCTTCTTCACGGGCGCCTCGGACTCGTCGTCCGTGGGCGCGGCCGCGGGGGCGCTCTTCTTCACCGGGGCCGCCTTGGCGGCCACCGTCCTGGTGGTGGCGGTGCGCTTCGCCGGGCTCTTCGCTGCGACGCTCTTCCGGGTGCGCTTGGGCTCCGCCGCACTGACCATCAGCGTCACACCCTCTTCCTCGAGGATCTGATTGAGGCTGCGCAGAACGTTCTTCCACTGAGTGGCCGGGATCTGGTCAGCTTCGAAGGCCCGACGCACGTCGTCGCCGGCGATCTGCCCATCAGCCTTTCCCCGCTCGATCAGCGCCATCACAGACTGGGACTCGGCGATCTCCGGCGGGAGCGTACGGGATGTGCTGGCCGACACGAACAACCTCTCGGAACGTTGAATAACGGCTTCCGGCCCCTGTCCTGGGTGAAGGACGGGAGCCGACGACCCACGGCTGGGATTGGACCGGGGACGTTGCGGGACCGGTGAGGGGGTACAGCGCCACGAACGACGACCGCATTCCCTCCTCGGCTATCACCTCTTAGGTCATCGCGCTGCCCGGTCGAGTGTTACGCCCAATCCACGTGGCCCGAGTCACACCCCTATATCGGTCAAAATTCTCCGAATAGCGACAGAGGGCGACATAAAGATGCCGTGAGGCTCCGGAGGTCCGCGCTCCGGCTCCGGGAGCCCGGAGCACGGTGCTCGGTGCGGCCCGCACGACAAGGAGCGGCCGAGTTCGACCGTACTCCGGCCCGGCCCTGCGGGACCCGGGGCTTCCCATCCTCTACGCGGTTACGCGGATACGCCCTCGGGCGGCAGCGCGGCCCCTGGCGGCGGGCTTGCGCTGGCCGCCAGGGGCCGTGGGCCGGGCGAGAGGGAACGTTTCACCGGGGTCCCCCGCCCCCGGCACGGACCGTCCGAGGCGGGTGGCCGGGCGGCGGCCGCCGCCGGCCTCCCCGCTCGCGGGTTCCGCGGGGTGGCCGGCGGGACGGGGTGCACGGTGCGCCGGCTGCGGCGAACCGGGAGGCGGCGCGGGGCGCGCCGTCGGCCGCGAGGGGTCAGTGCTGCTCGCGCGGCCCGGGGACGACCCGCTCCACCTCGGGGTGGGCGGTCAGGAGCTGGCGCATGGCGTGCTCGGCGGCGGCGCCGTCGCCCTCGGCGAGGGTGTCGATGATGCGGGCGTGGTGCGCGAGGGAGGTCTCGTTGGGCCGGTCGCAGCCGGTGGCCGGGCCGCCGGAGACCTGGAGGGCGGCGGAGACGATGCCGGAGAGGTGCTCCAGCATGCGGTTGCCCGCGAGCTGGATCAGCAGTCCGTGGAACTCGGCGTCGGCGCGGGAGAAGGTCATCAGGTCGCCCTGGCCCAGGGCGTGGCCCATGATCTCCACCATGTCCGCGAGCCGCTGCTGGGCGTCCTCACGGCCGTGGCCCGCGGCGAGGCGGGCCGCGAGCGGCTCGATCGTCCAGCGCAGCTCGCCGAGCTCGCGGCGCTGGTCCTCGCGCTGCGGGCCGAAGGCGCGCCATTCGATGATGTCGGGGTCGAGGAGGTTCCAGTCGCTGACCGGGCGGACCCTGGTCCCGACGTTGGGCCTGGCGCTCACCAGACCCTTGGCCTCCAGCACGCGCAGGGATTCCCGGACGACGGTGCGGGAGACCTCGAATCGCTGACCGATCTCCTCGGGCACCAGGGGCCGGTCGGCCCCGAGGTCGCCGGAGACGATCATCTGGCCGAGCTGCTGGACGAGTTGGCCGTGAAGACCCCGGCCGCGATTACTGCTCGGACGCCGCACGGCCCTGCCCAGATCGGAGTCACCGCCCTCCCAGGACGCGGCGCTCCGCTCCGGCCCGGGCACCTCCGCGTAGGGGTAGCGGTCGAGTTCGCCCGGACCCGCGAGGCCGGAGTCAGCGGAACGGGCGGCGTTCATCATGGAGTGCGCAAGGGTAGTCACGGAACCTTTGTCGGCGTCGTCCCCAAGTGCCTTGAGGTCTTTGGTGAAAAGCACACGAAAGGGTGATCGCTCGCTCCGTGGCCATTGACGCCCCGCCGAAGGCGCCCGAACACCCCTGTCCGGAACGTGGACTTGCCCGCCCGCTCGGTCAGAAACCACCGGCCCGACGACGTCACACGAACAGATCCGCGCGGATACGTGCAGGACAGGGCCCTGAACGACAACATGACGGTGATATCCGCAGGTTGTCCCCACTCCCCGGGCCTCCCGCGCGACCCGTTCCGCAGGACCGCTCCGACGCCGTCACAACCGCCCTGTGACGCACCGCAGATCACGCCCGGCGCACACGACGGCGCTCGCACAGAAGGCCGTTGGACGCACTCGCGTACGAGACGCCGAAGGCGACGGAACGGGCGGCCCCGCCGAGGGTGGTGACCCCATGGAACCGGGGTGACCGAGAGGCTCAGACCTCGGGTCGCAGCATGGGCGGGTTGAGCAGAGTGGCGCCGCCCGCACGGAAGAGCTGGGCCGGGCGCCCGCCCTGGCGGGTCGTGGTCCCGCCGGTGGGGACGAGGAAGCCGGGCGTACCGGTCACCTTGCGGTGGAAGTTGCGCGGGTCGAGCACGACGCCCCAGACCGCCTCGTACACCCTGCGCAGCTCTCCGACCGTGAACTCGGGCGGGCAGAAGGCCGTGGCGAGGGAGGAGTACTCGATCTTCGAGCGGGCCCGCTCCACCCCGTCCCCGAGGATCGTGCCGTGGTCGAAGGCGAGCGGTTCGGCCGGAAGCTCCGTCCGGCGGCCGCCCGCCGTCGTACCGAGCAACTCCTCGACGGGGGACCAGCGCGCGTGGCGGGCGTCGCCGCCGGCCCGGGGCGCGGGAAGGTCGGGGGCGAGTGCCAGGTGCGCGACGCTGACCACCCGCATCCTCGGATCGCGGTCCGGGTCACCGTAGGTGGCGAGCTGTTCGAGGTGCGCGCCGTTGGCGGTGGCCGGTGCCTCGGGGGTGTGGGCGCACAGGCCCGTCTCCTCCGTGAGTTCCCGCGCCGCGGCCGTCGACAGATCCTCGTCGGGCCGGACGAAGCCGCCGGGCAGCGCCCACTTCCCCTGGAACGGGGCCTCTCCCCGGCGCACCACGAGGGCGCACAGGGCGTGCTTGCGCACGGTGAGGACGACCAGATCGACAGTGACGGCGAACGGCGGGAACGCCGACGGGTCGTAGGGGGGCATGGGGTGATCATAGTCGTCTGCCTGACGATAAACAGCCTGTTGGCGGAGGCCGCAGCAGGCGCGCGTCCGGCGATTTCCCGGGCATTTCCGCGTGATCGTACGCATCGCGCACACGCGACGGCCGCGGCTCACGCCGGTCCGGGCGGGCGGGCGGCGGCGGTCAGTGGAGGGTGGGCCGGTAGACGAGTTCCTGGATGTGGTGGTCGAGGACCCGGCTCTCGGTCAGTTCGAGGTCGAAGTCGGCCGCGCCGCGGAACACCGGGTCCAGCCCGGTGCGGCCGGTGATGACGGGGAAGATCGTCACCTGGAGGCGGTCCACCAGGCCGGCGGCCATCAGCGCCCGGTTCATCGAGAGGCTGCCGTGCGAACGCAACGGCACGTCGGACTCCTCCTTGAGCCGCGCGACGACGTCCACCGCGTCACCGGCCTCGATCGTGGCGTCCGGCCAGTCGAGAGGAGCCTCCAGCGTCGTCGACACGACGGTGGCCGGGAGGTGCCGCATCCGCGTCACCCACGGGTCGAGGACCTCCGGCTCCCCGCTGCCGTCCGCCAGCATCCGCGCGAACGCGCGGTACGTCCGGGCGCCGAAGACCATGCGCTGCGCCCCGCCGTACTCGGCGAGGCGCCGGTCGAGCAGTTCGGGGCCCTGCTTGCCCCAGTAACCGGTCCAGTCGGGCCCGGCGGCGCCGTAACCGTCGAGGCTGCAGAAGACGTCGAAGGTGTAGGTCGTGGTCATGTCGCTCTCCTCGGTGGTGGGCGGGGGCCGCGCCAGTGCCCGGGCATGCGGTACCGGCCGGTCTCATCCGTCGGTGGCCAGGGCCGCGAGATGGCGCAGCGAGTCGGCGAGGTGTCCGGCGCCGAAGGGCGGGAAGCGGAGGTACTCCCGGATGGACGCCGGCACCGCCGACCAGTCGTACGTCAGCCTGACCTCGGTCTCCGACGGGCCCAGCGGCACCAAGTCGTAACGCCAGGTCCAGCCGCCGAACTCCAGATGCCCACCCTCCTTCTCCTCCCCCGTGCGCCAGCCGATGGCGCGCGGCGGGTCGAGCACATGAACCTGGTTGGCCACCTGGTACACCCCGAGCGGGTGATCGGGGTGGTACATGCCCATCCGGAAGACCTGCCCCACCTGGGTCAGCCGGGCTCGGTCGACGGGTTCCTGGACCCAGCCGGTGCCGTCGATCGCGGCGTGGGTGGCGGGGTTCGCCAGCAGGGTGAAGAGTGCTGGGGCGGGGGCGGGGATTCTATGGGTTGCGGTGACTTTGTCGGGGTTCACGGGGCCTACTTTGATGGGGGCGGGGGGTGGGGGGAAATGGGGGGTGGGGTGGGGCAACGGGGGTGGGCTGGGGGGCGGGGTTGGGGTCGATGTGATGTGGGGTGGGGGGTGGGGGGTGCCGGGGTGAGGAGGGCGGGGTCGCTGGGCGGAGGTGGGAGGGGGTGGGGTGAGAGGGGCCGGCCGCTTCGTCTTAAGCCTTACCCCGGGGCCCTCCCCCCTCCCCCTCCCGCCCCACCCCCCTCGACGCCGAGCCGACTCCGCCCCGACGCCGACCCGATACGCGTCAGCACACAGCCCGGCACGTACACCCGGCACCCAGCACGCACGCCCAGCACCCGGCGTCGAGGCTGCGCGACAACCCCGACGCCGACCGCGGCGTCCGCTATCCGACGAGCCAAGGCCATCGACCACCGACAGCCCAGCTCTCACAGCCCGACCGCCTCCGCCGACCGCCCCCAGCTACATCACTCCGGGCTCTCACGGCCCTCTGTTTTCTCTCCGCTCGCTCTTCCTCTGGTTGCCCTCCGCTGAACTGCCCTCCCCCCGACACTTCCCCTCTGCCCCTCTCCTCGCACGCGGCTCTGTGCTCACCCTCCGTGAAACCCACCGCGCTCAACCCCACCCCCCATCGCCAGCACCCCCCTTCACCCACCCCTACACATCAGCCCCGTCACCACCGCCCCGCTACCCCCTCCCCTTCGGCCCCCGCCCGCCCTGCGACCGCCGACCGTGCCGCGAGCTCCGCAGCGGCAACTGCCCGCTCGGCCCCCGGCCGGGTCCCGCCCCGTAGGGTGCCCGCGGCCCGCCCGGCCCGGCTCCAGGCCGTCCGCCCCGCGGGCGTACAGGCAGAGGCGGCCGCCCAGCACCCGCAGGCGTCACCTTCCGGGCGCCCGTACCTCCCACCCTCGAGGGCCGGGGCACACCGGCCGTCCCACCCCGCTGCCCAGCCGGCCTCAGCAGCTCCGAGGGCAGCGGAATCGTCCGCCGCCGGGAGGAGGACGTTGGCTCACTCGCCCCGCCTCCCGCCCGCGCCGGAGCGTCCGGAGTCCCCGCCACTCCGTCTCCCCCAGCGGCGGCCTCACGGCCCCGGTCCTTGCCGGCCCTGCGCAGTACGCGACGGATCGACTCGGCGGCCAGCCCCTCGTCGCAGGCGTGGTGGAGGAGGAGGGCGAAGAGGTAGTCGGGGTCGGCTCGCAGAGCGAGGGCGAGGGCGACGCGGGCCTCGGTGCGGTCGCCGCTCGACCAGGCCACCCATCCCGCGAGGGCGAGCGGAGCGGCCGCGTACTCGTCGTAGGCGCCGGTGCAGCGGCGGGCGAGCGCGCGCCAGAGGCGCAGGGCGGGCGGGGCGAGTGGTCCCTCCATCCATTCGGCGGCGCGGTCCCTGGTCTCCCGGTCCTGGAGACCGACGATGGCGCTCGCCGCCTCCGCGATGCCGATCGCGCGGTCGTCGCAGGCGTCGGCCGCCTGCGGGTCCCGCACCTGGGGCAGGCGGTGGAGCCGGGTGATGAGGTCGGCGGTGGTCGTGAGGGTCTCTTCGGCGACCTTCGCCGCCTCGTGTTCGTCCACGATCCGGGGCAGCAGGCTCGCGCAGGCGGTGTCGAGGGCGGTCGCCCACTTCGGGTCGCCGCCGTCGTCCGGCGGGAGCAGCCGGCGTTGCATGGCGCGCAGGCTGCCTTGGACGGTCATGCCCGCGTAGGCCGCCGCCGCGGCGACGGCGGAGGTGCCCGGCGGTTTCTGCGCGCTCCCTTCCGGTGGGCAGCAGGCCGGGTCGGGGCAGCAGTACGACCAGCAGCGGTGGTCGGAGAGGCAGAGGGCGTCCACCACCGGTACGTCGCGTGCTCCGGCGGCCAGCCGGACGTGCTGGGCGAGGGGTCGGAGGTACTCCATGACGGTGGTGCCGTTCTCGCCGGGGCCGGGTTCGCGGCAGAGGAAGGCGACGATGCCGTCCGGCAGGCCGTGGCGGCGGGTGCTGCCCGTCACGAGGGCGTCGGTCACGGCGTCCGCCACGACCGCCCAGTCGGCGGGGTCGGTGGGGATGCCTACCGTGACCCGGCCGCCGAAGCGGCCCCGGGAGCCGTGGACGGCGACGAGGACGAGGCTCTCGTCGGGCTGGAAGCCGAGGAGGTACGGCAGGGCGTCGGCCAGCTCGGTGTGGGTGCGGACGGTGACGCCGAGTTCGTCGGAATCGGTGGGCGTGGTGTTGGTGTGTTCGCTCATGCCGGCGACTCTCTCCGGGTTCCGGAGACGCCGCTGGAGCCTGTGGACAGAGCCGGGTGACGGAGTTGTCCACAAACGCCGGGTTGTCAACATCGGGATGGTTGTCCACAGGCCGGCCGGGCGCGTTCGCGGTTTGTCCGACCCATCGGGTTGCATGGAGGCCATGAGCAACGAAGAGCTGCGGACCACGGCCGACTCCGTCCTCGCCCGGCTGGTGGGCGACCCGACGGGCTCGGCCCGGCTGCGCGAGGACCAGTGGCTCGCCATCGAGGCGCTGGTGGCCGAGGGCCGCCGGGCGCTGGTCGTGCAGCGGACGGGCTGGGGCAAGTCGGCGGTGTACTTCGTGGCGACGGCGCTGCTGCGGGCCCGGGGCGCCGGGCCGACGGTGATCGTCTCGCCGCTCCTGGCCCTCATGCGCAACCAGGTCGAGGCGGCCGCCCGCGCGGGGATCTCCGCGCGCACCATCAACTCGGCCAACCCCGAGGAGTGGGACGAGGTCCAGGCCCAGGTGGCGGCGGGCGAGGTGGACGTCCTGCTGGTCAGCCCGGAGCGGCTCAACAACCCGGACTTCCGGGACAACGTCCTGCCGAAGCTGTCGGCCGCCACCGGTCTGCTGGTGGTGGACGAGGCGCACTGCATCTCGGACTGGGGCCACGACTTCCGGCCGGACTACCGGCGGCTGCGTTCCATGCTGGCGGAGCTGCCGGAGGGCGTTCCGGTCCTCGCCACCACGGCGACGGCCAACGCCCGGGTGACGGCCGACGTCGCCGAGCAGCTCGGCACCGGTTCGGGCTCGGACGCGCTGGTGCTGCGCGGGCCGCTGGACCGGGAGAGCCTCAGTCTCGGTGTGCTGCGGCTGCCCGACTCGGCGCACCGGCTGGCCTGGCTGGCCGAGCACCTCGACGAGCTGCCGGGGTCGGGGATCATCTACACGCTGACGGTCGCCACCGCCGAGGAGGTCACCGCCTTCCTGCGCCAGCGGGGCCACGCCGTCGCCTCGTACACGGGCCGGACCGAGAACGCCGACCGCCAGCAGGCCGAGGACGATCTCCTGGGGAACCGGGTGAAGGCCCTCGTCGCCACCTCCGCGCTGGGGATGGGGTTCGACAAGCCGGACCTCGGCTTCGTCGTGCATCTCGGCTCGCCGTCCTCCCCCATCGCCTACTACCAGCAGGTCGGCCGCGCCGGCCGCGGCGTGGACCACGCCGAGGTGCTGCTGCTGCCCGGCCGGGAGGACGAGGCGATCTGGAAGTACTTCGCCTCGCTGGCCTTCCCCCCGGAGGAGCAGGTGCGCCGCACTCTCGACGTGCTGGCGGGGGCCGAGCGGCCGCTCTCCCTGCCGGCGCTGGAGCCGTTGGTGGAGCTGCGCCGGTCCCGTCTGGAGACGATGCTGAAGGTCCTGGACGTGGACGGGGCGGTACGCCGGGTGCGCGGCGGCTGGGTGTCGACCGGCGAGCCCTGGTCGTACGACAGCGAGCGGTACGCCTGGGTCGCGAAGCAGCGGGCGGCGGAGCAGCAGGCGATGCGGGAGTACGCGGGGACCGGCGGGTGCCGGATGGAGTTCCTGCGCCGGCTGCTCGACGACGAGGAGGCGGCGCCCTGCGGCCGCTGCGACAACTGCGCGGGTCCCCGTTTGGGCGGGGACGTCTCCACCACCTCGCTGGAGGCGGCCACCGGCGAGCTGCGCCGGGCGGGTGTGGAGGTGGAGCCCCGCCGGATGTGGCCCACCGGCCTCGCCTCGGTCGGCCTGGACCTGAAGGGGCGCATCCCGCCGGGCGAACAGGCCGCGCCGGGCCGGGCGCTGGGCCGCCTCTCGGACATCGGCTGGGGGAACAGGCTGCGCCCTCTGCTGGCCCCCGACGCTCCGGACGAGCCGGTGTCCGAGGAGGTGACGCGGGCCGTGGTCGGGGTGCTGGCCGACTGGGCGAAGGGGCCCGGGGGCTGGGCCTCGGGTGATGCGGACGCCCCGGCGCGTCCGGTGGGTGTGGTGACGGTGCCTTCGCGCCGCCGGCCCCGGCTGGTCGGCGCGCTCGGTGCGCGGATCGCCGAGATCGGGCGGATGCCGCTGCTCGGTTCGCTGGAGCTGACCCCGGAGGCGGCCGAGCGGATGCCGTCGCGGAGCAACAGCGCTCAGCGGCTGCGGGCGTTGGAGGGGGCGCTGAGGGTGCCCTCGGAGCTGGCCGGCGCCCTGACGGCGACGCCCGGCCCGGTGCTGCTGGTCGACGACTCCACGGAGAGCGGGTGGACGCTGGCGGTCTCGGCGAGGCTGCTCCGGCGGGCCGGGGCGCAGGCGGTGTTGCCGCTGGTCCTGGCCGTGGAGGGCTGAGCGGGGGCGTCGGGGGGCCGTGCGCTGGGCAGACTGGGAGAAAGGCGTATCGGCGGATACCGGTCGGCCGCGTCGATTGCTCGTTGCCGCAGGCGGGTGCGAGGGCAAGAATGGGTTTCGCTCCCCGCGGCTCCGCTGGTCCGGCAGGGCTCTGCCGCGGTGCGCTCTCTCCTCGTCACCTCCTCGCCCGCGGTGTGGGCGTGTACCCGAAGGGAGGACCATGACCTTCGGATTGGCTCCGTCCGCGACGGCTTCGACGTCCCGACCGCTGATACCCGCCGGTGCGTCCGACCGGCTGGCCCGGATGCTGGCGCCCGCCCAGTGGGCCGCGGCGGGCATCCCCCTGCTGCGCGATCCGCGGGAGGTGGTGACCGCACTGCACGCCTTGCACCGGCCGACCGCGTCGACGGCTGTCGTGGCGGTGCTGGACCGGGACGAGCGGGTGTGCGCCAGTGCCTCGTTCGCCCGGGGGACCGCCTCGGCCGACGGCTGGGTCCACCGGAACGCGCTGCTGGCCCAGTTGCGCCGGGTGGTCCCGCACGATCTGCGGCGGCGCTCCCCCACGCGGACGGCGGTGCTGCTGCACTGCCGTGACGGGGAGGGGCGCTGGACCGAGGAGGACGGCGCCTGGATGTGGGGGCTGCGGGACGCCTGCACGCTGCACGGCCTGCGCTGCGGGGCCTACATCACGCTGACGGATGCCGGCTGGCAGGTCCTGGGGGAGGACCGGAGCGGGCGCCGGCCCCGGGTCGGACCGGCCTCCTCCGCGCAGGTGGACGAGGGCAGTTGGGAGCTCCCGTCGGCCCGAGGCACGGTACGGGCGGGCTGAGACCGGCCCGCGGGCTCCGGACACGACACACCCCGGTGCGAGCCCGGGGCGGTGCCGCGTGCGGTGCGACTGCGCCGCCCCGGCGCCGGAGGTCCGGCGCCGGGCTCGGCGTCAGACGCCCGCGCCCAGCACGGAGTTGACCTGCTGCGGGTCGCCGCAGACGATCAGCAGGGCCTGGGCCCGGGCGAGTGCGGTGGGGAGCACGGTCTTGACGGTGTCGTCGCCGCCGTTGGCCGCGACCACCACCACCGGGCGGGGGTTGGCCTGCCCGGCCGAGGCGCCGTCGACGTAGAAGACGTCGTCGGCCGCGTCCTGCTGCCGCCAGTAGGCGTCCTCACCGAAGGACCGCTCGTGCGCGGTCCACGGGTGGGGGTCGCCGGTGGTCAGCACCAGCACCTCGGCCGGGGCGCGGCCCGAGTCGAGGAGCAGGTCGACCGCCTCGTCGGCGGCGTCCAGCGCACCGTCGGCCGCGGCCGGGATGAGCTGGATCTGCGGGGCGCCCTGGTCACCGGGGGATGCGGCGGAGGGCTTGGGCGCGGGGGCCGGACCGGGCTTGGCTCCGGCGGCCCGCGGAGCGGGCGGCGCGGGGCGGGGCGGGCCGGGACGGGGCGATACCGCGGAACGGGGTCCGGGTACGGGGCGAGGGGTCGGCGTCACGCGGCTGCTGGCCGTCGTGGTGCGGGGACCCTGGGCACTCTCGGGAATCTGAGGCTCCTCGGGAAAGGGAGGCATAGGGACGACATTTATCAAATGCCGACACGGGACATAAAGGGGGGGTGGCACGCAAGTGCGGAAAAGATCAGAAATCGAAACCGAGTTGTCCCTCGATCTCCGTGACGTTTCCGCGTACCGGCACACGGACCTTCTTGAGGTGCTGCCACTCAGGCAGCGCGTCAAGATACGCCCAGGAGAGCCGGTGGTAGGGGGTGGGTCCCCGCTCGGCGAGCGCCGCCTGGTGCGCGGGCGAGGGGTATCCGGCGTTGTCCGCGAAGCAGAAGTCCTCGTGGCCGACGCCCAGTTCCGCCATCATCGCGTCCCTGCGCACCTTGGCGAGCACCGAGGCGGCGGCGACGCAGACACAGGACTGGTCTCCCTTGACGACCGTACGGACCTTCCAGGGCGCACCGAGGTAGTCGTGCTTCCCGTCGAGGATCACGGCGTCCGGGCGGACCGGCAGCCCCTCCAGGGCCCGCACGGCGGCGAGGCGGAGGGCGGCGGTCATGCCCAGGTCGTCGATCTCCTCGGGCGAGGAGTGACCGAAGGCGTAGGCGGTGACCCAGCCCTCCAGCTCGCCGGCGAGCGCGGTGCGCCGCTTGGGAGCGAGGAGCTTGGAGTCCGTGAGACCTTCGGGTGCCCGGCGCAGTCCGGTGACGGCGGCGCAGACGGAGACCGGGCCGGCCCAGGCCCCGCGCCCCACTTCGTCGACACCGGCAACGATCTTGGCTCCGGTCGTGGCGCGCAAGGACCGCTCGACGGTGTGCGTGGGTGATTCGTACGGCATGGCGCCAGACAGCGTACGCGGCCCGGTTCGGGGAGGACACCCCGGCTCCTCCCCTTGTCCGGATCGCCGGCGCCCGGGGCCCTCGCCCCTCCGCCCGCGCACCCCGGCGCGGGCGGACGGCGCAGCCGTCGGTTCGTGTGGCCCTGAGTCCGTCATGGTGTTCGCTTCCGCACAGAAAGGGTACTGCGGGCGGAGCGCGCCCTGCCAGGACGGCGGAGGGGGTGGGGCGCATGGCCGCGCCCCCAGGAAGGCTCACCGCCCGCCGGAGGCGCCTTGGCGGAACAGGTCGGTTGACGCGTCCTGCCGCCGCTCTCCGGGGAGTTCGCGGGACGTCTCGGCGGGCTGGGGGTGACGGGGCCGACGGGGCGGTTCGCCAGGGGCGTGTCGGTTGCGTATGCGAAGGGGGTCGGGTGGGTCAGCGGACGGACGGGTAGATGTCGTCGGTGAGGATGTCGCGGCAGGGGTGGTCGCGGACGGGGCGGGCCGTCAGGATCTCGTGGGCGCGGGCCTGGCTGAGACTGGTCGCGTACCAGGGGGCTTCGGGTACGGCGATCGAGCGCAGGGCGCAGGAGCGCAGGGGTTCGTCGAGGCGGTCGAGGGCCGGGACGGCGTCGGCGGAGAGGCCGGAGAGGTAGCCGAGATCGAGGGTGCGGCCGGCGCGGTGGGTGTCGAGGTTGCTCTCGGCGATCAGCTTGTCGGGCGAGGCCAGTCCGAAGGCGAGGACCGCCACCGCGGCCGAGGCGAGCACGGCGCGGGGCAGCAGCCGGGCGCCGAACACCCCGGCAGCGAGGATCAGCAGGATCACGACGCCGAGCCACACCTCCATGGCGACGACGGAGAGCCTGAGGCGGGTCAGCCCGTACTCGCCCATGTACAGGTCCATGCGGCGGACCGCGGAGGCGACCACGACCAGGGTCAGCAGGCAGAGCGCGCCGAGGACGGCACGGACCAGGAGCCGGTCGCGCGGGCCCGAGCGGGGCGCGACGCGGACGGCCACCGAGATGACGGCGAGGGTCAGCACGGTGGCGAAGAGGAGCTGCCAGAACCCTTCCCGGGCGTACTCGGAGTAGGTCAGGCCGTTGCTGGCGCGGACCACGTCCTCACCGCGCAGCAGGACGGCGGCCTGGACGGCGACGAAGGCGGCGAAGAGCAGGTCGAGGAGGACCAGCGGCAGCGCCCATTCGACGCGTCCCCGCGCGCGTCCCGGCCCGGGGCCGAGACCGTCCCAGCGGGTCGGGGCGGCGGCCGTGTGGGCGACGGCCAGCGCGGCGGCCAGGCCCAGGACGGCGAGGAAGAGGCGCCAGGGCACTCCGGAGCCGCCGTCGACGTCCGGGACGAGGCTGCCGAGGAGGTCGGCGAATGCCTGGTCGGCGGCGGCGAAGAGGCCGCCGAAGACCACCAGCAGGACGACGGCGACCAGCACCGACCGCAGCAGCGGGCCGAGGTCCTTCTCCCCGCCGGCGGTGCGTTCGCGCACCCCGCGCCAGCCCCAGACGAGCGCCCGCCGCACGGCGAGGGCCAGCCCGAGGGGCGCCAGCAGCACCCCTGCCCACTTCCGGGAGCCGTGCAGCGCGAGCGCGCCGAGCCCGGCCGCGGCGAGGACCGCGAGCAGCGTGGGCCATTCCGCGTCGCTCCACACCGGTACGGCCAGCAGTGCCAGCCCGCCGGCGCCCCAGCAGAGCGAGGACCGGCGCGGGCGGCGCCCTGCCTGCCGGGCGGCGAACCAGGCCGCGGCGGCGAGTGGGAGGGCGAGGATCAGGGCGTTGACCGCGAGGCCGTCGCCGAGCAGGAGCCCGCTCAGCAGGGCGGTGACGGCTGCGGCGACCAGGGTGGCGAGGCCGGGCGGGGCGGGCGGCTTCGCGCGGACCCCGTCCAGGATCGGCGGGGGCACGTCGGGGAGCCGCTCGTAGCGGATGCCGTCGCTCTCGGCGTCCGGAGCGTCCGGGGGCTCCGGGGCGTCCGGGGCGTTCGGGCTGTCCGGGGCGTTCGGGCTGTCCGGCGGGGCGTCGGCCGGTGTGCCGGAGGCGTCGGGGGCAGCAGCGTCGGCGTGGCCGGTGGGCGGCTCGTCCGCCTTCGCGCCCGCTCCGGCCTCGGTGCGGTCGGCGGTCCCCGCTTTCACCAGGGTGGCCGGCTCCGGCTCCGCGGCGGCTTCCGGTCCGCCGGGCCGTGGCTCGGGCACCCCCTGCGGCTCCGGCACGGCCGCGTCCCCGGTGCGGCGTCTCTCCTCGGTCCCCTCGACCCCGTCCGACACGGGACCCCCTCCCGGCCGGTCCGGGCAGGCCGCGTTCGGCTCCGGCGCGGAGGCGAGGGAGGACGGGGCGTGGCGGGACCGGCGATCGTTCGTCGCTCCCGGCGTGATCGTCCGGGCGCGTGAGGGCAGGCTAGCCAGGGTCGGGGCATCGGCCCCGGTGAGAGGCGTGTTGTGGCATGACCGTGACACTTCCCCGGCCGTCGGGCGGGGATCAGCCGGCCGGTGTCAGGCCGTGAGGGCCTCGTCCAGCCACTCGGGGAGCGGTTCGGTCTGCTCGGTCCACGCGGCGGGCGGCGCGGTGCCGGCCGCGGCGAGGATGCCGCCGACGATGGCGCAGGTGGTGTCGATGTCACCGCCGACCTGCGCGGTCCGCCAGAACGTGGCCTCGTAGTCGTCGAGGCCGCGCGCCGCCGACCAGAGGGCGAAGGGCACCGTGTCGTGCGCGGTGGAGCGGCGCCCGCACCCGAGGACGGCGGCCACCGTGCCGGCGTCGCGGTAGTCGAGCATGTCGCGGGCGCGCCGCAGTCCCGCCTCGACGGCGCTGCGCGGCACGAGTTCCAGCACGCCGTCGAGCAGGGCCCGGCCGGTGGGCGGCCCGGCCGGGGCGGCGGCGAGCGCGGCGGCCGCGGCCACCGCCATGGCGCCGACGACCGCTTCCCGGTGCTGGTGGGTGGGGTAGGCGGAGATCTCCGCCTGGTGGGTGGCCTGCTCGGCGTCGCCGGCGTACCAGGCGCCGAGCGGGGCGACGCGCATGGCGGCGCCGTTGCCCCAGGAGCCGTGGCCCTTGAACATGCCGACCGACAGGTCCCGCCAGTCGCCGCCCGCCCTGACCTGCGCGAGCAGCCAGTCGGTGCCCCGGCCGTAGCCGCGCGCGGAGTCGTGGCGGCGGGCGAAGGCGGTGACCAGCCGGTCCTGGTCGACGCGGTGGTCGGCGGCGAGGGCGACGACCACGGAGGCGGCCATCTCGGTGTCGTCGGTCCACCGCCAGGGCCCGTCGGGCAGGTGGCGGCGGCGCAGGAGGGGATGGCTGCCGGGGTGGGAGAACTGGGCGCCGAGGGCGTCGCCGACGGCCAGTCCGCGGAGGGAGGCCAGGGCGCGGGCGACGCGCGGGTCGGGGTTCGTGTCAGCGGTCATCGCGCTGTTCACTCTAGCCGGTGCGGCCGTACGGCTCGGGTTCCCGCCAGCGCTCGAAGGGCCGGTCGAGGCGGTAGTGGCCGTCGTCGCCCAGCTCCAGGACGCGCACCTCGCCGTTGTCCGGGTTGGAGAGCGACTCGAACTCGGCGACGGTCCAGTGGAACCAGCGCATGCAGAACAGCCGCATGGTGAGGCCGTGGGTCACCAGCAGCACGTTGGGCGGGTGGTCGGGCGACTCGAAGCTGCGGTAGAGGCTCTCCAGGAAGGCCCCCACCCGGTCGTACACGTCGGCGCCGGACTCGCCCTGTGCGAACCGGTAGAAGAAGTGGCCGTACGCGTCGCGGTACGCCTTCTGCCGGCGGACGTCCTCGCGGTCCTGCCAGTTCCCCCAGTCCTGCTCGCGCAGGCGCGGCTCCTCGCGGATGCGGACGACCTGGGGGTCGAGGCCGAGGTGGGCGAGGGTCTGGTGGGTGCGGCGGTAGGGCGAGACGTAGACGCTGACGCGTTCGCGGCCGAAGAGTTCGCGCAGCCGCCCGCCCGCCTGGACGGCCTGGGCGCGGCCTGCCGCGGTGAGCGGCAGGGCGTGGTCGGGCTGGCGCTCGTACACGCTGTCGTCGGCGTTGCCCACCGATTCGCCGTGCCTCACGAGGACGATGCGTCGCGGTCGGACCATGGGCAAACCCTAGTTCGGCCGCGCCGGGCGGCGGCGGCCGGGGCGTGCGGGCGCGTCGCGGGCGGCGGCTCAGATTGTCCAGGAGGGTTCGAGGTCGACGACGGCGCCGGTCAGGGCGGCGACGTCGGCGGCGGTGCGGGCCCGCAGGGAGAGCCGCTCGATGCGCTCGGTGCGGTACTTGCCGTGCTCTGCGGCCGCCCGCCACATGGAGAGGATCAGGAACTCGTCGCCCGGCGCCTCACCGAAGAGGCCGCGGACCATGCCGGGCGATCCGGCCATGGCCGGGTTCCAGACCTTCTCCTGCATCAGGGCGAAGTTCTCGACCCGGTCGGGCCGCACCCGGCAGTGCGCCACCCGCACCACGTCCACGTCGGTGAAGCGCGGCTCGAACCCGGTCTTCACGTCGAAGCGGTACGAGAAGAGGCGCACCCGCGCGCCCGTGTACGTCCCCGCCTGCGAGGCGGCGAGGCGGTCGTGGGAGCGGGCCATGAAGGAGTCGTAGAAGGCACGGCTCTCCCAGAGGGCGAAGAGGTGGACCACGTCGGGCCGCGACCGGCTCCACCCGCCTCCCTGTCCCAGGAACCCCGGCTCCCCCGGGAGCCCCGCCCACTTGCGCTGCCCCCGCTCGAACCCCCGGCGGTCCTTCACGGTGCAACGCGTCCACTTGACCAGCACCGCGCCATCGTACGGGCCGGGGGGCCCGCGCAGGGCCCCCGCGCACGAAGCACGGGTGGCCGAACTTGCGTGCCTCGCGCATCCGTCCGCCGGCGTGGAGGCTTCCCGTCCGGGGAAGCGGGGCATAGGGATCTCCGACGCCGTGTCAGAACGGCGTGGCAGGATGGGATTTGCGGCCCTGGCAGGGGCCGTCGGGGTATGTTACAGGGGGAAGGACCGCGATGAGCACGCCCAACAAGAATCTGGGGACGATCGAGATCCGGCTGAAGTGGGACCCGAGCCCGCTCGGCGAGGCCGCCCACGACCTCGACCTGATCGCGGCCGCCTTCTCCGCCGACGACCCGCACGGCGCCCCCGACCACCTGGTCCACTTCGACGCCCGCTCCCCCGACGGCACCATCCACCTCCAGCGGGAGAGCCGCACCGGCCAGGGACTCGGCTTCGACGAGGTGATGAGCCTGGAGTTCGAGCGGATGTCGAAGCGGCTGGACCGCATCGTCATCGGCGTCGCCATACAGCAGCGCAACGGCACCAAGACCTTCTCCGGAATCCCCCGCACGGAGGCGGAGATCGTCGAGGAGTACGACACCCTCGCCACCTACGACTTCTCGGAGGTCGGCGACGCCACGGCGGCGACCATCGCGGTCTTCCGGCACACGGAGTCCGGCGCGTGGCAGCTGGAACGCGCCGTGCGGGGCTTCGCCGACGCCGACCCGGACGCCTTCGCGCAGCTCATGGGCGGCGTCTCCGTCTGAGCCCGCCGCAGGCCCCGGTCAGCCTCCGGAGGTGCCCTCGGCGCAGCGCCCCTCATGGCGGACGGTCTCCCTACGGTTCCGCCCGCCCTCGGGCAGCAGCACGGCGAGGCCCTCGCCGTAGCGGGCCCCGAACAGGCGGCGCGCGGAGGCGGCCGGGGCGGGCTCCGGGGTCTGCGCGGGCATGGTCATGTCGCCCACTCAGACCGACCGGGCGAGCCGGAACCCCAGGTCGTCGATGCGCAGCGTCGGATGGCTCTTGCGACGGCAGGCGGCCCGGACGCCACGTGGCTCGTCCTGCCAGCCACCGCCCCGGAAGACCCGGTACGGGCCGTAGACCCCGGGGTCGTACAGGTCCCAGCACCACTCCCAGACGTTGCCGAGCATGTCGTACAGGCCGAAGGCGTTGGGCTGCCTGGTCGCGACGGGGTGGAGGCGGCCGCCGGAGTTGCCCCGGTGGCGGGCGACGGCGTCCAGCGGCCCGTACCGGACCTCCGGCGAACCCGCGCGGCAGGCGTACTCCCACTCGGCCTCGGTCGGCAGGCGGAACCCGTCGGCGTCCTGGTCCCAGCGGGTGGCGCGGGCGTCCGGGTCGTCGCCGAGGAGGTAGCAGGGGCGCAGGCCCAGCGCCTGTGAGAGGAGGTTGCAGTAGCGCAGGGCGTCGGTCCAGGAGACCTCGGTGACCGGGGCGTCGAGGCCGCCGGGGCCCGCCGGGACCGTGCCGGTGACCGCCTCGTACCGCTCCCGGGTGACCGGACAGGCGCCGAGTTCGAAGGCGGCCACGACGACGGTCCGCTCGGTCCTGGCGGCCTCGTCCCGCAGGACGACCTCGCCGGCGGGCAAGGACAGCAGGTGGTCCTGCCCGGACTGGGACCTGGTGACTTCCCCGGTGCTCGTCATCCGCCCTTCCTACCGGCTGGGGCAGGCCGGCGGGGGCGGAACGGGGGCATCCGTTCGGAGCGTTCGGGGGCTCGGCCAAAGGGGGTGGAGTGGCCGTGGACAGCAGAGAGGGAGCCGACCCGGAAGTCGGCTCCCTTTCTCACGTGCCGGTCAGCGACCTGGGCGGCCGGTGCTCAGGGGCACCGGCCGTCCCGGCGTTGACCTGTCGGCTCAGCTGCACCCGCTGGTGGAGCCGCAGCCCTCGCAGATGTAGCAGGAGCCGGCGCGCTGCATCTTGGTGCCGCAGGAGAAGCAGAGCGGGGCGTCGGCGCTGATGCCGAGCTGCATCTCGACCAGTTCGGCCGAGGTGTGGGCCTGCTGCTCGGGCTTGGCCTGCGGGATCTCCGTGCCGGTCGCCGGGGCGGAGACCTCCGGGGCGGGGGCGGCCGGCTCGGTCTGCTCCTCCTCGGCGGGCTCGTAGGAGCCGGTCTCCAGGTGGCGGCGGCGCTCGTCGGCGGAGTGGATGCCGAGGGCCGAGCGGGTCTCGAAGGGCAGGAAGTCCAGCGCCAGGCGGCGGAAGATGTAGTCGACGATCGACTGCGCCATCCGCACGTCCGGGTCGTCGGTCATACCGGCCGGCTCGAAGCGCATGTTGGTGAACTTCGAGACGTAGGTCTCCAGCGGCACGCCGTACTGGAGGCCGACCGAGACGGCGATGGAGAAGGCGTCCATCATGCCCGCGAGGGTGGAGCCCTGCTTCGACATCTTCAGGAAGACCTCACCGAGACCGTCGTCCGGGTAGGAGTTGGCCGTCATGTAGCCCTCGGCGCCGCCCACCGTGAAGGAGGTGGTGATGCCGGGGCGGCCCTTGGGGAGGCGCTTGCGGACCGGGCGGTACTCGACGACCTTCTCCACGGCGGCGCGGATGGTCTCCTCGGCCTGCTCGGTGATCTCGGCCTTCTCCTCCTCCTTCTTCTTGGCGGAGAGGGGCTGGCCGACCTTGCAGTTGTCGCGGTAGATCGCGAGGGCCTTGACGCCGAGCTTCCAGGCCTCGAAGTAGACCTCCTCGACGTCCTCGACGGTCGCCGACTCGGGGAGGTTGACCGTCTTGGAGAGGGCGCCGGAGATCCAGGGCTGGATCGCGGCCATCATCCGGACGTGGCCCATCGCGGAGATGGAGCGCTCACCCATGGCGCAGTCGAAGACCTCGTAGTGCTCGGGCTTGAGCGCCGGGGCGTCGATCACGTTGCCGTGCTCGGCGATGTGGGCGACGATCGCCTCGATCTGCTCCTCGGAGTAGTTCATGCGGCGCAGCGCCTGCGGCACGGTGCCGTTGACGATCTGCATGGAGCCGCCGCCGACCAGCTTCTTGAACTTGACCAGGGCGAGGTCGGGCTCCAGGCCGGTGGTGTCGCAGGACATCGCGAGACCGATGGTGCCGGTCGGGGCGATGACGGACGCCTGGGCGTTGCGGAAGCCGTTCTTCGCGCCGAGGCGCACCACGTCCTGCCACGCCTCGGTGGCGGCGGCCCAGATCGGGTTGTCCAGGTCGTCGGTGCGCACGGCCTTGGCGTTGGCGTCGGCGTGCTGCTTCATGACCCGCTGGTGCGGCTCGGCGTTGCGGGCGTACCCGTCGTACGGGCCGACCACGGCCGCCAGCTCCGCGGAGCGGCGGTAGGAGGTGCCGGTCATCAGCGAGGTGATGGCACCGGCGAGCGCGCGGCCGCCGTCGGAGTCGTAGGCGTGGCCGGTCGCCATGAGCAGGGCGCCCAGGTTGGCGTAGCCGATGCCCAGCTGGCGGAAGGCGCGGGTGTTCTCACCGATCTTCTGGGTGGGGAAGTCGGCGAAGCAGATGGAGATGTCCATCGCGGTGATGACCAGCTCGACGACCTTCGAGAACCGCTCGGACTCGAAGGACTGGTTGCCCTTGCCGTCGTCCTTGAGGAACTTCATGAGGTTGAGCGAGGCGAGGTTGCACGAGGTGTTGTCCAGGTGCATGTACTCGCTGCACGGGTTCGAGCCGTTGATGCGGCCGGACTCCGGGCAGGTGTGCCAGGCGTTGATGGTGTCGTCGTACTGGATGCCGGGGTCGGCGCAGGCCCAGGCGGCCTCGGCCATCTTGCGGAAGAGGGACTTGGCGTCGACCTCCTCGATGACCTCGCCGGTCATGCGGGCCCGCAGGCCGAAGGTGGAGCCGGCCTCGACGGCCTTCATGAACTCGTCGTTCACGCGGACCGAGTTGTTGGCGTTCTGGTACTGGACGGACGTGATGTCGTCGCCGCCCAGGTCCATGTCGAAGCCCGCGTCGCGCAGGGCGCGGATCTTCTCCTCCTCGCTGACCTTGGTCTGGATGAAGTCCTCGATGTCGGGGTGGTCGACGTCGAGGATGACCATCTTGGCCGCGCGGCGGGTGGCGCCACCGGACTTGATCGTTCCTGCGGAGGCGTCGGCGCCGCGCATGAAGGAGACCGGGCCGGAGGCGTTGCCGCCGGAGGAGAGCAGCTCCTTGGAGGAGCGGATGCGGGAGAGGTTCAGGCCGGCGCCGGAGCCGCCCTTGAAGATCATCCCCTCTTCCTTGTACCAGTCGAGGATCGACTCCATGGAGTCGTCGACGGAGAGGATGAAGCAGGCCGAGACCTGCTGGGGCTGGGGCGTGCCGACGTTGAACCACACCGGGGAGTTGAAGCTGAAGATCTGGTGCAGCAGCGCGTAGGCCAGCTCGTGCTCGAAGATCTCCGCGTCGGCGGGCGAGGCGAAGTAGTTGTTCTCCTCGCCGGACTTGCGGTACGTCTTCACGATGCGGTCGATGAGCTGCTTGAGCCCCGTCTCGCGCTGCGGGGTACCGACGGCCCCGCGGAAGTACTTGCTGGTGACGATGTTGACCGCGTTCACCGACCAGAAGTCGGGGAACTCGACGCCACGCTGCTCGAAGTTGACCGAGCCGTCGCGCCAGTTGGTCATGACGACGTCACGAAGCTCCCACTGGACCTCGTCGTACGGGTGCACGCCGGGCGTCGTGTGGATGCGCTCGATACGCAGACCCTTGGCCTTGGAACCCTTCGTACGGGAACCTCGTGCCGGGCCGCTCGCCGTCTCTGTCATGCCGCCTCCCATATGTGGGTGAAACACCCAAAAGTGCGCAGAGCTTCCCTGCAGCACGGTCTGTCCTGTCTTCCGGGCGCCGCCGCAGCGCCCGGTCACATCCTTCTTCCGCCGCTTCCGCCGCCTGGGGCGACGGCCCGGCCCACTCAGCCCGTGGACGTGGCGGGGGCCGGGACTCCCGGCTCCTGCTCCTCGCCGTCCCGCGTCCCGCCGCGCTCGCGCGCCCGCAGCTCGGTGATGGCGGCCTCGAAGTCGTCCAGCGAGTCGAACGCCCGGTAGACCGAGGCGAACCGCAGGTAGGCCACGAGGTCCAGCTCCTGGAGCGGGCCCAGTATGGCGAGGCCCACGTCGTGCGTGGCCAGCTCGGCACTGCCGGTGGCGCGCAGCGCCTCCTCGACCCGCTGGCCGAGCTGCGCGAGCGCGTCCTCGGTGACCGGCCGGCCCTGGCACGCCTTGCGGACGCCGCTGATGACCTTGGCCCGGCTGAAGGGCTCGGTCACGCCGCTGCGCTTGACGACCATCAGGGAGCAGGACTCCACGGTGGTGAAGCGCCGGGAGCAGTCGGGGCACTGACGGCGACGTCTGATCGACGTTCCGTCGTCGGTGGTGCGGCTGTCCACGACACGGCTGTCGGGGTGCCTGCAGAAGGGGCAGTGCATGAGACTCCGAACCCTCCTTCACAGCACGACTCAGTGGCTCGCCGGGACCGCGTGGCCCCTCGAAGCAGGCTCCAGCATAGGCGATGAACCACCGCCCGAATCACCGGCACCACAACTTGTGGGCTCTCTCCTCCGCCCCACCACTAGATCTGGTGTCTGGGGCGGAAGTTGCCCCTATGGCGTGTCGCCGGGACAACCTTCACGAAGCGCCTCCCGCGGGGGCCGGCGTGCGGCCTCGCCCGGGCATGCCCGGGCCGCGAACCGGAGCGGTTCGCGGACGACGGGGACGGTTCCGCAGCATACGGAGCGCCTGCGCGCGCGCTCGCGAAGGGGGTCGGTGAGTCCGCCTCCCGGTCCCGGATGGCAGACTGTGACCTCGCCGGGAGCGGTTCGTCCGCCTCCGGCATCCGGCCACGGCGGTGGAGGTTACCGCACAGCCGCTCGACACGGGCCCGGCCCGGGCGGGGGAAACCCGGCCACGACCGGCCTCGCCCTATACACCCGAACGCCCACGCACGTCAGCTGAACTGCGGTTTTTCACTCGAACGTGTGTTTGGCGCAACCTTTCGAAAGCAACTACCGTTGGCTATCCAGGGAGTACACACCGAGAGGGGCCGACGTGACCACGACCGCAGACAGCGCCACCATCACCGCCCAGGGCCGGTCCCAGGGACGACGGGAGTCGGTGCACGCCATGAATGAGCCCGCCTCGCCCCAGGAGGGAGCGAAGCCCGCCCGCTCGCTCCCCGGACGACCTCCGGGCATCCGCGCGGACAGCTCAGGACTGACCGACCGGCAGCGCCGCGTGATCGAGGTCATCCGCGACTCGGTGCAGCGTCGCGGCTACCCGCCGTCGATGCGGGAGATCGGGCAGGCCGTCGGCCTCTCCAGCACCTCCTCGGTGGCCCACCAGCTGATGGCCCTGGAGCGCAAGGGCTTCCTCCGCCGCGACCCGCACCGCCCCCGGGCGTACGAGGTGCGCGGCTCGGACCAGCCGAGCGCGCAGCCCGCGGACACCACGGGCAAGCCCGCCGCCTCCTACGTGCCGCTGGTCGGCCGGATCGCGGCCGGCGGGCCGATCCTCGCCGAGGAGTCGGTCGAGGACGTCTTCCCCCTCCCCCGCCAGCTGGTCGGCGACGGTGAGCTCTTCGTCCTCAAGGTCGTCGGTGACTCCATGATCGAGGCGGCCATCTGCGACGGCGACTGGGTCACCGTCCGCCGCCAGCCCGTCGCCGAGAACGGCGACATCGTCGCCGCGATGCTGGACGGCGAGGCCACCGTGAAGCGGTTCAAGCGCGAGGACAACCACATCTGGCTCCTCCCGCACAACGCGGCCTACCAGCCGATCCCCGGCGACGAGGCCACCATCCTCGGCAAGGTCGTCGCGGTCCTGCGGCGGGTCTGACCCCGTCGGCACCCCCTGGCGAGTCCCGGAACCTCTGCGCCGGTTCCGGGACTCTTCTCTGTCCGCTTCCCCCTCTTCCCTCCCGGCTACTTCCCCTCCGCGCGGGCCGCCTCGTCGATCGCGGCCAGCGAGCGGCGGACCTGGTTCCGGTCGGTGGTGTACCAGAAGTCCGGCAGCGAGGCGCGGAGGTAGCTGCCGTAGCGGGCGGTGGCGAGGCGCGGGTCGAGGACGGCCACGACGCCCCGGTCCCCGGTGGCGCGGACCAGGCGGCCGGCTCCCTGCGCCATGAGCAGCGCGGAGTGGGTGGCGGCGACCGCCATGAAGCCGTTGCCCCCGGCCTCCTCCACCGCCTTCTGGCGGGCCGACATCAGCGGGTCGTCCGGACGCGGGAACGGGATGCGGTCCATCACCACCAGCTGGCAGCTGGGCCCGGGCACGTCCACGCCCTGCCAGAGGGAGAGCGTGCCGAAGAGGCAGGTGCGGGGGTCGGCCGCGAAGTTCTTGATCAGCTCGCCCAGGGTCTCCTCGCCCTGGAGCAGGACCGGCACGTCCAGGCGCCCGCGCAGCTCTTCGGCGGCGGCGCGGGCCGCGCGCATGGAGGAGAAGAGCCCCAGGGTGCGGCCGCCGGCCGCCTCCACCAGCTCGGCCAGCTCGTCGGTCATGTCGGCGCGGGTGCCCTCGCGGCCGGGGTTGTTCAGGTGGCGGGCGACGTAGAGGATGCCCTGCTTCGGGTAGTCGAAGGGGGAACCCACGTCGACGCCCTTCCAGACCGGGAGGTCGGCGCCCGGGGTGCCGTCGACGCCGGCGGTGCCCTCGGGGGCGAGGCCGAGCGAGGCGCCGACGCCGTTGAAGTCACCGCCGAGCTTGAGGGTGGCGGAGGTCAGCGTCACCGACCGGTCGGCGAAGAGCTTCTCGCGCAGCAGCCCCGAGACGGAGAGCGGCGCGACCCGCAGGGAGGCACCGAAGCGGTCGTGCCGCTCGTACCAGACCACGTCGTACTCGGAGCGCTGGGTGATGCGCTCGGCGACGGTGTGGATCGACTCGACGGAGGCGAGGGCCTGCTTGCGGACGGCGTCCTCGTCCTGCACCGACTTGTCGCGGGTGGCGCCGATGGCCGAGATCACGGTACGGGAGGCGTCGCGCAGGGCCGCCAGGGCGTACTCCAGATCCTCCGGGATGGTCTCCAGGCGGCCCGGGAGAGCCAGCTCCATCAGCCCCTCGAAGGTCTCGGCGGCGGTCTGGAGGGCGTCGGCCGCCTTCTCGTTGACCAGCTTGGCGGCGCGGCGGACGGCGCGGTTGACCTGGCCCGGGGTGAGCTCGCCGGTGGCGACGCCGGTGACCCGGGAGACCAGCTCGTGGGCCTCGTCGACGATCAGCACCTCGTGCGAGGGGAGGATCGGGGCGCCCTCGATGGCGTCGATGGCGAGCAGGGCGTGGTTGGTGACGACCACGTCGGCGAGGCGGGCCCGCTCCTTGGCCAGCTCGGCGAAGCACTCCTGGCCGTAGGCGCAGCGGCTGGCGCCGAGGCACTCGCGGGAGGAGACGGAGACCTGCGACCAGGCGCGGTCGGAGACGCCGGGGGTCAGGTCGTCCCGGTCGCCGGTCTCCGTCTCGTCGGACCAGTCGCGCAGCCGCAGCAGGTCGGTGCCGAGCTTGCTGGTGGGGGTGGCCGCCTCGAACGGGTCGAAGAGGCCCTCTTCCTCCTCCTGCGGGACGCCCTCGTGCAGCCGGTGCAGGCAGAGGTAGTTCGACCGGCCCTTGAGCATGGCGAACTCGGGGCGGCGGCGCAGCACCGGATGGAGCGCCTCCACCGTGCGCGGCAGGTCCCGCTCGACCAGCTGGCGCTGGAGGGCCAGCGTCGCCGTGGCGACGACGACCCGCTCCCCGTGGGCCAGGGCGGGCACGAGGTAGCCGAGCGACTTGCCGGTGCCGGTGCCCGCCTGGACGAGCAGATGGGAGGAGTCGTCGATGGCCGAGGCGACGGCTTCGGCCATGGCCACCTGACCGGGCCGCTCGGTGCCGCCCACGGCGGCGACGGCGGCATGCAGGAGCTCGGTGAGTGAGGGCTTCGTCATAGCCGCTCCAGCCTACGGTGCGCCACCGACAGCCTCGTCCCGCTGCGCCGCGCGTACGCCCCCGGCGCGCGCCCCTGCTCATTCCGGGGCGAGGGGGTGCGGCTCCTCCGTGTGCAGGGGGTTCGGGACGGTGCCGTGGACGGCGGCGTGCGGGCGGGCGGCGCGGTCCCGGTAGCCATCGAGGTGGAGCCGGTTGCGGTTGAGGCAGAGCCGCGCGATCTCGGGGGCGAAGAGGTCGAAGAGTGCGTACCGCTCCTTGAGGTGGGGGAAGCGCGTCTGGTGGCGGACGATCTCGGCGCGGACCAGCTGCCAGAAGTCGGTCTCGGGGACGCCCAGCTGGGTGGCGCAGAGCGGCGCCAGGTAGCGGAAGACGCCGATGAACAGGCCGGAGTGGATGAACTGCGGCAGGAAGTCCGGAGTCTCGGTCAGCAGGACCTCGCGGACCGCCTCGGGCATCTCCGCGTGCTCGGGGAGCGGCTCGGAGCTGATGTTGACGTCGTCGACGAAGTCCTTGACCGCGAGCCGGGTGGGGATGTCGTGCTCGTCGAAGACGACGATGGCGTTCTCCCCGTGCGGGGAGAAGACGGTGCCGTACTGGTGGAGGAAGTGCAGCAGCGGCGGCAGCAGGGCGGCGAAGAGGTGGCGCAGCCAGTCGAGGGGGGCGAGCCCGGAGCGGGCGACGAGTTCGGCGGTGAAGGCCCGGCCGTCGCGGTCGGTGTGGATCAGGGAGGCGAGGGTGCGGGCGCGCTCCCCCGGGTCGAGGTGGCCGGTGAGCGGCTCACGCCAGATGGCGCCCAGCAACTCCTTGAACTGGTACGGCACTTCCGGCAGCCGGTCGTAGACGGGGTGGAGGACGGTGACGGAGGCGACCTCGCCGAGGAGGATGACGCGGCACTCGTCGCGCAGGTAGGGGTCCTGGTCGCGCAGGCGGTGCACCCAGTCGGTGACGGCGGGCGCCGCGAGGGTGCGTTCGGTCGGCAGGCCGCGCCAGACGAGGGTGTTGAGGATGGAGAGCGGCAGTTTGACGGTGCGGCGGTGGGGGTGGCTGAGGTTGAGGAAGGTGCGGATGGACTGCTGGGGCAGCCGCGCGTCGGGGTCGGCGGCGAGCGGCACGATGCGCCCGTCGGCGACGGCCGGGGCGAAGAGCGGGACCACCGTGTCGTCCCACTGCCAGGGGTGGACGGGGAGGTAGAGGTAGGCGGCCGGGTCCAGGCCCCGTTCGCGCAGGGTGGCGGCGAAGAGGTCGCGGGTCGCCTCGTCCAGCTCCTGCCCGTAGAGCCGGCCGGCGTCGAGGCCGGGGACGCTCCGGTAGGCGGCGAGGGAGGTGTGGACGGCGATCCACGGCAGCCGCGCCGGGCGGCGGGCCTCGGGCGCCCAGCGCGCGCTGTCCTCGGCCGAGAAACCGATTCGCCCCTTGTTGAGGACGAGCCAGGGGTGCCCGGTCTGGTGGCCTTCGAGGGCGGCGTAGTCGAGGTCGGCCAGTTCGGCGGCGGTCAGCGCGGTCGCGTCGAGACGGGTGTCGGCGGCGAGGGTGCGGGTGAGTTCGCGCAGGACGTGGCCGAGCGTGTCGCCGTCGAGCCCCAGCAGCGGCCTGGCCCGCACCAGGAAGTCCAGCGGATCACCGAAGGGCCTCGGCACGCCCCCGCCCTCGGCGAGCGTGACGCTCTCCGCCTCCACCTGCCAGTGCCCGTACGCCCAGCGGCGCGCCCGGAACCGCAGTTCGGCCTCGCCGGGGCCACCGAGCGGCAGGGCGTACTCGGCGCCGCCCGGTCCGGGAGGGGTGAGCGGGTGGGGCTCGATGATCTCCTCGTAGGCGAACTCGCCGAGCATCTTGGCCAGCAGCCGCCGCTCGGCCCGCCGCCAGGCGTCGGCGGTCAGCTCGGGCGGGGCGTGGAGGGCGGGGCCTTCGGGCCGGGGCTGATCTGCGGGGGAATGCGGCACGGGGACTCCTCGGAAGAGAACCGGATCGGGACGGCCGGACGTCGCTCGCCGACGCCCGGAGCGGAACGGTCGCAGTGTTCGGGCCACGAGGGAACAGGGCCCGGCGCACGACCCAAAGCCGCACGCGGGGGCGTACGCCCCCCTTGGGGGCAGCCGGGTGGGGGCAGGGGTCGGCAGGGGGCGCGTGGGCGGGGGCGCGAACGATGCCGGGAGGGGCGGCCCCGGCGTGCCGGCCCCGGGCGACGAAGCGCGCCCGGCCGGTATGGCGGTACCCGCGCGGCTTCGCCGAGGATCGCTCCGTCGGCCCCGGGGGCGTACAGGTGCCTCGCGGCACGGGCGATCGAGCCGCCGGCGCAGTGACGCCGGCGGACATGCCTGATCCACGTGGTGCCGGCCCGGTCACGACGGACGAAGAGGCAGCCAGGCCGCGACGGGGTGGGCGGGACGGGAGGTGTCCGGAGTGCGGGGACGCGAACTGAGCTCCCCTGCCCCGCGGTCACCGGCGTGCGGGTGCCGGTTCCGTCGCGGTGGTTCTCCTGCGGACCATCAGAGCCGCGCGCTTGTCGGGAAGGTCGATCTCGGCGTCGAGGTGGAAGCCGGCGCGGCGGAAGGCGGCGACCGAGGGGGCGTTGCGGACGTCGGGTTCGGCGACGACGCGGGCGCAGCGGGGGCGGTGGGCGAGGATCAGGCAGGTGACGGCGCGGAGCAGGGCGGTGCCCAGGCCCCGGCCCCGGTCGGCGGCGCCGCCCAGCAGCAGGTGGACGCCGGTGTCGTGGGGCCGGGCCGGGTAGTGGCGGGCCAGCGGGTCGAGGTCGGCGCGGTAGAGCTCCCAGTAGCTCATGGGGCGCCCGTCGAGGAGGCCGAGGCAGGGGACGCTGCGTCCGTCGCCGGAGAGCTGGGCGTGGACGTGGGCCGCGGTGGTCGCGGGGGGCCCGGCCAGTTCCCAGAAGGCGGCGACGGCCGGGTCGTTCATCCAGGTGGTGAGCAGCGTGAGGTCGTCGCCGGGGGTGAGGGGGGCGAGCCGGAATATGCCGAACGGGGTGGCGGCGGGGGCCCACCGGCCGACCCGGTCGAGCAGGGTCCCCCCGTCGCCCCCGGGCCCGGCGGGAGCCCGGCCGGCGGCGGCGTCCGGTGCCGCGAGGTCCGGGGCCGCCCCCGCCCCGGCGGAGCCCGGCGGCCCGGCCTGGCCGTGGTCCCGCGGGGCGGGCGCGGGCGCGGGCACGCAGGGGCGGGCCCCGGCGGTGGGGGCGGCGGGTCCGTGGGGCGGGGTGGCGGCTGGGGGCACGCGGGGCTCCTTCCGGGCGGGGGTACTAGGGGATGTGCAGCGGGTTGGCGATCGTGACGTAGACGGACTGGGTGTCGACCGGTCCCACCAGTTCGTCCAGGCCGTGCAGGCGGGTCAGGAGGTTGGCCTTGCAGCGCAGGACCGGGGAGTCCAGGAGCAGGCCGGGCAGCGGCGAGACGGGGCCGGGGCCGGCGGCCTGGTCGGCGAGGAAGCGGCGCAGCACGGTGAGCAGCAGCCGCTCGTCGGCGAGGCGCTGGGAGCCGAAGGCGCCGATCAGGCCGAGGATGTTGTTGATGCCGAGGTAGTAGGCGAACCGCTCGTCGGTGACGGCGTCGGCGACGAAGGTGTCGCTGGCCTCGCCCGCGCCGGGCAGCCGGGCCTGGAGGGCGTCGCGGTGCGAGGTGCGGAAGTAGTATCCCTGGTTGTCGCGGTAGCGGCCGCCGGTGGGCCAGCCGTCGGCGTCGAGGAGGACCAGGGTGTTCTGCTGGTGGGCCTCCAGGGCGATCCCGGCGTGGCCGTCGAGCCAGAGCACGGGGGCGACGACCCGCTGGAGGTAGCGGGCGAACCACTCGGCGGAGACGGCGCCGCGGGTGCGCCCCTCGCGTCCGGCGATGCGGGTGACGAGTTCGCCGAGGCGGGAGCGCATCCCGAGGCGGCCCCCGGTGCGGGCGTCCCCGGCGGGGCGCGGCGAGACCAGTCCGGCGACGCAGGTCACGTCGTCGTCGGGGGTGAAGGGGTTGTCGCGGATCATCACGTCGAGGCCGGTGACGGGCGTCCCGTCGTGCCCGTCGACGGCGAGCCACGCCGGGTCGCGCACGATGTCGAAGCCGGGGTGGGCTCCCTGCCAGCGCGCGCCGAGCCCGGTCCGCAGCAGCCGGTGCACCTCGGCGCCCCGGGCCAGTTCCTTACGGAGGTTCTCCCGGCGGGAGTTGGTGATGCGCAGGCCGAGCGAGAGCTTGAGCATGGCGGGGGCGCCCGGGCGGTAGACGGTGCGCACCGAGGAGGTGGGGTACCAGGGGTCGCCCGACGGGCCGAGGTCGCGCAGGGCCCCGGCGTCGAGGAGGGCGGCGGCCTCGGGGCGGCGGCGCAGTTCGCGGATCTGCCAGGGGTGGACGGGCAGGGCGACGGTGCCCTCGGGCAGCCGCAGGCCGGGCCCGGCGAGGCGCGCGGTGAGCTGCTCGGCGGGGACGGGGGCGCCGTCCTCGTGCCAGGCGGAGTCCTGGGCGAGGACCGAGCGGTCGACGGCGAGCCAGTGCAGCGGGAACGATCCGCCCAGCTCCGGCGAGTAGGCGCGGGCCTCGGCCTCGGTCAGCCCCTCGCGGCTCTTGGGGGTGGGGTGCAACGGGTGGCCGAGGACGAGGGACTGTTCGGCGGCGAGGAAGCGGTCCGGCTGCTCCTCGGCCCGGGCGCGGCGCTCGGCGAGGAAGAGGGCGGTGCGCCGGGCGGAGTCGCCGACCCGCTCCAGCAGGTCCCCGTCGCGCGCCTCGGTGGCCGATTCGCGCTCCAGGAGTTCGGCGACGGCGGCCACGTCGAGCAGCGGCGAGGCCCCGGCGGGGGCGTCCTCGCGCATCGGCGCACCGAACCGGTGCCACCCCGCGAGCGACCAGTGCTGGACGGGGACGAGCAGCGCGGTGCCGCTGGCCGGCAGCGGGATGCGGAGCACCCCGTGGGCCGGGGCGGGCGGGGAGGTCTCGCGGACCCAGCAGCGCAGCAGGCTCTCCAGCGCGGCGGCCTCGGCGGCGATCCGGGCGTCGGGGTGTTCGAGCAGGTCGGTGCCGCCGCCGGGGAACCGGAGGGTCCCGACGCCGCCGGGCTGGCGGGGTACGGTCGCCCCGTCGGCCGGGATCTCGCGCGTGGCGGAGGTGCCGCGCGGGGAGGAGTGGCGGCCGCCGTCGGGTGCGGGGGTGACGTTCAAGAGTGCTTCCTTGTGGCGTGGAGCGGATTCCGTGCGCCGGCCGGCTCAGCGGGGGCGGCGCCGGGTGGGGTCATCCGGGGAAGTCCCTGGCCGCGGCCGTGAGGGCGTCGGTCAGGCGGTCGAGCACCGCGTCGGCCTGCTCGTCGGTGAGGGTCAGCGGCGGCAGCAGGCGGACGACGGCGCTGCCGCGTCCGCCCAGCTCGACGATGAGGCCCCGGTCCAGGCACGCGCGCTGCACGGCGGTGGCGATCCGGGGAGCGGGGGGCGGCGGCGTGCCGGCGGGGGTGTCGGCGGTGGGGTCGACCAGCTCGACGCCGATCATCAGGCCGCGCCCGCGCACGTCGCCGACGAAGGGGTGGCCGGCGGCGAACTCCCGCAGTCGGCCGAGCATGCGGGCGCCGAGGGTGTCCGCGCGCTCGGCGAGGCCGTTCTCCCGCACGTGGGCGAGGGTGGCGGCGCCGGCGGCCATGGCGAGCTGGTTGCCGCGGAAGGTTCCGGCGTGGGCGCCGGGCTGCCAGACGTCGAGGTCGTCGCGGTAGACGAGGACGGCGAGCGGGAGGCTGCCGCCGATGGCTTTGGAGAGCACCATCACGTCCGGGACGATCCCGCTGTGGTCGACGCCCCAGAACCGTCCGGTGCGTCCCACCCCGGTCTGCACCTCGTCGGCGATCAGCGGGATCGAGCGGTCCTCGGTGAGCTTGCGGACGCGGCGGAGCCAGGCGTCGGGCGCCGGGTTGACGCCGCCTTCGCCCTGCACCGGCTCGACCAGCAGGCAGGAGGCCTCGGGGATGCCGGACTTGGTGTCGTCGAGCAGCGACTCGGTCCAGCGGGCGGCGAGTTCGGCGCCCTGCTCACCGCCGACGCCGAAGGGGCAGCGGTACTCCTGCGGGAACGGCAGCCGGGTGACGCGTCCTTCGCGCCCGCCGCCGGAGGCGGCCAGGGCCCCGGCGGTCATGCCGTGGTACGCGCCGGTGAAGGCGAGGACGCCGGAGCGGCCGGTGGCGGTACGGGTCAGCGTCAGCGCGGCCTCGACGGCGTCGGTGCCGGCCGGGCCGCAGAACTGGATGCGGGCGCGGGAGGCGAGGGCCGGGGGCAGGGTCGCGAAGAGCTCGGTGGTGAAGGCGTCCTTGACCGGGGTGGCGAGGTCGAGCACGTGGAGCGGGGCGCCGGAGTCGAGGACCTTGCGGATGGCTTCGAGGACCACCGGGTGGTTGTGGCCGAGGGCGAGGGTGCCGGCGCCGGAGAGGCAGTCGAGGTAGCGGCGGCCGTCTGCGCCCTCGATCGTCACGCCGCGGGCGCGGACGGGGACGATCGGCAGGGAGCGCGCGTAGGTGCGCGCGGCCGACTCGCGGGACGCCTGGCGGCGCAGGATGCCCAGGTGCGCGGTGGTCGCGGTGGCGGGCGCCTGGGCTTGCTCGGTCACGGCCACAGGTGTGGTTCCTCCCGTGGTAGCAGGTGCGTCGTGCGGTGGTTCCGCGCACGGCGCGGGCCCCCCGCACCTACCAACGACCGTGCGGTGAAAGGAACACGGGCGCGGAGGAGATCCTTCGGACGCGGCCTCGGGGGGCGGCCTCGTGACGGAACCGTTGCCGCCCCGTGGATCGTCCCCCAGGGCACCCGCATAGTCTGGGGGGCCACAACCCGCCGCCCACGAGGGCGGATTCACGTCCGAATCCAGGGGGAATCCGACATGCGACCCATACGCCCACTTCGTCCCGGACGCCAAAGGGGAGCGCGCGGCCGGTCCGGTGCGGCTTCCGCGGTGGCCCTGTGCGCGGTGCTGGCCCTGACCGCCACCGCCTGCGGGCCCGAGGAGGACAACGCCGGGGGTGACCCGTCGGCCTCGGCCTCCGCGGAGTCCGACGGCAAGATCCGCATCCCGGACAGTCTCAAGGACCGGCTCAAGGAGCACGGCCTCGATCTGGACGAGTGGAAGGACGGCGCCTGGAAGGACTGGTCGCGCGACGACTGGCTGCGGGAGGCCGAGGACTTCATCAACCCGGTCATCGAGGACCTGTGGGACCCGGACCGGATGCGCGAGGCGGACGACCCGACCGAGCAGGAGGTCGACGAGGAGGACATCTCCGGCGACCAGGGCGTGACCGACCCGACGCCGCAGCCGGTGGACGCCGCCTCCGTCCCGGCCAAGTACCACGACCAGGCGCCGGAGGCGGGCAAGCTCCTCTTCGACGGCCCGAAGGGCTCGATGGTCTGCTCGGCCACCGTGATCGCCGACCCGGCCAACCCGGGCAAGTCCAACCTGGTGTGGACCGCCGGGCACTGCGTCCACGCGGGCAAGGAGGGCGGCTGGTACCGGAACATCATCTTCGTCCCCTCCTACAACGACGGCGCCCTCTCCACCGAGCAGCTCCAGAGCGCCACGCAGGAGCAGGTCGCCCCGTACGGCGTCTGGTGGAGCGACTGGGCGCAGACCTCGGACCAGTGGATCGAGCAGGGCGGCCAGACCGGCGGTGACGGCGCCTCGTACGACTTCGCGGTGCTGCACGTGACTCCGCAGGACGGCGGGGGCAAGTCGCTGGAGGAGACCGTCGGTTCGGCGCTCCCGGTGAACTTCAACGCGCCGGCCGCGGACAAGATCACCTCGATGACGGCGACCGGGTACCCGGCGGCGCCGCCCTTCGACGGCCAGAAGATGTTCCAGTGCCAGGACAAGCCGGGCCGCCTCTCGGTGACCAAGGACGACCCGACCATGCACCGGATCGGCTGCACCATGACGGGCGGCTCGTCCGGCGGCGGCTGGGTCGCCGAGGGGGCCGACGGCAAGCCGGCGCTGGTCTCCAACACCTCCATCGGCCCCGTGAACGCCGGATGGCTGGCCGGCCCCCGGCTGGGCAAGGAGGCCGAGGGCATCTACACGGCGGTCAGCAAGAAGTTCGCCGACAAGTGACCCCCGGGCGCCCGGGGAACTCCCCGGGCGCCCGCTCGCTCCGGGCCCAGCCTCGTTCGTACGCCTGCCGGCGGTCCGCCCGGAGCTTCACATGACACGCACATGACATACGCCACCACCGGGGAGCCGTTCCCCGCCGTACACGGGGGTACCACCGCACCATGCGTTCCCTGCGCGGGCCGTCGCGCCCGCTGCTCGCCGCCGCCTCCCTCACCACCGCGCTCGCCCTGGCCCTGACCGCCTGCGGCGGCGAGACGCCCGACCCCGACCCGAAGCCCGCCGCCGAGGGGCAGGGGTCCGCCGAGGCCCAGGAGGGCGGCAAGGAGTCCGGCGACCGCGCCCGGGCCGCCAAGGACCTCGCCGACCGGCTCAAGAAGCACGGCATCGACGCCGAGCGCTGGAAGAACGGTGCCTGGAAGGACTGGGACAAGGACGACTGGCTGCGCGAGGCGAAGGACTTCGTCAACCCGGTGATCCAGGGGCTGTGGAAGCCCGAGCGGATGCGCGGTGCCGAGGACCCCGGCAAGACCGTCACCACCAAGGACACCACCGCCGACCAGGGACAGACCGACCCCGCCCCGCGCGCCGTCCCCGCCGAGCGCGAGCAGACGCCGTACCACGACCACGCTGCCCCGGTCGGCAAGGTCTTCTTCGACGCCCCCGCCGGGTCGATGGTCTGCTCGGCCACCGTCGTGAAGGACCCCCGCAACCCTGGGAAGTCCAACCTCGTCTGGACCGCCGGGCACTGCGTCCACGCCGGCGCCGAGGGCGGCTGGTACCGGAACATCGCCTTCGTCCCCTCCTACAACGACCTCGGCAAGGACGCGGCCGGCCTCGCCGCCGCCGCTCCCCACGAGTCCGCCCCGTACGGCACCTGGTGGGCCGACTGGGCCGCGACCTCCAACGAGTGGATCGGCCAGGGCGCCGGATCGGGCGGCGCGGGCGCCCCGTACGACTACGCCGTGCTGCACGTGAAGCCGGAGAGCGGCGCCAAGTCGCTGGAGGAGACCGTCGGCAACGCCCTGGAGGTCGACTTCCGCGCCCCCGGCACGGAGCGGATCGGCACGCTGGGCGCCTGGGGGTACCCGGCGGGGCCGCCCTACGACGGGCTGCTGATGCACCGGTGCGCCGACCGGCCCGGCCGCCTCTCGCTCGCGCCCGGGCAGCCGACGATGTACCGCATCGGCTGCACGATGACCGGCGGCTCCTCGGGCGGCGGCTGGTTCCGGCAGGAGGGGAAGAAGAGCCTGCTGGTCTCCAACACCTCCATCGGCCCCGCCGACAACACCTGGCTCGCCGGCCCGCAGCTGGGCCGCCAGGCCGAGCGGCTCTTCGACATGATGAGCCAGAAGTACGGCGGCAGCTGACCCCCGCCGGCCCCGGGCACGCCGAAGGCCCGCCCCCCTACCGCGACTCGGCGGTAGGGGGGCGGGCCTTCTCGTGCGGTCAGCTGGTGGCGAGCTCGAAGGTCGAGAGCTCCGCCGCCAGTTCGCGGTGGACGCGCACCCTGAGCACGGTGCCCTCCGCGGTGTGCTCCTCGGAGAGGACCTCACCCTCGGCGTGCGCCCGGGCGACGAGCTGGCCCTGGGTGTACGGGACCAGCGCCTCCAGCTCCACCTCGGGGCGGGGCAGGATCTCGTCGATCATCTCGAGCAGCTCGCCGATGCCCGCGCCGGTCCGCGCCGACACCGCGATGGCGTGCTTCTCGACCCGCAGCAGCCGCTGGAGGACCAGCGGGTCGGCCGCGTCGGCCTTGTTGACCACGACGATCTCCGGGACGTTCACCGCGCCGACGTCGCGGATGACCTCGCGGACGGCGGCCAGCTGCTCCTCCGGGGCGGGGTGCGCGCCGTCCACCACGTGGAGGATCAGGTCGGAGTCGCCGACCTCCTCCATGGTGGAGCGGAACGCCTCGACCAGGTGGTGCGGCAGGTGCCGGACGAAGCCGACGGTGTCCGCGAGGGTGTAGAGCCGCCCGCTGGGCGTCTCCGCACGGCGCACGGTGGGGTCGAGGGTGGCGAACAGGGCGTTCTCCACCAGGACTCCGGCGCCGGTGAGGCGGTTGAGCAGGGAGGACTTGCCGGCGTTGGTGTAGCCGGCGATGGCCACCGAGGGGACCTTGTTGCGCCGGCGTTCCTGGCGCTTGAGCTCGCGGCCGGTCTTCATCGCCGCGATCTCCCGGCGCATCTTCGCCATCTTCTCGCGGATGCGCCGCCGGTCCGTCTCGATCTTGGTCTCACCGGGACCACGGGTCGCCATCCCGCCGCCCCCGCTGGTGCCACCGCCGCCCATCTGCCGGGAGAGCGACTGACCCCAGCCGCGCAGCCTCGGCAGCATGTACTGCATCTGGGCCAGCGAGACCTGGGCCTTGCCCTCACGGGACTTGGCGTGCTGGGCGAAGATGTCGAGGATCAGGGCGGTCCGGTCGACCACCTTGACCTTGACGACGTCCTCCAGGTGGATGAGCTGGCCGGGGCTCAGCTCACCGTCGCAGACCACGGTGTCGGCACCGGAGTCGCGGACGATGTCGTACAGCTCCTGGGCCTTGCCGGAGCCGATGTACGTCGCCGGGTCGGGCTTGTCGCGGCGCTGCACGACCCCGTCGAGGACGAGGGCGCCGGCGGTCTCGGCGAGGGCGGCCAGCTCGGCCAGGGAGCGGTCCGCGTCCTCGGCGGTGCCGGAGGTCCAGACGCCGACCAGGACGACCCGCTCCAGCCGCAGCTGGCGGTACTCGACCTCGGTGACGTCCTCCAGCTCGGTGGAGAGACCTGCCACGCGGCGCAGGGCCGCGCGCTCGGAACGGTCGTACTGGTCCCCGTCCCGCTCACCGTCGGCGGTGTGGCTCCAGGCGACGTCCTCTTCCATCAGGGCATCGGCCCGAAGGCTCTCGGCGTGCGGCTCGGCGGGGCCGGTCGCGTCGTGCGGGTGCTGCATGTCGTGCACGTCCTGGGAAGGGGAGGAAGAGGAGGTCATTGGGTCCTTACGTCGATCCGATGGGGGGCGCCCCGGCCGTTGGACGGAGGTCGCCGTATGTGTCCCAACGCACGAGAGGCCCGGGAGATTCCCGCCGCCCGCTCCGTCGCGACAGGAAGATGTTCCCACCCGGCCGGGTGCCGCGTCACCCGACTTTTCCGTACGCATCCGGGTGGTCTCCCCGCCGGGGCGGTACCGGCTGCTCAGGGGGCCTCCGAGCGCCAGTCCGGGTGGCCGGGCACGGCCGGGGTCCGCTCGCCGTACAGCCAGCCCTGGAAGAAGGCGGAGAGGTCGCGTCCGGCGGTGCGGGAGGCCAGGGTGACGAAGTCGGCGGTGGAGGCGTTGGCGTCGCGGTGCTCGCGGACCCACTCCCGCTGGAGCCGGCCGAAGGCGGCCTCGCCGATCTCCTGGCGGAGCGCGTAGAGGACGAGGGCGGAGCCGTCGTAGACGACCGGGCGGAAGAGGCTGATCTTCTCGCCGGGCTCGGGGGCCTTCGGGCGGGCCGGCGGGCCCCCGGCGGCGCGCCAGCCGTCGGAGTCGCGGTGGGCGCGGCGCATCCGTTCCTCCAGCGCGGGCCCGCCGTGCTCCTCGGCCCAGAGCGCCTCGTACCAGGTGGCGTGGGCCTCGCTGATCCACAGGTCGGACCACGCGGCGGGCGAGACGCTGTCGCCGAACCACTGGTGGGCCAGTTCGTGCACCATGATCGACTCGGTGCCGGTGCGGTCGGCGCCGCCGTGGGTGAAGAGGTTCTTCTCGAAGAGGGAGAGCGTCTGCGTCTCCAGCGCGAACCCGGTCTCGGCGTCGGCCACCAGCAGCCCGTACGTCTCGAAGGGGTAGGGGCCCAGGCGGTCCTGGAGCCAGGCGAGGTGGCCGGGGGTGCGGCTCAGCCAGGGCTCCAGCGCCTTGCGGTCGGCGGTGGGGACGACGTCGCGCAGGGGCAGCCCGCCGGGGCCCTCGCGGCGGACGACGGTGAGGTCGCCGATGCCGACCTGGGCCAGTTCGGTGGCCATGGGGTGGGCGGTGCGGTAGGTCCAGGTGGTGGCGGCGCCCCGGGTGACGGGCTTGCCCGCGGGCAGTCCGGCGGCGACCGCGGTGAGCCGCTTCGGGGTGGTGACGCGGAAGGTGAAGGCGGCCTTGTCGGCCGGGTGGTCGTTGCAGGGGAAGACGCGGTGGGCGGCGTCGGCCTGGTTGGCCATGGCCAGCCCGTCGCGGGTCCGCACCCAGCCGCCCTGGCCGTCGGCGGGGTCGGCCGGGTCGGAGGTGTGGCGCACGGTGATCCGCAGCGGCGACCCGGCGGGCACCGGCGCCGCCGGGGTGACGACCAGGTCCTCCCCGGCCGGGGCGAAGCGGGCGGGCGCCCCGTCGACGGTGACCGAGGATGCCTCGCCGTGCGCGAAGTCGAGGTTGATCCGCTCCAGCCGGGCGGTGGAGCGGGCGTCGATGACGGTGACGGCGTCCAGCGGCGCCGTGTTGTCGCCCGAGTAGGCGAGCGAGATGTCGTAGGCGGTGACGTCGTAGCCCGGGTTGCCCAGGTGCGGGAAGAGCGGGTCGCCGATGCCGAGCGGCTGCGGCGGCGGGGCGGCGCCCAGCAGGGTCAGCGAGGCGGTGGCGAGCAGGGCGGCCTTGAGCCGGGCGGAGAGCAGCATCCCCCACCGCTACCAGCGGGCACCGCCGTCCGGTCGGCGGCGCGCGTCCGGGCCACCCGTACGAGGGGGCCGGGCGGGGCGGTGGGTGACGGGCGGGCGGTGGGTCAGCGGCGGGCGTCGGCGGAGCGGTGGGCGCGGCTGACGTCGTAGACGCCGGGGACGTCGCGCATGGCGCGCATCAGGTCGGGCAGGCCGGCGGCGTCGGGGAGCTGGAGGGTGTAGGTGTGGCGGACGCGCTGCTCGGCGGGGGGTTCGACGGTGGCGGAGATGACGGCGACGCCCTCGGCGGCGATCGCCTCGGTGAGGTCGGCGAGCAGGTGCGGGCGGCCGAAGGACTCGGCGAAGAGGGTGACCCGGAACTCGGTGTTCTCGCCCCAGCGGACGCCGACGGGGTCGCGTCCGGAGGCGGCCATCCGGGCCACCGAGGGACACGCGCAGCGGTGCACGGTGACGACGCCGCCGCGGACCGCGAAGCCGGTGATCTCGTCCGGCGGGACCGGCGTGCAGCAGCGGGCCAGGCGCACCGTGGCGCCGGGCAGGTCGGTGACGGCGGCCTCGGGGGCCTCGTCGGCGGGGGTGGGGGCGGCGCCGGTGAGCGGGGGTTTGCGGGTGCCGGGGCGGGGTGTGGGCCGGTCGGGGTGGGCGTGCAGCCAGCGGCGGATGGCGATGCGGGCGGCGGGGGTGCGGGCGTGCTCCAGCCAGTCGGGGGACGGGCTGGCGTCGTCCCCGGCGGCGGCGAGCAGCGGGTGGACGGTGTCGCCGTCCTTCAGGACGGTGCTGAGGGTGGCGAGGCGGCCGTTGACCCGGGCACCGATGCAGGCGTGGGCACCCTCGCCGTACTGGGCGTAGGCGGCGTCGACGCAGCTGGCGCCGCCGGGCAGGGAGAGGGTGCCGCCGTCGGTGCGGAAGACGGTGATCTCGCCGTCCTGGGCGAGGTCCTCGCGCAGGGTGGACCAGAAGGTGTCGGCGTCGGGGGCGGCACGCTGCCAGTCCAGGAGGCGGGAGAGCCAGCCAGGGCGGGTCGGGTCGGCCCGCTCGCCCTCGTGCGGGTCCTCGGCGCCGGTGGCACCGGGGGCGTACGGGTTGCCGAGGGCGACCACGCCGGCCTCGGCCACCTGGTGCATCTGGCGGGTGCGGATGAGGACCTCGACGACCTCGCCGTCCTCGCGGGCCACCGCGGTGTGCAGCGACTGGTAGAGGTTGAACTTCGGGACGGCGATGAAGTCCTTGAACTCCGAGACGACCGGGGTGAAACAGGTGTGCAGCTCGCCGAGGACGGCGTAGCAGTCGGCGTCCTCCTGGACCGTGACCAGGAGACGGCCGAGGTCGACGCCGCGCAGTTCGCCGCGCTTCCCGCGGACCCGGTGCAGGGAGACCATGTGGCGGGGGCGGATCTCCACGTCGGCGGTGATGCCGGCCTCGCGGAGCACGGTGCGGAACCGTCCGGCGGTCTCGGCGAGGGGGCCGGGGGCGGCGGCGTTCGCGTGGGCGGCGGCGATCTCGCGGGCGGCGGCGTACTCCTCGGGGTGGAGGATGGCGAAGACCAGGTCCTCCAGCTCGGTCTTGAGGGCCTGCACGCCGAGCCGCTCGGCGAGCGGGATCAGCACGTCGTGGGTGACCTTGGCGATGCGTACCTGTTTCTCGGGGCGCATCACGCCGAGGGTGCGCATGTTGTGCAGCCGGTCGGCGAGTTTGATCGACATGACGCGGACGTCGTTGCCGGTGGCGACGAGCATCTTGCGGAAGGTCTCGGGCTCGGCGGCGGCGCCGTAGTCGACCTTCTCCAGCTTGGTGACGCCGTCGACGAGATAGGCGACCTCGGGCCCGAACTCGTCGAGGACCTGGGTGAGGGTGACGTCGGTGTCCTCGACGGTGTCGTGGAGGAGGGCGGCGACCAGCGTGGTGGTCTCGGCGCCCAGCTCGGCGAGGATCAGGGTGACGGCGAGCGGGTGGGTGATGTACGGCTCGCCGCTCTTGCGCATCTGGCCGCGGTGGGACGCCTCGGCGAGGACGTAGGCACGGCGCAGCGCCTCGAGGTCGGCCTCGGGATGGTGGGCGCGGTGCGCCTCGGCGACGTGGGCGATGGCGTCGGGCAGCCGGTCGCGGGAGGTGGGCCCGAGCAGGGCGGCGCGGCCGAGCCGGCGCAGGTCGATGCGGTGGCGGGGGCGCTTGCGGGCGGCGGGCGCGGTGGGGCGGGCGCCCGGGGAGGCCGCCGGAGGCAGCAGCTCCGGGGGGATGGCAGGCGTCGTCGCAGGGTTCGTGGCCTCTGCACTCATGGGCACCTCCGGCTGCGTCGACCGGCGGGCTGGGGTTCCCTCCAGGATGCGGTGGGCTGGAGGGGGCTGTCGGTCTCCCCGTGTGGGCCGGTGCTTGATGCTACCGAGCCGACCACGGCCCGAAGTCCCGCTCCCGCCGAGCGTGAAACGGATCACCCATTCGAGCGACCGTCCCCGGGACCCCGGCGTGGCGTGCACCGCGTGGTGCGTACCGGCCGTAAGGGGTGGTGCGCGCGGCCGCGCCCCCGCCGGAGAGCGCCGCCGTGTGCAGGCGTCAACACGCCCGGCGGGGCTCGTATGCCCGGCCCGGAGGGTGACCGACGTCACCCTCCCGAGGCCCGGCGGCTCAGCTGATCCCGGCGAGCCAGTCGGCGTCGATCTCGCCCTCGGCGACGATCACGGCGGGCCCGGTCATGTCGACCGAACCGTCCGGGTACTCGGTGATCACCAGCCGCCCGCCGGGCAGGTCCACGGTGTACGAGACGGGGCTGCCGGTGGTGGCCGGGTCGGCCCCGTCGCGGCGGGCGGCGGCGACGGCCACGGCGCAGGCGCCGGTGCCGCAGGAGCGGGTCTCCCCGGAGCCCCGCTCGTGGACGCGCATGGCGACGTGGCCGGGGCCGCGGTCCACGACGTACTCGACGTTGACGCCGTCGGGGTAGGCGCCTGCCGGGGTGACGGCGGGCGCGGAGAGCAGGTCCCCGGCGTCGGCGAGGTCGGCGACGAAGGCGACGGCGTGCGGGTTGCCCATGCTGACGTTGAGGGCGGGGGCGGTGCCGTGGGCGGTGGCCACGGTGATGTCGCCGCCGGGGAGCACGGCGCGGCCCATCGCGACGGTGACGGGGCCGGTGCCCGGTTCGGCGCCGGGCTCGTCCTTGGCGAGGTGGGCGTGCTTGACGCCGCCGCGGGTGGCGATGGGGAGGTCGCCCTCGCCGGCGTGGCCGGCGCGCTGGAGGTAGCGGGCGAAGACGCGGACGCCGTTGCCGCACATCTCGGCGACGGAGCCGTCGGCGTTGCGATAGTCCATGAACCACTCGGCCTCGTCGGCGAGGTGGCGGGCCTCGGGGTGGGCCGCGGAGCGCACCACGTGCAGGACGCCGTCCCCGCCGATCCCGGCGCGCCGGTCGCAGAGGACGGCGACGGTCCGCGGCGAGAGGTCCAGGGTGTTGTCCGGGTCGGGGACGATGACGAAGTCGTTCTCGGTCCCGTGACCCTTGAGGAAGGCGATCCGCGTGCTCATGGGTCGATCGTACGGCGCCCGGCAGAGGGCTGCCCGTACGGTCAGCGGAGGCGGTCGACGCGCCAGACGGCGAGGACGACGAGGGCGGCGACGACCACCGCGTAGGCGAGGACCACCCGCCAGTCGGGGCGTCCGCCGGAGCCCCGGGCGGGCAGACCGGGCCAGGTGTGGCCGACGCGGCGGGCGGCCATCATGCCCCAGCCGGCCGCGCAGAAGCTGATGAGCAGGCCGAGCATGGCGATGACGGCGCCGCCGTCGCCGGTGCCGAAGGCGAGCGGGAAGGCGAACATCAGCGAGCCCGTCGCGGCGAGGCCGACGATCGGCGCGAGCTGCCACAGCCTCAGGCGGCGCTGCGGACGGAGCTCGACCTCGACCTCCTGGGGCGGCTCGGCGGGCGGCTCCAGGCCGTCGCCTTCGTCCTGCGCGGGACCGTCCGCGGTGAGCGGTTCCGGTCTGCTGTGTGTGGTGTCGCGAGGGCCGGCCTCCATCGCCACGCGCCCTCCCAACTCGGACTTCACTGGTCGATCGATGGTCGATGATGGCACGCCGTCAGGTGCCCCGATGACGGGTGGAGCGTCCCGATGCCATCACGTGATCAGGCTGTGACCGCTCGTTCGAGCAACGACAGGGCCCGGCCGGGGAGTTCCCCCCGGTCGGCGGCGGCGCCGCTGAGCCAGTGGACGCGCGGGTCGCGGCGGAACCAGGAGTCCTGGCGGCGGGCGAACCGCTTGGTGGCGCGGACCGTCTCGGCGCGTGCCTCCTGGTCGGTGCACTCCCCGGCGAGCGCGGCGAGCACCTGCTGGTAGCCGAGGGCGCGGGAGGCGGTGCGCCCCTCGCGCAGCCCCTCGGCCTCCAGCGCACGGACCTCGTCGACCAGCCCGGCCGCCCACATCCGGTCGACCCGGTCGGCGATGCGGGCGTCCAGCTCCGGGCGGGCCACGTCGACGCCGATCTGGACGGTGTCGTAGACGGAGTCGTGGCGCGGCAGGTTGGCGGTGAAGGGGCGGCCGGTGATCTCGATGACCTCCAGGGCGCGGACGATGCGCCGGCCGTTGCTCGGCCGGATCGCGGCGGCGGCCCCGGGGTCGGCGGCGGCGAGCCGGGTGTGGAGCGGACCGGGGCCGTGCGCGGCCAGTTCGTCCTCCAGGCGGGCGCGGACCTCGGGGTCGGTGCCGGGGAAGTCGAGGTGGTCGACGGCGCCGCGCACGTAGAGGCCGGAGCCGCCGACGAGGACGGGGGTGCGGCCCTCGGCCAGGAGCCGGTCGATCTCGGCGCGGGCGAGGCGCTGGTACTCGGCGACGCTGGCGGTCTCGGTGACCGGCCAGATGTCGAGCAGCCGGTGCGGGACGCCGCCGCGCTCGGCCTGGTCGAGTTTGGCGGTGCCGATGTCCATGCCCCGGTAGAGCTGCATGGAGTCGGCGTTGACGACCTCGCCGCCGAGGTGCTGGGCGAGGAAGACGCCCAGGTCCGACTTGCCGGCGGCGGTCGGGCCCACGACGGCGATGACCCGGGGTGCGGGGGGTGCGCTGCTCACCTTCCCAGTCTCGCAAACCGGGGCCGGGCGCGCGGCGCCGAGGGGTGCCGAGGGGTGGAGAACGGCCGGATGAGGAAAACTTGAGGTCATGAGCTTCCTGGACAACCTCAAGGCAAAGATCGCCCCCGCCAAGGAGAAGGTCGCTGACCTGACCCGGCAGCACGGCGACAAGATCGACCAGGGTCTGGACAAGGCCGCGCAGGCCGTGGACAGCCGCACCAAGGGCAAGTACAGCGACAAGATCCGCACCGGCACCGACAAGGCGAAGAGCGCCCTGGACCAGCTGAACCAGGACGGCGGCCAGAAGGGCGGGCCCGAGAGGGGTGGGCAGGCGCCCGGTCCCCGGGAGGACGCCACGCGCCCGCAGCACCCCGAGACGGGCGCCCGCAAGCCGGAGGGTGAAGGCCCCGCCGGCTCCTGACCGGGCGGGCCCGGGGCGGGCGCACGACCAGGGCCCGCCCCGCCCCTCCCCTACTCCCCCGCGGTCAGGTCCCGGCTGTCGCGGACGACCACGACGTTGCAGCGGGCGTGCTGGGTGACGTGGCGGCTGACCGAGCCGAGCACGGCGCCCTTGATGCCGCTGTGGCCCCGGGTGCCGACGACGATCAGCGTCGCGCCATCGGAGGCGTCCACCAGGACGCGGGTGGCGGGCCCCTGGACCACGCGTACCTCGACGGGGACGCCGGGCTCCTCGCCCAGCGTCTCGCCGATCAGCTCCTCGACCTTGGCGCGGGTCAACTCCTCCATGGAGGGCGTGTCGGCGTCGGGCGCCGCGTACTCCAGGGCCGGGCCGATCAGGTTGAACGGGCTCGACCACTCCCAGCCGCAGACCACCCGCAGAATGGCGGTGCGCAGCCGGGCCTCCTCGGCGGCCCAGCGCAGCGCCTCGCGGGAGGTCGGCGAGCCGTCGACCCCGGCGACGATCACGGGGCGGGGCGCGGTGGCGTTCTCGGTCACGGAAGTGCTCCTCTCGGCTGCCCGGGCTCGTGCCCCGGGCGGGGTCGGGCATGCGGGCCGGCTCAGCTCCAGGCGGCGACGAAGTAGCCGACCCCGTACGGGGCCTCGTCGTAGAGCAGCTTCCCGGCCAGGCCCGCCCCGGCGGCGGCGCCGGCCAGCACCTGCCACGGGGCGCGTCCGGCGGCGCCGACCTCCTCGGCGAGGACGGGGTCGAGTCCGGCCAGGGCGGCGGTGTCGGCCGCGCCGAGGGCCTCGGCGGCCAGGGCGTCGAAGGGGGCGGCCCGCTCGTCGAGGTAGCCCGGCGCCTTCACGGTGCGGCAGGCGCTGCCGTCGCCGAGGACCAGCAGCGCGGTGCGGGCCGGCCCGGCGGCCAGCTCGGCGCCCAGTTCCGCGCACCGCCCGGGCGGGCATCCGGTGCCGACCGCGAGCCCTTCGACGGGGCAGGCGGCCCAGCCGTGGTCGGCCAGCAGCCAGGCGCCGACGGCGAGGGAGGCGGGCAGCGGGGCGGCGCCGGGGGCGGGGGCGGGGGCGGGGGAGCCGAGGACGACGTCGACGGCGGCGCCGAAGCCCCGGAAGGAGCCGGGGGCCCCCGACGGGTACGGCGTGCGGTCCTCCCCCGCGCCCGGGCCGAGGACGACCAGCCGGTCGGGGCGGGCCTCGGCGAGGGTGTCGAGGGCGGCGGCACAGCTCTCCCGCAGGGCGGCCAGTTCGGCGGCGGCCCCGGCCGCGACCTGCGGCTGGAGCAGGGGCGGGCAGGGGCAGACGGCGGCGGCAAGCATGCCCGGAGCCTAACCCCCGGCCCCGGCAGCCGGCCGCGGGGCCGGGCCGGACGGCGCGTGGCCCGGCCCGGGGGCGTACCCGGTCAGCAGGTGGAGCAGCCGCCGGCCGGGGCCGGCTGGGGGGCGGGGGCGCCGATCGTGGGGAGGCCGAGCATGACGCCGGGGGCCGGGGCGGGGGCGGCGTTGCGGCGCTCCCAGGCGTCGCCGGCGCGGGTGCGGCGGACGGCGAGCGGGGCGCCCTCGGCGAGCAGGTGGTGCGGGGCGGCGTAGGTGATCTCCACGGTGACCACGTCGCCGGGGCGGACCTCCTCGTCCGGCTTGGTGAAGTGGACGAGGCGGTTGTCGGGGGCGCGGCCGGAGAGGCGCCGGGTGGCACCGTCCTTGCGGCCCTCGCCCTCCGCGACCATGACCTCCAGGACGCGGCCGGTCTGCTTCTTGTTCTCCTCCCAGGAGATCTCCTCCTGGAGCGCGACCAGGCGCATGTACCGCTCCTGGACGACCTCCTTGGGGATCTGCCCGTCCATCTCGGCGGCGGGGGTGCCGGGCCGCTTGGAGTACTGGAAGGTGAACGCCTGGGCGAAGCGGGCCTCGCGGACCGTGTGCAGGGTCTGCTGGAAGTCCTCCTCGGTCTCGCCGGGGAAGCCCACGATGATGTCGGTGGTGATCGCGGCGTGCGGGATGGCGGCGCGGACCTTCTCGATGATGGAGAGGAACCGCTCCTGGCGGTAGGAGCGGCGCATCGCGCGCAGCACGGTGTCGGAGCCGGACTGGAGCGGCATGTGCAGCTGCGGCATGACGTTGGGCGTCTCGGCCATCGCGGCGATCACGTCGTCGGTGAAGTCGCGCGGGTGCGGCGAGGTGAAGCGGACCCGCTCCAGGCCCTCGATCTGCCCGCAGGCGCGCAGCAGCTTGGAGAAGGCCTGGCGGTCGCCGATGTCGCTGCCGTAGGCGTTGACGTTCTGGCCGAGGAGGGTGATCTCGCTGACGCCCTCGGCGACCAGCGCCTCCACCTCGGCGAGGATGTCGCCGGTCCGGCGGTCCCTCTCCTTGCCGCGCAGGGCGGGGACGATGCAGAAGGTGCAGGTGTTGTTGCAGCCGACGGAGACCGAGACCCAGGCGGCGTAGGCGCTCTCCCGGCGGGTCGGCAGCGTGGAGGGGAAGGCCTCCAGCGACTCGGCGATCTCGACCTGCGCCTCCTCCTGGACGCGGGCGCGCTCCAGCAGGACGGGGAGTTTGCCGATGTTGTGGGTGCCGAAGACCACGTCGACCCAGGGGGCGCGCTTGGTGATGGTGTCGCGGTCCTTCTGGGCGAGGCAGCCGCCGACGGCGATCTGCATGCCGGGGCGCTTCGTCTTCATCGGGGCGAGCCGGCCGAGGTTGCCGTAGAGACGGTTGTCGGCGTTCTCCCGGACGGCGCAGGTGTTGAAGACGACGACGTCCGCGTCGCCCTCCTCGGTGCCCTCGGGGGACCGGACGTACCCGGCGCCCTCCAGCAGCCCGGCGAGCCGCTCGGAGTCGTGGACGTTCATCTGGCACCCGTAGGTGCGCACCTCGTACGTCTTCACGCCGCCCGCGTGCGCCTGCTCGCCGTCCACCACTTCGCCCGCCACGTTGTTCCCGCTCATCCGTCCAGAGTAAGGGCTCGCGCGCAGGGCTCTGTCCGGTGGGCGGCCGCCCCTGGTCAGCGGGGGCCCGGGCTGGCAGGATCACCCGCATGGTCCCGGTTCCCCTCCGTACGCGCGGGCGCGCCCTGACCGCCGCGGGTGCGGCGGTGGTGGCGCTCGCCCTGCTGCTGTGGTGGCTGTCGCCGTTCGGCGAGCCGCCGCCGCGCACCCCGCTCACCATGAGCACCGGGGTGAGCACGGGGGTCTACGCCAAGTACGGCACGCTGCTGCGCAAGGCCCTCGACAAGGACGTCCCCGAGATCGACCTGACACTCCGGCCGAGCGAGGGCTCGCAGGAGAACGTGCGGCGGGTGGCGACCGGCGAGGCCGACTTCACCATCGCCACCGCCGACGCCGTGGAGCAGTACCGCGCCGAGGGCGGCCCCGACGCGGACCGGCTGCGCAGCAGCGCGCGGCTCTACGACGACTACATCCAGGTGGTCGTGGACGAGGACTCCGACATCCACGAGGTCGCCGACCTGCGGGGCAAGCGGGTCGCGATCGGCCAGCAGGCGTCCGGGGTGCGGCTGATCGCCGAGCGGGTGCTCCGGGCCGCGGGCCTGGACGTGGAGAAGGACGTCGACGCCTCCCCGGAGGGCATCGGGGACACGCCTCAGGCGCTGCGTGAGGGCCGCATCGACGCCTTCTTCTGGTCCGGCGGGCTGACCACGCAGGCGGTGCGGAAACTGTCGAAGGAGCACGAGATCCGGCTGCTGCCGCTCAGCTCCCTCATCGACCGGCTCCACCACGGCGGCGGCTCCGCCAGCTACTACCGGACCGCCGTGATGCCCGCCGACGCCTATCCGCTGGCGCAGCGCGGCTCCGACGTGCCCACCCTGGCGGTGGCCAACATCCTCGTCACCACCGACCGGATGGACGACGACCTGGCGGAGCGGATCACCCGCACCGTGATCGGCAGCCGCGACCACATCGGCGCCCAGGTGCACGCGGCGCAGCTGGTCGACGTGCGCACCGCGATCTACACCGACCCGCTGGAGCTGCACGACGGCGCGCGCCGCTACTTCCGCTCGGTCAAACCCTGAGCCCCGGCGGTCTCCTCCGGCGCCTGCCGGGGCACCGTCAGTGTCACCTTGAGGCCGCACGGCTCGGCGTGGGCGTACGCCAGGCTGCCGCCGCCGGCGCCGAGCAGGGCGCGGGAGATGGAGAGGCCGAGCCCCGAACCCCGGACGTTCTGATGGCGCCCGCTGCGCCAGAACCGGTCTCCGACCCGCTCCAGTTCCTCGTCGGTCAGGCCCGGCCCCGCGTCGGCCACCTCCACGGTGGTGTACGCCCCCGAGGAGGCGGCGCGCACGGTGACCCGCTCCCCGCCGGGGGTGAACTTCAGGGCGTTGTCGATGACGGCGTCCAGCGCGCTGGAGAAGGCGACCGGGTCGGCCCAGCCGGTGACGGCCGGGCAGTGCGCCTCCAGGCGGATGCCGTACTCCTCGGCGAGCGGGCGCCAGGCGGCGGCGCGTTCCTCGGCGAGCTGGCCGAGGTCGGTGAGGTGCAGGTCGGGGGCGGCGTGCTCGGCGAGGGCCAGGTCCAGCAGGTCGTCCAGGACCCGGGCCAGGCGCTTGCCCTCGGCGCGCACGGAGGCGATCTCCTCGTTGCCCTCGGGGAGTTCCAGGGCGAGCAGCTCGATGCGGAGCAGCAGCGCGGAGAGCGGGTTGCGCAGCTGGTGGGAGGCGTCGGCGACGAAGGCCCGCTGCTGTTCGAGGACGTCCTGGACGTGGTCGGCCATCTCGTTGAAGGAGCGGGCCAGGCGGCGCAGTTCGGGCGGTCCGCCGGCGGGGGCGACGCGGGACTTGAGGCGTCCGGTGGCGATGTCGTGGGTGGTGGCGTCGAGGACCCGGACGGGGGTGAGGACCCAGCCGGTGAGACGCAGCGCGAAGGCGACGGCGACGAGCATGGCGAGCGCCTCGCCGGCGGCGATCAGGAGCAGGCCGTGCAGGATGCGGGAGCGCATCCCGCCGGTCGGGGAGTCGGTGACGACGACCGCGATCACGTCGCCGTCGCGGATCACCGGCGAGGCGACGACGATCCGGCCGTCCTGCCAGGGCCAGACCTGGCCGGGGTCGTGGCTGCGGCGGGACATCAGCGAGGTGGTGAACGCCTCCCGGGTGTCGCCGGTGTCGGGGATCTCCCAGTTCTCCGGGGCGCGGGCCATGGGTTCGCCGTTGCGGTAGAAGACGCCGGCCTTGATGCCGTACACGGCGTGGTAGCGGGAGAGTTCCTGCTGGAGGGTCTCGCGGCGCTCGTCCTTGCCGACGAGCTGGGCCGAGCCGGTGGTGCGCTTGGTGACGTACTGGGCGAGGGAGGCGAAGCGGGCGGTGTCGTCGATGCGGTCGACGACCACCTTCTGCTGCTCGGCTGCGGCCACGTTCTGCGCGAGGGGGACGCCCAGCATGACCAGCACCACGGCGAGCAGGGTGATGAGGAGCTGGAGCAGGCGGGTACGCACGGGCGGCTACGCGCCGGGGTCGACGAGGCGGTAGCCGACTCCGCGGACCGTCTCGATCAGGGCGGGGCGGCGCAGCTTGGAGCGGAGCGAGGCGACGTGCACCTCCAGGGTCCGGCCGGTCCCCTCCCAACTGGTGCGCCACACCTCGCTGATGATCTGCTCACGGCGGAAGACCACCCCGGGCCGCTGCACCAGCAGGGCGAGCAGGTCGAACTCCTTACGGGTCAGCGCGACGACCTCGCCGTCGACGCTGACGCGCCGGGTGGGCAGATCGACCTGGACGGCACCGATGACCAGCGTGCCGGGTGCGGGGGCGGCTGTGCCCTCGGCGTCCCCGGGCTGGTTGCGGCGGGCCACGGCGTGGATACGGGCGAGGAGTTCCCCGGTGTCGTAGGGCTTGACCACGTAGTCGTCGGCGCCGAGGTTGAGTCCGTGTATGCGGGAGCGGACGTCGGCGCGGGCGGTGACCATGATGACCGGGACGGAGGTGCGGGCGCGGATCTTGCCGCAGACCTCGTAGCCGTCCTGGTCGGGCAGGCCGAGGTCGAGCAGGACGACGCCGAACGGCGGGCCGCCGGCGGGGAGCAGGGCCTTGAGCGCCTCCTCGCCGCTGCGGGCGTGGGTCACCTGGAAGCCGTGGCGGGACAGGATGGCGGAGAGGGCGCCCGCGACGTGGTTGTCGTCCTCGACAAGTAGCAGTCTCACGGCCGGCCTCCTCGGTAGCTCTGGGTCGCGTCCTCGGCGGCCGGCGCCGCCCCTGGGGGTACTGAGCATCCACGCGGATCGCGGGGGTGCGCGTCAAGAGCCTTCGGGTCACGGGCTTGTTCCGTTATCCACCCGGTACGCGAGGAGACCGTCCCGTTCACGGCGTGTGTCCGGTTGAAGCCGGATCGTTATGCTCAATTTCCGCTCAGATGTAATGACGGTGATCGCACTGCGTGACTACTGTCCTCCCCAACCGAGGAGGATGGAGCAAGACCCCGATGAGTGACGTATCGGTGACCAAGGACACCATTCCCGCGGCAGAGGCAGACGCACTGGTCGCGCTCAGCAATGTGAACAAGCACTTCGGTGCGCTGCACGTGCTCCAGGACATCGATCTGACCATCGCCCGGGGCGAGGTCGTGGTCGTCATCGGCCCTTCGGGTTCGGGCAAGTCCACGCTGTGCCGCACGATCAACCGCCTGGAGTCGGTCGACTCCGGCAGCATCACCCTGGACGGGAAGCCGCTCCCGGCCGAGGGCCGGGAACTGGCCCGGCTCCGCGCCGACGTGGGCATGGTCTTCCAGTCCTTCAACCTCTTCGCGCACAAGACGGTGCTCGAGAACGTGATGCTGGGCCAGATCAAGGTCCGCAAGAAGGACAAGGCCGAGGCCGAGCGGTCGGCCCGGGCCCTGCTCGACCGGGTGGGCGTGGCCAACCAGGCCGACAAGTACCCGGCCCAGCTCTCCGGCGGCCAGCAGCAGCGGGTGGCCATCGCCCGCGCGCTGGCGATGGAGCCGAAGGTGATGCTCTTCGACGAGCCGACCTCCGCGCTCGACCCGGAGATGATCAACGAGGTGCTGGAGGTCATGCAGCAGCTCGCCCGGGACGGCATGACGATGGTCGTCGTGACCCACGAGATGGGCTTCGCCCGCTCCGCGGCCAACCGCGTGGTCTTCATGGCGGACGGCCAGATCGTCGAGCAGGCGACCCCCGAGCAGTTCTTCACCAACCCGCGCAGCGACCGGGCGAAGGACTTCCTCTCGAAGATCCTGCACCACTGAGCCTCCCCCGAGGAGACCGGCCAGCAGGCCCCCGGGACCTGTTCCGGGGGCCCACGGCCGCCCTTCCCCACGGGCCGACACCCCACTCCCCTCCGGGAGGGCCCCGCACCCGCCGGCGTACACGCTGTCGCACCCTCTGACTACGCAAAGGATCTCCACGATGAACCTCCGCAAGGTTTCGGCCGCCTCGGCCGCCGTCCTCGCCCTCGCCCTGACCGCCACCGCCTGCGGGTCGGGCGAGTCCGAGGACAGCGGCAAGAGCGACGGCAAGACGATCAAGGTCGGCATCAAGTTCGACCAGCCCGGCATCGGCCAGAAGACGCCGCAGGGCACCTTCACCGGTTTCGACGTGGACGTCGCGACCTACGTGGCCAAGGAGCTCGGCTACACCGAGAAGCAGATCGAGTTCAAGGAGACCCCGAGCGCCGACCGCGAGAACGCCCTCTCGCGCGGCGACGTCGAGTTCATCGCCGCCTCGTACTCGATCACCGACGAGCGCGAGGCCAAGGTCGACTTCGCCGGCCCGTACCTCCTGGCCCACCAGGACGTGCTGATCCGCTCCGACGACAAGATCGCCAAGGCCGAGGACCTCAACGGCAAGATCCTCTGCTCGGTCTCCGGCTCGACCTCGGCGCAGAACGTCAAGGAGAAGTTCGCCAAGGGCGCCGAGCTCAAGGAGTACGGCGGTTACTCCGAGTGCCTCGAAGGTCTCCAGACCGGTGCCGTCGACGCCCTGACCACCGACGACTCGATCCTCGCCGGCTACGCCGCGCAGGAGCAGTACAAGGGCAAGTTCAAGCTGGCGGGCCTCAGCCTCTCCAACGAGAACTACGGCGTCGGCGTCAAGAAGGGCTCCGACCTCAAGGACAAGATCAACAAGGCCCTCGAGAAGATGGTCGAGGACGGCAGCTGGGACAAGGCCGTCGAGGCCAACTTCGGCCCGGCGAACTACAAGAACGAGCCCGCCCCGAAGATCGGCAAGGTCGTCAAGTAGCGGCCCCTGGTCGCTCTGACCCCAGTCCTGCCGGCACGCCGCCCCGACCCGGGCGGCGTGCCGAGCCGCCCAACATGCGAGAGCGCGGGAGATCGTGTTCGACTTTCTTCAAGACTATGACTTGCTCGGGGCCTTCTGGGTGACGGTGAAGCTCACCCTTCTCTCGGGCGCCGGTTCCCTGATCCTGGGCACCGTGCTGGCCGCGATGCGGGTCAGTCCCGTGCCCCTCATGCGTGGCTTCGCCACGGCGTACGTGAACATCGTCCGGAACATTCCGCTGACGGTCATCATCGTGTTCACCTCGCTGGGCCTGGCCGACACCTTCCGGCTCACCCTCGGCGGCGAGGGCGTCAAGGACATCGCCTTCCGGATGGCGGTCCTCGGACTGAGCACCTACACCGCCGCGTTCGTCTGCGAGTCGGTGCGCTCCGGCATCAACACCGTCCCGGTGGGCCAGGCCGAGGCGGCTCGCGCGCTCGGGCTGAACTTCACCCAGGTGCTCACCCTCATCGTGCTGCCGCAGGCGTTCCGCACGGTGATCGGCCCGCTGGCCAACGTCCTGATCGCGCTGACCAAGAACACCACGGTCGCGGCGGCGATCGGCGTCGGCGAGGCCTCCCTCCTGATGAAGGAGATGGTCGAGAACGAGGCGCAACTGGTGCTGATCACCGCCGTCTTCGCCCTCGGCTTCGTGATCCTGACACTTCCCACCGGCCTCCTGCTGGGATGGCTGGGCAAGCGGCTGGCGGTGAAGCGATGAGCTCCGTTCTGTACGACACCCCGGGACCGCGCGCCAAGGCGCGCAACCTGATCGTCTCCGTCGTCTTCGCCGTCGCGCTGGCGGCCGGCGTCTGGTGGCTGGTCTCCGCCCTCGGCGACAAGGGCCACCTCGAATGGGCGAAGTGGAAGCCCTTCACCGAGTCCTCCTCGTGGACCGTGTACCTGCTGCCGGGCCTCGGCAACACCCTGAAGGCCGCCGCCCTGGCAATGATCATCGCCCTGCCCCTGGGCGCGGTCTTCGGCATCGCCCGGCTCTCCGACCACGCCTGGGTGCGGATACCCGCCGGCACCGTCGTGGAGTTCTTCCGCGCCATCCCGGTCCTCATCCTGATGGTCTTCGCCAACGAGCTGTACTCGGGCTCCGTCGAGCCGGACGTCCGCCCGCTGTACGCCGTGGTGACCGGCCTCGTCCTGTACAACGCCTCGGTGCTCGCGGAGATCGTCCGGGCCGGCATCCTCTCGCTGCCCAGCGGCCAGGCCGAGGCGGGCCGGGCGATCGGCCTGCGCAAGAGCCAGACGATGCGGTTCATCCTGCTGCCGCAGGCGGTCACCGCGATGCTCCCCGCCATCGTCAGCCAGCTGGTCGTCATCGTGAAGGACACCGCGCTCGGCGGCGCCATGATCGGCTTCACCGAGCTGCTCCGCTCGCGCGGCACCATGAGTGCCTTCTACGGCAACACCATCCCGAGCTTCATCGTGGTGGCCGTGATCTTCGTGGTCCTCAACCTGATCCTCACCACCTTCGCCTCCTGGCTGGAGAAGTGGCTGCGCAACAGGAAGAAGTCGAGCGGCGCCGTGCTCGGCGCGGCGGCCATCGAGGACGCCAAGACGGTGGGCGCCAAGGCCCGGCTCGGCACCGGTCCGGACGGCGGCGCCGGCGGATCGGCCGTCTGAGCAGCCGCACCACCCCTGACCGGACGCCCCACCTCGGCGGCCGCAGCCCGCGAAAGGCGGCGACGATCATGTCGCCGCCTTTCGTCGCTTGACGTGGACAGCGGCAATGGGTTGCATACGTTCTGTGATCGCGCACCGGGCTCCAGCTGCCAGTTCCCGCCCCGCCCCACCCCTCTCACCTGCCCCTGAGGCACCCCGGGAGGCGGCTCCGTGGACCCGGTGATCATCGTCGGGGCGGGACCCGCCGGGCTCGCCCTGTCGCTGGCGCTCGCCCGCCACGAGGTCCCCACCCTCCTCCTCGACCAGTCCACCGGCCCCGACGAGGAACGCTTCGCCCGCACCGTCGTCCTGCGCGAGGACACGGCGGCACTCGCGGCCCGCCTCGCCGGCACCGGCTTCACCCGGAGCGGCACCCGGCTGGCCGGCGTACGCTCCCTGCGCCGCCGCCAGGAAGTGGCCGCCCACACCTTCGACGAGGCACTGCCCGCCCCGCTCCACCTGCCGCAGCACACCCTCACCCGGGCCCTGCGCGACGCCCTCGCCCGCGAACCCCTCGCCCGCCTGGTCCGCGGCACCCGCCTCGACCACCTGGAGCAGGACAGCGGCGGCGTCACCGCGCACACCAGCACGGCCGGCACCGGCGGCACGGCGGCCGGGTCCGGCGGGTCGACCTGGCGCGGCAGCCACCTGATCGGCTGCGACGGCCCCCGCTCCACCGTCCGCAAACTCCTCGACGTCCGCTTCCCCGGCCGCACCGCCGTGGAACGGCACGCCGTCGCCGCGGTCCGCTGCACCCTGCCGTTCGCCGGCGAGGAGATCCTGCACCGCAACCCGCCGTGGCGCGGCGGTGGCACCGAGGTCACCGCCCGGCCGCTCCCCGGCGAGCGCTGGCGCATCGACTGGCTGCTGCCGCCCGGCGGCGAACTCGTCACCCCCGAGGCACTGGTGGCACGGGTACGGGCCACCCTGGCCGGCTGGACCGACGGCACCACACCGCCCTACGACCTCCTCGACACCGGCGTGTACACCGTCCACCACCGCCTCGCCCGGCGCTGGCGCGCGGGCCGGGTCCTCCTCGCCGGGGACGCCGCGCACCTGCTGGGTGCCCTCGGCACCCCCGCCGTCGACGAAGGGCTGCGGGACGTCGACAACCTCGCCTGGAAACTGGCCCTGGTCCGCCACGGGCACGCCGCGCCGGAACTCCTCGACAGCTACCAGGAGGAGCGCCGAGCCGTGGTCGCCTCCCGGCTGCGCGCGGCCGACCAGTCACTGCCGATACTGCGCGGCGGCTCCCCGCTGCGCCCCCTGCTGCCCGGTTCCGCGCGCGGCCACGAGGCGCTGCACAGCGACGGCCACCTCGGCCGGGGCCCGCTCGGCGCACCCCCCGCCCACCTCCACTCGCCGCTCACCCCGGCACCACCCCACCCGCGCACCAGCGCTGACGCGGGCGTGGGCGACCTGGTCACCGACGTGCCCGTCACCGCCGAGGACGGCTCGACGGTCCGGCTCCGCGACCGCCTGGGCCGCACCGCCCTGCTGGTGGTCCTGGTCGCGCCCGGCACCGGGGTCTGGGACCGGCGGCACTGGATGACGGCCGGAGTCATGCCGCGCCTCGCCGAGGCCGTCGCCGGCCTCCCCCAGCCCGCCGAACTCCTCGTCGCCGAGACCTACCCCGGCGCCGCCGCCCACACCGTCCTCCTGGTCCGCCCCGACGGCCACCTCGCCCTCGCCCTGAGCGGCGTCGACGAGTCCCAGCTCCGCGCGGCGGCACGCACCGTGTGCGGGGCGGACGCGGGCACCCGGGAGGAAGCGGCCCGGGCGGCACGCTGAGGGGCGGGGCGCGCGGTTCACCGGCGTACACCTGCCCGTCCCTGCCGGTCCGCGCCGATCCGTATCCCCCAAGGCCCGTACGTCGTAGGCGCGTTGGGCGCCCGTCCGTCCACCGCCGGCGAGCGTGCGGGCCGCGCCCCCGCCAGGCCCTGGACACCCGGTTGGCCATGGTCCGCCCCCGTGGTCTACTCCGGAACGTGACCGACACCGAGACGCGCCTGTGGCGGAGGGTCCATATGGACCTCGTCCGCTACGCGGGCTGCGTGTGTCGCCCCTGCTGCTGACTTCGCCCCCCTTCTCCTCGTACGAGGCCGCCGCGCCCCGTGGCTCACCGCCCCGCGCACACGGCTCTTCCCGTGGTCCGCGCGCCGCCGCCCGTACGTCCTCAGCGAATCTCCGGACGGCACACGTGTCCCCTCTCCCTCCCCCGGTCGCCCCCGCCGGCGCTCCGGTTCTCCCCTCTCCCACCTCCGGGACGCCCGCGGCCCACACCACCGAGGGCCCCGGCCAGGCCGAACTGCTCGCCTTCGTCCGCCGCGCCGCCGCCGACACCGCCCTCGTCGCCACCCTCCCCCTCGACCCGGAGGGCCGCACCTGGCTCCGCCTCGACGGGCCGGGCGGCAGCGAGGCCTGGCTGATCGGCTGGCCACCCGGAACCGGCACCGGCTGGCACGACCACGGCGGCTCGTACGGCGCGTTCGCCACGGCAGCGGGCAGCCTCCGCGAGGACTCCCTCGCCCACCGGCTCCCCACCGAAGGCAGGACCGGAACGACGCTGGAACTCCCCGAAGGCATCGACCGGACAAGGGAGTTGAGCCCGCCCCAGGGACGCGCCTTCGGCCCGCACCACCTCCACCAGGTCCTCAACACCGCCGACCACGCCCACGCCGTCTCGGTACACGCCTACTACCCGCCGCTCCCCCTGATGCGTCGCTACAGCCGCTCGGGGCAGGCGCTGAGGCTGGAGCAGATCGAACGTCCGGAGGACTGGCAGTGAGCGTCTATTCCTTGCCGAGTTCGGCTTCTCCGGGGGCCCCCTCCCCCCTCCCCTCCCCCGCCTCCCCGGCCCACCGTCCCGCCCAGCCCGAAGCACCCTCAGCGAGCACAACGGCACCCGGGCACCCGGTCCCGCCCCCCGCCACCACGGACGGCCGCACCGGCCCGCCCACCGACGGCCTCGCCACGAACGCGGCCACAGCAGAATCCGCAAGCGGTTCCCCGACCACGCCCACCGGCAACGCCACGGCGGACCGTGCCGGCGCCGACCTCACGGACAAGCTCCCAAGCGGTTCCCCGGACAGGCGCTACGACGGCCTCGCCACGAACACCGCCGCAAACGAATCCGCAGGCGACTCCCCCGGCACGCCAACCCGCCCCGTCGCAGCGAACGGCCCCACGAACGAGCCCACCAGCGGTTCCCCGAGCACGCCCACCGACGGCCTCGCCACGAACGCCACATCGAACGAGCCCACCAGCGGTTCCCCGAGCACGCCCACCGACGGCCTCGCCACGAACGCCACATCGAACGGCCCCCCAGGGGCTTCCCCGGACACGCCCACGAATGCCCCCGCGGCCTGCCCCACAGACCCACCCGGCAACACCCCGTCAGGCACCCCCTCGATCACGACCGCCCGCCCCCAGCCGACGGCCCCCACCTACGACGCCACCGGTCACACTCACGCACCCCCTACACCGCCGAGGTCCTCCATCACCCGCACTACCCCCACCACCCCCGTCCCCATAGACACCCACCTGGAACGCGTCCGCTCCCGCCTGGCCCGACTCACCCCGAATCAGGCGCAGGACGCCGCCCGTCGGGGGGCGCTCCTGGTGGACATCCGCTACGCCGCCCTCCGCGACCGGGATGGTCTGATCCCGGGGGCCCTGGTCGTCGAGCGGAACGAGTTGGAGTGGCGGCTCGACCCGCAGGGCAGTCACCGGCTGCCCGAGGCGGACCGGCACGACCGCGAGATCGTCATCCTCTGCAACGAGGGCTACGCCTCCAGTCTGGCCGCTGCCTCCCTGCACGATCTCGGCCTGTTCCGGGCGACCGACCTCGTCGGTGGCTTCCAGGCGTGGCGCGCCGCGGGTCTGCCCGTGACCGCGCCCGCCGCTCCCTGATCAGCGGCGTGCCGGGGCCCTGACCGGCGTGGCGACGCGATCGCGCGGATCACGCCGGTCACTCCCCCCACATGTGCTCCTCCACGTCCTCCCCTTCTTCCTCCAGCGCCTGGCGCACGACCCGCAGCGCCAACCCTTCCCCGTACCCCTTGCGGGCGAGCATCCCCGCGAGCCGTCGCAGCCGCTTGTCCCGGTCGAGGCCGCGGGTCGAGCGGAGTTTGCGGTCGACGAGTTCGCGGGCGGTGCGCTCCTCCTGCTCGGGGTCGAGCTTGGAGACCGCCTCGTCGACCACGGCGGCGTCGACGCCCTTGGTGCGCAGCTCCCGGGCCAGTGCCCGCCGGGCCAGGCCCCGCCCGTGGTGGCGGGACTCGACCCAGGCGTCCGCGAACTTCTCGTCGTCGATCAGGCCTACCTCCTCGAAGCGGGTCAGCACCTCGTCGGCCACCTCGTCGGGGATCTCCCGCTTGCGCAGGGCCTCGGCGAGCTGGCTGCGGGTGCGGGCCGTTCCGGTCAGCAGGCGCAGGCAGATGGCGCGGGCGCGCTCTGCCGGGTCCTGAGGTGGCTCCTCCCTCCCGGCCCTCGACGGGAAGGAGGAACCACCGGTCGTACCGGCGTCCCGGCGGCGTCCGCGTCCACGCCGCCGGCCGGCCCCCGCACCGGCCGGGTCACCCTCCGGTCCGGCTCCCCCGTCGTCCGGATCGGACCACGGGGGGCCGGGCAGGGACGCGCCCTGCTCCTGCGGGTGATCGTCGGCGTCCGGACGCCGGGCCCACTGCGCCACGGCGGATCAGCCCTTGGCCGCCGCGGCCTTGGTCGCCCGGGTCGCCTTGGCCGCCGGAGCGGGCACGGACTTGGCCTCCTTGGACTCCTCGGTGGCCGCGGAGTCGGCAGCCGCCTCGGATCCGGCCGCGTCGGGCCGCACGCCGACGCCGAGCTTCTCCTTGATCTTGCGCTCGATCTCGTCGGCCAGGTCGGGGTTGTCCTTGAGGAAGTTGCGGGCGTTCTCCTTGCCCTGCCCCAGCTGGTCGCCCTCGTAGGTGTACCAGGCGCCGGCCTTGCGGACGAAGCCGTGCTCCACGCCCATGTCGATCAGGCCGCCCTCGCGGCTGATGCCGTGGCCGTAGAGGATGTCGAACTCGGCCTGCTTGAAGGGCGGGGCGACCTTGTTCTTGACCACCTTGCAGCGGGTGCGGTTGCCCACCGCGTCCGTGCCGTCCTTGAGCGTCTCGATGCGGCGGATGTCGATCCGGACCGAGGCGTAGAACTTCAGGGCGCGGCCACCGGTCGTCGTCTCCGGGGAGCCGAACATCACGCCGATCTTCTCGCGCAGCTGGTTGATGAAGATCGCCGTGGTCTTGGACTGGTTGAGCGCGCTGGTGATCTTCCGGAGCGCCTGGCTCATCAGGCGGGCCTGGAGACCCACGTGGGAGTCGCCCATCTCGCCCTCGATCTCGGCCCGCGGCACCAGGGCGGCGACGGAGTCGATGACGATCAGGTCGAGCGCGCCGGAGCGGACCAGCATGTCGACGATCTCCAGCGCCTGCTCGCCGTTGTCCGGCTGGGACAGGATGAGGTTGTCGATGTCGACGCCGAGCTTCTTGGCGTACTCCGGGTCGAGCGCGTGCTCCGCGTCGACGAAGGCCACCTGACCGCCGGCCTTCTGGGCGTTGGCCACGGCGTGCAGGGTCAGGGTCGTCTTGCCGGAGGACTCCGGGCCGTAGACCTCGACGACACGGCCGCGGGGCAGGCCGCCCACGCCGAGGGCGATGTCCAGCGCGGTCGAGCCGGTGGGGATCACCTCGACGGGCTCGTTCGGCCGCTCGCCCATGCGCATGACGGCGCCCTTGCCGAACTGCCGTTCAATCTGTGCGAGCGCGGCGTCGAGCGCCTTCTCGCGGTCGGTTCCAGCCATGGGTTCCACCCGATTTGCTTGAGTCGTTCGCTTCACGTCGAAAACGCTAACGCCTGGCACTGACAATGCGCCTCGACGCCCTCGCGGCTGTGGATAACTCCGCCCCCGAACTGCCGGAAACCCAGGCGCCGCATCGCCAGATTCTTCATAAGAATGGATGTTCGATTTTCGTGTCAAGCGTGCCACACGGGGCGCGCGGGGCCGTCCGTGCCGAGTTGTCGGCAGCCTCTGACCGACCGGGTCGGGGCCTCGCCGGACGATGTCAGACCTTTACCGAGCGATCGGTCCACGCCGCCGGCGACCGACGAACGCGGCCCCGTGGTGAAGCGGCCCCTCCGAGCGGGCCATCAGGCAGATGCCGGCCAACCTGCGACAAGGTCCTCAGGGTCCTGCTCGGCCGGGCCCGTGCGCCCCCTGACCGGCAGGGCGGCTTCAGGTGGAACAACCTCTCCGGGCAGTCCGCCCCGAGCGAGCGGGAGAGCCAGGCCCCCGGGTCGGGTGCCGAGGCGACCGCGACCGGTGCCCGCACGGGCTGCCGCCCCGGCTCACCCCTCCCACCGCTTACGCACGGACGCGGCCTCTCCGGTGACCAGGGTGTGCGGTGGGACGTCCTTGGTGACGACGGACCCGGCGCCGACCACCGCACCCCGTCCGATCGTGACGCCGGGGAGGACCGTGACCGCCGCGCCGAGCCACGCGCCGGCCTCGACGGTCACCGGGGCCCGGGTGATGTAGTCCGGCCGTTCGGAGGCCGGGAGGGGGTGGTCGGAGGAGATGAGGCTGGTCCGCGGGCCGATCAGCACCCCGTCGCCCAGCCGGATGCCGCCCTGGTCGAAGAAGGTGCAGCCCTGGTTGACGAAGACGTGCTCACCGACCTCGATGCGCAGCCCGTGGTCGGTGTGGAAGGGCGGGTAGAGGGTGGCGGTGGCGGGGAGCGGCCTGCCGAGGATCTCCGTCAGGAGCGCGGCGCGGCCGGCCTCGTCGTCGAAAGGCAGCACGTTGAGCCGCGAGGTCAGGGCGGTGACGTGGGCGATCCGCTCAGCCACTCGCGCGAACTCGGGCGTACGGACGTAGAGCCGGTCCTGATCAGGCATGGGGATTCCTCACGAGGGGCTGGAGAGCCGGGTCGGCACCCGGCGGCAGGCGGAGGCCGGATCAACCAGGGGTTGGCCTGGGATCGATCACGTCATCAAACCGCCCGGTGCAGGTCCGGTTCAAACAACGCCGGGCCCTCACTCGATCAACCGATGGTTGTTCGGCCGGACCTAGGATGACCGGCATGAACGTCACCGCCGTGCGTACCTTCGTGGCCGTCGTGGACGCCGGCCAGTTCCAGGACGCCGCCGCCGATCTGTCGATCACGCCCCAGGCGGTGTCCAAGCGCGTCGCTGCGCTGGAGAAGGAGCTCGGGGTCCGGCTCCTGGTCCGGGACGCGCGGGGAGCACGGCTCACCGTCGACGGGCAGGCGTTCCTTCCCCACGCCCGCGGACTGCTCCAGGCCGCCGAGCGGGCCGTCTCCTCGGTGCGGCCGGGCAGCAGGGCGTTGCGCGTCGACGTGATCGGGCGGCAGCTCTCGCTGGCGGGCCTGTTGCGCGGCTTCCACCGGGCCCACCCCGGCACGGAACTGGACGTCGTGACGCTCTTCGACTCCGACACGGCCGTCGCCGCCGTGCGGGACGGAGCCGTCGACGCGACGTTCCGCGCGGTGACCGCGCCGGGCCACCGGCTCCCGCCCGGAGTGGTGGCCACCCCGGTCCTCGACGAGCCGGTGCACCTGTTCACCGGGCCGGGCCACCCGTACGCCGACGCTCCCGCGATCACCCCCGCCCAGCTCGCGGGCCACCGGATCTGGATGCCCGGGAACGCCCCGGGCACCGAGTGGACCGCCTACTACGAGGCACTGGCGGAGGCTTTCGGCTTCGTCGTCGACACGGTCGGCCCGGACTTCGGCATCGAGCCGCTGCTCGACACCATCGCCGGGTCCACGACGCTGGCCACCTTCGTCAGCGAGCAGACCCCGCTGGTCTGGCCCGCCGGGCACGCCCTGCGCCGCATCCCCCTGGTGGACCCGACCCCGGTCTACCCCCACTGCCTGATCTGGCGCACCGACAACCCCCACCCGTCCCTGGCCGACCTGCGGGACCATCTGACCGCCGCCCGCCCCGTCCGGACCGGGGGTGGCGTCTGGGTTCCGGAGTGGAGCCGGCCTACGGACCGAGGATGACCGTTCCGGTCCGTAGCCGGGGCCGCGTGCGGTTGCTCCGGGCGCGCCTTCCCCGGTGCCGGGGCCCGCTTCGCGTATGACCGTCGGGACTGCTGGGACCGATGAGTTCGGTCGTCGAAGGAGGTCTTCCCCGGTATGACGCGCATCATCGCTGACATCTCCGTCTCGCTCGACGGCTTCGTCACGGGACCGGACCCCGGCCCGGCGGGCGGCCTGGGTACGGGAGGCGAGGCCCTGCACACCTGGGCGTTCTCCGAGGACCCCGAGGACCGGCGGATCTTGGGTGAGGCGACCGCGCGCTCGGGCGCCGTCTTCCTCGGCCGCCGGCTCTTCGACGTGGTCGACGGTCCCGGCGGCTGGAGCGACGAGGTCGGCTACGGCGCCGGGGAGGCCGGCCGGCCCGCCTTCGTCGTCGTGACGAGCGCGCTGCCCGCCTCGCTGCGGCTGACCGGGCTGGACTGGACGTTCGTCACCACGGGGCTGGCCGACGCGGTGGCCGCCGCGCGGGAGCGGGCCGAGGAGGCGTCGGAGAGGAGCGGCACCGAACTGGACACCGTCCTGATGGGCGGCGCCGCCACGATCCGCTCGGCCTTCGACGCCGGGCTGGTGGACGTGGTCTCCCTGCACCTCGCCCCGGTCGTCCTGGGCGCGGGAACGCCCCTGTTCACCGGTGCGGCCCCGCGCACGCTGGTGCAGCGGAGCGTGACCCCGACGTCGACGGCGACCCACCTGACGTACGAGGTGCTCCGGTGACGGCGCCGGGCAGACCGCTGCCGGACACCGGGCCGCAGCAGGCTCGGGGAAAGGTGCTCTGGCACTTCTCCATGTCGCTGGACGGCTTCGTGGCAGGGCCGGAGCACTCGATGGACTGGTGACGGGGGTCACCGCCTCCCGGCCGGGCATCGTCGAGGAGTACGTGGCGACGACCGGGGCCGTGCTGGGCGGGCGGAAGGGCTGGGACGCGTACCCGGAGCCGGGCGCGGTCTACGGCGGGGCGTGGCACGGGCCGCTCTTCGTACTGACGCACCACCCCGGGGAGGCGCGGCAGGTGCCGGGGGTGACCTTCCTGAGCTGCGACGTGGCCGAGGCGGTGCGGATCGGACTGGACGCCGCGGGCGGCGGGAACCTGGAGGTCTTCTCGCCCACCGTCGGACGGCAGCTCCTGGAACGCGGCCTGATCGACGAGATCGACCTGCACGTCGCGCCCGTCCTGCTCGGCGACGGCGTCCGGCTCTTCGACAACCCGGGCGGCGCCCCCGTCCGCCTCGCCCTGCTCAACGGCGACGACCCGGCCCGCGAGGTGAACCTGCGGTACCGCCCGCTCCCCGGCGGCCAGGGCTAGTGACCTGAGTCAGAGATTCGTCGTTAGTCGGGCATGAGCCGTCCAGGTCCGAAGATTCCGCCGTTGTCGGTCACTGATGCCCAGCGGGTGGTGCTGGAGGGCTGGGTGCGGCGCCGGACGACGGCCCAGGCCCTGGCCCAGAGGTCGCGGATCGTGCTGGAGTGCGCCGAGGGCCACTCGATCATGGAGGTGTCCCGTCGGCTGCGGATCGCTCCGGACACGGTCCGCACCTGGCGGCGCCGGTTCATCGAGCGCGGCCTGGACGGCCTGTGCGACGACCCGAGGCCCGGTGTCCCGCGGAAGATCACCGATGCCGATGTCGAACGGGTCATCGTCAAGACGCTCGAGGAAAGGCCGAAGAACGCGACCCACTGGTCGACGAGGTCGATGGCAGCGGCGACGGGAATGTCGCAGTCAACCGTCTCGCGGATCTGGCGGGCGTTCGCCCTGGCACCGCACCGGGCTCAGACGTTCAAGCTGTCGACCGACCCGCTGTTCATCGACAAGGTCCGCGACGTCGTCGGCCTCTACCTCGACCCGCCGGAGAAGGCACTCGTCCTGTGCGTGGACGAGAAGTCGCAGATCCAGGCCCTGGACCGGCCCCAGCCGGTCCTGCCGATGATGCCCGGTGTTCCCGAACGCCGCAGCCACGACTACGTCCGGGCCGGCACCACCACCCTCTTCGCCGCCCTCGAAGTCGCCACCGGCAAGGTCATCGGCTCCCTCCACCGCCGCCACCGGGCGGCGGAGTTCAAGAAGTTCCTGGCCAAACTCGACAAGGAGGTCCCGGCCGACCTCCAGATTCATCTGATCCTGGACAACTACGCGACCCACAAGACACCCGACATCAAGAAGTGGCTCCTGGCCCACCCACGGTTCCACCTGCACTTCACGCCGACCAGCGCGTCCTGGCTGAACCTGGTCGAGCGGTGGTTCGCCGAACTGACGCAGAAGAAGCTCAAGCGCGGTGTCCACCGCTCCGTCCAGGCCCTCGAACGCGACATCCGGGCCTGGCTCGCCGACTGGAACGAACACCCCAGACCCTTCCACTGGACCAGGACAGCCGACGAGATCCTCGACAAAGTCGCCGCCTACTGCCGTCGAATCTCTGACTCAGGTCATTAGGTTCTGTCCGGCGGATCTTCGCGGTCCTCCGGCCGTTCGCCGCCGGGCTCCGCCCGGGTCGCCCCGCCCTCCTCGCCGGGGAGCGGCTCGGAGGGGGTGATGACGTCCGGGCCGGCGGTCTCCTCGTTGGGCAGGCGCAGGGCCTTGCGGACGCGGAGGAGGACGGGGCCGGGTGCCCGGCGCCGGTGGCCGCTGACGCGGGCCTCGTCGTGGACGTCGTAGCGGCGGACGTACGCGCCGAGGAAGGCCTGGAGGGTGGCGACGGCGGGGATGGCGATCAGGGCGCCGACGGCGCCGAGGAGGGCGGTGCCGGCGATGACGGAGCCGAAGGCGACGGCGGGGTGGATGTCGACGGTCTTCGCGGTCAGCTTCGGCTGGAGCATGTAGTTCTCGAACTGCTGGTACACGACGACGAAGCCGAGCACCCACAGGGCGTACCAGGGGTCGACGGTGAAGGCGATGAGCATCGCCAGGGCGCCGGCCAGGTAGGTACCGATGGTGGGGATGAACTGGGAGACCAGGCCGACCCAGACGGCGAGGGCAGGGGCGTAGGGCACGCCGAGCCACTGGAGCAGGACGTAATGGGCGACGCCGGAGATCAGCGCCATGAGGCCGCGCGAGTAGAGGTAGCCGCCGGTCTTGTCGACAGCGATCTCCCAGGCGCGCAGGACCTCGGCCTGGCGGGCGGGCGGCAGGACCGAGCACAGGGCGCGGCGCAGGCGGGGCCCGTCGGCGGCGAAGTAGAAGGCGAAGAGGGTGAGCGTCAGCAGCTGGAAGAGGCCGCCGAGGACCTGCGCGGAGATGTCCAGGACACCGGTGGCGCTGTTCTGCACGTACCGCCGCAGCCAGTCCGAATGGACCAGGCTGTCCTGGACCTCCAGGCGGGACAGGTCGGTGTGGAAGGTCTCGTTGGTCCAGCTGATGACCGAGTCGAGGTACTCGGGGAAGTCCTCGACCATGTCGACGATCTGCCCGGCCAGCATCGAGCCGAGCAGGGTGACGAAACCGGCGCTCGCGACGAGCAGGCCGAGGAAGACGGCGGCGGTGGCGAGGCCCCGGCGCATGCCCCGGGCGGCCATCCAGCTGACCGCCGGCTCGACGGCGAGGGCGAGGAAGAAGGCGATCAGGATGTTGATCAGCAACGAGGTGAGCTGGTGGAACGCCCAGGTGCCGAGCTGGAAGACGGCGACGAGGGCCAGCGCCATCACCATGGCACGCGGCAGCCACCGGGGCATGGCCGAGCCCAGGGGCGGCCGGTCGGGCTCCGGTACGGGGCCGGTGGCGGGGCGGTCGGCGGGGCTCGCGCTCTCGTCTGTCGATGACACGGGGTCAGTCTCGCCCACCGGCGGACGGCTGGGGACCACCCGGCAGGTCGTCCGGGTCACATCGGCGCCCGGACGGCGCCCGGGGCCCGGTCAGCGGCGCTCGGCGGGGACGTCCATGGCGGTGCAGACGGCGCGCCAGACGTCCTTCGCCTCCCAGCCCGCGTCGAGCGCCTCGTGGACGGTGCGCCCGCCGAGTTCGGCCATGACGTGGTCGCGGGCGAAGGTCTCGGCGTAGCCCGCTCCGAAGTGGTCCGCCATGAGTTCCCAGAAAACCGTCAGCCGCATGGGTCCAGTATCGCGCCCCGGCCGCGGGTCAGCCGGTGAGGGCCCGCAGTCCGGCGGTGACGGCGACGGCGGCGCCCACCACGACGAGGAACGGGGCGCGCAGCAGCAGCGCGATCCCGGCGGCGGCCAGCCCGGCCGCGCGGGCGTCGAGGGTGAGCGTGGTGCCCTGCGCGAAGGTCTGCTGGGCGGTGAGGGCGGCGAGCAGGGCGACCGGGACGAGGGCGGCGAGCCGCCGGACGAGGGGGCGTTCCAGGACCCCGGCGGGGACGAGGAGCCCGACGAGCTTCCACGCGTAGCAGCCGGCGGTGGTGAGCGCGATGGCGATCCAGACGGTCATCGGGGGCTCTCCTCGGAGGGACGGGGCCTGCGGCGGCCTTCGGCCCACAGGACGGCGGGGGCGGCGAGCGCGGCGACGAGGACGGGGACGCCGCCGGGCAGGACGGGCAGCAGCCCGAGGCCGAGGAGGACGGCGGCCGCGGCGGTGACGCGCTCGCGGGCGGTACGGACCATGGGGGCGAGCAGGGCGAGGAAGACGGCGGGGCCCGCGGCGTCCAGGCCCCAGGCGCCGGTGTCGCCGATCGCCTCCGCGCCGAGGGCGCCGAGGAGCGTGGTGACGTTCCACAGGGCGTAGAGGGTGGCGCCGGTGACGAGGAAGCCGAGGCGGGTGTGGCGCCGGCCCCGCTGGGCGAGTGCCACGGCGGAGCTCTCGTCGATGACCCAGTGGGCGGCGAAGGGGCGCGCGGCGCGGGGCAGGGCGAGGAGCTGGGAGAGGCGCAGTCCGTAGAAGGCGTTGCGGGCGCCGAGGAAGAAGGCGCCGGCCGCGGCGGTGAAGGGGTTGCCGCCCGCCGCCAGGGCGCCGACCAGGGCGAACTGGGAGGCGCCGGTGAAGACCAGCAGGCTCAGCGCGCACGCCTGGGCCACGGTGAGCCCGGCCCCGGCGGCGGTCGCCCCGAAGGCGAAGCCGGAGAGTCCGACGGCGATCCCGACGCCGAGCGCGTCGCGGATCACCTGGCGGTCGCCGGCGGCGAGGGGCGCGGGTGTGCCGGGGGCGGGGTCGCCGGGCGGGGGCCCGGCGGGGTCGGTGGGGGTCGTCTGTTCAGCCACGTCCCGGACGGTACGGGGCGCGGGGCGGGGCCGTCTTGTACGTTCTTGCGCGCTCCGGGGGCCGCCCGGCGTGGTGGGCGTTCGCGCAGGTCGCGCGCCCCGTACGGGGCGTCGCGGGGCGCGCCCCGTTCGCCGCCGCCTCACCCAGCCCGGCGGGCCTTGCGGTACGCCCCCGGGGTGACGCCGACGATGCGGGTGAAGTGGCGGTTGAGGTGGGGCTGGTCGGTGAAGCCGACGGCGGTGGCGGTCTCGGCGGGGGTGGCGCCGGAGTGGAGGAGGGCGCGGGCGCGGCGGACCCGGGCGTCGGTGAGCCAGGTGTGCGGGGGCATGCCGTAGGCGGCCTTGAAGGCGCGCAGCACGGCGAAGGGGCTGCTGCCGAGGGTCTGGGCGAGCTCCTCCAGGGAGGGCGGGTCGGTCAGCCGCTCCTCGATCAGGAGCCGGGCGCGGGCGGCGGTGCCCCGGCCGGCGGAGGCGGGGACGGCGCGGGGCGCGGTGGTGCCGTAGAGGTTCAGGAGGCGGGCGAGCAGGACGCGCAGGAGGGTGTCGGCGGCGAGGGCGTCGCCCTGTTCGACGGCGCGGTGGACCGCGCGGACGAGGCGGCCGGAGCGGGGGTCGTCGGCGAGGGGCCGGTCGAAGACGGGGGTGCCGGGCGGGTGGCCGGTGGCGTCGGCGACCTCGCGGACCAGGCCGAGGGAGGGGTAGAGGGTGGCGTACGCCCAGCCTTCGGGGGTACCGGCGCGGGCGGCGTGGGCGACCTCCGGGTTGACCATGACGAGGGTGCCGGGGCCCGCGTGCAGGGTGGTGCCGGGCAGCTCGACGCGTTCCACGCCGTGGGTGACGGCGCCGAGGGTGTAGCCCTCGTGGCTGTGGCGGGGGAAGGTGTGGCGGACGTAGCGGGCGCGCAGCAGGTCGAGGCCGGGCAGTGGCGCCCAGCTCCAGTGCCGGGCCCACTCGCGCGCGGCCTGCCGCTGCTCGGGCGTGTCGGGGGCGTCCTGCCGTTCCATGGGTCCATGGTGCGCCGTCCGTACCGCGCGTGACCTGCGTGTCCACGGCGTGGACCGGTGGTTGTCGGTGGCGGGGTGCACGATGGGAGCCATGGCACGCTCAGCGCTCGACACGTTCTCCCCGGCGACCCGGAACTGGTTCACCGGGGCCTTCTCGGCGCCCACCGCCGCCCAGGAGGGCGCGTGGGGTGCCATCGGCGAGGGTTCGGACGTGCTGGTGGTGGCGCCGACCGGTTCCGGCAAGACGCTGGCGGCCTTCCTGTCCGCGCTGGACACGCTGGCGTCGACGCCGCCGCCCGCCGAGTCCCGCAAGCGCTGCCGGGTGCTGTACGTCTCCCCGCTGAAGGCCCTCGCGGTGGACGTGGAGCGCAATCTGCGCAGCCCGCTGACGGGTATCCGGCAGGAGTCGGTGCGGCTCGGGCTGCCGGAGCCGGAGGTGCGGGTCGGCATCCGCTCGGGCGACACCCCGGCGGCGGAGCGGCGCTCGCTGGCGACGCGGCCGCCGGACATCCTCATCACGACCCCGGAGTCGCTCTTCCTGATGCTGACCTCCTCGGCGCGGGAGGCGCTGGAGGGCGTGGAGACGGTCATTCTCGACGAGGTGCACGCGGTGGCGGGCACCAAGCGTGGCGCGCACCTGGCGCTCTCCCTGGAGCGGCTGGACGAGCTGCTGCCGAAGCCGGCCCGCCGGATCGGGCTGTCGGCGACGGTCCGGCCGGTGGACGAGGTGGCGCGGTACCTGTCGCCGCAGCGCCGGGTGGAGATCGTCCAGCCGGCCTCGGGCAAGGAGTTCGACCTGTCGGTGGTGGTGCCGGTGGAGGATCTGGGCGAGCTGGGCGGCTCGCCGGTGAGCGACGAGGGTTCGGGCGACCGTCCCTCGATCTGGCCGCACGTCGAGGAGCGCATCGCCGACCTGATCCAGTCGCACCGCTCGACGATCGTCTTCGCCAACTCCCGCCGCCTCGCCGAGCGCCTGTGCAACCGGCTGAACGAGATCGCCTACGAGCGCGCCACCGGCGAGGCCATGCCCGAGGACCACTCCCCGGCGGAGCTGATGGGCGCCGCCTCCTCGGCCTCGGGGGCGCCCGCGCTGATCGCCCGCGCCCACCACGGTTCGGTCTCCAAGGAGCAGCGGGCCCAGGTGGAGGAGGACCTGAAGGCGGGCCGGCTGCCCGCCGTGGTGGCCACCTCCAGCCTGGAGCTGGGCATCGACATGGGCGCGGTGGACCTGGTGGTGCAGGTCGAGTCCCCGCCGTCGGTGGCCTCGGGGCTCCAGCGGGTGGGGCGCGCGGGGCACCAGGTGGGCGCGGTCTCCACGGGCGTGGTCTTCCCGAAGTACCGGGGCGATCTGGTGCAGTCGGCGGTGGTGACGGAGCGGATGCGGGAGGGCCGCATCGAGGCGCTGCGGGTCCCGTCGAACCCGCTGGACGTGCTGGCCCAGCAGATCGTGGCGATGACCGCGATGGACACCTGGCAGTTCGACGACCTGCTGGCGCTGGCGCGGCGGGCGGCTCCCTTCGCCTCGCTGCCGGAGTCGGCGTTCACCGCGGTGCTGGACATGCTGGCGGGCCGCTATCCCTCGGACGCCTTCGCCGAGCTGCGCCCCCGCGTGGTCTGGGACCGCGTCGCGGGCACCGTCACGGGCCGCCCGGGGGCGCAGCGGCTCGCCGTCACCTCCGGCGGCACCATCCCCGACCGCGGCCTGTTCGGCGTCTTCCTGGCGGGCGCGGACCCGAAGAAGGGCGGCGGCCGGGTCGGCGAGCTGGACGAGGAGATGGTCTACGAGTCGCGTACCGGCGACGTCTTCACGCTGGGCACGACCTCGTGGCGGATCGAGGACATCACCCGGGACCGGGTCCTGGTCTCGCCGGCGCCGGGCGTGCCGGGGCGGCTGCCGTTCTGGAAGGGCGACCAGCTGGGGCGCCCGCTGGAGCTGGGCCGGGCGCTGGGCGCCTTCGTCCGGGAGGTCGGGGCGCTGCCCGAGGAGGACGCACGGCTGCGGCTGATGGCCGCGGGGCTGGACGCCTGGGCGGCGGAGAACCTCCTGACGTACCTGAGGGAGCAGCGCGAGGCGTGCGGGCACGTCCCGGACGACCGGACGGTGGTGGTGGAGCGGTTCCGGGACGAGCTGGGCGACTGGCGGGTGGTGATCCACTCCCCGTTCGGCGCACAGGTGCACGCCCCGTGGGCACTGGCGCTGGGGGCGCGTCTGAGCGAGCGGTACGGCATGGACGCCCAGGTGATGCACGCCGACGACGGGATCGTGCTGCGCCTGCCCGACGCCGACCTCCTCGGCCTGGACCTGCTGGACGACGACTCCTCGGACCCGGGCACGGCCTTCGACACCGACCAGTCCCCGGTCGGCGCCCAGGACGTCACCTTCGACAAGGGCGAGATCGAGGGGATCGTCACCGACCAGGTGGGCAGTTCGGCGTTGTTCGCCTCGCGGTTCAGGGAGTGCGCGGCCCGCGCCCTGCTGCTGCCGCGCCGCAGCCCCGGCAAGCGCACCCCGCTGTGGCAGCAGCGGCAGCGGGCTTCGCAGCTGCTCCAGGTGGCGAGCGAGTTCGGTTCGTTCCCGATCGTCCTGGAGGCGGTCCGCGAGTGCCTCCAGGACGTCTTCGACGTGCCGGGGCTGACCGAGCTGATGGGCGACCTGGAGGCCCGCCGCGTCCGCCTGGTCGAGGTGACGACCCCGGAGGCCTCCCCCTTCGCCCGCTCCCTGCTCTTCGGGTACGTGGCGCAGTTCCTCTACGAGGGGGACTCGCCGCTGGCCGAGCGGCGGGCGGCGGCGCTGTCGCTGGACTCGCGACTGCTGTCCGAGCTGCTGGGCCAGGCCGAGCTGCGGGAGCTGCTGGACGCGGAGGTCCTGGCCGAGCTGGAGCGGGAGCTCCAGTGGCGCACCGAGGACCGCCGGATCAAGGACGCGGAGGGTGTCGCCGACGCGCTGCGGGTGCTGGGTCCGCTGACCTCCGCGGAGCTGGCGGAGCGTGGCGCCGATCCGGCGTGGGCGCGGGAGCTGGCGGGCGCGCGCCGCGTCATCGAGGTGCGGATCGCCTCGGTGGAGCACTGGGCGGCGATCGAGGACGCGGGGCGGCTGCGCGACGCCCTCGGCGTGGCCCTGCCGGTGGGGGTCCCGGAGGCGTTCACGGAGCCGGTGAAGGACCCGCTGGGTGATCTCCTCGCCCGGTTCGCGCGTACCCACGGCCCGTTCACGGCGGCCGCGGCGGCGGAGCGGTTCGGCCTCGGGCGGGCGGTCACCGAGGGGGCGCTGGAGCGGCTGGGCGCGAGCGGGCGGGTGGTGCAGGGCGAGTTCCATCCGGCCGGCGTCGGCCAGGAGTGGTGCGACGCGACGGTGCTGCGCCGGCTGCGCCGCCGTTCCCTGGCCGCGCTGCGCCAGGAGCTGGAGCCCGTGGAGCCGACGGCGCTGGCCAGGTTCCTGCCGCCGTGGCAGCACCTGGGCGGGCAGGGGCTGCGCGGTCTGGACGGGCTGGTCCGCGCGGTGGAGCAGCTCCAGGGCGCGGCGGTGCCGGCCTCCGCGCTGGAGAAGCTGGTGCTGCCGTCGCGGGTGGCCCAGTACCAGCCGGCGATGCTCGACGAGCTGACGGCCACCGGGGAGCTGCTGTGGGCGGGCAGCGGCTCACTCCCGGGGAAGGACGGGTGGGTCTCCCTCTATCTCGCGGACAACGCCCCGCTCCTGCTGCCGCCCCCGCACCCGCTGGAGCTGACGCCGCTGCACCAGGCGGTGCTGGACGCGCTCGCCGGCGGGTACGGCCTCTTCTTCCGCCAGATCGCCGACCAGGTCCGGGCCACCCATCCCACCGCCTCCGACCAGGCGCTGGCGGACGCGCTCTGGGAGCTGGCCTGGTCGGGGCGGCTCACCAACGACACGGTGGCCCCGCTCCGCGCCCTCCTCGGTTCGGGCCGCACCGCCGGGTCCACGGCACACCGGGCACGCCGCAGCGTCCCCCGGGGGAGGTTCGGCGCGCTGACCGCCGCGCCGCGCCCCGCCTCGCGGACGGGCCCGCCGACGGTCGCGGGCCGCTGGTCGCTGCTGCCCCCGCTGGAACCCGATCCGACCCTGCGGGCCCACGCCCTGGCCCGCACCCTCCTCGACCGGCACGGCGTCGTCACGCGCGGCGCGGTGGCGGCGGAGGGCGTCGAGGGCGGCTTCTCCGCCGTGTACCGCGTCCTGTCGGCCTTCGAGGACAGCGGGCAGGCCCGCCGGGGTTACGTGGTGGAAGGGTTGGGCGCGGCCCAGTTCGCGATGGACGGCGCGGTGGACCGCCTCCGCGCCTCCGCGACCGCCGCCGAGCGGGAGTCCGGCGGTACGCCCCGGCAGGCCCTGGTCCTGGCGGCGGCCGACCCGGCCAACGCCTACGGCGCGGCGCTTCCCTGGCCCGAGCCGCCGAGCGGCGCCGGGCACAAGCCGGGCCGTAAGGCGGGGGCGATGGTCGTCCTGGTCGACGGCGAGTTGGCCATGTACATGGAGCGCGGCGGCAAGACCCTCCTGGCCTGGCCCTCCACCGCCCTGGACGACCCCTCGGCCCCCGATCCCCGCCTGGAGGGAGCCGCCCACGCCCTCGCGGGCTCGGCCGCCGGCGGTTCCCTCGGCACAGTCACCGTCGAACGCGTCAACGGCGAGCCAGCCCTGACCTCCCCGGTCGGCACCTACCTGGAGAACGCGGGCTTCCACGCGACACCGAGGGGGCTGCGGCTGCGCGGCGGAAGGTGACCCGCAAAGGGCCCCGGCCGCCCCGCCGGCTCACCGGCCTGCGGCGGCAAGTACGGCGGCGAGGCCCTCGCGCAGGTCCTGGACGAAGTACCCGGGAACCTCCAGCGACGGGAAGTGACCGCCCGCTTCGGGCGCGTTCCAGCGGACGATGCGCCGGTAGCGTTGCTCGGCCCAGGGGCGCGGCGTCTTCTCGATGTCGCGCGGATACATGGTGACGGCGGCCGGGACGTCGACCCGGAGCGCGGGATCGACCGAGTTGTGGCTCTCGTAGTAGATGCGGGCGGCCGACGCGCCGGTCCGGGTCAGCCAGTACAGGGTGACGTTGTCGAGGACGCGGTCCCGGGAGATCGTCTCGAACGGGCTGTCCTCGGTGTCCGACCACTCGGCGAACTTGTCGAGAATCCAGGCCAGCAGCCCGGCCGGTGAGTCGACGAGGGCGTAGCCGATGGTCTGCGGCCGGGTCGCCTGCTGCTTCGCGTACGCGGCGCGGTGGCGCCAGAAGTGGCGGGTCTCCTCGGTCCACCGGCGCTCCTGCGGCGTCAGCCCGTCGGTGGTCAGCCCGGGCGGCGCCTCAGCGAAGGTCGAGTGGACCCCGAGCACGTGCTCGGGGAAGCGGCCGCCGAGCACGGTGGTGATGTTGCCGCCCCAGTCGCCGCCATGGGCGAGGAACGTGTCGTGGCCGAGCCGGCCCATCAACTCCACCCAGGCGGCCGCGATCCGCTCCGTCCCCCACCCGGCGGTGGCCGGCTTGTCGCTGTAGCCGAAGCCGGGCAGCGAGGGGGCCACCACGTGGAAGGCCGGCGCGTCCGGGTCGGCGGGGTCCGCCAGTTCGTCCACGACGTCGATGAACTCGGCGACGCTGCCCGGCCAGCCGTGCGTCATGAGCAGCGGGGTGGCGTCCGCGCGGGCGGAGCGCCGGTGCAGGAAGTGGATGCCCAGCCCGTCGACGGTCGTGCGGAACTGGCCGGCCCGGTGCAGTCGCTCCTCGAACGCCCGCCAGTCGTAGCCGGTGCGCCAGTACTCCACGAGGCCGGCCAGGTCGGCGAGGGGGACGCCCTGCTCCCACCGGCCGGGCCCTGGCGGGGCGCCACGCACCGTCTCCGCCTCCGGCAGCCGGGCCGCGGCCAGCCGGGCGCGCAGGTCGTCGAGTTCGGCGTCGGTCGCGTGGGCTTCGAACGCTCGTACCTCGCCGGGGGAGCGGGACATGGCGGCACCTCCTGGCCGTCGCGGAACCGGCCCCTGCCTGAGAACCGGCTAAGGCGGTTCTAACACGCGTTCAGATACAGGGGCAACCGGCTAAGGTGGTTCCATGCGCGCAGAATTCCCCGACTTCCGCCTCGGCACCGTGCTGGCGACGAGCTTCACGGCGACCTTGACGGAGCGGCAGGGCGAACCCGTGGAGCGCATCCCCGTGCCGCAGCGGCTCGTCGACTGGCTGGCGGTGGTCGGCCTGGCCGTGGACTCCTGCACGCCCGCCCAGCTCCACCTCGCCCGGGAACTTCGCGAGTCCGTCCACGCCGCCGCGACGGCGGCCGCGACCGGGGCCCCGCTCCCCGCCTCCGCCGTCCACGTCCTCAACGACCGCAGCACCGCGGGCCGGGCGGCAGCCGTCCTGACCCCCGGGGGCGAGCGGCACTGGCACCTGGCCTCGGCCTCCGTCGAGGACGCCCTGAGCGTGATCGCCGCCGACGCGATCGGCATCCTCTCCGGCGAGCGCGACGGAAAACTGGCCCTGTGCGCCTCCCCCACCTGCCGGGCCGCCTTCTTCGACACCAGCCAGAGCCGCACCCGCAAGTGGTGCGACATGAACACCTGCGGCAACCGCCAGAAGAAGGCCCGCTTCCACGCCAAGCAGCGCAACGGCCCCGCCTCGGCGGAGTGACCTCCCCCGGTCCCGGCAGCACCCCTGGCACCACGCCGCCCCGAGCCATGCCCGCGCACCCGAAAGCTCAGGCCCATTTGCCTAAAACCCTTCGGCAGATGCACCATGGCCTTAGCCATACGAAAGGACCCGGGCATGCCCAGAGCCGGACTCACCCCCGAGCGCCTCACCCAGGCCGGAGCGGAACTCGCCGACGAGATCGGCTTCGACCAGGTGACCGTCTCCGCGCTGGCGCGACAGTTCGGCGTGCAGGTCGCGAGCCTCTACTCGCACGTCAAGAACTCCCAGGACCTCAAGACCCGCATCGCCCTGCTCGCCCTGGCGGAGATGGCCGACCGCGCCGCCGACGCCGTGGCCGGACGGGCGGGGAAGGACGCCCTGACCGCCTTCGCCGACGTGTACCGCGACTACGCGCGCGAGCACCCGGGCCGGTACGCGGCGGCCCAGCTGCCCCTGGACCCGCAGACGGCGGCGGCCAGCGCCGGCGTACGCCACGCCCAGATGACGCGGGCGATCCTGCGCGGCTACGACCTCTCGGAGCCGGACCAGACGCACGCCGTCCGGCTGCTGGGCAGCGTCTTCCACGGTTACGTCAGCCTGGAGGCCAGCGGCGGCTTCAGCCACAGCGCCCCCGACTCCTCGGAGAGCTGGGCGCGTGTCCTGGACTCCCTCGACACCCTCCTGCGCAACTGGGAAGCACGGCCCTGACCTGCTGACCAACCCATAGCGGCAAGAAGCCGGCCCCTCCCCCGAGGGACGCTCCGGCCTGCCGCGCCCCGCCCCGGCCGAGACGGCGGCGCATCCACCCCACACCCAGCGACCCCAGGCGGAACCATGCCCACCGACCACTCCCCCACCTCGACACCCACCCCGGTCACCACCCCCCTCAGCCCGGACCTCGTCCGCGGCGCCCTGGAGCTGGAGCCCACCGCACGCGGCGTCCTGCCGCACCGGCTGCCCGCCTGGGCCCGCGCCCAGAACACCGACGGCCAGCTGGCCATGGCCGAGGCCCAGCCCTCGGGCGTACGGCTGGCCTTCCGCACCCGGTCCACCGCCGTCGCCCTGGAGACCCTGCCCACCAAGCGGGTCTACGTGGGCGCGCCGCCCCGGCCCGACGGCCTGTACGACCTGGTGGTCGACGGCCGCCTCGTCGACCGGGCGAGCGCCCCCGGCGGCAACACCCTCTGTATCGACATGGCGGCCGGCACCGCCGAGACCGTGCCCGGCCCGCCGGGGACGGTGCGTTTCGCCGAGCTGCCCGCCGGGGACAAGGACGTCGAGATCTGGCTGCCGCACAACGAGGCGGCCGAGCTGCTGGCCCTGCGCACCGACGCCCCCGTCGAGCCCCTTCCGGAGAGCGGGCGGCGCGTCTGGCTGCACCACGGGAGTTCGATCAGCCACGGCTCGGACGCCGCGAGCCCGTCCACCACCTGGCCCGCGCTCGCCGCCGCACGGGGCGGCGTGGAGCTGGTCAACCTCGGTCTCGGCGGCGCCGCGCTGCTCGACCCGTTCACCGCCCGCACCCTGCGCGACACCCCGGCCGATCTGCTCAGCCTCAAGATCGGCATCAACCTCGTCAACGCCGACCTGATGCGGCTGCGCGCCTTCACCCCGGCCGTCCACGGCTTCCTGGACACCGTCCGCGAGGGCCACCCGGCCACCCCGCTCCTGGTCGTCACGCCGATACTCTGCCCGATCCACGAGGAGACCCCCGGCCCCTGCGCCCCGGACTTCAGCGAGATCGCCGCAGGGCGCATCAAGTTCAAGGCGGTCGGCGACCCGGCCGAGGTGGCGGCCGGAAAGCTCACCCTGAGCGTCATCCGCGACGAACTGACCCGCATCGTGCGGCAGCGGGCCGCGGACGACCCGCACCTGCACCTCCTCGACGGCCGCGAGCTGTACGGCGAGGCGGACCACGCCGAGCTGCCGCTCCCCGACGAGCTGCACCCGGACGCGGCCACGCACCGGCGCATGGGCGAGCGCTTCGCCGCCCTCGCCTTCGCCCCGGACGGGCCGTTCGCCACCAGGCCCTGAGCCCGGCCGGCCAGGCATCATGGAGCCATGCCCGAGGGAGACACCGTCCACCAGGCGGCGGGGCGCCTGCACCAGGCGCTCGCCGGTCAGGAGCTGACCGTCTCGGACCTCCGTGTGCCCCGCCTCGCGACGGTCGACCTCACCGGCCGCACCGTGCTGGAGGTGGTGGCCCGGGGCAAGCACCTGCTGACCCGCCTGGAGGGCGGCCTCACCCTCCACTCGCATCTGCGGATGGACGGCTCGTGGCGGATCTTCGCGCCGGGCGAGCGCTGGCGGGGAGGGCCCGGGCACCAGATCCGCGCGGTCCTCGGCACCGCCTCGCGCACCGCCGTGGGCTACCGCCTGCCGGTCCTGGAGCTGCTGCGCACCCCGGCCGAGGACGAGGCCGTCGGCCACCTCGGCCCCGACCTGCTGGGCCCCGACTGGTCCCCCGCCGAGGCGCTGGCCCGGCTGGCGGCCGCGCCGGAGCGGGAGGTCGGCGAGGCCGTGCTGGACCAGCGCAATCTGGCGGGCATCGGCAACGTCTTCAAGAGCGAACTCTGCTTCCTGCTCCGCGTGACCCCGTGGCTGCCGGTCGGCGAGCTGCCCGACCCCGAACGCCTCACCACCCTCGCGGCCCGCCTCCTGGAGGCCAACCGCCACCGCCCGCGCCGCACCACCACCGGCCGCCCCGACCGCCCCCTCTACGTCTACGGCCGCGCGGGCCGCCCCTGCCTGCGCTGCGGCACCCCCGTCAGAACCGCCCAGCAGGGCGACCCCACCCGGGAACGCCCCACCTACTGGTGCCCGGGCTGCCAGCGCGGCCCTGCCCCCGCCGCGTAACGCCTCACCCCTGTCTCACCCGTCCCCCGGCTCCTCCCGCCCGCCCCGCATCCGCGCCACCATCCGCCGTGCCGCCGCCCGCGCCCGCGCCGCCTGCTCGTCGGCGCGGGACTTCGGTACGCAGTGCACCGGCAGGACGCTCAGTCCCCAGCCGCCCGCCACCACCGCGGCGACGCCCGCGGCGGCGCCCCCGATCTCCAGGGCCGCCCTCGTCAAGGCCACGCACCACAGCGCGGCCACCGCGCAGACGGGTATCCACCGCAACCCGCGAGCCGTCATGACGCACCACCTCCGTACCGGGCCGGCCGCACGGGGCGGGGCCGTGGAAGCCCCGGGGGCGGGCCGCACTCAGGCGGCCCGCCCCCGGGTTCGTCGTCGGCCGCCGCGGGCGGCCGCCGGTTCTGTCTAGCTGTTCTCCGCCTGGAACATCCAGTGGTGCTTCTCCAGGTCGGCGGTGATGGTGATGAAGATGTCCTGGCTCACCGGGTCCGCGTCACCGGTCGCCTCGATGCGCTCGCGCATGCGGCCGATCACCGCGCCCAGCGCCTGCACGAGGGTGTTGACCGCGTCCACATCCTTGATCCAGCCCTCGTTGACCACCCCGATGCCGCTGGTCCCGGCGACGGTCGCGGCGCGGCCGTCCGGGGAGATTCCGAGGGCCGAGGCCCGCTCGGCCACCGTGTCGGAGTGGCCGCGGGCGGTGTCGACCACCTCGTCGAGCTGGAGGTGGACGGAGCGGAAGCGCGGGCCGGTGACGTTCCAGTGCACCTGCTTGGCGACCAGGGAGAGGTCGATCAGGTCCACCAGGCCGCCCTGCAGGGCGCCCGCGACCACCTTGAGATCGGTCTCCGGAAGCGGGCTCTTGACCACGTTCATCGCATTCCTCCAAGTCGTCACAGCCGGTCACCCGTCATCGACGGCGGGCCGTCGCCAGCCACGCACCACGATGACACAGGTGACCGATTTGGGTAACTTCGACCGGTCCTTCGGTGGACCGGTGCTGCTACCCGTCAGTGGGGAAGACCCGGACTCCCACCGGCCACCGCGACCGCCCGAGGGGCGGGTCCGGGCCGGGCGACACCGTCGTCACCCAACGAGAAGCCCCGGTGGCGGCGGGAGCGGATCTTGTGGACCCGCGTGCCCGCCCCCACCGGGGCTACACGTGTGACGTGCCGTTCTTCTCGCCGCGCCGGTCAGGCGGCGGCGACGCCCACGGCCTCGGGCGCCTTGATCGTCACCCGCTCCGGCGGTACACCGGAGACGGAGACGGCGTTCAGCATGGGCCTGACCGGAGCCGGCACCGGGTCGGTGGCAGCGGCGGACTCGGCCAGCTCGGCGAGGGCCAGCTCGTCGCTGACCTCACGCATCAGTTCGGACATCCGTACGTCCAACGCGTCGCAAATGGCGGAGAGCAGTTCGGAGGACGCCTCCTTCTGCCCCCGCTCCACCTCGGAGAGATAGCCGAGTGAGACTCGGGCGGACGAGGAGACTTCGCGCAGAGTACGGCCCTGGCGCTGGCGCTGCCGACGCAGCACGTCACCCAGCAGGCGACGGAGCAGAATCATCGGTGGCTCCCTCCTCGGACCGCGTAACCGCATCCTTCACGCCCCACCGTACCGCCTACCGCTGCGGCCGTGCGGGGAGCGATCTCGTGTTCACTCAGGGCTGCAAACATCAGGTCTCCCCGTTCTGTTCCGTATCCTGCGCCCGCCCGTGTCCGCCCAGTTCCCCGATGAGCAGGCCGAGAACCCTCCGGACACTCTCCATACGGATGTCCGTACGGTCGCCGTTCAACCGCAGTGCGGCCGATTTCCCTCCGCCAGGCCCGGCCACGGCGATGTACACGGTGCCCACGGGGCGCCCGTCCTGCGGCTCGGGCCCGGCGACGCCGGTGGTGGCCACGCCCCACTCGGCGCCCAGCTCCCGGCGCACCCCCTCGGCCATCTGGCGCGCGACCTCGGGGTCCACGGCGCCCCTGGCCCGCAGCAGCGCCGCGTCGACGCCGAGCAGCCGGGCCTTGAGTTCCGTGGCGTACGCCGTGACCGAGCCGCGGAAGGCGGCGGAGGCGCCCGGGGCGGCGGTCACCGCGGCGGCGACCAGGCCCCCGGTCAGCGACTCGGCGACGGCCAGCGTCTCGCCACGCTCCCCCAGCAGCCGCAGGGCGTGCTGCGCCTCCAGGCTCACAGCCGGGTCTCCCCACCGCCGTGCCGGGCCCCGGCGGCGTCCCGGCTCTGCTCCCGGGCCTGGCCGGCCCCTTCGGGGGCGGCCGGTGGCGCTTCGCCGGTCCGCTCCGCCGGACCGGCCGCCGAGGCCGCCGTGGCGACCAGGGCCTCGGAGGCGGTGGCGGTGGGGACGGCGGGGCCGACCTCGCCGACGGCGCCTTCCGCGCCCGTGGCCGCCTCACGGCGGGCCGCCCGTTCGGCGGCGAGACCCGCACGGCGCAGCACGACGGCCTGCCGTACGTAGTCCAGGCCGGTCGCGACGGTCAGCACCACGGCGACGGCCATCACCCAGAACCGCAGGGTGGCCAGCGGCCCCGTGAGCGCGAGGACGTACATGCCGGCCGCCGTGCCCTGGGCGAGGGTCTTCAGCTTGCCGCCCCGGCTGGCGGGAATCACGCCGAATCTGATCACCCAGAAGCGCAGCACCGTGATGCCCAGCTCGCGCCCGAGAATCACCGCCGTCACCCACCAGGGCAGCTCCCCGAGCCACGACAGGCAGATCAGCGCGGCGCCCATGATCGCCTTGTCGGCGATCGGGTCGGCGATCTTGCCGAAGTCGGTGACCAGGTTGTACGTCCGGGCGAGGTGCCCGTCGAAGACGTCGGTGATCATGGCGACGGCGAAGGCCGCCCAGGCCAGGGCGCGCCAGGCCGGGTCGTACCCGCCGTCGGCCAGCAGCAGGGCCACGAATCCGGGGACCAGCAGGAGCCGGATCATGGTCAGGATGTTGGCGATGTTCCAGACGCCGGCCTGCCGCACGGCCGGGGTCCCGCGGCTGGCGCCACGTACGCCGCCCGCGTGGGCTCCACCGGCCGTGGACGCCGACACTCCGGTCATCTGCCCGCCTCCTCGATCAGGTGCAGGGGTTCGGCGACGAGGTCCACTCCCTCGGTGCCGACCACCTTGGCCACGACCATACGGCCCGGGGTGAGGTCCGCGCCGCTCGTGAAGAGGATCTGTCCGTCGGTCTCGGGGGCCTGGTGGGCGGCCCGGCCGACGGCGCCCTCTTCCTCGTCGACGGATTCGACGAGTACCTCCACGGTCTCACCGACCCGCTCGTCCGCGCGCTGCGAGACGAGTTCCTCGGCGAGTCGGGAGACCCGGGCGAGACGCTCGGCGACCTCCTCCTCGGGGAGCTTGCCCTCGTACCCGGCGGCTTCGGTGCCGTCCTCGTCGGAGTAGCCGAAGACGCCGATGGCGTCGAGGCGGGCGCCGGTCAGGAAGCGCTCCAGCTCGGCCACGTCCGCCTCGCTCTCGCCGGGGAAGCCGACGATGAAGTTGGAGCGGACGCCGGCCTCGGGGGCCTTGGCGCGGATCTGCTCCAGCAGACCGAGGAAGCGGTCGGTGTCGCCGAAGCGGCGCATGGCGCGCAGCACGCCGGGCGCGGAGTGCTGGAACGAGAGGTCGAAGTAGGGGGCGACCTTCGGCGTCGAGGTGAGGACGTCGATCAGGCCGGGCCGCATCTCGGCGGGCTGGAGGTAGCTGACGCGCACCCGCTCGATGCCGTCCACCTCCGCAAGCTCCGGCAGCAGCGTCTCGAGCAGCCGGATGTCGCCGAGGTCCTTGCCGTACGAGGTGTTGTTCTCGGAGACCAGCATGATCTCCTTCACGCCCTGCCCGGCCAGCCAGCGCGTCTCCTGGAGCACGTCGGAGGGGCGCCGGGAGATGAAGGAGCCGCGGAACGAGGGGATGGCGCAGAAGGAGCAGCGCCGGTCGCAGCCGGAGGCCAGCTTGACCGAGGCGACCGGGCTGGTGCCCAGCCGGCGGCGGAGCGGGGCGCGCGGCCCGGAGGCGGGCGCGAGGCCGTCGGGCAGGTCGGCGGGGGCGGCCGCGGGCTCCTGGGCGTGGCCGGGGAGGGCGACGGCGCTGTCCTGGCGCTCGGCGGGGCTGATCGGCAGCAGCTTGCGCCGGTCGCGCGGGGTGTGGGAGGCGTGGATGCCGCCGCCCAGGATGGTCTGGAGCCGGTCGGAGATGTCGGCGTAGTCGTCGAAGCCGAGCACCCCGTCGGCCTCGGGGAGGGCCTCGGCCAGTTCCTTGCCGTACCGCTCGGCCATGCAGCCGACGGCGACCACGGCCTGGGTTCTGCCCTGGGCCTTGAGGTCGTTGGCCTCCAGGAGGGCGTCGACGGAGTCCTTCTTGGCGGCTTCGACGAAGCCGCAGGTGTTGACGACGGCGACATCGGCGGCTTCGGCGTCCTCGACGAGCTGCCAGCCGTCCGCCTCCAGGCGGCCTGCGAGCTCCTCCGAATCCACCTCGTTACGGGCGCATCCGAGAGTGACGAGAGCGACGGTACGGCGTTCAGGCATGGGCTCAAGACTACTTTGTCCCGGCCGGGGCCCCCGCCCCGGCCGGGACAGGGTCCCGTCCGCCCGGTTCAGCCCGCGTTGGGGTCGCCCTTGGTGTAGGAGAGACGCTGCACCTGGCCGGGCTGGAAGCGGTCCTCGATCTCCTTGCCGTTGACGAGCAGTTCGACCGCGCCGGCGTCGCCGATGACCAGGTCGACGCGCTCCTTGTCGGTGAAGGTCTTGGTCTGGCCCTTCTGGAGCGTGCCGTCGAAGAGGAGCTGACCGTTGTGGTCCTTGGCCGAGAGCCAGCTGCGCCCCTCGGGCACGGTGATCTTGACAGTCACCCGGTCGGCGGGGGCCGCCGCGATGGCGCTCTCGGAGGGCTTCGGGTCGGGGGCGGGCTTCTCGGCGGTCTTGGAGGGCTCGGCCGGCGGGGCGGTGCTGCCGTTCTCGCCCGCGACGTTCTTGGCGCCGCCGTCGTCCTCGCCGCTGAAGAGGGTGAAGCCGACGAAGCCGACGACCGCGACGATGGCGGCGACCATGGCCGCCGTCCAGTTGGGCCGGCGCGGCTCGGAGCGGATGCGTTCGGCCTCGAAGAGCGGGGCGGGCGCGGTGGGGGCCGGGCGGCCGCCGTGGTCGTCGTCGTAGGCGGCGACGAGCGGCTCGGGGTCGATGCCGACGGCGCGCGCCAGCGTGCGGATGTGACCCCGGGCGTAGACGTCCCCGCCGCAGCGGGAGAAGTCGTCCTGCTCGATCGCCTGGATGATCGGGACGCGGACCCGGGTGGCTGCGCTGACCTCGTCGACGCCGAGTCCGGCCTCGGTGCGGGCACGGGCGAGGGTGCGCCCGATCTCCGGCTTCGGCGGGGCGGTCTCGGCCGGCCCGTCGGCGGTGGCGTCGCCGGGCCCGGGAGCGGGGGCCTGCTCGGTCGGAGGACGCTCGTCCTCGACCTCGGCCGCGGGGGAAGAACCGTTGTCTTCAGGGGATTTGCCGAGGGACACGGGGGTGCCTTTCGAGCCTGTAGCCACCTGCTGGAGGTCCAGTCTAGGGGGGTTGCGAATGCGGGGGGCAACCGGGCGGACGGACTTTGTACGCCATCGGAATGGCGCCCTTTCGCCGCGGCCCAGGGGCACAGAGTGCCCCTTCTCTCAACTTGACGTACGCCGAAGGGAAACGGTTGCCCCGTACCGCGCCGCCGGCCCGGTCGCCGGTGCGCCGGGGCCCGGTACCGGCGTGCGCCCGGAGCCACACGCCGGGCGCGGTCCGGCGTACGCCGGGCGGGGACGCCCGTATCCCTTCGCCGCGCGCCGGTCGCCACGCGGTGCTGTCCGTCGTCCGGGCCCCTCGCGCCCGCGGCCCTCCCGGCGGTCCAGGGTCAGGACGGTCGTGCCGCCTTGCCCCCGCTCCGACCCGGTGGCTGGGGATGAGGAGCCGTCACGGTTGCTCCTCCCCCCGGATCACGGCGAGCACTCCTGGCAGGTCCTCAGGTTTCACGAGAACGTCACGGGCCTTGGAGCCCTCGGTGGGGCCGACGATGTCCCGGGACTCCATGAGGTCCATCAGCCGGCCGGCCTTGGCGAAGCCGACGCGCAGTTTGCGCTGGAGCATCGAGGTGGAGCCGAACTGGGTGGAGACGACCAGCTCGGTGGCCTGGCACAGCAGGTCGAGGTCGTCGCCGATCTCCTCGTCGATCTCCTTCTTCTTCTGACCGCCGACCACCACGTCGTCCCGGAAGACCGGCGTCATCTGCTCCTTGCAGTGCTTGACGACCTCGGCGACCTCCTCCTCGGTGACGAAGGCGCCCTGCATACGGGTGGGCTTGTTGGCGCCCATCGGCAGGAAGAGCCCGTCGCCCTTGCCGATGAGCTTCTCGGCGCCGGGCTGGTCGAGGATGACCCGGCTGTCGGCGAGCGAGGAGGTGGCGAAGGCGAGCCGGGAGGGCACGTTGGCCTTGATGAGGCCGGTGACGACGTCGACGCTGGGCCGCTGGGTGGCGAGGACCAGGTGGATGCCGGCGGCCCGCGCGAGCTGCGTGATGCGGACGATCGCGTCCTCCACGTCCCGGGGCGCCACCATCATCAGGTCGGCCAGCTCGTCCACGATGACCAGCAGGTACGGGTAGGGCTGCAACTCGCGCTCGCTGCCCTCGGGGGTCTTGGCCTTGCCGCTGCGCACCGCCGCGTTGAAGTCGTCGATGTGCCGGTAGCCGAAGGCGGCCAGGTCGTCGTAGCGCAGGTCCATCTCGCGGACCACCCACTGGAGCGCCTCGGCGGCCCGCTTGGGGTTGGTGATGATCGGCGTGATGAGGTGCGGGATGCCCTCGTAGGCGGTCAGCTCTACGCGCTTGGGGTCGACCAGGACCATCCGCACGTCCTCCGGCGAGGCCCGCATCATGATCGAGGTGATCAGGCAGTTGATGCAGGAGGACTTACCGGAACCGGTGGCTCCGGCGACCAGGATGTGCGGCATCTTGGCGAGGTTGGCCATCACGTAGCCGCCCTCGACGTCCTTGCCGAGGCCGACCAGCATCGGATGGTGGTCCTCGGCCGCGTCGGCGAGGCGCAGCACGTCGCCGAGGTTGACCATCTCGCGGTCGGTGTTGGGGATCTCGATGCCGACGGCGGACTTGCCCGGGATGGGGCTGATGATCCGCACGTCGGGGCTGGCGACGGCGTAGGCGATGTTCTTGGTGAGCGCGGTGATCCGCTCGACCTTCACGGCCGGGCCGAGTTCGATCTCGTACCGGGTGACCGTCGGGCCGCGGGTGAAGCCGGTGACGGCGGCGTCGACCTTAAACTCGCTGAAGACGGTGGTGAGCGAGGCGACCACGGCGTCGTTGGCGGCGCTGCGGGACTTCCCCGGACCGCCCCGTTCCAGCAGGTCTATCGAGGGCAGCGCGTAGGTGATGTCCCCGGAGAGCTGCAACTGCTCGGCCCGGGCCGGCAGCGGCCTGCTCTCGTCGACGGGCGGCGCCTTGGTGAGATCCGGTACGGACCCGGAGTCCTGGGGCGGGTTCCGGCGGCGGCCGGGCGTGGGCCGGGGCGCCTCCTCGGAGCCGGTGGTACGCGCCGGGGGCACCGGGGTGGCGGCGGGCTCGCGCTCGGTGGTCACGCCCTGGGTGAGGTCGGCGACGAGCGGGGAGGGGGGCATGCCGTGCAGCACGGCCCCGTCGAGGGCGGCGGCCGCCTCGGCGGCGATGTCGACCGCGTCGCGCCCGGTCCGCTCGGCGGCGGCCTTGCGCGGGGCGCGGCGCCGGGCGGGCCTGGCCGGGGCCTCGTCGGCCTCGCCGTCGGCCCCGGGGCGGCGCCGCGCGTCGGGCAGCGCCTCGCGCCACTGCTCCTCGTAGCGGGCGTCGTCGTCGCTGGGGCCGGCCGGAGCGGCGATCAGGCCGAGGCGGCGGCCGAGGGTGCGCAGCCGCTGCGGGATGGCGTTGACGGGCGTGGCGGTGACCACGAGGAGCCCGAAGACCGTGAGGAGCAGCAGCAGCGGGACGGCCAGCACCTCGGTGACGGTGAAGATCAGCGGTGTGGCCGAGGCCCAGCCGATGAGACCGCCGGCGTCCTGCAGGGCGGCGGTGCCGTCACCGCGCGCGGGCGAGCCGCAGGCGATGTGGACCTGGCCGAGGACGCCGATGACCAGCGCGGAGAGGCCGATGACGATCCGCCCGTTGGCCTCGGGCTTCTCGGGGTGGCGGATCAGGCGCACCGCGACGGTGCCCAGCAGCAGCGGCACCAGCAGGTCGAGGCGGCCGAAGGCACCGGTGACCAGCATCGCCACGAGGTCGCCGACGGGCCCCTGGAGGTTGGACCAGGTGCCCGCGGCGACGACCAGGGCGAGGCCGAGGAGGAGCAGGGCGAGGCCGTCCTTGCGGTGGGCGGGGTCGAGCCCCTTGGCTCCGCGTCCTATGCCGCGGAAGACGGCGCCGACCCCGTGGGCGGCGCCGAGCCAGACGGCGCGTACGAAGCGGTAGAGACCGGGGGCGGGCGCGGGCTTGGGCGGCGGCTTGCGGGCCGCCGCCTTCTTGGCGGGAGCCTTCTTCCTCACCGGCGGTTTGGCCGCGGTCTTCTTCGCCGGTCCCCCGGAACGCCCCGCGCCGCGCGCCGAGGACGGTGATCCCTTGCCGGAGGTACGTGAGGCCATGGTGGTGAGGTTACCGGTGCGAGGCGGAGGGGACACGTGCGCCCGGGGCTTCACCCGTCCGTGTCGCTCCTGACGCGGCGCCACCTTGACGGCCGGTCAGCGAGCGGGCGGGGGCCGGTGACAGGCCCCCGCCCGGCTCAGCCCTGCGGCGGCAGGACGGGTGCCGTACCGCCCGAGGTCGGGTCGATGGCGTCGAGGGCTCTGCGCAGGCCGGTGAGTTTGCGTTCGAGGTGGGCGGCGGTGGCGACGGCGGCGGCGTCGGCCGACTCGTCGTCCAGCTGTTTGGAGAGCGCCTCGGCCTGCTCCTCGACGGCGGCGAGCCGGGCGGAGAGCTCGGCGATGACGCCGGTCGGCTCGCTCTGGCCGTCGCGTCCCTCGACCTGGATGCGCAGCAGTTCGGCCTGCTCGCGGAGTTTGCAGTTCTTCATGTACAGGTCGACGAAGACCGAGACCTTGGCCCGCAGCACCCACGGGTCGAAGGGCTTGGAGATGTAGTCGACCGCGCCGGCCGCGTAGCCGCGGAAGGTGTGGTGCGGACCGTGGTTGATCGCGGTGAGGAAGATGATGGGGATGTCCCGGGTCCGCTCCCGGCGCTTGATGTGGGCGGCGGTCTCGAAACCGTCCATGCCCGGCATCTGCACATCCAGCAGGATGACCGCGAAGTCATCCGTCAGCAGCGCCTTGAGCGCTTCCTCCCCGGACGACGCCCGCACCAGTGTCTGATCGAGCGCGGAGAGAATGGCCTCCAGCGCCAGCAGATTCTCCGGCCGGTCGTCGACCAGGAGGATCTTGGCCTTCTGCATCCTGGCCCGCCCTCCTCGCCCCGGCATGGGGCTTCCTTGATCCTGCGGACGTGGGGAAGCACCGGGGCCTGCCCCGGGGGACGACTCCCTTGCGTCGTCCGTCCTTGTGCCGGTCATGGTAGCCGCACCCCGCTCTTCGCCACACCCTGTCACCGCGATGTCACTTGTACGTAAGCGCAAACGCGGCCTGGCCCCGGAAGGTTCCCGTCCGGCGGGACGCGCCGGCGCCACGTCCCGCCACGGTACGCCCCGCCGGCCCCAACTCCGCGCCCAGGGGCGGCGGCGACCGGGGCGCGGCGCGGGCCGGTCAGCCGTCCTGGCTCATCCACCCCTCCATCACGGCCAGCAGGTGGTCGGGGTCGACCGGCTTGGTGACGTAGTCGGAGGCGCCCGACTCGATCGCCTTCTCCCGGTCGCCCTTCATCGCCTTGGCGGTCAGCGCGACGATCGGCAGCCCCGCGAACTGGGGCATGCGGCGGATCGCGGAGGTGGTCGCGTACCCGTCCATCTCCGGCATCATGATGTCCATCAGCACCACGGCCACGTCGTCGTGCTGCTCCAGCACCTCGATGCCCTCGCGGCCGTTCTCGGCGTAGAGGACGGCCAGGCCGTGCTGTTCGAGGACGCTGGTGAGGGCGAAGACGTTGCGGATGTCGTCGTCGACGATGAGCACCTTCTGGCCGTCGAAGCTCACCGGCTCGCGCGCCGGGCGCTCCTCCGGCGGCGCGTCCAGCGGCCGGCCCAGCGAGGTGGTGCGGGGCTGCGCCTGCCCGGTGCCGCCGTCCGTGGCGGCCGCCGCCTCCTCCGCCGCCCTGCGGCGCCGGCGGAAGAGGGAGACGGGCCCGTTGCGGGTGTCCTTCAGCGGCTCCGTGGGCACCGGTTCGGTGCTCTGCGGCTCCTGCCCTGCGGGGAGTTCACCCTTGGGCTCGACGGCCGGGGCGAGCTGCGCGTACCCCTGCGGCGGCAGTTCGGCCGGGTGCAGCGGCAGGTAGAGCGTGAAGGTGGAGCCGCGGCCCGGTTCGCTCGCCGCGTGGATCTCGCCGCCGAGGAGGCGGGCGATCTCCCGGCTGATGGAGAGGCCGAGGCCGGTGCCGCCGTACTTGCGGCTGGTGGTGCCGTCGGCCTGCTTGAACGCCTCGAAGATGACGCGCATCTTGCCCGAGGCGATGCCGATACCGGTGTCGGTGACGGAGAAGGCGATGAGCTCGGCGTCCGCGGCGGCCAGCGAACCGGCCTCCAGCAGCTGCTCCCTGATCGCGTCGGGGACGTCGGCGGCAGCGGGCCGGATGACCAGCTCCACGGCGCCGCTGTCGGTGAACTTCACCGCGTTGGAGAGGAGGTTGCGCAGGACCTGGAGGAGCCGCTGCTCGTCGGTGTGGAGGGTGGCGGGCAGCTCCGGGGAGACCCGGACGGAGAAGTCCAGCCCCTTCTCGGCGGTGAGCGGCCGGAAGGTGGCCTCGACGTAGTCGACCAGCTGGACCAGGGCGATCCGGGTCGGGCTGACGTCCATCTTGCCCGCCTCGACCTTGGAGAGGTCGAGGATGTCGTTGATCAGCTGGAGCAGGTCGGAACCGGCCCCGTGGATCGTCTCGGCGAACTCCACCTGCTTCGGGGAGAGGTTCCCCTCGGCGTTGTCGGCGAGCAGCTTGGCGAGGATCAGCAGCGAGTTGAGCGGGGTGCGCAGCTCGTGCGACATGTTGGCCAGGAACTCCGACTTGTACCGCATGGAGACGGCGAGCTGCTCGGCGCGCTCCTCCAGCACCTGCCGGGCGTCCTCGATCTCGGTGTTCTTGACCTCGATGTCGCGGTTCTGACGGGCCAGCAGCTCGGCCTTGTCCTCCAGTTCGGCGTTGGATGCCTGGAGCGCCCTCTGCCGGACCTCCAGCTCCTCGGAGCGGTCCCTCAGCTGCTCGGTCAGCTCCTGCGACTGCTTCAGCAGTTCCTCGGTCTTGGTGTTGACGCTGATGGTGTTGACGCTGGTCGCGATCATCTCGGCGAGCTGGCTCAGGAAGTCCCGCTGGATCTGCGTGAACGGCTGGAAGGCGGCCAGCTCGATCACGCCGAGCACGGTGCCCTCGAAGAGCAGCGGCAGCACGATCACATGGGCCGGCGGCGCCTCCCCGAGCCCCGAGGCGATCTTCAGGTACCCGGAGGGCACATGGTCGACGAGGATGGTCCGCTTCTCCTGCGCGGCGGCCCCGATCAGCGACTCACCGGGCTTGAACGCGGTCGGCATCGACCCCATCGAGTAGCCGTAACTCCCGATCATCCGCAGCTCGTACGCCTCCTCGCGGGCCTCCGCCGACAGGTCCGGGTCCTCCTCGGTGGGCGCGGCGATGAAGAACGCGCCGTGCTGCGCGGAGACCACCGGGGTCAGCTCGCTCATGATCAGCGAGGCGACGTCGGTGAGGTCGCGGCGGCCCTGCATGAGGCCGGAGATCCGCGCGAGGTTGCCCTTGAGCCAGTCCTGCTCCTCGTTGGCGAGGGTGGTGTCGCGCAGGTTGGTGATCATCGTGTTGATGTTGTCCTGGAGCGCCCGGATCTCACCGGCCGCGTCCACGTCGATCTTCAGCTGGAGGTCGCCGCGGGTCACCGCGGTGGCGACCGCCGCGATGGCGCGGACCTGGCGGGTGAGGTTCTGCGCCATCTCGTTCACCGACTCGGTGAGGTCGCGCCAGGTGCCGTCGACGTCGCGGACCCGGGCCTCACCGCCGAGCTGTCCCTCCGTACCCACCTCGCGGGCGACCCGGGTGACCTGCTCGGCGAAGGAGGAGAGCTGGTCGACCATGGTGTTGATGGTCGTCTTCAGCTCCAGGATCTCCCCCCGGGCGTCGATGTCGATCTTCTTGGTGAGGTCGCCCTTGGCGATGGCGGTGGTGACCATCGCGATGTTGCGGACCTGGCCGGTGAGGTTCTGGGCCATCGAGTTCACCGACTCGGTGAGGTCCTTCCAGGTCCCCGAGCTGCCGGGGACGCGGGCCTGGCCGCCGAGGATGCCCTCGGTGCCCACCTCGCGGGCGACGCGGGTCACCTCGTCGGCGAAGGACGACAGGGTCGTCACCATGGTGTTGACGGTGTCGGCGAGCTGGGCGACCTCGCCGCTCGCCTCGACGGTGACCTTCTTGGTCAGGTCGCCGTTGGCCACGGCGGTGGCGACGTGGGCGATGTTCCGCACCTGGCCGGTGAGGTTGTTCGCCATCGTGTTGACGTTGTCGCTCAGGTCCTTCCAGATGCCGGTGACGCCCGGCACCCGCGCCTGGCCGCCGAGGTTGCCCTCGGTGCCCACCTCACGGGCGACCAGCGTCACCTGCTCGGCGAAGTTGGAGAGCTGGTCGACCATGGTGTTGACGGTGGTGACCAGTTCGAGGATCTCGCCCTTGGCGTCGACGGTGATCTTCTTCGAGAGGTCGCCGCGCGCCACGGCGGTGGTGACCTCGGCGATGTTGCGGACCTGCATGGTCAGGTTGTTGGCCATGCTGTTCACCGACTGGGTGAGGTCCTTCCAGGTCCCGGAGACCCCGTCCACCTGCGCCTGGCCGCCGAGGATGCCCTCGGTGCCCACCTCACGGGAGACGCGGGTGACCTGCTCGGCGAAGGCCGAGAGCTGGTCCACCAGCGTGTTCAGGGTGTTCTTCAGCTCCAGGATCTCGCCCCGCGCGTCCACGTCGATCTTCTGCGACAGGTCACCCCGGGCGATGGCGGTGGCCACCTGGGCGATCTGGCGTACCTGCGCGGTGAGGTTGCCGGCCATGCCGTTCACCGAGTCGGTCAGGTCGCGCCAGACGCCTGCCACGCCGGGCACCTGCGCCTGGCCGCCGAGCCGTCCCTCGGTGCCCACCTCGCGGGCGACCCGGGTCACCTCGTCGGCGAAGGCGGAGAGCTGGTCGACCATCGTGTTGATGGTGTTCTTCAGCTCCAGGATCTCGCCCCGGGCGTCCATGCCGATCTTCTGCGACAGGTCGCCCTGGGCCACCGCCGTGGTGACCTGGGCGATCTGCCGCACCTGCGCGGTGAGGTTGCCGGCCATGAGGTTGACGGAGTCGGTCAGCTCCTTCCAGGTGCCGCTGACCCCGTCCACCTGGGCCTGACCGCCGAGGCGCCCCTCCGTACCCACGTCCCGGGCCATCCGCGTGACCTGGTCGGCGAAGGAGGAGAGCTGGTCCACCATGCGGTTCACGGTGTTCTTCAGCTGGAGCATCTCGCCGGAGACGTCCACCGTGACCTTCTGGGAGAGGTCGCCGTTGGCCACCGCCGTCGTCACCTGCGCGATGTTGCGCACCTGGCCGGTGAGGTTGCGGAAGGCGGTGTTGACCGAGTCGGTGAGGTCCTTCCAGGTGCCGGCCGCGCCCTGCACGGTGGCCTGGCCGCCCAGTTCACCCTCGACGCCGACCTCGCGCGCCACCCGGGTCACCTCGGCACCGAACGCCGAGAGCTGGTCGACCATGGTGTTGACGGTGTTCTTCAGCTCCAGCATCTCGCCGGAGACGTCCACCGTGACCTTCTGGGAGAGGTCGCCGTTGGCCACCGCCGTCGTCACCTGCGCGATGTCGCGCACCTGCGTGGTCAGGTTCCGGAAGACGGTGTTGACCGAGTCCGTCAGGTCCTTCCAGGTCCCGGCGGCGCCCGGCACGTTGGCCTGCCCGCCGAGCTGCCCCTCGACACCGACCTCGCGGGCGACGCGGGTGACCTCGTCGCCGAAGGTTCGCAGCGTCTCGGTCATCTGGTCGATGGTCTCGGCGAGTTGGGCCACCTCGCCGCGCGCGTTCACCGTCACCTTGCGGGACAGGTCACCGTTGGCGACGGCGGTGGTGACCTCGGCGATCCCGCGTACCTGCGCGGTCAGGTTGAAGGCCATGAGGTTCACCGAGTCGGTGAGGTCCTTCCAGACCCCGTCCACCCCGGGCACCCGCGCCTGCCCGCCCAGCTCACCCTCGGTACCCACCTCGCGGGCGACGCGCGTCACCTCGGAGGAGAACGACGACAGCTGGTCCACCATCGTGTTGACGGTGTTCTTGAGTTCGAGCATCTCGCCCGCGACGTGCACCGTCACCTTGCGCGACAGATCGCCCCGGGCCACCGCCGTGGTCACCAGCGCGATGTCCCGCACCTGCGCGGTCAGCCGGTACGCCATGGTGTTGACCGAGTCCGTGAGGTCCTTCCACGAACCGGACATGCCCCGCACCTGCGCCTGACCGCCGAGCTTGCCCTCGGTACCGACCTCGCTGGCCACCCGGGTCACCTCGTCGGTGAACCGCGACAACTGGTCGACCAGGTTGTTGACGGTCCGGCCGACCTTCAGGAACTCCCCGCGCAGTGGATGCCCCGAACCGTCCGGCGCCTGCGTCCGCAGCTCCATCCGCTGCTCCAGGTCACCGTCGGCGACCGCGGAGAGTACCCGGCCGACCTCGGAGACGGGGTGGACCAGGTCGTCGACGAGGGCGTTGGACGCCTCGATCGCCGAGGCCCACGAGCCCTCGCAGACCCCCGTCTCCAGCCGCTCCGTGAGTTTTCCCTCACGTCCGACCGTGCGCCGCACCCGCGACAGCTCTCCGGTCAGATGCAGATTGCGGTCCGCGACCTCGTTGAACAACGCGGCGACCTCGGCCATCACGCCGTCGCCGGTCACCGTCAGACGGCGCCGGAAGTTGCCGTCGCGCATCGCGGCCAGGGCGGACTTCAGGCGCTGGAGCTGGGCCGCGTCCACCTCGACCGTCCCTCCCCTGGAGGCACTTCGGGACCGCCCGCCCTGTCCGCGCGTGGTCGTGCTCCGCGCCGCTGCGCCAGACTCCACCGTGTCCCTCCCGCAAGGGTCGACGTACTGCAGGTTTGCCCGGGCCGTTGCCAGGAGCGTTCCCAGTGTTTCACCCCGGCCGAACCAGGCCATAACAGTTCGGCAGCTTCGCACACCGTCCGCACACCCTCCGAACCAAAACCGCGCGACCGGCATCCACCGGGACCGTGAAGGTAAGTAACCTGGCACCAGGCTGTCCAACCACCCCGGTATGCCCGGCCTGGGCGGTGGCACACGTACGTACGGGCATCGGAGGGGCGGCCGGAGGAATGGGACTGACGTTGCCCGGGGAACAGCCCCCGGCATCCGGGGCCGAGCACCCCGACCACGGGAGCCTGGACCCCGCCGACAACCGCACGAGGAGTTCTGTGATCACGGCGCGGGCCGCCCACACCTTCGAACCGGTCGGGCGCTCGGTGGCGGCCGCCCGCGCCTTCGTCCGCGACACCCTGCAGGGCTGGGGCTTCGGCGACGTCGTGGACGACGCCGTGGTCCTCACCAGCGAGCTGGTCACCAACGCCGTCGTGCACGCCGGCACCGCCGCCGAGGTGGTCTGCCTGCGCTCCGGCGACGGCGTGCGCATCGAGGTCTCCGACCGCTATCCCGAGCGCGAGATCCCGCTCCAGTCCGGCGGGGTGTCGATGGGCAGCCCGGACCGCGAGGGCGGCCGCGGCCTCCAGCTCTGCGCGGCGCTCGCCTCCCGCTGGGGCGTCGAGTACTCCCCCGCGCACAAGCACGTCTGGTTCCGGCTCGACCTGCCCGAGCGCCAGGTCGGCACCCGCACCGCCGGCCCCTCGGTCTCCACCGAACTGCTGCCGCTGGCCGACGAGCGGGTCCGGGTCGCGGTCATCCAGATCGACAGCGAGGGCGCCGTCTCCGCCTGGAACGACGACGCCCAGGAACTCTTCGGCTACCCGGCGAAGCAGATCATCGGCAAGCCGCTGACCGACTACGCCGCGTGGCCGCACACCCCCGGCACCAGCACCGGCATCGCCGAGGCCCTGCGCCTCTCCCGCTGGGAGGGCAGCTACGGAATCCGCGCCGCCGACGGCCGCGTCGTCCCCGTCTACGCCTCCCACCTGCGCGTCCGCGACCCGCAGGGCGAGCCCTCCACGGTCTGCCTGCTGGTCCGCGACGACGAGCGCGCCGTCCTCGCCACGCCGCAGCGCGGCGCCGCCCCGGAGTCCAGGCACCGCGCCGACGGCCAGGGCACCGACCCGTTCGAGACGTTCATCGGCTCCCCGGCCCCGGACGACCTCGACGGGCTGCTCCAGCGCACCGTGGAACGCTCCCGCGACATGCTCGACGGCGACGCGGCCTTCCTGCTGCTCGCCACCGACGACGAGACGGAACTGGAGGTCCGCGCCACCACCGGCCTGCCCTCCGCCCGCCAGCGGTTCGCCCGCGTCCCGGTCGACACCGGCTCCGGCCGGTACGGCACGGCCCGGATGCCCGCCGTCCACGAGGACCTGAGCGCCGTGCCGGGCGCCGTGCCGCTGCTGAACGGTACCGGGATGCGCTCCGTGGTGACGGTCCCGCTCAAGGTCGAGGGCCGCCTCACCGGTTCCCTCGGCGTCGCCGCGGAGGGCGCCGGCCGCTACTCCAACGAGGAGGCGCTGCGCCTGCAGTTCGCCGCCGACCGGATCGCGCTGGCCGTCGAGTCGGCCCGCCTCGGCGAGCTGGAGCGGCTGCGCCGCGGCTCGCTCTCCTTCCTCGTCGAGGCCTCCGACCTGCTCGCCGGCACCCTCGACCGGGACCAGACACTGGCGCTGATGGCCCAGATGACGGTCCCGACGCTGGCCACCTGGTGCGCCGTCTACACCATCGCCGACACCGCCTCCGAGCCGTACCTCTCCTACGTGCTGCACGAGGACGAGGAGCGCATCGACGGCCTCAAGGCCCTGCTGGGCCGCATCGACCCGCCCGAGCCGGTTCCCACGCCCGGCGCGCGGATCTGGCCCGCCCCGGCGCGCGCGGCGCACGAGGCGGCGCTCGAAGCCTCCGTGCGGAGCCTGGACGACGAGCCGCACCACCTGGGCTCGGGGATCGGCTCGACCCTCACCACGGCGGCCTCGGTCGGCGGCGAGACGGTCGTCCTGCCGCTGGTGGCCCGCAACCGCGTCATCGGCATGCTGGTCCTCGGCAAGCCCTCCGAGGACCACTTCCGCCAGGAGAACCTGGAACTGGCCGAGGACCTCTCCCGCCGGGCCGCCCTGGCCCTCGACAACTCCCGCCTGTACTCGGAGCGGATGGCGATCAGCCAGTCCCTCCAGCGCAGCCTGCTCCCGCCGGACATGCCCGAGGTCCCCGGCGTCGAGGTCGAGGTCATCTACCGCGCGGCCGGAGAGGGGAACGAGGTCGGCGGCGACTTCTACGACCTCTTCACCATCCCCGACGGTGCGTACGGCTTCGCCATCGGCGACGTCTGCGGCACGGGCCCCGAGGCGGCGGCCGTCACCGGCCTCGCCCGCCACGCCCTGCGCCTGCTGGCCCGCGAGGGCTACAGCGGCCCGGCCGTCCTGGAGCGCCTCAACAACGCTATCCTCGACGAGGGCGAACGCAGCCGCTTCCTCACCCTCCTCTACGGCGAGCTGCGCCCCCAGGAGGACGGCAGCGCCCTGCTGAAGGTGGTCTGCGCCGGCCACCCCCTCCCGCTGCGCCTGCGTCAGGACGGCTCCGTCGAGGCGGCCGCCGAACCCCAGCCCCTCCTCGGTGTCATGGACGACCTGGAGCTGTACGAGCAGACGGTGCGCCTGGAGCCGGGCGACGTCCTGCTCTGCGTCACCGACGGCATCACGGAGCGCCGCGAGGGCAGCCGCATGCTGGGCGACGACGGCCTGGCGGAGGTCCTGAAGGGCTGCACGGGGCTGACGGCCGGCGCGGTCGCGGCCCGCGTCATGCGCGCCGTCGAGCGGTTCGCCGCCGATTCCCCGTCGGACGACATGGCCATCCTGACGATGCGCGTCCCGGAACCCCAGCGGAACTGACGAACGAGGGGCCGGTTCCGACCGGCCCCTCCCCGCCCCAGCCCCACACACGCACGAGAAAGGCCCCCGCCCAATGGGCGGGGGCCTTTTCCTTGAGCCCCAAAACGGAATCGAACCGTTGACCTTCTCCTTACCATGGAGACGCTCTGCCGACTGAGCTATTGGGGCCGACTGCTGCTTTTCGCGGTGTTCCGCGTTGGCAACGAGAAGAAGCATACCTGAATTCGAGCGCCCCTCGCACCACCCCCCAGCGGCCGGAACTCAGGCCGGCTGGAGCAGCCCGCCCAGCGCGTTGCACGCCGACACCAACCGGTGCAGCCCCCGCCGCTCCGCCACCGGTACGAGCGGCAGCGCCAGGGTGTCGTCGGCGGCCCGCTCGGTCTCCGGCAGCCGTACGTCGCGCCAGTGCTCGGTGGTGCGGTGCAGCGGCGTCTGCACCGGCACGGAGCAGGCGACGCCCCTGGCCCGCAGCGCCCGCGCGAAGGCGTCCCGGTCGGGCCGGCCGTTCCCCGGCACCCGCACCACGTACTGCGTATAGGTGTGGTCCCGGTCCCGCTCGGGCGTCCCGACCCCGCGAAGCCGCTGGTCGAGATGGTCGGCGGCCCGCCTGCGCTCCGCCACGTCGGCGGGCTCCCCCACGGCGTCCCGCTCCTCCAGGACCAGCAGCCCGTGTCGCTTCCCGTGCCCCTTCAGCTGCCACAGGGGCGCGGAGCGCCCGAAGCGGTGCACGGCGACGATCGCGGCGGTACGGGGCCCGGTGACTGCGGCCACGGCCTCGGCATCCAGGCAGTAGGAGTGCGGGTCGATGTCGGCGAACACCGGCAGCGCGCCGGCGGCGACCACGGCTCCCGCGACGTCGGCCCGTCCGAAGGCCGGCACCACGACCTCGTCGCCCCGCCCGATCCCCGCGGCCCTCAGCATCTTCTCTGTCCCCATGCCGCACATGCTGGCGGCGGACGGTGAACGCGAGGTGACCGAAAACAAAAAAGTGGTGGTCCCCGGACCGAAATCCGGGGACCACCACTTTGAATAATAGTTCGGCGGCGTCCTACTCTCCCACAGGGTCCCCCCTGCAGTACCATCGGCGCTGTAAGGCTTAGCTTCCGGGTTCGGAATGTAACCGGGCGTTTCCCTCACGCTATGACCACCGAAACACTACGAAACACACCAGCAACCACAACCCACCTCTAGACAGGTATGTGATTGGTGTTCGTGGTTTCAGAACCAACACAGTGGACGCGAGCAACTGAGGACAAGCCCTCGGCCTATTAGTACCGGTCAACTCCACCCCTTACAGGGCTTCCATATCCGGCCTATCAACCCAGTCGTCTACTGGGAGCCTTACCCTCTCAAGGAGGTGGGAATACTCATCTCGAAGCAGGCTTCCCGCTTAGATGCTTTCAGCGGTTATCCCTCCCGAACGTAGCCAACCAGCCATGCCCTTGGCAGAACAACTGGCACACCAGAGGTTCGTCCGTCCCGGTCCTCTCGTACTAGGGACAGCCCTTCTCAATATTCCTACGCGCACAGCGGATAGGGACCGAACTGTCTCACGACGTTCTAAACCCAGCTCGCGTACCGCTTTAATGGGCGAACAGCCCAACCCTTGGGACCGACTCCAGCCCCAGGATGCGACGAGCCGACATCGAGGTGCCAAACCATCCCGTCGATATGGACTCTTGGGGAAGATCAGCCTGTTATCCCCGGGGTACCTTTTATCCGTTGAGCGACGGCGCTTCCACAAGCCACCGCCGGATCACTAGTCCCGACTTTCGTCCCTGCTCGACCCGTCGGTCTCACAGTCAAGCTCCCTTGTGCACTTACACTCAACACCTGATTACCAACCAGGCTGAGGGAACCTTTGGGCGCCTCCGTTACTCTTTAGGAGGCAACCGCCCCAGTTAAACTACCCATCAGACACTGTCCCTGATCCGGATCACGGACCCAGGTTAGACATCCAGCACGACCAGAGTGGTATTTCAACGACGACTCCACACACACTGGCGTGCATGCTTCACAGTCTCCCACCTATCCTACACAAGCCGAACCGAACACCAATATCAAACTGTAGTAAAGGTCCCGGGGTCTTTCCGTCCTGCTGCGCGAAACGAGCATCTTTACTCGTAATGCAATTTCACCGGGCCTATGGTTGAGACAGTCGAGAAGTCGTTACGCCATTCGTGCAGGTCGGAACTTACCCGACAAGGAATTTCGCTACCTTAGGATGGTTATAGTTACCACCGCCGTTTACTGGCGCTTAAGTTCTCAGCTTCGCCACACCGAAATGTGACTAACCGGTCCCCTTAACGTTCCAGCACCGGGCAGGCGTCAGTCCGTATACATCGCCTTACGGCTTCGCACGGACCTGTGTTTTTAGTAAACAGTCGCTTCTCGCTGGTCTCTGCGGCCACACCCAGCTCACCGAGTAAATCGGATCACCAGACATGGCCCCCTTCTCCCGAAGTTACGGGGGCATTTTGCCGAGTTCCTTAACCATAGTTCACCCGAACGCCTCGGTATTCTCTACCTGACCACCTGAGTCGGTTTAGGGTACGGGCCGCCATGAAACTCGCTAGAGGCTTTTCTCGACAGCATAGGATCATCCACTTCACCACAATCGGCTCGGCATCAGGTCTCAGACTATTGCCAGGCGGATTTACCTACCTGACGTCCTACACCCTTACCCCGGGACAACCACCGCCCGGGATGGACTACCTTCCTGCGTCACCCCATCACTCACCTACTACCAGCTCGGGCCACCGGCTCCACCACTTTCCATTCCCCGAAGGGTCCGGAACGGCTTCACGGGCTTAGCATCACTGGATTCAATGTTTGACGCTTCACAGCGGGTACCGGAATATCAACCGGTTATCCATCGACTACGCCTGTCGGCCTCGCCTTAGGTCCCGACTTACCCTGGGCAGATCAGCTTGACCCAGGAACCCTTAGTCAATCGGCGCACACGTTTCTCACGTGTGAATCGCTACTCATGCCTGCATTCTCACTCGTGAACCGTCCACAACTCGCTTCCACGGCTGCTTCACCCGGCACACGACGCTCCCCTACCCATCACAGCCTCCGTTGGGAGTATTGCTGCAATGACACGACTTCGGCGGTACGCTTGAGCCCCGCTACATTGTCGGCGCGGAATCACTAGACCAGTGAGCTATTACGCACTCTTTCAAGGGTGGCTGCTTCTAAGCCAACCTCCTGGTTGTCTCTGCGACTCCACATCCTTTCCCACTTAGCGTACGCTTAGGGGCCTTAGTCGATGCTCTGGGCTGTTTCCCTCTCGACCATGGAGCTTATCCCCCACAGTCTCACTGCCGCGCTCTCACTTACCGGCATTCGGAGTTTGGCTAAGGTCAGTAACCCGGTAGGGCCCATCGCCTATCCAGTGCTCTACCTCCGGCAAGAAACACACGACGCTGCACCTAAATGCATTTCGGGGAGAACCAGCTATCACGGAGTTTGATTGGCCTTTCACCCCTAACCACAGGTCATCCCCCAGGTTTTCAACCCTGGTGGGTTCGGTCCTCCACGACCTCTTACAGCCGCTTCAACCTGCCCATGGCTAGATCACTCCGCTTCGGGTCTAGAGCGTGCAACTCAAACGCCCTCTTCGGACTCGCTTTCGCTACGGCTTCCCCACACGGGTTAACCTCGCTACACACCGCTAACTCGCAGGCTCATTCTTCAAAAGGCACGCAGTCACGACGCACCGAGCAAGCTCGATGCGCGACGCTCCCACGGCTTGTAGGCACACGGTTTCAGGTACTATTTCACTCCGCTCCCGCGGTACTTTTCACCATTCCCTCACGGTACTATCCGCTATCGGTCACCAGGGAATATTTAGGCTTAGCGGGTGGTCCCGCCAGATTCACACGGGATTTCTCGGGCCCCGTGCTACTTGGGTGTCTCTCAAACGAGCCGCTGATGTTTCGACTACGGGGGTCTTACCCTCTACGCCGGACCTTTCGCATGTCCTTCGCCTACATCAACGGTTTCTGACTCGTCCCACGGCCGGCAGACCGTAGAAGAGAGATCCCACAACCCCGCATGCGCAACCCCTGCCGGGTATCACACACATACGGTTTGGCCTCATCCAGTTTCGCTCGCCACTACTCCCGGAATCACGGTTGTTTTCTCTTCCTGCGGGTACTGAGATGTTTCACTTCCCCGCGTTCCCTCCACACTGCCTATGAGTTCAGCAGCGGGTGACAGCCCATGACGACTGCCGGGTTTCCCCATTCGGAAACCCCCGGATCAAAGCCTGGTTGACGACTCCCCGGGGACTATCGTGGCCTCCCACGTCCTTCATCGGTTCCTGGTGCCAAGGCATCCACCGTGCGCCCTTAAAAACTTGGCCACAGATGCTCGCGTCCACTGTGCAGTTCTCAAACAACGACCAACCACCCACCACCCCGAGACATACATCCCGAGTTCACTGGGGCCGGCAACCGAAGAAACAGCCACATCGTGGCCGCTCCCTCAGACACCCAACAGCGTGCCCGGCCCAGCCGACCCATGACCTTGCGTTCCACGCCGAAGCAGTACTAGCAAAACCATCGAATCCACTGTGCCGAATAGTCAACGTTCCACCCATGAGCAACCAGCATCAGACGTTCGCCGATGAACTGGCCTCTGGACCACCAAGCCCGAGGGCCGGCAGTCAAGAAGTGCTCCTTAGAAAGGAGGTGATCCAGCCGCACCTTCCGGTACGGCTACCTTGTTACGACTTCGTCCCAATCGCCAGTCCCACCTTCGACAGCTCCCTCCCACAAGGGGTTGGGCCACCGGCTTCGGGTGTTACCGACTTTCGTGACGTGACGGGCGGTGTGTACAAGGCCCGGGAACGTATTCACCGCAGCAATGCTGATCTGCGATTACTAGCGACTCCGACTTCATGGGGTCGAGTTGCAGACCCCAATCCGAACTGAGACCGGCTTTTTGAGATTCGCTCCACCTCACGGTATCGCAGCTCATTGTACCGGCCATTGTAGCACGTGTGCAGCCCAAGACATAAGGGGCATGATGACTTGACGTCGTCCCCACCTTCCTCCGAGTTGACCCCGGCGGTCTCCCGTGAGTCCCCAGCACCACAAGGGCCTGCTGGCAACACGGGACAAGGGTTGCGCTCGTTGCGGGACTTAACCCAACATCTCACGACACGAGCTGACGACAGCCATGCACCACCTGTACACCGACCACAAGGGGGCGCCTGTCTCCAGACGTTTCCGGTGTATGTCAAGCCTTGGTAAGGTTCTTCGCGTTGCGTCGAATTAAGCCACATGCTCCGCCGCTTGTGCGGGCCCCCGTCAATTCCTTTGAGTTTTAGCCTTGCGGCCGTACTCCCCAGGCGGGGCACTTAATGCGTTAGCTGCGGCACGGACAACGTGGAATGTTGCCCACACCTAGTGCCCACCGTTTACGGCGTGGACTACCAGGGTATCTAATCCTGTTCGCTCCCCACGCTTTCGCTCCTCAGCGTCAGTATCGGCCCAGAGATCCGCCTTCGCCACCGGTGTTCCTCCTGATATCTGCGCATTTCACCGCTACACCAGGAATTCCGATCTCCCCTACCGAACTCTAGCCTGCCCGTATCGACTGCAGACCCGGGGTTAAGCCCCGGGCTTTCACAACCGACGTGACAAGCCGCCTACGAGCTCTTTACGCCCAATAATTCCGGACAACGCTTGCGCCCTACGTATTACCGCGGCTGCTGGCACGTAGTTAGTACGCTTCTTCTGCAGGTACCGTCACTTTCGCTTCTTCCCTGCTGAAAGAGGTTTACAACCCGAAGGCCGTCATCCCTCACGCGGCGTCGCTGCATCAGGCTTTCGCCCATTGTGCAATATTCCCCACTGCTGCCTCCCGTAGGAGTCTGGGCCGTGTCTCAGTCCCAGTGTGGCCGGTCGCCCTCTCAGGCCGGCTACCCGTCGTCGCCTTGGTGAGCCACTACCTCACCAACAAGCTGATAGGCCGCGGGCTCATCCTGCACCGCCGGAGCTTTACACCATCCACCATGCGGCAGACGGTCATATCCGGTATTAGACCCCGTTTCCAGGGCTTGTCCCAGAGTGCAGGGCAGATTGCCCACGTGTTACTCACCCGTTCGCCACTAATCCCCGCCCAAAAGCGGTTCATCGTTCGACTTGCATGTGTTAAGCACGCCGCCAGCGTTCGTCCTGAGCCAGGATCAAACTCTCCGTGAATGTGTACCCGCAATCGGGTGCAACAGACATGAGAGCGGTGCGACAAGGAGGAATAGTCCCTGTCGCACACAGCGTCCTCGCTGTTGTATTTCAAAGGAACCTCAACCAACCAGAAACCTGGCCGGTCGGGGTATCAACATATCTGGCGTTGACTTTTAGCACGCTGTTGAGTTCTCAAGGAACGGACGCTTCCTTTGTACTCACCCTCTCGGGCTTTCCTCCGGGCGCTTCCCTTCGGTATTTCGTTTCTCCGACTCTACCAGACTCTTTCGTGTCCGATTTCCTCGGTGCGTTTCCGGTTCCAGCTCCGCGTTTCCGCTTTGCTTTTCCCTTTCGGCGGTTCCGACTTTATCAGAGACTCTGAGTCGAAATTTCCACCTCTCCAGTTCCGCGTGGGCACACAGAGGTACGCCGCGCTTCCCGCTGGGGTGGAGACGTAAACGTACTGGAGCGGGGCTCCCCGATGCAAATCCGGGGAGCCCCGCTCCGTGGTGCGCCGTACGGCGGCTCAGACCTCGACGACGACCGGGAGGATCATCGGGCGCCGGCGGTAGTGGTCGGCGACCCACTTGCCGAGGGTCCGGCGCACCAGCTGCTGGAGCTGGTGCGGCTCGACCACGCCGTCCTGGGCCGACTTCTCCAGGACCTCCTGGATACGGGGGACGACGTCGGCGAAGCGCGCGTCGTCGATACCCGAACCGCGGGCCTGGATGTGCGGGCCGCCGGTGATCTTGCCGGAGCTGGAGTCCACCACCACGAAGACCGAGATGATGCCCTCGTCGCCGAGGATGCGGCGGTCCTTGAGCGAGGTCTCGGTGACATCGCCGACGGAGAGCCCGTCCACGTAGACGTAGCCCGCCTGGACCTTGCCGACGATCTTGGCGCGGCCGTCGACCAGGTCGACGACGACGCCGTCCTCGGCGATGACGATGTTCTGCGGCGGGACGCCGGTGAGGACGCCGAGTTCGGCGTTGGCCCGCAGGTGGCGCCATTCGCCGTGGACCGGCATCAGGTTCTTCGGCTTGCAGATGTTGTAGAAGTACAGCAGCTCGCCGGCCGAGGCGTGTCCGGAGACGTGGACCTTGGCGTTGCCCTTGTGGACGACGTTGGCGCCCCAGCGGGTCAGACCGTTGATCACGCGGTAGACCGCGTTCTCGTTGCCCGGGATCAGCGAGGAGGCCAGGATCACCGTGTCGCCCTGGACGATGCGGATCTGGTGGTCGCGGTTGGCCATGCGGGAGAGCGCGGCCATCGGCTCGCCCTGCGAACCGGTGCAGACCAGCACGACCTCGTCGTCCGGCAGGTCGTCGAGCGCCTTCACGTCGACGACGAGGCCCGGCGGCACCTTGAGGTAGCCGAGGTCGCGGGCGATGCCCATGTTGCGGACCATCGAGCGGCCGACGAAGGCGACCCGGCGGCCGTACTCGTGGGCGGCGTCCAGGATCTGCTGGATGCGGTGGACGTGGCTGGCGAAGCTCGCCACGATGATCCGCTTGTCCGCGTTGGCGAAGACGTTGCGCAGGACGTTGGAGATGTCGCGCTCGGGCGGCACGAAGCCGGGGACCTCGGCGTTGGTGGAGTCGGTCAGCAGGAGGTCGATGCCCTCCTCGCCGAGCTTCGCGAACGTCGGCAGGTCGGTGAGCCGCCGGTCCATCGGGAGCTGGTCCATCTTGAAGTCGCCGGTGTGCACCGCCATGCCCGCGGGCGTGCGGATGGCGACGGCCAGGGCGTCCGGGATGGAGTGGTTGACCGCGATGAACTGGCAGTCGAAGGGACCGATGCGCTCGCGGTGGTCCTCCGCCACCTCCAGCGTGTACGGCCGGATGCGGTGCTCCTGGAGCTTCGCCTCGATCAGCGCGAGCGTGAGCTTCGATCCGATCAGCGGGATGTCCGGCTTCTCGCGGAGCAGGTACGGGACGCCGCCGATGTGGTCCTCGTGGCCGTGCGTGAGGACGATGCCCTCGATGTCGTCGAGGCGGTTCCTGATCGAGGTGAAGTCGGGCAGGATCAGGTCGACGCCGGGCTGCTCCTCCTCGGGGAAGAGGACGCCGCAGTCGACGATCAGCAGCCGGCCGTCGTACTCGAAGACCGTCATGTTGCGGCCGATCTCGCCGAGGCCGCCGAGCGGTGTGACGCGCAGGCCGCCCTTGGGCAGCTTCGGCGGGGGGCCGAGTTCAGGGTGCGGATGACTCAAAAGATTCTCCCTACCACCCGCGCCACGTACCGGACGGCACGTGGCGCGGGTGTCGTTCGTGCTGGTGAAGTTGTGCGGTGGTGCTCCGGCGTACCGGTCGCGCTTATGCAGTTGTGAAGTCTGTGGACTGGAGCTGTACCCCGCCTGCGGCCAGGTCGATCGTCAGCTGCACAGTTTCCTCCGCCGACAGCTCGACCAGCGGCAGGCGCAGCGGGCCGCCGGGGAGTCCGAGCCGGTCGAGGGCGGCCTTGGTGGTGATGACGCCCTGAGTGCGGAACATCCCGGTGAAGACCGGGAGCAGCCGCTGGTGGATCTCGGTGGCCTTCTGGACGTCGCCGCTCAGGTGCGCCTCCAGGAGGGCGCGCAGCTCGGGGGTGACCAGGTGGCCGACGACCGAGACGAAACCGACCGCGCCCACCGAGAGCAGCGGAAGGTTCAGCATGTCGTCGCCGGAGTACCAGGCGAGGTCCGAGCGGGCGATGGCCCAGCTGGCGCGGCCGAGGTCGCCCTTGGCGTCCTTGTTGGCCACGATGCGCGGGTGCTCACCGAGGCGCACCAGGGTCTCCGTGTTGATCGGGACACCGCTGCGGCCGGGGATGTCGTAGACCATGACCGGCAGGCCGGTGGAGTCCGCGATCGCCGTGAAGTGGCGGTACAGGCCCTCCTGCGGCGGCTTGTTGTAGTACGGCGTGACCGTCAGCAGACCGTGGGCTCCGGCCGCCTCGGCGGCGCGGGCCAGCTCGATGCTGTGGCGGGTGTCGTTGGTACCGACTCCGGCGACGATGTGGGCCCGGTCGCCGACCGCGTCGAGCACGGCCCGGATCAGCTCGGTTTTCTCCGCGTCACTGGTGGTCGGGGACTCGCCGGTGGTGCCGTTGAGGACCAGTCCGTCGTTGCCGGCGTCCACCAGGTGGGTGGCGAGGCGCTGGGCGCCGTCGATGTCGAGCGCGCCGTCCGCCGTCAGAGGCGTGACCATGGCGGTGAGGACCCTCCCGAAGGGGGTCTGCGGAGTGGAGGTCGGAGCCATGGGTAACACGCTACTCGCTACACGGCGTGCGGTCCCCCCCAGGGCGATGTGACGAGCGTCGTCGGCGTGCCCCGTGGGGCGGACGAACGGCGCAAGGGGAGACAGAAGGGTCCGGTACTGCCTGCTCGGGGGTTCAAGCAGTACCGGACCCGTTTCATCAGGCTAGATGAACTTTCCGAAAAGCCGCAATACGGACACTTCAGATGGCTGGCCCGCAGGACGCCGCCGCAGCCTCAGGGGCCGACGCGGCCGTTCTTGTTGAAGGCGGCGTGCGCCAGCGGCATCAGCTCGGCCCAGCGGGCCTCCATCTCCTGGCCGACCATCTCGATCTCGCGCTGCGGGAAGGAGGGGACCGTCGCCAGCTCGTGCTGGGTGCGCAGGCTGAGGAAGTTCATCAGCGAGCGGGCGTTGCACGTCGCGTACATCGAGGAGTACAGGCCGACCGGCAGCGCGGCCCGGGCCACCTCGCGGGCGACGCCGCCCGCCAGCATCTCCTGGTACGCCTCGTACGCCTGGGTGTAGGTGTTCTCCAGGGTGCGGGCGGTCAGCTCGCGCTGCTCCTCGCTGCCCTCGACGAACTCGTACTTTCCGGGCCGGCCCTGCTGGACGAGTTTGCGGTCGGCGTCGGGGACGTAGAAGACAGGCTGGAGCTCCCGGTAGCGACCGGACTCCTCGTTGTACGACCACCCCACGCGGTGCCGCATGAACTCGCGGAAGACGAAGATGGGAGCACTGATGAAGAACGTCATCGAGTTGTGCTCGAAGGGGCTGCCGTGGCGGTCCCGCATCAGATAGTTGATCAGACCCCGGGAACGCTCCGGGTCCTTGCTCAGCTCGTCCAGGGACTGCTCACCGGCGGTGGAGACGCGGGCGGCCCACAGCACGTCCGTGTCGCTCGCGCTGTGCTTGACCAGTTGCACCGTGACGTCGCTGCGGAAACTGGGCTTGAGGTCTGGAGCAGGGGTGTCGCTCACCTGCGGGTCCTTCCATGGGGGTGTCGCTCGGGCGGCGCCCACTCTACGACCCGGCACCGACAATCGGCCGTTCGGAGTCCTGCGCCGACAATCTTCAGCGAATTCGGCGATAAGGGGCACCGATCCGGGCCGCCGATCGTCTTACCTTGCAGAGACGTACTTCACGTCCCGCACCGCCACGACCGCACACGATCTCCGAGGAGAAGCGCCTTACATGTTCCGTCGGCGAGAGCCCGTTCCGTTCGCCTTCATCGCCGAGGCTGAGAAGTTCCGCAGCAATGTCACCCCGCCGCCCAGGGAGCGTTCCTCCAAGGGCCAGCGGGTCGGCAGCACCCTGATGGGGCTGACCGTGGTGGCCGGGCTGGTCGGTGCCCTGCTCATCGGCATGCCCGCCCTGTCGCCCGAGCAGTCGGCCGTCCAGCACCAGAAGTCCGAGGCATCCGAGGGTCGCTGAGCCGACCCGGGGACCCTGGAGTGGTCGGGGTGCGGCACTCTCGGTAGCCTCACCGGGCACCACCCCCCAGTGTGCTTGAGTGAGGACCAGCCGTGCCCCTTGCCTTCCTGACGGCCGACCGTGCATTCGACGAGGCCGCGGACGACGCCCCGCTCCCCTACGACGACCGGGACCAGTGGCGGCGACCGTACCGCCCCGGCCCCTGGCGGGTCGGGGCGGCGGCGATACTGCTGCTGCTGGCGTCGTTCGTCCTGGTCAGCGCCGTGATCATCGCGGCTGCCGGTGGTATGTCCGGGGCGGCGGTGACCGGCGCCCTGGGGCTCGCCGTGGTCGCCTCCGCCCTGCGGCTGCTGCGCATGGGCGTCTGGGTCAACGCCACCGGCCTGCGCCACGTCCGCTTCTTCCTCACTCGGACGACGCCCTGGAACCGGGTGCGGGCGGTCCGCACCGCGCAGCGCCCCGTGAAGTGGCTGGCGCTCCCCCGCACGGTGCAGGGGCAGGCACTGGAGCTGGTCGTCCGGGAGGGCGCCACCGAGCCGGCCGTCCTGCTCACCGACCACAACGCGGACTTCCTCTCCCGCACGGAGGCGTTCGACCGCGCCGCCGACACCGTGGAGGTCTGGGCGTACGAGTACGCGCCCGCCGCACGCGGCTGAGGAGCACATGCGAAGGGCCCCGGAGGAACGGTCCTCCGGGGCCCTTCGCATGTGCTCAGCCCTGATCGGGGACCGGGCGGCCGGCGTGCAGGGCGATCGCGCGCTGCATCGCCTTACGGGCCCGGGGCGTGTCCCGGGCGTCGTGGTAGGCGACGGCCAGCCGGAACCAGCAGCGCCAGTCGTCCGGGTGGTCCTCGGTCTCGGCGCGGCGGCGGGCGAAGACCGCGTCGGCGGAGGCCCGGTCGACGCGGCCGCTCGGGGTGCGGACCAGCTCGTCCACGGGGAGTCCGCCCTCGGCCTCCAGCTCGGCGGCGAGCCGGTTGGCCCGCTGGACGAACTGGGTGTTCTTCCAGAGGAACCAGACGCCGATCACCGGAAGCACCAGCACGGCCACCCCGAAGACAATGGTCAGCGGGGTGCCGTGCCGGATGAGCAGCACGCCGCGGCTGCCGACCAGGACGAAGTAGACGACCAGGACGAGGGCCGTGACGAGGTAGGTGATCTTTGCGCGCATGGGGTCAGCCCGGTCAGTTCAGGTCGAGGAAGTGTTCCAGGCCGAAGGTGAGCCCCGGAGCGCTCCCCACCCGCCTGGCGCCGAGCAGGATGCCCGGCATGAAGCTGCTGTGGTGCAGCGAGTCGTGGCGGATCGTGAGGGTCTCACCCTCGCCGCCGAAGAGGACCTCCTGGTGGGCGAGGAGGCCCCGCAGCCGCACCGCGTGCACCGGGACTCCGTCCACGTCGGCGCCGCGCGCCCCGTCCAGCGCCGTCGCCGTGGCGTCGGGCTGGGCGGGGAGCTGGGCCTCGGCGCGGGCGGCGGCGATCAGCTGGGCGGTGCGGGTGGCGGTGCCCGAGGGGGCGTCGGCCTTGTTCGGGTGGTGGAGCTCGACGACCTCCACCGACTCGAAGTAGCGCGCGGCCTGCTGGGCGAAGGCCATGGTGAGGACGGCGCCGATGGAGAAGTTGGGCGCGATGAGGACGCCGGTGCCCGGGGAGGCGTCGAGCCAGCCGCGCAGGGCGGCGAGGCGCTCGTCGGTCCAGCCGGTGGTGCCTACCACGGCGTGGATGCCGTTACCCACGAGGAACTCGAGGTTCTCCATGACGGAACCGGGGGTGGTCAGCTCCACCGCGACCTGGGCCCCGGCATCGGTGACCGCCGACAGCGCGTCGCCGCGGCCGAGCGCCGCCACCAGCTCCATGTCCCCGGCCGCCTCGACGGCGCGTACGGCCTCGGAGCCGATGCGGCCCTTGGCGCCCAGCACGGCCACCCGCAGCTTGTCGCTCATTGCTTCGTTCCTCTTCTCGGTGGTTCAGGCGACCACGTCGTGCAGGCGCGCGGCCTGCTTGTCCTTGAGCGGCCCGATGACGGAGAGCGAGGGCCGCTGTCCCAGGATGTCGCGGGCGACCTCGCGGACCTCGTCCGGGGTGACCGCCGAGATCTTCGCGAGCATGTCGTCGACCGACATCTGCTCGCCCCAGCACAGCTCGCTCTTGCCGATGCGGTTCATCAGGGCGCCGGTGTCCTCCAGGCCGAGGACGGTCGACCCGGCGAGCTGGCCGATGGCGCGGCTCACCTCGTCGTCGCTGAGGCCGCCGCCGGCGACCGCGTCGAGTTCGTCGCGGCAGATCCGCAGCACGTCGTCGACCTGGCTGGGCCGGCAGCCCGCGTACACGCCGAAGAGGCCGCAGTCGGCGAAGCCCGAGGTGTACGAGTACACGCTGTAGGCCAGTCCCCGCTTCTCGCGGACCTCCTGGAAGAGGCGGGAGGACATGCCGCCGCCGAGGGCCGCGTTGAGCACGCTCATCGCCCAGCGGCGGTCGTCGGTGCGGGCGAGGCCGGGCATGCCGAGGATGACGTGGGCCTGCTCGGTGCGGCGGTTGAGCACCTCGACCTTGCCGTTGGCGCGCAGGGTGCGGCTGCCGGCGCGCGGCGCGGTCGGCTCCGCGTCGGTGCGCTCCAGGGCTCCGGCGCGGTCGAAGGCGGCGCGGACCTGGCGGACGACGCGGGCGTGGTCGACGTTGCCGGCGGCGGCGACGACCAGGCGGGTCGGGTCGTAGTGCCGCTTGTAGAAGCGGGCGATCTGGTCGCGGCCGAGGGCGTTGATGGTGTCGACGGTGCCGAGGACGGGGCGGCCCAGCGGGGTGTCGCCCAGCATGGTGTGGGCGAACAGGTCGTGGACGCAGTCGCCCGGGTCGTCCTCGGTCATCGCGATCTCCTCGAGGATGACGCCGCGCTCGGCGTCGACGTCCTCGGGGGCGATCAGGGAGCCGGTGAGCATGTCGCAGACCACGTCGATGGCGAGCGGCAGATCGGTGTCGAGCACCCGTGCGTAGTAGCAGGTGTACTCCTTCGCCGTGAAGGCGTTCATCTCGCCGCCGACCGCGTCGATCGCGGCGGAGATGTCGAGGGCGCTGCGCTTCTCGGTGCCCTTGAAGAGGAGGTGTTCGAGGTAGTGGGTGGCGCCGTTGAGCGTCGGGGTCTCGTCGCGGGAGCCGACGTTGACCCAGATGCCGAAGGTGGCGGAGCGGACGGAGGGCAGGGTCTCGGTGACCACGCGCAGTCCGCCCGGGAGGGTGGTGCGGCGGACGGTACCGATGCCGTCCTTGCCCTTGAGCAGCGTTTGGGTACGGGCGACGGCCCGCGCCGGGGTGGCGCGGGCCGTCGTCCGGGAGGTGCGGGACGTCACGAGGAGGCGTCGTCCTTCTCGTCCTCGCCCTCGATGACCGGGATCAGCGAGAGCTTGCCGCGGGAGTCGATCTCGGCGATCTCGACCTGGACCTTCGCGCCGACGCCGAGGACGTCCTCGACGTTCTCCACGCGCTTGCCGCCGGCGAGCTTGCGGATCTGCGAGATATGCAGCAGGCCGTCCTTGCCCGGGAGCAGGGAGACGAAGGCACCGAAGGTGGTGGTCTTGACGACCGTACCCAGGTAGCGCTCGCCGACCTCCGGCATGGTCGGGTTGGCGATGCCGTTGATCGTGGCGCGGGCGGCCTCGGCGGCCGGGCCGTCGGCGGCACCGATGTAGATGGTGCCGTCGTCCTCGATCGTGATGTCGGCGCCGGTGTCCTCCTGGATCTGGTTGATCATCTTGCCCTTGGGGCCGATGACCTCGCCAATCTTGTCCACGGGGATCTTGACGGTGATGATCCGCGGGGCGTTGGGGGACATCTCGTCCGGGACGTCGATGGCCTCGTTCATCACATCGAGGATGTGGAGGCGGGCGTCGCGGGCCTGCTTCAGCGCGGCGGCCAGGACCGAGGCGGGGATGCCGTCGAGCTTGGTGTCGAGCTGGAGCGCGGTGACGAAGGTCTTGGTGCCGGCGACCTTGAAGTCCATGTCACCGAAGGCGTCCTCCGCACCGAGGATGTCGGTGAGGGTGACGTAGTGCGTCTCGCCGTCGATCTCCTGGGAGATCAGGCCCATGGCGATACCGGCGACGGGGGCCTTGAGGGGCACACCGGCGTTCAGCAGCGACATGGTGGAGGCGCAGACGGAGCCCATCGACGTGGAGCCGTTGGAGCCGAGGGCCTCGGAGACCTGGCGGATCGCGTAGGGGAACTCCTCGCGGGTCGGCAGGACCGGGACCAGGGCGCGCTCGGCGAGGGCGCCGTGGCCGATCTCGCGGCGCTTCGGGGAACCGACGCGGCCGGTCTCGCCGGTGGAGTACGGCGGGAAGTTGTAGTTGTGCATGTAGCGCTTGCGCGTCACCGGGGAGAGGGTGTCGAGCTGCTGCTCCATGCGGAGCATGTTGAGGGTGGTGACGCCCAGGATCTGGGTCTCGCCACGCTCGAACAGCGCCGAGCCGTGCACGCGCGGGATGGCCTCGACCTCGGCGGCGAGCGTACGGATGTCCGTGACGCCACGGCCGTCGATGCGGACCTTGTCCTTGATGACGCGGCGGCGGACCAGTTCCTTGGTCAGCGCGCGGTAGGCCGCGGAGATCTCCTTCTCGCGGCCTTCGAACTGCGGGAGCAGCTTCTCGGCGGCGACGGCCTTGACGCGGTCCAGCTCGGCCTCGCGCTCCTGCTTGCCGCCGATGGTCAGCGCCTGGGCCAGCTCGGACTCGACGGCGGCCTTGAGGGCCTCGAACACGTCGTCCTGGTAGTCCAGGAAGATCGGGAACTCGCCGGTGGGCTTGGCGGCCTTGGCGGCCAGGTCGGACTGGGCCTTGCAGAGCGCCTTGATGAAGGGCTTGGCGGCTTCCAGACCGGCGGCGACGACCTCTTCGGTCGGGGCGGCGGCGCCGTCCTTGACCAGCTGGATCGTCTTCTCGGTGGCCTCGGCCTCGACCATCATGATCGCGACGTCACCGTCGTCGAGCACCCGGCCGGCGACGACCATGTCGAAGACGGCGTCCTCCAGCTCGGTGTGGGTCGGGAAGCCGACCCACTGGCCGTTGATCAGGGCGACACGGGTGCCGCCGATCGGGCCGGAGAAGGGCAGGCCGGCCAGCTGCGTGGAGCAGGAGGCGGCGTTGATGGCGACCACGTCGTAGAGGTGGTCGGGGTTGAGCGCCATGATCGTCTCGACGATCTGGATCTCGTTGCGCAGGCCCTTGCGGAAGGAGGGGCGCAGGGGCCGGTCGATCAGGCGGCAGGTGAGGATCGCGTCCTCGGAGGGCCGGCCCTCACGGCGGAAGAAGGAACCGGGGATCTTCCCGGCCGCGTACATCCGCTCCTCGACGTCCACGGTCAGCGGGAAGAAGTCCAGCTGGTCCTTGGGCTTCTTGGAAGCGGTGGTGGCCGACAGCACCATGGTGTCGTCGTCCAGGTACGCCACGGCGGAGCCGGCGGCCTGCTTGGCCAGGCGGCCCGTCTCGAAGCGGATGGTGCGGGTGCCGAAGGTGCCGTTGTCGATGACGGCCTCGGCGTAGTGGGTCTCGTTCTCCACTCGCGTGCTCTCCTCGTCTTCGTCCCTGGCCCGTGTGGCGCGGGGACGGGGGCGGGGAGCGTTCCAGTTGCGGGCCGGTCTTCGATCGAAGCCCTCGGTGCCCCGCTCGCGCGGTGCTTCCGGGGGCCACTACCGAGGACCGGCGGCGGCGCGGAACGCGTCCCCTCGTCTCGCCCGGGGCTTTCCCCGGGCCCTTCCCGGACACGTGTCTTACGCGCCCGGCGACCACCGTACGCATACGTACGGTACGCGCAGCTGTGGTCAGGTTGTCCTGCTGTTACGCGTGCCCCACCAGCCTACAAAGAGACCGGGCCGGGGCGCACGTACGGCAAAGGGAGCGGTCCCCTCAGGCGGGGAACCGCTCCCTCCACGATGTCTTACTTGGCGCCCGCGGCACCGCGGCGGATGCCGAGGCGCTCGACCAGGGCACGGAAGCGCTGGATGTCCTTCTTGGCCAGGTACTGGAGAAGGCGGCGGCGCTGACCGACCAGGATCAGCAGACCACGACGGGAGTGGTGGTCGTGCTTGTGGGTCTTGAGGTGCTCGGTCAGGTCCGAGATCCGGCGCGACAGCAGGGCGACCTGGACCTCGGGGGAGCCGGTGTCACCCTCCTTGGTGGCGAACTCGGTCATGATCTGCTTCTTCGTAGCGGCGTCGAGCGACACGCGTACTCCTCTGTGATGTCTTCGCTTGCCTCCGAGCGCCCCTGGTCTTCGTCTCAGGGGAGGCTTCGGTGACTCGGGAGGCGGATGGATCCGTCCGGTCGTCCGGGACCGCGTGTCGAACGCGGGGCTCGGGACGTGGGCACAGACGGCCTCGGACAGAGTAGCAGGGGCGGGGAGCCGGTCGCGCCGCGGCCGGAGTGAGGCCGGGTGACGGGCGGGCGCGGGGTTGAGCCGGGGCGCGCGGGCGGGGATCTACGAGGTCGCGGGCGCCGCCGGCGGGAAGTCGGGGGCGGGTCCGCTCCTTCGGGGGGCGTCCGCCGGAGGAGGTGGTGGGACGGGGCCGGGCACGGCAGACTGGGCGCCCGGTTTCACCGTCGGGACGTGAAGAGGGAGCGGGCAATGGGGACTCAGCAGGAGAAGGACGAGCTGTACGCGCTGGACATCTCGGGTGTCGAGTGGATCAGCGCGCCCGGGGCTGAGGAGCACGAGGAGCGGGTCGAGATCGCCTACCTGCCCGGGGGCGGCGTCGCCATGCGCTCCTCGCTCGACCCGGACACGGTCCTGCGCTACACCGAGGCCGAGTGGCGCGCCTTCGTCCTGGGGGCGCGGGACGGGGAGTTCGACCTGAAGTAGGGCGTAGGGGTGGGCGGGGGCCGCGCACCGGGTGTCCGGCCCCCGCCACCAGTGGTGGGGCACGTGCCGCCTGCGGGCGGGGCGTGCCCTTTCCGTTTCCGGGGGCCGGGGGCGGGGGCCCGCGGCGGGGCGATCCGGCTCTGCGGGCCGTGCGGAGGCGCCGAGTTGTGGTGATGGTGTGTGGACGGGCCCGGATTTGACCCGAGTTGCCCGTGGCACGGTTCGGCCCCTTGCGTACATATGCCGTGCGGTGGAGGAAATCGCCCCGCTCCGAGGCGAGTTGTGACCGGCCGGAGCTGCCGGGGCGCTCGGGCCGGTGACTAGGCTGGGCAGGGGGCGCTGTGTGCGAAGAGGCGTGCCGGAGCGCGGCCGGGCAGCGGTCGCGGTACGCGCAGGGAGCCCGCGGACACCACCCCGCCGCACGACATGAGGGTGCACGACCACACCAGGAGGCATTGTGAGCAGCGATCGGGACGGGTTCCGCGGGGGCGGCAACACACCCGTCGATGATCAGGCCGACGTGGAGTCCGCCTCGGAGACGACCGGCGAGTACACCTTCAGCGCCGATGCCTGGTACACGGCCGAAGCCTCTTCGAGCGGCGGGGTGGCTCCGTTCTCGGGCTCGGGCTCGGGGGACAGCGGGGCGGACGGGGCCGGGGGCGGTGCGTCCGGCGCGGTGGACGAGGCCGGGGACGGTGCGGACGGGGCCGCCGGTGCGGAGCACGACGGGGCGGCGTACGGGGCGCGCGACCTGGGGGTTTCCTCCTCGGCCGGGGCCGGTGACGGGGCGGCGCGGGCGTCGCTCGCGGAGCGTGACGCCGCCGCCGGGGCGGACTCCGGAAGCAGCGCGTCCGGCGAGGACGACGGGGGTGCGCTCGGCGCGGATTCCTTCGGGGCGGACTCGCTGGACGAGGACCCGGCCGGGGCCGAGGTGGGCACCGGGGCCGAGGTGGGCACCGGGGCCGAGGTGGGCACCGGGGCCGAGGTGGGCACCGGGGCCGAGGACGGCGCCGGTGAGGACGGCGAGGCAGAGGAAGGGGACGGGGCGCGCGAGAGCGGGGCGCCGGGGAGTGCGTCCTCGGCCGGTGCGCCGGTGTCGCCGACCGACTTCGACTTCTCGTTCGCGGCCGGTGGGCTGGGCGCGCGCGGTGCCGCCGTGGTGGCCGCCGACTCCACGCCCGAGGAGACGGAGTCCGTCCCGGGCGGGAGCGCCGGGGACGACGTGCCCGAGGCGAAGAGCCGGGCGCGCGGCGTGCTGGAGGAGTTGATGGCGGAGGCCCAGGCGGAGCAGGACGGGGCCTCGGAGGACGAGGTCCGGGAGGACGGGTCGGCGGAGGCGGGCGGGGACGCGGACGGTACGGCCGACGCGGACTCGGACCAGGCCGGGGCGCCCGTTTCCGGGGCGGAGTCGGGGTCGGCGTCGGCGCCGGCGCCGGACGTCAAGGACGGTGCGGCGGCGTCGGGTTCGGCCGCCGATGTGCCGTGGTCGGCTTCTTCGGGCTCGGCGGCGGCTGCCGGGGCGGTAGGCGCGGGGCGCCCGGTCTCGTTCGCGCGGCCGTTCGCCTCACCGTCCGCCGGTTCCGCCGGTTCCGCTGCCGACGGTGGTGATTCCGCGCAGGGTTCCGCTTCCGGGGCGGGCGGTGGTCCGGGGGCGGCCTCGGAGTTCAGCCTGCAGAAGCCCGGCGGGGAGCCGGGGCGCGGCGTGGTGGGGGACGACGGGGCGGCACGGGGCGACAGCTCCGGTGCGTCGGCGTCCTCCGGTGACGGGGTGAGCGGTCCGGGAGCCGGTGCGGAGAAGGGCGCCGGCTCGGATTCCGCTACGGGTTCCGGAACCGGTGCGGACAGCTCGGGCGGGCCGGCGGCCGACGGGGCCGCTCCGTTCGGCTCGCGGGACGGCGGCGGGGCGCGGGAGCCCCAGCGGCCCCCGTTCAACGGGGGGTTCGCGCCGAACTGGGCGGACACTCCCGCGCCCGGACTCGTCCCGCCCTCCCACGCGCGCATCGAGCCCTCCGGCCAGGGCGGCGGCCTGCCCGGGGTCCCGCCCCGTGCGGAGCAGACCCACGCCGCGCCGGAGAAGGAGGCACCGGCCGCCGCGCCGCAGGGCGGAGCGGGCGCTGCCGATCTGGAGAGCGGCGACACGATGCGCTTCTCCGCCGCCGCGCTCAAGCAGGAGATCGCCCGCCGCGACGCCGAGGCCGAGGCCCGGCGCGCCGCGGCGGAGCCCGCGACGCCCGCCCCGCAGGACGCGCCGCAGAGCGGTGCGCCGGGCGGGGCCACCGGGGAAACGCCCTGGTCGGCCGCCCCGTCGCCCGCCCCGTCCGAGGCCCCGCGCGACGCCGCCCCGGCGACGCCGTCCGCCCCGCAGGACGCCCCACCGCCGTGGGCGCAGCCGACGGGCGCGCCGCAGCAGGGCGGTCTGCCGCCGCTGCCGGCTGCCTTCCCGCCCGCGGAGGGCGCCCCGGCCGCGCCGCCCGGTGCGGCGCAGTGGCCCGGCGTGGCCGCTCCCCCGGTTCCCCCTGCGCCGCCCGCACCGCCCACCACGCCGCCCTTCCAGCAGGCGCCCCAGCAGCCCCCGCAGGGGCCCGGCCCGGCGGCCCCGCAGCAGGCGCCCGGTGCGGCGAGCGGCTACGGCTTCCCGCAGCAGCACCCCGGGGCGCCGCAGGGCGGTCCCGGTGGCTACGGCTTCCCGCAGGCGGCCCAGTCGCCCGCACCTCAACCGGCGCCTCCTGCCCCGCAGCCCGCACCGGCCGACGCGCCCGCCACGCCGCCCGCGCCGCAGGACGCGCAGTCGCCGCAGGCGCCCGGCCCGGGTGCGTACGGCTTCCCGCCGCAGGCGCCGCAGCAGCAGGCCGCCCCCGGGGGCTACGGCTTCCCGCACGGGAACCAGGCCCCCGCCGCGCCCGCGCCCTCCGACGCCCCGCAGGCGCCGCCCGCCCCGCAGGGCCCGCAGCACGCCGGCGCCCAGCACGGCGGGCAGCCCGCCCCGGCGCAGGGTGCCGCCGAGGCGCCGGGTGCCTACGGCTTCCCGCAGCCCTCCGCTGCGCCGCAGGAGGCCGCGCAGCCGCCGCAGGCCCCGCACGCCGCACCGGGGGCCCCGTTCGGCGCGCCCCACGCCGCCCCGCAGGGCCCCGTGCCCGCGCCGCAGGGCGCTCCGCAGGGCGCTCCGCAGACGCCGGGGCAGCCTCCGGCGGGCGCCCCGCAGACGCCGGACGGCTACGGCTTCCCGCCCGCGCAGCAGGCCCCGGGTGCCCAGCCGGTGCCCGGTGCGCACCAGGCGCCCGGCGCCCAGCCCGCCCCCGGCGTGCCCGGGGTGCCGCAGCAGGGCGTGCCGGGGTCGGGGTACGGCTATCCGGCGCCGCCCCAGCAGCCGCAGGCCGGGCCGGGGCAGCAGCCCTACCCGGCGCCGGGTGCGCCGTTGCCGCCGCAGGCGCCGGTGGACCCGCGGACCGGGGCCGCGTGGCCGCAGGCCGTCCAGCACGACCAGCGGGAGCGGACCAATCCGGGGGCGCCGCTCGGTTACACGGCGGCGGTCGAGCTCTCCTCGGACCGGCTGCTGCGCAACAACAAGCAGAAGGCGCGCAGCGGGCGGCCGGGCGCGGGTGGGCGGTTCAAGCTCGGCGGGAAGAAGGAGGAGGCGGAGCGGCTGCGGAAGCTGGAGCTGATCCGCACCCCCGTGCTGTCCTGCTACCGCATCGCGGTCATCAGCCTCAAGGGCGGCGTGGGCAAGACGACCACGACCACCGCGCTCGGGGCGACGCTGGCCACCGAGCGGCAGGACAAGATCCTCGCCATCGACGCCAACCCGGACGCGGGCACGCTCGGCCGCCGGGTCCGGCGGGAGACCGGGGCGACCATCCGCGACCTGGTGCAGGCGATCCCGCACCTCCACTCGTACATGGACATCCGGCGGTTCACCTCGCAGGCGCCCTCCGGGCTGGAGATCATCGCCAACGACGTGGACCCGGCGGTCTCGACCACCTTCAACGACGAGGACTACCGGCGGGCGATCGACGTCCTCGGCAGGCAGTACCCGATCATCCTCACCGACTCGGGGACGGGGCTGCTGTACAGCGCGATGCGCGGGGTGCTGGACCTCGCCGACCAGCTGATCATCATTTCGACGCCCTCGGTCGACGGGGCGTCCAGCGCCTCGACGACGCTGGACTGGCTGTCGGCGCACGGGTACGCGGAGCTGGTGTCGCGGTCGCTGACGGTCATCTCCGGGGTGCGCGAGACCGGCAAGATGATCAAGGTGGACGACATCGTCCAGCACTTCGAGACGCGCTGCCGCGGCGTGGTCGTCATCCCCTTCGACGAGCACCTGTCGGCCGGCGCCGAGGTGGACCTCGACATGATGCGGCCCAAGACGCGCGAGGCGTACTTCAACCTGTCGGCGCTGGTCGCGGAGGACTTCGCCCGGGCCCAGCAGCAGCAGGGCCTGTGGACCTCCGACGGCAACCCGCCGCCGGTGGCCGCGCCGCCGCTGCCGGGCCAGGCCCAGCAGCAGCCCGGGATGCCCGCCGCCGCGCCGCAGCCGCCGCAGGCCCCGTACCCGCCGCAGGGCGGGGTCCCGCAGCAGCCGGGCGGGCCGGGGTACGGCTATCCGGCACCGCAGCAGCCGGCGGGCCCGCAGCCTCCGGCGTACGGGGCGGGCGCGCCACCGCAGGGCGCCCCGTACCCGCCGCAGGGGCAGCCGCCCCAGGCGCCGCAGCCGCAGCCGCAGCCGCAGCAGGACGGTTACGGCTATCCGGCGCAGCCGCCGGGGCCGTGGGGGCAGCAGCCGGGGGCGCCGGGTGCGGTGCCGTACGGGCAGCCCGGGCAGTACCCGGCGCCGGGTGTGCCCTACCAGGCGCCCGGGCAGGCCCCGGGCCAGGCCCCGGGGCAGGCGCAGCCGCCCGCCGCGGAGGGTGAACAGCCGCCGCAGCAGTAGCCGTTGGCGTCAGGTCCGTACCGGCCGTCGTCCGGGGAGAGTCAACCTCCCCCGGGTGACGGCCGGTTGGCGTTTCCAGGGTGGTGCGGAACCTCTCGCGCAGCTCGCGCCCCACCTCGCGCTGGGCGTTTCAGAGGACTGGACCAATGAGCGCCGAACTCCTCAACACCGCCCGGTTTCCCGGGCGTTACCGCAGGCCACACTGTGTTCATCGACCGTTGACATGTTTAGACCAGCGCTGGTAGACACTCACATCACCCAACGGCGCTTCATGATCAAGCGGCCTTCCCTGTGCGAGCGACGACGCGAGGTCCCCGACCTATGGACAGACCAGAACAGCACGGCAGCTCAACGACTTCAGGCACCCGGCGCGGCAGGCTCCGGCTGCTCGCCGCCTCGGGCGTGGCGGCGATGTCCCTGACGGCGGGGCTCGCCACACCGCTCAACCCGGCCCCGCACGAGGCCGAGGCGGCCGACGGCGGCAAGAAGACGCTGACGGTGGCGGTGGCGCAGAGCGTCGACTCGCTCAGCCCGTTCCTCGCCCAGACGCTGGTGTCGACCTCGATCCACCGGCTGATGTACGACTTCCTCACCAACTACGACGCCAAGGACAACTCCACGGTGCCGGCGATGGCCACCGAGTGGGAGTCCTCCGACGACAAGCTGACGTGGACCTACACCATCCGCTCCGACGCCAAGTGGTCGGACGGCGAGAAGGTCACCGCCGAGGACGCCGCCTGGACCTTCAACACGATGATGGAGGACGAGGCCGCGGCGACCGCCAACGGCTCGTTCACCAGCAACTTCAAGAAGGTCACCGCGCCCGGCCCCGAGAAGCTCGTGGTGGAGCTGAAGAAGCCGCAGGCGACGATGACCGCGCTGGACGTGCCGATCGTCCCGAAGCACGTGTGGGAGAAGGTCGACGACTTCTCGAAGTTCAACAACGACCAGGACTTCCCCGTCGTCGGCAACGGGCCGTTCGTCCTGACCGAGTACAAGCGCGACAGCTACGTCAAGCTCACCGCCAACAAGGACTACTGGCGCGGCGCCCCCAAGTTCGACGAGCTGGTCTTCCGCTACTACAAGGACCAGGACGCCGCCGTCGCCGCCCTCCGCAAGGGCGAGGTCTCCTTCGCCGCGGGCAGCCCGAGCCTCACCCCGGCCCAGGCCGACTCCCTCGCCAAGGCCGACAACATCAAGGTCAACGAGGGCCCCGGCCGGCGCTTCTTCGCCCTCGCGGTCAACCCGGGCGCGCGCACCAAGGACGGCGAGGAGTTCGGCGACGGGCACCCCGCGCTCAAGGACGCCAAGGTCCGCGAGGCGCTCTTCACCGCCGTGGACCGCAAGACCATCGTGGACCGGGTCTTCCAGGGCAACGCCGTCGAGGGCGAGGGGTACATACCGCCCCGCTTCGGCGACTACTTCTGGAAGCCGTCGGCCGAGCAGAAGCGCGCGTACGACCCGGCGAAGGCGGCGAAGCTGCTGGACGACGCGGGGTACGAGAAGAACGCCGAGGGCAAGCGCGTCGGCGAGGACGGCAAGCCGCTGGACTTCCGCATCCTGTGCCACGCCACCGACCCCAACGACAAGGCGGTCGGCAAGTACCTCCAGGAGTGGTGGGGCGAGCTGGGCATCGGCCTGAAGGTCGACTGCCTCGACAACGTCTCCGACCCGTGGGCCGCCGGCGAGTACGACCTGGCCTTCGACGGCTGGTCGGTCAACCCGGACCCGGACTTCGTCCTCGGCATCCACACCTGCGCGGCGCTCCCCAGCAAGCCGAAGGAGTCGTCGGCCACCGACAACTTCATCTGCGACAAGGAGTTCGACAAGCTCTACGGGCAGCAGCTCGCCGAGTACGACCCGGCCAAGCGCGCCGACCTGGTCAAGCAGATGCAGTCGCGGCTGTACGACACCGGGTACATGAACGTCCTGGCGTACCCGAACGCCGTCGAGGCGTACCGCACCGACCAGATCAAGTCGATCACGACCATGCCGGAGGCCGCGGGCAACATCTACGGCCAGGACGGCTACTGGAGCTGGTGGTCGGCGGTGCCCGCCGACGACGACGCGGGCTCCGAGGGTTCCGGTGGCCTCTCCACCGGCGCGGTCGTCGGCATCGGCGTGGCGGTCGTCCTGGTGATCGGGGCGGGAGTCCTGTTCGGGCTGCGGCGCCGGGCCACCGCGGAGGACCGTGAATAGGCCATGAGCACCGACAGCACCGCGGCTCTCGTCAAGAGCCCGGGTGCCGCCTCCGACGGTCCGGCCGAGGCCGGACCGTCGGGGCGCGGGCCCCGCTCCCGTTCCGCCGCCGCCTACCTGCGCTACGTCGCGGGCAAGCTGGCCGGTGCGGCGGTCTCCCTCTTCGCCGTCCTGGTCACCAGCTTCTTCCTCTTCCGCATGATCCCGGGTGACCCGGTCAAGCACATGACGCAGGGCCGCCCCGTATCCACCGAGCAGCTGGCCGCGATGCGCCGCGAGTTCGGGCTCGACCTGCCGCTGTGGCAGCAGTTCACCGACTACTGCGCGAAGGCCCTCACCGGCGACTTCGGCATGTCGTACCAGTTCCGCGCCCCCGTCATCGACAAGATCACCGAGGCACTCCCGGCGACGCTGCTGCTGACCGGTACCGCCTTCGTCATCTACACGGTGCTGGGCATCTGGCTGGGGGCGCGCTCCGCGTGGCGCGGGGGCAAGTTCGGGGACCGGTTCGGCACGGCGTTCGCGCTGACGCTGTACTCGGTGCCGTCGTTCTGGCTGGGGCTGCTGCTGATCGTCACCCTGTCGGTCGGTGTCGGGCCGATCCCCGGCGTCTTCCCGACCGGCGGCATGGAGTCGGGCGGGCAGTCCGGCTTCGCCCACGTCCTGGACGTCGCCCACCACATGGTGCTGCCCGTCCTCACCCTGGTCGCGGTGGAGTACGCGCGCACCCTGCTGGTGATGCGCTCCTCGCTGCTGGACGAGATGGGCAGCGACTATCTGACGACGGCGCGTGCCAAGGGCCTGCGCGACGACGCGGTGCGCCGCCGTCACGCGGTGCCCAACGCGCTGCTGCCCACGGTGACGCTGCTCTTCGTCAACCTCGGCAACACCGTCGCCGGCGCCATCCTGGTCGAGACGGTCTTCTCCTGGCCGGGCCTCGGCGGCCTCTTCTACCAGGCGCTGAGCGTGCCCGACCTGCCGCTGGTGCAGGGCCTGTTCTTCCTCTTCGCCGCCGCGGTGATCCTGATGAACACCCTCGCCGACGTGATCTATCCACTGCTCGATCCCCGGGTGGGCCGATGACTGTGCACGAGACGAAGGACGGCGCCACGGGGCGGGGCGGTGCGGCGCCGCGCAGCGCGCGGGCGCTGGCCCGGGCGCGGCGGCTCCACGCGCTGGCGCGGTTCTGGCGCCAGTACCGGTCGCACCGGGGAGGGGTCTTCGGCCTCGCCGTGCTGGTGGTGATCGCGCTGCTGGCGCTGGCGGCGCCGCTGCTGGCCGGCGAGGAGTCCCGGAGCGTCACCGACGCCACCGGCGGGGCGCTGGAGGAGCCGAGCGGTGAGTTCCTGCTCGGCACCGACCAGTTCGGCCGGGACGTACTGGCGCTGCTGCTGTGGGGCACCCGGGTCTCCCTCATGGTGGGGCTGCTCGCCGCGTTCCTCTCGGTGGCCATCGGCGCCCTCGTCGGCATCACCGCCGGACACTTCAAGGGCTGGTACGCGACGGTCGTCATGCGGGTCACCGACTGGTTCCTGGTGATGCCGACGCTGGTGCTGGCCATCGCCCTCTCCACGGTGATGGCCCGCTCGCTGTGGACGACGATCCTCGCGATCGGCGTCACCACCTGGCCCACCACGGCGCGGCTGGTCCGCGCGCAGACCCTGGCCGTCGAGTCACGGCCGTACATCGAGCGGGCGCGGGCGCTCGGCGGCGGGCACGGCCACATCATGGCGCGGCACGTGCTGCCCAACGTGATGCCGCTCGTCCTCGCCCAGACCACCCTGGTCATCTCGCTGGCGATCCTGACCGAGGCGACGCTGGCCTTCCTCGGCCTCGGCGACCCGACGGTCGTCTCCTGGGGCGGGCTGCTCCAGGACGCCCGGGAGGCGGGCGCGGTCAGCTCCGGCAACTGGTGGTACATCACCCCGCCGGGCCTGGCCATCGCCCTGGTCGCCCTCGCCTTCACCCTGTGCGGGCGCGCCATCGAGTCCGTCCTCAACCCCAAGCTGGGGGTCTCCCGTTGACACCGCACGACACGCACGAGGAACCTGCCGCCGCGAAGGCGGCGCCGGGCGGCGGCACACCGCTGCTGGAGGTACGGAACCTGGAGGTGACGTACGCCCGCACCCCGGGCTCCCCCGCCGTACCGGCGGTGCGGGGCGTGGACCTGCGGCTGGAGGCGGGGCAGAAGCTGGGGATCGCCGGGGAGTCGGGGTGCGGCAAGTCGACGCTGGCCCTGGCGCTGCTGCGGCTGCTGCCGTCCACGGCGAAGCTGTCGGGGGAGATCCTCCTGGACGGTGAGGACATCCGCACCATGTCGTGGGGGCGGCTGCGCGCGGTGCGCTGGGCGGGCGCCTCCGTGGTGTTCCAGGGGGCGATGCACTCCCTCAACGCGGTGCACCGGATCGGTGACCAGATCGCCGAGCCGATCCTGCTGCACCGCCGGGCGACCCCGGCCGCCGCGCGCAGGCGTGCGGGCGAACTGCTGGAACAGGTGGGGCTGCCGGCCGCGCGGGTCCAGGCGTATCCGCATGAACTGTCCGGCGGGCAGCGCCAGCGCGTCATGATCGCGATGGCGCTGGCCTGCGATCCGCGGCTGGTCATCGCGGACGAGCCGACCACCGCCCTGGACGTGATGATCCAGGCGCAGATCCTGCGGCTGATCGAGGGACTCGTCGCCGACCAGGACCTCGGGCTGATCATGATCAGCCACGACCTGGCCGTCCTCTCCGACACCTGCGACCGGCTCGCGGTGATGTACGCGGGCCGGGTCGTCGAGGAGGGACCGGCGAAGGCGGTCCACGCGCACGCCGCGCATCCGTACGGCCGGGCGCTCTCCTCGGCCTTCCCGCGCATCGGCGACCTCGCGTCGCGGCGCGCGCCGCGCGGCCTGCCGGGTGATCCGCCGGACCCTGCCGCGGTACCGGACGGTTGCGCCTTCCATCCGCGGTGCCCGGTGGCGCTGGACGTCTGCGCCACCCAGGACCAGGTGCTGCGCGTGGCGGGGCCCGGACGGCGGGCGGCGTGCGTGCGGGTGGGGGGCGAAGACGAGGGTGCCGCGGGTGCAGGGGACGGTGCGGCGGCGGCCCGGGAGGGCGCCGGCGCGGCCGCGTCCGAGGGCGTTTCGGAGACGACGGGGAGCGGGTCATGAGCGGCGCGGAGACGGGTGCGGTGCGGGGCGACGGGGCGGCGGACGGGGCGGGCGACGGGGCGGCCCACGGGGCGCGCGACCTGGGCGTTCTCGCTCCGGACTGGGCGGGCGACGGGGCGCCGCCGCTGCTCAGCGCGGAGCAGGTGAAGGTCGTCTTCCCAGGACGGCGCGGCGACCGCGAGGCGCGCGCGGTGGACGGGGTGGACCTCGACGTCCGCCCCGGCGAGATCGTGGCCCTGGTCGGCGAGTCGGGGTGCGGCAAGACGACACTGGCGCGCTCGCTGCTGGGCCTGGTGACGCCCACCTCCGGGCGGGTCACCTTCGACGGCAAGCCGCTGGAGTACGCCTCGCGCGCCCTGAAGGCGTACCGCAGGCGCGCCCAGCTCGTCCTCCAGGACCCGAGCGGTTCCCTCAACCCCCGGCACACCGTGTACGAGGCGGTCGCGGAGGGCCTGCGCATCCACGGCTACGCGGGCGACGAGCAGGAGGCGGTGGCGGGCGCCCTGTCGCGGGCCGGGCTACGGCCGCCGGAACGGTTCTTCCTGCGCCACCCGCACGAGTTGTCGGGCGGTCAGCGCCAGCGCGTCGTCATCGCCGGTGCCCTGGTGCTGGAACCGGAGCTGATCGTCGCCGACGAGCCGGTCGCCTCGCTCGACGCCTCGGTGCGCGGGGAGATCCTCGCCCTGCTGCTGCGGCTCCGCGACGAGCTGGGTCTCTCCGCGCTGATCGTCACCCACGACCTGGGGCTGGCCTGGAACATCGCCGACCGGGTCGCGGTGATGTACCTCGGCCGCATCGTGGAGACCGGCGAGGTCGAGCAGGTCCTGACCGCTCCCCGGCACCCGTACACCCGGGCGCTGCTGTCGGTGCTCCCGGAGTCGGAGACGGAGCCGGTGATCCTCACCGGCGAGCCCCCGGACCCCTCCCGGGTCCCGTCGGGCTGCCGCTTCCACGCCCGCTGCCCGGTGCTCGCCTCCGGCGAGTCCGAACGGGCCGGGGTCGCCGACGCCTGCCGCACGCGGGAACTCCCGGTGCTGGCCGGCAGCGGACCGGCGGCGGTGGCCTGCCACTGGGCCCAGGCCGTGGAGCCCGCGGCGGGCTGACGGGGCTTCCGGGACGTGGGCCGACCCGCACGCCGCGTGCTCCCCATCGGGTGACATCCTGGCGGGATTGTGACGCCGGCCGTTGACGCGGCGGCGGGTCTGCGAGGAGGACGGGGCTGTGGGGCGACGGGGCGGGAGCGGGGCGCGGGGGCGGGGGCGCGGTGGGCGGGGTGGCACCGGGCGTCCGGGCACGGGGCGCGGCGCGCGGAGCGGCGGGGCTCACGGGGCGGCCGACCAGGCACGGAGCGCGCGACGTGGCGCCGTGGACGGGGCGGCGGCCGACGGGGCGGAGGCGCCCCGTGCGGGGCGTACCGAGCCGCGCGGGGACTGCGCGCGGTGCTTCGGGCTGTGCTGCGTGGCGCTGCCGTTCTCGCGGTCGGCCGACTTCCCGGTGGACAAGCCCGGCGGCAGCCCCTGCGGCGACCTCCGGGCCGACTTCGGCTGCTCCGTCCACGCGGAGCTGCGCCCGCTTGGCTGGACGGGCTGCACCGTCTTCGACTGTCACGGGGCGGGCCAGCAGGTCTCCCAGGTGACCTTCGCCGGTGAGGACTGGCGCGGCTCACCGGACGCGGCGCGGCGGATGTTCGCGGTCTTCGCCGTGATGCGCCCCGTGCACGAACTCCTGGCCTACGTCGCCGACGCCCTGGACCGCCCCGAGACCCGCCCCGTCCACGCCGAACTGCGCCGCGCCCGTACCGGGCTGAGCGAGCTGGCCGGGGCGGACGCGGACACCGTGCTCGCCGCCGACGTCGGGGCGCTGCGCGCGGCGGTCAACCCGGCGCTGTTGCGCGCGGGCGACCTGGTGCGGGCGTGCTCGCCGCGGCGCGGCCCCGTGCACCGGGGCGCGGACCTGGCCGGCGCCCGGCTGCGGGGCGCGGATCTGCGCGGTGCGAGCCTGCGTGGGGCGCTGCTGATCGGGGCGGACCTGCGCGACGCCGACCTCCGCTGGGCCGACCTGATCGGAGCGGACCTGCGCGGCGCCGACCTCTCCGGAGCCGACCTGCGCGGCAGCGTCTACGCGACGGGCACCCAGCTCGCCGCCGCCCGGGGCGACGCCGCGACGCGCCTGCCCGGCCCTCCGTCGCCCTGCGCACTGGGCGACGGAGGGCCGGGCGTGGGAAGGGGCGACGGCGCGCACCGCCCCGTAGCGCGGGCGCGGCGTCGGGTGGCGCGGCGTCAGACCGCGGGGCCCTGGGGCGCGGCGGCGGCGATGAGTTCGCGGCAGCGCGCGACGTCGCGGGACATGGCTTCCAGCAGCTCGTCGAGCGAGGCGAACTTGGCCTGGCCCCGTACGAAGGCGAGGAAGTCGACGGAGACGTGCTGGCCGTAGAGGTCGAGGCCGACGCGGTCGATGGCGTACGCCTCGACGGTGCGTTCGGTGCCGTCGAACTGCGGGTTGGTGCCGACCGAGATGGCGGCGGGCATCGCCTCGCCCTCGGCGTTCAGCCAGCCCGCGTAGACGCCGTCGGCGGGGATCGCGGTGTAGGGGAGGGTCTCGACGTTGGCGGTGGGGTAGCCCAGTTCACGGCCGCGCTGGGCGCCGCGCACGACGACGCCCTCGACGCGGTGGGGGCGGCCGAGGATCTCGGCGGCGCCCGCCACGTCCCCCTCGGCGACGAGGCGCCGGGTGAGCGTGGAGGAGAACGGCACGCCGCCGCCCGCGGCGCCACGGACGACCAGGTCGACCACCTCGACCTCGTAGTCGTAGGTGGCGCCCAGCTCGGTGAGCACGGCGACGTCGCCGGCGGCACGGTGGCCGAAGCGGAAGTTGGGGCCCTCGACGACGAGGCGGGCGTGGAGCCGGTCGACCAGCACCTTGGCGACGAACTCGGCGGGGGACAGCTGCGAGAACTCCCTGGTGAACGGCAGTACGAGCAGAGCGTCGACGCCCAGTTCGGCGCAGAGTTCCGCGCGGCGGTGGTGCGGGGCGAGCAGCGGCGGGTGGGTGCCGGGGCGGACCACCTCGCTGGGGTGCGGGTCGAAGGTCACGACGACCGTCGGCAGCCCCGCCTCGCGGGCCCGCTCCACGGCGCGGCCGATGATCAGCTGATGGCCGCGGTGCACCCCGTCGTAGGAGCCGATGGTGACGACGCTGCGCCCCCAGTCCTGGGGGATGTCCTCCAAGCCACGCCAGCGCTGCACTGTGACCGCTCCTCGTCGAACCTGTGTGTGATAGTGGGCGTCTTCGCAGGTCTAAGAGTGCCATGCCGACGGTACGCGCTCCGCATCGGGCGTCCCGGCCGGCGCCGTACGGGCGCCGGACGCCGCCACGCCCTCGATCGTCCTCAGCCCACCGGAGCCGACGAGGGCACGCCACACCGTCGGGTCCTCGTCGTACCAGGCCAGGGCATACGCGGCGAATCCCGGCACCGTCCTGGCCAGCTCCGCCAGGCGCCGGTCGAGCCGCCGCCCGCCCTCCGGGCCCCGGGCCAGCACCGTCCCCACGCGCAGGACCGCGCTCCGCAGCCGCGCGGCGTGTCCGTCCCGCTCCCCCGGCGCCGCGCCGGGGCGCGCGTCGTGGCGGACGACCAGCGCGACGATGAGCGCTTCGAGGACGTCGGGGTGGGTCTCCTCCCGGAGCAGTTCCTCCAGCAGGTCGCCACGGAGCGCGGCGCCGGGGGCGTCGCCCGGCGCCGCCACGAGAGGCGCCAGCGCGGCGCGGACGGAGGGCGGCCCGGTACGGAACGCGGCGCGGACCAGCGCGCCCACCTCCGCGTCGGCCCCACCCCGCGCCAGACGGCGTTCGGCGTAGGCCGCGACGTGGCCCGCCGTGTCGGGGCGCGCCCGGAGCAACTCCCCCGCGAACGCCGTCGCGGGGGCGGCCACGGCGGGCGCCGTCTCCTCGGCCAGCACCCGGAGCACGTCACCCGCCTGGCTGCCGGGGGCGGCGAGCCGGCGCCGGAAGGCGTCCAGGACGGGGCCGGGGTGGGTGGCCAGGGCGACGCCCAGCGCGGCGGCGGTCAACTGCGGGTCGTGGGCGGCGGCGAACCGCGCGGCCGCCTGCTCGACGTACCGCCCGCGGCTGACCGGGTCCCGTACGAGGAGGGCCAGCGCCCCGCCGTGCAGGGCGGCGTCGGCGGTGCGGGAGAGCAGCGTCGCGGCGGCGACCCGGAGCAGTTCGCGGTCGGCCCCGGACGCGGCGTACGGGGCGGCCCGCAGTCCGTAGGCGACGGCGGCGACGCGGCGCGCGGGGCGCGGGTCGACGGACCAGCGGGCCACGCCGCGGCAGACAGCGCCGGGGTCCTCCTGGGCGAGAGTGGAGAGCAGTTCGTCGGCGCGCTCGTGTCCGTCGGCGACCAGGGCGTCGACGAGGGTGTCGGCGTGGCCCTCGCGGTGCGTGTACAGCAGGGCCTGGGCGGCCGTGGCGACGGTCGCGGCGGGCAGGGCCGGCAGCCGCCGGTCGTCGACGAACCAGGCGCACAGCAAGGGCTGCGCGGTCCGGGCGTCGGCCACCAGGAACTCACCGGCGGCAGCCAGGAACCGGTCGTCGCCGCCCGTGCCGTCCGCCACCACGAGCCGCCGCAGCAGATCGGCCCGCTCCTCGGCGGGCAGCGCGAGCGCCGTCCAGAACCACGGCCCGAAGTCCTGCGGCACCCCCCGCTCCCGGGCTCGCTCGACGACCCACCCGGCGAGCACCCGGAGCACCCCGAGGTACGGCGTGCAGTCGGGCAGCCGGAGCAGCGTCTCGCCGAGCAGCCGCACCGCCCACCACGGGGCCAGCGCGGGGCGCGGGTCCGCGCCTGCGCCCGCCCCGTCGGGGCGGCGCGGGGCGGCTCCGCGGGCGCGGGGCGTGGCCGCGTTCTCCCAGGTCGCGCGCCCCGTACGGGGCGGCGTGGAGTGCGGGGCGGAGGAGTCCGCGGTGGACGGGGCGGAGGGCTCCGCGACGTACTCGGCGGAGGGGCGCGACGTGGCCGTTCCGCCCGGCCCACCGCGCGGACCCGGCGCGGCGATGTCCTCCGCCGCGTCCCGCACACCGAACGGTCCGGTGCCACCGGCTGGGCCGCCCGCCCCCGCCTCGCCGCCCTCCGCCCAGTCGTCAACCAGGCGTGTCGCGTGCTCTCGATCGGGCGACCCCTGCTGGCGCGGGACCCGCGCTTCCGGCTCGGCCGGCGGTTCACCCGCCGTCAGGAACTCGTCCGCGGCCTCGATCAGACCCGCCAGCCGACGGGACAGTTCGTCCGCACCCCGGTGCCGGGCAAGGTGCAGCAGCGCCTCGACGACGGGTCCGATGCGGTGCTGGGGGACGGGCAGCGTCCGGGGAACCGTCGGCGCTCCTCCGGGCGACACTCCGCGCCCCGCGTGCGGGGTGGCCTGCGCGGTGCGATTCCGCTGGTCCGCCGCCCCGTATGACGCCGCCTGCCCCGCCCCGTGTGCGACGCTCAGCCCGGACTCCGCCGGGGCCGGGCCCTCCGCGACCATGACCGCCCCGCCGTACCCCGCACCTCCCACAGTTTCCGCCGCCCCGTCGCCGCCCCGCCCGGCCGCCCCGTCGCCACCCGGTCCGGCCGCCCCGTCGCGTAGCTCCGACGCCCCGTCAGGCGACGACGCCTCGGCGCCCCGCGTCCTCCCGCGCCCCGCCTCGGCCGCCGCCCGCTCAGCCATCCGCCGACGCCGACGCACCGTGGCACGCGGCAGCGCCACCTCCTCGCCCCCGTCACCCGGGCGACGCCCACCCCCCACCTCCGCAGCGTCGTACCCCACGTCCGCCACCGGCGCCCCGTCCCCGACGCTCCCCGCTCCTCCACTCCCGGTCTCCGCACCCCGCACCGTCTCCCCCGCCCCGGCCCCCGCAGCCCCGCGCCCCGCACCATCGCCGGTCCGAGCCCCCTCGGCACCCCCCACCCGCCACCGGTGCACCAGCGCCGACAGCGCCGCGTCCACATCGAGATGCGCCCCCTGGAGCCAGTCCCCCAGTTCCTCGTGGGCGAACCGGTACCCCGCCCCCGCCGGAATGATCAGCCCCTCGGTCAGCACCGCCGAGGCCCACCCGGGAAGCTCCCCCAGCCGGCCGCCGCCGGTGCCCCACGGAAACAGCGCCTCGAAGCTCTCCCGGTCCAGTTCCCCCTGCCCCGGCCCCAGACAGCGGCGGGCCGCCTCGTGGAGCTGTCCGGCGACCCGCGCCGCGACCCTGCGCAGTGCCGTGCCGCGCAGCCCGTGCGGGGCGGCGAGCCGGACCGCCGTGCGCAGGCACATCAGGTCGAGGTAGGCCGAGAAGACCGCGTCGCGGTCGAGCGGCAACGCCGAGCCGTCCTCGCCCGGGACCAGCCGCCCCCCGGGGTCGGGCCCCCCGGGCGGCAGGGCGCGCCGGACGTCGGCCAGGAGCCCCAGCGTGAGGGGGTGGCGGGCGTGCCGTTCGGCGAGCAGGCCGTCGGCGAGGCCGTACCGGGCGCGGGCCTTCGCGGCGGCGTCCTCGGGGAGGTCCCCGAGCGCCACGCAGTCGGTGACGGGGCGCCCCGGCTGGGGCTCCGCGGGGCGGTGGCGGAGGGCGCCGGGGAAGAGGCCGCACACCTGCTCCCAGTACTCGGGGCGGCATCCCACGACCAGCTTGGCGCCGGTCCGGGCGAGCCACGAGGCGGTGCCCGTCGTCCAGGCGGAGAGGCGGTGCGCGAGAGCGGGCGGCATCTCCTCGGGCCCGTCGAGCAGCAGCACCAGGGAGCGCCCCGCCCGGCGCGCCAGCCGCGCGACCTCCTCGGGCGACGCGTCCTCGTGCGGGGCAGCCCGGTCCGGCGCCCCGCCGCCCGCCGCCTCCACGATGCGGGCCGCGCGGGCCAGCGCACGGCGCGCGGCGTCGCCCACGTCGAGGTCGTCCGGGAGCAGGTCCACGCCGCGCAGCCACACCGTCGGCGCCGGGCTCGCCCCGGCGGCGCGGCGCGCGGCGAGGGCCGCCAGCTCCGTGGTGCGCCCCGTGCCGGGCGCCCCGACCAGCCCGAGGACCAGGCAGGGCCCGTCCTCGAATGCGGCGAGTTCCGCGGCGGTGCCGGGCCGTTCCACCGGGGGCGCCGTGGGGCTCTGCGGCCCCTCCGAGCCGACCGTCGTCGCGGTCAGCTGGAGCGCCCCCGCGAGGTTGAGCCCGGCGCCGAGCGCGGGGACGGTCGCCTCGTTGCGTGCCAGCAGCGCGGCGAGGGCACCGTCCGGCGCGTCCCGGACGGCGGCGCGCAGCGGCACCGCGAAGCATCCCTGGCGCCCCACTTCCAGCGCGGGGGTGAGGATCGCGAGCACCTGCCCGGTGGCGGCGTCGAGCACCGGCGCGCCGGCCGCCCCGCCGCCGGGCCTGGCGGCGTTGCGGCCGTCGGTGCCGATGGCCAGTTCGAGGCCGGCCGCGAGCGCCCCGTCGGCCCCGTCCCCGGCGAACGGCGCGGGGCCCAGCACCCGGGCCTGCCGCCAGCCCCCCGCCGCCACCAGGACGTAGGCGCCGCGTGCCGCCTCCCCGGCCGCGACCGGCAGCGGCACCGCCGCGAGCCCCGGCGCGCGAAGCAGGGCGAGCCCGCTCCCGGGCAGGGGGGTGACGGCTTCGGCTGCGATGCGCACCGGTCCGGCGAGCCCGGCGCCGTCGGCGCGGCTCACCAGCAGTTCCGGAGCGTCGCGTACCGCCTCGTACGCCGTGACGACGGTGCCCCGGTCGTCGGCGAGGAAGCCGCAGCCGAGTCTGCGCCCCGTGGTGTCCTCGACGTGGAGCAGCGCTCCGGCGGGCCCCTCGGCGCGGCCGGGCGGCGGGGCCTTCGGTGAAGGGTGGCCCCCCGCCTCCGCGCCGGGCGGGATCTCACGCTCCGGCGTCGTTCCCGGGGCGTCCGCGCACGCGTCGCCGCCCCGCCCTGCCCGCTCCTCCCGGTGCCCCGCCTCCGGACCCCCTACCGGCATCGTCGTCCCTTTCCGCAGCCGCTCACCCCGACCGTAGGGCGGTGATGATCGACCGGGCGCGGGGTGGGCCGAACGCGCCCCCTGTGCTCCGTCTCTTCACTCCGGGCGCCTACCCGGGAGGGTGAATTGCCGGCACGTACGGGAAAACACCCCTCAGGGAGGGGCGCTGTGGAGCGGTGGGTCAGTGGTGTGGGTCAGGGACACACCGCTCCACAGCGGAGGCCGGGCGTTCAGGCGAAGACGGCGACGCTCTTGGCGCGCCCCTTCTGCTCCTCGACCAGGGCCAGGCAGCGCCCGGCCGGGTCGAAGACGCCCACGGGGCCGCGGCCCGCGTACTCCTCGGGCATGTCGATGCGCACGCCGTTGAGGACGAGCTGCGCACGCCGTTCGTCGAGGTCCCAGCGCGGGAAGGCCGCGGCGGCCGCCTCGGCGACGGGCATCACGGTCAGCTCCTCCTGGAGCTGTTCGAGGGTCCTCGCCGCGTCCAGCCCGTACGGGCCCACCCGGGTGCGCCGCAGCGCGGTGAGGTGGCCGCCGACCCCGAGGGAGGCGCCGAGGTCGCGGGCGAGGGCCCGGATGTACGTCCCCGAGGAGCAGACGACCGAGACGACCAGGTCGAGGACGGGGGTGCCGTCGGCGGCCTTGTCCTCGCGGACGTCGTAGACGGTGAAGGACGAGACGGTGACCGGGCGGGCCGGGATCTCGAACTCCTCGCCCTCGCGGACGCGGGTGTACGACCGCTTTCCGTCGATCTTGATGGCGCTGACCTTGGACGGCACCTGCATGATGTCGCCCGTCAGCTCGGCGACCCCGGCGTCCACGGCCGACCGGTCGATGCCGGAGGCGTCCGCCGAGGCGGTGATCTCGCCCTCGGCGTCGTCGGTGACGGTGGTCTGGCCGAGGCGGATGGTGCCCAGGTACTCCTTCTCCGTCAGCGCGAGGTGGCCGAGGAGTTTGGTCGCGCGTTCCACGCCCAGGACGAGGACCCCGGTCGCCATGGGGTCCAGGGTGCCGGCGTGTCCCACGCGGCGGGTCCGGGCGATGCCGCGCATCTTGGCGACGACGTCATGAGAGGTGAAGCCGGACGGCTTGTCGACGACGACCAGGCCGTCCGGCACCGAGCTGGACTGCTTCATTCTGCGGTGTCGTCCTCGTCCCGCTCGTCGGCCTCGTCCTCGCCGGGCTTGCGGTACGGGTCCGCCTCCCCGGCGAACTTCGCGCCCGCCGACGCCTGGCGGACCTCGGCGTCCTTGTTCCGCGCCTTGTCGAGCAGGTCGTCGATGGTGCGGGCGTTGTCGGGCAGGGCGTCGGGGACGAAGGCGAGGGTGGGCGTGAACCGCACCCCGGTCTGCCGCCCCACCTCGGAGCGGAGGACGCCCTTGGCGCTCTCCAGGGCGGCCGCGGAGGCGGCGCGCTCCTCGTCGTCACCGTAGACCGTGTAGAAGACCGTGGCCTCCCGCAGGTCGCCGGTGACGCGGGCGTCCGTGATCGTGACGAAGCCCAGCCGTGGGTCCTTGATGCGTCGGTCCAGGGTCTCCGCCACGACGACCTGGATGCGATCGGCCAGTTTGCGGGCCCGCGCGTTGTCGGCCACCGGTCCGTTCCCTTCTTGATGTGCGACGGGGCACCGTGCGGTGTCCCGGTTGTTCAGTCATCCTCGCCGTGGAACCGCCGCCGTACGGACAGCAGCTCCACCTCGGGCCGGGCGGCCACCAGCCGCTCGCACCGGTCCAGCACGTCCGAGAGGTGCCCGGGGTCCCCCGACACCATGGCGACCCCGATCTCGCACCTGCGGTACAGATCCTGGTCGCCGACCTCCGCCGCGCTCACCGAGAACTTCCGCTGGAGTTCGGCGACGATCGGGCGGACGGCTGAGCGTTTCTCCTTCAGCGACCGTACGTCGCCCAGGAGCAGATCGAAGGAGAGCGTCCCCACATACATGTGTGTCCGGATGTCCCGCCGGTACGGGTTCGTGGTGCCCCGGCCGCCGGACGTGGTCCGGCGGGCGGCACGGTCAGGGCCCCGCCGCGGCGGGCGGAGCCAGCTGAACCGTACACGCAACGGCCGGGGCCGATCGACGGGATTTCCCCCGCCGACCGGCCCCGATCACGCAGCCTCGCGTCAGGCGCGCGGCTTCTCGCGCATCTCGTACGTCGCGATGACGTCGTCGATCTTGATGTCGTTGAAGTTTCCGAGGTTGATACCGCCCTCGTAGCCTTCGCGGATCTCGGTGACGTCGTCCTTGAAGCGGCGCAGACCCTCGATGTTGAGGTTCTCCGCCACGACCTTGCCGTCGCGGACCAGGCGCGCCTTGGTGTTGCGCCGGACCTCGCCGGAACGGACGAGGACACCCGCGATGTTGCCCAGCTTGGACGAGCGGAAGACCTCGCGGATCTCCGCCGTACCGAGCTCGACCTCTTCGTACTCGGGCTTGAGCATGCCCTTGAGGGCCGCCTCGATCTCCTCGATGGCCTGGTAGATCACCGAGTAGTACCGGACGTCGACGCCCTCGCGCTCCGCCATCTGCGCGGCACGGCCGGCCGCGCGGACGTTGAAGCCGATGACGATGGCGTCGGAGCCCATCGCCAGGTCGATGTCCGACTCGGTGACCGCACCCACACCGCGGTGCAGCACCCGGATGTCGACCTCTTCGCCCACGTCGAGCTGGAGCAGCGAGGACTCCAGGGCTTCGACGGAACCGGAGGCGTCACCCTTGATGATGAGGTTGAGCTGCTTGATCTCGCTGTTCTTGAGGACCTCGTCGAGGTTCTCGAAGGAGATCCGGCGGGTGCGCTTGGCGAACGCCGCGTTCCGCTCGCGGGCGGCACGCTTCTCGGCGATCTGACGGGCCGTACGGTCCTCGTCGACCACCAGGAAGTTGTCGCCGGCGCCCGGGACGTTGGTGAGACCCAGCACGAGGACCGGGGTCGAAGGAGTGGCCTCCTCGACGTTCTCGCCCTTGTCGTCGAGCATCGCGCGGACACGGCCGTACGCGTCACCGGCGACCATCGTGTCGCCGACGCGGAGGGTACCGCGCTGGACGAGCACGGTGGCGACGGCACCGCGGCCCTTGTCGAGGTGGGCCTCGATGGCGATGCCCTGCGCGTCCTGCTCCGGGTTGGCCCGCAGGTCGAGCGAGGCGTCGGCGGTGAGGACGACGGCCTCGAGCAGGGACTCGATGTTCTCGCCCTGCTTGGCGGAGATGTCGACGAACATCGTGTCGCCGCCGTACTCCTCGGCCACCAGACCGAACTCGGTGAGCTGGCCGCGCACCTTGGTCGGGTCGGCGCCCTCGACGTCGATCTTGTTGACCGCGACGACGATCGGGACCTCGGCCGCCTTGGCGTGGTTGAGCGCCTCGATGGTCTGCGGCATGACACCGTCGTTGGCCGCCACCACGAGGATCGCGATGTCGGTCGACTTGGCACCACGGGCACGCATGGCGGTGAACGCCTCGTGACCGGGGGTGTCGATGAAGGTGATGCGGCGGTCCTCGCCGTTCACCTCGGTCGCCACCTGGTAGGCACCGATGTGCTGGGTGATGCCGCCGGCCTCGCCGGCCACCACGTTGGTCTTGCGGATGGCGTCGAGCAGGCGGGTCTTGCCGTGGTCGACGTGACCCATGACGGTGACCACCGGAGGACGGGCCACGAGAGCCTCGTCGCCGCCCTCGTCCTCGCCGAACTCGATGTCGAAGGACTCGAGCAGCTCGCGGTCCTCCTCCTCGGGGCTGACGATCTGAACGGTGTAGTTCATCTCGTCGCCGAGGAGCTGCAGCGTCTCGTCGGAGACCGACTGCGTGGCCGTGACCATCTCGCCGAGGTTCATCATCACCGCGACGAGCGACGCCGGGTTGGCGTTGATCTTCTCGGCGAAGTCGGTGAGGGAGGCACCACGCGACAGGCGAACGGTCTCGCCGCCGCCGCGCGGCAGCATCACGCCGCCGACCGACGGGGCCTGCATGGCCTCGTACTCCTGGCGCCTCTGCCGCTTCGACTTGCGGCCCCGACGCGCGGGACCGCCGGGACGGCCGAAGGCGCCCTGCGTGCCACCACGGCCACCGGGACCGCCGGGACGGCCACCGAAGCCGGGACGGCCGCCGAAGCCACCGCCACCACCGGGACGGCCGGCGAAGCCGCCGCCGCCACCGGGACGACCGCCGCCGCCACCGCCGCCGGGACGGCCGGCGAAGCCGCCGCCACCCGGACGTCCGGCACCGGCACCGCCCGGACGGCCACCGCCGCCGGGACCACGGCCACCGGGACCCGGACGCGGGCCCGCGGCGGGACGCTGCGGCATCATGCCCGGGTTCGGACGGTTGCCGCCCGCACCACCGGGACGCGGGGCCTGCGGCCGGGGCATGTTGCCCGGGCTCGGACGGCCCGCGCCGCCCTGGCCGCCCTGCGGACGCGGAGCGCCGGCCGGACCGCCCTGCGGACGGGGAGCACCGGGACCGCCCTGGCCGCCGCCGGGACGCGGGGCGCCACCGGGACGAGGAGCCTGCGGACGGCCCATGCCGGTGGAACCACCGGAGGTGAAGGGGTTGTTGCCGGGACGCGGTCCGGCGGGACGACCGCCGGGACGCGGGGCCTGGCCGCCGGGACGCGGAGCGCCCTGGCGCTCGCCGCCACGGCCGCCCTGCTCGCCGCGCTGGCCCTGGCCGCCGGGAGCGGGGCGGTTGCCCGGCTTCGGGGCCGGACGCGCGCCGGGCTTCGGGGCGTTCGCCGCGGGAGCGGCGGGGGGTGCCGTGAACTCCGGCGCCGCGGGCGCGGGCTTCGCGGGCGCCGCCGGGCCGGGCTTGGGACCCGGCGCCGGGCGCGGGCCCGGAGCGGGCGCGGGCTTCTCGGCGGCGGGCTTGGGGGCCGGCTTCGGGGCGGCCGGACGGGCCGCCTGAGCCGGGGAGGGGGCCGACGCGGGGGCCGGCTTGGGCGCGGCCTTGCGCGGCGCGCCGGGCTTCGGGGCGGACTTGCCGCCGCCGTTGCCCTGCTGGAATGCATCGGTCAGTTTGCGTACAACAGGCGCCTCGATGGTCGAGGACGCCGATCGGACGAATTCACCGAGTTCTTGGAGCTTGGCCATGACGGCCTTGCTCTCGACGCCGAACTCCTTGGCGAGTTCGTATACCCGGACCTTAGCCACTTCGCTCCTTTTAGGTCCGGGGTGCGCCGGACCGTCGCTACTTCATGGGCGTACTCATCGCGTACTCATCGAGTGCTCATCGCAATCTCGACCTACTTCCAACTCGCGAGGTACCTGGGCCGCGCGGGAGGTCCACGCGGCGCTCTTACGGTGTTGCCCGGCCGGCAACGGTCTCGACGGCCCGGCTCACGTCCGTCGTGTCGAGCGGTCCCTGGACGCGGAAGGCCCTCGGGAACGCGCGGCGGCGGACCGCCTGGTCGATGCAGACCGGCACGGGGTGGATGTACGCACCCCGGCCCGGCAGCGTACCGCGCCGATCGGGGACGCAGGCGTCCCCGTCCACGACGATGCGCAGCAGTTCGTTCTTGGCCGCCCGCTCCCGGCATCCCACGCACGTGCGTTCAGGGCATGAGCGAGCAAGCGTCCGGCCAGACACGTTCAAGTCTACCTCCCCGCGCCGGCCCCACCCCTCCGGGGCAGGGCGCGGGCGGCACTCTTCCTGATCTCCTGCGTGCCCCGGGGCGCCCCCGTGCGCCCCCTGTGCGCTCCGGGGGCAGGCAGCGTGAGCGACATCACACCCACACGGCGCCGCGCGCGGGGTCCGGGCCGGCTCAGCGGCGGTCCCGGCTCCACTCCTGACGGCGGTCGCGGTCCTCGCCGCGTTCCTCCGTACGGTCCTCGCCGCCCTCGCCGGGCTGCTCGGTGTCGGGGCGGATGTCGATGCGCCAGCCGGTGAGGCGGGCGGCGAGGCGGGCATTCTGGCCCTCCTTGCCGATGGCGAGCGACAGCTGGTAGTCGGGAACGGTGACGCGGGCGGAGCGCGCCGCGAAGTCCACGACCTCGACCTTGCTCACCCGGGCGGGCGAGAGGGCGTTGGCCACCATGTCGGCGGGGTCGTCCGACCAGTCGACGATGTCGATCTTCTCGCCGTTGAGCTCGGCCATGACGTTGCGGACCCGGCCGCCCATCGGGCCGATGCAGGCACCCTTGGCGTTCAGCCCGGAACGGGTGGAGCGCACGGCGATCTTGGTGCGGTGCCCGGCCTCACGGGCGATGGCGGCGATCTCCACCGAACCGTCCGCGATCTCGGGGACCTCCAGCGCGAAGAGCTTCTTCACCAGACCCGGGTGGGTGCGCGAGAGCGTGACCGAGGGGCCGCGTACGCCCTTGGCCACCCGCACCACGTAGCTGCGCAGCCGGGCGCCGTGCGGGTACTCCTCGCCGGGGACCTGCTCCTGCACCGGCAGGATGGCCTCCAGCTTGCCGATGTCCACCAGCACGTTCTTCGGGTCGCGGCCCTGCTGGACGACACCGGTGACGATGTCGCCCTCGCGGCCCGCGTACTCGCCGAGCGTGGCGTCGTCCTGCGCGTCACGCAGCCGCTGGAGGATCACCTGCTTGGCGGTGGTGGCGGCGATCCGGCCGAAGTCCGACGGGGTGTCGTCGAACTCCCGGGGCTCGGCGCCCTCCTCCAGGTCGTCGCGGTCCTCCATGGCCCAGACCGTCACGTGCCCGGTCTCCCGGTCCAGGCGCACGCGCGCCTGGCGGCGGCTGCCCTCGGTCCGGTGGTAGGCGATGAGGAGCGCCGACTCGATCGCCTCGACCAGCAGGTCGAAGGAGATCTCCTTCTCCCGCACCAAGCCCCGCAGGGCACTCATGTCGATGTCCACGGCTACGCCTCCTCTTCGTTCTGTGTCCGGTCGGCGGACGCGTTCTTGCGGTTGAACTCGATCTCGACGCGCGCCCGCGCGATGTCCTTCAGCGGCAGGCGGCGCTGCTTGGGCTTGCGGCCCTTGACCCCGGGGACCTCCAGGTCCAGCCCGTCCTCGTCGACCGCCTCGATCCGGGCCACCAGCTCCTCGGCGCCCGCGTCGGGCGTCAGGTGGAACTTGACCAGCCGGCCGGTGGCGCGCACGTAGTGGCGGTACTCGGACAGAGGGCGGTCCGCGCCGGGGGAGGTGACCTCCAGGACGTACTCGCCCTCGCCCATCAGGTCGGTCTCGTCGAGACGCGCGGAGATCGAGCGGCTGAGGTCGGCGCAGGTGTCGAGCTGGACGCCGTCGTCGGAGTCCACCACGACGCGCAGCACGCGCCGCTTGCCCGCGGGGGTGACCGTCACCTCTTCCAGGTCGAGTTCCTGGGAGCTGACGAGCGGCTCGATCAGCTCGCGCAGCCTGTCGCTCAACGTGGTACTCATCCGGGTGACTCCTCGGCCGCGTGTGCTGTTGTGGGTTGGGCGCGTGTCCGGTCAAAGGGTATCCGGTCCGCGGGGGTGTCGCGGCCGGGTACGGGGCCCGGCGGGCGCGCCGCCGGACGGACGGCTCCGCCCGAGCGGGGCCGCCGGGGCGCGGGTACCTTGATCATGGCGGGGCGGCCGGGCGCTCCCGCGGTGGCTTCCGCGCGCCGCGCCGCCGGCCCGCTGTGTGCCGCTGTCCCCCGTTCCCCCGTCGGTCCGCTGCTCCCCGAGGACGTCCGCCGTGCCGCTCACCCCACCCCTCCCCCGGTCCGTCCGGGGACCGCGCCGCAGGACCGTGCTGACCGGCGCGGTCACCGGCGCCGTCTCCGCCGCGCTGCTCACCGGCTGCTCCGACGGCTCCGCCCCGGGCGGCACGGCGGCGGAGCGCGCGCGTTCGGCCGCGGCGCCGCGGCTGCTGGCGGCGGCGCGGACCGGCAGCGAGCGGCTGCTCGCCCAGTACGACGCGGTGATCGCCGCCCACCCTCCGCTCGCGGGGCGCCTGAAGCCGCTGCGCGAGCAGGTCGCGATGCACCTGTCGGCGTTCACCTCGGGCCCCGCCGAGGAGCTGCCGCCGAACGCCGCGCCGCCCGCCCCGGCCCCGCAGGTCCCGCCGCACGCCGCGGCGGACCCGGAGGCCGCGCTGCGCGGCCTCGCCGACGCGGAACGCGACCTGGCGGCACGGCGCGGCAAGGACCTGCTGGAGGCGCCGGGCGAACTGGCCCGGCTGCTTGCCTCGGCGGCGGCGGCCGGGGCGGCTCACGCCTTTCTGCTGACGGAGGGGAAGAAATGACGACGCGTACGCCCGGGAGCGCCGCGCGCGCGGTGCGGGAGGACGGGGCGGGGGACGCCGCCGAGAGCGCCGAACTGCGCGCGGTGCAGGCGGCGCTGCGCGCCGAGCACGCCGCGGTCTACGGCTACGGCGTGGTGGGCGGCCGGATCGGCGAGGAACGCCGCGCGGAGGCCCGTACGGCGCACGACGCGCACCGGGCCCGCCGCGACCTGTGGCAGCGCCTGGCGCGCGACCTGGGCGGCGCCCCACAGGCCGCCGCGGCCGGGTACGCGCTGCCGTTCCCGGTCGCCGACAGCGCGGCGGCGGTGCGGCTGGCGGCGGAGCTGGAGGAGCGCGCGGCGGCCGTCTACGGCGATCTGGTGCGGGCCACCGAGGGCGAGCGGCGCGCGGCCGCGGCCGAGGCGCTGCGGGAGGCGGCGGTCCGCGCCGTGCGCTGGCGGGGCGGCAGCGTAGCCTTCCCTGGGCTCACGGAGCGCGCGGACCAGCCGAGCGCCCCCGTGGCACCGCAGACCTGATTGCTGGAAGGAGCCGTACCCGCGATGGCGTTCGAACCTCCGGAGCGCCTTGTCCGGGCTCTGGCCGAGACCTCCGACGACGGCGACGCCGCGTGGCGCGAGCGGCTGCCGGGCCTCGTCGAGGAGGCGCTGGGCGCCTGCGGGGCCGCGCCGGAACGGGTGCACGCCCCGGGCGGGCGCAGCAGCGTGGTGGTGCTGGTCCGGCTCGCGGACGACGTGCCGGCGGTGCTGAAACTGGCCCCGCCGTCGGCCGCCCCCCAGGCGGAGGCGCTGGCCCTGGAGCGGTGGGAGGGGTGGGGCGCCTGCCGCCTGCTGGACCGGCCGGCGCCCGGGGCGCTGCTGCTGGAACGGCTGCGCCCGGACGTGTCGCTGCGGTCGCTGGCGCAGGCCAAGGCGCTCCTGGAGGCCGCCGACACCCTCCGCAAGCTCTGGGTGGAGCCACCCGCCGAGAACGGTCTCCCCACGGTGGCGGAACGCACCGCCGCGCAGGCCGCCACGCTGGAAGCGGCGCCCGGGATGTACCGCCCGCTCGTCGACGCCGCCCTCGCCGCCCGCACGGCCCTGCTCGCCGGCCCGCCCGAGGAACTGCTGCTGCACGGAGCGTACGGACAGGGCAAGGTCCTGGCCGGCGACCGCGCCCCGTGGCTGGCCGTCGGCCCGTCCCCCGTCACCGGCGAACGCGCCTACGACCTGGCCCGCCTCGGCCTGGACCGCGTCGAGGACCTGGTCGGCGCCGACACCGGCGGCTCGACCTCCCGCCGCCGACTCTCCCGCCTCGCCGACTCCCTGGACGTAGACCGCGAACGCCTGCACGCCTGGACCGTCTTCCGCGCCGTGTATGGCGGCGTGGCCGCGCTGCGGCGGGGGCAGAGGGCGATGGGTGAGGTGCTGTTGGAGTACGCGGGGTGGTTGTAGGCCGGGGGCGGCGTCGGTGGGGCTGCGGGGCGGGGCACGGTGCGGTAAGGGGCATCGCCGCTCCGTGGGCTCGTACAGCGGGACGGGGGCGGGGGCGAGGCTCCGCTCCGTGCTGGGTGCGGCCGGGGCGGGGCGGCTGCGTGGCCGACTGGTAAGGGGCACCTCCGCCCCGTAGACCCGTACAAAGCCGCCCCGTAGAGGGGAGCGGAGCCTGGGGCGGGCGGGCAGGTACCTGAGCCCCTGACGGCGACGCAACGCCGCGCGACGTCCTCCGCGCCTGGGACGGCGGGTGCGGTGGCGGCCGGCGATGCGCGTGAACCGCGCCGCTCTACGGGGCGGTAAGGGGCTCAGCCGCCCCGAAGCCCTGTACAAGCCTCGCCCCGGACGGAGCCCTGCCGCCCCGTGCTGAGCGCGACGGGGCACGGCCGGGTAAGGGTCTCCCCCGCCCCGTCGCACCCTACCGACGGCGTCGTCTGGTGCGGTTCGACACCCCGTACGGCGCGCACCGCGGCCCCCGTCGTCCGGCGGCGGTGTGCCGGGCGGCGGGGGCCGTAATGGGTGCGGGGAAGGTCAGGCGGTGAGGCGGGCGACGGCCTCGGCGACGGGGAGTTCCTCGCGCTCGCCGGTGCGGCGGTCCTTCAGTTCCACGATGCCGTCGGCGCTGCGTCGGCCGGCGACGAGGATCTTCGGGACGCCGATGAGTTCGGCGTCGGTGAACTTCACGCCCGGCGAGACCCCGGCGCGGTCGTCGACGAGGACGCGGACTCCGGCGGCGTTCAGCTTCTCGGAGACCTCGAGCGCCAGCTCCGTCTGGAGCGCCTTGCCCGCGGCGACCACGTGCACGTCGGCGGGAGCGACCTCGGCGGGCCAGCACAGCCCCTGGCCGTCCGCGGTCTGCTCGGCGAGGGCGGCCACGGCGCGCGAGACGCCGATGCCGTAGGAGCCCATGGTCACGCGGACCGGCTTGCCCTGCTGGCCGAGGACGTCGAGCTGGAAGGTGTCGGCGTACTTGCGGCCCAGCTGGAAGATGTGGCCGATCTCGATGGCGCGGTCCAGCTTGAGGCCGCTGCCGCAGTTGGGGCAGGGGTCGCCGTCCTCGACGACGACCACGTCGAGGTAGTCGTCGACCTCGAAGTCGCGGCCGGCGACGACGTTGCGGGCGTGCTTGCCGTCCTCGTTGGCTCCGGTGACCCAGGCGGTGCCGGGGGCGACGCGCGGGTCGGCGATGTAGCGGACCTTGTCCAGGCCCTGCGGGCCGACGTAGCCACGGACCAGGTCGGGGCGGCCCTCGAAGTCCTCGGCGGTGACGAGCTCGACCTCGGCGGGCGCCAGGTGCTCGCCGAGCTTGCCCAGGTCGACGTCGCGGTGGCCCGGTACGCCGACGGCGACGATCTCGCCGTCGACCTTGACCAGCAGGTTCTTCAGCGTCGCGGAGGCGGGCACGCCGAGGTGGGCTGCGAGCGTCTCGATGGTCGGGGTGTCGGGGGTGTCCAGCACCTCGACGGGGCCGTGCTCGGCGCCCTCGACCGGGGCGAGCGCGAAGGTGACGGCCTCGGTGTTGGCGGCGTAGGAGCAGTTCGGGCAGTCCGCGAAGGTGTCCTCACCGGCCGGCGCGGGGGCGAGGAACTCCTCGGAGGCCGAGCCGCCCATGGCACCGGAGACGGCCGAGACGATGCGGTAGTCGAGGCCGAGGCGCGCGAAGATCTTCTGGTACGCGGCGCGGTGGAGCTGGTACGACTCCTCCAGGCCCTCGTCCGTGGTGTCGAACGAGTACGAGTCCTTCATCTGGAACTCGCGGCCGCGCAGGACGCCGGAGCGGGGGCGGGCCTCGTCGCGGTACTTGGTCTGGATCTGGTAGAGCATCACCGGCAGGTCCTTGTAGGACGTGCACTGGTCCTTGACGACCTGGGTGAAGATCTCCTCGTGGGTGGGGCCGAGGAGATAGTCGGCGCCCTTGCGGTCCTTGAGGCGGAACAGCAGGTCGCCGTACTCCTCCCAGCGGCCGGACGCCTCGTAGGGCTCCTTGGGCAGCAGGGCCGGCAGCAGGACCTCCTGGGCGCCGATGGCGTCCATCTCCTCGCGGACGATGTGCGAGATGTTGTCGAGGACCTTCTTGCCGAGCGGCAGCCACGACCAGATGCCCGCGGCGGTGCGGCGCACGTAGCCGGCGCGGACCAGCAGCTTGTGGCTGATCGTCTCGGCGTCGGCCGGGTCGTCGCGCAGTGTCTTGACCATCAACCGGGACATGCGCTGGACCTGGGCCATGATGAACTCCTGGAGGGAAAGGGTGACTCGTCCAGGAGGTTAGCCCCGGGCGTGGGGCTGGCGGAAATCGGTTCTCCGCCTCGGTCAGCTCCGGGGCAGGGGCAGCGGGGCGCCCATGACCGCGTACGGGCGCGGTGCGCTGGGGAAAAGGACCTGTCGGGCGAGGTCGGTGTAACCCAGTGAGCGGTACAGGCGGCGGGCCGGGCTGTCGGTGTCGATGGCGGAGAGGATCGACCGGTCGAGGCCGCAGGTGTCGGTGAGCGCCGTGATGAGGCCCCGTCCGGCGCCCCGGCCCTGGTACGCGGGGTGGACGTGCAGCTCGGTGATGACGAACGAGCCGTCGAGCCAGGCGTCGTTGCCCTGAGCCCGCAGGTAGGACTCGACGACGGTGGACCACCAGTGGCCCCGGTTGTTGGGCATGCCGTAGACGAAGCCGGCCAGTCGCCCCGTGGGCGTGGTGGCGCCCAGCGCGCGGGCGCCGGGGCAGTCGAGATGGCGCAGGACGATGTGGCGGCGGACCGCGACCTCCTCCGCGCCGAGACCGAAGGCGACGGCCTGCACCTCCAGTGCCTCGTCCACCCGGGCCGCGAGGTCGAGGGGGCCGATCGTGAGGTGTTCCGGATTCCGGGTCCGGTCCCCGGGGAGGCGTGCCATGGCGGCGACCCTACCCGGCGCGGTCGCGGTGCGGGCCCGCGCGGCCCCCTCAGGCGTCCTGTGCGCGGGGCAGCCTGGGCACGCTGGTGAGGAGCTTGCGGGTGTAAGGGTCACGGGGCGCACCCAGGACTTGCGCGGTGTCGCCCTGCTCCACGACGCGGCCGCGGTCGAGGACGGCGGTGCGCTCGCAGAGGGTGGCGACGACGGACAGGTCGTGGGAGACCATCACGATGGTCAGGCCCTGCTCCTCCTTGAGCCGCGCCAGAAGATCGACGACCTTGACGCGGGTGGTGACGTCGAGGGCGCTGACCGGTTCGTCGGCCAGCAGGACGCGCGGGGAGCAGACCGTGGCGCGGGCGATCGCGATGCGCTGCCGCTGGCCGCCGGAGAACTCGTGCGGGTAGCGCGAGGCGGTGTCGGCGGGCAGCCCGACCGCTTCCAGCGCGGCGGCGACCTTGGGCGCGGCAGTCGCGGCGGAGTCGAAACCGAGCGAACGGAGCGGCTCGGCGACCGAGGTCCCTACGCGCCTGCGCGGGTCGAGCGAGGAGTACGGGTCCTGGAACACGCACTGCACGCTGCGCCGGAACCTCCGCATCTGCGCCCGGTCACGCAGTGCGAGCGGCGCCCCGTCGAAGCGCACGGTGCCCTCGGTCGGCTTCTCCAGACCGAGCAGCAGCCGCAACAGGGTGGTCTTGCCCGCCCCTGACTCCCCGACGAGGGCAAGGCTCCGCCCCGCCTCCACGGCGACGTCGATGCCTTCGACGACGGGGCGCGCGGCGTTCCGGTACGTGTACGAGACGGCGTCCAGGGCGAGGACGGGGGCGGTCATCGGGGGCTCCGGTGGGGGTGGCTGGGGGCGGGGGTACGGGGCGCGCGACGGGGCCGCACGGGCGTCTGCCTCGCGGGGACGGCGGGACGGGGCATACGGAGCGTACGGGGCAGCGGGGCGCCCCGTCGATGTGTGCGTTTCCGCAGGTCGCGCGCGACGTGGGGCCGGTGCGGGGCGGCGTACGGAGCGCGGGGCGCCGCCGCCCCGCACGGGGCGGCGGGATGCGCCTCCGGTGTCCACATTTCCGCAGGTCGCGCGCGACGTACGGGGCGCGCCCCGTCGCCCCGCACCGCCCCACGGAACAGGCCCCGCGCGCCCACCCCGCCACGTCCCGCCGTCATCCCCCGCCCCCCACGTCCAGCGCCGACTCCAGCTTCCGCGCGCTCTCCACGAGGGCCGCCGTGTACGAGTCGCGCGGCCGGTGCACCAGGTCCTCGACGGTGCCTGTCTCGACGGCGCGGCCGTGGCGCAGGACGAGGACGCTGTCGGTGATCCGGGAGACGACGGCGAGGTCGTGGCTGACGAAGAGCAGGGACATGGAGCGTTCGCGGACCAGGCTGTCGAGGAGGTCGAGCATGTCTGCCTGGACGGTGACGTCGAGCGCGGTGGTCGGCTCGTCGGCGATGAGCAGGTCGGGTTCGCAGGCGAGGGCCATGGCGAGGGCGACGCGCTGGCGCTGGCCGCCGGAGATCTCGTGCGGGAAGGCCCTGGCGATGCGGCGCGGGTCGGGCAGCCGTACCTGGTCCAGGGCGTCGGCGACGGCCTTGCGGAGCGCGTCGCCCTTGAGCCCGGTGCGGCGGCGCAGCGGTTCGGCGATCTGGCGCCCCACCCTCATCAGCGGGTCCAGGGCGGTCAGCGGCTCCTGGAAGACCACGGAGGCGCGCCTCCCCCGCAGCTCGGTCAGCGCCTTCTCCCGCGCCCCCACGACCTCGGTCCCCGCCAGCCGTACCGAACCGGTCGCCGTCATTCCGGGCGGCAGCAGCCCGAGCACGGCCAGGGAGGTGAGGGACTTGCCGGACCCCGACTCACCGATCAGGCCGAGCCGCTGCCCCGCGCCGACGGTGAAGGTGAGGTCGTCGACGAGGGCGTGGTTCTCGTCGGTCCGTACGGTCAGGCCGCGCACGTCGAGCAGGGTCATGCGGACCTCCGGCGGGCTGGGTCGAGGGTGTCGCGGAGGCCGTCGGCGATGAGGTTGACGCCGACGACCAGGACGACGAGGAGCACGCCGGGGGCGATGGCCCCGGCCGGGGCGGTGGTGAAGGTCGCCTGGGCCTGCTGGAGCATGCCGCCCCACGAGGCGTTGGGCGGGGGCGCGCCGAGGCCGAGGTAGGACAGGCCGGCCTCGGCGAGGACGGCGAGGCCGAACTGGAGGGCGAGGTTCACGACAAGGGTCGGCCAGATGTTGGGCAGGATGTGCGCGGCGACGATGCGCGGGCGGCTCGTACCGGAGGTGCGGGCGGCGGTGATGTAGTCCTGGGCGAGGACGCGCTTGACGAGGATGCGGGTGAGGCGGGCGACGACGGCGCTCTGGGCGAGGCCGATCGCGAGGATCGCGGAGCCCAGCGTCGCGTCCCGCGCGGCGACGATGAGCATCGCCAGCAGCAGCGTCGGGAAGGCGATGAGGATGTCCAGGAGCGCCGAGACCGTGTCGTCCAGCCACCCCTGCGCGTAGGCGGCGAGCACGCCGAGGGTGATGCCGAGTACGGCGGCGATGGCGACGGAGCCGAGTCCGGCCTCCCAGGCGATCCGGGAGCCGTTCATCACCTGGGTGAAGAGGTCGCGGCCGAGCTTGTCGGTGCCGAGCAGGTGGCCGTCGCCGGGCGGGGCGAGGCGGCCGCCGGAGGTGTCGTCGGGCTCGTAGGGCAGCCAGACGACGGATATGAGCGCCAGCAGCGCGACGAGGCCGGTGAGGACGCAGCCGGTGACCAGGGTCGCGGAGCGGCGGGGGCGGCTGCGGGGCTTGCCGGGCAGCTCGGTGACCGGGGGTACGGGGGTCGTCATCGGGCCCCTCCCGAGAGCCGGCCGCGCAGCCGCGGGTCGATGAGGCGCTGCACCAGGTCGGCGGCGAAACCGATGAGCAGCACGGCGAGGGTGGAGACGAACAGGACGCCCTGGATGACCGGGTAGTCGTGCTGGGCGATCCCGGTCGCCAGCAGCGAGCCGAGGCCGGGCAGCGCGAAGACCGACTCGACGACGACGGCGCCGAGGAGGGTGGAGGCCAGCTCCATGCCGAGGACCGAGATGACGGGGACGGAGGCGTTGCGCAGGCCGTGGCGCCACATGGCGCGGCCGAAGGAGGAGCCGAGCGCCCGGGCGGTGCGCAGGTAGTCGCTGCCCAGCACGTCGAGGGTGGCGGAGCGGACGTAGCGGATGAGCGAGGCGGACATGACGAGGGCGACGGTGATCACGGGGAGCACCAGGGCCTCGAAGGCGGCGCCGGGGTCCGCCCAGCCGTCCTGCGGGAAGCCTCCGGCGGGGAGCCAGCCGAGGTTGAGGGCGAAGACGGCGATGAGGATCATGCCGAGCCAGAAGACGGGCACGGCGATGCCGAGCTGGGAGACGGCGCTCAGCGCCGCCCCGTACCAGGTGCGGGAGCGGTACGCCGCGAGGAACCCGGCGGGCACCGCGACGAGTACGGCGAGCAGGAAGGCGGCGCCGGTCAGCGGCAGCGTCACGTCGAGCCGGGCGGTGACCTCGGGGGCCACCGGCAGGGAGCTGACGAAGGAGGTGCCGAGGTCGCCGGTGGCCAGCTGGGAGAGCCAGTGGACGAACTGCTCGGGGACGGGTCTGTCGGTGCCGATGGCCTGCCGCGCCGCCTCGATCTGCTCGGGGGTGGCGCCGACCGAGGTGAGCGCGTTGGCGGGGTCGCCGGGCAGCGTCCGCAGGAGCAGGAAGAGCACCACGCTGGCGAGGGCCAGCGAGACGAGCAGGAAGCCGAGGCGGCGCAGCAGGTAGGAGAGCATCGGGGCAGGTCAGCTCTTCTTGATGGCGCGGACGAAGAACTGGGAGTTGAGGCCGTTGACCGGGTAGCCGCTGAGGTTCTTGTGGGCGACGACGATCTGCGGGTACAGGTAGAGCCAGTCGCTCGCCGCCTCCTCGGCGGTCTTCCGGGCGACCTTCTTCAGCAGTTCGGTCTGCTGCTCGGTGGTGTCGGCCTGCTCGGCCTCCTTGACCCACCGGGTGACCTGCGGGTTGTCGTAGCCCCAGTAGAAGTCGGGGTTGCCGTACCAGACGAGGTCGCGGTCGTTGACGTGCTCCTGGAGCGTCGCCTCGAAGTCGTGGTTCTTGTAGACCTTCGTGTACCACTCGTCGGGCGTGATCGTGTTGATCTTGACGGTGACGCCGACCTTGGCCAGTTCGGACTTGATGAAGGTCGCGGCGGTCGGGTGCGGGTCGTAGTTGGGCGTGTCGAGCGTGAAGCTGAAGCCCTTCTCGTACCCGGCCTCGGCCAGCAGCTTCTTCGCCTTGGCGGTGTCGTGCGCGTCGACGCCGGTGAGGTCCTCGTACCAGGGGTCGGTCGGCGGGACCATGGAGCCGATCGGCTTTCCGTAGCCGCCCCAGACCGATTCGAGCAGCTTCTCGTCGTCGATGGCGGCGGAGACGGCCTGGCGGACCTTGGTGTCCTTGAAGGGCTTGACGCGGTCGTTGAAGGCGAGCAGCAGCTTGGTGGTGGAGTCGCCGTCGTTCACGTCGTAGTTGCCGTTGTTCTCGAACTGGTCGAGGGCGTCCGGGCTCTGCTGGCTCGTCACCACGTCCACGGCGTTGGTGAGCAGCGCGTTGTTGAGCGCGTTGGCGTCCTTGTAGTACCGGAAGACGGCCTGCTTGTTCTGCGCGGCGTCGCCCCAGTAGCCGTCGAACCGGTCGAGGCTGAGCGCCGAACCGCGGGTCCACTTGCCGAGGGTGTACGGGCCGGTGCCGTCCTCGCTGGTCTTCAGTTTCTCGGGGTCGGCGTCGGCGTTGACGACCCAGACGTAGCTGAGGTTGTAGAGGAAGGAGATCGACTTCTCGGAGAGGGTGACCTTGACCGTGCGCGCGTCGGGCGCCTCGATCTTCTCCATGACCTCCAGGTTCGCCTTGCGGGCGGACTGGGAGTCGTCGGCTATCACGCGCTCCAGGCTGTACTTGACGTCCTCGCTGGTCAGCGCCTTGCCGGAGTGGAACTTCACGCCGTCGCGCAGGGTGAAGGTGTACGTCAGGCCGTCATCGCTGACCTGGTGGTCCTCGGCGAGGAGCTTCTCGACGTCGCCCTTGTCGGTGAGCTGGAAGAGGCCCTCGTAGACGTTCCCGGCGAGCGCCTCGGTGACGCCCTGGCCGCCGCCTGCGGTGTTGCTGAGGTTCTGCGGCTCGTAGAGAGAGCCGATGTTGACGGTGGCGTCCTTGTCGTGCTTGCCGCCGCCGGAACCGTCGGCGGAGGAGCCCGAGCCGCCGCCGCAGGCGGTCAGCGCGAGGGAGAGGACGGCGGCGGAGGCGACGCCGACAACGGCAGGCTTCTTCAGTTTCATCGCTGCGTGCTTTCGTGCTGCGGCGCGGGAGCGCGCCGTACGGGGCGGAGAACGGGGGCGTGCGGGGCGCTCAGTGCGCCGGGGCGCCGTCGCGGAAGACGGGGCGCTTCTCGCCGGCCTCGACGGGCAGGTGGAAGCGGTTCTGCCGCGGCGGCATCGGACAGTTGTACTGGTCCGAGAAGCCGCACGGCGGCACGAAGGCCCGGTTGAAGTCGAGCACCACGCGCCGGCTCTCCCCGTCGTGCGGCACGAAGAGGAAGCGGCCCGCGCCGTAGGTCCCGTTCCCGTTGGTCGGATCGCCGAAGACGAGGAGCAGGGTGCCGTCGTCGTCGAAGGCGCTCAGCGTGTACGCGGTGCCGCCGACGGTGAGGGTGATGTCGCCCGGCACGACCAGCTCGCGCGATCCGCCGTTGTCCCGGATGTGCTCGAACGGCACCTTCCGGGCGCCCTCGACGGGGGTGTACTCCGCCTCCAGCACCCAGGCCGGGTCGTACGGGTACGTCTCGACGCCGTCGAAGGCGCGCAGCGCGGGCGAGGCGGCGTCCCAGCGGCGGATCGCGTACTCCGGGGCGCCGGTGACCAGGTCGGTGCGGCGCACGGTGGTCAGGGTGACGCCGTCCGGGAGGCCGCGGGAGGCCGCCTCCAGATCGGGGCGCTCACCGTCGGGCAGCCAGGCGGTCTCCACCAGGGCGAGGTTGCCCTGTGGGGCGCGGAGCGCGCGCAGGCGGTCGGCACGCCACTGCTCCCACTCCTGCTCCGCAGCGCTGCGGGCCGGCTCGGCTGCGGACACGGAACGCTCGGACATGCGGCACTCATTCAGCTCGTCGCCTGGCTGGATTCACTTGGCGTGAAACCACCCCCAAAGGTCTTTCTTTATCGACTATAAGGGTGGCTAATGTCAAATGGGGTCAAGGGGTGAGACGAGGGGTGTCGCGGGCGGGGGTTTGGGCGCGGGGGCGGGTGTCGGGGACGGGGCAGGTACGGGGCGCGCGTGCGGGGCGGTCACGGGGCGGGCGACCTGGTGTTTCCTGTGCGCGGGCATGGTGCGTGCGTGGCGCTCCGTGCCGGCCGTTCCGTACGGGGCGTCAGGTGCTGCCCGACGGGGCGGGCTGGGCGCGCCCCGTCGGGCAGGCGGAACGCTGCGCGGCGCCGCCCCGTCTCCGCATCCCCGGCGCGGGAAGCCCTCCCGCAACGGCACCCCACGGAGCGCCTACGGGGCGCACGACCAGGCGTTTTCCCCTCCGTACCGTGCCCCGTACGGGGCGCGGCGCACAGGCCGTTCGGGGCGCGCCCCGAATCTGGCGGAACGATTCAGAAGAGAACGCTCATGAACTCGCCGACCTCTTCGAAACCGACGCGCAGGTACGAGGCGCGGGCCGGCTTGTTGAAGTCGTTGACGTAGAGACTGGCGACGGGGGCGACGTCGGCCAGGGCGTAGCGCAGCACGGCGGCCATGCCGGAGACGGAGAGACCGCGTCCCCGGTACTCCGGGGCGACCCAGACGCCCTGGATCTGGCAGACCTGCGGCGTGGCCGCGCCGATCTCGGCCTTGAAGACGACCTTGCCGTTCTCGATGCGGGCGAAGGCCCGGCCCGACCCGACCAGCTCGGCGACGCGTGCCTGGTAGAGCAGCCCGCCGTCCCCCGCGAGCGGCGAAACGCCGACCTCCTCGGTGAACATGGCGACGCACGCCGGCATGATCGTCTCCATCTCGTTCTTGCGGACGCGACGGACGTACGGGTCGGGTTCGATGCCCTCGGGCATGCGGTCGGCCACCATGAGTGGCTGGTGGGCGCGGACCTCGCGGGCGGGGCCCCAGCTGGGTTCCAGCAGGCGCCACAGCTGGGCGGTGGGGCCGGCGGGGCCGACGATGGAGGAGCAGCGCCGCCCGGAGCGGCGGGCCCGGTCGGCGAAGCCCCGTACGGCGGCGGGGGTGGCCGAGATGGGGACGAGGTTGGCTCCGGCGTAGCAGAGCGAGCGGAGCATGCCGTCCTCGTACCAGCCCCACATCTCACCGCCCAGGCGCCACGGGTCGAGGCCGGCGATCTGCACGCGGGCACTGACGAAGGCATTGGCGACGGGCTCGCGGTCGAGTATCGCGAGCGCGGCGTCCAGGTCACTCGGTTCGAGGACCCTGGTGGTGGTCTGCGTCAGCACGGGAAGGGACCTCATCATGCGGGGGTACTGATTCTTCGCACTGTACCCGGCGGTGCCCGCGCGCGCCGCGCGCCCCGGTCCGGGACCGCACGGGCGGCGCCGCACGGGGCACGCGGGGACGGGGCGACGCCGCCACGGGGCGGTACGGAGCGCGCGGCGTGGGACGGCATAACCGCAGGTCGCCCGCCCCGTACGGGGCGGGCGACGGAGCGCCGCGCGGGGCGCTGGGCGGAACCGTGCGGCGGCCCGCCGGGGGCTTCTCAGGCAGGCGTGCCGAGGAGCACGCCCCGGGCCAGGTGGCTCGGGATCAGCTGACGGACACCGACGGCTCACCCGAGGCGATGCCGTCCTTCTCCATCTGCTCGGCGATCTTCATCGCCTCGTCGATCAGGGTCTCCACGATCTTCGACTCCGGCACGGTCTTGATGACCTCGCCCTTGACGAAGATCTGGCCCTTGCCGTTGCCGGAGGCGACGCCGAGGTCGGCCTCGCGCGCCTCACCGGGACCGTTGACGACGCAGCCCATGACGGCGACGCGCAGCGGCACCTCCATGCCCTCGAGGCCGGCGGTGACCTCCTCGGCGAGCTTGTAGACGTCGACCTGGGCGCGTCCGCAGGACGGGCAGGAGACGATCTCCAGGCGGCGGGGCTTGAGGTTGAGCGACTCCAGAATCTGGAGGCCGACCTTGACCTCCTCGGCCGGGGGCGCCGAGAGCGAGACCCGGATGGTGTCGCCGATGCCCTCGCTGAGCAGCGCGCCGAAGGCGACCGCCGACTTGATGGTGCCCTGGAACGCCGGACCGGCCTCGGTGACGCCGAGGTGGAGCGGGTAGTCGCTGGCGGCGGCGAGCTGCCGGTAGGCGTTGACCATGACGACGGGGTCGTTGTGCTTGACCGAGATCTTGATGTCGTGGAAGCCGTGCTCCTCGAAGAGCGACGCCTCCCACAGGGCCGACTCGACCAGCGCCTCGGGCGTGGCCTTGCCGTACTTCTGGAGCAGGCGCTTGTCGAGGGAGCCCGCGTTGACGCCGATCCGGATGGGCGTACGGGTCTCGTTGGCCGCCTTGGCGATCTCGCGGACCTTGTCGTCGAACTGCTTGATGTTGCCCGGGTTGACCCGGACCGCGGCACAGCCGGCGTCGATCGCAGCGAAGACGTACTTCGGCTGGAAGTGGATGTCGGCGATCACCGGGATCTGCGACTTCTTCGCGATGACGGCGAGCGCGTCGGCGTCGTCCTGGGTCGGGCAGGCGACGCGGACGATCTGGCATCCGGAGGCGGTCAGCTCGGCGATCTGCTGGAGCGTCGCCCCGATGTCGGAGGTACGGGTGGTCGTCATGGACTGGACCGAAACCGGCGCGTCCCCACCGACCGCCACCGACCCGACCTGGATCTGCCGACTCTTCCTGCGCTCGGCGAGCAGGGTCGGAACGGACGGCATTCCCAGTGAAATCGCAGTCATCTGCAGTGCAACCCCAAGATGTGGATCGTGGTCCCGAGATCGGCGGGCTCCGACGACCGAGATTACGGCACGGGCCCGGCCCCCGGCACATCCGTCCCCGCGCGTGGCCCCGGCGCGGCGCGGCGTCCGGGGCTCCCGTTGCCCCTGTCACCGCAGGGTACGGAGGGGGTGACCAGGCCCGGCCGGGCCACCCGGTCGGCCGTTCGACAGTTCGGCCACAGATTCGGGAAGTCGCGGTGAACGACCCGTCCGGAGCAGGGCACGGGGCGGCCGCGGCGGGCTCCCGCCAACGACGGACCCCCGGCCGTAGCCCGTACGCGAGGCGCAGGTCCGGCCGGGGGAACGAGGGGCCGCCGGTCAGGAGATGCGGACCGGATTCACCAGGTCGGCCACGAGGACGAGCAGGGTGAAGCAGATGAACAGGCCCGCGACCACGTAGGCGACGGGCATCAGTTTCGCCACGTCGAAGGGGCCCGGGTCCGGACGGCGCAGCAGGCGGGCGCCTCTGCGGCGTACCGATTCCCAGAGGGCTCCGGCGATGTGACCGCCGTCCAGCGGGAGCAGGGGCAGCATGTTGAACAGGAAGAGCGACAGGTTGAAACCGGCCAGCAGGAACAGCATCATCGCGATCTGGTTCTGCGCCGGTACGTCGAGGTTCATCACCTCGCCGCCGATACGGGCGGCGCCGACGACACCGACCGGGGAGTCGTCCGCGCGCTCCCCGCCGTCGAACGCGGCGTCCCAGAGGGCCGGGACCTTGGAGGGCAGGGCGATGATCGACTCGACGCCGTTCTCCAGCATGTCGCCCATCCGGCCGACGGAGTCGACGAAGCCCAGTGGCTGGATCTCGGTCTGCGCGGCGAAGCCCAGGTAGCCGGCGCGCACCCACTGGTCCTTCACCACCTCACCGTCCGCGTCCTTCTTGGCGACGCGGTTCTCGATCAGGTTGGCCTCGAGCTGCGTCCGCGCGCCGTCGCGCTCGACGGTGAGGGTGGCGGGGCCGATGGTCTGGCGGATGCGCTCGGAGAGCGTCGCCCAGTCGTCCACGGGGGCGCCGTTGAAGGCGACGATCTTGTCGCCCTCCTGGAGCCCGGCTGCCTTGGCGGGCGAGACCGGGTCGCCCGAGCGGCAGGTGTCACGCTTCTCGCTCTGGGCGATGACACACTGCTGGACGCCGCCGACCGTGGTGGTCTGGGTGGCGAAGCCGAAGCTCATCGACACACCGAGGAAGATGGCCACGGCCAGGATCAGGTTCATGAACGGCCCGGCGAACATCACGATCACGCGCTTCCACGGCTTGCGCGTGTAGAAGAGCCGGCTCTCGTCGCCGGGCTGGAGCTCCTCGAACGCGGCCGACCGCGCGTCCTCGATCATGCCGCGGAACGGCGAGGTCGAACGGGCCTCGATCCGCCCGTCGGCACCGGGCGGGAACATGCCGATCATCCGAATGTACCCGCCCAGCGGGATGGCCTTGATGCCGTACTCGGTCTCCCCCTTGCGGCGGGAGAAGATCGTCGGCCCGAACCCGACCATGTACTGCGGCACCCGGATACCGAAGAGCTTCGCCGTCGACAGGTGCCCCAGCTCGTGCCACGCGATGGAGAACAGCAGGCCGAACGCGAAGACGAGAATGCCGAGGACCGTCAACAAGATCGTCATGCGCGAACCTCCGCTGCGAGTTCCCGGGCCCGGGCGCGTGCCCAGGTCTCCGCTTCCAGGACGTCCGGGACCGTGAGGGAGGTTCCCGTTCCGGGAACGCCGTGCTCGGTCACCACCTGGGTGACGGTATCCATGATGGCGTTGAACGGCAGCCGGTCCGCGAGGAACGCCTCGACGCACTCCTCGTTGGCGGCGTTGAAGACGGCGGGAGCGGTCCCGCCGAGCCCCCCGACGTGACGGGCGAGGCCGACCGACGGGAACGCCTCGGTGTCGAGCGGGAAGAACTCCCAGGACGACGCCTTGGTCCAGTCGAAGGCCGGCGCGGCCTCCGGCACCCGCTCCGGCCAGCCGAGACCGATGGCGATCGGACCCCGCATGTCGGGCGGCGTGGCCTGCGCGAGCGTCGAACCGTCGCTGAACTCCACCATCGAGTGAACGTACGACTGCGGGTGGACGACGACCTCGATCTGCTCGAACGGGATGTCGTACAGCAGGTGGGCCTCGATGACCTCCAGCCCCTTGTTGACGAGGGTCGCGGAGTTGACCGAGATGACCGGGCCCATCGCCCAGGTCGGGTGCGCCAGGGCGTCCTCGCGGGTGACCCGCTCCAGCTCTGCGCGGGTACGGCCGCGGAAGGGGCCGCCCGAGGCGGTGACGACGAGGCGGCGCACGTCCGCGCGGACGCCTGCGGCGAGCGCCTGGAAGAGGGCGGCGTGCTCCGAGTCGACGGGGATGATCTGGCCCGGCTTGGCCACCGCCTTCACCAGGGGCCCGCCGACGATCAGCGACTCCTTGTTGGCGAGGGCTAGGGTGCGGCCCGCCTCCAGCGCGGCGAGCGTCGGGGCGAGGCCGATGGAGCCCGTGATGCCGTTGAGCACGGTGTGGCAGGGCGACTGGGCCAGCTGGGTGGCCGCGTCGGGGCCCGCGAGAACCTCGGGCAGCGGCTCCGACGCGCCGTACCGGGCACGCAGCGCCTCGCGCAGTCGCGGGGCCGCCTCCTGGCGGGCCACGGCCACCGTGGCGGGCCGCAGCTGGTACGCCTGGTCGGCGAGCAGGTCCACCCGGCCGCCCGCCGCGGAGAGCGCGGTCACGCGGAAGCGCTCCGGATGACGGAGCACCAGGTCGATCGCCTGCGTACCGATGGAACCGGTGGAGCCGAGGATCACGATGTCGCGCCGCCCGGCCGCGTCGTCGAAGACGAGGTGCGGATCGGCGAGCGGGGAGGGGCGCGCTGCGGTGGCAGGACTGTCGGTCATCCCCCCATTCTTGCGCCCCGCACGCGATGGGTGTGCAGGGCGGTCCCGGTGCGGCGTGGGGGTGGGGGAGGTGGGGGTGGGGTGGGGCTTGGTGCGGGGCGGGCGACCTGGGGTTTCTTGGGGGCGGGGAGGTGGGTGGCGGGGCGGGTTCGGTGGGGGTGAGGGGTGGGTGGGGATCTGGGCGGGGCAGTCCGGGGCGGGGCGGCCGGCATGGGGAGGTGGAGACGGGGCGAGGAGTGAGGGTGCGGGCGGAGGGTGTGTGGCTGGGCGTCCGCGTGTGGTCGAGGGTGCGGCGCGTGTGCGGCGCGTGTGCGGCGCGTGTGCGGGGCGGGCCTCGGGAGCCGCGCCGTGCGCGCCCCGTACGTCGCGCGCGACCTGCGGTTTCTCCGTACGGGGCGACGGGGCGACGGGGCGACGGGGCGACGGGGCGACGGGGCGACGGGGCGACGGGGCGACGGGGCGACGGGGCGACGGGGCGACGGGGCGACGGGGCGACGGGGCGACGGGGCGACGGCACATTCTGCGGGGCTGTCGCGGGGCGGGTCCGCGACGAGGCCCGGAAGAGGTGAGTCCGGGTCAGGGAACGGCCCTGGGTGCCTGCCAGAGCCGTGGCAGCGGGAGGCCGGCCTACGCAGAACGTGTGCCCGCGACACCGGCCGCACGGTCTGGCCGAGCTCTCCCCGTACGGCCCGACGCGGCGTGCCCGGCGGTGCGAGCTCGTCCCGTACGACGCGCCAGGCAGTGTCCCGTTCCCGCCCCGCAACGGCGCCTGACGGTGCGCGCGACGTACGCTCCGTCGCCGCCCCGTACGTCGCGAGCGACCTGCGGTTTCTCGCTACGGGGCCGAGGCTGCCCCGCCGTACGCCAAGGGGTCCGCGAGGACGCGGCGCAGGACCTGCCCCGCAGCGCCGCGGGCGGCGTCGCCGGCGGGTGAGGCGGCGCTGAGGCGGCCGCTGCCGGCGCCCCAGAGGCCGGAGACGACGCGGCGTTGCAGCTCGCGTTCGGCGGCGGGGGCGAGGCGGTCGGCGAGTTCGCGGTAGAAGCCGCCGAGGACGACCGTCTCGGGGTCGAGGAGGTTGACCGCACCGGACAGGGCGACTCCGAGCATGGTGCCCGCCTGCTCGACGGCGTCGCGGGCGCGCCGGGCCTCCGGCGCCCCGGAGCCGTCGGCGGCGCGGCGGGCCAGCACCGCGATGCCGTCGCGCGGGTCCACTCCGGCCGCGTGGAGCAGGGCGTCCTGGCCGGCGTACCGCTCCAGGCAGCCGCGTGAGCCGCAGCGGCAGTCGGGGCCGTTGGGGTCGACGACCAGATGGCCGATCTCGCCGGCGAAGCCGTGCGCGCCGCGCAACAGTTCCCCGTCCAGGACCACGGCGCCGCCGACGCCGATGTCGCCGCTGAGGTAGACGAAGGTGCGGGCGCCGCCCGGGGCGCCCGCCCAGAGCTGGGCGAGGGCGGCGGAGTTGGCCTCGTTGTCGGAGCCGACGGGCAGCTGCGCCCCGTCGTCGCGCAGTGCCTGGGCGAACAGTTCCGCGGCGGGCACCGCGTTCCACCCGAGGTTCGGCGCCTGGCGGACGATGCCCTCGGCGACGAGGCCGGGGAGGGCGAGGTCGACCCCGACGGGTGCCAGTCCCTCCCGCGCCGCCGTACGCAGCGCGCGCCCCGTGAGCAGCGCGGCGTCGCGCAGCACGGCGCGGGGGTCCGCCCCGGCGTGCCGCCCCGCCTCGGTGAGGCGCAGCCGTTCCGTACCGGCCAGGTCGACGAGGCAGACGGTGAGCGCGTCCACGTCGACGCTGACGCCCAGTCCGGCGTGGCCGGTCCGGGCCATGGTCAGGGCGGTGCCCGGCCGCCCCGCCTGGCCGCTGAACGTCTTGCCCGACTCCGCGACGAACCCCGCGGCCATCAGCTGCTCCACGAGGGACGAGACGGCCGCCCTGGTCAGCCCGAGCCGTTCGGCCACCGCGGCACGGGTGATCTCCGCCTCGTCGTGGACGGCCCGCGCCACCCGGCTCAGGTTGAGCCGGCGCACGCCGGGGGCGTCGGTGCGGCCCGGCCGTCGCCCCGTGCTCTCGGCGCGGACGGCGCCGGCGGCGCCCGGAACGGGGCGGCGAGGCACCGTGCGGCCGGCCGGAGGCAGATTCTGGGTCATGGTGTCCGGCAGCCTACGGGGACGGCCTCCGGCGGGGCAGAGCGCCTGCGCGGAGCTCCGGGGCGACGCGACGTACCGCACCCCCGCACACCTCCGGGGCCGGGCGCACCACGCGCCCGGCCCCGGAGGGGGTGACCGGTCCGGTCAGAGGTCCAGCCCGGTGAGGACCATGACCCGCTCGTAGGTGTAGTCGTCCATGGCGTACGCGACGCCTTCCCGGCCGACGCCGGACTCCTTCACTCCGCCGTACGGCATCTGGTCGGCGCGGTAGGAGGGCACGTCACCGATGATGACGCCGCCGACCTCGAGGGCCCGGTGGGCCCGGAAGGCGGCCTGGAGGTCGTGGGTGAAGACGCCGGCCTGGAGGCCGTACTTGGAGTCGTTGACGGCGGCGAAGGCGGCCTCCTCGCTCTCGGCACGCTGCACCGAGAGCACCGGGCCGAACGCCTCCTCGCAGGAGAGCGTGGCGTCCTCCGGCAGGTCGGCCAGGACCGTCGGGGCGTAGGTGGCCCCGTCCCGCGTACCGCCGGTGAGCAGCGTCGCGCCGCCCTTGACCGCCTCGTCGACCCAGGATTCGAGGCGTTGCGCCGCGGCCTCGCTCACCAGCGGGCCGACGTCGGTGGCCGGATCGGACGGGTCGCCCGTGACCTGGCTCTCCACCGCGGCGACGATCTTCGGCACCAGACGCTCGTAGAGCGAGGCGTCGGCGATGACGCGCTGCACGGAGATGCAGGACTGGCCGGCCTGGTAGTTGCCGAAGGTGGCGATCCGGGAGGCGGCCCAGTCGAGGTCGGCGTCGGAGGCGTAGTCGCCGAGGACGACCGCCGCGCCGTTGCCGCCCAGTTCGAGGGTGACGTGCTTGCGCGGCACCGACTCCAGGATCGAGAAGCCCACGGGGCCGGAGCCGGTGAACGAGATCACCGGCAGCCGCTCGTCCTGGACGAGGGCGGGCATCCGGTCGTTGGGCACGGTCAGCACCGACCAGGAGCCGACCGGCAGATCGGTCTCGGCCAGCAGCTCGCCGAGGATCAGCGAGGAGAGCGGCGTGGCCGGGGCGGGCTTGAGGATGATGGGGGCGCCCACGGCGATGGCGGGGGCGACCTTGTGCGCGCTCAGGTTCAGCGGGAAGTTGAACGGCGCGATGCCCAGCACGGCGCCGCGGGGGAAGCGGCGGGTCAGCGCGAGCCGCCCGGTGCCGCCCGCGTCCGTGTCGAGGCGCTGCGCGTCGCCGCCGTTGAACCGGCGGGCCTCCTCGGTGGCGAACCGGAAGACGGAGACGGCCCGGCCGACCTCGCCCCGCGCCCACTTGACGGGCTTGCCGTTCTCGGCGGAGATCAGCTGCGCGATCTCCTCGGTGCGCTCGACGAGGCGGCGCGCGACGTGGTCCAGCGCGGCGGCGCGGACGTGCGCCGGGCTGGCGGCGAACTCCTCGCGGACGGCGTGGGCGGCGGCGACCGCCTCCTCCACCTGCTCCTCGGTCGGCACGGCGACCGTGCCGACGAGCCGGCCGTCCCAGGGGTTGGTCACGTCGAAGGTGGTGTCGCCGGCGGCCTGGCGGCCGGCGAGCCAGAAGGCGTGAGGGGAAGTCATCAGATTTCCGGCCCTTCCGCAGTCGGTGGGTGGTCCAGGGCCGTCCCGGTGGCCGGCCGGTGCGGTACGCCGCACAGCCCCGCGGCGTGGCCGCCGCACACCGGGAACGGTGTCTGAGCCCACCGTAGGGGCGCCGGTGCGCAGCGTCGTTTGTCCGGGCCGGATGAGTCGCGGGCGGCGCCACTCCGGATTGGCAGTGCGGCACCGGGCGTCGGGCTCCGGGGCGGCGTGCGGGAGGGCAGCGCCGTGCACCGCGACGGAGCGGTGCGAGGGGCTACGGGCCCCGCACGGGGCGCCGCGCCGTCCGGGGCCGCCGCGCCGTTCCCGCACCGTACGGGGCCGGACGGTGCGCGGCCCGTCACTCCGTACCGCTGGTGGCTTTCAGGGCGAGCCACAGCTCCATGCGGACGTCCGGGTCGTCCAGCGAGCGACCGAGGATCTCCTCCACCCGGCGCATGCGGTATCGCAACGTGTGCCGGTGCACGCCCAGCTCGGCCGCGGCGGCGTCCCACTGGCCGTGGCGGGAGAGCCAGGCGCGCAGCGAGGCGACGAGGTCGCCGCGGCCCGTCGCGTCGTGTTCGCGCAAGGCCCTGAGCAGGCCGTCGGCGAAGGCGCGGACGGCGTCGTCGGAGAGCAGCTGCACCACGGAGCCGGTGGCCACCTCCTCGTGCTCCACCAGGGCACGGCCACGCCGCCGGGCCACCGAGAGCGCCTGCTCGGCCTGGCGGTAGGCGGTGGCGGCCGCGATGGGGCCGGCCGGGGCGGAGAGCCCCATGACCGGCTCGTCGGTGCGGCCCGCGGGGGCCTGCCCGGTGGTACGGGCCTGGTCCAGGGCGGCCGCGTAACCGACGCAGGCGCGTGCCGCGGCGCCCCCGTCGGCGGTCAGCAGGACGAGCCGCTCGCCGTCCGGGACGACGAGGAGCGCCTCCCCGGCCCGGGCGGCCGCGGCCTCCACGTGCTCGGCCAGCTCGGCGAGCGGACCGGCCGGGGGCTCCCCCGGCCGCACCGGCGCCGCGACGGCGCGCTCCCCCGTCACGGGGCGCGGAGCGTCGGCGGGGCTCGGCACCGTGTGCGAGGCGGCGCTGGGAGACGTGGCCCCACCGTGCGGCGCGGTGCGGCCGTCCGCGTGGGCGCGGGCGGCGGTGGCGGAGGCCGCCTCGGCGATGATCAGCCGGTACGGGGCGTCGAGGAGGTCCCCGTAGAGGCTGCCCGCCGCGGTGCGCGCGTGCTCCGGCTCGCCCGCGAGGAGCATGCGGAGGACCGCGGCGCCGACCCGCTGTTCCGCCTCGTGGAGGGAGCGCGACCGCTCGGTGGTGAGGGTCAGCAGGGCGATGGCGGAGTGCACCGCGTACCGCTCCGCCGTGCCCAACGGCGCCCCGGTGCCGACGGCCAGCGCGGCACGGGGGCGCCGGGACGCCCCCAGGGTGTGCAGTTCGACCCGGTCGGCCTCGCCGCCGACGACGAGGCTCGCGGGCGGCGTCCGCGCGTGCAGCCGCTCGACCTCGGGGGTGAGCCGCGCGGCGCGCCGGGCGGCCCACTCCGGTGCCGAGGCGACGACGGCGCCGGTGGCGTCGTAGAGCGCCGCCCAGCCGTCGACCTGCCCCGCGAGGGCTGCCAGCAGCCCTGCGGGGCCGCCGCTGAGGGCCTGCTTGGTGAGGTCGCGCTGCGCGGCGAACCCGGCGGTGACCGCCTGGTACTGCTCGGCCGAGATCGCCGCCGACACCGCCTTGCTGATCGCCAGGAACGGGGTGCGACGCGGCACCTCCAGGAGCGGCAGCCCCTCCTCGGCGGCGGCGTCCACCAGGGCTTCCGGGATCGTCGCGTAGTGGACGCCCACGGCGAAGCCGAGCCCCGCGACGCCGGCCTGGCCGAGCCGCCGTACGTACCGCCGCATCGCCTCCGGATCCTCGGCGTCCAGCTTGAGCGCGGTGATGAGCAGCAGCTCGCCGCCCTCCATGTACGGCACCGGGTCGGCCAGCTCACTCGCGTGGGCCCAGCGCACCGGGGTGGCCAGGCGTTCCTCACCGGCGCGCACCGTGAGTTTGAGCGCGGAGTGGTGAACGAGGGAGGCGAGCGTGGGAGGCATATGTCCTTCAGGTGACGGCGGGGCCGACGAGGGACCGGGACGATCTTGGACGCGGCGTATGAAGCGCCACCCTCGATTCTGCCTCACCGTAGAACGCGGCCCGCGCCCCCGTACGGCTCACTTCCGCAGGTCGACCAGGAGCGGCGGGGCGTACTCCCCTCGTACGTTCGTCAGGGACAGGACGGCATGGCCGGGCGGGACGGCGTGGGCCAGCTCGGAGGCGGACCAGCGTTCGCGTTCGACCTGGCGCACGGTCACGGACTGAGCGGTGGGCGCCTTGCCGGTGATGACGCGCCGGACGAAATGGGCGGCCTTGGTCAGAGGCTCGTCGGCGACGATCTGGCGGTCGGTGACGTCGCGGGCCTCCGTCCACTCCTTGCCCCAGACCTCGGCGAAGTCCTGGCCGTCCCAGGGGGTGAGCCCGGAGAGGGCGACGCGGCAGCCGACGGCGCCCAGCAGCGGGCCGCGCAGCGTGCGCGGCACCTCCTCCAGGGTGCGCAGGGTCAGCACGGCGCCGGCGTTGGCGGAGCGCAGCCGCTGCAGGCTGCGCACCGTCTGCGGCGTCACGGCGCCGGTGGCGTCGTCCAGGACCAGGCAGGCGAAGAGCGAGCGGTCCTCGCGCGCCGCGACGCTCTCGGTGAACTGGGCGAGGACGAGGCGGGCCAGGATGCGCGAGGCGTCGGCGTGGCCGCGCTCGGGAAGGTCGATGCGGACCCGCACAGGGTGGTCCACGGCACGCAGCGAGAACGGCCGGGTGCGGCCGCTGGTGTCGAAGAACTCCGCGAACGCGGGACGGTCCAGCAGGGCGATGCGGTCGGCGAGCACCGGCCCGGGGTCGTGCGGACCGCCTGCCTGCCGCGTCCGGGCATCCAGCTCGCGGACCATGGCGGTCTCGCCGAGATCCTCCAGGTCCTTGCGGAGGGCGGTCAGCGCCGCGGGCCCCCCGTCGAGGAGTTCCCGCAGCTCCGGAACGGACGGGAAGCGGCCGTGCACGGCGGCGTACGGGCCGATCAACTGGGCCAGCACCGTGGTCGAGCGCCGCGTGTCACCGCCCGTGTGCGGGTCGGCGAGATCGCCCACGAGCGCCTCGGCGAGGACGGCGGCCGCCTCGTCGGGGTCGGAGGTGCCGCCGTACAGATCGAGGTCGTGGACGGAGTCGGGGTGACCGGGGCGGACCACCACGTCGTACTGCTCGGCCGACCCCGCACCCGGCGAACCGGCGGCGGAGACGACGACGACGGCGGCACGGCCGGCCAGCGCCAGCAGGCACAGGTTCTCGACGACGGGACGGACGAGGCGCACCGACTTGCCCGCCCCGACGGGGCCGACGGCCAGCAAAGAGGTACCGAGCAACTCGGGCCCGAGGGCCAGCCCGACGCCGCGGAAGGCGTACGGATTGCGCGGCGTGTCACCGATCTCACCCACCCGGACCTGGCCGGTGACGAGGTCGTGCTCGGCGGAGCGCCCGGGCAGGTCCCGGGCCCCGGACGGATGGGCACAGGCTCCCGCCCCGTCGGCCAGGACGGCGCGGGTGAACTCCTCCGGGGAACGCCGCCCCGCCCGGACCGCCTGCCACGCGCGGGTGATGCGGGCATGGTCGACGTCGCGCATGACACCGGCCCCGGTCTCGGCGGCCAGACGCTCCGCCGCCTCGGGGGCCCCGCCGGCACGGAGCTGGGGCCACTGGGCGGGGTCCTCCTCGGGGGCCGGGGGCCCCGAGGGCGTGACCGGCACGGCACGGCGCCACGCGGGGAGACCGTAGCGGCGCCAGACCTCCGCCCACCGGCCAAGGCGGGCGACGAGGGTGAGGATGCCGACAATGACGAGAAGGTTGTACGTGTTGTACACCACCGCGCTCGTCATGGGGCCTCCTGACCGCCAGGAGTCCGGCGTGAACAGCTTCAGCGGCACAAGCCACCAGTTGCCGAGGTAGCCGTTCTGCAGGAGGGACCAGATCAGCCAACCCACCAGAAGAGCGATCAGCGCCCCGCTGATCAGCTGGCGTCCCGGGGTCGGCTCGGGTTCCACCTCGGGCCGCGGCGTGTGCCCGTACCGCCAGATCCCCGGCCCCGCGGCGGGCCGCTCGGTCCGCAGCCAGGCGACGAAGGAGGCCCCGTCGGGGGGCGCGGCGCCGGGCGGGGCTCCGACGGGGCGCGGCGGCACCGCTTCGGGGGCGGCGGGCGGACGGGGCGGTGGCGCGGACCGGCGAGAGGGCCCCGCTGCGGCGCCTCCGTCGCGTGGGGGTGGCGGGGCGGACGGCCACGGCGGAGTCGTCGGGGACGGAGGCGCGGCCGGGGGCGGTACGGAGGGGGGGCGTCCCGGGGCGTCAGGGGGAGGGGGCCCCTGGGTGCCGCGCGTCTCGTGCCTGCCGTCGTTGTCCATCCGTCCTGCCCCCTGGCCTGCCGGTCCGTCAGTCCCGGGCGCCAATCTACTGCCCCGCCGCCCCGTCGCCCCGTACTGCGCGCGCGACCTGCGGAAACGTGCGGGGCGCGGGACGGCGTACGGGGCGTGTGCGGGGCGCTGCGCGGCGGAGAGGGGACGGGGCGTCGGGGCGCGCGGCGCGGCGACGCGGAGCGCCCCCTTCCACCGGCCGCCCGGGGCGTCCGCCCGGCCCGCCCGGTCGGGTCGCCGCCCGCCACTGTCCTCGGCGGACAACGACACGCGCACACTTCTCCCGATCGGAGCATGCCCCCGCCCGGTGCGCACCCCTAGCCTGCGAACAAAGCCATCGAAAGCTTCGGAATCCAGACCCCGCGCTGACTTCGGAAGCGCCCGACCCTCCAGGAGCCCTTATGAGCACCCTCCCGCAGGAGCGCCGCGTCGTCACTGCCATCCCCGGTCCGAAGTCGCAGGAGCTCCAGTCGCGGCGTACCGCCTCCGTCGCTGCGGGCGTGGGGTCGGTCATGCCCGTCTTCGCAGCGCGCGCCGACGGTGGCATCGTCGAGGACGTCGACGGCAACCGGTTCATCGACTTCGGCTCCGGCATCGCCGTGACCACGGTGGGCGCCTCGGCCGAGGCCGTGGTCCGCCGGGCCTCGGCGCAGCTCGCCGACTTCACCCACACCTGTTTCATGGTGACCCCGTACGAGGGGTACGTGGAGGTGGCCGAGCAGCTCGCCGAGCTGACGCCCGGGGACCACGCCAAGAAGTCGGCGCTGTTCAACTCCGGCGCCGAGGCGGTGGAGAACGCGGTGAAGATCGCCCGTGCCTACACCAAGCGCACGGCGGTCGTCGTCTTCGACCACGGTTACCACGGCCGCACCAACCTCACGATGGCGCTGACCTCGAAGAACATGCCGTACAAGCAGGGCTTCGGGCCGTTCGCCCCGGAGGTGTACCGGGTGCCGGTCGCCTACGGCTACCGCTGGCCGACCGGCGCCGAGAACGCCGGCGCCGAGGCTTCCGCGCAGGCCATCGAGCAGATCAACAAGCAGATCGGCGCGGAGAACGTCGCGGCGATCATCATCGAGCCGGTCCTCGGCGAAGGCGGGTTCATCGAGCCGGCCAAGGGCTTCCTGCCCGCCATCCGGCAGTTCGCCTCGGACAACGGCATCGTCTTCGTCGCCGACGAGATCCAGTCGGGTTTCTGCCGCACCGGCCAGTGGTTCGCCTGCGAGGACGAGGGGATCGTCCCCGACCTGATCACCACCGCCAAGGGCATCGCGGGCGGCCTCCCGCTGTCCGCCGTGACGGGGCGCGCGGAGATCATGGACGCGGCGCACTCGGGCGGCCTGGGCGGCACCTACGGCGGCAACCCGGTGGCCTGCGCCGGTGCGCTCGGCGCCATCGAGACCATGCGTGAGCTGGACCTCAACGCCAAGGCGAAGCGCATCGAGGAGGTCATGAAGCCCCGGCTGACCGCGATGCAGGAGAAGTTCGACATCATCGGCGACGTCCGGGGCCGCGGCGCGATGATCGCCGTCGAGCTGGTGAAGTCCGGCACGAAGGAGCCGAACCCCGAGGCCACCGCCCAGATCGCGAAGGCCTGCCACGCGGAGGGCGTCCTCGTCCTCACCACCGGCACCTACGGCAACGTCGTGCGGTTCCTGCCCCCGCTGGTGATCGGCGAGGAGCTGCTCACCGACGGCCTGGAGGTCCTGGAAGCGGCGTTCGCGGCCCTCTGACGCCGAGTCGGCCGCCCCCGCACGTCGGAGCCTGTGAAGAAGGTGTGCGGGGGCGATGTCGGCCTTCTTCTGACCCTGTCGGCCGCCGGGCCGCTGCCGTAGGTTGAGCGCAGATGAGAGAAACACCCCGCCCGCAGGGCTCTGCGGGCGATTTCGGGACGGGGCGCGTTCAGCACCGTTCCGGCCGTGCGCTCGCGCACACCGGGGTCTCGCGCTCCGGAACTCCTCATGGATCGGACCGCCGCCCGCCCCACACCCCCCGGGGCGCGCGGCCCACCGGTCTGGTCGGCCGCCTCGGAACCTCCCCCCCTGTTCCGGGCCGGCCGACTCCTCCTCTTCCTCCTCCGCCACGCTCGTGGCTCACCGCGTGGGCGACTCCGGTCGCGTGTGTGGTGGTCTTCGCCCTCTGCACCTGGCAGGTGGTCACGCGCGGACCGGTACTCGCGGCCGACGAACGCCTGGGGCACCGCATTCGGAACAGCACGTTCCCCGGGGGCCTGGCCGAGTTTCTCGCCGACGCAGGGGGCATGCTCGTCGGGCCGGGACTGCTGGCGGCACTCGTCGTGGGGCAGTGGTGGGCCGCGAGACGGCGCGGCGGCCCCCCGTACTGGTGGGCTCTGCCGCTGACGACCGGGATCGCGATGGCCTTGGTCCCGCCGCTGGTGAGCCTGGCCAAGGCCCTGACGGACCGTCCGGGGCCGCCGGTGATGGGCGGCTCCGGGTTCTTCCCCTCGGGGCACACGGCCACCGCCTGCGTCGCCTTCGGGGCCTGCGTGCTCCTGCTACGGGGCGCGGCAGCCTCGCTGCGTGTGTGGTGGTGGCTCGTCGGCGTCTGCACGGTGTTCAACGCCGCCGTGGGTTACGGCCTGGTGCGCCGCGGGTACCACTGGCCGCTGGATGTCGTGGCGAGCTGGGCGCTCGGGGTGTTCCTGCTGTGGGGCGCCGTGACGGCGGCACGGGCGCTGCTCCGGCGCCGGGACGGCGCGGAGGCGTCGTGACGCGGGGCGGCTCGGCGCGACGGGGCGCGCCCCGTCGCGTACGAGAAAGCGCTGGTCGCGCGCCCCGTACGGCGCCCCGCGCCGCGCCTTCGGCCGCCCCGTTCCGGCACCCCGTACGGGGCGTCCCGCGCCACGTCCTCACACCGCGCGGGGCAGCCCCGGGTCAGCCGAAGTACCGGTCGAAGGTGCCCGCGAATTCGTCGCCTCCGTAGCGGTCCCAGTTGACGGACCAGGCCATCAGGCCGCGCAGCGCGGGCCAGGTGCCGTGCGGCGTGTACGGGCCGCAGGCCGCTCCCTTGGTGAGGCAGTCGAGCGCCTTCTCCACCTCGGCAGGCGGTACGTGGCCGTTGCCCGCCTGCGGCGTCGCCGGCATCCCGATCGCCACCTGTTCCGGCCGGAGCGCGGGGAAGACCTTGTCGGCGTCACCGGCGACCGGGAAGCCGGTGAGCAGCATGTCCGTCATGGCTACATGGAAGTCCGCGCCGCCCATGGTGTGGTACTGGCCGTCCAGCCCCATGACCGGTCCCGAGTTGTAGTCCTGCACGTGCAGCAGGGTCAGGTCGTCGCGGAGGGCGTGGATGACGGGCAGGTAGGCACCGGCCCGGGGGTCCTGCCCGCCCCAGGGCCCGGACCCGTAGTACTGGTGGCCGAGCTGGACGAAGAACGTCTCGGGGGCCATGGTGAGCGTGAAGTCGTCGCCGTAACGCTCCTTCAGGGTGCGCAGGGCGGAGATGAGGTGGACGATCACCGGCGTGGTGGGGTTCTCGAAGTCCGTGTCGCCGTCGTCCAGGGAGAGGGAGTGGCCCTCGAAGTCGATGTCGAGGCCGTCGAGGCCGTAGGTGTCGATGATGGAGCTGACGGAGACGACGAAGGTGTCCCGGGCCTGGGGTGTGGTGAGCCGGACCTGTCCGTTCTGGCCGCCGATGGAGATCAGCACCTTCTTCCCGGCCTGCTGTTTCGCCTTCACCGCTGCTTTGAACTCGGCCTCGGACTCGACCCCGGGGCACTCGGCGGGCGGGCAGAGGCTGAAGCGGATGTCGCCGGAGGTGACCGAGGTGGGCTCGCCGAAGGCGAGGTCGATGATGTCCCAGCTGTCGGGCACGTCGGCGAGCCGGGTGTAGCCGGACCCGTTGGCGAAACTGGCGTGCAGGTAGCCGACGAGGGCGTGTTCGGGCAGTTCCGCCGCGCGCGACGCGGCGGGCGGGGCGGCGGCCGCGGCGTGCGGCGCGACAGCGGTGGCGGCCAGCGCGCAGACCGCGACGGCAGCGGCGGCCGCGCAGCGGACGCGGCCACGCCGCGAGCGCCGGGACGTCCAGGACGAGAGAGATCGACGGTTCACGGCATTCTCCAGTTGTGGGGGGGGGGAGGGAGCGCGTGACGGTACGACAACTTGCCGCACAACTTGGTCCAGACCAATCGGGTTGTCAAGACCTCTGGCACCCAGGCAACGTCCTCAGGAAGAGCGGCCTGAACCCGCGCGCCGCGGGCAGTACGGGTCTCCGCACCCCGGCGTACCGGCACTGGCACCCCTCCCCCGCTCACCACCCACCGGACCGCCTTTCCTCCGCCACTGCCTCATGCATGGCCAGTTCCAGCAGCCCCGGATCGTTGAGCGTGCCGGAACCGTCCGGGCGGACGAGCCAACTCACCACCCCGGCGGCCCGCCCCGGGTGCGGCACCACGATCCACGCACCGCGCCCCACCGCACGGACACCCGTGCCGAGCCACCGCGACGCGGTGCCCGGCGGCACAAAGAAGCCGAGCCGCGCCCCACCCGATCCCGAGAGGACGGGGCCGGGCCTGTCGGCGCAGCGGCTCAGCACGTCGAGGGTGGGGTGGCCCAGTGCTCCCGGAAGGATCAGCACGTCCCACCGGACCCCCGCGGGCAGCAGGACCATGCCGTGCGGGCCGCGCCCCCACTGCCGACGGCACTCGGCCGGGTCGGGCGCCGCCGACAGCAACCACTCGGCAGCCACCCTCGCCTGGAACTCCGTCATGACGCTCCCTCTCCACTGTTGGACGTTCCGTCATCAGTGGAGAGCTGTTCACGCGGCGGTCATTACGCGGATTCGGCGAAGGATTCCCCGTGAGGCGGGTCACACGGGGCGGGGCGGCACGAGCGCCCTGTACGCGGCGGGGCAGGGTGGTGCCATGCGGGGCCTTGGCGACCAGGGCGGATAAGAGCTACGCCGCGACGCTGCCCCTTACCGCCCCGTACGCCGCGTAACACCCACGGCGCGACGCGGCCACTTACGCCCCCGCGCGTCCCTCGTAAGGTCCGCGCCGCCCTCGTGCCGCCTACCGGCAGCGCCGTCGACCGACCGCCCTGCCCCACCCCGCTTCAGCTGTCGAACCCCATCCCCATCCGGTCCATCGTGCGCAGCCAGAGGTTCCGATGGCCGCCCCGTTCGTCGGCTCGGGCCAGGGCCCACTTGGTCAGGGCCACGCCTGTCCAGGCGAAGGGCTCCGGAGGGAAGGGCAGCGGCTTGGTGCGGACCATCTCCAGGGTGGTCCGTTCGGTCTCCTCACCGCTCAGCAGGTCCAGCATCACGTCGGCGCCGAAGCGGGTCGCCCCGACCCCGAGCCCCGTGTACCCCGCGGCGTACGCGACACGGCCGCCGTGCGCGGTGCCGAAGAACGCGGAGAAGCGGGAGCAGGTGTCGATCGCCCCGCCCCAGGCGTGGGTGAAGCGGACGCCCTCCAACTGCGGGAAGCAGGCGAAGAAGTGGCCGGCCAGCCGGTCGAAGGTCTCGGGCCGCTGGTCCAGGGAGGCGCTCACCTTCCCGCCGTAGGGATAGATCGCGTCGTAGCCGCCCCAGAGGACGCGGTTGTCAGAGGAGAGCCGGAAGTAGTGGAACTGGTTGGCGCTGTCGCCGAGGCCCTGACGGTTGTGCCAGCCGATGGCGGCGAGCTGGCCTGCGCTGAGGGGTTCGGTCATCAGGGCGTAGTCGTAGACCGGCACGGTGAGGGGGCGGGTGCGGCGGACGAGGGAGGGGAAGACGTTGGTGCCGAGGGCGACCTGGGCGCAGCGCACCGTGCCGCCCCGCAGGGTGCGCACCGCCATCCCCGCGCCGTTCCGCGTGAGCGACGTGGCGGGGGTGTTCTCGTGGATGCGTACGCCGAGCGAGAGGCAGGCGGCCTTCAGGCCCCAGGCGAGCTTCGCCGGATCGACGAGGGCGACGCCGTCGCGGTCCCAGAGCCCGCCGAGGAAGGTCGGCGAGTTCACCTGGGCGCGCAGCGCGTCCTCGTCGAGGAGTTCGGAGCCGGCGGCGAGGCCCGCGGCGTCCATCTCCTCGTACAGTTCGCGCAGCTCGGTGATGTGGTGGGGCTGGGTGGCGACCGAGATCTCCCCGGTGCGTTCGAAGGCGCAGTCGATGCCGTAGCGGTGGACGGCGGACTCGATGGCGTCGAGGTTGCGGGCGCCGAGCTCTTCGAGGAGCGGCATCTCCTCGGGCCACCGGGAGAGGCCGTTGGCGGTGCCGTGGGTGAGGGAGGCGGCGCAGAATCCGCCGTTGCGGCCCGACGCCGCCCAGCCGGCCTCGCGCCCCTCCAGGAGGAGTACGTCGCGGCCGGGGTCACGTTCCTTGGCGAGGAGCGCCGTCCACAGTCCGCTGTAGCCGCCGCCCACGACGAGGAGGTCGCAGGTCGTGTCCCCGGTGAGGCCGGGCTCGGGAGCGGGGCGCCCCGGGTCGTCGAGCCAGTAGGGGATCGGCGAAGCGTCCGACAGAGCGGCGGACGTGCTGGTCATGGCACGTGCGGCCATGATGTCAACTCCCTTGCGATGCGTGCCTGGTACGAGGTGACGCCGCGGAGCGCTCCTTACGGCGCGGCGTGTGCCGCGCCGTACGGGGCGCTCCGCGCCGTTCACCGGGCCTGCTTCTTACGCCGGTTGCCGATGAGCATCCCGGCGAGGACGAGGAGGATGGCGACCGCGAACATGGCGGTGCCGATCACGTTGATCTGGACGGGCGTCCCACGTTGCGCCGAGCCCCACACGTACATGGGGAAGGTGACCGTGGAACCGGCGTTGAAGTTGGTGATGATGAAGTCGTCGAAGGAGAGGGCGAAGGCGAGCAGGGCGCCGGCCGCGATGCCGGGAGCGGCGATGGGCAGCGTGACGCGCAGGAAGGTCTGCACCGGCCCGGCGTAGAGGTCCTGGGCGGCCTGCTCCAGACGCGGGTCCATCGACATGACGCGGGCCTTCACGGCAGTGACGACGAAGCTGAGGCAGAACATGATGTGGGCGATGAGGATCGTCCAGAAGCCGAGCTGCACCCCCATGTTGAGGAAAAGAGTGAGCAGCGAGGCGGCCATGACGACCTCCGGCATCGCCATCGGCAGGAAGATCAGCGCGCTGACCGTGGAGCGTGCCCGGAACCGGTAGCGGACCAGCGCGAACGCCACCATGACGCCCAGCACCGTGGCGCCCAGCGTCGCCCAGGCGGCGATCTGGAGGCTGAGCGCGAGGGAGCCGCACAGGTCGGCGACGCCGCACGGGTCGCGCCACGCGTCGAGGGAGAACTCCTGCCAGGCGTAGTTGAACCGGCCCTTGGGCTTGTTGAAGGAGAAGACGAGTACGACGAGGTTGGGCAGGATCAGAAAGGCGAGCGTGATGAGGCCCGCGATGACGACGAGGTTGCGGCGCAGCCAGCTCATCAGACCAGATCCTCCGTCCCGGACTTGCGGATGTAGAAGGTGACCATGAAGAGGATCGCCGCCATGAGGATGAAGGAGAGCGCGGCGGCGGTCGGGTAGTCGAGGATGCGCAGGAACTGTGTCTGGATGACGTTGCCGATCATGCGCGTGTCGGTGGAACCGAGCAGGTCCGCGTTGACGTAGTCGCCGCTGGCCGGGATGAAGGTCAGCAGCGTCCCGGAGACCACTCCGGGCATCGACAGGGGGAAGGTCACCCTCCGGAACGTCGTGAAGGGGTTGGCGTACAGGTCGCCCGCCGCCTCGTGCAGCCGCCCGTCGATCCGCTCCAGCGAGGTGTACAGCGGCAGGATCATGAACGGCAGGAAGTTGTACGTCAGGCCGCAGATGACCGCGAGCGGCGTGGCAAGGAGACGGTCGCCCTGGGTGAGGCCGAGCCAGCTGGTGACGTCGAGAACGTGCAGGCTGTTGAGCACCGACACGACGGGGCCACCGTCGGACAGGATCGTCTTCCAGGCGAGCGTACGGATCAGGAAGCTGGTGAAGAACGGCGCGATCACCAGGATCAGCACCACCCCGCGCCAGCGCCCCGCGCGGAACGCGATGAGGTACGCCAGCGGGTACCCCAGCGCCAGGCAGAGCACGGTGGCCGCGCCCGCGTACAGCACGGAGCGCAGGAACTGGGGCCAGTATTCGGCCAGCGCCTCCCAGTACGTGGCGAAGTGCCAGGTCACCTGGAAGCCGTCCTCCAGGGAACCGGTCTGCACCGAGGTCGACGCCTGGTAGACCATCGGCAGCGCGAAAAAAACGAGCAGCCAGAGGATGCCGGGCAGCAGCAGCCAGTACGGGGTGAAACGGCCGCGCCGCTTGCGCGGACGGGGCGGCGGCGGGGCTGCGGGCGCGGCGCCGGGCGGCTTGGTCAGGGTGGTGGTCATGCGGCGGCGTCCTCCTCCACCGAGGCGCTGCCGGCGTCGATGTCCTGCGCGGCGTCGAGGCCGAAGGAGTGCGCCGGGTTCCAGTGCAGGACCACTTCGGCGCCGGGGACGAGGCGGGTGTCTCGTTCGACGTTCTGGACGTAGACCTCGAAGCCCGCGCAGACGGGGCTGTCGATCACGTACTGGGTGGAGACGCCGATGAAGCTGGTGGCGCGGACGGTGCCGGTGAGGCGGTTGCGGCCGTCGGGGATGGACGCGGCGTCCGTGGCGGGGACGAGGGAGACCTTCTCGGGGCGTATGCCGAGCAGGACGGGGCCGGTCGTGGCGGCGGCGCCGTTGCGCACGGCGGGGAGGGTGAGGGGCGCGTCGCAGGCGCGGAGGAGCAGGTCGTCGCCGCTGCGGCCGTCGAAGCGGGCGGGGACGAGGTTGGAGGTGCCGAGGAAGTTGGCGACGAAGGTGGTCCGCGGGGTCTCGTAGAGGTCGGTGGGGGCGCCGAGTTGTTCGACGCGGCCCCCGTTCATGACCGCGACCTGGTCGGCCATGGTCATGGCCTCCTCCTGGTCGTGGGTGACGTGGACGAAGGTGATGCCGACCTCGGTCTGGATGCGCTTGAGTTCGAGCTGCATCTGGCGGCGGAGCTTGAGGTCGAGCGCGCCGAGGGGCTCGTCGAGGAGGAGCACCTGGGGGTGGTTGATGAGGGCCCGGGCGACCGCCACGCGCTGTTGCTGGCCGCCCGAGAGCTGATGGGGCTTGCGCTGGGCGAAGTCGCCGAGTTCGACCAGGTCGAGCATGTCGCCGACCTGCCCGCGTACCGATTTTGCGCCGCGCCGTCGCAGCCCGAACGCGACGTTCTCGAAGACGTCGAGGTGCGGAAAGAGGGCGTAACTCTGGAAGACCGTGTTGACGGGGCGCTTGTACGGGGGGAGCCCCGTGACGTCGCGCTCTCCGAGCAGGACGGAGCCGGTGGTGGGCTCCTCCAGGCCGGCGATCATGCGGAGTGTCGTGGTCTTGCCGCAGCCGGAGGCGCCGAGCAGGGCGAAGAACGATCCTTCGGGCACGGTCAGGTCGAGCGGATGGACGGCGGTGAACGCGCCGTAGGTCTTGCTGAGCCCGGAGAGGCGGACGTCGCCGCCGCGGTCGGTGGTCATGGAGTGGTCCCGGGGGCTGGAGGGGCAGAAGCGGAAGGTGCGCCGGCCTCGCGGTGGGGGCGCGGGAGGGCGATGCGGGCAGTGCCGGGCGGGGAGCGGCGGGCGGTGCGCGGGAGCGCGGCGTACGGGGCGGCGAGGCGTCTCGCACAGTGCGCGGCCGGCGCCTCGTACGGGGCGCGCGACCTGCGGAAACGGTGCGCGCGGCGTACGGCGCGGGGCCCCCGCCGTACGGGGCGCGCGGCGCGGCGGGGCGCGGCTCAGGTGGTGAGCTTGGCGAAGGCCGCCTCGTACCGCGCCTCCTCCTTGGAGGTCAGGGAGCGGAACGAGCGCGACTTGGCCGCCATGGCCTTGTCCGGAACGATCAGCGGGTTCTCGGCGGCTTCCTTGTCGATCTTGGCCAGCTCGGCCTTCACGCCGTCGACCGGGCAGACGAAGTTGATCCACGCCGCGAGTTCGGCGGCGACCTTCGGTTCGTAGTAGTAGTCGATGAGTCTCTCGGCGTTGGTCTTGTGCCGGGCCCTGTTGGGTACCAGGAGGCTGTCGCTGGAGGTGACGTAGCCGCTGTCGGGGATGTGGAAGCGGACGTCGGGGGTGCCGGCGGCGAGCTGGACGACGTCGCCCGCCCAGGCGAGGCAGGCCGCGAGGTCGCCCGACTCGAGGTCCGAGGTGTAATCGTTGCCGGTGAAGCGGCGTATCTGCCCGCTGTCGACGCCCTTCTGGAGCCGGGCGATGGCGCCGTCGAAGTCGTCGTCGGTGAAGTCGCCGGGGTCCTTGCCGGAGTCGAGCAGGGTCATCCCGACGGTGTCGCGCATCTCGGAGAGAAAGCCGACCTTCCCCTTGAGCGCCGGGTCCTCCAGGAGCTGCTGGACCGAGGTGACCTCACGGCCCTTGGTGGCCTTGGCGTTGTAGGCGATGACGGTCGAGATGCCCTGCCAGGGGTAGCTGTAGGCGCGCCCGGGGTCCCAGTCGGGGTTCCTGAACTGGGGCGACAGGTTGGTGTAGGCGTGCGGGAGGTTGGCGGGGTCGAGCTTCTGCACCCAGCCGAAGCGGATGAGACGAGCGGCGAGCCAGTCGGTGACGCAGATCAGGTCACGGCCGGTGTCCTGCCCGGCGGCGAGCTGCGGCTTGATCTTGCCGAAGAACTCGACGTTGTCGTTGATGTCCTCGGTGTACTTGACCTTGATGCCGGTCCGCCGCTGAAAGGCGTCGAGGGTGGGGCGGCTCTTCTTGTCCTCCGAGAGGTCCATGTACTCGGTCCAGTTGGAGAAGTTCAGCCGCTTCTCCTTCGCCGAGTGGTCCTCCGAGGAACCCGCCTGGGCGTTCCCGGCCGCCGGGGGGATGCCGCAGGCGGCCAGCGTGCTCAGTCCGCCGGCGGCCAGCGCCCCGCCGCCCGCGGCGCGCAGCAGCGAGCGGCGGCTGAGTGCCCCGTGACCACGGGGCACCCCGGGGCGCACACCGCGCCGCATCGCTGCCAACTGGGCCGGGGTGAGGCGGTCGGGCTCGTACTGCTCCATGCGCGGGAGGCCCTTTCGAAAGGGGCGGCCACCGGGGGCGGCGGGGACCGGCTCCGGTGACCGCGACGGTGCGGATACGGGGAGATACGGCGGTGCGGGGCGGGTGTGCGGGGCGCTTCGTACGAGGCGCCGCCGACGCCCCGTACGGGGCGCGCGACCTGCGGAAACGGTGCGCGCGCCGTACGGTGCGGGGCGCTCGGGTCAGCGGCGGCCGAAGACGGTGCGGTGCCAGTCCTTCCGCGCGACGGCGGTGTTGTCGTACATGACGTGCTTGATCTGGGTGTACTCCTCGAAGGAGTAGGCGGACATGTCCTTGCCGTAGCCGGAAGCCTTGTATCCGCCGTGCGGCATCTCGCTGAGGATCGGGATGTGGTCGTTGACCCAGACGCACCCGGCCTGGATCTCGCGGGTGGCCCGGCCGGCGCGGAAGACGTCGCGGGTCCAGGCGGAGGCGGCCAGTCCGTAGGGGGTGTCGTTGGCGAGGCGCAGCCCTTCGCCGTCGCTGTCGAAGGGCAGGACGACGAGGACGGGGCCGAAGATCTCGGCCTGGACGGCCTCACTGTCCTGCGGGGCGTCGGCGATGAGCGTCGGGCGGTAGTAGGCCCCCGGAGCGAGGTCCCCGCCGGGAGCTTCGCCGCCGGTGACGACGCGGGCGTAGCCGCGGGCCCGCTCGACGAAGCCGGCGACGCGGTCGCGGTGCGCGTGGCTGATGAGGGGGCCGATGTCGGTGGCCGGGTCGAACGGGTCGCCGACCTGGACGGTGGCCATCAGTTCGGCGACGCCGGCCACGAACGCGTCGTACAGAGGCCGCTGCACGTAGGCGCGGGTGGCGGCGGTGCAGTCCTGGCCCGAGTTGATGAGCGCGCCCGCGACGGCGCCGTGGACCGCGGCGTCGAGGTCGGCGTCGTCGAAGACGACGAAGGGCGCCTTGCCGCCGAGTTCGAGGTGGAGTCGCTTGACCCCGGCGGTGGCCATCTCCGCCACGCGGCGGCCGACGGCGGTGGAGCCGGTGAACGAGGTCATCGCGACGTCCTCGTGGGCCACCAAGTGCTCGCCGGCGCCGAGGCCGGCGCCGCTCACGATGTTGACGACGCCGTCGGGCAGTCCGGCCGCTGTGGCGGCCTCGGCGAAGAGCAGAGAGGTGAAGGGAGTGAGTTCCGAGGGCTTGAGGACGATGGTGTTGCCCGCGGCGACGGCCGGGAGGATCTTCCAGGCGGCCATCTGGAGCGGGTAGTTCCACGGGGCGATGGAGCCGACCACACCGATCGGCTCGCGGCGTACGTACGACGTGTGGTCACCGCTGTACTCGCCCGCGGAGGAACCTTGCAGGTGGCGCGCGGCGCCGGCGAAGAAGGCCGCGTTGTCGACGGTGCCGGGGACGTCGAACTCCCGGCTCAGCTTCAGCGGCTTGCCGCACTGGAGCGACTCCGCCTGGGCGAACTCCTCGGCGCGCCCGCCCAGCACGGCGGCGAAGGCGTGCAACGCGTCGGAGCGCTCGCCGGGCGTCGCGCGGGACCACCCGGGGTACGCGTCGCGGGCCGCGGCGACGGCCGCGTCCACGTCGTCGGTGCCCGCGAGTTCGTACGTGTGGACCGGTCGGCCGGTGGCCGGGTCGACGACCGTGTGGCTGGTTCCCGACGTTCCGCGTCGCAGCTCTCCGGCGATGAACTGGGCGCCGGCCGCGAGACGGTCCTGCGCCTGGAAGCGGTTCTCGTGCATGTCGCTCTCCTCCGCCGCCCGCCCCGTCCCCCGGGTCGCGGCGTAGCTCCGGCTCCGTGTGGCTGCCGATCCTGACAGAAAGCTCACCCCCCAACAAGTGATTCCGTTGTTGCCTTTTGGTTACGCGACGGAATCTGTCGAGCCCGGTCACGGGGACCGACCAGGGTGTCGAGGTGCGGCGGAAAATCCCGGACGTCGTGCCGGGTGCGCGTGCGACGCTCCCGTGCATGGACACCATCACCTCACGCGACGACCTGATCCGGTACACGGAAGCGGGCGGGACGGTGAAGTACCTGCCCTTCTGGGGCCACGCACCCCGCCGCGACGGCCAACTCCGGGCGGGCTGCCTCAGCCAGTGGTGGCCCTCCCCGTTCACGGTGGCCGGAATCCGCTACGCGACGGCCGAACACTGGATGATGGCCGGCAAGGCCCGCCTCTTCGGCGACACGGAGGCCGAACGGCGCACCCTGGAGGCCGCCACCCCCGCCGAGGCCAAGATCGCGGGACGCCTGGTGCGCGGCTTCGACGAAGCGGTCTGGAACGAGGCCCGCTTCGCCCTGGTGACGGAGGGCAGCACCCACAAGTTCGGCTCCGATCCCGCACTTCGGGACTTTCTCGTCGGTACCGGTGAACGCGTCCTGGTCGAAGCCAGTCCCCTGGACCGGATCTGGGGGGTCGGTCTGGCGCGGGACGATGAGCGGATCGGTGATCCGGGGCGGTGGCGCGGGTTGAACCTGCTGGGGTTCGCGTTGATGGCGGCGCGTGATCGGTTGCGGTGAGGGGATGGGCGGGCACAGGGGCTGGAGGTGCGGGGCGGGGGTGCGGCGGGGCGAAGCGGGGCCGGTGCGCCACGGGTTCCACCACCGAAGGACCGCGCCGTGCGCGCACCGTACGCCGCGGGCGACCTGCGGTTTTACTGTTCGGCGCGGCGCTGCGGCGCACCGTACGGGGCGGCGGCGCGGGCCCCCTACGAGGGCGGGGCCTCGCCCCGTAGCGGGGCGGCACGGGGCTGGGCGCCCCGCGTTGCAACCAGGGCGAACGCCCGGCGCCGACCTCCCCCTCAGCGAACCGACGTCGCCGAGTACCCTCCCTCGTCCACGCGCCCGTCCGCGTCCTCGCCCGCCGTACCGACCACCAGGACCAGCACCAGTGTCCCCAGCACCAGCGCCACACCCCCACAGATCATCCCGGCGAGGGCCTGGCCGCGGTTGCCCGCCTCGCCTCGCCGCGCGCGGGCGTGGCCGATGCCGCCGAAGATCAGGGCGAGCACTCCCAGAATCATCGCCAGAGGGAAGGCCATGAACAGGACGAGGCCGATGATGCCGAGGGCGAGACTCGCATCACCCATGCCGTTCCGGAGGCCGGTCGGCCAGCCCCAGCCGGGGGGCGCGTACGGGGCGGGGTACCCGGCGGTGCCGGCCCCGTAGCCGGGCCCGTACGGCGAGGGCGGCTGGGCGGACGGGCCGTACGGAGGGGGCACGGGACCCGCGTGGTACGCCCCGTACGGAGCGGGCCCGAGGGCCTGGCCGTGCGGCGACGGGGGTCCGACAGGGGCGGGGCCAGGGCCTTCGGGGCCGATCGGCGGGGGTGGCACGGGGCTCGCGGAGGCAGGTGATGTAAGGGGTGCCGGCGCGGCGTAGGGGCTACCGAGGCCGTACGGCGCAGGCGGCGCCACGTGGCCACCGGAAACCGCGCCCAGCGGCTGCGCCCCGTACGGAGCCGGGCCGGGCGAACGCTCCGCGGGGTTCGGCGGAGCCCACAGGTCGGGCTGCTCACTCGGCGACGTCACGGCACCGTCCGCCACCCCGGCGCCGGACTCCGACGCATGGGGCTCCGGCGCGTCGGGCGCCACCGGCGCCGCAGCGGTGCTCTTGGTAAGCGACGGGCTCGCTTTCGACGCGCTGCCCGGTTCCGCCCTGCCAGCCTCGTCGGCATCCGCCCCGCGCTCCCCCGCCGCAGGCTCCACAGGCCCCTCGGCCGGGGCCTTCAGCTCGACCACCGTGGCGGGGTGCTCCTCGTCGGTTTCTTCGCGACGCCGCTCGGCCTGCTCTTCGTTCTCGGGCATCGCGCCCACCCCCTCGTACCGGTGTCCGATCATGCTACGGGCAGCCCGGAAGGGCTCCGGCCTGTGCCTAGGATGGCTCCGGCCCGCCCGGGGGCAGACTCCGGACGGCGGAGCCTGGACCAGTTGCCGGAGGACACCGTGACCGATCTGCACGCCTTCATCGCGGGCCTGCCGAAGGCCGAACTGCACGTGCACCACGTGGGCTCGGCCTCCCCACGCATCGTGGCCGAGCTGGCGGCCCGGCACCCCGACTCGGCGGTGCCCAGCGACCCGGAGGCGGTGGCGGACTACTTCACGTTCACCGATTTCGCCCACTTCATCCAGGTGTACCTCTCGGTGGTCGACCTGATCCGGACGCCGGAGGACGTACGCCTCCTGACCTTCGAGATCGCCCGCGACATGGCACGACAGAACGTCCGGTACGCGGAACTGACCGTGACCCCGTACAGCTCCACGCGCCGGGGCATCGACGAGCGCGCCTTCATGGAGGCCATAGAGGACGCACGGAAGGCCGCGGAGGCGGAGTTCGGCGTCATTCTGCGCTGGTGCTTCGACATCCCCGGCGAGGCAGGGCTCGAGTCGGCCGAGGAGACTCTGCGGCTCGCCCTCGATCTGCGCCCCGAGGGCCTGGTCTCCTTCGGGCTGGGCGGACCGGAGATCGGCGTACCGCGGGCGCAGTTCAAGCCGTACTTCGACCGGGCGATCGAGGCAGGGCTGCACAGCGTGCCGCACGCCGGTGAGACGACCGGCCCCGAGACCGTCTGGGAGGCGCTGCGCGCCCTGCGTGCCGAGCGGATCGGACACGGCATCAGCTCCGCCCAGGACCCGGAGCTGCTCCGGTACCTGGCGGAGCACCGGATTCCGCTGGAAGTCTGCCCCACCTCCAACGTGGCGACCCGCGCCGTGAGCGAGATCGGGCTGCATCCGCTGAAGAAGCTGGTGGACGCGGGCGTCCTGGTGACGATCAACAGCGACGACCCGCCGATGTTCGGCACGGACCTCAACAGCGAGTACGACGTGGCCGCCCGCCTCCTGGGCCTCGACGAACGCGGTGTCGCGGAGCTCGCCAAGAACGCCGTGGAGGCGTCGTTCCTGGACCAGGCCGGCAAGGACCGGATCACGGCGGAGATCGACGCCTGGACGGAGAGCTGGCTCGCCCAGGGGTGAGCCACTGCGGCGGCACCGCGCCTCGTCGGGCAGCATGGAGCCCATGTCCACCGCGCATCGCACGAACTCGCCCCGCGGCACTGCGCCCGCGCCGCCCCGCATTGTCGCCGTGGCCCATCGGGGCGACCCGTACCAGATCCGGGAGAACACGCTCCCCTCGCTGCGCTCCGCGCTCGACCGCGGCGCGGACGCGGTCGAGGTGGACGTACGGGTCACCCGGGACGGCGTTCCGATGCTGCTGCACGATGCCACCCTGGAACGGCTGTGGGGGCACGAGCGGCGTCTCGCCTCCTTGTCGGCCGACGCGGTCACCGACCTGACGGCGGGCAGGCTTCCGCGTCTGGACGAGGCGTTGCGGGTGACGTTGGACAGCAGGCTCATGATCGACCTGCCCGCCACGCCGTCGCGCCGCGACGTCGCCGCCGTGATCGGTACGGTGCGGGAGTCCGGGGCGGCCGACCGCGCGTACTGGACGGGGGACGCCCCGACCATGCTCCAGGTGCGGGAGCTCGACGGGGAGGCTGAGATCGCCCTGACCTGGACGACGCTGGCGCCGCCACGTCCCGCGCTGCTCTCCGCCGTGCGACCGCGTTGGCTCAACTACCGGTTCGGCCTGGTCAGCCGCGACCTCGTGGACCGTGTCCACCGGGACGGCCTGCTGGTGTCCGCCTGGACCCCCGACACGAGGCGCACGATGCGCCGGCTGCTGGCCCTGGGCGTCGACTCCCTCACCACCAACCGGATCGACGTCCTACGAGGACTCCTCGACCCTGCGGGACGGCGAGGGACGGGCACGTAAGGTTTCGCGCCGCGGCGTTACCCTTACCGCTACGCTGCGGCGAGCGCCCCGTGAGTGCCCCCGCGACAGCCCCGTGGCCGCCCCGTCAGACCCGCCCCGAGCAGATCGCCGGCGCCCCCGACGCCTCACAATCCGGCGAGCGCGTTCCACCGCTTCCCGAACTCCCTGCGCTCCACGGACGTGATGTCCCGGGCGATCGTGAGCCGTCGGCGCATCGCGTCGTCCGGGAAGATGAGCGGGTCCTCGGCGAGCGCAGCGGTCTCCGCGTCACGGGACGAGGCGAGGACGTCGCGGGCGGCGGGTACGGGGCACACGTAGTTGACCCAGCCGGCCAGCTCCGCCGCCACCTCGGGGCGGTAGTAGTGGTCGACGAGGAGCTCGGCGTTGGCCTTGTGGCGGGCGAGGTTGGGGATCATCAGCGACTCGGCCCAGAGTTCGGCGCCCTCCTCCGGGACCACGAACTCGATGTCCGGATCGTCGTTCTGGAGCTGGATCACGTCACCGCTGTACGCCTGGCACGCCAGCACGTCACCGGCGGCCAGGTCCTTGATGTAGTCGTTGCCGGTGAACCGCCTGATGTGCCCGGCCCGGACCAGCCTCTCCACGCGATCGCACATCCGGTGGAAGTCGTCGGCGGTCCAGCGCGCGATGTCGACGCCGTCCCCCTGCAGAAGGAGCGCGAACGCCTCGTCCATCCCGGAGAGCAGCGTGACCCGGCCCCGAAGGTCGTCGGACCACAGGTCGGAGACGCGCCGAATCTCCCGTCCCAGCCGTCGCCGGTTGTACGCGATGCCGGTGATGCCCGACTGCCACGGCACAGAGAACCTGCGTCCCTCGTCGAAGTGAGGGGTGCGCAGCAACGGGTCGAGGTGGCGGGCCACGTGGGGCTGTCGCGTGCGGTCCATCTCCTGGACCCAGCCGAGCCGGACGAACCGGGCGCACATCCAGTCACTGATAACCACGAGATCCCGTCCGGTCTCCTGGTGGTTCATCAGCGAGGGGCTCACCTTGCCGAAGAACTCGTCGTTGTCGTTGATCTCCTCCGTGTAGGTGACGGCGATACCGGTCCTGCCGGTGAACGCGTCGAGTGTGGGACGACGCGTCGGCCGGTCCTCGGAGGTGTCGATGTAGAGCGGCCAGTTGGCGAAGTGCAAGGTCTTGTCCCGGGCGGAGTCGTCGCGTCGCGCGCGGCCTTCCGGGGCCACGTAGGCGGCGGGCACGCCGCAGGAGGTGAGAGCCGCGCCGGCGGCCACGGAGCCGAGAGCGCCGAGCAGGGAACGACGGGTCGGAGAGTTCCTCAGGTTCGTTCGCACCAGCGCAGGATGGCGTCGGGGCCCGGGCGCGGGCAATGGACGTTCCGTCCACCGCCGGGCCCCGAAGAGACGCGTCCTGCTCATGGCACGGGCCGCCCGACGTGCGCCCTCGCTTCGCGCGGCGGTGCTGCGTCGCACGTACGGACGCCGCCACGGGGCGCGCCCCGTGCACACCGCCCCGACCGCAAAACACCTGGTCGCGCGCCCCGTAGACGCCCCGTACGGGGCGCGCTCGCCACGGTGCGGCCCGCCCCCCGAAACGCGACTCCGTGCCCCGCCCCGTGAACCGGACCCCACGCCCCCGGTCACGACCCCCCTTAGGGATGAACCCTCCCGCCACCTTGACCCTCACAGGCCCTCGGGAACGCGAATCTCCGGGCGCGGCCCCGTCCCCAGTGATGATCCCCGTCGCGCCCGCGCTCAGCAGGATGGTCATGTCCACGCCCCACCCACGCAGTTGCCGCTTCCACCTCCAGGACGGCGCCGCGCTGGGCAGGGCCGTCGCGTCCACCCGGCCTCCGAGGAGAATCCACCATGCACCGTCGCACCACCGAGACCGCCACGCCCCGTACCGCCCCGTCGCCCCGCACGCCGCACCGCCGCGCCGTTCGGGGCAGCGCTCTGCGCCGTCACGACGCTCACGCTGCTCGGCACGGCCGCCCTCCCCGCAGCCGCCAACGCCCCCGCAGCGGCGCCCCGCTCCGTATCCGCCCACGCGCAGTCGCCCGCCGCGGCGCCCATCGTCACCCGGGACGACCACCCGCGCTCCGAGGCACTGCGCGCCGCACTCGCCGGACTGCCGGACGACGAGGCGACCGCGGCCGTGGTGCTCGCGGGAGGGAGGGACGGACGGTTCGAGGGCTCCGCAGGCGTCCGCGACATCCGGAGCGGACGGGAGGCCCTGGCCGACGGACGCATCCGCGCCGGTTCGGTGACCAAGGTCGTGAACGCCTCTGTCGTCCTGCAACTCGCCGCCGAGGACCGGCTGAGCCTCGACAGCACCGTCCAGGAACTTTTCCCCGGCCTGCTGACGGACGCCTTCACGCATCCGGTCACGGTACGGAACCTGCTCAACCACACCAGCGGCATCCAGGCCGGCGCCGGCCTCAACGGACCGTGGGAGGAGCAGTACGCGCACCGTTTCGACCGGCTCCCCGTGGCAGAGGTGGTCCGCACCGCTGTCGCCAAGGGCCCCGCCTTCGCCCCGGGCGAGCGGCAGCAGTACCTGAACATCAACTACACCCTGCTCGCACTGATCGTCGAGAAGGTCACGGGGCGCCCCTTCGAGGCAGAGGCCACCCGGAGGGTGCTGGGCCCCCTCGGGATGCGCGCCAGTTACTTCCCCGGCGACGAGGTGGGCATCCGGGGCGCGCACAACCGCGGCTACCAACTGGTGGACGGCGTCCACGTGGACGTCACCCGGTGGCGGATGACCGACCGCTGGGCGGCGGGCGACCTCGTCTCCTCCCCGGCCGACCTCAAACGCCTCCTGGTCGGCGTGTTCACGGGCGCGGCGGTGCCCCGGACCCAGCTGGAGGAGATGTTCACCGTGCCGGACATCGACGGGGCCACGATGAGCGCCGGCCTGGAGCGGTTCGACCTCGGTGACGGCAAGGTCGTGTGGGGCAAGAGCGGCGCCCGTCCCGGCTACAACGCCGGGATCGCCGCCACCCGGGACCTGTCCCGCACCGTCGTCTACGGGGTCACGGGCACCACGGCGAAGGAGTCGGGCGGCCCCGTCGCGGCACGGTTCGGCATCCCGGCGTTCGGCTGAGCGGAGCGCCCCCGCGCGGCGCGCGACGGGGCGGCCGGTCCGCCCCGTACGCCCTGTGGCACCGCGCGCCGCCGCCCACCCCGTACGCCGCCCCGTACCTGCGCAAACGCCGCACCGCAGCGCCCCGGGAACGCGCCCCGGCGCCGCCCCGTGAACGGGGCGGCGCCGGGGCGCGTCGGTGGCCGCTTCGCGGAGCTCAGCTCTCCAGCGACGTCATCACGTGCTTGACGCGTGTGTAGTCGTCGAAGCCGTACGCGGACAGGTCCTTGCCGTAACCGGACTTCTTGAATCCGCCGTGCGGCATCTCGGCGACGAGCGGGATGTGGGTGTTGATCCACACGCAGCCGAAGTCGAGATGGCGCGAGAGGCGCATGGCCCGGCCGTGGTCCTTGGTCCACACCGAGGAGGCGAGGGCGTACTCGACACCGTTGGCGTACGCGAGGGCCTGGTCCTCGTCGGTGAAGGACTGGACGGTGATGACGGGGCCGAAGACCTCGTTCTGGATGATCTCGTCGTCCTGCTTCAGGCCGCTGACCACGGTCGGGGCGTAGAAGTAACCCTTGTCGCCGACCCGGTGGCCGCCCGCCTCGACCTTGGCGTGGGCGGGGAGGCGGTCGATGAAGCCGGAGACCTTGGCGAGCTGGTCGGCGTTGTTGAGGGGGCCGTAGAGGACGTCCTCGTCGTCGGGCTGCCCGGTCTTGGTGTCGGCCGCGGCCTTGGCGAGCGCGGTGACGAAGTCGTCGTGGACCGACTCGTGGACCAGGACGCGGGTGGCGGCGGTGCAGTCCTGGCCGGCGTTGAAGAAGCCGGCCTCGCTGATGCCCGCGGCGGCCGCGGCGATGTCGGCGTCCTGGAAGACGAGGACCGGCGCCTTGCCGCCCAGCTCCAGGTGGACCCGCTTGAGGTCCTTGGCCGCGGACTCGGCCACCTGCATGCCGGCGCGCACGGAGCCGGTGATGGAGGCCATCGCGGGGGTGGGGTGCTCGACCATCGCGCGGCCGGTGTCACGGTCACCGCAGATGACGTTGAAGACGCCCTTGGGCACGATCGACCCGATGATCTCGGCCATCAGCACGGTCGACGCCGGGGTGGTGTCGGAGGGCTTGAGGACGACGGTGTTGCCCGCGGCCAGCGCCGGGGCGAACTTCCAGACGCCCATCATCATCGGGTAGTTCCACGGGGCGACCTGCGCGCAGACGCCGATCGGCTCGCGGCGTACGAAGGAGGTGAGCCCCTCCATGTACTCGCCGGCGGAACGGCCTTCGAGCATCCGCGCCGCACCCGCGAAGAACCGGATCTGGTCGACCATCGGAGGGATTTCCTCGCTCCGGGTCAGGCCCAGCGGCTTGCCGGTGTTCTCCGACTCCGCGGCGATCAGCTCCTCGGCGCGCTCCTCGAAGGCGTCGGCGATCTTCAGCAGGGCGCGCTGCCGTTCGGCGGGGGTGGTGTCGCGCCAGGCGGGGAAGGCGGCCGCGGCGGCCTCCATGGCGGCGTCGACGTCGGCCTGGCCGGAGAGCGGCGCGGTGGCGTAGACCTCACCCGTGGCGGGGTTGATGATCTCGGTCGTCCGCCCGTCGGCGGCGTCCTTGAACTCCCCGGCAATGTAGTTGCGCAGCTTGCGCGCCTGTCCCAGCTCGGTCACTGCCGGCCTCCTGTCGGATGTCCAGTGGATGAGACACCCACCCTAATCCGTGCGCCGACGTTTTCAACATAGGCAACCCTCAGTATCTGCGAAATCGGTACCCCAGCGACGCCACGACAACGAATTACATCGGTACAGCCTTGCGAAACCGACGAGACCTCGTGCACAGTGAGGCTGTGGCCAGTCGAAGCGCAGACTCCAGGAACGGGAGCGGTTCGTCGTCCGTCGACGCCGTCTCCCTGGCAATCATCGAGCAGCTCCAGGAGGACGGGCGCCGCCCCTACGCCGCGATCGGCAAGGCGGTCGGCCTCTCCGAGGCGGCCGTGCGCCAGCGCGTCCAGAAACTGCTGGACCAGGGCGTGATGCAGATCGTCGCGGTGACCGACCCGCTCACCGTGGGACTGCGCCGCCAGGCGATGGTCGGCATCAACGTCGAGGGCGACCTCGATCCGGTGGCCGAGGCGCTGTCGGCCATGGCCGAGTGCGAGTACGTGGTGATGACCGCGGGCTCCTTCGACCTGATGGTGGAGATCGTCTGCGAGGACGACGACCACCTGCTGGAGACGATCAACAAACGCATCCGGGCCCTCCCCGGCGTGCGCTCCACCGAGAGCTTCGTCTACCTGAAGCTCAAGAAGCAGACCTACATGTGGGGAACCCGATAGCCGTGAGCAAGGACCTCAGCCGAACCGCGTACGACCACCTGTGGATGCACTTCACGCGCATGTCGTCGTACGAGAGCGCGCCCGTTCCCACCATCGTGCGGGGTGAGGGCACCTACATCTTCGACGACCAGGGGCGGCGGTACCTGGACGGACTGGCGGGCCTCTTCGTCGTGCAGGCCGGACACGGCCGCACCGAACTGGCCGAGGCGGCCTCCAAGCAGGCACAGGACCTGGCCTTCTTCCCCATCTGGTCGTACGCCCACCCGAAGGCGGTCGAACTCGCCGAGCGGCTGGCCCACGAGGCACCCGGCGACCTGAACAAGGTCTTCTTCACCACCGGCGGCGGCGAGGCGGTCGAGACGGCCTGGAAGCTGGCGAAGCAGTACTTCAAGCTGACCGGCAAGCCGACCAAGCACAAGGTCATCTCCCGCGCCGTCGCCTACCACGGCACGCCGCAGGGGGCGCTCTCCATCACCGGACTGCCCGCCCTCAAGGCCCCGTTCGAGCCGCTGGTGCCGGGTGCGCACAAGGTGCCCAACACCAACATCTACCGCGCGCCGCTCTTCGGCGACGACCCCGAGGCGTTCGGCCGCTGGGCCGCCGACCAGATCGAGCAGCAGATCCTCTTCGAGGGCCCCGAGACCGTCGCCGCCGTCTTCCTGGAGCCGGTGCAGAACGCCGGCGGCTGCTTCCCGCCGCCGCCCGGCTACTTCCAGCGCGTCCGCGAGATCTGCGACCAGTACGACGTGCTGCTCGTCTCCGACGAGGTCATCTGCGCCTTCGGCCGGCTCGGAACCACCTTCGCCTGCGACAAGTTCGGCTACGTCCCGGACATGATCACCTGCGCCAAGGGCATGACCTCGGGCTACTCCCCGATCGGCGCCTGCATCATCTCCGACCGCCTCGCGGAGCCCTTCTACCAGGGCGACAACACCTTCCTGCACGGCTACACCTTCGGCGGCCACCCGGTCTCGTCCGCGGTCGCCCTGGCCAACCTCGACATCTTCGACCGCGAGGGCCTCAACCAGCACGTCCTCGACAACGAGGGCACCTTCTTCGCCACCCTCCAGAAGCTCCACGACCTGCCCATCGTCGGCGACGTCCGCGGCAACGGCTTCTTCTACGGCATCGAACTCGTCAAGGACAAGGCCACCAAGGAGACCTTCACCGAGGAGGAGACGGAACGCGTCCTCTACGGCTTCCTCTCCAAGGCCCTCTTCGACAACGGCCTCTACTGCCGCGCCGACGACCGCGGCGACCCGGTCATCCAGCTGGCCCCGCCGCTGATCTCCGACCAGTCGACGTTCGACGAGATCGAGGGCATCCTGCGCACCGTGCTGACGGAGGCTTGGACGAAGCTCTGACGGGGGCGAGTCTGCGTCGTGGAGAAGGCGACGGGCCTGGGGACGTAGGGGGCACTGCACGGCGTGGCACCTTACTGGACGGCGCGGGCGGCGTACGGGGCGCGCGGCGTGCGGCGCCGTACGGAGCGCGCGGCGCACGAGGGACCGCCCGTTGAAGCGTCGTTGCTGGCACGGGGCGCTGTGCGGGGCCAGAGTACGAGGGCGCTCCGCGGCGCTGCCCCTTACTGCGGCACGCTTGGCAGGCTCCCCGGGGCGCGGCGCTGGGCACGCACGGCAAATACGCCTTGCACCACGAGGCACACGGCTACGGGATTCCAGGTACTGGGCACCCCCGCCCCCGTCACCCCTTACCGCCGGCGCGGCGCAGTAAGAACTCCTAACGGAATGACTTCAGGCGTCGCCAGCAGATGAGTGCGCATCCGAGCGTGAGGAAGGCTTCGTGGATGTCGTCGCGGATCTCCCAGCGGATGCGCAGGCGGCGGAACCAGTGCAGGTGGGCGAAGGCGCGCTCTACGACCCAGCGCTGGGTGCCGAGACCGGAGCCGTGCTCGGCGCCGCGCCGAGCGATCACCGGCTTCACGCCGAGATCCCAGACCAGGCGGCGGTACTTGTCGTGGTCGTAGCCGCGGTCACCCAGCACCGCCTCCGGGCGGCGTCGGGGCCGGCCGCGCTTGCCCCGCACCGGCGGCACGGCCTGCAGCAGCGGGATGAGCTGGGTGACGTCGTTGCGGTTGCCGCCGGTCAAGGTGGCGGCGAGCGGTATGCCGGTGGCGTCGGTGATCAGGTGGTGTTTGCTGCCCGCCCTGCCCCGGTCGACAGGACTTCGTCCCGTCTTGGACCCCCTTTTAGCGCGCGGATGTGGGAGCCGTCGACCGCCGCTCGGGAGAAGTCCAGGGCGTTTGCGCTCCGTAGTTCGGCCAGGAGGACCTCGTGCAGCCGGGGCCACACTCCGGCCTCGGTCCACTCCGCCAGCCGACGCCAGCACGTCATGCCCGAGCCGAAGCCGAGTTCCTGCGGCAGGTGCTCCCAGGCGATGCCGGTGTGCAGCACGAACAGAATGCCCTGGAACACCAACCGATCCGGATGCTGCTTGCGCCCCGGATGCCGGACCCGGCGTTCGACCCTGGGCAACAGCGGCTCGATCAGCGCCCACAACTCATCGTCGACGTCCCACGGCTTCGGCCGCGCCACCGCACACCTCCAGATCAACACTCCCGGAGCGATCCAACCACCTCGAAGATCATTTCGTTAGGAGTTCTAAGGGGCACCGAGCCCCGAATTCCCTTACAGCATCATGCGCCGTCACGCAGACCGTGAAACGCCGCACTCGCCCCATCACCACTGCCCCACCCAGCCCACCGCCCCGCCGTACCGGGCCCGCCCCGTCCGCCACCGATACGGCGAGCCCTCACCCCCCGCACCCCCGACGGCCCGGCGTCACCCGTTCGAGTGAGAACGTGCGGCATCGGGCCGTGTGGGTGCGACGGGCCCCGCGCGCGTCCCTAGGTTCCCTTCCGTAGGGCGACCGCCCCGTGCCCCGCGCCTGCCCCGCCCCGTGGGCCTGCGGAGTCGAGCCGGCCGCACCGTGCTCACGGAACCGAGGTGTCACCATGGCGGCCCCACCCGACAACGACCTGCTGCGGGCCGTCGGCCTGCACCACGCGCATCACGGCTCCCCCGTCCTCACGGACGTCACCCTCGGAGTCCGCGCGGGCGAGATCCTCGCGGTCACGGGGCCCCGGGCCGGCGGCAAGACCACGCTGCTGCACTGCCTCTCGGGCCAGCTCGTCCCCGACACGGGGGAGATCTGGTTCGACGAGATGCCGGTCCACAGCCTCACCCCCTCGCAGCGGGAGCAGTTCCGCCGCGAGCACCTGGGGTGGATCGACTCGGAACCCCACCTGGTTCCGGAGTTGAGCGCCTGGGAGAACGCCGCGCTCCCCCTGCTGCTGCGCGGTACGCCGCGACGTTCCGCGAAGGCCGCCGCGATGGAGTGGCTCGACCGGTTCGACCTCGGCCCGCTGGCGCGGAAACGCCCGCACGCCCTGGCGTACGCGCAGCGCCAGCAGGTCTGCGTCGCCCGGGCCATCGCCATGGAACCCGCCGTGATCCTCGCCGACGAACCCACCGTGGCGCTGCGCCGCCCCGAGCGGGCCCACGCGCTGCGCACCCTCACCTCCGCGGCGCGTTCCCACGACATCACGGTCGTCATCGCCACCTCCGACGCGGACACCGCGTCCGTCGCCGACCGCACGGTGCGGCTGAGCGACGGCCGGGCCGACGGCGAGGCGTCCGACGCCCCCGAGCAGGAAGGCCGGGCAGCGTGCTCGCTCTCCGTCTGACCCGCGGCGCCCACCCGTTCGTCCTCTGCGGCCGACTCCTGGTCGCCGCGGCGTCGGCGGGTACGGGCTTTCTCATGCTGAGCGCCCTGAGCCACGCCCTGGCGCACCCCGGGGCGGGCGGCGCCCTGCTCCGGCTCGCCTGGTGCGTCGTCCCGCTGACCGCCACGGTGTACTTCGCCGTCGCCATGGCCCGCAACGACCCCGCCACGCGCCCCCGCGAGGGCCTTTCCTCCATCGGCCTGGGCCCCGCGGCCCTGGCGGGCCTCGCCGCGGCGTCCACCGCGCTGTCCAGCCTGCTGGGCTCGGTGGTGGCGCTGCTGTTCTTCCTGCACCTGCGGGGCGACCTGACGGGGCTGCCCTTCGACGGGGCGGCCGCCGAGATGCTCGCCGCGGACCAGCCGCTGCCGCTGGCCGCCGCGCTGACCCTGCTCGCGGTCGTCCCCGCCGTTGCGTCCCTCGCCACCGCCGCGGCGCTGCGCCCCCGCGCGGGGCAGCCTGCCCCCACGGCGCCGCGTACGGAGCCCGCCACGCCGCTGCCCGTACCGTCCGGGCTCCCCTGGGGCGTCGCCCTGCTGGCGACGGGGCTGGCCGTGGAGAGCTGGGCGGCGGGCGGTACGCCGCGCGAGGACGCCGCGGGCGTGCCTCTGCCCGGCGGCGTGGAGTCGGGCGCGCTCGGCGGCGTACTCGGCTGGCTGCTCACCGCACTGGGCCTGGCGCTCGCAGGACCTGGCCTCACTCATCTCTGCGGCCGGGTGCTGCAGTCGGCGAAGCCGGGCGCGGTACGGCTGCTGGCCGGGCGTGGCCTCCAGGAGGAGGCCACCCGGATCGGCCGGCCCCTCGGCGTGGTCTGCGCCGTCGCGTCGGGCGCACTCGCCTCCGCCACGCTCTACGGGGCGGGCACCGGCACCTCCCCCGCGGGACCGCTGACGGCGCTCGGCGGCGTACTCGTGGCCGGATGCGCGCTCGCGACCCTGCTCAGCGCAGGCGTGGAGGCCAGGAGGTCGCGCGCGACGGCCAACGCGGCGCTGCTGCGGCTGGGCGCCCCCGCCTCGGCGCTCCGCAGCGCGGCGGCGCTCCGCGCCGTGACGCTGATCGTGGTGTTCGTCCCGCTCACCTGGGCGGTGGCCACCCTCGCTGCGGCGCCGCTACGCGGCTGAGCCCCGCAGCCCCCGCCGGCTCCGTACGCCGCACCCGGCCCACACAACTCACGGAGCGCAGAAACGGCGACCCACCAGCGATGAGTTCCGCCCCCGACCCCGGTCCAACACCATGAACGCAGGAAACCTCCGGGCCACCTGCACCGCAGGACGGCGACCACGCCGCCCTCCGCCTACCAGTGGGGACAGCCATGTACCAGCAGATGATCTTCGTCAACCTCGCGGTGAACGACCTGGAAGGGTCGAAGAAGTTCTTCACCGAGCTGGGTTTCGCCCTCAACGAGCAGTTCTCCGACGACAGCACCGCGTCCGTCGTGATCAGCGACACCATCGTCCTGATGATCATGAAGAAGGAGCGGTTCGGCGAGTTCACCAAGAAGCAGATCGCCGACTCCTCCCAGACGGTCGAGGCTCTCCTGGCGCTGAGCGCCGAAAGCAGAGAGAAGGTCGACGAGCTCGTCGACAAGGCGATCGCCTCCGGGGGTGCCCCCGCCGGCGAGACCCAGGAGCAGGGCGACTTCATGTACGGCCGGGCCTTCTTCGACCCGGACGGCCACCACTTCGAGGTCGTCTGGATGGACCCCTCGGTCGTCGAGGGCTGAGCAGTCGTCGGGTCGCACGACCGGATCTGGTCACGGCCGGCCCTGAGGGGCGCGGGGGCGGCGACTCGCCGCCCCCGCCCTTCGCGTGACGGGGCGACCAACGCACGCGCTCGCCCGCCCCGCGTGCGCCCCGTAGCGGGGCCCACGCCGCCCCGGCACGTCTCCTCATCCGAAGGTGGCGCGCTCCAGCCAGAACTCCAGGAACGAGCGGTCGCCGCGCACCTCGATTTCGTCACTGTTCAGGGGAAGGCGCCGGTAGAAGGCGAGCATCAGCTCGGTCATCGGTCCGCGCAGTTCCACGGTGGCCTCGTCGGTGTGCTCCGGGCGCACCGCGAACCCGTCGTCCGTGAGCTCGATGAGCCATTCCCCGGGTACGCCGGGCGCCGCGTCCGTCGCGTGAAGGTGCAGGCTGCGTCCGCCGCCCCGCAGCTCTCCGGCGGGATCGGCCGGCTGGACCCGCTGCACGTACGCGACGATCTCCAGCCACTCGTCGACCGCGTCCGCTGCCAGCTCGGCATCGGCCACGAACGGCACTCCCGCCGCTATGCAGGCATCCGCGCGATGGACCAGCAACTCCTGCGTGAGCCGCCGGGCCCAGAAGCTGGAACTCTGCTCCCAGGACCAGGTCCACATCTTGCGCCCCGGCCCAGCCTCCCTCAACGCCTCCGCCGCCGACTCGGCGCCCTCGGCCAGCCACGCATCCAGCGCCTCGGGCCCGTCTTCGACCGGCGGCCCCGCGAACTGGGGAACCGCCTCGTCCGGCACTTCGGCCGAGGCGCGGGTCCGTACGATCTCGTTCATCCATCGGATGGCCCCGCCCACGTGCACGGCAAGGTCACGCAGCGTCCACTCCGGGCACGTCGGGACACGCGCCTGGAGATCGGCGGCTCCGGCCAGCGCCTGCCGCAGCAGTCCCGTCTGCACGGTCACCTCGTCGCAGTACCGGTCGTACGAGAGATCTCTCTGAGTCATGGCCGGAGCGTAGCCCCGGCTCCGAGGACGGTCACTGGCTTTTCCCGCCCTGTACCCGCCCCGTACCGCGCCGTACGGGGCGGCCACGCCGCCCGCCCGGCTCAGCCGAGGACGACCACGTCGTCCGGGTCGAAGGTCGCGCCGACCTCGGCCCCGGGCGCCGGCGCCTCCCGCAGGGTGCACGCCGCCTCCAGCCTGGGCCCCGTCACCGGGTCCAGCGCGAGCGAGACATGGGTGCCCCGGAAGGTCCGCGCGGCCACGGTGCAGGCAAGCCCCCGGTCCGGCTCCACGAGGCGTACGCCGGTGGGCCTGACCAGCACTTCGCGCTCCCCGTGCGGGGCACCGGGCGGTACGGGCAACTTGCCCCAGGGAGTGTCCGCGACGCCGTCCGCCACCGTGGCCACGACGAGGTTGTCGAAGCCGAGGAACCGGGCCACGAAGGCGTCGGCGGGCCGCTGCCACACCTCCAGCGGTGTCCCGGACTGAGCGATGCGCCCTTCCCGCATCACCACCACGCGGTCAGCCAGCGCGAACGCCTCCCCCTGGTCGTGCGTCACCGCCAGTACCGTCGTCCCCAGCGCGCCGAAGAGTTCCCGCAGTTCGACCACGAGGCGCTCGCGCAGGCTCCGGTCGAGCTGGCCGAGCGGCTCGTCGAGCATGAGCAGGCGCGGACTGGGCGCCAGTGCGCGGGCCAGGGCGACCCGCTGCTGTTCACCGCCGGAGAGCGTGCTGACGGCACGCCCGGCGGCACCGGGGAGGCCCACCAGTCGCAGCAGCTCCGTCACGCGCGCGTGCTGCGCCTCGCGCGTCGCCCCGTGCATACGGGGCCCGAAGGCGATGTTGCCGCCGACGTCGCGCTGCGGGAAGAGCTGATGGTCCTGGAACATGAGCCCCACGCCGCGTCGGTGCGCGGGGACTCCCGCCTGGTCCCGCCCCTCCAGCCGTACCCGCCCCGAGTCGAGCGCCTGGAGCCCCGCCACGGCGCGCAGCAGGGTGGACTTCCCGCTGCCGCTCGGCCCGAGGACACAGACGATCTCGCCCGCCGCCACCCGGAGGTCGACCGCACCGAGCGCGGGGTACGCCGCGCCGGCGAACCGCACGGAGGCAGCGTCGATCTCGAGCAGTGGCGCGGCGGAGGACGCGGCGGCGTCCCGCTCCGCCTGCGCAGCCGTACGGGGCGCGTCCGAACGCCTTGGTGTGGCAGCCATCAGAATGCTCCGGTTCGGTCGAGCGCCCTGGCCGTGCCCGCCCCGCGGGACAGCGGGCGGACCCGCTCCAGGAGCAGCAGGGAGACGACGCAGACGATCATGAGGATCGTGGACAGGGCCATGGCCTGTCCGTAGTTGAGGTCACCGGCGCGGCCGAGCAGCCTTGCCACGGCGACCGGCAGCGTCGGGTTGTCGGGGCGCGCGATGAAGACGGTCGCCCCGAACTCGCCGAGCGACACGGCGAACGCGAACCCCGCGGCGACGAGCAGCGCCCTGCGCACCAGCGGCAGGTCCACCTCCCGCCAGGCCCGCCAAGGCGACGCACCGAGCACCGCCGCCGCCTCCCGCAGCCGGCTGTCCACCGCGCGCAGCACGGGCAGCATGGTCCGCACCACGAACGGCACCCCGACGAGCGCCTGGGCCAGCGGCACCAGAATCCAGCTGGCCCGCAGATCCAGCGGCGGCCGGTCGAGAGCGATGAGGAAGCCGAACCCGACGGTCACCGCGGACACCCCCAGCGGGAGCATCAGCAGCGCGTCGAAGCCCCTGGTGAACCGCCCCGCACGCCGCGTCAGCGCGGCGGCCGCGAGTCCCCCGACGAGCAGGGCGATGAGCGTCGCCACGGCGGCGTACTGGAGCGAGTTGGCGACGGCGTCGATCGGTGGTACGAGGAAAGCCCCGCCGTCCGCCGACATGAGGGCGCGGAAGTAGCCCAGCCCGTACCCGCCCGGGGCGTCGAGGGCCCGCTCCACCAGAACGCCGAGCGGCAGCAGGATCAGGACGCCCACGGTCGCGAGGACGAACCCGAGCAGCAGGCGCTGCCCCGTCCCCCGCACGCGGCGCACCGCGTACGCCGCGTCGACCAGGCTGAGGGCGCTCTCACGGCGCCGCACGGTCCACGCGTGGACGGCGAGGATGGCCCCGACCGCGGCGAACTGCACCAGGGTCAGGACGGCGGCGGTGGGCAGGTCGAGCAGGTGCGCGGTCTGCCGGTAGATCTCCACTTCGAGCGTGGCGAAGCCGGGTCCGCCCAGAATCTGCACGACGCCGAACGAGGTGAACGTGAACAGGAAGACCATCAGCGCCGCCGCGGCCACGGCAGGGCCGAGGGCGGGCAGCGTGACGGTGCGCCACGCCCGGAACCGGGAGGCACCGAGCATCCTGGCGGCTTCCTCCTGGCGCGGGTCGAGCTGGGCCCACAGGCCCCCGACGGTGCGGACGACGACGGCGTAGTTGAAGAAGACGTGGGCAAGGAGGATGGCCCACACCGTGGTGTCGAGGCGCAGACCCCACAGGTCGTCCAGCAGGCCGCCGCGTCCGAGGAGCGCCAGGAAGGCCGTCCCGACGACGACGGTGGGCAGGACGAACGGGACCGTCACCACGGCCCGCAGCAGGCTCTTGCCCGGGAACTCCAGCCGCGCGAACACGTACGCCGCGGGCATGGCGACGACCAGGGTCAGCCCCGTCGACGCGAGCGCCTGCCAGAGGGTGAACCAGAGCACCTGTCCGATGTCCGGGTCGCCCAGCACCTCGCCCAGCGACGCACCGAACTGCCACGCCCCGTCCTGCCGCAGCCCCCTGCCGACGATGGCGGCGACGGGGTACGCGAAGAAGATGCCGAAGAAGACCACGGGGACGGTCATCAGAGCCCCCCGCGCCCAGTGCCCACTGCGCGCGCCACCTGCGACGACGGGGCGACGGGGCGGCCGCGTGGGACGGCCCCGTCGCGGAGCGCGCGGCGCCTTCGCGTCGTGCCCCGTACCGGGCGCCTCGCCGGTCCCGTCCGCCGCGCTCACGCCGCGGGCGGGGCTGGGATCGGCGCGCCGCGCCGTCACTTCACCACGAGCGAGGTCCACGACTTGACCCACGCCTCACGGTTCTCGGCGATCTTCTCCGGCTCGAGCGACCGGGCCCGGTCCGCCTCCGCGCCGAACTCAGTGAAGAGCTCCGGCAGCTTCGCGTCGTCGGCCACGGGCCGGACGAACATCTGCAACGGCAGGTCCTCCTGGAACGTCTTGCCGATCAGGAAGTCCAGCAGCTTCTTCCCGCCCTCGGGGTTCTTCGCCCCGTCGAGGAGCCCGGCGAACTCGATCTGCCGGAAGCAGGTGTCGGTCAGGACCCCCGTGGGCGCCTCATCGGGCTGCGGGTCGGCGTACAGCACCTCGACGGGCGGGCTGGACGCGTACGAGACGACGAGGGGCCGGTCGCCCCCGGCCTTCTTGCCGACGGCCGACCCCGAGAACTCCTCGTTGTACGCCTGCTCCCAGCCTTCGACGACCTTCACGCCGTTGGCCTTGAGCTTCTTCCAGTAGTCCTGCCAGCCCTTGTCGCCGAACTCGGCGGCTGTCCCGAGCAGGAAGCCGAGGCCCGGCGAGGACGTGGCGACGTTCTCGGTGACCAGGAGGTTCTTGTACTTCGGGTCGGCCAGGTCCTCGAAGGTGCGCGGCGGGTCGAGCTTCTTGTCGGCGAAGTAGCTCTTGTCGTAGTTGACGCAGATGTCGCCCGTGTCGACCGGCGTCACCCGGTGCTTCTCCCCGTCGAGCTGGTACTCCGCCGGGACGCGGTCCAGCCCCTTCGCCTGGTACGGGGCGAAGACGCCGTTGTCGACGGCGCGGGAGAGCAGCGTGTTGTCCACGCCGAACAGGACGTCGCCCTGCGGGTTGCCCTTGGAGAGAACGGCCTGGTTGACCGCCTGTCCGGCGTCACCGCTCTTCAGCACCTTCACGGTGTAGCCGGTCTTCTTCCTGAACTCGGCGAGCACGCCCTTGGAGACGTTGAACGAGTCGTGCGTGACGAGGGTGACCTGCTTCGACTGCGCTTCGTCGGCGCCGTCGCCGGAGCCGCAGGCCGTCACGGCGAACAAGCCGGCACAGGCCACCAGCGCGGTCCTGGCGGCGTTGCGTGCGATGGGCACTGGATTTCCTCCTGGGTATGCCAGGAAGAGACGCGGCCTTGCCCCGGCACCGGCGACCGGCGCCAGGGCAAGGCGCAACAGCTTGAGTGGTCCGAACTTCCTACCCGGAATGACCCGGGCGAGGTTCAGAGGGTCTGCGGCCTTTACGTGGGATCACGTGGTGCCGCACTCTCAGCGCTGTGGCGCTCCCCTGTCGGAATATGTATGTGTGTGTGGCCAGGATACTCGCGCACACACCCCGCACTCGAACGGCTCCCCGCCCCGTGCGGGGTGGGGAGTGATCAGCGCTCCGTGGCGGCGAGCTGCCCGCAGGCCCCGTCGATCTCCTGGCCGCGGGTGTCCCGCACCGTGACCGGCACGCCGTGCGAGGCGATGGCTTCCACGAACGCCTTCTCGTCCTCGGGCCGCGAGGCGGTCCACTTGGAACCCGGCGTCGGGTTGAGCGGGATCAGGTTGACGTGCACGCGCTTGTTCTTCAGCAGGCGCCCGAGCAGGTCACCGCGCCAGGCCTGATCGTTGATGTCGCGGATCAGGGCGTACTCGATGGAGACCCGGCGCCCCGACTTCTCCGCGTACTCCCACGCGGAGTCGAGGACCTCGCGGACCTTCCAGCGGGTGTTGACGGGGACGAGCGTGTCGCGCAGCTCGTCGTCGGGGGCGTGCAGAGAGACCGCCAGGCGGCACTTGAAGCCTTCGTCGGCGAACCGGTGGATGGCGGGGACCAGGCCGACGGTGGAGACGGTGATGCCGCGCTGGGACAGCCCGAGGCCGTCGGGCTCAGGGTCGGTGAGGCGCCTGATCGCACCGGTGACGCGGTTGTAGTTGGCGAGCGGCTCGCCCATACCCATGAAGACGATGTTGGACAGGCGCGCGGGGCCGCCGGGGACCTCACCGTCCCGCAGCGCCCTCATCCCGTCGACGATCTGGTGCACGATCTCGGCGGTCGAGAGATTGCGGTCCAGCCCGGCCTGCCCCGTGGCGCAGAACGGGCAGTTCATGCCGCAGCCGGCCTGCGAGGAGATGCACATGGTGACCCGGTCCGGGTAGCGCATGAGCACGGACTCGACCAGCGTGCCGTCGTGCAGCCGCCACAGGGTCTTGCGGGTGGTGTCGTCGTCGCAGGAGATGTGGCGGACGACGGACATGAGGTCCGGCAGGAGCTCGCTGCGCAGCTTCTCGCGGGAACCCGCGGGAATGTCGGTCCACTCCGCGGGGTCGTGCGCGTAACGGGCGAAGTAGTGCTGCGACAGCTGCTTGGCGCGGAACGGCTTCTCGCCGATCGCGGCCACGGCTTCCTTGCGCTCGGCGGGCGTGAGGTCGGCGAGGTGCCGCGGCGGCTTCTTGGCTCCGCGGGGCGCGACAAAGGTGAGCACTCCGGGTGCGGGCGGTGCCATGGGCGGAAAACTCCTCAGGACGGCGAAGGCCGGGGCACCCGCGGAGACGCGGCGCGGCATCGTCCGACGGTGCGGGGCAGGAAAAGGCCCGCTGCTGGACGGCGCGGGCTCTTCCAGGGTAACGGAGTGCGGGACGGACCGGCCCCGCCGCCGTCAAGCCCTCGGCGCGCGCCCCGTACGGTGCGCGCGACCTGCGGAAACGCCGCGTGACGGGGCGGCGTGCGGGGCGCCCGAAGCGCCCCGCACGCCCCTGGCCGAACTCGCGCACCGCGCCCAGGGGCACCGACACGAAGGGCAAGCCGCTCCCCATGACCGACGGCCACCGACCACGTCATGCCGGCACACCCCGCCGCCAAGCCCAGTACCAACGCCACAAACACCCCGGGGAACACCGAAGCGGGGCGACGCCACCAGGCACCGCCCCGCTCCAAGCCACGTACCCGCCCGATCAGCCGGACCCCACGAAGAGCACCAGCAGCGCCCAGACCACCGGCGCCGTCGGCAGCAGCGAGTCCAGCCGGTCCATGATGCCGCCGTGCCCCGGGAGCAGCGTGCCCATGTCCTTGATGCCCAGGTCCCGCTTGATCATCGACTCGCCGAGGTCACCCAGCGTCGCGCTGACGGCGACGGCCAGGCCCAGGAGCAGCCCCTGCCACCAGGCCCCTCCGTCGATCAGGAACTGCATGCACAGGGCTCCGGCGACCATGGCCGCCCCCACCGCCCCGAACAGCCCTTCCCGGGTCTTGCCGGGGCTGATCCGCGGGGCGAGCTTGTGCTTGCCGAAGCGCCAGCCGACGGCGTAGGCACCGGTGTCGGCGACCACGGTCAGGATGAGGAAGGTGATGACCCGCTCAGCACCGTCGTCCGCCGTCAGCATGAGCGCGACGAACGTCGCGAGGAACGGCACGTAGAACGTCGCGAAGACGCCCGCCGTCACGTCCTTGAGGTATCCCTCCGGGGGCGCCGTCATCCGCCACACGAGCACCGCGAGTGCGGTGAGCGCCATGGCGACCCAGGCGCCTTCGGGGCCCCAGACGTAGCCGGCCACGACCATGCCCGCCCCGCCCGCCGCCAGGGGCACGAGCGGCGCGTGAATGCCCTTGCGTTCGGCCAGCCGCGTGGTCAGCTCCCACAGACCGACGACGACCGCCACCGCTATGACGCCGACGAAGACTTCCTTCACGACGAACAGCGACACCAGGACCAGCGCCCCGAGGCCGACGCCGACTCCTATTGCGGCACCGAGGTCCCGCCCCGCGCTCTTCTTCTGCGGTGCGGGGGGCGGCGTGGCGGCGGGCATGGGCTCCTGCGGCGTTTCGTCACGGAACAACGGTGCGCCCGGCCGGGCGCCGTCCGACGGACCGGCCCAGTTCCCGCCGTCGGCGGGAAGGTCCGGCATGTCGGGCACGATGGGCATGGGCCGAGTCTGCTGGGCTTCATGGGCATCGTACGCGGGACCCGCCGTAGCGGCTCCCTGGACGGGTCCCTGGCCTGATGTAGGCCATGGACCCGCGTACCCGGCATGCGACGGTGCGCCCCAGGAGGAGTCGTTCATCAGACTTCGAGCAGCTCGGCTTCCTTGTGCTTGAGCAGCTCGTCCACCTGAGCCACGTACTTGGCGGTGGTGTCGTCGAGTTCCTTCTCGCCGCGGCGGCCCTCGTCCTCACCGACCTCGCCGTCCTTGACCAGCTTGTCAATGGTCTCCTTGGCCTTGCGGCGCACGGCGCGGATCGAGATCTTCGAGTCCTCGGCCTTGCCCTTGGCGACCTTGATGAACTCGCGGCGCCGCTCCTCGGTGAGCTCGGGGAACGACACGCGGATGATGCGGCCGTCGTTGCTCGGGTTGACGCCGAGGTCCGAGTCGCGGATGGCCTGCTCGATGTTGCGCAGCGCGCTCGAGTCGAACGGCGTGACGACGGCCATGCGCGGCTCCGGCACGGAGAACGACGCCAGCTGATTGATCGGCGTGAGGGCACCGTAGTAGTCCGCCACGATCTTGTTGAACATCGCCGGGTGCGCACGGCCGGTGCGGATCGCGGCGAAGTCCTCCTTGGCGACCACGACGGCCTTTTCCATCTTCTCCTCGGCCTCGAGGAGGGTCTCTTCGATCACCACTTGCTCCTGCGTGTCTTGAGTTGGCCTGAGGACCCCCCGCACGGTGATGGCTGTCCGGGGGACGAAACAGGACCGGCTGCGTCGTGTGTCTTTCCCTGCACGGTGTCCGACCGGCAGGGCTTTGTCCATCCCATCCCCGCTGCGGGGGACGCTGACGGGGTCAGTCTCGGGCGGGCGGCTCGCCCACGAGCGTGCCGATCTTCTCACCCTTGACGGCCCGGGCGATATTGCCGGTCGCGAGAAGTTCGAAGACCAGGATGGGCAGCTTGTTGTCCCGGCACAGCGTGATCGCGGTCATGTCGGCGACCTTGAGGTCCCGGGTGATGACCTCGCCGTAGCCCAGTGCGTCGAACTTGACCGCGTCCGGGTTGGCCTTCGGGTCGGAATCGTAGACCCCGTCGACACCGTTCTTGCCCATGAGCAGCGCTTCGGCGTCGATCTCGAGCGCGCGCTGGGCGGCGGTGGTGTCGGTGGAGAAGTACGGCATGCCCATGCCCGCACCGAAGATGACGACGCGGCCCTTCTCCAGGTGCCGCACCGCACGGAGCGGGATGTACGGCTCGGCCACCTGCCCCATGGTGATGGCCGTCTGCACGCGCGAGTCGATGCCTTCCTTCTCCAGGAAGTCCTGGAGCGCGAGGCAGTTCATGACGGTGCCGAGCATGCCCATGTAGTCGGAGCGCGCGCGGTCCATGCCGCGCTGCTGGAGTTCGGCGCCGCGGAAGAAGTTGCCGCCGCCGATCACCACGGCGATCTGCGCACCGTCACGGACCACGGCGGCGATCTCACGGGCGATGGCGTGCACCACGTCGGGGTCGACGCCGAGCCCCCCGCCGCCGGCGAAAGCCTCGCCGGAAAGCTTCAGCAGGAAGCGGCCGGCTCCTTTGCCGTCCTCGCTCCTGGCAGCACTGTCAACATTGCCCATGGGGTCTTCTCCTCGTGCACATACGAAGGAGGCCATTGCCGTTGGATGCGGTATCCCGATCGCGGCAATGGCCTCCTCGTCAGATCTGCGGTCGTCCGGTGCGTCCGACGCGGCGCACCCTGGCGTCCGCTGCCGGCCCCGTCAGGGCCGTTCGTCGATCGCGGTCCGGACTCAGATGCCGACCTTGATGCGCGCGAAGCGCTTCAGGCTGACACCGGCCTCGTCCAGGATCTTCTGGACGGACTTCTTGTTGTCCTTGGCGAAGGGCTGGTCCAGGAGGGTGACCTCCTTGAAGAAGCCGTTCACCCGGCCCTCGACGATCTTCGGGAGCGCGGCCTCCGGCTTGCCCTCGTTGCGCGAGGTCTCCTCGGCGACGCGGCGCTCGTTCTCGACGACCTCGGCCGGCACCTCGTCACGCGAGAGGTACTTCGGCGAGAAGGCGGCGATGTGCTGCGCGACGTCCTTGGCGACGTCGGCGTTCTCCTTGTCGAGCTCGACGAGGACACCGATCTGCGGCGGGAGGTCGGGCATGGTGCGGTGCATGTACGCCGCCACGTAGCCGCCCGTGAACTGCGCGAAGCGGTCCAGGACGATCTTCTCGCCGAGGTTGGCGTTGGCCTCGTCCACGTACGCCTGGACCGTCTTGCCGGACTCGATCTCGGAGGCGAGCAGCGCCTCCAGGTCGGCCGGGGAGGTCGCGGCGATGTGCTGCGCCAGGGTGTTGGCGACGTGCTGGAACTTCTCGCCCTTGGCGACGAAGTCCGTCTCGCACTTCAGCTCGACGAGGACACCGGAGGTGTGGTCGTCGGCGATGAGGGAGACGACAGCGCCGTTCTCGGCGGAGCGGCCCTCGCGCTTGGCGACGCCCTTCTGGCCCTTGACGCGGAGGAGCTCGACGGCCTTGTCGACGCTGCCCTCGGCCTCGTCGAGCGCCTTCTTGCAGTCCATCATGCCAGCGCCGGTGAGCTCGCGGAGCTTCTTGACGTCGGCGGCGGTGTAGTTCGCCATGGTGATGTGAATCTCTCTCGAAGTCTGGAAGATCTACGGGTGGACGGCGGGGGCTGGTCCAGCCCCCGCCGTCAGCAACCGATGAGGATCGGTCAGGCCTGCTCGGGCTCGACGGCCGCGGCGCCCGTGGCCTCCTCGACGACGGCCGGGGCGACAGCCTGCTCGGCGTCGGCGACCTTCTCCGTCTCGGCGGAGGTCTGCACCTCGTCCTTGGCGGCGGGGGTCTCGGCCTCAGCGGCCTCGGCCGGCGTCTTGTCGCCCTCGAGCAGGTCGCGCTCCCACTCGGCCAGCGGCTCACCGGCGGCCTTGTCGCCCGGCTTCGAGTCGCCGGTGGCGACGCCGGAACGGGCGATGAGGCCCTCGGCGACGGCGTCGGCGATCACGCGGGTGAGCAGGGTGACGGAGCGGATCGCGTCGTCGTTGCCCGGGATCTTGTAGTCGACCTCGTCGGGGTCGCAGTTGGTGTCGAGGATGGCGACGACCGGGATGTGGAGCTTGCGCGCCTCACCGACGGCGATGTGCTCCTTCTTGGTGTCCACGATCCAGACGGCGCTGGGCACCTTCTGCATCTCGCGGATACCGCCGAGGGTCTTCTCCAGCTTGGCCTTCTCACGCGAGAGGACCAGGAGCTCCTTCTTGGTGAGGCCGGAGGCGGCCACGTCCTCGAAGTCGATCTGCTCCAGCTCCTTGAGGCGCTGGAGGCGCTTGTAGACGGTGGAGAAGTTGGTGAGCATGCCGCCCAGCCAGCGCTGGTTGACGTAGGGCATGCCGACGCGGGTGGCCTGCTCCGCGATGGCCTCCTGCGCCTGCTTCTTCGTACCGACGAACATCACCGTGCCGCCGTGGGCGACGGTCTCCTTGACGAACTCGTAGGCGCGGTCGATGTACGACAGCGACTGGAGCAGGTCGATGATGTAGATGCCGTTGCGCTCCGTGAAGATGAAGCGCTTCATCTTCGGGTTCCAGCGGCGGGTCTGGTGACCGAAGTGGACGCCGCTTTCCAGCAGCTCCCGCATCGTGACGACGGCCATGGCCGTATCTCCTTGAGTACTCGGTTGCCGTGACCACCGGACGGCGGTCACGCCTGACGCCCCGCGCGCTGTGCCCGAAGGACCGAGGAGCGCGGACGTCGACCAGAAGGGTTGACGTCGGGGCGTGCGAAGTCGACCCGGTGACCCGGATCGCCATCAGAAGTGTACGGGACCGCCGACCCGCCGGGTGACGCCGCTGTCCACAACCGGCCAGTAGTCCACAGATTCGGATCATGATCCCCGAAATCAGCCGCGAGGGGCCACTGTGTACTCATGAACACGGAGAGTTACCCCCTTGCCCGCTTCGTCCGCCGCATCGCCCGTACCGCCTTCAGCCCTCGCACCCGCCGGAGCTCAACCGGCCCGATGCCGGGTGGGCTCACCCCTGTGCCTCCAAGGGCACCCAAGACCGCGCCGACCACCCGAAGCGGCGTTCTCGGCGCCCAGCTCTACTGGGCAACCACGCCCGGCCACCCCACCGGGCCGGCGGCCGCCCGGCGGTCGGTGCTTCCACGAGGCCCACTCGCCCGCGCCGGGACGGTCCTGCTCTGCACCGTCGCCGCTCTCGCCCTGGCCTCGGCGGTGAGGGCGGCGGACCCGCCGGCCCCCGCGCCCCCTCCGCCCACTCCCACGGGCGACGGAACGGCCGCCACCTCGAAGCCACGCCCCACCAGGAGCACCGTCCAGGGCCACCGACAGGCCGCCACGCCACCACGTGCCCGACCGTCCGGACGTGCTGCTGCCTCGCGCCCCCGGCCACGTCCCGCCTCGGAGCCGCACCTCCGACAGCCGGACGCGCCCGCGCCCGGCGCTGTCCCCGGCCCGCGGGCCTGGCCGGTGGGCACCCAGCCACACGTCGCACGAGGCTGGGAGCCCCCGGCGACCGACTTCGGCCCGGGGCACCGGGGAGTGGACCTGACCGCGCCGGTGGGTACCACGGTCCGGGCAGCGGCCACCGGACGGGTCTCCTTCGCGGGCCCGGTGGCGGGCCGCGGAGTCCTCGCCATCGAGCTGTCCGGCAGCGGCACAACTCCGCTGCGCATCACCTACGAGCCGGTACGGGCCATGGTCGCCGTCGGCGACGAAGTGGTGGCGGGTCAGCCGGTGGCCGTACTGGAGGCCGGCACCCACTGCCCGCACTCGTGCCTCCACTGGGGTCTGCTACGCGGCAAGGAGTACCTGGACCCGCTCAGCCTGCTCCCTGAGTGGATGCTGCGGCGCGGACCTTCACGCCTGCTGCCCGTGAGCGGCGTCCCGGAGCCTTCGGCCGGTCGTCCCGAGGTCACGGCGGCCGGCCCGGAGGCGTTCACGCCGGTGGTGCACCACACGCACACCCCCACGAGAACGCGGAGTCGGGATCACCGAACAGGCGGCCACACCGCCGCACGGCGGCGGCGTCCCGCAGCGCGGAGCAGGCCTGCCGACCGCGCCCGTCGACGCCCGGTCACCAACCGCCCCCATCACCATCGCGGGCAGGCTTCCCGCGGCGGAAAGGTCAGCCGCGGACGCCGCCGAGGGCCATCGCCACGGTCGCGTCGATGATGGCCTGCGGGTCCTCCGCCGCCCCCAGCTCGATACGCCGCACCGCCGCGTCGACGACGCCCTGGAGCAGCATGGCGGCGAGCCGCGGACGGTCGTGGCCCATCCCTTCCAGGGCATCCACCACGACGGTCACGAGGCCCCCGTGAGCCGCGCGGATCTTCTCGCGCGCACCCGCGTCCAGCTCACTGGCCGAGATGGCCACGACGGCACGGTGCCGACGGTCCCCGACGAGGGCGAGCTGCGTACGGACGTACGCCTCGACCTTCGCCTCGGGCGTGGCTTCGCGCTCCATGGCCGCCTGCACCTCGGCGGCCCATACGGGGATGTCGACCTCGCAGAGTTCCTCCACGACGGCCCCGCGCGAGCGGAAGTACTCGTACACGGAGGACCGCGCCAGCCCCGTACGTTCGGCGAGCGCGGGAAAGGTGAGGGCCTCCGTGCCGCCTTCCGACAGCAGAGACCTGGCGGCGTCCAGGAGGGCGCCGCGTTGCATCGACCGGTGCTCGGCCACGGAGGCCGCTCGAATCCTTGGCACGCTCCCACTGTACGGATGGCACGTCCGCGACGGCAGCCGGTACACCGTCTTCATCCGCGTCGCGTCGTCGCCGTGCCGCCGCATCCGGGTTGCTCACGGGGCGCCGGGGCTCTCGTGGCATCTGGGCCGACACACAGACGCCCCCGGTCAGGCGCAAGGAAGGGCGGGAGGCCCAGCACCGGCGGCGGCAGGGATCAGCGGCCGAAACTGGACAGTTTCGCGCGGAGCTGCAGAACCGATTTCGTATGGATCTGGCTCACTCTGCTTTCGGTCACGCCCAGGACGTGGCCGATCTCGGCAAGGGTCAGACCCTCGTAGTAGTAGAGCGTGACCACGGTCTTCTCGCGCTCGGGGAGCAGGTTGATCGCCCGGGCGAGCAGTCGGCGCAGTTCCCGGTCCTCGGCGAGTTCGACGGGGTTGTCGGCGGAGGTGTCCTCGAGGGTGTCCATGATGCTGAGGCGGTCTCCCCCGCCCTCTCCGCCGCCGTGGAGGAGTTCCTCCAGGGCCACCACGTTCGCCAGGGACAGCTGGCTGAAAACCGCGTGCAGATCCTCCACCGCGATCCCCATCTCCGCGGCCACCTCCGCCTCGGTGGGCGTGCGGTGCAGTTCGGCCTCGAGCGAGGCGTACGCACGCTCGACGTTGCGCGCCTTCTGCCGGACGGAACGGGGAATCCAGTCCAGCGCGCGCAGTTCGTCGATCATCGCGCCCCGGATGCGCGTGATGGCGTACGTCTCGAACTTGATGGACCGCTCCGGGTCGAACTTCTCGATGGCGTCGATGAGTCCGAAGATCCCGGACGAGACGAAGTCGGCCTGCTCCACGTTGGGCGGCAGGCCGACGCTGACCCGGCCCGCGACGTACTTGACCAGCGGGGAGTAGTGCAGGATCAGTTGCTCGCGCAGCCGCGCGTCGCCCGTGGCCTTGTAGGAGCTCCACAGCTCCTCAAGCGTGGTGGGAGCCTTGGGCCGCACGCTGCCGCGGGCGGCGGGAGGTCCTGCCGCCCGGTCAGACCCGGAGGTGTGCTGGGGCATTCGTCGCCTTGAGCCGTTCTGCCGTGAACTGGGGGAGATTGATGGTCCGATGGCGTGTCTGAGTCGAAATCCTTGCGAGCGTAACGTGACGAAGGGGTCGCGTTGAGCGAAGGGTACGGGGTCGGAGCGGGACATTTGCGCCCCACCGGGCGCCTCGCACGCCCCACCCGGCCCCGGTGCGACCAGCACACCGGGGCGGTAAACCTCGCAACAGCCAAGGTCATGGGGCATGATCCGGACAGCTGGGCACTTTAGCTACCGGATCGTCACAGGTCGGAAATCCGCCCGAAAGCGCCTGGCGTGTCAACTTCCAGTTTTCCCCTCCGCGTTCGACGTAGCCGAGGGCGAGCAGCTCGTGGAGGTTGGCGGCCGTCTCGTCGATGCTGGTGGCAGCCCCGCGGGCGATCCGTTCCAGAAGGCCGCCGGGACCGGCCGGTACGGCTTCGAGGGTCCTGCCCAGCCGCTCGGGCAGGAGGTCTCTGGGCAGCACCGGACCGGACTTCGCGGGAGCCAGTTCCCCGATGCCGCCGACGAGTTCGACGACGTCACCGGCGTCCGCCACCAGGTGGCCCTCTCCGCGCAGCAGTTCGTGGACGCCGGCCGAGAGTCCGCTGGTCACCGGACCGGGAACTCCCATGACGGCGCGTCCCAGTCGCAGAGCGGCGCGCGCCGTCGACAACGCACCGCTGCGGTGCGCCGCCTCCACCACCACGGTTCCCCTCGTCAGCGCGGCGATGACGCGGTTGCGCAGCACGAACCTGCTGGGTGTCGGATGGTCACCCGGCGGCAACTCACTCACCACCAGGCCTTGTTCAGCGATCCTGGCGATGAGCTGGGCATGGCCTCGCGGGTAGGGGCTGTCCACGCCGCAGGCCAGCACAGCGACCGTGGCGCCTCCAGCCCCGAGGGTGGCGCGGTGGGCGGCGCCGTCGATGCCGTAGGCGCCGCCGGAGACCACCACCCAGCCGCGCTCCGCGAGCCCCGCCCCGAGCAGGCCCGCGGCGTGCGCCCCGTAGTCCGTGCACGCCCTGGCCCCGACCAGCGCCACGGAACGCAGGGCCCAGAAGCGGAGCGAGGGAGTCCCCCGTACCCAGAGCCCCAAGGGCCGGGCGTCGCCGAGGTCGTCCAGCTGAGCGGGCCACTCGACGTCGCCGGGGCAGACGAAACGCGCCCCGGCGTCCCGGGCCGCCGCGAGGTCGAGTTCGGGGCGTGCGTCGCGGGCCCGCAGCCGCAGCCCGGCCATCCGTCCGGCCGTGGCGCCGGGCAGCGGCGGCCCCTCGCCTCGCAACCGGTCGAACAGCGCCACCGGCCCGAGCCTGCGCAGCCACTGTCCTCCGCGCGAGTCCCCCGGTTCCAGAACGCGGGTCAGGCCGGCTCTGGCGAGGCGTTCGGACAGGTCGTCCCCGGAGCGGCTTCCGGTGCCGGACGACTGCTCCTGAGCGGGCGGAAGCCGGCCTTCGTGCGGTGGGGTCACCGCGCACCTCCCGCGAGGCTGGGCACGCCCCGGGAGATCCCGGTGCGCAGTTGCAGCGCCGCCTCCACGTCACCCGCGTCGGGCCGGTCGTGGCCCCTCAGGTCGGCGACGGTCCAGGCCACGCGGAGTACGCGGTCGAGGCCGCGGGCGCTGAGCATGCCCCGTTCCAGTTCGCGTTCGGCTGCCTGCATGGCGCCCGCGGCCGCGTGCCACCGGGTGCGAAGCGCGTGCCCCGACACCTCGCCGTTGGTTCGCCACGGCGTCCCGGCCAGGCGCTGTTCCGCGCGCTGCCGGGCCTCCAGCACCCGGGCGGCGACGGCATCCGTGGACTCGCCCCGCTCTCCCGCACCGACCAGTTCGGCCCTGGACACGCGATCGACGTCGACCCTGAGGTCGACCCGGTCCAGGAGCGGGCCGGAGAGCCTGGCCTGGTAGCGCCGCACGACCGAGGGCATGCAGTCGCACGGGTCCCCCTGAGTGCCGTGGCGGCCGCACGGACAGGGATTGGCCGCCAGCACCATGAGGAACTGCGCGGGCAACCGGACCACTCCGGCCGCGCGGGCGATCACGACGTGCCCCGACTCGAGGGGCTGCCGCAGCGCGTCGAGGGCCTTGGCCCCGAACTCCGGCGCTTCGTCAAGGAAAAGCACACCCCGGTGAGCGAGGGAGACGGCGCCCGGCCGGGGCAGCCCGTTGCCTCCCCCGACGAGGGACTGCATGGTCGCCGAGTGGTGCGGGGCGCAGTACGGCGGTCTGCTGAGCAGGGGCCCGCCCGCCTGCAGGACTCCGGCCACGGAGTGGACCGCGGTGACCTCCAGGGCGGCGGTACGGTCCAGGGCGGGCATGATGCCCGGGAGCCGCTCGGCGAGCATCGTCTTGCCCGCCCCGGGCGGACCCTTCAGGTAGATGTGGTGACCGCCGGCGGCGGCCACCTCCAGGGCACCGCGGGCAAGGTGCTGACCTGCGACGTCGGCGAAGTCCAGGCGCCTCCCGTCCGCCGTCTGGCTCGGCGCGCCGATGCCCGCGCCGGGGAAACCGAACCCGGACAGCAGCGGATCGGGACGGCCCGGAGCATCGGGTTCCTCGTCGGGGACGGGCGTGTCGGTGAGCACCGCCACGAGCTGGCGCAGGCTACGGACGCCGAGCACCGAGATGCCGGGGACCAAGGCGGCCTCGGCAGCGGAGCACTCCGGGACCACGACCTGCTCGTATCCCGCCTCGGCCGCCGCCAGTACGGCGGGCAGCACCCCGCGTACGGGCCTCACTCGGCCGTCGAGGCCCAGTTCGCCGATCATCACCAGGTCGGTCAGGCTGCGGGGATCGATGAGTTCCGCCGCGCCCAGCACGGCGGTGGCCACGGCGAGGTCGAAGCCACTGCCGCTCTTGGGGACCGAAGCCGGGCTGAGGCCGATGGTCAGTTTGCGCTGCGGCCACTCGATGCCGGCGTTGGCCACCGCGGCGCGTACCCGGTCCCGGCTCTCCACCAGGGTCTTGTCCGGCAGCCCCACAAGGGCGAACGAGGCGACGCCGGGCTCCAGGTCCGCCTGGACCTCGACGATGATCCCTTCGACGCCCACCAGGGTGACCGCGTAGGTCCGTGCGAAGGCCATCAGCTCAGCCCCCGCACGTGCTCGACACGAGCGGCCCCGCGCGGCGGCAGCACCACGCCCACGAGGTCGATCCGTACCCCTCCGGGCGGCGGCCCCCCGTACTTCGCGAGCCACAGCTCCGCGAGCCGGCGCAGGCGCTTCGCCTTCTCGGCCGTGATCGCGGCCGACGGATGCCCGAACGGGCCGGGCCTTCGGGTTTTGACCTCGCACATGACCAGGACGTCCCCGTCGCGGGCCACCACATCGATCTCTCCGACGCGTCCCACGCGCCAGTTCCTCGCCAGAATCCGCATCCCGGCGGCGGTCAAGGTCCTGACCGCCACATCTTCCCCGTACCGGCCCAGAGCGCCTCGTGCGTTCATGCGGCATCACCTCCGGCACCGACAGTGCGGGGGCGGAGCGGAGGCCTGGGGATCACGGTGGACAACACCGCGGTTGTGGACAACTCCGTCACCCTTGCGGGGAGGCGGGGCTTCTCAGCTTCTCAAGGGTCTGGAGGGTTTCCGCGCGGCTCGGGGCTCGACCTGGATGGGGCGGTGCTTCGGCGCGTGGGCAGGGCTGCCGTGAACGAGGCCGCGCCGCAGCGAAGGGCGGACGTCAGGAGCGCCGCTCACGGCGCGGTCCGTCTCGAGGCCACCAGGCAGCGCCACGGTGCAGTCCCACCTGCGCACCGTCGGGCCTCGTGGGCTCCGCGCCGTACGACCCCGCGGCGGACCACGGAATCCCTGGTCACGCGCCCCGTAGCGGCCCCGCACGCCGCGCTCACGCCGCGCGCCCCGTCCCCACCGCGGAACCCCGCCGGAGAGCCCTCCGGGCTCACCCGCCGGGCAGTTCGAGGTCGCTCTTGTTGAGCTCCTCGATGTTCACGTCCTTGAAGGTCAGCACCCGGACCTGCTTCACGAACCGCGCCGGCCGGTACATGTCCCACACCCAGGCGTCCGCCATGGACACCTCGAAGAAGACCTCGCCCTGCACGGAGTGGACCTGCATGTCGTAGTCGTTGGTGAGGTAGAAGCGCCGCTCGGTCTCGATCACGAACTTGAACAGACCGACGACGTCGCGGTACTCCCGGTAGAGCTTCAGCTCCATCTCGGTCTCGTACTTCTCGAGGTCCTCGGCGCTCATGGCATGTTCCCCTTCAGCCGTGCGTGCCCCCATTGTGCGCCAGCCCTGCGAGGCGCTGACGGTTACCTGTCGAGCGTCATGGGCCTGGCCGGGGCTCCTTCGTCCAGCAGCGTGCACAGCAGTTCGGCGAGTCTGGTCGGATACACCGTCTCATGCGTCCTGGTCAGCTCCTCGCCCGACCACCACCGCGCACCTGCGACGGTACGTCGCTCCAGCTCGGTGAGCGCGGTGGGCCCCGTCACACTGCTCCGGGTGCGCGCCAGGTAGTACCGCTCGTCCTGGTCCCAACGGCGTCCGGCGAAGGTGAAGGAGCAGACGCGCCGCCACAGCTCGGGGCCGAGGGTGATGTCGGTGATCCCGGTCTCCTCCGCGAGTTCCCGGCGGGCCGCCTCCTCGTGGGTCTCGTCGCCCTCCAGGCCGCCGCCGGGGGTGAACCACCAGTCCGTCCCGGGGTCGTCCGGCTCGTGGCCGTGGAGCAGCAGCACCCGTTCGGCGGGGTCGAGCAGGACGACCCGGGCGACGCGGCGCAGTGGCCCCGCGCCAGGCTCCGGCGCCGCGTGAACCTCCTGGTCACGCGGCACGTACGCGCCCCGTACGCCGCTGCCGCCCGGCGCGGCCGAACCGCGCCGCCACCGGCCCGTACGCCGCGCCGCCCAGGATCAGGGCGGCGCCCCCGACGACCGCCGCGACGACGGCCTTGAGCGGGCCGGGCTCGGAGATCCCGCCGGGCAGCTTCGCGAACCCGTCGGGGCGGGCCAGCATGCCGTCCATCGGCCAGGCGACGACGTCGACCCGCGCCACGACGGCGTCCCGGGGCACCGAGCCCCGGCCGACCTCCTGGAGGTGGGCGGTGGAGTCGAGCGAGCCCGCGCGCTCGTCGCCCAGCAGGAACAGGCGGCCTTCCGGGACGGTGGTGCGGGGGATGCCGGCGACCGAGGCGGGGGTGTCGGCCGGGAGGTAGGACTCGTCGACGGGCTTGCCGTTCACGGTGAGCCGCCCCGAGGTGCAGCAGGCGACCTCGTCGCCGCCGACGGCCACGACGCGCTTGACCATGGGCAGGTCGCCCCACTCCGCCTCGTTGAAGACCACCACGTCGCCGCGGCGTACCTCCGCGCCGTCGATGCGCTGGGCGAGCACCCGTGCCCCGGCGTTGATCGTGGGCGCCATGGAGCCGGTGGGGACGGCGTAGGGCTGGTAGAGCAGGGCTCCCCAGGCGAAGCCGCCGAGGAAGAGCACACAGCCGAGGGCCACGGCCACGCCCGACAGGATTCTGCCGAGCCGGCCGTGGCCCTCACGCGTACCGTCCGTCCGGTCGGTACGGTCCTCCGCACTTCGTGTCGTGCTCATCCCAGCCCGTCCCCACCTCGGAGAATTGGACTTCCCGCCGTCCCGGCAGGCGTCGGGGGGCGGGAAGCGACGATCTGGGACGGCACCCTACCCGTCGGTCCGGCGGGCGGTAACCCGTCGCCGCCACAGGACCAGCGGCACGGCGCCGGCCAGCCCCAGGACGCCCGGGGTGGCGCCGAGCGCGGCGTTCAGGCCCGGCTGGTCGAAGGTGTCCGGCACCGGCAGCGTCGACCAGCGCGTGGGCGGCCAGGCGACGACGATGGCGCGCCCGACGACCTCGTCGGCCGGGACCATTCCGGCGTTCTTGTCGTTCTGGTGGTACCGGGAGTCGAGCGAGGACTGACGGTGGTCGCCCATGACCCAGAATTTACCGTCGGGCACCGTCACCTTGAACGTGCCGCCGCCCTCGTCGGGGCTGCACGGGGTGTTGCCCGGGAAGACGTACGGCTCGTCGAGGGCCTTGCCGTTGACCTTCAGCGGCCCCGTGCCGTTGCACTCGACCGTGTCGCCCGGGACGCCGACGACCCGCTTGATCAGGTCCTTCTCCTCCGAGGAGGGCATCAGGCCGATGAAGCTGAGGAAGCGCTGGACCGAGTTGGGCTCGGTCACGGGCTCGTTGGCCAGCCAGCCGTCCGGGTCGTGGAAGACGATCACCTCGCCGCGCTCCGGCTCACCGCCGAACCACGGGGTGAGCTTGTCCACCAGGACCCGGTCGCCCTTCTGGAGGGCGTTCTGCATCGACTCCGAAGGGATCGAGAACGCCTGGACCAGGAACGTCTTGATCAGCAGCGCCAGTCCCAGCGCGATGACGATCAGGAACGGGATCTCCAGCCAGAAGGGGATGCGCCGCTTCCCCTTGCGCCGCCCGTCGTCGGGGCCGTCGTCCGGACCGGCTCCGCCGGACCCGTCGGCGTACCCCGCCGGTTCGTCCTCGGGGCGTCCGGAACCACCCTCGGGCTCGCGTCCGGATCGTGCGCCCACCGCCACATCCCCCACATCGACTCCTCACTGTGTGCCGCTGTCCGCGCCTCGTCCGGCGCAGGACCACCACTCCCATAACGAGCGGGAGTTCCGCAGGGGTCGGGAGGGGGATCGTTCTGTTCAGATCCTGGGACGCCACCTTATGCGACGCCCCGTCGGCCGCTGTCGATCCGCCGGGCGCGTCGGGGACCGCCGCGTACGTCTCGCGGGCTCCCAGACCCCGCCAGTGCCCCGCCGGCCACGCTATGGCCACCGCGCGGCCCACCACGTGGTCGTCGGGGACCGTGCCGCCGTACCCTTCGGCGCGGTGGTAGCGGGAGTCGGCGGAGTTCTCCCGGTGGTCGCCGAGCACGAAGTACCGGCCCTCGGGGACGCGCACGGTGAAGCGGAGCGAGGAGGGCTTGTTGCCGGGGTGGAGGTAGGGCTCGGTGAGGGGCGTGCCGTTGACGGTGATCCGGTCGTCGCGGTCGCAGCAGACCACGGTGTCGCCGCCGACCGCCACGACCCGCTTGATCAGGTTGCGCTGGTCGTCGGCGGGCAACAGGCCGATCGCGGCGAGCCCCCGTTTCACCTGGGCGGTGACGGCGGAGTCGTCGGCGGCGGCCGGGGCCTGCTCGCCGTGGAGCCAGTCGGCCGGGTCCTCGAAGACGATGACGTCGCCACGCTGGGGCCGGGAGCCGAAGTAGGGGGTCAGTTTGTCGACGACGACGCGGTCGCCGATCCGGATGGTCTGCTCCATCGATCCGGAGGGGATCACGAACGCCTGGACGAGGAAGGTCTTCAGGAAGAGCGCGATCCCGACGGCGACGACGACCATCAGGGGTATCTCGCGGAGCGCCGAGCGGCGCCTGCGGCGGCGCACCTTGCGGGCGAGCTTGCGCCGTTCGGCGCGGCCGGTAGGGGGCGGCGCCGCGGCGTACCCGTTACCGTGCTGCGCGGCGTCCGCGCCGGAGCGGCCGCGGGGCTTTCCCCGCCTACCCATGGCGGCCCCGGCCCGGCAGCTGGGCGAGCGTGCCGGAGTGGCCGACGGAGGACCAGCGGGAGAAGGGCCAGCCGACCCACTCCGCCCGCCCGAGCACCTGCTCGACGGGGAGCATGCCGCCTCCGGGTGAGCCCAGCCGGTCGCGGGAGTCGCTGGAGTCGCTGCGGTGGTCACCCAGGAGGAAGAGGCGGCCCGTGGGCACGACGACGTCGAAGGGGACCGTGGAGGCGCCGTCACCGGCGTACAGGTAGGGCTCGTCGACCACGGCGCCGTTGACCGCCAGACGGCCCCGCGCGTCGCAGCAGACGACGCGGTCGCCGCCGGTCCCCACCACGCGTTTCACGAAGTCGCCGTCGCCGAAGTACTCGGTGCCGTCGAAGACGACAACGTCCCCGCGGCGCGGCTCGCCGCCGAAACGGTACGCCAGTTTGTTGACCAGAATCCGGTCCCCGACGCGCAGCTCCGGCTCCATCGACCTGCTCGGGATCTGGAACGGCTGGAGGACGAAGGTGCTGAAGAGCAGCACGAGAACCACGCAGGCGCCGAGTCCCAGGGTGAACCGGCCGCCCGGAAGGCGGGACGGAAACGAGGAGCGCGACCCCTCCTCCGTCCCCGGTTCCGCGGGGATGTCCCCTGGTCCGGCGGTGGAGGAGCGGTCGCGCTCCTGGTGCTGTGCTTCGGTGTCCATCGGTGCCAGATGTTATCCGGCTCAGCGGCGGACACGAACAGGCAAGCGATACTTGACCTGTTCCTGGGCCGGGCCCCGGCGCGGCTCAGCGCACCGGGGCCGTCGCCCGGCGGGCTCAGTTGTCGCGCTTCTCCTTGATCTTCGCGGCCTTGCCGCGCAGCTCACGGAGGTAGTACAGCTTCGCGCGGCGGACGTCACCGCGGGTGACCAGCTCGATCTTCTCCACGATGGGGGTGTGCACCGGGAAGGTGCGCTCCACGCCCACGGAGAAGGAGACCTTGCGGACCGTGAAGGTCTCGCGCACGCCGGCGCCCTGGCGGCGGATGACGACGCCCTTGAACTGCTGCACGCGGGAGCGGTTGCCCTCGATGACGCGGACGTGCACGTTGACCGTGTCGCCGGGACGGAAGGCGGGGACGTCGGTGCGCAGCGACGCGGCGTCGACGGAGTCGAGCAGGTGGGACATGGTGTCTGCTTCCTCGCTGATGCCACAGGTCATCAACGGAACATGAGAGGGATGTGCGAGTGCTGCCGCGTCCCGGAGCGCCGTCGGTCCCCCTGTGGCAGGGGCGAACGCTCGTGGACGTACAACAGCGGGCTATTCTTCCACGGCTTCGGGCCCGCGCCCAAATCGGCCGTCCGGCCCCTGCTGCCAGCCCAGGGAGGCGAGCAGTGAACGGTCCTTCTTGTCGAGCGTGGCGGCGTCGCAGCGCTCGATGAGGTCGGGGCGGTTCCGGGCGGTACGGCGGAACGCCTCGTCGCGGCGCCAGCGCGCGATCTTCCCGTGGTGGCCGCTGAGCAGCACCTCCGGGATGGCGCGGCCGCGCCAGGACGGCGGCTTGGTGTAGACGGGGCCTTCGAGCAGGTCCGCCATGGCGCCGGGCGCGAAGGAGTCGTCGCGGTGCGACTCGGCGTTGCCGAGGACGCCGGGGAGCAGCCGGGCGACCGCCTCGGTGATGACCAGCACGGCCGCCTCGCCCCCGGCCAGCACGTAGTCGCCGATGGAGACCTCGTGGACGGGTATCCGCGAGGCGTACTCGTCCATCACGCGCCGGTCGATGCCCTCGTAGCGGGCGGGGGTGAAGATCAGCCAGGGGCTGGCGGAGAGTTCGACCGCCAGTTCCTGGGTGAAGGGCCGGCCGCTGGGCGTCGGGACGACCAGGGCGGGGCTGTGCGCCCCGGCCTCGTACCCGTCGGCGAGGACCTGGTCGAGTGCCTCGCCCCACGGCTCGGTCTTCATGACCATGCCGGGGCCCCCGCCGTAGGGGGTGTCGTCCACCGTGTTGTGGCGGTCGTACGTCCAGTCGCGCAGGTCGTGGACGCGGACGTCGAGGACGCCGCGGTGCCGGGCCTTGCCGACCAGGGAGACGTTCAGCGGGTCGAGGTACTCGGGGAAGATCGTGACGGCGTCGAGACGCATCAGCGCGCCTCTCCTGCCTGGTCACGCGCCCCGTCGGCACCGTCGTCCGGGGCCGCGTCGCCCGCCTCGTCCAGCTCCGCCTCCGCGTCGCGGGCGGAGGCGACGACGGCGCGGTCGTCGATGAGGCCCGGCGGCGGGGTGATGACGGCGCGCTGCTCCTCCAGGTCGATCTCGGCGACGATCTCGGCGACGAACGGGATCATGACCTCGCTGCCGTCGGGCCGCTCGACGATGAAGAGGTCCTGGGAGGGCAGGTGGGAGATCTCCGTGATGCGCCCCACCTCCACGCCGTCCTCGGTGACCACGTCGAGGTCCATGAGCTGGTGGTCGTAGAACTCCTCCGGGTCGTCCGGGAGCTCCTCGGGGTCGACCTCGGCGATGAGGAGGGTGTTGCGGAGCGCCTCGGCTCCCGTCCGGTCGCTCACCCCGGCGAAGCGCAGCAACAGCCGTCCGCTGTGCACGCGCCCCGTCTCGATGGTCAGCGGGCCGGTCCCGGGGGGATCGGTGGCGAGTACGGCGCCGGGCCCGAGGCGGACCTCCGGCTCATCGGTGCGCACCTCGACGGTGACCTCGCCCTTGATTCCGTGGGCACGGCCGATCCGTGCGACTACCAACTGCACCTGTGCTGCTCCTGGTCGTTCGTCGTTCGATGAGGAGGATCGGGAACGGGCCCGAACTCTGCGCACCGCGGGGACGGGCTCGGGCCCGGAACGGAGCGGGGGCCGGAAGCGTACCTACCGCTTCCGGCCCCCGGCCCTGTGTCCTGCGAGAGCCCCGGAGGGCTCAGACCTGGTCCACGTCGACGAGGTCGACGCGGATGCCACGGCCACCGATGGCTCCCACGACGGTGCGCAGGGAGCGAGCGGTGCGGCCGTTACGGCCGATGACCTTGCCGAGGTCGTCGGGGTGGACCCGGACCTCCAGCACGCGCCCGCGGCGCAGGTTGCGCTCGGCGACCTGGACATCGTCAGGGTTGTCGACGATGCCCTTCACGAGGTGCTCGAGAGCCTCCTCGAGCATGCTCAGGCCTCGGTCGACTCGGCGGCCGGGGCCTCAGCCTCGTCCGCCTTCTTGTCGGCCTTCTTCTTCTGGGTGATGGCCTCGCCCTTCGGGCCGCCCTCGATGTCCTTGGTGAGCTGGTCGAACAGCGCACGCTTGTCGGCCTTCGGCTCCGGCTGGAGCAGCGGCGCCGGGGCGGGAAGGCCCTTGTGCGCCTGCCAGTCACCGGTGAGCTTCAGGATGGCGAGAACCGGCTCGGTCGGCTGGGCGCCGACGGAGAGCCAGTAACGGGCGCGCTCCGAGTCGACCTCGATGCGGGAGGGGTTCTGCACCGGGTGGTACAGGCCGATCTCCTCGATCGCACGGCCGTCACGGCGGGTGCGGGAGTCGGCGACGATGATGCGGTAGTGAGGCGAACGGATCTTGCCCAGACGCTTCAGCTTGATCTTGACTGCCACGGGAGTGGTGTCTCCTGGTCTTGACGAGGTGGGCACAACGGGATGCCACGTGGGGTTGCGGTACTCGGGGTGCCCGATGGACGCGCCAGCCGGAGGAGAGAGGGGTCCTGTGCGACTGTCGAGTACAGCTTGCCATTCTGCCATACGGGGCGGGCCCGTCCTCCCACGCCCGTGACCGCCGCCGACCGGCCCCGCCCCGGCGTCCTCGGGCCGGGGCACGGGCCGCGCCGAGGCGGTCACCCGGCGACGGCGACCGCCTCGGGGATACGGAAGGGCTTGCCGCAGCCGCCGCACATGATGGGGGCCTGGGCGAGGACGGAGGGGACGACGCGGACGTTGCGCCCGCAGTCGCAGACGGCCTTGACGCGGACGCCGCCGCCGGAGGAGCCGTGCCGGGCGGCCGGGCCGCGGAAGCTGCGTGCGGTGTCGCCCGCGGTGGCCACCGAGTGGGCCTTGAGGGCGCGGTGGAGGCGGTCGGCGGTCTGGCGGTAGCGCCGCTTGGCCTCCGGGTTGAGCCCGACCAGGGAGAAGCCGCTGCTGGGGTGCGGCTCCTCGGGGTGGTCCAGGCCCAGCTCCTCGGCGACGGCGAGGAATCTGCGGTTGTGATACCGGCCGGCCCGTGAGGTGTCGCGAATGCCACGGGCTGCGGCGATGCCATGGACTGCTTCGTGGAGCAGTCGCTCGAAGGAGAGCTCGGCGCCGCAGGCGGACGAGGACTCTCCGATCAGGGACTCGGGCGCGGCAAGATCTGGCAGCTCGGGGTGGTACCGCTGAATGTCGGCCCACGCCTGTGCCAGCTCTGCGGCGAGAACAGGTGGTGTCGTGCTCACGTCGTGCCCAACGAGCAGGAGCCGCTCCGTGTTCCTATTCCGGGCCATCCCAAATATTTTGCACGTACCCGTCAGTTGCCGCTGATGCGTCGTGAGGACAGCGAGTGCGCCGAACTGCACAGAAGTCGCTCAGCCGGTCACAACCCCGTACGTATCCCCGGGTACGCCGCCTCCTGTAGCCCGGCCCGTCGGAGCGGTTCCCCCGGTCCGCCACCGGTTGCGCCCGGGGGTGCGGGGCGGCTTCGGGGCGCCTGCGGGGCGGGGGTCGTGCGGCTCGCGGTCGACGGTACCGGGCGGCCCCGCGCCGTCCCGCACCGGGCCCGGCGCGCCGGGACGGGCCGCGTACGCCGGGCCGCCCCCGGCGCGCGGCCGTACAGCCACGGACGGATGTACAGCTCTTCCGCGGCCCTGGCGAACCGGTGCGGGACGGTGCCCTCCGCACTGCGTCGCAGGCCGGAGGGGGCGCGGCGGCCGCGGGGGCGGCCGGGTGGTGCGGGGGGCGCGCGAGGGGAGCACGCAAGCACGGGGGCGGCGTCCACTGGACGCGGGGGCGCGGGCGTCGTTCCCTGGCATACGGGGGGCACGAGCACGGCACCGGGGGCGGAACACGGACAGGCCACAACCTCTCGGCAGATGGGGGCTCATGCGATGACTTCGATGCTGGTGCGGCGGCACGGATCGCGGCACGAGACCGACCCGGCGCGCCTGCGGGCGGCAGCCCCGGCGCGGGACTGGAGGGAGATCCAGGAACGGATGCTCGTCCCGCTCCAGGAGGCGGTCTACGCCCGGGTCGGGCTGGGACCGGGCGCGCGGGTCCTGGAACTGGGGTGCGGCGCGGGACTGGGACTCCTGCTCGCCGCGGGGCGCGGCGCCTCGGTGGCGGGGACGGAGACGGAGCGGCCGGAACTGCTGGCGTACGCGGAGCGGCGGCTGCGGAGCACGGTGGGCGCCCCGTCGGGGGGCGGCCCCGTACTGGGGGACGAGGCGTGGGGCGCGGCGGGGCCGGGTGCGGGGCACTCCCTCGTGGTGTCGTTCCGGCCGCTGGGCTGCACGGCCGGCGACGGGGCGGCGCTGGGGGCTCAGCTCGCCCGGGCGCTGGACGGGGCGCGGCGCGGGACGCAGGTGGTGCTCACGGGCTGGGGGCCGCCCGAACGGTGCGCCGCCTCGGGTGTGCTGCGGGCGGCGCAGCGGCTGGCGGAGCCCGTGGCGGGACCGGGCGCCGGGCGTTCTGCGGGCCGCGACGACCTGGAGGACGTCGCGAGCGCGGCGGGGCTGCGCCTGGAGGGTTCGGGGCGGGTGAGCTGCCCGTTCGGCTACCCGGACCAGGAGAGCGCGGTGCGCGGGCTGCTGTCGACGGGGCTGCTGGACGCGGCCCTCGCGGCCACGGACACGGCGCGGGTGGCGAAGGAACTCGGCGAGGCGCTGCATCCGTACACGGGGTCCGACGGGAGTGTCTGGCTGCCGAACGTGTTCCGTTATCTGGTGGCGCGGTCGGTGTGAGCGGTGTGGGCGGGAGCGCGGTGCGGTGCCCGCGCCGTGCCGCGCCGCGCGGAGCCGTTCCGCGGGGCGCGCGGCGTGCCCTGTACTGAATGACGAACGCGCAGGTCGCGCGCCCCGTAGCGGCCCCGTGGCGCGCGTCCTCGACGGGGCGCGGCGCACGCGTCGTGGCGCCGTTCCGCGAGGCGGGCCCCCGGCGTGACGGGCCCCTCGCGCCGCGCGCTTCGCGGCTCCCCCGGGTGGCTAGCCCTTGTGCAGCCGGGGGATGCCCGCCGCGCGGTAGGCGTCGGCCTCCTCCAGGGTCTCGTTCTCCAGGAGGGCCGCGGCGAGGGCGTCGAGCTGGTCCCGGTGGTCGCTGAGCTGGCGGCAGGCGCTCTCGTAGCACTCCTCGACGATGCGGCGCATCTCCTCGTCGATGGTGTCGAGCGTGGCCGGGGCGGCGGAGAGGCCGTACGCCTGCTGGGCGTCCTGGGGGAGGGCGGAGAGGCGGCCGACCTTGGAGCTCATGCCCCAGCGGCCGACCATGCCACGCACCATGCCGGTGACCTGTTCCAGGTCGTTCTCGGCGCCGGTGGTGACCATGCCGAAGACCACCTGCTCCGCGGCCATGCCGCCGAGCGCGCCGATGATGCGGCCGCGCAGGTACTCCTCGGTGTACGCGTACTTGTCAGCTTCTGGCGTGGAGAGGGTGACGCCGAGGGCTCGGCCGCGCGGCACGATGGTGATCTTGCGGACGGGGTCCGCGCCCGGCTGGAGCATGCCGAGGAGGGCGTGGCCGCTCTCGTGGTAGGCGGTGCGGCGCCGTTCGTCCTGGGGCATGACGAGGGGGCGTTCGGCGCCCAGCTGGACTTTCTCCAGGGCGCTGGAGAGGTCGCTCTGGTCCACGCGTTTCTGACGCCGTTTCACCGCCAGGAGGGCCGCCTCGTTGGCGAGGTTGGCGAGGTCGGCGCCGGTCATGCCCGGCGTGGAGCGGGCGATCTGGGCCAGGTCGACGTCGGGGGCGAGCGGGATGTCGCGCGTGTGGATCTTCAAGATGGCCTCGCGGCCGCCGCGGTCGGGCGGGCTGACCGCGACGACGCGGTCGAACCGTCCGGGGCGGGTGAGGGCGGGGTCCAGGATGTCGGCGCGGTTGGTGGCGGCTATCACGATGACGCCCTCGGAGCCGGAGAAGCCGTCCATCTCGGTGAGGATCTGGTTGAGGGTCTGCTCGCGTTCGTCGTGGCCGCCCATGCCGGAGCCGCCGCCTCGCGCGCGCCCGATGGTGTCGATCTCGTCGATGAAAATGATCGACGGTGCCACCTTGCGGGCCTCGGCGAAGAGTTCACGGACCCGCCCTGCGCCTACGCCGACGATCATCTCGATGAACTCGGAGGCCGAGGCCGAGAAGAACGGCACGTCGGCCTCCCCCGCTACAGCACGGGCCAGCAGCGTCTTGCCCGTGCCGGGCGGGCCGGTGAGCAGGACGCCGCGGGGCATCTTGGCTCCCATGGCCCGGTAGGCCTCGGGGTGTTTGAGGAAGTCGACGATGTCGTTGAGCTCGCCCTCGACCTCGTCGATCCCCGCGACGTCGGCGAAGGTGGTCCGCCGGCCCTCCTCCAGCTCCACGGGCTTGGGCGGCGGCTTGCGGCCGAGCATGCCCCCTCCCCCGCCGAGGCCGGCGCTCATGCGGCGCGCGATGAACACCCAGAGCGCGACGAGGAGCAGTATCGGCGCCAGCGAGATCAGGAGGTTGGAGAGGAGGCTGCGTTCGGCGACGACCGGCTCCGCCGTGACCGTGACCTTGTTCCGCTCCAGCTCCGCCCAGAGGCCGTCGTCGGCGAACTCGGGACGCTGCGTGGTGAAGGTCTTGTAGTCGCCGTCCCCGTCGTCCGAGCCGTTGTCGTCGGGGCGGGGCTGGGCCTTCTTCAGCTCGCCCTGGATGGCGTCGCCCTTGGCGTAGATCTTGGCGACGTTGTTGTCGCCGACCTGCCGGCTGAACTCGGTGTACGAGATTGTCGTGTCGTCGCTCTGGTCGAAGAAGGAGAGCACCAGGTTGGCGATGACGAAGACCAGCAGGGCGGTGACGAGGAGCCGCCACCAGCCGCCGGGCATGCGGCCGCGCTTCTTGGGCTGGTCCGGCTCAGGTGCCCCCTCCGAGCGCCAGGGTTTGTCGGTGCGGTCGCGCGGCGGGACGGGGCTGGTCACTCGCATCTCCTTCACGCCGACGCCGGATGCGGCCGACAATAGTGCGCTTATCACCCCATTGCGCGAGGGGCCCGTCAGGCGGGTGATCCTCGGCGGGCGGGCCGTGGGTCATCGTCGCGGGGCGGGCGGGGGCGGTGACCGGGCCGGCGGGGCTGGGCGGGGAGCGGGGCCGCGCGGTCGCACGGGGCGCACGGTCGAAGCGCGCACGCCCCGTGCGGGGCGTCGCTCCGGCGGCGCCACGGCGGGGCGCTATGCCGCCTGCGGCGCAGGCCCCGTACGGGGCCACCCACCGCCCGCATCGCCGCAGGTCGCCCGCGCCGTGGGGCGCCGTCGACGGAGCCCCGCCGGCCCCAGCCGCACGCCGCCCCCGCCCGCCGACGCCGCCCGACGAGACCCCTCGCGCACCACCCCGCCCACGCGAAAGGGGCGCACGCCCGAAGACGTACGCCCCTCCTCGCCCCGCCCCCGACCGTCAGATCGAGGCAGGCACTGCCTCAGCCCATGAACTTCTTGAACTCGTCCGGCAGCTCGAAGTCCTTGCCGGGCTGGCCGCCGGGGAGGCCGAACGGGCTGCCTTCCTGGGCCCCCTGTTCGCGACGGGCGGCCGCGGCCTCTTCCTCGGCCTTGCGCTTCATGGGGTTGCCACTCTTGCGCTTGCCCTTGGCCTGCTTCTGCTTCTTCTTCTGACGGCCGGGGCCACCGCCCGAGCCGGGCATGCCCGGCATGCCCGGCATGCCGCCGCCCTGGGCCATGCGGGACATCATCTTCCGCGCCTCGAAGAAGCGCTCCACCAGGCTCTTGACGGCGCTGACGTCGACACCGGAGCCCTTGGCGATGCGGGCGCGGCGGGAGCCGTTGATGATCGTGGGTTCGGCACGCTCGCCCGGCGTCATCGACTTGATGATGGCGGCGGTGCGGTCGACGTCCCGCTCGTCGAGGTTGCTGATCTGGTCCTTGATCTGCCCCATGCCCGGGAGCATGCCGAGCAGCTTCGAGATCGAGCCCATCTTCCTGACCTGCTCCATCTGGGCCAGGAAGTCGTCGAGCGTGAACTCCTTGGGTCCCTTCTGGAGCTTGCGGGCCATGTCTTCGGCCTCTTGCTGGCTGAAGGTCTTCTCGGCCTGCTCGATCAGGGTGAGCATGTCGCCCATGTCGAGAATGCGGGACGCCATGCGGTCCGGGTGGAACGCGTCGAAGTCCTCGAGCTTCTCGCCGTTGGAGGCGAACATGATCTGCTTGCCGGTGACGTGCGCGATGGAGAGCGCGGCACCACCACGGGCGTCGCCGTCGAGCTTGGAGAGCACCACGCCGTCGAAGCCGACGCCGTCACGGAAGGCCTCGGCGGTGTTCACCGCGTCCTGGCCGATCATGGCGTCGACGACGAAGAGGACCTCGTCGGGCTGGACGGCGTCGCGGATGTCCGCGGCCTGCTGCATCAGCTCCTGGTCGATACCGAGGCGGCCCGCGGTGTCGACCACCACCACGTCGTACTGCTTGGTGCGCGCGTGGGCGATGGAGTCCTTGGCGACCTGGACCGGGTCGCCCACGCCGTTGCCCGGCTCCGGGGCGAAGATGCCGACGCCGGCGCGCTCGGCGACGACCGAGAGCTGGTTGACGGCGTTGGGGCGCTGGAGGTCGGCCGCGACGAGGAGCGGGGTGTGCCCCTGGCCCTGGAGCCACTTGCCGAGCTTTCCGGCGAGCGTCGTCTTACCGGCACCCTGGAGACCCGCGAGCATGATCACGGTGGGCGGCTGCTTGGCGAAGCGCAGGCGGCGCGTCTCGCCACCGAGGATGCCGACCAGCTCCTCGTTGACGATCTTGATGATCTGCTGCGCCGGGTTCAGCGCCTTGGAGACCTCTTCGCCGAGGGCCCGCTCCTTGACCTGCTTGATGAAGGCGCGCACCACGGGCAGCGCGACGTCCGCTTCCAGGAGGGCGATGCGGATCTCGCGTGCGGTGGCGTCGATGTCCGCCTCGGACAGGCGCCCCTTGCCGCGGAGGCTCTTGAATGTCGCTGCAAGGCGATCGGAGAGGGTGTCGAACACGGCGCTCGTCGGTCCTCGGGAGTCGGGGGCAGGGTGGGTCGTTGTACAGGGTATCCGCCCCGGCAAGTGCGCCGTCCCCCGCCTGAGGCGGTACGGGGCGGGACACGGCCCGGTGCGCCGCGCGAGACGCCCCGCGCGGAGACGCCACGAGGCGCGGGGCGAAGTAAGCGGCGACGTCTCGCCCCGCCCCGTACCCGCGCGGTACGGGGCGGGGCGAGACGGCCCCGAGCTACGCACGCACCGACGGACGGAACGATGCCGTAAGCCTCACCGTCACGCAGCATGCCTTACCTCGCCCCGCACGGGGCGCGCGGCGTAGCCCCGGCACCCGCCCCGTCACTCAGCCCCCTCACCCTCGAGCCCGCCCCCGAGCCGGGGCTCGCGCACCGCACCGTAAGCCCTCACGTCGCGCGGCACGCCTTACCCCACCGCACGGCGCACGCCCCGAAGCCTCCGCGCAGACCCGAACCACCCGACCCTGCCTCCCTCACCTCACCCCCGCATGGCCTCCTCCACCCCCTTCGCCACCCGCGCCGCCTCCTCCTCCCCCAGCGGCCTCCCTCCCGCATCGGTGACATAGAACGCGTCCACCGCGTTGGCCCCGAGGGTGCTGACGTGCGCGCTCCGTACCCGGAGCCCGTCGCCCTCCAGGGCCTGGCCGATGCGGTGGAGGAGGCCCGGGGCGTCCTGGGCGCGTACCTCGATGACGGTGGCGTGGTGGGAGGCGGCGGGAGCGACGCGGACCCGGGGCGGCGGGGCGGTGATGCCGCGGCGGCGCGGGTAGGCGGCGTCGCGTTCGGCGAGGCGGGCGCGGATGTCGAGCGAGCCGTCGAGGGCGCGGACCAGGTCGGCGCGGAGCCGGGCCGCCTGCGGGAGGGAGCCGTACTCGGCGGCGACGCGCCAGTTGAGCAGCAGGACGCCGGCAGGGTCGTCGGCGGCCGCGGCGGGGGCCGGCCGGGGGTCGCCGTCGAGGCCGCGCGGCAGGCTGACGCCGCTCAGCTCCGCCGCGCGCACCGTCAGGCGGTGCAGGGCGAGCACCCCGGCGACGGCGGGCAGCACGCCCATCGCGTAGCTCTCCCGGGCGCCCTGCGCGGGGCGTGCGGGGAGGGCGAGGACGAGTTCGACGCCGAGCGGTTCCTGCCCGGTGTCCGCCCCGTCCGCGGCGTCGGCCGCCTCGTCCCCCGCCCCGTCGCGGTTCAGCGTCTCCGCGCGGGCGTGGAGCGCGAGGACCGGGCCGCGGGTGCGGTAGGCCTCGACGGCGAGCCGTTCCTGCTCGGCGGTGGGCGCCGGGGCAGCCGATTCCTCCGGCTCCTCCCCCGCGAGGACCGCGCCGACGCGGCCGACGAGGTCGGTGACGAGCGAGTCGCGCCAGGCGGACCAGGCGGCGGGGCCGGTGGCGAGGGCGTCGGCCTCGGTGAGGGCGTGCAGGAGTTCCAGGGTGGCCTGACTGCCGACGGCGTCGGCGACGGAGCGCACCGTGGCGGGGTCGTCGAGGTCGCGCCGGGTGGCAGTCTCCACCAGCAGCAGGTGGTGCCGCACGAGGGTGGCGAGGACAGCGGTGTCGTGCCGGTCGAAGCCGAGCCGCCCCGCGACGTCGCGCGTGATGATCTCCCCGGCCACCGAGTGGTCGCCGGGCCACCCCTTGCCGATGTCGTGCAGCAGGGCGGCGACCAGAAGAAGGTCGGGGCGGCTGACGCGGCGGGTCAGGGAGGCGGCGCGGACGGCGGTCTCGACCAGGTGCCGGTCGACGGTCCAGGTGTGGACGGCGTTGCGCTGCGGCCGGCAGCGGACGCGTTCCCAGTCGGGCAGGAGCCGGGTGATGAGCCCTTCGGCCTCCAGCGCCTCCCAGACGGGCACGGTGGAGCGCCCGGCGCCGAGCAGCGTGACGAGCTGGTCGCGGGCCTCGGCGGGCCACGGGGTGGGCAGCGGCCGGGTGGTGGCGGCGAGGCGGCGCACCGTGTGCAGGGAGAGCGGCAGCCCGGCCTGGGCGGCCGCGGCGGCGGCGCGCAGCGGCAGGACGGGGTCGCGTTCGGGGCGGGCGGCGCGGGCGAGGCCGACCTCGCCGTCCTGCTCGACGACGCCCTCGGCGAGCGGGCTGCGGTCGACGGGGGGCTTACCCGGGAGCATGGCGCGCAGCCGGGGCCGTACCGAGCGGGAGCGCAGGACGCGGCCCACCTCGCGCCAGGTGACGTCGGCCGCGTAGGAGAGGGTGCGGGCCGACTCGTAGACCTGGCGCAGGAGGGTGTCGGCGTCGAGGAGGCCGAGGGCGGCGGCGACCTGGTCCTGTTCCTGGAGGGCGAGGCGGTCGGTGGAGCGCCCGGTGGTGAGGTGGAGGGCGTCGCGGACGTCGAGGAGGCGGCGGCGGGCGTCGTCGAGGCCCTCGCGGGGCGCGTCGGCGAGCCAGGAGGCGGCGACGGCGCGTAGCGCGGTGGCGTCGCGGAGGCCGCCGCGGGCCTCCTTGAGGTCGGGTTCCAGGAGGTACTGGAGTTCGCCCGCGCGTTCGGCGCGTTCCTCACAGAGTTCGCGCAGGTGCGGGAGGCGCTTGGGGGCCTGGTTGCGCCAGTCGGCGAGGACCGTGGTGCGCAGGGCGGCGGTGGTGCCGAGGTCGCCGGCGAGGTGGCGGGCGTCGAGGAGGCCGAGCTGGGCCTTGAGGTCGTCGGCGGCCGTCCTGCGCGCCTCGCCCAGGGTGCGGACGGAGTGGTCCAGGTCCAGGCCGAGGTCCCAGACCGGGTACCAGATGCGGTCGGCGAGCCGGGCGATGTCGGCGGCCGGGGCGCTGCCGTCGTGCAGCAGCAGGAGGTCGAGGTCGCTGCGGGGGGAGAGTTCCCCGCGGCCGTAGCCGCCGACGGCGACCAGGGCGACGCCGCGCAGGTTCACCGCCGCGGCGGTGAACAGGCCGTTCAGCCAGTCGTCGGTCAGGGCGGAGAGGGCCTTGCGGCGCGGCGGCCCGGACCGGGCCTCCTGCTGGAGGAGGCTCAGCCGGGCCGCCGCGTAACCGCCGGGTCCCGAGTCTTCCGCTGCCGTACTCACGTCGGTGCTCGTCACCCGGCGACTCCGTTCCTCGTGTGTGGTCAGAGCGCGTCGGGTCCGCGCTCGCCGGTGCGGACCCGGACCGCGGTGTCCACGGGCAGGCTCCAGACCTTGCCGTCACCGATCTTTCCGGTGCGGGCGGCCTTGACGACGACCTCGATGAGCTGTTCGGCGTCGTCGTCCTCGACCAGGACCTCGATGCGGATCTTGGGGACCAGGTCGACGGTGTACTCGGCGCCGCGGTAGACCTCGGTGTGGCCGCGCTGCCGGCCGTAGCCGCTGGCCTCGGTGACCGTCAGTCCGTGGACGCCGAAGGCCTGGAGGGCGTCCTTGATCTCGTCGAGCCGGTGCGGCTTGACGACCGCGGTGATGAGCTTCATGCGTCCACCTTCGAGTTCGGGGCGGCCGGGGCAGCGTCGGCCTTGGGGAGGTTACCGCTGGTCAGGGAGGCCCCGACGGCGGTGAAGTCGTAGGCGCTCTCCGCGTGGTAGGCCTGGTCGACGCCGCCGACCTCGTCCTCCTCCGGGGCCCGGAAGCCGATCGTCACGTCGACGAACTTGGCGAGCAGCCAGGAGACGACGAAGGAGAAGGCCATGGTGGCGAAGGCGCCGATGGCCTGCTTGCCGAGCTGGCCGAGGCCGCCGACGCCGTCGACGGCGAGGACGCCGACGAGCAGGGTGCCGATGACGCCACCGACCAGGTGGACGCCGACGACGTCCAGCGAGTCGTCGTAGCCGAGCTTGTACTTCAGGCTGACGGCCCAGGAGCAGAGGGCGCCGGCGATCAGGCCGATGAGGATGGCGCCGAAGGCGTTGACGTGGGCGCCGGAGGGGGTGATGGCGACGAGGCCGGCGATGGCGCCGGAGGCGGCACCGAGCGTGGTGAACGCGCCGTGCCGGATGCGCTCGTAGACCAGCCAGCCGAGCATCGCGGCGCCGGTGGCGACCTGCGTGTTGAAGGCCATGGTGGCGGCGGTGCCGTCGGCGGCGAGGGCGGAGCCGGCGTTGAAGCCGAACCAGCCGAACCACAGCAGGGCGGCGCCGAGGACGACCAGCGGCAGGTTGTGCGGCCGCATCGGGTCCTTCTTGAAGCCGATGCGCTTGCCGACGACGAGGACGGCGGCCAGCGCGCCGACACCGGCGTTGATGTGGACCGCCGTACCGCCCGCGAAGTCGATCACGTCGAGCTGGTAGAGCCAGCCGTCCTCCTGCCAGACCCAGTGGGCGACCGGGAAGTACACCACGGTGACCCACAGGGCGATGAACAGGGCCCAGGCGCTGAACTTCACGCGGTCCGCCAGGGCGCCGCTCATCAGGGCGGGCGTGAGGGTGGCGAACATCAGCTGGAAGAGGGCGAAGGCGATGACCGGGATGCCCTCGTCACCACCGGTGAGGGTGGTGGGGTCGATGCCCTTGAGGCCGATGTGGTCGAAGTTGCCGAGGAGGCCGCCGCCGATGTCGTCGCCGAAGGTCAGCGAGTACCCGTAGAGCACCCACAGGATGGCGACGATGCCCATCGAGATCAGCGACATCATGAGCATGTTGAGGGCGCTCTTGACCCGCACCATGCCGCCGTAGAAGAAGGCCAGGCCGGGCGTCATCAACATGACGAGCGCGGCACTGATCAGTACGAATGCGGTATCTGCACCGTTCAAGGCCAGTGTCTCCTTGCAGATCGGAACGGCCCTTGCGGATGCCTGGAACGTCGGGCCGACTGTGCTGAGGAGACTGACGCAGTGCGGTTTCGGCCGATGCGCCTCGTTGTTTCACGGCAGTGACGAAGCCGTCCGCCGTGTTACGCGTGCATGAACGTCCCGCCACGGCCGGGGGCCGGGGCGGGGCGGGTCAGACGGCCTGGGCGGCCTCGGGCAGGTGGCTGGCGAGCAGCTCGGCGAGGGCGTCGGTCTCGCTGCGCCCCGGGTACTGGCGCAGGGCCCGGTCCACGGTCTTGCGGAGCCGGGTGTTGACCCGCTCGGAGCGGACCTTCGCCGCGAGGTGCGCGGCCTCCTCGGCGCAGACGGCGGAGTCGGCCAGCTCGTCGCGGAGCAGGTGCACGGAGGCCATGCCGATGAGGTTGAGTGCGTACGAACGCTGGTAGAGGCTGTCCTCGCGGAAGAGGTCGACGGCCTGGCGCATACCCTGCGCGGAGAGGTTGGCGTAGAGGGTGCTGCCGCCGGCGGCGTAGGCGAGGTCCCGGTAGGAGTGGGCGTTCTCGCTGCTGAGCTCGGCCTCGGTGAAGAACTTGATCCAGCTGGGCTCGGGGCCGGTGGCGTCCTCGAGCTCCGCGAAGGTCGCCTCGGCCATCCGGGCGGCCCGCTTGCACTTGCCGGGGTTGCCGAGCGCGGCGTGGGCGCGGGCCTCCATCGCATACAGCATGGCCTGGGTCCGGGGACCGGCGCAGTCCCGGCTGCCGTACTGGGCGAGGTGGACGAGTTCCAGCGCGTCGTCGGGCCGCCCGAGGTGGATCATCTGCCGGCTCATGTGCGACAGGACGTACGAGCCGAGCGGCTTGTCGTCGGCTTCCTTGGCGGCGTGCAGGGCCAGCACGAAGTACTTCTGGGCGGTGGGCTGGAGCCCCACGTCGTAGCTCATCCAGCCGGCCAGTTCGGCGAGCTCGGCGGCGACGCGGTAGAGCCGGCGGGTGGTCTCGGCGGGGTGGGGTTCCTGGAGCAGTTCGGTGACCTCGTGGAGCTGGCCGACAACCGCCTTGCGCCGCAGCCCGCCGCCGCACTGGGCGTCCCAGCGGCGGAACATGTCGATGGTGGACTCCAGCAGCTCCAGCTCGGGGGAGGAGAGGCGGGGGCCGCGGCGGCGTTCGGCGACGCGCTGGGGGCCGTCGGTGGTGAGCGAGGTCTGCGGGGTGGGGACCAGCCAGCGCTGCATCGGCTCGATGAGGGAGGCGCCGGCGGCGATCGTGAGGGAGGTGCCGAGGAAGCCCCGGCGGGCGAGCATCAGGTCGCTGCGGGAGAACTCGCTGAGGTGCGCGATCGTCTGCGGCCCGGTCCACGGCAGGTCGACGCCGGCGGCGGAGGGGGTCTGGTGCTGGGGGCGCAGCCCCAGGCCCTCGACCGCGACGACGCAGCCGAACCGCTCGGAGAAGAGGTCGGAGAGGATGCGCGGGATGGGCTCGCGCGGCTGCTCGCCGTCGAGCCAGCGGCGCACCCGGGAGGTGTCGGTGGAGACGTGGGCGGCGCCGAGCTGGCGGGCGCGCCGGTTGACCTGGCGGGCCAGCTCGCCCTTGGACCAGCCGCTGCGCAGGAACCAGGAGCTGAGCAGCTCGTTCGGACGCTTCTCCGCGTGCGTCGCGTTGATGTCGTCGTCGCCGTTCACCGGAACGCCCCCGTCTCCTCGCACGCCCGGCGGGTGGAGCGCCGGGCACCAGCTGAGTGCCGCGCGCGGCGACGCCTCCTGGAACGGCGTCACCCTTCGAACGTGCGGTCGAAGCGGCTGCGGCACGCCCACGCGTACACGATCGCGTGAGCTTGTGTACCGAAAGTAATGCCCCGCTCACCTCCGCGGGGGCCCGACTCGGGGAAACGCCACCATTCGCCACCCCCCTTTCCGAACTGCCGCCCCGTCACGCGCGCTTGACTGGACTCGAGCGGCTGAAACAGGAGTGGAGACGCACCAGGGGGCGCGCGACGCGCCGCGCACCACCCCCAGCATCGCGGAACGTCACCCCGCACACCACCCCCCGATCGGGGGTGCTCCCCGTAACCGTGCGACTCCGCCACGTAACCGGCACTGCGCGGACCCGTTGGAGGGGGCATGGGTTTCACGATCGGCGGTATCCGGGACATCCGGTCCGGCATCCGGCGACGCGGACGCACCGCGGACCGCCTGGCGCTGGCTGAACTGAGCGGCCGCTGGGGCTGGGACGTGGTGCCCGGCGCCCGCGCCACGGCGGACGGCTGCTCCTGCGGTACGCAACGCTGCGCCGCGCCCGGCGCCCACCCCCTCGACCGGGGACGGCGCGTCGCGGCGGGCACCGCGGCGGACCACGCGGCCCGGCTCTGGGCCCCGTACGGCGGGGCGGCGATGATGCTCCCCGTCGGCGTCGCCTTCGACATCCTCGACGTCGCGGAACGCGCGGGCCGGCGCGCCCTGGTCCGCCTGGAGCGCATGGGACTGCCGCTGGGCCCCGTCGCCGTCACCCCCGAGGGCCGAGCCCAGTTCTTCGTCGCCTCCGGCTCCGCCCGCGCCCTGCCGGGCCTGCTGTACCGGATGGGCTGGGACGACGCCGACCTCGACCTGCGCCCCCTGGGCCCCGGTACGTACATCACCGCGCCGCCCTCCGACCGGGCCGGCCTCGGCCCCGTCCGCTGGCTCCGCTCCCCCGGCGCCGCCTCGGCGGGCCGGCCCCCCGAGGCCCGGCTGCTGCTGGGGACGCTGGCCTACGTGACCCACCGAACCCGGACCCCGGCCTACGCGTAGCGGGCGAGCCCGTACGCCGAGGAGCCCCGTACCGGGCGTGATGCCGGTACGGGGCTTCTTGCCGCGCGGGGCGCGCCGGCCGGTGCCGTCGCCGTGGTCGCGGGGCGGCCGGGCGGGCGGTGCGGGGCGGTCAGTCGCCGATCAGGGCGTCGACGAACGCCTCCGGGTCGAACGGGGCGAGGTCGTCGGGCCCCTCGCCGAGACCGATCAGCTTGACCGGGACGCCCAGCTCGCGCTGGACCGCCACGACGATGCCGCCCTTGGCGGTGCCGTCGAGCTTGGTCAGCACGATGCCGGTGATGTTCACGACCTCGGCGAAGACCCGCGCCTGGACCAGGCCGTTCTGGCCGGTGGTGGCGTCGAGGACCAGGAGCACCTCGTCGAGCGGGGCCTGCTTCTCGACGACGCGCTTGACCTTGCCGAGCTCGTCCATGAGCCCGGCCTTGGTGTGCAGCCGGCCGGCGGTGTCGATGAGGACGACGTCGGCGTGCTCGGCGATGCCCTCCTTGACCGCGTCGAAGGCGATGGAGGCGGGGTCGCCGCCCTCGGGGCCGCGCACGGTGCGCGCCCCGACCCGCTCGCCCCAGGTCTGGAGCTGGTCGGCGGCGGCCGCGCGGAAGGTGTCCGCGGCGCCGAGCACGACCGACTTGCCGTCGGCGACCAGGACCCGGGCCAGCTTGCCGGTGGTGGTGGTCTTCCCGGTGCCGTTGACGCCGACGACCATGACGACGGCAGGCGTCTCCAGGCCGTTGTCCGTCTTCACGGCGCGCGGGGCGTCGGTGGCGATGAGCTTCAGCAGTTCCTCGCGGAGCAGGGTGCGCAGCTCCTGCGGGGTGCGGGTGCCGAGGACCCGGACGCGCTCACGGAGCCGCTCGACCAGTTCCTGGGTGGGGGCGACGCCGACGTCGGCGGTGAGGAGGGTGTCCTCGATCTCCTCCCAGGTGTCCTCGTCGAGGTGCTCACGGGAGAGCAGGGTGAGCAGCCCCTTGCCCAGCGCGTTCTGCGAACGGGCCAGGCGGGCCCGCAGCCGGACCAGGCGCCCCTCGGTCGGCTCGGGCACCTCCACCTCGGGGGCGGCTGGTGCGGGCTCGGCTTCGGCCGGCGGGGCCGCGGGGGCCCCGGCGGTCGGAAGATCCACCTCCTCGATGGTGCGGCGCGACTCGTCGCGCGGCGTCTCGGCCTCGTCGCCGACACGCGGCTCGGCCGGGGGGGTGGTGATGGTCGGGGTGGCGCTCGGGCGCTCGGCCGGCGGCAGCTGCTTCTTCCTGCGGCCGCCGATCACGAGCCCGCTGACCGCACCGACCAGAACCACGGCGATGACTACAGCAAGGATGACGATTTCCATAACCCGTCCAGTATCAGCCATGGGGGTGGCGGGGGGAGGGAGCGGCGAGAGGTGGGGGTGCGGTGGGGCGGGGCCGGGGCGGAGCGGGGCGGGGTGCTGCGGTGGGCGCGTTTGTGCAGGTCGCGCGCGACGTACGGGGCGGGCGGGGCGGCCTGCGGGATGGGGGGATGTGCTGGGCGGGGCTGCGCTGGGTGGGGCACATGGCTCTGTACGCCGCACATCCCGGTCGGCGGCGGCGCCGAGGACGCCGCGACTGCCTCGTACGCCGGGCGCCCCGTACGCCGCACCGTAGCCCCCGCACCGCGCCCGCCCCGTACGCCGCGCGCGACCTGCGCAAACGCGCCCCGCGCCCCGTCCCGCCGCCGCGCCGCACGGAGCGCGCCCCGCTCCGCCCCGCGCTCTCCCTACCGGGTGACCCACCCCCACCCCCTGTTGACACCCCCGCCCGAAAGCGACGACGCCCCGTCCACTCCCCCGCCCCGAGCCTCCGAACCGGCCCCTGGCCCAGCCGTGCCGGCCCGGCGCGGAAATCTCAGCCCATCTCCTCCAGTGCCTTGCCCTTCGTCTCCTTGACGAACTTCAGGACGAACGGGATGGACAGCACCGCGAAGCAGGCGTAGATCACGTACGTACCCGAGAGGTTCCAGTCGGCGAGGCTCGGGAAGCTGGCGGTGATGGCCCAGTTGGCGATCCACTGGGCGGAGGCGGCCACGCCGAGGGCTGCGGCGCGGATGCGGTTCGGGAACATCTCGCCCAGGAAGACCCAGACGACGACGCCCCAGGACAGCGCGAAGAAGAGCACGAAGACATGGGCGGCGATCAGCGCGGTGGTGCCTTCGGTGCTGGGCAGCTTGCCGTCGACCAGCGGCGCGGAGAACGCCCACGCCTCGACGGCCAGGGCGACGGCCATGCCGCAGGAGCCGATGAGGGCCAGCGGCCGGCGGCCGATCCGGTCGACGAAGATCATCGCGATGACGGTACCGATGATGTTGATGATCGAGGTCGTGAAGGAGTAGAAGAACGAGCCCTCCGGGTCGATGCCGACGGACTGCCAGAGGGTGGTGGAGTAGTAGAACGCCACGTTGATGCCGACGAGCTGCTGGAACATCGACAGGCCGATGCCGACCCAGACGATCGGCAGGAACCAGAACCGTCCGCCCAGCAGGTCCTTGAACGACGGCTTGTGCTCGCGCCGCATCTTCTCGTCGATCTCCGCGACCCGGGCGTCCAGGTCGACCTCGGTGCCCTCGACCTCGGCCAGCACCTTGCGGGCCTTGTCCTTGCGGCCCACCGAGATGAGGTAGCGCGGTGACTCGGGGATCACGAAGGAGAGCATCCCGTAGAGGATGGCGGGGATGACCATGACACCCAGCATCAGCTGCCAGGCCTCCAGGCCCAGGAGCTTGCCGCGCTGGTCGCCGTCGGCGGCGGTGAGGATGCCGTAGTTGACGAGCTGGGAGACGGCGATGCCGATGACGATGGCGGCCTGCTGGAAGGAGCCGAGCCGGCCGCGGTAGGCGGGCGGGGCGACCTCGGCGATGTAGGCGGGGCCGATGACGGAGGCCATGCCGATGGCGAAGCCGCCGATACAGCGCCACATCGCCAGGTCCCAGAGGGCGAAGGGCAGGGCGGAGCCGATGGCGCTGGCGGTGAAGAGGACCGCGGCGATCCGCATGCAGTTGATGCGGCCGATGCGGTCGGCGATGCGTCCCGCGGTGGCGGCGCCGATGGCGCAGCCGATCAGAGCGATGGCGATGACCTGGGCGAGCGTCGCCGAGCCGACGTCGTAGCGGTGCCTGATGGCTTCGACGGCGCCGTTGATGACGGAGCTGTCGTAGCCGAACAGGAAGCCGCCCATCGCCGCGGACGCCGCGATGAAGATGACGTGCCCGAGGTGTTCGGGGTGCGCCTCCCTCGCTCCTGAGCGGGGCGGCGTGGCGTCGTTGGTCACAAGTCCTCCTCGGCCCCGTCGTCCTGCCGGGCCTAGGGGAACCGGACGTTGGGGCGGACGGCGGTCTGTTCCAGTGGCGCACACCCGGCCCGGCACCGCCTTCCCGGAAGCCGTCGGCTCACCCGTTCGAGTCCGCGTCGGCTTCGCCGCGCCGTCAGCGCAGCCGCTGGCTGATCACCTTGGAGACGCCGTCGCCCTGCATGGAGACCCCGTAGAGCGCGTCGGCCACCTCCATGGTGCGTTTCTGATGGGTGATGACAATCAGCTGGGAGGACTCCTGGAGCTCCTGCATGATGCGGATGAGCCGCTGGAGGTTGGTGTCGTCGAGCGCGGCCTCCACCTCGTCCATCACGTAGAACGGGCTCGGGCGCGCCTTGAAGATGGAGACGAGCAGGGCGACGGCGGTGAGGGAGCGTTCGCCGCCGGAGAGCAGTGAGAGCCGCTTGACCTTCTTGCCGGGCGGGCGGGCCTCGACATCGACACCGGTGGTCAGCATGTGGTCGGGGTCGGTCAGGATCAGCCGTCCCTCGCCGCCCGGGAAGAGCCGCGAGAAGACGCCCTCGAACTCGCGCGCGGTGTCGTGGTACGCCTCGGTGAAGACCTGCTCGACCCGCTCGTCCACCTCCTTGACCACCTGGAGGAGGTCGGCGCGGGTACGACGGAGGTCGTCGAGCTGCTCGGAGAGGAACTGGTGCCGCTCCTCCAGCGCCGCGAACTCCTCCAGCGCCAGCGGGTTCACCTTCCCGAGCTGCTGGTACGCCCGCTCGGCGGCCCGCAGCCGTTTCTCCTGCTCCGCCCGGTGGAAGGGCCTGGGCCGGTTGCGCGGGTGCTCCGGGTCCTCGGGCAGCTCCTCGCCCTCGGCGGGCGGCGACGGCGGTACGGGCTGCTCGGGCCCGTACTCGGCGATCAGCGCGGCCGGCTCCACGCCCAGTTCCTCCAGGGCGCGGGTCTCCAGCTGCTCGATGCGCAGGCGCTTCTCGGCGCCGAGGACCTCGCCCCGGTGGACGGAGTCGGTGAGCTTGTCGAGTTCGGCCTTGAGGTCGCGGCCCCGGCTCCGTTCGGCGTCCAGCTCGGTCTCCCGCGCCGCTTTGGCACGCTCGGCCTCGGCGCGCTCGGCGGCGGCCCGCTCCACGGAGATCTCGATGTGGGCCAGCAGCTGGCGCGCTCCCGCCGCGACGGCCGCCGCGACGCGCGCCTCGTGGCGCAGCCGGGCGCGGCGCCGCTCGGCGCGCGCCCGGGTCTCGCGCTCGGCGCGCGCGGCGCGGTCGAGTCCGTCGGCGCGCCCCGCGAGCGCCTTGACCCGCTCCTCGTGGGTACGCAGCTGGAGCCGGGCCTCCATCTCGGTCTGGCGGGCGTTGGCCCCGTCGGCGGAGAGCCGGTCGCGTACGGCGGTGTCGGGCTCCTCCTCGGCGGGCGCCTCCTCGGCCACGGCGAGCCGCTCGGCCAGTTCCTCGGCGTCGGCGACAGCCTTCTCGAGGGCCTCCTGTGCCCGGGCGGCGGCGGCCGTGGACCGTTCGGCCTCGCCCGCCGCGGCACGGGCCTGCCCGGCGAGGCGCCCGAGCTGCTGGGCGACGGCGGACTTCTCCCGGTCGGCGCGGCGGCGTCGTTCGGCCAGCTCCTCGGTGAGGGCGGCCTGTTCGGCGCGGAGCCGGGTGGCGTCCTGCTGGGCGGCGGCGAGTTCCGCGCACCGCGCGTCGAGCCGGGCGAGTCCGGCGGCGGCCTCGTCCACCTGCGCCTGGACCTCCAGGAGGCTGGGCGCTCCGGCGGAGCCTCCGTGGGCGTAGTGCGGCCCGAGGACGTCGCCGTCCCGGGTGACCGCGACGAGCGCCCCGTCCCCCGCCCCGACGACGGTCTCCGCCTCGGCCAGCCCGTCGACGACCACCATGCCGTCGAGCAGCGCCCGCAGCGCGGGGGCCAGGTCGGCGGGGGCCCGGACGAGGTCCACCAGGCGGGGCGGGTACGGGGCGGCTGAGCTGGGACTTTCCCCCGTGCCCGGGGCGAGTTCGGCACCGGGCCCCGGGGCGGCGTCGGCGCGGCGTACGGCGCCCAGCGCGACGCGTTCGGGCGCCGCACCGGGGCCGCCTGACGCCGCGCCGTACGGGGCGGTCCCCGCCTCGCCCCACGCCACGTCCGGCTCGTCTCCGTCGCGGGACGCCCCGTCCCGGAATCCCCCGTCACGCCCCGCTCCATCACGCCCCGCCCCATCGCGCGGCGCCGGTGCGTACGCCCCGTGCCCCGCCTCGCCGCCCGGCCCCGCGGCACCCTCGCGCCCCAGCTCGGCTGCCCCGCCGTCGTCCCCCGCCCGCGCCGGCGCGGGCACCGAAGCGCCCTCCCCCGGCGACCCGTCGGGCCCGGTCCCGCCCCGCCCCGTCCGCCCCAGCACCAGCGCCGCGCGCCCCGCGTCGCGCTCCCGCAGCAGCCGCAGCGCCGCGGCGGCGGCATGCGGACCGGCGGCGGCGAGTGCGTCGGCGGCCGACCCCAGCGCGGCGGCCACCGGCACCTCGTAGCCGGGGGCCACGTCCAGGAGGGCGGCGACGGGCCCCGCCACCCCGTCGAGCAGGTCACGGGCGGCGAGCAGTTCCCCGGTGCCGTCCTTGCGCCGCAGTCCCTGCGCGAGGACCTCGTGGCGGGCGGCGAGCGCGGCGCGGTGGCGTTCGGCGGAGGTGGCCTCGTCGCGGGCGGCGGCGAGGGCGGCCTCGGCGTCGGCGAGCGCGGCGCGGGCGGCTTCGTGCCGGGCGCCGAGATCGGTGTCGGCGGCGTCGAGGCCGTCGACCTCGGCGCGGAGCTGCTCGTACTCCTCCTGGGCGGCGACGGCGCGGCCGGCCGCCTCGTCGCGGGCGGCGGCGAGGCGGTCGATCTCCTCCTGGGCGGAGGCGGCGCGGCTGCGGGCGGCGTTGACCTGGCCGTGCAGGCGGGCGAGGCCCTCGCGCCGGTCGGCGAGGACGCGGGCGACGTCCTTGAGACGGCGTTCCTCGGCGTGCAGCGCGCGCTCGAGTTCGGCGCGGTGCTCGACGGTGTCCTCCAGCGCGTACTGGGCCGCTTCGAGGGAGGCGGCGAGTTCGGCCTCCTGCTCCCGGATGCGGGCGGCCTCGCGTTCCAGTTCCTCGGGGTCGCGGCCGCGTCGCTCCTCGACGGGTTCGGCGCTCGCGCTGCGGACCCGGGCGTCGGCGAGGCCGATGGTGCCGCGGACGCGTTCGGCGAGCTGGGAGAGGGCGTACCAGGTCTCCTGGGCGCGCTGGAGGCGCGGCGCGAGGCGGCGTACCTCGCCTTCGAGGGCGGCCTCGCGGCGCTGGGCGGCCTTGAGCTCGGCCTCGGCGGTGTCACGGCGCCGCTTCAGTTCGGCCTCGTCGGCGATCTCGGCGCTGAGCGCGCGGGTGAGGGTGACGATGTCGTCGGCGAGGAGGCGGAACCGGGCGTCGCGCAGGTCGGCCTGGATGACGGCGGCGCGCCGGGCGACGGCGGCCTGGCGGCCGAGGGGTTTGAGCTGGCGGCGCAGTTCCTCGGTGAGGTCCTGGACGCGGGCGAGGTTGGCCTGCATCGCGTCGAGTTTCCGCAGCGCCTTCTCCTTGCGCTTGCGGTGTTTGAGGACCCCCGCCGCCTCCTCGATGAAGGCGCGCCGTCCCATGGGGTCGGCGTGGAGCACGGAGTCGAGCTGGCCCTGGCCGACGATGACGTGCATCTCCCGGCCGATTCCGGAATCCGAGAGGAGTTCCTGGATGTCGAGGAGCCGGCAGGTGTCGCCGTTGATCTGGTATTCGCTGCCGCCGTTGCGGAACATGATCCGCGTGATGGTGACCTCGGCGTATTCGATGGGCAGCGCGCCGTCGGAGTTGTCGATGGTGAGGGAGACCTCGGCCCGTCCCAGCGGGGGCCGCCCGGTCGTTCCGGCGAAGATGACGTCTTCCATCTTGCCGCCGCGCAGGGATTTGGCGCCCTGTTCGCCCATGACCCAGGAGAGCGCGTCGACGACATTGGATTTACCGGAGCCGTTGGGGCCGACGACGCAGGTGATCCCGGGTTCGAAACGCAGGGTCGTGGCGGAGGCGAAGGATTTGAATCCGCGCAGGGTCATGGCCTTGAGGTGCACGCCGTCGGACTTTACCGCCCGCCGGTGGCGCCGGGCGGGTGCGGAGGGGAGTCTCCCGGTTGCGGTCCGGCGGTTTCACGGTGTGAGGCGCAGGGCAGATCACACGGTAATGACGGCGCCGGCACACGGCGATCTTGTAGGGGGGCAAGGAAAAAGGGACGCCGAAGCGTCCCTTGCACTGCGGTTCAGCATCCACCGGCGCCCCGTGCGCCTTGCGGCGGTCCGGGGCGGCGGAAGTGACGACCGGTGCGGTTTCCTGAATTCGATCTTTCCCGGACTGAACCGAAACCGGACCCGCGCGGAAGCGCACAGGTTGCGGAGGCTGATCGCGTGGCGGTGATCGACAAGGACCGGGCCTCACGACGGGATCGGTCTCCTGGAATTCCTGACAGGATTCCGGAACGGAAGATCGTGCTCGTCGACGGATGGGCGACTGCGTACCTGGATACGTCCGGCTGCTACCTGGCTGCGGACTCGGCCATCCCCGTGGATCTCCACGGGGCGGGCGTCAGTCAGGTGAGCGCAGGCTCCGCCTTGGATACGTCGAGGCTGTCGAGGAGCGCGTCGCTGTGGTGAGAAGCGGCAGCCGCGAGCGCGTCGTTCTCGGCCTGAATCCGAACGATCTCGGATTCGAGGTCCTGGACGCGCTGCTGGAGCCGTCGCATCTCGGCGAGGAGCCGCGGGTCGGAACCGCCGACGTAACCGAGAAGCGCCTTTGCCATGATGGATGGTCCTCCACACTGAGTTACCGAACGAATCGGTGTGGGTCGTGAGGGAATCGCACCCGCGGTGCCTGGCAATGCTGGATTTTTGTTGGCTCTCACATGCCAAACAGCTGTGGTGCGCGGGGATTCCAGAGTCTCACCAAAAAGTTTGACGGTCAACACGATCACAGCCCGTATCGACGGAGCTCCGGCGGCCCTGGCGCGGCCGTACGGCGGCGCGGCCGATTCTGCGGAGCCCGGCGGGCTTGGTGATCAACCTGGTCGGGGCAGCCTTGCACGGCGGCGCGGTCTTGGCAACCACCAGGTCATGGCCGCCCCGAAGGCCCGACACGCCGCCCGGACCACCCACGTCGGACCACCCTCGGGAGACGGCGCGGGTACCTCCGTCAGCGGATCGCGAAGGTGTCGTAACCGCCGCGTGGCGTGTCCCAGATCTCAGTGACTCCGTCGACGCGGCCGGGTGTGTCGCCCCGCGCGAGCCAGTCGAGGAGAGACTGGCAGCCGGCCCGGGGCCCCTCGGCGACGACCTGGACGCGCCCGTCGTCGAGATTGAGAGCAAAGCCACTCAGCCCGCCGATCTCCAGCGCCCTGGCCCGGGTGAACCAGCGGAAACCCACTCCTTGCACCTGTCCCCGGACCCAGACCACCAGCCGCGCCTCTTCGTTCATGGCTGCACGCTAACCGGCCAATTGGCTCAGGAGCATCTCGCCCTCACCCGTCTTGGGCTACAGTCCCGACGCAACGATCCTCACCCGATCGAGTGAGGATCGTGCGGGGATCGCTTCACCGTCCGGCCAAGGAAGGCTCAGTACATGGGACGCCACCGCCGCGCCGCCCACGGCGCGACCAACGGCAACGCCGCACGTGCAGAGCGGCCGGAACAGTCCGCCCGGCCGTACGACACCGGGTACCACGGACGGCAGGAGCCGGCCCCGGTCCCGGAGACCGGCTCGCACCGCAGGCCCAAGCGCGGCGCCGTACCGGTGCGCACCGGGCTGCTCGGCGTCTCGGCTGCCGTGGCCATGGGCGCCGTGGCCGTCGCGACCGGACTGCTGCCGGGCGCCGGTGACCGCTACGCCGTGACCGGCGAGGGTCCCTCGGGCCGCGTCGAGGCGGCGGACGGCCCCAGCGACCTGGAGACCAACGGCAGCGCCGACGGCCGCTCCGGCGAGGGCGCGAGCCGCGGCGCGGACCGTTCCGCCGGGCCGAGCACCGAGCCGTCCTCCTCGGCCGACGGGAAGAAGGACAAGGCGGAGGGGAAGTCCGGGAAGCCGGACGCCGCCGGGAAGGCCGACGCCGAGGAGACGGCGTCGAAGCAGCCGAGCGCCTCGCGTGCGCCGGAGAGCGCCCCGGCGCCGACCCCCTCGCGGACGACGCAGGCGCCCGCCCCCTCGCGGCCCACCGCCACGCCCTCCACCCCCGCCGGTTCCTCCGCGGCCGCCGCCGTGCTGTCCCTGGTCAACCAGGAGCGGGCCAAGGCCGGGTGCTCCCCGGTCACCGCCGACGGCGAGCTGGAGGCGCTGGCGACGGCGTTCAGCAAGGACATGGCGGCGCGCGGCTTCTTCGACCACACCGACCCCGACGGGGACTCCCCCTGGGACCGCGCCGAGCAGGCCGGCGTGACCGGCCTCGGCGGCGAGAACATCGCCCGGGGCCAGGCCAACGCCCAGTCCGTCATGGACTCCTGGATGAACAGCCCCGGCCACCGCGCGAACATACTCAACTGCGACTACAAGACCCTGGGCGTGGGCGTGCACTTCGCCGAGGGCGGCCCGTGGTGGACCCAGAACTTCGGCTTCTGACGGCGAAGAGACGCTGACGCACGACGGCGCCGGTCCGGCCCTGCGGGGCGGGACCGGTGCCGTCGTGCGTCAGCCGGTCGTGCGTCAGCCCGTCGTCCGCGGCGGGCGCTGGCAGCGCGGGCAGAAGTAGCTGGAGCGGTTCATCCAGGGGCGGCGGCGGATCGGGGTGCCGCAACGGCCGCAGGGCTCGCCCTCGCGGCCGTAGGCGTCCAGGGAGCGGTCGAAGTAGCCGGATTCCCCGTTCACGTTGACGTAGAGGCTGTCGAAGCTGGTGCCGCCGACGTCGAGGGCGGCGGTCATGACGGCCCGGACGTGGGTCAGCAGCTCCGCCGAGCGAGGGCGGGTGAGGGTGGCGGTGGGCCGGTCGTAGTGGAGGCGGCTGCGCCAGAGGGCCTCGTCGGCGTAGATGTTGCCGACGCCGCTGATCAGGGACTGGTCGAGCAGGGCACGCTTGACGGTGGTGCGGCGGCGGCGCAGCGCCTGGTGGAAGGCGTCCTCGTCGAAGAGCGGGTCGAGGGGGTCGCGCGCGATGTGGGCGATGACGTCGGGCAGCCCGTCGGGGCCGGTGTCGTGGAGCGAGAGGCCGCCGAAGGTGCGCTGGTCGACGAAGCGCAGCTCGGTGCCGAGGTCGTCGGCGAAGCGCAGCCGTACCCGCAGGTGCTTCTCGTCGGGGGCCTCGCCGGGCTGGACGAGGAGCTGGCCGCTCATCCCGAGGTGGGCGAGGACGGCGAAGGGCGCGTCGTCCACGGGGAGCCAGAGGTACTTGCCGCGCCGGAGCGGGGCGGCGAAGCGCAGGCCGGTCAGGCGGCGGGCGAAGTCCTCGCCGCCGGCCAGGTGGCGGCGGACCGCGCGGGGGTGCAGGACGTCGGCGGAGGCGACGGAGCGCCCGGTGATCCACCGCTCAAGTCCGCGCCGGACGACTTCGACCTCGGGCAACTCGGGCACGTGCGCTTCTTCCCCTCACGCGAGGTGCGCGCCGGACGGGGCGCACCGGACAGCAGTGCGCCGGCCGCCCCCGGTGGGGACGGCCGGCGGTGCGGGCGGGTCAGGCCGAGGCCGCGTCGGAGGACGGAGCCGAAGCTTCCGCCTCCTCCTTGACCCGCTCGTCCGCCGCGGCGCGGATGGCGCGCCAGGCGGACTCGGCGGCCTGCTGCTCCGCCTCTTTCTTGCTGCGGCCGGTGCCGGTGCCGTACGAGACGCCTCCGACGCGGGCGGCAGCAGTGAAGGTCTTCTCGTGGTCGGGGCCGGTCTCCGTGACCAGGTACTCGGGCACGCCGAGCCCCTCGGTCGCGGTCAGCTCCTGGAGGCTGGTCTTCCAGTCGAGCCCTGCGCCCAGGCTGGAGGACTTCTCGATGAGCGGGTCGAAGAGCCGGTGCACCAGCTCGCCCGCCGCTTCGAGGCCCTGGTCGAGATAGACCGCGCCGATCACCGCTTCCAGGGTGTCGGCGAGGATGGACGCCTTATCCCGGCCTCCGGTACCCTCTTCGCCCCTGCCGAGGCGGATGAAGGAACCGAGTTCGAGGCCGCGGCTGACCTCGGCCAGCGCACGTGAGTTGACCACCGCCGCCCGGAGCTTGGCCAGCTGGCCCTCCGGCAGGTCGGGGTGGGTCCGGTAGAGCGTGTCGGTGACCACCAGGCCGAGCACGGAGTCCCCGAGGAACTCCAGCCGCTCGTTGGTGGGCAGGCCGCCGTTCTCGTACGCGTACGACCGGTGAGTCAGCGCACGCACCAGAAGGGCGGACTCGAGGTGGTACCCGAGCCGCCCTTCCAGAAGCGTGTGGGACGAGGCCGTGGTGTCCGCCTTCTTGGCGTTGGACAGTTCAGACATCGGGCCTCTCACCAGCCGCTCAGACCTCGAGGACCTGGCGCTTGTTGTAGGTGCCGCAGCTCGGGCACGCGATGTGCTGCTGCTTCGGCTCGTGGCAGCGCTCGCACGCAACCAGGGTGGGGACCGCAGCCTTCCACTGCGACCGGCGGTGGCGCGTGTTGCTGCGCGACATCTTCCGCTTCGGAACAGCCACGGCTACTTCTCCTGCTTCTCGTCGACACCGGGGTCGGCGCCGCTCAGATCGTCCTTCTCGCCTGCCTGGATGGTCCCGGCGAGTCCCTGCAATGCCGCCCAACGGATGTCGGTGGCGTCGTGGTGGTGGTCCGGATCGTCCGCGAGCCGCGCCCCGCACTGGGAACACAGGCCCGGACAGTCGTCCTGGCACACCGGCTGCATGGGCAGTGCGAGCACTACCGCGTCACGCAGCACCGGCTCGAGGTCGAACATGCCGTCCTCGAGCGGGATGACGTCCTCGTCGTCCTCGGCGTCGTCGCCCGGTTCCGCGGTGCGGCCCCGGTCGGCGGCGTCAGGGTACGAGAACATCTCCTGGAAGTCCGCTTCGAGCTCCAGCCCGAGCGGCTCCAGACACCTTACGCACTCCCCCTTCGCGGCGGCACGGGCGGTCCCCGTGACGAGGACCCCTTCCATGACCGACTCGAGGCGGAGGTCGATCTCCACCGGCGAGCCTTCCGGCACGCCGATGACGTCTTCGATTCCGAACTCGGGGGAGCCCGGGGCCTGCACCGTGCGGTTCAGCTGCTGCATGGCACCCGGACGCCGCCCCAGCTCATGTGTGTCGAACACGAGGGGGTTGCGGTGGTCGAGGCGCGTGTTCAGAGCTTTACCTTCTTCCGGTTCACGAGATCGTGGGGGATGCGGTCCTGCCGGATGCCTCCGGGGACGGCCTGCGGGCCTGCTGGCCCGGTCCGTCGTCGCCGGGGAGTCCGCCGGGTCCCCCGCGGGTGTTCCGCCGGGGCCGTGGACAGGCACGACCGAACAGTCAGGATACTGGACCGGGCCGCCGTCTCCCAATCGGGCCCGGGGCGCCGGCTCCGGCGGGCGGTCAGCGTCCCTGTTCGTAGCGGCGCAGCTCCTCCGCGCTGATCATGCTGGTGTCGAAGAGGCTGGTCTCGTCGAGCGCGTTGGCGGGCCGCTCCTGGGGCACCGGCGGTACGGCGTACCCGGCCGCGTCGTAGCCGCCCTGGGCCTGGTAGCCCTGCTGCGGGTACCCCTGCTGACCGCCCTGCTGCCCGTAGCCGTAGGCGCCGGGCTGCTGCTGGTCCTGGTAGCCGTACGGGGCGGCCTGCTGCGGGGCGTACTCCTGCTGCTGGTAGGCGTAGGCGTCCTGCTGGGCGGGGGCGCCGTAGCCGTACGGGTCCTGGGCGGCGGGCGGGGCCTGGCCGGCGTACGGGTCCTGCGGCGGGGCCGGCGGGGCGGCCGGCACGGGGGGTGCCGGGGGCGTCGCGGCCGGGGGCTGCGGGGTGGCGGGGCCCGCGAGGCCGGCGAGGTAGTCGGCGTCGCTGGTGGCGGCCTGGGCGGCCTCGTCGCCGAGTTCGCCGAGGGCGGCGAGCTCGTCGGTGGCGATGCGGCCGTGGAGCTTCTGCCGGCCGCGGCCGACTGCCTCCAGGGTCTTGCCGAGGACCGCCTCGAAGGCGCCGAGCTTGGCGCTGACGTAGTCGTCGGCGCGGCGGCGCAGCGTCTCGGGGTCGTGGCTGCGCTCGGGGGCGTCGGGGTCCTCGTGGCCGTCGTCCGCCGCGAGGTCGGCGCCGAGGAGCTTCTCGCGGCCGCGGCCCACCGAGCCGATGGTCTTGGTGAGGACCACTTCGAAGTTGGCGAGCTTGGAGTCGACGTAGTCGTCGGCCTGGGCGCGGATCTCCTCGGCCTCGGCGCGGGCCTCGGCGAGGATGCGGTCCGCCTCGTCCTGGGAGCGCTGGGCGACGGCGGTGCCGGAGACCAGGGTGCCGCGTTCGGCGTGGGCGGACTGGATGATCCGCTCGGCCTCCTGGCGGGCCTGCTCGACCAGCTGTTCGCGGTCGCCGATCAGCTCCTGCGCCTGCGCGAGGGAGCCGGGCAGTGCCTCGCGGACCTCTTCGAGCAGGGCGAGCAGCTCGGCGCGGTTGATCACGCAGGAGGCCGACATGGGCATGGACCGGGCGCTGCCGACCGTGTCGACGATCTCGTCGAGCTTCTTCTGGACGTCCACCGGGTGCTCGCCAATCTCTGTGCCATGTTGGGAAGTCGGACGCACCGACTGTACGGCCGGCGGGCGCCCGGCGGACACCGGGTGAGGCGGCGTCAGCTTCCCCTCCGTCCCCGGCGGGCGGGGCTCACTTCCTGCGGAGGCGGTCGCCGAGGGCGGCCAGGACGGGCCCCGGGACCAGGTGGGAGACGTCGCCGCCCCAGGCCGCGACCTCCTTGACCAGGCTGGAGGAGAGGAAGCTGTAGGTGGGGTTGGTGGGGACGAAGAGCGTCTCGACTCCGGAGAGGCCGATGTTCATCTGGGCCATCTGGAGTTCGTAGTCGAAGTCGCTGACGGCGCGCAGGCCCTTGACGATGGCGGGGATGTCGCGCTGCTTGCAGAAGTCGACGAGCAGGCCGTGGAAGGACTCGACCTGGACGTTGCCGAACTCGGCGGTGACCTCGCGGATCAGCTCGATCCGCTCGTCGATCTCGAACAGGCCCTTCTTGGACTGGTTGATCATGACGGCCACATGGACGACGTCGTAGAGCCTGGAGGCACGGCCAATGATGTCGAGGTGCCCGTTGGTGATGGGGTCGAACGACCCCGGACAGACGGCACGGCGCAACTGAAGTCCCTCGCTCCCGGGTCCGGTCATCGTGCGTCTTCGCACGTAGAGGCGGCGCGACCGTACCAAAACGTTCCCTCGCCGTAGCGGCGGGCCCGCTCAGGGTGAAATCCGTCCGGCCACCCGAATTCTCCCCCTCTGGTGGCGCGTTCCACCGTGACGAGCGCCTCATCGGCGAGCCATCCGCCGGTACGCAGTGTGAGCAGGATCTCGCGGAGTTCCTGGTCGGTCACGGCGTACGGCGGGTCGAGGAAGACCAGATCGTACGGGGCGCCGGGCGGCGGGGCGGCGACGGCCTGGGCGGCCTTGGCGGCGCGGACCTCGGCGCCGGGCAGGCCGAGGGAGCGGACGTTGTCGCGGATGGTGCGGACGGCGCGGGCGTCGGCCTCCACGATCAGGGCGTGCGCGGCGCCCCGGGAGAGCGCTTCGAGGCCGACGGCGCCGGAGCCGCCGTAGAGGTCGAGGACCCGGGTCCCGTCGAGCGGCCCGCCGTGCAGCGACTGCCAGGTGGAGAAGAGCCCTTCGCGGGCCCGGTCCGAGGTGGGGCGGGTGCCGGTGCCCGGCGGTACGGCGAGGCGGCGTCCGCCGGCGGTGCCGGCGATCACGCGGGTCATCTGAGTCCTTCGGGGCTGGGGGTGCGGCCGGGGTCCACGATATGGCGTACGGGCCGGGGCGGCCGGTCAGCCCTTGTCGAGGTACTGCTCGCGCTCCTCGTCGAGCAGGGAGTCGAGGGCGGTGCGCAGGGCGGGCAGGCCGGCCAGCTCCGGGTCCTCGGCGACGGTGCGGGTGGCCTCCTCGCGGGCCTCGGCGATGATCTCCTCGTCCTCGATGACGGCGAGCATCCGCAGCGAGGAGCGGACCCCGGACTGGGCCTGGCCGAGGACGTCGCCCTCGCGGCGCTGCTCGAGGTCGATGCGGGAGAGTTCGAAGCCGTCGAGGGTGGCGGCGACGGCGCCGAGACGGGCGCGGGCGGGGGCGGCCTCGGGCATGTCGGTGACCAGGAGGCACAGCCCCGGGGCGGAGCCGCGCCCGACGCGGCCGCGGAGCTGGTGGAGCTGGGAGACGCCGAAGCGGTCGGCGTCCATGATCACCATGGCGGTGGCGTTGGGGACGTTGACGCCGACTTCGATGACGGTGGTGGCGACCAGCACGTCGACCTCGCCGGCGGCGAAGCGGCGCATCACGTCGTCCTTGTCCTCCGGGGCCATGCGGCCGTGCAGGACCTCGACCCGCAGTCCGGCCAGCGGCCCGGCGGCGAGCTGCTCGGCCACCTCCAGCACGGCCAGCGGCGGCCTCCGGTCCCCCTCGTCGGCGGCCTTCTTCTTCGTGCTCTTCGTGCCGCCCTCCTCCTCGTCCCCGATGCGCGGGCAGACGACGTACGCCTGGTGGCCGTTCTCGACCTCCTCGCGGACGCGTTCCCAGGCGCGGGCGAGGAAGTGCGGTTTGTCCTGGGCGGGGACGACGTGGGTGGAGATCGGGGAGCGTCCGGCGGGAAGCTGGTCGAGGACGGAGGTCTCCAGGTCGCCGAAGACGGTCATGGCGACGGTGCGCGGGATGGGCGTGGCGGTCATGACGAGGAGGTGCGGGGTGCGGGCCTCCTCCTTGCTGTGGCCCTTGGCGCGCAGGGCGTCGCGCTGCTCGACGCCGAAGCGGTGCTGCTCGTCCACGACGACCAGGCCCAGTTCATGGAACTGGACCGTGTCCTCGATCAGGGCGTGGGTGCCGATGACGATGCCGGCCTCGCCGGTGGCCAGGTCGAGCAGGGCCTTGCGGCGGGCGGCGGCTGTCATGGAGCCGGTGAGCAGGACGACCTTGGTGGCGTGTTCGGGGGCGCCGAGGGTGCCACCGTCGGCGAGGTCGCCCATCATCTCGGTGATCGAGCGGTGGTGCTGCTGGGCGAGGACCTCGGTGGGGGCGAGCATGGCGGCCTGGCCGCCGGAGTCGACGACGGCGAGCATGGCGCGCAGCGCCACCATCGTCTTGCCGGAACCGACCTCGCCCTGGAGGAGACGGTGCATGGGGTGGTCGGTGGCGAGGTCGTCGAAGATCTCGCGGGAGACCTTCTGCTGGCCCTCGGTGAGGGTGAACGGCAGCCGCGCGTCGAAGGCGGTGAGCAGCCCTTCGGGGGCGGGGCGCCGGGGCACGGCGGAGAGCTGCCCCTCGGCGTGGCGGCGGCGGGCGAGGGCGACCTGGAGGACGAACGCCTCGTCCCACTTGAGGCGGGCCCGCGCCTGGGCGACGTCGGCCTGGCTCTGCGGGCGGTGGATCTTGCGCAGGGCCTCGGGGAGCGGGACGAGGCCGCGGCCTTCGCGGAGCGAGCCGGGGAGCGGGTCGAGGGCCTCGTCGGCGCTGGGGAGGACCGCGTCGACCGCCTTGGCGATCTTCCAGGACTCGAGTTTGGCGGTGGCCGGGTAGAGCGGGATGAGGGCCCCGGCCCACGAGGAGACGTCCTCCGCGCCGTCCCCGCGCAGGAGCTGGTAGGCGGGGTGGGCGAGCTGGAGGCGGTGGTTGAAGACGGAGACCTTGCCCGCGAACATCGCCCGGGTGCCCGGCTGGAGGTCCTGGTGCGGCTTGTGTACGCCCCGGCCGAAGAAGACGAGGCGCAGCGAGCCGCTGCCGTCGGTGATGGTGACCTCGAGCCGTTTGCCGCGGCCGGCGTTGAAGGTGTGCACGCGGGCGTCGGAGACCTGGGCGACCACGGTGACGTGCTCGTCCAGCGGGAGGTCGGCGAGGGTGGTCAGCTCGCCGCGCTCGGCGTAACGGCGTGGGTAGTGGTGAAGGAGGTCCCCGACGGTGTGCAGGTCGAGGTGGTCGGCCATCACCTTCGCGGTGGGCGGGCCGACTACTTTCTTCAGGTTCTCATCGAGCGCGGGCACGTGGTCCATTGCACACCACGGGGCTGACAATCGGCGCGAGGGGCCGGGCCCGACCACCGCTCAACGTCGACGTGTGGTGCTCCCCCGCTACTCCACCCCGATGAGCATCGGCGAGCCCTGCCGACCACCCCGGTAGACGACGGTGTCCACCGCGAGGTGACGGGTGCGTACGTGCCGTTCGAGCAGGTCGGCCACCTGCTCGGGCACCTCGTCGTCGAGGACGAGGGTGACCATCTCGCCGCCGGCCGAGAGCATCCGGTCCAGGACGGTGCGGGCGGTGTCGGTGAGGTCGGTGCCGATGACGGCCACGTCGCCGTCGACCAGGCCGAGCACGTCGCCCGCCTGGCAGATGCCCGCGGTGGTCCAGGACTGCCGTTCGGCGACCGAGATCTCGCCGTGCCGGGTGGCGCCGGCGGCGGAGGTCATGGCGACGACGTCCTCGTCGAAGCGGCGGCCGCCCTCGTGGACGGCGAGCGCCGCGATGCCCTGGACCGCGGAGCGGGTGGGGATGAGCGCGACGCGGATGCCGTCGCCGCGGGCCTGTTCGGCCGCGGCGGCGGCGGTGTGCCGCAACTCGGGGTCGTTGGGGAGCAGCACGACCTCGTGGGCGTGGGCCCGGCGGATCGCCTCGGCCAGTTCGCCGCTGGCGGGGGGTTCCCCGGCGCGGGCGTGCACGGTGGTGGCGCCGCCCTGCGCGTACAGCTCGGCCAGCCCGTCGCCCGGGACGACCGCGACGACGGCGCGGGGGGCGCGTTCGCGGGGCGGCTGCGCGGCGTCGGGGCGGGCGGCGGCCTGGGCGCCGAAGTGGGTGATGCGGACCCGGTGCGGCCGCCCCGCCTCGATCCCGGCCTCGACGGCGGCCCCCGCGTCGTCCACGTGGACATGGACGTTCCACAGCCCGTCCCCGCCGACGACGACGAGCGAGTCCCCGAGCGCGTCGAGCCGGCCCCGCAGCCGGTCCACGGCGGCGTCCTCGGCGTCCAGGAGGTAGATCACCTCGTACGCCGGGCTGTCGGTGGCGGCCTCGCCGGGGGCGTGGCCGGCCGGTGCGGCGGGGCACGGGGCGACGAGGGCGCCCGGGGGGCGGGGGACGGGGCGGGCCGGAGCTTCGCCGGTGAGGGCCTCGACCAGGGTGTGGAGGACGGTGACGAAGCCGCGGCCGCCGGCGTCGACCACTCCGGCGCGGGCGAGGACCGCGAGGTGCCGGGGCGTCTCGCCGAGGGCGGCGAGCGCGGCGTCGTGGGCGGCGCGGGCGACGACCGCGCAGTCGGCCGCGCCCGCGGCGTCCGCCCCGTCGGCGGCGGCGGTGGCGACGGTCAGGACGGTGCCCTCGACGGGGTGGGCCACGGCGCCGTAGGCGGAGTCCGCCGCGCGGCGCAGGGCCCGGGCGAGGAGCGGGCCGTCGGCGTACGCCGCGTGAGCCTCGTCACCCGGCGTGGCGAGGACCTGGGCCATGCCGCGCAGCAGCTGGGCGAGGATCGTGCCGGAGTTGCCGCGCGCCCCGATGAGCGCCCCGTGGGCCATGGCGCGAAACGCGTCGGACAGGGCGGGCCGGGTGGCGCCGGTCTCGTGGGCGGCGAAGACGGCCTCGACCGCCTGGGAGGCGGACTCCACGGTCAGGTAGAGGTTGGTGCCGGTGTCGCCGTCGGCCACCGGATAGACGTTGATGGCGTCGATCTCCTCGCGGGCGCGCCCCAGGGCGTCGAGGGCGAGGGCGCACCAGCGGCGGACGGCGGGGGCGTCGAGCAGGCCGCCTCTGCGGTGCGGGGGACGCGGATGCGGGGCGGGGGGCGGGGACCCTGCGGGCTCCCCTTCCGGCTCGGGCACCTGCGCCTCCTCGTGCGGCTGGACTGCCCGCAGCGTAGACCGACGGCCCTGGTGGGCGGGGGCGGGGGCTCCGCCGCCCGTGGTAGTTTCGTCGGGCAGGAGCGGCCGTTGTATGCTTCTCCAGTTGCCCGATGAGAGTCGGGCTTATCCCCCTGGCAGCGCCAATCAGTTACTGATCCCGGCATGCCGGGATTTCACTGTAAGTGCATCTGAAGTCTTTGGAGTGACCCGTGGCTGCCAACTGCGACGTCTGTGGCAAGGGGCCGAGCTTCGGCAACAACATTTCGCACTCGCACCGCCGTACGTCCCGTCGCTGGAACCCCAACATCCAGCGCGTGCGTGCCGTGGTCGGTCGGACGCCGAAGCGGCTCAACGTCTGCACCTCGTGCATCAAGGCCGGCAAGGTCTCGCGCTAATCGCGAGCGGTGTCCCCGCTCCGAGCGGGGGCAACCCGGTTCTCGCGTGGACGTCTCGCACTGGCGCGGCCACCAGGCTTGCTGCTCGAAGGCCGGTTCATCTTCGGATGAACCGGCCTTCTGCCTGTCCGGGTACGGGTGAGCGTCTGGGGTGGGTACGGGTTCGCTGAGCCGGGGGCGCCGCTCGGGGCGGGGGCGACGGGGCGCGCCCCGTCGCCCCGCCGCCCGGTAAAACCGCAGGTCGCGCGCGACGTAGCGCCCCGCACGGGGCGGGCCACGTCGCCCGCCCGGCGTGGGCCACGAACTACTCCCCCACGCTCCCCTTCGTCGCCGCGTCGATCCGCCACCCATGGTCCACCGGCCCGATCCCCGCGCCCAGCGCGAAGCCGGCCCTGATGGCGCCGGTGAGGTACTCCTTGGCCAGTCCGACCGCCTGCGGGACCGGGTGGCCGAGGGCGAGGTGGGAGGCGATGGCGCTGGCGAGGGTGCAGCCGGTGCCGTGGGTGTGCCGGTTGTCGAGGCGGGGGGCGCGGTACCAGTGGGTCTCGGTGCCGTCGGTGAGCAGGTCGACCGCGTCGCCGGACAGGTGGCCGCCCTTGATGAGCGCCCAGGTGGGCCCGAGGGCGAGCACCGCTTCGGCGGCCCGCGCCATGCCCGCCTCGTCGTGGACCTCCACGCCCGTCAGCTGGGCGACCTCGTCGAGGTTCGGGGTGGCCACGGTGGCGACCGGCATCAGGCGGTGGCGTACGGCGTCGAGGGCGGACTCGGCGAGCAGGGAGTCCCCGTGCTTGGAGACGCCCACGGGGTCGACGACGGCGGGGGCCTCGGTCGCCGCGAGGAGTTCGGCGACGGTCGCGACGAGGGAAGCGGAGGAGAGCATCCCGGTCTTGACCGCCTGGACCCCGATGTCGTCGACGACGCTGCGGTACTGGGTGCGGACCGCTTCGTCGGGGAGCTCCCAGACGCCCTGGACACCGAGTGAGTTCTGCGCGGTGACGGCGGTGAGCACGCTCATGCCGTGCACGCCGAGGGCCAGCATGGTCTTCAGGTCCGCCTGGATGCCGGCGCCGCCACCGGAGTCGGAACCGGCGACGGTGAGCACCCGGCGGGGGCGCGGGGGTATGTCCATGGGGCCGAATCTAGCCGGGCTCCGGGGCGCCCCGGGTCCCGGGGCCGGGCGCCGCGACGGAGCCCCGGACGAGGCCGCTCACACGGGGCGCCGAACGATGCCGCCCACCCGGTACGACGGGCTCGCAGCGCCCCGTACGCCGCGCTCGCCGCGCGCCACCCCGCCCCGTCGGTAAGGGCAACGCCGCCCCGCAGACCCCTACATCTGGCCCCGTGTCACACCCCCGCCGCGCCGCCACCCCCTACATGTAACCCCCACGCCGCGCCGTCACTCCGTACACGTCTCACGCGTGCACCGCACGTACCCCGCGCCCGCCCCGAGAGCCCGTCCCGCCCCACGAACCCAGCCCCACCAGCCCTCGATTCCCCCTCGACTCACCCCTCGATCCCCCCGCTCCCCGCCTCCCCGAAGTGGTCCCACCCGCCCTTGTGGGTCCAGGGCGCCCCGTCGACCGTCACGCGGGGCAGGGCGGACGGGTGGAGGACCTCGCCGATGACCTTCCAGCGGGCGGGGAGTTTCACGTCGGAGGGGAAGGTGGCGACGATGGCGTGGTCCTCGCCACCGGTGAGGACCCACTGGAGGGGGTCGACGCCGACGGCCTGGCCGATGTCGTTCATCTGGCTCGGGATGTCGACCTTGCCGGAGGCGACGTCGATGCGGACCTTGCTCGCCTCGGCGATGTGGCCGAGGTCGGCGATGAGGCCGTCGCTCACGTCGGTCATGGCGGTGGCGCCGAGCCCGGCCGCCGCGGGGCCCGCGTGGTACGGCGGTTCGGGGCGGCGGTGGGCCTCGACGAAGGCCCGCGGCGAACGGAACCCCCGCGACAGCACGGCGTACCCGGCGGCCGACCAGCCCAGCCACCCGGTGACGGCCACGACGTCCCCGGGCTGCGCCCCGGCGCGGGTGACGGGCTCGTGGTTGCGCAGGTCGCCGAGGGCGGTGATGGAGACCATGACGGTGTCGCCGCGCACCACGTCGCCGCCGACCACGGCGGCGCCCGCGACCTGGCACTCGTCGCGCAGCCCGTCCATCAGCTCCGCGGGCCAGGCGGCGGGGAGTTCGGCGGGGACGACGAGGCCGAGCAGGATCGCGGTGGGCACCGCGCCCATGGCGGCGATGTCGGCGAGGTTCTGCGCGGCGGCCTTGCGTCCCACGTCGTAGGCGGTGGACCAGTCGCGGCGGAAGTGCCGCCCCTCCAGGAGGATGTCCGTGCTCGCCACGACCCGCCGGTCCGGCGCGGTGACCACGGCGGCGTCGTCGCCGGGGCCGATCCGTACCGCCGGGGTCATGGTGAGCCGGGACGTGAGCTCCCTGATGAGCCCGAACTCCCCCAGCTCGCCCACAGTGCCTTTCACCGCGCGCCCACCTCTCGTGTCAAGTGCCGGCCGAGACCGGTCACGTACCGAACCGTCCGTGCGGTGCCGGCGCCCCGGCCCCGTCCCGCTCCCCCATCGTCCCCGGTCCCGGGGCGCCGCCGCGCACCGGGCGCCGGGGCGGCACCGGCCCCCTCGCGTCCCCCGGACGCCGCGTCCCGTTTGCGGTCGCGGGGCGGGGCAGGGGTCGGTACCGTCAACTCACGCGTCAACGCCCGCGCCCCGCAAAGCGGACGGCGCGCGCGTCGGGGCGCGCGGCTCTCCCCGCGGCGGGCGCGGACGCGATAACGTGACGACCCTTTCCCCCACATGATCCTCGTGGCCGCCCTGGAGGTTCCGTGGTACAGGCGTATGTACTGATTCAGACCGAGGTCGGGAAGGCTTCGGCCGTCGCCGAGTTCATCGGCAGCATTCCTGGAGTGATCCAGGCGGAGGATGTGACCGGTCCCTATGACGTGATCGTGCGGGCGCAGGCCGACACCATGGACGAACTGGGCCGCATGGTGGTCGCCAAGGTCCAGCAGGTGGACGGCATCACCCGCACCCTGACCTGCCCGGTCGTGCATCTGTAGCCCCCGTCTACGCTGGCCCGGTGAACCTCACCCGTCGCCGGTCCCTCCGGTCTGCCGCCGCCGCGCTGTTGCTGGCCGCCGTTGCCGGCTGTTCCTCCACGGACGGACGGCCGGCCGCCGCGGTTCCCGGGCCCGACAGCACGACGGCCGCCCTCTGCCGGAAGCTGGACGACCGGCTTCCGCAGCGCGTCGCCGGCCTGGAACGGAACGATCCGGAACCGGAGTCGGCACTGACCGCGGGGTGGGGCAGCCCGGCGATCATACTGCGCTGCGGCGTACCCAGACCCGGCGCGATGAACGACCCCGACGCCGAGGGCGTGGAGGCCGACGGAGTCGGCTGGCTCATGGAACAGCCGGGCGACGGCTCGTTCCGCTTCACCACCACGCTGCGCCGCGCCTACGTGGAGGTCGCGCTGCCCGCCGAGCACGTACCGGAGGGGCTGGCGCCGCTCAGCGACCTCGCCCCCTCCGTCACCGAGGCGATACCGGAGGGCATCGCCGACTGACCTGCCACACAGGCGCGGAGCCGGAGCCCCCTGGCGGGGCCCCGGCTCCGCGGCGGACCGCTCGCTCCGGCCGTGCGGCTCAGCGCAGTCCGGTGGACCGGCGCAGCGCCGCCTGCACCAGCTGGTCGACGAGGGCCGGGTAGTCGACGCCGGACTCCTGCCACATGCGCGGGTACATGGAGATCGGCGTGAAGCCGGGCATGGTGTTGATCTCGTTGATGACGAAGCCGCCGTCCTCGGTGAGGAAGAAGTCGGCGCGCACCAGCCCTTCGCAGGAGGCGGCCTCGAACGCCTCGACGGCGAGGCGCTGCACCTCGGCGGTCTGCTCCTCGGTGAGCGGGGCGGGGACCAGGCCGGGGGCCGAGTCGATGTACTTGGCCTCGAAGTCGTAGAAGTCGTGGGCCTGCACCGGCGGGATCTCGGCGGGGACGCTGGCGCGCGGCCCGTCCTCGAACTCCAGGACGCCGCACTCGATCTCGCGGCCGCGCAGCAGCGACTCGACGAGGATCTTCGGGTCGTGGCGGCGGGCCTCGGCGAGGGCCGCGTCGAGCCCCTGGGGACCGTCGACCTTGGTGATGCCGACGGAGGAGCCGCCGCGGGCGGGCTTCACGAAGAGCGGCCAGCCGTGCTCACCGGCGAACTCGATGATGCGGGCGCGGGCGGCGGCCTCGTCGGCGTCCCACTCGCGGGGGCGGATCACCAGGTACGGGCCGACCGGCAGCCCGAAGGAGGTGAAGACCCGCTTCATGTACTCCTTGTCCTGGCCGACGGCGGAGGCGAGGACGCCCGAGCCGACGTACGGGATGCCGGCCAGCTCCAGGAGGCCCTGGAACGTGCCGTCCTCACCGTAGGGGCCGTGCAGCACGGGGAAGACCACGTCGACGTCGCCGAGGACCTTCGGTACCGAGCCGGGCTCGCTGTAGAGGACCTCGCGGTTGCCGGGGGCGACGGGGAGGACGACGGCGCCCTCGCCGGGCTCGGCGAGCGCGTCGACGTCGGGGACGGTGCGCTCGGTGATCGCCATCCGCGCGGGCTCGTCGGCGGTGAGCACCCAGCCGCCCTCGGTGGTGATGCCGATGGGCAGCACGTCGTACCGGGAGCGGTCGATGGAGCCCAGGACGGCGCCGCCGGTGACCACGGAGATGCCGTGCTCGGAGCTGCGCCCGCCGAAGACGACGGCGACGCGCGGCTTGCGGGGTTCGGTTCCGGGCTCGGGGAGGGCCGGGTTCTGGGGGGAGTTCTCGCTGCTCATATCGCGATGAGCGTACCTGCTGGTAGGCCGCTCGTCAGCGCCCGAGGGGCCCTGTCGCGCGAGGGGCACCCGACCGCCGTACCGCGCGGCGGGCGCCTCGTGCGGCCCCGTACGGCGCGACGCGGCAGGTCGGAAGCGGTGCCTCCGGTGCGGTCAGCGGCGCTCGGGCTTGGCGCTGCGGCTCATCAGTTCCTTGAGGGCGACCAGCGGCGGCTTCCCGTCGTGCACGATGCCGACGACCGTCTCGGTGATGGGCATGTCGATGCCGTGCCGGCGGCCGAGGTCGAGCACGGACTCGCAGGACTTGACGCCCTCGGCGGTCTGCTTGGTGACCGCGATGGTCTCCTCCAGCGTCATCCCCTTGCCGAGGTTGGTGCCGAAGGTGTGGTTCCGCGAGAGCGGCGAGGAACAGGTCGCCACCAGGTCGCCGAGGCCGGCGAGGCCGGAGAAGGTCATCGGGTCGGCGCCCATGGCGAGGCCGAGCCGGGTGGTCTCGGCGAGGCCGCGGGTGATGAGGGAGCCCTTGGTGTTGTCGCCGAGGCCCATGCCGTCCGCGATGCCGACGGCGAGGCCGATGACGTTCTTGACGGCACCGCCCAGTTCGCAGCCGACCACGTCGGTGTTGGTGTACGGGCGGAAGTACGGGGTGTGGCAGGCGGCCTGGAGCCGCCGGGCGACGTCCTCGTCGGTGCAGGCGACCACGGCGGCGGCGGGCTGCCGGGCGGCGATCTCCCGGGCGAGGTTGGGGCCGGTGACGACGGCGATCCGCTCGGGGGGCAGCTTCGCGGTGTCGGCGATGACCTCGCTCATCCGCATCGCGGAGCCGAGCTCGACGCCCTTCATCAGGGAGACGACCACGGTGTCCGGGGCGAGCAGCGGCGCGAGGGTGGTGAGGTTGGCGCGCGCCGTCTGGGAGGGGACGGTGAGGACGGTGAAGTCGGCGTCCGCGGCGGCCTCGGCGGGGTCGGTGGTGGCCCGCACCGAGGCGGGCAGCACGGCACCGGGCAGGTAGCCGGAGTTGGTGTGGGAGGTGTTGACCTCGTCGGCGACCTCCTGGCGGCGGGCGCACAGGACGACCTCGCAGCCCGCGTCGGCGAGGACCATGGCGAACGCCGTTCCCCAGGAGCCGGTTCCGAAGACCGCTGCCTTGACCGGGGGTGTCACTGGTTGCTCTCTCCTGACTTCTGCCCCGGCGCGCTCTCGCACACCGCGGGGGCGGCGGGCTGCGGGCGGACACCGGTCCGCCGCTGCTTCAGGCGGGCCGTGCGGGGGTCGTACGGGATGGGGGGTGCGGGTTCGCCGCGCATCTCGGCCAGCAGAGCGGTGACGGCCGCCATGATGGTCTCGGTGACCTCGCGCAGCACCTCGGGGGTGGGTTCGAGGTCGTAGTACGCGCTGAGGTCGACCGGCGGGCCGGCCTTCACCTGGAGGGTCTTGCGCGGCAGGAGCTGGAGCTTGTTCTCCTTGGCGTACGGCGGCATGGCGAGGTTGGCGCCCCACTGGGCGACGGGGATGACGGGGCAGCGGGTGCGCAGGGCTACCCGGGCGGCGCCGGTCTTGGCGGTCATCGGCCACATCGCGGGGTCGCGGGTGAGGGTGCCCTCGGGGTAGAAGGCGACGCACTCGCCGCGGTCGATGGCGTCCAGGGCGGCCCGGAAGGCGTCCAGCGCATTGGTGGTTTCGCGGTAGACGGGAATCTGCCCGGTGCCACGCATGACGGCGCCGACAAATCCCTTCCCGAAGAGCCCGTTCTTCGCCAGGAATCGCGGAACGCGTCCGGTGTTGTACTGGTAGTGAGCGTAGGACAGCGGGTCGAGATACGAGTTGTGATTGACCGCGGTGATAAATCCGCCGTCAGCCGGAATGTTCTCCATTCCGCTCCAGTCCCGCTTGAACAGAAGCACCAGCGGCGGTTTTGCGATGACCGCTGCCAAGCGGTACCAGAAGCCGATTCTGCGGCGGGACACTCGGGCACCTTCCTCTTTCGCGGACCCTGGGATGCGATCTGCGCCCTGGGGGCGGACGCACAAGTGTCGCCCCGGGTCCCCTTTCTGTCGAGAACACCGTACGCCCACCCTCGCGCGGCGCGGCCGAGCACCGGCGGCGGGGCGGGCGGGCGAGAGGGCGAGAATGGCCACGATGCGTACTGAACCCGACGCGGGCCCGGCGGCCTCCTGGAGCCTGGTCGTCCCTCTCAAACCCCTTGTCCTGGCCAAGAGCAGGCTCGCCCCGGCCCTCGACGGCGCGACGCGGGCACGGCTCGCGCTGGCGTTCGCCCAGGACACGGTGGCCGCCGCGCTGGCCTGCGCGGCGGTCCGGGATGTGGTGGTCGTCACGGACGACGCCCGGGCCGGCGCGGCGCTGGCGGCGCTCGGGGCACGCGTGACGGAGGACACCCCGGCGGCGGGGCTGAACGCGGCCCTGGCGCACGGCGCGCGCACGGTACGCGCGGCGCGGCCCCGCGCGGCGCTCGCCGCGCTCAACGCCGACCTGCCCGCGCTGCGCCCCGCCGAGCTGGAACGCGTCCTCGCGGCGGCCGCCGCCCACCCGCGCGCTTTCCTCGCGGACGCCGCAGGGATCGGTACGACGCTGCTGGCGGCGGCGGCGGGCGCCCCGTTCACGCCCTGCTTCGGCGGCCCCTCCCGCGCCCGGCACGCCGCGGCGGGCGCCGTCGAGCTGGCCCCGGGCGCGGTGCCGGGCGTGCGGCGCGACGTGGACACCCCGGCCGATCTGCGCGCCGCCTGCGAGCTGGGCCCGGGCCCGCACACAGCGGCGGCCCTGGCGGCGCTGCGCGAGGCGGCCGCGCCCACGCCGCGCGCGTCGACGGCCCCGCCGCGCTGAACACGCCGCCCCGTACGGCGCGGTACGCCGCGCGCCCCGCGCGTCCCGGGCCGCGCCCGCGGCGGCTACGCTGCGGGGCATGCAGGCGACCGCGTACACCTACGACCCCGAGACCCGTGGCGGCAGTGTGCTGCTGGACGACGGCACCCCGGTGCCCTTCGACGGGGCGGCGTTCGACGCGGGCGGGCTGCGCCTGCTCCGCCCGGGCCAGCGGGTGCGCGTCGAGACCGCCCCGGGCGCGGACGGCGCCCCGCGCATCACGCTGGTGACCCTCCAGACCTTCTGACCTGCCGGCCGAACGCCGGACACGCCGCGGGCCGGGCTCCCCGAGGGGGGCCCGGCCCGATGCGCGTGGTCCGGCCGTGTCCGAAGGCTCCGCGGCGGTCCGCTACTTCGTCACTTCTTGCGAGCGGTCGCCGTGGTCTTCTTGGCGGTGGTCTTGCGGGCCGAGGACTTCTTGGCCGGGGCCTTGGTGGCGGTGGCCTTCTTCGCCGGGGCCGTCTTCTTGGCCGTGGCCTTCTTCGCCGTCGACTTGGCCGGGGTGGCCTTCTTCGCCGTGGCGGTGGTCTTCTTCGCGGCGGGGGAGGTCTTCTTCGCCGTGGTCTTCTTGGCCGGGGTGGCCTTCTTGGCGGCGGCGGTGGTGGTCTTCTTCGCCGCCGAGGCCTTCTTCGCGGTCGCCTTCTTGGCCGCGGCCTTCGCGGTGGTCTTGGTCCCGCCGGTGAGGCTGCCCTTGGGCGCCTTCTTCACCGCCACGTCGTTCTTCGGGAGCTTCTTCGTCCCGCTCACCAGGTCCTTGAAGCCCTGGCCGGCCCGGAAGCGGGGCACGGAGGTCTTCTTCACCCGGACCCGCTCGCCGGTCTGCGGGTTGCGGGCGTAACGGGCGGGGCGGTCGACCTTCTCGAAGGAACCGAAGCCGGTGACGGAGACCCGCTCCCCGGCCACCACCGCGCGGACCATCGCGTCGAGCACCGCGTCGACGGCTTCGGCGGCGTTCTGACGACCGCCGACCTTGTCGGCAATCGCTTCTACGAGCTGCGCCTTGTTCACGTCTTCCCCTTCGGAGGCATTGCCAGAACCAATGTGTTCAAGCTTTTTCGCACGGTAGGCAGATATATACCGCAAATCAAACACGAAACGGGCTAATCACCCGTGCGCCGCAACGGAGGCGACCTGTCGCTCCACGAAGGGGCCTTGGGGCTCCTGCGGGGGCTCACTCGACGCTCAGAGATCTTCGGGGAATCGCCCTTCGTCGAGCTCTGCCGTGAAGCGGTCCAGACGTCGGGCCGCCGCCGCGAGATCGTGTTTCGCCGCGGCCGTAATGGCCAGCAGCTTTCGGGAGAGCGCCCTGCGGACGTCCTCCGGGACTTGCAGCGCACGCACTCGGGAGTGCGCTTCTTTCAGCCGGTCGGCGACAACGTCGTAGAGCTCGATCTCGCTGTCGCGTTCCATGCGCCGATTGTGCCATCTGCGGCGAGTTGTCGCCCCACAGGGGGGCAACTGCCGCGCGGGGCCCACCCTTTCAGAAGTAGGGAGCGACCTGCGCCCCACCATGCGAAAGGAGGCCAACTCCCGCCTCTGGCAGCACACTTGACCGGTACGGGGACCACCCTTCCGGGTGTCGTCCGAGTGGCCGCGTCAACTCGCCGCAGGGTCAGCCGGATGGCCCCTTCCGCCCTCCGGAGCCGACCCCGAGGGGCACTTTCACGCCAACTCCGAACACCTTTGGCGTCCAGGGCATTCCCGTGCTGTGGAGCGCCTTCCCGAACGCCCGGCGACGAACCCCGGCCGGGGACCCGGCACCGGCCCCACCGCGGCGCCTGCCCTGCCCCGCCGCTCCCGCACATTTCCCCGCGCCCCACTGGACCGTTCGGGTGCCCGGCCGCACAACACCGCGCCCCCGCTCCGGAGGGAGCGGGGGCGCGGCGGCGGTGCTGGGGAGAAGGTCAGACGGGCAGGGTGCGCGGCTTGAAGGCCGGGCGGCCCGACTCGTAGGCCGCGATGGCCTCCTCCTCGCGCAGCGTGATGCTGATGTCGTCCAGGCCGTTCAGCAGGCGCCAGCGGGAGTTCTCGTCCAGCTCGAACGGGGCGGTGACGCCCACGGCGCGGACCTCGCGGTCCTGGAGGTCGACGGTGATCTCGGCCGTGGGGTCGCTCTCGGTGAGCTCCCACAGGGCGTCGACGACCTCCTGGTCGAGCACGACGGTGAGCAGGCCGTTCTTCAGCGAGTTGCCGCGGAAGATGTCGGCGAAGCGGGAGGAGATGACCGCCTTGAAGCCGTAGTTCTGGAGCGCCCAGACGGCGTGCTCCCGCGAGGAGCCGGTACCGAAGTCGGGCCCGGCCACCAGGACGGTGGCACCCGTGCGTTCGGGTTTGTTCAGGACGAACTCCGGGTCCTTGCGCCAGGCCTCGAAGAGCCCGTCCTCGAAGCCGTCGCGGGTGACCTTCTTGAGCCAGTGCGCGGGGATGATCTGGTCGGTGTCGACGTTGCTGCGGCGCAGCGGGACGGCCCGGCCGGTGTGCGTGGTGAAGGCTTCCATGGCTGATCAGACTCCCGCGGGTACGTCGGTGAGGTCGGCGGGCGAGGCGAGCGTGCCGGTGACCGCGGTGGCGGCGGCCACCTGCGGCGAGACCAGGTGGGTGCGGCCGCCCTTGCCCTGGCGTCCCTCGAAGTTGCGGTTGGAGGTGGAGGCGGAGCGCTCACCGGGGGCGAGCTGGTCGGGGTTCATGCCCAGGCACATCGAGCAGCCCGCGTGCCGCCATTCGGCGCCGGCCTCCTTGAAGACGGTGTCCAGGCCCTCCTCGACGGCCTGGAGGCCGACCCGGGCGGAACCGGGGACCACCAGCATGCGGACACCGTCGGCCACCTTGCGGCCCTTGACGATGTCGGCGGCGGCCCGCAGGTCCTCGATGCGGCCGTTGGTGCAGGAGCCGACGAAGACGGTGTCGACCTTGATGTCGCGCAGCGCCTGCCCGGCCTGAAGCCCCATGTACTCCAGGGCCTTCTCGGCGGCGTACCGCGCGGAGGGGTCCTCGAAGGAGGCGGGGTCCGGTACCCGGCTGCTCAGCGGCGCGCCCTGCCCGGGGTTGGTGCCCCAGGTGACGAAGGGCGCGAGGGAGGCGGCGTCGATGACGACCTCGGCGTCGAAGACGGCGTCGTCGTCGGAGCGCAGCGTCTTCCAGTAGGCGACGGCCTCGTCCCACTCCTGCCCCTCGGGCGCGTGGGCGCGGCCCTTCAGGTAGGCGAAGGTGGTCTCGTCGGGGGCGATCATCCCCGCGCGGGCGCCGGCCTCGATGGACATGTTGCAGATGGTCATCCGCGCCTCCATCGAGAGTTTCTCGATGGCCGAGCCCCGGTACTCCAGGATGTACCCCTGGCCGCCGCCGGTGCCGATCTTGGTGATCACCGCGAGGATCAGGTCCTTGGCGGTGACGCCGTCGGGCAGTTCGCCGTCGACGGTGATCGCCATGGTGCGCGGGCGGGCCATGGGCAGCGTCTGGGTGGCCAGTACGTGCTCGACCTGGCTGGTGCCGATGCCGAACGCCAGCGCGCCGAAGGCCCCGTGGGTGGAGGTGTGCGAGTCGCCGCAGACCACCGTGGTGCCCGGCTGGGTCAGCCCCAGCTGCGGGCCGACCACGTGCACGACGCCCTGCTCGACGTCGCCGAGGGAGTGCAGCCGCACCCCGAAGTCGGCGCAGTTCTTGCGCAGCGTCTCCAGCTGGACCCGGGAGACCGGGTCGGCGATGGGCTTGTCGATGTCGAGGGTGGGGGTGTTGTGGTCCTCGGTGGCGATGGTGAGGTCGAGGCGGCGCACGGCGCGCCCGGCCTTGCGCAGGCCGTCGAACGCCTGCGGGCTGGTCACCTCGTGCAGCAGGTGCAGATCGATGAAGAGAAGGTCCGGCTCGCCCTCGGCGCGCCGGACGACATGGTCGTCCCAGACCTTCTCCGCGAGTGTCCTACCCATCGCTTTCCCTTCGGCCGGCGTCGTCGCCGGCCCAACTAGAGATTCGGTGCGCCCCCGTCCGGACCCCCGTGCGGGGCGGTGGCAGAGCGGGCGGTGAAGTTGCCCGCCTGTACAGACTGGCAACTTCCCGGGAAAATTGAACTTGCGTTTCACAGAGTGAGACGCGAGTATCGTTGCATGGACAACTCTAGTGGCGTCGGCGTTCTCGACAAGGCGGCTCTCGTTCTGAGCGCTCTGGAGTCCGGTCCGGCCACCCTCGCCGGGCTGGTCGCGGCGACCGGGCTCGCCCGCCCCACGGCGCACCGCCTCGCCGTGGCTCTGGAACACCACCGCATGGTGGCGCGTGACATGCAGGGCCGTTTCATCCTCGGCCCCAGGCTCTCCGAGCTGGCCGCCGCGGCCGGCGAGGACCGCCTGCTGGCGACGGCCGGACCGGTCCTCACCCACCTGCGGGACGTGACCGGCGAGAGCGCGCAGCTCTACCGCCGCCAAGGCGACATGCGCATCTGCGTCGCCGCCGCCGAGCGCCTCTCCGGCCTGCGGGACACGGTGCCGGTCGGCTCGACCCTGACGATGAAGGCCGGCTCCTCGGCCCAGATCCTGATGGCCTGGGAAGAGCCGGAGCGCCTGCACCGCGGCCTCCAGGGCGCCCGCTTCACGGCCACCGCGCTCTCCGGCGTACGCCGCAGGGGCTGGGCCCAGTCGATCGGCGAGCGCGAGCCGGGCGTGGCCTCGGTCTCGGCCCCGGTGCGCGGCCCCTCCAACCGCGTCGTGGCCGCCGTCTCGGTCTCCGGCCCCATCGAGCGGCTGACCCGGCACCCGGGCCGCATGCACGCCCAGGCCATCATCGACGCGGCCCAGCGCCTCTCCGAGGCCCTCCGCCGCACCAGCTGACGGCCACCCCCTCCAGCCACCCGAACCCGCACAGCCGAGACCCCGCCGTCCACGATCCGGACGGCGGGGTCTCGCTCGTGCGGACCTCCACTCCCCCGCGTTCAGACCTGGAGCCGGTCCCGAGCCCCCACCCCGGCACCGAGCGGCACCGTCCCGTACGCCTGGCCCAGCCCGAAGGGCGGCATGTCGCCGTAGATGGACTCGTGGTGCCCGGCGGGGACGACGTAGGTCTCGTGCCAGATGCCGACGTGACCCTTGCCGTTGCGGGCGTAGCGGTTGACCCGGACCCACCAGGGGTGGTGCTTGCGGCCGGTCGCCCGGGCGTAGTCGAGCAGCTTCTCCTTGGACTCCCAGTACTGGACCACGTAGTAGGTCCGCGGCGAGCCGGTGAGCAGGACGTGGTGCAGGAGGCCGGCGGAGCGGTCCCGGACCAGTTCGCGGAGCATCGCGGGCATGGCGAAGAAGACCGGCAGCCAGCGGTGGAGGGCCCACAGGTGGTTCACGCGCATGCCGATCAGGAAGACGACGACCTCGCCGTCGCGCGCCGCCGTCCTGCGGCCGAGCTGGATCTTGTCCCGCATGGTGTCCTTCCCCCGTCCTCGTGGAGGCCCCACCGGATAGTGGCGCTCTCCCGTCACTTACTGGATAGTGACACTCACCAATGGCTGACGGCAAGCGGAAAGGCGCCCCAAGTACCCATGCGGCTGTCGGAGTTGAGCCAGGAGAGCGGTGTCTCCACCGCGACGATCAAGTACTACCTGCGGGAAGGACTGCTGCCGCCCGGCCACCGCGTGCACGCCACCCGCGCCTCGTACGACGCCTCCCACCTGCGCCGGCTGCGGCTGATCCGGGCGCTGATCCAGGTCGGGAAGATCCCGGTGGCCACGGCACGGGAGGTCCTGGCGGCGGTCGACGACGACTCGCTCGGGCTGACCATGCGCCTCGGCGCCGCCCTCTGGTCCCTCCCGCGCCCGCCGGCCGGCCGCGCCGAGGAGGACGAGGCGGCGCGCGAGGCCGCCGCCGAGGTCGACCGCATGCTGGTGGAGGTCGGCTGGGAGCGGGTCCGCGAGCTGGGCCCGCTCTCCCCGGTCCACCGCTCCCTGGTCGCCTCGGTCGCCACCCTGCGCCGCCTCGGCTACGTCTGCGACGCCGCCGAACTGGTGCCGTACGCCCGGCAGATGGCCGAGGTGGCCGCCTACGACCTGGACCTGATGGAGCAGTACCCGCGCGAAGTGGAGCGGTTGGAGTCGGCGGTGGCCGCCGCGGTGCTCTACGAGCCGGTCCTGCTGGACCTGCACCGGCTGGCCCAGGAGGAGGAGTCCCAGCGGCGCTACGGCCTGGCCGGGCAGGAGGTCGGCACCACCGAGGCGGACCCGGCCTCGTGAGGGGCGCCGCCGCCCTGTCTCGGCACACGAAGAAGGGCCTCCCGCACACTGCGGGAGGCCCTTCTTCTCTGTACCCCCGACCGGATTCGAACCGGCGCTACCGCCTTGAGAGGGCGGCGTGCTAGGCCGCTACACAACGGGGGCCTTGCAGATGAGCTCTGCGAGCTGGGCTACCAGGACTCGAACCTAGACTAAATGAACCAGAATCACTCGTGCTGCCAATTACACCATAGCCCATGGTGGTTGAGACCAGTACCCCCGACCGGATTCGAACCGGCGCTACCGCCTTGAGAGGGCGGCGTGCTAGGCCGCTACACAACGGGGGCCCTAGCGATCCCACCCGGCGAGCGACGCCGGGTGATGTCACCGCGTGACCGAGGAGAGCGACTCCGACGATCAGCAGGATGGATCTGTACCCCCGACCGGATTCGAACCGGCGCTACCGCCTTGAGAGGGCGGCGTGCTAGGCCGCTACACAACGGGGGCCTTGCAGATGAGCTCTGCGAGCTGGGCTACCAGGACTCGAACCTAGACTAACTGAACCAGAATCAGTCGTGCTGCCAATTACACCATAGCCCACCAAAATTCAACCCCCGAGGGGGGTTTTCCTTCGGTGTGCGCCTCCCTCTGGCCTTTCGGCCCGCCCGGGCGGCGCAGAAAGAACATTACCCGAAGGTGGACCGGGCTCCAAAACGGGTTTGCCCGGTCAGCAGCGCAGGCAGCTCGGCCAGCCCGGTGATCCGCTCGACGCCCTCCGGGGCGGGGCCCCGGGTGCCGTCCCGGTCGACCCAGACCGAGCGCAGCCCGGCGTCCCGGGCGCCGACGCCGTCCACCTCGCGGTCGTCGCCGACGTACGCCACCTCGGCGGGGGCCAGGCCCAGCGCCTCGCAGACGTGCAGGAAGGCGCCGGCCTCGGGTTTGGCGATGCCCAGCTCGACGGCGCAGACCACGTTCTCGAAGTGGTCGCGGACGCCGAGGGTGGTCAGCTTGCGCTCCTGGACCAGGAGGCTGGCGTTGGAGAGGACCGCCTGACGGCAGAGGCCGGCGACCGCTGCCAGGGTGTCCGCGGCGTCCGGGAAGAGCGACCAGGCGCTCTCGTAGTGCGTGACGTACCGGTCCCACCAGGCGGCCGCCTGGGCCTCGGTGAGCGGGGCGCCGAGGAATTCCCGCACCCGGTCGCGGCGGTGCCCCTCGAAGTCGGTCTCCCCGGCCACGAAGCGGCGCCAGTGGGTCCCCGAGACGGTCTTCCAGCGGGCGAGGGCCGCCTCCTCGCCGCCGTGCGCCTCCAGCAGCCCCTCCACGGCGAGGTGGGCGCGCATGCCGTCGAGGTCGGCGCGCCCGTAGTCGAAGATCGTGTCGTCGACGTCCCACACCACGGCCTTGATCCGGTTCGCGCCCATGGAACGAATCTAGCCCCGGCGGGGGCCGGGGACCAGAGGCCCGAGGACGCCCGTGGGGGCGGCGGCCGGTGCGGCCACCGCCCCCACGGGCGTACGGAGAGGTGTTACGCGGCGAGCTTGGCCAGGGCCGCGTCGATCCGGGCGAGGGAGGCGTCCTTGCCGAGGATCTGGAGGGACTCGAAGAGGGGCAGGCCGACGGTGCGGCCGGTGACCGCGACGCGGACCGGGGCCTGCGCCTTGCCGAGCTTGAGGCCGTGGGCCTCGCCGGCCTTCAGGACGGCCTCCTTGAGGGCCTCGGCGCTGGACCAGTCGGCGGAGTCGAGGTTCTCCCGGGCGGTGGTCAGCAGGGCCTGCGGGTCGCCCTTCATCGCCTTGGTCCAGGACGCCTCGTCGAAGACCGGCTCCTTGAGGAAGAGGAAGTCGACGTTGGCCGTGATGTCGGAGAGCACGGTCAGGCGGGTCTGGGCGTACGGCGCGATGGTGTCGAAGACCGCCTGGTCGAAGTCCTCGGGCGCCCAGGGGGCGTACGGGGCGACCAGCCAGGGGGCGCACGCCTCGGCGAAGGCGGCGGTGCCGAGCATGCGGATGTGGTCGGCGTTGATCGCCTCGGCCTTCTTGAGGTCGAAGCGGGCCGGGTTGGCGTTCACGTCCGCGATGTCGAACTTGGCGACCATCTCGGGGATCGTGAACACGTCCTGGTCGGCGGAGAAGGACCAGCCGAGCAGCGAGAGGTAGTTCAGCAGGCCCTCGGGGAGGAAGCCCCGCTCGCGGTAGAGGTTGAGCGAGGCCTGCGGGTCGCGCTTGGAGAGCTTCTTGTTGCCCTCGCCCATCACGTACGGCAGGTGGCCGAAGGCCGGGGTCTGCTTGGCGATGCCGAGCTTGACCAGGGCCTGGTAGAGGGCGACCTGGCGCGGGGTGGAGGAGAGCAGGTCCTCGCCGCGCAGGACGTGGGTGATCTCCATCAGGGCGTCGTCGACCGGGTTGACCAGGGTGTAGAGCGGGGCGCCGTTGGCCCGGACGATGCCGTAGTCGGGGACGTTCTCCGGCTGGAAGGTCAGCTCGCCGCGGACCAGGTCGGTGAAGGTGATCGTCTCGTCGGGCATCCGGAACCGGATGATGTGGCTGCGGCCCTCGGCCTCGTACGCGGCCTTCTGCTCGGCGGTGAGGTCGCGGCAGTGGCCGTCGTAGCCGGAGGGGCGGCCGGCGGCGCGGGCGGCCTCGCGGCGCTCGTCCAGCTCCTCGGTGGTGCAGTAGCAGGGGTAGGCGTACCCCTCGGCGACCAGGCGCTCGGCGACGTCCGCGTACAGGTCGGTGCGCTGCGACTGGCGGTACGGCGCGTGCGGGCCGCCGGCCTCGGGGCCCTCGTCCCAGTCGAGGCCGAGCCAGCGCATGGAGTCCAGGAGCTGCTGGTACGACTCCTCGGAGTCGCGGGCGGCGTCGGTGTCCTCGATGCGGAAGACCATGGTGCCGCCGGTGTGGCGGGCGTAGGCCCAGTTGAAGAGGGCGGTGCGGACGAGTCCGACGTGCGGGTTGCCGGTGGGCGACGGGCAGAACCGTACGCGGACCGGGGAGGAGGGGGTTGCTGCTGCGCTAGCCACGCTTGATCACCTTGTTGGTGAGAGTGCCGATGCCTTCGATGGAGACGGCGACTTCGTCGCCGACGGTGAGCGGCCCGACGCCTGCCGGGGTGCCCGTGAGGATGACGTCGCCCGGGAGCAGCGTCATGGCCTCGGTGATGTGCACGATCAGGTCCTCGACGGAGCGGACCATGTCGCTGGTGCGGCCGAGCTGGCGCTGGGCGCCGTTGACCGTGCACTGGATGGTGAGGTCGTCCGGCTCGACGTCGGTCTCGATCCACGGGCCGAGCGGGCAGGAGCTGTCGAAGCCCTTGGCCCGGGCCCACTGGTCCTCGCGGCGCTGCACGTCGCGGGCGGTGACGTCGTTGGCGCAGGTGTAGCCGAGGATCACGTCACGGGCGCGCTCGCGGGGCACCTCGCGGCACATCCGGCCGATGACGACCGCCAGCTCCGCCTCGTGGTGCAGCTCCTCGGTGAAGGAGGGGTACGCGACGGGGTCGCCGGGGCCGATCACGGAGGTGGACGGCTTGAAGAAGGTGACGGGGACGTCGGGGACGGCTCCGCCCATCTCCTTGGCGTGCTCCGCGTAGTTGCGCCCGATGGCCACGACCTTGTTGGGAAGGACGGGCGGCAGGAGCCGGACCTTGTCGAGCGGCACCTTGGTGCCGGAGAGCTCGAAGTCGGCGAACGGGATGCCCTTGATGATGTCGAGGACGAGGCTGTCGGGGCTGTCACCCTCGACCGCCCCGAAGGCGACATTGCCGTCGATGGAGAACCTGGCGATGCGCACGGGTTGCGGCTGCCCCTCTGCTACTGCTGACGCTGCTGAAGTCGGACACCCCAGGCTAACGCCCCGTGCCCCCGGGCCGCGCGGAGCGGGCCCGGGGGCACGGGGAGGGAGTGGCGCGGGGCGGCCGGTGCTACTCGGCGGCGGCGACGGCCGGCTCGGGCGCCGGGACCGGAACCGTACGCGGGGCCGGGGCCGTCATGAGGATGGTGCGCACCGGGTTGGCCGTCTGGCCGGGGAGCTTCGCGCCGTAGGCGGGGCCGGTGACGGCGGGGGTGGTCGCCAGCAGGGTGCGGCGGGGGTTGGCCGTGGCGGCGGGCAGGGTCCCGGCGTCGGGGCGCTTGGCGGGGCGCTCCAGAGAGGCGGCGTCGGCGAGGCGGGCCAGCGTGGTGCGGCGGGGGTTGGCGGTGGAGCGGGGCGCCGGGGTGGTGGTCATCTGCTGCTGTGGCCCTTGTCTGCGTCGAGGTTCTGCCGGTGGTGGGGCCGGCCGGGGGCGGTGCCGGTTCGCTTTCCGGACGCGTCATCCCAGTAAAGCGTCAGGCTAAACATGCACATCCCCCGCAAAGTCGAGAAGGAGCCATGATCTTCGTGTGAGTTTCCTCACGAATGGACGGACAACGCGGACAGTTCGGACCGGCCGTTCGAGGTGGGGAAACGGACAATGCACCGCTGAAGCCCTCATTCCGCTCCCGATCATGGCGACTGGGACAGCCGGGCGGGCTGCGCCGGGACCTCGCACCTCGTCAGCAAACGTCCGTTATGTTGTGGATCGGTTTCCACCGTTGGTGATGTCGTGCTCACATCCGGTCACCTGTGTCCTGGGGTTACCCACGGGCCTTGTTGGAGATCCGGCACTGTGCTGAAATTCCCCGGACCGCCGCTCGAAACGGTCGGCGCGCAGGGGGCGCAACAAGCGCCGCGTGGCGGTGAAAGGGGAGGACGCGCCGGTCCATCACGACCACCTGGGGCCCGGTATCCATCGGAGAAGGCCCCCCGAATCGACTCCGTTCCACCGCATGCAGCGGCGGAACGCCTGGTCCAGAGGTTGCGACGCCAGTGCAGGGACGTTTCAAGAGGGATGGCAGCGCTGCGGCCGAATCCGAGCCGCGCGGCGGGAGTGACCGCGGCCAGTCGACCCAGCACGCCCGGAACACCGGCCCGGCCAAGGGCCGGGACAAGGAGCGTGCGGGCGCATCTCCCAACGCCTCCACCTCCCAGGACGGTGCCGCGGAGAAGGCCGAGGAGAGCCCGGCCAAGCCGTCGGCGCCCACCGGCTCCGGTTCGCGAATAGCGCTGCGCAACTGGCGCATCAGTACGCGCCTGGTGGCGCTGCTGACGCTGCCCGTGGTCGCGGCCACCTCGCTCGGCGCGATGCGTATCAACTCGTCCATGGACGAGATCGAGCAGCTCGACAACATGAAGCTGCTCACCGAGATGACCAAGCACGCCACCCGGCTCGCGACCGCGCTGCAGAACGAGCGCGACCAGTCGGCGGGGCCGCTCACCCACGGCGGCAAGGCGACCGACTACGACGTCCGCAGCCACCGGGAGAACACCGACCGCGCCCGGCAGGTGTTCCTCGAGGGCACCCGCGACCTGGAGAGCGCGGACGAGCAGGCCCTCGACGGCGTCCGCAGCAACGTCCGGCAGATCACCAGCCAGCTCTACACGCTCGGTGACATCCGCAAGGAGGCGTACCAGGACGACCAGTCCGTCTCCCAGACGATCGACGCCTACAGCCAGCTCATCGAGCAGCTGCTCGACCTGTCGACCGACATGGCCCAGGCGACCAGCAACCCGGACATGATCCAGCGCACCCGCGCGCTCGCGGCCTTCTCCTCCGCCAAGGAGTACGCCTCGATCCAGCGGGCCGTGATCGCCGCCGCCCTGCCGGCCAACGACCGCAGCTACGGCGAGCTCTCCGAGACCGACCGCCGCTACGGCTCCAACGCCTTCAAGAACGAGGAAGGCTCCCTGGCCATCCTCGGCGGCGTCTACGACGGCAACGCCGAGACGCTGCTGAAGCCGCTCGGCAACAACGCGACGATCACCGAGGCCAACGCCTACGCCAAGCGCGTGCTGACCGAGCCCAACGGCATGCGGATGCTGGACAAGCGCTCGTACCGCGACTGGCTGGACGACGCCTCCGCCGAGCTCGACCAGATGCAGCGCATCGAGACCACCCTGCTCACCGAGATGGAGCAGAAGGCCCGTGAGCTGCGCAACGAGGCCGAGCGCGACGCGTACCTCAACGGTGCGGTGATCCTGCTGGTCCTCGGTGTGTCGCTGGTCGGCGCCTTCGTGGTGTCCCGGTCCATGATCCGCTCGCTGCGCCGGCTCCAGGACACCGCGACCAAGGTCGCCCAGGAGCGGCTGCCCGAGCTGGTCCAGCAGCTCTCCGAGTCGGACCCGCAGGACGTGGACACCTCGGTGGAATCCGTGGGCGTGCACTCGCGCGACGAGATCGGCAAGGTGGCCGCGGCCTTCGACGACGTGCACCGCGAGGCGGTCCGCCTCGCCGCCGACCAGGCGCTGCTGCGCGGCAACGTCAACGCGATGTTCACCAACCTCTCGCGCCGCAGCCAGGGCCTGATCCAGCGTCAGCTCTCGCTCATCTCCGAGCTGGAGTCCCGCGAGGCCGACCCGGACCAGCTCTCCTCGCTCTTCAAGCTCGACCACCTCGCGACCCGCATGCGCCGTAACGGCGAGAACCTCCTGGTCCTCGCCGGTGAGGAGCCGGGCCGCCGGTGGACGCGGCCCGTCCCGCTGGTCGACGTGCTCCGCGCCGCCGCCTCCGAGGTGGAGCAGTACGAGCGCATCGAGCTGGCCTCGGTGCCCGCCACCGACGTGGCCGGCCGGGTCGTCAACGACCTCGTGCACCTCCTCGCCGAGCTGCTGGAGAACGCCACCTCGTTCTCCTCGCCGCAGACCAAGGTCAAGGTCACCGGTCACGCCCTGCCCGACGGGCGGGTGCTGATCGAGATCCACGACACCGGCATCGGCCTCTCCCCCGAGGACCTCTCCGCGATCAACGAGCGGCTCGCGCAGCCGCCGACGGTGGACGTCTCGGTCTCGCGCCGCATGGGCCTGTTCGTGGTCGGCCGCCTCTCGCAGCGCCACGGCATCCGCATCCAGCTGCGCCCCTCCGACTCGGGCGGTACGACCGCGCTGGTCATGCTCCCCGTCGACGTCGCCCAGGGCGGCAAGAAGGTTCCGCCGAAGAAGGGCGCCGCGAGCGTCCCGCAGGGCGGTCCCGGCGGCCGTCGCCCCGGTCCTGGCGGCCCCGGCGGCGCGGGCGGCCAGCTCGGCGCGGGCCAGGCGCGCGGCCAGGTCGGCTCCTCCTCGCCCCGTGCGGCGCTGCCCGGGCGCGAGCCCGGCGCGGCGATGCGCGGCGACGCCCCGCAGCAGCAGGGCGGCTCCACCAACCTCTTCGGCGCCTCCGCCCCCGGCGGCCAGGGCAACCGGCCCCCCGCGCGGCCCGGCCAGGGCTCCCCGCAGTCCGGCCCCGGCGGCCTCTTCGGCGGCGGCCCGTCCGGCCCGCCCGACCGCGGTCCCCGTCAGGGCGGCCCCGGCGAGACCCCGTTCGGCGCTCCCGCCCGCGACCAGCGGCCGCAGATACCGGTCCAGCGGCAGGACGGCACCGGGGCGGACAGCCTCGGCTCGGTCCCGCCGAACGGGCCCGGCGTGCGCGCCGACGGCCGCCGCAGGCCGCAGCTTCCCCCGCGCTCCGGTGGCGGTCAGCTGCCGCCGAGCGGTCCCCGGGCGGAGCTGCCGGCGGCGCCGGACGGCGAGCAGGCGCGGCCGAGCTGGTCCAACGAGCACGCGGCGGCGCACGACACGCCGCGCGGCCACGACGAGCCGGACGCCACGGCGCAGTTCCCGGCCGTCTCCGAGCAGCAGGGCCCGGGCTCCACGGGGCAGTTCCCCGCGGTCCGCGACCCGTACCAGGGCGGCCAGGACGCCTACGGTCAGGACGCGACCGGCCCGTACCCGGCGTACGGCCAGGACCAGGGCGACCAGGGCGCCCCGTACGACGAGCTGTCCGGCCCCGGCGCGACCTCGCAGTTCCCGGCGGTCCCCACCCAGGACCAGGGTGCGCAGGGCGGCTACCAGGGCGGCGGCTACCAGGACCACCAGGGTGGTTACGCCGGCCAGGGGCAGCAGGGCGGCCAGCAGCAGGGCTACGACGCGTACGGCCAGGGCGGGCGCCAGAACGGGCCCGGTCTGCCGCAGCAGCCGCACGGCGGGCAGGGCGACCTGCCGCCGTCGGGCCGCGGCGACGGCGGCACCCCGCTCTACGACACGCTGGAGACCAACTGGTTCCGCGGTCAGGGAGGCGAGCCGCAGGAGGGTCCGGGTCAGCCGCAGGCGGCCCCGGAGCCGCAGCGGCCGCAGGCCCCGCAGCAGCCGGCGCCGCAGCGGCGCCCGGCGGCGCCGGTGGCCAGCTCCTGGCGGCCCTCGCCCAACGACGAGCTGGTCAAGCAGGCCGAGCGGGTCCGTCAGCCCTCCGCGGGCGGCGTCACCACCTCCGGTCTGCCGCGCCGGGTCCCCAAGGCCAACCTCGTGCCGGGTACGGCCGAGCAGCAGCAGCACCCCACCGGTCCTCAGGTCTCGCGCGCCCCAGACGACGTGCGCGGCCGGCTGACCAATCTCCGTCGGGGCATCCAGCAGGGTCGCTACCAGAGCGGTCAGGGAGGCGCGCCGCAGGGCGACGGCTCCCGGACCGGTGGTTACCCCGGCCCCTCTCACCAGCAGGAGCGTTAGTTGAGTCCGATGAGCCAGGCGGCACAGAATCTGAACTGGTTGATCACCAATTTCGTGGACAACACCCCCGGGGTGTCGCACACGGTGGTGGTCTCCGCCGACGGACTCCTTCTGGCGATGTCCGAAGGGTTCCCGCGGGACCGCGCCGACCAGCTCGCCGCGGTCGCCTCGGGTCTGACCTCGCTGACCGCCGGGGCCTCCCGGATCTTCGAGGGCGGCCCGGTCAACCAGACCGTGGTCGAGATGGAGCGCGGCTTCCTCTTCATCATGTCGGTCTCGGACGGTTCGTCCCTCGCGGTGCTCGCGCACCCGGAGTGCGACATCGGCCTGGTCGGCTACGAGATGGCGCTGCTGGTCGACCGCGCGGGCGCCGTGCTCACGCCGGACCTGCGCGCCGAACTCCAGGGAAGCCTCCTGCACTAGCCCGACCCCGCACGGCCGTACCACCGTCCGATCATCACTCAGCCCGGCCGCTCAAGCCTTCCCCCCACCGCCGGCCAAGTCAGACGGCACGCAGACCCCTTGCTGTCCCGCCCGGAGGATTCATGACCCCGCCCAGTCCCTCTCACGACCCGTACGGAGCTTCCCAGCATGCCTCCTACGGCGAGGAGGGTGACCAACCGCTGGTCCGTCCGTACGCGATGACCGGCGGCCGGACCAGGCCCCGCTACCAGCTCGCCATCGAGGCACTGATCAGCACCACGGCCGACCCGGCGCAGTTGCAGGGGCTGCTTCCCGAACATCAGCGGATCTGCCACCTCTGCCGTGAGGTCAAGTCGGTGGCGGAGGTGTCGGCCCTGCTGTCGATGCCCCTCGGTGTGGCCCGGATTCTCGTCGCCGACTTGGCGGAGGCCGGGCTTGTCGCCATCCATCAGCCCGGCGGCGACGAGAACGCCGGGGGCCAGCCAGACGTGACACTGCTCGAAAGGGTGCTCAGTGGACTTCGCAAGCTCTAACGGCGGAGCGGCCCGCTCCACCACCAGCGCGAAAATCGTGGTGGCGGGCGGCTTCGGCGTGGGCAAGACCACGTTCGTCGGAGCCGTATCGGAGATCAACCCGCTGCGCACCGAAGCCGTCATGACCAGCGCATCCGCCGGCATCGACGACCTCACCCACACCGGCGACAAGACCACCACCACCGTCGCCATGGACTTCGGCCGCATCACCCTCGACCAGGACCTCATCCTCTACCTCTTCGGCACCCCCGGACAGGACCGCTTCTGGTTCATGTGGGACGACCTCGTCCGCGGCGCCATCGGCGCCGTCGTCCTCGTCGACACCCGCCGCCTCGCCGACTGCTTCCCCGCCGTCGACTACTTCGAGAACAGCGGCCTCCCCTTCGTCATCGCCCTCAACGGCTTCGACGGACACCAGCCCTACGCCCCCGAAGAAGTACGCGAAGCCCTCCAGATCGGCCCCGACGCCCCCATCATCACCACCGACGCACGCCACCGCGCCGACGCCAAAAGCGCACTCATCACCCTGGTCGAGCACGCTCTGATGGCCCGGCTCAAGTAGAGTTAGCCTCAAGGAAGTTGTGTGAAGACCTCTCAGCGGCGGGCTGTGTCCTTGGACACGGTCCGCCGCTGTGTTCATAACGTTTCGACAGACAATTGCGTCCGCGCCACCACGGGTCGCGGTCGATCCGTGCCGCTGCGCGCACGACCCCCCGGCCTTTTGCCGCCGCTCACCGTTTATGCCCGGCTTGTCCAGCGTCCCGCGAAGGTCGTGAAGGCTCTCGCGGCTGTTTGGTGGAGCACCGCCTGACGTGCTGGAATGCGTCGAACTGCCCAGTAGCACACGGGCCTGGAGACGTCTGCGGCCCCGCCCGGGTGCCGCCGCCGAGAGGTTGTTGGTCGAGTGAGGCGAAGCACGACGAGCCCCGCACCGCCGTCGCGGGGTAACTTCACCCCGCCGCAGCGTGCTGCGGCGTCTCCCGCTCAGGAGGCGGGTGAGTCCGCCGCTCCCACCGGGAGCGGCCATCGTTTCTCCCCGCGCAACTGGCGGGTACCCGCGAGGCTCAACGCCATTCTTCTGCTGCCCGTCGTGGTCGGCCTGGTGGTCGGCGGCTTCCAGGTGTCGGGTTCCATCGACACCTGGCGCGAGGCCCAGGACGCGGAGAAGACCGCGCGGGTCGTCGAGGCGGCGCTGAACTACGGCAACCGCCTCATCGAGGAGCGCGACATCTCCGCCGAGCCCTTCCTCAAGGGCAAACGGAACGACAGCGAGGTCGCCAAGGCCCGCGCCGCCACCGACGCGGCCGGCGAGGAGTTCGACGTCGCCGTCCGCTCGATGCCGGACAAGCCCGGTCTCAAGCGCCGGCTGGACGCGTTCCGCGACGTCGAACCGAACCTGGAGCCGCTGCGTGAGGCGGCGTACACCAAGAAGCTCAAGGGCGTCGAGACCGAAGAGGGCTACGTCGCCGTCCAGCACCCGCTGATGGAGTTCGCCAACGAGCTCGGTCTGGGCACCGGCAACATCACCACCTACGGGCGCACCTCCTACGCGATCTCGCTGACCAAGGCGGCCCTGTCGCTCCAGCGCTCGCTCGGCATGCACCTGCTGGTGAACCCCGGTCCGGACGCGGCCAGCCTCGGCAAGCAGCGCATCGCGCTCAGCAGTTACGCCTACCTCGAGGGCATCGCGATCGAGGAGTACACCTCCAGCGGTATGGAGGAGGACGAGAAGAAGCTCGTCGCGGGCCAGAAGGAGCTGGAGGCGAAGGCCGAGAAGCAGGCTCGCGAGGCCGCTTCCGAGGCACGCGCCGCCGGTGAGCGCTACGTCGCGCCGCCCTCCGGCCAGCAGGCCGTCGGCCTGATGGTCAGCCCGTCGAGCACCCCGCAGACCCTGGCCGCCCAGGGCCTCACCCCCGAAGCGTGGTGGGCGCAGACCACCGCCCGCTTCGACCTGTACCGCACCATCGAGTCCGACCTCGCCGAGAACGCGGTGCAGGAGGCGGCCCAGATCGCCTCCGACGCCAAGCGCGACGCGATCATCACCGGTGTCGCGGTGGTCCTGGCCCTGCTGGTGGCGTTCGTCATCGCCGCGATGATGGCCCGGCAGATGGGCCGCTCGATGCGCCAGCTGCGCAGTGCCGCCTTCAGCGTGGCCGAGCAGCGGCTGCCCTCCCTCGTCGACCAGTTGTCGCGGACCGACCCGGGCCAGGTCGACACCCGGGTGCAGCCGATCCCGATCACCTCCACGGACGAGATCGGCGAGATCGCCCGCGCCTTCGACCAGGTGCACCGCGAGGCCGTCCGGCTCGCCGCCGAGCAGGCGCTGCTGCGGGGCAACGTCAACGCGATCTTCACCAACCTCTCGCGCCGCAACCAGTCCCTCATCGAGGGCCAGCTGACGCTGATCACCGGCCTGGAGAACAACGAGGCCGACCCGGACCAGCTGGAGAACCTCTTCAAGCTGGACCACCTCGCGACCCGTATGCGCCGCAACGGCGAGAACCTCCTGGTCCTCGCCGGCGAGGAGCCGGGCCGCCGCTGGGACCAGCCGGTCCCGCTGGTCGACGTGTTGCGTGCCGCCTCCTCCGAGGTGGAGCAGTACGAGCGCATCGAGATGTCGGGGGTGCCGGAGGCGGAGATCCACGGCCGCGCCGTGACCGACCTCGTCCACCTCCTCGCCGAGCTGCTGGAGAACGCGACGACGTTCTCCTCGCCGCAGACCAAGGTCAAGGTCACCGCGACGCGGCTGCCCGACGGCCGGATCATGGTGGAGATCCACGACAAGGGCATCGGCCTGACCGCCGAGGACTTCGCCGACATCAACCACAAACTGGCCAACCCGCCCACGGTGGACGTGGCCGTCTCGCAGCGGATGGGCCTCTTCGTGGTCGGCCGCCTCGCGGACCGGCACGGCATCCGGGTCCAGCTGCGCCCCTCGGGCGAGCAGGCCGGTACGACCTCGCTGGTGATGCTCCCCGACGCGATCACCCACGGTGGTGGTGGCGCGGAGGGCCCCGACTCCGAGTTCACGGTCTCCTCGATCATCCCGGAGCAGCAGGCCCACGAGGTGGCGCCGCTGCGCACCGCGGCCGAGCTGGGCTTCGACGACAACCGCTACCGCGCGGACCAGGCCGGGGAGTTCCCGGACCTGGACCCGGTCGGCCGCTCGCTCCTGCGCGAGGAGCGCCGGGCCGCGCTGGAGACCCAGCACGACCAGGGCCACTCCCCCGACGGCCGCCCGCTCTTCCGCGACGAGGCGCCCGGCCAAGCCGGCGCGCAGGAGTACGGATTCGACGAGCGCCAGTCTGTTCCCGGCCAGGGTTACGACGCCGGCTACGGCGACCAGGGGTACGGCGGTCCGCAGGCGGGCCCCGGCGGCCAGGACGGCTACGAGGGTGACTGGCAGGGCCAGGGCTACCCGGCGGCCGACGGCACGCAGGGCGGTCGCCCGGGCCAGTACAACGGCTACGCGGCCAACGAGGGCTATGCGGAATCCGGCTTCGACGCCGGGAACGGTGGCGCCCAGGACGACTGGCCCGGCCAGAACGGGTTCCAGGCCGGCTACGCACCCCAGTTCGGCCAGGAACCGGAAGGGTTCCAGGGAACTGACGGGGGCCCCCGCGGCGGCGTAGGCTTCGAGCGGCCCGGCCCGGCGCCGAGCACTGTCGGCGAGGTCACGGAGGCAGGCCTCCCGCGTCGTGGCACCGGCGGGGCCGGACGACCGCAGGGCGAGCCCGGTGGCCGAATACCGCCGCAGTCCCCGTCCGGAGAGCGGACCCTTTCCGTGGACGGCAGCGACAACGACGACTGGCGTTCGTCCAACGACGACCGCTGGAACGAGGCGGGCAAGCTCAAGCGGCCGCAGGCCGGGGGGACCACTTCCTCCGGACTGCCCCGCCGGGTGCCGAAGGCCAACCTGGTCGACGGCACGGCCGAGCAGACCCCGCAGGGCGGCCCCCAGGTCTCCCGCGACCCCGAGGACGTGCGGGGCAGGCTCAGCAACCTGCGCCGCGGCGTCCAGCGGGGCCGCACCGCAGGAAGTGATACGAACGGCCAGGCTTCGCCGGATCAGCACCGCGGGCCTGACAGCACCTACGACCAGGAGCGTTAGTGTGAGCCCGATGAGCCAGGCGGCACAGAACCTGAACTGGTTGATCACCAATTTCGTGGACAACACCCCCGGGGTGTCGCACACGGTGGTGGTCTCCGCCGACGGACTCCTTCTGGCGATGTCCGAAGGCTTCCCCCGTGACCGCGCCGACCAGCTGGCCGCTGTCGCGTCCGGTCTGACCTCCCTCACCGCCGGGGCCTCCCGGATCTTCGAGGGCGGCGACGTGAATCAGACAGTTGTGGAGATGGAGCGGGGATTCCTCTTCATCATGTCCATTTCCGACGGCTCGTCCCTCGCGGTACTCGCCCACCCCGAGGCGGACATCGGGCTCATTGGGTACGAGATGGCCCTTCTCGTGGACCGTGCGGGTACGGTACTCACCCCTGATCTGCGGGCGGAGCTCCAGGGAAGCCTTCTCAACTGACAGACAGGCAGTACGTTTTAACGCCGCGTGGCCGTAAAGTTTCGCCACGCGGCTCCCGACGACGGCGCCCGGAACAGCAGGAGGAGGAGACGTGGCAACATCCCCCGACGGCTCGCAGCCCTACTGGGCCCATGGCTACGGCCAGGGCCGGCCTCAGGGGCAGGGCGACGACGCGCCCGCGAACCCGTACGACTTCCCCTCCGGGCCGGGCGGCGGACAGCCGTACCAGGACCCGGGCCAGTACCCGGGCCCCTACGGCCACCAGCCGTACGAGCAGCAGCCCTACCAGCAGCCGCCGGCGCCGAGGATCGAGCCGGTGCAGCCTCCGCAGCAGCGGAAACCGGCTGCTTCCGGCCAGGGCTCCGGCAACCCGCTGGTCCGCCCGTACGCCATGACCGGCGGCCGCACCCGGCCGCGCTACCAGCTCGCCATCGAGGCGCTGGTGCACACCACGGCGGACGCCGCACGGATGCAGGGGCAGCTGCCCGAGCATCAGCGGATCTGCCACCTGTGCCACGAGATCAAGTCGGTCGCCGAGATCTCGGCACTCCTCTCCATACCTCTTGGTGTGGCCCGGATCCTTGTCGCCGACTTGGCGGAGGCCGGGCTTGTCGCCATCCATCAGCCCGGCGGCGACGAGAACGCCGGGGGCCAGCCAGACGTGACACTGCTCGAAAGGGTGCTCAGTGGACTTCGCAAGCTCTAACGGCGGAGCGGCCCGCTCCACCACCAGCGCGAAAATCGTGGTGGCGGGCGGCTTCGGCGTGGGCAAGACCACGTTCGTCGGAGCCGTATCGGAGATCAACCCGCTGCGCACCGAAGCCGTCATGACCAGCGCATCCGCCGGCATCGACGACCTCACCCACACCGGCGACAAGACCACCACCACCGTCGCCATGGACTTCGGCCGCATCACCCTCGACCAGGACCTCATCCTCTACCTCTTCGGCACCCCCGGACAGGACCGCTTCTGGTTCATGTGGGACGACCTCGTCCGCGGCGCCATCGGCGCCGTCGTCCTCGTCGACACCCGCCGCCTCGCCGACTGCTTCCCCGCCGTCGACTACTTCGAGAACAGCGGCCTCCCCTTCGTCATCGCCCTCAACGGCTTCGACGGACACCAGCCCTACGCCCCCGAAGAAGTACGCGAAGCCCTCCAGATCGGCCCCGACGCCCCCATCATCACCACCGACGCACGCCACCGCGCCGACGCCAAAAGCGCACTCATCACCCTGGTGGAACACGCCCTGATGGCGCGCCTGCGCTAGCGGTACCCGGCTCCACACGCCGACGGCCCCCGCCCTTCCCGGAGTTCTCCGGAGGGGACGGGGGCCGTCGGGGTGTTCGGGGTGGCTCAGCCCTGCCAGCTGTGCGGGGCGCGGAAGCCGGGCGTGCGCTCCAGGCGGCGCCAGCCGGCCCGGTCGCGGCCGCGGTTACGGGCGGCCGGGGCGGGCTGGGCGGCGGCGCGGGCCATCAGGAGGGCGGTGATCGCCGCCAGCTCCTCGGGCTCGGCGTGGCCCTTCTCGACCCGCAGGAACTGCTCGGGGGTGGCCGGAACGGTGGGTGTGGCCATGGGGATGCTTCTCCGTGTTCTGGTGAGTCCGGTCGCCGTCACTGGGGCGGGTTGCCGTGCTTGCGGGAGGGCAGGTCGGCGTGTTTGGTGCGGAGCATGGCCAGGGAGTCGATGAGGACCTGGCGTGTCTCGGCGGGGTCGATGACGTCGTCGACGAGGCCGCGTTCGGCCGCGTAGTACGGGTGCATCAGCTCGGCCTTGTACTCCTTGACCATGCGCGCGCGCATCGCCTCGGGGTCGTCGGCGGCGGCGATCTGGCGGCGGAAGATGACGTTGGCCGCGCCCTCGGCGCCCATCACGGCGATCTCGTTGGTGGGCCAGGCGTAGGTGAGGTCGGCGCCGATGGACTGGGAGTCCATGACGATGTAGGCACCGCCGTACGCCTTGCGCAGGATCAGCGAGATCCGGGGCACGGTGGCGTTGCAGTAGGCGTAGAGGAGCTTGGCGCCGTGGCGGATGATGCCGCCGTGCTCCTGGTCGACGCCCGGCAGGAAGCCGGGCACGTCCAGGAGGGTGACGATCGGGATGTTGAACGCGTCGCACATCTGCACGAACCGCGCGGCCTTCTCGGACGCCTCGATGTCCAGCACACCGGCCAGGGACTGCGGCTGGTTGGCGACGATGCCCACGACCTGGCCGTCCAGGCGGGCCAGGGCACAGATGATGTTCCGCGCCCAGCGCTCGTGGACCTCCAGGTAGTCCCCGTCGTCCACCAGCTCCTCGATGACCTTGGTCATGTCGTAGGGGCGGTTGCCGTCGGCCGGGACGAGGTCGAGGAGTGCGTCGCCGCGCCGGTCGGCCGGATCGGTGGCCTCGGCGGCGGGCGGGTTCTCCCGGTTGTTCTGCGGGAGGAGCGAGAGGAGGTAACGGACCTCGGCGAGGCAGGTCTCCTCGTCGTCGTAGGCGAAGTGGCAGACGCCGGAGGTCTCGGCGTGCACATCCGCGCCGCCCAGACCGTTCTGGCTGATCTCCTCACCCGTGACCGCGCGCACCACATCCGGGCCGGTGATGAACATCTGCGAGGTCTCACGGACCATGAACACGAAGTCGGTCAGCGCCGGGCTGTAGGCGGCCCCGCCCGCGCACGGGCCGAGCATCACGCTGATCTGCGGGATGACACCGGACGCCCTCGTGTTCCGCTGGAAGATCCCGCCGTACCCGGCCAGCGCCGAGACGCCCTCCTGGATGCGGGCGCCGGCGCCGTCGTTGAGGGAGACCAGCGGAGCACCGGCCGCGATGGCCATGTCCATGATCTTGTGGATCTTCGTCGCGTGGGCCTCACCCAGCGCCCCGCCGAAGATCCGGAAGTCATGCGCGTAGACGAAGACCGTCCGGCCCTCGACCGTCCCCCACCCGGTGATCACACCGTCCGTGTGAGGCTTCTTCTGCTCCAGGCCGAAACCGGTCGCCCGGTGCCGGCGCAACTGCTCGACCTCACGGAACGAACCCTCGTCCAGCAGCAGCGCGATCCGCTCACGAGCGGTCAGCTTCCCCTTGGCGTGCTGCGCCGCCGTCGCCTTCTCACTCGGACCCCGCTCGGCCCGCTGGCGCAGGGCGTGGAGCTCGGCCACGCGGCCACGGGCGTCGGCGGGCTCGCTCCCGGACTCAGCTGTCTCGTCCAAAACGGTCATGTAGCGACTCTACGAACCCGGCCCCCGAGAACCTGCCGTCGACTCCTCACAGTCTCCGGGCCGTTTTCCTGGAGCGGTCTCACAGGCGGATTGGGGTACGCAGCGCATTCGACTGCCGGGAGGGGGTGCGCGTTATGGGGTTCCGACAAAGGCCGGCGGATCACGGTCCTCTCACCCACCCGTAGGGACCCCACAAGCGGCTGCGCCCGGACGAGGGGCGTCGCACGGCACGGGTCCGCCCGCCGAGGGTAGCGGCGGACGGACCCGGGAGGAAAACGGTGGCCTGCGAGGCGGGTCAGCAGCCGCCGCAGTTGTAGTAGGTCACGTCCCAGTGGTTGCCCTCGTTGGCGTAGACGTTGCCGGAGCCCGACTGGTACTGGGCGGCGCCGTCGCCGCGCTGGCCGATGTAGGTGAAGGTGCCGGTGACGTAGTTGTTCAGGCAGGTGCTCTTGGAGAAGTCGAGCTTGTAGCCGTTCCAGTGCGAGTAGGTGCCGCTGGCGTGGCCGGTCTCGGTACCGCCGGTGATGTTGATGGCGCAGCCGCTCGCCGACTTCAGGGTCTGGGCGCCCTGGGCGGTGGCGAGATTCAGCTGGTCGAAGGAGGTACAGGTCGAGACGTTGCGGTTGGAGCAGCCTCCCGAGGACGACCAGGTGATGCCGGAGGAGGAGAAGCGCGAGGTGGCCTGCGCGTGGGTGATCTTGGTGGCGGCCACGCCGACCTCGGCCGCGGTGGAGGCGGGGGCCGGTGCGGCGGTGGCGGCCGTGGCGGTGCCGATGACGCCGAACCCGGCTCCGGCGACGAGGGCGAGGGCGCTCAGCGCCGAGCGGATCTTCATGGGGGTCCTCCTTGCGGGGCGCGTGCGGCGCACGCGGCGGTGGGGGGTGCGTGGGAGTGGTGCGGAGGCCGTGCGGGGCGGGGCAGACGCATCGTGCCCGAGTTCTACGCGGGTCACCAGAGGGCCTTACCGATCATTTCCGGCCAACTAGGGGGCGCGTTCGGCGCGCGTGAATCCGCCTGGAGGGCCGCGCCCGAAGACGGCCGGACGGAGGATGTTGAAAGTTGAACCGAAACGCGTTACCTTCGAACTCGTTGAAACTTCAACATCTCCTCCCCGCTCCGGAGACCGCCCGGAGCACGTCCCCAAGGAGCACCCCATGGGCATCTTCGGCCGCAAGAACGAGACCACCGACGCCACCGCCACCGCCGTCAACCCCGACCTGGCCGCGCTGACCGGCACGTACACGCTCGACCCGACGCACACCACGATCGGCTTCGTGGCCCGGCACGCCATGGTCACCAACGTCAAGGGCGGCTTCGGCGACTTCACCGGCACGCTGACGCTCGACGGCTCCGACCCGTCCAACTCCACCGCCGAGATCGACGTGGCCATGGACTCCGTCGACACCGGCAACGCGGACCGCGACGGCCACCTGAAGAACGCCGACTTCTTCAAGACCGACGAGTTCCCGAAGATGACCTTCCGCTCGACCAAGGCGGAGGCGCTCGGCGGCGACGACTACCGGATCACCGGCGACCTGACCATCCTCGGCACCACCCGTCCGCTCTCCATCGACCTGGAGTTCAACGGCTCCGCCAAGGACCCGTTCGGCAACGAGCGCGTCGGCTTCGAGGGCACCGCCTCGATCCTCCGCTCCGAGTGGGGCCTGACCTGGAACGCGGCGCTGGAAACCGGCGGCGTCCTCGTCTCCGACAAGATCAAGCTGGTCTTCGACATCTCGGCGATCAAGAACGCCTGACGCGGACCGGCCCCCAGGGGCACCGGGGCCCGAGAGCCCTACCGAGCGCGCCCGCCCTCCCTGCCGGAGGGCGGGCGCTCCCGCGTACGTGCCCGCCGGCCCGGCCCCCGCACCGCCCACCCTTCGAGACGCCACTTGTCGCGAACCTGGCAAAGTCAGCAGACTGGCGCGCATGACGGGACACGCGCATCTGAGCCGTCGACTCCACGTCGACCTGGCGTACGCGTGCTCGGCCCTCTGTCCGGCCGCCTCCGTCCAGCGGCCGTAACCGGTCCTCCTCCCTCCCCGCGCCGCCGCGCGCCCGCTCGCCGCCCGCCCCGCGCGGGTGGTGCGCCCCGCTGCCCCGCTCCCCTGCCGCCCAGGAGTCCTTCCGCCATGTCTCCACGCCTGCCCCGGTCCCGCTCCGCCCGCCGTACGTCCCGGAGTGCCGCCTTCGCGCCCGCCCTGCTGCTCGCCCTGGCGGGTGCTCCGGCCGCCCAGGCCGCGCCGGGCTCCGAGGAGTTCGGGCCGTTGCCGCCGCACAACCCGTTCACGGGGCCGCAGGGCTCCGCGACCATGCACGGCGACAGCGGCTCCTCCGACGCCACCCCGTTGCCCGGCCCCGGCGACGGGCCGCTGACCTCCACCAGGACCGCGCTCCAGTCGGCCTGCCCCACCGTCCTGGTCGGCTCCGACGGCTACCCGGTGGCGCTCTGCACCCCGATCCTCGGCCAGGTGCCGACCGTGCACCTCCTCGACCCGGCCACGGGCCGTTCGCTGACCTCGCTGAAGATCGCCAAGGGCTCGCTGCTGGGCGGGGTCTACGCCTACCTCGACGACCAGGACCGGCTGGTCGCGGTCGACGGCGAGCGCGCCCTGCTGCGCATCGGACACCGGCGCACGGCGGGCGGCGACTGGGAGCTGTACGTGGCGCGCTCCCTCTCGCTGCGGGACGCCGTGCCGGAGGGCGACGCGGTGACGGGGCTGTCGCCGGACTGGGAGGGCCGGGTCTGGTTCGCCACCGGCGGCGGCACCGTGGGCACCGCCGACGACGCGACGGGCACGGTGCGCAGCCTGGCCCTGCCCGCCGGGGAACAGGTGGCCAACTCGATCTCCACCGCCCCCGAGGGCACCGCCGTCTCCACCACCCACGCCACCTACCTGCTGACCGCCGGCGCCGACGGCACACCGCGCGTGGCCTGGCGCCAGGCGTACGACCGGGGCCCGGCCCGCAAGCCCGGCCAGCTGAGCTGGGGCACCGGCTCCACGCCGACCTTCTTCGGCCCCGCCACCGGCACCGACTACGTCGCCTACGTCGACAACGCCTCCCCCACCGTCAGCCTCCAGGTCCGCTCCACCCGCACCGGTGACCTGGTCTGCGACCGGCCGGTTCTGGCGCAGGGCGGCAGCGGGAGCGAGAACTCCCCGATCGGCGTGGGCCGTTCGGTCTTCGTGGCCAGTACGTACGGCTACCCCTACCCGAAGCTGCCGGACGGTGCCGGTCCCAGCGTCCCGGCCGACGCGCGGTTCCGGGGCGGCCTGAGCCGGGTGGACGTGCGCGCCGACGGGTCCGGCTGCGACCTGCGGTGGGAGAACGACAGCCGCTCCTCGGCCGTCCCGACCCTCTCCACCGCCGACGGCCTGATCCACACGGTCGTCCGGCGCCCCCTGATCCCGGGCACGGACACCACGAGCCTGCTGGACCCGTACGCCTACGTGCAGCTCGACCCGGCGACGGGGCGGGAGGTGCGGGCGCACCACCTGGGGGTCGGCTCGCTCTTCGACACGCTCCAGATGGTCGGCAACTTCGCGCCGGGCGGCGTCGTGTACCAGGGGACGATCACCGGCGTCGTACGGATCTCCGCGCGGTGAGCCGGGGTGGCGGGCGGTGCAGAAACGATCACCCGGTGACCGCCGTGCATGCGCTGGTCACACCCCCCGCGCGCCCCGCACGTTCGGGTGATGCCGAGGGTGGCGCGGGTGGGGCCGGGTAACTGACGGTCGGAGCCGAAGGGTGGGCGCGTGGGTGTGCGGGCGGAGCGGATGCCGCCGGCGCACCCCGGCCGACGCGCCTTCTGCTGACCCCTCGGCGCCACCCACCGCCCTCTCCTCACCACTCACCGCCGGGGTCGTCTCCCCGCTCCGGCCGGGGGTGGTCGGAGGGGGCGGTTCAGGGGGAGACGCGGTAGCCCGGCACGGAGGGCCAGCGCACGGTCATGACGACGGACGGCTCCTCGGCCTCCCAGGAGTGGTCGACGCCCTTGCCCCAGATCACGTACTGCCCCTGCTCGCTCAGGACCACGTCCCGCTCGGGGAACTCCATCCGGAACCGTCCGCTGATGAGGACCAGGAGCGCCTGGCGCTCCTCCCCGCGCACCCAGGCGGCGCGCCGCTCGCCCGCCTCGTGGACGCCCCACTTGATCTCCACGGCCTCGTTGTGGCGCGGGTCGCCCGGTGCCTTGAAGTGGCCCATGATCCAGCCGGCGTCCAGCGCGGCCTCCTCGGGGGCGTTGCCCACGTACACGTTCTCGCTCATCCTCCGGACGGTAGTACACGTGAGGGTGGTCTCCCCGGGGGCCCGAGGGTGGCCGCGCGGGGGCGGCTTTGGTTGGGTGGGGTGGTCTGCTGACACGTTGTCGTACAACAGAGGGGGTTGAGGGACGTGAGGAGCACAGCGGAGGTCTCCGTGGCGACCGTGATCGAGGCGGAGCCGAAGGCGGTCTACGAGCGGGTCGCCGACGTGGCGTCCATGGGGCGGTGGAGTCCGGAGTGCGTGCGGACGGCGGCGGGCGTCGGCCCCGCACCGGTGGGCGCCGAGTTCAAGGGGACCAACAAGGGGCCGAGCGGCCGGAGCTGGTCGACGCGGTGCCGGGTGATGGTGGCCCGCTCCGGTGAGCGGTTCACCTTCCGGGTGCGGTTCTGGGGGATGCCGGTGGCCACCTGGGACTACCGCTTCCGCCCGGTCGGGGACGGCACCGCGACCGAGGTGACCGAGACGGCCGTGGACCAGCGCAACCGACTCCTGTGGTTCCTCGGTTCGGCGGTCAGCGGCGTCTGGGACCGCAGCGCGCACAACGCCGAGACCATGCGGCAGACCCTGGAGCGGCTGCGCGAGACGCTGGAGGCGGAGCGGCGGGCCGGCTGAGCCCCTCCCGGGCACCGGCCGTTGCCCTCTCGCGGGCGTCCGGGGGCGGCCGACCGTACGTCTGCCGCCCTCGGACCTTCCCGTGCGGTCACGCACCCCGCGACTGACGGCCCGTCCGGCGTTGTCGGTGGGGTGTGGTGGGATCGGACACATGAGCGATCACGGAACGACGGGGACCGCCGGGGACGAGGCGCGCGCCGAGGCGGTGCGGGACGCCTGGGCGCGCATCGACGCGTGGATGCGCGCCCACGCCCCGGACTCCTACGAGGTGCTGGCGCCGCCCGCCGACCCGACGGCGGTCGAGGCGGCCCAGGCCGGGCTGGGCGTCCGGTTCCCGGCGGACCTCCTCGCCTCCCTCGCCTGCCACGACGGCCTGCGCCACTGGGCCAACTGCCTGCCCCTGCGCCCGCCCGAGCCCGTCGCCAGGATCGTCGACCACTGGCAGATGTGCGTCGAGATCGACGAGGACAACCGCGCCGACGAGGACGAACCGGAGCCAGAGGGCGAGGAGCCCTGGTGGCACCCCCAGTGGATCCCCTGGGCCCAGAGCGACGGCGACGCCCAGATCATCGACATGCGCCCGGGGCCCGACCAGGGCCGCCTCGGCATGGCCTACCACGACGACTGCGGCGTCTTCGCCGACGGCTGGCCGTCCCTGGCGGCGTACCTGACCGAGGTCGCCGAGGTCCTGGAGAAGGGCGGGGCGGTGGGGGGAACGTGGGTCCCCTACCTGACGACCGAGGGGGAACTGTGGTGGTCCCTCAAGGGCGAGACCCAGCTCAACGGCGAGCCGCTGACACCGGCTCCGGCGCCTTCGGCCGGTTCCTGACACCCTGCGGGGCCGGGGCTCACGGCGCCGACTCGATCAGATCCCACCGGTTGCCGTACGGGTCCCGGAAGACCGCCACGGTCCCGTACGGCTCGCACCGGGGTGCCTCCTCGAATGGCACCCCGGCGGCGAGCAGCCGGGCATGCTCGCACGCGAAGTCGTCGACGTACAGGAAGAACCCGACCCGGCCGCCCGTCTGATCGCCGGCCCGGGCGGCCTGTGCCGGCGTGACCGCCTTCGCGAGGAGCAGACCGGCCCCGCCCCCGCCCGGCGGCACGACGACCACCCAGCGCTTGCCCGCGCCGAGGTCGGTGTCCTCGGCCAGGGCGAAGCCGAGCTGGTCGCGGTAGAAGGCGAGGGCCTGGTCGTAGTCGGGGACGACGAGGGTGATCAGTCCTAGGCGCATGGGGAGAGGGTGACCCGGCGCCGCCCCGTCCGGCAATTATGTTGAGCGCATGACACAGGGGGCGGATTGCAGCGTACGGGCGCGGGCGGAGAAGGGGCGGGCGAAGAGCGCCGGGGGTGCGCTGGCGCGGTCGTCGCTGTTGATGGCGGTGGGGACGGTGGTGTCCTCAACAACGTCGTCCTGGTGACGATGTTCGCGGCCTACCTGGGGCTGATGGCGGCGCCCGGGCGGGTGGAGGACATCACCGCGGACCAGGTGCGGCTGCTCGGGTTCGGGACGACGGCCGGGGTCGCGCTCCAGGCGCTGGCCCTGGTGCCGTTCGCGCGGGCCGCCGGGTTCCGGTTCCGGCCGCGGTTCGACTGGCGGGGCACCGGACTGGGCCGGAGTGTGCACGCGGCGAAGTGGACGCTGCTCTTCGTGCTGGCCAACCAGGTGGCGCTGACCGTGGTCACCAACTTCGCCAACGGCGCGGCGGACGCCGCCTCGGTCCGCCCGCTCGGCCACATGCTCCAGGCGTTCGGGCCGGGCCTCATCGCCTTCTCCGCCCAGTACCTGCTGCTGCGCGGCTTCTACGCCTTCGAGGACACCCGTACGCCGTTCTTCATGGCGGCCTGGATCGCGGGGGTCAACATCGCCCTGGCGAGCGCCTGTCACCTGCTGCTGCCCGCACGCTGAGCCGTGGTCGGCATGGCCGGGGCGTACACGCTCTCGTACCTCGCGGGACTCGCCCTCACCGCCCGTCTGCTGCGCCGCAGGCTCGGCGGGCGGATCGGCGCCGGAGGGCTGGGCCGCGCCTACGGCAAGCTGCTCTGCGCGGCGGTTCCCGCGGCCGGGCTGGGCTGGTGCGCCGCGCGGGCCGTCTCCGGACCGGGCGGCCCGGGTGCGGCCGGGACGTGGTCCGCCGCCGTGGCCCTGGCCTGCGGTGTCCTCTCCACCGCCGTCGCCTACCTCCTCCTCGCCCGCCTGCTCAAGGTCGAGGAGGTACGCCGGCTGCCGGGTCTGCGGTGAAGGGCGGGCCCGGTTCCCCTGGCCCGCCACCCGGACTACCGCAGGGCGACGTGGTCCCCGCTCGACGACCTCGCTCCGGAGGTCGAGTTGCCGTAGTAGGTCCACCGCCACGTCCCGGACTCGGTGGCCTTGACCGTGGTCCTGAGCCCGCCCTTGCTGTCGGACGTCACCTTCTTGACCGTCTTGTACGAGAAGGCTCCGGCGGGCTTGAACTGGAGGCTGACGGTGCGTCCGGCGTAGCCCTGGTAGGTGTGCGTGTCCCAGTTGGCCCGGGTGACGGTCCCCTTCACGGTGAGGGTCTTGCCCTTGGTCACCGGTTCCGGCGTGGCGTTGACGGTGACGCGGGTGGCCCGCTTGACCTGGAGCGGCAGGTTCTCGTCGTCCACGTCGTGGCCGCCACCGGCCAGGGAGATCCGGGCGCACGTCTTCCAGGTGCCGGCGTCCTTGTTCTTGAGGTCCACGTGGCGCGGGTGGATGTAGAGCGACAGGTTGAAGTCGTAGACCCCCTTCGCGGGGTCGACGACCCTGGGGTCGCTGCCGCCGGTGGCGCTCCAGAGCTCGTCGCCCTTCCCGAGCTTCCCCCGGTAGGGGTACACCATGGGGATGCCCTTGAACTTGAGCTTGGTCGTCATCCGCGCGGTGGCGGGTATCTCGACCTCTTCCTTCACCCCGATCACGATCGGCTGACCGTTGTTCACCGTGACCCGGGTGAAGGACACCCCGCCCTCCGCCGCCCCGGCCGGCACCGCCGCAAGCCCCGTGAACACGACCGCCGCTCCGCCGACCACCGCCGTTCTCCACATCGTCTTCCGCGTCATCGAATCCGCCCTCTCCCCCACTGCGTGAACAGGCGCGCAGGCGCCTCGGCCGGAGTTCAGATCTCGCGGCTGATGGTGGGACAGGGGAGGGCCGTGCGCGGTTGTGCCCGGGGAGGGACACGTTTTGATCACTGTGGCGGCAGTGCGGCAGTGCGGCAGTGGCGGGGAGGCGCTGTCGGTGCCGGATGGTGGGATGGACCGTATGAGTGACGACGGGGTGGGGCAGGCCGGGGCCGAGGCGGTGCGGGCGGCGTGGGGGCGGATCGACGGGTGGTTGCGGCAGTGGGCGCCGGGGTCGTACGCGCGGTTGGCGCCGCCCGCCGAGCCGGGGGCGACAGCGGCGGCGGAGGCAGCCCTGCGCCTGCGGTTCCCGGCGGAGTTGCGGGCCTCGTTGGGGTGTCACGACGGGGCCGGCGGCGAGGGGGTACTGCCGGTGAAGCCGCCGTTGTCGGCCGCCGGAATCGTGCGGTACTGGACGAGGTGGATGGAGCTCACCGAGGAGGAGCGGGAGTTCGGGGACCCGGAGGAGGAGGGCGAGCCGTCCTGGCATCCCCGGTGGATTCCTTGGGCCGAGAGCGACGGTGACGCCCAGATCCTCGACGGGCGGGAGGGGCCGGGGTTCGGGCGGCTCGGGATGAAGTACCACGACGAGGAGGGCCTCTTCGGGGACGACGCCCCGTCGCTCGCGGCCTACCTCACCGAGGTCGCGGACGTGCTGGAGAACGGGGGGTCGGTCGGTGGGCGGGTGCCGTATCCGGCGGTCAGCGGGGTGCTGTGGTGGGCCGAGGCTCCCGCCGCCCCGTCCGGCGGCCGGTGAGCCGCGCTCGCCGTGCCACTGCTCTCACCGGTCCTCGTCCCAGGTCGCGGTGTCGGGGTCGATGCCGTGGGCCCGCGCGGCGGCGTCGACGAGTCGGCGGAACCAGGTGGCGAGGCCGGGGCGGACGGCGTCGTAGTGGGCGGCGAAGCCCGGGTCCTCCTCATACATGCGGCCGAGGCAGACCTGCATCTGCCGGGAGAGGGGGAAGTAGGACGCGAAGACCTCGCGGTGGCGTTCGGCGAGGTGGTTCGCCTCCGGACTGCCGGGGGTGATACCGGAGTCCATCGCCTCGCCGAGGGCGCGTTCGAGCCGGGCGACGTCGTCGGCGACGGCCTGCCACTCCTCCGGGGTGCGGGAGGCCGAGCGTTCGGCGTACTGCCGCCATTGCGTCGTGTCCCCGTAGCGCTGACGGGCCTGGACCGGCCCGTCGGGGTTCCATCCGGGGCCGAAGATCGCGGCCTGTTGCTCGGCGGTCAGCAGCAGGCCGCGTTCGTGGGCGTCGATCATCCGGTCGAGTCCGGCGCCGAGTTGCCGGAGGCGGTCGATCCGGGCGGCGATCTGGGCGCGTTGCGCGCGCAGGGCGGCCGGTACGTCCGTGGCCGCGTCGTCGAGGACGGCGCGGATCTTGTCCAGGCCGAGGCCGAGTTCGCGGTAGACGACGATGCGGTGCAGGCGTTCCAGGTCGGGGGCGGTGTAGAGCCGGTATCCGGCGGGCGTGCGCAGGGAGGGCCGGGCCAGGCCGATCTCGTCCCAGTGGTGGAGCGCCCGGACCGTCACGTCCAGGCGCGCCGAGACCTGACCGACGATCAGGCCCTCGGCGTCCGTGGTGTCAGGCATGCCGCTCATTGTCGCCCGGCATCTCGCCGGGCGGGGTGATGCCGATGGCTTCGAGGTTGCGTGCCTCCTGGGTGTCCGGGTCGAAGGGCTTCGCGGCGGTGAAGACGATCCGCGCGTTCTCGGGGGTGATGACTTCCACGTCACGGGTGTTCCAGGGCGTGTCCCGCGGCCCCTCGACCGCGTCCGGACGCAGCGCACGGCATGCCTCGACGAGGGAGTCGACCTGGCTGAGCACGCCGGAGAAACTGAAGCTCATCGCCGGCGGCTGTTCCGGAACGCTCTCCGCCGCCACGAGAAGTACGTCCTGGAACGCCCATCGGCGCAGATGGACGAGGGTGCCCGGGATGCTGAACAGCTCGAAGAAGCCGAGCCCCCGCGTCCAGAACTCCACCGATGCCGCCAGATCGGTCGTCGGGATGTTCACGAAGGCGGGCATTCCGTAGATGCCGCGAAACGGCTCCGGCGGGACCGCGTCGGGCCCGGGAGAGGGCACGGGGCTGATCTCGAACGCGTTGTAGTAGGTGTCGTCGCTCATGTGCCCCAGCCTCCGGCCTCACGCAACGTGAGGGTCAAGCCGGGATCGTGCCTCCTCCGGACCCGGGAGAAAAAACCGGGCATCCGGGGCCACGCCCGTGCCAGGCTGGCCGCATGACGACCTACCGCCGAAAGGCCCGTGCCGCGTAAGCCGCCGGGAAGGGTGCGGACCGGACTCCCCCGGCCGCGCAGGCCCTACGAGAAATCGCCCGTGATCGACGGGCTGTCGGCCGGAACGCTCGCCGAGCTGGCCCGGCTGGAGCGCACGCGCACCTGTCTGTGGCCAGGAGCCGTGTCCGAGGCCGTACGCGCCTGGGCCGAGCACGTACGGCTGCCGCGCGGCCGCACCTGGCCCCACCCGGGACACGGCGCCTGTTGCTGCTGCCCCGACCCGTGGGAGTCCCGGGAACTGCTCGACCAGGTCGCCCGCGCCCTGTCCCGGCGCGGGGCGCGCGAACTGCGGCGCGTACTGGCGGCGCACGACCAGCTCTGGGACCCGGCGCCCCGGACGTACCGGGGCGAGGGCCCGTGGTGAGGCCGGCGCGCCCCCGGCGGACCCTCGCGGACCTCGCCCCGGTTCCGGCCGTCGCGGCTCAGGGCGACAGCGGACGGGGCTACTTCCCCGTGCAACCGACCCCCACGGGACGGAAGGAGCACCAGACGCTCTTGCCCGGGTTGCGCTCCCCCACCCCCCAGTCGTCGGCGAGGGCGGAGACCAGAAGCAGGCCCCGGCCGGACTCGGCCTCGTCGCCGGGGGCGCGGGTCGCGGGGTGCCCGTCGCCACTGTCGTGGACCTCGACGCGTACGCCCCCGTCGTCGGCCCGGAGCACGAAGAGCCGGAAGCCCCGGCCGGGCGGGACGCCGTGGAGCAGGGCGTTGGTGGCCAGTTCGCTCACGCAGAGCAAGACGTCGTCGCGGCGCACGGGGGCGTCCCACTCGTCCAGCACGGCGGCGGTGAAGTCCCTGGCCGCGGGGACGGATCGGCGCTCGCGGCGGTAGAAGCGCTCGCAGTGCGCGGGGAGTCCGGTTTCGGTTTTCACCCTCCTACGGTCACCCAACGTCACTAGCCTTGTGCAGGGCGTCGACCCGTACAAATCCGTTGTACGGGCCGTGTCGGGTGCGCGACGGGGCGCGTCGGGAGATGGAGTGCGTATGCAGCAGCGGAAGAAGTCCAGCAAGAAGGTCACGTCGTGGGAAGTGGTGGGGGCCCAACTGGCCGAGTTTCGGCGCTCGGCCGGACTGACCCAGCCGCAGTTGGCTGACACAGCCAAGGTCGGGGAAGACACGCTCGCCTCGATCGAGCAGGGTCGGCGGCGGCTCAAGGCGGACTTGGCCGAGCTGCTGGACACGATCCTCAACACCAAGCGGGCGCTGGCTACGGCGGTGTCCAAGATTCCGGATCGGGAGCGGTATCCCGCGTTCGCCCAGGACTTCGTGGAGCACGAGCAGGAGTCAGTGACGTTGCTCTCGTACGAGAACCAGGTGATCCCCGGCCTCCTCCAGACACCCGCGTACGTCACCACGCTGTACGCGAACCTCTATCCGCCGCTCAGCTCGGCCGAGACCGATGAAGCCATCCAGGCCAGGCTTGACCGGCAGGTTCTCCTGGAGCGCGAGGAGCCCCCGATGATGAACTTCATCATCGAAGAGTGTGTGCTGCACAGGCACATGGGCGAACCCGAGATGATGCGGCAGCAGATCGTCCATCTACGCCGATGCGCCGATCTCCCGTTCCTTGGGCTTCAGGTCATGCTCACTGACACGGATGCCCACGCCGGACTGGCGGGCCCCCTCGTCCTCCTTGAAACGCCCGATCACGATCACCTCGCTTACATCGAGGGGCAGCACAATGGCTTCCTCGTGGACGACCCGAATATGGTCAGTTCCTACCAGCAGGAATATGGGATGCTGCGGTCGCAGGCCCTCTCTCCCCAAAAGACCAAGCGCCTGCTGGACACACTGTTGGAGTGACATGACCGGCGTAGCCCCTTCCCGCGAACCCATGAAGTGGTTCAAGTCCAGCTACAGCAGCAACGCGGGCGGCAATTGCGTCGAAGTCGCCGCCCACCCCACCGCCGTCCACGTCCGCGACTCCAAGGTCCCGGCGGGCCCCGTCCTCGACGTCGCCCCCGCCGCCTGGGCGGCGTTCGTACACGCGACCGCCGGTCCACTCGTATGACAACACCGCCGTCCGGCTGACGGGTCGGGCGGGCGGGTAGTGATCGGGCCGCCGGTATCACCGTGTGGAAGGCTCGACCGTGACACAGCCCTTTGTCCTGCCCGATTTCTACGTGCCGTACCCGGCGCGGCTCAACCCTCATCTCGAAGAGGCGCGAGCCCACGCCCGGGAGTGGGCGGACGAGATGGGGATGCTGGAGGGGTCGGGCGTCTGGGACCTGGCCGACCTGGAGGCCCACGACTACGCGTTGCTCTGCGCGTACACGCATCCGGACTGCGACGGTCCGGCGCTGTCGCTGGTGACCGACTGGTATGTGTGGGTCTTCTTCTTCGACGACCACTTCCTGGAGCTGTTCAAGCGGACGCAGGACCGTGAGGGCGCGAAGGCGTACCTGGAACGGCTGCCGGCGTTCATGCCGATGGATCTGGCCGACGGGTTCCCGGAGCCGCAGAATCCGGTGGAGGCGGGGCTCGCCGACCTGTGGGCGCGGACGGTCCCGGCCATGTCCGAGGACTGGCGCCGCCGCTTCGCCCTCTCCACGGAGAACCTGCTCAACGAGTCGATGTGGGAGCTCTCCAACATCAACGCGGGGCGCGTCTCCAACCCGCTGGAGTACATCGAGATGCGCCGCAAGGTCGGCGGCGCGCCCTGGTCGGCCGGGCTGATCGAGTACGCGGCGCGGGCCGAGGTGCCGGAGGCGGTGGCGTACTCGCGGCCCCTGCGCGTGCTGACCGACGCCTTCTCGGACGGCGTCCACCTGCGCAACGACCTCTTCTCCTACCAGCGGGAGGTCGAGGAGGAGGGCGAGCTGAGCAACGGCGTCCTCGTGCTGGAACGGTTCCTGGAGTGCACGACGCAGGAGGCGGCCGAGGCCGTCAACGACCTGCTGACCTCGCGCCTTCAGCAGTTCGAGAACACCGCGCTGACCGAACTGGGGCCGCTCTTCGCCGACAAGGGGCTGAATCCGGCCGAGTCCGCCTCGGTGCTGGCGTACGTGAAGGGGCTCCAGGACTGGCAGTCGGGCGGCCACGAGTGGCACATGCGCTCCAGCCGGTACATGAACGAGGGCGCGGTCGACGGGGAGGCCGCGCCGCCGACGCCGGGCGGGTCGCCGGGGGCGCTGGCGGCGGCGTTGCTGGCCGGGACGCTGGGCACGTCGGCGCTGAACGTGGGGGCGTTCTTCGGGCGTCCGGCGCGGCAGCGGGCGCGCAGCTTCTCGCACGTGCCGTACCAGAGGACGGGGGCCTCGCTGCTGCCGGACTTCAAGCTTCCGTTCCCGACGCGGCTCTCCCCGGCGCTGGAGCAGTCCCGGGTGGACACGGTCGCGTGGGGGCACCGGATGGGGCTGCTGGTGCCGCAGCCGGGGGTGCCCGGGTCGGACGTGTGGGACGAGGAGGCGCTGGCCGGCTACGACTTCCCGCTCTGCGCGGCCGGGCTCCACCCGGAGGCGGACCTGGAGGAACTGAACCTCGCCTCCCAGTGGCTGACCTGGGGCACCTACGGCGACGACTACTACCCGGCGGTCTTCGGCCGTACCCGGAACTTCGCCGGGGCCAAGCTCTGCACCGACCGGCTGCGCGACTTCATGCCGGTCGAGCAGCCCTCGGCGGGACCGGTGCCGACCAGCGCGCTGGAACGGTCGCTCGCCGACCTGTGGGTGCGGACCGCCTCCGCGATGCCGGAGAAGGCGCGCCGCGAGTTCCGGCAGACCATCGAGGTGATGCTGGACAGCTGGGTCTGGGAGCTGGACAACCAGTCCCTCGGCCGCATCCCCGACCCCATCGACTACATGGAGATGCGCCGCGCCACCTTCGGCTCCGACCTGACGATGAGCCTGTGCCGCCTGCGCCACGGCAACATCGTCCCCGAGGAGGTGTACCGCTCGGGCACCGTCCAGGCGATGGAGAAGGCCGTCTCGGACTACGGCGCGCTGATCAACGACGTCTTCTCGTACCAGAAGGAAGTGGAGTTCGAGGGCGAGATCCACAACGCCGTCCTCGTCACGCAGAACTTCTTCGACTGCGACTACCCGACCGGCCTCGCCTACGTGGACGCGCTGATGAACGCGCGGCTGGAACAGTTCGAACACATCGTGGCCCACGAACTCCCCGTGCTGTACGAGGATTTCCAGCTGGACGGCGCGGCCAGGAAGGTGCTCGACGGGTATGTGCGGCAGCTGGAGAACTGGCTGTCGGCCATCCTGACCTGGCACCGGGGCTGCAAGCGGTACAAGGAGGAGGACCTGAGCCACCACTCCCCCGGCGTGCGGCGGGTGATCGAGGCCGCGCCGCGCGGGATCGGGCCGAACGGGCTCGGCGCCTCGTCGCTGGGTACGGCGGCGGCGCGGGTGTTCGCCGGGGGGTGACGGCAGCGGGCCGGGTGAGCGGCTTCGGCGGCGTCAGAAGCCTCCGCCGAAGTCGCCGCCTCCGCCCCCGAACCCTCCGCCGTCACCGAAGCCGCCTCCGCCGCCGAAGTCACCGGGGTCGAAGTCGGAGCCGGAGACGTCGCCGCCCTCGTAGCCGCCGCCCGCGCCGCCGTCGCCGAAGCCTTCGGCCGAGCCGTAGTCGGCGGCGTAGGCGGGGCTCATCATCATGTGGCCGAGCATGGTGCCGACGAGGATGCCGGGGAGGATGCCGCCGCCGAAGTAGCCGCCGGCCCAGGGGCCGTACGCCGGTCCGGCCTCCCAGTACGGGCGCCGGCCGCCCCCGTCGGACTCGACGGTGCGGATGTCGGGGGCCTCGCCGCGCTCCAGCCGTGCCTGGTCGGCGGCGCAGACGGGTACCTCGCGGGGCGCGCCGCCGGCCGGGGCCCAGGTGACGTCGTCGACCGAGAGGCCGTGGCGCGGGTCGAAGAAGCACGGCGGGCGGCGCACCGGCAGCTCACGGCCGCTGCGCCGGGCGTCGAGCACGGCGAGCGCGAACCGGCCGTCCTCCAGCGCCTTGGTCACCTCCCGCACGTCCTCGGGCTTCTGGGCGCGGTCCATGAGCGACTTGGCGTTCTCGTACGCGTCGAGCCCGCGCTCGTAGTCGCCGCGCATCTCGTCGGTGGCCCCGGACTCGTACGGGCTGAAGTCGAGCCGCTCCAGCTCCTCACCGAACGCGGTGATGTCCTCGTCCACCACGACCCGCAGCTTCGCCAGCGCCTCCTGCTGGGCCTGCTCACGCCGGATCCTGCGCCGCCTGGTCAGCGTGTACGCGGCGCCGCCCACCACCACGACGGCGATGCCGAGACCGAGCCACGTCGCGCCGGAGACGCTGTTCTGGGAGGACCAGGAGGTGGGGGCGCGGCCGCCCATGTTCTGGGTGGCGTTGCCCACGAGGCCGGTGAGCTGTTCGTCGGCCGGGGTGGTGTCCTGGAAGCGGGATTCGAGGTTCTGCACGGCCTGCTGCGAGAGAACCGATTCGTCGGCACGGACGTGCAGGTCGTCACCGATGCGCAGGACGTACAGGCCGGTGATGCCGGTGTCGCCGCGCAGGTCGTTCATGGTCTGGTCGACGTCGTCCGTGAAGGTCGCCGGGAGGACCGCGACGAAGATCGCCTTGTCGCTGTCCTGGATCTCCTGCGAGAGGTCACGCGCGTCGGCGTCGGAGAGCTGGTCCGAGACGTCCGGGTCCACGAAGACGGGGCCGTCGCGCCACGCCTTGGCCACCTCGGAGACGGTCGCGGCGGCGGGGGCCTGCGGCGCCGCCCGCACGGGTGCCGCGGCGGCGGGCCTGCCCTGGTCCGGTGCGGCGACGGCGGGCGCGGCCGTCGCTCCGGCGGCGCCCAGCACGAGAAGAGGCCCGGACGCGATGAGAGCGCCCCGGCGTATGGACTGGCGGACTACGGCTCGCCTCATACCTCCACGCTAACCCGGGTCGCGGCGAAGCGCCGCGGACGGGCGGCGGGGCGGTACCGGGCCCGCCGCCCCCGGGCGTACGCGCTTCGGCCCTACTACTCGGCGGGCTCGACCCCGGCGCGGAGCAGGCCGTAGGTGTAGGCGTCCTCCAGGGCGTGCCAGGAGGCGGCGATGACGTTCTCCGCGACGCCGACCGTCGACCACTCGGCGTCGCCGTCACCGGTGGAGATCAGGACACGGGTGGTGGAGTCGGTGCCGGAGCGGCCTTCCAGGATGCGGACCTTGTAGTCCCGCAGGGCGAACTTGGCCAGCTCCGGGTAGATCCGCTCCAGGGCGACGCGCAGGGCACGGTCCAGGGCGTTGACGGGGCCGTTGCCCTCGGCGGTGGCGAGGAGGCGTTCGTCCTTGGCCCAGAGCTTCACGGTGGCCTCGTTGGCGTGGGTGCCGTCGGGGCGGTTCTCGGTGATCGCCCGCCACGACTCGACGCGGAAGAAACGGGACGGGGCGGCGTCGCCCGCGCCGTCGGCGCCGCGCCGCAGCTCGTCGCGGAGCAGCAGTTCGAACGAGGCGTCGGCGGCCTCGTAGGAGTACCCGGCCAGCTCCCGTTCCTTGACGCGCTCCACGACGCGGCCGACCAGGGCGCGGTCCCCGCCGAGGTCGATGCCCAGCTCCTTGCCCTTCAGCTCGATGGAGGCGCGGCCGGCCATGTCGGAGACGAGCATCCGGATGCGGTTGCCGACCAGCTCCGGGTCGATGTGCTGGTACAGGTCGGGGTCGACCTTGATCGCGGAGGCGTGCAGTCCGGCCTTGTGGGCGAAGGCGGAGACGCCGACGTAGGGCTGGTGGGTGGAGGGGGTCAGGTTGACGACCTCGGCGATGGCGTGCGAGATGCGGGTCATCTCGGCGAGCGCGCCCTCGGGGAGTACGGTGCGGCCGTACTTCAGCTCCAGGGCGGCGACGACCGGGAAGAGGTTGGCGTTGCCGACGCGCTCGCCGTAGCCGTTGGCGGTGCACTGGACGTGGGTGGCGCCCGCGTCGACGGCGGCGAGGGTGTTGGCGACGGCGCAGCCGGTGTCGTCCTGGGCGTGGATGCCGAGGCGGGCGCCGGTGTCGGCGAGGACGGTGGCGGTGACGGCCTGGATCTGCGCGGGCAGCATGCCGCCGTTGGTGTCGCAGAGCACGACGACGTCGGCGCCGGCCTCGCTGGCGGCGCGGACGACGGCCTTGGCGTAGGCCGGGTTGGCGGCGTACCCGTCGAAGAAGTGCTCGCAGTCGACGAAGACCCGGCGGCCCTGGGCGCGCAGGTGGGAGACGGTGTCGCGGACCATCTCCAGGTTCTCGTCGAGGGTGGTGCGCAGGGCCAGCTCGACGTGGCGGTCGTGGGCCTTGGCGACCAGGGTGACGACCGGGGCGCCGGAGTCGAGGAGCGCCTTGACCTGGAGGTCGTCGGCGGCGCTGCCGCCCGCGCGGCGGGTGGCGCCGAAGGCGACGAGCTGCGCGTGGCGGAAGGTGATCTCCTCGCGGGCGCGGGCGAAGAACTCGGTGTCGCGCGGGTTGGCGCCGGGCCAGCCGCCCTCGATGAAGCCCACCCCGAAGTCGTCCAGGTGCCGGGCGATGGTCAGCTTGTCGGCGACGCTGAGGTTGATGCCCTCCCGCTGCGCGCCGTCGCGGAGCGTGGTGTCGAAGATGTGCAGGGGGCGCTCGACGGCGGCGTCGGCGGCGGCTGACGGGGCGGAGGCGGGGGCTCCGGCGGGCGTCGCGGCAGGTGCGGGGCGCGCCCCGTCGTCGCCCCGTACGTCGCGCGCGACCTGCGGTTTCGTCGCGGCCGACGGGGCGCGCTCAGCGGGTTCCTCGGGGGTGGCCTGGCTGGTCATGCGGTGGTGACTCCTGTCGGGTGAGTGGCTCCGGAATGCTTGGCTCCACTTGCCCCCATCCTCTCGTGCGCCTCGCCGCGGCCCGGTCGGGGCCGACAAACGAAAAGACCCCTCGCGGGTGCGAGAGGTCTGCGCGCGGGTCTGGGGCACGGTGGCCGCGTCGCACGTGGTGGTGCGGGGCGGTCACTGCGGACCGGCGCGCCTGCTGCCGATAATCATGGCGAACGTGGGCACGGGGGCAGTCTTCCACAGAGACACCCCCGTGCCACGAGGTGTCTCAGGATGCGAGCGGGGCGTCCGTTTTCGCGGGCGGGGAGGCCGGGGAGCCGGGACCGGCCCCGGCGGAGGGCGAGCCCGTCTCGGCACCGACCCGGTTGAGGTCGATGTCCCGGGTCTCCCTTCATCGCCAGGTGGACGACGAGCGAGACGGCGGCACACCCCGCCACGTACCAGTAGTAGGACTCCAGCCCGCCGTTCTTGAACCAGAGCGCGACGTACTCGGCGGTGCCGCCGAAGAGGGCGTTGCCCACGGCGCAGGGCAGGGCGACGCCCAGCGCGCGGATGCCGGTGGGGAAGAGTTCGGCCTTCACGCGGGCGTTGATCGAGGTGTAGTCCGTGATGTTGAGCAGCGCGAGGAGCGAGAGGCCGAGCGCCGGCCAGAACGACCCGGCGTGCCGGAGCGGTCTCAGCCCCGTGTACCCCGGGCCGGCGCCGGTTCCTGCTGGGTGATGCAGTGGATGCCGCCGCCGGCCGCGAAGACCGGGCGGGCGTCGACGGGGACGACGGTGCGGTCCGGGAAGAGGCGGCGGAAGAGCGCGGCGGCCTCGGCGTCGCGCGGGTCGTCGAAGGCGCAGAGGACGACCCCGCCGTTGCACAGGTAGTGGTTGATGTACGAGTAGTCGGCCCACGCCCCGTCCACCTCCAGCACGGTGGGCGCGGGCACCTCGACCACCTCCAGCGGGCGGCCCGCCGCGTCCCGGGCGGCGCGCAGCACGCCGGTGATCTCCTTGCAGACCTCGTGGTCGGGGTGGGCCGGGTCGGGCTGGGTGTGCGCCACGACCACGCCGGGCCGGGCGAAGGCGGCGACGATGTCGACGTGGCCGCGCGTCCCGAACCGCCCGTAGTCACCGGTCAGCCCGCGCGGCAGCCAGACCGCCTTGCTGGTACCGAGCCCCGCGTGGATCTCGGCCTCGGCCTCGGCCCGGCTCAGCCCGGGGTTGCGGTCCGGGTCGAGCTGGACGGTCTCGGTGAGCAGCACGGTGCCCTCCCCGTCGACGTGCAGCCCGCCCCCCTCGTTGACCAGCCCCGTCCGGTACGCCGTGACCCCGGCCAGCGCGGCCACCTCGCCGCCGACCTTCGCGTCGTGCTCCCAGCGGGCCCACTCCTGCGCGCCCCAGCCGTTGAACGTCCAGTCGAGCGCGGCCCGGGCGCCGTCCTCCGCACGGGTGACGAAGGTGGGGCCGATGTCCCTCATCCAGGCGTCGTCCAGCGGGCGTTCGACCACGTCGACGCCGGGACCGAGGAGCGCGCGGGCGCCTTCGGCGCGGCCAGGTCCGGCGAGGACGGTGACCGGTTCGAAGCGGCGTACGGTGCGGGCCACCTCGGCCCAGGCGCGTTCGGCCGAGGCGAGTTCGGCCTCGGTGGCGAAGGTCGGGTTGGGGCCGGGCCAGGCCATCCAGGTGCGCAGGTGCGGCGCCCACTCGGGCGGCATGCGGAAGCCCGGCGGGAGGGTGCCGCGCAGGGACGGGGCGGGGGCGTCGGGCATGGCGGTCCTCAGAGGAAGTAGAGGCGGTTGAGGCTGACGGAGTCGGCGGGGCCGGAGCGGACCGGGTCGCCGTCGAGGGTGACCAGGCCGGTGCGGGCGTCCACGTCGACCTGGCCGGTGCGGGAGTTGAGGAGGAGGTCGGCGGGGCCGATGTTCCGGGTGCCGCGTACGGGGACGCGGCGCCTGCGGGTGGGCAGGGCGTCGGCGCCGAGGCCCCCGGCGGCGCCCGCGACGAAGGCGACGGAGAGCTCGGCGGCGGCCGCGCCGTGCGCGCCGAACTGAGGGCCGAGGACGAGCGGTTCGCTGGTGTCGGTGGCGGCGTTGGGGTCGCCGGTGACGCCGTAGGCGGGGAAGCCGGACTTCAGGACGAGCTGGGGCTTGGCGCCGAAGCACTCGGGGCGCCACAGCACGATGTCCGCCAGCTTGCCGGGCTCCAGCGAGCCGACCTCGTGGGAGAGGCCGTGCGCGCGGGCCGGGTTGACGGTCAGTTTGGCGAGGTAGCGCAGGACGCGGGCGTTGTCGTCGCCCTCGTCGTCGCCGTCCAGCGGGCCGCGTTCGCGCTTCATCTTGGCGGCGAGCTGGAGGGTGCGGCGGATCGTCTCGCCGGCCCGCCCCATCCCCTGCGCGTCGGAGGAGGTGATGCCGATGGCGCCCAGGTCGTGCAGGACGTCCTCGGCGCCCATCGTCGACTCGCGGACGCGGTCGCGGGCCATCGCGGCGTCGCCGGGCAGCTCGGGCTTGAGGTCGTGGACCGAGACGATCATGCCGTAGTGCTCGGCGACGGCGTCCCGGCCGAAGGGCAGCGTCGGATTGGTGGAGGAGCCGATGACGTTCGGCACACCCGCCATGCGCAGCACGTCGGGGACGTGGCCGCCGCCGCACCCCTCGATGTGGAAGGCGTGGATGGTGCGGCCGTCGAGCACCTGGAGGGTGTCCTCGACGGAGAGGCATTCGTTGAGGCCGTCGCTGTGCAGGGCCACCTGCACGTCGTACTCCTCGGCGACGCGCAGCGCGGTGTCCAGCGCCCGGATGTGCGCCCCCATGTCCTCGTGCACCTTGAACCCGCACGCCCCGCCCTCCGCCAGCGCCTCGACCAGCGGCGCGGCGTCGGAGGAGGAACCCCGGGCGAGGAAACCGATGTTGACGGGCCAGGCGTCGAAGGCGGCGAAGGCGTGGCGCAGGGCCCACGGCGAGTTCACGCCGACGCCCCAGACGGGGCCGAACTCCTGGCCGATGATCGTGGTCACGCCGGAGGCGAGGGAGGCTTCCATGACGCGGGGCGAGAGCAGGTGCACGTGAGTGTCGATCGCCCCGGCGGTCGCGATCAGCCCCTCCCCCGACACGATCGTGGTGCCGGTACCGACCACCACGTCGACCCCGTCGAGCGTGTCCGGGTTCCCCGCCCGCCCGACGGCATGGATACGGCCCTCGCGGACGCCGATCGAGACTTTGCGGATGCCGAGCACCGCGTCGATCACCAGCACGTTGCTGATCACCAGGTCGCAGGTGTCGCGCACGGCGGCGGCCCGCAGGTGCAGCCCGTCCCGCGCCGTCTTCCCGAACCCGGCCAGGAACTCGTCCCCCGGCCGCTGCGCGTCGGCCTCGACCCGCACCGTCAGCCCCGTGTCACCGAGCCGCACCCTGTCCCCTGCGCGGGGGCCGTGGACGGCGGCGTAGGCGTAGGGGTCGGAGGCGCCGGCCGCCTCGTCGGGCGCGGTACGGCGGCCGTGCGGGGTACGGGCCAGATGCGGGAAGGCGCGGGGGCGCGGGGTGAGGTCGTCAGGGAGGGCCGGATCGGCGGGGTGGCTCATGCGTCGGTCTCCGGGGCGGGGGTGGCGCCGGGCGGGGCGGGGTCCGTCCCGGGCGTTTCTGCGCCGAGGTAGCCGCAGGCGGCGGCGCGGCGCAGGGCCTCGGCGCGGGCGCCGGGGGCTTCCAGCGGGCCGTCGACCAGCCCGGCGAAGCCGATGACGACGCGCGCCCCGCCGATCTCCACCAGCCCCGCCTCGCGGGTCTCGCCCGGGCCGAAGCGGAGCGAGGAGCCGGCCGGGACGGCCAGGCGCATGCCGTAGGCGGCAGCCCGGTCGAAGCTCAGGCGCGGGTTGGCCTCGAAGAAGTGGAAGTGCGAGGTGACGCTGACCGGGACCGTGGCGGTGTTGGTGACCGGGAGGGTCAGCACGGGGCTCGGCTCGGTGTGGGGCGGGCCCGGGAGCAGGGCGCCGGGCGCCTGGTCGCCGGTGTGGCCGCCGCCGATGGGGTCGGTCAGCACGGCGAGCCGGGACCCGTCCTCGAAGACCGCCTCGACCTGGATCTCGGTCAGCACGTCGGCGACACCCGGCAGCACGTCGTCCGGCCCGAGCACCGCCCGCCCCGCCGCCACCGCCTCCGCCAGCCGCGCCCCGTCCCGCGCCACCTCGCAGACCGTGTCCGAGATGAGCGCGGTCGCCTCCGGAACGTTCAGCCGGAGCCCGCGCGCCTGCCGGGCCCGGGCGAGCTGGGCGGCGTTGAAGATCAGGAGGCGGTCGCGTTCGGTGGGGGTCAGGCGCATGGGGGTCCTGGAGGGGTGGGCGGGCGGGCGATGGAGCGTCACCCTATCTAAAGCATTTAGGTTTTCCAATGGATGGCGGACGGCAGGGCGGGCGCTTGGGTCGGGGGCGGCCGCGGGAGCCCTCAGAGGCGGGGCCGGGCAAGGGGCGGCCCCGAGTCCGGGTAAGGGGCAGCCCCGCCACGTCGCCCCATACCTGCGGCGCAGCGTGGAGGGTCGCACGCCGCGCACCACGTGCCCCGTAAAGCCGCAGGTCGCGCGCCCCGTGACCGCCCCGTACGCCGCGCGCCCCACCACGGCGCAGGTAAGCCCGACGCCGCGGCGGCACCCCTTACCGAAGCCAGCGCCGCCCCCGCCCCGAAACGGCCCGCCGCCCCCGCATCCGCTGCGGGGACGACGGGCCGTCCCGGTCGTCCGATCGGTCCGGTGCCAGGCGCTCGCACGCGCCCGGCACCGGACCTTCAAGACTCAGCCCAGCGGGTGCATCCACCCGTGGCGGTCCTCCGTGCGTCCCGTCTGGAGGGCGAGGAGGGCCTCGCGGAGGCGGAGGGTGACCTCGCCGGGTTCGCCGGTGCCCTGGGTCCACTCGTCGGTGGCGGTCTTGACCCGGCCGACGGGGGTGATGACGGCGGCCGTGCCGCAGGCGAAGACCTCGGTGAGGGCGCCGCTGCGGCTGTCCTCGCGCCACTGGTCGATGGAGACGCGGCCCTCCTCGGCCCGGTAGCCGAGGTCGGCGGCGAGGGAGAGGAGGGTGTCGCGGGTGACGCCGGCGAGGAGGGAGCCGGTGAGGGTGGGGGTGACGAGGCGGTCGCCGTAGACGAAGCAGAGGTTCATGCCGCCCAGTTCCTCGACCCACTTGTGCTCGACCGCGTCGAGGTAGGCGACCTGGTCGCAGCCCTCGGCGGCGGCCTCGGCCTGGGCGAGGAGGGAGGCGGCGTAGTTGCCGCCGGTCTTGGCGTCGCCGACGCCGCCGGGCACGGCGCGGACACGGTTTTCGGAGAGCCAGATCGAGACGGGCTTGACGCCGCCGGGGAAGTACGCGCCGGCCGGGGAGGCGATGACCACGAAGAGGTACTCGTTGGCGGGCCGGACGCCCAGCCCGATCTCCGTGGCGATCATGAAGGGCCGCAGGTAGAGGGATTCCTCGCCGCCGTGCGGCGGGACCCACGCCTTGTCCTGGGCCACCAGCAGGTCGCACGCCTCGATGAAGGTCTCCACGGGCAGCTCGGGCATGGCCATGCGGCGCGCGGAGGCCTGGAAGCGGCGGGCGTTGGCGTCGGGGCGGAAGGTCGCCACGGAGCCGTCGGGGCGGCGGTACGCCTTGAGCCCCTCGAAGATCTCCTGGGCGTAGTGGAGGACGTTGGTGGCGGGGTCGAGGGAGAGCGGCCCGTAGGGGACGAGCTGGCCGTCGTGCCAGCCTCGGCCCTCGGTCCACTTCACGGTGACCATGTGGTCGGTGAAGTGCCGGCCGAAGCCGGGGCGGGCGAGGAGCGCCTCGCGCTCGGCCTCCGGGAGCGGGTGCGCGGAGGGCTTCAGTTCGATCGTCGGCGTCGTCATGAGTGGTGTCCTTCACGTGTGGTGGTGACGGACCGCGCTCACGCCCGTACCCCTGAGTGGTGCGTGTCCGGGGTGCTGTCTCGCACTCCGGTCAGCTGTGCACCATACGGACGTCCGGGTATCGCCTCATTTTCCGCGGCCCCACGTTCGATTATCGCGCCGGAGGGGGCGGTGAGGGAACGCCGAGGAGTCCACCGCCGCGCCGAATGTGTCACGCGGCGGAGCGGCAGGGGGGGTCCGGGGTGAGCGCGGGCCCTGGGTTGTCGCACCCGGGGCCGCCCATGAGGAAGCCGCCGGGTTGTCCCGTGGGGGACCCGGCGGCTTCGGGTGTCGCGCGCCGGGTCAGCCGGCTACTCGTCCGGCGAGCGCGTCGCCGATGGCGTCGGTGGTCCGCGCGGTTCCGTCGCGCTCCGCGAGGTCGGCGGAGACGGCCTCCTCGATGCGGGCGGCCTGGGCCTCGTAGCCGAGGTGACGCAGCAGGAGGGCGACGGAGAGGATGGTGGCGGTCGGGTCGGCCTTGCCCTGCCCGGCGATGTCGGGGGCGGAGCCGTGGACCGGCTCGAACATCGACGGGAAGGCGCCCGTCGGGTTGATGTTGCCGGAGGCTGCCAGGCCGATGCCGCCGGTGACGGCCGCGGCGAGGTCGGTGATGATGTCGCCGAAGAGGTTGTCGGTGACGATGACGTCGAACCGCTCGGGCTGGGTGACGAAGAAGATCGTCGCGGCGTCGACGTGCAGGTAGTCGGTGGTGACGTCCGGGTACTCGGCGGCGACCTTGTCGAAGGTGTTCTTCCACAGGTGGCCGGCGAAGACGAGCACGTTGTTCTTGTGGACCAGCGTGAGCTTCTTGCGGGGCCGCGCCTGGGCGCGGGCGAAGGCGTCACGGACCACGCGCTCCACGCCGTACGCCGTGTTGACGCTGACCTCGGTGGCGACCTCGGCAGGGGTGCCGGTGCGCAGCGACCCGCCGTTGCCCGTGTAGGGGCCCTCGGTGCCCTCGCGGACCACCACGAAGTCGATCTCCGGACGGCCGGCCAGCGGGGTGGCGGTGTTCGGGAAGAGCTTCGAGGGGCGGAGGTTGACGAAGTGGTCGAAGGCGAAGCGGAGCTTCAGCAGCAGGCCGCGCTCGAGGACGCCGGAGGGGACCGAGGGGTCGCCGATGGCGCCGAGGAGGATCGCGTCGTGCTCCTTGAGCGCCTCCAGCTCCGCGTCGGGCAGGGTCTCGCCCGTGCGGTGCCAGCGGCGCGCGCCGAGGTCGTACTCCTTGGTCTCCAGCTTCACATCCTCGGGGAGGACCGCGTTGAGGACCTTCAGACCCTGGGCGACGACCTCCTGGCCGATGCCGTCACCGGGGATCACTGCGAGATTGATGCTGCGAGACATGGTCGCACCCTACTCCTCGTCCCACGGGGTGACACGGAGCGTCCATCATGCGGACACACGCGCCCGCCCGTGGCCGTGGGGCCGGGCGGGCGCGGTGGGGTGGCTCAGTGACCGGTCGAGCCGCCGTTGTCGCGACGGTCCAGGGCACGCTGGAGTGCGGCGGCGGCGTTGCGGCGGTCGGTCTCGGTGGCCCGGTGGGCGCGGCGGGAGCGGCGGGCGGCGGAGGTCGTCTCTGCGGACATGGGGAGACTCCTTGCAGATCGCTGGGATCACTGGGGCACCGGACGGTTTCGCCGGGATCGGCGGAGGGCGCTGGACCTGGGGAACGGGCGGCCGCTCCGGCCCGTGACACGGCGGACCGCGTCCGGAACGGGTGGCCTGAACCCCGCGACCGGGCCGGGCGGCCGGATGGGCGGCCGCCGAGGGATCGCGCGGGAGGTCGGGCGCCGGGAGGGACGGGGCTCCGGGCCAGCAGGGATTGCCTGCTCGGGGCGCGGAGGCACACCCGTCATTCGCTGGTTCCAGCGAGACGTTCGGCTCCTACAAAGCTAGACCTGCGGCCCGCTTCTGTCTCCACAGTTACTCGGGCTTCCTACTATCTGAGACGGCTTCGTCCGAACGCGCCCCCCGTGAGCCGCCTCCGCGCCCCTTGCGCGCCAGCTCACGCCGGGTTTCCGCTTGCCGGAGCGGCCTGCGCCGACCGGGTGGCACAGCCCACACCGCTCCCCCGCCGACGCGCCGTCGACCCCGGCGGGCGTACTCAGAGCCTCTGAGTACGCGCACCGTTCCGGCGCCCGCGCCCCGCCGCCAGAGTCGGAGCCATGAACGGCCTCTACGCACTGAAGCCCTGGTACGCGGACCGGCTGTCCGGGGTGCGCGGCGCGCTCGCCCGGCGCCGGGTCTCCCCCGACGCCCTCACCGCCGCGGGCGTCGCCGCCGCCGCGGCCGCCGGCGGGGCCCTCGCCCTGCTCCCGTCGGGGTGGGCCGCCGCCCCCGTCGCGCTCCTGCTGGCGGCGCGGCTGGCCTGCGCCAACCTCGACGGGGCGCTGGCCCGCGACACCGGCCGCTCCACCCGGCGCGGCGCGCTCCTCAACGAGGCGGGCGACCGGGCCGCCGACCTCCTGGTGATCGCGGCGTTCTGGGCGGTGGCACCGGGCTGGCTGGTCGCCCTGGCGGCCTGCGCCGCGACGCTGCCCTCCTGGGTCTCGCTGGCGGGGGCGGCGGCCGGGGCACCCCGGCTCAACGGCGGCCCGGCCGGCAAGACCGAACGCTGCCTGCTCGCCGTCGTGGCCGCGGCCACCGGCTGGTACGCCCCGGTCCTCGCGGTGATCGCCGTCGGCTCCGCCGCCACCGCTCTGCTGCGCGGGGTACGCCTGTGGCGGGAGCTGGGCGCGGCGGACCGCGCCGCGAGCGCCCCGTACGGGGCCACGCCGCCCTCCGCCGTCCCGTCGGCCGCCGCCACCGGGGGCACCCGATGACCGCCGCCCTCGCCACCACGGAGCTGCTCGCCCGCGCCGTCCCGGTGGTCGGCGGCGCGCTGGGCCTCGGCGGGGTCGCCGTCGCCGCGCTCCCGGCCCGGGTACGGCTCCGGGCGGAGCTGCGGCGCCGGTGGCGTACCTGGGTGCTGGCCGCGCCGCTCTTCCTCGGGGCGTTCCTCGCCGGGCCGCCGGGGGCGTTCGCACTGGCCGCCGGGCTCGGGGTGGTCGCGGTCGCCGAGTACGCGCGGCTGGCGGGGCTGGGCCGGGGTGAGTGGGCGGTGCTGACCGGCGCGGCCCTGCTGCTGCCGCTGCTCGCGTGGCGGGCCCCGGAGCGGCTCGGCCTCCAGGCGGCGGCGCTGCTGCTGGTCGCGGCCGCCCTGCCGGCGCTGCTGGGCGGGGACGCGGAGCGGGGGTTCACCCGGGCGGGGCGGACGGTCTTCGGGCTGCTGTGGATACCGGTGGCGCTGTGCGGCCTGGTCCTGCTGGGCCCTGCGGCGCTGGCGGTGGGTGTGGCGGTGTCGTTCGGGGACGTGGGCGCGTGGTGCGGCGGGACGGCGCTGGGCCGCCGGGGGCCACTGGCCCGGCCGCTCTCGCCGCTCTCCCCGGCGAAGACCTGGGCCGGGGTGGCGGGCGCGGCGGCGGCGACGGGTGCGGTGCTGGCGGCGCTCGGGGCGTGGTCGCCGGGGCTGTGGGCGGCGGCGCTCGGCGGGTGCGTCTTCGGGGACCTGCTGGAGTCGATGGTGAAGCGGGAGGCAGGGGTGAAGGACGCGGGGAGCTGGCTGCCCGGGTTCGGCGGGCTGCTCGACCGGATCGACTCGCTGCTCGTCGCGCTCGCCCTGGCCCTGGTGGTGGCGGCGTGAGCGCGGCCACGCCCGAGGCGGCGCCCCGCACCGCGCGCCCCGTGCCCCGGGCGGGCGCCCTGCTCCGTCGCCTCCTGTGGTGGTGCGTGCTGACGCTGACCGGCGGGGTGGAGCGGCGCGGGGCGCTGCCGCCCGGCGGGTGCGTGGTGGTCGCCAACCACACCTCGCACGCCGACACCGCGGCGCTCCTCGCCACGCTCGACGCACGGCACGCCCCGCTGATCGGCGCCGCCGCCGACTACTGGTTCGCCTCGCCGTGGCGGCGCCGGATCTGCGGGCGGCTGGCGGCGGGCTTCCCGGTACGGCGCACCGGGGGCGGCCTCGGGGACCTGCTGGAGCGCGCGGCGGAACTGCGGGCGGGCCGCGCCGTGGTGCTCTTCCCCGAGGGGACACGGGGCGGGGGCGACGGACGGCTCGGCACCTTCCACCGGGGGGCGCTGCTGCTGGCCCGTCAGGCGGGCGTACCGGTGGTGCCGGTGGGCATCGCGGGGACGGGGCGGCTGCTGCCCAAGCACGGCCGGCTCCGCCCGGCGCTGGTGCGGGTCCGCGTCGGCACCCCGCTCGGCCCGTCGGCGGAACCGGAGGAGGCCCGTGCGGCGGTGGCCGCGCTGCACGCCCGTACCGTCGCCGAGCCGCTGCGGGACTCGGCCGTGCGGCGGCGGGTGGCGGCGCTGGTCGCCCGGCGGGGACCGCTGCTGGCCTTCGTGTGGGCGTGCGCGGAGGCGTTGAGCTGGCCGCTGATGCCGGAGCTGCTGCTGGGCGTCGTCTGCGTGGCGGTGCCCCGGTCGGCGCTGCGGGTGTCGCTGGCGGCGCTCGCCGGGAGCGTGGCGGGCGGTCTGCTGGCGCTGCACCTGGCGGCGGCCGGCGCGGAGCTGCCCGCGCCGCTGACCACGGACCGGATGCGGAGCGAGGCCCGCGTGACGCTGGAGCGCGACGGCGCCCGGGCGGTCCACGCCCAGCCCTGGAACGGCGTTCCCTTCAAGGTGTACGCCGCCGAGGCGGGCCGCGCCGGGACGGACACCGGGGCGTGGCTGGCGCACAGCACGGCCGCGCGCGGCGCCCGGACGCTGGGCGTGGGCGCCGCGTTCGGCCTTCTCGGGTTTCTGCTGCACCGGCTGCGGCGGCTGTACGGGGTGTACCTGGTGCTGCTGGGCGGCGGTTTCGCGGTGGGGCTGGGGCTGATCGTGCGGGGCTGGGCGTGAGGCGGCGTACCCCGGCTCCGGTGTCAGCCCGGGGGCTGCCCCGTGGCCCGGGCCCGGAGCGCCGCGACAGTCGTCCCGGGCACCCCGGCGGCGGCCAGGTAGGCGGCGCCGTCGAACCAGCGGGCGACCTTGAGCATCTCGGCGTAGGGGCTGGTGGCGTGGGACCGGTAGGCGGCGGCCAGCTGGGCGGCCTCCTCGGCGCGGCCCATGGTGGTGAAGACGGGGGTCATCCGCTCCTCGCTGAGGGCGTAGTCGGCGGCGATCTCCTCGGGGGTGGCGCCGGCGAGGGAGAGGAGGAGCAGGGAGACGAGGCCGGTGCGGTCGCGTCCGGTGGCGCAGTGGAAGGCGACGCCGCCCGGCGCGGCGGCGGCGAGGGCCTCGGCGGTGGCGGCGACGCGCTCGGGGAAGTGGCCGAGGAACGGCCGGTAGTGCAGGGGGGTACCCCAGCGCCAGTCGGTGAACCAGGGCTCCCAGAAGGCGGTGTCCGCGACGTCCTCCAGCGGGAGGCGCACGGTGGTGATCCCCTCGGGGCGCAGCGCGGCGTCGGCGCCTTGTTCGTCGTCGTTGCGCAGGTCGAGGACGGTGCGTACGCCGTGGGCGTGGGCGGCGGCCCAGCCGGCGGCGGTGAGCTTCTCGACGGAGTCGGCGCGGACGAAGGCGCCGTCGGTGTGGCGGCCGAGGCCGCCGAGGTCGCGGACGTTGAGGCAGCCGTCCCAGGTGAGGTGGCGGCGGGCGTGCGGATCGGGCGGCGCGGCGGCGGCCATGGCGGGGGTCCCCTCCCTCGTCACCGGGCGGCCCGTGGCGGCGCCCGGACAGCCGCAGCGTAGAAGGTGCCGGCGCCGGACATGACACCGCCCCCGGCCGGTCGGGGGGAACCGGGCGGGGGCGGAGCACGGGGGGACCGCCGCGTGGGGCGGCGGCCCGGCGGGCGGAGGTCAGCCCATGTGGGGGTAGCGGTAGTCGGTCGGCGGGACCAGCGTCTCCTTGATGGCGCGGGTCAGCGTCCAGCGCATCAGGTTCTGCGGGGCACCGGCCTTGTCGTTGGTGCCGGAGGCGCGGCCGCCGCCGAAGGGCTGCTGGCCGACGACGGCGCCGGTCGACTTGTCGTTGATGTAGAAGTTGCCGGCGGCGTAGCGCAGCTTGTCCATCGTGTACGCGGCGGCGGCACGGTCGTTGGCGATGACCGAACCGGTCAGCGCGTAGTCCGAGACGGACTCCATCTGGTCGAGCATGGCGTCGTACTGGTCGTCCTCGTAGACGTGGACGGCGAGGATCGGACCGAAGTACTCGGTGGTGAAGACCTCGTTCTCGGGGTCCGTGCACGCGATGACGGTCGGGCGGACGAAGTAGCCGACCGAGTCGTCGTACGTGCCGCCCGCGATGATCGTGCAGGTCGGGTCGGCGGCGGCGCGGTCGATGGCGGCCTTGTTCTTGGCGAAGGACCGCTCGTCGATGACGGCGCCGATGAAGTTCGACAGGTCGGTGACGTCACCCATGGCGATGGCGTCGACCTCGGCCGCGAACTCCTCCTTGAAGCCGTTGTTCCAGATCGAGGCCGGAACGTAGGCGCGCGAGGAGGCCGAGCACTTCTGGCCCTGGAACTCGAAGGAGCCGCGGGTCAGGGCGGTCTTGAGGATCGCCGGGTCGGCGCTCGGGTGGGCGACGACGAAGTCCTTGCCGCCGGTCTCGCCGACGAGACGCGGGTACGTGCGGTACTTCTCGATGTTGTTGCCGACCGTCTTCCACAGGTGCTGGAAGGTCTTGGTGGAGCCGGTGAAGTGGATGCCGGCCAGGTCGCGGTGGCCCAGGGCGACCTCGGAGACGGCGAGACCGTCGCCGGTGACCAGGTTGATGACGCCCTTGGGCAGCCCGGCCTCCTCCAGGAGCTGCATGAGCAGCACGGCGGCGTGGGTCTGCGTCGGGGACGGCTTCCACACGACGACGTTGCCCATCAGCGCGGGCGCGGTCGGCAGGTTGGCGGCGATGGCCGTGAAGTTGAACGGCGTGATCGCGTAGACGAAGCCCTCCAGCGGGCGGTGGTCCATGCGGTTCCACACGCCCTGGGAGTTGGCCGGGGGCTGCTCGGCGAGGATCTGGCGCGCGTAGTGCACGTTGAAACGCCAGAAGTCGATGAGCTCGCAGGGGGTGTCGATCTCGGCCTGCTGGGCGGTCTTCGACTGGCCGAGCATGGTGGAGGCGGCCAGCGTCTCGCGCCAGGGGCCCGACAGCAGCTCGGCGGCGCGCAGGATGATCGCGGCGCGGTCGTCGAAGGACATGGCGCGCCAGGCCGGGGCGGCGGCGAGGGCCGCGTCCACGGCGTCCTGGGCGTCCTGCTCGGTGGCGTTGGCGCCGGTGCCGAGGACGGCCTGGTGGTTGTGGGGCTGGACGACCTGGAACTTCTCACCGGCGCCGAGGCGCTTGACGCCGCCGATGGTCATCGGCAGCTCGATGGGGTTCTCGGCCAGCTCCTTGAGCTTGGCCTCCAGACGGGCACGCTCGGGGGAACCGGGGGCGTAGCCGTGGACCGGCTCGTTGACCGGGGTGGGGACCTTGGTCACTGCGTCCATGGGTCTCGTGACTCCTTTGGTGCGGTTGGGATCTGCCGTCGGGAGGGACTCAGCCCTTGGTGAGCATCGAGCGGAAGAAGAAGAGGAGGTTGGCGGGCTTCTCGGCGAGGCGCCGCATGAAGTAGCCGTACCAGTCGGTGCCGTACGCGGTGTAGACCCGCATGCGGTGGCCCTCGGCGGCGAGGCGGTGGTGCTCGTCGCTGCGGATGCCGTACAGCATCTGGAACTCGTAGTCGTCGAGCTTGCGGCCCGCGCGGTGGGCCAGCTCCTGCGCGATGGCGACCAGCCGCGGGTCGTGCGAGCCGACCATCGGGTAGCCGTCGCCCTCCATGAGGATGCGCAGCACACGGACGTACGCCTTGTCGATGTCGGCCTTGTCCTGGTAGGCGACCGAAGCGGGCTCCTTGTAGGCGCCCTTGACGAGGCGGACGCGGCTGCCGGCGGCGGCCAGGCGGCGGGCGTCGTCCTCGGTGCGGAAGAGGTACGACTGGATGACGCAGCCGGTCTGCGGGAAGTCCTTCCGCAGCTCCTCGTGGATGGCGAACATCGAGTCGAGGGTGGTGTGGTCCTCGGCGTCGAGGGTCACGGTGGTGCCGATCGCGGCGGCGGCCTCGACGACGGGGCGCACGTTGGCGAGGGCCAGCTCGTGGCCGTTCTCCAGCGCTTGGCCGAACATCGAGAGCTTCACCGACATCTCGGCCTTGGTGCCGTGGCCGAGGACCTTGAGGCGGTCGATCAGCTCCAGGTAGGCGTCGCGGGCGGCGGCGGCCTGCTCGGGCGTGGTGATGTCCTCGCCGACCACGTCCATGGTCAGCTCCAGGCCGCTCGCCACGGCCTCCTGCACGATCGGCACGACGGCGTCGACCGTCTCACCGGGGATGAACCGGTCGACGACCTGCTTGGTGACGGGGGCGGCCGACACGAGGCGGCGCATTTTGTCGCTGCGCGACGCGGCGAGGATCACGGGACCCAGCATCGGGCACCTCCACAACTTGCACGAGAGATGGGCCGTCCCGGCCCGCACTCCGGCCCTTGTGGGGCGTACGGGGCACATCGGGAACAGCATGTTCAACCACCCTGAATCTAAGGATGCCGCTGCCCGCCTGCCATCTACAGCTGTCACGCATCCGTGGCCGCGATCTCAGACATATGTATGAAGCGGGGCGCGCGCCGGGTCACAATGGGAGCGTGCGCAGCGACTACCAGGACCTGGTCGACGAGATCTCCGAGCTGCTCGGCGCCCCGGCCACGCTGGAGAACCGGGACTTCGAGCTGATCGCCTTCGGCTCCCACGAGGGCGGCGGCGACCTGGACACCACCGCCCTGGACCCGGTCCGCACCCGCTCGATCCTCACCCGCCGCTCCACCGCCCAGGTCCGCGCCTGGTTCGAGGCGTACGGCATCGCCCGCGCCACCGGCCCCGTGCACATCCCGGCCTCCCCGGAGGCGGGCGTACTGCGCGGCCGGATCTGCCTGCCGGTACGCCATCGGGGCATCGTGCGCGGCTACGTCTGGCTGCTGGACACCGACCCGCGCCCCTCGTCCGGGCAGCTGGACGCGGCGATGGCGGTCACCGCCCGCATCGGCACCCTCATGGCCGACGAGGCCTCCGCCGGGGAGGACGTCACCCGCGAGTTCCGGGCGGTGCTGACCGCCGCGCCCGGCTGGCAGCACGACCAGGCGCACGCCGCACTGCGCGCCGCCCTCGGCTCCGAGGCCGACCGGCTGCACGCGGTGGTCTGCGTCGGCCCCTGGCCCTTCGACGAGCCGCCCGGCGTGGGGCGCCTGCCCGGCGCGGCGGCCCTCTGCGTCCTGCCCGCGCCGCCGGGGAGCGAGGCGGCGTTCGGTGCGCCCGCCGCCCCGGGAGCGGCCGGCCCGCGCGACGAGCCCGACTCCCCCGCGCCCGCCCCGGCGGTCCTCGCCGCCCTGGTCCGGCTGCGTACGCCGGGCGCGCTCGGCCCCGCCGAGACCGCCGCCGAGCGCCTGCGCGCGCTCTCCGGCGCGGCCGCCGCCGGGGTGGGCACGCCGCGCACCGGCATGGCCCAGACGGCCCGCGCCTGGCGCGAGGCGCTGGCCGCGGCACGCGCCGCCCACGCCGAACCGAGGCTCGGCCCCGTCGCCCACTGGTCGGCCCTCGGCCCGTACCGTCTGCTGACCGCCCTCTCGGCCCCGACCGCCGCCGACCCCGCCACCGCCCCGCTGCTGACGGGGGCGCACCGGGAACTGGCCCGCACCGCCGAGACCTACCTCGACCACGCGGGCCAGGCGGGCCGCACCGCCGCCGCCCTCGGCGTCCACCGCCAGACCCTCTACTACCGCCTCTCCCGCGTCGAACAACTCACCGGCCTCGACCTCGACGACGGTGAGGACCGCCTCCTGCTCCACATGGCGCTGAAGGCGGCACGGTTGTGACGGCACCGGGGTCCGCGACACGTCGCACCAGCGGTCCCACCTCGTGGACGACGATCCGCTAAGCCCCCTCACCCGGGGGAAACGCCTTGGCCAGGTGCGGCAGACGACGTGCTGCCCCCTCATCGCCACGCGCGTCCCACTGCTCGCCGACCGGCTCTCCCGGTTCGAGATCCTCGACGCGGAGAGCGTCCAGAGCCTCGTGGAAGTCGTCGTCCGTCTTCCCTGTCACGTCCTGGAACGCGCTCCCGGCCACGTGGTCGAGTTGTTCCCACGCGGGCCACTCTTCGCCTGGACCAGCCCCTTGGAGGCCAACCGCCACGACGCCCTCACCGAGCGGCAACGCGTCGAGCAGGGTTTCGTGCAGGGCTCCTTCGGCGAGGCGGCCCTGCGGGCGATGGCCGGGGCGGGGAACGTCCTGGTCGCGGAGGACGCCGGCGGACTCGCGGGGCTCGTCTGCCTGGCCGCGCCCGGCGACGTACCGGACCCGCCGCCGCCCGTCGCGGTGCTCCTGGCCGCGCAGGACCGGCCGACCTGGGAGGGGCGCCCGCCGAGCGACACACGCCGGCTGCTGTACGGCCCCGTCGTCGTCGGAGCCGGGCACCGGGGCAAGGGCGTGGCGCGGGGGCCGTACGAGGCGGCGCTGCGGGCGGCCGCGCCCCGGGCCGAGGCGGTGTGGCCTTCATCGAGCGGGCCAACGAGGCGTCCCGGAAGGTGCACGTCGACGGGTTCGGCATGGCGGTGCTGGGCGGGTACGAGGTGCACGGCCGCGCGTACGACGTGGTGGCCGCCGCCGCTCGCCCCTCCGCCTGACACACCGGCACGCCCCGGACCGGCCCCTCGGTAGGCTCCCCCCGTGACCAGCGCGCGCCCCACCCCCCGAACCGAGAGCAGGACCAGGACCGGCACCAAGGGCGTGGCCCGCGCCGACCGCGAGCGGCAGATCGTGCGGCTCGCCGTCGAGGAGTTCGGGACGCAGGGGTACGCGCGGGCCTCGGTGGCGGCCGTCGCGGAGCGGGCCGGGATCTCCAAGCCGCTGATCTACACCTACTTCACCTCGAAGGACGGCCTGGCCGCCGCGAGCGCCCACTACGCGGGGAGCCTGCTGGTGAGCGAGGTGGAGGCGGCCCAGACCGCGACCACCGCCGAGGCCAGGGCGCTGGACACGCTGGCGGCGATCTTCTCGGTGCTGGACCACTGCCGCCGGGCCTGGTCGGTGGTGCACGACACGACGCTGCCCGAGGGCGGCGCGGCGTACGCGGCGGCGGCGAAGTACCGCGAGCGGCTGGCCGGGATGGGCGCGGTCGGCACGGCGGAGATCCTGCGGGCGGCGGGTGACGACGACCCGCTCGACCACGACCTGCTGAGCGCGGTGTGGCAGCACGCGGTGACCGCGATCGTCCAGTGGTGGCTGGACCACCCCGAGCAGACGGCTGCCGACATGGCGGCCCGCGCCGCCCGGATGCTCCACATCGTCCTGGGCCCCCACTCCTGACCCGACCGCTCCTCCCCGTTCCGCGCGAACCATTGACCGCGAATTGACCTCTGAGTAACTTACCCACGAGTCAATTCCCGACGGGCCGACCCCGAGGAGCCGCGATGCTGTCCGACCTGTGGGACGTGATCAACACCCCGTTGCTCTACGCCACCCCGTTCTTCGCCCTGTTCGCGGGCATCGAACTCGCCTCGTTCGCACTGCTGGACCGCACCGAACGCCGCGCGCCCGGAGCGGACCGCCCGAAGGGCCATTCGTGGCCCGACTCCCGCACCAACCTGGTGATGGGCATGGGCTCGCTCGTCTCCACCGCCGTGCTGAAGGCGGCGACCCTGGTCCTCTTCGTCTACCTCTACGCGGCCCTCGCGCCCTGGCACCTGCCCACCGACACCTGGTGGAGCTGGGTCCTGCTGCTGGTCGCCGTGGACCTCGCCTGGTACACCAACCACCGCTTCTCTCACCGGGTGCGGATCGGCTGGGCGGGCCACCAGGCGCACCACTCCAGCGAGTACTTCAACCTCACCACCGCCGTCCGCCAGAAGTGGAACCCCTGGTCCGAGGCGATCTTCTGGGCACCGCTCCCGCTGCTCGGCTTCGCCCCGTGGACCATCTACGTGGCCTTCTCCTTCAACCTCATCTACCAGTTCTTCACCCACACCGAGGCGGTCGGCAAGCTCCCCCGCCCCGTCGAGTCCGTCCTCAACACCCCCTCGCACCACCGCGTCCACCACGCCAGCGACCCGGAGTACCTGGACAAGAACTACGGCGGCATCCTCATCGTCTGGGACCGCCTCTTCGGCACCTTCCAGGAGGAGACGCACCGCCCCACCTACGGCCTGACCAAGCCCGTGGACACGTACAACGTCTTCAAGCTCCAGTACCACGAGTACGGCAACATCCTCGCCGACGTCCGCTCGGCCCTCCGCCTGCGCGACAAGCTCGGCTACGTCTTCCGGCCGCCGGGGTGGAAGCCCTCGCCCCCGGCCGGGGCCGAGGACGGCGGGTCGCTCGCGCCGGCCGGGGGGAGCTGAAGTTCTCCCCCGCCCGGGCCGCGCCCCGGTGGTACGGTGGCGCAGCCCGTTTCGGGCCCCGACCGAGGAGGTGAGACCGATCCCCGTGCGTATCCACCGGGTGTTCCCGTCCGTCTCACCGTCGGCCTCACGCCGCTAGAGCCGCGCGGAAGCACACCGAAGGCTTCCGAAAGGCTGTCATGTCTCCCTCTCCCGGCACTTCTTCACCCCTCGGCGCGGACGCTTTCGTTCCGCCCGCCTCCCTCCCGCCCGCCGCCGTCGCGGCCGCGACCGTCCGCCTGCGCGCCGCCGGCTGCGTCTTCGCCGAGGAGGAGGCGGCCCTGCTGGCCGAGGCGGCCGCCTCCGGCGGGGGCGACGGCCTCGCCGCACTCGACCGGCTGGTGGAACGGCGGGCCGCCGGACACCCGCTGGAACACGTCGTCGGCTGGGCCGAGTTCGCGGGGCTGCGGATCGCGGTCGGGCCCGGCGTCTTCGTGCCCCGGCGCCGCACCGAGTTCCTGCTCGCCCTCGCTCGCGACCTGCTCGCCCGCGCCCCGGGCCCCGTCCCGGTCGCCGTCGACCTGTGCTGCGGCTCGGGCGCGGCCGCCGCGGCGCTCGCCGCCTCGGGCCGCCACGCCGAGGTGCACGCCGCCGACATCGATCCGGTCGCGGCCGGCTGGGCCCGCCGCAACCTGGCGGGCGCGGGCGAGGTCCACGAGGGCGACCTGTACGCGGCGCTCCCCGCCGCCCTGCGCGGCCGGGTCGCCGTCCTCGTCGCCAACGTCCCCTACGTGCCGACCGCCGGCCTTCCCCTGCTGCCCGCCGAGGCCCGCACCCACGAACCCCGGGTCGCCCTCGACGGCGGCGACGACGGCCTGGCGGTGCTGCGGCGGGTCGCCGCAGGGGCTCCGGAGTGGCTCGCCCCGGGCGGCACCCTGCTGGTGGAGACGACCGGACGGCAGGCCGAGACCGCCCGCGAGGTGCTGGCAGCGGCGGGTCTGACCCCGGCCCTCCATCACGACGAGGAACGCGCCGCCACCGTCCTCACCGGCACCCGCCCCGCCTGACCACCGCACGCCGCAGGGCCCGTACCACCGAGGCGGTACGGGCCCTGCGGGCGTTCTGCTGCGGGGTGCGGTCAGTCGCTGAGGTCGACCGAGCGGGCCACCGACGCGCCGATCTCGTCGGCCAGTTCGGTGAGAACGGTCTGCGAGACGGTGTCGTCCACGGTCAGCACGGCGAGCGCCTCGCCGCCGACGGTGGCGCGGGAGACCTGCATGCCGCCGATGTTGACGCCGGACTCGCCGAGGACGCGGCCGACGGTGCCGACGACACCGGGACGGTCCTCGTACCGCAGGACGACCATGTGGTCGGCGAGGGAGAGGTCCACGTCGTGCTCGCCGATGGCGACGATCTTCTGGAGGTGCTTGGGCCCGGCCAGCGTGCCGGAGACCGAGACCTCCTGGCCTCCGGTGAGGGTGCCGCGCACGGTGACCACGTTGCGGTGGTCGGGCGACTCGCTGCTGGTGGTCAGCCGCACCTCGACACCGCGCTCCTGCGCGAAGAGCGGGGCGTTGACGTAGCTGACGGTCTCGTCGACGACGTCCTCGAAGACACCCTTGAGGGCGCTGAGTTCCAGCACCTTCACGTCGTGCTGGGTGATCTCGCCGTACACCTCGACGTCGAGACGCGTGGCGACCTCGCCGGCGAGCGAGGTGAAGATGCGGCCGAGCTTCTCGGCGAGCGGCAGGCCCGGGCGGACGTCCTCGGCGATCACGCCGCCCTGGACGTTGACCGCGTCGGGGACCAGCTCGCCGGCGAGGGCGAGGCGGACCGAGCGGGCCACCGCGATACCGGCCTTCTCCTGCGCCTCATCGGTGGAGGCGCCGAGGTGCGGGGTGGCGACGACCTGGTCGAACTGGAAGAGCGGGGAGTCCGTGCAGGGCTCCTTCGCGTACACGTCGAGTCCGGCGCCCGCGACGCGGCCCTCCTTGAGGGCGGAGGCGAGGGCCTCCTCGTCGACGATCCCGCCGCGCGCGGCGTTGACGATGCGGACCGAGGGCTTCACCTTGTGCAGCGCCTCGTCGCCGATGAGCCCGAGGGTCTCCGGCGTCTTCGGGAGGTGGACGGTGATGAAGTCCGCGACCTCCAGCAGCTCGTCCAGGCTCAGCAGCTTGACGCCCATCTGCGCTGCCCGCGCGGGCTGCACGAAGGGGTCGTACGCGACGATCTTCATGCCGAAGGCCGACATGCGCTGGGCGACCAGCACGCCGATGCGGCCGAGGCCGACGACACCGAGGGTCTTCTCGGCCAGCTCCACACCGGTGTACTTGGAGCGCTTCCACTCGCCGTTCTTGAGCGCCGTGTTCGCCTGCGGGATGTTGCGGGCGGTGGCGACGATCAGGCCGCAGGCCAGCTCGGCGGCGGTGACGATGTTGGAGGTGGGGGCGTTGACGACCATCACGCCGGCCTTGGTGGCGGCGGAGACGTCGACGTTGTCCAGGCCGACGCCGGCGCGGGCGACGACCTTCAGCTTCTTGGCGGCGGCGATGGCTTCGGCGTCGACCTTGGTGGCGGAGCGGACGAGGATCGCGTCGACATCGGTGATGGCGGAGAGCAGCTCGCCTCGGTCGGCGCCGTTGCACTGGCGGATCTCGAAGTCCGGGCCCAGCGCGTCGACGGTGGCCGGCGACAGTTCTTCAGCGATGAGTACGACCGGTTTGGCGGGGTTCGAGCTCACGTGAGTCCTCACAAGTCCCATTGCGGACGGCCGTCCCGACGGCCGCATGCGGTGGAGGGTAGCCGCGTGGAGAGACGCACGACGCTGTGGGCCTGCAAACGCGTATGTCCGTGCAGTGTAGTGGTGCCGGGGTGGTCGCCGACCCGCCTGAGCGGAAGGATCACCCGTACGAGGCTGGACATCCTGTCCGAACCGCCGACGGCGTCCCGCGCACACTCCGGCAAGCCGTTCCCGGCGGACGGGAACGGCACGCGGCACCACCGTACGCCGGTGCGCCGCGCCGGTGCGAGCGGGCCCGCACCGGCGTACGCGGGAGCGGGCCGGAGAGTCCCGGCCCGCCCCCGCCGAGGGCTTACGCCTCCTCGTCGACCCAGCTCATGAGCTTGCGCAGCTCACGTCCCGTGGTCTCCAGGAGGTGGTTCTCGTCGGCCTTCTTGTACTCGTTGTACTTGGGCAGGCCGGCCTGGTACTCGGCCATCCAGTTGTTGGCGAAGGTGCCGTCCTGGATGTCGGCGAGGACCTTCTTCATCTCGGCCTTGGTGGCGTCGGTGATGATCCGCGGGCCGGTGACGTAGTCGCCCCACTCGGCGGTCTCCGAGATGGACCAGCGCATCTTCTCCAGGCCGCCCTCGTACATGAGGTCGACGATGAGCTTCAGCTCGTGCAGGCACTCGAAGTAGGCGATCTCCGGCTGGTAGCCCGCCTCGACGAGGGTCTCGAAGCCGGCCTTCACCAGGGCGGAGGTGCCACCGCAGAGGACGGCCTGCTCGCCGAAGAGGTCGGTCTCGGTCTCCTCGGTGAAGGTCGTCTTGATGACACCGGCGCGGGTGCCGCCGATGGCCTTCGCGTACGACAGGGCGAGCGCGAAGCCGTTGCCCGTGGCGTCCTGCTCGACGGCGACGATGCAGGGCACGCCGCGGCCTTCCTCGTACTGGCGGCGGACCAGGTGGCCCGGGCCCTTGGGGGCGACCATGCAGACGTCGACGCCGGCCGGGGGCTGGATGAAGCCGAAGCGGATGTTGAAGCCGTGCCCGAAGAAGAGGGCGTCGCCGTCCTTGAGGTTGTCCTTGACGGACTCCTCGTAGACCTTCGCCTGGATCGGGTCCGGGACGAGGATCATGATGACGTCGGCCTCGGCGGCGGCCTCGGCGGGCGTCACCACGCGCAGGCCCTGCTCCTCGGCCTTGGCCTTGGACTTGGAGCCCTCGTGGAGGCCGACCCGGACGTCGACGCCCGAGTCGCGCAGCGACAGCGCGTGGGCGTGCCCCTGGCTGCCGTAGCCGAGGACCGCGACCTTGCGGCCCTGGATGATGGACAGGTCGGCGTCGTCGTCGTAGAACAGCTCGGCCACTGGGAATCTCCTTGGTGTGCTGATGATGCGTCCCACCGTACGGCGGGCGGGGTGGTGGACGTGTCCGGGTCTCGCGATGCGGGCGGCGGGGCCGCCCGTACCGGGCGAACGAGAGGTGTCCTCGCGGGGATGCGCGCGGGGCGCGCGCGCCGATGTGCGCGGCGCGCGGCGCCCGTTACGCGCTGCGGTCCAGCGCGCGCAGCGAGCGGTCCGTGATGGAGCGCGAGCCGCGGCCGACGGCGATGGTGCCGGACTGGACGAGTTCCTTGATGCCGAAGGGTTCCAGCATCCGCAGCATGGCCTCCAGTTTGTCGCTGGAGCCGGTGGCCTCGATGGTGACGGCCTCCGGGGAGACGTCCACCGTCTTCGCGCGGAAGAGCTGGACGATCTCGACGATCTGCGAGCGGGTCTCGTTGTCCGCGCGGACCTTGGCGAGGACGAGTTCGCGGTGGATGGCCGAGCCGGGTTCCAGCTCGACGATCTTCAGGACGTTGACCAGCTTGTTGAGCTGCTTGGTGACCTGTTCCAGCGGGAGTGATTCGACATTGACCACGATGGTGATGCGGGAGATGTCGGGGTGTTCGGTGGTGCCGACGGCGAGCGAGTCGATGTTGAAGCCGCGGCGCGAGAACAGGGCGGTGATCCGGGCGAGGACACCGGGCTTGTTCTCGACCAGGACGGAGAGGGTGTGCTTGGTCATGGACGTCGTTCTCTCTCTGCGTTCGGCGCGGCTCAGTCGTCTTCGTTGTCGCCGAAGTCGGGGCGGACGCCCCGGGCGGCCATGACCTCGTCGTTGGAGGTGCCGGCGGCGACCATCGGCCAGACCATGGCGTCCTCGTGGACGATGAAGTCGACGACGACGGGCCGGTCGTTGATGGCGTTGGCCTTGGCGATGACCGCGTCCAGCTCGTCCGGCGACTCGCAGCGCATCGCGACGCAGCCCATGGCCTCGGCGAGCTTGACGAAGTCGGGAACGCGGGTGCCGGTGTTGGGCTGGTCGGCGCCCTCGGGACCGGCGTGCAGGACGGTGTTGGAGTAGCGCTGGTTGTAGAAGAGGGTCTGCCACTGGCGGACCATGCCGAGGGCGCCGTTGTTGATGATGGCGACCTTGATCGGGATGTTGTTCAGCGCGCAGGTGGTCAGTTCCTGGTTGGTCATCTGGAAGCAGCCGTCGCCGTCGATGGCCCAGACGGTGGCGTCGGGCCGGCCGGCCTTGGCGCCCATGGCGGCCGGAACGGCGTACCCCATGGTCCCGGCGCCGCCGGAGTTGAGCCAGGTGGCGGGCTGCTCGTAGTCGATGAAGTGGGCGGACCACATCTGGTGCTGGCCGACGCCGGCGGCGAAGACGGTGTTGTCGGGGGCGAGCTGTCCGATGCGCTCGATGACCGCCTGGGGGGCCAGCATGCCGTTCTCGGGCTGGTCGTAGCCGAGCGGGTAGGTGTCGCGCCAGCGGTCGAGATCCTTCCACCAGGCGGTGTAGTCGCCGGTGCGGCCCTCGGTGTGCTCGGCCTGGACGGCCAGGACGAGGTCGGCGATGACCTCGCGGGCGTCCCCGACGATCGGCACGTCGGCGGCACGGTTCTTGCCGATCTCGGCCGGGTCGATGTCGGCGTGGACGATCTTGGCGTACGGGGCGAAGCTGTCGAGCTTTCCGGTGACGCGGTCGTCGAAGCGGGCGCCGAGGGCGACGATCAGGTCGGCCTTCTGGAGCGCGGTGACGGCGGTGACCGCACCGTGCATGCCCGGCATCCCGACGTGCTGCGGGTGACTGTCGGGGAAGGCGCCGAGCGCCATCAGGGTGGTGGTGACCGGGGCGCCGGTCAGCTCGGCGAGGACCTTCAGCTCGGCGGTGGCCCCGGCCTTGACGACCCCGCCGCCGACGTACAGCACGGGGCGCCGGGCGGCGGTGATGAGCTTGGCGGCCTCGCGGATCTGCTTGGCGTGCGGCTTGGTGACCGGGCGGTAGCCGGGCAGGTCCGTCTGCGGGGGCCAGCTGAAGGTGGTCTTCGCCTGGAGGGCGTCCTTGGCGATGTCGACGAGGACGGGCCCGGGGCGGCCGGTGGAGGCGATGTGGAAGGCCTCGGCGATGGTGTGCGGGATGTCCTCGGCCTTGGTGACCAGGAAGTTGTGCTTGGTGATCGGCATGGTGATGCCGCAGATGTCCGCCTCCTGGAAGGCGTCCGTACCGATCGACTTGGCGGCGACCTGGCCGGTGATCGCGACCAGCGGGACGGAGTCCATGTGGGCGTCGGCGATCGGGGTGACGAGGTTGGTGGCACCGGGACCCGAGGTGGCCATGCAGACCCCGACCCGGCCGGTGGCCTGGGCGTATCCGGTGGCCGCGTGACCCGCGCCCTGCTCGTGGCGGACCAGCACGTGACGGACCCGGGTGGAGTCCATCATCGGGTCGTACGCCGGGAGGATCGCACCGCCCGGAATGCCGAACACGGTGTCGGCGCCGACTTCCTCAAGAGAGCGAATGAGGGACTGCGCACCCGTGACGTGCTCGACGGGCGCGGACTGCGGTCCGGAGGAACGGGGCCGCGGCGTCGGATGAGCCCCGGTGGCCTGCTCGGTCATCTGCGTGTCTCTTCTCGAAGCTGAGGGTGTGTGCGGGTTCTAGGCGGTTCTGTACGGGTTTCTCCCCCTTGCCCCGCGGGTTCTTTGCGGGCTTTTGGGGTCACCTGTGCAACAAAAAACCCCTCGTGCCAGGTGGCAAGCGAGGGGAGCGCGTCGGATACGTTCGCCGGACGGATGTCCTGGCTTCAGCCGACGCGCTTTCCAAGTACGAGAATTCGGGTGCGCATGGCACTGACCCTCTCCCCGCCGTGCGGTGACTGTCAAGTAGGTGGGACAGGAGTCTCATGATGTGGGCCGACGGAGCGGGGGCCACGCGGCATCCCCGCCGCCGCTGCCTGGGCGACCACGGCCGGGGCGCCGCGCCGTGTGACCAGGCTCGCACCGCCGCCCGCACCGGGCGGCTCGCTCCCGGCGCCCCCGGAGCCGCCGGTGGCGGCGGTGGCGGCGGTGGCGGCGGGGACGAGGGCGGCGTGCGGCGGCCCCAGCGGGGCGGGCACCACCGGGCCGGCGGGCAGCGCGTAGGTGCCGTGGGTGAGGGTGCGGCGCAGGCGGTACTCGTCGAGATGGCCGGCGAAGGCCATGCCCTGGGCGTGGGTACAGCCCATCGCCCGCAGTGCCACCACCTGCTCGGGCCGGTCGACACCCTCGGCCACGGTCTGGAGGCCGAGGTCCGCGGCGATCCGCAGGACACCCGCGGTGATCTTGTGCTGGCGGGCCGACTCGACGACCCCTTCGACCAGGCTCCGGTCGAGTTTGAGTATGTCCACCGGGAGCCGCCGCAGGGCGTCGGCGGCCGCGTGACCGCCGCCGAACCCGTCCAGGGCGATCCGGACACCGAGCCGGCGCAGCACGGTGAGGCGCTGCTCCAAGGCATCCTGCGGGACCTCGCTGTCGCTGTCGGCCAGCTCCAGGACGAGGCCGCCGGAGGGCAGCCCGTAACGGGTCAGCAGCGCCTCGACCGCGTACGGCGGTGCCGCGCGGTCGAGCAGGCGGCGGGCGCCGAGGCGGACGACGACGGGTGCGGCATGGCCGGAGCGGTGGCGTTCGGCGGCCTGTGCGATGGCCTGCTCCAGGGTCCAGCGACCGAGCTCGGCGGCCCGGTCACCGTTGTCCGCGACGCGGAGGAACTCGGCCGGGGTGAAGAGTATGCCCTGGCCGGAGCGCCAGCGGGCCTGCGCGGCGACGGCGGCGACCTTGCCGGTGGCGAGGTCGACGACGGGCTGGTGGAGCAGGGCGAACTCGCCGGCGTTGAGCGCGGAGCGCAGCCGGGAGGCCAGTTCTGCCTTGCGGACGACATCGGCCTGCATCTGCGGGGCGTAGAGCACGACCCGGTCCTTGCCGGCGGCCTTGGCGCGGTACATGGCGAGGTCGGCGTTGCGCAGGAGTTCTCCGGCGTTCTGGCCGGGTTCGGCGAAGGCGACGCCGATGCTGGCGGCGACGCGGACATCGTTGCCGTCGATGGCGTAGGGCTCGGAGAGGTGTTTGCGGAGGCGGTCGGCGAGTTCCTGGATGTGGCCTTCGCGGGCGGCGCGGTCCTCGCCGGTGTCGCCGAGGATGAGGGCGGCGAACTCGTCGCCACCGAGGCGGGCGGCGGTGTCCCCGGCGCGGACGGCCTCGTCGAGGCGGCGGGCGGCGTGGACGAGGAGTTCGTCACCGGCCTGGTGGCCGATGGTGTCGTTGACCGCCTTGAAGCCGTCCAGGTCGATGAAGAGGACGGCGGCGCCGCGGTCACTGCTGCGGCGGCCGGACAGGGCCTGGCTGACGCGGCGGGTGAACAGGGCGCGGTTGGGCAGGTCGGTGAGCGGGTCGTGCTCGGCGCTGTGCTGTAACTGCGCCTGGAGGCGGACGCGTTCGGTGACGTCGCGGCTGTTGAAGATGAGGCCGCCCTGGTGGCGGTTGACGGTGGACTCGACGTTGAGCCACGTGCCCCGGCCGGACTGGAAGCGGCACTCGATGCGGGTGGTGGGCTCGACCGCCGGGTCGGCGGCGAGGAAGCGGCGTACCTCGTGGACCACGCGGCCGAGGTCGCCGGGGTGGATGTGGGCGGAGAGCTCGGTGTCCTCCAGCTCGGAGGCGTCGCGGCCGTAGACTCCGGAGGCGGCAGGGCTGACGTAGCGCAGGGTGCCGCTGGGGTCGGCGATCATGATGACGTCGCTGGAGCCCTGCACCAGGGAGCGGAAGTGGTTCTCCTGGTGGGCGAGTTCGCGGGTGAGGGTGATGTTGTCGATGAGCATGATGCCCTGCCGTACGACGAGGGCGAGGACGACCGTGCAGGCGGTGACCAGGACGACGCGGTCGACGCTGCGGCCGTTGACCACGTTGTAGAGGATGCCGAGGGTGCAGACGGCGGCCGCGAGGTAGGGCGTCAGGGCGGCGAGCGAGCCGGAGATCGGGCTGGTGCGGTCGTGCGCGGCGATCGCCGGGTGGCCGGCGGGGCGGACGGCGCCGGGCCGGGCGTCCTGGGCCGAGGGCTCCTCCGGGGCGCCCCGCTCGCTCTCGCGGTGGCGGCCGACCCACGGGGCGTAGGCGAGCAGCAGCGAGCCGGCGAACCATCCGGCGTCCAGGATCTGGCCGGAACGGTAGCTGCTGTGCAGCAGCGGCGAGGTGAACAGCGCGTCGCAGAGCACCGTCAGGGCGAGGGCGCCGATGGCGGTGTTGAGCGCGGAGCGCCCGGCCGAGGAGCGCCGGAAGTGGAGCGCCAGGATCATGCTGACGAGCGCGATGTCGAGCAGCGGATAGGCGAGGTTGAGCGCGGCGTAGGAGACGCTGCCGCCCTCGATGTCGGCGGTGTGGGCGAGCGCCAGCGACCAGGCGAGGGTCAGCAGGGAGCCGCCGATGAGCCAGGAGTCGAGAGCGAGGCAGACCCAGCCCGCGCGGGTGACGGGGCGCTTGGCGAGGACGAGCAGGCCGACGACGGCGGGCGGCGCGAAGCAGAGGAAGAAGAGGTCGGCGATGCTCGGGGTCGGGACCTCGGTGTCGAGGATCACCTCGTACCAGCCCCAGGCGGCGTTCCCCAGGGAGGCCATGGCGGAGGAGATCCCGAAGAGGACCCAGGCGGGCCGGAAGCGGCTGCCGCGGGTGCGGGCGTAGAGGAAGCAGGAGACGGCGGCGACCCCTGCGGCGATGCTCAGGCCGAAGTCACCCATCGCCATGGAGAGCCGGGGGGAGCCCCAGCCGAGGACGGCGCCGACGGCGTACCCGCCGCAGACGAGGGCGAGGAGGAGCTGGCCGAGGACTCCTGAGCCGGCCGGGCCGCGGGCGGGCTCCGGGCCGGTGGCCGCCGGCGGGGCGGGCGGCGCGGCGGGCATGACCCCGGGGCCGGTCACCGGAGGGCTCCCCGGCGGAGCGGACGGCCGACGGGCAGGAGCTCCGGCGGGCGCGGCCGGCCGCCTCGGCGGCGCCCGTGGGACCGGGTGGTCCGGTGTCGCGTCGGATCATGGGTGTCTGGGCCGTCATGGGTGTCTGGGCCGTACAGCATCCGTCGCCCCCCTCGCGGTTCTTGGCTTTCTCTCCCCTGGCGCCTGTCGTCCTGGCGCCACCCCTGCCGCGACGATACACCAGGATGGTCACTCAGGGACAGGGGTCACCTACATACAGTGACCGAACGTGGCTGTTGACCACCCGTAGCGCCCGATTCGCTGCGGAGCGTGGCCGTTCGGGGCTCTCGGGAGCCCTTGCCCGGCAGGGCGCGCCCTCCGGGCAAGGGGCCCCGTCCCGCCCGCACGTGCCGGTGGCAACCCTGCCACGCGGCGGAGCGGTGAGCGGAACATCGGGTTCCGCGCGGGGGGTCAGGTGGTCGTGTGCACCACGTTGTCGAGCGGCTCGCCCGCCGTCCAGCGGGTCAGCTGACGGGCCAGCAGCCGCTTGGCGCGCGGCAGGAACGCGGACGTCGAGCCGCCCACGTGGGGGCTGATGAGCACTCCCGGAGCGTGCCACAGCGGGTGACCCGCGGGCAGCGGTTCGGGGTCGGTCACGTCCAGGGCGGCGGTCAGCCGGCCGCTCTCCACCTCGGCGAGGAGCGCCTTGGTGTCCACGACGGGGCCGCGCGCGACGTTGACGAGGAGGGCGCCGTCCCGCATGCGGGCGAGGAAGTCGGCGTCGGCCAGCCCCCGGGTGGCCTCGGTCAACGGCGTGGAGAGCACCACCACGTCCGCCTGGGGCAGCAGGGAGGGCAGTTCGGCGAGCGGATGCACCGGGCCGCGCTCCGTGTCACGGGCGGAGCGCGCGACGCGCAGCACCCGCGCGCACTCGAAGGGCGCGAGCCGGTCTTCGATCGCCGAGCCGATCGAGCCGTAGCCGACGATCAGGACGGTCTTGTCGGCGAGCGCGGGGTAGAAGCCGGAGCGCCACTCCTCCTGGCGCTGGCCCTCGACGAAGCGGGGGATGCCGCGCAGCGAGGCCAGTATCAGGGCGAGGGCCAGCTCGGCGGTGCTCGCCTCGTGGACGGAGCGCGCGTTGCACAGGCGCACGCCGGGGTGGAGCTGCGCCATCCCGGCCTGGACGTGGTCGACGCCGGCGGAGAGCGTCTGCACGACCTCGGCCCGGGCCATCCCTGCCAGGGGGCGCACGGCGATCTCCGCGCCCTTCAGATAGGGGACGACGTAGAAGGCGCAGTCGGCGGGATCGGCGGGGAAGGTGTCGCCGCCGTCCCAGAAACGGTAGGTCAGGCCGTGATCGGCGGCGGACGGAAGGCCCGGGATCTCCTCGGGTGCGAACGGGAGCCACACATCGGTAGTCATGGTCAGGAGGCTATGCGAACCGCCCGGAGGGCCAGAGGTTACGTTGGGGTCGCTCGGAGGCGCAGCGGGAGGGTCAGGCCAGGTGGAGCGCAGGACGATCGGCGCGACGGCGCTCGAAGTCGGGGCGGTGGGGCTCGGATGCATGCCGATGAGCTGGGCGTACGCCGCCTCGCGGCAGCGGGGCGAGGAGTCGCTGCGGGCGCTCAACACCGCCCTGGACGCGGGGGTCTCGCTGCTGGACACGGCCGACATGTACGGCCCTTTCACCAACGAGCTGCTGCTCGGCAGGGTGTTGCGGGACCGGCGCCGGGAGGCGTTCGTGTCGACCAAGTGCGGTCTGCTCGTCGGTGACCAGCACATCGTGGCCAACGGCCGCCCCGGGTACGTGAAGCGGGCGTGCGACGCCTCGCTGCGGCGGCTCCAGACGGACGTGATCGACCTGTACCAGCTGCACCGCGCCGACCCTGAGGTGCCGGTGGAGGAGACCTGGGGCGCGATGGCTGAGCTGGTCGCGGCGGGCAAGGTGCGCGCGCTGGGACTGTGCGCGGTCGGTGCGCGGGGCGGTCGCCGCGGCGGCGGCCCGCTGGACGGCGAGGCGCTGTACGCGGGAACGATTCGCCAGCTGGAGCGGGTCCAGCAGGTCTTTCCCGTCAGCGCCGTCCAGGCCGAACTGTCGGTCTGGTCGCCGGAGGCGCTGGCCACGCTGCTGCCGTGGTGCACCGCGCGCGGCGTGGGCCTGATGGCGGCGATGCCGCTGGGGAACGGTTTCCTCAGCGGCACACTCCGCCCCGGGGAGGGGTTCGAGCCCCAGGACCTGCGGGCCCGCCATCCCCGGTTCACCGCCGAGATGATGGCCGCCAACCAGCCGCTGGTGGCGGGGTTGCGCCGGGTCGGGGAGCGGCACGGCGCGACCCCGGCGCAGGTGGCGCTGGCGTGGGTGCTGGGGCGGTCCCCGCTGGTGGTGCCGGTGCCGGGGGCGAAGCAGGCCCGCTGGGTCGCGGAGAACGCGGCGGCCGCCGGGCTACGGCTGACCGCCCGGGACCTCGCGGAGATCGACGGGCTGCCGCCGGCGCAGGGCTCGTGGGACTGAGCCTCGGCCCGGGCCGGACGCCGCGGTGCACGAGGTTGACGTCCGCGGATGCCCCGGGAGGCTGAGAAACCGGTGACAGAACGTCGCAGTTCACGGCTGATCGGAGCCTTTCGCGCATTCCGGCGGGAGCAGCGGGTTAGGAACCAACCAACACCGTCGTGAAGGGACCGAAGATGCCGACCACTCCGCCCGACCTCCGCACACCCCCGCCCCGCCCGGCGCCGCCGGGGAGGCCGGCCGGGCGCTGCCGCCCGCTGGGAGCGGTCACGGCGGCGGTGGCGATGGCTCTCCTGGGGGCAGGCTGCTCCTCGGGCCCCGCCGAGCCGGAGAACGGGCCCTCCTCACCGGGTTCGGCGAGCCCGTCCGGTTCCGGATCACCGTCGGCGGCCTCCGACGCGCCGCCGGACAAGGGATCGGTGGAGGTGGTCCGCACCCTCGCGACCGGCCTGGAGTCCCCCTGGGGCCTGGCCCCGCTGCCCGACGGGAACCTCCTGGTGGCCTCCCGGGACGAGGGCGAGATCGTCCAGGTCGACGGCGACTCCGGCAAGACCAGCGAGGCCGGCCAGGTGCCCGGGGTCGACGCCGAGGGCGAGGGCGGCCTGCTCGGCCTGGCCCTCTCCCCCGACTTCGCCACGGACCAGTTGGTGTACGCCTACTTCACCACCGCCTCGGACAACCGCATCGCCACCATGCGGTACGACCCGAAGAAACCCGCCGGTGAACGGCTCTCCGCACCCAGCACGATCTTCAAGGGCATCCCCAAGGGCTTCACCCACAACGGCGGCCGGATCGCCTTCGGCCCCGACAAGATGCTCTACGTCGGCACCGGCGAGACCGGCGACAAGGGCCTGGCGCAGGACAAGAAGTCCCTCGGCGGCAAGATCCTTCGGATGACCCCGGAAGGCGAGCCGGCCCGGGGCAATCCTGACCAGGACTCGGTCGTCTGGTCCTACGGCCACCGCAACGTCCAGGGGCTGGCCTGGGACGAGGACCGCCGGCTCTGGGCCTCGGAGTTCGGCCAGGACACCTGGGACGAGCTGAACCACATCGAGAAGGACGGCAACTACGGCTGGCCGGACGTGGAGGGCGAGGGCGACGGGAACGGCGACTTCCGCGACCCCGTGGAGCAGTGGCGCACGGCCGACGCCTCACCGAGCGGCATCGCCGTCGCCGAGGGTTCGGTGTGGATGGCGGGCCTGCGCGGCGAACGGCTCTGGCGCATCCCGCTCTCCGGCGACAAGCCCTCGGCCAAGCCCCAGGCGTTCCTGGAGGGCGACTACGGCCGGCTGCGCACCGTCGTCTCCGCGGGCGGCGACAAGCTGTGGGTGGTGACCAACGAGACAGACGGCAGGGGTTCCCCCGAGAAGGACGACGACCGGATTCTGGAGGTGCGGGTGCGCTGATCGCGGACCAGCCGCTCCGGCGGCCCGCGCCATGGAGGTGGTCAGGTGTTCAACCTCATCGAGCAGCTCTTCGCTCCCGGACGGCGCCACACCGCGGAGGAGAAGAAGCGCCTTGAACTGACGCGGGTCGACGCCGACGCGGCCGACCCCGGCAAGGGGCCGATCGACCTTGCTTCGGGGCATGTGGTGATTCGGGTGCCTGGGCGACGGGGGGAGTGAGGGGCGGGGGGGGCGGATGGCTTGAGGGCCTGAGGCGGGTGGGCTGAAGGTCAGGGCCCTGGGCCAAGGTGGGGCTGAGGGCTGCCCTGGAGTGGGGGTTGGGGTGGGGAGGGGGCGGGGGGTGCCTCTATGGCTTTCGTCAAGGCATCCCCCAGCACCTCAAACCCCCACCCCCTTCTCCCCACCCCCGGCTCCCCCACCAACACCCTCGGACTCACTCCCACCCGGCCCCCCGCCCACCAACCGCAACCGATGCGCCACCGCCGCCGCCTCACCCCTGCTGGACACCTCCAGCTTGGCCAGGATGTGGGAGACGTGGACGCTGGCAGTTTTCGGGGAGATGAAGAGTTCCTCGGCGATGTGGCGGTTGGTGCGGCCGGCCACGAGGAAACTCAGGACCTCGCGTTCGCGGCGGGTGAGGCCGAGGGCTTCGGCGGGGTCGGTGGGGGTGTCGGGCCGGGGTGTCGGCGGGCGGGTGCTCAGGGGGAGGCGGGCCCGGCGGGCGAGGAGGTCGATGGAGTCGGCGAGGGGACGGGCGCCGAGGAGGCGGGCGGTGGCGCGGGCGGAGCGGAGGAGTTCGGCGGCCTGGGTCCGGCCGGGGCCGGGCCGGGTGCCGGAGTGGGCGAGGAGGGCCTCGGCGTGGCGGAGGGCGACGCGGGCGAGGTCCCAGGGGCGTTCCAGGGGCAGGAACCGCTGGTGGGTGTCGGCCCAGTCCTCGACGGTGTCCTGTCCCTCCCCGCGCCGGAGTTCGGCCCGTACCCAGGCGGCCTGGGCCTCGCAGACCGGTACGAAGGTGACGAGGTTCTTGGCGAGGTGGCGGACGAGGGCGATGTGGTCGGCGCGGCCTTCCTCGGCACCGGGCAGTCCGCGGGCGTCGGACTCGGTGGTGGCCGCGGCGACCAGCAGGGGCCAGGCGTAGCGCTGCGTACCGGGTGGGAAGCCGGCTTCGGCGGCGGCGCGGAGTTCGGCGCGGGCGTCGTGGACGCGGCCTTCGGCGGCGGCGATGGAGAGGCGGGCGGTGGCCAGCGGCAGGGCGTGCTGGGGCATGGCCCCGTGGCTGCCGACGCGGGAGCGGGCGAGGGCGTCCTGCCGGACGGCGGTGCCGAGGTCGCCGCGGGCGAGGGCGATGACGGTGCGGCTGTGGGCGGCCATGCCGGCGGGCTTGGCCTGTCCGGTCAGTCCGGCGGCGGCGTCGGCGCTGCGCAGTGCCTCGTCCCAGCGGCCGAGGGAGATCAGTGACTCGGCGTGGTTGGCGTGGATGAAGGTGGCGGTGAAGAGGAGGCCGTACCGGTCGCACTCCTTGAGGCCCTGTTCGATGAGGGCGGCGGCCTCGGCGGAGCGGCCGAGCCCTTCGAGGTGGGAGGGGAGGTTGACGTAGCAGCGGCCGATCTGGTGGGGGCGTTCGCGGCGCAGGGCGTCGGCGAGGACGGCGCGGAGTTCGGCGAGGCCGGTGTCGATGTCGCCGGAGTCGATGCGCAGTCCGGCGAGGGTGCCGCGGGCGGCGAGTTCGACGTCGTCGTCGGCGCCGACCATGCGGGCGTACTGGACGGCGCGTTCGGCGGCGGCGTACGCCTCGGGCCCCGGGCGGTGGAGCATCCACCAGGAGGCGACGCAGGAGAGGACCTCGGCGTGCATCTCGGAGGGCGGCAGGCCGCGGACGAGTTCCTGGGCGGTGTGGAGTTCCTGCCAGCCGTCGCCGCGGCCGACGCTCTCGGCGACGCGCGAGCGCTGCACCCAGAACCAGGCGGCGAAGAGGGGCTCGTCCCAGCTCTCTCCGGTGCTCGCCGGTTCGCCGAGCATCCGGACGGCCTTCTTTGCGATCTTGTAGGCGCGTTCGCGCTGGCCGCAGAGGCGTCCGGCGACGGCGGCGTCGGCCATCAGGTGGAGGTAGCGCAGCGGCGCGTCGGGGCCTTCGCCGGTGCCCGGTCCCCGGCGGGCGGTCAGGTGGAGGTAGACCTCGGCGTGGTCGGCGCTGCGCAGGGCGCCGCGTATCTCCTCGGGGACGCCGTCCCAGAGTTCCATGGCGCGTTCCAGCAGGGTGAACTGCTCGGCGTAGGCGTGCCGGCGGCGGGCCTCGGCGGCGGCGCGGAGGACGGCGGGGAGGGCTTTGGCGGCGTCGTGGGCGCGGTACCAGTACCCGGCGAGCCGGGTGGCGTAGGCGTCGGGGGCGACAAGGGTGGGGTCGGCCGCCAGTGCTTCGGCGAACTGGCGGCCGATGCGGGCGCGTTCGCCGGGCAACAGGTCGTCGGTGACGGCTTCGCGGACGAGCGCGTGGCGGAAGCGGTAGCCGTCGCCGTCCTCGCTGGGCAGCAGGATGTGGGCGCCGACGGCGGCCCGGAGCGCGTCGAGCAGGTCGGTCTCGGGGAGCCGGGCGACGGCGGCGAGCAGGGCGTACTCGGTGGTGGGGCCGCCTTCGGCGGCGAGCCGGACGAGGTGCTGGCTGCGTTCGGGGAGGGCTTCGACGCGGACGAGGAGGAGGTCGCGCAGGGAGTCGGTGAGGCCGGCGTGGCAGCCGGAGCGGGCGGCGACGGTGAGTTCCTCGACGAAGAAGGCGTTGCCCTCGGAGCGGGCGAAGACCTCGTCGACGGTGGAGTCGTCGGGTTCGGCGGCGAGGATTCCGGCGAGCTGGCCGGCGACCTCGGCGCGGTTGAAGCGGGGCAGTTCGAGGCGCTGGACGGTGCGGAGCCGGTCGAGTTCGGCGAGCAGGGGGCGCAGCGGGTGGCGCCGGTGGATGTCGTCGGCGCGGTAGCTGGCGAGGACGAGGAGGCGGCCGGTGCGCAGGGTGCGGAAGAAGTAGGCGATGAGGCGGCGGGTGGAGGCGTCGGCCCAGTGCAGGTCCTCGACGACGAGGACGACGGTGCGGGCGGCGGCGAGGTGTTCCAGGAGACGGGCGGTCAGGTCGAAGAGGCGGGCGGTGCCTTCCTCCCCGGAGCGGGCGAGGGCGGCTTCGCCGAGGTCGGGCAGGAGCCGGGCGAGTTCGCCCTCCTGCCCGGCGGCGCCGGCGGCGAACTCCTCGGGGAGCAGGCGGCGCAGGGTGCGCAGCACGGCGGCGAACGGGGCGAACGGCAGTCCTTCGGTGCCGCTCTCCACACAGGCGCCGAGGGCGACGAGGGCCCCTTGTCCGGCGGCCTCGGCGGTGAACTCCTCCAGGAGCCGGGTCTTGCCGACGCCGGCCTCGCCGCCGATCAGCAGGGCCTGGGGTTCTCCTGCCCTCACGTCCGTCAACGCCCGGCGCAGGGTGCCGAGTTCTGTGGCGCGTCCGACGAAGACAGGGCTGACCGACTTGTGTTCCACGCCGGTGAGCATCGCACACGCCTCCCTCGCCGGGGCGGCCCGGCGGGGAGGCGGTACGGGCCGCCCGGCCCAGTGCACGGTGTTCACGCGGCCCAGGCGCGGGGCGGCCGGACTTCCCGGTCCTTCCTGTCCTGGCCTGCCCTGCGGGCCGGGCGCCCGGTGGCGGGGCGCGGCTCGGCGCGGCGGGCGAGCCGGTCGTGTGCGGCCTCTTCGATGAGTTCGGCGGAGCGGAGCCGGTAGAGCGCGTAGTCGAACATGGGGTCCCCCGGGTGTGTGGTGCGAGGCCGCCGGGCTTCTCCCCGGCGGTGTCCCCGACTCTCCTCGCGCAGGGTGACCGGCCGCATCGGGAGGATGGCCGATCCCGGGGGCTGCGGGGCCTTAGACCCCGGGCCCTGCGGTCTTAGGGCGTGCCGTAGGCCGTGCTGACTCCGCCCCGGGGTGCTCCTCGCGTAAGGCGGTCCGCTCACACGTCCGGAGCAGCCCGCCCGCCGCCCGGGGGGTGTACGTCGCAGAGTGGGACCATGTCGCGCCTTCCCGCCGCCTGTCTCCACACCCACCTCTTCCGGGGTGCCCGCGTCCTGGTGGACGGGGTCGACGATCCGTCGGGGTATGCGCGGGCGCCTCGTCCGCTGGAGCTGGCGCTGCGTTTCTCGGACGGTGCCCCGGCCGACGCGGAGGTGCTGGTCTCCCCCGAGTCCGGCGAGACGGTCCTGGCGGTCGGCGCGTACACGACGGAGGCGGGTACGTTCCTGTCGTCGAGGTCGTGGCTGGTCAGCGGGGTGGCGGCGCGGGACGCGGGGGTCGAGCTGAGCATCGGCGTGCGGGTCGGCTGAGTGTGCCGGGGTGCACGACCGCCCCGCCTCGCCCCGCGTGCGGCGGGGCGGGGCGGGGCGGGTGGGTGCGGGGTTCAGCCCGCCGAGGGCACGCCGAGGAGGAGCCCGGTGTACTTGGAGAGGGCGAGCAGGAGTCCGACGAGGCCGACGGCGACGCCTGCCCAGGCGGCCGAGCGGACCCAGACGGGGCCGGTGCGCGCCGGCCAGTAGGCGACGCGGAGTACCACGCCGATGCCGACGAGCAGGCCGACGGCGGCGAAGGCGCCGCCGACGAGGGCCGCGGCCTCCCAGGAGTCGCCGTAGATGGCCTGGACCTGGTCGGCGACGCCGGCGCCCTGGGAGGTCTCCAGCTGGCCGATGAGGGAGGCGCGGGCGGAGGCGATGGTGCCGAGCCAGCCGCCGGTCAGCGAGACGACGCCGAGGACGACGGAGACGATGGCGGCGGCTCCGGCGGCGATCCCCGTGGGGGCTGCCGTGGCGGTGTCCTCGGCCGTCACCTCGTCGTCGGCCTCGTGGTCGTCGACGACCTCGTCGCCGTGCGTCTCTGCCGTCGCGGGCGCCCCCTTGCCCACCGGGTCCTTCTCCTCGCCGGGGGTCTTCCCGGGCGTGGTCCCGTGGGTGTCCTGCTGCTCGTCCTCCGCTCCGGTCGCCGGGCGCTTGCCGTCAGCCGTCTTGGTATCCATGTCGGGCACCGTACGGATGGAGTCTGAGAGTCCGCTTAACGGAGCGCGGCGGAGCGGACGGGGTCCTCGTCCGGGGTGCGCGGTACGGGTACCTCCGCCGGGTGGGCGGCCCGCTGCTCGGGCGGCCCTTCGATGCTGATGCGGGGCAGGACGCGGTCCAGCCAGCCGGGCAGCCACCAGTTGGCGCGGCCCAGCAGGTGCATGAGGGCGGGGACCAGCAGCGTACGGAGGACGAAGGCGTCCAGGGCGACGGCGACGGCGAGCGCGATGCCGAACATGGCGATGAGCCGGTCGCCGCTGAGCACGAAGGCGAGGAAGACGGAGATCATGATGACGGCGGCCGAGTTGATGACCCGCCCGGTCTCGGCGAGCCCGACGCGTACGGCGCGGGTGTTGTCGCCGGTGGCGAGCCATTCCTCGTGCATGCGGCTGACCAGGAAGACCTGGTAGTCCATGGAGAGCCCGAAGAGGACCGAGACCATGATCACGGGGAGGAAGGGCTCGATCGGCCCCGAGCTGCCGAGGCCGAGGAGTTCGCTCCCCCAGCCCCACTGGAAGATCGCCACGATGACGCCGAAGGCGCCGGCGACGGCCATCACGTTCATCAGGGCGGCCTTGAGCGGGATGCCGACCGAGCGGAAGGCGAGCAGCAGCAGGGCGAAGCCGAGGCCGATGACGACGCCGATGAAGAGGGGCAGCTTGCCGACGATCAGTTCGGCGAAGTCGTCGTAGGCGGCGGTCACCCCGCCGACCTTGAGGTCGAGCCCGGTGCCCGTCTCGGCGCGCGGCAGGACGTCGGCGCGGAGCCGGTCGACCAGCGCGCTGGTCTCCTCGGACTGCGGTGAGGAGGTGGGGACGACGGTGAGCAGGGCGGTGTCGGAGGCGTCGTTGAAGATGACGGGGGTGACACCGGCGACGCCCTCGGTCTGCCTCAGGGTCTGCTCCAGGCCGTCGAGGGCGAGGCGGTCCGGGGCGCCGCCGACCTCGGTGACGAGGGTGAGGGGGCCGTTGACGCCGGGCCCGAACTCGTCGGCGAGCAGGTCGTACGCCTGACGGGTGGTGCTGGAGGCCGGGTTGTTGCCCTGGTCGGAGGTGCCGAGGTGGAGGGTGAGCATGGGCAGCGCCAGGACGGCCATGACGGCGGTGGCGAGGACGCCGAGGAGCTTGGGGTGCCGCTCGACGAAGCGGGACCAGCGCGCGGCGAACCCGGTGGGCGGCTCCGACAGCGGCCCCTCCGCGGCGAGCCGGCGCCGCTCACGGCGGCTGAGGGCGCGCGGTCCGATGTACGCGAGGAGGGCGGGGAGCAGGGTGAGGGAGGCCGCGACCGTCAGCAGCACGGTGAGGGAGGCGGCGATGGCGACGCCGTTGAGGAACTCCAGCCTCAGGATGAGCATGCCGAGCAGGGCGATGCAGACGGTGGCGCCGGCGAAGACGACGGCCCGGCCGGTGGTGGCGACGGCGCGGCCGGCGGCCGCCTCGACGGTGAGGCCCTGTTTCAGTCCGGTGCGGTGCCGGGTGACGATGAACAGGGCGTAGTCGATGCCGACGCCGAGGCCGATGAGCATGCCGAGCATGGGGGCGAAGTCGGCGACGGTCATGACGTGGCCGAGCAGCACGATCCCGGCGTAGGCGATGCCGACGCTGACCAGGGCGGTGGCGATGGGCAGCAGGGAGGCGGCGAGGGAGCCGAAGGCGAGGAAGAGGACGACGGCGGCGACGGCCACGCCGATGAGTTCGGCGGTGTGCAGCGCGGGCGCCTCGGTGAGGGCGACGGCCGAGCCGCCCACCTCGACCTGGAGCCCGTCGCCGTCGGCCGCGTGCGCGGCGTCCACCACCGCCTGGGCCTGGGCGGGGCTGATGTCGCTGGTCTGCGCGGCGAAGGTGACGGTGGCGTAGGCGGTGCGGCCGTCCTCGCTGACACCGCCACCGGGGCCGGTACCCGCCTCGGCGTAGGGTCCGGCGACGGAGGCGACGCCGGGCAGGCCCGCGATGCGGTCCAGGGCGTGCGTCATGGTCTGCTCGACGTCGGCGGCGCGCACGGAGCTGTCGGGCGCGTGCCAGACGACGGTGTCGCTGTCGCCCGCGAGGCCGGGGAAGCCGCGTTCGATGAGGGCGGTGGCGTCGCCGGACTCGGTGCCGCCGGCCGCGTAGTCGTTGGTGTACGCCGATCCGGCGAGCCCCGCGGCGGTTCCGGCACCACCGAGGACGAGCAGCCAGAGCAGGACGGCCAGGAGGCGGTGGTGCATGCACCAGCGGGCGAGTGCGGCCACGGACGTGCTCCCTCGGGGGGTCGTGCTTCACCGGGGAGCCGTCGGGCACGGGGATGCCCGGGTGGGTACGGCCCGCGAGAAAGCGTGAGCAGTGGTGTCACTCTGGCAGGCGAAAAAGATCCTTTGACCCTTTCGTGCGCTTCGTCACAGACCTTTCCGGGCCCGGTGACGGGCCGTCCCGGCCGTCGCACGCTCCGCACCGGCCGCCTCGCGCCGGGCGCCTCGCCCGGAACGCGCCGAGGGGCGCCCGTACCTCGGCGGTACGGGCGCCCCTCGGGCGTGGCACTGCGGCGGCGTCAGCCCTCGACGCCGAGCTGCGCGAGGATCAGCTCCTTCACGCGGGCGGCGTCGGCCTGGCCGCGCGTCGCCTTCATGACGGCGCCCACCAGGGCGCCGGCGGCCGCGACCTTGCCGCCGCGGATCTTGTCCGCGATGGCCGGGTTGCCGGCGATGGCCTCCTCGACGGCGGTGGTGAGCGCGCCCTCGTCGGAGACGACCTTCAGGCCGCGCTTCTCCACCACGGTGTCCGGGTCGCCCTCGCCCGCGAGCACGCCCTCGATGACCTGGCGGGCCAGCTTGTCGTTGAGGTCGCCGCCCTTGACCAGCTCGGCGACCCGGGCGACCTGCGCCGGGGTGATCGGCAGCCCCTCCAGGGGACGGCCGGTCTCGTTGGCGTTGCGGGCCAGCTCGCCCATCCACCACTTGCGCGCGGCGGCCGCGTCGGCGCCCGCCTCGATGGTGGCGACGATCGGGTCGATCGCCCCGGCGTTGAGGATCGACTGCATGTCGTGCTCGGAGACGCCCCACTCCTCGCGGAGCCGGTTGCGGCGCACGCGGGGGAGTTCGGGCAGGGTGGCGCGCAGTTCCTCGACCCACTCGCGCGGCGGGGCGACCGGCACCAGGTCCGGCTCGGGGAAGTAGCGGTAGTCCTCGGCGTTGTCCTTGATGCGGCCGGCCGTGGTGGAGCCGTCCTCCTCGTGGAAGTGCCGGGTCTCCTGGACGATGGTGCCGCCGGAGGAGAGGACGGCTGCGTGCCGCTGGATCTCGAACCGGGCGGCGCGCTCGACGGAGCGGAGCGAGTTGACGTTCTTCGTCTCCGAACGCGTGCCGAACTCCTGCTGGCCCTTGGGGCGCAGCGAGAGGTTGACGTCGCACCGCATCTGGCCCATCTCCATGCGGGCCTCGGAGACGCCGAGTGCCTTGATCAGCTCGCGCAGCTCGGCGACGTACGCCTTGGCGACCTCGGGGGCCCGCTCGCCCGCGCCCTCGATGGGCTTGGTGACGATCTCGATGAGCGGGATGCCCGCGCGGTTGTAGTCGAGCAGGGAGTGGGACGCGCCGTGGATACGGCCGGTGGCGCCGCCGACGTGGGTCGACTTGCCGGTGTCCTCCTCCATGTGGGCGCGCTCGATCTCCACCCGGAAGACCTCGCCGTCCTCCAGCTGCACGTCGAGATAGCCGTCGAAGGCGATGGGCTCGTCGTACTGGGAGGTCTGGAAGTTCTTCGGCATGTCCGGATAGAAGTAGTTCTTCCGGGCGAACCGGCACCATTCGGCGATCTCGCAGTGGAGCGCCAGGCCGATCTTGACGGCCGACTCCACGCCGACGGCGTTGACGACCGGCAGCGAGCCGGGCAGGCCGAGGCAGGTGGGGCAGGTCTGCGAGTTGGCGTCCGCGCCCAGCTCCGTGGAGCAGCCGCAGAACATCTTGGTCTTGGTGCCGAGCTCGACATGGACCTCCAGGCCCATGACGGGGTCGTACGCCGCGAGCGCGTCGTCGTACGGCACCAGGTCAGTGACAGTCACGGTGAAACTTTTCCCTCTCAGCCCAGCAGGACGTCGTCGTCGCCGAGGCGCTTGAGCTCACGCACGAGCAGGGCGACGCCGGTGACGATCCCGGCCGCGGTCGCGACCGCGTCGACCAGGCTCAGCGTGTCGTGATCGTGGCGGGCGGCCTTCATCTGCTTGTAGACGCTCAGGGCGCCGAAGGCGGTGGTGCCGATGGACAGGTACGTACCGGCCTTGGACTTCTTGAAACCCTTGGCCTTGGACAGTGCACTCACAGGGACGGAGCCTCCTCCAGCAGCGGATGACCCCACTGTTCCACGAAGGCGGCCTCGACGGCTGCCCCGACCTTGTACAGCCGGTCGTCCTTCATGGCGGGGGCGATGATCTGGAGCCCCACCGGAAGGCCGTCCTCCGGGGCGAGGCCGCAGGGCAGCGACATCGCGGCGTTCCCGGCCAGGTTGGTGGGGATGGTGCAGAGGTCGGCGAGGTACATCGCCATGGGGTCGTCGGCCCGCTCCCCGATGGGGAAGGCGGTCGTCGGGGTGGTCGGCGAGACGATCACGTCGACCTCCTCGAAGGCCCGCTCGAAGTCGCGCGTGATGAGCGTGCGGACCTTCTGCGCGGAACCGTAGTACGCGTCGTAGTAGCCGGAGCTGAGCGCGTACGTGCCGAGGATGACGCGGCGCTTGACCTCGTCGCCGAAGCCCTCCTCGCGGGTGATGGCGGTGACCTCTTCGGCCGAACGCGTCCCGTCGTCACCGACGCGCAGCCCGTAGCGCATCGCGTCGAACCGGGCGAGGTTCGAGGAGCACTCGGAGGGCGCGATCAGGTAGTACGCGGAGAGCGCCAGGTCGAACGAGGGGCAGTCCAGCTCGACGATGGTGGCGCCGAGCTTGCGGAGCAGCTCCACGGACTCGTCGAAGCGCTGCACGACGCCGGCCTGGTAGCCCTCGCCGCGGAACTGCTTGACGACGCCTACGCGCATCCCCTCGACCGAGCCGTTGCGGGCGGCCTCGACGACCGGCGGTACCGGGGCGTCGATGGAGGTCGAGTCGAGCGGGTCGTGCCCGGCGATGGCCTCGTGCAGCAGCGCCGCGTCGAGCACGGTACGGGCGCAGGGCCCGCCCTGGTCGAGGGAGCTGGAGAAGGCGACCATGCCGTAGCGGGAGACACCGCCGTAGGTCGGCTTGACGCCGACGGTGCCGGTGACGGCCGCGGGCTGGCGGATGGAGCCGCCGGTGTCCGTGCCGATGGCCAGCGGCGCCTCGAAGGCGGCGAGCGCGGCGGAGGAGCCGCCGCCGGAGCCGCCGGGGATGCGGGTGAGGTCCCAGGGGTTGCCGGTGGGGCCGTAGGCGCTGTTCTCGGTGGAGGACCCCATGGCGAACTCGTCCATGTTGGTCTTGCCGAGGATCACCACGTCGGCGTCCTTGAGCCGCTTGGTGACGGTGGCGTCGTACGGCGGAATCCAGCCTTCGAGGATCTTCGAGCCGACCGTGGTCGGAATGCCCTCGGTGGTGAAGATGTCCTTGAGCGCCAGCGGGACACCGGCGAGCGGGCCGAGCTTCTCGCCGGCCGCGCGCTTGGCGTCGACGGCGCGCGCCTGGGCGAGGGCGCCCTCGCGGTCGACGTGCAGGAAGGCGTGGACCTTCTCGTCGACGGCCTCGATCCGGGCCAGGTGGGCCTCGGTGACCTCGACCGCGGTGAGTTCGCCGGAGGCGATCTTCGCGGCCGTCTCGGCCGCGGTGAGCTTGATGATGCTGTCCGACATGGGCGGTCAGTCCTCCCCGAGGATCTGCGGCACCTTGAAACGCTGCTGCTCCTGGGCGGGCGCGCCGGAGAGCGCCTGCTCCGGGGTGAGCGACGGACGGACCTCGTCCGCGCGCATGACGTTCGTCATCGGCAGCGGGTGGGAGGTCGGCGGTACGTCTTGTCCGGCGACTTCGGAGACGCGGGCGACCGCGCCGAGAATGTCGTCGAGCTGTCCGGCGAAGTGTTCGAGCTCTTCGGCCTTCAGCTCCAGACGCGCCAGCCGAGCGAGGTGAGCGACCTCCTCGCGCGTGATGCCAGGCATGCGGCGATCCTCAGGGTGAGAGTGGCGGATGTGCGACCCCAATCCTATGGGGCCGCACCACCCCCCGACGAAACGCTCCCACGATCCCCCTCTCAGGTGACCCGGGCATCCCCCAGAAACAGCCCGGCCAGAAATCCAGCCCGGCCGGCGCTTGAGGCCATCGTTGACCCGCGCGGGCAGCCGGCCAGCACCCCACCCCCACCCCGGGAGGGGCGAACGTTACTGCGGAGGCCCGGACCGAACGGCCCGCCCAGCCTCCGCCGCCTCGGCGGCGATCTCCGCCGGCCGCCGCCACCCCCGGGCCCCCCGCGCCCGCAACCAGGCCGTCGTCTCCCCTGCGGGCATGGCTGCCGCCACCAACCACCCCTGCACCGCATCGCACCCCAGGTCGCGCAGCCGCTCCCAGGTCTCGTCGTCCTCCACGCCCTCGGCGACGACGAGCAGCCCCAGCGAGTGGGCGAGGTCGACGGTGCACCGCACGATCTCCGCGTCCTCGGTGTCGACGGCCAGCCGGGCGACGAAGCTCCGGTCGATCTTCAGCTCGCTGACCGGCAGCCGCCGCAGGTGGACGAGGGAGGAGTAGCCGGTGCCGAAGTCGTCCAGGGACATCTTCACGCCGTGCCCGGTCAGCCCGGCGAGGGTGTCGGCGGCCCGCTGCGGGTCCTCCAGCAGGACGTGTTCCGTTATCTCCAGCTGGAGCGCACCGGCCGGTACGCCGTGCCGGGCGAGCCGGGCCGCGACGGCGCCCGCGAAGCCGGGGCTGTGGACGTCGCGCGGGGAGACGTTGACCGCCACGGGCACGTTGAGCCCCTGGGCGCGCCAGCGGGCGACCTGGCCGAGCGCGGTCTCCAGGACGTACTCGGTCAGGTGCGGCATCAGCCCGGAGGACTCGGCGATGGCGATGAACTCGTCCGGGGGGACGCGGCCGCGCTCCGGGTGGACCCAGCGCACCAGGGCCTCCAGCCCGGCGACGTGGCCGTCGAAGCGGACCTTCGGCTGGTAGTGCAGCTCGACCTCGCCGGCGTCCAGCGCCCGGCGCAGGTCGCCGAGGAGGCCGAGGCGGTCGGGGGTGTTGGAGTCCCGCTTCGACTCGTAGACCTCGACGCCGGTGCGGTCCCGCTTGGCCTGGTACATCGCGACATCGGCCCGGCGCAGCAGCCCTTCGGCGTCCTGGGCGTGGTCCGGGTAGACGGCGACTCCGGCGCTGGCCTCCAGGACGAGGGTGAGGCCGTCCAGGTCGAGCGGGGAGCCGAGTTCAGCGACGAGGCGGCGGGCGACGCGCTGGGCGGCGGTGGTGGAGTCCGCGACGGGCAGCAGGACGGCGAACTCGTCGCCGCCGAGCCGGGCCGCCTCGGCGCCCCGCGGCAGGGCGGGGCGCAGCCGTTCCGCTATCTGGAGCAGGAGCCGGTCGCCGGCGAGGTGGCCGAGGGTGTCGTTGACCGAGCGGAACCGGTCGAGGTCGATGAGGAGCAGCGCGGAACGGGTCCCGGCCTGTTCGGCCTCGTCGAGGGCGGTCCAGATCCGCTCCAGCAGCCACTGGCGGTTGGGCAGGCCGGTGAGCGGGTCGCGGAGCTGTTCCTCGGCGCGGGCGCGGGCGATCCAGAGCGTGGAGTCGAGGGCGATCAGCGGGATGGAGAAGAGCGGCAGCAGCACCGGCAGGGCGACGGCGACCACGCAGATCAGCGGGGCGATGCCGAGCAGGGCGACGCCCACCAGGCTCTGCCGGATCACCGCGGTGCGGGTGACGGTGGGCAGGGCGCCCGGGTTCGGGGTGTGGACCAGCCAGAGCAGCAGGCGGGTCATCAGCAGGTACCCGGCGGCGGCGAAGAGGACGCCGGTGCCGGTGGCCAGGGTCCAGCTGCGCGGGTCCCAGGGCGTCTCGACGCTCGGGGTGACGCCGGTGAGGGTCAGCAGCAGGGCGGCGGCGGCGATGCCGAGGATGTCGACGGCGCCGTGCAGCAGCCCCTGGCGCCAGCGGTGCCTGCGGGCGACGCCGACGAGGACGACGACGGTGATGCTGACCAGGCCTGCCGGGACCCAGCCGTAGAGCAGCAGGACGGCGAGGGTCAGGGCGGCGCCGGAGCCGGTCCCGCCCCACCAGCGGTCGCGGCCGAGGGCGACGAGGTGGCCGACGACGATGCCGGTGAGGACGGCGAGCGCCCAGCCGGCGGCGCCCGCCGGGAAGAGGGCGTGGCCGGTGGCGACGGCGCGGCCGATGCCGGTGGCGAGGAGGACGACGGCGAGCGCGATGACGGCGATCGGGAGGAGCGGCGTGACACCCTCGGCGGGGCCGGGGGCGTGCGGGGCCCGACGCGGGCCCGTGCGCGCGGCCATGGTGCGGCGCAGACGCGGCCATGAGGCCGGTGCGGCGCTCTCGGTCGGTTCCATTCCGTCCCTCTCCCAGCCGACACGTGCCGCGGGTGCGGGGCCGACGGCCTTGACTGTCACCGCCCGGGTGCCCGGCCGGCCCCGTGAGCCGGCCGGGCACCGCGAGGCGCGTCCCCCAACAGTAGGCCGCTCAGGGCCTTCACGGGCACCGGTCGGAGACGGTTGCCCGAATGAGACCTGGCCACCCCGAAGCATCTGGTATGCGCCGAACGGGTGGCTCGCGAGGGTCACTCGGGAAGCGGAAGTGCCACTTCACGTGCGGCGTCGGGGCCCTGTTCGAGGAGGACGGCGAAGCCCGCCTCGTCCAGGACGGGCACCTTGGCCTGCATGGCCTTGTCGTACTTGGAGCCGGGGTTGTCGCCGACGACCACGAACGAAGTCTTCTTCGAGACAGAACCTGTCACTTTGGCGCCCTGGTTCTGGAGGGCTTCCTTGGCGTTGTCCCGGGTGTGGTGTTCGAGGGTGCCGGTGACGACGACGGTGAGACCCTTTAGCGGGCGGGGGCCCTCGTCCTCGCCGGTGGACTCCTCCTCCATCCGGACGCCGGCCTCGCGCCACTTGCGGACGATCTCGCGGTGCCACTCCTCGGCGAACCAGTTCTTGAGGGAGGCGGCGATGGTCGGGCCGACGCCCTCGGTCTGCGCCAGCTCCTCCTCGGTGGCGGCCTCGATCCGCTCGATGGAGCGGAACTCGCGGGCCAGCGCCTGGGCGGCGACCGGGCCGACGTGGCGGATGGAGAGGCCGGTGAGGACGCGGGCGAGGGGACGCTGCTTGGCCGCCTCGATGTGGTCGAGCATGGCGAGGGTGTTCTTCTTCGCCTCGCCCTGCTTGTTGGCGAAGAAGGTGACGATCTTCTCCTCGCCGGTCTTCGGGTCGCGCTTGGGCAGGCCGCTGTCCGGGTCGAGGACGTAGGAGCGGATGGGCAGGAGCTGGTCGACGGTGAGGTCGAAGAGGTCGCCCTCGTCGCGCAGCGGGGGCTCGGAGGGTTCCAGCGGCTGGGTGAGGGCGGTGGCGGCGACGTAGCCGAAGTTCTCGATGTCGAGGCACTTGCGGCCCGCGAGGTAGTAGATCCGCTCGCGCAACTGGGCCGGGCAGGAGCGGGCGTTGGGGCAGCGGAGGTCGATGTCGCCCTCCTTCATCGGCTTCAGCGGGGTGCCGCATTCAGGGCACTCGGCCGGCATGGTGAAGGGGCGCTCGGTGCCGTCGCGGAGGTCGGCGACGGGGCCGAGGATCTCCGGGATGACGTCGCCGGCCTTGCGCAGGACGACGGTGTCGCCGATGAGGACGCCCTTGGCGCGGACCACGTCCTGGTTGTGCAGGGTGGCGAACTCGACCTCGGAGCCGGCCACGGTGACCGGCTCGACCTGGGCGTACGGGGTGACGCGGCCGGTGCGGCCGACGCCGACGCGGATGTCGATGAGGCGGCTGTTGACCTCCTCGGGCGGGTACTTCCAGGCGATGGCCCAGCGGGGCGCGCGGGAGGTGGAGCCGAGGCGGCCCTGGAGGGGGACCTCGTCGAGCTTGACGACGACGCCGTCGATCTCGTGCTCGACGGAGTGCCGGTGGTCGCCGTAGTACCTGATGAACTCGCGGACGCCGTCGAGTCCTTCGACCACCTTGTTGTGGCGGGCGGTGGGCAGGCCCCAGGAGCGCAGCAGGTCGTAGGCGTGCGAGAGGCAGTCGATGGTGAAGCCCTCGCGGGCGCCGATGCCGTGGACGACCATGTGCAGCGGGCGGGTCGCGGTGACCCGGGGGTCCTTCTGGCGCAGGGAGCCGGCGGCGGCGTTGCGCGGGTTGGCGAAGGGCTTCTCGCCGGCTTCGACGAGGCGGGCGTTGAGCTTCTCGAACTCCTCCATCGGGAAGAAGACCTCGCCGCGGATCTCGACCAGGGCGGGGAGGTCGTCGCCGTGCAGGCGCTCGGGGATGTCGGAGATGGTGCGGACGTTGGGGGTGATGTCCTCGCCGACGCGGCCGTCGCCGCGGGTGGCGGCGCGGGTGAGGCGGCCGTGCTCGTAGGTGAGGTTGACGGCGAGGCCGTCGACCTTGAGCTCGCACAGGAAGTGGTAGCCGGGGGCGCCGACCTCCTTGGCGACGCGCTCGGCCCAGGCGGCCAGTTCCTCGTCGTCGAAGGCGTTGTCGAGGGAGAGCATCCGCTCGACGTGCTGGACGGAGGTGAACTCCGTCTCGTACTGCCCGGCGACCTTCTGGGTGGGCGAGTCGGGGGTGCGCAGCGGCGGGTACTGCTCCTCCAGCTCGGTGAGGGCGCGCAGCTGCCGGTCGAACTCGGCGTCGCTGACGACGGGCTGGTCGTTGACGTAGTAGCGGAAGCGGTGCTCCTCGACCTGTTCGGCGAGGTGCTTGTGGCGCTCCCGCGCGTCCGCGGGAACGTCTGCGTTCTGCTGTTCGCCGGCCACTGTCCTGTCCTCCCGTTTCGTCACTCCGGGTTGTCCGCGAGTGAGTTCGCCGCCCGGACGCAGTGGGCGAGGGCCGCGCGGGCGTAGCCGGGCGAGGCGCCGGCCAGACCGCACGACGGGGTGATCGCCACCGCTTCGGGGAGCAGCCCGGGATTCAGCCCCAGCCTGCGCCACCACGTCCTGACCCCCATGACGCTACCGGCCGGGTCCGACAATGCGGTGTCGGTGCCCGGCACGACACCGGCGAGCAGCCGGAAGCCCGCCTCGACGCCCTCGCCGAGCGCCTCGTCGTCACTCTCGGTGAGCAGGGAGAAATCGAACGAGGCGCCCGCGAATCCGGCCCGGCGCAGCAGGCCGAAGGGGACGGACGGGGCGCAGCTGTGCGCGATGACGGGTCCGTCGTGGACGGCGGCGACCTCGCGCAGGGCGGATTCGACGACCTGGCGGTCGACGGCGCGGTAGGTGCGGTAGCCGCTGGCGGTGCGGACGGTTCCGGCGAGGACCGCCGTGAGGGAGGGCTCGTCGAGCTGGAGGACGAGGCGGGCGCCGGGCACCCGGCGGCGGACCTCGGCGAGGTGGCCGCGGAGCCCTTCGGCGAGGGAGGCGGCGAGGTCGCGGCAGGCCCCGGCGTCGCCGAGGCAGGCTTCGCCGCCGCGGGTCTGGAGGGCGGCGGCGAGCGTCCAGGGGCCGGTGACCTGGAGTTTGAGCGGGCCTTCGTACCCCTGGGTGTACTCCTCCAGGGCGTCGAGGTCCTCGCGGAGCCAGGAGACGGCGCGGCGCATGTCGCGGCCGGGCCGGTCGGCGATCCGCCAGCCGCTGGGCTCCAGCTGGGCGTGGAGGTCGGCCAGGAGGCCTGCCGTGCGGCCGGTCATGTCGGCGCCTGGGCCGCGGGCGGGGAGTTCGGGGAGGTACGGCATGCCCTCGCCGCCCGCGAAGGTGCCGGTCACGGTCCTGGCCGCCTCGCGGGCGTCGCCGCCGGGCATCGAGCCGATGCCGGTGGCGCGCAGGGTGGGGAAGTCGTCGGTGTCGCTCACGCCGGACAGGCTACGGGCCCCGGGGCGGCGCCGGCCCCGGCAGGGCGGGGTGCGGCGCCGGGCCGCCCCGGCGGGGGGGGCGGTCAGCCGCCCGGGCGGATGCTGACGTCGTTGATGACGGCGTCGGCGGGCAGGTCGAGCGCGGTGAGCAGGGTGGTGGCCACCGAGTCGGGGCTGATCCACCGGCCGGGGTCGTACTCCTTGCCCTCCTGCTGGTGGATCTTCTGCTGCATGGCGCTGGCGGTGCGGCCCGGGTAGACGGAGGTGACGCGGACGCCGTGCTCCTGCTCCTCCTGGCGCAGGGCGTCGGCGAGGGCCTTGAGGCCGTGCTTGGCGGCGGCGTAGGCGGCCCAGCCGCCGTTGGCGTTGAGACCGGCGCCGGAGTTGACGAAGACCACGTGGCCGTGGGTCAGGCGGAGCTGCGGCAGGAAGTGGCGGGTCAGTTCGGCGGGGGCGAGGAGGTTGACGTCGATCTGGTGGCGCCAGGTCTTGGGGGTGAGTTCGCCGACGGTGCCGAGGTCGACGACGCCCGCGATGTGCAGCAGGGAGTCGATGCGGTCGGGGAGGGTCTGGTGGGAGAGGGCCCAGGAGATCCGGTCGGGGTCGGCGAGGTCGGCGACGAGGGTGTCGGCGCCGGGGTGGGCGGCGGCCAGTTCGCGGGCGCGGCCGGCGTCGCGGGCGACGAGGACGAGGTGGTCGCCGCGCTCGTGGAGGCGGCGGGCGACGGCGGCGCCGATGCCGGAACCGGCGCCGGTGATCACATGAGTAGCCATGGCCCGCATGATCCCACCGGCCGCCGCACCGCTCCTACTGGACCCCGGCGCTCTCCTCCAGGTGGGCGAGGGCGCCGACCGGCTCCTCGGCGAAGAAGACCAGTTCGGTCAGCGGGAGCGGCAGGAACCCCTCGTCCTCCATCCGCTGGAACTGCTCGCGCAGGCCGTCGTAGAAGCCCGCGGTGTTGAGCAGGACGACGGGCTTGGTGTGCAGGCCGTGCTTCTTGAGTTCGAGGATCTCGGTGGCCTCGTCGAGGGTGCCGGTGCCGCCCACCATGATCACGATGGCGTCGGCCCGGGCGAGGAGCTGCGCCTTCCGCTCGGCCAGGTCGGCGGTGATGATCATCTCGCCGGACTCGGCGGGGACCGGGCGCGCCGAGCTGGCGAGGAACTCCACGGAGACGCCGAGGAGCTTGCCGCCGGACTGCTCGACGCCGTCCGCCACGACCTTCATGAGTCCCTTGTCGGAGCCGCCCCACACCAGGGTGTGGCCGCCCTTGCCGAGGAGTTCGGCGAACTCGCGGGCGGGCCGGGTGTAGCGCTCGGGCAGGTCGGCGGCGGACAGGAAGACGCATATGTTCATGGCGGCAACTTACCGCCCGCCCACCCCGGCGCAGAAGCCGCGTACCGGACAGGCGCTGTCGGTGTCCGGGGGTACCGTCGAGTCCATGACTCAGGGACACGGAGACGACACGGCGCGCGGTCACCGCATCACCGTCGAGCAGGCCCCGGTGCACGTACGGGTGGTGCGAGACGGGCAGGTGGTGGCGGAGAGCCGCCGCCCGCTGCTGCTGCGCGAGACGGGGCTGCCCGTCCGGTACTACCTGCCGCCCGGAGACGTCCGCACCGACCTGCTGACGCCTTCGGAGACGCACACGGTCTGCCCCTTCAAGGGCACTGCCTCGTACTGGTCGCTGCCGGGCGAGCCGGATCTGGTGTGGGCCTATCCGGAGCCGATCGAGGCGGTCGCGGAGATCCGGGACCACTTCTGCTTCTACGAGACGGAGGTGGTGGCGGAGCCCGCCGGGTGACCTGACGGGTGACCTGACGAGTGCGGCCCGGGTGGTGGGCGGCGGGTCTTCGGGCAAGGCTGCCGGTATGGACACTGTGGTTTCCCAGGACGGCACGCCGATCGCCTACGAGGCGCGGGGCTCGGGCCCGGTGCTGGTGCTGGTCGGCGGGGCGATGACGACCGGGGAGCACGCGGCGCCGCTGGCCGGGCTGCTCGCCGACAGCTTCACGGTGGTGACCTACGACCGGCGCGGGCGCGGCCGCAGCGGCGACACGCGGCCGTACGCGGTCCGCCGCGAGGTGGAGGACCTGGCCGAGGTGATCCGCGCGGTGGGCGGGCAGGCCGCGCTCTACGGGGTCTCCTCGGGGGCGGCGCTGGCGCTGCACGCGGCGTCGGCGGGGCCGGCGGTGAGCCGGGTGGCGCTGTACGAGCCGCCGTTCACGGTGGGCGGGGCGGACCCGTCGCGGCGGGAGGCGTACCGCTCGCGGCTGGTGGCGCTGCTGGCGGCGGACGACCGGGGCGGGGCGGTGGAGCTGTTCATGACCCACATCGGGCTGCCGCCGGAGATGATCGCGGGGGCCCGCCAGTCCCCCGCCTGGCCGGGTCTGGAGGCGGTGGCGCCGACCCTCGCCTACGACGACGCGCTGCTGGGCGACGGGGCGCCGCCGCTGGACCGGCTCGCCCTGGTGTCGGTGCCGACGCTGGTGATGGCCGGTTCGGCGAGCCCGCCGGCGATGACGGAGGCGGCCCGGGCGGTGGCCGGGGCCCTGCCGGACGGCACGTACCGGGAGCTGGACGGGCAGAGTCACGACGTGGCGCCCGAGGCGGTGGCGGCGGTCCTGCGGGAGTTCCTGCTGCCCTGAGCGCGTGCGGCGCGGGACCGGACGCCACCGCTCGCGCTCAGGGCGGGGTCGTCAGGCCGCCGGGACGGCTCCGGCGCGGCGGGTGGCGGCGATGGTGGCGGAGCCGACGACGCGGCTGCCGTCGTAGAGGACGACGGCCTGGCCGGGGGCGACGCCGCGGACCGGCTCGTCGAAGGTGACGGTCAGCTCGCCCTCGCACACCTCGGCGGTGACGGGGGTCTCCTCGCCGTGGGCGCGCAGCTGCGCGGTGTAGCGGCCGCTGCCCTCGGGCGGGGTGCCGCACCAGCGGGGCCGGATGGCGGTGAGCCCGGTGACGTCGAGGGCGGCGGCGGGGCCGACGGTGACGGTGTTGTCGACCGGGGAGATGTCCAGGACGTAGCGGGGCTTGCCGTCGGGGGCCGGGGTGCCGATCCGCAGGCCCTTGCGCTGGCCGATGGTGTAGCCGTAGGCGCCCTCGTGGGTGCCGACCTTCTGCCCGGCCTCGTCGAGGATGTCGCCCTCGGCGGTGCCCAGGCGCCCGGCGAGGAAGCCGCGGGTGTCGCCGTCGGCGATGAAGCAGATGTCGTGGCTGTCGGGCTTCTTCGCGACGGCCAGGCCCCGGCGCTCGGCCTCGGCGCGGATCTCGTCCTTGGTGGTGAGGGTGTCCCCGAGCGGGAAGAGGGCGTGGGCGAGCTGCCGCTCGTCCAGGACGCCGAGGACGTAGCTCTGGTCCTTGGCCATGTCGGAGGCGCGGTGCAGCTCGCGGGAGCCGTCCTCGCGGGTGACGACGGTGGCGTAGTGGCCGGTGCAGACGGCGTCGAAGCCGAGGGCGAGGGCCTTGTCGAGGAGGGCGGCGAACTTGATCTTCTCGTTGCACCGCAGGCAGGGGTTGGGGGTGCGCCCGGCCTCGTACTCGGCGACGAAGTCCTCCACCACGTCCTCGCGGAAGCGTTCGGCGAGGTCCCAGACGTAGAAGGGGATGCCGATCACGTCGGCGGCGCGGCGGGCGTCGCGGGAGTCCTCGATGGTGCAGCAGCCGCGCGCGCCGGTCCGGAAGGACTGCGGGTTGGCGGAGAGCGCCAGGTGGACGCCGGTCACGTCGTGGCCTGCTTCGGCGGCGCGGGCGGCGGCGACGGCGGAGTCCACACCGCCGGACATCGCGGCGAGCACCCTCAGGGGGCGCGGCGGGTTCTCGGTGCGCGGGGAGGTCTCAGTCATAGCCCGTCCAGGGTACGGGGGCGCGGGAACGAATGTCCCTCGCGTAGGCGTTGGGGCAGGCGTGGGCAACGGGAATCACAGTGCGGGCGCCGGCAGGGGCGCCGACGGCGGGCAGGGCGCGCGGCGCCGTACGGTCCGGCGGCGGTCGGTGCTGATCGGCGCCGGGGTGGCGGCGGCCACCGGCGGCGTGCTGGCGCGGGAGCAGCTGGGCCGCCTGTGGTACCAGGTGCCGGGGGTCTCCAAGCCCCGGGTGGAGGGGGCGGTGGACTACGCGAAGGCGGAGTGGGTCGCGGCCTCGGACGCCAACTGGCGGCGCGCGGACCGCCCCGACGACTTCACCGTCGACCGCGTGATCATCCATGTCGTGCAGGGCAGCTACGCGGTGGCGCTCAAGGTCTTCCAGGACCCGGCGCACCGCGCGGCCACGCACTACGTGGTCGGCAAGGACGGCCGGGTGGCCCAGCTCATCCGCGAGCTGGACGTGGCGTACCAGGCGGGGAACCGCGAGTACAACGAACGCGCGGTCGGCATCGAGCACGAGGGGTTCGTGGACCGCCCGCAGGACTTCACCGGCGCGATGTACGAGAGTTCGGCGCGGCTGACGGCCGACATCTGCCTGCGCCACGGCATACCCGTCGACCGGACGCACGTCATCGGCCACGTCGAGGTGCCCGGCACCGACCATACCGACCCCGGGCCGCACTGGGACTGGGACCGCTATCTGCGGCTGGTCCGGGCGGCCAAGAAGCAGCTGGAACGGGAGCGGAAGCAGGACGAGCGGCGCGAGCGGGCGTGAGCCGCCGGGTGCCCGCGCCCGGTCAGCTCAGTCCGGCGTTGCGGGCCCGTTCCACGGCCGGGCCGATCGCCTTGGCCACGGCCTCGACGTCGGCGCGGGTCGAGGTGTGGCCGAGCGAGAAGCGCAGCGTGCCCCGGGCGAGGTCGGGCGGGGTGCCGGTGGCGAGCAGGACGTGGCTGGGCTGGGCGACTCCCGCGGTGCAGGCGGAGCCGGTGGAGCACTCGATGCCCTGGGCGTCCAGGAGCAGCAGCAGGGAGTCGCCCTCGCAGCCGGGGAAGGTGAAGTGGGCGTTGGCGGGCAGCCGCCCGGCGGGGTCGGGGTCGCCGCCGAGGATCGCGTCCGGGACGGCGTCGCGGACGGCGGCGACCAGCTCGTCGCGGAGCGCGCCGACCTCCTCGGCGAAGCGGGGGCGGCGCTCGGCGGCGAGCTGCCCGGCGACGGCGAAGGAGGCGATGGCGGGCACGTCGAGGGTGCCGGAGCGCACGTGCCGCTCCTGCCCGCCGCCGTGCAGGACGGGCACGGGCGTGTACTGGCGGCCGAGCAGCAGCGCGCCGATGCCGTAGGGCCCGCCGATCTTGTGGCCGCTGACGGTGGCGGCGGCCAGCCCCGAGGCACCGAAGTCCAGCGGGAGCTGGCCGAAGGCCTGGACGGCGTCGGCGTGCAGCGGGATCTCGTACGCGGCGGCGACGGCGGCCAGTTCGGTGACGGGCTGGACGGTGCCGATCTCGTTGTTGGCCCACATGACGGTGGCCAGCGCCACGTCGTGCGGGTTCCGGGCGAGGGCCTCGCGCAGCGCCTCGGGGTGGACCCGGCCGAGGGTGTCGACGGGCAGGTACTCGACGGTGGCGCCCTCGTGCTCGCCGAGCCAGTGCACCGCGTCGAGGACGGCGTGGTGCTCCACCGGGCTGGCCAGGACGCGGGTGCGGCGCGGGTCGGCGGCGCGGCGGGCCCAGTACAGCCCCTTGACGGCGAGGTTGTCGGCCTCGGTCCCGCCGGCGGTGATCACCACCTCGCTGGGCCGGGCCCCGAGCGCCTCGGCGAGGGCCTCCCGGGCCTCCTCGGCGGTGCGCCGGGCTCTGCGCCCGGCCGCGTGCAGCGAGGAGGCGTTACCGGTGCGGGTGAGCTGGGCGGACATCGCCTCGACGGCTTCGGGGAGCATCGGGGTCGTCGCGGCGTGGTCGAGATAGGCCATGGTGGGGCCGATTCTACGGACCCGCGCGGGGGCCCCGGCAGCCAGGCGTCGTGGTCCGGCCACGACGGGGGTGGCCGGGCCACGGTGCCTGAGCTGACGTCCCGGCGGCGTCCGTCAGCTCAGCCGGGCGCGGGCCAGCTGGCGGGACTGGGCGACGAGGCGGTCGGCGCTGTCCCAGACCTCGGCGTCCTCCTCCAGGAAGCCGCCGGCGAGGTTGCGGGTGGTGATGGCGACGCGCAGCGGGCCGGGGGCCGGACGGCAGCGGATGTGGACGGTGAGTTCCACGGTGGGGACCCAGCCCTGGAGACCCATCTCGAAGGCGGTGGGCGGCAGGGCGTCCACGGCGAGGAGGAGGGAGAGCGGGTCGGCGTCGCGGCCGTCGGCGAGGCCGAACCAGGAGCGCATCTCGCCCTTGCCGGTGGGGGCGCCGAGCGCCCAGCCGAGGGTGGCGGGGTCGATCTTCAGCCAGAGCCGGTCGGTGATGGCGGAGCTGCCCTCGAGGGGGCGGTGCTCGGGGGCGTCCTGCGGTCCGAGGCAGTGCTCGACCGGCGGGAACTCGGGCGGCGTGGCGGTGGTGCGCACGTCGTCGGGGAGGGCGTCGAGGTCGCCGTAGGAGGCGAGGACGCGGATGCGCTCGACCTCGTTGCCCTCGGCGTCCTGTTGGTAGAGCGAGGCCTGGCCGGTGGAGAGGGTCCGGCCGGTGCGGACGGTCTCGGTCCGGATGGTGGCGGGGCCCGCCTGGGAGGCCGTGAGGTAGTACGCGGAGATCGTGAAGGGGTCCGGGTGGGGCAGGGCGTCGGCCAGGGCGCGGCCGAGAGTTGCCAGCAGGTAACCGCCGTTGACGGCGGAGATGATCGTCCAGCCCGCGGAGAGGTCGGTGTCGTAGACGCCCGGGGCGCGGAGGGTGACGGCCGTGTCGCGGTCGAACTCGCTGTCACCGATGGTTGCCTGTGCTGCCTGAGCCATGCCGGTCACGCTACACGGCGATGCTACTGAGCGGTAGCTTTCCGGTGTGACATCTGTGTGACGTGCACCGACCGCGCCCGGACACGGCACGGCGCCCTCCGCCGCCGGGGAGGCGGCGGAGGGCGCCGGGGCAGTGCGGCGGGCCGGGGCTCAGATGCCGCAGCTGGGCGCCGACCAGAACCGGCCGTCGCCGCCGGCGACGTGGGTGTGGTCGTCGTGGCCCGGGTAGCCCGGGCCCAGGATCTCGGTGAAGCCGTGGTTGCGGGCGGCCTTGGCCAGTGCGCAGAAGCCCTGCGAGCCGGCGCCCAGGTCGGCCGCGTGGCCGTACAGGTGGCGGCTGTTGGTGGCGCCGCCGACGTTGCTGTTGCAGGTGACGCTGCGGAAGCCGCCGTTGACGGTGATCGGCTTGTCGCCCATGGCGTGCCGCATGGCCTGGAGCTTCCACATGGTGACCAGGGCGTTGGCGCGGGCGGTGGCAGCGGAGACCCGGCCGCCGGACCAGTCCGAGTTGCAGCGGTTCAGCTCGGCGTAGGTGAAGTTGACGGGCGTGCAGTCGTCGTCCTGCAACTGGTAGATCTTGTTGAAGGTGGCGGGCCCGGCGACGCCGTCGGCGGCCAGCCCGTAGGCCGACTGGAAGCGCTGCACGGCCGCCTTGGTGGCGGGGCCGAACTGCCCGTCGATGGAGAGCTGGGCGCCGGTGCCCGGGTACCCGGCGACGCGGATCTGGAGCTGCCGCACCGCCTCACCGGAGGAGCCCTGGCTGAGGGTGCCGCTCCAGGTGTAACAGCCGTCCAGGGCGCCGACGTCGGCGCTGGCGGAGGCCGCCACCGTGGGGGAGGCGACGGCGGAGACGGGGGCGAACGCGAGACCGGTCCCGACGAGGGCCGCGAGCAGAAGTCTGATGGGGCGTGGGCGCATGGGGGGCCACCTCTTCTTGATCCGTGGTGCCGGACGGGCCCCCGAGACTGTCCCCGCCCCGCCCGATTGTCAAGAACTCGTCAAATCCTTGGGCCCGGGCGCCCGTACGGGCCCATCCCCGGGCCCATCAGGTCGACGCCTCGTCCACCTCCACCCCCGAGGAGCGCCGGTTCCAGGCCCTGGGCGCCCGCCAGTGGTACCGCATCGCCAGCAGCCGCAGCACGAACGCGGTCAGCACGGCGACCCCGGCGGTGAACGGGTTGAGCGAGTCGAAGCGGATGCAGAGCGCCACCATCGCCGCGCCGACCATGGCCGGCACCGCGTACAGGTCGCGGTCCCAGCGCAGCAGCGAGGGCACCTCGTTGGCGAGGACGTCGCGCAGGACTCCCCCGCCGACCGCCGTGGCGAGCCCGAGCGCCGCGGAGGCGGTCAGCCCGAGCCCGTAGGTGTACGCCTTGGTGGTGCCGATGACGCAGAACAGGCCGAGGCCGGCCGCGTCGAAGACGTTGACCGCGCTCTGGATGCGTTCGACGTGGGGGTGGAGGAAGAAGACCAGCAGGGCGGCGCAGAGCGGGGTGGTGAAGTACCCGAGGTCGGTGAAGGCCGCCGGGGGCAGCGCCCCGATGACCACGTCCCGGAAGAGCCCGCCGCCCAGCGCCGTGACCTCGGCCAGCATCGCGATGCCGAAGATGTCGAAGTTCTTCCGGACGGCGAGCAGCGCACCCGAGATCGCGAAGACGAAGATCCCCATCAGGTCGAGGGTGTGCTGGACGGCCGGGGTGAAGAATTGCTGGAACACCCTGTATTTGTACTGGGTCCCGCCCCGGCCGAGCCGACCCGCCCACGGAAGGCCGCGTGGCGCCCGCCCCCGCTCGTGGGAGCGGGGACGGGCGCCACGGCGCGCGGAGGTACGCGGGGACTACTCGGCCGGGGTCTCCACGACCCGGTCGGTCATCTCCTCGCGGGTGGCGGGCACCACCGAGGCGGCGGTCCGCTCCACAGTGCCCGCGGCGATCTCGGCCGCGAAGTGGCAGGCCACCTTGTGGCCGCCGCCGACGTCCTTGAGCACCGGCCGCTCGGTGGCGCAGAGGGTGTCCTGCGCCCACGGGCAGCGGGTGTGGAACCGGCAGCCGGCCGGCGGGTTGGCCGGCGAGGGCAGGTCACCGGTGAGCAGGATGCGCTCGCGGCGGTCCTCCACCTCCGGGTCGGGCACCGGCACGGCCGACATGAGGGCCTTGGTGTACGGGTGCCTCGGCTCGGCGTACAGGGCGTCGCTGGGCGCCTCCTCGACCAGGGAGCCGAGGTACATCACGCCGATGACGTCCGAGATGTGCCGGACCACCGCGAGGTCGTGGGCGATCACCAGGTAGGTGAGGCCCAGCGACTCCTGGAGCTCCTCCAGCAGGTTGATGACCTGGGCCTGGATGGAGACGTCCAGCGCCGAGACGGGCTCGTCGCAGATGATGACGTCGGGCTCCAGGACCAGCGCGCGGGCGATGCCGATGCGCTGGCGCTGGCCGCCGGAGAACTCGTGCGGGTAGCGCGAGAGGGCGTTGGCCGGCAGCCCCACCTTGGCGAGGATGTCCCGGATCTTCTCGCGCCGCTCCTCGCGGGTGCCGCCGATGCCGTGCGCGGCCATCCCCTCGGAGAGGATCGACTCGATGTTCTGCCGGGGGTTGAGGCTGCCCAGCGGGTCCTGGAAGACCATCTGGAGCCGGCGGCGGTAGGTCCGCATCTCCTCGGTGGGCAGCTTCGCGAGGTCGGTGCCGTCGAAGTTGACCGAGCCGTCGGTGATGTCGACCAGCCGGAGCACGGAGCGGCCCAGCGTGGTCTTGCCGCAGCCGGACTCACCGACCAGGCCGTAGGTCTGGCCCTCCTCGACCGAGAGGGAGACGCCGTCGACCGCGTAGACGTGGCCGACGGTCCGGTCGAAGACCAGGCCCTTCTTGACCGGGAAGTGGACCTTCACATCGTCCAGTTCGAGCAGGCTCATGACGCGTCCTTCTTCTTCTCGGCCTCGGGCTTCGCCTCCGGTGCGGCGTCGCTCTCGGCGGGCTCGGCCTTCCCGTCCGCCTCCGGCTCGGCCTGCGCCGGGATCTTCGGCTCGGCGGCCTCGGCCGGCTCGTCGGGAGCCGTCGCCGCCGCCGCGTCCACCGCCTGCTCGGCCGGGACACCGAGGGTCTTCACCTCGACGCCGGTCAGCACCGGGTTGACGCAGCGGACGCCGTGGCCCGCACCGACCGGCTCGGTCAGCTGCGGCGTGCCGCTCAGGCACTCCAGCGTGTAGTGGTCGCAGCGGGGCGCGAAGGCGCAGCCGTCGGCCCAGTCGATCCGGTCGTTGATGGAGCCCCGGATCGGGCGCAGCGGCTCGCCCCGGGGGGCGTCCAGGCGCGGGATCGAGCCGAGCAGCCCGTGCGCGTACGGGTGGGTGGGCTGCGCGAAGAGCTCGCGCCGCCCGGCCGACTCGACGGCCTTGCCCGCGTACAGGACGTTGACCTGGTCGCAGAGGCCGGCGACCACACCGAGGTCGTGGGTGATCATCAGCAGGGCGGTGCCCTGCTGGTCGACGAGTTCCTTGAGGAGTTCGAGGATCTGCGCCTGGATGGTCACGTCGAGCGCGGTGGTCGGCTCGTCCGCGATCAGCATGCGGGGCGCGCAGGCCACCGCCATGGCGATCAGCGCGCGCTGGCGCATACCGCCGGAGAGCTGGTGCGGGTACTCCTTGAGCCGCCGGGTCGGGTCGGGGATGCCGACGCGGTCCAGCAGGTCGGCGGCCTCCTTGCGGGCGGCGGCGCCCTTCATGCCGCGGTGCCGCTCCAGGATCTCGGTGACCTGGAGGCCGACCGGGATGACCGGGTTCAGCGAGGAGAGCGGGTCCTGGAAGATCATCGCCAGGTGCTTGCCCCGCATGTCGCGCATGGCGTTCGGGGAGAGCGTCAGCAGGTCCTTGCCGTCGTACTCGGCACGGCCGCCGAGCTTGACGCCCTTCTTGGGCAGCAGCCCCATCAGGGCGAGCGAGGTCACCGACTTGCCGCAGCCGGACTCGCCGACCAGGCCCACGACCTGGCCCTGGTCGACGTCGAAGGAGACGCCGTCCACGGCCCGCACGTCACGCCGGCCGCGGCCGGTGAAGGTGATGGACAGTTCGTCCACGGAGAGCAGGGGCATGGTCAACCTCGCAGCTTCGGGTCGAGGGCTTCGCGCATCGCCTCGCCGAGCAGGGTGAAGCCGAGTGCCGTGATGATGATGGCCAGGGCCGGGTAGACCGCCATCATCGGCGCGGAGTCGGCGTAGTTCTGCGCCTGGGTGAGCATGACGCCCCATTCGGGGTTCTTGGCGCTGTCCGGGTTGCCGAGGCCCAGGAAGGACAGGGCGGCCGCCTCGATGATGGCGGTGGCCAGGGAGAGCGTCGCCTGGACGATCACCGGGCTCAGCGAGTTCGGCATGATCTGGGTGAGGACGATGCGGCGCTTGCGGATGCCCAGCGAGTGGGCGGCGAGCACGTAGTCCGAGCCGCCCTGGACCAGCATCGCGCCGCGCAGCAGGCGGGCGAAGACCGGGATCTGGACGACACCGATGGCGATCATCACGGTGGTGATCGACTGGCCGAGGACCGCCGCCACCGAGACGGCGAGCAGCAGCGAGGGCAGCGCCAGCATGATGTCGATGCAGCGCATGAGCACCGAGTCGATGCGCTGGCCGACGCGGCCGCCGAGGGTGGCGCAGGCGCCGGAGAAGCTGCCGATCAGGGCGCCGACGCTGAGGCCGATCAGGGTGGAGACGACGCCGAGGAGCAGGGTCTGCCGGGCGCCGACGAGCATCCGCGAGAAGATGTCGCGGCCGAGGTGGTCGAGGCCGAACCAGTTCTCGGCGCGGGCGCCGACGAACTCGGCGCGGTTGACGAAGACCTCACCGCGCCACTGCTGCCCGGGGGCGTAGGGCGCGACCCACGGGCCGATGATGGCGAGGACCAGGAAGACCGCGATGATCCCGGCTCCGACCAGCGCCATCTTGCTGGCCCGCAGCCGCTTGAGGGCTTCCTTCCAGAGGCTGGCGCCGCTGGAGCTCTCCTGCTGGGCCGTGAGTTCCGCGAGGCGGTCGATCTTGTCCGTCTTGGTGCTCATGTCAGTGCACCCGCACTCTCGGGTCGATCAGGCTGTAGGCGAGGTCGACCAGGAGGTTGATCAGGACGTACGCCATCGCGATGAACATGATGAAGCCGACGAGGACCGGATAGTCCCGGCCGTCGATCGCGGTCCGGATGAAGGAGCCGATGCCGCCGAAGGTGAAGACCGACTCGGTGAGCACCGCGCCCGACAGGAGGGAGCCGGTGAGCAGGCCGACCGAGGTGATGACGGGCAGCAGTGCGTTGCGCAGGACGTGGCGGGTGCGGACGACGCCCTTGCGCAGGCCCTTGGACTCGGCGGTGCGGACGTAGTCCTCGCCGAGCACCTCCAGGACACTGGCCCGGGTCATACGCACGATGACCGCCACCGGGATGGAGGCGAGGGCGATGGCGGGCAGGATCAGGTGGGTCAGGGCGTCCCAGCTCGCGTCGAACTCACCGGTGAGCAAGCCGTCCAGGACGGCCAGTCCGGTCACTTCCGTGGCGTCGATGCCGGTGGTCAGCCGCCCGTAGCTGGGGAACCAGCCGAGGTTGACCGAGAAGACCGTCCGCAGCATGAAGGCGAGGAAGAAGACGGGGATGCAGATGCCGATCAGCGAGCTGGAGACGGCGGCGACGTCCAGCCAGCCGCCGCGCCGCTTGGCGGCGAAGTAGCCGAGCGGCACGCCGACGGCGACCGCGAGGACGATGGCCATCAGCGACAGCTCGACGGTGGCGGGGAATCGCAGGAGGAACTCGTCCATGACCGGCTGGCCGGTCTGGGTGGACGTGCCGAGGTCGCCCTCGATCAGCCGCTTGATGAAGCGGCCGTACTGCACGTACACCGGCTGGTCGAGCCCCAGAGCCCGGTTGATACGTGCCACCTCGGCCTCGGTCGCTTTCTCTCCGAGAATCGCCGAGGCGGGTCCGCCGGGCAGCCGGTTCAGCCAGATGAAGAGCAGAACCGACAGGCCGAGCAGGGTGGGTATGAGTTGAAGCAGTCTTCGTACGACGAAACGCAACACCCCGCGATGCCCCTTTCTTGCGTAGTTCGTGGTGCGCCTGTGTTCGGGCCGGGTCGCGGCCGGGCGCGTGGGGGGTGGTGGGAGGACGGCGCGCGGTGGTGACCGCGCACCGTCCCGGGCCGTGCACGCGGCGGGTCCGCCCGGCCGCGAACGTGCCGTGGCCGGGCGGACCCTGACGCACCGTGAGGTGCTGGTGCCGCGTGGTGCGGTGGTTACTTCTTGAACGTGACCTCGGCGAAGTTCTCCTGCGTCAGCGGGGAGACCAGCGGCGGGTTGACGTCCTTGGCGAAGGCGATCGCCGGCGGGGACGAGGAGATCGGGACGCCGGGCAGGTAGTCCATGACGACCTCGTTGGCGTGCTCGTAGAGCTTCACGCGCTTGGCGTGGTCGACCTCGGCGGAGGCCGCCTCCATCGCCTCGAAGACCTTCTTGTCCTTGAAGCCCCACTGCTTGTCGTACTCGGCGAACCAGGTACCGATGAAGTTGTAGGCGTCGTTGAAGTCACCGGTCCAGCCGAGCAGGTGCAGCTCGCAGCCGCCCGCCTCGGTGGCGTCGATGTAGTCCGGGGCCCACTTCATCGGCTTCGGGGTGACGGTGATGCCGACCTTCTCCAGGTCGGCCTTCATCAGCTCGAAGAGGTCACCCGGGGAGGGCATGTACGGACGGCTGACCTCGGTCGGGTAGCAGAACTCGACCTTCAGCTTCTCCTCGCCGGCCTTCTTCAGCAGGCTCTTGGACTTCGCCGGGTCGTAGGCGTACTTCGCGACCTTGTCGGAGAAGCCCTCGACGGTGTCCGGCATGAACTGCGTGGCCGCGACGCCGCCCTCGGGCAGCTGGGTCTTGACCAGGTTGTCCTTGTCGATCGCGTGGGCGATCGCGGCGCGGACGTCCTTGTCCTGGAGCTTCTTGTTCTTCTCCTGCGAGAAGCCCAGGTAGAAGATGTTGAAGACCTCACGGGTCGGGACCTGGAAGCCGGCCTTCTCCAGGGTCTTCACGTCGGCGGGCGACACGAGGTCGTAGCCGTCGATGTCACCGGCCTGGAGGGCCGAACGACGGCCTTCCTCGGTGTCGATGGTGCGGAAGACGAGGTTCTTGACCCCGGCCTTCTTGCCCCAGTAGTCGTCGAAGCGCTCAAGGGCGACTTCCTTGTTGCCCTTGTTCCACTTCGTGATCTTGTACGGGCCGGTACCGGCGACCGTGCCGGCCTGCTGGCTGTACTTGGGGTAGGTGATGGCGTCGCCCTTGGCGGACGCCTCCTCCTTCTCGTACGCCTTCAGCGCCTTCGGCGAGTGGATCGCGAGGGCTTGGAGCGAGAAGCCGCCGGGGAGGTTGGCGGAGGGCTTCTTCACCTCGATGACGGCGGTGTTCTCGTCCTTCGCCGTGCAGGACTTGTAGTTCGCCTTGGGGGCGTCCTTGTCCTCGTTCTTGGCGAAGCCGCCCATGATGGTCTGCCAGTAGTACGACACGGCGGAACTCTGGTACGTGCCCGTCCAGTTGAACCAGTGGTCGTAGTTGGCGCAGACCGCCTCGGCGTTGAACGCCTCACCGTCGTGGAACTTGACGCCCTTGCGCAGGTTGAAGGTCCAGACGGTGCCCTCGTCGTTCGAGTCCCACGTCTCGGCGAGACCGCCGACGAGCTTCGAGCCGCCGGGCTCGTGCTCCAGCAGCGCCTCGAAGGCCTGGCGGGTGACGCGGAAGGTCTCACCGTCGGACGCCAGCGCCGGGTCGAGGGAACCGGGGTCGCCGGCGCCGCCGAACACGAAGGTGTCCTTGCCGCCGTCCTTGCCCTTCCCTTCCGTGGTGTCTCGCTCACTGGAGCACCCGGTGACGATCAGCGCGGTCGCAGCCGCGACCGTGATCGCCCGAGTGACTCGGGACTTGAAAATGCGCATGGGCCCACCCCGGTTCAGCATTCATACAGAGGTCTTGACCGGCTGAACACTACCCACGTCTCTCACCGGGGAGAATGATCCGCATAGCGGTGATACCGACCTGAGACCCGGACAGACAACAAACCGCGCATATCCGGGACATCACTCCTTCCGGCACCGTTTACCGGACAGAAGCGCGCCTTCAGGGGCGCCGCGCAGGCGATTCCGCACCATTCGCTGCCGTACGAACACGCTGCGCTACACCGGACTTTCACACCCCGTCAGCCGAACCTCCGCACCCCTTCGCCCCATTGGCCGGGCGAGCCCCCTTATGTCCCCTCGGGCCGGTGGGCGGCGTGGAAGGGGACGTTCTCGAATGCTGGACGGCGAAAGTCGGTGGGCCCTCATTCCGCTCGCCTCATTCGTGTCCACCGGAAGCCCCCGCAAACCTCTGGCCAGCGGAAGTGCCGACAGAATTCCGGAGGCCGGGAGCGGAATGGGAGTGCGCGCGGAGCGCAGCGGAGCGAAAGGCGTGAAAAGGGGCGCCTGATGAATGATGGGCGGAATTCCGGGCGCTTCGCTCCGGAAGCTGGGCGCGGGCGTGCGCCGGCGTCTACGTGAAGGCGGCCGTGGCCCCGGCTCAGCGCCCGTACGGCTGCGGGTAGCCGTATCCCGAGGCGGGCGGGGCGGCGTGGGCGTCGCGGTCGTAGAAGGGGCGGGCGTGGGCGCGCAGCCAGAGGGCGACCGGGTCGTACGGGTCGGACATGGCGACGGTGGAGACGGCGAGGCCGTCCGGGACGGCGCCGACCGACTGGCGCATCATCGCCCGCACCGACTCCACGGCCTGGGCGCCCGGGTCGTAGACGTCGAGGCCGATGGCCAGGTACGGCACGCCGAGGGCGGGCTGGACCCAGGCGCGGCGCAGCGAGCGGAGCGCGGGGGTGCGGTGCGCGTTCTGCGCCAGCAGGGCGTAGAACTGCGGGAGTTCGATGACCGGCTCGGAGATGCGCAGCGGGCCCGGCGGCTGCGCGTCGAGGCCGACGGCGAGGCGGCGCAGGTCCGCCCAGGGGACGCCGACGCCGCCACCGGGGGCGTGCGGGTTGATCCAGAGGCCGACCTGGTCCTGGTAGAGCCCGGCGGCGGCCTCACGGGTGGAGACCACCTCGTGGGCGCGGGTCCAGCCGCTGGCGGAGAGTTCCTGGGCGGAGGTGACGCAGGGGGCGTAGCCGAGGCCGTCGACCTCCATGGCGGCGTACTGCGCGTCGGGGGAGCCGGCCTGGCCGTGCCAGAGCAGCATCCAGACCTGCCCGCCGGGGTCGGCGAGCGCGTGCAGCAGCCCCTCGTAGGCGTCGTACCGCCCGGGGGCGACCTGGCGCAGCATGTGCTCGACCTGCCCGGCCGCGGCCGTGCCCGACGCACTCACCTGTTGACCGCCCCTTCGTCACTTCGTCCCCCGGGGCCTGCCCCCGTCATGCCAGGACCGGTTCCGTGTGACACGGAACCGGCCAGGTCATGAAAACAGCTTAGGCCCTCCGTCCGTCGGTCAGGACGGCTCACGCCGGTAGAAGGTGCGCAGCTTGTTCGCCATCCACCGGGCCACCAGGTCGTCGGTGGCGTCCAGCAGGACGAGGTTGACCGGCCACGGGACCGGGGTGCGGCCCAGGGCGCGGCCGAGGGCGTCCATGGCGCGCTGGGCGGCGGCGTCGTCGTGGCGGTTCAGCTCGACGCCGACGAAGAGGACCGGGTCCCCGCCCTCGACGCTGGCCAGGCAGCGGCGGGCGGTGGCGACCACGCCGGACTCCTCGAACTCCCCGGCGGCGACGCCGAGGAAGTCCACCGGGTCCTCCTGCCAGTCGGGCTCGTAGGTGCGGACCCGGCCGCCGGTGGCCGGTCCGTCGAGCGGGGAGCGGCCGGTGCGGCACAGCTCGGCCACGGCCGGAGGCGGCAGCGGGACGCCGACGGTGCCGCCCGGGTTGACGGCGATGCCCAGCTGCGGGGGCAGGCCGCGGGCGAACTCGGTGGCCGGGGCGACGGCGAAGGCCAGGTGGCCGCCGACGCAGGAGCGGAACTGCTGCTCGGAGCTGAACACCGGGACGTACGCGCCCCCGTCGATGTCCAGCGTCGGCAGGTCCAGTGACCCGCTCTCGGGGCTGCCGCCGTTGGGCAGCGGGACCCAGACACTGCTGCGGCCGAGGACCTCGACCAGCCGTCCGCCCGCCGCCTCGGCGCCCAGGGAGGCCGCGAGGGCCTCCTCCAGTTCGTTGCTCGGCCATCCGCCGTAGAGCCCGTGGGGGGCCTGGGCCGGGATGCTCATCTGCTCACCGCCTGATCACACATACCTCGCCTGCGCCCCGACCCTACCCGCGTCGGGGCCCACGAGGGAGCGGGAGTTGACTCAGGCGCGGAAGGTGAGGGTACGCAGCCGGTCGGCGGCGGCGCGGTCGAGGAGGGTGGCGGAGCCGCAGCCCGGGGGCGGGGTGCCGGCGTCGAGGGTGGCGAGGAGGCGGGCGACGACGCGGCGGTGGCGCAGGAAGGCGTACCGGCTCACGCCTCTGCCCCGGGCGCGCTGGCCGTCGAGGGCGGTGTCCGGGTCGACGTCGAGGAAGACCATGTGCAGGGTGCGGCCGCGGCGGCGGGCCTCGCGGGCCAGCCAGTGGCGGACCCAGCGCTGGGTGCCGCAGTCGTGGACGACGACGCTGCGGCCCGCGCGGAGCATGCGGCGCAGGGCGGCGTAGTGGGCGAGGCGGGCGAGGGGGCGGTACAGGGCGTAGGGCAGGGCGGCGGGGAGGCGGGCCTCCCACTGCTCGCGGGTGTCCTGGGAGTCGGCGCGGGCGGCCCGGACGGTGCGGCGGATCAGGGTGGACTTGCCACTGCCGGGCAGGCCGGAGACGACGACGAGGTCGCCCTGGCCGAAGGTGAGGGTGTCGGGGGCGGGGCGGCCCCCGGTGGCCCGCAGGTCGCGGACGGTGGCCGGAATCTGCCGGGTGCCCGGCTGGGCGGGCAGGGCGGGCAGGGTCGTGGCGAGGGCGGGCGCCGGCCCGCCGGGACTCGGGGGCGGGGCGGAGACCTCCCGGCCGCTGCTGCTCTGCACCGTGGTGGGCTCCCCCCGTGCGGTCACGTGCGTCATCTCCCCCGAGTGTAAAGAGAAGGTAATGCGGCACAAGCCGATTACCGGTCCCGTCGGCCGCCGCCGGCGGTTTCACTGGCTGGTCACGCCGGGCGGGGGTCGTTTGGTTCCGCCGGGCGGCGGGGGTGGTCCCGGGTTGGCCGGAAGCCGCCGCCGCCGTCGCCCCCGGGGAGGGGTTCTGCCGCGCGGGGGTGCGTGCAATGATGGGCGCGAACTGCATACCGGCCGCTTGAATCCGCGCGGGAGAGTTCTGCCGGGGCCCCGAAGCCCTGGTCAGGACGCCGAAGGAGCAAGTCCCTCCCTTGAATCTCTCAGGCCCCGTACCGCGCGGGCGAGGCACATCTGAAAAGCGGGCCGCTCCGTCGGCCCCACCCAAGGTGCAAGTCATGGCCGCCCCGGCCGCTCGTCCGGGTGGCCGCGGCGAACCTCTCAGGTTTCGATGACAGATGGGGAGGATCGATTCCCCTCGCCGTCATGCCCTGGGAGCGCCCGGATATGAGCCAGACCCCCCGTACGACCGCACTCGACGCCACGCACCGTGCGCTCGGGGCCACCATGACCGACTTCGCCGGCTGGGACATGCCGCTGCGGTACGGCAGCGAGCGCGACGAGCACCAGGCGGTGCGCACCCGCGCCGGGCTCTTCGACCTCTCCCACATGGGCGAGATCACCGTGCTGGGCCCGGACGCCACCCGCTTCCTCGCCTACGCCCTGGTCGGCAACATCGCCACGATCGGCCCCGGCCGGGCCCGGTACACGATGATCTGCCAGGAGGACGGCGGCATCCTCGACGACCTGATCGTCTACCGGCGCGGTCCGGTCGAGTCCCCCGAGTTCATGGTCGTCGCCAACGCGGGCAACGCCCAGGTGGTACTGGACGCGCTGACCGAGCGGGCCGCCTCCTTCGACGTCGAGGTCCGCGACGACCGGGACGCGTACGCGCTGATCGCCGTGCAGGGCCCGGCCTCCCCGGCCATCCTCGCCTCGGTCACCGACGCCGACCTGGACGGGCTGAAGTACTACGCGGGGCTGCCCGGCACCGTCGCCGGGGTCGAGGCGCTGATCGCGCGGACCGGCTACACCGGTGAGGACGGCTTCGAGCTGTTCGTGGCCCCCGGCGACGCGGTCGCCCTGTGGGAGGCGCTGACCGCCGCCGGGGCCGGGACGGGCCTCGTGCCGTGCGGGCTCTCCTGCCGCGACACGCTGCGCCTGGAGGCGGGCATGCCGCTGTACGGGCACGAGCTGACCACGGCGCTCACCCCCTTCGACGCCGGGCTCGGCCGGGTGGTGAAGTTCGAGAAGGAGGGCGACTTCGTGGGCCGCGCCGCCCTGGAGAAGGCCGCCGCGGACGCCGCAGAGCATCCGCCGCGCACCCTGGTCGGCCTGGTCGCCGAGGGGCGCCGGGTGCCGCGCGCGGGCTACCCGGTGGTCGCGGACGGCCAGGTGGTCGGCGAGGTCACCTCGGGCGCCCCCTCCCCCACCCTGGGCAAGCCCGTCGCCATGGCCTACGTCGACGCCGCCCACGCGGCGCCCGGCACGCCCGGCGTCGGCGTCGACATCCGGGGCAGCCACGAGCCGTACGAGGTCGTGGCGCTGCCGTTCTACAAGCGCCAGAAGTAGCCCGCCTCCGCGCAACGTGACGCGACGCACCCGCTCCGTCCCGGATCGCGAGACCTTCCGTTCACCAGCACACCCCCGCGTACAGGAGAATTCACCCCATGAGCAACCCCCAGCAGCTGCGCTACAGCAAGGAGCACGAGTGGCTGTCGGCCGCCGAGGACGGCGTGTCGACGATCGGCATCACCGAGTACGCGGCAGGCGCGCTCGGTGACGTCGTCTACGCCCAGCTCCCGGAGGTCGGCGAAACGGTCACCGCGGGCGAGACCTGCGGCGAGCTGGAGTCGACCAAGTCGGTCAGCGACCTGTACTCCCCCGTCTCCGGTGAGGTCACCGAGATCAACGAGGACGTCGTGAACGACCCGTCGCTGGTGAACACCGCCCCCTTCGAGGGCGGCTGGCTGTTCAAGGTGCGCGTCAGCGAGGAGCCGGACGATCTGCTCTCGGCCGACGCGTACACCGAGTTCTCCGGCAACTGAGACCACCCCAGGGACTGTGATGTCTTCGAAGTCGCTTCTGAACACCCCCCTCCACGAGCTCGACCCGGACGTCGCCGCCGCCGTCGACGCCGAGCTGCTCCGTCAGCAGTCCACCCTCGAGATGATCGCCTCGGAGAACTTCGCTCCGGTCGCCGTCATGGAGGCGCAGGGCTCCGTCCTCACCAACAAGTACGCCGAGGGCTACCCGGGCCGCCGCTACTACGGCGGCTGTGAGCATGTCGACGTGATCGAGAAGATCGCCATCGACCGCATCAAGGAGCTCTTCGGCGCCGAGGCGGCCAACGTCCAGCCGCACTCCGGTGCGCAGGCCAACGCCGCCGCGATGTTCGCGCTGCTGAAGCCGGGCGACACGATCATGGGCCTGGACCTGGCCCACGGCGGCCACCTGACCCACGGCATGAAGATCAACTTCTCCGGCAAGCTCTACAACGTGGTCGCCTACCACGTCGACGCCGAGAGCGGCCAGGTCGACATGGCCGAGGTCGAGCGGCTCGCCAAGGAGTCCCGCCCGAAGCTGATCGTGGCCGGCTGGTCGGCCTACCCGCGCCAGCTGGACTTCGCCGCCTTCCGCCGGATCGCGGACGAGGTCGGGGCGTACCTGATGGTGGACATGGCGCACTTCGCCGGGCTGGTCGCGGCCGGGCTGCACCCCTCGCCGGTGCCGCACGCGCACGTCGTCACCACCACCACCCACAAGACGCTGGGCGGCCCGCGCGGCGGGGTCATCCTCTCCACCGCCGAGCTGGCCAAGAAGATCAACTCCGCGGTCTTCCCCGGTCAGCAGGGTGGTCCGCTGGAGCACGTGGTGGCCGCCAAGGCCGTCGCGTTCAAGGTCGCGGCCTCCGAGGAGTTCAAGGAGCGCCAGCGGCGCACCGTCGAGGGTGCCCGCATCCTCGCCGAGCGCCTGGTCCAGCCCGACGTCACCGACCACGGCGTCTCGGTCCTCTCCGGCGGCACCGACGTCCACCTGGTCCTCGTCGACCTGCGCGAGAGCCAGCTCGACGGCCAGCAGGCGGAGGACCGCCTCCACGAGGTCGGCATCACCGTCAACCGCAACGCCGTCCCGAACGACCCGCGGCCCCCGATGGTCACCTCGGGCCTGCGCATCGGCACGCCGGCGCTGGCCACCCGCGGCTTCCAGGCCGAGGACTTCGCCGAGGTCGCCGACATCATCGCCGAGGCCCTCAAGCCCTCGTACGAGGCCGAGGCGCTGAAGGCGCGGGTCACCGCGCTGGCCGAGAAGCACCCGCTGTACACCGGGCTCAACTAGTCCGGACGCCGGCGGTACACCTCCGCCGGCGTCGCACCGCGCACACTGGAGGGTGCGGGTCCGCTTCCACCGGCCCGCACCCTCCTCCGCGCCCGGGGTCCCCCCCGCAGGTCCCCGCGCCCCTGCCCCCTTCGGCGGACAGCGCCGTCCGCCTCCCGCTAGGAGTTCCTGTGGCCATCTCGGTCTTCGACCTGTTCTCGGTCGGCATCGGCCCGTCCAGCTCGCACACGGTCGGCCCGATGCGGGCCGCGCGGATGTTCGCCCGCCGCCTCAAGAACGAGGGTCTGCTCGTCCACACCACCTCGCTGCGGGCCGAGCTGTTCGGCTCGCTGGGAGCGACCGGGCACGGCCACGGCACGCCCAAGGCGGTCCTGCTGGGCCTGGAGGGCGAGTCCCCGCGCACGGTCGACGTGGAGCGCGCCGACGACCGGATCGCCGAGATCCGCGCCACCGGCCGCCTCAACGTGCTGGGTGTCCACGAGATCGCCTTCGACGCCGACGAGGAACTGATCCTGCACCGGCGCCGCGCCCTGCCGTACCACGCCAACGGCATGACCCTGTGGGCCTTCGACCACACCGGCGCGACCCTGCTGGAGAAGACGTACTACTCGGTCGGCGGCGGCTTCGTCGTCGACGAGGACGCGGTCGGTGAGGACCGCATCAAGCTCGACGACACCGTGCTGACCCACCCCTTCCGCACCGGCGACGAGCTGCTGCGGCTGGCCGGGGACACCGGTCTGTCGATCTCCGCGCTGATGCTGGAGAACGAGAAGGCCTGGCGCTCCGAGGCGGAGATCCGCGCCGGGCTGCTGGAGATCTGGGAGGTCATGCGGGCCTGCGTCAGCCGGGGCATGTCCCGCGAGGGCCTGCTCCCCGGCGGCCTCAAGGTCCGCCGCCGCGCCGCTCACTCCGCCCGCCAGTTGCGCGCCGAGGGCGACCCGGCGGCGCTCGCCATGGAGTGGATCACCCTCTACGCGATGGCCGTCAACGAGGAGAACGCGGCGGGCGGCCGCGTGGTCACCGCCCCCACCAACGGCGCCGCCGGCATCATCCCCGCCGTCCTGCACTACTACGTGAACTTCGCCGCCGGCTCGGCCACCGAGGCCGAGAAGGAGGACGCCGTCGTCCGCTTCCTCCTCGCCGCCGGCGCCATCGGCATGCTCTTCAAGGAGAACGCCTCGATCTCCGGCGCCGAGGTCGGCTGCCAGGGCGAGGTCGGCTCGGCCTGCTCGATGGCGGCCGGCGCCCTGGCCGAGGTCCTCGGCGGCACCCCCGAGCAGGTGGAGAACGCCGCCGAGATCGGCATGGAGCACAACCTCGGCCTGACCTGCGACCCGGTCGGCGGCCTGGTCCAGATCCCCTGCATCGAACGGAACGGCATGGCCGCCGTCAAGGCCGTCACCGCCGCCCGCATGGCCCTGCGCGGCGACGGTTCCCACAAGGTCTCCCTCGACAAGGTCATCAAGACCATGAAGGAGACCGGCGCCGACATGTCGGTCAAGTACAAGGAGACGGCGCGGGGCGGGCTGGCGGTGAACATCATCGAGTGCTGAGGGGCTCAGGCCCTGACCAGCGCACCTGCTTCTTTCGGCGCTGTCAGGGCTTTCCGCGCCTGTACGGCCGAAAGTCCCTGGAATCTCCCTGGGGCAGACCTGAGAGCCCCTGGCGGACCCCTCGCCGATGGGCGCTTCACCTGGAGTCCGCGACACCCGCGCAGCGGGCGGAGTTGGCCCTCCGGCACACCCGCCCGGAGAACCCCATGCGATAACAAGAGTTTTGTTAAACTCCCCCCATGGCTACCTCCCAGGCGCCCGGCGAAGGACCCGTCCGGCCCGTGTCGGTCTCCCTCCACGAAGGCACCATCGCTGCCCTCAAGGCGCGTACGGGCAAACGAGGCATGTCCGCCTACGTCGAGACCCTCATCCAGCGCCAACTGGAACGGGACCGACTGCGCGAGCTCATCGAAGACGCCGAAGCCGAACACGGTCCGGTCGATCAGGCGGCGGTCGACGCCAAGCGCACCCTTCTCCGCAGCGACGCCGCAGGCTCGGCGGACGCCGCGTGAGCGGCACGCTCGTCCTGGACTGCGAAGGCCTGTCCAGACTGGTACGACGCACACCTGAGATCACCGAGTGGCTCACGGCAGCCGAAGCCGAGGACATCCGCGTCGTCGCCAGCTCCGTCACCCTCGTCGAAGCACGCGACCCCAGGGTCAGCCAGGCCCGCTTCGACTACGCAGTCTCCCGCGTGAACATCATCCCGCCCACCGAAGCCGTCGCCCGCCATGCGAGCAAGCTCCTGGCCACGGCCGGACTGCACGGCCACAAGTACGCCCTCGACGCCCTCGTGGCCGCCACCGCACTCACCTCGCCGGCCCCAGCAACCGTCCTGACATCGGACCCCGAAGACCTCCTGATGCTCTGCGGCCCCAGCATCCGCGTCGTCAAGGTCTGACCGCGGGGCCGCGTCTCGACCCGCCTCTTGTGCGCCTCACCCCTTCCGCCCCACCCCCGCATAAGCCCCGCTGTGCACCCCGTCCTGCCCCTCGACGGGCTCGCCCAGTGCCGGGTGCCACTCCTCGGCCGCGACGATGCCCGGGGCGGTCAGCTCCAGGCCGTCGAAGAAGCGGGCGAACCGCTCCCGGGTGCGCATCTCCATGGTGACGCCGCCCGCGCGGTACATGTCGCGGACCTTGCGGGACGCCTCCTCCGGGTGGAAGTCCGGGGTGAGGTGCGAGACGACCAGGTAGCTGCCGGGGGCGAGCCGGGCGGTAAGCTCCGCGACCAGCTCGTACGCGCCGTCCTCGTCGGTGAGGAAGTGGAGGAGGGCGTTGAGGGAGAGGGCGACGGGCCGGGCGAAGTCGAGGATCTCGGCCGCCTCGGCCAGGATGCGGCCGGTCTCGCGGGCGTCGGCCTGGACGTAGCCGAGGGCGCCTTCGGGGATGCCGGTGAGCAGGGCCTGGGCGTGGGCGAGGACGACGGGGTCGTTGTCGCAGTAGACGACGCGGGCGTCGGGGGCGATCTTCTGGGCGGCCTGGTGGAGGTTGGGCTCGGTGGGGATGCCGGTGCCGATGTCGAGGAACTGGCGGACACCGAGCCCCGCCAGCCGCCGGGTCGCGCGCAGGGTGAAGGCCCGGTTCATGCGGGCCATGACGGGGATGACCGGGGCGAACTCGGTCAGCCTGCGGCCCAGTTCCTCGTCCGGCGGATAGTTGTCCTTACCGCCGAGGTACCAGTCGTACAGGCGGGCCGGGTGCGGCTTGCTGGTGTCGATGGGCGGGGTCTGCGGGGTCTGCGTCACAGGGTCGGGCTCCGTCCTGGGAGGTCGTCGGGGGCGCTCAGGGCTTGCGGGCCACCAGGCCGTACTGCGGGACCTCCTCGGGGAGGGCGCCGTCCGGGCCCGGGGTCGCACGCCAGCGGGAGCAGGAGACGATGCCGGGCTCCAGCAGTTCCAGGCCGTCCAGGATGCCGGTGAGGTCGGCGGCGGAGCGGGCGGTGATGGGGGGCTTGGCGTTGGCGTTCCAGAAGGCCATGGCCTCGGCGTTGGCGGTGCCGCCCAGTTCCAGGGTGGGGTGGGTGAGCGCGAGGTGGCTGCCGGAGGGGAGCGCGTCGACCAGGTGGCCGACGATGCGGCGGGCCTCGGCGGTGTCGGAGACGAAGTTGAGGATGCCGAGCAGCATCACCGCGACCGGCCGGGTCAGGTCCAGGGTGCGGGCGGCCCCGGCGAGGATCGCCGCCGGGTCGTGGGCGTCGGCGTCCAGGTAGGAGGTGGCACCCTCGAGCGTGCCCGCGAGCAGCGCGCGGGCGTGGGTGAGCACGATCGGGTCGTTGTCGACGTAGACGACGCGGGCGCCGGGGTCGATGCGCTGGGCGACCTCGTGGGTGTTGTCGACGGTGGGCAGTCCGGTGCCGACGTCCAGGAACTGGGCGACGCCCGCCTCTTGGACCAGGTACGTCACGGCCCGTCCGAGGAAGGCGCGGTCGGCCCGCGCCACGTCGCGGATGCCGGGGTGGAACCCGGCGACCGTCTCCCCGACCTCGGCGTCGACGGCGTAGTGGTCCTTGCCGCCGAGCCAGTAGTTCCAGACCCGCGCGTTGTGCGCGATCCGCTGCCCGTCCCGCACCACCTCGCCGTCCCCAGGCCGCCGCTGCCCCTCCACCGCTCCGCCGTCACTCACCACGTCGCCCCTCCCGCCTCGGTCGTCCCCGCTGCCTCACGGGGTGCGTCCCATCATGGCGGACGGGGCAACTCAGGTGCTGGGCAGGGCGGTTGCCCGCCCTGGGACGGGGTCCCCCCGCCCCGCCGCTCCTGCCACGCCGCCCGCGCCGGACCCCGCCTTTCGTTCCTTTCCGTAGAACACGCGGAACTCTTCGTCACCTCCGGCGCCGGTCGCGTCAGATTCCCGTCAAGGGTTCGGCCGCGCTCGTATGGACCCCGTCAAAATGGCACACCATCCGGCCGGCGGTGAGGTTTCCTCTTCATGGTCACCGGCCCTCACGGCCGATTTCTTCCACACCTCAATCAGGAGCACGCGATGGCCGACCTGGCTTTCGTCGCCACCACGATCGCGATATTCGCGCTGGTGGCCCTCATCGCCCGGGGAGTGACCAGGATATGACCGTCGAGAACATCGTCGGACTTGTCGGGGCCGCCGCCCTGGTGGGATATCTCGTCCTGGCTCTCCTTTTCCCGGAGAGGTTCTAGATGCCGGTATGAGTTCCCCGCTCGCTGGCACACTCCAGCTGCTCGCCCTGCTGGCCGCCCTGGCCCTCGCCCACCGCCCGCTGGGTGATCATCTGGCCCGGGTCTACTCCTCCGGGAAGCACCACCGGCCCGAGAGGTGGATGTACCGGGCCATCGGCGCCGACCCGTCGGCCGGCATGCGCTGGCCCGCCTACCTGCGCGCCGTGCTGGCCTTCTCGGCCGTGGGCGTCCTCCTCCTCCACCTGCTCCAGCGGGTGCAGGGCTCGCTGCCCGGCTCGCTGGGCTTCGCCTCGATCGACCCCGACCAGGCGTTCAACACCGCGGCCTCCTTCGTCACCAACACCAACTGGCAGTCGTACTACGGCGAACAGGCGATGGGGCACCTCGTGCAGACCGGCGGCCTGGCGGTGCAGAACTTCGTCTCCGCCGCCGTGGGCATGGCGGTCGCCGTCGCTCTCGTCCGGGGTCTCACCGGCTCACGCACCGGTGAACTCGGCAACTTCTGGACCGATCTGGTGCGCGGGATCACCCGGGTGCTCCTGCCGCTCTCGGTGGCCGGCGCGCTCGTTCTGGTCGCCTGCGGGGTCATCCAGAACTTCTCCGGAATTCACACGGTCGGCCAGTTCTCGGGCGACGCCCAGCAGTGGAACGGCGGAGCGGTCGCCTCGCAGGAGGCCATCAAGGAACTGGGCACCAACGGGGGCGGGTATTTCAACGCCAATGCGGCCCATCCTTTCGAGAACCCCACCCCCTTCTCCAATCTCTTCGAGATCTTCCTCATCCTCCTCATCCCCTTCTCGATGACCCGGGCCTTCGGCCGCATGGCCGGTTCGCTGCGGCAGGGCTACGCCGTTCTCGGCGCGATGGCCGTCATCTGGCTCGCATTCACCGCTTTGATGATGTGGACCGAATTCGCGGGGCGCGGGCCCGCTTTCGAGGCGGCGGGCGGCGCCATGGAGGGGAAGGAGACCCGGTTCGGCATCGCCGGCTCGTCCCTCTTCGCGGTGGCGACGACACTGACCTCGACCGGCGCGGTGAACTCCTTCCACTCCTCGTACACCGGGTTCGGCGGCGGCATCACCCTGCTGGGGATGCAGCTCGGCGAGATCGCCCCCGGCGGGGTGGGCTCCGGGCTGTACGGGATGCTGATCATGGCGGTGGTCGCCGTCTTCGTCGCGGGCCTGCTGGTCGGCCGGACGCCCGAGTACCTCGGCAAGAAGATCGGCACCCGCCAGATCACCTACGCCGCCTGCTACCTCCTCGTCACCCCCGCCCTCGTGCTGGGCTTCACGGGCCTCGCCCTGGCCCTGCCCGGCCCGGCGGAGTCGATGTCCCACTCCGGGCCGCACGGCTTCTCGGAGATCCTCTACGCCTACACCTCCGCGGCCAACAACAACGGCTCGGCCTTCGCGGGGCTGAACGCCGGCACCCCGTGGTTCAACACCACGACCGGGATCGCGATGCTGCTCGGCCGCTTCCTGCCGATGGTCTTCGTCCTGGCGCTGGCCGGCTCGCTGGCGGAGCAGCGGCCGGTGCCCGCCACCGCCGGCACCCTGCGGACCGACAAGCCCCTCTACTCGGGGCTGCTGGTCGGCACGATCCTCATCGTCACCGGACTGACCTACTTCCCGGCCCTGGCGCTGGGTCCGCTCGCCGAAGGGCTCGCCTCATGAGCACCGTCACTCCTCCTCGTACCTCCCGGGACACAGCCGCGACCGGCGGCGGGCCGCGGGCCGGCGGCCGCGCAAACGGCGGGCCGTTCGGCCCGGAGCAGCTGCTGCGGGCCCTGCCGGCGGCGCTGCGCAAGCTCGATCCGCGCGTGATGGTGAAGTCGCCCGTGATGTTCGTGGTCCTGGTCGGCTCCGTGGTCACCACCGGCCTGGCGCTGGCGGACCCCACCGACTGGTTCGGCTGGGCCGTCGCCGCCTGGCTCTGGCTGACCACCCTCTTCGGCAACCTCGCCGAGGCGGTGGCCGAGGGCCGGGGCAAGGCGCAGGCCGACGCCTTGCGTGGCGCCAGGACCGGCGTCGTCGCCCGGCGCCTGGCCGGCGGGCGCGAGGAACGCGTCCCCGGTACCGCACTGCGCGTGGGCGACCTGGTCGTCTGCGAGGCCGGGGACGTCGTCCCCGGCGACGGGGACGTGGTCGAGGGCGTGGCCTCGGTCGACGAGTCCGCGATCACCGGGGAGTCCGCCCCGGTGATCCGGGAGTCGGGCGGAGACCGCTCGGCCGTCACCGGCGGGACCAGGGTGCTCTCCGACCGGATCGTCGTCCGGATCACCACCGGTCCCGGCGAGACCTTCCTCGACCGGATGATCGGGCTGGTGGAGGGCGCGGCCCGGCACAAGACGCCCAACGAGACCGCCCTGAACATCCTGCTCGCCTCGCTCACCCTCGTCTTCCTGCTGGCCGTGGTCACCCTGAAGCCCTTCGCGGTCCACGCGGGCGCGGACGGCGAGACCTCGGTGATCGTGCTGACCGCCCTCCTGGTCTGCCTGATCCCGACCACCATCGGGGCGCTGCTGCCCGCCATCGGGATCGCCGGGATGGACCGCCTGGTCCGGCGGAACGTGGTGGCCGGGTCGGGGCGGGCGGTGGAGGCGGCGGGCGACGTCTCCACCCTGCTCCTCGACAAGACCGGCACCATCACCCTGGGCGACCGGCGGGCGGTGGCGCTCGGCGCGGTCCGGGGCGTGGCCGAGGACGAACTCGCGCGGGCCGCCCGGCTCTCCTCCCTGGCCGACGAGACCCCGGAGGGCCGCTCCGTGGTGGCCCTGACGGAGGAGCGGTACGGCCTCGCCGGCCTCGGCGAGGAGGCCCCGGCCGGGGCGCGGTGGGTCGCCTTCGCAGCCCGGACGCGGATGTCCGGCGTCGACCTGGACGGGCTCAGGGTCCGCAAGGGCGCGACCGCCTCCGTCGTGGCCTGGGTGGAGGAGTCGGGCGGACCGGTCGCGGAAGACGCGCGGGCGTCGGCCGACCGCATCGCCGAGGCCGGTGGCACCCCGCTGCTGGTGGCGGTGGAGGACGTGCGCGGGCGGCGGGTGCTCGGGGTGGTCCACCTCAAGGACGTGGTCAAGGAGGGGATGCGGGAGCGCTTCGCGGAGCTGCGCCGGATGGGCATCCGCACCGTCATGATCACCGGCGACAACCCGGTGACCGCCCGGGCCGTCGCCGAGGAGGCCGGTGTCGACGACTTCCTCGCCGAGGCCACCCCCGAGGAGAAGCTGGCGCTCATCAAGCGGGAGCAGGCGAACGGGCAGCTCGTCGCGATGACCGGCGACGGCACCAACGACGCCCCGGCCCTCGCCCAGGCCGACGTGGGCGTGGCGATGAACACCGGGACCTCGGCCGCCAAGGAGGCCGGGAACATGGTGGACCTCGACTCCGACCCCACCAAGCTCATCGAGATCGTCGCGACGGGCAAGCAACTCCTCATCACCCGGGGCGCGTTGACCACCTTCTCGCTCGCCAACGACGTGGCGAAGTACTTCGCGGTCATCCCCGCGCTCTTCGCGGCGGCCTACCCCTCGCTGGACCGGCTCAACATCATGGGGCTCGCCTCCCCCGAGTCCGCCATCCTCTCCGCGGTGATCTTCAACGCGCTGATCATCGTGGCGCTGGTCCCCCTCGCCCTGCGGGGCGTGCGCTACCGGCCCGCAGGAGCCGACCGGATGCTCCGCCGCAACCTCGGCGTCTACGGACTGGGCGGCCTCGTCGCCCCGTTCCTCGGCATCAAACTCATCGACCTCCTGCTCTCCCTCCTCCCCGGAATCGGCTGAACCGCCATGTCCAAGAACTCCGTGCGCCGCTCCGCGCGCCTGCTCGGGGCGGGGCTGCGCGCCCTGCTCGTCCTCACCCTGGTCTGCGGCGTGCTCTACCCGCTCACCGTCACCGGCGTCGCCCAGGCCCTCTTCCCCGACCGGGCCGACGGCTCGAAGGCCAGGGACGCCGAAGGCCGCGTCGTGGGCTCCGCCCTGATCGGCCAGCGCTACGACCTGCCCGGGAAGACCGGCCAGGAGCCGCGCCCCGACCTGCGCTGGTTCCAGCCCCGGCCGTCCATGGGCCTGGGCACCAACACCGTCAACACCCGGTACGACCTGCTGCTGTCCGGCGCCACCAACCGCTCCGGGGACCACCCGGAACTTCTCGCGTGGGTGAAGGCCGCCAAGGCCGCGGTGGTCCGGGAGAACTCCACCGCCACGTACCGGGCGCGCCCGGCCGACGTGCCGCCGGACGCGGTGACCTCCTCCGGCTCCGGACTCGACCCGCACATCTCCCCCGCGTACGCCGCGCTCCAGGTCCACCGGGTCGCCGAGCGCAACGGCCTGACGGTGCGGGAGGTCGAGGGGCTGGTCGCCCGGCACACAGAGGGCCGGACGCTCGGCTTCCTCGGCGAGCCGCGGGTCCACGTGCTGGGGCTCAACACGGCCCTGCGCGACCTGGCCCGGAACTGACCGACCGGCGGGAGACCGCCCGCTTCCCGAGAAAGGAACGACCGGCCATGGCCCGGGTGCTCGTGGTGGAGGACGACGCGCGACTGGCGCGCGCCCTGCGGATCAATCTGGAGGTGCGCTCCTACGAGGTGGCGGCCGCCCGGGACGGGGACGGCGCGCTCCGGCTCTTCGGGGCCGGCGAGCCGGACGCCGTCCTGCTGGACCTCGGTCTGCCGGACACGGACGGCGTCGAACTGATCAAGGCGATCAGGAGCCGGAGCAGGGCGCCGATCCTGGTGCTCTCGGCCCGCCACCTGTCCGGGGAGAAGGTCCGGGCCCTGGACGCGGGGGCCGACGACTACGTGACCAAACCGTTCAGCATGGACGAACTGCTGGCCAGGCTGCGGGCGGCCACGCGCAGGCGCCGGGCGACCGCACAGGCCGAGGCGCTGACGGTGGTGACCACCGAGCACTTCACCATCGACCTGGCGGCCAAGAAGCTGCTCCGCGAGGGCCACCCGGTCCGGCTGACCCCGACCGAGTGGCACCTGCTCGAGATCCTGGCCGCCAGCCCCGGCCGCCGGGTCTCCCAGCGCGCCCTGCTGCTGGAGGTCTGGGGCCCGGCCTACGCCGAGAACACCAACTACCTGCGGGTCTACATGGCCCAGCTGCGGCGCAAGCTGGAGGCGGACCCGTCCCGGCCCCGGTACCTCATCACCGAGCCCGGCCTCGGCTACCGCTTCGAGCCCTGAGCCGGCGCCCCCACGGAAAAGAACGGAAGAACCGGCATGGCACGCGGAAAGCTGCGGATCTACCTGGGCGCGGCCCCGGGCGTCGGCAAGACGTACGCGATGCTCTCGGAGGCCCACCGCAGGGCGGAGCGCGGCACCGACGTGGTCGTCGGCCTCGTCGAACACCACCGGCGGCCGCGGACCGAGGCGCTGCTGCGCGGGCTGGAGGTGGTCCCGCGCCGCACCCGCGCGTACCGGGGCGGCAGCTTCACGGAGATGGACGTCGACGCGGTCCTGGAACGGGCCCCGGCCGTCGTCCTCGTGGACGAGCTCGCCCACACCAACGTCCCTGGCTCCCGCCACGACAAGCGCTGGCAGGACGTCGAGGAGCTGCTGGCGGCCGGGGTCGACGTCGTCTCGACGGTCAACATCCAGCATCTCGCCTCGCTGGGCGACGTGGTGGAGTCGATCACCGGCGTCCGTCAGCGGGAGACGGTCCCCGACGAGGTGGTGCGCCGGGCCGACCAGATCGAGCTGGTCGACATGGCGCCCCAGGCGCTGCGGCGCCGGATGGCGCACGGCAACATCTACCAGCCGGAGAAGCTGGACGCAGCCCTCGCCCACTACTTCCGTCCCGGCAACCTCACCGCCCTGCGCGAACTGGCCCTCCTGTGGACGGCGGACCGGGTCGACGAGCACCTGCGGCGGTACCGGGGGGAGCACCGGATACGGGCCACCTGGCCGGCCCGCGAACGCATCGTCGTCGGGCTGACCGGCGGCCCCGAGGGGAGCACGCTGATCCGCCGCGCCGCCCGGCTCGCGGAGAAGGGCGCCGGGGGCGAGGTGCTGGCCGTGCACATCGCCGCGAGCGAGGGACTGCGCGCGGCCTCGCCGCAGGAGCTGGCCCGGCAGCGTGCCCTGGTCGAGGAGGTCGGCGGGACCTTCCACCACGTCATCGGGGACGACGTGCCGTCCGCGCTGCTGGAGTTCGCCCGCGGCGCCGACGCCACCCAGGTCGTCCTGGGTGCCAGCCGCCGCAGGAGCTGGCAGTACCTGCTGGGCCCCGGCGTCAGCGCCACCGTCGCCCGGGACTCGGGCCCCGACCTCGACGTGCACATCGTCACGCACGACGCCGTCGCCCGGGGCCGGGGCCTGCCGGCCGCCCGGGGTGCGCGGCTGGGCCGGGCCCGCGTCGCCTGGGGGTGGGGTGTGGGGCTCGGCGGTCCGCTCCTGCTCACCCTGCTGCTCGGCGGTGTCCTCCCCGACGTGGGGCTCGCCAACGACATGCTGCTCTTCCTCACCACCACCGTCGCCGCCGCCCTGCTCGGCGGGATGCTGCCCGCGCTCGCCTCGGCCGCCGTCGGCTCCGTCCTCCTCAACTACTTCTTCACCCCGCCGCTGCGCGAGCCGGCCGTCGCCGACCCGAGGAACGTGGTCGCCCTGGTGATCTTCGTGGGAGTGGCCGTCTCCGTCGCCTCGGTGGTCGACCTCGCCGCCCGCCGCACCCACCAGGCGGCCCGGCTGCGCGCCGAGTCGGAGATCCTCTCGTTCCTCGCGGGCAGCGTCCTGCGCGGCGAGGACTCCCTCGACGCCCTGCTGAGACGGCTCCGCGAGACCTTCGCCATGGACGCGGCCGCGCTGCTGGAACGCGGCGGCGACGGCGCCCCGTGGAGTTGCGTGGCGGCGGCCGGGGAGGAGCCGCCCGGGCGCCCCGAGGACGCCGCCGTGGACATCCCCGTGGGCGACGATCTGGCCCTGGTGCTCAGCGGTCGCGCGCTGCCCGCCGAGGACCGCAGGGTGCTGAGCGCCTTCGCCGCGCAGGCGGCCGTCGCCCTGGACCGGCAACGCCTGGTCGGCCAGGCCGGGGAGGCCCGCCGGCTCGCCGAGAGCGAGCGGTTCCGCACGGCGCTGCTGGCCGCCGTCAGCCACGACCTGCGCACCCCTCTCACCGGGATCAAGGCGTCGGTCAGTTCCCTGCGTTCTGCCGAGGTGGAGTGGTCGCCGGAGGACCGCGGGGCCCTGCTCGAAGGGATCGAGGACGGGGCCGACCGGCTGGACGCGCTGATCGGCAACCTGCTGGACATGTCCCGCCTCACCACGGGCACCGTCGTCCCGCTGCTGCGCGGGACCGGCCTGGACGAGGTGGTGCCCCGGGCGCTCGCCGGGGTTCCCGGGGGCAGCGTCGTGCTGGACATCCCCGAGTCGCTGCCCCTGGTCACCGTCGACCGGGGGCTGCTGGAGCGGGTGGTCGCCAACCTGGTCGAGAACGCGGTCAAGTACAGCCCCGGGGACCGGCCCGTGCTGATCTCCGCCGGCGGTCTGCGCGACCGGGTGGAGCTGCGCGTGGTGGACCGGGGCCCCGGGGTCCCCGACGCGTCGAAGGAGCAGATCTTCGAGCCCTTCCAGCGGCTGGGCGACGCGCCGCGCGGCGCCGGGGTCGGCCTCGGCCTGGCGGTGGCGCGCGGCTTCAGCGAGGCGATCCGGGCCACGCTCACCGCCGAGGACACTCCGGGCGGCGGGCTGACGATGGTCCTCGGCCTCCCCCGTGCCGACGCCGGCGAGGGTTCCGGGAAGCGCGCGCAGCGATCCCCGGAACCTCACTGACATACACGCCACCTGCCCCTTTACCGGATTGTGCCGTTATCGATGCCATCGATGTCGCACATGACCGGTATTTGTTTTCCTGAACGCGCCACGGAACGTACGTTCGTGCTCCCGGCCCCGCCGCTCCCCCGGCGGCGCGGCCGGCCTCCCCCCTCTTCCGTGCACCCACGACCCCGTGACCGTGCCCGGCGCACCCCGTGAAGGGCGCCGGGCCAGGAGGCCAGCGTGTCTGTTTCCCCGTCCTCGCCGTCGGCCGAGGCCGACACCCCGACCCGCGCCGAGAGCGACTGGAGACCCCGGGGCGGGCAGTTCCGCTCCTTGCGGGCGGCCGTCGCCGGCAACGTGCTGGAGTGGTTCGACTGGACCCTCTACGCCATTTTCTCGACCTACATAGCCGCCCACTTCTTCGACAAGGCGGACGGCTCCTCGGCGCTGCTGTCGACGCTGGCCGTCTTCGCCGTCGGTTTCCTCGCCCGGCCGCTGGGCGGGCTGGTCTTCGGCCGGCTCGCCGACGCCCGGGGCCGTAAGACGGTGCTGGTCGTCACCATCACGATCATGTCCGTCGCCTCCCTGATGATCGCCCTGGTCCCCGGGTACGAGCAGATCGGCGTCTGGTCGTCGGTGCTGCTGCTGGTGGCGCGCCTCGCGCAGGGGCTCGCGCACGGCGGGGAGTCCGGCGTCTCGTACACCTACGTGTCGGAGATCGCGCCGCCGAAGCACCGCGGGCTCTGGTCCAGTTCGGTCTTCTTCGCGGTGACGCTCGGCGTGATGCTGGCGACGGCGCTGGGCGCGGTGAGCACCGCGGCCTTCGGCGAGGACGGCATGGCCTCGTACGGCTGGCGGGCGGCGTTCGTCCTCGGCGCGGTGCTCGGGCTGCTGGTGCTGTGGCTGCGCAAGACCGCCGAGGAGACCAGCCACTTCACCGAGGGCGAGACGGAGCCGGACGCGGTGCGGCCGAAGCTGTCGAAGGGCCAGGCGTTCCGCACCGGCCTGCTGGTGGTGCTGCTGGCCTGCGGCCACAACTGCGCGTACTACGTGTGGGCCACCTTCGCCCCGTCGTTCGCGATCTCCTCACGCGGCATGGACGCGCAGAGCGCCTTCGTCGCCAGTCTGCTGGCGCAGGCGGTGGCGCTGGTCATGCTGATCGGCTGGGGCGCGCTCTCCGACCGGGTCGGCCGCCGCCCGATGATCATCGCCATGGGCGTCGCCGCGATCGTCCTCTACTACCCGCTGTCGCTGCTGATCAGCGACGCCCCGTGGACGCTCTTCGTCGCCCAGACCGTCGGCATGGGCGTGTGGGCGATGGGCGCGGCGATGTACCCGGCGTTCATCTCCGAGCTGTTCCCGACCCACACCCGGGCCGCCGGGGTCGCCTTCGCCACCTCCGTCTCGGTGGCGCTCTTCGGCGGCACCGCGCCGTACCTGATGACCTGGTTCGACCAGTCCGGCATCGGCTGGGGCTTCTGGATCTGGGTCGGGGTGCTCTCCTCGCTGGCGATCCTCGGTGGCACCCTCGTCCGGGAGACGAAGGGCATCGACCTGGGCGCGGTCACCTCGCCGTTCCGGGAGCGCGGCCCGGCCCGCACCGAGCAGGAAGGCGCCACGCGATGAGCTGGACCCCCGACTACCCGCGCACCGTCCCCGAGCGGCGGCCCCCCGGCCACCGGCCCCGGGCGCCCCGCTGGACCCTCGGTTTCGACGCGCCGCTCTCCCTGGTGACCAGCGACTACCTGGCGCTCCAGTGCGCCGGCCCCGACGACCCGGCCGTCGGCCCGTTCCTGGAGCGGGTCCGCGCCTGCCACACCGGGCGGGACGGCGCGGATGCCCCCGAGGCGTGGGAACTGCTCGCCTTCACCGACGAGGCGGGCCGCCACAACCTGGTCCACCTCGGCTACTGGCGGGACGCCACCGCGCACGCCCGCTGGCTCGCCACGGCCCCGCTGCCGCGCTGGTTCGCGGAACTCGACGCCGCAGCCGTGCCGTTCGGCGCCTGGCACGAGGTGGTGCAGGTGCCGCTGGACCGGGTGGAGACGATCTACTCCGACCCGCGCCGCGCCTTCGGCCTCGCCGCCTGCCCGGGGACCCGGCGCGAGTCGATGACGGTGAACGGCTACTTCGGCGCCGCCCGCGACCGGCTGCCGGTCTCCGCGATCGACCCTCTGGAGGCGGCGGGCCCGCACCGCCGCAGGGCGCGCCCGGCCGCCTCCGAGGGCCGCCGGCTGCGCGCCGAGTGCGGCCACAACACGGCGGTGATCCGCTCGGGCCAGTACTGGCAGAACGCCGAGGGCGAGCAACTGGCCGACTACACCGAGGCGCTGGAGCCCAAGCTGATGGCGGGCATGGCCCACCTGCGCGAGGCGGCCGACGCCGAGGGCACCCTGTCGCTGCGGGTGATGACCAGCCTGGACCGCGAGACCCTGCGGCCCCTGCGGGAGACCTCGGTCCTCGGCCACTTCCACACCCTCGCCTCACTGGAGGGATGGGCGGCCGGGCACGCCACGCACGCCGCGATCTACGAGCACGCCATCGCCAAGAACCGGCAGTACGGCGAGGCCCGCACCGTCGTCACCTGGCACGAGGTCTTCGTCCTGCCCCGCACCGCCGCCTTCGCCTACGTCAACTGCCATCCGGCGACGGGCATCCTGCCGTACGCCACCTCGGTCCTGGCGGTCGAGCCGGACGACCCGGCGGCCGACTCCCCTGCCGTGTACGGAGGTTGAGGTGGCCGCCGACGATCCCGTGACCGACCTGCGCGGGTACGACCTGAACCTGCTGGTCGTGCTCGCGGTGCTGCTGCGGGAACGGAACGTGACCCGGACCGCCGAGCAGCTGCACATGTCGCAGGCGGCGGTGAGCGCGGCGCTCGGGCGGCTGCGGAAGCTCTTCGGCGACCCGCTCTTCGTCCGCGCCCCCGGCGGGATGGCGCCGACCGCGCGGGCGCGGAGCCTGCAAGGCCCCGTCCGCCAGGGCCTGGACAGCCTGAAGGTGGCGATCGCCGGCGAGCCGGAGTTCGACCCGGCGCGGGACGCCGCCGTCTTCCGGCTCGGCATGTCCGACGACCTGGAGGCGCTGCTGCTGCCGGAGCTGATCGCGAGGGTGACGGCGGCGAGCCCGGGCTCCTCGGTCTTCTGCCTCCAGGCCAACCGGATGACCGTCGCCGACCTGCTGGACTCCGGCGGCGCCCAGGTCGGCGTCGCCGCCTCGGCCGCCTGGGGCCCGGACATCCGCAGCCGCACCCTCTTCGAGTCGGGGTACGCCTGCCTCTACGACCCGGTGGCGGTCGGCAGCCCGGACCCGCTCACCCGGGCCGCCTACCTCGCCCTGCCGCACGTGATGATCTCGGCTGACGGCACCCGCGGCGTCGTCGACGACGTGCTGGACGCCGAGAACCTGACCCGGCGCCGGGTCGCCTCGACGGCCCACTTCGCCATGGCGCCGCTGCTGCTGGCCGGGACGGCCTCGGTGGCGACGATGCCCCGGCACGCCGCCGAGGTCCTCGGCGCCCGCTTCGGCCTCCAGGTCTGCGAACCGCCCATCACCCTGCCCCGGTTCACCGTCTCCGCGCTCTGGCACCGCAGCAGCTCCGGCGACCCCCGGGTGCGGTGGCTGGTCGAGACCCTGGGCGAACTGGCCCGCACCCTGATGCCGCCGCCCGGCGGCACCGACTCCCCCGCGCCCTGGGACGGGGCGCCCTCGATGAACGGAGACCCCGTATGACCAGAATCGCCGTCGCCCAGCTCGGCTCGGTCGCCTTCGACGCCGCGGCGACCGTCCGCAAGGCCGTCGCCGCGCTCGCCGAGGCCGCCGCCGAGGGGGCCGAGGTGATCGTCTTCCCGGAGGCGTTCCTCGGGACGTACCCGAAGGCGCTGTCGTTCGGCTCGCCGGTGGGGCGGCGGACCGAGGAGGGGCGGGACGAGTTCCTGCGCTCCTGGGAGGCGGCGGTCGAGCTGGACGGGCCGGAGCTGGCGGCGGTCGCGGAGGCCGCCCGGGAACAGGGCGTCTTCGTGGTGATGGGCGTCATCGAGCGGGCCGGGCGCACCCTGTACTGCACGGTCGTCATGATCGACGCGCAGGGCCGCCTCGCCGGGCACCACCGCAAGGTGATGCCGACCGGCGCCGAGCGGCTGATCTGGGGGTTCGGCGACGGCTCGACGCTGCCGGTGGTCGACTCGCCGGCCGGGGCGCTGGGCAGCGTCATCTGCTGGGAGAACTACATGCCGCTGCTGCGGGCGGCGATGTACGGGCAGGGCGTCGAGGTGTACTGCGCGCCGACCGCCGACGACCGCGAGACCTGGCTGCCGACCATGCGCCACATCGCGCTGGAGGGCCGCTGCTGGGTGGTGACGGCCTGCCAGGTGATGCGCCGCTCCGACTACCCGGACGACTACGCCGCCCTCTTCGCCACCGAGCCGGACGACGTGCTGATGCGCGGCGGCTCAGCGGTGGTCTCCCCGCGCGGAGAGGTCGTGGCGGGCCCGGTCTGGGGCGAGGAGACCCTGCTGTACGCCGAGATCGACCGCGCGGAGATCGTCCGGCAGAGCCTGGACATGGACGTCACCGGCCACTACGCCCGGCCGGACATCTTCTCCCTGTCCGTGGACACGGCCTCCAAGCGCCCGGTCGCGTACGGGAGCGGGACCGCCGGGCCCACCCTGGTCTGACCTGCGAGGACCGGCCCGCCGCTCACTCGAATGGCGGGCCGCTCCACCCTGTCGCAGACTGGGAGGGAAGCGCGCAGAAGGCCGCTTTCGCGACATCGCGGCCGATCCGTCGCCGACGGGTCGGCGGGTGGAGCGTGACCGCGCGAGCGCTAGTGAGGACAGCCGTATGGCCGAGAACGGTGCGGACCGCAACGGTCCCGTCAAGGGCAGGACCACCATTGCCGACTCGGTGGTGGCCACGATCGCCGGTATCGCCGCCCGGGAGACCTCCGGGGTCTACGCGATGGGCGGCGGCATGAAACGCGCGCTGGGAGCCGTGCGCGACCGGGTCTCCAGCAGCAGCGACCCCACCAGGGGCGTCAAGGTCGAGGTGGGCGAGAAGCAGGCCGCCGTCGACCTGGACATCGTCGTCGAGTACGGCGAGTCGATCTCCGACGTGGCCCGCCAGATCCGCTCCAACGTCGCCCAGGCCATCGGGCAGATGACGGCGCTGGAGGTCGTCGAGGTCAACATCGCCGTGGACGACGTGCACATCGAGGGCGAGGAGGACGAGGACGAGGAGCGGTCCCCCTCCCGCGTCCAGTGACCGGGCCGGGCCACCGGGCCCCCTCGGTCCGCCGGGCCCGCGCACGACGGGTACGGCGGTGGAGCGGACGGCACACACGGCGGGGTCCCTGCCGGGCGTCGGCCCGGCGGGACCCCGCTGTCGTGCGTGCCCCTGCCGGGGCCAGGCCGCCACGGTCTCCGCGGGGCGCCGGCCGCGCGGCCCCGGGGTGAGCAGCCGCGCGGCCAGCGCCCCGAAGACCAGGCCGAAGACGGCCCACAGGACGGCCTGCACGGCGAGGGTGGCGAGGCGGAACTGCCACAGCACCCTGCCACTGGGCGAAGAGGGGAACCGGAACCCATGAACACCCTCTCGGTCCGCGCCCTGCTGGTCGGCGGCATGCTCGCGGGCCTCGCGGCCGGTCTCGCCGCCCTGCTCGTCGGAAGCCGAGAAGGTGGCGTCCGTCGTGGACCCACTCGTGGATGCCTTCGCCGGAGACAAGGGCGGCGGCGCCCTGTTCGGCGCCGACGGAGTAGAGCAGGACCAGGGCGAGGAGGCCGATGAAGACCGCCCACGGGGCGATGGCCTTCAGGCAGAGAGGGGTGAGCGCGGGTATGCCCGCGTCGGCGGGGCGACTGATTGCGCCATGACAGCTCCTGCGGGAACACGCCTCCCGATCGTGGTGCCTCGGACGACCGGGGGCGGGTCTGACTTCCCGCGTCTCGCGGGTACACAGCGACCGCGCCGGATTCCCACCGGCTTCCGTCCACCCCGTCCACGAACGAGGGGACCGTACCGCCGCCCCCCCCACCGCTACGGCCACTCACCCTCTGGACCCCTCTGGACAGGCGCGATGTGGTGCTCATGACCAACTGAGGGTGGCGGGCGCCCCCGCGCGCACGACCGGGACGCCGGACGGGAGCACTGACGGTGACGACGCCGCCCTTGCGGGTGATGCTGGTTTCCCCCGCCCTCAACCCCGCCCTGCGCGAGGCCCGCTTCGACGGCGACACCCCGCTCGACCCGTCCGGCGCCCACGCCGCCCGCACGGCCGCCCCGCACCTGCCCGCCGCCGACCGGTATGCCGCCGGAGCCTCGGCCCGCTGCCGCGCCACCGCCCGGGAGTTGAGCCTCCGCGATCCTGGCACTCGAAGTGGCGCCCGCAGGCTGGGAGTCGGGCCGCTGGTCCGGGCGCCGGATGGACGAGGCGGCGGCCGAGCCGGAGGCGGTGGCCGCCTGGGCGAGCGACCCCGAGGCCGCCCCGCACGGCGGGGAGAGCCGGCGGGGAGAGCCTGCGCGGGCTGCTGGACCGGGGCGGCGCCTGGCCGGAGGCGGGCGCGGGCGACGGCGGGACCGCGCCCCCGGCCCGGGGCGTGGTCCGCCTCCTCGCCGTGGTGGAACCGGCCGTCGTCCGCGCCGCCGTCACCCACGCCCTGGCCCTGCCGCCCGCCGCCTTCTGGCGCCTGGACACGGGCCCGCTGACCCTGACCACCCTCACCGGCCGCCCGGGCCGCTGAAACCTGGCCACCGGCCCGCCCCCCGCCCCGGCCGGAGCGGTACGCGGCGAGGGCTGAACCCCCGGGTCAGGCGCGGAACTCGGCCGGGCGCTCCGGCTGGGCCGCGTCCAGCAGGCGGCGGACCTCCTCGGCGTCACCCCGGCTGCCGTAGACCGGGGTGCCGGGCTGCTGGCGCCAGGAGTCGTCGAGGGTTCCGGTGTCGACGGTGTCGAAGCCGAGGGCGTCGATGAGGTCCCGGACGACCTGCTTGGCCGCCGGGTCGTCGCCGGCGACGGGCAGGGCGTGGCGGTGCGGGGTGCCGGGCGCGGTGGGGCGGTCCAGGAGGTCCTGGGCGTAGGTGCCGTTGAACGCCTTGACCACCGGGTGGCCGATCTGGGCGGAGACCCAGCGGCTCTCGGGCAGGCCGTCCTCGATGGCGTCGATCCGGCCGTCCCGCTGCTGCGGGTAGTAGTTGTTGGTGTCGATGACGACGGCGCCGGGCACCGCGCCTTCGAGGAAGCCCTTGGGCAGGTCGGGGACGTTCTTCAGCGGGACGGTGACGATGACCAGCTCGGCGCCGTCGGCCGCGTGGGCCGCCTCGGCGGCGGTGGCGCCGGTCTCCTCGGTGAGGGCGCTGAGCGTCTCGGGCGAGCGGGAGTTCGCGACGGTCACCTGGTGGCCGAGAGCGGTGAGGCGGCGGGTGAGGTTGCCGCCGATGTTGCCCGCTCCGATGATGCCGATCCTCATGTCAGACCTTCCGACGGTGCTGCGGTGGGCGGACGCCCGCACGGCGCGTCCGGCGGCCCCCGGCGGGGGCTCCTGACAGGCCCTCAACAGGACAACGCCGACCAGCTATTCCCGTCCTTCTCCGCATTCCTCACCCCGCATCACTCTTTGGAGGGGCGTGAGCGGCGCATCGGGCGCTCCAGGGCGGCGCGGGGGCGTCGGCGGAACCTTCCCGGGTAGGCCGTGGGGACGAGAGCGCACCGGCGACCACAGGAGGCAGGGACCGTGCTGCACGGCATCGACATCAGCTCCCACCAGAAGTCGTTCGAGACCGACGGGGTCGACTTCGTCTTCATCAAGGCGACCGAGGGCCGGTCCTACGTCAGCCCGCAACTGGCCGACCAGACCAAGCGGGCCCGCGACGCCGGATGCACCGTCGGCTTCTACCACTTCCTCTGGCCGGGCAACATCGAGGCGCAGGCGGAGTATTTCCTCTCCAAGACCGAGGAGCGCGAGGGCGACCTGCTCGCCCTGGACTGGGAGCGCACCGGCGAGGGCACCGCCGCCACCGGCAAGGAGAAGGACGCCTTCCTCCGCGAGATCAAGCGGCTCCGCCCGGACCACCGTGTCCTGCTCTACTGCAACCGCGACTTCTGGCTCAACCGCGACACCACCTCCTACGCGGGCGACGGCCTGTGGATCGCCGACTACGTCACCAAGGGCAAGCCCCGCATCAAGGCCGACTGGTGCATCCACCAGTACACGGACACCCCGCTCGACCAGAACGTCGCCGACTTCGGCGACCGCGAGGAGCTGACGGCCTGGGCGCGCCGGGGCTGACCCCGGCCCGGTAGGTTGCGTGCCCCGGAACAGCAACGAGGGGGCGCGCATGCGGGCGACGGACCGGACGAGGCCGTGGTGGGGCGAGGAGCGCGGGGCGGCGGCACCGGGCGCGGTACTGCGCGCCGCCGCCCGCGGCCTCTTCCCGCCGGCCGACGGCGGTACGACGGTCCTGGCGCAGCCGGACGCCCGGCACGCCGGGGTCTGGGCGTTCACCGCCCACTCGGTGATCTTCCTCGACGAGGACCCGGCCCGGGTGCTGCGCACCCTGCACGAGGTGGACGCGGACCCGCTCGCCGCCTCGATGAACCCGTTCTTCCTCGCGGAGCTGGCCCGCCGCACCGGCCGCCACGTCGACACGATCGACCTGCTCACGGCCGCCCCCCGGCTGCCCGGCCCGCCCCCGCTCCCCCTCCACCCGGCGGACGACTCGGACCACCCCCGCATCGCCTCGGCCTGCGGGCGCCGCCAGGACGTACGCGCCTGGACGACGCCCGACTCCACCGGCGTCCTGGTTCTCGGCCGGGGCCCGGCCGGCCGCTGGGAGATCGGACTGGAGGTCGCGGAGGAGGCGCGCCACGCGGGCCTCGGCCGCCAGCTGGCCCTCGCCGCCCGCCACCTGGTCCCGGACGGCGACGTGGTGTGGGCCCAGCAGGCGGCCGGCAACACCCGCAGCATCCGCGCCTTCCAGGCAGCCGGCCACCGCCCCGTCACGGCGGAGGCGCTGCTCGTCGCGGACTGAGCGGTGGCGCTGCCCCGTCCGCCGGACCACCCCCGCACGCACGAGGTCGCCCGGAACCAGCAGTTCCGGGCGACCCTCACCGCACCTCGCGCGTCAGCGGCGGCGCCACGGCCGGTACTCGGGGTTGTCGACGCACTCGGACATGATCTCCTGCTTGGCGGTGCGGTCGATCGGACAGGCGCCGACGATGAACTCGCTGCGGATGCCGCCCGCGAAGGCCACCTCGCGCTGCTCGGCCCACCGGTGGGTGTCGCCGATGGTGCGGTTCACGTCGATGCCGCCGGGCGCGTCGATGTAGTAGTTCCAGTCGCTCTTCCACTGCTTGTACAGGTCGTGGTCGTACGTGGTCGAGACGTACGGGGAGGGCTGGTTGACGAGGACGTACGCCTCCAGGTCGTACTGGCCGTTCACGGTGTCCTTCGGCAGGAAGCCCTCGTCGAAGATGACGGCGGGCGGGCGGCCGTCGGCGCGGTAGAGCTGGGAGCAGTTGTCGCGGAAGGCCGGCTCGGGGGTGATGCGGCCCGCGTCCACCCGGGGGTCGGCGGCGGCCGTCAGCGGGTCCTCGACGGCCGGGCAGTTCGCGGCGGCGGCGCGGGGCGCGGCCGGGGCGGCGGCGGGGGCCGCGGGCTCGGCGGCGGAGACGGCCGGGGCGGCGAGCAGCGCGGACAGGGAAAGGGTGAGCGCGGCGGCACGGCGGCGCAGACGGGTCATGATCACGCGGGCACGATCGGGGACGGCGCGGCCCGGGGAGCGGACCGTCACCTGATGGTGGTGTGTCGCGGGCGCGAAGCTGACGCCGGCGGCGGCCGCCCGTCCCGATCATGTCAATCGGCAGGTTTTCCCGCCTCACGCCTGCCTTTCCTGCGGCGCGTGGCCGACCTCACCATAGATTTTCGGATCGGCGCCCCGAATTGACCCTCTTTGCCCTCTTCGGCCTTTTGGCCGCGAGGACACCTCTCTGCCATAGTCGGGGACACGGCCCCCATTGACCCGGGCGAGGCTGTCCTCGACGTCGCGGACCACACCCCTTTGTCTGCGGCGTTCCCAGAAACCCCCGCAGCGCCCCACCGAAGGCGACAGGGGGTTTCTGCGTATCCGGGGCCGGGCGGACCCGGCCGGTTCAGCGGTCGATGACGCGCAGCTCGAACCAGACGTACTTGCCGATGGGCAGCAGGTCGGCGCCCCAGCGGTCGGAGAGCTTGTCGACCAGGAAGAGGCCGCGGCCGCCGATGTCGGTGGGCCGGACCGGCAGCATGCAGGGCAGGCCGCGCGAGGGGTCGCGTAACTCGACCTTGATCCGGCCGCGGGTGCGGGTGATGCGCAGGCCGAAGCGGCTGGCGCCGGTGTGCAGGACGGCGTTGGAGACCAGTTCCGAGGCGAGCAGCACGGCCACCTCGCTCAGCTGGGGGCTCAGCCCCCACTGATGGACGACGACGAGCCGGGTGAGCCGCCGGACGCTGCGCGCGGCGTCCGCCTGCGAGGGGATGAACACCTCACCGTCGGCCGGACTCCCGTACCGCAGGAGCGCCTCGCGCGCCTGCTCGTCCTCCACGGCCGGCCCTCGCCGGTCCGCGACCATGCCGCCTCGTCGCTGCGGCTGCTCGATGCCCTCCAACCCCGCCATGCGCACCATGATGGCGGCCGGTAGGGCCGTTCGGGCCCGTTCCCGAGGAATAGGACCCCCCTCTTGGGAGGGGCCCTGTCGGCTCCGGACATATGCCGTCGGCACAGCAAGGGTGGCGAAGTGCGGGCTGACCTGTACTTACGCACCGTCCGGGAGCAGTCACCGGAGGTCATGTACGTGGTGGGCGGCGGCCGGGCCCGCACCCCCGAACGGGGGCCTCGGGGGTGCGGTTCACTCTTGGGGCGGTCAACTCCACGCCTCTTCGGGCGAGTTGACATGACCCCGGCCGGTCCGGGGAGGGGTCAGAGGAACTGGGCCTTGCCGGGGCCGTCCTCGACGAAGCTGCGCATCCCGCGCTCCCGGTCCTCGGTGGCGAACAGCCCGGCGAACCAGGTGCGTTCGACGGTGAGCCCGGTGTCGATGTCGGTCTCCAGACCGGCGTCCACCGCCTCCTTGGCGGCGCGCAGCGCGATGGCGGGGCCCTTCGCGAGCCGCGCGGCCCAGGCACGGGCCGCCTCGTACACCTCGGCGGCCGGGACCACCTGGTCGGCGAGGCCGATCCGCTCGGCCTCGTCGGCGCGGACCTGGCGGCCGGTGAAGATGAGGTCCTTCGCCTTGGACGGGCCGATCAGGCGGGGCAGCCGCTGGGTGCCGCCGGCGCCGGGGATCAGGCCGAGCAGGATCTCGGGCTGGCCGAACTTGGCGTTGTCGGCGGCGATCCGGTAGTCGGCGCAGAGCGCCAGTTCGCAGCCGCCGCCCAGGGCGTACCCCGTGACCGCCGCGACGACCGGCTTGGGGATGCGGGCGATGGCGGTGAACGCCTCCTGGAGGCCGCGGGAGCGCGCGACCATCGCCGCGTGGTCCATCTCCCGCATCTCCTTGATGTCGGCCCCGGCCGCGAAGACCTTCTCGCCGCCGTAGAGGATCACGGCGCGCACGTCGTCGCGGTGGGTCACCTCCTCGGCGAGGGCCTTGAGGCGGTCCTGGACGGCGACGTCCAGGGCGTTCATCGGGGGGCGGTCGAGCCGGATGGTGCCGATGCCGTCGGCGACGTCGAGATGCACAGTCATGGCGGGCAGGCTATCGGCCGCCCCGCCGGCCCCGGCCGGGCCCCCGGGCACGCACGCGGGCCCCGGCCTGGTCCCGGCCGGGGCCCGCGTGCGCGGTGGAGGGTCAGCCCTTGGGCTGCGGGTTCCACTTCTTCCAGTCGAGGTTCCAGGCGTTGAGCCCGTTCCACCACTGGATCTTCTTGTCGTCGGAGTTCTTGACCACGACCACGTCGCCGATCATCGAGTTGTCGTAGAACCAGGCGCCGGGGGCCTTCTTGTCCCAGCCGCCGCGGGTGTCGCGCAGGCCGACGCAGCCGTGGCTGGCGTTGTAGTTGCCGAAGGCGCCGCCTGACCAGTAGTTGCCGTGGATGAAGGTGCCCGAGGTCGACAGGCGCATCGCGTGCGGCACGTCCTTGATGTCGTACTCGCCGCCGAAGCCGACGGTCTCCCCGTTCATGCGGGTGACCTCGTGCTTCTCGGTGATGACCATCTGGCCGTTGTAGGTGGTGGTGCCGGGGGCGCCCGCGGTGATCGGGATGGTCTTGAGGAGCTTGCCGTCCCGCTCGACCTTCATCGTCTTCTTCTTGGCGTCGACGGTGGAGACCTGCGAGCGGCCGATGGTGAAGGAGACCTCCTTGGCCTGCTCGCCGTAGACCCCGGGGCGTCCCTCGACGCCGTCCAGGTTGAGCTTGACGGTGACCTTGGTGCCCGGCTCCCAGTACTCCTCGGGCCGGAAGTCGAGCCGGTCGTTGCCGTACCACTGCGAGCGGATCTCGACCTTCGGCTCGGCGGTGACGGTGACCGCCCGCTCGACCGCCTCCGGCGCGGTGATGCCGCGGGTGAAGCGGAGCGAGACCGGCATGCCGACGCCGACCTTGGAGCCGTCCTCCGGGGTGAAGTGCCCGACGAAGGTGTTCTCCGGGACCAGCGTGGTGAAGGTCTGGTCCTTGGCGGACTCCCGGCCCTCACTGTCCTTCGCCACCGCGTGCACCCGGTACTCGGTGGCGGCGGCCAGGTGGTGGGCCGGCTTCCAGGAGGCGCCGTCCTTGGCGACGGTGCCCTCGATCTCGTTCCCCTTGGTGTCGGAGACCTTCACCGAGGAGAGCTTGCCCTGCTCGGCGGTGACCTTCAGCTCCCCGCTGGTCGCCACCGACTTGGCGCCGTCCTTCGGCGCGATCGACACGACCGCCTTCGAGGGGGCCGCCTTGTCCACGGCCGCCGGCTTGCCCCCGCCCCCCTTGCCGTCCTCCGCCGCGCCGTCCCCGCCGGAGCCGCAGGCGGTCAGCGCCACCAGCATCGCCCCCAGCACGAGGCTCGTCGCGCCCCGCGTACGTCTGGCGCGCACGCCAACCGACGCCCCCGATATCGGTCGCCCGTTCACAGTCTGTCTCCCCTCGCACGGCCTGCCCCCAGGCCCGCACCCGTGGCGCCTGATCCGCGCCCGCCCAGCGCCGCTCCCGGATCGGTCACGGGGGCGGCACCGGTTAGATAACCACACAGCTCAGGGGGGTGACCCCGGGGGGATGTCACCGTTCGGTCCCAACTGGCGGGAGGGCGTGTCCGGGGGGCCGTGCGAAGGTCAGCGGAGTGCCGAACCGGCCCGCCACGCACGCCAGTCGAGGTTCCAGCCACCCAGCCCGTTGTCGGGCGCCACGGTCCGGTCGTCGGAGTTGACCACCTCCACCACGTCCCCGATCAGGCTCCGGTCGTAGAACCAGCGGGCCGGGGTGGCGCGCCCGCCGCCCTTGACGTCGCGCAGCCCGATGCAGCCGTGGCTGACGTTGCCGTGGCCGAAGACCGAGGTGTCGGCCCAGTAGTTGCCGTGCAGGAAGGTGCCCGAGCGGCTGAGGCGGATCGCGTGCGGCACGTCCGGGATGTCGTACTCGCCGCCGAAGCCGACGGTGGAGCCGTCCATGCGGGTGACGTCGAGCATCTCGGTCACCACCATCTTGCCGTTGTACGTGGGGGTGCCCGGCGCCCCGGCGGTGACCGGCACCACCGCCGGCTCCTCGCCCTCGCGGACCACCCGCATGGTGTGCGCGGCCGCGTCGACCGTGGAGACCTGACTGCGGCCCACGGTGAAGGTGAACGCCTTCCGCTGGAGGCCGAAGACCCCGGGCGCGCCCTCCACGTCGCGCAGCGCGAGGTCGACGGTGACCTCGGTGCCGGGGCGCCAGTACCTCTCCGGCCGGAAGTCGAGCCGGTCGCGGCCGAACCAGTGGCCGGCGACCGGCACCTCGGGTTCGGCGGTGACCCGCACCGCGCGCTCCACCGCCGCCCGGTCGGTGATCTCCCGGCTGAACTCCAGCGAGACGATCATGCCGGTGCCGACCGTGGCGCGGTTCTCCGGCGTCACGTAGCCGATGAACCGCTCCTGGGGCACCACCGTGGTGAAGGAGGCGTGCCGGGCCGCCCGGCGCTCGCCGTCCGAGGCGACGGCGTCCACGGTGTACTTGGCGGCCAGCGCCAGCGCCCCGTCCACCGGCCGCCACCGCCGCCCGTCGCCCGACAACTCGCCGGGGACCGGCTCCTCGCGCGCGTCCCGCACCCGGACCACCTTCACCGACTCCAGCCGCCCCCGCTCCACCCGCACCTCCAGCCGCCGGTCGGGGCCGACCTCCACGCTGCCGTCCGAAGGCGTGATGCTGATCCGCACCGGCCCGCCGGGGCCGCCCCCGCCCGCCGGGTCGTCGCCCGGACCGTCCCCCGCCCCGCACCCGGCGAGGCCCGCCACCAGGGCCAGCACCGCCACCGCCACCGCCGCTGCGCGCCGCACGCGCGCTCTGTCGTTCTTCATGACGGATGCAACGACGGGCCTCGCGTGGGGAAACGTCACCCCGGTGCGCGTCGCCACTTCGGCCCAGTGGCAGTACACAGGCTCCGGCCTGGGCAGTAACAGAGGAACAGGACCGGGTACGGGCGGCGGCCGGGACCCGTCGGTGCCGTGCCGGTCCGACTCGACCGCGGGAGGCCGGCAGGTGTCGAGCGCAGCCGAACAGCGAACCCTCCAGGACGGGCCGGGCGGGGCAGGGCCCCCCGCGCCCACGCCGTACCCGAGCGGGCCGCACCGCTCTCCGGGGGCCCCGGGCGTACCGGTGTGGCCCGGCGCCCCCCATCCGCTGGGCGCCCGCCCGCGTACCGGGCCCGGCGGGGTCACGGGCACCAACTTCGCGCTGTGGGCGGGCGGCGCCGAGGCGGTCGAGGTCTGCCTCTTCGACGAGGACGGCCGGGAGACGCGCTGCCCGCTGCCGGAGTTCACCCACGGCATCTGGCACGGCTTCCTGCCGGGCGTCGGCGCGGGCCGGCGGTACGGCTACCGGGTGCACGGCCCCTGGGACCCCTGGACCGGCGCCCGCTTCAACCCGGCCAAGCTCCTCCTCGACCCGTACGCCCGCGCCGTCGACGCCCCGCGCGGCGCCGACTACCGGCGGCTGCCGCCGGAGGTCTACGGCCACGTCCGCGACTGGCCCCAGCAGGAGTACGCCGACACCGTCCGCGACGACCGGGACTCGGCGCCGTACGTCCCCAAGGGCGTCGTCGTCCAGGACGACGGGCCCGACGAGTGGCGTGACGACGTGCGGCCGAAGACGCCGTGGGCCGACACCGTCATCTACGAGCTGCACGTGCGCGGCTTCACCATGCGCCACCCGGAGATCCCCGAGGAGTTGCGCGGCACCTACGCGGGGCTCGCCCACCCGGCGGCCGTCGCCCACCTGGTGGAGCTGGGGGTGACCGCCGTCGAGCTGCTGCCGGTGCACCAGTTCGCCCACGAGGACCACCTGCTGCGGCGCGGGCTCGGCAACTACTGGGGGTACAACTCGCTGGGCTGGTTCGCGCCGCACGCCGCCTACGCCGCGGGCGGCACCACCGGGCAGCAGGTCGGCGAGTTCCGCGCGATGGTCCGGGCGCTGCACGCGGCCGGCATCGAGGTCATCCTCGACGTGGTCTACAACCACACCGCCGAGGCCGGGGAGCTGGGCCCCACCCTCAGCCTCAAGGGCATCGACAACGCCGGGTACTACCGCCTTCAGCACGACGCCCGCCGCTACGCCGACTACACCGGCTGCGGCAACACCCCGCACGTGGTCCAGCCGCACGTGCTGCGGCTGATCACCGACTCGCTGCGGTACTGGGTCACCGAGATGGGCGTGGACGGCTTCCGCTTCGACCTGGCGGCGGCGCTGGCCCGCTCCTTCCACGACGTGGACATGCTCTCGCCGTTCCTCGCGGTGATCGCCCAGGACCCGGTGCTGCGCCGGGTCAAGCTGATCGCCGAACCGTGGGACGTCGGCATGGGCGGCTACCAGGTGGGCGCCTTCCCGCCGCTGTGGACCGAGTGGAACGACCGCTACCGCGACGCCGTCCGCGACTTCTGGCGCGGCGCCCTGCCCGACGTACGCGACCTCGGCTACCGGCTCTCCGGCTCCAGCGACCTCTACGCCTGGGGCGGCCGCCGCCCGCACGCCTCCGTCAACTTCGTCACCGCCCACGACGGTTTCACCCTGCGCGACCTGGTCTCCTACGAGCGCAAGCACAACGAGGCCAACGGCGAGGAGAACCGCGACGGCACCGACGACAACCGCTCCTGGAACTGCGGCGCCGAGGGCGAGAGCGACGACCCGGCCGTCACCGCGCTCCGCCACCGCCAGCTCCGCAACCTGCTGACCACCCTGCTGCTCTCCACCGGCGTCCCGATGCTCACCGCCGGCGACGAGATGGGCCGCACCCAGGGCGGCAACAACAACGCCTACTGCCAGGACGACGAGACCAGCTGGGTCGACTGGTCGCTGCGCGAGGATCCGGAGTGGGCCGACCTGCTGGCCCTGACCCGCCGGCTGATCGCGCTGCGCCGCACCCACCCCGTCCTGCGCAGCCGCTCCTTCTTCGCCGGGCGGGCCCAGGCCGAGGACGGGCTGCGGGACCTGGCGTGGTTCACCGCGCGGGGCACCGAGATGACCGAGGGCGACTGGTACGCCCCCACCGACACCCTCGCCCTCTACCTCTCCGGCCGCGACATCCCCGACCAGGACGAACGCGGCACGCCGGTGACCGACGCCAGCTTCCACATCGTGCTGCACGCCGGGCACGCCCCCGTGGAGGTCTCCCTGCCGGGGGCGCCGTGGGCGGGCCGGTACGAGGTGGCCGTCGACACCGCCGCCGAGGAGCAGGCGGCCGAGCCGGGCACCGCGCACCCGGGCGGCGCCACCCTCACCGTGCCGGGCCGCTCGGTGCTGGTGCTGCGGGTCGTGGAGTGAGCCGGGCGTACGCGCCGGGCGGCCGGCGCGTACGCCTCACTCCCAGCGGAACCAGCGGACGGCGCCCAGCGACAGCAGCGCCGCCCACAGCGCGGCCACGCCCAGGTGCGACCAGGACGGCCAGTCCCCGGCGGCGGCCTGGTCGAGGGCCTGCACGGCCGCGCCGAACGGGGTGTAGGAGACGATGTCGGCCAGCAGGTCGGGCATGGCCTGGATCGGCAGCCACACGCCGGCGGTGAACATCGACGGGAAGAAGACGATCGAGCCGATGGCGGTGGCGATCTTGGTGGTGGGGGCGACGGCGGAGATGAACGCGCCCAGCGCCAGCGCGCAGACGATGGCGAGGAGCAGCGCCAGCAGGTAGCCGGCGACCTGACCGGGCAGCGCCACGTCGAAGACGAGGCGGCCGACGACGATCACCAGCAGCGCCGAGGCCAGCGAGGCCACCCCGTGCAGCCCCATCTGGGCGCCGAGCACCGCCTGCGGGCGGACCGGGGTGACCGACATCCGGCGCAGGATGCCGCGCTCCCGGTAGCCGGTGATGACCGGGGGCATCGCCTGGAGCCCGGCCATGATCATGGCGAGCACCACGGCGGTGGGGACGTAGAGCTCGATGATCCGCTGCCCGCCGTTGGCCGGGTCGGGTTCGCGGAAGCCCGGGATGGCGCCGAGGATCGCGAGGAGCAGGACGGGGAAGCCGAGAATCCAGAAGAGGCTGCCCGGCTCGCGCAGGAACAGGCGAGCCTCGGTGCCCAGCACGGCGCGGCCGGGCGACGCCTTGGCGGGGGCAGGGGCGCTGCTCATGCGGCTTCTCCTGTCAGGTCGAGGAAGGCGTCGTCGAGGGTGGCCTCGACGATCCGCAGCCGGTGCGCGGTGGTGCCGGTGCGGGCGAGGAGGGCGAGCAGCGCGGTGACGGTCTCGTCGGTGCCGGTGAGGGTGACGTTCCCGTCGCGCTCCTCGTGGGAGGCGAGCTGCGGCAGCGCGGCCAGATCGGCGGCGGGCAGCGGGGCGGAGGGGGTGAAGGTGGTGACGACGGCTCCGGCGGCGCGGCTGACCAGCCCGGCCGGGGTGTCGAGGGCGGCGACGCGGCCCTTGTCGATGACGGCGATCCGGTCGCAGAGCCGCTGGGCCTCCTCCATGAAGTGGGTGACCAGCAGGACGGTGACGCCGCTGTCGCGGACCTCCTCGATGAGCGCCCAGGTCTCCCGGCGGGCGCGCGGGTCGAGGCCGGTGGTCAGCTCGTCGAGGACGACGACGCGCGGGTTGCCGATCAGGGCCAGCGCGATGAACAGGCGCTGCTTCTGGCCGCCGGAGAGCTTGGCGAAGCGGGTGGAGAGCTTCTCGGTGAGGCCGAGGCGCGCGGCGAGCGCGCGCCAGTCGGCCGGGTCCGGGTAGCAGGCCGCGTAGAGCTGGAGTGCCTCCTGGACGGAGATCTTCGGCTGGAGTTCACTCTCCTGGAGCTGGGCGCCGAGCACCCGGGTGACGCCGTCCCGGTCCCGTACGGGGTCGAGCCCGGCCACCTTGACCGACCCCGCGTCGGGGTGGCGCAGCCCCTCCACGCACTCCACGGTGGTGGTCTTGCCGGCGCCGTTGGGGCCGAGGATGCCGAAGATCTCGCCTTCCTCGACGGTGAACGAGATGCCGTCCACGACGGTGCGGCCGCCGTACGCCTTGCGTACTCCGCTGACTTCGATGATGGGCATGGACGGGAGTATGGCCGTCAAGGTGTGACGCGCACCTCATCCGATCGGATGAGGCGGGGCCCTGGACGGACCCTCAGACCTGGGGGGAGAGGGGTCAGGGGGCAGGTCCGGGGACCGAGCCCGGCTGGGTCAAAAGTCGCTGGTCGGTGTCAGGGGCGAACCGTACGCTCACTGCTGATGTCTGACTCTCCTTCGCACCCCGAGACCGCCCCCGACGCCCCGCCGGACAGACCCGAGCCGTCGGCGGTGCGGACGCTGCTGCGGCTGTGGCCGTACGTCCGTCCCGTACGGGCGCGGCTGTTCACGGCCGTGGTCGTCGCCATCGCCGCCTCCTGCGTGGGCCTGGTGATCCCGCTGGTCCTCAAGGGGATCGTGGACGGCCCGGTGGCCGACGGCGATCCCGGCGGGGTCTGGCTGGGCGCCCTGCTGCTGCTCGGCATCGGGGTCGCGGAGGCGGTGCTCTTCGGCTTCCGGCGGTGGCTGGTGGCGCGTCCGCTGGCCGGGGTGGAGGCGCGGCTGCGCGGTGACCTCTTCGCCCACGTCCAGCGGCTGCCGGTGGCCTTCCACGACCGCTGGGCCTCGGGCCAGTTGCTGTCGCGCGGCACCACCGACCTGATGATGCTGCGGATGTTCCTCGCCTTCCCGCTGACCTTCCTGGTGGTCAACGGCGCCACCATCGTCGTCGGCATGGCCGTCCTGCTGGCGCAGGAGTGGACGCTGGGCCTGGTGCTGCTCCTGCCCGTCCTGCCGCTGATCGCGGTCTGCTCGCTCTTCGAGTCCCGGTACGCGCGGGTCGCCCGGCGCGCCCAGGACCAGGCGGGCGACCTGACGACGGTGGTCGAGGAGAGCGTGCTCGGCATCCGGATCATCAAGGGGTTCGGCCGCCACCGCAGCCAGGCGCGGGCCTTCCGCGAGCAGTCCCGGCGGCTGCGCACCACCGAGCTGGCCAAGGCCCGGCTGCTCGCCTCGATCTGGGCGGTCATCGTGATCCTCCCGGAGCTGGCGCTCGGCGGGGCGCTGGTCCTCGGCGTGGTCCAGGTCGCCGACGGCGCCCTGTCGGCGGGCACCCTGGTGGCCTTCCTGACGACGGCGCTGGCGCTGCGCTGGCCGGTGGAGTCGATCGGCTTCCTGCTGGCGATGTGCCAGGAGGCCGCGACGGCGACCCGGCGGTACTTCGAGGTGATCGACACGGCCCGCGAGTCGGACGGGCCGGACGCGCTCCCCGGGGCGGCGCCCGGCGGCCACCCGGACGGGTCCGCCGACGGGCTGCGCTTCTCCGGCGTCGTCTTCCGTTTCCCCGACGCGGCACCGGACTCCCCGCCGGTGCTCGACGGCATCGACCTGCACGTCCGCTCCGGCGAGACGATGGCGCTGGTCGGCGCGACCGGCAGCGGCAAGACGGCCCTGACGGCGCTGGTGCCCAGGCTCCACGAGGTGACGGCCGGGCGGATCACCCTGGACGGGGAGGACATCACCGCGCTGCCCCGCGCCGAACTGCGGTCGCGGGTGGCGCTCGCCTTCGAGGAACCGACCCTCTTCTCGGCCTCGGTCGGGGAGAACGTCCTGATGGGTGCGGACGGCGGGGCCGGTGAGGCGGAACTGCGCCGCGCCCTGGAGGTGGCCCAGGCCGGCTTCGTGGACCGGCTCCCCGACGGTACGGCGACGCAGGTCGGCGAGCAGGGGCTCAGCCTCTCCGGCGGCCAGCGGCAGCGGCTCGCCCTGGCGCGGGCGGTGGTCGGCGCCCCGCGCTTCCTGGTGATGGACGACCCGCTCTCCGCCCTCGACGTGCACACCGAGGCGCTGGTCGAGGAGGCGCTGCGCCGGGTGCTGAAGGGCACCACGGCGCTGGTGGTGGCGCACCGCCCGTCCACGGTGCTGCTGGCGGACCGGGTGGCGCTGCTCTCCGGCGGCCGGATCGCCGCCGTCGGCACCCACCAGGAACTGCTGCGGGAGAACGCCGAGTACGCCTGGCTGATGTCGGGGACCGAGGCGCCGCCCGGTCCCGACGGGCGCGGGACGCCCGAGATGGCGAAGGGAACGAGCCGATGACCACCGAGTCCCGCCCGCAGGAGACCCCGGAGGACGGGGAGAAGCCCCCGGCCCTCACCGTCCCGGCCCCCGACCCCTTCGACCAGGACGACCTGCCCACCCCGCCCGGCGCCACCGCCTCGCTGCTGCGCTCCCTGCTGGCGCCGATGCGCGCCCGGGTCGGTCTCGTCGTCCTGCTCCTCCTGCTCCAGCAGGCCGCCATCCAGGCCGGACCGCTGCTCGTGGCGTACGCGATCGACCAGGGTGTGCCGGCGGTGCGGGAGGGCCGGTGGGGGCCACTGGTGGCGGTCGGCGCCGGGTATCTGGTGTGCGCGCTGGCCGGCGGGCTGCTTCAGTACGCCTTCCTGATCCGCTCGGCGGTGGTCAGCCAGGACGTCCTGCTCGACCTGCGGGGCCGGATCTTCCGGCACGGGCAGGCGCTGAGCCTGGACTTCCACGAGCGGTACACCTCGGGGCGGCTGATCTCCCGGGCCACCACCGACGTGGAGTCGCTGCGCGAACTGCTCGACGAGGGACTCCAGGAGCTGGTGACGGTCCTGGTCTCCTTCGTCTACATCGGCGGCATGCTGCTCTGGCTGGACCTCGGCATCGGCTCGGTCGCGGTCCTCTCCTTCGTCCCGCTCTACCTGCTGATCCGGCTCTACCAGCGCCGGGTGGGCCGGGTGTACGCGCGCCGGTCCACGGCGATCGCCCGGGTCATCGTCAAGTTCACCGAGACGGTCAACGGCATCCGCCCGGTCCGCGCCTTCCGCCGCGAGGAGGCCAACGACGCGGAGTTCGCCGAGCTGAACCGCACCCACGAACGCTCCAACGGCGACGCCCTGCTGGAGATGGCCCGGTACGTGGTGGGCTCCCGGCTGGTCGCCAACACGGCGGTCGCCGGGATGGTCCTGTGGGGCGCCTGGCGCGTCGCGGACGGCGCCCTCGCCCTCGGCGTCCTGGCCGCCGCCGTGCTGTACGTCAGGCGGCTGTACGACCCGATCGACCGGATGGCCATGTTCCTCAACGCCTACCAGTCGGCCGCCGCCTCCCTGGAGAAGATCGCGGGCCTCCTGGCGCAGCGTCCCGCCGTGCCGGAGCCCGAGACCCCGGTGGCGCTGCCCGCCCCGGCCGGTGCCGGACCGGGCCGGACCGTGGAGTTCGCCGGGGTCTCCTTCGGCTACCGCACCGGCGGCGAGGTGCTCCCCCGCTTCGACCTCACCATCCCCGCCGGGCAGACGGTCGCCGTGGTCGGCTCCACCGGCGCGGGCAAGTCGACCCTGGCCAAGCTGCTGGCCCGCTTCTACGACCCCTCGGCCGGCCAGGTCCTCCTGGACGGCGTGGACCTGCGCGGGCTGGCCACGCCCGACCTGCGGCGCGGTGTGGTGATGGTGACCCAGGAGGCGTTCCTCTTCTCCGGCACCGTGGCGGAGAACATCGCCATCGGCCGCCCCGACGCGACCCGCGCCGACGTGGAGGCGGCGGCCCGCGCGATCGGCGCCCACGCCTTCATCGCGGAGCTGCCCGACGGTTACGACACCGATGTGCGCAAGCGCGGCGGCCGCATCTCGGCGGGCCAGCGCCAGCTGGTCGGTTTCGCCCGCGCCCTGCTCGCCGACCCGGCGGTGCTGATCCTGGACGAGGCGACCAGCTCGCTGGACATCCCCGGCGAGCGCGCGGTCCAGCAGGCCCTGGCGACGGTGCTGCGCGGGCGCACCGCCGTGGTCATCGCCCACCGCCTGTCGACGGTGGCCATCGCCGACCGGGTCCTGGTGATGGCGGGCGGCAGGATCGTCGAGGACGGCACCCCGGAGGAACTCATCGGCGGCACCGGGGAGTTCGCGGGGCTGCACCGGGCGTGGCGGGAGAGCATGGCGGGCTGAGGCGGCTCCAGGAGCAGCGGTGCGGACAGCAGGTCGGTGGCGCGTGCCGTGGGCGGCACCTCGCCGCCCACAACTGGTCGGCGAGGTGAGTACCTCACACCATGTCACCGGCCGTGCGCGGCCCTGCCAGGACAGTTACCGCATAGCGGACTCCGGCCACCTCTGGGCGGACGATTTCCGGCCAACCTCCGGTCGATGCATGGCATGTACACGCCACAAGTGGCACGCTTCCCCCGCACGACCAGCACCGTTGACCCGCACCTCAGCCACACCACCCGGAGCGCCCCACGCCCCCGGGCGGCCAGACGTACACCGCTACTTCCCCACCCGGACCGCAGCCATGCGGCCCGGTCCCCCACATCCGGTCCGGCGGCCACCGCCCCGGCCGGCCCTCACCAGGGAGCGCGCGTGACCCCCCACATATCCCGCCGCCGTACCGGCCTCGCCCTGTCCACCGCTGTCGCCGCCGGCGCGCTGCTCGCCGCCGGGCTCTCCTCCGGCGGGGCCGTCGCCCAGCCCGCCACCGCCGAGAAGGTGCCCGCGGCCGCCCCCGCCGCCCTCTCCGCCAACGCCAAGGCGGGCCTGCTCAAGGAGGCGGACGCCGCGAAGGCGGACACCGCCCGCGCGATCGGCCTCGGCGCCCAGGAGAAGCTGGTCGTCCGCGACGTGGTCAAGGACCGCGACGGCAGCCTGCACACCCGGTACGAGCGCACCTACCAGGGCCTGCCCGTCCTCGGCGGCGACCTGGTGGTCCACACCGACAAGGCCGGCGCCACCGAGAGCGTCACCAAGGCCGTCAAGTCCGAGCTGAAGATCGACACCGTCACCACGGCCGCCACCCCGAAGGGCGCCCGCAAGGTCGTCTGGGCCGCCGACGGCACCCCGAAGCTGGCCTTCGAGAAGGTGACCAAGTCCGTCAAGAAGGACGGCACGCCGCAGGAGCTGCACACCGTCACCGACGCCGCCACCGGCAAGCAGCTCTTCCAGTGGGACGCGGTCCACGCCGGCACCGGCGAGAGCCAGTACAGCGGCACCGTCGAGATCGGCACCACCGCCTCCGGCGGCGGCTTCGAGCTGACCGACGGCGAGCGCGGAGGCCACAAGACCTACGACCTGAAGAACGGCTCCTCGGGGACCGGCACCCTCTTCACCGACGACGACGACAAGTGGGGCGACGGCACGCCGAACGACCCGGCCACCGCCGCCGTCGACGCCGCCTACGGCGCGGGCGCCACCTGGGACTACTACGAGCAGGTGCACGGCCGCTCCGGCATCAAGGGCGACGGCGTCGGCGCGTACTCGCGCGTCCACTACGGCAACAACTACGTCAACGCCTTCTGGACCGACTCCTGCTTCTGCATGACCTACGGCGACGGCGCCGGCAACGCCGCCCCGCTCACCTCGCTCGACGTCGCCGCCCACGAGATGACCCACGGCGTCACCTCGGTGACGGCCGGGCTGGTCTACTCCGGCGAGTCCGGCGGCCTCAACGAGGCGACCAGCGACATCTTCGCCACCGCGGTCGAGTTCCACGCCAACAGCGAGGACGACGTCCCGGACTACCTCATCGGCGAGAAGATCGACATCAACGGCGACGGCTCCCCGCTGCGCCACATGGACGAACCGTCGAAGGACGGCTCCTCGGAGGACTACTGGTACGACGGCATCGGCAACGTCGACGTCCACTACTCCTCGGGCGTCGCCAACCACTTCTTCTACCTGCTCTCCGAGGGCAGCGGCGCCAAGGAGATCAACGGCGTCTCCTACGACTCGCCGACCCACGACGGCGAGCCGGTCACCGGCATCGGCATCGAGAAGGCCGAGCAGATCTGGTTCAAGGCGCTCACCCAGTACATGACCTCCACCACCGACTACGCGGCGGCCCGCGAGGCCACCCTGGAGGCGGCGAGCGAGCTGTACGGCGCCGACTCGGCCGAGTACCAGGGCGTCGACCGCGCCTGGGCGGCGGTCAACGTCAGCTGACGCACGCGACAAGGACCGCGGCACCCGGGGCTGAGCGCTCGCCCCGGGTGCCGCTTCTTCGTACCGCCGCACTCAGCGCAGCAGTACGCCCGCCTCCTGGCCCGCCGCCTCCGTCGGGACGGCGATCAGCCCCATCTCGGCGCCGGACGCCAGCAGCCGGTGGCTGGGCAACACCCGGACCGTGTAGCCGAAGCTGCCGGTGCGGTCGAGGGCGAGCGGGCCCTCGAAGGTCCAGCGGCCGTCCAGATCGGGGCCGCCCGGCGCGGGCTTCAGCGGCACCCGGGTGGCGCCGCTGATCCGGTCGTCGCCGTCGACGTGCCCGGAGACGGCCTGCACCTCCACGTCCTCGGGCGCCAGCTCGCCCAGGCGCACCCGGACCCGCAGGGCGAGGGTGGCGCCGAGCTGGGCCGGGGCCCCGTCGCCGTCCGGGCCGTCGGCCCCCGCGTCCACGTGCTCCACCGCGACCTGCGCCCACCCGGAACGCACCCGCTCCTTGTACGCGGCCAGCTCGCGGGCCTGCTCGGGGCCGAGCGCGCGATGGGCGCGGGCGGCCGGGGCGTAGAGGGTCTCGACGTACTCGCGGACCATGCGGCCCGCGATGACCTTCGGGCCGAGCCGGGTCAGGGTCTCGCGGACCATGCCGATCCAGCGGTCGGGCAGCCCCTCGCGGCCCCGCTCGTAGAAGCGCGGGGCGACGCGCTCCTCCAGCAGTTCGTAGAGGGCGGTGGCCTCCAGGGCGTCGCGGCGCTCGGTCTCCTTGGCGGTGAGGTCGCCGCCGCCGTCGGCGGTGGGGATGGCCCAGCCGAAGTCCGGGTCGTACCACTCGTCCCACCAGCCGTCGAGGACGGAGAGGTTGAGGCAGCCGTTGAGGGCGGCCTTCATCCCGGAGGTGCCGCACGCCTCCAGCGGGCGCAGCGGGTTGTTGAGCCAGACGTCGCAGCCCGGGTAGAGCTTCTGGGCCATCGCCATGCCGTAGTCGGGCAGGAAGGCGATGCGGTGGCGGACCCCCGCGTCGTCGGCGAAGCGGACCAGCTCCTGCACCAGCCGCTTGCCGCCGTCGTCGGCCGGGTGGGCCTTGCCGGCCACCACGATCTGCACCGGCCGCTCCGGGTGGAGCAGCAGCGCCCGCAGCCGGTCGCGGTCCTGGAGCATCAGGGTGAGCCGCTTGTACGAGGGGACGCGGCGGGCGAAACCGATGGTCAGCACGGACGGGTCGAAGGCGGTGTCGATCCAGCCGAGTTCGGCCGGGCCCGCGCCGCGCTGGCGCCAGCCGGCGGCGAGCCGGGTGCGGATCTCCTCGACCAGCTGCTCGCGCAGGGTGCGGCGCAGCTCCCAGATCTCCTGGTCGGAGATCTGGCCGATGGCGTCCCACCGCTCGGGGCCGCCGACGCTCAGTGCCTCCTCGGCGCGGGCGGTCCCGACCCGGCGGGCGCCGAGCCGCAGCACCTCGGGGGCCACCCAGGTGGGGGCGTGGACGCCGTTGGTGACCGAGGTGATCGGCACCTCCTCGGCGTCGAACCCCGGCCAGAGCCCGGCGAACATCTCCCGGCTGACCTGGCCGTGCAGGGTGGAGACGCCGTTGGCGCGCTGGGCGAGCCGCAGCCCCATGACGGCCATGTTGAACAGCCCCGGGTCGCCGCCCGGGTAGGTCTCGGTGCCCAGCGCGAGGACGCGCCCGGTGTCGATGCCGGGGAGTTCCGCGCCCTCGCCGAAGTGGCGGGCGACCAGCGAGCGGTCGAAGCGGTCGATCCCGGCGGGGACCGGGGTGTGGGTGGTGAAGACGGTGCCGGCGCGCACCACCTGGAGGGCCTGGTCGAAGTCGAGGCCGGGCCCGTCGGGGGCGGGCGTGCCCAGTTCGTGGACGCGCTCCAGGCCGAGGAAGCCGGCGTGGCCCTCGTTGGTGTGGAAGACCTCGGGCGCCGGGTGCCCGGTGAGCCGGCAGTACGCCCGCACCGCGCGGACGCCGCCGATGCCGAGCAGCATCTCCTGGTGGAGCCGGTGCTCGCTGCCGCCGCCGTAGAGCCGGTCGGTCACCTCGCGGGCGGCGGCGTCGTTGTCCTCGACGTCGGAGTCGAGCATGAGCAGCGGGACGCGGCCGACCCGGGCCTGCCAGACGCGGGCGCGCAGCAGCCGGCCGCCGGGCAGGGCGAGGCGGATCAGGGTGGGGCTGCCGTCGGTCTCGCGGAGCAGGGTGAGCGGCAGCTCGTCCGGGTCGAGGACCGGGTAGTGCTCCTGCTGCCAGCCGTCCCGGGAGAGGGACTGGCGGAAGTAGCCGTGGCGGTAGAGGAGCCCGACGCCGATCAGCGGGACGCCGAGGTCGCTGGCGGACTTGAGGTGGTCGCCGGCGAGAATGCCGAGGCCGCCGGAGTACTGCGGCAGGGCGGCGGTGACGCCGAACTCGGGGGAGAAGTAGGCGACGGCGGCGGGCAGGGCGCCCTCCTGGCGCTGGTACCAGCGGTCGCCTTCGAGGTAGTCGGTGAGGTCGTCGACGGCGGCGGCCAGGCGCAGCCGGAAGCGCCGGTCGGCGGCGAGGGTGTCGAGGCGTTCGGGCGGGACGGCGGCGAGCAGCCGGACCGGGTCGCCGGTGGCGGCCCAGCGGGCCGGGTCGACCGACTGGAACAGCTCGCGGGTCTCCGCGTGCCAGGACCAGCGCAGGTTGCGGGCCAGGTCGCTGAGGGGGCGGAGGGGTTCGGGGAGGACGGGACGCACGGTGAATCGACGCATTGCCTTCACGGTTCCACCTTCGCAGGATTCATCCGCTTTTGCGGGGCGGCTCGCATCATGGTGCGTCAGGACCGGGGCGCGGCAGGGCGCGTACGGGGCGCGCGGGCCTCGGCTGACGGGGCGTCGGCGGCGCACGCGGGAGGGCGCCCCCGCCCTCCCCCGCCCGGCGGTTCCGTTGCAACAATCACACAACCTTTACCGTGGCTTCACGACGCATTCGCCCCGGTCTTCCCCCTCTTGACCCGTTGCCCGGGCGCCCTGGGCCCGCCACGCTGACGGCGGACACCGCCGGGCCCGCGATGGGCGGGACCGCGGGGTCGACATGAGGAGGGGAACTCGCACATGAGCGAGGTCATACGCATTCCGCGCCGGACGGTGGCCGTGGCCGCCGCCGCGGTCGCGGCGCTCGCGGTGGGCACGCTGCCCGCCCAGGCGGCACCCGCAGGGCCGGGGGGCCCGAAGCTGGGGACGGTCCGTCAGGCCGACAACCCCCGCGACGTCGTGCGCGACAGCTACATCGTGACGCTGAAGTCCGGCGTCAAGGCACCGTCGGCCGCTGGCGTCAGGCTCGCGAGCCGTTACGGCGGCAAGATCAGCCACACCTACCAGCGGGCCCTCAACGGGTACGCGGTGAAGCTCAACCCCGTCCAGGCCCGGCGGCTCGCGGCGGACCCCGCCGTGGCCTCGGTCGCCCAGGACGTCAAGGTGCGCGCCTCGGCCACCCAGACCAACCCGGTCTGGGGCCTGGACCGCATCGACCAGCCGACTCTGCCGCTGGACAGCCGGTACACCTCGCCGGACGGCGGCGGCGCGGGCGCCACGGTGTACGTCATCGACACCGGCATCCGGATCAGCCACAAGGAGTTCGGCGGCCGGGCCCGCAACGGCTACGACTTCGTCGGCAAGGACAAGGTCGCCCAGGACTCCAACGGCCACGGCACGCACGTCGCGGCCACCGCCGTCGGCTCCACCTACGGCGTGGCGAAGAAGGCCAAGGCCGTGGGCGTGCGGGTGCTCGACGCCTACGGCGAGGGGACCCTCGCGCAGGTCATCGCGGGCATCGACTGGGTGACGAAGAACGCCGTCAAGCCGGCCGTGGCCAACCTCAGCCTCGGCGGCGGGGTCAGCCCCGAGCTGGACAAGGCCGTCCGCACCTCCATCGCCTCCGGGATCACCTACACGGTGGCCGCGGGCAACGAGGGGCTGCCGGCCGAGACCACCTCGCCCGGCCGGGTGAAGCAGGCCCTCACCGTCGGGGCGACCAACCGCTGGGACGAGCGGGCGTACTTCTCGAACTGGGGTCCGGTCGTCGACCTGTTCGCTCCGGGCGAGGGCATCAAGTCCGCCTCGCACAAGAGCGACACCGGGACCGTGACCTTCGACGGGACCTCCATGGCGGCGCCGCACGTCGCCGGGGCGGCCGCGCTGTACCTGGCGGCCAACCCGAAGGCGACGCCGGCGACGGTCGAGAAGGGGATTGTCGGCAAGGCCTCCACGGGGCAGATCTGGGACCGCCGGATCGGGTCGCCCAACCGGATTCTCCAGGTCGCGCCCTAGCGGGGCGGCCCATGGGGCCCGTGGGTCGGGGGACGTCCAGCTCCCGGCCTGCGGGCCGTTCTTTTTGGCCTCAAGCGCCGGCCGGGCTGCATTTCGGCCGGTGCCCGGCCTCTGCGTCTCGGCGTCGGACCTTCGGTCACAGATGGCCTCAAACGCCGGCCGGGCTAAAGAAGCGGCCGGGCTGAAGAAGCGGCCGGGCTGAATCGTGCGCCCCACTGGTCACACCCGTCACAACCTGGGGTTTTCGTCGAGGCACATGCCAGGGGCAGCGGGGGTGGGGGAAATCGGGGGTACGCGTCAGTAGGTGGGTGAGGGGCGGATTGTTCACCCTTCGGGTGGGGGAAGGCTGTCCCGGTACTCCCGCGTACCGCCTTCCCGCACGGCCCCGCCGGCCCCGTCCGGCCCGGTGCCGCGGTTCTGCCGCAGGCACCCGACGTACATCCCCGGCGCGTCCCCCGGCGCGCGGTCGAAGCGAACGGCAAGGAGCGTCCATGCCCCCATCGCGTCCCCGGTCCGGTCCCCCGCTCTTACGAGGCGTCAAAGGGACGGCGAAAGCTGCCGATACAGAGGACGACGGCCGGGACGCCCCCGTCCCCGGCCACCCCCGTACCCGCACGATCCGCAGGTGATGCCGTGAACACCCCCATTGGACGCATCCCCGTCCTCGACGTCCGACCGCTCGTCCAGGGCGGCAGACGCCCCGCCAAGTCGGTGAGCGGCGAGTCCTTCGAGATCACCGCCACCGTCTTCCGCGAGGGTCATGACGCCGTCGCCGCCAACGTCGTGCTGCGCGGCCCGGACGGCCGCTCCGGCCCCTGGACGCCCATGCGCGAGCTGGCGCCCGGCACCGACCGCTGGGGCGCCGTGGTCGCCCCGGCCGAGGAAGGCCACTGGACGTACTGGGTGGAGGCGTGGGGCGACCCGCTGACCACCTGGCGCCGGACCGCCGCCGTGAAGATCCCGGCCGGGATCGACACCGAGCTGGTCCTCGAGGAGGGCGCCCAGCTGCACGAACGCGCCGCCAAGGGCGTACCGAAGGCCAAGGGGCGCCGGGAGGCGGTGCTCGCCGTCGCCGACGCGCTGCGGGACAGCTCGCTCGGCGACGGGCAGCGGCTCGCGGCGGCCCAGGAGGCGCAGGCGGTGGCGGCGCTGGAGCGGTACCCGCTGCGGGAGCCGCTGTCGGCCTCCGAGCCGCTGCCGCTGCTGGTGGAGCGGAAGCGGGCGCTCTTCGGCTCCTGGTACGAGTTCTTCCCGCGCTCCGAGGGCGCGGTCGTGCCCGAGGACGGCGGCCCGCCGGTCTCCGGCACGCTGCGGACGGCGGCGGCCCGGCTGCCCGCGATCGCGGCGATGGGCTTCGACGTGGTGTACCTGCCGCCGATCCACCCGATCGGCACCACCCACCGCAAGGGCCGCAACAACTCCCTCACCCCCACCCCGCACGACGTGGGCGTGCCCTGGGCGATCGGCTCCGCCGACGGCGGGCACGACGCGATCCACCCGGAGCTGGGCACCTTCGAGGACTTCGACGCCTTCGTGCGCACCGCCACCGAGCTGCGGCTGGAGATCGCGCTGGACTTCGCCCTCCAGTGCTCCCCGGACCACCCGTGGGTGACGGAGCACCCCGAGTGGTTCCACCACCGGCCCGACGGCTCGATCGCGTACGCCGAGAACCCGCCCAAGAAGTACCAGGACATCTTCCCCATCGCCTTCGACAAGGACATGGACGGCCTGGTCGCCGAGACCCTGCGGGTGCTGCGGCTCTGGATGGGCCACGGGGTGCGGATCTTCCGCGTCGACAACCCGCACACCAAGCCGGTGGTCTTCTGGGAGCGGGTGATCACCGAGATCAACCGGACCGACCCGGACGTCGTCTTCCTCGCCGAGGCGTTCACCCGGCCGGCGCTGATGCACGCGTTGGCCGCCGTCGGCTTCCAGCAGTCGTACACGTACTTCACCTGGCGCAACGGCAAGCAGGAGCTGACCGACTACCTCACCGAGCTGACCGGGGACGCGGCCGCGTACATGCGGCCGAATTTCTTCGTCAACACGCCGGACATCCTGCACGCGTACCTTCAGCAGGGGGGCCGTCCCGCCTTCGAGGCGCGGGCGGTGCTGGCGGCGACCCTCTCGCCCAGCTGGGGGGTCTACGCGGGCTTCGAGCTGTGCGAGGCGCAGCCTCTGCGCGAGGGCAGCGAGGAGTACCTGGACTCGGAGAAGTACCAGCTGCGTCCGCGCGACTGGGCGGCGGCCGAGCGGGAGGGCCGCACCCTGGCCCCGCTGCTGACCGCGCTGAACCGGGTCCGGCGCCGCAATCCGGCCCTCCAGCAACTGCGTGATCTGCACTTCCACCACACCGACAACGACGCGCTGCTCGCCTACAGCAAGCAATCGGGTGGCAATACGGTCCTGACGGTCGTCAACCTCGACCCGCACCACACCCAGGAAGCCACGGTCTCGTTGGACATGCCGCGCCTCGGCCTCGGCTGGGACGACACCACACCGGTGCGCGACGAGCTCACCGGCGAGACCTATCACTGGGGCAGGGCCAACTACGTGCGTCTAGAGCCGGGCGTCACGCCCGCGCACCTGTTCGTCCTGCGACCGTCCTCACCGATCGGAGGGTCACCCACACCATGATCGTCAACGAACCCGTCCAGGACACCTTCGAGGACACCCCTGCCAAGGACCGTGACCCCGAGTGGTTCAAGCGAGCCGTCTTCTACGAGGTGCTCGTCCGGTCCTTCCAGGACAGCAACGGCGACGGCATCGGCGACCTCAAGGGCCTCACCGCCAAGCTCGACTACCTCCAGTGGCTGGGGGTGGACTGCCTCTGGCTGCCGCCGTTCTTCAAGTCGCCCCTGCGGGACGGCGGCTACGACGTCTCCGACTACACGGCGGTGCTCCCGGAGTTCGGCGACCTCGCCGACTTCGTGGAGTTCGTCGACGCGGCCCACCAGCGGGGCATGCGGGTCATCATCGACTTCGTCATGAACCACACCAGCGACCAGCATCCGTGGTTCCAGGAGTCCCGGCGCGACCCGGACGGCCCCTACGGGGACTACTACGTCTGGGCCGACGACGACAAGCAGTACCAGGACGCCCGGATCATCTTCGTCGACACCGAGGCGTCGAACTGGACCTTCGACCCGGTCCGCCAGCAGTACTACTGGCACCGGTTCTTCTCCCACCAGCCGGACCTCAACTACGAGAACCCGGCCGTCCAGGAGGAGATCCTCTCCGCGCTGAAGTTCTGGCTGGACCTCGGCATCGACGGCTTCCGCCTGGACGCCGTGCCCTACCTCTACGCCGAGGAGGGCACCAACTGCGAGAACCTCCCCCGTTCGCACGCCATGCTGAAGCGGGTCCGCGCGGAGATCGACGCCCACTACCCGGACACGGTCCTGCTCGCCGAGGCCAACCAGTGGCCGGAGGACGTCGTCGACTACTTCGGCGACTACGCCAAGGGCGGCGACGAGTGCCACATGGCGTTCCACTTCCCGGTGATGCCGCGCATCTTCATGGCGGTCCGCCGGGAGTCCCGCTACCCGGTCTCGGAGATCCTGGCCAAGACCCCGGCCATCCCCTCGGGCTGCCAGTGGGGCATCTTCCTGCGGAACCACGACGAGCTGACCCTCGAGATGGTCACCGACGAAGAGCGCGACTACATGTACGCCGAGTACGCCAAGGACCCGCGGATGCGGGCCAACATCGGCATCCGGCGCCGCCTCGCCCCCCTCCTCGACAACGACCGCAACCAGATCGAACTCTTCACCGCCCTCCTGCTCTCCCTGCCGGGCTCGCCGATCCTCTACTACGGCGACGAGATCGGCATGGGCGACAACATCTGGCTCGGCGACCGCGACGCGGTCCGCACGCCGATGCAGTGGACGCCCGACCGGAACGCCGGATTCTCCTCCAGCGACCCGGGCCGGCTCTTCCTGCCCACGATCATGGACCCGGTCTACGGCTACCAGGTGACCAACGTCGAGGCCGCCATGTCCTCGCCCTCGTCCCTGCTGCACTGGACCCGGCGCATGATCGAGATCCGCAAGCAGAACCGTGCCTTCGGGCTCGGGTCGTACACCGAACTGCCCTCCACCAACCCGGCCGTCCTCGCCTTCCTGCGCGAGGCCCCGCCCGGGCCGGACGGGGAGGAGGACGACCTGGTCCTGTGCGTGCACAACTTCTCGCGGTTCGCCCAGCCCACCGAGCTGGACCTCCAGACCTTCGCCGGACGCCATCCGGTGGAGCTGACCGGCGGGGTGCGCTTCCCCGCCATCGGTGACCTGCCGTACCTGCTGACCCTGGCGGGCCACGGCTTCTACTGGTTCCGCCTGCGCAAGGAGGCGGCGGTCACCGCCGTCACCCCCTGACAGCGGTCAGGACGACCGGAGTGTCCGGTGCGGGACGGTTACGGCCCTCCCGCACCGGGCACGCGTAACCGCATCACGCGCGCGCAGAACGCCGGTCACCGGGGCCGGGGAGCACGTCCCCCGAACCCGCCCGGAGCACCAAGCCCGCCCCTTCACGCTCCCTGAGCCCCGCACCGTCCGGGGCACTTCAGCACCCCGTACGCCCGCCTTCTGCGGCCGATGAGGGGACCGGGCGCACCGCCGGACCGTCAAATGCCGCAATCCGGGTCACTGTCGGGCGATATTGAGGTGTACCCGGGGAAAGGACGCGACGCCGCCAATGTCGGATGCCTCCAGCACGCTCGTTCCTTCCCCAGCGTCCGGGGGGCTGCTCGCCTCCCTGGACCCGCTGCTGCGCCCCTGGCTGCCCAGACAGCGGTGGTTCGCCGGCAAGGGCCGCCCGGTCACGGGCTTCACCCTGGTCGCCGCCACCGAACTGCTGCCACCGGGCCCGCCGGGACGTCCGAAACCGGACAGCCCCGGCCTGCTCCACCTCCTGGTCCGCGCCCAGCAGCCGGCCGGTCCCGGCCTGGGCGCCGTCACCGGTCCGGGCGACACCTACCAGCTCCTCATCGGGGTCCGCCGGACCCTCCCGCCGCGCCTGGCACCCGCGCTGATCGGCCGTCCGTCCGACGGGCCGCTCGCCGGGCAGGCCGTCTACGAGGCGCTGCACGACGCCCGCCTCACCGAGGTCCTCCTGGAGCGGCTGCGGCTGCCCGGGCGGCTCGGGGCGCTCCGCTTCGCCCGCGCCGAGCAGGGCGACATCCCGGCCGGGCAGCCGGCCCGGGTGCTCGGCGCCGAGCAGTCCAACTCCTCCCTCGTCTACGGCGAACGGCTGATCCTCAAGCTGTTCCGCCGGGTCGTCCCCGGCGTCAACCCGGACCTGGAACTGCCCCGGGCGCTGGCCGCCGGCCGCTCCACCCGGGTGCCGGCGCCCCTCGCCTGGCTGGAGGCCGACGGGGGCGCGGAGCCGCTGGTCCTCGGCGTCCTCCAGCCGTTCCTGCGCGGCTGCGACGACGGCTGGGAGCTGGCGCTCGGCGCGCTCGCCCGGGGTGAGGACTTCTCCGGCGAGGCCCGCGCGCTGGGCCAGGCCACCGCCGAGGTGCACGCGGCACTGGCCGACGCCCTGCCCACCGTGACGCTGGGCCCGGCCCGGCTGGCGGCGCTGGCCGCGCAGATGACGGAGCGGCTGGACGCCGCCGCGCAGGCGGTGCCCGCGCTCCACCGGCACGTGCCGGGGCTGCGCACCGCCTTCGAGGCGATGGCCGACCCCTCGCTCGCCGGCAGCTCGCTCACCGCCCAGCGGGTCCACGGCGACCTGCACCTCGGGCAGTGCCTGCGCGGGCCCGACGGCCACTGGTCGCTGATCGACTTCGAGGGCGAGCCGGTGAAGCCGCTGGCCGAACGCCGGCTCCCCCAGCCCCCGGTCCGCGACGTCGCCGGCATGCTCCGCTCCTTCGACTACGCCGCCCGCTCCCACCAGCCGTGGGCGCCGGAGTGGGCCGACCGCTGCCGGGACGCGTACTGCGCCGGGTACGCGGAGGCACACGGCCGCGACCCGCGCGACGAACCGGTTCTGCTGCGCGCCTTCGAGACCGACAAGGCGGTCTACGAGGCGCTCTACGAGGCCCGGCACCGGCCCGACTGGCTGCCCGTCCCGCTGGCGGCGGTGGAGCGGCTGGCCGCGCCGGTCCCGGCCGGGGCGCGCGCCGACACCGGCGGCCCGCTCGGCCACGGCCTGGACTGACCCGCCCGCGTACGTCCTCCCCCACTCCCCCGTCCAGCGCCCCGGGCAGGTCGCGCCGGTCCCCGCCGGAGCGGCCCGCGCCGGCGCCGCCCACCACCCCTCCCCACCCGATCCGCTCCGGCCCGGCCCCGAGCCGGGCCCCCGCCCACCGTGCCGAGGAGGCCCTCCCCGTGACCCCCCGTCCGCCCGCCCCCGAACCCTCCGACGCGGCCGAGCCGCCCGCCCCCCTGGTCCCCGCCCCGGCCCGCGGGGAGGACCGGGAGACCGAGGCCCCGGCCGCCGTCTCTCCCGACCCCGAGCGCGCCGCGAGCACCGGCAGCGACCCGAAGGCGGCCACCGCCACCCGCACCCGCCCGGCCCGGACCGCCACACCGGGCACCGACAACGAGGACGTGGCCCGCGCCCGCACCGGCCGCCCCCGCTCCACCAAGTCCGGCAGCGCGGGCAAGCCCGCCAAGGCGACCGGCAAGCCGTCGCGCGAGCCGGCCGCGCAGCCGGAAGAGCCCGCCGAGCGGACCACGTCCGCGACCGGTGACGCCGCGCCGAAGACCAAGGCGAAGTCGAAGACCCGGACCCGGACCACCGCCAAGGCCGGCACCGCGACGACCGCGAAGGCGGCCACGACGGCCGGGGGCGAGGGCGCCGCGAAGAGCGGGACCGAGGCGGCGGCGAAGTCCGGCGCGAAGACGGGCGCCAAGTCCGGCGCCAAGACGCCCGCCAAGTCCCGCGCCAAGACCCCGGCCAAGCCCGGCCGCACCCCCGCCGCCCGCACCCGGCGCCCCGTGGCGGCCACCGCGCCGCCCGCCTCGCCGTACGCGCCGCACCCCGACGACCGGGGCCGCCTGCTCCACGGCCACCACCACGACCCGCACGGCGTGCTCGGCGCGCACCCGGCGAAGGACGGTGTCGTGGTGCGGGCGTTGCGGCCGTACGCCACCGGGGTCGCGGTGGTCGCCGAGGGGCTGCGCGTCGCGCTGACCGACGACGGCGACGGGTTCTTCTCGGGGCTGCTGCCGGTGGCCTCGGTGCCCGACTACCGGCTGGAGATCACCTACCCGGGCCAGGAGGGCGGCCCCGCCCACACCCTCACCACCCCCGACCCGTACCGCATGCTCCCCTCGCTCGGCTCCTTCGACCTGCACCTGATCGGTGAGGGGCGGCACGAGGAGCTGTGGCGGGCGCTGGGGGCGCGGCCGATGACGCACGAGGGGGCGACCGGGACCCGGTTCACCGTCTGGGCGCCGAACGCGCGCGGTGTGCGGATCATCGGTGACTTCAACTACTGGGACGGCACGGCGTACCCGATGCGTTCGCTCGGCTCCAGCGGGATCTGGGAACTGTTCGTGCCGGGGGTCGGCGAGGGGGCGCTGTACCGGTTCGAGATCGCCCGGCCGGACGGTTCGCTGACCCGCCGCTCCGACCCGATGGCCCGCCGCACCGAGGTGCCGCCCGCCAACGCCTCCGTGGTCGCCGACTCCCACCACACCTGGGGCGACCAGGCGTGGCTGGCCCGGCGCGGGCAGACCGCGGTGCACGAGGCGCCCTTCTCCGTCTACGAGGTCCACCTCGCCTCCTGGCGGCCGGGGCTCAGCTACCGGGAACTGGCCGAGCAGCTCCCCGCGTACGTCAAGGACCTCGGCTTCACCCACGTGGAGCTGATGCCGGTCGCCGAGCATCCCTTCGGCGGCTCCTGGGGCTACCAGGTGACCGGTTTCTACGCGCCGACCGCGCGGCTCGGCACCCCGGACGACTTCAAGTACCTGGTCGACGCCCTGCACCAGGCGGGCATCGGGGTGCTGATGGACTGGGTTCCGGCGCACTTCCCGCGCGACGACTGGGCCCTGGCGGAGTTCGACGGGCGTCCGCTGTACGAGCACCCGGACCCGCGCCGGGCGGCGCACCCGGACTGGGGGACGCTGGAGTTCGACTACGGCCGTACCGAGGTCCGCAACTTCCTGGTGGCCAACGCGGTGTACTGGTGCGAGGAGTTCCACATCGACGGGCTGCGGGTCGACGCGGTCGCCTCGATGCTCTACCTCGACTACTCCCGCGAGGACGGCCAGTGGTCGCCCAACGAGTACGGCGGGCGGGAGAACCACGACGCGGTCGCCTTCCTCCAGGAGATGAACGCGACCGTCTACCGCCGGGCACCCGGCGTGGTCACCATCGCCGAGGAGTCGACGGCCTGGGACGGCGTCACCCGTCCCACCCACCTCACCGGCGCGGGCGGCTTCGGCGGCCTCGGCTTCGGGCTGAAGTGGAACATGGGCTGGATGCACGACTCGCTGGAGTACATGGCGAAGGAGCCGGTGCACCGCAGGTACCACCACAACGAGATGACCTTCTCGATGGTGTACGCCTACAGCGAGAACTACGTCCTGCCCATCTCGCACGACGAGGTGGTCCACGGCAAGCAGGCCCTGGTCTCCAAGATGCCCGGCGACTGGTGGCAGCGGCGCGCCGACCACCGCGCCTACCTCGGCTTCATGTGGGCCCACCCCGGCAAGCAACTCCTCTTCATGGGGCAGGAGTTCGCCCAGGGCGCCGAGTGGTCCGAGGAGCACGGCCCGGACTGGTGGCTGCTGGACCCGGCGTACGGCGCCGAGGCCGACCACCGGGGCGTACGCGACCTGGTCCGCGAGCTGAACACGGTCTACGGCTCCACCCCGGCCCTGTGGCAGCGCGACACCGACCCGGGCGGCTTCGCCTGGATCGTCTCGGACGCGGCCGAGGACAACGTCCTCGCCTTCCTCCGGTACGACCACCAGGGCGCGCCGCTGCTCGCGGTCAGCAACTTCTCCCCGGTGGTCCGCCACGGCTACGCCCTCGGCGTGCCGGACGCCCACACGGTGTGGCGGGAGGTCCTCAACACCGACGAGGAGCGGTACGGCGGCGGGGGCATCGGCAACCCGGAGCCCCTCAAGCCCGAGGAGCCCGGCGCCCACGGCCGCCCGGCCGCCCTGCGGCTGACCCTGCCGCCGCTGGCCACCGTCTGGCTGCGGCCTGCCTGACCCGGCGGGTACGCGCGGCCCGGTCCTCCCCCGTGGCGGGGGCGGGCCGGGCCGCCGCGTGTCCGGGTTCGGCGGCCGAGCGCGCGCCTCAGGTCAGCCCGTGGCGGACGCGCAGGCGGCGCAGCTCCCACAGGGCGAGGCAGGTGACGGTGAGCGGGCCGCCCCAGAGCAGGAAGGCGGCTACCCGGTCCGGGGCGTCGCCGTACTTGCCGCTCACCAGGTCGGCCACGAGGTTGACCCAGACCAGGGCGACGGAGACCAGGGCGACGGAGACCAGCGGCGGCAGGACCTCGTGGACGTCGGCGGTACGGAAGACGTTGGCGACGCCGTTGACCAGCGCGCCGAGCCCGAAGAAGATCAGCCAGGTCAGCAGGGACAGCCTCCAGAAGGCGCTGCCGCCGAGGCTGGTCCCCGACTGGGTGGCGCTCGCCGCGAGGACGAGGCCGAGCGAGCCGGCCACCGCCAGCAGGGCGCAGAGCGGTCCCCGCGCCCGGCGCAGGCACCCCTCGGCGCAGGCCGGGCCGGGCGGCGCGGACGAAGAGGACGAGCCCCGCCGGGACCACCAGGACCAGCACCACGCGGTTCTGGATGAGCCGCACCCAGGGTTCGGTGACCGCCTCCACGGCGTCGGCGACCTGGTGGGCGAGGGCGACGCCGAGGATCACCACGAACCGGGCGGCAGCAGCCAGCCCGCCCAGGCCGCGCCCCCCCGGCCCTCGTACGGCGCGAGCAGCGGCGCCTCGGTCATCGCGGCGGCCGGTGCCGGTCCGCCTGTGCCGGCTCCCGCCATCGCTCCCCCAGGTCCCGGTGGCCGCCGTGCCCGTGCCGTGCGCGGCCAGAGGGTAGCGCGCACGGCGACGGGGCGTCAGCGGGTCTCGACGGTCTCCGGGTCGGCGAGGGCGCTGGGCAGGTCGCCGGTGTGCAGGAGGCCGAGGGTGCGGGTGGCCCGGGTCAGCGCCACGTACAGGTCGCTGGTGGGCAGCGCGCCCGGCTCCACCACGAGGACCGCGTCGAACTCCAGCCCCTTGGCCTGGCGCGGGGTGAGCAGCACCACCGGCCGGGTCAGGTCGGGCTCGCCCCCGGCGGGGGTGTCCGGCAGGGCGGCCGCCAGCGCCTCGTGCAGGGCGGCGGGAGCGATCACCGCGAGCCGGCCCTCCTCGGGGGCGTCGGCGCGGGCCGCCTCGGCGACGGCGGCCGGAAGGGCCTCGGGGGCGGTCCGCCGCGACCAGGGGCGCCGGCCGGTGGAGCGGACCGAGGAGGGCGGGGTGAACTCCGGGTCCTCGGCGCGGAGCAGGGCCCCGGCCACGGCCATGACCTCCTCGGGCGTGCGGTAGTTGACGCCGAGCCGGGTGTACTCCCAGCGCCCCGGGACGTACGGGTCGAGGATGGCGTGCCAGTCGCCGAGGCCGCCACCCCCGGCGGTCTGGGCGGGGTCGCCGACCAGGGTCATGGAGCGGGTCGGCGAGCGGCGCATCAGCAGCCGCCAGGCCATCGCGGAGAGCTCCTGAGCCTCGTCGACGATGATGTGGCCGAAGGCCCAGGTGCGGTCGGCGGCGGCCCGTTCGGCGGCGGTGCGGTGGTCGGCCTCCTCGTGGCGTTCGGCCATCCGCTCGGCGTCGATGACGTCGTGGGCGCCGAGCACCTCGGAGTCCTCGTCGTCCTTGTCCTCGAACTCGTAGGTCCGCGAGGCGTACGCGACCTCCAGAACGCCTTGGGCGTAGGCGATGCGCTCCTGCCGTTCGGCCTCGGCGGCGGCGCGGGCGGCCGAGTCGTCCTCGCCGAGGAGTTCGGCGGCCTCGTCCAGGAGCGGCACGTCGGCCGGGGTCCACTCCCCGCCCTCGCGGCGGACCGCCTCGGCGTCGGCCTCGGTGAGGTGGGTGGGGTCGGCGAGGAAGTCCGTGACGAACTCCTCGGGCGTCAGCTGGGGCCAGAGCGAGCCGATGGCGGCGTGCACCTCGGGGCTGGCGGCGATCTCCTTGGCGAGCTGGGCGACGTCGGAGGCGTCCAGGAGGTTGGGGCCGCCGTAGGGGTCGGCGCCGAGGCGGTCGGTGAGCTGGGCGGTGAGGGCGTCGATGATCCGGAAGGCGAAGTGCGGCCGGGCCAGGTTGTGCGGCAGGCCGGTGGCGCGGGCCCGCTCGCGGGCCTCGGTGGCCATGGCGCGGTCGAGGTGGAGGGTGCCGTAGTCGTCGTGGTCGATCTCCAGCACCTCGTCCGGCACGGCCTGCCGGTCGGCGACGGCCCGGGCCAGCGCCTCGGCCGTCTCCAGGCGGCCCTTGACCTCGGCGGCGCGGGGGGTGTCGGTGCCCTCCGCCTCGACGCCGGGGAACAGCTCCCCGAGGGTGGCGAGCCAGACGCCGGTCTCGCCGAGGGAGGGCAGCACCTCGCCGATGTAGCCGAGGAAGGCCGGGTTGGGGCCGACGATGAGCACGGCGCGGCGGGCCAGCTGCTCGCGGTGGGCGTAGAGGAGGTAGGCGGCGCGGTGCAGGGCGACGGCGGTCTTGCCGGTGCCCGGGCCGCCCTCGACGACGAGGACGCCCTGGTGCGGGGCGCGGATGATGCGGTCCTGCTCGGCCTGGATGGTCTGCACGATGTCGGCCATCCGGCCGGTACGGGCGGCGCCCAGCGCGGCGAGCAGCACGGCGTCGCCGTTGGGGTCCTCGTGGCCGGTGCGCCGCTCGTCGCCGAGGTCGAGGATCTCGTCGTGCAGGGCGGTGACGGTACGCCCCTCGGTGGTGAGGTGGCGACGCCGGCGCAGCCCCATCGGGGTGTGGCCGGTGGCCAGGTAGAAGGGGCGCGCCACCGGTGCCCGCCAGTCGATGAGGACGGGCGTGCGCTCGGCGTTCTCCTCCCGGATTCCGATACGGCCGATGTGCCGGCCGGCACCGTCCCGGAAATCCAGCCGCCCGAAGCAGAGCCCGGAATCCACGGCGTCCAGCGCCGCCGCGGTCATCCCGTGCTCGGTGACCGCCACATCCCGCTCAAGGCGGGCCTGCTGACCCGTGGTGACCTGCGACAACGACGCTCTGACGGCGTTCTCCTCGGCGGCGCGGCGAGCGTCGAGGAGGGTGTACAGGTGGGTGACGAAGGACTGCTCGGCCCGCAATTCCGCGTCGTCCCCGCGCTCTTCGCGATTCCCCTGCCACTCGGTTGACAATGCGACTCCTCGCCGGTTACGATGGCTTCATCAGGTGTTTTCTGCGCCCATCTGAAGGAAAGCAGAAACACCGAATATACGCAGCGAAAGCCCCCCGGCGTCAAATCCCCGGAGGGCTTTTTTCTTGCCCTTTACGCTCCCTCCCGCGTTGTTCGCCATGCGGTCACCCCGGCCGGTAGGTGCGGCGTACAGCTATCCTGCGCGGTCTCCGCCTCCTCGCGAAAGGACGGACCGCCCCGATGGACGGAACCACCGGCGACCGGCACGGGCGCGTCGTCGCCGCACTCGACGGCGCGAGCCTGCGCCGCCACACGACCGGGCAGACCATCCTCGACACCGTCGACTGGACCGTCCGCGCCGGCGAGCACTGGGCGCTCCTCGGACCCAACGGCGCCGGCAAGACCAGTGTCCTCCGCCTCGTCGGCGCCACCACCTTCCCCACCACCGGCACCGTGGAGGTCCTCGGCCACCGGCTCGGCCGCGTCGACGTGCGGGAGCTGCGCGCCCTGATCGGCCACGTCTCCACCTCCCAGCGCGTCCCGCAGGACCTGCCCGGACACGCCGTCGTCCTCACCGGCCACACCGGCTCGGTCCAGCCGCTGTGGAAGAAGTACGACGACGAGGTCCGCGAACGCGCCCGCGCGCTGCTCGCCGAACTCCAGATCAAGGAACTGGCCGACCGCCCGTACGGCGTCTGCTCCGGCGGCCAGCGGGCCCGGCTCCTGATCGCCCGCGCCCTCATGGCCGACCCGGCCCTGCTCCTCCTCGACGAGCCCTTCAACGCCCTCGACCTGCCTTCCCGCGAGGACCTCGTCGACACCATGCGCCACCTCGCCCTGACCCGCCCGCGACTGGCCACCGTCACCGTCACCCACCACCTGGAGGAACTCTCGCCGGCCCTCACCCACGCCCTCCTCCTCCGCGAGGGCCGCGCCCTCACCCAGGGCCCCATCACCCACGTCCTCACCACCGAACACCTCACCACCTGCTTCGGCCGCCCGGTGGAGGTGTCCCGGCACGGGGGGCGGTGGCTGGCGCGGTCGGGGGTGGAGGGCTGGGACGAGGGGGCTGCTCGGCAGTAGGCCCTGCCCCGCCGCCCCTCTGCCCTCTCGCGCATGACCTCCGCGCCCACCGTCTCCCTCGCCACCGCCCAGCGCTCACTCGGCGCCCCCGGCCGCCGCTACCCGCTCCGGCCCCCGCTGACGCGGCTGCCCGGCGACCAGCACGGAGGAGGTGAGCTACCCGGTAGAGGTGGAGTACGCGTACGACCCGGTGCCCGCGGACCTCTTCGACGGGCGGCCGCGGCGCGGGGGTCTCGACCGGTGGGCGCCGCTCCTCCCGCCGCTCGTCGCCCCGGGGCTCGGCGAGGGAGGGGCCCCGCTGGTGGAGCTGGAGCCCGGGGTGTTCGTCAAGGACGAGTCCCGCGCCCCCCCATGCAGCCACAAGGACCGGCTCAACCGGTGCACGGTCAGCGCCGCCCTGGGGTCCGGGGCGCCCGGCTGATCGCCTGCGAACCGGCCGCAGGCGGGCCCCTCACCGCGGCCCTGCGCCAGGGGTTGCCGGCCGCCTGGGTGGAGGCCGGTCCCACCGAGGCGTACGGCATCGACTGCCCGGTGGGCGGCTACCGGGGTGTGGTCGCGGCGCGGGAGCGCGGGGGCCGCTCGGCGCTGGTCACCGACGAGCAGGCGCAGGCGGAACTGGGCCGGGCGGGGCTGGGGCGGAACCCTCCGCCGCGGTGGGGCCGGCCGGGCTGCGGGCGGCGTCCCGCGACGAGTTCGACGGGCCGGTGGCGTGCGTCCCGACCTCCGCCGGTTTCAAGGACCGGGGCGCCGGACGGGGGTCTCGGGAGGCGCCCGTCGCGGAGTGGGAGGCGGCGCGGGCGCGGCTGCCGGCGGCGGGGCTCCAGGAGTGAGCGCCGGTGCCTCAGCCGAGCCGTTCGCGGGCCCAGTCGGCGAAGGAGGTGACCGGTATCCCGAGAGCGCGGGCGTCCTCGGGGTGGGCGGGCTGGACGACGGCGTTGTTCCACTCGTGGCCCGCGCCCCAGCTCGGCATGCCCGCCGCCAGTGCCTGTTCCAGGTCCATGACCGGTGCCTCGACCGAGACTCCCCACACCTGGGAGAGCACCGCCGCGACCTTGTGCATGGTCAGGCGGTCCCCGGCCAGCTCCAGTTCGACCTGGTGGAAGCGGTCGGGGTCCTGGACGGCGCGGGCCACGGCGGCGCCGATGTCGGCGGGGGCGACCAGGGCCAGTTCGGTGTCCGGCTTGAGGACCGTCGCCAGGCCGCCCTCCGGGCCGTGCGGCAGCAGGGCGGGCAGGTTCTCCATGAAGTAGGCGGGCTTCACCACCGTCCAGCGGGGGAAGCCGGCCGCGCGGACCCGCTCCAGGATCGTCTGCTTGGTGGTGAAGTACTCCTCCATGGCGGCCCAGCGCCCCTCGGCCCAGCCGGGCGCCCGCGTGTGGTCGCCGACTCCGGAGGTGGAGGACTGCACGAACTGCGCGACCCCGGCTTCCCGCGCCGCCTCGATCAGGTGGGTCGCCTGGGCCAGTTCACCGGCGAAGTCCACGCCGGCCTCGCTCATCGGCGGCATCTGCACCGAGAAGACGGCGCGGACCCCCCGCACCGCCGGAACCAGGGAGTCCGGGTCCGTGAGGTCGGCGCGCACCAGCTCCGCGCCGGCCGCCTCGACCGCCTTCGCGCGGGGCGCGCCGGGATCGCGCACCAGGGCGCGGACCGGCACACCGGCCTCGGCCAGGGCCCGGGCGACGGCTCCGCCCTGGGTGCCTGTGGCACCGGTGACCAGTACGGGAGCAGGGGTGGTGACCATGATCGGGGCATCCTTCATCTCGGCACGAGCAAAACGGCGGGGCCCGCCACTTCACGTCCGCTACGATATGGCGGACCCCGCCACTTATCAAGAGGCGGACCCCGCCATTTGTCGAGAGGGAGTGCCCGTGACCGGCCGGCGATCCGACGCAGAGCGCAACTACCGGCGCATCCTCACCGTGGCCGAGGCGGAGATCGCCGAACTGGGCGCCGCCGCCTCCATCGAGCGGGTGGCCCGCACGGCGGGGCTCGGCTCCGCCACGGTCCGGCGCCACTTCCCCACCCGGCAGGCCCTGCTCGAAGCGGTCTTCGCGGAACGCGCGCAGGCCCTCCAGGCCCGGGCCGCCGAGCTGACCGGCGAGAGCGACAGCCGGGCCGCGCTCCTGGCCTGGCTGCGCGACTTCACCGACTACGCGGTCTCGGCGCGCGGCTTCGCCGACGTCCTGGCGTACGAGCCGCCGGCCGAGGTGGGCAGGGAGACGGAAGGGGCCGCGGACGGGGCGGCGTCCTCCTGCGGCACGACTCTGGAAGCCGCCCTCGCCCCGCTGCTGGCCCGGGCCCAGCGCGAGGGCGCCGCCCGTCCGGAGGCGAGCTGCCACGACCTGGTCACCGCCGTGGCGGGCATCGCCCTCGCCACCGAGCACCACCGGGACCCGGCCGCGCAGGCGGCGCGCCTGCTCGACCTGTTCGTGTCGGGGCTCAGCCCGCGCGGCTGAGGCCGGGGACACCGCCCGTACGCGTACCGCTCCCGGACAGGGCCCAGGGGCACGCGAACGCCCCCGGCGGGGGGAGCCGGGGGCGTTGGCGGGGCCGGACGGTGGGAGGTCGTCCGGTCCGGGCAGCGCCGCGCCTCGGGGGGGGGGAGTGAGGCGCGGCGCGAGGAATGGGTCAGGTGGTGGACTTCTGGAGGGGGACCCCGCCGTCGGCCTGCGGGGCGTCCTTCACCAGGCCGTCCTTGGCGGGCGGCGCCTCGACGTCCTCGGGGGCGGGGCCGCCGTGGCCGTCGTCGACCAGGGTCTTCTCGTCGAAGGGGAGCTCTCCGGCCAGGACCTTCTGGACCCGGTCGCGGTCGACCTCCTTGGTCCAGGTGCCGATGAGCAGGGTGGCCACGGCGTTGCCCGCGAAGTTGGTCATGGCGCGGGCCTCGGACATGAAGCGGTCGATGCCGACGATCAGGCCGACGCCGTCGACCAGTTCGGGCCGGTGCGACTGGAGGCCGCCCGCGAGGGTGGCGAGCCCGGCGCCGGTGACGCCCGCCGCGCCCTTCGAGGCGATGATCATGAAGAGGAGCAGCGAGACCTGCTCACCGAGGGAGAGCGGGTTGCCCATCGCCTCGGCGACGAAGAGGGAGGCCATCGTCAGGTAGATGGCGGTGCCGTCGAGGTTGAAGGAGTAGCCGGTCGGGACGGTGATGCCGACGACGGGCTTGGAGATGCCCAGGTGCTCCATCTTGGCGATGAGGCGGGGCAGCGCCGACTCCGAGGAGGAGGTGGAGAGGATCAGCAGGAACTCGCGGCCCAGGTACTTGAGCAGCTTGAGGATGTTGACGCCGGTGCAGATCCGCAGCAGCGCGCCGAGCACCACGACGACGAAGACCAGGCAGGTGACGTAGAAGCCGATCATGATGACGGCGAGCGACTTCAGCGCGTCGACGCCGGTCTCGCCGACCACCGCCGCGATGGCTCCGAAGGCGCCGACCGGGGCGGCCCACATGATCATGGCGAGCACGCGGAAGACGAGGCGCTGGATGTGGCCGATGCCCGCGAGGATGGGCTCGCCGGACTTGCCGAGGGCCTGCACGGCGAAGCCGACGAGGAGGGCGATCAGCAGGGTCTGGAGGACCTCGCCGCCGGTGAAGGCGGAGACCATGGTGGTCGGGATGATGCCGATCAGGAAGTCGACGGTGGACTCGCTGGCCTCACCGGCCTGGGCCTCGCCCGCGCCGCGCAGCTCGTCGGTGAGCTGCATGCCGTGGCCCGGCTCCAGGAAGTTGCCGACGACCAGGCCGATGGCGAGGGCGACGGTCGACATCACGATGAAGTAGCCGAGGGCGAGACCGCCGACCGCGCCGACCTTCGCGGCCTTGCGGACCGATCCGACACCCAGCACGATCGTGCAGAAGATGATCGGCGAGATCATCATCTTGATCAGGTTGACGAAGCCGGTGCCGAGCGGCTTCAGCTCGACGGCCAGCGACGGGGCGACGAAGCCGACCAGGATGCCGAGCACGACCGCGGCGATCACGGCGATGTACAGATAATGCGTTCTGTCCCGCTTGGCGGCTGTAGCCACGGGGGCCTCCTTGGACGTCTTCGTCGGGGATGCGAACCGGTGCGCGGGCGGTCGCCCGGCGCCGGACGTGCAAGCGACGCTCACGACCCGGGGGGCGGAGCGGGGAGGTGCCTGCACAACGCTCAGTGCGTGCGGCTCACGTGCTGGCGGTGCGGCGACTCTTTCGCAGGCTGTGAGGGCGGTCACCCTTGCGTTCATTTAGTTCGCACACATCCGGCCAGGCAGACTGTCCGGCATGCCCCTCCCCCGTCCCCGCAGCCTCGCTGGTCAGCTCTTCGCGATGCAGGTGTTCCTGGTGGGCCTGCTGATCCTCGGCTGTGTCCTGTTCGCGTTCCTCTCCGACCGGCGCCAGGCCGAGGAGGCGGCGGGCCGCCAGGCGGGCGCGACGGCCCGCGCCGTCGCCGACTCCCCCTCGGTGCGCGAGGCGATCCAGGCGGGCGGCGACCCCTCGCGCCTCCTCCAGCCGTACGCCGAGGAGGTCCGCCGGGACGCCGACGTCGACTTCGTCACCATCATGGACACCCGCGGCATCCGCTGGACCCACCCCGACGAGGGCCAGATAGGCGCGCGCTTCCTCGGCCACACCGAGGAGGCGCTGAGCGGCCGGACGCTCCAGGAGACGTACACCGGCACGCTCGGCCCCTCGGTGCGGGTGGTCACCCCGGTCCGCGCCGACGGCGAGGTGATCGGGCTGGTCAGCGCGGGCATCACGGTCGACCAGATCGCGGCCCGGCTGCGCGACCAGGTGCTCACCCTGCTGACGGTGGGCGGGCTGACGCTGGCGGTCGGCGGGGTCGGCACGTACGTCATCAACGCGCGGCTGCGCCGGCACACCCACGACATGGACGCCGCCCAGCTCAGCCACATGTACGCCTACCACCAGGCGGCCCTGCACGCGGTCCGCGAGGGGCTGGTGATGCTCGACGGGCAGCGCAGGATCGCGCTGATCAACGACGGGGCGCGGGAGCTGCTCGGCCTCGCCCCGGAGCGCGGGGTGGGCGACCGGGCCGACGCGCTGGGGCTGCCGGCGCCGCTGACGGGGGCGCTGCTGGCGGCCGAGCCGCGCGTCGACGAGGTCCACCTCAGTGCCGACCGGGTGCTGGTGGTCAACACCTCGCCGGTCGCCGCCGGGGAGCAGCGCGGCACCGTCGTCACCCTGCGCGACCACACCGAGCTCCAGGCGCTCACCGGCGAGCTGGACTCAGAGCGCGGCTTCTCCGAGGCGTTGCGCTCGCAGGCGCACGAGGCCGCCAACCGGCTGCACACCGTGGTCTCGCTGATCGAGCTGGGCAGGGCGGACGAGGCGGTGGAGTTCGCCACCGCCGAACTGGAACTGGCCCAGACCCTCACCGACCAGGTGGTGCAGGCGGTCGGTGAGCCGGTCCTGGCGGCCCTGCTGCTGGGCAAGACCGCGCAGGCCAACGAGCGCGGCATCGAGCTGACCGTGCACGAGGACAGCCGCCTGGACGACGGGGTGCTCCCGCCGGAGCTGCCCGCCCGCGACCTGGTCACGGTCCTCGGCAACCTGGTCGACAACGCGATGGAGGCCGTCTCCGGCACCCCGGGCGCCCGCGTCACGGTGACGGCCCGCGCCGAGCCGGGCGGCCTGCTGCTGCGGGTCGCCGACAACGGGCCGGGCGTCCGCGACGGCGACGAGGTGTTCCACCGCGGCTGGTCCACCAAGGAGGGCGGCGGCCGGGGGCTGGGCCTCGCGCTGGTCCGGCAGACGGCCGAGCGGCACGGCGGTACGGTCACCGTGGGCGAGGCGCCCGGCGGCGGGGCCGCCTTCCGGGTCCGCATCCCCTTCGGCCGGCACACCCCGGACGGTTCCACCGCCCTGCCCGCACCCCGCTCCCGCCCGCACGCGGGCGCGGGCCCGCCCGGCGCCGGCCCGCTGCCCCCGCCCGCCCCGACCGACGACGCCACCCCGGAGAGCCTGAGATGACCCCGTACCCCACCCAGCCCGCCGGGTCCGACGGCGCCGAGGCGCCCGGCGGCGGAGAAGGGGGCGGCCCGGGGCGGGTCCGGGTGCTGGTGGTGGAGGACGATCCGGTGGCGGCCGACGCGCACCGGACGTACGTGGAGCGGGTGCCGGGGTTCACCGTGGTGGGGGTGGCGCACTCGGGGGCCGAGGCGCAGCGGGCCCTGGAGCGGTTCCCGGTCGACCTGCTCCTGCTCGACCTGTACCTGCCGGACGGGCACGGGCTCCAGCTGGCCCGGTCGCTGCGGGCGGCCGGGCACCGGGCCGACGTGATCGCGGTGACCTCGGCGCGGGACCTGGCGGTGGTCCGCGAGGGGGTGTCGCTGGGGGTGGTCCAGTACGTCCTGAAACCGTTCACCTTCGCGACGCTGCGGGACCGCCTGGCGCGGTACGCGCAGTTCCGCACCGCCGCCGGGGAGGCCAGTGGCCAGGCCGAGGTGGACCGGGCGCTGGGCGCCCTGCGCGCGCCCCAGCCGGCGGTCCTGCCGAAGGGGCTGAGCGCGCCGACCCTGGAACGGGTGACACAGGCCCTGCGCGAGTCCCCCGAGGGCCTGACGGCGGCGGCCACCGGCGAGGAGGTCGGCATCTCCCGCATCACCGCCCGCCGCTACCTGGAGCACCTCGTCACCTCGGGACGGGCGGTGCGCAGCCCGCAGTACGGCACGGTGGGGCGCCCGGAGCTGCGCTACCGCTGGCAGTGAGCGGCCCGCCTGCGCACGTTCGCGGACGCGAAGACGGCGAGCTCCCGGGGGTTCCCGGGTGCCCGCCGCACTCGTACGTCCGGAGCCGGTTCAGAAGACCGACTCGGCCTCGTCCATGCGGTCCTGGGGGACGGTCTTGAGCTCGGTGACGGCCTCGGCGAGCGGGACCATCTCGATCCGGGTGCCGCGCAGCGCCGTCATCCGGCCGAAGCGGCCGTGGTGGGCGGCCTCGACGGCGTGCCAGCCGAAGCGGGTGGCGAGGACGCGGTCGTACGCGGTGGGGCTGCCGCCGCGCTGGACGTGGCCGAGGATGACCGGGCGGGCCTCCTTGCCGAGGCGGTGCTCCAGTTCGCCGGCGAGCGCGGTGCCGATGCCGTGGAACCGCTCGTGGCCGTACTGGTCGATGGCGCCCTTGCCGTAGGCCATGGTGCCCTCGGCGGGGTGGGCGCCCTCGGCAACGCAGATGACGGCGAACTTCTTGCCGCGCGCGAACCGCTCCTCGACCATCTTGACCAGGTCGGCGGGGTCGAAGGGCCGCTCGGGCAGGCAGATGCCGTGGGCGCCGCCGGCCATGCCGGACTCCAGCGCGATCCACCCGGCGTGCCGGCCCATCACCTCGACGACCATGACGCGCTGGTGCGACTCGGCGGTGGTCTTGAGCCGGTCGATGGCCTCGGTGGCGACGCCGACGGCGGTGTCGAAGCCGAAGGTGCGGTCGGTGGCGGAGATGTCGTTGTCGATGGTCTTCGGTACGCCGACCACCGGCATCCCCGAGTCGGAGAGGAGCCGGGCGGCGGTGAGGGTGCCCTCGCCGCCGATCGGGATCAGCACGTCGATGCCGAGTTCGCGGGCCAGCTCCGGGGCGTTCTCGCACGCCTCGGCGAGGCGGCCGCGCTCCAGGCGGGCCGAGCCGAGGATGGTGCCGCCGCGGGCCAGGATGCCGCTGACGGCGTTCAGGTCGAGGGGGCGGTAGCGGCGGTCCAGGAGACCCTTGTACCCGTCCTCGAAGCCGATGACCTCGTCGCCGTGGTGCGTGACGGCGCGGTGCACGACCGAGCGGATCACGGCGTTCAGGCCGGGACAGTCGCCGCCTGCGGTGAGAATTCCGATACGCATCGTGCTGTCTCTCCTGCTCGATACTGGCCGTTCGTCCGGGTCGCGGTCCGCCGGAGGGAGACGGACCGGTGCGAATTCTGACACGGCGGCCGCCCCGTCCGTGTCCCAGGTCACTTCCGCCGCGCCCCGACCGGTCGCCTGCCCCGCCGGCACGGGCCCACCCCTGACCGGCGGAACGCCGACGCCGCCGAACAAGAACGGGCGCCCGCGCACCGGTATCGTCGGAGTGCATACCGTAGCAAAAGCGGCACCACTCCACTCCGGGTTCCGCGCAGGCCGTCCCTCGCAGGGAACCGACGGCGACAGGGGTCGCGTCCGCCCAGGTTGGGCAGGCGATCCACTGGAGCACAGACGTACGCATCGGGCTCCCGGCCGGCGCCGGCCGGGACCAGCGGAAGGAGCGGACGCGTGGCACGCAGCGTCTACGTCACCGGAACCGACCGGGGCGACGGCCGGCAGGTCTTCGAGCTGGGTCTCATGGAACTGCTGACCCGCCGGGTCGACCGGGTGGGGGTGTTCCGGCCGCTGGTGCACGACGGGCCCGACCGCCTCTTCGAGGTGCTGCGCGGCCGCTACCGGCTCAGCCAGGACCCGGCCACCGCGCACGGCATCGACTACCGCAGAGCCGCGGGCATCCAGGCCGAGCAGGGCACCGACGCCCTGGTCTCGCAGCTCGTCGACCGCTATCTGGCGGTCGCCCGCGACTACGAGGTGGTGCTGGTCCTCGGCACCGACTACGCCGACACCCAGCTCCCGGACGAACTGGCGCTCAACGCCCGCCTCGCCAACGAGTTCGGCGCCTCGGTGCTGCCGGTGGTCGGCGGCCGGGCGCAGAGCGCCGAGTCGGTCCGCGCCGAGGCCCGCAACGCCTACCGCGCCTACCACGCGCTCGGCTGCGACGTGCTGGCCGTGGGCGTCAACCGGGTCGCCGCCGAGGACCGCGACGTGGTCGCTCAGCGGCTGCGGGCCCGCCTCCCCGTGCCCTGCTACGTCCTCCCCGACGACCCCGCGCTCTCCGCGCCGACCGTCCGGCAGATCTCCCGGGCGCTCGACGGAACGGTTCTGCTGGGCGACGACGCCGGCCTCGCCCGGGACGTCCTCGACTTCGTCTTCGGCGGCGCCACCCTGCCCACCTTCCTGCACGCCCTCACCCCGGGCTGCCTGGTGGTGGCCCCCGGCGACCGGGCCGACCTGGTGGTGGGGGCGCTGGCCGCGCACAGCTCCGGGACCCCGCCGATCGCCGGGGTGCTGCTGACGCTGGGCGAGCGGCCGGACCCCGAGGTGCTGCGGCTGGCCGCGAAGGTGGCGCCGGGCACGCCGGTGGTCTCCGTTCCGGGCAACAGCTTCCCGACCGCGACCCGGCTCTTCACCCTGGAGGGGCGGCTCGACGCGGCGACGCCGCGCAAGGCGGAGACGGCGCTCGGCCTCTTCGAGGACTGGGTCGACACCGCCGAGCTGCTGGACCGGATCTCGGTCGGCTCCACCGACCGGGTCACGCCGATGATGTTCGAGCACAAGCTGCTGGAGCGGGCCCGCGCCGACCGCCGCCGGGTGGTGCTGCCGGAAGGGCTTGAGGAGCGGGTGCTGCGCGCCGCCGACGTGCTGCTGCGCCGCTCGGTCTGCGACCTCACCCTCCTCGGCCCGGTCGACGCGATCCGCAAGAAGGCCGCCGACCTGGGCGTGGACCTCGGCGGGGCCGAGCTGATCGACCCCCAGGAGTCGGAGCTGCGCAAGCGGTTCGCCGAGCGGTACGCCGAGCTGCGCGCCCACAAGGGCGTCTCGGTGGAGCTGGCGTACGACGTGGTCGCCGACGTCAACTACTTCGGCACGCTGATGGTCGAGGAGGGGCTGGCCGACGGCATGGTCTCCGGCTCCGCCCACTCCACGGCGGCCACCATCCGCCCGGCCTTCGAGATCATCCGCACCCGCCCGGACGCCACCCTGGTCTCCTCGGTCTTCTTCATGTGCCTCGCCGACCGGGTGCTGGTCTACGGCGACTGCGCGGTCAACCCCGACCCGAACGCCGTGGAGCTGGCCGACATCGCCGTGCAGTCGGCGCTGACCGGCGCCCGCTTCGGCGTCGACCCGAAGATCGCGATGCTCTCGTACTCGACCGGCAGCTCCGGTTCGGGCGCGGACGTGGAGAAGGTCCGCGAGGCGACCGCGCTGGCCCGCGAACGCCGGCCCGACCTGCTGATCGAGGGCCCGATCCAGTACGACGCCGCGGTCGAGCCGACGGTGGCGGCGGCCAAGCTGCCCGGTTCCGAGGTGGCGGGGCAGGCCACCGTGCTGATCTTCCCGGACCTCAACACCGGCAACAACACGTACAAGGCGGTGCAGCGGTCGGCCGGCGCGGTGGCGGTCGGCCCGGTCCTCCAGGGTCTGCGCAAGCCGGTCAACGACCTCTCCCGGGGCGCCCTCGTCCAGGACATCGTCACCACCGTCGCCATCACCGCCGTCCAGGCCCAGGAGAGCGACGCGTGAGCGCGCCGCGGACCGGGCCCCGTACCGAAGGAGGGCAGCACGTGAGCACCGAGCAGGGCCCGCGTCCCCACCGCGTCCTCGTCCTCAACTCCGGCTCCTCGTCGGTCAAGTACCAGCTGCTGGACATGGCCGACGCCCGCCGGCTCGCCGTCGGCCTGGTGGAGCGGATCGGCGAGGAGACCTCGCGGCTCGACCACACCCCGCTGACCGAGGGGGCCGGCGGGGAGCGCGAGGTGACCGGCCGGGTGGCGGACCACCGGGAGGCGCTGGAGGCGGTCGCCGCCGAGCTGGCCAAGGACGGGCTGGGGCTCGACTCCCCCGAACTGGCGGCGATCGGGCACCGGGTGGTGCACGGCGGGCGGCAGTTCACCCGGCCGACCGTCATCGACGACGCGGTGCTCGCCGAGATCGAGCGGCTGGTCCCGGTGGCGCCGCTGCACAACCCGGCCAACCTGATGGGCATCCGCACCGCCCGCCGGATGCGCCCGGACCTGCCGCAGGTGGCCGTCTTCGACACCACCTTCCACACCACGATGCCGGAGTACGCCGCCCGCTACCCGATCGAGCGCGAGACCGCCGACGCCCACCGGGTGCGCCGCTACGGCTTCCACGGCACCTCGCACGGCTACGTCGCCCGGAAGGCCGCCGAACTGCTGGACCGGCCCCTCGCGGAGCTGAACCTCATCACCCTCCACCTGGGCAACGGCGCCTCGGCGGCGGCGGTGCGCGGCGGGATCTGCGTCGACACCTCGATGGGGCTCACCCCGCTGGAGGGGCTGATGATGGGGACCCGGTCCGGCGACGTCGACCCGGCCGTCGTCTTCCACCTCAGGCGGGTCGCCGGGATGGAGACCGACGAGACCGACGCCCTGCTCAACCAGCGCAGCGGCCTGCTCGGGATCTGCGGCGACAACGACATGCGCGAGATCACCCGGCGCATGGACGAGGGGGACGAGGACGCGCGGCTCGCCTTCGACATGTACGTCCACCGGCTGAAGAAGTACATCGGCGCCTACGCGGCGGTCCTCGGCCGGGTGGACGCGGTGGTCTTCACGGCCGGTGTCGGGGAGAACGCGGCCGCGGTGCGCCAGGCGGCGGTGGAGGGTCTGGAAGGGTTCGGGATGGCGGTGGACCGCGAGCTGAACGCGGTCCGCTCCGGCGCCCCCCGGCTCATCTCGCCCGGCTCCTCGCGGGTGGCCGTCGCGGTGGTGCCGACCGACGAGGAACTGGAGATCGCCGAGCAGACCTACGCCCTGGTCGGGCCGGACACCCGGCCGGCGCCGGAGAGCGCCGACTCGCCCGCGACGCCGCCCGGCTGAGCACCCGTCCGCCCATATGTATCTTCCGCCAGATGGAATATTCCGCACGGAAACAAACCGATAGGATCGTCCCATGCGCCGTTCCAAGATCGTCTGCACGCTGGGCCCCGCCGTCGACTCGTACGAGCAGCTGAAAGCGCTCATCGAGGCAGGCATGAACGTGGCCCGTTTCAACATGAGCCACGGCTCGCACGCCGAGCACGAGGACCGGTACCGCCGGGTCCGGCAGGCGGCCGCGGACACCGGCCGGGCGGTGGGCGTCCTCGCCGACCTCCAGGGCCCCAAGATCCGGCTGGAGACCTTCGCCGAGGGCCCGGTCGAGCTGGTACGCGGTGACGAGTTCACCATCACCACCGAGGACGTGGCCGGCGACAAGTCGGTCTGCGGCACCACCTACAAGGGGCTGCCGGGCGACGTGGCCAAGGGCGACCCGATCCTCATCAACGACGGCAACGTCGAGCTGAAGGTCACCGAGGTCGAGGGCCCGCGCGTCAAGACCATCGTCATCGAGGGCGGGGTGATCTCCGACCACAAGGGCATCAACCTGCCCGGCGCGGCGGTCAACGTCCCGGCCCTCTCCGAGAAGGACATCGAGGACCTGCGCTTCGCCCTGCGGATGGGGTGCGACCTGGTCGCCCTCTCCTTCGTCCGGGACGCCGAGGACGTCAAGGACGTCCACAAGGTGATGGACGAGGAGGGCCGCCGGGTCCCGGTCATCGCCAAGGTCGAGAAGCCGCAGGCGGTCGCCAACATGGAGGCGGTCGTTCTCGCCTTCGACGGCGTGATGGTGGCCCGCGGCGACCTCGCGGTGGAGTACCCGCTGGAGAAGGTCCCCATGGTGCAGAAGCGCCTGGTGAGCCTCTGCCGCCGGAACGCCAAGCCGGTGATCGTGGCGACCCAGATGATGGAGTCGATGATCACCAACTCCCGGCCGACCCGCGCCGAGGCCTCCGACGTCGCCAACGCCATCCTGGACGGCGCCGACGCGGTGATGCTCTCCGCCGAGTCCAGCGTCGGCGCGTACCCGATCGAGACGGTCAAGACGATGTCGAAGATCGTCGTCGCCGCCGAGCAGGAGCTGCTCTCGCGCGGGCTCCAGCCGCTGGTCCCGGGCAAGAAGCCGCGCACCCAGGGCGGCGCCGTGGCCCGCGCCGCCGCCGAGATCGCCGACTTCCTCGGCGCCCGCGCGCTGGTGGCGTACACCAAGTCCGGTGACACCGCCCGGCGGCTCTCGCGCTACCGCGCGGCCCAGCCGATCCTCGCCTTCACCACCGACGAGGCCACCCGCAACCAGCTCACCCTGAGCTGGGGCGTGGAGAGCCACGTGGTGGACCACGTCGACAACACCGACGCCATGGTCGACCAGGTGGACGAGGAGCTGGTCGGGCTGAAGCGGTTCAACGACGGCGACACCGTCGTCATGACCGCCGGCTCGCCCCCCGGCGTCCCCGGCACCACCAACATGGTCCGCGTCCACCACCTCGGCGGCCGCGGCTGACCTCCTGACTCCGCCGGGCCGGCACCTGCCCCGCTGGGCCCGGCGGACACGACGGTGGCCCGCGTCCTCGGCTGAGGACGCGGGCCACCGTCTTGTGCGGCTCCCGGACGGGTCTGGGATGCGGCGGTGTGCTCAGTCGCCGTCGGTGAAGTAGTTCTGGAGCCCCGGCACGGTGAGCGTGCCGCCGAACTGGCCCGCCTGGACGACCTTGACCTTGGTGAAGAAGGCCCAGGGCACGTTGAGCGGGGGCGGGCTCTCGGGGTTGAAGGTGATCGGGATGAGCCCGAAGAGGTTCCCCTTCAGCTCCTCGGTGTACATGGTGACCTCGCCGTTCCTGATCGTCGAGGTCGAGCCCTCCGCGGCCTTCACGTGGCCGGTCTGCCCCTTGGGGCCGACGGTGAGCTGGTGCAGGTCCTTGATGTCCGTGGTCTTCGCCGTGAACTTCAGGACCGGCTTCACCTTGCCGCTGTACGTCTTGACCTTGACCACGCCGTGGTAGTCCAGGCCGCCCAGCGTCAGCTTGCTGCTCTCCAGCCGCCACGGGTCGTCCGGCAGGAGCGGGATGCCCGGCTCCAGGTCGAGGTCGGCCAGGGCCTTGGGGTCCGGTGCGCACGGGTCGTCGTCCGCGGCACCGACGGCACCCTGTGCCCCGGCGGCCAGCTCGCTCACCGAGACGCCGTTCTTGCGCGCGGCCTCCTCGATGTCCTTCTTCAGCTGCTCGGCGGGGCTGAGTTCGGCCTCCTTCTCGGCGGCCTCCTCCTTGGCCTTCGCCTCGTCGGCGGCCTTCTTCTCGGCGGCTTCCTTCTTCTCGGCCGCCTCCTTCTCGGCGGCCTTCTCGTCGGACGCCTTCTGGTCCGCCGCGCCGGAGTCCGCCGTGCCCTTGTCGTCCTTCTCCGTGGTGCCGCCGGACGTACCGCCGGCCTTCTCGGAGGCGGACGGCTCCGGCTCGGGCTCCTCGGACTTCTCGTCCCCGGGGGTGAAGAGGTCCTTGAGCGCGTCGCCGAGGCCCAGCGGGTCGAGGGGGTTCTTGGTCTCCTCCGGCTCCGGCTCGGCGGTCGGCTGCTCGTCCGCCGGGTCGGGCTCCGGCTTCTCGCTGCCGCCGCCGGACGGGGCCGACGGGGAGGCGGACGGAGTGGGCGTGGCGCCCGGTGAGGCCGGCTCCGAGGCGCCGGGCTCGGGGGTGGGCGTCGCGTCCGGCTCGGCCGACTCGGACGGCTCGTCGGAGCGGGTGACGCACGGCCCCCCGCGCGGGATGTCCGCCTTGTCGTCGGCCAGGGCGAGCTTGGGCGTCAGGCCCATGCCCACGAAGACCGCCGTGGGCATCGCGGCCAGGGCGAACGCCTTGCCCGCGGGTATCTGGAGCTTCGTCAGCAGCGACTTCCGGGGGGCCGCGTGACGCGGCCCGGTTCTGCCGAGGGCTTTACCGCCCTCTTCGGCAGCCAGTTGCGCCTCGTCACCCCGCACGGTGCCTCCCGCCGTTGGTCTCAAGTGTCGTGCCGTCCGCCGGGGCGCTCTCGCCTCCGGCACGCGGCTCCGGCCTGGGCGCGCCCGCCTGGACCACTGGCCCGGCCGGCTCCTGCTCCGGCGCGGCCTTGGTCCTGTCCTCGGCCGGCCGCGCGCCCTGCCCGCTCCCCTCGGGAGCGGTCTTGCCCGGGGCCCAGGAGATCGAGAGGGCCCCGCCGAACATGGCCAGCAGGAAGCCGAGCAGGAACCCGCCGAGGTTGGACACCGGCAGCGAGACCAGCGCGAGCAGGATCGCCGCGACGCCCGCGAAGACCCGGACGATGGCCTGGAACCACATCGTCAGCCCGAGCGTGATCAGCAGCAGGCCGATGATCAGCGATCCCGCGCCCGTCGGGGTGCCCATCCGGAGGCTCAGCTGCCCCAGCGTGAGTTCCGCGTACGGCAGATAGGCGATGGGGACGCCGCCCAGCATCGTCAGCAGGCCCGCCCAGAACGGGCGGGTGCCGCGCCACATCCGGAAGCGACGCCGCCAGTAGTGAAATCGGTCGCTCAGCCCTGGGGACTCGGCGCTCATGGAAAACAGCTCCCTGGAACCGGCAATGCGTGGAGAGAAGATGGAGTGGCGGGCGGGGAACCCGCCGCGGCGCTCCGGGGCTCACACCCCGAGCGCGCCACGGCTCGCTCCGCGCCCGCCCAGGGAGCGCTTAGTAGCACTCCTTGACGCCCTTGTGCAGCTTCATGCTGAGACCGCTCAGCTTGAAGGTTCCGGCGGTGGTCGCCCACGCCGTCTGCTTGACGTTCTTCAGGGTGGCCGAGTCGGCCTCCTGCGAGAAGCCGTAGGGGTTGGCCTGGTCACCCTTCTTGATGCCAGGGCCCTTGGTGCTCTCGCCGGCGGCCACACCGATGTTGATGTTCTTGAACTCGGCGTCGGCGTCGAGCTGGGCGACGTCGATGTAGAGGTTCTCGGCCTCGACCGGCGTGCCACCCGTACCGGCCTTCAGCTGAAGGCTGATGGTGCCGATGAGCGGGACGTCCGGCGTGACGACGGACTGGCACATGTTGTTGATCGTCGCGTTCTTGAACGCGGAGATCGCGACCGGATGGGCAGCCTTGTTGCCCTTCAGGTCGTAACCGGTGTCCACACCGCCGTACTGGACGAACCCGTTACCGACGAGCTTGTCGGCCGACACCTTGAACGACTGGCCGGACACGGCGAACGACGCCGCGAGCGCACCCTGCGACAGGGCCACGCCGATCGCCGCGGTAGCGGCGACGGTGGGCACCATGACGACGGCGAACCGCTTCCATCTGGTCCCGCCACGAGCCACGGACTCCATGACATTCCTCCTTCTCGGACGTACATCTCCGGCCTCTGACTGGTCCCGATCGGGCGGTCAGCCGGGCAGGGATGGGAGAAGTGCTACGTCCTCGGCAAGGAGAGCGCCTACGACCGTCTGCGCCGCGCCTCGTGGGCACGGGGTGTGACGGTTCGGCGGCGATCACCCCCGAGCGACAACCACTGGCCACGCCTCGCACGGGATGCGCAGCCGGTTCGGACAGGCCCTGCCGAGGGCAGAGACCCCCCTGTCCAGGCCGAGACCCGCGGCCTCGACCTGCTCGGTGGGGACCCAGAGAGCCCGTGGACCCGGTTGGCTGCCGGGGTACGGGAAAGGGACCGAGCGTCGCCGATCGTGGTCCATTCGGAGCCCGGGCACAAGGGGTTCGTTACCGGCTAGTAACGGCTGGATAACCAAAGTTGGGCACAGCGGTGCCGCGCGGGCACGGACCGTGCCGCGAGGAGGGGTGACAAATCAGCACTCGGAATGACAGATGCGGATGGACGACGAGGTCGGACTTACTCCGAGTAACAGCGGCCGCGATTACCAAGTTTTGGTAAAGCGCGGCCGCTTGGGTCTCTCTGTCGTCAAATCGCTTCCCGCGCCCCAGGGGTGGCGCGCGGGGTCAGGTGCTCAGAACAGCACCCGGGCCAGGGCGGTACGGGCCGCGGTCACCCGCGGGTCCTCGGCGCCGACCACCTCGAAGAGGTCGAGCAGGTGGAGGCGGGCCTTGTTCCGGTCGTCCCCCGCGGTGACCCGCACGGTGTCGACCAGCCGGCCGAAGGCGTCCTCGACGTGGCCGCCCACCAGGTCCAGGTCGGCGGCGGCGGACTGCGCGGCGACGTCGGCCGGGCGCTCGGCGGCGTCCTGGCGGACCTTCTGCGGGTCCAGGCCGCTGACCCGGCGCAGGAGTTCGGCCTGGCCGAGGCCGAGCTTGGCCTCGGTGTTGGCCGGGTCGTCGGAGAGGACGTTCTGGTAGGCGCGGACGGCGCCGTCGAGGTCACCGGCGTCCAGCGCCTGGACGGCGGCCTCCAGCAGGGCGTCGTACGGCCCGGCGGGCTCCTCGGGGACGGCGGCGGGGTCGCCCGCGTCGGAGCCGGGGTCGACGGTGAGGCCGGTGAGGCCGAACCGCTCCTCGCCGACCTGGATGAGCTGGTCGAGGGTCTCCCGGATCTGCGCCTCGGGGGCGGCTCCCTGGAAGAGCGGGAGGGCCTGGCCCGCGACGACGGCGAAGACGGCCGGGATGCCCTGGATGCCGAACTGCTGCATCAGCATCTGGTTGGCGTCGACGTCGACCTTGGCCAGCAGGAAGCGGCCGTTGTACTCGTGCGCGAGGCGCTCCAGCAGGGGGCCGAGCTGCTTGCACGGCTCGCACCACTCGGCCCAGAAGTCGATGACGACCGGGACCTCGGTGGAGCGCTGGAGGACGTCGCGTTCGAAGCCGGCCTCGGTGACGTCGATGACCAGGCTCGACGCGGGGACCGCTCCGGTTCCGCCCTGTCGGGCGGCTTCGGCACGGGCCTGCTCGGCCTTGGCCTTCGCTTCCTGGGCCTGCTTCACCGCGGCGAGGTCGACGACTCCGCTCATGGACATGTTCCGTGGCTGCATGCGTACATCCTCCCCCCTCCGCGCGCGTGCTGGGAAACCCGTCGAACGGCGATCGACGGCGAGTCCGTTGTACCGGTGCGGCGCCGGGTCCCAACCGGGCCTTGTGGTTGTCGCCCGTGGGTGAACACGAGCTTTCGCTACGGGTCGTAGCGTAACTGCCGGGGGCACTCCGTGTCAGGGCGGCCCGGGTGATCCGGGTCACGGCGCGGACGCATACTGACCGTTCGGTAGCTCTGGATACAGTCGCTGCCATGCAGAGCCGCACCCCTCCCGCCCGCACCGGACGCCCGCGCAGCGCGGCCGCGGACGCCGCGATCCTGGCAGCGACCCGGGACGCCCTCGTCGAGATCGGCTGGTCCCGGATGTCGCTGGGCGACGTCGCCCAGCGGGCCGGGGTCGCCAAGACCACGCTGTACCGGCGGTGGGCGGGCAAGAACGAACTGGTGGTGGACGCGGTCGCGGAACTCTTCGACGAGCTGGTCCTCCCGGACGGCGACAGCCTCGCCGCCGACGTGGTCGGCGTGGTCCTCCAGTTCGGCCAGCTGCTCCAGCGCCCGGAGACCCGGACGGCGCTGATGGCTGTGGTCGCCGAGTCCACCTCCGACCCGGCCCTGCGCCTGCGCATCCGCACCGCCATCGTCGACCGCCAGAAGCGCCTGGTCCTCCAGGGCCGCGAACGCGCCCAACGCCGCGGCGAACTCCCCTACGAGACCGAGTCCGCCGTCGCCGAGCAGCACGCCGACCTCATCTTCGACGTGATCGCCGGCACCGTGGTCCACCGGGCCCTGGTCAGCGACGGGCCGGTGGACGAGGCGTGGGCGCAGGCGCTGGCGGGGCTGCTCATCGCGGGGCTGCCGGCGGCGATGGCCTGACTCTTCGCCCCGGATGCGACGTGCGCGCCGCGGGCCCACGATGAAGTGGTCCCCCCTATCCCCGTCCCAGGGAGCGCCATGATCGTCAAGATGCTGCACGAGAAGGGATTGAAGAGCGAGCACGCCTACGCCGCCGCCTTCGTCTCGATCGGCCTGTCCTTCTGCTCGTGGGCCGGCTCGCTGAAGGCCGAGTCCCGCGGGGTGGAGCGCGCCGACCGCTGGGGAATCTTCGTCGGCGAGTGGGCACCGACCTTCTTCGGCCTGGGCCTGGCTCTGGCCGGCTACGAGGCGGCCGAGGAGGTCACGGTGGTGGACTTCGAGGCATGACCCGGCTCTGTCGCGCCGAGGCCGCCGTCCCCTCTCCGGGGTGCGGCGGCCTCGGTGCCGTCCGTGCCGGGCGTGCCGGGCGACGGCGGGGTCAGAAGCCGGGCGGCTCCGTGTAGACGCCCCACTCCTCGCGCAGGGCGTCGCAGATCTCGCCGAGGGTGCCTTCGGCGCGGACCACGTCGAGCATGGGGGCGATCATGTTGGCGCCCGAGCGGGCCGCCTCCACCATCTCGGCCAGCTTGGCGCGGACCTCGGCGTCGTCCCGGCGGGAGCGGCGCTCGCCCAGTTCACGGACCTGCTCGCGCTCGACCTCGTGGCTGACCCGCAGGATCTCCAGGTCGCCGGTGACGGAGCCGGTGTGGGCGTTGACGCCGACGACGCGCTTCTCGCCCTTCTCCAGCGCCCGCTGGTACTGGAAGGCCGACTCGGCGATCTCGCCGGTGAACCAGCCGTCGTCGATGCCGCGCAGGATGCCGGAGGTCATCGGGCCGATGGGGTGCTTCCCGTCAGGGTGGGCGAGGACGCCCCGGTCGCGGATGCGGTCGAAGATCTTCTCGGCGTCCGCCTCGATGCGGTCGGTGAGCTGCTCGACGTACCAGGAGCCGCCGAGCGGGTCGGCCACGTTGGCGACGCCGGTCTCCTCCATCAGGACCTGCTGGGTGCGCAGGGCGATCTCGGCGGCCTGCTCGCTGGGGAGGGCGAGGGTCTCGTCCAGGGCGTTGGTGTGCAGCGAGTTGGTGCCGCCGAGGACGGCGGAGAGCGCCTCGACGGCGGTGCGCACGACGTTGTTGTACGGCTGCTGGGCGGTGAGCGAGACACCGGCGGTCTGGGTGTGGAACCGCAGCCACTGCGCCTTCTCGGTCCGCGCGCCGTAGACCTCCTTCATCCAGCGGGCCCAGATGCGGCGGGCGGCGCGAAACTTGGCGATCTCCTCGAAGAAGTCGAGGTGGGCGTCGAAGAAGAAGGAGAGACCGGAGGCGAACTCGTCTATGTCCAGGCCCCGGCTGAGCCCCAGCTCCACGTAGCCGAAGCCGTCGGCGAGGGTGTACGCCAGCTCCTGCGCGGCCGTCGCCCCGGCCTCGCGGATGTGGTAGCCGGAGACGGAGAGCGGCTTGTAGGCCGGGATGGTCCGCGCGCAGTGCTCCATCAGGTCGCCGATGAGGCGCAGATGAGGCTCGGGCGGGAAGATCCACTCCTTCTGGGCGATGTACTCCTTGAAGATGTCGGTCTGGAGCGTGCCGTTGAGCACCGCCGGGTCGACGCCCTGCCTCTCGGCGGCGACCAGGTACATGCAGAAGACCGGGACGGCCGGTCCGGAGATCGTCATCGAGGTGGTGACCTCGCCGAGCGGGATGTCCCGGAAGAGGATCTCCATGTCGGCGGCGGAGTCGATGGCGACGCCGCAGTGGCCGACCTCGCCGAGCGAGCGCGGGTCGTCGGAGTCGCGCCCCATCAGCGTCGGCATGTCGAAGGCGACCGAGAGCCCCCCGCCGCCGTTGGCGAGGATCATCTTGTACCGCTCGTTGGTCTGCTCGGCGTTGCCGAAGCCGGCGAACTGGCGGATGGTCCAGGTACGGCCCCGGTAGCCGGTCGGGTGCAGTCCGCGGGTGTACGGGTACTCCCCCGGCCAGCCGATCCGCTCGAAGCCCTCGTAGGTGTCGCCGGGCCGGGGCCCGTAGACGGGCTCGACCGGGTCCCCGGAGAGCGTGGTGAAGTCGGCGTCCCGCTTGCGGGCCCGGTCATAACGGGCCTGCCAGCGTCGGCGGCCCTCCTCGATGGCTTCAGCGTCCATACCTCAAAACTACTAGGACGTCCTAGTAAATGTCGATGGGGAGCGGCCATCCGTGACGGAAGAAGCCTGGAGAAACGCCGGAACCCCCGGAAGCGGCGGGCTTCCGGGGGTTCCGGGCGGTGCGTGCGGCGGACCGGCGTCAGGCGCGGGCCTTCGCCTCGGCCGGGACGCGGTCCTGGACCAGCGGCTCGACCTCGCGGGTGATCCGGCGCTCCACGAAGAAGGCGACGAGCGGGATGGTGCCCGAGAGCAGCACCCACAGCAACTTGCCGACCGGCCACTTCGCCTTGGCGCCGAGGTCGAAGGCGAAGACCAGGTAGATGATGTACAGCAGGCCGTGGACCTGGGAGACCACGAAGGTGACATCGGCCCCCGTGTCGAAGCCGTACTTGAACACCATGCTCACGCAGAGCACGAGCAACATGACTGCGGTGACATAGGCCATGACCCGGTACCGGGTCAGCACGCTGCGTTTCATGGGGCCGAGCCTAACCGCACCCCGAGGGCGATCTTGCGGCGCCCCGGAGTTGTTCACCCCGTGGTGGCGAGGTCTACGGAGCGTCCTCGAAATCGTGTGCGGCGACCCGCAGCGGGCGCAGCATCGCGAAGATCTCCGCGCACTCCTCCGCGTCGTAGGCGCCGAGCCCGAACTCCATCGCCATCAGGTCGCGGGTGGCCGCCTCGACCACCTCGCGCCCCTGCTCGGTGATGGAGGCGAGCGTGCCGCGGCCGTCCTGCGGGTTGGGGCGCTTGGCGACCAGCCCGGAGCGGACCAGCCGGTCGACGGTGTTGGTGACCGAGGTCGGGTGGACCATCAGCCGCTCGCCGATCTTCGACATCGGCAGCTCCCCGGCGCGCGAGAAGGTCAGCAGCACCAGCGCCTCGTACCGCGCGAAGGTCAGGCCGTACGGCTTGACGACGGCGTCGACCTCGGCCAGGAGGATCTGGTGGGCGCGCATGATCGAGGTGATAGCGGCCATCGAGGGCACGGGCCCCCACCGTTCCCGCCAGCTCTCGTCGGCGCGGGCGATGGGGTCGAAGGGAAGGCTGAGCGGCTTCGGCACGGGCACGACCCTACCGGCCGGTCATATCGCGGTCAGCCCTGTCTCGCCCTTCGGGCGGCCCGGCGCCGGGAGGGTGCGGCGCACGGCCCCGGGCGCGGGGGCGGGGCCGATCGGGGGGACTCGCCGCGCGGGGCCGTCCACACGCCCCTGACCTGGGCCGTCCCGGTGCGAGGATCGCCCGGGTGTGCCCGTCCCCACCGGGCAGCCCCGGTGCACCGGGGTCCCGGGGGCCGTCGGCGGCCCGACCCTTCGCACGTCCGTCCGTCCCCCCAAGGAGGCTGGGGAATGTCCCGGCTGATGCCTGTCCCCGCCCGGTTCGCCCGTCCGCTCCTCCCCCTCGGCCTGCTCGCCGTGCTCGCCGCCACCCCCGCCTGCACCGGCGACGACTCGGCCCCCCACGCCCGCGAGGCGGAGCCGTCCCGTTCGGCGGCGGCCGCGGTGGCCGCCCCCGAGTTCTGGGTCGACCCCGAGTCGCCGGCCGCCGTGGAGGCGGCCCGGCTGCGGGTCGAGGGCAAGGAGAGCCAGGCGGCGCTGCTGGAGCGGATCGCCCGGCAGCCGGTGGCGGTCTGGCCGGCCGGGGACGACCCGGTGCCCGCGGTGCGCCGGGCCACCGGCGGGGCGGCGAAGTCCGGTTCCACCGCCGTCCTGGTCGCCTACAACGTGCCGCACCGCGACTGCGGCCAGCACTCGGCGGGCGGCGCCGCCGACCGTGCCGCGTACGGGGAGTGGATCGACGCCTTCGCCTCGGCGATCGGCGAGAGCAAGGCCGTGGTGGTGCTGGAGCCGGACGCGGTGCCGCACATGGTGGACGGCTGCACGCCGGCCGAGTACCACGGGGAGCGCTCCACGCTGATCTCCGGCGCCATCGAGCGGCTGAAGCGGCAGCCGGGGGTCAAGGTCTACCTGGACGCGGGCAACCCGGCCTGGATCGAGGACCCGGAGAAGATCGCCGGGCCGCTGCGCCGGGCCGGGATCGCCCAGGCGGACGGCTTCTCGCTGAACGTCTCCAACTTCCAGACCGACACCGCGACCCGCGCCTACGGCAAGGCCCTCTCGGAGCGGCTCGACGGGGCCCACTACGTGGTGGACACCAGCCGCAACGGCAACGGCCCCCTCGGCGCGGCCGGACAGGACGCCTGGTGCAACCCGCCCGGCCGCGCCCTGGGCACCCCGCCCACCACCCGGACCGGGGACCCGCTGCTCGACGCGTACCTCTGGATCAAGCGGCCCGGGGAGTCCGACGGCAGCTGCCGGGGCGGTCCTTCGGCCGGCACCTGGTGGCCGGAGTACGCGCTCGGGCTGGCCCGCAACACCAAGGGGTGAGCGGGCCGCGCCCCCGGTTCGTCAGCCGACCTTGATCCAGCTCGCCTCGGAGGGCGTGCCCTCGGCGGTGTTGACGAAGACCATGTACCAGCCGGGCGGCACCAGCGTCGGGTCCTCCGGGACCGTGATCGTGACGGAGTCCTCGGTCTTCTTCAGCTCCACGTCGATGGAGCGCTGCTCGACGTCGGTGGTGTGGGTGACGGCGCTGGGCCGCATCAGCCGGGCCTTGGTGATGGTGCCGGCGTCCTCGGTCGGGAAGGTCGCGGTGGCGCCGTACTTCACCTCCTTCGGGCCCTTGCCGAGGACCGGCCGCTCGCCGTCGGCCGCCTTGTGCAGGTACGGCGGGGTGAAGACCTCCATGCGCTGCTCGAAGGTGCCGAGCTTGGTGTTCTCCTTGTTGCCGTAGAGCGAGTCGGAGCCGAAGGTGGCCACCCGTCCGTCGGGGAGCAGCAGCGCCTCGGAGTGGTAGTTGCGGCCGACGGTGGGTTCGGCGGCCGGGGTGAAGGAGTTGGTCCGGGGGTCGTAGAACTGCGACTTGAAGATGTTGGAGGCGCCCCGGCCCCGGTAGTCGTAGGAGCCGCCGGTGGTGAAGACCGAGTCGTCGGGCATGATCACGCTGTTGAGGTAGCGGGTGCCCTGCGGGAGGTCCGGGCCCGGCTTGAAGGCGGGGTTCTCCTCCTTGAGGTCGATCACGGCGGTGCGCCGGGTCGACTTCTCCGACTCGCCGACTCCCCCGCCGCCGAGCACCATCACCTTCTGGTCCTGGGCGGGCGGCAGCAGCAGGGAGGCGGAGGTCTCCGTCTGGTCGAGGTCGGTGAGGCCCGGCACCTTCTGGAAGGTGTTCTTCTCGATGTCCCAGATCCCCGGCTCGCGGCCCTTCTCGGCGGGGCCGTACCCGGCGTTGGAGGCCGGGTAGAAGAGCTTGCCGCCCTGGGTGAGGAAGAGGGCCGGGTAGGTCGGGAAGTAGCGGAAGGGGCCCTTGGACCACTTCTTGGTCTCCGGGTCGTAGATCTCGTTGTCGCCGGGATCGATCTCGCCGACGTCGTCGAGGCCGGAGACGGCGAGCACCTTGCCGTCCTGGAGGGTGACCAGGGTCGGGTACCAGCGGGCCTTGTCCATCGGGTCGACCGGGATGTACTTCTCGGCGACCGGGTCGAACTCGTAGGCCGAGCGGATGCCCTGGTAGTCCTGCTTGTCGAGGGTGATCTTCTCGGCGAGGCCGTAGGTGTTGTCGGCGTCCTCGCCCTTCAGGCCGACGATCGCGTACTGGGCGGGCCCCTTGCTCACGTACGCGCGGCCCTTGCCGGTGGCCTCCACCCAGACGCGGGCCTCGCTCGCCTGGACGGTGACCTTCTCGGGCCCGCCGCCCTTGCCGCCTCCGCCGCCCTCGACCGTCTTGACCGCCTTGGGGACCGTCACGTCGAAGCGGCTGACGTACTCGATGCCGGTGGGTGACCGGAACCGGGTGCCCTTCTTCAGGGTCATCTCCTTGTCCGGGTTCTCGTTCTTCACCCGCATCCCGCCGCCCGCCCGCTCCACGGCGCCGTCCAGCACCTCGTAGCGGGCGGTGCCGCCCGCCACCAGCAGACGGCCGTCGGCGAGCTGGGAGTGGCCGGAGCAGAAGAGGTCCTCCGGGGTGTCGACCTTCTTGAAGGAGTCGTCGCGCGGGTCCCACAGCACCGTGTCGAAGGTGCCCTCGTCGAAGTTGGCCTCGTCGTTGCCGGAGCCCGCCACGATGAGGACCTTGCCGGTGTGCAGCAGCGCCGCGTGGATGGCGTTGGTCCGGTACTCCTCGGGGATCGACACCTGCTTCCAGGAGCCGTACTTCTTCTGGTAGGCGGGCTGGGAGATCTTGTACTGATGGTACTGGTCCTGGGCGAAGGAGATCGCGGCGGGCGCGTTCAGGCCGGCCAGCACGGCGACGCCGCCGACGCCGAGCGCGGTCTTCTTGAACTTCCCGGTCGGCCGGTAGGCCATGGCTCAGTTCCCTCCGGTCGGGGTGCTGGTGACGAGGGCGGCGGTGGCGGTCTCCACCTCGCCGGTGGTGGACGCGGTCGCGGTGACCGGGGCGCTCTGCGCGGCCGCGAGAGCGGCGAGCCGGCGCCGCTCCAGCAGCCCGGTGCCGTACCAGACGGCGACCGGGGCGAGCGAGATCGCCAGGCCCAGGAAGGCCCAGGTCCGCATCGCCACGTGGGTGTGGCCGAGGACGAAGGAGGCGGCCAGCGAGGTGGCCAGCACCCCGGCCCAGCACAGGTGCACGCGGAAGGTCCGCAGCAGGTCGGCACTGGCGTCGGCGCCCTTGGGCGTGATGACGAAGCGGCAGGGGCGGCGGAGCACCGCGGCGCCCAGCGACTTGAGGTAGATCGGCGCCGAGAGCGCGGACATCCCCATCCCCGCGAGCCCGCCGGAGCCGCTGGGCTCGTGCGGCGAGACGTTGTGCCGCCGGTTCCACAGGTACAGCCCCACCTGGAGGGCGGCGGCGTCGCTGTAGAGCATCAGCCAGACCGAGGCCGCGACCTCGGTGCCGGAGGCCCCGAACCAGAGGAAGAGCACGCAACTCGTCACGCCGAGCAGCCAGTTGACCGCCGTCATCGGGTAGTAGACGAGCATCAGCGTGTACGAGAAGAGCCGGCCCACCGGCATCCGGAACGGCGCCTTCAGGTACTGCTTGAAGAGCGTCTCGTACGTTCCGCGCGACCAGCGGAGCTGCTGGGTGAAGAAGTCCGTCCAGGAGGCGGGGCCCTCGCCGACGGCGAGCACGTCCGGGGTGTAGACGGAACGCCAGTGGCGGCCGGTGAGGGGGTTGCGGGTGCGGTGCAGTTCGAAGCCGGTGGCCATGTCCTCGGTGATCGAGTCGTAGAGGCCGCCGATCTGCTTGACGGCGCTGATCCGCACCACGTTGTTGGTGCCGACGAACATCGGCGCCCGGTAGCCGTTGCCGGCCCGCTGGATCAGCGCGTGGAAGAGGAACTGCTGCGACTCGGCGGCCTTGGTGACCGGCGCGGTGTAGTTCCCGTAGACCTGCGGGCCGACGACGAAGGCGACGTCCGGGTCGCGGAAGTAGCCGAGCATCCGCTCCAGGAACTCCGGCAGCGGCACGTGGTCGGTGTCGACCGAGGCGAAGAAGTCGTAGGAGTCGCCGTGCAGGGCGATCCAGGCGTTGTAGTTCCCGTGCTTGGTCCGGGCCTTGTGGACGCCCTTGGGGCGGTTCCACTCCGGCACGCCCCACCGGGTGAAGTGCCGCACCCCCAGTTCGGCGCAGAGCGCCCGGGCGTCGGGGTCGTTGCCCTCGTCGAGCAGCCAGACGTCCAGCGGGCCGTCGTGGCGCAGCCGGACCGCGCCCTGGAGGGTGGCCCGCACCATGGAGAGCGGTTCCTTGCCGGGCACGTAGGTGGTGAGGAAGGCGACGCGGGTACCGGGTTCGGCGGTGACCGGGACCGGGTCGCGGGCCATCAGCGTGGCGTGCGCGATGGAGACGACGTTGACGAGCATGAAGAAGCCGATCAGCCCGATGGCGGTCAGCATCGTCCGGTCGAGCACCACCAGCCAGGTCTCCCCGCCCTCCCGGTCGGTCCAGTGGCTGGGCCAGACCAGGTAGACCATGAGCGTCCCGGTGAGCAGCGGGGCCAGCGTCATCAGCAGGACCGCCCGTATCCGGTGCGGTTCGGCCGCCAGCAGCCTGCGGTACTCGACGCGGTAGTCGGGGGCGGGCTCGGTCAGGGGCCCGGCTATTCGGCTGTGGGTGTCGTAGTCGTAACCGTCCGGCCGCACAACGCCCTCCAGATGTTCGACGACGGGCCAGTAAGCCCTACGAGACGTCACCCCCACTTGCCTGTCGCGCCGGACGCCGCCGTGCGAGCGGTAGGCGCTGGCGTTCGGGTGACGGGTCACCCGGGTGCCGGGGGTGGGGCGGAGGAGGGGGTAGGGGCGGGGCGGTTGTCGGTGGGGGCGGCGAGGACGGGGGCGTACGGCCACGCGAGATCCCGGGCCGGCCACGGCCTCCCGGAGGGATTTCCCGGCCGCGCCCCGTCCGTATCTGCGAACACCTGGCCTGCGCACTGAGGCCGGAGAACCGCGGGCACGGGCGAGGGCCCGGCCCCGGCGGCGTGCTGCCGCCGGGGCCGGGCCCTCGCCCGTGTCGCTGGGGTCACTCCCCCAGGTGCCGCTCCACCGTCTCCACCTTGGAGACCAGCCCGCCGGTGACGCCCGGGCGGATGTCGGCCTTCATGACGACCGAGACGCGCGGGGCGCGGGCCTCGACGGCGGCGACGGCGCGCTTGACGACGTCCATGACCTCGTCCCAGTCGCCTTCGACGCTGGTGAACATGGCGTCGGTGCGGTTCGGCAGGCCCGATTCGCGGACGACGCGGACGGCGTCGGCGACGTACTCGCCGACGTCCTCACCGACGCCGAGCGGGGTGACGGAGAAGGCGACGATCATGCCGTGGCGCCTTCCTGCTTCTGCTCCTGGCGGGCGCGGGCGGCGATCGCCGCGTCCACGGCGCCCTGGGCCTCCTCCTTGAGCTTCCGCTCGGCGAAGAAGCCGCCGAAGGGCACGACGGAGAGGGCGAAGTACAGGGCGGCGCGGCCGAAGGACCACTTGGCGCGGTTCCAGGCGTCCAGCCAGAAGAGGACGTAGAGGACGAAGAGGAGTCCGTGCAGCGCGCCCATGACCGGGACCGCGTTGAAGTCGGTGGTGCGCTTGAGCACCGAGCAGACGAGCAGCAGCAGGAACGAGACGGCCTCGGGGGCCGAGACGAGGCGCAGGCGGCGGAGTGCGGAAGCGGTCTTGATGTCCACGAGGGGGCAACCTTCGAGGTCGGGGGCCGGGCAGAGCACGGACGGAACGGGCCGGACGGCGGAGCCGGATGCCGGGCGATCTTGTGAACGCATGCACAAGCTCCGGTGCCATTGTGGCAGCTTCCTTTGCCCGCTCTTGAACCAGGGGTCGTCCGGGGCCGCGCCGCCGGGCGGCCTGTGCGCGGGGGCGGCGGACGGTTACGGTCGTGGCGTGGCTGAGTTCCGACTGCAAGGCAGCACGATGCTGGTGGCCCGCCTCACCGGCGACACGGTCCGGGCCAAGAACGGGTCGATGGTCGCCTACGACGGGCGGATGACGTTCAAGAAGCTGACGGGAGGCGGCAACGGCCTGCGCGGCATGGTGACCCGCCGCCTGACCGGGGAGCAGATGGAGGTCATGGAGGTGAAGGGCGAGGGGACGGTCTGGTTCGCGGACAGCGCCCGGGACGTGAGCCTGGTCCAGCTCTCCGGCGAGACCCTGCACGTGGAGGCGGCGAACCTGCTCTGCACGGAGGGCGGGCTGCGGACGGGAACCTCGTTCGCGGGGCTGGGCGGCGCGGCCCAGGGCGACGGCCTCTTCACCACGACGGTGGAGGGCACCGGGCAGGCGGCGGTGATGTCGACGGGCCCGGTGGTGGCGCTGCGGGTGAGTCCGGCGTACCCGCTCACCGTCGACCCCGGGGCGTACATCGCGCACCAGGGCGGGGTGCGGCGGAGTTTCCAGAGTGGGGCGGGGGTGCGGACGCTGTTCGGGGAGGGCGGCGGCGAGGCGTTCCAGCTGCGGTTCGAGGGCGAGGGCGTGGTGTACGTGCAGCCGAGCGAGCGGGCGACGTTCGGGGGTGACCTCTGATGGGGTTCCGCGAGGTCAACCACAAGATGATCGAGGCGACGGTGGTGCCGGGCACCCGGCTGTACAGCCAGCGCGGCGCGATGCTGGCCTACCGGGGCGAGGTCTCCTTCACCCCGGACATCGGCGGCGGCCAGGGCGGCGTGATGTCGATGATCGGCCGCCGGGTGGCGAACGAGGCGACCCCGCTGATGACGGTCGAGGGCAGCGGCACGGTCCTCTTCGGCCACGGCGGCCACCACGTGCAGGTGGTCGAGCTGTCCGGGGACACGCTGTACGTCGAGTCGGACCGGCTGCTCTGCTTCGAGGGGAGCCTTCGCCAGCAGACCGTCTTCCTCGGCTCGCAGGGCGGGGTGAGGGGGATGGTGCGCGGCCAGGTCTCCGGCCAGGGCCTGTTCACCACGGCGCTGACCGGGCACGGCGCGGTGGCGGTGATGGCCCACGGCGGCGTGGTGGAGGTGGAGATCGCGCCCGGCCGGCCGGTCCACGTCGACCCGCAGGCGTACGTGGCCCACCACGGGGACGTACGGAACAAGCTGACGACGGCGATCGGCTGGCGGGAGATGGTCGGCCGGGGTTCGGGCGAGGCGTTCCAGCTGGAGCTGTCGGGGAGCGGGGCGGTGCTGGTGCAGGCGTCGGAGGAGAAGCTGTGAGCGCGTTCGCGACGGCCGGCGGGACCGGCCCGGGAATCTTCGACCCGGCCACCCTGCCGGGTGACGACAACGTCAACCCGTACACCTTCTGCGTGGAACTGGCGGGCGGCCGCTGGTTCCTCCAGAAGGGCAGGATGATCGCCTACTACGGGCAGATGTCGTTCAACGGCGTCGGGTACGGGCCGCTGGACGCGCTGGTGCGCTCGGCCTTCCACTCGCCGATGCACGCGGCGGACTGGGTGGTGGCCGAGGGGACGGGGAAGATGCTCCTGGCCGACCGGGCGTACGACGTGAACTCCTTCGACCTGGACGACGGCAACCTCACGGTCCGCTCGGGCAACCTGCTCGCCTTCGAGCCGAGCCTCTCCCTCAAGCAGTCGATCGTCCCCGGTTTCCTGACGCTGATCGGCACCGGGAAGTTCGTGGCGGCCTCGAACGGGCCGGTGGTCTTCATGGAGCCGCCGCTCAGGGTGGACCCGGAGGCGCTGGTGGGCTGGGCGGACTGCCCCTCGCCGTACCACCACTACGATCACGGCTATCTGCGCGGGGTGCTCGGCGGGGTGCGGTCGCTGACGGGGCTGGGCGGGGCCTCCGGGGAGGAGCACCAGTACGAGTTCAGCGGGGCGGGGACGGTGCTGCTCCAGTCGACCGAGAAGGTGCTCGCCGAGCGGGCGACGGGGGCGGGACCCGGCCAGGCCACCACTGGGTGAGCGGTACCCTGCGGAGTGTGATCTCGAACGTCTGCTCGCATCCCGGGCCGACCTCGCCACCCCTCTCACCGATCCCCCATTCGTTAGCTTTTCAACTTTTTAGGTAGAATCCACGTATGGAGACCGAAACGGCGACGCGCTGGCTGAGCGAGACGGAACAGTGCGTCTGGCGCACCCACCTGGACGTCAGCCGCCTGCTGATGCACGAGCTGGAGAAGGACCTCCAGCCGTTCGGCCTGACCAACAACGACTACGAGATCCTCGTCAACCTCTCCGAGGCCGAGGGCCGGCGGCTGCGGATGAGCGACCTCGCCGAGGCCACCCGGCAGTCCAAGAGCCGCCTCTCGCACCAGATCACCCGGATGGAGAAAGCCGGCCACGTCCGCCGCGAGCACTGCGAGTCCGACCGGCGCGGGCTGTTCGCGGTCCTCACCGAGCAGGGCGCCCGCACCATGGAGGAGGTCGCCCCGCACCACGTGGCCTCCGTGCGCCGCCACTTCATGGACCACCTCTCCCCCGAGGCGCTGGCCGAACTGAGCCGCGCGCTCGGCCCCGTCGCCGAGCACCTGCGCGAGCGGCCCGCCCGGGGCTGACCGGCACGGCCCAGTCCCGGTCGCGGCGGTGCCGCGGCCGGGCCACGCTGGTGCCCATGAGCGAGCCGCCCACCGCAGACCCGCAGACCGTCGACGTCCGGGACGACACCGAGGTCAACCGCTACGAGGCCCGCGTCGGCGGGCAGCTCGCGGGCACCGCCCAGTACATCCGTACGCCCGGGCTCATCGCCTTCGTCCACACCGAGGTCGACCCGGCCTACGAGGGCCAGGGCGTCGGCGGCGCCCTGGTGCGCCACTCGCTGGACGAGGCGCGCGAGCAGGGCGCCGCCGTCCTCGCGGTCTGCCCCTTCTACGCCGGGTGGATCTCCCGCCACCCCGCCTACCGGGACCTGCTCTACAGCGAGCAGAGCCGGGCCGCGGACGGCGGGACCCGGTGACCTCCGGGCCCGAGGAGCGCCCCGGCCCGGACCGGCTGCCGGACCCGGCGGCCCACTCCCCCGAGGGCGACGGCATCACCGTCAGCTACGAGGTGCGCCACGACCCGCCCACCGCCGAGCCACCCGGACCGGCCACCGCCCGACCGGAGGGAGAGCCCCCCATGGCCGACGAGACCACCGGCCCCGTCACCCCCTCGCCCAAGCTGCTGACCCCCGACGACCACGCCCTGATGCTGATCGACCACGAGAGCCAGATGGGGTTCGCGGTCGCCTCGCACCCGATGGAGGTGGTCCTCAACAACGTCACGGGGCTGGCGAAGACCGCCGTGCTCTTCGGGGTGCCGGCCATCGTCACCACGGTGATGGAACGGCACTTCAGCGGGCCGCTCTTCCGGGGCGTGCGCGAGGCGTTCCCGGACACCTCCGGGTGGATCGACCGCACCACCATGAACGCCTGGGAGGACCCGCGCGTCCGCGACCGCTACCTCGCCACCGGCCGCCGCAAACTGGTCCTCGCCGGCCTGTGGACGGAGGTCTGCGTGGTCGCCCCGGCGCTCTGCGCGCTGGACGAGGGCCACCAGGTCTACGTGGTCACCGACGCCTGCGGCGGGGTCAGCGCCGAGGCGCACGAGCGGGCGGTGCAGCGCCTGGTGCAGGCCGGGGCACAGCCGCTGACCTGGCTGCAGTACCTGCTGGAGCTCCAGCGCGACTGGGCCCGCTCCGAGACCGCCTCGGCCGTGGGCGACCTGGCCCGCGCGCACGGCGGCACCTACGGGCTCGGCGCCGAGTACATCTACCAGATGCTGGCCTGGGACCGGGCCGACCAGGCGGCCAAGTAGCCCCCAGCCCTAGGCCGCCAGCCGGGGCAGCCGCAGCTCGAAGAGGGCGCCTCCCTCGGCGGCCTCGCGGACGCGCAGGGTGCCCCCGTGCCGGGCCGCCACGTCGCGGGCGATGGCGAGGCCGAGACCGGCGCCGCCGTCGTCGCGGCTGCGGGCGTCGTCGAGGCGGACGAACCGCTCGAAGATCCGCTCCCGTTCCGGCGCGGGCACCCCGGCCCCGTCGTCGGCGACCGAGACGACCGCCTCGGGCCCGTCCGCGCGCACCCGCACCTCGACCCGGGAGACGGCGTGCCGCTGGGCGTTGTCGACCAGGTTGCCGACGACCCGGGCGAGCTGGCCGCGCGATCCGGCCACCTCCAGCCCGGCCCGGCCGTGCACGGTCACCGGCAGCCGGTCGCCGACCCGTTGCGAGACCTCCTCGCGGACCAGCGCCCCGAGGTCCAGCCGCCCGCCGGTGGGCCGCTCCCCCGCGTCCAGCCTGGCCAGCAGCAGCAGGTCGGCGGCGAGCGCCTGGAGCCGTACGGTGTCCTGCACGGCGCCCTCGACGTCCAGCAGTTCGGGGTGGGCGAGGCCGACCTCCAGCTGGGTGCGGAGGGAGGCGATGGGGCTGCGCAGCTCGTGCGAGGCGTCGGCGACAAAGCTGCGCTGGCGCTCGACGGAAGCCTCCAGGGCGGTGAGGGTGGCGTTGGTGGTGCGGGCGAGGCGGGCCACCTCGTCGTGGGTGGAGGGCTCGGGGACCCGGCGCCCCAGATCCTCCGAGGCGGTGATGGCGGCCATCTCGCGGCGGATGCCCTCCACCGGCTTCAGGGCGCGTCCGGTCACGCCCCAGGTGACCCCGGCGACCACCACGAGCAGCAGCGGCAGGCCGATCAGCATGACGGTCTGCGCGGTGCTCACCGCGCCCTGCTCGGCGGCGAGCGGGGCACCGGCCCAGACGGTGAGGCGGTCGTCGTCGTTCTCCACCTCGACCGCCGAGAAGCGGTAGTCGGCGGTGTGGCCGTCGACGGTGGCGGTGCCCTCGCCACGCTCGACCTCGTCGGAGATCTCCCCGGCCTCCAGCCGCTCCCCGTCGTCATCGTCGTCGTTCCCGCCGCCCGGCTCGCGCAGCGCCTCGGGGTCGGGCCGGACCGCGTCGGTGCCGGTCCCGCTGATCCGCTCCAGGTCGTCGCTGACGGCGAGCAGGCGGCCCTTGGAGTCGACCACCTGGACGGGCCGGTCCTCGTCGTCGGGCAGGTCCAGGTCCTCGTACGCGGTGCGCGCGGCCACCTTCGAGGCGACCTGGCGGGCGGTGGCGTCGGCCTGGGCGGCGGCCTCCTGGATGAGGTTGGAGCGCAGCGACAGCAGGACCGCGGTGCCGGCCGCGATCAGCGCGACGGCCACCACCAGGGTCGCGCCGATGGTCGCCTGGGCCCGTACCGAGCCGAAGAGCCGCTTCACCGGCCGGCCTCCAGGCGGTACCCCATGCCGCGCACGGTACGGATGGCCTGGGCGCCGAGCTTGCGGCGCAGGGCACTGACGTAGACCTCGACGATGTTGGGGTCGCCGTCGTAGGCGAAGTCCCAGACGTGTTCCAGGATGTCGGCCTTGGAGACCACCTGGCCCGCGCGCAGCACCAGTTGCTCCAGCACCGCGAACTCCTTGGCGGTCAGCGCGACCTCCTCGCCGTCCCGCTGCACCCGCCGGGCGGCCGTGTCCACGCGCAGCCCGCCCACCGTGTGCACCGGGGAGGCGCCGGCACCCGCGCGGCGGCGCAGCAGGGCCCGCACCCGGGCGACCAGCACCACGTAGCTGAAGGGCTTGGTCAGGTAGTCGTCGGCGCCCGTGTCGAGCCCCTCGGCCTCGTCGTACTCGCCGTCCTTGGCGGTCAGCATCAGGATCGGCACGTCGTTCCCGGCGGCGCGCAGGGCGGCGCACACCCGGTAGCCGTTCATGCCGGGCAGCATGATGTCCAGGACCAGCAGGTCGTACGGGCTCTCGCTGGCCCGGTGCAGTCCCTCCAGCCCGTCATGGACGACGTCCACGGCGTATCCCTCGGCGGTCAGTCCCTTCGCCAGGGACAGGGCCAGCCGCTTCTCGTCCTCCACGATCAACAGGCGCATGCGCCAAGACTCGCAGAGCCAACCTGAAGCCCGCTTCAGGCTGCTTCAGCGAGGCTTCAGCCTCCGTGGGCCACAGTGTTGTCCGTACCGCAGACCACTGCCTTTCGGGAGGAACCCGCCATGAAGCGCAATGCCGTCATCGCCGCCCTGACCGCCGTCGCCGTGATCGGCGGAGGGGCTGCCGCGGTCGCCGTCAGCTCCGGCGACGACGCCCCCGCCACCGCCTCCCCCGCCGACCGCGTCAGCCTCGTCTCCGGCCAGGAGTCCGCCGCCCCGGCCGACCGGGACGACGACCGGGACGACGACCGGGACGCGAGGGACGAGGACGACCGCGACGACCGGCGCGACGACGACCAGGACGACCGGCGGGACGACAAGGGCGCCGCGGCCGGCCCGGGGAACGTCACCGCGGCGCAGGCCATCGCGGCGGCGCTGAAGCACACCTCCGGGACGGTCCTCTCGGCCGACCTGGACGACGACGGGGACCGCCGCTGGGAGGTCGAGGTCGCCACCGGCGGCTCCACCGTCCACGAGATCGACGTCGACTCGACCACCGGCAAGGTCGTCCGAACCGAGACCGACCGGGACGAGGACGACGCGGCGGCGGAGCTGAAGGCCGTCCAGGGCGCCAAGGTCTCCGCCCGGGACGCCGCGGCCGCCGTCGACGGCGCCGTGACCTCGGTCGAGTTCGACGACGGGCGCTGGGAGGTCGAGGTCGGCGAGGCCGACTGGACCGTTCCGCTGGACACCCCGCGCGCCTCCCGCGAGGGCTGAGCGTCCACCCGGGCGGCCCACCGGGCGCGCGTCCCGGCGCGCCCGGCGGCACAGTGAGGAGCGCGGTCGTCCTGGCGCGCCGAAGCCACGGGCCGGCGTCCGCCCCCGACGGGTCCCGGAGACCGGCCCCCGGGGAGGCACCAGGGGGCCACCGGGAGGATGTCGTGCACAGAACGCCACTGGGGAAGTTCAGGGAGAAGCTGCTGCACCGGCCCACGGACGCCTCACCCGGCGCCGAGCAAAAGGGCGAACCGATCTCGTTCGGCATGGAGGGGCCCCTGGTGCTCCGCTTCGTGGAGGAGGGGCTTGACCCGGCCGACGAGGCCCGGCTGGCGGAGGAGGTCGCCAAGACGCTCCCGCTGCGCTGGTCCCTTCCCACCCGCGCCCTGGAGCGGCTGGACCTCCTCTCCGAGCGGCTCGGCGGCGAACGCGAGCTCCTGGAGTGGCTGGACGGCCACACAGGCCTGCCCCGGCTGACGGCCCGGCTTCTGGTGCTGGCGGACAGCCTGGACCGGTACACCGACAACCCGGACGTCGTCACGGCGGTCCGCGACTTCCGGCTCGCGCACGGCCTTCCCGACGAGTTGCGCGGCGTGCTGCCACCCGCCACCAACGCCGAGACCCTCACCGACATCTCCTCCCGTCTCGAACGGCAGCTCTTCGACCACGACGCCGAGGAGGCACGGAGCCTGGGGCTCGCGACGAGCCGGTGGCTGCGCGACGCGGTCTCGGCCGCCGACTCGCCCTCCCCCGGACTGGCCGAGACCGGCGAGGTGATGGCACGGCTGCACGAGGACATCGCGGAGGCGTCCCTCTGACCGGGCGCGCCTCCCCTGTCCGGCCGCGCCCTGCTGGTCGGCGGGGCCGGACGGTGGTGCGATGGGGTGCGGAGGGGGCGCCCGGGGCCACCAGGTCACCGGGTGGCGACCCGGCACCCCGGAAAGGCACCCATGACGACGCACCGCCCGCCCCTGCCGCCTGCCCCCAGCTCGCCTGCCCCCGCCCCGGTCCGGCCCCGGAGCGTACGCGGGGGACGCACCGCACCCCGCCTCCTGGCCGCTTGTGCGGCCGCCGGAACGCTCCTGGCCACCGCCGCCTGCTCCGGGGACCAGGGCGCCCCGGCCGCCCGGGAGACCGCAGCCCCGGCACGCCAGGCCGAGAACTCCCCTTCCCCCTCCCCCTCGGCGAAGCTGACGGAGAAGAGCGCCCGCGAGGCACTGATCACCGAGGCGGACATCGAGGAGCAGTGGAGCAAGGCGAAGGACCCGCAGTCCTGGCGGGACTCCCTGCTCCTCGGCCAGGTGGACGTGGCCGAGTTCCTCACCGGCAAGAGCGACGCCGAGGAGTGCCAGCGTCTGGTGGACGCCCTGTACGACGACACGCTCCTCGGCGAGCCCTCGGGGCCGTCCGCGCTCGCCGGGTTCCAGCAGGGCGAGCAGCGTCTGCTCTACCAGGTCGGCGCCTACGACAGCACGGATCTGGAGAAGTCGATGAAGTGGCTCGGCGCGCTCCCGGAGTCCTGTGACACGTTCACCCTCACCGGCGAGGGCGGTGGCAGGCGCAGTGTCGAGGTGGTCGCCTCCTCACTGCCCAAGGTGGGCGAGGCCCGGCAGGGGCTGTCCGTGCGGGTGAAGGGGGAGAGCGACGGCCAGCCGGTCACGCTCAGCCTGGACGTCGCCGCGGTGCGGATGGGCACGGACGCCTTCACGGTCATGAACGGCGGCGTGGGCGGGGCGGACCCCTCCACCACCGAGAACGCGGTGCAGCAGGGCGCCCACCGGCTCCAGGAGGTCCGGGCAGGACGGACCCCCGCCCCCACGCCGAGCACCATCGAGTAGCCAGCGCGCCCCCGCCCGCGAGGCCGGGGACGCCGGACGGCCCGTGCCACCGGATGGGAATCCGGTGGACGGGCCGTTCACCGCTGCGGTTCAGCCCTCGCGGTTGTCGCGCAGGAGCCGGCGGATCTCGGTGAGCGTGCGCTCGTCGAGACCACCCCGGCCGCCGGAGCCGGCCAGGGCGTCCAGCTGCTGGGTGGTACGGAGGTCGTAGGCCCGTTCCTCGTCCGCGCCCGGCACCGAGCGGTACGCCTCCTTGTCGGAGAAGCCGACGACCATGTCCACCACCTTGGCGATGACCCAGGTGACGACGAAGGAGAAGGCCGCGACCGCGAGGATGGCCACGATCTGGCGCCACAGGAGGGAACCGCCGCCGCCGTAGAAGACCCCCTCCTTGCCCGCGACGCCCTCGGTGGCGAAGAAGCCGACCATGATCAGGCCGACCAGACCGCCGGCACCGTGCACGCCGACCACGTCGAGGGTGTCGTCGACGTTGATGCGGTACTTCAGGGTGACGGCGAAGGCACAGACGAGGCCGGCGACCAGGCCGGTGATCAGCGCGCCGACGGGGTCGACCTCACCACAGGCCGGGGTGATGGCGACCATGCCGGCGACGGCCGCCGAGCCGACCCCCATCATGGTCACCCTGCGGGTGCGCCAGTACTCCACCAGCGGCCAGGTGACCATGGCGCCGGCCGCGCCGAGCTGGGTGTTGATGAACGCGGTCGCGGCGGTGCCGGTGTCGCGGACGGCCGAACCGGCGTTGAAGGCCAGCCAGCCGAACCACAGCAGGGCCACACCGATCATGACCAGCGGAATGTTGTTGGGGCGCGGTTCCTGGCGGCGGAAGTCCCGGGGCCCCCTGACGACCAGGGCGGCGGCCAGCCCGGCGATCCCTGAGTTCAGCTCCACCGGCAGGCCGCCGGCGAAGTCGAGCGCCCCGAGGTGGTGCGAGATCCACCCGTGGTCCGTGTCGAAGACCCAGTGGGCGAGCGGCACGTACACGCACAGCAGCCAGAGCGCCGAGAAGACCAGCCATCCCCGCATCGTCGCCCGGCCGGCGATCGACCCGCTGATCAGCGCCACGGTGACGATGGCGAAGCCCATCTGGAAGGTGGCGTAGATGTACGTCGGGATCGAGCCGGTCAGGGTGTTCGGCTCGATGTCCCGCATGAGGGCGTGGTCGAGGTTGCCGATCAGGCCCACGCCTCCGACGTCCGGGCCGAAGGCGAGCGAGTACCCGACGAGGAACCAGAGGATGGTCACGAAGCACAGCGAGGCGAAGCTCATCTTGAGCATCACCAGGACGTGCTTGGTCCTGACCATGCCCCCGTAGAAGAAGGCGAGAGCCGGTGTCATCAGCAGCACCATCGCCGCGGCCGCCAACATCCAGGCGGTGTCGCCCGAGTCGTAGGCCGGAGGCATGGGTGCGAGGGCGGTGATCATGGACGGGGTCTCCTGATCGACGGGACCTACTGCTTCCGCAGGTCGGGGGCGGGATGACCGAGGAGCAGGCGGCGTACCGCGTCCCAGGCCGCGTGGACCGCCGCTGTGACGCTGGGCTGCTCGCGGCCGAGGATCCGGGTCCAGGCCCCGCACTCGTCGGGCAGGACGCTGGCGCCGTGCAGCACGTCGGCGCCCTCCAGCGACCCGTGCAGGGTGTCGGCGATCTCCCGGGCGGGCCGCCGGGGGCTGATCACGTAGAGCGCAACGGCTCCGACGCCTCCCTCCTGTGGCACCAGGGCACGGCCGCCTTCCCTTGGACGACGCTGCTGGTCAACGTCGTGGGCTGCTTCCTCATGGGAGTGCTGACCATCGCGCTCAAGGAGCGGTTCACCGGCGCCCCCCGGCTCCTCAACCCGATGCTGGGCACCGGAGTGCTCGGCGGGTTCACCACGTTCTCGTCGTACAGCGACGACACCCGGCGGCTCATCGAGAACGGCCAGCCGCTGACGGCCGTCGGCTACCTGTTCCTGACGGTCGCCGCCTGCATGGTGGGCATCGTCCTCGGGGTGGCGATGACCCGCCTGGTGCTCACCGGCGGGGTCACGGAGAACAAGCACGAGGGCGGTGCCTGATGGGTGAGTGGTTCCTGGTCCTGGCCGGCGGTGCCGTCGGCGCGCCCACCCGCTACCTGATCGGCCTGGCGGCCCGCACCCGTCTGCCCTCCTCCTTCCACTGGGGCACCTTCCTGGCCAACATGGCCGCCGCCCTGCTCCTGGGCTTCCTCGTCGAGGCCGGGACCGAGGGCGCGCTCGGCACAGCCGGGCAGGCGCTGCTGTCCACCGGTTTCTGCGGCGCGCTCTCCACCTGGTCCACCTTCTCCAAGGAGGTGCTGGCCCTGACGGACGCCAGACGGGTCGCCGGGGCCGGCGGCTATCTGCTGGTCACGGTCGCCCTCGGTCTCGGCCTGTCGTTCGCGGGCGGGGCGCTCGCCCAGGCGATCTGGTGATCCCGCGCCCGGAAGGCGCGCTCCGGCGCGGGCTGCGCCGACTGCCCCGGCCACCCACGCTCGACCGGGGTCGCGCCGTCCGGGCCCTGTTCGCGTTCGCGCTCGCCTTCGGAAGCGTCACCGCGGTGGCGGGCGCGGAGTACGGCGCCTTCGCCGCGATGGGCTGCTACCTCGACGCCTACGGGACCCGCGACCCCCGTCCGCGGCGGGCCCTGCTGACCGCGCTGCTGGGCGGCGGGTTCGTGCTCGCCTTCTTCGCCGGTTCACTGGCGGCGGGGCACACCTGGGCGATGGTGGTGGTGCTCTCCCTGGTGACCGCGGCGGCCACCCTCTTCGTCGACACCCTGCGTCTGAGCGGCCCCGGAGGCTACTTCGTCCTCCTCGTCGCCGCCCTGGCCGCCTTCCTGCCCCCCGCCGACCTGACCGAGGCCGCGCTCCGCTCGGGCCTGGTCGCCCTCGGAGCCGCCTGCGCCTGGCTGTTCAACTCCGTCGGTCGGCGCTCCCCCCGGCACCGGCCGGAACAGCGCGCGGCCGCCGCCGCGCTGGAGGAGGTCGCGGCCTTCGCCCGCGTGGTGGGCGAGGCCGGGCCCGGCCGGCCCGAGGGCTCGTCCGCCGACGCCCATCGCCGGGCCTGCGCCTCACTCCACCGGGCCTGGACGGCCTTGGACGACACCCGGAAGGGGTGGCGGCCGCACCCGCCGGACGCCCGGCAACTGGCGCTGCACGCGCTGCTGATCCGGCTCGAAGGCGTTCTCACCGTGGTGGAACAGAGTCTCGGCGGGGGTGGCGCCGCCCTCCCCGGCCGGTGGCCGCACCGGCTCTCGGAGGCAGCCGGTCGGGTACGCGCCGGGCACCTCCCCGGACCAGGGTCCATGCCGACGGCTGCCGAGGACGGGCGCGCGCCGTCGGAGCCCGCCGCGCGATGGCCCACGCCGCTTCCGCCGCGCGGAAGTCCCGGCGCCGGGCTGCGGCGGCTGTCCGCGCTCTCGTCGCCGTACCCGGCTGTCGCACTGCGGGTGGGTCTCGCGGTCGCGGTCGGCACCACCATCGCGGCCTTCGTGCCGGTCCTCCACCCGGCCTGGGTGGCGGTCGGGGCGGCAGCGGCGCTCCAGGGCGGCCCGGGGCGGCGCCCCGGGCAGCGGGCAGGGACCCGGCTGGCCGGAACGGTGGTGGGTGTGGGGGTCACCGCCGCGGTCTTCCACTCGTACGAGCCCGGCGTCGGGGTGACTGTCGGGCTGGCCACGGCCGCGCACGGTCTGTCGCGTGCTGTGCCGCCCACCTCGCTCTTCGCCCGGATGCTGTTCAGCACCCCGGTCGCCCTGCTGATCGTCGATGCCGCGTCCCGCGGCGGACCGGGACTCGGCACCCTCGCCGCGTACCGCCTGCTGGATCTCGGTCTCGGTCTCGGTCTCGGCGTGGCCACCGCCCTGCTGGTGCCGGGCATTCCGCGTCGGCGGGTGACCGCGGCGGTCCACGGTGCGGTAGCGGCGACCGGTTCGGCGTTGCGGGAGCGCCTGCGGGCCGGGAAGGCGGAGCCGCGCTCCGAGGCAGCCGCGTGGCAGGCCGTCGCCGACCTGTGGACCATGTACGACGCGGTCCCGGCCGAGGAGATCCGCTCCACCGGGACGGCCGACCGCCTGTGGCCCGCGCTGCTGGCCGTGCGCCGCCTGCTCGTCTGGGTCCTGGCGGCCCCGCCCGCGCCGCCCGCCCCGGACGAGGCCCTCCGCGCCGCCGCCGAAGTGGGCACCCTGGCACAAGCCGCCCGTGCGGGCCTGCCTGGCTCACCCGCCCTGCGCCAGGCCCTGTCCACCGGTCGGCCGACGGCCCCGGCGCCCGCCGCCGATCCGGAACTGAGCGCCCGGCTCGCCGACCTGCACCGCGCGTTGGCGCGGCCCGCGCCCCAGGCGTGAAGCACGGGGCCGCACCGCGGCTCAGCCGGCCGCACCGCCGGATCCGCCGGCCGGCGCGATCGCGTCGAGCAGCACGTCCGCCGCCGCATACGGCGAAAGCTCACCCCCGACGACCTGCGCGGCCAGCGCCCCGGTGCGCGCGTCCCCGGAGAGATCGGCGATCCGCGACCGCAGAGCGGTCACCGCGATCGTCTCGACCTCCCGAGCGGCCCGGGCAACCCGCCGCTCGGCCAGCACCCCCCGCTCCTCCATCCACCCCCGGTGCTTCTCCAGGGCGTCGACCAGGTCGTCGACCCCCACTCCCTTGGCGGCCACGGTCTTCACGATCGGCGGCCGCCAGTCCCCTGCGGCCCGCGCCTCCCCGAGCCCGAGCATGTGGTTCAGCTCCCGCGCGGTGGCGTCGGCCCCGTCCCGGTCGGCCTTGTTGACCACGTACAGGTCACCGATCTCCAGGATTCCCGCCTTGGCCGCCTGGATGCCGTCCCCCATGCCGGGCGCCAGCAGCACCACGCTGGTGTCGGCCTGCGCCGCGATCTCCACCTCGGACTGCCCGACGCCGACGGTCTCGACGAGGACCACGTCGAACCCGGCCGCGTCCAGCACGCGGATCGCCTGCGGCGCGGCCCAGGCGAGCCCGCCGAGGTGGCCGCGGGTGGCCATGGAGCGGATGTAGACCCCGGGGTCGGAGGCGTGGTCCGACATCCGGATGCGGTCGCCGAGCAGCGCGCCGCCGGAGAACGGCGAGGACGGGTCGACGGCGAGCACCGCGACCCGCTTCCCGGCCGCCCGGTAGGCGCTGACCAGCGCCGAGGTGGTGGTCGACTTGCCGACGCCGGGCGAGCCGGTGAGCCCGACGACGTAGGCGTTGCCGGTGAGCGGGGCGAGTGCGGCCATGACGTCCCGCAGTTGCGGCGAGGCCCCCTCGACCAGCGAGATCAGCCGGGCCACGGCCCGCGGCCTGCCCTCCCTGGCCTGGGCGACGAGGGCGGGGACGTCCTGCATGGGCTGCTCCGTTCACGACGTACGGCGACTTCGGGTCCCGTCAGAAGCGCGGCCCGGCCCCTCGCACAGGGGACCGGGCCGCGCCGGGGTTCAGCTCTTGGGAACGCGGACGATCAGGGCGTCGCCCTGGCCGCCACCGCCGCACAGCGCGGCCGCGCCGACACCGCCGCCGCGCCGCTTCAGCTCCAGGGCGAGGTGGAGGACGAGGCGGGCGCCGGACATGCCGATGGGGTGGCCGAGCGCGATGGCGCCGCCGTTGACGTTGACCTTCTCGGAGGTGACGCCGAGGTCCTTCATGGACTGGACGGCGACCGCGGCGAACGCCTCGTTGATCTCGATCACGTCGAGGTCCTCGACCGTCAGGCCGTCCTTCTTCAGGGCGTGCGCGATGGCGTTGGAGGGCTGCGACTGGAGGGAGTTGTCGGGGCCGGAGACATTACCGTGGGCGCCGATCTCGGCGATCCACTCCAGTCCCAGCTCCTCCGCCTTGGCCTTGCTCATGACCACGACGGCGGCGGCGCCGTCGGAGATCTGCGAGGAGGAGCCGGCGGTGATGGTGCCGTCCTTGGCGAAGGCGGGGCGCAGCTTGCCGAGGGACTCGGCGGTCGTCTCGGCGCGGATGCCCTCGTCCTTGGCGAAGAGGACCGGGTCGCCCTTGCGCTGCGGGATCTCCACCGGGGTGATCTCGGCCTCGAAGACGCCGTTCTTCTGGGCGGCGGCGGCGCGCTGGTGGGAGAGGGCGGCGATCTCGTCCTGCTCGGGGCGGGCGATGCCGAGGCGGGTGTTGTGCTTCTCGGTCGACTCGCCCATCGCGATGTTCTCGAAGGAGTCGGTGAGCCCGTCGTGGGCCATCGCGTCGAGCATCTCGACGGCGCCGTACTTGTAGCCCTCGCGGGACTTGGGCAGCAGGTGCGGGGCGTTGGTCATGGACTCCTGGCCGCCCGCGACCACCACGTCGAACTCACCGGCGCGGATCAGCTGGTCGGCGAGGGCGATGGCGTCCAGGCCCGAGAGACACACCTTGTTGATGGTGAGCGCGGGCACGTTCATCGGGATGCCGGCCTTGACGGCGGCCTGGCGGGCGGGGATCTGGCCGGCGCCGGCCGTCAGCACCTGGCCCATGATCACGTACTGGACCTGGTCGCCGCCGATCCCGGCCCGGTCCAGAGCCGCCTTGATCGCGAACGAGCCGAGGTCGGCTCCGGAGAAGGACTTGAGCGAGCCGAGGAGCCGCCCCATGGGCGTGCGCGCGCCGGCGACGATCACGGAGGTGGTGCTCTGGGTTCCAGTCATGGCCGTGGGCCCCTTTGCATCGGTGGTGCGAAGTGAACGAGGGTTTACGTCAATGTACTGAGCGGTACGCCCCGGGGTCACCGGGCTTACGGTGTGATCGCGCGCACGTTGCGTAACCGGGCCGGGCGCGCTGCACTGGCTCCATGCTGACGCGTATCGACCACATCGGAATCGCCTGCCACGACCTCGACGCCACCGTCGAGTTCTACCGCTCCACCTACGGCTTCGAGGTGTTCCACACCGAGGTCAACGAGGAACAGGGCGTGCGGGAGGCCATGCTGAAGATCAACGAGACCTCCGACGGAGGCGCCTCCTACCTCCAGCTCCTGGAGCCCACCCGCGAGGACTCGGCGGTGGGCAAGTGGCTGGCCAAGAACGGCGAGGGCGTGCACCACATCGCCTTCGGCACCGCCGACGTCGACCAGGACGCCGCCTCCATCCGTGACAAGGGCGTCCGGGTCCTCTACGACGAGCCCCGGAAGGGCTCCATGGGGTCCCGGATCACCTTCCTGCACCCCAAGGACTGCCACGGCGTACTGACCGAACTCGTCACCTCCGCACCCGAGGAGTCGGCGGAGCACTGATCGGACACCTGATTGGCCGGTAGGGTTGGGGGGCGGCCGTCGCTTCCACGCGGACGGCCGCCGGGCCGGGGTCCGGGTTTCAGAGCGGCAGCGCCGGGCGGCAGTCCGGGCCCGCGGGCGGTCTGACACCATTTCCCCCGGGAGCCTCGTCCGTCCGCGGACGGGGTTGTTCGGAGTTTTCGCGACCAGGGGACGGATGGGACCGCGCAGTGCGGGGCTACGAAGGCCAGGAGCGCCACCGAGCTGACGACCACCTCTCTCGGTTCGAAGCCGAGATGGACCGGCTGAAGACCGACCGGGAGAAGGCCGTTCAGCACGCCGAGGACCTCGGCTACCAGGTCGAGGTTCTGCGTGCCAAGCTGCACGAGGCCCGACGGGCGCTGGCGACGCGTCCCCACTCCTACGACACCGCGGACCTCGGCTACCAGGCCGAGCAGATGCTGCGGAACGCCCAGCTCCAGGCCGACCAGATGCGCAGCGACGCCGAGCGCGAGCTGCGCGAGGTCCGGGCCCAGACCCAGCGCATCCTCCAGGAGCACGCCGAGCAGCAGGCCCGCCTCCAGGCGGAGCTGCACACCGAGGCGGTCAACCGGCGCCAGCAGCTCGACCAGGAGCTGGCCGAGCGCCGCGCCACCGTCGAGTCGCACGTCAACGAGAACGTCGCCTGGGCCGAGCAGCTCCGGGCCCGCTCCGAGTCGCAGGCCCAGCGCCTCCTCGACGAGTCCCGCGCCCAGGCCGAGCAGTCCCTCGCGGCGGCCCGCGCCGAGGCGCAGCGGCTCACCGAGGAGGCCCGCCGGCGGCTCGGCGAGGAGACCGAGAACGCCCGCGCGGAGGCGGAGGCGCTGCTGCGCCGGGCCCGCGCCGACGCGGAGCGGATGCTGAACGCCGCCTCCCAGCAGGCCCAGGAGGCCGCCGACCACGCCGAGCAGCTGCGGTCCTCGACCGCCTCGGAGGCCGACCAGGCGCACCGCAGGTCGGCGGAGCTGACCCGCGCCGCCGAGCAGCGGATGTCCGAGGCGGACACGGCGCTGCGCGAGGCGACCTCGCGCTCCGAGAAGCTGGTGGCCGAGGCGGAGGCCGCCGCGGCCAAGCGGATGGCGGCCGCGGAGGCCGCCGGTGAGCAGCGCACGAAGACGGCGCGGGAGCAGGTGGCCCGGCTGGTCGAGGAGGCCACCAAGGAGGCCGAGGCGGTCCGCGCGGAGGCCGAGGAGCTGCGCGAGCGCGCGGTGGCCGAGGCCGAGAAGGCGCGTTCCGAGGCGGCCGAGAAGGCGCGCGCGGCGGCGGCCGAGGACTCGGCCGCGGCGCTGGCGAAGGCGGCCAGGACCGCCGAGGAGGTGCTCCAGAAGGCGTCGAAGGACGCGGAGGAGACCCGGCGGTCGGCCTCCGAGGAGGCCGAGCGGCTGCGTTCGGAGGCGGAGGCCGAGGCGGACCGGCTGCGGGCCGAGGCGCACGACCTCGCGGAGGAGCTGAAGGGCGCCGCGAAGGACGACACCAAGGAGTACCGCGCCAAGACCGTCGAGCTCCAGGAGGAGGCCCGGCGGCTGCGCGGCGAGGCCGAGCAGCTGCGCGCCGAGGCGGTCGCCGAGGGCGAGCGCATCCGCTCCGAGGCGCGCCGGGAGGCGGTCCAGCAGATCGAGGAGTCGGCCTCCACCGCCGAGGAGCTGCTGACCAAGGCCCGCCAGGACGCCGCCGAGGCCCGCGAGGCCGGCGAGGCGGACGGCGAGCGGACCAGGGCGGAGTCCGCGGAGCGGGCGGCGGCCCTGCGCAAGCAGGCCGACGACGCGCTGGAGCGGGCCCGCACCGAGGCGGCGAAGCTGGGCGAGGAGGCCGAGGAGGCCGCCGCCCGGACCCGCGAGGAGGCCGAGCAGGCCGCGCGGGAGCTGCGCGAGGAGACCGAGGAAGGCGTCCGGGCCCGTCGCGAGGAGGCCGAGGCCGAGCTGGTGCGGCTCCGCGAGGAGGCCGAACAGAGGGTGGTCGCCGCCGAGGAGGCGCTGACCGAGGCGCGCGCCGAGGCCAGCCGGCTCCGCAAGGAGGCCGCCGAGGAGGCGGAGCGCACCCGCACCGAGGCGGCCGAGCGCGCCCGGACCCTCAGCGACCAGGCCGTCGAGGAGGCCGAGGCGCTCACCGCGACCGCGGCCGAGGAGGCGGCGGCCTCCCGGGCCGAGGGCGAGGCGGTCGCGGTGCGGCTGCGCGCCGACGCCGCCGAGGAGGCCGAGCGGCTGAAGGCCGAGGCCCAGGAGGCGGCCGACCGGCTGCGCGCGGAGGCGGCGAGCGCGGCGGAGCGTACGGAGGCGGAGGCCACCGAGGCGCTGGAGCGGGCCCAGGAGGAGGCGGACCGCAGGCGGCGTTCGGCCGAGGAGGCGCTGGAGTCGGCGCGTACCGAGGCGGGGCAGGAGCGCGAGCGGGCCCGCGAGCAGTCCGAGGAGTTGCTGGCCTCGGCGCGTAAGCGGGTCGAGGAGGCCGAGGCCGAGGCGGCGCGGCTGGTCGAAGAGGCGGACGCGCGCGCCACCGAGCTGGTGTCGGCCGCCGAGGCGACCGCGCAGCAGGTCCGGGACTCCGTCGCGGGGCTCCAGGAGCAGGCGCAGGAGGAGATCGCGGGGCTCAGGTCGGCGGCGGAGCACGCCGCGGAGCGCATCCGCTCCGAGGCGCAGGAGGAGGCGGACCGGGTCCGTTCCGACGCGCACGCGGAGCGGGAGCGAGCCGCCGAGGACGCGGCGCGGCTGCGGTCGGAGGCGGCCGAGGAGCTGGAGACGGCGCGTTCGCTGGCGGAGTCGGCGGTCGCGGAGGCGACGGCCGAGTCGGAGCGGCTGCGCGCGGACGCCGGGAGCTACGCCCAGCGGCTGCGGTCGGAGGCGTCGGACGCGCTGGCCTCGGCCGAGGCGGACGCGTCGAAGGCGCGGGCGGAGGCCCGTCAGGACGCCAACCGGATGCGGACCGAGGCGGCCGAGCAGGCCGACCGGCTGGTCTCGCAGGCGGCCACGGAGGCCGAGTCGCTGGGGGCGCGTTCCGCCGAGGAGGCGGAGCGGGTCCGGGCCGAGGCGCGGGCCGAGGCCGAGCGGACGGTGACCGGGGCGGCCGAGGAGGCGGAGCGGCTGCGGGCCGAGGCGGCGCGCGCGGTCGCGGCGGCCGAGGAGCGGGCCGCGCAGGCCCGCGAGGAGGCCGAGCGGGTCGAGTCGCAGGCGCTGGCCGCGGCCGAGGAACTGACCGCGCAGGCACGCGCGGAGGCGGACCGGACGCTGGACGAGGCGCGGGCGGATGCCAACAAGCGGCGCTCGGAGGCGGCCGAGCAGGTCGACCGGCTGCTGAGCGAGACGGCCGCCGAGGCGGAGAAGCTGACCACCGAGGCGCAACAGGCGGCGCTGAAGGCGACGACGGAGGCCGAGTCCCGGGCCGACTCGATGGTGGGCGCGGCCCGCGCGGAGGCGGAGCGGCTGGTCGCCGAGGCCACCGTGGAGGGCAACACCCTGGTGGAGCGGGCCCGTGCCGACGCCGACGAACTGCTGGTGGGCGCCCGCCGGGACGCCACCGCGATCCGCGAGCGCGCCGAGGAGCTGCGCGAGCGGGTCACCGCGGAGATCGAGGAGCTGCACGACCGGGCGCGCCGGGAGTCCTCGGAGGCGATGCGCACCGCCGGCGAGCGGTGCGACGCGCTGGTCAAGGCGGCCGAGGAGCAGGAGGCGAAGGCCCGGTCCGACGCCAAGGAGCTGCTGGCGGACGCCAGTTCGGAGGCCGGCAAGGTCCGGATCGCCGCGGTGCGCAAGGCCGAGGGGCTTCTCAAGGAGGCCGAGCAGAAGAAGGCCGAACTGGTCCGCGAGGCCGAGCAGATCAAGCGCGAGGCCGAGGAGGAGGCCGAGCGGGTCGTCGCCGAGGGCCAGCGCGAACTGGAGGTGCTGATGCGCCGCCGGGCCGACATCAACCAGGAGATCTCCCGCGTCCAGGACGTGCTGGAGGCGCTGGAGGGCTTCGAGTCCCAGCCGGCCGGCAAGGCGGCCCCGGGCGGTTCCGGTACGGGCGTCAAGGCGGGGGCCTCGGCGGGGAGTTCCCGTTCGGGTGGCAAACAGAACGAGAACTGACGGGCAGCCGGGGACGGACGGCCCGGTCACAGCGCACGCCGGGGGCCTCCCCCGGTGACGGGGGCGAAAAAATCGGACACGGGGGCGTGGGAGGTGCGGTAATGGGCCTGTTCTGGGCCGATCTGGCAAGAGCTGCCGCCGTTGACCACCCAAAAGGGGTGTCATTCTCCAGATCAAACGGGCATCTGCTCGATGACACGCCGCTTTGGCCCCTAGGATTCCCTCTATCACCTCACCGGTCCCATTCGACAGGAACCCCATGAGCGACACTTCCCCCTATGGCTTCGAGCTCGTGCGGCGTGGGTACGACCGCGCTCAGGTGGACGAACGCATCTCCAAGCTCGTCTCCGACCGTGACAGCGCCCTCACCCGCATCACCGCTCTGGAAAAGCGCATCGAGGAGCTGCACCTCGAAACGCAGAACGCGCAGGCCCAGGTGGCCGACGCCGAGCCGTCGTACGCCGGTCTGGGCGCCCGGGTAGAGAAGATCCTCCGCCTCGCCGAGGAGGAGGCCAAGGACCTGCGCGAGGAGGCCCGCCGCGCCGCCGAGCAGCACCGCGAGCTGGCGGAGTCCGCCGCCCAGCAGGTGCGCAACGACGCCGAGGCGTTCGCCACCGAGCGGAAGGCGAAGGCGGACGACGAGGGCGTCCGGATCGTCGAGAAGGCCAAGGGCGAGGCGAGCGCGCTGCGCGCCGAGGCCCAGAAGGACGCCCAGTCGAAGCGCGAGGAGGCCGACGCCCTCTTCGAGGAGACCCGCGCCAAGGCCGCCCAGGCCGCCGCGGACTTCGAGACCAACCTCGCCAAGCGCCGCGAGCAGTCCGAGCGCGACCTGGCCTCGCGTCAGGCCAAGGCGGAGAAGCGCCTCGCGGAGATCGAGCACCGGGCGGAGCAGCTGCGCCTGGAGGCCGAGAAGCTGCGCACCGACGCCGAGCGCCGTGCCCGCCAGACGGTGGAGACCGCGCAGCGCCAGGCGGAGGACATCGTCGCCGACGCCAACGCCAAGGCCGACCGCATCCGCAGCGAGTCCGAGCGCGAGCTGGCGGCGCTCACCAACCGCCGCGACTCGATCAACGCCCAGCTCACCAACGTCCGCGAGATGCTGGCCACCCTCACGGGTGCGGCTGTCGCGGCCGCGGGCGCCCCGGCCGCCGAGGACGACTCCGCGTCGCGCGGCGTCCCGGCCCAGCAGTCCCGCTGACCCGAGCGCCAAGCGTTCTTCGCCCCCGTCCCGGTCCGTCCGGGGCGGGGGCTTCGCGCTGCCCCGTTGCGGCAACCGGTCCAAGCCCGGGGGCGGGCCGGGCGCCCCGGCCGTAGCCTCGACGCATGATCGAGCTGTCGGGGCTGACCAAGCGGTACGGCGAGAGGGTGGCCGTCAACAATCTGACGTTCACGGTGCGCCCGGGCATCGTGACGGGGTTCCTCGGGCCGAACGGCGCGGGGAAGTCCACCACGATGCGGATGATCCTCGGGCTGGACAAGCCGTCGGCGGGTGATGTCCGCATCGACGGGCGGCACTACGCCCAGTTGCACGATCCGCTGCGGCAGATCGGGGCGCTCCTCGACGCCAAGGCGATGCACGGCGGCCGGACCGCCTACAACCACCTGCTCTGCCTGGCCCAGTCCAACGGCATCCCCGCCTCCCGGGTCACCGAGGTGCTGGACACGGTGGGCCTGACCCCGGTAGCCGGCAAGCGCGCCAAGGGGTTCTCGCTCGGCATGGGGCAGCGGCTGGGGATCGCGGGGGCGCTGCTCGGCGATCCGCGCATCCTGATGTTCGACGAGCCGGTCAACGGCCTCGACCCCGAGGGCATCCACTGGATCAGGAACCTCATGAAGTCCCTCGCCCACCAGGGCCGCACGGTCTTCGTCTCCTCCCACCTGATGAGCGAGATGGCGCTGACCGCCGAACACCTCGTGGTCATCGGCCAGGGCCGGCTGATGGCCGACACCTCGATGGCCGACTTCATCCGGGAGAACTCCCGCAGTTACGTGACGCTGCGCTCCCCCGAGCGGGAGCGGCTGCTGGACGTCCTGCACGCGGCCGGTGTCGCGGCGGCGGACGGCCCCGACGGGGCGGTGGAGGTCGACGGGGTGGCGGCCCCGGAACTGGGCGAGCTGGCGGCCCGGGAGCGGCTGGTGCTGCACGAGCTGAGTCCCCGGCAGGCTTCGCTGGAGGAGGCGTTCATGCAGCTCACCGCGGAGTCGGTGGAGTACCACGCGCACGACGGCGACCCAGGCGCCGGGCGCGGGGGGCCGGGCCCCGGGGGCGGGGCGACCAGTGGGGGCGGGGGCGAGTGGGGCGCCGGCTGGGGCGGCCCCGAGCAGCGGCGGAGGAAGGGCTGACATGGCCGTGACGCAGGTGGTCCGCTCCGAGTGGACCAAGATCCGCTCGGTCCAGTCGACGGTGTGGACGCTCGGTCTCGCCGCCGTGGTGACGATCGGGCTCGGCGCCCTGATCAGCGCCCTCTCCAAGAGCGAGTACGACAACCTCTCCCCACGCGGCCGGCTGACCTTCGACCCGACCTTCATCAGCTTCGCCGGGCTGAGTCTCGGGCAGCTGGCGATGGTCGTCTTCGGGGTGCTGGTGGTATCCAACGAGTACAGCACCGGCATGATCCGGATGTCGCTGGCGGCCGTGCCGCAGCGGGGCACCTTCTTCTTCAGCAAGGTCGCGGTGGCCACGGTACTGGCGCTGCTGGTCAGCCTCGTGACGACCTTCGCCACCTTCTTCCTCGGCCAGGCCCTGCTCGGCCCCACCCTCGCCGCCTCCATCGGCGACCCCGGCGTGCTCCGGGCCGTGATCGGCGCCGCCCTCTACATGACCCTCATGGCCGTCTTCTCCATGGGCGTCGCCGCGATGCTCCGCTCCCCCATGCTCTCCCTCGGCATCCTCGTCCCCTTCTTCTTCCTCGTCTCCTCCATCCTCGGCGCCGTCTCCGCCACCGAAAAGATCGGCCGCTTCCTCCCCGACCAGGCCGGCTCCAAGATCATGCAGGTGGTGGCCCCGCTGAACGACGACACCCCCTACGGCCCCTGGGGCGGCCTCGGCATCATGGCCCTCTGGGTGATCGCCGCCCTGGCCATCGGGTACGCCCTCCTGCGACACCGGGACGCGTAGCCGGCCGGGCCTGGCCCTCGGGGGGCCTCAATCGGCCGGGCCATCAACAGCCCGGCCGGCGCTTGAGGCCATCCTTGACCGGCAGGGCGCGTCGGGCCGGCACCCCCAACAGCAGCCCGGCCGGCGCTTGAGGCCCACCCCCCAGCCCACCCCGGGAGGGAATTCGCGCTTGGCCGGAACCGAACGCCGGTGGCTATCCTCCTTACGTTGACGGGGACAACCCCGGCAAGGAACTCTGTCGACGGGTGCGGGGAGCACATGATCGAGGCCATCGGCCTGACGAAGCGCTACGGCGCGAAGACCGCCGTGCACGACCTCTCCTTCCAGGTGAGGCCCGGCACGGTGACGGGCTTCCTGGGCCCGAACGGCTCGGGCAAGTCCACGACGATGCGCATGATCGTCGGCCTGGACGAGCCCACCAGCGGCCACGTCACGATCGGCGGCCTCCCCTACCGCCGCGTCCCGAACGCCCCGCGCCAGGTCGGCGCCCTGCTCGACGCCAAGGCGGTGCACGGCGGCCGCTCGGCCCGCAACCACCTGCTCTGCCTCGCGCAGCTCTCCGGCATCCCGGCCCGCCGGGTGGACGAGGTGCTGGGCGTGGTGGGGCTCCAGGAGGTGGCGCGCCACCGCTCGAAGGGGTTCTCCCTCGGCATGGGGCAGCGGCTGGGCATCGCGGCGGCGCTCCTCGGTGACCCGCAGGTGCTCCTCTTCGACGAGCCGGTCAACGGCCTGGACCCGGAGGGCATCCTCTGGGTCCGCACCCTGATGCAGTCGCTGGCCGCAGAGGGCCGTACGGTCTTCGTCTCCTCGCACCTGATGAGCGAGATGGCGCTGACCGCCGAGCACCTGATCGTGATCGGCCGGGGCCGGCTGATGGCGGACATGAGCGTGCGCGAGTTCATCGCCGCCAACGCCGCCGGGTTCGCCCGGGTCCGCGTACCGGACACCGAGCCGGGCTCGCGCGAGAAGCTGTCGGCGGCGCTGGCCGAGGAGGGCGGCCAGGTGCTGCCGGAGCCGGACGGCGCGCTGCGGGTGGCGGGGCTGCCGCTGCCCCGGATCAGCGACGTGGCGCACACCGCCGGGGTGCGGCTCTGGGAGCTCTCGCCGCACCAGGCGTCGCTGGAGGAGGCGTACATGCGGCTGACGCAGGGCGCCGTGGACTACCGCTCCACCGACGACCGGCGGGCCGGGCTCCACGAGGAGGGCGTCGAGGGACCCGCGCCGTTCCCGGTGCCGCAGCCGGGCGCGGACCAGCCCGGCTGGTACGCGCCCCCGCCGCCCCGCCAGGAGCGGCCCGGCGCCCCCGACCTGAGCAAGAGCGAGACCGAGGACCCCCGATGACGACCCCGACCCAGCAGCCGGAGCAGCCGGGCACGCTGCCCGGCGCGATGTACACCTCGCCGATCCCGGTCCGCCCCACCCATCTGGGGCACGCGCTGGCCTCGGAGTGGACGAAGATCCGCTCGGTCCGCTCCACGGTGTGGACGCTCTGCGTCTTCGTGGCGCTGGTGGTGGGCATCGGCCTGCTGGTGGCGTGGAAGACCTCGGGCGAGACCTACGCGGACGTGCCGTACACGATCCCGGCCCTGTTCGGCCTGTTGCTGGGGCAGATCTGCCTGATCACGCTGGGCGTGCTGGTGGTCACCTCGGAGTACGGCACGGGCATGATCCGCACCACCTTCACGGCGGCGCCGCAGCGGCACCGGGTGCTGGCGGCGAAGTTCCTGGTCTTCTTCGCGCTGGCCTACACGGTCTCGGCGGTGTCGATCACCGTGGTGGGGCTGGCCACCGCCGCGATCAACGTGATCCCCGCGGGGCCGGGCGAGAACTGGGGCGCCTCGGTGCTGCTCGGCTCGCTCTACGTCTCGCTGCTCGGCGTGCTGGGGCTGGCCGTCGGTTCGATGCTGCGGCACTCGGCGGGCGCGATCACCGCCATGCTCGGCGTGGTGCTGGTCCCGGCGATCATGCCGGCCTTCCTGATGATCTCCCCGGCCCTGCGCGGCATCGGCGAGACGATGCTGGAGTACAACGCCCCCAACGCTCTCTCCGCGCTCTTCGGCACCGCGATGTACGACGGCCGGGCCGGCGGCGTGCCGCAGCTGCTGGCGCTGCTGGGCATCACGCTGGTGGCGGTGGCCGGCGCCTTCCTCCTGCTGGAGAAGCGCGACGTCTGAGGCCGCCCGCCGCGCGGGTCAGAAGCGCGGCGCGTTCCGGGACCGCTGCACCCGTGTGGTGCGGCGGTCCTTCGCGTTCCAGCACGCCTTGTGCCAATGGCGCCGCTCGTCGACGCCGGAGTGCTCGGGCCAGGCGACGACGTGCGGCAGGCCGGCGGGGATCTCCTGGTCGCAGCCGGGGCAGCGGTAGCGCTTGCCGGCGGAGGCGGGGCCCGAGCCGGAGATGTGCCGGACCGACCACTGTTCGCCGCGCCAGCTCTCGGCCGACTGGAAGCCGTACCGCTCGCCCGGTTCGTCGTCGCCGCCGCCTCGCCGCCCCGAGGCACGGGCAGGCTTGGAGCGGTTCTTGCGCGGGGACACGGGGGCACCTCACGATCTGCTGTACGGCGGTCACGGCGTCCCGGACAGCCTACGCGCCGCCCCTTCACGGCAGGCGCCCGCCGAAGCGCCGCACGCCCCCTCCAGGCTCCTTCCCGCCCCCTCCGTACGCCGTGCGTGCCCCCGGGAAATCCCCATAATCCGCCAATCCTCTTGCCAGGCCGTGCCTTTGGCACGTGTCAGGCGTTGTTGCCAGGCAGGGGGAGTGCCGTGTCGGGCACCAAGGAAGCAGGAAGCGTCATGCACGTGGGAAGTTTTGTACTCGGTGGTCAGTTCCCGGGCCAGGGTCAGGGCGAGGCCCTGCACCGCGCGGTGCGCTCGGCCGAGGTGGCGGAGGAGGCCGGCCTCGACACCGTCTGGCTGGGCGAACACCACTTCGTGCCGTACGGCACCTGTCCCTCCGCCGCCACCCTGGCCGCGCTGCTGCTGGGCAGAACCCGGCGGGTGCGGGTGGGCACCGCGGTCAGCGTGCTGCCCACCACCCACCCCGTCGCCCTCGGCGAGCAGGCGGCCCTGCTCCACCTCGCCGCCGGCGGCCGGTTCACCCTCGGCGTCGGCCGCGGCGGCCCCTGGGTCGACCTGGAGGTCTTCGGCGCGGGGCTGCCGGCCTTCGAGGAGGGGTTCCCGGAGGCGCTGGACCTGCTGCTGCGCTGGCTGCGCGAGCCGCGGGTCGGGGCGTCGGCAGAGGGCGGGCGGTACGCCTTCCGGGAGGTGGCGGTGGTGCCGCGCCCGGCGGAGTCGCTGGACGGGCTGCCGGGCCCGGAGGTGGTGGTGGCCTGCACCTCGCCGTCGAGCGTGCGGCTGGCCGCCGAGCGCGGGCTGCCGATGCTGCTGGGCATGCACACCGGGGACGCCGAGAAGGCCGAGATGGTGGCGCTGTGGCGCCGCCATGCCCGAGAGGCGGGGCGCGACGGCGACGAGATCGCGGCGGCCGCGCACGTCTCGGCGGGCGTCGCCCAGGTAGAGGACGGGCCGGGGCGGGCCGCCGAGACGCTGGTGAAGGCGATGCCGGGCTGGTTCGAACTGGGCCTGGGCGCCCATGTCACCGTCGACGGGCGGGCACGGGCGATGCGCGACCCGGTGGCGTACACCGAGTTCCTCTGCTCGATCCATCCGGTGGGGCCGCCGCGGCTCTGTGCCGACCGGCTGGCGGCGACCGCCGAGGCGACCGGGGTCACGCGGTTCGCGCTGATGGTGGAGGGGTCGGGCGACCTCGCCGGGACCGAGGAGAACATCCGCCGCCTCGGCCGGGACGTGCTGCCGCTGCTGCCCTGAACGCGCCGTGCGGCGGCCCCGGTGAGGGCCGCCGCACGGCGGATGCGCGTCACGCCTGGACCCGCCGCCTGAGGCGGTTCCGGAGGCGCCGGGTCAGCAGTCCCTGAGCTCCGGGGACTGGTTGAGCAGCTGCCCCCGGATCGAGGTGAAGCGGGCGTGCCGCTCGTCCGAGTCGGAGGAGAGCGGGAAGACCGCCACACGGTGGCAGTTCTGGAATGCCAGGCGGACCCCGAAGTGACGCTGGAGCGCCCCCCGGATGGCGTCGCTGGCCAGGGCGCGCAGCAGCTGGCCGCGGGCCTGCTCGTCGGGCGGCGGCGTCTGGTTGTCGGCGAACTCTCCGCCGTCGACCTTCAGCTGGGCGACGAGCTTGCTGATCATGTCCCATGCGTAGGGCAGGGAGGTCCGGACGCAGTCGACGAAGGCGGCTTCGTCGACCTCGCCTCGCTCGGCCTGTTCCAAGAGGGCCGGTGAGACGTCGAGCGACATGGGTTCTCCTCTCACACCCCCGTCTGTCTGACGGGGGCTGACGGACAGGGCTGGAGTTCACGCACACGCAGCGTGCACGCATGGCAACCTCCCGCTGCCACGGTATGCAAGGAGACCGGCGCGCACCAGGAGAATGCGCACACAACCGGCCAGCGATGAACGGGGCTTCCCGGGCGAATCGCGTCCGGGGCCGCCCGTCGAGTAGCGTTGCCGACCATGCGTCTCGTCATCGCCCGCTGCTCCGTGGACTACGCGGGCAGGCTCACGGCCCACCTCCCCTCCGCCCCTCGCCTGATCCTCGTGAAGGCCGACGGCAGTGTCTCGATCCACGCGGACGACCGGGCGTACAAACCGCTCAACTGGATGTCGCCGCCGTGCACCCTCAAGGAGGGCGAGGACAACATCTGGACCGTGGTGAACAAGGGCGGGGAGAAGCTCGTCATCACCATGGAGGAGGTCCTGCACGACTCCTCGTACGAACTCGGCGTGGACCCGGGCCTCATCAAGGACGGCGTGGAGGCCCACCTCCAGGAGCTGCTGGCGGACCGGATCGAGACGCTCGGCGAGGGATACACCCTGATCCGGCGCGAGTACCCGACCGCGATCGGCCCCGTGGACATCCTCTGCCGGGACGCCTCCGGCGCGACGGTCGCCGTCGAGATCAAGCGGCGCGGCGAGATCGACGGTGTGGAGCAGCTGACCCGCTATCTGGAACTCCTCAACCGCGACCCGCACCTCGCCCCGGTCCGCGGCGTCTTCGCCGCCCAGGAGATCAAGCCGCAGGCACGCGTTCTCGCCACCGACCGCGGCATCGGCTGCACGGTCCTGGACTACAACGCCCTGCGCGGCATCGAGGACGACAAGCTGCGGCTGTTCTGAATTCTTGAGCGGCTTTCGCCGCCGGGGCGCAGCAGGTCGTTGTCGAGCCACCTGACGTGCTCGTCCGCTTCGCTCCCTGCGCGCGACAGGCGTCTCGACGACGACGCGCCCCTTTGGCTCAAACCGCGGGCATGTCCGTGTGCGGGAACGACCCGTGAGTGCGGCTCCCGTCGGTCCGTCGGTGCCCAGCACGAACGCTCTGCGTAGTCAGAACGCCCCCCGGCTCCACTGCCGGGGGGCGTTTCCACGTGCGGGGCGGGTTACGACAGCATCTGGCTGGTGGACGGCTCGGGGGCCGGGCCGCTGGCCGAGTTGTCGGTGCCGGGCTCCGGGTCCTCGGGGTCGGGGTCCTCGGTGGGCGTGGTGTCGCTGGGCTCCGGGTCCGGGCTGGACGGGGGCGGAGTGGTCGGCGGCTTCGACGAGGTCGGCGGGGTGGACGGCGGTTTGGTGGTGGGCCGGTCCGAGGGGGAGGTGGTCGGGCGGTCGGTGGGCGAGCTGCTGGGCTCGTCCGACTCCGATGCGGAGGGCGAGGCGCTGTCGCTGGGCGTCGGGTCGTCGGGAGTGCCGGTGACGCCGTCCTCGCCCGGGTCGGTGCTGGGCTCGGCGGAGTCGGCGGGCCGCTCCGCCTCCGTGCCCTCGTCGCCCTCGTCCTCGGGCGTCGTCTGCTCGGTGGTGACCCGGTCGACGGAAGCGGGCTCCTCGTCGTCGCCGTTGATGGCGCCGAGGGTGACGACCGTGCCGAGGACCGCGACGAGCAGGGCGCCCGCGCCGGCCGCGACCAGGTTGCGCCGGGCGCCGGTGAGGGCGGCCCGGCCGGGCCTGCCGTCCTTGGCGGCCGTCGCGGCGGGGCCGCCCACGACGGTCGCACCGGTGGCCGGGGCGGCCGGCTGGACCCGGGTGACCCCGGCCGGCGGCGTCGTCCGGGGAAGCCCGGTGGGCGGGGTCGCCACTCCCTCGCGGCGCGGCGGGACGAGGGGCCCGTCCGTGGGCAGGACGGCGCGGGTCACCGGGACGGTCTCCCCCGCGCGGTCGGCGACCAGCGCGAGGGCCCGGCGGCCGGCGACGGTGCCGCGCTTGTCGGCGAGGGCGCCGCGCAGCGCGACGGCGGCCTCCAGCTCGGCGCGGGCCCGGTCGAGCCGGTCCTGGCAGAGCGCCAGGATGCCCAGCTCGTGGTGGAAGTACGCCTCCTCGGCGACCTCGCCGGAGAGGCGGGCGGCCTCCTGGCCGGAGCGCAGCACCCGCTCCCAGGCGCCCCAGGCAAGGCCGGCGGCGAGGACCGGGGCGACGGTGCGGGCGAGGAGGACGGCGGTGGCCTGGCGGGCCGGGTCCTGGCCGCCGACGAGGGCGGTGAGCGCGGCGAGGACGGCGTCGGACTCGGCGGCGGCCCGCTCGGGGGTGACCGAGGGGTGGCCGGTCCACCAGGTGTAGTGCTGGGCGGCGGTGTGGGCGCGCTCGCCCTCGTCGGCGTACCCCTCGGCGGCGAGCTGCTCGGTGACGCCGGCGGCGAGGCGGTAGCGGTTGCCGACCGGGGTGACCAGGCCGCAGTCGAGGAGTTCGGTGAGGGCGGCGTCGGCGTGGGTGTCGCCGACCAGGGCCGGCAGGTGGGCCTGGTGCGGGACCTCGCCGCCGAGCGCGTAGGCGAAGCCGAGGGTGGCGCGGGCCGCCTCGCTGAGCCGGGAGGCGAGCAGGGCGGCGGGGGCGGCGCCCTCGGCGACGGTGGGCAGCGGCGCCTCGGCCGAGCCCGACTCCTCGCGCAGCAGGTCGCGTTGGTGGAGCAGGGCGCCGGCCTGGACGAACCGCAGCGGCAGCCCCTCGGACTCGAACCAGAGGTCGCCGGCCCACGAGACCTCGTCCTCGCTGAGGGCGCGGCCGGCGCCCTGGGCGAGCAGGGTCAGCCCGCCGGAGCGGCCGATGCCCTCCAGGACGACCTCCTCGACCCCGGCCTCCTCACCGGGCGCCGGCACCTCGGGGGTGCAGGCGAGCAGGACGGCGCACTCGGGGGTCGCGGCGAGGAAGGAGTCGAGGGCGGCGCCGCCGATCTCGGCGTCGTCGATCAGGACCACGGCCCCGATCTCCCCGGCGAGTTCGGCGAGGAGGGCTGGGCCCGGGCGGTGCGCGGGGAGCAGGTGGACGGCGGCGCACAGGGCGTGCAGCAGTTCGTCGGCGGTGCGGTGGTGGCCGTCGAGCCGGACGACGCCGTCGGGGGCGAGTCCTTCGCAGCGGGCGGCGACGGCGTCCAGCAGCACGGTACGGCCGGAGCCGCGGGCGCCGGTGAGGCGGACGGAGCGGCCCCGGGCGAGGAGCTGGACGAGGGTGTCGCGTTCGCGGTCGCGCCCCAGCAGCCGGTGGTGGGTGCGGGGGACGCCGGGCGGGGCGGGCGGCCTGGCCGCGGCGGCGAGCGCGGCGCGGTCGTCGGGGGTGCGGCGGACCGGGGGGCTGGGGTGGCGGCCGGGCGGGCAGACCTCGATCTCGCTGCCGTCGACCGGGTTGACGGTGACGAGGTGGCCGCCGGCGACGAGTTCGGCGGTGCGCACGCGGGGCGGCACGGGCTGGCCGAGGTCGGGGACCTGCGCTGGACGGGGCCGCCGCTCGGCGGGGCCCGGCTGCGGGCCGCCTGGTATGCGGTGCGGGTCGCCGTCGCCCCGCTGGTGCGGGTCCCGGTGGTTCGGGTCCATGGCTGAAGCCCCCATAGCGTCGTGCCGTACCGCGTGCCCGGCCGCCGCCCCGTCCGGTCCGGGGGCGGGTGCCGCAGCCCGGTCCGGAATGCGTTCGGTGCGGCGCGTCGGGTCTCCGCTGCCGCCGGACACGTGGGGCGCCGGGCATGAGGACAGCGGACGGGACCGAACCATAAGCCTTCGGCCAGTATCCAGGACAAGCCGGGGTGGTCCGGGGCCCGGGAGGTCACGGTCTCATGAGGATTGTGCGCTGATCCCTCGGGAACGCCCGGATTGGCCCTCTCCGGTCCCCTGGCGGCGGCCGCCGCTCCCCCGCCCGCCGCTCAGGCGCGGGGCAGGGAGTCCAGGCCGATGCCGCCCTCGATGGCGAGGATGCGGTGGAGGCGGGTGGCGACCAGGAGCCGCTGCATCTGCGGGGGCACGGAGCGCAGGACGAGGCGGCGGCCGCAGCGCCCGGCGCGGCGGTGGGCGCCCATGATGACGCCGAGCCCGGTGGCGTCCCAGGAGTCGAGGGCGGCCAGGTCGAGGACGAGGTCCCCGGCGCCGTCGTCCACGGCGGAGTGCAGGACCGTCCGGGCGTCCGCCGCGCTGCGGACGTCGAGGCGGCCCCCGACGACCAGCTCGGCATGGTCGCCCCTGATGTACATATGCGCTCCCCGGGTCTGCTGGCGTGGGCTGCGGAGGTGGCGTCCGCGGGCGGCTCGGTCAGGGCCGCCGGTGGTGCCCGGGGTGACGGAGGATCTCGCGGACCCCGGGGAGCCTGGTGGGCCGCCGGAGCCGGGTGCCGCCCCGGGTGGGTCGTGTGGTGTCACTGCGTATGTCACTGCAACTGACTGGCTCATGCACACAGAAGTTGCCGCCTGTAAGCGAACCGATACCGAATTCACCCGTGGGGGTGAGGGTGGTGCGCTGCCGGTGCCGCTCCGGCGGAACTCAGGTGCGACGGTGATCCGCCCGTACGGACGGCGGTGCGAAGGGCTCCCCCGGGGCGCGGGCGCGCTCCCACGCGGGTGCGGACGGGCCCGCTCCCCGAGGGGGCGGGCCCGGCGCGGGGGTCAGTACGAGTAGAAGCCCTCGCCGCTCTTGCGGCCGAGGTCGCCGGCGTCGACCATGCGGCGCATCAGCTCCGGCGGCGCGAACTTCTCGTCCTGCGACTCGGTGTAGATGTTCTGCGTGGCGTGCAGCAGGATGTCGACGCCGGTCAGGTCGGCCGTGGTGAGCGGGCCCATGGCGTGGCCGAAGCCGAGCTTGCAGGCGAGGTCGATGTCCTCGGCGGTGGCGACGCCCGACTCGTAGAGCTTGGCGGCCTCGACGACGAGGGCCGAGATGAGGCGGGTGGTGACGAAGCCGGCCACGTCGCGGTTGACGACGATGCAGGTCTTGCCGGTGGACTCGGCGAACTCCCGGGTCCTGGCGAGGGTTTCGTCGCTGGTCTTGTAGCCCCGGACCAGTTCGCAGAGCTGCATCATCGGGACCGGCGAGAAGAAGTGCGCGCCGACGACCCGCTCCGGCCGCTCGGTGACGGCGGCGATCTTGGTGATCGGGATGGCGGAGGTGTTCGAGGCGAGCACCGTGTCCTCGCGGACCAGTTTGTCGAGGGTGCGGAAGATCTCGTGCTTGACGTCGAGCTGTTCGAAGACGGCCTCGACCACGATGTCGGCGTCGGCGGCGCCTTCCAGGTCGGTCGTGGTGGTGATCCGGCCGAGCGCCGCCTCGGCGTCCTCGGCGGAGAGCTTGCCCTTGGCGACGAACCGGTCGAAGGAGGACTTGATGCCGTCCGTCCCCCGCGTCAGGGCGGCGTCGGTGACGTCGCGCAGGACGACGTCCCAGCCCGCCTGGGCGGAGACCTGAGCGATTCCCGAACCCATGAGTCCGGCTCCGATGACGGCGAGCTTGCGTGCCACGACATCCCCTAACGCACTGTTTGCCTCTGTCTCTTCGGCGGAGAGTAGCGGTCCCGCGGCCCGCGTGGGGCGGTTGGTAACGCGCATCACGTCTCAAGGGGCGGACATCACACGGGCGGGGGCACGGACGGGCGTACGGCGTGGCGCGCGGCGGCGAGGCGGCGTCATTACGCTGGCCGCATGGTCAATCTGACACGCATCTACACGCGCACCGGGGACAAGGGCACCACCGCCCTCGGCGACATGAGCCGCACAGCCAAGACCGATCCGCGCATCGCCGCCTACGCCGACGCCAACGAGGCCAACGCCGCCATCGGCACCGCGCTGGCCCTCGGGAATCTGCCGGAGTCCGTCGCCAAGGTCCTGCTCCGGGTCCAGAACGACCTCTTCGACGTGGGCGCCGACCTCTCCACGCCGGTCGTGGAGAATCCGGAGTACCCGCCGCTGCGGGTGGAGCAGTCGTACATCGACAAGCTGGAGGCCGACTGCGACACCTACCTCGAACAGGTCGAGAAGCTCCGGTCGTTCATCCTCCCCGGAGGGACGCCGGGCGCCGCCCTGCTCCACCAGGCGTGCACCGTGGTGCGGCGCGCGGAGCGTTCGACCTGGGCGGCGGCGGAGGTCTTCGGCGACACCATGAACCCGCTCGCCGCGACCTACCTCAACCGCCTCTCCGACCTCCTGTTCATCCTGGCCCGGGTGGCCAACAAGGAGGTCGGCGACGTGCTGTGGGTACCGGGAGGCGAGCGCTGAGGGGTCGTCCGGCGCTCCTCCCCCGCTACCGCCCGGCCCGGTCCTCCACCGGACGGACCGCGTCCTTCCCGGCCCCGGCCCCGGCAACGTGCCCCTCGTCCCCGCCCTTCGGCTTCTTCGGCCACAGCACGTACGAGAGGGCGATGAGCCCGTGGATGAGGACGGCGCGTCCGGCGAAGCCCTGCCAGGAGGTGAGGGAGGCGGTGCGCTCCGGGTCGTCGACGTACCAGACGCCGATCTGGAGGAGGGCGGCGGCGAGGCCCGCGCCCGCCACGGTACGGAGCCAGAGCTTGACCTCGTGGCGGGCGCGGGCGGCGCCGAAGCGCGGGGGCCTGACGGGCGGCGGGCCGCCGGCGAGGCGGTGGCGGGCGTGGCCGTCGAGCCAGCGGACGGTGTAGTGGCCGAAGGCGGCGGTGTAGCCGATGTAGACCGCCGCCAGGCCGTGCTTCCAGTCGGGGTCGGCCCCGGCCCGCAGGTCGAGGACGGTGACGACGAGGAGGACGACCTCCAGCAGCGGCTCGCAGAGCAGCACGGCGGCGCCGGTGCGCGGCATCTTCGCCAGGTACCGCAGGCCGAGCCCGGCCGCGAGCAGGACCCAGAAGCCCACCTCGCAGATGACGATGAGCGTGACGATCACGACGTGCTCCCCCTCGGGCCTCGGCGGTCGGGCCGCACGGCGGGGTGGCCCGTTCTGCCTTCCATCCTCGGGCGGGGGCGGGCGCGCGGCGTCGTCGCGGCAGACGATCCGGGCCTGCGCCTTTCGATGTAGCGGCGGGCGCGGGGAAGGGTCCCGCGGGTCCGCGCGGACGGCCCGGGCGGCGTGTTGGATGGGAGCATGCTCCGCCTGCCGCCCCGCCCGCCCCGGTTCGACGTGCTGATCGCGCTCTCCGGGCTGCTCGGCGGGCTGCTCCTGTGGGGGCTCGGCCTGCACACCCGGATCGCGGCGCCGACCGTGCCGACCGACAACAACGCCGCCTGGACGCTGCTGCCGCTGGCGGCGACCGCCGGCGCGGAGCTGCTGCGCCGCAGCTGGACGGGGTGCGGCCTCGCGGTCGGTACGGTCGCCCTCGTCGCCGACCAGTTCACGGTGGGCTCGCTGGCGACCGTGCTCATGTACACGGACTTGGTCTACGCGGCAGCGCTCTACGGCCCGCCCGCCCGGGCCCGGCGGCTGCCCGCCGTGACCGGCCTGGTCACGGTGGCGGTGACACTGGCCCTGCTGGCCTGGTTCCGGGAGCCGCAGGCCCTCCTGGTCGGCCTGGTGGTCGGCGTGATCTTCTTCGGCCCGGCGACCACGGGCGCGATGCTCCGCAACCACCGCGAGGCCACGGCGGCGGCCCGGTTGCGCGCCGAGCAGACGGCGCTGCTGGCCGAGATGGACCGGGTCCAGGCGGTCACCGACGAACGGGCGCGGATGGCACGCGAGTTGCACGACCTGGTCGCCGGCCACCTCTCCGCCATCGCCATCCACTCCACGGCCGCGCTCTCCCTGGACGACGAGGCCACCAGCCGCCGCGCGCTCGGGGTGATCCGGGAGAACAGCGTGGAGGGGCTGGCCGAGATGCGCCGGCTGATCGAGGTGCTGCGCGCCCGGGACACCGACGCCCCCTCGGTGGCGCCGACCCTGGACGGGCTGGGCGCCCTGGTGGAACAGGCCCGCGCCAACGGCCTGGACGTGCGGCGTTTCACCCCTCCCCCGGCGGACCCGCCGCCCCCGGCGCCGGTCGGCCTCGCCGCGTACCGGATCGTGCAGGAGTCGCTGACCAACGCGCTCAAGCACGGTGCCCCGGGCCCCGTCGACGCCGTGCTCGGCCGGACGGACGGGGCGCTGACGGTCCGGGTGGTCTCGCCCCTCGGGGCCGAGGCGGGGCCGGGAACGCGCGTGCCCGGGTCGGGGGCGGGGCTGGTGGGGATGCGGGAGCGGGCGGAACTGCTGGGCGGGAGCTTCTCGGCGGGGCCGGTCGGTGGTCAGTTGTGGGAGGTCCGGGCGGTGCTGCCGCTCGGGGAGACGCCCGGCGGCCCGCGAGGGGCGGTTTCCGGCCAGGTGGACGACGATCCGGGTGACACGAGGGAGAGGTGAGGCGCGGTGGTGATCCGCGTGGTGGTGGCGGAGGACCAGTCGGCGGTGCGGGCGGGGCTGGTGCTGATCCTGGGCAGCGCACCGGACGTCGAGGTGGTCGCGGAGGCGGCCGACGGCGAGGCCGCGGTGCGGCTCGCCGAGGAGCTTCGCCCGGACGTGGTGCTGATGGATGTGCAGATGCCCCGGCTGGACGGGGTGTCGGCGACCCGCGCGGTGGTGGCGGGCGGCTGGTCCGACGTGCTGGTGCTGACCACCTTCGACCTGGACGAGTACGTCTTCGGGGCGCTGCGGGCGGGCGCCGCCGGTTTCCTGCTGAAGAACACCGACGCCCCGGGGCTGCTGGCGGCGGTGCGGACGGTCGCCGCGGGCGAGGGGATGATCGCCCCGGCGGTGACGCGGCGGCTGATCGCGGCCTTCGCCACCGGCCGGGCCCCGCGTCCGGCCGGGGCCGAGCCGCCGGAGCTGGCGGCGCTGACCCGGCGCGAGCGGGAGGTGCTCGGCTGCCTCGGCGAGGGCCTGTCCAACGCCCAGATCGCCGCGCGGCTGGAGATGGCGGAGGCGACGGCCAAGACCCATGTGAGCCGGGTCCTTGGCAAGCTCGAACTGCGCAGCCGGGCCCAGGCCGCCCTGCTGGCGCAGGAGTTGGGGGTGTGACCCTCGACGGGTCCGTCACACGCCTCTCACCGTGCCCCCGCGCGCGAGTCACAACTCCCGCTTGATCCACACCCCTTGACCACTGGTCCAGACCTTTCTACGCTCGGCGCACCCACCCCTCGCCTGCCCGGACCCCCTTGAGGAGTACGCCTTGAGATCGGCCCACCCCGCGCACGACGGCTCCGGAAGCCGCCCCAGACCCCTGCGACGGCTCCGCAGACGCACCCTCGCCGCCCTCACCGGCCTCGCGATCCCCTTCGCCGGGATGGTCGGCCTCGCCGCCCCCAGCCAGGCCGCAGACGCGCCCAGCGCCTCCTACACCCGGACCCAGGACTGGGGCACCGGCTTCCAGGCCCGCTGGACGGTGCGGAACACCGGTGACACGCCGCTCAGCAACTGGACGCTGGAGTGGGAGTTCCCCACCGGCACCAAGGTGACCCTGCCGTGGGAGGCGGAGGTCAGCAACGACGGGAACCGCTGGACCGCCAGGAACCGCTCCTGGAACGGCACCCTCGCCCCGGGCGCCTCCACCACCTTCGGCTTCAACGGCACCGGCGACGGCGCCCCGACCGGCTGCAAGCTCAACGGCGTCCCCTGCGAGGGCTCCGGGCAGCCCGAGGACACCCCGCCCACCGCCCCCGGCACCCCGGTCGTCTCCAAGGTCACCAGGAACGCGGCCACGCTCTCCTGGACGGCGGCCACCGACGACCAGGGCGTCAAGGGCTACGAGGTGCTGCGCAACGGCACCAGGGTCGCCACGGTCACCGGCCGCACCTTCACCGACCACGGCCTGGCGCCCGGCACCGACTACTCGTACACGGTCCGCGCCCGCGACACCGCGCAGCAGACCGGCCCGTTCAGCGGCGCCGCCAAGGCGCGCACCAAGGGCAAGGCGGCGCCCGCGCCCAAGTCGAAGATCACCATGGGGTACTTCACCGAGTGGGGCATCTACGACAAGAACTACCAGGTCAAGGACTTGGTGACCTCGGGCTCGGCCGAGAGGATCACGCACATCAACTACGCCTTCGGCGACGTCCAGGACGGCAAGTGCGTCGCCGGCGACACCGAGGCGGCGTACGGCAAGGTCTTCACCGCCGACGAGGCCGTGGACGGCGTCGCCGACCGCCCGGACCAGCCGCTGCACGGCAACTTCAACCAGCTGCGCAAGCTGAAGGCGGAGTTCCCGCACATCAAGGTCCTCTGGTCGTTCGGCGGCTGGAGCTGGTCCGGCGGCTTCGGCGAGGCGGTGAAGGACCCGGCGGCCTTCGCCAAGTCCTGCCACGACCTGGTCGAGGACCCGCGCTGGGCCGACGTCTTCGACGGCATCGACCTCGACTGGGAGTACCCGGGCGCCTGCGGCCTGACCTGCGACGACTCCCCGTACGAGGCGCTGGCCGACATGATGCGGGCGATGCGCGCCGAGTTCGGCACCGACCTGCTGGCCGCCGCCATCGCGGCCGACGCCTCCGAGGGCGGCAAGCTCGACAAGGCCGACTACCGGGGCGCCGCCGAGTACGTCGACTGGTACAACGTGATGACCTACGACTACTTCGGCACCTGGGCCGCCCAGGGCCCGACCGCGCCCCACTCGCCGCTCACCGCCTACCCGGGCATCGAGGGTGAGCACAACACCTCCGCCGCCACCATCGCCAAGCTGAGGGCCAAGGGCATCCCGGCCAAGCAGCTGGTGCTCGGCATCGGCGCCTACGGCCGCGGCTGGACCGGCGTCACCCAGGACGCCCCAGGCGGCACCGCCACCGGGCCGGCCGCCGGCACCTTCGAGGCGGGTAACGAGGACTACAAGGTGCTGGCCGAAAGGTGCCCGGCCACCGGCACCGCCGGCGGCACCGCGTACGCCAAGTGCGGTGACGAGTGGTGGGGTTACGACACCCCCGAGACGGTGACGGGCAAGATGGCCTGGGCGAAGAAGCAGAAGCTCGGCGGCGCCTTCCTCTGGGAGTTCAGCGGCGACGGCGCCAAGGGCGACCTGTTCGCCGCGATGTACGAGGGGCTGCGCTGACCAGCCGGGCAGCCACCCGGAACTGACCCTTCCCGCACGGCCGTCCGCCGTGGCACCGGAACTCCGGTCGCCGCGGCGGGCGGCCATGTCCGCATGCGGCCACCCCCGCGCACCAGGCGCGATCCGGCCGAACTGTTCTTTGGTCCAGACCTCTTGACCTCTGGTCCAGACCTTTCTACTCTCGCCCCACTGCGGTGGGCACATCAGGTCGTCGGTGCTCACGGGCGTCGCAGGGTTCCACCCCCATACGTCCGGACCTCTTGAGGAGTACGCCTTGAGTACGGTTTCCCCCAGCACCGGCGGCGCCCGTAGCCGTCCCAAATCCCTGAGCCGCTTCCGCCGGCGCGCGCTGGCCGCGCTCGTCGGCCTCTCGGTCCCCTTCGCCGGGATGGTCGGCCTCGCCGCCCCCACCCAGGCCGCCGAGGCCGCGGCCGACCCCAGCGCCTCCTACACCAGGACGCAGGACTGGGGCAGCGGCTTCGAGGGCAAGTGGACGGTGAAGAACACCGGCACCGCCCCCCTCAACGGCTGGACCCTGGAGTGGGACTTCCCCGCCGGCACCAAGGTGACCTCGGCCTGGGACGCCGACGTCACCAACAACGGCGACCACTGGACCGCCAAGAACAAGAGCTGGGCGGGGAGCCTCGCCCCCGGCGCCTCGGTCAGCTTCGGCTTCAACGGCACCGGCCCCGGCACCCCCTCGGGCTGCAAGCTCAACGGCGCCTCCTGCGACGGCGGCAGCGTCCCCGGCGACACCCCGCCCACCGCCCCCGGCACCCCCACCGCCAGTGACCTCACCAAGAACTCGGTGAAGCTCTCCTGGAAGGCGGCCACCGACGACAAGGGCGTCAAGAACTACGACGTCCTGCGCGACGGCGCCAAGGTCGCCACCGTCACCGCCACCACCTTCACCGACCAGAACCTCGCCCCCGGCACCGACTACTCCTACTCGGTCCAGGCCCGCGACACCGCCGACCAGACCGGCCCGGTCAGCGCCCCTGTCAAGGTCACCACCCCCGGCGACGGCACGGGCCCCGGCCCCGGCCCCCGCGAGAAGATCAACCTCGGCTACTTCACCGAGTGGGGCGTCTACGGCCGCAACTACCACGTCAAGAACCTGGTGACCTCCGGCTCCGCCGAGAAGATCACCCACATCAACTACTCCTTCGGCAACGTCCAGGGCGGCAAGTGCACCATCGGTGACAGCTTCGCCGCCTACGACAAGGCGTACACCGCCGCCGAGTCGGTCGACGGCGTCGCCGACACCTGGGACCAGCCGCTGCGCGGCAACTTCAACCAGCTCCGCAAGCTCAAGGCCAAGTACCCGCACATCAAGGTCCTCTGGTCCTTCGGCGGCTGGACCTGGTCCGGCGGCTTCACCGACGCCGTGAAGAACCCGGCCGCCTTCGCCAAGTCCTGCCACGACCTGGTCGAGGACCCGCGCTGGGCCGACGTCTTCGACGGCATCGACCTCGACTGGGAGTACCCGAACGCCTGCGGCCTCAGCTGCGACAGCTCCGGCCCGGCCGCGCTGAAGAACATGGTCCAGGCGATGCGCGCCCAGTTCGGCACCGACCTGGTCACCGCCGCCATCACCGCCGACGCCAGCTCCGGCGGCAAGCTCGACGCCGCCGACTACGCGGGCGCCGCCCAGTACTTCGACTGGTACAACGTGATGACGTACGACTTCTTCGGCGCCTGGGACAAGACCGGGCCGACCGCGCCCCACTCGGCCCTGAACTCCTACAGCGGCATCCCGAAGGCCGACTTCCACTCGGCCGCTGCCATCGCCAAGCTCAAGGCGAAGGGCGTCCCGGCGGCCAAGCTCCTGCTCGGCATCGGCTTCTACGGCCGCGGCTGGACCGGCGTCACGCAGGACGCCCCCGGCGGCACCGCCACCGGACCGGCCACCGGCACCTACGAGGCGGGCATCGAGGACTACAAGGTCCTCAAGAACAGCTGCCCCGCCACCGGCACCGTCGGCGGCACCGCCTACGCCAAGTGCGGCAGCAACTGGTGGAGCTACGACACCCCGGCCACCATCAAGGCCAAGATGACCTGGGCCAAGGACCAGGGCCTCGGCGGCGCCTTCTTCTGGGAGTTCAGCGGTGACACCGCGAACGGCGAACTGGTCTCCGCGATGGACTCCGGCCTCCGCTAGCCCCGGCCCGGCACCCCGCCCGGACCACTGAGCACCACCTCCCCCGGACGCCGGGAGGACGGGAACGCCCCCCGTCCTCCCGGCTCTTCACGTGTCCGGGCATGAAAAAAGCCCCTCCCCGCCAGGGAAGGGCCCCGCGTCAGGCCACGTTGACCCGCTGCCCCGGAGGCGCCGCCTCCAGCCAGGCCAGGAATCCGGTGAGGGCGTCCTCGCTCATCGCCAGCTCCAGCCGTACGCCGCGATGGCGGCAGCCGAGCACGAGCGCGTCGGAGAGGAGCGCCAGCTCCTCCTCGCCCTCGGGCGAACGCCGGTCGACCACCTCGATCGCCGAACGCTCCAGCATCCGTTTGGGGCGCGGGGAGTACGAGAAGACCCGGTACCACTCGACGCGGTCCCCGTTGTAGCGGGCCACCCCGTACTGCCACCCCTTGCCGCTGGTGTCGCCCTTCTCGGGGGCGTCCCAGCGCAGCGAGCAGTCGAACGTGCCGCCCGACCGCTGGATCAGGCGGCGGCGCAGTCCGAAGACCAACAGCCCCAGGGTGACGAGCACGATCACCAGTCCGCAGACAAGCAGAGCGAGGAGCATCGGCACCGACCTCCTCGTCTTCCGTTACGGAACTCGCACTAGCACCTGCATCGCCTCAGCCGCGGCACGCTCCGGAAGGGGTCCGGAAGGTGCCGCGGCTGAGGCGCGTCGTCGTCTTCAGCGCCCGGTCAGCGCGACGTCACCGCCCGCAGACGGACGTCGGCACGGCGATGGGCGGCCTCGTCGGCCTCCGCCTTCGCACGCTCCAGCGCCCGCTCCGCACGCTCGACGTCGATCTCGCCGGCCAGCTCGGCGATCTCCGCCAGCACCGACAGCTTGTCGTCGGCGAAGGACAGGAAACCACCGTGCACCGCCGCCGCGACGGTCTTGCCGTCGGCGGTACGGATGGTCACGGGGCCCGATTCCAGCACACCCAGCAGCGGCTGGTGACCGGGCATGATGCCGACGTCGCCGGTGGTCAGACGTGCCACGACCAGGGTGGCCTCGCCGGACCAGACGCTGCGGTCCGCGGCGACCAGCTCGACATGCAGCTCAGCAGCCAAGAGGGGCTCCTCGGGTCACCACCCGGCGGGTCGGCCGGGTGTTGGGACGAATTCTAGTGGGCTCCGGAGGAAGGGCGGCGGCCGCCCCGCGAGGGGCGGGCCGCGGCCCTCCGTCCGGTCGAGTCGTCGGGCCGGTCACCCGGCCCGATGGCTTCAGGAGACGCCCAGCTCCTTGGCGTTGGCCTTCAGGTCCTCGATGCCACCGCAGAGGAAGAACGCCTGCTCGGGGAAGTGGTCGTACTCGCCGTCGCAGATCGCGTTGAACGCGGCGATCGACTCGTCGAGCGGCACGTCGGAACCGTCCACGCCGGTGAACTGCTTGGCGACGTGGGTGTTCTGCGAGAGGAAGCGCTCGACACGACGGGCACGCGTGACGACCAGCTTGTCCTCCTCGCCGAGCTCGTCCATACCGAGGATGGCGATGATGTCCTGGAGGTCCTTGTACTTCTGAAGGATTCCCTTGACGCGCATCGCGGCCTCGTAGTGGTCCTTCGCGATGTACCGCGGGTCCAGGATGCGGGACGTCGAGTCCAGCGGGTCCACCGCCGGGTAGATGCCCTTCTCCGAGATCGGGCGCGACAGCACGGTGGTCGCGTCCAGGTGGGCGAAGGTGGTGGCCGGGGCCGGGTCGGTCAGGTCGTCCGCGGGGACGTAGATCGCCTGCATCGAGGTGATCGAGTGACCGCGCGTCGAGGTGATGCGCTCCTGGAGGAGGCCCATCTCGTCGGCCAGGTTCGGCTGGTAACCCACCGCGGACGGCATGCGGCCGAGCAGCGTGGAGACCTCGGAACCGGCCTGCGTGAAGCGGAAGATGTTGTCGATGAAGAACAGCACGTCCTGCTTCTGGACGTCGCGGAAGTACTCGGCCATGGTGAGGCCGGCCAGCGCGACGCGCAGACGGGTGCCCGGGGGCTCGTCCATCTGGCCGAAGACCAGCGCGGTCTTGTCGATGACGCCGGACTCCGCCATCTCCTCGATGAGGTCGTTGCCCTCACGGGTACGCTCACCGACGCCCGCGAAGACCGACACACCGTCGTGGTTGTTGGCGACGCGGTAGATCATTTCCTGGATCAGCACGGTCTTGCCGACACCGGCACCACCGAACAGACCGATCTTGCCGCCCTTGACGTACGGGGTCAGCAGGTCGATGACCTTGATGCCGGTCTCGAACATCTCGGTCTTCGACTCGAGCTGGTCGAAGTTGGGCGCCTTGCGGTGGATCGCCCAGCGCTCGCCGATGTTGGCGTTCTCCTCGGGCTTGTTCAGCACCTCGCCGAGGGTGTTGAACACCTTGCCCTTGGTGAAGTCGCCGACCGGGACGGTGATGCCCTCGCCCGTGTCGGTCACCGGGGCCTGGCGGACCAGGCCGTCGGTGGGCTGCATCGAGATGGCGCGGACCAGGCCGTCACCCAGGTGCTGGGCGACCTCGAGGGTCAGCGTCTTGAGCGCGCCCTCCTGAGCCGGGTCGGCGACCTCGACGGTCAGCGCGTTGTAGATCTCCGGCATCGCGTCGACGGGGAACTCCACGTCGACGACCGGGCCGATGACCCGGGCGACGCGGCCCGTGGCAACGGCCGTCTCAACAGTGGTGGTCATTACTTGTCACTCCCCGCGTTCGCGTCGGCCAGCGCACTGGAGCCACCGACGATCTCGCTGATTTCCTGGGTGATTTCGGCCTGGCGGGCCGCGTTGGCAAGGCGGGAGAGCGTGTTGATCAGCTCTCCGGCGTTGTCGGTCGCCGACTTCATCGCGCGGCGCGTGGCGGCGTGCTTGGAGGCAGCCGACTGGAGCAGCGCGTTGTAGATACGGCTCTCGACGTAGCGGGGCAGCAGGGCGTCGAGGACGTCCTCCGCCGACGGCTCGAACTCGAAGAGCGGCTTGGCGTCGCCCTTCGTCCCCGACTCCTCCGCGACCTCTTCGAGGGCGAGCGGGAGCAGGCGGTCGTCGGTCGGCGTCTGCGTCATCATCGAGACGAACTCGGTGAAGACGATGTGGAGCTCGTCCACACCACCCTCGGCCGTCTCCTTCTCGATGGCGGCGATCAGAGGCGCGGCGACGGCCTTCGCGTCCGCGTAGGTGGGCTCGTCCGTGAAGCCCGTCCACGAGTCCGCCACGGTCCGCTCGCGGAAGGCGTAGTGGGCCATGCCCCGGCGGCCGACGATGTACGTGTCGACCTCCTTGCCCTCCTTCTCCAGCCGGTCCGTGAGCAGCTCCGCCGCCTTGATGGCGCTGGAGTTGAACGCGCCGGCCAGACCGCGGTCGCTGGTGAGCAGCAGCACCGCGGCACGGGTCGGGTTCGCCACCTCACTGGTCAGCGGGTGCTCGGCGCTCGCCCCGGCCGACACGGCGGTCACCGCGCGGGTGAGTTCCGTCGCGTACGGCATGGAGGCGGTCACCTTGCGCTGTGCCTTGATGATGCGCGAGGCGGCGATCATCTCCATCGCCCTGGTGATCTTCTTCGTCGCGGTGACGGACCGGATGCGACGCTTGTAGACCCGGAGCTGCGCTCCCATGAGTCAGGTCCCTTCCGTCGTCACTTGGCCGCGGTCGTCGGAGCGTCCTCGCCAAGAAGCGTGCCGTCCGAGGTCTCGAACTGCTTCTTGAACGCGGCGATGGCGTCGCCGACCGCCACGAGGGTGTCGTCCGACATCTTGCCGCCCTCCTTGATGGAGGTCATGAGGCCCTGCTCCTGGCGGTGCAGGTAGTCGAGGAGCTCGCGCTCGAAGCGGCGCACGTCGCCGACCGGCACCTCGTCCATCTTGCCGGTGGTACCGGCCCAGACGGAGACGACCTGGTCCTCGGTGGGCATCGGCTGGTACTGGTCCTGCTTGAGCAGTTCCACCAGACGCTGACCACGGGCGAGCTGCTGCTTGGACGCGGCGTCCAGGTCCGAGCCGAAGGTCGCGAAGGCCTCCATCTCACGGAACTGGGCGAGGTCCAGACGCAGACGGCCGGAGACCTGCTTCATCGCCTTGTGCTGGGCGGAACCACCCACACGGGAGACGGAGATACCGACGTTCAGGGCCGGACGCTGGCCGGCGTTGAACAGGTCGGACTCCAGGAAGCACTGGCCGTCGGTGATGGAGATGACGTTGGTCGGGATGAACGCCGACACGTCGTTCGCCTTGGTCTCGACGATCGGCAGACCGGTCATCGAGCCCGCGCCCATGTCGTCGGAGAGCTTGGCGCAGCGCTCCAGCAGACGGGAGTGGACGTAGAAGACGTCACCGGGGTACGCCTCGCGGCCCGGCGGGCGGCGCAGCAGCAGGGAGACGGCGCGGTAGGCGTCGGCCTGCTTCGAGAGGTCGTCGAAGATGATGAGGACGTGCTTGCCCTCGTACATCCACTGCTGGCCGATGGCCGAACCGGTGTACGGCGCGAGGTACTTGAAGCCGGCCGGGTCGGACGCCGGGGCGGCGACGATGGTCGTGTACTCCAGCGCGCCGGCCTCTTCGAGGGCGCCACGCACGGAGGCGATGGTCGAGCCCTTCTGGCCGATGGCGACGTAGATGCAGCGGACCTGCTTGTTCACGTCGCCCGAGCGCCAGTTGTCGCGCTGGTTGATGATCGTGTCGACGGCCAGCGCGGTCTTGCCGGTCTGCCGGTCACCGATGATCAGCTGACGCTGACCACGGCCGATCGGCGTCATGGCGTCGACGGCCTTGTAGCCGGTCTCCATCGGCTCGTGCACCGACTTGCGCTGCATGACCGTGGGGGCCTGCAGCTCGAGGGCGCGGCGACCGGTGGACTCGATCTCGCCGAGGCCGTCGATCGGCTGCCCGAGCGGGTCGACCACGCGGCCGAGGTAGCCCTCGCCCACGGGCACGGAGAGGACCTCACCGGTACGGGTGACCGGCTGCCCCTCCTCGACACCGCTGAACTCGCCGAGGACGATGGCACCGATCTCGCGCTCCTCGAGGTTGAGGGCGAGACCGAGGGTGCCGTCCTCGAACTTGAGCAGCTCGTTGGCCATGGCGGAGGGAAGACCCTCCACCTTGGCGATACCGTCGCCGGCGACGGTGACCGTACCGACCTCCTCGCGCGAGGCCGCGTCCGGCTTGTACGCCTGGACAAAGTTCTCCAGCGCGTCCCGGATCTCCTCCGGCCGGATCGTGAGCTCCGCCATCTGGGTTCCCTGCTCTCCTTGTTGGGCCCGAAGTTCTTAGGGGGATCTGGGGGCTCCCCCAGAAACTCTGCATCTCTGCACGGCCCAACTCGGGCCGTTGATCTTGCTTCTGTTCTTGACCGGGTACGTCCGGCGTCAGCCGGCCATCCGCCGGCTCGCCTCGTCGAGACGGTCCGCGACGGAACCGTTGATGACCTCGTCGCCGACGTGGACCTTGATGCCGCCGATGACGGCCGGGTCCACCTCCAGGTTGAGGTGCATCGGGCGGCCGTAGAGCTTCGCCAGGGACGCGCCCAGGCGCTGCTTCTGCGGCTCGCTCAGCGGCACCGCGGAGACCACCGTGGCGACCATTCGCCCGCGACGCGCGGCAGCCAGCTTGGACAGGGACTCGAGTCCCTCTTCCAGGCTACGGCCACGCGGCCGGGTGACGAGCCGGGTGATCAGCCGGAGGGTGACCTTGTCGGCACGGGTGCCGAGAAGGGAGTCCAGCAGCCCGGCCTTGGCGGCCTCCGAGGCGGCGGTGTCCGTGAGGGCGGCACGCAGCGCGCTGTCGGAGGAGACAATCCGGGAGAACCGGAACACCTCGTCCTCCACGCTGTCGAGCGCGCCCCGGCGCTGGGCCTCGGTGAGGTCCGCGTCGGCGGCCAGCTCCTCCAGAGCGTCCACCAGGTCGCGCGAACGCGACCAGCGGGTCCGCACCATGCCGGCCACCAGGTCGGCGGTGGTGCCGCTGACCTGGCCACCGAGGAGGCGCTCGACGAGCTGGGCCTTGGCCTCGCCCTCCTGCGCCGGGTCGGTGAGAACCCGGCGCAGCGAGACCTCACGGTGGAGCAGCGCGGTGACGTCGGCCAGCTCGGCGGCGAGCGAGCCGGCGTCGACGGACGTGTGGTCCGTCAGCGCGTCGAGACGCTCACGTGCGGCAGCCAGTGCCTCTCGGCTCGCTCCGTTCATCGCGTGGCCTCGGCCTTCGTCGCGGCGTCGTCCAGTCCGTCGAGGAACCGGTCGATGGTGCGGCTCTGGCGGGCGTGCTCCTCCAGCGACTCACCGACGATCTTGCCGGCGAGCTCGGTGGCGAGCTGACCCACGTCCTGCCGCAGCGACTGCGCGGCAGCCTTGCGGTCGGCCTCGATCTGGGCGTGGCCGGCGGCGATGATCTCCTCGCGCTGGCGCTGGCCTTCCGCGCGCATCTCCGCGATGAGCGTGGCGCCCTGCTCCTGCGCCTCGGAGCGCAGCCGTGCCGCCTCGTGACGGGCCTCGGCGAGCTGGGCCTTGTACTGCTCCAGCACGCTCTGGGCCTCGACCTGAGCCGCCTCGGCCTCCTCGATGCCACCGACGATCTTGTCGTGACGCTCGTCCAGGACCTTGTTGATGCTCGGGAGGAGCTTCTTGGCGAAGACGAAGAAGATGATGGCGAAGCAGAGCAGGCCGATGACGACCTCGGGCCAGACCGGGAGCAGAGGGTTCTGCGGTTCCTCGGCAGCCAGGTACATCATGTGTGGACCTTTCTGTCTTGATCGGGCTTAGGACCGAACCGCCAATTAGAGGATGAACGGAACGACGAAGCCGATGAGGGCGAGCGCCTCGACGACCGCGAAGCCGAGCAGCATGTTCTGGCGGATCAGGCCGGCGGCCTCGGGCTGGCGGGCCATGGCCTGCACGCCGTTGCCGAAGATGATGCCGACGCCGACGCCGGGGCCGATCGCGGCGAGGCCGTAGCCGATGGTGCCGATGTTGCCTTCGATGGCCGCGAGGGTCTCAAGAGCAGCAGACATGTCCGTGGTTCCTTCTCTTAATGGGCCGGTGGGAGGTCTTTTCCACCGGACGTCTTAGGGGTGGTGGAGGTGGCTTCGGTCGCTCAGTGCGCTTCTTCGAGCGCCTGGGACAGGTAGGTCGCGGTCAGCACGGTGAACACGTAGGCCTGAAGCGCCTGGATGAACATCTCGAAGACGGTCAGGACCAGGGTCAGCGCGAACGACGCGGTGGCGTAGACCGTGCCGAGCAGGGTACCGAGCATGTACCACGTGGCGATCGTGAAGATCAGGATCAGGATGTGACCCGCGAACATGTTCGCGAAGAGCCGGACCGCCAGGGTGAAGGGACGCACGAAGATGTTCGACACGAACTCGATCGGCGTCAGGATGACGTAGATCGGCTTCGGCAGACCGCTCGGCACACACAGGTTGCGGATGCCGCCGACGAAGCCGTTCGTCTTGAACGTCACCGTCATGTAGACGACCCACACCATGAGGGCGAGGCCGACCGGGAAGGCGATGACGGAGTTGACCGGGAACTGCGCCAGCGGGATCAGCGCCCACAGGTTCAGAATCCAGACGAAGAAGAAGAGAGAGACCAGGAAGGGGACGAAGGGCTCGCCCTTCTTGCCGATCGTCTCCCGGGCGATGCCGTTCCGGACGAAGTCGTAGAGGATCTCCGCGACCATCTGGAACTTGCCCGGCACCAGCTTCGGCTTCGAGAAAGCGGCCCAGAAGAAGGCGAGGATGACCACCGTGCCGATCAGGGCCAGCAGCATCGGCTTGTTGAAGTCGACCGGGCCGACGCTGAAGATCGGGTCGAACAAGAACGACCACACGCTCGGAGCCGGGAAACCGCAATCCTTGAAGAGGTGGCAGTCGGTCTCGAAGGCGAGCAACTGGTCACTACTCACCGCGAGCTCCTTCGATATGACGCATAGGTACGGCTTCCTCGATGTGTCGGCGTGGGACAGGACCACATGGCGGCACTGGACTGGGTGTCGCGGGAGGACGGAGCGTCCGGCGTGACGGCACTGGGCCCCGAAAAGACGTGGGCTGAATCAGGTGTCGTCCCGCACAACACCCGCTGCTCCGCACGAATCGCTCTCGGCGACGGACGATAGCAGCCTTCGGGTGCGGACTTTATCCGGCCCCTACTTATCGGAGCCGGGACCGACGTCCCCATCAGCGACGCTCCGGACCGGCCGGTTCGTCCTCTGATTCGGGTTCGACGTACAGGGTCTTGACGCGGGTGTGCATCCACGCCTGTCCGGCGATCCACACGAGCACGCAGGCGAGCATCGTGAGGCCGAACACCCGTCCGTCCATGAACGTCGCGTCGCGGAAGACCGCGAGCAGGATCGCCATGACCAGGATCTGGGTCGTGTAGACCAGCAGCCCGGCAGCCATGAAGAGCTCCGACCACCGCCGTCCGATCACGCTCATGGCCTTCAGCCCCGCGCCGAAGAAGGCGAGGGTGAGGGCGGTGCCGACAGCGCCTCCGATGGCACCCTGCGACCCCACCGTGATGCCGCCGATGAGGGTACCGATGAGGCCGGCACCGAGTGACGGGATCGCGGCGCCGCGCAGAATTCGGGCGTCGTTCGACAGCATGAGTGGATCTCCAGCAGGTGACAGAGAGAGACGGACCTGAGGGCGTACCGAGCGTAGACGGAGTGCTGAGCACCCCGGACCCGACCCGTCGCTTGCGGGCCGCTCACCCTCAAGGTCGAGCTCTCGTGAACGGTATCACAAGCTTTTTGATGAGTCCTTTACTCGGGAGGTGTGCCACCTGTCACACGTGAGGGGTAACCCGCGCGTATGTGCGCGACGCGTGGCACCTTGCCTGGTAATGCGCATTTTGTTCCACCGGGCTCACGGAAAGCGCTCGCGCGGGCCCTCGGTGGCGACGGTCTCCCCCGGCGTCACGAGCGGGTGCTGGTGGCCTTCTCGCGCTCGCCGCCACCCCGTCCGCCGAAGCGCGAACGCTCCCCGACGGCGGTCGCGCCGTTGGCCCCCGCGACACCCACGGTGACCCGCGCCGGCGGCTCCGCGCCCTCCGCACCGGGCTCGCCCTCGGTGACGACGCCGTCCTCGCGCGGACCCGCCGAGACCCGGCGCCGGTAACGCGGCGGCACGAAGGCCTCCGCCCAGCGCGGCGCACGCGGCGTGAACCGCGGCAGGAGCAGCAGGACCAGGCCCACCGCGCTCAGCGCGGCCACGCCCAGCGCCACCCACATCGACGCCTCGTTGACCGAGTAGGCGAGCGCCCCGAAGGCGATCAGCGCCGACCAGAAGTACATGATCAGCACGGCCCGGCTGTGCGAGTGGCCGATCTCCAGGAGGCGGTGGTGCAGGTGCCCCCGGTCGGCGGCGAACGGCGACTGGCCCCGCCAGGTGCGCCGTACGACGGCCAGCACCAGGTCGGCCGCGGGCACCGCGATGATGGTCAGCGGCAGCAGCAGCGGCATGTAGACGGGCACCGTCTGGTGCACCGCGGCCTTCTCCGAACCGGCGAACAGGCCCATGGCGTCCGGGTCGACCTGGCCGGTGATGGAGATGGCGCCGGCCGCGAGCACCAGGCCGATCAGCATCGAGCCCGAGTCGCCCATGAAGATCCGCGCGGGGTGCATGTTGTGCGGCAGGAAGCCCAGGCACATGCCCATCAGCAGCGCCGCGAAGAGCGCGGCGGGGGCGGCCGCCTCCAGCCCGTAGCCGTACCAGATGCGGTAGGCGTGCATGAAGAAGGCGGTGGCGGCGATGCAGACCATGCCGGCGGCGAGACCGTCGAGGCCGTCGACGAAGTTGACCGCGTTGATGGTGATGAGGACCAGGGCGATGGTCAGCAGATTCCCCTGCCAGCTGGTCAGCAGCACCTGCCCGACTCCGGGCACCGGCAGCCACAGCATGGTCAGGCCCTGCATCACCATCACCCCGGCGGCGATGAGCTGGCCGCCCAGCTTGACCAGGGCGTCGATCTCGAACTTGTCGTCGAGGACGCCGATCAGCCAGATCAGGGCGGCGCCCGAGAGCAGGGCGCGCGGCTCGTTGGAGTCGAACACCTCGCCCAGGTTGGTCAGATGGTCCGCGACCAGCAGCCCGGCGCACAGTCCGAAGAACATCGCGATCCCACCGAGCCGCGGAGTGGGCTCCCGGTGGACGTCACGGGCCCTGATCTCCGGCATGGCACCGGCCACGATCGCGAATTTCCGTACCGGCCCTGTCAACAGATACGTCACCGCAGCCGTGATGCAGAGCGTCAGCAGGTATTCACGCACGGGCTTCCCCACAAGTATCGCTGGCCATCCAGGCCCACACCCTAGCTTCGGGTGCATGCCCGCCGAGACTTTCGGGTAGCGACGAAGTTTGCCCGCTGCCGGTTCCCGGTCGTTCCGTTCCGCGCTTCCCGCCGGTACGCGCGCTGCCGCGCGACGCCCGGCTCCCCCTGGCCGCCTACCCCCGATTCCGGGAAAGGCGACCCGTACGAGGGGTCCGTCCGGCCCTGGCGGCGCCCTGGGGCACCGTCCCGGCCGCTCTCGCGCCCTCTCAGCCCGTCGGCCGGCCCACTCCGGTCAGCGCCGTCAGCACCGGCTCCAGGGCCACCTGGATCTCCTCGCCCACCGCCTGGAAGAACGGCATGGGCGCTCCGTACGGGTCGAGCACCTCGTCGGCCTCCACCGAGGGCGCCAGCAGCCAGCCGCGCAGCGCCGCGGCCGCCTGGACCAGGGCCCGCGCGCGGCCCACCACACCGCCCTCCAGCGGATCGGGCAGGGTCGCCGGGTCTATCGCCCGCACCAGCCGCGTGAACTCCTTCAGCGTGAAGGTGCGCAGCCCCGCCGAGTGCCCCATCGAGATGACCTGCGCCCGGTGGTCCCGGGTCGCGGTGAGCACCAGATCGGCCCGGATGACGTGCTCGTCCAGCAGCTCCCGGCCCCGGAAACCGGCCGCGTCGGCGCCGAGCGAGGCGAGCACCGCCTCGGCGTTGGCCTCCATCGGGGCACCCTCGTGCCCCCACGTGCCCGCGCTCTCCACGATGACCCCGCCGACGCCGCTCTCGGGGCCCTCGGCGAGCCCCGTCAGCCCCAGCCGGTCCGCCAGGGCGTGCCGCGTCAGCCGCTCGGTGATCGGCGAGCGGCACACGTTGCCGGTACTGACGTGGAGGATGCGGAAGGTCCCGCCGGGCGGCTGCGCCGCTATGCCACGCCCCTCAGGGACGATCAAGAGGCCACCTCGAGATCGGGGACCACCTTGCGCAGCTCGTCCGCGTCGATCGCGCCGGCCCGCAGCAGCACCGGCACGGAGCCGGTCACGTCCACGATCGACGAGGGGACGATGCCCGGCGTCGGGCCGCCGTCCAGGTAGACCGAGATGGCGTCGCCCAGCATGTTCCGGGCCGCCTCACAGGTCTCCGGGGACGGGTGGCCGGTCAGGTTGGCGCTGGAGACGGCCATCGGGCCGACCTCGGTCAGCAGCTCGATGGCGACCGGGTGCAGCGGCATCCGCACCGCCACCGTGCCCCGGGTGTCGCCCAGGTTCCACTGGAGCGAGGGCTGGTGGCGCGCCACCAGCGTCAGGGCGCCCGGCCAGAAGGCGTCGACCAGGTCCCAGGCGGTCTCCGAGAAGTCGGTCACCAGGCCGTGCAGCGTGTTCGGCGAACCGATCAGCACCGGCGAGGGCATGTTCCGCCCGCGCCCCTTCGCCGTCAGCAGGTCCCCGACCGCCTCCGGGCTGAACGCGTCGGCCCCGACGCCGTACACCGTGTCCGTCGGCAGGACGACGAGCTCCCCACGACGCACCGCCGAAGCGGCCTCCCGCAGCCCGGTGACCCGGTCGGTGGCGTCGTTGGTGTCGTATCGGCGTGCCATGGCTCAGCGCTCCCTCTTGATTGTCGTTCGTTCGCCTCCGGGGCGCCACAGTCGTTGTCGAGCCACCCGACGTGCTCGTCCGCTACGCACACCCTGGACTGTCGTTCCCTCGCCTCCGGGGCGCCCCAGTCGTTGTCGAGCCACCCGACGTGCTCGTCCGCTACGCTCCCTGCGCGCGACGGGCGGCTCGACAACGACGCGCCCCTTCGGCTCACTCTCTCCTGGGGCTTCGCCCCGGGTGGTCGCGGTGGGCGCCAGTCGCACGGTCCGGGCGTCAACAGGAGGCGACCATGCCCATGCGGTGCCGCCGCTGGTCACGGCAGCGCCTTGCGGGCCGTGGCGAAGCGGGGGCGGTTGTTGAGGTCGGGGTGGTCGGCGGCGTCGGCCCAGCCCTTCTCCTCGGTGAAGATCCACGGGACCTGGCCGCCCTGGGTGTCGGCGTGCTCGACGACGACGATGCCGCCGGGGCGCAGCAGCCGGTGGGCGGTGCGCTCGATGCCTCGGATGGTGTCGAGGCCGTCCTCGCCGGAGAAGAGCGCCATCTGCGGGTCGTGGTCGCGGGCCTCGGGGGCGACGTACTCCCACTCGGTGAGCGGGATGTACGGCGGGTTGGAGATCACCAGGTCGACCTGGCCGTCCAGCTCGGGCAGGGCGCCGAAGGCGTCGCCCTGGTGGAGGTGGACGCGGGAGCCCTCGACGTTCTTCCGGGTCCAGACCAGGGCGTCCTCCGAGAGCTCCACGGCGTGCACGGTGGAGCGCGGGACCTCCTGGGCGAGGGCGAGCGCGATGGCGCCCGAGCCGCTGCACAGGTCGACCACGAGCGGCTCGACCACGTCCATCGCGCGGACCGCGTCTATCGCCCAGCCGACCACCGACTCCGTCTCCGGCCGCGGCACGAACACGCCCGGGCCGACCTGGAGTTCCAGGTACCGGAAGTAGGCGAGCCCGGTGATGTGCTGGAGCGGTTCGCGGGCCTCGCGGCGGGCGATCGCCTCCCAGTAGCGGGCGTCGAAGTCGGAGTCCTTGACGGTGTGCAGGGCACCCCGCTTGACCTGGTGGACATAGGCGGCCAGTTCCTCGGCGTCGTTGCGCGGGGACGGCACGCCGGCGTCGGCCAGCCGCTGGGTGGCCTGGGCCACCTCGGCGAGCAGCAGGTTCACGGGGTCCTCCAGCCGGTCCGTACGGGGTGAAGAGGGAAGGTCAGGCGGCGGCGAGCTTGGCCGCGGAGTCCGCGTCGACGCAGGCCTGGATGACGGCGTCGAGCTCGCCGTCGAGGACCTGGTCGAGGTTGTACGCCTTGAAGCCGACGCGGTGGTCCGAGATGCGGTTCTCCGGGTAGTTGTACGTCCGGATCTTCTCGGAGCGGTCGACGGTGCGGACCTGGCTGCGGCGGGCGTCGGCGGCCTCGCGCTCGGCCTCCTCCTGGGCGGCGGCCAGCAGCCGCGAGCGCAGGATGCGCATCGCCTGCTCCTTGTTCTGGAGCTGGCTCTTCTCGTTCTGGCAGGAGGCGACGACGCCGGTCGGCAGGTGGGTGATGCGCACGGCGGAGTCGGTGGTGTTGACGGACTGGCCGCCGGGCCCGGAGGAGCGGTAGACGTCGATCCGCAGGTCGTTCTGGTTGATCTCGACGTCGATCTCCTCGGCCTCGGGCGTCACCAGGACACCGGCGGCGGAGGTGTGGATGCGGCCCTGCGACTCGGTCGCGGGCACCCGCTGGACGCGGTGGACGCCGCCCTCGTACTTCAGCCGGGCCCAGACGCCCTGGCCGGGCTCGGTGGCGCCCTGGCCGCCCTTGGTCTTCACGGCGACCTGGACGTCCTTGTAGCCGCCCAGCTCCGACTCGGTGGAGTCGATCAGCTCGGTCTTCCAGCCGACGCGCTCGGCGTACCGCAGGTACATCCGCAGGAGGTCGCCGGCGAAGAGGGCCGACTCGTCGCCGCCCGCTCCCGCCTTGATCTCCAGGATGACGTCCTTGTCGTCGCTGGGGTCGCGGGGCACCAGCAGCAGCCGCAACTTCTCGGTCAGCTCCTCGCGGGCGGCCTCCAGCTCCTTGACCTCGGCGGCGAAGTCCGGGTCGTCGGCGGCCAGCTCGCGGGCGGTCTCGATGTCTTCCCCGGTCTGCTTCCAGGAGCGGTACGTGCCGACGATCGGCGTCAGCTCGGCGTAACGCTTGTTGAGCTTGCGGGCGCCGGCCTGGTCGGCGTGGACCGCGGGGTCGGCGAGCCGCTTCTCGATGTCGGCGTGCTCGCCGATCAGTTCCTCGACCGCCTCGAACATCTTCGGGCTCCTGGTTCCTGCTGGTGACTGCGGGGGCTGCGGTGCTGGGGTGGCGGCCGGCCGGGGCCGGGCCGCTCAGAACGGACAAAGCGCCGGTCCCGGCCGCCCGTGGAGGGCGGCCTGAGGACCGGCGCAGTGACTCGCTACTTCTTGGTGCCGGCAGCCTTGCCGAAGCGGGCCTCGAAGCGGGCCACGCGGCCACCGGTGTCGAGGATCTTCTGCTTGCCCGTGTAGAACGGGTGGCACTCGGAGCAGACATCGGCGCGGACGGTGCCGCTGGCGATGGTGCTACGCGTGGTGAACGCCGCGCCACAGGTGCAGCTCACCTGGGTCTCGACGTACTCGGGGTGGATGTCGCGCTTCAAGGTGTCTCCTAGTTTCGGGAGGGCGCCGGGTCGCACACGCGGTTTGCGCACACGTGAACCGGGGCCGACAGTCCAGTCTGCCAGGGACCGCCGCATCTCCCAAAACCGGGGTACGGCCCCGGGTATTCCCACGCCACCCCGAGCTCGCCAACCTGAGCCCAGAACCCAGCCCGGCCGACGCCTGAGGCCGAAATTCAGCCCGGCCGGCGCTTGAGGCCATCAGTGACCCCGAGGGGTCACCGGCCCCACCCCAGTCACCGCCCCGAGCCAGCCCCCGCGCCGGCTAGCCGGCGCTGACCACGTCGTCGATGTCGGCCTTGTCCCCGGCAGACCCCTCGGTCGCGGAGGCGGGCACGGCCTTGTCGGCCCGCAACGCCTTCCACACCTGAGCCCCCGCCTTCTCCTGCGGCAGCACCCGGTTGGCGTTGGCCGCGTCGTACTCGACCGGCAGGGTCAGCATCTCCATCCCCTCGGGCTTGAGCCCCTTGAGCCCCCGGGCGAAGTCGAGCAGCGCCGGCACGGAGTCCAGCTCCGCGTCGGTGGTCAGCGACCTGGTCGAGGCGTCGGCCACCCCGTACAGCTTCTTCGGGCTGCTCAGCAGCCCCATGTCCTGCACCCGGTGCATCAGGGCGGTGAGGAAGGTCTGCTGGAGCTGGATGCGCCCGAGGTCGCTCCCGTCCCCGACCCCGTGCCGGGTACGGACGAGCCCGAGCGACTGCTCCCCGTCCAGGGTGTGGGTGCCCTGGTCGAGATGGAGCCCGCTCTTGTCGTCGTCTATCGCCTTGCCGGTGGTGATCTCGACCCCGCCGAGCCGGTCGATGATCTCCTGGAAGCCGCTGAAGTCGACCTCCAGGTAGTGGTCCATGCGGATGCCCGACATCTGCTCGACGGTCTTGACCGCGCAGGCCGGCCCGCCCGCCTCGTAGGCCGTGTTGAACATCTGCCGCTGCCCGCCGGAGACCGTACTGCCGTCCTCGGCCGCGCAGTCGGGCCGGGTGACGAGGGTGTCGCGCGGTATGGAGACCACGGTGGCCTTCTTCCGGCCCTCGTGGAGGTGGACGACCATCGCGGTGTCGGAACGCGCGGCGCCCTCGTCGCGGCCGTACTTGCCGTTGTCGCCGGAGCGCGAGTCGGAGCCGAGCACCAGCAGGTCGAGGGAGCCGTCGTCGACCTCCTCGGGCCGGTCGCTGCCGAGCGCCGCGTTGATGTCGACGCCCTGGAGGTTCCCGTTGAGCTTCACGTACGCGAAGCCGAGTCCCGCGCCGCCGACCAGGATGCCGCCGGCGGCGGTCCAGGCGGCGGCCAGAAGTATCTTGCGGCGGCGGCTGCGCGGGCGGCGGCGCTGCCCGGTGGGGCGCATGCGCCGGGCGCGCCGGGCGCCCTCGCCGTTCTCGGGCGTATCGCCGCCCTGACTCGTCTGCTCGGCCATGCTCCTCAGTCCCTCGTGTAGGTCGTCGGCGGGCTGCTCCCCTGCGGGTCGGGGGGGGTGGGGGTCCGTCGGTCGTTCCCTGGTGGGCGGGCGAAGTACGGGGTACGGAGCGGGCCGGGGCTCCCCGGCCGTCCGTGGAGGCGCCGGGAGGCACGGGGGCCGCGTACCACGCGTGTTCGCTTGTCCGACGGCGAAACCTGAAGAAGGGTTGCACAGGGGTCTGTGAGCGCCGCGTGAGGAGACGGGCCGCGAAACGGTCCGAGGGCGGCCGCCCGTACCGCCACGACCTGGGGTTTCTTCGGCCCTGAAGATCACCTTTGCGGGTCTTTGCGACCGGGGGTCGTGTGGTCAAGGTCTCGCCGGGGCGTCCTGCGTGTGCGACGTTCGCGGGCGCACAGCGAAGCGCCCCCTCCACCGGAGTGGAGAGGGCGCTGCGTGGAGCCGATCCGTCAGTCGTTGCCGCCGGCGGTCGGCGTCGTCTTCTGGATCTGGAGCAGGAACTCGGCGTTCGACTGCGTCTTGCGCATCTTGTCGAGCAGCAACTCGATCGCCTGCTGCTGGTCGAGCGCGTGCAGCACCCGGCGCAGCTTCCAGACGATGCCCAACTCCTCGCCGCTGAGGAGGATCTCCTCCTTGCGGGTGCCGGAGGCGTCGACGTCGACGGCCGGGAAGATGCGCTTGTCGGCGAGCTTCCGGTCGAGCTTGAGCTCCATGTTGCCGGTGCCCTTGAACTCCTCGAAGATCACCTCGTCCATCCGCGAGCCGGTGTCGACCAGCGCGGTGGCGAGGATGGTCAGCGAGCCGCCGTCCTCGATGTTGCGCGCCGCACCGAAGAAGCGCTTCGGCGGGTAGAGCGCGGTCGAGTCGACACCACCGGAGAGGATGCGGCCGGAGGCGGGCGCGGCCAGGTTGTAGGCGCGGCCCAGGCGGGTGATGGAGTCCAGCAGGACGACCACGTCGTGGCCCAGCTCCACGAGGCGCTTGGCGCGCTCGATGGCCAGTTCGGCGACGGTGGTGTGGTCCTCGGCGGGGCGGTCGAAGGTCGAGGAGATGACCTCGCCCTTGACCGACCGCTGCATGTCGGTGACCTCTTCGGGCCGCTCGTCGACGAGGACGACCATGAGGTGGCACTCGGGGTTGTTGTGCGTGATCGCGTTGGCCACGGCCTGCATGATCATGGTCTTGCCGGTCTTCGGCGGGGCCACGATCAGACCGCGCTGGCCCTTGCCGATCGGCGACACGAGGTCGATGATCCGCGTGGTCAGCACGCCCGGGTCGGTCTCCAGACGGAGCCGGTCCTGCGGGTACAGCGGCGTCAGCTTGTTGAACTCCGGCCGTCCACGGCCCGATTCGGGCGCCATGCCGTTGACGGAGTCGAGGCGGACCAGCGCGTTGAACTTCTCGCGGCGCTCGCCGTCCTTGGGCTGGCGGACCGCGCCGGTGACGTGGTCGCCCTTGCGCAGGCCGTTCTTGCGGACCTGGGCGAGCGAGACGTACACGTCGTTGGGGCCCGGCAGGTAGCCGGAGGTCCGGATGAACGCGTAGTTGTCGAGGATGTCGAGGATGCCCGCGACGGGGATCAGCACGTCGTCCTCGTTGACCTGCGGCTCGCCGACCTCGTCGCGGCCGCGACGGCCCCGGCGGTCGCGGTAGCGGCCGCGGCGCCCCCGACGGCCGCCCCCGTCGTCGTCGAAGTCGTCGTGGCGGTCACGGTTCTGGCCGCCGCCCTGCTGCTGGCGGTTGCCACCGCCCTGGCCGCCCTGGCCGCCGTCGTCGCCCTTGCGACGGTCGCGGTCCCGGCCGCCGCGCTCACCGCGGTCGGAACGGTCGCCGCGCTCGCGGTCGCCGCGCTCACGGTCACCGCGGTCCCGGCGGTTCTGGCGGTCCCGGCGGCCCTCGCCGCCGTCCTGCTGCTGGCCGGAGCCGTCGTCGCCGCGGCCCTCGCCCTTCTGGTCCTGCTGCTTGGCGGCGCGCTCCTGCTTGGCCTCGGCCTGCTCGGGGCTGCCCGCCTCGGCGGTGGCGCGACGGCGACGGCGCTCACCGGCCGGCTGCTCGTCCCCGGCACCCTGGCCCGGGATGTCGATCTGCGCCTGGGAGCCCTGCTGGGCCTCGGGCTCCGCCTGCTCGGCCTTGGCCTGCTTCTTCTCGGCGGCCTTGACGGGCTTCTGCGCCGGTTCGGCGGCGGCCTCGGCCTCGCCCGTACGGGCCTTGGAGGTGGCCCGGCGCTTCGGCTTGGCGGCCTCGGGCTCGCTCTTGGCCGGGGCGGCAGCGCCGCCGCCCGCCTGCGCTTCCTTGATGACCTCGATCAGCTGGCTCTTGCGCATCCGCGCGGTGCCCCTGATCCCGAGGCCCGAGGCGACCTGCTGAAGCTCGGCCAGCACCATGCCCTCTAGGCCGGTGCCGCGGCGCCGCCGGGAACCGGCCGCAGGCGCCGCTGAGGCGTCCGTGGCGGGCGCGGCAGCGGAATCAACCGTGCTGTCGGCAGTCACGCCCATCAGATCGGTGGTGTCGCTCACGAAGGGTCCTTCCCTGGAGCGGACGTCGGCCTGTCTGGCTCGGCGACCGGTTGTGCTGTCCGGCAGGTCCTCGGTGTGCGGATGTGCCGGGGCGATGGTCCGCCTGAGGCGGCGGAGGGATTCACTGGGTTCGCTGGCGATCGGCTGTGCCCGAGCCGTGGCGCCGATGTGCTGTGGCACGCGGCGGCTCTCTCACGCCAGCTCCGGAGCATGCTCGGCCCTGCTCAGTGCGGGGCACAGGGCAGTTTGGGAGGCTCCCGGAAGAATGTCTGTCCCGAACGGGGACAAGAAGCACCTCGCCGTGCTGAGGTCGGGTGCGTACTTGAGATTAACACTACCGGACTCCACACATATTCCCCCTCTCTACGGTGCGGCGCCGCAACTCACGGCGCCAGCGGCAGCACACCGGCACCCGACAGGTCGAGTGCCAGCCGGTTCGCGGCCCAGCCGTCCCCGGCCAGACGGGCGACCTTCTCGGCGGCGCCGTCGGTGGCGAAGGCCAGGACGGTCGGTCCGGCGCCGGAGATGACCGCCGGGACGCCGTCCGCCCGCAGCCGCTCCACCAGAGCGGTGCTGTCGGGCATGGCCGGGGCCCGGTACTCCTGGTGCAGCCGGTCCTCGGTGGCGGCCAGCAGCAGCTCGGGGCGCCTGGTCAGGGCCTCGACGAGCAGCGCGGCGCGGCCCGCGTTGGCGGCGGCGTCGACGTGCGGGACGGTCCGGGGCAGCAGCCCACGGGCGGTCTCGGTGAGGACGGGCTTGCCCGGGACGAAGACGACCGGCACGACGGAGGAGTCGGGCTCCATCCGGATGGCGCGGGCGGCCCCGGACTCCGTCCAGGCGAGGGTGAATCCGCCGAGCAGACAGGCGGCGACGTTGTCGGGGTGGCCCTCGATCTCGGTGGCCAGTTCCAGCAGGGCCGCGTCGTCGAGCTTGGCCTCGGCGCCTATGGTCACGGCGCGGGCGGCGACGATGCCGGCGCAGATGGCGGCGGAGGAGGAGCCCAGGCCCCGGCCGTGCGGGATGCGGTTGGCGCAGACGATCTCGAGGCCGCGCGGCTGTCCGCCGAGGAGGTCGAAGGCGGTGCGCATCGCCCGTACGAGCAGGTGGTCCTCGTCGCGGGGCAGCGTCTCGCTGCCTTCGCCCGCGATGTCGATGTGCAGTCCGGAGTCGGCCACGCGGACGACCACGTCGTCGTAGAGCCCCAGCGACAGGCCGAAGGCGTCGTAGCCCGGTCCGAGGTTGGCGCTGGTGGCGGGGACGCGCACCCGGACGGCGGCGGCTCGGAAGGCGGGACCGGCCATCGCTTTGATGACTCTCCTTGTGACAGCGATACGTGCGGGACGTACGAGGGTTTCGGCGGGCGGGGGCGCGGCGTGGCGGTGGTCGTGGCTGGCGGGCTCTGGCGGGATTTCGGCGGTGTCTTCCCGTCGGCGGGGGCGGATGCGCACCCGGCTGCGGAATCACCCGTGGCCAACACGGCGGCAGCACTCCGACTCGGGCGGCGACGCGGGTTGGTACAGCCTATCGAAGGAAGGATGCCTGGCGACATAGGGCGCACGGGAGGCGCACGATGCGTGTCGTAGGAACCGTTGTGCACCTCTTCCGCACGTTTTCACGCTGTACGCCTGGTCCCGGCACCCCCGCGGCCGGCCGTGCCCCGGGGAGGGCGGGACCGGCCGCGACGGCGCGGAAAGCGGTTACGCCAGACCCAACCGCTCGGCGGCGGCGGTGGCGTCGACCGGAACGGTGAGCGGCTGCGGGGCGCCCGCGACGGCCCAGTCGGGGTCCTTCAGGCCGTTACCGGTGACGGTGCAGACGATGCGCTGCCCCGGGTCGACCTTGCCCTGCTCGGCCGCCTTGAGCAGCCCGGCCACCGAGGCGGCCGAGGCGGGCTCCACGAAGACGCCCTCCTGGGAGGCCAACAGGCGGTAGGCCGACAGGATCTGACGGTCGGTCACCTCGTCGATGAAACCGCCCGACTCGTCCCGCGCCTGGATCGCGTAGTCCCAGGAGGCGGGGTTGCCGATCCGGATGGCGGTGGCGATGGTCGCCGGGTCCTTGACGACCTCGCCGCGGACCAGCGGCGCCGAGCCGGCGGCCTGGAAGCCCCACATGCGCGGCGTACGGGTCGAGACGGCGTCGGCGGCGTACTCGCGGTACCCGCGCCAGTAGGCGGTGATGTTGCCCGCGTTGCCGACCGGCAGGACGTGGATGTCGGGGGCGTCGCCGAGGAAGTCGACGATCTCGAAGGCGGCGGTCTTCTGGCCCTCGATGCGCACCGGGTTGACGGAGTTGACCAGCGCCACCGGGTACTGCTCGGAGAGCGCGCGGGCCAGCGTGAGGCAGTCGTCGAAGTTGCCGTCGACCTGGAGGATCTTGGCGCCGTGGACGAGGGCCTGGCCCATCTTGCCGAGCGCGATCTTGCCCTGCGGCACGAGGACGGCGCTGACCATGCCGGCCCGGACCGCGTAGGCGGCGGCCGAGGCGGAGGTGTTGCCGGTGGAGGCGCAGATGACCGCCTGCGCGCCCTCCTCCTTGGCCTTGCTGATGGCCATGGTCATGCCCCGGTCCTTGAAGGAGCCGGTGGGGTTGGCCCCCTCGACCTTCAGGTGGACCTCGCACCCGGTGCGCTCGGAGAGCACCTGCGCGGGGACGAGTGGCGTCCCGCCCTCACGGAGCGTGACCACCGGCGTCGTGTCGGATACGGGCAGCCGGTCCCGGTATTCCTCGATGATTCCGCGCCACTGGTGGGTCATTGCTGGTTACTCTCCTTCAACCCGCATGATGCTCGCGACACCGCGGACGGTGTCGAGGTTCCGCAGCGCCTCGACGGTTCCGCTCAGGGCGGCGTCGTGAGCGCGGTGAGTGACGACGACGAGGCTGGCCTCGCCGTCCTTGCCCGTCTGGCGCACCGTGTCGATGGACACGCCGTGCTCGGCGAAGACCGTCGCGACCTGGGCGAGGACACCCGGCTTGTCGGCCACGTCGAGGCTGATGTGGTACCGCGTGACGACCTTGCCCATCGGGCTGACGGGCAGCCGGGTGTACGCGGACTCGCCCGGGCCACGCGAGGCGGCGAGGCGGTTGCGGCAGACGGCGACCAGGTCGCCGAGGACGGCGGAGGCGGTCGGCGCGCCGCCCGCCCCGGGGCCGTAGAACATGAGCTGGCCGGCGGCCTCGGACTCCACGAAGACGGCGTTGTACGCCTCGCGGACGGAGGCCAGCGGGTGGGTGAGCGGGATCATCGCGGGGTGCACCCGGGCGGTGACCGACTCGCCGTCGGCGGCCCGCTCGCAGATGGCGAGGAGCTTGATGGTGCAGCCCATCCGCCGGGCCGAGGCGATGTCGGCGGCGGTGACCTCGGTCATGCCCTCGCGGTAGACGTCGTCGAGGCGGACCCGGGTGTGGAAGGCGATCCCGGCGAGGATGGCGGCCTTGGCGGCGGCGTCGAAGCCCTCCACGTCGGCCGTGGGGTCGGCCTCGGCGTACCCGAGCGCGGTGGCCTCGTCCAGCGCCTCCTGGTAGCCGGCGCCGGTGGAGTCCATCTTGTCGAGGATGAAGTTGGTGGTGCCGTTGACGATGCCGAGCACGCGGTTGACCTTGTCGCCGGCGAGGGATTCGCGCAGCGGGCGGATCAGCGGGATGGCCCCGGCTACGGCGGCCTCGTAGTAGAGGTCCCGGCCGTTGGCCTCGGCGGCGGCGTGCAGGGCGGCGCCGTCCTGGGCGAGGAGCGCCTTGTTGGCGGAGACGACCGAGGCGCCGTGCTCGAAGGCGGTGGTGATGAGGGTCCGGGCGGGCTCGATGCCGCCGATCACCTCGACCACCACGTCGATGTCGCCGCGTTTGACCAGCGCGGTCGCGTCGGTGGTGACCAGGGAGGGGTCGATGCCCTCGCGGACGCGGTCCGGGCGGCGGACGGCGACCCCGGCCAGTTCGACCGGCGCGCCGATCCGCGCGGCGAGGTCGGCGGCGTGCGTCGTCATGATGCGCGCCACCTCTGAGCCGACTACCCCACAGCCAAGGAGCGCCACCTTCAGCGGACGCGTACGCATCATCCGACCTACGCCTTTCATCAGAGCCTCAGCTCCCGGAAATCCATCAGTTGGTCCAGTCTCGCCCACCCCTCCGGACTTTCCGCAGAAAGTCCGGATGATGAGACGAGTATTTCATCACCCGACATCGAGACGCAGGAGATCCTCCTCCGTCTCCCGGCGCACGACAACCCGCGCCGCACCCTCGTCCACGGCCACCACCGGCGGCCGCAGCGCGTGGTTGTAGTTGCTGGCCATGGAGCGGCAGTACGCCCCGGTGGCCGGTACGGCGAGCAGGTCGCCCGGGGCGAGGTCCGCGGGGAGGAACGCGTCCCGCACCACGATGTCGCCACTCTCACAGTGCTTGCCGACCACCCGGACCAGCATCGGCTCGGCGTCGGAGGTGCGCGAGGCGAGCGTGACGGTGTACTCGGCGTCGTAGAGCGCGGTGCGGATGTTGTCCGACATCCCGCCGTCGACCGAGACGTACGTCCGCAGCCCCTCCAGCGGCTTGACGGTCCCCACCTCGTACAGCGTGAAGGCCGTCGGTCCGACGATCGCACGGCCCGGCTCGACCGAGATGCGCGGGGTGGCGAGCCCGGCGGACTCGCACTCGCGGGTCACGATCTCGCCGAGCGCCTTGGCGATCTCGTGCGGCTCGCGCGGGTCGTCGTCCGAGGTGTACGCGATGCCGAGGCCGCCGCCGAGGTCGATCTCGGGCAGCTCGACGCCGTGCTCGTCGCGGACCTCGGCGAGCAGCTGCACGACGCGGCGGGCGGAGACCTCGAAGCCGGCCATGTCGAAGATCTGCGAGCCGATGTGCGAGTGGATGCCGATCAGCTCAAGGCCGTCCAGCTTGAGCGCGCGGCGGACCGCCTCGGCGGCCTGGCCGCCGGCGAGCGCGAGGCCGAACTTCTGGTCCTCGTGGGCGGTGGCGATGAACTCGTGGGTGTGCGCCTCGACGCCGACCGTGACGCGGATCTGCACCGGCTGGCGCACGCCCAGCTCGTCGGCGACGTGCGCGACGCGGACGATCTCCTCGAAGGAGTCGAGCACGATCCGCCCGACGCCCGCCTCGACGGCCCGGCGGATCTCGGCGGTGGTCTTGTTGTTGCCGTGGAAGGCGATCCGGGCGGCCGGCATCCCGGCGTCCAGCGCGGTGGCCAGCTCGCCGCCGGAGCAGACGTCGAGGTTGAGCCCCTCCTCGTGCAGCCAGCGGACGACGGCGCGGGAGAGGAACGCCTTGCCCGCGTAGAAGACGTCGGCCTCGGCCCCGAAGGCGTCCCGCCAGGCGCGGCAGCGGGCCCGGAAGTCGGTCTCGTCCAGGAAGAAGGCGGGGGTGCCGAACTCCTCGGCGAGGCGGGTGACCGGCAGGCCGCCGACGGTCAGCACACCGTCCTCGTCGCGGCGGACGGTACGCGCCCAGACCTTGGGGTCGAGGGCGTTGAGGTCCTCGGCGGGGGCGCTGTAGTGGCCCTCGGGCAGGACATCGGCGTGACGGGGTCCGGCGGGGTGGGCGGAACGGCTCATGATGCGGTCTCTCTCACGTTCACAGGTGGTCGGGTGCGCTGATGCCGAGCAGGGACAGGCCGCCGGCCAGCACCGTCCCGGCGGCTTCGGCGAGCGCGAGCCGGGCGCGGTGGGCGGCCCCGGGTTTCTCCCCGCCACGGGGCAGCACGTCGCAGCTGTCGTGGAAGTCGAAGAAGGCGTCGGCCAGGACGACCAGCTGCCGCGCGACCCGGTCGGGAGCCCCCTTGCGCGCCGCCGCCACCAGCACGGCCGGCTGCTCCCCGAGCAGCCCCGCGAGCACCCGCGCGGCCTCCCCGCCCACGGGCCCGGCCCCGGGCACGACGCCGAGCGCGGCCCCACCCGCCACCAGCCCCCGGCCGCGGGCATGCGCGTACCGCACCCGGAAGAGCGGATTACGCGCCCGCTGCTCCAGCACCTCGGCCCCGTGAGGCAGATCGTGCGGCGCGGGATGCAACAGCGCCCACCTCACCCCGTCGGCCCCCAGCACAGCCTCACTGTGCAGCCCCGGCCTGGCCGGCACCGGCGCGGCTCCCCCGCCCCGCACACTCCCGCCCTGCGCCCGCACCAGCCGCCCGGCCGCCTCGGCGACGACCCGGGCCCGCAGCTCACTCCCGTCCGGTACGGCGACGGGCGCGGCATCACGCAGCGCGTCCCCCGAGCCGTACACCTCCCCCTCGGCGGCGATCCGGGCCACCAGAGCGCCCACGGAATCCCCCGCCAGCGTCACGTTCAGAAAACCGGGCCCGGTCACCTCGACCCCGGCGATCCCCGGGGCGGCGGCCAGCCGGCCCCGCAGCACCTCGGCAACCTCGCGCGGCGACCGCCCGGCCTCCCGGGCCAGCCGCAGCGCCACATTGCTCGCCCACTCCCCCGCCCCACCGGGCCCGGGCCGCTCCACCACCACCCGCTCGGGCACGGCGACCGCCAGCTCTCCCCCGTCCACAGCGGAACGCACCGCGCTGAGCACGGCACGGGAGAGGTCGGCGGGGGTCACAGAGCAAGGGTAGGGAGGTCGGGGGCGCCGAGGCGAATTGGTTCCGGATGGTGGGCGGGGTGGGATGAGGCTCACCCCGGCGCGCGGCCTGGGTCTCAGCCCTGGGCGCGTCCCGCACCCTCGGGGAACTCGCCTTCGTCCTCGTCACCCCGGTCACCGGGGTCCCGGCCCTCCAGCACCCTGCGCCGCTCCCGCAACTGCCCGACGACCCGCACCAGCTCCTGGGGGTCGAACGGCTTGGCCAGGAAGGCGTCCACCTCGGCGTCGGCGGCCCCCTGGGCGGCCCCGCCTCCGTCGCACCCGCTGACCATCACGATCGGCACGTCCCGCGTCCGCTCGTCGGCCCGCAGCCGCGCCGCGGTCCGCACCCCGTCGAGCCGCGGCATGACCACGTCCAGCGTCACGACGTCCGGCCGCACCCGGTGCACCATGTCCAGGCACTCGGCACCGTCGACCGCGGTCACCACCTCGAAGCCCTCCAGCTCAAGGTTGACCCTGATCAGTTGCCGAATCACCTTGTTGTCGTCGACGACAAGCACTCGGCCGCACATGCCTGGCACACCCCAGAGAGTAGGACGCCCCCTCCCCCGCCGCCCCCGTTTTCCCCACTTCCACCCCCTCCGGGTGACCCGCCCCACCTCCCCACGAAACCCGTTCCGACCCACCCCCCACGAGCTGGTAGTGTTCAACCCGTCGCCGAGCAACACCGGCGAACGCCCCCGTAGCTCAGGGGATAGAGCAACGGCCTCCGGAGCCGTGTGCGCAGGTTCGAATCCTGCCGGGGGCACCATCGATTAGGTGCCCAAAGACCCCGTCACCAGCGGAAACGCTGAGAGCGGGGTCTTCGCGTATGTGCAGCGAGATGCAGGCCTGAGCACCCCTAGGACAGGGTCTGTGGACTATTCGTGGACAGGGCTTTGGAGCATCCGCCCTGGTCAGTGCCCCAGTTTCTGGCGCCGGCCTCAGCCCGCATCTGGCCAGAGCTCCGAAGGCGGAGGCGGCTCCGGATCGTCCCCCCGCTCGACTCGCCGCGCGTTCTCAATCCGCAAGCTCGTCAGCCACGGCCACAGATCGGGCAGAGGCTGCGCCGGACAAGCAAGATCGTGCTCGATACGGCACCGCTGGAACTGATCCGGTGGACACACTCCGTAGACCGTCACCCGCCCGTCGGACAGCTCGATCCATCGGCGGTCCGCCGGCACCGTGTGGGCCAGCGGACGCATGTCCGGCTCCAGCAGCACCCAGTCATGCTCAAGGGTCGCCACCCAATCCCCTAACAGCCCACAGTGCGGACACCGGGACTGCCCACCATCCAACCGCCGCGGCTTCTCATCTAAGGCCCCCATACCTTGAGGGTCGTTAGCCCGGTACTCCCGGCGTAGAGCGCCAACCGGACGAATCCCTTGAGGCAGTCGACCACCAGCGGGACGGAACACGACGCGGCAGGTGCAGATGGCAACCAACGACCAACGGCACATGGCCGAGAGACGGCGAAAGCCCTCCTGCCCGAGCGGGCTGGAGGGCTGACGACCTACGTGTGCGTGATCACTCGTACTCGCGCAACAGCTCCTCAATCTTGCGGTTGGCGATCTCCTGCCGACCGTCGATGCACTTGGCGTACCGGCTTAGCAGGACCTCCACGCTGTTGCCTGCACGTTCCGCGACTTCCGTCGGGTCCACCCCGGAGTTGAGCCAGGTCGACAGAGCCGAGTGCCGGAGGTCGTACGGTCGAGCCGCGAGCGGAGAGGCGACCACGGCCGGCGGAAGCGCCAGCGCCCGGGCCTCCTGCCAAACGCGGTAGTACGTGGATGAGCCGACCACTCCCCCGCGCTCGCTGGTGAACAACCGCCCGTCCTTGGCGGTGCCGAACGTGTCGAGGTGCTGCCGGAGGATGGCGACGAGCTGGGGCGGGATTGGGACGAGCCGGACCTCTTCCACGGGACGGTTCTTGAGACCCCGGTCATCATGAGTTTCACCCGAGTCCGTCCATTGCTTCCCGACGCTGGGACGTGTCCGGTTCAGCAGCACCGTTCCCCAGCCAGCCTCGGGCAGCTTCAAATCCGCATAGGTGAGGCCGACGGCCTCAGCTGGACGCAAGGCGCCGTAGTACATGCAGGCGAATAGGCCGACGAGTCGGCGGCCACGTGCCCGGCTGTACCCACCGACGTATGAGACTGCCGTCAGCATGGAACGGGCTTGTACGGGATTGGCGACCACCCGAGGGTCGACTTCCCCGGCCACCTTCGGTTTCTTCCAGCGGATGCCTGTAATCGGGTTCTCTGCGAACTCCCCGAGATCTACTGCATAGTGCAGCGCATTGACGAGCGTCCGGCGCTTGCGTCGGACGGTCTCTGCGGCTGCCGCCGTCCCGTCGAGCTTCAGCTTGAGCGAATCCAGGACGGCCCTGCCGATCGCAGCGTCACCGAGGTCCGAGAGCGGACGCGACGCCTTGGCCACCCAGTGCAAGGTGTTCGCGATCTCGGTCGGCAATTCGCGCTCGTCCGGCCCGGGAAGGACGAAAGCCCAGGTGCGAAGCGCCCTTCTGATCAGCTCCTCGGACGGCTGCCCCGGACGCTCGTCGAGGAGGGCCATCGTCACGGCGGTCAGAGCCTCATTGATCCCCTTGCGCGTGTTCGGCGCCGCGTGAGGCCACTTCATGGCGAGGTACTTCAAGGCGAAGGCGTACCAGGTCATCGAGGCCGCCTTTTCGACCATCGAATCGGGCAGCCCTGTCTCTGTGGCGAACTCTTCACCGGCATGAGCGGCGCGAAGCAACTTGGAACGGTAATGGTCCGCAAGCCCCTTGGTGCGGAACTGTTCGGAGAACACGTTCCCGGCAACGGTCCACCGGACGTCATAGGACGACTTCTTGGTGTTCCTCTTCCGAACACCCCACACCTTTACGTCGAGAGACTTCATGCCGCCGCCTCCAACTGCCGCAGCCAGGCGGTGAAGTCACTCCGCCACACCCGGAGCTCCCCGTTGGGCAGCTTGAACGCAGCGGGGCCCTGCCCCAGCTCTCGCCACCGGTAGAACGTCCGGCGAGAAACACCACCCAGCTCATCCAGGACTTGGCGAACAGTCATCAGCTCATCGCGACGGTGGTCCATGTCGGTTCTCCTTCCGTTCCGGAGGCGGGTTCGAGGGTTTCGGCGAGCCAGGCTTCGGCGTTGGTGAGACCGGTTCCGGCATAGACCCAGTGGACGAGGACGAGGGTCGTGTCCGGGTCGGTCCCGTCAGCTGCCAGGGCCTGTGCGCGGCGCCATTCGGCGCGGGCGTCGCGGAGGGCGCCGAGGGTGGTGGAGTAGCGGCGGGACTTGGTGGAGAAGTGGCCGCGGAAGCCGAGCATGTGGGCCCAGGCCCGCAGGCGGAGATGTTCGAGGTCCTTGCGGGCGCCGAGGGTCCAGGCGGTGCGGATGAGCCGGCGGGCGTGGTCGCTGATGTCGAGCTGGGCGAGTTCGGCGAGGAACTTCAGCGGCCGGTCGAGAGCTCCCGTGGCAGTCTCGGCGCCCTTGGTGGCGTACTTGGCGATGTAGGCGGCGACGGCCCGCTCTGTCAGCTCCTGGCCGCCGTCGAAGTCGGCCGAGCGGATGGTGCGGACGTCGAGCTGACGGCCAAAGGCGAAGACGTGAGCCCGGCCGTCGATGACCGGACCGTCCACACGGGCGGCGGCAGCGGCGGCCTGGATGGCGTCGGTCAGCAGCTCGGCGGTGGCCCAGGCGGGAGGCGGGGTGTCGCCGCCCTCGGGGCCGTCGATGCGGATGACGGCGTGGAAGTGGACGGCCCCGCGCTTCTGGTACTCGGCGACCTTGGCGAAGGACACCCGGGCGTACTCGCGGAAGGCCCGTTGCGTGAGGCCGGCGCGCTTGGCGACTTCCCGTCGCAGGTAGATCGAGAAGCGCCGCCACAGCGGACCGGCGTGCGCGTTCCAGAGCACGGCCGCTTCGTAGTCGTAGGTGTCCGGGTCGAGCGGGGTGCCGAGGGTGGGGTCGTCCTGGTCGTGGAACGCGCCGCAGCGGCAGCGGCGGACCGAACCGGCCGGGCCGGTGGGGCGGTTGTGGACCGGGCCGAAGCTGGGCGCGGTGAAGGTGGCGAAGACGCGCGGGTGGGCGGCGACGCGTTCGGGGACACCCTTGCCGCCGCGCAGGCCGGAGGTGATCAGGTGGAAGGTGTCGCGGCGGTACACCTCGGCGCAGGCCGCGCACCGGGTGGTGCGGCGGTTGTTGCAGCGGACCAGGAGGTGACCGGCCGGGAGGCTGGAGGAGTCGAGGTGGTGGAGGGCGTCGCCGATCTCGCCGGTGCGGGTGTCGACGGTGTACTCGGTGCGGTGGCCGTCGAGGCGGATCGGGTGCGTGCAGCCGCCGAGGCCGGCGAGCTGACGCAGGAGTGCGGGCATGGTGCCGAGGGCGGCCAGTTCGCCGAGTTCGCGGAGCGGGGGCGGAGTGGCGCGGGTGATGATGGCTTTCTCCTTCTGGTTCGGCTGGAGGGAGACGGCCCCCGGGGCGGCGGATGCTTGGCGGTATCGAGGCCGCCCCGGGGGTCCGGTGCGTCAGCGGCGGTGCTGGTCGCGGAGCAGCGAGCGCAGGACCACGGCGGCGACGGCCACGGAGACGGCCGTGACGGCGACGGCGGCCAGGAGCGCGGTCAGCACGACGCCGCCGACGAGGACGGCCGCGACCGCTCCGGTGCTGACGGAGATCTGAGGAGCCGACCGCCGAGCGGGCATCTGGTCGGCCACGGTGTGGGGGTGCGCGGGCGGCGGCGTCGGACTGTCGGGGTACTTGGGCAGGAACACTGCGAAGCTCTCCTCATCTACTCGTCTAGTCATGTGAGCTGTTGACGATGTCCACGCCGGAGCGCGTGCCGGACTCGATGGCGGGGGCCAGGAAGGTGTCCGAGAGCCAGAAGCCGAAGAGGGCGATCAGAACGACGATCCACGTGCGGACGCCGAGGAACTTGACCGCTCCCCAGGCGAAGAAGCCGAGGAGGACGACGAGCGGCAGGCTGACGGTCACGGTGTGTGGGTCCTTTCAGCGGACGGGGCAGCGGTGGGTACGGGCGCCCAGTTCGGCGGCGGCGCGGCTGTCGTAGTCGGCGGAGAAGCCGCAGCGCGGGGCCGTGCAGGCAGCGGTGTGCTTCTCCCGGCCGCGGCCGTCGTAGGACGTGCCGACCTGGACGGGGCCGATGCGGGTGACGCAGCGGAAGCGGCGGTTGGCGCTCACGTGGGTCTCCTCTCAGAGCTGGGCGGTGATGGCGTCGGCCATGGGCGGCGGGACGCCAAGGCGGGCGCGCAGGGTCGGGGTGTCGATGGCCGCTCCGGTGCGGGCGTGGTGCTCGGCGGCGACTTTGCGGGCGTGCTCGACCAGGGCGGCCGGGACAGTGATCGGCGGCGGGGCCGGAGCCGGTACCGGCTCGACTGCCGGAGGCGCCGGGGGTTCCGGTGCGGGATCGGGCGCGTCCTCCTGGTCCTCGATGTCCTCGGACGTCTCCTGGCCCACGGCGTCACTGGTCTCGTCGTGCGTGGTCGGTGACGAGTGGGCGAGGAGGGTTCCGCCGAGGAAGGCGACCGCGGGCCATCCCGCGACGAGGATGCGGAGCCAGGCCGGCACGTGGTCCAGGTCGAGCAGCCCGGCGGTGGCGACGTTCGCGCCTAGGGACGCGGCGAGGGCGATCAGGAACCAGCACCACCCGGCCGCTTTCGCGTCGCCGGACCGCAGTCGGCGCCAGGCGGCGACGAGCAGCAGGTCGACCGAGACGGGATAGGCCCACGCCTTCCACCCGTCCTGTCCGGCCGCCGAGGCGACATCGTGCAGGTGGGCGAAGGACAGCGCGGCGGCGATGACCGCTTGGACGAGCACCGCGTCGACACGGGCCAGGTGGGCGCGCATGCTGCGGCTCCTTCCGGGTTCGGGCATGGGAGGGGTAGGGACATGGCGTGAGGCGGTCACGCCGACCGGGGATGCGTGCGAAAGCGGGTCAGTCAGTCACCGGGCGGGGCCGCACGACCGAGCCCGGTGTCTCGACGGGCGGCCGTACGGGAACGTCGGGCCGGAAGCGCTTGAGCGCGGGCAGGTCGGGGACCAGGTGGGCCGACTCGCGGCAGGTCTCGGCGGCATCGCCGAGGGAGAGGTACGGCGTGCGGATGCGGGACCAGCCGCCGGAGGTGTCACCGGCCACGGCGAGGCCGGGCCGTTCGGGGGCGATGGCGCAGGCAGCGGCAACCGCTTCGGGGGCGATGTCGCCGAGTGCCATCTTGGCGGAGGCTTCGTCGTTGACGCGGTGGCAGACGCGGCCGGTCAACTGGGCCCGCAGCATGGTCGCGCCCTTGCCCAGTTCGGCGCCGAAGCGCTGTCCGCAGACCTCCAGGTAGATGCCGGCGGCGCGGCCGAGCTGGGCGAGACGGATGAGCTGGGTGACCATCTCGTCCCGCCGTTCCTCGTCCTTCTTCGTGGCGACGAGGAAGAGTTCGGCCACCTCGTCGACGAACAGCACGACGGGCACCGGGCGTTCGTGCTCGGGCAGGCCCCAGATGTCGGAGGTGATCTCCTCGTCCGGGGTGCTCGGCGCGATGCCCTGCCGGGCCTTGATCAGGTCGTACCGGTCCTCCATTTCCCTGATCAGCACGGGCAGCAGCTCGGCGGCCTGCTCCGGGTCGGTGGCGAGCGCCGACAGGCGCGGGGCGAAGGGCGCCAGTTCCACGCCCCGCTTGCAGTCGATGCCGACCAGGGCGACGGGTTGGCGGGCGAGGCCGGCGACGAGGTGACGCAGGTACATGGACTTGCCGGACAGCGTTGCGCCGAGCGTGAGTTGGTGTGGCACAGTGCGGTAGTCGCGTACGAATGGAGTGGCGTCCTCGCGCAGCGCGACCGGCACCCGGAGGATGTCCGGGCGGAGCTTGCGCGGCATGCGCACCCGCCGCAGCACGTCGAAGCCGACGAGCCGCAGTTCGACCACGCCCGGCTTGATCGTGGTCACGTAGACGGCGTGAACGCCCCAGGCGTGCCGCAGCCGTTCGGCGGAGGCGGCCACGTCGGCGGGTTCCTGTCCCGGGGCGAGCCGCAGGCGGACCCGCAGCCCCGTCGTGGTCGGCCGGATGATCCCCCGACGCGGCGGTACGGGCCGGACCTCACGGCGGGTGGTGGCCTTGACCGCCAGGACCCGCAGCCGCGAGGGGGCCACGGTCAGCCCACACGCTTCCATCACGGAGCCGTAGGAGCTGAGCAGCCGAACCGTGGACACCGGTAAGCCGACCGTGGACCAGTAGACGCCGGGGTGTCGCGCCCGGGCGTAGGCGGCCCCACCGCCGAGTGCGGCAACGGGACCACCCACCTCCAGAAGCGTTGCCAGGTCGGTCATCAGGCCGTGGCCCCCATGGCGGCCGGGAAGGCGGCCGGGGTGACGGCGGCGGCCCGGAAGGCGATGCCGTGGCGCTGCTGGCCGTTGAACACGCTCTCCCACGGCCGGGCGATCAGGCCCGGCAGGGACACCGGGGCACCGAGGGCGAGCCCTTCCGACACCCCGCTTTCCGGAACGGTCACCTTGATCAGGGACGACTCCCCCTCCTCGATGTACACGACGCCGATCGTCATCAGCGCCTCACCGCTGACGGCATCCTTCGCGATCTCGCCCGACTGCCGGTCGCGGACCTTCGGCTCGGGTGCCTCGGTCAGCAGGATCGTCGCGGCCGAGGTCTCCACACGGATGGTGCGCAAGGCTTCCTCCCATCTACTCGTCTAGACAAGATGCATCCTTCGAACCCGACGGCGCCGGGAACGGGATCACCCTGCCACACAACTTGCCCACTCGTCTATACGAGTATGCGTGTCGGTGTGTACGAGTCCGAGGAAGTGGCCTCGCGCACCGCCGATCAGGTCGCCGGAAGTTGGTAGGAGAGGACGTACGCGTCCGCCGCCATCACCGTGTCGCAGACCTCCACGGCCCGCCCCGCAGCGTCGAAGGCGGTACGGATCAGGTGGATCACCGGCACACCGGCGGCCAGTTGCAGCGTCTTCACTTCGGATGGCGAAGGCATACGCGCCCTGATCTCCTCCTCGAAGTGGTCGAGCTGGTGGCCCAGTTCCTCGAGGCGGGCGTAGATACCGCCGGGTCCTGGGTTGGGTTCGGCGATCTGCGTACCGCGGGCGATGTCGAGAGGGAGGTACGACGCGGCGAACTCGACCGGCCGGCCGTCGAGCAGGTACCGGCGACGCCGGGCGAGCACGCGCCGCACGGCCCCGAGCCGGGTGGAGATGTCCTGGCTGGCCTTCTCCTCCTTCACCTCCAGACTGTCCACGGTGGGGTGACTGCCGGCGGCGTCAGCCTCCACGATGAACGCGGACTTGCCCTGCTCACGGTGGCGCCGGGCGAACCGGTCGGAGGCGAGGCGGCGCACCGGAGGCCGGGGACGGACGAAGACGCCCTTACCGTGTTCGGCGTGCACCAGGCCCTCGCCCTGGAGGATCGAGAAGGAGTTCCGGACGGTCATCCGGGAAACCCCGTAGTGCTCGACCAATTCAGCCTCGGAGGGCAGCTTCTCCCCCTCCTTGAACCGCCCACGGTCGATGGCCTCCCGTAGCTGGTCGGCGATCTGCCGGAAGACGGCACGATCACTGGTCGGATCGAGGCCGCCGAGAATGCTCGGTAGAGACGTCACACGTACTCCTTTAGGTATCTAGACGAGTGGGCGAGTGTTGTTGCTACGGTGGAGAGCCTAGTCAGCCGAGAGGGCCGAGGAACGTGAGCACAGAACGCCCGCACTCCGTGAGCGTCGCCGGGGTCATAGTCGATGACCAAGGTCGAGCCCTCCTGATCAAGCGCCGTGACAACGGCCACTGGGAACCCCCGGGCGGAGTCCTCGAACGTGAGGAGACCATTCCCGAGGCTCTTCAGCGCGAAGTACTCGAAGAGACCGGCATCAAGATCGAGCTTCCCGCGAGCCTGACCGGCGTCTACAAGAACATGACGGGCCTGATCATCTCCCTCGTCTTCCGCTGCCAGGCAGCCGACGGCACTCCCACCACGGGGGACGAGACCCGCGCCCTGCACTGGGCCACCCGCGAAGAAGTCATCGAACTCACCGACGAGGCGTACGCGATCCGCGTGCTTGACGCACTCGACGCGGCATCCCCGCCGGCCGTCCGCGCCCACGACGGCGTGAAACTCGTCTAGCCCGAACCCGCTGCACATGGCGGCCTACCAGCACGAAGGAACTTGTATGCACGAGTATACGAGTACGGTCCGGGTCTGGGGACTGTCTTGCCCAGGATGCCCGGAAGAGGTCAGCCGGGCCCGCCGCTGGACGCGGGACATCCTGCGCGGCTTCCCTCTGGCCGATGACGCCGAGCTGATCGTGAGCGAGCTGAGCACGAACGCGATCCTTCACACCGCCAGTGGCCGGGTCTCCGGCAGCTTCCATCTGGCCGTGGCGGTCTCGCCGCAGGTGATCGCCCTATCGGTGACGGACGAAGGAGGCACCGGCACGGCCCCCAAGGCCGAGCACCAGGACGACCAGGCCGAGCACGGCCGGGGCCTGGACATGGTCAGCGCACTCGCTCACCGGGTCGTCGTCCACGACAGCCACGGCGGCTGCACGGTCACCGCGGAACTCATCACCCGAGCCCACCCGGCAGGGGGACGCCCGTGCTGACGTCCACTTCCCCTGAGACGCCGAACGTCGGCAAGCGCCCCTCTCCATGCCACTGCCGGGCCGCCGCCTACCCCCTGAACGAAGTGCATTCCATCCCACTGGGATCACAGGAGGCCAGCAGCCCACGCCTGGCCCTGCGTTGGTTACAGGAGCGCACGCGCCACATCACCGACCAGCTCGACGCCACCTACGCGCAGCCCGGACTGCACTGGCTGACGGACGGGGCAGAGCACGAACGAGCCCTCGCCTACCTGACCGCAGGCACCGGCTACCAAGTCACCCTCTACGACGAGAGCACCCGCTACGTACTCGTGGCCCACCCGACGGGAGCGACCTCATGAACGGGCCCACCCGCGGCTACTGGTGCGAATGCTGGACCGAGGACGTCACCACTACAGAGGGGCCGACGCTCCTGGCCTCCTTCGACGCGTACTCGGCGCCCCAAGCAGACCGGTGGGTGGCCATCGCCCTACGCACCATCTCACCGGCGCTCGACTCCGACGCATCGGACGAAGCATGGGCATGGCTGCGCGACGAACGCATCGAGACCCGAAGAGCCCTCCTGCGCTCCGAGCCGTGCACAGTGACCATCGCGCATGCCGACGTCCGCATCGCATGGTCGATCAGGCCAGTCCTCTTCCTACCCCTCGCGCACCGGCGGAACGCTGAACTCCCAGCCTGTGCCCACAGCTTCAAGCCCCGCACCACAGATTGAGTTACAACTTTCTCTACTGGTTCAAGGCGGCTCGCTCCGCTCACCGCGCGCGGCCCAGCCCCCGGCCGGGCCTGCGCTCCTGTCTCCGCCCCGCTCCAGCCCGGCCGGCGCCCGTACCGCGCGCATAGCAATCAGCCGCCTAACGCCAGAGAAGGGATTCGTCATGGCTGGGGCGGTCGGCTCCACGGCTTTAGGCAGCCACTTTGGCACGAGCCTCGAAGATCATGGCCCCAACGTCGTGCTTTACCGGGCAGGTCCACAGACTGCCCGACGCGCCGGAAGCTTACGGGGCCATGATCACTCGCGCCAAAGCAGCTCCAGCCCAAAGCCGCTACGCCGCCCTCACGCCGTCTGCAACTGCGGACTGGGCTGACGAACTCAACGAATCTCAGCGCGCGGAAGTCTATTTTCGGAGCGCCTCACGCCGCGACAGATGCACCGAATGCTTCGTTTAGAGCGGCCTGATACAAAGAATCAACTTCCTTATTACGCTGCTCCATGCCCGAAAGCGCCTGATACGCCTGATCTAGCTGCTTGGCGATCCGTCGTTGATCATCCACGTCGGACGGCAAAGGAACCGACGTCCTCTCAAATGCCTTGATACCAAGGGTGCGATTCCTTCCGGCTGCTCCTGGTGAGGCTTTCTGAATCATCCTCAGCCCTTCGTCGCTCAGAAGGAAGTATCGGAGATAGCCCATATCGGCTTGGTCGTCGATGGGAGCGTAGGTCATGAACCGGTGAGAGCCGATCATCCCTTTCTCATTCTCACCAGCGAGAGCGATGGCACCCTCCCAGGCGAACACGTTGCTGAGTACCAGCTCACCTGGATGAATCTCGAATACTTTCTTATTCCCCAACTCGTCTGCGGTGACAGCCTCTTTATGGAAGATACCCTTCCCGAAAGAGCGCACGCCAATCTGCTTGTAGTGAGTATCAGACGTCACAGTCACGGGACGACGCTGCAAGGCTGCCACTCTGCCAACGGGAACTTCTGGAGCTTGGACTCGGCGAAAAATCGCGTCGTGCAGCTCCTTCACGAGCGATCCGGCCCGCTCAGTCTCCTGTACACAATGCTCTCGCGTCTCATGCAGGCCATCGAGCTTCTCAACGATCAACTGTTGGGCATCTCGATCGGGCAGCGGAACCTTGATCGACAAGACGCGCTGAGCGCTAACTCGCTCGCGCCGAGCCCCTACGCCCTTGGACTCCCCGCGCAAAAGTTCCCAAAAGCCAGGCCATCGAAAGAGATGCTGGAGGTAAGCCGGCTCCGCTACATCAGCGTCAATGGAAAAGGTGGGAAACTCTGGAGAAAGAAACCAGCCGTCAAGGTGCGGAGGAATCACCGCAATGGCGCCTTCGAATGCCTTGAGGCGGCTTAGCACCACATCTCCAGCGTGTAGCCGATGCAGCTTCGGGTAGCTGGTATCGCTGCCCTTAATAGGTTCGCGAGTGAACAAACCTCGACCGAAACCATAGACACCAGCAATGTCGAAGCGATCATTGGGCGATACAGTGACCGCGTCAACGGAGAGTGTTAGAGCTTCGCTGAGGAGCTTCACCGTTCGCCACCCGCCAAGTCGTTCTGCACCTTCCTCAGCAGGGAGAGAATGCGTTCCTCGGTTTGGATAAGATCCTCAATGATCACGCTGGGCTCTCGATGCACTTTGGCTTCGTCTTGATAGGGGTTTCGCAAGTCCAGATCAAGAAGCTCGTTGAGGTCTCTGCGCGGCACGCGCCACGCATGACGGTTCTCAATTCGGCCGTTGCGCTCTACGCCGCCCCACCAAGCTTCAACATCAGCGAGGTGGGCGTCCGTCATCGGCTTCGTCTTAGTGAAGTTGCGTCGACCATCAGGGAGCGGCACCTCGTAAAACCAGGTGGCTTTGGTCGGACCAGTCCGGTCGAAAAAAAGTACGTTAGACGGGATGAGCGTGTACGGCGCAAAAACGCCGTTCGGAAGCCGAAGGACAGTGTGCAGGTCGAAGTTGTCCAACATCTGCCGACGCACCTTTTCACCAACCCCACCCTCAAAAAGGATGTTGTTCGGCACGACGACGGCGCAGCGCCCTCCCTCCTTCAATCGCTCCATGATGACTTGCAGGAAGAGCCAGGCCGTGTCAGTGGTCCGCTTGTCGGTTGGAAAATTCTTCAGGACCCTCGATTCTTCTTCACCACCGAATGGGGGATTCGTGAGGATCACATCAACCCGATGATGGCGGTGGGAGGCAATCGGGTGCTGCAACGTATTGTCCAGTGTCAAATTAGGACGATTGACGCCATGCAGCAACAGGTTCATGGTGGCCAATAGATACGGCAGGGACTTCTTCTCAATGCCACGCAAATTTCCATCAATGGCGTCAGCTTCTGTGGCACTCATCTCCTCGGCATACTGCTTCCGCAGATATTCTGAGGCTTCCACGAGGAACCCCCCGGTGCCACAGGCTGGGTCGAGTACCGTCTCATGGGGCTTAGGAGCTGACATTCGAACCATAAAGCGTACTACAGCGCGCGGCGTATAAAACTCACCTGAATCGCCAGCCGCGTCACGCAACTCCTGAAGCATCGACTCATAGACGTGAGCCATGGTGTAGATCTCGTCCTGAGCATGAAAATCGATACCTGCGATGGTGTCTACCACAGAGCGCAGCAGGTAGCCGGATCGCATCCGGTTCTGCACTTCCTTGAAAATCGTCCCGATGACGTCCAACTCAGGCGATCCGGACCGTCGGGCTAGATACGGCAAAAGATCAACGTTGACAAATTCAGTGAGTTTGTCACCCGTTAGACGCTCTTTCTCGGGGCAGCCAGCCCAGTCTCGCCATCGATATGGCTCCTCAATGAGCGGCTCGAAGGGGCCCTCTCCAAAATCTTCTCGATCTTCCTCTTGGGCATCCAGAGCTTTCAGGAAGAGCAGCCAAGAGAACTGTGGAATGCGCTCGATGTCTCCGTTCAGACCAGAGTCCTTCCGCATGATGTCTCGTGCCCGCTTGATGATGGAATTGAGATCAGCGACCTTGGCACGTCGGTCACCTGCTGAACGCGCAGTGGTCTCATCAGGCAGATTGAACAGAGTACTCACGTGGGTTCTCTCCGGGACAGGACGGTAAGGCTCGGCACCGGGCAGGCCGATTCAAGCCTTGGGATCAGCGGCTGCGGGGGCTTCTGTGAGGGCTCGAAGCTTCGTCCCCGCCTTCGGGAGGGTAGTCGCTCTCAGGCCGCGTAGAGTACTTTCTGAAGCTCATCCCAGGTCTGACGGAGCCGCTCCGGCCCTCCAAAGAGGCTCGCGATCTCTCGAAGCGAACCATGCCGGCGCATCGGCTCAAGCTTGAGGACCTCAAGCCTCTCCAACTCGCCAGCACCGTGCACCGCGTACCGGTCGAGGAGTTCGTCGATGACAGCCCTGGCTTCCTCCGGCAACCGCTGGAAGAAGTCGTTTTGGGCTCGCTTGGCTCGATGCACCCGCTCGTGACGGCTGATGGCCGGCTCGTTCCAGGCCACGTGAACCAGCACGTCCAAGGGGTCAGCGTCGGTCAACCCTGTCCGCTGGCACAGCTCGTCCAGAGCGACGCCCCGGGCTCCTAGGGCCTCGGCGATCTCACTCCGTGAAGGAGCCGTTCGCCACCGGCTACGCAGTTTGTCCGGCCCAGGGAAAAGCCTCCGCACCACCCCCTGGGCATAGTCGCGATACTCGACGAGCCGAAGCTGATCGCTACCGGGTTCTGTCATCCACACCCCCTCAGCGGTGACCTCTACCTCCGTGTCGTCGACCACGAACTTGCGAGGCGGTACCGGAGTTATGGGCTGATCCTCATCGGGCGGTGCTGACTCTGAGGCATCAGACTCAGGAGCCTTCGACTCCGGGGTGCAGACCACCTGCCCGGCGTCGTCGATTGTCTCCTCGATCTCGTGCTCCGCCGGTCCGTCAAACTCCGGATCCTCGAAGAGGATGGTGGCGCCAACAAAGTCGATGATCTCGAATGACAGCTTGTCGTAGTCCTCGGCGAGCCGGGTGCCACGGCCGATAATCTGCTTGAACTCGTGCACTGACCCAATCGGCCGGAAGAGCACCACAGTGCGGAGGGTCGGGATGTCGACTCCCGTTGACAGCATGCGGGACGTCGTGGCCACAACGGGGGCCAGCGTCTCAGGATCCTGGAACTGCTCCAGCAACTTCTTGCCCCAGTCACCCTCTTTACTCACAATGCGCCCTGCATAGTCCTTATGGATGCGCGCCATGTCCTTGTTGGCGTTCGTCATAGCCTGGCGCATGTCGAGGGCGTGGTCGGAGTCGACGCAGAAAATAACCATCTTTCCCATGCGGTCAGTGTCATGGAGGTAGTCCGTAAGGTACCGAGCCGCCGCATCGGTCCGCTTCAACAGCGAAATAATGCGCTCAAAATCCTTGGTCTCATAAACACCCTCGGGAATTTCCCGCTGGTATTTATCAAGCTCACCAGCTGTGATGCGTACCCCCTCGGCATCCGGGCTGAGTACGACCCGACGTACACGGTAGGGCGCTAGATAGCCATCCGCGATGCCCTGTTTGAGGGAGTACGTATAAAGCGGTTCACCAAAGTACTTATAGGTGTCGATGTTCGCAGCGCGCTTCGGGGTAGCAGTCAGACCAAGCTGTATCGCTGGGCTAAAGTGCTTGAGTATCGCTCGCCAGCTTGACTGCTCGCTGGCGCTACCGCGGTGGCATTCGTCGACGATGACCAAATCGAAGAAATCGGTCGGATATTCCCTGAACAAGTCGCCGCGTGCCACAGTGGTGAGCGCCTGGTAGGTGGCAAAGTAGACGCTTCGCGCGGTATCCTTTTCGCCTCGGATGCGATGAACCGCCTCACCGAAGACGGGTGTGAAGTCGTTTCGCATCGGCTGCTCGATGAGACTGTCGCGGTCGGTCAGATAGAGCACACGCTTCAGGCCCGCCTGCCCCGTGTGTTCCCAGTACTGCATCAGCTTCCATACGATCTGCATCGCCGTGAACGTCTTGCCGGTGCCAGTCGCCATGGTGAGCAGCAAGCGGTCGCGCTGCCCGCTGAGGCAGGCGGCTACCGCCCGGTGGATGGCGATACGTTGGTAGTAACGGGGCTCCTTCGGCGTTCCGTCAGCGTGCTTGAGCACACGGCTGAAGGGCTCCCGCAGCACATCTGCGACGTTGCTATCGGTGACGCCCTGATGGTTCAGGAACAACGCCCACAGCTCGTCCGGACGAGGGAAGTACGCGGGGTTCGTCTCCTCCCCGGTAACGAAGTTGAACATGGCGACGCCGTGGCCATTGGTAGAGATGGCCACCGGCAGATCGAGCTGCTCGGCGTACGCCTTGGCCTGCTGCAGGCCGTCCCGAGGGTCAGAGAACTCGCGCTTTGCTTCAACAACTGCCACTGGGACGCCTTCAGCTATCTCCAGAACGAAGTCGGCCTGGAGAGGCCGCTGTCGGCGATGAGATCGGCCGGCACGTACGATCCGCCCTGCCGTAACCGGAACTTGCTCCTTGATCTGACCAGGCAACCAACCCGACTCGTCCTTCAGACGTGGAAGCACGTAGTCCCTGCACGTGGTTGCTTCGTCCCGCCCCTTGTCAACCATGGTCATTAAGGTACGCCAAACGAGGACGTTCGACTGGTCGCGGAACCCTAAATCCTCGATCCTGCTAGGCGCTTGCAACCTTGAGGGTGTCGTCTTGCGGCGTCTTCGGGCTGGTGCGCCACGCGCCTGACTTGCTGTAACTCGCGAAGCGCGCGCGACCTCCGGATCCACCTAAGGGTGGAGCAGGGTCACTGGTCCTTGCTGGGACATACCTTGTGGTCGGGATCCCACCAGATCGGATAGAAGATCCGAGGGCTGTCACTAGAGAGGACTCCCCAGAGGCGCTCCATGTTGCCGGTGCGGAAGCGGAACAGCTCATCGAAGTCGTCGAGCTGCAGCTCAACCAGTCGGTCCTGCGCTTCCTTGCACAGGTGATCGCGGGGGATCGACTTGTGCTTGGGCCCGCGGCGCCGACCACCGGTCTGCTGCTGTCGTATCTCTCGCCAGGTGAGACGTTCCATCTCCGACAGAAAGTCTACGATCTTCAACAGTGTCTGATCGGTGATCTTCCATGACCACGACCCATCGTGCAGGCGATCCAGCAGGGAAGTCCGCCACACCGGGTGTTGCTCGTCCATTTCGCCGGGCACAGCGACGCCCCGGAGGCGACGGGGGACGCGCTCCGGGGCGGACGGCACAGCAGCCATTGGGACCCGCTTGTTAGCAGGTCTCTTGTTGTTCCCTCCCACACGCCCCCCTGACGTGACCTATCAGACGCTCTCTGTGTCGTTTCGGCTGGCCAGAGATACATAGAAGGACTGCATCGACTCCGGCGTGATCTCCGCTTCGCTGCGTTCAGTCGGCGGAATGCCGTCGCGAGCGTCGATCCACGGGCGCTCGCTGTGTGTGAGGTCACTGAGCTGCTGGGCAGTGAGCTTCGCGTAAGCGTCAATCACTGCGTCAATCGTGGCCTTCTGGTCAGGGCTGAGCTGGGCGGGATCACCGGACGGCCAGTTGTGGATCGTGAACTGGCCTCGGTGTTGCGCATACAGGGCGCGCACCACCGGCCCATTCGCCCAGGCCTCGATGCGTTCATCGAAGAGGGGCTGCTCATCCCAGACGAGGGACCAAGCCTGGGAGTAGTAGCACAACTTCTGCAGCTTCATCGCGGACAGTGGACCGGTCTTCGTCAGGATGTATGCCGCTACGTCGTGTGCGTTCCCCATGGTGCCCCCTTTCGTCTAGTCCCTTCCACGTTAGACCAAGCGCTTACCTAGCGCGTTGGCGGGTGGCGTGGCGGACGAGACTCTCCCCCAGACAGTCTCAGCGTATCGACCCGCACTGTCACTGGTAAGTGGGCGGGTGAAGCTGTGGACGCAATGCGACTATTCGAACGTATGATCGGACAGATGGCCAGTGTCACCACAGACGACCGGTCTGACGTGGGGCTTTCGTGAGGGGGCTGACCAAGAGTCCAAAGCTATCAAGCGCCGCGAGGGGACGGCCCAGGTCTAAGGCGCCGGGGTCGTCGCTGTGCCGGCGTCGGTGGCGCTCGGTTGCTACCGGCCTCTGTAGTACACAGGTCAGCCGTGGACTATCTGTGGACGGGTTGCGCGCCGTTGACTGCCTATGAGCCTGTGACCTGCACAAACGCCGGAATCGGAAGGGCCCTCCGGAGCCGTGTGCGCAGGTTCGAATCCTGCCGGGGGCACTCGCCAGATCAGCGGAACAGCAAGCTGAGCAAGGCGGATGCCGACAGAAGAGGGCGGGAGTCAGGTTCACTGGCTCCCGCCCTTTCGTGTTGTGCCGACGGCCGTCACGGAACGCCGTCGCGGGCGAGGCGGGAGGTCACCACCGCCAGGTGGTGTGAGGTGGCCCAGGCGCGCCACTGTGTCGCGCCGCCCGCCTTGTCGCGTCGGCGGACCGCGCAGTCCTCCAGGCGTTCGTCGCCCCAGGAGGTGGCGGCTCCGGTGGCGGGCCAGCAGGGGGAGCTGACGAGGTCCGCGCTCAGGTCGAAGAAGTCGTCGTTGCCCGCCTTGGCCCTCGGGTAGACGAACACCTGCCAGTCGGAGCCGGTGGTGTACCGCATGTTGGGGTCAGGTCTCCCGCGACTTCTGGGCGGCATTCCGGGGTGTGTCACCCCGAAGTCGCCGTAGTCCAGCGGCGTACCGCTCCATCTCTCGGTGATGTCGAGCCAGAGCCTCGCGTCCTCCCGGACCACCGGGGTCGCCCTGCTCCTGGGGAAACCGGTGAGGTTGACGGGGAAGGCGCCCGAGGCCAGGCAGACGCTGCGCCAGGGCCGGCCGGGCAGCGACTTGAGGGCGTCGAGCACCCGCGAGGTCAGCGTGTTCCGTGAAGGGCCCGTCACCGGTCCCGCGTCGAGGAAGAGGTCGACCTCCCCCGGCTCCAGCCGGACGGAGGCAAGCAGGGCGTCCACCCGCCCCTCGTCCGGGAGGGCTTCGGCGCCGACCGCGGGCACGGAGACCCGAAGACAGGCGCCATGGCCGTGCACCGCCGCCGCCTGCGCGACTTCGCTCAGCACGTCCGCCCTGTCGGACGGCCGGAAGACGGGGCACATGGGCCGGTCCCGGAGTCCCAGCGCCTCACTGACCCGCGCGACCGGGCCGCCCACGTCTCCTTCGAGCACGCGCGCCGGCGACAGAGCGCCGCAGTCCACGGTGAGCACCATGTGGTTCGGCACGTAGTTCATCGCGTGGTCGCAGAAGGTCTCCAGGAGGTCGCGGACCTGGTCGTCCGGGACGAGTTCCATGACAGGGCGGATGTGTCGCCGCACGGTTGGCGAGGTGTGCGCCAGCGCGTAGAACTCGCCCGCCTTGCCCTTCAGTACCGGAACGTAGACCACGAGCACCCCCGCACTCTGTCACCGCCGAGCCAGTCGCTCCCGCCAGGGTGACGAAGGGCGTAAGCGGGAGAAAGGGTGCCGTTCCGGCCAGGTGGCCGACCGGCCGCCGCCCACATGATTGACATGGACACACCCGTTCAGGATGCTGCGTTCACCGACTTCCATCGATGTAAGGGCGCGAGCACCTCCGGCACGACGACGACCGAAGGATGAAGCCATGACCTCCTCTCGACGGATTCGGGCGCTCGTCGGCGCCCTGCTCTCCTGCGCCCTCGCCGCAGGCCTCGGCCTCGCCACCGCATCCCCCGCTGCCGCCGGGCAGGTCATGCGGGCCGCCGATCCCAGCGTCATCCGGGTGGGAAGTACGTACATCTCCGTGCAGTCCGCCGGTGGCGGGCTCGTCGTGCGGCAGGCTTCGTCGACCGAGGGGCTGGCCGGGGCCGAGGGGCGGCAGGTGTGGGCGGATTCGGCGGGGCTCGGGGAGGTGTGGGCGCCGGAGATCGTGCGGGACGGGGGGCGGTACTACATCTACTTCGCGGCGGGGCGGGGGGCCGCGCACCGGATGTATGTGATCAGTTCCGCGCAGGCTGACCAGGGGTACGGGGGTGCGGCCAAGCTGGCGTTGCCGGAGGACAAGTGGGCGATCGACGGGACCCTGTTCACCTTCGAGGGGCAGCGGTGGTTCGTGTGGTCGGGGTGGGAGGGGGACACCAATGTGGAACAGAACCTCTACCTCGCGCGGATGAACAGCCCGACCGAGCCGACCGGGCCGCGGTACGTCATCTCGCAGCCGAGGGAGAGCTGGGAGCGGGTGGTCGGGAACCCGTTCATCAACGAGGGGCCCGAACCGGTCATGGACCCGAACGGGCAGCTCCACATCGCCTATTCGGCCAACGGGAGCTGGAGCGACCAGTACTGCATCGCCGATCTGCGGCTGCGCAAGGGCGGGGACCCGACGTACGTCTGGGACTGGTACAAGTCCAACGGGTGCCTCTTCGGTTCGCACCGGGAGACGATGATGCAGGGGTGGGACCCGACGCTGTACGTCGACGGGCCCGGGCACCACAGCTTCGTCCTGCTCGACGGTGACATCGCGACGAGCCCACCGGCCGGGCCGCGGTTCCCGTCGATGTTCCACGCGGTGGCCAAGGGGACGCCGTACGCGTGGGAGAACCGGCACTGGTACACGGGGACGTTCACCTGGTGGGGCGAGACGACCTACCGGCGGAGCGGGGTGCCCGGGGCCGAGACGGACACCGGGTGGAGTCTGAAGTACTTCGAGTAGGGGCGGCGCCCTCTCCTCAGACCTTCCGCCCCACCCCGCACACCGCGTGCCCCCGGATCACCGGACCGGGGAAGGTCGACAGTTCCGGCCGCCAGTCGGAGGTGGGAACGACGCCGGGCTCCACCAGGTCGAGGCCCTCGAAGAAGGTGGCGATGTGGGCCGGGGTGCGGAGGTGGTACGTGTGGGCCGACTGGGAGTTGTAGGCGGCGACGGCGGTGTTGAGGGCCTCGCTGGTGTCGGTGCCGTCGCTGAGGGCGAGGTAGCTGCCTGAGGGGAGGGCGGCGAGGAGTTCGGTGACGAGGGCGGCGGGGTTCTCGTCGTCGGAGAGCTGGCCCAGGATGCCGAGGAGGGTGAGGGCGACGGGCTGGTCGAAGTCGAGGGTGCGGCGGGCCTCGGCGAGGATGCGGGCGGGGTCGCGGACGTCGGAGTCGACGTAGGCGCAGGCGCCCTCCGGGGTGCTGGTGAGCAGGGCGCGGGCGTGGACGAGGACCAGGGGGTCGTTGTCGACGTAGACGACGCGGCTCTCGGGGGCGATGCGCTGGGCCAGTTCGTGGGTGTTGTCGGCGGTGGGCAGGCCGGTGCCGATGTCCAGGAACTGGCGGATGCCGACCTCGCCGGCGAGGTGGCGCACCGCGCGGGCGAGGAAGTGACGCTGGAGCCGGGCGACGGCGGCGAAGTCCGGGAAGGCCGTGAGGATCTGCTCGCCGACGGCGGCGTCCGGCGGGTAGTGGTCCTTGCCGCCGAGGAGGTAGTTCCAGACCCGGGCGGAGTGCGGGCGGTCGGTCCGGAGGCGGGCGGCCAGGTCGTCCCTGCGGGCAGGCGTCGTCATGCGCCGATCATCACACAACTGCGGCATGGGGGGCGGTAGTTGCGGTTCCGGTTGGTCGGACGCCCCACGTGGTCCGGCGCCCTCGCCGGTGAGGGGGTGGGACGGACCGGATGCGTCCCAGAGTGCCGGGCCAGGGTGGCGTGCGGGGCCGGGGCGCGGTGAGGGTGGTGCCACCGAGCGGAACCGACGAGACGGGGGACGGTGTGCGAGGGGAACACGGACGTGGTGGACGGCGGCGCTCGCGGGGGGGGTGCCGTGCTGACGCTGCTCCCGGCGGGGGTGGCGGGCGCGGCGGGGCCGGAGCGGGCCCCGTACGGGCGGCGGCCGACCGCGCGCCGGTCAGCACGGTGGGCCGGTACTGCGGCCATCACGCGGGGCGGGCCGTCGTCCTCGCGCAGGGCAGCAAGGGGGCGGCGGTGCGCGAGGTGCAGGCGCCGATCGCCAACCACGGCGTACTACGCGTACCACAGCACGCCGCCGCGCATGGACGGCGACGACCGCCGGTCCGGCGGTGGCGGCCGCCGGGGAGCGGGACGGGGCGGGGGTGGCGGCGAGCTGCACCAGGACCAAGAAGGTGTACTGGGGCACGCCGGCCGCCTCGCTGCCGGTCAGCTCCGGCGGTTCGGTCAACTGCCTGCTGGGCCCGGGTTCGTCGGGCACCGCCGTCAAGGCGCTCCAGCACGCGCTCGCCCGCTGCCACAAGGTGAACCTGGGGGCGGGTGGTGTCGACGGCATTGACGACGAACGCACCCGGGCCGGTGTCCTCGCGGTGCGGCGGGCGGCGGGGATCGCCCAGGACGGGGTCTACGGGCTCCGGACCCAGCAGTCGATGAACTGGGACTTCCAGGGCGGCGGCCAGCGGTTCCGCGGGAACATCTATGGGAATCCGTGACTCCCTGACGGCGCGCCCTGCTCACGCGGGCGGCGCCGCTCCCTCCGTACGGGAGGGGGCGGGGCCGCCCGTGCGTGCGCGGGCGCGGTGCGTGCGGTCAGCCCGCGATGCCGTGCAGTTCCGTCCCCGGAGGGAGCACGCGGACGAGCTTCTTGTTGACGAACTCGCGCATGCCGAGGTGGCCGAGTTCGCGGCCGTAGCCGGAGCGCTTGATGCCGCCGAAGGGGAGGTCGGCCTGGGTGGAGGTCGGGTGGTTGATCCAGACCATGCCGGTCTCGATGCGTTCGGCGACCCGGCGGGCCCGGTCGGTGTCGGCGCAGAAGACGGTGCCGCCGAGGCCGTACTCGCTGTCGTTGGCCAGGGCGACGGCCTCGTCCTCGTCGGCGACGCGGTACACGACGGCGGCGGGGCCGAAGAGTTCCTCGGCGTAGGCGCGCATGCCGGGCTCGACGCCGGTGAGGATGGTCGGCTCGACATAGGCGCCGGGGCGGTCGATGCGCTTGCCGCCCATGACCAGTTCGGCACCCTGGCGGACGGTCTCCTCGATCTGCTCGACCAGGGTCTCGGCGGCGCCCTCGGAGGAGAGCGGGCCGAGCGTGGTCGACTCGTCGGCCGGGTCGCCGGGGACGAGCCGGCCGAAGGCGGACTTCAGGCCGTCCAGGAAGGCGTCGTAGTGCGCGTCGAGGACGATGAAGCGCTTGGCGGCGACGCAGCTCTGGCCGGTGTTGGCGAGGCGGCCCGCGGCGGCGGCCTTGACCGTGTGCTCCAGGTTCTCCCCGTCGAGGACGACGAAGACATCGCTGCCGCCCAGCTCCAGGAGGCTGGGCTTGAGGTTGCCCCCGGCGCGCTCGGCGACCTTGGCGCCCGCGCCCTCGCTGCCGGTGAGCGAGGCGCCGCGCACGAGGCGGCTGTCGATGATGCGGGAGACCTCGTCGTGGCCGACGAAGAGATTGGTGTACGCGCCGGGCGGCAGTCCGGCGTCCTGGAAGATCTTCTCCAGGGCCAGCGCGGACTGGGCGCAGATCCCGGCGTGCTTGACCAGGACGGTGTTGCCGAGGACGAGGTTGGGCCCGGCGAAGCGGACCACCTGGTAGAGCGGGAAGTTCCACGGCATCACCCCGAGCAGCACCCCCAGCGGCTCGCTGACCAGGTATGCCTCGCCCTCCTCGACGTCCAGCGGCTCGGGGGCGGCGAACTCGGGCCCGTGCTTCGCGTAGTACGTGAGGATCGAGGCGGCCAGGTCGACCTCGCCGCGGGCCTCGGAGATCAGCTTGCCCATCTCCTCGGTGACGATCTGGGCGAGCGCCTCCTTGCGCTCCAGCAGCAGCTCGCCGGCGCGTCCGACGGCCGCCGCGCGGTCCTCGACACTGCGCGCACGCCACTCTCCGAAGGCCTGGTGGGCCGCTTGCACACGGACGTCCACCTCCTTGCCCTCGATCTGCGGGAACTCCGCGACCGTCCTCCCGGTGGCCGGGTTGACCGTGGCGAACGTGCTCTTGCTCTGCTCCGTCATGGTGACCTCGCGTCGGCTGAAGGGTCGGGCGCGGTTTTGCCATACGGCTGTACGGCGGTACGGCTCTGGGCGACCGGTCGCGTTCGCTGCGTGACCGGTGCCTCTCACTCCACACCCGCCCCACGGTGTACCCGTACATATGAGCGGTAAACCGGACCAATCCCCGGGGCTCCCGGGAACCCCGGACAGCCGGGCGCCCCGGTCCCCACCTGGCGGAACAGGGGGAACCGGGGCGCTCGGAGTGTCACGGGCCGGCCCGTGGGGGCCTGCTCAGGCGCGGGCCTCCTCGCCCGGCTCGGGCTGCCCCTCCTCGCGGGGGGCGCCGTTCTGCGGGGCGGCCGGGCCGCCCTGGCGGGGCGCGAAGCCCTGCGGCGCCGGAGGGCCCTGCGCGGGGCGCGGGCCGGCCGGGGCCTGCGGGCCGCCGCCCTGCACCGCGGCGAGCCCCTGCGCGGAGGCGGGGCCTGCGGGGCGCTGCTGCGGGCCGGAGCCCTGCTGCTGCCCCTCGGGGGCGCCGGGTGCGCGCCGGGGGGCGGGCATTCCGGCGGCCGGCTGGCCGGGGCCGGAGGCGGCGGGGCCCTGGGGCCCGGGGCCCTGCGGAGGACGGTGCTGCTGCTCGGGGCGCCGCGGCGGGAGGATGCTGCTCCAGTCGAGGGCGCTCTGAGCCTCCAGACGGGCCTGGTCGGCGACGCGGCGCGTCTCGGTGAGGACGTCGCCGTGCTCGCGTACCAGCTGGTCGTAGATCGGAGGATTCGGTGACACTTCGGTGGATCTTCCCTTGTGCGGTCGTGCCGACGAGCGGCTGTGCAGTCGCCCACCGTACTGGGTGGGGCTCGCTCACTCCTCGGCGAGCATCCCCGAACGCAGTCGGGTGAGGATGCGCGACAGCAGCCGGGAGACGTGCATCTGGGAGATTCCGAGCTCGGCGCCGATCTGCGACTGGGTCAGCTCCTCGCCGAACCGCATTTCCACGATGCGCCGTTCACGCTCGTCGAGGGTCTCCAGGAGCGGGGCGAGGGCGTGCAGGTCCTCGACCAGTTCCTGGGCCGGGTCGGGGGCGCCGAGGGTGTCGGCGAGCGAGCGGGGGCTGCCGCCGGCGCGGTTGTCGTCGCCGGACTCGGTGGGGACGTCGAGCGAACCCGCGGTGTAGCCGTTGGCCGCGACGAGGCCCTCGACGACCTCCTCCTCGGTCCGCTCCAGCTTGGCGGCCAGCTCCTTGACGGTGGGCTCGCGGTCCAGCTCGGCGGCGAGCGCCTCCTTGGCCTTGGCCATGTCGACGCGCAGCTCCTGGAGCCGGCGCGGGACGTGCACGGCCCAGCTGGTGTCGCGGAAGAACCGCTTGATCTCGCCGACGATGTACGGCACGGCGAAGGTGGTGAACTCCACCTCGCGGGAGAGGTCGAACCGGTCGATCGCCTTGATCAGGCCGATCGTGCCGACCTGGACGATGTCCTCCATCTCGCCCGGACCGCGGTGCCGGAAGCGCCCGGCGGCGTAACGGACCAGGGAGAGGTTCATCTCGATGAGGGTGTTGCGGGCGTACTGGTGCTCGGGTGTGCCCTCCTCCAGCGCCTGGAGCCGGTCGAAGAAGATCTTCGACAGGTCCCGGGCGTCCTGGGGGGCGATCTTGCCGCCGTCCTCCACCCAGGGCAGGTCCGCGGCCGCTGCGGGGCCGCCGGCCGGGGCGGCCTCGGTCCCCTTGACCTGTCGTCCCGCTTCAGTCTGTGCGGACATCGCCGTCATCAGTACCCCTCCAAATTCGTGCGTGGCCGGTCACCGGCTGGGCCTGCGACCCGTGTGCCCGGTCAACCCGCCCCGAAACCAGCGACCTTGACATCACTGTTCGATAACGGCGCCTTCCCCCGGCAGAGCTGTGCATGCACGTCCACACAGAACTTCTCTGTGCGATACGTAACTCCGCCATCGGGAACTACTCATTCCGGCCAGGAACCACCGCTTCCGGGCCACCCTCGCACACCGGCGCCGCGACTCCGCCACCCGGTACGCGTGACGTCTCTGCCTCTCTTTCCTGACGCGTCCCTGACGCCTGGTCACCCAGCACCCCACGGGCACGTCACCCCTCCGGCCCACCCCGCGTGCCCCGTGCGGCGGCGCGCCGGTGTCGCCCCGGGCCGCGCGACGGGGGTGTCCTATCGTGGTCGCGGGCAGGCCGGGCCGCACGCCTCCGGGCCCCGCCCGGGACGGCTCCGGCACCCCGCACCACCGAGCCGACCGAGCCAGGAGCCCCGCGCCATGACCTCCGCGCCGCCCGCCGCCCGTCCCCCGTCCGGTTCCCGGCACCACCGCCGCAAGGTCGTCGCCGCGCTGGTGCTGGTCGCCGCGCTGGTCGGCGGGACCTTCGCGCTCACCCTCGACGGCAGCCGCGACCGGGAGCGGGAACGCTCGGAGAGGACCGCGACCGAGGCGAGCGCGGGCCCCGAGGAGCGGGACGAGTCGCTGCTGCGGCTGGCCCGGCGGGAGAAGGGCGACCCGATGGCGGTCGGGGACGTGGACGCGCCGGTGGTGATGATCGAGTACTCCGACTTCCAGTGCCCGTACTGCGGCCGGTTCGCGCGCGAGACCAAGCCGGCGCTCCTGCGCGAGCAGGTCGAGGAGGGCGTGCTGCGCATCGAGTGGCGCAACTTCCCGCTCTTCGGGGAGGAGTCGGAGCGGGCCGCGCTGGCCGCCTGGGCCGCCGGGCAGCAGGGCAAGTTCTGGGAGTTCCACGACCTGGCCTACGCCGAGCCACGCAAGCGGAACTCCGGCGCGTTCTCCGAGCAGGCCGTGGTGGACATGGCGAAGAAGGCCGGCGTCGGCGACCTGGAGCAGTTCCGGAAGGACCTCGGCGGGGCCGAGGGACGGGCCGCCCTCGAACGGGACCAGCAGGAGGGCTCGGGGCTCGGCGTCAGCAGCACCCCCGCCTTCCTCGTCAACGGCGAGCCCATCCTCGGCGCCCAGCCCGGCTCCGCCTTCACCGAGGCCGTCGAGTCGGCCGAGGCCGATGCCCGGCGCAACAGCGAGGCCGCCGGGCCCGACGCAGAGGAGAGCGCCAAGTGACCGAGGCCGGGCTGCTGATGGCCTTCCTCGGCGGCCTGCTGGCCCTGCTCAGCCCGTGCGGCGCCCTGCTGCTGCCCGCCTTCTTCGCCTACTCCTTCGCCGGCCCGACCCGGCTGCTGCTGCGCACCCTCTTCTTCTACGCGGGGCTCTGCGCCACCCTGGTGCCGCTCGGCGCGGCCGGGGCGCTGGCGGGACGGCTGCTGACCGGCCACCGCGAGCTGCTGGTGGCCGTCGGCGGGTGGACGCTGGTGGCGCTGGGTCTGGCCCAGATCCTGAGGCTGGGCTTCGGCTCGCGCCGGATGCAGCGGGCGGCCGGGGCGCGTCGCGACGGCTCCGCCCTCTCGGTGGCGGCGCTGGGCGCGGTCTACGGGCTCGCCGGGTTCTGCGCCGGGCCGATCCTCGGCTCGGTGCTGACCGTCTCGGCGGTGGGCGGCGACCCGGTCCGCGGCGCCCTGCTGCTCGCGGTGTACGCGCTGGGGATGGCGGTGCCGCTCTTCCTGCTGGCGCTGGCCTGGGACCGCTTCGAGCTGGGCCGCCGGCGGTGGCTGCGCGGCCGGGCGGTGCGGCTGGGACCGCTGACCGTGCACTCCACCTCGGCGGCGGGCGGGCTGCTCTTCGTCCTGACCGGGGTGGCCTTCCTGGTCTTCGACGGCATGGCCTCGCTCGGTTCCGTGGTGGAGCTGGAGACCGAGTACGCCTGGGAGCAGCGGCTCGCCGAGGTGGGCGCGCTGGTCTCCGACCGCACCGTGCTGCTGGCGCTCTGCGCCGTGGCCGCCGCGGGCGCGCTGGCGGTGCTGCTGCGCCCCGGGCGGCGCGCGGCGCAGGACCCGGCGGCCGACGAGCCCGAGCAGGCGCGGGAGCCCGCGCGATCCTGAGGCGGGCCCAGGTACTCAGGTACTTACGCGGATGCCCCGGCCGCACGCCCCCGGCGAGGCTGGGGCGCATGAAGAGAGTGTGGACGACCCTCAAGTGGACGGCGGCGCGGACCGTACTGCGGACCGTCGGCCGGGCGAGCCGTGGCATCCGGATCGGCTACCGCTTCGGATTCGACAGCGGCGTGATGCTGGACCACGTGTACGAGAACCGCGCCCGGGGCGTCCTCGGCGTCGGCCGCCTCATCGACCGGGTCTTCCTGGACGCCGTCGGCTGGCGGGCGATCCGGACCCGCCGTGAGCTGCTGAGCCGGGTGCTGCGCGAGGAGATCGGCCGCCGCGAGGGCGAGGTCTTCGTCCTGGACGTGGCCGCAGGGCCCGGCCGCTACCTCCAGGACCTGGTCGAGCAGACCCCGCCCGGCCGCCTCAGGGTCCTCTGCCGCGACCTGGCCCCGGCCGGGCTGCGCAAGGGCGAGGCGATGGCGGCCGAGCGCGGGCTGACCGGCATCACGTACGAGGTCGGGGACGCGCTGGCCCCCGTGGCGCCCGAGGGCCGGGCGCCGGACGTCATCGTGGTGTCGGGCCTGTACGAGCTGCTGCTCGACGACGCCGAGGTGCGGGAGTCGATCGAGCGGCTGCGGGGGCTGCTGGCCGAGGACGGGGTGCTGGTCTTCACCACGCAGACCCGCCATCCGCAGCTGGAGCTGATCGCGGGCGTGCTGACCAACCGGGACGGCGAGCCCTGGGTGATGAAGTGCCGGGACATGGGGCAGGCCGAGGACTGGGCGTCACTGGCCGGGTTCAAGGAGGTCAGCAGCAGGCGGGAGCGGATCGGGCTGTTCACGGTGACGCTCTGCCGGGCGTGAGCCCTCGTCCCGGCGCGGGGCTCAGGCGGAGCGCTTGCGTGAGGAGGCCGTCTTCTTCTTGGTGGTCGCGGAGGAGGCGGTCTTCTTGGTGCCGGAGCCGGAGGAGGCGGTCTTCTTGGCGGTGGAGGAGCGGCCCGTACCGCTCTTCGCACGCGAGGACGAGGCAGTGGACTTCCCTGAGCCGGAGCCACTCGACGCCTTCTTCTTGGCCGGGGCGGACTTCTTCTTCGCCCCCGATCCGGAACCGCCGGAGGACTTGGCCCGGCTGCCCGTCTTGCGGCGTGAGCTGAGCGAGGTCACCTCGGCCTCCTTGCCCTTCTCTCCGCCCTTCTCTCCGCCCTTCTGCCCGTCTTCCTCCTCGGCGTCCTCGCCCTCCCCCTCGCCCCGCGAGCGCTTGGCCTCGCGGACGCTGCTCTCCAGGGCGGACATGAGGTCGATGACGGTCCCCTCGCCCTGCGCGGGCTCCTTCTCGGGCGCCGGTTCGCGCCCCTCGACCTTGGCGGTGACCATCTCCTCGACCGCCTCGCGGTAGTCGTCGTGGAGCGAGTCGAGGTCCACGTCGCCGAGGGTGTCCATCAGGGCGTCGGCGAGGTCCAGCTCGGCGTCGCGCACGGTCACGTCGGTCTCGGGAGCGGCTTCCTCCGGCGAACGGATCTCGTCGGGCCAGTGCAGGGTGTGCATGGCGATCACGTCGTCCACGACCCGGAGCATGCCCAGGCGCTCCCGCCCGCGCAGCGCGAACTTGGCGATGGCCACCCGCTCGCTGCGCCGCAGGGCCTCGCGCAGGAGGGCGTACGGCTTGGCGGCGGGGGCGCCGTTGACCATGAGGTAGTAGGCGTTGCCCATCTGGAGCGGGTCGATCCGCTCGGACTCCACGAAGGCGACGATGTCGATCGTGCGGGTGGTGGGCAGGGGGAGGCTGGCCAGGTCCTCCTCGGTGATCGGGACGATGGAGCCGTCCGCGTCCTCGAACCCCTTGCCGATCTCGGAGGAGGGCACCTCCTTCTCCTCCAGCTCGCAGACCTTGCGGTAGCGGATGCGGCCGCCGTCCTCCGTGTGGATCTGGCGGAAGGAGACCGCGTGGCTGACGGTGGCGTTGGCCAGCTTCACGGGGATGCTGACCAGGCCGAACGAGATCGCGCCGTTCCATATCGACTGCACGCTGAGCACCTTCCCGGCGGTCGGTTTGGTGAGGTATCGGCATTGTGCGGCGTTTTCGTGCGATTCTCATCGTATGACGCCCATCACCCACGTGGAGGGGCGGCGGCTCGCGCTCAGCAACCTCGACAAGATCCTCTATCCGGCCACCGGCTTCACCAAGGGTGAGGTGCTGCACTACTACGCCTCCGTGGCCCCGGTCCTCCTGCCGCACCTGCGGGACCGGCCGCTCTCCTTCCTGCGCTATCCGGACGGCGCCGAGGGCGAGACCTTCTTCGCCAAGAACGTGCCGCCCGGTACACCCGACTGGGTGCGGGTGGCGACGGTGCCCCGCTCCGCGCGGGACACCACCAGCGCCCGGCAGGTGGTCGTGGACGACCTGCCGTCGCTGATGTGGGCGGCCAACCTGGTGACCGAGTTCCACACGCCGCAGTGGCGGGCCGAGGCCCCGGCCGTCGCCGACCGGCTCGTCCTGGACCTCGACCCCGGCGAGCCGGCCGGGATCGCCGAGTGCTGCGAGGTGGCGCTGATGCTGCGGGAGCGGCTGGCCGCCGACGGGCTGACCGCCTTCGCCAAGACCTCCGGCTCGAAGGGGCTCCACCTGCTGGTCCCGCTGACCGGCGCCCCCTCGCGCGAGGTGACGGCGTACGCGAAGGAGCTGGCGGTCGCCGCCGAGCAGACGGCGCCCGAGCTGGTCGTCCACCGGATGGCGAAGCGGCTGCGCGGCGGGAAGGTCTTCGTCGACTTCAGCCAGAACTCCGCCTCGAAGACCACCGCCACCCCCTACACCCTGCGCGCCCGCCCGCACCCCACCGTCTCGGCCCCCCTGACCTGGGAGGAGGTCGCCACCCGGGGCGAGGACGACCGCCTGCCCGGGCTGCGGATCGAGGCGGACGAGGCGGCGTCGCGGGTGGAGCGGTACGGGGACCTGCTGGCGCCGCTGGTCACCGGCGAGGCGGCGGCGCCGCTGCCCGGGAGCTGACGGCCAACTCCGCCTCCGAGGCGCGCCGTACGGCCCGGGGGCACCCGTCCGGCGGACCGTTCCGGCGGACGGCCTAGCTGACGATCCGTGCGGTGGCGGGACCGACATACCCCTCATAGCGTCAGATCTGTCGGAACACCACCTTCGTTCTCTCGAGGAGAGTTCATGTCCCTGCGGTCCCAGGTCATCAAGGTCGGCACGCTCGTCGCCGCCGGCACCCTCGCCCTCGCCGCCCCGGCCGGCGCCCTCGCCCCGGCCCCCGAGGACGCCCAGGCGTCGAACCAGGCGGCCGTCGCCGCCCCCAAGGTCTACAAGGGCCGGGTCATCGCCAAGACGGGCCTGATCCTGCGCGACGCCCCGACCCGTGGCGGCGCGGTCGTCGGCACCGTGCCCTACGGCAAGGTCGTCGACATCCGCTGCAAGGTCGAGTCCCGCGACGTGGTGGACGGCAACCCGCGCTGGTACCTGCTGACCAACGGCCGCTGGGCCTGGGGTTCGGCGCGCTACATCGAGAACATCGGCGAGGCCCCGCGCTGGTGCTGACGTAGCCCCACGCGACCAGGAGCCCGGCCGGAGCCCACGAGGCACCGGCCGGGCTCCGGCACGTCCCGCCCTTCGGCCGTCCGGCCGGGAACACGGCCGCTGGGACATATCGGCGCGCGACGGACATCCCGCCCGATACTTGCTACGTTCCCGCCATGACCGGAACGACGACCGGCCCGACCACCGGTCCCCCGCCACGCCCGGTCACCCCGGGCCCCGGCCCCCGCGATCCGGCGGCCGGCGGGCCGAGCCGGCGCGGCACCGAGTTCTTCCTCCTCCTGGTGGCCGTCCTGCTCTGCGTCTCCGGCTACCTGGTGGTGGGCCTGACCCTGCACGGCGCCCCGCCGCCGGACACCCTGCGGTACGCCGCCGGGCTCGGTGCGCTGGCCGTGCTGGCGCACGGCGCCGTCCGGCTCACCGCCCCGTACGCCGATCCGCTGCTGCTGCCCATCGCGGTGCTCCTCAACGGCATGGGGCTGGTGCTGATCCACCGTCTGGACCAGGAGACGCCCCACGACCAGGCGGCCGGCTCGCAGCTCGTCTGGTCGACGGCGGGCGCGGCCCTGTTCGTCCTGGTGGTGCTGCTGGTCCGCGACCACCGGGTGCTGCGGCGGTACACCTTCCTCCCTGTAGCCGCCGCGCTCACCCTGATGGTGCTGCCGGTCTTCTTCCCGCCGGTCAACGGTGCCCGCATCTGGATCAGGTTCGGCGGGTTCTCCTTCCAGCCCGCCGAGTTCGCCAAGGTGCTGCTCGCCGTCTTCTTCGCCGGGCACCTGGCGGCCGGGCTCGCCGTGCTGCGCGACACCGGGCGCAAGGTGTGGGGGGTGCGGCTGCCGACCGGGCGGGCGCTGGGGCCGGTGGTGGCGGTGTGGCTGCTGAGCGTCGGCGTCCTCGTCCTGGAACGGGACCTCGGCACCTCGCTGCTCTTCTTCGGCCTCTTCGTGGTGATGCTCTACGTGGCGACCGGCTGGACGGGGTGGATCACCGTCGGGCTGCTGCTGGCGGGTGCCGGGGCGTGGGCGGTGGGGCGTCTGGAGCCGCACGTGCACGCCCGCGTCACCGACTGGCTCCACCCGCTCGCCTCCATCGAGGCCGGCGAGGGTTCCAACCAGCTCGCCCAGTCCCTCTTCGCCTTCGCCTCCGGCGGCCTCTTCGGCACCGGCCTGGGCGCCGGCCACTCGGTCCTCATCGGCTTCGCCGCCAAGTCCGACTTCATCCTCGCCACCGCCGGCGAGGAACTGGGCTGGGCGGGCCTGGCCGCGCTCTTCGTGCTCTACGCGCTGCTGGTCGAACGGGGTTTCCGGTGCGGGCTGGCACTGGACGACCCGTTCGGGCGGCTGCTGGCGACCGGGCTCGCCTCGATCGTGGCGCTCCAGGTCTTCGTCATCGCGGGCGGGGTCACCGGGCTCATCCCGCTGACCGGCATGGCCATGCCCTTCCTCGCCCAGGGCGGCTCCTCGGTGGTGACCAACTGGGTGATCGTGGCGCTGCTGATCCGGCTCAGCGACTCCGCCCGCCGCCCGGCGCCCGCCCTCGCGGAGGCGGACCGGTGACCCGCTGCATCCGCCGCGCGGGCGTGCTCTGCCTCCTCCTCCTGCTGGCGCTGCTGGTCCACACCGCCCGCCTCCAGCTCTTCACCGGCGCCGAACTCACCGACAGCGCCGCCAACCGGCGCACCGCCATCACCCGCTACGCCCAGCCGCGCGGCGAGATCCTGGTCGACGGACGCCCCGTCACCGGCTCCCGCGACACCGGCGAACTCCTGCGCTACGAACGGACCTACACCGACGGCCCGCTCTACGCCCCGGTCACCGGCTACGCCTCCCAGCAGTACGGCACCACCCTGCTGGAGGCGGCCGAGGACGGCGTCCTGGCCGGCACCGACCCGGCCCTCGCCCCGCTGCCGCTCTGGAACGACCTGACGGGTGGCCGCAGCCCCGGCGGCAAGGTGGCCACCACCATCAAGGCGGCGGTGCAAAAGGCCGCGTACGAGGGGCTGGCCGGACGCAAGGGCGCGGTGGCGGCGCTGGAACCGGTCAGCGGCCGGGTCCTCGCCCTGGTCTCCTCGCCCTCCTACGACCCGGGGCGCCTCTCCGGCACCGGTCCGGCGGCGGCCGGGGCGTGGCAGGAGCTGACCGGGGCGGCCGACGAGCCGATGCTCAACCGGGCGATCCGGCAGACCTATCCGCCCGGGTCGGCCTTCAAGGTGGTGACGGCCGCCGCCGCCCTCGACGCGGGCACGGTCACCGACCCGGACGCGCCGACCCGCTCCCCCGACCCGTACACCCTGCCCGGCAGCGAGAAGCAGCTCAGCAACGAGGTGGAGGGGTGCGCGGACGCCTCGCTGCGGTACGCCTTCCAGTGGTCGTGCAACACGGTCTTCGCGAGGCTCGGGGTGCGGGTCGGGCTGGACGGCATGGTCGCCGCCGCCGAGCGGTTCGGCTTCAACGACCGGGGGCTGCGCATCCCCTCCCGGGTCGCGCCGAGCACCTTCGCCACCGGGATGGACGAGGCGCAGCTGGCCCTCTCCTCGATCGGGCAGTACGACACCCGGGCCACGCCGCTCCAGATGGCCTCGGTGGCGGCGGCCGTGGCGGCGGGGGGGTCGGTGCGCCCGCCCCGGCTGGTCGAGCGGACCACCACCGGGTCCGGCTCCCCGGTGTGGACCGGCGGCCCGCCCGGCTACCGCCAGGTGATGAACCCCGGCACCGCCTCCGTCCTGCGGCAGCTGATGCGCGACGTGGTGGAGGACGGCACCGGCACCAACGCCGCGATCGCGGGCGCGGAGGTCGGCGGGAAGACCGGCACGGCCCAGCACGGCGTGGGCAACGCGGGCGTCCCGTACGCCTGGTTCATCTCCTGGGCACGGGACGAGGACGCGATCGAACCGGCGGTCGCCGTCGCGGTGGTGGTCGAGGACGAGGAGGCGCGGCGGGAGGCGATCAGCGGCGGGGGGACAGCCGCGCCGATCGCCCGAGCCGTGATGGAGGCGGCGCTGGGCCGCTGAGCCGGCGCCGCCCTCCCGGTGCTCCCGTCGCTCCCGGTCGTCAGCTCTCGGCGCCCGCGCGGATGGCGTCGGTGACCTCGCTGACCCGCTCCTGCTCCTCGGCGGCGAACCGCTCGGCGTCCAGCTTCTCGGCGATCTCCTCGTCCTGGGCCATCAGCAGGTCGAGGTTGTGGTCACCGAGGTCGAAGACGCCCATGTCGACGTAGGCCCGCTGGAGGCGTTCGCCCCACAGGCCGATGTCCTTGACGCAGGGGACGATCCGGCTGAACAGCAGCTTGCGGAAGAGGTGCAGGAACTCCGACTGCTCGCTGAACTCGTGGGCCTCGGCCTTGGAGATGCCGAAGTTCTCCAGCACCTCGACGCCGCGCAGCCGGTCGCGCATCAGGTAGCAGCCCTCGATGACGAACTCCTCTCGCTCGCGGAGTTCGGCGTCGGTGAGCTGGCGGTAGTAGTCGCGCAGCGCCATCCGGCCGAAGGCGACGTGCCGGGCCTCGTCCTGCATGACGTAGGCGAGGATCTGCTTGGGCAGGGGCTTGTCGGTGGTGTCGCGGATCATCCCGAAGGCGGCGAGCGCCAGCCCCTCGATGAGGACCTGCATACCGAGGTAGGGCATGTCCCAGCGGGAGTCGCGCAGGGTGTCACCCAGGAGCGACTGGAGGTTGTCGTTGACCGGGTAGAGCATCCCGATCTTCTCGTGGAGGAACCGCCCGTAGATCTCGGCGTGGCGGGCCTCGTCCATGGTCTGGGTGGCGGAGTAGAACTTGGCGTCCATGTCCGGTACGGACTCCACGATGCGGGCGGCGCAGATCATCGCGCCCTGCTCCCCGTGGAGGAACTGGCTGAACTGCCAGGAGGCGTAGTGCCGCCGCAGCTCGGCCTTGTCACGCTCGGTCATCCGCGCCCAGTGGCGCGTGCCGTGCAGGGTCAGTGCCTCGTCCGGGGTGCCGAGGGGGTCGTACGGGTCGACCTCCAGCTCCCAGTCGATGCGGCGGACGCCGTCCCACTGCTTGTCCTTGCCCTTCTGGTACAGGGAGAGCAGGCGGTCGCGGCCTTCGTCGTACTCCCAGCTGAAGCGGGCGGCGCCCGTCGCCGGGACCTGCCACAGGGGGTCGGAGGGGGGTTCGGTGTAGAGATCACGGGTCGACACGGTGGCACTCCTCCACTCGGTCCGGGGGAGGCGTGCCGCCGGGCCGGGCGGCACCGCCCCGCACGCAGGCTCACACGCCCGGGGGGCGTGGTCAACCAGGCGTGCGAGGGGGATTTGCGGGGCGCGGGCGGGGCTGGGTGCGCCTCTGTAACCCTGGGTTACCCCCAGGTGGGCTCGGTGGCCTCAATCGCCGGCCGGGCTATTGATAGCCCGGCCGGCGATTGAGGCCACCGAGCCCGGCCGGCGTTTGAGGCCCCGCTCAGTACCGGACAACGGCCGCCACGCGGCCATCCCCCGTGAGGGTCCCGTCCGGGACGAAGCGGACCTGGGCGTCGCCGTCGAGAGCGGTCTCGACGAGGGTGTCGATGATGTCGGTCTCGGCCGACAGCCCGACCTCGATGTCGATCGGCGGCTCGGTCTCCTCGGGCACCTCCCCGAGGTGCAGCCGCCCCTCCTCGTCCACCTGGCCCACGGCCACAAAGCTCTCCTCGACCAGCAGCAGGGACACCCTGCGCTCCGCCACCATCGTCCACACCTCGGACAGCCCCGAGGTGAACCGCTTGGCGCTGCGGGCGTCGTCGAGCGCGGCCATGTCCCGGCGGACCAGCTCCTTGAACCACTCCTCACGGGCGGGTGCCAGCCGCTCGGCCAGCCGGGGCCCGCTCTCGGTGTCCTGGCCGGCCAGCTCCAGCCGCCCGGCCAGCTTGGCCGCGTGCCGCGAGACCTGCTCGAAGCGGGGCAGCACCTCGGACCCGCCGACCACGAAGAGCGGCAGCGGCTGGGCGTCGAGCGCCCGGGTCAGCCGCTCGTCCACGTCCGTCATGTACTGGCGGATGCGCTCCTCCCGGATGGCGCTGGGGCTGCGGCCGTAGAGCGGGCCCGGGATCGCGTCCTCCGGGTCCGGGATCTCCGGCGGGGCCGGGAACCCGTGGTCCTCGACCTCGCTCAGCCGCTCCCCCTCGCCGACCCAGAGCCGGCTCATCTCCTGGTCGAGGACGAGGACGTAGTACGGGCGGGCGTGCAGGCGGGCGTTGACCAGTGAGCGGGTCAGGTAGGTGTCCGAGAAGACGATCCGGGTGGGCACCTCCACGGGGGTGGTGAGCTGCCAGGTCTGGAGCTCCTCACCCGGGGCGACCAGCAGGAGCAGCCCGTCACCGGCGTAGATGATGTCCTCGAACTCCGAGAACGTCTCCTCCTTGAGGATGTCCTCCAGCTCCAGCCGGGCGTCCCGCTCGACCCTGGGGTCCTCGCGCAGCCGCTTGCGGGCCTCGGAGAGGAGGTTGCGCAGCCGGATGAAGTCCTGGTCGCGCTCGGGTCGGGCCCTGTGCGTCGGCATGAGCAGCGAGACCGCCGGGTAGGGCCGGGGCCTGCGCAACTCCTTCAGCACGGCCGGGGTCAGTTCGCTGGTGTGCATCGACGGCTCCCAGTGCGCTCTCGGCGAAAGGTCCACTCCAGGGGAACACCGGCGAGGTGATCCCGCGACTCGCGTGCCCGAGGGTCCGGACGGAAAACGTGCCCCCGGCCGGTCTCCTCCCGCCGGTGCCGGTGCCGGGCGGGTGGGTGACACTGGGCGGGTGAGAACCGAGGACACCGCCTTCGTCGGAGGGCCGCTGGACGGCCGCGTACTGCCCGTGGTGACGGGGCTGACCGGCCAGGTCCCGGCCCGTTACGAGGTGCCCGTCCCCGAGGGCGGCACCCTGGTCTACCTCCGCGAACCGGCAGCCCGCGGCCGCCGCACCGGCATCGTGCGCGGCTGGCTGTACGTGTACGCGCCCGACACCCCGCCCGGCGGGCGCAGGGTGCGCTGGCCCTGGTCGAGGCGGGAGGGCCGCGACTGACCCGTGCCCGTGCGGCGGAACGGGTGACAGCGCCCCCGAGGTGGCCCAGCGCCGGGCGCGGAGCCGCTCCCGGACGCGCAGGCTCACAGGTGCGGGGCGGAGGGCCTGCCCCGCTCCGGGAGGTGCGCGGGTGTCGGGCAGATGGAGGGCGGCCGCGACCGCGGCGCTGGCGGCGATGGCGCTGGGGGCGGCTCCGGGAGCTCCGGCGGCCCCCGATCCGGCGGGCCGCAGCCCCGCCCAGCTGCTGACGGAGCTTCAGCGGCTCCACCGGGAACTGGGCGAGGCCACCGAGACGTACCAGGCGACCGCCCGTACCCTCGCCGAGCGGCGGGCCCGCAACAAGCGTCTCGGCACCGGCCTGGCCAAGGCCAGGATCGCGCTGGCCGAGGGGCGGGACGCGGCGGGGCAGCTGGCACGGCGGCAGTACCAGGGGATCGTGGAGGTCTCCCCCACACTCCGGCTGCTGCTGGCCGCCGACGCGCAGGGCGCCCTCGACCAGGAGCACGTGCTGCGCCGGGCCGCCCGCGACCGGGTGGCGACGGTGGAGCGGCTGACCGCCGCCGAACGGCGCGCCTCGGGGCTGGCCCGTGAGGCGCGGGCGGCCCTCGACGAGGAGCAGGTCCTGGCGGCCCGGCAGCACGCCCAGCACCGGGCGGCACGGGAGAAGCTGGACGAGGTGACGGCCCTGGTCTCCTCCCTCTCCCCGGACCAGCTCGCCGAGGTGGACGGCCTGGAGGCGGAACGCGGCGAGGAGGCCCGGCGGAACCTGGTCGCGGCGGGCGGCCTCAGCTCGGCCTCCGCGGTGCCGACCCGGCGCGGCGAGCGGGCGGTGCGGTTCGCGGTCGACCAGATCGGCAAGCCGTACGTGTGGGGCGCCGAGGGCCCGGACTCCTACGACTGCTCGGGGCTGACCCAGCGGGCCTGGGGCTCGGCGGGCACCGAGGTACCGCGCACCAGCCAGGAGCAGTGGGCCGAACTGGACCGGGTCCCGCTCCGCGAACTCCGCCCCGGCGACCTGGTCGTCTACTTCCCGAAGGCCACCCACGTCGCCCTCTACCTCGGCGACGGCCTGGTCGTCCACGCCCCCCGCCCCGGCGCCGACGTCAAGGTCTCCCCTGTCGCCGCCAACCCGGTCCTCGGCGCGGTCCGCCCCGACCCGGACGGCCCCCCGGTCCCGGAGTACGAACCGCCCGCGCTCCCGGAAGGGGCGCGCGACGGGGCGGACACGGGGTACGCGGAGGAGGCGGCACCGGAGGGCTGAGGCGAGCAGGGCGGGGAGCCCCACAATGACCCCATGGACCTCCCCGCCCTGCTCGCCTCAGCCTCCCTGCTGGTCCCCGAGGAGGACGCCTCGGAGAACGACCTGACGGTGCGGGACGTCTGGGAGCTCCTGGTCGGAGACGACTGGGAGACCGCTCTCCGTCTGCTGGAGGAGCTGGCGGCGGACGCCGGTCCGCCGCCGGCGGAGTTCTGGGACCGCCTGGGCGAGGCCGCCGGGCAGTACGGCCTCGAACGCAGCGCGGCTTGGTGCCACTGGCGCTCCGCCGAGCTGCGCAACGGCATGGTCCGGGCGGAACTCACCCTCCGGCCCGCCGGGGAGGCACGCCGTACGACGCCGGTGCCGGGAGCCGGGGTGCTGCGCCCCCTGTGGGACATCGGCGGCCGCTCCCCCACCGGGGAGCGAGCGGTCAGCATCGCCGCACTCTGGGTGGAGGGTCTGCCGCACCTGGAGCCGGGCGCGAGCGCCACGGTCCGCCTCCTCCCCCTGACGCCGGCCCACTGGGACCACCTCCGTCCCGGCGCCCGGATCACGATGCACGAGGACAGCACGGTGGCGGGCACGGCGGTGGTGCTGGAGGTGGGGCAGGCTGGTCAGCGTCGGCTCTGCGACGAGCCGCCGGGGAAGGAACCGTCCACGAAGGGGTGACGGTAGGCGTAGCGGGCGACGTGGGCCCGGTCGCGGTGGGCCTGCTCGATGCGGAGCCCGTCGGCGTTCTCCGTGGTGCGGTTGCGACGGCGCAGCACGGTGACGGCGGAGAGCAGGGCGGCGGTGAGCATGAGCGCGACGAGCACGACGAAACTGGCCAAGGGAACCCCCGTGGTGAACGCGCGGCCGGAGAGAGGCCGGGCCTGAGCCCCAGCCTCACAGAACGCACCGGATGCGTAAAGGGAGCGTAAAAATGCCTGGCGGGAAATGATCGTTCCACGCCGAGAGCCGCCCCCGGGACGTTCCGGTGGGCGGCTCTTCGCGTGGTGCTCGGTGCTGCGGTCAGGCGGCGTCCGCCTGGGCGACCTCGGCCAGGTACGCCTCCGTCTTCTCCGGGTCGAAGAAGAAGTTCTCGAAGTCGGCCGGGTTGTCGAAGCCGTTGGCGAAGCGGTTGGCGACCTGCTGGTAGCGCGTGCCGGAGCCGATCAGCTTCAGCACGTGCTCCGGCGGGACGCCGAGCATGGCGTTGGTCCACTTCACGACGTGCTGGGCGGTGTTCCAGTAGCCGTCGAAGGTGGCCTGCATCCACTCCTCGTCGAACGGGCGGTCGCCGTGTCCGAGGATCGAGGAGAGGTACGAGGCCGCGCACTTGGACGCCGAGTTGGAGCCCTGCCCGGTGACCGGGTCGTTGGCGACGACCACGTCCGCGACGCCGAGGACCAGGCCGCCCGAGGGGAGCCGGCCGATCGGCTTGCGGACGGTCGGCGCGTACCGGCCGGCCAGGGTGCCGCCCGCGTCGGTCAGCTCGACCTGGGTGGAGCGCGCGTACTCCCAGGGCGTGAACTTCTCCATCAGCTCCAGGGTGAGCGCCAGGTGCTCGGAGGGGTCCTTGATGCCCTTGAAGGCGTCGAGGGGTCCGCCGGGTATGCCCTCCCAGAAGAGGATGTCGGCCCGTCCGGAGGTGGTGTACGTCGGCATGACGAAGAGTTCGCCGACGCCGGGGACGAGGTTGCAGCGGACCGCGTCGAACTCGGGGTGCTCGGGGCGCGGGCCCATGCCGTGCACGTAGGCGACGGAGAGGGCGCGCTGCGGGGTGGTGAACGGGGAGCGCGAGGCGTCCCGTTCGAACATGGAGACCAGCTCGCCCTTGCCCGCCGAGACCATGACCAGGTCGTAGGTACGGGCGAAGTAGTCGAGGTCGGAGACGGCGGCGCCGTGGATGACGACCTGGCCGCCGCGCTCGGCGAAGGTCTCCATCCAGCCGGCCATCTTCACCCGCTGGTCGACGGACTGGGCGTGGCCGTCGAGCATGCCGACCCAGTCGACGGCGCGCGAGGAGTCGGGAGCGGCGACGGAGACGCCGAGCCCCTTGATCTTCGGGGCCTGCGACTCCCAGAAGTTGGCCTGTATGTCCCGCTCGTGCTGGAGGGCGGTGTGGAACATGCACTGGGTCGACATGACCCGCCCGGTCCGGATCTCGTCGGCGGTGCGGTTCGACATGAGGGTGACCTCATAGCCGTTCGCCTGGAGTCCGAGGGCGAGCTGGAGCCCGGACTGGCCGGCTCCGACGATCAGTATTCTCCGCATGGCGGGTTCTCCTTGCGTTGCGCGCGCCGCGGCCGGTCCGCCGCGGCGCGCCTGCTGCTATTCGGGGGTGACGTCGAGCGCGTGGCCGACCAGCGCGAGCAGCGTCTCGATGGCCGAGACCCGCATGCGGGCGTCCATGACGATCACAGGGATGTGGGGCGGCACTGTCAAGGCCTCCCGCACGTCCTCGGGCTCGAACTTGGTACTCCCGTCGAAGTGGTTGACGGCGACGACGTACGGCAGCCCACAGCTCTCGAAGTAGTCGAGGGCGGGGAAGCAGTCGGAGAGCCGCCGGGTGTCGGCGAGGACGACGGCGCCGATGGCACCGCGGACCAGGTCGTCCCACATGAACCAGAACCGCTGCTGCCCCGGCGTGCCGAACAGGTACAGGACCAGGTCGTCGTCGAGGGTGATGCGGCCGAAGTCCATGGCGACGGTGGTCGTCGTCTTGTCCGGCGTCTCGCTGAGGTCGTCGGTCTCCTCACTGGCCTGCGTCATCAGCGCCTCGGTCTGGAGGGGCGTGATCTCCGAGACCGTGGTGACGAGCGTCGTCTTGCCGACGCCGAAGCCGCCCGCCACCACGATCTTGGTGGCTATGGGGGCCCGGGTCTTGTCCCGCTGCCAGGGCTGGAGGGTCTCCTCCGACTCGTCGGCGGGGAGGAGGTCAGAGACGGCGGAGTCCATTCAGCACCCTTTCGAGCAGTGCGCGATCGGGCTGGCCCGGGCCGTGCCCGTTGCCGTACACGCGGATCTTTCCCTGGTCGGCGAGGTCGCTGAGGAGCACCCTCACCACGCCGAGCGGCATCTTCAGCATCGCCGCGATCTCGGCGACGGTGCGCATGCGCCGGCAGAGTTCCACGATCGCCTGCATCTCGGGCATGATCCGGGCCGCGCCGAACGTGCCGTTGGGCAGTTCCTTGCGCTCCTCGGGTGCCTCCAGGGCGGCGACGAAGGTCTCCACGAGCAGGACGTGCCCGAACCGGGTCCGGCCGCCGGTCAGCGAGTACGGACGGACGCGGGCGGGTTTACGCTCCCCGCCCCGGCGGGGCAGCTTGGCGGTGCTCACTTGGCGCTCTCCATCGACTGGCGAAGTTCACTGCGGAGTTCGGGGGTGAGCACGTGCCCGGCCCGGCCCACGAACAGCGCCATGTGGTAGGCGACGACGCTCATGTCGCAGTCGGGGGTGGCGTGAACACCGAGCAGCGAGCCGTCGCTGATGGACATGACGAAGAGGCTGCCCTCCTCCATGGCGACCATCGTCTGCTTGACGTTGCCGGCCTCCATGAGCTTCGACGCCCCGATGGTGAGGCTGCCGACGCCGGAGACGATGGTGGCGAGGTCGGCGCTGGAGCCCTTGGGGCCCTGCGGGGCCTCTCTCGTGGCGGGCTCGTTTCTCCCCGGGTCGGAGGAGAGCAGCATCAGCCCGTCGGAGGAGACCACCGCGACCGAATTGAGGCCCGGCACCTCCTCCACGAGGTTGGTCAGCAGCCAGTGCAGGTTCCGTGCTTCTGAGCTGAGACCGTTCTGACGGGAAGTAGCGGATGTCGGACTGGACGCAGTCAACTGCGAGCCTCCTCGGCTGAGTCCCCCTGAGCTTCACCGGTTGGTCCTGACAGGCCGGGCTGCTCCGCGATCTCGGCTTCGACATCGCGGCGGCCGGCCTGGGCCCCCGAGTGGAATCCGCCCAGCCGCTGCCGCAGTTTCTCGGCGTCGACACCGCCGCTGCGCTTCTTCGGCGCGGCGGTCGGGGCGGTCAGCTTGGGGGTGCGCTTGGGCAGTCCCTTGTCCGTGACCCGCTCGGCGGGTTCGGCGGGCTGCTGGTCGAGGGCCGGCCTGGGGGCCGGCACGGAGTCGGACGGGGCGGCTGCCTCGTCTCGGGTGCGCTCGTGCGCGTCGGGCCCTATCGCGTACGGGCCCGGGGCGGCGGGCTCGTCGGCCTCGCGCGGCTCCTCGGCGACGGGCTCCTCGGCGGCTCCCGGCTCCTCGGCGGCGGGCTGCTCGCGGCGCGGGGAGGGGAGGTACAGCTCCATCGTCGTCTCGGGGGACGCTTCCGGGGTCGGCTCCACGGCGGGCGCCTTCGCCTCCGGCGCGGCCTCGGCGGCGGCCGGGGCGGACTCCTCGGCGGGGGCCGCGGGCTGCTCGCCGGCCGGGGTGGCGGGCTCGGCCTCCGCCTCGGCGGTGGGCTCGTCGCCGGCCGTCTCGGCCGTCTCGGCGGGCTCGGCCGCCTCGGCCGCCTTGGCGGTGCCGGGCCGGTCCGCGGGCTCGCCGCGTTCCCGTACGGCCTTCTCGGCGGCGGCGATGACGCGGTCGGTGGAGCCGCGGGCCAGCGAGTCGTCGTCCTGGGTGTCGCGGCGCGGGACGGGGAGGACGTTGGAGTTGGCCTCGGCGTCGGCGCCCGGCAGTTGCACCGGGGCGGAGCCGCCGGCGGCGTCGACGGAGGCGGGCAGGGTGCCCGAGGGGGCGGCGGCCAGGATGGACTTGGGCAGCACCACGACGCTGGTGACGCCGCCCTGCTGCTGGGTCCGGAGCTGGACGCGGATGCCGTGCCGGGCGGCGATGCGGGCCACCACGTACAGACCGAGCCCGAGGCCGCCGTCGCCGTCCGGCTCGTAGAGGCCGTCGGTGCCCACGCGGGCGAGACGCTTGTTGAGTTCGGCGAGGCGCTCCTCGGCCATGCCGATGCCCTCGTCCTGGACGGAGAGCATGACCTCGCCGCTCTCCAGCAGCCAGCCGGAGACCTCGACCTGGGCGTCGGGCGGGGAGAACGAGGTGGCGTTCTCCATCAGCTCGGCGAGCAGGTGGCTGAGGTCGTCGGCGGCGAAGCCCGCGAGGTGCGAGTGCGGGGGCAGCGTGGAGATGCGGATGCGCTCGTACCGCTCGGTCTCGCTGACGGCGGCGCGGGCCACGTCGACCAGCGGGACCGGGCCCGCGTGGCTGTGGCCGTGCTCGGCGCCCGCGAGGACCAGCAGGTTCTCGCTGTGGCGGCGCATCACGGTGGCGAAGTGGTCGAGCTTGAAGAGGGTGGCGAGGCGGTCGGGGTCCTGCTCGCTCTCCTCCAGGTTCTCGATCACCGTCAGCTGCCGCTCGACCAGGCCGAGCGAGCGCAGCGCCAGGTTGACGAAGGTGCCGTGGATGGACTGGCGGGCCCGCTCCAGGTGGGCGGTGGAGGCGGCCAGCTCCTTGCGGAGGGCGTCGCGCTCCTCGGCCATCGAGACCCGCTCGCCGACCAGGTGCTTACGGTCGGTCTCCAGGCCGGTGAGCCGCTCGTGCAGCCCGGTGAGGTGGGCGTGGAGGGCGTTGACCGAGCGGACGACCTCGGCGAACTCGTCGTTGCGGCCGGTGAACTTGACCGGCTCCTCGCCCGCCGGGTCGGCGGCGAGACGGGCGGTGCCCAGGCGCAGCACGGCCAGCGGGCGGGTCAGCGAGCGGGCCATGCCCATGCTCATGCCCACCGCGAGGAGCAGGCAGAGCCCGACCAGCCCGATCTGGATCTCCAGGGCGAGCACGTCCTCGTCGCGCTGCTCCGCGAGCTGCCCGGTGCGGGCCGCCGCCAGCGCGTTCTCCACGCCGCGCATCTGCTCGATGCGGGCGGTGAGGGCGGCGTCGACCTTGTCGGGCTTGAGCGCGGCGTCCTCGGCGGAGAGGGTCGGCGCGCTGGTGAGCCGCGCCAGGTACTTCTCGGCGGTGGTCACCTCGGGTCCGCTGACCGTGTTCCGGTACGACGCCTTGTTCTCCGGAGAGGCGCCCCGCTCGAAGGCCGCCAGCGCGGCCCGTTCGGCGACCTGCGCCTGCTGGGCGGCGGCGCTGAGCGCGTTGCGGGTCCGCGTCTCCTCGGCCGTCCCGGCCTGGGTCTGCACGGGCAGGCCGGTGACGGGGTCGACGCCGGTCTGCGAGGTGCTGCTCGGCACGGCGAGGGCGGCGAGCAGCAGGCCCCGGGTGGCGGTGGCCTGCTCGACGGCGCGGTCGAGGTCGGTGAGGGCGAGCCGGCCGGGGCCGCTGCGCGTGGGGAGCTTGGCGACCAGTTCCTGGGCGGTGCTGTGGAGTTCGTTGATCGCGGTCGCGTAGGCGTTGTGCGCGTCGAGGGCGTCGCCCTTGCCGGTCAGCGCCTGGCGGCGGACGGCGCCGATGGTGTCCAGGGTCTCCCGCAGGGTGTCCGGGGCGGCCTCGCGGATCTCCTCGACCTGCCGGTCCACCCGGGAGCTGCGCTTCTCGGAGAGGCCGCTGCCCTCGGGCCGTCCGGCCGCGATGTAGGCGGTGACCTCGTCGCGTTCGTCGGCCAGCGAGTGGGAGAGCGTCACCGCCTGCTGGGTCAGTTCGGAGAACTCCACCAGTTCCTGGGCGTCCGTCGCCTGCCCGGAGGCGGCGACGACCGAGGGGACGCCCGCGCCCGCGACGGCGGCCGCGACCACCGCGACGGCGATGATCAGGCGGTTGCGCACGCGGGCCTTGCGTGCGGGACGGGCGGCGGTTTCGGGGGTCGGGGTGGCGGCTTCCGCCTGGTCGCCCGTCCGGACGTCCTTGCCCCGAGGCCTCTTCTTCTGCACCGGTGCTCGCATTCTTGACTCGTCTACCCAAGGGCCCGGGTGACGTCCTGTCAGCACGAGCTCCCTTCCGGAACGGCTCTCGACCCTCCCAGTGCGTGTGAGCAGTGGTCGCGCATCGTCTGCCGGGCCACCCGAAGGAGTGAACATCGACCGGGAGTTGGCGGGCAAGTCTCCCCCTCCCCCGCTGACGACGCGCACGGGGCGCCGGTTGGACGTTACCGGTCCGCTTTGGCAGGATGCCCCGCCCCCGTAGAGCCGGAGTTGATCATTCCAGGCAAAACCCGGCGGCGTGGCCGAGCGGCCGTCACCTGCCGCCGCGGCCAGAGCCCATCATGCAGACTGAGCCGGTGCACATCGACCTGACAACGGAACCCGGGGCCCCGGATCACCCGAACGAGGACTACTGCTCGGTCGCGCTTCCCGCACACGGGCACGGGGGTTGCCTCGTGCTGCTGGACGGGGTGACGCCGCCGGAGGGGGACGACGGGTGCGTGCACTCGGTGGACTGGTTCACCGCGCGACTCGGCGGGGCGCTGGGCGAACTGTCCGTTTCACGACGGGACATGACGCTCGGGGAGATCCTGGCGGAGGCCGTCGCGCGTACCGCCGGAACGCACCGTTCAACCTGTGACCTTTCTCACCCCCGGACGCCTCAGGCGACGGTGGTGCTGGCGCGTTGGGACGAGGAGGCCGTCGAGCACCTCGTCCTCTCCGACTCCACGCTCCTGCTGGAGCGCGCGGACGGCACCCTCGTCCCGGTCCAGGACCCGCGGCTCGACACCCTCCCCTCCCCGGTGCCCGAACTGCGGGCCGCCGTGCGGGCGCTGCCCGACCACACCCCGGCGTCCCGGCGCGAGGCCGCCGTCCGGGAATACGTCGACGCCGTCGAGGCGCTCCGCAACGCCGAGGGCGGCTTCCACACGGCCGCCGCCGACCCCGCCGTCGCCCGGCTCGCCGTCACCGGGCGCACGCCGCGCGCCGAACTCCGCTCCCTGACCGCGATGACCGACGGGGCCACCCGCTGGGTCGACCGCTTCGGCGGCACCTGGGCCGGCACCCTCGACCTCGTCCGCACCCAGGGCACGACCCACCTCGTCCAGGCCGTCCGCGACCTGGAACACGCGGTCCCCTCCCCCCGCGGCAAGCGGCACGACGACGCGACGGCCGTGTACGTGGCTTTCTGACCGGCCGGTCCGGCGCCCCGGCCCGGCGGGGGCGGGGCGGGGCACACACCAGCCCGGCCGGCGCCTGAGGCCACATGCGAGCCCGGCCGGCGCCTGAGGCCACCCCTAGCTGGGCTCCGTCAGCACCCCGTTGAGGCGGCCGAGGAGCCGGGCCAGTTCGCCCACGTCGCGGCGGTCCCAGTCGGCGAGGCGTCGCACGTAGACACTGCGCCGAGCCGCGGCCACCGCGGCCACGCGTTCGGAGCCGAGCGGTGTCACCCGCAAGAGGGACGCCCTGCGGTCCGCGGGGTCGACCGCGCGGTCGATGAGGCCCAGTTCCTCCAGCCCGCCGAGCTGCCGGCTGATGGTGGCCTTGCCGACGCCCATGTAGGCCGCGAGGTCGGTGGCGCGCTGGGGTCCGCCCTCGATGAGGCGGACGAGGAGTCCGTAGGCGGCCGGTTCGAGTTGGGGGTGGACCGCCCGGGCCAGTTCGCCCTGGCCGGCCCTGGCCCGCCGGAAAAGGAGCGAGAGTTCGCGCTCCAGGGCCAGGAACTCCGTGTCCGCCTCGCCGTCAACACCCATGTACCGATTTCCGTCCCTGAAAGATTCCCCGCGCCGGGGCCGGTCCCCCCAGCTTGGCGCAGTCTGCCGCAGGAGTAGACCACCGGCGGGTCCTGGGACCTCTTCCGGAGCCCTGCTCCACGCGCGTAGCGTCAATACGGCATGCACACGTCACGCACCTCCCGTCACGCCCGCCCACCGCCTTCGGAGGCCAGCCATGCGCGTCACCAGATCCGGAGCCCGCCCCTCCCGTCGCACCGCGGCCGGGGTTCTCCTCGCCGCCCTCTCCCTGCTGTTCACCCTGCCCTCGGCGGCGCAGGCCGCCGACCGTCCCGAGCGGGGCGAGGCCCACATGGGTATGGGCGTCGTGGAGCACGACGGCCGCAGCGGGGCTCCCGGCGTCTCGCCGCGCGCCGTGCAGACGGAGGGCGTGGACGTCTCCAGCCACCAGGGGAACGTCGACTGGGCCGCGCTGTGGAACAGCGGCGTCAAGTGGTCGTACGTGAAGGCCACCGAGGGCACGTACTACAAGAACCCGTACTTCGCGCAGCAGTACAACGGCAGCTACAACGTGGGCATGATCCGCGGCGCGTACCACTTCGCGACGCCCAACACGACGAGCGGCGCCGCCCAGGCCAACTACTTCGTGGACAACGGCGGCGGCTGGTCCCGCGACGGCAAGACGCTGCCCGGCGTCCTGGACATCGAGTGGAACCCGTACGGCGACCAGTGCTACGGCCTGAGCCAGTCCGCGATGGTCAACTGGATCCGCGACTTCACCAACACCTACAAGGCCCGCACCGGCCGGGACGCGGTCATCTACACCGCGACCAGCTGGTGGACCTCCTGCACAGGCAACTACGCGGGCTTCGGCGCCACCAACCCGCTCTGGGTCGCCCGGTACGCCTCCTCGGTCGGTACGCTCCCGGCCGGCTGGGGCTTCTACACGATGTGGCAGTACACCTCCACCGGCCCGATCGTCGGCGACCACAACCGCTTCAACGGCGCGTACGACCGGCTCCAGGCGCTCGCCAACGGCTGAGCCCCAGCGGTCGGACGCCCCGGCGGCCGCGCACGCCGAAGAGGCCCGGTGACCTGGTCACCGGGCCTTCTCCCTGTCCGGCGCGGGGTGGGGAAATCCTTCCGGGGGCGAGGCAACCGTTCGACTATGCACTCCATCTATACACGGCGTGAACACTCTGACGCACGCCGAGCCCCGCACCCGCCGCCGCCCGCATCGCATCCGCCGTACCGCCGTCGCCGCCCTGGCCCTGGCCGCCCTCACCGCGCTCACCTCCTGCACGCCGGACACGGTGGCGCCCGCCGACGAACGGGCCCGGGCCCACGAGGCGGGCGGCGACGGGAAGCCGGGGGCGCGGGTGAAGCTCGCCGGGGGTGAGGTGGACTGCGCGGTCGCCAAGTGCATCGCGCTGACCTTCGACGGCGGCCCTGGAAAGGACACCCCCGCACTCCTCGACCTGCTGAAGCGCGAGGAGGTGCCCGCCACCTTCTTCCTGCTGGGCAGGAAACACATCGAGAAGTACCCGGAGACGGTCCGCAGGATCGCGAAGGAGGGCCACGAGGTGGCCAACCACACCTGGAACCACCCGCGCCTGACCGAGATCGAGCCGGACGAGATACGCGAGGAACTCACCCGCACGCAGAAGGAGATCGCCCGGCTCACCGGTTCCGAGCCGACCCTGATGCGCCCGCCCCAGGGCCGCACCGACGACACCGTCTCCGGGATCAGCAAGGAGCTGGGGCTCTCCCAGGTGCTCTGGTCGACGACGGCGAAGGATTACTCGACCAACGACTCCGGGCTGATCACCGAACGCACCCTGGACCAGGCGGGCCGGGACGGCGTGATTCTGCTGCACGACATCTACAAGGGGACGGTCCCGGCGGTGCCCGGCATCATCCACGCGCTGAAGAAGGACGGGTACACCTTCGTCACCGTCCCGCAGCTGATGGCCCCGGCGAAGCCGGTTCCGGGGACGATCTACCGCCCCTGACCGACCCCGGGTACGCGCCCCGGGTACGCCGAAGGGCCGGACCCCCTCGGTGGGGGCCCGGCCCTTCGGGCTCAGGACGGTGGCGCGTACCGCCGGCTCAGGCGGCGGCCGGAACCGCCACGCTCGCCGGGGCCAGGGCCAGTTCCAGCACCTGGCGGACGTCGCTCACCGGGTGGACGTCGAGCCCTTCCAGGATCTCGGCGGGGACGTCGTCCAGGTCGGCCTCGTTCCGCTTGGGGATGACCACGGTGGTGATCCCCGCGCGGTGCGCCGCCAGCAGCTTCTGCTTGACGCCGCCGATCGGCAGCACCCGCCCGGTCAGCGAGACCTCGCCGGTCATCGCCACATCGGTGCGGACCAGCCGCCCGGAGAGGAGCGAGGCGAGGGCGGTGGTCATGGTGACACCCGCGCTCGGCCCGTCCTTCGGGACCGCTCCGGCCGGGAAGTGGATGTGCACACCCCGGTCCTTCAGGTCCGCGACGGGCAGCTCCAGTTCGGCGCCGTGCGAGCGGAGGAAGCTCAGCGCGATCTGCGCCGACTCCTTCATCACGTCACCGAGCTGACCGGTCAGGGTCAGTCCGGAGGCGCCGGTCTCCGGGTCGGCCAGCGACGCCTCGACGTAGAGCACGTCGCCGCCCGCGCCGGTGACCGCCAGGCCGGTGGCCACGCCGGGCACCGAGGTGCGCCGCTCGGCGGGGTCCTGGGCGGACTCGGGCACGTGGTGCGGCCGGCCGATCAGGCCGCGCAGGTCGCCGTCGGTCACCGTGAACGGCAGCTCCCGCTCGCCCAGCTCGTGCTGGGCCGCGACCTTGCGCAGCAGCCGGGCCACGGAACGCTCCAGGTTCCGCACGCCGGCCTCGCGGGTGTACTCCCCGGCGAGCTTGCGCAGTGCCGAGTCGGCGAGTTCGACCTCGCCGGGCTCCAGACCGGCCCGCTCCAGCTGGCGCGGGAGCAGGTGGTCACGGGCGATGACGACCTTCTCGTCCTCGGTGTAGCCGTCGAGGCGGACCAGTTCCATCCGGTCGAGCAGGGCCTCGGGGATGGATTCGAGGACGTTCGCGGTGGCAAGGAAGACCACGTCGCTGAGGTCGAGTTCGACCTCCAGGTAGTGGTCCCGGAAGGTGTGGTTCTGCGCCGGGTCGAGGACTTCGAGCAGCGCCGCCGCCGGGTCGCCCCGGAAGTCGGAGCCGACCTTGTCGATCTCGTCGAGCAGGACCACCGGGTTCATCGACCCGGCCTCCTTGATCGCCCGCACGATGCGGCCGGGCAGCGCGCCGACGTAGGTGCGCCGGTGGCCCCGGATCTCCGCCTCGTCGCGGACGCCGCCGAGGGCGACGCGGACGAACTTGCGGCCCATCGCGTGGGCGACGCTCTCACCGAGCGAGGTCTTGCCGACGCCGGGCGGGCCGACGAGGGCCAGCACGGCACCGCCGCGCCGTCCGCCGACGACGCCGAGGCCCCGGTCGGCGCGGCGCTTGCGGACCGCCAGGTACTCGGTGATCCGCTCCTTGACGTCCTCCAGCCCCGCGTGCTCGGCGTCGAGCACGGCCTGCGCGCCGGGGATGTCGTAGGCGTCCTCGGTCCGCTCGGTCCAGGGGAGTTCCAGGACGGTGTCGAGCCAGGTCCGTATCCAGGAGCCCTCGGGGCTCTGGTCGGAGGCCCGCTCCAGCTTCTCGACCTCCTTGAGGGCGGCCTCGCGGACCTTCTCCGGGAGGTCGGCGGCCTCGACGCGGGCGCGGTAGTCGTCGCTCTCGTCCTCCTCGCCCTCGCCGTTCAGCTCGCGCAGCTCCTTGCGGACGGCGTCGAGCTGGCGGCGGAGCAGGAACTCGCGCTGCTGCTTGTCGACGCCCTCCTGGACGTCCTTGGCGATGGTCTCGGCGACGTCCTGCTCGGCCAGGTGCTCGCTGAGGTGCTCGGTGGCGAGCTTGAGGCGGGCGACCGGGTCGCCGGTCTCCAGCAGCGCCACCTTCTGCGCGGTGGTCAGGAAGGGCGAGTACCCGGCGTTGTCCGCGAGGGCTCCCGGGGTGTCGATCTGCTGGATGCGGTCGACCACCTGCCAGGCGCCGCGCTTCTGGAGCCAGGAGGCGGCCAGCGCCTTGTACGCCGTCATCAGCTCGGTCACCGAGCCGGGCAGCGGCGAGGGCACCGTCTCCTCGACGGGCGTCCCCTCGACCCAGAGCGCGGCCCCGGGCCCGGTGGTCCCGGCTCCGATCCGCACCCGGCTGCGGCCGCGCACCAGCGCGCCGGGGTCGCCGTCGGACAGCCGACCGACCTGTTCCACGGTGGCGCGGACGCCGACCGCGGCGTACGTGCCGTCGACGCGCGGGACGAGCAGCACCTGCGGCTTGCCCCCGCCGGGCCCGGCCGCGGCCTGCGCGGCTTCGACGGCGGCCCGTACGTCGTTCTCGTTGAGGTCCAGTGGCACGACCATCCCGGGCAGCACCACTTCATCGTCGAGCGGCAGCACCGGAAGAGTCAGCGGTGTGTTGGCCTGGGACTCAGCAGCCATGATCTCCCCTTCGGCAGTCAAGTTGAGCTATACCGGCTCAATGCTTCTGCGCCGCCAGGTGTTCCCCAAGAGGTGTTCGCTGTGAGCGAACCGACGGCGGGGCCGCGCGCGGACGGCCCGGACCCCACCCCGCACCTGCTCTCGGCAACACCGCGAGGACTCTGCGGATTCCTCAGCTCAGAGGCGTCCCCGGCGGGGGCGGAGGGCCCGTAACTGTACCTTCCGTCAGGTACAGTTACGGCGCTCGTGACGGACCGGTGGAAGGCCTGGTGGGGCGGGGATGGTGGAGAGTGCGCGGCGGCGGTGGCTGCTGCTGGCGGTGGTGAGCGCGGGGCTGCTGCTCATCACGCTGGACAACTCGATCCTGTACGCGGCGCTGCCGACGCTGGTGGAGGAGCTGGGGGCGAGCAGCGCGCAGAGCCTGTGGATCATCAACGCCTATCCGGTGGTCATGGCGGGGCTGCTGCTGGGCAGCGGGACGCTGGGCGACCGGGTGGGGCACCGGCGGATGTTCCTGACCGGGCTGGTGGTGTTCGGGGTGGCCTCGCTGGCCGCCGCCCTCTCGCCGGCCCCGGAGGCGCTGATCGCGGCGCGGGCCTTCCTCGCGGTCGGGGCGGCGGCGATGATGCCGGCCACGCTCGCCCTGATCCGGGTCACCTTCGCCGACGAACGGGAGCGGAACGTCGCCATCGCCGTCTGGGGGAGCCTGGCGATCGTCGGAAGCGCGCTCGGGCCGATCGTCAGCGGGCTGCTGCTCCAGAGCTTCTGGTGGGGGTCGGTCTTCCTGGTCAACGTGCCGGTGGTCGTGGTGGCGCTGGTGGCCACGCTGGTGCTGGCCCCCGGCGGCGGCGCCGACCCGGGCAAACACTGGGACCTGGTCTCCTCGCTGCTGGCGCTGGTGGCGCTGGTCGGCCTGGTCTTCGCGATCAAGGAGACCGCCAAGGCCACCCCGTCCCCGCTGGCGGCGGGCGTGGCGCTGGTGGCGGCGGCGGCCGGCGGGTGGGTCTTCGCCCGGCGCCAGCGGCGGCTGCCCGACCCGCTGCTCGACTTCGCGATCTTCCGGAACCGGGCGTTCCTGGCCGGGGTACTGGCCGCCGGGTTCTCCCTGTTCGCCGTCGCCGGGCTCCAGCTGATCACCACCCAGCGCTTCCAGCTGGTGGAGGGGTTCACGCCGCTGCGGGCCGGGGTCCTGGTCGCCGCCGTCGCGCTGGGCGCACTGCCGACCGCGGTGGCCGGGGGCGCGACCCTGCACCGGGTCGGGCTGCTGCCGATCGTCGCGGGCGGGCTCGCCCTGAGCACCGTCGGCACCGTGCTGGTCCTGCTCCACTTCGACAGCAGCATGCCGCTGCTGGTGACGGGGCTGCTGGTGGCCGGGGCCGGGCTGGGCGCGGCCATGTCGGTGGCCTCCAGCGCGATCATGGGGAACGTGCCGGTCCGCCGGGCCGGGATGGCCTCCTCGGTCGAGGAGGTGTCGTACGAGTTCGGCAGCCTGATCGCGGTGGCGCTGCTCGGGAGTCTGCTGTCGGCCGTCTACTCGGCGACGGTCCGGCTGCCGCCCGGCACGCCCGGGGAGGCCCGGGACAGCCTGGACGCGGCGCTGGCGGTGGCCGGGGAGAGCACGGACGGCGGTGCGCTGGTGGCGGCGGCCTCGGAGGCGTTCGACGGGGCGTACGGGGCGGTGGTGCTGGTGGTGGCCGGGGTGCTGGCGGTCGGTACGGTCGCCACCGGGGTGCTGCTGCGCCGCCACGGTCCCGGCTCGGCGCTGTCCGGCCCCGTCCCCCACTGACCTCGCCCTCACCCCACGGCCCAGGAGCACCATGCGTACCAGCAAGCGGACCCAGATCCTCGACGCGGCGGCCCGCCTCGTGCAGCGCGAGGGGGTCAAGAGCGTCACCTTCGACGCGGTGGCGGCCGAGGCGGGGCTGACCAAGGGCGGGCTGCTCTACCACTTCGCCAGCCGCGAGGAGCTGGTCCGGGCGATCCACCAGCACCTGGCCGACCGCTGGGAGGCCGACCTGGTGGCGGCGGCGGGCAAACCGGCCGCCGAGGCGAGCCCCGCCGAGCGGCTGGCCGCGTACGCGCGGGTCACGGCGCAGAGCGCGACGCGGGCCGAACTCCTCTTCATGGTGGAGGGGTCGACCACGCCCGAGCACGCGGCGCCGTGGGACGCGGTGATGGAGCGGTGGGCGCCGCCGGCCGCCGGTGCCGCGAGCGACCCGGAGGCGCTGGACCGGTTCGTGGCCCGGCTCGCCGCCGACGGGCTGTGGCTCTACGAGTCGGTGACCGGGCAGCGGCTCGACGCGGGGCTGCGCCGGGCCGTGGCCGAGCGGATCGCCTCGGGGCGCGAGGCCGGCTGAGACAGACACGACGGCGGGCCCGGCCGTGGTGGCCGGGCCCGCCGTGCGAGGCGTACGGGGCGGGGTCAGTCCGTGCCGGACTCGATGGCGGCGCGGTCGAGCGCCGTCTCCTCCTCGGAGGTCTCGCCGCGCGAGGCGATGGCCTCGGCGCCACCCTGGTCCATGGCGCCGATCAGGCCGGTCGAGGCCGCCTGGGCGGCGCCAATCGTCGGGTGCTCGGTGCCGACGATGCCGATGCCCGCGTACTGCTCCAGGCGGGCGCGGGAGTCGGCGATGTCGAGGTTGCGCATGGTCAGCTGGCCGATGCGGTCGACGGGGCCGAAGGCGGAGTCCTCGGTGCGCTCCATGGAGAGCTTGTCCGGGTGGTAGCTGAGGGCGGGGCCCTGGGTGTCGAGGACCGAGTAGTCCTCGCCGCGCCGCAGCCGCACGGTGACCTCACCGGTGATCGCGGAGCCGACCCAGCGCTGGAGCGACTCGCGGATCATCAGCGCCTGCGGGTCCAGCCAGCGGCCCTCGTAGAGCAGCCGGCCCAGGCGGCGGCCCTCGTTGTGGTAGGCGGCGACCGTGTCCTCATTGTGGATGGCGTTGACCAGGCGCTCGTAGGCGAGGTGGAGCAGCGCCATGGCGGGGGCCTCGTAGATGCCGCGGCTCTTGGCCTCGATGACGCGGTTCTCGATCTGGTCGGACATGCCGAGTCCGTGGCGGCCGCCGATCGCGTTGGCCTCCATGACGAGGTCGACGGCGGAGGAGAACTCCTTGCCGTTGATGGTGACCGGGCGGCCCTGTTCGAAGCCGATGGTCACGTCCTCGGTGTCGATCTGCACCGACGGGTCCCAGAACTTGACGCCCATGATCGGGTCGACCGTCTCGATCCCGGTGTCCAGGTGCTCCAGGGTCTTCGCCTCGTGGGTGGCGCCCCAGATGTTGGCGTCGGTGGAGTACGCCTTCTCGGTGGAGTCCCGGTAGGGCAGCCCGTGGGCGAGCAGCCACTCGGACATCTCCTTGCGGCCGCCCAGCTCGGAGACGAAGTCCGCGTCCAGCCAGGGCTTGTAGATCCGCAGGTGGGGGTTGGCGAGCAGGCCGTAGCGGTAGAACCGCTCGATGTCGTTGCCCTTGAAGGTGGAGCCGTCGCCCCAGATCTGCACCCCGTCCTCCAGCATCGCCCGCACCAGCAGCGTGCCGGTGACGGCGCGGCCCAGCGGCGTGGTGTTGAAGTACGGGCGCCCACCGGAACGGATGTGGAACGCGCCGCAGGCCAGCGCCGCCAGCCCTTCCTCGACCAGCGCGGCACGGCAGTCGACGAGACGGGTGATCTCGGCGCCGTAGGCGGTGGCACGGCCGGGCACGGAGGCGATGTCGGGCTCGTCGTACTGGCCGATGTCGGCGGTGTACGTGCAGGGGACCGCGCCCTTGTCACGCATCCAGGCGACGGCGACCGAGGTGTCGAGCCCGCCGGAGAAGGCGATGCCGACGCGCTCGCCGGTGGGGAGGGAGGTCAGGACTTTGGACATAGCAAGAGTATGCAACGGAACGCATGCTCATGCAACGTCTCCAGGTCGGAGCCTCACGGAAGCCCTCCGTCCGCATCATCGTGAACCGTCCGCGCCCCGCCCGTCGATAAAGGGGACGTGAGACTGTTCCGCCCCATGGGGGCACCGGAGGAGAACGACGCGGCCCTGCTGCGCGCCGTCGCCCAGGGCGACCAGGCGGCCCTGGCCCGGCTCTATGACCGCCACGCCGGCTGGCTCCAGCTCCGCCTGACGCGGCGCTGCCCCGACCCGGAGACGGTCCGGGAGGTCCTCCAGGACACCTTCGTCACCGTCTGGCGCTCCGCCGGCGCCCACCGGGGCGGCGAGGCCGGCGGCTGGCTGTGGACCATCGCCGCCAGGCGGCTCGTCGACGCCCTGCGGGCACGCGAACGCGCCGAACGGTACGCACCGGTCCCCGCGCCGCCCGCCCCCTCGGCCGAGGACAGCGTCCTGGACGGACTGGACGGGCTGGGCGGCCTCGAGTACGGCGACGTCGGCACCGCCCTGCGGCGGCTCGGCCCCGAACTGCGGGAGGTGCTGCGCGCCACCGTGGTCGACGGGCTGACCACGCGGGAGGCCGCCACCCTGCTCGGCGTGCCCGAGGGCACCGTCAAGACCCGTGCCCTGCGCGCCCGCAGGGAGCTGCGGGCGGCGCTCGCCCGCCTCGCCGGGGTACCGGACGACCCGCGCCACCCGGCCGCCGCTCCCCCTTCTTCTCCGCGCCGGCCCCTGGGAGACCTCGCATGACCGCGCACCGCCACCACCTCGACGCCGCGGTGGCCACCCGTTACGCCTCCGGGGAACTCCCCGAACCCGACTCCTGGCAGGTCGAACGCCATGTGGAGGGCTGCGGCGCCTGCGCCGCCCGGGTCTCCGCCGCCGCCCGCGCCTCGACCGCGGGACCCACGCTGGCGGCGGTGCGCTCGGCGCTGCTGGCCGAGGTGGCGGGGCTCTCGCCCGCCCGGCAGGAGACGGCACCCCCTGTTCCCGTCCGGCCACCAGGCCGCTGGACCCGGCTGCGCTGGACCGCCGGGCCCGCCCTGCGCGGCCCCCGGCTGCCGGCGGTCGCCGGGGTCTGCCTGGTGGCGCTGGTCCTGGCGCACGGTGGGGCGTTCCCCCAGGCGCGCACCGCCCTGCTGCTGCTGGCACCGCTGCTGCCGCTGGCCGGGGTGGCCCTGTCGTACGGACCGCACACCGATCCGCTGCACGAGCTGACGGCGACCTCGCCGGGCGGCGGGCTGCGGCTGCTGCTGGTGCGGAGCGCGGCCGTGCTGGCGGTCTGCGTACCGGCGCTGACGGTGGCCGGGGCGCTGCTGCCGGCGGTGGAGGGCGGGCCGGGACCGGCGGCGTGGCTGCTCCCGGCGCTGGCGCTCACCCTCGGCGCGCTGGCCCTCGGCTCGTACCTGGGGTGCCGGAACGCGGCGGCGGTGGCCGGCGGGCTGTGGTCGCTCGGGGTGCTCGGCCCGGTGACCGTCCGGTACGGCGCCCTCCCGGCGGAACAACTCGCCCAGGCCCTCACCCCCTGGTTCTCCTCCCCCGGCGCGCAGGCCGGCTGGGCGGGCGCGGCCTTGTGCTGCGCCGCCCTGCTCGCCGTGCGCCGCCACTCCTTCGACTCCTTCGACCGACCGGAGTTCTCGTGACCACGACCACGATCCGGGTGGACGGGCTGCACGTCCGCCACCGCAGAACCACCGCCCTGGACGGGGTGGACCTGGCGTTCTCCACGGGGGTCCACGGGCTGCTGGGGCCCAACGGCGCCGGAAAGACCTCCCTCATCCGGGTCCTGGCCACCGCCGCCGGGCTCGCGGCGGGCCGGGTGGAGCTCCTCGGCCACGACCTCGCGGACCGCGCCGGCCGCACCGAGGTGCGGCGCCGGCTGGGCTACCTGCCGCAGCACTTCGGCCACTACCCCGGTTTCACCGTGCGGGAGTTCGTCTCCTACATGGCGTGGCTCAAGGAGGTCCCGGCGGCGCTCGCCCCCGAGGCGGTGGAACGCGCCCTGGACCGGGTGGGGCTCTCGGCGAGCGCCGGCACCCCGCTCAAGCGGCTTTCCGGGGGCATGGTGCGCCGGGCCGGGATCGCCCAGGCCCTCGTCAACGAACCGGCGGTCCTGCTCCTCGACGAGCCGACCGCCGGGCTCGACCCCGAGCAGCGGCTCGGCTTCCGGGCACTGCTGCGCACGCTCGCCCACGACACCACCGTGCTGGTCTCCACCCACCTGGTGGAGGACGTGGCCGACGCGTGCTCGACCGTGACCCTGCTCGACGCGGGCCGCGTGGCCCTGCGCGACACGCCCTCGGGCCTGGCCCGCAAGGGCACCGAGGCACCGGAGGAACTGGGCGGCAACGCCCTGGAGCGCGGCTACACCCTCGCCCTGCGCGACCACCGCTCGGCCCCGGCCACCGGGGGCACGCGATGAGCGCGCCCACCGCGACCCGGCCCGCACCGGCACCCCCGGGCCCCGACGCCGCCCCCTCCCCCTGGCGCAGCGAACTCCGGCGCGGGCTCGCCCCCTGGGCCGGGGCGGCCGTGCTGCTGACGCTCGCCGTGACGATGGGGACCGATGCGGCCGAGTGGCAGGGCGACTGGGCCCGGACCCACGGCCTGCTGCGCTGGACCACCATGCTCCTCCTCGGCCCCCTGGTCGCCGCCGCCGGCTGCTGGCAGGGCGGCCGGGAGCACCGCCGGGGCACCGGCGACCTGCTGCGACAGGCGGTACGCGGCCCCCGGGCCCGGACGCTCGCGGCGCTGGCCCCGCTGGCGGCCTGCGTGGTGGTGGCCCAGCTCCTTGGCACGGCCGGGGTGTACCTGGCGACTTGGCCGTACTCCCTGGGCGGCGGTCTCACCTGGGGGCACGGGCTGCTCCACGCGGCCGACTCGGTCCTCGTGGCGGGGCTGACGGCGATCGGGTTCGTGGTGGGGCGCGTGGTGAAGTGGCGCGGGGCCGCGCCGGTGCTGGCGCTCGGGTGCTACGTGCTGCTCGGGTTCTCCGCCTACGTCGACACCCCCCTGGGCCGGCTCGCCCCGGTGCAGGAGCCGGGGATGAGCGGGGAGATGCCGGCGCTCTGGCTGGCCCCGGTGATCGCGGTGTGGGTCGGCGGCCCGGCCCTGGCGGCACTGGTTGCCTTCACCGCTCGGCGGAAACTGCTCACGTCGGCACCGCTGGTGGCGGCGGCCCTCGCGGCGACCGTACTGGTCCAGACCGGTGACAACGCCTGGCGCGCGGACCCGCGCGGCCGGCGGCTGGTCTGCGACGAGGGGACGCCTCAGATCTGCGTGACCGAGCGCCACCAGAACCTGCTCGCCCCGGCCGGGGAGGCGCTGTCGGGACTGCGGGAACGGCTGGCGGGGGTGCCGGGCCTGCCCGAGCGGTTCGTGGAGGACCGGCCGGGGCACCGCGTCCGCCGGGGCACGGGCGAGGTGCAACTGCCCATGTTCACCCCGCTCGGCCACAGCGTCGTACGCGGCGAGGTGACCGACCACGCGGTGTACGCCTGGGAGGCCGTGGCGGCCCTGCTCTCCCCCGACTGCCCGGACCCCTCCGGCGGAGCGCTGGACGACGTGGTGTGGACCTACCTCGCCCCGACCCATCAGCGGAACCTCAGCGACCCGGAGTACGCCATCCGGGAGGCCGAGCGGTACTGGGGCGCGAGGAGGGCCGCCGAGACCCGCACCGCCCTCAAGCAGCTCGACCGCCTCCGCGCCCTGCCCGACGCCGAACGCGCCGCCTGGCTCGGGGAGTACATCGCCGCCGCCCAGCGCTGCGACCTCGCCGCCCAGCCGGCCCTCTGACCGTGCGCGGGACGCCGCCCCACGAGGGGAGGGCGGCGCCCCGCGCACCTTCCGCACCGCCCCCGCACCCCGCCGGAGCCACCCCGAACCAGATTGGACCAGACCTCTGATGGCCATCGCCCCGAGCACCGCGCCACCGCCCGTGCTCCACGCCCGCCTCCACCGCCTCGCCCCCGCCGCCGCCTGCCTCGCGCTGTTCGTCGCCGCCGTCTGGTGGACCGGCGACGCGTCGGCCGGCTTCGGGGACCAGGGCCGGGCCCCGCTCGCCGCCCTCGCCCCGGCACTGGCCGCCGCCCTCGCCGTCGGCACCTCGGCCTCGTACGGGCCGGAGGTCGAGGCCGGTACGGTCCGGGCCCGCTGGTGGCTGCGGCTCTGGCCGCTGCTGGCGCTGGCCGTGCCGACCACCGCCCTGGTCGCCCTCGCCCCCGGCGCCGACGCCGCCGTGACCGTGCGGAACGCGCTCGGCGCGGCCGGGCTCAGCGCCGGCGCCTCGGTGCTGGCCGGCGCACCGCTCGGCGCGCTGCTCGGCCCGCTCCACGCGGCGGCGGTGTGGCTGGCGGCGCCGCCCGTCCACGGCCGCCGGTACGGGGTGGTCGCCTGGCCCGCCGCCGGGGACGGGGCGCCCCTGGCCTGGTCGGTCGCCTCGGCCGTGGGCGTCGCCGGGGTCGGGCTGTGGCTGGCGCGGGGGCCTCGGGCGGTGCGGGCCGCCGTGGCGTGAGCCGGGCCCGTACCCGGCCGGGTGGCCCCTGCCGAAACCGCTTGTCGCCGCCGTCGGCCCCGGCCAGGATGGTGCCGCCCCCGCTCACCCGCGTCATCCGGAGGTCCCCGCCATGCCCGCCCCGCTTCCCGCCCCCTTCGCCCCCGAGGAGACCGTCCCCGAGGTGCTGGACCGGCGGGAGGGCCCGTACGGCGAGGTGGTGCTGCGGCGGCACGGGGGGCTGCTCCAGATCATCGCCAACGGGACGTTCCTGATGGACACCTCCGACGGGCGCTCCGAGCGGCTGCTCGTCGACGCGGCGCGGGAGGCGCTCGGCGGGCGCGAGGCTCCCCGGGTGCTCATCGGCGGGCTGGGGGTCGGCTTCTCGCTGGCGCACGCGGCGGCCGACCCGGGGTGGGGGCGGATCACCGTGGTGGAGCGGGAGCCCGCCGTCATCGACTGGCACACCGCGGGCGAGGCGCCGCCGCTGGCCGCCGTCTCCGGCGCCGCGCTGGCCGACCCGCGTACCGAGGTGGTCCGCGCCGACCTGCTGGAGCACCTGCGGACCACCACCGCCACGTACGACGCGCTCTGCCTCGACATCGACAACGGGCCCGACTGGACGGTGACCGAGGACAACGACGGGCTGTACGCGCCGGCCGGGCTCGCCGCCTGCGCCGCGCGGCTGACCGGCGGGGGAGTCCTGGCCGTCTGGTCGGCCCAGCCGTCCGCCGTTTTCGAAGGAACATTGCGTAAATGCGGATTCCGGGCGGTCCGTACCGAAGAAATCCAGGTTGCCCGGGGCGTCCCGGACGTCGTGCACCTCGCCGTCAAGGCCGCGTAGCCCCGAGCCCCGTCCAGCCCTTACGCTGCTCACCATCCCCCGGATCTCCCCACGAGGTCCGGCATACCAACCAGGCGCACTTCCAGGGGCGGGCGATGGAGCACACACAGACCTCCCACAACGGCAATTCGGCGGCGACGCCGGGTGCACAGCGCCGGGTGCTGGTGGTCGAGGACGACACCACGATCGTCGAAGCCATTTCCGCCCGGCTGCGGGCCGAGGGCTTCCTCGTGCAGACGGCGACGGACGGGCCCGCGGCGGTCGACACCGCCGAGGCGTGGCAGCCCGATCTGCTGATCCTCGACATCATGCTGCCCGGCTTCGACGGCCTGGAGGTCTGCCGCAGAGTCCAGGCGCAGCGGCCGGTACCGGTGATGATGCTCACGGCGCGCGACGACGAGACCGACATGCTGGTCGGACTCGGCGTCGGCGCGGACGACTACATGACCAAGCCGTTCTCCATGCGGGAACTGGCGGCGCGGGTGCACGTCCTGCTGCGCCGCGTCGAGCGGGCGGCGCTCGCGGCGGCCACCCCCCGCAGCGGCATCCTCCGCCTGGGCGAACTGGAGATCGACCACGCCCAGCGCCGGGTCCGGGTCCACGCCGAGGACGTCCACCTGACGCCCACCGAGTTCGACCTGCTGGTCTGCCTGGCCAACACCCCGCGCGCCGTCCTCTCCCGCGAGCAGCTGCTCGCCGAGGTGTGGGACTGGGCCGACGCCTCCGGCACGCGGACGGTCGACAGCCACATCAAGGCGCTGCGGCGGAAGATCGGCGCGGAGCGCATCCGCACCGTCCACGGTGTCGGCTACGCCCTGGAGACGCCGACGCCATGACCGGCCCAGCGGCCCCCCAGGGCGGGTACCGGCCCTTCTCCGTGAAGACGAAGCTCGGCGCGCTGGTCGTCATCTCCGTGCTGATCACCACCGGGCTGCTGATGGTGGCGGTCCGCACCGACACCGAACTCCGCTTCATCACCGTCTTCTCCATGATCGCCACGCTGCTGATCACGCAGTTCGTGGCGCACGGCCTGACGGCGCCGCTGGACGAGATGAACTCCGTGGCCCGCTCCGTGTCGCACGGCGACTACACCCGCCGGGCGCGCGGGGCGGACCGCCGCGACGAACTGGGCGACCTCGCGCACACCATCAACCGGATGGCCGACGAGCTGGAGTCGCAGGACCTGCACCGCAAGGAGCTGGTCGCCAACGTCTCGCACGAACTGCGCACCCCCATCGCCGCTCTCCGCGCGGTGCTGGAGAACGTCGTGGACGGCGTCTCGGCGGCCGACCCGGAGACGATGCGCACCGCCCTGAAGCAGACCGAGCGGCTGGGCCGGCTGGTCGACACCCTGCTCGACCTCTCCCGCCTCGACAACGGTGTCGTACCGCTGAAGACCCACCGCTTCGAGGTCTGGCCCTACCTCTCCGGAGTGCTGAAGGAGGCCAACCTGGTCGCCTCGCAGCGCCGGACCACCTCGGGCTCGGGCAACCACAGCCGCACCGACGTCCACCTCATCCTGGACGTCGAGCCGCTGGACCTGACCGCCTACGCGGACGTGGAGCGGCTCCACCAGGTGGTGGCCAACCTCATCGACAACGCCGTCAAGCACTCCCCGCCGAGCGGCGCCGTCACTGTCCGTGCCCGCCCGGGCCACGGCTCCCAGTCGCTGGAGCTGGAGGTGCTGGACGAGGGTCCGGGCATCCCCGAGTCGGAGTGGCACCGGGTCTTCGAGCGGTTCAACCGGGGCAGCGCGGCCAAGCCGCACGAGCCCGGCGCGGACGGCGGGACGGGGCTCGGCCTGGCCATCGCGCGGTGGGCGGTGGATCTGCACGGGGGGCGCATCGGAGTCGCCGAATCCCCACGTGGCTGCCGTATTCGCGTCAGCCTGCCGGGGCTGCCCGAAGCACACGGTTGACCCCCGAGTGGCGTACTGTTCATAGCGGTAACGCAGTAACGACGTGCCAACTGACAGGGATGCGGGCCCGAGGGACCGCGGCCGTGCACGGAGGCGTCCGGGCTGGAGGGAAATCCCGCTTGTTTCCCGCCAATCAGAGACCCGAAACACGGGATCTGGTGTGACTTTCACGACGGATGCCCGGCCCGGCCTGCACCTCTCGGTGACGAAGGCGTAGCCTTTATTCCCGCTGTCCACCACCTTGTGAAGCGGAAGAGGGCGGTTGCCGCCGTGTCGCCACAGTCCCCCAGTAATTCGAGCGTCTCGACCGACCAAGCGGGGCAGGGCAAGAGTCCTGCCGCCGCGTTCGGGTCGAACGAGTGGCTCGTCGACGAGATCTACCAGCAGTACCTCCAGGACCCGAACTCGGTAGACCGAGCCTGGTGGGACTTCTTCGCCGACTACAAGCCCGGCGGGGGTGGCACGGCTCCCGTGGAGACCGCGGCCCCCTCGGCCGCGACCCCGGTCGCGCCGGCCAAGCCCGCTCCGGCGGCCAAGGCCCCCGAGGCGAAGCCGGCCGCCGCGCCGGCCAAGCCCGCCGAGCAGGCGCCGGCCGCCAAGGCCGCCCCCGCGAAGACGGCCCCCGCCAAGGCCGCTCCGGCCAAGCCCGCCGCGAAGGCCGCCGAGCCTGCCGCGCCCGCGGAAGGCCCGGAGTTCGTCACGCTGCGTGGCCCCTCGGCCGCGGTCGCGAAGAACATGAGCGCCTCGCTGGAGCTGCCCACGGCCACGTCCGTGCGCGCGGTGCCGGTCAAGCTCCTCTTCGACAACCGCATCGTCATCAACAACCACCTGAAGCGCGCCCGGGGCGGGAAGATCTCCTTCACGCACCTGATCGGCTACGCCATGGTGCAGGCCATCAAGGCCATGCCGTCGATGAACAACTCCTTCGCGCAGAAGGACGGCAAGCCGACGCTGGTCAAGCCCGAGCACATCAACCTCGGGCTCGCCATCGACCTGGTCAAGCCCAACGGCGACCGCCAGCTCGTCGTCGCGGCCATCAAGAAGGCCGAGACGCTCAACTTCTTCGAGTTCTGGCAGGCGTACGAGGACATCGTCCGCCGGGCCCGGGACAACAAGCTGACGATGGACGACTTCTCGGGCGTCACCGTCTCGCTGACCAACCCCGGCGGCATCGGCACCGTCCACTCGGTGCCGCGTCTGATGCCCGGCCAGTCGGTGATCCTCGGCGTGGGCGCGATGGAGTACCCGGCGGAGTTCCAGGGCACCTCGCAGGACACCCTGAACAAGCTCGGCATCTCGAAGGTCATGACCCTGACGTCGACCTACGACCACCGGGTCATCCAGGGCGCCGCCTCCGGCGAGTTCCTGCGGATCGTCGCCAACCTGCTGCTCGGCGAGAACGAGTTCTACGACGACATCTTCAAGGCGCTGCGCATCCCCTACGAGCCGGTCCGCTGGCTCAAGGACATCGACGCCTCGCACGACGACGACGTCACCAAGGCGGCCCGCGTCTTCGAGCTGATCCACTCCTACCGGGTCCGCGGCCACGTCATGGCCGACACCGACCCGCTCGAGTACCACCAGCGCAAGCACCCCGACCTCGACATCAACGAGCACGGGCTCACGCTGTGGGACCTGGAGCGCACCTTCGCCGTCGGCGGCTTCGCCGGCAAGTCGATGATGAAGCTCCGCGACATCCTCGGCGTCCTGCGCGACTCGTACTGCCGCACCACCGGCATCGAGTTCATGCACATCCAGGACCCGAAGCAGCGCAAGTGGATCCAGGACCGGGTGGAGCGCGGTCCGGGCAAGCCCGAGCGCGAGGAGCAGCTGCGCATCCTGCGGCGGCTCAACAGCGCCGAGGCGTTCGAGACCTTCCTCCAGACCAAGTACGTCGGCCAGAAGCGGTTCTCGCTGGAGGGCGGCGAGTCCGTCATCCCGCTGCTCGACGCGGTCCTGGACTCGGCGGCCGAGTCGCGCCTGGACGAGGTCGTCATCGGCATGGCCCACCGCGGCCGCCTCAACGTCCTCGCCAACATCGTCGGCAAGTCGTACGCGCAGATCTTCCGGGAGTTCGAGGGCAACCTCGACCCGAAGTCGATGCACGGCTCCGGCGACGTCAAGTACCACCTGGGCGCCGAGGGCACCTTCACCGGCCTGGACGGCGAGCAGATCAAGGTCTCGCTCACCGCCAACCCCTCCCACCTGGAGGCGGTCGACCCGGTGATGGAGGGCGTGGTCCGCGCCAAGCAGGACATCGTCAACAAGGGCGGCACGGACTTCACCGTCCTGCCCGTCGCCCTCCACGGCGACGCGGCCTTCGCGGGCCAGGGCGTGGTGGCCGAGACGCTCAACATGTCGCAGCTGCGCGGCTACCGCACCGGCGGCACGGTCCACATCGTCATCAACAACCAGGTCGGCTTCACCGCCGCACCGGAGTCCTCGCGCTCCTCGATGTACGCCACCGACGTGGCCCGCATGATCGAGGCGCCGATCTTCCACGTGAACGGTGACGACCCGGAGGCCGTCGTCCGCGTCGGACGGCTCGCCTTCGAGTTCCGCCAGGCGTTCAACAAGGACGTCGTCATCGACCTGATCTGCTACCGCCGCCGCGGGCACAACGAGTCGGACAACCCGGCCTTCACCCAGCCGCTGATGTACGACCTGATCGACAAGAAGCGCTCGGTGCGCAAGCTCTACACCGAGTCGCTGATCGGCCGGGGCGACATCACCCTCGAAGAGGCGGAGCAGGCGCTCCAGGACTTCCAGGGCCAGCTGGAGAAGGTCTTCACCGAGGTCCGCGAGGCCACCTCGCACCCGGTGCAGCACGAGCCGGAGGGCCCCGAGGCGGAGTTCCCGGTCGCGGTCAACACCGCGGTCTCCCCGGAGGTCGTCAAGCGGATCGCCGAGTCGCAGGTCAACATCCCCGAGCGGGTCACCGTCCACCCCCGTCTGCTGCCGCAGCTCCAGCGCCGCGCGGCGATGGTCGAGGACGGCACGATCGACTGGGGCATGGGCGAGACCCTGGCCATCGGCTCGCTGCTGATGGAGGGCACCCCGGTGCGCCTCTCCGGCCAGGACTCGCGCCGCGGCACCTTCGGCCAGCGCCACGCGGTCCTCATCGACCGGGAGACCGGCGACGACTACACGCCGCTGCTGTACCTCTCGGACAACCAGGCCCGCTACAACATCTACGACTCGCTGCTCTCCGAGTACGCGGCGATGGGCTTCGAGTACGGCTACTCGCTGGCCCGTCCGGAGTCGCTGGTGCTGTGGGAGGCCCAGTTCGGTGACTTCGTCAACGGCGCGCAGATCGTCATGGACGAGTTCATCTCCTCGGCCGAGCAGAAGTGGAGCCAGCACTCCGGTGTGACGCTGCTGCTGCCGCACGGCTACGAGGGCCAGGGCCCGGACCACTCCTCGGCCCGTCCGGAGCGGTTCCTCCAGCTCTGTGCGCAGAACAACATGACGGTCGCCATGCCGACCCTCCCGTCGAACTACTTCCACCTCCTGCGGTGGCAGGTGCACAACCCGCACCACAAGCCGCTGGTGGTCTTCACGCCGAAGTCGATGCTGCGCCTGAAGGCCGCCGCGTCGAAGGCGGAGGAGTTCACGACGGGCGGCTTCCGCCCGGTCATCGGTGACGACTCGGTGGACGCCTCGCAGGTCCGCAAGGTCGTCCTCTGCGCCGGCAAGGTCTACTACGACCTGGAGGCCGAGCGGCAGAAGCGCGGCGTCACGGACACCGCGATCATCCGCGTCGAGCGCCTGTACCCGCTGCCGGGTGCCGAGCTCCAGGCGGAGATCGCCAAGTACCCGAACGCCGAGAAGTTCCTGTGGGCCCAGGAGGAGCCGGCGAACCAGGGCTTCTGGCCCTTCATCGCGCTCAACCTGATCGACCACCTGGACCTGGGTGTCGGCGCGGACCTCCCGGCGGCCGAGCGGCTGCGGCGCATCTCGCGTCCGCACTCCTCGTCCCCGGCGGTCGGTTCGGCCAAGCGCCACCAGGCCGAGCAGGCCCAGCTGGTCGCCGAGGTCTTCGACGCCTGACCCCGGCCCTGTACCGGCCTGAGGCCCGCTCCCGCTGTGCGCGGGGGCGGGCCTCAGGGCTTCTCCGGCGGGGTGCCGGTCCGGGCTCAGGTCGAGTACGGCTCGAAGTCCCAGTACGGGCGGTTGCGGGAGCGGGCCGAGATGGTGTGGACGTGCTGGGCACCGAGGACGGTGGCGAAGTCCTGGAGCGCCTCGTCCTCGATCTTCTCGGCGTCCTTGCGGCGGCGTAGTCCGCGCAGGTCGGCGGCGTGGGCGACGCGGGCGGAGAGGGTCAGCGGGTGGGTGCGGCCCAGCGCCTCGGTGGCCCTCTCGACGGTGGTGCGGGAGAGTTCCGCGGCGGCCTCGGGGTCGCCGACGACGTTGCGGACGGCGGAGACGTTGAGGGCGCAGCCCAGCGTCCAGGGGTGGAGTTCGCCGACGGCCCGGGCCATGTCGGCGTAGGCCTGTTCGGCGTAGCGGGCGTAGTCGCGGCGCTCGCCGACGTTCCGCAGTACCAGGGCGTGGTTGGCGCGGACGCCGGCGACGAAGGGGTGGCCGGGGCCGAGCAGGGTGGTGTAGCGGCGCAGGACGGACTCGCTCAGTTCGCGGGCCTGGTCGACGTCGCCGTGCTCGCGGGCGTGGCAGCTCTGGGAGACGGTCAGGCGCAGGGTGAGCGGGTGGTTCTCGCCGACGGTGCGTTCGCAGCGGTCCAGGAGGTCGGCGAGGCGCAGCCCGGCCGCCTCGCGGTCGCCGAGGCGGTAGTGGCACAGGGCGAGGTTGTGCTCGGCGTCGAGGGTGACCGGGTTGTCGCGGCCCATCACGAGGCGCTGTTCGCGGACGTTCCTGGCCTGGAGGGACTCGGCGTCCTTGTAGCGGCCGACCAGGCGCAGGTCCAGGGCGTAGGAGTGCTCGGAGGAGAGCGTCCAGTTGTGGCGGGGCCGCAGGAGTTCGCGGCGGCGCTCCATCGTGTCCTTGTCGAGGACGAGCGCTTCCTGGTAGTGGCCGAGCAGGCGGAGCGAGACGGCGACGTTGTTGCGGGCGCTGAGGGTGCGGGAGTCCTGGTCGCCGAGGAGTTCGCCGTAGGCGTCCATGATCTCGGTGGAGAGCTGGTACGCCTCCTCGTAGCGGCCGAGGCCGCGCAGGTCGGCGGCGAGGCCGCTGGATGCGCGCAGGTAGGCGAGGTCGCGGGGGCCGTCGAGGGCGCGCAGCCGTTCGGTGGCGGCGCGCTCGATCGCCTCGGTGCCGGCGAAGTCGCCGCCGGCGCGCAGGAGGTTGGCGTAGTGGTGGACGAGGTCCCAGATGCGGGGGTGTTCGTCGCCGAAGAGGCGCCGCCAGATCTCCAGGGTGCGTTCGCCCAGGGCGACGCCGGTCTTGTACTCGCCGGAGAGGTAGAGGTAGCGCAGGCAGTTGAGGACGAGGTTCTGCACGGCCGGGTCGGTGGACTCCAGCGCCTGGGCGTGTTCGAGGTGGGGCACGATCTCGGCGTACCGGGGCCACAGGCGGGTGTCGGTGGGGCGGCCGGGGTCGGCGGCGGCCAGGGCGGCGCGGACGACCTGGGCGAAGGGGGCGCGGTCGGCCTCGGGCAGGTCGCGGTGGACGATCTGGTGGACCATGCGGTGGAGGTAGAACGCCTCGCCGGGCAGGGCGGTGTCGTCGCCGGAGAACTCGTGGGAGTCGAGGCTGACGACGGAGTACTGGCGGAGCTGGTTGACGGCGCGGTTCCACAGCAGGGGATCGCGGAGCAGCCCGGCGACCGGCTCGGGGGCCTCCTGGTGGTCGAGGTCGCGCAGGATGCGGACCGGGATGGTGCCGGGGGCGAAGAAGGTGCACAGGCCGAGCAGGGCGACGGACTCCGGGACGGTCTCGCGGAGCTTGTTGAGCAGTATCGACCAGGCGGTCTGGAAGGCGAGCGGAAAGTCCTGGGAGACCTTGACGATGTCCTGGTCGATGCCGCCTTCGAGGAGGGCGATGTAGTCGTCGACGGAGAGGTCGGAGTCGTTGAGCCAGCCGGCCGTCTGGTCGAGCAGCAGCGGCAGGTCACCGAGGGCCTCGGCGAGCTGCTGGGCTTCGGCGCGGCCGAGCCGGGGGGCGCGGCGGCGGACGAAGGCCACCGACTCGGCGCGGTCGTAGACGCCGATCTCCAGCATGCGGCTGTTGTGCTCGCCCCACTCGGGGTTCCGGGAGGTGATGAGGACGTGGCCGGGGCCGGTGGGGACGAGGTCGGAGATCTGGTGCGGCTCGTCGGCGCCGTCGAGGACGAGGAGCCAGCGGCCGTACGGGCGGCCCCGGCGCAGCGCGTCGCGGACGGCGCGGAGCCGTTCGCCGTACTCGGGGCCGGTGTCCAGCCGCAGCGCGGTGGCGAGTTCGGCGACGCGCAGCCGGAAGGAGGCGCGGCTCTCGGCGTCGACCCACCAGACGACGTCGTACTCGGAGCCGAAGCGGTAGACGTACTCGGCGGCGAGCTGGGTCTTGCCGACGCCGGGCATGCCGTGGAGGGTGACGACGCCGGTGCCGCGGGCGGCGTCCTGGAGGATCCGGTGGGCGTCGGTGAGGATGCGCTCGCGTCCGGTGAAGCGGGTGTTGCGGCGCGGGACGCCGCCCCAGACCTCGGAGGTGTCGAGGGGGAAGCGGGGGGCGCCCTCGGGGCTCGGTGCCTGGACGGGGGTGTCGGGCAGGCCGAGGCGGGCCAGGACCCGGCGTTCGGCCTCGTCGGCGCCGATGCCGGTGAGGTTGACGGCGGCGAGGGCGGAGGTGGCCGTGGGCAGGGAGTCGGTGGTGACCGAGACGGCGGCGAAGCGGCCGGGATGGGTGGCGGCGACCTCACGGAGCGCGGCGTTCCACTCCTCGTGGGTGCGGGGGCCGAGCTGGACGTACCAGCGGGAGAGGACGATCAGGACGGGGCCCGGGGCGAGGGTGAGGTCGCGGAGCGAGTCGGCGAGCGGCTCGCGGACGGAGGGGTCCCAGCGCTGGAGGACGACGCCGTGGCCGCGCCGTTCCAGCAGGCCGCCGACCCAGGCGGCCCAGGCGCGGTCGAATCCGGCGAAGCTGATGGTCACGGGCTGCGGCACACCGCCCCCGGGAGACACCGCCTCCGGCGTGAGGAACTGACTCATGGGGCCTCTCCTGCTCCTCTGGGTGGGTCGGCGGATCGGGACATCCTCCGTTCAACTTCCCACAATTGGAGCAGTGTTCACGGCCCCACACGGGTGATTCACGGAAGAAGATCAGGAAGGGCGCGTTCCGCCCTGGCGCTGGAGCCAGAGCGCCCGGGTGGTGGCGACGTAGGCGACGGCGCGGGCCAGGTGGTCGGCGGGCACCTCGGCGTGGGTGAGCCGGGTGTACGCCGTCACCATCCCCTCGGCGACGGTGCGCCCGGCGGGGGTGAGCGCGTCGGAGCCGACGAGGACCGGCAGGGCGGCGCCGACCTGCTCGCGGCGGCGGGCGTGTTCGGCCCAGGCCCGTTCGCGTCCGGGGCCCGGGGGCAGGGCGCGCGCGTGGTGCAGCCACCAGTCGGCGAGGGCGAGGTGGCTGTAGACGCCGTGCCAGAGCCCGTCGAAGGGGCGCGGGTCGGGCCGCCAGGGCGCGAAGTGGCGTGGGGCGGGGTCGGCGTGGTGGAGCGGGGCGAGGGCGGCGAGGGCGGCGAGCTTGATGTGCTGCGTCTCGTGGACGAGGGTCTCGGCGAACCCGGCCGCGTCGGGCGGTTCGCTGCTCAGCACGGCGCCGAACGCCTCCCGCCGCGTCCCGCTGCAACTCCCCGGCGGCGGCTCCCCCGCCGCCCCGCCGCCCGGCGGCGCCAGCGGCACGAGGCAGCGCAGCAGGGTGACGGCCTCGCTGATCCGGTGCGGCCCGCCGTGGCCGAGCGCGGCGGCGGCACCGGACCAGGCCGCGCCCCAGCGTTTGCGGGCCAGGTCGTCGAGGTCGGTGATGCCGGTGAACCCGGGCTGGTCCGGGTGGTGCGGCACGCGGTACGGGTCGAGGTCGTCCAGGGGGACGGGGTGGCCGCCGGGCAGGAGCGGCGGCAGGGCGTGGGCGGCGCGCCAGGCGGGGGACGCCGCCCACGCGCCGTGGCCGCGCTGCGGGCGGACGGTGACGGTCCGGGGGCCGTCGGCGCGCAGGACGAGGCGGCCGCCGCTGTGGTGGGCGTCGACCGGGACGGTGCCGGGCCCGGTGCGCAGGGCGCCGAGGGTGGGCAGGGCGAGGGTGCCGCCGGTGGCGGTGAGCCTCAGGCGGAACGGCAGCCCGGCGCGGACGGCCGCGGCGGCGGCGAGCGGGGCGAGGTGGGCCAGGGCGTGGGCGGTGGCGGCGGGGTCGGGCGGTCCGGTGCCGGTGAGCAGGGCGAGGGCGCGTTCGGCCCAGGGGCCGACGAGGGGGGCGAGCAGCAGGGAGCGGACGGTGGCGCCCCGGTCGGGTGTGGCGCGTTCGGCGGCCTCCAGCAGGGCCCAGCTCTCGGCGAGGCCGCGCCGGGCGGCGGGCGGGCAGCGGTCGGCGCCGGCCGCGTCGGCGGCGTCCAGGACGGCGCGCAGCAGCAGGAGCCGGCGCCGGTCCTGGTCGCGGGCGAGGAGCCGGAGGGTGGCCGGGGAGCCTTCGGTGCACCCCAGTTCGTACAGGACGTGGTGGGGGATCGGCTGGCTCACCGCGTTCCTCCTTCCCCGGCCGTGGTGGGGTCACGGGCCGGTCCGGTGCCGGTGGCGCGGGCCAGGGCGGCGGCCACGTGGTGGAGGAACCGCTGCTGGTCGGCGCAGTAGACGCTGGGGTGGCCGAAGCCCGCCCCGGCGCGGTGGCGGTGGGCGTAGTGGCCGCCGCCGCAGGCGTGCAGGAGGGGGCAGGCGCGGCAGTCGGCGGCGAGGGCGGCGGGGCCCGACTGGCGGGCGGCGATGCCGGGGTGGGTGAGGGCGTCGTCGAAGGTGTTCCGGCCGAGGGTGAGTCCGGTGGCGGCGGCGCCGGGGTAGGCCGACTTGAGCGAGTCGGTCTGTTCGAGGGAGCCGTCGGTCTCCACGACCACGGCGGTGAACGGGTCGAGGCCGAGCGACTCGGTGCCGGTGGGCAGGCCGAGCAGGGCGGCGATCGCCTCCTCGAAGAGCCGCACCCGGGTCTGCCTGCGCCCGGCGGCCCACCAGAGGTCGAAGACGGCGGCGAGCCAGTCGCCGTACGGGGCGGGGGCGCCGGCCCCGGTGCGGGCGGGCGGTCCCGGCGGCGGGTGGAGGCCGGGCGGCGGGGCGCTCCAGTTGCCGTGCGGCAGCAGCAGGTCGACGGCGGGGGGCCGCAGCCGGAGCAGCGAGGTGTACACCTCGGCGGGGTCCTGTTCCGGGTCGACGACGAGCAGGAGGCCCGCGTACGCCTCGGGGGCGTGCTCGGCGAGGAGGCGGGTGCCGCGGAGGGCGGCGGGCCAGGAGGGGCGTCCGGCGTGGTCGACGCGGGCGGTGTTGTGGCGGGCCCGGCCCCCGTCGAGGCTGACGCCGACGGCGATGCGGGCCCGGGCCAGGTCGCGGACGCGGGCGGCGGTGAGCAGGGTGGCGTTGGTCTGGAGGGTGACGCGCACCCGGGTGTGGCCGGGGACGCGGCGGCGGACCAGTGCGGCGAAGGCGGCGAGCCGGTCGGTGCCGGCCAGCAGGGGCTCCCCGCCGTGCAGGACGAGGGAGACGGCGGGGAGCCGGTGGGCGGCGGCGTGTTCGGCGATCCGGTCGGCGGTCAGCGCGAGCACCGCGTCCGAGGCGGCGGCCGGCCGGTCGCGCCAGCCGGTGTCGGGGCCCTCGTAGAGGTAGCAGTAGCGGCAGGCCAGGTTGCACCGCCCGTGCACCTTCACGATGAACTGGCGGAAGGGGTACGGAGGTCCGGCGTCCGTGGGCGGGCGCGACGGGCCCACTGATCGTGGCATCGGCACCCCCGTGTCGTCCGCCGCCCCGTCCCGGGCACGGGCCGTCTCCCCGTGCCCCCGGCCGGCCCGACCCGGATGGTGCCCGGTCCCCCACGGCGGCGAAACCGGCCGCGGCCCCGCTGGCCTGTTGGCCCGGCCCGCACGGGGAAAGGTGGCCGAAAGAGGCGGCTGCCGAGCCGTGCTTTCCGGAGTTGCCGGGGCGGGGGCCCGGCCGGAACTGGTCGCTCAGAAGGAGCTGTTGAAGTTCCAGAGCATCTCGCGCGGGCCGGAGCCGCGGCCCCGGAGGTCGTCGAGGAGGGCGGTGAGGACGGGGTGGTCCAGGGTCCGCAGCGACTCCAGGTCGAGGTCGAGGAGGTCGGGCAGGACGGCGGCCTCCTCCGGCGCGGGCGGCCGGGCGGGCGGGGGGTGGTGGACGGCGTCGGACATGGCGGTGCCCTTCCTTTCCCGGGTGCGGCCGGGCCTCGTCAGGCGAGTTCGGCCAGGCGTTGCGCCGTCTGCCGGGGCGTCGGCTCGACGGTGGGCTGGGTACCGGGCGGGAGCAGGCCCCAGGCCCGGTGGGCGGCCCCGTACGCCTCGCGCGCCGCGCGCGGGCGCCCCGCCGCCTCATAGGTCATACCCCGCCAGTGCTCCGCCTGAGCGCCCAGCGTCGCGGATTCCGCGGCGGCCCGTTCGGAATCGGCCTCCTCGCGGGCGCGCCGGGCGGCGTCGGCGGCGGCCCGGAAGGCGTCGGCGGCCTCGTCCAGCCGGGCCGGGCGCCCGAGGGTCTGGGCCGCCTCGAACCGGGCCTGGCCCACCTCCAGCAGGCAGCGGGCGCTCTCCAGCGGCCCGGCGGCCTCCTGGGCGGCGAGGCCCAGCAGGTGTTCGCCCTCGCGCAGGTCGACCCGGTCGCCGGTGAGCCGGTGGCGGGCCATCAGGCCGCGTCCCAGCAGCACCAGCCGGTGGGAGAAGGCCCGGTCGCCGCGCGGGGTCTCGGCACGGCAGCCGCGCAGCACCCGGACCGCCGCCACCACCCGCTCCAGCCGCTCCTCGCGGGTGCCGTCGCCGAGCAGGGCGCGCCGCAGCAGCGCCTCGCCCCATTCCGCGAGCAGGGCGGCGTGGGCGGGGGCGTCGCGCGGGATGCCCGGGGCGGCCTCCTCGAACCGGGCGGCGGCGCGGACCAGTTCGGCCGGGTCGCCGCTCTCCTCGTACCGGGCGGTGTGGACGCGTCCGGCCCGGGTGAGCAGGGCCGAGCGGCGGCGGGCGGACGGGGGCGGGATGGCGCCGAGGGCCGCCTCGACGCGGTCGGCGGCCTCCTGGTGGTACTCGGGTCCGGCCCGCAGCAGGGCGTCGGCGAGGTCGAGGAGGGCCGCCTCCCGCTCGGCGGGCTCCAGCGCCCCGGCGTCGTCACCGGCCGCCTCGGCGTCGACGACGGTGCGCAGGGCGCGGGCCGCCTGCCGGGCGTGGGCGCGGGCCTGGCCGCCGGGGGGCCCGGTGCCGGCCAGGCGGAGCAGGGTGCGGCCGTGGGCGAGGGCGAGGGTGGCGGGCCGGCGGTGCTGGTCGGGCCAGATGTCGGTGAAGGCCTCCAGCATGCCGACGGCGGCCTGGAGCAGGGAGCTGTCGCCGCCCAGCCGCCACTGGGTCTCCAGGGCGCGGACCCGCGCCAGGGTGAGGCGGAGCGCCTGGCCGGAGCCGAGGCCGGGGGCGGCGCAGGCGACGGCGTACTCCCGGTCGGCGCGGCGCAGCAGGTCGAGGGCCTCGTGGCGGTCGCCACGGCGGCGCCGGTCCTCGGCGGTGGCGTGCAGGGTGGCGGCGAGGATGTCGCGGTGGCCGGTGCGGCCGCCGGCGTCCTCGGCGGTGGCGCGTTCGGCGGCCTCGCGGGCGGCGGTGAGCAGGTCCCGGCCGCCCTGGACGCGCCAGAGCCGCAGCGCCTCGCGGGCGTACCGGGCCCAGAGGGCGGACCGGGGCGGCCCCTGGCTGTTCTCGGCGGCGCCGCGCAGGAGCTGGACGGCGTCCATCAGGTACTGGACCATGCCCTCCTCCTCGTACCGCCGGGTGAGGGTGGCGGCGGCCCCGAGGACGGGGTGGTCGGCGCCGTCGGGGGCGGGCGAGGGGTCGGTGTGGTGCAGGGGGACGGTCATGAAGCGCTCCAGCACGTCGGCGGCGACCTCGGCGAAGGGCTGCGGGACGGTGGGGGCGTTCTCCTCCCCCGCCTCGCCGGTCACGGTGCCGGGGGCCCGGCCGGGGCGGGCGGGGCGGCCGGTGTCGGGGAGCGGGCCGGTGGCGGTGGACCGGCCGAGTTGGGCGTAGGCGAGGGCGGGGAAGTTGGGGCCGCCCTTGCCGAAGCGCTGCTCGATGTACTCGGAGCAGTGTTTGAGGACGAGCATCGCCTCGTCGCGGCCGAGCGGGCCGAGCAGCGCCTGACGGACGCCGGGCACGAAGTCGTACCACTGCTCCTGCTCGCCGTCGCCGGTGCCCGGTTCGTCGGCGCGGACCAGGAGGCCGCTGAGGAGGACCTCGGCGAGTTCGGCGGGTCCTGAGTCGGGCAGCATCGTGCGCTGGACCAGCTGCATGACGGGGAGGTTGAGCGGGGCGGCGGCCAGGCAGACCGCGAGCCGCCCGGCGGCCGGGGAGGCGGTGGAGCGGAACCGGCTGACGAGCTGGAGCGGGGTGAGGGTACGGCGGGCCCGGACCGGCCGGGCCGGTTCCTGGGCGGCGCTGACCCAGCCGACGGCGCCGGGGGTGCGGACGGGTCCGGTGCCGGAGAGCAGCCGGGCCCAGGAGCCGAGGGCGGCGGCGGTGGGCGGCAGGACCGGGACGGGGCGGGCACCGGGCGGGGGCGGCGGTCCGTCGGAGACGACCTTGAGCAGTCCGGCCCCGCTGACGCCCTGCCCGCGCCGCAGGTCGCCGAAGGTGACCTGGAGCCGGGTGCGGGGCCACAGGCGTTGCGGCAGCGGCTGGAGGACGGCGACGGGGCCCTGTCCGGCGAGCCGGTGCAGGGTGCGGTGGGCGGCGCCGCTGTGCCACAGGGGCCCGGCGCAGTCGCTGACCAGGAGGGTGACGCGGCGTCCGGTGGCGTCGACGAGGCGGTCGGTGGAGTGCAGGGGCGCGCCGTCGCGGCGCGGGCTGCGGCTGACGGCGGCCCGGCCGTCGTCGGTGGCGTGGAGGTAGCGGACGTGCAGGTCGCGGAAGGCGCCGAGCCCGCCGAAGACCTCCCGCAACTCGTCGAAGAGCCGCTGCCAGACCCGCATCGAGCCGGAGGCGTCCAGGACCAGCTGGAGCAGGGCCTCACGGCGGTTGACGGGCCGGAAGACGGGCAGCACCAGTCCCCCGGCGCGGGCGGTGAGTTCGGCGGTGGCGGCCTCGTCGAGCACCTGCCGCCTGGGGGCGGCGCCGGTCCGGTACGCCTGGAGCGGGCGCAGCGCGCGCTGGAGCCTGAGCGGTGAGGCGAGCACCGCGGCGGCGGGCACCCCGACCGGCAGTGCACCGGCGGACGGGCCGTCGTCGGCGACGGTGGCGGTGGACGGCCGGGTGTGCAGGGGGACGCGGGCCTCGGCGGCGGGCTCGCCCGCGGGCCCGGGCGGCGCCGTGGGGCGGCCGAACGGCTCCACGGCCGGCCCGGTGCGGGACGCGCCGGGGCCCGGGCGGTCCTGGGCGGCGGCCTCCTGCGGGGTCTCCCGCTCCGTCCCGGCGGCCGGGGGGTCGGCCGGGGCGGGGGCGGGGGCGCCGGTGCGGGCGGCCAGCCAGAGGGCGTCGAGGAGGTGTTCGGCGTCGACGTCGAGCCCGGCGCCGCGCAGCCGGGCCACCAGCTCGGGCAACGGGTCGCGGGGCGCCTGCCGCTGGGGCGGGACGGGGGGCCGGTCAGGATGGCCGTCCGGGCCGTGGCGGGCCGTGGCTCCGGTCATCCTCGCTCACCTCGGCCGGTCGAGTCGCTGGATGAGCAGGTCGGCGAGGCGCTCCCGGTCCAGGTCGGGGGCGGTCTGGGTGAGGTGGATGGCGTTGAGGAGCTGGTCGGCGGCGAGCAGTTCGCTGCGGGAGCGCTCCAGGAAACGGAGGATCAGGTCGCCACCGCCGCGTTCCCGGTCGCGGCCCAGGTGGGCGCGGACGAAGCTGGCGAGCCGGGCGTGGTCGGGGCGGCCCAGCTCCAGGTGGATGCAGCGGCGCATCAGCGGTGCGGGGAAGTCGCGTTCCTCGTTGCTGGTCAGCACGGTGAAGGGGAAGGCGGTGCACTGCACGCGCCCGTCCTTCACCGGGACGCGGCGCCCGTCGTGGGTGAGGACGTGGGCGGTCCGGTCGGGCAGCCGGTCGGCGATCCGCTGGAGTTCGGGGATGGTGAACTCGCCCTCCTCCAGGACGTTCAGGAGGTCGTTGGGCAGGTCGATGTCGCTCTTGTCGAGCTCGTCGATGAGCAGCACGCGGGGCAGTTCACCGGGGAGCAGGGCGGTGCCGAGGGGGCCGAGCCGCAGGTAGTCGCCGATGGACTCGACGGAGCCGGGGGCGCCGGGTTCGGTGGCGGTGCCGCTGTGGGCGGCGATCTGGACGTCCTGGAGGCGCGCTATCGCGTCGTAGTGGTACAGGCCGTCCTGGAGGGTGGAGCGGCTGACGACGGGCCAGCGCAGCACGTCACCGAGGCCCAGTTCGTCGGCGACCGAGTGGGCGAGGCTGCTCTTGCCGACGCCGGGGCCGCCGGTGACGAGGAGGGGGCGGCGCAGGTAGAGCGCGGCGTTGATGACCTCCAGCTCCTCGGCCTCGGGGCGCAGCGAGACGGCCTGGTCGCGGTAGGCGCCCAGGCGGCGGGTCTCGGTGGTGCCGGCTCCCTCGCGGCGGCGGAAGTCGCGCCAGGGCGGGGGGTCGGGCAGCCGGAGGATGCCGTCGTGGGGTTCGCCGGCGCCTCGGTAGATGAGCCACTCGCCGGACTCGTCGGTCGCGCTCATAGCAATCCTCGTGGTCGCTGGGTCGCACAGGTCTCGGGCGGCCGGGCCCGGGGGCCGGCCGGTCGGCGCCGGTTCGCGGCTCACGGTAGCGAGCCGTACGGCGGGTCGTCAGGTGGTTGTTCAGAGTGGGGCGAACAGGTCGTCGGAGCCGGGCAGCGGCTGGTGCGGATCGTCGTACAGCAGGGCCACACCGTCGGCCCAGAAGCTGTCGGTGCGCCCCTCGGCGAGGGCGGCGCGCAGGGCGTGGACCAGGCCGGGGAGCCGCTGGGCGGTACGCGCGCGGGCCAGTTCCGCCTCGGCGCGCCGGTGGAACTCGGCGCACATCCGCTCCGGTCCGCCCGCGCCCCGGCGCCACAGCGCGACCCCGAAGCCGCCGTCGACGAGCCGGGCCAGCGCCTCGGCGGAGCCGGCGTGCCCGTACTCCCGGTACTGGCAGAGCACCGGCACCGACGCGTGGGCGAGCGAGCGCAGCTGGTCCGTCGACGGTACGGGTACCCGCGTACCCGCCTCGCAGTCCAGGACCCTGCCGCGGATGCCGGGGGCGAGCGGCGCGTCGTCGTGGGTCCAGCGCCAGCGGTCGTACCGGTCGGCGGCGGGGTCGGACTCGCCCGCGCCGCCGGGTGGTTCGGCGGGCCGGACGACGACCGGGCGGAGCCGGCCGAGCGGTGGTCCGCCCGGAACGGCCGGCCAGGAGTCGACGGGCAGGCCGAGCACGTCCCGCTCCAGGGCGACCTGGAGCAGGGCCGGGGTGCCGGGCTCGTCGGCGAGGGTGAAGGCGCGGGCGAGGGGTCCGGCGAGGCGCGCGGGGAGCTCGGCGAGCGGGGTGCCGGTGTGGTCGTCGTGGAGCGGCTCGGGCTCGGGCGGGTCGGGCAGGCCCTCGGCCGGGGTTCCGGCGGTGCGGGGCGGGCCGGGCGCGGGGAGCAGGCCGATCCGCCAGTCGAAGCTGTCCTGTTCCCAGGGGCGGCGGATCAGTTCGAGCAGGACGCTGTGGCGGGTGCCCCGGGCGGGGTCCAGGGGCGGCGGGGGCGCGGGGGCGGCGGCGTGGCGGCGCAGTTCGGCGGTGATCTCGCCGCGCACCGGCCGGTCGAGGGCGGCGGTGGTCCGGTGCAGCCAGGTGCGCAGGGCGGCCTCGGCCTCGGCGGTGCCGGGGTCGTGGTGGGGGCGCGGGGTGTGCAGCACGGCGACCACGTACCGCAGGACGGCGAGGCGGCGGCCCTCGTCGGTGGCGTGGCTCTCGTAGAGCCCGCCGAGCCCGTCGCGCCAGGCGCGGGGCGGCGGGACGGTGCGGGCGGCGGAGGCGCAGCCGGGGACGGAGCGGAGCAGCGCGGTGAGGCCGGCGGTGGAGGGCGGCGGCGGGAGTTCGCCGAGGGCGCCGAGGAGCAGGGTCCGCTCGCGGGGGCCGAAGGGGATGGTCCGGGCGCCGTCCAGGACGGCCTGGGTGTCGGCCCAGGCGGGGGGCGCGCCGTCCCGGTCGGCGTGGCGCAGCCGGTCGCGGTGGAACCGGTCGTGGCCGCGCAGGACCTCCTGGTAGAGGTCGCCGGGGCCGGGGGCGGGCTCCGGCGGCGGCCAGTCCGCTCCCGCCGGGTGGCCGGGGGCGTGGTCCCCGGGGCCGTACGCCCGGGTGTGCGCGCCGGAGCCGGCCGGGGCGGGCGCGGCGGTGGGCGGGGGCGCGGCGGCGACGGGGAGGTGGCGGAGCTGCCCGGTGCGGACGGCGGTGCCGCCCTTCTCCCGGGTGCGGCGGGACTTGACGAGGGCGACCACCTCGCCGCGGTGCGGGTCGAAGACGGGGCCGCCGGAGACGCCGTCGGGCAGGTCGTCGTCACCGAGCCTCAGCTCTTCGTCAGCGCCCCAGCCGATCCGCCCGAGCACGGTGACGGTCCCGTCGTACCTGCTGAGGCGGTGCCCGGAGCGGAACCAGCCGGCGAAGCCGAGGAGCAGCCCGGAGCGGCCGCCGGCTTGGCGGCCGTGGTCGGTCAGCGGCTGCTCGGCGAGGTGGACGCAGGCGTGGTCGGCCGGCTTCTGGAGGCGGATCAGCGCGAGGTCGGGCGCGGCCCATCCCTCGCCCGGGCGGGGCGGGGTCTCGGGCAGCGCGACGGCGACCTCGCCGGGCACCACGGCGGGCGGACCGCCTGGCTCCGGCTCATGGACGATGTCCACGTGGCCCCCTCCCTCCGCCAGCGCCACGTGGGCACAGGTCAGCACCCAGTTCGGCGCGACGAAGAAGCCGCTCCCGAGAAAGGTCCGGACGCCCTCGTCCGGCCCGCTGGGGTCATACCCGGGCCGCCGTCCATGGATGCGTACGGTGGCCGCCGCGATGAGGTGTTCCAGGGGCGGTTCGTCCCCCGTCGCCGCGCCCCTCGCGCCGGTGGCGCCCTCCCCCGTCACGGGACGGCTCCGGCGCCGCTCCCTCCGTGCCCCGGCTGCCCCGGTGCGCCGGAGGGTGCGCCCCCTCGGTCCGGGCCCGGCGGGCCGGCGGCCTCCGGGGTCCCCGGCCCGGTCCCGTCCCCCTCGGCCCGCGCCTCGTCGAGGTCCGGCGGTCCGCCGTTCTGCCAGGTCAACGTCACGGTGAGGGCCGCCTTGGCCTCGCCGTCGGCGAGCAGTCCGACGACCTTGCCCGCCTTGCCGGTCAGTTCGATCCCGAACTCCACGCTGACCTCGTCGGGCCGGACCGCCCGCAGCCCTTGGGCGACCGACCTGGCCACCCCGGTGATCAGCCCGCCGAGCCCGGCGACCTGGGCCTGGACCCGCTCCCCGGCCCGCCCGGCGAACCCGGCGTCGGTGTAGAGCGGCGCCCCGTCCGCCAGCTCCAGCTCGTCGGCCTGCGAGATCCGGGCCCAGACGGGCGTGCCGTCGGGCAGCTCGACGTACGCGACCCGGGACCGGGCCGCCTCCTCGGCGGTCATCGGGCGCACCGGCCGGTGCCGGGAGCGCGTACCCGGGCCTCGCGCCGGGGCGCGCACGGGCGAGCGGTGCGCGCCGTGCGCGGGGTTGCCGTTGCTTCCGTGGTCATGCTGGGGTCCCCCGTCTCCCACGTCTCCCCTGTACCTGCCCGTGGGGGGTGCAGGGTAGACCCCGGCGGCCGGGGGTGGCGAGGGCCCGGCCGGTCGCGCAAGGGCCCGCCTATCATGGGTCGGCGGCCCGCGGCGGCCGCCCGTACCCCTTGCGACCTGTGACGGAGCACCCCATGTACTTCACCGACCGCGGCATCGAGGAGCTGGAGAAGCGGCGCGGCGAGGAGGAGGTCACCTTCGAGTGGCTCGCCGAGCAGCTGCGCACCTTCGTCGACCTCAACCCCGACTTCGAGGTCCCGGTCGAACGCCTCGCCACCTGGCTGGCCCGCCTCGACGACGAGGACGAGGACGAGTAGGACCCCGAAGTCCCGCCCCGGGCCGCCCGCCTCAGTCCGGCGGCACCGGGAGACGCGCCCCCTCGCTCCTGAACCGGTCGTAGGCCAGCCCCGCGATCCCCTGGGTCACCAGCAGCCCGCCCAGCGCGGCCCATCCCGCGCTGCGCCTGGCGAGCCCCCAGAGCGCGAGGGCGCTCCCCGCCACCACGTGCCCGGCGGCCAGCGCGCGGGCCCGCCGCCCCCGCACCAGCGGCCCGACGACGCTGGCCTCGACCAGCTCGGGCCGGACGACCTCCCGCCAGCCGGCCCGGTCCGTCCGCCGCACACCCCGAGCCATCCACGCCGCCCCGGCCAGTGCTTCGGCGGGCCGCACCGGCACCAGCCCGGTCGGCAGCGCGAGCCCGGCGTGGGCCAGCACCGCGAGGACGCCCCGCAGCCGCGCGGCCGCGTCCGCCTCGGCGTCGGGCCGGGTCAGCCCGTCCAGCGCCTGTACGGCGAAGACCGGGTCGAGCCCGAGCCGCCCGGCGAAGGTACGCATCGCCTCGTCCTCCCCCGCCGGGGTGCCGTCCGCCAGCCACACGTACCCCACGGGCCGCCGGACCCCCGAGGCGAGGCTGAAGCCGGCGCGGCCCGCGTCCCACCAGAGGGCGAGAACCGGCCAGGGCGCCCCCACGGCGAGGGCCGCCGCCCAGCCGCCGAGCACCAGGTCGACCGGTTCCTCCTCGCCCTGCCAGGACAGGTCCGCGGGCACCAGCACGCTCCACCCGCGGCCGGCGGGGGCGAGCAGCATGGGGCGCCTGAGCAGGACAGCGGCCGGGGCAACGGCGTCGGGGGCGGCCCGGCAGAGCAGCAGTCCGCCGGTGCCCCGCAGGGGCTGTTCGAGATTCCGCACGGCATCCGTCGGCATGGTGCACACGCTAGGACACGACGGACCATCGTGCCTTTTCGGCCACTTTCCCCTCCTCGGCTGCCCTCCCTCCCTCCGAGCCCTTGACTTCCGCCGACCGCGATATATCGTGTGTTGCAGGCGATGCGATATGACGCGTCGCCGTGCGCCAGGCCGAGGAGGTCAGCACCATGTCCGAGTCCGAGTCCCCACACGACGCGTCCCCCGTGCCCGAAGCGGAAGCGGAATCCCCCCAGGGCGCGGACGGCGGGACGGACGACGGCACCTGGTCCGTGGACGCCCCGCGCCGGATGTCCTTCGACGGCCCCGTGACGACCCTCCGCATCCGCGTGGTCAACGGCGCGGTGAACGTCGTGGGTTCCCCCGACCCCGCCACCCACCTGGACATCTCCGAGCTGTCCGGCCGCCCGCTCACGGTGCGGCGCGAGGGCTCCACCCTCACGGTCGAGTACGAGGAGTTCAGCTGGCAGGGCCTGCGCCGCCTGATCGAGCGCGGCAAGCTCCCGGACCCGCGCACCCTGGACCACCGCGCCGTCGTCTCCGTCGCGGTGCCGGACTCCGCCCGGCTGGAGGTCCGCGCGGTCGGCGCGGACACCGTCGTCTCCAGCCTCGCGGGCCCGGCCGACGTCAAGGCCGTCTCGGGCGAGACCACCCTGGTCGGCCTCTCCGGAGCGGTGCGGGCGGACACCGTCACCGGCCGCGTCGAGGCCCAGTCGGTGACCGGCCCCCTCACCGTCGCCTCGGTCTCCGGCGACCTCACGGTGGTGGACGGCACCAGCCCCACCCTCCGCGCCGACTCGGTCAACGGCGACATGATCGTCGACATCGACCAGGCCGACTCCCCCGCCGACATCGAGCTCTCCAGCGTCTCCGGCGAGATCGCCGTCCGCCTCCCGCACCCGGCGGACGCCCGCGTCGAGGCCAACACCACCAGCGGCTCCCTCTCCCACGCCTTCGAGGACCTCCGGGTCTCCGGCCAGTTCGGCATGAAGAAGCTCACCGGCAAACTGGGCGAGGGCAGCGGGCGCCTGAAGGCGAGCACCGTCTCCGGCTCCATCGCCCTGCTGCGGCGCCCCGCCTCCGACGCCGCACCGAACGACAAGAAGGTGCTCTGACATGCCCCCCGTCTTCGCCCACGGCCGCCTCCGCCTCTACCTCCTCAAGCTCCTCGACGAGGCCCCCCGCCACGGCTACGAGGTGATCCGCCTCCTCGAAGAGCGCTTCCAGGGCCTCTACGCCCCCTCGGCCGGTACGGTCTACCCGCGCCTGGCCAAGCTGGAGGCCGAGGGCCTGGTCCGCCACACCACCGAGGGCGGCCGCAAGGTCTACGCCATCACCGACGCGGGCCGCGCCGAGCTGGCCGACCGCCAGGGTGAGCTGGCCGACCTGGAGATCGAGATCCGCGACTCGGTCGCCGAGCTGGCGGCGGAGATCCGCGACGACGTCCGGGGCGCCGCCGGCGACCTGCGGCGCGAACTGCGGGCAGCCGCCTCACTCACCCGCGACAGCGCGGCCTCCTCCGCCCCCGACGACACGGAGCGCGAGTCCTGGCGCCTGGCCAAGGAGGAACTGCGCCGCGCCAAGCAGGAGTGGAAGGAACAGGCCCGCCGCGCCAAGGACGAGAGCCGCCGCGCCCGCGAGGAGGCGGAGCGCGCCCGCAGCCAGGCCCGCGAGGCCCAGGACCGGGCCCGCGAGCAGGCCAGCCAGGCGCAGGAGGAGGTGCGCCGCATGGCCAAGCGCGTCCAGGACCAGGTCCAGGACCACTTCGCCCGCGGCGACTGGCCCTCGGGCGTCCGCGAGGGCCTCTCCGAACTGGGCAAGGAGTTCGCCCGCTTCGGCTGGGGCACCGAGAGGCAGGAGCGCCCGGCGTCTCCCACCGAGGAACCGGTCTTCGAGAACCCGGGTCCGGAGAGCGACCTCTTCACCTACACCCCGGATTGGTCCACCGAACCCTCCTCCGGCGACCCGTCCCGCGACCTCGACCGCCTCCTCGACCGCTTCCGCGACGACATCCGCGACACCGCCCGCGACCACGGCGTCACCGAACACCAACTCCGCGAAGCCCGCCGCCACCTCTCCACCGCCGCAGCCCACATCGGGGCGACGCTGAGGGGGACGGGCGGGGAGGCGGAACAGCGCGGAGGCACCGGACAGGACCGCGAGCAGAGCTGACAACAGCGAAGCTCCTCAGCGGCAAGCAGCCTCACCCGGGACGCCCCTGGCCCACGGGGTCGTCCCGGGCCCGTGCCCCAACGGCACCGCCCCCGCATACCTGCGACACAGGGCAGACACCAGACATCCGGCGCCGAGAATGCCCCCATGCACGACCTCGTGATCGGGCCGAAGGCTTCGCGACCATCCGCCCACACGCGGTCGAGCCGGGCCCACGAACCGATCAGGCTCCGCATGGACGCGTACGTCTCGGCGTCCAGCACCCGGTCGGGCTTGAGCCACCCCTGGCGCCAGGCGAACTCCGCGTGTATCGAGGCCGTTCCGTGTCCGTAGTCTGCCGGGAGCAGATGGCGGACGGCGCCGCTGACTCCGGTGGGGGGAGAGAAGCCGGCTCCGGGGAGGGCAGCCGGCCGACAGGTGGCAGGCGTCACCCCGGTTCAGTGGGCCGGCGCTCGACCCGCCCGGCCGCCAGCGGCTCCCCCGCCCTCGCCCACCCCATCCGTCGCCAACCGCGCGTGCCGCTCCACGTCGTACCGCTGGTCGCCGTAGCGGAGGCGGGCGCGTTCCAGGCCCTCCACGGCGAAGCCGGCGCGGTGGGCGACGGTGCAGGAGGCGGGGTTGTTGGTGCGGTGCCCCAGTTCGAGGCGGAAGAGGGACAGTTCGGTGAAGGACCAGTCGGCGAGGGCGCGCAGGGCGGTGGTGGCGACGCCCCGGCCGCGGGCGGAGGCCAGGGTCCAGTAGGAGATCCAGCCCGTCTGGTGGACGGGGTCGACGGCGCCGACGGTGACGTTGCCCAGCAGGCGGCCCTCGTCGGGGTGGCCGCCGGTGCCGGGTGAAAGGACCGCGAAGGAGTGCTCGCGGCCCGCCTCCCGGGCGGCGCGGCGGTCGGTGATCCAGGTGGCGGCCTCGGCGAGGGTGGTGACGGGGCGGCCGCTCTGCCGGGCCATCTCGGGGGTGGCGAAGGCGCCCAGCACGGCGGGGGCGTCGGAGGGCTCCCAGTAGCGCAGGCGCAGGCCGGGTGCCTGGGGCAGGGCGAGCGGTGCCGTTCCGTCCGTCTCCGTCGTGGCCCGCCCTGTGGTCGTCATCCCCGTCGCCTTCCCCTGGCTCACTCCGTGCTGAGGACGATTTTGCCGAACTGGTCGCCTGCGGCGAGCCGCGTGAAGGCGTCGCGGGCCCGGTCCAGCGGCAGCACCTGGTCGATCACCGGGCGGACGCCGGTGGTGGCGCAGAAGCTGAGCAGGTCCTCCAGCTCGTCCTTGGAACCCATGGTGGAGCCGACCACCTTCAGTTCCAGGAAGAAGATGCGGGTCAGTTCGGCGTGCGAGGGCCGGTCGCCGCTGGTGGCGCCGCTGATGACGAGGGAGCCGCCGGGCCGCAGGGACTTGACCGAGTGGGACCAGGTGGCGGCGCCGACCGTCTCGATGACCGCGTCGACCTTGTGCGGCAGCCGGGCGCCCGGCTCGACGGCCTCGATCGCGCCCAGCTCGACGGCCCGCTTCCGCTTCGCCTCGTCGCGGCTGACCGCGTACATCCGCAGCCCCGCCGCGCGGCCGAGGACGATCGCGGCGGTGGCCACGCCCCCGCCCGCGCCCTGGACGAGGACGGAGTCGCCGGGGCGGACTCCGGCGTTGGTGAAGAGCATCCGGTAGGCGGTGAGCCAGGCCGTGGGGAGGCAGGCGGCCTCGGCGAAGGAGAGTTCCTTCGGCTTGGGCAGGACGTTCCAGGTGGGGACGGTGACCTGCTCGGCGAAGGTGCCCTGGTACTTCTCGGTGAGGATCGAGCGCTGTTCGCGCGGGCCGACGCCGTGGCCGCTCTGGCCGATGACCGAGTGGAGGACGACCTCGTTGCCGTCTTCGTCGATGCCGGCCGCGTCGCAGCCGAGGATCATCGGCAGCTTGTCCTCGGCGAGGCCCACTCCGCGCAGCGACCAGAGGTCGTGGTGGTTGAGCGAGGCCGCCTTGACCTGGACCGTCGTCCAGCCCGGGCGGGCCGTGGGGGTGGGGCGGTCGCCCAATTCGAGGCCGTTGAGGGGGTGGTCGCGGTCGATGCGTGCGGCGTAGGCGGCGAACATGCCCTGACCCTAGGGCGGGGGGCCGTGCGACGGAACCACCACGGGGTGTGACCCGCCGCTCATCGGCGCCGGAGGCGCCGGGATCTTGGGGTGCGTGCTGTCGGCTGGGGTGCTGTGGATTCCCCGTGCTCCGGGGGGCGGGCGGCGGTTGCTGTCACCGATGGCCTCAATCGCCGGCCGGGCTCAAGGCAAGTGAGCCCGGCCGGTGTTTGAGGCGCCTCCCCGTTTCCGGCGTGGTGCTCGACGTCGGAAACGGCCGGGGCCGGGTCAGCGGCGGGCGACTCCGGCGGCGCGGGCCGCTTCGGCGACGGCGGCGGTGACGGCGGGGGCCACGCGCTCGTCGAAGGGGGACGGGATGACGTAGTCGGCGGAGAGTTCGTCGCCGACGACGCCGGCCAGCGCCTCGGCGGCGGCGATCTTCATCGACTCGGTGATCCGGGAGGCCCGCACCTGAAGGGCGCCGGCGAAGATCCCGGGGAAGGCGAGGACGTTGTTGATCTGGTTGGGGAAGTCGCTGCGCCCGGTGGCGACGACCGCCGCGTACTTGTGGGCGATGTCGGGGTGGACCTCGGGGTTCGGGTTGGCCATCGCGAAGACGAAGGCGCCCGGTGCCATCGAGGCGACGGCGGGCTCCGGGACCGTACCGCCGGAGACGCCGATGAAGACGTCGGCGCCGTCGAGGGCGTGGTCGAGGGAGCCGGCGAGGCCCGCGCGGTTGGTGATCTCGGCCAGTTCGCGCTTGACCTCGGTGAGGTCGTCGCGGTCGCGGCTGACGATGCCCTTGCGGTCGGTGACGGTGACGTCACCGATCCCGGCCTCCAGGAGGAACTTGGCGATGGCCACGCCCGCCGCACCGGCGCCGGAGATGACGGCCCGCAGGTCGCCCAGCTCGCGGCCGGTCAGCTTGGCGGCGTTGCGCAGCGCGGCGAGGGTGACGATGGCCGTGCCGTGCTGGTCGTCGTGGAAGACGGGGATGTCCAGCCGCTCCTGGAGCTTGCGCTCGATCTCGAAGCAGCGCGGCGCCGAGATGTCCTCCAGGTTGACGCCGCCGAAGGAGGGGGCGAGCCGCACCACGGTGTCGACGATCTCGTCGGCGTCGGTGGTGGCCAGCGCGATCGGGACCGCGTCGACGCCGCCGAACTGCTTGAAGAGGATGGCCTTGCCCTCCATCACGGGGAGGGAGGCCTCGGGCCCGATGTCGCCGAGCCCCAGGACCGCGGTGCCGTCGGTGACGACGGCGACGACCTGGGACTTCCAGGTGTAGTCGTGCACGAGCTCGGGCTGCTCGGCGATGGCGCTGCACACCTTGGCGACGCCGGGCGTGTAGGCGAGGGACAGGTCGTCCCGGTCCCGGATCGGGACGGTCGCCTGGACGGCCATCTTGCCGCCGCGATGGAGCGCGAAGGCCGGGTCGAACGAGTCGAGGGGAGAGTTCTCCCCGTCCGGTTCCGGCGCGCTGTCGCTGCGAGGATTGACGATCTCCGCTGCCACTTGGTGACCCCTTAAGTCATGAGCGTTCGAGGGTTGGCCACCCCCGGGATGGGGGGTGGGCGGGCACCGCGTGCGTTCCGTGTCCGGGCGGATGGGCCCGCCTCCACACGGGGGAGGTCGCACGCGCGGACGCGCCGCACACGCGTCCTGAGCCCCGGATGAGGGGTGTAACCGTCTTTTCTACCTGATCGCGTGTGCCCGTGCCGAGCCGAATTGGCCACACGGCCCGCTCACATGTCCGACTTCCCGGGAACCTCCCCCGGTGCCGCTTCTCTGTCCCACATGGCGAGATGTGCGGTATGCGCGTGACTTAAGTAACGGACTCCGGTGGCATGGCCGATGCCCTTCCCGCGCAGGGCGGTTGGGGCCCGAGAGGGACCCGTTATCCGATTTTGACATGGGCGGCGCCTCGTTCTCCGCGGTCCGAATGGCAAGATGCCACCCATCGCACGAGGTCGCGACACCCGAAGGTGTGTGCCAACGACCCGTCCGGCACCCTCGCCATCCGCTCACCTGTCGGAGGAAACCCTCATGACCGCCAGCATCACGCGTCGCCCCCGGCCCCTTCGCTCCCGTCTCGCCGCGGCCGGCGCGATCACGGCCGCGGGCGCCCTCCTCCTCACCGGCTGCGGCGACCAGACCGCGGGCGCCGACAAGGGCTCGGAGAAAGAGACGGCGGCCCCGCTCGCCGACAAGCTGCCGAAGAAGTACCAGGACAGCGGTGTCGTCAAGGTCGGCTCGGACATCGCGTACCCGCCGGTGGAGTTCAAGGACAAGGACGGCAAGACCGTCGGTCTGGACGTGGACCTCGCCGCCGCGCTCGGGGAGCAGCTCGGGGTGGAGCTGAAGTTCGAGAACGGCACCTTCGACACGCTCCTCGGCGGTCTGCGCTCCAAGCGGTACGACGTGGCGATGTCGGCGATGACCGACACCAAGGCGCGCCAGGAGGGCCTGGACTCCGAGACCGGCAAGAAGGTCGGCGAGGGCGTCGACTTCGTCGACTACTTCACCGCCGGCGTCTCCATCTACACCAACAAGGGCAAGGACCAGGGCATCAAGACCTGGCAGGACCTCTGTGGCAAGAAGATCGTCGTCCAGCGCGGCACCGTCTCGCACGACCTGGCCAAGGCCGAGTCGAAGAAGTGCGAGAAGGGCGAGATCAAGATGGAGACCTTCGACAACGACCAGCAGGCCCAGACCCGGCTGCGCTCGGGCGGTGCCGACGCCGGTTCCTCCGACTTCCCGGTCGCCGCGTACGCGGTGAAGACCTCGGGCGGCGGGAACCACTTCGAGCTGGTCGGCGAGCAGGTCGAGGCGGCGCCGTACGGCATCGCGATCTCCAAGTCCAACCCGGAACTGCGCGACGCGCTCAAGGCCGCGCTGGACGCGATCATCGAGAACGGCGAGTACGACAAGATCATCAAGAAGTGGGGCGTCGAGGACGGCGCGGTCACCGAGGCGGTCGTCAACGGCGGCAAGTGACCCCTCCGGCGTCGCTGAAAGGCAACACCTGTGTCTGCTGACATCACCAAGAAGGACCCGGAGGCCACCCCTCCGGGTCCGGCCCCCACGCGGGCGGCCCCCATCAAGGCCGTCCCGGTGCGCCACTACGGCCGCTACGTCTCGGCGCTGATCGCGCTCGCGGCGCTCGGCTCGGTCGTGTACGCGTTCTCCCAGGGCGACATCAACTGGGCCTTCATCCCGGACTACTTCTTCAACGACCGCATCCTCAGCGGCGTCCGCGAGACGCTGATCCTGACCTTCCTGTCGATGGTCATCGGCGTGGTCGGCGGTGTGCTGCTGGCGGTGATGCGGCTGTCGAAGAACCCGGTGGTCTCCTCGATCGCCTGGTTCTACATCTGGTTCTTCCGGGGCACCCCTGTCCTGGTCCAGCTCTTCGTCTGGTTCAACCTCGGTTTCGTCTTCGAGTACATGAACCTCGGCCCGTTCTACAAGGACGAGTGGTCGGACTTCATGACGCCGTTCCTGACGGCGCTGCTCGGCCTCGGTCTCAACGAGGCCGCGTACATGGCGGAGATCTGCCGGGCCGGTCTGCTCTCGGTCGACGAGGGCCAGACCGAGGCGGCCCACGCGCTGGGCATGAGTCAGGGCAAGACCCTGCGCCGCATCGTGCTGCCGCAGGCGATGCGCGTGATCGTGCCGCCCACCGGCAACGAGGTCATCAACATGCTGAAGACGACCTCCCTGGTGGCGGCCGTCCAGTACTACGAGTTGTTCAAGCACGCGCAGGACATCGGCATGACCTCCGGTGCCACGGTGGAGGCCCTGTTCCTCGCCGCCACCTGGTACCTGATCCTCACCTCGATCCTCAGCGTCGGCCAGTACTACATCGAGCGGTACTACGCCCGTGGTTCGCTGCGGCAGCTGCCGCAGACCCCCTGGCAGAAGGTGCGCGCGCACCTGACCTCGCTCTCCAGCCGCTCGGAGGTGACCCGATGACCGCCATGGTGAAGGCCGAGGGCGTCCACAAGTCCTTCGGCCAGGTCGAGGTGCTCAAGGGCATCGACCTGGAGGTCGCCACCGGAGAGGTGTTCTGCCTCATCGGCCCCTCGGGCTCCGGCAAGTCGACCTTCCTGCGCTGCATCAACCACCTGGAGAAGATCAACGCCGGCCGGCTCTACGTCGACGGCGACCTGGTCGGCTACCGGCAGAAGGGCGACAAGCTCTACGAGCTGAAGGACGCCGAGGTCGCCCTGAAGCGCCGGGACATCGGCATGGTCTTCCAGCGCTTCAACCTCTTCCCGCACAAGACGGCGCTGGAGAACGTGATGGAGGCGCCGGTCCAGGTCCGGGGCGTCTCGAAGGCGGCGGCCCGCGAGCGCGCCGGCCAGCTCCTGGAGCGGGTGGGCCTCTCCGACAAGGCGGGCAACTACCCCTCGCAGCTCTCCGGCGGCCAGCAGCAGCGCGTGGCGATCGCCCGCGCGCTGGCGATGGACCCGAAGCTGATGCTCTTCGACGAGCCGACCTCGGCGCTCGACCCGGAGCTGGTCGGCGAGGTGCTGGACGTGATGCGCCAGCTCGCCGAGGAGGGCATGACGATGATCGTCGTCACCCACGAGATGGGCTTCGCCCGGGAGGTCGGCGACTCGCTGGTCTTCATGGACGGCGGCGTGGTCGTGGAGGCCGGCGACCCGCGCGAGGTCCTGACCAACCCGCGGCACGAGCGGACCCAGTCGTTCCTGTCGAAGGTGCTCTGAGTCCCGCGAGGCCGCCGGGCCCGGCACACGCACGGGGGCGGTACGGAACCTGGTGTTCCGTACCGCCCCCGCGCCGTTCGCAGCCGCCGTCGCGGTTACTTCAGCCCGAGCACCATGGCGTCCGAGGGCGACTGCCAGACCGTGCGGGCCTCGGTGAAGCCGGCCTCGCGCAGGGTGCGGGCATGCCACTCGGCGGGGGGCGTGTCGCCGTCGGCGTGCTCCCCGTAGATCTCGAAGCGGCGGGCGGTAGGCCCGGCCAGGACCGGGTCGGCGGCGGCCAGCTGCCACCAGGAGGCCCAGTCGACGGCGCCCTCGGCCTTGGCCTCGTCCATCCTGCGGTGGCGCTGCTCGCGGTCGGCGGCGTTGATCAGCGGGGTGGCGGGGTCGGGCATGTGGTCGGCGTTGAGGAAGACACCGCCGTCGCGGACGATGCCGGCGATCTGGCCGTAGAGCGCGGCCAGCGGTTCGCTGTGCAGCCAGTGCAGGGCGGTGGCGGTGAGGACCGCGTCGTAGTTGTCGTGCGGGAGCAGCGACGGCCAGTCGGGGTCCTTCAGGTCGGCGGTGACGAAGGTGACCCGGTCGTCCCCGGCGAAGGTGCCCTCGGCGATGGTGAGCAGCGCCGGGTCCAGGTCGACGCCGGTACTCTGCGCCTTCGGGAACCTCTTGAGGAGCCGGTCCGTGATACTTCCCGTACCGCAGGCGAGGTCGAGCACGCGCGGCTCGGTGCCGGCCACCGCCTCGACCATGTCGAGCATGACGCGGAAGCGTTCCTCGCGGTCGGGGAGGTACCACTCCTGCTGCTGGTCCCAGCTGATCTGCCAGGCGGCCCAGTCGGCCCCCGGGGTGGCGCCGGTCTGCACCGCACCCGCGTCGGTGGTACCGGCCGGCGCGGTCTCTGCGTCCGTCATCCGAACTCCTCCGTAGCGTAATACCCTAAAGGCGGAGCTAGCCATTACATCCGCCTGTCCGACTGACCCTAGACCGAGCCCGTAAGGACTACAAGTGGAACTCGCCTCTTACTCGGATTACGCCCTGCGTCTGGTCAACAGCGAGGAGCCGGCACGGGGCACCGACACGCTCACCTCCGTGGACGCGGTCCGCGCCCTCTTCGGAGCGAGTACCCAGGCTGCCCGCCGGGCCACCGAGGCGGACGTCACCCGTTTCCGCTCGGTACGCGGCCGGCTCCGCGCGGTCTTCGAGGCGGCGGCCGAAGGGGACCAGCAGCAGGCGGTCCACCTGCTCAACGCCCTGCTCCTGGAGTTCCCGGTGAGCCCGCAGATCTCCGGCCACGGCGAACTCGACGCCGAGGGCCGCCCGGACTGGCACATGCACCTCGCCGACCACCCCTCCAACGCCACCAGCGGATACGCCGCCATCGCGGCGATGGGGCTCGCCTTCCACCTCACCGAGTTCGGCGCCGACCGCCTCGGCCTCTGCGAGGCGTCGCCCTGTCGCAACGCCTATCTCGACACCTCCACCAACCGCTCCCGCCGCTACTGCTCGGACCGGTGCGCCACCCGCGCCAACGTCGCCGCCTACCGGGCCCGCAAGCGCCGCGAGAGCGACACGTCCGAGCGGACCGGGCGCACCGCCGAGTAGGCCCAGCCGAGCGTCGCCCGCACCCCGCGCACCGGCTCGCGCCCGGGACCCGCCGCCGCGCGCGGCCGCAGCCGGGCGGTCACCCGGGCCAGCACCATGGCGCGCGGCACCACGCCGTACACCGTGCTGTCGCCGCCCGCGAAGGCGTTGTCGCCCAGCACCCACCAGCCGCCCTCCCGGCGCTCCACGGCCCGCTTGACGACCAGCAGGTCCTGCTGGAAGGGGTGGCGCAGGATCACCACGTCACCCGGGCGGACGCGGGCGCCGTACCGGACCAGGAGCCAGTCGCCGTGCTCCAGCGTCGGCACCATGGACGGCCCGTCCACCTCGACCACGCCGAACCGCCCCCTGCCGCGCCGCTCGCGCGCCGGGCCGGCGCTGCCCTCCGCACCTCGTCCGATCGCCACCTGCTCGCCCTTCCGTCCGCCTCACTCGCCTACCCGTCCGCGCGCCCGAGCCCACGTCCCCGGTCCCAGTCTCACCCCGTCCTTTCGCCCTAGGCCCCCGGGGGCGACCGAGAAAACCCGCCTCGCACGGAGTAGTGTCACCTGCGAGAAGACGATCACGAGGAAGGACCGCACCTCATGCTTTCCCGCCTGTTTGCCCCCAAGGTCAAGGTCAGCGCCCACTGCGACCTGCCCTGCGGCGTGTACGACCCGGCCCAGGCCCGCATCGAGGCGGAGTCCGTCAAGGCCGTCCAGGAGAAGATGCAGGCCAACGACGACCCGCAGTTCCAGACGCGCGCCATCGTCATCAAGGAGCAGCGCGCCGAGCTGGCCAAGCACCACGTCTCGGTGCTGTGGAGCGACTACTTCAAGCCCCCGCACTTCGAGAGCTACCCCCAGCTCCACCAGCTGGTCAACGACACCCTGAAGGCCCTCTCGGCCGCCAAGGGCTCCTCGGACCCGGCCACCGGCCAGAAGGCCCTGGACCTCATCGCCGAGATCGACCGCATCTTCTGGGAGACCAAGAAGGCGTAACTCCGACGGCCCGGCCCCGCAGGCCGGGCCGCCCGGACTGACCGCACCCGGCCCAGGGGGCGCCGCACGCCGGCGTCGGTGGGCCGGGTGCGGTTCTTCGTGCCCGCGCCCAGGGCGGCCGCGCGCAGAGTCCCGCCATGACCTTGCGGATACGCTGCGTCGCCCTGCCGGAGCGGGTGGAGCGGACCTTCTGGACCGACGGGGAGGTGCTGCGCACCGAGCCGCCCGCCGGGCCCGGGGCCGCTCGTGAGGTGGAGCCGGTGGTGGACGGGGGCTGGCTGGTCCCGGGACTGGTCGACGTGCACACGCATCCGGGGGCCGAGCAACCCGAGGACGGTTTCGACGGGGCGGCGCTGCGACGGCAACCTGGAGGCACACCGCGACGCGGGGGTGCTGCTGGTCCGGCGCCGGGGACGATGGAGCGGATGCCCGGCTGGGTCGACTCGGCGCCGGAGTTGCCGCGGGTCCGGTCGGCGGGGCGCTGGCTGGCGACGCCCGGGCGGTTCTTCCCCGGCGTGGGGCGGGACCTGAGCGAGGAACAGCTCCCGGGTGCCGCCGTGGAGGAGGCCACCGCCAGTTCCGGCTGGTGCAAGATCATCGGCGACTGGCGGTGGGACGAGCCCGCCGTACCCCTGGAGATCATGACCGAGGCGGTCACCGCCCGTGCACGCGGCGGGCGGCCGGGTCGCCGTGCACTGCCAGACGGCCGAGGGCTCGCGGAACGCCGTCCTCGCCGGCGCCGACAGCCTCGAACACGGCATGCATCTCGACCCCGCCCTGCTGCACCTGATGGCGCGCCAGGGCACCGTCTACGTCCCCACCCTGGGCTCCTTCGCCGGGAGCGCCGAGGTGTGGCGGGGCCGGGAGCGGAGCGCGAAGCGTTCGGCCTGGCTGGAGGGGTGGGCCGGGATGGTGGCCGACGTCCGGGCCGCACGAGGCGGGCGTCACCGTCCTCGCCGGGACGGACACCTTCCCCTGCGGCACCGTGGCAGCCGAGTCCCGGCACCTTCTCGACGCGGGCCTGCCCGCCGAGGAGGCGGTCGGCGCGGCCTCCTGGGTCGCACGCTCGTGGCTCGGCCTGCCCGGACTCACCGAGGGCGCACCGGCCGACCTGGTGGCGTACGACCGTGATCCGGTCGCCCACCCGGAGGTGCTGGAGCACCCGGCGCGGATCGTGCTGCGGGGGCGGGTGGTGCGGTAGGGAGTCCAGTCGATCACCTTCTGCGCACCTCGATCACGATCACGACCCCCTGCCGCCGTTTCCGACTGAAGGGCCAGCAAATCCACGCCGGCGCCGACAGCAAGACGAACAGCAGCAGGGGCAGGATCGAGACCACAGGGAGGAAGATCTTCAACGCACCAGGAGTGGGCACAACGTGTCCTTCGCTCGAGGGAATCGAAGCGCGAACACTGCGGCCCACCCCTGTCCTCCTCATGCAGCGGCGCGAGTTCAGCCATGTGAAGAGGGCATCACGCAGAACTTGGCTGTGTCAGCGCGGCATCGGAGGTCACGCGACGGATGCAGGAAGACGCTCCGTTCCTCACCAGCGTCCGATGGGTGCGTTTCCCGGTCACTCGGGCCTCCGGCGTCGGCGGTCGCCCTTCCGTCGGCGGCCAGAGCGTCGGCCATCCGTGCCGCCACATGCCCTTCCCGCCGATTCCGGCGGACTCAGGTCTCACGCATCGAGGCGGGCGCCAGCCGCAGCGGGCCTGGCTCTGTGCATCAAAACGGCCAACGCGGTCAGGTCTGACCCGCGGCTCGCAGGGCCCGCGCCAGCCATTCCAGTTCCTCGGTCGCGTCGGGCGACGACTCCTGCCCGCGCACACGGGCGACAAGCCTGCGGTAATTCTCCGCTCCTGCCTCGATCCCGGCCTCCAGGCTGCGCAGCACGGCGGCCCGATCGGCATCACCGAACAACTCGGACAGCACCTCGGCCGCGGTCGGCCCCTCGGGAGCGACCCCGCCCTTTCTGACCTCCGCAACGGTCTGCACGATCTGCCGGGCCCACCAGATGGACGCCCCGCGGGGATGGCCTTGCCCCGGTACGGGCGTGTTGAGCTCCATCCATGTGCGCAACCGGGCGCGGAAACCGGGGTCCCGCACCAATTCCGCCAGTTCGATCCAGGCGTCGACCTGCTCAGGTGTGGGATCGTCGGGCAATTCGATGCTGAAGGTGCGCATGCGGTCGCGCAGGCGCGGGTCGTCGAAGCCGCCGAACACCTCCTCCTTGAACTCGTCGATGATCTGCTTGCGCTCGGCGGCGGAAAGCCGCGCCAACCGGTTCATCAGTGCTGTCTCCTCAACGGTTGAACCCCGTTTCGCCACGGTGGACAGGACGGCCCGGCTCACCTTGAGTGAGCGGATCTGCGCGTCGAGCGCGGCCACATGCGCGTCCGCGACCTCGGCGACTGTGGTGCGGCCGCTCAGGACGCGGCACACGTCGTCGAGCCCGAGGCCCAGCTCCCGCAGGGTGCGGACCAGCTCGACACGGGCCACTGACTCGGCGTCGTACAACCGGTAGCCGCCCGCGGAGCGGGCCACGGGCGGCACCGCCCCCTCGTCCGACCAAAAGCGCAGGGTACGCACCGAAAGTCCGGTTCGGTGCGCGAGCCGACCAATGGTGAGCATGTCGGGGCGTTCGTCGTCCATGAGGAGGATCCTGAACCCTCCGGCGGCTGGAGACTCAAGCACCTCAGTACACGAATCCCTGAGTCACGTCACTGACCGGTCGATCCCGTGAAGAGAGAAGACCCGGGCCAGGGGCTGAGGCATGAATCGCGGGAACCCACGAGGTGTCGCACAGAAAGGGCTGACAGCCCGTCGCTGCCCTCTCATCCCGGAGCTGCGACACCCCAAGCCATGATCGAACAGAGCCTGGGGCAGGTGTCTTCCGAAGTGGTGAACATCTGCTGTCCGTTCTCGTGGACAAAGCCAGCGGGTCGGACCATCACGCTGCTCGCCGGTCTCGGGGCCCGTGGGGAGGTGCGCCCCGCCTGGCCCCGCGTCCACCCATGGGCAGCGCCGACGTGCTGCCAGACCTGATCGAGCCGGAGACGCACGCCCACGCCCCCTCGGTCGGGTCAGGCCGGCCGCTCCGCCAGTGTCTCCCGGACCAGGGCCAGGATCTCCTTCTCGTCGAGTCCGAGCGAGCGGGCCTCGGCCACCAGGGTGCGGGCGTGCGGGAGGAGGGCGGCGCGGCTGCTGACCGTGTCGGTGCGGGTGACCACGGCGCCCCGGCCGCGCCGGAGTTCGATCAGCCCCTCGTCGCGCAGTCGCTGGTAGCCGCGGAGCACGGTGTGGACGTTGACGCCCAGGGAGTCGGCGAGGGTGCGGGCCGCGGGGAGCCGGTCGCCGGGGGCGAAGCCGCCCGAGGCGATGGCGGCGCGGGCGGCGGCCGCGACCTGGTCGCCGAGCGGCACCGGGGAGCCGGGGTCGATGTGGAGCAACATGATCAGCGGGTCTCCGGGCGGCGTTCGGCCAGCGTGTTGAGGAGGGCGGCGGCCGTGCCCGCGTCGTCCACGGTGACGGCGAACTCCCGCCCGTCCCCGGTCCTGCGCACCACGAGCGCCTCCCCGGAACGGTAGATCAGCCCGGACCGCCTGGGCGTCACCCGGTACCCCCAGCCGCCGAACTCGCCCAGCGGGTTGACCGGCCGGGCCTGCGCGGCGGCCACCCGGTCGAGGGGGACGCTCAGCCGGGGCCAGGGCAGGCCGGAGAGGCGCACCGTCAGGCCACGCTGGTCGACGGCGACGTCGGCCTGGGCCATCAGGACCAGCACCAGACCGCCCAGCGCCAGGACGAGCGCGGCCCACCAGGGCATGGCCGAGACCGCCAGCGGAGCGAGACCGCCGGACATCATCACGACGCCGCCCAGCAGCATCGGCACCGAGCTGGTACGCCGCGCCCACCCGGCGCGCCCCTCGCGGGGCAGGTCCAGCCGCTGGGTGCCGGTCGCGCCCTGCCCCGAGGGCCGGTCCGGGACCGTCTTCCTGACCAGGACGTGCCCGAGGAAGCCACCGGCGAGGCCCACGGCGAAGGCGACACCCAGGTGCCACAGGGGCAGGCTGAGGCCGGCCGCGTCGGTGGCGCCGGCGTTGAGCTGGAGCACCAGGACGGCGACCGCTCCGAGGAAGCCCGCAAGGCCCCACCCCGCCGCGGCCGCGACGCCCGTGCCGCTTCCGCCACCCCGGCCGCTCCTGGCGACCATCGCGGTCCAGGCCGCGCCGCCGAGCAGCAGCATCGCCGCCATGGCCACCAGGAACTGGCCGGGAGACTCGAAACGGTCCGCCGCCCCGTCCGGCCCGAAGTGCACGGCCAGTTCGTCGGGGAGCTGGTCACGCACCCCGGCGTAGACGGCCGTCACGACGGCCGTCGTGACGACGAACGGCAGGGCGACGAGGGCGGCCAGTCGGCGCGGAACACGGTACGGGGGGCCGGTGGCGGTCATGGGCTACTCCTCCGCTGGAGACGGGCAGGGCCTTCCACGCACACATCCCGGCCGCCGGCAGGGCGACCCGACCATGTGCACTTGTTAGCATTCGACTAGAACAATCGGCGTAAGGCAAGGGAGCGCAGCCCCCACCGGCACCCGGTTGTCAGTGCCGTGGTGCAGGGTCGGACCGGTCGTGGCACAGGCAGCGGAGAGGTGAGGTGGGCGGCATGGCGATCGCGGAACAACGGGTCGCGGAGCGGAAGTTCCTGCGCGGGCTCTACAAGGACCCGTACTTCCCGGACCAGGTCCTGGACCAGGGAGTGGCCGTCCTGACCGCCCTCTGCGAGCGGATCGAGGCCGAGCGGCCGGCGGACCTCGCGGCCCTGTACGCCCTCACCGACGCCGCCACCGAGGAGTTCAACGCCCTGGAGGCCGCGTTCGAGGCGGCCGGCAGCGAGATCGAGACGGTGGCCCGCGAGGAGATCGCCGAGGAGTTCTGGGTCATCGCCTCGGCGTACGGCTTCGCGGCGGCCGACCCCGAGCGGCTGGTGGGCGCACGGTACTGGTGAGGTACTGGTGAAAGGGGCCTGCCGGAACCCGGCCCGTCACCCCGTCGCGGGCTCCCGCCACATGGGCCACATCAGCGGGCCGTCCGGGAGCCGCAGCGGCTCGCCCCGGTCGGTGAAACCGAGGCGGAGGTACAGCTCGCGGCTGCGGGCGCTGCTGGCCTCCAGGTAGGCGGGGAGGCCGTCCCGGTCGCACTGCTCCAGGACGGGGGTGAGCAGGGCGGTGCCCAGTCCCTCGCCCTGCCGGTCCGGGGCGACGGCGATCAGCAACAGGTAGGCATGGGCGCGCCCGGTGGGGTGGATCGCCCCGGTGAGGCGGCCGACGAGTTCGGCGCGCTCGTTGTCGGGGTCGGCGGTGCGCCGCATCAGGGCGGGCATGTCGTCCTCCCCCTCGGGCTCACCGGCCGGGACGGAGAGCCACAGGGCGGCGGCCGACCCGTCCTCCAGGAGGTCGACGCGCCCCTCGGCGAGCGCCGCGTCGAGGAAGCACCCCATGAAGAGGCCGTGGACGGCGCGACGGTGCCCCTCCTCGGGGAAGACCCAGCTGCTCACCGGGTCGTCGTGGAAGGCGGTGTCGAGCAGGGCCGCCACCTGGTCCCGGTCGGCAGCCCCCGCCGTACGCGTCGCCACTCCCACAGTCGCCCCCTTCTCCCCCGCCCGCACGGACGGTCCGGCGCGGCCCGCACGGCCCGCTGCCGCCCGGTGCGCACGCCTCGGCCGTTCACCCATCGACCCCGCGCCGGGGGGCCTATATCAACTCCCGTACGGCGCGGGCCCGTTGCAGGGTAGGGCATCGAGGGAACCGGCGGGTGCGGATCAGGCCCCGCCCGGAGCCGATCAGGCCGGGGTCAGTAGGAGCGGCGCGTGACGAACTCCGCCAGGGAGAGCAGACCGCCGGCCCGCGCCGGATCGGGGACGGCCAGGGAGAGCTGCTGCACGGCACGGCCCATCCGGTCGGCCGCCTCGGCCTGCGCCCAGTCCCGCCCGCCGGCCGCCTCCACCAGCGCGATGGTGCGGGCCAGTTCGTCCGGCTCGGGCGGTCCGGCGTACCGTTCCGCCAGCTCGGCCCCGGCCGCCGTGCCGGAGGTGAGGGCGGCGACCACCGGCAGCGACTTCTTCCGCGCCGTGAGGTCCGCGCCCGCGGGCTTGCCGGTGCGTGAGGGGTCGCCCCAGATGCCGATGATGTCGTCGATGAGCTGGAAGGCGAGCCCGGCCTCGCGCCCGAAGGCGTCGAGGGCGTTGACCTGGTCCGGCTCGGCGTCGGCGTGGAGCGCGCCGAGGGCGCAGGCGCAGCCGAGCAGGGCGCCGGTCTTGGACTCCGCCATGGTGAGGCACTCGTCGAGGGAGACCTCGGTGGGGGCGCGGTCCTCCAGGGCGCAGTCGGTGTGCTGTCCGGCGCAGAGTTCGATGACGCAGCGGGCGAGGCGGGCGACGGCGGCCCCGGCCCGCGGGTGCGGGTCCTCGGCCAGCCACTGCTGGGCGAGGGACTGGAGGGCGTCCCCGGCGAGGATCGCGTCGGCGTCGCCGAAGACGGTCCAGGCGGTGGGCCGGTGGCGCCGGGTGCGGTCGCGGTCGATGACGTCGTCGTGGAGCAGGGTGAAGTTGTGGGTCAGTTCGACGGCGGCGGCGCTGCGCAGGGCGCGCTCGGGCCGGCCGCCCAGGGCGTGTACGGCGGCGAGGACCAGCGCCGGTCGCACCGCCTTCCCGCCGTTGGCCCCGCCGACGCGTCCTGCGGCGTCCTCCCAGCCGAAGTGGTAGCGGGCGACACGGCGTATCGGCGCCGGCAGCGTGTCGACCGCGCGGCGCAGTTCGGGCCCGACCACCGCCCGCGCCTCGTCCAGGATCTCCGCGGCCTCGTGGCTGTCGGTTCTGCTCTGCGTGGTGTGCGTCATCGGTGTTCCCTTCTCCCCTTTTCCCCGGTCCCGCCGTCCCGCTGTCCTGCCGTCCCGCTGCCCGTCCCCTCCCCGGCCACCGCACGGCGACCGCCTCTCACCCCTTCCCACCCGGCTCCCCGCACCGCGAACCCGGCACCCGCCTGTCCGGCGTCACGGAGGCGGCCCACTCGGGCGCCGCTCCGTTCCTGCCCATGAACGCGTCCGGGTACGACGACTTCCCCACCAGAACTCCCGTCAGACGCCCGGCGACCCGCCCTTCGTTCCGCTTTCACCTTGCGCTCTCGCACACCGGCGCGCCCGGCCTTACGGTGTTCCCCCGGCGACCTTCTCGACTCCCCCACTTCGCCCGCACGCGCCGGGCCGGCCCCGCGCCGTACCCGGCTACCGGGCCGCCGCCCGTCAGCGGCGCCCCAGCCGCCGGGGCGCCGGTGACGGGCGGTGCGGGCAGCGGGCGACGCGGGGCACGTGCGGCATGGCGCAGTAGGGCGACGGGGCGTGCTTCCGCGGGGCCGGGGGCGGGTCGGGGTGCCGGCCCTCTTCAGGGGCGGGCCCCCGGAGCGCGGCCAGGTCGCCGGGCCAGGCGTCACCGTCCTGGGCCCCGCCCCCGCCCGGCCGGGTGCCGGGCAGGAGACGGGCGAGGGTGGTGCAGAGCAGGCGCAGCGGCGCGGTGAACGCCCACCGGCCGGCCCGCAGCACGGTGGCCCTGAGCCCGCCGCCCGCCTGGCCGGAGGCGGCGGGCTCCGCCGTGGCCCCCGGCCCGCCGCCCTGGGCGGACGGCCGGCCGGACGGGCCGTGGTGGGTGCGGTTCATCGGCGACCGCTCAGTGCCAGCGGCCGATTTCGACGTTCTCCAGGACTCCGAGGGCGTCCGGGACGAGGACCGCCGCCGAGTAGTAGGTCGTCACCAGGTAGGAGATGATCGCCTGCTCGCTGATGCCCATGAAGCGGACCGAGAGGCTGGGCTCGATCTCGTCCGGGATGCCGCTCTGCCGCAGACCGATGACGCCCTGGTCCTCCTCGCCCGTACGCATGCAGATGATGGAGCTGGTGCGGGCCTCGGTGACCGGGATCTTGTTGCTCGGGAAGATCGGGACGCCGCGCCAGGCCGGGACGCGATTGCCGGCGACCTCCACCGACTCCGGGTAGATCCCGCGCCTGGTGCACTCCCGGCCGAAGGCGGCGATGGCGCGCGGGTGGGCGAGGAAGAGCTTCGATCCCCGGCGGCGGCTGAGGAGTTCGTCCATGTCGTCCGGGCTGGGCACACCGGCGTGCGGCTGGAGCCGCTGCTCGTACTCGCAGTTGTTGAGCAGGCCGAACTCGCGGTTGTTGATGAGTTCGTGCTCCTGGCGCTCCTTGAGTGCCTCGACGGTCAGGCGGAGCTGGTGCTCCGTCTGGTTCATCGGCTGGTTGTAGAGGTCGGCGACGCGGCTGTGGATGCGCAGGACGGTCTGGGCGACGCTCAGCTCGTACTCGCGGGGCGAGGCCTCGTAGTCCACGTAGGTGCCGGGGAGGACGGCCTCGCCGACGTGGCCGGCGGAGAGGTCGATGGGGGCCTCGCCGTACTTGTTGGTCCGCTGCTGCGGCAGGGAGCGGATCTGCCGCAGGTGGGCGGCGAGCGGCTCGGCGCGCTCGGCGACCTGTGCCACCTGGTCGGCGGGGAGGACCAGGACGGTGCAGTGGGTGGCGGCACGCGCCGTGTACTCCCAGATGGCCTCCGGGTCGGTGAGGGCCTGCTCGCCGAAGTAGGCGCCGTCGGCGAGGACGCCGAGGACGGAGTCGTCTCCGTAGGGGCCGGTGCCGATCTTCTCGACGCGGCCGTGAGCCAGGAGGAAGACGGCGTCGGTGCGGCTGCCGAAGGAGGCGAGCGTCTCCCCGGCCTCGAACTCGCGCTGCTCGCAGCGCGAGGCCAGTTCGCCGAGGACGTCCTGCTCCTGGAACTCCCGCAGCGCGGGCAGCTCGCCCAGCTCGGCGGGGATGACCTCGACGCGGTCCCCGGTCTTCACAAAGGTCACCCGGCCGTCGCCGACCGAGTAGCTGAGCCTGCGGTTGACCCGGTACGTACCGCCCTGCACGTCCACCCAGGGCAGCGTGCGCAGCAGCCAGCGCGAGCTGATCTCCTGCATCTGCGGCACGGACTTGGTGGTGGTGGCCAGATTCCGCGCGGCGGATGTGGCCAGACTCTGCTGGGGTGTGGCCTGCTCCGCGCGGATCTCTTCGCCTACCGACATGAAATTGCCCTCCCGATCAAACACTGAACTCGGCGCCCAGACTTCCATCACCCACTGGAGTCACGCCATTACACAAACGAGTGGGAATGATCGACTCCCCGGCGGGGCAGCTTGCTGTTTCTTTCGAACAACCCCCTACGAGAGCCTTAAGTTGCATCGCATGTGCAAGTTTTCTAGGCTGCGACCATGCGGCTCACGCGCTTCACCGACCTGGCACTTCGCGTCCTCATGCGGCTCGCCGTCGAGGACCCACGGGCCACCGGCGACCTCCCCACCACCCGGGAGGTCGCCGCCGGGATGCGCGTCCCGTACACCCACACCGCCAAGGCGGTCGCCCGGCTCCAGCACCTCGGCCTCGTCGAGGCCCGCCGGGGACGCGGCGGCGGGCTCACCCTCACCGCGGCCGGCCGCTCCGCCTCCGTCGGCGCCCTGGTGCGCGAACTGGAGGGCACCGGCGACGTCGTGGAGTGCGAGGGCGCCGCGCCGTGCCCGCTGCGCTCCGCCTGCCGCCTGCGCGGCGCCCTCCGTCAGGCCCAGGAAGCCTTCTTCGCCGCCCTCGACCCGCTGACCGTCGGCGGCCTCGCGGCCTCCCCGGCCGGCCCCGTCCTGCTCGACATCGCCCGCAGCCGGGCCCCCGACGAGCTCTGACACCTCCCCTCCCACCGGCCATCCACACCTCCGCGCGCCGCAAAATTGGAATCTCAGAAGCCAATTAAACGACGCCTCCTCCTCACCTCGACAACCCCTCAAGCTCTCAAGCCCTCAAGGAGTCCCCATGCTCACCGAGCGATCGGCCGCCACCGTCCGCGCCACCCTGCCCGCCGTCGGCGCGGCGATCGGCGAGATCACCGGGCAGTTCTACGACCGGCTCTTCGCCGACCGCCCGGAGCTGCTGCGCGACCTCTTCAACCGCGGCAACCAGGCCGCCGGGACCCAGCGGCAGGCGCTCGCCGGGTCGATAGCCGCCTTCGCCGGCCACCTGCTCGACCACCCGGACAGCCGCCCCGACGCGATGCTCGCCCGGATCGCCCACAAGCACGCCTCGCTCGGCGTCACCCGCGACCAGTACGCCCTGGTCCACCAGCACCTCTTCGCCGCCATCGCGGACGTGCTCGGCGAGGCGGTCACCCCGCAGGTCGCCGAGGCGTGGGACGAGGTGTACTGGCTGATGGCCAACGCCCTGGCCACGACGGAGGAACGGCTCACGGCCGAGCAGGACGTCCTGGCGGCCGGGACCTGGCGCCCCTGGGAGGTCGTCGCCCGCCACGACGACACCCCGGAGGTCGCCGTCCTGCGGCTGCGCCCCGCCGACGGCCGCCCCGCCGCCCCCTTCCGGGCAGGCCAGTACGTCTCCGTACGGGTCGAACTGCCCGACGGCGCCCGGCAGATCCGCCAGTACTCGCTGACCGGCGCCTGCACGGGTGACGAGCGGACCATCGCCGTCAAGCGCGTCCCGGGCGGTCCTGGGCCCGAGGGTGAGGTCTCCGGACACCTGCACGCCCACACCCGCGCCGGTGACCTGCTGGACCTCTCGGCGCCCTACGGCGACCTCGTCCTCGACCCCACCCCCGGCGCCGACGGCCGCCCGGCCCCGGTCCTGCTCGCCTCCGCCGGGATCGGCTGCACCCCGGTCGTCGCCATGCTCGGCGAACTGGCCGAGCGGGCCCACGAGGGCCGCGTCACCGTCGTGCACGGCGACCGCACCCCCGCCATGCACCCGCTGCGCACCCTCCACACCGAACTCACCGGCCGGCTCGCCGACGCCGAGGCCCACTTCTGGTACGAGGAGCCCACCGCCGGCCCCGGCGCGCTCACCGGCCGCGTCGACCTCAAGGCGGTCCCGGTGGCCCCCGGCACCCGCGCCTACCTCTGCGGACCGCTGCCGTTCATGCGCGCCGTCCGCGAACAGCTCCTGGAGCAGGGGGTACGCCCGGCCGACATCCACTACGAGGTGTTCGGGCCCGACCTGTGGCTCGCCTCGGCCGACGCGGCCGCCTGATCCGCCGTCACCGTCCTGGCACCGTCCTGGGACACGTCGGGCGAACCACCGGGAACCACCCGTGTGCGCGGCCCGTTGAGCCCGACGGAAGCCGCGCCCGGTCCACGGGGTCCGGGCGGCGGCCCCGCGCCTCGCGGACACCGGGGCCCCGAGCGGGGCACCCAGGACAGAAGGAGCACGGACCATGGCTGGATTCCTCGACCGCGCCAAGGAGCAGGCCCAGCGCGGCCTCGCCCAGGGCAAGCAGAAGATCGACGAGGTGCAGGTGCAGCGGGCCGGCGCCGACCTGCTGAAGAAGCTGGGCTCCGCGTACTACGCCGAGCAGCGCCGGGGCGGCGACCCCCGCGCCACCCAGGACGCCCTGCGCGCCCTGGAGCAGCACATCGCCACCCACGGGGAGCAGGGGCTGCGCTGACGGTCCGGCGGGGTGGGCCCGCGCATGCTCGCGGGCCCACCGGCTGGCCGGATCACGTCGTACACGCGTCCTGTGGGCCATGCGCGGTCTTGACGGACGTGGATCGCGGGTACAAAGCGATCCACACGAGGTGCCCGCGCACCGGGCGGGCACCGCTTCGCACCCGAAGGAGGCGGCATGGCCCCACCCATGTCAGCGGACAGATTCCTCAAGGCCCTCAAGGACGAAGGGGTCACCGTCGTCGAGGTGGGCAGCTGGCGCAGCCACAACCGCAACAGCAAGGGCGCCTGGGGGCCCGTGAACGGCGTGATGATCCACCACACGGTCACCTCGGGCAGCGCCCGCACGGTCGACATCTGCCGTAAGGGCTATTCCGGGCTGCCCGGCCCGCTCTGCCACGGCGTCATCACCAAGGACGGCCGGGTCCACCTGGTCGGCTACGGCAGGGCCAACCACGCGGGGCTCGGCGACGACGACGTCCTGGCGGCGGTCATCGCCGAGCGCGCCGGCTATCCCCCGGTCAACGAGGCGAACACCGACGGCAACGCCCGCTTCTACGGCTTCGAGTGCGAGAACCTGGGCGACGGCGAGGACCCCTGGACCAGCGCCCAGCTCGACGCGATCGAGAGGGTCTCGGCCGCCGTCTGCCGCGTCCACGGCTGGAACCAGCAGTCCGTCATCGGCCACCTGGAGTGGCAGCCCGGCAAGATAGACCCCCGCGGCTTCACCATGAAGTCGATGCGCGAGCGCATCAAGGGCCGCCTGAAGTGAGGCGCGCGGCGGCCGGGCCGACAATGGAGGGGTGAGCCCCCACCCCGACCCCGTACCGCCCGGCCCGGAGCCGTCCGTACCCCGTGCCCGGGACGGCCGGGCGCACCGCGAGCCGGTGCGCCCGCTGCTCCCCTCACCGGTGCAGGAGCTGCGCGAGCCGGCCTTCGAGCGGTACGGGGTACGGCTGCTGCTGAAGCGGGACGACCTCATCCACCCGGACATCCCGGGGAACAAGTGGCGCAAGCTCGCGCCGGTTCTCCAGGGGGCCGACGGACGGACGGTGGTGACCTTCGGCGGGGCCTGGTCCAACCACCTGCGGGCGACGGCGGCGGCCGGGCGGCTCCTCGGCTTCCCGACCGTCGGCGTCGTCCGGGGCGAGGAGCTGGCCGGCCGCCCTCTCAATCCCTCCCTCGCACGGTGCCGCGCCGACGGCATGCGGCTGGTCTTCGTCAGCCGCTCCCGGTACCGGCTCAGGGGCGACCCGGCCGTCCGGGACGCGCTGGTGGCCGAGGCCGCCGGGCCCGGGCGGCCGGTGCGCGTCGTGCCCGAGGGCGGTTCGGACGCCGCGGCGGTCCGGGCCTGCGCGGTGCTCGGCGAGGAGCTGGCCGCGCTGCGGGAGAGCGTGCCGACGGTCGCCGTCGCCTGCGGCACCGGGGGCACCCTGGCCGGTCTCGCGGCGGGGCTCGCCCCCGAGCAGGAGGCGGTGGGCGTCGCCGTGCTGAAGGGCGGCTTCCTCGGCGCGCAGGTGGCGGCGCACCAGCGGGCGGCGTTCGGCGGCGATCGCGGCCGGTGGACCGTCGAGGACGGCTTCCACCACGGCGGTTACGCGCGGACCAGCCCGGCGCTGGAGGAGTTCGCCGCCGCCTTCGAGCAGCGGCACGGCCTCGGCGTGGAGCGCGTCTACGTCGCCAAACTCCTGCACGGCCTGGCCGCGCTGGCGGCGGACGGCCGCTTTCGCCGGGGCACGGCGCTGGCGGCGGTGGTCACCGGCCGCCCGTTCCCCGAGGCGTAGGGGGTCACCCTTCCTCCCGGTAGGCCGCCGCCTCCTCCAGGTCGAGGCGGCGCAGCAGGTCGCGGAGCATCTCGTCGTCGATGTGGCGCCGGTCGCGCAGGGCGACGAAGACCTCCCGTTCGGAGGCGATCATGGAGCGGGCCAGCCGCCGGTAGGTGTCGTCGACGCTCTCGCCGGTCTGCGGGTTGACGGTGCCCAGCCGTTCCCAGACCGCGTTCCGGCGGCGCTCCAGCACGGACCGGAGCCGGTCGGCGAGCGGCTCGGGCAGGGCGTTGCGCGGGTCGGCGAGGAGCGTGTCGAGGCGGCGCTCGGCGGCCTCGGAGGCGGCGTTCTGCGCCTGGGCCTCCAGCAGCGTCTCCGCGCGGACGTCGCGGCCGGGCAGGCGGAGCAGCCGGATGAGGGCGGGCAGGGTGAGGCCCTGCACGACGAGGGTGCCGATGACGGTGGTGAAGGTCAGGAAGAGGATCAGGTTCCGGTACGGGAAGGGGCCGCCCTCGTGGACCGTGTGCGGGATCGAGAAGGCGACGGCGAGCGAGACGACGCCGCGCATCCCGGCCCAGGCGACGGCGAAGGGGCCCTTCCAGGTGGGGTCGGGTTCGCGGGCGCGGATGCGGCGGGAGGCCAGCCGGGGCAGGTAGACGGCCGGGTAGGTCCAGACGAACCGGGTGGCGACCACCACCAGGAAGACCGCGAGGGCGTACCAGAGGACCTCCCCCACGTGGTAGTCGCCGAGGCCGCCGACGACCAGCGGCAGCTGGAGGCCGATCAGCGCGAAGACGGCCGACTCCAGGACGAAGGCGACCATCTTCCAGACGGCGTCCTCCTGGAGCCGGGTGGCGAAGTCGACCTGCCAGGAGTGGTGGCCGAGGTAGAGGGCGACGACCACCACGGCCAGCACCCCGGAGGCGCCGGCGTACTCGGCCAGCGCGTAGGCGGCGAACGGGATGAGCAGCGAGAGGGTGTTCTTGAACAGGGGTTCGTGCAGGTGGGTGCGGAGCCGGTGGAGCGGCACCATGAGGACCAGGCCGACGGCGACGCCGCCGAGCGAGGCCACGAGGAACTCGGTCCCGGCGTGCAGCAGTCCGGCGCTCTCGCCGACCGCCGCGGCGACGGCGACCCGGTAGGCGGTGATGGCGGTGGCGTCGTTCACCAGGGACTCGCCCTGGAGGATCGTGGTGATGCGCGAGGGCAGTCCGACCCGCCGGGCGACGGCGGTGGCGGCGACCGCGTCCGGCGGCGCGACGACGGCGCCGAGGACCAGGGCGGCGGTGAGCGGCAGGTCGGGCACGATCAGGTGGACGGCCCAGCCGACGACGAGCGTCGCGAAGAGCGTGTACCCGACCGAGAGCAGCGCGACGGAGCGCACCTGGGCCCGCAGATCCAGGTAGGAGCTGTCCATGGCGGCCGTGTGCAGCAGCGGCGGCAGCACCATCGGCAGCACGATCTCCGGGTCGAGCGTGTACGCGGGCACGCCCGGGATGTACGACACGAGCAGGCCGGCGGTGACCAGGACCAGCGGCGCGGGGACGGCCGTGCGCCGGGCCGCTCCCGCGACGGCGGTGCTGCCCGCGACCAGGAGCAGCAGCGGCAGTACGTCCATGGCGGGTGGTCCCGTCCTTCCCGGCGCCGGGCGGCAGAATATGACAGGCATCACAGAAGCCGCGTTAACCTGCCCATCATGAACAAATGCGCCCATGTCGCCGAGCTGCCGCACCCCGAGCCCGCCCCGTCGGCGGACACCTGCCTGGAGTGCCTGGCGGTCGGGAGCAACCCGGTCCAGTTGCGGAAGTGCCTGCACTGCGGCCATGTGGCGTGCTGCGACTCCTCCCCGTACCGGCACGCGACGGCCCACTTCCGCGAGAGCGGCCACCCGGTGATGCGCAGCGCGGAGCCGGGCGAGTCGTGGCGCTGGTGCTACGCGGACGGTTCGATCGTCTGAGCGCTGGGTACGTCAACCCGGCGCCCGGACTTTCCAATTGAGCTCCGCAGACCCCTAGCCACCCTGCGTATAAGTATGCTTACTATGAGTGAGGCACAGGGGCGGGGGTCCTGGGACACGGACCTCAGCGGCGCGGTAGCGTCACGGCTGGAACGTGGCGCGTCCCGGGGACTCCTCCCCGGAGCCCCGAAAGTGCTTGTACCACCTTGGAGGTGAGGGTGTCCCCTATCGCAGGCGAGCCCGGGACCCAGGACTTCGTGGAAGTCCGGCTGCCGGCAGCGGGTGCCTACCTGTCGGTGCTGCGGACGGCCACGGCCGGCCTCGCGGCGCGTTTGGACTTCACCCTCGACGAGATCGAGGACCTGCGCATCGCCGTGGACGAGGCGTGCGCGATTCTGCTCCAGCAGGCCGTGCCGGGCTCAGTCCTCGGCTGCGTCTTCCGGCTGATCGACGACTCACTGGAGGTGACGGTGTCGGCACCCACCACCGACGGCAAGGCCCCCGAGCGGGACACGTTCGCCTGGACGGTGCTCTCCGCACTCGCGGGCAAGGTCGACTCCTCGGTCGCCGAGGACAACACCGTCTCGATCAGCCTGCACAAGCAACGCGGCGCGGGCCCCGGTCCGGCGTGAGGGACGGGGAACCGGTGCCTGAGGAGACGCACAGCACCTGGAGTCCCCCCGCGACCGGCGGCGGGGACCGACCGGCCGCCGGTCCTGCCGCCGCCCGGGGGAACCTCCCGGGGCAGCAGCAGGCCCGGCAGCACCCCGAGGGCGTGGAGCGGCCACCGCCCCGCGCCCCGGGCGGGAAGGACGGACGGGCTGCGCACGGCCCCTGGGATGTCGCGGAGCAGGCGGGACCAATGACCGAGGACAAGCACCAGGACGAGAAGCCGGGCGGGCAGGACGACCAGCCGGAGCACCAGAAGGACCAGGCGCCGCCGGCAGGCGCCCCCGTGGACCGCCCGGACCCGCACGACCGCAGCGGCGCCCGCGCCCTCTTCATCGAGCTGCGCACCCTGCCGGCCGGCGGCCCCGAGTACGCGGAGCTGCGCAACCGGCTGGTCCGCATGCACCTGCCGCTGGTCGAGCACCTGGCCCGCCGCTTCCGCAACCGCGGCGAGCCGCTGGACGACCTGACCCAGGTGGCGACGATCGGCCTGATCAAGTCGGTCGACCGCTTCGACCCGGAGCGCGGCGTGGAGTTCTCCACCTACGCCACGCCCACGGTGGTCGGCGAGATCAAGCGGCACTTCCGCGACAAGGGGTGGGCGGTGCGGGTGCCGCGCCGCCTCCAGGAGCTGCGGCTCTCGCTCACCTCGGCCACCGCCGAGCTCTCCCAGCGGCACGGGCGCTCGCCGACCGTGCACGAGCTGGCCGAGAAGCTGGGCATCTCCGAGGAGGAGGTGCTGGAGGGCCTGGAGTCGGCCAACGCCTACTCGACGCTCTCCCTGGACGTCCCCGACACCGACGACGAGTCCCCGGCCGTCGCCGACACGCTCGGCTCGGAGGACGAGGCGCTGGAGGGCGTGGAGTACCGGGAGTCGCTCAAGCCGCTGCTGGAGGATCTCCCGCCGCGCGAGAAGCGCATCCTGCTGCTCCGCTTCTTCGGCAACATGACCCAGTCGCAGATCGCCCAGGAGGTCGGCATCTCGCAGATGCACGTCTCCCGGCTGCTGGCCAGGACGCTCGCGCAGCTGCGCGAGAAGCTCCTGGTGGAGGAGTAGGCGGCCCGGTCAGCGCTCGGCGCCGGGCGGCCGGATGCCGAGGTCGATGGTGGTCGCCGGGTTGACCAGCATCACCAGCGCGCTGATCGCGACCACGGCGAGCACGACGCCGCCGGGGATGAGGACGCTGTCGGCCTGGAGGAACTGCCAGGCCACCGGCAGCGCCAGGATCTGGGTGATGATCGCGGGCCCGCGGCTCCAGCTGCGGCGGGCCAGCAGACCGCGGGCGGCGGCCAGCGGAATGACGCCGAGCGCCACCAGGGTGAGGCCGCCGGTCAGGGCCGACCGCAGCTCCCCGTCGCCGAGCAGGGCGCGGACGGCGAGGACGAGGCCGACGACGACCAGCGCCAGACCCTCCGCCGCCGCGAGGGCGGCGACCACGGTGAGCCGGGTGGGCCTCGGGCCCGGGTCGGTGGGGGTCTGCTCAGTACTCACCCCAGCAGGGTAGCCCCGTCCCGCCGGCCGACGTCTCCCCGGGGCCCGTGGAGACGTACCGGGGTGAGCCGGGCGCCCGTGGCTGGGTACGCTGCAACGCATGCGCGCACTCCTCGTGGTCAATCCGGCAGCCACCACCACAAGTGCCCGTACACGGGACGTACTGATCCACGCGCTGGCCAGCGAGGTCAAGCTGGAGGCGGTGACGACCGAGTACCGCGGCCACGCCCGGGACATCGGGCGGCTCGCGGCGGCCAGCGCCGATGTCGACATGGTGGTCGCCCTCGGCGGCGACGGCACCGTCAACGAGGTGGTCAACGGCCTCCTGCACGACGGCCCCGACCCCGACCGGCTGCCCGGCCTCGCCGTCGTCCCCGGCGGTTCGACCAACGTCTTCGCCCGGGCGCTCGGCCTGCCCAACGACCCGGTGGAGGCGACCGGCGCCCTGCTGGACGCCCTGCGCACCGGCAGCCAGCGCACGGTCAGCCTGGGCCTGGCGAGCGGTACCCCCGGCTCGGAGGACGAGGCGGTTCCGGGCCGCTGGTTCACCTTCACCGCCGGCCTCGGCTTCGACGCCGGGGTGATCGGGCGGGTCGAACAGCACCGCGAACGCGGCCGCCGCTCCACCCACCCGCTCTACGTCCGCCAGGTGCTGCGCCAGTTCGTCGGCGAGCCGCACCGCCGGCACGGCCTGATCACCCTGGAGCAGCCGGGCCAGGAACCCGTCGACGACCTGGTCCTCTCGGTGGTCTGCAACACCGCGCCCTGGACCTACCTGGGCAACCGCCCGATATACGCCTCGCCCCGCGCCTCCTTCGAGACGGGTTTGGACATCTTCGGTCTGAGCAGGCTCTCCACCATGGCGGTGGCCCGCTACGGCACGCAGTTGCTGGCATCGAGCCCCGAGCGCGGACCTCGCGGTCGTCACGCCCTGTCACGGCATGACCTGACCGAGTTCACCTTGCATTCGAAGGCTCCGCTGCCCTTCCAGATGGACGGCGACCACCTAGGACTGCGTACCAGCGTGACGTTCGCAGGCGTTCGCCGTGCACTGCGTGTGATTGTGTGAGCGGAAAGGGCAAAAGTCCTTTCACTCGAACGTTTAGACCAGGGTCCACCCCATGGAAGTACGGCTGTGACCTAGCCGACACCGAGGAATCCAAAAAAAGTTTCCGGAAGGGGTTGTATCCGCTGCCGAGGTTTGGGAATCTCTACATGGCGCTCGGGACGGCCCGCAACACCGGCCTCCACTGAGAGCCAGAACCCCTCCTCAAAGTCTGGACCACACCAGTCCATCTGGTCGTCGGCCCTTCACTTGTTGAGGGATTCGTGAAAGCGTTCACATTCACAAGCAACTTGCATGTAACACCACGGAGAGGTAGCAGCCATGGACTGGCGTCACAACGCCGTTTGCCGCGAGGAAGACCCCGAGCTCTTCTTCCCCATCGGCAACACCGGTCCTGCGCTGCTGCAGATCGAGGAAGCCAAGGCCGTCTGCCGTCGCTGCCCCGTTGCTGAGCAGTGCCTGCAGTGGGCGCTCGAGTCCGGTCAGGACTCCGGCGTCTGGGGTGGCCTCAGCGAGGACGAGCGCCGCGCAATGAAGCGCCGCGCCGCCCGCAACCGGGCGCGCAACGCGAGCGCCTGACACCCAGAGCCTGGCCGGCGGCGCGCACGACGTGTGCGCACACCCCGCCCTTGAAACGCAGCGCGCAGTACCCCCGGATGCGCTCGAAGACTGAAACGAGCCCCCGGACCCCACCAGGGTCCGGGGGCTCGGCGCATTCCCGGGCGCGCAACGGTCGTACGCCGCGCGCCGGTTGAATGCTCCGGGCGCCCCGGCTCACCGCGGGCGCCCCGGTTCGTTCAGAGGTCGCCGCGGACCGGGATGTCGAGCAGGACGCGGGCGCCGCCCTCCGGGGCGCTGTTCATGTCGAAGGTCCCGCCCAACTCGCCCTCCACCAGGGTCCGGACGATCTGGAGCCCCAGATTGCCCGCGGTGTGCGCGTCGAACCCCTCGGGCAGGCCGACCCCGTTGTCCTGCACGGTGATGAGCAGCCGGGCGTCCTTACGGGTGCCGCCACGCACCGCCGAGACCTCGACCTCACCGGTGTCGCCGGGGCGGAAGCCGTGTTCCAGGGCGTTCTGGAGGACTTCGGTCAGGACCATGGAGAGCGGGGTGGCCACCTCGGCGTCGAGGATGCCGAACCGGCCGGTGCGCCGGCCCTCCACCCGGCCGGGCGAGATCTCGGCGACCATCGCGAGGACCCGGTCGGCGATCTCGTCGAACTCCACGCGCTCGTCGAGGTTCTGGGAGAGCGTCTCGTGGACGATGGCGATCGAGCCGACCCGGCGGACCGCCTCCACCAGCGCCTCCCGGCCGCGTTCGGAGTCGATCCGGCGGGCCTGGAGCCTGAGCAGGGCCGCCACCGTCTGGAGGTTGTTCTTCACCCGGTGGTGGATCTCCCGGATGGTGGCGTCCTTGGTCATCAACTCGCGCTCGCGGCGGCGCAGTTCGGTCACGTCGCGGAGGAGGACCAGCGAACCGATGTGGGTGCCCTTGGGCCGCAGCGGGATGGCCCGGAGCTGGATGACGCCGTCACTCCCCTCCACCTCCGCCTCGCGCGGCGCCCACCCGCTGGCCAGCTTCACCATCGCCTCGTCGACCGCGCCCCGGGCCGGGGCCAGCTCGGTGGTGGTCTGGCCGAGGTGATGGCCCACCAGATCGGCGGCGAGGCCGAGCCGGTGGTACGCGGAGAGGGCGTTCGGGGAGGCGTACTGGACGATGCCGTCGGCGTCCAGGCGGATCAGGCCGTCGCCGGCGCGCGGGGAGACGTCGGTGTCGCCCTGCTGGTCGGCGAAGGGGAAGCTGCCCGCGGCGATCATCTGCGCCAGGTCGGAGGCGCTCTGGAGGTAGGTCAGCTCCAGGCGGCTCGGGGTGCGCACGGTCAGCAGGTTGGTGTTGCGGGCGATGACTCCGAGGATGCGCCCCTCGCGGCAGACCGGGATGGACTCGACCCGTACCGGCACCTCCTCGCGCCACTCCGGGTCGCCCTCGCGCACGATCCGGCCCTCGTCGAGGGCGAGGTCGAGCATGGGGCGGCGCCCGCGCGGGACCAGGTGGCCGACCATGTCGTTCTGGTACGAGGTCGGGCCCGTGTTCGGGCGCATCTGGGCGACCGAGACGTAGCGGGTGCCGTCCCGGGTGGGGACCCACAGGATGAGGTCGGCGAAGGAGAGGTCGGAGAGGAGCTGCCACTCCGAGACCAGCAGGTGCAGCCACTCCAGGTCGGTGTCACCTAGAGCGGTGTGCTGGCGGACGAGTTCGTTCATGGACGGCACACCGGCGAGCGTACCCGGCTGACGCCGGGGGTTTCCCGGGGGCTGGGCCGCGCTCGGGTTCGCCTGCTCCGGCCTGTCCGGGGTGCCGCTTCAAGATGGCCCCAAGCTCCGGCCGGGCTGGATCTGGCCCCCGAAACACCCGCGGGCCGCGGCGCCTGGGTGGGACCCTCAACCCGCCCGGCACCGCAGCCCGGAGCAACCACCGGCCGGCGGGTGTGCGGTCCCGTGGGCCGGTCAGGGGGAGCCGGAACAGTCAGGGCAGAGAGTGCCGGGTCCCCGGTCCGCCCTTCTGTGCGGGAAGGGCGGAGGCTTCATGTCGCCATTGTGGACTAGACCATTCGCCGCTGTCCATGCGTGCGGCCAAGGTTTTGTTCAGTAGTTCACGGCAGGCGTGTCGCGTCCACACTTTGCCGTCTCTTTCTTCAACACGGGCCCGGGGGCGGGGTGGTTCACCCTCCCGGTACAGGGCACCACTGGGGTGCGATTCGCACCCCGGAAAGATCCCGCCCTCTGTTAGATTGGTCTATACCAGCTGTCCCACCTCAGATCGGCAGGCCACGCGTGGAAGTTGTCATCGTTCCGGACGCCAGGGCGGGCGGCGAGCTGATCGCCGACGCCATCGCCGCCCTGCTGCGGCGCAAGCCCGACGCCCTGCTCGGGGTGGCGACGGGTTCGACTCCCCTGCCCGTCTACCAGGCGCTGGCGGCGAAGGTCTCCGACGGTGCCGTGGACGCCTCGCGGGCCCGGATCTGCCAGCTCGACGAGTACGTGGGGCTGCCGCCCGGGCACCCGGAGTCGTACCGCTCGGTGGTGCTGCGCGAGGTGGTCGAGCCGCTCGGGCTGCCGGCCTCGTCCTTCATGGGGCCCGACGGCTCCGCCGAGGACGTCCAGGCCGCCTGCGAGGCGTACGACGCGGCGCTCGGGGCGGCCGGGGGTGTCGACCTCCAGCTGCTCGGGATCGGCACCGACGGGCACATCGGGTTCAACGAGCCCTGCTCCTCGCTCGCCTCGCGCACCCGGATCAAGACGCTGACCGAGCAGACCCGGCGGGACAACGCCCGGTTCTTCGACAGCCTGGACGAGGTCCCCCACCACGTCATCACCCAGGGCATCGGCACCATCCTGGACGCCCGCCACCTGGTGCTGCTGGCCACCGGCGAGGGGAAGGCGCAGGCCGTGGCCGACACGGTGGAGGGCCCGGTCGCCTCGGTGGTCCCCGCCTCCGCGCTCCAGCTCCACCCGCACGCGACCGTGGTCGTGGACGAGGCGGCCGCCTCCAAGCTGCGGCTCGCCCCGTACTTCCGGGACACCTACGCCGCCAAGCCGAAGTGGCAGGGGCTGTAGACCTTCACCAGGACATGAGGAGAGCCCGGCCGGAGTCTTCCGGCCGGGCTCTCCTCATGTCCTGGTGAAAGACGACCGCGCCCGCCCCCGGGGTGGTGGGGGCGGGCGCGTTCCGGGGCGGGGGGCGGTGTCGCGCCCCGGCCCCGGGGTCAGGTGGTGACGGCCTCGGCGGCGGCCTGGCCGCAGACGCGGGAGGCGCCGTGCGTGGCCACGTGCAGCGAGCCGCGCGGGGCGGACTGCGGGATGCCCATCTCGACCACCACGGTGTCCGGGCGGGCCGCGAGGAGTCCGTCCAGGGCGCGGGCCATCCACGGGTGCCGGTGCTCGTCGCGGACGACGGCGACCAGCCGCCGCTCCCCCGCCTCGGCGAGGACGCGGGCGGCCAGCTCCGCGCCGTCCTGCTCGGTGTACGAGGCGGAGGTGGTACCGGGCAGGCGGGCCGCCAGCTCCGCGGCGACGCCCCAGGGGGTCTCGTCGCCGACGGCGATGTTGGCGACCGGGGCGAAGGAGACCACGTGCGGGGTGCCGGTCAGCGCCCGGTGCCCCTCGGTGCGGGTGATCTCCAGCGCCCGGCGCGCGGCGACCAGGCCGATGTCCGGGGTGCGCTCCCCCGTGGCGCGGGGCGTGGAGGTGGTCCAGGCGGCCAGCGCGCGGACCCGGGCGGCGGCGTCGGCCAGCCGCTCCTCGGCCAGTTCGCCCGCGCGGACGGCGGCGACCAGGGTGTCCCGGAGCTTGATCACCGTCTGCTCGTCGGCGAGCCCGCCGCCGACGCAGATCGCGTCGGCGCCCGCGGCGATGGCCAGCACGCTGCCGCGCTCGATGCCGTAGGTCGCGGAGATCGCCTGCATCTCCATGCCGTCGGTGACGATGAGGCCCTCGTAGCCCAGCTCCTCGCGGAGCAGGCCGGTGAGGATGCGGCGGCTGAGGGTGGCCGGCTGGTCCGGGTCGAGCGCCGGGACCAGGATGTGGGCGCTCATGACCGCCTTGGAACCGGCCGCGACGGCGGCCCGGAACGGGGTGAGGTCGCGGGCGGCCAGGACGTCGGCGCCGACCCCGATGGTCGGCAGCGCGTGGTGCGAGTCGACCGCGGTGTCGCCGTGCCCGGGGAAGTGCTTGGTGCAGGCGGCGACGCCGGCGGACTGCATGCCCTCGACGTAGGCGGCGGTGTGCCGGGCGACCAGCTCCGGGTCCGAGCCGAAGGAGCGGACGCCGATGACCGGGTTGTCGGGGTCGGAGTTGACGTCGGCCGAGGGCGCCCAGTTGAGGTGGACGCCGCAGTCGGCGAGCCGGCGGGCCAGCTCGTGGGCGACGGCGCGGGTCAGCTCCGGGTCGTCGACCGCGCCCAAAGCATGGTTGCCGGGGACGGAGGAGCCGTCGACGACCTCCAGGCGGGTGACGTCGCCGCCCTCCTCGTCGATGGCGACGAGGATGTCCTCGCGCTCGGCGCGGAGCTGCGCGGTGAGGGCGGAGAGCTGGCCGGGCGAGGTGATGTTGCGGCCGAAGAGCCCGACGGAGGTGAGGCCGTCGCGGATCTGCCGCAGCAGCCACTCGGGGGCCTCGGTGCCGGTGAAGCCGGGCTGGAGGACGGCGAGGGCGTCGCGGGTGAGCTGGTCACCGGAGACGGTGGTGGGCTGGGCGGTCATCGTGCTCATCCCTTCACGGCGCCGGAGGTGAGGCCGGCCGCCATCTTGGACTGGATGATCATGAAGAAGACGACGACCGGGAGGGCGATCATCGTGGAGGCGGCCATCAGCGCGCCGTAGTCCGTTCCGCGCTCGGTGGTGAAGGTCATCAGCCACACGTTGAGCGTGTACTTGGAGTTGTCGTTGATCAGGATGTACGCGAAGAGGTACTCGTTCCAGGCGTTGACCAGCGCGAAGATCGACGCGGCTGCGAGGCCGGGAGCGAGCAGCGGGAAGATGACCCGGCGGAAGGCGCCCATCCGGGTGCACCCGTCCACCATCGCGGACTCCTCCAGCTCCACGGGGATGTTGACCACGAAGCCGCGGATCATCACCACCGCGAAGGGCAGCGTGGAGACCAGGTAGACGACGATCAGGCCCCAGTACTCGTCCAGTCCGCCCATGGCGTTGAGCTGGGCGTAGATGGGGATGAGCATCGCGGTCGGCGGCAGCATCTGGACCAGGATGAGGACCATCAGCAGGGCGCGGCGGCCGAAGAAGCGGAAGCGGCCGATGGCGAGGGCCGCCAGGGTGGCGATGATCATGCCGCCGACGACGGCGGTGATCGAGACGATGAGGCTGGACTGGATCGCGGTGACGAAGTTGTCCTGCTTCACCGCGCGGGCGAAGTTGTCGAAGGTGATCGACGAGGGCCACAGGGTCTGGTCGTAGGACCGGATCTCGTGGTTGGGGCGCAGGGCGCTGACGATCAGCCAGTAGACCGGGAAGGCCATGACGGCCGCGGTGACCAGCGCGATGATGTTGTAGCCGAGCCGGGTCCTCTTCCGGTCGGGGCGGATGACCTGGGGCTCGGGGGCCTCGGCCGCCGGGGTACCGGTCCGGGGCGTCTGGGTCGCGGTGCTCATTCGACCTCTCCCGTCTTCATCAGCTGGCGCAGGTAGTAGACGGCCACGCCGGACAGCAGCACGACCGTGATGAGGGCGATGGCGGTGCCCTGGCTGAACGAGGTGGAGGAGAACGCCTTGGAGAAGGAGTAGAGGCCGAGGGTCTCGTACTCGGGCTCGGGCTTGTTGCCCCGCAGCAGCCAGATCTGGCCGAAGACGTTGAAGTCCCAGATCACCGAGAGGGTGGTGACCATGACGAAGACCGGCTTGATCACCGGCCAGGTGACGAAGCGGAAGATGCCCGTCGCGGAGGCGCCGTCGAGGGCGGCGGCCTCCTCCAGCTCCTTGGGGACCTGGGTGAGGGCGGCGTAGAGGGTGACCACCACGAAGGGGATGGCGCCCCAGACGACCAGGGCGGTGATGATGCCGAAGCCCTGCCAGGGGTTGAGGAACCAGTTGTGGCCGAGGAAGTCCTCGCCGGCGACCTTGGCGATCAGGGTGTTGATGAGGCCGTAGTCGGAGTCGGAGAGCCACCGGAAGATGGAGGCGGCGACCATCAGCGGCATCGACCAGGCGGCGATCAGCGCCACCGTCAGCACGATCCGCACCCAGGTGGTCAGCCGCATCATCAGCAGCGCGAGCAGCAGCCCGATCGCCATGGTGAGGGTGACGCAGACGGCCATGAACAGCACGGTCCGGCCGACGACGTACCAGAACTCGCTGTCGGCGAGGATGGCCGTGTACTGGTCGAAGCCGACCCACGGCGGGGTGTTGCCGGACCAGAGTTCGCGGCGGCCCATGTCCTGGAAGGACATGATGACCGACTTGACGAGCGGGAAGGCGTACACGGCCGCGACCGCGATGATCGCCGGGAGGATCAGGAAGTAGGGCAGCAGCGCCCCCTTCTTCCGTCTCGGCGGCCCGGAGTTCGACGGGGTGCCCGCCGGTGGTGGGGTCCCTTTGTCGAGGGGAGCGCTCGGTATGGCGGCCGGCGGGTCGGCGGCCTGAGTCTCGGCGGCAGTCACGTGGCTGACCTTCCGTTTCCTGTTCTGCACCGCAAGGGGACGGACGGGACCCGCGTGAGGCGGGTCCCGTCCGCGGTGATCCTGGGGCCCGTCAGCCCTTGTTGATCAGCTCGTCGATCTTCGCGTCGGCGGCCTTGGTGGCCTTCTCGACGGAGTCGCCCTTGATGATCTGGAGCAGCATGTTCTTCAGGACCTCCTCCTTCTCGATGGAGGTCCAGCCCGGGGCGATCGGAGTGAACCAGGCGTCCGGCACCGCGTTGGCGACGGCGGCCGTCTCCGGCTTCTCCTTCAGCGGCTCCAGCTGCTTCGTGTTGTTCGGCAGGATGTTCTTGCTGGCCAGAACCTCCATGGACTTCTCGTTGGTGAAGAGGGAGACCCACTCCTCCGCGAGGTCCTTGGCCTTGGACTTCTCGACGATGCCGAGGTCCGAGCCGCCGATGAAGGAAGGCAGCGCCTTGCCCTCGGGGCCGGGCATGCCCGCCGTGGCGATCTTGCCTTCGAGCTTGGCGTTGCCGTTGTTCTTGCCGTCGACGACGGAGCCGGCCTCCCAGCCGTTGCCGTAGATGACGCCGGCCTTCTCGTTGGCCATGACGTTGGCGTGGTCCTGCTCGTCCTTGGTCAGGTCGGCCTTGTTGTACTTCTTGACCAGGTCGATGAAGTGCTGGATGCCCTTCTGGGACTCGGGGGAGGAGAGCGTGCCCTTCCACTCCTTGGAGCCCTCGTCGTACTCGGCGATCTGGCCGCCGTACGCCGCGACGTAGGACATCGCCGCGTACCAGTAGCGGCCCGGGAGGTAGAGGGAGGAGTAGCGCTTGTCCTTCTCGCCGTACTCCTTGGAGACCTTGTCCATCGCCTTGAGGAAGGCGTCCTCGGTCTCGGGGAGGGCGTCGGAGCCGGTCGCCTTCTTCAGCATCTCCTGGTTGTAGACCGCGACGCGGGCACCGGCGTAGTAGGGCACGCAGTACTGCTTGCCCTCGAAGGTGCAGGTGTCGGTGAGGCCCTGGATCCAGGTGTCCGAGTTCTCGTACTTCTTGGGGTCGATCTCGGCGAGGGCGCCGTTGAGGATGTACTGCATCGTCTCGGTGTTGCCGAGCTCGACGACGTCCGGGAACTTGTCCCCGCCGAGCGCGGTGTCGAGCTTCTTGGCCTTGTCGGCCCAGCCCTGGTACTGGACGTTCACCTTGACATTGGGGTACTTCTTCTTGAACTGCGCGTTGACGTCCTTGACCAGCTCCGGCCAGGTGCTCTGGGCGTCGACCATCAGCCAGACGGTCAGGTTTTCCTTGCGGTCCTCGGGCTTGGCGTTGCTCGCCGTCTCCGAGTCCCCGCACGCCGCGAGACCGGCCATCATGCCAGCGACACCGATGGCCGCAATGAGCTTGCGCTTCACGTCACCCTCCTCAGGGAACCCTCTACCCCCCACCCGCAGCGAATGACATCGAAGACGAGTTACTGCCGTGGGACTGGGATCTGGTCTTTAATGGTGTAGACCAGTAAGCCGGAGCTTGGCCTAGACCTTTAGGGGTGTCAAGGGTGTATAAGAAGGGCAGTCACGTCCGTTATCGGACCGACACCTGAGGGAGTCCGGACCGGCGATCACCGGCCGTGCCACGATGTGATCCGCGACAGACGGAGGAGCCGGTGACGGCAGCAGCACAGGAGCCGGAGAGGCGGAGCATGACGACGGACGCGGGCGGCACGAGGACCCGGGCGGCCGGCGAACCCGCCACCGAACCCACCAGTCCGGTACGGGCCACGCGGGTGCCCAAGTACTACCGTCTCAAGCGGCACTTGCTCGACATGACGCGGACGCTGCCGCCGGGCACCTCCGTGCCCCCCGAGCGTACGCTCGCCGCCGAGTTCGACACCTCGCGGACCACCGTGCGCCAGGCGCTCCAGGAGCTGGTGGTCGAGGGCCGGCTCGAACGCATCCAGGGCAAGGGCACCTTCGTCGCCAAGCCCAAGGTCTCCCAGGCGCTCCAGCTGACCTCCTACACCGAGGACATGCGCGCCCAGGGCCTGGAGCCCACCTCGCAACTGCTGGAGGTCGGCTACATCACGGCCGACGACTCGCTCGCCTCCCTGCTCGACATCACCGCCGGCGGCCGGGTGCTGCGCATCGAGCGGCTCCGGCTGGCCAGCGGCGAGCCGATGGCGATCGAGACCACCCACCTCTCGGCCAAGCGCTTCCCCGCCCTGCGCCGCTCCCTGGTCAAGTACACCTCGCTCTACACGGCGCTCTACGAGGTCTACGGGGTGCGCCCGGCCGAGGCCGAGGAGACCATCGAGACCTCGCTCGCCACCCCGCGCGAGGCGGCCCTGCTCGCCACCGACGTGGGCCTGCCGATGCTCATGCTCTCCCGCCACTCCCGCGACGAGTCCGGCGCGCCGGTGGAGTGGGTGCGCTCGGTCTACCGCGGCGACCGGTACAAGTTCCTGGCCCGCCTGAAGCGGCCGGTGGAGTAGGCCGGCGGCAGGCTCGCGGACGACAGGGCGGCACCCCTCCACCGGGGGCGCCGCCCTGTCGCGTTCCGGCCACGGGAGCCGACGCGCGACAGGAGCGCGCACGGCCGGAAACCACCCCCCGCTCACCCCGCCTGGCAATTCGCTCGTACGTGTGTGCATTTCCGCGCATGGCCGCCGGGTCGCGAGGGGTACGCAGTCTCCAGCGGAGGGTCACGGTTGGGGGGCGATCGACGAGGGGGCAATCCGGCGGGGAGGGGCGCGCCGTAGGGGACAAATGCGCGGGGAGCCGTGCGTAAGGGACGGGGACGCGGCGGCAGCGGGGGCCGGTTGCGCGGGACGGGAAGTCGTTGCCGTTCCGATACGCGGACAGGGGGTGTCAAAGCCCGGACCGGTCGCCTACATTTCCGACGCATTGCAGGAGTTCAGCGCAGGTGTTTCCGCCAGCGCTCATGTGAGGGGACCATCATGGCCGAGCCGGCTCCACCCGCCTCCGGAAACCGGAAGCTGTCCGCCAAATCCATCGCCGTCTGGTCGTTGGTCGCCGTGGTCGGCGCCATCGCCTGGAGCGTGCTGGCGCTCTCCCGGGGCGAGGAGATCTCCGCCATCTGGATGCTGGCGGCGGCCCTCGGCTCGTACGCCATCGCGTACCGCTTCTACTCGCGGTTCATCGCCAACAAGGTCCTGAAGGTCGACAAGAACCGGGCCACCCCGGCGGAGCGCCTGGACAACGGGGTCGATTTCCAGCCGACCGACCGACGGGTGCTCTTCGGCCACCACTTCGCGGCGATCGCGGGTGCGGGCCCGCTGGTCGGCCCGATCCTGGCGGCCCAGATGGGCTACCTGCCGGGCACCATCTGGATCGTGGCGGGCGTGATCTTCGCCGGCGCCGTCCAGGACATGGTCACCCTCTTCTTCTCCACCCGGCGCAACGGCCGTTCGCTCGGCCAGATGGCCCGGGACGAGATCGGCCCGGTCGGCGGTGTCGCCGCCCTGATCGCGGTCTTCATGATCATGATCATCCTGCTGGCGGTGCTGGCCCTCGTCATCGTCAACGCGCTGGCCGGCTCGCCGTGGGGTGTCTTCTCCATCGGCATGACCATCCCGATCGCCCTCTTCATGGGCGTCTACCTGCGCACGCTGCGCCCCGGCAAGGTCACCGAGGTCTCCGTCCTCGGCGTCGCCCTGCTGCTGCTGGCGATCGTGGGCGGCGGCTGGGTCGCCGAGTCCTCCATGGCGGACTTCTTCACCCTGGAGCCGGGCACCCTGGTCATCTGGATGGTGGTCTACGGCTTCTTCGCCTCGGTGCTGCCGGTCTGGATGCTGCTCGCCCCGCGTGACTACCTCTCCACCTTCATGAAGGTCGGCACGATCGTGCTGATGGCGGTCTGCGTCATCATCGCGATGCCGACGCTGAAGATGGACGGCATCACCTCCTTCGCGACCAGCGGCGCGGGCCCGGTCTTCTCCGGCTCGCTCTTCCCGTTCGTGTTCATCACCATCGCCTGCGGCGCGCTCTCCGGCTTCCACTCCCTGGTCTCCTCGGGCACCACCCCGAAGATGGTCCAGAAGGAGACCCAGATCCGGATGATCGGGTACGGCGCGATGCTCACCGAGTCGTTCGTCGCCATCATGGCGATGATCGCCGCCTGCATCATCGACCCCGGCCTGTACTTCGCGATCAACGCCCCGGTCGGCGTCATCGGCGACACGGTCAACAGCGCCTCGGAAGCCATCGCCAACCTCGGCTTCACCATCAGCCCCGACCAACTGGCCCAGGCGGCCAAGGACGTCGAGGAAGGGACGCTGCTGTCGCGTACCGGCGGCGCGCCGACCTTCGCCTTCGGTATGGCGGAGATCTTCTCGGCCGCGCTGGGCGGCGCCGGGATGAAGGCGTTCTGGTACCACTTCGCGATCATGTTCGAGGCGCTCTTCATCCTCACCACCGTCGACGCCGGTACGCGGGTCGGCCGCTTCATGCTCCAGGACACCCTGGGCAACGTCTGGAAGCCGATGCGCCGCGTCAGCTGGTGGCCGGGCGTCTGGATCACCTCGGCGATCGTGGTCGGCTGCTGGGGCTACTTCCTCTGGGTCGGCGTCCACGATCCGCTGGGCGGCATCAACCAGCTCTTCCCGCTCTTCGGTATCGCCAACCAGCTGCTGGCCGCCGTCGCGCTGGCCGTCTGCACCACGCTGCTGATCAAGTCGGGCCGCCTCAAGTGGGCCTGGGTGACGGGCATCCCGCTCGCCTGGGACGTGGCGGTCACGCTCACCGCGAGCTGGCAGAAGATCTTCTCGGACAACCCGGCCATCGGCTTCTTCGCCCAGCGCGCGAAGTACCAGGACGGCATCGACGCGGGCGAGGTGCTGGCCCCGGCCAAGTCGATGGGCGACATGCACACCGTGGTGACCAACTCCACCGTGGACGGCGTCCTGTCGATCGTCTTCGCGGTGCTGATCATCATCGTCCTGGTCGATGCGGGCCGCGTCTGCTACAACGCGATCCGCAAGCCCGAGTCGGTCAAGCTGGCCGAGGCGCCCTTCGAGCAGTCGAAGATCGTCGCCCCGGCCGGAATGTTCGCCACCGCCGAGGAGAAGGCCGAACTGGCCCTCGTCGGCGCCGGAGCCCCCGCCTCCGCCGGTGACGGCGACGGCGAGGCCCCCGCGAAGCAGGGCGGCGACAAGGCATGAGCGGCGAGGCGGGCCACCACCCCGGACGCCTCGGCGTCCTGGTCCACCACGTACGCGCCGGCGTCCGCTGGATCGGCTGGTACGTCCGGGAGGTGTCGGGCGAGACGGCGTACGAGAAGTACGCCGCGCACGTGAGGCGCCACGACCCGGACGCCGAGGTGATGACCCGCAGGCAGTTCGAACGCAGCCGCATGGACGCCCGCGAGGCGGACCCGCGCGACGGATTCCGCTGCTGCTGAACGCCGGTTGAAGCCGCCGGCCCCCGACCGAGGGGGCCGGCGGCTTCGCCGTTCCCCGGGCCGGGCGCCCTGGCGTCCGCCGGCCCCGTCCGGGCGCGTACGCTCTCCGAGGTCGCCGTGCCGCTCCGCGCGCCGCCCGTGAGGTCCCTCCGGGCTGGCCCCCGGGGCCTTCCCCTCCGGGGCGCCGGCGGCCCCTCAGGGGCCCGCTGACGGCCTGTCCGGCGGGCGCCAGTGACCCGCCCGAGGGCGCCTCGGCGAGCTTCGGGCATCCGGTGCGGGTGGGGTCGAACGGCCCACCTCACAGCACACCCGACACAAGATATGGGGCCGCTTCGCGAGCGCGGCACAAGATGTATGCTCATGCTCGCTGTCGCCGCAGGGGAATCCGGTGGAAGTCCGGAACTGTCCCGCAACGGTGTGTTGGTGCGCTTTCGCGTACCCACGAGTCCGAGGACCTGCCGAACAGCGCACCCGGCCGTCCGGTCCGGGTGCCGATGTCGTCCGGGCCTCGTGGAATGGGCTCGCGGACGCGTGCGGAGCCGTGTGCCCCAAGCCCGGCGTCCCGCCCGTACCCGCTGCCCTCCACGAGGCTCCGAGCCGAGCGAGGGAGAGCTTCATGACCATCGCGCCAGCCGATCCGTCGACGGCCGAGGTACGGGCCGAGGAGATCCAGGGCCCCGGGGGCGCGCTGCTGCGTACCCTCACCGACCTCACCGCGGATCTCCCCGACACCGACCCCGGCCGGGTCGCCGCCGCCGCGCTCCGGGGCCGCAACGCCGCCTCGGACGAGGCCGGGCTGCGGTCGCTCGCGACGGAGGCCGCCGCCGGTCTGATCTCCGAGGACCCCGCCTACTCCCGGCTCGCCGCCCGCCTGCTGACCCGCGCCATCGCCGAGGAGGCCGCGGGCCAGGGCGTCACCACCTTCACCGAGTCGGTCGCCACCGGCCACCGCGAGGGCCTGATCGCCGACCGCACCGCCGCCTTCGTGACCGCGCACGCCGCCCGGCTCGACGCCCTGATCGACCAGGCGGCCGACGACCGCTTCGGCTACTTCGGCCTGCGCACCGTGCACAGCCGCTACCTGCTGCGCCACCCCCACACCCGCCAGGTCATCGAGACGCCCCAGCACTTCATGCTCCGCGTGGCCTGCGGCCTCGCCGAGGACGACTCGGCCCGGGCCCTCGACGAGGTCGCCTCGCTCTACCGGCTGATGAGCGCCCTCTCCTACCTGCCCTCGTCCCCCACCCTCTTCAACTCCGGCACCCGGCACCCGCAGATGTCCTCCTGCTTCCTGCTGGACTCCCCCAAGGACGAGCTGGAGTCGATCTACGACCGCTACCACCAGGTCGCCCGGCTCTCCAAGCACGCCGGCGGCATCGGCCTCGCCTACTCCCGTATCCGCGCCCGGGGTTCGCTGATCCGGGGCACCAACGGGCACTCCAACGGCATCGTGCCGTTCCTCAACACGCTCGACGCCTCGGTGGCCGCGGTCAACCAGGGTGGCCGGCGCAAGGGCGCGGCCGCGGTCTACCTGGAGACCTGGCACGCCGACATCGAGGAGTTCCTGGAGCTGCGGGACAACACCGGCGAGGACGCCCGGCGCACCCACAACCTCAACCTCGCGCACTGGATTCCGGACGAGTTCATGCGCCGGGTCGACGCCGACGCCGACTGGTCGCTCTTCTCCCCCTCGGACGTCCCCGAGCTGACCGACCTGTGGGGCGACGCCTTCGACGCGGCGTACCGGGCGGCCGAGGCGCAGGGCCTGGCCAAGCGGACCATCCCGGCGCGCGAGCTGTACGGCCGGATGATGCGCACCCTCGCCCAGACCGGCAACGGCTGGATGACCTTCAAGGACGCCTCCAACCGCACCGCCAACCAGACGGCGCTGCCGGGCCACACCGTGCACTCCTCGAACCTGTGCACGGAGATCCTGGAGGTCACCGACGACGGCGAGACGGCCGTCTGCAACCTCGGCTCGGTCAACCTCGGCGCCTTCGTCGCGGGCGGCGCGATCGACTGGGAGCGGCTGGACGAGGCGGTGCGCACCGCCGTGGTCTTCCTCGACCGCGTGGTCGACATCAACTTCTACCCGACCGAGCAGGCCGAGCGCTCCAACTCCCGCTGGCGGCCGGTGGGGCTGGGCGCGATGGGGCTCCAGGACGTCTTCTTCCAGCTCCGGCTGCCCTTCGACTCCCCCGAGGCCCGGCGGCTCTCCACGCGGATCGCCGAGCGCATCATGCTCACCGCCTACGAGACCTCCTGCGACCTCGCCGAGAAATACGGCCCGCTGCCGAACTGGGACCGCACCCGCACCGCCCGGGGCGTCCTCCACCCGGACCACTACGACACCGACCTGGCCTGGCCCGAGCGGTGGGAGGCGCTGCGCGCCCGGGTCGCGGAGAGCGGCATGCGGAACGCGCTGCTCCTCGCGATCGCCCCGACGGCCACCATCGCCTCGATCGCCGGCGTCTACGAGTGCATCGAGCCGCAGGTCTCCAACCTCTTCAAGCGCGAGACGCTGAGCGGGGAGTTCCTCCAGGTCAACTCCTACCTGGTGGAGGACCTGAAGCGGCTCGGCGTCTGGGACGCGCGCACCCGCGAGGCGCTGCGTGAGGCGAGCGGGTCGGTGCAGGGCTTCGCCTGGGTTCCCGAGGAGCTGCGGGCGCTGTACCGCACCGCCTGGGAGCTGCCGCAGCGCGGCCTGATCGACATGGCGGCGGCCCGGACCCCGTTCCTGGACCAGAGCCAGTCGCTCAACCTGTTCATGGAGACGCCCACCATCGGCAAGCTCAGCTCGATGTACGCGTACGCCTGGAAGAAGGGGCTGAAGACCACGTACTACCTGCGGTCCCGCCCGGCCACGCGGATCGCCCGCGCCGCCGGCGGCTCCGCCCCCGCCACCGCCACCGTCCCGGCGCAGGCGGCCCCCGACGCGGAGGCCGTCGCCTGCTCCCTGGAGAACCCCGAGTCCTGCGAGGCATGCCAGTAATGACCACCCCCGACACCACACCGGCAGCGAACGCGCACACCGTCGGCGCGGCGAAGAACCTGCTCGACCCCGGCTTCGAGCTGACCCTGCGCCCGATGCGGTACCCGGACTTCTACGAGCGCTACCGGGACGCGATCAAGAACACCTGGACCGTCGAGGAGGTCGACCTCCACTCCGACGTCGCCGACCTGGCGAAGCTCTCCCCGGGTGAGCAGCACCTGATCGGGCGGCTGGTCGCCTTCTTCGCCACGGGTGACTCGATCGTCGCCAACAACCTCGTGCTGACCCTGTACAAGCACATCAACTCCCCCGAGGCGCGGCTCTACCTGAGCCGGCAGCTCTTCGAGGAGGCCGTGCACGTCCAGTTCTATCTGACGCTGCTCGACACCTACCTGCCCGACCCGGCCGACCGCGCGGACGCCTTCGCGGCGGTGGAGAACATCCCCTCGATCCGCGAGAAGGCGGAGTTCTGCTTCCGCTGGATGGACTCGGTGGACAAGCTGGACCAGCTGGAGAGCCAGGCGGACCGCCGCACGTTCCTGCTCAACCTCATCTGCTTCGCCGCCTGCATCGAGGGGCTCTTCTTCTACGGGGCGTTCGCCTACGTGTACTGGTTCCGCTCGCGCGGGCTGCTGCACGGCCTGGCGACCGGCACCAACTGGGTGTTCCGCGACGAGACGATGCACATGAGCTTCGCCTTCGACGTGGTCGACACGGTCCGCAAGGAGGAGCCGGAGCTCTTCGACGATCACCTCCAGGAGCAGGTCGTCGCGATGCTCAAGGAGGCCGTCGAGGCGGAGCTCCAGTTCGCCCGCGACCTGTGCGGTGACGGCCTGCCCGGCATGAACACCGAGTCGATGCGCGAGTACCTGGAGTGCGTCGCCGACCAGCGGCTCACCCGGCTGGGCTTCGCCCCGGTGTACGGCTCGCAGAACCCGTTCTCCTTCATGGAGCTCCAGGGTGTGCAGGAGCTGACCAACTTCTTCGAGCGCCGGGTCTCGGCCTACCAGGTCGCGGTCGAGGGCACCGTCTCCTTCGACGACGACTTCTGACCGGCCCGCCCCCGCGAACGCCCGCCGCCCGGCCCCTCGTCCTTGGGGGCCGGGCGGCGGGCGTCGGTGCTTCGGCGCGGTGCGGGTCAGCGGCTCTCGACCCGGAAGACCGCGCGCTTGGGCTGGAGGGTGATCCCGATCCGGGGCGCCGGGTCGGTCTCGGCGACGGGGACGAGCCGCCAGCGGGGCAGCACGGTGGCGAGCATCAGCGTGGCCTCGACCATGCTGAAGTGGTCGCCGGGGCATTTCCGGTTGCCCGTGCTGAACGGCATCATCGCGTACTGCGGTACTTCTTCGGCCCGTTCAGGAATCCACCGGTCCGGGTCGAAGACGTCCGGCCGGTCGAATGAGCGCGGATCGTGCTGCATCGCATACGCGCTGTAGATGATGTCGGCTCCGGCTGGAATGCGATAGCCACCGAGTTCTGTGTCGGCGACGGCACGGCGGGTGAATATCCACGCCGCAGGCCGTATCCGCATGGATTCGACGATGACATTGCGGGTGTGGTCGAGGGAGCCCAGATCGCCGAAATTGACCGGTCGGTCCGGTGCCACGGATAGTGCCTCCTCGGCCACCCGCTGTTCCTGGTCCGGATGATCGGTGAGGAGCTGGAAGCACCAGGCGAGTGTCGAGGCGACATTTTCGGCCCCGGCGACGATCAGCGAGACGAGATGGTCGTGAATCTCCTGGTCGCTGAGCGGCCTGCCTTCGCCGTCCTCGGAGGTGAGCAGGATGTCGAGGAGGTCGTCGGCGCCCTTGCCCTGCGCGTGCCGCTCGGCGATCACCTCGTCGACGAGGTGGTGGAGGTCGGCCAGCGCCCGCTCGAAGCGCCGGTTGGCGGGGGTCGGCAGCCGGTGCAGCGGCCCGAAGGAGAGGATCATCCGCCGGTACAGGCCGCTGAAGACGGTGTGCAGCGAGGCGCTGATCCGGTCCGCCTTGGCGCCGATCGAGTCGACCTCCAGCAGCGAGCGGGCGACCACCCGCACCGCGCAGCTGAACGTCTCGGCGCCGATGTCGACCACCTGCCCGTCCCGCCAGCGGTCGGCCATCGCCCGCGCCTCCTCCTCCATCACGGTCGCGTACGAGGCGATCCGCTCGGGCCGGAAGGCGGGCTGCATCATGCGGCGCTGACGGCGGTGGTCGGCCCCGTTGCTGGTGGCCACGCCCTTGCCGAGCAGCACTTCGAGGTTCTCCCAGAGCGGCCCGCCGACCTGGAACTCCTGGGAGTTGCGCAGCAGCGCCCCGACCAGCTCGGGCGCGCAGACCGCGTACGCCGTCTTCGGGCCGAGCTTCACGCGGACCAGGTCGCCGTGGTCGCGCAGCCCGGTGAGGAAGGCCAGCGGGTCGCGGACCAGGCTCGGGGCGTGGCCGAGGACGGGCACGCTGCCGGCCACCAGGGGCGCGGTGCGCGGGCCCGGGGCGGCGGGGCGTTCGGTGGTGGATTCGGCGCTCACGCGTCACCTGCCAGGTCGCTGACGTAGGGCGGGGTGCTCCGGTCGTCCCAGCTGTCGACGCGGTAGCGGCCGGACTCGTGGTGGAACCAGTAGACGGAGGAGAACCAGTTGCGCATGTTGAAGACGGCCGACCCGACGGCCTCGGCGACGGACCTGGCCTCGGCGGAGCCGGCTCCTCGGGGCAGTGCGGCGAGATGTCCGGCGAGGAGTTCCCGCAATTCCTTCTCCGCCACCTCGAATTCGGTGACGCAGTTCTCCACGCGTTTCCTCACCTCCACCACGGCCTCTTCGAGCGACAGCCCCTCATGGCGTATGAGGCTGATTCCCAGATTGTGCTGGTCGTCGCCGGCGAGTTCTTTCGGGAGTGAGCAGAGGTCGTTGTACCAGGCGGAGAAATCCTGACAGTGCCGGGCCGCGGTCAGGAACGGACCACTGGTCCGGAGCGATTCGGGAATCTCGCGCCCCGCGGTGGGTTCGAGCAGGTCGATCCAGACGGAGTGGCCGAAGGTGTGCCGGCGCAGTTCGATGTACTCGGCGACCTTCGGGGTGACTTTGGTGACGCGGTTCTCGAATTCCTGGTCGTAGGCGCCGACGATGGCGTGGAAATGGCGGGCGAAACGGTGGTTCCAGGCGGGGCTGAGGAAGCCGTTCAGCCGGTGGACGGTCTCGGCGAAGGCCGCGACCAGCGGCTCCGGGTGCGCCAGGTGGTCGCCGGGGGCGTCCAGCGCGGTGTGCAGTTCGGCGCTGAGCCGGTACCAGGCGGCGCGCCGCCCGTGCACGGCGTCGCGGTCGTGCTGGTCGTCCCAGACGAAGAACCAGGTGCTGAAGTCGGAAATCGCCGATATGACGTCCCTCGGCGCTCCTACGTAGTAGCCGGCGATGAGGTCGGTGTAGCGGAGCTCGTCCGCATAGCGGGTGACCTTGTCGGCGGGCATCAGTCGCTTTTCGAGCAGCCAGGCGCGGGACTCCACCTGAAGCTTTGGCCAATACTCATGACGATGTCGCGGAAACGCTTGTTCGATCACGGGCAACGCCAGCGCCTCGGGCACCGAAGTCGTCTGCGCCCGTGCGGTGCTGTGTGGGAAAGCAGGCACGAACAAACCCCTTTCATCCGCTTTCTGCCGGTGCCCCCTGCCGGGCGGGGCACCGCGCGGTGGTGTATCCCCCCGCCCTTTCCATTGAGCACCACAACTGACCGGTCTGGAAACAGATTTGCTCCATTCGCCACCCCTCGCCGACCCGAAGATCGCCATACCTGTCTGAAAATTGATCATGGCCCACGACACACCACCGCCCCGCCTCCCGTGGGGGAGAGCGGGGCGGTGCGGGTCCGCGGCGGCGGGCCGCCGGGGGCGCCTCAGTCGTTGGGGACCGTCTCGTAGCGCGGGGTGCCCTCGGCCATCTGCCGCAGGGCGTCCTTGCGCTCGCGCTTGGAGAGCCGGTCGATGTAGAGGTAGCCGTACAGGTGGTCCGTCTCGTGCTGGAGGCAGCGGGCGAAGTAGCCGGTGCCGCGCACCACGATCGGGTTGCCCTTCTCGTCCTGGCCGCGCACCACCGCGTAGTCGGGGCGGGCCAGCTCCGCGTAGGCGGTGGGGACCGAGAGGCACCCCTCGTTGGAGTCGTCGAGGACGCGGCGCTCGGAGGGCAGCTCGTCCAGGACCGGGTTGCAGACCACGCCGACGTGGCGCACGCCCTCGTCGTCCGGGCAGTCGTAGACGAAGACCTTCTTGTCCACGCCGATCTGGTTGGCGGCCAGGCCCACGCCCTCCGCCGCCCGCTGGCTGGCGAACATGTCGTCCACCAGCTGGGCCAGCTCCGCGTCGAAGACCGTCACGTCCTTCGTCTCGCGGTGCAGCACCGGGTTGCCCACCACGGTGATCGGACGCGCGGTGCCCCGGGCGCGGTAGGCCGCCTCACGCTCCTCGGTCTCCTCGGTGTCGATGACGAACCCCTCGTCGTCGACCGGCAGCACACCGCCCGCCACCGCCTGCTGCTCCGTGTCCTGCTGCGCCATGTCCGCTTCCGCGCCTTCCTGGGAACCCGTTGTCCGTGCCCGTACAGCCTACGCGGGGGCCGGGGTGCGGGTGGCCGCGAGGACGGACCCGGTCAGCACACCTCTTCGAGGTCGCGCCAGGCGCGGGTGTCCGGGCTGTCGGCGACCCAGCCGTCGAGCAGGCCGCGCACCAGGGCGGGCGGGGCGGCGATGCCGCACTCGCGCTCGGGGACCCACAGGTCGCCCTCGCCGGAGGTGGTCCGGTGGCCCAGCGGGCCGGGGTGGCCCGGTTCGCTGTGGTCGTGCGGGTCGACGTGGCGCTCGCCGCCGCCCTCGTCGCTCGGCATCCGGCTCTCCGAACAGGTCCGGCAGAGCAGCCGCACCGACGAGGACCAGTCCTCGGCGGCGAACCCGGCGTCGGCCGCCAGCAGCTCCAGCGCGTCCCGGTCGGCCGGGGCCTGCGCCTCCAGCAGCACCACCCAGGTCGGCACCGGGGAGGGCGCCCACAGCTCGATCTCGTCGAAGACCGGATAGGTGTCCCCCAAAGCGGTGGTCCGCTCGCCGTGCGGGACCCCGTCGTGCAGGATCACCTCGCCCCAGCGGCGGCCGGAGGAGGGCAGCGGGATCGACTGGACCTCGATACGGGCCGGGTCCAGCCGCCGGCCCCAGACCACCTCGGCCTCCCCCTCGGGGGAGATCCGCACGGCGGCGCTGCCCAGCCCCATCCCCGACGGCTCACCGGAGGCCGCCGCGTCCCCGGGGATCTTCAGTCCGTACGCCTGCCAGGCGCGGCGGGCCAGCGGCCAGTCCTGGAGGGCGGTGGCGGCGATGCCGACGTTCCACCAGTCGGGGGCGCCGGTGTCCCGGTCCAGCAGGGCGACGGCGCGCAGACCCGCGGTACGGGCCTGTTCCCAGTCGTGGCGGAACTTGTGGAGCAGGGCGAGGTTGAACCAGGACTCGGAGAGCCACGGCTCCAGGTCGGCGGCGCGCGTGAGCAGGGCGCCCGCGTCCTCGTAACGGCCGTCGCCGATCAAGGTGAACGCTCGGTCGGTCGCCTGCCGCCAGGAGGCGGAGGGGCGGTGCCGTCCCTTGCCGAAGATCCTCACGATTCCCGCCTGCCGGTGTCCGGTCCCTTCGGGCCCCCCGCCCGTGTGCAGGCGCTGAGCCTGGGGACGGGGTACCTCTTCGCATCCAACCACGGACGGTTGGGGCGCCGCTCATTACCCATGGGTTACCCACTGGCGTGAGGTGCAGACCTTCTCGGACCGGGTCGCTCTATCGAGTGACTTGCCCAAGGAGCGTCCGGCCTGTATCCGCCCGCTCCCGGGCCGTCCCGGACGTCAGGGCGTGTCCGCCGCTTCCGTCGGGACGATGTCGTGCTGCGGGACCGCCTGGCCCGCCCGGATCATGTCCAGGCGGCTGATCACCTTGTCGCGCAGGTCCGCGGGGACGTCGTCCTGACCGCAGCACCGCTTGACCAGCTTCTTGACGGCCTGCTCCAGGCCGTACTTCTCCAGGCAGGGAGAGCACTCGTCGAAGTGCGTGCGGATCTTGTTGGAGTCACTGTCGGGCATCTCGTGGTCGAGGAACTCGTAGAGATGGTCGAGGACTTCCGAGCAATCCGTCTCGTGCGGCTCTCCGCAGCTCATGACCCCGCGCCTTTCCGCTCGTTCGGTTCCGCCGCGCTCGCCCCGGAACCGGCCGGGACCAGCCCGCGCTCACGGGCGTAGTCCTCCAGCATGCCGCGCAGCTGGCGGCGGCCGCGGTGCAGGCGGGACATCACCGTCCCGATGGGTGTACCCATGATGTCCGCGATCTCCTTGTACGCAAACCCCTCGACATCGGCCAGATAGACGGCGATGCGGAACTCCTCGGGGATCGCCTGGAGGGCGGACTTCACGTCGGAGTCGGGAAGGTGGTCCAGCGCCTGGGACTCGGCGGAGCGCAGACCGGTCGACATGTGCGACTCGGCACGCGCCAGCTGCCAGTCCTCGATCTCCTCGGCGGCGCTGCGCTGGGGCTCACGCTGCTTCTTGCGGTACGAGTTGATGAAGGTGTTGGTGAGAATCCGGTAGAGCCACGCCTTGAGGTTGGTGCCCTCACGGAACTGGTGGAACGACGCGTACGCCTTGGCGTAGGTCTCCTGGACCAGGTCCTCGGCGTCGGCCGGGTTGCGGGTCATCCGCAGGGCCGCCGAGTACATCTGGTCGAGGAAGGCGAGCGCGTCCCGCTCGAACCGCGCGGTCCGCTCCGCCGAGGTCTCCTCGGGCTTCTCGGGTACGTCCTGACTTCCCGCGTCGGTCCCCGTGACCGGACCCACCTCCTTCAGCGCTGTGGCGGGCCCGCCTGCCGGACCGCCCGAATCGGAGGATAGACCACGCTCCTGGACTTCCCGGCGATCGCGGCCGGAGCCAGTGCGCACGGGCGCGTGCAGCACCGACCACTCCAGGTCGGTGGCGCGCTCGCGGCTCGGGCAGATGGTCGAACCCATGCGGCGGACTTCCTCTCGTGATCAACGCTGCCGAAGCACCTTCGCCCCGCACAACAGCCGCCACCCGCTCGGCATTCCCGTCCCCGCGCGAGGCCCGCCTCCGCCCGCCGCGCGACCGCCTCGGCCCACCGCGTGACCCGCCTCAGCCCACCGGCAGCCGCTCCAGCCACGCCCCCACCGCGTCCGTGATCACCCCGAGCGCCTCCTCCTGGCCGACGGGCGCCTTCTTCGGCACGGCGAACCCGTGATCGCCGTACGCCACCTCCGCCAGCTCGTAGCTCCCCCCGGGGAACTCCTCCGGCCGCCCGAACGGGTCCCGCCCGCCCTGCACCACCAGCGTCGGCACCCCCGTCCCGAGCAGCTCCTCGGCCCGGCTCCGCTCCGGCTTCCCCGGCGGATGCAACGGAAAGCTCAGCGCGAGCACCCCGGCGGCCCCCAGCCCCGCCCCGGTCCGGCAGGCCACCCGCGCCCCCGCACTGCGCCCGCCCGCCACCACCGGCAGCCCCTCCCCGGCCACCTCACCCCAGACCGCCTCCCACCCCTTGTCCAGCGTCTTCGGCGCCGGCGCCACCTTCTTCCCCGCCACCCGCCACGGCTGCTCCACCAACGCCACACTCACCCCGGCCCCCGGCAACACCCCCGCCAACGCCACCAGATCGCGAGCCTCCACCCCGCCCCCGGCCCCGTGCCCGAGCGCCAGCACAAGCCGAGGCACCTCCGCCCGCACCCAGGTGACCCGCGCCTCCCCCACAGCAGTGCCCACGCTCACCCGCTCGCCGGCATCCAGCACAGCGGGAACGGCCACACCCTCAGACCTCGATACGTTCATCCCGCCATCCTGCCCCGCCGGGGTCCCCCTGGCCCGACCGACGCAATCCAGCCCCGACCGCCCGAATTTCAGCCCGGTCGGCGCTTGAGGCCCCATTCCAAGCCCGGCCGGCGTTCGAGGCCACCCCCGCGAAACCCGCACGCTAGAACAGCGTGCCCACCTCAGGCCCGTCCAGTTCGGACACCAGCCCGGGCCCGTTGTTCCGCACATTGCTCACCGCCGTGGCCACGGGATAGGCCCGCATCAACCCCTCAGGCGGCGCCCCCAGCAACTCCCCCACCTCCCCCACATCCGTCTTCGACGGATCAAGCCACGCATCCCACTTGTCCGGCGTCAGCATCAACGGCATCCGGGGATGAATGTCGGCCAGCGCCCGAGGCCCCTCCTCGGGCCCCACCCCGAGCGGCGCCGCCTCCGCCTCGGTCGTGATGACCGAACACGTCACCCACCAGGCGCGCGGATGGTCCCCGGGCAACGAGGGGTCACGCCAGAACTCGTACAGCCCGGCCATCGCGAAGACCGACCCGTCGGCGGGCGTCACGAAGTAGGGCTGCTTACGGGCCCGCTTCCGCTTCCCCTCCTCTTCCAGCTTCCGCTCCTCCGGAGCGGTCACCCACTCGTAATAGCCGTCGGCGGGGAGGATGCAGCGCCGTGAGGCGAAGGCCCGGCGGTAGGCGGGCTTCTCGTGGACGGTCTCGGCCCGGGCGTTGATCATCCGGGCGCCGCCGTCGGGCGAGGTGGCCCAGGAGGGGACGAGCCCCCAGGTGAGCATCCGCAACTGCCGTACGGGGCGCGGGTCGTCGCTCCCCTTGACCGGCCGGTCGAGGATGGCGGGAACCTCCTTGGTGGGCGCCACGTTCCAGTCGGGGACGAGGGTCTCGGTGGGCGCGGGGGACGCTCCCGCCTCGTGGCCGTCCTCCTGGCCGTCCACCGCCTCGCTCAGCTCGGTCTTCTCGACGCCGAAGATCTCGCTGAGGTCCTCGGGGCTCCGGGTGGCCGCGTACCGTCCGCACATACGTGCCAGACTGCCAGGCCGTGCCACCGGACCGCCACCAGTTGGGGCCCGGGGCCGCGCGTCCCACCCTCGCGAGGAGCCGCCCGAGTATGCAGAGCACCACCGCCGCCCCGGCCACCGATCTGTGGGACCGCGTCACCGGGACCCAGACCGCCCCCGAGTTCTGGCTGGTCGTGGCGACCGGCGTGGCGGCGCTCGCCGTGGTCCTGTGGGGCCCGGCCTGGCGCCCGGCCCGGAACGCGATCACCATCGCCCACGAGGGCGGCCACGGCCTGATCGCCCTGGTCACCGGCCGCACCCTGGAGGGGATACGCCTCCACTCGGACACCTCGGGACTGACCGTGAGCCGGGGCAAGCCGACCGGCCCGGGCATGATCCTCACCGCCCTCGCCGGCTACACCGCCCCTTCCCTCCTCGGTCTCGGCGGCGCCTGGCTGCTGGCCTCGGGACACATCACGCTGCTGCTCTGGGTGGCGACGGCCCTGCTGCTCGCCCTCCTCGTGATGGTCCGCAACGCCTACGGGGTACTGACGGTGCTGATCACCGGCGGCCTCTTCGTGGCGGTCTCCTGGCTGGCCGGCTCCGGGGTGCAGGCCCTCTTCGCCTACGCGGCGGTCTGGTTCCTGCTGATCGGCGGGGTACGCCCGGTCTTCGAGCTCCAGTCGAAGCGGCGGCGCGGCGGCGCCCCGGACTCCGACGCCGACCAGCTCGCCCGGCTGACCCACGCCCCGGCGGCCATCTGGCTCTTCCTCTTCCACGCGGTGGCGCTCTGCTCCCTGATCGGCGGCGGCGGCTGGCTGCTCGGCCGGTGACCGTGCACGGGGGGAAGGGGCTGGGCGCACTAAAGTGACGGCATGACCCTGAACCCCGTATCCACCCCCCTCTGGCCTGCCCCGTACGCGACCGGAGCCGTCGAGGCGACGGTCCAGGTGCCGGGGTCCAAGTCGGTCACCAACCGCGCGCTGGTGCTGGCGGCGCTCGCCGCCGAGCCGGGCTGGCTGCGCCGGCCGCTCCGCTCGCGCGACACCGTGCTGATGGCGGAGGCGCTGCGCACCCTCGGCGTGGGCATCGAGGAGACCGTCTCGTCCGACTCGGCGGCGCCGGGCAGCGCCCTGGCCGGGGGCGGCGAGGCGTGGCGGATCATCCCGTCGGGCCTGCGCGGCCCCGCCACCGTCGACGTCGGCAACGCCGGCACCGTGATGCGCTTCCTGCCCCCGCTCGCCACCCTCGCCGAGGGTGACATCCGCTTCGACGGCGACCCGCGCTCCTACGAGCGTCCGCTGCACGGCGTGATCGACGCGCTGCGCGCGCTGGGCGCCCGGATCGACGACGACGACCGGGGCAGCCTGCCGATGACGGTGCACGGCACGGGCTCGCTCGACGGCGGCACGGTGGAGATCGACGCCTCCTCGTCCTCCCAGTTCGTCAGCGCCCTGCTGCTGTCGGCGCCCCGCTTCAACCAGGGCGTCGAGGTCCGGCACATCGGCCCGCGGCTGCCCTCGATGCCGCACATCCGGATGACCGTCGACATGCTGCGCCGGGTCGGCGCCCAGGTGGACGAGCCGGAGTCGGGCGGCGAGCCCAACGTCTGGCGGGTCACCCCGGGCGCCCTCCTCGGCCGGGACCTCACCGTCGAGCCGGACCTGTCGAACGCCCAGCCCTTCCTGGCGGCGGCGCTGGTCACCGGCGGCCGTGTGATCGTCCCGGACTGGCCGGCCCACACCACGCAGCCGGGTGACCGGCTGCGGGAGATCTTCACCACGATGGGTGGTTCCTGCGAGCTGACCGAGGCGGGCCTGGTCTTCACCGGCTCGGGCCGCGTCCACGGCATCGACGTGGACCTCGGCGAGGTCGGCGAGCTGACCCCGGGCATCGCCGCCGTCGCGGCCCTGGCCGACGGCGAGTCCGTCCTGCGCGGCGTCGCCCACCTGCGGCTCCACGAGACGGACCGGCTGGCCGCGCTCACCAAGGAGATCAACGAGCTGGGCGGCGACGTCACGGAGACCGCCGACGGCCTGCGCATCCGCCCCCGCCCGCTGCACGGCGGCGTCTTCCACACCTACGACGACCACCGGATGGCGACCGCCGGTGCGATCCTGGGACTGGTGGTGAAGGGCGTCGAGATCGAGAACGTCGCCACCACCGCGAAGACCCTGCCCGACTTCCCCGACCTGTGGACCGGCATGCTCGACGGGACCGGGCAGTGACGGCCGGGAGCTGAACGATGCGCCGTTACGGAAAGAACCCCGACGAGGACGACATCCGCGTCCGCCCCAGCCGCCGGGGCAGCCGCCCCCGTACCCACACCCGCCCCAAGCACGAGGACGCCGCCGAGGGCATGGTGCTCACCGTGGACCGGGGCCGGATCACCTGCCTGGTCGAGGGCCGCACGGTGACCGCGATGAAGGCCCGCGAACTGGGCCGCAAGGCGGCGGTGGTGGGCGACCGGGTCGCGCTGGTCGGGGATCTCTCCGGGCAGAAGGACACCCTGGCGCGCATCGTGCGGATCGAGGAGCGCGCCTCGGTGCTGCGCCGCACGGCCGACGACGACGACCCGTACGAGCGGGTGGTCGTCGCCAACGCCGACCGGCTGGCGATCGTCACGGCGCTGGCCGATCCGGAGCCGCGGCCCCGGATGATCGACCGCTGCCTGGTCGCCGCGTACGACGGCGGCCTGGAGCCGGTCCTGGTGCTGACCAAGTCGGACCTGGCCTCCCCCGACTCCCTGCTGGACACCTACCGGGCGCTGGGCGTGCCGTACGTGGTGACCAGCCGGGAGGAGCTGGAGGACGGTTCGGCGGTGGAGCGGGTCCGGGAGCTGCTGGACGGCCATGTCACCGCCTTCGTGGGCCACTCGGGTGTCGGCAAGACGACGCTGGTGAACGCGCTGGTCCCCGAGGAGCAGCGGCGGGTCACCGGCCACGTCAACGCGGTGACCGGCCGCGGCCGGCACACCACGGTCTCGGCGCTGGCGCTGCCGCTGGCCGACACCGCCCCCGGCAGCTGGGTGATCGACACGCCGGGTGTGCGCTCGTTCGGGCTGCACCACGTCGAGCCCTCCCGCGTGATCCACGCCTTCCCCGACCTGGAGCCGGGGACGGAGGAGTGCCCGCGCGGCTGCAGCCACGACGAGCCGGAGTGCGCGCTCGACCAGTGGGTGGCCGACGGCCACGCCGACCCGGCCCGCCTCCACTCGCTGCGGCGGCTGCTGGCGACCCGGGAGCGGCGCGAGGGCGACTGACCCGGGCGCGACCTGCGGCGCGACGAGCCGGGCCGGGTCGCCTGACGCACCGGACGGCACGGGCATAATCGCCCGAAGCCGTACAAGGTGCGCGCGGGATCGTTTCGGCGGGCGGAAGGGCTCATTCATGGCATGGCTGCTGGTCGTCGTCGCGGGACTGCTGGAGACGGGTTTCGCCGTCTGCCTCAAGCTGTCGCACGGGTTCACCCGGCTGTGGCCGACGATCGCCTTCGCCGCGTTCGCCCTCGGCAGCTTCGGCCTGCTGACCCTGGCCCTCAAGCGCCTGGACGTGGGCCCGGCCTACGCGGTGTGGACCGGCATCGGCGCCGCCGGCACCGCCACCTACGGCATGATCTTCCTCGGCGACGTGGTCTCGGTCCTGAAGATCGTCTCGATCACCCTGGTCATCTGCGGCGTCATCGGCCTCCAGCTCTCGGGCTCGGCCCAGTGACCTTCCCCCGCCGCCGCCCCACCCCCGCACCCTCCGCCACCGGCGGCGCCACGATCCGGGAGAGGGCCAGGCGCAGCACGCATTCGCACTCGCGGGCCAGTTCGCGCGGGTCGGTCCGGGGCGGCGCCGATTCGTTGAGCACGGCCACGGCGCGGTCCCGGGCGGCGGCCAGGAGGTCGCCGGGTCCGGGCAGCGGGAGTTCGGCGCGGCGCTGGGCGGGGGCGGTGGCGGTGGTCCGGGCCGGGCGCGGGGCGGGCAGCGGGTCGCCCCAGCAGCCGGTCAGCAGGGAGCGCAGCAGGGTGCCGGGGCGGGCGGCGGCCACGGTCCAGTCGGCGGCGGCGCGCAGCCGCTCGCGGGGGTCGGCGGCGGGGCGGGCCAGGGTGCGTTCGATCCCGGCGAGGTAACCGTCGGCCGCCTGCCGGGCCAGCGCGCGGGCGAGCCCTTCCTTGCTGCCGAACTCGTTGTAGAGCGTCTGCCGGGAGACCCCGGCCGAGGCCGCGACCTCGCCCATCCGCACCGCGCTCCACGCGCGACGGGCCAGGTGGGCCTCGGCGGCGATCAGCAGGGCTGCGCGGACTTCCGACACGGTGGCCTCCCCGGCACGGTCGTGCGGGGAAGTCTGGCGCGGGCGCGGGTCGTGTCAAGGGAGTGTGCGGGCGAGGTGCGGGCGCCGCGCCCGCCGGTGACCGGATGGCCCGGCGCGGCCGGAGATCGATACTGTTTCGCCCATGGCCGACTATCACGATGATCTGCGTCTCGCCCATGTGCTTGCGGACGCCGCCGACGCGACCACGATGGAGCGGTTCAAGGCCCTCGACCTGAAGGTGGAGACCAAGCCGGACCTCACTCCCGTGACGGAGGCCGACAAGGCGGCCGAGGAGCTGATCCGCGGTCACCTCGCCCGGGCCAGGCCGCGCGACGCGATCCTCGGTGAGGAGTACGGCGTGGAGGGCACGGGTCCGCGCCGCTGGGTGATCGACCCGATCGACGGGACGAAGAACTACGTCCGCGGGGTGCCGGTCTGGGCGACGCTGATCTCGCTGATGGAGGCCGACCCGCAGGGCGGCGGTTTCCGGCCGGTGGTCGGGCTGGTGTCGGCTCCGGCGCTGGGCCGCCGCTGGTGGGCGGCGAAGGGCGCGGGCGCGTACACCGGGCGGAGCCTCACCTCGGCGAGCCGCCTGAAGGTGTCGGCGGTGGACCGGGTGGAGAACGCCTCGTTCGCCTACTCCTCGCTCTCCGGCTGGGAGGCGCAGGGCCGCCTGGACGGCTTCCTCGACCTGACGCGCACCTGCTGGCGCACCCGGGGCTACGGCGACTTCTGGCCGTACATGATGGTCGCCGAGGGCAGCGTGGACATCTGCGCGGAACCGGAGCTGTCGCTGTGGGACATGGCGGCCAACGCGGTCATCGTGGAGGAGGCGGGCGGTACCTTCACCTCGCTGGAGGGCGCCCCGGGCCCCTCGGGCGAGAACGCGGCCGCCTCCAACGGCCTGCTCCACGACGAACTGCTCGGATACCTGAACCAGCGCTACTGAGCACGCACGGCACGGCACAGCACTACACGGCACAGCACGGCGGGCCGGAACCCCGAGGGTTCCGGCCCGCCGCCTGCGACAAGCGTCCGTCAGCCGCGCAGGGCCTGGACCGCGGCCTCCAGCCGCTTGCCGAAGTCCGCGTCCGCCTGGCGGAAGTTGTTGATGGCCCGCTCGGCGATGTCGTCGCGCGAGACACCGGCGATGTTCTGCGAGAGGTTCTCGATCAGGCGGGTCTTCTCGTCCTCGGACATCAGCCGGTAGAGGTTGCCGGCCTGCACGAAGTCGTTGTCCTCGGCGTGGCTGGGCGCCTCGGTGTCACCGGTCTCGCCGCTGACGGGCAGCGGCTGCCAGAGCGCCCGGCCGGTCTCGGCGGGGCCGCCGAAGCTGTTGGGCTCGTAGTTCTTCGCACCCTTGTGGCGGCCGTCGTAGAGGTAGCCGTCACGGGAGTTGGTGCGCGCCTCGGTGGCGTGCGGGCGGTTGACCGGCAGGTGGTCGGCGTTGATGCCGACGCGGTAGCGGTGCGCGTCGCCGTACGAGAAGAGGCGGCCCTGGAGCATCTTGTCGGGCGAGGGGCCGATGCCCGGCACGAAGTGCGCGGGGCTGAAGATGGACTGCTCGACCTCGGCGAAGATGTTCTCCGGGTTGCGGTTGAGCTCCAGCTTGCCGATCTCGATCGGCGGGTAGTCCTCGTGCGGCCACACCTTGGTGAGGTCGAACGGGTTGAAGCGGTAGTTCGCCGCGTCCGCCGCCGGCATGATCTGCACCTGCACGGTCCAGGACGGGAAGTCACCGCGCTCGATGGCCTCGCGCAGGTCGCGCTGGTGGCTGTCGGGGTCGAGCCCGGAGGTCTCGGCCGCCTCGGAGGTGGTGAGGTTCTTGATGCCCTGGTCGGTCTTGAAGTGGTACTTGACCCAGAAGACCTCGCCGGCCTCGTTGTTCCACTGGTAGGTGTGCGAGCCGTAGCCGTTCATGTGGCGGTACGAGGCGGGGATGCCGCGGTCGCCGAAGAGCCAGGTCACCTGGTGGGTGGATTCGGGGCTGAGTCCCCAGAAGTCCCAGACGTTGTCCGCCTCCTGGGAGCCGGTGTACGGGTCGCGCTTCTGGGTGTGGATGAAGTCCGGGAACTTGATGGCGTCCTTGATGAAGAACACCGGGGTGTTGTTCCCGACGAGGTCGTAGTTGCCGTCCTCGGTGTAGAACTTCAGCGCGAAGCCGCGCGGGTCACGGACGGCGTCGGCCGCGCCGAGGTTGCCCGCCACCGTCGAGAAGCGCAGGAAGGTCTCGGTCTGCTTGCCGACCTCGGAGAGGAACTTGGCGCGCGTCCACTGCGTGACGTCGGCGGTCACCGTGAAGGTGCCGTACGCGCCGGCGCCGCGGGCGTGCACCACGCGCTCCGGGATGCGCTCCCGGTTGAAGTGGGCGAGCTTCTCGAGCAGCAGCTGGTCCTGGACCAGGACCGGACCTCCGACGCCCGCCGTCTCGCTGTTCTGGTTGTCGGCGACCGGGGCTCCGGCCTCGGTCGTGAGCGGTCCCTGCGTCACGTGCGCCTCCTGCGGTGAATCCTGCACAAACCTGTCCCTTGGCGAATGCCGTAGCCGATCCTACAATGGACAATGTCTAAGTCAAGTGATCATCCAAAGTCACATCGGTTCGGGACTGGGTCCCCTCCCTGTTAGGCTGGCTTCCATGAGTGACCTGCTGGAACGACTTCGCGGACGCGGCTGGCGGATGACCGCCCAGCGGCGCGTCGTGGCCGAGGTCCTCGACGGGGACCACGTGCACCTGACCGCTGACGAGGTGCACGCAGCAGCCATCGCGAAACTCCCGGAGATCTCGCGGGCGACGGTCTACAACACGCTCGGCGAGATGGTGACGCTCGGCGAGGTCATCGAGGTGGCCACGGACGGCCGCGCCAAGCGGTACGACCCGAACGCCCACCGCCCCCACCACCACCTGGTCTGCGCGCGGTGCGGCGCCATCCGCGACGTCCACCCCACCGGGAACCCGCTGGCGGACCTCCCGGCCCAGGAGCGCTTCGGCTTCTCCGTCTCCGAGGTCGAGGTCACCTACCGCGGCCTGTGCCCCCACTGCGCCGCCGCCTGACCCCACCCGGACCCCGGACGCGTCCTCCAGGCCGCCGGGGTTCCGCCACCTCCGAACACGACGAAGGCCCGGACTCTCCAGAAGAGAATCCGGGCCTTCGCCCTTCAGTAGCGGGGACAGGATTTGAACCTGCGACCTCTGGGTTATGAGCCCAGCGAGCTACCGAGCTGCTCCACCCCGCGTCGACTCACTCGACCTTACGCGCCCACGCCTACCAGCGCAAATCCCTTCCCGGGCCCACACCACAGCCCGCCACCGCCCGAGGCCGTGCCCCGACAGAACCAGCCAGGCCGGCGTTTGAGGCCACCTTTCAAGCCCGGCCGGCGCTTGAGGCCATCGGTGACCGGCGCCCGAAGACGCCGAGCACCCCCGAATCCCGGCCCGGCCGGCGTTCGAGGCCCCCACCCCGGCGCCGGGAAGCGCCCAGCCAAGCCCCCTGCCCAAACGGCCGTCAGGCCGTGAGCTCCTGCTGAAGCTGATCCCGCAACCGCCCGGCCCGGGCAGCCACCTCGGCGGGCCCCAGCTCAACAGCCCGCCCACACCACCGGTCGGACTCGGCCAGCTCCCCCCGCCGCGCGTGCAGCAGCGCGAGCCGCAACGCCGACCGCCCGTGCCCGGCATCGGCAGCCTGCTCCCACCAGACGGCGGCCTCGGGCTCGCTCCCCTCCCGGGCGAGCAGCAGCCCGAGATTGAAGGCCCCGTTCCGGCTACCGGCCTCGGCCGCCGCCCGGTACCACCGAGCGGCGGACACCACGTCCCCGCGCGTCGCGGCGATCATGCCGATACGGACCTGCGCACGCCGGTGCCCCAGGTGCGCAGCACGCTCGTACCACTCCTCGCTCTCGGTCCGCTCCAGGACCGGCTCTCCGAGCGCGGGCTGCTCCCCGGGCGGGGTGCGGGCGTCGAGCAGGGAGGCGAGGTAGTAGGCGCCGTCGGCGCTGCCGCCGCCGGCCGCGCACCGCAGGTGGCGCTCGGCGCCGCGCTCGTCGCCGGCGCGGAGCAGGGCGATCCCGGCCTGGAAGGCGGCCTCGGTGTGCCCGGCCGCGGCGGCCCGCTCGTACCACCGCTGGGCGCCGCGCTGGTCGCCGCGCCCGGCGTGCAGGATGCCGAGGTTGAACGCGGCGTCGACGCTGCCGAGTTCGGCGGCCTTGGAGAACCAGGGCTCGGCGCCGTCCGCGTCGTTCTCCTGGAGGAGGAGGACGGCGAGGGCGTTGGCGGCCTCGCGGTGGCCCGCGTAGGCGGCGCGGCGGTACCACTGGTCGGCCTGGGCGGTGCGGTTCTGGGCGGCGCACAGCAGGCCGAGGTTGTAGGCGCCGTTGACGTCCCCCGCCTCCAGGGCCGCGCGGTACCAGCGCTCGGCGGTCTGGGTCTCGCCGCGCTCGGCGTGGAGCGCGCCGAGCGCGTTGGCGGCGTTCCCGTCGCCCTCCTTGGCGGCCTTGAGCCACCACACGGCGGCGTTCTCCTCGTCCCCGGCGTCGCGCAGCAGGAAGCCCAGCGCGCAGGCGGCCTCCGGCTCGCCCTCCTTGGCGGAGGTGAGGTACCAGCGGCCGGCCTCCTTCAGCTTGCCGCGGCCCTCCAGGATGGTGCCGAGCCGCAGCGCGGCACGCCGGTGGCCGCGCGCGGCGGCCTGGCGGTACCACTGCTCGGCCTCGTGCGCGGCGTCCTCGCTGGTGCGGCCGCGCTCGTCGAGGATGCGGGCGAGCCGGTGCGCGGCCTCGCGGTGGCCCCGTTCGGCGGCGGCCCGCATCCACCGCTCGGCACCCTCCTCGCGGCGGTGCTCCAGCAGGTCGGCGAGGGCGTAGGCGCCGAGCGCGTGGCCCTGCTCGGCGGACTGGCGCAGCCAGTACTCGGCGGCGGGCTCGTCCCCGCGCTCGCGGTGGTGGCGGCCGAGGGCGTGGGCGGCGGCGGCGGACCCGGCGACGGCGGCCACCTTCCACCACCCGGCGGCCTCTTCGGCGTAGCCCCGCTGGTGGAGGAGGACGCCCAGGTTGTTGGCGGCGGCGCGGTCACCCTCGGCGGTGGCGCCGCGCAGCAGCGGTTCGGCGCCGTCGAGATCCCCCCGGCGCAGCAGTTCGGCGCCGATCACGCTCATCGAGGCGGCGTCGCCCGCGCCCGCCACGCCGAGTCGGCGCACCTCGTCCTCGGCCGTACCGGTGTCGGTGTCCTCCCGGTCGGCCGGCTCCACAAACCGGCCCATGTTCAACAGAGTCGCCTTGTCCCCCATAACGTCCATCGTTGCACCATCCGCAACCTTGGTACATCGGGTATCCCGATGCCAGAAGGTCACTTCGGCGTTTTGTCGACATGCCCACAGGGAGACAAGTCAAACACATCCCGCCCCCATGGCGTCACCGTCCGCCTACCCCGCCAACGCCCTTTGACGTCGGGCACCTTCGTACCTTTCGTACAGTGACGCAGGGCACACCGGGAGCCGATGGCGTGTCATGGCTGTGGAGGGTTGGGGGAGAAGCCTCCGCAGGAGTGGAGCGGCGGCGCGCGGGGGCGGTCCGCGAGGGGTCCGGGCACGACGAAGGCCCGGATTCCGATGAGGAATCCGGGCCTTCGCCCTTCAGTAGCGGGGACAGGATTTGAACCTGCGACCTCTGGGTTATGAGCCCAGCGAGCTACCGAGCTGCTCCACCCCGCGCCGTTGTGTGTCAACCGTACCACGGCGCGGGGTGGGGCCGGTCAGCTCCGGTCGGCCGCCTGTTCGGCCGGCTTCTTGCCGTCTTCCTTGTCGCCGCTCCCGTCCTGCTCTTCCTTGCGGGCGTCCTCGGACCCGGCGGATTCCGCCGGGTCCTTGTCGGCGTTCTTGCCGCTGCCCGCCTCGGCCGCGGCCTTCTCCATGGCCTCCAGTGCCTTCTCCAGCTCGGCCTGGGCCTTGCCGTAGGCCTCCCAGTCGCCTTCCTTCAGCGCGGTCTGCCCCTCGTCGTACGCCTTCTGGGCGTCCTTCAGGGCGTCCTCCACCGCGTTGCCGCCGGTCGGCGGGTCGGTCGGCTCCTCGGGCTGCTCGCCCGGCGGCTGCTCGGCGCCCTCGGCTCCGAAGATCTTGTCCAGCGCCTCACCGAGGGTGTCCTCGAAGGCGGTGGCGCCACCGTAGGTGACGAGGACCTTGCGGAGCAGCGGGTACTTGAGGCCGCCGCCTCGGACGTAGACCGGCTCCACGTAGAGCAGGCCGCCGTCGAGGGGCACCGTCAGCAGGTTTCCGTACTCGACCTCGGAGTCGCCGCCGCGCAGCAGGCGGATCGACTCGGCGATGTCCTGTTCGGAGTTGAACTGGCTCTGCACCTGCTTGGGGCCGCTGACCGTGGTGCTGGCCGGGAGTTTCAGGACTCTGATCTTCCCGTAGTCGTCCGCGTCCGCCTCCGCGTTGACCGCCATGAAGGCGCTCAGGTTGTCGCGGTTGTTGGGCGTGAACGTCGTGGTCAGCGAGAACGCCTGCTGCTCCTGGTCCGGCATCCGCATGCTGAGGTAGTACGCGGGGACGGACTCGCCCGACTTGTTGGTCGGGTCGTCCGGAACCTGCCAGACCTGGCTGCCGGAGAGGAAGGTGTTGGCGTTGTCCACGTGGTAGCGGGTGAGCAGTTCACGCTGGACCTTGAAGAGGTCCTGCGGGTACCGCAGGTGGTCCATCAGCTCGTCGGAGATCTCGCCACGGGGCTCGACCGTGCCGGGGAAGGACTTCATCCAGGTCTTGAGGACCGGGTCCTTGGTGTCCCACTCGTAGAGCTTGACCGTGCCGTCGTAGGCGTCGACGGTGGCCTTGACGGAGTTGCGGATGTAGTTGACCTGGTTCTCCTGGGCCACCACCGCCCGCTGCTGGTTCTCCGCGGTGAGCGAGTCCGCCGTGGTGTCGCCGAGGGTGGTGCGCGAGGAGTACGGGTAGCCGTTGCTCGTCGTGTACGCGTCGACGATCCACTGGATCTTGCCGTCGACCACGGCCGGGTAGGCGTCGCCGTCGATGGTCAGCCACGGGGCGACCGCCTCGACGCGGTCCTTCGGGGTGCGGTTGTAGAGGACCTGCGAGCCCTCGCCGATCGCTCCCGAGTAGAGGATCTGCGGCTCGCCGAAGGCGACGGCGTAGGCAGCGCGGTTGACCGGGTTGGAGAGGTCGACCCCGCCCTTGCCGGAGAAGCTGGTCGTCTTCTCGCCGTCGTCGTCGGAGTAGTCGATCTCCTTCTGGGGACCGCCGACGATCGAGTACTGCTCGGTGCGCTCGCCGTAGTAGATCCGCTGCTCGTACTTGCCCTTGACGAGGTCGCCCTTCGAGGGCAGGTCCGACTCGGTGAAGACCGGGCGGCCCTCGCTGTCGGCCGTGGTGCCCTCGGCGGCGACCACGCCGAACCCGTGGGTGTAGCGGAAGTGGTCGTTGATCCAGTTGTTCTTCGGGATGCCGTTGAGGTTCAGCTCGCGCAGACCGATCACGGTGTCGCGGGAGTTGCCGTCGGCGTCCTTGTAGCGGTCCACGTCCAGGTTCTGCGGGAAGGCGTAGTACCCCTTCATCTGCTGAAGCTGCTGGAAGGTGGGCGAGACGATGTTCGGGTCGAGGAGGCGGATGCTGGCCGCCTTGGCGACCTCGCCGCGCAGCTGGGTGCGGTCCTCGGTCTGGGCCTTGCCCGAGTACTCGGTGACCTGGGCGTCGTCGATCCCGTAGGCCTTCTTGGTGGCCTTGAGGTTCTGCGCGACGTACGGCGCTTCCTTGGCCTGCTCGTTCGGGTCGACCTGGAACTTCTGGACGATGGCCGGGTAGAGACCGCCGATGAGGATGGCGGAGAGGACCATCAGGCCGAAGCCGATCACCGGCAGCTGCCAGGTGCGGCGCCAGAGCGTCGCGAAGAAGAGCAGGGCGCAGATGACGGCGATGCAGAAGAGGATCGTCTTCGCCGGCAGGTAGGCGTTGGCGTCGACGAAGCGCAGGCCGGTCCAGTTGCCCGCGGCCTTGAAGTCACTGGACTTCACCGCGAGGCCGTACCGGTCCAGCCAGTAGGCGACCGCCTTGAGGGCGACGAAGAGGCCGAGCAGCACCGAGAGGTGGCCGGTGGCCGCGCCGGTGGCCCGGGCGCCGGGGCTGGTGACGCGCAGTCCGCCGTAGAGGTAGTGGACCAGGGCGGCGGCGATCAGCGAGAGCACCGCGGCGGCGAAGCCGAAGCCGAGCAGGAAGCGGTACCAGGGCAGGTCGAAGGCGTAGAACGCGACGTCCTTGCCGAACTGCGGGTCCTTCTCGCCGAAGGAGACGCCGTTGATCCACAGCAGCCAGGTCCGCCACTGCCCGGCCGCCGAGGCGCCGGAGATCAGGCCGATCACGGCGGTGACGCCGATGAGCATCCACTTCTTGTACGGCGCGATGCTCATCCGGTAGCGGTCGAGGCTCTGCTGCTCCAGCGACATGGCGCTGAGCGGCGGGCGCAGGCGGTGCGCCAGCCAGATGTTCACCCCCACCGCGAGCGCCATCAGGAGTCCGAAGACGAAGAACAGACCGATCTTGGTCCACAGCGTGGTGGTGAAGACGGACGAGTAGTCGACCGCCTTGTACCAGAGCCAGTCCGTCCAGAACCCGGCGAACATGACGAAGAGCATGGCCAGGACGGCCAGCACCCCCAACGTCATGAGCAGGGTCCTGGAGCGCCGGGACGGTCGGCCGACTCTGATCCGCGGCCCCGTGGGGCCTCCGCCGCGGTCCGGCATCTGGAAAGCCAAGGTGCGCACCTCGAAGTTCGCGGGTTGGTTTTTTCGCGTCGTTTTGTCGCGTTGTCGATCGCTTTTCTCGATCGGATCGGGCCCCGCGATCCTAGGGCCCACTGATGCAACTTACGGAAGCTTTACTCAGTTCCCGATTCCGGGGGTCGACGAGGCAGGATATTGGGCATGTCCACTCACTCCCCCTCCGGCCCTCCGATGGCCGGCTCCCCCCTCACCCGTGCCGTGCTGGAGATCGACGAGTACGTCGCCGGACTCGGCTGGGACCGCCCCGCCCTGCTCTTCGCCCTGGTCGACACCGCCCGCCTGCGCTCCGAGGAGCCCGGCCTCGCCGACCGCCTCGGCATCGGCGAGGACGTTCCCGACGCCGCGCCCCTCACCCCGGTCGAACAGGAGGAGATCCCGGCCGGGAAGCCCCTGGACGAGTTCCTCGCCACCATCGCCTGGCCGGACGCGGTGGCCGGCTGCGCCCTCGCCGTGGAGCGGCTGATGCTGCCGCCGTCGGCCGAGGCGCAGGTCCCCGACGGTCTGGACGACGCCGCGCTGGCCAAGTGGGTCGCCGCCCACCCGGACCGCCAGGAGGTGCGGATGACGGTCGGTGTGCTCCGCGACGGCACCCGCGACTCCGCGCTCAGGCTGCGGGAGAAGGACGCCTCGACCGAGGTGCTGACCGGCGCCGACCTGGTGCCGGGGCTCGCCGAGGCGCTGTCGGCGACCTTCGCCGAGTAACCCCGTACAGCGGAACCGCCGAGGGCCCGCGACCGTGCGTACGGTCGCGGGCCCTCGGCATGTGCGGCGCGGGTCAGCCGGTGGTGCAGGCCGGGAGGGCCTCGGTGCGGTCCTCGCGGATCTTCTCCAGCGAGTCGAGCGCGTCGTCGATGGTGTCGACCTTGACCAGGGTGAGGCCCTCGGGGACGTCCTTGGCGGCGGTGGCGCAGTTGTCGGCGGGGGTGAGGAAGTACTGGGCGCCCTTGGCCCTGGCCCCCACGGTCTTCATGCTGATGCCGCCGATGGGGCCGACCGCGCCGTCCTCGTCGATGGTGCCGGTACCGGCGATGAACTTGCCGCCCGTCAGGTCGTCGGGGCTGAGCTTGTCGACGATGCCGAGGGCGAACATCAGCCCGGCGCTGGGGCCGCCGACGTCGGCGAGCTTGATGTCGACGGTGAACGGGAAGGTGTGGTCGGTCCCGGCCTGGATGCCGACGATGGCCCGCTTCGCCTCGCCGCCGCTCTTGCCGGCGGGGGCGGTGGTGACGGTGACGCGCTCGGTACCGCTCGGCTCCTCGCCGGCCTTCTCGGCGGCGGCCGCGTCGGCGGCGGGGACGATGGTGAAGACGACCGGCTCGCCCGGCTGATGCTTGGTCACCAGCTCGGCGACGTCCCCGGGCTTGCGGACCGGGGAGCCGTCCACGCTCTTGATGACGTCCCCGGCGTGCAGTTTGCCCTCGGCCGGGTTGCCCTTGACGACGGTGGCGACGACGACCCGGGTGGAGACCGGGATGTCCAGCTCGCGCAGGGCGGCGACCTTGGCACTCTCCTGCGACTGGGAGAACTCCTCGGCGTTCTCCTGCGTGGACTGCTCCTCGGTCTTGCCGTCGGGGTAGAGCGTCTCGTGCGGGACGACGACGTTGTCATGGGCGATCCAGCCGGCGACGGCCTGGAACAGGTTCATCCGGTAGTCGGGGCTGGTGACCCGGACCGTGGTCATGTTGAGGTGGCCGTCGGTCGGGTAGGTCTTGTGGCCCTTGATGTTGAGAACGGGCTCCCCGTCGTGGTCGCCCAGGGTGTTGACCGTCGGCCCGGGCGTCATCTCCGCGTACGGCACCTTGATGAGGACTCCCGCGCACAGCAGCGCGATCAGCAGCAAGGTGGACGTCAGCATCGTCGCGGTACGGCGTGGCATGGCACGACAGTACGGGACCAGGCTGTCAGCGCACCGCCGGGGCCGGTCCGTCCGAGGGCTGGTGCGCCTGCTCCTGCTCGCCCGTCGCGGGGAGGTGGGCGGGCAGGGCGGGGTCCGGCTCGGCCGGCTCGCCGTGCGACTTCGCCATGGCGGCGCGGAAGCGCGCGTAACCCGCCAGTTCCGGTCCGTCGTTCCTGCCCGGGTTGCGGGCCGCCCAGCTCCCCCAGAGGGCCGCGCCTATCGCGGCCATGAGCGGGATGAGCAGCCAGGCGAGCGCGGCCATGCGTACCTCCACAAAGCTGTGCCGAACCGGCCGATCAGCGGATCAGCGGATCAAAGGTCTGCACGCCCAACGCTCGGGCCCGGCGCGTGGTTACGCAACCGGAACGATTCTGCCCAGTGGTGGCGGGGCCGCCGCCGGTCCGGGCGGGCCGCCCGCCCACACCGCCCGGGGCACGTTGCGGCGAACGGGTCAGCAGGCGCCGACCCACTCCTCGGTGCCGTCGCCGAAGGTCTGGTGCTTCCAGAGCGGGACCTCGTGCTTGAGGTCGTCGATGAGCATCCGGCAGGCCTCGAAGGCCTCGGCGCGGTGCGGGCAGGAGACGGCGGCGATCACCGCGATCTCACCGACCTTGAGGTCGCCGGTGCGGTGGACGGCGGCCAGCGCCCGCACGGGATGGGCGGCGACAACCCGCTCGGCGACGCGGCGCAGCTCCGCCTCGGCGGTGGGGTGGGCGGAGTAGCCGAGCTGGGCCACGTCGGCGCCGCCGTCGTGGTTGCGCACGGTGCCGACGAACAGGGCGGTCCCGCCGGCGGCGTCCTCACCGACCGCCTTGAACACCTCGTCCAGCGAGAGCGGGGTGTCCCGGACGGCCAGCAGCGCGATCGGGTCCTCGGCGGCCCGCTCGCCGGGGTGGTCGGGACGCTCCGGGTGCGCGGTGTGGGTGGATGCCATACGGCCATCGTGCCCCACCGCACGGCTCACGGGAACAGTGGTTCCCACCGGCCGGGGGCGTGCCGCGCTGGAGCCTCCTCCAAACGGCCGCCCCCGGTCCCGGTCTCAGATCCGGCGCCGGGCCTTCCGCGCCCGGCGCACGATGGCGGCGGTGCCGAGCAGGGCCACGGTGGCTCCGGCGGCACCCGCGGCACCCGCGACGGTGGCGTCCTTGCGGCCGAGGCGCCGCCCGGCGAGGGTGTGCCGCCCGGCGACCTCCTCCAGCAGCTCCCCGAGGACCTCCTCGTTGGTCCACTTCGGCCGCCACCCGGCGTGGTGCAGCCGGCTGCCGCTGACCACCCAGGGGTACATCGTGTACGCCAGGTCACCGGCCGGGGACGGGGTGAGGCCGATCCGGTGGAGGCGGGCGGCGGCGCCCAGCGCCACGGCGGACGGCAGCTCCATGCGCCGGATGCCGCTCAGCTCCTCGACCTGCTCCTGTTCCAGCCAGCCGTCGCACCCCACGGCGAGGTCGCCCTCGACGCGCTCCAGCACCGCGTACTCCAGCGCGGCGCACAGGTCCTCGACGTGGCAGAACTGCCAGGCGGGCCGCGAATCGGCGACGACCAGCAGCCGGGGTGACTCGAAGTACCTGGTCAGGGCGGTGTCCGTGCCGCCGCCGACCAGGACGGCGGGGCGTACGACCGTGACGTTGAGCCCGGGGTGGGTGCGTGGGGCGCGCTTGGCGAGCCGCTCGATCTCCAGGAGGTCCCCGACGCCGGTCGCCTCGGCGGTGGCGCGCAGCTCGGCGTCCTCGGAGAGCGGCAGCTCGTTGTCGGGGAGCGCGCCGTAGACCATGGCGGAGGTGCAGAGCACCACGCGGTGCACCCCGGCGGCGGGGGCGGCGGTCAGCACGGTCTGGGTGCCGCGGACGTTGAACGCCGTGCGGGCCGCCGGGTCGGACTCCAGGTCGAGGTCGAGGGCGAGGTGGACGACGACGTCGACGCCGCGGAGCTTCTCGGCGAGGGCCGGGTCGCGGACGTCGAGGATCTGCCACTCGGCGCCCTCGCACTCCCCGCGCCGCTCGTCGATCGCGATGACCCGCTTGATCTCCTCGGAGGCGGCGAGCCGCTCGGTCAGCAGGGCGCCGACCCCGCTCGCGGCGCCGGTGACGGCGACCACCGGGCCGCGGACCGGGCGGGCGGCGCGCTCCCTCGCGGGTTCGGGCGTGTCGGCGGCCTCGAAGGCCCCCGCGAGCGCGTTCCGGCCGTCGCGGAGGGGGTCGCGGGGGCCGGACGTTTCGGTCACTTGCGTGCGGTCCGCATCGGCCGCGGTCGGTTCGGACGAGAGGTCGGCCGGGTTTCGCGCTGCGCGAACCTGCGGATCTGGGGAACTCACCAGGTGTCTCCAGCGGTTGTCTTCAGTACGTACCCGAATGACACGTACGTACCAGGTGGCGTCCATCCTGCCGCAGCCCGGTGCCCGGCGGAGCACCGAGCCCCGACCGGCTCGTGGTGTCTACGCTGGGAAGTGAAGTCGGGCAAGCCGCCGCCGGAGGCAGACACCGGTGGCCCTACCAGCCGAGGATTCCCGTGAGTGACACCCCATTCGGATTCGGCCTTCCGCCGGAGGAGCCGGACGACGGCGACGAAGGCAAGAAGAAGGACAACCAGGGCGGTGGCGCTGGCCAGGGCGCGAACCCGCTCGGATTCGGGATGCCCGGCATGCCGGGCATCGGCCCGGGCGGCGGCGACAACCCGTTCGCCGCGATGTTCGGTTCGCTGAACCCGGCGGACCTGGGCGCCGCCTTCCAGCAGCTCGGCCAGATGCTCTCGTACGAGGGCGGCCCGGTGAACTGGGACATGGCCAAGCAGATCGCCCGCCAGACGGTGGCCCAGGGCACCGCGGACGGCACCAAGGACGCCAGCGTCGGCGCCTCCGAGCGGCACGCCGTGGACGAGGCGGTGCGCCTGGCCGACCACTGGCTGGACGGCGTGACCGCGCTGCCCTCGGGCGCCAGCACCTCGGTGGCGTGGAGCCGCGCGGAGTGGGTCGAGGCGACCCTGCCGGTCTGGCAGGAGCTGGTCGACCCGGTCGCGGAGCGGGTCGGGGCGGCCATGGGCGACGTGCTGCCCGAGGAGATGAAGTCGATGGCGGGCCCGCTGCTCGGCATGATGCGCTCCATGGGCGGCGCCATGTTCGGCACGCAGATGGGCCAGGCCGTCGGCACCCTCGCCGGCGAGGTCGTCGGTTCCACGGACGTGGGGCTGCCGCTGGGCCCGGCGGGCAAGGCCGCACTGCTGCCGCTCAACATCGAGGCGCTCGGCAAGGACCTCGGCATCCCGCTGGAGGAGGTCCGGCTCTACCTGGCCCTGCGCGAGGCCGCCCACCAGCGGCTCTTCGCCCATGTGCCGTGGCTGCGCTCGCACCTGTTCGGCGCGGTCGAGGGGTACGCCCGCGGCATCGATGTGGACACCGCCAAGCTGGAGGACGCGGTCAGCCAGCTCGACCCGTCCAACCCGGAGCAGCTTCAGGAGGCTCTTCAGCAGGGCATGTTCCAGCCGGAGGACACGCCGCAGCAGAAGGCGGCGCTGGCCCGCCTGGAGACGGCTCTGGCGCTGGTGGAGGGCTGGGTCGACGCGGTGGTGCACGAGGCGGCCAAGCCGCGCCTGGCCTCGGCGGACGCGCTGCGCGAGACGCTGCGCCGCCGCCGCGCCTCCGGCGGCCCGGCGGAGCAGACCTTCGCCACGCTGATCGGCCTGGAGCTGCGCCCGCGCCGCCTGCGGGACGCCTCGCGGCTGTGGGCCTCGCTGGCCGACGCCCGGGGCGCCGACGGCCGCGACGCGCTCTGGGAGCACCCGGACATGCTGCCGACCGCGCACGACCTGGACGACCCGGACGGCTTCGTCCACCGCGAGCACGCCGACTTCTCGGAGCTGGACAAGCTCCTCGGCGAGGCGGCGGGCGGCCCGTCCCTCTCCAAGGAGCGGCCCGAGGACTCCGAGGAGCCCGGCAAGAGGGAAAAGGGCTCCGACGACGGTGGCGACGGCCAGGAAGGCGGCGAGGGCTCCCGGTGACCCTCCACGACGACGCGGTCCTCGTCCTGAAGGGGTACGAGGACCAGCCCGGGCTGCGCCAGCAGTACCTGGACCACCTGGCGGCCCACCCCGACGGCATGTACAAGCCGTGCGAGGCCGGTCACCTCACCGCCAGCGCCCTCGTGCTCGACCCGTCCCGCGGGCAGGTCCTGCTCACCCTCCACCGCAAGCTGAACATGTGGCTCCAGATGGGCGGCCACTGCGAGCCCGAGGACACCTCGGTGGCCCGGGCGGCGCTGCGCGAGTCGACCGAGGAGTCCGGCATCCCCGGTCTGGAGCTGCTCCCCGGCGGCCCGGTCCGCCTCGACCGCCACGCCATCCCGGCGCCGTGCAACTGGCACCTGGACATCCAGTACGCCGCCCTCGCCCCGGCCGGCGCCGCGGCGGCGATCAGCGACGAGTCCCTGGACCTGCGCTGGTTCTCGTACGACGAGGTGGCGGGCGTGGCCGACGCCTCGGTGGTCCGGCTGCTGGACGCCGCCCGGGAGCGGCTGGGCGCACCGAGCTGAGCTGCGGCGCCTCGACGGGGCCGCCTCCCCGCGCGCACCGCGCCAGGAGGCGGCCCCGCGGCGTCAGCTCCAGACGTTCCCCTGGTTCTGGCCGCGGGCGCCCTGCTGGCCCATGCCGAACTGGCCTGCGAGGCCACCGGTGGCGGCGTTCTGCGGGGGCAGCAGTTCGCTGGGCTGGACCAGGGCGAAGCCGGAGCCGAGGAAGCTCAGCTCCCAGCCCTCCCCGGTGGTGCCGCGCCGCCGCCAGACGCCGGAGGAGTGGGTCTGGGCCTGCATCTGCACCCGCAGCGAGGTCGACCAGGCGACGATGGCGTCCGCGTCGGCGTTGACGTACTTCTCCGGGGTGACCTGGAGCATCAGAGGCGGCCCTGAGGTCATCAGGGCGATCTTGCCCCGGCCGGTGATGTTGAGCTGGTACTTGCCGGAGCCGGAGATCCCGAACTGGCTGTCCACCGCGAGGACCTCGGCGTGGAGCGAGGAGTCCATGGCGAGGACGTAGGAGCTGTCGACGGTCAGGCCGTCCTGCTCGACATCGAGGACGTGGACGTACTGGGCGAGGTTGGCGAAGTAGACGCTGCCCTGGCCGGAGCAGCGCATGAGGTCGAGCCCTTCCCCGGTCCAGGCGCGGGCCTGCTGCTGCTGATGCGACTGGTACTCGCCGTCGAACTCGATGAGGCCCTGGTAGGCGACCATGGCGCCCTTGCGGGCGAGGATGTCGTCGTGGCCGGTGAGGGTGACCCTCAGCATCTGCGCGTTCTGCAACGTGTAGCGGTCCTGGGACTGCTGCTCGGTGAAGGCGAAAAGCGGACTCTGCATGGTGGTGGCTCCCCCTCAGCCCCGGGCCCGGAGGCGGTCGGTGCTGTCCTCGCTGGGCTGGACGACGACGATCCCCTCACCGGAGAACGCCATCTGGTACGCCTCGCCGCTGCCCCGCCCGATCATCGAGGAGGCCTTGAAGCTGCGCTTCCCCTTGACCTTCAGATGCGGCGACCAGGCGATGAGGGCGTCCGGGTCAACGTACGTCTCGTCCTCGCCGCGGCCGCAGTCGACGACGATCGGCGTGCCGCGCGAGGTCAGCGCGACCCAGCCCTGGCCGCCGACGCGGACGTTCCACAGTCCCTGGCCGGCGAACTTGGCCAGCCCCTTGACCCGCTCCACGCCCCAGTCGAGCTGGGCGTCGAAGGCGAGGAGGTTGGTGCCGTTGACGGAGAGGGAGTCACCGCCGAGGTCGATGGCGACGACGTCCGCGCCGTAGTCGGCGAGGTAGAGCAGGCCGTCACCGGCGCACTTCATCAGCGGGGTGCCCTCCCCGGTGATCCACTGCCCGGCGATCTGGCGGACGGCCGGCGGGTTGGGCTCGTACTGGACGAAGCCCTCGTAGGCGACCATGGAGCCGGTGCGGGCGTACAGGTCGTAGCCGCTCTGCATGGCGACCTTGACCATGCTGTGGCCGTGGTTCTCCATCCGGGCCGCGACGGGCGTCGGGGCGAAGCCCGCGAGCTGCTGGTTCATGGCTTGCTCCCTCAGATCTCGTAGGGCTGGACGACGATGAAGTTGCCGGGAGCGCCCCGGAACTGGAGGTTCACGCCCTCGCCGCTGTGGCCCGGGTAGGCGTTGCGCCTCATCCGGACCTGCGAGGAGACGATGACCTGGGCGGCGGCGGACCAGGCGACGATCGCGTTGCTGTCGGCGAAGGTGGTCGGGGTGACGGGGAGGACCACCGGGGTGCCGCGGGTCTTCACCACGACGGTGCCCGTGCCCTGGAACTGCATGGTGAACAGGGCGCCGCCGGGGATGCCGTGGCCGTCGATCCGCCGGACCTCGTAGGCCAGGGTCTCGTCGAAGGCGAGGACGTTCTCCGCGCTGACGCAGAGGGCGTCGCCCTGGAGTTCGACGGGGTGGAGGTGGGCCTCGTTCTCCGCGAGGAAGACCTGGCCGCTGCCGGTGCAGCGCATCAGCGACAGCTCCTGGCCGGTGGCGTTGCCGGTGATGCGGCCGGTGAACCCCGCGCCCTTGTAGCCGAAGTCGACCTTGCCCTGGTACAGCACCATGCTGCCCTGGCGGGCGAGGACGGGCTGCGCGTCGGCTCCGAGGTCGACCCGGACGAGCTGGCTGTTCTGCTGCGTCCAGCGGCTGCCGGTCGGAACCTCGCGGTACTTCTGGAAGGCGGCCGCCACCCCGGGCGTGCCGCCCTGCCCGGCGACGGGCTGCGGCTGACCGTACGGCCCGGGCGGCGGGGGCTGCTGGCCGGGGAAGCCGCCGGGGGCGGGCTGAGGGTAGCCGTAGCCGGGCGGGGGCCCGTGGTGCTGGGCGGGCGGCGGTCCGTACGGGCCAGGGGGCGCAGGCGGCGGCGGAACCTGGGCGCCGGGCTGCGGGGCCGGGGGCGCGAGGGGCGCCGCCATGGTGGGGGCGGCGTGCACGGGCGTGGGGTGGGGCGGCGGCGGAGGCCCCTGGTGGCCGGCGTGCGGGTGGGGCGCGGGGGCGTGCGGCGCCTGCGGCGGGACGTACCCGTCGGGAGTCTGCTGCGGCGCGGGGGCCTGCGGGATGTGCGGCGCGGACGGCGCGGGCGGGGGCGGGGCCTGCTGCGGCTGGGCCTGGGCGGGCTGCGGGGCAGGGGCCGGAGCAGGGGCCTGAGGTGGCGCGAAGGCGGGCGGGGCGAAGGCGGGGGCGGCCTCGGGAGCCTGCGGTGCGGGTGCCTCCGGTTCCTCCTCCAGGACCTCGCCGCCGAAGTTCCGCAGCAGCGCCTCCAGGCCGCCGTCGAAGCCCTGCCCGACGGCGGCGAACCGCCAGACGTCCTTGACGTAGAAGTCGCCGAGCATCACGGCGCGCTCGGTGCTGAACTCCGAACCGTCGAAGGAGTACCGCGCGACCTCCTCGCCACCGGCCACGATCCTCAGGTAGCCCGGGCCGATCTGGGACATCTGGCCGGCGCCGTCGAGCGTCGCGGTGAAGGACAGCTTCTGGATCTGCGGCGGAATCCGCTCCAGCGTCACCCGGAACGACTCGGTGTCGCCCGCCTGCGCGCCGAGCAGCTGGAGGGACTCCTCGGGCGACGTGGGCTGGTTGAAGAAGATGAAGTACCGGTCGTCGGAGAGGCGTTCGTCGGCGTCGAGACCGAAGCAGCTGATGTCGAAGCTCAGCCCCGGTCCTGAGATCTGCACCCCCACGTACAGGTCCGTGCCGGCCGTCAGGTCACTGATCCTGGCCTTGTGCCCGCGCTGGAATTCCCTGGCCATACGAAACGTCCGTCCCCCATCCCGAAGCTGCTGGTCGAGCCAGGCTAACCGCTGACTCCGACAACGCGGCGGCCCGGTACAGAGCCGGTACACAACGGTGGTGGGCCGGACACTCCCCCTACACGCCGGCCCGGCCTCCGCTACCGCCCTCGTCGTTCTCGTCGTCCTCGTCGTCCGCTTCGGTCGGGTCTTCCTCGTCCCCGTCGACGGCGTGCGGGAGGCGTGCGGTCGTGGCCACGCCCTCCAGGTAGCCGCGGGCCCGCTCGGTTCTCGGGTACGCCTCCAGCAGCTCCCAGAAGCGGGGGCCGTGACCGGGCACCAGGAGGTGGGCCAGCTCGTGGAGGAGCACGTAGTCGACGACGTACTCGGGCATCCCCTGGAGGCGGTGCGAGAGCCGGATGCTGCCCTCGGCGGGGGTGCAGGAGCCCCAGCGGGTGTTCTGGTTGGTGACCCAGCGCACGGAGTCGGGGCGCGCCCGGCCGCCCAGGAACTGCGCGGAGAGCCGCCCGGCCCGCTCGGCGAGCACCTCGTCGGTCGGCCTGCGGCGCTTCTCCTGGCGGGCCAGTTTCTCCAGCATCAGCCCGACCCAGCGCCGTTCCTCCGCCTCGGACATCCGCGCGGGGAGCAGCACCACCGTCCGGCCGTCCTCCCGGTACGCGGAGACCGTACGGCGGCGGCGCGCACTGCGGCGTACCTCGACCTCCCCCGGTAGGGGACGGGGCGCGGCGGAGCGGGCGGGGCTGGTCGGCGCGGCCTGGGGGCGCCGTGCGGGTTCGGCTGGCACTCCTCGACGGTACCCGGACAACCAGCGGAAACGCGGCTGCCCGCCACCGCTCCCGCGGAATCCGCACCCCTGAGGGAGGCATTCGTACGACTATTCATGCCCTCTGTGGACAACTCCGGGCAGACTTCCCCGCTCTTGATCCATCCTGTCCTCCGTGACCGGCGCACACGGCGCCGGCCGGCCATGTCCAGGGGGAACCGTGCATCTGTCCCATCCACTCCTCAAGCCCGCCCTGCGGCGCGGCTGGCGCGACCTGCGCACGGTCCAGTTCGGGGCGACCCCGGCCCACGCCGTGGTCCTCGGCCCGATCGACACGGCGACCGGCAGCTTCATGGAACTCCTCGACGGCACCCGCGGCCTGCCACTGCTGCGCGAGGAGGCCCACCGCATGGGCTTCGCCGAGGGGTACGCCGACCTGCTGGTGGGCCGGCTGGCCCGCGCGGGCCTGCTCGACGACTCCACCGGTGGCGGCCCGGGGGCGGCGGCGCTGCGCGAACGCCCGGCGGTGGTGGAGCGACTCCGGCCCGACCTCGGCTCCCTCACCGTGACCACCAGGGAGCCGGGCGGTGCCATGGCCCGCATGGCCGCCCGGCGCGCCTCCCGGGTCCAGGTGCGCGGGGCGGGCCGGGTGGGCGCGACGCTGGCCGCGGTGCTCTCGGGCGCGGGGGTCGGCCACGTCGACGTGGTGGACGGGGGATCTGTGGACGCCGCCGACGTGGCGCCCGGAGGTATGCCGGTGCGGGCGGTCGGCGAGCGCCGCGACGAGGCGGCCCGCAAGGTGGTCCGGCAGGCCTCGCCCGGCGCGCTCCACCGCTCCCGCAAGGGGCCGCGGGCGGGCAGCGGTGAGCCCGGGCTCTCGCTCGTCGTGCTGGCGCCGAGGGACGGACTGGGGGTGTTCGCGCCGGACCCGGCAGCGGTGGAGCAGTTCGTGGCGTCCGGCATCCCGCACCTGTTCGCGGGGGTGCTGGAGGCGACCGGGATGGTCGGCCCCCTGGTCGTCCCGGGGGCGACGGCCTGCGCCCAGTGCGTGTCGCTGGAACGGGTGGACCGTGACCCGGCCTGGCCGCGGCTGATCACCCAGTGGCGGGCGACCCGCCGGCGCTCCTCCCCCGCCTGCGATCTGGCCCTGGCCACCACCGTCGCCGGTTTCGCGGCCACGCAGGCGCTCGCCTTCCTCGACGGCACCCTGCCCTCGGGCGGCGAGACCCGGTGGGAGCTGGCGCTGCCCGAATCGGCCTGGCGCGCGGTGCCGCTGGCCCCGCACCCGGAGTGCCCGTGCGACGCGGTCAACTCGCCGGACCGGGCTCCCGGTCCCGGCGAACCTGCCGCCCGGGCCGGGCAGGTCCCCCCGCGGTCGGCACCGGCCGGACCTCCGCGGGCCACAATGGCAGAGAGCCGTTGACCGTCGGATGCGGCTCGGCAGTCTGGGACTTGGAGGGGCGCATGTCTGATCTTCCCCGGAAGGCGGTCACCAGGACCGCCAAGCTCGCTGCCCTGCCGCTGGGGTTCGCGGGACGGGCCACGTGGGGTCTCGGCAGAAGGATCGGGGGCATCTCCGCCGACATCGTCGGCCGGGAACTCCAGCAGCGGACCGCCGAGCAGCTGTTCAAGGTCCTCGGAGAACTGAAGGGCGGCGCCATGAAGTTCGGCCAGGCCCTGTCGGTCTTCGAGTCGGCGCTCCCCGAGGAGATCGCCGGCCCGTACCGCGCGGCCCTGACCAAGCTCCAGGAGGCCGCGCCACCCCTGCCCGCGGAGACCGTGCACGCGGTGCTTCGGGAACGGATGGGCGAGGACTGGCGCTCACTGTTCCGCTCCTTCGACGACCGCCCGGCCGCCGCCGCCTCCATCGGGCAGGTGCACCGCGCGGTCTGGCACGACGGGCGCACCGTCGCGGTCAAGGTCCAGTACCCGGGGGCGGGCGAGGCGCTCCTCTCCGACCTCGTCCAGCTCAGCCGCTTCGCCCGCCTGCTGGGCCCACTGGTCCCGGGGCTGGACGTCAAGCCGCTGATCACCGAGTTGCGCGACCGGGTCTCGGAGGAACTGGACTACGCCCTGGAGGCGGAGGCGCAGCGAATCCACGCCGAGGAGTTCGCCGACGACCCCTACATGCTGGTCCCCGGTGTGGTGCACCAGAGCGACCAGGTCCTGGTCACCGAATGGCTGGAGGGCATCCCGCTCTCCGAGGTCATCGCCGAAGGCACCGAGGAACAGCGCGACTGGGCGGGCCAGCTCCTCTCCCGCTTCCTCTTCTCCGGTCCCGCCCGCACGGGCCTGCTCCACGCCGACCCGCACCCGGGCAACTTCCGCCTGGTCCCCGCCGAGGACGAGGACGGCTGGCAGCTGGGCATCCTCGACTTCGGCACGGTCGACCGCCTGCCCGGCGGCCTGCCAAAGACGATCGGCACCTCCCTGCGCCTGACCCTGGAGGACCGCGCGGACACCGTGTACGCGACGCTCAGGGCCGAGGGGTTCGTCAAGGACTCGGTGGAGCTGGACCCGGCCGAGGTCCTCGACTACCTCCGCCCGATCATCGAGCCCGCCGTGGTGGACGAGTTCACCTTCACCCGCGACTGGATGCGCGGCCAGGCAGCCCGCCTGGCCGACCCCCGCTCCCCCGCCCTCCAACTGGGCCGCCAGCTCAACCTCCCCCCGTCCTACTTCCTGATCCACCGCGTCACCCTGAGCACCATCGGGGTGCTGTGCCAGCTGGGGGCCACAGTTCGACTCCGGGAGGAACTGGAGGACTGGCTTCCGGGATTCGTCGGGGAGGAAGGCCCGGAGAGGGCTGAGGACTTCAGTGTGGCCGCAGAACGTGCCGGGGTGGACGGCAGCGGTGCCGACGGCTTGGAACCGGAGGACGCCAGGTCCACGAGTGTGGTGCCCGAGCAGGCGGGAGCTGGGGACGCCGTTTCGGACGGGGGCGGAGCGGGGGGTGCCGGTCCCGAGTCCCGGGGCGTCGGGAACGACCAGGGTGGCGAGGGAAGGGCTCGCAGCGCACGGGGCGGCGCCGGCGCCTTGGAGAACAGGGCCGTCAGTTCTGCCGAGGAAGCCAGAACTGTTCCGTCCGGAGACGGTGCCACCGGTTCGGAGGCCGGGGAGGAAGGGAGCGGGCACGCCGGAGTGACCGGTTTCCGTGAAACGACGGTCGACACGGGCACCGTTGCTACGAACGCCGGCCCGAACCCAGCGGGGTAGCAAGCCCTGTCGTCCCGGGCCAGGACGGGCCAGGGTGACGGTGGAACCCCGGGCGGCTGCCGCCGTGCGGCGCTGCGGCGGCAGCCGATGGCTTGCACAGCGCCTGGATCGGCACGCTGGAACTGCCGGGGCGGTCGCTCCGGCGGTCCGGACGGGCTGGGCTGACCTGGAGGTGCCGGGTGCGGTCGGGCTGGACGGCGGGACAGGTACGGCAGGTGATGCTGTCACACGGAGGCCGGGTGGCACGGGGCGCGACGGACCTGGGTGCAGGCCGTGGGGCGCGGCGGTGGCCGGGCGGCAAGGAAATGCTGGCGGCGTCGGCGCCAGGCTAGGCGCCCGGTGTTGGCTGAGTCGTCTGGCGTGGCCGTCGTTCGGAGGCTCGGCTGGGCCGGCCCGGGCTGACGTTGGCGTCGCTCGGAGCTGGGTGCCGGGTACCGGATGCCGCGTACCGGCGGGGCAGGTGGACCCGCGTTGGCAGGGCCGGGGGTGATAAGGCGGGCTCAGCGCTGCCCGGGGCGCCGAGGGGCAGCGGCAGGGCAGGCCCGGCGCGGGTGGCTCGGTGGGGGGCTGCGGCCCGGCGGGCCCAGCGCGGCCAAGTGGGTCTGCTGCAAGGCAGACCCAGCATGGCAGCGGCCGAGTGCCCTCGGCGCTGTACGCCGGACGCGGCGTGCGATGGAGCGTCATCAGGGCGCTTGGAGGGAGAGGGGAGGAGGGGGCGGGGGTGGGGGGGCGGGGGGGGGGAAGCCCCGGAAGTCGAAACAACGTCGCGCCCCCGACAAGGGCTACCCCACACAGACATTGCCCCACCGCCCACACACCGGCCAGCCCGGCCGGCCCATCGTGAGCGCCCCCGGCCATCGGGCCACCGCCGGCCGGTGAGGCGCTGGCTCGCCTGCGGTCTGCGGTCTGCGGTCTGCGGTCTGCGGTCTGCGGTGTGGACGGCACACCCGTCGCCTCTGCCAACAGGCCGCCGCCACTTCTCGGCTCCCGACCTGCCGGACAATGACCCCACCCACCCGAACCCCCGACAAGCCACTGCCCGGAGCCCACTCCGGCGCAGGTGTGTCAGCCCTACGGCCGACACACCCAAGCCCAACCCTCTGAGCCCCTGGCACCAGCTCCGGCCTCATACAGGCCGACCAGGCCGTCACAGGCCCCAGCCACATCGGGCCAGGCCCGGCGGTCCTGAGCAACCCTGCTCAGGACCGCCGGCCGAGCCGTCCGCCGGGCGGAACCTCCGCCAGTCAGTGCATGACGGCGATGGCGAGCGCGCGCCGGGCGCGCAGGGAGGCGCGCTCGGCCCTGCGCTGCATGCGCCGGGCGGCGATGAGGCGCTGCACGGGCCGGGCCTGTTCGGCCTCGGCGGTGCGTTGCTCCATGTGCGCTCGCGCCATGGCTTCTGGAATGAGTTGCATCTCTCGGGTCCTGTTCTGACGCGACTCGTTCGCGCCGGTGATGGTGGTGTCAGGGGTGGCGGAGCCTGCGGGCGCGCTGTCTGCGGTCCTGGCGGACGCTCGCTTCATCGGGGCCTGCTTCATGGGGTCGTGCGTGAGGGGGCGGTCGATCGTTCCGGTGATGTTCATGCTGCGACCGGGTTCTTGCGCGGGCGGCCACGGGGCCGCTTGCGGGCGACAACGACGCCCTGGACGAAGAGCTCTCCGCCCCAGACGCCCCAGGGCTCACGCCGGTCCTTGGCGCCGGCGAGGCAGGCCTCGACGAGCGGGCAGGCACGGCACAGGGACTTGGCGTACTCGACGTCGGCCGGCGACTCGGCGAAGAAGACTTCGGGGTCGTAGGCGCGGCACGGCGGCGGGGTGACGAGGTTCTCGATGGCGTCGTCGAGAGCGGTGAGAGCGGTGAGCTGCGAAGACAAGGTGGAATCCTCCGGGATACCGGGTGGCGAGATCTCTTGTGTGAGCGGTGCTGACGGGACGTGCGTTTCGATCTGCACGGGGCTTTGGTTCCTCGTCTGGTCGGTCCGGCCGGTGGGCCGGGTGGCGGCTGGTACCTGCACCTGTCCAGGGGCCCTTCACTGCCTCGCCCCGCTCGGGGCAAAACAAAAGGGCCGCGGTTCCCGGGTGGGGTTCCGCGGCCCTGAAGGCGCCTGCCTGATCGAGATCAGGCTGGATCACTCCAGGGTTCGAGCCCACGGAAGGCCCACATCGTGTGCTGCTTCGTCTTCGGGAATCCGGCACCGGCTGCTGCAAAGGCATAGGCATGTGCCTGCGCCGCTGCTTCTACTGCCGGTGCCTGGGTCGGTCGCTCGTTCCGCTCTCGGACCGGGAGGTTCGAGAGGGAAATGGGGGACGCGGGACGCACGGCGGCGAGGCCGGACATACCGGTACCCAGGGACGAGACGCCGGACATGCACAGGTTGACGACGGAACGATCGGTCATTTTCACGACCGTGCTGGTGGTGTTGATGCTGATCACTTCCATCGCCTCCTCTCGGCGTCTCGTGGACCGCGAGCGGTCCTGTGGTTGAACTCAGTACAGCACGGAGTCAGGGCTTCCAAGAAGCGCCTGTTCCCGTGCCTAAGAACCTATGGGGATTCCCGGGGCATGCGCAAACTATTTTCCGGACGAGTTTCCGTCAGCTCTCGCCCGCACCACTCGCACCCTCTTGACCTGCGCAGATGGCGAGAACATCGGCGCCGTAGCGGCGAAACTTCCGCACGCCGACTCCTGCGATGCGGCTCAGCCCGGGCTCGTCCTCGGGGAGCTGCTCGGCGATGGCCATCAGGGTCTTGTCGGTGAAGACGCAGTAGCTGGGCTGGCCCAGTCGCTCCGCCTCGGCGGCGCGCCAGGTGTGGAGGCGCTCGTAGACACCTTCGTCCATGTCCGACGGGCAGCCTTCGCAGCGCATCAGCTTCATCTCGCCGGCGTCGGTGAGGCTCCGGCCGCAGGTGCGGCACCGGATCGGTTTCCTCGGTCCCCGGCGGGGCGCGCCGGCGCCCCCCGAAGCGTCGGTCGTACCGGCCAGGGAGACGGACGAGGTTTCCCTGGTCGCCGAGGCGCCCCGGAGGTCCTTCAGGAAGCGGCTGGGGACGCGGTGGGCGCGTCCGCCGGGGGCGCGGGAGAGTGACCAGGAGAGTGTCAGCCGGAAGCGGGCCCTGGTGATGCCCACGTAGAGCAGGCGGCGCTCCTCCTCGAGCTGTTCGTCGGTGCGGGCGTAGGTGATCGGCATCATGCCCTCGGTCAGCCCGACCAGGAAGACGGCGTCCCATTCGAGGCCCTTGGCGGCGTGCAGCGAGGCGAGGGTGACGCCCTGGACGGTGGGGGCGTGCTGGGAGGCGGCGCGCTCGTCCAGTTCGGTGACGAAGTCGGCGAGGGAGGCGTCCGGCTGGGCCGTACCGAAGTCCTCGGCGAGCCGGGCGAGCGCGGCGAGGGACTCCCAGCGGTCCCGGGAGGCACCGGAGCCGACCGGAGCCTGGGCGCTCCAGCCGGAGGCGGAGAGGACGGCGCGTACCTGGGAGGCGAGGTCGTCGGCCAGGTCGAGAGCGGCGTCGTTGCCGCCGAAGCGGGCGGCGCCGCGCAGCGCGGCCTGGGCCTCTCGGACCTCACGTCGTTCGAAGAAGCGCTCTGCCCCACGGAGCTGGTAGGGGACGCCCGCGTCGGTGAGGGCCTGTTCGTACAGGCCGGACTGTCCGTTGGTGCGGAAGAGCACCGCGATCTCTCCGGCGGGTACGCCCGCGGCGATGAGGTCGCGGATGCGGCGGGCGGTGCCCTCGGCCTCGGACGGTTCGTCGCCGTACTCGATGTGCTGCGGTTCGGGTCCGGTGTCGCGCTGGGAGACGAGTTCCAGCCGGTGGTCGGCGGCGCGGCCGCGGGCCTGGGACAGCAGCCCGTTTGCCAGGTGGACGATCTGCGGGGTGGAGCGGTAGTCGCGGACCAGCTTGACCACGGTCGCCTCAGGGTGACGGACGCGGAAGTTCAGCAGGTGCTCGGGGGTGGCGCCGGTGAACGAGTAGATCGTCTGGCTGGCGTCGCCGACGACACAGAGGCTGTCGCGGTCCCCGAGCCAGAGTTCGAGGAGGCGTTGCTGGAGGGGGCTGACGTCCTGGTACTCGTCGACGACGAAGTGCTGGTACTGGGCGCGGACGTGGTCGGCGATGTCCCGGCGGTCCTGGAGGATGCCGATGGTGAGCAGGAGGACGTCCTCGAAGTCGATGACGCCTCTGTCCCGCTTGAGCTGTTCGTAGCGGGCGTAGATCTGGGCCAGCTCGGCCGGGTCGCGGGGGGCGTGGCGCTGGCTCTTGGCGACGCTCTCCGCGTAGTCGCCGGGGACGGTCTGGGTGACCTTGGCCCACTCGATCTCGCCGGTGGCGTCGCGGAGCTGGTTGCGGTCGAGGCGGATGCCGCAGGCCGCGCCTGCCTCCGCGACCAGTTGGGCCTTGCGTTCGACGAGGCGTGGGAGCGTCCCGCCGACGGCTTTCGGCCAGAAGTACTGGAGCTGGCGCAGGGCGGCGGAGTGGAACGTGCGCGCCTGCACGCCGCCGGCGCCGAGCTGGCGGAGACGGCCGCGCATCTCGCCGGCGGCGCGGTTGGTGAAGGTGACGGCGAGGACGCTGGTGGGCTGGAAGCGGTTGGTCCGTACCCCGTAGGCGATGCGGTGGGTGAGGGCGCGGGTCTTGCCGGTGCCGGCTCCGGCCAGCACGCACACCGGCCCGTGCAGTGCCGTGGCCACGGCGCGCTGCTCGGGGTCCAGGCCCGCGAGCACGTCGTCGGCCGATTCCGGGACGCGCGGGAAGGATGGGGTGTGCGGTGCGGATGTCACCCCGCCATGCTGCCAGGTTCGCCGGGGTGGGCGTTCAGGACCGTCCACAGGAAGGGCTTCCGGTCGTACTGATCACATGAATCGGGTGTGCGGTGGACCACCCCGGCGGGAATCTCGACGCTCTCGGCTACGTTCGATCCATTGCCACCGGGCGCCTCAGCTCGGCGGAGTTCACCGCGTGTGCCCGTCCGGGTACACGGCAGAGCGACCGAGGAGCGTCGGGACATGTCGGGCACTGTGACGATGTACAGCACCACCTGGTGCGGATACTGCCGTCGGCTGAAGAGCCAGATGGACCGCGAGGGCATCGCGTACGAAGAGGTCAACATCGAGCACGACCCGGAGTCGGCCGCGTTCGTGGAGAAGGCGAACGGGGGGAACCAGACCGTGCCGACGCTGCAGATCGTCCCCAAGGCCGGCGGTGAGCCGGTGGTGATGACCAACCCGAGCCTGGCCCAGGTCAAGCAGGCGCTGGGCGCCTGACCCTGGAACCCGGCGCGTCCCCGGCCGCATCGTCACCGGATGCGGCCGGGAGCCGGGCGGTCCCCGGGGGGGTCAGCGGCCGACGCCCGGCTTGGGGAGGGGCTCGCCGTACCAGAGCTCGATGAGGCGGGCGGCGATCGAGATGCCGTACGGCGGGCGGACCTCGCCGGTTTCGAAGGCGGTGCGGAGCTCCTCGCGGGAGAACCAGCGGGCCTCCTCGATCTCTTCGCCGTCCACGGTGATGTGGGGGGAGGTGGCCTTGGCGGTGAAGCCCAGCATGAGGCTGGAGGGGAAGGGCCAGGGCTGGCTGGCCACGTAGGTGACCTCGCCGACGGTCACTCCGGCCTCTTCGAAGACCTCGCGGCGGACCGACTCCTCGATGGCCTCCCCCGGTTCGACGAAGCCGGCCAGCGTGGAGAAGCGGCCTTCGGGCCAGTGGACCTGCCGGCCGAGCAGCGCCCTGTCCTGGTCGTCGGTGACGAGCATGATGACGGCCGGGTCGGTGCGCGGGTAGTGCTCGGCGCCGCAGGCGGGGCAGCGGCGGATGTGTCCGGCGGCGGCGATGACGGTCCGCTCGCCGCAGCGGGAGCAGAAGCGGTGCAGGCGCTGCCAGTTCTCCAGGGCGACCGCGTGGACGAGCAGCCCGGCGTCGCGCGGGGAGAGCAGCAGTCCGGCTTCGCGCAGGCCGGCGGCGCGGGCGGACTGGTCGAAGCGGCCGGGCAGGGAGTCCTTCTGGAGGGCGAAGTAGCTCACGCCGTCCTCGTCGCAGCCGAGGAAGTAGCGGTGGGAGCGGGTGAGGGGCGCTTCGAAGGTGGGGGTCGTCACCAGTTCGGTGGTGCCGTCCTCGGTTTCGTCGATGAGCGCCTGGCCGCCGGACACCACGAAGACCCGGGTGGTGGGGTGGCTCCAGGCGGCGGCCAGCCATGCCTCGTCGAGGCGGTGGTGGGCCGCCCGGTCGATGCCGCTGGGCGCGGTGAGCGGCAGCGGTTCCTTGGGTTCGTGGGTCCAGGTGGTCACAGTGGGTTCCAACTCCCCGGTGGCGTGGGTGATTCCGTGCGTCCTGCCGGGGTGACCGGGGCGGGCGCGGGGTGCGGTCGCTCCTGGTCCGCGAGAGCCGCGGTGTCGGGGTGGCCGGCGGTGGAGGCGGAGTGGGGCGGCTCAGGGGGCATGGCGTCCCTGCTGGGCGAGGTCGCCCCAGAGGTGAGCGGCGGTTTCGACGCCCTTCATGAGGAGGTCGAGTTCGACCTTCTCGTTGGGGGCGTGCCAGCCGTCGGAGGGAACGGAGATGCCGAGGAAGAGGACGGGGGCGTCGAGCACGTCCTGGAGGTCGGCGGCGGGGCCGGAGCCGCCCTCGCGGGTGAAGAGCACGGGTCGCTGGAAAGCGCGGCTCATGGCGCGGACGACGGACTGGAGGGCGGGATGGTCGAGCGGGGTCAGGCAGGGGCGGGTGGCACCGCCGAAGGTCACGGTGTGGCCGATTCCGGCGGGGAGGCGCTCCGCGATCCAGGTGCGGACCTGCTTCTCGATGTGGGCGGGGTCCTGCCCGGCGACCAGCCGGAAGGAGAGCTTCAGCATCGCGGTGGCGGGAATGATCGTCTTGCCGCCGGGACCCTGGTAGCCGCCGCCGATACCGTTGACCTCGGCGGTGGGGCGGGCCCAGATGCGCTCCAGCGTGGTGTGGCCCGCTTCGCCGCTGGTGGCGTGGGACTTGGCGGTGCGCAGCCACTGCTCCTCGTCCAAGGGCAGTTCGGCGAAGAGGGCGCGTTCCCGGTCGGTGAGGGGGATCACGCCGTCGTAGAAGCCGGGGACGGCGACGGCGCCGCGGTCGTCGTGGAGGGCGGCGACGAGCCGGGCGGCCTCGGTGGCCGGGTTGGGCACGGCTCCGCCGAAGGAGCCGGAGTGGATGTCCTGGCCGGGGCCGGTGAGGGTGACCTCGCAGTCGATGAGACCGCGCATGCCGGTGCAGACGGTGGGGGTGTCCTCGGACCACATGCCGGTGTCGGAGACGAGCACGGTGTCGGCGGCCAGCCGGTCGCGGCGCTCCTCGATGAGCCGGCGGAAGTGCGGGGAGCCCGACTCCTCCTCGCCCTCGATGAGCAGCTTGAGGTGGACGGCGGGGCTGGTGCGGCCGGTCGCGGCGAGGTGGGCGCGCAGGCCGAGGGTGTGGAAGAAGACCTGGCCCTTGTCGTCGGCGGCGCCTCGCCCGTACATCCGGCCGTCCCGGACCACGGGGTCGAACGGGTCGGTGTCCCAGCCGTCCTCGCGGGCGGCGGGCTGCACGTCGTGGTGGCCGTAGACCAGGGCGGTGGGGGCGTCCGCGTCGTCGGAGGGCCAGGACGCGAAGACGGCGGGGGCGCCGTCCGTCGGCCATATCTCGACGACGGGGAAGCCGGTCTCGCGAAGCTTGGCGGCCAGCCATTCGGCGCTGCGCAGTACATCGGCTCCGTGCTCGGGCTGGGCCGAGACGGAGGGGATGCGCAGCCACTCGGCGAGGTCGTCGAGGAAGGCGGCGCGGTGGTTCTCGATGTACGTGCGGACGGCGTTGTCCAAGGTCTCGCTCATGTCAAGAGCCTATCGGGCGGTGGCCGTGGACCGGTCCGGTGGTTCACCGGTCTGCTGCGCCGGTTCCGCCGGTCCGTGGGGTGCGGGCGGCTGTTCCGCGGGCGGGCCGGGCGTCGTGCCGAGGAGGATGTGCTCGATCTCTCGCCGGCCGGGGAGGTGGCGGGGCCGGACGGTCTCCCCGGTGCGGATGTAGACGAAGGCCGCGGTGACCGCTTCGAGGGGCAGCCGGTGGTGCTCGGCCCAGGCCAGTCGGTAGATGGCGAGCTGGAGCGGGTCGGCGTCGCGGGTGTGGCTGGTTTTCCAGTCCACGATCTCGTACACGGGCGTTTCCGGTCCGGCGCCGGTCCCGGGTTCGAGCCGGTAGACGGCGTCCATGCGGCCGCGGACCGTGCGTCCGGCGAGGGTGAGCTGGAAGGGCACCTCGACGCCGAGCGGGGAGCGGTGGGCGTACTCGGTCTGCTCGAAGGCTTCCTTGAGGGCTTCGAGGTCGTGTTCGTCGGCGATGTCGGCGTCGTGGCCCGGCAGCTCCCCGGGGTCGAGCATCGGCAGCTGGACGTCTTCGAAGCGGGATTCGACCCAGGCGTGGAAGCGGGTCCCACGCCGAGCGGCGGGTTGCGGCGGCCGGGGCATGGGCCGGGCAAGTTCGGCCGCGAACCCGGCGGGGTCGGCGGCGAGCCGCATCAGCTCGGAGGCGGTCAGCGAGGCGGGCAGCACCACGTCACGGGTTCCTTGGCGGGCCCGCAACAGCTCGCCGCTGAGCGCCTCCAGGTCCTGGTCCCAGGAGTGGATGAGGCGCGCCTCCTCCGGGGTGGGACCTTCCGTGGCGGCGGAGGCGGTCGTGCCCGGCGGCGGGGGGGCCGCTTCCGTGACGGCTATGGGCGACGGAGCGGCGGCCGGGCGGGCGGTGGTCCACGACTCCCAGTCCCCCTCCTCGTGGCTCTCCTCGTCCTCGGGCTCCGGTTCCAGCTCCCCGGGAGGGCCGTCCGTGCCCCCGGGCACGGGGTACGCCGGTACGGCCGCACCCGGACCGGCCTGTTCTTCGCCGGTGCTCGTACCAACGGCTCCGGCGGCCAGCGCGTCGAGGTGGGCGCGGACGGTAGCGGCGGCGGCCCGGCGGCGGTCGAGGGCGACCTCGTCGAGCGGCAGCGGCCAGGCGAGGTCGGCCGTGGGTTCGGCCAGTGCCGGGTTCTGGGCATCGGCGTCCGGGCGCTCGGCCCACACCTCGGTCTCCCCGTGTCCGGCGAGGCAGTGGTCGTGCAGGGCCAGCAGGAAGTCGGAGGGCCCGCGGGGGCGTTTCTGGGTGGGCCCCCACCAGTGGCCGGAGCCGAGCAGCAGCTTCCGGGGCCGGGTGAAGGTGACGTATCCCAGGCGCAGTTCCTCGGTGTGCTGGTGGTCGCGCATCTGTTCCTGGAAGGCCTTGAGGCCCTTGGAGTCGAGGGCGCCGACGTCCGGGAGGGTGGCGGCGTCGCCGCGCAGGGAGTGCGGGAGGACCCGGGGCTGGGCGGTCCACTTCTCGCGTCCCTGCTCGCTCGGGAACTGCTTGGCGACCAGTCCGGGGACGGCGACCACGTCCCACTCCAGGCCCTTGGACTTGTGGGCGGTGAGGACCTTGACGGTGTTCTCGCCGCCGGGGAGGGCGTTGTCGAGGCCCTTCTCGTACTGGGCCGCCGTGCGCAGGAAGCCGAGGAAGGCGAGGAGGGAGGCGTCCTTCTCCTGGGCGGCGAAGGAAGCGGCGACGTCCAGGAAGTTGGAGAGCGTCTCGCGGCGGCGGGCGGCGAGGGCCTGCGGGGACGAGGAGAGCTCCACTTCGAGGCCGGTGGTGGCGAGGACGCGGTGCAGGACGTCCATCAGCGGGTCGGCGAGGGAGCGGCGCAGGTCGCGCAGTTCGGTGGCGAGCTGGGCGTACCGGACGCGGGCCTCGGCGGAGAAGGGCAGGTCGTCGTCGGCGGAGCCGTCGAGGAAGGTGTCGAGGGCGTCGGCGAGGGAGATGACCTCGGCCGGGTCGACGCCTTCGACGGCTTCGGCGAGCCGCCGGTCGGGGTCGTCGCCGCCCGCGCGCTCACGCCGCACGAGGAGGCGGGCGCGGCGGCCGAGGAGGGCGAGGTCGCGAGGGCCGATGCGCCAGCGGGGGCCGGTGAGGAGGCGGACCAGGGAGGCGTTGGCGCCGGGGTCCTGGAGCACTTCGCAGACGGCGACCAGGTCGGCGACCTCCGGCAGGTGGAGGAGGCCGGAGAGGCCGACCACCTCGACCGGGACGTCCCGGTCGACCAGGGCGCTCTGGATCGCCCCGAAGTCGCCGGCGGTCCGGCACAGCACGGCGATCTCGCCGGGTGGTGTTCCGGTGGCGACGAGGTGGGCGATCCGGTCGGCGAGCCAGGTCAGCTCGTCGGCGTGGGTGTCGAGGAGGGCGCAGCGGACGATGCCGTCGCGTTCGGCGCCGGGGGCGGGGCGCAGCGCTTCGACGCCGGTGTGCATGGCGCGCAGCGGGGCGGCCATGGTGTTGGCGAGGTCGAGCAGGCGTCCGCCGCTGCGGCGGTTCTCGCTGAGGGAGTGGCGGGCGGCGGGGGTGCCGTCGGCGTGGGGGAAGTGGTCGGGGAAGTCGTCGAGGTTGGCGACGGAGGCGCCGCGCCAGCCGTAGATGGCCTGGCAGGGGTCGCCGACGGCGGTGACGGGGTGGCCGGTGCCGTGACCGAAGAGTCCGGCGAGCAGGATGCGCTGGGCGACGGAGGTGTCCTGGTACTCGTCGAGGAGGACGACCCGGAACTCCTCGCGGAGCAGGGCGCCCACCGCCGGGTGGCGGTCGGCGAGGGTGGCCGAGAGGGCGATCTGGTCGCCGAAGTCGATGAGGTCGCGGTCGCGTTTGGCGCTCCGGTACTGCTCGACGAGTTCGGCGAGGTCGTGGCGGGCGCGGGCGACCTCGGGGAGTTTGCGCAGGTCGGGGTTGGTGAGAGGGGTGCTCTCCAGGGTGCCGAGCAGTTCCTCGTCGTGGTGGCGAAGCCGCTCGGGGGTGACGAGGTGTTCGGAGAGTTCCCCGTCGAGGGCGAGGAGGTCGCCGACGAGGTCGGGAAAGGAGCGGGTCAGCGCGGGATGGGCGCCGGGTGCCTCCCGCAGTACCCGGGCGGCGAGCTGGAAGCGGGTGGCGTCGGCGAGCAGGCGGGTGCTGGGCTCCAGTCCGAGCCGGAGTCCGTGATCGGTGAGGAGCCGGCCGGCGAAGGCGTGGTAGGTGGAGATGACCGGTTCGCCGGGGGTGTGGTCGTCCTCGGGCCCGGCGCCTGGCGGGGCGAGCGGTTCGGGTTCGGTGACGCCCGCCTCGGTCAGTGCCTTGCGGACGCGTTCGGCGAGTTCGCCCGCGGCCTTGTTGGTGAAGGTCAGCCCGAGGACCTGTTCGGGCGCGACCTGCCCGGTGCCGACGAGCCAGACGACGCGGGCCGCCATCACCGTGGTCTTGCCCGAGCCCGCTCCGGCGACGATCACCTGGGGAGCGGGCGGCGCGGTGACGCAGGCCATCTGCTCCGGGGTGAAGGGGATGCCGAGCAGCTCCTTGAGCTGCTCGGGGTCGCTGATACGTGCGGGCATGCCAGCGAGGCTAGCGCCGCCGTACGACACCGGGTCTCCGGGCAGCGGCGAGGTTCCGGGTTCTACCTGGTCAGAGGGGTGGTGATGCGGGTTGTGGGGTCGGTCACCGAGCGCCGGGGGCCTCGGGTGCGCGCCGGGGGTGCCGGGAGCCGGCTCGCCCGGGGACCCGGCGGGCACCTCGGCTCACTCCACCACCTGCCGCCCTTCCTCCCGGGCACTGCACGAGGAGCGGAAGGAGCAGTGGGCGCAGTGCTGTCCGGTGGTGGGGGTGAAGCGTTCGTCGAGGACCTTGCCCGCGGCGGTGGCCAGGAGGTCGCCGACCCACTCGCCCTCGGGCGCGGGCTGGTGCTGCACCCGGGGCAGGGCGTCGCCGCCCTCCTTCTTGGGCGCGGGCTGGCGCAGGTGGACCAGTTCGGCGCCGCCGGGCTCGGGGCGTACGCCGTCGAAGAGGGGGTCGACGGCGCCTTCGGTGACGGCGAGCTGGTAGACGGCGAGCTGGGGGTGGTGGGCGACCTCGGCGGCGGTGGGCGCCTGTTTGCCGGTCTTGAAGTCGACGACGTAGGCGCGGCCGCGCGGGTCCTGCTCCACCCGGTCCATGCTGCCCCGGATGCGTACCTCGTAGGGCCCGGCGCCGAGGGTGACGTCGAAGTCGTGCTCGCTGGCGACGGGGGTGCGGCCTGCCCGGTCGAGGGTGTGCCACTCCAGGAACCGTTCCAGGGCCTGGCGGGCGTTCTCCTTCTCCTGGACGGATTTCCAGGGGGCGTCGAAGGCGAGCGCGTCCCAGACCGAGTCGAGGCGTTCCATGAGGACGTCGAGGTCGGCCGGGGTGCGGCCGGAGGCCACCTCGTCGGCGAGGACGTGGACGACGTTGCCGAAGCCCTGGGCGGCCGAGGCGGGGGCGTCGGCCTTGACCTCACGGCCGAGGAACCACTGGAGGGCGCAGGTGTTGGCGAGCTGGTCGAGGGCGCTGCCGGAGAGGACGACGGGGGCGTCGCGGTCCCGCAGCGGCACCTGGGACCGGGTCGGCTCACGCATCCCCCACCAGCGGTCGGGGTGGGCGGTGGGGACGAGGGGCCGGCCGTCCTCGTCGGTGAGGGCGGCGAGCTTGGCGAGGCGGTGTGCGGCGGCTTCGCGCAGGGGGGCGGAGACGCGCGGGTCGACCGTGGTGGCCCGCAGTTCGGCGACGAGGGCGGCGACCGAGAGAGGGCGGCGGGGCCTGGAGGAGACGTCCTTCGGCTCGACGCCGAGTTCGGTGAGGAAGCGCGAGGGCTGGTCACCGTCCTCGGCGGGGGCCTTGACCGCGGTGACGACGAGGCGTTCGGCGGCGCGGGTGGCGGCGACGTAGAAGAGGCGGCGTTCCTCGGCGAGGAGGGCGCCGGGGGGCAGGGGTTCGGCGAGGCCGTCGCGTCCGATGCGGTCGGCCTCCAGCAGCGAGCCGCGGCGGCGCAGGTCGGGCCAGACGCCCTCCTGGACCCCGGCGACGACGACGAGCCGCCACTCCAGGCCCTTGGAGCGGTGCGCGGTCATGAGGCGGACGGCGTCGGGGCGGGCGGCGCGGCGGGTGAGGGTGTCGGCGGCGATGTCCTGCGCCTCGATCTCGGCGAGGAAGTTGAGGGCGCCCCGGCCGCCGGTGCGTTCCTCGGCGCGGGCGGCGGTGGCGAAGAGGGCGCAGACGGCGTCGAGGTCGCGGTCGGCATTGCGTCCGGCGGCGCCGCCCCGGCGGGCGGACCGCTCCAGCCGCTGCGGCCAGGTGGTGCCGTCCCAGAGTTCCCAGAGGGCCTCTTCGGCGCTGCCGCCCTTGGCGAGGAGCGTGCGGGCGCGGCGCAGCAGCTCGCCGAGGAGGCGCGCGCCGTGGGCGTACCCCTCGTGGGTGACGAGCCGCTCCGGTTCGGCGAGGGCGCGGGCGAGCAGGGTGTCGGAGGGCGGCGGGAGGGGGTTTCCGGCGGCGCGTTCCTCGTCGCGCAGGGCGCGTCCGAGGCGGCGCTGGTCGGCGGCGTCGAGGGCGGCGAGCGGCGAGGCCAGCAGCGTGAGGGCGGTCTCGGTGTCGAGCCAGGCGGGGGCGGCGCCCTGGGTCTCGGCGTCGGGCTCGGGGACATGCGCGGTGCCCGCCTCCTCCTCTGCCCGGTCCTGGAGTGCGGCGGTCGCGGCGGCGCGCAGGGCGGTGAGCAGCGGGGCGACGGCGGGTTCGTGACGCAGCGGGAGGTCGTTGCCGTCGATGTCCAGTGGCACCCCGGCGGAGGTGAGGGCCCGGCGGACGGCGGGAATGGTGTGGCCGCCGGAGCGGACCAGGACCGCCATCTCCCCCCAGGGGACGCCCTCCTCCAGGTGGGCGCGGCGCAGGATGTCGGCGATGTTGTCCAGTTCGGCGCCGGTGGTGGGGTACGTGTAGGCCTCGACGCGGCCCCCGTCCCGGGCCGGGCTGAGGGAGCGATGAGCACGGACGGTGTCGGCGGAGAGCCTGGTCAGCGGCATGCGGCGGGTGACGAGCCGGGTGGCCTCGACCAGGTGTGCGCCGGAGCGGCGCCCGGTGGTGAGGACGGCGACGGGCGCGGGCGCGCCGTCGGCTCGGCGGAAGGTCTCGGGGAATTCCAGGATGCCGTTGACGTCGGCGCCGCGGAAGGCGTAGATCGACTGGTCCGGGTCACCGAAGGCGACCAGGGTGCGGCCGCCGCCGGCTCCGGGCACGGCGGGGCCGTGGTTGCCGGCGAGCGCCCGCACCAGCCGGACCTGCGCGGGGTCGGTGTCCTGGTACTCGTCCACGTAGACGGCGTCGTAGGCCTCGGCGAGCTGCCGGGCGGTCTCGGGCTCCTCGGCGAGCAGGACGGCGCGGTGGACGAGTTCGGCGTAGTCGAGGGTGCCCTGCGCGTCGAGCAGGTCGAGGTATTCGGCGAGGAAGGAGGCGGCGGCGGACCAGTCGGGGCGGCCGCCGCGCCGGGCGAACTCGGCGAGGGCGTCGGGGCCGAGGCCGAGCTCCCGGGAGCGGGCGAGGACGGCGCGGACCTCGTCGGCGAAGCCCCGGGTGGTGAGGCAGGCGCGCAGTTCCTCGGGCCAGCGCACGCGGGCGCGGCCCTGGCGTCCGAGTTCGATCTGCCCGGCGAGCAGTTCGCGGACGGCGACGTCCTGCTCGGGTCCGGAGAGCAGCCGCAGGGGTTCGGCGAAGAGGTCGGCGTCCTGGTGGGCGCGGACCAGGGCGTAGCAGAAGGAGTGGAAGGTGGTGGCGCGCGGCGTGCTCGCGGTGGAGAGCCTCTGTGCCATGCGGTCCCGCAGGTCCACGGCGGCGCGGCGGCTGAAGGTGAGGACCAGGATGCGTTCGGGTGGGGTGCCGGCGGCGAGGCGGGCGGCGACGGATTCGACCAGGGTGGTGGTCTTGCCGGTGCCCGGGCCCGCGAGGACGAGCAGCGGTCCCGCTCCATGGTCAACCACGGCCCGCTGGGCTGCGTCCAGTCGAGGGGGCTCCTCCGCCACGGGGGCGGAACGGACCAGTCGGTACGTGCCGGAGGCCCTCTGCCGCGCCTGCTGCTGAGGCAGGCGGCCGCTGGGAGGAGAGGAGCTCACGTGCATCGCCGGTCCTGGTGGGTGTGCTGGTGGAAGGCGCTTGGTGCGGGCCGGGGGAAGAGGGGCGCCGGCCCCGTCCGCCGGGCTGCACGCCGCGGCCGTGACGGCCAGGTGCCGACCACCGACCGTACCCCGAGCGGCGGCGTGTCCGGCGGGCTTCCCCTGCCGTGCGCCCCGGAGCGTACGCCGGGGGCTTGGGCGCACCGGCCCGGCCGGAACCCGGGGCGCGCCAACCGCACCGGTCAGCGCGGCGGAGCTTCGCCGGGCCTGGCGAGGTGCGGCGCGGAGCGGGCGTCAGGAGTGAGGTGTGTCACCGGTGGCGCCGTCCCAGCGGGCGCGGCGCATGTCGAGGCGGGGCACGCTGCCCGGGGAGCCGGCCGTACGCCGGGCCTCGCGCAACGGGGTGCCTTCCGCGTGGTAGTGGGCGAGGGCGCGGCGCTCGTGGCCGGGGAGCAGGGCACCGTCGGAGCGGACGACCCGCCACCACGGCACGGCCGAGCCGTAGAGCGCCATGACGCGGCCGACCTGGCGCGGCCCGCCTTCCTCCAGCCATTCGGCTATGTCGCCGTAGGTCATCACGCGGCCGGGCGGGATCAGCTCGGCCACGTCGAGCACCCGCTCGGCGTAGGGCGGCAGGGCGGGCGGTTCCGTGGGCGGCGGGGTGTCCTGGCTCACCCGGTCCATCCTGCCGCACGGCGCCGACAGCCCGCCCGACGCGGCTCAAAGTCCGCTGGAGGCGGGGTGGGCCGGAGCTTGCGGCCGGGACCCGAAAGGGGGGCCATGAGGCTTATCAGAGCGGATTCGCCAGCGCGCATTGCCCCCTCATGCCCCGCGGTGTCGCCCGCTCGTGCCACCATCGTGCGGGCGGTGACAGGTGAGACAAGATCGACAGGACACGACGGAACGGACGGGTGTGAGTGCCGAAGCACGACGGAGCACGGCACCGGTGCCGCCGCGTCCGGATGACGACGATGCCGCCCGGGCCGTACCCGGCAGCCGTCCCGCCGACGGGGAGAGGGGCGGCCGGATGAGCGCCGGCGACGACGAGGACGCGGGCCGCGGCCCGGCCGACGGGGGCGCACACGCGGACGGCTCCGGAGCGCCCGCGCACGCCGGCGTGGACCAGGGCGCCACCTCCGCCGACCCGCATCCCAGCCTCCTGAAATACCCCCGGCCGGAGGACACCCCGGAGGGGGCCGAGCGGGACCAGGTCGAGGTGGACGAGCCGCTGCTGGCGGCCCGGGTGCACCGGCCCTCGGACCTGATGCGCCTGCTCATCGGCGTGCTGGCCATCGCGGTCCTGTTCGCGGTGGCCGCGTTCGCCCACGGCACCACCTCGGGCCTGGAGCAGGACATCCGTGAGGGCACCGGCCAGGCGCCCGACCTGCTGATCAAGTTCGCCGGCCTGGCGTCGAGCATCGCGGTGCTGCTGGTCCCGGTGGCCTTCGCCATCGAGCGGCTCGTCAAACGCGACGGTCTGCGCATCGCCGACGGTGTGCTGGCGGCGGTGCTGGCCCACGGGGTCACCCTCGCCACCGATCTGTGGGTGGCGAAATCCGCCCCCGGATCGATCCAGGACGCGCTGACCCAGCCCTCCCCCGGCGACATCCACGCGCTCACCGACCCGGTGCACGGCTATCTCGCCCCGGTCATCGCGTACATGACTGCCGTCGGCATGGCACGCAGACCCCGGTGGCGGGTGGTGCTCTGGGTGGTGCTGCTGCTCGACGCGCTCGCCATGCTGGTGACCGGCTACACCACGCCGTTCTCCATCGCGCTGACCATCCTGATCGGCTGGAGCGTCGCCTACGGCACGCTGTACACGGTCGGTTCGCCCAACGTCCGGCCGACCGGCCAGACGCTGCTGGCGGGCTTGCGCCACGTCGGCTTCCGGCCGGTCGCGGCGGCCCGCGCCGAGGATGTGCCGGAGCCGCCGGGGGGGCTGGCCGGACGGGCCGGGCTGACGCCGCCGGACCACGGCGACCGCGGCCGGCGCTACTTCGTCACGCTGGAGGACGGCCCTCCGCTGGACGTGACGGTGGTCGACCGCGAGCAGCAGGCGCACGGCTTCTTCTACCGGGTGTGGCGCCGCATGACGCTGCGCACCATCACCACCCGCCGCAGCCTCCAGTCCCTGCGCCAGGCGCTGGAACAGGAGGCACTCCTCGCCTACGCCGCCATCGCCGCCGGGGCCAACGCGCCGAAGCTCATCGCCACCTCAGAACTGGGCCCGGACGCCGTGATGCTCGTCTACGAGCACATCGGCGGCCGGTCACTGGACTCCCTGGCCGACGAGGAGGTGACCGACGAGCTGATGCGCGACACCTGGCAGCAGGTGAAGGCGCTCCAGTCCCGCCGGATCGCCCACCGGCGGCTGGCCGGGGACGCCGTCCTGGTGGATCGTTCCGGCAAGGTGATCATCACCGACCTGCGCGGCGGCGAGATCGCCGCGGGCGACCTAGTGCTGCGGATGGACATCGCCCAGCTCCTGACCACCTTCGGGCTGCGGGTCGGCGCCGAGCGGTCGGTGGCCGCGGCCGTCGCCGTGCTGGGGCCGGACACCATCGCCGACTGCCTGCCCCTGCTCCAGCCCATCGCACTGACCCGCTCGACCCGGTCCACCCTGCGCCGGCTCGCCCGGGAGCGCTCGCAGCGCGAACGCGAAGCCGTGCTGGACGCCTCCCAGGAGGCCAAGCAGCTGCGCCGGGAGACCGGTCAGCAGGAGGACCGCAAGACCGTCAAGGCCGAGAAGCAGGCCGAGAAGCGCGCCATCGACGAGGCGCTGGACGAGGCCCGCGAGGAGGATCTGCTCACCCAGATCCGCCACCAGGTGCTCCGCATCCGCCCGCAGGCCCCGGTCGAGCCGGCGCGGCTGGAGCGGATCAAGGCCCGCACCCTGGTCAGTTTCATCGCCGGCGCGATCGGCGCGTACTTCCTGCTGTCGCAGCTGACCCACATCGAGTTCGGGACGCTCTTCTCGGACGTCCAGTGGGGCTGGGTGGCGGCGGCCGTCCTCTTCTCCGCGCTCAGCTACTTCGCGGCGGCGATGAGCCTGCTCGGTTTCGTGCCGGAGCGGGTCTCCTTCCTGCGCACCGTGAGCGCCCAGGTCGCCGGCTCCTTCGTGAAGATCGTCGCGCCGGCGGCCGTCGGCGGAGTGGCGCTCAACACCCGCTTCCTCCAGCGCTCCGGCGTACGCCCCGGACTCGCGGTGGCCAGCGTCGGCGCGTCCCAGCTGTTCGGACTCGGGTCGCACATCCTGCTGCTGCTCCTCTTCGGCTACGTCACCGGCACCGAGAAGACGCCGTCCCTCACCCCGTCCCGCACGGTGATCGCCGGTCTTCTCACGGTCGCCGTGCTGGTGCTGGTGGTCACCGCCGTGCCGTTCCTGCGGAAGTTCATCGTCACGCGGGTGCGGTCGCTCTTCGCCGGTGTGGTGCCGCGCATGCTCGACGTGCTCCAGCGGCCGCAGAAGCTGCTCACCGGCATCGGCGGCATGCTGCTGCTGACCGCCTGCTTCGTGATGTGCCTCTTCGCCTCCGTGCGCGCCTTCGGCGACGGGAGCACCACCGTGTCCCTCGCGGGCGTGGCGGTCGTCTTCCTCGCCGGCAACGCCCTCGGGTCGGCCGCCCCCACACCCGGCGGCGTCGGCGCGGTCGAGGCCACGCTGACGGTCGGCCTCATCGCGGTCGGCCTGCCCAAGGAGGTGGCGGCCCCGGCGGTGCTGCTGTACCGGCTGCTGACGCTGTGGCTGCCGGTGCTGCCGGGATGGTTGTTCTTCAACCAGCTGACGCGCAAGGGGTATCTGTAGGGCGTTCGGAGCGCGGGGGCGCGCCCGTGGAGTGGGGGGCGTACTCACTCGCACGGACCCCGCCCCGCGCGCCGGGGATGGGCGACGCGCAGGATGGGGGCATGCCGACTCGCCCCCACCGCAGCCGCACCCTCCTGCTCTCCACCGCACTGGTGCTCGCCGTCGCCGCCTCGGTCTCCGCCTGCTCGGACTCCGGGAGTGACGAGCCGGGCAGCCAGAACGGCGCCACACCGGCCGGCGGGCTCGCCTCGCAGAAGCTCGACTGGTCGACGTGCAAGGCCCCCGACGACGCCCAGGGCGGCGGTACGGCGCCCTCGCCGCTGCCGGGCGGCACCGAGTGGCAGTGCGCGACGATGAAGGCGCCCCTCGACTGGGACCGCCCGGACGGCGACACCCTCGACCTCGCGCTGGTGCGGGCGAGGACCAGCGCCAAGAACGAGGACCAGCGCATCGGCTCGCTCATCTTCAACTTCGGCGGACCGGGCGGTTCCGGGGTGAGCACCCTGCCGGCCTTCGGCGACAGCTACGAGACGCTGCGCAAGCGGTACGACCTGGTCAGCTTCGACCCGCGCGGGGTGGGCCGCAGCTCACCGGTCACCTGCCTCGACGACGCGCAGCTGGACGACTTCTTCCAGGCCGACTCCACGCCTGACGACGCGGCCGAACGGGCCGACCTGATGAGGCGGACGAAGCAGTTCAACAACGCCTGCGAGAAGAACTCCGGCACGGTCCTGCCGCAGGTGGCCACCACCGACGCGGCCCGCGACATGGACCTGATGCGCCAGGTGCTCGGCGACGAGAAACTCCACTACATGGGCATCTCCTACGGCACCGAGCTGGGCGGCGTCTACGCCCACCTCTTCCCCGACAAGGTCGGGCGCGCGGTCTTCGACGCGGTCGTGGACCCGACGCAGAACGCCGAGCAGGGCTCGCTGGGCCAGGCCAAGGGCTTCCAGCTCGCGCTCGACAACTACGCCGAGGCGTGCACGGCGACGACCGAGGAGTGCCCGGTCGGCTCGGACCCCGAGGACGTGAAGAAACGCATCGCCGACCTGCTGGCCTCGCTCGACAAGAAGCCGCTGCCCGCGGACGGCGAGCGCAAGCTGACCCAGGCCGCCGCCCTGAACGGCATCGCCCAGTCCCTCTACTCCGAGGACTTCTGGGAGTACCTGACGCAGGGCCTGGAGGACGCCTACGACGGGGACGGACGCATCCTGCTGGCCCTCTCGGACAGCATGACCGGCCGGAACCTGGACGGGACCTACAGCAATCTGCAGGCCGCCAACATCGCCATCAACTGCGCCGACGACAAGCCCCGCTACACCGAGGCCGACGTCCGCGAGAAGCTCCCCGAGTTCCGCAAGGCGTCCCCCGTCTTCGGCGACTTCCTCGCCTGGGGCCTGCTGAGCTGCACCGACTGGCCGGTGTCCGGCGCGGCCGAGCACCCCGACGTGTCGGCCGAGGGCTCCGCGCCCATCGTCGTCATCGGCAACACCGGTGACCCCGCGACCCCTTACGAGGGCGCGCGGCAGATGGCCAGGGCGCTGGGGAAGGGCGTCGGCATCGAGATCACCTACAAGGGCCAGGGCCACGGTGCCTACGACAGCGGCAACGCCTGCGTCCGCAAGGCGGTCGACGGCTACCTGCTGAACGGAACCGTGCCGCAGAGCGGGACCGTCTGCTCCTGACCAGGTTCCGAGCGGGGCCGCACGGGCGGTGGTGGGAGCGGCCGTTCACTCCCACCACCGCCCTTCGCCGTCCGCGGTCCGCGGTCCGCACATCAGTGGAACAGCGGTTCGCGCGAAAAAGCTACTCTGCGCCGCCACCCGCAGAAGTAAACCTCACGCTTTGCCGCAGCCATACACCGACTTCCACCTGCACATTTACGGATACAGACTCGTCAGCTCGGGAAGTTCCGCCACTTCCCCCTTGATTACTCTCCGTAGCCAACTCTACGATGGCGGAGCCGTCCCGAACTCCGGTACGGCTGGGGAATCACGGGGGAAACCATGAAGCCTGGACGCCTGCTGCGCGCCGCCACCTTGCTGTTCGCGGGCCTGCTCGCCGCCACCGCCACACTCGGCTGTACGGCCGAGAAGCGCCCGGACGCCGAGGCCCCGCCGCCGACCGGCGGTGACGTACCTCCCGGCTCCTCCGCACCCACCACTCCGGCGCCGGGGCCGGGCGTGGCGAAGGGCGACCCGCCCTTGCCCGAGAAACTGACGGACCAACGCCTGAAGTGGGGCCCGTGCAAGGCACGCACCGGTACGGCGGCGCCGGGCGCCGCATGGCGTTGCGCCACGCTGCGGGTCCCGCTGGACTACGCCGAACCACAGGGCGACACCCTCGGCATCGCCCTGATCAAGACGGACACCACCGGACCCGAGGACCGGCGGATCGGTTCCCTGCTCTTCAACTTCGGCGGCCCAGGCGGCTCCGGACTCGACATGCTCCCGGCCTTCGCCCCAGGGTACGAGCGGCTCCGCGCCCGGTACGACCTGGTGAGCTTCGACCCTCGCGGCGTGGGAGGCAGTTCCGGCATCCGCTGCCGCGACGACCGGGACCTCGCCGCCTCGGAGGCGCGGGTGGACCTCACGCCGGACGACGCGGCCGAGGAGAAGGTCTACTTCGAGGACGCGGCCGACTTCGGCCGGGGCTGCGCCGAGGGCGCCGGCGAGCTCCTCCCCCGGGTCGGCACGGCTGAGGCCGCCCGCGACCTGGACCTCCTGCGGCACGCCCTCGGAGACCGGACCCTGCACTACTTCGGGATCTCCTACGGCACACAGCTGGGCGCCGCCTACGCCCACCAGTTCCCCGGCCGGGCGGGACGCCTCGTCCTGGACGCCGCCGTGGACCCCGAGGCGGACATGATCGGCCACGCGCGGAACCAGACCATCGGCTTCCAGCGGGCCTTGGACAACTACCTGCGCAGCGAGGGACGCGACCCCCGGCAGGGCAGCCGCGAGATCGCCGCCCTGCTGAAGCGGATCGACCGCCAACCGCTGCCGACGGCGTCGGACCGGAAGCTGACGGAGTCGCACGCCCTCACCGGGATCGTCAACACGCTCTACAGCGAGCTGAGCCGGCCCCGCCTCACCGAGGCGCTGGACCAGGCGGAGCGGGGGTCGGGAACCGCTCTGCTCCGGCTCGCCGACGCGTACAACGACCGTGACGAACAGGGGCGTTACGGCACGCAGGGCCACGCACAACGGGCGATATCCTGCGCCGACGATCCCGACCGGCCGACTCCTGAGGAGGCCCGGAAGCTGTTGCCCGAGTTCCGGAGCATCTCGCCGGTCTTCGGGGAGTTCCTCGCCTGGGACGCCGCCGGCTGGTGCCACGAATGGCCGGTCGACGGCGTGGCCGAGCCCCCGGGGGTGGCGGCGAAGGGCGCCCCGCCGGTCCTGGTCGTCGGCACCACGGGCGACCCGGCGACGCCTTACGAAGGCGCACGGCGCCTCGCCGACGGGCTGGGCGAGGAAGTCGGTGTCCTCCTCACCCACCAGGGAGAGGGGCACGGCGCCTACGGATCAGGCAGCGGCTGCGTGGACCGGACCGTGGACGCCTACCTGCTGGACGGCACCGTCCCGAAGGACGGCAAGGAGTGCGCGGCGGACAGGCGGTGACGACAAGGCGAGGCCCGTCCGCCTCGCGGGCGGACGGGCCTCGGACCTCGTCACGGCGACGGCTCTCCCGGCGGCCGCTCTCCCGGGGGACCGGGCGGCCGGGGTGGCGTCGGACTCAGTAGACGGGCTTCTCCGGCTCGATCTGGTTGACCCAGCCGATCACGCCGCCGCCCACGTGGACGGCGTCCGAGAAGCCGGCCGACTTCAGGACGGCGAGGACTTCCGCACTGCGGACACCTGTCTTGCAGTGCAAGACGATCTTCTTGTCCTGCGGGAGATCCTGGAGGGCGGTGCCCATGAGGAACTCGTTCTTGGGGATCAGACGGGCGCCCGGGATGGAGACGATCTCGTACTCGTTCGGCTCGCGGACGTCGATGATCTCGATGCTCTCGTCGTCGTCGATCCACTCCTTGAGCTGCTTGGGAGTGATCGTCGAACCGGCGGCGGCCTCCTGGGCCTCGTCGGAGACGACGCCGCAGAACGCCTCGTAGTCGATGAGCTCGGTGACGGTGGGGTTCTCGCCGCAGATCGCGCAGTCGGGGTCCTTGCGGACCTTGACCTGGCGGTACTGCATCTCCAGGGCGTCGTAGATCATCAGGCGGCCGACCAGCGGGTCGCCGACACCGGCGAGGAGCTTGATGGCCTCGGTGACCTGGATGGAGCCGACCGACGCGCAGAGCACGCCGAGGACGCCGCCCTCGGCGCAGGACGGGACCATGCCGGGGGGCGGGGGCTCCGGGTAGAGGCACCGGTAGCAGGGACCGTGCTCGGACCAGAAGACCGACGCCTGGCCGTCGAAACGGTAGATGGAGCCCCAGACGTACGGCTTGTTCAGCAGCACGCAGGCGTCGTTGACCAGGTAGCGGGTGGCGAAGTTGTCGGTGCCGTCCACGATCAGGTCGTACTGGCTGAAGATGTCCATCACATTGTCGGCCTCGAGCCGCATCTCGTGAAGGATCACGTCCGTGTACGGGTTGATGCCCTTGACCGTGTCGCGGGCGGACTCGGCCTTCGATCGGCCGATGTCGGCCTGGCTGTGGATGATCTGGCGCTGGAGGTTCGACTCGTCGACCTCGTCGAACTCGATGATCCCCAGCGTGCCCACGCCGGCGGCGGCCAGGTACATGAGAGCGGGCGAACCGAGGCCGCCGGCGCCCACACAGAGCACCTTGGCGTTCTTCAACCGCTTCTGCCCGTCCATCCCCACGTCGGGAATGATCAGGTGGCGGGAGTACCTGCGGACCTCGTCGACGGTGAGCTCAGCAGCTGGCTCGACCAGGGGTGGCAGCGACACGGGGACTCCGTTGGTCGATCGGGGACAGGACAACCCCCGCACGGGCGGGGACCACTAGCCGTAACACTGCCACGCCCTTCTTCATTCCGAGACACCCGTTCCGACCTGCGAGACAATCGCGTCCCAGTAGCCGGGCATGGTCTCCCAGCAGGCACTTCGGCTCTCCTTGGCGGTCCGGTCGGTGAACCAGATCGTCCCCGCTCCTTGCCAGCGGGCGATGCGCAGCGCCTGGCTGAGGTGGCCGCGCGGCAGGCCGTGGACGAGGTGGCAGAACCGCTCCGGCGGATAGGCGGCGGTCCACTCGGGCGCCTGGGACCAGCGGTAGTCGTGCCAAGGGCCGCTGAAGGTCACCAGCTGGTCGGCGACCTCGGCGTAGCCGGGGTGCGGGTGGGTTCCGTGGGCGGTGACGAGGTGCCCGCCGCCGAGCAGGTCCCGCAGTGCTCCGACGACGCGCCGCAGCTCGGGGAGGGCGGCGCGTTCGGTGGGGCAGCGGTCCAGGTAGAAGCCGTCGACGAGGTACCAGTCGCGGAAGCGGTGGGCGTCGGAGAGGAGGGCACCGAAGCTCCGCTGACCGCCCGCCAGATCGAGCTGCCCCACCACTCGGACCTGTGCGTTCCGCAGACGGCCGGCGGCTTCAAGGCAGTGCGGGTCAGGCCGTTCGCCGGGGCCGTCGGCGACGTTGAGGACGGTCCAGTGGACACCGGTGCCGACACTCGGCAGCGCCTCCCACTCGCGCGGGGCCAGCAGGGGGTGGGCGTATCCGGGGACGCCGAGACGGAGTTCCCCGGAGCTGACGGCGGGCTGGATGTCGGGCTGGGTCAGATACGGCACGCCGCCTCCATCCAGATGTCGGCGAGGGACTCCTCCAGGTTGATGCGCGGCCGCCAGCCGAGCCGGTCGCGGGCGGTACGGACATCGGCCTGCTGCCAGCTCCCGCAACCGTCGGGGTACGGGTACGCGGCAGGCGAGGGGGCGAGGTCCGGGTCCGGGCGGGGGTGGCCGATGGCGGCGCGGAGTCCGCCTTGGCCGTGGTCGGCGCGGTGGTGGAGGCCCGTGGGGGCGGCGGACGGGTACCCGGAGGGGGTGTCCAGTTCGTGCAGGGCGCCGCCGTAGCCGGCGACGCGGGCGAGGACGGCGGCGGCGTCGCGGAGGCGAACGGCACGGCCGGAACCGATGTTGATCACGCCCTGGGCGGCAGAGAGGGAGGCGGCATGGACAGCCCGGGCGACGTCGCGGACGTCGACGAAGTCACGCTGCACACCGAGGCCGCCGAGCTTCAGCTCGCCGTCGCCGGACTGCATGGCCCGGCGCATCGCCTCGGCGAGCCGGCCGAGGGGCGAGCCGGCGGGAGTACCCGGTCCTGCGGGCGAGAAGACGCGCAGGACGACGGCGTCGAGTCCGGAGCCGAGGACGAGTTCGGTGGCGGCGAGTTTGCTCACGCCGTAGGGGCCGCCGGGGCGGGGTACGGCGTCCTCGGCGGTGGAGGAGCCGGGCTGGCTCGGCCCGTACTCGGCGCCGCAGCCGATCTGCACGAGGCGGGCGCCGCAACCGCTGCGCCGCAGGGCCTCGCAGACGGTGGCGACGGCGACGGTGTTGTGCCGGGTCAGTTCGCGGGCTCCGGCGCGGGTGGCCCCGGCGCAGTTGACAACCACCCCCGGGTGGACGGCGTCGAGGAACCGGGTGAGCGCGCCGGGACTGCCGGTGGAGAGGTCGAACCGCACGTCGGCGTCGTCGCCCCGGCCCAGCGCGGTGAGCTGGACGGCGGGGTCGGCGAGCAGGCGGTCGGCGACGAAGCGGCCGATGTACCCGTTGGCTCCGATCAGCAGCACTCTCATCGGTCGGCTCCCCGGCTGTTCCGGCGTCGGCTGGTCGTCATCTGGTGGTCTCCTTCGGAAGGGGCGTGGTTCGGGTGCGGCGCCGCGCGCTCCGTCGGCCGTGGCGCACGGGAGCGTGTCCGGCGCGGGCGGCCGTGCGGGTCAGCGGGTGCCGGGGTCGGTGTGGGCGGAGGCCCTGGAGAGCGCCGGTACGGCACGGACCAGCAGGGCGAAGGCGGCGACGGCGCAGGCCAGCGTGGGTACCGCCTCGGCGCCGCACACCTCGATGAGCGTCTCGGCGGGTACGGCGAGGAAGTCGCAGCCGGGGAGCCGGGAGGCGAGAACACTGCACAGGACGGCCAGTTCGACGCCGGCCGCGGTGGCGAGGGCGACGGTGGGCGTGGCCCGGTGCCCGTGCACCAGGAGCAGGCGGGCCAGGAGCAGCAGGGCCCCCAGGGCTCCGGCGCCTGCGAGTGCCGGGGATGGGCCGAGCAGGGCTCCGGCCAGCGCGAGCAGCCCGCCCAGCGCGACGAGGTAGCAGGTCAGGGAGGCGAGCAGCAGGGGTCGGGTGGCCGCGGCGAACTCCCCGAGCCCCCGGCTGCGCGCGAGCCTGCGACGGGCGCCGCCGGTGAAGATCCGGGCGCAGAGCACCGCCGGCCACATCGCCAGGGCGAGGCCGAGGGCGGTCGAGGTGTCCACCGGCCAGAGCCGGTCGGGGCCGCCGCGGACGGCGGCGTCGAGGAGGCCGTCGCCGAGGACGGCGTAACCCAGCAGCCAGAGGGTGGCGAGCCGTACGGCCACCCCGGCCGGGCGGGGGCTGCGCAGCGGGCCGTGCCGCAGGCAGAGCTGCACGGCGCTGAGGACAGCGAGTACGCCCGCCACCACGGCGAGGGTCCTGGCCCGGCCGGGAGGTGCCTGCGCGAGACCGGCGAGCAGCCCGGCGCAGAGGGCCCCCGGCAGGGCGGGCAGCAGGACGAGGGTGAGCAGCCGCGACGGGCCCGCGCCCGCGGACGGACCTGCAACTGGTTCGGGCGCCGCGTGCGCGGAGGCCGGTGGGGCGGAGCGGTCGGAGCTCTGGCGGGGCACCCGGGCATACATCTCCTCCGCCAGCGAGAAGACGTCCCGGTGCCGGAAGCGGGCGGCGGTGCGGTCCGTCATCCCGTGCGCCTCCAGCGCGGCGGCGATCTCCAGCGGGTCGACGGCGCGGGCGCAGAGTTCGCGGTGACGGTGCATGAGCGCCTTGACCGGGTCTCCGCCGGGAGGGGCGGCCACGGCGGGGCCGCTGCTTCCCGGAGCTGGGCTGTTGCCGGTGCCCACCGCGGAGTTGGCAACGGTGCCGCCGGAGGAACCGGGGCCCCAGCGGCCCGGGTCGGCGGCTCCGGGCCCCGCAAGGCTCCGGGCCGGATCGGGGCCCCCCGGCCCGGAGTGGGCGGGCTCGGCGGGGCGGCTGGGCGCGTCGAGCGGGCCCGGGGCGTGGTGCGTGGTCATGGGGTGTGCTCCCTGCGATTCCTCAGCGGCCTGGCCGCGGTGGAGGGCGCGACGGCACCCTCCGTCATTCCTGCACTCATCCCCACGCCTCCCCGCTCACGGGGGCCGCCGGGGCACCGGGGCGCGCGGCAGTTGGTGCGGCGCCGGGGCGCGTGGGGGAAACCGGAGCGTCCGGACGCATGGCCAGGCCCCGGCCCTCACGGCGCGCCGAGGACGCCGGAGGGTGCGTGGACGAGGCGGACGCCTCCGTGTCCGGACACCAGGCTTCGGGGCGCAGGGCAGGGACCGGGCCGCCGGAGCGCGCACCGGCTGCTGGGGCGTCGGAACACGCGGCGAACTCCGGGGCACCGGGACGAGCGGCACGAGCCGGGCCGACAGGTTGCGGGCCGTCCACGGGAGGGTCGGGGCAGCCGGCGAGCTCCGAGACACCGGGAAGCGCAGCACCGACCGAACCCCCAGACCGCACGCCGTGCCCGCGGGCGTCGGCGCACCCCCCGAACTCCGGAACACCCAGACGCGCAGCACCAACCCAACCCCCAGACCGCACACCATCCACACGGGCGTCGGCGCACCCCCCGAACTCCGGAACCCCGGAACGTTCGCCGTAAGCCGCCGCACCGGGCCCCGGTGCGAACGCCAAGCCCTCTGGGTACTCCGGCGCCCCCACGACGCCCGCCCCCGATCCGCCCGAGGAGCCGTCCAGGCCCGCGGAAGCCCCGGGCGCCGGACAGAGCCCCGCACCGGCATCCCCGCCCTCCGCCGAAGGCACGCCCCACCCCTCCACAACCCGGACCCGCTCATCGCCAGCGCCGACACCCACACCCGAAGCCCGCCACCCACCGCCACCCGGCTCACCGCCCGGAGGCATCTCCGCCCTCTCCGCCGATGTCCCCTCAACGCTCCCGTCGGGCCAAACCCCCGAAGCACCCGCAGCCCCACGAGCCAACCCAGTCGACACCGCTGCACCCGGCACCCCGCTCATCTCTCCCCCGGACCGACCCCCCGAGCCCGAGCCCGCGCCCCCCGACGCCCCGTCCCTCCACCGCTCCCCCAGAAAGGCAGGCCCCGTGGCCGCCTCGTACGCCTTCGCGGAGTCAGGCCCGGGCCCCGTCAGCCGTCCCCCGGCCGGAAGCCCCTTTGGAGCCCCGTCCCCGTCCCCACCACCTCGCGCCACGAAAACCGGCCCCCCGGCCGCAGCCTCACCAGGCTCCTCCCCCACACCAAGGCCGCCCTCCTCCGAAACGGAACCGCGCTGCGGAGCCGCCCCCCGCGCCGCCCCACCGGCCGCCTGCTCCCGTCGGGCCGCCGCCGTCTCGTCCAGGACGGCCCAGGTCGGGACCCGGCGCAGTTCCGCTCCGCTGGCGGTGACCGGGGTGCGGGGGCGGGCGCCCGTCGCTTCGGCGTCGGGGGTCAGCTGGTCGGCTGCGCGGAGTGCGGATGCGGGTAGTCCCCACGTGCCGGGGGTCTCGGCGGTGTTCGGGTGGGCGGCCTCGGCCCAGGTGCCGCGTACCCGGGTCTCCGCCGGGTGGGCGAAGGGCATCGGTGTGCCTTCCTCGTCGGTGTGGGGGCGGCGGACCGGGTAGTGGGAGACGAGCTCCAGGTAGAGCGCGCGGAAGCGTTCGACGTTCTGGTCGACGGAGAAGAGTTCCAGCGCGCGGGAGCGGGCGGCGGCGCCGAGGCGGTCGCGGCGGGCGGGGTCGCGGAGCAGGGCGAGGCAGGCCTCGGCGAGGGCGTCCGGGTCCTTGGGCGGCACGACGAGCCCCGTACCACCGACCGCCTCGACGACCGCGCCGACCTCGGTGGAGACGGTGGCGCGGCCGCAGAGCATCGCCTCGACCACGCTGACCGGGAAGCCTTCGACCACGCTGGAGAGGACGACGACAGCGCCGGACCCGTAGGCGGCGGCCAGATCGGCGGGGCCCGTCTCGGCCTCGCCCAGTTCCTCGAAGCTGACGGCGCCGTCCTCGGGGGAGAGTTCGCGGGCCAGTTCGCGGCAGTGGGCCAGGTAGGCGGCGGCCTCGGTGTCGCCGGGGGCGAGGCGTCCGACCAGGCGCAGCCGTGTCGCGGGCTCGGCGCGGCGGATCTCGGTGAAGGCGTGCAGCAGCGTGACGAGGTCCTTGCCGGGCTCGATCCGCCCCACCCACACCAGCGTGCGGGGATCGCCGGCCGGGCCTTCGCCGACCTCCGCGAAGGGCGTCGCGTCGAGCCCGGGGTGGACGGTGCGCAGCCGGTGCCGCTCGGCCCCGCACCGCTCCTGCCAGCGGCGGACGTGGGCGCTGCCGGGGGTGATCAGGGCGGCCTGGTCGTAGACCTCGCCGGTGAGGAGCTGGTGGAAGGCGGCGCCCAGGGCGCGGACGGCGGGGGTCGAGCCCTGGCCGGCGGCGGCGAGGTAGTGGCTGCGCAGCGGGACGTGGTGCTCGGTGACGAGCAGGGGGACGCCGAAGAAGTGCCGGGCGAGCAGGCCGGGCAGGGCGGCGGTGCCCCCGGAGGCGGCGTGGCAGAGGTCGACGCTGCCGAGTCCGCCCCACCCCGCGCCGCCGGAGTGCGCCCCGCGCGCGTCGCTCTCGGCGTACCAGTCGAGCGAGAGGGGCCGCAGGGCGCCCTCGATGAGGGCGGCGACGGCGAGGAGGTCGGGGACGCGGGCGTCGTGGGCGGCACGCAGGGCTCCGGGGGCCCGGCAGGCGCGTTCGAGGATGCGGACGGCGTCCTCGGAGCGCAGCGCCGTGACCAGGCCGCCTTCCTCGCGGGCCAGGTCGGCGAGGCCGTACAGCCCCTTGCGGAAACGGTCCTTCTGGGCGCGGAGCGCTTCCTCGTCCGCGCGGGGGGCTCCGGAGCAGACGGCGGCGGCGAGGTCGGCGTAGTGGGCGTGGAGGCGGCGGCGGGCGCGGCGGCCGTAGGTGGCGCCGTCCTCCTCGGCGCTCCACAGCGGCGCGGTGCGGACCCGGTGGACCTCCGGCGGGAGCGGGACCCAGCCGGACTCCTCCTGGGAGGAGGTGCGGCTGAGGGCGTAGAGGTCGAACTCGTGGGGTGCGAGCCCGCGCACGAGTCGGTCGCACCAGAGTCCGCCCTCGCCGTCCGCGTAGGGATAGCCACCCTCGGTCAGCAGTCCGATGCGCATCTGTCCACCTCCGATCTCCCGTGCGGGGAGCCGCCGTTGTCTTCGCGCCGGGGGCATCGGCCCCGCAGCGGGAAGAACGTATGCGGACAGGAGGGTGGTACGACGGACGGTTGTCCGTCGCGCCATCAAAAGGGGTGAACGCGCGTAACTTTCCCTGCGCCGGGCCGTTCAGCGTGCTGACCGGCCGGTGAGGCGCGGGTCAGTTGGGGTAGGCCCAGGGGTTGGCCTTGCAGGTGATCCCGTCCATGGACAGGAACTTGGTCTGCTGCTGCATCACCGGCGCCAGCGCACCGTCACGGCTGCAGCTGACGTGGTTGAAGCCGAGCCGGTGGCCGACCTCGTGGTTGATGAGCATCTGGCGGTACGGGCGTATGGCGTCGCCGTAGGTCTCGGCGCCCTGGGCCCAGCGGTAGGCGTTGATCATCACGCGGTCGGTGGAGGCCGAGTCGCAGGAGACGTTGTCGATGGTGGTGTCCAGGCCGGACTTGGCGCACCACTCGGCGGTGGTGCCGGGGCTGGCCAGGGTGATGACGAAGTCCGGCTGGCCGGAGTCGATCCGCTCGAAGGTGCGGGCGCCGTCGTGGGACCAGCTGCGGTCGTCGTTGAGCGTCTTCTGCACGGCTTCGGCGAAGAGCTTGCCGTCGAGGCCGAGGCCCTTCTCGACGTCGACGCGGTAGCGGAAGAGCCGTCCCTTGCCGGGGGCCTTCTCGATGCCGGGGACGGCCGCGAAGTCGCCGTCGGCGGTCAGGTCGGGGTCGAGCGGCAGCTTCTCGCCCATCCGCTGCTGGTAGCTGGGGGCCGCCTTCGGCGCGGGCGCCGGTGAGGCGGGCGTGGGGCGGCCCTCGGAGCGTGAGGCGGTGCCCTCGGCGGCGCGGCCGGAGTGGTCGGCGGCGGAGCGGGAGGCGGCCCCGTCGTCCTGGCCGCCGAGCAGCTGTCCGCCGACGACCACCGCGAGCACGGTGACCACGGCGGCGGCGCCCACCCCGGCGGCGGCCCAGCCGCGTCCGGCCCGGCGGCGGTCGGGCCCGGTGGGCTCGCCGCCGTCCTCGTCGTCCCCGTCGCCGCCGTGGCCGCCGCCCGCGCCGGCGGGGGCGGGAGCTTCCTCGGGGGCGAAGAAGTCGCCGGAGGCGTACGCCGTCGCGCCCGGAGCGCGCCCGCCGCGCTCCTCCGTCACCTGGACGGGGGACCTGCGAGGCGCTCCGGGCGCGAAGAGGTCCTCGTCCTCGAAGGCGTCCAGGTACTCCTGGCGCGGCCCGGGCATCTCCCGGCCGCCGCCGCGACGGGCCGCCGCGGCAGGCCCGTACGGGGCGCGGCCCCAGCCTCCGCCGGGCTCGCGCTGTTCGGGGTGGCCGCCGCGGACGCCCTCGGGGGCGAGCGGCGGCGGGACGGGCCTGGCGCCGGGCGCCGCCCGGCGGGCGGCGGCCCCGGGTGGCGGCCCGTCGGCCGGGTACTGCTCGGTGGCGCCGGTGTCGCCCGGCCTGGCCCGCCCCTGCGCGGCGGACCCGGCGGACGACGAGGGGCGACGGTGACGTCCCACGCGCGGGTTCAGCTCCCCTGGCTCGGGTCGCCCGCGCCGTCGGCGGGCGACACTTCGTCTGCGGTCGCGGCGGCGGACCCGGTGCTGCGGCGGGAAACGGGCGGCAGGTTCTCCCCCGCGTCCGCGAGCAGCTCACGGACGGCGGCCGCGACCTCGTCCGGATACTCCATCATGGCGACGTGCCCCGCGTCCGGGAGAGTCAGCAGCCGGGACCCGCGGAAGGCGACGGCGGCACGGCGCGCCATCCGGTAGCCGACGAGCCGGTCCCGGCCGCCGTAGACGAGCAGCGTGGGCGCGAGCACCCGGCCCGCCTGGCGCCACAGGCCGTGCTGGCCGCCGAGGGTGTACGCGTCGACGATGCCGCGCGCCGAGCGGACCATGGCGTCCCAGAAGTACGGCAGCGCCATGCGGCGTTCCATCTCCTCGACGGCGTTGCGGAACGCCTCGGGGGAGACCCGCGCCGGGTCGCCGTAGCAGAGGCCGAGGACGCCGCGGGTGCGCTGTTCGGCCGTCAGGTCCCGGGCGAGGCGGCCCAGCAGGGCGCCCATGCCGGGCAGGGCGAGCAGGCCGGTGGGGACGGCGGAGCGCTGGATGCGCAGTTCGGGCAGGGCCGGCGAGACCAGGGTCAGGGTGCGCACCAGGTCGGGGCGGGCGGCGGCGACGCGGGTGGAGACGGAGCCGCCCAGCGAGTTGCCGATCAGGTGGACCGGGCCGCGCCCCGCCGCGTCGAGGTGGCGGATGACGGCGCGGGCGTGAGCGGTGACCGAGTAGTCGCCGTCGTCCGGCGGCGGCGAGTCGCCGAAGCCGGGCAGGTCCAGGGCCTCCCCGTCGACGGTGTCGGCCAGCAGCGGCATCAGGGCCGACCAGTTCTGCGAGGAGCCGCCGAGTCCGTGGACGTAGAGGGCGGGCGGCAGGCCCTCGCGGGACGGCGGGCGCGAACGCACGGTCAGCGTGAGCCCGGGCAGGCTCACTTGGCGCAGCCGCTCACCCTCCTCGACGCGGACCGCGCTCACCATGGGCAGTACGGCGCCGGTCACCTCGGGCAGGTCGGTCGAAGACATGCGGCAATGTTACGAGACGATCACACCACCTTTGGCGTGTTCGGGGTCACAGGACGCGGGCGCGTCACGCCGTCACGCCCGCGCGCTCACACCCCGTGCGCGCGGGGCGACGGAGCGCGCCCGTTGCGACCGCTCCGGGCGGGTAGGCGCACCGCATCGCGTCACCCCGCCGACTCTCCTACGCTCGGAAGGCGGGGCGGAGCCCTGGTGACGCGAGACCACGCACCCGAGGAAAGGCGGCACCCATGACCACCGACCCGACCGGCACCGGACCCGGCCGCCCGGCGACCGAGGACGACCCGCTGCTGCGGGCGCCCGAGGGAGACGCGGCCGAGCAGCGCGAGCCGGCCGATCCGGACGAGCCCGAGGCGGCCGACGAGGCCCTGGAGGAGATCGACCCCGGCACCGCCAACGAGGCGGACGTGGTGGAGCAGCTCCTGGTGGTCGAGGACGACGAGGACGACTACCGCTGACCCCGCCGACCCGGCGAGCGGGTCCCGCCGCGGCCGGAGGCTTCTTCGTGTATGTCCGCTTCCGGCGGGATTCCGGCTGGCCACGGACGGTTCCGGAAGCGCTCACTCCGTGAAATTCTGCGCTCGCACCGCGCACGTCCCGATTACCGAAAAGTACGATGGCCGACGCGGCGCACACCGCACACGCAACGATCTTGGGAGGCGGCGTGACAGCCATCGAGCAGACAGAGGCAGCTCGTCCGCGGGGAACACGTCTGCCGCGCCGTGCCCGCAGGAACCAGCTCCTGGGCGCGGCCCAGGAGGTCTTCGTCGCGCAGGGGTACCACGCGGCGGCCATGGACGACATCGCCGAGCGGGCGGGCGTCAGCAAGCCCGTGCTGTACCAGCACTTCCCCGGCAAGCTCGACCTCTACCTCGCCCTGCTCGACCAGCATTGCGAGGCACTCCTCCAGGCGGTCCAGACCGCACTGTCGTCCACCTCGGACAACAAGCTGCGGGTCGCCGCGACGATGGACGCCTACTTCGCCTACGTCGAGGACGAGGGCGGCGCCTTCCGGCTGGTCTTCGAGTCCGACCTGACCAACGAGGCGTCGGTGCGCGAGCGCGTCGACAAGGTGACGCTCCAGTGCGCCGAGGCGATCAGCGCCGTCATCGCGGAGGACACCGGGCTGCCCAAGGAGGAGTCGATGCTGCTGGCCGTGGGCCTCGGCGGCTTCTCCCAGGTGGTGGCGCGGTACTGGCTCTCCAGCGCGAGCCCGGTGCCGCGCGACAAGGCGGTCCAGCTGCTCTCCTCGCTGGCCTGGCGGGGCATCGCCGGCTTCCCGAAGCACACGGAGCAGGGCGGCTGACCGGAGCCCGCCGCTCCGCCGCCCCCGCCCGCTGTTCGCTACCGGCGTTCGGCCGCGGGGACCGGCGCCCGGCACGACCGGGCTAATGTGGGCGCGAAGGGCGCACTTCGCGCACAACACCGACCCTCGGAGGGACATAGCCGTGGAGGTCAAGATCGGCGTGCAGCACGCGCCGCGCGAGATCGTTCTGGAGAGCGCGCAGACCGCCGAGGAGGTCGAGAGCTCCGTGACCGAGGCGCTCGCCGGCAAGGCGAAGCTGCTGTCCCTCACGGACGAGCACGGCCGCAAGGTCCTGGTCCCCGCGGACCGGATCGCGTACGTGGAGCTGGGCGAGCCGACCACCCGCCGGGTGGGCTTCAACGCCGCGCTGTAGGACACCTGGACTGCCCCGGCCCGCCGGGAGCGTCCGCCAGACCGGAAGGGGCGCCTCCGTACGGAGGCGCCCCTTCCGCATGCCCGGCGCACGCCTGCTCCGTACGGATGGCTCCGGGCGGGTACGGCGGGAAGGGCCCCGGCCCGCCCCGGCACCGCGTACGGCCCTCTCACGGCTCCCGGGAGCACCCGAACCGATGATTGTCCCCGTGACAGCCCGGGTAGGACCGGCTACGACCGATTTGCGGCGGACGGAGCCGTCCGCGGAGCCCAGTGAGGGGGACCCAGTGATCGTGGAGACAGTCGGCGCCCTGGCCATCGGACTCGCCGTGGCGTGGCTCGCCCTGCGGTGGCTGCCGCACCGGCTCCCCGACCCCCGTCTGGTCGGCCCGACCGGCGCCGCCGGCGGTCTGCTCGGCGCCTTCGTCACCCACACCGCGCTCGGCGGCGCCCAGCCGCTGGTCATCCTCGGCGGCGCGCTGGTGATGGCGGTCGCGCTGCTCTCGCTGCTGGTCCGGCCCGCCGGGCGGCGGCCGGTCAGGCGGACCGCCCGGCCCGCCTGACCCGGGCTCGTCAGGCGCGGCTCAGGAGGCCAGGCCCAGCGCGGCCATCCGCTTGGTGTGCGCCTCGGTGATGCGGGAGAACATCCGGCCCACCTCGGCGAGGTCGAAGCCGTCGGCGAGGCCGCCGACCAGCATGGTGGAGAGGGCATCGCGTTCGGCGACCACCCGCTGCGCCTGCGACAGCGCCTCCCCCATCAGCCGCCGTGCCCACAGCGCGAGCCGCCCGCCGAGGCGCGGGTCGTCCTCGATGGCCGCCCGGACCTTGCCGACCGCGAACTCCGCGTGGCCGGTGTCGTCCAGCACCTCCAGGACGAGGTCGCGGGTGTCGGAGTCGAGCCGGACCGCGACCTCCCGGTAGAAGTCGCTGGCGATGGCGTCCCCGACGTACGCCTTGACCAGGCCCTCCAGCCAGTCCGAGGGCGCGGTCTGCCGGTGGAAGCCGTCGAGGGCCGCGGCGAACGGGTCCATGGCCTCGGTCGGCTCGACGTCGATCGCGGTGAGGCGGTCGCGCAACTTCTCGAAGTGGTGGAACTCGGCGGACGCCATCTTCGCCAGCTCCGCCTTGTCGGCCACGGTGGGCGCCAGCTTGGCGTCCTCGGCGAGCCGCTCGAAGGCGGCCAGCTCACCGTAGGCGAGCGCGCCGAGCAGGTCGACGACGGCGGCCCGGTACTGGGGCTCCGCGGCAGCGGTCTCCCAGTTCTGGGCGGCGATGCCCGTGGGCGTCTCGGCTGCGGGTGTGTCGGGCGTCTCCATCAGTCTCCTAGCGAACGGCCACCGGCCTGGGCCGGCTGCGGGAACGCGCTGTCCCCGGTCGGGTGGTCTGTCACCGCGGCGGCGCGGTGCGGGCTCGACCGCACAATAGCCCGGTGACGCGGGGCCGACGGGAGCGGTCGCGGGCTGTGAGACGGGCTACGTCGTCAATTCGCCCAACACGTATGCGCGAATCCGGGGTACAGTGGTAATGCGCCTGCCGAATATTCGGCGGGCCGTATGAATGAGGATGCCCGGTCGGTGGCCCGATCGGCTCCGACCCGACAGCCCTCCGGCGCCGGGCCGTGCGGTGATCAGCACTGATCGCACACGCGCGACCGACGTGCGGCGGGACCCTCAGCGGCACGATCGCTCGAGCGTCGGCTGTGGTCCCGTGCCACCCGGCCCGCCCCCTTTCGCGGCGGCGGCCGGCGGTAACGGCACGGTCAAGATCCCCGCGTTCGCCTCGTACCGCGTCTCACAGAAGAGGCCAGCGCCCTGACTACCTTTCGAGAACTCGGAATCCTTTCCGAGACCGCCGAGGCCCTCGAAGCCGTCGGCATCACCAACCCCTTTCCCATCCAGGAGCTGACGCTGCCGGTCGCCCTCTCGGGCACCGACGTGATCGGCCAGGCCAAGACCGGTACGGGCAAGACCCTCGGTTTCGGCCTCCCCCTGCTGGAGCGCGTCACCGTCGCCGCCGACGTCGAGGCGGGCCGGGCCAAGCCCGAGCAGCTCACCAACGCCCCGCAGGCCCTCGTCGTCGTCCCCACCCGCGAGCTGTGCCAGCAGGTCACCAACGACCTGCTCACCGCGGGCAAGGTCCGCGACGTCCGCGTCCTCGCCATATACGGCGGCCGCGCCTACGAGCCCCAGGTCGAGGCGCTCAACAAGGGCGTCGACGTCATCGTCGGCACCCCTGGCCGCCTGCTCGACCTGGCCGGACAGCGCAAGCTCGACCTCGGGCACGTCAAGGCCCTCGTCCTGGACGAGGCCGACGAGATGCTCGACCTGGGCTTCCTGCCGGACGTGGAGCGCATCGTGACGATGCTGCCGGCCAAGCGCCAGACCATGCTGTTCTCGGCGACCATGCCGGGCGCGGTCATCGGCCTGGCCCGCCGGTACATGACGCAGCCCACGCACATCCGCGCCACCTCGCCGGACGACGAGGGCGCCACCGTCGCCAACATCGCCCAGCACGTCTTCCGTGCCCACTCCATGGACAAGCCGGAGCTGGTCTCCCGCATCCTCCAGGCCGAGGGCCGTGGGCTGGCGATGATCTTCTGCCGGACCAAGCGCACCGCCGCCGACATCGCCGAGCAGCTCCAGCGCCGTGGCTTCGCCTCCGGCGCGGTCCACGGCGACCTCGGCCAGGGCGCCCGCGAGCAGGCGCTGCGCGCCTTCCGCAACGGCAAGGTCGACGTCCTGGTCTGCACCGACGTGGCCGCCCGCGGCATCGACGTCGAGGGCGTGACGCACGTCATCAACTACCAGACGCCCGAGGACGAGAAGACCTACCTGCACCGGATCGGCCGCACCGGCCGCGCCGGGCGCACCGGCATCGCGATCACGCTGGTCGACTGGGACGACATCCCGCGCTGGCAGCTGATCAACAAGGCGCTGGAGCTCACCTTCAACGACCCGGTCGAGACGTACTCCACCTCGCCGCACCTCTACGAGGAGCTGCGCATCCCGGAAGGCACCAAGGGCACCCTGCCCCGCGCCGACCGGACCCGCGCCGGGCTGGCCGCCGAGGAGCTCGAGGACCTCGGCGAGACCGGCGGCCGGGGCGCCCGGGGTGGCCGCGCGGACGCGCGTCGTGGCAGGGGCGGCCGCTCCGAGGCGCGCGAGGAGCGCCAGGAGGAGCGGAGCGAGCCGGGCGAGCGTCCGGCCCGCCAGCCGCGCCGTCGCCGCAGGACCCGCTCCGGCGAGGCGCTCGCGGCCGGCGACGCTCCGGCCGTGACCGAGGCCCCGGCCGAGGCGGAGGCACCCGCGAAGGCCGCCCCCGCGAAGGCGGAGGCCCCCGCCAAGGCCGCCTCCGCGAAGGCTGAGGTTCCGGCCAAGGCCGCCGCCCCGGCGAAGGCGAAGGCCAGGGCGTCCGCCCCGGCCAAGGCCGAGGAGGCCGTCGCCGCCTCGGAGAGCGCCGAGGCCGTGACGCGTGCTCCTCGCCGTCGTCGCCGGACCCGTCCGGTGGCCGAGGCCCCGGCGTTCCAGACCGTCGAGACCGCTGCGGCCGAGGCGGCCGCCGAGGCCGCGGCGCCGCGTCGCCGGACCCGCAAGGCGGCCGCCGAGGCGGAGATCCCCGCGCAGGCTCCGGCCGCCGAGCAGGCGGCGGAGAACGGCGAGGCCGCCCCGGCCAAGCCCCGCCGCCGCACCCGCAAGCCCGCCGCCGCCAAGGCCGAGCAGGCACCGGCCGAGCAGGCGGCCGGCGCCGAGGAGTCCGCTCCCCGCGCACCCCGCCGCCGCACCCGCAAGGCGGCCACCGCCGCCCCGGCGGACGCCGAGTAACCGGCGGACGCGACCGGCCCGACGGCCCGGCTCCCTTCTGGGGGCCGGGCCGTCGGCATGTACCCGGGCGGGCGCTAGATTGCGGGCATGAGTAAGCCGCCCACCTTCGTTCCGCCCGCCTGCGCCCGTGCCGAGAGGCTCGTGACGGAGCGCGGGGAGTTCGCCGTGCTCGATGCCCGCCCTGCCGGGGCGGTGCGGGGGACGGCCTTGCTGGTGCCCGGGTACACCGGGAGCAAGGAGGACTTCATCGCGCTGCTGGAGCCGCTGGCCGAGGCGGGGTTCCGGGTGGTCGCGGTGGACGGGCGGGGGCAGTACGAGACGCCGGGCCCGGTGGACGAGGCGGCGTATGCGCGCCCGGAGCTGGCGGCGGACGTGCTGGCGCAGGCGGCGGCGGTGCGCGGGCCGGGCCAGGTGCATCTGCTGGGGCACTCGCTGGGCGGGCAGATCGCGCGGGCGGCGGTGCTGCGGGACGCGGAGCCGTTCCGCTCGCTGACCCTGCTCTCCTCCGGCCCCGCCGAGGTCTCCGAGGAGCAGCAGCAGCGGATCGAGCTGCTGACGGCGGCGATGGCCGCGATGGACATGGGCCAGGTCTGGGACGCGATACAGGCGCTGGCGACCCCGGAGGAGCTGGCCGAGCCGGACGAGGACGGGACGCGGGCCGAGACCGCCCTGCGCGCCCGGTGGCTGCGCCACTCCCCCGCCCAGCTGACGGCGACCGGCCGCCAGCTGCGCACCGAACCGGACCTGGTGGCGGAGCTGGCCGCCTGTGGCCTCCCCGTCCAGGTGGTCTCGGGCGAGCGCGACGACACCTGGCCGGTGGAGCTGATGGACGACATGGCCCGGCGGCTGAAGGCGGACCGGGTGGTGATCCCCGGCGCCGAGCACTCCCCCAACACCGACAACCCGGCGGACACCGCACGCGCCCTGGCGGAGTTCTGGCAGGCCCACGTATAGGACCGGGGCGGCTCAGTACTGCGTGCGCAGGTGCTCCCAGAAGCCGTCGCGCAGGGCCCGGCGCAGGTCGGACTGGCCGCGCAGGGAGTAGGCGAGCTGGCGCTCCGCCTCGACGAGGAGGCTCTGGTCGTCGGGGGCGGGCAGGTAGGGATGGCCCGGGAGCAGGTCGATCAGGGCGGTGCGGCCGCGTTCGGCGAGCCACTGGGCGGCGATGCGGGCACCGGTGAAGCGCACGTCGTCGCGGGTGGGGCGGGGGGTTCCGGTGGCGTCGTACGAGGGGGTGGTGGCGCGGCGCGTCAGGTAGGGCTGGAAGAAGGCGAGGTCGAGGGTGCGCTGGGTGTCGACCTCCCACAGGAGCGGGTCGGCCTGGTTGCGGCCCTCGGGGGCCTCGATGCCCCAGAGGTGGACGCGGGCGCCGTGGCCCTGGGCGGACTCGACGGCGGAGACCAGGTCCTCGTCGCCGCCGATGAGGACGGCGTCGCTGATGGCGCGGTGGCGGGCGAGGGATTCGAGGTCGCCGCGGATCAGGGAGTCGACGCCCTTCTGCTGGTTGTTGGCGTTGAGGTTGCCGAGGCGGACCTTGACGTCGGGGAGGGCGGCGATGGCGAGCTGCTCGGCGGTGTGGATGCGGCGGCGGGCGCCGTCGTACCAGTAGACGCGGAGCAGGCGGCTGTCGGCGAAGATCTGGCGGGCCCGGTCGATGAGGGCGTCGATGAGCCCCTCGGCGTCGAGGTCGAAGGCGCCGCGTTCCTCGGTGCCGGTGACCAGGCGTCCGGCGGCGGCGTAGAGGTAGCCGGCGTCGACGAAGACGGCGTGGGTGGAGGGGGTCTTCGCCACCTCCGCCAGCATGCGTTCCAGGAGTTCGTTGGTGCGGTCGATGCGGGCGTGGAGCGCGGTCAGGTCATCGTCGTCGTTCAGCACCGGTCCATTGTCGGGGGCGGGGGCGGGTCGCGTAGCACGATGGATACCCGTCAGTAATTAGATACGCGAAAATTTTCGTTAGCGTAGGGAATGTTCTCGGGCCCCGGAGACGTTGAACCTCCCGGAGCGCCGCCCCGCGAGCTGTGGCGCTCCCCCGCAACTCACTCTTGACCGTCCGGCAATGCCGAGGCACCGGAACGGGGCAAGACTGATGTCTCGCACCACGCGTTCCCCGGCACCCCGGCCGGAGGACCGACGAAGGGAGAAGCATTTGCGCTTCGAGATCATGCGACTCGACGACGTCGACGGCGCGGCGCTGGAGAGCACCGTGGTGGACGCCGACTCCGTGAACCGGATCGTGCAGCAGGCCGCCGCGATCGGCCAGCGCCTCTACATCCGCCCGGCCGACACCTCCGCCTCGTAACACCGCACGAAGCCCCGCCTGGCGTGGGCGGGCACGCAGACGAAGAAGCCTCCGCACCGAACCCCGGTGCGGAGGCTTTCGCGTGCGCGGGCGCGGGTCAGGTGCCCTGGACGACCTGGGTGACGCCGTTGATGATCTGCTGCACGGCGAGGGCGGAGAGCATCATGCCGGCCAGCCGGGTCACCAGGACGACGCCGCCGTCCTTGATGACGCGGATGATCAGCAGGGAGTACCGCATGGTCAGCCAGAGCACGACGTGCATGGCGACGATGGCGGCCCAGACGGAGACCTGCGCGGAGGTGCCGTCGGCGTCCTGCACCGCGAGGATCACCGAGACGATGGCGCCGGGCCCGGCCAGCAGCGGCATGCCGAGGGGGACGAGGGCGACGTTGACGTCCTTGGTCTGCTGCGGCTCCTCGGTCTTGCCGGTGAGCAGGTCGAGCGCGATGAGCAGCAGCAGGAGGCCACCGGCGATCATCAGCGCCGGAACGGAGACGTGCAGGTAGGCGAGGATCTGGTGACCCAGCACGCCGAAGACGGCGATGACGCCGAAGGCGACGCAGACGGCCTGGAAGGCCATCTTCCGCTGAACCTTGGCGGGGCGGCCTGCGGTCAGCGCCAGGAAGATCGGCATGATCCCCGGCGGGTCCATGATCACGAAGAGGGTGACGAAGAGGGAGGCGAATACGGCGACGTCGAACACGGTGGGGCCTTGACTTGCTCAGGGGCGGGCACGGCGGCGCGGTGAGGCCGCCGCGGGCCCGCGGGAGGGGTACGGAGGGAGGGGGGCGCCCGAGGCGCGGGGGAAGGACGGGACGGCCGGGCGGCCGGTCAGGCGCGCGGGCGTCCGCCGGCACCGGGGACCGGGAAGGCCCCCGTGGCCCGGCGGGTGATCTCGCCGTAGATCTCGGGGTCGGTGGTGTGGGCGCCGAGGGCGATGTCCTTGCGGGTGCCGTGGTAGTCGCTGGAGCCGGTGACGAGCAGGCCCAGCTCGGCCGCGAGGGCGCGGACCCGGGCGCGCTCGGCGGGGCCGTGCTCGGCGTGGTCGGCCTCGACGCCGTCGAGCCCGGCCTCGGCGAGGCGGGCGACGGCCTCCTCGGGCACCACGTGGCCGCGCTGGGCGGCGAGCGGGTGGGCGAGGACGGTGACGCCGCCGGCGGCCTTGACCAGGCGGACCGCCTCGAAGGGGTCCAGCTCGTACTTGGGGGCGTAGGCCCGGCCGCCGTCGGCCAGCCACTCCTCGGTGAAGGCGTCCGAGACCGAGGCGACCACGCCCAGCTCCACCAGCGCCTCGGCGAGGTGCGGGCGGCCGACCGAGCCGTCCCCGGCGATCCGGGCGACCTGCTCCCAGGTCACGTCGACACCGAGGGCGCGGAGCTTGTCGACCATGGCGCGGGCGCGCGGCACCCGGTCGTCGCGGACCAGTTCGCGCCGGCGCAGCAGTTCCGGCTCGTCCGGGTCGAAGAGGTAGGCCAGCATGTGCACGCCCATGGGGCCGTCGGGCCCGGTGAGGCGGCAGGAGAGTTCGGCGCCCGGGACGAGGGTGAGCCCTTCGGGGAGCGCGGCGGCCGCCTCGGCGTGGCCGCGGGTGGTGTCGTGGTCGGTGAGCGCGACGACGTCCAGGCCCTGCGCGGCGGCGCGCACCAGCTCCGCGGGGGTGTCCGTGCCGTCCGACGCCGTGGAGTGGGTGTGCAGGTCGATGCGCACGACGCGGTACTCCAGACGTGGGGGGGGCGGACACTTCCACGGGCCGCGCGTACGGGCCCGTAGAAGAGGATAACGGGACGCGCCGGGCAAGCCGACACGCCGAGGAGCGGGGGACGGCGGCGGGGACGACTACTACGTCACACCCAAATAGATGTAGCTTGCACTAATTAGCTTGGCTAACTTATCGTGGATGTGCCCCACCCCCCAGGCAGAAGGAGCGGAAGCATGCGGAGCGAGACCGCGCAGCCAGATCCCCTCACCCACGGCGCCGAGCGCCCCTCGCTGCTGCGGCAGCCCATGGCCGTCTGGGCCACGGCCGGCGCCTCGGTCGTCGCCTTCATGGGGATCGGGCTCGTCGACCCGATCCTCCCCTCGATCGCGCAGGGCCTGGATGCCGGTGCCTCCCAGGTCTCCCTGCTCTTCACCTCGTACTTCCTGATCACCGCCGTGGCGATGCTGGTCACCGGGTTCGTCTCCAGCCGGATAGGCGGGCGCAGGACGCTGCTGCTCGGCCTCGCCCTGGTCGTGGTCTTCGCGGCGCTCTCCGGGACCTCGGACTCGGTCGGCGAACTGGTCGGCTTCCGGGCCGGCTGGGGGCTGGGCAACGCCCTGTTCGTCTCGACCTCGCTGGCCGTGATCGTCGGCGCGGCGGCCGGCGGCAGCGCCGCGGCGATCCTGCTCTACGAGTCGGCGCTCGGCCTCGGCATGGCCTGCGGTCCGCTGCTGGGTGCCGTCCTCGGTGACGCCAGCTGGCGCTACCCGTTCTTCGGCACGGCCGCGCTGATGGCCGTCGGCTTCCTCGCCATCACCGTCCTGCTCAAGGAACAGCCGAAGCCCGCGCGGAAGACGACCCTGCTCGACCCGGTCAAGGCACTCGGCCACGGCGGCCTCGCCTCCGTCGCGGCCTCGGCCTTCTTCTACAACTACACGTTCTTCACGGTGCTGGCCTTCACGCCGTTCGTGCTGAACATGACCCCGTACAAGTCCGGCGCCGTCTTCTTCGCCTGGGGCCTGCTGCTCGCCGTCTTCTCGGTGCTGGTCGCCCCGCGCCTCCAGCGGCGGTTCGGCTCGCTGAAGGTGCTCGGCGGCTCGCTGCTGCTGCTCGCGGTGGACGTCCTGGTGCTCGGTTACGGCAACCACACCGTCGCCATCGTCTGCACCGTCCTCGCCGGTGCCTTCATCGGCGTCAACAACACCGTCTACACCGAGCTGGCCCTCGGCGTCTCGGACGCGCCCCGGCCGGTGGCGAGCGCCGGGTACAACTTCGTGCGCTGGTTCGCGGCGGCGGCCGCGCCGTTCTTCGCCCCGAAGATCGAGGAGTGGACCGATCCGCACATCCCGTTCGTGGTCGGGGCCGTCACCGCCGTCCTCGGCGCCGGCGTGGTCTGGGCCCGCCGCCGCGCCCTGGCCGAGGAGGCCGTCGAGGAGGAGCCGCGCCACGCCGTCGAGGACGGGGTCGCCGTCTTCGCCGAGTGAATGCCGCACCGTGGCCACAGCACGGCGGGCCGTCCTCCCTGGGGGTGGACGGCCCGCCGCCTGTGTACGTACCGGGGACCGGGTCAGTCGAGCGGCACCGAGGTACGGTGCGGGTCGCGCAGGTCGGTCTCGTGGGTGAGCCAGCGCTCCTGGAGGGCCTGGGCGCCGTGCACCCGCTTCCAGGCGGCCTCGTTGGGCGTCATCGGCAGCAGCGGCAGGAAGCGGACCGGCTCCATCGGCTCGTCCAGCTCCAGGTCCTCCACCAGCCCGCCCGGCTCGGCGACCAGCACGGAGCTGAAGGGCGCCCCGGGCCACAGCGGCTCGCCGACGTCCAGCGAGGCGCCCGGGGCCACGATCACCCCTTCCACCTGCGGGGAGGCGGCCAGGACGGCGAGCGGGCGGAGCACCTTGTCGGTGTCGGCGGCCCCGGCGGCCACGGTCAGCACCAGCTCGGCGCGGGGACCCCTGACCGGGTCGGCGAGGGTCGCCGTGGGGTCGGCCATCGGCTGGGCGGACATGCCGAGGGTGGCGTACCGGACCAGGGGCCGGTCGGCCGCGGCGGCGGGTCCGGGGGCGCCCGCGTCGAGGAAGCGCAGCACCTCGACGCGGTCGGTGCCGAGGAAGGTGATCGCGGCGCGGGCGTCCGGCTCGCCGAGCGCGCTGCGCAGCCGGGCCTCGACCAGCGGGAGTACATCAGCCATGCCGTGACCTTAACCGGCGCCCGCGCGCGGCTCCGGGGCGGGCGCGGGCGGGAGTGCGAGGGGTACGGCCGGGTGGCGCAACGGCGTACGTGAGGCGGGCCACAGCGGGTGAACTGCCGCGTATGGAACAGGCAAAGTGGGGTCTTGACACACTGAGCTGCTGCTAGTCTGGGCCGCCGGTCAGGGCAGCGCGCCGAGCGTGCTTTCTCGCCCGACATCGTCATCCCTCAAGGGGGACCGGCCGGAGGAGGTGGGGCTGTCATGGATCGAAGTCGACCGTGCAGTACGACCCGCCCTTCCCTCCGGCGGCAACGTCGCCGCCGCTAGCTGCTCTCCGCGGAACCGAAGCTGAACTACCCGGGTCAGGCCCGGTAAAACCTCTCGGTCTTCCCTCCGCGCGGCTCGACGGAAGGGCTCCAGGCACCACGCCCGATCCCCGTTCAGCCGCGTTGGCCGCCAGCATGCCGGTGCGGTGCTCCCCGCTTTGCGGATGAGCCGGCCGCCCTGGTCCGGACGTCCCCATTCCGGGTAGTTCCACCCGGCGGCGGCCCCGTCGCAAGGAGTCCGCCCCATGTCGATGATCCGTGACCTGCGTGCCGCCGTCCGGCCCTCGCTGCGCAAGGCCAGCCCCTCCGGCGCCGCCTACGACACCACCCGTTCCGCCTCCGCCCACTCCGCCGTGGTGGACTGCGCCGTCTACCGCGACGGCCGCCGCCTCGTCCACGAGGAGCCGCTCACGCCGCACGAGGCGATGCTGCGGGTCCGCCGTGGCGGCGGCTTCGCCTGGATCGGGCTGCACGAGCCGACCGAGGAGGAATTCGCCGGGATCGCCGCCGAGTTCGGGCTGCACCCGCTCGCCGTGGAGGACGCCGTCCACGCCCACCAGCGGCCGAAGCTGGAGCGGTACGACGACACCCTGTTCACCGTCTTCAAGACCATCCACTACGTCGACCACGCCGAACTCACCGCCACCAGCGAGGTGGTGGAGACCGGCGAGGTCATGTGCTTCACCGGCCGGGACTTCTTCATCACCGTCCGGCACGGCGGCCAGGGCTCGCTGCGAGCGCTCCGCCGCCGCCTCCAGGAGGACCCCGAGCTGCTGGCGAAGGGCCCCTCGGCGGTGCTGCACGCCATAGCGGACCACATCGTCGACGGCTACCTCGCGGTGGCCGACGCGATGCAGGACGACATCGACGAGGTGGAGACGGAGGTCTTCACCGCGCCGGGCAGGGGCACCTCGCGGGGCGTCGACGCGGGGCGCATCTACCAGCTCAAGCGGGAGGTGCTGGAGTTCAAGCGGGCGGTGGCACCGCTGTCGCGGCCGCTCCAGCTGCTCAGCGAGCGCCCGATGCGGCTGATCGACCCGGACATCCAGAAGTACTTCCGCGACGTCGCCGACCACCTGACCCGCGTCCAGGAACACGTCCTCGGCTTCGACGAACTGCTCAACTCGATCCTCCAGGCCAACCTGGCGCAGGCCACCCTCGCCCAGAACTCGGACATGCGGAAGATCACCTCCTGGGCGGCGATCATCGCCGTCCCCACGATGATCTGCGGCGTCTACGGCATGAACTTCGAGTACATGCCGGAAGTGGAATGGAAGTTCGGCTATCCGCTGGTGCTCGGCGTGATCTTCGGCACCTGTATCGCCATCCACCGCACGCTGAAGCGGAACGGCTGGCTCTGAGCGGCACGGCGACGGGCCCCGGACCGGGGAAAACGGTGGTCCGGGGCCCGCGTCGCGGCCATGATGGCCTGATGCCGCACAGCTCTCCCGACACCCACGCCCCTCGGTCCCCCGACTTCGACGCGCTGGTCGCCGAGGGCGAGGCGGCCCCGGTCGACGGCTGGGACTTCTCCTGGTTCGAGGGGCGGGCCACCGAGGAACGCCCCTCCTGGGGGTACCAGCGGCTGCTGGCCGGGCGGCTCGCCGACCCCGCCGTCCGCTCCGCCCTCGACCTCCAGACAGGCGGGGGCGAAGTGCTCGCGGGGGCGGGTCCGTACCCGCCGGCGATGGCCGCCACCGAGTCCTGGCCGCCCAACCTGGCCCGCGCCACCCGGCTCCTCCAGCCGCGCGGCGTGGTCGTCGTCGCCGGACCCGAGGAGCCGCCGCTGCCCTTCGCCGACGGCGCCTTCGACCTGGTCACCAGCCGCCACCCGGCGACCGTGTGGTGGCCGGAGATCGCCCGGGTGCTGGCGCCCGCCGGCACCTACTTCGCCCAGCACGTCGGCCCGGAGACCGTCTTCGAGCTGAGCGAGTTCTTCCTCGGCCCGCTCGGCGGCGAGGTCCGCCGGCTGCGCCATCCCGAGAGGGAACGGGCCCAGGCGGAGGAGGCCGGGCTGGAGGTGGTGGACCAGCGCACCGAGCGGCTGCGGATGGAGTTCCACGACATCGGCGCCGTCGTCCACTTCCTGCGCAAGGTGGTGTGGACGGTGCCCGGCTTCACCGTCGAGGCGTACCGCGACAAGCTGCGCGGGCTGCACGAGCGGATCACCGCCGAAGGCCCCTTCGTCGCCCACTCCACCCGCACCCTGGTCGAGGCCCGCCGTCCGGCCTGAACAGCTGCCTCTACGCTGAGCCCATGACGCAGACGACGCTGCTGGAGCGGGCCCTCATCGAGGAGGCCACCAAGAAGTCGGGGCTCATCTGGGTCCAGGGCGGCCCGAGGGCGGCCCGGCCGGTGTGGCACGTGTGGCTGGACGGCGCGGCGGTGCTGGTCGGCGACGGCCCGGGCGAGCAGCCGCTGCCGGAGCTGGCCGACGGCGGCCAGGCGTCGGTGACGGTCCGCAGCAAGGACAAGGGCGGGCGCCTGCTGACCTGGCGGGCCGCGGTGTCCGAGGTGGCGCCGGGGACCGAGGCCTGGGAGGCGGCCGTCGCCGAGCTGAAGGGCAAGCGGCTCAACGCCCCCGACAGCGAGCACCTGACCGCACGCTGGGCCAAGGACTGCCGCGTCGTCCGCCTCACCCCGACCGGGACCGTCGAGCCGCTGCCCGACTCCAGCCTCGCCGAGCCGCCCGCCGCGACCCCGGCGACCACCCGCGAGCCGGTCCCGGCGGCCCTGCCCAAGCTGCTGTTCGGGCTGGGGCGGCGCAAGGCGCGCAAGCCCGAGTGAGGCGCGTCCCCGGTCAGTCGCTGGGCAGTTCGCGGCCGTAGTCGACCATCTCGTCCTCGGCCGGGGCCTTGAGGGTGAACTTCTCGTTCCAGTCGCGCATGCGCAGCTCGCCGGCGTCCCCGGCCCGGGTGAGGCGCAGCGGGTACGCGGTGCCCTCCAGGGAGACGTCGAGGGTGCCGCCCGACCCGCCGTCGCCGGAGACGGCGATGGTGCGGGTGCCGCCGACGCTGCCGCGCTCGCCGGTGGCGACCTTGCCGTGCAGGGTGAGCAGTCCTTCGAGGAGGACGTCCTTGTCGGTGAAGGTGGTGAGCTGCTTGTAGGCGGGGTCTCCCTCGGGGACCTTCACGAACATGCCGTCCAGCTTGTCGGCGGCCTCGCTGTCGGCCTCGGTGGACTTGTCCTCGCCCTTGTCGTGGGTCCAGAAGTCGGCCCGGGCCTTGAGGAAGAGCTGCTCGCCCACGCGCATCAGCTGGAACTCGCCGTTCTTCGAGGTGACCTTGCCGAGCCCGCCGTCCTTCTTCAGCCGCATGTCGAGCTTGAAGGTCTCGCCCTCGCTGATCAGCGAGCCGGTGAGGCGGACGGTGGCGGAGGCGCCGGCGGCCTGCTTGGCCTTGGCGTGGATCTGGGCGGCGGAGAGCTTGCCGACGCCGTTGGTGCCCTCGTCGGGGTCGGGCGAGGAGCAGCCGGTCAGCGCGGTGATCCCGGCGAGCAGCCCCGCGCAGAGGGCCGTCGTACGCGGCGCGGCCCTGCGGGCCGGCGGGTGGCTCCCCGGGGAAATCACAGTCACGTCGGTCGCTGCCTCTCGTCGGGGGGCGTCGTGGTGGCCGCGCGCGGGGCGGGTCGGCCGACTGCCGTACGCGGCAGTACGGCAGCGTACCCGGGGTCACAGCCGCCGTCCGGAGGTCCCCCTTCCGCGGCCGGGAGGACCGGTCCGCGCCACGCGCCCGTCGGGCCGTACGGACCTCGGGGCCGGGCGGCGGGGCCCCGGACGGGCTAGCCTGATTCCGTTCCCGATCTTGGGGAACGCGCATCAGGTAATCCGTCCGTCCCCGAGGAGGAGGTGGCGCGGCCCATGGCGGGAGGCACTCCGAGGATCTTCGTCTCGCACCTGTCCGGTGTCGCCGTCTTCGACCCCAACGGCGACCAGGTCGGCCGGGTGCGGGACCTGGTGGCGATGTTGCGGGTGGGGCGCAGGCCGCCGCGGCTGCTGGGTCTGGTGGTGGAGGTGGCGACGCGCCGCCGCATCTTCCTGCCCATCACCCGCGTCACCGGCATCGAGTCCGGCCAGGTCATCACCACCGGCGTCCTCAACGTCCGGCGGTTCGAGCAGCGGCCCACCGAGCGGCTGGTCCTCGGCGAACTGCTGGACCGGCGGGTGCGGCTGCTGGAGACCGACGAGGAGGCCACCGTCCTCGACGTGTCGATCCGTCAGCTCCCGGCCCGCCGCGACTGGGAGATCGACCGGGTCTTCGTCCGCAAGGGGCGCGGCGGCGCACTGCGGCGGCGGGGGGAGACGCTGACCGTCGAGTGGTCGGCGGTGACCGGGTTCTCGCTGGAGGAGGAGGGCCAGGGCGCGGAGAGCCTGCTGGCCACCTTCGAGCAGTTGCGCCCGGCCGACCTCGCCAACGTCCTGCACCACCTCTCCCCCAAGCGCCGGGCGGAGGTGGCGGCGGCGCTCCAGGACGACCGGCTCGCCGACGTCCTGGAGGAGCTGCCGGAGGACGACCAGATCGAGATCCTCGGCAAGCTCAAGGAGGAGCGGGCCGCCGACGTCCTGGAGGCGATGGACCCGGACGACGCGGCCGACCTGCTGGCGGAGCTGCCCGAGGAGGAGAAGGAGCGGCTGCTCACCCTGATGCAGCCGGGCGACGCGGCCGACGTGCGGCGGCTGATGGCGTACGAGGAGCGGACGGCGGGCGGGCTGATGACCACCGAGCCGGTGGTGGTGCGGCCCGACTCGACGGTCGCGGACGCGCTGGCCCGGGTGCGCAACCCCGACCTCTCGCCGGCGCTGGCCGCGCAGGTCTACGTCTGCCGCCCGCCCGACCAGACCCCGACCGGCAAGTACCTGGGCACGGTGCACTTCCAGCGGCTGCTGCGCGATCCGCCGTACACGCTGGTCAGCGCGATGCTCGACGACGACCTCCAGCCGCTGTCGCCGGAGACGCCGCTGCGCGCGGTGGCCGGGTTCTTCGCCACGTACGACATCGTGGCGGCGGCCGTGGTCGACGAGAGCGGGTCGCTGCTGGGCGCGGTGACGGTGGACGACGTCCTGGACCACCTGCTGCCGGACGACTGGCGCGAGACGGAGTTCCTGCTGTCGGGGGAGGAGAACGATGAGTGAGCGGGGGAAGGAGACGCGCGAGGACCGGGAGGCGCGGGAGAGCCGCGAGCGCGAGCGCCGGGTGAACGAGTCGGCGCGCCCCCGCATCCGCCTCGACGTGCCCCGCGCGCCGCGCCGCCGGGTGCTCCCGGAGTACGACCCGGACGCCTTCGGGCGGCTCTCGGAGCGGATCGCGCGGTTCCTCGGGACGGGCCGGTTCATCGTCTGGATGACGGTCATCATCATCATGTGGGTGGTGTGGAACGTCACCGTCCCCGACTCGCTCCGCTTCGACGAGTACCCGTTCATCTTCCTGACCCTGGCCCTCTCCCTCCAGGCCTCCTACGCGGCCCCGCTGATCCTGCTGGCGCAGAACCGGCAGGACGACCGGGACAAGGTCAATCTGGAACAGGACCGCAAGCAGAACGAGCGGTCGATCGCGGACACCGAGTTCCTGAGCCGCGAGGTGGCCGCGCTGCGGCAGAACCTCGGCGAGGTGGCGACCCGGGACTGGATTCGCTCCGAGCTCCAGGACCTGCTGCGTGAGCTGGACGAGCGGGGCCGGCCGGTGGAGGAGGGCGCCGGGCGCGGGGAGCACCGGCCCGGCGAGGGCGGCTCCGACCGGGGCTGACGCGGCGTGACCAATCAGACAGCGGACCGCCCACGCCCCTACTGACCAGTAGTATCGCGCTCCCGCACCCACCCAGGCCCCTCCCCCGCCCTTCCGGAAAGCCTGGACGGCCCCCGTACTATCGGGGGTATGGCAGCTACGGAAGACGCGGTGCGCGAGGCACTGGCGACAGTGGACGACCCCGAGATCCATCGGCCGATCACCGAACTCGGCATGGTCAAATCGGTGGAGATCGGCCCGGACGGAGCGGTCGCCGTCACGGTGTACCTCACCGTCTCCGGCTGCCCCATGCGCGAGACCATCACCCAGCGGGTGACCGACGCGGTGCAGGCCGTCGAGGGGGTCACCTCCGTCGAGGTCAGCCTCGACGTGATGAGCGACGAGCAGCGCCGCGAGCTGGCGAACGCCCTGCGCGGCGGCACCGCCGAGCGCGAGGTCCCCTTCGCCAAGCCGGGCTCGCTCACCCGGGTCTACGCGGTCGCCTCCGGCAAGGGCGGCGTCGGCAAGTCCTCGGTGACGGTCAACCTGGCCGCCGCGATGGCCGCCGACGGGCTCAAGGTCGGCGTGGTCGACGCGGACATCTACGGCCACAGCGTGCCGCGGATGCTCGGCGTGGACGGCCGCCCGACCCAGGTCGAGGACATGATCATGCCGCCGTCGGCCAACGGCGTGAAGGTCATCTCGATCGGCATGTTCACCCCGGGCAACGCCCCCGTGGTGTGGCGCGGCCCGATGCTCCACCGCGCGCTCCAGCAGTTCCTCGCGGACGTCTTCTGGGGCGACCTGGACATCCTCCTGCTCGACCTGCCGCCCGGCACCGGCGACATCGCCATCTCCGTGGCCCAGCTGGTGCCCAACGCCGAGATCCTGGTGGTGACCACCCCGCAGCAGGCCGCCGCCGAGGTCGCCGAGCGGGCCGGCTCGATCGCCGTGCAGACCCACCAGAAGATCGTCGGCGTGGTCGAGAACATGTCGGGCCTGCCCTGCCCGCACTGCGACGAGATGGTCGACGTCTTCGGCACCGGCGGCGGCCAGCTCGTCGCCGACGGCCTGACCCGCACCACCGGCGCCACCGTGCCGGTCCTCGGCTCCATCCCGATCGACGTGCGGCTGCGCGAGGGCGGCGACGACGGGCGCCCGGTGGTCCTCACCGACCCCGAGTCCCCCGCCGGCAGCGCGCTGCGCTCCATCGCCGGGAAGCTGGGCGGCCGTCAGCGCGGCCTCTCGGGCCTCTCGCTGGGGATCACCCCGCGCAACAAGTTCTGACCGCGCACCGCTCGGACCACCGGGGCGCCTTCCCACCGGGGAGGCGCCCTGTCCCGTACTCGGGGGAGCACGGGCCCGTCGTCACCCCTGGTCGGCGTAGGCCGCCACGTCCTTGACGACCGCGAAGCCGAGGCCGTACGCGCTGAGCCCGCGCCCGTACGCGCCGAGATGGACGCCGCCGGGGGTGGAGCCGGCCAGGACCCAGCCGAACTCCGACTCGCGGTAGTGGAAGGGCGTGGAGACGCCGTCGACCGGGAGCATCAGCGTCGACCAGGCGGGGCCCTGGAGGTCGTCGGCGAGCGCCCAGGCCGTCTCGGTCTGCTGCTCCAGCCAGTCGTCGCGCAGGGTGTGGTCCATCTGCGCGGGCCACGTCACGGCGAGCAGGCCCTGCCCGGCCAGCCAGGCCGCCGACGCCTCGGAGGTGGCCTCCAGGACGCCGGTGCCGTCGGCGGTACGGCGGACGGGGCTGTCGCCGACCGTCACCACCACGGCGAACCGCTCGCGGGGGCCGTCGGCGTCGCCGAGGTCGGCCCGGACCACCGGCTCGTCGCCGTGGCCGAGCGAACCGTGCTGGACGGTGCCGTCGGCGTCCTGCCCGATGTGGTGGAGTCGGCGCGGCCCGGTGTACGCCTCGTCCAGCGCGTACCAGGGGAACGGCGCGGCCAGGAAGCCGTCGAGCGCGACCCGGCGCCGGGGGCGCGCCGGAGCGGGCCGTTCCTCCTCGGGTGCGGCTCCGCCGCCCGCCTCGTCGGGAGCCGTGGCCTCCTCGTCGGGGCCCTCCAGGACCGTCGCCGACTCGCTCTGGGACTTACCCGTGGTCTCCATCTTGCGGCCCTTCCTCGCTCTCGCCCGTCCGGAGCGGCCCGCCCCCCTCGGGCGTCCTCGGTCCGGACAACAACACAGGGAGAATAGCCATCCCGCTCCGGGGACACGGGATTGAAGGGTCCGCACGGGCGCCGGGTTGGTCCGGACGCCAGGCGATCAGGTGGCGTCGATGTCGAAGGGCGGGCGCTCGCCGGCGGCCACGGGGGCGCTCTTCTCCGGGCGCTTGGTGAGGTCCACGGGGCCGTCCGCGGCGGGTCCGGCGACCGACTCGGCCTCCTCGCGGCCGTTGACCGCGTCGGCGACGTCGCCCATCTCCTTGCGGAGGTCGAAGCTGTCGCGGATGTCCTTCAGCCCGAGGTCGTCGTTCTCCAGCTGCTTGCGGATGAAGGTCTTCGGGTTGAGGTCCTCGAACTCGAAGTCCTTGAACTCGGGGCCGAGTTCCTCGCGGATGTCGCGCTTGGCGCTGTCGGAGAAGTCGCGGATCTTGCGGATGAAGCCGGCGACGTCCTGGATGACCTTGGGGAGCTTGTCGGGGCCGAAGATGAGTACGGCGAGCACGACGATCGTCAGGACTTCGAGTAGACCAATGTCGTTGAACACCTAGCAGCTCCTTGCGGCGGTCCGCGGCCCCACGGCGGGACATCACTCGACCGGGGCCCGCTCCACGTTACCCGGCCCGCCCCGGCGGGCGGTACCGTACCGCCCCACCCGCCTCACCGTGCACCCGGCGTTAGGGCCTGTCCGGCGGATCTTCGTGGAAGAGCCTGCGGCGTCTGGTGCGTGCTCTCGGCGTGCGCCCGGATCTCCCTCGTACTGGACGTACTCGGGTGATGCGTGCGTGCGGCGGGAGTGCGTGCCAGGCGTCGCAGGCCCACGAAGATCCGCCGGGCAGGCCCTAGCCCCCGCGCCGCCCGCGGTACGACCCGGGCCGCGGCGGCCCCGCCGGTGCCGCGCCGGCTCAGGAGGGGCCCGAGGAGCCCAGTTCGAGGGTGACCCGGCGGCTCTCGCCGTCCCGCTCCACCGTGAGGTCGAGGCGGTCGCCCGGCCGGTGCGAGCGGATCTTGATGATCAGCTCCTCGCCGGAGGCGACCGGGACGCCGTCGACCTCGGTGATCACGTCACCGGCGGCGATGTCCGTCCGGTCGGCCGGGCCGCCCGGGGTGACGGCCGGGCCTCCCCCGGCCGCCTCGCCGCCGACCTTGGCACCCTCGCCCTCGTACCCCATGTCGAGGGTGACCCCGATCACCGGGTGGGTGGCCCGGCCGTGGTTGATCAGTTCCTCGGCGACCCGCTTGGCCTGGTTGACGGGGATGGCGAAGCCGAGGCCGACACTGCCGGCCGAGTCGTCCTGGCGGTCCACGCCGCCGGCGGCGTGGATGGCGCTGTTGATGCCGATGACGCGGGCCCGCTCGTCGACGAGGGGGCCGCCGGAGTTGCCCGGGTTGATGGGGGCGTCGGTCTGGAGGGCGTCGACGTAACTGATGTCGGAGCCGTCGCCCTTCTCGCCGCCCGCCGTGATGGGGCGCTCCTTGGCGCTGATGATGCCGGAGGTGACGGTGTTGGCCAGGTCGAAGGGGGCGCCGATGGCCACCACCGGGTCACCGACGCGGACCTCGTCGGAGTCGCCGAGCGGCAGCGGGGTCAGCCCCGAGACGCCGGAGACCTTCACCACGGCCAGGTCGTACCCGGGGTCGCCGCCGACCATGCGGGCCCGGGCGGTCTCGCCGCCGTTGAAGGTGACTCTTATCGAGCCGCCGTCCGAGGCGGACTCCACCACGTGGTGGTTGGTGAGGATGTGGCCCCGCCCGTCCAGCACGAAGCCGGTGCCGAGGGCTCCGCCGTCGCCGCCGCTGACGTGCAGCGTGACGACGCCGGGCAGGGTCCGCGCGGCGATCCCGGCGACGCTGTCCGGGGCGCGCTCACCGGTCTGGCCGGACGCCTGCTCCAGCTCGACCGTACCGAGCCCGCCGTGCCGCTCCAGCCGCATCCCGACGTACCCGCCGACGGACCCCGCGACCAGCGCCAGCACCAGCGCCGCCCCGACCAGCCGCCCCCGCCCGGCCCGCCGCTCCCGGCGCCGCTCCCCGGGCCCGCCCCCGGACTCCGCGACCAGCGCCCCCGGCGCCGCCCACGGGTCGTAACGCCCCCACTCCCCGCCCGGCAGCGGCGGTCCGGCCTCGGGCACGGGCGGTACGGGCGTGCCGTGGGCCGGGGTCCCGGGCGGCAGGTAGGTGCCGTGCGCCGGGGTCGGGACCGGGCGCTGGACCGGCGGGGCGGGGGCCCAGGGCCCCGGTTCGCCGTAGGGCGGGGTGCTGTACGGGTCGGGGGCGTGCAGCGGACGGGGACGTTCGGCGGGGGCCTGCTGCTGGGCGGGGACGAGGCCGTCCGGGGCGCCGCCGGTACGGGGGGCGGGCACGGTCGCGGGCGACTCGGCGGCCGGGGAGGAGGTCGCTTCCTCCGCCTGTCCGGGGACGGTGGGCGCGGGGGGTTGCACGGGCTCTGCCGGGTCCGCCTTGGTCAGCCCGGCGGCAGGGGCCCCGGTGGCCTCGGGAGCCGTCGCCGGACCGTCGGGCTCCGCCGCAGTCCCGTGGGAGTCCCCGGTCGCGTCGGGCACGGCCCCGTCGGGCGTTCCGGTGGGCTTCGCCTTGTCCATGGTCTCCCCGCAGCCTGATGACGGGCCGGGTGTGCGGCGGACGCACAACGCCTCGCTCCGTCGGATCGAGTGCCGGGCCCGCCCTCGCCCTCGGGGCGTCCGGGCGGGCCCTCAGGGAATTCAACCAGGTTCTCCGGGGGGCCGTGGCGGGCTCCGCCCCAGGGGTGTCGGCGAAGTCCGGTGCGGGCTCCCGGCCTTGCCCGAGCGGAGCCGGGCGCTCGGGGGTGGCTGGGGCCGGGGGGTGGTGGCGGCTCCGGGCGGGCTGCGAGGGCGGGGGCGCACCGAGTGGGGCGCCGACCCGGCCCGTACGTGCGGACGGTGCCGCGCCACCGGCTCTGCGGTCGCGGAGGTTCTCGCCGTGCTCGCCGTGGCTCGTGCGGACGGAGTCGTGCTCGGTGCGGGCCTCGGCCGGCCCGCCCGTGTTCGGCGGCGTCCCCCCGCCCCCTCCCGGCGGACAGCGGGCGGTCCGGGATCTCGCCAGGAGGAACGTCCAGCCCACGCTCCAGAACCACGCGCCGCCCTCGTCAGGACGGGCGCCGCCGGGCTCGACCGCGAGCGGCGGCCGCGCTCGGCCGGGTCACGGTACCCCGTCTCCGCAGGACACCGAGGAGCCTGCTCAGCTCTCAGCGCCCCGCAGGTACGGGGACGAGGCCCGCCGCGCCCACTTCAGTGAGCCCCACCGCCCGTCAGGGCGCGGCGGAGAGCCCGGAGACGCCGGGGAGGCCGGCCGACGGGGCGGCGGCGATCCCGGAGCGGGCGGCGTCCTGGGGTGCGGCCAGGGGCAGCGGCACCGAGCGGGGTGTCCAGGGCGCGGGCCTGCCGGGCGCCTTGAGGAGGGCGGCGGAGTACGGGTACGGCTCCAGCTCCTCCAGGAGCGGGGGCGGGCCCGGGTGGCGCGGGGCGGCGTCCCCGACCTGCTCGCGCGGGCCGGAGCGGGTCTCGCCCTGCGCGGCGAAGGCCGGCGGGGAGCCGCCCCGGCGGCTGCGGGAGTCGGGGGCGGCCTGGCCGGTGCCGGCCTGGGTGCGCAGGGGCGTGACGTTGCTCTTGCCGGCGCCCGCGCGCTCCGTGGTGTCGACCGGGGTGCCCGCGGCGACCCCGCCGAGCGCCAGCGCGGCCAGCGAGACGGCACCGGCGGCGGCGAAGGCGAAGCGGCGGCCCCGGGAGGCGGAGCGCTCGGCCTCGGCGCGGCCGAGGTCGTGGATGCGGAAGCCCGAGCGCGGCTCCTCGGGCAGGGCCGGCGCGACCGGGGCGTACCGGAAGGCGCCCGGGGCCATGCCGAAGTCGGCGGAGCTGCCGAAGGGCGGCCCGGCGCCGAAGCCCGAGCCGGAGTCGGTCGGCCCGTCGGGGCCGGCCGCCGGAAGGCCCTGGAGGCGGGCGAGGAAGCTCTCGCTGGGGGGCGGCGGCGCCGCCGTGGCGAAGACCGACTTCAGGCGGCGCTGGGCGTCGGCCTCGGCCTTGCACTTGCAGCAGGTCGCCAGGTGGGCCAGGACCCGCTCGCGGGCCTCGTGCCCCAGCTCGCCGTCGACCAGCGCGGCGAGGCGGTCCCCCAGGTGCTGTTCGACGGGTGTCGGGCGTGAACCGCTCACGTGGACGCGCCTCCTCCTCCCGGCATCGGAGCCACCGCCCCGGCCAGGGAGCGGCGCTCGGCGCGGGCCTCGGGCGAACGGTGCTTGAGCGCCTTGCGCAGCTGCGAACGGCCCCGGTGGATACGGCTGCGGACCGTGCCGAGCTTCACGCCGAGGGTCGCGGCGATCTCCTCGTACGACAGGCCCTCGATGTCGCAGAGGACGACGGCGGCGCGGAACTCGGGCGCGAGGGTGTCCAGCGCCTGCTGCACGTCGGCGTCGAAGTGGGTGTCCTGGAAGACCTGCTGCGGCGAGGGCTCGCGGCTGGGCAGCCGCTCGGCGGCGTCCTCGGCGAGGGCGTCGAAGCGGATGCGCTGCTTGCGGCGCACCATGTCCAGGAAGAGGTTGGTGGTGATGCGGTGCAGCCAGCCCTCGAAGGTGCCGGGCGTGTACGTCGACAGCGAGCGGAAGACGCGGACGAAGACTTCCTGGGTCAGGTCCTCGGCGTCGTGCTGGTTGCCCGTGAGGCGGTAGGCGAGGCGGTAGACGCGACCACTGTGGGTGCTGACGATCTCCTCCCAGCTGGGCGGGGCCCACGTCGGCGAGTCCGCGTCGGCGGCGAAGGTCGCGGTCTGCACGGATTCGGCGGCGGGCGCACCTCCCTGGGCCGGCGTACGGCGGCGCGGAAGGCTTCGGTCAGCGGTGTCGGTCACGGATTTCGGCTCGCCGGCCGACCTGAGAAGACGTCTGAGCACACCTCCCCGGTCACCGGCCGCAGCCGCACCTCCCCTGTCGGCTCTGGTGGTGTCCAGTGGAGCCCCTACCATAGCCACCCCTGCCGTTAGCTCGGGATAAGAGTTTTTACCAGGAATTGGCGTGGGACCCGGGAGGGTGCCCCAGGCGGCCGCAAGGGGTCGCCCACGGACCGGCCCGGCTCCGGCGCCGGGCACGAACGCGCTGGTCACCGCCGCGCCGGGCGTCGCGTACGCCGGGCGGCGGGCCGTCGTCACCGCCTCCGCAACCGCCGTCATGGGCCGCTCCTCGTCTCCGCCCGCCGGGACGCCTGGCGCGCCCCGCTCCCTGCCCTCCCCAACGCCCGGTCCCATCTGCGGGTTCCCGGCCCCAACGGATACAGTCACCGCCAGGCAACTTTGGGGACAGGAGAGGGCCATTACCGGCAACCGGCAGACGGGCTGGACGTTCGCCGACGCCTTCGTAGCCGAGGACGAGGCGCTCCTGTGGGCCCGGGACCAGGCGCACGCGGCGGGGCTGCGGCCGGTGTCCCCCGCCACCGGCGCCGTGCTGCGGATGCTCTCCGCGACGGTCGACGCCAAAGCGGTGGCGGAGATCGGCACCGGCACCGGGGTCTCCGGCATCCACCTGCTCAGCGGGATGCGCCCCGACGGGGTCCTCACCACCGTCGACACCGAGCCGGAGTGCCAGCAGTTCGCCCGGGAGGCGTTCCGCGCGGCCGGCTACGCCGCCAACCGGGCCCGTTTCATCCCCGGCCGCGCCCTGGACGTTTTGCCCCGTCTCGCCGACGGCGGGTACGACCTGGTCTTCTGCGACGGGGACCGGACGGAGGGGCTGGAGTACCTCGCTGAATCGTTGCGCCTGCTGCGCCCCGGGGGCCTCGTCTGCTTCGAGGGGGTGCTCGCCGACGGCCGGACCGTGGAGTCGGGGCCGCAGCCGGTCGAGGTGGTGCGGCTGCGCGAACTGGTCCGCGAGGTGCGCGAGAGCCCGGCGCTGATCCCCTCGCTGGTGCCGGTCGGCGACGGGCTGCTCTGCGGCGTCAAGCGCTGACGGGACCCCGCCGGAGCCGGCGGACCCGACCCCGGGCACGACGCCGCCCCCGGTACCGCGTACGGTGCCGGGGGCGGCGTCACAGGTTCATCGCTATGTGCGTCAGCCGACGACCTTCTTGAGGGCATCGCCCAATGCGTCCGCCTCGTCCGGGGTCAGCTCGACCACGAGTCGCCCACCACCTTCGAGCGGAACCCGCATGACGATGCCCCGCCCCTCCTTGGTCACCTCGAGCGGGCCGTCACCCGTCCGCGGCTTCATGGCCGCCATGCTCGTTCCCCTTCCTGAAACCAGCTCGTCGCAGCCGGCGGCCCCATGACAGGCGCTGTGTCACCGGCATCGAACACATTGCTTCCCAGCCATTATCCCGCATCCCCGGACCCGATGACCAACATCGGTCGGCATCGCTTGCGCAACGCGCTTGAGCAAAACCACCCAATTCGGCGATGCGGCTGCGATACTGCGCCGCCGCATACACCCTGGCGGCACGTTTTTCTTTGACGCAGGTCACACACCCCCGCGCCGCACCGGCCCGGCCGCCCTGGGGGATGCTTGGCCGGGGCCCCGGTGCCGCGCCGGGCCACGGACGCACAACTTGTGAGGAGCAGGCTCATGGCCGACGCCGTGCTGTACGAGGTCAGTGACGGACTCGCGACGATCACGCTGAACCGACCCGAGGCCATGAACGCCCTCAACACCGAGGCCAAGGTCGCCCTGCGCGAGGCGCTGCTGGCCGCCGAGGCCGACGACGCGGTGCGCGCCGTGCTGCTCACCGCCAACGGGCGGGCGTTCTGCGTGGGCCAGGACCTCAAGGAGCACGTCGGCAACCTCATGTCGGACAAGGAGTCCGGCACCGAGCTGACCATGACCACGGTCCGGGAGCACTACAACCCGATCACGCTGGCGATCACGCGGATGCGCAAGCCGGTCGTGGCCGCCGTCAACGGTGCCGCCGCCGGGGCCGGTTTCGGCTTCGCGCTCGCCGCCGACTACCGGATCGCCGCGGACACCGCCAAGTTCAACACCTCGTTCGCCGGGGTGGCGCTCTCCTCCGACTCGGGCCTGTCCTGGACGCTGCCCCGGGTGATCGGCACCACCCGCGCCACGGAGCTGCTCTTCTTCCCGCAGAACATCACCGCCGAGCGCGCCCTGGAGCTGGGCATCCTGCACCGCGTGGTCCCGGCCGACGAGCTGGCCGCCACCGCGCTGGAGCTGGCCCGGCGCCTGGCGGCCGGCCCGACGGTGGCGCTCTCCGCGATCAAGGAGGCGGTGGCCTTCGGCGCCGGGCACACCCTGGAGGAGTCCCTGGCCAAGGAGGACGAGCTCCAGACCCGCGCCGGGACCTCCGAGGACCACGTCATCGCGGTCCGCGCCTTCCTCGCCAAGGAGGAGCCGAAGTACCTGGGCCGCTGACCCGGGCCGCTCCGCTCCGGCACCACGTACGGCCGCCCTCCCGGAAGCGGGAGGGCGGCCGTACGCGTCTCCCAGGTCCGTCCCTCAGGTCAGTTCGGCCGCCAGCAGGTCCATGAGCAGGCCGTCCTCCCACGCGCCGGTGCGGTGGTTGCGCCAGTAGGCGCGCATGATCCCGACCGGGGCGAAGCCGACCTTGCGGTAGCTGCGGATGGCGTGCGTGTTGGCGGCGGCCGGGTCGATGACCAGGCGGTGGTGGCCGCGCTCGGCGATCAGCCAGCGGGCCAGGGTGCGTACGGCGTCGGGGCCCAGGCCCTGCCCGTGCCACCGGGCCGACAGGAAGAGGTCGATGCCGGCGTGGCGGAACTCCGGGTCGCTCTCCTCGCTGAACTGGATCGCGCCGATCACCTCGCCGTCCACGACGACGGCGAGCATGGCGGCGTACGCCTCGGGCGGCGGCCACCACCGGGCGACCTCGGGTTCGCGGACGATCGCGTCGAGGACGGGGGTGTCGGCGGGGACGGTGGAGCGCAGCAGGACCCGTTCGCCCCGCAGCTCCAGGTCGCTCACCGGGTGCCGGTCCCGCGCGCCACGCAGTCGGCGAGGTGGTCGTCGACCAGGCCGCACGCCTGCATGAGGGCGTAGGCGGTGGTGGGGCCGACGAAGCGGACGCCGCGCTTCTTGAGCTCCTTGGCCAGCGCGGTCGAGGCGTCGGTGACGGCGGGCACGTCGGCGACGGTGCGCGGCGCCGGGCGGCCGGCCGGCTCGGGCGCGTACGACCAGATCAGCGCGTCGAGTTCGCCCTGCGGCCAGTCGGCGAGCAGGCGGGCGTTGGCGAGGGTGGCGTCGACCTTGGCGCGGTTGCGGATGATGCCGGGGTCGGCGAGCAGCCGGGTGCGGTCGGCCTCGGTGAACTCGGCGACGGCGGCGATCTCGAAGCCCGCGAAGGCGGCCCGGAAGGTCTCCCGGCGGCGCAGGATGGTGAGCCAGGAGAGGCCGGACTGGAAGGCTTCCAGGCAGAGCCGTTCGAAGAGGGCGTCGTCGCCGTGGACGGGGCGGCCCCACTCGGTGTCGTGGTAGGCGAGATAGTCCTCGGTGGACAGGCCCCAGGGGCAGCGCGGGGCGCCGTCCGGGCCGGGCAGGGTGCCCTTGGCGGGCGCGGTGGCGGTCGTCTCGCTCATCGCTGCTCCCCCTCGCCCTGCGGGCCGGCCGGGCCTTCCTCGGTGGTGCCCGGTTCGGGGGGCGGGGCGAGGAGTCCGGGGCCGCCGACGGCGTGTGCCTGGTCGCCCGCGCGGGCGCTCTCCAGCTCGGCGATGCGGGCGTCGCGTTCGGCGAGTTCGGCGCCGAGGCGGCTGAGCGCGTCGTCGACCTCGGTCATGCGGTAACCGCGCAGCACCACGGGGAAGCGCAGCGCGTCGACGTCGGCACGGGCCAGCGGCCGGTCCTCGGGGAAGGCGTAGGCGACGGTCTCCGGCCCGGCCTCGGGCAGCACGGCCCGCGAGCCGCCGCCCACCACGGCCAGCGTCACCGCCGCCACCACCACGACCAGCGCGATGACCAGGAACACGAACATGACCATCTCGGGGACTCCACCGCTCGTACGTCGTGAGATCACGCGCGCGGGTCCGTGGCCCGCCACGCGTCGGACCCCGATCGTGCCATGCGCGGCCGACAGTTAAGGTCGCAGGCGACCACCTGCGAGAAGGAGTACGACGGATGCTGCGTCTGGGACGCCGGGAGTTCGGGCCGCACGAGCCGGTGATCATGGCGATCGTCAACCGGACCCCCGACTCCTTCTACGACCAGGGGGCGACCTTCGACGACCTGCCCGCGCTGGAGCGGGTCGACCGGGCGGTCGCCGAGGGCGCCGCCATCGTGGACATCGGCGGGGTCAAGGCAGGACCCGGCGACGAGGTGGACGCCGCCGAGGAGGCGCGCCGCACCGTCGGCTTCGTCGCCCGGGTCCGCGAGCGCCACCCCGACGTGGTGATCAGCGTCGACACCTGGCGCCACGAGGTCGGTGAGGCGGTCTGCGAGGCCGGGGCCGACGTACTCAACGACGCCTGGGGCGGGGTGGACCCGAAGCTGGCGGAGGTCGCCGCCCGCCACGACGTCGGGCTGGTCTGCACCCACGCGGGCGGAGCGCGCCCGCGCACCCGGCCGCACCGGGTCGCGTACGAGGACGTGGTGGCCGACATCCTCGACGTGACGGTGGGCCTCGCCGAGCGGGCGGTGGCGCTCGGGGTGCGCCGGGACCGGATCATGATCGACCCGGGCCACGACTTCGGGAAGAACACCCGGCACAGCCTGGAGGCCACCCGCCGCCTCGGTGAACTGGCCGCCACCGGCTGGCCGGTGCTGGTCTCGCTCTCCAACAAGGACTTCGTCGGCGAGACCCTGGACCGCCCGGTCAAGGAGCGGCTGCTCGGCACCCTGGCGACCACGGCCGTCTCCGCCTGGCTCGGCGCCCAGGTCTACCGCGTCCACGAGGTGGCCGAGACCCGCCAGGTGCTCGACATGGTCGCCTCGATCGCCGGACACCGGGAGCCGGCGGTGGCGCGGCGGGGACTGGCGTAGCCGGAGAAAACCGGCTTGACCTCCACCGTGGTCGAGGTTGGAGGCTGAACCCATGACCATCCCGACAGCCGCCACCCCGACCGGCCACCGGCCCGACCGCTGGTCCGGCGAACTGCTCGACCTCGACGCCTACCTGGCGCGGGTCGGGTACGACGGGCCGCGTGAGCCCACGCTCGCCGTCCTGCGTGACCTCCACCGCGCCCACACCACCGGCATCCCCTTCGAGAACGTCCACGCCGTCCTGGGGCGGGAGCTGCCGCTCGACCTGCCCTCCGTGCAGGACCGGCTCGTCCACGGGCGGCGCGGCGGTTACTGCTTCGAGCACGTGGGGCTCTTCGCCGCCGTCCTGGAGCGGCTGGGGTTCCACGTCACCGGCCTGCTCGGGCGGGTCAGCCTCGGCGCGGACAAGGTGCTGCCCGCCACCCACGGCCTGCTCGCGGTGACCGCCCGCGACGACACGCGCCGGTGGCTCTGCGACGTCGGTTTCGGCGCCGGTCCGCTCGGGCCCGTCGAGCTGGCCGACGGGGCCGAGGCGGCGTACGACGGCTGGCGGTACCGGCTCGAGCGGCACCCGGGCACCCACGGGATCGACCAGTGGTGGCTGTACCAGTCGGCGCCCGGCACCGGGGGCTCCCCCGGCTCGTGGATCGACCGGCACACCTTCACGCTCACCGCCCAGTACCCGATCGACTACGTGGTGGCCAGCCACTTCGTGGGCACCCACCCGCGCTCCCCGTTCGTGCGGCGGCTCTTCGCCCAGCGCATGGCCCCGGACGCCCACCACAGCCTGGACGGGCTCACCCACGTCACCACCCTCCCCGACGGGAAGACCACCACCGGGGAGATCGCGCCCCAGGCCCTGGACGCGACCCTGCGCGAGGTCTTCGGGCTCGCCCTCACCGAGAAGGAGCTGAGGGCGCTGGCGGACTGACCGGTGCTCCGGTTGGTCAGGGGTGCATGCGGGCGCCCTTGAGCACCTTGTCGACGGCGTTGCGCGGGCCGTACACGGCGAGGCCCACCAGATCCAGCTGGTCGCTGCCGACGGCCCGCACGGCGGCGCGGTTGTCCCGGTCGTTGCCGGTGGCGAAGAGGTCGGAGGTGAAGACGGCCCGGGGCAGCACCCGGGCCAGCGCCTTGCCGTGGGCGGCGGTCAGCGTCTCCTTGCTCCCCTCGAAGACCAGCACCGGCTGGCGCAGCATCGGCAGGTAGGCGGTGGAGTCCGCGTCCTCGTACGGCTCGCCGATCACCTCGGGGTGCTGCGTCCCGAGCCTGCTGACCAGGAACGCGGTCACGTTGAGCCGCTGCCAGCCCTCCAGGTCCTCGCGGAGCAGCACGGCGATCTTGGTGTCGAAGCGGACGGGTGCGGTGTCGTTCGTCGTCATGCCCCGAGCCTGCCGACCGGCCCGCCGCCCGGTCTTGTACGTTTTTTGCGTGACGGCCGGCCAGCAGATCCACGCGTGGCGCCCACCGGTCCCCGGCGTGGCGGAGGTCTTCCACGCCCACTTCACCGAGCACGCCTACCCGATGCACGTCCACGACGTGTGGACGCTGCTCCTCGTCGACGACGGCGCCGTCCGCTACGACCTGGACCGGCACCCGCACGGCACCCCGGCCGACACGGTCACCCTGCTGCCGCCGCACGTCCCGCACAACGGCTCCCCGGCCACCGCGCACGGCTTCCGCAAACGCGTCCTGTACCTGGACCTGACCCAGCTCGGCCCCGAACTCGTCGGTCCGGCCGTGGACCGGCCCGAGCTGGCCGACGCCCTGCTCCGCCGCCGGGTCGGCCGGCTGCACACGGCGCTGGCGGCGCCCGGGGACGAACTGGAGGCGGAGAGCAGGCTCGCCCTGATCCGCGAACGGCTCCGCGCCCACCTGCGGCCCCGCCTGGCCGCGCCGGGCCCGGTGCGGGACCCGGGCCTCGCCCACCGCCTGCGGGAACTCCTGGACGCCCGGCTGCGCCAGGGGCTCACCCTCGACGAGGCGGCCGCGCTGCTGCACGCCCACCCCGCCCACCTGGTCCGCGCCTTCAGCGGCGCCTTCGGCATCGCGCCGCACCAGTACCTGACGACGCTCCGGGTGGGCCGGGCCCGCCGCCTGCTGCTCGACGGGCTGCCGCCCGGTGAGGTGGCGACGGCCGCCGGGTTCTACGACCAGTCGCACCTGAACCGGCACTTCAGGAAGGTGGTGGGCACCACTCCGGGCCGGTACGCCCGTACCGGTGCCCCGGGCCGCTGACCGGCCCCGCGCCCCCCGCCGGCCCCGGCCGGTGCCGGGGCGGCGGGCCGGGGCGGTCAGGAGCCGATGGCGACGGCCGGGCCTGTGCCGGGGTGGCGGCGCGGCTCGGTCTCCTTGGTGACCAGGGCGACGGCCTCCTCCACGTCGTCGGTGACGTGGAAGAGCAGGAGGTCCTTGGCGGCGCACTTGCCCTGCGCCACCACCGTGTCCCGCAGCCAGTCGACCAGCCCGCCCCAGTACTCCCGGCCGAACAGCACGATCGGGAACCGGGTCACCTTGCGGGTCTGCACCAGCGTCAGCGCCTCGAACAGCTCGTCCAGCGTGCCCATGCCGCCGGGGAGGACCACGAACCCTTGCGCGTACTTCACGAACATTGTCTTTCTGACAAAGAAGTAGCGGAAGTTCACGCCGATGTCGACGTGCCGGTTGAGTCCCTGCTCGAACGGCAGCTCGATGCCGAGGCCGACGGAGACGCCGCCGGCCTCGCGGGCGCCCTTGTTGGCCGCCTCCATGGCGCCGGGCCCGCCACCGGTGATGACCGCGAACCCGGCCTCCACCAGCGCCTTGCCCAGCTCGACGCCGGTCTGGTACTCGAAGGACTCCGGGCCGGTGCGGGCCGAGCCGAAGACGCTGATGGCGCTCCCGAGTTCGGCGAGCGCCCCGAACCCTTCCACGAACTCCGACTGGATGCGCATGACGCGCCAGGGGTCGGTGTGCACCCAGCTGGAGTCGCTCTTGGTGTCCAGCAGCCGCTGGTCGGTGGTGCCGGGCTGGATCTGCTCGCGCCGCCGCACGACGGGGCCGAGCCGCTGCTCCTCGGGCACATCCGCTGCTTGTGGAGTGGCCATGTACTCCCCTTCCCTTCCGGTACTGCGGCACCGTCCGCCGGGGGTCCCGGTGGACGTCTTGCCATGTCAGCCTAGGCGGAGCGCTGTTACGGCGGGCGGAAGCGGACATGGCCGCCCGGAAGCGGTGAACGGGCGGCCCGGGAGCGGGCCCCGGCTCAGGCGGTCAGCCAGGCCGCCAGCCGCTTCTCGGCGTCCAGGATCTTGGCGGTGTCGACCCGCTCGTCGCGCCGGTGGGCGAGGTGCGGGTTGCCGGGGCCGTAGTTGACGGCGGGGACGCCGAGCGCGCTGAAGCGGGCCACGTCGGTCCAGCCGTACTTGGGCATCGGGGTGCCGCCGACGGCCTCGGCGAAGGCGGCGGCGGCCGGGTGGGAGAGGCCGGGCAGGGCGCCGCCGCTGTGGTCGTCGACGATGAACTCGGTGACGCCGCAGCCGTCGAAGACCTCACGGACGTGGGCGAGGGCCTCCTCGGGGGTGCGGTCGGGGGCGTAGCGGAAGTTGACGGTGACGGTGCAGGCGTCGGGGATGACGTTGCCCGCGACGCCGCCCTCGATGCCGACCGCGTTGAGCCCCTCGCGGTACTCCAGGCCGTCGATGAGCGGGTAACGCGGCTGGTAGGCGGCGAGCCGGTCCAGGATGGGGGCGGCGGCGTGGATGGCGTTCGCGCCCATCCAGGAGCGGGCCGAGTGGGCGCGCTCGCCGGTGGTGCGCAGGAGCACGCGCAGGGTGCCCTGGCAGCCGCCCTCGACCTGCCCGTCGGAGGGCTCCAGGAGGACGGCGAAGTCCCCTTCGAGCCAGTCGGGGTGGGCGTCGGCGACGTGGCCGAGGCCGTTGAGGTCGGCGGCGACCTCCTCGTTGTCGTAGAAGACGAAGGTGAGGTCGCGGTTGGGCTCGGGGACGGTGGCGGCGATGCGCAGCTGGACGGCGACCCCGGACTTCATGTCGCAGGTGCCGCAACCCCACAGGACCCCGTCCTCGTCGAGCCGGGAGGGGACGTTCTCCGCGATCGGCACGGTGTCGATGTGCCCGGCGAGGATGACGCGCTCGGCGTGGCCGAGGCGGGTGCGGGCGACGACGTTGTTGCCGTACCGGTCGACCGTCAGGTGCGGCAGCGGGCGCAGGGCCGCCTCGATCGCGTCCGCGAGGGCGCGCTCGTCGCCGCTCTCGGAGGGGAGGTCGACGAGGGCGGCGGTGAGGGCGGCGGCGTCGAGCGTGAGGTCAAGGGAGGTCGGAGCCATGACCGCGACCCTAACGCGGTCCCGCCGGGCGGCCCGGCACGCCCTCGGCCCCCTCCAGTACCTTGGGCAGCGTGTCTGAGCCCTCCTTCTTCCGGCGCGGCCGTGTGCTGCGCGTCGGCGCGGCCCTGGTCGTGCTGCTGGCGCTCGCCGGGTACCTCGCGGCGCAGCAGCGCGGCGATACCCCGGCCGGCTCCCGGTGCGTGGTCCGCTCCGCCGACGACCCCGCCGAGACGTACGAGCTGAGCGCGGTGATGGCGGTCAACGCGGCGACCATCTCCGCGGTCGGCACCGGCAAGGGCATGCCCGAACGGGCGGTGACGATCGCCCTGGCGACCGCGATCCAGGAGTCCTCGCTGCGCAACATCGACTACGGCGACCGCGACTCACTCGGCCTCTTCCAGCAGCGCCCCTCGCAGGGCTGGGGCAAGCCGGAGCAGATCATGGACCCGGTCTACTCCTCGGAGAAGTTCTACGAACACCTGGCCGAGGTCCCCGGCTACTCCCGGCTGCCGCTGACCGTGGCGGCCCAGCGCGTCCAGAAGAGCGGCTTCCCGCAGGCGTACGCCAAGCACGAGCGGGACGCCTCGCTCCTGGCCGCCGCCCTCACCGGCCGCGCCGCCACCACGCTGACCTGCGGCGGCGCCACCGAGGAGCCCGGCGACGAGAAGGCACTCCGGGCGGCGCTGGCCCGCGACTTCGGCAAGGACGTCCTCCCGGCCACGGGCGCTGCCGGCTCGGGCGCGGACGGCACGGCGGACGGCCCCCGCACCGTCGAGCTCCCCGTCACCCCGGCGGACGGCAAGCGCCGCGGCTGGGAGCTGGCCCACTGGGCGGTCGCCAACGCCACCCGGCTCGGCGTCTCGGAGGTCACCTACGCGGGCCGCACCTGGCGCACCGGGGGTGACTGGGAGACCTCGGCGGAGGAGACGCGGGGCGGCGGCACGGGCACGGTACGGATCGTGGTGTCGGAGGGCTGAGCCGACGGCCCCCTCCCCCGCGCGCGCCTGGGGCGTTACCGTCCCCGCATGGCCGCTCCCGACGTGCACGATTTCCTCGCCCGGCCCCTGGTGGCCCGCGTCGCCACCGCCGGCCCGACGGTGCGGCCGGTGTGGTTCCTCTGGGAGGACGGGGCCTTCTGGTGGCTCACGGGGGCGTACGCCCGGCTCGGGCGGCGGCTCGCGGCGGACCCGGTGGTCGCCCTCGTCGTGGACAGCTGCGACCTCGCCACCGGCCAGGTGCTCTCGGCCACCTGCCGGGGCGCCGCCGAGGTGGTCCCGCTGGACCGGGCGCGGGCCGTACGGAAACTGACCCGCTACCTCGGGCCCGAGGAGACCTGGCCGGTGCGGTTCTCGGCCTCGCTGGACGACCCGGCGGCCCGGCTGGTGCGGTGCGTTCCCGACCGTCCGCCGGTGGTGCGTGACTTGTCCTGGTGAGGGTGCGACGGCTGAGGAAGCCTGTTCCGCCGCCGGGGACGCCGTCGGGCCGCCCCCGCGGCCGCTGCACGCCCGTGCGAGGGATCACCCGGACGGTGGCGTGTGCGGGCCGGGGCGCCCGAGGCGCGCGGGGCCCCGGAGGCCGGGGTGGCGGGCGGGCGAACGCCTAGTTCAGAGGCTGCGGAAAGCATTCGGCTGATGAGCCGCCGGACCGCTTGTCGGGGAGGCCGACAATGTGACGCGTTATCGATTCGTGATCCGCTCGTGCCGCAACCTTCGCCGCTCCGGCGCGGTAGTCACGGCGTCGCAGGGCCGGGCTCACCGGTCCGGACGGCGCGTCGGCCGCCTCACCGGTCCGCGCCCCACGTCCCCCCAGAAGGAGCAACATGTCCCTCCCCCTGAGCCGCCGGATCGCCCGAGCCGCCCTGCTGGTCGCCGCCGCGGCCGCCCCCGTGGCCGGTGCGGCCGGCGCGGCCAACGCCGCCGAGCTGCCCGTCGGGTCGAACCTGTCCGGGCTGACCGCCCTGGACGGCGAGGGCCTCGGCAACACCCTCGACGGTGCCGCGCAGGGTGCCACCGGCGCGGCCGGGAAGACCGGCTCCCAGGCCGTCGGCACCGCGGTGCCCGCCGCGGGCAAGACGGTCGGCCAGACCGGCAAGACCGTCGCCCCGGCCGCCCAGGACGCCGTCGGCACCCTCGCGGGCTCCGCGGGCAAGGCGGTCGGCGACACGGCCGGCTCCGCCGCCCAGAGCGGCCTGCCCGGCAAGGGCCTGCCCACCGGTGGCCTCCCCGGCGGCCTGCCGCTCGGCTGACCCACCGGCGCACAGGGCCCCGGGGAGCGCGGACTCCCCGGGGCCCTGTGGCGTGTCCGGACCGACCGTCAGGCGGTGGCGGTGAGGCGGGCGACGGCGGCCGCTACGCGCTCGTCCGTGGCGGTGAAGGCGATCCGTACGAAGCGGTCCCCGGCGGGGCCGTAGAAGTCGCCCGGGGCGACGGCGATGCCGAGCGAGGCGAGGTGGGCGACCGTGTCCCAGCAGGGCTCGTCGCGGGTGGCCCACAGGTAGAGGCTGGCCTCGCTGTGCTCCACGCGGAAGCCGTGGGCGAGCAGGGCCTCACGCAGGGCGGTGCGGCGGGCCGCGTACCGCTCGCGCTGCTCGGCCACGTGGGCGTCGTCGCCGAGGGCGGCGACGGTGGCGGCCTGGACGGGGGCGGGCGTCATCATCCCGCCGTGCTTGCGGATCTGGAGCAGCTCGCCGAGGACGGCCGCGTCGCCGAGGATGAACGCCGAGCGGTAACCGGCCAGGTTGGAGCGCTTGGAGAGCGAGTGCACGGCGACCAGCCCCTCGTGGCTCCCGCCGCACACCTCGGGGTGGAGCACCGAGACCGGGTCGGCCTCCCAGCCCAGTTCGAGGTAGCACTCGTCGCTGACGACCAGCACGTCGTGCTCCCGGGCCCAGGCCACGATCCGGGCCAGCTCGTCCTTGCCGAGGACGCGGCCGGTCGGGTTGGAGGGCGAGTTGAGCCAGAGCAGCTTGAGCGGGCCCGGGTCGAGGTCGGTGACCGGGTCGTCGTAGACAGCCGGCTCGGCGCGGGCCAGGCGGGCGCCGACCTCGTACGTCGGGTAGGCCAGGCGCGGGAAGGCCACGGTGTCGCCGGGGCCCAGGCCCAGCTGGGTGGGGAGCCAGGCGACGAGTTCCTTGGAGCCGACCACCGGCAGGACGTTCCGCTCGGTCAGCCCTTCGGCGCCCAGGCGGCGGGCGGCCCAGCCGAGGATGGCGGCGCGCAGCGCGGCGGTGCCCCACACGGTCGGGTAGCCCGGCGAGTCGGCGGCGGCCGTCAGCGCCTCGCGCACCAGCGGCGGGACCGGGTCGACGGGGGTGCCGACGGAGAGGTCGACGAGGCCGTCCGGGTGGGCGGCGGCGGTCTCCTTGTACGGCTGGAGCCTGTCCCACGGGAAGGCGGGGAGAAGCGCGGAGACGGGTGAGGGCGCGGCTGCGGACACGGCTGCTCTTTTCGGGTCCTGGTGGGGCGGGGGGGAGGTCGGATCGGTCTGGGAAACGACGAGGTCCCGCCGGTGCGGAACCGGCGGGACCTCGTACGCACTGTCTCGGCAGAGCCGGGGCCTGGGCCCTACTGGTTCTGCGGCGGCAGTTCGGCGATGAAGGGGTGGTCGCGCTCGATGAGACCGAGCTTGCTGGCCCCGCCGGGCGAACCCAGCTCGTCGAAGAACTCGACGTTCGCCTTGTAGTAGTCCTTCCACTCCTCAGGAGTGTCGTCCTCGTAGAAGATCGCCTCGACCGGGCAGACCGGCTCACAGGCTCCACAGTCGACGCATTCGTCCGGGTGGATGTACAAGGACCGCTGGCCCTCGTAGATGCAGTCGACCGGGCACTCCTCGATGCACGCCTTGTCCTTCACGTCGACACAAGGCTGCGCGATGACGTAGGTCACGCTGTCGTTCCTCCTCGATAGGGCGCTGGCGGGCCGTCTCTACAGGCTCCGCCGCCTGGCGCGCGGGAGCGCGGCGTCGTCGATGCCCGCCCCTAGTATCTCCGTTCCGGGAGATGATCCGAACAGGAGGGGCGGCCGAAGCTGTGGAATTCACTGCCGGCGGACAGCTGGAAGTCCGCATCACCCCCGATGACGTGGGAAAACGCGTCTCGGTGCGTGCGTTCACGGATACCGGAACGGGGGACGCGCGGTTCACCGACACGGTGGGTGTTCTCACATCATGGACCGGCGGAGTGCTGAGCATCACACGCCGCTCCGGCGAGTCGGTGCGCGTCGCCGAGGCGGCGCTGGCCGCCGCCAAGACGGTCCCGGCCGCCCCCGCCCGCCGCCGCGGCCCCGCCGCCTCCTACGCCGAACTGGCCCGGGTGGCGGCGCGCGGCTGGCCGCCCGTGGAGAGCGAGCGGCTCGGCGACTGGGAGCTGCGCGCGGCCGCCGGGTTCACCCGGCGCGCCAACTCCGTGCTGCCGCTGGGCGATCCGGGCACCGGGCTGCCGGAGGCGCTGGCGGCGGTGGTCCGCTGGTACGCCGCGCGCGGCCTGCCCGCCTACGTCCAGACCGCCACCGGCGGCGAGGGGACGCAGGAGCCGCTGGCGGCCCGTCTGGAGGAGCTGGGCTGGGCCCGGGAGGTCTCGGCCGAGTTGCGCACCGGCGCGCTGGCGCCGCTGGCCGACCGGGCGCCGGGCGCCGCCGTGCGGCTGGTCCGTGAGCCCGACGCGGCGTGGCTGAGCCGCTATCAGCGGGTGGGCGAGGTACGGCCGGAGGTCACGGCGGTGCTGACCGGCGGGCCCTCGGTCTGGTTCGCGGTGGTCGACGGCGAGCCGGGCGGACCGGCCCGGGCGATCGGGCGGTGCGTGGTGGACGGGCGGTGGGCCGGGTTCGCCGCGGTCGAGGTCGACCCGGAGCACCGGCGACGGGGGTTCGCCTCCGACGTGATGGCGGCGCTGGCGGCCCGCGCACTGGCCGAGGGCGCCTCGGCGGCCTGGCTCCAGGTGGAGCGGGAGAACACGGCGGCCCGTGCCATGTACGAGCGGTCCGGCTTCACCGTGCACCACCACTACCACCACCACCGCGCCCCGGGGGACGGAGCCTGATGGAGCTGCCCGACCCGCTGCGGCTGCGGACCGAGTTCGCCGAGGAGGCCCGCTCCGGGCGGCCGGGGCTCGCCCGGCTCTGCCTGCTCGTCGGGGCGGTCGCCGACCCCGCCCGGGGCGAGCCGGGCATCGACGCCGCCGAGGTGGAACTGGACCGGCTGGCCGGGGAACTCCCCTACCGGCCCGCCACCCCGCGCGACTGGGCCCTGGCCCTCGCCGAGCTGCTCGGCACCCGGTACGGCTTCCACGGCACCGAGTCCGACTACCGGCGGCTGGAGTCCTCGCTCCTCCAGGAGGTGCTGCGACGCCGCCGGGGCCTGCCGATCCTGCTGTCGGTGGTCTGGCTGGAGGTGGCGCGCCGGGCGGGCGCCCCGGTCCACGGGGTGGCCCTGCCCGGCCACTTCACGGTCGGCTTCGGCCCGCCGGACGACCTGGTGCTGGCCGACCCCTTCGACGGCGGCACCCTGCTCTCGCCTGCCGACGCCTCCCTCCTGGTCACCGGCGTGACGGGCGCCCCGCTCGACCCGTCGCTGCTGCGCCCGGCCGATCCGCTGGAGGTGATCCGCCGGGTCCTCAACAACATCCGCGCCTGGGCGGCGGCCCGCCCCGAACGCACCGACGTGGCCCTGTGGGCGGTCGAACTGTCGCTGCTCCTGCCGTCCCACCCGGCGGACCTGCGGTACGAGCACGCGCAACTCCTGGTGAAGTGCGGCGACTTCGTGCGCGGCGCCCGCGAACTGGAGTCGTACGCCGAGGTGGTGGCCGCCGTCGACCCGGAGGCGGCCGAGCTGGTGCGCGGCCAGGCCCGGGCGGCGCGGGCGCGGCTGAACTGACGCACGCGGGTGCCCGGGCGGGACCGAACCCTGTGCGGTCCCGGCCGGCCACCCGGGTCAGACGCCGCTCAGATGCGGGAAGCGGTAGGCGGTGCGACTGCGGAACTCCTCGCCGGGGCGGAGGACCGTGCTCGGGTACTCGGGGTGGTTGGGCGAGTCGGGCAGGTGCTGGGTCTCCAGGCAGACGGCGCGGTGGCGGGTGAGCGGGCGGCCGTCGCTGCCGGTGAGGGAGGCGTCGAGCTGGTTGCCGGTGTAGACCTGCACGGCGGGTTCGGTGGTCCACACCTCCATGGCGCGGCTGCCGTCCAGGGCGGCGAGGGCGGCGGCGGGGCGCAGGCCGTCGGGGCCCGGCCCGGAGTCGAGGAGCCAGGTGTGGTCGTAGCCGCCTGCCGCGGCCAACTGTGGGTCGGCCGCGACTGCTTCGGGGGCCAGGCGCGGGCCGAGCGGGGTGGGCTCGCGCAGGTCGAAGGGCGTGCCCTCGACGGGGGCGGGCGGGCCGACCGGGATGGCGCCCGCGTCCACGGGGAGGTAGTGGACGCCGGGGACGCGCAGGGTGTGGCCGGACAGGCCGTGCGTGCCGGCCGTCAGGTCGAAGTAGGCGTGGTGGGTGAGGTTGACGACGGTGGGGCGGTCGGTGCGGGCCTCGTAGTCGAGGGTCAGGGTGTGGTCGGCGCCGAGGCGGTAGGTGACGGCCACCTCCAGCGTCCCGGGGAAGCCCATGTCGCCGTCGGGGCTGAGCAGGGTGAGGCGGACGGCGGCGGCGTCGGGGCCGGGGACCGGGGTGGCCCGCCAGACGCGCCGGTCGAAGCCGTCGGGGCCGCCGTGCAGGGCGTGGCCCCGGTCGTTGGCGGGGACGGTGTGGTCGGCGCCGTCGAGCGGGAAGCGGCCGTGGGCGAGGCGGTTGGCGTACCGCCCGACCAGCGCACCGAGGTAGGGGCCGCGCGCGGTGGCGTACGCCTCGGCGGTGGGCAGGCCCAGCACGACGGAGGCGCGGGTGCCGTCGGCGGCGGGGACGGTGAGGTGCTGGAGGATGCCGCCGTAGGTGAGGACGGCGGCGGTGGTGCCGGTGCCGGAGTCGAGGTGCCAGCGCTGGACGGGGGCGCCGTCGGGGGCGTAGCCGTGCGGTTCGTAGCGGACGGCGGGGGCCGTGGGGGCGTTCACCGGTCGCCGCCGGGGCGGGCGGCGGGGGCGGACTCGCGGACGGCGAGGTGGTGGCCGGGGCGGGGGCGGCGCGGCGCGGAGGGCGGGGCGCCGTCCTTGAGCTGGGCGACGAGGCTGTCCACGGCGAGGCGGGCGATGGCCTCCTTGTCCGGGGAGACGGTGGTGAGGGAGACGGTGCCGTAGCGGGCCTCCTCGATGTCGTCGAAGCCGACCACCGCGACGTCGCCGGGGACCGAGAGGCCGCGTTCGGCGAGGGTGCGCATGGCGCCGATGGCGATGAGGTCGTTGTAGGCGAAGACGGCGTCGGGGGCGGCGCCCCGGTCGAGCAGTTCGGCCATGGCGTGGGCGCCGTCGGCCCGTCCGTACCCGTCGGTGACGACCACCAGCGAGTCGTCGGCGGGCAGGCCGGCCGCCTCCAGTTCCTGGCGCCAGCCGCGCAGCCGCAGGTGGGCGGGTTGGCGTTCGCGCCCGGTGCGGGAGCCGAGGAAGGCGATCCGGCGGCGGCCGAGGGCGACGAGGTGGCCCACGGCCTCGCGGGCGGCGGCGACGTTGTCGATGGCGATGTGGTCGTAGGGCGCCTCGTACTCGCGCTCGCCCAGCAGGACGAGGGGGCCGGCGCCGGTGCGGCCGGTGAGGTCCTCGGTCTCCAGGTGGATGGGGCTGAGGATCAGGCCGTCGATGACGTGCGCGCGGAAGCCCTGGCTGACCAGGAGTTCGTTCTCGCGCAGCCCCGCGGTGTGGTCGACCAGGACGGTGTAGTCGTGGCGGGCGGCGGCGTCGATGACGGCCCCGGCCAGCTCGGCGAAGTACGGGTTGCCGAACTCGGGGACGGCCAGCGCGATGATGCCGGTGCGGCCCTTGCGCAGGTGGCGGGCGGTGAGGTTCGGGCGGTAGCCGAGTTCGTCGATGGCCTGCTGGACCCTGGCCCGCATGCCGGGTGTGACGTGCTGGTAGTTGTTGACGACGTTCGACACGGTCTTGACGGACACGCCCGCCCGCTGCGCAACGTCCTTGAGACTGACGCCCACGGCACTCCTAGCTTCGTAACGCTTCTCGGCTGCTGATGGAACTCCCCGGCGCGGGCGCAGGTGCCCCCTACGTCGATCTGCGACCGCGGGCCAGGTAGCGCTGGGCGACCACGACCACGACGAGGAAGCCGCCGCTGACCACCGACTGGTACGAGGAGTTGAGCGAGCCGATCTGATTGATGAGGTTCTGGATGACGGCGAGCAGCAGGACGCCCCACAGGGTGCCGCTGACCGACCCGGCGCCGCCGATCAGCAGGGTGCCGCCGATGACGACGGCCGAGATGGCGTCGAGTTCCATGCCCACTCCGAGGATGGTGACACCGGAGGTGAGGCGGGCCGCGTTGAGGGCCCCCGCCAGTCCGGCGAGCAGTCCGCTGAGCGTGTAGACGAGCACCTTGGTGCGGGCGACGGGCAGCCCCATCAGGGTGGCGGCGTCGCTGGAACCGCCGACCGCGAAGAGGCCCTGCCCGAAGGAGGTCCGCTGGAGCACCAGCCCACCGAGGCCGAACAGCGCGAGCGCGATCAGCACGGGGATGATGAACCCCCAGACGGTGCCCCCGCCCAGCCAGGCGAAGGCGGAGCCCTTCGGGACGAGGTACGTGGTGGCGCCCTCGTCGGTGAAGGCGAGGAGCAGGCCGCGGGCGCCGAGCAGGGTGGCGAGGGTGACGATGAACGGGGCGAGGCCGGCCCGGCCGATGAGCAGGCCGTTGACCAGGCCGATGCCGCCGCAGACCAGCAGCGGGACGAGGAGGGCGGGCAGCAGGCCCCACTGGGAGGCCCAGGCGGCCAGCACCCCGCCGAGGGCGAAGACCGAGCCGACGGAGAGGTCGATGCCGCCGGTGATGATGACCAGCGTCATGCCGAGGGCGACGATCGCCAGGAAGCTGGCCTGCGCGGTGACGCCGCGCGCGTTGTCGAGGCTGGCGAAGGAGGGGTAGAGCAGCGAGGCCACCAGGATCACCGTGAGCAGCACGGCGAGGACGCCCTGGCGCTGGACGAGGCCGAGGAGGCGTTCGCGGCCGCTGGGCTCCTCGGTCCCGGCGCGGACCGAGGGGGTCTCGGAGAGCGGCGCGGGGGCCGCCTTCGGGTCGGCGGTGGCGGAGGCGGCGGTGGGTTCCGCCGGGCGGGGTGCGTTCATCGGGACCGGCGCTCCCGGGCGACGTAGACGGCGGCGACGATGATGGCCGCCTGGGCGATCTGGGCGGTGGAGTCGGGCAGGTCGTGTTTGACGAGGGTGGCCCGCAGCAGCTGCATCAGCACGGCCCCGGCGACGGTGCCCAGCACCCGGACCGAGCCGCCGCTAAGCGGGGTGCCGCCGACGACGACGGCGGTGATGGCGGAGAGCTCCATCAGGGTGCCGAGCGAGGACGGGTCGCTGGCGGTGAGCCGGGCGGTGGCGAGGATGCCGGCCAGTGCCGCGAAGGTGCCGCAGAGGACGTAGACGCCGGTCAGGACGCGTTTGACGGGGAGTCCGGCGAGGACGGCGGCCTTGCGGTTGCCGCCGATGGCGACGATCTGGCGGCCGAAGGTGGTGCGGGCGACCAGGAAGGCCACGGCCAGGGCGAGCCCGGCGGCGATCAGCACCACCACGGGGACGCCGAGCAGGCTCGCGGTGCCGAGGGAGAGCAGGTCGGGATTGATGATCTGCTTGAGCTGTCCGTCGGCGAGGACCAGGGCCAGGCCCCGGCCGCCGACGAAGAGGGCGAGGGTGGCGACGATCGGCTGGAGCCCGACCACCGACACCAGGACGCCGTTGACCAGCCCGGTGACGGCTCCGGCGAGCAGGGCCAGGACGAGGGCGGGGACCAGCCCGTAGCCGAGGTAGAGCGGGAGCAGGGCGGCGGCCAGGGCCATCGCGGAGCCCACCGACAGGTCGACGCCCTCGGTGCCGATGACCAGGGCCATGCCGAGCGCCACGATGACGATCGGGGCGACCTGGACCAGCTGGGTGGTGAGGTTGTCGGTGGTCAGGAAGCGGTCGGTGAACAGGGCGTTGAAGAGCAGCAGCGCGCCGACGGCGACGTAGACGCCGTACGCCTGGTACCAGGCGGGGTCGCGGTACCAGGGCCGGGCGGAGCCCGCGGCGGGGGCGGGCGGTGCGGGCGCGGGCGCGGCGGCGCCGGGCGCGGTGGCGGGGGCCTGGGTCATCGGGGCTCGGCCTCCTCGGCGGGGCGGGGGGTGGGGGCGCTGTCGGCGAGGACCTCCAGCAGGGCGGGTTCGGTGACGGCGTCGCCGGCCAGTTCCCCGGCCGGGGCGCCGGAGCGCAGGACGACGATGCGGTCGGCGCCCTCGATCAGCTCCTCGATGTCGGAGGAGATGAGCAGCACGGCGAGCCCCTCCCCCGCCAGTTCGTCGATGAGCCCCTGGACCTCGGCCTTGGCGCCGACGTCGATGCCGCGGGTCGGCTCGTCGAGCAGCAGGACGCGCGGCTCCAGGCAGAGCCAGCGGGCGAGGAGCACCTTCTGCTGGTTGCCGCCGGAGAGTTCGCCGACCTTCTGCTCGGGGCTGGACGCCTTGATCCGCAGCCGCTTCATGAAGATCTCGACCACCCGGTCCTGCCGGGCGCGGGAGACGATCCCGGCGCGGGAGAGCCGGGGCAGCGCGGCCAGCACGATGTTCTCGCGGACCGAGAGGCCGGGCACGATCCCCTCGGCCTTGCGGTCCTCGGGGAGCATGCTGATCCCGGCGCCGATGGCGGCGGCCGGGGTGATCCGGCGCAGCACCTGGCCGGCCACGGTGACCTCGCCGGAGTCGAGCGCGAGGCCCCCGGCCAGGGCCTTGGCGGTCTCGCTGCGGCCGGAGCCGAGCAGCCCGCCGAGCCCCAGCACCTCCCCGGCGTGCAGGGAGAGGGAGACCCCGTCGAGCTGGTGGCGGCGGGTGAGGCCGTCGGCGGTGAGGACCGGGGTGCGGGCGGCGTCGTGGCCGTCGGCGGCGAAGCCGGTGACGCCGTCCCGGCGGACCTCGGCCATGTCCCGGCCGAGCATCATCGAGACCAGCCGCATCCGCTCCAGTCCGGCGAGCGGCCCGGTGTGGATGTGGCGGCCGTCGCGCAGCACGGTGACCCGGTCGCAGATCCGGTACAGCTCGTCCATGCGGTGGCTGACGTAGACCACGGCCACGTCGCGGGCGCGCAGTTCCTCGATGACCCGGAAGAGGGTCTCGACCTCGCGGGGTTCCAGGGAGGAGGTCGGCTCGTCCATGACGACGACCCGGGCCTGGACCGAGACGGCCCGGGCCAGCGCCACCATCTGCTGGGTGCCGAGCCCCAGGGTGTGCAGCGGGCGGCGCGGGTCGACGCGGACGCCGAAGCCGTCGAGGAGGTCGGCGGCCTCGCGGTTCATCCGGGCGAAGTCGATGAGCCTCAGGCGGTTGCGGGGTGCGCGGCCGAGGAAGATGTTGCGGGCCACGCTCATCAGCGGGACGAGGTTGACCTCCTGGTAGATCGTGGAGATCCCCGCCTGCTGCGCCTCGAACGGCCGCTGGAACCGGACCGGTTCCCCGGCCAGCCGCAGTTCGCCCGCGTCCGGCCGGTGGACCCCGGTCAGCACCTTGATCAGGGTGGACTTGCCCGCCCCGTTCTCGCCGACCAGCGCGTGCACCTCACCGGCCCGCAGGTCGAAGGAGACGTCGTCGAGCGCGACGACCCCGGGGAACCGCTTGCCGACCCCTAGGGCCTCAAGGACCGGCGGCCCGGCGCCGGGCGTCGCTGCTTCGGGTGGTGCCATGGGCTGCTGAACCTTCCGGTGTACGAGGAGACGCGGATCGGGTCACGGGGTGCGGGAGTTGGGGTCGGCGGGCGCGCGCCCCGGTGGTACGGACGCGGGCCCGCCGGGGCCCTAGTAGGCGCCGCCGAGGGACTTCTCGGCGTTGTCCTGGTCGTACGCGCGGTCGGAGATCAGCACGTTCTCGGGGATCGACTCGCCGGCGTAGAACTTCTTCGCCGTGGCGAAGGCGAGCGGGCCGAAGCGGGGGTTGGACTCGATGACGGCGTTCATCTCCCCCTTGGCGAGGGCCTGGACGGCGTTGCGGGTGCCGTCTACGGAGACGATCTTGACGTCGTCGCCGGGCTTCTTGCCGTTGGCCTTCAGGGCGGTGATGGCGCCGAGGCCCATCTCGTCGTTCTCGGCGTAGACGCCGGTGATGCCGGGCTTGGACTGGATGAGCTGCTCCATGACCTGCTGGCCCTTGTCGCGGGCGAACTCGCCGGTCTGCTGGGCGACGATCTTCAGGTCGGGGGCCTTCTCCTCGACCCGGTCGACGAAGCCCTTGGTGCGGTCGGTGGTGACGTTGTTGCCGGAGGCGCCGAGGAGGATCGCCACCTGGCCCTTGCCGCCGGTCGCCTTGATCATCGCGTCGGCGGCGCGCCTGCCCTGCTCCACGAAGTCCGAGCCGAGGAAGGAGAGGTAGTCCTTGCACGCCTCGGCGTTGACCTTGCGGTCGACGGTGAGGACCGGGACCTTCTTCGCGGCGGCGGCCTTGAACGCGGGCTCCAGGCCGTCGGAGTTGAGCGGCGCCACGATGAGGAAGTCGGCGCCCTGCGCCAGCATGTCCTGGATGTCGCTGATCTGCTTGGGCAGCTGCGACTGGGCGTTGGTGGTGAGCAGCTTCTTGACGCCGACCTTGGCCGCCTCGTCCTTGATCGACTGGGTCTCGGCGATCCGGAACGGGTTGGCCTCCTTCTCCGACTGGGAGAAGCCGACCACGGCGTCCTTCAGGTCGAGCTCGGGCGCCCCGTACGTCTCCAGGGTGCAGCCCTTGCCCGAGGTGTCGGCGGGCTGGGTGGCCTGGGCGCCGGCGGCCGCGTCGCCCTTCGAGGTGTCGGCGGTCTCCGACTTCGAGCAGCCGGAGGCGGCCAGCGTGGCCGTGGCGGCGAGCAGGCAGGCCACGGCGAGGTTGCGGGTGCGGCGCTGGGTGGTCATGCGCGAACGCTCCTTGGCGGACGATCGGCCGGCACGGTCGTCGGGCGGGCCGAGAGGGCGGGGCAGGGCGGGACAGGCGTACGGGGCGCGGGCCCGGACAGGACCTGGGCGGAGGGCTCGGGGTACGGGGTGGTGCGGCGGTACGCGGTGCGGCGTGGAGTTCCGGCCGGGGACGGGTGAGTCCGGGCGCGGCGCAGCCACGCGCCACCAGGGCCCTTGTCACCGAAACCGGTTGGTCCACCGGCGAGTTCGGGCCGTCCGGCGGCTCGATTTACAACGTTATACAGGCGGCCCGCCAGGGCGGCAAGACCGTTGCCGGGAGATTTCCCGGCGGGTGACCCGGCCCCTTCGAGGCTCCCGTCCGGCGGGGTGACGGCGGCTCACACCGGCCCCTGCCGCATCTCTGGACAGCCGTCGCACGCCGTGCTGTCATACCGCCGAGCGCCGGATTTCCAACGTTGCACAACCGGCCCGGCCCCGCCGCCGCACCGGCACGGGGCACGGTCGACGCTGCCCGGCGCCGTGAGCCGCACCACCCAGAGCCGCACCACCGGGCCCTGCCCACCCCCACCCGTCCGGGCCGCCCCGCGGCCCGGACCGGCCCGACCCGTGTCCGGCGCGCGGGCCGCCGCCGTCCCGTACCTCCTCCACTGGACCGACCCCGGCCACCCGGCCGGGGCGACCCCCACCGCCCGAGAAGGAGACCGACCGGTGACCGACACCCGCACCCCCGCACCCGGCCGGGGCGCCCGCCCGCGCTCACGGCCCTGGCGGCGGCTGACCACCGCGCTCGCCGCCTGCGCCCTGGCCGCGACCGGCCTGGCCGCCTCCCCCGCCGGCGCGGCCGACCAGGCCGCCTGGGAGCCGAAGCCCGCCCCGATGACCACCCCGTGGACCGACCGGGTCTCGGTGGACAACCCGCTGCCGGAGTACCCGCGCCCGCAGCTCACCCGACCCGACTGGGCCAACCTGAACGGCATCTGGGACTTCGCGGTCACCGACGCCGCCGCCGGCGTCCCCGGCCAGTTCGACGAGCAGATCCGCGTCCCCTTCGTCGCCGAGTCGGCGCTCTCCGGCATCCAGCGGAAGATCACCCCGGGCGACAAGCTCTGGTACCAGCGCGAGTTCACCGTCCCCGAGGACTGGGACGGCCGGGACGTGAAGCTCAACTTCGGCGCCTCGGACTGGGAGACCACGGTCTGGGTCAACGGCGAGAAGGCCGGTGAGCACCGGGGCGGCTTCGACGCCTTCGACTTCACCGTCACCGACCACCTGAAGGCGGGCGCCAACACCGTCACCGTCTCGGTCTGGGACCCGACCCAGCACGGCGGCGGCGCCGTCGGCAAGCAGCGCCAGGACGACGAGCACGACATCGAGCCGCACCCGGGCGGCGGCATCTGGTACACCGCCGCCTCCGGCATCTGGCAGACGGTCTGGCTGGAGCCGGTCGCCCCCGCCCACATCACCCGCCTCGACCTCACCCCGGAGCTGAGCGACGACACCCTGCGCGCCACCGTGCACGCCGAGGGCGCGGCCGGACGCGAGGTGAAGGTCACCGTCCTGGACGACGGCGAGGAGGTCGGCACCGCCACCGGCGCGGCCGGCGAGGAGCTGTCGGTCTCGGTGCCCGACCCGCACCTGTGGTCCCCGGACGACCCGTTCCTGTACGACGTCAAGGCCGAACTCCTCCCGGCGGACGGCGCCCTGGGCGACGAGGTCGGCAGCTACGCGGGGATGCGCTCGATCGGCCTGAAGAAGATCGACGGCGTCCAGCGGCCGGTCCTCAACGGCGAGTTCGTCTTCCAGACCGGCACCCTGGACCAGGGCTACTGGCCGGACGGCCTCTACACCGCGCCGACCGACGAGGCCCTCAAGTACGACCTCCAGGCCCACAAGGACCTCGGCTTCAACATGGTCCGCAAGCACATCAAGGTCGAGCCGCAGCGCTGGTTCCACTGGGCCGACAAGCTGGGCCTGCTGGTCTGGCAGGACATGCCGTCGATGGACACCGGCAAGGTCCCGGACGCGCCCGCCCGCGAGCAGTGGGAGAAGGAGTACCACCGCGTCATCGACCAGCACCGCTCCTCGCCGTCGGTGGTCATGTGGGTCAACCAGAACGAGGGCTGGGGCCAGTACGACCAGGCCCGCATCGCCGACGAGGTCAAGGAGGCCGACCCCTCCCGCCTGGTCAACAACATGAGCGGGGTCAACTGCTGCGGCTCGGTCGACGGCGGCAACGGCGACGTGGTCGACAATCACGTCTACGTCGGCCCCGGCAACACCGCCCCCGAGCCCGACCGGGCCGCCGTCCTCGGCGAGTTCGGCGGCCTGGGGCTGCGTACCGAGGGCCACGAGTGGTACCCGGGCGGCGGCTTCAGCTACGAGGACCAGGCCGGCACCGCCGCGCTGAACGACCGGTTCGTTGGGCTCCTCGACGGCATCCGCGAGGGCCAGATGCCGGCCGGTCTCTCCGCCTCCGTCTACACCGAGATCACCGACGTGGAGAACGAGGTCAACGGCCTGCTCACCTACGACCGCCAGGTCGTCAAGGTCGACCAGGACCGGGTCGCCGCCGCCAACCAGGCGCTGATCGACGCCTCCCGCTCCCTGCCCGGCGCGGTCACCCTGCCCACCGGCGAGAACCGCTCCCTGCGGGTCACCACCGAGGGCCACACCGAGAAGTTCCTCCGCCACGAGGACGGTCTCGCCTGGACCGCCCCGGTCTCCGAGGAGAGCGACGCCACCCTCAAGGCCGACGCCACCTACAAGGTGGTCCCCGGGCTCGGTGACGAGAACTGCTACTCCCTCGCATCCCGGAACTACCCGGGCGAGTACCTGCGCCACCGCGAGTCCCGGGTCCGCCGCGACGCCGACGACGGCACCCAGCTCTTCAAGGCCGACGCCACCTGGTGCGCCGTCCCCGGCGAGGGCGGCGTCCGCCTCTCCAGCCTGAACATGTCCGGCAGCTACCTCCGCCACTACGACTCCGAGGTCTGGCTCTCCACCCCGGGCGGCAGGCAGCCCTTCGACACCCTGAGCAACTTCACCGCCGACACCACCTGGGCCCTGGAAGCCCCCTGGGCCCCCTGACCGGCCCCGCACCACGAACGGCCCCGCCCCCGGTACCGGTCCTGGTGCCGGGGGCGGGGCACGTACCCGCTCAGGCCGTCCCGGCCAGCCCCTCCAGCGCTCCGGCCACCTGCTCCAGGAAGGTCCCGGTGGCCCGGCGGCTGCACGGCAGTTCGGGGTTCCACGGCAGCACCGGAGCGGCGGCGGTCAGGGCCCGCCAGGCGGGCAGCTCCGCGAGGGCGGCCGGCTGGTCGGCGTTGCCCCGCGCGTCGCTGAGGACCAGGTCGGGGGTGAGCCCGACGGCCTTGTCCCAGCCCGTCGTACGCCAGTTGACGCCACCCTCCTCGCCGGGGTCGGTGAGCCGCACCCCGAGGTCGACCAGATGTCGCAGCTCCGGCCAGGCGAGCGGGCGGGCCAGGTGGACCTTCTCCGGGCCGGCCGGGGAGAGCGCCAGCACCCGGACGCCGGGGGCGCGCAGCGCGGCCGTCCGCAGCCGCGCCTCGGCCGCCGCCAGCCGCTCCGCGCCCTCCCCGTCCCGCCCGCCGAGCGCCACCGCCAGCTCCGCGAACCGCTCGAGCAGCCGCGCCTGCGGCACCTCGCCCGCCACCGAGAGCGCGAGGACCGGCAGGCGCGCCCGCTCGGCCGCCCCGTCGTCCACGGCGTAGGCGTGCTTCCCGTCGTAGGTCACGTCCACGATCAGGTCGGGGCGCTCGCTCAGCAGCCGCTCCTCGTCGAGCCCGCCGGAGGCTCCGAGGTACGGGATTCCGGCGGGTGCCTCCGGGCCCCACTTGGCCGGATCAGGACGGTCCCCGTCGTGCCCGGAACCGAACACGGCGACGGGCAGCACCCCGAGGTCCGCCAGTCCCGCACCCGCCCTGAGATAGGCCGCCACCCGCTCCGGCCTGCGCTCCGACCGCACCGTGACACCCCGGTCGTCGGTGAACTCCCACGCCATACGCCACCCGCCCCTTCGCACGTCGCCCGGTTCTCACCGGTCTCCACCATCCGCCCGCCGACCGCTCCGCACAACCCCGGCCCGGCGCCCAACCCCCTTGTCCAGCCATCCAGTTGACACAGGCCCCGGGAGCAGGAAAACGCGACGGCCGCCCACCCCCGGGAGGGGGCGGGCGGCCGTCGTGGGCGGGTCAGCTCGCGTCGGTCTCGATGACCCCGACGCGCTCGGCCGGCGTCGTGCCGAGCAGCGCCTGACGCATCGCCCCGATCACGTCCTCCGGGGTGACCGGCGTCTTGTCGCCGGTCCCGCGGGTGATCAGGACACCGTCGAAGGTGTTGCCGTAGAGCTTCTTCAGCGCGGCCTGGTCGTACTTCTCGACCAGCTTGCCGTCGACCGCCTGCACGCTGAGGATCTGCGGCAGCGAACGCTCCGGGCCGAAGGGGATGGAGGCGTTCCCGGCCTTCACCGTGACGATGCCGGACATCGCCGGAACGGCGAACTCCTTCATCATGCGGTCCACCTCGGCCTTGGAGACCGTGGGTTCCCGGGTCGCCATCGGCACCGCCACCGGCCCGGCCTTCCCGGTCGCCACCTGCGTCCGGTACGCCTGCTCGACGGCGTTGACCGAGCCCTTGACGTCGAGGGTCTTGCCGGCCTTGCCGTAGACCGGGACGGGCTTGCCGGAGTCGAAGGAGATCGAGCCCTCCACCGCCGACCCTGCGGTACCCGCGAGCCGGTCGAGGGCGTCGGCCAGCTTCTCCTGGTCGACCGGCATCGACGGTTCGACCACGCGCTCCTGGCCGAAGAGCGAGCCGATGACGGTGACCGGGTTGTAGTCGCTGGCGGCGGCGGCCCGCGCGGTCTCCTCGCTGTCCAGCGAGAGGCCGGCCTGAGCGGGCTTCAGCTCGGCCTGCTTGCCGTCCACGTCGAGGGCGAGCGGCAGGGCGGTGCGCTCCCCGAAGGCGGCGTCGAGCTTCTTGACCGCCTCGTCGTGGGTGGAGCCGCCGATGTCCACCCCGAGGACGGTGGTGCCCTTCGGCACGTCGGCGTGGCCCATGAGCAGCCCCGCGCCGTACAGCCCGGCCCCGACCACGACCACGGCCACCCCGAGCAGCACCAGCTTGCTGCGGCCCTTCTTCTTCGCCGGGGCCGACGAGGCCGCCTCGGGCTCGCCGAGCGGTTCGGGCAGCCGGGGCGGGGTGTGCGGCAGCGGCCCGTCCCGGTGGGCGCCGGGGCCGCCGGGGCCACCGGGGCCGAACGGTCCGCCGGGGCCGCCCGCGGCGGGCGGGACGACGGGCAGGCCGCTGGTGAGCGTGTCACCGGAGACGTGCTCGCGCTCGCCGGGCCGCTCGGGGGCCGGCTTCTGCGGGGTGAGGACGGCGGTGTCGTCGCTCATCGGTCCCGCCGGCGGGCGGTTGGCACCCGGGCGCGGGGTGTTCCCGGTGTCGCCCCCACGGGGGTGGCCGCCGGTGTCGGCGGGCCGGCCGGGCGGGCGGCCGCCGTCGGAGAGGACGGGGCGGACCGTCGAGTCGCCGCTGACCGGGCCGCCGGTGGGGCCGTCGGGCCGTCCGGGGCCGGGGCCCAGCGGTCCCTGGGCGACGGCCCGGGAGACGTCGAAGGAGCCGGTGGTGCCGTTGCGGCCCGGGGTGCCGGTCGGGCCGGTGTCGCCGGTGGCGCCCGAGCCGTAGGGCGCCTGCCCGGAGCCGCCCGGGCGCGGACCGGAGCCGCCGGGGCCGCCCGCGGCGGGGCCCGTCGGGGTACCGGAGGCGGGCGTACCGCCGCTCTGGCCGGCGCCGCCGCGCGGGGCGGAACCCGCGCCTCCGGCGCCGCCCGCGGCCGGACGGGCGCCGCCCTTGCGGGGCGCGAACCAGTCACTGGTGGGCTTGTCGGCCGGGCGCGGGGCCTCCTCGGCGGGCGCCTCGGCACCGGCGTGGCCGCCGGGACGCTCCTGGCCGCCCGGGGCGGGCGGGCCGGACCGCTCGGCGGTAAGCTCGGGCGCCGCCGTCTCCCCCGTCTCGGCGTCGCCGTCCTTGTCGGCGACGGGGGTACGCATGACGACCGGCGGGATGGGCCGCGATCCGGGGATGTTGATCCGGATACGCGTCGTCAGCGTGGTCTCGGTCTTCCGCTCGGCGTCGCCTCGGCCGTCCGCGGCCGGGCCGCGCTCGTCGGCGCCGCCCGCGGCGGACGCCCCGTACGGCGGTGTCCCCGAGGGGTAGGCGGTGTTGTCGCGGCCCTGGGGTCCGGACGACGAACTGTCAGTTTCACGACTCAAGGCAGGTTCTCCCGATCGGCTCCACCGCCCCTTTTCGGCCTTGCTCGGGGTTCTTCAGACACCCCCTGGGGCGGTTCGGCGGCGCGCACCACCATACTGTCCGCCACCGGTCCGTATCGTGCGCCCGGTGTTCAAACCATCCGTGGGGCTCATGGTGCCCGTGTGCCGGAAGTGGTAAGTCCGGTCCCAACTGGGACGCCTCGGGCGTCCGGAGGCCGCACGGTCACCCGTCACCCGGACCCGGACGCCAGATGGTGGCGCAGATCACAGCCAGCGCCATCCCTCCGAGGAGGAAAAGGTACGAGCCACCGCCCGCCGCGAAGACGAAGTCCCCCTCGGGCCGGGTGGTGGTGAGCAGGATGACGGCGGCCATCCACCCGGCGACCGCGGCGACGGCCCCGCCGCGCGCCCGGGCCAGCCACCCCGCCCCCAGGAAGACCCCCACGGCGGCGAGGAGCGCCAGCAGCAGCCCGCCGGGGAACCAGGCGGACTGGAGGAGGCTGCCCGCCACCCCGGTCACCGCGCCGAGCAGGAACAGCGGGACGTAGAGCGCCAGTCGGCGCGGGGAGAAGCCGCCGCCGGAGAAGCCGAGCAGCTGCGCCGTGGAGGGCGGCCGCTCCCCGGCCTGGGCGCGGGCACGGGTGGCTCCGGAGGGACGCGGGGCGTCCTGGGCGGGGCTCATCGCGCGTCCCCGGCGTCGGTCACGGCGTCGAGCCCGGCGAACAGGCCGGTCTCCCGCTCGCCCTCCGGCGCCCCCGGCGGACCGGCGACCCGTTCGTAGTACTCGACGGCGAAGAGCGGCTGGGCCTGTTCGTTGGAGAGGACGAAGAGGGGTTCGGCGACGGTGATCTGGGTGGCGTGGGCGCGCATCGCGGCGGCCTTCGCCCCGGCGTACGCGGTGCCGTCCACCACGGTGGTGACCTGCTCGTCGGCGACCACGCCCGGCAGGTCGGCGACGGCGGCGGTACGGGTGAACGGGGTTTCGGCCAGCGCCTCGGGGAGCGCCGCGAACGCCTCCTCGGCGACCGAGCGCGGCAGGCGGTTCCAGTAGATCCGGGTGATCCGGTGGGCCGGGCCGAGGTCGGGGCGGAGCGCCGGGTCGGCGGCGAGTTCGGCGGCGCGGTGGGCGACCCGGTGGGCCTGGATGTGGTCGGGGTGGCCGTAGCCGCCGTCCGGGTCGTAGGTGACCAGGACCTGCGGGCGGACCTCGCGGACCACCTCGACCAGGTGGAGCGCGGCCTCGTCCACGTCGGCGCTCCAGAAGGCGCGCTCGGCGGTGTTCTGGGGCAGGCCCATCATCCCTGAGTCGCGGTAGCGTCCGGCGCCGCCGAGGAAGCGGTGGTCCCGGACGCCCAGTTCCCGCATGGCGGCCGACAGCTCGCCGACCCGGTGCGGGCCGAGCGCGTCGTCCCGGTCGGCGGCGAGCCGCGCCAGTGCGGGCGGGATGATCTCGCCCTCCTCGCCGAGGGTGCAGGTCACCAGGGTGACGTGGACGCCCTCGGCGGCGTAGCGGGCCATGGTGGCGCCGTTGTTGATGGACTCGTCGTCCGGGTGCGCGTGGACGAGCAGGAGTCGGCGGGCGGGCAGATCCGTCATGCGCCCACCCTACGAGGCGGCCGGGCGCACGGCGGAGCAGGCCACGGGGGACGGCACCGCCGGCGCCCTCACCCGGGCCGGCCTGACCCGGGCGGGGTCAGAACTTGATACCGCCGATCATGCCCGCCACGTTCGAGGTGAAGTCCCCGATCATGGGGCCCACGGACGAGCTGGCCAGGTAGAAGCCCAGCAGGACGCAGACCAGGGCGTGCGCGCTCTTGAGACCCGATTTACGGATCAGCAGGACGACGACGATCAGCAGCAGCACCACCGCCGAAATCGAGAGTGCCACGGCGGATCACCTCCGGTTTCCTCGGTGGACCGATCTCTTGGATCTGCTACGCCGTCCCGGGCGGGGCGACGCGGTCAACTCGTGTGCGGGCAGGGCGGAACAGCCCGGTCGGGAAAGGGATACCCACCAGGCGCTACGGATCATAACTATCCGTACACGCGCATGGATCGGCGCACGGCAGCACAAGGGGGCGCTTGAGCCATACTCTCCTGGCATGCCTACCGATCACCTCAGCTTCCCGCGGCAGCACGCACGGACCCAGCGGTTCACCCTCGGGGCGCCCCGGGCGTTCACCGTCGCCCCCGACGGCTCCCGGGTCGTCTTCCTCCGCTCGGCCTCCGGCACCGAACGGGCCCAGGCCCTCTGGGTGCTGGACCTGGAGGGGGAGCCGCACGAGCGTCCCGTCGCCGATCCGGCGGCCCTGCTGGCCGGCGCCGGCGAGCAGCTGTCGGCCGCCGAGCGGGCCCGCCGCGAGCGCAGCCGGGAGGGCGGCGCGGGCATCGTCGGGTACGCCGTGGACGAGGCGGTCGGGACGGCCGCCTTCACCCTCTCGGGACGGCTCTACGTGGCGGACCTGCGCGCCGGGGGGAGCTCCCCGGCGCCGGTGCGCCAACTCGACGTGCCGGGGCCGGTGATCGACCCGCGCCCCTCGCCCGACGGCCGGTACGTCGCGTACACGGTGCGGGGCGCGCTGCGGGTGGTGGCGGCCGACGGCAGTGGGGACCGGGCGGTGGCCGAGCCGGAGGCGGAGTCGGTGACGTACGGCCTCGCGGAGTTCGCGGCGGCCGAGGAGATGGACCGCTCGCGCGGCTTCTGGTGGGCGCCGGACAGCTCGGCGCTGCTGGTGGAGCGGGCCGACGACGCGCCCGTGGCCCGCTGGTGGATCGCCGACCCGGCCCGCCCGGCGGCCGAACCGGCCCGGGTGGCCTACCCCTCGGCGGGCACCCCCAACGCCGAGGTGCGGCTCTTCGCCTACCCGCTGGACGGGACCGGGCGCACCGAGCTCGGCTGGGACCAGAAGCGTTACCCGTATCTGGCGCGGGTTTCCTGGGACGCGCACGGCCCGCTGCTGCTGGTGCAGTCCCGGGACCAGCGCGGCCAGCTCTACCTGGCCGCCGACGCGGCCACCGGCGAGACCCGCATGGTCCACGCCGACGAGGACCCGCGCTGGCTCGACCTGCACGCGGGCGCCCCCGCGCGCACCCCGGACGGGCGGCTGGTGCGGATCGCCGACGAGGGCGGCGCGCGGGTGCTGGCCGTCGGCGACCGGCCGCTGACCTCGGACGCCTTCCATGTGCGCGGCCTGCTGGACGTGGGCGCCGACGACCTGCTGGTCCAGGTCTCGGCGGGGCCGGGCGCCGAGGAGCCGGAGACCGGCGAGATCCACGTGCTGCGCGTCAACGAGCTGGGCACGGAGCGGCTGAGCACCGAGCCGGGCGTGCACGGCGCGGTGCGCGGCGGCCCGGTCACCGTCCTCGTCTCCTCGGTCCTGGAGCGGCCGGGGCAGCGGGCCCGCGTCCTGCGCGGGGGTGAGGAGATCGCCGTCGTCGCCTCGCACGCAGAAAGTCCGGTAATCGCCCCTCGTCCGACGCTCACCCGGGCCGGGAAGAGCAAGATCCCCGCCGCCGTGCTGCTCCCCTCCGGCTACCGCGAAGGGGACGGTCCGCTCCCGGTCCTCCTCGACCCGTACGGCGGCCCGCACGGCCAGCGGGTGCTCGCCGCCCACAACGCCTACCTGACCCCGCAGTGGTTCGCCGACCAGGGGTTCGCGGTGATCGTCGCGGACGGCCGGGGCACCCCGGGGCACTCCCCCGCCTGGGAGAAGGCGATCCGCCACGAGTTCACCGCCACCCTGGACGACCAGGTGGAGGCGGTCCACGCGCTCGCCGAGGAGTTCCCGCTCGACCTGTCCCGGGTCTCCATCCGCGGCTGGTCGTACGGCGGTTACCTGGCGGCCCTCGCCGTGCTGCGCCGCCCCGAAGTCTTCCACGCGGGCATCGCCGGGGCCCCGGTGACCGACTGGCGGCTCTACGACACGCACTACACCGAGCGGTACCTCGGCGACCCGGCCGAGGACGACGGCGAGGTCTACGCCCGCAACTCGCTCGTCACCGACGAGGGCCTCTCCGCCGCCGCCGGACAGCACCGGCCGCTGATGATCGTGCACGGCCTCGCCGACGACAACGTGGTGGCCGCCCACACCCTGCGCCTCTCCAGCGCCCTGCTCGCGGCGGGCCGCCCGCACGAGGTGCTGCCGCTCTCCGGCGTCACCCACATGACCCCGCAGGAACAGGTCGCGGAGAACCTGCTCCTCCTCCAGGTCGACTTCCTGAAGCGGTCGCTGGGCATGGCCTAACGGCCGCTGTAGGGACCGGGGTTGCCGTACGGGCCCGGCGCGGGTGCCTGCCAGGGCGCCGGGCCGGGTCCGTACGGCCCGGCGTTCTCGGGGGCCGGGCGCGGCAGCAGCAGGACGAGCGTGACGGCCGCGAGGACGCAGAGCACCGGCGGCGTCACCAGGGCGAGCTGGGAGTACGTGTCGAGGAGCGGGAGCTGCTCGTACACCGAGCCTTCGAGGTAGGCACTGAGGATCAGCGCGTTGACGCCGCCGAGCTGGACGGCGGCCAGCACCCCGAGGCCCCGGGTGCCACGGCCGCGCCTCAGGCAGACCACCCCGGCGGCCAGCGCGAAGCCGGCCAGCGCGGCCGTCTGCCAGCCCGTCGCGCCCAGCAGCACCGAGCGCTGGGGGCTGCCGGTGCCGAAGAAGAGCGTGGCGTACCGCTCCCAGCCATGGTTCACGGCCGCGTACACCTGCCAGGCCAGCACCACGGCCCCGCCGGACAGCAGCAGCACCCCGGCCCAGGCGGCGGGCCCGCGCCTCGGCACGGCCCCGGTCTCCTGCGGTCCGGCGGGCCGTCGTCCGGCGGCGGCGAGGATGATCAGCACGAGGCCGCCGAGGACCGAACCGGCCGTGGTCGCCAGGGCCCCCGGGTGCGGTCCGCCGAACAGGTCGCCCCGGTCGGCCGCCTGGACGAGGCCGACCGTCGCCGGCAGCCGCAGGGCGACGGTGAGCACTCCGGCGGCGGCCAGCAGCGCGGCCGCCGACGCCGACCGCATGACCTTGACCGCCACCACGGCGTAGACGACGAGCAGCAGCACGTCCTGGCCGGCGGTGTAGGCGCTCGGCCGCAGCCCGTACCCCGCCGCCTCCCCCGCCCAGTGCCACCAGAGCCCGTCCGGCCCGCCGACCGTCAGGTCGCGGACCACCCACCCCAGCAGCACGGCGGCCAGCAAGGAACCGACGACGGAACCGGCGACCCGCGCGCCCCGCCCGAGTATCTGCGTCTCCCCCATGCCCGCGATCCTTCCGGCAACCCTCGCCACCCACAAGGGGGCGCACCCCGGCGGGAGTTGAGGCCGACCGCCTCAGCTCGGGCCGGGCCCGTCGGGCGTGGGGGCAGCAGGGTCGAGAAGGCGGCGTCCCTCCGCACCCGATCGCGGGCCCGGCCGACGACCTGGGGCCCGAAGCGTCCCACCAGCCTCGCGGTCAGCCTCCCCACATCCACCGGCGGTCGCTCCACGCGGGCCGGTGTGGCCACACAGGCGACCGGCCGGAGCGCAGCTGCGCTCCGGCCGGTCTACGGCACCCGCACGGCCGTACGCTGTCGACTCTGACGCGTCCGTATATCGGAACCGCGTCCGTCAAGTTGCCGTCGTGTTAACGCGGTTGATCCTGGTTTGTCGTCTTGAATCAGGATTCGGCCGAACCGGTGCCCGGCTGGTCGCGGGGCTCCTCCTCCACCACCATCTGCTTCTCCTCGGCGAAGTGGCAGGCGGAGGGGTGTGCCTCGGGCCCGTCGAGGCCCCGGAAGACCGCGGGGACGGCGAGCAGCGGCTCCTCCAGGGCGCACCGGTCCTGCGCCTTCCAGCAGCGGGTGCGGAAGTGGCAGCCCGAGGGCGGGTTGGCCGGCGAGGGCACGTCCCCGGTGAGGATGATCCGCTCCCGGCGTTCGCGGGCGCCGGGGTCGGGGACGGGGACGGCGGAGAGCAGGGCCTGGGTGTAGGGGTGGGTGGGGTGCTGGTAGATCTCCTCGTCGGTGCCGGTCTCGACGATCTTGCCGAGGTACATGACGGCGACCCGGTCGGAGATGTGCCGCACGATGGAGAGGTCGTGCGCGATGAAGACGTAGGAGAGGTCGAACTGGTCCTGGAGCCGTTCCAGCAGGTTGACGACCTGGGCCTGGACGGAGACGTCGAGGGCGGAGACCGGCTCGTCGGCGACGATGATCTCCGGGCGCAGGGCGAGGCCCCGGGCGATGCCGATGCGCTGGCGCTGGCCGCCGGAGAACTGGTGCGGGTACCGGTTGATGTACTCCGGGTTGAGCCCGACCACGTCGAGGAGTTCCTGCACCCGCTTGCGGCGCGAGCCCTTGGGCGCGACCTCGGGGTGGATCTCGTACGGCTCGCCGATGATGTCGCCGACCGTCATCCGCGGGTTGAGCGAGGTGTACGGGTCCTGGAAGACCATCTGGATGTTGCGGCGGACCGCCTTCAGGGCGCGGCCGGAGAGGCGGGAGATGTCCTCGCCCTTGTAGCGGATCTCCCCGCCGGTGGGGCGTTCCAGGTGGACGAGCATCCGGGCCACCGTCGACTTGCCGCAGCCGGACTCGCCGACGATGCCGAGGGTCTCGCCCTGGTGCAGGTCGAAGGAGACCCCGTCGACCGCCTTCACCGCGCCGACCTGGCGGCGGAAGACGATGCCCTGGGTCAGCGGGAAGTGCTTGACCAGGTGGTGGACCTCCAGGATGGGTTCGCCCGCGGCGCGGGTGGACTCCAGGCGGGAGCGGGTCAGCAGGTCCTCGGTGGACGGCGGCTGGTTGCCTGGGGTCTGGTCGTCGCGGGTGGCGCCGGTGTTCCCCTCGCCCTCGCCGGGGCCGGGCCGCTCATCGGGCTCCATGGAGCGTCTCCTTCCAGAAGTGGCAGGCGCTCCGGCGGCGCGGGTCGACCTCGTAGAGCGGCGGCTCGTCGGTGGTGCAGACCGGCTGGGCCAGCGGGCAGCGCGGGTGGAAGGCGCAGCCGGGCGGGATGGCCAGCAGGTTGGGCGGCAGCCCCTTGATCGCGTACAGCTCCCGGCCCTTCTGGTCCAGGCGCGGGATGGAGTCGAGCAGGCCGCGGGTGTACGGGTGGGCGGGGGCCCGGTAGATGTCGTGGACGGGGGCGGTCTCCACGATCCGGCCCGCGTACATCACGGCGATCTTGTCGGCGACGTCGGCGACGACACCGAGGTCGTGGGTGATGAGGATGAGCCCCATGTTGTACTCGCGCTGGAGCTCCGCGAGCAGCTCCATGACCTGGGCCTGGACCGTGACGTCGAGGGCGGTGGTGGGCTCGTCGGCGATGATCAGCTTGGGCTCCAGCGCCATCGCCATGGCGATCATGATGCGCTGGCGCATGCCGCCGGAGAACTGGTGCGGGTACTGGTCGACGCGTTCGGTGGCGGCGGGGATGCGGACCCGGTCCATCAGCTCGACCGCCCGCGCCTTGGCGTCCTTGCGGGACATGCCGCGGTGGACGGTGAACATCTCGCCGAGCTGCTCGCCGACGGTGAGCACCGGGTTGAGCGAGGAGAGCGCGTCCTGGAAGATCATCGCCATCTCGGCGCCCCGCACCTTGCGCCGCCGGTCCTCCTTGAGGGTCAGCAGGTCGCGCCCCTCGAAGATGATCTGCCCGCCCGTGATGTGCCCGGGCGGGGTGTCGAGGATGCCCATGACCGCCTGGGCGGTGACGGACTTGCCGGAGCCGGATTCGCCGAGCACCGCCAGGGTCTCCCCCGCGTCGACGGAGTAGGAGACGCCGTTGACGGCCTTGGCGACGCCTTCCCTGGTGTGGAACTCCACCTGGAGGTCGCGCACGTCGAGCAACATCGGCAGCAGCTCCTCAGCGCAGCTTGGGGTCGAGGGCGTCGCGGACGGCGTCGCCGAGCATGATGAAGGCCAGCACGGTGAGGGCGAGCGCCCCGGCCGGCCAGAGCAGCATGTGCGGGGCGTTGCGGACGTTGGCGGAGGCGTCCGAGATGTCGATGCCCCAGGAGACCGTGGGCGGCCTGAGCCCGACGCCGAGGAAGGAGAGCGTCGCCTCCAGCGCGATGTACGTCCCCAGCGCGATGGTGGCGACGACGATGACCGGCGCGACGGCGTTCGGGGTGATGTGGCGCAGCAGCATCCGGGTGTTGGAGGCGCCGAGCGCCCGCGCCGCCTGCACGTAGTCGTTCTGCTTGGCGGTGATGACCGAGCCGCGGGCGATGCGGGAGATCTGCGGCCAGCCCAGCAGCACCATGAAGCCGATGACCGGCCAGATGGTGGTGGAGGTGACCACGGAGAGCAGGACGAGCCCGCCGAGGACCACCGGGATGGCGAAGAACATGTCGGTGACCCGGGAGAGGATCGCGTCCCAGACCCCGCCGAAGAACCCGGCGAGCCCGCCGAGGACGCTGCCGAGGACGGCGACGCCGAGGGTGGCGAGGACACCGACGGCCACCGAGGTGCGGGCGCCGTAGACGGTACGGGTGTACACGTCGCAGCCCTGCTGGTTGAAGCCGAAGGGGTGGCCGGGCTGGGAGCCTTCCTGGGACTTGGCGAGGTCGCAGGAGAGCGGGTTGCCGGAGGCGATCAGCGAGGGCCAGACCGAGATGACCACCAGGAAGAGGATGATCAGCGAGGAGATCAGGAAGACCGGGTTGCGGCGCAGGTCGCGCCAGGCGTCCGACCACAGGGAGCGGGGCTTGGTGTCGGGGCCGCCGCCCTGCGGGTCCTGTCCCTCCAGGCTGATGCCCTCGCTCATCGCCATGTCGGTGGCGGCGCCCGCCCCGGCCGCCGAGATGGCCGACTTGTCGTCCGGGAGGCCCGGCTGCTGCGGGTCAGGCATAGCGAATCCTCGGGTCGAGTACGGCGTAGAGGAGGTCGACGATGAGGTTGGCGACGAGGAACACCAGGACCAGCACGGTGACGAAGCCGACCACCGTCTGCGTGTTCTGCCGCAGGATGCCCTGGTAGAGCTGGAAGCCGACGCCGTGGATGTTGAAGATCCGCTCGGTGACGATGGCGCCGCCCATCAGCGCCCCGATGTCGGTCCCGATGAAGGTGACGACGGGGATCAGCGAGTTGCGCAGCAGGTGCCGGGTGATGACGCGGCGCCGGGGCAGCCCCTTGGCGATCGCGGTACGGACGTAGTCGGCGCGCCGGTTCTCGGCGATCGAGGTCCGGGTGAGCCGGGTGACGTACGCCAGCGAGACCGAGGCAAGGACGAGGCCGGGGACGAAGAGTTCGCCGAAGGTGGCCTCGGAGGAGACGGCCGGTTTGATCCAGCCCCACTTGACGCCGAGGAGCAGCTGCACGAGCAGGCCGGTGACGAAGGTGGGGACGGAGATCACCACGAGGGTGAGGATGAGGACTCCGGTGTCGACGGGCCGGCCGCGGCGCAGGCCGGTGACGACGCCGAGGGTGATCCCGATGACGATCTCCAGGACGATGGCCACGATGGTCAGCCGGATCGTCACGGGGAAGGCCGTGCCCATGAGTTCGGTGACCTTCTGACCGTTGAACGCCGTCCCGAAGTCGCCGGTGAAGACGTTCCCCATGTACGTCAGGTACTGCTGCCACACGGGCTTGTCGAGGCCGAGGTCGGTGCGGAGCCGCTGGGCGGTGGCGGGGTCGCACTGCCGGTCGCCGCAGAGTCCGGCGACGGGGTCGCCCATCACGTTGACCATCAGGAAGATCAGCAGCGTGGCGCCGATGAAGACGGGGATCATCTGCAACAGGCGCCGGATCACATAACGTCCCATGGACGGCTCCGGGTTCGGATCGGGCGGCGGGCGGATACGGGGCGCCCGGCCCGGTGCCGCGCGCGGCGGCGGCCGGGCCGGGCGGGGGCGCTCAGCCGACCTTGATCTCGTTGTAGACGGGGACGCTGAAGGGGTTCAGCTCGACGTTGGAGATGCGGTCGGAGTAGCCCGCGCTGCCGTTCTGGTACCAGAGCGGGATGGCGCCCATCTCGTCCCGCAGCACCTCCTCGGCCTGCTGGAACTTCTCCACCGCCTTGGCCGTGTCCGACTCGGCGTTGGCCTCGTCGACCAGCTTGTCGAACTGCTCGTTGGACCACTCGCCGTCGTTGGAGGAGGCGTCGGTGTAGTAGAGCGGCTGGAGGAAGTTCTGGATCAGCGGGTAGTCCATCTGCCAGCCGGCGCGGAACGGGCCGGGCATCTTCCGCTCGCCGATCTTGTTGCGGAAGTCGGCGAAGGTGCCGGTCGGGTCGCCGACGCAGGCGCGGTCCTGGCCCAGCGCGTTGTTGATGCTGTTGCAGACGGCGTCGACCCACTCCTTGTGGCTGCCGGTGTCGGCGTTGTAGCCGAGCCGGATGGTGCCGCCGGGGATGCCGCCGCCCTCCTCGACCAGCCGCTTGGCCGCCGCCGGGTCGTACTCGCAGGCCTCGCCGCAGAGCCCCGCCTTGTAGCCGCCGTCCTCGCCGAGGACCGGGGAGGTCCAGTCGGTGGCGGGGGTGCGGGTGTTCTGGAAGATGGTCTTGGTGATCTGCTCGCGGTTGATCGCCCGGGAGATGCCGGTCCGCAGCTTGGCGCCGTCCGGGGTGTTCCACTCCTCGTCGTAGAAGGGGAACGACAGCGTCTGGATGATGCCCGCGGGGGTGTTGAGGTACCGGTCGCCGAGGTCGCTCTGGGCGTTCTTGATCTGGGAGGCCGGGATGTCGTCGACCAGGTCGAGGTTGCCCGCGGTCAGGTCGGTGTAGGCGGTGTTGTTGTCGGTGTAGACCTTGAGGTCGACGCCGCCGTTCTGCGCCTTGTCGTCGCCCGGGTACTCCTTCCAGGTGCGCAGGGACATCTGGGAGCCCTTGGCGTAGTTGTCCACCTGGTAGGGGCCGTTGCCGACCGGCTTGGCGAGCCAGCTGTCGTGGTCCTCGAAGAAGGCGGTGGGCAGCGGGGCGAAGGCGGCGTAGCCGAGCGTCTCGGGCCAGGTGGAGAACTTCTGGTTGAGCTTGACGGTGAAGGTGCGTTCGCCGGTGACCTTCAGCCCGGAGAGGGTGCGCGCGGTGGCGTCGCCCTCCTCGGGGTGGACCTCGTCGTAGCCGTCGATGTAGCCGAAGAAGTAGGCGTTCTTCTGGTTGTTGTCCAGGTGGGCGCCGTAGTTCCAGGCGTCGACGAAGGACTTGGCGGTCACCTTCTCGCCGTTGGAGAAGGTCCAGCCGTCCTTGACGGTGATCCGGTAGTTGATGGAGTCGTCGGTCTCGATCTTCTCGGCGAGAGCGTCCTCGGCGGCACCGGTCTTCGGGTTGTACCGCTTGAGGCCCCGGAAGATCATGTCGAGGACCTTGCCACCCTGGACCTCGTTGGTGTTGGCCGGCTCCAGCGGGTTCTGCGGGTCCCCCCAGGAGGAACTCACGATCCCGGAACCGTCTCCTCCGCCGCCGCCGTTCCCGCCCCCGCCGCACCCCGTCGCGGCGAGCGTGACGGCGACGGCGACAGCGGTCCACCTGGCGTGCGTGGCTCCGCGCATGAGGTGCCTCCCTCTGGGTTCCCGTGCCTGATGCACTCCGGCCCCCATACCACCGCGAACCCGCCCGTACCGCACGCGCACCGGGACCGTCCGGGGGAGGCCGGACGGCCCGGCCTCCCCCGGACGGTCCACGACAAGGGGCGCCCCCGGCCGCGTACGACCGGGGGCGCCCCGCTGTTCTGCCAGGAAGCCTGGCCCACCGCCTCAGGCGGCGTGGACCACGTCCTTCTCCTCGGCGAAGTGACACGCCGACTCGTGCGCGGCCGGGGTGTCCTTCCCCGCGAAGCGCTGCGGCACGGCCAGCAGCGGCTCCTCGGTGGCGCACCGCTCCTCCGCCTTCCAGCAGCGGGTGCGGAAGCGACAGCCCGACGGCGGGTTGGCCGGCGAGGGCACGTCCCCGGTGAGGATGATCCGCTCGCGCCCCTCGCGGGAGGCGGGGTCCGGCACCGGCACCGCGGAGAGCAGCGCCTGCGTGTACGGGTGGGTGGGGTGGTCGTAGATCTGCTCGTCGGAGCCGATCTCGGCCATCTTGCCCAGGTACATCACGCCGACCCGGTCGGAGATGTGCCGCACGATGGAGAGGTCGTGCGCGATGAAGAGGTAGGAGAGGTTGAACTCGTCCTGGAGCTTCTCCATCAGGTTGACGACCTGCGCCTGCACCGACACGTCGAGCGCGGAGACCGGCTCGTCGCAGACGATGATCTCCGGGTTGAGCGCGAGGCCGCGGGCGATGCCGATGCGCTGGCGCTGACCGCCGGAGAACTGGTGCGGGTACCGGTTGATGTACTCCGGGTTGAGCCCGACCACGTCGAGGAGTTCCTGCACCCGGCGCCGGCGGTCGCCCTTCGGCGCCACCTCGGGGTGGATCTCGAAGGGCTCGCCGATGATGTCGCCGACCGTCATGCGCGGGTTGAGCGAGGTGTAGGGGTCCTGGAACACCATCTGGATGTTCCGGCGGACCGCCTTCAGCGCCCGGCCCGACAGCTTGGTGATGTCGGTGCCCTTGTAGAAGACCTCACCGGAGGTGGCGGTCTCCAGGGTCATCAGCAGCTTGGCGACGGTGGACTTGCCACAGCCGGACTCGCCGACGATGCCGAGGGTCTCGCCCTGGTACAGGTCGAAGGAGATCCCGTCGACGGCCTTGACCGCGCCGATCTGCTTCTTGAAGAGGATGCCCTGGGTCAGCGGGAAGTGCTTGACCAGGTTCCGCACCTGGAGGATGGGCTCGCCGCGCTCCACCGGGGCGGTGATGGCCGCGATGGCCTCGTCCTTGGTGGGGTCGGCGACCACGTCCACGTCGGAGACGTTCGGGGTGGCCTCGGCGGCCGGCTCGTTCTTGGCCAGGTCAGCCATGGATCGTCTCCTTCCAGAAGTGGCAGGCGCTGCCGCGGCCGGGCAGGTCCGTACCGTCCTGCTCGGTGACGGGCGCCAGGGTGGGCACCTCGGTGCGGCAGATGTCCTGCGCCATCGGGCAGCGCGGGTTGAAGGCGCAGCCGGACGGGATACGCGTCAGGTTGGGCGGCAGCCCCTTGATCGCGTAGAGCTCCTGGCCCTTCTGGTCCAGGCGCGGGATGGAGTCGAGCAGACCCCGGGTGTAGGGGTGCGCCGGGCGGGCGTACAGCTCGTGGACCGGGGCGGTCTCGACGATCCGGCCCGCGTACATCACCGCGATCTTGTCGGCGACGTCGGCGACGACACCGAGGTCGTGGGTGATGAGGATGAGCCCCATGTTGTACTCGCGCTGCAGCTCCGCGAGCAGGTCCATGACCTGGGCCTGCACCGTCACGTCGAGCGCCGTGGTGGGCTCGTCGGCGATGATCAGGTCGGGCTCCAGGGCGAGCGCCATGGCGATCATGATGCGCTGGCGCATACCGCCGGAGAACTGGTGCGGGTAGTCGTTGACCCGCTCCTTGGCGGCCGGGATCTTCACCCGCTCCATCAGCTCGATGGCCTTGGCCTTGGCCTCCTTCTTGGAGAGGCCCTGGTGGACGCGGAACATCTCGCCGAGCTGGTAGCCCACGGAGAGGACCGGGTTGAGCGAGGAGAGCGCGTCCTGGAAGATCATGGCGATCTTCTGGCCGCGGATCTTCCGCCGCTCCTCCTTGCCCATGGTGAGCATGTCCTGGCCGCGGAAGAGCACCTCGCCCTTGGGGATGCGGCCGGGCGGCATGTCGAGGATGCCCATGATGGCCTGGGCGGTGACGGACTTGCCGGAGCCCGACTCGCCGAGGACGGCGAGGGTCTCGCCGGCGTCGACGGTGTAGTTGACCCCGTTGACGGCCTTGGCGACGCCGTCCCGGGTGTGGAACTCGACGTGCAGGTCACGGACTTCGAGCAGGTGGCCGTCGTAGTCGGCGGCCGCGCGCGGTCCGGGGACCGTCGCGGTCTTGGCGGTGGTGGTCACGTACGCCTCCCTCAGCGCATCTTGGGATCGAGGGCGTTGCGGACCGCATCGCCGAACATGAGGAACGACAGCACCGTGATCGCGACCATGACGGACGGGATCATCAGGACGAACGGCGCGTTGCGCAGCTGGTCCTTGCCGGAGGCGACGTCGATACCCCACGAGACCGTCGGCTCGGCGAGGCCGATACCGAGGTACGAGAGGGTGGCCTCGGCACCGATGTAGCCACCGAGCGCGATGGTGGCGACCACGATGATCGGGGCCATGGCGTTGGGCAGGATGTGCTTGAACATGATCCGGTTGGTGGAGGCGCCCAGAGCCCGGGCCGCCACCACGTAGTCGGACTGCTTGATCGTGATCACCGCGCCGCGGGCGACACGGGCGATCTGCGTCCAGCCGAGGAAGGCCAGGGCCAGGATGACCACCCAGACCGCGCGCTCCTCGAAGGTGGTCAGGATGACCATGGCGCCGACGATGAACGGCACACCGAAGAAGACGTCGGTGAGGCGGGACAGCACGCTGTCCACCCAGCCGCCGAAGTAGCCGGCGACCATGCCGACGACGGTGCCGATGATCGTCACCGCGAGGGTGACGACGACGCCGACGGCGATCGAGGCGCGGGCGCCGTGGACCACGCGGGCGTAGATGGAGCGGCCCTGGACGTCGTAGCCGAACCAGTCGGCGGCGAAGAAGTGGCTCCAGTTCGGGTGCTGGAGGTAGTGGTTCTTCAGGTCGGCGTCGCGCGGGGAGGCGTCGGTGAAGAGCCCCGGCCAGATCGCCATGACGATCAGGAAGAGGATCAGCAGCGCGGAGACGATGAAGAGCGGGCTGCGCCGCAGGTCGTGCCAGGCGTCCGACCAGAGCGAACGCGGCTTGCCGGGCGCGGGACCGGCGTCCAGCGTCAGCGGGACCTCGGTGGAGGAAGGCATCACAGCCTTCTCCTCGGTCTTCTTTTCCATGTCTGCGGTCTTGTCAGGCATACCGGATCCTCGGGTCCAGGACCGCGTAAAGCAGGTCGACGATCAGGCTGGCGAGGAGGTAGACGATCACGATGATGGTGACGACACCGACGACGGTCGCGCCCTCGCGGCGGCCCAGGGCTTCGTAGATGAGTCCACCGACGCCCTTGATGTTGAAGATGCCCTCGGTGACGATCGCGCCGCCCATCAGGGAGCCGATGTCGGTACCGAGGAAGGTGACCACCGGGATGAGCGAGTTGCGCATCAGGTGGACACCGATGATCCGGCGCTTCGGCAGCCCCTTGGCGGTCGCCGTGCGCATGTAGTCGGCCCGCAGGTTCTCCGCGATGGAGGTCCGGGTGAGCCGCGCGACGTAGGCGAGGGAGAGCGAGGCCAGCACCATGGCCGGCATCAGCAGCTCGTTCCAGGTGGGTTCGAGTCCGACGTTGGGCGGGACCAGGCCGAGCTTGAACGCGAAGACGAACTGCGCCGTGTAACCGGTCACGAAGGACGGGACGGCGATGAGCAGCAGGGTGAGCCCGAGCAGGCCGCGGTCGCGGACCGAGTTGGGCTTGAGGCCGGCGACGAGGCCGAGCAGGATGCCCGCCACCACGATGAAGGTGAACGCGAAGAGCGCCAGCTGGATCGTGATCGGGTAGGCGTCGAGGATGACCTCGGAGATGGGGCGCTGGCTCGCGATCTGCGTACCGAAATCGCCCTGGAAGACGTTCCCGATGTACGAGACGTACTGCACCAGGATCGGTCGGTCGAGGCCGAGTTCGGCCTTGAGTGCGGCGATCTGTGCCTGGTCGACGGCCTGCTCTCCCGCCAGCGCTCTCACGGGGTCGCCGGGCAGCGCGAACATCATCAGGAAGATCAGCAAGGTTGACCCGATGAAGACCGGGATCATCTGGAGCAGTCGTCGTGCGACATAACGCCCCATGGGGTGCCTCCGTGTGGATAACTGCGGGCCGGGGGCCGTCCCCGCGGGTGCGGGAACGGCCCCCGGTCCCCCCGGCGCCGGGTCAGCGGCCCGGTGCCGGGGTGATGGCCGAAGTGGGGAATTGGCCCGTGGGCGCGCTTACTTGACCGTGACCTCGGTGACCTCGAAGTCACCGTGGAAGTCGACCTTGACGTTGTCGACGTCCTTGCCGTGGCCACCGTTGATCTGGTACGTCCAGAGCGGGATGGCGGGCATCTTCTCGACCAGGACCTTCTCGGCCTCCTGGTAGAGCTTGATGGACTCCTCCAGCGTCTTGGCGTTGTCGCCCTTCTTGAACAGCTCGTCGACCTCCTTGTCGGAGAATCGTCCGTTGTTCGCCTCGGCCGTGGTGCCGTACAGCTCACGCATGAAGTTGACGTTCAGCGGGTAGTCGGCGACCCAGCCACCGCGGTAGAACGACTTGACCTCGTCGTTGTCGCGGGCCTCGAGGTCGGTGGCGAAGTCAGGCTTGGCGTCGCCGAGGCACTCGACCCCGGTGGCGTTGCGGATGGACTCGCAGACCGCGGTCACCCACTCCTTGTGCCCACCGTCGGTGTTGTACTGGATGAAGATCTTGTTGTCCGGCACACCACCGCCTTCCTTGATGAGCTTCTTCGCCTCGTCCGGGTTGTAGTCGAACACCTCGGTGTCGAGGTCCTGGTTGCCCTTGACCTGCGGCGGGGTGAAGCTCTTCGCCGGCTTGCGGGTGTTGTTCAGGACGGTCTTGGTGATCGTCTCGCGGTCGATCGCCATCGACAGGCCCTGCATGACCTTGGGGTCGATGTCCTTCCACTGCTTGGTGTAGAAGGCCGGGACGATCGACTGGACGGCCGCGTACTCCTGCTCGACGGCGCCGTCACCGAGGTCCGACTTGTACTTCGGCAGGTCCTTCGGGCCGACCTGGCGGATCATGTCCAGGTTGCCGGAGAGGACGTCCTGGTAGGCGGCCTCGACGGTGGCGTAGTTCTTGAACTGCACACCCTTGTTCTTGGCCTTGTTCGGACCGGTGTAGTCCTCGTTGGCCTTGACCTGGATGAGCTTCTTGTGGGTCCACTTCTCGAAGGAGTAGGGACCGTTGCCGATGGGCTTCTGGCCGAAGGCCTTCGGGTCGTCGAAGAAGGCCTTGGGCAGCGGGGCCCAGGTGGCGTAGCCGAGCTTGTACTCGAAGTACGGGACCGGCTTGGAGAGCTCGATGGTGAAGGTGGTGTCGTCCACGGCCTTCAGGCCGGACATCTCCTTGGCCTTCGCCTTGGCGCCCTCACCCTCGGGGTGGACGTCCTCGTAGCCCTTGATGTCCTCGAACCAGAACGCGTTCTGCATCTTGTTGTCGATGTTCGCGGACCAGTTCCACGCATCGATGTAGGACTGGGAGGTGACGGGGGTGCCGTCGTGGAACTTCCAGCCCTTCTTCAGCTTCACCGTCCAGGTCTTCGAGTCCTTGGTCTCGATCGACTCGGCGTTGGTGTAGACGATGTTGCCGTCACCGTCGAAGTCCAGGAGCTGGGTGAAGAGCGACTGGATGACGTACGAGCCGAGGCTCTCGTTGGTGTCGGCCGGGATCAGGGCCTTCTGCGGCTCGCCGACGTCGATCGAGACGTAGCCGGCGGGCTTGCCGGACGCCTTCGGCTTGTCGCCACCGTCGTCGTTGCCACCGCAGGCGGTCGCGGCCAGGGCGACGACTATCGCACCCGCGACCCACTTGGCGCTCTTGGCACCACGCATGGGTTCCTCCTCATGAGTCCACTTGTTCACTGCAAGAGAGGGCACAGGACGATCCGCCGACACCCCTGACGGCGAAGATCGAGTGCCCCAGTGTGCTCGTGAGTCGGCGCTCCCCACAGCGCGTGACCCATTGACCCGAGCTCTACGCGCTCAACTATTAGCCATGGTGTTCGGCCCGACCACACCCTTTTGGTCTCGGTTCGATCACACCTGACACTCACATCTTCCAAAATCCGGACAAACCGATCCGAGATAGATGGTTGCGAAACGGACTCGTTACACATCTATCGGGCGTGGCCGTCCGGATACCGGACACTCCGTCCGCGAAAACCGGTTGCCCGGCCCCCCGCCCCGGACCGCCGCGGAAAGGGGCTGTGAGCATCTTTCAGCCCCCGGCCGCCGAGCGCATCCGGTTCGGCCAACTCCGTTGTGCCAAAAGGCCGGTGCCCGACACCGCACCACCCGTGAGGGGGATACGGGGCCGGGCACCGTCGGGCCGGCGGCGTGGGTCAGCCGTGCTTGGCCTTGGAGGCGGCGCGGGCGCGGGTGCGCGCGTCCAGGTTGACCTTGCGGATGCGGACGGACTCCGGGGTCACCTCGACGCACTCGTCGTCGCGGCAGAACTCCAGGGACTGCTCCAGGGAGAGCTTGCGCGGCGGCACCAGCGACTCGGAGACGTCGGCGGTGGAGGAGCGCATGTTGGTGAGCTTCTTCTCCTTGGTGATGTTGACGTCCATGTCGTCGGCGCGGGAGTTCTCGCCGACGATCATGCCCTCGTACACCTCGGTGCCGGGCTCGACGAAGAGGACGCCGCGCTCCTGCAGGTTGGTCATCGCGAAGGCGGTGACCGAGCCGGCGCGGTCGGCGACCAGCGAGCCGTTGTTGCGGGTCTTCAGCTCGCCGAACCACGGCTCGTGGCCCTCGTGGATGGAGTGGGCGATGCCGGTGCCGCGGGTGTTGGTGAGGAACTCCGTGCGGAAGCCGATGAGGCCGCGGGAGGGAACGATGAACTCCATGCGGACCCAGCCGGAGCCGTGGTTCGACATGTTGTCCATGCGGCCCTTGCGGGTGCCCATGAGCTGCGTGACGGCGCCCATGTGCTCCTCGGGCACGTCGATGGTGATGCGCTCGATCGGCTCGTGGACCTTGCCGTCCACGTCCTTGGTGACCACCTGCGGCTTGCCGACGGTCAGCTCGTACCCCTCGCGGCGCATCTGCTCGACCAGGATGGCCAGCGCCAGCTCGCCGCGGCCCTGCACCTCCCAGGCGTCGGGGCGCTCGGTGTCCAGGACGCGGAGCGAGACGTTGCCGATGAGCTCGCGCTCCAGGCGGTCCTTGACCTGGCGGGCGGTGACCTTGCGGTCCTTGACGGCCGCCTTGTTGTCGGCGCCCTTGCCGGTGCCGCCCCGGCCGACCAGCGGCGAGGTGTTGGTGCCGACGGTCATCGAGATCGCGGGCTCGTCGACGGTGATGAGCGGCAGTGCGACCGGGTTCTCCGGGTCGGCCAGCGTCTCACCGATCATGATCTCCGGGATGCCAGCGACGGCGCAGATGTCACCGGGGCCCGCCTTCTCGGCCGGCTTGCGGGTGAGCGCCTCGGTCATCATCAGCTCGGAGATGCGGACGTTGGAGATGGAGCCGTCGCGCTTGATCCAGGCGACCGTCTGGCCCTTCTTCAGCTCGCCCTGCTCGACGCGGAGCAGCGCGATACGGCCGAGGAAGTTGTCGGCGTCCAGGTTGGTGACGTGCGCCTGGAGCGGGGCGGCCTCGTCGTACTGGGGGGCCGGGACCGTCTCCAGCAGAGTGGTGAAGAACGGCTCCAGGCTGTCGCTGTCGGGCGGGACCGTGCCGTCCTCCGGCTTGGTCAGCGAGGCGACGCCGTCACGGGCGCAGGCGTAGACGATCGGGAACTCGATCTGGTCCTCGTCGGCGTCCAGGTCGAGGAAGAGGTCGTACGTCTCGTTGACGACCTCGTCGATGCGGGAGTCCGGGCGGTCGGTCTTGTTGATGCAGAGGATGACCGGCATCCGGGCGGCGAGCGCCTTGCGGAGCACGAAGCGGGTCTGCGGGAGCGGGCCCTCGGAGGCGTCCACCAGCAGCACGACGGCGTCGACCATCGAGAGACCCCGCTCGACCTCGCCACCGAAGTCGGCGTGGCCCGGGGTGTCGATGATGTTGATCGTGATCGGGTCCCCGCCGGACTTGGGGTGGTACTTCACCGCCGTGTTCTTGGCGAGGATCGTGATGCCCTTCTCACGCTCCAGGTCGTTGGAGTCCATGACCCGGTCGTCGACCGAATCCAGCTGGTGGGCGGCGAAGGCGCCCGCCTGCTTGAGCATGGCGTCGACCAGGGTGGTCTTGCCGTGGTCGACGTGGGCGACGATGGCGACGTTACGGATGTCGTGACGCGTGGGCATGCTGGCTAGCGCTTCTCTCGGATCGGGGAATCAGGCGTCTCGTCCTTCGTACGCCCGCCGGGCGGACCCGCCACGGCTTTGTCCCATGGTACGGGGCGCGGACAACCCTGGCCGAACACAGGGCGTCCGGGGGCCGACGGCGCCACCGCGACCAGGTCACGGGCGGCACCGCCGGCGAGGTTGCTCAGGATGTCTTCTCCGCACCCCCGGGAGCCTTCGGCTTCCCTCCGGTGCTGGCGGGCTCGTCGCCCTCGCGGGCGAGCAGGGCGGCGTCGCGGGCGGTGGGGGTCGCGTCGGTCAGGGGCTCCTGGCAGTCCAGCACGCCGGCCCCGTCCACGGTCCAGCTCTCGGCCTGCCCGTAGGCGGTCCGGCCGTCCCCGCACTCCAGCCGGAACTGCCCGGTGACGGTCGTGACCTGCGCCCATTCGACGGTGCCGACCCCGTCCCCGTCGACCTCGACGCCCCCGCCGTCCAGCTCGTACGGGAGCGAGGGGTCGGCGAAGGCCAGGCTCTCCTTGGCGGCCTCCCCGTCCTCCAGCCCGGCCTCGCCGATGTGCAGAGCCAGCGAGTGGAGCGTCCGGCGGGCGCCGACCCCGGCGCCGCGCGGCGCGTCCACGGCCCTCTGGGGCCGGGCCACGGGCGGCGAGCGGGGTCTCCTCGCCCTTCCGCGAGGCGCGGCTCACCCCGGTGAGCAGCGGCTCCTCGCGCACCCCGAACCAGGTGTAGGTACCGCCCTGGCAGGGCGGGGCGGACTTCCGCGCCGCGGGCTTCGCCCCGGCGGCGGCGGTTTCCGGTGCCGGGACACGATCCTGCGGTGGCGCTGGTCGGTCCGCGCTCCGGGCGCGACGCGGTCGGCCCGGATCTGGGGGAATCCGGGCCGACGGGGTGGGGTGGGGGGAATCCGTAGAGCTCGACGGGGTCGAGGGATCGACCTGACCTTGCCCGCCGGGTGGTCCGGCGGGCAAGGGAGTTGAGCCAGTTCTGAGGTGCGGGTCGCGTGAGGGTCCTGGTCAGGACCCGGACTTGCGGTCCTGCTTCCCGGGCTTGGCGCCCTTCTTCAGGAAGCCGATGTCCTGGTAGCGCGGGGTCGCGAAGCCGAAGGCACCGGCGTTGGCGACGCTCGGCCGGGCCGCGACCAGCTCCGGGCGCTGGTAGAGCGGGATCGCTCCGGCGACCGCCCAGATACGGGCGTCCGCCTCCTTGATCAGCTTCCTGCGGGCACCGTCGTCCAGCTCGCCGACGGCCTGGTCGAAGAGCTGGTCGATCCGGTCGGTGCCGACCCGGGTGTAGTTCTGCGCGACGTTGAGCGAGCCGTCCGCCGCCGGGACCGGCTTGGCGTGGATGGGGCGCCCGTCGGTCGCCGGGTAGGCCGTGCCCGGCCAGGAGTAGAGCGCCATGTCGTACTGGCCGGAGGCGACGTGGTCGGTGAAGTAGCCCGAGCTCGGCACCTTCTTCATCGCCGTGGTCACCCCGATCTTCTCCAGCTGCTCCGCGATCTTGTCGGCGACCGCGCGCAACTGCTCGGACCCGGCCCCCGAGGGCACCACGAACCGCAGCGTCAGCTCCAGCCCGTCCTTGGCCAGCGGTCCCGCCGCACCCGCGGCCCCCGGGCTCTCCGACTCCTTCGGCGCCGCCGTCCCCTTGGGCGCGTAGGCGCCGGGCGGGCCGCCCTGCTGGGCGTGCGCGCCCTGCTCGGCCTTGCCGTCGCCGTCCTGGCGGGCCACCACGTCGGCCTGGCGCCACAGGGCCGCGCCCTGGCCCGCCGCGACCGCGCCCGGCAGCATCGGGCCGCCGCGCTCGCCGGGCTTCCCGTCGTCCTCGCCCACGATGTACTCACCGCCGTCGTCACCGGGCCGGTCCTCGTTCCCGGACTCCCCTACGCCTTGCTCGCTCTCCTCGCTCTCCTCGCCCTCGGCTCCCTCGGCGGGCTCACCGGAGGCCCCGGCGTTCTTCGGCCGGGCCGCGCCCTGGCCCGGCTTCCAGCCCGCCTCGGCGAGCAGGGCACGGGCCTCGGCGGTGTCCTGGCTGCCGAGCGCGTCGCTGGCGTCCTCGTACGCGTCCTGCCCGGCCAGCGCCAGGTGACTGCCGACCGGCTGGGCGGGCAGGCCGAGCGGCTTCAGCACCGTCTCGGCCAGCTCCTTGCGGTCCAGGGCGCGGGCCACGGCCCGGCGCACCCGCTCGTCGGCGAGAGGGCCGTCGGCGCCGTTCAGCGCCAACTGGGTGAAGGAGGGCTCCAGGGCCTTGCGGACCTCGTAGGCGGCGAGGGACTTCTGCTCGGCGGCGTACGCGACGACCGCCTCGCGGGTCTGCTCACGGGCCAGCTGCTCCGACTCGGCCGCCTCCTGCTCGGTGCCGTTGGCGATCGCCCAGGACATCAGCGCGTCGGAGGGGGTGCGCCCGGCGCCGGGGCCGTGGGCGAGCGGGCCCTTGGCGCCCTTGTCTCGGCGGGCCAGCGAGATCCGCTCCGCCTCGCCCGGGGCGACCTGCGCCAGGTCGACCCGGCCCTCGGTGAGCGCCTTCGTACGGTCCTTCGGGGCGACCTTGCGGAAGACCAGCTGGTCGAGTTTGGGCTGGTCACCCCACCAGCGAGGGTTGCGGACGAGGGTGATGTCGCCCGACTTCCGGTCGACCTTCTCGAGGCTGAACGGGCCCGCCGTGTTCTTCAGGGTGGTGCGCGCGCTGTCGTTGAAGGAGTCCGGGGTGCCCATGACGTCCTTCGGGTACAACGGCGTGAAGAGGCTGCGCCACTCCGCGTACGGCTTGTCGAAGGTGACCTGCACCTCCAGGTCGTCCTTGCCCCGCTCGACCTTGGCGATCCGGTCGTACCCGGCGTTCCTGGCGGTCCAGTACGCCGGGTCCTTGCCGCGCAGGGCGCGCCACTGGGCGGCGAAGTCGGGGGCGCCGATCTCCCGGCCGTCGCTCCACACCGCCTTCTGGTTCAGCCGGTAGACGACGACCTGGCGGGGCTCGCGCTCGACCACCTCGGCGGACTCCAGGTAGTCCGGGTTGGCCTGCGGGCGGCCCTTCTCGTCCAGGGTGAACAGAGCCGGCAGGACGGCACCGGTCACCCGGGTCGTCCCGGTGTCGGCGTCCGCCTGGTACGCGTTCAGGGTGCCCGGTACGGCGTCGATCGCCCAGGTCAGGGTGGAGCCGTTCGCGACCAGGTCGCGGGCGGCGGGTGCGAGATCCTGGGCGGCTGCGGGAACGTTTCCTTCCTCGGACGCGCCGCACGCCGCGACGGCCGGGAGTGCGAGGACTCCGGTCGTCAGGAGCGCGACCGAACGCCGTCTTGCGCCGTCGTGGAACATGGGGCGTACCTCCGGGGGTCACCGGGATTTGATCACGTTTGGCGGTATATGGAGCTGATCACATCTATTGCCACGGAACGCCTCCGGCGGGGGTCCGTCGCGCCGACACGCCGTGGGAGGTGCTGGGTTCCACCCGTGCGGACGCGCCTCAGGCGCCGGCAGGGCTGTGGGTGGCTTGGCTGCGGCTTCTGCCGCGCCTCAGGGATGGCCTCAAGCGCCGGCCGGGCTGGGGGTTGGCTGGGCTCCGGCCTTCGCCCGCACCTGGAAGATGGCCTCAAGCGCCGGCCAGGCTGAATTTCGGCCGGGCTCCGCCCCTCGCCCGCGGGCCAAAGATGGCCTCAAGCGCCGGCCGGGCTGGGGGTTGGCTGGGCTCCGGCCTTCGCCCGCACCTCAAAGATGGCCTCAAGCGCCGGCCAGGCTGGGGTTGGCTGGGCTCCGGCCATCGCCCGCGGCTCAGGGATGGCCGAAGGGTCGCAGCACCCGCAATCGATCCGGCCCGGCCAACACTTGAGCCACTCGGCAACCGGGACGGGGGAACCCACGTCCGCCAAAAACCAGCCCGGCCGGCGCTTGAGGCCATCTTTGACCGGCACGGTCACGACGGACCGCACCCCAGAACAGCCTGGCCGGCGCCTGAGGCCATCCCTGACCGGCGCGGTCACGACGGGCCGCCCCCGGGACAGCCCGGCCGGCGCTTGAGGCCACGCCAGGACGAGCGGGTTCGTCCACGCACACCCCCACGTTGAGCGCAGTTTCCCGCCTGCCCGCTCGCCAGGGCGACCCCGTCCCCCTACTCTCCGAAGGAGCGGTCAAGCGCGGCGAAGGGTGACACGGTGCGGGCGGACCTGATCCTGCCGATCCTGGTGCTGGCAGCCGCACTGACCGCCGCCGTGTACACGTACCGCCGGCGCAAGCGCCGGGTCAGCACCCGCACCACCCCGGCGGGAACCGAGATATGGGGAGCGGGCGGCGACACCCGCACCCCGGTGCTCTCCCCGGCAGAAGCCCTCGAACAGGCGGAGGACGCGATCCGGGTCAGGGCGGCCCAGGTGGCGGCCGCCTCCCCCGACGCCCCGCCGCAGGCCCTGATCGCCGCCGAGACCGCCCTGACCACGGCCCGCACGGAACTGGCGGAGGCCCGTCGGCAGTGGGCCAAGGGCGAGAACCCGGCGGCCGTACGCGAGCACAGCGCGCGGGCCGACGCCGCCCTCCAGGCGGAGGCCCCGGCGTTCTCCGCGCTCAGAAGAGACTGAGCAGGGCCTCGGTCGGGTCGGGCGCCTCTCCCCCGTCGGGCAGCGCCAGCTCGAACCAGACGGTCTTGCCCCGGGGCGTACGCCGGGAGCCCCAGGAGGCGCTGAGCAGCCCGACCAGCTGGAGCCCGCGCCCGCCCTCGTCGGTGTCCCGGGCCCGGCGACGCCGGGGCTGGACCAGTCCGGCGTCCCAGACCTCGCAGACGAGGGTGCGGTCGAGGAGCAGCCTCAGCCGGATCTCCCCCTCGCCGTACCGCAGGGCGTTGGTGACGAGTTCGCTGACGAGCAGCTCGACGGTGTCGACGAGGGCGTCGAGTCCCCAGCTCTCCAGCTGGGTGCGGGCCAGTTCGCGGGCGCGGCCGACCGACTTGGGTTCGCGCGGCAGCGTCCAGTCCCCGACGTTCTCGGCGGGGAGCCCTTGGACACGGGCCATGAGCAGCGCGATGTCGTCCTCGCCGTGGTGGGTGTCGAGGGTGGACAGGACGTGGTCGCAGGCGTCCTCCAGGGCCATCGCGGGCCCGGTGAGGGCGGCCCGGAAGGCGCTGAGCCCGGCGTCCAGGGGCTGGTCGCGGGATTCGACGAGACCGTCGGTGTAGAGGGCGAGCAGGCCCCCTTCGGGGATCTCCACCTCGACCTCCTCGAAGGGTTCGCCGCCGACGCCGAGCGGCAGCCCGGGCGGTACGTCGAGGAGGAGGGCGGGCTCGCCGGGCTCGCCCGGTTCGACGATGACGGGCGGCAGGTGGCCGGCGTTGGCGAAGGTGACGCGCCGGGTGACGGCGTCGTAGACCGCGTAGACGCAGGTGGCGAGGTAGACCTCGGAGAGGTCGGCGTCGCGGTTCTGGAGGGCGGCGCGGGTGGACTGCTGGGAGCCGGGGCCGTGCGCGGGGGCGCCGAGGCCGCGGGCGATCTCGTCCAGGTGGGAGAGGACCTCGGCCGGTTCGAGGTCGAGCAGGGCGAGGGTGCGGACGGCGGTGCGCAGTTCGCCCATGGCGACGGCGGCGCGCAGGCCGCGGCCCATCACGTCGCCGATGACCAGGGCGGTGCGGTGGCCGGGGAGTTCGATGACGTCGAACCAGTCGCCGCCGACCTCGGTGGCGGCGTTGCCCGGCAGGTAGCGGCAGGCGATGTCGAGTCCGGACGCCTCGGGGGCGCCCGGCGGGAGCAGGCTGCGCTGGAGGATGAGGGCGCGCTCGTGCTCGCGGCGATAGAGGCGGGCGTTGTCGATACAGACGGCGGTGCGCGCGGCCAGCTCGGTGGCGAGTGCCCGGTCGCGCTCGCTGAAGGGCTCGCTCCCCTTCGTCCGGGAGAACTTGGCCAGCCCGACCACGGTGTCCCGGGCGACCAGCGGCACGGCGAGGGTGGAGTGGACCAGCCCGGTGGAGCCCTCGACGTTCTGGGCGCGGGCGGTGCGCAGCGCGGTGGCGCAGGGCGAGCCGGACTCGTAGTGGTGGACGGAGTTGACGGGGACGGGGGCGGTGCCGGGGCGGCCCGCCTCGTCGCCGATGCCGGGGCTGAAGGGGGTGTCGGCGACGGCGCTGGAGAAGGCGACGCGGCGCAGGGCGGCGCCGACGCCGGCGCCGTCGGCGGTGGACCGGCTCCACAGGCTCTGCGGGGTCTCGTCGCCCTCCAGGAGTGCCTGGTAGAGGTCGACGGAGGCGAGGTCGCAGAAGGCGGGGACGGTGACGTCGAGGAGTTCGCGGGCGGTGGTGTCCAGGTCGAGGCTGGTGCCGATGCGGGAGGCGGCGTCGTTGAGCAGGGCGAGGTTGCGGCGGGCGTGGGCGGCCTCGCGGGCGGCGGCGTCGCGGCGGGTGACGTCGGTGCCGATGGCGGCGACGCCGAGGGGGCGTCCGGCGCCGTCGTGGACGCGGTAGAGGTTGATCGACCAGTGGCGCCGCTCGCCGGGCTCGGAGTCGGCGGCCGGCCCGGTGAGCTGGAGTTCGTTGACCGGGTCGCCGGTGTCCAGGACGCGGTGGAGGGCGGCGCTGAGCCGGTCGGCCTCGCGCGGGGAGAGGTAGTCCTCGGCGGTGCGGCCGCGGTGGGTGTCGGCGGGTCCGCCGAAGACGGAGGCGAACCGCTGGTTGGCCCGCTGGATGCGCAGGTCGGTGCCGAAGAGGAGGAAACCGATGGGAGATTGGCCGAAAATCGCCTCCGAGGCGGCCAGTCCCGACTCGATGCTCCGCAGGGTACGGACGTCCACCACGATGCAGACCGCGGCCCGGTCGCCCGCCTCGGTACGGGTGGGCATCACGTAGATCTCGGCCAGCCCCTCGCGCACCGGGGCCGCCGGGGGGTCGTCGGGAGCGGTGCGGGCGGTGGGCGTCGTGGCCGGTTCCGTGACGGGTGCGGCGGGTGCGGCCTCACCGGAGCGGGGCGCGGGCAGCCGGACCGGCAGGACGCCGGTCCACTCCTTGCCGTCGAGGATCTCCGCCATCTTGCGGTGGCCGCGTTCGCGCAGGTGGCTCGGGACGAAGGCGTCGATGGGATCGCGGCCCAGCACGTCCTGGGCGCGGATGCCGAAGATCCGCTCGGCGCGGTCGCTCCACTGGTCGACCAGCCCGTCGGGGCCGATCGAGAAGGAGGCGACCTTGATGTAGTCGTAGATCGACCCGGGTGGGCTGCTCTGCCACACGATCCGGCCCGCCGGCTCCTGGTGAGCCGTGGCCTTCGCTGGTATCTCGCGCACGCGAACCGTCCCCTCCAGCTCACCGCCCCCGGACCCGGTACCGGGGCAGCAGTCCGCAGTATCCAGCACTACGGCGCGGCATCACATCTCGTTCACGATCACAGCACGGTCTCGACGCTTTCAGGTCGCGGACGACCTGCCGGGGAGTTCGAGACCGGCGCACTGACACTCCTAACCATGGGGAACGCCCTCCTAACCTCGCACGGTCCACCGAGAACCAACGAGAGCGCACGAGCTCGCACGCCGGCGACCGGACCCGACCGGTCACCGAGCGTACGGACCGAAGCTGCCCGGATGCGACCGCCGGGCGCCGTGATCCGCTCACTTCAGGGCCGGAACGTCACCCGGGAAGCGCCAGTTCGAACCAGACGGTCTTGCCCCGCCGGCCGCGCCGGGTGCCCCAGCGGCACGAGGTGCAGGCGACGAGCTGAAGACCGCGGCCGGTCTCCTCGTCGGGTCCGGCGCGGCGCTCGCGGGGCGCGTCGGGAACGGGGTCGGAGACCTCCACCAGCAGCGGCGAGCCCACCTCCTCGGGGGGGGTGAGGCGGACCCCGATGGGGCCGTGCGCGTACCGCAGCGAGTTGGTCACCAACTCGCTGACCAGCAGCGCGGTCACGTCCTCCAGGGCATCGAGCCCCCAGGCGGCCAGCTGGCGCCGGACCACGGTCCGTGCGGTGCGCACGACCCCCGGGTCGGCGGGGAAGGTCCACGCGGCACAGTCGCCACGGGTGTCGATCACACCGATCACTTCCAAACACCGGCAGCCCTCTCCGCTGCCCGCGCGGAATGCCGCCGGGCACGGGCGGGGGACGACTGCGGGACGAAGGGACGACGGACACGCCGGCACTTCCCGGACGAGGAGCACCGGGCGATTGCCGTGACTATTGCCCGATTGCCCCTCGTTCATAGCGGTACGTCCGCTATTCGCGCCCCGGTGTCGCCCCGTCGGCCCAGCGGCTTCCCCGCCCGGCTCAGTCCAGAGCCGGGCTCTCCATCCGCCGTGCGGTCTCCATCACGGCGGGGCGGTCCTGGGGCAGCCAGTCGACGTCCCAGATCTCCTCGGCGGAGAGCCAGCGCAGTTCGTCGTGGTCCTCCAGCGGCTCGGGCTCACCCTCCACGAGGCGGGCGGTCCACACCTCCAGGACGTAGCCGGGCTTCAGCTCCCAGGTGCCGGGGATGCGCTCCACCGGTTCCGCCCGTACGCCCAGTTCCTCGCGGAGTTCCCTCACGAGGGCGGCCTCGGGCTGTTCGCCGGGCTCGATCTTGCCGCCCGGCAGTTCCCAGCGGCCCGCGAGTTCCGGCGGGGCGCTGCGGCGGGCCGCGAGTAGGCGCTCGGTCACGGGTCCGCCCCGGCCGTCGGCACGCGCGTCCCGCAGTGCGGCGGCGACCACCACGATCTGTTCCGTCATGCGCGGGAGCCTACGCGGCGTCCGGACCCCGGAGGGGGTCAGGCGGGCTGCCGCTCGACCCAGTAGTGCTGTTGGTCGCGCGAGCCCAGCGACTCGACGACCTTCTGGGCCTCGGCGCGCGTGGCACAGGCGGCCACCCGGTACCGGTTGCCGTTGGCCTCCTGCCGTATGACGTGCCAGGGGAGCGCGGTACCGCCCTCACCCATCGCACGCCTCGCTTCCTGCACCCGGCTCACTTCTCGCTCCGTTCGTCGGGGAAACCGCACTCCGCATATGCCGGAGCCTACGCCCGACCTTCACTCAGCGGATACGGAATGGCACAAAGAGGTAAGCAACCAGCCAAGCCGGAGGGGGCGCATCCGGATGGACGCGCCCCCTCGGGAACGAGTTGACTCTTCAACCAGCAGCAGGGAAGCCCACGTTGGCGACACGGAAGCAGATCATCCGTCAGCCCCGGCGCACTCCCCCGGCATACGCGCGCCCCCTGGGTGCCCGCCGCGGCCCGCCGCTCACTTGACCGGAAGGTGGTACGCCACCCGGTAGCGGTCGGCCGGGACGACCACGTCGGCCGTCTCCACCGGGCGGCCCGAGGCGAAGTAGGTGCGCTGGATGGTGAGGACGGTGTGGCCCGGGACGCCGCCGAGGGCGAGGAGTTCCTCGGCGAGGCCGGGGCGGCAGCCGACCTCCTCCGCCACGTTGTCCACGACGATGTCGATGGCGGCCATCCGCTCGACCACGCCGGAGCCGCCGAGCGGGCCCTCCTCGGGGAGCATCACGGGGGTGCGGCCGGTGAGCGCCAGCGGCTCCCAGGAGGTGGAGAGCATCATCGCCTCGCCGGCCTCGCGGAAGACGTACCGGGTGCGCATCACGCGGTCGCCGGGCTCGATGCCGAGCCGCTCGGCGACCTCGGCCGGGGCACCCTCCTGCTCGCTGCGCGACTCCCAGGTGCCGCGCACCCCGCTCAGCGCCTGCTCCTGCCGGAACGGCGTGGAGCCGCCGGGGTCGCGGTACCCGGTGCGGGCGATCCGGCGCGGCTCGGGCCGCTCGCGCACGTACGTCCCCGAGCCCGAGCGGCCCTCGACCAGCCCCTCGGCCATCAGCACCTTGCGCGCCTCCAGCGCCACCGTGTCCGAGACGCCGTACTCCTGCCGGATGCGGGCCTGCGAGGGGAGGCGGGTGTTCGGCAGAAGGGCACCGTCGACGATCTTCTTGCGGAGATCGTCCGCCACGCGCAGATACGCAGGCCGCTCACCGAACGTCACTGGCCACTCCCATCAGCTTGACAGACAGCGACAGCCTGACAACCGTAGGTTGCCGCCCGCAACCTTGGGCCAGAGATTCACCTGAAGTGACGAACTCGCGGGTGGCCGGGAACTTCGCGCCACCCCCTCCCGCTCACCCCGCGAGCGGCCGCGAGAGCCCCACCGGGGAGATCTCCCCGGGCGGCTCCTCCTCCCCCGCACCGGCACCGCCGTCCCCGCCCTGGCCGGACCCGGACCCGGACCCGGAGTCGGACCCGGCGAGGCTGCCGGTGAGCTTCCCGCCGTCCTTGCCGAAGAGACAGCTGACCTCGCGGTCGCCGAGCGCCCAGCTCTCGGGGGTCGGCAGGTAGTAGAAGACGAAGACGTCCGCGGGCAGTTCCTCGACGGACCGGCCGGCGTAGGCGTCGACCTGCGCGGTGCAGCGGCGGTCGGCCAGGGAGTCGATCCGGTCCTCGCCCGGGTACGTCCTCCCGTCGGCCAGCTGGAAGGCGCCGAAGACCTCGCCGTCGTGCGGGCGCGCGCAGTCGACCTTGTCGACGTCGTACGCCTCGCCCTCCAGTTCCCCTGCGGGGGCGTTGAAACACTCACCGACGCGCAGCGTGAAGGCGGTGCCGCTGCCCTCGCGCATCCCCTCGCGGAAGCCGTCCATGAAGGAGGAGAAGCCGCCGGTGGCGAGCATCAGCGTCCACAGGGCCAGCCCGCAGGAGGAGAGGATCATGCCCGCCACCGCCATCCCCTTGCCGCGCTCCCCGCGCCGCTTGAGGCTGGGCAGCGCGAAGAGGCCGAGGATCAGTCCGACCGCCGGGACGAAGAACAGGATGCCGGTGACGAGCGAGCCCACGGCCAGGCCGTTCACCGGCGGCTGCGGAGCCGGGTAGCCGTACCCGTAGCCGTACCCCTGCCCCGGCTGCCCCGGATACGCGCCGTACGGGCCCGGGGGCGGCTGCTGGTACGGCCCCGGGCCGCCCTGCGGCGGTACGTACGGCGGGGGCGGCGGCGCCCCCGGTCCCGGCTGCTGGGGCTGGCCCGGCGGCATCCCCGGGGTCGGCGGTGTGGCCACGCTCGCTCGCTCCTTCGGTCCCCTCACGCGGGCCGCGCGCCACCGGCGGCGAGGCGTGGCCCGCACGGCGCGCGGTGCGCGCGGCCGTGGAGCGCATCGTATGCGGCGGGACCGACGGAGCCCGGGGGCCAGGGGCGGAATGCGCCCCTGACCCCCGGTCAGCACCTGTCGGTGCCCGTCAGTGCCGGTCAGCGCCTGTGCGCGCCGCTCGGCACCGCCCGGCGCCGGTCAGAACTGGAGACCCCAGGAGTTGATGCGCCCGGTGTCGTAGGTGGCGTTGTCGGTGACGCGGAGCTTCCAGACGCCGTTGGCGGTCTGGCCGGAGGCGTTGACCGTGTAGGTGGTCTTGATGTCGTCCGCGCTGCCGCCGGTGCCGAAGGCCTTCAGCGTGTAGACGGTGCCGGAGGGGGCGACCAGCTGGACCCGGAGGTCACCGACGTAGGTGTGCGAGATGTCGACCTTGACGCCCAGGGTGGAGGGCGCCGCGCCGGAGACTCCGCTGACGGTCACCGGGGACTCGACGGTGGTGTTGTCCGGGAGCGTGTAGCCGGTCTTGTTCTCGAAGAGCGGGCCGGTGGGCGGGGTGGTGCCGCCGGAGCCGACGCGCAGGAGCAGGTTGGGCGAGCCGGTGCCCGGACCGGTGACGACGCCGCTGGTGGCGTTGGCCTTCAGCGCGGCCTGGACCTGGGCCGGGGTCGCCGAGGGGTTCTCCGAGGCGTAGAGGGCGGCGGCGCCGACCACGTGCGGGGTCGCCATCGAGGTGCCGGAGATGGTGTTGGTCGCCGAGTCGCCGGTGTTCCACGCGGAGGTGATCGAGGAACCGGGGGCGAAGAGGTCGACGGTGGAGCCCCAGTTGGAGAACGAGGAGCGCGCGTCGGTGTTGGTGGTGGAGCCCACCGTGATCGCCTCGGTGACCCGGGCCGGGGAGACGTTGGCGGCGTTCTGGTTCTCGTTGCCCGCCGCGACGCCGTAGGTGACGCCGGAGGCGATGGAGTTGCGGACCGCCTGGTCGAGGGCGGCGTCGGCGCCGCCGCCGAGGCTCATGTTGGCGACGGCCGGCTTCACGGCGTTCTGGGTCACCCAGTCGATACCGGCGACGACCTGCGCCGTCGTACCGGAACCGGCGTTGTTGAGGACGCGGACGCCGACGATCTTCGCCTTCTTGGCGACGCCGTAGGCGTTGCCCGCGACGGTGCCGGCGACGTGGGTGCCGTGGCCGTTGCCGTCCTGGGCGACGTTGTCGTTGTCGACGGCGTCGTAGCCGTTGGCCGCGCGGCCGCCGAAGTCGCTGTGGCTGATCCGGACACCGGTGTCGATGATGTAGGCGGTGACGCCCTCACCGGCCTTGTCCGGGTAGGTGTACTTGCTGTCCAGCGGCAGCGACGCCTGGTCGATGCGGTCCAGGCCCCAGGTGGGGTTGGTCTGGGTGGCGTCGATGGTGAAGGTGCGGTTCTGGATGACCGACTCGACGGCCGGGTCCGCCGCGAACTTCTCCGCCTCGGCGCGGCTGAGCTCCACGGCGTACCCGTTGAGCGCGGCCTTGTACGTCCGCTCGATGGTGGCGCCGTACTCCTTGGCGAGCGCCTTGCTCTTCGCCGAGGTCGCCTTGCCGACCTTGTCGGCGTCGAGCGTGACGATGTAGCTGTCCTTGACGCGGTCGGGGGCGTCCGCGTTGATGATCAGGCCCGCGCCCGAGGGGTCGGGCGCGGCGCTCGCGGGGAGCGCGGCGACGCCGCCGAAGGCGAGAGCGGCCACGGCCGTCGCACTGATGGCGGCCATTCTTCGGCGGTTGTGACGGGTCACTGCCATCTGAGGGGTCCTCCTCGTCGATGGTGCACAGGTGGGGCGGTGCGCGGCGGGTGCTTTGGGGCGCACCGACCGCAGCAACGATCAGGGTCATGACAACCCCGAGGGCGGAGTGCTGCCCGCGTCGCCGTCGAAAGATTGACCGATCCATAGGAATCCCACAAGAGGGCGACCACAGGGTTAACACTCCGGCCACACAAGGGGGCTGGCGTCCGGTCACGCTTTCTCCGCATTCAGGTGGCCGAAAGCCGGCGCCCCGGACGGCCCGCCCGCGCGCCGCTCCCCCATCCGTGGGAACCACCGCCGCGCCCACCCCGGCGGCCTGCCCCTGGCCCGCATCGTCTCCTGGGTGAGGATCACCCGTGCGACCCGCCTGACGACGGCCCCGCTCCTCGCGGCGGCCCTCCTGACCCCGGTTCATCCCGCAGCGGCCGCCCCCGGCCCCGGCCCCACCGGGCCCGCCGCCCGGGCCCGGTGCGCCCCCTCCCCCGGCTGGGCCCCGGCGGCCGGCACCCGCGCGGAGGCCACCCCCCACGCGTACGTCGGCAACGGCTACCTCGCCACGCGCGTCCCCGCCGCCGGTGCCGGATTCCGGCCACCGGGCGAGGGCGGCGAGCCGGAGGTGAAGACGGGCTGGCCGCTCTTCACCCCGCGCTACGACGGCGCGTTCGTCTCCGGCCTCTACGCCCGGGGCCCGGAGAACACCGCGGGCCGCCAGGCGGTCGCGGCCCTCCCCCACTGGACCGGCCTCGACCTCACGGCGGGCGGCGAGACCTACGGCCCCGCCTCCCGCGTCACCGGCTACCGCCAGACCCTCCTCCTCCGCTGCGGCCTCGTCCGCACCACCCTCACCTGGACCGGCTCCGACGGCCGCCGCACCGACCTGGTCTACGAGGTCCTCGCCGACCGGAACGCCCCGCACGGCGCGGCCGTCCGGCTGCGGTTCACCCCGCACTGGTCGGGGACGGCCACCGTCACCGACCGGATCGACGGCCGGGCCGCGCGCCGCATGACGCAGACCGGGGGCGGCGCCGAACCGGGCGCGTCCGGCGCCATGGCGGTCTCCTTCCGCACCGAGGGAACCGGCGTGAAGGGCGCCGTCGCCTCGGTGCTGCGCACGCCCGCCGGCACCGTCCGCCCCGCCGACGAGGCCCGCGAGCTGAGCGCCACCCAGTCCGCCTCCTTCCCGGTCCGCTCCGGCCGCACCTACGAGGCCGTCAAGTACGTGGGCGTGGACACCTCGCTGACCTCCCGCAACCCGCGCGCCGGCGCCGTCTCCGCCGCCCGGGCCGGGGCGCGACGGGGGTGGCGGACGCTGTACGCGGCGCACGCCGGCACCTGGCGCGCCCTGTGGGAGTCCGGCGCCGACCTGGGCACCGTCCTTGCGGGCCCGCCCGGCCGGGACGCGGCCCCGGAGCCGACCGCCCGCCAGGAGGAGCTGCGGCTCTGGCTCCGCTCGGCCCGCTACGGCCTGCTCTCCTCCACCCGCCCCGGGGCCCGCGACTCCCTCGGCCCCACCGGCCTGACCAGCGACAACTACGCCGGGATGATCTTCTGGGACGCCGAGACCTGGATGTTCCCCTCACTGCTCGCCACCGACCCCGACCTCGCCAGGACCGTCCTGGACTACCGGGTGCGCACCTCCCCCGCCGCCCGCGACAACGCCCGCAAACTCGGCTTCGAGGGCCTCTTCTTCCCCTGGACCAGCGCCTCCTCGGGCGACCTGTGGGGCGAGTGCCAGAGCTGGAACCCACCGCACTGCGTCACCCAGAACCACCTCCAGGGCGACATCGCGCTCGCCGCCTGGCAGTACTGGCTCGCCACCGGCGACCGGGTCTGGCTCCGCCGCGACGGGGAGCCGCTGCTGCGCGGCCTCGCGGAGTTCTGGGCCTCCCGGGTCACCGCCAACCCCGACGGCAGCTACTCGGTGAAGGGCGTCGCCGGTCCCGACGAGTACAGCAACGGCGTGGACGACGGCGTCTACACCAACGCCGTGGCCGCCACCGCCCTGCGCCACGCCGCGAGCGCCGCCGAGGAGACCGGCACCACCGCCCCGCCCGAGTGGCGCCGCATCGCCGACGGCCTGCGCATCCCCTACGACGCCGACCGCAAGGTCTTCCTCCAATACGACGGCTACGAGGGCGCCCGCATCAAACAGGCCGACGCGGTCCTCCTCGCCTACCCCCTGGACTGGCCCATGCCGGACGGCGCGGCCGCCGCCACCCTCGACTACTACGCCGCCCGCACCGACCCCGACGGGCCCGCCATGACCGACTCGGTCCACTCGGTGATCGCGGCCGCCACCGACGAACCGGGCTGCGCCGCCTACACCTACCTGGAGCGCTCCGTCCGCCCCTTCGCCCGCGGCCCGTACGCCCTCTTCGCCGAGGCGCGCGGCGACAAGGCGGGGGCCGACGACCCGCTCTCCGGCACCCCGGCCGAGGACTTCCTCACCGGCAAGGGCGGGTTCCTCCAGTCCTTCACGCACGGCCTCACCGGGATGCGGCTGCGCGCGGCCGACCGGCTCCACCTCGATCCGATGCTCCCGCCGCAACTGGCGCGGGGGGCCGACGGCGCCGAGTCGGGCGGGGTGACCGTGCGCGGGCTGCGCTGGCGCGGGCGCGCCTTCGACGTGGCGATCGGCCCCGAGACCACCGAGGTCCGGCTCACCTCCGGCGCCCCCTTCACCGTCGAGACCCCGGAAGGGCGCTCCACTCTCGGCTCCGGCGCGCCCCTCACCCTCAAGACCCGGCGCCCGGACCTGGCCCCCACCTCGGACCCCGCGCGCTGCGCCCCCGTACGGGCCTCCTCCGAGGAGCCCGGCCTCTACGCGGAGGCGGCCGTCGACGGGGCCGGCGCCACCGTCTGGTCCCCCGCCCCCGACGCCACCACCGCGACCCTCACCGCCGAACTGGCCTCGCCCACACGGGTCGCCTCGGTCACGCCCCAGTGGGCGGTCGAGCCCGCCTCTTACCAGGTGGAGGTGTCTGCCGACGGGCGCAGTTGGCAGGGGGTCGGCGCCGGGGCGCCGGTGCGTCAGGTGCGGCTGACCTTGCGCAGGGAGGCGGGTGGGGAGCTGCCCGCGCTCCGGGAGTTGGGGGTGCGGGGGGAGTAGGGGCCTTCGGCCGGGCTGTCCTTGTGGCTGGGCTTCGTCCTGCCGGTGCTGGTTCAAGATGGCCTCAAGCGCCGGCCGGGCTGGGAAGTGCGCGGGTACGACGACGGGGGTGGGGAGCAGCAGTACGGGCTGGTCAACTCGTCGGTTGTCGGGTTGCAGAGGGTGGGGGAACGTGCCAGGTCAAGGGGTGTGGGGCGGGCGCGTCCGGTCGGTTGTCGGTGGGGGATGCCAGACTTTCCGCGTGAGCGAAGACCCGAACGGCGCCGCCTCCGCGGCTCCCGCACTCCGGCAGCGGCTGGCCCAGGTGCGGGGCGTCTCCGTACCGCCCCGGCCGCTCGACGCCCGTGCCCTGGCGGCGCTCGCCGCCAACCCGGGGTGTCACCGCCGCGCCCTGCTCGACGGGGCGGGGGTGGACAAGCCCAGACTCGCCGAGGCGCTGGGGGTGCCTTCGGGGTTCGGGCAGTCGCAGTTCGCGTTCATGCGCGGCCACGCCTTCGAGGCGCGGGTGAAGGCCGACGGCGGGGCGGAGCTGCTGCGGCTCGCCCACGCCTGCCTCGGCGGCGGGCCCGCGCCGGACGGCGGTGGCGAGGTGCCCCGTCTCGCCGCCCCCGGGCAGGCCGAGCGGGTCGCCCGGACCGAGGAGGCGCTGCGGGAGGCGGCCGGCCGGCGGGGTGGCTGGACGCTGCTGGACCACCCGATGCTTCCCCTGGAGGTGGCCGGTTCGGACGCCTTCCTGGAGCCGGACGCGATCGTGATCCATCCCGACGGTGGCTGGTCGGTGGTGGAGATCAAGTCCTTCCCGATGCTGGACGGTTCGGCGGACGCCGCCAAGGTCGGGGCGGCCGCCCGGCAGGCCGCGGTGTACGTCCTGGCGCTGGAGGAGGCGGCCGGCCGGCTCGCGGAGCGGCTGGGCGGGGCCCCGGCCGTCCGCCACCAGGTGCTGCTGGTCTGCCCCAAGGACTTCTCCAACCTCCCCACCGGTGCCGCCGTCGACGTGCGCAAGCAGCGGGCGGTGACGCGGCGCCAGCTCTCCCGGCTCACCCGGGTCGAGGAACTGGCCGCCGCCCTGCCGCCCGACGTCTGCTTCGACCCCGACCGGCCGGCCGCCGAGCTGCTGCACGCCGTCGAGTCGGTCCCCGCCTCCTACGCCCCGGAGTGCCTCTCCGCCTGTGAACTGGCCTTCCACTGCCGCGAGCGGGCCCGCGCGGCGGGTGACGTGACCGCGCTGGGCCGTTCGGTCCGGGGCGAGCTGGGCGGGCTGACCTCGGTCGAGGAGGTCCTGACGGCCGCCGCCTCCCCGGACGGGGCCGGGGGCGGTGCCGACCCGGGTACGGACGCGACGGTGGCGGCGCTGCGCCGGGCCGCCCGGCTGCGCAGCGAGGCGCTGGCCACCGCGGGTGCCGGGGCGCCGGATCGGGGGCCGGGATGCCGCTGATCAGTACCCTCGCCCGGCTGGAGGCGGTGCGTACGGGCCGGGCGCAGCCCGCCGCGACCGTGCTCCACCGCCACCTCTCCGCCCGCCCGCTGGTCCTCGTCCCGCTCACCACCGCCGGTGAGGCCGGGGCCCCGCTCGGCGCCCTCGTCGGCACCGACCGGGACGCGCCCCGCCTGCTGGTGGTCCCGCAACCGGCCGACCGGGAGCTGCGCTTCACCTTCCTCGCCCGCCTCGCCTCGGTGGTCCTGCCGTACATCGAGGAGTACGCGGCCCAGGTGGAGCCTGCCGAGCGCACCGAGGCCGACCCGGAGACGGGCAAGCGCGTCAAGGTCGTCACCGAGTTGTGCGCCGACGCCCCGCAGCTCGTCGTGCCGGGGCGGGCCGGGATCGAACTGGTACGGCTGCTGGGGCGGGCCAACCGCTTCCGCCGCACCGCCGAGGAGGACCCGGAGGGCCCGTATCCGGCGCCGGAGCAGGTGCCGCTGCTGGGCCGCTGGTTCACCCACCTCGGCGAGCGGGCCCGGGTGCCGGGCTCCTCGTTGCTGGTCGCCATGACGGATCTGCTGGCCCGGCACTGGGCCACCGGCCAGAGCGCGCTGGAGGACCAGCACCTCGGGGCGCTGCTCGCCTGGATCGACCCGCCCGCCGGGGAGGACGGCGACCGGGCCGCGCGCCACGCCGAGCTGGCCCGGGACGAGGAGGGCCAGCTGCTCTGCCCGCCCGCCGGTCCCGCCACCGACCCCGCCTTCGACAACAAGCTGCTCGCGCCCGCCGTCGAGCGGTACGACCGGGTCCGCCGCGCCCTGGCCGACGCGCAGGACGGCGAGAGCGCCGACCGGCTGCTGGCCGCGACGACGGCGGCCGAGCGGGAGCTGCGCGCCCTGGTGGAGAGCCGGACCCGGCCCACCTGGGACGCGGTCTGGCGCGGCATCGCCCTGCTGCGGGAGCTGCCCGAGGGCGCCCACGTCACCGACCGCTGGACCCGCGACCGCTGGTCCTTCACCGCCCACCGCGACCGGCTGGCCGCCGGGGAGCCGCCGCAGCCGCGCCGCGACGACGCGGTGACCGCCGCCCAGAAGCTCGCCACCCGCGAGCGGGAGCAGGCCCGGCTCGACGCCCAGGAGGCGCTGGACGATCCGCTGGTGATGGCCGGGCGGCGGCTGGCCGGGGAGGCGTTCACCGCCGAGGTGCTTGACGTACGGATGACGTACACCGAGAGCAAGCGGCCCAGTCCGCGTCCGGTACTCACGGTCCGTACGGAGGACGCCCCGCACGCGGCGCCCGGCGCCAAGGTCTACCGCGAGCTGGACGGCCGACCGCAGTCCGCCGAGGTGCTGGCGCCGGAGGAGGTGGCCGAGGCGGCCCCGGAGGCCGGGGCGGAGTTCGCCGCCGGGGACGGCGCCGGGCCCGGGGAGCGGCTGCTCCTGCTGCGGGTGCTGGACCGGATGGGCCGGGGCCGCGAACCGGAGGAGGGGTCGGTCCCGGAGAAGGGCGACCGGATCTGCTGGACCCTCTTCGAGCACGACCAGCGGGGCGGCCCCAAACTGCCCGACCCCGAGGAGACGCCGTGGACCCACGGCGGCCCGCCGGAGCCACCGGGCGCCCTGCCCGGCCCCGCGACCGCCCCCGACCCGGTGACCCCGGAGGACCTGCTGTGACGCGGCGGCCGGCAAAGACGGGGCCGGGCCAGGACGCCCCGGACGGAACGACGGGCACGACGAGGAAGAGCGGCGGATGACGGCGGTGGACGAGGTGGCGGCGGGACCGGACGGCCGGGTGCTGTCCCCGGGCGAACAGGCAGCCCTGGCCACCGAGGAGATCCTGGCGCAGACGCTGCACGGCACGGCCCGCGGGGTCGTGGTCGACTCGCCGCCGGGTGCCGGGAAGTCGACGCTGGTGGTGCGGGCCGCCCGGGAACTGGCCGCGGCGGGCCGCCCGTTGATGATCATCGCGCAGACCAACGCGCAGGTGGACGACCTGGTGCTGCGGCTGGCGGAGAAGGACCCGGAACTGCCCGTGGGGCGGCTGCACAGCAGCGACCGGGACGCCTACGACAAGGCCCTCGACCCGCTGCCCTCGGTGCGGACCTCCACCAAGGTGAAGGATCTGGCGGGGCTGGACGTCGTGGTCTCCACGGCGGCGAAGTGGGCGCACATCAAGGATGTCGAGCCGTGGCGGCACGCCATCGTGGACGAGGCGTACCAGATGCGTTCGGACGCGCTGCTGGCCGTCGCCGGGCTCTTCGAGCGGGCCCTGTTCGTGGGCGACCCGGGGCAGCTCGACCCGTTCGCCCTGGTCGGCGCCGAGCAGTGGGCCGGGCTCTCCTACGATCCCTCGGCGAGCGCGGTGGCGACGCTGCTGGCCCACAACCCGGAGCTGCCCCAGTTGCGGCTGCCGGTCTCCTGGCGGCTGCCCGCCTCGGCGGCCCCGCTGGTCTCCGACGCCTTCTACCCGTTCACCCCGTTCCGCAGCGGCACCGGCCCCGGGGACCGCGCCCTCAGCTTCGAGGTGGCCTCGGCCGGTACGCCGTACGACGAGGTGATCGACGAGGCGGCGCGCAGCGGCTGGGGGCTGCTGGAGCTGCCCGCGCGGCACACGCCCAGGACCGACCCGGAGGCGGTGCGGGCGGTGGCCATGGTGGTGCGGCGGCTCCTCGACCGGGAGGGGGCGGCCGTCTCGGAGACCGGGCCGGAGCCGGTGCCGCTCGGGTCGCGCCGGATCGCCGTCGGGACCGCCCACCGGGACCAGGCCGCGGCGGTGCGGGCCGAGCTGGCGGCGCTCGGGGTCGAGGGGGTGGCGGTGGACACCGCCAATCGGCTCCAGGGGCGGGAGTTCGATGTGACCGTGGTGCTGCATCCGCTGTCCGGGCGGCCGGATGCCACCGCCTTTCATCTGGAGACCGGGCGGTTGTGTGTGCTGGCCTCGCGGCATCGGCACGCGTGTGTGGTGGTGTGCCGGGAGGGGGTGCAGGAGGTGCTGGACGCGCATCCGTCCACCGAGCCGGTGATGCTGGGGGTGGGGGTGCGGTTCCCTGACGGGTGGGAGGCCCATCACTCCGTGCTCGGGGTGCTGGGCGGGCATCGGGTTCGGCTGCCTGCCGGGGGGTGACCTGCGGTCGGCTCCGGGGGCTGGGCTGGTTCTCCGGGTTCCGCCGTCCACCGTGGCGGTCCCTGATGGCCTCAATCGCCGACCGGGCCGGGATCTGCTGAGTTTGTGGCCGGATGAGTGGATCACTGGTGGGGATGGACCGTTGGGTGGGTGGGGACAATGGAAGGTGGTTCTGGGGCGTGGGTCCTGGGTTTGGAGGCATGTGATGGCGGAGTCCGAGCGGGACGCGCCGAGGCTGCGGCCTGCGCCGTTGTTGTTCGAGCCGGCGGAGGCGGTCGGGGACCCGGAGCACTTCTTCGATCTGGAGTCGATGGAGGACCCGGGGGCCCTGCTGGACCGGGCGACCGAGCTGACGGTGGCGTTCCGGGCGGCGGCCGACCGGTCGGTGGAGTTCCAGGCGATGGCGGCGGCGCAGCTCGCGGACCCGCGGCGGTTCGACCGGCTGAGCGCGGAGGCGATCGGAGAGCGGGCGCAGTGGACCGAGGCGTACGCGCAGAAGATGATCGAGTTCGGGCGTGACCTGCTACGGGCGCGCCCTGCGGGAGGCTGAGCGGGACTCCGGCATATGCCGAGGGCGTATGTGAGGGGGCAAGGTACCTCATGCCTGTCGCCGATGTCCCGCCTTTCGGCAACTCTGCGATACCGCTTGCTCACCACCGGTAGACCTGTCGGCATGAACAGCCGACACGTCACCGCCACCGCCACCACGACCGCCCGCCACCGTCTCTCCGCGCCCGGAGGCCGGATCTCCGGAGCCCAGGACGGTCAGGACCAGTCGGCCCGCGTGACGGGGGAGGGGGCCGCGTGGCTCGCCTCGGCCGGGGCGTACCCGGGAGTGGCGGGGCCGGCGGTGCTGCGGTGCGGGATCACCTTCGACGTGGTGAACGTCCCGCCCGTCTTCGGCCACCGGATACTGGACCGCCTCTGGGAGGAAGGTCCGGGTTCGGGCCCGGCGGCGGTGCAGCGGGGCCGGTTACTCCTCTTCGCGGCGCCGGGCACGGCCCAGCGGCTCCCCGCCCTGCTGCGCTGGGAGGAGTGCGGGAGCGCCGTCCCGCCGCTGCTCTGCCACGGGGTGGGGGACGCGGTGACGGTGCCCGGACCCGACCCTGCGGGGTCCGCCGAGGCTCCCGTACCGGCGCTGCGGGCGGCGACGGGGCATCCGCGGGACGGGGAGCGGGGGCGGGAGCACGCGGCGGGGGCGGGTGGCCTCGGCGAGGGGCCTGAGCTGCGGGGGAACGGTGCCGGGGACCGGTGGCTGGTGGCGCCGGGGGCGCGGTACCCGTGGCTGCCGGGGGCGGACGTGCTGCGCTGGGCGTGCGTGCGGGCTGCGCGGAGTACGCGCCCGGTATCGATTTTTCCTCCGGTCCGTCCGGGTGCTAAGGTCTACGACGTCAGCAGGCGCCGCTAGCTCAGTTGGTTAGAGCAGCTGACTCTTAATCAGCGGGTCCGGGGTTCGAGTCCCTGGCGGCGCACAGACGATGAGAAAGCCCCTCGCGGAAGCGGGGGGCTTTTCTCCTGTTCTCCGGGGCTTCGGTGCTGGTCAGAGCCGGGTGGTGAGGTTGACGGTCCAGCTGCCCGAGGGGGTGCGGTCCTCCACCTCGACGCGTACGCCCTCGCCGGGGGCGGTGCCGGGGACGGTGAAGGTCTCGCCCTCCTGGACGGGGGCGTCGGCGAGGTCGGGGTGGACCGAGCGGCCCCAGCAGGCGGCGGTGTCCGGGTGGGCGTCGAGGACCTCGACGGGGCCGGCGCCGGAGGGCAGGTCGGTGCGGACGCGGTAGACGAGGATGCCTTCGCGGCAGACGTCCACGTCGTTGCCCTCGGCGGTGCGCGCCTCCACCGCGATGACGGTGCCGGGGCCCTCGGGGACGACCGCGAGACGGGTGCCGGAGCCCGGGAGGGGCGCGTCGGCGGCGACGGGCTCCAGGGAGAGGCGGTGCGAGCCCTCGCCCTGGACGCAGGTGATCTGCTGGTGGCCGAGCCAGCCGAGCTTCCACTTGTGCCAGGCGAAGAGGTCCGGGGCCAGTCCGAACTGGCTGCCCATGAGGTCCCAGTCGCCGACGTGGGTGTCCCAGTCGCCCTTGTCGTCGGTGGGCCGGTGGTAGAGGTCCGGCAGGTCGAAGACGTGGCCGGTCTCGTGGGCGAGGACGTTGCGGTCGGGCGGGTGGCGTTCGAAGAGGGTGACGACGCGGCGGATCGGGGTGTCGTCGGCCTCCAGGGGGCGGCTGAAGTTGACCACCTTGGTGGCGTCGGAGTCCACGCCGGGGGCGTCCGGGTCGGCGACGAAGTACACGATGTCGTAGCGCGAGAAGTCGACGACCGGGTCGGCGGCCTCCAGGGCGTCGCGGAGGTAGGCGGAGCGGCTCGCGGCGTTCCAGTCGCGCCTTATCTCGTAGGCCGTGGAGGGCTGCGGCATGGTCAGCCACTCCTTCTGGGGGTGCGGGCGCAGGGTGAAGCGGCCGTAGGAGGAGCGGTCGAAGAAGTTGGTGGCGTCGGGGAAGTAGTCGGCGGTCAGCTCGGCGGGGGTGGTGCGCGGGGTGGCGTCGGGGAACGAGAGGAAGACGAGGACGGCGTCGAGGCTGCCGAGGGGGCGCGGGTAGGCGCCGTTCCAGGTGTCGAGCCCCTCGGAGTGGTGGGCCGGGGTGCGCGGCAGGGCGCACGGACCACCCGGGGGTGCGGCCGAGGCGGGGCCCGCCACCAGAGAGGTGGCCGCCAGGGCGAGGAGCGCGACCGTGCCCGCGCCCAGCGCGCGCGGCGTGACGCGCTCCGCGCCCGCGGCCCGTGCGGCCGGCGCGTGCTCCCGCGGGTCCTCCTGACGCGGCAAGGCGGCCTCCGGGTCGGTCGGGGACGGCACATCCCGGCCAGCCTGGTCGCTTTTCTGCCGCAACGCCTCGTTTGTCTCGCCCGGAGGAGTGATCTCCGCTCGAACTGGGCAACCCCTCGCGGGACTCGTTCGGGTGGAGGTGGTGTCCGGTGGGTGCGGCAGCCGTGCCACGAAGAACCGCGCGGTGGTCGTTCTGTGCACCCCCGGCGCAGACGTGATGCGCCTGAGCGCCGGGCGCGCGCCCCCACGCGCCGTGCTGGATGCCCTCTCCACGCGGCCTCTATGATCGGCACACTTCCCCTACGAGGACGCCGGAACGCCGACGCCAGCGCGGCCGGGCTCACGGGCCGCGCACCCGGCCGGACGCGTCCCCCTCACGGAACGGGAGCGAGTGGTGAGCGGAACGACCGAAGGCCCGTCAGCCGCGACCGGGCAGGCACCGGCTGCGCCCCAGGAACACCGGCTCCACGAGACCAGGCCCCAGGAGCGGCCGCCGCACGACACCCCGCCGTTCGACCCACCGGTCGCGGCCACCGGGTGCGAGTCGCGGCCACCGGTGCCGGGCGCCCGCGCCCACTCCCCCGCCGACGTCCGCGCGGACGCCTTCCGGCGTGCGCCGATGGCGCTGGCGGTGCTGGACCGGGCGGGGCGGGTGGTGGAGGCCAACGACGCGTTCGCGGCGCTGCTGGGCACCGGTCCCGGCGCGGGCGCGCTGAGCAGGGTGGCGGCCGAGCTGCTGGGGCGGCCCGGCGACGAGACCGTACGGGCGGTGCTGGAAGGGCGGCGGGCCGGGCTCCGGCGCACGCGGCGGGTGCGGGACGCCGAGGGGCGCGCCCGGTGGTTACTGGTGGCCGTGGAGCCGCCCCGGGCGGACGGGCCCGGGGGCGCGCTGCTGTCGGTGACCGACATCAGCGCCCGGCGGGAGCTGGAGGCGCGCGTGCGCGACCTGCGGATGCACGATCCGGTGACCCGGCTGCCCAACCGGGCGCTCTTCTTCGAACGGCTCGCCTCCGTCGCGGGGCCCGCCGGACCGGAGGGCGCGGCCGAGCACGGGGAGCACCCCGAGGACCGCTGGCCGCCGGAGGCCGGGCAGGCCCGGACCGGGCGGATCGGCGTCTGCTATCTCGACCTGGACGGCTTCAAGGCGGTCAACGACACCTTCGGCCACCGCACCGGCGACCTGCTGCTGACCGCGGTCGCCGAGCGGCTGAGCCGGGTCGCCGTCGCCGGGGCGCGGGGCGGGCGTACGCCGCTGGTGGCGCGGCTCGGCGGCGACGAGTTCGCCCTGCTCGTGCCGGACTCCTCGGGAACCGAGCAGCTCACCGCGCTGGCGGCGGCGGCGCTGCTGGCGCTGGAGGAGCCGTTCGACGCGGACGGGGAACGGCTCTCCGTGTCGGCCTCGGTCGGCGTGGTGGAGCGGCCCGCCTCCGCGACCACCGCGACCGAGCTGATGCAGGACGCCGACACCACGCTGTACTGGGCCAAGGCCGACGGCGGCGGGCGGTGGACCCTCTTCGACCCCGAGCGCAACGCCCACCGGATGACGCGCCAGGTGCTCGCGGCCGAGCTGCGGCCCGCCATCGGACGCGGCGAGTTCGTCCTCGACTACCAGCCGCTGGTCGACCTGGCCGACGGGACGACCAGCGGGGTGGAGGCGCTGGTGCGCTGGCGCCACCCGCAGTTCGGGACACTGCCGCCGAGCCGCTTCATCGGGCAGGCCGAGGAGGACGGCTCCGTCGTCCAGCTAGGCCGGTGGGTGCTGCGGACGGCGTGCGCGCAGGCGCGGGCCTGGCAGGTGGCGCGGCCCGGGCGCCGGGCGATCTTCGTCAGCGTCAACGTGGCCGTGCGCCAGGTCTGGGACTCCGACCTGGTGGCGGACGTGGCGGCGGCACTGGAGGCGACCGGACTGCCGCCCGAACTGCTCCAGCTGGAGCTGACCGAGTCGGCGCTGATGGGCTCCGCCGGACGGCCACTGCGGGTCCTTCAGGCGCTGAGCGCGATGGGGGTGCGGATCGCCATCGACGACTTCGGTACGGGGTACTCCAACCTCTCGTACCTGAGCCGGCTGCCGGTCTCCGTGCTGAAGCTCGACGGGTCGTTCGTCCGCAGCTTCCGGGACGACGTGCCGCCGGGGGCGGCGGACGAGGTGGTGGTCGAGGCGATGGTCTCGCTCGCCCACCGGCTGGGGCTGACCGTCACCGCCGAGTGCGTGGAGACGGCCCAGCAGGCGCGCCGGCTGCGCGGGATCGGGTGCGACACCGGGCAGGGGTGGCTGTGGTCGCGGCCGGTCGGGCCGGAGCGGATCGCCGGGTTGTTGCGGCAGCAGGGGTGAGCGGAGCGTTCAGCCCTGCCCGCCGCCGGGGGCGCGCAGCCCGGCCAGGAGGAGCTGGAGCAGGTGCTCGGCCCGTGCGGGCGCGGCCTGTTCCGTGCGGGTGAGCAGCTGGTAGAGGACGGAGCCGATCAGGGCGTCGGCGACCGCCTCCAGGTCGGCGTCGGCGCGGAACTCGCCGCTCGCCACCCCGGCGCGGAGGTGACCGACGATGCTCTCGTACTGCCCACGGGTGTGCTGCCGGTAGAGACTCTCGGCGTCGCGCGGGCTCTCGGCGGCGGCCGCGGTCAGGGCGAGGACCATCGCGGCGTGGTGCGGGTCGCCCACCGAGGCCGCGTACGCGCGGAACCAGGCGGCGAGCCGCTGGGAGCCGTTGGTGTCCGGGCCGGGGGCCGGGACGCCGGGCACGGAGGCGAGGAAGCTGTGGAGGACGGCGTCGGCGACCAGGGCGGCCTTGGAGGGCCAGCGGCGGTAGAGCGTGGGCTTGCCGACCCCGGCGAGGGTGGCCACCTTCTCCATCGACAGCCCGGCGTAGCCGTCGCGCAGGAGGACCTGCCGGGCCGCGTCCAGCAGGGCGTCGTCCCGCGCCGCGTCCCTGGGCCGCCCGGGCCGTCGTACCTCGTCCATGGCGCGATCCTACGAGTAGACTTCCGTTACGGAACGCACCGTAACGTTATTCGTCATTGAGGGGTGTGTCGCATGAGCCGGAACGTGGTCGTCGTCATCGGTGTCGGAGGGATGGGCGAGGCCATAGCCCGGCGGCAGGGGCCGGGGAACCGGCTGCTGCTCGCCGACTTCGACGCAGTGACGCTCGCCGCCGTCGCCGAGCGGCTGCGCGGGCAGGGGCACGAGGTCGTCACCCAGGCGGTGGACGTCTCCTCGGCGCCCTCGGTCGCGGCGCTCGCCGAGGCCGCCGCCGGGCTGGGGCCCGTCACCCAGGTCGTGCACACGGCCGGGCTCTCCCCCGTCCAGGCGTCGCCCGCCGCCGTCCTGCGGGTGGACCTGCTCGGGACAGCGCTGGTCGTCGAGGAGTTCGGGCGCGTCGTCGCCCCCGGCGGCGCCGGAGTGGTGATCGCCAGCATGGCCGGGCACATGCTGCGGACCCCGCTCAGCCCCGAGCAGGAGAGCGCGCTCGCCCACACCCCGGCACACGAGCTGCTCGACCTGCCCTTCGCCGACCCCGAGGCGCTGGGGCAGGGCGCCTACGGCCTGGCGAAGTTCGGGAACCGGCTGCGCGTCCAGGCGGCGAGCGCCACCTGGGGAGCCCGGGGCGCGCGGATCAACTCCGTCAGCCCGGGCGTGATCGCCACCCCGATGGGACAGCAGGAGCTGGACGGCGTCAGCGGCCGGACCATGCGCGCCATGGTCGCCGCCTCGGGCACGGGCCGTCTGGGCACGCCCGAGGACATCGCGGACGCCGCCGCCTTCCTGCTCGGCCCCGGCGCGTCCTTCATCACCGGAAACGACCTGCTGGTCGACGGCGGCGTCGTGGCGGCCCTGCGCGCCGGACGCCTCACCCCGGCGGGCTGAACCGGGCCGGCTGCCCCCGACCGAGACCACCGATCCGGACAGACGGCCCACCACAGCCCGGCCGGCGCTTGAGGCCCCCTGGGGGAGCAGCCCGGAACCCCACACGAGCCCCGTCGGGAATTCGCCCGGCGCAGCGGGCCCTGTTCAGCCCAGCTCGGGCATCCCGTAGGCGTCCGCGATCAGCTCGTAGGAGCGGACGCGGGCGTCCTGCGTGTGGGCGTTGGCGGTGAGCATGAGTTCGTCGGCGCCGGTGCGCTTCTGGAGGTCGTCGAGACCGGCGCGGACCTCGTCGGGGGTGCCGTGGACGACGTTGGAGAGCCAGTCGTCGACGAAGTCCCGCTCGATCGCGGAGAAGGAGTGCGCCTCGGCCTCCTCGGGGGTGGGCACGAGCCCGGGCGCGCCCCGGCGCAGGCGGACCATGTTGAGGGCGCCGGTGAGCACCTGGCGCCGGGCCTCCTTGGCCTCGTCGGCGGCGAACGCGGAGACGCCGATCATGGCGTAGGGCGCGTCCAGGACGGCCGAGGGGCGGAACGACTCGCGGTAGAGGTCGAGCGCCGGGATGGTGTTGCGGGCCGAGAAGTGGTGGGCGAAGGAGAAGGGCAGGCCCATCATCCCGGCGAGGCGGGCGGAGAAGCCGGAGGAGCCCAGCAGCCAGATCTGCGGCCGGTGCGGTGACTGGACGCCGCCCGCGGTGGTGGCCTGCACCGGGCCGGGAACCGCGTGGATGCGCCGGTAGGGGTGGCCGTCGGGGAAGTCGTCGTCGAGGAAGCGGATCAGCTCGGCCAGCTGCTCGGGGAAGTCGTCGGCGCCCTCGTGCAGCCGGTCGGTGCGGCGCAGGGCGGCGGCGGTGGCGCCGTCGGTGCCGGGGGCGCGGCCGAGGCCGAGGTCGACGCGGCCCGGCGCCAGCGCCTCCAGGGTGCCGAACTGCTCGGCGATGACGAGCGGGGCGTGGTTGGGCAGCATCACGCCGCCGGAGCCCAGGCGTACCCGCTCGGTGTGGGCGGCGAGGTGGGCGAGGATCACCGCCGGGGAGGAGGAGGCGACGCCGGGCATGGAGTGGTGCTCCGCCACCCAGTGGCGGGTGAAGCCCCGGCGGTCGGCGGTCCGGGCGATCCGGACCGCCGCGTGCAGGGCGTCCGTGGACGTCTGGCCGGCGCCGACGGTGGCCAGGTCCAGTACGGAGAGGGGGGTCGGGGCGGCGCCCTGCGCCTTTCCTCGGATGTCGTCCACGGGGATGCCTCCTGTTGCCGGGGGTGCGAACCCCCGCTTAACGGGAGGGTGGCTCCGTTTTATTCCCGGGCCCGCCCTCTCAGGAGACCACCGGCCCGCTCAGGAGACCACCTGGGGCTTCTGGAGGAAGAGGGTGCCCAGGGCGGGCTCGCGGACCCGGCGCCCCGCCAGCCGCAGCCCCTCCCAGACGGTGACCTGGTTGGCGGTGAGGACGGGCTTGCCCAGCTCCTTCTCCAGCTCCGTGAGATACGCGGCGGTGTGCAGGGCGGTGTCCGGCAGCAGGACCGCCTCGGCGTCGGGATGGTCGCCGGAGCGGGCCAGTTCCAGGACCTCGTCCCGGCCCCAGGTGCCGACCTCGGCCGCGGTGATGATGCCGCTCGCCTTCTCCTGGACGACCTCGGTGCCGGAGGCCTTGAGGAAGTCGGAGAAGCGGCCCGCGACGTCGTCGGGGTAGGTCGCGGCGACCGCCACCCGGCTCGCCCCGATCTCCTTGACGGCGTGCGCGAAGGCGAAGGAGGTGCTGGAGGCGGGGAGTCCGGCGGCCTGGGCGAGGGCGCGGACCTGGTCGTGGGCGCCGTCCCAGCCGTAGACGAAGCTGCCGCTGGTGCAGGCCCAGACGACCGCCTCGGCGCCGGAGAGCCGCAGCTCCTCGACGCCGGCGCCGAGCCGGGCCGGGGAGCCCATCTCCAGCAGGGCGTCGACGCGGTGGGCGTCCTCGCCGATGTCGGTGTGGATGACGTGCAGCCGGACGCTGCCGCCCATCAGCACCTCGATGCGCGGGTAGTCGTCCTCGGCGGAGTGCCCCGGGTAGAGAAAGCCGAGCGCTGTCATGTGTGCCCTTTCCCTTTCGACGTCGTCTCCGGGACCGCTGACGGTCCTCCGGTCCCCCGGACGGGCTTCACTGCTCCGATTCCCGCACATCCGGCCGCCATGTCCCGCGAGGCCCGCCCGGGCGCGTCGCGTTTTTCCCGGCGCGCCCGGGCGGACCTCTTTCCCCGGCCCTACAGGAGCGGGGTGTCCGGCAGCACCGGATGGTCGCTGCCGCCCTTGCGGGGAGCGGCCGGACCGGGTGCCGTCGTGCCGAACTCGCTCGCGCCGGGGCGGGCGGACGGGTTGAGCAGCGCCTGGTACGGGCCGACCGCGCCGATGCCGAGATGGCGCAGGGCGGACCAGATGGTGACCTGGTTGGCGGAGAGCACCGGGATGCGCAGCTCCGCCTCCAGCTGGGGGATGACGTCGTAGGTGGGCAGGTTGGTGCAGCTGATGAAGAGGGCGTCGACCGGCTTGCGGCGGACGGCGCGGTGGGCCATGGCGGAGACGGACCGGTAGGGGACCTGCCAGATGTGGTGGGTCAGGCCCAGGTTGGCGCGGGCGGTGACCTCGATGCCGCCGCGGGCCAGGTACCGCTCCAGGGAGCGGGTGACCGACCGGGTGTAGGGGGTGACCAGGGCTATCCGCCGGGCGCCGAGTTCCGCGAGGGCTTCGAGGAGGGCGCCGGAGGTGGTGACGGAGGGGACCCCGCCGGCCTGGGTCATCGCCGCGCACATGGCGCGCTCACCGGCGTGGCCGCCGACGAAACTGCCCGAGGTGCAGGCGTAGGCGAGGACCTGCGGCTCGGCGGCGCTGAGGGCGCGGACCGCCTCGTGGAGCGTGGCGTGTTCGCTGACCAGCCGGGCGAGGTCGAGGCTGACCTCCACGGGGACGTAGGGCGTCCGGGTGAGGTGGAGCGAGACCTCGTCGGGTACCCATCGCCAGAGTTCCCGGTCGAGTGCGAAGTCGAAGGGTGCGACCACACCGACACCGTGCTGCGGGTGCGGTCCGCCCAGAAAGGAGACGTCCATGAGCAGGCCCCAGTTTTCGAAAATGGTGCTCGCGGAACCGGCCGGAGCCGGGAGGGGGGTGCGGATGCCGGCACGTGCGCCGGGACGTCGGGACAGAGCCTGAAGCGCGTGACCGGCCGAGAACTCTCCGTGACTTCGGCGATTCCCCGTGGCGAAGGGCTTCTGTTGACGACGGTAGTTTCGGGTGCCAGCGTGGTCAATCCGCACGTCCCGGACAGCTTCGGACCGGCTTTCCGGCCGGTACCCACCACGGAAGCGGAAGCACGTTGCCCATGGGTTTCCCGCACGTATCCGACGAGGCACTTTCGCCTCACCCGACGCAGGGCCGGCCCCCGGAGCCGACCCTCCTGGTCCTCGACGCCGACCCGCCGCCACGGCTGGAATCACTCGCCGGACGGGCCCGCGTCCTGCACGCCGACGCCGATTCGCTGGCCTCGCTGCTGCCCGAGGCGGACGTCCTGCTGGTGTGGGACTTCCTCTCCGACGCGGTCCGCGAAGCGTGGCCGGGACCGGGCGCGCGGCCCGGCTGGGTGCACACCGCGAGTGCCGGCGCGGACCGGCTGATCTGCCCGGAGCTGGTCGCCTCGGACACCGTGGTGACCAACGCGCGGGGCGTCTTCGACCAGCCGATCGCCGAGTACGTGGCCGCGCTGGTGCTGGCCTTCGCCAAGGATCTGCCGCGCACGCTGGAGCTGGGGGCGGCCCGGGAATGGCGCCACCGGGAGACGCGGCGGGTGGCCGGAACTCGCGCCTGCGTCGTCGGTTCCGGCCCGATCGGCCGGGCGATCTCCCGGGTGCTGACCGCGCTCGGGGTGCACGTCTCGGTGGTCGGCCGGACGGCCCGTAACGGAATCCACGGGCAGGAGGAGCTGGACGGTCTGCTCGCCGCCTCGGACTGGGTGGTGTGCGCGGCCCCGCTCACCGACGAGACGCGCGGCCTCTTCGACGCCGGCCGGTTCGCCCGGATGAGGGAGTCGGCCCACTTCGTCAACATCGGGCGAGGCGCCCACGTCGTCGAGCCGGACCTCGCCGAGGCCCTGGCTTCCGGACGGATCGCCGGGGCGGCCCTCGACGTCTTCGCCGGGGAACCGCTCCCCGCGACCAGCCCCCTGTGGGAGGCGCCCGGCCTGGTCGTCTCCCCGCACATGAGCGGCGACACCGTCGGCTGGCGCGACGAGCTGGGCGAGCAGTTCCTGGAGCTGTACGCCCTGTGGGAGGCGGGCCGGCCGCTGCGGAACGTGGTCGACAAGGAGCGCGGGTATGTCCCGGGCGCCTGACGGGGAGAGCTTGCGGGACGGCCACCGCGCGACCAGGACACGGGCGCGCGGGACCGCCGTACGGAACTGATCGGCTGCACCCGGTCCCGCGTGGACCGGCGAACCCCAGGAGGGGCGGATGACCGACCGCATCGCACCGACCGACACCGAGGGCCACGCCGCCGCACCGTCCCTGCCCGGGGCACAGATCCCGGCCCCCGGGACCGAGGCCCGCCCCGCCCCCGTGACCGCCACCGCCCTGCTGGCCGCCTACCGGGCGGGCACACTCAGCCCGGTCGACGCCACCCGGGACGCCCTGGCCCGGATCGAGGCGACCGAGCCCTTGGTCAACGCCTTCGTGCGGGTGGACGGGGAGGCGGCGCTCGCCCAGGCGGAGGAGTCGGCGCGGCGCTGGGAGCGCGGGGAGCCGGCCGGGCTGCTGGACGGGGTGCCGGTGACGGTGAAGGACATCCTGCTCCAGCGCGGCGGACCGACCTTCAAGGGGTCGCGGACCATCCGGGCCGGGGGGCCGTGGGAGGAGGACGCGCCCTCGGTGGCGCGGCTGCGGGAACACGGGGCGGTCTTCCTCGGCAAGACGACGACGCCGGAGTTCGGCTGGAAGGGCGTGACCGACTCCCCGCTGAGCGGCGCGACCCGCAACCCGTACGACCCGGCGCTCACCTCCGGCGGCTCCAGCGGGGGCGGGGCCGCGGCGGTGGCGCTCGGCGCGGGCCCCCTCGCGCTCGGCACGGACGGCGGCGGGTCGGTCCGCATCCCGGCCGCCTTCTGCGGGGTCTTCGCGCTCAAGCCGACCTACGGGCGGGTGCCGCTCTACCCGGCGAGCGCCTTCGGCACCCTCGCGCACGTCGGGCCGATGACGCTGGACGCGCGGGACGCGGCACTGATGATGGACGTGATCAGCGGGTCGGACGCGCGCGACTGGTCGCAGCTGGGCCCGGTCGCGGAGAGCTTCCGGGCCGGCCTGGACGAGGGGGTGCGCGGCCTGCGCGTCGCCTACTCCCCCACCCTCGGCGGGCAGGTCGCCGTCGACCCGGCGGTGGCGGCGGCGGTACGGACCGGGGTGGAGCGGCTGGCGGCGCTGGGCGCCTGGGTGAGCGAGGACGACCCGGACTTCACCGACCCGGTCGAGGCCTTCCACACCCTGTGGTTCAGCGGGGCGGCGCGGGTGGTGCAGCCGTTGGGCCCCGAGGCACGGGCGCTGCTCGACCCGGGGCTGCGGGAGATCTGCGGGCAGGGGGCGCGGTACAGCGCGCTCGACTACCTGGCGGCGGTCGACACCCGGATGGAGCTGGGCCGCCGGATGGGCCGCTTCCACGAGCGGTACGACCTGCTGGTGACGCCGACGCTGCCCATCACGGCGTTCGAGGCGGGCCGGGAGGCGCCGAAGGGCTCGGGCCACCGCCGGTGGACGGGGTGGACGCCGTTCACCTACCCGTTCAACCTCACCCAGCAGCCCGCCGCCTCGGTCCCGGTCGGCACCGACGCGCGCGGTCTGCCGGTCGGCCTCCAGATCGTCGGGCCGCGCCACGCCGACGCCCTCGTGCTGCGGGCGGCGCACGCCCTGTACACGGCGGGCGCGGCCGGGATCGCACCCCCCGCACTCTGACCGGGCGTACGCCCCCGGCGAGCCGGTCACCCCGTAACGCCCCTGGGACCGGCGGAGCGTCCGGCTCCCGGGGCGCGTCCGGGGGCGCTCTCAGGCGCGGCGGAAGCTCAGGGCCTCGCCGAGCGCCCCCGCGCGCCAGAGGTCGTTGCAGGCGGCGGCCATCTCCTCCAGGCCGTCGACGACCGTGCCCCAGACGATGCCGGGAATCCAGCCCATGTCGCCGTTGATGAGCAGGTTGTTGCGCTCGTAGAAGAGGGCGAGGTCGACGAGGGTCGCCCCGGCCCGCACATCCGCCCCGGTGGTGTCGTAGCCGTAGGCGCGGTTGCCGAGCTGGGTGCCGTTGAAGGTGAAGTAGCAGAGGTCCCCGGGGATGGGGGTGACCGTGGGGTTCTCCAGCGGGGGTTCCTGGGCGGCGAAGGGTTCGAAGAGGGCGTAGACCTCGTTGCGGGCGTACTTCGCGTGGTAGACGTCGCCGCTCAGGGGCAGTGCCTCCCACACCGCCGCGCAGGTGACCGGGGCCTTGTCGTCGAGGAGCCGTGCGGTGCAGTGGACGCCCCGCTTGGGCAGGGAGATGTCGATGAAGCGTTCGGTCATGCACCCATGGTGCCCACTGGTCCCCGCTGCTATCTCCCGCGACATGGGCGCAAATTCATCCGCATACCTCGCTTGAGTTCGGGTAGCCGCGCGCCCATGGTTCCGAGTAGACGACGAGGCATACGACGAAGGTCGCTCCTCGCCGGCGCGGCCGTGCTGGGCACGGCCGGGGCGGTGGGGGCGACGGGCTGCTCACGGGTGCCGGAGGGCAGCACGCTGGAGCGGCTGCGCTCCGCGGGCACGGTCCGCCTGGGCATCGCGGGCGAGGTGCCCTTCGGGTACATCGACGAGAGCGGCGAGTTCACCGGGGAGGCCCCGGAACTCGCCAAGGTGATCTTCAAACGGCTGGGAATAGCCAACGTCCAGCCGGTGGCGACCGAGTTCGGCTCGCTCATACCGGGGCTGGGCTCCCAGCAGTTCGACGTGGTGTCGGCCGGCATGTACATCAACAAGGAACGATGCGGCCAGGTCCTCTTCGCCGACCCCGAGTACCAGATGCTGGACGCCTTCATCGTCCGCAAGGGCAACCCGAAGAACCTCCGGAACTACGAGGACGTCGTCAAGTCCAAGGCCCGGTTCGCCACCGGCACCGGCTACGCCGAGATCGGCTACGCGGTGGAGGCGGGGATTCCGGAAAGCGACATCGTGATCCTCCAGGACCAGGTCGCCGGCCTCAACGCCGTCGAGTCCGGCCGCGTCGACGTCTTCGCGGGAACCGCGCTGACCACCCGCACGGTCGTCGCCAAGAGCCGCAAGGCCGAGGTCACCGAGCCCTTCCCGCCGAAGGTCGACGGCAAGGAGAAGATCGACGGCGGCGGCTTCGCCTTCCGCCTCAACGACACCGAGCTGCGGGACGCGGTCAACAAGGAGCTCCACAAGATGAAGAAGAGCGGTGAGCTCTTCCGCATCCTGCGCCCCTTCGGGTTCACCAAGGACGAGATGACCACCATGACGGCGAAGGAGCTCTGCGCCGTATGACGACCGGTCTGTGGGAAAACTGGGTCCTGCCCGGCATCTGGGTCACCGTCCAGCTGACGTTCTACAGCGCCGCCCTCGCCACCGTGGTGGCCTTCGGGGTCGGCATGGCGCGGACGCACCGCTCGAAGTTCGTGCGCTTCCTCGCCGGCTTCTACACGGAGATCTTCCGGGGCACCTCGGCGCTGGTGCTGATGTTCTGGCTCTTCTTCGTGGTGCCGCCGCTCTTCGGCTGGCAGTTCGTGCCCATGTACGCCGCCGTGCTGGCCCTCGGTCTCTCCTACGGCGCGTACGGCGCCGAGGTGGTGCGGGGCGCGCTCAACTCGGTCACACCGGCTCAGCGCGAGGCGGGGGTCGCGCTCAGCTTCACGCCCTGGCAGCGGATGCGTCTCATCCTGCTGCCGCAGGCCGTGCCCGAGATGATCCCGCCCTTCAACAACCTCCTGATCGAGCTGCTCAAGGGCACCGCGATCGTCTCGCTGCTCGGCGTGGGTGACGTCTCCTTCGCCGCCTACCTGGTGCGGCTGGCCACCCAGGAGAGCGCGCAGATCTACACGATCTCGCTGCTCATCTACTTCGTCATCGCCTTCGTGCTGACCCGGGGCATGCGCGCCCTGGAGGCCAAGACCAAGGCGGGCATCGGGCAGAAGCCCGAGAAGGGGCCGGGCCTCATGGCCAAGCTGGGCCTTCGGCAGCAGACCGAGCTCTCCGACAAGCCCGGGGGTGCCGGCATATGAACTGGGACTGGTCCGCTGTCGCCGACTTCATGCCGCGCTTCTGGGACGGGGTGCTCGTCACCCTCCAGGCCACGGTGATCGGCTCGCTCATCTCCTTCAGCCTCGGGCTCGTCTGGGCCATCGCCTTCCGGGCGCCGACGCGGTTCGTCCGCTGGCCCGTCACGGTCGTCACCGAGTTCATCCGGAACACGCCGCTGCTGGTGCAGCTGTTCTTCCTCTTCTTCGTGCTGCCCGAGTGGGGCATCCAGTTCTCCGCCCTCACCACCGGCATCATCGCCATCGGCCTGCACTACTCGACGTACACCGCGCAGGTCTACCGCGCGGGCATCGACGCCGTCCCCGTCGGCCAGTGGGAGGCGGCGACCGCGCTGAGCCTGCCCGCCCACCGCACCTGGACCGCGGTGATCCTGCCGCAGGCGATCCGCCGTGTCGTCCCGGCCCTCGGCAACTACGTCGTGTCGATGCTGAAGGACACGCCGCTGCTGGCCGGTATCGGTGTGCTGGAGATGCTCCAGCAGTCCCGTCTGGAGGGCGCCGCGACGTTCCAGTACACGGAACCGCTGACCGTCGTCGGCATCGCCTTCATCCTCATCGCCTACCCGGCGTCTCTTCTTCTGCGAGCCCTGGAGCGTCGTCTTGTCCGCTGACACCACCCCCAGCAACCAGGAAGCCAACCCCCCGGTGGACGGGAAGGAGCTGATCCGCTTCTCCAAGGTCACCAAGCGGTTCGGCAGCAACACCGTCCTCGACGACCTGAGCTTCGGCGTCGACTCCGGCAAGCACGTCACCCTGATCGGCCCCTCCGGTTCGGGCAAGACCACCATCCTCAGACTGCTGATGACCCTGCTCAAGCCCGACGAGGGCACGATCCGGGTCAACGGCGACTACCTCACCCACGAGGAGCGGGGCGGCAAGCTCGTCCCGGCCGGGGAGAAGCACATCCGCGAGGTGCGCAAGAACATCGGCATGGTGTTCCAGCAGTTCAACCTCTTCCCCAACATGAAAGTGCTGCGGAACATCACCGAGGCGCCCGTCACCGTGCTCGGCCTCTCCAAGGACGAGGCGGAGTCCCGCGCCCGCGACCTGCTGGAACTGGTCGGGCTCACCGAGCACCTCGACAAGTACCCCTCGCAGCTCTCCGGCGGCCAGCAGCAGCGCGTCGCCATCGCCCGCGCGCTGGCCATGCGCCCGCAGGTGCTCCTCCTCGACGAGGTCACCTCGGCGCTCGACCCCGAGCTGGTCGCGGGCGTCCTCGACGTGCTGCGCGACATCGCGCGCAGCACCGACATCACCATGCTCTGCGTCACCCACGAGATGAACTTCGCCCGGGACATCTCGGACCAGGTGATGATGTTCGACGAGGGCCACATCATCGAGACCGGCACCGCCGAGAAGATCTTCGGCGACCCGGACCACGCCCGGACCCGCGAGTTCCTCAGCGCGGTCCTCTGACCCTCCGCACCCCCGAAGGGCCGGTGCGCCACCGCGGCGCACCGGCCCTTCGCCGTGCGCCCCCGTGCGCGCACGGGTATGCCCCTGGCATGTGCCAGGGTGGCGCGTTCCTGACCAGCGGGACGGCCAATCGGCCAACAGCCCGGCGCACAGGGGAGCTTGGCGGCTATCGTGACGACGAGCCCAGCGATCCGCGTCCGGTCCATGCAGGGGGAAACCGTGGCACTGACGTACGAGTCCGCCGCCCCGTACCGCTCCGTACGCAAGGCACTGCGCGTCCTGGAGACCGTCTCCCGCCACTCCTCGGGCATCACCGAACCAGCCGTCGCCGCCGCGACCCGCCTCCCCCGCACCGAGGTCGCCGCCCTGCTGCGGATGCTCCGCGCGGAGGAGTACGTACGCCGGCTGCCCGACGGCGGGTACGTCGCCGGGGCCTACGGCGGCGAGCCGGCGCGGGCCGTGGTGCGCGGGCGGCTCCAGCGGCAGCTGGAGAGACTGCGGGACACCATCGGCGCGGCCGTCTACGTCAGCCGGTACGTCGACGGGGAGATCCGGGTCACCGACGTCGCGGACGGGCCCGGGGTGCCGCGGGTCAACGAGTGGGTCGACTTCCGGTCGGCGGCGCACGCGAGCGCCATCGGCAAGAGCCTGCTGAGCCAGCTCGACGTCAACGGACGGCGCGACCACCTCGCCCGCCACCGCCCGGCCCGGCTCACCTCGCGGACCATCACCAGCGAACGCGCCCTCTTCACCCGCCTGGAGGCACACGTCCCGAGCGTGCCCGTCCTCGACCTCCAGGAGTACGCCGTCGGCACGGTCTGCGCGGCCGTCCCCCTCACCGCCGGCGCCTCCGCCAACTGCCTCGCCCTCTCCCTCCCGGTCGAACACGCCCACCGCCTCCACGACGCCGCCCTCGCCCTCAACCGCAACGCCGCTCCCGTCCTGCTCTCGCTGGCCCTGTGAGGCGTCCGGTGGTCACTTCACCCCCGGCCCGAACCGGCTCCGGTACGCCGACGGCGTGATGCCGGTCTCGCGCCGCATCAGGGTGCGCAGATGCGCCGCGGTGCCGATCCCGCTGCGCCGGGCGACCACCTCGAAGCGGGGCTCGCCCCGCTCGATCAGCCGGCACGCCAGGGCAAGCCGTTCCCGGGTGAGCCAGGTCAGCGGGGTCGTGCCCAGCTGCCCCTGGAAGCGCCGGTGCAGCGTCGCCGGGCTGACCGCCGCACGCCCCGCGAGATCGGCGACGGTGAGCGGCGCGTCCAGCCGCTCCTGGGCCCAGGCCAGCACGGGCGCCAGGGACTCGTCCGGCAGGTCGGGCATGGGGCGCTCCACGAACTGGCGCTGCCCGCCCTCCCGGTGCGCCGCGAAGACCAGCCGCCGGCTCACGGCATTGGCGACCTCCGCGCCGTGATCGCGGCGGACCAGGTGCAGCCCCAGGTCCAGCGCGGCCGCGCTCCCCGCCGCCGTCAGGATGTCCCCGTCGTCCACGAAGAGCACGTCCGGTTCGAGCCGGACGGACGGAAAACGGGCCCGGAAGTCGTCCGCCCACTGCCAGTGCGCGGTGGCCCGGCGCCCGTCGAGCACCCCGGCCTCGGCCAGCGTGAAGGCACCACTACAGAAGCCGACCAGGCGCGCGCCCCTCGCGTGTGCGCGGCGGACGGCGTCCAGCACGGCGGGGCGCCGGGGCACCTCGGTGTCCGGACGGTTGGGGACGATCAAGGTGTCCGCCTCCTCGGCCGCCTCCAGCCCGGCGACTCCGGTGAGCGTGAAGAAACCGTCCCGCATCAGCGTGCGGGGTTCCGGCGAGCAGAGCCGGAAGTCGTAGAGATCCCGCCCCAGCTCCGGCCGGCGCAGCCCGAACACCTCGGTCGCACAGCCCAGCTCGAACGGATTCGAGTTCTCGTCCACGATCACGACGACCCGATGCGGCTCCGCCTCTTGCCACCCCTGCGAGGATTCTTGCGCCATGTGCGATTCCTAGCACTCACGAGGCCCCGGCGGAACGGCCCAGGATGGCCCCATGAGCAACGACCCCATCGCCCTCACCCAGGCCCTGGCCTCCTTCGACACCCTGTGGAGCCCCCGCATCGTCACCCGCGTCAACGACTACGACGTCCGCGTCGCCAAGGTCGAGGGCGAACACCTCTGGCACGCCCACGACGACACCGACGAGTTCTTCCTCGTCCTCACCGGCGACCTCCACATCTCCCTGCGCGAACCCGCCGGAGCACGCACGGTCCACCTCCCCCAGGGCTCCGTCTTCACCGTCCCCCGAGGCACCGAACACAAGCCCCACGCCCCCACCGGCGCCACCATCCTCCTCTTCGAACCCACCGGCACCCCCACCGTCGGCACCCGCCACGACCCCGTCCCCACCCACGTCGACGCCACCACGGGCCACACCCTGAACCTCTGAACCGGCCCCCCGACAGCCCGGCCGGCGCTGGAGGCCCCGCCGCGGCCGGCCCCGCTACCCCCAGCCGAGATCCGCCGACAGCCAGTGCTCGGGACGCATGGCCAGAGTGACCAGCCCCGCCGAGTCGCTCTCGGTGACCCCACTCCCGGAGACGTAGTCGTCCACCCCCTCGGCATCGAGATACCGCGACGCCTCGGTCACCATGTCCCCCACGGTGGTCGGTGTGGTCGCCACGACAGGCCCGTCCACACTCACGTACAGATACGTGGGCGCCGTCTGCTGCACCAGCAGACTGAACCGCCCCGCCGCCGAGATGAACCGGGCCTTGACGGAGTCGGCCCCCGTGATCACCCGCACCTCCCCACCGGGCTCGTACCAGTACCAGAGGGGCACCGTCAGCGGCGCCCGCCCGTCCCCCCGCTCCACCGCGAGGGAGGCCACATGCCGGCCGGCGAGGAATTCCTCGCGCTCCTGTACGCCGAGTGCCATGGGGAAGGCTCCTTTCCTCGCGCCGCCCGGTGCGCCGCCTCCCAGGGTTGATGCCAGGCGGGACGCCCGCTCTCGCGCCCGGACACCGCCTCTCCCCCGATCGGACCACGGGGCCCTGTGAGGCGGACCACGGCCGCCTGGTCGGGAGCACCCTCGGGACCAGGTATTATTTTGTTGTCAGCAGGCGCCGCTAGCTCAGTTGGTTAGAGCAGCTGACTCTTAATCAGCGGGTCCGGGGTTCGAGTCCCTGGCGGCGCACAGACAAGGAGAAGCCCCTCGCGGAAGCGGGGGGCTTCTCCCGTGTCCGGACAGCGATGTGGCCCCGGAGAGGACCGTCTCCGGGGCCACACCCGGTCCGCGGTCCGGCCTGCTCACGGGGCGCGGCCGGGCGGCGGGGCGGGCGGCGGCGGGATGCCGCGAGGGTGGGGGGTCACCGCCGGGGTACGGCGGTGCCGACTGCTACGGGCGTCGGATCAGAACTTGACGTCGGCGCAGGAGTAGAAGGCGTTGGCGGTGTCGTGGACGTCCCAGACGGCCAGGATCACGTGCTTCCCGGTCTTCTGGGTGGGCATGGTGCCCTGGTGGGCGAGGGTGGCCGGGGGCTGCTGGCCGCCGTAGGGCAGGGTCAGGAAGGGCTGCGACTCCAGGGAGGCCCTGGTCAGCGGCTTGCTGGAGTCCCAGCCGTCCTTGGTGATGTAGTAGCGGAAGTCCGTGGTGCGGTGGCGGGCGGTGAACTGCCACTGGAACGTGTAACCCTGCCCGCCGCTGACCTGGGTGGCAGGCCAGTCGGACCCGTTCGGCGCCTTGGCGGCGTCGAGCTGCTTGAAGCCGGCGTTGCCGGCGGAGCAGAGCGCGCCGTCGGCGGGGCCGGCCGCCGGGAAGCCCTTCGGGCCCTCGACGCTCTGCGGCTCCCACTGGATCGAGCCGCAGTTGCTGACGGTGCCGTTGGCACAGAGCTTCGCGCGGCTGATGGGCTTGTCGACGTAGCCGTGACTGCTGGCGCCGCCGGTGGAGAAGGCGAGCGCGCCGAGCGTGGCAGCGCCGACGAGGGCCGCGTATGTCTTCTTGTTTCGCATGGTGCCGCTCCCTGGGGGACGTGGGGGAACTCCGGTGAGGCGTGCGCACTGCGGTCTAGACCAACGCCGAGATTAGAGGGGCCACATCACCATGTCCATACCAATCGCGGAACTGGGACAGCAGCACCTCTGACGTGGTATTACCTTCCGGCCACCGCCTCGTCGGCCAGTGGTCTCTACCTCCGGACCTCATGCGTCTCAGGAGCTGTCGCAGGTCAACGGGGGTTCCCCGAAACCGCCTCGCCGGGCCCGCCCCCCACAGGTACAGGGACCGGTATCGAGCGCTTTCGCCCGATCCGGCCCCTTGACGCGAACCGCTCCCCGGTTTCAGGGAGTTGCCCGTCCGCTCACCCTCCGGCGGTCCGCCCCGCGCAGAACGCCACGGTCAGGTCGCGCACCAGCGCCCTGTGCTCGTACTCGTCCAGCTCGACCAGGCCGCGCGCGGTCAGCCGCCGGACCGTCTCCTCGACCGCGTCGACCGCCTCCGCGAGGAGCGCGTCCCGGTGGAGGGCGTCGAGCGCGGCCAGCCGGCGCCGCCCCATCGCCTCCGCCACCTCGGGCGCGTACGCGATCCGCACCGGCTGCACCGCGAACACCTCCAGCCCGGCCACCGCCGCCGCCCCCGCCACCAGCCCGGTCAGCTCCTCGGCCACCGCCTCGGTGTGCCGCAGCGTCGGCACCCCCGGCCGGAAGGCGTCCACCGGCCGCCGCGAGACCACCCGGGCCAGCGCCGCCTCCGCGCACTCCCCGAGGTAGCGGGCGACGTCGTCCACGGCATGCGCGGCCCGCGCGGTGTCGGCCACCCGCCACACCACGTGCAGCACCACCTCCACCGCCACCCCGTCGGCGTCCACGGCGGGCAGCGGCTCACTGCGCCAGTGCCGCAGCCGCAGGTCCATCCGGCACCGGCCCACCAGCGGGTTCAGCCAGACCAGCCCGGTCCGGCGCACCGTCCCCCGGTACCGGCCGAACCGGCCCCGCACCCAGGCCCACCCGGTCCTCCCCCGGGCCAGCCCACCGAGCGACACCGCCGTCACCGCCCCGGCACCGGCGGCCAGCACCCAGGCCACCGCCCCGCCGGACCCCGCCCCGGCCGGGGGCAGCCAGGCCACCGCCGGGAGCAGCCCGCCCCACCACAGGGCACCCCCGGCCCCGGCGACCCCGCCCGCCGCGACGGCCACCGCGAGGGAGCCGGGGAGCGAGGGTGCCAGGTGCTCGGCGGGGACCGACTCGTCCAGGGCGGGCGGGCAGAGCAGCGGGCTGCGCGGGGTGGCCGTTCCGGTGCGGTGCGCTCCGGCGGCACCCCGGTGCGGGACGGCCATCGCGCGGAACCCGGCCTCGGGTTCGGGCCTGGGCGCGAACGGGTCGGCCGACGCCCCGGCGTCCCGCGCCCCCTCGCCCCCGTCCGCGTCCTCGCGGAAGAGGAGGTGGACGGGGATCTCCATGGTGTCGGCGTTACGGATGATGCGGACGGACCTGCGCGGAGGCCCGGAGCCCTCCGTACCGTCGGCGGCGGGGGCGGCGGCCGGGGCCGAGCCGGTGGCCGATCCCGTGGCGGAACCGGGTTCGGGGGCCGGCGGGCCGGCGGACGGTGCCGCCTCCGGGGACGCCGGGCGTTCCGCCGGGGCCGGGGAGGCCGGTTCGGGGAGGCCGGCGCGCGCGACGGGTGCCGCGAGGTCGGCGTGGCCGCGGCCGGTGTCGCTGCTGGTGGTGCCCATCCGTACCTCCGTCAAGAGAAGAGTCGCCGCCAGGTCTCACGGCCCGGATATCCGTCGGCGTGCCGGCCGCCGCCCTCGGCGATCCCCCGGTACCGGTACGGAAGAAACTGCGGACTGTTGGTCCAGTAGGCGTACGGGGTGGCCTGTTTGCGGGTGGCGGGGCGGGTCTGCTCGTACGCCGTGTACCGCGTGCGGGAGCTGTCGGTCCAGCCGCCGAAAAGCGTGACGTGCGAGCCGTTCTCCGGGTTCTTCGCGTTGTGGAAGAGGAGAATGTCGCCGGGTTCCAGCTGGTCCTTGGTGATGCGTTCCGCGACGTTCGTGAGGCTTCCCGTCCATTCGCTGCGGTCCAGATTCCAGGCCATCGAGACGAATCCCGAACAGTCCTGCCGGTAGCCGTCGGACCAGTACCCGCTCATCGCGTACGGGACTTTCGCGCGGACCCATCTCTCGGCCCGGTCGATGATCGCCTCGCGCGTGGTCGGCGGGGTGGCGGGCGGACCCGCGGGCCGACCGGGCGGGCCGTGGAGCGGGGCCGGGGCGCCCTGCGGGCTGTCCAGCACCTCCGCCGTGAGCTGCGGCGGAGCCCCGTGCGAGGGGGACGGCTCGTCGGCGCGGGCGGGAGCGAGGTGCCCCCAGGTGACGGTGGCCGTGGTGACGGCCAGCACGAGGGCCCGGTGCAGCGCGCCCCTCCTCTTCTGACGTACCGCCAGGAATTCCCCGCCGGAGCGCCGGAAACGGGTGCGCACGGCCCCGGGGCGGAATTCTTCGCACACGAAAGCCCGCAGGCCGTTCCTCTCGCGGGCGGTGGTGAATTCGGCACACATCTGCACGGGCGTCAGTTTCGCAACCGGCGGGAAAGGGCGCATGTTGGCGATCCGGCGGACGGAGCAGCCCCGGCACCCGCCGAAAGGGGGGACTTCCGGGTCCGGTCCCGCCGGCGGGACCGGGCCCGAGCGCCCTCACACCCCCGCATCCTGTGAGGCGGGTCACCTCCCCGCCCGGCCGGTGCGGGCGTCCGGAGCACCCTCCGGCATCGGGTAGAGTTGTGCAGGTCAGCGCGCGCCGCTAGCTCAGTTGGTTAGAGCAGCTGACTCTTAATCAGCGGGTCCGGGGTTCGAGTCCCTGGCGGCGCACCGACACGAAGAGGCTCCCTGCATCGCAGGGGGCCTCTTCTGTTGCCGCCCGCGACCCCAAAGGGGCGCATTCCACCGCGAACGCGCCCCCTGCTCGCCCTTCGAGCCCCGCCCCGGGGACCCTCTTGCGATCATGCGGGCAGGCGTAGAACCCTGACCTGGAGCCGCGGGCCCGGACGAGACGGGCGTCACAGGACACAGGGGGACCGGGCGGCCGTGCGGGGGGAGACGGGGAGGGGCCCCGTTCGAAAACGGGCGCGGCTGAGGGCATCATGCAACCGGAAGGCCGCCCGGACTGTCTGAGGTGAGGGACACCGCGCCGCACACACCCGCGGGTGCGCCTCCCAGCTGACGCGTCCGCGAGGGTTACGGGGAGACCCTCGCCGGGCGAAAGGACCAACGACCACGCGGGCATGCCCGCGTGCGGGGGGAATGACACATGACGTCGAGCCCGACGGGTGGGCGGAGCCAATCCGACCCGTCACAGACGACCCAGCTGCGGACGGTGTCGGCCCGCACGGGCGGCGCGCGGCGCATCAAGAAGACGCTGCCGCGCTACGACTACGAGCACTACAGCAGACTCGCCGGGCCGCTCACCCAGCCGGACCCGTCCAAGCCGTACAAGGTGCGCTACCGCTCGCTGCTCTCGCAGGAGCCGCACCGCATCCGCGCCGCCGCGCTGCTCTGCGCCGCTCCCCTGCTCTCACTCACCCTCTTCGTCTGGCTGATGCAGCCCGAACACTGGACCGAGCGGGACTACCCGGCGTACGACTTCCTGCCCGCGCTGGACACGGTCATGCTCGTCTCGATCGGACTGATCGAGTTCTTCCGCTGCATGAACGTGATATCCAACGCGCACGCCACGCTCGTCGCCCGGGACCCGATACCCGTGGTGCCCGAGACGGGCACCAAGGTCGCCTTCCTCACCTCGTTCGTGCCCGGCAAGGAGCCGATCGAGATGGTGACGAAGACCCTGGAGGCGGCGGTCAGGCTCCGCCACCGGGGACTGCTCCACATCTGGCTGCTGGACGAGGGCGACGACCCCGAGGTCCGCGAGGTCTGCGAACGCCTCGGCGTGCACCACTTCTCCCGCAAGGGCGTGGCCCGCTGGAACCAGGCGAAGGGCCCGCACCGCGCCAAGACCAAGCACGGCAACTACAACGCCTGGCTCGACGCGCACGGCGACGACTACGACTACTTCGCCTCCGTCGACACCGATCACGTGCCGCTCCCCAACTACCTGGAGCGGATGCTCGGCTTCTTCCGCGACCCGGATGTCGGCTTCGTCATCGGCCCGCAGGTCTACGGCAACTACGACACCTTCGTCACCAAGGCCGCCGAGTCCCAGCAGTTCCTCTTCCACGCGCTGATCCAGCGGGCCGGCAACCGCTACGGCGCCCCGATGTTCGTCGGCACCTCCAACGCGGTCCGCATCAAGGCGCTGAAGCAGATCGGCGGCCTGTACGACTCGATCACCGAGGACATGGCGACCGGGTTCGAGATGCACCGCGCCAAGAACCCGGAGACGGGGAAGAAGTGGCGCTCCGTCTACACCCCGGACGTGCTGGCCGTCGGTGAGGGCCCCACCGCCTGGACCGACTTCTTCACCCAGCAGCTGCGCTGGTCGCGCGGGACGTACGAGACGATCCTCAAGCAGTACTGGAAGGGCTTCTACTCGCTGCCGCCGACGAAGCTCTTCAACTACACGATGATGATCATCTTCTACCCGATGTCGGCGCTGAACTGGATTCTGGCCGCGCTCTCCTGCGCCCTCTTCCTCGGCCTCGGCGCCTCCGGCGTCAACATCGACCCGACGATCTGGCTGATGCTCTACGGCAACGCCTCGGCGCTCCAGATCGGCCTGTACATCTGGAACCGCCGCCACAACGTCTCCCCGCACGAGCCCGAGGGCTCCGGCGGCGTGGCCGGCATGGCGATGTCGGCGATGTCGGCGCCGTTGTACGCGCGCTCGCTGATGGACTCGGTGCTGCGCCGCAAGAGCAAGTTCGTGGTGACGCCGAAGGGCGACTCCTCCAGCCCCGACACGCTCTTCGGGACCTTCCGCATCCATCTCTTCTTCATCTTCGTCTTCGCCGCCTCGGTGGTGGTGTCGTTCTTCTTCGGCAACAACCACCCCGCCATGATCATCTGGGCCACCCTCGCGCTGCTGATCACCGCCGCGCCGATCGTCGCCTGGCGCCTGTCGATGCGCCAGGAGCGCAGGAGCAAGGCCGCGCACGCGGCGGGCCGCCCCCTGCCCGCCGCCCCCGGGCCGGACGCCGGGCCGGTCCCGCCCGGCGAGGAAGGCCAGGCCGCCGCCCCGCCGGGGCCGGACGGCCGGCCCCCGGAGCAGGGACAGCCCCAGCCCAGCTGGGCCGCGAACGACCAGACGATGCAGATCGCCCTCGGGGGACGTAAGAAATGACCGACCGCACCACCAGCCGCCGCCGGGCCCGCCGTCTCGCGATCGGGGGTGCCGTGGTCCTCGCCGTCGCGGGGATGAACGGGCCCGCGCTGTACCGTTTCGGCTCGGCCCAGTACCACGAGTACAAGATCAACCAGCCGGAGTACAAGGCGGAGAACGGGCACTGGGACTTCGTCGACATCCCGGCGAAGTACCGGCTCAACACCATCCACGCGGCGCTGCTGCGGACCGGGAAGGTGCTGCTGGTCGCCGGGTCCGGGAACAACCAGGCCAACTTCGACGCGAAGAAGTTCGACACCGTCCTGTGGGACCCGGTCGAGAACACCTTCAAGAACATCCACACGCCCAACGACCTCTTCTGCACCGGCCACACCCAGCTCGGCGACGGCAAGCTGCTGGTGGCCGGCGGCACCAAGCGGTACGAGAAGCTCAAGGGCGACGTCACCAAGGCCGGCGGCCTGATGGTGGTGCACAACGAGGACCCGGACGCGCCGAAGACCATCAAGGCCGGGACCAAGTTCACCGGCAAGGAGAACGGCAAGACCTTCGTCGCCAAGGACAACATCACCGTCGAGCGCGCCGAGAAGATCTTCGACGAGGAGACCGGCGCCTTCCTGCGGACCGAGGCGGGGCTCGGCCGGGTCTACGTCGAGGCGGAGCGCAGCGGCCGCAAGCACGAGACCGGCACCGAGGACAACTACCGCATCCAGGGCCTCAAGGGCTCCGACACCCGCAACCTCTACGGCATCGCGCAGAAACTCGCCCTGGACAAGAAGGACTTTCAGGGGATCAAGGACACCTACGAGTTCGACCCGGTCGCGGAGAAGTACATCCCCGTCGACCCGATGAACGAGGCCCGCTGGTACCCGACCCTCACCACCCTCTCCGACGGCAAGGTCCTCAGCCTCTCCGGCCTGGACGAGATAGGCCAGCTGGTCCCGGGCAAGAACGAGGTCTACGACCCCGAGACCAAGAAGTGGACGTACGCCCAGGGCATCCGCCAGCTGCCGACCTACCCGGCGGTCTTCCTGCTCCCCGACGGCAAGCTCTTCTACTCCGGCTCCAACGCCGGGTACGGCCCGGCCGACGTCGGCCGTGACCCGGGCATCTGGAACTTCGAGACCAACAAGTTCCGCAAGCTGCCGGGGCTGAGCGACCCCAAGCTGATGGAGACCTCCGCGACGGTGCTGCTGCCCCCGGCGCAGGACGAGCGGTTCATGGTGGTCGGCGGCGGCGGGGTCGGCGAGTCCGAGCGGTCCAGCGAGAAGACCCGGATCATCGACCTGAAGGACGACGCCCCGCGCTTCACCGACGGGCCCTCCCTCGACAAGGGCACCCGCTACCCGCAGACCTCGGTCCTCCCCGACGACAGCGTGCTGATCACCGGCGGCTCCGAGGACTACCGCGGGCGCGGCGACTCCGACATCAAGGAGGCCCGCCTGTACGACACCGCCGAGAACACCCTGCGCCGCGTCGCCGACCCGGCGGTGGGCCGCAACTACCACTCCGGCTCGATCCTGCTCCCCGACGGCCGCGTCGTCGTCTTCGGCTCCGACCCGCTCTACGCCGACGAGGGCAACACCAAGCCGGGCACCTTCGACCAGCGCATCGAGATCTACACGCCGCCCTACCTGTACAAGGACGCGCGCCCGACGCTGAGCGGCGGCCCGAAGAAGATGGCACGCGGCGAGAGCGCCGTCTTCGACTCGCTGCACGCCGCCTCCATCAAGAAGGCCCGGCTGATCCGGCCGAGCGCCTCCACCCACGTCACCGACGTGGACCAGCGCTCCATCGCCCTGGACATGGAGAAGACCGACGACGGCATCGAGGTGACCATCCCGAAGAACCGCAACCTCGTCCAGGACGGCTGGTACATGCTCTTCGCCGTGGACGACGCGGGCACGCCCTCGAAGGCGGTCTGGGTCCACATCGACAGCTGAGGCGCCGATCGGCCCGGCCCCTACGCGAAAGGGCGCCCCCACCGTGACGGTGGGGGCGCCCTTCTGCTGGTGCCGTGCGGCTACTTGGCGGCCTTCGCCAGGCCCAGCGCGTACTCGGGCCACCACTGGCCGGCCTTCGGGCCGCCCTTGCACTCGCCGTCGGACTCGCCGGGGCGCTTGATCCAGAGGTAGGCGTCGACCAGGTCGTCGCCGGTCTTGGTGGTGGGCACCTCGCCGAGGGCGCGGCCGGGCGGGTTGCACCAGCGTTCGGCCGGGTCGCCGCCGGTGAAGGGGCCGTTGCCGTTGCGGCTGGTGTCGACGACGAAGGGCTTGTTCCCCACCTTCGCGGAGAGCTCCTTGCCGTAGGCGACGGAGTCCTCGGTGGAGTAGAAGTTGGAGACGTTGACCGAGAAGCCGTCGGCCTCGGCGACGCCCGCCCAGGTCAGCGGCTCGAAGATCTGGTCGGGCTTGCCCCAGCCGGCGTTCCCCGCGTCCAGGTAGACCTTGGTGGCGGGCAGCGCCTTGAGGGTCTGGATCGCGCCCTTGAGGAGGTCGTACCGCTCCTCGTGGAACTGCTCGGGCGTGCACCCGTCGACCAGGTGGAGGACGGCGTCCGGCTCCAGGATGACGGTGGCCGGGCGGTCGCCGATGCCCTTGGCGACGGAGTCGACGAAGGCGCGGTAGGCGTTGCCGTCGGCGGCGCCGCCGCCCGAGTAGTTGCCGCAGTCGCGGTGCGGGATGTTGTAGAGGACCAGCAGCGCCTCGCGGTCGGCCGCCTTCGCCGCCTCGGTGAAGCCGCGCGCCTCCTCCTCGGGCTTCTCGGTGCCCAGCCAGTCGGCGACCGGCTGCTCCGCGATCCTGCGGACCAGCCGCGCCTCGTCCTTCTTGCCCTCGTCCTCGAACGCGGCGACCTGGCGGGCCGCGTTGCCGTCCGGGTTGACCCAGTACGGGTCCTCGCCCTTGGGCTGCTGGCTCACGCTGGGCTTGGCCTCGTCGCTCCCGTCGCCGGACGAACCGGAACAGCCGGAGAGGAGCAGGGCCGCCCCCACGGCCACCGCCCCCATCCCCCGGCGCCGGAAACCTCGGCCGTGGCCGGTGTCTTTGCCGTACATCCACTCCCCCTCGGGTGCACCGTCGTGCGGCAATCCTGACATAGCCGGGCGGTCCGCTTCCGGCGGCGACCGGTTCGTGGTGCGGGTGTGACACCCGGGCGGAGGGGGTCAGGGCGCCATCGCCACGGAGGGCAGCAGCGCCTCGCCGCTTCCGGCCCGGCGGAGACCGGCCGGGGGCGGAACGGCCGCCTCCGTGACCGGTCCGGCGCCGGCTGTCTCCGCGCGGGCGGCCCGCGCGGTACGGTCCTCGGCCGCGTTCTCGGCCTCGGCGCCGTCCGGGGTGGCGGTGCCGGTCAGGTAGGCCGAGACGACGACGTTGGCGGTGTAGGTGTTGCGGGCCTTGTCGAAGGTGCCGCCGCAGGTGATCAGCCGCAGCTCCGCGCGCCCCTTCTCCCGCGGGGCGTACGCCTCCTGCGCGTCGAACCCCTCGCGCTCCAGCACCTGGACGTCCTCGACGGTGAACTCGGCGACCGTGCCGTCCTCCCGCGCCACCCGGACGCGGGCGCCGGGCTCGGTGGCGCTGAGGGTGTAGAAGACGGCGGGCCGGGTGCGGGTGTCGACGTGGCCGACGAGCAGGGCCGCGCCCTCCTCGCCGGGCTGGGGGCCGGAGTCGTACCAGCCGACCGTGTCCGGGGTGTCGAAGGAGGGCGGGTCGACGGCGCCCGCGTCGTCGAGGCCGCGCGAGACGACCTCGGCCGAGGAGACGCCGATGGACGGCACGTCGACCCGGACCGGACGGGACCCCGGCAGCGGATCGCGGGCGGGCGGCAGGTCGGCGCCGGCCGCGCCGCCCACCGCCGCCGGCCGTCCGCTCCCCGAGCCCGGCAGCGGGGAGCCGTCGGAGACCTCGCGCCCCCAGATCCACAGGCCGAGCAGGAGCACGGCCCACGCCGTGCCCGTGATCAGCCTGCTGTGCGCGCGCTTGCCTTCGGCCATGGTCAGTCCGTACGCCTGCCGCGGCGCACCCGGTGGCTCGCGAAGGCGAGGACCGCGGCGGAGACCAGGGCGCCGCCGATGACCGCCTGCGAGGTGCCGGGCCCGTCGCTGTCCGCCTCGGCCGCGACCTCGGCGGTGCCGCCGCCGCCCGCGCTCACCGGGGCGTGCGGGCGCTGCTTGTGGTGGACGACGGTGACCGTGCCGCGGGCGTGCCGGTTCTCCTTGTCCTTGCAGTCGACCTTTATCTCGTACTGGCGGGGCTCGGCGTCGGACCGGATACGGGCCTCCGCGTACAGCTCGCCCCGGTCGGCCGAGGGGCCGAACCAGGCGTCCCCGGCGAACGCCTCCGAGAAGCCGACCGCCTCCTTGCCCCGGCAGACGTCGACCCGCAGGGTGACCTCGCCGCCGGGCGAGACGGTGGACGGGGAGACGGTGACCCGTCCCGGCCGGTGGTGGTTGCCGTAGTTCTCCTCGTCGCCGGCGACCGCGGTGGAGGCGGCGGCGAGCGGGGTCAGGGTCAGTGCGGCGGCCAGAGCGGCGGCACGCACGGTGATGCCATGGATGCGCATGGTGAACCTCCTGTCCCCGGCAGGTTCACCCGGGCACGAGGGCCGCGCCACTCGGCTGCGCGGGGAAGGGCGGCGCGCCGGGCGAGGGTTGCGCTTTCCGGGTGAACGCCGGGGGCCAGGCTCCCGGCGGCGTGGGCGGGACGTGCTGGGTAGGCTGTTGATCCCATGAGCAACGCGTAGGCAGGAGCCCGCACCCATGACAGAGCGTCAGCCGATTCAATCGTGGCTCACGGACATGGACGGCGTCCTCATGCACGAGGGGGTGCCGATCCCGGGCGCCGACACCTTCATCACCAAGCTCCGCGACTCCGGCAAGCCCTTCCTGGTGCTCACCAACAACTCGATCTACACCGCGCGTGACCTGCACGCCCGGCTGAAGCGGATCGGCCTGGAGGTGCCGGTCGAGAACATCTGGACCTCCGCGCTGGCCACCGCCAAGTTCGTGGGCAGCCAGCACCCGGACGGCACCGCGTACGTCATCGGCGAGGCGGGGCTGACCACCGCCCTGCACGAGGCCGGCTACATCCTCACCGACAGCGACCCGGACTTCGTCATCCTGGGCGAGACGCGGACGTACTCCTTCGAGGCGCTGACCAAGGCGATCCGGCTGATCAAGGGCGGCGCCCGGTTCATCGCGACCAACCCGGACAACACGGGACCGTCCACCGAGGGCGTCCTCCCGGCGACGGGTTCGGTGGCGGCGCTGATCACCAAGGCGACCGGCAAGGAGCCGTACTTCGTCGGCAAGCCCAACCCGCTGATGATGCGGACCGGCCTCAACACCATCGGCGCCCACTCCGAGTCGAGCGCGATGATCGGGGACCGGATGGACACCGACGTCCTCGCCGGCCTGGAGGCCGGGATGACCACCTTCCTGGTGCTGACCGGCCTGACCTCCGTCTCGGAGCTGGACCGCTTCCCTTACCGGGCCACCGAGGTCGTCGACTCGATCGCGGACCTGGTCGACCTGATCTGACCGGACGCCGGCCGGCCCTCAGGCCCCGCGCAGACGGCGGGCCACTTCCAGCAGCACCGTGCCGGAGACCAGCAGGCCCGCCGCGAGCAGCCCGAGCGAGATGACACTGCCCCCGGTCTCGGCCAGCTCGGGACGGGCCTTCCCGCTCTCGTGACCGGGGTGGCGCGGGGCGTCGCCGGAGCCGCCCCCCGGGGTGCGACCGGGCGCCTCCGTACGGCTGTCGCGGCCACCGTCGGCGTGGTCGCGCGGCGGCCTCTGTCCTGCCGGCTCGTCGGCGTCCGGGTGCCCGGGCCGCAGGGTGTCGTACGGGCCCGGGGTCGCCGGGCCGGTCTCCCGGGCGGACGGCGGCGGGGACACCGGCCGCCCGCTCGGTACGGGGATCTCCGTGGGGAACCGGGACGCGGACGGCGGTTCCGTCGTCGCCCACGGATCGGGCAGGGGCCAGGGGCTGGGCGGGACGGGGACGGGTCTGCCGGACGGGCGCGCGGGGAACCCGGTGGCGCGGGGCGGGTCGGCGGGCCGCTCGCTGCGGGGCGGGTGCGCGGGCGGGCGGGTGCCGGTGCCGTCGGCTCCCCGGAGCGCGAAGGTGTACGTGTCCGAGTGGCCGACCCAGTGGCCGTCCCGGTCGTGGTGCTGGACCAGGGCGGCCTGGACGGCGACCCGGTTGGGCCGGGCGTCCTCGCGGACGGCGAGCCGCAGCCGTACGTCCTTCTTCGCGCCGGGCCGCACGGTGAAGCCGCGGAAGCCCCGCCCGCCGTCGAGGACGCCGACGTTCTCGTCGCGCGAGGTGTGGCGCAGGCGGACCGGGAGCCACCGCCGCCCGTCGTGGAAGTCCAGCCGCAGCTGCGAGGGGACCAGGGCGCGGTCCTCGTCGAGGAGGAGGACCACCGGGTGGACGCGGTGGCAGGTGACCCGGCCGGTGTTGTGGACCCGCACCGTGAAACCGCTCGGCCCGTCGCCCGCGCGCACGGTGGCGGGCCCGTCCCGCACCTCCCCGACGAGCGGCAGGACCTCCGCGTCGGGCTGGGCACAGAGCGGGACGGGCGGCCCGGCCGGGGCGTGGGCGGCCCCGGCGGGTACGGCGGTGCCACCAGCGGGTACGGCGGTCTCCCCGGCGTGGGCGGAGGCGGCGGCGAGCGGGGAGGCGAGCACCAGGACCACAGCCAGGGGGGTGCGCGAGCGCATGGGTGTGCCTCCAGGTCGTGCCGACGGCCGACGGCACTGGGAGGGGCCGTCGGCCGTTGGCGCGACCCTGCCATGCGGGCGGGGAGGCGACGGGGCGCGCCACGCCTGGTTCGGCTGTTCGAGCCGGGCCGGGCGGCGGGAAATCGCCCGGTCGGCCGATAATCCGACCATTGCGGGGCGAAGCCGTCGCCGCCGTCGGGCCAGGGCGGCGGATCGTGCTTGGCTGGGGGCATGTCTGATGCCACCACCGCGCGCCCCGCCGGCTCCGCCGCCGCCGCGCCGGTCCGGGTCGCCCTCGTCGGGTACGGCCTGGCCGGTTCCGTCTTCCACGCCCCGCTGATCGCCGCCACCGAGGGCCTGGTCCTCGACACCGTCGTCACCTCCTCCCCCGAGCGGCGCGAGGCGGCCCGCGCCGAGTTCGGCGAGGTGCGGTTCGCCGACCGGGCCGACGAACTGTGGCCGCGCGCGGACGAGCTGGACCTGGTGGTCGTCGCCTCCCCCAACAAGACCCACGTCGCCCTCGCCGAGGCGGCCCTGCGCGCGGGACTGCCGGTCGTGGTCGACAAGCCGCTGGCCGGCACCGCCGCCGAGGCCCGCGCCCTGGCCGCCCTCGCCGAGGAACAGGGGCTGCTCCTCTCGGTCTTCCAGAACCGCCGCTGGGACAACGACTTCCGCACCCTGGCGGCCCTGGTCGAGGCGGGCACCCTCGGCGACGTCTGGCGGTTCGAGTCCCGCTTCGAGCGCTGGCGGCCGAAGCCGAAGGGCGGCTGGCGCGAGTCGGGCCGCCCGGAGGAGATCGGCGGCCTCCTCTACGACCTGGGCAGCCACGTCGTCGACCAGGCCCTGCACCTCTTCGGCCCGGTCGACCGGGTCTACGCCGAGTCGGACGTACGCCGCTCCGGCGCCGAGGCCGACGACGACACCTTCCTCGCCCTGCGCCACGTGAGCGGCGTCCGGTCCCACCTGTACGTCAGCTCCACCGCCGCCCAGCTCGGCCCGCGCTTCCGGGCCCTCGGCTCGGTCGCGGGCTACGTCAAGTACGGCCTCGACCCGCAGGAGGCGGCCCTGCGCGCGGGCGAGCGCCCCCTGCCGCGTGAGCCGTGGGGCGTCGAGGGCGAGGCGATGTGGGGCCGCGTCGGCTCGGGCGAGTCCCCGCTGACCGGCGGCGGCACCCCGGAGCCGACCCTGCCCGGCGACTACCCGGCGTACTACCGCGCGATCCACGCCGCCCTGCGCGAGGGCGGCCCGAACCCCGTCACCGCCCTGGAGGCGGCGGACGCTCTCACCGTCCTGGAGGCGGCCCGCGAGTCGGCGCGCACCGGCGCGACGGTGGACCTGGTCGGCCGGGTCTGAGCCCGGGGCGGGCGGCCTAAGCCACCCCCTCCCCCACCACCTCCTCCGCCGCGGCCATGACCTGCCGCTGCCGCCCGAGCCCGCCGATCTCCACCTCGACCACGTCGCCGGGGCGCAGGTACGGCTTGGGGTCGGGGTGGCCCATGGCGACGCCGGCCGGGGTGCCGGTGGAGACGATGTCGCCGGGATAGAGCGTCATGAACCGGCTGATGTACGCCACGGCCTCGCCGACCGGGAAGATCTGGTCGGCGGTGGTGCCGTCCTGGCGGAGCACCCCGTTGACGGAGAGCCGGACGGTGAGGGCCTGCGGGTCGGGGATCTCGTCGGCGGTGACCAGCCACGGCCCCAGCGGACTGAAGGTCTCGCAGTTCTTCCCCTTGTCCCAGGTCCCGCCGCGCTCGATCTGGTACTCCCGCTCGGAGACGTCGTGCGCGATCGTGTACCCGGCGACGTGCGCGAGTCCCTCCTCGGCGGTCCGCAGGTGGCGGGCGGTGCGGCCGATGACGACGCCGAGTTCCGCCTCCCAGTCGGTGCGGGTGGAGCCCGGCGGGATCAGCACGGTGTCGTGCGGGCCGACGACGGTGTCCGGCGCCTTGAGGAAGAGGATCGGCTCCTTGGGGATCGCGGCGCCGGTCTCGCGGGCGTGGTCGTGGTAGTTGAGCCCGATGCAGACGATCTTGCCGACACCGGCCAGCGGCGGGCCGGTGCGCAGCCCCGCCGGGTCCAGCGGCGGCAGTCCGTCGGGGTCGGCGGCGGCCCGGCGCACCTTGTCCAGCGCGGGGTCGGCGGCGAGGAGGGCGGCGTCGAGGCGGGTGACGACGCCGGAGAGGTCGCGGAGGATTCCGGCCCGGTCGAGCAGGGCGGGGCGCTCGGCACCCGCCGTTCCGACACGCAGCAGCTTCATGGTCGAACTCCCGTGGTCGCTCGCGGGGCGGACGGCACGGTGGCCGCCCGCCCCGGGTGGCGCCCTGAGCGAGTGGTCCGCCCGGCGGTGTGCGGCCGCCGGAGGACCGCCCGATCGTGCCGGAGGACGGGCACGCCCCGCAAGGGTGCGTTCAACGGGTGGACCGGGGGCGCCCCGCGCGGGATCAGGCGGCCACGGGGACGCCCGCCGGCTCCTCGCGGTACAGCACGGTCCGCTCGACCGCCGTCCACAGGGTGCTGGTGACCACGTAGAGCGCGGCGGCCAGCGGTACGAAACCGACGGTGAACAGCGTCATGAACGACATCAGCGGCGCGATCTTGTTCATGGCCCCCATCCCGGGCAGGGCCTCCGCGTCCCCGGCGGTGAGCGCCGCACTGGCGGCGAGCTGGCGCTTGGTGCGCCGGTAGTTGTAGACGGCGACGGCCACCACCACGGCGAAGAGCACCAGGTAGACCTGGCCGTGCGCGCCGAACATCCCGCCGTCGGACAGCGCGTCCTTCCACCGGTCGCCGAGCGGCGCGGCGAAGAGGGAGTGGCCGAGCAGGGTGTTGGGGGCGCCGCCGATCTCCGCGGAGGCGAAGAGGTGGTACATCAGGAAGAAGGCGGGCAGCTGGCACAGGCTCGGCAGGATGCCGGAGAACGGCGAGACCTTCTCGGCCGCGTACAGCTCCAGCGTCGCCTTCTGCAACCGCTCCGGATTCTTCTTGTACTTCTTGCGCAACGCCGCGACCTGCGGCTGGAGCCGGGTCCTGGCCTTCTGGCCGCGGGCCGCCGCCCGGGAGAGCGGCAGCACCAGCAGCCTCACGAAAGCGGTGAACAGGACGATGGCGGCGGCGGTCGAGGCGGTGCCGGCGACCGGTTCGAGAACGTCACCGAGCCCGTCGACGAGGTCGGCGAAGGCGGAGAAGAACGACAAGGGAAACCCTCCCGTGGCGGCGCGCGCACAGGCTGCGCCGGGGGTTGTCAGGCCGGGAACGCGAGCCGGTGGGGCTCGCGGCAGCGTGACGGGGGCGCACGTCTCGCCCGGCCCGTCGGCAGAGCCGACCCGGGGGCCTCGGGAGAGGGGGTTACGCGGCCGTCGGGAGGGGCAGGCCGGGCGCCCGGGGCCTGCGGCGGCCGGGCCCGTCGGGATCGCGCTGGGGCAGGAAGGCGGTACGGCGGGCGCGGTCCCTGAGCGCCGTCCGTACCCGTGCCACCGGCACCCTGGGCACGGCCCGGGCGGCGACCACCGCGCAGAGCGCGAGCGCGGACCCGGCGGCGGCGGTGGCGGCCACCGCGACGGCGGCGGCACCGAGCGCGGTCTCGGCGAGGAGGTACTGGGCGACCAGCAGGAGGAACAGCACGCCGAAGAGGCGCACATGCCGCAGCCAGCCGCTCATGGCCGACACCGTCTCCGTCATCCCCGCCTCCTTCCGCGTACCGCCGGTTTCGAGTCCACGCCAGCCTACCCGGGGCGGCGGGGGTCACGGGAGGGGCGCCGGGCGTGGAATCGGGCACGCCCGCGCTTTCCGTACGGCGCGCGCCCCCGCGTACGTGGCCCCGCCCACACCCACCCCACCGCCCCCTTCCCCCACCGGTCCCCGGCAGTACCGTGTCCCGTATGCGCCCCGACACGCCCGCCGAGACCACGCCGCACGCCTCGCACACCGCCGAGGCCGAACGACTCGAACGCGCCGCCGCGCTGTACCCCGAGGACGCCGAACAGCTCCTGCTCCAGGCCGCCGCCCACCACGAGGTGGCGGGCGCCCGCGACCGCGCCACCGCCCTCTACGACCGCCTGCTCGCCCTCCCCGCCGAGCAGCCCGTCCTGGTCCGCGCCCTGAAGGCCGCCAACCTCTGGGAGTACGGCCACGAGGCCGAGGCCCGCGCCATCGTCGACGGCGTCCGCCTCGCCGCGCCCCGCGCCCCCGAGCCGTGGATCATCGTCGCCGAGGCCCTGGAGGCCCACGACGAGCTGGAGAGCGCCCACTCCGTCTTCACCGACGCCACCGAACTCCTCGTCGGCGACTCCGCGAACCCGCCCCGCGAGGTACGCCCGCTCCTCTTCGGCCGCCACCGCGTCCGCCGCCTGCTCGGCGCCGACCACGACGCCCGCGACGAGCTCGCCGACCGCCTCCACGAGGCCCCGGTCCCCCTCGACGAACTCCACGACCCGAACCGCGTCTGGTCCCTCGGCTCCGACAACCCCGCCGAACTCCGCGCCGAGATCGACCGCCTCCGCGCCGAACTGGGCACCTACCGCGCCGCCCTCTCCCGCCCCTTCCCGGTCGCCGTCCTCCACTGGCCCGAGGACGAACTGACCCAGCTCCTGGCCGCCCACCCCGCCCTCACCACCGAATACCCCTCCCACGAGGCCCACCTGGCCGCCGTCGAATCCTCCCTCCGGGAACTCGCCGCCTCCGGCACCCCCCACCTCGGCACCGTCTCCGCCACCCTCCCCTCCTACGAGGCCTTCGCCGCCTCAGAGGCCACACCCCCGACGGAGACGTCCTTGCTCCCGCTGTACGCGACGACCCTGGCAGCCAGGGGACGGGCCAAGGCGTGGCCGCCGGCCAAGGAAGGGGCTTGCTGGTGCGGGGCGGGGCGGGCGTATGGGGTGTGCCATGGGGTGTAGGCGCTCAGGGCTCCGCACCGGCCAGGCATAGTTCACCGGAGCCAGGCATGGGCCCAGCCAGTCAAGCCATCACCCGGATGTCGCTTCAGACTTGGCTGGGCACCGTGCTCTGGTCACTGACCGGCTGCGGCCAGCCCTCGGTGAAGCTCTCCTGAACTGCCGTGAGTGCGGGGTCTTCTTCCGGCTCGAACTCAGGCGCCGGGTCAGGGTGAAGCTCTCCGGTGCGCTGAAGCGCCTCCGCGATAGCGCGCCCCACGGCCTCCGCTACCGGAGGAGGAAAAGCATTCCCTACCTGCCGGTACTGCGCGGTCTTCTTCCCCTCGAACTCCCAGTACGTGGGGAATCCCTGAATGAGCGCAGCTTGTTCGACAGTCAGCATGGGTCCGCGCTTCTGCGCGAGGTTCCCCAGATCACGGTCACGGTCAATGACCTTGTCCTCGTCATTGGCCACGCCCATGCCGTTGACGCCGAGAGCCTTCCACGCCTTCTTAGCCCGGCTGGGGCCGAGGTCAGCGCCGCCGTGCTTCTTCGAGCCTCCGACAAGAGTGGGCGCGACCGTGCCGAGCTTCGCCTGGTCCCACCACTGTTTGAAGAGGGGTGAGTCTTTGCCGCCGAGACGCCGGGCCATGGACTCTTCAAGGGCCTCTGCCACCGTCTTCAGCTTCTTGCGCGGCGCGGGCCAGTCGAAGCCCCTGTACTGGTCCTTCCGGATGGCAACCAGAATCGCTCGCGGCCGCAGCTGCGGCACTCCGTAATCCTGAGCGTGCAGGACGTTCCAGCCACAGATCACGTACCCGGATTTGCGCAGCCGGTTCTTGATGTGGTTGCGGTAGTACCGGAACTTGGGCTCCGGCTCCACAAGGCCGCGCACGTTCTCAATCATCACCGCACGCGGGAGTAGCTGGTCAACGAGATCCAGCATTTTCGGGAAGAGATCACGCTCATCGTCGCGGCCGAGCTGCTTTCCCGCAGCGGAGAATGGCGGGCACGGGACACCGCCAGCCAGGAGATCCAGGTCTCCCGGCTTCAGAAATTCGGCCTGCTTATGCGACCCCGCCTTTTCCGGCGCTTTGACGGGATTCGGCACTCTCTCAAGCGGCTTGAAGTCGTTGACGTCCTCATTGATGATGAGGCAGTGCTCTCGTTCCCACGCCCACTGCGGATGCTTCCTCACGTTGCGGGCAAGCGTCGCGGCGGCATGGGGATCGATCTCTACGAGCGCCAGATGACGGAAGTTCGCCCCATGCAGTCCGACCGCCTGACCGCCAGCACCGGCACAGATCTCAATCGAGGTCAGCCTGTCGGCGGTGCTCATGATCGGCTTCTCCTGGGGTGCAGTACTGGCAGACACGCAAGTGTCGCATCTTAGCCACCCCAGGAGAACACTGAACCTCTCGCTCATCCTCCGTCACCCGCCCTCGGCAGGTCAGTCGCCCCGCACCACAGAACCAGGCGACAGTCCGGCTCCCGGCAGAAGCACCCATGTGGCACCGGCCGGACACCGGAACCTCACTCCAGGCGTGCGCTCAACTACTTACCGCTTCCCTCCAGGTAGCTCATCAGCGCTCGCACATCTCCCATGTCCATGCCGGCGGCAATCGAGGGCTCCTCCTGCAGGTCCGCGAGCTGCTGGACTGAGGGGTCGTCCAGGATCTTTCCCATGAACTCGAGTTTCTGTTCCAGCCGGAGTGCAACCACCTGGTCAATGGTCCTCTCCGCGGCCAGAACGGTTACCCGGGTCTCCGCGTCCGGTGCCAGACCCAGGCGGTGAATGCGGTCGAGGCTCTGCAGGAAACGGCCGGCCATGAAGTCCCGGTCGACGTACACCGCGTCGTGGCACTCGCGGTGCAGGCTGATCCCCTCTCCGAGGGTGGCCGGGTTGGAGAGCAGCACCATGCAGTCCGGATCGGTACGGAAGCGCCGGATCTGCTCCTCACGATCGGGGGTTCCGCCATGGACCACGGCCGGCCCGAACGCGGCGAACAGCTGCTCCATGGTCGTCAGGCTTCGCACGAAGGTCGTCCACACCAGAGTCTTGCGCCCGGCCTCCGCGTTCTCGGAGACGATCTTCAGGGCCTCCTTGTACTTCGGCGACAGCTCATATGAAGGCAGGTCCCTCATCAGCGTGAAGAGTGAATCGCTGGCCGGCACCTCCAGAGGGGGCACCCGGTAGGCGAGCGGGTCATAACGGCTCTCTGCCTCGCCCAGGAGGGCGGGGCTCGTCGCCGCCATCAGCAGGCGCAGCATGGCCTTGCCCAGAGCGTCGAAGTCCTCACGTTCCGCTGAGGCCCTGGCGGAGTACCGGCCGACCAGAGCGTCGTAGATCTCGCGGTGCAGCGATCCGTCCGGGAGCGGCACGTACCGAATCCGCGTCTCGAAGGGCGGCAAGCCCAGTTCGCGCTTGGTCGTTCTGGTGAACATCGGCCGCAGCACCTGGCTGGCGTAGGTGAGGTCTCCCCCGTCGACCGCGTTGGTCACGATCCTGCGCCCTTGCCCCGGCCAGACGAAGGAGAGCAGGTTCTCAAGGTCCCTGGCCCCGTTGGGTGCCGGAGTCCCGGTGAGGATCAAGCGGCGCTGGCTGAGCGGCCCCAGTGCCATACACGCACTGCCGTAGATACCCCGTGCGCCGAGCTTCATCCTGTGCGCCTCGTCGAGGATGACCATGGACGGGACGGCCCGGAGCCAGGCCGCGAGGGCGTTGAGCGACTTGTCGAGGCGCTCGTAGTTCAGGATGAGAATCTCGGCGGACGGGTCCGGCGCGCCCGCCATCACGGTGGTGACGGGCGGCTCCTTGAAGCACTCACCTGCCTCGAACAACCAGGACTCGTAAGCGGACTTGGGGCTCACTACGAGAAGCCGCCGCACCTGGCCCTGCTCTTTCATCGCGGAGTACACGGCCATCCCGACGCGGGTCTTGCCCGCGCCCGGAACGCTGAAGTTGGCGCCGTGCTGCATGGAGAGCAGGTGAGCGACATCCCGCCGCTGGAAGCTGGTGAGGTCCGCTCTCCAGCCGGTGCCCAGCATGCTGACGACCTCGTCCGCGCCGACGAGTTGTGCGGGCTCGCCCCGGAGCTGCCGTTCCGCGAGATCGGAGTCGTCCATGACGCTCTCGACGAGCGCCAGCAGCTCCTTGTCCCACTCGACGTTGTCGTCAGGCCAGTCAGCCAGCGCTTCGATGCCGGCCAAGAAGTCATCGAGCCCGACTTCGGCCATAAGCAGGCTCCGCTGGCCGCCTACGGAGAAACGTATAGCCAGCGAAGCCAGGTCCCGCTGGAACGGCTCCGAGGCACGGAGCACCACCTTGGTCCTGGTGATGTCGAAGCCGATCGTGAGCGAATACTGGACTGCCTCGGTCACACCCGCCCCTTGCTGATCACGTCGAGAAGCCAGGCCACGCCGTCGCCGGGCTCGGCGACGCTGCGCTTGGCCTCCCGCGCGAGCTTCTCCAGGCTCGCCCTGAGCTTCTGGACGGAATCGTCGAGTGCCTCCTCGTCAAGGCTGTTCGACGCACGGGCGAGCCCGATATCGACCGTGCACTGCTCGATGTCCTGGCAGGCATCGTTCAGCCGGTCGGACGCCGCCTGCTTCCGCTTGCGCACGCGCGCGTCCTTGCCTGCGGGTTCCAGCGCGTCCTCGATCGCCTTCCGCGCGCCCTGCACGACCTTGGAGGCGCCCTCCGTCTCCGCTCCGCCCCCGGCTCGCTCAAGCGCCATGGCCCGCAGAACCTCGTTGGTGAACGCCTGCGCTTCAAGATGGGGCTGGGCGCCCGCCTTCACCGTGCGGCTCATGCCCGGGATACTGCGCTCCTTCGGAGCAAAGACCTCCGCCTTGAGGAAGGACGGCAGACGCGTGCCCAGGTACCGGTCGCGGAAGTCCGGCTCAATGAGACGCACGTCGGTCTTCGAGAACTTCAGAGCGATCGCCGCGAGCCGGCTCTCCTTCATCACTTCCGCACGGTCCCGGTTCCTCTTCGACTCCTTTACCCAGGCGCGGTAAAGCTCCCGGAGCTTTTCCTTGGCGTCCTCGAAATCAAGCAGCTGCAACTGCACCGACCCGGCACGGGACCTGCTCCGCAGATCCTCAAGCGTCGAGAGGATCCACATGTCCGCCTCTACGGTGTCAGCACGCTTCCGGAAAATCTTCGCGATGTCGGCGACCGGGCGTCCCATCTGCAGCAGTTCCTGCATCGCGATGAGCTCGTTGATGTACGAGTAGTCACGCCGCTTGTCCTGGCGAAGCTGCAGTGAGAGTTCCACCGCGTTGATGTCCGCCCAGGTGCAGGAGGCCGGCAGCACTCCTACGCGGATGTTCGGTACACCCAGTTGCTTGAGTGCGGCGGCACGGGTGTTGCCGTTCACCAGGATGCCGTCCCTGGTGATGAGGCCGGGCTCGTTCTGCCGGTGCTCCTTGAGGCTGTCCTTCAACTCCTCGAACGCGGGGTCCAGCCTGGACGGGTCATCCGGCTTGGCCTGCAGGAGGCCCTCCAGGTAGTCCTGGCTCTCCGGGGTCCAGGGGTTTCCCTCAAGAAGGACGTCCTTCTCAGGGCTGAAGCTCCGCTGAGCCCGGATGCGGTGCGTGGCGGGGTTGAAGTAGAGATCCCCGACCGGCATGTCGATGACCTCGACGACCGTCGGCTGCGTCCGCCACTCGACGGTCAGGGTCTCCCTCAAACCCTGGCCGGCCTGTGCCTCCTTGAGGCGCTGGTCCACAGTCTCGCGATTCTGCACGGCGCGGGGCGGCACACCGAAGTCCTTGCTCACGTCTTCCTCCGAAAGAAAAGGCCAGGGCCTGGGCGGGGCCGGCCGGCCCCGCCCAGAAATCAACAGAAAGGAGCAGTCTTCCTAGATTCCGAGAGTCGCGCGTACCCGTTCGCGGGACTCAGCGGGGAGGGTGCGGTAAAGCGCCCAGATCTCTTCCACCGTGCTGAAGTCCCGCCGGTCGTTCTTCATCCAGGAGATGAGCACGTCGCGCTCGAAGCCGCCCAGGCCGGAGACCTTCAGCTCGACCTGCGGGAAATCCACCTTCATCCCACGCCCGCCCACGCGACAGCGATTACACTCGGCTACGAGTTCGATCTTTTCCGTGCCGTCAGCCTGAATTACCGGCCGCCGGGCGATGTCGATCTGCGCGGCCTCAAGTCCGTCGCTGTACTCCCCGCCCGCCGCGATGCCGCATGACCGGCACATGTTGCCGTCAGCGACCAGGACTTCACGGCGGCGCCTGTCCGTGATCGACGCCCGCGGGGAACTGCCGGCGTTGCCGGGCTCCCACACGGGCTTGCCGGCCGACACGAACCGCTGCTCGTGCTGGTCAAGCGTCGCGTCATCGCGATTCGTGTGGATCTGCCACCCGTACTGGCGCAGATCGCGTACGCGGCGGTCCGCCTGCGCCACACCGGGGAACGCGCCGGCCACGTCACCCTTCGTGAAGGTATTGCCCTCGCCGATCACCTGGATCAGCCACAAGGCTGCCCTCTTCATCGTTCCGAGCTTCGGGTCGTTCCAGTCCGGAATACCCATACCGCACCCCCTGAGAATCGGTCAGCCAGACGACGCACCGGATGTGGCAAGGCGTGGCGCCTGCCCCGGTGGCCCCACAACCATGACCCGCCTCCCCGGGCAATTCCAGCGCCGGAAGACTTTCACTGGTACGTGTAAGTCACATCAGCCCCGCAGCCCTTTCCCAGCGCTGCGGTTTCTCCGAGAATCGGGCCCCTTAGCCTGTTCTGGCGTACCGCCCGAGGAGAGGAAGCCGTGGCCCCGAGAACGCAGAGTTGGAAGGACCTCCCGCCGGAGTGCCCGGACGAGAAGCGCCTGTTGGCCACCTGCCTGCGCAGGGTGAAGGACTGCACGGACCTCACTCAGCAGCGGCTCGCCGCGAAATGCGGGATCGTCACGAGCACGCTGAACGGCTACCTCAACGCACGAAATCAGCCAACGCCTGAGACGCTCCGCCGCTTCTACCTCGCGGTCAAGGAGGACACCGACCAGCGCGGACTCCAGCTCCCGCACTCCTTGCACGAGCTGGAGTCGATACTTTCCGGCCAGACAGAGAAGGCTCGGACAGCCAGTCAGAGGCCGGCTGTCCGGATCTCGAACCGGAGCCATGGTGCGAAGTTCGCCCGACGGCGCAGGTCACGGGCGAACAACCGTGCGCGGGTGCCGGTCCCCCCTCAGCGGGGGGACCGGCACCCGCGCATGGCCACGGGGCCAGGCTGGACGGGACTGGAGACGCTTCTGGACCGCCTTCTGCGGCACCAGACTCAGGACGCGTTCTTCATGATCTGGCAGTCCGCGATGAGCCTCCCGGCCTCCGAGATCCCCCACGTAGTCGCGTCGTGCCGTGCAGCGGGACTCTCCGATGCCGCTGACGCCGTCATCGCCAACGCCGCACGCAGGGACCTCAGCGCCGTACTGCGGATAGCCGCGTGCTTCCACGAAGCCCACCAGTACGAGGACGCCACGCTCCTGCTCAGCTCGGCCACCGCGGAAACCGGAGCCGCACGGAACAGTTGATCGCGGAACCAGCAGGGCAGGAGCCGCCAGCCACCGGGCGAGGGGGCGTCAGATCTCATGCCGGCGCGGGAATTCAGGCCCGCCCTCCTGCTGCCAACGCCCCCTCGAAGAGGGGGCGCACATGGCCGTCGGCCCGGTATTCGCTGGCACAGCGATCCCCAAGTACCCCTCACCCCCGAAACGCCGCCCGGTAATTCCGCGGCGTGGTCCCCAGTGCCGCATGAAAGTGATGCCGCAATGACACATCGGTGCCGAAGCCGCACATGCCGGCGATGTGGTCGATGGTGTGGTCGGTTTCCTCCAGGTACTGGCGGGCGCGGTCGAGGCGGCGTTGGGTGAGCCAGCGTAGGGGGGTCTGGCCGGTTTCCTGGCGGAAGTGGCGGGTGTAGGTGCGGACGCTCATCGTGGCCTGGGCGGCGAGGTCGGCGAGGGTGAGCGGGTCGGCGAGGTGGTCCAGGGCCCAGGCGCGGGAGGCGGCGGTGGAGGCGGTGCCCGGTTCGGGGACGGGGCGGCGGATGTACTGGGCCTGGCCGCCCTCACGGTGCGGGGGGACCACGGTGCGGCGGGCCACGTCGGCGGCGACGGCGGCGCCGTGGTCGCGGCGGATGAGATGGAGGCAGAGGTCGATGCCGGCGGCCTCGCCCGCCGAGGTGAGGACCTCGCCCTCGTCGACGTAGAGGACGTCGGCGTCGACCTCGATACGGGGGTGGGCGCGGGCGAGGCGGTCGGCGGAGAGCCAGTGGGTGGTGGCGCGGCGGCCGTCGAGGGTGCCGTACGCGGCGAGGACGAAGGCGCCGGTGCAGACGGAGGCGAGGCGGGCGCCGGCCTCTCGGGTGGCGTCGAGGGCGGCGCGGAGGTCGGCGGGGAGGGGGTCGGTGGCGAGGCGTTCGTCCTGCTCGTGCGAGGCGGGGACGAGGACGGTGCGGGCCTCGGTGAGGATCTCCGGGCCGTGCGGCGCGTAGACGGGGAAGTCGGCGTCGGTGCGGACGGGGCCGGGGCGGGTCGCGCAGGTACGGACCGTGTAGAGGGGGGTTCCGTCGGTGGCGCGGGCGCTGCCGAACAGCTGGTGGACCAGGCCGAGTTCCATCGGGAGGACGCCGTCGCGGATGAGGACGGCGACGAGGTGCGGGGCGGGCATGGGTGTCTGTCCTGTCGTCGGGGCGGCCTGGCGGGGAGGTGGGTCATGAGGGCCGTGGAGGGGCCGCGAGGGGGAGAGCTCTGCGACTCTGCCCGGCTCCCGGTGGCCGTAACCTTCTGTTAGCTGTCCATCTGGCCACTGACGCGCCCGCGGGCCGGGCGGGATGGTCGGGGCATGGCAATTTCCTCATCGCGTCAAGAGCCGGAACAGGGCCGGGCGGCCCACGGCTGGACCGTGGTCGCCGTGGCGGGGGCGGCGATCGTCACCGCCGGGGCGTTCACGACCTTCGGCGGGCTGCTCCTCGTCCCGCTGCACGAGGAACGGGGCTGGTCGCGGGCGTCGATCGGGGTGGCGTTCGCGATCAGCATGGTGCTGTACGGGGTGACGGCGCCGTTCGCCGCGGCGCTGATGGACCGGCTCGGGGTGCGTCGCGTCGTCGTGGGTGCGCTGGTGCTGGCCGGGGCCGGAGCAGCGGGAACGGCGGTGGCCGGCTCACCGGCGCAGGTGGCGGCGGCCTGGGGACTGGGCGTGGGGCTCGGTACGGGCGCGGCCTCGACCGCGCTGGCGGCGAGCGTCGCGGAACGGGCCGGGCCAGGGCGGCGCGGCCTGGTCGCGGGCCTGCTGACGGCGGCCGGGGTGGTCGGGCAGTTCGTCTTCCTGCCCGTGCTGTCCCGGGTGGTCGAGGGGTACGGGTGGCAGGCGGCCGCGTGGGGGCTGGCCGGCGCGGCGGGCCTGGTGGCGGCGTGCGCGCTCGTGCTGCTGCGGGGCTCCCGGGCGGCGGCCCGGGCGCAGACGCCCGGCACCAGCGGCGCCTCCCACGTCGTCACCCGCGCCCTGCGCGTCCTCGCCACCTCCACCCGGCGCCCGGCGTTCTGGCTGCTGGCCGGGGTCTTCGCGGTCTGCGGAGCCTCGACCAACGGCCTCCTCTGGAACCACTTCACCCCGGCCGCCCACGACCACGGCATGCCCGCCACCTCCGCCTCGACCCTGCTGGCCTTGGTCGGCCTCTTCAACGTGGCCGGAACCATCGCCGCCGGCCGCCTCACCGACCGCACCGACCCCCGCCGCGTCCTGGCCGCCTGCTTCGGCCTGCGCGCCCTGACCCTGGTGGCTCTCCCTCTGCTCTGGTCCCCCTCGGTCGGGGTGCCGCTGGTGGCCTTCGCCGTCCTCTTCGGCCTGCTGGACGTGGCGACGGTGCCCCCGACGCTGGCCCTGTGCCGCGTCCACTTCGGCCCGGACGCCGTGGTCGTCTTCGGCTGGGTCAACGCCGCCCACCAGCTCGGCGCGGGCGCCATGGCCCATCTCGGCGGCCTGACCCGCGACACCCTCGGCACGTACGACCCGGTGTGGGTGGGGGCGGGGGCGCTGTGCGCGGGGGCTGCGGTGCTGGTGGGGGTGGTGCGCAGTTCAGCGGAGGCGGGCCTCGCCCTCGCACCGCGTCCGCCCAGCGGCGGCGGGCGCCCGTAAGCCGGGTCCTACAGTGGAACGGCCGGGTCCGCTCCTACGGACAGAAGTCCAACGGACCGCACGGCGCCTCTCCCGACCGCATTGGACCAGACGTGACTGCCCAGCCACCCTCCCCCGAGTGGGAGCCTCCCGAGGGATCATGGGCTTCGTCGGCCGGCAGGCGCCGGAACATGCAGGCCATCCGCAGCCGCGACACCTCTCCCGAAATGGCCATCCGGCGTCTCGTACACGCCCAGGGCCTGCGCTACCGCGTCTCCAGCCGTCCGTTGCCCGCGCTGCGGCGCACGGCCGACCTGGTCTTCCGCCCGGTGAAGGTCGCCGTGTTCATCGACGGCTGCTACTGGCACGGATGCCCGGAGCACTACGTTCCGCCGAGGACCAACAGCGGCTACTGGTCGGACAAGGTGCTTCGCAACATCACCAGGGACCGGGACACCGACAGCGCGCTGCGCGAAGCGGGCTGGACCGTGCTCCGCTTCTGGGAACACGAGCCGCCCGACGCGTGCGCACTCCAGATCGCGGCCACCGTCCAGCGGCTACGGCAGCGGAACGACTAGCGAGGCGGCCTCGCGGGCCGACCCGCCCCCTACGCCCCCAACCCCCGCGACACCGTATGAATCACCAGCCCCGCCAACGACCCCACCACCGTCCCGTTGATCCGGATGAACTGGAGATCCCGCCCGATGTGGGCCTCGATCTTGCGGGAGGTGTGTTCGGCGTCCCAGCCGGCGACGGTGTCGGTGATGAGGGAGGTGATCTGGGTGCGGTAGTTGGTGACGACGTAGGCGGCGGCGGATTCGGCCCAGCCGTCGACCTTGGACTGGAGGCGGGGGTCGGCGGACATGCGGTTGCCGAGGGAGAGGAGGGCGGCGCGGGCGCGGAGGCGGAGTTCGCTCTGCTCGTCCTCGGCGGCGGCGACGATCATGGCGCGGACGGCGGACCAGGCGGAGGCGATGAGGTCCTGGACCTCGGGGCGGTGGATGATCTCGGACTTGAGGCGTTCGACGCGGGCGCGGGTGTCGGGGTCGGTGCGCAGGTCGGTGGCGAAATCGGCGAGGAAGGTGTCGATGGCGGCGCGGGCCGGGTGGTCGGGCATGTCGCGCATCTCGGTGAGGAAGCGCAGGAGTTCCTTGTAGACGCGTTCGCCGACGCGCTTGTCGACGAAGCGCGGGGTCCAGCCGGGGGCGCCGCCCTGGACGGCGTTCATCACCGTGTCGCTGTGTAGGACCAGCCAGTCGTGGGCACGGGAGCAGACGAGGTCGACGACGCGGCGGTGGCCGCCGTCCTCGACGATCCGTTCCAGCATCCGGCCGAGGCTCGGCGCGATCTCCTGGGCGTCGGCGCGGCGGGTGACGGCCTCGCCAACGACGGCCTGGACGTCGTTGTCGCGCAGGACGGTGAGGGCGCCGCGCAGGGCGGTGGAGAGTTCGGAGGTGACGCGGTCGGTGTTGGCCGGGACGGCCAGCCAGCCGCCGACCCGGCTGCCGAGGCGCAGGGCGCGCAGCCGGGTGCGGATGACGTCCGGGGAGAGGAAGTTCTCGCCGACGAAGGCGCCGAGTGAGGCGCCGAGCTGGTCCTTCTTGCGCGGGATGATCGCGGTGTGCGGGATGGGCAGGCCGAGCGGGTGCCGGAAGAGCGCGGTGACGGCGAACCAGTCGGCGAGCGCACCGACCATGCCCGCCTCGGCGGCGGCGGCGACGTACCCGGCCCAGGCTCCGGCGCCGGAGTGCTCGGCCCAGGTGGCGAGGGCGTAGACGATCGCGACCAGGACGAGCAGGCCGGTGGCGGTGATCTTCATGCGGCGGACGCCGCGCCGCTTCTCCTCGTCGGCGGCGGTGAACGCCATGGGGTCGGCGCCGGTTCCGGAGGCGCCCGCTCCGGCGCCGAGGAGGGCGCCCAGGGCCCCGCCTCGCGTCCCGGGCGCACCGGGCTCGCGCGGCGTGCCTCCACCCGGCGCCCGCGCGCCGTCGCCCCTGCGGTCGTCCTCTGCTGCCATGGCGTCCCGTCCCGTCGACCTTTTCGACCTTCACTGCACCTGGCCGTCCGCGACGCGTCACGCCCGGAATGGCCCCCGTACGGCACGATACGGCGCCCGCCTGCGGCCCCGTCGCGGCACACCGCCGTCAGCCGGCTGTGACGCCCCGCACACGAACCCCCACACCAGGCACCGGAATCTCACCCTCCGTCAGCGCCCCGGGACACCGGGTGCACCCCTTGTCCCCCGGCTCCCGCAATCGCCCGATTCCCCGGCGCCGGGCGGGAACGGACCGCGCGCGGGCCGCGTCTGTCCCTCCGGGGGCGCCCCGCGCGACTCTCCGCGCCATGACGCATCATGGAAGATCCACACGGAGCCTCGGGGCTCCCCCGGCCCGAGGAGTAACAGGCGCATGACCAAGCGTCACGGTTATGCCTTGCTCGCCGCCCTCGCGGCGATCGTCGTCCTGATATCGGCCGCCATCTACCTGGGCGTGACCGGGACCGGCGCCCGCGACGAGCCGGCGGACCAAGGCGCCCGCACCCCGCGCAGCTCGGCGGCTCCGGCCTCGTCGGGCAGCTGGGTCGCGGCGTGGTCGGCCTCCCCGGTCGGCGGTGAGCCCGGCACCGAACTCCGCGGCTACGCCGGGCAGTCGATCCGTAACGTGGTGCACACCCACACCGGCGGCAGCAGCGCCCGCGTCACCCTCTCCAACCTCTACGGGCAGCAGCCGCTCAACCTCACCCGCGCCTCCATCGCGCTGACCGCCGCCCCCAACAACCCCTCGGCCGCCCCGGGCACGCTCCGCGCCCTGACCTTCGACGGCCGCAGCGACGTCGTCATACCCCCCGGCGAGCAGCGGGTCAGCGACGCGGTGCGCATCCGCGTCCCCGACGGCTCGGACCTGCTGATCACGACGTTCAGCCCGACGCCCTCGGGCCCGGTCACCTACCACCCGCACGCCCGCCAGATCAGCTACGTGGCGCGCGGCGAGCGGACCGACGACGAGTCGGGGGCGGCGTACACCCAGCAGAGCCCGTTCTGGCGGTACGTGACGGCGGTGGACGTCTACAGCAACGAGTCGCAGGGCGCCGTGGTGGTCCTCGGCGACTCGCTGACCGACGGCATCACCTCGACCATGGGCGCCAACCGCCGCTGGACCGACGTGCTGGCCCAGCGCATGCGCGACGAGCCCGGCAACCTCGACCTGAGCGTGGTCAACCAGGGCATCAGCGGCAACCGCCTGCTCTCCGACGGCCTCGGCCGCCCGGCCGGCAACCCCAGCGGCCTCAACCGCTTCGAGCGGGACGCGCTCTCCCGGTCGGGGGTGCGCGGGGTGGTGGTCGCCCTCGGCATCAACGACATCCTGCGCAACCCGCACGACAACTCCGCCGCCGACATCACCGACGGCCTGCGCGACCTGACCCGCCAGGCCCACCAGCGGGGCCTGCGGGTCACCGGCGCGACGCTCATGCCCTTCGGCGGCCACCGCGGGTGGACGCCGGAGAAGGAGCAAATGCGCCAGGAGGTCAACACGGCGATCCGGGCCGGCAAGGTCTTCGACCACTACGTCGACTTCGACAAGGCCGTCCGCGACCCGTACGACGCGCAGAAGCTGCGCCCCGCGTACGACTCCGGGGACCACCTGCACCCGAGCGACGCGGGCTTCCGCAGGATGGGCGAGTCCTTCGACCTGTCGCTGCTGCGGAAGACGGCCCCGGCCCAGCTCTGACCGGGCGCGGCCTGCCTCAGCCCAGTTCCCTGCGGTCCTCCCCCTCGCCCCGGCGGCGCTCCTTCTCCAGGCGCCGCTGGGCGCGGGTCGGCTTGCGTTCGGTGCCGACGCCGCCCCAGAAGGCGAAGCCGCGCACGACGACGCGGGGGGCGTCCGGGTCGGGGGTGTCGTCGCCGGCCGGGCGCCCGAAGCCGCCCATGATGCCGATCCCGCGCACCTCGACCTGGACGCCGGGCGGCACGACGATGTTGACGCCGCCCATCACCGTCCAGCAGTCGATGACCGTCTCGCGGGACTCGAAGCGGGCCTCGCGCAGGTCGAGCTGGCCGCCGCCCCAGAAGGCGATCGCCCTGAAGCGGGCGGGCACGGTCCAGCGGCCGGTGTGCTGGAAGCCGGAGAGCACGCCGATGCCCCAGCGGGCGTCCCCGGTGCCGCCGATGCGGGCGGGCCAGTTCTCCCGGCCGGGCTCGGCCCCGGGGCGGCCGGCGGGCGCGCCGGTCCCGGTGGCGGGCAGGTCGCGGGTGAGGGGTTCCAGCTCCGCGTAGGTGCGCGCCCGGTAGACGGCGTCGAGTCGTTCCCCGAACTCGTCCATGTCCAGGCGGCCTTCGGCCATGGCGTCGCGGAGCCGTTCGGCGACCTTCTCCCGGTCGGCGTCGGAGGCGCGCAGTTCGGGCAGCTCTTCACTCATGCGGGTCAGCCTATGAGGCGGAGGGCTCGCCGGGACAGGGCCGACCGCCCTCACCCGACCGAACGCCCCGCGTACATCAGGGAGATGACGTCCTCGATGTCGGGTTCCCGCACCGAGAGGTCGACCAGCGGCCAGCCGGCGGCGATCTCCGCGACGATCGGGGCGGCCGGCTGCCCGGCCGGGAAGGCGAGCCACTGGCGCGGGCCCTCGACCTTGACGGTGCGGGCGGACTCCAGGGCGATGGGCGGGAGTTCGGTGGCGAGGTCGACGACGAGGGTGCGTTCCACCTCGGCGATCCCGTGGAGCCCGGCGACCTCGCCGTCGTACATGAGGCGGCCGTGGTCGATGACCATGACGCGGCGGCAGAGCTGCTCGATGTCGGTGAGGTCGTGGGTGGTGAGCAGGACGGTGGTGCCGCGTTCGGCGTTCAGGTCGGCGAGGAAGCGCCGGACGTTGGCCTTGGAGACGACGTCGAGGCCGATGGTGGGCTCGTCCAGGTACAGCACCTCGGGGTCGTGGAGGAGGGCGGCCGCGATGTCGCCGCGCATCCGCTGGCCGAGGGAGAGCTGCCGTACGGGGACGTCCAGCAGGTCACCGAGGCCGAGGAGTTCGACGCACCGGTCGAGGTTCTCCCGGTAACGGGCGTCGGGGACGCGGTACATGCGGTGGATGAGCTGGTACGAGTCGAGCAGCGGCAGGTCCCACCAGAGGGTGGTGCGCTGGCCGAAGACGACGCCGATGCGGCGGGCGAGGCGGGCCCGGTCGCGGGCGGGTTCGACGCCCGCGACGCGCAGGGTGCCGCCGCTCGGGGTGAGGATGCCGGTGAGCATCTTGATGGTGGTGGACTTGCCCGCGCCGTTGGGTCCGACGAAGCCGACCACCTCTCCGCGCGCCACCGAGAAGGAGAGCCCGTCGACTGCTCTGACCTCCCGCTTCTCCCGCCGCAGCAGGCCGGCCCTGCGGCGCACCTCGAAGACCTTCTCGACCCGGTCGAGGTGGATCACCTCCTGGCCGTCGCGCTGTGCGGGAAGGTCCGCCACCGGGCGCTCCGTCGCGTCCATCGCTGCTCTCTTTCCTGTGTCTCGGTGGGACGGGGTGGGTGGGTCCGGTCAGCTTCCGGTCGAGCGGTACGCCCTGAGCCCGACCCGCCAGAGCAGCCCCGCCGCCACGCAGCAGACGGCGGCCACCAGCGGCGGGGCGAAGGCCGCCTGGACGGGCAGGCCGAGCGGGAGCGGGCGGTCCAGGACGTAGGAGGCGGGCACCCAGTTGACGAAGGCCAGGGGCAGCACGAAGGTCACCGAGGCGACCAGTTCCCGGGTGAAGACGGTCGGCGGGTACTGGAGCAGGGTGGTGCCGCCGTAGGTGAAGGCGTTCTGCACCTCGGCCGCGTCCTGGGCGTAGAACTGGAAGACGGCTCCGGCGACGAAGAGCGCGCCGAACAGGGCGGCGCCGCTGACCAGCATCATCGGGACCAGCAGGAGTTTGGTGGCGCTCCAGTCGATGTCCAGCACGGTCAGCGCGTACGCGAGGACCAGGGCGCCCTGGGTGATGCGGCCGAGGCGGCGCAGGGCGAAGCGGTCGGCGGCGAGCTGGGCGAGGACGGGGACCGGGCGGACCAGCAGGGTGTCCAGCGAGCCGTCGCGGATGCGGCGGCCGAGCCGGTCCATGGAGCCGACGGTGAGGTGGGCGAGGCCGAAGGCGGTGGCGGAGGTGCCGTAGAGGAAGGCGACCTCGCCGAGGGTGAAGCCGCCGAGCCGGTCGACGTGGGAGAACATCAGCAGGATCGCGACGAAGTCGAGGCCGTTGGCGGCTACGGCGACGCAGAGGGCCATGGCGAAGGAGGCGCGGTAGGTGAGGGTGGAGCGGACCCACATGGCGACGACCAGCCGGTAGGTGCGCAGCCCCTCGGCGAACGGGGAGCCGAACCGGGCGTCGACGGGGTCGGGAGCGGGGCGCGGGGGCGCGGCGGGGTCAGCCACCCTGGACCACCACCCGGCGGGTCGCGAGGGTCTGGAGGGCGCGTCCGGCGGCCAGCAGCACCGCCGCCCAGGCGAGCTGGAAGGCGTAGACGCCGAGCAGGCCGGTGCCGGTGTGGACGCCGAGCAGGACGTCGGCCGGGAGCTGGAGGATCGAGGACCAGGGCAGCACGCGGGCGACCTCGCCGAGCAGGCCGGGGAAGACGTTGAGCGGCAGCAGCATGCCGGAGAAGAACATGCCGACCAGCCAGGCGAGCTGGCCCACCCCGGCGCCGTCCAGCAGCCAGAAGGCACTCAGCGCCACCAGGTAGCGGATGCCGAAGCTGACCAGGAGGCCGAGGAGGACGGCGGTGAAGAAGGCGATCCAGGTGCCGGGCGAGGCGGGCAGGGCGAGGTCGAAGACGAGGGCGCCGAAGGCGAGCGGCAGCGCGCCGCGGGCGAAGAGCTGGAAGCAGGCGCGGCCGGCGTCCTGGGCGAGCCACCAGAGTTGCAGGTCGACGGGGCGGTAGAGGTCGACGGCGATGTCACCCGAACGGATGCGTTCCATCAGCTCTTCCTCCGAGCCGCCGCCCATCGCGGCGACGGCCATGTGGAGGGACTGCCCGATCCACACGAAGGTGAGGGCCTGCGCCTGGTCGTAGCCGCCGAGTCCGGGGCGTTCGTCCCAGAGGGCGAGGTAGGTCTGGGCGAGGATCACGCCGAAGACGGTGTTGGTGAAGATTCCGGCGAGGGTGGCCGCCCGGTAGGTGGCGTACCGCCGGAACCCCTTGGCGGCCACCGCTCCGTACAGCGCCGCCCTTCCTGGGCCGTGGGCCATCTGACTGCTGCTCCGTTCCCCCGTGACACCTCCGCCGAACGGGCGATGTCCGCTTTCGGTACGACCGGCACCGCTTTGGCACCAAAGGGCAAGAGCTTAGGGGCGGACCGGTACCGGTCGCCACGGCTTTTCGTTGTGCGGGCGCGTGCCGGTCGGCGTGGCGGAACGCATGATGCGAAAGTGACATAACGGGCGTACTGGGCAATTCGGGATCGGGGAGTCATGAGCGAGGAGCGGCAGCAGCCGGACGGCGCGGACGACGGGCGGGAGCGCTGGCCCGGATGGGAGGAGCGCGACCCGGAGCCGGGCGGGCCGCGGAAGCACGGCATCCGCAGGTTCCTGCCGGGCTGGCGGCTGGTGCTGGGCTCGTTCCTCACCCTGGTGGTGCTGGTCTGCGGCGGCTTCTTCGTCGGCTACCTGCTGGTCGACATCCCCGCCGCCAACGCCGCCGCCACCCAGCAGTCCAACGTCTACCTGTACGCCGACGGCACCCAGCTCGCCAGCGACGGCGACGTCAACCGCGAGAACATCTCCCTCTCCGACCTCCCCAAGCCGGTACGGCACGCGGTCCTCGCCGCCGAGGACCGCGACTTCTACACCGGCTCGGCCGTCGACCCGCAGGCGATGATCCGCGGCGCCTGGAAGACCGTCACCGGCAAGGGCAAGCAGTCCGGTTCCACCATCACCCAGCAGTACGTCAAGAACTACTACCTGGACCAGGACCAGACGGTCACCCGCAAGGCCAAGGAGTTCTTCATCGCGATCAAGCTGGACCGCGAGACCTCCAAGGACGAGATCCTGGAGGGGTACCTCAACACCAGCTACTTCGGCCGCAACGCCTACGGCATCCAGGCCGCCGCCCAGGCGTACTACGGCATCGACGCCCGCGACCTGAACACCGCCCAGGGCGCCTACCTCGCCTCGCTCCTCAACGCCCCCAGCGCCTACGACGTGATCGCCCAGCCCGCCAACCGCTCCCGCGCCGAGGCCCGCTGGAACTACGTGCTGGACGGCATGGTCAAGGAGAACTGGCTCACCGAGTCCGGCCGCGCCCGCCTCTCCTTCCCCACCCCCGACGAGCAGCACCTCCCGCGCGGCCTCTCCGGCCAGCGCGGCTACCTGGTGCAGGCGGTCGACGCGTACCTGGTCTCCCACGGCGTCGTCACCGAGGCGGAACTCGCCAAGGGCGGACACCGGATCACCACCACCCTGGTCAAGGACCACCAGGACGCCCTGGTCAAGGCGGTCGACGACAAGCTGATCTCCAAGCTCGACAAGAAGGAGCGCAAGGCCGACCGGAACGTCCGCGCGGGCGGCGTCGCCATCGACCCGGACACCGGCAAGGTCCTCGCCATGTACGGCGGCATCGACTACACCGAGCAGTACGTCAACAACGCGACCCGCCGCGACTACCAGGTCGGCTCCACCTTCAAGCCCTTCGTCCTCACCGCCGCCCTCCAGCACAAGGCCCGCACCCAGGACGGCCGCGCCATCAACCCCAACGCCCGCTACGACGGCACCAACAAGCGCCGCGTCGAGGGATGGACCGGCGGCCCGTACGAGCCGGAGAACGAGGACGAGCGGGACTACGGCGACATCACCCTGAAGGTCGCCACCGACCGCTCCGTCAACGCGGTCTACGCCCAGCTCGCCGTCGACGTCGGCCCCGAGAAGGTCAAGGACACCGCCATCGCGCTGGGCCTGCCGAAGACCACCCCGGACCTCCAGCCGTACCCCTCGATCGCGCTGGGCACCGCCACCGCCAGCGTCCTCGACATGGCGGAGGCGTACGCGACCCTCGCCGACCACGGCCGCCACCGCGACCACCGGCTGGTCCAGGAGATCAGCCATCTCGGCGAGAAGCTGGAGCTGCCCCGGGAGCGCGTCCAGAGCGCGGTGACCCGGCGGGCCGCCGACACCACCACCGAGGTGCTGCGCAGCGTGGTGCGCGGCGGCACCGGCATGGCGGCCCGCGAGGCCGGGCGTCCGGCGGCGGGCAAGACCGGTACGGCCGAGGAGGACACGGCCGCCTGGTTCGCCGGGTACACCCCGGACCTGACCACGGTGATCGCGGTGATGGGCCAGGACCCCGAGTCCGGCGCCCACACCCCGCTCTACGGCGCCCTGGGCCTGCCCCGCGTCAACGGCGGCGGGCCCCCGGCCGAGATCTGGGCCCAGTTCACCCGGGCCGCGCTGGCCGGGCAGCCGGTGCGCGACTTCGAGCTCGACGCGGACCGCTCGGCCGAGGACTCCCCCACCGCCTCCCCCAGCGAGACGGGCGCGGCCTCCCGCAACCCCCGGGACCCGGACGCCTCCGGCGAACCGGACGAGGGCGGCTCCTCCTCACGCGAGCCCGAGGGCGACTCCCCGAGCGAATCGGGCGGCGGCACCGAGGTCCCGCCGGGCATGGAGGAGGACCCGGGCCGCAACGGCGACCCGGCCCCGCCCGGCGTACCGGCCCCGGACACCCCCGCCCCCGCCCGCGAACCGCGCGAGACCCTGATGCCCCTCGCCACACCGGACCTGGAGCCACCGCCGGCGGGCTGACGCCCGGCACCGCCGGTACGGAGAAAGCCCCCGCCTGTCGGACAGGCGGGGGCTTCTCCGTACGTATCGCTAGTGTCCCGAGGTCAGCTTCAGCCCGACCACGGCCACGATCAGCAGGCAGACGAAGAAGATGCGGGCGGCGGTCGCCGGTTCGCCGAGGACCAGCATGCCGAGGATGGCGGCACCGGCGGCGCCGATGCCGACCCAGACGCCGTAGGCGGTGCCGATCGGCAGGGTCTTGGCGGCCTGGGCGAGCAGCACCATGCTGGCGACGATGCCGGCGGCGGTGAAGACGCTCGGCCAGAGCCGGGTGAATCCTTCGGTGTACTTCATCCCGATCGACCAGCCGACTTCGAGCAGACCGGCGATGAGCAGCAGTATCCAGGCCACGGGGGCACCTCCGAGAAACGCGGGATCAACGGGGGTGCGTCGTCTTTGCCAGCCCGGTACGGCGCGTCTCGTCGGGGTGTCTCCACGGTAGCAAAAAGCGGGCCCGGCCCCCGGTGACCTCGGTCACCGGGGGCCGGGCCGAAAGCCCTGCTCCCGCTTCCGCTTCCGCTACAGGTAGAGCCCCGTCGCGTCCTCCGACCCTTCGAAGCGGTCGGCGGCGACGGCGTGCAGGTCGCGCTCGCGCATCAGGACGTACGCGACGCCGCGCACCTCGACCTCGGCGCGGTCCTCGGGGTCGTACAGCACCCGGTCGCCGGGCTCGACCGCGCGGACGTTCTGCCCGACGGCGACCACCTCGGCCCAGCCCAGGCGGCGGCCGACGGCGGCCGTGGCGGGGATGACGATGCCGCCGGTCGAGCGCCGCTCCCCCTCGGGGATGTCGGTGCGGACCAGCACGCGGTCGTGCAGCATGCGAATGGGCAACTTGTCGTGCCGGCTGTTCTCACTCACGCCACGAACCTACCTGGCGCCCGCTCCCCCGTGCGGAGAAGGGTCCAGGCCGCCGGCGAGGGCCCCCGCGCGGGCGTCCTACTTGCCGGAGTCCCGACGCGAGGAGACCACCACCAGGCCGACGAGGCCGGCCGCGACCAGCGCCACCGGGATCACCCGCTCCGGGCGCACCGAACCGTCCTCGCGGGTGAAACCGGCGCGCACCTGGGACAGGGCGCGGTTCACCCCCACGTAGGCCCGGCCGAGGGTCGCGTCGACCCGCGAGGCCACCTGGGCCTTCGCGTCGCCGACGATCGTCTTGGGGTGCACCCGCACCCCGATCTCGTCGAGGGTCTCGGCGAGCGTGTCACGCCGCCGCTTGATGTCCGCCTCGATCTGCGCAGGGGTCCTGGCATCCGACACCGCGCTGCCTCCGTCGTCGTCCGTACCCATGGGTCCCCGGGTACCCGGGGAAACCCGGACCATCCGGTGAGCCGTCTCTGTCCGTCGACAGTCTGTCAGCTCTGGCCTGATCCCACCCCACGGCACCCCTATTAGGCTCAACCCGAACCAGAACCGCGCACCGCGAGGAGACCGACCATGAGCGAGCGACTCAAGCCGGGCGACACCGCCCCCGCCTTCACCCTGCCCGACGCCGACGGCAACGAGGTCTCCCTCGCCTCGCACCAGGGCCGCAAGGTCATCGTCTACTTCTACCCGGCCGCCCTCACCCCCGGCTGCACCAAGCAGGCGTGCGACTTCACCGACAACCTGGAGGCGCTGGCGAGCGCCGGGTACGACGTGATCGGCGTCTCCCCGGACAAGCCGGAGAAGCTCGCGAAGTTCCGCGAGAAGGAGAACCTCAAGGTCACACTGGTCGGCGACCCCTCCAAGGAGACGCTGGCCGCCTACGGCGCCTTCGGCGAGAAGAAGCTCTACGGCAAGACGGTGACGGGCGTGATCCGCTCCACGGTCGTGGTCGGCGAGGACGGCACCGTCGAGCAGGCCTTCTACAACGTCAAGGCCACCGGCCACGTCGCCAAGATCATGCGGGACCTCGGCGTCTGAGCGCCCCCCTCCCGCACCCCTCCTCCCGGCCCCGCCGCGTCAGCCACTCGGACGCGACGGGGTCGCGCGGGCTCTGTGAGGGGGGCGACACTTTTCCGGCGTGGCGGTTTGCGCCTGCGATGTGGGCGCAGAAGCAGTCCCTGGAACCACCACCGAGGGAAAGGGAGCAGCCATGGCCGACACCGGCCCGCAGACCGGGGGCGACCCGGAGGCGGTCAAGCGGCATCCCCGCCTCTTCCGTGCCGCGCGGCAGCGCAGGAATCCCAGGCTGCGGCGGAGCGACATCACCGTCACCGACGAGCGGGCCGTCAAGCGCGCGGTGAAAGCGGCCTCCCTCGGCAACGCCATGGAGTGGTTCGACTTCGGGATCTACTCCTACCTCGCGGTCACCATCGGCCATGTCTTCTTCCCCTCCGGGAACGACACGGTGCAGCTGCTCTCCTCGTTCGCCACCTTCGCCGTCGCCTTCCTGGTACGGCCGCTGGGCGGCATGTTCTTCGGGCCGATGGGCGACCGGCTGGGCCGCAAGAAGGTCCTCGCGCTGACGATGATCCTGATGGCGCTTGGCACCTTCTGCATCGGCCTGATCCCCTCGTACGCCTCGATCGGCTTCTGGGCGCCGGTGCTGCTGATCTTCTTCCGGCTGGTGCAGGGCTTCTCCACCGGCGGGGAGTACGGCGGCGCCTCGACCTTCATCGCCGAGTACGCGCCCGACAAGCGGCGCGGCTTCTTCGGCAGCTTCCTGGAGCTGGGCACGCTGCTCGGCTACACCGGCGCCGCCGGCCTGGTCACCGGGCTCTACGCGGTGCTGGACGACGGGGCGATGGAGAGCTGGGGGTGGCGCATCCCGTTCCTGGTCGCCGGGCCGCTGGGCTTCGTCGGCATCTACCTGCGGCTCAAGCTGGACGAGACCCCCGCCTTCCAGAAGCTGGAGGACGGCACCGCCGCCCACGCCTCCGAGGCCGCCGACGGCGTCGAGACCACCCACAAGGGCGACCTCGCGAAGATCTTCCGCCGCTACTGGCCCTCGCTGATCCTCTGCATCGCCCTGGTCGGCGCGTACAACATCACCGACTACATGCTGCTGTCGTACATGCCGACGTACCTCTCCGACGAGATGGGATACGACGAGAGCCACGGGCTGCTCATCCTGATCGGCGTGATGGTGCTGCTGATGCTGATCATCAACCAGGTCGGCAAGCTCAGTGACCGGTTCGGGCGCAAGCCGCTGCTCATGACGGGCATGATCAGCTTCTTCTTCCTCTCCATCCCCTCGTTCCTGCTGGTCAAGCAGGGCAGCCTGCTCGCCGTCTCGGCCGGCATGCTGATGCTCGGCCTCTCCCTGGTCTGCCTGCTCGGCACCATGTCGGCGGCGCTCCCGGCGCTCTTCCCGACGCCGGTGCGGTACGGGTCGCTCTCCGTCGGCTACAACCTCTCCGCCTCGCTCTTCGGAGGGACCACCCCGCTGGTCATCACCGGGCTCATCGGGCTGACCGGGGACGACATGATGCCCGCGTACTACGCGATGGCGGCCTCGCTCGTCGGTGTGATCGCGGTGGCCTGCATGAAGGAGACGGCGCACCGGCCGCTCGCCGGGTCGCCGCCCTCCGTGGCGACCGAGGAGGAGGCTCGGGAGATCCTCGACGCACAGTCGCCCGATCCCAAGTTCTAGCCCTGACGGGGGCGTGGGGGTGCCGGTAGGATGGCGCTGCTCGCGGCCGTGTCGGAACTGGCAGACGAGCTGGGTTTAGGTCCCAGTGGGCTTCGCCCGTGAGGGTTCGAGTCCCTCCGGCCGCACAACCCGGGCCACCTCGCGGTGGTCCGGGTTTTTCCTTTTCCCGCCTGCTCTTCGGGCCGGCCGAAAGGGGTGGCCTCAAACGCCGGCCGGGCTCTTTGGCCTCAAACGCCGGCCGGGCTCCAGAAGACGGCCTCAAGCGCCGGCCGGGCTGAGAGTGGCCGGGCTCCCGGGTGGACCTGCCGGTCAAAGACGGCCTCAAGCGCCGGCCGGGCTGGATGGTGCCGGGCTCAGGTGTTGGCGGAGTTGAGGTTGGCCGGGCTTGGAGGAGGGGGTGGTGGTCAGGCGAGCAGTTCTCGGGCGACCGGGGCCAGGGCGCGGAAGGCCTTGCCCCGGTGGCTGATGGCGTTCTTCTCGGCCGGGGTGAGTTCGGCGCAGGTACGGGTTTCGCCGTCGGGCTGGAGGATCGGGTCGTAGCCGAAGCCGTTGGTGCCTGCGGGGGCGTGTCGGAGGGTGCCGGTGAGGCGGCCCTCGACGACGCGTTCGGTGCCGTCGGGGAGGGCGAGGGCGGCGGCGCAGGCGAAGTAGGCGGCGCGGTGGGGGTCGGCGATGTCGGAGAGCTGGGCGAGGAGCAGGTCGAGGTTGGCCTGGTCGTCGCCGTGCCGGCCGGCCCAGCGGGCGGAGAAGATGCCGGGGGCGCCGCCCAGCACCTCGACGCAGAGGCCGGAGTCGTCGGCGACCGCGGGCAGGCCCGTCGCCTGGGCCAGGGCGTGCGCCTTGAGCAGGGCGTTCTCGGCGAAGGTGACGCCGGTCTCCTTGACGTCGGGGATCTCCGGGTAGGCGTCGGCGCCGACGAGTTCGTGGGTGAGGCCGGCGTCGGCGAGGATCGCGCGCAGCTCGGTGATCTTTCCGGTGTTCCGGGTGGCGAGAATCAGGCGGGTCATGTCCTCAGTATCGGACACGGCCCACGGGTGGCCTCAAGCGCCGGCCGGGCTGAGTCTGGCTGGGGTCCGGCTCCACTCCGCCGGTCACCGACTGGCCTCAAGCGCCGGCCGGGCTAAGTATTGCCAGGCTCGGGACTCGCCTGCCAGCCAACGACGACCAACCAATTCGAGCCCGGCCGGCGTTTGAGGCCACCTTCGAAGCCCGGCCGGCGCTTGAGGCCATCAGTGACCGGCACGGGCAGACCCGAGCCCAGCCACCCTCAGCCCGGCCGGCGTTTGAGGCCACTTTCCAAGCCCGGCCGGCGCTTGAGGCCATCGGTGACCGGCACCGTGCAGCCGGACCTCAGCCGAAAGATCAGCCCGGCCGGCGCTTGAGGCCACCCCACCCCACGCCGACTACGGCGTGCACACCTTGGTCAGCTCGCCGGCAGCATCCACGACGGGGCTGATGTCGGGGACCTGGTCCCCCTTCTCCAGGGAGGCCCGCACGTTCCCCACGGCCGTGTCGAGGTGGTCGACGGCCTTCTTGACGTCGGCGTCCCCGGTCTCCTTCTGGATGTCGTCGACGTTCTTGTCGATCCGGTCGAGCGCCTCGGCCGCCTGCTGCGGGTCCTCGGCGGCCCCGTCGGCGGCCCGCTGGAGGTCGGCGACGGAGTCGGCTATCGCGTCGGCGGTGCGCACGCAGTCGGCCGCCTTCTCCAGCGCGCCGCATCCCAGCAGAAGGGGGACGAGCAGGGCGGCACCGGCGGTCGCGGCGGCGAGGCGGCGGCTCGTAGGCATGGGGGGTCCTCTCCCGGGCGTCGATGCGGAACCGGCCGGTGCCGGCCCGCATACGTGGGGACGCCCGGGAGGGTTCTCCGGTTGCCGTGCGACTTGGTTGTTTCTTTACCCGGTACCCGCCGGCGCGGGTCTCACTCCGCGAGGGCGGCGAGCTGCCCCTTCGTCAGGTCGGCGCAGCCGGTGGCGCCCAGGTCGAGCAGGGCGTTCAGCTCGGCGCGGTCGAAGGGGGCGCCTTCGGCGGTGCCCTGGACCTCGACGAACCGCCCGTCGCCGGTGCAGACCACGTTCATGTCGGTCTCGGCGCGCACGTCCTCCTCGTAGCAGAGGTCGAGGAGCGGGGTGGAGCCGACGATGCCGACGCTTACGGCGGCGACGGTGCCGGTCAGGGGCTTGCGGCCGGGCTTGATGATCTTCTTGCCCTGGGCCCAGGAGACGGCGTCGGCCAGCGCGACGTAGGCACCGGTGATGGCGGCGGTGCGGGTGCCGCCGTCGGCCTGGAGGACGTCGCAGTCGAGGACGATCGTGTTCTCGCCGAGCGCCTTGTAGTCGATGACGGCGCGCAGCGAGCGGCCGATGAGGCGGGAGATCTCGTGGGTGCGCCCGCCGATCTTGCCGCGGACGGACTCGCGGTCGCCGCGGGTGTTGGTGGCGCGCGGCAGCATCGAGTACTCGGCGGTGACCCAGCCCTCGCCGCTGCCCTTGCGCCAGCGCGGGACGCCCTCGGTGAAGGAGGCGGTGCAGAGGACCTTGGTGTCGCCGAAGGCGACCAGTACGGAGCCTTCCGCGTGCTTGCTCCAGCTGCGTTCGATGGTCAGGGGGCGAAGCTGGGCGGGCGTGCGGCCGTCGATGCGATCCATGGCGAGGAGCCTACGCGGTCGGCGGCGCCCGCCGCTCCCCCGGTGGCCGGCGCACGACGGCGGGGCCGCCCCGCGCTGGGGACGGCCCCGGAGGCGTACCGCTCCGCTCGCTACATCAGGTCCTCGATGTCGGCGGCGATGGGGTCGGCGTCGGTGCCGATGACGACCTGGACGGCGCTGCCCATCTTGACGACGCCGTGGGCACCCGCGGCCTTGAGCGCGGCTTCGTCGACCTTGGAGGGGTCGTGGACCTCGGTGCGCAGGCGGGTGATGCAGCCTTCGACCTCGTCGATGTTGTCGATGCCGCCGAGCGCGGCGACGATCTTCTCAGCCTTGCTGGCCATGGGGTCTCCCTCGGGGGTGTGCGGGCGCCGACCGGTCGCGACCGGTCCGGTTTGTCACGTTAGCGCACGGTTGGCCCAACTTCGCGGGCGGGGAAACCTGACGTCCCGAAGGATGGCGGTCACCAGCAGGCGACAGCGGGCCGGCCGTCCGCACAGGGAGGAAGCCGATGAGTACGGCGAACGAGGCGCTCCCCCGCAAGCGGTGGTGGAACAGCCTCTTCCAGGGCCTCCAGAAGATGGGCCGCAGTCTCCAGCTCCCGATCGCCGTCCTGCCGGCGGCCGGCATCCTCAACCGGCTCGGCCAGCCGGACGTCTTCGGCGACGAGGGACTGGGCTGGTCGGGCGTCGCCAAGGTGATGGCGGGCGCGGGCGGCGGCCTGCTCGACCCGAACATCGGGCTGCCGCTGCTCTTCTGCGTGGGCGTCGCCATCGGCATGGCGAAGAAGGCCGACGGCTCGACCGCGCTGGCGGCGGTCGCCGGCTTCCTCGTCTACTACAACGTGCTCCAGCAGTTCCCGAAGGACTGCCCGGCCGACACCAAGGACGTGCTGGCGGGGTGCCAGGCGGCGGACGGCACGGTGGTGGCGTACGAGTTCCAGAACCCCGGGGTGTTCGGCGGCATCGTGATCGGCCTGCTGGCCGCCTACTTCTGGCAGCGGTTCCACCGGACGAGGCTGGTGGACTGGCTGGGCTTCTTCAACGGGCGCCGCCTGGTGCCGATCATCATGGCGTTCGTGGCGATCGCCTTCGCCGCGATCTGCCTGTGGATCTGGCCGCCGATCGGGGACGGCCTGGAGAGCTTCAGCGACTGGCTGATCGGGCTCGGCTCGTGGGGTGCGGGCATCTTCGGCGTCGCCAACCGGGCGCTGCTGGTGATCGGGCTCCACCAGTTCCTCAACGTGCCCATCTGGTTTCAGTTCGGCAGCTACACCACCCCGGACGGCCAGGTCGTGCACGGCGACATCACCCGCTTCCTGGCGGGCGACCCGACGGCCGGCCAGTTCACCTCGGGCTTCTTCCCGATCATGATGTTCGCCCTGCCGGCCGCCGCCCTCGCCATCGCCCACTCGGCCAAGCCGCACCGCCGCAAGGAGGTCGGCGGCCTGATGCTCTCGGTCGGCCTGACCTCCTTCGTCACCGGCATCACCGAGCCGCTGGAGTACTCCTTCCTCTTCATCGCCCCGGTCCTCTACGTCATCCACGCCCTGCTGACCGGTGTGTCGATGGCGGTGACCTGGGCCTTCGGCGTCCACGACGGCTTCAGCTTCTCGGCGGGCCTGATCGACTACGTCATCAACTGGGGCCTGGCGACCAAACCCTGGCTCATCATCCCGATCGGCCTCGTTTTCGCCGTCGTCTACTACGTGGTCTTCCGCGTCCTCATCACCAAGCTCGACCTGAAGACCCCGGGCCGGGAGGACGAGGAGGAGGTCGAGGACACCACCAAGGCGTAACCCCGCCCCCTCCCCCGGCCTTCCGGCGTCAGTCCCGGTCGAGGAGCACGGCGATCCGCGCGTGCAGTGCCTCCGGCACCGGTGTCCCCCACCGGCCGTGCGCCTCGGCGGCCAGCTCCCGCGACCACTGCCAGGAGGCGCGGGCGGCGGCGCGCAGGGCGGCCGCCTCCAGCGGGGCGGTGGTGGCGGTGTACCGGGCGAGGTCGGCGGCGGGCAGGTCCTGTTCCGCGGCGCGGCTCGGGGTGAGCCAGTGGTCGGTGCTCCCGCGCAGCAGGCGGCAGAGCTTGAGCTGGAGCGGGGCGACCGTGGTGTGCAGCAGGTGGTGGGCGCGGGCGTCCTCGCGGCGGGCGAGGAGGTGGGCGAGCATCAGCGTCCAGTTGGCCAGCTCGCCGGTGAGGTGGGCGGCGCTCTCCACCGGTTCGGGGGCGAGCGGCGCGGTGAGGCGGGCGGCGGCCTCGGCGAGCCGCCCGGTGCGGTCGAGGAGGACGGCGGCGTCCGGGTCGGGCAGGTGGACCATGCCCTGCCAGCCCTCGACGGCCGCGATCCCGGCCCCGGCCTCCTCGAAGTGGAACTCGCCCCGCATCAGGTCGTCGTCGAAGACCACCGCGAAGACGCCGAACTGGTTGGTGTGGGCGAGCGCCAGCGGACCGAGCGCCCGCAGGAAGCCGGGCCCGTCGAAGGTGCCGGCGTGCCCGTCACCGAGGAAGAGGTACGCCTCGATGTCGGAGTACGCGTCGGCCTCCCCGGTGGTCCAGGAGCCGTAGAGGAGGACGCCTTCGAGCCGGGGGTCGGCGTGCGCGGCCTGCCGCAGCAGGGCGACGCGGGCGTCGAGGGCCGGGGAGGCGGAGGGGCGGGGTGCGGGTGTGCGGGCCATGGCGATGCTGCTCCTGAGCTGAGTACCGGAAGGTCGCGGACGCGGAATCGGCGGCGCTCCGCCCGGCCCCCTCGCGTACGGGGAGCGGCGGTGTGCGCGGCCGGTGCGGCGCGATCAGCTCACGGAGATGCCCATGGGCGGGAGCGTAGAGGAAGGACAGGGCGGCCGCCAGGTGGTTTCCCGGGGGCCGCCCTTCCGGAGGGGTCGCCTCAGACCGTGTACGTGACGCCGGGTTCGGCCAGTGCGGCCGGGCCGTCGTAGACCTCGCGGGCGTCGGCGAGGTTGGTGCGCGGGTCGGTCCACGGCGGGATGTGGGTGAGGAGCAGCCGGCCCACCCCGGCGCGCTGGGCGGACTCGCCCGCCTCGCGGCCGTTGAGGTGCAGGTCGGGGATGTTCTCCTTGCCGTGCGTGAACGCCGCCTCGCAGAGGTAGAGGTCGGTGCCGGCCGCGAGGGCGTCGAGCTCGGCGCAGGGGCCGGTGTCCCCGGAGTAGGTCAGCGACCGGCCGTCGTGCTCGACGCGGATCGCGTACGCCTCGACGGGGTGCGGGACGCGGACGGTGCGGATGCGGAAGGGGCCCAGGTCGAAGGCGTCTTCCTTGAGGGTGCGGAAGTCGAAGACCTCCGGCATGTGTTCGGCGGAGCTGTCGCCGTAGGCGGTGATGAGCCGCTGCTGCGTGCCTTCGGGGCCGTACACCGGCAGCGCGTCGCAGGGGCCGTCCCCGTGCCGGTAGTACCGGGCGACGAAGTAGGCGCACATGTCGATGCAGTGGTCGGCGTGGAGATGGCTGAGGAAGACCGCGTCGAGGTCGTAGAGACCGGTGTGGCGCTGCAGCTCGCCGAGGGCGCCGTTGCCCATGTCGAGGAGCAGCTGGAAGCCGTCGGCCTCTACGAGGTAGCTCGAACAGGCCGATTCCGCGGACGGAAACGACCCGGAGCAGCCGACGACGGTGAGCTTCATGGAGCTGGAACCTCCGCGCTGTCTGATACGGACCGGGGGGTCGTGCGGGTCCGTCGAGACTACGGGCCGAAAGGGGCGCGAGGTCCCACGCGTCGGCCGGTTGTGGGCCAACTCACCTGGCGTGTCACCGGTTCGGAGTGCGGCGGGAGCGCGGGTTCGGACGGTGTGCGGACCGGTCCTGCCCGGGCGTGGCGCGGCGGCGGAATGGGGGTGCGGACACACGTACGGCCGGGCTCCACGAGGGAGCCCGGCCGGGGTGGCGGAGGGGGATCAGGCCCAGAGCTGGCCGTGCAGGGTCTCGATCGCCTCTTCGGTGGTGGCGGCGGTGTAGACGCCGGTGGAGAGGTACTTCCAGCCGCCGTCGGCGACGACGAAGACGATGTCGGCGCTCTCGCCGGCCTTGACGGCCTTGCGGCCGACCCCGATGGCGGCGTGCAGGGCGGCGCCGGTGGAGACCCCGGCGAAGATGCCTTCCTGCTGGAGCAGTTCCCGGGTGCGGCTGACCGCGTCGGCCGAGCCGACCGAGAAACGGCTGGTGAGGACGGAGGCGTCGTACAGCTCGGGGACGAAGCCCTCGTCGAGGTTGCGCAGCCCGTAGACCACGTCGTCGTACCGGGGTTCGGCGGCGACGATCGCGACCTCGGGCTTGTGCTCGCGCAGGTACCGGCCGACGCCCATCAGGGTGCCGGTGGTGCCGAGCCCGGCCACGAAGTGGGTGACCGAGGGGAGGTCGGCGAGGATCTCGGGGCCGGTGGTGGCGTAGTGGGCGCCGGCGTTGTCCGGGTTGCCGTACTGGTAGAGCATGACCCAGTCCGGGTGCTCGGCGGCCAGTTCCTTGGCGACCCGGACGGCGGTGTTGGAGCCGCCGGCGGCCGGGGAGGAGACGATCTCCGCGCCCCACATGGCGAGCAGGTCGCGCCGTTCCTGGGAGGTGTTCTCCGGCATGACGCAGACGATGCGGTAGCCCTTGAGCTTGGCCGCCATGGCGAGCGAGATGCCGGTGTTGCCGCTGGTCGGCTCCAGGATGGTGCAGCCCGGGGTGAGCCGGCCGTCCTTCTCGGCCTGCTCGACCATGTGCAGGGCCGGGCGGTCCTTGACGGAGCCGGTGGGGTTGCGGTCCTCCAGCTTCGCCCAGATCCGCACCGAGTCCGAGGGCGAGAGCCTCGGGAGCCGGACCAGCGGGGTGTTCCCGACGGCCGCGAGCGGGGAGTCGTAGCGCATCAGAGCGCCGCGGAGCCGCCGGCGACGGCCGGGAGGATGGTGACGTTGTCCCCGTCGGCGACCTTGGTGTCGATCGAGTCGAGGAAGCGGACGTCCTCGTCGTTCAGGTAGACGTTGACGAAGCGGCGGAGCTGGTCGCCGTCGACGATGCGCTCCTTGATCCCCGGGTGCCGCGTCTCCAGGTCGTCGATCAGCTCGGCCAGCGTGGTGCCGCTGCCTTCGACGGCCTTGGCGCCGTCGGTGTAGGTGCGGAGGATGGTCGGGATGCGGACCTCGATGGCCATGGCGTGGGCTCCTGTCGTGGAGTGGGTACGGCGTGCGTGCGCGGCTCGGCTGCACGGGGGTGCCCGGCGGGGCGCGGGGGCCGCGGCTCGGGCGGTCGGGGCGGGATCAGCCCTGACAGATGGTGCTGGTGATCCGGCACAGGTCGACGTGCAGGCGCTGACTGGCTCCGCGTCCGAAGGCTCCCAGGAGGAGGGTGGAGGCGGAGCACAGTGCGGTGGGCGCCGTGCCCTGCGTCCTGTCGCTCACGTCATGGGGAACCATGCGGTCATCGTATCGATTCCCGCACCGTGTTCCGCAGCTCCGTCTTGACTGGCGGACGGTTTGCGGCCGCATGACGGACAGACCGGAGGAGCAGGACGCCCGGCGCCTCGCGCGCGCCCGCGAACGGCCTCAGCCGGCGGCCGGGTACTCCGCCACCACCTGCACGTCTTCCTCCGTGATCTCACCGTCCACGATCCGGAACGAGCGGAACTGGAAGGGGCCCGCGTCGTCGGTGTCGGCGGTCGAGACGAGGACGTAGTGGGCGTTCGGCTCGTTGGCGTAGGTCACGTCGGTACGCGAGGGGTACGCCTCGGTGGCGGTGTGCGAGTGGTAGACGATCACCGGCTCCTCGTCCCGGTCGTCCAGCTCCCGGTAGAGCTTGAGCAGGTCCATCGAGTCGAACTCGTAGAAGGTGGGGGACCTGGCGGCGTTGAGCATCGGGATGAACCGCTCGGGCCGGCCGCTGCCCGCCGGGCCGGCCACGATGCCGCATGCCTCGTCGGGGTGGTCGGCGCGCGCGTGGGCGACGATCTGGTCGTGGAGGGCCTGGGTGAGGGTCAGCATGGGCCCAGGATAAGCAGACGGGCCCGCCCGTACCGAGGGGTGGTACGAGCGGGCCCGCATGGTGGACAGAGGGTGTCCGGCACCTGGCCGGGGCCCGCCGTCAGCGCTTGGCGAAGGCCGCGTTCTGCGGGTCGCGGGCGCGCAGCACCCGGTAGGAGACGAGCAGGATCGCCGCCCAGAGCGGGGCGCAGTACAGCGAGATCCGGGTGTCCGGGTCGATGCCCATCATCACGACGACCAGCGCCAGGAAGAGAAGCGCGAACCAGCTGGCGAACGGCGCCCCCGGGGCCCGGAACGAGGAGACCGGCAGCTCGCCGCGGTCGGCCTTGGCCCGGTAGCGGATCTGGCAGACCAGGATCATGACCCAGGCCCACATGCCGGAGATGGTGGCGAAGGACACCACGTAGTTGAAGGCTTCACCGGGCCACTGGTAGTTGATCCAGACGCCGACCATCATCAGCGCCGCCGAGAAGGTGGTGCCGACCAGCGGGGTGCCGCTGCGGGTGAGGCGGGTGAAGAACTTCGGGCCCTGCCCGTTGAGGGCGAGGTCGCGCAGCATCCGGCCGGTGGAGTACATGCCGGAGTTGCAGGAGGAGAGCGCCGCCGTCAGCACGACGAAGTTGACGATGGCGGCGCCGACGCCGAGCCCCATCTTCTCGAAGGCCGCGACGAACGGGCTGATGCCGGGCTGGAACTCCGTCCAGGGCACCACCGAGAGGATCATGACGAGCGCGCCGACGTAGAAGACCGCGATGCGCCACGGCACGGTGTTGATCGCCTTGGGCAGCGTCTTCTCCGGGTCCTTGGACTCGCCGGCGGTGACGCCGACCAGCTCGACCGCGAGGAAGGCGAACATGACGATCTGGAGCGTCATCAGCGTGCCGCCGATGCCCTCCGGGAAGAAGCCGCCCTGGTTCCAGAGGTGGGCGACGGTGGCGGTGTCCCCGGCGTCGGAGAAGCCCAGCGTCAGGATGCCGACGCAGATCAGGATCATGCCGACGATGGCGGTGACCTTGACCATGGAGAACCAGAACTCCAGTTCGCCGAAGATCTTCACGGAGATCAGGTTGGCCCCGTAGAGGATGATCGTGAACAGGAGCGCCGAGACCCATTGCGGGACGTCGAACCAGTACGTCATGTACTGGGCGGCGGCGGTCACCTCGGTGATGCCGGTGACCACCCAGAACAGCCAGTAGGTCCAGCCGGTGACGAACCCGGCGAACGGGCCGATGAACTCGCGGGCGTACTCCGAGAAGGAGCCGGAGACCGGCCGGTACATCAGCAGCTCGCCCAGGGCGCGCATGATGAAGAAGATGACGAGGCCCGCGATGGCGTAGGCCAGGATGAGGCTGGGGCCGGCCTTGGAGATGGCCTTGCCCGCACCGAGGAAGAGGCCGGTGCCGATGGCCCCGCCGATGGCGATCATCTGGATCTGGCGGGCGCCGAGGCCCCGCTGGTAACCCTCGCCGCCGTGCGGCGTGGACGGGCCGCCTCGCCCGGGGCCCGGCTCTCCGTCGCTGACGGTGTCGACCTGAGTCGAGGACATGGTGGTGCGCCTTTCTCCGCCGGGCCGTGGCCTTCCGTCGGCCGTGACCCGGGTCCCGATCCCCCCGGATGTGGATGTGGAGTACCGCCCACCGGGGTCCGCCGGCGGGGACGCGCCCACGAGAACAGGGGTGGCGTCCGCGTGGGTGGTCGTGAAGGTCTACCACGCGGAAGCTTTCATTCCACTTGGCGGTCTGTGACCCGGTCCACAAACAGAAGGGGACATTCCGCCTGCCGGACGGCATAGACGGCCGGGCCTTTGACGGCATCGTTATGCGGATTTGGGAGTCCGTTGAGCGAACAGCGGGCCACGCGCGACAGCCTCCGGAAGGCGCTCCCGGACCTCCGGCAGCCAGGCCCCGCCTTGCGGGCTCAGCCTTGGTGGAGTACGCGGAACCGCCCCGGCTCCGCCGGGTCCCGGTCGGCCACCTGGACCGGCGGCCACGCCCACTGCCGCACCCCGATCCCCGCCACCCGGGAGAACCGGATCTCGCCCCGGGTGCCCGCGACCGCCCCGTCCTCCCAGGCCCGGACCACGTCCGCCCGCCCGGTCCCGTACGTCCGCAGCGCCTCGGCGAGGACGGCCACGGTGTCCCACCCCTCGTAGGCGACGAAGGAGGGTTCCTCACCCAGCCGCGCCCGCAGCGCCTCGCCGAGGCGGACGGCCTGCGGACCGGGCCGCTCGGGCAGGTAGCGCAGGAAGGGGACCCCGGCGCCGTCGGCGCCCAGCGCCGCGAGCCAGCCGGGGAACTCCGGCTGTCCGGCCGGGGCCCCGATCAGCACCCCGTCGAGCCGCCGGTCGGCGCGGACGGCACGGACCAGCGGGACCGCCGGTTCCGGGGTCCCGGCGAGCAGCAGGAGCGCCGTGGCGCCGTCCTCGGCCAGCGCGTCGCACAGCTCCCCGGGGGTGAGCGCGTCGGCGTCCAGCTCGGTGACGGTGCCGCCCCGCTGCCCGAGATGGTCGCGGAGGATGCGGGTCCCGGTCTCCCAGTAGAGGCTCGCCTGCCGGGCCACGGCGATCCGGCGGTGGCCCGCCGCCAGGAGGAAGCCGGCGTAGCTCCGCCAGCCGTGCGACTGTGCCGGGGCGAGCCGCGCGACCCACGCGGCCGGCTCCTCGGTGAGCGCGTCGAGCACCGCCGAGGAGCAGAGGAACGGCACCCCGAGCGCCTCGGCCCGGACGGCGGCGGCCCGGGCGACGACGCTGTGGTACTCCCCCGCCACGGCGGCGACCTCCAGCCCCGCCAGCTCCTCGACGGCCGCCTCGGCCCGCCCCGGGTCTGCCGCGGTGTCCCGCACCAGCAGCTCCAGCGGCCGGCCGCCGATCCCGCCGGCCGCGTTCACCTCGTCCACCGCCAGCTCAAGGCCGGCGAGCAGATGGCGGCCCGCCTCGGTCCAGCCGGGGCGGGTCAGGGGGACGAGGGCGCCGAGCGGAACGGGCGGCCCGCTCCCGGGCGTGGCGTCGGACGGCGGCGGCGGTGACATGTGCACGGGCGGGCCCCTCCCCTGGGAACGCAGTCGCGCGCCCCCTGGCGCGCGCCCCTCCGCGCCATTGCAGCGGCGCCGGGCGCGGGGTTCAACCGATTACCACCGGTCGACCCCCACGCCCGGCGTCCGGAGTGGTTCAGTCGCCCGCCATGAGCGTCTCGATCAGGCTCTCCTGGAGGCCCGCCAGCCACAGCTGGGCGATGACCATGGGCTTGCGCGGGTCGGAGTCCGGGAGCTGGAACAGCTCGTCGGTGTCGGACTCGTCGCGCAGGTCGAGCCGGGCCGCGATGGCCAGGCGCAGGTCGTTGAGGGCGCCGATCCACTGGCGGGACTGGTCGGGGGCCAGCTCGACGGTGCCGCCGCCCTCGCTGTCGACCGGGACGGCGTCGAGGGTGCGGACGACCAGCAGGGCGGTCTCGCGCTTGGCGGCCCGCAGGTCGTTCTCGGTGAAGCGGCGGAACTCGGCCGAACGGGCCCGCAGCTCCTCGGCCTCCTGCGCGGTGGCGGCGGTGGCCGGGTCGGCGTACGCGTCGGGGAAGAGGCGGCGCAGGACCGGGTCCGTGGGCGCCTCGCTCGGGCCCTCGGCGAACAGCTCGGCGAGCGGGTCGTCGCCGAGGTGGTCGTCGCCGGGACCGATCAGCTCCAGGAGCTGCACCGCCAGCGAGCGGATGATGGAGATCTCGACGGCGTCGAGGGTGGCCGCGGCGCCCTTCTCGGTGGGCTCGAAGTACCCGGCCATCAGGCGCGGTCCTGCTGGAGGGTGGCCCAGAGTCCGTAGCCGTGCATGGCCTGCACGTCGCGCTCCATCTCCTCGCGGCTGCCGCTGGAGACTACGGCGCGCCCCTTGTGATGGACGTCGAGCATCAGCTTGTTGGCCTTCTCCTTGGAGTACCCGAAGTACGCCTGGAAGACGTAGGCGACGTAGCTCATCAGGTTCACCGGGTCGTTGTGGACGATGGTGACCCAGGGCAGGTCGGGTTCGGGTACGGCGAAGGTCTCCTCCGCCGCTGCGGGTTGCTCGGTCTCTGCGGGCGACACACTCACCCTGCCCATGCTGCCATCCGGGGCGCGCGGGCGCACAAACGGCGGGGCCCGTAGGGTTCCGCGCCGCGGTGGCGGACCCCGACCTGGAAATCGTCATACTGACGTTAAGTGGGGTAGCATCCAGCCGTGCCCGCCGCTGTGGCGGTCGTCGGCCGCACCCGGAAATGCGAGGTTGTCCCCGTGAGCACTGCGGAACCCAGGAACACGGCACCCGGTGGCCGCCCGGCCCGGACCGGCGAGGACGCGCTGCGGCTGCCGGTCGAGGTGCCGTCCACGGCCCTGTTCACCGACCACTACGAGCTGACGATGCTCCAGGCGGCCCTCGCCGCCGGCACCGCCGACCGCCCGTGCGTCTTCGAGGTCTTCACCCGCAAGCTCCCCGAGGGCCGCCGGTACGGCGTGCTCGCCGGGGTCGGCCGGGTCCTGGACGCCGTCGAGCACTTCCGCTTCGAACCGGCCCAGCTCGACCACCTCCGCACCCACGGCGTCGTCGACGAGGCCACCCTCGCCTACCTGGCCGGCTACCGCTTCAGCGGCATCATCTCCGGCTACCCGGAGGGCGAGGTGTACTTCCCCGGCTCCCCGGTGCTGCGGGTCGAGGGCGCCTTCGCCGAGTGCGTCCTGCTGGAGACGGTGATCCTCTCCATCCTCAACCACGACTCGGCCATCGCCGCCGCCGCCTCCCGGATGTCCTCGGCGGCCGCCGGGCGGCCCCTCATCGAGATGGGGGCGCGGCGCACCCACGAACTGGCCGCCGTCGCCGCCTCCCGGGCCGCGTACATCGGCGGCTTCACCACCACCTCCGACCTGGCCGCCGGGTTCCGCTACGACATCCCGACCACCGGGACCAGCGCCCACGCCTTCACCCTCCTGCACGACAACGAGCGGGACGCCTTCGAGGCCCAGGTGGCCGCGCTCGGACGGGGCACGACGCTGCTGGTCGACACCTACGACGTCCAGGAGGCCGTCCGCACCGCCGTCGAGGTGGCCGGGCCGGAGCTGGGCGCGGTCCGGATCGACTCCGGGGACCTGCTGCTCGTCGCCCACCGGGTCCGCGACCAGCTCGACCGGCTCGGGGCGCGCGACACCCGGATCGTCGTCACCTCCGACCTCGACGAGTACGCCATCGCCTCGCTGGCCGCCGCGCCGGTGGACGCGTACGGGGTCGGGACCCAGCTCGTGACCGGCAGCGGGCACCCCACCTGCTCCATGGTCTACAAACTGGTGGCGCGGGCCCGCTCCACCGAGCCCGGGGCGCCGCTGGAGCCGGTGGCCAAGAAGTCGCTGGGCGGGAAGAGCTCGCTGGGCGGGCGGAAGTGGGCGGCCCGGCGCCGGGACGCCGAGGGGGTCGCCGAGGCCGAGGTGGTCGGGACCGGCCCGGTGCCGGCGGAGCTGGCCGACGCGCAGCTCCTGGTCGAGCTGGTGCGCGACGGTGAGGTGGTCGGGCGGGAGCCGATGGACGTGGCGCGCGAACGGCACGCCGCCGCGCGGGCCGCGCTGCCGCTCTCCGCCACCCAGCTCTCCAAGGGCGAACCGGTCATCCCGACCGAGTACGTGGCCCCGCAGCCGGGCTGAGGCCGCCCCGGCCCTGCCGAACCGGGCCGCCGGTGCCTACGCTCGACAGTGAGAGCCGCCGCCCCGCCCGCACCGTCCGTATCCGATCCGCCACCGAAGGGCACGCCATGCGCCGCGCACTGATCGTCGTCGACGTCCAGAACGACTTCTGCGAGGGCGGCAGCCTCGCCGTCACCGGCGGGGCGGAGGTGGCCGCCGCGATCACCGAGCACCTCGACGGGCCCGGGCGGGAGCTCTACGACCACGTCGTCGCCACCCGGGACCACCACATAGAACCGGGCGACCACTTCTCCGCCCGGCCCGACTTCCGGGACTCCTGGCCGGTGCACTGCGTGGCCGGGACCGAGGGGGCCGGGTTCCACCCCGCCTTCGCGCCCGCCCTGGTCTCCGGGGCGGTCGAGGCCGTCTTCGACAAGGGGGCGTACTCGGCCGCCTACAGCGGGTTCGAGGGGGTCGACGAGAACGGGGTCGGCCTTGCCGACTGGCTCCGGGAACAGGGGGTCACCGATGTCGACGTGGTCGGGCTCGCCACCGACTACTGCGTGCGTGCCACGGCCCTGGACGCCCTCGCCGCGGGGTTCGGCACCCGCGTCCTCCTCGACCTCGCGGCCGGGGTCGCCCCCGACTCCGTCGCCACCACCGTCACCGAACTCCGCGAGGCGGGGGCTGCCCTCACGGGCAAGCTCGCCCAGGCCTGAGCGATGTGGCTGCGCCGCTGCTGGGGACCGGTTGCTGCCCGTACCGGTCACTGATTGGCCTCAAACGCCGGCCGGGCTATGAGGGTCGCGGTTCCTCCGGCACGGGGGTGGGGCGGGGCCGCGCCGGGGTACCTCCTCACAAACTGCATGGTGCGGGGTGAGTTGGAGCATGGCGGCCTCGTGTGCAGTTTGCTGCGGGGGCACCCCGACACGACCCCACCCCACGGTCTCGTACGCGGCCAACCGCCGGAGGGCGGAAGAGGCCGTCACCCATACCGGGCCTCTCCACAACAACCACCGTCGTCGGTCTCGCTCGCCACAAAGATCAATCGGGGACGGTCTGGCTTTTCCCCCACCCACCGGCGGGACGACGCCGACGAAACGGAAGGGCGGGGACGGGTCGGGGTGCCCCCGCAGCAAACTGCACACACGGCCGCCATGAAGCGACTGACCCCGCACCATGCAGTTTGTGAGGAGGTACCCCGGCCCGGCCCCGCCCGACCCAGACGGCGAACGAACCGCGACCCTCACAGCCCGGCCGGCGTTTGAGGCCAGTCGGTGACCGGCACGGTCGGGACGGAGCCCGGCAAACACCAGCCCGGCCGACGCTTGAGGCCATCTTGGACCGGCGCGGGCAACAACCGGGCACCCCCAGTAGCGGCGCAGCCAAGCGTCTCAGGCGAGCAGCGCCCGGATCGGGCGCCAGAGTTCCGGTGGGCGGGAGACGGTGAGGTCGGCCGAGGGAGCGGGGGCCGCGGTGCGCCATATGAGGCCGTCGGGGTGGTGGAGGACGGCCGTGATCTCGTCCGGGGTCGGGGGCGCCGCGTTCCCCCGGAGGTAGACGGCCCGCAGCCCGAGGTTACGGAGCCGGGTCAGGGCCCGGGCCCTGTTCTTGGCATGGACGAGCACCCGCACCCGCTGCTCACCCCGCCCGCCCCCGGGCATCGGCGCGGGCAGACTCAGCGCGACGACGACACTCCCCCCCGGCATCCGGACAAATCCACCTGCGGCCATCCCTCAGCTCACCCCCGTGAGAAGTCGTGTCAATAAGACGGTCACGGGTGCATCTAAGCGCGATCGGCCGCCGCCCGCTAGAGGGCGACGGCCGACAAGGCGCTGACCTGCGGTTTCGCGGGCTACTTCAGCGAGGGCCCGACCTTCACCGTGATCGTCTTGCCGCTCAGCGGCTCCTTGGTGATGCTGATCCGGGTGTTGGTGTCAGTGACCTTGACCGACCCGGTGGGGTTGGCCGCGTCGTAGTAGCGCCCGGGGAACCCGTCGTCGAAGACGGGGATGCCGAGCTTCGGCTTGACCTTGGCGGGCTTGCCGTCCTGGTGGAGGGTGAAGCCCTGCGTCGGGTACCAGCTGAAGGGCGCGTCGTACGCCTGGACGCGGTTGCGCATGATCGTTCCGTCGGCCCACTTCTCGGCCTTCGGGTGGGCGTCGATGGGCAGCACGCGGCCCTCACCGGGGTGGACGCCGGTGTTGTTGTCCTTCTGGGAGGTGTCCCACAGCCAGATCAGCAGGCCGTTCTGGTAGGGGAAGTGCTCGACCCAGTCGGGGCGCGTCGAGGTCCAGCCGAAGTTGTACGGGCCCGTCTTCAGCGTGGTGTCGTAGCTGACGTACTGGCGGTTCTCGGCGATGTAGTACTGCGGGTAGTCCTGGGTGAAGGAGGCACCGATGCGCTGGAAGCCCTTGGCGGTCCAGCCGTTGTCGCCGTCCTCGGCGCCGTCGGCGAACAGCTCCTCGCCGTCGGCGGTCAGGGAGATCGCGTCGGCGGCGAAGCCGGGCTCGGCCAGGCCGCCGTCGGTCTGGTAGCGGAAGCGCAGCTCGATCTGCTGGCCGGCGTAGGCGTCCAGCGGGAAGGAGAGGGCGCGGTAGCCGTCGGAGACGCCGTGCAGGGCGGGGGTGTCGCCGCCGTCGCGGGGCAGCGGCTTGCCGTCGACGGTGCCGTCGAGCGCGGTCCAGTTGGCGCCGCCGTCGGTGGAGACCTCGGTGTAGAGGAAGTCGTAGTTCTCCTCGATGTTCCACCAGCCCTTGAGGTCCAGGGTGGCGGCGGACCTGCCGGTGAGGTCGACCGGGCGGGTCAGGGTGTTCTTGAGGTCGTCGCCGCTGTCGGACCACCACTGGGCGGAGCCCTCGGCGGGCTCGGTGATGGTGGTGGTGACTTCCTTCTCGGGCAGCTCGACCACGAGGGCCTGCTTGTCCTTGGTGTTGTACTCGGCGACGCCCAGCTTGTGCGTCGACCTGGTGCCCGCCTTGGCGGTCGCGTAGTCGAGCCAGCCCAGCTGGAGCTTGTCCCAGGCGGTCATGTCGCCGGGCAGGTTGCCGATCTCGGTCTTGCCGGTGCCGAGCCAGGAGCCCGAGGACATCAGCGACCAGAAGGCGGTGGAGTTCTCGCCGGCGCCGCTGGTGTCGTAGTGGTCGGGCAGGCCGAGGTCGTGGCCGTACTCGTGGGCGAAGACGCCGAGGCCGCCGTTCTCGGGCTGGACGGTGTAGTCGCCGACCCAGATGCCGGTGTCGCCGATCTGGGCGCCGCCCGCCTTGTTGCCGGCCGGGCCGGTCTTGCCGGCGTCGGTGCCGTACGCGTACCAGCGGTGGGCCCAGATGGCGTCGGTGCCCTGGGCGCCGCCGCCCGCGGACTCGTCCTCGCCGGCGTGGACGATCTGGAAGTGGTCGATGTAGCCGTCGGGCTCGTTGAAGTCGCCGTCGCCGTCGAAGTCGTAGCGGTCCCAGGTGTCGTACCGGGCCAGCTGCTCCTTGATCTCGGCGTCGGAGCGGCCGGCGGCCTTCTGGTCGGCGGCCCACTGGTTGACACCGTCGCGGACGACGTCCCAGACGTTGGCGCAGTTGGTGTCGCCGCAGTAGTTGGAGCCGTAACGGGCCTCGTTGTAGTCGACCTTGACCCAGTCGGTGACCTCGCCGTCGACCGAGTAGCGGCCCGAGGACTGCTTCTCGTAGTACTTCTTGACGGACTCCTTGTTCTTCTCCGTGGAGAAGTACAGGTCCTGGAAGTGGTCGCGGGAGAAGTCCGCCTTCCAGTCGGTGGAGTTGTCGTTCTTCCGGTCGGGCTCGGCGATCTGGTTGTGCAGCGGGCCGGGCTCGCCGCCGTACTTGACGACGGGCTCCTCGGGGCCCTCGGGGCCGTCCGGGTCGTACATCGTGGTGTCGTCGACCTTGTCGCCGAACTCCACGAGGATGGTGAAGATCTGGTCGGTCTTCTCCCGGCCCAGCTCGACGTACTTGCCGTCGTCGAGGCGCAGGACCCGGGAGCCGTCGCGCTGGCTGGCCTTCTTGTCGCCCGATATGAGCTGACGCAGGGCCTCGCCGCGCTGCTTCTCCTGCTTCTCGCTGAACGGGCCTTCGAGGTTGTGCTCGACGTGGCCCTTGGCGGGCGCCGGGTCGCGGCGCTCGACGGCCTGGTCGTCTCCGGCCGGGCGGTCGGCTGCCTGTGCGGTGCCGACCGCTGCGGTCGTCGCGCCTATCGCGGCGATGGCCACGCTCAGGGCGGTGGCCCTGAAGGCTCTGCGATGTCTGCTCACGTGTGCGCTGTCCTCCCGAGAGGCCGGGCGCCGGGGACTGCGGCCTGCTGCCGCGTCTCCGCCCGGCACGGAACACAAGTGACGACATTCGACCGGAGTGGCGGGAGAAAAGACAGGTCTTGACTTGAACAGGTCAATAACGTTATGCGGAGCGCCGGTTGGCGGGAGCGGACACCCGGGCGGCGGCCGACTGTACGGCCGTGCGCCACCGGGGCGCCAGCCTTCCGCACCCGGTGACCCCGTGCGCCCCCACGTGCCTCACCGCCGAAGTGCCGGGCGGCTTACCGGCCTTGGGCGTGGGGCATCGCCTCCCTTGAGGCCGACCACGGCCCGGCCCGGCCGCCCGGTGCCCCACCCGCGCGGCCGGCCGCACCAACGTCCCGTGCCACCCCGCCTCCCGAGGGCCGGGGTGGCACGACACCCCCGAGACGCCCAGGACGGTCCGCCATGGCTCGCCCCACCCCCGCCCAGTACGCCACCGGCACGGCCACCGTGGTCCTTGCCACGCTCGCCCTGCTGCTGCTCACCGGGACGACCGGCGGGGCGGGGGTGGCGCTGATCGCCGCCGCCGCGCTCGGCCTCGGGCTCGGCGCCGCCTGCGCGGTGCCCCGGGCACGCCCCGTCGCCCCGGCCGGTACGCGCGGCGAGGCCGTCCGGCGCCACGCCGGGGTGGCCCTGCCCGGCGGGGAGCGGGGGTTGCGGGGCTGAGCGGGCGAGCACGCGAAAGGTCCCGGCCGGGCTCCCTGGGGAGCCCGGCCGGGACCTGGTGCGCCGCCGCCGCGCGGCCTGCCGTATGCGGGCCGCCGGTCAGCCGGTGGTGACCTCGACCGTCTTCGCCGCCTTGTCGTGCAGCCCCTGCTTGTACGGCCGGTCGAAGAAGCTCCAGCCGCCGCAGATGATGGTCCAGATGCAGGCACAGCAGAAGGCGAACGGCAGCCAGAGGACCACGGCGCGGATCAGGGAGGTCTGCATGCTGGGCGTCGCGCCGTTGCTCAGGTCGGCGACGCGCAGGTGCAGGAGGCGCTTGCCGACGGTCTGGCCGGTGCGGGCGGTGAGGATCGTGTCGTAGCCGATGTAGAGGATGGCGGCGATCAGGGACTGGCCGAAGGACTTGCCGGCGTCGATGTTGTCCACGTCCGAGTCCCAGGTGCCGACACTGAAGAGCAGCGACAGCAGCCAGACCACGACGCCGACGATGATCATGTCGATGATCCGGGCCAGCACGCGCTTGCCGCTCGGCGCCAGCGGCGGCATGCCCGCCAGCGGGTCACCGCCGTACGGGCCGCCGCCCCCGGCCGGGCCGTAGGGGCCGCCTCCGCCGGGGGGCGGCGGGTTGTCGTACGGGTTGCCGCCGTACGGGCCGCCCCCGCCACCGCTCGGCGGGGGCGGGTCGTAGGGGCTGCCGCCGCCGGACGGGGGCGGCTTGCGGAACGGGTCGTCGTCCGGCGAGTTGCCGGACCCGGGGGGCGGCGGTTCGGTCGTCATGGGCCGAGTCGACCGCGCCCCGGGTCCCCCCGCATCCGCCGGGGAGCCGTCCGGGGGAGGCGGCGGGGCCGGATTGCGCCTATCGGGCGACGAAGGTGCGGGCCGCCTTGTCGTGCCAGCACTGGCGCCAGGGCCGGTCGAAGAGGCACCACAGGACACCGACCACGCCGACCACCAGCAGCCCGGGCACGCTGTACACCAGCCAGCGCTTGAGCGCCGCCCCGAAGGTGGGGGCGTCGTGCTCCTCGATGTCCTGGACGCGCAGCCCGAACAGCTTCTTGCCGAGGGTGCGGCCCCACTTGGCGGTGGGCAGCGCCTCGTAGACGACACCGAAGAGGAGGAGGACGGCGAGGACCGCGGCGAGGTACCCGGCGGTGGTGCCGTCCAGCAGCCAGACGGTGACGGTACGTCCGGAGAGCTTGGCCGCCTCGATCTTGGCGTCGAGGTGGTCGCGGGCGGCCGAGGTCAGGGGTACGGCCGCGGCAGCGGTGACGGCGCCGACCACCAGGGTGTCGACGAGCCGGGCGGCCAGCCGCCGCCCCAGTCCGGCCGGGCGGGCGGCGGCCTGGGCGCGGGCGGCGGCGAGGAACGGGTCCTCGACGGGCGGTTTCCAGGGGACCACCGGGACGTTCTCGTCGGACCGGGCGGGAGCGGCCGGGGCAGCCGGTGCGGGCGGCGCCGGGGGCTGCTGGGCCCAGCCGGGCTGGGCCGGGGCCGGCTGCTGTACCGGTGCCGGGGCCGGCGCCGGCGCGGGCCGGGGCTGGGGCACGACCGGGGCGGCGGGCTGTTCGGGGGCGGGGGTGCGGGGCAGGGCGCGCATCGGCAGGGTGCCGGGGTCCTGGCGCGGGGCGGGGGTGGTGGGTGCGGCCGGGGCCGAGGTGCCGCGCGGGTCGACCGGGGCCTGGGCGAGGCCGGAGGGTCCGGCGGGGTCGGCGGCCTCGCGGCGGGCGGCCGGGGTGACGGGGCCGGGCGGGCGCCGGAAGGTCAGGGTTCCCTCGACGGGCTTGGCGGGGGCGGCGGGCTCGCCGGTGCGCGGGTCGGGGACGGCGGGGTCCGGGCCGCCCCAGGAGACGCGGTGGTCCGGGGCGCCGCCGAAGCCGGACTGGCGGGCGGGGTCGGCGCCCCAGGCGCTGTCGCGGGCCGGGCCCTCGGCGCTGGGGGCGGCCGGGTCCTCGTCGAGGAAGACGGGGCCGGTCTCCTCGGCGGGCGCCGGGGTGGCGGGGACGGAGCCCGGGGGCGGTGCGGGCAGGGGTTCGCCGGCGGCGGGGGCCGGGCGGCTGGTGCCGGGGACCCAGGAGGCGCCGTTCCAGTACCGGATGTAGCCGGGGATGGACGGGTCGGGGTAGTAGGCCGGGCTGGGCCTGTCGTCACCGGGTGCCGGGGTTGGGGCGCTCATGGTCCGTCGTCCCGTATCTGTTCGGGGGTGTTGTGGTGGCGTCCACATTTATCAGAACTCCCCTGTCCGGCGGGCCGGTGTGCGCGGACCGGTCCGCTCGCGGGCGGCGCCGGGCACCGTACGGAGGGGGCTTCGCGGACGGTCGCGGGGGCGGCGGAAAAAAATCTCCGCCGAAGTCGCGTAATGCCCGGCATCGGGCGCGCTCTCGCCTGGTGACGGACCGTCCGGCGGCCCTGCGGGGGCAGGCGGACGGCAGGACGTCCGGCCCTCGGGGGACGGACTTTGCGGGAGAGCTGAGGAGCGCACCGAGATGAACACCGTTGTGGAACGCGAGCTGGAACTGCGGCTGGTCCTTTCGCCCGAGCGGAGCATCGCCGTACCGGCGCGGCTGGTGTACGCGGCGGCCGATCCGTTCGCGGTGAGTGTCACCTTCCACCTGGGTTCGCAGAACCCGGTGCACTGGACCTTCGCCCGGGAGCTGCTGGTGGAGGGGGTGTTCCGGCCCTGCGGCCACGGGGACGTGCGGATCTGGCCGTCGAAGGTGGGCGGGCGCAACGTCCTGCTGATGGCGCTGAGTTCGCCGGACGGGGACGCGCTGCTCCAGGCGCCCTCGGTGGCGGTCTCGGCCTGGCTGGAACGCACCCTGGCCCTGGTGCCGCCGGGCACGGAGCACGAGCGGCTGGAGATGGACGCGGGGCTCGCCCGGCTGCTGGAGCCCGCCCCGGCGGACGACCTGTGGCGCGGCGACCCGTGGTCGGAGGAGGCGCCCGGGCCGGACGGTGAGTGACCCCGGCCCGCCCCTCCTCCGCGTCAACCCGACGCGCCGTACGTCTCTTCGGCGCGCCGGGTTGACGCGGAGGAGGGCGGCGGGTCAGAAGAGCTTGCCGGGGTTGAGGAGGCCGAGCGGGTCGAGGGCGGCCTTGAGCGAGCGCTGCACCTCGACGCCGGTGGGCCCGAGTTCGCGGGCGAGCCACTCCTTCTTGAGGACGCCGACGCCGTGTTCGCCGGTGATGGTGCCGCCGAGTTCCAGGCCGAGCGCCATGATCGCGTCGAAGGACTCGCGGGCGCGGCGGGCCTCGTCGGCGTCGGAGGCGTCGAAGCAGACGGTGGGGTGGGTGTTGCCGTCCCCGGCGTGGGCGCAGACGCCGATGGTGAGGTCGTACCGGCCGGCGATCTCCTCGACGCCTTCGAGGAGTTCGGCGAGGCGGGAGCGGGGGACGCAGACGTCGTCGATCATCGTGGTCCCCTTGACCGCCTCCAGGGCGACCAGCGACATCCGCCGGGCGGCCAGGAGGAGTTCGGACTCGGCCTCGGTCTCGGCGGGGACCACGCCGGTGGCTCCCGCGGCCTCGCAGAGGGCGCCGACGGCGGCGAGGTCGGCCGCGGGGTCGGGGGTGTCGAAGGCGGCGAGCAGCAGCGCCTCGGTGGTCTCCGGCAGGCCCATGCGGGCCATCGCGTTGACGGCGCGGACGGTGGTGCGGTCCATGAGTTCGAGCAGGGACGGGGTGTGCCCCTCGGCCATGATCCGGCAGACGGCGTCCCCCGCGGCGGCGGCCGAGGGGAACTCGGCGGCCAGCGCGAGCTGCTTCGGCGGGCGGGGCTTGAGGGCGAGGACGGCCTTGACGACGACGCCGAGGCTGCCCTCGGAGCCGACGAAGAGCCGGGTGAGGTCGTACCCGGCGACGCCCTTGGCGGTGCGGCGGCCGGTGGTGAGGAGGCGGCCGTCGGCGAGGACCACGTCGAGGCCGAGGACGTACTCGGCGGTGACCCCGTACTTGACGCAGCACAGGCCGCCGGAGGCGGTGCCGATGTTGCCGCCGATGGTGCAGGTCTCCCAGGAGGAGGGGTCGGGCGGGTAGCTGAGGCCGTGTTCCTCGACGGCGCGGGAGAGGACCGCGTTGACGACGCCGGGTTCGGTCACGGCGATGCGGTTGACCGGGTCGATCTCCAGGACGCGGTCCATCTTGACCAGGGAGAGGACGAGGCAGCCGTCGACGGCGTTGGCGGCGCCGGAGAGTCCGGTACGGGCCCCCTGCGGGACGACCGGGACGCGGAAGGCGGTGGCGGTCCGCATGACGTGCTGCACCTGTTCGGTGGTGCGGGGCAGCACGACGGCGGCGGGTTTGCCGGCCTCGCAGAAGCTCGCCATGTCGTGGGCGTAGGCGGCGGTGACGTCGGGGTCGGTAAGGACGGCTCCGGCGGGCAGGCCCTCGCGGAGCCGGTCCAGGAGTGCGGTGGGGCCGGTGGGTGCGGGCGGCGCTGCGGCGGGGGGCGCGGGCATCTGCGGCTCAGGCATGGGCACAGGGTGGCACCGGCGGCCAATCGTGTGAACCCGTCGGCGACCAGCGGCTTGAGTGGCGGTGCGATCGTCGTACTGGCGCACAGTGTGCGGCATGGACAGGGAGACAGGGCGGCCCGGGACAGGGCTGCGGACGGGCCCCCGCACGCCGCCGGCCGGGGTGGCGCGCGCCCCGCGCCCGCGCCTGCCGCAGGGGGTGCCGGGCACTCCCCCGCCTCCTGCCGCGCGCCGTCCGCGCCGCCGGGGGCTGCGCCTGTCGGCGGCCGTCGGCGCCGGCCTGCTGCTGGCGGGCGGCGGGGTCGTCGCCGTGGACCGGCTCGGCCAGGACCGGGCCACCCTCACCCCGCCCGCCCCGGCCGAACGTGCGCTGGCCGCCGCCGAGGCGGGGCGCCCCGCCGCCCTGGCCGACCTGGCGGCGCTGATCGGTGAGCGGCAACAGCGGGTACGCCGCGAGCCGGCCGACCGGGCCTCCTGGGCGGTGCTGGGCGCCGCCCTCGCCGAACGCGCCGCGCGCTCCGGCGCCCCGGGCGCGTACACCGAGGCCGAACGCGCCCTCCAGCGCGCCCTGGCGCAGGGCGGCACGCCCGACGTGCGGGCACTGACGGGGCTCGCGGTGCTGGCGGCGGGGCGGCAGGACTGGGCGGGGGCGGTCCGTTGGGGCGAGGCGGCGCGAGACCGGGCGCCGGGGCGGGCGGCGGCGTACCGGGTGCTGCTGGAGGCGTACCCGGGGACGGGTGACGCCCAGGGCGCGGACCGGGCGCTGGAGCGGCTGCGGGAGGTGCGGCCGGGTCCGGTGGCGGAGGTGGCGGCGGCCTGGGTGCACCGGGAGCGCGGCTGGCGGGAGGACGCGGAGGCGACCGTGCACGACGCGGCGGCCCGCGCGGCGACCCCGGCCGAGCGGGCCGCCGCCCTGGCCCGCGCCGGTGACCTGGCCTGGGAGCGGGGCGAGGCGGAGACGGCGCTGGCCCGGCACGAGGCGGCGCTGCGGGCCGAGCCGGAGCACGACGGGGCGGCGGCCGGGCGGGCCCGCGCGCTGGCCGGGCTCGGCCGGATCGAGGAGGCGCTGAGGGCGTGGGCGCGGGCCCGGGCGGCGGCGCCGCGCCCCGGGTACGCCGTGGAGTCGGGCGAACTGCTGCTGGCGCTGGGCCGCTCCGGCGAGGCGGCCGACCACTTCGCGCTCGCCCGGCACCAGGCGGCGGCCCTGGCCCGGGACGGCGTACGGCAGGAGTTGGCGCTCGGGCGGCTGGAGGCGGACCACGGGGACCCGGCCGAGGCGGTGCGGCTGCTGGGCGACGAGCACCGGCGCCATCCGGGTCCGGCGGCGGCCGGCGCCCTCGGGTGGGCGCTGCACCGGGCCGGGCGGTCCGCGGAGGCGCTGCCCCGGCTGCGGGCAGCGGTGAAGGACGGGCCGAACACCGCGCTGCCCGCCTACCGCCTGGGCATGGTCCACCTGGCCCTGGGCGAGCCGGGCGCGGCCCGGCGGCAGTTGGCCCGCGCCCTGCGGCTGGCCCCGGAGTTCTCGCCGCTCCACGCCGAGCGGGCGCGCCGGGAGCTGGCGGCGCTGGGTGAGCCGCCCTGGGGACCGCCGCCCGCGTGACGCGACCGGTCCGGGGACGCCGACGGCCCGCCTCCCGTCGCGCGGGTGGCGGGCCGTCGCCCCCCGTCGGGGCCTGGTCCGGGTCCTTGGTCAGAGGTTGCCGCGGCGCTCCTGCTCGCGCTCGATCGCCTCGAAGAGGGCCTTGAAGTTGCCCTTGCCGAAGCCCATCGAGCCGTGCCGCTCGATCATCTCGAAGAAGACGGTCGGCTTGTCCTGGACCGGCTTGGTGAAGATCTGGAGCAGGTAGCCGTCCTCGTCGCGGTCGACCAGGATCTTCAGCTCGCGCAGGGTCTCGACGGGCACCCGGGTCTCGCCGGCCCACTCGCCGAGCGTGTCGTAGTACGAGTCGGGGGTGTCGAGGAACTGGACGCCGGCGGCGCGCATGGTGCGCACGGTCTGGACGATGTCGTTGGTGGCGAGGGCGATGTGCTGGACGCCGGCGCCGCCGTAGAACTCCAGGTACTCGTCGATCTGGGACTTCTTCTTGGCGATGGCGGGCTCGTTGATCGGGAACTTGACCTTGAGCGTGCCGTCGGCGACCACCTTCGACATGAGGGCGGAGTACTCGGTGGCGATGTCGTCGCCCACGAACTCCTTCATGTTGGTGAAGCCCATGACCTTGTTGTAGAAGGCCACCCACTCGTTCATCTTGCCGAGTTCGACGTTGCCCACGCAGTGGTCGATGGCCTGGAAGGTGCGCTTGGCCGGCGGGGCGACGATCGGCTCGGCGGCGACGTAACCGGGCAGGTAGGGGCCGGAGTAGCCGGAGCGCTCGACCAGGGTGTGGCGGGTCTTGCCGTAGGTGGCGATGGCGGCGAGGACGACGGTGCCGTGCTCGTCCTTGACCTCGTGCGGCTCCTCCAGGCCGGTGGCGCCGTGCTCGACGGCGTAGGCGTAGGCCGCGCGGGCGTCCGGGACCTCGATGGCGAGGTCGACGACGCCGTCGCCGTGGGCGGCCACGTGGCTCTCCAGGAAGGCGCCGTGCTCGGTGCTGGCCTTGATGACGGAGGTGAGGACGAACCGGGCCCCGCCGTTCTCCAGGACGTAGGAGGCGGTCTCGCGGCTGCCGTTCTCCGGTCCGGAGTAGGCGACGAGCTTCATCCCGAAGGCGGAGGAGTAGTAGTGGGCGGCCTGCTTGGCGTTGCCGACCGCGAAGACCACGGCGTCCATTCCCTTGACGGGGAACGGGTCGGCCTCGCGCGCGGTGGTGGGGGCGGACTGGGGGGCCTGGGGGTTCGTCGATGTCGCTGCCATGGCCGCAGCTTCGCCCCGTTCCGCAAGGTGCGCAATAGTTCGCGAAAGTACTGGGCAAGGTGTCCGGTGACCCGCCAGTATGGGCGGCTCATCTGTACAGGATGACCATGCGGAACTGGGGAGGGTGGCCTGATGGGCATCGACGAGCTGGACGGGCGGCTGATCGTGCTGCTGGCGCGGGAGCCGCGGATAGGGGTGCTGGAGGCGTCCCGGAGGCTGGGGGTGGCGCGCGGCACGGTGCAGTCGCGGATGGACCGCCTTCAGTCGAACGGAGTCATCCGAGGCTTCGGCCCGGACGTCGACCCGGCGGCCCTCGGCTACCGCGTCACGGCCTTCGCGACGCTGGAGATCCGCCAGGGCCAGGGCCCGGACGTACGGGCGCACTTGGCGCAGGTCCCGGAGGTGCTGGAGCTGCACACCATCACCGGCGAGGGCGACATGCTGTGCCGCCTGGTGGCCCGCTCGAACGGCGATCTCCAACGGGTGATCGACCGGGTTGTGGGTTTTGATGGCATCGTCCGGGCCGCCACGGCGATCGTGATGGAGAACCCGGTGCCGCTGCGCGTCATCCCCCTGGTGGAGCAGGCGGCCCGGGAGACCTGAGCGCGACCGCTCCCGAAGCGAAGGGCGCGGTGTCATCAGTGAACTTTTGGGAGTACTTGGGCAACCGGCACCAGCAGTTGCTCGCCGACGCCTACCAGCACGCGAGTGCCGTCTTCCAGTGCATGGTGGTGGCGACCGTGATCGGGGTGCTGATCGGCGTCGCGACCTACCGCAGCGGCTGGGCGGGGAACCTGGCGACGCTGACCACCTCCTCGATCCTGACCGTCCCCTCGCTGGCCATGATCGGTCTGCTGATCCCGCTGGTGGGACTGGGCGTGGCGCCGACGGTGATCGCGCTGACCCTCTACGGGCTGCTGCCGATCGTGCGGAACTCCATCGTGGGGCTGCGCGGGGTGGACGCGACGCTGGTGGACGCGGCCAAGGGCATCGGGATGTCGCGCTGGGCCCGGCTGCTGCGGGTGGAACTGCCGCTCGCCTGGCCGCCGATCCTCACCGGCATCCGGGTCTCCACCCAGATGCTGATGGGGATCGCGGCCATCGCGGCCTTCGCCTCGGGCCCCGGGCTCGGCAACGAGATCTTCCGCGGCATCTCCTCCCTGGGCAGCGCCAACGCGCTCAACCAGGTGCTGGCGGGCACGCTCGCCGTGATCGTGCTGGCCCTGCTGTTCGACGCGGCGTACGTGCTGATCGGCCGCCTGACGATTCCGAGGGGTATCCGTGCCTGAGTCGCCCGCAACGCCCGAGTCCCCCGACAGCCCCGGCGCCTCGGCGGCGGGCGCGACGCTCGCCGAGGCGGCGCCCGGCGGCGACACGGCCTCGGGCGCCTCGATCGAGCTGGAGCACCTGACCAAGCGGTACCCGGGCACCTCCGTCCCGGCGGTGGACGACGTGAGCCTGGAGATCAAGGCGGGCGAGACGGTGGTCTTCGTCGGCCCCTCCGGCGGCGGCAAGACCACCCTGCTGAAGATGATCAACCGCCTGATCGAGCCGACCAGCGGCCGCATCCGGATCGGCGGTGAGGACGTCACCGACATGGACCCGGTCCGCCTCCGCCGCAAGATCGGGTACGCGATCCAGTCCTCGGGCCTCTTCCCGCACATGACGGTGGGGCAGAACATCGCCCTGGTGCCGAAGATGACCGGCTGGCCCAAGAGCCGCATCAAGGCCCGCGTCGAGGAGATGCTCGACCTGGTCGGCCTGGACCCCGGCGAGTTCCAGGGCCGTTACCCGCGCCAGCTCTCCGGCGGCCAGCAGCAGCGGGTCGGCGTGGCGCGGGCACTGGCCGCCGACCCACCCGTACTCCTGATGGACGAGCCCTTCGGCGCCGTCGACCCGATCACCCGGGACCACCTCCAGGACGAGCTGATCCGGCTCCAGCACGAGCTGCACAAGACGATCGTCTTCGTCACCCACGACTTCGACGAGGCGATCAAGATCGGTGACCGGATCGTGGTGCTCCGGGACCGTTCGCAGATCGCCCAGTTCGACACCCCGGAGGCGATCCTCACCAACCCGGCCGACGACTTCGTCTCCGGTTTCGTCGGCGCCGGAGCGGCCCTGAAGCGGCTCAACCTGACCCGGGTCCGGGACGTGGAGATCCGCGACTGGCCGACGGTGGGCGTCGAGGACCCGCTCCAGTCCATCTTCGAGGCGCTGCGCTCGGGCCGTACCAACGAGCTGCTGATGCTGGACCGGCGCGGCCGCCCGTACAAGTGGCTGCGGCGCGGCGACCTGATGCGCGCCAAGGGCTCACTGGCCGCCGCGGGCACCCTGGTCCACGACACGGTGACCCGGGACGCGACGCTGCGGGACGCCCTGGAGGCGGTCCTCACCGACAACGCGGGCCGGGTCGCGGTGACCGGGCGGCGCGGCGAGTACACCGGGGTGGTCGACATGGAGACCCTGATGAACTCGGTCCACGAGATGCTGGAGGAGGACCGGCTCGACGCGATGGAGCACCAGCAGGAGCTGGCCGACCAGCGCGCCGAGCGGGAGCCGGGGGCGGGCGGCGGGGAGGCAGGCGCATGAGCCACCCCGCTCCCCGCGACCCGGGCACCCACGAGGCGCGGGGCCACCTCTTCCGCGACGACGGCGAGGCCGACCACGACGACCGGCCGGCCCCCGAGCCGGACGGCCCGCGCAAGCCGGCCCGGCGGGTGAGCTGGCAGAAGCTGACCTTCCTGCCGGTCTTCCTGCTGCTGGTGCTGCTCGGCACCTGGCTGTGGTTCCGGGGCGCCGACCTCGACGCCATCTCGGAGAACGCGCTGGGCGGCGGCAACGTCTGGCTGCGGCTGCGCCAGCACATCCAGCTCACCGTGATCTCGACCTTCTTCGTGCTGATCATCGCGATCCCGCTGGGCATCCTGCTGACCCGCCCGCGTCTGCGCCGGGCCGCCCCGATCGCCACCGCCCTCGCCAACATCGGCCAGGCCACCCCGGCGATCGGCCTGCTCGCCCTGATGGTCATCTGGCTGGGCATCGGCGAGCGCCCCGCCCTCATCGGCATCATCATCTACGCCGTGCTGCCGGTCCTCTCCAACACCGTGGCGGGGCTGAAGGCCAACGACCCGACGCTGCTGGAGGCGGCCCGGGGCATCGGCATGTCCCCGCGCGGCGTCCTGCTCAAGGTCGAACTGCCGCTGGCCGTACCGCTGATCCTGGCCGGGGTCCGCACGGCGCTCGTCCTCAACGTCGGCACCGCCACCCTGGCGACCTTCGGCGGGGGCGGCGGGCTCGGCGACCTCATCACCACCGGCATCACCAACCAGCGGATGCCGGTGCTGGTGCTGGGCTCGATCCTCACCGTGGCGCTGGCCCTGCTCGTCGACTGGCTGGCCTCGCTGGCCGAACTGCTGCTGCGCCCCCGCGGCCTGGAGGTGGGCACGTGATCCGGTCACGCGCGGTACGGGCCCGGGCCGGGCTCGCCCTGCTCCTCTCGGGAGCCCTGGCCGGCTGCGGCCTGACCAGCGGCAGCCCGATGGTGGACGACGTCCAGCCCGGCACCGTCGGCAGGGGGCGCCCGCTGGAGGGGGCGAAGCTCACCGTCACCTCGAAGGAGTTCACCGAGCAGCTGGTCCTCGGCGCCATCATGGGCATCGCCTTCCAGGCGGCCGGCGCCTCGGTCCTGGACCGCACCGGCATCCAGGGGTCGATCGGCGCCCGCGAGGCGGTCAAGTCGGGCGACGCGGACGCCATGTACGAGTACACCGGCACCTCCTGGATCACCTACCTCGGCAACAGCGAGCCGATCGTCGACCCGCAGGAGCAGTGGGAGGCGGTCCGCGAGGCCGACAAGGCCAACGGCATCACCTGGCTGCCCCCGGCCCGCCTCAACAACACCTACGCGCTGGCGGTCAACCCGGCGACGGAGAAGAAGTACGGCATCAAGAACCTCTCGCAGGTGGCGGAGTTGTCGAAGCGCGACCCGGGCGCGGTGACGCTCTGCGTGGAGAGCGAGTTCGCCTCCCGCCAGGACGGGCTGCCGGGCATGCAGAAGAAGTACGGCATGAACATCCCCGCCTCCAACATCAAGAAGATGGACGGCGGCATCGTCTACACCGAGCTGTCCAGCGGCCGGTCCTGCGCCTTCGGCGAGGTGTTCACCACCGACGGCCGCATCAAGGCGCTCGACCTCACGGTCCTGGACGACGACAAGAACTTCTTCCCCAACTACAACGTCGCCCCCGAGATCAACACCAAGGCCCTGGAGAAGTACCCGGCCATCCCCGAGGTCCTGGCCCCCATCACGGCCAAGCTCGACAACGCCATCGCCCAGGAACTCAACTCCAAGGTGGCGGTGCAGGGGCAGGACCCGCACACGGTGGCACTGGAGTGGATGCTCGCGGAGGGGTTCGTCAAGGACTGAGGGAACGGGCGCGTCCGCTTGCAAAGATTCCCTTGCAAAGGAATCCATGCAAAGAATCACTTGCAAAGCAGTCTTTGCAACCTTACGTTTCTGGCATGCCCTCCCCCTCAGAGCCCGGTGCCACGCCCGAACCCACGGCGCCTTCGGAACACAAGGTCCGCACCCTCGATCCCCGCTCCCTGCGCGGGCTCGCCCACCCCCTGCGCATGCGGCTGTTCCGGGCGCTGCGCGAGAGCGGGCCCGCGACCGCCTCCCAACTCGCCGGCCGGCTGGACGAGTCGAGCGGCGCGACCAGCTACCACCTGCGCCAGCTCGCCGCGTACGGCTTCGTGGAGGACGCGCCCGAGCACGGCAAAGGGCGGGAGCGGTGGTGGCGGGCCACCTCACAGGGCATCCGCCTGGAGCCGGACCGCCTCAACCTCGCCGACCCCGTCCAGCGCGGCGCCGTCGACGTGCTGATGCACGAGGTCGCCGACAACCACACCGAGGAGCTGTCGACCTGGCTCGGCACCCGCCACGAGTGGCCCACCGCGTGGCAGGAGGCGTACGACCTGAGCGACTACAGCTACCGCCTCACCCCGGCCCAAGCCATGGAACTCCGGGAACGCGCAGGTGAGTTGCTGGAGTCCTTCCGCGCCTACGAGGCCCAGAACGCCGACGCCGAGGACGCCGCCCCCTACCGCGTCCATCTGCACGGCTTCCCCCGTAAGACCTCCCCCAGCCACCCGGACTCCACGGAGGCCCAGTCATGACCCCGCACCCCGACATCCACCACCTCCTCCACACCCAGGCCGTACGCACCCTCCCCGCCGGCCCCGTCCCGGAACCGTCCCCCTGCGAGCCGCCCGCCACCCCGCGCACCCGCCTCGGCTGGGCCCTGGTCACCCTCGGCCTGCGCCTCGCGGTACCCCCCGTCGCACGCCCCGCCCTCCGGTGACCGCCGACGCCCTCGCTCCCCCACGCGACCGCCGCCCGCTCGCCCTCACCCTCGCCGCCAACACCGTCTCCATCACCGGCAACGCCCTCACCCTGATCGGCGTCCCCTGGTTCGTCCTCCAGACCACCGGCTCGGCCACCCGGGCCGGGGTGGTCGCCCTCTGCGCGACGCTGCCCGTCGTCGTCTCCGCCCTCTTCGGCGGCCCGCTGATCGACCGGATCGGCCGGCGCCGGGCCAGCGTCCTCTCCGACCTGGTCTGCGCCGCCGCCGTCGGCGCCGTCCCGCTCCTGCACCACCTGGATCTGCTCCCGTTCTGGCTGCTCTGTGCCCTGATGGGGACCAGCGGCCTCTTCCACGCCCCCGGCGAGACCTCCCGCAGTTCCCTCCTCCCGGCCCTCGCGGCCCGCGCGCACACTCCGATGACCCGCGCCGCCAGCCTCTACGACGGGGTCTCCCGGGGCGCGAGGATGCTGGGCGCGGCCCTCGGCGGTGTGCTCATCGCCGTGCTGGGCCCGACCTCGGTCCTCGTCCTGGACGCGGCCACCTTCACCCTCTCCGCCCTGCTGATGGCGTACGGCTTCCGGCACGTACCCGAGGCTCAGCCCCTTCCCCGGAACGCGCGCACCGGCTCCTACCGGGCCGAACTCGCCGAGGGATACCGCTACTTGGCGCGCACCCCGCTCCTCCTCGCGATCTGCGCCATGGTCATGGTGACCAACGGCCTCGACCAGGGCTGGTCCGCCGTGCTGCTCCCCTCCCACGCCGCCACCCACCTCGGCGGCGCCACCCAGCTCGGCATGCTCTCGGCCCTCTGGGGCGCGGGCGCGCTGACCGGGACCTTCCTCTACGCGGCGTTCGGGCACCGGCTGCCCCGGTGGCCGGTCTTCACCGTCTGTTTCCTGCTGATCGGCGCGCCCCGGTTCGCCACCGCCGCCTTCACCGACACCGCCCTGCCGCTCGCCGTGCTGCTGCCGCTGACCGGCCTCGGCGCGGGCGCCCTCAACCCGATCCTCTCCACGGTGACCTTCGAGACCGTCCCCGAGCGGCTGCGCACCCGCGTCCTCGGCGCCACCACCGCCGCCGTCCTGCTCACCACCCCGCTCGGCGGCCTCTTCGCGGGCCTGATCACCGACCACCTCGGCCTGCGCACCGCCTTCCTCGTCGTCGGCACCGGCTACTTCCTCGCCACGCTCAGTCCGCTGGTCTTCCGGGTGTGGCGCACGATGGACCGGACGGGGCCCGGACCCGCCGCCCCAGAACGGAAACCGGTGGACACCCCTGCCCCCGCACGGTCGGATGGTGCTCCATGAGCGCCCCTCCCCCCACCCTCCCCCTGGTCGACGAAGCCCTCGTACGGCGTCTCGTGGCGGCACAGTTCCCCGAGTGGGCCGGGCTGCCGGTCGAGCGGTTCCCCTCCGGCGGGACGGTGAACGCGATGTTCCGGCTGGGCGGGGAGCTGGCGGTCCGGCTGCCGCTCACCGAGGGCGGGGCCGGCGACGTCCCGCTGGAACGGGAGTGGCTGCCCCGGCTCGCGCCCCTGCTGCCCTGCGCCGTGCCCGAGGTGGTCGGCACCGGGGAGCCCGGCGAGGGGTACCCGTGGCCGTGGTCGGTCGGACGCTGGCTGCCCGGGCGGAACCCGGAGGCGGGCGCGGTGGCCCAACCCCGCGCCCTGGCCGAGGACTTGGCGGAGTTCGTCCGGGCGATGCGTGCCGTCGGCCTGCCGGGCGCCCCGGTCGCGCACCGGGGCGGGCCGCTCTCGGCGCTGGACGCGGAGACCCGTAAGGCGCTGGCGGTGCTGGGCCGGGACCCGGAGGAGGGGGTGGACGCGGACGCCCTGACCGCCCTCTGGGACGAGGCACAGGGCCTGCCCACCCCGTCCGGCCCGGTGTGGCTCCACGCCGACCTGATGCCCGGCAACCTCCTGATGGACGAGGGCGGACGGCTGAGCGGCGTCATCGACTTCGGTTGCCTGGGCGCGGGCGATCCCGCCTGCGACCTCTTCCCGGCGTGGAACCTGCTCCCGGCCGAGGCCCGTCCAGTCTTCCGCGAGGCCCTCGGCGTGGACGAGGCGACCTGGCTGCGCGGCCGGGCGCGGACCCTCTCCCAGGCCGTGATCGCCCTGCCGTACTACCGGCGTGGCCGGAACGACGCCATGGCCGCCAACGCGCGCCACGTCATCCGCGAGGTGGTGGGCGAGCGCTGAGAGGCCCGGGGCCCGGCCTTCAGCAGGACGGGACCTTGCCCCCGCGCTCCAGCGCCCGCAGCGAGTCGATCGCGCCGTTCAGCGTGGTGACCGGGATGAGCCGCATGCCGGAGGGCAGCTCGGCCTGCGCGTCCCCGCACTCGGCCTTCGGGACGAGGAAGACGGTGGCGCCGTCCCGGGAGGCGGCGCGGGTCTTCAGCGAGACGCCGCCGACCGCGCCCACCTGGCCGTCGGCGGTGATGGTGCCGGTGCCCGCGATGGAGCGGCCGCCGGTCAGGTCGCCGCCGCTGCCGTCCCCGTCCAGCTTGTCGACGATGCCGAGCGAGAAGAGCAGCCCGGCGCTGGGCCCGCCCACGTCGGCCAGCTCCAGCCGCACGTCCACACTGCCGGGCTTGCGGCCGAGCTGCTTCAGGGCCGCCTCGACGGCGACGTTCTGCGACTGGACCATCTGGTCCCGGTTGTACTGCTGGATCTCCTTCGGGGTGTCCCCGCTCGGGTAGACCGCGTCCACCGGCATCACCGCCTGGTCGGAGCGGAACCAGCCGTCCACCACCTGCCCGATCCGCACCGGCGTCTGCGGCCCGGTCGCCTCGATCGTGGTCATCCGCAGCTCGCCGGTGGTCTTCCGGGGCTCCTCGCCCTTGATCGTGATGACCTCGCTCCCGTCCTGGGAGCCGAGCACATCGGCGGTCATCCCCGGCTGCGCCACCGCGAACGGCAACGGCGCGAGCGCGGTCACCGCCAGCAGGGCCACCGCGGGCGCGGCGCAGATCGCGAGGGCACGGGGGCGCGGGAGAGCGGCGAGCTTGGAGAACACGCGCCCCAATCTAGTCGCCCGGGTGCGCGGGCGCGGGCAGGGGCGTGGGGGTCGTGAGGCGGGCCCACTCCCAGGGGGCGTGCGCGCTGAAGACGGTGACCCGGTCCCCGTGGACGCGGCGCAGGGCGCGCAGCCGCTCGCGCGTGGCCCGGACGGCCTCGGCGCCGGTCTGCGCCCCCGGCTGGACCGGGGCGAAGGCGGGGTGGGCCGACGGCGGGGCCCGCTCGGTCTCCCCGTGGTACCTGTACGCGCCGCCCGCGTGCAGGAGCCATCGGCCGTCCCCGCCGCGTACGGCGACGCCCGCGGGCCCCGCCGAGTGGCCGGGGAGCGGCACCAGCAGCACCTCGCAGGCGAGTCCCGGCACCCGCGCCATCCCCGGGAAGCCGAACCATTCCGCGCTCCCGTCCGCGACGGCGGGTGTCAGCAGCGGGCCGTGCGCCCGGTGCGCCGGCAGGAAGCGGTCGAGGCTGTGCCGGTGGTGCGGGTCGGCGGGGCCGGTGACGGCCCGGTACTCGGCGGGGTGCACGTGGACCCGCGCGCCGGGGAAGTCGGGCAGTCCGCCGGCCTCGGCACCACCGGGGCGTTCCCCGCCGAGCGGCGGTATCTTCCGCAGCGAGCCGCAGTTCAGGTGGTGGACGCGCACGAGGACCGCCGGGAGAAGCGGTCGGGGCAGGCGGTTCGCACGAGACGTCAGGAAGGGCCTTCGTGACTCACCAAACGGTTGGAGACGCGCCCGGCGGCGGCCGAGGTCCCCTGGCGGACTGCCCCGACCGCGACCTCGTACCGCCGGACCACCACCGACAGCCCAGCTGCCCCGTGGACATCACCCTCGCCGTGCCGGCCGGCCGGTGGACACCGCTCGTGCTCCGTGAGTTCCTGCGCCGGGGCCGGGCCACGTACTCGGAGCTGTCCGCCGCCCTGCCGCCCTGTCGGACATGGTCCTCTCCGACCGGCTGGCCCAGTTGACCCGCGCGGGCGTCCTCGACCGCCACCGCGTCCCCGGCTGGCCCCCGCGCGTCCGCTACACCCTCAGGGAGCAGGGCCGGGCCCTGGTACCGGTGCTGCACAGCATGTGGGAGTGGGGCACCGCCCGACGGCAGGAGAGCCGCTAACCCCGCCGCACCCCCACCTGGTGGGCCACGCCCGTGGCCCCCGCCAGCAGCACCACGGCCACGGCGAGCTGCCCGCCGACCGGGGCCAGCAGCGCGCCCGGCCCGGCCTCCGCCGAGAGGAGGTGGAGGAGCCGGTTGACGGGCGGCAGGCCCTGGGTGAACAGGGCGGCCAGGACCAGGGCGAGGGCGGCGGCCAGGGCGTACCCGGGCCGGGGCACGACCTGCGGGGAGCAGAGCACGCCGACGGCGCACCCGGCAAGCGCGGCCGTGGCCTGTGCCACCACGCCGATGAGCAGGCCCGCCGGCGTCACCTCGTACGAGCCGGTCCACAGCGGCAGGAGCAGGCCCGGCACCATCAGGGCGGTGCAGCAGGCCAGCGCCGTGGCGACGGAGGCGAGCAGCACCTTCCACGCCCCGCCCGCGCTCACCGCGAGAATCGCCCGCCGGGCCGGGTCGCCCAGGCCGGTCACCACCACGGTCAGCCAGGTCGCGCAGAGGAAGAGGGCTCCGGCCGAGGAGGCGTAGGCGGAGGGGAGGGGGCCCCTCCCGTTGACGGTCAGCACGGTGAGGACGCCGGTGAAGAGCAGGACGGGGGCCAGATGACGCTGGCTGTGCAGCAGGGTGGCGGCGGTGCAGCGGACGAGGGCGATCACCGGGCGGCCTCCGTCACGCGGGCGACCGACCAGCCCTCGCGCAGGGCGGCGAGGAGCAGGGCGTCGGTGTCCTGCCGGGGGACCCGCAGGGCGAGTTGTCCGTCCGGGCCGGGCTCGGCGCGGACGCCCGGAAGCGCAGCCGGGGGCCGGGGGCCGGAGCCCCGCCAGGCCAGGACGACGTCCACCAGGTCGCGGGTCCCGCTCTCCCCCTGCGGCGTGACCCGCCCGTCGGCCACGTGCAGGCTACGGGTGGCGTGGGTGCGGGCGAGCGACTCTCGGTGGTCGGTGAAGAGCACCGTCCCGCCGCCCGCGGCCACCTCGGCGAGCAGTTCGGCGAGTACCTCGTGAGCGGAGGCGTCGAGGCCGGACCACGGTTCGTCGAGTACGAAGAGGCCGGGCGGGACGAGGAGTGCCTGGGCGACGGCGACCTTCTGCGCGTTGCCCTTGGAGAGGGTGGCGAGCGGCGCCTCGCGGCCACCGGAGAGCGCGAGCCGGTCCAGCAGTTCCCCGGCGCGGGCGGCCGACCGTGCCGTGCCCAGTCCGCGTACCCGGCCGAGGTGGGTCAGGTAGGCGGTTGCGGACATCCGCCCGGCGGGCGGAAAGCGGTCCGGTACGTACCCGACCACGCGCGGCCGTCCCGTGACCGTGCCCCGGCTGGGGCGGGTGAGCCCGGCGGCGAGCCGCAGCAGCGTCGACTTGCCCGAACCGTTGCGGCCCACGACGGCGACGACCTCACCGGCCCGGCACTCGGCGTCCACGTCCCGGAGCACCCAGCCGCCCCGCAGGCCGTACCGCTTGCCGACCTCTTCCCACCGCACCCGCCGGCCCGCCCCCTGCCGCTCAGCGCAGCGCGTCGGCGACCTCGCGGGCCGCGTCCACGACCCGGGGCCCGACCCGCTCGGGTACGGCGTCCGACAGCATGACCACGCCGACGCTGCCCTCGATCCCGGTCAGTCCGAGGAGCGGGGCGGCGGCACCGCAGGCTCCGGCCTCCAGTTCGCCCTGGGTGAGGGTGTAGCCGGGGTCGGGCAGTTCGTTCTGGCGGACGGCGAGTATGGCCCGGCCGGCCGCGCCCCGGTCGAGAGCGTGCCGGAAACCGGTGCGGTAGGCGACGTGGTAGTCGGTCCAGGTCGGCTCGACCACCGCGACCGCCAGCGCCTCGGCGCCGTCGACCAGGGTGAGGTGGGCGGTGGCGCCGATGTCCTCGGCCAGCGAGCGCAGAGCGGGCAGCGCCGCCTCGCGCACCAGCGGATGGACCTGCCGGCCGAGCCGCAGCACCCCGAGCCCGACCCGGGCCCGGCCGCCCAAGTCGCGTCTGACGAGGGCGTGTTGTTCGAGGGTAGCCAGCAGTCGGTAGACCACCGTGCGATTGACGCCGAGCTTGTTGGACAGCTCGGTGACGGTCAGGCCGTGGTCGGTGTCAGCGAGCAGCTTGAGGACCCTGAGGCCCCGGTCGAGCGTCTGAGAAGTCTCCGCGGTCACGACGCCCACTCCTTAGGTGTGAGGGTGCGGCAGTGGTGAGGTGCGGCGGCATCCGGGTGGGGCGGCGGCGCCGGTCCCAGCGGCGACGCGCGTCAGAGGCCGCCGAGCGCAAGGCACCGGCTGCGCTCCGCGGCGACGCTGCCACGGGGCGTGTACGTTGCCGGGAATGTAGCGAGCGGCCCCGCTCAGCGGAAGGGTCCGTCCAGAATCCGGGCGATCATCGGGGAGTGCGCCCCGGTTTGCCCTCGGTGTCCGGCACTCCGCCGCTGCTCACCCGCCCGCGATGCCTGGTGAGTCTGCCGCCCAGAGGCCGGGCGGCAGACTCACGATCGTGGGGAACGGCCAGCACGGAGGGCGAGGTGCGCCGTCCATGCCGGGGGCTTGAGGGTGTGCGAAGCCGCGCCCCGGCGCGGGTCCGGTGAACCAGCGGCGGGGCGGGCTGGGGGTGGCCGGACTCAGTCGGCGGTGTTCTGCGTGCGGCGGGCGTAGGCGCGGGCGGCGCGGGCTCGGTCGCCGCAGCGGACCGAGCACCAGTGGCGGCGCCCGGCGCGGAGCAGGTAGCGGTTGCAGGGGGTGGAGGGGCAGGCCGTCAGGCGTTCGGCGTCGGGTCCGGTGAGCAGGTCGGCGGCGTCGGCGGCGAGGATGCCGAGGGCCTGGTCGACGATCTGGTCGATGGGGTGCGGGGCGGTGCGGTGCATGCCGCGGACCGAGTCCCAGCCGAGCGGGGCGGCGGTGGGGACCCGTGTGAGGGCGTCGTTGACGGCTGCCAGCGCGGCGGCGGGAGCCGGATGCCCGCCGACCTGGGCGGCGAGCAAGGCGCGTACCTGCTCGCGCAGGGAGCGCAGACGTGCCGCGCAGATCTCCTGCAGACCGGCGTCCGCAGGGGCCAGGTTGTGGTCCACCAGCCACTGGTTGGCGCCGGAGGGCGTGCCCAAGGCATCGAGGAACTGGCCACCCGGCAGGGCGATGGCGCTGTTGGCGAGGTCGAGGGCGGGGTAGTGCTCAGCGCCCGGCGCCGGCGGCAACCCCGGCACGTCGACGGTGGTGACGGTATCGGTCTCACTCACACATCTCACGCTACAGCTTGCTTTCATCCGTGACAAACGCCTATGGTCACGGATGTAAGCCAATCTATCCGTGAGGTGATGTCGTCATGGCAGCAACCGACGTGTCCAGCGAGCAGGTCCCCATCCGTGTCTTCGGCGGTCCGACCGCGCTCATCGAGTACGGCGGGCTGCGGTTCCTGACCGACCCGACCTTCGACGCCCCCGGCACCTACCCCTCCGGGCTGGCCAAGACCGCGCCCGCCTCCGCCGCGCCCGCTGATCTGGGCCGTATCGACGTGGTGCTGCTGTCACACGACGAGCACGACGACAACCTCGACGCCTCGGGCCGGACCCTGCTCGCCGATGTCTCCCTGACCCTGACCACGCCCAGTGGCGCGGGCCGGCTGGGCGGCACCGCACGCCCCCTGAAGGACTGGGAGTCCATCCAGCTCGACCGCCCCGGTGGCGGCACGATCACCGTCACCGCCGTCCCGGCCCTGCACGGCCCCGGAGCACGCGCGGACCTCGAACCCGTCGTCGGCGAGGTCGTCGGCTTCGTCCTGAACGGTGACGGCCTGCCCACCGTCTACGTCAGCGGCGACAACGCCCAGCTCTCCCTGGTCCGCGAGATCGCCGACCGTTTCGGCCCGGTGGACACCGCCGTACTGTTCGCCGGTGCGGTCCGCACTCCCGTCCTGGACCGCGCACTGCTCACCCTCGACAGCGCTCAGGCCGCCGAGGCCGCCCGCGTCCTGGGCGCCCGCCGCATCGTGCCGGTCCACTACGACAGCTGGGCCCACTTCACCGAGGGCCGCGACGAGCTCGTCGCCGCCTTCACGGCCGCCGGTCTCGCCGACCGCGTCGACTTCGGCGTCCGCGGCTGACCCCACGTACGCCAGAGAGGGCCGAGCGCCGGCCGACACAGACACGCCCCTGCTGTCGCCCGGCGCCCGGTCCCACCTCCCGCACCACCGAAGGACCGCTCCACCATGACCGACCCGACCCGCGGCACCCGCCACGGCTCAGCCCCCACCCCCCTGTCCGTACTGGACTCCGCCATGACCGGCACCGGCCAGACCGCCGCGGAGGCGCTGGCCGGCAGCATCGAACTTGCCCGGCTAGCCGACCGGCGCGGCTTCACCCGCTACTGGATGAACGAGCACCACGCCATGCCCGGCGTCTCCACCTCCAGCCCGCCCGTCCTGCTGGCCCGGCTCACCGCGGAGACCAGCAGGCTGCGGCTCGGCGCGGGCGGGATCATGCTCCCCAACCACCCGCCGCTGGTCGTCGCCGAACAGTTCGGCATGCTGGACGCCCTCGCCCCCGGGCGCATCGACCTCGGCATCGGCCGCGCCCCCGGCACCGACCACACCACAGCCACCGCCCTTCGCCGCGGCGCGAGCGATGCCGAGGACTTCCCCCAGCAGGTGGCCGAGCTGCTGCACTTCCTCGGTGACGACTTCCCGGCCGAGCACCCCTACGCCGACCGCGTGTACGCCGTACCGGGCCCCGCCCAGGACCGCCACAACGGCGTCACCCCGCCCACCGGCCGCCTGCCGGTGTGGCTACTCGGCTCCTCCGGCTACTCCGCGCAGCTCGCCGCCCGGCTCGGCCTGCCGTTCGCCTTCGCCGCGCACTTCAACCCGCGCGACGTCGTGACCGCCCTGCGCCTGTACCGCGAGCAGTTCACGCCGTCCGAGACCCTGGCCGAGCCGTACACGCTGGTCAGCTTCACCGTCGCGGCATCCGACAACGAGCATGAGGCCCGCGGCCAGGCCGGCACCCTCGCGCACGCCATGCTCCGCATGTTCCAGCGCAAGTCCTACCTGCTGCCCTCCCCCGAGGAAGTCGACGCCTACACCTACGACACCCAGGAACGCCGAGCCGTCGACAGCTGGCTGAACCACGTCCCGCACGGCACCCCCGAACAGGTCACCGCCCACCTCAACCAGGTCCAGCGGGACTCCGGCGCCGACGAGCTCATGATCTGCAGCGTCGGCCACTCCGTCCAGGCCCGGCTGCGCTCCACCGAGCTGATCGCCGACGCCTACGGCATGCCCGACCACTCACACTGACGCGGGACGGGCGACCCGACGCCGACCGCTCTTCACCGCCGGTCCCCCTGCAGTTCCAGGAGTTCCCGTGGCCACCGTCCCCGCCCTGTCGGGCAGTCCCTCCCGCACCTCTCGTACCGCTCTGCTGGCCGAGCACACCGCCTCGGCCCTGCGGAGCCGCGGTCACCGCTCCTACGTACTCGCCCTGCGCTACTTGCCCGCGGCAGCGCTGCTCTCCGCAGACACCCACGACACCTCGCTCGCCCGCGCCGTGAACCTGGTCGCCGAGGCCGACGCCCTCGCCGGAGCGGGCCGGATGCGGCGCAGCCGCGAGTTCTCCGGGTCGGCCGGGTCGGTGTACTCCACGGCCGGAACGTCCAGCAGTTCGGAGAGCCCGGGGAAGACCGGCGGAATCTCCGCCTCCCCGACGCGGACCGCCTCGCCGCTCTCGCTGCGGTGGGCTGCGGCGTGGGCGGCCCCGATCTCCATCAGGTACTTCCCGGGTTCCCCCCGGCCGCCGGCCCTGTCCTCCCGCACGACCTGCTCCGCGTAGGTGTTCATGGAGGCGGCCCTGCGGTGCTTCATCTCGGGCCCCGGCACCTTCCGTGCGGGCATGCCGTCGATGCCGCGTACCCGGACGCCCTGACGGCGCGCCTCGGGGAGGAACTGGGTGAGACCCCCTGCCGTGAGGTCGTTGATCCGGTCGTAGTTCTCCATGAACTTGCCCAGTCCGTCGCTGAGTTCCCCGGTGTTCAGATACCGGTCGACCTCCGCCTGGTACGAGTCGTCGCGCAGGCTCTCCAGGTAGACGGTGGCCACCCCGGCGGCCTTGAGGCGGGCCAGGTTGTCGGTCAGGAAGCGCCAGGTCGGGCTACGCCGGTGGGCGCCGCCCACGATCACCCCGTCGTGGTCGGCGAGCAGGCCCTCGATCCCTCCGATGACCTCGCCGATCTGCTGGAGCCTGCCGTCGACCTCCGGGGCGAAGGCCGGGTCCGCGCCGTCGGCCGGCCGCGCCCGGCCCAGCGCCCCGGTGTCGGCCAGAAGCTTGCGGTCCCGCGCGTCCTGCCGCTGCCAGTACGGCGCGGAGTGCGGGTCCGCCCGCCCCATGTCCTCGATCACCTCGGTGTCCTGCATCCGGGTGGGGTCCGCGTCGGGCCGGTGGCTCCCTGCACGGCCGAGCGCCACCCGCAGGCTCCTCTCCCGCTCGCCGAGGGTCTGCGGGTCCTCGTCGATCTCCAGCCGCTGCTTGGCACGGTCCGCCTCGCCGAACCCCGGCCGTCCCTCGGCCCGCGTCTCGATCTCCTGCCACAGGCCGGGATCGGTCACCTGGTTTCGCGTCCGCTCCTTCTTCCTCGACTTGCGCGGGCCGCGCACCCGCAGCGAGGGGCCGGGCGGGTGCCGGTGCAGTTCCTCCTCGGTGACCCGCTGCACGGGCGTGCTCCCGGCGGCGGCAGCCGGGGCGGCCGGGGCGGCCGGGGCGGCCGGGGCGCGCTCGCCGAGGATCCGGGCCAACGCGGCGTTCCCGGCCAGCCCTTGCAGGGTGGCCGCCGCACCCGGGGTGAGCCGGTCGGCGTCGGTGACCAGTGGCGCCCGCCGCACCTCCGCCACCCGCTCCTGCGGCCGCACCCACGAGACCCGGCCGGGCTGCCCCTCCGCCCTCTCCTCGTCACGCCGCATGCCGCCCCGCTCCCCGTGGTCCGTCAGCTGTCGCCTCCCACCGTCACCCGGCGGGGCGGGCAGGCGGAAGGGCGCAAGGGCAACGACAGGGGCAGCGTCCAGGGTCCGGCCCGAGAACGGCGGCTACGGGCCCACCCGCCCGTCGACCAGTTCCCGCACCACGTCCAGGTGCCCGTTGTGCCGGGAGGTCTCCTCGATGAGGTGGAGCAGAATCCACCGCAGATCGACGTGCCGGCCGTCCCGAATGGGCCGCCGCGCCTTCGCGTCCAGGCTGTGCCCGGCCACCAGCTCCCGGAACCGCGCACTCTGTTCCTCGTACTCGGCCAGCAACTGAGGCAGCGGCACCTCGACCGCCGTCCGCATCTCGGGGTCCGGGTCCTCCTCGGTGGCATGAACCAGCGGCCCGGCCTCCTCCCCGTCGAGGAACACCTCCTCCAGCCAGTAGTACTCGACCCACCGCAGATGGCTGATCAGCCCACAGAGCGTCATGAGCGGCGATCCCGGCAACGGTGCCCTCACCGCGCCCTCGGCCGACACCCCCTCACACTTGGCGATCGCGGTGGCCCGGGCGTAGTCGAGGAAGGTGGTGAGCTGGGTACGTTCGTCCCAGGCGGCGGGGGTGTCGGTTCGTTGAGTCATCGGGTGGAGTGTGACCTACGGGGTGCTCTGCGGCGAGCGAATAATCGCACCGGTACGCCGCGAGCGCACGAAGGGGCCCCGCCACGCACCTTGCCGGTGCGCCGGCGGGACCTCCACCGAACCGATCAGACGGCCCGAAACGCACCGGCCTTGACCCCGCCCACGAAGGACGCGAACGCGGCAGCGGGGAAGCCCAGAACCGGCCCCGCCAAGTCCTTGGAGTCACGGACGGGAACCAGGCCGTCAGAGGCGACGAGGTTGGTGGCCACCTCGACGCACTGGCCGCCGTTGCCGCTGTAGGAAGACTTGAACCAACGAGGGGATTCACTCGTCACGATGTGCCCTTTCGTAGCTGCTCAATCATGGCCACGGAAGCTGCTTGCGACATGGCCTCGGCCTGTAGTTGATGATAGGCCGCCAACAGGGGGAGCACGGCTTCGCTGTTGCGCTCAAGACGGCCATGCTGCGAGGACTCGGCGTAGGAGATCAGCGACCGATCGCGCATGGTCAGCACAGTCAACGGAAGGCTGAGAGGCCGCCGCGCGCCCATGCTGAAGGGAGCGATCTGCAGCACGGTATGCGGCCGTTCGGCAAACTCCAGCAGTTTCGCGAACTGTGCATCCATGATCTCCGGAGTTCCCATGGGCCGGAGAACACACCCCTCGTCCAGCACGACGAACAGCAGAGGTGCGGGTGATCGGTCGAGGGCAGCTTGTCTCGTCTCCACCAGCCTGACACGTTCCTCAGCCTGGTCCGGAGTGATGGCCTCCCTGCGCACCGCGTCCGCTTCCAGCGCCGACGCGTACTCCTGCGTCTGGAGCAGGCCGGGTATGACCCCGACCTCGTACAGCCGCACCTCCATGGCTCGCTCCTCGTACCCGATGTACTGCGGAAAGCCCTCGATGAGCGCCGTGTGCCGGGCCGCCTGACTCTGGCTCACCAGACGCCCACGCGCACCCAACGCCTGGTCACACCTTGCCGCGAGCCGCTGGGTTGGAGGGCGTCGACCAATTTCCAGCGCCGAGATGTGAGCTCCCGAGCAGCCCACGTGTTCGCCCAGTTGATCCTGGGTCCAGCCGCGTTCGTCGCGCAGCCTGCGGAGAAGCACGCCGAAGGCCGCGCTCGGCGACCGCTCGGGGTCCAGCTCTCTACGGTTGACCATTACGTACCCAACTCATCTGCCGTTTTGCGTCAGTTGATGACGCTCTGAACGATAGGCCAAGCTGTGCGCTCCCGGTAGCGAAATGGCTACAGAGAGGAGCAGCCATGCCTGTGGAACCCGAGCGGCCGTCCCCCTGCCGCACCTGCCAGGAGTTCACGCTCGCCGAAGCGGTGGCCAACGGGGAACGGGACTACAGCAAGGCCACCGACTGCCGCGTCCTCCTCAAGCGCCACCGGCAGTCCGCCGAGTGCACGGGCGCCCTGGAGCAGGAGTGACCGGCGAGGACCCGGTGCCCGCGCAGGAGCCGCCGGAGTTCAACCCGCTCCGCTACCCGCCTTGCGCGTGCCCGCGCCACTCTCCCGGACCCGGCCCCGAACCGGACAAGGACGATGCCGAAGACTCCGCCCTCCTGCGCGAACTCCGCATCCGGATGAACGAGGAGAACCGCTTACGCCGATGGGCGCGGGGGCAGTCGTGACCGGCGTCGAGCACGTCGAGTACCTGGCGGACGCGCACGGCGGCAGTGGCGCCCGGAGCGTCTTCCTCGGCGGAATCATCACCCCGACCCGCCGCCTCTCCCTCCGCTGGCTCCGCCGCCAGGCCCACCGCCTCGCCGACGCCCTCGACCCCGATCCGCGCACCACCCGTCTCCCCGCCCGCGCCCTGCTCCCCGCATCACCCGGCACGGAGCACGCGCCCTCCCAACTCCGCTTCTGGGCGGCCGACCTGGCCTACGCCGAGGAAGCCGCCGACCGCCTCGCGACCGGGTACCCGTACTGCTTCACCGCCCGTGAGGGCCCGGCCTGGTACCGGCTCACCGCGCGCCCCCTCTTCACGACGGCGCGCCCCTGACACTTCGCCCGGTCGTCGCTGTGACGGACGCCGGCCCGGCGAGGCTCGTACACACACCACACACAAGGAGAAGCATGAAGACCGACCTGTATGCGAGTGGCGGCGGCGACGGCCTGCCCGGCGAGCCCTACCCCGGACCGCACCAGCCGCCGAGCCCGGACGGCGGCCCGGGCGTGCCGAACCCGCCCAAGAAGGCCGCGTGACCGTGGCCGGCCACGCACACCAGGGACGCCCCAGCCACACCGGGCTGGGGCGCGCCCTCATGACCGGCGGGGCCCTCGCGCCCGACTGGCTGCCCGCCTTCACCGAGGTGCCGCGCTCGGCGTTCCTGCCCGAGCTGATGTGGCCGTTCGCCATGGAGGCGGGCCGAAGCGTGCCCGTCTCACGGTCCGGTGACCCGGAGTCCTGGCTCGCGTACGCCGACGCCGACGTACCGATCGTCACGCAGTGGGACGACGGGCGGCACGCGGGCACGGAGCCGGGGGAGGTCTCGACCTCGTCGGCGTCCATGCCGAGCGTGGTCTTCCGGATGCTGCGCGCGCTGGACGTGCGCGGGGACCACCGTGTCCTGGAGATCGGCACGGGGACGGGATGGAACGCCGCCCTGCTCGCGCACCGGGCCGGTGCCGGGAACGTCGTCACCGTGGAGGTGGACGGAGCCGTGGCCGAACGGGCGGAACGCGCCTTGGGCGTCTTCGGGGCGCCGGTGCGGGTGGTGCACGGCGACGGGTTCCAGGGCTTCCCCGAGGGCGCGCCGTACGACAGGATCATCGCGACGTGCGGCCTGCGGTCGCTGCCGTTCGCCTGGGTGCGCCAGTCCCGGCCGGGCGGCGTCATCGTGGCCCCCTGGGGGACGCACTACAGCAACGCGGATGCCATCGCCCGGCTTGTCGTCGCCGAGGACGGGCGGAGCGCGTCCGGGGCTTTCGCCGGGCCGGTGGAGTTCATGAAGCTCCGCTCCCAACGGCTGCCGCCCGTCGTCCATCGCGCGTACGTCCCGGACACGGTGGCCGCCGGCCAGGAGACCACGACCACGGTGGGGGAGGCGGCGTTCGCCGGGGACCGGTTCGGCGCCGGGCGGTTCGCGCTGGGACTGCGGGTGGGCGCGTGCCTGAACGTCGTCGCCGGGAAACGCGGCGGTGCCCGGCCGGTGTGGTTCTACGGGCTCACCGACCGTTCGTGGGCCTGCGTGATGTTCCGGGACGGCGCCGCGGCCCGCGTCTGGCAGTCCGGCCCGCGCCGGCTGTGGGACGAGGCCGAGGCGGCGCTGACCTGGTGGGAGGAGCGGGGCAGGCCGGGCCATGAGCGCTTCGGCCTGACCGTGACCGCAGTGGGGCAGTCGGCCTGGCTGGACGACCCGGCCGACTCCTGGGAGGTCTGAGCAGTCCGGCCCCCGGGGCAGCCGCCCAGCCACCCACCCTTTAGGTCAGCACCAGCCACCGCCGGCCGTCGATCAGCTCCCGGGCCGCATCCAGATGCTGCTCTCCCTCGAAGTGCCCCGGCCACCAGGCCAACGGCGCGTCCGCGACACCCCCCGCGGCCAGCCGGTCGGCGATCCGCGCCTCCACCCGGTACCGCTCCAGCACCGCCCCCGCGTCCGCCCCCTCCCCCACCTGCCAGGCGTCCCCCATCCCCGCCAGCGAAGCGATGACCTCCGCGTCCCCCGCGAACACCGCCTGGAACCAGAACCGCTCCACATCCAGCGCCAGATGCCGCACCAGCCCGAGACAACTCCACCCCGACGGCAACACGGGCCGCCGCAACGCCTCCACGTCGAGCCCGTCCAGAATTCCCCGCACATGCCGCCGCTGCCCGTCCAGCACTCCCAGCAGCACCCCGACCTCGGCATCGACCGGGGCGGCACCACTCAGCACCCCGGCAGCCTCATCCCTCTCGTTGGTATGCACAGCTGTCAGCATTCACCAACACCCCTGCACTGCCCAGGGTTTGGACCGGCGGCCCACAATCAGCCCGGCCGGCGCTTGAGGCCACCCCTCCGCAAGGCCCGAAGGGCCGAGCCGAAAGGCCGAGCCCAGCACCCCGAGCCCAGCAGAGGCTCAACCCCGAGTGGCCCATTCGCGCACCTTGTCGATCCGCTGCCGGATCTGCCCAGCAGTGGCCTCCGCACTGGGCGGCCCCCCACAAGCCCGCCGCAGCTCGTTGTGGATGACCCCGTGCGGCTTCCCGGTCTGGTGGACGTACGCCCCCACCAGCGTGTTGAGCTGCTTACGCAGTTCCAGCAGCTCCTTGTGGGAGACGACGGGCCGCCGCTCGGCGGGCAGTTCGAGCAGGTCGGCCTCGCTGTCGGGCTTCTTGCGGCTGTGCGCGATCTGCCGGGCCTGCCGCTTCTGGAGGAGCAGCTGCACCTGGTCGGGTTCGAGCAGCCCGGGGATGCCGAGGTAGTCCTGCTCCTCCTCGGACCCGGGGTGGGCCTGCATGCCGAACTCGGCGCCGTCGAAGAGGACCCGGTCGAAGACGGCCTCGGACTCCAGGGCCTCGAAGGAGAACTGCTCCTGCTCCCCGGTGTCCTCGTCCTGCTCCTTGTTGGCCTCGTCCATCTCCTTCTCGGACTCGGCGTACGGGTCCTCCTCGCCGTCCTTCTTCGGCTTGTCGAGGACGTGGTCGCGCTCGACCTCCATCTCGTTGGCGAAGCCGAGCAGCATCGGGACGGTCGGCAGGAAGACCGAGGCCGTCTCGCCGCGCCGCCGGGAGCGCACGAAGCGCCCGACGGCCTGCGCGAAGAAGAGCGGGGTGGAGATGGTGGTGGCGTAGACGCCGACGGCCAGGCGCGGCACGTCGACGCCCTCGGAGACCATCCGGACGGCCACCATCCACCGGTCGTCGCTCTTGCTGAAGTCGTCGATGCGCTGTGAGGCACCGGAGTCGTCGGAGAGGACGAGGGTCGCCTTGTTGCCGGTGATCTCGCGGATCAGCTTGGCGTAGGCGCGGGCCTGGTCCTGGTCGGTGGCGATGACCAGCGCCCCCGCGTCGGGGATGGCCTTGCGGACCTCGGTGAGCCGCTGGTCGGCGGCGCGCAGCACGTTGGGCATCCAGTCGCCGCGCGGGTCGAGCGCGGTGCGCCAGGCCTGCGAGACGGCGTCCTTGGTCATCGGCTCGCCGAGCCGGGCGGCGATCTCGTCGCCCGCCTTGGTGCGCCACCGCATCTGCCCGCTGTAGCTGAGGAAGATCACGGGGCGGACGACGCCGTCGCCGAGCGCGCTGCCGTAGCCGTACGTGTAGTCGGCGGCGGAGCGGCGGATGCCGTCGTTGCCCTCCTCGTACGTGACGAAGGGGATCGGGTTGGTGTCGGAGCGGAACGGGGTGCCGGTGAGGGCGAGCCGGCGGGTGGCCGGCTCGAACGCCTCCAGGCACGCCTCGCCCCAGGACTTCGAGTCACCGGCGTGGTGGATCTCGTCGAGGATGACGAGGGTCTTGCGCTGCTCGACCCGGTTGCGGTGGAGCATCGGCCGGACGCCCACACCGGCGTAGGTGACGGCGACGCCCTGGTACTCCTTGCTGAGCGGCCCGGCGCTGTACTCCGGGTCCAGCTTGATGCCTATCCGGGCGGCGGCCTCGGCCCACTGCTTCTTCAGGTGCTCGGTCGGCGCGACCACCGTGACCTGCTGCACGACGTGGTGGTGCAGCATCCAGGAGGCCAGGGTGAGCGCGAAGGTGGTCTTCCCGGCGCCCGGCGTGGCGACCGCGAGGAAGTCGCGGGGCTGCTCCTGGACGTACTTGTCCATCGCGGCCTGCTGCCAGGCCCGCAGCTTTCCGGCGGTACCCCAGGGGGCCCGTCCGGGGAAGGCGGGTGAGAGGTGATGGGAGGCGGAAGTAGTCACGGTCTCCGATTCGGTGCTCTCGGCTCGGACCGGGTCGCGCCCCGGCCCACGTACGACAACCGGGCCACCCTACCCGTGCGCGACCCCCGTCCCGTCCGCCGAACCGGGAGTGCCGGGCGATGCGACAGGGGTCACAGCCGTACGGGCGCGGCCGGGCCGGGGCGCGGTTGTGTCGGCAGTGTGGCAGTCGCGTTGCGTGCCCGTCCGATCGCTTGAGGCCGCCTCCCGCGCGGGCCTAACGTCGTCAGTGCGCCGGGGAGGTCCCCCAGATCTCCCCGGTCAGGACCGTGTGCCCGAGAGGCTCAGGGACTCGTCTGCAAAGCGAGGAACGCGGGTTCGAATCCCGCCACGGTCTCGGTCCCAGCCGCCACCCGGCGACGGCCCCGCCCCAGGAGAAGGGGGCGGGGCCGTCGCCGTGCGGGGGCCCGGACGCCGGGCCCCCTACCTCCCTCAGCTCTGGGCCACCGCCGCCTGCGGGCGGATCGGCAGGCGGTTGACCGGGCGGCCGGAGGCGGCGCGGACGGCGGAGGCGACGGCGGCCGGGGCGGTGACCACCGGTACGGCGCTGGCGGCCTTGGCGCCGAAGGGGGCGACCACGTCCCGCTCCTCGACCAGGCGGACGATGCGGATGTCGGGGGCGTCCAGCGCGGTCGGCAGGGCGTACCCGGTGAGGTCGGGGTGGCGCAGGACGCCCTGGGGCGCGCGCAGGTTCTCGGTGAGGGCGGCGCCGAGCCCCTGGGTGAGCCCGGCCTCGATGCGGGCGGCGATCTGGGCGGGGTTGAGGACCCGGCCGACGTCCTGGGCGACGGCCAGCTCGACCACCCGGACCGAGCCGATCTCCACGTCCACGTCGACCACGGCCCGCACGGCGCAGAAGACCAGGCCGACGAAGGCGTCCCCCTGCCCGGCGCCGTCCAGCGGCTCCGTGGGGTGCGGGCGGCACTGGGCGGTGGCCCAGAGTTCCTTCCCGTCCATCGCCTCGGTGACGGTGGTGGAGAGCACCCCGTCGTAGGAGGTGATCTTGCCGTCGGTGATCTGGAGGAGTTCGGTGGACATGCCGAACTGGTGGGCCAGCGGCTGGAGCAGCTGCGTACGGACCATCTTGGCGGCGCGCTCGACGGCTCCGGCGGAGACCCAGGTGTGGCGGCTGTGGCAGGAGGGCCCGGCGGGCGGCTGGTCGGTGTCGACGGGGGCGACGGCCACCTCGTCGATGCCCAGGGTCTCCTGGACGATCTGCCGGGCCAGCGTGGTGAACCCCTGCCCGGTCTCGACGGCGGCGCAGATGACGGTGGCCCGGCCGTCCTGGACGCGGACGGTGGCGGTGGAGACCTCGTCGGCGCCCTCGGCCCCGAGCATGTGGACCATGCCGAGCCCGTAGCCGACCCCGCGCCGCACCGCCCCGGGCTCACCGGCGCCCTCGGGGCCGCCGGGCAGCAGCCACTCCTCCTCGGGGGTGTCCTTGGGGAGCGCGGGCAGCGGGAAGTCCTGGACGGCCTGGAGGAGTTCGGCGACCGGCGCGGGGCAGGTCACGGTCTGGCCGGTGGGCAGCACGTCTCCGGTGGCCAGCACGTTGCGCGCCCGCACCTCGGCCGGCTCCAGCCCGAGCTTCTTGGCGAGCTTGTCCATCTGCGCCTCGTACGCCGCGCAGACCTGGAGGGCGCCCTCGCCGCGCACGTGCCCGGCGGGCGGGTTGTTGGTGCGCACCGCCCAGCCGTCGATGGTGGCGTGCGGGACGACGTACGGGCCGCAGGCGAAGGCGACGGCGGCGGCCAGCGACTCGCGGGAGGAGTCGGTGTACGCGCCGCAGTCCATCAGGATCTGCGCCTCCACGCGGACCAGCCTGCCCTCGGCGTCGGCGTGGTGGCGGTAGCGGAGCAGGGTGGGGTGGCGGTGGGCGTGGCCGAGGAACGACTCCTCGCGGGTGGCGGCCAGTTTGACCGGGCAGCCGGTGCGCATCGCCAGCAGCCCGAGCGGCAGCAGGAAGCCGGGGTCCTCGCGGTCGGCGGTGGCGCCGGGGACGCCGGTGACGACGACCTTGACCCGCTCGGGGTCGAGCCCGTAGACGGCGGCGGCCCGGTCGCGGTCGGCGTGCGGGTCGGTGGAGGCGGCGTACAGCTCGACGCCGCCGTCCGGGCGGGGCACGGCGAGGCCGGCCTCGGCGCCGACCGGGGCCGGGTCCTGGCGGCCGATGCGGTAGACACCCTCGACGACCGTCTCGCCGGTGGCCTCCTGGTCGCCGTGGCGCAGCGGGATGTGGCGGACCACGTTGCCGTCGGGGTGGAGCGGTTCGGCGGTGAAGGCTTCCTCGGGGTCGGTCTGGGCCGGGAGCACCTCGTACTCGACCATGATCGCGGCGGCGGCCATCCGGGCGGTGTCCGGGTGGTCGGCGGCGACGGCGGCCAGCGGTTCGCCGTGGTGGCGGACGACCTCGGAGGCGAAGACGGGCCGGTCGGCACCGTAGCGGCCGTGCAGCCCCACGCCGGGCACGTCCTCGTGGGTGACGATCGCGTGGACGCCGGGCATCCGGGCGGCCTGCCGGGTGTCGATCGAGACCACCCGCGCGTGCGCGTGCGGCGAGCGCAGCACGGCGGCCCAGAGCAGCCCCTCGGCCCACAGGTCGGCGGCGTACGGGAAGGTGCCCTCGGTCTTGGCGCGGGCCTCGGCGAGCGGCAGCGAGACCCCGAGCCCGTGCGGGGCCGGTTCGGCGTCGGCCTGGGCGGGGATACCGGTGGCGGTGTCGTGGCTCACGCCTGGCCTCCGTGCTGCTCGTGCGGGCCCTGCTCGTCGTACCCGTAGCCGTCCTGGCCGTGGTGGGGCGGGTAGCCGCCGGTGTCGTACGAGGGCGGGGGCTGCGGCAGGCCGTCGTAGCCGTCGGGCAGGGTGCCGTACGGGTGGCCGGGGGCCTCGCCGTCGGCGGGTCCGGCCTGGTGCGGGATGACCACCTCGGCCTGCTCCTCGCCCGCCGGCTCCTCGGCCTCGGCGTTCTCCTCCTCGGCGGCGGCCTCGGCGGACGCCTCGCGTTCCCCGACGACGTCGCGGACCGACTCCAGGATGGCGCGGTAGCCGGAGCAGCGGCAGAGGTTGCCGGAGAGGGCCTGGCGGGTCTCCAGGTCGGTGGGGCGGGGGTTGCCCTCCAGCAGGTCGTGGATGGTCATCGCCATGCCGGGGATGCAGAACCCGCACTGCACGGCGCAGTGGCGGGCCAGCGCGCGCTGCACGTCGGAGGGTTCGCCGGGGCCGCCGTCCTCGGCGGCGCCGAGCCCCTCGACGGTGTGGATGTCGCTGCCCTCGGTGGTGGCGGCGGGCACCAGGCAGGAGGCGACGACCCGCCCGTCGACGCGGACCGCGCAGGCCCCGCACTCACCCTGCGAGCAGCCGTCCTTGGCCCCGGCGAGCCCGAGCCGCTCCCGCAGCACGTGCAGCAGCGACTCTCCGATCCACGCCTCGGTGACGGGCCGGTCGATGCCGTTGACGTTCAGCGTGTACGAGACGACCGGCCGCTCGTCGTGGAGCCCGCCGGCCTCGGGCGCCTCCTCGGCGGCCTCGTCGGCGGAGCCGTCGGACTCCTCGCCCGCGCCCTCCGTCTCAGCTTCCGTTTCAGCTTCCGCCTCGGGCTCGCGTGTGGGCTCGGCGTCCGTCTCCGGGGCGCTCTCGGCCTCCGGGGTGGATTCCGCCTGGCCTTCCGCTTCGAGGCCCTCCGGGGCGTCCTGAGCCCCCTCGGGGGCCGCCTCGGGGACCGCTTCCGACGCCTGTTCCGGAGCGGTCGCCTCCGCCTCCCCGGCCCAGGGCGCGGTCGCCCCGCCGGGGAGCGTGGCGGGGGCCTGGTGGGTCGGGGCGGCGGCCCAGGCGCCGGTCCGGGGCGCGGCCTCGGAGAGCGGGTACTCGCCGGACTCCTCGGGCACGTCCTCCGGGGCGAGCGGCACCGACCACTGGCCGGTCCCGCCCGTCGCGGGCGGGGCGCTCTCACCGAGCGCGGCGCCGAAGTCCCAGTGCCCGGTGGCGTCCTGGCCGGGCACGGTGGAGCCGGGCCCCTGCTGCTGGCCGGGGATGCCGGGCTGGTCGTGCGGCTGCGCGGCGCGCTCGGCGCCTCCGAAGGCGGCGCCGAGGTCGGGCCGGGGGCCGTCCGGGGAGAGCCCCGGCGGGATGGTCAGGGGCCGGGTGTCGCCGAAGGCGTCGGTGGCCGCGAAGGCGTCGGCGGGGGGCTGCGGGTAGCCGTCGGCGCCGGGGACCTGCGCGCCGTCCGGGTAGACGTCGGCGACGACCTGGCCGGGCGCGGCCTCGGGCACGCCCTGCGGCGGCAGCGTCCCGTACGGGTCGGGCCCGTGCCCGGCCGTCTGCGCGTACGGGTCGGGCGCGGGGGCGCCGCCCGCGACGGCACCGGGGAGGGACCAGACGCCGGTGGCGGCCGGGTCGGCGGGGCCGGTGGCGGGGGTGACGGTGATCGGGGGCACGTACCCCTGGCCGGGGGCGGCGAGGGGGATGTCGGCGATGCCCTCGGGGAGCTGGACGAAGGCGGTCGCCCCGTCGTCGTACTCCTCGCCGCCCTGGTGGGGGATGGCACCCCAGCTCAGGGAGGCGCCGCGGGCCGCTCCGGTGCCCTCGCGCCGCTCGTCGTCGGTCATGACAGCGCTCTTCCCAGTGCTCGTCGGGCCAGCGCGGCGACGGTGCGCCGCAGGTGCAGTACGGCGGGCGCCAGCTTCGGCGGCTCGCCGCCGTCGGCCGGGACCTCCGGGTCCGGCACACAGGCCGTGGCCACGTACGTCCCGAAGGCGGTCAGGGCCTCCTGCGGCAGGCCCCGTTCGCCGTCCCAGTCGATGAGGGAGGCGGCCCAGCGTTCCGCCTCCAGGGGCCGCAGCGGCATCGGGGCGATGGCGCCGATGGCGCACCGCACCTCGCGCCGGGCCGGGTCGACCACCAGGGCGACGGAGGCGGTGGCGCGGCCGGGGCCGGTGCGGCCGGTGGCCTTGAGGAAGACCTGCGGGGCGTGGAGCAGCGGGACGCGGACCCAGCCGATGAGTTCACCGCCGCGCAACATGTCCATGCCCGCCAGCAGATGGGAGACGGAGACCTCGCGGCGGCCGCCGCCGGGCGAGGCCACGACGAGGGTGGCCTCCAGGGCGGCGAGGACGGGCAGGGTGTCGCCGGAGGGGGCGGCGGTGGCGATGTTGCCGCCGAGCGTCCCGGCGTTGCGGATCTGCGGGGGGCCGGCGGCGCGGGCGGCGGCGGCCAGCGCCGGGATGAGCGCGGCGAAGTCGGGGCGGCCCATACGGGCGTGGGTCAGTCCGGCGCCGAGCAGGGCGTGCCCGTCGAGGTACTGCCAGCCCCGGATCTCGCGGACCCGGCCGAGGCCGACGAGGGCGGTGGGGCGCAGTTGCCCGGCGTTGACCGAGGCCATGAGGTCGGTGCCGCCCGCGACGGGGACGGCGGCGGGCGTGGCGGCGAGCGCGGCCACGGCCTCGTCCAGGGAGGCGGGCAGCGTCACCGACGCTGCCGCCTGCGGTGCGTGCGTGGTCAAAACCGGCTGCCCCTTCCGTCACCCCGCCTGGTCCCGGCTGTTGCGCCGTACGGTACGTCCTCACAGGCGGGACGTGGCAACTCTGGCACATCTTGCCGGTCCCTCGGAGCGGGGGTCCGCTAGGGGAGTTTTGCCCCTTCTGGCCGTGGCGCAAGGGGTTTTGCCCTTTTGCGCGGGCTGCGCGGGGGCGCCCCGGTTCCGCGATCGAGGGGGCGTACGCCGGGGGCGCGCGGGCGACGCACGGGAGCCGCGCCCACTCCCGGGAGCTCGCCGCGCCGTGCGGTGCCGGCCGGGGCACCGCACGGCGTTCCGGTCCGGCTCAGCCCGGCTGCGGCGCGCCCTCGAAGGGGCGGCCCAGGACGCCGGGGCGGCGCTGCCAGGGGCGCGGGCCGGACGGCGGGCGGTAGGCGACGCCGAGGGCGTCGAGGCGGCGGAAGTGGGTCTCCATCCGGGCGTCGAAGCCGGCGAAGTCGCGCTCCTCGGAGGCGGGCAGCGGCGACCAGGCGACCTCGGCGAGGGCGGCGAGGCGCGGGTAGAGCTGGTAGTCGACGCGGTCCTGGTTCTCCAGCACCTCGGTCCAGACGTTGGCCTGGACGCCGATGACGTGCGCGGCCTCGTCCCCGGTCAGCTCCGGCGGGACGGGCTCGAAGCGGTAGACGTCCTCCAGCGTGCGGACGTAGCCGATCGGCACCGGCTCGTCAGGCCCGCCGTCCTCCCGGTAGTTCAGGTAGACCTGCTGCTCGGGGCACATGATCACGTCGTGGCCCGCGCGGGCGGCGGCGATGCCCCCGGCGTAGCCGCGCCAGGAGGAGACGGTGGCCCCCTCGGCGAGGCCGCCCTCCAGGATCTCGTCCCAGCCGACGAGGCGGCGCCCGCGCGCGGTGAGCCACCGGTCGAAGTGCCGGATGAACCAGGACTGGAGGCCGTCCTCGTCACCCACACCCAGTTCGGCGATGCGCGCCTGCGCCGCCGGTGAACGCTTCCATTCGTCCTTCTCGCATTCGTCGCCGCCGACGTGGATGAAGCGGGACGGGAAGAGTTCCAGGACTTCCTCGAAGACCCCTTCGTAGAAACGCAGGGTGTCCTCGGTCGGCGCCAGCGCGTGCGGGTTGATGCCCCAGGTGTCCCAGACGCCGAGGCTCGCGGTGTCCGTCACATCGGTGTTGCCGAGTTCCGGATAGGCGGCGATGGCGGCCTGCGAGTGGCCCGGAATCTCGATCTCGGGGACGACGGTGATGTGGCGTTCGGCGGCGTAGGCGACGATCTCGCGGATGTCGTCGTGGGTGTAGTAGCCACCGTGCGGGGTGTCGTTCCACAACTCCGACGCGCGGTGCCCCCATTTGCTGCGCGGCCGCCAGCTGCCGGTGCGGACGAGTTCGGGGTGGCGGCGGATGTCGATGCGCCAGCCCTGGTCGTCGGTGAGATGGAAGTGGAAGACGTTGAGTTTGTGCGCGGCGAGCAGGTCGAGATGGCGCAGCACCCCGTCCTTCGGCATGAAGTGCCGGGCCACGTCGAGCATCATGCCGCGCCAGGCGAACCGCGGCGCGTCCTCGATCCTCACGTGGCCGAGCTGCCAGGCGCGCCCCGGGTTGAGCGGCGCCCGCCGGAACGCGTCGGGCCCCAGCAGCTGACGCAGGGTCTGCGCGCCCCAGAAGACTCCGGCCGCGTCACCGCCCTCGATCAGCACCCCCCCGGCGGACACGGTGAGCCGGTACGCCTCGGCGCCCAGCCCGCCCGCCTCCCCCGGGACGCGCAGGTCGACGACGGGTCCGGGGTGCCCGTCGGCGGCCTCGGGCAGGGCGAGCCCGGTGGCGGCGCCCACGGTGGTACGCAGCCAGCGCGCGGCGGTGCCGGTGCCCGCGCCGGTGCGCAGGGCGGTGTCAGGGCCGAGGGTGAGCCGGGTCTCGGGGCCGCTCTCGGGGCGGTGGTGACGGGGGGCGGGGATGAGGTGGTGCACGTCAGTCCTTGACCGCGCCGCCGAGCCCGGAGACCAGGCGGCGCTGAACGAGTACGAAGAAGACGAGGACGGGAACGGTCATGACGGTGGACGCGGCCATGATGCCGCCCCAGTCGTTCTCCTCGGGCTTGAAGAAGAGCAGCAGCGCCATCGGGAGAGTCGACTGGGAGGTGTCGCTGATGATGAAGGACTTGGCGAAGAGGAAGTCGTTCCAGGTGCTGATGAAGGAGAACACACTGGTCGCCACCAGGCCGGGGAAGACCAGCGGGAAAAGGATCTGCCAGAGAAAGCGGGTACGGCTCGCGCCGTCGATCAGCGCGGCCTCCTCCAGCGCCTCGGGAACGGCCTTCACGAATCCGCGCAGCATCCAGATGGCGAAGGGCAGCGAAAACGCCAGATGCGGCAGGATCAGCGCGCCGAGCGTGTTCAGCAGCCCGAAGTCCCGCATCTGGAAGAAGAGCGGAATGGTGAGCGCTTCGACCGGCACCATCTGCGCCACCAGGAACATGATGAGCAGCGTGGTCCGGAACCGGAACTTGAACCGCGTCACCGCCGTCGCCGCGAGGAACGCGATCAGCGCCGACAGCACCACCACACTCCCCGCCACGAAGAGGCTGTTGAGGAAGTAGCGCCCGAATTCCTCCTGCTGGAACACCCGCCGGAACGAGTCGAGCGAGGGCGCCAGCGTCCAGGGCCGCGGAGTGTCCGACTGGATCTCCCCGGCCGGCTTGAACGCCGACAGCACCATCCAGTACAGCGGAAACGCCACGACGGCGGCGGCCAGCAACGCGAACGCCTCGGCGGCCAGGCGCCAGGGGCGGTGGACGAGTCTCACAGTTCTTCTCCCTGGCGTCGCATCAGCCGGAGGTACACGAGGGTGACGGCGAGCAGGAGGAGGAGCATGACGACGCCGATGGCGGCGCCGAGGCTGTACTCCGAGGAGGCGAAGGCCTGCTGGTAGGCGTAGACGTTGAGGACGAGGTTCTGGCCGGCGATGCCGCCGCCGTCCGTCATGACGTAGATCTGGGTGAAGATCTTGAAGTCCCAGATCACCGACTGGATGGTGACGACCAGGAGGATCGGGCGGAGCATCGGTGCCAGGACCGAGCGCCAGATGCGCCACTGCGAGGCGCCGTCCAGCGAGGCGGCCTCCAGCACCTCGGTGGGGACGGCGCGGATGCCCGCGTAGACGGTGACCATCACGAACGGGAAGGAGCACCAGACCACTTCGAGCAGGACCAGGGCGAAGGCGCTGTAGCGGCCGTACGTCCAGGAGAAGTCGCCGAGGCCGAGCAGCCGGTTGACCGGGCCGAAGTCGGCGTCGAAGAGGAACATCCACACCGTGGAGCCGGTGATGGCCGGGGTGGCCCAGGCGCCGAGCGAGGCGATGAGCAGGGCCAGGCGCGGCAGGGCGCGGATGCGGGTCAGCAGGACGGCGAAGGCGCAGCCGACGAAGAGCGTGGAGAGGACGCAGAGCCCGGCGAAGACCACGGTGGCGGTCAGGACCTGCCAGAACTGCGGGTCGGCGAAGAGCTTCTGGTAGTTGCCGAGCCCCTGGAACGAGGTCGGCTCGCCGCCGCTGACCTGGGCCTGGGTGTACTCCAGGACGGATATCAGGCCGAGCTGGTAGACGGGGTAGACCAGCAGTCCGGCGAGGACGACCAGGGCGGGGGCGAGGTAGAGCCAGGGCGTCCAGCCGGGGCGGCGGGAGCCGGATCTCGGGGGCCGGGCGCCCCCGCCGCCCTTGCGGACGGGCGGGGTGGCCGGGGCGGTCAGGGTCTGGGTCACGGTGGTGCCGTTCTTCCGGTACGCGGGGGCGTCAGCCCGCGCTCGCGAAGGCGTCGTCCATCTTCTTGGCCGCGTCGCGCGAGGCGGCGGCCACGTCCTTCCGGCCGCTGACGATCTCCTGGAACATCGTCGGCAGCACCAGCGAGGAGTCGATCCGCGCCCAGGCCGGGGAGGCGGGCACGAACTGCGCGCCCGCGTCGAGGGTCTCGACGAACGGCTTGACGAAGGGCTCCTCGGCGGCGGCCTCGGCGCGGGTGTCGGTGAAGGTCGGCAGGAAGCCCATGGCGTCGAACAGCTCGCTCTGCGCCTTCTTCCCGGCCAGCTCCTTGACCAGGTCGACGGCGAGGGAACGGCGCTCGGTCGACTTGAGGACGCCCAGGTTGTTGCCGCCCGCGAAGGCCGGGGCGATCTCGCCCTTCTCGGTGCCGGGCAGCGGCACGACCGCGTACTTCCCCTTGACCTTGCCGTCCTCCATCGCCTGGTGGCTGAAGTCGCCGCCGATCGCCATGCCGGCCTTCCCGGCCGCGAACGCCGTCACGGTGTCGTTGCCGCCCATCTGCGCGCACTTGGCGGCCGGGCAGTTGTCCGGGCCGAAGAGGTCGGTGTACGCCGCGATCCCGGCCTGCGACTTCTTGTCGGCCAGCGTCGAGGTGTACGCACCGTCCTTCTCCTCGGCGAGTCCGCCGCCGTGCGCCCAGAGGAAGGGCATGGCGCCGTAGGTGTACGCGCCGCCGACCGCGATGCCGTACAGCCCCGGCTCGGCCTTGCGGATCTTCTTCGCCGCGGCCGCCACCTCGTCCAGGGTCTCGGGCACCGCGACGGAGTGCTTCTCGAAGAGGTCGGTGCGGTAGTACAGGGCGCGGACGCCGACGAAGTAGGGGGCGCCGTACGTCTTGCCGTCCACGGTGACCGAGGCGCGGGCCGCCTCGTCAGTGTCGGCGGCCTCGTCCCAGGCCGCGAACTCCTCGCTGATGTCGGCGAGTCCGCCGTCGCGGACGTACCCCGCGGTGTCGGTGTTGCCGTACTCGATGACGTCCGGGGCGCTGCTCGGGTCGTTGAAGGCGGCCTTGATCTTCTCGGCCCGGGAGTCGACGGGGATGTACTGGACGTCGACCTTGCTGCCCTGGTGGGCCTTCTCGTAGGCGGCCACGGCCCGGTCGACCACCTTGGCCTTGGGCCCGTTGTTGACCTCCTGGAAAAGCCAGACCCTGAGGTCCCCGGTCTTCTCGTCCTTGCCGGAGGAGGTGTCGGAGGTCTGCGGGGCACAGGCGGTGGCGGCGAGTCCGGCGAGGACGAGGGCCGCTACGGGTGCGGCCAGGCGGGGCAGGAGCTTCATCCGGGGTCCCTCATGTAGGCACGTTGCATTCTCCGCAACGCTTGTTTCGCGCTGCACAACAGCAGGAGCGTAGGGCGGCTGTCGCCGCCCGACAAGGGGGGACTCGTCAGTAGGGGGCAAGGGGGGTGGGGGGGAGTTGAGCTCCCGCTCTCAACCGGGGTGCGCCGGGCGGGCGTTCGTTCGGGGAGCGCCCCCGGGCCGGCCCGGACGGGCATGGGGGCTTGTGCGGCTTCCGGCAGCGGTACAGGCGGACTTGGCCTCCCGGCCGGGCGGGGGGGCTGCGGGCGCCACCCGGGCGGCGGGGGCGGGGGTGGCCTCAAGCGCCGGCCGGGCCGGGAGTGTTCTGGCTGGTCTCCGGCACTCAAGCCCGCCCGGCTCAAAGACGGCCTCAAACGCCGGCCGGGCCGGGAATGATCCAGCTGGGCTCCGATTCCCACGCGCAGGTCAAAGACGGCCTCAAACGCGGGCCGGGCCGGAAGGGTGAGGCCCGGTCAGGAACGATGCGGCTGGGTCCGCCGCCGCAGGGCGCGCGTCACAGATGGCCTCAGACGCCGGCCGGGCTTGAAGGAATCGCCAGCCGGACTCGGTCGTAGAGCGCGGCTCACCGATGGCCTGCATCGCCGGCCGGGCTTGAGGCCGACAGCCTGGCACCCCGCCCAAGCCCAACTCCAGCCCGGCCGGCGCTTGAGGCCACCGAGCCCGGCCGGCGTTTGAGGCCATCGGTGGCCGCAGGCACAGCAGCCCGGCGCGCAGCCCCACAGCCGCCCCACCGCGACCCCAGCCCGGCCGGCGCTTGAGGCCAAATCCAGCCCGGCCGGCGCTTGAGGCCACCGAGCCCGGCCGGCGTTTGAGGCCACCCCACCGCCGGCCCAGCAAAAAGCCCCCGGCAGCACCCCCGTCAGGGGCGCCCCGGGGGCCGAGTCCGCGCGGGCAGAGCAGGAATACGGGAAAGGGGTCGAGGACGAGCAGAGGGGGCCCAGGTAAAAGGCGGCCCTACTTCTTGTCCTTGCCCCCGTCGCCCTTGCCCTTGTCGCCGCCCGGGCCCATGGACTCGTAGATCTCCTTGCACATCGGACACACCGGGTACTTCTTGGGGTCCCGCCCGGGGACCCAGACCTTGCCGCAGAGGGCGACCACGGGAGTGCCGTCGAGGGCACTGGCCATGATCTTGTCCTTCTGGACGTAATGGGCGTAGCGCTCGTGGTCGCCGTCGCCGCTGGAGGTCTGCGGCGTCGGCTCTACGAGGGTCCCCGTACCTGCCCCGCGCTCGGGCTCAAGAGTGCTCATGGAGTCCAAGGGTACCCAGCCTCAGCGCGTCCCCGGGCTGACGCCCGCCGCGTGGGGGCGGGTCAGTTCAGCGAGGGGTCGTCGGGGTAGGTCGCGATCATCGCCAGCTCGCTGCGCTGGCGGCGCAGGACCGCCCGCCACAGGCCCTCGGGGCGGGGGGCGGAGATGTCGCCGGGCTCGGACTCCACGACGTACCAGGCGCCTTGGACCAGCTCCTCCTCCAGCTGGCCGGGGCCCCAGCCGGCGTACCCGGCGAAGATCCGCAGGGAGCCGAGGGCGGCGGCGAGGAGTTCGGGCGGGGCCTCCAGGTCGACGAGGCCGATCGCGCCGTGCACCGGGCGCCAGCCGAGCGGCGGGTCCGCGCAGCCGGGCCCGCCGGGGATGACGGCGACGCCGAGGGCGGAGTCGAGGGAGACGGGCCCGCCCTGGAAGACGACGCCGGGGTCGCCCGCCAGCTCGCCCCATCCCTCCAGGATGTCGCCGACCCCGACCGGGGTGGGCCGGTTGAGGACCACGCCGAGGGACCCCTCGGCGTCGTGGTCGAGGAGGAGGACCACCGCCCGGTCGAAATGCGGGTCGGCGAGTGCGGGGGTGGCCACGAGCAGTCGCCCTGTGAGCGAGGACACCTCGGTCATGTTCCCCATGATCCCGCATGGGCGGTGCGCGAGGGGAGCGCTCCGCGCCGTCCGTGGGTGCGCAGCTCAGGGCGCACGGAGGCGCGGTGGGCGCGCACGCGGGCCGGTGACCGTCCGCCACCGGTTCCGAACCGTACGTGTTGTGGCGAATTCATGACGCTTCAGGGCACCCCTCGGCCTTACTCAAGGGGGGTGGCGGGCCATTACCCTTGCGTGGTGCCGTGGCAGGCGGTGTCCGCCCGCCGAGGAGCGGCGCCCGGGGCGGATCACGCGCGTCCGGGGCCGGTCCTCGGCGGGCGAGCGCCGCGTGCCGGGCACAGCCCTGCCCCTTTCATCGGAACGCGAGATTCATGACCGTCAACGACGATGTACTGCTGGTCCACGGCGGAACCCCGCTGGAGGGCGAGATCCGGGTCCGTGGCGCGAAGAACCTCGTGCCCAAGGCCATGGTCGCCGCACTGCTCGGCAGCGCCCCGAGCCGGCTGGGCAACGTCCCCGACATCCGCGACGTCCGGGTGGTCCGCGGTCTGCTCCAGCTGCACGGCGTGACCGTGCGCCCCGGTGACGAGCCGGGCGAGCTGGTCATGGACCCGTCGCACGTGGAGAGCGCCAACGTCGCGGACATCGACGCGCACGCCGGCTCCTCGCGCATCCCCATCCTCTTCTGCGGCCCGCTGCTGCACCGGCTGGGCCACGCCTTCATCCCGGGGCTCGGCGGCTGCGACATCGGCGGCCGGCCGATCGACTTCCACTTCGAGGTGCTGCGGCAGTTCGGCGCGAAGATCGAGAAGCGCGCCGACGGCCAGTACCTGGAGGCCCCGCAGCGGCTGCGCGGCACCAAGATCGAGCTGCCGTACCCGTCGGTCGGCGCGACCGAGCAGGTGCTGCTGACGGCGGTGCTCGCGGAGGGCGTCACCGAGCTGTCCAACGCCGCGGTGGAGCCGGAGATCGAGGACCTGATCTGCGTCCTCCAGAAGATGGGTGCCATCATCGCGATGGACACCGACCGGACCATCCGCGTGACCGGTGTCGACAAGCTCGGCGGCTACCGCCACCGGGCGCTCCCGGACCGCCTGGAGGCGGCCTCCTGGGCGTCGGCCGCGCTGGCCACCGAGGGCAACATCTACGTGCGCGGTGCCCAGCAGCGCTCGATGATGACCTTCCTCAACACCTACCGCAAGGTCGGCGGCGCCTTCGAGATCGACGACGAGGGCATCCGCTTCTGGCACCCGGGCGGCCAGCTCAACGCCATCGCGCTGGAGACGGACGTGCACCCCGGCTTCCAGACCGACTGGCAGCAGCCGCTGGTGGTGGCGCTGACCCAGGCGACCGGCCTGTCGATCATCCACGAGACGGTCTACGAGTCGCGGCTCGGCTTCACCTCCGCGCTCAACCAGATGGGCGCCCACATCCAGCTCTACCGCGAGTGCCTGGGCGGCTCGGACTGCCGCTTCGGCCAGCGGAACTTCCTCCACTCGGCGGTCGTCTCGGGCCCGACCCGCCTCCAGGGCGCCGACCTGGTCATCCCCGACCTGCGCGGCGGCTTCTCGTACCTGATCGCGGCGCTGGCCGCGCAGGGCACCTCCCGGGTGCACGGCATCGACCTGATCAACCGGGGTTACGAGAACTTCCTCGACAAGCTGGTCGAGCTGGGCGGCAAGGTCGAGCTGCCGGGCAAGGCCCTGGGCTGACCCCCCGGCGGGGCTCCGGCCCCGCCGACCACCCGCTGACCACCGCTGAGGCGGCCGTACGCAGGCGCGTACGGCCGCCTCGGCGCTGTACGGGCCCTCGGGGTGCCCGGGGCCCCGACCCGGCCGTCGCGTGGCCCTGAACGGACGTACGGCCCTGCTCAGAGCCCCTGCGGGGGTCCGGGCACGCCGAAGGGGGGCGGCCACCCACTGCGGGTGGCCGCCCCCCTTCGCTGTCCCTGCGGCGCGCGGTCCACGGGCTGCCGCTCTCCGCCGCTGGGGCGGTGCGACGGCCGGCTGGCGCGTCCTTCGGGCCTTACTTGCCCTTGGCGGCTTCCTTGAGCTTGGAGCCCGCGGAGACCTTGACGCTGTAGCCGGCCGGAATCTGGATCGGCTCGCCGGTCTGCGGGTTGCGGGCGGTGCGAGCGGCACGGTGGGTGCGCTCGAAGGTCAGGAAACCGGGGATGGTGACCTTCTCGTCGCCCTTGGAGACGATGTCGCCGACGACCTCGGCGAACGCGGCCAGCACGGCGTCGGCGTCCTTGCGGGTCACCTCGGCGCGGTCGGCCAGGGCGGCCACCAGCTCACTGCGGTTCATGTTTGTACTCCCGTGTTCATCTTGCCGTTGAGGCGTGAGATCGAAGCCGATGCTGCCAGGGCCCCCCGAGGAGCCCCGTAACCGGGTCCGTCGTCGGACTCTCTTCCGCCCGGGTTCACCCTGGACGTAGCCCTCGAAGAGGCATCCTGCCCCCACCTGCGGCGCGAAAGCCAATCCGGCACCCGTGAGAGTCACACGGACAGCGCCACGGCCTCGGATCGTGACGCTCCGTCCGCTCTCGGCAGCGGACCGCAGGGCCGGGCGCCCGCCCGTGAGGGCGGTTCCCGCGCCGTTTCGCCACCCTAGAGCGGGGGCGGCCGGGCTCTTCCGCGACGCGCCGGTCCGCCGCCCCCGTGCGCCACCCCCGTTCAGGCGTACGGCGGGGGCGGCGGCACCCGGGTGGGTGTGTCAGACGGCGCTGGGGGCGGGGGCCGCGCCGACCGCCTTGGCGGCGCTGCTGACCGCGCCGGCGACGGCGCCGGCCACCTTGTCGTTGAAGACGCTCGGGATGATGTAGTTGGCGTTGACCTCGTCCTCGGCGACGACGTCGGCCAGGGCGCCGGCGGCGGCCAGCATCATCTCGGTGTTGACCGTGTGCGACTGGGCGTCCAGCAGGCCGCGGAAGACGCCCGGGAAGACCAGCACGTTGTTGATCTGGTTGGGGAAGTCCGAGCGGCCGGTGGCGACGACGGCGGCGGTCTCGCGGGCCACCGCCGGGTCGACCTCCGGGTCCGGGTTGGCCAGCGCGAAGACGATGGCGCCCTCGGCCATGGCGGCCACGTCGGCGCCGTCCAGGACGTTGGGGGCGGAGACGCCGATGAAGACGTCGGCGCCGACCACGGCCTCCTTGAGGGTGCCGGTGACGCCCTCGGGGTTGGTGTTGTCCGCGATCCAGCGCAGCGGGGAGTCCACCTCGGCGCCGACCAGGTCGTCGCGGCCGGCGTGGACGACGCCGTGGATGTCGGCGACGACGGCGTGCTTGACCCCGGCGGCAAGCAGCAGCTTGAGGATGGCGGTGCCGGCCGCGCCCGCGCCGGACATGACGACCCGGACGTCCCCGATGGACTTGCCGACGACGCGCAGCGCGTTGGTGAGCGCGGCGAGGACGACGATGGCGGTGCCGTGCTGGTCGTCGTGGAAGACGGGGATGTCCAGCGCCTCGCGGAGCCGGGCCTCGATCTCGAAGCAGCGCGGCGCCGAGATGTCCTCCAGGTTGATGCCGGCGAAGCCGGGGGCGATGGCCTTGACGATCTCCACGATCGCGTCGCTGTCCTGGGTGTCCAGGCAGATCGGCCAGGCGTCGATCCCGGCGAACCGCTTGAAGAGCGCCGCCTTGCCCTCCATCACCGGCAGCGCGGCCTTCGGGCCGATGTTGCCGAGGCCGAGGACGGCCGAGCCGTCGGTGACCACGGCGACCGAGTTGCGCTTGATGGTGAGGCGGCGGGCGTCCTCGGGGTTCTCGGCGATGGCCATGCAGACCCGGGCGACGCCGGGCGTGTAGACCATGGAGAGGTCGTCGCGGTTGCGGATGGGGTGCTTGGACGCCATCTCGATCTTGCCGCCGAGGTGCATCAGGAACGTACGGTCGGAGACCTTGCCGAGTACGACGCCGTCGATGCCGCGCAGGCCCTCGACGATCTCGTCGGCGTGCGCGGTGGAGCTCGCGGCGATGGTGACGTCGATCCGGAGCGCCTCGTGGCCGGAGGCGGTGACGTCGAGGCCGGTCACCGAGCCGCCGTGGGACTCCACGGCCGTGGTGAGCTGGGAGACCGCGGTGCCGCTGGCGGGCACTTCCAGCCGGACCGTCATCGAGTAGGAGACGCTGGGCGCCGTTGCCATGGCCGACTTCCTCTGCTTTCCCTGGTTCGCATACACACCGGCCACCTCTGTGCGTGGCGAGTGCTGTCCGATCGTCGCACCTACCGGGCAGTACGTGGTAGCCGCCTGAGTTACGGACGTTTTGTTCCCGGCCGGAGACCCGTTCGAAGCCTCATAGCGGAAAACGGATTCCACCATACGAGAATCCAGCTCCACGCGGAACCCCCGGCCCCGGTGGTGGGGGCCGGAGAGGGACGACGAGCACAGACGGGCCGGGCGACCGAAAGCGGTGGGGACGAACGGCGAAGGGCCCGCCTCCGTCGGTGACGGAGGCGGGCCCTTCGCGCTCAAGTCATGACACCGACCCGCCATGCTCGCCTCGCGGCAAGTGGTCGCTCGAAGCGACTATGGTTGGGCCCGGGGGCTTGGATCGAGCCGGTGCCGTCTCCCAGGCTAACAAACCTCCCCGATCCGTCCACTCCTGCGGAGCGACGGATTCCGCGCCCCTTCCGGCGCGCCTCTCACTCCCCCAGCAGCTCCGCCGGCACGTCGTCACGGAGCAGGTCCGGCACGCCGTCCGCGTCCGGCTGGTCACGGCGCCCGGAGACCACCGTCAGCTCCTGGGTCGCCCGGGTCAGCGCCACGTACAGCACGCGCAGCCCGGCCGGGGACTCGTCGGCCACCTCGGCCGGGGAGACCACCACCGTCGCGTCGTACTCCAGACCCTTGGCCTCCAGCGAGCCGAGCGCCACCACCCGTTCGCCGAGCCCGGCGACCCAGCGGGCGGCCTGCTCGCGGCGCTCCATCGGGACCACCACGCCGATCGTGCCGTCGACCGTCTCCAGCAGCCGGGCCGCCTCGGCGCGCACCGTCTCGCCCATCCGCTCGCCCGCCACCACGAAGCGCGGCTCGACGCCGGTGGAGCGGACGGCGCGCGGGGAGGCGGAGCCGGGCATGGCGAGGGCCAGCACGCGGGAGGCGAGCTCGGCGATCTCGGCGGGGTTGCGGTAGTTGACGGTCAGGGTGAAGCGGCGGCGGGGCCGCCTGCCGAGCGCCTCGTCACGGGCCTCGGCGGCCTCGTCCGGGTCGGACCAGGAGGACTGGGCGGGGTCGCCGACCACGGTCCAGGTGGCCTGGCGGCCGCGCCGGCCGACCATCCGCCACTGCATCGGGGTGAGGTCCTGAGCCTCGTCGACGATGACGTGGGTGTACTCGGTGCGCTCCTGGGCCAGCCGCTCGGCCCGCTCCCACTGGGTCTCCTCGCGGACCGGCATCAGTTCCTGAAGCCCCGTGAGGTGGTCGAGCGGATCGGTCTCGCGCTTGCGGCGCGGGCGCGGCGGGGTGCCGAGGACGGCCTCCAGCTCGTCGAGGAGGGCCACGTCGTGGACGGAGAGCGGGCCTTCCCCGGCCGGGCCGAGCCGGGCCAGCGAGCGGGCGACGCGGCGCACCTCGCCCTGGTTGAGGACCTTCCGTGACCAGCGGGCGAGCCGCTTCTCGTCGGCCATCGCGGCGAGCACGGCGCGCGGGGTCAGCTCGGGCCACCAGGCATCGAGGAAGGCGGTGAAGGAGTCCTCGGAGAGGATGTCCTCGTCGAAGCCGGAGCGCAGTTCGGCGGCGAGTTCCGGGTCCTGGTGGCGTCCCGAGGCGCCCGACCTGGTCCACAGCGCGTCGAGCAGCAGGCGGCGGGCGCGGGGCCGGAGGAGATTGACGGGGGCGGTGCCGCTGAGCGCGTTGCGCCGGATGCGGCCCAGTTCGGCGGCGTCCAGCTCGATGCGGCGGCCGAAGGCGACGACGCGCAGCCGCTCGGGCGGCCCGGCGGGGGCGGGCAGGCCGAGGTCGAGCTGTCCCTCGGGGACCTCGTCCTGTTCCTCGTCCCCACCCGCCGGGGCGGGCCGGGCGGTGCCGAGGTCCAGGGCGCCCCGGGCGGCCCGGCGCAGCACCTGGACCATCCGGGCGGAGCCCTTGGCGCGGGCGGCGGCCGGGGTGTCGTAGGCGGTGGCCTCGGCGCCGTCGACCAGGGAGCCGAGGGCGCGGATGGCGACCTGGCCCTCCTCGCCGAGGGAGGGCAGGACGCCCTCGGTGTAGGAGACGAGGAGCGGGGTCGGGGAGACGATGAGGATGCCGCCCGCGTACCGGCGCCGGTCCTGGTAGAGGAGGTAGGCGGCGCGGTGCAGGGCGACGGCGGTCTTGCCGGTGCCGGGGCCGCCCTCGACCAGCGTGACGGAGGCGGCGGGGGCGCGGATGACGCGGTCCTGCTCGGCCTGGATGGAGGCGACGATGTCGCGCATGGTGTGGCTGCGGGCCTGGCCGAGGGCGGCCATCAGAGCGCCGTCGCCGACCACGGCGAGCGGTTCGCCGTCGAGCCGCGCCGTCAGTTCGGGGCGCATCAGGTCGTCCTCGACGCCGAGCACCTGGCGTCCCTTGGAGCGGATGACGCGGCGCCGGACGACGCGGCCGGGCTCGACCGGCGTCGACCGGTAGAAGGGGGCGGCGGCGGGCGCGCGCCAGTCGATGACCAGCGGCGCGTAGTCGGCGTCGAGGACGCCGATGCGGCCGATGTGCAGGGTCTCGGCGATGTCGGCGGTGCCGTCGGGGCGGACGGCGTCGTCGGCGGGTTCCACGGAGGTGTAGGCGCCGTCGGGGCCCTTCTCGCCGTCCTTGCCGAGGAGCAGGTCGATGCGGCCGAAGAGGAAGTCCTCGAACTCGTTGTTGAGCCGGTTGAGGTGGATGCCGGCCCGGAAGACCTGGGCGTCGCGTTCGGCGAGCGCGCCGGGCGTGCCGACCTGGCCGCGGCGGGCCGCGTCCCGCATCAGGAACTCCGCCTCGTGGATCTTCTCCTCCAGGCGCCGGTACACCTGGTCGAGGTGGTCCTGTTCGATGCTGATCTCACGGTCGCGTACGTCGGCCACCGACGCCCCCTTCTCACATGCGCTGGGCAGCCGTCCAACTTACGCGACCGGCGGGGCCGTGTGCACGCCGCACACGCAATTGGAAGTCCCCGCTCCACTTGCCCGGGGCATGGACGGGCCCCGCTCAGCCCTTGCGGCTGCGCCGGTGCCGGGCGACGCGCTCGCGGTTGCCGCAGGTCTCCCCGGAGCACCAGCGGCGCCGGCGGCCGCGCGAGGTGTCGAGGTAGACCAGCGGGCAGTCCTGCCCGGCGCAGCGGCGGAGCAGGGCGCGGGCCCCGGGGTCGGTGAGGAGTTCCACCGCGTCGCGGGCGACCGCGCCCAGCAGCGCCTGGCAGTCGGGGTCGCCGGACAGGCCCCGGCCGAGGGTGCCGTCGGCCCGGCGGACGGCGCGCGGCGGGGGCGGCGGGTTGCGGGCGACGGCGTTGACCCGGTCGAGGGCGTGGCCGGGCGGGCGGCCGTCGAGTTCGGCGCCGACCACCGTGGCGATCTGGGTGCGCAGGTCGCGGAAGGCGGCGAGCCAGCCGGGTCCGGCACGCTCCAGCGGGGTGCCGGGCGGTACGAGTCCCGCGCCGGCCAGCCACTGCCGCAGCCGGTCGGGGCCGTCGAGCCGCTCGACCGGGTGCGCGGTGGCGGCGAGGTCCAGGCAGACCCGTCCGCAGTCGAACCGCAGCACCCGTGCGCTCGCCCCTGCCCGGTACGCGTGCCCCGTCATCGTGCACCTCCGCCCGCCGAGAGCCGGGGCCACCCGCCGCGGCCCCGCCCCGTCCACCGTGCCCGCCACCTGGGCGCCGGGGAAGCCCCCGGGCACCGGCCGGCACCAACCACCGTCCCGCGCCGCCCTGTTGACCGGCCCTGTACGTCTTCCCCCGTAGCCTGTCCCCATGTACGCGCCTGTGAGCATGCCCGCCTTTCTCCCGGCAGGACCGGGGCTCTCGCTGCGGCCCTGGCGGGCCCGCGACGCCCGGGAGCTGATCGACGCCTACCGTGATCCGCTGCTGCGGCAGTTCACCCGCACCTGGCCCGAGGACGAGGCGGGCGCCCGGGCGTGGCTGGCCCGCGAGGAGGCGGGGGCGCGCGACGGCAGCCGCTACTCCTTCGCCGTGGAGCTGGCCGCCCAGGCCCCGGACGGCACCGGACCCGCGCCCTCCGGCGTACGGGAACCCGCGGCGACGGGCCTGCTCGCCGGCTGCGTCGTCCTCAAGGTCTTCCCCCACGACGACGACCGCCCGGCCCGCACCGACACCGCCGAGGTCGGCTACTGGACGACCGCCTCGGTACGCGGCCGGGGCCTGGCCGGCCGTGCCGTACTGGCCCTCGCCGACTGGGCGTTCACCGCGCTGCCGGCGCTGGCCCGCCTCGAACTCCTCCACCAGGTCGACAACGAGCCCTCCTGCCGGGTCGCCGAGAAGGCCGGGTTCCCGCACCACGAGACGCTGGCACCACACCCGCCGGTGTTCCCGCTGCCGGGCCACGTCCACGTACGGCCGCGTCCCGCCGCCTGATCACCCCTCGGGGTCGTCGAGGGCGAGCCGGTAGCCGCGCTTGACCACGGTCTGGACGAGTTCCGGCGCGCCCAGGGCCGTCCGCAGCCGGGCCGTCGCCGACTCCACGGCGTGCTCGTCCCGCCCGGCCCCGGGCAGCGCCCGCAACAGCTCGGCCCGGGCGACGACCCGGCCGGGGTGCCGGGCCAGCATCCGCAGCAGCGCCATGGGCGCTGGCGGCACGGGCCGGGGCTCCCCGTCGACCAGGACCGCGTGGCCGCGCAGCTGCACGCGATGCCCGGCGACGGCCAGCTCCGGGGTACGGGCGGGCAGTTCCTCGCAGAGCCGCTGCACCATCGGCCCGAGCCGGAACCGCTCGGGCTGCACCGGCTCCACCCCCGCCTCCTGGAGCGGCCGCGCGGTCACCGGACCCACACAGACCACCGCCACGTCCCCGTTCACCGCGTCCACCAGCGCCTCCCGCAGCCCCAGCGCCTCGGCCCGGCGGAGCACCGAGACGACGGCGGGCGCGCTGGTGAAGGTGAGCGCGTCCAGGGTGCGCCGTACGGTCGCGTCGACGAGCCGGTCGACGGGGGTGAGGTCGGCGGGCGGCATCCACCGGTAGACGGGCACGCCGACCACCTCGGCCCCGGCCGCCCGCAGCGCCTCCGCGAACCCGGGCACCGGCTCCCCGTGCAGCTGCACGGCCACCCGCAGCCCCGCGACCCCGTCGGCCAGCAGCCGCTCCAGCACCTCCCCCATCGCCTCCGACGCGGGCGACCACTCCTCCCGCAGCCCCGCCGCCCGCACCGCCCCCGTCACCTTCGGCCCGCGCGCCAGCAGCCGGGCCCCGCCGAGCGCCTCCCGCAGGGCCCCGCCGGCACCCCACCCCTCGGCCGCCTCGACCCACCCCCGGAACCCGACCGCCGTACTGGCCACCACGACCTCCGGCGGCCGCGCCACGATCTCCTCGGTGACCTCCCGCAGCTCCCGGTCGTCGGCGAGCGGCACCACCCGCAACGCGGGCGCGTACACCACCTCGGCCCCCCGCCGCCCCAGCAACGCCCCCAGCTCCCGCGCCCGCCGCTCCGCCGTCACCCCGACGGTGAACCCCACCAGGGGCGACGACTCCCCCACACCCGCATCACTCATCGCACGTCCCGCCCTCGTCGCCCGGCGAGTAGGCCGGGTCACCCGTCACTCAGCACCCCTTACGATGCCATTCCGGTGGGGATCGCGGTCCGGCGCGGACTACCGGTTGACCGACTGGATCTCCTGGACCGTCATGTCCTGGGTCGTCTCGAAGGTGCCGTCGGGCAGGCCACCGCCGGCTCCGCCGGTGCCCTCCCAGCTGATCTCCCAGGTGATGGAGGCGCTGAGCTGGTACGGCTTGTCGCTCGCCCGCAGGTAGGTGATGCCGCACGGCGGGTCCTGGTCGGCGCTGCCCTTCCTGTACGGGGTGCCGATGCTGCCGTCGTCGTTGATGCGGCAGGTGCCGTCGGCCGGGAAGGTCTCGGCGTCCTCGGTGCCGGGCTCCAGGGTGAGGCTGACGGGGTGGGCGGTCGTCTCCGCGTACAGGTTGGTGCGGGGCAGTTCGGCGCGGACCACCACGTCCTCGAACTTCCCCTTGTCCAGCCAGACCCAGGTCGGCAGGTTGACCGTCGACCTGGTCTGCGGCCGGACCTCGACCTCGGTGTCCGGCACCTTGACGTGCTCGTAGGCATACTCGGCGAGCATCTGGGGGGTGGGGGCGTTGGGGATCTGGGGGACCTGGTTCTCCGGCATCCAGAACATCAGCCGGCCGCAGTTCCACGCGTCCGGGTGCGAGTCATCCGGGGCGACACCCCGCCAGAAGTAGCCGCCCTTGCCGATGTTGTAGTTCTTGTACCCCTCGGCAGTGCTGTCCTCCTCGTCGTAGAGGTCGAAGTTGTCCCGGGGCTTCCCCTCGTCGTAGTGCTCCTGGAAGCTCGACTGCGGCCAGAACTCGTGCAGGCCGACGGCGCTGATGGAGTCGTCCTCCACGGCCTTCTTGAGCTGCTCAGGGGTGTAGACCGGCTCGTACCAGCACGCGGGCGGCTCCCAGTCGACGTCGATCGGCGCCAGGTTGCCCTTCTTGCCACCGCCACCGCCCTTGATCTGCGAGATCTTGATGGTCGAGTTCTGTACCTGGGCGCCGACCTCCTGCGAGTCACCGCCGCCGGAGCCGCCGGTGGAGGTGTCCGGGAGTTCGTCGGCCCGCGCGGGGTGGGTGAGCAGCGGTATCAGCAGGGCGGCCGCCAGCAGGGACCAGGTGCCGCGCCGGGCGGCGTTCACCGGCTGCACTCCTTCGCCTCGCCCTGGACCTCGATCTGCCCGGCCTGCCAGACGCCGGACTCCCCCTCCTTCTCCCGCATGAGCACGCTGTACTTCTGGAAGCTCTCAGGGCTCTTCTCGGTCCGGTGCACCTCGCCGCTCTCCAGGCTCTTGCTGAAGGTCTGAGACTGGTCGCGGCAGAAGGTCACCAGGACGCCCTTGCCCTCGCCGACCGAGGACGTCCCGGTGTCGTAGTACTGGTCCTTGCCGGTCGGCGTCCAGCCGCCCTTCACCCACTGCTCGATCTGGCCGCGCGCGTACCGGGCCGCCCCGGCCGTCGAGTAGTACTGGTATGCCGCGTCGTCCGGGTCCTGCGCGACGATCCCGTGCCGCATCGCCTGGATGAAACGGAAGGCGTCGTCGAGGGCCGGCTGATGGGCCGCCTCGGACGGCTGCCCCTTGTCCACCACCATGACGGCGTCCTTGGGCAGCCCGATGTCAGGACGCTTGCCTTTCGGCTCGTCGGCGGCCTCGCTCGCCCCCGCCGAAGCCGACCCCCCCCGCCCCCTTGATCTCGTCGGGCCCGCCCGACCCCCCGCAGGCGGTCAAGATGAGGGCGGCGGCTGCGGTCAGCGCCGCGAGGGGCAGGGTGCGACGGGCCACGGTGGGGCTCCTTCTCGTACTGCTCGTGGGGAAACGGAAGGGATGCCCGGCCGGCGGCCGGGCATCCCAAGACGGTACCAACGGACGGAAAGGGGTCCACCGGTCGTACGCGGTTCCTTCACGCCGCACGGGCGAGGTTCACTTGCGGTGGGTGGCCCCCGACTTGGCGGCGGAGCCCCGCTTCGTCCCGTCCGGCCACAGGCGTGGCGGGCGTTTGGCGGCCAGGTCCTCGACCCAGCCCACGGCCAGCACCATGAGCCCGATCAGCGGCCAGACCAGGACGAACATCCACAGGCTGTAGGTGGCGGAGAGGGCGTTGCCCCACTGCGGGTCGTCCATGAAGGGGAGCCGGTAGAGCAGGTCGATCAGCGGGACCGTGGCCATGATGAGCAGGTTGTGCCAGAGGTAGATCGTCACCGCGCGGTTGTTGGAGAGCGTGATGAGCGGGTCCCACTTGGCGAGCCGGCCCGGCAGGGTCTGCCAGGAGGGCGAGTACAGCAGCAGGAGGGTGACGAAGCCGAAGGACCAGGTGGCCTGGGCGAGGGGGATGTCGTTGAGGTCCCAGCCGTCGGGGCCGAGGTGGCCGGAGGCCCACCACAGGCCGAAGGCCATGACGAGGCTGGCCAGGGAGACGGCCAGGTAGCGCGGGATCTCGCGGAGCAGCCCCTGCTGGTGGGCGAAGCCCAGCATCCAGCAGCCGGCGTAGACGGTGAAGTCGGTGACGGCGTTGCCGAGTTCACCGGGGATCTTCACCAGCCCGGTGCCGACGACGGCGGTGAGGGCGAGCGGCGCCAGCATGGTGGGCCACGGGGCGCGCCGGAAGGCCCAGAGGAGGAGCGGGGAGGCGAGCACAAACCAGAGGTAGGCGCGCAGGTACCAGAGGGGCCCGGCGGCCTGCACGGCCCAGGTCTGCTCCAGCAGGCCGGAGGCGTCGCCGATCGACCACGGGTAGGGCGGGGCGCCGACCGGCACCAGGTAGTTGAAGAGTTTGGCCCAGCCCCAGGCGCCCTCGGACTGGCCCGGGTTCCAGCCCGCGTAGGCGAACATCGCCAGCATCAGGGCGCCGAAGACCCACATGGGCGGGAGCAGGCGGCGGACGCGGCTCTTGATGACCCCGGCCGCCGGGCGGGCCAGCGAGCGGGCCATCAGGGAGCCGGCCAGGGCGAACATGACGCCCATGGAGGGGAAGAGGACGGTCAGCCAGGCCCAGCCGAAGATGTGGTAGAGCACGACGCGGACCAGGGCGACCGAGCGCAGGAGGTCGAGGTAGCGGTCGCGGCCGGGCTTCTTCGGGGCTGCGACGGGAGCCGGGGGTTCCTCGGGGTCCGGTACGGCGGCGGGCGCGGGGACCGTCGCGGTGTACGGGCCGGGGACGGTGTACGGGCCGGGGGCGGCGGGCATGCCCGGGACCTGGGGGACGCCGGGGGCGCCCGCCTGCGGGTAGCGGCCGGGCCAGGGGGTCTCGGTCATGCGACAGGCCTCCGCTCGGGCTCGGCGGGGCGGGCGGCGGCGCCGGGCATCTCGACGACGCCGGTGCGGCGGAGCTTCTGCCAGCGCAGGCGGCCGCCGGTGAGGGCGGTGATCCAGGACTGGAGCAGCACGACGTACATCAGCTGCCGGTAGAGGATCTGCTGGAGCGGCAGGGAGACGAGGTGGGTCATGCGTTCCTTGTCGAGCCGGAAGGCGTAGGCGGCGCAGACGGCCTGGATCGCGAGGACGCCGAGCCAGGCGAGGACGGTCTTGCCGGTGTCGCCGAAGACCAGGCCGTAGAGGAGGAAGACGTCGATGAGGGGGGCGAGCAGCGGCGCCAGGACCATGAAGAGGGAGACCAGGGGCAGGCCGACGCGGCCGAAGCGGCCGGAGGGGCCCTTCTCGACGAGGGCGCGGCGGTGCTTCCAGATGGCCTGCATGGTGCCGTAGCTCCAGCGGTAGCGCTGGGACCAGAGCTGCTGGACGGACTCGGGGGCCTCGGTCCAGGCGCGGGCGTTCTCCGCGTAGACGACCTTCCAGCCGTCGCGGTGGAGGGCCATGGTGACGTCGGTGTCCTCGGCGAGGGTGTCCTCGCTCATGCCGCCGATCCGCTCCAGGGCGCTGCGGCGGAAGGCGCCGACCGCGCCGGGGATGGTCGGCATGCAGCCGAGCACGTCGTACATGCGGCGGTCGAGGTTGAAGCCCATCACGTACTCGATGTGCTGCCAGGCGCCGAGGAGGGTGTCGCGGTTGCCGACCTTGGCGTTGCCCGCGACGGCGCCGACCCTCGGGTCGCCGAAGGGCTGGACCAGTTCGCGGACGGTGGCGGCCTCGAAGACGGTGTCGCCGTCCATCATCACGATGAGGTCGTGGCCGGCGTTGGCGAGGCCGCGGTTGAGGGCGGCGGGCTTGCCGGCGTTCTGCTGGCGGACCACGCGCACGTTCGGGATGCGCAGGTCCTCGACGATGCGCGCGGTGCCGTCGCTGGAGCCGTCGTCGATGACGATGACCTCGACCGGATGGTCACTGGCGGTCAGCGAGGTGACCGTGTTGACGATGCATTTCGCCTCGTTGTACGCGGGCACCAGCACGGTGACCGGTTCGGTGACCGGCGGGCCCCAGCGGAACTTGCGCGAGCGCACCTTGCGGGCGTGGATGAAGGAGAGCACCAGCATCAGCCCGAAGCGGGCGAAGACGAGGACGCCGATGACGGCCAGCCCGGCCACCAGGACCCCGGTGACGTTCTCGGAGATCCCGACGGCGGTGACCCAGGCGACGCCCTGCCAGCGGGCGGCGCCGGTGACGGGGGTGTGGGCGCTGGGCGCGTTCAGGGCCTCGGTGAGGTTGGTGAACTCGTACCCCTTCTCCTTCAGCGAGGGCAGGAAGCGGTCGAGGGCCTCGACGGTCTGCGAGCGGTCGCCGCCGGAGTCGTGCATGAGGACGATGGCGCCCTCGCCGCCGCGCGGGGTGGCGCGGCGGATGATCTCGTCGGCGCCGGGGCGCTTCCAGTCCTCGCTGTCGGTGTTGTTGACGACGGTGAGGTAGCCGAGCGAGCCGATGTACTCGGTGACCGGCCAGGACTTGTTGTCCATGGCGTTGGAGAACGAGGAGTACGGCGGCCGGAACAGCGAGGTCCGCACCCCGGCGGCGCCGGCCAGGGCCAGCTGGTTCTGGGTCAGCTCCCAGTCGATGCGGCTCCGGGACTGGAAGGAGAGGTCGGGGTGGTTGAAGGTGTGCAGCCCCAGCTCGTGGCCCTCGTCGACCATCCGCTTGACCAGCTCGGGGTGGCGGGAGGCCATCGTCCCGGTGACGAAGAAGACCCCGTGCGCGTCGTGTTCGGCGAGCACGTCGAGGACCTTCGGGGTCCACTCCGGGTCGGGGCCGTCGTCGAAGGTGAGGACGAGCTTGTGGTCGGGGACGGAGAAGGTGGCGGGCTTGCCGTCGCGCTGGGCGATGACCGGGCCGCCCTCGATGATCTCCTCGGGCACCTGGTCGGTGGCGGCGGGCGGCTGGACGCGGTGGTCGGCGAGTATCTCGCTGTGCACGTAGCCGCGGAGCATCAGCATGGCGCTGAGGGCGACGAGGAAGAGCGAGGGCAGCAGATACCTGAGCGGCAGTCTGCGGCGCCGCGCCGCGCGGGAACGGGAAGTCATGGCGATACGGCCTCAGGCGGCCTGGTTCTCCTCGGGCGGGGCGGTGCGCGCCAGGGTGTGGACGGTGGGTGGTGCGGTGGTGGCCGGGCGGGCCTGCGGCACGGTGCCGCCGCCGTCGCCGGGCGGGGTCTCGGGCTCGCCCGGCGGGTCCTCGGACTCGGCCGGGGGCTGCTCGGACTGGGTCGGGGGGTCGACGGGCGTGCCGGGCCCCCGGGTGTCGGTGGGCTTGGGGTCCGGGGCGGCCGGGGAGGTCGCGGGGGGCTCGGGGTCCGTGCCGGTGTCCGGCCGCCCCGGCGTGCCCGCGGGACCGTCGCCGCCGCCGGCGCTGCCGGACGGGGCGTCCGGGGCCTCGCTCGTCCCGGCCACGGGGGCGGTCCCGTCGGCGGGCAGGGTCGCGTCGCCGGGGTCTTCCGTGGCGCCGGCGGACTCCTCGGGCAGACCCGGGGTGTCGACGGAGGCCGGGCGTTCGGCCTCCGGGCCGGGCAGCGGCACCCAGGGCGCGGAGGAGTTGCCGGAGAAGAGCGTGGCGACGACCACCAGGGCGTACCCGGCGAAGGCGATGCCGCAGGCCAGCCCGATCCGCCGCAGGTGGCGGCCGCGCCGGCCCGACTCGTCGACGAAGACCGGCCCGTCGGCGGGCTCCTGGAGCGGCCGGGGCTGCGGTTTGGCGTGGGCGCCGCGCGGCCGCCGGGCACCTTCGAGGTGGCGGCCGATGCCGTCCATCTGGATGGTGACTTCGAACGGGTCGTGAACGTGCGGTGCGGCGGGCGGCCTGCCCCCGCCCGGCCCGTCGGCCCCGTCGTCGATCCGGTTCACGGGTGCTTCTTCCGGTGTTACGGCCATGGTGCGGCGCCACTCCCCCATCAAGGTGTCCGGGCGCACGGAACGAAGAACCGGGACTGCCGTCGGACCGAGCCCCCACCCCGTCCGAGCGCCCCCCTATCACACAGAGCCCGGACCAAGAATGTAGCGCACGCCGGAATCAGAAGTACTTCTGTGGTGTCACGGTTGACCCATGCTTTGACGGTCGGCCTCCGGCAGCCAGGAACCGGGCGGCGCTTCGAGCCAGTGTTCGGTACGGGCGAGAGTGGCGGCCGCGCTCCGTACGGCGTCCAGCGCGGGGTGCCGCAGCCCCTTGCGCCACACCAGGGAGACCGGGGAGAGCGGCACGGGATCGGTCAGCGGGCGCAGCACGCACCCCGGCATGGGCGGGAAGTCGACCACGGCGAGCACCGGATGCCGGTACTTCGCCATGACACGTTCGAATTCCTCACGGCCGACGGCGAGCGGCGCGGGCGGCGAGACGCGGATGCCCCGCCCGGCGAAGAGCGCGTGGGCGAGAGCGGTCCACTCGGGGGTGCGGGGGTTGCCCGCGCCCGCGTAGACGTACTCCCCGGCGAGGGCGCCGAGCGGCACCTCGGGCAGGGCGGCGAGCGGGTGGTCCTCGGGCAGGACGACGGCCATCGGCTCCAGCCGTACGGGCTGGTGGTCGAGCTGGTCGCGCAGGGCGGGTTCGAGCCCGGCCCAGCGGCCGAAGGAGGCGTCGAGGCGTCCGGCGCCGATCTCCAGGGCGGCCCCGGTCAGCCCGCTCTCGTAACGGGCCATCACCTCCAGTTCGGGGACGAGGCGGCGGGCGTGCTCCAGGACGCGTTCGAAGACGAGGCCGGGCGAGTTGACGTCGACCAGCAGGGGCCTGGCCTGCCCGAAGGCGCTCCCCAGCTCCTCGTAGGCGGCGAGGACGCGACGGGCGTGGGGGACGAACCGCTCGCCGTCGGCGGTGAGTTCGGCCCGGCGGGTGGAGCGGACCAGCAGTTCGGTGCCGAGTTCCGCCTCCAGCCGCCGCACGTCGCGGCTGAGGGCCTGCTGGGCGACGTAGAGGCGGGCGGCGGCCCGGGTGAAGTGGAGTTCCTCGGCGACGGCGAGGAAGGCGCGGAGCAGGCGCGGCGCGGGCTCGGGCGGTGACATCCGGCGAACCTACAACGAAAGTGCGTGAATGCGGGCTCCAGAGGTGTTGGACCCCCGCGAGGGGCCCGCCGCAGACTCCTGCCATGCCCTCCCTCCCCGCGCTCCGGCGCCGCCCCGCCCTGCCCGCCACCGCCCCGCTCCTCGCGGTCACCGGCCACACCCTGGCCGTGGCGGCCCCCGGCCCGCCCCCGGGCTCAGGTCCGGGCGGCCCACCGCCACCACCTCCGCGCCGCCGCCCCCGCGAGGCGGCCACCACCGGGTCCGGCCCGTCCGGGTACCTGGCCCTGCTCCGCCTCCCCGGCGCCACCGCCTTCACCCTCGGCGGGCTGCTGGCGCGGCTGCCCGCCGGGATGTTCTCGGTCAGCGCGGTCCTGATGATCGCCGCCTCGCGGGGCTCGTACGCGCTGGCCGGGGCCGTCACGGCGGCCGGGCTGGCCGCCACCGCGCTGGTCGCCCCGTGGACGGCCCGCCTCGTCGACCGCTACGGCCAGCGCCGCGTCGCCCGGCCCGCCGCGGCGCTGGCCGTCTGCGGCGCGCTCGCCCTGGTGGCCTGCGTCCGCCTCGACGCCCCGGCCTGGACCCTCTTCGCGGCGTACGCGGCCACCGCCACCGTCCCCAACGCCGGGGCGATGGCCCGCGCCCGCTGGCAGGTCCTGCTCGGCGAGGACCCGGCCCGCCGGCACACCGCGACCTCCTTCGAGCAGGCGGTGGACGAGGTCTGCTTCATGGCCGGGCCCGCGCTCGCCGCCGTCCTGTGCACCGCCCTCTTCCCGGAGGCGGGCACCCTGACCGGGGTGGCGCTGCTGGCCGTCGGCATCACCCTGTTCACGGCCCAGCGCGCCACCGAGCCGAGGCCGCACCCGCGCCCCGCCGCGGGGAGCGCCGCCCCGCTCCGCCGGCCGGGCACCGCCCCGCTGCTCGCCGTCTTCCTCGCCACCGGGATCGTCTTCGGCACCCTGGAGGTCACCACGCTCGCCTTCGCCGACAGCGCAGGCCACGCGGCGGCGGGCGGCCTGATCGTGGGCCTCCAGGCGGCCGGGTCCTGCGTGGCCGGGCTGGTCTACGGGGCCAGGGCACCGGCGGGCCCGGCGGCGGCCCGGCTCCCGGTCCTGCTGGCCCTGCTCGCCGGCGCCCTCGCCCTGCCCGCCCTGGCCGCCACCACCGGTTCGGCGGCGCTGCTGGCCCCGGCGGTGCTGTGCGCGGGCATGGCCACCGCCCCCGTGATGATCACCGCGATGACCCTGGTCCAGCACCGCACCCCGCCGGCCCGCCTCAACGAGGGCCTCACCCTCGCCGTCACCGCGATCCTCACCGGCATCGCCCTGGGCTCGGCCCTCGCCGGCCAGACCGCCGACCACCTCGCCCCCGGCACCGGCTACACCGTGGCCCTCGCGGCGGCCTGCGCCGCCATCGCCCTCGCCACCCGCCTGCGCGCCCCGGCACTGTCCGGCGTACGGGGGTGAGAACACGACGAAGCCCCTGGTCCGGGGACCAGGGGCTTCGCCTACATGGGAATTGTGGAGATGGCGGGAATCGAACCCGCGTCCAACGGTGCGGAACCAGGGCTTCTCCGAGTGCAGTTCGCTGCGCTTTTCTCGGCCCCGGCGATCACGCGAACAAGTCGCCGACAGGCCCAGTCACTGTTTGGTTTCCCACCAGACCCCGTGACCGGGTCTAGTGGTTTAGTTCCCTAATTGATGCCAGGGTCCGGGTCGGGAACAGCCCCGGGCTGACACTCCGCAGAGTCTTCGCAGCTACCTAATCAGGCAGCGAGGGCGAAGGCGGAGGAATCGCGCTTGGTATTGGCGATTATTTTTTGCGACATGTGGTTTACGAGATCATTGCCGCTTCCTCGACTCGCTTCCCCTGCTTCGACATCCGCTGTCGAAACCGATCATCCCCATGTGGTGTTTTCAAAGTGGACCGGAATCAGAGAACCGAAGCCTCGGTCCCGAGCTCCCGGCCCGGCCGTCCCGTCGTGCGGGACGTTTCCCATCGTACGTGACCAACGCCTGCCCGTGCCAGCCTATTCCCGGCGGCCCGGTCAGGCGCGCTGCTTGCGCCGCACCGCCGACATGGCGCGCTCGGCCTCACGGCGGTCCTGCTTCTCCCGCAGGGTCTGCCGCTTGTCGTACTCCTTCTTGCCCTTGGCCAGCGCGATCTCGACCTTGGCGCGGCCGTCCTTGAAGTACAGGGCGAGCGGCACGATGGTGTGGCCGGTCTCCTGGGACTTCGACTCCAGCTTGTCGATCTCCTCCCGGTGCAGCAGCAGCTTGCGCTTGCGGCGCGCCGAGTGGTTGGTCCAGGTGCCCTGGCTGTACTCGGGGACGTGGACGTTGTGCAGCCACGCCTCGTGCCCGTCGAGCTGGACGAAGCCGTCGACGAGGGAGGCCCGGCCCTGCCGCAGCGACTTCACCTCGGTACCGGTGAGGACCAGGCCGGCCTCGTAGGTGTCGATGATGAGGTAGTCGTGGCGCGCCTTCTTGTTCTGGGCGATGAGCTTGCGCCCTTTTTCCTTAGCCATAGTCCCGCCATCTTCGCATCAGGAGGGGGACCCGAGGCCACTCAATACCGTCTCGGCCCGCTCGGCGACGTCCCCGCCCTCCGCCTCCAGGTCGGGGGTGAGGCCGCGCCCGTCGAGGCCCCGGCCGGAGGGGGTGCGGTAGTGGCCGACGGTCAGCTCGGCGACGGAGCCGCCGGGCAGCCGGGTCGGCATCTGCACGGACCCCTTGCCGTAGGTGCGGCTGCCGACGACGACCGCGCGGCCCCGGTCCTGGAGCGCCCCGGCCAGCAGTTCGGCGGCGCTCATGGTGGCGCCGTCGACCAGGACCACCACCGGGCGGCCGGTGTCCCCGCCGGGCCTGGCGTGCAGGGAACGCGGCTCGCCCCGCACGTCGTAGGTGGCGACCAGGCCGCCGTCGAGCAGGGCGGAGGCGGTGGTGACGGCCTCGGTGACCAGGCCGCCGGAGTTGCCGCGCAGGTCCAGGACGAGGCCGGCCCGGCCGGGGGCGGCGGCCAGCGCGGAGCGCACCTCGTCGCCGGAGCCCTTGGTGAAGGCGGTGACCTTGATGCGGACCGCGCCGTGCGGCAGCCGGCCCACCGTGACGGACTCGGTGTGCAGCCGGGCCCGGCTCAGGGTGTGGACGCGGGCACGCCCGGAGCGTTCGGTGGCGAGGGCGACCTGGCTGCCGGGGACGGCGTCGGCGCCGCCGCGCAGCAGGCGGACCACCTCGGTGCTGGGCAGTCCGGTCACGGGGCGCCCGTCGATGGCGCGGAGCAGGTCGCCGGGGCGTACCCCGGCGCGCTCGGCGGGGCCCGCCTCCTGCACGCGGGCCACCTCCACGGCGCCGTCGGCGCGGGCGCGGACCCTGAGGCCGACCCCGGTGTAGCGGCCGTCGAGGGCCTGCTCGAAGGCGGCGTACTCCTCGGGGTCGTAGACCGTGCCCCAGCGGTCGCCCGAGCGGCTGACGGCCTCGGCGGCGGCGTCGGCGCCGGACTTGCCGTCGGCCTCGGCCCGGGCGGCGGCCTCCACGACGGCGTCATGGGCGGCGGCGGGGGCCTGGGCGGCGGGGCGGTCCCCGGCGTCCGGGCGGTCGTCGCCGGGGAGGCCGCAGGTGAGCTGGGCCGCGGCGACTCCGGTCGCCACCAGGGTCAGGGCGAGGGCCCCACGGCGTCCGGCCCGGGGCCGGGAGAATGCGCTGAGACCCGACATGCGGGTGAGTCTAGGACAGAAGGAAGCGCCCCACGGAGGGCTCTCCGTGGGGCGCTCGGGGGACATCTGTCACACCTTCAGATACTTGCGCAACGCGAAGAAGGCCGCGAGCGCCGGCATCAGCACACTGGTGGCGAGGATCAGCGGGAGCTTGGTGAGGACCGCGTCCCAGCCGATGAAGTTGATGAGGTTGAGCTTCTCGGAGAGGGCCAGGCCGTTGTCGATGATGAAGTACCGGCCGAGCACCAGCATGGCGGAGGCGCCGATGCCGCCGATGAGCCCGGCGACGGCGGCCTCCATGATGAACGGCGCCTGGATGTAGAAGCCGGAGGCGCCGACGAGCCGCATGATGCCGGTCTCGCGCCGCCTGCTGAACGCCGAGACCCGGACCGTGTTGACGATCAGCATCAGCGCCACGACGAGCATCAGCGCCATCACCGCCCGCGCCGCCCAGTTCATGCCGCCGAGCATGACGAACAGGTTCTCCAGGATGCCCTTCTGGTCCTGGACGGACTGCACGCCGTCACGCCCGGCGAACGCGGAGGCGATGACCTTGTAGTTCTCCGGGTCCTTCAGCTTGATGCGGTACGACTCCTGGAGCTGGTCCGGGGTGAGCGAGCTGGCCAGCGGCGAGTCCCCGAACTGCTCCTTGTAGTGCTTGTACGCCTCGTCGCTCGACTCGTGGACGACCTTGTCGACCGTCGGCATCTTCTTGAGGTCGACGAGGATCTGCTTCTTCTGCTCGCCGGTGACGGCGCCCTTGGCGCAGTTGGGGTCGGTCTCGCCGTCACTCTTGTTGCACAGGAAGATGGAGACGTTGACCTTGTCGTACCAGAAGCCCTTCATCGTGTTCACCTGGTCGCTCAGCAGGAGCGAGGCGCCGAACAGGGCGAGGGAGAGGGCCACGGAGACGACGACCGCGAAGGTCATCGTGAGATTGCGACGGAGACCGACGCCGATCTCCGACAGGACGAACTGGGCGCGCATGGCGTCCTTTCAGTGATCTGGGTGGTCTCAGTGCTGGTAGCCGTAGACGCCGCGGGACTGGTCGCGGACGAGGCGGCCCTTCTCCAGCTCGATGACGCGCTTGCGCATCTGGTCCACGATCTGCTGGTCGTGGGTGGCCATGACCACGGTGGTGCCGGTCCGGTTGATCCGGTCGAGCAGCTTCATGATGCCGACCGAGGTCTGCGGGTCGAGGTTGCCGGTCGGCTCGTCGGCGATGAGGAGCTTGGGGCGGTTGACGAAGGCGCGGGCGATGGCGACGCGCTGCTGCTCACCGCCGGACAGCTCGCCGGGCATCCGCTCCTCCTTCCCGCCGAGGCCGACCAGGTCGAGGACCTGCGGGACGGACTTGCGGATCTCGCCGCGGGACTTGCCGATGACCTCCTGCGCGAAGGCGACGTTCTCGGCCACCGTCTTGTTGGGCAGCAGCCGGAAGTCCTGGAAGACCGTGCCGAGCTGGCGCCGCATCTGCGGCACCTTCCAGTTGGAGAGCCGGGCCAGGTCCTTGCCGAGCACGTGGACCTGCCCCTGGCTGGTGCGCTCCTCGCGCAGGATCAGCCTGAGGAAGGTGGACTTGCCCGAACCGGACGACCCCACGAGGAACACGAACTCGCCACGCTCGACCTCCAGGGAGACATCCCTGAGTGCGGGGCGGTTCTGCTTGGGGTAGGCCTTGGAGACATTGTCGAATCGGATCACGAAAGCACCACGTGTCGCCGGGGGTAGGTGAGCGTGACCCTACGCGAAGGCGCTGTGAGGGCGCAGGCGACGGTCCGTGATGCGCGGTTGTTCCCGGCATCTTCCGGACAATGCGGGTCAAGGGCTCGTGCCGCGCGCCCGTGTGAGGGGATCGTGAGGGCGTACGGGGGCGCCCGGACCGCGCCTCGGGGCGCGGATGCTGGCACAGTGGAAGAAGGCCCCGGGAACGCGCGCGGCGCTGTCGGCGTTGACGCCGGTGGGGCCCGGCCGGACCGGCGCGAGGTCCCGCCCGGGAGCGGGAGAGGAGAGCGGATGACCTACGACAGGCTGGTGTGCGCGAACTGCGCCTCACCGGTCAGCGAGGGCCGCTGCCGGGTGTGCCGGGCACATCGCGAGCGGTTGCGCCAGGAGGGCCCCTTCGGCGGGCTGAGCCCGGCGGTGCTGGCGGCGCTGGCCGCAGTGCTGCTGCTGGCCCTGGCCCTGCTGGTCGCCCAGGCCGTCTGAGCGAGCACCCGCCCCACATACGCGGAGAAGGCCCGAGGGGCCGGTCCCGGACGCCGGCTGCGTCCGCGGACCGGCCCCTCGGCCTTGCGCGTCTCCTACGGTCCGTACGGGCCCTGAGGCCCGTACGGACGGCTCACCCGGCGTGCCGGGTCACCGCTGCCGAGCCGTGGCTCAGGCGGCGGCGCCGCCGTCACGGCCGCCCACGAGGCGGGGCAGCAGCCGGAAGCCGATGCCGCCCGCGATCATGGTGGCGGCGCCGACCAGCAGGAACGTGGTCTCGGCGGCGCCGGTCTCGGCCAGCTCCTCCTTGGCCTTGCCCTGCGCGACGGGCTGCTGCCCGGCGCTGTCGGGGTTCGTGTTGACGTCGTCACCGGTGCCACCGTCGGGGCCGGTGCCGTCACCCGGGAGGGTCGGGTCGGCGCTCGGGTCCTCGGACGGGTCCGGGGTGCCGGGCTCGGTCGGGTCCGGCGTACCGGGGTCCGTCGGGTCCGGGCTGCCCGGGTCCGTGGGCTCCGGGTCGGTCGGCTCCGGGTCCGTCGGCTCGGGGTCCGTGGGCTCGGGGTCCGTCGGCTCCGGGTCGGTCGGCTCGGGGTCCGTCGGGTCCGGCTCCGTGGGCTCGGGGTCCGTCGGCTCCGGGTCGGTCGGAATCTCGGTCGGCTCGGTCGGGTCCGGCTCCGGCTCCGGGTCCTCGTCGCCGGCCTGGATGCCGAGCTCCAGGCCCTGCTCGTCGGCCTGGACGGAGGCGCCGAGGCCGCCGGCCTCCACATCCACGCTGAGGGCCTGGGCGGCCCCCGCTGCGGTCAGCGAGGCACCTGCGGCGATCACGGCACCGGCCGCGATCCGTGCCACGCGAATCCGCGTCTTCTTGGTCATCTGCCTGCTACCCCCTGTAGCTCATTCGTCTGAGAGGCGGCGCCAGGGGCAGGCGGACACCGGGGGCTCATGAGATCCCGCCCCCCGTTTCGCTCACACATGCCCCAGTGGAACGCATGCCGCGCGTCAGCCTTGCCAGTTTCCGCGGGGGCGTCAAGGCCGTTCCGTACGTGATGTCAGGTATACGACGACTTGATGGTGTGAGGGTGTGGTGACTGTGACGAAAAAGGCAACTGCCACCTCTTGGGCGGCAGTTGCCTTGTCGACAAAGCGTGCGGGACGGGCGCTTACTCCGCCTGCTGCTCGCGCTGCTTGCGCCAGCGGATACCGGCCTCCAGGAAGCCGTCGATCTCGCCGTTGAAGACCGCTTCCGGGTTGCCCATCTCCTCCTCCGTCCGCAGGTCCTTGACCATCTGGTACGGGTGGAGGACGTAGCTGCGCATCTGGTTGCCCCAGGAGTTGCCGCCGTCGCCCTTGAGCGCGTCCATCTTGGCCTGCTCCTCCTGGCGGCGCCGCTCCAGCAGCTTGGCCTGGAGGACGTTCATCGCGGAGGCCTTGTTCTGGATCTGCGAGCGCTCGTTCTGGCAGGAGACGACGATGCCGGTCGGGAGGTGGGTCAGGCGCACCGCCGAGTCGGTGGTGTTGACGCCCTGGCCGCCGGGGCCCGAGGAGCGGTACACGTCGACCCGCAGCTCCGACTCGTCGATCTCGATGTGGTCGGTCTGCTCGACCACCGGGAGCACCTCGACGCCGGCGAAGGAGGTCTGGCGGCGGCCCTGGTTGTCGAAGGGGGAGATGCGCACCAGGCGGTGCGTGCCCTGCTCGACGGAGAGCGTGCCGTAGGCGTACGGGGCCTGGACGGCGAAGGTGGTCGACTTGATGCCGGCCTCTTCCGCGTACGAGGTCTCGTAGACCTCCGTCTTGTAGCCGCGCTGCTCGGCCCAGCGCAGGTACATCCGCTGGAGCTTCTCCGCGAAGTCGGCCGCGTCGACGCCGCCGGCCTCGGCCCGGATGTTCACCAGGGCCTCGCGGGCGTCGTACTCGCCGGAGAGGAGGGTACGGACCTCCATCTCGTCCAGCGCCTTGCGGACCGAGGCCAGCTCGTTCTCCGCCTCCGCGCGGGTGTCGGCGTCGTCCTCCGCCTCGGCCAGCTCGAAGAGGACACCGAGGTCGTCCAGGCGCGACCGCAGAGCCTCGGTCTTGCGGACCTCGGCCTGGAGGTGGGAAAGCTTGCTCGTGATCTTCTGGGCCGCTTCGGGGTCGTCCCAGAGGGACGGGGCCGCTGCCTGCTCCTCGAGCACGGCGATTTCTGCCCTCAGCCTGTCGAGGTCGAGGACGGCCTCGATCGACTCCATGGTGGAGGAGAGGGACTTCAGCTCTTCGGATACATCGACGACTGCCACGCGTCCAGCGTAACGGCTGGGACGGGCTGCCGTGCGGGGCGCCCTTCGGGCGCGGGTCGGGGGTGCGGCTTGTCACATGGGGGCCCTGGGGCCGGGCGGGCCTTGGCGGGGGGCCTTGTGGCTCGGGGCTGGTCGTGGGCGCCGCTGCCCGGGGGTGTCCTCAGGCGCCGGACGGGCTGGGGGCGGGGCCCCTGGCAGGGTGGCGGGAGGGCGACTGGCCCTGGCCGCCTCCGTCACCGACTGTCCTCAAGCGCCGGACGGGCTGGGGTGGCGCCTGGCGCGGGCGGTGGGGCCGGTCATCGGCCGTGGTCGCCTCCGTCACAGATGTCCTCAATCGCCGGACGGGCTTGATTTTGCCCGCCTCGGGCCAGGGCCCTCAGCACGCGCGGCAAGCCACAGCAAGCGCCATCGGGCCGCCGGAAGCCGTGAGGCGCAAGGCGCGAGCCGGGCGCCGCGAGCTACGGACGCCCGGTCAACAAAGCCCGCCCGGCGCTTGAGGACACCGAGCCCAGCCGGCCCCGCCAGGCCCGGCGGCCTACGGCCTGGCGCCAGGGCCCTGTTGGCCGGGGGCCGACGGGGGTGGGGTGTCGGACTGGGTGGCGGTGTAGCCGGCGATGGCGAGGGCGATGGCGGTGGCTGCCGCGGCGAGGGTGAGGCGGAGGCGGCGGCGGCGTTGTTCGGCGCGGTGGCGGGCGGAGCCGGGGCGGGGGGCGCCGGAGGCGCGGGGGGCACGGGCGGTGCCGCGGGCGCCGCCGGCCAGTTCGTCGGGGGCCGGGACGCGCATGCTGGTGTGGGTGTCGCGGTTGGCGCCGTCACGGGCCGGGGCCCCGGGGACGAGGGAGACGGCGGCCCGGCGCGGCGTCTGCTCGGCCGGAGCCGCGGGCTCCTCGGGGGCGGCGGGCGGCTCGGCCTCGTCGGTCTCGGGCTCGTCGACGTCGAGCGGCCCGATCCCGGCGAGCGAGGGCAGTTGCTCCCGCAGCCGGGCGGCCAGCTCGGCGGCGCGCAGCCGGGAGGCGGGGGCCTTGGCGAGGCACTGGACGAGGAGCTGCCACAGCTCCTCGGGGATGCCGGGCAGCGGCACCACGGTCTCGGTGACGTGCCGCCGCAGCACCGCCCCCGGGTGCCCCCCGCCGAACGGCGTGAACCCGGCCAGCAGCTCGTAGAGCACGGTGGCGAGGGCGTAGATGTCGACGGCGGCGCGCGGCGGCAGCCCCTCGACGATCTCGGGGGCGAGGTAGTCCGGCGTACCGATGATCTTGGTGGCGGGGGCGCGTCCGGCGGCCCGGTCCGGGGTGCGGCGCGGGGTGTCGATGAGCTTGGCCACGCCGAAGTCGGTCAGCAGGGCCGGGTGGGCGCCACCGGGGCCGAGCGGCCCCTCCATGTCGAGGAGGACGTTCTCGGGCTTGACGTCGCGGTGGATGACCCCGGCGGCGTGCGCGGCGGCCAGACCGTCGGCGATGTCGGCGGTGATGGCGACGGCGGCCTCGGGGGCGAGCCGGCGCTCCCGGTTGAGCCGGGTGCGCAGGTCGGTGCCCCGGACCAGGTCCATGACGAGGGCGAGGTCGTTGCCGTCGACGACCAGGTCGCGGACGGCGACCACGTGCGGGTGGTCGAGGCCGAGCAGCGCGGTCCGCTCCTGGACGAAGCGGCCGACGAGTTCCTGGTCGGCGGCGAGGTCGTCGCGGAGGATCTTCACGGCGACGGGCCCCTCGGGCCCCTCGCCGAGCCACACCGTCCCGGCGCTGCCCCGGCCCAGGATCTGGTGGGCGGTGTACCGGCTGCCGATCTTCCGTGCCAAGACGTGCTCCGACGTGTCGGGCCCCGGGGCCACGCCGCGGGGACTGAGGGGGTGTGGGCACCGCTGGGCGGGGGCGGCCCGCTCCAGGCCCGCCCGGCGTACGTCCGCAGCCGCCCGCCCGGTCAAAATACGCGCCGTCGGCGGACCCCCGTGCCCGGGTCGGCGGTCCGGGCCGCCCCGACGACTGCTTTTGCCCGGTTTCCCGGGGGTTCCGGTCCGAAATTGACCGGGCCATATGTCGACTTGTCTGCACAGTCGCTGATCTGAAAAAACTGCCGGGCCGTCCGCGCAGGCGTACGACGCGGACGGCCCGGTTCGGCCCACGGCCCGGGGCAGGCGGCCCCCGGCCCGTGCCCTAGTTGAAGCTGGACACCCAGTCGACGACCGACTCCACCCAACTGCTGATCTGCTCCCAGTAGCCCTTCCCGGCGCCGATCCACTCCTGGAGCGGGGTCAGCTCCCAGATCAGCCAGCCCGCGACGAAGAGGATCACCAGCGTGAAGAGGCAGCCCTTGAGGCAGCCCAGGCCGGGGATGCGCATCGGGTTGGCGCTGCGGCGGCGCGGCTCGCGGGGCTCCCTCGGCGGCCGCTCGGCGCGCGGCGGCGGCTGCGGTTCGTACCGCTGGGGCTGCGGCTGGGGCGGCGGGGGCGGCGCGTACCGCTGCGGCTGGTGCTGGGGCGGGGCGGCGTACTGCTGCTGGTTCGGGTACGGCTGGGGCGGCGGGGCCTGCTGGTGGCCGCGGTTGTCGTAGCCGCCCTGCTGCTGGCCCTGGCCCTGGCCCTGGCCCTGCCCGGGGGCGGGGCGGCGCTGGGGGCGGCGGCGCAGCGGGTCCTCGCCCGGGTCGAGGTACTGGACCTGGGTCTGTTCGTTGCGGTCGCGGGCGGCGCGCAGCTGGTTCTGCCAGGGGTGCGGGTCGTCCGGGTTCTGGCCGGGCGGGACCGGCGGCATCATCGCGGTCGGGTCGGCGTCGCCGCCGCGTCCGCCCGCGCCGGGGCCGGTGTTCGGCAGGACGCTGGTGGCGGCGGCCGGGTCGTGGCTGCCGGGGGCGCCGGTGGTGGGCAGGACGGTGGTGGCGGCGTTCGGGTCGCCGCCGGGGTCCTGCGGGACCGGGGCCGGGGACGGGTCGGGGGCGAGCAGCGCGCCCACGCCCTCGGCGGCGGCGATCTGCGCGCTGGAGGCGTGCACGCCGACGCCCTGGGCGACGGTGCGCAGGGCGCGGGCGAGGTTCTCGGCGCTGGGCCGCTCGTCCGGGTTCTTGCGCAGGCAGCGTTCGACCACGGTCCACAGGGGCTCGGGGACGTTCCCGGGCCGGGCGGGCTCCTCCTCCAGGTGCCGGTGGAGGACTTCGAGCGCGGTGCCGCCGGCGAACGGCGGGCGGCCGGTGAGCAGCTCGTAGAGGAGGATGCCGGCGCCGTAGATGTCGACGGCGGAGGTCTGCGGGCGGCCCTCGGCGGACTCCGGGGCCACGTAGGCCGGGGTGCCGACGAACTCGTGGGTGCGGGTGAGCCCCGGCGAGTCGGCGAGGCGGGCGATGCCGAAGTCGGTGAGGAGCGGGTGCAGCTCGCCGCCGGACTCGCGCAGCAGCACGTTGGCCGGTTTGAGGTCGCGGTGGACGACGCCGTCGGCGTGGCTGGCGGCGAGCGCGTCGGCGACCTGCGCGGTCAGCAGGCTCGCGGCGACCGGGGAGAGCGGTCCGTTCTCCCGCAGGTAGCGGTGGAGGTCGGGGCCGTCGACCAGGTCCATGACGAGGGCGAGCAGGTCGCCCTCGACGACGAGGTCGCGGACCCGGACGATGTTCGGGTGGGTCAGGCGGAGCAGGACGGAACGCTCGCGCAGGAAGCGCATCACGATGTCCGGGTCGCTCGCCAGCTCCTCCTTGAGGACCTTGATGGCGACGGTCTCCCCGGGGCTGCCGGTGACGGCCGCCTCGGCTCCGGCGGGCACGGTCTGACGGGCCCGCCAGACGGTGCCGGTGGCGCCGCGCCCGAGCGGCTCCTCCAGGAGGTACTTGCTGCCTACCGGCCGCACGTCATGCGCTCCCTGCTGATCAGGTGGGTCCGGCGTCCGCCCGGGGCGCCGATCCTGGTCGGTGTGGTGTCTTCGGTCGATGCGTCGATGCTCTGCCGGGTCCGGGGCCCCTGGGCTCCGTACCCGCCCGGCGGCCCGCTCAGGCCTCCGGACCGGGCCCGGCCCGCGCGCGGCGACCGGCGGCCGGGCGGACCGCGCGGGAGACCGCCCCGTGGGGCCGCCTCCGGTCACCGGTGAGGCGAACCGCTCCCGGATGTTCCGGCCCACTGTAGTGCCGACCGGCCCTCCCGGGTCAGCCGTCCGGGCGTGGGACCGCACACGCGTACGAGGGCGGGGGTGGTGTTCTCGGGGCAGGGAGGCAGGTCAGGGGCGGGCGGTAAGTCCCGTCGAAGCCGGGGATCGGCCCGGGGACGGCGCACGGGAGGCGCGGGACGGCGGAGCGGAGCGGACGGGCGCGCGGCAGCGCCCCCGGGGTGCGGCCCGCCTCGAAAGGCCAGGGCCTCCGCCGTCCGTCCCGGGGCGCGAAGCGACGCCCCGTCGGTGTCCGCGTACCCCGTCGCCGGTCCCGCCGGGACTTTTCCGAGCAGAGACGGCCAATCAAGATCACTTACTGTTGGGCGGGGCGCGCGTTGTCACCGGCAAGTGACAGGATGCCTTCGATGTACTGGCCGACGGGCCGGTGCGCGGCGGGTGTTCGGGCTTGCGAGCCTTCCGCCGTCCCGGCGCAGAAGGGACCGCTGACCGCGATGCAGATCCGGCTGACCGTCCTCGGACCGCCCGGCGGCCCGGCCGCCCCCGACGGCTGCGACGTCCTGGTCACCGCTCCCCCGGGCACCCCGCTCGCGGCGGTCTCCGGTGCCCTCGCGCAGGCGGCGCAGGCGGGCGAGGGGCCCGTCGTGCTGTACGCGGGCGCTAACCGGCTCGACAGCCAGCGCTCCCTGCTCGGCGACCCGCCGCTGATCGACGGCGCCGTCCTCTCCCTGCACGGCCCGGGACCCGCCCCGGTCCCGCCGGACGCCCGTACGCGGCTGCACGTCGTCTCCGGGCCGGACGCGGGCGGCGTCCACCTGCTGCACGGCGGCCGCGCCGGGGTCGGCCGGGCCGAGGACGCCGACATCGCCCTGGACGACCCGGACGTCTCCCGGGCCCACTGCACCGTCACCGTCGGCGCCGACGGCCGGGTGCTCGTCGCCGACCTCGACTCGACCAACGGCACCACGGTGGACGGCGAGCCGGTCGGCCGCGAGCCCGTCCGGCTGGCCCCGGGCGCCCTGCTGCGCATCGGCGAGTCCGGGCTGCGCCTGGCCGACGAGCCGCCGCCCGCCGTGCCCGCCTCCGCCGACGGGGAGGGCCGCCTCCGCGTCGCCACCCCCGACGCCGGGCCCGTCGTCCCCTTCGCCCCGGCTGAGCAGGCTCCGCCGTCCGCCCCGGCCCCCGACGCCGGCCAGGAGGCGTACGAGCCGGAGGAGGCGGCGGCGCCCCGCAGGCGCGGCGGCCTCGGTGCCTGGGCCCGGCGCTTCTCCGCGCCTCGTACCTCCGGCGCGGCCGTGCCCGAACCGGCGGCCCCGCCCGCGCCCGCCCCCCGGCTGCCCGACGCCTGGCCGGACCCGGCCGCCCTGCTGCTGACCGCGCTCGGTCCGGGCCCGCGCCTGTGGGAGCGGGCGCAGGGCCACCCCGAGACGCTCACCGTGCGCCTGGGCACCGCCGACCGTTCCGCCGGTCCCGGCGCGGGCCCGCTCCAGGCGGTGCCGGTCACCGTCAGCCTGCTGGAGGCCGGTTCGCTCGGGCTCGCCGGGCCCCGGCCGCGGCTGACGGGGCTGGCCCGCGCCGTACTCGCCCAGCTCACCGCCCTGCACGCGCCGGACCGGCTCGACCTGGTCCTGATCTCCGCCGACCGGTCCCGGCCTGTGGAGGAGCGGACCGCCGAGTGGTCCTGGCTGGGCTGGCTGCCGCACGTGCGACCGGCCCGGGGCCAGGACTGCCGCCTGCTCCTGGCCCACGACCGCGAACAGGCCGCCGCCCGCACCGGCGAGCTGCTGCGCCGCCTCGACGACACCCTGCACGAGCAGGCCGCGCGCCGGGCCGCCGGCGGCGTGGTCGACGAGGCCGGGAGCGGCCCGTACACCGTGGTGGTGCTCGACGGCGATCCCGGTACGGCCGAGCTGCGGGAGGCGGCGGAGCGGCTGGCCGCTCAGGGTGCGGCGGCCGGTATCCACGTGCTCTGCCTGGCCGAGACGGAGCCCGCCTCGCCGACCTCGCCGCTGGCCGCCACCTTCGAGGCCGCCACCGGGCAGAACCCGGCGTTCCGCTCCTGCGGGGCCGCCGCCCTGCTCACCGGCGACGTCGCCACCGCGCTCCGGCTGCTGCGGGTCGCCGGAGGCAGCCCGGTCGGGCAGGGCGTGCCCGCCACCGTCGACGCGGTCTCGCCCGCCTGGGCCGAGCGGTTCGCCCGCGCGCTGGCCCCGCTGCGCCCCGACACCCCCTCGGCCGAGCCGCACGCCCGGGTCGCCGCCCCGCTCCCCCGCACGGCCCGCCTCCTGGACGAACTGGGCCTGGCCCGCGCCACCCCGGCCTCCTTGCTGGCCCGCTGGGCTGCCGCCGCCGACCAGCCCCATCCGGCGCAGGGCCCGCCCGGCTGCGTACAGGCGGTCCTCGGCGCCGGACGGCACGGCCCCGTCACCGTCGACCTGGCCGCCGACCACGGCGCCCACCTGCTGATCGAGGGTCCGCCCGGCAGCGGCCGCACCGAACTGCTCCGCGCGCTGGCCGCCTCGCTCTGCGCGGCCGAACGGCCCGAGCGGCTCGGGCTGATCCTGCTCGACGGGGCGGACACGGGCGGCCCCGGCGTCGGCGAGGGGCTGCGCTCCTGTACGGAGCTGCCGCACGTCACCGCCCGTCTCGGCGCCCACGACCCGGTGGTCATGCGGGAGTTCGCGCAGACCCTGGCGGCCGAGGTGAAGCGCCGCGCCGAACTCCTCACCCCCGCCGCCGCCCCCACCCCCTCGGTGCCCGCGCCGCGGTCGGCCCGGACGACGGCGATAGCCCGCGACGGTGCCGCCTCCCGCCCCGGCACCGTCTCCCACCAGGCACTCACCGGAGACACCCGAACCGCGCCCGCGACGCTCCCCGCCCAGCAGCACGGCGAGGTGGAGGCACCGCCGAGCCGCACCCTGCGGCTGCGCACCACTCCCGGTGGAGCCTCCGAACCGGCGGCCGCCGCTCCCCCGCCCCGCCTCGTCGTCCTCGTCGACGACCTCGACGCCCTCCTCTCCCCCGCGCTCGGCTCGCCGGGCAGGCCCTCGGCCGGGTCGGTGGTCCGGGCCCTGGAGGCGGTGGCCCGGGACGGCGAACGCCTCGGCGTCCACCTGATCGCCACCACCGCCTCGACGGAACGCGCCGCCACCACCGAACTGGCCCGCCGCACCCTGCTCCGCGTCACCCTGGACACCCCACTCGGCGGCCCCGAGGACCCGGCCCCCGGCCGCGGCACCCTCACCGCCCCCGACACCGACCTCCCCGTCCCCTTCCAGGCGGGCCGGGTCAGCGGCCGCATCCCGCGCACGGCCACCCTGCGGCCGACCGTCGTCCCCCTGGACTGGTCCCGCGCCGGCGACCCGCCCACCCGACGGCCGGTACGCGAACTGGGCAACGGCCCCACCGACTTGGCGCTGCTGGCGAGCGCGCTGGAACGGGCGGCGGCAGCGGGTACGTGAGCCGGGCGGGCCGGGGGCCGGCCGCTCGGCTCACGTCGGGCGGAACGCCCCGTACCGCGCCCGCCTCGATCATCGCCTCGGCGGGTGGAGGACGTAGGCCGGGCTGTCACTGCTGAGCCGGCCCACGCCCTCCGCCAGCCGCTGCCGTGGGCCGGGAGGCGTGGGCGGTCCCCGGGGCGCGGACGGTGGTCCCGGGTTCCGGGCGTGCGGAGGGCCGCGAAGGCCCCGGGCGCGGACGCCGTGGGACAACCCGGCACGACCGTCGTGAACCCTCCGGAGCTGCACTGACGGCACGTCACAAGGCGATCACATCGGTGAGTTGGCCGTGACCGCCTCTTGCCGACCCCGGGCCGCCCGCGTAGACCGGAACACCACATCGGCGGGTCCCCCGGACGGGCCCGCCGGACGGAACCCACCAGAACGGGGAAGCCATGAGTGGAGCTTCGCGCATCCGCAGGACGGCCGTGCTGGCGGCGGCCGCCGCCCTGACCCTCAGCGCATGCGGGGGCTCGGGCGGCGACGGCGGCAAGGACGACGACACGCCGAAGGCGAAGGGCCCGAACCTGAAGGGCCAGACGGTCTCGGTGGCCGCGGTGTGGAGCGGCCCGGAGAAGGACGCGTTCCGCAAGGTCCTGGACGCCTTCGAGGAGGCGACCGGCGCCAAGGTCACGCTGGTCCCGGCGCAGGACCCGATCATCGGTTTCCTGGAGTCGAAGGTGGCGGGCGGCGGCCAGCCCGACGTGGCGATGCTGCCGCAGGTGGGCGCGATCGAGCAGGCGGTGGCCAACGGCTGGGCCAAGCCGCTCGGCAAGGGCGCCGAGGAGGCGCTGACGACCAACTACAGCAAGGGCTGGGCGGATCTCGGCTCGGTCGACGGGACCCCGTACGGCGTGTACTTCAAGGCGGCCAACAAGTCGCTGGTCTGGTACAACACGGCGGTCTTCGAGAACGCGGGTGTCGAGGAGCCGAAGACCTGGGACGAGTTCCTGAAGGCGGCGCAGACCGTCTTCGACTCGGGGGTGACCCCGGTGTCGGTGGCCGGTGCGGACGGCTGGACGCTGACCGACTGGTTCGAGAACGTGTACCTGTCGCAGGCGGGCCCGGAGAAGTACGACCAGCTGGCGAAGCACGAGATCAAGTGGACCGACGCGTCGGTGACGAAGGCGCTGGAGACCCTGGCGGAGCTCTTCGGCAACAAGGACTTCCTGGCGGGCGGCCAGAGCGGCGCCCTCCAGACGGAGTTCCCGGCCTCGGTGACGCAGACCTTCACCGGCGGTGACCAGCCCAAGGCCGGCATGGTCTTCGAGGGCGACTTCGTCTCCATCAACATCGGCCAGACCGACGCCGAGATCGGCGCCGACGCCAAGGTCTTCCCGTTCCCGGCGGTCGGCGAGAACTCGCCCGCCGTGGTGGGCGGCGACGCGGCCGTGGCACTGAAGGACAGCAAGGGCGCGCAGGCGCTGCTGACCTTCCTGGCCGCCCCCGAGAGCGCCGAGATCTGGGCGAAGGAGGGCGGGTTCCTCTCCCCCAACAAGGCCGTGGACACCGCCGCGTACCCCAACGACGTGCAGCGGGACATAGCCGAGGCGCTGATCGCCGCCGGGGACGACATCCGCTTCGACATGTCGGACCAGGCGCCGCAGGCGTTCGGCGGGACGCCCGGCAAGGGCGAGTGGAAGGCGCTCCAGGACTTCCTGAAGAACCCGAAGGACGTCGCGGGTACCCAGAAGGCCCTGGAGCGGGCCGCCGCCGCTGCCTACAAGGAGTGAGGATGGCGGACGCGACGAAGGCCGGACCGGCGGCGGTCCCGCCGGCTCCGGCCCGCAGGCGACGCCGCTGGACCCCCGTGCTGTTCCTGCTTCCGGCGCTGGTGCTGCTGGGGGCGCTGGTGGTGTACCCGATCGGGTACTCGGTGGTCCGCAGCGTGCTGGACAAGGCCGGCGAGTCCTTCGTCGGCATCGACAACTACGTCACCCTCTTCACCGACGACTCCATCCGCACGGCGCTGACCAACAACCTGATCTGGGTGGTGCTGGCGCCGACCGTCGCCACCGCCCTCGGCCTGGTCTTCGCGGTGCTGACCGAGCGGGTCCGCTGGGGCACGGCGTTCAAGCTGGTCGTCTTCATGCCGATGGCCATCTCGATGCTGGCCTCCGGCATCATCTTCCGGCTCGTCTACGAGCAGGACCCGGACCGGGGTGTCGCCAACGCGGCCTGGGTCGCGGTCCACGACACCTTCAACGAGTCCTCGGCCTTCCCCAAGGCCCACCCGGGCCCCAAGTCCCCGCTGGAGAAGAGCGAGGGCGGTTCCTTCACCACCCGGGAGCCGGCCCGTGCCGGTGAGCCGGTGCTGCTGCCGCTGGTCGGCGTGGCCCCGGACCAGATGCCGAAGGACGCGGCCCCGGCCGCCGAGGCCGAGCCCGACCCGGGCAAGGTCACCGGCACCGCCTGGCAGGACTTCACCCGGGGCGGCGGCGGAACCCCGTCGGTGGTCGACGCGAAGGAGCTGGGCTATCCCGGCATCCGGGTGGAGGCGGTCAAGGACGGCAAGGTGGTCGCCGAGACCCGGGCGGGCCCCGACGGCACCTTCACCCTGCCCGCCGAGGCCGACGGGGCGCAGCTGCGCTTCCCGGCGGACAACTTCCGCGAGCCGTACAACGGCGTCGACTGGCTCGGCCCGTCCCTGGTGACCCTCTCGGTGATCAGCGCGTACGTGTGGATGTGGGCCGGGTTCGCGATGGTGCTGATCGCGGCAGGGCTCGCGGGCGTGCCCCGGGAGCTGATGGAGGCGGCCCGGATCGACGGCGCCAACGAGTGGCAGGTCTTCCGGCGGATCACGGTGCCGATGCTGGCGCCGGTGCTCGGCGTGGTCCTGGTGACGCTGATGATCAACGTCCTGAAGATCTTCGACCTGATCGTGGTGATCGCCCCGGGCTCCTCCCGGGACGACGCCAACGTGCTGGCGGTCCAGCTCTACGACTCGGCCTTCGGCGACCGGGACCTCGGGGTGGCGAGCGCCATCGCGGTGCTGCTCTTCCTGCTGGTGATGCCGGTGATGGTGACCAATGTGCGGCGGCTGCGGAAGGAGGCACGCCGATGAGCGCGCGTGAGCCCGCGCTGGGATCGCGGATCGCGGCCCGGCTGAGCGGCGGGCTGGTGCAGTTCGTCCTGGTGGTGGTCGGCCTGTTCTGGCTGATGCCGACGGTGGGGCTGCTGCTCTCCTCGCTGCGCGCCCCGGGCGACATCGCGGAGAGCGGCTGGTGGACGGTGTTCACCGCCCCGGCCCAGCTGACCTGGGAGAACTACCAGGGGGTGCTGGAGGACGGCGCGATCACCGGTTCGCTGCTCTCCACGGTGGCGATCACCGTCCCGGCGACGGTGCTGGTCATCGTGATCGGCTCGCTGGCCGGGTACGCCTTCGCGTGGCTGGAGTTCCCCGGCCGCGACTGGTGGTTCGTGCTGGTGGTGGCCCTGCTGGCGGTGCCGGTGCAGGTGGCGCTGGTGCCGGTGTCGGAGCTGTTCGGCTGGGTCGGGCTCTTCGAGACGACGGCCGGGGTGGTCCTCTTCCACGTGGCCTTCGGCCTGCCCTTCGCCGTCTTCCTGATGCGGAACTTCTTCGCGCAGATCCCGAAGGAGCTGATGGAGGCGGCCCGGCTGGACGGCGCGGGCGAGGTGCGGCTCTTCACCCGGGTGGTGCTGCCGCTGGGCGGCCCGGCCGTCGCCTCGCTCGGCATCTTCCAGTTCCTGTGGGTCTGGAACGACATGCTGGTGGCGTTGGTCTTCGCCGACTCGGACTCCCCGCCGGTGACGGTCGCCCTCCAGCAGCAGGTACGCCAGTTCGGCAACAACATCGACATCCTCGCCCCCGGGGCGTTCCTGTCGATGATCATCCCGCTGGCGGTCTTCTTCGCCTTCCAGCGGCAGTTCGTCTCCGGCCTGATGTCGGGGGCGGTCAAGTAAGCCCAGTTCAGCTGGTGTTGGCGGGGCCGTCCGGTGGCAACACCGGGCGGCCCCGCCGTCCTTCGCGCATCTGTCCGTCATCGCGGCGGTTCCCCCGGATGCCGCATTCCGCGTAACCGGCACGCCGGGGCGCGCGTTCTGGGGCGGTAGACCCCAGGACTCGCGTCGACCCATCGGATGTGCCGTGCCCAGGTTCAGTGTGATCGTGCCCGCCCACCGTGTGGAGGCGTACCTCGGCGCCTGCCTGGACTCGGTGCTCGGCCAGTCGTTCGGCGATCTGGAGGTGATCGCGGTGGACGACTGCTCGCCGGACGGCTGCGGGGAGCTGATCGACGCGTACGCCGCGCGCGACGGGCGGGTGGTGCCGGTCCACCTGCCGGAGAACCGCGGGCTGGGGCGGGCGCGCAACGCCGGGCTGGAGCGGGCCACCGGCGAGTACGTCCTCTTCCTCGACGGGGACGACACGCTCACTCCGGACGCGCTGCACACCCTCTCCGACCGGATCAAGGAGACCGACAGCCCCGAGATCCTCGTCTTCGACTACGCCCGCACCTACCTGTCGGGCCAGGTCCTCCGCAACCAGCTCGCCGCCGAACTCCACGAGGGCGACCCGCAGGTCTTCACCCTCGCCGAACGCCCCGGCCTGCTGCGGCTGCTGATGGTGGTGTGGAACAAGGCGTACCGCCGCGACTTCGTCGAGCGGACCGGCCTCACCTTCCCGCCGGGCTACTACGAGGACACCCCCTGGACCTTCCCGGCCCTGATGAGCGCCGAGACGATCGCGGTGCTCGACCGGGTCTGCGTCCACTACCGGCAGCGGCGGCAGGGCTCGATCCTCGGCACCGTCAGCCACCGGCACTTCGACGTCTTCGACCAGTACGACCGGGTCTTCGCCTTCCTCGACGCCCACCCGGAGCTGGAGCGGTGGCGGCCGGTGGTCTTCCGCCGCATGGTCGACCACTTCACCGCCGTCTACACCAAACCGGGCCGGCTGCCCGCCGGCGAACGGGCCGCCTTCCTGCACCGGGCCCGCGACCAGTACCGCCTGCACCGGACGCCGCTGCCGCCCCTGGGCCCCCGCGACCGGCTGCGGCACGCCCTGGTGCGGCACGGCAGCCACCGGGCGTTCGGCGCGCTGCGGCTGGCCGCCCGCGCCTCCGGCCGGGCCCGCCGCACCGCCCGCTCCCTCAAGGCCCGCGCCCGGAAGTCCGGCCTACGGGCCCACTACGCGCTCCAGCGCCGGCTCCCCCTGCGCGAGCGGGACGCCCTCTTCGGCGCGGGCGACGGCCACGGCTACACCCACCACCCGGCCGCCCTGGAACGCGCCGCCCGCGACCTCGTCCCCGGCCTGCGCACCTTCTGGATCACCCGGCCCGAGCACCGGCACACCGCCCCGGTCGCCACCCGCCGGGTGACCCCGGGCAGCGCTGCCTACTTCACGGCCCTGGCCCGCGCCCGCTACCTGGTCACCGACGGCGAGCCGGAGCCCGGCCACGTGAAGCGGCGCGGCCAGTGCGTCGTGCAGACCGGCCGGGGGACGCCGCTCAAGCGGATCGGCGCCGAGGTGCTGGACCGCCCCGCCGCCGGGACCACCGACGTGCACCGGGTGGTGGCCACCGCCGACCAGTGGGACTACGCCCTCTCCGGCAACCGCCACACCACGCTCACCTGGGAACGGGCCTACCCGGCCCCGTACACCGTGCTGGAGTACGGTCAGCCGCGCGCCGACGCCTTCCACTCCCCCGACCCGGCCGCACGCGAGCGGCTGCGCGAGACACTGGGCCTCGCCCCGGACGTGACGGCCCTGCTCTACGCCCCGACCTACCGCGACCACCGCACCGGCCCGCACCGCCCGCCGGATCTCGACCGGATGCTCCGCCGGCTCGGCCCGCGCTTCGCCGTGCTGGCCCGGGCCCACCCCCGCTGCGGGGCGCCCCTGCTGCCGCCCGGCACCGCGCCCTCGGCCCGCCTGATCGACGTCTCCGGCCCCCCCTCGGTCGAGCGCCTCTGCCTCGCCTCCGACGCGCTGATCACCGACTACTCGTCCCTGATGGTGGAGTACGCGGTGCTGGACCGTCCGATCGTGCTGTACGCCGACGACTGGGCGGCCTTCGAGGCGGCGCGGGGGCTCTCGGTCGACCTGCGCGGCTGCGCGCCCGGCCCGGTCGCCTGCGACGAGGACGACCTGACCGCGATCTTCGCCTCCGGCGCCTGGTCCGGGCCCGGCTCCGCCGCCCGCCGGGCCGCCTTCCGCGCGCGTTTCTGCCCGTGGGACGACGGCCGGGCGGCGGAGCGGGTCGTACGCCGCGTCTTCCTCGGCGAGGAGCCGCCCGCCCCCTAACGGTCCAGCAGGCGGAAAAGGGCCTCCCACCGTTCGAGGACGTGGGCCTCGGAGAAGCGCTGGACGTTGACGCGGGCCCGATCGCCCATGGTGTCGCGCAGCTCCTGGTCGCCGGTGAGCCGCAGCAGCCGGTCGGCGAGGGAGTCGAGGTCGCCGGGCGGGGCGAGCAGGCCGTCCTCGCCGTCCCGGACGATCTCGCGGACCCCGGGCGCGCAGTCGAAGGCGGCGCAGGGCACGCCGGAGGCCATCGCCTCCATGAGGGCGAGGGGGAACCCCTCACCCCGCGAGGACTGCACGAAGACCGACCCCTCGGCGAGCGCCGCCGGCACGTCGTCGGTGCGCCCCCTCCACTCCACCGAGGAGTCGAGCCCGAGGCTGGTGCACTGGTTCTTCAGCGCGGTCTCGTCCTCCCCGGCCCCGTAGATCCGCAACCGCCAGTCGGGCCGGTGCGGGGCGACCAGGGCCCAGGTGTCGAGGAGCATGTCGACGCCCTTCTGGTCGGCGAGCCGCCCGATGCTGACGACGTTGCGCCCGGAGCGCGGCGAGGGCGCCTCGGGGAGGTGGGCGAGGGCGTTGGGCATGGCGCCCACGTTCTGCATGCCGTCGAGCGTGATCCAGTCGTCGGCGTCCTCCTGGGTGAGCACCAGCCACCGGTCGACGTGCGGATAGTTCTCCTTGACCCAGCGGTAGCGGTGGCAGGCGCGGGTGTACGCGTACGACTCGTGGCTCATGCCGATCAGGCGGACCCGGGAGGTGTCGGCCTGGCGCAGCCACTCCATCGGCCAGACCTGGGTGACGATCGCGACGGCGCCCGGGGCGGCCTGGGCGAGGATGCCGGAGAGCCGGGCGACGGCGGCCTGTTTGGCGGCGAGGCGGCGCCGCTCGTGGAGCCGGGCGGCCGGGCTGAGGCGGCGGCGGCCGACGAGGGGACGGGCGGTCGGCGGGTGGCTCGGGTAGAGCGCGGTGACGGGGTAGTCCGGCGGGCCGGGCAGGGTCAGTTTCAGCTCGGCCTCGTGGATGCCGATGACGTGCACCGGGTGGCCCTGGCGGCGGAAGAGGCGGGCCATCTGGTGGGTCCAGGCGGTGACGCCGCCGAGTTCGTCCACGGTGTTGCCGATGAGGTAGATCTCGCGGGGCCCGGCCTCGGCGGCGGGCGCGGCGGGGGTCTCCTGGGCGGCGGGCGCGGTCATGTGCCGGTCCTCTCTGCGGGGCGCCGCCGGGAGGCCGGGCAGGGCTTCGGGCGGCGCCGGGGGGTGTGGGCGGCGAAGAGGGTGTCGACCACGGCGGCCGCCGCGCCGCCGGTGTCGTAGGCGCCGAACTCCTCGGCGAAGCGGGCGCGGGCGGCCTTCCAGTGCGGGTCGGCCTCGTCCAGGTGGGCCAGCACCTCGTGGAGTGCGTCCTGGGTGTCCACGACCGGCCCGCCCGCGCGTTCGCGCAGGTCGAAGTAGCTGCCCCTCTCGGCGGTGTAGGCGTCGAGGTCGGGGGCGAAGTGGATCAGGGGCCGGTCGAGGAGGGCGTAGTCGAACATGATGGAGGAGTAGTCGGTGACCAGGACGTCGGCGAGGGTGAGGAGTTCGCTGACGTCGTGGTGGCCGGAGACGTCGTGGACGGTGCCGGGCGCGGTGGCGGGCAGGGCGGCGCGCTCCATGTAGTGGCTGCGCACCAGCAGGACGTGGGTGGAGCCGAACTCCTCGGCGAACCTGCGGACGTCCAGCGGCAGTTTGGCCTCCTTGTGGCCGGGCCCGCCGCGGAAGGTCGGCGCGTAGAGGACCACCGTGCGGTCCTCGGGGATGGCGAGGGCTTCGGCGAGCGGCGGGCGGGGCGCGTGCTGGTCGCGGGCGGCGACGAGGCGGTCGTTGCGCGGGTAGCCGGTGGGCAGCAGCTTGTCCGGGTCGAGCCGGTAGGCGCGGCCGAGGGTGTCGGCGTCGTGCGGGGCGCGGATCAGGAAGTGGTCGAAGCGGTCGACGGCCCGCTGGAGCCGGCGCCGCTGCGGGTCGTTCTGCGTCTTGACCCGCGCCTCGTCGAACCCCATCCGCTTGTAGGCGCTGCCGTGCCAGGTCTGGAGATACGTGGTGTGCCGGGGCTTGTCCAGGGCGTGCGGGAAGCCCTGGTTGTCGACCCAGTACTGGGCCCGGGCCAGCGCCACCAGGTAGGGCCAGGACCAGCGGCGCACCAGGCGGGCGTCGGCGGGGAACCCCTCGGGCCTCCCGGCGTACGACCAGACGGGCCGCAGCGGCAGGCCCCGGCTCATCGCCTCCTCGTGGATGGCGCGGGGGCTGTCGCCGTACTGCTTGCCCATGTGGGCCTCGTAGACGACCTGGCCCTTGCGGACGGGGAGGCGCAGCAACAGGGTGCGGTAGACGCGGGCCTTGACGGCCTGTCCGGCGAGGCGTTTGCGGCGGGCGGCGACGGCGGCCAGGCGGCGGCGCAGGGCGCGGGCGGGGCGGAAGTGGGTCGCGTAGTGGAGGATCTTCTCGGCCAGGCGGGCGGGCCTGCGGCGGGCCAGCAGGCAGACGGCGAGGCGGTGGTGGGCGGTGACGTAGGGCTGCCAGGTGTCGCCGGTGAGGCGGCCGAGGCGGGGGCGGGCGCGCAGCGCGCCGGCGGGTTTGACCGTCTCGGGTTCGGCGAAGAGCGGGGTGGTCAGCGTCTCGCCGCCGGCGGTGACCCGCAGGGCGGGGTCCCAGACGCGGTCGCCGACGCCGCGCGCCCCGAGCAGCCGGGTGAGGTCGGCGCAGGCCCGCCAGACCAGGGCGTCCTTGGCGTACCGGATGTCGTCCACCGGCAGCGTGAGGGTGCGTCCTGGCTGGTCGCGGCAGGTCAGCACGAGGGTGGCGGTGACCTCGGGCCGGTCGGGCAGGGCGTGGCCGGGGAGCACGATGCGGCCGACGAGGAGGAGGCGGCCCTGGGAGCGGGTGGCGCGGGTGACCGTGTTGAGCAGGTCGAGGCGGGCGAACGGCCGGTACTGGAGGCCGAGTTCGGTGACGTCGAGCGGGTCGGTCCCGGTGGCGGCCTCGGTGCCGGGCCGCCAGTGGACGCGTCCCGCGTGCTCGACGACCGGGGAGACGACGGTGCCGGGGTTGGCCAGCGCGTAGGCGGCGTCCCGGGCGCCGTCGGCGTCCCCGTCGGCGAGCAGCCTCAGGCAGGCGCGGGCGACGGGGTCGAGCGGGGCGAGGGCGTCGGCGCCGAGGTGCCCGGCGAGCAGCGGTGCGACCTGGGCGGCGGTGCGGGCGCGCTCCTCGCGGCCCATGCCGAGCAGGGCGGCGGCGCAGGGCAGGACGTGGTCGGTGAGGAGGGCGCGTTCGCGGGCGGCGGCCAGCCCCGGGTGGCCGTGCCGGGCGAGGAGGCGGGCGGCGCGGGCGGCGGCGGTGATGCGGGCGGGGGCGTCCCCGGCCGGGTCGGGGGCGGCGCGGTGGGTGGTGATCGTGTTGGGGATCAGGGTGACGGTGCGGGCGGCGAGGGCGGCGCGGACGCCGAAGAGGAGGTCGCCGACGGGGGGTGCCTCCTCGTGGCGGACGGCGGGCCGGGCGTCGGGGGCGAGCAGGGAGCGGCGGACGCAGAAGCCGGTGACGAGGGAGTCGTGGACGACGAGGCCGGGGGCGTCGGTGAGGCTGCCGACCGTCCGGGTGCGGGTGTGCAGCGGCCGCTGCCAGGCGGGTTCGGCCTGTTCGGCGCCGCGCGGCAGATTCTCGCCGGGGGCGGGCAGCCGGGTCCAGGTGCCGGCGACGAGGTCGGCGCCGGTGTCGAGGGCGGCGGCGAGGAGGTTGCGCCCGGCGTCCTTCTGGAGGCGTTCACCGGGGCCGAGGAAGGTGACCCAGGTGCCCCGGGCGTGGTCGGCGCCGGTGTCGCGCAGGTCGGCCCCGCGCGCGGCGGTGACGTGCCGGACGCGCCCGGGGTGGCGTTCGGCGAGGGTGGCGGCGGTGCGGGTGGTGGTGCTGTCCCGGCCGGGGTCGACGAGGACGGCCTCGGTGTGCCGCAGGGTCTGTTCCAGGACCGAGGCGGCGGAGGCCTTCAGGGCCTCGGGGCCGGCGTCGGCGGGGACGACGACGCTGAGGTCGGGGGCGTCGGCGGGATGCGGCTCTGTGGTCATGCGGGCTCCCCGGTGAACGCGGCGGTGCGGGTGGCGGATCGGCCGGCCGGGGTGTGCGGGGTGGCGGCCAGCAGGGCGTCGGCGACGCGGGCGGCGGCGGTGCCGTCGTCCAGGTCGCAGAACCGGGCACGGAAGGCGTCGTACGCCTCGCGGTGGCCGGCGGTGGCGGCCTTCGGGTCGCGCAGCGCCTCCACGACCTCCTCGGCGTCGGTGAGGAGCGGGCCGGGGGCGCCGGACTCGAAGTCGAAGTAGAAGCCGCGCAGGGTGTCGCGGTAGTGGTCGAGGTCCCAGGTGTGGAAGAGCATGGGGCGCCCGGTCTGCGCGAAGTCGAACATCAGCGAGGAGTAGTCGGTGACCAGGACGTCGCTGATGAGGAGGAGTTCGGCGACGTCGGGGTACCGGCTGACGTCGCGGACATTGTCGCCGCCGGGGACCGAGCCGCCGACCAGGTAGTGGCGTCGGACCAGCAGGACGTGGCTGTCGCCGAGTGCGGCGGCGGCCCCGGCCGGGTCGAGGGGGAGGTCGAGGGCGTACCGGCCGCCGCGCTTGGGGCGGTCCTCGCGCCAGGTCGGGGCGTAGAGGACGACGGTGCGGTCCTCGGGGATGGAGAGGCGGCGGCGGACCCGGGCGGCGCGCTCGGCGCGGCCGTGGGCGTCCAGCAGGTCGTTGCGGGGGTAGCCGGACTCCAGGACGGGCCCGGTGTAGCCGAAGGCGTGGCGCAGGATCGGCGTGGAGAACCGGTTCGGTGAGACCAGCAGCGACCACTGGGCGCTGCGGTGCGGCAGCGCGGCGATGTAGTGCGGGTCGGCGGCCGGCGAGCCGGCCAGGTCGCGGCCGATCCGCTTGAGCGGGGTGCCGTGCCAGGTCTGCACGACGTACTGGCCCTCGGCGCGCTCGAACCACTCGGGGAGCTGGGTGTTGGTGACGATGTGCCGGGAGCGGGCCAGCGCCTCGTACCACTCGGCGCTCCACAGGGCGACGGGGGTGAGCCCCGGCGGCAGGTCGACCTGCTGGTCGCGGACGGTCCACAGGTGGGTGAGGGAGGTGTCGCGGGCGGCCAGTTCCTCGTGGATCGCGCGCGGCGAGTCGGAGTACTGACGCCCGTCGAAGCTGCTGTAGAGCACGGCGTCACGCAGCGGCCCGCGCGCCCGCCGGGTGGTGTACGCGGCCCGCAGCGCCTTCTGCTGGGTGCGGCCCCGGTCGGCGGCGGGCAGGGAGGAGCCGGAGTGGAGCTGGAGCCGGTCGTAGTGGCGGCGCTCGACGAGGAATTCCCGGCCGCCGAGGTGGCGGGCGAGCGGCAGCCCGGTGTGCAGGGCGGGCGCGATGTGCACCGGGGTGTAGAGAGCGGGGTCGCTCTCGCCGGGCCGGCGCAGGAACATCGTCCAGTTGCCCTCGGCCAGCGGCAGGGTGCCGCCGGGCCCGTGAACGGCCTCGGGGCTGAGGGTGGCGGTGAAGCGCGGCCCGTCGCGGTGGGCGTCGAGGACGGTCTCCTCGCCGTGGGTGCCGTGGACGAGGACGAGTTCGCGCCGGTCCTCGTCGGCTGCGGGGAAGCTCCCGGCGAGGGTGAGGGGGCCGCGCGGGGGCCAGCTCAGCTCGGTGACGATGGGCCGCACGGGCTGGTCGCGCAGTTCCACGTTGCCGGCGGAGTTGGCGCCGACGAGCAGTTCGCGGCCCTCGCCGAGCGGGTAGCGGCCCGACTCGATCTCGGGGTGGACGGCGACGGGGCTGGTGGTGCCGTCGGCGCGGAAGAGGGAGAGGCCCCAGGGCTGGGGGCGGCGGACGGGGGCCTCGGGGTCGAGGGGTTCGGCGCCCTCGGCGAGGGCGGCCAGCGGCAGTTCGGCGGTGAAGGTCTTCCCGTCGAGGCCGATCGGCAGGTCGAGGGTCTCCTTGGTGTACCAGTTGGTGGCGCGCAGCCCGGCCCACGCCTCCGCGCCGGTGGGCGGGGTGGCGGCGAGGTGGCCTTCGAGGTGGAGGGTGCCGTCCTCGTCGTGGTGGGCGGCGAGGCGGGAGGGCACGTTCTCGGCGCGCAGCCGCAGCCGCCCGGCGCTGAGGGTGGCCCCGACCCGGCGGAACTCCCCCAGGTAGTGCACGGGCAGCCCGTCGAGCCCTGCCATCCGGACGGGCCCGGTGCGCGGCAGCAGTCCGCCGACGGCGGCCATCTCCAGCTTCCAGGTGGTGCTGGGACGGCCGGTGGAGAGCCGGGCCGGGTCGACGACGGTGGTGAAGCCGGCCCGGTCGTAGCGGTGCAGGGCCTGCCGGGAGCTGTAGGTGGCCTCCCGCGAGCGGACCGGGCGGACCTTCAGCGGGACGACGCGGTGGCGCCCGGCCCGCAGCCACAGGGCCTTGCCCCGGGCCTGGAGGCGGCCGGGGGGCAGGTTGCGGACGTAGGCGTAGCCGGTGAGGTGGAGCTTGCCGTCCTCCCAGTGGGCGCGGGTGACGCGGGCGATGAGCGGCAGGTCGCGGGGGCGCAGCCGGGTCGCGGGGGCGGGCAGCGGGGCGCGGGTGACCGGGTAGGCGGCGCGGCGGCGGGCCAGGCCCCGGACCTGGAAGGCGTCGGGGTTGGCGCGGACGAAGGCCATCAGGTCGAGGAGTTCGGACAGGCGGCGGCGCCGGATGAGGGCCCATTTGGCGCGCAGGTGGAGGGGGAGGGCGGCGAGGGCGGCCGGGTCGGCGTGGTCGGCGAAGGCGTTGGCGTGGTCGAGGAAGGCCTGGTGGTAGGCGTCGTCGCCGTCGGGCAGGGCCTCCATGAACATCCAGAGGTCGCCGGCGAGGACGGACTGGTCGTAGCGGCGCTTGGCCTCGGCCCAGTCGGCCTCGAAGGGGGTGCCGGCGGCTTCGGCGAGGCGGCGGCCGAGGAAGGTGCTGGCGGTGGTGACGGCGGCGGTGCGGTCGTGGACGGCGCGGGGCAGGGCGCGCTTGTTGCTGATGGAGCCGTGCCGGTCGCGCCAGAGGTACACGGTGTCGCTGAGGACGTCGACGCTGCCGGCGAGGAAGTGCGCGGGGACGATGACGGGGATGTCCTCGAAGAGCACCCCTTCGGGGAAGGCGAGGGCGTGCTTGTCCCAGAAGTCCCTGCGGAACACCTTGTTGCAGGCGATCCGGTCACCGAGCAGGTCCCAGTCGCGCAGGACGTGGGTGGTGAGCCGGGTGGTGGACATGGCCCGCCGGAACATCGGCGACTGCTCGGTGGTGCCGTCGGTCTTGAGCCGGTGGACGTTGCCGGTGACGAAGTCGGAGCCGCTGCGCTCCAGGGTGTCGAGCATCAGCGCGTAGGCGTCCTCGGGGATCACGTCGTCGCTGTCGACGAAGGCGAGGTACGCGCCGGTGGCGTGCCGGACGCCGGTGTTGCGGGCGGCGCCGAGGCCCGCGTTCTCCTGCTGGACCAGGCGGAACCGGGAGTCGCGGACGGCGTGGGCCTGGGCGATCCGTGCGCTGGAGTCCGTCGAACCGTCGTCGACCATGACGACCTCCAGGTCCCGCATCGTCTGCCGGCCCAGGGAGGCGAGGCAGGCGTCGAGGTACTCCTCGACGTTGTAGACGGGGACGACGACGGTGAGTCGGGGTGTCATGCGCGGCGCACGATCCTTCCGGAGACTGGGGTGACGGGGGGAAGGCGTCCCGCCGGGGCCCGGTGGGGGTGCCCGGCAGCTCCGGTGCGAGGCACCCCCTCAAGGGTTAACAACCCGGCACCCCGGCACAGGTCACTTGCGCAGGTCCGTTCGGGTGACGGGCGCCGGGGCGGCCAGGTGGCCGGGCGGGGCGGGGCGCGTCAGGGCTTGACCGCGATACGGCCCTCGTCCATGCGGAGCAGGAGCAGCCGCTCGCCGGTGGCCTCCAGGAACTCGTCGACGGCCCGGCGGGAGCCCTGCCAGTAGCCGTAGTCGTCGATGAGCAGGACGCCGCCGGAGACCAGCCGGGGGTAGAGGTGTTCCAGCTCGTGCCGGGTGGAGGCGTACCAGTCGGTGTCCAGGCGCAGGACGGAGATCTGCTCGGGCGCCTCGGCGGGGACGGTCTTCTCGACCAGGCCCTGCACGTAGTGCAGCCGTTCCTTGGGGTAGGGCACCTGGTCGAAGCCGGCCTGTACGTCGTCGAGGGAGGCGACGGCCCAGATGGGGCGGTCCTTGCCCTGGGCGGCGAGGAGTTCCTCGGCGGAGCGGCCGTCGCGGCGCAGGTCCTCCTCGGTGGGCGGCGGCATCCCCTCGAAGGTGTCGAAGAGGTAGAGGTCGCGGTCGGCGGCGTCCAGGCTCAGCAGCGTCCTGGCGCAGGCCTGCATCGAACCGCCGCGCCAGACCCCGCACTCCACGACGGCGCCGGGGATCTGGTGGCGCACCACGTACCGGGTGGCGAGGATGAAGGCGTTGAGCCGCTCCGGGGAGGTCATGGTCCACGGCTTGACGGCGCGGACGGTCTCCTTGGCCTCCTCGTCGTAGTCCTCGGGGAGGTGGAACTTCTTGGGCCGGGGCTTCGGCGCCGGCTCGGGGGCGGGGACCGGCGCGACGCGGGGAGCCGGGACGGCGGCGCGGGTGAGGTGGTATCCGGTGAGCTGCTTGAGGACGGAGTTCACCGTGTTCTTCCATGCCATGCCGCCTGACAGTACGCACGCCGTGTCCCGTATGTCACGTCTCGTCAACTGAGCGTTGATAAGTGGCTTACGCACCCGCGTGGCCGGGGGTGCCCTGGCGTGTCGTGGCCGGGCCCGGCCCGGCCGCGGGCGCGGGCACCGGCGCGCTCCGGGTGGGCCGGCCGCAGCGCTCGCGGCCCGGGAGCGGCGCGGGCAGCGGGACGGAGTCGACGCCGCCGACGCGGTTGGCCCACCACAGGGTGGTGGCGCGGACCAGGGCCATGGTCAGGCGGGGGTGGTTGCGGGGTTTCTGGAAGACGCCGACGGAGTCGCCCCAGTAGGCGTGCTTGGCGTCGATGGCGCGGTAGGCGTGCCGGATGCCCTCGACGGGCGGGAAGTCGGTGTACGCCTCGCGCAGGTCGAGCCGGCAGTAGGCGGCGAGCGCGCGGAAGCCGTCGGGGTAGTACCGCCAGCAGTCCTGGGCGTCGTGGACGTGGCCGCGCGAGGGGGCGGTGACGAAGGCGAGGCCGCCCGGCTTGAGGACGCGGGTGATCTCCAGCATCGACGCCCAGAAGAACGGGATGTGCTCGAACGCCTGCCCGGAGAGGACCACGTCGGCGCTGGAGGACCTGACCGGCAGCCGGTAGGGGGCGGTCATCACGCGGTCGACGTTGGCGCCGGGGCGCACGTCGACGCCGGTGTACGCGACGTCGTACCCCTCCAGCAGGCTGCGGTGGGTCAGCTTCTGGCCGTCGGAGACGCGGGAGCCGAGGTCGACGACGTCGACGCGGCGGCCGGTGGGGAGATAGGTGGCGACGCAGAGCTGCATCTGCTCGTAGGCCGATCGGTGCATGCGCGACTCCTCATGAAGGTCCCCCGCTCCTGTGTGGGAGGAACAACGCCCGAACCCACCGCGGGTCACCTCCGCCGGTCACCCAGCGCGGCGGACGCGCCGCCCACCACCGCCGGGCCGGCTCCTCCAGCCCGTGGTAGAGCGCCCCGGCCAGCGCGGTCGCCACCACCGCCGTCCCGATCATGGTGAAGAGGGCCACCCCGCCAGCCGGCTGGTGGCCCCAGCGGTCGGTGATGGCGTAGTTGAGCGTCTGGTGCAGCAGGTAGAAGGCGTACGACCAGAGACCGAGCCGGACCATCACCGGCGAGGCCAGCCACCCCTCGCCCCGCCCCGAACCACCGGTGGCCCGCACCACGCAGGCGACCACCAGCCCCACCGCGAGCACCGCCACCACCGGCCGCACCGTCGCCTCCAGCACCACGCTCCCCTCCCCCGCCCACTCCGCACGCCGGGTGTACGCCACCGTGTACGCGGCCAGTGCCGCCACCACCGGCCAGGCCCGCAGCGCGGGACGCAGCCCCCGGCGCAGGGCGAGGGCCGCGGCCAGCCCGAGCCCGAACTCCGGGAGCCGGGCCAGCGGGTGGCGCATCACCCACTCGGCGGCCGCTCCGGAGAGGTGGGTCAGCAGCCAGAGGTTGACGGCGGCCATGACGGCGAGAGAGCCGGCGGAGACGGCGAGGAGGGCGCGGGTCCGCAGGGCCAGCGCCCCCCGGACGAGCAGTGGGAAGAGGGCGTAGAAGAAGAGTTCGACGCTGAGGGTCCAGGCGACGCTGTTGCCCGGCAGGGTCGGGGTCACCCCGGGGAACCAGGTCTGCACGAGCAGGACCGAGGCCAGCACCGAGAAGGCGTCGGTGGTCCGGCCGCCCCACCAGAAGAGCAGCACCAGGGCGAGCAGGCTGGCGGCGAGGTGGGCGGGCCAGATCCGCCCGGCGCGCCGCCAGTAGAAGAGCCGGGCGGAGGTCCCCGGCCGGTACCCCCAGGCCAGCAGGAACCCGGAGAGCACGAAGAAGAACCCGACCCCGTGCACCCCCATCGTGGTGTACGGGAAGAAGGCCGGGACCCGGGCCACCCCGCTCCCCGGCCCGCCGAGCCCGGTGAAGTGATGGGCGAAGACGGCGAGCGCGGCGAGGAAGCGCAGCCCGGTCAGCGCGTCCACCCGGCCGCCTGGGGCCAGCCTGTCCGGTGGGCTGCCCGGCGGGGCGGGGGCGGGGGACGCGGAGGCGGGGGCGAGGGCAGACATCGCGACCGAAGGTAGTTTCATCATCACGTGCTGTCGATCATCCGCCGCGTGGCTCCGGTGGATAGGCCCCGGCTGGCGGCATCGGGGTGCCGGTCGGGGATACGGTCGGGGCACACGGCCGCCCGGGGCCCGCCCCGCGCACCCCGGTACGACGGGCGGCCCGGGACACGACGAAACAGGTGACCATGACCTGGCTGATCACTGGCGGCGCCGGATACATCGGTGCGCACGTAGTCCGCGCCCTGGACGAGGCCGGCGAGAGCGCCGTGGTCCTCGACGACCTCTCCACCGGCGTCGAAGGCCGCCTCCCCGCCTCCGCCACCCTGGTCCGGGGCACCACCCTGGACCGGCCGCTGCTCGACAAGGTCTTCGCCGACCACGCCATCACCGGCGTCATCCACACCGCCGCGAAGAAGCAGGTGGGCGAGTCGGTCTCGGTACCGCTGCGCTACTACCACGACAACATCGAGGGTCTGCGCGTCCTGCTGGCGGCCACCGTCGCCGCCGGCGTCGACTCCTTCGTCCTCTCCTCCTCGGCCGCCGTCTACGGCATGCCCGACGTCGACCTCGTCACCGAGTCCACGCCCTGCGCGCCGATGAACCCCTACGGCGAGACCAAGCTGGCCGGCGAGTGGCTGGTCCGCGCCACCGGCCGCGCCCACGGCCTGCGCACCGCCTGCCTGCGCTACTTCAACGTGGCCGGCGCCGCCGTGCCCGAACTCGCCGACACCGGCGTCTTCAACATCGTCCCGATGGTCTTCGAGCGGCTCACCGACGGCGTGCCCCCGCAGATCTTCGGCGACGACTACCCGACCGAGGACGGCACCTGCGTCCGCGACTACATCCACGTGGTCGACCTCGCCGAGGCCCACGCCGCCGCCGCCCGCGCGCTGGCCGCCGCCACCCCCGGCGAGGACCTGACCCTCAACATCGGCAGCGGCCGGGGCGTCTCGGTCCGCCAGCTGATCGACCTGATCAACGACGTCACCGGCAAGCACATCGACCCGGTCGTCCTCCCCCGCCGCCCCGGCGACCCGGCCCGCGTCGTCGCCTCCACCGCCCGCGCCGCCGAAGCCCTGGACTGGCGGGCGCGGTTGACGCCGCGGGACATGGTGGCCTCGGCGTGGGAGGGGTGGCCCGGACGGTAGGCCCGGGTCCTCCGGCACACGCCCTTACGGCCACCGGCCCGCCCCCGCCGAAGCGGGAGCGGGCCGGTGGTGTGTCCGGGGCCGGGTCAGGCGCGGCTGCGGAGCAGGGTGCGCATGGTGCGCATGGCGACCGAGAGGTTGGCCAGGTCGAAGGCGTCGGAGTTCTGGATCTCCTCCAGCGTGGCCCGGGCGCGGGTCAGGATCGCGGCGTTCTGCCGCTCCCACGCCTCGAACCGCTCCTTCGGGCTGGCGTCGGCGCCACCCGCCTCCAGCACGTCGGCGGTGAGCGCCGCGTGGGCCGCGTACAGGTCCTCGCGGATGGAGGCGCGGGCCATGGACTGCCAGCGGTCGGCGCGCGGCAGCTCGATGATGCGGTCCATGAGCTGGGTGATCCGCAGCCGGTCGGCGAGGTCGTAGAAGACCTCGGCGACGGCGATCGGGTCTTTGTCGGTGCGGTCGGCGATGGCCACCAGGTCGAGGGTGGGGAAGGCCGAGGAGAACCCGGCGACCCGCGTGGCCAGTTCCTCGGGGACCCCGGCCTCGACCAGTTCCTCGAGGATCGACTCGTACCACTCCAGGTCGGAGCCGCGCAGCAGCGTGGGGAGCTGGGCCCAGATCTCGCCGACCCGCTTCTGGAAGAAGTCGATGGTGTCGGCGAGGGCCAGCGGCTGCGGCCGGTTGTTGAGCAGCCAGCGGGTGCCGCGCTCCACCAGGCGCCGCGAGTGGAGCCGGATGCGGGTCTGGACGTCGGCCGGCACCTGGTTGTCGAGCGCCTCGACGGCGTCCCAGACGGCGCTCAGACCGAAGATCTCACGGGCGGCGAGCTGGGCCCGGACGATCTCCTCCAGGGAGGCCCCGGTCTCCTCGCGCAGCCGGTGCAGGAAGGTCGCGCCACCGGTGTTGACGGTGTCGTTGACCAGCATCGTCGTGATGATCTCGCGGCGCAGCGCGTGGGCGACGATCTGCTCGGGGAACTTCTCGACCAGCGCCTTCGGGAAGTAGGCGTGGAGCAGCCGCATCAGGTACGGGTCGTCGGGGAGCCGGGTGGAGATCAGCTCCTCGGCGGCGGTGATCTTGGTGTAGGCGAGCAGCACGGCCAGTTCGGGCTGGGTGAGGCCGCGGTTGTTGTTGAGCAGCTCGCGGATCTGCCGGTCGCCGGGGAGGAACTCCAGGGCCCGGTCGAGGGCGCCCTCGCGGGTCAGGCGGCGCATGAAGCGCTGCTGGGCGTGGAGGAGCGAGGGGGCCTGGGCGGTGGAGTTGGCCAGGGCGGTGTTCTGCGCGTAGTTGTTGCGCAGCACCATCGTGCCGACCTCGTCGGTCATCTCGGCGAGCAGCGTGTTGCGCTGCTTGACCGTCATGTCCCCGTCGTTGACGACCGCGTTGAGCAGGATCTTGATGTTCACCTCGTGGTCGGAGGTGTCCACGCCGGCGCTGTTGTCGATGGCGTCGGTGTTGATCTTGCCGCCGGAGCGGGCGAACTCGATGCGGCCCAGCTGGGTGGCGCCCAGGTTGCCGCCCTCGCCGACGACCTTGACCCGCAGGTCGGCACCGTTGACACGGATGGCGTCGTTGGCCTTGTCGCCGACGGCCGCGTCGGACTCGGCGGAGGACTTGACGTAGGTGCCGATGCCGCCGTTCCACAGCAGGTCGACCGGGGCGGTGAGGACGGCCCGCATGAGGTCGGCCGGGGTCATCTTGGTGGTCCCGGCGGGCAGGCCGAGCGCCTCGCGGATGTGGGCGTTGACCGTGACCGACTTGGCGCTGCGCGGGAAGACGCCGCCGCCCGCCGAGATCAGGTCGGTGTCGTAGTCGGCCCAGGAGGAGCGGGGCAGTTCGAAGAGGCGGCGCCGCTCCGCGTAGGAGGTGGCGGCGTCCGGGTTCGGGTCGATGAAGATGTGCCGGTGGTCGAAGGCGGCGACCAGGCGGATGTGCTCGCTGAGCAGCATGCCGTTGCCGAAGACGTCGCCGGACATGTCGCCGACGCCGACGACGGTGAAGTCCTCGGTCTGGGTGTCGTGGCCCAGCTCGCGGAAGTGCCGCTTGACCGACTCCCAGGCGCCCCGGGCGGTGATGCCCATGCCCTTGTGGTCGTAGCCGGCCGAGCCGCCGGAGGCGAAGGCGTCGCCGAGCCAGAAGTCGTAGTCGGCGGCGACCTGGTTGGCGGTGTCGGAGAAGGTGGCGGTGCCCTTGTCGGCGGCGACGACGAGGTAGGTGTCGTCCTCGTCGTGGCGGACCACGTCGGCCGGCGGCACGACCTCGCCGGCGACCATGTTGTCGGTGATGTCGAGCAGCGCCGAGATGAAGGTCTTGTACGCGGCGATGCCCTCGGCCAGCCACGCGTCGCGGTCCTTGGCCGGGTCGGGCAGCTGCTTGGCGACGAAGCCGCCCTTGGCGCCGACCGGCACGATGACGGTGTTCTTGACCATCTGCGCCTTGACCAGGCCGAGGATCTCGGTGCGGAAGTCCTCACGCCGGTCGGACCAGCGCAGACCACCGCGCGCGACCTTGCCGAACCGCAGGTGGACGCCCTCGACGCGCGGCGAGTACACCCAGATCTCGAAGGCCGGGCGGGGCGCGGGCAGGTCGGGGATGGCCTGCGGGTCGAACTTCATCGAGACGTAGCCGTGCGGCTCGCCGCTCTCGGTGTGCTGGAAGAAGTTGGTGCGCAGGGTCGCCTTGATGACGGTGAGGAAGGAGCGCAGGATGCGGTCCTCGTCGAGCGAGGCGACCTGGTCGAGGGCGCCGTCCAGCTCCTCCAGGATGCCGTCGGTCAGCTCCAGCCCCGCGGCCTGCCGCTCGGGTGCCATCCGCGCCTCGAAGAGGGAGATGAGCAGCCGGGTGGTGTGGACGTTGGTGCGGAGGGTGTCCTCCATGTAGTCCTGGCTGAAGGTCGAGCCGGCCTGCCGCAGGTACTTGGCGTACGCGCGCAGCACCATCGCCTCGCGCCAGGTCAGCCCGGCGCCGAGGACCAGGGCGTTGAAGCCGTCGTTCTCGGCGGCGCCGGTCCAGGTGGCGGCGAACGCCTCCTGGAACCGCTCGCGGCCGTCGTCGCCGAGGAAGTCGTTGGCGTGGCTGAGGCCGGGGACGCGCAGCCCGAAGTCGTAGATCCAGGCGGTGGAGCGGTCGGTGCGGCGCAGCTCGTAGGGGCGCTCGTCGACGACCTCGACGCCCAGGCGCTGGAGGACGGGGAGGACGGCGCTGAGCGAGACGGGCTCGCCGGTGCGGTAGATCTTGAAGCGGCGCTCGTCGGGGGCGGCGCCGACCGGCTCGTAGAGGCTGAGGGCGAAGTCCCGCACGCCCTCGCCGCGCAGTCGCTCCAGGTGGACGAGGTCGGCGACGGCGGCGCGCGGGGAGTGGTCGGCCTTGTACCCCTCGGGGAAGGCGCCCTGGTAGCGGCGGAGGAGTTCGGCGGCGCGCTCCTCGCCGCACTCGGCGTTGAGTGCCTCGCCGAAGCCGTCGGCCCAGGAGCGGGCGGCCTCGACCAGGCGGGCCTCGATGCGGTCGTGGTCGGCGTCGGTCAGCTCGGGCAGCTGGGTGCCGGAGGGGACACGCACCACGAAGTGCAGGCGGGAGAGGATCGACTCGGTGTTCCAGGCGGTGAAGTCGACGTTGGTGCCGCCGAGTTCCTCCTTGAGGATGTCGATGATCCGCAGCCGCACGCCGGTGGTGTAGCGGTCGCGCGGCAGGTAGACGAGGGCCGAGTAGTAGCGGCCGTACTCGTCCTTGCGCAGGTAGAGCCTGAGCCGGCGGCGTTCCTGGAGGTAGAGGACGCTGGTGGCGATCGGCAGGAGTTCCTCGGCGGAGATCTGGAACATCTCGTCGCGCGGGTAGGTCTCCAGGATCTGGAGGAGGTCGCGCCCGTCATGGCTGTTGGGCGAGAACCCGGCCGCCTTGAGGATGTCGGCGACCTTGCGGCGGATGACCGGGACCCGGCGGACCGACTCGGTGTACGCGGCGGAGGAGAAGAGGCCGAGGAAGCGGCGCTCGCCGATGACGTTGCCCTCGGCGTCGAACTTCTTGACGCCGATGTAGTCGAGGTAGCTGGGCCGGTGCACGGTCGCGCGGCTGTTGGCCTTGGTGAGGATGAGCAGCCGGTGCTCGCGGGCCTTGGCGCGGGCGTCGGCGGGGAGCCGCTCGAAGGACGGGCTGACCGGGTGGCGGTCCTCGTCCTGGTGCGGGTCGGCACGGAGGATGCCGAGGCCGGTACCGGGGACGGCGGCCAGCGAGTCGTCGTCCATCAGACGGTACTCGCGGTAGCCGAGGAAGGTGAAGTGGTCGGCGGCGAGCCAGCGCATCAGCTCGCGGGCCTCCTCCACGTCCTCGTCGGCGAGGTCGGAGACGGGCTCGGTGGGCAGGTCGCCGGCGATGTGCAGCGCGGCGCCGCGCATCTTCTCCCAGTCCTCGACGGCCTCGCGGACGTCGGAGAGGACGCGGAGCAGGTCGGCGGTGATCTGCTTGAGGTCGCTCTTGTCGGTCTCGCGGTCGATCTCGACGTGGATCCACGACTCGGTGACCGCGTCGAGCGGCCGCTCGGCGGCGTCGCCGGGCAGCACCTCGACGAGCTTGCCGGCGATGTCGCGGCGGACGACGACCTGCGGGTGGATGACGACGTGGATGCCGCGGTTCTGCCGGGAGAGCTCGTTGGTGACCGAGTCGACGAGGAAGGGCATGTCGTCGGTGACGACCTCGACCACGGAGTGGCTGCTGGTCCAGCCGTTCTCCTCGACGGTCGGGGTGTGCACCCGGACGTTGGCGGTGCCCTGCGGGCGGTTTTCGGCCAGCCGGTAGTGGGAGTAGGCGGCGCCGAACATGTCGACCGGGTCGCGGTCGGCCATGTCCTCGGCGGCCGTGTGCAGGTAGTAGCGCTGGAGGAAGGCGTGCACGGAGTCCTGATCCGGCGCGCCCTCGCCCGTCGCCCCGACGGGGAGGCGTCCCCCTGCCGGGCTGTTCTCAGCGACCTCGGCCGCCCTTTCGAGCAGCTCGGCCTTGGCTTCGTCCAGCTTGGTCTGCATGGTCCTCTGGCTCCTGTCACGCGCCGTTGCGAGACGTTGATGAAACGTGTGGGACGTAACGCCGCGACGCGGGGTCTCCGGTCGGATTCGACGTTATGCCGGGAAGCGGGACGAGCGGGGTGTTATCGGCCATTGTGGACGGCCCGCTCTCCCGGAGGGGACCAGCACAGCGGGCCCGGGACGGCACAGAAGCCGCACACCGGGCACCGTCCGGGGGCGCCACTGCCCCCGTCGCGTATCGCGCTGATCACGAGGCCAGGCTATCTCGCATCCGGGGGCGGACGTCATGAGCCGCTTTCGTACAAAACCACGGGGGGAACTTGGCCGGTCCGCCCACCTGTAGCCGGGACGCGAGGGGGTAGAGGGACACACGAGCCACCCGGGGCACACGGGACGCGCAGGGGTGACACCCGGGCCGAGCCGCAAGACGACGCTCCTGCCGTACGGAACGCGCTTCCGGGGCTGGAACCGGCCCTCCCGGCGCCGGCCCGGGAACCTCGCGGGGGGTGGGGCGGTTCTCGGCCACCGCAGGATGGCATCAGGCGGGGGCCAGCGGGCTTCCGAGGGCGTTTCAGCGGCGGCCCGCCGAGCCAGGTGTAACGGAACTCACCCTCGACCGGGGGTGCCGGAACCCCGGCCGGTGCCCGCCCTGTCCTCTGCCGTCACCCCTGTTCGAACGCCCCGTGCGCCACCTCGACGGCCTCCGCGAGGGTGTCGACCACCACGGCCCCGGTCGCCTCCAGCCGCCCCCGGCTGTGCGTCCCGCCGGTGTACAGCACCGCCCGGGCGCCCACGGCGTGCGCGGCCACGGCGTCGTCGGCGGCGTCCCCGATCACCACGGTGCCCTCCGCCCGTACGGCGTCCAGCGCCCCGAGGTGGCGCACCATGTGCTCGGCCTTGGAGCCGCCGGCGGTGCCGGTGCGCCCTTCGACCCGCAGGAAGTGCCGGTCGATGCCGAGCCCCCGCACCAGCGGGACCAGTTCCTCGTGCCCGTACATGCTCAGGATCGACTGGCTGTGGCCCGCCTGCTGCCACCCGGTGAGCAGCGTCTCGGCGCCCTCGGCGAGGCCGCACCGGATGCTGTGCTCCCCGTAGTACCGGTGGAAGATGCCGTCCATCACCTCCCACTCGGCCTCGGTGGGCGCCCGCCCCATCATCCGCTCGTAGAAGCGCGGGATGGGCACGCAGTACAGCTCCCGGTACTGCTCCAGGGTGATCGGCGCGACCCCGAACTCGGCGAACGCCGCGTTGGTGGCGCCGACGACCGCCTCCGTGTCGTGGAAGAGCGTGCCGTTCCAGTCCCAGACGATGTGCGGCGTGATGGTGGGCATGGTTCGAAGGTAACGGGGGCGGCCACACCCCGCCCAGGAGGTTTCCAGGCCGCCCGGGTACGGCCGGAGGCCGTCAGCCGGCGACGAGGTGCGCGATCTCCTGAGTCGCGAACCAGAGCAGTTCGTGGTCGTCGGCGCCGTCCACCACGAACTGGGCGTCCCCGTCGCCGCCGTCGGCCGCCGCCAGCGCCTCGGCCGCCCGGGCCACGTCCACCGCCGCGCCGTCCGCGTCGACGTGGACGGCCGCCGCCTTGCCCAGCGGCACGGCCGCCTCCAGCCGCACCTCGCCGAGGGCGTCCGGGTCGAGCGCCCGGTCCGGGTCGGCGTGGACGGCGCCGTCGGCGATGTCCACCGCGACGACGACCCGCTTGCGGACCGCGTCCGGGTCGGCGGCGAGCAGCCGCAGCGACCCGTGGGCGGCCCGCGTCAGCGCCGCGTACTCCAGCTCCTCGATGTCGTCGGAGACGTACCACTCGCGCAGGCCGGGCGTGACGGCGTACGCGGTGAGCGGCCCGGGCCCCAGTTCGCCCGCCCGGTGCGCCTGGGCGAGAGCCGGCAGGGTCAGGGGGACGTAGACGCGCATGAGGGGCCGTTTCCGTGGTCGGGTCTGGACGGGGTCAGGATACGTGGCCGGCGTCCCCCTTCGGAGGCGGGCGGCGCCGCGTGAACGGTCAACCCGGCGCCGCCCCCTCACCCTCGCAAGCCCTGCGGCAGCGGCGCTGTGCATCCCGCTTCTCCTCCTGATAGGTGAACTTCCCGGGCCCTTCGGACGGGCTCTGCCCGGCTTTGCCCCCGGGCGGCGCGGGCCCCAGGCTGCGGCGAGCGGTTACCGCCCGGTAGACCGCGTCCCCACCACCATCCGCCAGGAGGCCCCGTGAACCGGCCCCCGTCCGGCCCCGGCCGGACCGTCGCCCGCCGCTCCCCCATCCGTTCCGCGACCGCCCACCGGCCGGCCACCACCCGTCCCGCGACGGCGCGGCGCGACAGCCGCCGCCCCGGCCGATGCGCCGTCCGGCGCCCGCGCGAGGCCGTCCCGCGCTACTGGTTCGCCGACCGCCTCCTCGCCGTCCTCACCGGCCGCCGGCCCGTCCACTCCCTGCTGAGCCACACGGTCGGCGAGGCGTACGAACAACTGGTCCGGCTGGCCCCGGCGGACGAGCCGTTCCTGCCACCCGGCCGCGAACCGTCGGTCCGCCACTGCGACGAGTACGCGCCCCGCGACGGGGTCGTCGAGGCGTTCGCCCGGATCAGCAGCGGCGACCGCGTGCACGCCCTCGCCTTCCGCCTGGAGCGCGGCCCCGACCTGCGCTGGCGCTGCGCCGCCGTCGAGGCGGACGGCCGCCACCGCGAACGGGCCGAGCCCTGAGGTCAGCCCCGCACGTGGGCCTGCCCCACCTCCTGGGCGATCCGCGCGAACTCCCGTTTGCGGGGCGCGTCCTTGGCCCGCAGCCAGGTGACGGCCCATTCGATGGGAGGCGCGTCCCGGAAGGGCACGTAGACGAGGTCGGGCCGGCTGTAGAACTGCTGGGCCTGGGCGCCGACGATGAGGGCGCCCGCACCGGCCCCGGCCAGCTGCAACGCCTCCTGGAACGTCTGCACGCGCGGCCCGCCGACGATCGCCGCCCCTGCCGGCGTACGCCCGGGGTGGCGGTCGGTGGGCCACTCGTCCTGGCCCGAACGGGCCGGCCGCAACAGCGTGATCCCCGCCAGGTCCTCCAGCGACACCGTCGTCCGGCCGGCCAGCCGGTGCCCGGCGGGGACCCCGAGCATCCGGGGTTCGGAGAAGAGGACGGGCCCCACCACGATGTCGGGCGCGGTGACCGGCAGGCTCATCGCCAGCACGTCGACGTGCCCCTCCCGCAGGCTCGTGAGGGATGCGGAAACCTGCACCTCGCGCATGAGAACCGCGAAGCCCTTTCCCTCCTCCGCGCATTTCCGCGCGGCCCGGTGGATCACCTGGCCGGCGAGGGCGCCGACAAATCCGGCCCGCAGCGAATTCCGCGCCCCGCTCGCCGCCTCGACGGCCCGCTCCATTCCGCGCGCGATCTGCTCATAGCCGCTCTGGAGATCCTCGCGGAGCTGGCTGCCGATCTCGGTGAGTTCGACGGTGCGGCTGCTGCGTACGAAGAGGGGCGCGCCGACGCGCCCTTCGAGCTTCTTGAGGAGCTGGCTGACGCGACCGGTCGTGACGTGCAGCCGCTCGGTGGTACGTCCGAAGTGCAGTTCCTCGGCGAGGGTGAGGAAGGCTTCCAACTCCAGCCGTTCCAGCATGCGTTCTCCCAGTCGAGCAGGTACCCCCCGCCGCCCCTAAACGAGCGTTTAACAATCCTAACTTGTTCACACCAACCCCACCCGGCAGGATGTACGAGGCGAGCCCACCGGCGACGACGCCCCACACCCTTTCCTCATTCACCACCGCATTTCCCCGCACCACACCCCATAAGGCCAATTCCCATGCGCGCACGGAAATCCCCCAGAGCCGAACCCGTCACGGAGAAGCACCCCACCCCCTCCACGAACGACGGCACCGGCCACCTGGCCCCCCATCCGTAGAACGCACGGCCTCCCCGGAAGTCCGACAAGCCGCAGACGGCGCCTTCCCGCCGCGCCACCCGGCACCCCCGGCTTCCGCTCGCACCACCACCGCACGTAACCCCACCCACACCGCCGAACCCGGCTCCGACGCCTTGCGCGCCCGGCACCGGAGGAGCGGCATCAGCAGACCACCACCAGCCTGGGAAACCGGCAGCAGGCGTGCGGGGCCCGATACGGGGGTTCGGGCCCCGCACTCGTGCTGCCGGCTCGGGGCCGGCGGCGGCGCGATCGCATCGGCCTCGCACCGCTCAGCCCAAGGCCGCCTCCACGACGGCACGCACGAGCCGCGTCCGGCGTCGGCCGCCCCGACAGCCACGCGAACCCGCTCCAGCGCTTTCCCGGGCCTTCAGACGCCCGGCGAGAGTCGAGTAGCCGGCAGCCTTTTCCCCAGGCCGAAGTCGCCTGCGGTACCGCAGCACACCATCACCGGCTGCCCGCCGAGCCCCGGCCCAGCAGCGGTACCGGTCGTGACCGTCACGTCGGTCGCCTCTGTCCGCATCGACGCGGTGCCCGCACCCGCCACGCCCGCCCCGTACCGGCGGGGCGGCCCGGATCAGCGGAGATCAGCCGCACGACGCCGCTGCCCTCGCCTCCGCGACGGGCGACGCCGGGCGGAGTGCCGACGCGGTCGGTGACCACGCACAGCCGGGCAACCCCGGCCTGATGCACCCGACCCACCAACATCGCCAGCAGGTCACGCACGGGCCGAAGCCGACCACCCACGGCAGGCTCCCCGGCGTACGACACCACCAGCTCGGGCAGGCCGCCCCGTACCCGAACTTCGACGACGCTCGCCCCAGCGCAACCCCACACCCCACACCTCGCCCCCCCGCCCCTCGCCCCTCGCCCCTCGCCCTTCGCCCTTCGCCCTTCGCCCTTCGCCCGCAGTCTCTTTGCTGCCCTCACGGCTTCGCCGACGCCGTATCTCGCTCCTGAACCATCAACCCGGAGTGCTCGAAGCACCTCACAACCCTGCTTCAGGAGTCCCGGAGCCTGGGTGAGCGGCCCTCCCCGCGGTCGTGCAGGAACGATCACTCACGAGAGTGAACTCCCCGCCCGGGTAAGCCCATCGAGTGATTCCCAGCCCAGGATTTCCCACCCCGAACAGACCCGCCGCCCGAACATCCGCACCGTCGAACGAACAGACAACCAGTCCGCGGAAGCCCACCCAACTCCTCACGCACTGCACCTCCGTAACCCGCCCCCCAGAGAGCCGAGCACCACCGCGAAAGCCCAGGCAGAACCCGGCCCCACCGATCCAGCCTCCCAACGCACCCAGCACCGCACTTCCCGACCTGGCCACACCCGAAGAGCAAGCCTCACCCACCGCCACCCAGTACCGCCGCGACGGCATCACCTACCGCCCCGCCCGCGACGCCTCCCCCGTCCCCGTCCACCTCATCCGGCGCCGCCACGACCCCCACCCGGCCACCCACGCAGCCGCCGTCCTCCTCACCGACCTCTACGCCGGACACCCCTGCCACCGGGCTGGACGCCCTCCCCGACACACCGGCCAGAACCATCCGCGCCCGGACTCTGCGAAACAGGACGGAAGAGTGGCCCCGGCCAAGCGGTTGTGCGCGCGAACGGCCGGGATGCGGGCGCGCACGGTTGCGCGGCTGCGGTCAGCGCAGGGCGCATGGGCTCAGCGCTTGCGGCCGTGTGATTCAGGCTTGCGGGCGAACAGGGCACCCGCCGCCATCCGTACGGGCCCTCGGTCAGGCAGTGCGCCCTTGCAAACGGGGCGAGAGGGGCAGCTCTGACCGAGACGCTGCGCGCGGGTGGCCGGGTCGCGGGAACGACGCGCACAGTGGCGCGGCTGCGCTCGGCGCAGGGGGCATGGCTCAGCGCTTGCGGCCGTGGTTGAGGCTTGCCGGGCGAGTAGTGCAGCTACCGGCCATCCACGCGGGCCCACGGCCGTGCAGGCCATCCCTGCGAACAGGCAAGAGAGTGGCCCCGGCCAAGAAACTGCGCCCGGAAGCCCAGAAGGCGGCCCCCGCAGAATGGCACGACTGCGGTCGGCGGTCGGCGGTCAACGCAAGGCAGACGGTGCCACGCTCGCGGACGTGCGATGGGGGTTCGCAGGCGGACAGTGCGCGCTCCCAGCAACCCGGTGCGGCTCGCGGGCGCCCTATGCACGCTCCCGGTCATCCAGTGCGGGATCGCGGGCTCTGCGTTGGCGCGTGCCCGCGTTGCGCGCTCCCGGGCGACCGGATGCCCACTCCCGGCCCATCCAGCACGGTCTCGCGAGCATCCAACGCCACTTGGGACCGCCCAAGCCCTGGTGCTGCCCGCCCTGCGCGTACCCGCCGCCCGGCCCGTGGGCGGCCGGCCCCCATCGGACCGACCACCCCCACGAACCTCGCGCCTACTTCTTGCGGCGACGCCCGCCCTTCTGTGCCTTGCGCCGCTCCGCACGGGTGAGCCCGTCGGAGTTGGCGGTCCGACCCGAGGCGCCCTCGTTGGCGAAGTCGCCCTCGACGACCCCGCCCTCACCGTCGACGGTCGGCGCGGAGAAGTGGAGCCGGTCGGGACGCTGCGGGGCGTCGAGCCCCTTCGCCCGGATCTCGGGCCTGCCACCGGCCGGAACGGCGTCCCTCTTGGTGAGGTCGGCACCCTGCTCGGACTCCGCCACCGGAACCTCCTCGACCTGCTGCTCGACCTGGACCTCCAGGTTGAACAGGTAGCCGACCGACTCCTCCTTGATGCCCTCCATCATGGCCGTGAACATGTCGAAGCCCTCACGCTGGTACTCGACCAGCGGGTCCTTCTGCGCCATCGCCCGCAGGCCGATGCCCTCCTGGAGATAGTCCATCTCGTAGAGGTGCTCACGCCACTTGCGGTCCAGCACGGAGAGGACCACGCGACGCTCCAGCTCGCGCATGATCTCGGAACCGAGCTGCTCCTCGCGCGCCGCGTACTGCGCGTGGATGTCGTCCTTGATGGAGTCCGCGATGAACTCGGCGGTCAGCCCGGCACGGTCGCCCGCCTCGTCCTCCAGCTCCTCCACGGTGACCTTCACCGGGTAGAGCTGCTTGAAGGCGCCCCACAGCCGGTCGAGGTCCCACTCCTCGGCGAAGCCCTCGGCGGTCTCGGCCTGGATGTAGGCGTCGATGGTGTCGTCCATGAAGTGCTGGATCTGCTCCTGGAGGTTCTCGCCCTCCAGGACGCGCCGGCGCTCGCCGTAGATGACCTCGCGCTGCCGGTTCAACACCTCGTCGTACTTCAGGACGTTCTTTCGCGTCTCGAAGTTCTGCTGCTCCACCTGGGACTGGGCGGAGGCGATGGCCCGGGTCACCATCTTGTTCTCGATCGGCACGTCGTCCGGGACGTTGGCCATGGCCATGACGCGCTCGACCATGGCGGCCTTGAAGAGCCGCATCAGGTCGTCACCGAGGGACAGGTAGAACCGGGACTCACCCGGGTCGCCCTGACGTCCGGAACGACCGCGCAGCTGGTTGTCGATACGGCGCGACTCGTGCCGCTCGGTGCCCAGCACGTAGAGGCCGCCGGCCTCCTTGACCGCCTCGAACTCGGCCTTCACCGACGCCTCGGCCCGCTCCAGTGCCTCGGGCAGTGCCGCCGCCCACTCCTCGACGTGCTCGACCGGGTCGAGCCCACGCTGACGGAGCTCCGCCTCGGCGAGGTCGTCCGGGTTTCCGCCGAGCTTGATGTCGGTACCACGGCCGGCCATGTTGGTGGCCACCGTGACCGCGCCTCGCCGGCCGGCCTGGGCGACGATCGACGCCTCACGCTCGTGGTGCTTGGCGTTGAGCACCTCGTGCTGGATACCGCGCTTGGAGAGCTGCTGCGAGAGGTACTCGGACTTCTCGACCGAGGTGGTGCCGACCAGGATCGGCTGCCCCTTCTCGTGCTTCTCCGCGATGTCGTCCACGACCGCGTCGAACTTGGCGACCTCGGTCCGGTAGATGAGGTCGGACTGGTCCATGCGGACCATCGGCCGGTTGGTCGGGATGGGGACGACGCCCAGCTTGTAGATCTGGTGGAACTCGGCGGCCTCGGTCATGGCCGTACCGGTCATGCCCGAGAGCTTGTCGTAGAGGCGGAAGAAGTTCTGGAGGGTGATCGTGGCGAGCGTCTGGTTCTCGTCCTTGATGTCCACCCCTTCCTTCGCCTCGATCGCCTGGTGCATGCCCTCGTTGTAGCGGCGGCCGGCGAGGATGCGGCCGGTGTGCTCGTCGACGATCATGACTTCGCCGTCGATGACGACGTAGTCCTTGTCCTTCTTGAAGAGTTCCTTCGCCTTGATGGCGTTGTTGAGGTAGCCGACGAGCGGGGTGTTGACCGACTCGTAGAGGTTGTCGATGCCGAGCCAGTCCTCGACCTTCGCGACACCCGACTCGTGGATGGCGACGGTGCGCTTCTTCTCGTCGACCTCGTAGTCGCCGGTCTCCTCGATGCCCTTGAGCTGGTTCCCCGCCTCGCCCTTGGTCAGGCGGGTCACGAGCTTCGCGAAGTCGCCGTACCACTTGGTCGCCTGGTCGGCGGGACCGGAGATGATCAGCGGGGTACGTGCCTCGTCCACGAGGATCGAGTCGACCTCGTCGACGATCGCGAAGTTGTGGCCCCGCTGCACCAGCTCGTCCTTCGACCACGCCATGTTGTCGCGCAGGTAGTCGAAGCCGAACTCGTTGTTGGTGCCGTAGGTGATGTCGCAGGCGTACTGCTCGCGGCGCTGCGCCGGGGTCATGTTGGCGACGATGCAGCCGACGCTCAGCCCCAGGAACTTGTGGACGCGGCCCATCAACTCGGAGTCGCGTTCGGCGAGGTAGTCGTTCACCGTGATCAGGTGGACGCCCTCGCCGGAGAGCGCGTTGAGGTAGGCCGGCAGCGTACCGACGAGGGTCTTGCCCTCACCGGTCTTCATCTCAGCGACATAACCGAGGTGCAGCGCGGCACCACCCATGAGCTGGACGTCGTAGTGACGCTGGCCGAGGACCCGCTTGGCCGCCTCCCGGACGGTCGCGAACGCCTCCGGCAGGAGGTCGTCGAGGCTCTCGCCGTCGGCGTAGCGCTCCTTGTACTCATCGGTGAGGGCGCGCAGCTCGGCGTCGGAGAGGCTGACGAAGTCCTCTTCGATGGAGTTGACCTGGTCCGCGATGCGGTGCAGCTTGCGCAGGATCTTGCCTTCGCCTGCACGCATGAGCTTTGAGAGGACGGACACGGGGGTTGGTCTCCTTGCCGGTCGGGCCTGGCACGGTCGGAATTCTCTTGGGCAACGGCCATCGTATGCGAGGACCCCACCGCGCCGGGAGGTCTGCCATCACGACAACGGACGGGCCACCGCGAACGTGCCGGGGCGGCTCCCGCACTTCTGGCGCCGGAACGCTCGGCACCTGCACAATCACGCGATGGAGCCGATCACTCTCACGACCGCACGCCTCACCCTGCGGGCGCTGACCCCAGCGGACGTGGACGCCGTGTACCGGGCGTGCCAGGACGGCGCGATCCAGCGGTGGACCACCGTGCCGTCTCCGTACCGGCGCGCGGACGCGGAGTATTTCGTGAACCGGATCTGCCCCGAGGGGTGGCAGCGGGCAACTGAGTTCACCTTCGGTGCCGTGGACACCGTCGGTCACGGCGCCCTGGTGGCGGCGATCGGGCTGTCGATGCGCACGACGCGGACCGCGGAGCTCGGCTTCTGGTCGGCCGCGGAGTACCGCGGCCGTGGCCTGATGACGGAGGCGGTCGCAGCCGTCACCCGCTGGGGGTTCACCCAGATCCCGCTGGACCGGATCGTCTGGCGGGCCGAGGTGGGCAACACCGCCTCCCGCGCGACGGCCCTGCGCGCCGGGTTCGTCCTCGAAGGGACCGAACGCGCGGGCATCCTCAACAACGGCGTCCGCCGGGACTGCTGGGTGGCGGCCCTGCTCCCCACCGACCTGGGCCTCCCCTCCACGGACGCCTACGTGCCCGCGCGCACGCCCGCCGCCCGTCCGGCGCCGGCCGCGGAGTAGCGGCAGGACGGCGGCTCGCACCGCCCTCCTCTCCGGGGCCTCCGGAGCAGCCACGCGCCGCGCCACCGCCCACACCACGGTCACCAGGACCACGATCCACCTCACCGCCGCACCTTCCCCCCCCAGCTCGTCACTCTCTGTAACGACAATGCCCGGCCCCTGGCCCGCTAACCCCTCGAATCAGGATCAATTCACGCTGTCGGTGCCACGTCCTACAGTGCGCTCATGACGAGTCTGCCGAGCGCCGCCGACACCCCGGCCGTCCACCGCCCCGTCGCCAGCCTCTCCGCTGACGAAGCCCGCCGCATCGCGCTGCGAGCGCAGGGTTTCCTCGGTGCGCCGGACCGCCGCGCCGGCGTCCGCGGCGTCCTCCGCGCCACCGGCGCCGTGCAGCTGGACACCATCTCCGTCCTGGCCCGCTCCCACGAGCTGGTGCCCTACGCCCGCCTGGGCGCCGTCGGCCGCCCGACCGTGGAGGCCGCCTACTGGAGCTCCGACGCGGACGGCTCGCCGCACGCTTTCGAGTACTGGTCGCACGCGGCCTGCATCCTGCCCGTCGAGGAGTGGCCCCACTTCGCCTTCCGCCGCCGCGCCTACCGCGACCGCCCGCACTGGCACCACGACCTGCCGCAAGCCGCCTACGACAAGGTGATCGCCCAACTGACGGCCGAAGGCCCGCTCACCGCCTCGGAGCTGGGCGGCGCCAAGAACGGCGGCGAGTGGTGGGACTGGTCGGAGACGAAGATCGCCGTCGAGCGGGCGCTCATGTACGGCGAGGTCGTGTGCACCAGCCGACGCGGCTGGAAGCGCGTCTACGACCTGGCCGAGCGCGCCATCCCGGCTCCTCTCCTCCACGACGCCCTCGACGACGGGGCGTGCCTGCGCGAGCTGGTCGGCCAGGCAGGCAGGGCCCTGGGCGTCGGCACCCGCTCCGACCTCGCCGACTACCACCGGATCAAGGGAGAGAGCTTCGACGCGGTGATCGCCGAAACCGGCCTGGTGCCGGTCGAGGTCGAGGGCTGGGCCAAGCCGGCCTGGGCCGACCCGCAGGCCCTGAGCACGCCTCCGCGCGGCCGGCACCGGACCACGCTGCTCTCCCCGTTCGACTCACTGATCTGGGAACGCGCCCGCACGGAGCGGATCTTCCGCTTCACGCACCGGCTGGAGGCGTACACCCCGAAGGCCAAGCGGCTGTACGGCTACTTCGCGATGCCCGTCCTCGCGGGCGGCAAGCTGGTGGGCCGCGTGGACCCCGCGCGCTCCGGTGACACCCTCGTGGCGCGGCACGTCGCCCTCGGCGGCGACCTGCCGGGAAGCCCCGGACCCGCCAAGTCCGTCGGAGCGACGGCGGTGGCCCTCGCCGAGGCGGCACGCTGGGTGGGCTGCGCCGAGGTGCGGGTGGAACACATGACGCAGCCGGAGCTGCGCCCCGCGCTCACCGCCGAACTGGCAGCCGCACTGAGCTGAGCGTGACGCGGAGGCGGCGGCGCCGGAACGTGGGGGCCCCTGACTCCGCGGGCTCAGCGGATCTCCAGGATCTTCTCCCGCATCGCGTAGACCACGGCCTCCATACGTGAGTGGAGCTGGAGTTTCTCCAGGATGTTGCGGACGTGGTTCTTCACCGTGTTCTCGCTGATGAACAATTCCTTCGCGATATCGCGGTTGTTCATCCCGGTGGCGACGAGCTTCAGCACCTCCAGTTCGCGATCGGTGAGCCGGGGAGCGGGGACGAGCCGGCGCTCGTCCGTCCGCTGGATCATCGATTTGAACTCGGTGAGCAGTTTCGAGGCCATGGACGGGCTGATCTGCGACTGGCCGTCCGCGACCGCCCGAATCGCCGTCGCCACTTCGTCGGTGGAGATCTCCTTCAGCAGATAGCCCGTGGCACCCGCCTTGATGGCCTCGTAGAGGTCGGCCTCTTCGTCGCTGATGGTGAGCATGATGATTTTGGCACTGGGTGCCACTTCTTTGATGGCCGTGCACGCTTCGATACCGCCACGCTTCGGCATCCGCACGTCCATCAACACGATGTCGGGCAGGAGGTCGGCGGCCTTCTCCACCGCTTCGGCGCCGTCGCCGGCCTCACCGATGACCTCGATGTCCTCCTCCGCCTCGAGGACGATCTCGAGTCCGCGACGGAACAGGGCGTGATCGTCCACGACAAGTACCCGGATCGGCTCGACCGGATCTTCCTCGAACTCCTCCTCCAGGTCGGGCCCGCGCGAGGCGAACCCCGGCAACCCGCTGACCACACCTCTCCCGGCGCCTGCCCCGGAGCCCGCAGCGGGCCCGCCATTGTGCAACGGTCCGAAAGTCTCCGGCATCGTTCCTCCCCCTGAAGGCCGTGGCCCGTCTCACCGTGCCTCCCCAACCTGGGGCGGCCGTACGCCGGTTGACCGGCTCGGTCATGATTTCATGCCACGGCGGTGGCGCGCGGCAGAGCTACGGAGACGGGGGCGCCCCCGGGGGGCGCACCAACGCTCCCGGGGGCACTCGCGCGGACCTGTCGCGACGGTTCAGCCGCCCAGTGCGCCTCCGGCGCCGCCGACGGGCGCCTCGGCCACCATCGGGTCGGTCCGGAGATGGATCACGCCGTAGTCGTACGCGTGACGCCGGTAGACCACCGCGGGCTCCTTGGTCTCCGAGTCGACGAACAGATAGAAGTCGTGTCCGACCAGCTCCATCTCGTAGAGCGCCTGGTCGAGCGACATGGGAGCAGCCGCGTGGGTCTTCTCGCGGACGATCAGCGGCCCTTCGCCCTGAACCTCCAGGGAACCCATCCGAGTGGTCTTGACGGCCTCTTCGTCCTGCTCCGTGATGAGGGTGCCGTCGCTGGCGAGCCTGGCCGCGTCCGGAATGTGGTCCACGACCTCGGCCGCGGAGAGGCGCCCCGTGCCCCGGCGGGAGTAGCGCTTGTCGTGCTCCTTACGCATCCGCGCGTCGAGCTTGGCGGTGGCCAGGTCGAGGGCCGCGTAGGGGTCGGCCGCCGACGCCTCGGCCCGGATCACGGGCCCACGGGAGCGGACCGTGATCTCGACCCGGTCCTTCCGCTCGGACTGCCTCGGGTTCGGTTCCTTGGACACCTCGACGTCCAGGCTGATCACCTTGCCGTCGAGCTTCTGGAGCTTCTCCAGCTTCAACTTGTCGGCCACGTGCTTGCGGAACCGCTCGGGCACCTCGGTCTTGCGTCCCTTGACGACGATGTCCACGCAGAACTCCGTTCCCGGATCGCTCCGCTTCATCGGCGGAGCATCTTCCTTTTGCACCGGCTCCGAATCATTCCGGAGCCTCGGACTCGGTGACTTCCACCTCCTCCTCCCCGCGGGACCGGGCTCTCCACCTCACCGATACGAGTGAACGATCACGTCACCGCACTGGCAATTCGGTTATCGGGGGAATGCTGTCGAGCCGTTCCTCCCTCACCGAACATATCCCGCTCGGAGGGATGCGTCACCCTCTACCGCCGCGTACCTCCATTCAGGTGAATCAACCCCCTCACCAGCTGCAACGATGGAAGCTCCTCGTCAGTTCCGGTTTATTTCGAAGGACGATGGTGAAGAGGCGATGACCGCCGCGCGCGGAAGCCATGCCCCACGACTTCCCCGGAAGTCCGTCGGGTACCCGTCCGATCGGCCCTCCATGAGTCCCGGACCACGGTTCCCATTGTCCTCCTCCCACCTCTTGCGCACCGCCCGAGCGGCCTCGGCCAGCGTCGCTCCGGTCGTCATCAGGTCGTCGACCAGGACCACGCGCCCCCGCGCCAGCGCGGCGCCACCGCCGGGGACCACCCGCAGAGCTCCGCCGAGATTGGCCGCGCGGCCCTCCGCGTCCAGTCCGCTCTGGTCCGAGACACGCCGCCGCTGCCCGAGGAGAGGCGCGGCTCTCGCCGGAACCCCCGCCCGGCGCAGCTCCGCCGCCGCGTACGAGGCCATCCGGCGCACCGGATCGTGGCCGCGTGACCGCACGGCCCGCGGCGCCGAGGGAACCGGCACCAGCAGGAGGTGCCCCGCCAGGGGCAGCTGACGGGAGACCGGGCTCGCCTGCACGACCGAGGCCAACACGGCACCCAGAACCCGCGCCAGCCAGAGCGCCCCACGCTCCTTGTGCTCCAGCAGCAGGGCACGAGCCGCCCCCTGGTACGGAACGGCGGCCCGTACGGCCGGAAGCCCGGCCGGGGCCGGGTACGGCCGTACCGGACGCGCCACTCCGCCGCCGATCTCCGCCAGGCACCGCCGGCAGAGCCGCGTCCCGTGCTCCCCGCACCCAGCGCAGTCGAGCGGCAACACCAGGTCGCTGATCGCCTGCCACCACCATGTCTCCATGCCGCGCACACTGCCGCCGGAGCGCCTGTCGCGCCCGAGCCTGGGGACAACCGGCCGCTTGTGGACAACTCCGTCACCGCATCAGGTGAAAGGGCTCCGAGGGCGACTTTTCCGGCATCGACCGGAAGGCGTGCGGGCATGCAGCCCCACATGACGCATTCCGAACACACGCGCGGTCGCCATCGGGCCGACAGCCCTCCGAACAGCCCGGCCTCAGCCGGGGTAGACCGGGGCCGCGCCCTCCTTGACCACCGTCTGCCAGTTCCCGCCGGGAGGGAGCCGTACGATCCCGTCGTCCGAGCGAGCGACCAGCGGCAGCCGGTCGTCCTCGGAGGCGGTGATCTCCTTGACGCCGGTGAGCGCGGGCAGCGAGCCACCGGACGGCGTGGACCCGTCGCTCTGCACGTACCGCAACTGCTGCACACCGCCGGATTCCCGCCCGACGACGACCAGGCGGCTGCCGCCGGCCCACGACATGGCGGTGATCTCCTCCATGTGCGGTGCGGCCGTACGCAGCTCGGTCACCGCCACCTGCGAGGAGTCGCCGTCCGTCTGGCGTTCCACCCTGCCGATCCGGAGCGATGTCCGCCCGTCCTCGGCGACGATCAGGGCGACACGGACGCCGTCGGCGGAGATGCGGACGGCCCGGACAGAGCCTTCCCCGAGCCCCGCCACCTTGACCTCCTGTGCCTCCTCCGCGCCCTGTTCGAGCCGCAGCAGACGGGAGCGGGCACCGTCGCGGTCCGCTATCCACAGATCCCCCCTGCCGTCCCAGCTGGGGGCGGAGAGGCGCTCCTCCTCGGACTTGGCCCGGCTGCGTACCTCGGTCTTCCTCAGCCCGTCCCCCGAGGTGAGCGAGCCGACGAAGAGGGACCGCCCGTCGAGCGACACCCCGGCGGCCCGCTCCTCGTCCCGCGAGACCGCGGCCGACCTCAGGCCCTGCTCACCCACGCCGAAGTCACCGGGCACCGGCTCCGCTCTCGACCCGCTCTCCCCGTCGGCGCCCCCGGTCATCCGCACCAGCCGGTGGCCGTCGTCCACGAAGTACTGGTAGTCGGGGTGGCCGGCCGTGACCGCGGGCACCACGCTGTCCGCCCGGTTCTCGTCCAGGACGCACAGCTGGGAGCCGTTCGACCGCAGCAGCTCCACCTCGCCCACTCCGGACGAGGTGAGGTCACGCAGGGTGAACAGCAGCTGGGTCGCCATCCGCACGCACTGCGCCTGGCCGACCCGGTCGGCCTGCTTGTTGAGGGGCACCTTCAGCCGGCTCTGGTCGTCGGGGACCAGCGCCTTGGTGGGCGACTTCAGCCGCGTGCCCGCCGGGAAGACCGAGTCCACGACCGGGGCGATCCAGTCGCTCGGCCCGGAGAGCACCGACCGCACGGCCTCGGTGACGGGGTCTATGCGCTGGCGGACGTAGACCGGGTCGGCGACGAGGCCGACGGGCCTGCCGGGCTGCTGGGACGCCTCGGTCGCCCAGTAGTACTTGTTGACCGGGCGGTAGATGCGCAGGAAGTCCGATTCCCCGAGAACGACGCCGGTCGGGGGCGCGTCGATACGCCACTGCATGCCGTCGGGCCCCTTCACCTCCACGAGGTGGATGGGCTCGCTGTAGGCGCCCTCGGACGGCTGGTAGGCCCGCTGCTGGTCGACCCTGGCGACCATCCGGCCGGTCAGCGTGTACTGGAACCCGCCGTCGCGGCCGGACCGGGCGCGTTCCGCCCCCCGGTTGGGCCCGTCGCGCAGGACCGTGGTGCTGCGCTCCGGCTCCCAGTTGTCGGCCGCTTCCTCCGTCAGGTACTCCCTGGCTATCGAGAACTCGGGGTCATCGCTGGTCAGCGCCTCGAGGAAGCCGTCGAGTATCTCCTCGGGCCGGGCTCCGTCCCGTGGCGGGACGCCGAAGACACGGACCTGCGCGTCGGTCCGCTGGGTGGCGTCGACGGCGGTCACATCCCCGCTGTCGGGCATCGAGGCACACCCGGCGAGCAAGGCGGCGGCGGCCGCCGTGGCACAGACCGACGTCCCGGGACGCCGTGGTCCCCTCTCGTCGGCGCCCTCGAGCGCCACGCGGGACCGCCGCACGCTGTTCCGACGGCCGCTCTCACTCCCCACCGTTGCCCCCCTCACCCTCAAGCCCCGCCCGCGCGGGGCCGTCTGTTCGCTCATCCGCGCGCCTGCCCGGGGCAGCCCCCGAAGCGACCGGCGCCGTCTCCCCCGCCACGTGCTCCCTGGAGCCCTCCGGGGAGCCGGACCGGGCCACCACCCGGGAACCACTGCCCGGCAACGCGGCCGGATCGACCACCGGCCGGGGCGCCGCCCGCGAGGGCAGACGGCACCGGTCCACCCCGTCCTCCGTGCCGACGGCCCGGCTGGCGGCCGAGAGCCGCGCCAGGCCGACGCCCGGCGCGTGCAGCACGGTGGCCGCCACACCGGTACGCGGCGCGGGTGCCACGGGCGGCACAGGCTCCTGCTCGTCCTCCTGGGCACCCTGGTTCCGCCGGGAGTCGGCAGGTTCCAGAGGGATCGGCGATCCACGCAGCGCCTCGTCGGCGGTACGCGGCACCGTCAGCCGGAACTGCGAGCCCCCGCCCGGCTCGCCCCACGCCTGGAGCCAGCCGCCGTGCAGCCGCGCGTCCTCCAGGGCGATCGAGAGTCCGAGCCCGGTCCCGCCCGTCGTCCTGGCCCGCGCGGGGTCGGCCCGCCAGAAGCGGCTGAACACCCTGGTCGCCTCCCCCGGCTTCAGTCCCACGCCGTAGTCACGGACCGCGACGGCCACGGCTCCGCCGGCCGAGGCCAGCCGTACGACCACGTCCCGGCCCTCACCGTGCTCCACCGCGTTCACCACGAGGTTCCTCAGCACGCGCTCCACACGCCGAGGGTCCACCTCCGCGATGACGGGCTGCTCGTCACCGAGAACCCGAATCCGGGTGCCCTTGCGCTCGGCGAGCAGCTCGGCGCCACCGACGACGCGGCGGACCACGTCGCGCAGGTCGGTCGGCTCGGCCTCCAGGGCCGCCGCGCCGGCGTCGAAACGGCTGATCTCCAGGAGGTCGGCGAGGAGCGATTCGAACCGGTCGAGCTGGTCGGCGAGCAGTTCGGCGGAGCGGGCGGTGACGGGGTCGAAGTCTTCCCGCGCCTCGTGGATGATGTCCGCCGCCATCCGCACCGTCGTCAGCGGCGTCCGCAGTTCGTGGGAGACGTCCGAGACGAAGCGGCGCTGCATCCGGGAAAGGTCCTCGAGCTGCTGGATCTTGAGCTGGAGGTTCTGCGCCATCTTGTTGAACGCCTCGCCGAGGCGGGCGATGTCGTCCTCCCCGGTGACCTTCATCCGCTCCTGGAGACGCCCGGCCGACAGCCGCTCGGCGACCCCGGCCGCCATCCGGACCGGCGTGACGACCTGCCGGACCACCACCCAGGCGATGGCCCCGAGCAGCACCACGACGAACAGGCCGGCGGTGGCCAGCGTGGTCTTGATCAGGGTGAGGGACTTCTCCTCCTGCGTCAGCGGGAAGAGGTAGTAGAGCTGGTAGGCGTCGCCGTTGGGGTCGTTCAGGCGCTTGCCGATGACCAGGCCGGGCTGCGAAGCCTGGCTGGCGTAGGTGATCCGGGTGTAGCTCTGGTAGAGGCCGCCGGGCGAGCCCGCGGTCTCGTCCACGGCCCGCCGCAGGTCGACGGGCACGCTCTGCACGGGCACCACGCCGCCGGAGGCGCGCGGCCCCCGGATGCTCCCCGTGTCGTCGAGCGCGTCGGCGCTGAGCGCGACGACGTCGAACGCCGACTGGCCGCCGCTGGACAACTGCTCGACCAGGTCGGACATCCAGACCGTGGCGTTCTGGGTGCGTCCGTCGGCCACGCCCCCGTCCTGGGCGGACCGGGCACTGGCGGTGTCCGCCTTGTCCTGCGCGACCTGGAAACCACCGCGGGCCTGGCTCTGGGCGGCCCGCTGCTTGGCGTCGAGCAGGCCGTTGCGCACCTGCCCGATGACGACGAAGCCGAGCAGCAGCACGACGCCGAGCGACATCAGCAGCGTGGTCACGACGACCTTCAGCTGGATGCTGCGACGCCACAGGCGCACCGCCGGGAGCAGCGGGCGCCGCACCCAACGGGCGAAGAGGCGCAGGAAGGGGCTGCTGGGAACCCCTCCCTGGAGAACCCGCCGGCTCTCCCTCAGCCAGCCGAGGCCCGGGCCCCTGTCCGTCCGTCCGACAGGCCGCCCGGCGCCGTTGCCCTGTTCCTGCGACGGCGGGGCGGCACTGTCCCTGCTCATCTCAGCTCGGTCCGGCCTTGTAGCCGACCCCGCGCACGGTCACCACGATCTCGGGGCGCTCCGGGTCCCGCTCGACCTTGGAACGCAGCCGCTGGACGTGCACGTTGACCAGCCGGGTGTCGGCGGCGTGCCGGTACCCCCACACCTGCTCCAGGAGGACCTCCCGGGTGAAGACCTGCCACGGCTTGCGGGCCAGCGCCACCAGCAGGTCGAACTCGAGCGGCGTCAGCGCGATGGACTGGCCGTCCCGCTTCACCGAGTGCCCGGCGACGTCGATGACGAGGTCGCCGATGGTGAGCTGCTCGGGCGCCGGCTCCTCCGACCTGCGCAGGCGCGCCCGGATACGGGCGACCAGCTCCTTGGGCTTGAACGGCTTCACGATGTAGTCGTCGGCGCCGGACTCCAGTCCGACCACCACGTCCACCGTGTCGCTCTTGGCTGTGAGCATGACGATCGGTACACCGGACTCCGCCCTGATCAGGCGGCACACTTCGATTCCGTCGCGGCCAGGCAGCATCTGGTCGAGGAGCACCAGGTCCGGCTTGGTCTCACGGAAGGCAGCGAGAGCCTTGTCGCCGTCAGCGACGAACGAGGGTTCGAAGCCTTCACCGCGCAGCACAATCCCGAGCATTTCCGCCAATGCGGTGTCGTCGTCGACGACGAGAACGCGTCCCTTCATTACGACATCATCCCATTAGCTCATCGATACCTGGCGTGACCTGGCGCACAGCTGCTCCAACGCCCCTTCGGTCACGGGCGAGACAACGCCCCATTCGGTCACCACGGCGGTCACCAGTTCCGGAGGCGTCACATCGAACGCCGGGTTGTACGCCTGCGTCCCCAGGGGAGCGATCGGCACACCGCCGCCCGCTTCCCCGCCGACACCACGCCCCGACGGCGAGATCGCCTCCGTCACCTCGTGACCGCTCCGCTGCTCGACCTCGATGGCCGCCCCGTCCGGGGTGTCCATGTCGATCGTCGTCACCGGCGCGACCACGATGAACGGCACATGGTGGTAGCGCGCCAGCACGGCGAGCGGATAGCTCCCCACCTTATTCGCCACCGAACCGTCCGCCGCTATCCGATCGGCACCGATCAGCACGGCATCCACCTCCCCCGCCGCGAAAAGCGAGCCCGCGGCGCTGTCGGTGAGCAGGGTGTACGGCATTCCGTGCCGCGCCGCCTCATAGGCGGTGAGCCGCGCGCCCTGCAGCAGCGGCCGCGTCTCGTCGACCCACAGGCGGCGGAGCTTCCCCTCCCGGTGCGCGGCCAGGGCCACCGCGAACGCGGTCCCCTCGCCCCCGGAGACCAGGGCCCCGGTGTTGCAGTGGGTGAGAAGGCGGTGCTGCCCGCCGGGAACCAGTTCGTCGAGGAGCGCCAGCCCTTCCCGGGCCATACTCCGGCTGCCCTCGGCGTCCTCCCGGTGCAGGGCGCGGGCCGCGGCGAGGGCGGCGGCAGCGGCCGCCCGCTCGTCCCCGCCCGCGGCGGCCGCCGCCGCGTGGGCCTCCTGGGCTCTTCGGACCCCGCGCGCGAGGTTGACCGCGGTGGGCCGGGCCCCGGCCAGCATCCGCGCCGCGTCGACGACGTCGAAGCCGCGGGCTGCGGCGAGCGCGACCCCGTAGGCGCCCGCGATGCCCAGGAGCGGAGCGCCCCGGACCGCCAGCGTCCGGATCGCCTCGACCAGGGCCGGAGCGTCGGTGCAGGCCAGCTCACTCTCCTCCCCGGGCAACCGTGTCTGGTCGAGCAGCACCAGCACGGGCCCCTCGGGCGGCTCCTCCCATCGGAGGGTGGGAATCGAGTCCGGTATGTCCGCGGAACCTCGTGTGCACTGATCAGCCATCCGTTCAGTCTGCCCTGTGGACACCCGACAAAAGAAGGCGTGGACAGCGATGGGGGCCGGTCGATGTCGGACCTGCCCGTGGGACCATGGCTGACAACCGGCCGCCGCGACCGCGCGGGCACCGTGAAGGAGCGACGATGAACGACACTCCGGGCTGGGCAGCGCCCGGACCTGGCCCCTCGGACGACCGCGACCGCGAGGGCGCTACGCCCGAGGGAGCGGAGGGCGCCGGTCCCGGCGCCTCTCCGTCGAAGTGGTCCAAGGAGCAGCCGCCTCCGGGCCAGTGGTCGGCCCCCGGGACGACAGGCTCCGGCTCCGGTGACAGCTGGGGCGGGCGCCGCACCCGTGCGGAGAGCGGTGACCGGACGCCACCGTCCGGCGGTGGCTGGGGTGGTGGCGGCTGGACCCAGCCTCCCGCCGCGGCCAAGCCCGGGGTCATCCCGCTCCGCCCGCTCGGGGTGGGCGAGATCCTCGACGGTGCCGTCTCCACGCTGCGTGCGCACTGGCGCACCGTGCTCGGCATATCGCTGATGATCGCGGTGGTGACGCAGGTGGTGCTGATCCTGCTGCAGCGCTTCGTGCTGCGCGACGCCGTCGACGTCGCGGCACTCGAGGACCCCTCGGCCACGACCGACGAGCTCCTCGACGCGATGGGCGGGGCGCTGCTGGACTCGGGCCTCGTGCTGCTCGTCTCGCTGCTCGGCACCATCGTGGCGACCGCTCTGCTGACCATGGTGACGAGCAGGGCGGTGCTCGGGCAGCCGGTGTCGCTCTCCGACGCCTGGCGCGACGCCCGCCCTCAGTTGTCCCGGCTCGCCGGCCTGACACTGCTGCTGCCCCTGATCGCCATCGGCCTCGTAGCGGTCGCGATGGTGCCCGGTGTACTCCTCGGCATGGCCTCCGGTTCCGAGGGCGCGGCCGCGCTGCTGGCCCTCGGAGCGCTCGCGGGCGCGGGTGTGGCCGTCTGGCTCACGATCCGCTTCTCCCTCGCCTCGGCCGCGCTGATGCTGGAGAAGCAGGGCGTCGTCAAGGCCATGCGGCGGTCGGCGAAGCTGGTCCGCGGCTCGTGGTGGCGCGTCTTCGGTATCCAACTGCTGGCACAGCTCCTCGTGATGATCGTCTCGTCGATCATCCTTCTGCCCTTCTCCCGGGTGGCCGCCGTCATCACCGGCGAGAGCGCCGCGAGCGCCCTCGACGAGATGGTCGTCACCAACTTCGGCTGGACGTACCTGATCATCACCGGCGTCGGCTCGGTGATCGGCGCCATGCTGACGCTGCCGATCGTGGCGGGCGTGACCGTGCTGCTCTACATCGACCAGCGCATCCGCCGCGAGGCCCTCGACGTCGAACTGACGAGGGCGGCCGCCGCGCAGAGCCAGGAGAGCCCGCCACCGTCCGCACCCGGGAGCTGATGCGGTGACCTGGCGGGGGGATGCCCGGGCGGTCCACGCCGCCGCGCACGGTGACGGCCGGCCGCCCGAGTCCTGGGACCGCGACGCGGCCCGGGAAGCAGCCCGCCGGGAACTCTCCGACCCGCGGTACCACGAACACGACCCGAACCTTCTCCAAAGGGCCTGGACCGCCTTCTGGGACTGGGTCCAGGACCTCTTCGACGCCGCTGCCGGTGCCACACCCGGCGGCGGCGTCGGCGTGGCCGTGATCATCCTCGCCCTGATCGCGCTGGCCGTCGCCCTTCGCCTGCGCCTGCGCCGTACCGCCCTCACCTCGACGCCTTCCGCCGCAGTCTTCGACGCCCACCCGCGCACCGCCGCCGAACACCGCGCCCAGGCCGAGGCACACGCCCTGGACCACGACTGGAACGGCGCGGTCCAGGAGACGATGCGTGCCCTGGTCCGCTCCCTGGAGGAACGCGGCCTCCTCAGCCCGCATCCCGGGCGCACCGCCGACGAGGCCGCCGCAGCGGCAGACCTCGCCCTGCCCGGCCACAGCGACGCCCTGCGGGACGCCGCGAAAGCCTTCGACGAGACCACGTACGGCGGCCGCACCGCCGACGCGACGACGTACCGCCGCCTCACCGCTCTGGACACGGCTCTCCGCCGCGCGCAACCGGTCGACACCGCGCGGACCCCGGCAGGGCGCCCATGACCAGCCCCTCCCCGGCCTCGTCGCGCGTTCCCCCTCTGTGGGCGCGCTCCCGCGGCGTCCTGCTGGCCGTGCTGCTCATCATCGTGGCCGGGATCACCCTGGCTGCCCTTTAACAGGGCGACGAGAGCGGCGAGCTGGCCCCCTCCTCCTACGATCCGCGCGGCAGCCGGGCTCTGGCCGCGCTCCTCGCTCACGACGGCATCCGGGTACAGCCGGTCGACTCCCTCACCGCCCTCCGCGAACGGGCAGGCCCGGACACCACCCTGCTGGTCACTGTCCCCGACCGGCTCACCGGCGAACAGCAGGCGGCCCTGCGCTCCACCGCCGCCGAGGCGGACGCCCGCCTCGTGCTCGTGGCCCCAGGATCGCCCTCCCTCGCCGGGCTCGCGCCGGGCACCGAGGTGAGGCCACCGGCGGAGCGGTCGACCATCGCTCCCACCTGCACCTTCCCGGCCGCTCAGCGCGCGGGCGACCCCGACGTGGGAGGTCTGCGGTACTTCACCGACGTACCCGGGGCCGAACGCTGCTACCTGTCCGGCGGCCTGCCCTCCTTGCTCCGCCTCCCCGCCTCGACGCCGGCCACGGAAGGCACCCCGGGGTCGCCCGGGACCGTCCTTCTGGGCTCCTCGGACATTCTGCGCGACGACCGGCTCGACGAACACGGCAACGCCTCCCTCGCGCTCCAACTCCTCGGCTCCCGCCCGCACCTGCTCTGGTACCTTCCCTCCTCACCCGACGCCTCCGCCGCGCCCGAGGAACCCCGCGGCTTCCTCGAGTTGGTCCCCGCCGGCTGGCGCTGGGCCACCCTGCAACTCTGTTTTGCCGCGGTCCTGGCCGCGATCTGGCGCGGCCGCCGCCTGGGCCCCGTCGTCAGCGAGGATCTGCCCGTCGTCGTACGGGCCTCGGAGACGACAGAGGACCGGGCCCGCCTGTACCACCGCGCGGACGCCCGCGACCAGGCGGCCGCCCTGCTACGCCGGGCAACACGCGTCCGCCTCGCCGAACTCACCGGTGTCACGGCAGCGGACGCCGACGCCCCCGAAGTGCTCCTGCCGGCCCTCACCGCCCTCCTGGAGAGCCGCGCCCCCGATCGGGACCCCGCTTCGCTGCTCTTCGGCCCGGCACCGACCGACGATGCCGGTCTGGTCCGGCTCGCCGACCAACTCGACGCCCTCGAAAGAGAGGTACGCACGTCATGAGCGCACCGACGCCCGACGCAGACGGGGCCGCGGAGGCCCGCGCCGCTCTCGAAGCGGTACGCGCGGAGATCGGGAAGGCCGTGGTCGGCCAGGACCCGGTCGTCACCGGCCTGGTCATCGCCCTTCTCTGCCGCGGCCACGTCCCGCTGGAGGGCGTCCCAGGTGTCGCCAAGACCCTGCTGGTGCGCGCCTTGGCAGCGGCGGTCGAACTGGAGACCAAACGCGTCCAGTTCACGCCGGACCTGATGCCCAGCGACATCACCGGCTCCCTCGTCCTCGACGCCCGCACGTCGGAGTTCTCCTTCCAGCCCGGCCCGGTCTTCACCAACCTCCTGCTCGCCGACGAGATCAACCGCACGCCTCCGAAAACGCAGGCGTCCCTGCTGGAGGCCATGGAGGAGAGGCAAGTGACCGTCGACGGAACCGCACGCCACCTCCCCGAACCGTTCCTGGTCGCCGCCACGCAGAACCCGGTGGAGTACGAGGGCACGTACCCCCTGCCCGAAGCCCAGCTGGACCGGTTCCTTCTGAAGCTGAACGTCTCGCTACCGCCCAGGGACGACGAGATCGCGCTGCTCTCACGTCATGCGCGGGGATTCGACCCACGTGATCTGTCCGCCGCCGGTCTGCACCCGGTCGCCGGCCCCGCCCAGCTCGACGCTGCCCGCTCAGCAGTCGCCGGAATTTCCGTCTCACCCGAGATCGCCGCGTACATCGTCGACGTCTGCCGGGCCACCCGCGACTCCCCGTCGCTCTCCCTCGGCGCCTCGCCTCGCGGCGCCACCGCTCTTCTCTCCACCGCACGCGCCTGGGCCTGGCTGACCGGCCGTGACTACGTCATCCCTGACGACGTGAAAGCACTTGCACTTCCCACCCTGCGGCACCGCGTCCAACTCCGCCCGGAGGCCGAGATGGAAGGCGTGACACCCGACGCGGTCCTCACCCCTCTTCTCGCCCGCGTCCCCGTCCCTCGGTGAAGGCGACGGACCATGGCTCTCACTGGACGCACCGCGCTGCTCGCAGCTCTCGGCTCCCTCCCCCGTCGCACTGCTCGAACCCAGCTGGCTGGGGATCGCCGCCGTCAACTCCCCCCTCGCTGTCGCAATGATGTGCGACTACGCCCGGGCCGCGCCAGTGCGAAAGCTCCGTCTCACCCGATCTGGTGACACAAACGTTCGACAGGGCGAGCTGGCGGAGACCAGCCTCCAGCTGACCAACACCTCATCGCGGCCCTTGCGGGCGCTGATCCGCGACGCCTGGCCACCCAGCAACACCGTGCCAGGAGCCACCGACGCTTCCCGGCACCGAGTCGACGTGCCCGCCGGCGGAACCCGCGAGCTCCGTACCCCACTCCGCCCCACGCGCGGGGGCGCAGCCGTCGCTCACAGCGTCACCGTCCGCTCGTACGGACCGCTGGGGCTCGTCTCCCGTCAGGCAACGTACCCCGTCCCCGGCCGCCTCCGCGTCCTGCCGCCGTTCCACAGCCGCCGCCTGCTCGCTGCCAAGGCAGCGCGCCTGCGCGAGCTGGACGGGAGGACCAGCGCGCTCGGCAGGGGCGAGGGTACCGAGTTCGACAGCCTGCGCACGACGTTCCGGGTGACGACATTCGCTCCATCGACTGGCGCGCGACCGCGCGACGGTCCGAAGTGGCCGTGCGCACCTGGCGCGCCGAACGCGACCGCCGCGTGCTGATCGTGCTCGACACCGGCCGCACGTCGGCGGGACGCGTGGGAGACGCGCCGCGACTGGACGCAGCCATGGACGCGGCTCTGCTCCTCGCCGCCCTGGCTGCTCGCGCGGGCGACCGCGTCGACCTCCTGGCCTTCGACCGCGAACTCCGTGCGCAGGTACGAGGAAAGCCCTCGCCCCAGCTCCTGCCGGCCCTGGTGGACGGCCTGGCCTCCCTGCAACCGCATCTGGTCGAGACCGACGCCCGGGGCCTGGCAGCCGAGATCCTGCGGAGCACTCCCAGCAGGGCCCTGGTGGTACTGCTCACCACGCTCGACGCCACCCCCGTCGAGGAGGGGCTTCTGCCGGTCCTCGGCCGCCTCACCGACCGCCACACGCTCCTCATGGCCTCCGTCGCCGACCCGAGGCTTGCGGAGATGGCGACGGCCCGGGGCACGGTGGAGAAGGTCTACCAGGCAGCTGCCGCGCACAAGGCACAGGCTGAACGCGACCGCACGGCCGGCCTGCTCCGCCGACGCGGGGTCACGGTGGTGGATGCTCCACCCGACGAACTGGCCTCTGCACTCGCCGACGCCTACCTGTCGGCCAAGGCCGCAGGAAAGTTGTAAGCCTCGGCAGACAGCAGAAATGGCCCCGAACGCAGAAATGCCTCGGGCCCCGGAAACCTGTTTACACAAGATTTCCAGGGCCCGAGGCCAAAGAAAGTTCGGCGGCGTCCTACTCTCCCACAGGGTCCCCCCTGCAGTACCATCGGCGCTGTAAGGCTTAGCTTCCGGGTTCGAAATGTAACCGGGCGTTTCCCTCACGCTATGACCACCGAAACACTACGAAACACACCAGCAACCACAACCCACCTCTAGACAGGTATGTGATTGGTGTTCGTGGTTTCAGAACCAACACAGTGGACGCGAGCAACTGAGGACAAGCCCTCGGCCTATTAGTACCGGTCAACTCCACCCCTTACAGGGCTTCCATATCCGGCCTATCAACCCAGTCGTCTACTGGGAGCCTTACCCTCTCAAGGAGGTGGGAATACTCATCTCGAAGCAGGCTTCCCGCTTAGATGCTTTCAGCGGTTATCCCTCCCGAACGTAGCCAACCAGCCATGCCCTTGGCAGAACAACTGGCACACCAGAGGTTCGTCCGTCCCGGTCCTCTCGTACTAGGGACAGCCCTTCTCAATATTCCTACGCGCACAGCGGATAGGGACCGAACTGTCTCACGACGTTCTAAACCCAGCTCGCGTACCGCTTTAATGGGCGAACAGCCCAACCCTTGGGACCGACTCCAGCCCCAGGATGCGACGAGCCGACATCGAGGTGCCAAACCATCCCGTCGATATGGACTCTTGGGGAAGATCAGCCTGTTATCCCCGGGGTACCTTTTATCCGTTGAGCGACGGCGCTTCCACAAGCCACCGCCGGATCACTAGTCCCGACTTTCGTCCCTGCTCGACCCGTCGGTCTCACAGTCAAGCTCCCTTGTGCACTTACACTCAACACCTGATTACCAACCAGGCTGAGGGAACCTTTGGGCGCCTCCGTTACTCTTTAGGAGGCAACCGCCCCAGTTAAACTACCCATCAGACACTGTCCCTGATCCGGATCACGGACCCAGGTTAGACATCCAGCACGACCAGAGTGGTATTTCAACGACGACTCCACACACACTGGCGTGCATGCTTCACAGTCTCCCACCTATCCTACACAAGCCGAACCGAACACCAATATCAAACTGTAGTAAAGGTCCCGGGGTCTTTCCGTCCTGCTGCGCGAAACGAGCATCTTTACTCGTAATGCAATTTCACCGGGCCTATGGTTGAGACAGTCGAGAAGTCGTTACGCCATTCGTGCAGGTCGGAACTTACCCGACAAGGAATTTCGCTACCTTAGGATGGTTATAGTTACCACCGCCGTTTACTGGCGCTTAAGTTCTCAGCTTCGCCACACCGAAATGTGACTAACCGGTCCCCTTAACGTTCCAGCACCGGGCAGGCGTCAGTCCGTATACATCGCCTTACGGCTTCGCACGGACCTGTGTTTTTAGTAAACAGTCGCTTCTCGCTGGTCTCTGCGGCCACACCCAGCTCACCGAGTAAATCGGATCACCAGACATGGCCCCCCTTCTCCCGAAGTTACGGGGGCATTTTGCCGAGTTCCTTAACCATAGTTCACCCGAACGCCTCGGTATTCTCTACCTGACCACCTGAGTCGGTTTAGGGTACGGGCCGCCATGAAACTCGCTAGAGGCTTTTCTCGACAGCATAGGATCATCCACTTCACCACAATCGGCTCGGCATCAGGTCTCAGACTATTGCCAGACGGATTTACCTACCTGACGTCCTACACCCTTACCCCGGGACAACCACCGCCCGGGATGGACTACCTTCCTGCGTCACCCCATCACTCACCTACTACCAGCTCGGGCCACCGGCTCCACCACTTTCCATTCCCCGAAGGGTCCGGAACGGCTTCACGGGCTTAGCATCACTGGATTCAATGTTTGACGCTTCACAGCGGGTACCGGAATATCAACCGGTTATCCATCGACTACGCCTGTCGGCCTCGCCTTAGGTCCCGACTTACCCTGGGCAGATCAGCTTGACCCAGGAACCCTTAGTCAATCGGCGCACACGTTTCTCACGTGTGAATCGCTACTCATGCCTGCATTCTCACTCGTGAACCGTCCACAACTCGCTTCCACGGCTGCTTCACCCGGCACACGACGCTCCCCTACCCATCACAGCGGGCGTTGGCCCTCATGCTGCAATGACACGACTTCGGCGGTACGCTTGAGCCCCGCTACATTGTCGGCGCGGAATCACTAGACCAGTGAGCTATTACGCACTCTTTCAAGGGTGGCTGCTTCTAAGCCAACCTCCTGGTTGTCTCTGCGACTCCACATCCTTTCCCACTTAGCGTACGCTTAGGGGCCTTAGTCGATGCTCTGGGCTGTTTCCCTCTCGACCATGGAGCTTATCCCCCACAGTCTCACTGCCGCGCTCTCACTTACCGGCATTCGGAGTTTGGCTAAGGTCAGTAACCCGGTAGGGCCCATCGCCTATCCAGTGCTCTACCTCCGGCAAGAAACACACGACGCTGCACCTAAATGCATTTCGGGGAGAACCAGCTATCACGGAGTTTGATTGGCCTTTCACCCCTAACCACAGGTCATCCCCCAGGTTTTCAACCCTGGTGGGTTCGGTCCTCCACGACCTCTTACAGCCGCTTCAACCTGCCCATGGCTAGATCACTCCGCTTCGGGTCTAGAGCGTGCAACTCAAACGCCCTCTTCGGACTCGCTTTCGCTACGGCTTCCCCACACGGGTTAACCTCGCTACACACCGCTAACTCGCAGGCTCATTCTTCAAAAGGCACGCAGTCACGACGCACCGAGCAAGCTCGATGCGCGACGCTCCCACGGCTTGTAGGCACACGGTTTCAGGTACTATTTCACTCCGCTCCCGCGGTACTTTTCACCATTCCCTCACGGTACTATCCGCTATCGGTCACCAGGGAATATTTAGGCTTAGCGGGTGGTCCCGCCAGATTCACACGGGATTTCTCGGGCCCCGTGCTACTTGGGTGTCTCTCAAACGAGCCGCTGATGTTTCGACTACGGGGGTCTTACCCTCTACGCCGGACCTTTCGCATGTCCTTCGCCTACATCAACGGTTTCTGACTCGTCCCACGGCCGGCAGACCGTAGAAGAGAGATCCCACAACCCCGCATGCGCAACCCCTGCCGGGTATCACACACATACGGTTTGGCCTCATCCAGTTTCGCTCGCCACTACTCCCGGAATCACGGTTGTTTTCTCTTCCTGCGGGTACTGAGATGTTTCACTTCCCCGCGTTCCCTCCACACTGCCTATGAGTTCAGCAGCGGGTGACAGCCCATGACGACTGCCGGGTTTCCCCATTCGGAAACCCCCGGATCAAAGCCTGGTTGACGACTCCCCGGGGACTATCGTGGCCTCCCACG
>NZ_CP110079.1:2325000-5590000 GCF_025957665.1 Streptomyces sp. BI87
GCTGCCACCCTCGTCGGCGGAGAGGTCGCCGGTATGACCGGCCCACGCGGCTCGCCCGCCCACCGCATAGACGTAGACGAGGAAGGCTGCCTCGGCGGCCGCGCCGGTGGTGATGCGGGCCCAGGTGGGCAGGCCGGAGGGGGTGACGAAGGCTTCGATGGCTCCGGAGACCAGGAGGACCAGGGCGAGGCCTAGAGATCGTCTTCAAAGGTGATCAGGTGATGAGGAATCATGCTTGTCATGGTGCGTCGTCATGAACTGTCCGATGCCGAGTGGGCTGTGTTGTCGCGGTTGCTGCCGAGTTCGGGGACTGCGGGGCGGCCTCGTTCGGACGACCGGCTGGTACTGAACGGCATCGTGTGGAAGCTGCGGACCGGATCAGCCTGGCGTGATGTGCCGGAACGTTATGGCTCCTGGCAGACCTTGTACACGCGTTTTCGCAGGTGGGCACTGGACGGGACGTTCTCGCGCATGCTGCGGGCCGTTCAGGCGGAGAAGGACGCGGCCGGGGACATCGACTGGCTGGTGTCGGTCGACTCCACCATCGTTCGGGCGCACCAGCATGCCGCGGCAAAAGGGGCGGTTGACAGGGACGAAGCGGGTGATCACGCCCTCGGCCGATCCCGTGGTGGACTGAGCACGAAAGTCCACCTGGCCTGCGACGGGCGCGGCCGCCCTCTCGGATTCGTCCTGTCGGGCGGCAACGCCAACGACTGCACCCGCCTCGAGAAGGTGATGGACTCGATCAGCGTGCCCAGAGTCGGGCCCGGGCGTCCACGCTCCCGGCCCGACCGTGTGGTCGCCGACAAGGGCTACAGCTCTCGAAAGATCCGCGCCTACCTGCGACGACGCGGCATCCCGCACACAATCCCCGAACGCGCCGACCAGATCCTGGGCCGGCTGAACCGCGGCACACGCGGCGGACGGCCGCCCGGCTTCGACCGGTGCATCTACCGCCGTCGCAACGTCGTCGAGCGCTGCTTCAACCGCCTCAAGCAGTGGCGCGGACTGGCCACCCGCTATGACAAAACCCGCGAGTCCTACCAGGCGGCCGTCACCATCGCCTCAATCCTGCTCTGGATCTGACCTTTGAAAACAACCTCTAGGGCCATGCCGAGGGCCGCGCGTCCTTCCTGGGCAAGGGCGTCGCGGCGACGGCGCGGGCCGGGGTCGATGACGGTCCAGCCGAGGCGCAGACCAGTGCCGGCGGCGACGAAGACGGCGGTCAGTTCGAGCAGGCCGTGCGGGACGAGCAGGCCGAGGAAGGTGTCCAGGCGGCCGGCCGAGGCCATCAGGCCGATGCCCACGCCGAAGTTCACCATGTTGAGGAGCAGGACCGCGAACACCGGGAGGCAGAGGAACGCGCCGAGGACCAGGCAGAGGGCGGCGGCCTGGGCGTTGTTCGTCCAGACCCGTGCGGCGAAGGAGGTCGCCGGATGGCTGGAGTAGTACGCCTCGTAGTCGCCGCCGGGGCGGGTGAGTTCGCGGAGTTCGGCGGGAGCGGCGATGGCGGACTGGACCTCGGGGTGGGTGGCGACCCACCAGCCGATCAGGGCGGCGACCAGCAGGGAGGCGACGGCGGTCGGGGCCCATCAGGTGCGGGTGCGGTAGAGGGCCGCGGGAAAGTCGTGGGTGAGGAAGCCGGTGAGGTCGCGGGCGCGGGCGCGGCGGGTCGCGGTCACCTTGCTCCGGGCGCGGGCGACGAGGCGGGTCAGGCGGCCGCTGAGCTGCGGATCGGGGGCGGCCGAGCTGATCAGGGAGAGGTGTCTGGTAGCGCGCTGGTAGAGGGAGACGAGTTCGTCGGCCTCGGGGCCGGTGAGGCGGCGACGGCGCAGGAGGGTTTCCAGGCGGCACCACTCCGCCTCGTGGGCGGCGACGAAGACGTCGAGGTCCATCGGGCGTGCCTCTCGGGATGCGCGGGCCGGGGCGGGGTGCCCATCAGCTTGGCAGACTGGCCGTGGGAGGCGTGGGCGGCGGAGAGGCGTAACGGTGAGCGGTCCGGTGACGGGCGAGTCGGTCGCGCTGGAGCTGCGGCCCGCGAAACTGCTGAGCCGCGGGGCGGCGGTGCTGATCGACCTGGTCGTGACCTGGCTGGTTTTTCTGCTGGTCATGGTGGGGGTGCTGGTCACCACGGGCTCGTTGGACGAAGCCGCGGTGGCGGCGGTCTCCGTCGCGGTCTTCCTGCTGGTGCCGGTCGGCGGGCCGATCGCCGTGGAGACGCTCAGCCACGGGCGGTCGCTGGGCAAGTGGGCGTGCGGGCTGCGGGTGGTGCGGGAGGACGGCGGTCCGGTCCGGTTTCGGCACGCGTTGGCGCGGGGCCATGGCCGTGGTCGAGATTCTGTTGACGGTGGGTGTGGTGGCGTGCGTGGCCTCGTTGGTGTCGGAGCGCGGCCGGCGGGTGGGGGACGTGTTCGCGGGGACGCTGGTGGTGCGGGAGCGGATTCCGGTGGCGCGTGTGCCCGAGCTGGCGGCGCCCGAGCCGTGGCTCGCCCAGCAGGTGAACGGGCTGGACCTGTCCTCCGTTCCCGACTCCCTGTGGCTAGCGGTACGTCAGTACCTGGGCCGGGCCCGGCAGCTGGACGCGCAGGTCGCCGCGGCGATGGCGGGGCGGCTCGCCGAGGAGCTCGCCGTACGGACCGGTGTGCCGGTGCCGGCCGGGGTGCCCGCCGGGAGCTACCTGGCGGCGGTGGCGTACGAGCGGCGGGAGCGGGAGCGACGGAAGGCGGAGGCTGTTCCGCTCAGCGGGGCGGACGCTGAGGTTCCGGGCGGCTGGGCCGGTGCCGTCCCGGAAGCGCGGGATGTCGGGGAGGAAGTTTCTCCGCCGGAGGGCGGCGGGGGCGGAGAGGGACGTTCCGGTGGACAGGCGGGGACCGGGTTCGTGCCGCCGGTGTGAGGTGTTCTCGCAGGTCAGTCGGTGAAGCGGGTCGGCGGGGTCTCCAGGTCCTCGAGTTCGATGCCGGGGGCGCTCAGGATGACATCGCCTGCGAGGTGGACGGTGTGCTGTTCCCCGGTTTCGACCTCGCCGACGAGGTATTCGTCCACGGTGAGCGGACCGTTGTCGGTGGCGTGTGTTTCGCTCGATCGCAAGGCCCACTGCTGATCGAGTGTGCGGGGAGCGAGGGCCTGGCCGGTGAAGGAGACGAGGCGGACGCGGGTCGGGGGTGACGTGGTCGTGAGGCGCAGCAGGCGGGCGGTGGCGACGAGGAAGGCCGGGGAGTTCCCGGTAAAGGCGTGGGCGGCGACGGTGCCTTCGGTCGCCTCCTGGCCGGTGGGGTCGGTGCGTACCCAGGTGACGCCTTCGAGGGCGCCGCCGCGGACCTGCCAGCCGCCGGAGTGGAGTTCGAGGCGGAGCGGGCGGCCGAGGTCGTCCAGGGTGAGGTCGACGGAACCGAGGTGGTCGTTCTCCGGTGTGGGAGTGGTGAGTTGGGCGACGTAGCGCCAGCCGTGCGGGCCTGGCGCGCAGTGGAAGTGTTCTTCGGCAAGGGGGGTGTGGTCGTGCGGATCGTGCAGGGAGTAGCGGCCTTTGGGCATGGGCTGCGGGTCCTCGTCGGTGGCCGGTATGGGGACAGGCCCCCGCCGGGGTGGCGGGGGCCTGCGGTGAGGCTGTGGGACCGGCTGTTCCGGCGCCGGGCGGCGGGGCCGGCGCGGCGCGCGGACGGGGCCGGGCCGGTGTCAGTACCGGTAGTGGTCCGGCTTGAACGGGCCCTCGACGGAGACGCCGATGTACGCGGCCTGCTCCGGGCGGAGGGTCGTCAGCTTGACGCCGAGGGCGTCGAGGTGGAGGCGGGCGACCTTCTCGTCGAGGTGCTTGGGCAGCACGTACACGTCGGTCGGGTACTCGTCGGGCTTGGTGAACAGCTCGATCTGGGCCAGCGTCTGGTCCGCGAAGCTGTTGGACATCACGAAGGACGGGTGGCCGGTGGCGTTGCCCAGGTTGAGCAGACGGCCCTCGGACAGCACGATGATGACCTTGCCGTCGGGGAAGGTCCAGGTGTGGACCTGCGGCTTGACCTCGTCCTTGACGATGCCGGGGATGGCGGCGAGGCCGGCCATGTCGATCTCGTTGTCGAAGTGGCCGATGTTCCCCACGATGGCCTGGTGCTTCATCTTGGCCATGTCGGCGGCCATGATGATGTCCTTGTTGCCGGTGGTGGTGACGAAGATGTCGGCCTGGCCGATCACGTCGTCGAGGGTGGCGACCTGGTAGCCGTCCATCGCCGCCTGGAGAGCGCAGATCGGGTCGATCTCGGTGACGATGACGCGGGCGCCCTGGCCGCGCAGGGACTCGGCGCAACCCTTGCCGACGTCGCCGTAGCCGCAGACCACGGCGGTCTTGCCGCCGATGAGGACGTCGGTGGCGCGGTTGATGCCGTCGATCAGGGAGTGGCGGCAGCCGTACTTGTTGTCGAACTTCGACTTGGTGACCGCGTCGTTGACGTTGATCGCCGGGAAGAGAAGCTGGCCGTCGCGCTGCATCTCATAGAGGCGGTGGACGCCGGTGGTGGTCTCCTCGGTGACGCCGCGGATCTCCGAGGCGAGCTGGGTCCACTTCTGCGGGTTCTCGCCGAGGGTGCGGGTCAGCAGCTGGAGGATGACGCGGTGCTCGTCGGACTCGGCGGTGGCCGGGTCGGGGACCTTGCCGTCCTTCTCGTACTGGACGCCGTTGTGGACGAGGAGGGTGGCGTCACCGCCGTCGTCCAGGATCATGTTGGGGCCGCCGGTGGGCGTGTTCGGCCAGGTCAGCGCCTGCTCGGTGCACCACCAGTACTCCTCCAGGCTCTCGCCCTTCCAGGCGAAGACCGGGACGCCCTGCGGGTTGTCCGGGGTGCCGTTGGGGCCGACCGCGATGGCGGCGGCGGCGTGGTCCTGGGTGGAGAAGATGTTGCAGGAGGCCCAGCGGACCTCCGCGCCCAGGGCGGTGAGCGTCTCGATGAGGACGGCCGTCTGGACGGTCATGTGCAGCGAGCCGGTGACGCGGGCGCCGGCCAGCGGCTGGGACGCAGCGTACTCCTCGCGGATCGACATCAGGCCGGGCATCTCGTGCTCGGCGAGGGTGATCTCCTTGCGGCCGAACTCCGCGAGGGAGAGGTCGGCGACCTTGAAGTCGTGCTGCTGGGCGCTTGCCATGGTGGGCTGCTCCTCGTATCGGGTCGAGGGTGGGTACGGCTGACAGGGCGGACGGGCGGACACACCGGTGTCCGGCCACCCGCGCTCGCAGTCCGTCGGAGGCCCTCTCTCCCTCGGCCGGCCCGGTGGGGGCCGCCCGACCGCCATCAGCAGCGACGTCTGTCTCGGGGACCGAATCTACACCGATCGGCCCCGCGGACCCCAGCCCGCACCGGGGTCCGCGGCGATCGCGCAGGTCAGCGCGGTGACGCGTCCGGCGAAGGGGTCATAGCGGGGTTGGTGCCCTTCGCGGCGGCGGCTTCGTCGTAGATGTCGGGTTCGAGGTAGATGGCGCGGGCGATGGGGACGGCTTCGCGGATGCGGGCCTCGGCGGCGTTGATGGCGGCCGCGACCTCGGCAGCGGTGTCGTCGTGCTGGACGGCGAGCTTGGCGGCGACGAGGAGTTCCTCGGGGCCGAGGTGGAGGGTCCGCATGTGGATGACGCGGGTCACGGTGTCGCCGTCGACCAGGGCCGCCTCGATCTTGCGGACCTCGTCGAGGCCGGCCGACTCGCCGAGCAGGAGCGACTTGGTCTCGGCGGCCAGGACGATCGCGATGACGATGAGGAGGACGCCGATGCAGAGGGTGCCGATGCCGTCCCAGACGCCGTCGCCGGTGGCGAGGGCGAGGCCGACGCCGCCGAGGGCGAGGATCAGGCCGACGAGGGCACCGAGGTCCTCCAGGAGGACGACGGGCAGCTCGGGGGCCTTGGCCCGGCGGACGAACTGGCTCCAGCTCTGCTTGCCGCGGAGCGGGTTGGACTCCTTGATCGCGGTACGGAAGGAGAACGCCTCGGCGATGATCGCGAAGACCAGGACGCCCACGGGCCAGTACCAGTGCTCGATCTCGTGGGGGTGCTTGATCTTCTCGTAGCCCTCGTAGATGGCGAACATGCCGCCGACGGAGAAGAGGACGATGGAGACGAGGAAGGCGTAGATGTACCGCTCACGGCCGTAGCCGAAGGGGTGCTCGGGGGTGGCCTGGCGCTTGGCGCGTTTGCCGCCGAGGAGCAGCAGTCCCTGGTTGCCGGAGTCGGCCAGCGAGTGGACGCTCTCGGCCAGCATCGAGGACGACCCACTGAAGAGGAAGGCCACGAATTTCGCCACCGCGATGGCGAGGTTGGCGGAGAGTGCCGCGACGATCGCTTTGGTGCCGCCTGACGCGCTCATGGTTCTGGGTCCCAATCCCTTGGTCCTCCCGGGCCGCGGCGACGGTCCGGGTGCCGCGGCCCGGACGGGCCGGGCCGCGGCGGCACATTGTTACAGCAGCCGGAAGGGGGCGGAGAGCGGGTCAGGTGAGGGCGGTGGCGCGGAAGACCGTTCCCGGGCCGCGCAGTTCCACCGGTTCGCCCGCGGGGACGAAGACGGACTGGCCGGGGCCGAGGGGGAGGTTCCCCACGGTGGGCGAGCCCTCGGCGCTCAGGAGGATCTGCGGGGTGGGCAGGGTCAAGTCGCGCACGGGCGCGCCGGGGGCGAGGACGTAGCGGGAGAGGCGGAAATCGTGGACGGGGGTGTCGTAGACCTCCTCCCCGTCGGGAGACGCCTCCGGGCGCAGGACGGCGGGGGTGGCGGGGTCGAAGCGGACGATCCGCAGGAGTTCGGGGACGTCGATGTGTTTGGGGGTGAGGCCGCAGCGCAGGACGTTGTCGGAGGCGGCCATGATCTCCACGCCGAGGCCGCTCAGGTAGGCGTGCGGGACGCCGGCGCCGAGGTAGAGGGCCTCGCCGGGCTGGAGGCTGACCTGGTTGAGGAGCATGGCGGCGAGGACGCCGGGGTCGCCGGGGTAGTGGCGGGCCAGGTCGGCGTAGGTGGCGTGTGGGCCGCCGAGGCGAGCGGAGGCGGCGGCGGCCTCGGTGACGGTGGCGGCCATCTCGTCGCGGTCGGCGGTGAGGACGGCGGTGAGCACCTCGCGCAGGGCCGCTTCCTCGGGGTGGGCGTGGAGCAGGTCGACGTAGGGCTTGAGGGAGTCCAGGTCGAGGGCGGCGAGGGTGTCGGCGGCCTCGGCGGGGTCGCGGAAGCCGCAGAGCCCTTCGAAGGGGGTGAGGGCGCAGATCAGTTCGGGCTTGTGGTGCGGGTCCTTGTAGTTCCGCTCGGGGGCGGTGCGGGGGACGCCTCGGCGCTCCTCGTCGGCGTAGCCGGCGGCGGCCTGGTCGCTGTCGGGGTGGACCTGGACGGAGAGCGGCGCGTCCGCGGCGAGCAGTTTGAGGAGGAAGGGGAGCTGGGGGCCGAACCGGGCGGCGACGGCGGGGCCGAGTTCGCGGTCGGGGTCGGCGGCGATGAGGTCGGCGAGAGAGCGCGGGCCCGTGCCCCGGTCGACGAGGGAGGGGGCACCGGAGTGGGCGCCCATCCAGAGTTCGGCCTGCGGTTCGCCGGTGGGCTCGGTGCCGGTGAGGTGCGGGATGGCGGTGGCGGAGCCCCAGGCGTAGGGGCGGACGGTGTTCTGGAGGCGGTCCATGGCGTGGCTCCACAGGCGTGGGACGGGGAGGGGCGGGTCCGCCGCCGGAGGTGTCGGCCTCGGGCGTGGCCTGCGGGCGGGGTGCGGCGGGCCGGGCGGTCAGCGGCGGGTTCGGTGCCCCGTCATGATCGGGGGGTGGTGGCGAGCGCGAGGTAAACGGCGGCGAAATCCGTGGTGGCGATCAGCTCCGCGGTGGCGGCGAGGTCGCTGCCCTCGCCCGGTTCGAGTTCGCTGAGCGCGGTGTTGTGGGCGAGGGCCAGTTCGCGGGCGGCGGGGGCGGCGGTGAGGCCGCCCGGCGGTCGGTCGCGGAGCAGGACGACGCGGGCGCGCAGCGGCTCGGCCTCGTCGACGCGGTCCCGGAAGAAGTCGTCGGGGTCGCTCGCGTCGGCGATGCCGCTGACGAGGAGCGCGCCGTGGGCGGGGAGGGCCTCGGGAAGGGCCGCGGTGAGGGCGGGGTGCCCGGCGACCTCGGCGAGGAGGGCGGTGAAGCGGCGGCCGATCGGTCCGGCGCCCGGGCCCTCGGTCCAGACGAGGGGGAGGGATTCGGCCAGTTCGGCGGCGAGGGTCTTGGCGGGGTTGGAGTAGGCGGCGACGGCGGGGCCGCAGCGTTCCGCGGTGGTGTCGAGGCGGTCGGCCAGGTCGTGGACGGCGTCCGTGTCCGCGTCGACCAGGCCGGTGCGGCCGAGAAGGAGCAGCAGCGGGGTGAGCAGGGCCCAGAAGGCGCCGGAGGCGGCGGTCGTGCCGTTGGCGTACGCCTCGACGGGCTCCTCCTCCGGGAGTTCGCCCGGGGCGGTCGCCATGGGGACGGCCAGGCCGTGGGCGCCCTGGACCGCCTCGGTGACCGGGGTGCGGTCGGGGGCGACGGCGACGACGGTGCAGCCGCGCCGGTACGCCTGTTCGGCGAGGAGGGCGAGGCCGGGTTCGCCGCCGTCGGGGGTGGCGATGAGGAGGAGGTCGACGGGGCCGGCCCAGCCCGGCAGGGTCCAGCGCAGGGCACCCGCGGCGGCGGCCACGCCGGTCGGGCCGAGCGGGACCACCGGGCAGGCGCCGCCCGCGAGGGTGCCGAGGAGGTCGGCGGTGGCGGTGGCGGCCGTGCCGGGACCGGCGATCAGCACGGTACGGGGGCGGCCGTCGGGGCGTAGTTCGGTGATGCCTGCCTCGGCGGCGAGGCGGGCCGCCGTACGGACCCGGGCGCCCGCGCCGGCCGCGTCGCGCAGGAGGCCGCGCGGGTCGGCGCGGGTGAGTGCCTCGGGGTCGTCGAGCAGGGTCTCGTCGAACATGGGAGGGGCCTCCGGTTCGCTGGCCGGGCGCGCCTCGGGGCGGCGGGCCCGTGCGGGTGCTCCTGCGTGTGCCCCGGGGTGGGGCGGGCTACCTCTGCGAGGCCGGGCGCGCTCGTACGGGGCTCGCGTCCCACGGGGTACGCGTGGCTCGCCCTGGTCAGGCCGGGGCTCGCGGTCCGTGGGTGCGGGTACGCCTTGTTCGTCCTGGGCGGGGTTCGCGTGCCGCGTGTGTGAGTACGCCTGTTTGCCCTGGTCAGGCGGGGCGGCGGGCCTCGTCGACGAGGAGGACGGGGATGCCGTCGCGAATCGGGTAAGCGAGGGCGCAGCCCTCGCCGGTGCACAGGAGTTCCGGGGTCGAGTCGGTCTTCGACTCCTCGAGGGGGGCGTGGCACGCCGGGCAGGCGAGGATTTCCAGGAGGCCGGCTTCGAGTGCCATGGGGGTTCCCTTCGGGGAGGTGGAGCGGGGTGGGCCTGTGGCCCGCTTGATCAGAGCCTACCGGTGGGGAGGTGGGGTGTGGCTTCAGGTGGGGGTGCGTCTGCCTGGCGGCGGCCTCTGGTGTTGGGGGCGCCGTGTGGGGTGGCCTCAGGCCGGCCGGGCTGGGGTTCGGCTCGGTCTGGTTGACGGTGCCGCTTAACGATGGCGTCAAACGCCGGCCGGGCTGGAACGGGCTCGGCCCGATCGGCGGTGCCGCCTACCGATGGCCTCAAACGCCGGCCGGGCTGGAATTGGTGCCCGTTGGACCGGAGGGCGGCGGCCGAGCGGGGCGGGACATTGGCTCCTGGTGAGGGCAGCGGCCCTGCGGAAAGAAGGCGGGCGGTGGGGCCGGGACCGAGTACGCGGATGGTGGATGCGGGCCGGAGAGAACGGACCCTCGATACAGAACCACGTAGGCGGAGCGTGACTCCAGGAACAGGAAGGAGGTAACCGAGAGCCCAGGACCAGAGACGAGGTGACCGTGAACCCGGGACCAGGAGGGGAACGTATGGGTGGGGTCGTGCTGGTGCATGGGCTTTATCACCAGGCGGGGCATTTTGGGGTGGTGGCTGTGGGGTTGCGGCGGGTGGGGGTGGGGGTGGTGGTTCCGGAGTTGCATCGGGGGTCGTTGCGGGAGGACACGCGGGTGGTGCAGGAGGTGGTGGACGGGTTCGGGGTGGCGCCGGTGGTGGTGGGGCACTCGTACGGGGGGTCGGTGATCACGGGCGTGCGCGGGGCGGGGCATCTGGTCTATCTGGCGGCGTTCGTGCTGGATGCCGGGGAGAGTGCGGCGGGGTGGGGTGGGGGGTCGGCCGCGTTGCGGGAGGCCGTGGTGGCGGCCGGGGAGGAGGGGGCGACCAGGCTGCGGCCGGAGTTGGCTGCCGGGGTGTTGTACGACGACTGTCCCGCGCCGCTCGCCCGGCGTGCTGTGGAGCTGTTGCGGGAGCAGGGGCCGGGGTGCGGGCGCGGGGTGCCGGAGCGTCAGGGGTGGCGGACGACGCCGTCGACGTACGTGGTGTGTGCGCGGGACCGGGCGGTCGACCCCGGGGTGCAGCGGCGCATGGCCGCGCGGTGCGGGGAGGTGCGGGAGTGGCCGACCGGGCATTCCCCGTTCGTCGGGCGGCCGGAGCTGGTCGTGGGGCTGGTGCGGGAGGTGCTTGCGGGGCTCGGGGAGCGGGGGTAGGCGGCTCGGCTTGTGCTCCGGGCCCGCTGCTCGCGGCGGCCGGTGGCGCCCGGCGCTCACCCTTGCCCCCGCCGCCGACCCGCAGCTCTGCTCCGACGGCTACCGGCGTCGGTCCGAGAGGCACGACGGGCCTTGCGCGGTGCCGGCGCGGTCGGACGGAGGCTGCCCCCGCATCCACGGCGAGGAGCGCCCGCGTACCGGACGTACGCCTGGCAACGCACCGCGTCGGCCGTCACGCCCTACGGCCCTCCGCTCCCTGGTGCCTCGGTCGGGGCCCCGGCCTGCCCGCGCCCACCCTGGCAAGCCTCCGCGTACAGGCGTGCCCGTGGCAGAACACAGCCTCGGCCGGGCAGACGACGACCACCCGAGGCCCAGCCAGGCCGAGCCCCGGCCCGCCCGCGCCCACCGTGACAAGCCTCCACGGACGACGTGTACGCCTCGCAACGCAAGAGGCCCCGCTCCCCCGCAGCCGGCCCGGAAGCGCCGTGCCGCGCCCCGCCCCTACTGCCGCACCAGCTCCAGCACCTCCGCCGTCAGGCGCTCCAGGGTCTCCCGGTCGCGGGCTTCGACGTTGAGGCGGAGGAGGGGTTCGGTGTTGGAGGGGCGGAGGTTGAACCACCAGTCGGGGGTGGTGATGGTGAGGCCGTCGAGGGTGTCGGTGGTGGCGGCGGGGTGGTCGGCGTAGGCGGCGCGGACGCGGGCCGTGGTGGCCTGCTGGTCGGTGACGGTGGAGTTGATCTCGCCGGAGGCCGGGTAGCGGTCGTACTCGGCGACCAGGGTGGAGAAGGGGGCGGGCTGGCCGCCGAGGGCGGCGAGGACGTGGAGGGCGGCGAGCATGCCGGTGTCGGCGTTCCAGAAGTCGCGGAAGTAGTAGTGGGCGGAGTGTTCGCCGCCGAAGATGGCGCCGGTGGCGGCCATCTCGGCCTTGATGAAGGAGTGGCCGACGCGGGTGCGGGCGGGGGTGCCGCCGTGCTCGCGGACGACCTCGGGGACCGACCACGAGGTGATGAGGTTGTGGATGACGGTGCCGTGGCCGCCGTTGCGGGCCAGTTCGCGGGCGGCGACCAGGGCGGTGACGGCGGACGGGGAGACCGGCTCGCCGCGCTCGTCCACGACGAAGCAGCGGTCGGCGTCGCCGTCGAAGGCGAGGCCGAGGTCGGCGCCCTCGGCGCGGACGCGGCCCTGGAGGTCGACCAGGTTCTTGGGATCGAGGGGGTTGGCCTCGTGGTGGGGGAAGGTGCCGTCCAGCTCGAAGTAGAGCGGGACGACGGTCAGGGGGAGGTCGCCGAGGACGGTGGGGACGGTGTGGCCGCCCATGCCGTTGCCGGCGTCGACGACGACTTTGAGCGGGCGGATGCCGCTCACGTCGACCAGCGAGCGGAGGTACGCGGCGTAGTCGGCGAGGGTGTCGCGGCGGCTGAGGGTGCCGGGGGTGGCGACGGGCGCGGGGGCCGAGGCGGGGTCGTCCAGCCAGCTCTCGACGAGGGCCCGGATCTCGGCGAGGCCGGTGTCCTGGCCTACGGGGGCGGCGCCGGCGCGGCAGAGCTTGATGCCGTTGTACCGGGCCGGGTTGTGCGAGGCGGTGAACATCGCGCCCGGCAGGTCGAGGGCGCCGGAGGCGTAGTAGAGCTGGTCGGTGGAGCACAGGCCGATCTCGACCACGTCGAGGCCCTGCTCGGCGGCGCCGCGGGCGAAGGCGTGCGAGAGGCCCGGCGAGGAGGGGCGCATGTCGTGGCCGACGACGATCGCCCCGCTGCCCGCGGGGACGGCGGTGACCTGGGCGAAGGCGGCGCCGAAGAGGGCGGAGTAGCGCTCGTCCCACTGGTCGGGCACGACTCCGCGTACGTCGTACGCCTTGACGATCTGTGAGAGGTCCGCGGTCACGGCTGGCCCTTCTGCCGGTGGGGCTGCTTTCGGACCGCCCAAGCTACCCGGCGGGGGCGGCGGGGCCGCCGGGCGGGCGGAATCGGCCGGGCGGCCGGGGCCGGCCGGGCCCTACAGTGCCGGGATGACGTGGGTCAGGGAGATGGCGGTGGGCGACGCGGCGGCCGTGTCGGCGGTCCGCGTGGCCGGGTGGCGGGCGGCGTACGCCGGGGTGATCCCCGGCGCGTACCTCGACGCGATGAGCGTGGAGCGGGACGCGGCGGTGCGCGAGGAACGGTTCGCCGCGGGGCGGGCGGCCGGGCTGTGCGACCTGGTCGCGGTCGGCGCGGACGGGCAGGTCGTCGGCTGGGCCTGCTGCGGTCCGCGCGACACCCCGGGAGGCGCGGCGGGGGGTGAGGGCGAGGTGTACGCCCTCTACGTGCGGCCCGATCTGCTGGGCCGGGGCGTCGGCCGCGCCCTGCTCGACACGGTCCACGACGAGGCGGCGGCGCGTGGCTGGGGCGCGCTGGTGCTCTGGGTGGTCGAGGCCAACGCGCGCGCCCGCCGCTTCTACGAGGCGGCCGGGTACCGGGCGGACGGGGGCGCGCAGAGCGAGGAGTACGCGGGGGTGGCGGTGCGGGAGGTGCGGTACCGGCGGGTGGCGGGCCCGTTCCCGTGCGGGCCCGGCCACCCCTCGGGCGTCCGCCAGTGACCTAGAGATCGTCTTCAAAGGTGATCAGGTGATGAGGAATCATGCTTGTCATGGTGCGTCGTCATGAACTGTCCGATGCCGAGTGGGCTGTGTTGTCGCGGTTGCTGCCGAGTTCGGGGACTGCGGGGCGGCCTCGTTCGGACGACCGGCTGGTACTGAACGGCATCGTGTGGAAGCTGCGGACCGGATCAGCCTGGCGTGATGTGCCGGAACGTTATGGCTCCTGGCAGACCTTGTACACGCGTTTTCGCAGGTGGGCACTGGACGGGACGTTCTCGCGCATGCTGCGGGCCGTTCAGGCGGAGAAGGACGCGGCCGGGGACATCGACTGGCTGGTGTCGGTCGACTCCACCATCGTTCGGGCGCACCAGCATGCCGTAGAAGCGGCAAAGGGGGCGGTTGACAGGGACGAAGCGGGTGATCACGCCCTCGGCCGATCCCGTGGTGGACTGAGCACGAAAGTCCACCTGGCCTGCGACGGGCGCGGCCGCCCTCTCGGATTCGTCCTGTCGGGCGGCAACGCCAACGACTGCACCCGCCTCGAGAAGGTGATGGACTCGATCAGCGTGCCCAGAGTCGGGCCCGGGCGTCCACGCTCCCGGCCCGACCGTGTGGTCGCCGACAAGGGCTACAGCTCTCGAAAGATCCGCGCCTACCTGCGACGACGCGGCATCCCGCACACAATCCCCGAACGCGCCGACCAGATCCTGGGCCGGCTGAACCGCGGCACACGCGGCGGACGGCCGCCCGGCTTCGACCGGTGCATCTACCGCCGTCGCAACGTCGTCGAGCGCTGCTTCAACCGCCTCAAGCAGTGGCGCGGACTGGCCACCCGCTATGACAAAACCCGCGAGTCCTACCAGGCGGCCGTCACCATCGCCTCAATCCTGCTCTGGATCTGACCTTTGAAGACGACCTCTAGGGCAGCATCCACCCCAGGACAGCCGTGCTCTGCCCCACCACGATCAGGCACATGACCAGCAGCAGGCCCAGGCTCCACGGGAGGACCTTGCGGAGGAGGTCGCCCTCCTTGCCGGCGAGGCCGACGGCGGCGCAGGCGATGGTGAGGTTCTGCGGGGAGATCATCTTGCCGAGGACGCCGCCGGAGCTGTTGGCGGCGGCGAGGAGTTCGGCGGAGAGACCGGATTCGCGGGCGGCGGTGACCTGGAGGGCGCCGAAGAGGGCGTTGGCGGAGGTGTCGGAGCCGGTGACGGCGACGCCGAACCAGCCGAGGACCGGGGAGAGGAAGGCGAGGCCCGCGCCGGCGGCGGCGACGGTGTAGCCGATGGTGGCGGCCTGGCCGGAGAGGTTCATGACGTAGGCGAGGGCGAGGACGCTGACCACGGTGAGGAGGGCGAAGCGGAGTTCGTGGACGGTGGCGCCCCATTCGCGCAGCGCGTCCTTGGCGCGGACGCCGAGGACGACGGCGGTGAGCAGGCCCGCGACCAGGACCAGCGTGCCGCCGGTGGCGACGAGCGGGAGCGAGAAGACGTTGGCGCCGACCGGCTGGCCGTCGGCGTCGGCCACGTCGAGGAAGGGCCAGTCGAAGGACTGGGTCGCCTTGGCGAGGAGGTCCTTGACCGGGGGTATCTGGGCGAGGGAGAAGACGGCGACGATCAGGGCGTACGGGGCGTAGGCGCGGTAGATCTCGGGGCGCGGGTCGTCGTGGTCGAGGTCGTCGCTGCGGACGCCCTTGAGGACGGAGGTGCGGACGGCCTCGTCGGCGGGCCTGCGGGCGCTCGGCACCAGCATCAGGGCGGCGGCCCCGGCGAGGGCGGCGGCGATGTCGGCGAGCTGGGCGGAGAAGTAGTTGGCGGCGAGGAACTGGGCGGCGGCGAAGGCGACACCGCAGACCAGGGCGGGCAGCCAGGTCTCGCGCAGCCCGCGCCTGCCGTCGACCAGCCAGACGAGGACCAGCGGCACCACGAGGGCGAGCAGCGGGGTCTGACGGCCCACCACGGAGGCGACCGAGTCCAGCGGCAAACCGGTGACCTGCGCCAGCGTCACCACGGGGGTGCCCATGGCGCCGAAGGCGACGGGGGCGGTGTTGGCGACCAGGGCGACGACGGCGGCCCGGACCGGGTCGAAGCCGAGGGCGACCAGCATCACGGCGCTGATGGCGACGGGCGCGCCGAATCCGGCCAGCGCCTCCAGGAGGGCGCCGAAGCAGAAGGCGATGACCAGGGCCTGGATGCGGGGGTCGTCGGAGAGGCGGCCGAAGGAGCGGCGGAGGATGTCGAAGTGCTGGGTGCGCACGGTCATCCGGTAGACCCAGAGCGCGTTGACGACGATCCACATGATCGGGAAGAGGCCGAAGAGGGCGCCCTGGGCGGCGCTGGAGAGGGTCTGGCCGAGCGGCATGCCGTAGACGAGCCAGGCGACGAGGGTGGCGACGGCGAGGCCGAGGGCGCCGGCGAGGTGGGCCTTCATGCGGACGGCCCCGAGCAGGACCAGCACGGTGACCAGGGGGAGGGCCGCGACCAGGGCGGAGAGTGGCAGGGAGTCCGCGACGGGCTCCAGGGGTTGGACGAACACGCGTGCCTCCTGGCGGGGGTGGGGTGGAGCGCGGTTGCCGTTCGTACGTGCCGGGGGTGCGGTGGTGCGTGCCGGAGTGGGGGTTGTTTTCCGGTGGGCGGAAGGTGATCTCCGGCTGGTTGGGCATGGTTGTGGGCGCCGGGAGAGTTCGTCAATGGGTTGAACGAAATCGGCGCCCGGTCGCGGGGACCGGGCGCCGGGGGCGTCCGTGGAGAGGGCTCCGGAGGGAGCCGCCGGGGTCAGGAGTCCGGCGAGCGGAGCACGCGCAGGTGGGCGCGGCGGGTGGTCGGCAGCTGCGGGTCCGGGGCGGGGCGCGGTGCCGGGTCCGGGGTGCGGTGGCCGGGGGCGGCGGGACGGTCCTGCGGGCGGGCGGCCTCGCGGACGGCGTCCGCCAGCGCTTCGAGGTCGTCGCCGCGCGGGCGGGCCGGACCGGCGGAGTCGGCGAGGCGCACGACTTCCCAGCCTCGGGGCGCGGTGAGGCGCTCGGAGTGCTCGGCGCACAGGTCGTAACAGTGCGGTTCGGCGTAGGTGGCGAGCGGACCGAGGACTGCGGTCGAATCGGCGTAGACGTACGTCAGTGTTGCGACGGCAGGGCGACCGCACGCGGTGCGCGAACAGCGACGTACAGGGCTCACGATGTTGGACGGTACCGCACTCTTGAACGGGCCGCGACGACTCTCCCCCCGCCGACCCCGCCGTGTCGGTCCCGCGAGCGGCTCGGCGGGACCCTTCTGAGGTGGGGTGATGCGGTGCGGCGCGGGCGGTTCGGCGGGGGTGCCGGGGGTGGGGCGGGGGTGCCGGGAGCCCGCCCTGGTCGGGTTCGCGCCCCGGTTTGGCCGAAACCGGCCGACGCTTATGGGGGTGGCCGCCCGGGCACCGAGGGTGCCGACGACGGGTGCGGACTACGCTGCGACGGTGATGGACGACGTTTCTCCGGGTTCGCCGGACCCCGCGGGCGCGCCGGACGCGCCGGGCGCCGCCGGGCGCGCCGACGCCACCGGTTCACCTCCTGTACCGCCCTGCCCCCCGCCCGGCGGTCCGCGCCCGCGCCACCGGGACCGGCACGGGCGCGGGATGCGCGGGCCGGTGGCCCCGCCGCAGGTGCCGCTCTCGGCGAGCAGGGCGCAGGTCTTCGACGACTTCGTGCGGGACGCGGTGGAGCGGCTGGAGCGGCACGTGCCGCAGATCGCCGACATCGACTTCGTCGTCCAGGAGGTGCCGAGGCCGCAGGGGCCCGGGGACGACTGGCAGGACGAGGCGGTGCCGCTGGGGGCCGCCGTGGAGGCGCGCAAGGGGCGGCCGGCGCAGGTGGTGGTCTACCGGCGGCCGGTGGAGATCCGGGCCAAGGGGCGCGACGAGCGGGCGCTGCTGGTGCACGAGGTGGTGGTGGAGCAGGTCGCCGACGTGCTGGGCCTGACCCCGGAGGCGGTCGACCCCCGGTACGGCGAGGGGGAGTGAACGGCGCCCGACCCGCCCCGGGATTCCGGGGCGGGGCGGGCGGCGGTACGCGGGCGGCGGCTCAGTCGAGCAGCACGCCCATCTCCGGGCGGGCGGCCGGGACGGTGACCGTGCCCCGGTCGTCGGTGAGGTTCTGGACGGTGAACATCGAGATGCCGTCGGCCGCCGCGCCGCTCAGCGTGAGGGTGCGGGAGGCGTGGACGGGGCCGCCGGAGACGGTCTCGACGGTCAGGGCGTAGGTCCCCTTCAGCGAGTCCGGGAGCGGGATGTCGGCGGCCAGCGTCCGGCCCGCGCCCACGGAGTAGGTCTTGGTGGCGGCGGTGCCGCCACCCGTTCCTGCGGAGGCGGTGACGCGGACCTTGGCGGCCTTGCCCGGCGCGGTCAGCGACAGGTAGGTGCCCTTGGCGCCGTTGCCGGTGACGGTGGCGCGGTCGCCGACCGGGCGGGCGGCCGGGATGAAGGCGCTCTCCTGCTCGGCGCCCTTGCCCCGGATGACGCGGACGGCGGCCACCACCGGGGTGTCGCCGGAGTCGCCGGTCGGGGTGAGGACCAGGGAGCCGGGCTCGCCCCGGGTGACGTCGGCGAGGTCGACGGCGGTGGTCATGCCCGATTTGAGGTGCAGGGTCTCGTTGCCGGCGGGCGAGAGGGAGCCGTTGGGCCCGGCGAGGGAGACCTTCAGGTCGGCGTCGGCGGAGCCGGGCGCGAAGGCGACCAGGCGGACCGCGGTGGCGTCCTTGGGGATGCCGGGCAGCACGACGGAGGCCGAGGGCTCGGCCGAGGGCGTGAGCCAGTCGCCGCCCACCTTCTGGTCCAGGGCCTGCACGGCGGCGGCGACCCGGCCGCTGCGCGCGGTGACGTGGACGGTCAGGTTGGTCTGCGGCTTGCCGGTGAGGGTGGAGAGCAGGACGGGGACGCTGGAGCGCGGCGGCACCTGGATGCCCTCGCCGACCTCGGAGTCGAGGGCGCCGTCCTTGCCGTACAGCTCGATGTCGACGACGGCGGCCGCGTCGTCCGGGTTGGTCAGGTGGAGGTAGTCGCTGCGGTCCTCGGCGGTGGAGGCGCCGGGGAACCAGAAGTCGGTGTCGGGCGCGGAGCAGACGGCGCCGTGCAGGCCGCGACCGGCGCCCGCGGTGAAGTGCGTGGTCTGCTGGGCGCTCCACCCCGGCGCGAGGCTGCCCTCGGCGAGGCCGATCAGCGCGGGCGCCCCCGAGCCGTTCTCCTCGGCGGTGACGGGCGCCCCCTGCTTCTTCACGGCGAGAAAGGGCTTCTCCTCCTCACCCTTCTTGCCGTCCTTGTCGTCCTTGTCGTCCTTCTCTTCCTTGTCGTCCTTGTCGTCCTTGCCCGCGAGGCTGCGGGCGGCCGGGACCAGGGCGGCGGTGCCGGAGTCGGCGGAGACCTCGGTCTTCGGCGTGAACGCGGTGTACGTCGTCTCCGCCAGCTCCGAGCTGCTGGGGGCCGGGCAGAGCAGCGAGGTGCGCTCCACGGGCTGCTGTGCCGCCTTGCCGGTGGCGGCGGGGCCCTCCTCGGGCGCGGCGACGGCGGCCACCGAGGTGACGGCGGCCAGCGCGGCGCCGGCCGCGATCAGGGACAGGGTGGTGCGCTTCACTGCTGGCTCCCGTCGGGACGCTCACGGCCGTGGCCGTGGGGCGGCTGCTCGTACTGCCCGTACTCCGGCGCCGCCTGGTCCGGGCCGTAGCCCTGCTGCGGCTGCTGCTCGTACCCGGGATAGCCCTGCTGCCCCTGCTGCCAGCCGCCCTGCTGGTACGGGTCCTGGGGCTGGGGCTGCTGCTGGTACGGGTCGTAGGCGTTCGGGTCGTAGCCGGGCTGGGGCGGGTAGCCCTGCGGGGACGGGTCGTAGCCCTGGTTCTGGTAGCCGTACGGGTCGTAGCCGCCCTGCGGGGGGCCGGCGGGCTCGTAGGGCTCGGGGGCGGTCCAGGCGGGGTCGGGCTCGTCGGCGGCGGGCTCGCGCTGTTCCGGGATGTCCGCCTCGGGTCCGGTCTCCGGGGCGGCGGCCTCGGCCTCCGCCTCGGCCTGGGCGCGCAGCCGGCGGGCGCGGCGGCCCTCGCCCTCGACGGGCTGGGCGGGAACGGGCGCGGGCTCGTCCGGCATGTCGTCGTCGACGGTGCGGCGGCGGCCGGGCAGGGCGAGGACGACCAGGACGAGGCCGAGGAAGCCCTGCGTCCAGATCCACGCGGTGTGGGTGAAGGGGTCCTCGAAGGTGACGTCGAGGCGGCCGCCGCCCTCGGGGAGGGTGAAGCCCTGCGCCCAGTCGTCGACGGTGACCCGCTCCAGCGGTTCGCCGTCGAGGGTGGCGGTCCAGCCCGGGTCGGCGGTGTCGGCGAGGCGCAGTACGCGTCCGGCCGGGCCGGCGGGGAGCTCGGTGTGCAGTTCGACAGGGCCTGCGGCGACCGGCAGCGGCTCGCCCGAGCCGTCCTTGGCGACCACGGCCGCGCGCGAGACCTGCCGGTCGACGCGCCACAGGGCGCTGCCGTCCTGCTGGCTGAGGCGGGTGAGGCCGGGCGTGGAGTCGAGGACGCGGCTCATCTCGCGCGGCGAGCCGTCGCGGACCAGGACGTAGCGGACGGCGAAGCCGCCGAGCTGGTCGGCCTGGTCGGCGCCGGAGCCGGCGACGAGGCGGGCGACGACGGTGGAGAGCCGGTCGTCGGTGCCGGCGGCCGCGGCCAGTTCGGCGTCGCCGAGCCGCCCGCCGGAGCCGCGCACCAGGGCGTAGCTGACCTCGGCGGCGGAGTCCCCGGCGAGGACGAGGGTGCGGGCCTGGTCCTGGGTACGGCTCTCCTCGGCGACGAAGGCCGGGACCTGCACCGGGTCGCGGCGCTCCAGGGGGCCGTCGGCGCCGGCGGCCATCCAGGTCAGGGCGGCGGCGGCCGGGCCGAGTGCGCAGGCCAGCGCGATCAGCGCGGCCAGCGGCTGGCGCCAGCCGAAGCTCTGCTCGGCGACCCGGTGCCGGGCCCCGTCGGCACCGACCAGCGCGGCCCCGAGCAGGGCGGCGCCCTGGACGAGGGTGGCGGGGCCGGCCCAGGCGGAGGCGTTGGCCAGGACCGCGAAGAGCAGGGCGGTCAGGGCGACGGCCCAGGCGGTGAGGATGGCCCGGCGCCGCTCCTCGCGGAGCAGGGCACCGAGCGCGGCGGCGACCACGCCGAGGAAGAGGACGGCGCTGAGGGTGCCCGGCCCGCCCGGGGAAGCGCCCAGCAGGTCGAGCGGACCGGCGCCGCCGGTGGCGGTGTCGAGCCCGGCCGTCCGGAAGAAGCCGAACGGCAGCAGCGTCAGCGACCAGGGCGCCAGCACCAGCAGCGGGGTGGCGAACTGGGCGACGAACCGGGGCGCGTACGTACGGAGCGCGCTCCGGCGCACCACCAGCACGCCGATCCCGAGGACCAGCGCCAGCGGCCACACCATCGGCGTGAACGCGGTGGCCAGCGTCAGCAGCAGGGTGTACGCCCAGGTGGCGCGCCAGGTGCCGGGGTGGCCGAGGAGCCCCGCGGCGGAGAGCCCGGCGCGGGCCATGACCGGCAGCAGCACGGCGAGGACGGCGGTGCCGAGGTGCCCGCCGGCCAGCGCGCCGGTGACGGCGGGCAGGAAGGCGTAGACGACCGAGCCCCAGGCGCGCAGCAGCCGGGAGGGGACGAGCGAGCCGGAGGCGAGGTAGGCCGCGAAGCCCGCGAGCGGGACGGAGGCGACCAGGACCACGGTGACGGCGGCGTGGGTGGAGCCGAGCAGGAGCGCGGCGAGGGTGGCGAGCAGCGCCAGGTAGGGCGGGGCGGGCTCGGTGGTGCCGGTGCCTACGGCGTGCCAGCCGTCGGCGTAGCGGCCCCAGAGCTCGCCGAGCTGGTCCGGTACGGGCAGCAGGGCACCGCCGGCCAGCGCGCCGCCGCCGAGCAGGGCGCGGCAGGCGACGAACGAAGCGAGCAGCAGCACGGCGAGGAGGACCGGGCCCGGCCTGCGGGCCAGCCGCTTCAGCCGGGCGAACTGCTCGACCTCCAGGAAGTCGGCGTCGTCCCCGCCGGGCCCGGACTCGACGGCGCCGCCGTGGCGGCCCGCGCCCGGGGCGTCGGCGTCGGAGCCGCGCGTGAGGTTGCCCGCGACCTGTTCGACGGTGGCCCGGACGGTGGCGCCGGGCGGCGGGAACAGCGGCTTCAGCTCGGCCGGTTCGACGGTGCCCTTGCCGCGTCTGCGGCGGGCGCTGAGGATGCGGCCGGGACGCAGCAGGGTGCCGAGCAGCCCGGAGATCTCGTCCACGGCCTGGCCGGGCACCTTGCCCACGAGGTAGGCGAGGGTGCGCGCCACGGTGCCGACGATCAGCCGCAGCAGCACCCACGGCAGGGCGCCACCACGGCTGTTGACCAGCAGGGTGTGGACGGCGCCGGCCTTGTCGACCCGGTGCGGGCTGGTGGTGCCGCGCCCCGCGCAGTCGACGGTACGGCGCTCCCGGGAGGCGGCCTCGGCGTGCCGGAGGACGGCGTCGGGGGCGATGAGGACGCGGTGCCCGGCGGCCTGGGCGCGCCAGCACAGGTCGACGTCGTCGCGCATCAGGGGCAGGGCGCGGTCGAAGCCGCCCAGTTCCTCGTAGACGTCGCGGCGGATCAGCATGCCCGCGGTGGAGACGGAGAGGACCGGGCGGACGTGGTCGTGCTGGCCCTGGTCCTGCTCGCGGCGGTCCAGGCCGGTCCAACGGCGGCCGCTGTGCGCGATGGTGACGCCCACTTCGAGGAGCTGGCGGCGGTCGTACCAGCCGCGCAGCTTGGGGCCCACGACGGCGACGTCGCCGCCGGCCTCGCGCTCGGCCTCGACGGCGGCGAGCAGTTCGGCCAGGGCGTCGGGGGCCGGGGCGCAGTCGTCGTGCAGCAGCCAGAGCCACTGCTCCGGTTCGCCGTACGGCAGTTCCGGCAGGTCGTAGTTCTCGTCGTGCCACTGACGGGCTACGGGGTCCCAGCCGCCGGGCCGCTTCAGGTACGGCAGGTCGTCGGGGGTGAGGACGCCCGCGGCGCGGACGGCCTCGTCGACGGCGGTGCCGAACCCGGTACGCCGGGCCAGGTGGAGGACGCGGTCGTCGCCGAAGGCGTCGGCCACCAGGCGGGCGGAGTCGTCGGCGCTGCCGGTGTCGGCGGCGACGGCGTTCTGCACCGGCCGTTCCTGGGCCAGGAGCCCGGCGAGGGCGTCGGGGAGCCAGCGGGCGCCGTCGTGCGTGACGAGCACGGCGGTGACGACGTGGCGCGCGTAGGCGGGTGCGCTGGTGGGGTCGAGGCCCGGGAGGCTGGTCGGGGTGGCCGTCGTGGCGGCGGCCGGGTCCGACATCGACCCTGCGGAGGCGGCCAGGTAGGCCGCCGAGTGGCTGTGCACGGACATCGAGGTACGGGCCCCGGTTCGGTGGACTGCGGTGACGCCCGCCGCGGGCGGGCGGGAGTCTCGGACGGGGCCCCACACTAACGGCACGTCGGGGGCGGGGTTGCCGCCTGGCGTTTGTTGGGGCGGCCCTTGGGCAGGGTTCGGGTTTCCGGTGTGCCTGGGGGTGCGGGCGCCCCGTGCCCGCGGTCACCGATGGCCTCAATCGCCGGCCGGGCTTTTTTCGGCCTCAATCGCCGGCCGGGCTCAGGTGGCCTCAATCGCCGGCCGGGCTGTGGTGTGCCGGCCGGGCTGTGGTGTGCCGGGCGGGCTGAGAAGTGTCTGCCGGGCCGAGGAGGGGTGGTGGTCGGGCCGAGGAGGGGTGGTCGGGCCGAGTCGGGGTGGTCGGGCCGAGTCGGGCCCGGGTGGCTGGAAGCCGAGTCGGGCCCGGGGGCTGGAAGTTGGGGGCGGGCGGCGGAGCGCTGGGACGGGCGCTCCGCTCGGGGCCGTGGGTGGGGGCCGGTCGGGCTGGGTGCCGGGCGGCGGTGGGGCGGCCTGCTCGCGAGGGACGGCGCGGGCGGGGGTCGCGGTGGTCCGGGGCGTCGGCCTGAGGCCGGGACCTCGGGGTCGTACGGCTCGGGCCGTACGGGGTCGTACTGGGGTGGTGCGGGGTGGTGCTCGTCGTGCGCTGGTGCGGTGGTGCTGGCCCGCGTGGGGCGGGCCGGGCGCTGGGGCCCGGGTCAGACGGCGGCCTTCTTCAGGCGCCGCCTCTCGCGCTCGGACAAACCGCCCCAGATTCCGAAGCGTTCATCGTTGGCGAGCGCGTATTCGAGGCATTCCGAACGGACTTCACAGGCGAGGCAGACCTTCTTGGCCTCACGGGTGGAGCCGCCCTTCTCGGGGAAGAAGGACTCGGGATCGGTCTGGGCGCAGAGTGCGCGCTCCTGCCAGCCGAGTTCTTCGTCCGCTTCCTCGACCAGCAGTTGTTCGAACAGCTCGGTCATTAGCGCCCCTCGTCTGTCTTTATGTCCCCGTGATGCTGTCGTTACCGGTTCCGGCCGGGCGACACGAGTGAAATTACAGGTGCGCCGATCCGGGCGAGTCAAGCCGGGATCTGCTATTGAGCCCCTTATTCACTCTGCGGAACCAAGCCTTCGCGGTAAGTGTACAAATCGTCCTAAACCCCTACCTTTTCCGTCACGCAGCGACGTGGGAGGCGCGCATTCCGCTCCCCCGCAGCCCTCGCGGGCCCTTCACGGACCTCCCTCCGGCAGGGAGGACGCCACCCTCCCGGGACGCGTTGCGCGAGCCTCGCCGAAGCGAACTTGATCACAGCGCGATCACGGGACGGCAACGGTGATCACCTTCGCAGGCCGACTGCCCGACCTGGTCCGCCGTGTGTCCCGGGAGGCGGGCGCACAAACCTTTCTCCGCTCCCTGCAACCGGATGTGGTGAAACATAGGCCGCAATCCGGACCATGAGTTGACATCGCGGGTGTCAGCCGGTCTCCTGTGGGGCATGCTCGCGAATTCGGCGCTTTCCTGGACCCGCCCTGTCGGCTCCATCGACGCTGCCCACTTCTGCGAGCCCTGTCACTGTCCGCGGAGCCTCTGTCCCTCCGCCGCCGGCTGTCGCCCCGCCGGCTCCGACTGCCGCTGACCGCACCGGCCGCCCATCCGCAGGCCGAACCGCTCAGCACCCCGTACCGCAGCACGCGGGACCGCACCGGTCCCGCGTCCCGCCGCACCCCGGCGCGGTACGCGCCCCGGCCCCCGCGCACCCCGCACCCGGCCGCACGGCAGTCGCCTCCCCTCCCCCGCGCCCACCTCTCCCCTGCCGAGGAACCCCCGCACCATGAACCAGGACAGCGACCTCCAGATCGCCGGAGACCTGCTGGAAGTGCAGCACCTGCTCCGTCCCGCCCCCGAGCACCCGAGCACCGTCGCCGGGTTCGTCCGGCTCGCCCGGACCGTCGCCGCCGACCGTGCCCGCTGGGCCCCGCTGGTCGCGTACGACGCCACCAGCCGCTGGTACCACCGGCTGGAGACCGGACCCGGCTACGAGGTGTGGCTGCTCTCCTGGCTGCCCGGGCAGGGCAGCGGCGCCCACGACCACGGGCGCTCGGCCGGGGTCATGACCGTCCTCGACGGGGCCCTCACCGAGCACACGCCCGGCGGGCGCCAGGTGCTGCGGCCCGGCGGGCACCGGGTCGTCGCGCCCGGCCACGCCCACGAGGTGGTCAACGACGCGCTGGAGCCCGCCGTCAGCCTCCACGTCTACTTCCCCGGGCTGACGAGCATGCCGGTACGGACCCTGGAGCGGTCCGTGACCACCCCGGCGGAGGAACCGGCGCGCCTGACACACTGAGCCCATGCGCATTGTGGTTCTGGCAGGCGGCATCGGCGGCGCCCGGTTTCTTCGCGGTCTCAAGGCCGCGGCCCCGGACGCGGACATCACCGTCATCGGCAACACCGGTGACGACATCCACCTCTTCGGCCTGAAGGTCTGTCCCGACCTCGACACGGTCATGTACACCCTCGGCGGCGGCATCAACGAGGAGCAGGGCTGGGGGCGGACCGACGAGACCTTCCAGGTGAAGGACGAGCTCAAGGCGTACGGCGTCGGGCCCGACTGGTTCGGCCTCGGCGACCGGGACTTCGCCACGCACATCGTGCGCACCCAGATGCTCGGCGCGGGCTACCCGCTCTCCGCCGTCACCGAGGCGCTCTGCGAGCGGTGGCAGCCCGGGGTGCGGCTGCTGCCGATGAGCGACGACCGGGTCGAGACCCACGTCGCCGTCGAGCTCGACGGGGAGCGGCGCGCCGTCCACTTCCAGGAGTACTGGGTGCGGCTGCGGGCCTCCGTCGACGCGCTCGCGGTGGTCCCGGTCGGCGCCGAGCAGTCCAAGCCCGCGCCCGGCGTGCTGGAGGCGCTGGCCGAGGCCGACGTGGTGCTCTTCCCGCCGTCCAACCCGGTGGTCAGCATCGGCACCGTCCTCGCGGTGCCCGGCATCCGCGAGGCCATCGCGGAGGCGGGCGTGCCGGTGGTCGGCCTCTCCCCCATCGTCGGCGGCGCCCCGGTGCGCGGCATGGCCGACAAGATGCTCTCCGCGATCGGCGTCGAGACCACCGCGGCGGCCGTCGCCGAGCACTACGGCTCGGGGCTGCTCGACGGCTGGCTGGTCGACAGCGCCGACACCGAGGCGGTCGCCGAGGTCGAGGCGGCGGGCATCCGCTGCCGCGCGGTGCCGCTGATGATGACCGACCTGGACGCCACCGCCGCCATGGCCCGCGAGGCGCTCGCCCTGGCCGAGGAGGTCCGCGCGTGAGCACCGCTCCCGCCTTCCAGGTCCGGGCCCTCCCCGGGCTGCCCGAGGTCGGCGAGGGCGACGACCTCGCCAAGCTGATCGCGGCCGCCGCCCCCACGCTGGCCGACGGCGACATCGTCCTGGTCACCTCGAAGATCGTCTCCAAGGCCGAGGGCCGGGTGCTCGCCGCCGACTCCCGCGAGGCCGCCATCGACGCCGAGACCGTACGGGTCGTGGCCCGGCGCGGCGCGCTGCGCATCGTGGAGAACCGGCAGGGTCTGATCATGGCCGCCGCCGGCGTCGACGCCTCCAACACCCCGGCGGGGACGGTGCTGCTGCTCCCCGAGGACCCCGACGCCTCCGCCCGCGCCATCCGCGCCGGGCTCGCGGACGCGCTCGGCGTGGACGTCGGCGTGGTCGTGACCGACACGTTCGGACGGCCGTGGCGCAACGGCCTGACCGACGTGGCCATCGGCTCCGCCGGGGTCCGCGTCCTGGACGACCTGCGCGGAGGCACCGACGCGCACGGCAACCCGCTGCACGCCACCGTGATCGCCCTCGCCGACGAACTGGCCGCCGCCGGCGACCTGGTGAAGGGCAAGTCCGAGGGGCTGCCGGTCGCCGTGGTCAGCGGGCTCTCCGCGCTGGTCGGCGGCGAGGAGGGGGCGGGCGCGCGGGAGCTGGTGCGCGGCGCGGCCGACGACATGTTCCGGCTGGGCACCTCCGAGGCGGTCCGCGAGGCGGTCACGCTGCGGCGGACGGTGCGCTCCTTCACCGACGAGCCGGTCGACCCGGGCGCGGTCCGCCGGGCCGTCGCGGCCGCCGTCACCGCGCCCGCGCCGCACCACACCACGCCGTGGCGGTTCGTGCTGCTGGAGTCGGCCGCCGCCCGCACCCGGCTGCTCGACGCGATGCGCGACGCCTGGATCGCGGACCTGCGCCGGGACGGCAAGAGCGAGGAGTCCATCGCCAAGCGGGTCCGCCGCGGCGACGTCCTGCGCAACGCCCCGTACCTGGTCGTCCCCTGCCTCGTCATGGACGGCTCGCACACCTACCCCGACGAGCGCCGGTCCGCCGCCGAACGCGAGATGTTCGTGGTCGCCGCCGGCGCCGGGGTGCAGAACTTCCTCGTCGCCCTCGCCGGGGAGCGGCTGGGCTCGGCCTGGGTCTCCTCGACCATGTTCTGCCGCGAGGTCGTCCGCGAGACGCTGGACCTCCCGGACACCTGGGACCCGATGGGCGCCGTCGCGGTGGGCCGCGCGGCCACCCCGCCCGCCGACCGCCCCGGCCGCGACCCGGAGACGTTCCTGACGGTGCGCTAGCCCCGCCCTCCCGTCGCCCTCACAGGCGCGAGATGTCGCTGTACGGCATCTTCGGCGTCCGGCGCGGCGGTACGCGGCCCGCCAGCAGGATCAGGCGGGCCGCCCGGTGGCGCTGGCCGGCGTACGGGGCGAGCAGTTCCAGCATGGCCGCGTCGTCGGTGGTGCGGTCGCCGGTCAGGGCGTAGCCGATGATGCCCGGGAGGTGGAGGTCGCCGGTGGTGACGGCGTCCGGGGCGCCGTGGGTGCGCTGGACGACCTCGGCGGAGGTCCAGGGGCCGATACCCGGGACCGCCTCCAGGAGCGCCGCCGCCTTCTCGGGGGGCAGGCCGGCGGCCCGCTCCAGGCGGGAGTGGAGGCGTACGGCGCGCAGGATCGTCGCGGCCCGTTTGTCGTCGACCCCGGCACGGTGCCACTCCCAGGACGGGATCAGGGACCAGGCCCGGGGGTCGGGCATGACGGCCATCCGCTCCGGGGCCGGGCCCGGGGCCGGTTCGCCGTGCCGGGTCAGCAGGCGGCGCCAGGCGCGGTACGCCTCGTCGGCGGTGACCTTCTGCTCCAGCACCGAGGGGATCAGGGACTCCAGCACCAGGCCCGTCCTGGTCAGCCTCAGGCCCGTGGCGCGGCGGGCCGAGTCGGCCACCAGGCGGTGGCGGGGCGTGAACGCCTCCGGAGTGTCGGCGGCGCCCAGCAGCTCCGGGAGCCGGTCCAGGAACCAGTCGGCGCCCGGTCCCCAGGCCGTCGCCTCGGCCCTGCCCGCGCGCAGGGCGACCCGCAGCGTCGCCGGGCCCTCGGGGGTGCGGCTGGCCCGCCAGACGGCGCGGTCCTGGGTCAGGCGGAACGCCGGGTCGCCCGGGCCGCGGCGCAGGACGCCCAGGATCAGGCCCAGGTCGGCCTGGTAGGGCGGGGTCCACGTCCTGGATCTGGCCGGGGTCTGCGGCTTGGCCGCGGCGGCGGCGCGCGTGGCCGCACGGAAGCTGCGGGCGCCCGTGGGGTCCGGGCGCGTGTCCGGGCAGGGGGCACCCGCGCTCGTGCCGTACGGGGCACGGGGCCTCGGGGGGAAACGTCCTGCCATGCGCCAGAGCGTACTGGCGCGGGGCGCCAGGGAACTGGGGGCCGGGGTCGCCACTGGGGGTCCTGGTGCTGGACTGGCCTGCGGGCGCGGGGGGTTGGGTGGTGTGCGACGCCGGTCACACGTGGGGTGGCCTCAAACGCCGGCCGGGCTTCTTCGGCCTCAGTCGCCGGCCGGGCTCCATTTGGCCTCAAACGCCGGCCGGGCTGGATCGGGGCTGTAGGTGGTGCCTCAGCCACTCGGCTCGGGTGGCCTCACGCGCCGGCCCGGCTCAAGTGGCCTCAGTCGCCGGCCGGGCTGGTACCGGTGAGGCTGGACCGCATGAATCGGGTGGCAGCGCCGTCGGCCAAAATCGAGCCCGGCCAGCGCTTGAGGCCATCCGAGACCGGTGGCCGAGGCACCATCTCAGCCGCCCGACAGCCCGGCCGGCGACTGAGGCCACTCAGCCGGGCCGGCGCTTGAGGCCAAGGAGCCCGGCCGGCGTTCGAGGCCACGGGTGACCGGCGGTCGAAGCGCCGCCCCAGCCACATGACAGCCCGGCCGGCGCTTGAGGCCAAAGAAGCCCGGCCGGCGCTTGAGGCCCACCCCCGACCGCCCCACGGCCAGTCTCAGCGGTCGGGCGAGAACCGAACCCCGCCGTCCGGCAGGACGGCATCGCACCAGAGCCGCAGTCCGTCCCGCAGCTCGTTGTCCGCGCCGGCGTCGGCGCCGTCGCCGATGACCGCCCCGGTGACGTGGGTGCGGGCCCCGACCCGGGCCCCGGCGCCGATGAGGGAGTCGGTGACGACGGCGCCCTCGGCGACGTACGCGCCGTCGAGGAGGGTGGAGCCGGTGATACGGGCGCCGGCGCCGACGTGGGCGCCGGTGCCGACGACGGTGCCTTCGGAGAGCTTGGCGTCGGGGGCGACCCGGGCTCCGTCGAGGACGAGCGATTCGCCGCGCCGGCCGGGGACGGCGGGCGAGGGGGCCCGGCCGAGGACGAGGTCGGCGGAGCCGCGGACGAAGGCCTGCGGGGTGCCGAGGTCGAGCCAGTAGGTGGAGTCGACCATGCCCTGGAGGTGGGCCCCGCCCTCCAGCAGCCCGGGGAAGGTCTCGCGTTCGACGGAGACGGGGCGGCCGGTGGGGATGGTGTCGATGACGGAGCGGCGGAAGACGTAGGCCCCGGCGTTGATCTGGTCGGTGACGATCTCCTCGGGCGTCTGCGGCTTCTCCAGGAAGGCGAGGACGCGCCCGGCCTCGTCGGTGGGGACGAGGCCGAAGGCGCGCGGGTCCTCGACGCGGCTGAGGTGGAGGGAGACGTCGGCGCCGCTCTCCTGGTGGGTGGCGACGAGGGCCGGGATGTCGAGCCCGGTGAGGATGTCGCCGTTGAAGATGAGGACGGGGTCGTCGGGCCCGGAGCGGAGCCGGTGGGCGACGTTGCGGATGGCGCCCCCGGTGCCGAGGGGCTCCTCCTCGGTAACGTACTCGAGGTGGAGCCCGAGGTCGGAGCCGTCACCGAAGTACGGCTCGAAGACCTCGGCGAGGTACGAGGTGGCCATCACCACGTGTTCGACGCCGGCGGCGCGGGCACGGGCCAGCTGGTGGGTGAGGAAGGGGACGCCCGCGGCGGGCACCATCGGCTTCGGCGTGCGCACCGTGAGCGGCCGCAGCCGGGTGCCCTTGCCGCCCACCAGGAGGATCGCTTCTGGGGCCTGAGTCACTGTGCGTCTCTGCTTCCTGCCGGGGCCGGCCGAACTGTCTTTCGGCCGGCCAGTCTATGCAGACCGGTGCGGTACGCCCCATTCCGAGCCCGCACGGTGCCGGCCGGCCCCGTGCCCGGTCAGCGCCCCTGGAGCCGGGCGGAGGCGGAGCGCGCCGTACCGAGCTGGCCGTAGAGGCGGGTGCCCGGGCACTCGGTGGAGTAGCCGTCCCGGTGGCCGGAGATGACGTGCAGGCTCACCTTCTTGCCCTTCGCGTAGAGGTTGCTGCCGCCCGAGGTGAGCGTGACCTTCCCCTTGGGGTTGGCCCCGGACAGGCCGAGTTTCCAGGCGGTCAGCTTGGCCACCGCGTCGACGGCGGCCTTGGGCGGTTTGACGCTGCTGTAGCTTCCCAGGACGGCGATGCCCGTGCTGTTGCTGTTGAAACCGAGGGTGTGGGCGCCGAGGACGGCCTTGTCTACGCCGCCGGCCCGTCCCTCGTACACGGTGCCGCACTTGTCGACCATGAAGTTGTAGCCGAGGTCCCGCCAGCCGCTGCTCTTGGTGTGGTAGCGGTAGATACCGCGGATGACGGAGGGGGCTTCGGCGCAGGTGTAGTTGTTGCCGGTGGCGCTGTGGTGGACGAAGGCGGCCTTCACCTTGCCGGTGTACGAGAAGCCCTTCTCGCGCAGCTTCTCGTCGGCGCCCCATCCCTTCCGGGTGACGATCTTCGGGCGCGGCCCCACGTAGGGCTGCGCGCGCTGCCCGGGACCGGCGGCGCCGGCCTCGGCCTCCTCGACGGCGCGGGCCGCCTCCAGCTCGGCGAGGGTCTCCTCGCGGGTCAGCTCCGGCAGGACGGCCGGCTCGGCGGCGGGCGCGGGGAGCGCGGCGGGCTCGGCGGCGGGCGCCCCGGCGCGGGTCGGCTGGGGCGCGGGCTCCTCCGGGGCGGGCGCCTCGCCGGGGTCGACGAGGTCCAGGCGCAGCCCCTCGGGGAGCCGGTCGGTGGTGCGTTCGCCCTGGTGGCGGTGGTCGTCGCGGGAGGTGACGCGCAGTTCGACGGCGTCCGAACGGCCGACCCACAGCGGGGCGGTGGCGCCCCGGCCGGCCGCGCCCTCGGGGGTGGAGCGGTCGGCTCCGTGGTCGTCGTGGTGGGTCTCCAGCTCCTGCCAGCCGGACCAGGCGCCGGTGACGGTGGAGCGGGTACGGACCTGGACCCGGCCTTCCAGGAGGGCGTCCGGGTCGTCCCAGACGACGCCGAGCAGCGAGAACGGCTCGACCTCACGCGGGGTCAGGGCGCGCTCGTCCGGGCCCTCGCCGGGCGAGCGGTCGGCGGGGGCGTCGGGGAGGGGCAGGGAGCGGGTGTGGCCGGGGGTGTCGTCGGCGGCCGGCAGGGGGTGCGCGCCGGGCGGCGCGGCGGGGAGGGCGTCCGCGGCGCGGGCGCCGGTCGAGGTGTCAGCCGCGCCGGCCCGGGGGTGGGCGGCGGTCGCGGCGAGGGCTCCGGAGGGCAGGGCGGCGGGCAGGGCCAGGGCGGCCGCGCAGGTCACGCCGATCGAGGAAGCAAGGAATCCACGCATACAGATGATCATCGGCATAACCGACCAAAGCTGTCCATAGGTGACTTGACGGCGCGTCGGCGTGTCGCCCCGCTCCGCACTCCGGCGTCCGCTACCCGCACGCTGCGCCCCGCGTACGCTTGCGCGCGTGAACGCCATCGACCGCACCCCCGCCGACCTGCTGCGATCCGCGCTCGCCGCCGATCCGGCCCGCCCGCTCGTGACCTTCTACGACGACGCGACGGGCGAGCGCGTCGAACTCTCCGTCGCCACCTTCGCCAATTGGGTGGCCAAGACCGCCAACCTGCTCCAGGGCGACCTCTCCGCCGAGCCCGGCGACCGGCTCGCGCTGCTGCTCCCGGCGCACTGGCAGAGCGCCGTGTGGCTGCTGGCCTGCCACTCCACCGGCGTCGTCGCCGAGGTGGGCGGCGACCCGGCCGCCGCCGACCTGGTGGTGAGCGGCCCCGACACCCTGGACGCGGCCCGCGCCTGCTCCGGCGAGCGGATCGCGCTGGCGCTGCGCCCCCTGGGCGGGCGGTTCCCGCACGCTCCCGAAGGCTTCGCCGACTACGCCGTGGAGGTACCCGGGCAGGGCGACCGGTTCGCGCCCTTCGCGCCGGTGGAGCCCGACGAGCCGGCCCTGTCCGTGGCCGGCCGCGAGCTGACCGGCGCCCAGCTGGTCGAGGAGGCCCGCGCGGAGGCGGCCCGCCTCGGCCTCGGTCCGGGCGACCGGGTCCTGTCCGGGCTCGGCTGGGAGACCTGGGAAGGGCTCGCGGCCGGGCTGTACGCGCCCCTGGCCGCCGGCGGCTCGGTCGTGCTGTGCCGCAACGCCGGCCGGCTGTCCGAGGAGGGGCTGGCCCGCAGGGTCGCCGACGAGCGGGTGGACCTGACCTTGCTCTGAGCCCCCGACGCTCACCCGTACGGCCCACACCACCCCCCGGCCCGCGCGCCTCGCGAGCCGGGGGGTGGTGTCGTCGGGAGGGAGGGGTGCCCGGGCTTCGGGGACGCCGTACCGAGACGGAGGGTGGTGGCCGACCGTGACGGACCGCGCGGGCCGGCCCGACGGGCAGGGGGACGAGGAGAACCAGGGGACGGAGGGGAGCGGGGCGAAGGAACAGGGGGCGCGCTGGGGACCGCGCCCGGCGCGGCAGGGGCCCGCCCGGCGCCCGTTCCTGCGGCGGCGCTGGGTGCGGTGGACGGCGGCGGGGACGGCGGTGGCGCTGATCGGCGCCGGGTTCGGCGCGTGGGCGCTCTACGACCGGCTCCAGGGGAACATCACGCGGGACGACGCGGTCATCGCCGAGCTGGAGCGGCACGAGAAGGAGCGGCCGCTCCCCTCGAAGCAGGGGGCGCTCAACATCCTGCTGGTCGGCTCCGACACCCGTGCCGGACAGGGCAACGGCCAGTACGGTGCGGCCCGGGGCCAGCGTTCGGACACGGTGATCCTGCTCCACCTCGCGGCCGACCGGCGCAGCGCGACCGCCATGTCGGTACCCCGCGACCTGATGGTGGAGATCCCCTCCTGCCGTCGCGCGGACGGCAGGAGCGCACCGGCGCGCACGGCGCAGTTCAACTACGCGTACTCCTACGGCGGAACCGCGTGCACCATCCGGACCGTCGAGCGCCTGACGCGGATCAGGGTCGATCACCACATGGTGGTGGACTTCCAGGGGTTCAAGCGGATGGTGGACGCGGTCGACGGGGTGCGGATCTGCCTCAAGCAGCCGATGGACGACAAGGACGCGCACGTCCGGCTCCCGGCGGGCGAGCACACCCTCAACGGCGAGCAGTCGCTCGGCTTCGTACGGGCCCGCAAGAGCCTGGGCGACGGCAGCGACACCGACCGGATGGAGCGCCAGCAGCAGTTCCTCGGCGCCCTGGTGGCCAAGGTGCAGAGCAACGGCGTCCTCCTCAACCCGGGCAAGCTCTACCCCCTGCTGGACGCGGCCACCTCCTCGCTGACCACCGACCCGTCCATCGCCTCCCTCATCGACCTCTACGACCTCGTGCGCTCCATGCGGAACATCCCCACGAAAGAGGTGCGGTTCCTGACCGTTCCGCGCGAGGCGTACGCGGGGGACCCCAATCGTGACCAGCTGGTGGAGCCCGCCGCGAGCGAACTCTTCACCCTGCTGCGGGAGGACGAACCGGTACGGATCGCCCCGCGCCCGAACGACTCGGCGAGCCCCGCGCCCTCCGCCAGCCCCACAGGCACGGGCCCGGCCGCTCCGAGCGCTCCGAGCGCCCCCTCGAGTACGCCGGGGGTGCGTTCGACGCCCGTTCCTGATCCGACCTTCAGCGGTAATAGCGCGGCCCGTTCCGCCTGTGAATGATTCCTGTGGGTAAAAGACCACTCAATACCGTGGAACAGCGCACGGGATTGCGCCGTAATGCCCACTTGTAAGCAACAAGCAATGCCTCACCGCCGTCGCCCCGGGCCGAAGAGGCCGGATAGTGTGAGCGATCCGGCGAGCCCGACACGGCCGCCGGAGACTGACGGACCGACCGAATGAGCGCCTTGCGGGGAGGGGACCCGAGGCGCCGCGTGGCCCTGACGGAGGATTCGGACAACCGTGGACGCGCAAGGCCGTGGGCGGGCGGAGAATATCGACCCCGCAGACCAGTGGGTACTCAACCCGGATACCGGCGATTACGAATTGCGACTGAGCCCTTCCGATGGGCGACCGCCCGGCAATGGGCGGCGGGGCTCCGTTCCGCGCTCCCGCCGGGCTCCCGACCGTGAGCGCCCGCAAACCGGCCAGGACCGCCCGCGCCGGCCCGCCCCCGAGCACGACGACCCGGAGCCCGGCTCCCGGCCGTCCCGCGAGACGGTCCCGGGGCAGCGCAGGCGCCGGGGTGCCGAGCCCGAGCCGCCTCCGGGGCGTGCCGCCGCGCGCCGCGCGGGCGGGCGCAAGGGGCGCGGCCAGAAGCAGAAGAAGGGCAAGAAGAAGGTCCTGCTGTGGACCGGCGGCGTCCTGGCCTTCGTGATGGTGGCGCTGGCCGCCTCGGCCTACGCGTACCTGGAGCACCTGAAGGACAACATCAACTCGGTCGCCGACGACGGCGCGGGCACCGGCGGCTTCAGCAAGGACCGGGCCATCAACGTCCTGCTGATCGGCACCGACAAGCGCTCCGGCGAGGGCAACGAGGGGTACGGCGACAAGGACAGCCCCGGCCACGCCGACACCACCTTCATCCTGCACGTCTCCAAGGACCGCTCCAACGCGACCGCGCTCAGCATCCCGCGCGACCTGATCACCGACATCCCGGACTGCCCCACGCAGCAGGAGGACGGCACCGAGACGGTCATCCCGGGCAAGCAGAACACCAAGTTCAACGAGAGCCTGGGCCAGAGCGAGCGCACCCCCAGCTGCACCATGCGGACGGTCACCGAGCTGACCGGCATAAAGATGGACCACTTCATGGTGGCCGACTTCAACGCGGTGAAGACCCTCACCACGGCCGTCGGCGGTGTCGAGGTCTGCCTCGCCAAGGACATCGACGACCCGGACTCGCACCTGAAGCTCTCCAAGGGCACCCACACCATCGAGGGCGAGGACGCGCTCGCCTTCGTCCGCACCCGGCACTCGGTGGGCTTCGGCGGCGACCTCAGCCGGATCGAGATCCAGCAGCAGTTCCTCAGCTCGCTGATGCGCAAGCTGAGTTCGAACGACACGCTGACCAGCCCGGCCAAGATGTTCTCCCTCGCCGAGGCGGGCACCAAGGCGCTGACCGTCGACTCGACGCTGGCCGACATCTCCAAGCTCCGCGACCTCGGGATGGAGCTGGGCAAACTCGACCCGAAGAACCTGACGTTCGCCACCGTCCCGGTCAAGGACAACCCGGCCGAGCCGACCCCGGTGACCGTGGTGCTGGACGACCCGAAGGCGCAGTCCGTCTTCCAGATGGTCCGCGAGGACGTCTCCTTCACGGCGGTCAAGAAGAAGGAGAAGAAGGAGAAGGCGGCGGTCGCGGCCCGGCTCAAGGGCGAGCGCGCGGACCCCACGGAGGTGCGGGTCGACGTCTACAACGGCGGCGCGGCCACCGGCTCGGCGCAGACCACGCTGACCTGGCTCCAGAACACCCAGGGCGTCCTGAAGTCCACGCAGTTGGGCAACGCCCCCGAGGAACTGGCCAAGACCACCGTGGAGTACGGCGAGGAGGAGGCCCCGCAGGCCCGCGCGCTCGCCGACATGATGGGGCTGCCGGCCTCCGCGCTGAAGCCGGGCGAATCCGTGAGCAACTCTCAGGGGCTCCCGGCGGTCAAGCTCACACTGGGCCGCGACTTCAAGGGCGCGGGCATACCGCTCGTCGCCCCGAAGGAAGCCCCCAAGGGCGTGAACAAGGTCAGCGCGGACAAGACCGTCTGCGCGAAGTGATCCACCGTCGCATCCGCCCCGGCCGCTCACCACGGCCGGGGCGGCTCTCGGGCGTGCGGTGCGAGGTGGGGAGGGCACGACATGGGCTCAGCACGGTCGGAGGGCGGTCCCGAACGGGACCAGGACCCCGCCGGAGCACTGGGGTGGGACGACGGACTGTACGAGGGCCGGGACGCGGCGGTGGAGACCGGCCGGGCCAAGGTGCCCGGCCAGCGCGGTGCCGGTGACGCCGGGAGCGCGGACGGCGAGGGCGGGACGGAGCCGGAGGACCCCGACGAACTACCGGACCGCGGCTCCGGCACGCCCGTGGGCGTACCGGAGCAACCGGGTCCGCCCGCCGGGGAGTCGGGGCCCGGCAGACGCAGACCCGAGACCGGCACCGAGCAGGACGCGCCCGACGAGGCCCCCGGGGACGCCCCCGAGGAGGCCGAGGAGACCGCGAAGCCCCGCAAGCCGAAGCGCCGCAAGCGCCGCGTCCTCGCCTGGACGGCGGCCGGGCTGGCGCTGACCCTGGTGGCGGCGGGCACGGCGGGCTGGTTCTACTACCAGCACCTCAACGACAACCTGGACCGCAAGCCGCTGCACATCGGCAAGTCCCGCGCCCCCGAGCCGACTCCGAACGCGGCCGGGCAGACGCCGCTGAACATCCTGCTGATCGGCTCGGACGCCCGCGACTCCGAGGAGAACCAGCGGCTCGGCGGCGCCCGGGACACCTTCGGCGGCCCGGCCCTCGCCGACGTGCAGATGCTGCTCCACCTCTCGGCGGACCGCTCCAACATGTCGGTGATCAGCATGCCCCGGGACACCCTGCTGAAGATCCCGGAGTGCACCGACCCGGAGTCCGGCAAGGTCTACCCGGCGACCGTCGGCACCCGGATGACCAACCAGACGCTGATGCGCGGCGGCCCCGGCTGCACCGTGGCGACCTGGGAGGAGCTGACCGGCATCCGGATCGACCACTTCATGATGGTCGACTTCGCGGGCGTCGTCTCGATGGCCGACGCGATCGGCGGCGTGCCCGTCTGCGTCGACGCCAACCTGCACTCGCGGACCTCCGACGGCAAGGGCTCCGGCCTCAAGCTGAAGAAGGGCACCACGGAGATCAAGGGTGAGGACGCGCTGGCGTGGCTGCGGACCCGCTACGGCTTCGGCGACGGCTCGGACATAGCCCGGGCCAAGGCCCAGCACATGTACATGAACTCCCTGGTCCGCGAGTTGCGCGAGAACACCGGGCTGAGCAGCCCGAACAAGCTCCGGAACCTGGCCGAGGAGGCCACCGAGGCGCTGACCGTCGACGAGGAGCTGGCCTCGGTCGCCGAGCTGTACTCGCTGGCCGAGGAGTTGAAGAAGGTCGCCCCCAACCGGACCACCATGGCGACGATGCCGTGGATCTGGTCGCCCTCCGACCGCAACCGGGTGGAGCCGAAGCCGGAGGACGCCGAGCAGCTGTTCCGCCTGGTCCGCGAGGACATCGCGCTGGACGGCCGGGACGGGGACGGCCCCTCGCCCTCCCCGTCGAAGGACGAGACCTCCGAGGACCCGGCCGCCGACCCGGCCGAGATCGCCGTCCTGGTCCGCAACGGCACCGGCTCCCCGGTCGCCGCCCCGGTCTCCGGCCGCGCCTCCGACCTCGTGAAGCTGCTCACCGAGGCCGGCTTCACCCGCGCCACGGCCGACCAGAACCAGGTGGAGAACCGCGAGGAGACCGCGATCCTCTACCCCAGCGCCGAGCTGGAGGGCGACGCCCAGTCGGTCGCGGAGGCGCTGGGGATGCCGCTGGGCACCGTCCGCAAGTCCGCCGAGGTCTCCGGGGTGACGCTGGAGATCGGCGCCGACTGGACGGAGGGCGACACCTTCCCGAAGCCGAAGAAGGGCGACAACGAGCCCCCGGACTCCGCCGAGGCCCTCAACGGCTCCGACGACACCGCCTGCATGGAGGTCGACCCGGCCTTCACCTGGTAGCCCGTACGGACGCCCGCGGTCGCGTTACCGCAAACAGGGGACACTGGCGCGCGCCGCCCGGCCCGCTCCACCGGTCTGTAAGTCATATCTGCTTACCGTGCTGGGCACCCGCTTCCTCCTTTCCCCCGCCCGTGCCCGCCACGCGGAGGTGTCCCCCGTGCCCACGCCGTCCCGCCCCCGAGCCCGCGCCCTCCGTCCCCCCGCCCGTCGGCGGCCCGTCCCGCCCGGGCGGGGGCGCCACCGCCGCCGGACCGGCTGGGCGGTGCGCGTGGTGACCGCCCTGTCCGTCGCCGTGCTCGCCTCCTCCGGGGTCGGGCACGCGGTGATGTCGGGGCTGGACAGCGGCATCGAGCGGGTCGACCCGTTCAAGGACATGAAGAACCGGCCCGAGGCCGGGCGCGGCCTCAACATCCTGCTCGCCGGGACCGACGGCCGCGACACCATCACCGAGGAGCAGCGCCAGGCGTACCGGCTCGGCGGCAAGCCCTGCCACTGCACCGACACCCTGATGCTGCTCCACCTCTCGGCGGACCGCTCCCGGGTCAGTGTGGTCAGCCTGCCGCGGGACAGCTACGCGATGATGCCGCCGCACACCGACCGCACCTCCGGCGAGGAGCACCGGCCGCACCCGGTCAAGCTGAACGCGGCGTACGCGGAGGGCGGGCCGGAGCTGACCGTGCGGACGGTCGAGAAGATGACCGAGGTGAAGATCGACCACTACGTGGAGGTCGACTTCACCAGCTTCATGGAGACCGTCGACGCGGTCGGCGGCGTGGAGATCTGCACCGTCCGCCGCCTCAAGGACTCCTACACCGGCCTCGACCTGGCCCCCGGCCCGCACCGCCTCGACGGCGGCCAGGCCCTCCAGTACGTCCGCTCCCGCCACCTCGACGGGACCGGCGACCTCAGCCGGATGCAGCGCCAGCAGCGCTTCCTCGCCGCGCTCACCGCGGAGGTCACCGGCAGCGGGGTGCTGCTCAACCCGGTGCGCTTCGGCGAGGTGACCCGGACCGTGCTGGGCTCGCTGCGGGCCGACAGCGGCTTCACCACGGAACGGATGCTCGACCTCGGCAAGGCGATGCGGGGGTTCACCCCGGCCTCCGCCGAGTTCACCTCGGTGCCGGTCCAGGAGAAGGCCCGCGAGGTGCCCAAGATCGGGGACACCCTGGTCTGGCAGCCGAAGGAGGCGAAGCGGATCTTCGGCGCGCTCCGCGAGGACCGCCCGCTCGCCGACCACGACACCGCGCGGCCGAAGGCGACGGTGGTGGACGTGCCGCCCGAGCAGATCCGCGTCCAGGTGGAGAACGGCACGGCGCGCCAGGGCCTCGGCGCCCAGGCGGACCGGGCGCTGCGCGCCACCGGCTTCGGCACCAGCGGCCACGCCCTCGACGCCGCCGACCGGGCCACCGCCAGGACCACCGTCCTCTACGACCCCCGCTGGGACCGTTCGGCGCGTACGGTCGCCGCGGCCTTCCCCGGCGCGGAGCTGAAGGCGGCGCCCGGGCAGGGCGGTACGGTGCGGGTCGTGCTGGGCGCCGATTTCACTGAGGTCCACCCCGTCCGCGCGGAGGACCCGCCGGAGGGCACCACCGGCGCGCTCCGGGGCGACGAGGTCACCTGCCCCCGGCCCAAGGCGGCCGGCAGGGCGTGAATCCGGTCAGGGTCACGCTGGCCGCGCCCGGCCCGTACGGGGCTCAGTCGTCCGCGTCGAGCCCCTCGGCGGCGCGCTGCTCGCGCAGGTCGAGGATGGCGCGGCGGCGGGCCAGCCGGTGGGTGCGGCGGATCTGCGCCTCCTGGTAGCGGCGCTTGTCGCGCTCGGTCTCCGGGATGACCGGCGGGACCTGGCGGGGCTTGCCGTCGGCGTCGACGGCGGTGAAGACGAGGTAGGCGGTGCCGACCTGCTGGGCCGGGGTCGAGTCGTTCCACCGCTCGGCCACCACGCGCACCCCGACCTCCATGGAGGAGCGGCCGGTCCAGTTGACCTGGGCGCGGACGTGCAGGAGGTCGCCGACCCGGACGGGCATGAGGAAGGCCATCTCGTCCATGGAGGCGGTGACGGCGGGGCCCTCGGAGTGGCGTCCGGCGACGGCACCGGCCGCGTCGTCCACCAGTTTCATGATCACGCCGCCGTGCACCGTCCCGAGGAGGTTGGTGTCGTTGTGCGTCATGATGTGCGAAAGCGTCGTTCGGGAAGCTGAGGTGGGCTTGCCGGGAATCTCCGATTCCGGGACGCGGGCCGGGTCTGTCATGGGGTCCACTGTATGTCGCACCCGCTCACCTGCTCGAATGCATCAGCTTCGCAACAGCCCTGGCCGGATTCCGGCACCCCTCTGTCTGGGGGTCCCCCGGACGGCGCACACTGTCACGCATGAATGACTGGCCCGCCGGGCGCGACGAGCAGCCCAGATACGGGCGGGGCAGTGGCTCCGCCCGACCCGAGAGTGCCCGCTCCCTCCCGCACGTGCGGCGCCGCCAGGCCCCGCCGGCCCCGGCGGCGCCCCCGCGCACCACGGTTCCGCCGCAGCCCCAGTACGGCCGTCCGGGTGGCCGGGACGGCTACAACACCGGACAGGTGTACGGCGGCGGTGGCGGCGGCCGGGGTGGTGGCGGCTACCAGGACGGCCCCGGCGGCCCCGGCGGACGGCGTCCGGCGCCGGACTGGGGCCGGCGCGTCAAGGTGGGCCTCATCACCTTCCTCGTCGCCGCCCTGGTGGTCAGCGTCGGCACGTACATGTGGGCCAGCTCCAAGCTGCGCGGCGAGGTCGACCTCGCCAAGGTCATCGAGCGGCCCGAGGAGGGCGAGGGGACCAACTACCTCATCGTCGGCTCCGACAGCCGCGACGGCATGACCGACGACGACAAGAAGCGCCTGCACACCGGCTCCGCCGAGGGCAAGCGCACCGACTCGATGATGATCCTGCACGTCGGCTCCAACGGGAACACGATGGTCTCGCTGCCGCGTGACTCCGAGGTCGAGATCCCTTCGTTCAAGGGCTCCGAGTCCGGCAAGCTCTTCCCGGCGCAGGGCCGCCGCGTCAAGCTCAACGCCGCCTACGCCGAGGACGGCCCCGAGCTGCTGGTCCGCACCGTGGAGTACAACACCGGCCTGCGCATCGACCACTACGCGGAGATCGGCTTCGGCGGCTTCGCCAACATCGTGGACGCGCTCGGCGGGGTCGAGATGGACATCCCGAAGGCGTTCAAGGACAAGAAGTCCGGCGCCGACTTCCAGGCGGGCGAGCAGACCCTCGACGGCCAGCAGGCGCTCGCCTTCGTCCGTACCCGGTACGCCTTCGCCGGCAGCGACCTGGACCGCACCAAGAACCAGCAGAAGTTCCTGGCGACCCTGGCCAACCAGGCGGCCACCCCGTCCACCGTGCTGAACCCGTTCCGGCTCTACCCGACGCTCGGCGCGGGCCTGGACACCCTCATCGTCGACAAGGACATGGGCCTGTTCGACCTGGCCAGCATGTTCTGGGCGATGAAGGGCCTGACCGGCGGCGAGGGCACCTCGATGAACATGCCGATCTCCGGCTCCAACGGCGGAAACCTCGTCTGGGACAAGGCCAAGAAGGACCAGCTCATGCAGCAGCTCCGCAACGACGAGAAGGTCACCGTCACGGAGTGACGCCCTGGGGTGCCCCGGGTTCGCGCCCCCCTCACCCGTACGGCTCCCCTCGCGCATCCACCGCGCCCCCAGCGCCTGAAGCTGGGGGCGCGGTGTCGTCCGGACACCGTCCAGGCCAGACGAAGGGGCGCGCACGATGGGGCAGCGATCCGGCGGCAAGGGGACGGGGGCCGCGCACTGGCTCTTCGGCGACCAGCTCGGCCCGCACTTCCTCACGCCCGGCGAGGCGGGTCCCCACCGGGACACCCCCCTGCTGATGATCGAGTCCCGTGCCGTCTTCCGGCGCCGCCGCTTCCACCGCGCCAAGGCCCACCTGGTCCTCTCCGCGATGCGCCACCGCGCCGCCGAGCTGGGCGACCGCGTGACGTACGTCCAGGCCCGCACGTACCGGGAGGGCCTGCGGAAGGCGGCCGGGGACCGGCCCGTCACCGTCCACCACCCCACCTCCCGCGCCGCCCTCGCGCTGGTCGACGCCCTCCCCCAGGTCACCGTCCTGCCCGCCCGGGGCTTCCTCGTCAGCCACCAGGAGTTCGCCGACTGGGCGGAGAGCCGGGGCGGCCGCGCGCTGCGCCAGGAGGACTTCTACCGCCGCACCCGCGCCGCCCACGACCTCCTCATGGAGGGCGACCGCCCCGCCTCGGGCCGCTGGAACCTCGACCACGACAACCGCGAACCCCCGCCCCGCGACGCCGGCGCCCTGGACGTCCCCGCCCCCTACCGCCCGCGCGAGGACGCCGTCGACGACGAGGTCCGCCACGACCTCGACCGCTGGGAACGCTCCGGCGAGGTCGCCTTCGTCGGCCGCGACGGCCCCCGCCACTTCCCCGCCACCCGCCGCGAAGCCCTGAACGCCCTGCGCCGCTTCACCGCCGAACGCCTCGCCACCTTCGGCCCGTACGAGGACGCCATGCTCACCGACGACCCGGTGATGAGCCACAGCCTCCTCTCCTCCTCCCTCAACCTCGGCCTGCTCGACCCCGCCGAGTGCGTCGAGCGGGCCGAGGCCGCCTGGCGATCCGGTGACGCGCCCCTCAACAGCGTCGAGGGATTCGTCCGCCAGATCGCCGGCTGGCGCGAGTACATCTGGCACCTCTACTGGCACTTCGGCGAGGAGTACCGCACCACCAACGCGCTCGGCCACCACGCCCCGCTCCCCGACTGGTGGTCCGACCTGGACGCCGACGCGGTCACCGCCCACTGCCTCTCCACCGTCCTCGCCCAGCTCCGCGACACCGGCTGGACCCACCACATCCCCCGCCTGATGATCCTCGGCAACTACGCCCTCCAGCGCGGCTGGGACCCCGCCGCGCTCACCGACTGGTTCCACCGCTGCTTCGTCGACGGGTACGACTGGGTGATGCTCCCCAACGTCCTCGGCATGTCCCAGTACGCCGACGGCGGCCGCATGACCACCAAGCCCTACGCCTCCGGCGGCGCCTACCTGAACCGCATGAGCGACTACTGCTCCCCCTGCGCCTACCGCCCCGACCACCGCACCGGCGACCGCGCCTGCCCGTACACCGCCGGCTACTGGACCTTCGTCCACCGCCACCACGACCGCCTCGTCCACAACCCGCGCACCGCCCAGGCCGCCCGGGGGATGGAACGGCTCACAGACCTGGACGAGGTGGTGCGGCAGGAGGAGGCGCGGGGGGACGGGGCGCCCTGAGAGCGGGCCGGTGCCGTGGCGGGCGGGGCCTCACTCGCCGCGGAGCGGGATGGTGCCGCGGGGGCCGCGTTGCTGGAAGACGGCCGGGTCGGCGCCGGACGGGGCGGGGCGGGGGACGCCTCTGCGGAGCGGGATGGTGGCGCGGCCGCTGAGGGCGGTGCGCCAGCGGCCCAGGTCCGGGCGGGAGCCGGCGGGCCCGGCCGCCTGGCGCCACAGGGGGGCGAGCTGGCCGGCGCGGCGGTCGTCCAGGGTTCCGGGGACGAGTGCGAGGGGTTCGCCGGGTCGGATGAGCGGGTCGCGGCAGAGGATGCGGCCGATCATCAGGGCCGCCTTGTAGCGGTCGCTGTCGACGGAGGCGGGGAGTCCGGCGGGGGCCAGCGGGTCCTGCCAGTCGGGGGTGTCGGCCTGGTCGAGGACCGGTTCCTGGCCGCCGGCGCGGATGCCGTCGCAGTCGAGGAGGTGGACGGCGGGCTCGGGGGTGAGGCTCCACAGGACGTTGGCGTGCGAGAGGTCGCCCACCACCAGCCCCAGCCCGTGCAGCCACTCCAGCAGGGAGACGACCTGGATCACCAGGTCGAGGCGCTGGGCCGGGACCGGCTGCGGCACGGCGCTCCAGGCTGTCTTGGCCTCCCGGAGCAGGTACGACAGCTCGATGAGCTTGCCGTCGCCCTTCGACGTCGTCCAGGTCATCGTCTCCGGCGCCCGGTGCATGAGGAACCCGGTGACGCGGCCGCCGTCGGTCACCCGGCAGAGCGGCCACGCGGCCTGCCGGTCGAGCCGGTCCCGTTCGGCCGGGGCCATCTCCTGGCGGACCCGGACCAGGTGCGTGAGGGCGTCTCCGCGCACCTTGTGGGGCTCCCTGTACTCCTTGTAGAGCAGGCGCCCGGGGCCGCCGGCCTCGAAGACCTCGCCCTGCCCGCCGTCGCCGACCCGGGCGAACCGCTTCACCTGGTGGAGGGCGAGGTCCTGTCCGTCGTGCACGGTCATCGGGCGGGGCCTTCCCACAGGACGGCGGCGCTGCGGTCGTCGTCGTAGGACTTCACCCGGTACTGGAGCTGCCAGAGGAAGTCCGCCGGTCCGGGCACGCGCTCCTGGGACCAGGCCCGGGCCAGGAAGTGTGCGGTCTCCTGGTCGCCGGCGAGCGGGGTGGAGAGGCCGTCGGTGCAGACCACGAGGACATCGCCGGGGAGGGTGCTGATCAGGGTGGCGACCGGCTCGCGGGTGGTGGGCAGGGCCGGGGTGCGGGTGTCGATGACGGCGCCGTCGCCCTCCTCCGTACCGCCGAGGGCCGTGTTCCACCGGCCTTCGCGCAGCATCGCGGTGCCGCCGTCGCCGAGGGTGAGCAGGCCCCGGACGCGCACCGCCGGGTCGAGCGGGACGACGAGCAGGCGGAGCGTGGTGGCGAACTCCGAGGGCTGCCGCCCGTACCGCTCTGCCTCGTGCCGCAGCAGCGTCGCCACCTCGGCGACGGCCTGGCGCGCCAGTGCCGTGAACCCGGCGAGGTCGCCCTCGGCGACGGCCGCCGCGAGCGGCCCCGCCACCCGGTCCAGGGCGCCCGCCGCGAGGGCGCACGCCTTCTGCGACCCGACGTGCGAGAGCGGGGCGGAGCCGACCCCGTCGGCCACCCCCAGCACCAGCAGTTCCGACTCCCCCGAGCCGATCCTGGCCACGCAGACGGAGTCCTGACGCGGCTCGGCCTGGTAGCGGTGCGAGTCGCCGCGCACCGAGGCGGCGCGGACGGTGAGCGGCCCGTGCTCGGCGCCGTCCACCACGAGGTCGGGGACCAGGGCGCCCTCGATCCCGGCGCTCCGCACGGCGGGTGCCGCCTGCGGGACGGGCCGGTACAGGGGCGGCTTGGGGCCGCCGTGCCAGGGGTCGCCCAACTGGGGCAGCGGGGGTTCGGCTTCGGGCTCCGGGACGGGGGCCGGCGCGGGTTCAGGTGCGGGCGGGCGGCGAGGCCCCGCCTCGTCCGGCAGTGGGCCGGCCGGGTCCTGGCGCGGGGGCGCGTACGCCGGGGCAGGGGCGTGCGCCGGAGGCGGCGGGGCCTCGCCGGGGTGGACGGGACGCCCGGTGTGCCAGGGGCTTCCCTGGGCCGGTACCGAGGGCGCGGCGGCCTGGTCCGCCGGGAGGGTGGGGCCGCTCTCCCGCAGGATCGCCTCGTTCTGACGGAACGTGGCGTCCAGGCCGTCGGCTTCCTCGGGCTCGTACGCGGTGGGCTCGGGCATCTCAGACCTTGTCGAGGGTGACGGTTTCGAAGCCGGGGACCTTCTCCTCGACCGCGAGGGTGAAGTCCGAACTGCCGTCGCTGGAGATGCTGGAGGCGGAGCGGACGATGGAGCGGGTCAGGCTGGAGGCGAACTCGCGCAGGGCCTGGGCGGGCGAGACGCTGTTGTCCTTCTGGATGAAGGCCCGGAAGTTGGCGACCTGCCCGATGATCTGCGCCTCGGCGTCCCCGATGCCGAAGGCGATGATCTTCGGCGCGTACCGCGAGTTGAGGAGTTCGCGGTGGGCGGTGGGCCAGTCCTCGTCGGTCGGGATGCCGTCGGAGAGGAAGAAGGCGACGGGCCGGTACACCTCGTGGCCCTGGGCCTTCAGCTCGGCCACGTCCTTCTCGACGGAGCGCAGCAGGGTGCGGAAGGCCGTGCCGTAGTCGGTCAGGCCGCCCGCGGAGAGGGCCGGGACCTCGTCGATGTCGCTGAGGTCGACGAGCGGCTGGAGGACGCTGGCGTCGTCCGAGAAGCCGATCAGGCAGAACCGGGTCTTGTCGGCCACGGTCGGGTTGGTGCTGATCTCGTGGTGCAGGTCGGGCAGGGCCCGGTTGATGGCGTCGATGGGATCGCCGGTCATCGAGCCGGACTCGTCGCACAGCAGGTAGAAGGGAAGGATCTGCACGGTGTACCTCCGTGGCTGCTCGGATGGGGACGGGGCCCTCCCGGCGGGCGCCGGGGCGCGGGAGCGTTCAGTAGGTGTAGAAGTAGATCTCGACCGAGGCGTGTCCGGCGGCACCGCCCTTCCAGAAATCGCGCCGGGTCGTCTTCTCGAACATGTCCGGACGGGCCTTCGTCAGCGTGGAGTTGACCCGCCGGGCGTACGCCTGGCCGCCGCCCGGGTCGGGATGCCGGCCGAAGGTGAGGACGATGGCCGCCTGCCGTCCGGCGTACCGCTTCGTCGCCGCCCGGAGCTTCTTCTCCAGGCCCGCGCGGTCACCGTAGTCCGCGTCGACGGTGAGGGTGACCGGTTCGCGGCTGACCGAGCGGGGCCCCTTCGGCCGGGGCTTGCCGGTCTCGGTCGCCGTGGCGGAGGGGCTGGGTCCCGGCGAGGGCACGGCCTTGGCCGCCTGCGGGTCCCCGCGGTCCCCGAGGGCGACCAGCGCGAGCACCAGCAGCATGTCGGCGAAGAGCCACCCCGCGAGGTGCAGCGGCCTGAACCGGCGGCGCCTCATCGGGCGTCGCCCGGCGCCCCGGCGGGCAGCGCGGCGGGCCCCTTCTCCGCGGGCCCCCTCTTGGCCGGCTCCGGCGCGGCGGGCTCCGGCGGCGGCCCGGGGGCGTACTCCTGGAGCGCTTCGGTCAGTTCGGCGAACCGGTCCGCCGTGCGGCGCAGCGCCTCGGTCTGCTCGGCGAGCCGCCGCAGCGCGGTCCCCGCCGCCTCGTCGGCCGCCGCCGACCGTTCGGCGTACGAGTCGAGCCGGGCAAGGAGCCGGGCGGTGACGTCGGCGGAGACCTCGATGCCGGTGGTGAAGGACTGCTGAGCCGCCGCCAGCGCCCCCGCCGAGTCCTCGACGCGCTCGGCGGCGGCACCGATCCCCTCGTGCAGCTCCTTCTGCCCGCCGCGCACCTCGCCGAGGGCGCCGCCGATCCCGTCGCCGCTCTCGCGCACCGCCTTCTCGATCTGGCCCGCGGCCCGCTCCAGGGGGCGTACGGAGGTGTCGACGGCGCTCAGGGCCGTCTCCGCGCCCCGGACCGCCGTCTCGACGGAGGCGGCGGCCGCCCCCAGCTTCGTCTGGACGCGCACCGCGTCCTTGCCGAGCCGGCGCAGGGTGGCGGCGGACTCGGTGAGCTCGGCGGCGAACCGCAGCGGCGAGGTGCGCCGGTGGGCGCCGAGGTACAGCTGGGTGCGGGAGAGCGTCACCGTGAGACGGCCCAGTACGTCCTCGGTGGCGCGGCGGCCCCGCTCCTCCCGCCGGTCCACGGCCGCGCCGCGCGCCCCGTGCACCAGGGCGAGGGCGAGCAGCACCACGATGACGGCGGTGGCGCTGAGCGCGACGGAGCCGAAGGTGTGCAGGCCCGACAGATGGCCCTCGAAGCCGGTCTGCCAGAGCTGGAGGAAGGGGCGGGCGGCCGCGGCGGGGCGTTCGGCGACCAGTTCCTGGTAGGCGCGGGACGCCTGGGTGAGGCCGTACCAGCTGAGGACCAGCGGCAGGAAGACGAAGGCACCGAGCCCGGTCTCCAGCCAGGCCCAGCCCCGGTGCTCCTCGGGGCTGCGGGTGGTGGCGGCGACGGACTCGGGGCGGACGAAGGTGTGCAGCAGGTCGACCTCGGCCCACCGGTCGAGCCGCTTCCCGTCCTGGTCGGAAACGGCTTCCGCGAGGTGTTCCAGCTCGCCGCGCCGGGTGGCCAGCGCCGGTTCGGCGGCCAGCTTCTTCAGGGACCTGCCCAGCCGGCGGCTGTCGGTCAGTTCTCCGGTCATCGTCTGCAACCCCCCGGCAGCCGCGTCGCGGGGGCGCCCCCATGCTGCGCGGTGCGCGTCCGCGCCCCGCTCCCCCGCCCGGCGGCACATCCCCCTCTGCCACCGGGACGGCACAGCATAGTGCAGCTGTCACCGATCGCTTACACTCCGGCAGGGTCGTGGAATCTTCGTCAACACGACGGTGTGGGGGCCGGGTTGAGCAGCGACGGGCGCGAACGGAAGACCATCAGACTGCGCCCCGGGGGCGTGGAAGGGCCCGTGCGCCGGACGAGTGCGCCGGGCGCGGAACAGCAGCCGCCGCCTTCCGCCGACCCGGCACGGGAGGCCGCCGAACGGCGCCGCCGGGCGGCCCTCGCCAAGGAGGTCCGCCTCACCCGCGCCGAGCCCGCCGCCCGGCTCGGGGACGCCGGTCTCCTCCAGGTCAACCTCAACTGGTCGGCGCGGGCCGAGGCCGACGTCGACCTGTGCGTGCTGGCCGAGTTCACCGACGGGACCCTCCAGGTGGTGCAGGCCCTCGGCGACGCCTTCGGCCGGCTCGACGCCTGGCCGTACATCGCCCTCGACCACGACGACCGCAGCGGCGCCGGCGCCGACGGGGAGACCCTGCGGGTCAACCTCGGCCACCACCACCTCTTCCGCCGCCTGCTCTTCTTCACCTACCTCTACGAGGGCTCCGTCTCCTTCCGGGAGCTGGGTGCCTCGGTGACGGTCAGCGGCACGGCGGGCACCTTCCGCATCCTCCTGGACGACGCACCGGCCACCGCCGCGGGCTGCGCGGTGGCCCTCACGGAGTCCGACGGCGCCGGCCTGACCGTGCGCCGCGAGGTCCGCTGGTTCGACGGCCACCCCGAACTCGGCTTCCACCAACTGGTCGACCAGGCGTACGGCTTCGGCCTCTCCTGGACGCGGATGGACAAGCCGCCCCGGCTGGGCTGACGCCCGGCCTTCGCCCGGGCGGGGACCGGAACACAACCGGTTCCCGCCCGGGCCGGCCCGGCTCAGCGCCGCGTGACCACGTGGTGCTTGTCCGGGACGCAGTGGGTCATGGTCAGGCCCGTGACGTCGCGGGGCGGGTTGTCGCCGAGGCGGCCGAGGCGGACGCGGTCCTCCTCGGTGAGGGTCTGGCCGGGCAGCGGCGGCATGTGGGCGACGTCGGAGGGGGCGATGCCGATGCCCTCGCCGACCCGCAGCCCCAGCTCGTTGTCGGCCATCAGGCAGTGCCAGATCATCCGCTCCTGGACGGGCCGGGTGCACTGGGCGAACAGGTCGGTGAAGTTCTTGACCAGGTCGTCCTGCTCCCACTCCTCCATGAGCTGGAAGCGCTGCCCGGCCTGGAGGTAGTCGTTGGTGCGCGGGATGCGGGCCCGGGTCAGGCGCCCCTGGAGCACCGGCCCCTCCTCGTCCCGGGTGGGGTAGTCGGCCTCGCGCAGCCCGCCCATGATCGAGGGCTCGTAGTTGACCTCGGGGTTCTCGCCGTCGGGCCCGTTCTCGTACGCCATCTGGCCGTCGCGCTGGTTGGTGGCGACGGGTGCCTTGGGCTGGTTGACGGGGAGCTGGAGGTAGTTCGGGCCGACCCGGTAGCGCTGGGTGTCGCTGTACGAGAAGGTGCGGCCGACCAGCATCTTGTCGTCGGAGAAGTCGAGCCCGTCGACGAGGACGCCGGTGCCGAAGGCGGCCTGCTCGTTCTCGGCGAAGTAGTTGCCGGGGACCCGGTCGAGCACCATCCGGCCCACCGGCTTGGGCGGGAAGTCCTGCTCGGGCCAGGTCTTGGTGTCGTCCAGCGGGTCGAAGTCCAGCTCGGGATGGTCGTCGTCGGACATCATCTGGACCAGCAGCTCCCACTCCGGGTAGTCGCCGCGCCCGATGGCCTCGTACAGGTCCTTGGTCGCGTGGCCGAGGTCGTCGGCCTGGACGTTGGCCGCGTCCTCCTCGGTCATCGAGGCGACGCCCAGCTTCGGCATCCAGTGGTACTTCACCAGCACCGTCCCGCCCTCGGCGTCCACCCACTTGTACGTGTTGACGCCGAAGCCCTGCATGTGGCGGTAGTCGGCCGGGATGCCGCGCGGGCTGAAGAGGTTGACCAGCATGTGCATGGCCTCCGGGGTCTGCGACATGAAGTCGAAGATCCGGGCCGGCTTCTGCTCGTGCGAGACCGGGTCGGGCTTGAGGGAGTGGATCACGTCCGGGAACTTGATGGCGTCCCGGATGAAGAAGACCCCCAGGTTGTTGCCGACGAGGTCCCAGTTGCCGTCCTCGGTGTAGAACTTCACCGCGAACCCGCGCGGGTCCCGCGCCGCCTCGGAGGAGTCCCGCCCGCCGATCACGGTCGAGAACCGCACGGCCACATCGGTCCGCTTGCCGGGCTCCTGGAAGAGCTTGGCCCGCGTGTACCGGCTGATCGGCTCGTCCCCCCACTTCCCGTACGCCTCGAAGTACCCGAAGGTCGTCACCCCGCGCGCGTGCACCACCCGCTCCGGAATCCGCTCCCGGTCGAAGTGGCTGATCTTCTCCAGAAACTGGTAGTTCTCCAGCGTGGCGGGCCCCCGGGCCCCGACCGTCCGCTGGTTCTGGTTGTCGTAGACGGGATGGCCCTGCCGGTTGGTCAGGTAGGGACGATCCTTGTTGGCGGGCTCGGTCACGGCTGGGACTCCATTGGTCGCACGGTGCTGGCCCCGCGAGCGTTCCCCTGAGCCCCGCCCGCCTCGCCGGACCCCACCGGAATTCCCCCGTCCGCCGCGCGGGGAACACACGGACGGGCCCGTCGGCGACGAACACCGACGGCGATACCGTCCGTCACGTCAGGGAGGCGACCGCGTCCGCTATCAGGGAGCGTGCCGCCGCGCCTCGCACGGTCCCCTGCGCCAGTCGCTCGAAGGCCCGCGTGTAGAGCTCGACCTGACCAGGCTGGGTGAGCGTGGCGGCGGCGTCCAGAGTGTCCGCGTGCACCTTGGTGTCGTCGAAGATCGTGAACGTGGGCATGGGCCACACGGCTCGACGGGCTGAGAACGGGATGAGCCCCACGGCCACGTTCTGGAGATCCATGACCCCGAGCAGGTGACCGAGCTGGGCCGCCATGGTCTCCGCGCTGCACAGCCGGTATCGCAACACCGACTCCTCCAGCACGAACGAGAACCGGCGTGCACCGTTGCTCAGCACCCCGTTACGCCTCATACGGGCCGCCACGGCATCGCTCACGTCGTCCGGGGTCCCCCGGAAGTCCGCGATGGAGGAGAGCAACCACATGCGCGTTTCGAGGTGAAGAACGGCGCTGCCGATTGCCGGGTTGGAGTGTTCCGTCCGGTAGACCTTCGCGAACCGGTAGCTCACGCTGCCCCCTGCTCGTCCAGCCAGCGGTCCAGATCCGTGGGACGGCACCGAAGCGACTGCCCCACCTTTCGAAACGGGATCTGTTCGTCCTTGAACCGCCCCGGGTGCGGTAGAGACCTCAGATTTTGGTTGTGACCTGGGGTTTCGTGGTGGCGAGGTAGTAGTTGGTCTCGTATTCGACGGGTGGGATGTGCCCTATTTCACCGTGGAGTCGGCGGTGGCAGTACCAGTCGATCCATTCCGCGGTGGCCAGCTCAACCTGGGAGAGCGTCCTCCAGGGCTGTCCGGGCTTGATCAGCTCGGTTTTGAACAGGCCGATCGTGGACTCCATGAGGGCGTTGTCGTAGGCGTCGCCGACGGAGCCGATCGAGGCCGCGATGCCGGCGGCGTCCAGGTGCTCGGCGAGCCGGAAGCTCGTGTATTGCGAACCGGCATCGGAGTGATGTATCAACTCGCCCCGCTGATGCGGCTTTTCGTCGCGGTCGCGTTGCCACAGGGCCATGTCCAGCGCGTCCAGGACGAGCCGTGTCTCCTTCGACAGGGCTGCGGACCAGCCGACGATCCGGCGGGAGAAGGTGTCCACGACGAAGGCGACGTAGACGACTCCCGACCAGGTGCTGACGTGAGTGAAGTCGGCGACCCAGCAGCGGTTGGGGGCCGGCGCGACGAAGTTGCGGTCCAGCAGGTCCGGTGCCCGCTCGACGCTGCCGTCCGGGATCGTGGTGATGATCTTCTTCCCGCGGACGGCACCTGCGACGCCCAGCTCGCGCATGAGGCGTTCGACGGTGCACCGGGCCACGAAGTGGCCCTGTCGGTGCAGCTCACGCCAGACCTTCCTGGCCCCGTAGACACGATAGTTGGCGTCGAAGATCTGTTGGATGAGCGGCTTCAGCTCGGCGTCGCGGATGGTGCGGGCTGACGGGACCTGAAGCCGTTTATGGTGGGCGTAATAGGTAGAAGGGGCGATCTTGCAGTCGTGCTCGGTGAGCACGCGGCAGATCGGCTCGACACCGCCGAAGCGGGCCCGGTGCTCGTCGATGAACGCTACGAGCGTGTGTGTGGCCGGTCGAGCTCGGCCGCGAAGAAACTTGCCGCAGCCTTCAGGATGTCGTTCGCCCGCTTCAGCTCGGCAATCTCCTTCTTCATCGCCTTGATCTGGGCGGACTCCTCCGTGGTCGTCCCCGGACGCTGACCGGAGTCGATCTCGTCGCGCTTCACCCAGTTCCGCAGGGTCTCGGCCGAGCCGATGCCGAGCTTCTGGGCGACCGCCCGCAGCGCAGCCGACTCGTTCGGGTAGTCACCGCGGACCTCGGCGACCATACGGACCGCTCGTTTGCGCAGCTCAAGGGGATAGGAGGAGGGGCGTGCCATGACTCAATCCTTTCACGGAATCGAGTCTCTACCGGACCCGGAACGGTTCACCTTCCAGTTCCCGTACACCCACGAGCGGGGCTTGTTCAGGTAGTCGGCCACATCGTCAACTGTCATGAGTTTCGCGCGCATAGTCCCCCACCTATTAGAAAAGCCCCCAGTTCCCTGGGGGCCGTCGTACATGGTTTTAGCAATAGCGAATGTCAGTCTCGCCTGTCCTCTGAATTACCAAAGGCGGCAAGTGTCGAAGTCGCCTTCTCGGTCAGTTCACCACCCGCCTTGCCCGCGACGGTGGTCAAGTAACCCTCTCGCCTTGCTCGTTTGAGGTGGTCCTTCACTGTCTCGGGACGGCGGCTGATCAGCCGGGCCAACCAAGGAACAGGGGCAGGGGCGCCCATGTCAGCCATGCTCTTGTACGTCGCGGCCAGCATGGCCAGATAGGGCGCCGAGACCCCTTCATTGGTCAGCAACAGGCCCGCAGCCTCCCCAGCTTGCTCGACCTTGGCCGTGACGTCGGCCATTCCCTCTTGCAGCTCCGGCGCGCTCTCCGCCAGTTTCATGGCTGCTGCCAGGTCCAGCCTCCGGAGAACAGTCGTGGAGATGCCGCGCGCCACGTCCCGAACGGCAGCACCCTCCGCCGCCTCCACGGTGATCCTCTGCGGCCCCCCGGTGATTGGTCCCGTCGGCCACCACATGCGGATCACCCAAGCCCCTTGCCCCTGCGTGATCTCGAATCCGCTCTCGTCTGCCTTCACGCTTTCGAAAGTACCAGCAGCATGACCCACCCTGTGTTGACAACCCAGGGTGGGTCATGCGCAGACTTGGCCATGCCGGACGACCGGCACGACGCCGGGTCGGCCCCGTGCGTCATCAGCAGGAGGGGGACCCTGTGGCAAGGGCATGGGTGGCGCGGTCGAAAAACGACCCGAAGAAGTGGACGGCGTTCTGGCACGACCCGGACGGAAAGCAGCGGCAGAAGAGCTTCGACACCAAGGAGCGCGCGGACGACCACCGAAGGCGGAAGGAGCAGGAGCTAGACGCGGGCACGTACTTGGATGACCGCTTGGGCAAGCAGCCGGTCACGGCTGTCTGGGAGCAGTGGATGAGTCAGCGCAAGCTGACGAACAGCACAAAGAAGCAGTACCGCTCCATCCTCAACACGACCATTGAGCCCTTCTTCAAGGCCCGCTCCATCGTGTCTCTCAAGGTTGCGGACATCGAGCAGTGGATGTTGTGGATGGAGCACGACCGCAAGCTCTCGACGCGCACCCGGCGTCAGCGCTTCTCGTACTTCTCCGGGATGATGGACTGGGCCGTGATCAACGAGATCATCGGGCGCAACCCGTGCAAGAAGATCAGGCATGCGGGAAGTCGCGCTAAGGAGATCCGCGAACACAAGAGCAAGGCCAGCCGACTGACGACCCGTGAGGTTCTGGCCATGCTGGACGGCTGCCCGCCTCGGTACCGGGCGTTGATGTGGCTCATGGCCGGGTGTGGGCTGAGGCTCGGTGAGGCCATGGCCGTTTCTCGCGATCAGATCGAATTCAAGGCCGAGACGCTTCGCGTGGACTTCCAGATCACCGAGGACGGCGCAACCGAGTCAGGCAAGAACAGCGCACTTCAGCGTCGGCACATCAAGGCCCGGGATGAGGAAGAGCCGGGGCGCCTCGTCCCCCTGCCGCCCAACGTCGCCTTCGAGCTGCGGCGACACATCAGGAACCACGGCGTTTGGGGGCCTGAGCGGCTCCTGTTCCCCAATGTGACGCGGACCGGGTACCTGTACGCGTCGTACTTCTACCCAAAGATCTGGATGGTGGCGCTGAAGAAGGGCGGGGTGCCCTACTGCAAGCCTCACTCGCTCCGGCACTACTACGGGTCGCGGCTCCTGTACGCCGGAGTCCCAGAGAACGACGTGGCCAACTGGATGGGCCACGGCAGTACGGACGTGCTCAGGGAGCACTACCACTACATCTTCGAGGGGGCTGAGCAGCGCGGGCGGGCAGCCATCGCCACCATGCTGACTCCCGGCGCCGACGACCCCACGAAGGCGTCAGACGTCGCCTGATCCTCGTACGACAACAGCCCCCGGCAACGTGCCGGGGGCTGTTCTGTTTGTACTGGTCAGCAGCCTATTCAGGTAGTCGGCGCCCCAGGATTCCCCCAGCATGACGCCCAGGAACGGCCTTGATCGGGCTGGAACGGGCAGCACAGCGAGAGCGGCCTTCAGGACGCCTCAGAACGGGTCTGACCTGCAAAGACCCTGCTAGGGAAGGTTCCTTGCCATCACGATCCGCTGCACTTGATTCGTGCCTTCATAAATCTGGGTGATCTTCGCGTCCCGCATCATCCGCTCGACCGGGTAGTCGCGGGTGTAGCCGTAGCCGCCGAGGAGCTGGACGGCGTCCGTGGTGATCTCCATGGCGGCGTCGGAGGCGTAGCACTTGGCGGCGGCGCCGAAGAAGGTGAGGTCGTTCTCGACACGCTCGGACTTGGCGGCGGCGGCGTAGGTGAGCTGGCGGGCCGCCTCCAGCTTCATCGCCATGTCGGCCAGCATGAACTGGACGCCCTGGAAGTCGCCGATCGGCTTGCCGAACTGCTTGCGCTCCTGGACGTACCCCTTGGCGTAGTCCAGGGCGCCCTGGGCGATGCCGAGGGCCTGGGCCGCGATGGTGATGCGGGTGTGGTCCAGGGTCTTCATGGCGGTGGCGAAGCCGGTGCCCTCGGCGCCGATCATGCGGTCGGCGGGGATGCGGACGTTGTCGAAGTAGACCTCGCGGGTCGGGGAGCCCTTGATGCCGAGCTTCTTCTCCGGGGCGCCGAAGGAGACGCCCTCGTCGTCCTTCTCCACGACGAAGGCGCTGATGCCCTTGGAGCGCTTCTCCGGGTCGGTGACGGCCATCACCGTGTAGTACTCGGAGACGCCGGCGTTGGTGATCCAGCGCTTGACGCCGTTGAGCACCCAGAAGTCACCGTCGCGGACGGCCTTGGTCTTCATGCCGGCGGCGTCGGAGCCCGCGTCGGGCTCGGAGAGGCAGTACGAGAACATGCCGTCGCCCTTGGCGAGCGGGCCCAGGTACTTCTTCTTCAGCTCCTCGGAGCCGGAGAGGACCACCGGGAGCGAGCCGAGCTTGTTGACGGCCGGGATCAGGGAGGAGGAGGCGCAGACGCGGGCCACCTCCTCGATGACCAGGACGGTGGCGAGCGCGTCGGCGCCGGCGCCGCCGTAGCTCTCCGGTACGTGGACCGCGTGGAGGTCGGCGGCGGTGAGCGCGTCCAGCGCCTCCTGCGGGAACCGGGCCTCCTCGTCGACGGCGGCGGCGTGCGGGGCGATCTTCGCCTCGGCGAGCGCGCGGACCGTCTCGCGGAGCATCGTGTGCTCCTCGGACAGGCGGTACAGGTCGAAATCAGGCGCTCCGGCCACGGTCTCTCACTCCCCAGTCATGCTAACTACCGTTAAGTAACCCAGTAACTCATCCAAAGCTTAGGGCCCGTGCCGCACCGAGCGGTACGTGAGGTTGACGACAGGGGGGAAATGCCCAGCTGAGGGCCCCGCCACGCACGGGGCTATGCTCGGTCGGCGCATCACCGCGTACGACTTGATCCGCCTCCCCCGGACGCACTGGAGCACCCACCATGGCCCTCAGGATCACCGTGATCGGCACCGGCTACCTCGGCGCCACCCATGCCGCGGCCATGGCCGAGCTGGGCTTCGAGGTGCTCGGGCTGGACGTCGTCCCGGAGAAGATCGCGCTGCTCTCCCAGGGCCGGGTCCCGATGTACGAGCCGGGGCTCGAGGAGCTGCTCGGCAAGCACGTCGCGGGGATCGAGGGCTCCAGCGGGCGGCTGCGGTTCACCACCTCCTTCGAGGAGGTCGCGGACTTCGGCGACGTCCACTTCGTCTGCGTGAACACCCCGCAGAAGCAGGGCGAGTACGCCTGCGACATGAGCTACGTGGAGAGCGCCTTCGCTTCGCTGGCCCCGCACCTGAAGCGGCCCGCGCTGGTGGTCGGCAAGTCGACGGTGCCGGTCGGCTCCGCCGAGCGCCTCGCCGCCGGGCTGGCCGCCGCCGCGCCGGTGGGCGAGGAGGCCGAGCTGGCGTGGAACCCGGAGTTCCTGCGCGAGGGGTTCGCGGTCGACGACACCCTGCACCCGGACCGGATCGTGGTCGGCGTGCGCAGCGCCCGCGCCGAGGAACTGCTGCGCGAGGTGTACCGGACGCCGGTCGCGGAGGGCTCGCCCTTCATCGTCACCGACTTCCCCACCGCCGAGCTGGTGAAGACGGCCGCCAACTCCTTCCTCGCCACCAAGATCTCCTTCATCAACGCGATGGCCGAGGTCTGCGAGGCCGCCGACGGCGACGTGGCCAAGCTCGCCGAGGCGCTCGGCCACGACGACCGGATCGGCCGCAAGTTCCTGCGGGCCGGGATCGGGTTCGGGGGCGGCTGCCTGCCCAAGGACATCCGGGCGTTCATGGCCCGCGCGGGCGAGCTGGGGGCCGACCAGGCGCTGACCTTCCTGCGCGAGGTCGACTCGGTCAACATGCGGCGCCGGGGGCACATGGTGGAGCTGGCGCTGGAGGCGCTCGGCACCACCTCGTTCCTCGGCAAGCGGGTCGCGGTGCTGGGCGCCACCTTCAAGCCCGACTCGGACGACGTACGGGACTCCCCGGCGCTCAACGTCGCCGGACAGATCCACCTCCAGGGCGGCCAGGTCACCGTCTACGACCCCAAGGGCATGGACAACGCCCGCCGCATCTTCCCCACCCTCGGCTACGCCGACTCTGCCCTGGAGGCGGTGCGCGGCGCCGACGTCGTCCTCCACCTCACCGAGTGGCGCGAGTTCCGCGAGCTGGACCCGGCCGGACTGGCCGCCGCCGTCACCACCCCGACCCTGCTGGACGGCCGCAACGCCCTCGACCCGGAGGTCTGGCGCAAGGCCGGCTGGACGTTCCGGGCGATGGGCAGGCCGCGGGCCTGAGGGCGTGCGTACCGCTCAGCGGGGGTCGCCCGCCGAGACGAGCCCGGTCTCGTAGGCGAGGACGACCGCCTGGGCGCGGTCGCGCAGTGCCAGCTTGGCGAAGATGCGGGCCACGTGCGTCTTGACGGTGGCCTCGCTGAGGGTGAGCCGCGCCGCCAGTTCGGCGTTGGACAGGCCCCGGCCGACCAGGCCCAGTACCTCCCGCTCGCGCGGGGTGAGGACGGCCAGGTCCCGGTGGACCGCCGGGACGCGCGGGACCGGGGTGCGGGCCGCGTGGCGTTCGACCAGGCGGCGGGTGATCGAGGGGGCGAGCAGCGCGTCCCCGGTGTCGACGAGCCGGACGGCGGCGGCGAGGTGGGCCGGGGTGACGTCCTTGAGCAGGAAGCCGCTGGCGCCGGCCGCGAGCGCGTCGTAGACGTACGCGTCGAGGTCGAAGGTGGTCAGCATGATCACCCGGCAGGTGGAGCCCAGGGCGAGGATGCGGCGGGTGGCCTCCAGGCCGTCCAGGACGGGCATCCGGATGTCCATCAGGACGACGTCGGGGCGCAGTCGCCGGGCCAGGTCGACGGCCTCGGCTCCGTCGGCGGCCTCCCCCACCACGTCGAGGCCGCGCGAGGTGAGGATCAGCCGGAAGCCGGTGCGGACCAGCTCTTGGTCGTCGGCGACGAGGACGCGGGGGCCGGGGGTGCTCACGCGTGGTCCAGGGGGAGGCGGGCGCGGACGCGGTAGCCGCCGCCGAGGCGGCGGCGGGCGTCGAGGTCGCCGCCGTGGACGGCGACACGTTCGCGCAGGCCGAGCAGGCCGCGTCCGGTGCCGTCCGCGACGGGGGCGGCGGGGGAGCCGGTGCTGAGCACCTCGACGCGCAGGGCGTGGCCGGCGTAGTTGATGCGGACCTCGGCCTGGGCCTGGTCGCCGCCGTGTTTGAGGGCGTTGGTCAGCGCCTCCTGGACGATGCGGAAGGCGGTGGCGTCGAGGCCGGCGGGGAGGGCGCGGGGTGTGCCGGAGACGCGGACCTCGACGGGCAGGCCGGCGAAGGCGATGCGGTCGATGAGCGGGCTGAGGCGGCTGAGGCTGGGCTGGGGTGCGAGGGCGGGGCGGGGGTCGTGGCCGGCGCCGTCCTGGGCGGGGGCGAGCAGGCCGAGGAGGTTGCGCAGTTCGGTCATGGTGTTCCGGCCGGCCTCCTCGACGGCGGCCATGGCGGCGGCCGCCTCCCCGGGGAGGGTGCTGAGGACCTCGCGGGCGGCGCCGGCCTGGACGACCATGAGACTGACGTTGTGGCTGACGATGTCGTGCAGCTCGGCGGCGATCCGGGCCCGCTCGGCGTCGACGGCGCCGAGGGCGGCGCTCTCCCGCTCGCGTTCCAGCAGCCAGCCGCGCTCCTCCAGCGCCGCGCGGTGCAGCCGCCGTGCCCGGACGAGGGCGACCGCGGACACGGCCGCCGCCCCGAGCGCGGCGACCGCCAGGACCACCCACACCGTCTCTGAACTCCCCACGTCCGCAGCCTTCCAGAACCTCCGCCCGGCCGCGTCCTCCTCGGGGAGCAGGCGGTACATCCGGGGATGTAGCGGCCCTGCGGGTTACCACCGGGGAGGGACGCCACGTCGGCGGGCCCGCTCCTAGGTTCGTGCCATGACAAGTGACCGTGACAGCACGCGGAGATCCGGGCCGGTCGTCCAACTGGACGGCGTGGTCAAGGAGTACGGGGAGACGAAGGCGCTGGACGGGCTGACGCTCTCGGTCGAGGCCGGGGAGGCGGTGGCCGTGATGGGCCCGTCCGGGTGCGGCAAGTCGACGCTGCTGAACCTGGTGGCGGGGCTGGACCGGCCGAGCGCGGGCGGGGTACGGGTCGCCGGGCAGGAGCTGACCGAGCTGAACGAGACCGGGCTCGCCCTCTTCCGGCGCCGGCACGTCGGCATGGTCTTCCAGTTCTTCAACCTCATCGACGACCTGCCCGCCCTCGACAACGTGGCGCTCACCGCCCAGCTGACCGGCACCCCGGCCCGCCAGGCCCGCCGCCGCGCCCTGGAACTCCTCGGCGAACTCGGCGTCGCCGACCGCAAGGACGCCTATCCGGCGGTGCTCAGCGGGGGCGAGCGGCAGCGGGTCGCGGTGGCCCGGGCGCTGATGAACCGGCCCGCCCTGCTGCTGGCCGACGAGCCGACCGGCGCCCTGGACAGCCGCTCGGGGGAGCAGGTGATGGACCTGCTCATCGATCTCAACCAGCTCGGGCAGACCCTGCTGATCGTCACCCACGACCGGAACCTGGCCATCCGGTGTGCCGGCCGGCTGGTGGAGATGGCGGACGGCCGGGTTGCCCGCGAGAGCGCGCTGGAGCCCACCGCATGAGCGCGGTGTGGTCGGCCTCCCGGGCGGCGGTACGGCGCCGGCGGCTCCAGACGGTGGTGATCGGGCTGGTCGTGACGGCGACGACCGCCACCCTCCTGCTGGGCCTGTCCCTGCTGCACGCGGCCTCCGGCCCCTTCGACCGGGCCTTCGCCGAGCAGCGTGGCGCGCACGCGGTGGCCTCCTTCGACCTGGACCGGGTCGGCGCCGGTGAACTGGCGGCGGCCGGGCGCGCCTCCGGGGCGATGACCGCCGGGCCCTTCGAGGTGGCGTCGCTGGAGTTCGACGAGGACTGGCTGTGGAACCCGCCCGGCACCCTGGTGGTGGCCGGACGGGCGGCCCCCGGGGGCACGGTGGACCGGGTCAGGATGGTGGCGGGCCGCTGGGCCGAGGCCCCGGGCGAGATCGTCCTCAACTGGGACGTCGACGGCTCCCCGGGCACGGAGCTGCTCGGTTCGCGCCTCGCGGCCCCCGGTGCCCCGCCACTCACGATCGTCGGCTTCGCCACCAGCCTCAGCCGGTCGGCCGGAGCCTGGGTCACCCCTGGCCAGGTCACCGAACTGCACCCGTACGAGGCGCAGTTGCTCTACCGCTTCGCGGGCGACCCGGACGGCGCCGAGCTGGACGCGGCCGTCCGCGAGGCCACCGCCGGGCTGCCCGAGGACGCGCTCACCGGTACCCGGTCGTACCTCTCCCTGCGGGACGCCTTCTCCGCGCAGGCCGACGCCTACCTCCCGTTCCTCGCCTTCTTCGGCGTCCTCGGACTGCTGGTCGCCCTGCTGATCACGGGGAACGTGGTCAGCGGGGCGGTGATCTCGGGCCGTCGGCACATCGGGGTGCTGAAGGCGCTCGGCTTCACCCCGAACCAGGTGGTCGCGGTCTACCTGCTGATGGTCTCCGTGCCCGCGCTGACCGGCGCCCTCCTCGGCACCGCGGCCGGGGCGGCGACCGCCGGGCCGTTCCTGAAGCTCGCCTTCACCGGCATCGAGACGGGAGGCGTCCCGGTCGGCGTCAGCCCCTGGCTGATCGCCGGCTGCCTGCTCGGCATGCCGCTGCTGGTGCTGCTCATCGCCCTGGTCCCGGCCTCCCGCGCGCACCGCCTGTCGGCGGTCGAGGCCATCTCGGCGGGGAGCGCGCCCCGCCCGGGACGTGGCCTGCGAGCGCAGCGGCGGCTGGCCTCCAGCCGCCTCCCGAGGCCGGTCAGCCTGGGGCTCGGGCGGCTCTTCGCACGGCCGGTGCGGAGTGCGGTCACCCTGGCCGCGGTGGCGCTCGGCGTGACGACGGTGACGCTGACGACCGGGCTGAGCGCCACCCTGGTCGCCTTCTCCGGCGACGGGCGGCGGACGCCGGTGGTGGACGTGGCCCGGAGCTCACCGGCGGAGGGCGAGTCCCGCCGCTCCGCGGACCGGCGGACCGAGGAACGGCTGCGGGCGCTGCCCGGCGCCGAGGCCGTGACGGCGCGTGCGCTGGCCCGGGCCCAGCTCCAGGGCGGGACGCGGACCGTCTCGGCCGACTTCTACCGGGGTGACGTGGACGGGCCCGCCTCCCGGGTGGTCGAGGGCCGCTGGCCGGAGCGTACGGGCGAGGCGGCGGCGGGGCCGGGGTTCCTGCGGCAGCAGGGACTGGCGGTCGGTGACCGGTTCGTGGTGCGCGCGGGCGGGCGGCAGGTGCCGATGACGGTGGTGGGCAAGCTCCTCGACGGCGACGCCGGGGCCTTCACCGCCTCCTGGCCGACTCTGGCCCGGCTGGCCCCGGGGGCGACGGCCTGGGAGTACCGGGTGGTTCTGGCCGAGGGGAGCGACGCGGCGGCGTACGCGCGGGCGGTCCGGGCGGCCGACCCCGCCCTGCGGACCTCGGTGAGCGAGCCGGCCCCCGGTGCCGTCATCGCGGTGGTCGGCTTCGCCTCCGTCTTCACGCTGCTGCTCGCCCTGGTGGCGGCGCTGGGGGTGCTGCACTCGGTGCCGCTGGACGTCCGGGAGCGTCGCCGCGACCTCGGGATGCTGAAGGCGGTGGGGATGACCCCGCGTCAGGTGGTGGTGATGACGGTGGCCTCGGTGGCGGCGCTGGGCGCGGCCGGCGGGGTACTGGGTGTGCCGCTCGGCATCGGGGCGCACCGCCTGGTGGTGGAGCACATCGGCGTGATCGCCTTCCCCGACTCCATGAAGGACGTCTGGCACCTGCCGCACCTCACCGGCGTGGCGCTGGCGGGGGTGCTGATCGCGGCGGCGGGGGCCCTGCTCCCGGCCCGCTCGGCCGCCCGGCTGCCGATCGCCGAGGTGCTGCACACCGAGTAGGCGGACGGGCGGGCGGGGACTACTCCCCCGCCCGCCGCGCCCGATAAGCCCGCATCTTGGCCCGCGCCCCGCACACCTCCATCGAGCACCAGCGGCCCCGGCCCGCCGGGCTGCGGTCGTAGTAGGCCCAGCGGCAGGTCTCGTCCTCGCAGACCTTGAGCCGCTGCCAGCTGCCGTCCAGTGAGCCCAGTGCGACGGCCACCGCGACGCGGGCGGTGAGGGAGGCGGGGTCGGCCGGGGTGAGGCGGGCCGAGCCGTCGGCCGGGTCGACGGTGGTGAGCAGGGGTGCCTGGGCCAGCAGGGTGCCGAGGGCGGCCACTTCGGCGGGCGGGGCGTGCCCGGCGTGGGCGAGGCAGGCGGCGCGCAGGGCCTCGCGCAGCCGCCGGGCGGCATCGGCCCCCTCCTCGCTCACGCCGAAGGCGGCCCGGCCCTCCGGAGTGGCGAGGGTGTCGGCCCCCGTCTCCACGTCCAGGGTGTTGACCAGGTCCTGGACGAGGACGAGGGGCCCGGGGGCGGAAGGTCTGGCCATGGCGACGACGGTAGTCGAACCCGTTACCGCGTCGTGGGCGTGGTCCGGGGCGTGAGGATCTCCGCGACGGAGTCGGTGCGCCACTGCCGCAGGAGGGCGTGGAAGGCGACGGCGCCGTGCGGATAGGCGGCGGGGTTCGGGCGGCCGCCTCCCTCGCGGTTGTAGTAGCCGGGGGTGCACTCGGCGTGGAACCACTCGTGGTCGGGGGCGCCCTCGCGGATGGCGGCGAGCCAGGCGTCCTCGGCCTCGCGGGACGGCTCCAGCACCGCGTCGGCCTGCTCGGCGGCGGCGATCAGGGCGGCCGCGTGGGTGGCCTGCTCGTCGAGGATGTGGGTGAAGTTGACGCTGCTGGCGTTCTGCATGCTGCCGAGCTGGACGAGGTTGGGGAAGCCGTTGCTGGTGAAGCCGTGCAGGGTGCGCGGCCCGCGCTCGCCCCAGACCTGGAGCAGGGAGCGGCCGCCCCGGCCGTGCACGGGCAGCTTGCCGGAGAGGACGCCGGAGACGCCGACGGAGAACCCGGTGGCGAAGATCAGGCAGTCCAGCGGGTAGGTGGTGTCGCCGACGACGACGCCGTCCTCGGTGAGGCGCTCGATGCCGTGGGTGTCGGCGGTGTCGACCAGGGTGACGTTCTCCCGGTTGAACGCGGGGTAGTACGCGTCGGAGAAGGCGGGGCGCTTGCAGGCGTACCGGTACCAGGGCTGGAGCTTCCCGGCGGTGGCGGGGTCGGTGACCGCGCCCGCGACCCGGTCCCGCAGTTCGTTCATCTTGGCCGCGTCGGCCGCCTCGTAGGCCGCTTCGAAGGTTTCGGGGTCGCCCTCGCGGCGGAAGCTGGGGAGCAGTTTCTCCAGCAGGGCGGCGGAGGCGGTCCAGCCGTCGGCGACCAGGTCCGTGCCGGCCGGTTCGCCGGAGACGATGCGCAGGAAGTTCTCCCGGCGCTCGCGGGCCCAGCCCTCGCGGTCGGCGCCGACCTCCTCGGGGGTGGTGCGGCGGTTGCCGCGTACGTCCACGGAGGAGGGGGTGCGCTGGAAGACGTAGACGTGTCCGGCGTCCTCGGCGAGTTTCGGGATGGCCTGGACGCCGGTGGCGCCGGTGCCGACGACGCCGACGCGCTTGCCGGCGAGGCCGGTCATGCCGCCGTCCGGGGTGCCGCCGGTGTAGCCGTAGTCCCAGCGCGAGGTGTGGAAGGTGTGGCCGGCGAACTTCTCGATGCCCGGGAGGGCGGGGAGCTTGGGCTCGGAGAGGGTGCCGGTCGCCGTGATCACGTAACGGGCCCGGAAGGCGTCGTCCCGGTCGGTGGTGATCAGCCACTCCTCGGCAGCGTCGTCCCAGGTGAGTGAGGTGACGGTGGTGGAGAAGAGGGCGTCGTCACCGAGGCCGAACTGCTCGGCGATGCGCACCGCGTGGCGGCGGATCTCCTCGCCGGGGGCGTACTTCCACTCGGGGACGTAGCCGGTCTCGTCGAGCAGGGGCAGGTAGACGTGCGACTCGATGTCGCAGTGGACGCCGGGGTACCGGTTCCAGTACCAGGTGCCGCCGAAGCCGCCGCCGGTCTCGACGATCCGGACGCGCTCCACGCCCTGCTGCCGCAGCCGCGCCCCGGCGAGGAGGCCGCCGATGCCGGCTCCGACGACCACCACGTCGACGGTGTCGTCCAACGGGTCGCGTTCGGGAATCGCACCTGCGTACGGGTCGGCGGCGTAGTAGCCGAACTCCGCCTCCGCACCCTGGTACTGGCGGGTGCCGTCGGGGCGGACGCGCCGTTCGCGTTCCTGTCGGTACCGCGCCCTGAGCTGGGCGATCTCTTCCTCGGTGACGGGGTGAGGGAGCGTCATGTGAGGTGGTTCCTCGCTCTGTTGGGGGTCTGCTCCGGGCAGCGGGCCGGGACCTGGAGGGTGGGCCGGGCCGCGTCGGGGGCGGAGTGTCGACTACCGTACACCGCTACCGGACAGCGCTGTCCGGTAGCTGGGTGCCGCCCCGCGAGGGGCCCACGGCCGGGCGTCGGATCTCTTCGCGGAAGCGAACGCGACGCGCGCGGCACCTCCCGCCAGCCGACAGGAAGAGTGACCTCCCCCCATGCGACGCACCACGCTCCGCTCCCTGGCCGCGATCGCGGCCCTCACGACGCCGGCCCTCACCGGCTGCGGCACTCAGCAGGGCCTCGCCGACGACAGCCCCGCCGCCGCGGGCCCCGCCGAGCGCACCATCACGGCGAAGCGTCTCGCCCACCTCACCCGGCCGCACGAACAGACCGGCATGACCCTGTTGGAGGGCCCGCTCCTCGACGCGAAGGGCCGCCTCCTGGTCGTGGACGTCACCGCGCCCGCCGGCGAGCCCAAGGTGATCCGCGTCGACGTGAAGAAGGGCAAGGGCACGCCCTTCCACACCGACGAGCGCGGCGCGTACACCTCCGCCCAGTACAGCCCGCACGACGGCCGGATCTACCTCACCGACTACGCCCACGGCGAGATCGTCAGCCTCGACCCGGACGGCGGCGACCGCCAGGTCTTCTTCACGGGCGAGGTCGACGGCGCCCCGATGCACCCCGACGACCTCGCCTTCGACCGGCGTGGCAACCTCTACGTCAGCGACTCGCGCGGCCTGAGCGAGGGGACGGCGGAGGGCCGCGTCGTCCGGATCAGCCGGGACGGGAAGAAGGCCACGGTCCTCGCCGACAAGCTCGCCGCGCCCAACGGCATCTCCTTCGACGCGGAGTACCGGGGCCTGTGGTTCAGCGAGCTGACCGAGAACCGGATCTCCTACCTCCGCCTCGACGACCAGGGCCGGGTCACCTCCCGCCACACCGCGATCCGTGTCGACGGCGGCCTCGCCCAGACCGACTCGATCGCCGTGGACGCCGACGGCAACCTCTACCAGGGCCTGCACGGCCGCCCCGCGATGGCCGTCTACGACCGGCACGGCGCACGGCTGGCCACCATCGAGGTGCCCGCCCGGCACCAGGGGCTCGAATCGGCCACCAACGTCGCCATCACCCCGGGCGGCACCCGGGCCTACCTGACGGTGAGCGGCCCGGCGGGAGGGTACGTGTACACCTTCGACGCGCTTGCCGAGGGCATCCGCCAGTCCAACGGCGGCTGACCCGCGACCCCGGTCAGCCGGGGAACGGCCGTACCGGTCCCACCTCGACCCCGAGGAGCGCCCACGCCTCCAGCGCCCGGCGTTCGCGGTCCGCGCGGGTGGGGCCGGTGACGGCGCCGGAGACCATGGCGACGGCGAGCATCAGGGAGTCGGCGGGCAGCGGGCCCCGGTCGCGCAGTTCCCCCCGCAGGGCGCGCTCCACCCGCTCGCCGAGCTCCCCCGCCCGGCCCAGCTCCTCGCGGCGGACGGTGGCGCACTCCGCGCGCAGCAGCCCGATGAAGGCGGCCGACTCCACCAGGTGCCAGGTCAGGACGGCCAGCACGTCGGCGAGGGTGGCGCCTTCGGCGGCGGCGGCCTGTTCGACCTGGCGGACGTTCTCCTCCAGGACGGTGGCGACGACGGCGTCCCGGTCCGGGAAGTGCCGGTAGAGGCTGCCCTGCCCGACGCCGGCCCGCCGCGCGATCTCCGCCATCGGGGCGTCGAGCCCCAGCTCCGCGTAGACCTCCCGGGCGGCGGCGACCAGCGCGGCACGGTTGCGCGCGGCGGCCCGCGGGCCCTGGTTCACGCGGTGCCGCGTCGCGGGCCCGGTCGGTTCTGTCACCCCGGAAGGATAGGCCGGGCCGACACTCCGAGGTGCGTTACCACTTGAAAGACACTACCGGTAACACCATGATGGCGACGACGAGCCGCACGCCTCCCGCCATCCCCGCCCCACGAGGAGCCCGCCATGCCCATCGCCACCCTCGACGTGGTCGTCCTGGACACCCCGACGCCCCTGGCCCTCGCCACCTTCTACCAGGCGATCCTCGGCGGCACCGTGGAGGACTCCGGCGAAGGCTGGGTCGAACTCCACGGCCCCGGAGTCAAGGTCGCCTTCCAGGAGGCCCCGGACCTGGTCCCGCCCACCTGGCCCTCGCCCGACAACTCCCAGCAGTTCCACCTCGACCTGAACGTCCCCGACCTGGAGGTGGCCGAGAGCCAGGTCCTCGCGCTGGGCGCCCGCCCGCTCGACACCCGCCCGGACCGCTCCTTCCGCGTCTACGCCGACCCGACCGGCCACCCCTTCTGCCTCTGCCGCGAGTGACCGACCGGGAACGCGACGAGCCCCCGCCGGTCAGGGCGGGGGCTCGTCGCGTACGGCCGTACGGAGCTACGGGCACGCGGGCGGCTCAGCCGTCGAGCTGTTCCAGGGTCGCGTTGGAGGGGCCGCGCCGGGCGGCGAGGTCACGGGAGACGGCCTCGGCGTCGCGGAGCACGCGGACCGCGTTGCCCCAGGTCAGCTTGGCCAGGTCGGCCGTGGACCAGTTGCGGCTGAGCAGTTCGGCGACGAGGTTCGGATAGCCCGCGACGTCCTCCAGGCCGGCCGGGGTGAAGGCCGTCCCGTCGTAGTCGCCGCCGATGCCGATGTGGTCGACGCCGGCGACCTCGCGCATGTGGTCGAGGTGGTCGGCGACGGTGGCGGCGGTCGCGACGGGGCGCGGGTGGGCCGCCTCGAAGGCGCGGTGCAGCGCCATCGCCTCCTCGCCGGTGTCGAGGTGGTGGTGACCGTGCGAGCGCAGGTTCTCGTCGGCGCGCAGGGTCCACTCGACGGCGGCCGGGAGGATGAACTTCGGCACGAAGGTGGCCATGGCGACGCCGCCGTTGGCGGGCAGTTGGGCCAGCACGTCGTCCGGGATGTTGCGCGGGTGGTCGCAGACCGCGCGGGACGAGGAGTGCGAGAAGATCACCGGCGCCTCGCTGGTGGCCAGCGCGTCCCGCATGGTCCCGGCCGAGACGTGGCTGAGGTCGACCAGCATGCCGGTCCGGTTCATCTCCCGGACCACCTCGCGCCCGAAGGCGGAGAGCCCTCCGAGGCGTTCGGTGTCGGTGGCGGAGTCGGCCCAGGCGATGTTGTCGTTGTGCGTGAGCGTCATGTAGCGGACGCCGAGCGCGTACAGGGCGCGCAGGGTGGCCAGCGAGTTGTTGATCGAGTGGCCGCCCTCGGCCCCCTTGAGGGAGGCGATCCGGCCCTCGGTACGCGCCTTCTCCATCGCGTCGGCGGTTTCGGCGGGCGCGAGGTCGGCCGGGTAGCGGGCGAGGAGCTGGTCGACGCAGTCGATCTGCTCCAGGGTGGCGCTGACCGCCTCGTCGCCGCCGAGGTCGGAGCGGACGTAGACCGACCAGAACTGCGCGCCGACCCCGCCGGCCCGCAGCCGGGCGATGTCGGTGTGCAGGTGTGCCGACTGGTCCTCGGCGATGTCGCGCCGGGCCAGGTCGTAGCGGACCTGCTCGCGCAGCGCCCACGGCAGGTCGTTGTGGCCGTCGACCACGGGGTGCTCGGCCAGGAACTCCAGGGCCGTGGGGAGGAGTTCGGCGTTCGGTACGGGTCCCGTCGGGGTGCTCGTCACGTCGTCCGCCTCACTTTCCGAAGCCGAAGCCGGCCGGGCCGCCGGAGGTCTTGGCCCGCAGCCGCTTGCCCTTCTCGGTGGCCTGCTCGTTCAGCTCGCGCTGGAACTCCTTCATGCGGCCGAGCAGTTCCTCGTCGTGGGCGGCGAGGATGCGGGCGGCCAGCAGCCCGGCGTTGCGGGCGCCGCCGACCGAGACGGTGGCGACCGGGACCCCGGCGGGCATCTGCACGATGGACAGGAGCGAGTCCATGCCGTCGAGGTACTTCAGCGGCACCGGCACGCCGATGACCGGCAGCGGGGTGACGGAGGCGAGCATGCCGGGCAGGTGGGCGGCGCCGCCCGCCCCGGCGATGATCGCCTTCAGCCCGCGTCCGGCCGCCTGCTCGCCGTAGGCGATCATCTCGTGCGGCATGCGGTGGGCGGAGACGACATCGACCTCGTAGGCGATCTCGAACTCGTCGAGGGCCTGGGCGGCTGCCTCCATGACGGGCCAGTCCGAGTCGGAGCCCATGACGATGCCGACGACGGGGTTCTGGCTGGTGTGTGCGGTCACTCGGTGATCGTTCCCCTGAGGTATCCGGCAGCGTGCCGGGCGCGCTCCAGCACCGCGTCCAGGTCGTCGCCGTAGGTGTTGACGTGGCCGACCTTGCGGCCGGGCTTCACGTCCTTGCCGTACATGTGGATCTTCAGCTGCGGGTCGCGGGCCATGCAGTGCAGGTACGCGGCGTACATGTCGGGGTAGTCACCGCCCAGCACGTTGCACATCACGGTCCACGGGGCGCGCGGGCGCGGGTCGCCCAGCGGCAGGTCGAGGACGGCGCGGACGTGGTTGGCGAACTGCGAGGTGATCGCGCCGTCCATGGTCCAGTGGCCGGAGTTGTGCGGGCGCATCGCCAGCTCGTTGACGAGGACGCGGCCGTCCTCTGTCTCGAACAGCTCGACGGCGAGGTGGCCGACGACGCCCAGTTCGTCGGCGATCCGCAGCGCCAGCTCCTGCGCCTGCCCGCTCAGCTCCTCGGAGAGGCCGGGGGCGGGGGCGATCACCGTGTCGCAGACCCCGTCGACCTGGCGGGACTCGACCACCGGGTAGGCGACGGCCTGGCCGTGCGGGGAGCGGACGATGTTGGCGGCCAGCTCCCGGCGGAACGGCACCATCTCCTCGGCGAGGACCGGGACGCCCGCGCGGAAGGGCTCGGCCGCGTCCGCCTCGGAGCGGACCACCCAGACGCCCTTGCCGTCGTACCCGCCGCGCACCGTCTTCAGCACGACGGGGAAGCCGTCGCCCTCGGCGGCGAAGGCCGTCACGTCGGCTGGATCAGCGACGAGGCGATGGCGGGGGCAGGGCGCGCCGATCTCGGTCAGGCGGGCCCGCATCACCCCCTTGTCCTGGGCGTGCACCAGCGCGTCGGGCCCGGGGCGGACGGGGATGCCGTCCGCCTCCAGGGCCCGTAGGTGTTCGGTCGGGACGTGCTCGTGATCGAAAGTGATCACATCGCAGCCCCGCGCGAAGGCGCGCAGTGTCTCCAGGTCGCGATAGTCGCCGACGACGACCTCACCGGCGACCTGGGCCGCCGAGTCCTGGGGAGTGTCACTGAGGAGCTTGAACCTGATGCCGAGCGGGATGCCTGCCTCGTGCGTCATACGCGCGAGCTGTCCACCGCCGACCATGCCGACTACCGGAAACGTCACGCGGTCCAGGGTATCGGCCCACGCGCCGGGCTCCGGAGTCCCGCACTCCGCGTGACGACGGCCGGACAGTGCGTCGACACCCCGGGACGGGGCAGAAGGGCGGTGGTTAGCATGACCGGGTTGACGCGGCCACGAAAAGGCCCGGCCGCCCGACGCACCGGCGGTACCGACGACGAGCGACAGGGGCTGAGCCCGTACATGAGTCCTGCACCGGGAGAACCGACGCCCGCCACCGCGCCGGGCGCCTCCGCGCTCCGGGAGCGGGTACGCCGGCTGGTCCGCGAGGTGGCGAAGTTCGGCGCGGTCGGCGGCGCGGGCGTCCTGGTCAACCTCGCCGTCTTCAACCTCGTCCGCCACGTCACCGAACTCCAGGTGGTCCGCGCCAGCGTCCTCGCCACGGTGGTGGCGATCGTCTTCAACTACCTCGGGTTCCGCTACTTCACCTACCGCGACCGCGACAAGGGCGGCCGGACCCGCGAGATGTCGCTCTTCCTCGCCTTCAGCGTGATCGGCCTGGTCATCGAGAACGGCATCCTCTACACGGGCACCTACGGCCTGGGCTTCGACGGGCGGCTGGAGTCGAACGTCCTGAAGTTCGCCGGCATCGGGGTCGCCACCCTGTTCCGCTTCTGGTCCTACCGCACCTGGGTCTTCCGCGCCCCGGCCGCCGTCCGCGCGGCGAAGGAGGCCGCCGAACCGGTCCGCGAGCCCGTGGCCTCCGGCTCCTCCGCCGGCCGCGGCTGAGCTGGGCCGCCCGGCTCAGTCCTCGGGCGCCCGGGAGAGGAAGAGCCCGAAGACCGCCGGCTGCGGCTGGAGCAGCTCCAGCCGCCCCCCGTCCGCCTCGGCCAGGTCCCGCGCCACCGCCAGCCCGATCCCGGTGGAGTTACGGCCGCTGATCGTCCGCTCGAAGATCCGCGCGCCCAGGTCGGCGGGGACGCCGGGCCCCTCGTCGGCCACCTCGATCACGGCCTGGTTCCCGGTCACCCGGGTCCTGAGGGCGACCGTGCCACCGCCGTGCATGAGCGAGTTCTCGATCAGCGCCGCCAGCACCTGGGCGACCGCCCCCGGGGTGGCGACGGCCCGCAGGTCGCGGCGGCCCGAGCAGACGATGGCCCGCCCCTCGGAGCGGTAGGCGGGCCGCCACTCCTCCAGCTGCTGCTTGACCACCTCGTACAGGTCGAAGGCGACGGCCGAGCCGGTACGGGGGTCGCGGGCGTTGGTCAGCAGCCGCTCGACCACGTCGGTGAGCCGCTCGACCTGGGCCAGCGCGATGGTGGCCTCCTCGCGGACCGTCTCCAGGTCCTCGGTGAGGGTGATCTCGTCGAGCCGCATGGAGAGGGCGGTCAGCGGGGTGCGGAGCTGGTGCGAGGCGTCGGCGGCGAGGCGGCGCTCGGCGGTGAGCATCCGGGCGATCCGCTCGGCCGACGCGTCCAGCACGTCGGCGACCCGGTCCAGCTCGGGCACCCCGTACCGCTTGTGGCGCGGCCGGGGGTCGCCGGAGCCGAGCCGTTCGGCGGTCTCGGCGAGGTCGGTCAGGGGCGCGGCGAGCCGGTTGCCCTGGCGGACGGCGAGGAGGACGGCGGCGACCACGGCGAGCAGCGCGACCCCGCCGATGATCAGCAGGGTGCGGCCGACCTCCCCGGTGACGGCGGCGCGCGGCTCCTGCACCAGCACCGACTCGCCCTCCTCGCCGGTGGCGCGGGCCTCGATGACGTCCCCGTCGGGGCGGTCGCCGATCTCGATGGCGGCCCGCCCGGGGATGTCGATCCGGGCGTAGCGCGTGGCCGCGATCTGGTCCCCCAACAGGCCCGCGCTGATGCGTTCCTCGCTGATCAGGCGGCTGTCGACGATGGAGGCCAGCCGCAGCGCCTCGGACTCGACGCTCTCCTGCGCGCTGTTGGTGATGGTGCGGGTCTCCACGATCACCAGCGTGCCGCCGAAGACGGCGATCACCACGAGGACCACGGCGAGCGTGGAGTTGATCAGACGGCGGCGCACGGACGGTCCTCGGGGGGTCAGGACTTCTCGAAGCGGAAGCCGACCCCGCGCACGGTGGCGATGTAGCGGGGGTTGGCCGCGTCGTCGCCGAGCTTCTTGCGCAGCCAGGAGATGTGCATGTCGAGCGTCTTGGTCGAGGACCACCAGGTGGTGTCCCAGACCTCGCGCATCAGCTGGTCGCGGGTGACGACCCGGCCCGCGTCCCGCACCAGGACCCGCAGCAGGTCGAACTCCTTCGCGGTGAGCTGGAGTTCCTCGTCGCCCATCCAGGCCCGGTGCGACTCGACGTCGATCCGCACGCCGTGGGTGGCGGTGGCCTGGGGCGGCTCGGCGGCGCCGCGCCGCAGCAGGGCCCGGACCCGGGCCAGCAGTTCGGCGAGGCGGAACGGCTTGGTGACGTAGTCGTCGGCGCCCGCGTCGAGGCCCACGACGGTGTCCACCTCGTCCGCGCGGGCGGTGAGGATCAGGATCGGAACCGTGTGACCGTCGGAACGGAGCCGGCGGGCGACCTCCAGGCCGTCCATGCCGGGCAGTCCCAGGTCGAGGACGACGAGGTCGACACCGCCTCGCAGTCCGGCGTCGAGGGCGGTGGGCCCGTCCTGGCGGACTTCCACCTCGTATCCCTCTCTGCGCAGGGCGCGGGCCAGGGGCTCCGAGATGGACGCGTCGTCCTCGGCGAGCAGTACACGGGTCATGGGGTGATGGTAGTCCGCGCGGCCCCGGCGCCGCCCGGGCTCCGCCCCTGCCGCGCGCCCGCTCGGGGCGTACCCTGCAAGGCAGCGATGGAATGATCCATTCACCTTCGAATGAGGCGCTGCACACCTTCTTCACCTGTGATCCATCTCTCAAGCTCTTCCATAGTCCGGATAGTCATGACGTATGGTGGCGAGACGCCTGTAGCACTACACGAGGACCTTTGGCGCGCTATGCGGGCTGAAGGTCACTTTTGTGTGCGGGCCGGTTCCGACCGGCCATGAAAGGAATGACCTGTGGCCGGGCCCCGGCCGCCCCTGCCCCGAGATCCCGCGCGGACCCGGAGGCGGTGGTGGCGGACGGGGCGTGGATCCCGGTGTCGCCGTCCCCCGCCTCACGGACTCCGCGAGGTCAGGACCCCTGGGCGTGGGGGAACTGGGACGGAGGACGACGCCGGTGCCGGCCGAACCCCCCACCGGGCGCGTAACCGCTCACGCAGCCGCGCGTCCCGAACCCACAAGGATCGACCCATGGCGTCCAGCCTGACGAAGGACGCGGCCGGCACCCCCGGATCGCAGAAGACCTTCTTCGGCCACCCCCGCGGACTGGCCACACTGTTCCTCACAGAGATGTGGGAGCGCTTCAGCTACTACGGCATGCGCGCGCTCCTCCCGCTGTACCTCATCGCGCCCGGAGGACTCGCCCTCGACGCGGCGACGGCCACGGTCATCTACTCGGTCTACATGGCCACCGTCTACCTGCTGACCCTGCCGGGCGGCTGGTTCGGTGACCGCTACTGGGGACCGCGGAAGACGGTCGCCATCGCGGCCTCCATCGTCATGCTGGGCCACCTGACCCTCGCCCTCCCCGGCGACGCGGTCTTCTACGCCGGCCTGGTCCTGGTCGCCATCGGCTCCGGCCTCCTCAAGGCCAACATCTCCACGATGGTCGGCCACCTCTACGACGGGCCCAACGACCCCCGTCGCGACGGCGGCTTCACCGTCTTCTACATGGGCATCAACATCGGTGCCTTCGCCGCGCCGCTGGTCATCGGCACCGTCGGTGAGAACGTCGGCTGGCACTGGGGCTTCGGCCTCGCCGCCCTCGGCATGGGTCTGGGCCTGCTCCAGTTCCTGCTGGCCGGCAAGACCCTGAGCCCGCGCTCCTCCGAGGTGCCGAAGCCGCTCAGCGCCGACGAGCGGAACAACGTGATCCGCAAGTCGCTGATCTGGCTGCTGATCGCCGTCGTCTTCTACGGCATCGTCGGCTTCTCCGGCAACTTCACGATGAAGTGGGCCACCGTCCCGCTCACCGTCCTCGGCCTGGTCATCCCGATCATGGTCCTGGGCCGCATGAAGCGCGACAAGGAACTGACCAGCACCGAGCAGTCCAAGCTCTCCGCCTACGTCTGGTTCTTCATCGCGGCCGCCGTCTTCTGGATGATCTACGACCAGGGCGGCTCCACCCTCGCGATCTTCGCCGACGGCAAGGTCGACAACCAGGTGCTCGGCTGGGAGTTCCCGGTCTCCTGGTTCCAGTCGGTCAACCCGGTCCTGGTGATGGCGCTCGCGCCGGTCTTCGCCTGGATCTGGGTCTACCTGAACAAGAAGGGCAAGGAGCCCAGCACGATCACCAAGTTCGCCGGTGGTCTGACGCTGGTCGGCATCTCCTTCTTCGTCTTCCTGCTGCCGCTGACGGCCAGCTCCGACGGCTCGCTCGTGAACCCCTGGTGGCTCGTGAGCATCTACTTTTTCCAGACCGTCGGTGAGCTCATGCTCTCGCCCGTCGGCCTGTCGGTGACGACCAAGATGGCGCCGGCCAAGTACGCCTCCCAGATGATGGGCGTCTGGTTCCTCGCCGTCACCGCCGGCGACAGCGTCACCGGCCTCCTCTCCGACGCCGGGGTCAACCTCAACCGCACCGGGGTCGTCACCCTCGAAGCCGCCCTGGCGGTGGCCGGAGGTATCGCGATCTTCATGTACCGCCGCAAGGTCAAGAACCTCATGGGCGAGATCCACTGACCTCGCCCCACCTCACGTCCTGAGCCCCGCGCTCGGCCTTTCGGCCAGGGTGCGGGGCTCGGGGCTTTTCCGGCTGCCGCAGGCAGCCCCTATCGTGTGCGCGTGACCGAACCTTCCCTTCCCCGTACGCCTTTCCGCCTCGCCGTCACCGGTGGCGGGACCGGCGGCCACACGTACCCCGCGCTCACCGCTGTCCGGGCCCTCCAGGCGCGACTGGCCGCTGAAGACCGGAGTCTGGACGTGCTGTGGATCGGGACGGCGGAGGGGCTGGAGGCCAAGGTCGCCCGTGAGGAGGGAATCCCCTTCACCACGGTGGCCACCGGAAAGATCCGCCGGTACGCGAACCCGCTGAAGATGCTCGGCCCCGCCAACCTGAAGGACATGGCGCGGGTGCCGCTGGGTGTCGTGCAGGCGCGGCGGGCGATCAGCGCGTTCGGCCCGGACGTCGTCCTCGCGACCGGCGGCTACGTCGCCGTCCCGGCCGGCTTCGCCGCCCGCACGTGCAAGCGCCCCCTCGTCCTGCACGAGCAGACCGTCCGCCTCGGCCTCGCCAACCGCCGGCTCGCCCGCTCGGCCACCAGGATCGCCGTCTCCTCGGAGTCCTCGCTGCCGTTGCTGCCCGAGGGCGTGCGCACCCGTGCCGTCGTCACGGGCAACCCGGTACGGCCCGAGGTGCTGGCCGGGCACGCCGACAAGGCCGTGGCGGCGCTCGGCCTGACCGGCTTCGACCGGCGCCTGCCGACGCTCTACGTCACCGGCGGCGCCCAGGGGGCCCAGCAGATCAACGACATGATCGGCAGCGTCCTGCCGTGGCTGCTCGGGCGGGCCAATGTGGTGCACCAGTGCGGCCCGTCCCACATCGACGCCCTGCGCGTGAGCGCCGCCGCGCTGCCGCCCGAACTCGGGGACCGCTACTTCCCGACCGGCTTCGTCGGCGCGGAGCTGCCCGACATCCTGGCCCTCGCGGACGTCGTCATCTCCCGGAGCGGCGCCGGAACGCTCGCGGAGCTGACCGCCCTCGGCAAGCCGGCGGTCTTCGTCCCCCTGGCCTCCTCGGCCGGAAACGAGCAGGCACACAACGCCCGGCACCTGCGCGACGCCGGTGCCGCGCTCGCCCTGGAGGGCGAGGCCGCGACCCCCGAGGGCCTGCGGGAGGCGGTGGAGCCGCTGCTCACCGACCCGGCACAGCGCGAGGCGATGGCCACGGCCGCACGAGAACACGGGCGACCCGACGCGGCGGCCAGGCTGGTCGACGTGATCCTGTCCGCCGCTGGATGACCTGTTCCGAAGTTCGACGGGGACCGACCTGTTCGGCGTACGGAGCCACACCCCGGCCCGGCCGGCGCTTGAGGCCAGACAGAGCCCGGCCGGCGATCGAGGCCATCGTGAACCGGCACGTGGAGCCGGAGTCAAGCCACAACCCCGCCCGCCAGTGGCGGAGGAGCCTCAGGCCCTCGCAGCTCCGCCCAGATCATCCGGCGCCGCCAGTTCCGCCCACACGGTCTTCCCCGGGACGCCCGGGACACGCAGGACCCCCCAGTCGAGGCAGAGGCGCTGGACGATGAACATGCCGTGGCCGCCGGGCCGCCCGGCCCGGTGAGGCATGCGGGGAGCGGGCTCGCCCGCGCCCTTGTCGGCGACCTCCAGGCGCAAGACCTTGCCCTGCGCGCCCACGCGCAACTCCTGGGGCCCGTCGGCGTGCAGGCACGCGTTGGTGACCAGCTCGGAGACGACCAGCAGCACATCCTCGGCGGCGGCCCTGCGCTCGGCGTTGGGCGCCGGCAGCCAGCCCCAGTCGTAGAGGGCCTGCCGGGTGAAGTCCCGGGCCATCGGGACGATGCCGGTGGCGTCGGCGAGCCCGAGCTTGCGCACCAGGCGCTCCACGGGCGCCAGGGGCCCCTGGGCGACGTTCGCGTCCGTCTCGGGTCCGCGGTCGCCCGGCAGAGAGGGCCGGGTGGTGCTCATCAGCGCTTCACCTCACCGATTCGCCAGTTCAACGATGTGCCTGGTCGATCCTGCGGAACATAAAGGGAACTTATAGGGGGTTCGTGGCGCACCGCCCGTGGGTCCGAGCGAGGCGTCCAGGTTCTCTCCTGCCCGAAGTGACCGTGAGAACACCCACGTATTTTGCGTCCGGCCTGTGACACTGGTAACGCATCGGTCACGGCAGGGCAACTGTGGGATAAATCCTGGTCCCGGCGGCGAAGAGCGCCCGGGGAGTCAGTCGGCGAGCGCCGACTCGAGGGAGTCGTGGACGGTGAAGACCGCCTCGGCCCCGGTGATCTGGAAGACGCGCGCGACCACCGGCCGCATCGCCGCGAGATGGACCCCGCCCCCGGCGGCCTCCGCCTTGAGGCGGGCGCCGAGCAGGACGTTGAGCCCGGTGGAATCGCAGAACTCCAGTTGCGAGCAGTCGACGACGAGACGCGCCCTGCCTTGGGATACGGCCTCTTCGAGGGGTTCCCGGAGCAGATCGGCGGTGTGGTGGTCCAACTCACCCGCCGGAGTCACCACGGCACTGCTGCCCTCGCTGCGGACGTCTACGCGGAGCCGGCCCCGTGGGGTGCTGCCGACCGTCTGGCGGTCCATGCCGTTACTCATTTCCGACCCGTCCTGACTACTGACTGACGCCCTCGAACACTACGCCCTCACCAGGTGGTCCGGTACCCGAACCGGCCCTGGAAAACGGACATTTAGCCACAAAGCTCACTTGCGACCTGGTCAGGGGATTCGGTAGGGCTATAGGAGCACCCATTCGACACGGCCGGCTTCGGAGGCGCCGCACACCTTCAGTGCACGTATTGGCATCGGCAGCCATATGCCGAGAACGATGGAGGACATCATGTCACCCCAGCTCGACGCGCAGACCCGCCTGACGGCGTCGACCGCCCCACTCGCACACCTGTCCGCCGACGGCGCTGGGGAAACCCAGGAATCGCGCGAGGACTCCCCGGTGGCCATGGCCGCCGACGACCTCCCCTATGACGATCCGGGCCACGAGCTCCCGGTCCTCCTCGCGGACCTGCCGGAGATCCCCCCGTACGACGAGGTGGGGCCGCTGGACGCCCGCGCCCTCTCCAAGACCCTCTTCGCCCGGCTGGAGACGCTGACGGAGGGCACCGCGGAGTTCGCCTACGTACGGAACACCCTGGTCGAGCTGAACCTCGCCCTGGTGAAGTTCGCCGCCTCCCGCTTCCGCTCCCGCAGCGAGCCGATGGAGGACATCATCCAGGTCGGCACGATCGGCCTGATCAAGGCGATCGACCGATTCGAGCTGAGCCGCGGCGTGGAGTTCCCCACGTTCGCCATGCCGACGATCATCGGCGAGATCAAGCGGTTCTTCCGCGACACCTCCTGGTCGGTGCGGGTCCCGCGCCGTCTCCAGGAGCTGCGCCTGGACCTGGCGAAGGCCGGGGACGAGCTGGCGCAGAAGCTGGACCGCGCGCCGACCGTGCGTGAGCTGGCCGACCGCCTGGGCCTGAGCCAGGAGGAGGTCGTCGAGGGGATGGCGGCGTCCAACGCGTACACCGCCAGTTCGCTCGACGCCCAGCCCGAGGAGGACGACTCCGAAGGCGCGCTGGCCGACCGCATCGGTTACGAGGACCACGGCATCGAGGGCATCGAGTACGTCGAGTCCCTCAAGCCGCTCATCGCGGAGCTGCCCGCCCGCGACCGCCGCATCCTCTCGCTGCGCTTCACCGCCAACATGACGCAGTCGGAGATCGGCGAGGAGCTGGGGATCTCCCAGATGCACGTCTCCCGTCTGCTGACCCGCACGCTGAACCGGCTGCGCAAGGGGCTGACGGTCGTGGAGTGACCGGCCCCTACGGCCGCGCCACCCGCACACAGGCTTCGGCAGGGCCCGCTTCCCGCGAGGGAGGCGGGCCCTGCCGCGTAGGTCAGGCCGCTCGGACGACCTGCTCCCCGGCCCGCCAGACCCCCGCCACCAGCGGCACCCCCGGCCGGTAGGCGAGGTGGACGTGGCTGGGCGCGTCGAGGAGGACCAGGTCGGCCCGGGTACCGGGCGCCAGGCGGCCCACGTCCTCGCGGCGCAGGGCGGCGGCCCCGCCCGCGGTGGCCGCCCAGAGCGCCTCGTCGGGGGTCATCCCCATGTCGCGGACGGCGAGGGCGACGCAGAAGGGGACCGAGGAGGTGAAGGAGGAGCCGGGGTTGCAGTCGGTGGAGAGCGCCACGGTGGCCCCGGCGTCGAGCAGCCGGCGGGCGTCGGGCCAGGGGGCGCGGGTGGAGAACTCGGCGCCCGGCAGCAGGGTGGCGACGGTCCGGCCGGAGGCGAGGGCGTCCACGTCGGCGTCGGTGAGGTAGGTGCAGTGGTCGGCGCTGGCCGCGTCGAGCTCGACGGCGAGCTGGACGCCGGGGCCGTGGCCGAGCTGGTTGGCGTGCACGCGTGGGACGAGCCCCCTGGCGCGTCCGGCGGTGAGGACGGCGCGGGCGGCGTCGCCGTCGAAGGCGCCGCGTTCGCAGAAGACGTCGACCCAGCGGGCGTGGGGCGCGCAGGCGTCGAGCATGGGGCCGGTGACCAGGTCCACGTAGCCCGCCGGGTCGCCGGCGTACTCGGGGGCGACGATGTGCGCGCCGAGATAGGTGACCTCGTCGGTGTGGGCGGCGGCGACGCGCAGGGAGCGGGCCTCGTCCTCGACGGTGAGGCCGTAGCCGGACTTGGTCTCGAAGGTGGTGGTGCCCTGGCGCAGCGCCTCGGCGAGGTAGCGGGCGACGTTGGCGGAGAGCGCCTCGTCGCTGGCGGCCCGGGTGGCGGCGACGGTGGTGCGGATGCCTCCGGCGCTGTACGGGCGGCCGGACATGCGGGCGGCGAACTCCTCGGTGCGGTCGCCCGCGAAGACGAGGTGCGAGTGGGAGTCGACGAAGCCGGGGACCGCGGCCCGTCCGCCGGCGTCGACGACGTGGTCGGTGGCGGGGACGCGCGCGCCCTCCCCCGTCCACACGATCCGGTCGCCCTCGATGACGAGGGCGGCGTCCCGGATCACTCCCAGCGGCGAACCGTCGCCCTGCGCCGGGTCGTTGGTCACCAGCGAGGCGATCCCCACCACCGCCGTCGACGCGTGCCCTCCGCCGCCACCGTTCCCGTACGCACTGCTCTGCACCACAACCACCTTCTCCGACAAGGGACTTGCTGACGACTGCGCGGGCGGCCGGGGCTACCGGCCCCCGTCCCGGACGGCGGCCACCGCCTCGGCGAGCGCCCGGCCGGTCTCGGGGAGCCGTACGTGGACGCCGTCGCGGACGACGGCCCGCCCGCCGACCAGTACGTGCGTCACGTCGGCGGCGCTCGCGGCGAAGACGGCGGTCTCGGCGCCGAGCAGCGGCGGCGCCCCGGCCGTCCGTACGGTGTCGAGGGCGAGCGTGGTGAGGTCGGCGGGGGCGCCGGGGGCGAGGGTGCCCGCCTCGGGGCGGCCGAGGGCGGCGTGGCCGTCGGCGGTGGCGGCGCGCAGGAGGGCGGCGGCGGCCCAGTGGCCGCGGGTGCGGGTGCGCAGCCGCTCGTTGAGTTCGAGGGCGCGGGCCTCCTCGAAGAGGTCGATGACGGCGTGGCTGTCGCTGCCGAGGCTGAGCGGGCTGCCGGCGCGCTGGAGGCGGGGGGCGGGGCCGATGCCGTCGGCGAGGTCGCGTTCGGTGGTGGGGCACATGCAGGTGCCGGTTCCGCTGGTGCCGATGAGGGTGATGTCCTCGTCGGTGAGGTGGGTGTTGTGGACGCCGGTGGTGCGCGGGCCGAGGACGCCGTGGTCGGCGAGGAGCTGGGTGGGGGTGCGGCCGGTGGCGGCGAGGCACGCCTCGTTCTCGGCGCGCTGCTCGGAGAGGTGGACGTGCAGGGGCGCGCCCCGGTGCCGGGCGAAGTCGGCGACGGTGGCGAGCTGATCGGCGGGGACGGCGCGGACCGAGTGGACGGCGGCGCCGATCAGGGTGTGGCTGTCGCCGCGCAGCAGGCCCACGCGCTCGGCCCAGGCGTCGGCGGTGGTGTCGCTGAACCGGCGCTGGTGGCGGTCGGGCGCGGCGCCGAAGCCGGAGGAGAGGTAGGCGGTGTCGAGCAGGGTGAGCCGGATGCCGGCGTCGGCGGCGGCCGCGATCAGGGCCTCGCCCATGGCGTTGGGGTTGGCGTAGGGGCGGCCGTCGGGCTGGTGGTGGAGGTAGTGGAACTCCCCGACGGCGGTGATCCCGGCCAGCGCCATCTCGGCGTACACGGCGCGGGCCAGCGCGTGGTAGCTGTCCGGGGTGAGGGCGGCGGCGAAGCGGTACATGGTCTCGCGCCAGGTCCAGAAGGTGCCGGAGCCGACCTGGACGGTGGCGCGCAGCGCGCGGTGGAAGGCGTGGGAGTGGGCGTTGGCGAGGCCGGGCAGGGTGAGGCCGGGCAGCCGGACGGCGTCGGGCGGGGGCGCGGGGACCCCGGTGCGGACGGCGAGGAGGTGGCCGGGCGGGACGGCGCCGGGGGTCTGGGCGCCGTCGCCCAGTTCCTCGTCGGCGGGGACGGGTCCGGGGGCGTCCGGCGGGACGAGGTCGACGACGACGCCGCTCTCGACGCGGTCGCCGAGCCAGGCGTGCTCCAGCCAGTAGGTGTTCACACGCACGCGAGTCCCTCCAGGACGTCGGTGAGGGCCTGGACGCCGGCGAGGCAGTCGTCCTCGGTGGCGTGCTCGGCCGGGGAGTGGGAGACGCCGGTGGGGTTGCGGACGAAGAGCATGGCGGCGGGTACGGAGTCGGCGAGGATGCCCGCGTCGTGTCCGGCGCCGGTGCCGAGGACGGGGACGGGCGGCATGCCGGGGGCGTCGAGGATGCGGCCGAGTTCGGCGCCGAGGGCGCGGTGGAACTCCACGACGGGGGTGAAGGACTCGCGGACCACGTCGAGGGAGATGCCGTCGCGGGCGGCGCGGGTGCGGGCGGCTGCCTCGACGGCGCTGGTGACGGCGTCCAGGCTCGCCTGGTCGGGGGCGCGGGAGTCGAGCCAGCCGCGGACCAGCGAGGGGATGGCGTTGACGCCGTTGGGTTCGACGGCGACCTTGCCGAAGGTGGCGACGGCGCCCGCGAGTTCGGCCTCGCGGCGGGCCTCCAGGACGGTCCCGGCGTAGGTCAGCATCGGGTCGCGGCGGTCGCCGAGGCGGGTGGTGCCGGCGTGGTTGGCCTCGCCGTGGAAGTCGTACCGCCAGCGGCCGTGCGGCCAGATGGAGCCGGCGATGCCGACCGGGTCGCCGGTGAGGTCGAGGGAGCGGCCCTGTTCGACGTGGAGTTCGACGAAGGCGCCGATGCGGGAGAGGCGGTCGGGGTCGGGGCCGAGGGTGTCCGGGTCGTAGCCGGCGGCCTCCATGGCGGCGGGCAGGGTGATGCCGTCGGCGTCGCGCAGGAGGGCCGCGTCGGCGGGGGTGAGGCGGCCGGTGGCGAGGCGGGAGCCGACGCAGGCGAGGCCGAAGCGGGCGCCTTCCTCGTCGCCGAAGTTGACCAGGGCGAGGGGGCGGGTGGGGGTGGCGCCGCGTTCCAGGAGCCGGTCGAGGGCGGCGAAGGCGGAGACGACGCCGAGCGGGCCGTCGAAGGCGCCGCCGTCGGGGACGGAGTCGAGGTGCGAGCCGGTGACGACGGCCTCGCCGGGGCCGGCCTCGGTCCAGCTCCGGACGCCGTACCAGGCCCACTGGTTGCCGTTGCGGTCGACCTCGTAGGCCAGCTCCCGCAGTTGGGCCTGTTCGCGGAACCAGGCGCGGCACTCGCGGTCGGCGCCGCCCCAGGCGTAGCGCCGGTAGCCGCCGCTCGTGGCATGGCGGCCGAGGGGGGCGAGATCGCGCCACATGGTGAGGAAGTCGGGGGTCTGGCGGGCGGTGCCGGTCGGGCTCGCGGGGCGGGGGTGGGACACAGGGGTCTCCTCCGGAGGGGGCCGGCCCGCACCCTGTTCATTCACGAGCCGTTCCGCTGAATATAGCTAGTCAGAGCGGGGGCGTCAGCCCCGGCGCCCTGGCCACGGGCGCGTCGCGGTGGTTGCCTGGCCCTCATGGGTGATCACCGATACGACCTCAGCCACCTCCCGGACAGCGCCTACGCCGAGGCCAACGAGCCGGCCGCGCGCGCCGCCCGCCGCGACCGGGCCGTCCGCGCCGCCGTCGCCCAGGGCCTGGTCGGCCCGGACGAGCCGATCGCCGGACTCCTCGACGTCGACGGCATCCGCGCCACCGCCGCCGCCCTGCACGCGGCCTTCGACGCCGTCACCGCCCCCGGCACCCCGGTCCTGCACGCCTTCGCCGTCAAGGCCACCCCCCTCGTACCGGTGCTGCGGCTCCTCGCCGAGGCGGGACTGGGCGCCGAGGTCGCCTCCCCGGGCGAACTCGCCCTCGCCACCGCCGCCGGCATCCCGCCGGAGCGGATCGTCCTCGACTCCCCCGCCAAGACCCCCGCCGAGATCCGCGAGGCGCTGCGCCTGGGCGTCGCCCTCAACGCCGACAACCCGCAGGAACTGGAACGCCTCGACGCCATCCTCGACGGCACCACCCCCTCCTCCCCGGTCGGCGTCCGCGTCAACCCGCAGGTCGGCGGCGGCTCCATCGGCGCCCTCTCCACCGCCACCCCCACCTCCAAGTTCGGCGTGGCGCTGCGCGATCCGGGCGCCCGCGACTGGGTCCTCAACGCCTACGCCGCCCGTCCCTGGCTCACCCGGCTGCACGCCCACTCCGGCTCGCAGGGCATGCCGCTGGAACTCCTCGCCGAAGGACTCGGCGCCCTGTACGAGCTGGCCGAGGAGATCAACGAGGCGGCCGGCCGCAAGCAGATCGACACCCTCGACATCGGCGGCGGTCTCCCCGTCAACTTCCACTCCGACGCGGACGACCCGAGCCACGCCGCCTACGCCGCCCTGCTGAAGAACACCGTGCCCGGACTCTTCGACGGGCGGTACGGCCTGGTCACCGAGTTCGGCCGCTCGGTGCTGGCCAAGCACGGCACGGTGCTGGCCCGGGTCGAGTACACCAAGTCGGCCGGCGAGCGCCCCATCGCCGTCACCCACGCCGGGGTCCAGGTCGCCACCCGCACCGTCTACAACCCCGAGTCCTGGCCGCTGCGGATCGCCGCGTTCGACGCCGAGGGCCGCCCGCGCACCGGCGACACCGTCGTCCAGGACGTGGCAGGCCCCGCCTGCTTCGCCGGGGACCTCCTCGCCACCGGGCAGACCATGCCACGGCTGCACCCGGGCGACTGGGCGGCGGCCCTGGACACCGGGGCCTACTACTTCGCCCACCACTACGCGTACAACAGCCTGCCGAGGCCGGCCGTGCACGGGTGGACGGAGACGCCGGGGGCGGCCGGTTCCGAGAACGCCGAGCCGGAGGTGCGGTTCGCGACGGTGCGGACGGCGCAGACCGTGGCCGAGATCGTCGCCGAGGGCGGCGAGGCCCACCGGGACGGCCTCACCGGGCTGGCGGATCTCTGACGGCCTGATCTGACGACCTGACCGGAAGGGCCCTTCCGCGGCCGGGACCGCCGGTGCTTGTGCGGGTCGGGGGCGGGTAAGGAAGCCTCCATCACTCACCAGGGGGAGGACCCATGGACGCCACCCGACCCGCCGGAGCCCCCGGCAACCCGCCCGAGGAGACGGCCGCTTCCCCGGCCGGGGAACCGCCCCTCAAACGGGCCATCGGCCCCAAGCTGCTGATCCTCTTCGTCATCGGCGACATCCTCGGCACCGGCATCTACGCCACCACCGGCAAGGTCGCGGGCAAGGTCGGCGGCGCGCTCTGGGTCCCGTTCGCGATCGGCTTCGTGGTGGCGCTGCTGACCGCCGCCTCCTACGTCGAACTGGTCGGCAAGTACCCGAAGGCGGCCGGGGCGGCGCTCTACACCCAGAAGGCGTTCAAGGTCCCCTTCCTCACCTTCATCATCGCCTTCATGGTGATGTGCTCGGGCCTCTCCTCGGCCAGTGCCGCCGCCCTCGCCTTCAGCGGCGACTACATGAGCGAGCTGACCGCCGGCGCCCTGCCGCCCACCCTGATCGCCGTCGCCTTCGTGCTGATCCTCGCCGCCGTCAACCTCCGTGGCGTCGCCGAGTCGGTCAAGATGAACGTCGTCCTGACCCTGGTCGAACTCAGCGGCCTCGCCATCATCCTGGGCATCGGCGCGTACGCCGTGCTGACCGGCGGCGGCGAGCCGTCCCGGCTGGTCGAGTTCGAGTCGAGCGGGACCGGCTTCGCCCTGATGACCGGCGTGCTCGGCGCCACCGCGCTCGGCTTCTTCGCCTTCGTCGGCTTCGAGGACTCGGTCAACATGGCCGAGGAGACCAAGGACCCCACCCGCACGTTCCCCCGCGCCATCTTCATCGGCGTGGCCGTGACCGGCACCATCTACGTCCTGGTGGCGCTGGTCTCCTCACTCCTGGTCGACCCCGGCACCCTCTCCGGCTCGGACGGGCCGCTCCTCGAAGTGGTCAAGGCGGGCGGCGTCCAGTTCCCGCCCCAGCTCTTCGCCCTGATCGCCCTCTTCGCCGTCACCAACTCAGCGCTGATCAACATGATGATGGCCTCCCGCCTCTGCTACGGCATGGCCAACGAACGCATCCTGCCCCGCGCCATGGGCCGCGTCCTGCCCAAGCGCCGCACGCCCGTCGTCGGCATCGTCTTCGTCACCCTGCTTGCCCTCGGCATGGTCCTCACCGGCGAGATCGAAGGACTCGGCGACACCACCGCCTTCCTCCTCCTCTGCGTCTTCGCCGTCGTCAACATCGCCGTCCTGGTCCTCCGCAAGGACCGCGTCGGCCACCCCCACTTCCGCACCCCCACCGCCCTCCCCGTCCTCGGCGCCCTCACCGCCCTCATCCTCGCCAGCCCCCTCGCCGACCGCCCCGCCGACGTCTACATCCGCGCCGGCGTCCTGATCCTCCTGGGCATCGGCCTCTGGCTGCTCAACAAACTGGCCCTGCGCGGAGAGCGGGGCTGAGTCCCGCCGCCGGCCGTCCCGTGGTCCCGGGTGGACCGGTGCCCGGCGCCGGATACGGCGCGTCGGGCGGCCGGGAGACGCCCGCACACGGAGGTACGCGGAGGCTCCGGCGGCGCACGGCCGCCTGGGCGCGGCACCAGCTGGGCCGGGCGGTGGAAGTCGCCCGGGATCTCGATGCGCCCCGCGGTGCCGTGGGCGCGGGGCACCCCGGACCGGTCCGGGGTGCCCCGCGCGGAGGCTTCCGAACGGGAGGCCGCCGCCCTGGGGCCGGTGGCGAGGGTGCCTCAGCGAACCGGCCTCACGGCCGGTCCGCCGGGGCGCTCCGGCTCGCTCACCGGCCCGGCCCTGCGTCGGCCGGGAGGGTGCCCGTGCGGGCCACCTCGGCATACCACCGCGCGCTCGACTTCGGGGTCCGGGTGCCCGTCGGGTAGTCCACGTGGACGGCGCCGAAGCGCTTGCTGTACCCGTAGCCCCACTCGAAGTTGTCCAGGAGGGACCAGAGGAAGTAGCCGCGGACGTCGACGCCCGCCTCGATCGCCCGGTGCACGGCGGTCAGGTGACCGTGCAGGTAGGCGATCCGCTCCGGGTCGACGACCTCGCCCTCCGGGTTGACGTAGTCGTCGAAGGCGGCCCCGTTCTCCGTGATCATCAGCGGCAGACCCGGCTGGTCGGCCTTGAGGCGCAGCAGCAGGTCGTAGAGTCCGCTGGGGTCGATCGCCCAGCCCATGGCGGTGGTGTCGCCGGGCGGGCGGTGGAAGGCCACGCCGTCGGCGCCGGGCCACGGGCTGTGCTCGCTCGCCCCGTGGCCGTCCGAGCCGTGCGCGCCCTCGCCGGTGGCGGCGGAGACCAGGGTGGGCGTGTAGTAGTTGACGCCCAGGAAGTCGAGCGGCTGGTGGATCGTGGCGAGGTCCCCGTCCTGGACGAAGGACCAGTCGGTCAGGCTCCGGGTGTCCTCCAGGAGGTCCGCGGGGTAGTTCCCCTCCAGCAGGGGCCCGGTGAAGACGCGGTTGGCCAGCGCGTCGATGCGCCGGGCCGCGTCGAGGTCCTCGGCGGACTCCGTCAGGGCCCGCACGTGGTGGATGTTGAGGGTGATGGCCACCTCGGCCTGGGCGGGGAGCTCGGCGCGCAGCGCCTGGACGGCCATGCCGTGCGCGAGGTTGAGGTGGTGCGCCGCGCGCAGGGCCGCCACGGGTTCGGTGCGGCCGGGCGCGTGCACTCCGGAGGCGTAGCCGAGGAAGGCGCTGCACCACGGCTCGTTGAGGGTGATCCAGGTCTTCACCCGGTCCCCGAGGGCACGCGCCGCGAGGGTGGCGTAGTCGGCGAACCGGTCGGCGGTGGCGCGGCCGGGCCAGCCGCCGACGTCCTCCAGCTCCTGGGGCAGGTCCCAGTGGTAGAGGGTGACGACCGGCTCGATGCCCTTCTCCAGCAGGGCGTCGGTCAACGCGCGGTAGAAGTCGAGTCCCCGCTCGACCGACGGGCCGCGGCCCGTCGGCTGCACGCGGGGCCACGCGAGCGAGAACCGGTAGGCGCTCACCCCGAGGTCGGCCATGATCTCGACGTCCTCGCGCCAGCGGTGGTAGTGGTCGGTGGCCACGTCACCGGTGTCGCCGTTCCGCACCCGGCCGGGCGTGTGCGCGTAGGTGTCCCAGATGGAAGGGGTGCGCCCGTACGCGGAGGCGGCGCCCTCGATCTGGTAGGCGGCGGTGGCGGTGCCCCAGGTGAACCCCTGCGGGAAGTGGCGGACGCCGGGGGTCTGGGGGACGGTGGCGGGGCGTCGGGGGGCGATGGTCACGTGGTTCCTTCCGAGCGGGGCTGCGGGGCGGGGTTCGGGGCGCGCGGGTCGACGGCGGGGCCCCGACGCGGGGAGGCTGCGGGCACTCATCCCTTCACGGCGCCCTGCATGATGCCGCCGACGATCTGGCGGCCGAAGACGACGAAGAGGGCGAGCAGGGGGAGCGTGCCGAGCAGGGCGCCGGCCATGATCAGCGACTGGTCCCGGACGTATCCGGCACTCAGCTGGGTGAGCGCCACGGGGACGGTCGGGTTGCTCATGTCGAGCACGATGAACGGCCAGAAGAAGTCGTTCCAGGTGTGCACGAACGTGATCATGAAGAGCACGGCCATCGCGGGCCGCGCGACGGGCAGGACGATGCTCCAGAAGATGCGCAGCGAGTGCGCCCCGTCCACCCGCCCGGCCTCGACGAGTTCGTCGGGCAGCGCCTCGGCGAGGTACTGCCGCATGAAGAACACGCCGACGGCGCTGACCAGGGTGGGGAAGATGACGGCGGGCAGTTTCTGTCCCCAGCCCAGCTCGGTCATCATCATGAAGAGGGGAACGACCCCGAGCTGCGGGGGGACCATCATCGTGCCGATGACGAGCATCAGCAGGATGTTGCGGCCCTTGAAGCGGAGCTTGGCGAAGGCGAATCCGGCCAGCGTCGCGAACAGCACCGTGGACAGGGCGACCGCGCCGGCCACGATCAGGCTGTTGAACATGGCCTTGCCCAGCGCGGCGTCCTGCCATGCCTTGCCCAGGTTCTCCAGCAGATGCGGGCCGGGGAGGAACGGCGGCGGCGTCTGGGTGACCCGGGTGTTGTCGGACGAGGCGGCCACCAGGGTCCAGTAGAGCGGGAAGAGCGAGAGGAGCGACGCCAGGCCGAGCAGGACGTACGCGAGGGGGCCCGCGTGGTGCTGGCGCCCCGCGCTGGGGCGCAGGGAGAACCGTCGGCGCCGGGGGCCCGGCCGGGGCCCTCTGGCCGGTTCCGGCGCCACGGGCCTGTCCGGGGGACGGACCGGGAGGCTGTCTGTGGTCATGGGGGATCTCCCGGTCAGGCCTTGCGCGCGACGAAGCGCTTGACGAGGCGTTGGACGACGAAGATGAGGATGAGGAGCAGGAACATCGCCCAGGCGACCGTGGCGGCCCGGCCCATCTGGTAGCTCTTCCAGCCCTCCTCGTACAGCAGCAGACCGAGCGTCTGGTACTGGTTGTCCGCTCCGCCGGTGACGCCGTTCGGCCCCTGCCCGAAGATCAGCGGCTCACCGAAGAGCTGGGTGGCGCCGATGGTCGACAGCACGATGGTGAAGACGATGGTGGAGCGGATGCCGGGGACGGTGACCTTGGTGAACTGCTGCCACCGCGAGGCGCCGTCGATGGCCGCCGCCTCGTACCGGTCGCGGGGGATCGCCTGCATCGCCGCGAGGTAGAGCAGCGCGTTGTAGCCCGTCCAGCGCCAGATGACGATGGTGGAGATGGCCGCCTGCGCGGCCCACTTGTTGTTCTCCCAGTCCAGGTGCTCGAACCCGAACAGGCTCAGGCCCCAGTTGATCATCCCGAAGTCGCGCTCGAAGAGCATGGTGAAGACCAGGGCGGCCGCCCCCACCGAGGTGGCGTACGGGGTCAGGCTGGCGACGCGGAAGAACGTCGAGCCGCGCAGCCGGTAGTTGAGCAGGTGCGCCAGTCCGAGCGCCATCAGCAACTGCGGCACGGTCGACAGGACGCCGATGGTGATGGTGTTGCCCAGCGCGTTCCAGAAACGCTCGTCACGCACCAGCGCCAGGTAGTTGTCGAGCCCCACCCACTCCATGAAGTCCAGGGACGCGAGCTCCACGCGGTGGAGCGAGATCCACGACGTGTAGATGAGCGGATAGAAGCTGAAGGCCGCGAAGACGACGAAGAACGGTGCGATGAAGGCGTACGGCGCGCCCTTGACGTCCAGTCGGTGCAGAAGCGCGCCGCGCCGTCGGCGCTTCACACCGTGGTCGGTGCCGGGCGGCGGGGCGGTACCGGTCGTTCGGTCCTGGGGGGACGAGGTGGAGGTGGCCACCGGAAGGCGTCCTTCCTGGGGGTGGGTGGGCGGTCGGGGGTCCGGCGCCCTCAGGGGAGGCAGGGGGCGCCGGACCGCTGCGAGGGGGTGCCGGGACCCCCCGGGTCAGCCGACGGCCTTCTTGATGCGCTCGTCCGTGGTGTTCCACGCGTCGTCGGGGGTCTTGTTCTGCGACTCGATCAGCGTCAGGCCCTGGGAGAAGATGTCCTTGATGGTGCCGTCCTTGCGGCCGAGCACCTGCTCCTCGGGGACCTCCCGGGCCGCGGCGCCGAAGATCTCCCCGATCGGTGCGTCGTTGAAGTACTCCGACTTCGCGCCGGCGACCTCAGGGGATTCCAGGGCGGTCCGGGACGAGGGGAAGAGGCTCTGCTTCTGGAAGAGGAACGCCTGCTGCTCGGGCGCGGTGAGCCAGGCGACGAGCTCCTGCGCCTCCTTCTTGACGGGGCTGTTCTCCATCACCCCGAGGAACGAACCGCCCCAGTTGGCTCCCTTGGGGGCCTTGGCCACGTCCCACTTGCCCTTGTTGGCCTCGCCCGCCTTCTCGCTGATGTGCGCCATCATCCAGGCCGGGCACACGGCGGTGGCGAAGGTGCCGTTGGCGAGCCCGGGGTCCCAGCCCGGCTGGAACTGGCGGAGCTTGGCGGTGAGGTCGGACGTGGCGGCCTTCGAGGCCAGCTTCCAGGCGTCCTTCACGACGGGGTTGTCGGCGTAGACCAGCTCCCCCTCCTTGTCGTAGAACTGCTGGGGGCCGCCGTAGATCATGGCGTTGAACAGTCCGCTGGCACTGTCCATGAAGGCGACCTTGTCGCCCTTGACGCCCTCCTTGAACCTCTCGCCGACGGCGACGTACTTCGCCCAGTCGCCCTCCCACAACTTGGCGACCTCGTCCCGGTCGGTGGGCAGGCCCGCCTCCTCGAACTTGTCCTTGCGGTAGCAGACCGCCATCGGGCCGATGTCGGTGCCGAGGCCGATGACCTTGTCGTCGGCCGTGGTCACCTGGCTCTGCTTCCACGGCAGGAAGTGGTCGGTCCCCTTCACGCCGGACAGGTCGGAGAACTTGTCCTGCTGAGTGTCGACCAGTTCCTTGGCCCGGCCGATCTCTATGCCCTGGATGTCCTTCAGCCCGCTGCCGGCGGCCAGATGGGTCTGGAGCGCGGTGTAGTAGGTCTGTTCGTCGCCCGCGATCTCCGCCTTGACGACGACGTCCGGGTTCTCCTCCATGTACTTGTCGAGCAGCCCGGACTCCTTGAAGCCCATCACGCCGTACAGCCCCATGGTGATGGTGACCTTGCCGTCCTTCCGGCCGCCGCCGGTCCCCTCACCACCGCCTGAGCAGCCGACGAGCAACCCGAGGGCCGACACCGCGGAGACGGCGGCGACGACTCTTGTACGCGGCTTCCTGCGGGTTCTGGCCATGTAGTCCTCCTCAGCGGCGCTCACGCACCGGGTTCGAGCCCGCGTAGCTGTCCCGCAAGGCCGATTTGCGTGGTGGGTACGTTCCCAACTGACGGTGGGAACGTGCCCACTTGGGAGCTCGAAGACTGGCCGTCACCGAAAGGCTGTGTCAAGAAGTTGACGCGACTTTGTTTCGGGAGGATGTCCGTCCGCCGCCCTCCGGCCCCCTCGGCCCCAGGGGTGTTCTGGCAGAATGCGCAGGCGAACGGCGGCAGGTCACGGCCAGGCCCCGCCCGGCGGATCACGGTCTGACCGACCTGGCGCGAGGGAGGCTCCATGGGCAGCAGGCAACGCCCGACGATCAAGACCGTCGCCGCGCGTGCGGGCGTGGGACGGACCACGGTGTCCCGCGTCATCAACGGTTCGGAGCTGGTCAGCGACGAGGCCAGGTCGGCCGTGCTCGCCGCCATCGCGGAGCTGAACTACGTGCCCAACTCGGTCGCGCGGGGGCTGGTGACCAGCAGGACGGACTCCGTCGCCCTGGTCATCCCCGAGTCGGAGAGCCGGCTGGGCTCGGAGCCCTACTTCGCCGCGGTCATCCGCGGCGTCAGCACCGGTCTCGCCGAACGGCGGATCCAGCTCCAACTGGTTCTCGTACGCGACCAGGCCGAGCGCGACCAGCTCACCGAGTCGGTCGCCGAGCGCCGGGTGGACGGGGTGCTGCTGGTCTCGGTGCACGAGCACGACCCGCTGCCGGGCCTGCTGGAGAACATGGGGCTGCCCACCGTCCTCGCCGGCCGGCGCGCCCACGGTGAGCCGCTCAGCCATGTCCGCGCCGACAACGAGGGCGGCGCCGCGGCGGCCGTCGCCCACCTGGTGGCCCGGGGGCGGCGGCGGATCGCCACCATCAGCGGCCCCCTCGACATGGACGTGTCGCGCAGTCGCCTCGACGGCTGGCGGGACGCCCTGCGGGGCGAGGGCGTCGAGGCGGCGGAGACGCTGGTGGCCTCCGCCGACTTCACCGAGGCCGGCGGCGAGGCCGCGATGCGTTCACTACTTGAACGCGAGCCCGGCCTGGACGCGGTGTTCGCCGCCTCGGACGTCATGGCGGCCGGCGCGCTGGTGGAACTGCGCCGCCAGGGCCGGCGGGTCCCCGACGACGTGGCGTTGATCGGCTTCGACGACTCCGTCGTCGCCCGGCACAGCAACCCGCCCCTCACCAGCGTCCGCCAGCCGGTCGAGGCGATCGGCCGCACGATGGCCCGGATCCTCCTGGCGGAGATCGACGAGCCCGGACAGCCTCGGCAGCACGTCGTCCTGCCGACGGAACTCGTCGTACGGAGGTCGTCCTGACTCCGCCCCGTGGCGGGCGGGTGGCGGACCGCACGCGCGTCTCGGCTGATCCGCGGGCGGCTTCCAGGGCAGGCTGAGGCGCCTCGGGCGCCCGGGCCCCGGCCTCGACTCCCACCGGACCGGGGCGGACGGAGGGACGGGCGGGCCACGGCCGCCCGGACGCGCCGCGGCCCACGCGCCCGTGGGCCGGCGGGCTGGTGGGCCGGCGGACTGGTGGGCCGGCGGGCTGGTGGGCCGGCGGACTGGCGGAGCCGTAAACCGGCCGGAGCGGCCGAAGCCGACCCGGGCGTGCGTTCCCCGGCCCGGCCGGGCCCGAGGGCGAGGGAGCCCGGCCGTCGGCCCGAATCCGTCCCGGCCCGGCCCGGCCGACGCCCCTGGCCGCCCCAGGGGCACAGCCATGCCTATACAGCTCTGCCACCGTCCACGGCAACCCCCGTGTCCAACGGGGCCGAACCTTATCGCCCCGTACGCAAGTACCCCTGGAAAATGCCAGAACTTCCCCAAGCCCCCCACCACCATGCGTAGCCTCGTGCTCACACCCCCAGCCGCTGCCCAGTCCGGGAGGAACCCCCCGCATGCCCGGAATCGACGAGTGCCTGCTCGACATCATGAAACTCCCCGGCGCCCGCGGCGCGGCCGTCGTCGACTGGACGAGCGGCCTCGCCCTCGGCACCATCGGCGAATCCCCGCACGACGACCACGAGGCCACCGCCGCCGAGACCGCCGAGGTCGCCCGCATGGCCGCCGAACAGCCCGCGTTCGCCCAGGAGTCGGCCCGCGCCGCGGCCCCGCCCGAGGACCCCCCGGCCTCCGGCGTGGAGGACGTCATCGTCACCTCCCCGGCCGGCTACCACATCCTCCGTTTCGTCGAGACGGACTTCGACAGCAGCGTCTTCGTCCACCTCTGGCTGCACCGCTCCGAAGGCAACCTGGCCCTCGCCCGCATCCGCCTCGGCGAACTGGCCCAGCGGCTGGTCCTGGCATGAGACCCCCGGTCTCCCCCGCCCCCACCGCGCCCTTACCCGCGGTCTCCCCGATGCTCCGGCGCCTCGCCGAGGAACGCGCCACCGGCGCCCTGATGCGCGAGAGCGGCACCCTCTACCTGGCCGACGGCCAGGTGGTCCACGCGGAGTCCCCGGCGACCCCGGGCATCGACGTCCTGCTCACGGCCGGCGGCACTTTGGCCAGGGCGGGCTGGTGGGAGGCGGTGGCCGCCGCCGGCGCACGGCAGCGGGTCGCGGCGTACCTGGTGGACAGCGGCCGGGTGCCGGGCGGCGCGCTGGAACTCTGCCACCTGGGCGCCCTGTACGACGCCGCCTTCTTCGCCCTCGCGCCGACCAGCACCCCGGCCCGCTTCCGCTACGGCGTCTCGCACTGGATCGGCCCGGTCCACCCGGTCCCGGCCGGCTCGGTGGAGCGCGAGACGCTGCGCCGCCGCGAACTGCTGGACCGCATCTGGCCGGACGCCGCCGTCGACACGGCACCCCTGGTCCGCCTCCCGGAGGCCGCCGGCCTGCCGCTGACCCCGCGCCGCCGCGCCGTCCTGGCCGCGGTCGACGGGTCCCGGTCCGCCGCCGAGATCGCCCGCGGACTGGGCCGCTCCGCCTTCCACACCCTGGTCGACGTACGGCGGCTGGCGGCGGCGGGCGCACTGGACGCCGTCCGGTCGTACGGCCGCCCCGACGACGCCTCATCCGGCCCTCGCACCGGGGCCCCTGTCCTCCCCGAGGTGACGCCCGACCCGGACATCGCCCTGCTGCGCCGGCTCCGAGACGCCCTGGAGGTCCTGTGATACGCGCGCGCCGACAGCGTGCCGAGAGGAGACAACTGATGGCCGCCGAACGGGAAGTCCTCGACGAACTCCAGCGGCTGCGGGCCCGCGTCCCGCTGCTCTCGGGAGCCCTGGCGGCCTCGGCCGACGGCCTGGTCCTCGCCCAGGACACGGCCGGCGTCGAGGCGGAGAGCCTCGCCGCCCTGACCGCCGCCGCCCTCGGCGTCGCGGTCCGCCTCACCGACGCGACCGCCCGCGGCTCCTTCCGCGAACTCCTGGTCCGCGGCGAGAAGGGGTACGTGGCGACGTACGCGGCGGGCTCCTCGGCGGTGCTGACCCTGCTCGCCGAGGACCGCATCAACGTCGGCCGCCTCCACCTGGAGGGCCGCCGCGCCGGGGCCCGCGTCGGCGCCCTGGTGGACGCCGCCCTGGAACGGGCGGCCACCCCGCAGCCCCGAACCGAACACACCCGCGCAGGAGTGCCGGCCCGTCCGGCGGCCCCGCCACCGCAGGCACCGGGCCCGGCGACCGGCACCCCGCCGGGGGCCCTGCCCCGGCGCCCCGTATGAGCCCCACCGCAGCACCCCGTACACGCAACCATCCGAGGAAGAAAAGGAACGCACCCATGGCCAACACCGAAACGTCCCTCAAGGAAGCGATGAGCGTCATCGAGGGCGCCACCGGCGTCGCCCTCGTCGACTACACGAGCGGCATGGCGCTGGGCACTCTCGGCGGCGGCAAGGAGTTCAACCTGGAGGTCGCGGCGGCGGGCAACACCGACGTGGTCCGCGCCAAGCTCCGCACCATGGAGCACCTGGGGCTGAAGGAGGAGATCGAGGACATCCTCATCACCCTCAGCGGCCAGTACCACCTGATCCGCCTGCTCAAGTCCCGTGGCGGCAACGGCCTCTTCCTCTACCTGGTGCTGGACGCGGGCCGCGCCAACCTGGCCATGGCCCGCCACCAGCTGCGCCGCATCGAGACCGAACTGGAGGTCTGAGCCGGTACGCCCCGTACGGGACGGGGGACGCCGGACCCCGCGCGGTCAGCGCCGCCGGCCGCCGCCGGGCGCCGCGTCCCCCGCCTCCGTGCCCGTCGTCCACAGCCGGGTCGCCTTCGCCCCCAGCGGGTCGCCCGCACCCCGGCCCAGCGCGTCGGCGGCGGTCCACAGCAGGACCTCGCGCGCCTCCTCGACCCGCCCTGTCCTGCGCGCCCGCAGCCACAGTCCCGTCCCCCAGCCGGCCAGCAGCATGCCGCCGGCGGCGGGCAGGGCGAAGGCACTGCCGAGGGCGGCCGCGAAGGCGAGCGCGAGCCACCAGGCGTGGCCGCGCCGCCAGTTGCGTACCGTCACCGAGCGGGCCTGGAGGATGTCGGAACGGGCGGCGCGTTCGGCCTCGCCGGCCAGCGCGGCGGCCCGGCCGCCGCGCACCAGCGGCACCACCACTGCCGCCACCAGGAAGAACAGGAGGCCGACGAGGACGCCGATACGGCGCCCGGTCAGCCCCTCCGGGATCAGCCCGGCGCCGGCCGCGACCAGTCCGAGCCACCACAGGGGCGCCGCCCCGGCCCGCTGGACCACCGCCACCCGTACCAGTCCCCGCGCTCCGCGTCTCAACTCCCGCTCCTCCCGCTCCCGCTCGCCCCGGGCCGCCCGGGGCCGGTGTGGGCCGGGAGATTACCGGCCATTCCTGAGACGTGGGTGAGAAACGGCGGCCTCCCCCTCTATTCGGCGAAGAGCCCCCGGTCGGCGGCGCGCGCGTCGAACCGCTCCAGCCGGGCCTGCGCGTCGGGCAGCGCGTCGCACATCGCCTCCAGCAGGACCCGCCCCAGCAGCATCGGCGCGCAGGCCGTGTCGAAGGCGAGCCCGGTCCCGACCGCGCCCGGGACGAGGATGTCCGACTCGGCGGCGACCGGCGCGAACGCCGAGTCGGCCACGGTCACCACGGTGAGCCCGCCCTCTCTGGCGTACGCCAGCGCCTCGACCACCTCACGCGGGTGGCGCGGCAGCGCGAAGCAGAGCAGCGCCGAGGCCCCGGCGAGCCGGGCCGCGTCGATCCGGTCGACCAGCATGGTGCCGCCCTCGTCGAGCAGCCGTACGTCCGGGTGCACCTTGGCGGCGAAGTAGGCGAAGCCCCGCGCCTGCGCGGCCGCCGCCCGCAGCCCCAGCACCGGCAGCGGCCGCGACTGGGCGAGCAGCCGCCCGGCCCGCTCCAGCGGCGCCGGGTCGGCGAGGAAGTCGGCGAGCCGTCGCAGATTGGCGACCTCGGCCTCGACGGCCTGCTGGTAGCCGTTGGCCTCGGCGGGCGCGGACGGGGCACCGGGCGCCCGCTCCCGCAGGTCGCGCCGGAGCGCCGGATACCCGTCGAAGCCGAGGGCGACCGCGAACCGCGTCACGGACGGCTGACTGACCCCGGCCAGCTCCGCCAGCTCCACGCTGGACAGGAACGGCACCTCGTCGGCATGGCGCACCATGCAGTGCGCGATCCGCCGCTGCGTCGGCGTCAGCCGCCGCCCCTCGAAGAGCCCCTGAAGCCTCCCGGCCGGGCTGTGGGTCATCCGTCGCGTCCCCTCGGAGCTCGCCGCCATTCATCCGTCATGCGCTGTGCATGAGCCTATACAGGGTGCCGGGGGCGTGCCCGCTAGTCCCAGCCAGGGTCCGGACACGAGTCCCGTGAGGCGCGACAGGTCACGGATTCATCCGCTCGGGCGGGGAGTTGGGTCATACGAGGCACCGTAGGGCAGGGCAGTGACAGGCCGGAGGAGCGTCAGCGGCGCCGCCCTCACCGCTCAGGGGCCGCCCCGCGCAGGAAGAGGTCGACGACGTCCTCCGCGAGCCGGGCCGCGGGGCCCTGGGCGGGCCGTTCGCCGGGCGGCATCGCGACCTCCTCGGGCATGGGCTGGAGCATGGCGGCCAGTTCCATGAAGGCGGTGGCGAGGAAACCGGGGTCGGCGGCGCGCAGCTCGCCGGTGCGCACGGCCCGGTCCATCAGGGCGGTGACCGGGGCGATCAGCCCGTCGACGTACGCGTGCGAGACCTCGGAGCGGGCGGCCTCGTCGAGGTGGCGGGTGGCGGTGTAGATCTGGTCCCCGAGCGCCGGGTCGTAGGTGCCGGAGGCGTACGTCCCGGCGAGGGCGAGGAGGCGTTCGCGCAGGGTGGTGCCGGTCTCCAGGGCGCCGGCCAGGACGGCGGAGGTCTGCTCGATGTAGTGGTGGGCGACGGCGGTGAGCAGGGCGGGCTTCCCGCCGGGGAAGTGGTGGTAGAGGCTCGCCTTGCGGACGTCGACGGTCTGCGCGATCTCGTCCAGGGAGACGCCGAGGTAGCCGCGTTCGGCGAGCAGCCGCGCGAACTCGTCGCGGGCCCGGGAGCGGGTGTCGGGGTGGCGGGGCATGGTCAGACTCCTGTACGTGTGCGGCGGACCAGGGCGAGGTGGGCGGCCACCGCTCCCAGTACCAGGATGACGGCGGTGACGGCCGCGCCGGGCCAGGGGGTCTGGTCGGGCCAGTCCAGGGCGAGCAGTCCGCGCAGGGTCTCCAGCGGCGGGGTGAGGGGGTTGAGGTCGGCGGCGGTGCCCATCCAGCCGTCGAGCAGGTCGCGGGGGACGAAGGTGGCGGTGAAGAAGGAGAGCGGGAAGAAGACGAGGGTCACCGAGCCGACCGCGGCCGTGTTCCCGGTGTGCAGCCCGGCCGCGGCGGCGAGCAGCAGGAACCCGGTGCCGAGCAGCACTGTCGCGCCGACCAGCGCGGCCAGTGCCGCCGGCCCGGCGGCAGGCGTCGCCCCGAGCAGCACGCCGAGCCCCGTCAGCGCCGCCGCCTGGGCGGTGAGGACGGCGATCCCCGCGAGCACGGGGGCGGCCAGCAGCGCCCAGCGGGGGACGGGGGTGAGCCAGAGCCGGGCGTGGTAGCCGGAGGTGATGTCGCGGACGAGCAGCTGCCCGGCGGTGGCGCCGCCGGTGAAGGCGGTGGTGAGCAGGCAGAGCGGCAGGACGAGGTCGACGTAGCGGCCGCCGGGGGTGGCGGTCCGGGCCAGGGCGGAGAGCTGGGCCTCGTAGATGACGAGGAAGAAGGCGCTGGTGAACAGCGGGGTGAGGAGGAGGGAGGGGGTGCGGGCGCAGGTGCCGAGGGCGCGGGCGGTGAGGGCTGCGAGGGCGCCGGGAGCGGCGGCGGGGCGCGCGGTGGCGTCGGCGGGCGGGGAGCTGGTCATGCGGCGGGGACTTCCTCGGGGGTCGGAGCGAGGCGGAGGAAGACGTCCTCCAGCGTGGGTTCGTCGACGCGGAGGGAGTCGGCGTGCAGGCCCTCGGCGGCGAGCAGCGAGAGGGTCCGGCCGTCGGCGCCGGGGCCGGCCAGGCGGACGCCGACGGTGTCGGGGGCGGTGCGGTGGGCGGGCTCGCCCCGGCCGGTGAGCAGGGTGAGGGCGCGGGCGGCGGCGCCGGCGGCGGTGAACCGCAGGTGCAGGACGCGCTCTCCCGCCTCGGCCTTGAGGGTGCGGGGGTCGGCGGAGGCGACGAGGCGTCCGGCGCGGAGGATGCCGATCCGGTCGCAGAGCTGGTCGGCCTCCTCCAGGTACTGGGTGGTGAGCAGGACGGTGACGCCGTGGTCCCGGACGAGCCCGCGGATCTCGTCCCACAGGCCGCGCCGGCTCGCCGGGTCGAGGCCGGTGGTGGGTTCGTCGAGGAAGAGCACGGCGGGGTGCTGGACCAGCGCGGTGGCGAGGTCGACGCGGCGCCGCTGGCCGCCGCTGAGCTTTCCCACCGGGGTGTCGGCGAAGCTCTCGGCGCCGAGCGTCGCGAGGAGTTCGGCGGCCCGGTCGCGCGCGGCGCGCCGGGTCAGCGCCTGGGCGCGGCCCTGGAGGGTCAGCAGGGCGCGGCCGGTCATCAGCGGGTCGAGGGCGACGGCCTGGAGGACGGTGCCGGTGCGGCGGCGGACGGCGCCCGGCTCGCTCGCGAGGTCGGCACCGGCGATCCGGGCACTTCCCCGGGTGGGCCTCAGCTGGGTGGTGAGCATGCGGACGGTGGTGCTCTTGCCGGAGCCGTTGGGGCCGAGCAGTCCGTAGATCTCGCCGGTACGGACGCGCAGGTCGAGGGCGTGGACGGCGGTGCGGCCGGCGAAGTCGCGGCCGAGGCGGTGGGTGCGGAGGGCGTCGTCGGCCGCCGCCTCGGCGGGCGGAGGTGGGAAGGGAAGCATGACGCAAACCTACCTAACGATAGGTAGATTTGCCAGGCGGAGAGAGAACCGGCATCCACGAGCGGCACCCCGGAGCCGGAAGGAGAACGAAGAAGAGATGCGCGGGGACCGCCGCACCCCCCGGGGCGAGCCCCAGGAGGGCGGGACGACGGCGGTCCCCGCGAGGGGCGGGCGCCGGGTCAGGGCCGGGCACCGCGCCCACGGGCGTCGTGCGGAGGTCCGGGAGCCGCTCCGGAGGTCCGTGACGCCGTTCGCGTGCCGGTGGGAAGCGGCCCCTCGCCCCCGGGTTCCCCCGGTGGTCGTGGGCTGTCTCCTGCCGACACCCACCAATGTGCCGGACGCGTGTTAACCGGGTGCTGCGCCGACGTGTCGGGCTCGTACCACTTGTGCGAAGGGGAGCGCGGCCCGCTCCGGGATGTCCGGGACGCGGGCCGCGCGGGGGCTCACTTGACGGCGGTGCCGGCCGAGCGGGCGAGGAAGGAGAGCAGGTCCTGACGGCTGACGACGCCGGTCGGCTTGCCCTCCACCAGCACGATCGCGGCGTCCGCCTTGCCGAGGACGGCCATCAGGTCGGCGACCGGCTCACCCGAGCCGACCTGCGGCAGCGGGCGCGACATGTGCTTCTCCAGCGGGTCGTCCAGGGCGGCGCGGTTGGCGAAGAGGGCGTCGAGCAGTTCGCGCTCGACGACCGAGCCGACGACCTCGGCGGCCATCACGTCGGGGTGGCCCGCGCCCGGCTTGACGATCGGCATCTGCGAGACGCCGTACTCGCGCAGCACCTCGATGGCCTCGCCGACGGTCTCCTCGGGGTGCATGTGGACGAGGGAGGGCATGGCGCCCTCCTTGTCGCGCAGCACGTCGCCGACGCGGGGCTCGTCGCCGCCCTGGTCGAGGAAGCCGTAGTCGTTCATCCACTCGTCGCTGAAGATCTTCGAGAGGTAGCCGCGGCCGCTGTCCGGGAGCAGCACGACGATCACGTCGTCGGGGCCGGCCTCGCGGGCGACCTCCAGCGCGGCGACGACCGCCATCCCGCAGGAGCCGCCGACCAGCAGCCCCTCCTCCTTGGCGAGGCGGCGGGTCATCTGGAAGGAGTCCTTGTCGGAGACCGCGACGATCCGGTCGGTGATGTCCCGGTCGTAGGCGGTCGGCCAGAAGTCCTCACCGACGCCCTCGACCAGGTACGGACGGCCGGAGCCGCCGGAGTAGACCGAGCCCTCGGGGTCGGCGCCGACCACCCGCACGGCGCCGCCGCTGACCTCCTTGAGGTAGCGCCCGGTGCCGGAGATGGTGCCGCCGGTGCCGATGCCCGCGACGAAGTGGGTGATCTTCCCGTCCGTCTGCTCCCACAGCTCGGGGCCGGTCGAGTGGTAGTGGGAGAGGGGGTTGTTCGGGTTGGAGTACTGGTCGGGCTTCCACGCCCCCGGCGTCTCCCGGACCAGCCGGTCGGAGACGTTGTAGTACGAGTCCGGGTGCTCAGGGTCGACCGCGGTGGGGCAGACCACGACCTCGGCGCCGTACGCCCGCAGCACGTTGATCTTGTCCAGCGAGACCTTGTCGGGGCAGACGAAGATGCACTTGTACCCCTTCTGCTGCGCGACGATGGCCAGGCCGACGCCGGTGTTGCCGCTGGTCGGCTCGACGATCGTGGAACCGGGGCCGAGCAGCCCGCGCTCCTCGGCGTCCTCGATCATGCGCAGGGCGATGCGGTCCTTCACGGAACCGCCGGGGTTGAAGTACTCGACCTTGGCCAGGACCGTCGCCTGGATTCCCTCGGTCACGTTGTTGAGCCTGACCAGCGGGGTGTTGCCGACCAGATCGACCATCGAGTCGTGGATGTGCACCGTTGTCTCCGGGCGTCGATGACTGCGTAACGCAGGGCTGTATGGGTGCGCACAGCGTAAGCCGCCCGGGCCCCCCGGCGTGGCCGCCGGGGATTGGCGCACGGTCCCGGCGGGGCACAGTGTGGGTGTACGGCTACGAGGAGGTGGCTGCCGGTGATGTCGAGGGCGAGGGTGGCACGGCGGATCGCGGCGGGCGCGGCGTACGGCGGCGGCGGCATCGGACTGCTCGGCGTGGCCGGCGTCGGGGTGCTGCTGGCCGAGGCCCAGCTCGCCAAGCGCTCCGTGGGGAGCCAGGGGAACGGGGCCGCGCCGCCGCGCGCCGACGGCGTGTACGGGAGGGCCTTCGGCATCCGGGCCGACGGGGAGCCGCCGCTGGAGCCGCTGCGGTTCCTGATGCTGGGCGACTCGACGGCGGCAGGGCAGGGGGTGCACCGGTCCCGGCAGACCCCGGCCGCGCTCCTCGCCAGCGGGCTGGCGGCCGTCGCCGAGCGCCCGGTCGAACTGCGGAACGTCGCCGTCCCCGGTGCCCGCTCCGACGACCTCGACCGCCAGGTGTCGCTGGCGCTGGCCGACGGCGGGTGGGTGCCCGACGTCTGCGTGCTGATGGTCGGCGCCAACGACGTCACCCACCGCATGGCCGCCACCGAGTCGGTACGGCTGCTCGCCTCGGCGGTACGGCGGCTGCGCACGGCCGGGGCCGAGGTGGTGGTCGGGACCTGCCCCGACCTCGGCACCATCGAGCCCGTCTACCAGCCGCTGCGCTGGCTCGCCCGGCGGGCCTCGCGGCAGCTGGCCGCCGCCCAGACCATCGGGACGGTCGAACAGGGCGGGCGGACCGTCTCCCTCGGCGACCTGCTCGGGCCCGAGTTCGCACAGAACCCGCGCGAACTGTTCGGCCCCGACAACTACCACCCCTCGGCGGAGGGGTACGCGACAGCGGCGATGGCGGTACTCCCCACCCTCTGCGCCTCGCTCGGACTCTGGCCCGAGAGCGAGCGCCCGGAGGCCGCCCGCGACGAGGGCTTCCTGCCCGTGGCCCGCGCCGCCGCCCGCGCCGCCGCCGAGGGCGGCACCGAGGTCACCGCCGCAGGGGGCGCCCGAGGCCCCCTCGCCCTCCTCAAACGCCGCCGACGCCGCCGCATCCCCCACGAGCCCTCCCCGGCCCCGGCCCCGGAGACTCCGGCCCCGGAGACTCCGGCGCCCGAAAGGAACGGCCTCAATCACCGGCCGGGCTATTGACAGCCCGGCCGGCGATTGAGGCCATCGGTGACCGGTGGCTGAGGTGCCACCTCAGCCCCATCACACGCAGCCCGGCCGGCGTCTGAGGCCAAAGAGCCCGGCCGGCGTCTGAGGCCACGGTGCCCGCGGCCACCCCGGAGCCGCACCGGAAACCCCGCCCACCCCAAAACAGCCCAGCCCCCGCACCCCCCTCGGCCCCGCGGCCGTGAGCAAGCGCTTAGAAAGTGCGGCCCGTGTCACAGCCCAGAGTGGGTGACCCGAACCCTACGTACGGGTAGCTTCCGCAAGGAAGCCCCGCCCTCGTACCGACTGGAGCCGCCCGATGCCCGAAGCTGTGATCGTCTCTGCCGCCCGCTCCCCCATCGGCCGCGCCTTCAAGGGCTCCCTGAAGGACGTACGCCCGGACGACCTGACCGCCCACATCATCGAGGCGGCCCTGGCCAAGGTCCCCGAGCTGAACCCTCGTGACATCGACGACCTGATGCTCGGCTGCGGCCTCCCCGGCGGCGAGCAGGGCAACAACCTCGGCCGGATCATCGCCGTCCAGATGGGCATGGACCACCTGCCCGGCTGCACGGTGACCCGCTACTGTTCCTCGTCCCTCCAGACGAGCCGCATGGCCCTGCACGCGATCAAGGCCGGCGAGGGCGACGTCTTCATCTCGGCCGGTGTCGAGACGGTCTCCCGTTTCGCCAAGGGCAACTCCGACTCCCTCCCGGACACCCGGAACCCGCTCTTCGCCGAGGCGGAGGCCCGTACGGCCGCCGTCGCCGAGCAGGGCGCGGACTCCTGGCACGACCCGCGCGAGGACGGCAAGCTGCCCGACGCGTACATCGCGATGGGCCAGACCGCCGAGAACCTGGCCCGGCTGAAGGGGGTCACCCGCGAGGAGATGGACGAGTTCGGCGTCCGCTCGCAGAACCTCGCCGAGGAAGCCATCAAGAAGGGCTTCTGGGAGCGCGAGATCACCCCCGTCACCACCCCGGACGGAACCGTGGTGAGCCAGGACGACGGCCCGCGCGCCGGCGTCACCCTGGAGGGTGTGCAGGGCCTGAAGCCCGTCTTCCGCCCCGACGGCCGGGTCACCGCGGCCAACTGCTGCCCGCTCAACGACGGGGCCGCCGCCCTGGTGATCATGTCCGACACCAAGGCGCGCGAGCTGGGCCTGACCCCGCTGGCCCGCATCGTCTCCACCGGCGTCTCCGGCCTCTCCCCGGAGATCATGGGCTACGGCCCGGTCGAGGCGAGCAACCAGGCCCTGCGCCGGGCGGGCCTGACCATCGACGACATCGACCTCGCCGAGATCAACGAGGCCTTCGCCGCCCAGGTCATCCCCTCCTACCGCGACCTGGGCCTGCCCCTGGAGAAGGTCAACGTCAACGGCGGCGCCATCGCCGTGGGCCACCCCTTCGGCATGACCGGTGCCCGCATCACCACCACCCTCATCAACAGCCTCCAGTTCCACGACAAGCAGTTCGGTCTGGAGACCATGTGCGTGGGCGGCGGCCAGGGCATGGCGATGGTCATCGAGCGCCTCAGCTGACGGCCCCGAGACCCCAGGTCTCACCCACGGAGGGTGGCCCCGTGCGCACGCCGGGCCACCCTTCGCAGGTGGGGAGGGGAGCGGCCGTACCGCACCCCTTCCGCACCACCCGCCCCTCCTCCATTCCGTGACCCAATCTCCCCCAGGATGTGACCTATATCCCGGGGGATCGGCATTTCCGCAGGTCACTATGGGTTGAGGGGGAACGCCCCGCCGAAAGACCTGTCCCTTTCGTGACGTAATGCACTGACAGCCGGATGGTTCGCCCTTCAAGCTGATGTAGGAAGTCGGGGACCGACTCGAACCGGGAGTACGTCAGTGAGCGCCATGACCCTTGCCCTGCTGATCGCCCTCGCCGCCGTGGTGGCCGTGGGCGCTGTCGCCCTGCACGCCGTGCACGGGCTGCGCCGGCAGATCACGGCGCTCCGCGCCGAGCTGCACGCCACCCACTCCGGCCGCGCCACCGTCCCGGCCGCCCGGGCCGCCGACGCGGACTCCATCCGTGAGGCCGTCGCCGAGGCGCTGGCCGAGGAGCGGGAGCGCGAGCTGGCCGAGGCGCGGGCGTTCTGGGCGGCGCAGGAGGCGCGGGACGCCTCGGACGCCCCCTCGCTCCTGGGCGGCCTGCACGGCCTGGTGGACGACCTGTTCATCCCCCGCCAGGCGGACCTGGCCGGGCTCGACGCGCTGGACGCCGCCGAGGCCGCGCAGCACCTCCCGGCCGCCGAGCCGGAGGAGGACTCCCCCGAGCTGGCCGCCGCCCGCCGCCGCCACCCCTCGCACCCGGACTTCGTCCCGGTCCGCCCCACCCCGGTGGAGCGCGAGACGCCCGGCGACGACCACGAGACGACGGTGGCCGTCCTGGAGGAGCTGGCGCTGGCCCGCACCGCCCTGGCCGACGTGCGCCCGGGCCCACTGGGCACCCTGGACGTCTACGTCTTCGCCGACGGCACCACCCTCTGCATGACCCCGGGCCACCGGGAGACGGCCGAGCTGCTGGCGGGTTCCCTGCGGGCCGGTGAGACGCCGGTACTGCTGGGCGGCTCCGGAGTCTCGGGCGCGTACGCCCTGACCTTCTCCTGCGGCGAGGACAACGTCTACCTGCTGGCCGACCGCGTCATAGCCTCCGTCTGACCGCCCGCCCCGCCTGCTCGCCGAGGTCCGCGTCCCCGCCGGGGGCGCGGACTCGTGCGTACGCCCCGTCAGATCCCGGCCCGCTCCCGCGCCTCGGCGACCCGGGCCACGGCCGACTCCAGGGCCGCCTCACCGGGCAGGACGAGGGCGAGGTCGTGGGCGGCGACGGTGACCTGGTCGGCGACGGCGAACATCCCGGCGTCGGGCATCACGCGCACCTCCCCGGCGGGCTCCTCCAGGCGCTGGGCCCGGGCGGACAGCTCGCGGGCCAGTTCCAGGGCCTCGGCGGCGGCGCCGCGCTGGAGCTTGCTCTGCGGGGCGGCCCGCAGCCGGTCGGCGAACTGGTCCACGGCACTGGTCAGCGGGGTCGTATCAAGCACACCGCCGACCCTATGCCCTGGGCCGGCCCGGGAACGCCGAAGCGCCCCGCGGACAGCTCCGCGGGGCGCTTCGTCGTGCGAGGGACCTGCCGTCAGTCGTCACCCTGGAGGATGGCGATCAGACGCAGGAACTCCAGGTAGATCCAGACCAGGGTCATGGTCAGGCCGAAGGCGGCCAGCCAGGACTCCTCGCGCGGAGCACCGTAGGCGATACCGTCCTCGACCTGCTTGAAGTCGAGGGCGAGGAAGCAGGCACCGAGCAGGACGCCGATGATGCCGAAGATGATGCCGAGGCCGCCGCTGCGGAAGCCGAGGCCGTCACCGCCGCCGAAGACGGCGAAGAGCAGGTTGACCGCCATGAGGAGCACGAAGCCCATCGCGGCGGCCATCACGAAGCCGTAGAAGCGGCGGTTGACGCGAATCCAGCCGGCCTTGTAGGCCACCAGCACCGCGGTGAAGACCGCCATGGTGCCGATGACGGCCTGCATGGCCGCGCCGTCGGCGATCCGGTTGTCGACGACGTTGCTCACGACGCCGAGGAAGACACCTTCGAGGGCCGCGTACGCCAGGATCAGCGCGGGCGAGGCCTTGCGCTTGAACGACTGGACGAGCGCCAGCACCATCGCGACGAGACCGGCGCCGATGGCGACGCCGTACGACGTGCCGATGTTGGCGTCGTCGACCGGCAGGAACCACCAGGCGAGGGCGGCCGTGACGATCAGCGTGCCGAGGGTCGTCGCCGTGCGCATGACGACGTCGTCCATCGTCATGCGGTCGGTGGTGGGCGCCTGCACGCCGTACTGGTCCTGCGCGTACGGGTTGGCGTACGTCTGCTGGTCGCCCTGGGCGTACGGGTTCTGACCGGCGTACGGGTTCTGGCCCGCGTAAGGGTTGCCGCCCGCGTACGGGTTGCCCTGCTGCGTTCCGACGGCGGGGCCCCCGGCCTGCGGCGCCGCGTTGAACTGCGCGTGGCCGTTGTCGCGGCTGAACCCCCGTCGCGAGAAGACCGGGTTGCTGCTCCTCATCTCACTCCTCCGTGGCCACCCTGCGTGGCCTTGGCCCAAGAGTAATGGGTGGGCAAAAGAATGACCCTACTGCTTGGGAAGGATCTTTCCGCGCTCTTGACCGAAATCCCCCGGGGTCAAACCCCCAAAGCGGGTACTCCAGGGCAACTCGCCGCGACGCCGGGCGGAGGACGTCTTCGCAGGCGGGGAAGGGTGCGTGCGACGCACCACGGCCGACGGCGGCCGGGGTGCGCGCGGGGTGGCCCGGCACCGGGGCGCCGGGCGGGTGACCTTCCCCTCACGGCAGACGGGAATGGGCGGCTCCGCCCTCCGGCGGACCCTCGGGCGCGGGCCACACCTCGGCGCCCCCGCCCCGCCACTCGACGGCCTCGGCCTCGCCGACGTTCGCCTCGGTCACCCCGGTCATCCCGGCCCTCCGCACCAGCTCCGCCACGTCCCGCGCCGAGCGGGCGAGCCCCAGGATCTCCCCGTCGGCCCAGACCCGGCGCCCGCCGGTCGGCGAGGGCGGGTACACGACCACCTGTACGAGTCCGCTCATGGCCCCACCCTGACCCGTGCCCGGCACCCCCGCACGCCGGGCGCGGCCGGTCACGGCTTGAGCGGGGCGAACGGGGTCAGCGAGAAGACGAACTCCACCGGCACCTCGAAGTACGCGGCGATGCGCAGGGCGAGGTGGAGGCTCGGGCTGTACTCGCCGCGCTCCAGGTAGCCGACGGTCTGGTAGTGGACGCCGAGGGCGTCGGCGAGCTGGCGGCGCGTGACCTGGCGTTCGACGCGGAGCATCGCGATGCGGTTGTGGACCGGTTCCGGCGCGGCACCCGCGCCGGAACCTGCCCCCTCCGTACGGGGCGTCATCGGCTCACCTCAGTACCGCTGGAGTGCGGTCTCCCTGCGCGCGGACACCGAGGCGCCCGACTCCCTGCGCGCCATCCGGCGCAGCAGCACCGGCGCCAGGACGAGGCCGACCAGCGCCCAGGCTCCGAGGACCGCGTAGCTCTCCCACACCTGCCAGCTTCCGTTGATCTCTCCGGCCGCCGCGGCGTCCGGCAGCATCGCCGAGCGCAGTCCGTGGCCCAGCCAGTACAGCGGGAAGACCTGCCCGAGCCCCGCCGCCCAGCCGGGCATGACCGACAGCGGGAAGAACGTACCCGAGATCGCGACCATGCCGCCCATGAACAGGAACCCGAAGCCGCCGAGCGTGCGCGGATTCTTGACCAGCGAGCCGACGGCGAAGCCGAGGGGGGTCGAGGCGAGCACCCCGAGCACCAGCAGCGAGGCCACGTGCGGCACTCCCCACACGCCGCCGGACCAGCCGTCGTCGAGCAGGATGAGGCCGGGCACCAGCAGCAGGGTGAGGGAGAAGCAGACCTCCAGCGCGGTCCTGGTGCTCTGCCCCACCACGTAGCCGGTGGTGCCGTGCGGCAGGGACTTGGCGCGCAGCAGCGTGCCGTCCTCGCGCTCGGTGGCGACGGCGGTCGCCAGGCCGAAGAGCGCGGCGAAGATCATCGAGAACGCGAGCACACCGGGCAGCATGAGCGCGCCCGCGCTGAGGCCGGTCGTCTCGTCGATGCTGTCCCGGTTGCGGAGGATGACGAAGAGGAAGACGGCCGAACCGATGACGTAGTAGCCCACGTCGGTCGGGGTGCGCAGGGAGTTCATGAACTCCGTGCAGCCACGCCGGACCCCCGGTCCGTAGCCTCCGCCCCGGACGGACCGGGCCGCTCCCCGCTCCCGCGCGCCCGTCCCGCTCACCGTCCCGCTCATGCCGGCTCCCCCGTCCGCTCCCTGGCCGTCTCCTGGTCCGGAGCCGGCTCCTCCAGCTTCGCCTCGCTCTTCGCGACCATCCGCAGGTAGGTGTCCTCCAGGCTGGCCCGGCGCACCTCCAGCTCGGTGATCTCCGCGCCGTACCGCTCGAACAGCTCGCGGGTGAACCGCGTGCCGTCCGCCGTCAGGTGGACCTCGCGGACGCCGTCGCGCGTCCAGCGGACCTCGTCCTCACCCGCGACCTGCCGGGCCAGCTGCTCCGCGCTGCCGTCGGCGACGATCCTGCCGCCGTCGAGGATGAGGATGCGGTCGGCGAGCTTCTCCGCCTCGGCGAGGTCGTGGGTGGTGAGCAGGACCGTGGTGTCCTCCAGGTCGGCGAGGGCGTGCACCAGGTCGTGGAAGTCGCTGCGCGCCTTCGGGTCGAAGCCGGTGGTCGGCTCGTCCAGGAAGAGCAGGCGCGGCCGGCCGACGATGCCCACCGCGACGTCGAGCCGCCGCCGCTGGCCACCGGAGAGCGCCCCGACCTTGGTCCCCGCCTTGTCGGACAGCCCGACCCGCGCCAGCAGCTCGGCCACCTCGTACGGCCCCGGGTACCCGTCGCGCCCGGTATACGGCCGGTAGTAGGAGGCGAACTGCTCCAGCAGCGCGCCGACCCGCCAGCGGCTGTGGTCGCGCCAGGACTGGAGCACCACGCCGACCCGCGCCCGCCAGGCGTCCCCGCCGTGCAGCGGGTCCTCGCCGAGCACCCGGACGTGGCCGGAGGAGGGCTGGCGGAACCCCTCCATGATCTCGATCGTCGTCGTCTTCCCCGCACCGTTGGGCCCGAGCAGCCCCAGCACCTCACCCCGCCGGATCTCGAACGAGACCCCGCGCAGCACGTCCTTCTCCCCGTACCTCATCCACAGGTCCCGCACGTCGACGACGGCCTCCCCGCCTCCGCCCGCGCCCCCGCTGTCGAACGCCATCTCCGGCTCCCCCATCCGTTCGTACCTTCGCTTCCCCGTCTTGCTTCTGCGATGAAACGTAGCAGGAGTACTACATCTCTTCCAGGGTTCGGCATGAGACAGGTCAGGAAACGGCAAAGTCGGCGAGCGGTGGTGGGGAGGGCGCCGGGAGCGGCAGAATCCGGGGAGGCCACCCGTCCCGCCCGTCAGGAGCCCCATGCCGGACCAGCAGCCCTCCGCCCGGCCCGAGGGCCGCGCGCCCATGACCGACCAGGAGATCGAGGCCGCGTACGTCGCCGCCCCGCCCCGGCTGGACGGACCGGTCACCCTCGCGCCGTACGATCCGCGCTGGCCCGAGGCGTACGCGGCGCTGGCGGCCCGGATCGGCGAACGGCTGGCTCCTCTCGCGCACCGCGTCGACCACGCGGGCTCGACCTCGGTCCCGGGCCTGCCCGCCAAACCGGTCCTGGACCTCGTCCTGACCGTCCCCGACCCGGCGGACGAGGGCGCCTACGTCCCCGCGCTCGCCCCGCTCGGCCTGCGCCTGGTCATCCGCGAACCCGACTGGTACGCGCACCGCCTGCTCCGGGGTGCGCCGGCGCACCCCGCGGCGGACGCCGTCAATCTGCACGTCTTCCCCGAGGACTGCCCCGAGACCGCGCGGATGCTCCGCTTCCGCGACCACCTGCGAGCCGACGAGGCCGACCGCGACCTGTACGCGCGCACCAAGCGCGAGCTGGCCGCGCGGAACTGGACGTACATGCAGCAGTACGCCGACGCGAAGAGCGAGGTGGTGGCGGAGATCCTGCACCGGGCGAGGTGAGAGCGGGGGGCTCACGCGGCCCGGCGGCTGGGTGCGGATGTGCCCGGAACCGGACTCGAACCGGTACGCCCGTGAAGGGCAGCGAGGTTTAAGCTCGCCGTGTCTGCATTCCACCATCCGGGCAAGCTGGGGGCCGCATATACGCGGTGTGAGCCTATCCGGACAAGTCACTCGGACAGCGGGCCCTCAAGCCGATGTTGTCTTATTTTATTGGCGCCTGAGGGTGCATCAGAACATCGCGCGCTCCCCCCACGCCGCCCTTCCGCAGCCACTCCCCGCACCCGGCTGAAGGCGGGCCGGACCGAGAATGACCGGAATGCGACCAGCCGGCGGTCGAAGATCATTGCCTCCGTGGCGGGTTGGGCCGGCCCGGCTCCCACGGGCCTACCGAGCGGCGCCGGTACCGGGGCACGGGACGGGTCCCGAGAACCACCGGAAAGCGTGATCAGGGTCTCGCGGCGGCCGGGCTCTCCCGGCCCGCGCGGGGCCCCGCCTCAGGGGTGGTCGTCAGGGTCGGGTCGGGCGGAGGGTCATACCCAGGTATGACCCTCCGCTCCCGGGTCACCCCACGGAGTGGCACCCGAAAGGGAACTGGGGGGTGATGGCCCGCGGGGTTTCGGCAGGAAGGATGGACGCAGACCGTCAGACGACTCACCCCCGGCCTCAGGGAAGGGGTGGCTTGCCGTGTCCGCCCGCCGGGCAGACGCCGGGAGCCACGAGTCCGCGCCGCCCCACCGACAGGAGCTTCCCCGTGACCACCACCACCCCTCTGGCCTCCAGGTCCACCGAGGTGGCCGCCCGTGCCACCGAACTCAGCAAGGTGTACGGCGCGGGCGAGACCCGGGTGGTCGCGCTGGACCAGGTCTCCATCGACTTCCGGCAGGGCGAGCTGACCGCGATCATGGGCCCCTCGGGCTCCGGCAAGTCCACGCTGATGCACTGCGTGGCAGGGCTGGACACCTTCGACGGCGGCTCGGTGCGGATCGGCGACACGGAGCTGGGCGCGCTGAAGGACAAGCAGCTCACGCAGTTGCGGCGGGACAAGATCGGCTTCATCTTCCAGGCGTTCAACCTGCTGCCGACCCTCACCGCCCTGGAGAACATCACCCTCCCGATGGACATCGCCGGGCGCAAGCCCGACAAGGCGTGGCTGGACCAGGTCATCGACATGGTGGGCCTGCGCGACCGGCTGAAGCACCGTCCGGCGCAGCTCTCCGGCGGACAGCAGCAGCGCGTCGCGGTGGCCCGGGCGCTCGCCTCGCAGCCGGAGATCATCTTCGGCGACGAGCCCACCGGCAACCTGGACTCCCGCTCCGGCGCCGAGGTCCTGGGCTTCCTGCGCAACTCCGTGCGGACGCTCCACCAGACCGTGGTGATGGTGACCCACGACGCGGTCGCCGCCTCCTACGCGGACCGGGTGGTCTTCCTCGCCGACGGCCGCATCGTCGACGAGATGCACCGGCCGACGGCCGACAGCGTGCTGGACCGGATGAAGGAGTTCGACGCGAAGGGCCGCACCAGCTAGTACCGCGCCCCGCTCACTCCTCCGTCCCGCGCGGCCCACCGGGCGCGCCCCTTCCTTCCAGGACTCCTCATGTTCCGTACCGCTTTGCGCAACGTCCTTGCGCACAAGGCCCGGCTGCTGATGACCGTGCTCGCCGTGATGCTCGGCGTGGCCTTCGTCTCCGGCACCCTGGTCTTCACCGACACCCTCGGCAACGCCCTGCGCAACCAGTCCGCCAAGAGCTACGACGACGTCGCCGTCTCCGTGCAGACCTACGCGGACCAGCGCGACCAGGAGAAGACCGGCATCGACGCCGCGACGCTGGAGAAGATCCAGGGGATCGACGGCGTGGCCGCGGCCCACGGCCGGGTCTCCGGCTTCGCGGGCGTCGCCGACCCGGACGGCAAGCTGATCGGCAGCGGCTGGTCCAACACCGGCGCCAACTTCGCCCCGGGCGCGGACGGCAAGGACCCGCAGTACACCTTCACCGACGGCACGGGCCCGAAGGCCGGCGAGGTCGCGCTCGACCGGACCACGGCCGACAAGGGCGAGTACCAGGTGGGCGACAAGGTCCGCGTCGCCACCAACGGGCCCGTCCAGGAGCTGACCCTCTCCGGCGTCTTCACCACCGAGGACGGCGCGGTCAACGCCGGCGGCAGCCTGGTCCTCTTCGACCAGCGCACCGCCCAGGAGCAGTACCTGCGCCCGGGCTACTTCAAGGACGTGACGGTCACCGCGGACGCCGGCGCCTCGGACGCCGCGCTGCTGAAGAAGGTCGAGGCGCTCCTGCCCGAGGACGCCACGGCGCAGACCGGGCAGGCCCTCGCCGAGGAGCAGGCCAAGGACATCGAGGCGGGGCTGACCGGCCTCAACACCATGCTGCTCGCCTTCGCCGGGATCGCCCTCTTCGTCGGTGTCTTCCTGATCGCCAACACCTTCACCATGCTGATCGCCCAGCGCACCCGTGAGCTGGCGCTGATGCGCGCCGTCGGCGCCTCCCGCCGCCAGGTGAAGCGCTCGGTGCTGGCCGAGGCGGCGCTGGTGGGTCTGGTCGCCTCGGTGGTCGGCTTCGGCCTCGGGCTCGGGCTCGCGGTGGCGCTGCGCTCGGCGATGGACACCTTCGGCGCGGAGATGCCCGCCGGTCCGCTGGTGGTCTCGCCGGTTGCGGTGGGCTCCGCCTTCGGCGTCGGCATCGTGATCACGGTCCTGGCCGCCTGGCTGCCGGCCCGCCGGGCCGCGAAGATCCCGCCGGTGGCCGCGATGAACAGTGTGCACGCGGTGGCCACGGTGAAGTCCCTGGTGGTGCGGAACACCATCGGTTCCATCGTGACGGCGGCGGGCGCGGCGGCGATCGTCGCGGGCGCCTCCAAGGGCGGCGAGGACGGCCGGTACCTGATCGCGGGCGGCGCCTTCTTCGCGCTGCTCGGGGTGATGGTGCTGATCCCTCTGCTGTCGCGGCCGGTGATCGCGGCGGTCCGGCCGCTGCTGACCAAGCTCTTCGGCGTCTCCGGCAAGCTCGCCGCGCAGAACGCGGTGCGCAACCCGCGCCGTACCGGCACCACGGCCTCCGCGCTCGCCATCGGCCTGACCCTGGTCACCGGCCTGTCGGTGCTGGGTCTCACGGTCGGCCAGGCCATCGACCGGATGACCACGGACCACATCAGGGCCGACTACATGGTCACGATGGCCTCCGGCAGCCCCATGGACTCCTCCGCCCTGAAGGCGCTGGAAGGCGCGGACGGCGTGAGCGCGGTGTCGCCGAAGCAGGCGGCCGGCTTCCAGTTCGAGGACGACTACATGGGCGCCTCGTCGGTGACGCCGGGGGCGGTGGACAAGGTCTTCCACCTCAAGGTCGTCGACGGCTCGCTCGCCACGCTCGAGGACGGCGCGATCGCGGTCGACACGAAGACCGCCGACAAGCGCGGCTGGAAGGTCGGTGACACGCTCCCGGTCACCTTCGACGACGAGAAGAAGGGCGAGCTGAAGGTCGGCGCCACCTTCGAGGGCAACGAGTTCCTCGACAGCGTCCTGATCGACCGCGCGGTGGCGGACGCCCACGAGGCCGCCCCGATGATCATGGAGATCTGGGTCAACACCGACGGCGGCCCCTCGGACTCCGCCCGTCAGGCCCTGGTGGACGCTCTCGGCAACAACCCGGCGATCGACGTGATGGACCAGCAGGAGATCCGCAACGCCTTCGGCGGCATGATCAACACAATGCTCTACATCATGTACGGCCTGCTGGCGATGGCCCTGATCATCGCGGTGCTGGGTGTGGTCAACACGCTGGCCATGTCGGTCTTCGAGCGGCAGCAGGAGATCGGGATGCTGCGGGCGATCGGCCTGGACCGGCGCCGGGTGAAGCGGATGATCCGGCTGGAGGCCGTGGTGATCTCGCTCTTCGGCGCGGTCCTCGGCACCGCCCTCGGGGTCTTCCTGGGCTGGGCGATCGGCGAGACGATCGCGGACTCCATCCCGGGCTACGAGCTGGTGCTCCCGTGGGACCGGATCGCGATCTTCCTGGCGCTGGCCGCCCTGGTCGGTGTCCTGGCCGCCCTCTGGCCGGCCCGCAGCGCCGCCCGGCTGAACATGCTCACCGCGATCAAGACCGAGTAGCCCGGCCGGACCGCTCACGACGGGCGGCGGTACGAGCGAGGCGCCGGGCCCCGCCCCTGTTCGCAGGGGCGGGGCCCGGCGCCGTACGCGCGGAAGGTCGGGGCGGCCGGGGCAGCCGGGCGGGGTGGCCTCAGACCGACTCGGGGGACCGGGGGGCCGGGGTGGTCCCGTCGTCGCCGGGGCCCGGGGCCCGGCCGCGCGGCTCCCCGCGACGGGGGCCGCCCTCGCCCCGGAACGCCGCGCTGCCGTCGGGCCGGTCGGGTGACGTGCCGTCGCGCCCGGTGTCGGTCCGGGCCGAGAGCGCCGTCCACTTCCGGGCCCGCAGCGGCAGCCCGGGGTGGCCCTCGGCGGGGGTGCGGACGGTGAGGATCTGGTTGACGCCGATCCGGTTGCGCTCGAAGGAGAGGGCGGAGGCGGCCATGTAGAGCAGCCAGACCCGGGCCCGGCCGGCCCCGGCCAGCCGGACGCACTCCTCCCAGTGGGCCTCCAGGTTCCGCACCCAGGCCCGCAGGGTCAGGGCGTAGTGCTCGCGCAGCGCCTCCAGGTCGCGGACCTCGAACCCGGCGCGCTCCAGCTGGGCGACAGTGGAGCCGACGGGGGCGAGTTCGCCGTCGGGGAAGACGTAGGCGTCGATGAAGGCGTCCACGTGGTAGGCGGCCTCGTCGTCCTGGGGGCGGCGGGCGATCTGGTGATTGAGGAGCCGTCCGCCGGGCTTGAGCAGGGCGTACAGGTCGTCGGCGTACTCCAGGTACCGGACGGCGCCGACGTGCTCGGCCATGCCGATGGAGGAGATCGCGTCGTAGGGCCCGTCCCGGACGTCGCGGTAGTCCTTGACGCGGATCTCGACGCGGTCGGCGAGGCCCTGTTCGGCGGCGCGCTTGCGGGCGTAGGCGGCCTGTTCGCGCGAGAGGGTGACGCCGACGACCTGGACGCCGTACTCGCGGGCGGCGTGCAGCGCCATCGAGCCCCAGCCGCAGCCGACGTCGAGCAGGCGCATGCCGGGGGCCAGGCCGAGCTTGCGGCAGATCAGGTCGAGCTTGTCGCGCTGGGCGCTCTCCAGGGTGGCGTCGTCCTGCCAGTAGGCGCACGAGTAGACCATGGAGGGGCCGAGGACCCGCTCGTAGAAGTCGTTGCCGACGTCGTAGTGGTGGCTGATGGCCTTGCGGTCGCGGCCCTTGGTGTGCCGGCCGCCGAGGCGGCGCCGGACGGGGGCCTCCTCGGGCGGGGGCGGCGGCGGGAGGAAGGGTCCGGCCAGCCGGGCGACGTCGAGGGCGGCGGCGCGCACCTGCGGGTCCCGGACGGCGTCGAGGGGGCCGAGTGGGGGACGTTCGGTCTCCCAGACCACTCCGGCGAGGAGGTCGAGCGCCTCGTAGAGGTCCCCCTCGACGGCGAGGTCGCCGGAGACCCAGGCCCGCACGAGGCCGAGTTCACCGGGCTTGAAGAGGATGCGGCGCAGGGCGCGGCGGTTGCGGAGGACGATCACGGGGGTTCCGGGCGGACCGTGTTCGGTGCCGTCCCAGGCGCGCAGGCGGACCGGGAGGGGGACTCCCAGTATCTGTTCGGCGTGTGTGGCCAGCCGCTGGGCGGCACCGTGCATGACGCGTCACCTTCCGGGTTCGGTGTGCCTGAGCTCCTGTGTCGGGGGTCGGCCGCGCGCGGACGCGGCCGCTGCTGTACGTACACATGTGAACACCGATGGGGGGCCCGCGCAGTCCCGGTCCCGGGTAAGGAATCCGCAAAATACATGCAGAGGCCATCTATATGGCACGCCAAAAGGGGGCGCTCGCACCACGGATGGCGAGCGCCCCCTCAGGGAGCATTCAGCGTGCGGTCAGGGCGTCAGGACGCCTTGGCCTTGGCCGACTCGGACTCCTCGGCCTTGGCGGCGGGGGCCGGGGTGGGCTTGGCCGCCTCGTAGAACTCCTCGCGCGGCGTCTCCATCGCGCCGAGGGAGACCACCTCGCGCTTGAGGAACATGCCGAGGGTCCAGTCCGCGAAGACGCGGATCTTGCGGTTGAACGTCGGCATCGCCATGCCGTGGTAGCCACGGTGGGCGTACCAGGCGAGACGGCCCTTGAGCTTGATCTTCATCTTGCCCATGACGATCATCGCGACGCCCTTGTGCAGGCCGAGACCGGCGACCGCACCCTTGTTGGCGTGGCTGTACTCCTTCTGCGGGAAGCCCCGCATGCCGGAGATCACGTTGTCGCCGAGGACCTTGGCCTGCCGCAGCGCGTGCTGCGCGTTGGGCGGGCACCAGGCGTTCGGGTTGCCGTTCTTGCGGCCGATGATGTCCGGCACCTGCGCGTTGTCGCCGGCTGCCCAGATGTAGTCCGTGCCCTGCACCTGGAGCGTGGCGGCGGTGTCGACGTGGCCGCGCGGGCCGAGCGGGAGACCGAAGCGGCTGAGCGCCGGGTTCGGCTTCACGCCGGCGGTCCACACGATGGTGGAGGAGTCGACCTCAAGGCCGTTCTTGAGCACCACACGGCCGTCGACGCAGGAGTCCATGGAGGTCGAGAGGTAGACCTCGACGCCCCGGCTCTCCAGGTGCTTCTTGCCGTACTCGCCGAGCTTCGGACCCACCTCGGGGAGGATCTTGTCGGCCGCGTCCACGAGGATGAACCGCATGTCCTCGCGGGTGACGTTGTTGTAGTACTTCGCGGCGTCCCGGGCGAGGTCCTCGACCTCACCGATCGTCTCGGCCCCGGCGAAGCCACCGCCGACGAAGACGAAGGTCAGCGCCTTGCGGCGGACCTCCTCGTCGGTCGTGGAGTCAGCCTTGTCGAGCTGCTCGAGGACGTGGTTGCGCAGGCCGATGGCCTCCTCGACGCCCTTCATGCCGATGCCCTGCTCGGCGAGGCCGGGGATCGGGAAGGTGCGGGAGATCGCACCCATCGCGATGACGAGGTAGTCGAAAGGCAGCTCGTACGCCTCGCCGACCAGCGGCGCGATCGTGGCGACCTTGCGGTCCTGGTCGATGGTGGTGACCCGGCCGGTCAGCACCTCGGCCTTCGGCAGTACACGCCGCAGCGGGACGACGACGTGACGCGGCGAGATGTTGCCGGCTGCGGCTTCGGGGAGGAAGGGCTGGTACGTCATGTACGAGCGCGGGTCGACGACCGTGACGGTCGCCTCGCCGTAGCGCATCTTCTTCAGAATGCGTCGTGCTGCGTACAAGCCAACGTACCCACCGCCTACAACGAGGATCCTGGGACGCTCCGTGGTGCTCATGCCATCGAGTATCCACCCGCCCCCGGGGGGTGGATCGTGCGCCCCTTCACAAGGTTCCCCACCCCCTCTGCTACACTGCGCGGCCCGCGTGACCCAAGTCATGTCCGCGTGGCGGAACCACCGCCCCCCTTCGGACGTTCCCCACCCCCTGTGAGCTGCCCGCTCGCCCCTTCCGGGGGCAGGAGCCCGGTCGGCCTTTCATCCCCAGGCAACGCGAGGGAAACACCCCATGCACAGAGGGTTGGGGCCCGGAGTCGCCCATATGGAGGCCGAAAGGCCCTCGACTTCGCCCATCGGAGCACTTTCTCTTGTGAAGAAGTTCACGAAGTTTCCCGGCGGCATGCCGGAGAGACCCCCCGGACAGCCCTCCGGGGCCGCTCAGGCCCTTCGCCGGGACGCTCAAACGGGCGGTGCGGCACCGGGGTTGAAGGGCGTGCGCGCGGGCGCCCACGCCGGTGCGCACCACGGCCCCGGGGCGGTCGGCGCGGGGCGGCAGACTGCGCCCGTGAACCTCTCCACCGGCGCGGGGCGCCGCACCCCCGAAGAACAGCTCTGGGAGAGGTACTCGGCGAGGCCGGCGGCCGGGACGACTACGACCGGACGTGCGAGGTGGGGGGCCTGGCCGGGGTGATCTCCGTGGGCACCGAGAGCGCCGGCGCGCTCGTCCTGGCCGACCTCCCCGAACGGACCTGCTTCCTGCCGGAGGAACTGCTCTTCGTGCGGTGGGCGGGGGCCGGCTCGGAGGGCGCGTTGCTCACCGCGGCCAGGGCGACCCCGGGCGACCCCGGCACCGACTGGGAGGAGTGCGGGGTCTGGGTCACCGACGGTCCTGCTGTGCTGATGGACTCGGTCGAGGCCGGCACCGGCCTGGGGGTGGAGTACCGGGGCGTGCCGGACCAGGCCCCCGTACGGCTTCCGGCCGGGCGGTGGAGGGTCCGCGCCGCGCGGCGGACGGACACGGACCCCGGGGTGAACGTGGTCCGGCTGACCGCCGATCAGGCGTAGCGGGAGGGCCCGGTCGCCGCGGCTCGCGGGGCGGACAACCGGAGGCGTACCCTCCCCTCCATGCCGGAGCACCAGGAGCACGCGAGCGGTGTCGCGCGGGCCGCCGTCGAAGCAGTGGAGAACAGCGTCTCGGTGCGGGAGGCCCGCGCCCATCTCGCCGAGCACATCAACCGGGCCGAGTCCGGCACCCCGACCGTGGTGACCCGCAACGGCGCCCCGGTCGCCGCCCTCGTCCCCTTCGCCGACTTCGAAGTCCTGGAGGAGGCCGCCGACTTGATGCTGGCCCGCGAGGCGGAAGCGGTCCTGGCCCGCGACGAACCGACCGTCACCATGGCCGAACTGGTCGCCGACCTCTTCTCGGGCCGTACGCCGGGCCCGGCATGACACCGGCTCCGCACTTCACCCCGGCCGCCCGCCATCACCTGCGCGCCCTCCCCCGGCCGGCCGCCATGCGCGTCCTGGCCACCCTCACCGCTCTGGCCGAGGACCCGGCCGCCCCACACCCGGACACCGCCGGCATCGGCACCACCCCGGGCCTGTTCCGCCTCCGGGTCGAGGGACAGCGGCTGGCCTGTCTGGTGCGCGGGGGTGCACTGCTGGTACTGGCGGCACGGGCGGCGGACCGGCGGTGAGGGCCCCCGGGTACGCGAAGGGCGGCTCCGCGCAGGCACCCGCCCGTCGCCGAACCGCCCTCCCTCGGGCCTCCGGGGTTGTCTAGGCCCCCGCAGCCTTCCAGGCGATCCCGTCGAGGATGTCGTGCTCGCTGACGACGACCTCGGCGGCGCCCGTGCGCTCCATCAGGGTGAGGAGGATCAGCGCCCCCGCCGCGATGACGTCGACGCGGCCCGGGTGGATGACCGGGTTGGCGGCGCGTTCGGCGTGGGTGGAGGTCAGGAGGGTGTCGGTGACCTCCTTGACCTTGGCGTACGGGATGCGGGCGTGGTGGATGGCGGCCGAGTCGTACGCGGTGAGGCCGAGGGCGAGGCCCGCCACCGTGGTGACGGAGCCGGCGAGGCCGACCAGGGTGCGGGCCTCGTCCAGCGGGACGGTGCGGGCGGCCTCGTCGAGGGCGGCGGTGATGTCGCGGCGGATCGCCTCGACCTGGTCGGCGGTGGGCGGGTCGGTCACCGTGCCGTCCGGGCGGGCGAGGTGGCGTTCGGTCAGGCGGACGCAGCCGATGTCGACGGAGCGGGCGGCGCGGACGCCGTCCGTGCCGACGACGCACTCGGTGGAGCCGCCGCCGATGTCGACGACCAGGTACGGAGTGGCCAGGTCGGCGCGGCCGGCCAGTTCCTTGGTGGCGCCGGTGAAGGAGAGCGCGGCCTCCTCGTCGCCGGTGACGACCTCGGGGGTGACGCCGAGGAGGTCGCGGACGCCCTCGGTGAACTCAGCCCGGTTCTCCGCGTCGCGGGTGGCCGAGGTGGCGGTGAACCGGACCTCGGTGGCGCCGAGTTCGCTGATGACGGCGGCGTACTCGCGGCAGGCCGCGAAGGTGCGCTCCAGGGCCTCGGGGGCGAGGCGGCCGGTGCGGTCGACGCCCTGGCCGAGGCGGACGATCCGCATCCGGCGGTCGAGGTCGGTCAGCTCGCCGGTGGCCGGGTCGGCGTCGGCGACCAGCAGGCGGAGGGAATTGGTGCCGCAGTCGATGGCGGCGACACGACGGGCGGTCACCGGCCCTCCTCCTCGGCCTGGTCGGCGCCGGTCGCGGCGGCCGGCTCCGCGGTCTGCGGCAGCGTCACGCAGGAGCCCTTGCGCCACCACTCGGGGAGCATCGCGAGCGCCTCGTCACCGAGCGGGTTGACGCCGGGTCCGGCGGCCAGCGAGTGGGCGACCAGGACGTGCAGGCACTTCACCCGGTCCGGCATGCCGCCGGCGGAGGGGAAGTTCTTCAGCTCCTCGATCTCGTCGCGGCGCTTGATGTAGTCCTCGTGCGCGGCCCGGTAGGCGTCGGCCAGTTCCGGGTCGGTGGCCAGCCGCTCGGTCATCTCCTTCATCACGCCGTTGGCCTCCAGCGTGCCGATGGCCGAGGCGGCGCGCGGACACGTCAGGTAGTACAGCGTGGGGAAGGGCGTGCCGTCCTCCAGGCGGGGCGCCGTCTCGACGACGTCGGGCTGGCCGCAGGGGCAGCGGTGCGCGATGGCGCGCAGACCGCGCGGCGGACGGCCCAGCTGCTGCTGGAAGGCGTCGACGTCGGCTGCGGTCGGCTCGGTGCGCGGGGTGGGCGGCGGGGGCGTGTCCATGGCGGGGTCAGGTCTCTCGGTCGTTCACTCGGTGGCGGGGCGGACGGGCCGCGGCCCGGCGGCCTGGTCGGCGCGGTCGACGCCTTCCAGCAGGTTGGTGTACCAGGGCCGGGTCGCGGCGGTGCGGTCGGTGCGGCTCGGTTCGGCCGCGTCCGGGTCGATCATGGTGTAGCCGGTCTCGCCGGGGCGTACGTAGTGCAGGCGCTCGCGGATGCGCTGCTCGGCGTAGCGGTCGTCCTCCCAGCGGGCCTTCTCGTCGCGCAGCTGCTCGACCTTGGCGCGGTGGGCCTCCCGTTCGCGCTGGAGGTCGGCGATCTCGGCGCGCTGGGAGACGTACTGCCGCATCGGGTAGGCCAGCGCGACGATCAGGGAGCAGAGGACGAGGGCGAGGAGGGCGGCGCGGCCGGTGAGGCGGGAGCGGCGGGCCTGGCGGCGGTTCTGCGAGCGGTAGACGCGGGCGGCGGTCTGCTCGCCGAACAGCCTGAGCCGGGTCGCGGTGGAGAAGCGGTCCGCACCGCTCTTCTTCCCGGCCATGCCCGCCTCCCCTTCGGCCGTGCGCTGTGCGCGGCCGCTCTGCCCGTCCGTCAGGTGTCCCGCGCTCGCACGTCCCGCTGATCCTCGCCCGCACGTGCCCGCGTCCCCGCCCACGGTACGGGACCGGGGGCGGGGACGCGGGGAGGCCGGGGGCCGTCGGCGGCCCGGCCGGGTCAGCCCTTGAAGCGCGGGAAGGCGCTGCGGCCGGCGTAGACCGCGGCGTCGTCGAGGATCTCCTCGATGCGCAGGAGCTGGTTGTACTTGGCGACGCGCTCGGAGCGGGCCGGGGCGCCGGTCTTGATCTGGCCGCAGTTGGTGGCGACGGCGAGGTCGGCGATGGTGACGTCCTCGGTCTCGCCGGAGCGGTGGCTCATCATGCACTTGAAGCCGTTGCGCTGGGCCAGCTCGACGGCGTCCAGCGTCTCGGTGAGCGAGCCGATCTGGTTGACCTTGACGAGCAGGGCGTTGGCCGACTTCTCCTCGATGCCGCGGGCGAGGCGCTCGGGGTTGGTGACGAACAGGTCGTCACCGACGAGCTGGACCTTGTCGCCGAGCTTCTCGGTGATGACGTTCCAGCCGGCCCAGTCGTCCTCGAAGAGCGGGTCCTCGATGGAGACCAGCGGGTAGGCCGCGACCAGCTCCTCGTAGTACTCGGTCATCTCGGCGGCCGAGCGGGACTTGCCCTCGAACTCGTAAGAGCCGTCCTTGTAGAACTCGGAGGCGGCGACGTCCAGGGCGAGCGCGACGTCCTTGCCGGGGACGTAGCCGGCCTCCTTGACCGCCTCCAGGATGAGGTCGAGGGCGGCGCGGTTGGAGTCGAGGTTCGGGGCGAAGCCGCCCTCGTCGCCGAGGCCGGTGGCCAGGCCCTTGCGCTTCAGGACCTTCTTCAGCGTGTGGTAGACCTCGGTGCCCCAGCGCAGGGCCTCGGAGAAGGACTCCGCGCCGATCGGGGCGATCATGAACTCCTGGATGTCCACGTTGGAGTCGGCGTGCGAGCCGCCGTTCAGGATGTTCATCATCGGCACCGGGAGCAGGTGCGCGTTGGGGCCGCCGAGGTAGCGGAAGAGCGGCAGGTCGCTGGCCTCGGAGGCGGCGTGGGCGACGGCGAGGGAGACGCCGAGGATGGCGTTGGCGCCGAGCGAGCCCTTGTTGTCGGTGGCGTCCAGGTCGAACATGGCCTGGTCGATCAGGCGCTGCTCGGTGGCGTCGTAGCCGACGAGCTCCGGGCCGATCTGCTCGATGACGGCGAGGACGGCCTTCTCGACACCCTTGCCCTGGTAACGGTTGGGGTCACCGTCACGCAGTTCGATGGCCTCGAAGGCGCCCGTGGAGGCGCCGGACGGCACGGCGGCGCGGCCGGTGCTGCCGTCGTCGAGGCCGACCTCGACCTCGACCGTGGGGTTGCCTCGGGAGTCCAGGATTTCCCGGGCTACGACGACGTCGATGGACGGCACGAGCATCTCCTTCTGGGATGTGACGCGGGTCGGCCTTCGGTCGGCCGTTCGCTCCAGAGCCTAACCGGCGGCCGACCCCATCCTGGCGTCGCGCCCGGACGCTGGGACGAAAAGAGGCCCGTACGGGGCGAAACCGTACGCAACCGCCGATTTCTACTCACCGGTAACGACCGCCCGGCGGCGACAGGGAGGAAGCCGACAGGGAGGGAAAGGGGAAGCCCCGTCCCGATGCGCTGGGGGGGAGTCACGCATCGGGGCGGGGCTGTCCAGGGGGGCGGGGTCGGGCCGTGGGGAGCCTGTCCACCCCGCCACACCGGCGGCTTCGCGAGCCGAAGGGGCGCGTCGTTGCCGCGACGCCGTCGCGCGCAGGCCGCGAAGCGGTTGAGCACGTCGGGTGGCCCGACAACGACGCCGGCGCCCCGGAGGCGAGCGAAGCTCGCAATCAGGAGAGGTGGAGCTGCTGGCCCGGGAAGATCAGGTCGGCGTTCTCGACGATGTCCTTGTTCAGCTCGAAGAGCTTCTTCCAGCCGCCCTCGACGTTCTCGGCCTTGGCGATCTGGCTGAGGGTGTCGCCCTTGGCGACCTTGTACTCGCCGTCACCCTTGGCGACCTCCTCGCCGGTGGGGGTCTCGACGGTCTCCTCGGCCGGGGCGGTCCGCTGCTCGCTGCGGTCGGCGCGCGGCTCGGGACGCTCGGGGGCGGCCTGCGGGGCGGGCTGCTCGGCCGGCTTCTCGGCCTCGGCGCCGCCACCGTTGTACGCGGCGTTGCTCAGGCCGGTGCCGCAGTTCGGCCAGGCACCCTTGCCCTGGCCGGCCAGGACCTTCTCGGCCACGGCTATCTGCTGCTCCTTGGTGGCCTGGTCGGCGCTGGAGGCGTAGGCGGTGCCACCGAAGGCGGCCCAGGTGGACGGCGTGAACTGGAGGCCGCCGTAGAAGCCGTTGCCGGTGTTGATGGACCAGTTGCCACCCGACTCGCACTGGGCGACGGCGTCCCACTCGGAAGCGGTGGCGGCGGAGGCGGAGCCGGTCGCGACGAGCGGCGCGGCGACGGCGACACCGGCGACACCGGCGAGCGACAGGATGCGGGTGACCTTGGAGGGACGGCGGTGCTTGGCCTTGTTGGTCAGCATGAAAGGAATCTCCTCACCGACGCCTACGAGGTGAGCTGTCGGGTTCGGGCCGGTTGAGTGCCCGGCCGCGCGTTCCCGTCCGGAACGCGCGGCTTCACCCCGAGCCGCTCCGGCGCCCGCCCCGTCGTGGGACGAACGGCCGGTGCGGCGGCAAACCTTGGGTCCCCCGCTCCTGTCTACGGCGCTTGCGCGACGACTGTCCCGGACGGCCGTCGACAGGATTCGGCGTAACGACCGCTGGGGCCCGCCAATGGCGAGCGGCCTAGACCGTAAGCACGGCCGGCGGCAGATTCCAAAGACGATCAGGGGGTCTGAGATCCATGTCTCACTTCCCCCGATCCGGACATTCCCGCCCGAACTAGCGCCCGATTCGGTCCTTTTCAGCCTTCGGGTCCGATCCGAGATCAAGGGCCTGACCGGGCAGGATGTGGTCCGCGTCGTCCCCGACGATCCCCTTGTTCGCCTCGTACAGCGCGGGCCACCCGCCGTCCACCTCGTGGAGCCAGGCGATGACCGAGAGACTGTCGCCCTCCTTGACGGTGTACGCGCCGGAGGCGTCGGGCGCGTCGCCGCGGTCACCCCGCGAGGCGTGCCGCCCGGAGCCCTCGCGGCTCTCGCCGGAGCCCGACTCGGCCGCGGTGCCGCCGCGGTGGCGTCCGCCGCCGGAGTCCTCGTCCTCACCCGGGGTCGCGGAGGGCGCGCCCGAGGGGGCCTCGGGGATCTCCGTGGTCTCCTCGTCCGGGGTCGCGGACGGGTAGCCGTCGGGGATGGAGGTCGGGTCGGTGGAGGGGGCGGCCGAGGTGGTGTCACCCTTCTCCCCCTTCTCCTTCTTCTCCCCCTTGCCCTTCTCGTCCTTGTTGTCCCGGTCTCCCTTGTTGTCCTTGTCGGGCGCCTTGCCGTCCTCGTCCTCGGCCTCACCCTTGCCCTTGCCCTGGTCGGCGGGCGAGGCCGGGGAGGCGGAGGGGGTGCCGGTGTCGCTGGGGACGCCCGGGTTCACGTCGGCGGACTCGCCGCCCTGCTTCAGCCCGATCGCGGGGGCGCAGGTGGCCCAGGCGGCGGTGCCCTCGGCGTCGAGGATGCGCTCGGCCACCACGATCTGCTGGGAGCGGCTGGCGAGGTCGGCGGAGGGCGCGTAGCTGAGGCCGCCGTGGCGCTCCCAGAGTTCCTGGGTGACCTGGAGGCCGCCGTAGTAGCCGTTGCCGGCGTTGGTGCTCCAGGCACCGCCGCTCTCGCACTCGGCCAGCCGGTCCCACGTGGCGGTGTCGGCCGCGCTGGCCGATCCGGCGCCGAGCAGGGGGATGGCGATGGCCGAACCGGTCACCCCGGCCGCGACGACGAAGGCCGGAGCCTGTCGGGGGCGTCGGTGACGTCCGTTCCCGGAGAGCATGCGGTTGCCTTTCGCGTGACGACTGCTGACCGGCGCCCGCTCGGTGGCGGCGGGGCTTCCGGTTGGCGCTGAAGGTAGCGGCTGTCGAACGTTCGTCACAAGTCGATGCAGCGGAGATCACGTCAACATCACATTATTGACGTGTCGTCAGTTCCGGTGAACGAAAAGGGTGGCCGTCACACCTTCTTCGCGCCCCCGGCCCGCTCCGGTGTGAACTCCACCGGCAGGGTGCGCAGTCCGCGCATGATGAGTCCGCCGCGCCAGCGCAGGTCGTCGGGTGCGGCGCCGAGCCGCAGGTCCGGAAGGCGGGTCAGCAGGGTGGCGAGGGCCGCCTTTCCCTCCAGCCGGGCCAGCGGGGCGCCGATGCAGTAGTGGATGCCGTGGCCGTAGCCGAGGTGCTGGTTGTCGGTGCGGGCGAGGTCGAGGCGGTCGGGGCAGGCGAAGCGTTCGGGGTCGCGGTCGGCGGCGGCGAGCACGACCAGGACCGGGTCCCCGGCGGCGATGCCGGCCCCGCCGATCCGCAGCGGCTCGGTGGCGTACCGCCAGGTGGCCATCTCCACCGGGCCGTCGTACCGCAGGAGTTCCTCGATGCCGGTGTCGAGCAGCGCCTCGTCGCCGTCGGCCAGGGCCTGCTGGAGGCGGGCGCGTTCGGCGGGGTTGCGGAGCAGCGCGTAGGTGCCGTTGCCGATCAGGTTCACGGTCGTCTCGAAGCCGGCGAAGAGGAGGACGAAGCACATGGCGGCGGCCTCCTCCTCGGTGAGGTGCTCGCCGTGGTCGCTGGCGCGGATCAGGCCGGAGATGAGGTCGTCGCCGAGGTCGGCGCGTTTGCGGTGGATCAGCTCGGCGAGGTAGTTGCGCATCTTCTTCACCGAGCGGGCGACGCCGCCGCGCGGTCCGCCGCCGTGCCGGATCATCATCCCGGCCCAGTCGCGGAAGTCGTCCTGGTCCTCGCGCGGGACGCCGAGCAGGTCGCAGATGGCGTAAATGGGCAGCGGGAAGGCGAACTCGTGGATGAGGTCGGCCTCGCCGCGCCCGGCGAAGCCGTCGATGAGCCCGTCGGTCAGCTCCTGCACGCGGGGCGCGAACTGGGCGACGCGGCGCGGGGTGAACGCCTTCGAGACCAGGCGGCGCAGCCGGGTGTGGTCCGGCGGGTCGATGTTGAGCAGGTGCGTCATCAGCCCGGCGCTGCGCTCGCCGGGGATGCCGGTACGGCTGCGCCCGGCCTCGTCGGCGGCGTGGTGCACCGGGTTCTTGCTGAGCCGGGGGTCGGCGAGGGTCTGCCGGGCGTCCGCGTACCGCGTGACCAGCCACGCCTCCACGCCGCTGGGCAGCCGGGTCTTGTGGACCGGCTCGTGGGTGCGCAGCCAGGCGTAGGCGGGGTACGGGTCGGCGGCGAACTCCCAGCCGAAGAGTGCGGGACGCCCGGCTGCCTGGGTTTCGCTCATGGTCCGACCGTATCGGGGGCCGGGTGGCGGGGCTCAGTGGCCCTCGGCGGCCCGGATGGCCTCGCGATAACGGCGGGCGCTCTCGCGCAGGGCGGCCTCGGGATCGGTGCCCTGCCGCTCGGCCTCGACGGCGAGGGCGAGCAGGGCGGGGCCGGGGCCGGGGCCCTCGGGGAGCGGAACGTGCAGTTCGGCGCCACGGGCACGGGAGGCGAGCTTGGCGGCGAGGGCGAGGGCGGGCTGGGCGACGGGCACGCCGTCGGTGACCGAGGTGCGCTCCTTCTCCTCCCCCTTCACCCGCAGCCACTGGGCGCGGACCTCCTCGGGGGTCTCGGCGACGGCGTCCCCGAAGACGTGCGGGTGGCGGCGGACCAGCTTGTCGATGAGGGTGGCGGCCACGTCGTCGATGGAGAAGGGCCCGCCGTCCTCCTCTTCCTCGTCCCCGGTGGCAGGCCGGCCGTCCTCGGCGATGCGGGCGTGGAAGACGACCTGGAGCAGCACGTCGCCCAGTTCCTCCCGCAGCGCGTCGCGGTCGCCCTCCTCGATGGCCTCGATGAGTTCGAAGGCCTCCTCCATGGCGTACTTGGCGAGCCCCTCGTGGGTCTGCCGGGCCGACCAGGGGCACTCCTCACGGATGCGGTCCATGACCTGGACGAGGTCGATGAGGCGGGCGCCGGGCAGGTCGTAGGCGCCGGGGAGGAGTTCCAGGTCGGGCATGGCGACGCGGCCGGAGCCGGCGAGGCGGGAGAGGGCGTCGGTCAGGCGCCGGTCGCCCTCGCCGGACTGGACGAGGACGGCGGTGCGCCCGCCCGCGAGGAAGTCGACCAGGTCGGCCGCGTCCGGGGTGGCCGCGACCTCGACCTCGACGCCCGCCTCCCGCAGGTAGGGCAGCTGCGGGTGGGCCGGGTCGGCGCAGAGCACCCGGTCGGCCTGGTGCAGGGCCTGCCAGGCGGGCCAGGAGAGCTGGCCGGGGGCGACCCGGTGGCTGGTGGTGAGCAGGACGAGGCGGCCGGGGCTGGGTGCGTTCACGCCTCGAACGTAACGCACCCGGGGTCCCGGCCGCCGGGCCCGGTGGGGCGGTCGGCGCCGGTCAGAGCGCCGGGAGGCCCTCGCTCTGGGTCTCGGAGCGGGCCTGGGCCTTCTCCTCGCCGAGGCGGCGCGGGTCGGAGCTGAGCCAGGGGTCGGAGCCGGTGACCATGAGGAGCTGTTCGCCGTCCCAGGCGCCGTAGCGGGGGCTGATGTCGATGCCGAGCTTCTCGGCGGTCTTCACCAGCTCCTCGCGGACCTGGGTGTCGGCCTGCTCGGGCGAGGTGCCGGGCGCGTACTTCTGGCGGAGCCCGTCGAGGCGGAGCTGGTAGGCGAGGTGGTCGTCGATGCGGGCGGCCGGGATGCCGTACGTCCGCAGGTACGCCTCCTCCAGCTGCTCGGCGGTGCCGCCGGTCTGCTCCTGGAGCTGGGCGCGGCGCTCGCGGAGGTCCTTGCGGGTGAGGCTGATCCCGGCCTCGTCGGCGGCCGCCTTCACGACGCGCTCGCTGATCATCCCGGCGAGGGTGGAGCGGTCGGGGGCGCAGGTCTCGCGGCCCTCGACGACCTTCTCGCCCTTCGCGGCGGCCTCGTCGCGCTGCTGGAACTCGGCCTGGCGGGCGGCGGAGCACTGCTGGTCGAGGGCGTCCGCGTACCCCTCCTCGCCGAGGACGGCGACCTGGGCGTCGCGGACCTGGCCGACCTGGGCCTCCAGCTGGGCGACGGTGATGCGCTCGCCCCCGACCACGGCGGCGGCGCCGGGCCGGGCGTCGGCGCCGCAGGCGGACAGCAGCGGGGCCGCGAGCAGGGTGGCGGCCATGAGGGCGAGCGAGGTGCGACGGCGGCGGTGCAAAGGGAGCCTCCCGGCGGGATCGTTCGGCGGTGCGGGGACGATGGGGCGACCTGACGACCTACGACCTGACGACATGCACGGCATACACGACCTGACGGTCCGGACGTCCTTGCGAAGATCGATCGTAGGCAGTCGGCGTGATCTGGGCCACTGTCGGGAGCAACGATTCCCCGCGTGTCCGGTTCCTGCCTGTCCCCCGCCGCCGCTCGCGGCCGGGTGCCCGGCTCAGACCAGGCCGAGCCAGTGCAGCGTGCGGCGCACCTCGGCGGGGAGCGGGTGGCCGGGCCCGTACCGCTGTTCGGCGTCGTGGAGCAGGCGGAGCAGGGTGTCCTGGGCGGCCGGGCGGTCGCCGAGGGCGAGCAGCAGGTGGCCGATGCGGCGGCGGACCTCCAGCGGCAGGTCCCGGTCGGTGCTGACGTACTGGTTCTCGAAGTACGGGAGCAGGGCGCGGTATTCGGCCAGGGCGGCGGCGGGCTCGCCGAGCTGTTCGAGGCACTGGGCGGCCTCGTAGCGGAACTGGAGGGAGCGCGGGTCGGCGGTGCCGGCCTCGGCGGCGTACTCGTCGGCGAGGCGGCGCAGTTCGGGCAGGGCGCGGCGGTACTGGCCGTCGTCGAGCAGGGTGGCGGCGTACTGCTTGCGCAGAGTGCGGACGACCGCCGAGTGCTCGCCGTGCTGCCGGGCGGCGGTGGGCAGGATCGCGCCGAGGATGTCGACGGCCTGGGTGATGCGGCCCTCGCCGAGCAGCCGCTTGACGTCGTCCACGGCGGTGGCGACATCGGCGCCCTCGCCCCCGGCGGGCGCGGCCGGAGGCCGGTCGGGCCGGGGGGCGGGGGCCAGCGGGTGGTCGGGCCAGGGGGCGTGCGGGCGCAGGAAGGGCCGGGCCGGGTCGAGCGGGGTGCCGCGCGGAATGCCGCGGGGCGGCAGCAGCGGGGCGAGCGCCTGGTAGACCTCCTGGGCGGAGCCGGGGCGGTCCTGGGGCTCCTTGGCGAGCAGCCGCATGACGAGCGGTTCGAGCCCGTCGGGCAGCCCTGGGCGCAGCCGGCCGAGCGGCAGCGGCGCCTCGTAGAGGTGGCGGTGGAGGACGCCGAGGACGGTGTTCCCGTCGAACGGCACGGTCCCGCTGAGGAGTTCGTAGAGGACGATGCCGAGCGCGTACAGGTCGGTGTACGGGCCGACGGCGCCGCCCATGGCCTGTTCGGGGGCCATGTAGGCGGGGCTGCCGATGGGCGAGCCGGTGTGGGTGAGGCGGGTGGTGTCGCTGTCCATGACGGAGGCGACGCCGAGGTCGAGGACGGTGACGGTGCCGTCCTGCCGGATCATGATGTTCCGCGGCTTGAGGTCGCGGTGGACGATCGGCACGGCGTGCACGGCGGAGAGCACGGCGGAGAGCTGGGCGGCGACCGAGACGGCCCACTCCCACGGGTAGGGGGTGTGCTCGGCGAGGTGGTCGCCGAGGTCGGCGCCGTCCACGAACTGCATGACGAGGTACAGCTCCTCGCCCTCGGTCCCCGCGTCGTGCACGGTGACCAGGCCGGGGTGGTCGACCTGGGCGGTGACCCGGCACTCCCGCACGAAGCGGCGCCGCAGCTCCTCGGCCTCGGCCCCGGCGACCCGGTCGGGCCGCAGCAGCTTGACGGCGACGCGCCGGTCGAGCCGCTGGTCGTACCCGGTCCACACCTGGCCCATGCCGCCCTGGCCGATGAGGGTGGAGAGTTCGTACCGGCCGGCGATGACCCGCCCGCTCAACGGGGGCCCTCCTGCGAGCCGTTGCCCCGGCCGTCACCCTGCTGGCCGCCGCCGGAGTCCCGTAGGTAGGCGCTGAGTTCGTCCAGCTCGGCCCGGACCTGGTCGATACGGGCGGGACCGCCGGGCGGCGGTGTGCCGGGCGCGGGGCGCGGCCCGGCCGGGGTGGGCGCGGGCCCCGTCTGCGGCCGGGCCCAGGCGTCGCCGACGCCGGTGGGCGCGGTCGGCGGGGTGTAGTGCTGCTGGGGGTGCGGCTGGTGCGGGGGCTGGGGGTACGGGTGGTGCTGGAGGGGAGCGGTGGCGGGGCGGGTGACGCCGTGCGGCGGGTACGGGCCGGCGAGGTGCGGCCCTGGGACGCCGGGGTGGGCGGTGCCGTAGACCTTCCGGTCGTGGCGGATGTCGGCCGTGAGGTAGTACGTGACGACGGAGACCATGTTGAGCAGGATGAGCCCCACCGCCAGGTCGTCCAGGATGGTCGTGCTGTCGTCGCCGTCGGGCATCATCCCGATCGCCAGGAAGGTACAGGTGGCGGAGATCCCCGTCAGCACCCAGTCCCTGGGCCTGCGGGTCAGGCAGGCCAGGCGTATCAGGGCGCCGAAGGCGAAGAACCCGCAGCTCATCACGGCCATAGCGGTGAACAGCACCCGGAGCCAGACGCGGGCCTCCCTGGACGGACCCTGAGGCTTCGGGGCCGCCGGGTAGGTGCTGTGCATGTCCTGCTCCCTGAAGATCGTGGGCCGCGCCGGACGCGCGTGCGGGTCCGAGCGTATACACCCGCCGCCGCAGGCCGGACCCCGTTGTACGGAACCGTTGTCCTCCTGGTGACGAGGTGTGACATGTTCGGCTCAGGAGGGCGGGAGTGCCGGTCCCGTCAGCCCGTCGTGCAGCCCCTGCACCGGCGTCCGGGTCGGGGCGCAGCAGGGGGAGGTTGCGGCCGAGGGCGGCGCCGGCGCCGGCCGCGTCGACGCCCCGGGCGGCGGTCGCCGCGCCGGGCCCGCCGCCGGGCGGGCCGGAGCGAGCACCGTCATGCGGTGCCGCTCCGGCCCGGGCCGCTCTGCCGAAGGCCCCTGGGCCCCCTGCTACTTCGCGCTGAAACGGTCCGGCGCCTCGGTGGGCGCGTCCCCCTCCGGCAGCTTCTCCTCCGGGCAGCCGTCGAGGATGGTCCGCATCGCGTCCCGCTCCCCGGCGGTCACCCACAGCTCGTACTTCTTCTTCACCGCCACCTGCCCGGCGACATACGCGCACCGGTACGTCTTGTTCGGCGGCAGCCACTTCGCGGCGTCGCCGTCACCCTTGGCGCGGTTGGGGCTCGCGTTGACCGCGAGGAGGTTGAGCGGATCGTTGGCGAAGGCTATGCGCTTGGCCGGCTCCCACTCGGACGCCCCCTTCTTCCAGGCGTCGGAGAGCGAGACCAGGTGATCGATGTCCACCTTGCTGGCCCCGCGCCGGAACTCCACGTCCTCCCCCGAGTAGGGGTCGTCCTTCAACACCCCCGACGCCACCACGCAGTCGTCGCCGTCCTTGTACTCCACCTCGGCGAGGTCCCGCTTGAGGATGTCGTCCCGCGTACCGCAGGAGTTCCCGTCCACGTCGGCCCACGCCGACCCGAACCGCTCCCGCCCGTACCCGTCCTTGCTCCCCTCTTCCTTGACGGTCGACGTCTCCAGCGCCGCCAGCGCCGTCCCGGCGGCAGCCCCGCCCTTGGCACCCTCGCCGCCGGCCCCGTCACTCCCGGTCGACGGCTCCCCGAGCCCACACCCCGCACTCCACAGCAGCGCCCCGACCGCGAGCCCCACCATCCCGTACCGCCGCACCGTCACCACGCACACCCTTCTCTCGCCCAGCCCTGCTTCCGTCCCAATCCCAGAGGCATCCTGCCCTGCGGAGTGACGGGCAGTCGGACGGGGTGGGGCGCGGTGGGGGCGGGGCGGGGGCGTGGGGGGATCGGGGGGACGGAGTTCGGGGGGATCCGTCCGTATGATCTGACCGCCGAACCGAACCAACCGAGGCGGCCCTCCGGTCCGCGGGCGTCCGTCACCGGACGAACGCGCCTTCACGTGCGGCAGATTGCGAGACCGACCCCGCCATGCGCCTCACCCTCCCCGCTCGCGCCCTGACCGGCGTACTGCTCTGCGCCCTCCCCGTGACGGGCTGCACGACGTCCGGCCCCGACGCCACGACGGACCAGGCCACCGCCTCTTCCGACTCCCAGACCCGACGTGCGGAACCTCTCCCCTCCGCTGCGGTCGACCCTTTCGGTGAAGCGGCCGCCCCTTCGCAGGCCCATCTGCAGGGCGCGACCCTCAACCAGGCCGACCTCGGCGAAGGCCGCATCCTCAAAGGCCCGGCCCACCACCCCCTGCCCGGCGACAAGGTCCGCACCACGGACGAACCCTGCACTCCCCTGGCCCGACTGGTGGCGGGATCAGCGTTGGGCACGCCGGAAGCCACGGCGGGCTACAACTGGCGGGGAAACACCGGCAAGGACTCCGAAGCCGACAAGGTCACGGTCACCACCGTGTTGGCCGCCTACAAGGCCGACGAGGCCACCACGGCCACCGCCGCACTGGGTACGGCCACCGACACCTGCGCCCAAGGCTTCACCTACAACGCCCCCGACGGCCGCACCAAGGTCACGGACATCACCCGCGCCCTCGCCCCCTCAGGCGCCGACGAGGTCATGTCCCTGACGGCGACCCTCGACACCGCAGGACCCGTCACGTTCGTGGTGGCCCGTAAGGGAGCGGTCATCGCCACCTTCCGCACCGAGGCCACAGCGGGAGACTCGACCAAGCCGCCGGCCGTACCGGAGACTCTGGTACGGGCACAGTTGGCCCTGCTCGGCTGACGGAGGGCAATGAACATCCGGCACCGAGTCGAGCAGGTCGCGGACCTCCCACCCGGACTCGCCACAGTCCTCGGAATCCTCGTCCTGGCCCTGGTGATCGGCCTGGCATGGGCCCTGCTCCGCCTCCTCGAGCACGCGCGCACCGCCGCAAGGGGAGCCCCTGGCGGCGGCGCCTCGAATCCGCCTTCGTCATCCGTTCCACACCACGCAAGGCGCTACAGAGAACGGTCTCCCCTCAAGACCAGGCAGGCGGCCGCCAACCGTAAGCAGCCCTTGACCCACACACCCCTTCTGGCGACTGGGGAGGCGGGCAGGAGGGCGCGAGCTGTACCTCAGCCACGCCCCCATGTGGTGGTGGGCAAGGGGTCAACCACTCTGAGCGATCGGGGCATCCAGAAGCGCGGCTGGACAGGCGGCCCTCCGACCACCATGGGAAGCGATACGGAGCTGGCTCAAGAACGACTTTCCGATACCCTAGGCCGAACCGGGACGAAATGACACAACGCCCTACAGGTCAAGGATCGAGTCGAACTCACCGCTGAAGCAGGCCAGTTTTCCGTCCCTCAGAGTTGAATTCGACAGAGACCATCCCCGCACGATCGACGCCCTCATTCACTTCGACTCGTGCCGACTGGACGCCCCCAAGTTTTGACCGATGTCCACCTCTCACGGTCATAGCCTTCGTGACCCAGCCACGGAGAGGCCAGGACGCAAAGAGAATTCCACGAAAGCATCACCTTCCATCGAATCAGCTCCTGGGGGCCGGCGCCTTCCGCAGGGAATGAGAAGCAGTGCTGAATCGTGACAACGTGCTGCCGAAGGGCGGCTCTGACGGAACGCGCCACCATGCGCTCATCGGATCCGCGATCAGCTCGGGCTATACGATCGGTTCGATCCATCAAGAAGGCTTCGAGCCGCTCTGTATCGCAGACCGTAATATCCTCACCGAAGCGAAAATTGCTCACAGGAGCCTCATCCTCCCCTGGAGGAGCGTGTCACTTTCTCTCCCAAATCGGATCGTCGAAATCAAAATCGATGTCCCCCGTCTCAGGGTCCCTCATCCAGACACGAGATACCGCACTCCAGGGTATTCCACCCTCGAATGCCACTTCCGCTTCGTGCGCGTTGGGATTGACCCCAGGCCCTAGCCGCGCATTCACATCAATGCCACCTGACATTCTGATCTCATATACGTAGAGACCAGCGTTCCCTCCTGCGGGGAACGTTGCAGCGGTGTTGGCATGCTTGGAAGTGCTCACAAAGTTGCTAGGGGAGTTTTTCACTACATATTCGTAAAGGGTGGTGCTGGAACCCGGGGCTTGCGGAGTGAAACCTCCATCAGCTTGGATTTCTTCAGGCGAACGAGACTCCCCGCGGTAGACGCTACCGCAATTGTGAACCAGAACCGGCGCAGTCCCCGCCACCACATAATACGTATGCGTCCCCGCGACCGTCAGGTTGTGGACGGTGGCCTGGGTGGTGCGTTGGGTGATCGCGGTGATCTGGATGCGGGTGCCGGCGGAGGTCTGGAGGTACTGGCCGGTGTTGAGGTCGGCCGCGTCGATCCAGGTGTCCAGCTGGGGGACCCAGAAGGGGTGGCCGTCGGTGGCCGTGAGGGTGGTCGGGGCGGGGCCCTTTCCGCCGGCGGACTTGGTGCCGGACTCCGTTTCCGCCTCGGACTCGGGGTCGGTCGTGTGCAGGGTGATGTCGACGAGGTGCTTGGTGCCCTTGCCGGTGATGGTGGCGGTGACCTTCTGCGGGGAGGTCTCGCCGGTCTCCGGGTCGGTGGTCAGGACGGTGTCGCCGATGGCGACGTCCTCGATGGGCTTCGTGGTGCCGTCGGCCATCATCACGGCCGTGCCGGGGGTGAAGCTGTTGTCGGTCTTGTTGATGGGGCAGGAGCCGCCCTCAGAAGCGCCCTCGTGCTCGTCGGGCTTCCTGTTCTTGCCCGGGCCTGAGCTGTCGTCGCCCTTGGACTGTTTACGGGCCGTCGTGGACTGGGTCTTGGCCGCGGTCTTGGTCGCGTTGGTCTTGGCCGCCTTCTGGACGGCGTTACCGGTTTTCTTCTGGGCTTCCTTGGCCGCGCGGGTCGCGGCGGCCCTTGCCTCGGCCGCCCTTTTCTTGGCCGCCTGGGCCGCCTTCTTCGCGGCGGCTCTGGCCGCGGCCGCCGCCTTCTCCGCGGCGACCCGGGCCCGCTCTGCCGCGGCGAGCAGCTGCTTCGCCGCCCGCTGCGCCACCCGCCACGCGCCGATGGCCGCGTCGATCCGCTCGATCGCCTTCCAGACGGCAGGGATCTTCCCGAGTTTTCCGATGGGAATGGCCGAGATGACCATGCTTCCGCACGCCCACAGATCCCCGCGCCCGAAGCATGCCTTGATGTCACCCCACCCGATGAACTCGCCGAGCACGGCCCACCCGTTGGACAGAATGATGTCCCACATCGTGGTGCCCATGGTGGCCTTGGCGTCGCTGACCGCCGAGGCCGAAGGCCCGTCGTAGTAGTCGGACGCGTCGATGCCCGAGGAGAGACCGCTGGGGTCGGAGTAGGTGACCGGGTTGTTCTCGGCGTAGACGTACCCGTTCATCTGGACGGGGTCGGCCAGGTCGAGGATCGGGTCGGCCGACAGGAAGCGTCCGGTGTACGGGTCGTACATCCGGGCGCCCAGGTGGGTCAGGCCGGCCGCGTCGTCGTCGTTGCCGCCCACGAAACCGCGGTGCGAGCGCCAGCGGGAGTCCTCGGTGCGTTCGACGCCGAAGGGGTCGCGCAGGGAGAACTGGACCTGGTTGCCCTGTTGGAGGCCGACGCTGACGTAGGCGCTGCCCGTGTTGTCCTGCACCTGCGCGGAGAGCGTGGCCTCCGCACCGCCCTCGGCGTGGCGCATCACGGTGGGCGCGCCCGGCTGCGAGTAGTAGCGCTCGGTGTAGGAGGGAGCCTTGGACGCCGTGGTGGCGACGGTGGTGGAGCCGAGGTGGAGGACGTTCTGGCCGGCCGAGACGGACAGCAGCCGCTGGCCACCGGGGCCGTAGATGTACGTGGTGGTGTCGGCGGGTGCCCAGACGGAGCCGGTGCCCGAGCAGGCGCCGAGGACCATGTCGGTGCCGACGGCCGGGTTGGTGCCGGGCACTGTGAGGCACAGGCCGGAGGCGACGTGCTTCAGGGCGCCGGTCGAGGTCGCCGTCCACTGCTGGGAGGCGGTGGCCGAGGAGCACGGGGCGATCACGACCAGCGTGCCCGCGCTCGTGCCGCTCTTGGTCGGCTGGGCGCACCGGCCGACCACCTTGAGCTGGCCGGTCGCCGGGTCGGCCTTGGCGTCGGCGGCCTCGATGCGGAACTTCTGGCCCTTGGCACCGTTGCAGCCGTATGCCTGGAGGGCGGTGCCCGCGTTGGTGAGGCCGGAGGTCAGATCCAGGCACATGCCGCTCGCCGTGTTGACGAAGGCGCCTTCGCCTGAGGCCCCGAAGCCGGTGATCTTCTCGATCTGACCGTCCCAGGTCCAGGCGAGGGCCTGTTCGTCGCCGCCCTGACGGCGTGCGGTGGTGTTGCCGCCGGCGTCGTAGTCGTAGGTCGACTCCTCGGTGATGCGGACGCCGTTGTCCTTGGTGAGGGTCGAGGTGGAGGCGGAGAGGGTGTGCGGGCGCTTGCCGTCCTCGGTGCCGTACCGGTAGGTGGTGCGGGTGTCGTTGGCGGCGTTGAGTGCGGGGTCGTGGTTGACCAGCTCGGTGCGGTTGCCGACGGCGTCGTACCGGTAGGAGTTCCAGTAACCGTTGTTGTCCGCGGTGACGTTGACTGTTCCGTCGCCGTAGTCCGGGATGCGCTCGGTCTTGCCCGTCGCGCGGCAGCCGTCGTTGGGCGAGGTCCACGCCTCGGTGAGCTGGCCGATCGGGTCGTAGGCGTAGCACTGGCGGTCGGTGCGTCCGCCGGAGTAGTCGGTGATCTGCCGGACGTTGCCCGCGTCGTCGTAGTTGTAGTAGCGGGAGTTGACCCGGTGGCCCGTGACGGCGGTGGTGTCGGTGGTCGACTCGCGGTCGACCACCTGACGGGTCAGTTCGCCGGTCGCCGCATCGAAGAGCTGCGTGGTCCAGACTCGGGAGGGGTTCTCACCGGAGGCGGTGCGCAGCACCTGCCCCCAAGGGCTGTACGTGGTGTCTGCCGCGTACCAGTTCTCTCCTGAGGTGGAGACCGGCAGACCGTCCTTGTTGTACCGGGTGATCACCTTCTCCGCGCCGAAGGTGCCGGCCGCGGGCAGGGTGGTCGACTTGAGCAGGCCGTTCCTGGCGTACTCGTAGGTGTGGGTGTACGTCTCCTGGAGCCCGTACTTCTGCGCGACCAGCGGCGGGAGGGAGAGCTTCTCGCCGAGCGGCTGGTAGTCGGTGGTGTAGCCGGTGACGGTCGAGGTGTGGGCGAGGCCGTCGGTGTAGCGGGTGCTGGACGCGGGCAGGCCGAGGGCGCCCACGGCGTCGTAGGTCGCGGCGGTGAGGCGTTCCCCGAGCGGGTTGTCGCGGCGCTGTTCGACCGGCCGCGAAAGGGCGTCGTACTTGGTCCAGACGGTGTTGCCCCGGCTGTCGGTGGTGCTGACCGGGCGGTCCAGAACGTCGTAGGTGGTGGTGCTCGTGCCGGTGTCCGGGTCGACGGACTTGGTCTGGCGGCCCCGTGCGTCGAAGTCCCAGCTCCAGGAGTTGCCACCGGCGTCGGTGGCCTTGACCTGGTTGCCGCGGGCGTCGAACTCATAGGTCGAGCTGCGGAACTTGGTGCGCGCCTCGTCGGTGAAGGTGTCCACCCGGACGGTGCGGCCGAGCGCGTCGCTCCAGGTTCGCTGGGTTGCGGCGCCCTTCGGCTCGACGACGGTGGTGTGGTCGTAGCCTCGGACGACATGCACGGCCTTGGAGGGCTCGGCCTTGCCGTTGAGGTACGGCGTCTCGGTCAGGACGCGGCCCAGGCCGTCGTAGGAGTACAGCGTGGCGTTCTGGACCTCGGAGTCCGATTTCGGGTCGAACATCACGCCGTCGGGGTCGCCAGTGGCGTAGTAGGCGTTGTTGGACTGCCGGACGGTGCCGTTGGCGCTGTAGAGGGTGTCGGTGATCAGCCGTCCCTCGCCGACCGCGGGAATCTGGGTCTGGCGTTCGCGGCCCAGGCCGTCGTAGAAGACGACGCTGCGGTCGTAGGTGCCCTCGTTGTTCAGCGCTGAGGTGGTGACGTTGACCGGGTTGCCCTGCGAGATGTCGTAGGTGAACTTCACCGAGGGGTCCTCGGTGCGGGGCTGGCTGGGTGCCCACGCCTCGGTGGTGCGGCCGAGGGCGTCGTAGGTGTAGGCGGTGGTCCGGCCGTTGGCGTCCGTCTCCCGGAGGGCGACGCCCCGGCCGGGCTCGATCTCGGTGGTGGTGGTGTGGCCGAGCGCGTTGGCGGTCTTGACCTCGTAGACCTGGCCCGAGGCGGGGGTGTACGTGGTGGTGGAGGTGTTCTTGAGCGCGTCCTCCGCCGCGGTGGGGCGTCCCAGGGAGTCGTAGGTGACGGTGCCGCTGGGGTTCCAGTTGTCGCCCGCGGCGTTGATGGTCCAGGTCATGGTGGCCTGGCCCTTGGTGGGGGCGTCCTGGAAAGCGCGCTTGTCGTAGGCCACGCGGGAGCCGGAAACCCACTCGCCCGGCTTGTCGCAGGTCCCGGCGGTCGTCAGGGACTGGGCGGACAGGCCGATCAGGTGCGCGCCGGTGTTGTGTACGTAGGTGTTGACCGTGCAGCTCTCGTCGCCGGTGCGCGCCGTGTCCCCGAGGAACTCGGTGGAGACGGGGAGACCGTAGGTGTCGTCGTAGGCGGTGCGGGTGGAGACAGTCCGCCAGGCGTCGGTCTCGTCTCCGCTCTTGCCGGAGTACCGGGTGACCGTGTCCGTTCCGGCCGCGAGGACGCGGTACGCCCTCAGCGCAGGGATGCCGCCGTCGCGCTTGCGGGTGGCCAGCACCTGCGGGCTGGAGGGTCTGTCCACCGTGCGGGTGAGCAGTGTGCCGCCCGCCTTGGTGTACGTGCGGGTTTCGGCGACGCGTCCCTGGTAGGCGAGGTGATCGGTGGCGATCGTCCCGTTCTCGGCGTCCTTGACGACGGCCTCGCGGGACTTGTTCTCACCGGGCAGCGGATCGCCGTCCATCCCGCGGAAGAAGACGGTTTCGGTCATACCGGCCTGCGTCGCCGTGTAGCCGCTGCCACTGTCGGCGCCCGTGAGGGTGCGGACGAGGCCGAAGCCGCGCCACTGGTCGTACGTGCGGGTCTTCTTCTTGGAGAACTCCGCCTGGTTCAAGGCCCAGCCGCCGCCGTCCCCGAGATACTCGTACCTGGTGAACTCGCTCGGGCTGCCGGCGATGTTGGGCTTCTCCTCGACGGTGTCCACCACGTACTTGTGGAACCAGGAGAGCGTCTCGTCGGCCTTGTCGGGGTCCGGATGCCAGTACACGGGGTAGCACAGCCCCGTGTTCTTCTCCGGTGCGGGCAGGCCCTCGCCGGTCTGGCAGGGGCCGCGTGGGCTCCGGTACGAGACGAGGGTCTCGCCGCCGTACTCGTTGACGATCCGCTCGATCCGGCGGCGGTCGAAGTCGGGCCGTTTGTCGGCGGCGCCGAGGCGAACGCGGTTGGGCATCGACTCCTGGTTGCCCACGAACTCGATCGGGTTGAGGGAGTCGGGCTCCCCCGCGGTGTCGTAGCCGATGCGGGTGATGGAGTCGAGCCAGAGGGCGGTCCCCTCATCCGTGAGGTGGGGCGGCAGGGACTGGTGCAGCGTCCAGCTGTCGACCTTGGAGAGCTCGGTCGACCCCTTGGTGCGCTGGGTGTAGGTGGTGACCTGCTCCAGACGCTTCCGGGACCAGAAGGTGGGCACCGGTACGTAGCACTCGGCGCTGCCGCCCTTGCAGTAGAGGTCGGCCGGGGTGTCGTACCAGATGCGGTTCTTGTAGTGGTGCCCCGAGCTGAAGTTGGCGTCCGTGCAGGTGACGTCGGACTCCTTGAAGCAGCGCTCCTCGGTCCGGAAGGTCACCCGGGACAGCGGGGCCTTGCCGTACACCTTGTCGTCGTCGACGCGCAGGCCGTAGTCGATGCGCTCCAGATAGCCGCCCCGGTCGTACGGGACCGCCTTCTTGAAGGCGTTGTTCTTGGCGTAGTGGTTCGTCTCCTGCTTCCAGTAGAGAGCCATGGCGTTGTCGTGCACGTCGACGACGTAGTCGAGGTTCCAGCGCCACGCCTGGGCGCAGAAGGAGTCGGCGAAGGCCGCCTTGTAGCAGGGCTCGTCGGGGTGGTTGCCGGCCACCGGCGCGGTGAGCACCGAGTTGGTGGCCTGGTCGCCGTCCTTCCAGCCGGGCAGCCGGTTACGGCCGAACCAGTACTCGGTACCGTCCCGGGTGGTCACGACCCAGTGCTCACCGTCGGCGTCCCCGTTGGCGTAGCCGCTGTTCTTGCGGAGCTCGACCTTGCTGCCGTCGCCGTTGGCCGTGACCCAGATGTCGGACTTCTCGTCGTCGTCCTTCACCAGCTCGGTGGTGTTGCCGCCGAGGGTGAGAACGGCGTTGTCGGAGGCCCAGCAGAGGTCGCTGGTCTTCCGCTTCTCGTTGTTGCCGTCCTTCGCGTCGTCGCGGCACGAGCGGTACGTCCGGCTGATGGACCCGGCGTTGTACTCCCAGCCGTCGCCGATCCATGAGGCCTGGTTGTTGGTGGCCGAGGTACGGCCGTCGACGCCCTGCGAGTTGTAGTTGAACGAGAGGCTCGGCGAGGGGCCGCCCGGTACGACCGGGGTGTTCAGCGTGTAGCCGTACGTGAAGGCGCCCGAGGAGCCGCCCGCCGACCAGGAGCCGGCGCTCGCCAGCGGGGTGGCGGCGAAGTCACCCTGCGAGCCGCTGCCCTTGGAGGTGGCCATCAGCACGGTCCCGGCCTGGGTGTTCGTGGCCGCCGCCTGACGCAGCGAGGTCAAGGCCATGCCGTCGCCGGTGCGCGGGCGGAAGAGCGCGTCGGTGGTGGCGCCGGACGTGTGGGAGACGGCCGGGCTGGGTGTGGGAGTGCCGTCGTCGGTGAGTTCGGCGACGTCGAGCGTGGCCGTGATCCGCCGGGTGCCGTCGAGCTTGCCGTCGGTGGGGGCGTCACCGGCCTTGGGGGTGACGCTCTGATCGGTGCTGACGTCCGCGGGCTCGGTGCAGGCCTCCACCTCGGGGGTCTCGAGGAAGCAGGACGGCAGGCGGGTCAGGTCCAGGCGATCCGCCCAGGCAGCGCCGTACAGCTCCGCGAACTCCGTGTAGTCCAGCGAGACCACGACCTCGCCGGACGCCTCGGCGGGAGGGTTCACGGAGAAGACGAGACCCTGGATCTCGGTCGCGGCGACCTCCTCGGGTGAGGCCAGGGCCGCCTGCCACTCCCCCTCCAGCGCCTCGGTGGCCTCGGCGGACGCGTCCTCGGGGGCGCCCACCGCGATGGGGAGGTCCCCGAGGGGGACGAGCTCCCCCGGCGCGATGTCCGACAGCTCCTCGACCACCTGGCCGCCCGCGGGCTCCGCCACCGCCTGGGGGTCGAACTCGTCCTCGGGGTCGATGTTGCCCGTGGTGAGCTCGGTGAGGCGGTTTTCCTCGGCCGCCTCCTGGGGCACGTCCTCGGGGAGATCGACCAGCTCGACACCGCTGCGGTCACGGTCCGGGGGCGCTGCGGCGGCGAGCGGGACCGCCCCGACCATCAGGGAGAGGAAGATCGCGGCCACAAGGGCGAGCCTCGGGCCGCGGAAGCCGTCACGGTTCCGCCGCGCCTGACGTCGTCTCGACGTGGCACGCGCGCTGCGCAGAACTGATCTCCACACGGCTTTCACAGCCCCCTGCGATTCGGCAGGGGTCAGAAAAACGGATTCTGAGGGTCCACCGCTCCCCGATTGATGAGCGGAATCTTGCGGAGAGACCCGACGTCACGTCAACTCGGCAGAGAGTTACGTGACTTGGTTCACAGGATGTTCAGGGCAACAGTGGATCATGCTCCTGCAAACAGCAGGAAGGGCGCCACCGAGACAGAGGCGCCCATCTCCCACGAGGTCACACAGCGGCTGTTCTACCAGGTCAAAATGGCCTCTTCGGACGGTACGCATACGGAGCAAATTCCCCTGAAACGATCCACCGGGAAATCCTGGGGCTTCCCCGAGGCACCCTTTTCCGCCCTTCGCGACACCCCGGAAGAGGCAGAACAACCGACCCGGTTGCCTCCTCGACAGGCTTTCCCGAATTCAGGCCGGTGGCGGGACGGGGGCCCGTACGTCATCCTTCGTTCGTGCTTTCACCTGGCCGGTGGCTTTTCCAAAGCTTCACTTGGGCTTCGCAGGTGTGACGGCGGCGCCCGGCGTACCTCCTCGACGCGTCTGCCACTACTCACGAGGGGCAGGGAACGAGAACGTGGAGACACCGGAACCGAGGCGCCGCACGCGTCGCCGCCGAGCGGCCGCCGCCGTGGCCGGAGTGACGGCAGCCGCCCTTGCCGTGGGGACTCTGCTGTGGACCGACGCCCAGGACCGCGACACCGCCGCGTCGGCTGAGCACGGTGCACAGGAAGCCGGCCTGCCGGAGGACAGGGCTCAGGAGAAGGCCGTACGCAGCGGTAAACGTGTCGAGGTGACGGCCGCTCGCACCGAGACGAGCACCACCTACGCGTTGCCGAACCGCAGCTTCGAACTGGTCAGCCACGCCGCACCGGTACGCGCTCGGGTCGATGGCCGGTGGCGCTCCATCGACACCACCCTGCGGCGGACCGAAAAGGGCTGGGCCCCGGTTGCTTCCACCGCGCCCGTGGTCTTCTCGAACGGAGGACGGGCCTCGGAGACGGACCAGGTCTCCACCGGCCGGAGCGACCTCGGTACCACCTCGTCCGCCGTGTTGCGCCGCACGACGGGAGCGAGCACCACTTCCCGGACGGCCACGGCGGAGGACCCTTCCCGCTTCACCGAACTGGTTCGCCTGGTCACCGACGGGCACGAACTGGTCCTCAGCTGGCCCGGGGACGTGCCCGAGCCGGTGATCGAGGGCTCTCGCGCGCTCTACCGGAACATCCTCCCCGAGACCGATCTGCTGCTCACCGCGCGGGACGGGGGCTTCAACCACGTCCTGGTGGTCCACACCGAACGCGCCGCCACCAGTCCGGAGCTTCTCAGCCTCCCCTACCGGCTGACCTCCGACGAACTGGTCTTCCGTCACGATGCCAAGACCGATGTGGTGACAGCCGTGGACCGGGACGGAGACGAGTTGGCGGTCAGCCCCACCCCCTTCGCCTGGGACTCGGCGGGCACCCTGGCCGTCACGGAGGGCAGCGACCCGGAACCCGACCCACTCCCCGACCCCACGCAGGCACCGGAGACGGACGAGTCACCCAGTCCCGGCGGAGCACACGACGGAGATCTCGAGGAGCCCACCCGGCCGCCCTCGGACGCCGACGATTCCGAGGGCCCGGTCGACCCGGCTGCCCACCGGTCGCAGGCGCCGCGTCCGGAGGCCGGCGCATCCGTACGTGAAGCCGCGTTCGTGACCCGTCCCTCTCTCACCGACCGCCAGATCCTCGACCTACCCGGCCTGGCCGGTCCCGACCCCGGCACTCACGCCGCGGCGGCCGAGGCGGAACTCGACGGCGAGGACACCCACGACGCCGTGCTGACCGTCACACCCCCGCGCGGACTGGTGACGGGCGAGAAGACGGAGTACCCGCTCTTCATCGACCCTTCCATCACCGCGAAGACCACGAACTGGACAACGGCGTACGACCGGTTCAAGAACTCCAGCTTCTACGACGGGGCCAACTACAACACCGGTACGACCGAGGGCCGGGTGGGGTTCGAGTCGACCACCTGGGGCACCTCGCGCTCCTTCTTCCGGCTCGACGGCCTCAAGAACCTCAAGGGCGCCAAGATCTCCGCTGCGTCGGTCCGCCTGCTGGAAACCTACTCATGGTCCTGCGACGGGCGCGTGGTGGAGCTCTGGCACACGGGTGCCATCTCCTCCAAGACGACCTGGAGCAACCAGCCGGACTGGAAGCGGCAGGTGGACGCGCTCGACGTGGCCCACGGCTACAACTCGTCGTGCCCGGACGAGTACATCGACTTCGACGGCCGGTCGCTGGTCCAGGACGCCGCCGACGGCGGGTGGAGCTCGGTGACCATCGGCCTCCAGGCCAGGGACGAGAAGTCCGCGTACGCCTGGAAGAAGTTCCGCGCCGAGGGCAAGAACGCCCCACACATCAAGATCACCTACAACCGCAAGCCGAAGACCCCCTTTGCGCTGGACCAGTCGCCCGGCCCCACCTGCGACCGTTCCGCCCCCTACCCTCACATCGGCAAGCGCGAACTGCGCCTGTCGGCGTCGAGCACCGACCCCGACAAGAACCTCAAGTCGCTCACGTTCGAGCTGTGGCGCACCGGCTACGCCGACACCACGCTCAAGTCGAAGACGGTCAGCGTCAGCAAGGACGACGACAAGGGCAAGGGCAGCGCCGAGGCGATCTTCCCGGTTTCCGACCTCAAGAACGGCTGGACCTACTCCTGGGGGGTCAAAGCGACGGACACGAGCGGCGCTAGCTCGGAATGGGCGCCCCTGAACACCGACGAGCTCGATCCCACCTGCCGCTTCGTCTACGACAGCACCTTCCCCAACTCACCCGAGGTGACCTCGACGGCCTTCCCGGAGGAGACGGACGCAGGCGACGTGTGGTCGGTGAAGCCCCTGGGCAATCCTGGTGAGTTCACCTTCGCTCCCGTCGAGGACAAGGACGTCACCAGCTTCGGGTACTCCTTCAACACCGGCACCTGCGCCACCTCCAAGGCGGTCCAGGCCGGCGCCTCACTGAAGATCAGCCTCTCGCCGCCCTTGGCCGGGCCCAACATCCTGTACGTCTGCGCAAAGGACAGCGCCGGCAACACCTCCACGCCGACCGCCTATGTCTTCTACGTCACCCCCAGGGACAGCGCCGACACGCCCGGCGATGTGACGGGCGACAACTTCCCCGACCTCTTCGTCATCAACGGCGCCGGCAACCTCTACCTCTACCCGGCCAACGACAAGGGCGACCTGCACCGCGGCATGCCGGCAGCCCACAGCTCGGGGCACCAGCTGATCCTGCCGGCCGACGATGAGAGCAGCGACCCTCTGGCCCCCGGGTACTGGAAGGCCGGCGACAAGCCCGCCCTGCTCGCCCACGGCGGCGACATCCTGCCGGGCGACGGCCTGGGCGACCTCTTCGCTCGCATGCCCGACGGCAAGCTGTACGTGTACCGCGGCGACGGCTACGGAGGCGTCGACATCGAACAGCGTCAGCTGATGGAGCTGCCTCCCGGCCCCGACCCCGCCCTCTTCGACCAGATGATCGTCGGGGACTACGACGCCGACGGGCACACCGACCTCTTCGCCACCACCACCTCAGGCGGCCTCTGGGCCCTCACCGGATACACCGGAGCCTCCTTCGTCGCGGCGCACGAGATCGCCGTCAGCGCCTGGGAGAGCCGGGATCTGGTGACCCTCGGAGACGTCGACAAGGACGGGGTACCCGACCTACTCTTCCGCTCGGAGTCGGACAACCTTCGTATCCGGTACGGCAGGAAGGCGACCACCGGCGGCGCCACCCTCGATTCCCTGGCCACCTCGGCGGGGTCGCGGCCCGGCAGCGACCAGACGTACGCCTCCGGCTGGACGGCGGCGGGCTATCCCACGCGGTTCCTCAGGGGCACCCCGGACGTGACAGGCGACAGCATCCCTGACATCTGGGCGCTCTCCCCGGACGGCAGCGTCAAGGTCTTCGCCGGCGGCGCCACCCAGCTCGGAGCCGGAGTCACCGTGATCAGCGCCGGCAGCGGGTGGGGGACGACGAAGCTCAGCTTCGGCTGACCTTCGTGGCGGGGGCCCCTCGTGGGCTCCCGCCACGTGTCGGCACTCCCGCCTCGGCGAGCGTCCTGTCAACGCGCGACCGCTTCCCCCCCCCGTTATGTTTTTCGTGGTCCTGCAACGGGGCCGCTGGCCTCCGGGCCCGGTATGACTGTTGCCCCCTGTCGAACGTGATGACCTGGGGGGTGGTGTCGCCAGGGTCCGGGGGTGTTCGTCGGAGACGCTGATCAGAGGTCCGGCCACCGCCTGGTCCGGCGCAATGCCGGACGGTTCGCGGGCGGCAGGTCTGCATAACGTGGATGCGCGAGCACGACACCCAAGCCGAGGCCGGCACCGTCAACATCCCCGGAAAGGGCGCGATGTTCGAGATCGAAGACGTGGGCGTGTTCCTCGGCCTGGACGTCGGCAAAACCGCTCACCACGGCCACGGACTCACCCCGGCCGGGAAGAAAATCTTCGACAAACCGCTACCCAACAGCGAGCCGAAACTGCGGGCCGTCTTCGACAAGCTGACCGAGAAGTTCGGCACCGTCCTGGTCATCGTGGACCAGCCCGCCTCCATCGGCGCCCTCCCGCTGACCGTCGCCCGCGACGCCGGCTGCCGCGTCGCCTACCTGCCCGGCCTGGCCATGCGCCGCATCGCCGACCTCTACCCCGGCGAGGCCAAGACCGACGCCAAAGACGCCGCCGTCATCGCCGACGCCGCACGGACCATGCCGCACACCCTGCGCTGCCTGGAACTCACCGACGAGATCACCGCCGAACTCACCGTGCTGACCGGCTTCGACCAGGACCTCGCCGCCGAAGCCACCCGCACCTCCAACCGGATACGCGGCCTGCTCACCCAGTTCCACCCCAGCCTCGAACGCGTCCTGGGCCCCCGCCTGGACCACCAGGCCGTCACCTGGCTCCTGGAACGTCACGGCTCCCCGGCCGCCCTGCGCAAGGCTGGCCGCCGCCTACTCGTCGAACTGATCCGCCCCAAGGCCCCGCGCATGGCACAGCGCCTAATCGACGACGTCTTCGACGCCCTCGACGAGCAGACCGTCGTCGTCCCCGGCACCGGCACCCTCGACACCGTCGTGCCCTCCCTGGCCGCTTCGCTGGCCTCCGTCCACACCCAGCGCCGTGCCATGGAAGCCCAGATCAACACCCTGCTGGAGGCCCACCCTCTTTCCCCGGTCCTGACGTCGATGCCCGGCGTCGGCGTCAGGACCGCCGCAGTCCTACTGGTCACCGTAGGCGACGGCACCAGCTTCCCCACCGCCGCCCACCTCGCCTCCTACGCCGGCCTCGCCCCGACCACGAAGTCGTCCGGGACCTCGATCCACGGCGAACACGCACCCCGAGGCGGAAACCGGCAGCTCAAACGCGCCATGTTCCTCTCCGCCTTCGCCTGCATGAACGCCGACCCCGCCTCCCGCACCTACTACGACCGCCAGCGAGCCCGCGGCAAAACCCACACCCAAGCCCTCCTCCGCCTCGCTCGCCAACGCATCAGCGTCCTGTTCGCCATGCTCCGCGACGGCACCTTCTACGAACCCCGGACACCGAAAAACGTCGAGCTCGCCGCATAACCCCAGCAACCCCGAACCACCCCAAACCCGACAGGGATGCCTTGACGAAAGACATAGAGGCACCCCCCCCGCCCACCACCTCGCACCCCTCCCGGCGAATCCGCTCCTCGCCCCAGGCCCCCAGCGCCCCCAGGGCCTCGTTGAGGGTGTGGCCGTGCTCGGTCAGGGAGTACTCGACGCGGGGTGGGACCTCGGCGTACACCTCGCGGTGGACGAGGGCGTCCTCCTCCATCTCCCGCAGGTGCTGGGTGAGCATCTTCTCGCTGACCCCCGGTACCCCGCGCCGCAGTTCGGCGAAACGGCGGACGCCGTGGGCGTGCAGCTCCCACAGGATGAGCGCCTTCCACTTCCCGCTCAGTACGTCGAACGCGGCGTCGATGCCGCACAGATACGGCCCGACACGCGGCGCCTTGGCTCTGGCCGCCATACCCCTGCTCCCCTCACGCACCAAAAGGTAAGTACCGCAGTAAATAGTGGGTACTTACGATCCTAGTCGCGCCCCCACAGCATGGAGCCGTGAACGCACACCAGGAGAACCCGCACCCCACCGCTCAACTTCCCACCCCTGTCACGGTGATCGGCCTCGGCCCGATGGGCCGGGCGATGGTCCGTACCCTCCTCGCCGCCGGCAACGAGGTCACCGTCTGGAACCGGACCGCCTCCCGCGCCGACGGCGTCGTCTCCGACGGGGCGAAGCGCGCGACGACCCCGCGCGAGGCCATCGAGGCGAGCCCGCTGACCCTGCTCAGCCTCACCGACTACCCGGCGATGTACGACATCCTCACCGACGCCACGGCCGCCCTCTCCGGCCGCACCCTGGTCAACCTCAGCTCCGACACCCCCGACCGCTCCCGGGAGGCCGTCACCTGGGCCGCCGGGCACGGCGCCGCCTTCCTCACCGGCGGCGTCATGAACCCGGCCCCGATGGTCGGCACGGACGAGGCGTACGTCTACTACAGCGGGGACGAGGACGTCCTGACGCGCCACCGGGCCGCACTGGCGGTCATCGGCGCCCCCAAGTACCTCGGCACCGACCCCGGCCTCGCCCAGCTCATGTACCAGGCCCACCTCACCGTCTTCCTCACCGCCCTCTCCGGCCTGATGCACGCCACCGCCCTGCTCGGCACCGCCGGCATCACCGCCGAACAGGCCCTCCCCGAACTCTTCCTCACCGCCGACACCATCGGCGCCATGATGACCGCCGGCGAGGACCGCCCCGGCGCCGCCCTCGACGCCGGCGAACACCCCGGCGACCTCAGCACGGTCACGATGATGGGCGCGACGGCCGACCACATCCTGGAGACGAGCGCGACGCTCGGCCTGGACCTGGCCCTGCCGAGCACGATCCTCGGGCACTACCGGCGGGCGGTGGAGGACGGTCACGGGGGTGACAACTGGACGCGGATCATCGACGGGATGCGGGAGCCGCGGGTGGGGTGAAGGGGACCGCAGCGCGCTCATGTCCGGGCCGGAGGTACGGCGGGTGCCCGGCCGGGGCCACGGTGTACTGCCGTCACCGCAGGGCTCAGGAGGTGCTCCGCCGCCGGACCCCGACGGGCCCGTGGCGGAGCAACTCGGCCGGTGTCGCGTCGGCTTGCTCACGGAGGGCGTGCACGAGCGTCGTCGCGTGGGGCTGGTCGCGGCCGGCGAGCGTGGCGACGCCGATGTGGCGGACCGGGCCCGGGGGAACGATCGGGACGGTGCTCAGTCCCGGGATCTCGGGGGCCAGCGCGATCGACGGGATCAGGGAGATTCCCAGGCCCGCGGCGACGAGGGAACGGGCGAAGAAGTAGTCGGTGGTGGTCCCGCGGATCTCCGGGTCGAAGCCGGCCCGCTCGGCGTAGCGGCGCAGGTACGCCTCGGTCTTCAGACAGCCCAGCACCCAGGGTTCGGCCGCCAGGTCGGCGAGGTCGAGCGCGTCCTGGCGGGCCAGCCGGTGCCCCTGCGGCAGGACGACGTGCAGGGGGTCTTCGAGAAGCGGCGTCCACGTCAGGCTGGAGCGAGGGCCCGGTCCGGCGGGGAGCGGGCCGTCGAAGTGGTAGGCGAGGGCGAGGTCCACGGCGCCCTGGCGGACGAGGGGGAGAATCTCCTCGGGCTCGCCCTCCCTGATGTGGAGCACGGTGCGGGGGTGAGCGGCCATGAGCCGGGGCAGGGCGGCGGGCAGCAGGAGCCTGCCGCCGCTGGTGAAGGCGGCGACGGTGAGCTGGGTGCGGCCGGTGCTGAGGGTGGCGATCCGCTGTTGCGCGTGTTCGAGTTCGGCGGCGACGGATTCGGCGGCGCCGACCATGATCCGGCCCGCCGGAGTGAGCGTGACGCCCCGGGTGCTGCGTGCGACGACCTGGGTCCCGAGTCCGCGTTCCAGGGCCGCCACCTGCTGGGAGACGGCCGAGGGGGTGAGGTGGAGAGCCGTGGCTGCCTGATTGAAGCTGCCGTGTTCCGCCACCGCCCGCAGGACACGGAGCCGCTGCACATCGATCAACAGTTTTCCTTCATACCCGTCCAGCAAGTGAGGACTTCTGCTGGTGACGGTAGCTCCCCAAGATGGGGACATGTCAAAGATCTGCGTCATCGGCGGAAGCCGGTACTTCGGAAAGCTCCTGGTGGAACGTCTGCGTGACGCGGGCCACCAGGTCACGGTCGTCAACCGCGGCTCCACCGCGCCACCCGCCGGCGTCACCCGTCTCGTCGCCGACCGCGACGACGAGGCGGCCCTGACGGCCGCACTCGGCACCCGCACCTTCGACGTCGTGGTGGACCAGGTCTGCTACACCCCGGTGCAGGCCGCGATCGCCGCCCGCGCCTTCACCGGCCGCACCCGGCGCTACGCCATGACCTCCACCATCGAGGTCTACGACCCCGCGACCGCCGCCCTGCCGCCCGTACCCCCGTCGACCCCCGTACCGGAGGAGAGCGTGGACCCGGCCGGCTGGCGGGTGGCCATGGACCTCCCCTGGCACGACGACGCCTACCTGGACGCCCACTACGCCGAGGGCAAGCGGCAGGCCGAGGCCGTCTTCGCCCGCACCGCGGGCTTCGCCTTCGCCTCGGTGCGCAGCGCGCATGTTCTGGGCGGCGGCGCGCAGGAGTTCACCGGTCGGCTGGCGCACTACACCGGGCGCGTCAGCCGGGGCGAGGACATCGCGGTGCACGCCCCTGCGCTGCCCACGGTCTTCATCCACCACGAGGAACTGGCGGATCTGCTGTCCTGGGCAGCCACCGCGGATTTCACCGGCCCGGTCAACGCCTGCTCCGACGGTCCGCTCGACGTGCGCGGCCTCACCGGGATCGTCGCCGCACAGGCCGGCCGGAAGGCCGTCCACCGGATCGTCCCGGCGGGCGAGAAGGCTTCGCCGTTCTCCTTCGACCGTCACTACGCCATGAGCAACGCCCGCGCGAAGAAACTGGGCTTCGCCTTCTCCCGCACCACCGACTGGCTGCCCGGCGCCGTCGCCGCCGCTCTCGCCCTACCCGCCGCTCCCACCGACTGAGGAATCAGGCCGCCATGAAGTACCGCACCCTCGCGCACACCGCCGTCAGCGCCATCGGCCTGGGCGCCATGCCGCTGTCCATCGAGCACCGCCCGGACGAGGCGCGGGCGGTCGCCACCCTTCACGCCGCCCTCGACGCCGGGGTCACCCTCATCGACACCGCCGACAGCTATCACTGGCACGCCGCCGAGGCGGGCCACAACGAGCTGCTGATCGCCCGCGCGCTGGCCCGCTACGGCGCCGACACCTCCCATGTCCTGGTGGCCACCAAGGGCGGCCGCGGTCGCCCGGGCGACGGCAGCTGGACCGTCACCGCCACCCCCGACCACCTCAAGCGAGCGGCCGAGGCCTCCCTCGGGCGCCTGGGCGTCGACGCGATCGGCCTGTACCAACTGCACAAGCCGGACCCGGCCGTGCCCTGGGCGGACTCCGTCGGCGCGCTGCGCGAGCTGCTCGACGCCGGCACCGTCCGTGCCGTCGGCATCTCCAACGTCACCACCGACCAGATCCGCCAGGCCCATCAGATCCTGGGCGACGGACTCGTCTCGGTACAGAACCGCTACTCGCCCGCCGTCCGGGACAGCGAGCCCGAGCTGCGGCTGAGTGAACAGCTGGGACTGGCCTTCCTGCCCTGGAGCCCGCTCGGCGGCATCTCCCGCAGTTCCCTCGACGGCCCCTCCGGCCTGGCCCCCGCCGCCACCGCCTTCCACCGCATCGCCGCCGGACACGGCGTCAGCCCCCAGCGGCTCGCCCTGGCCTGGCTGCTCGCCCGCTCCCCGGCGATGATCCCGGTCCCGGGAGCGAGCCGCCCGTCCTCCATCACCGACTCCGCCAGAGCCGTGGAACTCACGCTGACCCCGCGCGAGCTGGCCGAACTCGGGGACGCGCTTCCGGGCTGAACCGGGCCACGGGGCCCTGCACCGGCTTCCGCAGCAACCGGCTGCGTGTGCGACCGGAGCACCACGCGTGCCCGTCGCGCGGACGTCACGCCACCCCGAACCCGTACTCCAGCTCGTACAGATGCCCCGCCTTGACCATCACCGTCGCCTCCACCGGCGTTCCGTCGGCGCTGAAGGCCACCCGGAGTGTCCGCAGTACCGGCAGACCGGTGGGCAGGCGGAGCAGCCGGTGTTCTTCCTGGGTCGGCACGCGGGCCGAGACGCGGTCGACGCAGCGCCGGGGTGGTACGCCCAGCTCCGCCAGGACGGCCGGGGCTCCGCCACGGATCTTGCGGCGTACGGCCAGAGCCGTCCCCCGCGCCAGCGCCGCCGGGTAGTACGAGGTGACCAGCTCCGCCGGGTCCTCGCCCAGGAGGAGAAGCTGGCGGCGACGGACGGCCAGGTCCGGCTCGCCCGTCCCGAGGGCCGCTCGTACGTCGGCCGGAGGCACGCACTCGGCGACGTCCAGGAGTTCACTCCGGGCCGGTGGGGTCTCGTCGTCGGTCTCCGCCAGCCAGCGGGACGGCGTACCGGAAGCTCCGGCGGCCAGGTAGGAAGACGGCCGGACCGTTCGCTGCCTGCGCGCCCTGACCGTCACCGAGGCACCGGCGCGGCCCACCACCAACTCCTCGCTCTTCAGAAGCTGCAACGCCTTCTGAATCGTGGCGTTCGACGCGTCGAAGCGCTTCTTGAGCTGTGCGGTCGAGGGCAGGGCCGACGCGGGCGCGAGGTCACCGCTCAGGATCTGCGCCCGCAGGTCCGCCGCGATCCGCTCGTGCAGCGAACGCGGGTCCACGCCGCCTTCCTCACCGCGCGTCACGGTCACCCGCCCTGAACCGGTACCGCAGTCGCTGCCGCCTCGGTGCCATCGCCATCACGTCGAGCTGGACGGGGTGCCCCTCGGCGTCCTCGGTGAGCCGGACGAGCTGGAGCAGGGGTTCGGAGCCGGAGAGGGCGAGGGTGGCCGCTTCGTCCGGGGTGGGGAGGCGGGCCGTGACGTCCTCCTCGACCCAGGTGCCGACGTGGCCCAGTTCCGCGAGCAGGCGTACCGCTCCCCCGCGGATCTTGGCCGTTCCGGCGAGGGCGGTCCCCCGGGCGATCGACGCGGGGTAGTAGGTGTCCGTCAGCTCGCAGGGCTCGTCGTCGGCGTACATGATGCGGCGGCGGGCGATCACCGGCTGGCCGGGCTCCAGTCCCAGCCGCCCGGCGACGAGTTCGGGCGCGGGAACTTCGCCCGCCTGGACGATGCGCTGCGTCCCGCGCCGCCCCTCTGCCCGAGCCTCGGCCGCCCACGCGTCACCCCCGGCACCGCCTGCCGCGAGATACCGGGCGGAAGTACTGGCCCTCTCGGCGTCGCCCACGACCCACCGTCCTCTCGGCTCTCCCCGCGCAATCTACGGGACCACACAGTAGGCGACCGTTCCAGACAGCTCACCCTACCTTGCTGGAATTCGCGAAAAGCAGTACGGTCACCCAGCGTCGCTCGAGGCGTGCGCAGAGCGATTTCTTCTGGGTTCCGCGTCCAAGGAGGACGGGCTTGAGTACGACAGCTTCCGCAGCCAGGGTCCGCGAATGGTCCGGAGAGTTCCGGCCGGACCGGAGGGCGGTGCGAGAGGCGAGAGCGGCCGCGAGAAGGCTGCTCCCCCGGCTCGGCTACCGGGGAGAGCTGGATGCTCCCGTACTGATCGTCTCGGAGCTGGTCACCAACGCCGTCGAGCACGGTTCATCGCCGGAAGACACCGCACTTCTGCTGCGGCTGAGCGTCCACCCGTGCGGCGGATTGTCCGTCGAGGTGACTGACGGAGGAAACCTCCCCGCTGGGCCACCCGCACCGCCTCCCCACCCGGAAGCCGAAAGCGGGCGCGGTCTGTTCCTCGTCAACGCGCTCGGAGCTCGTACGACCTGGGAACAGGTCGCAACGGGCAAGAAGATGTGCGCGTTCCTCCCTCTGGGCGGGACGGTGCCCCGATGAACGCCGCAGGCGCCTCGCACCGGTGGCCAGACCCGGATCTGTTCTGCATGAAGGCGCTGCACAGGCTGTCGGTCACTGCGGACGCCGTCCTGGCAGGGCAGGGCCTCTCCACGCGTCAGGCCCGTCAGCTGACCGCCGGGCTGCGGGCCTTGTGCGAGAGCTACGACGAGGCGACCCATCCTGCCGTGGTGGCAGCGGTACGCGCCGCGAGCAGGGCGCTCGCCCTCAAACGTTCCCCCGTCCTCACCCTGGCCACGCATGCCCGCGGACTCCTGGACCTGACCTTCCGGCTACGCGCCGAGGGGCCACCCGCACACCCCGGTCCGCGACCGGAGTGAGGACGGGGGGCGGCCCCACGCCCCCTACGACCCCAGAATCGAAGTCAGGAACTCCCCCACCCACGACAGCAACTCCCGCCCCACCACAGGCTTCCCCCCGATCTTCCCGGTCGTCGGGCGCGGAACCAGGATCTGGTGGGTGTTGGCCTTGATGACCGTGCGGGGGTAGAGGCGGTTGAGGCGGAGTTGCTGGGACTCGCGGAGTTCGACGGGGGCGAAGCGGACGTTGTTGCCCTGGAGGACGATTTCCGCGACGCCGCAGGAGCGGGCGAGCATGCGGAGGCCGGCGACGAGGAGGAGGTTCTCGACGGGCTCGGGGAGTTTGCCGTAGCGGTCGGTGAGTTCCTCGCGGACGGCGCGGATGTCGTCCTCGGTGGTGGCGGAGGCGATGGCGCGGTACGCCTGGAGGCGCAGGCGCTCGCCGGGGGCGTAGTCGTGCGGGACGTGGGCGTCGACGGGGAGTTCGATCTTGACCTCGGGGGCCGGTTCCTCCTCGACGCCGCCGTCGAGGGCGGCGCGGTAGTCGGCGACGGCCTCGCCGACCATGCGGACGTACAGGTCGAAGCCGACTCCCGCGATGTGTCCTGACTGCTCGCCGCCGAGGAGGTTGCCGGCGCCGCGGATCTCCAGGTCCTTCATGGCGACGTACATGCCGGCGCCCATCTCGGTGTGCTGGGCGATGGTGGCGAGGCGTTCGTGGGCGGTCTCGGTCAGGGGCTTCTCGGGCGGGTAGAGGAAGTAGGCGTACCCGCGTTCGCGGCCCCGGCCGACGCGGCCGCGGAGCTGGTGGAGCTGGGAGAGGCCGAAGTTGTCACCGCGTTCGACGATGAGGGTGTTGGCGTTGGAGATGTCGATGCCGGACTCGACGATCGTGGTGGAGACCAGGACGTCGAACTTCTTCTCCCAGAAGTCCACGACGACCTGTTCCAGGGCCTGTTCGGACATCTTGCCGTGGGCGGTGGCGATCCGCGCCTCGGGGACGATCTCGCGCAGCCGGGCGGCGGCCTTGTCGATGGACTCGACCCGGTTGTGGATGTAGAAGACCTGGCCCTCGCGGAGGAGTTCGCGGCGGATGGCGGCGCCGATCTGCTTCGGGTCGTAGGGGCCGACGAAGGTGAGGACCGGGTGGCGCTCCTCGGGCGGGGTGGTGATCGTGGACATCTCGCGGATGCCGGTGACCGCCATCTCCAGGGTGCGCGGGATGGGGGTGGCGGACATGGTGAGGACGTCGACGTTGGCGCGGAGCTTCTTCAGCTGCTCCTTGTGCTCGACGCCGAACCGCTGCTCCTCGTCGACGATGACCAGGCCGAGGTCCTTGAACTTGGTCTCGGAGGAGAAGAGGCGGTGGGTGCCGATGACGATGTCGACGGAGCCGTCCCGCAGCCCCTCCAGGGTGGCCTTGGCCTCGGCGTCCGACTGGAAGCGGGAGAGGGCGCGGACGTTCACCGGGAACTGCGCGTACCGCTCGGAGAAGGTGCCGAAGTGCTGCTGGACCAGGAGGGTGGTGGGGACGAGGACGGCGACCTGCTTGCCGTCCTGGACGGCCTTGAAGGCGGCGCGGACCGCGATCTCGGTCTTGCCGTAGCCGACGTCGCCGCAGATCAGGCGGTCCATCGGGACCGTCTTCTCCATGTCGTCCTTGACCTCGGCGATGGTGGAGAGCTGGTCGGGCGTCTCCATGTACGGGAAGGCGTCCTCCAGTTCGCGCTGCCAGGGGGTGTCCTGGCCGAAGGCGTGGCCGGGGGCGGCCATCCGGGCCGAGTAGAGCTTGATGAGGTCGGCGGCGATCTCCTTGACGGCCTTCTTGGCGCGCGCCTTGGTCTTGGTCCAGTCGGCGCCGCCGAGCCGGTGCAGGGTGGGGGCCTCGCCGCCGACGTACTTGGTCACCTGTTCGAGCTGGTCGGTGGGGATGTAGAGGCGGTCGCCGGGCTGGCCGCGCTTGGCGGGGGCGTACTCGACGAGGAGGTACTCGCGGGTGGCGCCCTGCACGGTGCGCTGGACCATCTCGATGTAGCGGCCGACGCCGTGCTGCTCGTGGACGATGTAGTCGCCGGGCTCCAGGGTGAGCGGGTCGATGGTCTTGCGGCGCCGGGTGGGCATCCGCTGGCCGTCCTTGCCGGCCGCCTTCTGGCCGGAGAGGTCGGTCTCGGTGAGGACGGCGAGCTTGAGGCGTTCGTCGGTGAAGCCGTGGTCGATGGCACCGCAGGCGACGTGGACCACGGAGGGGCTGATCTCGCCGAGGTCGCCGTCGAGCCGGGCCGGGACGCCCTCGGAGCCCAGCACCTCGACGGTACGGGCGGCGGGGCCGTGCGCCTCGGTGACGAAGACGGTCCGCCAGCCCTCGCCCAGCCACCGCTTGGTGTCGGCCAGGGCGCGGGCGGTGTCGCCCCGGTACGTCTCGGGGGCGCGCATCCCCAGCTGCCAGGTGTCGCCGTCGTACGTCTCCTCGTCGGCGGCGAACGGCGAGACGGACCACCACATCATGCCCAGTTCGCGGGCGCGGTCGCGGACGTCGGCGATGCCCCGCAGGGAGGCCGCGCCGACGTCGATGGGGGCCTGGCCGCCCTCGGCGGAGGCGGCCCAGGACGCCTGGAGGAATTCGAGGCTGGTGGCGACCAGGTCGGCGGCGCGGGTGCGGACCCGCTCGGGGTCGCAGACCAGGGCCATGGCGCCCTTCGGCAGCACGTCGAGGAGGAGTTCCATCTCGTCGACGAGGACGGGGGCCAGGGACTCCATGCCCTCGACGGCGACGCCCTCGGCGATCTTGCCGAGGAGTTCACCCAGCTCGGGGTGGTCGACGGCGAGGGCGGCGGCCCGCTCGCGGACCTGGTCGGTCAGGAGGAGTTCGCGGCAGGGCGGGGCCCACAGGCCGTGGTCGGCGATCTCCAGGGAGCGCTGGTCGGCGACCTTGAAGTAGCGGATCTCCTCGACCTCGTCGCCCCAGAACTCGATGCGGACCGGGTAGTCCTCGGTCGGCGGGAAGACGTCGAGGATGCCGCCGCGCACGGCGAACTCGCCGCGCTTCTCGACCAGCTCCACCCGGGAGTACGCGGCGGCGGCCAGCGCCCGCACCACCTCCTCCAGGTCGGTGGTCTGCCCGGCCTTCAGCGCCACCGGCTCCAGGTCGCCGAGCCCCTTGACCTGCGGCTGGAGGACGGAGCGTACGGAGGCGACGACGACGGAGACCGGGCCGGTCTCGGGGTCGTCGGCGTCCGGGTGGGCGAGGCGGCGCAGCACGGCGAGGCGGCGGCCGACGGTGTCGGAGCGGGGCGAGAGCCGTTCGTGCGGCAGCGTCTCCCAGGAGGGGTACTCCACGACGCCGTCCGGCGGGAGCAGGGTGCGCAGGGCGGCCGCCAGGTCCTCGGCCTCGCGGCCGGTGGCGGTGACGGCGAGCACGGTACGGCCCGTCTCGCGGGCGAGGGCGGCGACGGTGAAGGGGCGGGCTGCGGGCGGGCCGACCAGGTCGGCGGTGAGGAGGTGCCCGTCCCCGGCCGCCTTCAGCGCCTGGGTCAGCGCCGGGTCCTCGGTCACCGCGTCGAGCAGTCCGTGCAGGCTCATGTGGGGAATCCGTCCTCGTTCGTGCGCGTCGTGGTCGTCGTCCACCGCGTGCCCGGCGCTTTCACGCCGCGGGGGCGCCGCCGGGGCGGAGTCGTCACGCCGCCGGGGAACACGCGAGTGCCCGACACGTCCAACGGGCCGGGGGTCTCCAGCGTACGACGTGCCGCCGGCGCACGCGTCCGGCACGGTACGTCGCGTCCCGCTCGCACTGGGTACCCATCCGCGTACCGTACGGACGGAAGGCCCCCGGGGTTCATGCGGAACCGGGCACGGTTGGCTCACTCTTCGCACACAATTCGCACCGGCCCCATCCCCGCGCGGCGCGCGAGCGCTTACTCTGTGCCGAAAAAACCTCGACCGTCGCGGCACGGGCCCGGACAATTTCCGGAAAGTGCCGTCGGCCCATGACGCAGCCGGGGGCAGAGCGTGGGTGACAACGAGATGGCCGTCTTCGGGCTCTCCGCGACCGAGGAGGAGCTGTACCGGCATTTCCTGCGCAATCCGGGGACCTCCGCCGACGATGTGCACCTGCTGCTGCGCACCGCCGACCGGGCCGACAAGGACGCGGCCCGGGCACTGGACCGCCTCCGCGAGCTGGGCCTGCTGCTGCCCGCCGGGCCGGACGGCCGGGTGCTCCCGGCCGACCCCGAGCAGGCCGTCTCCCGCCTCACCGACCGGCGGCTGCACGAGCTGCACCAGGATCTGCGGCGCGTCACCCGGTCCCGGCACGTGGTGGACGGGCTGCGGGCCGAACAGGGGGCGCGGACCGCCGCCCCGCAGGGCATCGAGCAGATCGAGGGGCTGGCGGCGATCCGCGGCCGCATCGAGGACCTGGCTTTCTTCGCACGCGAGGAAATCCTCTCCGTGGAGCCCTACACGCGGCTCTCCCCGGAGAACATCGCCCGCTCCCGTCCCCTGGACCTGCGCTGCCTGGCCCGCGGCGTCACCATCCGCAACGTGGTCCGCCGCTCCGCCCTCGCCGACCCGCCGACCGCCGCCTACCTGCGCGAGCTGGCCGCCGCCGGCGCCCACATCCGGGTCGCCGAGGAGGGCGAGGCCGGCGAACGCCTCCTCGTCTACGACCGCCGCACCGTCCTGGTCCCCCTCGACCCTCGCGACACCGCACGCGGCGCCCTGCTGGCCCACAAGAGCGGCCTGGTCGCCAACATCATCGCCCTCTTCGAGAAGATCTGGGCCCAGGCCGCCCCTCTGGACGCCGCGGCGGGACAGCACGGCGAGAGCCCCCTGAGCGAGATGGAACGCCGGGTCCTCCTGGCCATGTGCTCGGTCGGCAAGGACGAGGCGGGGGCCCGGGAGCTGGGGGTGTCGGTGCGGACGTACCGGCGGCACGTGGCCGACCTGATGCAGCTGCTGGGGGCGGCCAGCCGGGCGCAGGCGGCGCTGCTGGCGCGGGAGCGGGGGTGGGTGTGAGTCAGGGGCGCGGGTCGAGCGGGGTGAGGACGCCGAGCCGGTCCTCGATCGCCTGGGCCGCCTCCAGGCACAGGTCCTCCCGGAAGGCGCGCCCGACGATCTGCACCCCGCTGGGGAGTCCGTCCACCAGTCCCGTGGGGACGGCCACGCCGGGTACGCCGACGAAGCTGGTCGCCGTGCACAGCCGCATCCCCGAGCCGACCCGTTCGCGGCCCGCCCGGTCCCGGGACTCCAGCCCCGGTTCGACCGGCGGCTCGGTGAAGACCGGGCCGAGCAGCAGCGGGTACGCGTCGAGGAACTCGGCCCAGGAGCGGCGGATGCCGAGCCAGGCTCCCGTCAGCGCCGTCAGTTCCCCGGCGGTCGCGGGCGGGGTCTCTTCCATCGCCGCGGCGATGTAGCGGTCGCCGCCGGGGCCGAGCAGGGTGCGCACCACCGGCCAGGAGGGCGCGAACTCGGTGACCGTGACGCGCCCGTACACCTCCAGGGCCTCGTCGAGGCGGGGCACGTCCGGCACCTCGCGGAGCTCGTACCCGGCGTCGCGGAGCGCGTCGGCCGCCCGGTCGACGGCCTGGCGGACCGAGGGGTGGACGCCGTGGCCACCGGGGTCGGTCACCACCGCGACCTGGAGCGGGCCGGGGAGGCGCTCCCCGTACGCGGGGACCGGTACGGCGCGCGGGTCCCTGGGGTCGGTGCCGGCCAGTACCTCGTAGGCGAGCCGGAGGTCGGCCACGCTGCGGGCCAGCGGGCCGTCGGTGACCAGGAGTTGGGAGGCGAGGCCGGGGTCGTCCGGGCCGAGGACGCGGTGGTCGGCGGGGAAGCGGCCGGTGGTCGGCTTGAGTCCGGCGACGCCGCAGAACTGCGCCGGGACGCGCACCGACCCGCCGGAGTCGTTGCCGAGCCCGAGCGGCGCCATACCGGTCGCCACGGCCACGGCGTCACCGCCGCTGGAGCCGCCCGGGGTGCGGGCGGGGTCCCACGGGTTGACCGTGTCGCCGAACAGCTCGCTGCGGGTGTGCATGCCCGCGAGGATCATGGTGGGGATGTTGCCGTGCCCGACGGGGATCGCCCCGGCGGCACGCAGCCGGGCCACGGGCGGCGCGTCGGCGCGGGCCACCAGGTCCCGGAAGCGCTCGGCGCCGAAGGTGGTGGGGACGCCTTCGACGGGGGTGCTCTCCTTCACGGTGAAGGGCACTCCGGCCAGCGGGCCCAGTTCCTCGCCCGCCGCCCGCCCGCGGTCCAGCCGGGCCGCCTCCTCGCGGGCGCGGTCCGCCCAGAGCTGGGTGACCGCGTTGACCCGCGGGTTGACCTCCTCGATGCGGGCGAGGTGGCTGTCGGTCAGTTCGGCGGCCGAGACCTGCCCGCCGCGCACGGCCGCGGCCTGGGCCGTGGCCGTCATCCTCCACAGGGCGTCGTCCTGCACATCTCTCCGTTCCGGGGCGTGTTCCGTCGTTCCGATGCGGTCGCATCGGATCGCCACCGTAACCCCTGAACAGATACGTGCGCATCGAATAAGCTGCGGGCGAGCGGAGTGCGGGACGAGGGGAGAGAAACGGGCATGCCCAAGCAGGTGGATCACGCGGAACGGCGCCGCCTCATCGCCGGGGCCGTCTGCCGGCTCGCCGACGAGCACGGGCTGGAAGGGGTGACCCTGCGCGACGTGGCGGCCCGCGCCGGGGTGTCGATGGGGGCGGTGCAGCGGTGCTTCCGCACCAAGGAGGAGATGCTCGCCTTCACTCTCGGGCAGATCGGCGAGCGGGTCACCGGGCGGGTACGGGCCCGCCTCGTCGAGAGCCCGGCCCAGTCGGCCCGCACCGCGCTGGGCCACGCCGCCGAGGAGACCGCCCTGCTGCGAGAGAAGGACCGGGCCGAGGCCCGGGTCTGGCTCGCCTTCGTCGCCCAGGCCGCCGTCAGCCCGGCGCTGGCGCGGACCCTGCGGGCCGACTACGCCCGGCTCCAGGAGGCGTTCACCGGGCTGGTCCGGGAGGCCCTGGAGGACTCCGGCCCTCCCGCGCCGCCCGATCCGCGCCGCGCCGCCCGCACCCTGCTGGCCCTCGCGGACGGCCTCACCACACACGTCCTCGTCGGCCACCTCACCCCGGACGAGGCGTACGACGTGCTCCACGCGCACCTGGCCGGGCTCTGGGAGGCGCCGCCCGGCTCAGCGGACTGACGCCCCCTGCCCCGCCATCCCCCACCCGATCAGCGCCGGATCGGCCAGGGCCCGCGCCAGCGCCGGCCCCGGCTCGGCGGGTACGGGGCGGACCCGCAGGCGGAGCTGGTCGGTGCCCGCGTCCGGCTGGCAGCACCAGTCGGGCGGCAACAGCGCGAGCAGGCGGATGACGGTGATCTGGCCGGGTGGGGCGGCCGGGTCGGCGCGGTGGAGGGTGACGTCCAGGGCGGGTACGGGGTGGGCGGGGGGCCGGGGGGTCATGAGGTGGCCTCCGAGCGGTGCGGGACCGCTCCCACGATCGGCGGGCCGGCCGCGAAGAGGTGGCGGGCGGCGGCGGTGAGGGCGGTGATGCCGGTGGGGAGGGCCTGGCGGAGGTCGGGGGCGAAGTCGGGGGCGTGGTTGGCGGGGACGGTGCGGCCCTCCGCCGCGGCGGCCCGCCAGGTGGCGGCGGGGGTGGTGCCGAGCATCCAGTAGGCGAGGGGGACGCGGGTGCCGTCGGGGAGCGTCGCGAGATGGCCGAGGTCCTCGGTGGCCGGGGAGGGGGCGGCGGCCAGGACGCGGCCCGGGCCGAGGTGTTCGGCGTGGACGGTGCGCAGGGCGGCGGTGAGGGCGGGGTCCGGGGCGAGGACGGGCGAGCGGGCGGTGAGGGTCAGTTCGGGCGGGCGGGGTGCGGCGGCGGCCTCGCTCTCGGCGTCCAGGACGCGGCGTACGGCCTCGTGGAGCCGGTCGAGGGCGGGTTCGGTGAAGGCGCGCAGGGAGAGGGAGAGGGTGGCGCGGTCGGGGATGACGTTGGCGCGGGTTCCGGCGTGCAGGGTGCCGACGGTCAGGACGGCGCCTTCGGCGGGGGCGGTCTCACGGGCGGTGAGGGTGTGCAGGCGCAGGACGGCGGAGGCGGCCATCAGGAGCGGGTCGGCGGCGAGGTGCGGGGTGGCGGCGTGGCCCCCGCGGCCGTGCAGGACGGCGTCCAGGGTGCGGCTGCCGGCCATCAGGGGGCCGCCGGTGGCGTGGGCGACGGTGCCGGCGGGGAGCGGGGCGGCGTGCTGGGCGAGGATCGCGTCGGGGCGGCCGAACCGGTCGTACAGCCCGTCGTCGGCCAGCGCGCGGGCGCCGGTCAGGGTCTCCTCGGCGGACTGGCCGAGGACCAGCAGGCGGCCTCGCCACCCGGCACGGGTCGCGGTGAGGCGGGCGGCGGCGCCGAGGGCGGCCGCGGCGTGCAGGTCGTGGCCGCAGGCATGCATGGCGCCGGGGACGGCGGAGGCGTAGGGCAGGCCGGTGGCCTCGGTGACGGGGAGGGCGTCGAGTTCGGTGCGGATCAGGACGGTGGGGCCGGGTCCGTTGCGGAGTTCGGCGAGGAAGGAGGGGGCACCGGCGAGGCCGCGGTGGACGGTGAGGCCGAGGGCGGTGAGACGCTCGGCGAGCAGGGCGGCGGTGGCGTGTTCGGCGCCGGAGAGTTCGGGGGCGCGGTGCAGGGCGAGGTACAGCTCGACGGCGGACTTCACCTCGGCGCGGGGCGGCTGGGTCTCGGGGGCGGCCACGGGCGTCACCTCTCCGTCCTCAGGTACGGGGCCGTCCGGGCAGCGTGCGGCGCGGCCGTGTCAGGGGCGTCTCGTTCCGCTGTCAGGCCACTGTCAGCCGGTGACAGCGGGGTGGCGGCGGATCTGACAGCGGGTGGGGCTGGGATGGCGGCAGCAGGTGAGTTCCGCCGGAGCGGCCGGTGGGCCCCTGGGACCGCAGGGAGTACGCAATGACCCCCAAGACCGAGCTGGCCACCCTCGCCGACGAGATCCTGGAGCTGGAGTCGGAGACCTTCGAGATCTCGGACTACTCGGACGCGGCCGAGGTCGTGCTCGCCGGCTCGACGTCCTGCTCCTCGACGTCGACCTGCTCCAGCACCACCAGCACCACCTCCTGCTCGGCCTGATCCGGCCGATCGCGCGTACGGCCCCTGACCCGGCGGCGTCCACCGCCGGGTCAGGGGCCTTCGTGCGTCGTGGGCCGCCAATGCGGTCACGGGAAGGGGTGCGGGGCGAGGTGAACGGCGTCGGCGGGCAGGTCGTCGCGGCGGCGTCCGGCGGTGCGCAGCCCGGTGCGCAGGCGGTCCATGGTCAGGGCGCGCTGCCGGGTCCAGCCGAAGTCGATGGGGAGCAGGCCGGGGACGGCGGTGGCGACGGTACTGAGTCCCGCGCGGGCCTGTTCGGGGGTGGTCTGGTCGACGGCGATCACGTCGTGGCCCGCGCCGGCGAGGGCGCCGGTGAGCAGGGCCAGGTCGTCGCGGAGGTCGCCGGTGCGGGGGCGGACGGCGTCCCAGTCGGCGAAGGCGTCGGCGAGCGGGAGGCGGTCCAGGGGGTCGAGGAAGGGCGCGGCGTGGTGCGCCATCTCGGGGAGGCCGTAGAGCTGGGCGTGGTCCTTGAGTTCGCGTACGAGGGTGAAGTCGGCCGCCATGGCGTTGAGTTCGGCGCGTCGTTCGGTGACCTGGTAGGGCAGGTGCGGGATGTAGGTGAGGACCTCGGAGAGGGCGGAGGCGACCGTCTCGGCGGGGTCGAAGCCTGCGGCGGCGGCGAAGGCGAGGGTGCCGGGGCCGCCGTCGCGGCGGACGGCGAGGGCGGTGACGACGGGGACGGGCGGGCCCATCCGGGTGTCGTAGACGTGGATGTCGTAGCCGTGCAGGGCGGCCCGGTCGGTCATGGCGCGGACCTCGGGGTCGGTGAGGGTGGCGAGGTCGATCTCGGTGAGCCGGGCGCGGCCGTACCAGGCGAGCAGGAACGCGTCGCGTTCCACGCGTTCGAGAAGGCCGAAAAGGATCGCCTCGGCGAGGCCGGAGCCGGTGGCACAGCCGTTGGAGCACTCGAAGACGAAGTTGTCGGCGTCGACGCCCGCGCTGTAGTGGGCGAGCCGGGCGGGGACGAGGACGGGGCGGTCGTCACGCAGCGAGTGGCCCCGGACCCAGGGGATCTCGCGGTCCGGGTCGAAGGGGCTGACCAGGGGGTCGTTCGCGTACGTCTCGGGGGCGTACACCCCGCAGGTGCGCGGGTCCAGGGCGTCGGCGGCGAGTTGGTGGTAGCTGCCGAGGACGGGGGTGGTGCCGCGGCGGCGGTGGGTGCCGGCGTACCGCTCCAGGCCCTCCAGGAAGGCGAGGCGGCGGCTGGTGGCGGTGCGGTTGGCCTGGCCGGACCAGGTGACGTCGGTGAGTCCGGCGTAGCCGCGGACGAAGTGGGTGCCGGCGACGGGGGCGGTGGTGGTGGAGGCCGGGTTGATCCAGGTGTCGGAGCCGAGGGCGCCGCAGACCGGGTTGGCGAGGGCGGCGACGGGCAGGGCGTAGGCGCCGAGGGGGCGTACGCGGTAGGTGCCCGGGTCGGGCTTGGGGGCCGGGGCGAGGGTGAGGCGGGCAGTGTCGGCGGAGTCCGGGCGCGGGGTGACGCAGGCCGGGCAGAGCGGGTCGGGCAGCAGGGGGAAGGTGGCGGTGGCGAGGGTGACCAGGTCGGTGCGGGTGACCCGGGGCAGGGTCCGGTCGGCGGGCTCCTCGGCCTCCGGGGCGGTCCGGCCCGGCCGGTGCACGGCCCGGTACGCGGCCCAGACGGCGTCCACGGCCCAGTCGGTGAGGACCGGCCAGCCGGTGGCGCCGTGCGGGACGTGCCGCCGCTCCAGCGCCTCCCGTTCGGTGCGGCCCCGCAGCCGCTGCCACCGCATGGCCAGGCACTGGCCGCAGGCCCCGGCGGTCTCGGGGCCCGCGCCCTCGGGCAGCCACGGCCCGGTGAGGACGGCACGGGAGGTGAGATGGACGGTGGCGGCCGGACGCGCGGCGGCGTACGGGTCCGGGGCGCCGGTGCCGAGGGTGTCGGCGGCGCCGAGCGGGACCACGGACGGGGCCGGGAGCAGGGCGCGTCCGGCCTCGGGGAGGGCGGCGTGGCGGGCGGTCAGGGCCGCCTGGAGCTGGTCGCGGGCGGCGTCCAGGGGGCGGGGCCCGGCGGGTGGCGCGGGGGCGGGCGGGGTCGTGGCGGGTGCGGGGGTGGCGGGCATGGCGGGCTCCTGACGGGCCGGGGCGGGGAGGAACACGGGGCCGGGGCGGGGGCGGCGTACGCTCCCCGCCCGGACCGGGAGGACCGGTGCCTGCTCCGGCCCGGTGGGGCCGGTGGCCGCAAGGCGGTCAGGTGCGGTCGGACCAGCGGAAGGTCTTCAGGGCGACGGCCGTGAAGACGACGGCGAAGCCCGCGAGGACGGCGCAGGAGAGAAGGATGTCGCCGGTGGTGCCGGAGCCGGTGAGGGAGGCCGAGACGCCGTCGTTGAGGTAACGCAGCGGCAGGACACGGGAGATGGCCTGCATCCAGCCGGGCATGGCGTCGAGCGGGAAGAAGGAGCCGGAGAGGAAGGCCATCGGCAGCATCACGCAGTTGGCGACGGCGGCGACCGCTTCCGGGGTGCGGGTGAAGGAGCCGACGATGACGCCGAGGGCGAGGAAGGCGGTGACGCCGACGACCAGCATGAGGAAGGCGTACGGCCAGCCGGAGGAGAGCTCCAGGCCGAACGGCGGCAGCATGGCGACGGCGACGAAGAGGACCGCCTGCACGGCGCCGATGCCGAGCGCCAGCACGTAACGGGAGGCCAGGACGGCGGAGGTGGGCGTGGGGGTCATCCGGATGAGGCGGAGGATGTCGTCGCGCCGCCACTGCATGAGGACGAAGCCGACGCCGAAGACGGCCGCGTTGCCCAGGCCCCAGGAGAGGACGCCGGGGGCGATGTAGCTGATGTAGGGACGGCCGGACTGCTCGACCTCCTGGCCGCTGAAGATGAGGCCGAAGACGACGAGGAAGATCAGCGGGAAGGCGAAGGTGAAGAAGAGGGTGGTCTTGTCGCGGGTGTAGGCCCGGTATCCGGCCTGGCTGAGGGCGGCGTAGGCGCTCATGGGGTTCTCCGTGGGTGGTGGTGCGAAGTGGGGGGGCGCGGGGCCGGACTCAGCTCTCGGCGGGGGCCGGGGCCGGGGACGCCTCGCCGGTGAGGGCGAGGTAGACGTCCTCCAGGCTGGGGGTGCGGGTCTGTACGCCGTGCAGGCCGCCCTGGGCGTCGACGGCGGCGAGGACGGGGCCGGAGTCCTCGGTCTCCAGGACCGTCATGTCGCCGTCGGCGGTGGCGCGCAGCACGCCGGGCAGGGCGGCGCCCTGTTCGGGGGTGAGCCGGTCGGCGGGGACCAGGAGGCGGGTGGTGCCGCTGCTGGCGGCGATCAGGCGGCCGGGGCTGTCGAGGGCGCGGACGGCGCCGCCGACGAGGATGGCGACCCGGTCGCAGAGCGCCTCGGCCTCGTCCAGGTGGTGGGTGGTGTAGACGATGGTGCGGCCGGCCCCCTTGAGGTCGCGGAGCACCTTCCACAGGTCGCGGCGGGCCTGCGGGTCGAGGGCGGCGGTCGGCTCGTCCAGGAAGATCAGTTCGGGCTCGTGGACGAGGGCCGAGGCGATGGCCAGGCGCTGGCGCTGGCCGCCGGAGAGGTCGTCGACCCGCACGTCACCGTGGTCGGTGAGGCCGACCAGGGCGAGTGCCTTCTCGGCGGCCTCGCTCCCCACCCGGTAGAGGGCGGCGACGGTGGTGAGGTGTTCGCGGGCGGTGAGGCGGACGAAGAAGGCGCTGGACTGGGTCTGCACGCCGACGCGCGGGAGCAGCGCGGTGTCCCGGGGCCACGGGTGGTGGCCGAGCACCGTGACACTCCCGGCGTCGGCCTTGCGCTGGCCCTCCATGATCTCCACGAGGGTGGTCTTGCCGGCGCCGTTGGGCCCGAGCAGCCCGAAGAACTCGCCACGGGCGACGGTGAGGGTCACCCCGGCGACGGCCTCGGTCCGCCCGTACGTCTTGCGGACACCGTCGAGGACGACGGCGCCGTCGGGGTCGGTGGGCTGGGGGGTCATGGGGTGCTCCTCGATCGGGGTGTGCGGGGTGTACGTCCGGGAGGCTGGGGGTCAGCTCCCGGTCAGCAGGTGGCGGGCGGCGGCCCACAGGGCGAGGCCGGTCCCCGCGAGGACCAGCAGCACGGCCGCCGGGTACGCCAGGTAGGCGCGGCGGGCCGGGGCGGGGTAGGCGCGGGCGGCCGCATCGCGGCGCAGGGCCAGCCCGAGGTAGGTGCGGCTGGCGGTGAACAGGCCCAGCGTGCGCGTGAGTTGCCCGGCGATCTGGTACCCGTCGAGCGGCGGCAGCGGGATCAGCATGGCGAGGGCCTGGACGGTGCCGAGCAGGACGAGGGCGGCGCAGGCGTCGCGGGTGGCGTCGTCGGGCGGGGCGAGGAGCCAGAGCGCGCCGAACGGCAGCAGGAAGAGCAGGTTCATGACGGCTCCGGCGACGGCCGTCGCGATGCGGGCCCAACGGGTCGGCAGGTACGGGTAGTTGTCGACTGTGCAGTACATGATGACCACAGGCAGCCGCCACCGCAGTCCGATCTCGGCCACGGTGCCGCCGTAGTGCCGGGCGACGACCCCGTGGGCCAGTTCGTGCAGGGCGGTGGAGAGCCAGAGCAGGGTGGCGGCGGCGACCAGGAGCACCGGGTTGCGGAAGAGCGCCCAGGTGGCGTCGAGCGCCTCCCCCGCGCGCAGCACCAGAGCCGTCTCCAGGGCCAGGACCAGCAGGAGCAGCGGGACGAGTGCGGCCGGGTGGAGCAGGGGCCGCACCATCCGGTGGAGCCGGGCGGTGGTGGCGTCGGCGTCGGCCACCAGGCGCAGGGTGCCGCGCCACAGGGTGCGGGGCTCGGCGGGGGCCACCGGGTCGGCGGCCGGGCGGGGGGCGCCGTCGAGCAGGCCGCGGGTGCCGAGCAGGGCGAGGAGCTGGCGCCACTGGGCCTCGCCGAGCCGCTTGCCGTGGACGGCGGCGTACTCCGTGCCCAGCTCGTCCAGGGCGCGGGTGCCGTCCATCCGGGCCAGCAGGAACGCTTCGCGCGGGCCGGCCTTGAAGGCGTGGCCGGTGCCGGTGTCCTTGACCAGGTGGACGGTGGCCGGGCCGTCGTACAGGGGCCCGCCGACGAGCACGCCCGCGCGCAGGGCGGGCCGGTAGGAGCCGGGGACGGCGGCCCGTTCGGCGGGCGCGCTCACGCGGCGCCCTCGCGCAGCACCCGGCCCAGCACGTGCGAGAGGTACGCCTCGTCGCGGATGGTGACGTGCAGCCGGTTGTTGGTCATGTGCATGTACGGGGAGAGGAGCAGCGGCAGCGCCACGGCCGGGTCGGTGACCTGCTCGTCCCGGGTGCCGTCCCAGGAGCGGAAGACCAGATCACCGTCGAGCGTCAGCTTCTCCGCCCTGGATCGCAGTTCGGCGCAGTGGTCGGCCCAGCCCGCCAGGAAACCGGGCAGCCGGGGCTTCTCGGCCTCCTCGGTGGCGGGGCCGGTGGCGGCGCGGACGCGGGCGAAGCGCTCCCCCAGGCCGGGGGCGAGGGCGGCGTAGTTGCGGTCGTACTCGTCGGTGCCGATGAAGTTGGTGCCGGGGAAGGCGCGGTGCCAGAACTCGTAGTAGCTGTCGAGGTAGCCGGTGAGGTCGGCCTTGTCGGGCAGGAAGGTCGCGGCCATCACCATCATCAGCTGGGCGGAGGTGCCGAGCAGCACGGTGCGCAGGTGGAGGTTGATGGTGGCGAAGGCGTCGATGACCAGGTCGCTGGAGTGCCGGAAGTGCCACTCGGCCAGCTCGATCCCGGCGGGCCCGCCGTACTTGCCGTACTCCGGCTCGTACGGTTCGGCGCTGCGGCTGTTGTTGGGGCGGATGTTCATCCGGCCGTCGGCGCCGGTGTGGTGGCCGCGTTCGGCGCCGGGGAACTCGATGTCGAAGAGGGTGTTGTAGAAGTCGTTGAGGAAGCCGGCGTCGACCTCGTAGAGCGCCGGGCGTTCGCGGAGGAAGGTATCGACGGCCTCCTCGGTGCGGCGCCGGACCTCGGACTCGGCCTGGGGCGTGGCGGGCTTGAGGCGGAGCCGGACGTGCGGGCCCTCCAGCCAGTAGTTGATGAAGAAGTAGCCGCTGATCAGCCCTTCCGCCTCCAGCTCGGCGACGAGTGGGCGGACGCAGGTGAGCAGGAACGGGCGGGGGTTGGCGGCGTAGAAGACGTGGGTGGCCTGCCAGGCGCCGGACTTCGTGGCGGCCTGGCTGCCGGTGAGGGTCAGGTCGGTCATGGCGCGGTCCTCGCGGGGGTCGGGGCGGGCAGGGTCTCCACGGCCAGTTCGGTGACGTGCCGGCCGCGCGGCGAGGCGGCGTGCAGCCCGTCCTCGTCGGGCAGCGCCTCGCGGAGGACGGCGCGGGCCTTGTCGGTGCGGAGCAGCGCCTCGAAGGCGGCGAGCGAGAGGGGGCTGTCGAAGTCGACGTAGCTCGGCTTGGCGCCGGTCGCGCCGCGCGCCCCGCTGTCGGAGACGGTGGCGTAGACCCGGGCGGGCAGGGAGTGGGCCCGGCGGAAGCGGTGCCAGCCGAGGAACCAGGCGGCCTCGTCGGTGCCGGGCGCGCGCAGCGGCAGGTCGCGGGCGTCCACGCCCCAGCTGCGGCGGGCGAGGACCAGGCTGCCGTGGCGGACCCGGGGCCGGTGGGTGACCCCCTCCACGGGCGGGCGGTCGGGGACGCCGCCCCAGACGTTGAGCGGGGACATGGAGGTCGGGGAGAGGAGCAGCAGGGTGCGCGGGAGCTCGGGCAGGGCGAGCGGGACGAGGTAGCCGAGGTAGACCGGGATCACCTCGCGTTCCAGACGGGCCGAGCGCAGGACGAGGCGGTCGTCGGCCTCGTCGTGGACGAGGAAGAGGTCGTCCAGGCCGAGCCGGAACTCCGGCTCCAGGGTGCCGCTCTCGCCGGGGCCGACGATCTCGTACTGGGTGAGGCGGGCGTGCAGGTTGAGGTTGGAGGTGACGGGGCCGCCGGTGACCTCGGCGAGGACGGCGCCGGGCGGCGCGGCCTGGGCCCCGGCGTCGAGCAGCCGCTCGTCCAGACCGTCGAAGAGGTGGGTGAAGCGGCTGAAGGGGAAGGAGAGGCCGCCGTAGGAGCGGTTGAGGACGGCGAGCGGGCCTTCGGGGCGGTCGGCGAGCTGGACGTGGTGGCTCATCGGCGCGAAGGCGGGTGCGAGGGGGGCGAGCGGGGCGGCGGTGGCGTCGAGGAGGGCGTCGTCGAGGACGAGGTCGCCGTCGCCCTCGTGGGCGGCCCAGCGCTCCCGCATCCCGTCCAGGAAGGTGGCGCGGGCGGCGTCCAGGGACTTCAGCTCGGGCAGGCCGAGCCAGTTCTCCTCGGGGTTGGGGTCGCCGTCGGGGCCGAAGGCGGGGCGCTGGGCGGTGAAGGAGAGGTACTGGTCGAAGAAGTCCTCGTGGAAGTCGTGGACCAGCTTGACCAGGTCGTCGCAGCGCCCGCCGCGCCCGAACCGGGCGGTGAAGAACCCCTTGAAGGTCAGCCGGTGCGGCAGGGTCAGGTCGAAGGCGGGCAGCACCGCCTCCAGCCGGGAGAGCGGCTCCCCGGCCACCTCTGCCCAGCGGTCGGCGGAGAGGGTGAGACCCGTGGGCCCGTCGGCGGGGACCGCGCAGTCCTCGTAGAGCACGGTCTGCGGGACGCGGTGCTGCTCGGCGCCGAGCGACCGCTGTACGGCGGCGAGTTCGCCCCTCAGCTGTTCCAGGAGGAGCCTTCTGCGGTCCGGCTCGGCGGCGGCGAACCTGTCGACGCAGGCCGCGGCGGGCTCCAGGCGGTCGGCGAGGCGGTCGGCCCACGGGCGGCCCACGCCGCGCAGGGCCGCCTGGAAGGCGCGCAGCGGGTCGGTGTCGTGGACGGTGACGTCGAGGCAGGGCACCCGGACCAGGCCGAGGGCGAGGAGCGCGTCGAGGTACTGGGCGACATCCGCCTCGGTGGCGTCCCGGTCGGCGGCGAGCCAGGCGGAGAGGGCGCCGTACCGCAGGGTGCCGTGCTCCTCGAAGTGGCCGAGGAGGCGGTCGAGGGTGCCGCTGCGGCGGAGGTAGAAGAGGCGGTCCTTGACGGAGTCGAAGGTGACGGCGGTGGCCTCGTCGCCCTCGGTGACCCAGCGCCGTACGTACCGCACCCGGTCGGCCTCGCGCCCCCACCCGGAGGCGACGGTGACGGGCAGGTCGGCGCGGCGGCCCGGGTCGGCCAGGACGGTGGCGGCGAGCCGGCCGACGGCGGCGGTGTTGAGCCGGGCGGCGGTGGGCCAGGCGTCGGCGACGGCCAGCGGGAAGGCACCCGGACCCTGGTGCGGCTCCCCGTCGGTGAAGGTGCCGAGCCCGACACCGGTGAAGGTGGAGAAGGGGCTCGTCTTGCAGGCGGTCCGGTACAGGTAGGACAGCAGCGAGCGTTCGATCTTGCGGTGCTTCTTGTCCGGGGTGGCGGCCGGGTCGGCGGCGGTGCGCCGGACGTACGCGTCGAGTCCGGCGTCCAGGGTCGGCGAGGCGAGCAGCAGGCCCTTGCGGAGCCGGTCCTCGCCGGCCGCCGCGCAGAGGGCGGCGCGGGCACGGGCCGTCTCGGAGGCGAGCAGCCCGGCGCCCTCGGCCTCGCGGGCGGCCAGCGCGGCCCTGCGCTCCAGCCAGCCGGCCAGCGCCTCGGCGGTGCGCGGGTCGCGGGCGGCGACCAGGGCGTGGGCGGCCTCGGGGTCCTTGGGGAGCCGGTTGTTGAAGACCTCGCGGCGGAGTCTCAGCAGGGCCCGGCGCTCGGCCTCGTCCTCCAGTCCGCCGATCAGCGGGTGGAGGAGGTCGCCGAGGGCCTCGCCGTCGGCGGTGAGGCGGGCGGCGGCGTCGAGCACGTCGTCGGCCCAGCGGCGGGCGCCGGGGGCGCGCAGCGGGCGGATCGTCTCGACGGGGAGCCCGGCGGTGCGCAGGACGAAGGCTTCCCTGGGGCGGCCGGGGCGCGGGCCGGGGGCGTCGGGTGCGGGCATGGCGGCGGGGGTGCCCCTTCCGGAGGTCACGTCAGCTCGTGGCGGTAGTCGGCGGGGGCGGGCCGTTCGTGGCCGGCCATCATGATCAGCAGCGGGGCCTCGCCGGTGGCCTGAAGCCCCAGTTCCTCGATGTACGAGACGTTGTCGAAGCCGAGCGCCACCCCGCAGCCCACGTCGAGCGCGGCGGCGGCCGTGTACACGGACTGGGCGACGGCGCCGATGGTCGCGTTGACCAGCCGGTACCCCCGGTCGCCGACCGCGTCGAGCACGGCGGTGGTGCGCACGGTCGGCACCAGCACGGCCCCGGCCTGCTCCAGGTTGTAGTTGGAGAGGAAGTAGTTCTTCTGGAGGAAGGGCCCGGGGGCGCCCTCCTTGACCAGGCGCAGGGTGTGCGCCTCCGGGTCGTAGGCGTACGCCCCCGGCGCCAGGCCCTCGGCGTGGTTGACGAAGACGTACAGCCCGGCGAGGCGTTCGCCCCCGGCGCCGGTGCCGGTGTCCCCGCCGAGGTACGAGCCGTCGGTGGCGGCCCGGCAGAGGGCGGCGAGGTCGGCGGCGGCGAGCGGGCGGGAGGCGTCGAACCGGCCGAAGCTGCTGCGGCGCCGGCGCAGGGCGGTGCGCACGTCGGTGGTGAGCGGGGTCGCGGCGGGCAGCGGTGCCTCGGGCAGGGCCGGGCCGGCCGGGCGGGCGGCTGCCGGGGCGAGGGCGCCGGGGGCGGGCCGGTCGAGGGCGCCTTCGGCGGTGGCGGCCTGCATGGCGGTGACGGCCTCGAAGGTGAGCACGGTGCGGGAGCGCTCGACGTCCCGGTGGCGCACGGCGAACGGGGTGGCCGGGGGCGCGGCGGCCCCGGTGGCCCCCCGCCACTTCAGCGGCACGACCGCGAAGATCCCCTCCTCCTCGGTCCGCACCCCGAGCAGCCGCGCGAGGCGCTCCTCGTCGAACCAGAGCGCCGGTTCCACGTCGAGCCCGCGCGCCCGGGCCCACAGCCGCCAGGTCTGCACGCAGGCGCCGAGGTCCATGGAGACGGCGTGGAAGGAGAAGCTGTTGTACTTGAAGGCGTTCTGCCAGTACTTGACGGAGAGGACGAGGTACTGGTCGGTGGCGTCGGCCCCGTCCGGCGCTCCCGGCCCGGCGGCCTCCAGGGCGGCGCGGACCTCGCCGGTGGCGTCGCCGGTGAGCAGGCGGCGCATGGCGTGGTGGCGGGTGGCGTAGTGGTGGACGCCGGGCGGCAGGGGCGCGGAGGGGCCGGAGACCCAGTAGACGCTGACCGGGTAGAGGCCGCCGCCGGAGGCCGAGCCGCGGGAGAAGTTGGCGAGCGGGTAGTGCGGGAGCGCGTCGAGGTCGGTGTTGGCCTGGACGCCGAGACGGCGGCCGGTCAGGCCGTAGGAGTCGCGGAGCATCCCGGAGAGCGTGGGGAGGTCGAAGTGGCCCGGCCCGTCGAGGGGTCCGGGGTTCAGGCCCTGGTCGAGGGCGGCGTCCGCCGGGTAGCCGGAGCCGGGCAGCGGCAGCAGGTCGGTCTCCGGGTAGTGCTTGGTCTTGCGCGGGCCGTCGGCCCAGTTCGGCACGTGGTCGACCGGCTCCATGTGGACCCGGCCGCGCCGCATGATGGCGGCGGCGTAGTCGTAGGCGTACCCCACGGAAGGCTCCCTGGCTTGTCGGGGCGGCTGGCTGGTGGCGTCGGTCCCCGGTCAGGGGAAGGGGTGCGGGGCGGGGTTGAGGTCGGCGTCGGTGAGGTCGCGGGCGGCGAGGCCCGCCTCGCGCAGGGCGGTGCGCAGGCGGGGCATGTGGCGGGCGCGCTGGCGGGTCCAGCCGAAGTCGATGGGGAGCAGGCCGGGGACGAGGACGCTGACGGTCCGCAGGCCCAGCGCCCGCTGTTCGGGCATGGTCTGGTCGACGACGACCACGTCGAAGCCGGCGCCGGTGACGGCGTCCACGCACCGGGCGAGGTCGTCCCGCAGGTCCTCGGAGACGGGCGGCAGCGAGCCGTCGCCGTACAGCTCGGCGAAGGACCGCTTCGGCGGACGCGGGGTGCCCGGGGCGCCGAGGAGGAAGTCGGCGTGGACGCCCATCTCGGGGATGCCGTAGGCGAGCGGGTGGTCGTGCAGTGCCTCGACGCGGTGGAAGTCGGTGGCCATGGCGCGCAGCCTGGCCTCGTCGCGCCGGGTGCGGCCGGGCAGGTTGACGGCGTCGGTGGCGATCTCGCAGAGGGCGCCCGCTACGGCCGCCTCGGGGTCGAGCCCGGCCCCCGCGCCGAAGCACATCCGGCCGGGCCCGCCGTCGGGGCGGACGGCGACGCCGGTGACGACCGGGATGGGGAAGGTGATCCGGGTGTCGAAGAACCGGGCCTCGTAGCCGTACATCGCGAGCCGGTCGACCATGTGCCGGGTGGCGGCGCTGGTACTGGTCGCGGGGTCGATCTCGGGCAGGGCGGCCCGTCCGTACCAGGCGAGCAGGAAGGCGTCCCGCTCGACGACCTCCATGAGCCCGCAGTAGACGGCCTCCTCCAGGCAGCCGCCGGTGGCGCAGCCGTTGGAGGACTCCTGGACGAACCGGTTCTCCAGCCCGGGCGCGTGGTAGTAGGTCAGCACCTCGGGGACGAGGACGGGGTGTTCGTCGCGGAGCGAGTACCCCCACACCCAGGGGATCTCGCGGCCGGTGGTGAAGGGCGGCACGTGCGGGTTGGCGGCGTGGAACGCCTCGTCGTACAGCCCGACGACGCGCGGGTCCACGACCTGCTCCCCGCGCGCCACGAGCTGGTCGAGGGAGGCCCGGACCTCGGCCTTCTTCGCCCGCGACCGCATCCCGGCGTACCGCTCCAGGCCCTCCAGCACCCCGATGCGCAGGCTCTGCCCGAAGGTGTCGGCGTGGCCGCCCCAGAAGGTCTCGCGGAGGTAGTCGCCGGAGCGCATCGAGAAGCAGCCGACGGTGGCGGAGGTCGACCCGGAGGAGACGTCCTGGACGACGGAGGGCCCGAGCGAGCCGCAGAGCGGGTTGGCGTACGGCGACAGGGGCAGCTCGTACGTGGCGAGGTCGCGGACGCGGAAGCTGCCGGGCCGGTGCTTGGGCGCGGGCCCCAGGATCAGCGTGGCGGCCTCGGCGGTGTCCTCCTCGGCGACCGAGCAGCGCGGGCACTCCGGGTCGGGGACGAGCGGGTAGTGGCGGGTCCGCAGCGTCTGGAGGTCGACCAGGTGCACGGCGGCGAACGCCCCCGCCTCCGGTCCGCGCCCGCCGAGCCGCGCCGCGATCAGCCCGGCCACCGCCTCGGCCCCGAACACCGTCAGGTACGGGTTCTCCCCCGCCGCCCGTGTCCCGGCCCCCAGCTCCAGCGCCTCCCGGAGCGTCACACTCCGCACCGCCTGCCACCGCCGCTCCAGGCAGCGGGCGCAGGGCTGGTCCCGCTCGCCGGGGAAGGGCCCGACCACGGCCTGCCGCCCGTAGATCCGCACCGGCACGGCCCCCGCCTCGTGCGCGGCGAGCGGTGCCCGGAAGGCGTCGTGGACGCCGAGCGGGGCGAGGTCGAGGGGGGCGGGCGCGCCATGGGCGGCCAGCGCCCGGTGCAGCCCGGCGGTGAAGGCGGCCACCGGGTCGCCGGCGGTGCGGCCCGGTGCGCCGGCCGCCTGGTCGAGGGTGTCAGCGGGCATCGGTGCCGTCCTCGGCGGGGGCGGCCACGGTCAGCAGGACCCGGGCGGTGGCGAGCCGGCCGGTGGCGAGGTCGGCCGGGGTGGTGTCCAGGTACAGGGCGTCGCGGCCGCTCTCGCCAAGGCGCGCCAGGATCTCGGGGAAGGTGGTGGCGGCGTCGAGCGGACCGCCCACTTCCCCGGCGAGGGTGAGCGCGGCGGGCGCCAGGTCGGTGACGAAGGGGTCGCCGGAGTCGGGCTCCTGGCCGGTCTCGGCGGCGAGCTGGGCGTCTCCGAGCAGGTCGCGCAGGGCGGCGCGGGCCGCCTCGCGCCGGGTGAGGTCGGCGGCGACGGCCCAGCGGCCACCGGGCTCGCGGGCGAGGACGACGGGGGCGGGCCCGTCGCCGGTCAGGTCGAGCAGTTCCACGCCGAGGTCGAGCGCGGCGGCGGTCTTGTGCAGGAACTCCAGCTCGGCGTCGCCCGTGGCGTCCTGGGCGAGCGGCGCGGCCGCCCTGCCCCGGACGGCGTCCAGCACGGCGGTGTGGGCGAGAGCGGCGAGCAGCGCGGCCCCGGCCGCCTCGGCGGCCGAACTCCCGGCACCCGCCCCGGCGGTGGCGGCCAGATGGGTCCGGAGCCGGTTGTGCGGGCCGAAGGGGCGCGCGGCCGAGACGGGCACGCGATACGGCTCGCCGGTGCGCAGCGAGAGCGCGGGGGTCCAGGCGGCGGCCGGGGTGGCGTCGGTCCCGCCGAAGGTGGCGAGGGCTGCCGGGTCGACGGGCGCGCCGTGCTCCTCCCCGGCATCGACCGCCGGCACGGTGTGGTCGACGTAGAGGACGGCGGCCCGGTGCAGGGCGCGGGTCCGCGCCCCGGCGAGGTGGTGGATGTCGGCGGCGGTCACGGCGCGCACCGTGCCGTCGGGCAGGGCGAGTTCGACGCGGCTGACCTTGAGCGGGGTCTGGGTGAGGTCGTCGTCGTCGAAGCGGGTGAAGACCCCGGTGTGCGGGCGGACCAGGGCGCTGGCGGTGGCGTTGAGCGCGTCCACCACCTCCTGGGCCTCCTCGGCCCCGGCCACGCTCGGCGTTCGGGGGACCTCCGGGGTCCCGGGCGAGGTCACCGGGACTCCGGAGGGGGCGCAGTGGCGGCAGCGCGGGTGCGGGGGGACGGGTTCGGCGAGCACGTCCAGCGACGACAGATCCTGGATGAGCACCTGCCCGCGCGTCTCGGCCGGCTGCACCCCGCTGGTCAGCCGGAACACCTCGTACGCGAGGAGGTTGCCGACCATCGCGGCGACCGGCCCGGTCAGCGGCCCGGGCGCACCCGCGTCGAGACTGCGGGCACCGCCCGCGACCTCGCTCCACAGGGCGGCGGCGGTGCCCGCGTCGACGCCTGCGCCGAGGCGGAGCAGGGCGCAGGACCAGCAGCCGCCGGAGGCGGTGGCGGCGTCGGCGCCGGTGGTGAGCGGGCCCATGACCAGCCGCTCGCCGAAGGCCCAGGCGGGCAGCAGGGTGCGGCCCTCGGGGACGCCCTCGGTGAGCAGGCGGTGGGTGAGCCCGGCCGCGCCGGGCCCGGTGACCACGACGACCTCGTACCCGTCCAGCGCGGCCCAGCCGGGCCCCTCGGCGGGGTCGGGCAGCCGGTCCAGGCTCACCGGGCAGCCCTCTTCGGCGAGTTGGGCCGCCTCACGGGTCACGTCGGGGAAGTCGGCGGCCAGCCCCACCGTCCCGCAGCCGTTGCGGACCAGGCCGAGGGCGACCCAGCGGGCGGTCTCGTCGGTGCCGAGGACGGCGACGCGGGCGGCCCGGTAGCGGGCGAACCGGTCGGGGGCCGCGTCGGTGTAGTGGTCGATGTAGGCGATCTGCGCGGCGAACCGCTGCCCGGCGGCGTCCTCGGGCGCCGGTCTCAGCGCGTCGGCCTCGGGGATGTCTCGGGCGAAGTCGCGGGCGTAGAGGGTGCGGACCAGTTCGGCGGCCATCGCCCGCTGGGCCGGCCCGAATCCGGCGCACACCTCGTCGAGCCGGTGGCGCCCGGTCAGGTGCGGCAGGACGAGGGCGGCGAACCGGTAGGCGGTGCGGCCGGTGAGGTGGAAGCCGCCGTCGGCGTTGTGGAAGAGGACCCCGCCGGGGGTCTGGGTGAAGAGCACGTCGCGGCGGACCCGGGGCCGGGTGGCGGCGAGCGCGTCGAAGGCGTCGGCGGCGGGGGCGGTCGCCGGGGCGGGTTCGGTGGTGGGGTCGGCCATCAGGGGTCACACCTTCTCTGCGGGGCGCGGGAGTTCGGGGCGGTGCGCGCGGGCGGTACGGCAGTGGGGGCACCGCCCGGCGTGGGCGGGGTCGGGGGCCTGCGGGTGCGAGGCGGGCGCGGTGGGGGCGCGGCCCCGCCCCCGCGCCCAGGCCCGCAGCAGCGGCAGCGTGCGGTACGGGCCGGGCGGCCCCTCCTCCAGGAACCCGGCGTCCGCGAGCCGGTCGAGGAGCTGCTCGGCCTCGGCCTCACCGAGCCCGAGCGCGAGAGCGGCCTCGTCGGCCCCGCAGGCCGGCCCGAGCGCGGCGACGCGGAGGAAGGCGTCGGCGAGCGGAGGTTCGAGCCGGGCCAGCGCCTCCCCCAGCACCTCGGGCACGGAGAGGCCGGGGGCGTCGGTGAGGGCGAGCCGTCCGGCCTGGTCGGGGCCGAGCCAGCGGGCGGAGTCGGCGAGGCCGAGCCCGGGGCGGGTCAGCAGCCGGGCCGTCAGGATGCGCAGGGCCAGCGGGTGGTGACCGCAGGACTCTGCGATGCGGCGGGCCTCGTCCGGTTCGGCGTCGACGCGTTCGGCGCCGAGGACGGAGCGGAGCAGGGTGTGCGACTCGGCCGGGCGGAACGGCCCGAGCCGCACCACCCGCCCGCCGTGGGTGGCGACCAGTCCGGCGAGGCCGCGCCGGCTGGTGACCACGACGGCCCCGCCCGTACAGGCGGCGAGCAGCGGCCGTACCTGGTCGGCGCGGGCCGCGTCGTCCAGGACCAGCAGGGTGGGGCTGCCGGGCGGGCGGGTGTCCAGAGCGCGGGTGAGCTGTCGCGCCACCGTCTCCGGGTCGTGGGGCCGCCCGTCCGGTCCGGTCAGGCGGATCAGCAGCCGGCCGCCGGGGAAGCGGTCGGCGAGCTGGGTGGCGACGTGCCGGGCCAGCGCCGACTTGCCGACGCCGGGGGCGCCGGAGAGGACGACGGTCAGCGGGCCGCCGGGCCGGTGGGCGGTGTCGGCGGTGAGGTGGGCGGTGAGCGCGGCCACCTCGGCGGCGCGCCCGGTGAAGTCGGGGACGGGGGTGAGCGGGGTGACCACTCCGGGTTCCCCGGGCCCGGGCGCGGCGGGCACCTCCGGGAGCGCGGCCGGGCGGCCGTCCTCCTCCCCGGCGGGCCCGGCGTCGAGGGTGTCGCCGCGCAGGATGGCCAGTTCGAGCCGCTGGAGGGCGGCGCCCGGGTCGACCCCGAGCTCCTGGAGCAGGTACTCCTTGACGCGTCGGTACTCGGTCAGCGCCTCGGCCTGGCGGCCGGTCCGGTACAGCGCCTCGACCAGCTGCTCGTGGAACCGCTCGTGTCCGGGATGGGCGCGGGTCACCTCCCAGAGGTCGCCCAGCGCCTCCCCGCACCGCCCGAGCCGCAGGTGGAGGCCGCAGAGCCGTTCCACGGCGCGCAGCCGTTCCTCGGCGAGGCGCGGCACCTCGTCGCGGTGGAGCAGGTCGGAGCGGACGTTGGCGAGGAGCGGGCCCTGCCAGAGCGCCAAGGCGTCGCGCAGCGCCGCCAGTTCGGCCTGCGGGTCGTGGGTGAGGGCGGCGGCCCGCCGGACCCGCTCCCGGAACCCGATGAGGTCCAGGGTGTGCGGGCCGGCGGTGATGCGGTATCCGCCGGGGACGGCCTCGATCGGCGTCTCGGTGACGCCGTGCTTGGTGAAGAGCCGCCGGAGCCTGAGGACGCAGGTCTGGAGGGCGGCCTTGGCGGTGGCCGGCTGCTCCTCCCCCCAGATGGCCCGCTGGAGGTAGTCGGCGGAGACCACGGAGTTGGCGTGCAGGAGCAGCGCGGTCAGCAGGACGGTGGGCTTGGCGGGCTGGAGGACGACCGACTCGGGGCCGTCGTGCAGCGAGAGCGGGCCGAGCAGCTGGAACCGCATGCCGGCGCCTAGTCCCAGCCGTTGACCAGCTTGCCGCACCCGGGATCGACGGGAGCGCCGTCCCAGCCGTTGACCAGCGGGCTCACCGGGACGGGGGCGGCGTCCGGCGCCTGGGCGACGGCCTGCCCGGCCCCGAGGGCGAGCAGCGCCACGGCCCCGGCGAGGGCGGCGACCGCCCTCGCCCGGCGGGGGCGGACGGAGGAGGCGGGGTGCGGACAGTGGGCGTGACGGATCGCGGACACGGTTCTCCCTGGGAGTCTGGTCATGGCTCGTGGGCAACTGTGCGTAGGGGGCTCGCCGGTGTGCGGCACGGCGGCCCCGGATGGGCCGGAGAGAGAGGTGGCTCGGTACGGTGGTGGGGGGTGGCTCTGTACGAAGCGGGGCGGGACGCCGTGGTCACGGGCGCCCGTCTGACGGGCCGTCGGGCGGTGTTGACCCGACCATGCCAGCATTGGCGTCTACCGTGGTGGACGCGCGTTGACAGCTTGTTGCAGCCTCTCCGGCAGCATCGTGCAACCGGGATCGGCCTTCGGCGCGTTCCGCCCGAGCCTGGTCCGTTCCGCGCCGCCCCGCGCCCGTTCGGGCACCTGCCCGCCTGCCGGACGCCCTCCCCGCCGGCGCCCCGCCGATGAGAAAGTGTCCCGGAATCGGTGTAGGGGGAACGGAATCGCCGCCTCCCGCACGTGAGGAGAGGACGACCGTGAACGAGGGCCCCGCATCCGGCACGCCCGACCTGCCCCGCCCGCGCGGCCCCCGCCCCGGGGAGCCCGGGCCGGAGCCGCCCGTCCCGGCGCCGGACGCCCGGCGCGGCGCGGTCGTCGCCGCCCTCATGCTCTCCATGGCGCTGGCGGCGCTGGACGGCACCATCGTCTCCACCGCCGTCCCGCAGATCGTCGGCGACCTCGGCGGCTTCTCCTACTTCTCCTGGCTCTTCGCCGGCTACCTGCTCGCCGTCACGGTGACCCTCCCGGTCTACGGCAAGCTCTCCGACACCCTCGGCCGCAAGCCGGTCCTCATCATCGGCTCGGTCCTCTTCCTCCTCGGCTCGCTGCTCTGCGCCCTCGCCTGGGACATGACCTCGCTGATCGCCTTCCGCGTCGTCCAGGGGCTGGGCGGCGGCGCCCTCCAGGGCACGGTGCAGACCCTCGCCGCCGACCTGTACCCGCTCAAGGAGCGCCCCAAGATCCAGGCGCGGCTCTCCACCGTCTGGGCGCTCTCCGCCGTCGCGGGTCCCGGCCTCGGCGGAGTCCTCGCCACCTACGCCGACTGGCGGTGGATCTTCCTCATCAACCTGCCCGTCGGCGCCGTCGCCCTCTGGCTCATCGTCCGCCACCTGCACGAACCCGCCCGCGAGCGGACCGGCCCGCGCCCCCGGATCGACTGGGCGGGCGCGCTGGGCATCTTCTGCTGCGGCGCCGTGCTGCTCACCGCGCTGGTCCAGGGCGGCGTCGCCTGGGGCTGGCTCTCGCCGCCCTCCCTCGCCCTCCTCGGCACCGGCGCCGTGCTGGCCGCCGCCACGGTCCTGATCGAACGCCGGGCCGCCGACCCGGTCCTGCCCGGCTGGGTCTGGCGCCGCCGCACCATCGCCGCCGTCAACCTCGCCCTCGGCTGCCTCGGCCTGCTGATGGTCGCCCCGACCGTCTTCCTCCCGACGTACGCCCAGTCCGTCCTCGGCCTCGCCCCGGTCGCCGCCGGGTTCGTCCTCTCCGTGATGACCCTCTCCTGGCCCGTCGCCGCCGCCCTCAGCCAGCACGTCTACCGGCGCATCGGCTTCCGCGACACCGCCCTGGTCGGCAGCGGCGCCGCCACCCTCGTCCTGCTGGCCTTCCCGCTGCTGCCGTACCCGGGCAGCGGCTGGCAGCCCGCCCTGCTGATGCTGGCGCTCGGTGCCGCCCTCGGCCTCTTCCAGCTGCCGCTGATCGTCGGCGTCCAGTCCACCGTGGGCTGGGAGGAGCGCGGCACCACCACCGCCTCGGTCCTCTTCTGCCGCCAGATCGGCCAGACCCTCGGCGCCGCCCTCTTCGGCGCCGTCGCCAACGCCGTCCTCACCGCCCGCCTCGGCAACACCTCCGGCGACCTCGACGCGGTCGCCCGCGCCCTGGACGAGCCGGGCGCCATGGACCCCGCGACCGCCGACACCCTGCGCCGCGCCGTCGCCTCGGCCGTGGAGACCGTCCACCTCGGCGCGGCCTGCGCGGGCGCCGCCGCCTTCGTCCTCCTGCTCGCCCTGGCCCCGCGCCGCTTCCCGGTACGGGAGGAGCACACCGGCCCGGCCGCCGCCGAACGGGCCTGATCCCCGCCCGCCCGTCCGGTCAGCCGGCCGCCAGCCCCGCCAGGTAGCCGTCGACCAGCGCGACCTGCCGGACGGGCGGGAACTCCTCCGGCGCGAACAGGGCCTGCACGACCAGCCCCAGCACGAAACTCTGCGCGGCCGCCGCCACGTCCCCGGCCTTTGGCCCGGCGGGCAGCTCCCCCGCCCGCTGCGCCTCGGCCACGTACCCGGCCATCCGCTCCCGGGCCCGCCGGTACCGCGCCGCGTGCTCCGCCGCCAGCTCCGGATCGGCCAGCGCCACGTCCCAGGAGCCGACCCAGATCCGGTTGTTCGCCGCCCCCGGCCCGTCGAGCGGCAGCACGTCGAGCAGCACCGCCCGCAGCCGCACCAGCCCCGAAGCCTCCCCCACCCGCTCCTCCGCCGGACGCCGCCGCCCCGCCGACCGCCGGTCCAGCACCTCCAGCGCATGCCGCACCAGCGCCCGCTTGCTCGGGAAGTAGTGCGTGACCAGCCCCGTCGTGGCCCCCATCCCGGAGGCCACCGCCCGCAGCGTCAGCCCCCCGAACCCCCGCGCGGCCAGCACCCGCCACACCGCCTCGGAAACATCCTCCCGGCGTGCGTCATGGTCCCCACGAGCTGGCGTCATACCCGGTACGGTACCTACCCAACGCTTGTTACGTATCGCCCGCCCCTCCGACCCCCGGGACCCGCCGTGTACGCCATACCCCTCGCCCCCGGCGCCGAGCTGCGCCCCCTGGAACCCTGGCAGGCCCCCGAGTTCCTGGCCCACATCGACCGGGCCCGCGCCCACACCGACCCGTGGATTCCCTGGGCCACCTACTCCACCGACCTCGACTCGGCCCGCGCCACCCTCCAGTCGTACGCCGACAAACAGGCGGCCGACCGGGGCCGGATCTTCGGCATCTGGCGCGAAGGAACCCTGGTCGGCGGCGTCATGTTCGTCCACTTCGACGCCGCCGCCGGCACCTGCGAGATCGGCGTCTGGTCGGAACCGGCGGGCGAGGGCCACGGCCTCATCACCGCCGCCGCCCGCCACCTCCTCACCCACGCCTTCACCACCCGCGGCCTGCACCGCGCGGAATGGAGGACCACCCCCCGCAACACCCGCAGCCGAGCCGCCGCCCAGCGCCTCGGCATGACCCTCGACGGCACCCTCCGCGCACACTCCTCCTACCGCGGCGAACGCCTCGACATCGAGGTGTGGTCCCTGCTGGCACGGGAGTGGGAGCGGGAGGAGCGTACGGACCGGGCCTAGGGGGTGTCTGACACCCCCTAGCGCACCCGGCCCGCCGCTCATCCAGGCACCCGCCCCTGTCAGGCGTACGGGTCGAAGTCGATCCCCGAGGGCTTCGCCTTCTCCAGGTGGGAGCCGAAACTGGCGTCCTTCAGGCCGAAGTTGGCGCTTCCCCAGTCGTGCTGGCTCAGCTTGTCGCGCAGCCCGGCGGGGTAGCCCTCCCAGCCGACGAGGGCCGGGTACTGCCAGGTGCCCCGGTGGTTCTCCGGGGGCTCGTCGTTGGCGGTGGCGGCGCGGAAGCAGTGGGTGCTGGCGCCGTCCTTGTGGTAGACGATCTTCGGGTGGCTGCCGTCCCAGCGGACGGCGTCGCGGTCGTGGACCTTGAAGTTGCCGTGCGCCGAGGTGGCCACGTACCGGGCCTCGCCGCCGTTCACCCAGACCACCACGTGCTCCCAGTCGTGCCGGTGCCCGCCGAGCCCGCTCCCCGCGACGGCCTGGTCCTTCTCGAAGTACGAGCCGTAGAGGATCGCGCACCAGTCGCCGTCGCACTTGGCGCGGGAGTAGGTGTTGGTGTTGTCGAGGTCCCAGGCGTCCCGGCACTGCCCGTTGAGGGCGCCGGAGGGGTTGAGGCCGCCGTTGAGGGTGCCGTCGGGGCCGATGGCGGGGGTGGCGTAGCAGCCGTCGGTGTCGTAGTCGTAGGCCGGCTGGTACGCCTGCTCCAGCGCGTCGGCACGGGCCGGGAGCGCGGCGGGCGGGGCGGCGTGGGCGCTGCCGGCGAAGGCGACGACGAGGCCGGTGGCGGCGGTGAGGGTGAACGCGGCTCTGCGGAGGCGGGAACCCGTTTTCAAGACGTCCTCCTGAGGACGGTGGGGGGATGACACACGGACACAGCCAGATTTGACATGCCCAACTCACCCTGCCCGAACCACGGGAGCACGGGGTGACAGGTGGGCCACAACCGGGCGTGCGGGAAGGGAAGATGGGGAGTCCCCCCCCAACTCACAGGAGGCCGGTCCCGTGCGCACCCTGCACGTCGTCACCCACCCGGAGGCGACCCACCACGTCGAGGGCGTCGTCGGCGGCTGGCACGACTCGGAGCTGACCGCCACGGGCATCCGGGCCGCGGCCCGCACCGCCCGCGCCCTGCGGGCCCGGATTCCCCAGGAGGCCGCGGTCGAGCTGTACTCCTCGGACCTGCGGCGCTGCCGGCAGACCGCCGAGCCGGTGGCCGGACTCCTCGGCGTACACCCGGTCTGGGACCCGCGCCTGCGGGAGAAGTCCTACGGCGAGGCGGAGGGCAGGCCGCAGGCGTGGCTGGACCGGCGCTTCGTCCCGCCCCCGGCCGCCGGGGAACGGATGGACCACGACGAGGGCGTACCGGGCGCGGAGACCAAGGCGGCCTTGGCGCGGCGCGTCCACGCGGCCATGGACGACATCCTGCGCGGACCCGCCGAGCACCAGATCATCGTGACCCACGGCGGCTCCCTGACCTTCGTGGTGACCGCCTGGATCAAGTTCCCCCTCGAAGCGGCCGGTCACGCCGCTTTCGGCGCGGCCCCCGGCAGCATCACGACGCTCCACGAGGACGACCACTTCCACAACCGCCGCCTGGCCGCCCTGGGCGACACCCGCCACCTGGACCCGGCCTAGAAAGGCGCCCCCGCGTACCCCCGCCCGCGCACCTCCTCGTGGAGCCGCCGCAGCCAGGGTTCGCGGAAGGCAGGGAGCCGGGACAGTGTCCGCAGGAAGACGTCGAGGTCGGCCCGGAAGAGCGTCAGGGGCCGCAGCGCCGGCGGCTCGTCCCGGTGGACCCCGGCGGGCACCCGCCCGGCCGCCGGGTGAGGCAGTTCGTCCGGCCCCCGCGCCAGGTGGAGCCAGACCGCCGCGTCCAGCGGCACCCCGTCGACCCCGCCGGGACAGGGCCACACCTCGCCGGTCCGGGGATGGACCGGGACGAGGGCCAGGGCGCGCGGGTCCTCCGGCACCGGCAGCCCGGGACCGGCGAGCACCACGGTCCGCCCGGGCGGGCCCGGCGGCAGCAGGGCGCCCACCGCGCGGCCGAGGGTCACCGCGAGCGGCCCGGGCGGCACGGCCACGGGCCTGCCGCCGGACAGCGCCACCACCCCGGCCAGCGCGGCGCCGACCGCCGCACCCCAGCGCGGGTCCCACCGCCCTTCCGGCGCGACGGGCTCCACCGGCGCACACTCCTCCGCCAACCGCGACCAGCACGCCGGGAGTTCGTCGGCCTCCCCCGGGACGAGCCGGGTGGCCCCCGGATCGCACCACACCTCCTGCCAGTACCCGCAGTCGTCGACCCGGGTCGCCACCGGCAGCCCGCAGCGCAGGCAGGCCAGGTTGGGGCCGTCACCGCCGGCGGAACCGCAGCAGCCGTCACAGCGTTCGGGGAGCAGCACGGTCCCTGGCAGATCACCGGGGGCGAGCACCGCCGCGCCCGGCGGACCGTCCGGCTCCGGGTCCACGGCGTACGTCCCCGACTCCATCAGCACCGGCATCAGCGAGTGCCCCCACCGCTGCCGGGCATGGACGGGCAGCGCCACCCGCGCCACGGACGCCGACAGCACGGCCTCGCACCCCGCACAGATGAAGACGTCCAACGCCCCTGCTCCCTCCCACCGTTGAGCGCATTCTCGCCAACCACGCGGCCCCGGCCAACCGGATTGACCCGTTCCCCGAGACGGCGGCAAGCCCCCGGCCACCAGCCGTTTCCTCCCACCGGCACGCGGAAAGATGACCTCTGCGACGCGGAGTGTCACCATGACCTCCCACAGCCCTAGGAGGCAGACCCGTTGAGAAGTCGCACCGCCGCCGCCTCCGCCGCCGCGGCCCTCACCCTCCTGCTCGCCGGATGCGGAGCCGACAGCCCCTACGAGGCCGGGTACGCCCACGGCCAGGAGCGCCGGGGCACCCTCGGCGGCGACCTCTTCGGCCAGATCTTCCACTGCGCCACCTGGGCCGAGGAGCAGTACGAGGAGAAGGCCGACCGGAACGCGTTCAAGCGGGGCTGCCAGCACGGCATCAACGACCTGCCGTCCAGGCCGTAGCCACCGCAGGCCGCGAAAAGAGCCGGGCTCCCGCTCCCGCCCCAATGGCACTATCCCCCCATGCCCACCTTCACCGCCCCCGACGGCACCCTCCTCGCCTACCGCGCCGCGGGCGAGGGCCCGCCCCTCGTCTGCCTGCCAGGCGGCCCCTTCCACCCCGCCGCCTACCTCGGTGACCTCGGCGGTCTCACCGCTCACCGGCGGCTGCTCGGGCTGGACCTGCGCGGCACCGGCGCCTCCGGGGTCCCGGCCGACCCCGCCTCCTACCGCTGCGACCGCCTCGTCGCGGACGTGGACGCGCTCCGGCGCCACCTCGGCGTGGACCGCGTCGACCTGCTGGGCCACTCCGCCGGGGCCAACCTGGCCGTCCGCTACGCCGAGCGGCACCCGGACCACGTCGACCGGCTGATCCTGGCCACCCCCAGCACCTTCGCCGTGGACGTGGACGTGCCCGGGCCGGTACGGGCGAAGACGGCCCGGCTGCGGGAGGGCGAGCCGTGGTTCCCGGAGGCGTACGCGGCGCTGGAGGAGGTGGCGGCGGGGCGCGCCACGACCGCCTCCTGGGAGGCCATGGCCCCCTTCATGTACGCCCGCTGGGACGACGAGGCCCGCGCCCACCGCGCCCTCGGCACCCCCTGGCGCGGCACCGAGGCCGCCGCCACCTACGGCTCCGAGGGCGCCTTCGACCCACCCACCACCCGCGCCGCCCTGGCCTCCTTCGACCGCCCGACCCTCCTCGTCGCGGGCGAACTCGACCTGAACTCCCCACCCGAGGCCGTCACTTCGTACGCCGACCTCTTCCCGGACGCCGAGCTGACCGTCCTGCCGGGGGTCAGCCACTTCCCTTGGGTGGACGATCCGCGGGGGTTCGCTGCGGCGGTGAGCGGCTTCCTGGGCCGGCACGCGTCCTGAAACCGGGCACCACCCGTGTCACCCGCCGCCGCACGCTACGGGGCGGCGAGCTGTTCCGGGCGGGGTGAAGATCAGGCCCCTGACCCTGCTCCCGCCCCCCTACGCCACGTCCGGCTCCGCCCCGCCCCCCGGCTGCTCGCGCCGTGCCGCCGGCAGCGCGACCGGGGCTCCGGAGACCTCCGGGGCTTCCTCGGCCTCCGGGGCCGCCGGCACCCCGACCACGCCCCGCCCGGTGAGCGCCGCCAGCGCTGTCCGGATGTGTTCCATGCGGGCCCGCAGCGCCTCGCGCTGCTCCTCGTGGTCGCGGACGAGGCGTTCGGCCTCGGCGGCGACGCGGTCGGCGGTGGCCTGGGCCTGCTGGAGGAGTTCGGCGGCCTGGGTCTGGGCCTCCTGGTCGGTGCGGCGTACGGCTTCCTCGGCCTCGGCGTGGTGGCGTCGGGCCTCGGCGAGGACGGCGTCGCCGTGGTCGTCGAGGGCGCCCTCGTGGCCGCGCGCCACGGTGTCCCGCTCGGCCAGCTCGCGCTCCGCCTCGGCCTCCCGGGCTGCGAGGTCGCGCTCCTGGCCGGCGAGGGTGCGGGCGGTCAGCTGCCGGGCCTCGTCGAGGGCGGCCTCGGCCGCCGCCCGCTCGGCCTGGGCCTCGGCGCGGGCGTCGGTGAGCAGCTGGTGGGCCTCGGCGCGGGCGGCGGCGAGGCGGTCGTCGGCCTGCCGCTCGGCCTCGGCGCGGGTCTCGGCGGCGTACCGGCGGGCTGCCTCGCGCAGGTCGGCGGCGGCCTGCTCGGCGGCGGCGGTGAGGGCGGCGGCCTCGGCCCGGCCGGCCGCGTCCAGGGCCTCGGACTGCTCCTGGACAAGGGCGTAGAGGCGCTGGGCGCGCTCGCCGAGGTTGTCGTAGGTGGGCTCGGGCAGGGTGGCGACGGTCTCGGCGAGGGTGGCGGCCTCCGCGCCGAGCCCTTCGGCGAGGGCGGTGAGCCGTTCGGCCTCCGCGTGCGCCTCGTCGCGCTCCCGCTCCAGGGCGGCGACGTACTGGTCGGCCTGGGCCGGGCGGTAGCCGCGTCCCCGTACCGTCGCGAAGCCGTGCGGCGACGCCGGTGTACTGCTCATCGTCCGTTTCCTCCCGGTCCGCTCGGAACCGCTCGTGCCACGCCGCGCCGCCCGGCCGACCACCCCGGGCCGGCCGCCGCGCGACGGCCACGGCACCACCGTGGGCACCGTATCCACATCCTTTCGCTCAAGGATGCGTCATTTCAGGTCAGAAGTCGGAATCGGGCGATCGTCGCGGAGTGCCGCGAAGAGTTCTCCGGCCCGCCGGCGGTCCCAGACGACCACGTCCCCGGCGCCCGGGACCTCCCCCTCGGACCGGAGCGGGACGGTCAGCGCGCGCTCTGTGCCCTCGGGGTCGCCGGCCGCGCCCCGCAGCCCCCGGGCGAGCCGGAAGAGGTCGCGCACGTCGGTCCGCCGGTCGACGGTGACCGCGTCGAGGGAGGCGGAGAGGAAGGGCCCGGCCCGCCACGGGTCGAGCGCCACCGCCGGGCTCGACGCCTTGTCCGCGACGGCCGAGACCAGCTGCCGCTGGCGCCGCACCCGGCCGAGGTCGCCTTCGGGGTCGCTGTAGCGGGCCCGTACGTAGGAGAGGGCCTGGACCCCGTCCGTCTCCTGGCAGCCGGCCGCGAAGTCCGCCCCCGACCTCTCGTCGCGCAGCCCGCCCGCCGGTACGCAGATCCGCACCCCGCCGAGCGCGTCCACCACGTCGACGAAGCCGAGGAAGTCGACCTCCGCGAAGTGGTCCAGCCGCAGCCCCGTCGCCTGCTCGACGGTCCGGGTCAGCAGCTTCGGCCCGCCCAGCGCGAAGGCCGAGTTGATCTTTCCCTGGCCGTGCCCGGGGATCGCCACGTACGAGTCGCGGGGGAGCGAGACCATGGTCGTGCCGTGGTCCCCCTGGTGGACGATCATGAGGGTGTCGGTGTTGCGCACCTCGTTCGCGCCGACGTGCAGTTCGCGGCGCTGCTCGGGGGTGAGGGTGGCGCGGCTGTCCGAGCCGATCAGCAGCCAGTCGGTGCCCTGCCCGGCCTTCGGCCGCCCCGCGTACTCCCCGAAGGCGTCCGTGGTCCGCACCCGCCCGTCGGCCCAGAAGTACACCGCCGTCCCCGCCCCGGCCACCACCACGACCAGCGCCACCACCGTCCACAGCACCACCCACGGCCACCGCCGCCGGCGCCTGCGCCCGCCTCCCGCCCCCGGCCCGTGCGTGGGGGGCGGGCCCCACTCGCCCGCCGCTCCCGCTCCTGCCTCACCCGCGCCCGTCATGTCGGCATGATCCGGCGGCCCCGGCGGCGGCGCAGGACGGGCCCGGCAGATGGCCTACGCCCACCCCGCCGCCCCGGCGCCGGATCACGTCCCCCGCAGCACCTGGGCCAGCCCCTGGTTGCTGTTGAGGATGCCGCCGTCCACGGGCAGCGTGATCCCGGTGATCCAGGCGGCGTCCCGCGAGGCGAGGAAGGCCACGGCCGCCGCGACGTCCTCGGGCCGGCCGATCCGGCCCAGCGGATAGTGCTCCGCCGCCGCTTCGAGGGACGCCTCACGCCCGGCCCACGCCGGGGTGGCGATGGTCCCCGGGGCGACCAGGTTGACCCGCACCCCGCGCGGCCCCGCGTGCCCCGCGAGCGTCCGCGTGAGGCCGGCGAGCCCGGCCTTGGCGGCGCTGTACGCGTGTCCGCCGAAGTCCTGCTCGCCGTTGACCGAGCCGACGCTGACCACGGCCCCGCGCCCGTCCGGGGCGGCCGCGAGGTGGGGCAGGGCGGCGCGGGCGCAGCGGTAGGCGCCGGTGAGGGTGATGTCCAGGTCGCGTTCCCAGACCTCGTCGCTGCCGTCCTCGAAGAGCGGGGTGTCCTGCCCGGCCGAGCAGGCGTTGTTGACCAGCACGTCGAGCCCGCCGAAGCTCTCGACCGCGTACGCCACGGCCGCCTCCACCGCCGCCCGGTCCCCGACGTCGCAGGCGAGCGCCCGCGCCTCCCACCCCTCCCCGCGCAACCCGGCCGCCACCTTCCCGGCCCGCTCGCCGTCCCGGTCGGTGACGAGCACCCGCGCGCCCTCGCCGGCGAACCGCCGCGCGACGGCCTCCCCGATGCCCTGTCCGGCGCCGGTGACCAGCACCCCGTATTCCTCGAATCGCCTCATGGGCCGGGGGCTACCCACCTCCGGCTCCCTTATCCGTTTCCGCCCCGGGCGCCCCACGTGGAACCTTGTCCCCATGACCGACTTCGCCACCCCCGAACAGCTCGCCCGCCGCACCGCCTCGGCGGTGGACGCCGCCGTCGCCGCGGGCCGCGACCTCGGCCTGACCGTGACCGGGCCGAGGGTCCTGCACGACCTCTTCTCGGTCGTCGTCCACCTCGCGCCCTCCCCCGTCGTCGCCCGCCTCCCCGTCGTCCTGCCGCCGGCCGAGACACCCGAGGCCCTGGCCCGCCGCCAGCAGGCGGAACTCGACGTGGCCCACTGGCTCGACACCCAGGGCACCCCCGTCATCCCGCCCAGCCCGCTCGTCCCGCGCCGCCCCGTCGCCCGCGACGGCTTCTCCCTCACCTTGTGGCAGTACGTCGAGGAGGACCGCGACCGGGCCCCCGACTACGCCGCCAACTCCCACCGCACCGCCGCCCTCCACGCCGCCCTGCGGTCCTACCCGGGCGAACTCTCCTTCCTCTCCACCGCCGGCCCCGACTCCCTCTCCGCCTCCCTCGACCTCCTCGCCACCCGCCCCGACCTCCTGGCTCCGGACGACGTGGACCGCGCCCGCCGCGAATGGGAGCTCCTGGAACCCCTGGTCCGCTCCCGCACCGCCTTCGAGGCCGCCTTCCCCGGCATCGACCTCCAGCCGGTCCACGGCGACTGCCCGCCCGCCAACCTCTTCTCCGGCACCGCCGGGGACCTGTACGCGGACTTCGAACTCCTCACCCTGGGCCCGGTGGAGTGGGACCTGGCCACGCTCGGCCCCGAACTGGTCGCGGCGTACGACCGGGGCGCGGCGGAGGCGGGCATCCGCCGCCTCGACGAGCGGGTGCTGCGCTTCGTCGACGCCGTGGGCCGGCTGCGCGGGATCACGGCGCTGGCCCTGGCGCCCCAGCTTCCGGTGCTGGTGGAGTACCTGACACCGATGGTGGAGGCGTGGCGCGGGATGCCCTTCGCGGGCGGGGTGGAGCGATGACGGGCCCCGGGCAGGGCTCCGGCAGTCGACGGCGCCGGGCGAGCGAACCGACGTGACCGGTGCCGCCCTGCGCCCCGCGCGCCCCGAGGACGTCCCACTCGTCCAGGAGCTCGCCCGCCGGACGATCGACGCGCGGTACCGCTCGTTCCCGGGGGACGAGGGCGTCGACGGCTACCCCGGCAGCGGCGCCTCCGACGAGCACCTCGCCTCCCACTTCCTCGCCGGGCACCTCCACTGCCTGGAGGCGGGCGGGGAGATCGTGGGGCTGCTGATCGTCGAGGGGCCCACCGTCGACCTGCTGATGATCGACGTGGACCGGCAGCGGCAGGGACTGGGCAGGCTGCTCCTGGCCGAGGCCGAACGGCTGCTCCTCCCCCAGTACGAGGAGATCCGCCTGGAGACCTTCGCCACCAACGTCGCGGCCGTCGCCTTCTACGAGGCGTGCGGCTGGACGGCGGCGGGCCGCCCGGAGTCCGAGGGCCCCGACCGCGTCGAGTTCCGCCGAAGCCGGGAGCAGCACAGCGCCGGGGAGGGGGCCGCCGGGGAGGAGACGGCCGCACCCGACGCCCCGCCTCGCCGGAGCTGGTCCCCCGGCGACTCCGTCGCCGCCGCCGTCGCAGGCGAACTCGCCCTGCTCACCCCCGGGGTCCGCGCCGATCCCGCCGAGGCGGCCCGCCTCCTCGACCCCGAGTTCACCGAGATCGGCGCCTCCGGCACCCTCTGGACCCGCGAGGCCGTCCTTGCCGCCCTGCCCACCTTCGAGGACGCCGACGACCCGGGCGCCGAGGTCCTGGAGATGGCCGGCACCCTCCTCGCCCCCGGCTGGGTCCAGCTGCGGTTCGTGACGGTGCGCGGGGAGCGGCGGGCCCGGCGCACCTCGCTGTGGCGGCTGGCGGAGGGCGGGGAGCACTGGCGGATGTACTTCCACCAGGGCACCCCGGCCTCGGACGCCTGAGGCCGGGCGCGGCCGCCCCCGGCTCCGCCGCCCGTCCTCACGTCAGGGTCAAGTGCCGGGGCCCCCGCACGCGGTGCGCGTGCGGGGGCCTTCGCGGTTCAGCGGCGGGCCGGGGTCAGAAGAGCCCGTCCCACATCTGTTCCAGGACCACCGACCACCAGTTCTCCGGCGAGCCGAGCGCCGCCGGGTCGAGGGCGGCCAGCTGGGCCTGGAAGTCGACCGTCCAGCGGCCGGCCTGCTCCTGGTTGAGGCCGAAGCGCAGCCGCCACATGCGGGCCAGCAGGGCCAGGCAGCGGACGAACTCGGGCAGCCCGGTGTTGACGAACTGCGGCGGCACGGGCGCCCCGCCGGGCCCCGCCTCCACCGGCACCGCCACGATGTGCGCGGTGCCGTACTGGACGCAGAGCGCCTTGCCGAAGTCGCTCCCCATCACCAGGTACGACCCGGCGTCGGAGGCGGGCTGCAAGCCGCGCTCCTGGGCCAGCTCGGCGAGGGTCGGGACGGGGCGCCCCGGCTGGGCCTGGGCCCAGAAGAACGGGCCGAGGTCCAGCGGCAGCCCCGCCCACACCAGGGTGTGGGCGACCACGTCCGGGACACCCTGCCGCGAGACGGCGTGCTGGTCGAAGCGGAAGACGCCCTGCGGGCCGAGGGCACCGGCCAGCTCCTGGGCGAGGACGTCCGGGCCGACCTGCGGCGCGGGCGGCACCGGCGGCAGCGGCGCACGGACCGGCGCCGGACGCGCGGGCCCGTCCGCGACCTGGTGCAACTCCCCCTGGTGCTCCAGCAGTTGACGCATGCCCTCCTGACGGGAGGCGTGGTCGCTGCCGTACGGGGCGATGGAGGTGATGCGGGCCTGCGGGAAGGTCTCGCGGATCATCCGGGCGCAGTAGGCGCCGGGCAGTTCGCAGGACTCCAGCTCGGTGTGGAGCTCCAGCACCTGCTGCGGCGGTACGCCCATCGCCCGCAGCTCGTGCAGCATCTGCCACTCGGGGTGCGGGGTGCCGGGCGCGGAGCGGCGGATGAGCTGCTGCTCGGAACCGTCCTGGGCGCGGTAACGCAGCACCGCCTGGTAGCCGGGGCCGACGGTGGGCTGGCCGACGGGCTGCTGGGGGTAGCCGTAGCCGGCGCCGGGGGCCTGCGGCGGGGGTCCGGGCGGGCCGGGCGGCTGCGGGACGTTGCCGCCCGGGCCCGGGGCGGGTCCGGCCAGCATGGTCGCGGCGTGGTGGACCCCGCCGGGCGGGGTGCCGGGGGCGGCCGGGGGCGGCGTACCGGGGGCGCCGGGCGGACCGGGCGGCTGCGGGACGTTGCCGCTCTGGCCCGGGTTGGGCCCGGCCAGCATGGTCGCGGCGTGGTGGACCCCGCCCGGAGGGGTGCCCGGGGCGCCGGTCGGGGGCGGCGGGGTGCCGGGGGCGCCGGGAGGACCGGGCGGGCCGGGGGGCTGCGGGACGTTGCCGCCCTGGCTCGGGCCCGCCAGCATCGTCGCGGCGTGGTGGACACCGCCCGCAGGCGTGCCCGGGGTGCCCGGGGCGCCGGGCGGGGCCGGGGGCGGCGGGGTGCTCGGTCCGCCGGACGTGCCGGAGGCGGCCGACTCCGGGAGCTGGGAGGCGAGTTGCGTCGGCAGGTAGGCCGCGCCGCCGCCCTGCGACTCGGCTCCGGCCTGCGCACCGGGTGCGCCGGGCGGGCCGGGCGGCGGGGGCGGGGTCGCGCCGGTGTTGCGGGGGCCGCGCGGGGCGGCCTGGGCCTTGCTGGTGGCGGCGTCCGCGATGTCCTCGGCGCCGGGCGGGACCGGGCGGCCCGGCTCGGGCGCGGGCGGGGCGGCCGGTGCCGAGGGGGCGCCGGCCGGCGGGGCCGCCGGGATGTCCTGGGCGGGGACGACGGCGGTGGGCGGCAGCGCGGAACCACCGGAGATCAGCGCCGTCTTGGCCTCCGGGGAGACCCCGGGAGGCGGGGTGCGCTCGTCGTCGTCACCGCTGAGCGGCGGGGCGAAGACGGTGGCGGGCGCGGGCACGGCCCGGTCGTCGTCGGCCTCGCTGGTGTCCGTACCGGCCCACGGGGTCGCCTCGGCGGCGGCTCCGTCCACCTGGGCCGCGGCCGGCCACGGCGTACCGCCACCGGGGGTGCCCCCGGGCGGGGCGGGCTCGGCGGGCGGCTGGGGGGCGGGGGGCGCGGCGGGGGCGCCCGTACCCGAACCCGTGCCCGTAGCGGCGGACGACTCCGCGCGGTGGTCCGGGATGCCGAGCTTGTCGGCGGCCTCCTGGAGCCATTCGGGCGGGCTCAGCAGGAAGGAGGTCTGTTCGAGGTCGTTGCCGCGCGGCGGGGCGGGCGGCTCGGCGGCCTGTCCGGCGCGGCCGTACTCCTCCTCGTACCGGCGGATCACCTCGCCGACCGGCAGGCCCGGCCAGAGGGTGGTGTCGCCGCTGTCGCGGGCGATGACCAGGCGCTGGCGGCCGCCGTCCGAGACGGGCCCGCCCTCGCGGTCCTCGGCCCACACCACGAACCCGAGGTCGAACTCGCGGACCCGCACCTCGCGGTGCTGGTACGCGGGCAGGTCGGCGTTGATCCATTCCTCGGCGCGCTCCTGCGCCTGTGCGAAGGTCACCATCGGGCTCACCCCTCCACCGGGACGGCCTCGGCGAAGCCGCCGTCCACCATCAGGTTGGCCACGGTCTCCAGCTCCGGCGGGCTGCCCGCCAGCCGGTCCAGGAACGCGTCGAAGTCGTCACCGCAGGGCAGCAGCAGCCGCTCCACACGGTCCTGCACCGACCAGCCGTCCTGGTCGCGTGCGTCGTCGTAGGCACAGAACCACACCGAACCGGTGCGTTCCCCGCGCACCTTCACCGCGAGCAGGCCGCCCTGGACGAAGGCGACGCCCAGGTAGTCCTTGGTGAGGTGGTCGCGCAGGCACTTGTTGGCGTACACCAGGTCGTTGGCGGCGGCCTGGTCGCGCAGGGTCAGGAAGGGCTGGTCGACGAGGAGGCCGAGCTCCGCGTCGAGCGCCACCCCGGCGGGGGCGCAGCCGCCCGCCGCCTTGAGGAAGTCGCGGTAGGCGCCCGGCAGCCGGTAACCGAGGTCCTCCTCGGCGGCCAGCACCTGCTGCTCGCTGACGGCCGTGGCTCCCTTGGGCAGGGCGAAGTGGGCGGGCCGGGTCTCCTGGAGCGGGCGGGTGCCGCGCTTGCCGTGGTCGACGGTGGTGGTGGCGAGCCCCGCGTGGTGCCGCAGCAGCGCCTTGACCTCGACCGGGACCAGCTGGAGGCGCCGGGTGCGCGCGACGTGGTGCCAGGTCCAGCCGTGCGGGGTGGCGACGGCCGGCAGGGTCTCCCACAGTTCGTGGCCGGCGGCGGCGAGCGCCGCGTTGGCCGACACGTAGTCCGTCAGGCGCAGTTCGTCCACGCCGAAGCCCTCGGGCGGGTCGGCGATCTCCACGGCCGCACGCGCGTACGGCGTGAAGTCCGGGTAGCCGTCACCGTCGACGCGCACCCCGGCCGGGTGGCGCTTCGCGCGGACCGGGTCCGGGAAGCGCACGACCTGCCCGGCGTACGCCGCGTTCGGCGGCGCGGCCTGCTGCCCGAGCCGACCTGTCGTCATGGCGGTTGCCCCCTGCGGCACTGTGTTTGATTCGCGGACAGCGACAGCCTATGCGGTGGTACCGGGCCGGGTCACCGGCCGCCCGCCCCCGTCACAAGCGGTGGCACGACCGTCACGGCAGCCCCCGGCCACCCGCACAGGCACCACCCCTGAGTGCGACGCCCACCCCCCTGACACCGGTTGCACCCTCTTCGTACGCGCTTGCGCCCCTGCCTCCCTCCGTGGGACCCGCACTCCCCTCCCCCCACCCCGCCCACCCACCTCCCCACGAAAGCCGCATCCCCTCCCCAACCAGCACCAACACCCGATCCTGGTACGCCTCTTGACCGCACAACGGTCGTACGCCCCGAGCGCACACCGTGTCCCCGCACCGCCACAACCTCGCGACACGTACGCCGCAACCCGGCCCCAGCTTCGCCCCGGGCCCCCCGATTTGGCAGGCTGGACCCGCAAACCGGGGGCGTGACACCCGTGGCGGCGACCACGGGCACGGGAGGGACGAGCACGACGATGCGTACCGCTAGGCGCAGTACCGACGACCAGACACCGGCAGGCCGGACCGGCAGATCCGGCCCGGCACCCGGCCGCACCCCGGGCCTCGACCACACCGGCGTACGCCCCGGGCACACCGGCCACCTCGGCGCGCCCCCGAGCCCCGGCACGCTCGCGAGCCCGGGTGCGGCCACCCACCCCCGGAGCACCGACCGGCCGTTCGGCTTCACCGCCCCGGCGCCGGCCCGCCCGGCCGCCCGCTTCGGCGGCGGCGCCGGGGACCCGGCCACGCCCCCGGCCGGCGGCCCCACCCTCACCCTCACCACCGGCACCGCCGCCGAACCGGCCGCCGGCGCCCCCGGCGTCCCGGCCCCGGCCCTCTCCCCGGAGGCCTCGGGCGACCCCCGCGTCGGCTGGAGCAGCACCGCCCCCGTCCCCTTCCTGCGCCACCGCAGGGACGGCATCCTGCCCGCGGTCGCCGCCGCGCTCTCCTGCCGCGGGCTCACCCTGACGGCGACGGCGGGCCGCGCCGACCGCGCCCCCGAGCTGCACCCGCTCGTCGAGGACTTCCTCTCCACCCTCACCAGCGACCGGCGGGAACGGTTCACCGGACGGTGTGCGGAAACGATCCTCATCTCGCGCCGCATCACCGGCGCCGACGAGACCCGCTCCAAGCGCGCCGCCCGTAAGCCGATGACGGTCGGCGAGGCCCGCAAGGCCCTCAAGCACGCCAAACTCACCACCCGCCGTATCCGCGAGGACGGCGACCCCGAGCACGGCGCCTTCGCCCCGCCCTGCCGCAGCTGCGCCGCCCTCGCCGCGCACTTCGGCGTCCACGTCGTCGACCCCACCCCGGACCAGCCCTGATGCCGAACCGCACCTCCACGACCCGATTCCCGATCACCGTGGACGCCGCCCTGCGCGCCGCCGGCTGGCAGCCCGGCCGCTGGGACATCAAGCAGGCCGAGATCTGGGCCGACACCCTCCGCGCCCACACCACCCCCGGCGGCCACCAGCACACGGTCTCCCCCGCCGCCGTCGAGTCCTGGGCAGAGTTCGGCGGCCTCCGCATCGCCCCCAAGGGCCCCGGCCGCCAGCTCACCCCCAGCACCTTCCGCATCGACCCCCTCGCCGGCCTCCACATGGCCCGCACCCTCGCCGACCTCGGCCGCGCCCTCGAAACCGAACTCTGCCCCCTCGGCGAGGAAACCACCGCCGACACCGCCGCCCCCCAGTCCCTCCTCGCCATCGACACCGAGGGCCGCGTCTACGCCATCGACCACACCGGCGACTGGTACCTGGGCCCAGACATCGACGCCGCCCTCACCACCCTGCTGTCGGGGGTACCGCCGATACGGCTGACGGTGGGGTAGGGGCCACCCTCATCAAGCCGGCCAAGCCTGGCGGGCGACGCCTGAGGCCAATCAGTAACGGCAACGTTCGCCCCGAACCCCAGCCGGAATCCAGCCCGTCCGGCGCTTGAGGACACTCCCCGTCCGGCCCGAGGACACCCTTCAGCCCGGCCGGCGCCTGAGGCCGGTCAAGCCTGCCCGGCGTTCGAGGGCACCCCGGGCTGCGCCGGCAGCACAGCCGAAACCCGAAACCCCCCGGCCTCGGTCTCCCCGGAGACGAACACCCCACCAAGCGCGAGAACCCGCTCCCGCATCCCGACGAGCCCGTTGCCCCCACTGGGCAACATCGCCGCACCCCCACCCCCCGCGGGCGGCGCACCATTCTCCACCTGCATGGCCACCTCCCCTTCCCGGTGCGCCAACCGCACCGTCGCCCCGGCCCCGGCAGCATGCTTGTGCACGTTGGTCAACGCCTCCTGCACCACCCGATAGGCCGTCTGCTCGACCTCGGGCGCGTAGTCCCGCGCCTCCCCCTGGACGGACAGCTCGACCTTCATCCCGGCGGCCCGCGACTGCCCCAGCAACTCCTCCAGCTCGGCGAGCGAGGGCCCGTCCTCGGCCGCCCCCGCCCCGGCCCGCGTCGCGGCGGCAGCGGCGGCCACCCCGACGGCGGCCAGCGGCACCGCGCCCCGTACGGAAGTGCCGAGCGCCTCCCCGGCCCGCAGCACCCCGAGCATCTCGCGCAGCTCGGTGAGGGCCTGGCGCCCCATGTCCCCGACGAGCGCGGCGTTCTTCACGGCCTTCTGCGGGTCCTTGAGCGCGACCGCCTGCACGGCGGCGGCGTGCACCACCATCAGGCTGACCCGGTGGGCCACCACGTCGTGCATCTCGCGCGCGATCCGGGTCCGCTCCTCGCCGCGCGCCCAGTCGGCCCGCTCCTCGGCCCGCTCGGCCAGCAGCTGCAACTCGGTCTCCAGGCTGTCCGCCCGGTCCCGCAGGCTCTCCATCAGCCGGCGCCGCGCCCCCACGTACAGCCCGAGCAGCACGGGCGGCGCGGTCATCGCCACCGAGGCCAGCACGGACATCAGCGGCAGGAACCACACGTCGATCCGGGAGCCGGCGATGTCGCCCACGCCCTGGTGGGTCCGCATCAGCGTGACGATCAACGTCGCGGCCAGCGACATCCCGGTGGTGACGCCGATGATCCGGCGCGGCACCTGCGAGGCGGCCAGGGTGTAGAGGCCGACCGTCGCCAGCAGGAACCCCATCTCGGCCGGGGTGATCGCGATGGCGACCAGCACCACCGCGACGGGCCACCGCCGCCGCACCACCAGCACCGACCCGGCGACGACGCCGAGCAGCACCCCGATCCCCACCGGCAGCCCGGCGCCCTCGGCGAACCCCACCCCCTCGACTGCGCACTCCAGGGCCGACCCCAGGGCCAGCCCCCCGTCCAGCACGGCGCTTCGCCGCCGCTCCCACCACCACGGCCCCCCGGCCGCGCGGTGCTCTTCCCCCGTCGTGGTCATACGCACCAGCGTACGGGGGCGGCCTGCGACAATTCCGGCGAGTGCCGCGTCCCGCGCCGCGCCCGCGCCACCCCGGCCCCGGGCGGCACCCGGCCCCCGCGGCGGGCCCGTACGACCGCCGCGTACCGGCGGCGGCGCCCGGCTCGGGCGGATCGTCGCGCCGAGGCCGGACGTTGGGGCATAGTGGTGTCGCGCGTCAAGGGGCCGATCATGGATGGGCCCTCGTGCGGCGTACCTTCCCGGGTCGTCTAATGGCAGGACAAATGGTTTTGGTCCATTGAATGAGGGTTCGATTCCTTCCCCGGGAGCACGTCGGCTCCGTCCTCGGAGCACCCCAGCGGGTCCCGGCCACCTCGGCCGGGACCCGCTGCGCGTTCGGCCCGCCCGGGCGGTCCGGGGGCTCCCCGGTATCCTTCGGGTGACCAGCACCCGAAGCCGAAGGGCACATCCGTGAGCGCCATCCGCCCGGCAGCCGTCATCGTCCTCGCAGCGGGTGAAGGCACCCGTATGAAGTCGGCCACTCCCAAGGTCCTGCACGAGATCTCCGGACGTTCCCTGGTGGGCCACGTACTGACCGCCGCCCGCGAGCTGGACCCGGTCGAGCTGGTCGTCGTCGTCGGCCACGCCCGCGAGCGGGTCACCGCCCACCTCGCCGAGGTCCACCCCGGCGTCCGCACCGCCCACCAGCAGGAGCAGAACGGCACCGGCCACGCCGTCCGTACCGCCCTCGCCGAGCTGGGCGGCTCCGTCGACGGCACCGTGGTGGTGGTCTGCGGCGACACCCCGCTGCTCACCGGCGCCACGCTGACCGCGCTGGCCGAGGGCCACGCCAAGGACCGGAACGCCGTCACCGTGCTGACCGCCGAGGTCCCCGACGCCACCGGGTACGGCCGGATCGTCCGCGACGCCGAGGGCGCGGTCACCGCGATCGTCGAGCACAAGGACGCCACCGCCGAGCAGCGCGCCCTGCGCGAGATCAACTCCGGCGTCTTCGCCTTCGACGGCCGCCTCCTCGCCGAGGCCCTGGCCGCCGTACGCACGGACAACAGCCAGGGCGAGGAGTACCTCACCGACGTCCTGGGCATCCTGCGCGACGCGGGCCACCGGGTGGGCGCCTCGCTCGCCGCCGACCACCGCGAGATCGCGGGCATCAACAACCGCGTCCAGCTCGCCGCCGCCCGCCGCGTCCTCAACGACCGCCTGCTGGAGGACGCCATGCTGGCCGGCGTCACCGTCGTCGACCCGGCCTCCACCCTGATCGACGCGACGGTCACTTTCGGCCAGGACGCCCTGATCCACCCGGGCACCCAGCTGCTGGGCACCACCCACGTCGCCGAGGGCGCCGAGGTCGGCCCGAACACCCGGCTGACCGACACCGCCGTCGGCGAGGGCGCCCGCGTCGACAACACGGTCGCCCTGAAGGCCGAGATCGGCCCCGAGGCCACCGTCGGCCCCTTCGCGTACCTCCGCCCCGGCACGCGCCTGGGCCGCGCCGCGAAGGCCGGTACGTACGTGGAGATGAAGAACGCCACGATCGGCGAGGGCACCAAGGTCCCCCACCTGAGCTACGTGGGCGACGCCACCATCGGCGACCACAGCAACATCGGCGCCGCCAGCGTCTTCGTCAACTACGACGGCGTGAACAAGCACCACACCACGATCGGCAGCCACTGCCGCACCGGATCGGACAACATGTTTGTGGCACCGGTCACGCTCGGGGACGGGGTCTACACCGCCGCCGGCTCGGTGATCACCAAGGACGTGCCGTCGGGCGCTCTGGCCGTAGCCCGGGGCCAGCAAAGGAATATCGACGGCTGGGTGGCCCGCAAGCGACCCGGAAGCGCCGCCGCGAAGGCCGCGGAGAGCGGCTCGGAGGAGGCCCCGGCCGAAAGCTGACCGGAAACGGCTGCGCCAGACACGGCGTACCGTGATAGATGCACGCGATTTGGCTGGCTCGCTGTTCCAAGGTCTGGCACGTCAGGGGTGTCCGGAACCGGGGCGGGTGCAGCGGCGGAAGATTCGTCTGAGGAGACAAGTGCTGTGACCGGGATCAAGACGACCGGCGAGAAGAAGCTGATGCTCTTCTCCGGCCGCGCCCACCCCGAGCTTGCCGAGGAGGTCGCCCACCAGCTGGGGGTCGGTCTCGTACCGACCAAGGCATTCGATTTCGCCAACGGTGAGATCTACGTGCGGTTCCAGGAGTCGGCGCGCGGCGCGGACTGCTTCCTGATGCAGAGCCACACCGCCCCGATCAACAAGTGGATCATGGAACAGCTGATCATGATCGACGCTCTGAAGCGGGCCTCCGCCCGGAGCATCACCGTGATCGTCCCGTTCTACGGCTACGCCCGCCAGGACAAGAAGCACCGCGGCCGCGAGCCCATCTCGGCCCGCCTCGTCGCGGACCTGCTGAAGACGGCGGGTGCCGACCGCATCCTCACCGTCGACCTGCACACCGACCAGATCCAGGGCTTCTTCAACGGCCCCGTCGACCACCTCTTCGCCCTCCCCATCCTCGCGGACTACGTGGGCGCCAAGGTCGACCGCTCCAAGCTCACCATCGTCTCCCCCGACGCCGGCCGCGTCCGCGTGGCCGACCGCTGGTGCGACCGGCTCGGCGCCCCGCTGGCCATCGTCCACAAGCGGCGCGACAAGGACGTGGCCAACCAGGTCACCGTCCACGAGGTCGTGGGTGACGTCGAGGGCCGCGTCTGCGTCCTGGTCGACGACATGATCGACACCGGCGGCACCATCTGCGCCGCCGCCGACGCCCTCTACGCCCACGGCGCCGAGGACGTCATCGTCACCGCCACCCACGGCGTCCTCTCCGGCCCCGCCGCCGACCGCCTCAAGAACTCCAAGGTCAGCGAGTTCGTCCTCACCAACACCCTCCCCACCCCCAACGAACTGGAACTGGACAAGATCACCGTCCTCTCCATCGCCCCGATGATCGCCCGCGCGGTCCGCGAGGTCTTCGAGGACGGCTCGGTCACCAGCCTGTTCGAGGAGGAGTAACCACTCCTCACGCGGAGGCGATCCACCCCGCGGAACGCGGGAGACCCCGCAGGAACGCTTCTGCACCCATAGCGCGCACACGTAAGGCCCGGCACCCGGGGAAGGTGCCGGGCCTTACGCATGACGCCCGGCCCCCTGCTGCGAGGACGAGCGGGCCGCGAGACCCGCTTCGGGAGTTCGGTCCGGGCTCTTCCGACGTCGTTGCCGCCGGCATCAGGAACTAACTGCCTGAACAGCTCTCCGGTCCGGTCGCCACCGCGGGCACCGGAACGGGACGGGACCCGTTGGCCAGCGACTCCGCGCCGGCCACGCCGACCAGTGACGCGGCCACGGCGGGCCGCACCGGTACCAGCGGTGGCTCTCCGCGCTCCATGGTGGCCCGAAAGGCGCGCAGTACCCGCACGGTGCCCTCGGCTGCGCGTGCCACGGGTTCCCCGGCCAGGGTGAGCGGCACGGGGGAACGCTCCTCCTCGCGGACGTGGCCGTCCGGGGTCGCCCAGCCCTCCGTTCTGACACGGACCGACCAGGACCGTTCGCCGGCGGCCCGGACGGACTCGGCCATCGCCCTGGTGCCACGTACGGAGATCCAGCTCCAGTGGCTCTCGGGTTCGCCCTGGAGGAACCCGTGCCGTGTGAGGGCCAGTGCCCCGGTGGACAGCCGTACCGCCATGACGACCGCGGCGCGTGGGTCCGCCTCGTCCACCGAGAACGCCGACACCTCCACCGGCCGGGCGCCCGTGAGGGCCAGCACCGGTGAGAGGGTGTGCGTGCAGTACGCCGTGGGGGCGATGCGCCCCCTCCAGTGTCCCGGGTCGCCGATCAGGCCCGCGACGTCGGGCGGGGACATGCCGTGCAGGTAGTCCGCCTCGATCAGGCTGACCCGGCCCAGTTCCCCGGCCTCGATCGCCTGCCGGATGAGCCTGACGTGCGGATGGGCCACGTAGTTCTCGGCGAAGGAGTAGGTCGCGGACGACCCGTCCGCCGCCGCGACGAGCCGCGCTCCTTCCGCGGCGTCCACGCACGCCGCCGACTCGGACAGCACATGCACCCCGCGGTTCAGGAACGCGACGGCCAAGGGCGCGTGCTCATCGAAGTCGTTGGCCAGGACGACCCCGTCAAGACGGTGCTCCAGCAGCTCCTGCCACTGTTCCACCAGCACCGCACCGGGCAGCCGCGCCCGTGCCAGGGCGCGGCGTTCGGGGTCGCGGTCACATACCGCCACGACCTCCAGGCCCACCTTGCGGCCCCACTCCGCCAGGTGAAGCCCCATCCCGAGTCCGACCACTCCAGTCCGCACACAGGCATCATCCAGGGCACTGCCCTGTCTTCACAGCTGGTTTTCGACCACGCGGACGCGACAGAGACAGGAACGGACCGGGGGATACGCCGGGCGCACCGGTGGAGGATCAGCGAGCGGGCCCGACCACCACCGCGCTCCCCGACGGCCGGCCTTCACCGATTGATCGCCTGGATCTCCTGCACCACCACATCCTGCGTAGCCCCGAACTCCCCGTCGGGAAGATCCCCGCCCGCTCCGCCGCTGCCGGTCCAGGTGACCTTCCAGGTGAGGGTGGCCTGGAGGGGGAACGTGGCGTCGCCCGAGGAACGCTCGTACTTCACGCCGCACGGGGGTGTGCGGTCGGCCTTGCCCTTCGCGCAGGGCTCGCCGATGCGGCCGTCGGTGAGGTCGCAGGTGCCGGAGGCGGGGTAGGTCTCGGCGTCCGGCGTGCCCGGCTCGATCTTCAGCGAGACCGGTTCGGCGGTGGCGGTCGCCTCGATGCCGAGGGCCGGGACCGAGGCCGTGACCGATACCGGCTTGAAGTCGGCGCCGTCCAGCCAGGCCCAGGTCGGCAGGTTGACCTTGGTCGCGTCGGCCGGAGCCAGGGTCACCTCGGTGCCGGGGACCCGGACCTGGGCGTAGGCGAGTTCGGCGAGGATGGCGGGGGTGACGGCGTTCTCCATGGCGGCGGGCGGGGCGTCGCCCGTGTCCACCCAGAAGGGCCCCTGGTCACAGGCCTCCCAGCCAGGTGGGTAGGCGTCGTTGACGTACGAGTCCCACCAGTAGCCCTTGCCCGACTTGTGCTTGTTGAAGCCCTTCTCCTCGTCGGCGGCGTTGTACTTCTCCCGCTGCGCCGCGTCCCACTCGTACCCCGTGGAATCGGCCTCCCAGATCGGCTCCAGGTGCTCCTGCAACTGTTCCGGGGTGTACTTCGGGGCGTACCAGCAGGCAGGTGGTGACCAGGAGGTCGTGGACGTCAGGGCGCCGGACGAGCCGCCGCCGCCGTTCTTGGAGCGGTCGTAGACGACGCCTCCGGCGGTGACGGAGACGGTGTCCCCGTCGACGCCCGCGCCGGTGTCCGTGCCGCCCCCGCCGTCCGTCTCGCCGAATCCCTTGTCGGCGTGGGCGGGGCCGGTGACGGCCAGGAGCAGGGCCGCCAGGGCTGTCGGTACGAGCAGGCGGTCGCGCGGTCTCACGGCTGGCACTTCGCGCTCCCTCTGGTCGAGTCCAGACGTTCGGTGACCCAGACGCCGTCCTTGTTCTTGCGCAGCGTGCCGGCGTAGAGGACGTAGCTGTTCTTCGTGGCCGACGTGGCGTCCGTCTTGCCGGTCTTCAGGTACTTGTTGGTGGCCTTGCTCTGGTCCTCGCAGTACACCAGGGCCGCGGTGCCGTCGTCGCGGACCGTCACGGTCTCGCCGTAGAAACGGGTCAGGCCGGTCGTGCGGGCCTTGTGGTCGATGAACTCCTGGACGTACTTCTGGCTGCCGGCCGCGGCCGTGCCCTCGGAGTAGAACCGGTACGCCTCGTGGAGGGCGTCCTGTTCCGCGATGGCCATGTCCACGGCCCTGATCCGCTGCTCGGCGTCGCTCAGCACGGCGTCCTTGTCGGGGTCGCCGGTCTTCTTCCACTCGAACGCGTACGTGACGTCCGCGGGCACGTCGATCTTCGGGCGGTCGGCCGACGCCGAGGCCGGCGCGGACGGGGACGCCGACTTCTCGTCGCCTCGGTCCACACCTGCGACCTTGTCGTTCTCCTCTGAGCCGCTGTCGCCGCCTCCGCAGGCGGTGAGCAGCAGGGCCGCGGACGCGGTGAGCGCGGCCGCGGTGAGCCTGGCGGGGCGGTTCACTACTGGACTCCCGTCGATGGGGGGCAACTTGAGCGGGCAACGCTATCGAGGCGCGAGAAGAGGCGCCAGGTTTCCCGACGCCGGGCCCGCCCGGCCGGTTCCCCTCACAACGCCCCCTTGCGGCGCCCTGTCGCCGGTCCGCCCCCGCCCTGGCCCGATCCGGCCGCCGGGTGATCGATTTCCGCCGGTTCCCCGGCCCCGGGTACACTCCCCCACGTTGCTCGGCGAGGGACGCCAGCCCGGTTCTCCGGCTCGTGGTCCGTTATCGACGCGCTCTTCGTAGCAGGCCGGTCGTGTCAGTCGTGGCCGAGTGACCACCACCGTCCGTACCGCTACACGAGGAGTGCACATGTCCGAGGTGAAGATCTCCGCGGAGACCCGTTCCGAGTTCGGCAAGGGTGCCGCCCGCCGCATCCGTCGCGAGTCCAAGGTTCCCGGTGTGGTCTACGGCCACGGCGCCGAGCCCGCGCACGTCGTCCTGCCCGGCCACGAGCTGATGATGGCGCTCAAGACGTCCAACGTCCTGATCTCGCTCGACATCGACGGCAAGTCCGAGCTGGTCATCCCCAAGGCCGTCCAGCGTGACGCGCTCAAGGGCTTCCTGGTCCACATCGACCTGCTCACCGTCAAGCGCGGCGAGAAGGTCCAGGTCGAGATCCCGGTCGTGGCCGAGGGTGACCTCGCCCCGGGTGCCAACCTGCTGGAGCACGTCCTCTCCGCCCTGCCGGTCGAGGCCGAGGCCACCAACATCCCCGAGTCGCTGACCGTCTCCATCGCCGGTCTGGACGCGGGCGACTCCGTCCTCGCCAAGGACATCAAGCTCCCCAAGGGTGTCTCCCTGGACGTCGAGGACGACACCGTCGTCCTCCAGGTCCTGGCCGCGCAGGCCGAGGAGGCCCCGGCCGAGGCTGCCGAGGAGGGCGCCGAGGCCTGATCGGCCCGGCTCCGCAGCACGCAGTACCCCGCAGCACCGCACCGCCGTCCCGCGCGCCCGCCGCGCCGGGACGGCGGTTCGTTGTACGGCATCCCGCCCCCTCCCCCGCTCCGAGGAGAACGTCAGTGACGGACGACAGCCCCTGGCTCGTGGTGGGCCTCGGCAACCCCGGCCCCGAGTACGCGGGCAACCGCCACAACGTCGGTTTCATGGTCGCCGACCTGCTCGCCTCGCGGGCGGGCGGCAAGTTCAAGGCGCACAAGTCCCGCGCCCAGGTGCTGGAGGCGCGGATCGGCGCGCCAGGCCCCGGCAGCCGCCGGATCGTCCTGGCGAAGCCCCAGTCGTACATGAACCTCTCCGGCGGCCCGGTCACCGCGCTCCGGGACTTCTACAAGGTGCCCACCGAACGGATCGTCGCGATCCACGACGAGCTGGACATCGACTACGGCGCGCTGCGGCTCAAGCTCGGCGGCGGCGACAACGGGCACAACGGCCTGAAGTCGATGACCAAGTCGCTCGGCCCCGACTACCACCGGGTGCGGTTCGGCATCGGCCGGCCGCCCGGGCGGATGCAGGTCGCCGACTTCGTGCTGAAGGACTTCTCGTCCACGGAGCGCAAGGAGTTGGACTACTTCGTGGACCGCGCCGCAGACGCCGTGGAGGCCCTGGTGGTGGCGGGCCTGGAGCGCGCCCAGAGCTCCTACAACTCGTAGCCGCCCACCCGCGGCCCTGGGCCTGTCCCGTACCTCCCCGGTCGTCACCGAACGTCCACAGGGACGAAGGTTGGCCGGAAGATTGACCGGCCCGGGGGCTACGGCCCAGTATCCCGCCATGCCCTCGTCAGCCAAGGCCCCGTCCGCGAAGAAGCCCCGGCGCAGCCGCACGCGCCGTGCGGGGGAGAGCGCCTACGGGCTGATGCTGCTCGGCGGGCGGGCCCTGATGGGCTTCCTCGCCCTGCTCCTGCTGGTCGCGGGGGCCTGGGCCTCGTGGCCCGCCGCCCAGCACGTGATGTTCCCGCAGAGCCGCGAGCACGGCACGATGACCGTCGCCCGGTGCGGGGCGGACCACTGCACCGGCCCGTTCGCGCCGGTCTCCGACAACGCCACGCGCCGCAGCCAGGTCACCGTCGAACGCTCGGTCGCCGCCGACGAGGGCGCGGAACTCCCCGTCGTCCTCAAGCCCGGCACCACCGCCGTGGTCCGCTCCGGCTTCCCGGGCCTCCTCCACGCCTGGGTCCCCCTCGGCGGCGCCCTCCTCCTCGCCTCCGTGGTCGTCGCCGGAGGCATGCGCCTGCGCCGCACGGCCTGGGGGCTGGCGGGGGTGGGGGCGCTGCTGCTGACGGGGGCGTTCTTGCTGCTGTAGGGCGGCAGCGTCACATCCGGTCGATCACCGTGAGATCGAGGGAGACGGGGAAGGGCACGTCGGTCTTGAGCCTGTCGTGGAACGTCCCGACCGGCACGTAGCTGTGGGTGACGGGCTCGCGTTCGTACGTACGGACCACGGGAAGCCCGCTGCGGGGGTCCAGGTCGACGAGCCAGAAGTGGGGAATGCCCGCGCGGGCGTACTCGACGATGGGCTTCGTCTGGGTGTCACGCGCCAGGGAGTCCGGTGAGACCACCTCCACCGCCAGGAGTCGATCACGACGCTGTGGAACTCCCGCTGCGGACTCACGAAGACCAGACTCCCGTCGATCAGCTCGGTGTGCGGCGGAAGGTCCGGCAGCGTCAGCAGGTCGTCCACGGTGTACCCGTCCTGCGGGGGCACCGGCCAGTGGTGTTGCACGGACTCGGCGTTCATGGTTCCTCCCATGGACGGCAGTCAAGCAACCGTTCCCCACCGTAACCGGGCTCATGCGGCACCGTCATCACCACGGGTGACCGGGGCATACGAGAGCGCCCGCCCCCACCCGCGAAGGGAGGGGGCGGGCGCCGTCGCAGGTACGTACGCGGGTGTGTCCGCGCGTACCGGTGTCAGCCGGTGTTGCGGAGGCCCGCTGCCACGCCGTTGACCGTGAGGAGGAGGGCGCGGGAGAGGAGTGGGTCGGGGTCCTCGCCGCGTTCGGCGGCGGCGCGCTGGCGGGCGAGGAGGGAGACCTGGAGGTAGGAGATGGGGTCGAGGTAGGCGTCGCGGATGGCGAAGGTCTGCTGGAGGACGGGGTTGCTGTCGAGCAGTTCCTCGCCGCCGGTGACGCGGAGGATCTCGTCGACGGTGAGCGCGTGCTCGGCCTCGATGAGGTCGAAGACGTGGCGCAGCTCGTCGGGGACGAGGGTGTCGACGTAGTGGCGGGCGATCCGCAGGTCGGTCTTGGCCAGCGTCATCTCGACGTTGGAGACGAAGTTGCTGAAGAAGTGCCAGTGCTCGTACATCTCGCTGAGCACGCCGTCGAGCCCGGCCTCGCGCAGCGCCTTCAGGCCCGAGCCGACGCCGAACCAGCCGGGCACGATCTGCCGCGACTGGGTCCAGCCGAAGACCCACGGGATGGCGCGCAGCCCGTCGAGCGAGACGCCCGAGCCGGGGCGGCGCGAGGGGCGCGAGCCGAGGTGCAGCTCGGCGAGCTGGTCGACCGGCGTCGACGCGAGGAAGTACGAGGGCAGGTCCGGGTCCTCGACGAGCTTGCGGTAGGCGGTGTGGGCCGCCTCGCTCACCGTGTCCATGGCGGCGTCCCAGCGGGCCAGCGCCTCGACCGACTGGCGGGGCGCGGTGTGCAGGGCGGAGGCCTGGAGGGTGGCCGCGACGGTCAGCTCCAGGTTCTCCCTGGCCAGGGAGGGGACGAGGTACTTGTCGGAGATGACCTCGCCCTGCTCGGTCACCTTGATCTCGCCCTCCAGGGTTCCCCAGGGCTGGGCGAGGATCGCGTCGTGCGAGGGGCCGCCGCCGCGGCCGACGGTGCCGCCGCGTCCGTGGAAGAGCCGCAGCCGGACGCCGTACCGGTGGGCGACGTCGCGCAGCCGGCGCTGGGCGCGGTGGATCTCCCACTGGGAGGTGGTGATGCCGCCGAACTTCGAGGAGTCGGAGTAGCCGAGCATGACCTCCTGGACGTCGCCGCGGAGCGAGACGAGCAGGCGGTACGAGGGGTCGGCGAGCATCTCGTCGAGGATGACGTCGGCGGCGCGCAGCTCGTCGGTGGTCTCCAGGAGCGGCACGATGCCGATCTTGGCCCAGCCGGCGTGCAGGTCGATCAGCCCGGCCTCGCGGGCGAGGACGGCGGCGGCGAAGACGTCGTCGGCGCCCTGGCACATCGAGATGATGTACGACTCGACGACCTCGGGCCCGAAGACCGCCAGCGCCCGCTTGACCGTGTGGAAGACGCCCAGCGTCTTCTCACCGGCGGCGTCGAGCGGGGCCGGGCTCGGGGCGAGCGGGCGGCGCGAGCGGAGTTCCTTGGCCAGCAGCCGGGTGCGGTAGTCGCGCGGCATGTCCGCGTACCGCCAGGACTCCTCGCCGAGCCGGTCGAAGAGCTGGCCGAGGGCGTGGTGATGGGCGTCGGCGTGTTCGCGGACGTCCATGGTGGCGAGCTGGAGGCCGAAGGCGGCCAGGGTGCGGATGGTGCGGTTCATCCGGCCGTCGGCGAAGAGACCGCCGCGGTGCTCGCGCAGCGAGTCCTGGATGAGGGTGAGGTCGGTGAGGAGTTCGGCGGTGCCGAGGTAGTCACGGCCGGGCTGGTGGGCGGTGCCCCGGGCCAGCCGCTCCTTGGTGTTCTCCAGCTTCTGGCGGACGCAGGTGGCCTTGAGCCGGTAGGGCTCCTCGGCGTTGAGCCGCTTGTAGCGGGGGCTGATCTCGGGGAGGTGGTCGAGGTCGGCCTGGAGGGAGGCGAGGAGTTCCTCGGTGGCGCCGGTGTAGCGGATGGAGTTGGAGAGGAAGCCGCGCAGCTCGTCGACGACTTCGAGGGCGTCGTTGATGCCGTGCTCGTGCTGGAGGATCAGCACGTCCCAGGTGACCTCGGGGGTGACGTTCGGGTTGCCGTCGCGGTCGCCGCCGATCCAGGTGCCGAAGGTCAGCGGGCGGGAGTCCTCGGGCAGCTCGACGCCGACCCGGGCCAGCTCGGCGGTGAGGTCCTCCAGGACGTCGCCGACGGCGCCGGCGTGCAGCTCGTCCAGGTAGTAGACGGCGTTGCGGGCCTCGTCGGCCGGCTCGGGGCGGACCACGCGGAGTTCGTCGGTCTGCCAGACGAGGTCGATGTTCTCGGCGAGGCGGGTGTCGTGGCGGCGCCGGTCGGCCTCGATGACCGGGGTCTCCAGCAGCTCGGCGATGCGGCGGAGCTTGCCGAGGACCGAGCGGCGGGCGGCCTCGGTGGGGTGGGCGGTGAAGACCGGCCGCACGTTGAGGTTCTGGACGGTGGCCCGCAGGTGCTCGGGGTCGGCGTCCTTGAGCCGGTCCGCGGTGCGGGCCAGCAGCCCGCCCTCCTCGGCGCGGCGGGCGCGCAGCTCGCGGCCGCGGTGGACCTGCTCGGTGACGTTGGCGAGGTGGAAGTAGGTGGAGAAGGCGCGGACCAGCTTGGCCGCGATCTCCAGTTCGAGGCCGCCGAGGAGTTCGGCGGCGGCTTCCCCGTCCGTACGCGTCAGGGCGCGGACGCGCTCGACGAGATCGAGGAGTTCGTGCCCCTCCTGGCGGACCAGGGCCTCGCCCAGCAGATCACCCAGCCGGCGGATGTCGGCGCGGAGTTCGGGGCTGGTGGTGCGGGCGGGTTCAGGGGTCTCGGTGGGCCCAGGGCGGCCGGTGGCGCTGGTCGTGGTGGCCTGGGCGTCGGCACTGCTCACAGGTGCGGCTCCTTGCAGTGTGTCGAGCACGTTCTGGAGGTGGCGGACCGCGCTGTCCGACGCGTCAAGGATAGGTCGGCCGGGCAGACGGCAGGAGACACCCCCGTTCGGGGCCTCTTGCCGCGGGGCCCGCCACTGCCATACTTACGTCACCGTAGGTTACGGAACCGTAGGCGGCCGATGCCCTCCTCTTTCCCGGTTCCTCGGCCACCGACCGCATTCCCTCAACCCTCAGGGGCGCCCATGACCTCGACCTCCGAAATGATCGACGAAGAGCCGCGGACCTCCCCACCGGATTCCGCTCCCACCCCCTCCGCCACGCTCGGTGGCGACCGCAAGGGCACGGTGGAGCAGCTCGCCCTCCTCCTGTTCATCGTGGTGCCGTTCGTGGCGCTGCTGGCGGCGGTGCCGCTGGCCTGGGGCTGGGGGGTGAGCTGGCTGGACCTCGGGCTGATGGTCTTCTTCTACTTCCTGGGGTGCCACGGCATCACCATCGGCTTCCACCGGTACTTCACCCACGGCTCCTTCAAGGCGAAGCGCCCGCTGCGGATCGCGCTGGCCATCGCCGGGTCGATGGCGGTGGAGGGCCCGCTGGTCCGCTGGGTGGCCGACCACCGCAAGCACCACCGATTCTCCGACGCGGAGGGCGACCCGCACAGCCCCTGGAAGTACGGCGAGACGGTGCCGGCCCTCCTCAAGGGCCTGTGGTGGGCGCACATGGCGTGGATGTTCGACGAGGAGCAGACGCCGCAGCAGAAGTACGCGCCGGACCTGATCAAGGACCCGGCGATCCGCCGGATCTCGCGGCAGTTCGTACTGTGGACGCTCGTCTCGCTGGGGCTGCCGCCGCTGATCGGCGGTCTGGTCACGATGTCGTGGTGGGGTGCGTTCACCGCGTTCTTCTGGGCGTCGCTCGTCCGGGTGGCGCTGCTGCACCACGTGACGTGGTCGATCAACTCGATCTGCCACGCGGTCGGCAAGCGCCCGTTCAAGTCCCGGGACCGCTCCGGCAACGTCTGGTGGCTGGCCGTCCTCTCCTGCGGCGAGTCGTGGCACAACCTGCACCACGCCGACCCGACCTCGGCCCGGCACGGCGTCCAGCGCGGCCAGATCGACTCCTCGGCCCGGATCATCCGCTGGTGCGAGCAGCTGGGGTGGGCGTACGACGTGCGGTGGCCCTCTCAGGAGCGCATCGCCTCCCGCCGTCAGCCGGAAAGCGCCGACGCGGCATGATGGAGGGCGTGGCGACCGACTCGAGCACCAGTACCAGCAGTGAGAAACCGCGCCGGCCCCGGCGGACCCGGATGACGGGCGCCGAGCGGCGGGAGCAACTGCTGGACATCGGTCGCACGCTGTTCGCCGCCAAGGGCTTCGAGGGCACCTCGGTCGAGGAGATCGCGGCGAAGGCCGGGGTCTCCAAGCCGGTGGTCTACGAGCACTTCGGCGGCAAGGAGGGGCTGTACGCGGTCGTGGTCGACCGGGAGATGCGCCAGCTGCTCGACATGGTGACGGGCGCGCTCACCGCCGGCCACCCGCGCGAACTCCTCGAACAGGCCGCGTTCGCCCTCCTCGACTACATCGAGGCGTACACCGACGGCTTCCGCATCCTCGTACGGGACTCCCCCGTCGCCCAGTCGACGGGCACCTTCGCCTCCCTCATCAGCGACATCGCCACCCAGGTCGAGGACATCCTCGGCACCGAGTTCAAGAACCGCGGCTTCGACGCGAAGCTGGCGCCGCTGTACGCGCAGGCGCTGGTGGGGATGGTCGCGCTGACCGGCCAGTGGTGGCTGGACGCCCGCAAGCCGAAGAAGGCCGAGGTCGCCGCCCACCTGGTGAACCTGGCCTGGCACGGCCTGGACGGCATGGAGCAGAAGCCCCGCCTGATAGGGCACCGCAAGAACTGAAGCACCGCCGTACGTGACGAGGGCGGGCGGACACCGCGGGGTGTCCGCCCGCCCTCGTCACGTACGACGCCCCCCCGTCACGCCTGCGGGTCCGGCTCCGGGAACTCCTGGGGGCCGCCGGCCGCCTCCTGCCCGGCGGGAGCGGTGGTCGGCACGGTGACGACCGCGAAGACGCGGCGGAAGGGGAACGGGGTGGTGCCGTCCCCGGTGGCCGGGTACGCCTTCCGCAGCAGGTCGCGGTAGGCGTCGGTGAAGGCGGTGCGTGCGGCCGGGTCGTCGGCCAGGGCGTCCAGGACGGGCCGCAGGCCGGTGCCGGTCACCCAGTCGAGGACGGCGTCCGGGCCGTTGAGGAGGTGCAGGTAGGTGGTCTCCCACAGGTCCGTGGTGCGGCCGGGCCCGGCAAGGTACGGCAGGTAGCCGGCGGGGTCGAGTACGGCGTCGGCGCCGCGCAGGGCGCCCGCCAGCCGCTCGCCCCAGGGTCCCTCGCTCGCGGCGAGGCGGCGCATCAGGGCGTGGCTGGGGGCGGCGAAGTTGCCCGGGACCTGGAAGGCGAGGGTGCCGCCCGGGGTGAGGGCGGCGGTCCAGTCGGCCAGGCGGTGCTGGTGGCCGGGGACCCACTGGAGGGTGGCGTTGGAGGCGATGAGGTCGTACGGCTCGTCCGGCGTCCAGGTGGTCAGGTCGGCGTGGGCGAAGTCGGCGTCGGTGTCCGCGAGGTCGGTGCGGGCGCGGGCCAGCATCGCCTCCGAGTGGTCGTAGCCGGTGATGCGGGCCTCGGGCCAGCGTTCGGTGAGCAGGCGGGTGGAGTTGCCCGGGCCGCAGCCGAGGTCGGCGATGCGCAGGGGGCGGTCCGCCGGCGCCTGCGGTTCCGGGACGCGGGCCAGGAGGTCGGCGAAGGCGCGGGTGCGGTGGTCCGCGTGGCGCAGGTACTGGGCGGGGTCCCAGGTGGGCATGGGGTGCCTCCTCGGCGGGGCTTCGGGAGGCTGGCCTCCCCGGCGTGCCCATCCTCACCCGCTACTTATCTTGACGTCAAGAGACTTCACGTCGACAGACCTACTACACTGAGCCGCATGGAGGACGAGGTCGATCGGCTGGTCGCAGCGTGGCGCCGGGAGCGCCCGGACCTCGACGTGGAGCCGCTGGAAGTGCTCAGCCGCGTCAGCAGGCTGGCGCGGCATCTTGACCGGGCCCGGAGGATCGCCTTTGCGGAGCATCAGCTCGAACCCTGGGAGTTCGATGTGCTGACCGCCTTGCGGCGGTCGGGGGTGCCCTATCAGTTGTCGCCGGGGCAGTTGCTCACGCAGACGTTGGTCACGTCCGGGACGATGACCAACCGGATTGACCGGCTGGCCAAGAAGGGGCTGGTTGAGCGGTTGCCCGATCCCAGTGACCGGCGTGGGGTGCTCGTTCGGCTCACCGACGAGGGGTGCGATCGGGCTGACCGGTCCCTGGCGGGGCTGCTCGCGCAGGAGCGGGCCATCCTGGCCGAGCTCGCGCCTGGGCAGCGCGCCGAACTGGCCCGGCTCCTTCGGGCGCTTACGGCGCCCTTCGACAACATTCCCGGCTGAGCGGGGCGGCTTGCCTCCGGCTGGGTCGGGGCTGGGCTTGCCTCCGGCTGGGCCGGGGCTGGGCTGTTCTGGCCGCCTGCCCGGGATCGCCCGTACCGGTCACTGATGGCCTCAAGCGCCGGCCGGGCTGTCTTTGGCCGTCTGCCCGTTCGACCCTGCGGGTCACTGATGGCCTCAAACGCCGGCCGGGCTGGAATGTGGCTGCGCCGCATTTGGGAGTGCCGGTTTGCTGCCCGTGCCGGTCACTGGTTGGCCTCAAGCGCCGGCCGGGCTGGGTTCGGTGGGGTGCGGCTGGGCTTGGCTTCCCGGCCTTCCGGTTGTGACCGTGCCGGTCACTGACTGGCCTCAAGCGCCGGCCGGGCTGTCAGGTTCGCGGTTCCTCCGGTGCGTGGGTGGGGCGGGGCCGCGCCGGGGTACCTCCTCACAAACTGCATGGTGCGGGGTCAATTGGAGCATGGCTGCCTAGCGTGCAGTTTGCTGCGGGGGCACCCCGACACGACCCCACCCCACGGTCTCGTACGCGGCCAACCGCCGGAGGGAGGAGGGGCCGTCCCCGATAACTCGCCCCTCCACAGTCACCACCGTCGTCGCTTCAGCTCGCCACAAAGATCAATCGGCGACGGCCTGTCTTTTCCCTACCCACCGGCGGGACGACGCCGACGAGACGGAAGGGCGGGGACGGGTCGGGGTGCCCCCGCAGCAAACTGCACACTGAGCCGTCTTGAAGCGACTGCCCCCGCACCCTGCAGTTTGTGAGGAGGTACCCCGACCCGGCCCCGCCCGACCCAGACGGCGAACGAACCGCGAACCCCTACAGCCCGGCCGGCGATTGAGGCCATCAGTGACCGGCACGGTCGAGACGCGGCAGGTCGGGGCGGAGCCCAGCCACACCCCACGGAATCCCAGCCCGGCCGGCGCTTGAGGCCAATCGGTGGCCGGCACAGGCGAGCGGCCGCAAGCCAGAGCAGCCCAGCCGGGGCGGAGCCCCGGGAGTCGGGCCGGGAGTCGGGCCGGGAGCCAAGGCGGGTCAGCCGACGCGGACCCCGTTCGGGGGTGGGGCCAAGTCGGCGGGCCCGACGCCGGCGCGGCGGGCCAGGGCTACGGCGGCGAGGGTGGAGTGGACGCCGAGCTTGCCGAGGACGTTCTGCATGTGGGTGCGGACGGTGTGCGGGGAGAGGAAGAGGCGCTCGGCGACGGCCTTGCGACCGAGCCCGGCGACCATGCAGCGGAGGACCTCACGCTCGCGGGGCGTCAGCGATTCGACCAGGCGTTCGCTGTCACTGCGGTGCTTGCGCGCAGCGGTCAGCTCGCGCAGAACCCCGGTGAGGAGGGCGGGCGGCAAATGGGTCTCCTCCCGCAGCACCCCCCGGACGACAGTGAGCAGGCGCGAGAGCGAACAGTCCTTGGCGACCCACCCGACGGCCCCGGCCTGGAGGGCGAGCGCCGCCCGCCGCGGATCGTCCCGCTCGGCCAGGACGACGGTCCGCACCCCGGGCTGCACCGCCCGCACCCCCGCGACCAGCGCGATCCCGTCGACGGGCACCCCCTCGGCCCCAGCCTCGCGCAGGGGCGCGGGCTGCTGCGGCGGGCGCCCCGCGCCGAGGTCGGCGTCGACCAGCAGCACGTCGTAGGGGCGGGACTCGGCGGCGCCGCGTTCGAGGCAGCGCAGGGCGGCCGGGCCGCTGCCGGCGGCGGAGACGTCCACGTCGGGCTCGGCGGTGAGCGCCGCCGCCAGGGACTCGGCGAAGATGCGATGGTCGTCGACGACCAGGACTCGGATACGGACCACGTTGCGATACCCCCACTGGCCGGGGGAACGGACGGTCACGGTCGCGGTGCCCGGCGCGGCCCCCGCCCGAAGGCGGAGGGATGCGGGCCACCCGGCCGCCGCCCGGTCCCCGTCCCGCTCCGGGTGCCAGACCCGACGGTCTCGCCCCCTGAACGGCACCGGCCCCCACCGGCGCTGCTCTCAGAGTACGGACGGGGCCCCGGGGCGGAAGTGGATTTGCAGAACTGGCCACCAACCGACCGGTGGAGACCGGGACGGGTGTGGTCCGGGGGACGGAAGGGACCGGAGTGCGCCCACTCCGGTCACCTTTGGGTCCGCCGGGCCCTTCTCAGCTCAGGCGGCGCGCGCCCGCCGAGGGCAGGGCCGGGAAGATCCGCGGCTCGGGGTGGCCGGCGGCGGCGAAGGCGGCGCGGATCGCGTCGCCGGTGTGTTCGGCGGCGTCGGCCTCGGTGAGGACGACGGCGGAGCCGCCGAAGCCGCCCCCGGTCATCCGGGCGCCGAGCGCGCCCGCCGCGAGTGCCGACTCGACGACCAGGTCGAGTTCGGCGCAGGAGACCCGCAGGTCGTCGCGGAGGGAGTGGTGGCCCTCGGTGAGGACGGGGCCGACCGCGCGGACGTCGCCCGCGTCGAGCAGGGCGATGACCTCGCCGACGCGGTGGTTGTCGGTGACGATGTGGCGGACGTAGCGGACGACGTGCTCACCGGCGTCGGCCAGTCGCTCCAGGGCGGCCGGGAGTCCGGCGTGCGGCACGTCCCGCAGGTGGCTCACCCCGAGGCGCCGGGCGCCCTCCTCGCACCCCGCGCGCCGTTCGGCGTACGCCCCGTCGCCCAGCGCGTGCTGCACGCGGGTGTCGACGACGAGCAGGGCGAGCCCGTCGTCGGCGGGGGCGAAGGGGACCTGGCGCAGGGAGAGGTCGCGGGTGTCGAGGTGGAGGGCGTGGCCCTCGGTGCAGCATGCGGCGGCCATCTGGTCCATGACGCCGCAGGGGACGCCGACGAACTCGTTCTCGGCGCGCTGGGCGAGCCGGGCCAGTTCGGCGCGGCCGAGCCCCAGGTCGTACAGGTCGTTGAGGGCGAGGGCGGTGACCACCTCCAGGGCCGCCGAGGAGGAGAGGCCGGCGCCGGTCGGCACGGTGGAGGCGAGGTGCAGGTCGGCGCCGCCGACGGCGTGGCCGGCGGTGCGCAGGGCGTACACGACCCCGGCCGGGTAGGCGGCCCAGGAGGTGTCGCAGCCGGGGGTCAGTTCGTCGACGCGGAGTTCGGTGACGGGGGACGGGAGGTCGTCGGAGTGGACGCGCAGGACGCCGTCCTCGCGGCGGGCGACGGCGGCGACGGCGGTGTGCGGGAGGGCGAGCGGCATGACGAAGCCGTCGTTGAAGTCGGTGTACTCGCCGATGAGGTTGACCCGGCCCGGCGCGGCCCAGACGCCCTCGGGGTCGCGCCCGTACAGCGCGCGGAACCCTTCGGCGACGGCCTCGGCCCGGCGCGTCTCGTCCTCGGGCGCGGCGGCCGCCCCGGCACGGGTGGAGGCGGCGCTCATGCTCCACCCCCGGTGGCGGTGACCGTCCCGGCGCCGCGGGCGCTGCCGTGGCGGGCGAAGTCCCAGGCGTCCTGCACGATGCGGTCCAGGCCGGGGCGGGTGGGCGTCCAGCCGAGGCGGGTGCGGGCGGTCTCGGCGGAGGCGACGAGGACGGCCGGGTCGCCGGCGCGGCGCGCGGCGGCCACCTCGGGGACGGGGTGGCCGGTGACCTCGCGGACCGTCCCGATCACCTCGCGGACGGAGAAGCCGTTGCCGTTGCCGAGGTTGCAGACGAGGTGGTCGCCGGAGGTGACGGCGTCCAGGGCGAGGAGATGGGCCTCGGCGAGGTCGGCGACGTGGATGTAGTCGCGGACGCAGGTGCCGTCGGGGGTCGGGTAGTCGTCGCCGTAGACGGAGATGGCCTCGCGGCGGCCCTGGGCGACCTGGAGGACGAGCGGGATCAGGTGCGACTCGGGGTCGTGGCGCTCGCCGCAGCCGCCGTAGGCGCCGGCCACGTTGAAGTAGCGCAGGGAGGCGGCGGCCAGGCCGTGGGCGTGGCACTCGCCGCTGATCATGTGGTCGACGGCGAGCTTGGAGGCGCCGTACGGACTGGTCGGCGCGGTCGGGTCGGTCTCGGTCAGGGGGACGGAGACCGGCTCGCCGTAGGTGGCGGCGGTGGAGGAGAAGACCAGCCGGCGCACCCCGGCCTCGCGCATGGCGGCGAGCAGGGCGGTGGTGCCGCCGACGTTGTTGACCCAGTACTTCTCGGGGTCCACGACGGACTCGCCGACCTGGGAGAAGGCGGCGAAGTGGAGCACGCCGTCGTAGGTGGCGTCGAGCCAGCGGGCGGCGTCCTGGATGCGGCCCTCGATGAACTCGGCGCCCGCCGGGACGCCTTCGCGGAAGCCGGTGGACAGGTCGTCCAGGACGACCACCTGGTGGCCGGCCTCCAGCAGGTGCTGGGCGACGACGCTGCCGACGTAACCGGCGCCTCCGGTGACCAGGTACTTCCCTACGCTCATGAACTCGCTACCTCTCGCAGTCGCCGCGCCGCGGCCTCCGGCGGCACATCGTTGATGAACACACTCATGCCGGACTCCGAACCGGCGAGGAACTTCAGCTTTCCCTCGGTGCGTCGCACGGTGAAGAGTTCCAGGTGGAGGGCGAACTCCTCGCGCGCCACGTCCGGCTCACCGGGCCGCGGCTCCCCGAAGGGCGCCTGGTGCCAGCCGGAGATGTACGGCGTGGGCGGCCGCCCCTCGCCGAAGATCCGGTCGAAGCGGCGCAGCAGCTCCAGGTAGACCCCGGGGAACTCGGCGCGCGCGGCCTCGTCCAGCGCGACCAGGTCGGGGACCCGGCGACGGGGGTAGAGGTGGATCTCGTAGGGCCAGTGGGCGGCGTACGGGACGAAGGCGGTCCAGTGCTCGGTCTCCAGGACGATGCGGTCGCCGTCGGCGCGTTCGCGGGCGACCAGGTCGTCGAAGAGGTTGCCGCCGGTGGTGGCGCGGTGGCCGGCGAGCGACTGGAGCATGAGCCGGGTCCGGGGGGTGATCTCGGGGTAGCCGTAGATCTGGCCGTGCGGGTGGCCGAGGGTGACGCCGATCTCGACGCCGCGGTTCTCGAAGCAGTAGACCTGGCGGACGGAGTCGAGCCGGGAGAGGTCCGCGGTGCGGTCGCGCCAGGCTTCGAGGACGAGGCGGGCGGAGTCCTCGTCGAGGCCGGCGAAGGAGGTGTCGTGGTCGGAGGTGAAGCAGACGACCTCGCAGCGGCCGGTGGGGCCGGAGAGCGAGGGGAAGCGGTTCTCGAAGACCACCACGTCGTAGTCGCTGTCCGGGACCTCGCCCTGGTGGCCGCCGGGGCGGGCCGGGCAGAGCGGGCAGGCGTCGGCGGGCGGCAGGTGGGTGCGGCCCTGGCGGTGCGAGGCGATGGCGACGAAGTCGCCGAGCAGCGGGTCCCGGCGGACCTCGGAGGCGGTGGCGACCTGGTCGGCCGGGCGCGGGTCGGGGGCGTCACGCTCCCGGCTGTCGTCCTGGTCGTAGTAGATGAGCTCGCGGCCGTCGGACAGCCGGGTCGAGGTCTTCTTCACGCGAGCACCCTCACACACCCCTATCAATCAACATAACCGAACACAACCAATCACAGTGCAACAGCGCCGTCAACCCGTCGAACCCGGCGAGGAAAGTGCGCGAAAACGGGAGGAAGCGCCCGGCCCCATCACGATCAAACAAAGAAAACCAACAAAACTGTTCAGATCTTGACGCTTAGCGCGTAGGTTCCCGTCTCGTTCAGTTCGCGCAACGAAGCGAGTTCCCCCCATGCTCCATCTCGCCGAGGGGCTCCGGCTCCCGACCAACGGGCTCGATTACACGATCCTGGCGATCTACTTCGCCGTGGTCCTGGGCATCGGCTTCGCCGCCAGGCGCTCCGTCAAGACCAGCCTCGACTTCTTCCTGTCGGGACGTTCCCTGCCTGCCTGGGTGACCGGGCTCGCGTTCGTCGCGGCCAACCTCGGCGCCACCGAGATCCTCGGCATGGCGGCCAACGGCGTGCAGTACGGCGCGTACACCGTGCATTGGTACTGGATCGGCGCCATCCCCGCCATGGTCTTCCTGGGCCTGGTGATGATGCCGTTCTACTACGGGTCGAAGGTCAGGTCGGTCCCCGAGTTCCTGCTCCACCGGTTCGGTCCCTCCTCGCACCTCCTCTCCTCCGTGATCTTCGCCGTCTCCTCGGTGCTGATCGCGGGCGTCAACCTCTACGCCATGGCGATCGTGCTGGAGGCGCTGCTCGGCTGGCCCGAGTGGGTCGCCATCGTCGTCGCCGGCTTCTTCGTCCTCGCCTACATCACGATCGGCGGGCTCTCCTCGGCCATCTACAACGAGGTCCTCCAGTTCTTCGTGATCCTGGCGGCGCTGATCCCGCTCACCGTCGTCGGCCTCAAGCGGGTCGGCGGCTGGGACGGCATCACCTCCTCGCTCTCCGCCTCCCAGGGCGGCGACTTCCTCACCGCCTGGGACGGCACCGGCATCGGCGAGGCCAACCCGCTGGGCGCCAACTGGCTGACCATCGTGCTCGGCCTCGGCTTCGTCATGAGCTTCGGCTACTGGACGACCAACTTCGCCGAGGTGCAGCGCGCCCTCTCCGCCAAGAACCTGTCGGCCGCCAAGCGCACCCCGCTGATCGCCGCGTTCCCGAAGATCCTCATCCCGATGGTCGTCGTGGTGCCCGGCTTCATCGCGCTGGTCATGGAGCCGACCATCGGCCAGGCCGGCAGCGGGCTCGACTACAACGACGCCATCCCGGTCCTCATGCGCGACCTGCTGCCCAACGGTGTCCTCGGCATCGCGGTGACCGGTCTGCTCGCCGCCTTCATGGCGGGCATGGCGGCCAACGTCTCCTCCTTCAACACGGTCTTCACCAACGACATCTGGGCCGCGTACCTGAAGAAGGGCCGGGAGGACGGCTACTACCTGAAGGCCGGCCGGGTCGTCACGGCCGTGGGTGTGCTGATCGGCATGGGGACCGCGTTCATCGCGGCCGGGTTCAGCAACATCATGAACTACCTCCAGACGCTCTTCTCCTTCTTCAACGTCCCGCTCTTCGTGGTCTTCATCATCGGCATGTTCTGGAAGCGCACCACCCCGGCCGCCGGCTTCTGGGGCCTGCTCTCCGGCACGGTCGCCGCCATGGTGAACTACTTCTGGCTGTACCAGCAGGGCATCATCGACATCCCGAGCGACCAGGGCGCCAACTTCGTCTCCTCGATCGTCGCGTTCGTCGTCGGTGGCATCGTCATGGTGGTGGTCACCCTGGTGACGAAGCCGAAGCCGGTCGAGCAGCTGGCCGGCCTCGTCTACGGCACCACGTCGCCCGGCCTCGACCTGGAGGGCGCCGAGGAGGGTGACGAGGTCTGGTACCGCAAGCCGGCCCTGCTGGGCTGGGGCGCGATCATCCTCGCCGCCATCTGCTACGTGCCGTTCTCCTTCTGACCCGGCCCGAACCACGCCAAGGACGCCCCACCATGACCGAGAAGCAGAATCCGCCCGCGGAGGGCCACGCCTTCCAGGACGAGGTCACCGAGCTGGAGGCCAAGTCGGCCACGGCCGCCCGGCTCTTCGACATCCGCCGCATCATCGGCGCGCTCTTCGTCGTCTACGGCCTGATCGTCAGCGCCGCCGGGATCTTCGCCACCGACGCCGACCTGGAGAAGGCCCAGGACATCAACATCAACCTGTGGACCGGGCTGGGCATGCTCGCCCTCGGCCTGTTCTTCCTGATCTGGGTCAAGCTCCGGCCGACCGTCCCGCCCACCCCGCCCCTGCCCGAGGAGGCGCTGGACGCCGCCCGGGGCGAGGACGGCGCCGGACGCGGCTGACCTGCGCCGGGGCCCGGCCGGGTCCCACGGCACACGCCCCGCGGGGGCGGCGGTTCTTCACGGGGACCGCCGCCCCCGCGGCCTTTCCGGGACCACCTCGGAGGCGGAGCGCTGACCGGGGACCACCGGCGGCGCCGCCCGGTCCAGCAGTCCGGTACGGGCGGCGAGCGCGGCGGCCTCCAGCCGGGAGCCGACCCCCAGCTTCATCAGCACCCGCTGCACATGGGTCCGGGCGGTGCTCGGCGCGATCCCCATGCCGGCCGCGATCACCCGGGTGTCCTCGCCCTCGGCGACCCGGACCAGCACCTCGACCTCGCGCGGGGTGAGCAGCGCGAGCAGCCGCTGGCCCTCGTCGTCGGGCTGGACCGCCGGGTTGAGCAGTTCCGCGAAGGCGCCCGCGAGGAGCTGGGGCGCCACCACGGCCTCGCCCTTGCAGGCCCGGACGATGGCGCGTTCCACGCCCTCTATCCGCTCGTCGTGCCGGACGTAGCCGCAGGCCCCGGCGGCGAAGGCGGCGGCGATGCCGCGCGGGTTCGGCACCGGGCCGAGGACCACCACGGCGACCTGCGGCGCCTCGGCGCGGATGCGGACGACCGGGTCGAAGATGCCCGGTTCGGCGGGGGTGGCGGTGCCGATCAGGCAGACCTCGGGGGCCCGGGCCACCACCAGGTCGGCGGCGCCCGCGGCCGGGGCGGCCGCCGCGAGCACCCGGTGCCCGCGCAGTTTGAGCGCCGAGGCCAGTGCCTCGGCCAGCAGCCGGTGGTCGTCCACCACCATCACCCGCACGCCCATCCGGCCGCCCTCCACGCAGTCCCCCGCCCCGGCCCACCGGCCGTACGTCTCCCGGAAGTTACACGCTCCCTCGTGGCCGTGGCCCGGTTTCCCGGCATTCACCGCCCGTCCGCCGGACCCCGCCGCCCCCAACCTCTCCACCTGCCCCCGGCCCTCAAACGCGATCGGGCCCGCGCCGTGCTACGCGTCGGTCCACGCCATGGCGCTCATCCGCCAGCCTTCCGGGGTGCGGACGAACTGGGTGGTCTTGCGGCCGCCGCCCTCGAACCAGGTGCCGTCGCGCCGCCCGGACTTGCCGTACGCGCTGTACCGGTGGGCGACCGACCCGAAGATCTCGGTCCGCTCGGCCGTCTCCCACTCGGAGAACTCCGTCAGCGTCCCGTCGGTCAGCATCGCCTGCCGGGGCGCGATGAACCCGTCGAGGTCGTACACCACCGGCCCCTCCGGCAGGTTCATGATGATCACCCCCTGGGGGAGGAAGACCTCCCGGACGGCGTGCAGGCGCGGCGGCCGGCCCCCGGTGTTGGTGAACGCGTCCATGAAGCGCCCCATCAGCGCGTCGAGTTCGGCCTTGGCGGCGATCTCGGTCCCGTGCTCTTCTCCGTGCCCGGACATGGTTCCCTTTCCCCTTCCGTCGACGGCTCTGCCCCGCCCCCGGCGATACCGGGGACGGGGCAGAACCAGGGTGTGCGGCCCGGACGACAGGCCGCCGGATCAGCTCACTTCGTGCCGAAGGCGATGGCCAGGTACTCCGGCTCCTTCGTCACCTTGCTGGGCTCGCGGACGTACAGGGAGGACATGAAGAGGCGGCCGTCGCCGTAGATGACCTCTCCGAACTCCGGGAGGAAGTTCCGCTCGACGTTGCGGACGGCTTCGGTGGCCGGGTTCTCCACCAGGACCGTCTGCTTGCCGCTCGGGTCGATGGAGACGATCTGCCCGCCCTTGTCGTACGGCGGCGCCTTGTAGGCGAGGACGTTCTTGCCGTCCATCCGCAGCGGGTAGATCTTGTACTTGCCACCGGCGTCGAAGCGGTCGCCGGTCTGCTTGCCGGTCTTCAGGTCGAACGACAGGATCTCGTTGGTCCGGCCGTACTCCTCGCCCTTGGCGTCGTGCTCGGCGGTGGGGACGAAGAGCTTGCCGTTGCCCGCGAAGATCTGGCGGCAGTCGTGCACCTTGTTGACGCCGCAGTCGTGCTGGTACTTGCCGTCCTCCAGCGCGAAGCGGCTCTGGAGGCCGCCCTTGTCGTCGAGGGTGAAGACGTCGGTGACGCCGGAGGCGGTGATGTCCTGCGAGTCGGTGCCGAAGACGACCGGGTCGACCGAGATGACCTTGGCGTTGTCGAGCCCGGTGGGGAGCTTGTAGCTCCACTTCGGGGTGCCGTCGGAGGCGTCGAGGAGCTGCACCTCCATCTTCGGGTTGTCGTAGCTGCCGCACTTGCGGACCGCCACCAGCGCCTCGCCGCCGCGGTAGCCGACGTCCTCGCAGGCGTCGCCGTTCTGCGGCTTCCACAGCTCCTTGCCGGACTTGAGGTCGAAGGCGGCGCCGCCGTCGGTGCCGCCGCCGACCGCCACCGTGCTGCCGCTGATGGAGACCTCGTCGTAGCGCGCGGGCCGCGAGCTGACCTCCACCGACTCGGTCCACAGGATCTTGCCGGTGGACAGGTCGATCGCGGAGATCTTGTCGCAGCCGGGGTACTTGTTCTCCGCCGTCGGCTTGCCGTTCTGGTAGACGACCGCCGCGATGTCCCCGTCGCCGACCTCCGGCGAGGAGGCGCAGTGCTGGCCCGAGAGCGGCGTCGTCCAGGTGACCTTGCCGGAGTCGAGGTCGTAGCCGTTGATCTCGGAGAGGCCGGGCTTGGCGAAGACCTTGCTGGTCAGCCAGGAGCCCTTGACCGGGTAGCTGCTGTCCCCCTTGACCTTGGGCGCGGGGAGCTGGAAGAGGACCTTGGAGTTGGGGTCGGCGGGGACCTTCTCGTCGCCGCCGCCGGAGCCGGCCGGTGCCTCGCCGGAGCCGCCCTTGCCCTCGCCGGTCTCGCTCTGCCCGCCGCCACCGGCGGTGGTCTCGCTGTCCTGCGAGGACTTGTACCCGAGACCGCCGCCGACGATCAGCGCGATGGCCACCACGGCCGCCGTGATGATCATGGCCTGCGGGCCGAACTTCCGGCCGCCGCCCGGGGAACTCTGGGCGTTCATCGGCACGGTGGTGGGCTGCGGGTAGCCGTAGGGCTGCGGCGGCTGGCCGTACGGCGGCTGCGGGGGCTGGCCCGGGTAGCCGTAGCCGGGGGCGCCCTGCGGCGGCTGGCCCGGCTGCTGCGGGTAGCCGTAGCCGGGGGGCGCCTGCGGGGGCTGGCCCGGCTGCTGCGGGTAGCCGTAGCCGGGCTGGGCCGGGGCCGGGGCCGGGGGCGGGGTCTGCGGGTAGCCGTAGCCGGGCTGCTGCTGCGGGGGCTGGGGCGGCTGCTGGGGCTGGTCGCCTCCGGCGGGGCCGTCCTTCTTGTCGAGGGACGGGGGCTGGGCCGGGGGCGGGGCGCCGAATCCGCCGGGGGGCGGGTCCTGCGGGGCGCCGAAGCCACCCTGGGGCGGCTCGTTGGGCGGCTGGGACGGCGGCTGTGTCATGGCGTGGGTACCTCGGTGCGCGTGGGGACGTGGGAAGAGATGTCGGGGTGGGTCACTTGGCGTAGGCCAGCATCAGCTTCTCCGCCGCGTCGTCCTTGCCGTTGAGGCGGGTGGTGGAGATGTAGAAGCGTCCGTCGACGTAGTCGACAGCCCGGGAGTAGAAGCCGCGCTCGATCGCCGCGGTCCCCTCGGGCAGCTTCAGGAGCGTGGTCGGCTCACCGCCGGAGGTGGGGATGGAAACGATCTCCCCGCCCTTGCTGTACGACGCCTCGACGTAGGCGAGGAGCTTGCCGCCCTCCATCTTCAGGGGGAGCATCGAGCGGCCCTCGGGCGCCTGGACGGACCACTTCTTCTTGCCGGTGGACAGACTGGTGGCGACGACCTCGTGGGAGCCGCTCTTGGCCTCGGTCGGCAGGTAGAGGGTGGAGTCGTCGGCGACGGCGCCCACGCAGCCGCGCAGGGAGCGGGACATGACCGACCAGCCGCACTGCGGGCTGAAGGAGACCTCGGACTCGACCTGGGTGGTGATCTTCCCGTCGTCGACGCGGGAGATGTTCCAGGACTCCTTCTCCTTGTTGGTCGAGTAGATGACCAGCGGGTCCATCGAGTAGACCTTCTCGACGCGCCAGCCCTTGGCCACGGCGAGGGTGGACTTCACCTTGCCGGTGGCCGGGTCGAGGACGCTGACCTCGTCGTGCTCCGCGGGCTTGGTCGCGGCGCAGGAGGAGACCATGACGAGGTGGTCGTCCTCGCCGGCCCAGGCACTGGGGAAGCAGGACTGGCCGTACTTCTTCTTGGTGTACAGCTCCTTGCCGTCGCTCAGCCGGAAGGCGACGCCCGACATGTCGCGCCCGGCGATGACGGTCTCCCCGGCGATGACGACGTCGAGCTGGAGGGTGCTGTCGAACAGGGCGCCCTCGTCGAGGGTGTTGGTCCAGCCGCTCTCACCGGTGGCGAGGTCCAGCTGCATCAGCCGGTTGCACTTGGACTTGTCGGTGTTGCCGTTCTTGTGGGCGATGACGACCTTGCCGCCGACCGCCTGCTTGCTCGCGGCGCAGACCGGGCCGGGCAGTTCGACCTCGTCCCAGCTGGGCTTGCCGCCCTCGATGTCCCAGGCGAGGACCGAGCGGTAGGCCGCCTTGACGGCGACGGTGTCGGTGATCCACATGCCGGGGGCGTCGGCGCCGCGGCCGGGCGCGTCCGGCGCCTCCTTGTACCAGAGGACCTTCGCCTCGCCTTCCTGGCGGCCCGCGTTGAGGTCCTCCTCCTCGCCGTTGCGGTCGCCCTTGCCGTCGCCCGGGTTGCCCGGGGCGGAGGGGGCGGCGCCGCTGGCGGACGGGGCCTTGGAGGGGGCGGCGACGGGGTCCTTCTCGTCGTCGCCACCGGTCAGCGTGACGATGCCGACCACCGCCAGCACCGCCACCGCCACCGCGCCACCGACGATCGCCGCCGTCTTGCCCTTGAACGGGCCGCCTCCGCCGCCGGGTCCGCCGGGACCGGGCTGACCGGGGTAGGCCGGGGGCTGCCCCGGGTACCCGTACCCCTGCTGCGGCTGGCCGTAGGGACCGGGCTGGCCGTACGGGCCGGGCTGCTGGGGCTGGCCGTACGGTCCCGGGTGCTGGGGCTGGCCGTAGGGGCCGGGCTGCTGCGGGTAGCCGTAACCGGGCTGGGCCGGGGGCGGGGTCTGGGGCGGCTGGCTGGGGGGCTGCGGGGGCTGGGCGGGCGGCTGTCCGCCGTCCTGCCCGGGTCCGGGCTCCGGTGGTGGCCCGAAACCGCCCTGCGGCGGCTGCGGAGGCTGGTTGGGCGGCTGACTCATCAGCGGCTCCCCCTCTTCACTGATATTTCGGCACGCCAGTGCTGGCCCACTTTTCTACCACTCGAACAACTGGGCGCGCGGAAGCGGTCCAGCCCTTGTTCCCAAGGGAGGACCGGTCCGTGATACGTCCGTTACGCCGCCGCGTGGGCGCTACTCGGCGTCCTCCGCCAGCTCCAGCCAGCGCATTTCCAACTCGTCCCGCTCCCCGGAGAGTTGGCGCAGCTCGGCGTCGAGTTCGGCCACCTTCGCGAAGTCCGTGGCGTTCTCGGCGATCTGCGTGTGGAGTTTCTGCTCCCGTGTGGAGATCTTGTCGAGCTGCCGCTCCAGCCGCTGGAGTTCCTTCTTCGCGGCCCGCTGGTCGGCGGCCGGCTTCTCCTTGCGCTCGGCCTGCTGGGCGGGGACCGGGGCGCTCGGCCCCTCGGTCTCGGCCATCCGCCGGCGGCGCTCCAGGTACTCGTCCACGCCGCGCGGCAGCATCCTCAGGGCGCCGTCGCCGAGGAGGGCGAAGACCCGGTCGGTGGTGCGCTCGATGAAGAACCGGTCGTGGGAGATGACGATCATCGACCCGGGCCAGCCGTCGAGCAGGTCCTCCAGCTGGGTCAGGGTCTCGATGTCCAGGTCGTTGGTGGGCTCGTCGAGGAAGAGGACGTTGGGCTCGTCCATGAGGAGCCTGAGGATCTGGAGGCGGCGGCGCTCACCGCCGGAGAGGTCGCCGACCGGCGTCCACTGCTTCTCCTTGGTGAAGCCGAACTTCTCGCAGAGCTGCCCGGCCGTCATCTCCCGGCCCTTGCCGAGGTCGACGCGGTCCCTGACCTGCTGCACGGCCTCCAGGACCCGGGTGGCGGGGTCGAGTTCCGCTACCTCCTGGGAGAGGTGGGCGAGCTTGACGGTCTTGCCGACGACCACCTTGCCCGCGACCGGCTGGGCCTCGCCGCCGGTGCGGGCCGCCTCGGTGAGGGTGCGGAGCAGAGAGGTCTTGCCGGCGCCGTTGACGCCGACCAGGCCGATGCGGTCGCCGGGGCCGAGCTGCCAGGTCAGGTGCTGGAGCAGGACCTTGGGCCCGGCCTGGACGGTGACGTCCTCCAGGTCGAAGACGGTCTTGCCGAGCCGGGCGGAGGCGAACTTCATCAGCTCGCTGGTGTCGCGCGGCGGGGGCACGTCGGCGATCAGCTCGTTGGCCGCCTCGATGCGGTAGCGGGGCTTGGAGGTGCGGGCCGGGGCGCCGCGGCGCAGCCAGGCCAGCTCCTTGCGCATGAGGTTCTGCCGCTTGGTCTCCTCGGTGGCGGCGCGGCGCTCGCGCTCGGCCCGGGCGAAGACGTAGTCGCTGTAGCCGCCCTCGTACTCGTGGACGTCGCCGCGCTGCACGTCCCACATGCGGGTGCAGACCTGGTCGAGGAACCAGCGGTCGTGGGTGACGCAGACGAGGGCGGAGCGGCGGGCCCGCAGGTGTCCGGCGAGCCAGGAGATGCCCTCGACGTCGAGGTGGTTGGTGGGCTCGTCCAGGATGATCAGGTCGGGCTCGCCGATGAGCAGCTTGGCCAGGGCGATGCGGCGGCGCTCGCCGCCGGAGAGCGGGCCGATGACGGTCTCCAGGCCCTGCGGGAAGCCGGGCAGGTCCAGTCCGCCGAAGAGGCCGGTGAGGACGTCGCGGATCTTGGCGTTGCCCGCCCACTCGTGGTCGGCGAGGTCGCCGATGATCTCCTGGCGGACGGTGGCGGCCGGGTCCAGGGAGTCGTGCTGGGTGAGGACGCCGAGCCGCAGCCCGCCGCTGTGGGTGACGCGGCCGGTGTCGGCCTCCTCCAGCTTGGCGAGCATCCGGATGAGGGTGGTCTTGCCGTCGCCGTTGCGGCCGACGACGCCGATCCGGTCGCCCTCGGAGACCCCGAGGGACACCCCGTCGAGCAGGGCACGGGTGCCGTAGACCTTGCTGACGGCCTCGACGTTGACCAGATTGACGGCCATTTCACTCCTGTACGGGGATGGGTGCGGCCTCCAGCGTAAACGCGGCCGACGGGGTGCGGACGGGGCGTCTCAGCCCTGGTCGGCGCGGGCGGCCACGGTGTCGCGGTCCGGCTCCGGGTCCTGGCCGACGACGGTGGCGCCGGGGGCCGGGGAGGCGGCGACGCGGGCGCTGCGGCAGGTGCCGGAGGCGGTGAGGGCCTCGGCGATGCGGGCGGCGGCGGGTGCGTTCTCGGCGAGGAAGGCGGTGGTGGGGCCGGAGCCGGAGACCAGGGCGGCGAGGGCGCCGGCCTCGGTGCCGGCGGCGAGGGTGGCGGCGAGCGCCGGGTCGAGGGAGAGGGCGGCGGCCTGGAGGTCGTTGTCGACGGTGGCGGCGAGCGCGTGCGGGTCGCCCTCGCGCAGGGCGGCCAGCAGGGCCGGGGAGGCGGTGGGCGCGGGCACCTCGCGGCCCTCGCAGAGCCGGTCGAACTCGCGGTAGACCGCCGGGGTGGACAGGCCGCCGTCGGCGGCGGCGAAGACCCAGTGGAAGGTGCCCCCGACCGGGAGCGGCTCCAGCTTCTCGCCCCGCCCGGTGCCCAGCGCGGCCTCGCCGACCAGGCTGAACGGCACGTCGCTGCCGAGGTCGGCGCAGATGCTCAGCAGCACCTCGCGCGGGGTGGCGAGGCCCCACAGGGCGTCGCAGGCGACCAGGGCGGCGGCCGCGTCGGCGCTGCCCCCGGCCATGCCGCCGGCCACCGGGATGTCCTTGGCGATGTGCAGGTGGACGTCGGCGGTCCGCCCGGCGCGCTCGGCCAGCGCCAGGGCGGCGCGGGCGGCGAGGTTGGAGCCGTCCAGCGGGACCTGGGCGGCGTCGGGGCCGGTGACGGTCAGCCGCAGGCCGTCGGCGGGGGTCGCGGTGACCGTGTCGTACAGGCCGACGGCGAGGAAGACGTTGGCCAGGTCGTGGTAGCCGTCGGGGCGCGGGGCGCCCACCGCGAGCTGGACGTTGACCTTGGCGGGGACGCGGACCGTGATGCTCACTGGCGAGTGGGCCTTCCGGGAGGGGTCGGGGTGGGGGCGCGGCGTGCGGGCCGGGTCAGCGGGCCGGGGTGTGCTCGGCGATGGCGGCGAACTCCTCGACCGTCAGCGACTCGCCCCTCGCCTGCGGGGAGACCCCGGCGGCGACCAGCGCGGCCTCGGCGGCGGCGGCCGATCCGGCCCAGCCGGAGAGGGCGGCCCGCAGCGTCTTGCGGCGCTGGGCGAAGGCGGCGTCGACCACGGCGAAGACCTGTTCGCGGGTGGCCTTCGTCGCCGGGGGCCCGTCGCGGCGGACCAGGGAGACCAGGCCGCTGTCGACGTTGGGCGCGGGCCAGAAGACGTTCCGGCCGATGGCTCCGGCCCGCTTGACCTCGGCGTACCAGTTGGCCTTGACCGAGGGCACGCCGTACACCTTCGAGCCGGGGGCGGCGGCGAGGCGGTCGGCGACCTCGGACTGCACCATGACGAGCGTGCGCTCGACGGTGGGGAAGTGCTCCAGCATGTGGAGGAGGACCGGGACGGCGACGTTGTACGGGAGGTTGGCCACCAGGGCGGTGGGTGGGGGGCCGGGGAGCTCCGTGACGCGGAGGGCGTCGGAGTGGACCAGGGCGAAGTTCTGGGCTCGCTCGGGGAGGCGGGCGTTGACCGTGGCCGGGAGGGCTGCCGCGAGGGTGTCGTCGATCTCGACGGCGGTGACGTGTCGCGCCGTCTCCAGGAGGCCCAGGGTCAGGGAGCCCAGGCCCGGGCCCACCTCCACCACCACGTCGTCGGGGCGGACGTCCGCGGTGCGGATGATGCGGCGGACGGTGTTCGCGTCGATGACGAAGTTCTGGCCGCGCTGCTTGGTTGGGCGGACGCCCAGCGCTGTAGCTAGCTCGCGGATGTCGCTGGGGCCCAGGAGGGCGTCCTGTCCGGGGGACAGGGGGTTCTCCGGCGGCTGGGGGTCAGTGGGGCTGCTGGTCACCGGTCAAGCGTACGGGGCTGCGGGCTGCGGTTTGCCTTCGGCGGGGGCTGGGGGTGCCTCCGGCGGTGGTGGGGGGTCGGCTGGGCTTTGTCTGTGGGTGGCCGTGGCTGGCCCTGCGGGTCACTGATGGCCTCAAGCGCCGGCCGGGCTGTGGGGTTCGCGGTTCGTTCGCCGTCTGGGTCGGGCGGGGCCGCACCGGGGTACCTCCTCACAAACTGCAGGGTGCGGGGTCAGTCGCTTCAAGGCGGCCGTGTGTGCAGTTTGCTGCGGGGGCACCCCGGCACGACCCCGCCCTTCCGTCTCGTCGGCGTCGTCCCGCCGGTGGGGGGGGGTTCGGGGCCGTCAGTGGTGCAGGGGGTAGCCGAAGGCTTGGGAGGTGTTGGTGGCCAGGGCCTTGGCCAGGTTTTCGGTGGGTTCGTCGCGGGTTTCGGCCATGGCTCGGACCGTGACGGGGATCAGGTACGGGGCGTTGGGGCGGCCCCGGAAGGGGGCCGGGGTGAGGAAGGGGGCGTCGGTTTCGACGAGGAGGAGTTCCTGGGGGGCGGCCTTGAGGGCTTCGCGGAGGGGGTGGGCGTTCTTGAAGGTGATGTTGCCGGCGAAGGACATGTAGTAGCCGTGGTCGGCGCAGGTCTTGGCCATGTCGGCGTCGCCGGAGAAGCAGTGGAAGACGGTGCGGTCCGGGGCGCCTTCCTCGCGGAGGATGCGGAGGACATCGGCGTGGGCCTCGCGGTCGTGGATGACCAGGGCCTTGTCGTGGCGCTTGGCGAGTTCGATGTGCGCGCGGAAGGAACGCTCCTGGGCGGCCATACCCTCGGGGCCGGTGCGGAAGTAGTCGAGGCCGGTTTCGCCCACGCCGAGGACGTGGGGGAGGGCGGCCAGTGCCTCGATCTGGTCGAGGGCCTCGTCGAGGGCGGCTTCGCCGCCTGCGGGGCGTTCGCCCTGGCGGGACCAGCCGTCGGGGTCGCCGAGGACGATGCGGGGGGCCTCGTTGGGGTGGAGGGCGACGGCGGCGTGGACCCGGTCGTGCGCGGCTGCGGCCTCGGCGGCCCAGCGGGAGCCCGCGAGGTCGCAGCCGACCTGGATCAGGGTGGTCACGCCGACCGAGGCGGCCTTGGCCAGGGTCTCCTCCATCGAGTCCGCCTGCATGTCCACGTGGGTGTGGCTGTCGGCAACCTCGACCGTCAGCGCCTCCGGCAGCGGCGGCGCTTCCTGTTCCTGACCCTTGCGTCCCTCACGGCTCATACCTCCGATCCTACGAAGCTGTCAGGTCAGACGGGCGGCCGCCTCGGTCAGGAACGTGTCGAGGACGCCGTCGGCGATCTTGGGCTGGACCTTGCCCCAGGAGTTGCGGGGTGGATCGACGCGGACGGCGCGGGCCTGGTCCTGGAGGGTCCGGGACTCCTCGGCCAGCTCTCGGGCCCGGTTCTGGTCGCCGCGCTGCCAGGCGTCGAGGGCGTCGGTCATGGTGACGGTGGCCCGGCCCCAGAGGGCTGTGGCGTCGAGCCAGGGGGCGGCGTCGGTGACGAAGCCGGGCTGGACCGGGCCTGAGCGGATCGTGGCGGGGGCCTGGGCGAGGGCGTCGGCGTAGGGGCGCAGGGTGCGGACGGCCTTCGCCTCGTCGCCCGCGTCCCAGCTCTGCCAGAAGGCGGCGGTGCGGCGGGAGAGCTCGGGGGCCTGGGGCTGCCAGGGGGTGTCGCCGAAGGTGGGGGCGAGGTGGTTGAGGTCGCCGAAGAGCAGGAGGGCCTTCGTGGCGTCGGGGTCGCCGCCCGCGAGGTAGGACAGGGCGGCGTGCCAGGTGGCCTTCGCGTCGTAGGCGGTGTCGTTCCAGGAGAAGGCGGCGGCGCCGAGGACGGCGACCTTGCTGGCGTGGGGCTGGTTCATGGGGTTGGCGACGATGCCGGTGAGGTGGTCGGAGAGGCCGGGCTCGCGGCGGTCGTAGGGGGCGAGGAGGAGGCGGCCGCTGGTGTTGCCGAAGTCGTTGACCGGATAGTTGTCCCAGACGAAGACCTTGCGGCCGAAGAGGGCGGAGGCGGCCTCGGCCTGGTCGTTGGTGATCTCCGGCGGGACGACGTCGGTGCCGGTCCACATCACCTCGACCTCGGCGTCCAGCTCGTCGCGGAGGGTCTGCTTGTAGGCGGTGTCGGTGAGGTCGCCGTACTCGGTGGGGACCGTCTGGAGCGGGCGGGTGCCCTCGTGGGTGGCGACGAAGGTGCGCTGCACGTGGTTGAGGAGGTCGCTCTGGGCGCGGGCGGCCGGGGCGCGGCCGGGTTCGCCGTAGGCGGCGCGGTCGGCCTCACAGTTCCAGGCCGTGTAGTTGATGTCGTCCAGCGGGATCGAGAAGGAGCGGGTGCCCAGGTCGTAGAGGGCCTGGAGTTTGGCCGTGAGGTCCTGGACGTGGTCCGGGTCGGAGTAGCAGATCGAGGTGCCCGGGGAGACGGCGAAGGTGAAGCGGACGTGGTTGGCGTCGGCGCGCTCCACCAGTTCGCCCAGCTCGGCGGCCTTGTCCTCGGGGTAGGGCTCGCGCCACTTGTCGCGGTGGTAGGGGTCGTCCTTGGGCGCGTAGATGTACGTGTTGGCCTTCACGTCGCCGTAGAAGTCCATCTGGTCGAGGCGTTCGGCGTGGGTCCAGGGGGTGCCGTAGAAGCCTTCGACGGTGCCGCGCAGGGGCATGGCGGGGAAGTCGGAGATCGCGGCGCCCGCGATCCGCCAGGTGGTGCCGGAGCGCTGGAGGAGCTGGCGCAGGCTCTGGACGGCGTAGAACTGGCCGGTGGCGTCGGCGCCCGCGAGGGCCACGGAGGCGCCGTCGGCCCGGAGCGCGTAGCCCTCCGCCCGGTCGGGTACGGCGGTACCGGCGAGGGCGCGGGCGAGGTCGGGGCGGTCGGCGGCTCCGAGGCGTACGGTCAGGCGGCCGGTGGCGCGGGGTACGGCGTCAGGGGCGACCACGTCGACGCGGGCGGCCCCGTGGTCCTCGAGCTCCCGGACGAGGCGGCGCAGGGCGGCGGGGTCGGTCCGGTCGTCCGCGACCACGGTGACGCGGCGGGTGACGCGGGAGTCGGTGCCGGTGGGCCGGACGGACTGGGGCTCGGGGGTGACCCGGGGCAGGCGGTCGGGGGGCTCGGCGGCCTGACCGGCCTGGGCGGGGGTGAGGGCGGTGAGCGCCAGGGCCGTGGCGGTGAGCAGGCAGGCGCGGGTGGAGCGGTGACGACGACGAGGCACGACAACTCCTGGTGGTCTCGTACTCCTGGTGGTCTCGACCGGTCACTCGGACCCCAGGAGGGTCCCGCCGTACCTGCGCGTCGTCAAGGGAACGCGCCCGCGCCCGCTCCACCACCACCCGGTTCCGGCCGCGGCTATCCGTGCCCGAAGATCCGGGACCAGATCGAGCGCCGCCCGCCGGCCCGGGCGGCGCCGGTGTCGGACCGCTCGCTGGGCACGTGCGCCGCCATGCCGCCCCGCGCGGCGGATTCGCCCGAGGCGGTGCCGTGCATCGCGGCCTTGACGGCGGCCACCCGGCCCGCCTGCATGATGCGGACGACGTGGCCCCCGCAGTTGAAGCAGGTGGGCCGGGAGAGCGGTGAGGGCACCCGGTGACCGTCGGCCAGGTAGAGGAAGAACTCGTGCCCGTCGCGGTCGGTGAACCGCTGGATGTCGTACTCCTGCTCCCAGCCGTGGCCGCACCGCATGCAGGCGAACGAGTACGCCTCGTGCACGGTGTCGACGGGCGCGCGGGGTATCGGGGCTTCGGAGGCCGGGCTGGAGGTACCGGAGGGGGTACCTGTCCGCGATGTCTGGCTCATGCCGACTCCTTCGGTCGTCTCCCACCAGTGGACTCCTGTGGGGACCGGGGCGCATCAGGGCCGGTCGCATCATGGACGGGATTTGGGACCGCCATGGCGGGGCGGCCTCACCGATGCCCCCCGCTTTACCTTTCAGGCTAGTCCTTTACCTCACTTCGGGCCGTTTCGTTCCGCGTTCTTTGCCGCCACGACGGCGTCGAAGACCTGGCGCTTGGGCAGCCCCGCCTCGGCGGCGACGGCGGCGATGGCCTCCTTGCGCCGCTCCCCCGCCTCCTCGCGGTCACGGACCCGTCGCACCAGCTCCGCGTCGTCCAGGTCGGCGGGCCCGGCCTCGGGCGCCCCCTCGACGACGATCGTGATCTCCCCGCGTACGCCCTCGGCGGCCCAGGCGGCCAGCTCGCCGAGGCCGTCGCGCCGGACCTCCTCGTAGGTCTTGGTCAGCTCGCGGCAGACGGCGGCGCGGCGGTCGGCGCCGAAGACCTCGGCCATCGCCTCCAGGGTGGCGGCGAGCCGGTGCGGCGCCTCGAAGTAGACGAGGGTGCGGCGCTCGTCGGCGACCTCGCGCAGCCGCCCCAGCCGCTCCCCCGCCTTGCGCGGCAGGAACCCCTCGAAGCAGAACCGGTCGACGGGCAGCCCGGAGAGGGCGAGCGCGGTCAGCACGGCGGACGGGCCGGGCACGGCGGTGATGCGCAGCCCCCGCTCCACGGCGGCGGCGACCAGCCGGTACCCCGGGTCGGAGACCGAGGGCATCCCCGCGTCGGTGACCAGCAGCACCCGGGCACCCTGGGCCAGCTCCTCGACCAGTTCGGGGGTGCGGGCGCTCTCGTTGCCCTCGAAGTAGGAGACGACGCGTCCGGTGGTGTGGACGCCGAGGGCCTGGGTGAGGCGGCGCAGCCGGCGGGTGTCCTCGGCGGCGATGACGTCGGCGCGCTCCAGCTCGGCGGCGAGCCGGGGCGGGGCGTCGGCGGTGTCGCCGATGGGGGTGCCTGCGAGTACGAGGGTTCCGGTTCCTGTCACGGCTCCATCCTCGCAGCCGCCGGCGGCCTCGCCCGCAGCCGGACGGAAGGGACGTTTCCGCCCGGCCGCCGCACGGCTCGCGGGGGACGGGGTGCCCCAGACGGGGAGGTACCGGCACGGGGGCGGGACCTGTCCGGGGCCGTTCCCTACGATGACCCGGTGACCAAGACCGCCTCCTCGACCGGGGCCCCCACGGACCGGCCCGACGCGACCGCGCAGCCCTGGCCGCAGCGGCTGCGCAGATTCGGGTACACCGCGCGCCCGCGGCAGGGGGTGCGGGAGCGGCTGGTACCGCCGTACAACGAGCCCGACCCGCGGCTCTGGAAGGGCCTGGGCATCGGCGAGGCGACCGCGCGGCGGCTGGTGGCGCTCTCCGCCTGGGGCGGCCCGCTGCTGGTGGCGCTCCTCGCCGGGGTGCTCCGGTTCTGGAACCTGGGCAGCCCGAAGGCGGTGATATTCGACGAGACGTACTACGCGAAGGACGCCTGGGCCCTCATTCACCGCGGCTACGAGGTGAGCTGGCCGAAGAACGCCGACGCCTCGATCCTCGCCGACCCGTCCTCGGTGCAGATCCCCACCGACGCCTCGTACGTCGTCCATCCGCCGGTCGGCAAGTACGTCATCGGCATCGGCGAGTGGCTCTTCGGCCTGGAACCGTTCGGCTGGCGGTTCATGACGGCCCTGCTCGGCACCCTCTCCGTGCTGATGCTCTGCCGCATCGGCCGCCGCCTCTTCCGCTCGACCTTCCTCGGCTGCCTGGCCGGGCTGCTGCTGGCCGTGGACGGCCTGCACTTCGTGATGAGCCGCACCGCCCTGCTCGACCTGGTGCTGATGTTCTTCGTGCTGGCCGCCTTCGGCTGCCTGCTCATCGACCGCGACAAGGCCCGCGCCCGGCTGGCGGCCGCCCTCCCGGTCGGTACGGACGGCGTCGCCCGCCCCGACTCCGGCGTCGCGGGCAGCCTGCGCCTGGGCTGGCGGCCCTGGCGCCTCGCCGCCGGGCTCTGCCTGGGCCTCGCCTTCGCCACCAAGTGGAACGGCCTCTACATCCTGGCCGCCTTCGGCCTGCTCACCGTCGCCTGGGACGTCGGCGCCCGCCGCGTCGCCGGAGCCCGCCGCCCGTACACGGCCGTGCTCCGCCGCGACGTCCTCCCCGCCTTCGTCTCCACGGTCCCGGTCGCCCTCGCCACCTACGTCGCCTCCTGGGCCGCCTGGATCGCCTCCCCCGCCGACGGCACCGGCGGCTACTACCGCGACTGGGCCGCGGGCGCCGGACAGGGCGGCTCCTTCACCTGGCTCCCCGACTGGCTCCGCAGCTTCTGGCACTACGAGAACAAGGTCTACGACTTCCACGTCGGCCTGAACTCCGGCCACACCTACGAGTCCAACCCCTGGTCCTGGCTGGTCGCCGGCCGCCCCGTCTCCTACTTCTACGAGTCCCCCGCCCCCGGCAAGGACGGCTGCCCCGCCGACACCGTCGACAAGTGCGCCCGCGAGGTCCTCGCCCTCGGCACCCCCGCCCTGTGGTGGGCCGCCTGCTTCGCCCTCGCCTACTGCCTCTGGCGCTGGGGCCTGCGCCGCGACTGGCGCGCCGGCGCCCTCCTCTGCGGCGTCGCCGCCGGCTACCTCCCCTGGTTCGCCTACCAGGAACGCACCATCTTCGTCTTCTACGCCGTCGTCTTCGTCCCCTTCCTCTGCCTCGCCCTCGCCATGCTCCTCGGCGCGATCATCGGCCCCCCAGGCTCCTCGGAACGCCGCCGCACGGCAGGCGCGGCCGCGGCAGGCGTGATCGTCCTCCTCATCCTGTGGAACTTCATCTACTTCTGGCCGCTGTACACGGGGGAGCCGATTCCGGTGGATCAGTGGCAGGGGAGGATGTGGCTGGATACGTGGGTGTAGCTGGGAAAAGACCGCGCCCGGAGCATCCCCCGCCTAGTCGTTGATGGTGGTTGCTGGCCGTCACAGGTCAACCGCCGACGGCCCACAGACGGCCCAGCGAGGGCGGCGCGTTTCAGGCCGGCGCAGACGCATGCCACACGCCGAGCACGTATGGAAGTGAGAGACGCGCATGACTGAGTCATCAACGCAGCTCCCCAGTTACGCTGGCGACCATCAGCCGACGAGCCGGGGGTGTGCGCCGAGGATGGGGCCCAAGACGCAGAGGGTCTACGAGACGATCCGATCCTGGATCGAGTCGGGCAGGTACGAGCCCGGCGACAAACTGCCGTCAGAACGCACGCTGAGTTCCGAGCTGGGCATCGGCCGCACAGCCTTGCGGCAAGTACTGGGCCGCCTCGCGAACGAACGCTTCATCAAGGCCCACGACCGAAGCGCCTACCGCGTCGTCGGGAGCAGCGGCGTACCGACGCCGAGCAACCTGCCTGCCTGGGAGATCCACGGCAGCCGCCGCATCTACGACAATCGGTGGGTCAATCTGGACCTGGTCGACGTCGAGCCCCCCGGCGTCAAGCGCTTCGAGCATCACGTCGTGCGGCTCCACCACGTTGCGATCACCGCTGTGCTCGACGACCAGGACCGTGTGCTCATGCTGTGGCGCTATCGCTTCGTGCCAGAGCAGTGGGGATGGGAACTTCCTGGCGGCATCGTGGATGACGGCGAGGACCCTGCCGTCACAGCCGTGCGGGAGACGGAGGAGGAGACTGGATGGCGCCCGGCAGCGGTCGAGCATGTGGTTACCTATCAACCCATGATCGGCATGGTCGATTCGCCACACGAGGTCTTCGTAGGGAAAGGCGCCACACATGTCGGCGATCCCTCTGACACTGAGGAGGCCGGCCACGTCGCCTGGGTGCCGCTGGACGAGATTCCCGGGCTGATGAGGGAGGGCAAGCTGATGGGATCGGGAACGATCGTCGCTCTCCTCCACCTCCTCTCCTCCCGGCCTACAACCGCTCGGTAAGCAGTTCCACACGCTGGCGATACCGCACGGACCCCGTGCGGTTCGCTGCCAGCCTGGCTTGCTGAAGGTGACTACGAGCTTGGTCCAATTCGCCACGCGCAAGGTGGGCATGCGTGAGGTCGCAATGCACGCCAGCGCTGGCCCTCACGAACGTTGGATCGGCCTCGTTTAGCGAGGCGTATAGCTCAGCCATAGCGCGTTCGTCACCGAGCTTGACCAGCACATTTCCGCGCCAGCGCCCGAGGTGCCCTGCATTGAGGAAGATGCTCAGCATGTCCGGGTCGCGCGCCTCTCCGTCGTCCGGCAACAGAGCCTCCGCCCGGTCCAACGCTGCACGCGCCTCCGTCGCTCTGTCAGCGCCAGCGGCGGCGCACAACTCAGCCTCCGCTGCTGCGAGCCAAGCCCGCAGTCGCGGCGACTGCTGCTCAACCTGCACTCGCTGCGCTTCCCGTACCAACTCGATCGCGAGCTGCGGGCGGCCGGCATCAGCCAACACATAAGCCTGCTCACCCATCGCGTGGGCCAGGTACAACGGGGACTCGGCGTCCTGCGCTGCCTTCTTCGCCAGCTCGTAGTGCTGCCACGCTCGCTCTACGGCGCCAGCGTCAAGAGCTTGCCACGCGGCGAGGGTGGAGGCTCCTGCAAGCGCAGCCGCAACTGGTCGCCTCGCGCTCGGAAGAACAGTGAACGTCAGCGCCTCTTCCATTGCCGCCAAATGCCCGTTCATCTGGTCAATGAGTCCGGCGGCTCCCATCTGACGGTCCATGGTTCGCAACAACTCAGTCTGGTCGAGAAACGGCTCAACCATGGATGCACTGAGGCTGCTCGCCGAGTCGATGCGGCCTAGTAGTTCCTCGTAGCCACCCGCCGGAGCAGGGGGCTCCTCACTCCGACCTCGCAGCTCTGCGTCCGTGATGCCGAACAGGGGCCGAAGGACGGCCGCGTACCGATCCGTGATGACGCGACGGCCGTTCTCCCACTCAGAGATGTAGACCTTGAGGCTCGGAGGCGACGCGATGTCGAGAAGCCGCCGCTCGGCGAAACGCCGCATCTCGTAGATGAGTTTCTCCTGCGACCACCCTCGCGCCCTCCTGGCCGCCCTTAACCCGTTCGCCATGCCGTCTTCCCAACGCCGCAGGTGAGAGCTGGTTAACCCCACCGACATTAACCCGCGTTGGCTACCGGGGCACCCCTCTTCGGCCGTTCCGTAGAGATGCACGCAGACGCCGACCGCGTCGAAGGGGTTGCGTCTGGTGCGCACCAGATGCTTATCTATTGGTGCGCACCAGATGAGCCCCGAGGGGGTCGGACGGCACGCACGAGGTGGCCCTTCTTTGGGCTGCGCTCAACAACTCAACAGCGTGATCCACCGCAGTACGGCGGCCGTGACCGTTCCGGCCGAGGCGAGTGGAGACCAGTCGGCCGAGAAGGGGCCCCCGTCACACCGGGGCCCAACACCCCAGATGGGGGACACGCCACCGACTCAAAAGAACCGCTTAGGCACGCCTGATGCCGCCACCCAAGACGTCTGGGACTTCGGACCTCCCCAGACCGAGCGGCGCCTAGCGAAGACGAGATCCGAACACCGCCATACCTCTCCGCCGCTGATCTGCGGCGGCCGGTTGCCTCCCCTGCCCGTCCGGCTCGCCTTCGTGGTGGGGCCGTACGGGCGGGGTCGAGGGGAGCCGGGCCGGAGCTTTCCGGCAGCTCTGCACTTTCGATCAGGTCCCGGAGTGCCCGGGGCCGCTGACCTCGCTCAAGGAGATGGCTATGGGGATTTCCCGCAGGACTCAGAAGATCCTTGCTCGCCACCAGGACGACGTGAAGTGCTACCAGCGCGCACAGAAGTTCGGCATGCCCGAGGAGGCCAAGAAGTGGCGTCAGCGGCTGCTCGCTTCTTCCCAGGAGGTTATCGAGTCCAACCGTCAGGACCAGGTGGACCGCGAGCGACAGCAGCGCGAGGAGGAGCGGCGTCAGCGTGAGAAGCAGGGGCGCGGCTTCAACTGGTTCGGCAACTGACTGACGGGTGCCCGTCACCGCCCGCCCTCCGGTCAGCCGGGGCCGGTGGGCGGTGGCGGGGGCCCGGACAGTCCGGCCCCTGGACCAGGGGAGATCACATGTCCCGTATCAAGGGCGCCTCGCTCGCCGAGGTCGTCACCCGCCACCTGCACGCCGCCGGCCGCACGATCGCCGGTGAGAAGGGCGGCCGGGCCGCGAACGCGGTCACCTCCGCCGTGGGCCTGGGCCGCATCGACATCTGCGACAACCCTGCCTGCCCCGACTGCGCCCCGACCGACCGCGCCTGACGGGTGCCCGTCGCCACCCCGCCCGCTGCTGGTGCGCGGGGTGGCGGTGGGGACCCGGACAGTCCGGTGTCTGGAGGGAGCGAGCGTGTCGAAGTTCCGCATCACGTCACAGCGCAAGACCGACTACAGCCTGCCCGTGAAGACGCCGTTCGGCTGCTGCGCGTACTGCCACCGGCCGATCGAGAACGAGGGCATCCGCAGCGCCCACAAGAGCTGCGCCGACTCCGCCGGGGCCGCCTGGTCCGGTCGCCGCCGTCGTCGCTGACCACCCACCACACATCCCGCGAACGGCGAGCGGCCCCGAGATGAGACCTCGGGGCCGCTCCTGGGCCGTTCCTCGCGAAAGGACCTGTAGACCCATGGAGCACATCGTCACCCTGGCGGCGGCCGTTACGGCGTTCGCGCCGTGGCTGGAGCCGACCGACGCCGAGCTGGCCGCGATCGAGGCTGAGGCCCCGCTCATCGCCGCCGAGGTCGAGGAGCTGGACACCGTCATCGCCCTGATGGACCGGCCCGTCAACGAGCTGGACACCCGCCGCGCCCGCCGGGCCCACGCCCGGGTGCTCGCCGCCCGCGCCGCGCTGGCCAACACCGGGACGGGGGGAAGCCGCATGATGCCCACCGCCCCCGCCAAGCCCGACATGCTCCTCGACCACCGGGGCGCCGCCAAGACCAGCCGCGAGTCGACGCTCACCTACGAGCAGGGCCGCCGCAGTATCGCCTTCCACGAGGCGGCCCACGCCGTGGTCGCCATGTCCTACGGCATGCACATCACGACCAGCGAGGTCATGGCCTGGTCCCCCGAGCCCGGCCAGTTCTCGGTCACTGGCCGCACCGGCATCGACTGCCACGCCACCCCGGCCTGGCACTTCGCCACGCAGTGCGCCGCCGGCGAGGTCGCCCAGGTCCAGTACCTGATGGTGTACGGGCTGTGGACGCCGGAGCGGGCCGCCGCCTGCTCCGCCGAGCACGACCGCGAGCAGGCCATCGACATCGTCACCGAGTGCGGCGGCCAGCTCGCCCGCCACCACGTGCCCCTCGGCGGCAAGTCCTGGGCCCAGGTGCGGGGCATCGCCCGGCGCCGCGTCGGCTTCCTGTGGCGCGAGATCCGCACCACCGCCCACGCCATGAACGAGCGGACCGTCCTGACCGGCGACGAGATCGCCGACCTGACCGGCCTCACGAACCCCCCGTTCGGAGGTGCGGCGTGACCGCCTCCTGCGTGTTCTGCGCGATCACCGCCGGCCGCGCGCCGGCCCAGGTCGTCAAGGAGTGGGACGACGCGCTCGCCATCGTGCCGCTCGGCCCGGTCACCGCTGGCCACGTCCTGGTCATCCCGAGGGTCCACGTCGCCGACTTCGCCGACGACCCCGAGGTCACCGGGGCCACCGCCCGCCGGGCCGCCCAGCTCTGCCGTGACCTGCACCTCGTGCACGCCAACCTCATCACCAGCAGGGGCGCCGAGGCCACACAGACCGTCTACCACCTCCACCTTCACCTCGTACCGCGCGCCGCCACCGACGGGCTTGCCCTGCCGTGGGACGGCGTGCGCACGACCGCCGAGGAGGCATCCCGATGAGCGCGGTCGATTACCGGGCCGAGGCCCGCGCCGACAAGGCCGCTGTCGCCGAGCAGCGCCGCCAGGACGCCGCCGCCGCCGAGCAGCGCCGCGCGGCCCGGCAACTCGCCGACGACGAGCGCGCCGCCCGCCTGGCCGCCCAGCAGGCCGCCGACAAGGCGCGCCGCAAGGAGGAGAAGGCGTCCTGGCGGCGGGAGAAGCTGACTCCGCAGAACGTCTACCGCACCGGCACCCTCGGCCTCGTGGTCGCCTCCGGTCTGGCGTCGCTGCCGGCGCAGGTGATGCACTTCGTGGAGATCTCCCCGATGCTGCTGCCCCTGCCGCTCGCCCTGGAGGGGGCGGCGTGGGTGATGGCGGCCGGGGTCGCGTTCGCCGACGCCCGCCAGCTCGCCGCCCGCGTCCGCTGGATGCTGCGCGCCTTCGTCGTCGCCGCCGCAGGGTTCGCCGCGTGGATCAACTACGGCTACGGCAGCCACCTCGACGGCCTCACCCCGGCCCAGCAGACCACCGCCGGAGTCGGCCTGGCCGCCGTCACCCTGCTGGGCCCGCTCCTCTTCGAGATCCGCCAGTGGGTCTCGACTCTGGCGGCCGACGAGGACGAGACGCCCGACGCCCGCGCACGGCGCCGCCACGCCCGACTCCGGCGCCGCCACCACCGCGCGGTCGCCCGGACGGCCGGTCGACTCCTGTCCGCCGCCCCGGTCGACTCCCTCACCGAGGAAGACGCGTGGGCGAGGGCGTGGGAGATCGAGCAGGGCGCCGACGAGCCGGGCATGACCCCGGACCTGGTCGCCCGCCGCGTCACCCGCACCGCCGCCTACCAGGCCGCCGAACACACCACCCGAAACAGCAAGAAAAAGGGCTGGTTCGGTCGAAACCGGTCGACCCCTGACCTGCACGAAACCCCCGACCCCGCCCCGGTCGAGGCGGAGTCGGCGGAGGAGATCGCTCCGGCTGCGGCTCCGGCCGTCGTGGAGCCGGTCGACGGGGCGGCGGTGGTGAACCTGCCCAAGCCGGTCCCGGCCGGCTTCCTGAAGTCGACTCTCGACCTCAAGCCCGTCACCTCCCGGCCGTCCCGTCCGGCGCGTGCGCTGGCCGCCGAGTCGACTCGACCGGCCCGCCGGGTCACGCACCGGGTGCCCGACTCCGCCCGCACCCGCCGCCCGACCCGCACCCTCGACCAACTCCTTGCCGAGGCCCGCACCAAGACGGCCGACTGGTCGACCGCCGACCTGACCGCCGAGGCCATCCGCCGCGAACTCGGCACCGGCGCCGCCCGCGCCCGCCAGCTCCGCGACACCCTCCACGCCGAACGCAGCGCCACCGCCGCCCGAGCGGGCGAGGCGGCCTGATGGCCACCCTGCCCGTCTACCCCTGGCACCTGGCCCCGCCCGGCCTGGCCACCCGCCGCCAGCTCCGCGCGATGGGCCTGCGGCCCGGCGGACAGCCGGTCGTCGCCGAACTCCAGCGCCCCCGCAGGCGCGGCCGTCCCCCGCTGGTCGGCTACCTCTACCGCGTCGACCAGGCCAAGCCGGTCCGGCCCATGACCGAGGGCCGCGCCCGGGCGCTGGCTGCCGCGCTTCGGGCCCGGCGGATCTGCCCGCAGTGCCGACGCGACGCCGGCTACTGCATCCCCCGCACGCTCGGGGCCTGCGTGCCCTGCGCCGACAACCACTGACAGGAGTACCCGTGTTCGCCGAGGTGCTGTTCCTGCTCTACGTCGGCCACCTCCTGGCCGACTACCCCCTTCAGACCGACCACCAGGCCACCCACAAGGCCGACCCCGGACGCACCGGCTGGACCGCCAACGCCTCGCACGCGGCCGTGCACGTCGCCGTGTGCGCGCTCCTCCTCGCGGTCGGCTCGCTGGTTCTCGGGTGGCGCCTGCCGATCCTGCCCACCCTCGCCGTACTGGTCTGGATCGGCACGACGCACGCAGTCATCGACCGCCGCCGCCTGGTCGCTGCCTGGATGCGGTGGGCCCGTCAGCCCGGGTTCGCCGCGCACGGCGGGGCCGCCCACGTCGACCAGACCGCACACATCCTCGCCCTCACCCTCGCCGCCCTCTTCCTCGCCGCCTGACCCCGAAGAAGTGCCCGTGCAGACCTGCCAGACATGCGGCGTCACCGCCGCCGCTGTGGAAACGATGCTCGACCCCTTCACCACCGCGCTCTGGCCCGAGAACGACGACCACGAGCAGATGACCCTGTGCCCGCTCTGCGCTCGTGACCGCTACGAGGAGAGCTGACCGTCCCGGCGCCCATGGCCGCTACCGGCCCGCTGCCCGCACTCCGGGTGGTGGGCCGGTGGTGTGCCACGGCCGCCCGGCCGACCACCGGACCCGCAGAGGAGACCCCGTGGAACCCACCCCGAACCTGCCGGCGCGGGCGGACATCGTCCAGCTCCGCGACGGCACCCACATCTACGCCGACCAGCTCCCCACGGCCTTTCAGCAGCAGGGGCAGCCGCAGGTGGTCCACATCCACCAGGCCGCCCCCGACCGCACCACCCAGCGCATCGCGCTCGGCACCGGCATCGGCGCCGGCACCGTCGCCGCCGGCGTCTACTTCGGCCCGCTCCTCGTCGGCGTCCTCACCTCCATGGCCATCAGCCTCGCCGTCGTCGCCCTCGTCGCCGTCGCCACCGCCTGGGGCCTGGTCACCGTAGTCCGCACCGTCGCCCAGGACGGCGACCAGGCCACCAAGAACCTCCGTAAGGCCCGGCGCCGCCGGGGCCGCTGACCGCCGGTTGCCTGTCCACCCCCGCCGCTACGGCCCGGGGGTGGGCGGGGAGCCGGACAGTCCGGCCTCAGATGGGAGCCCCTGTGCCCGCCACGCCCGAACCCACCCTGACCGCCTCCGAGAAGGCCAAGGCCGCCTGGCTCATCGGCCGGATGGCCAAGCGCGCGGTGGCCGGTCCCGAGGTCGACCAGAGCGACCTGGAGCGCAAGTTGGGCCGCCTCTTGGACGCCGCCCGCAAGCGCGAGGCCGAGGCGAAGTCCCCCCGCTGAAAAGCCGTCGGGGCGGCCTTCCCGGCCAGGAACCCGCCGCCCCGACGCCCGCCCCCTGTCCGCACGTGACGTGCAAAAGGAGACCCGCTCATCATGACCGACACCCTCCCCGAGGCCCCCATGGGCACCGTGCACCACCTGGACGACCACCGCCCCGAACAGCCCCCGATCTCCCTGGTCAAGCCCACCACCACCCCCGACCCCGCCACCGTCGACACGGCCCCCGAGGACGAGGCGCCCGCCAGGGTGTCGGGCAGCCGGCGGGTGGTGCGGGGCCTGCGGACGGTGGTCACCTCGGAGCGCACCCGCGCGTCGGTACGAGCGACTGCCCGCCACGGCGCCTACGTCGTCGGCGGCGCGCGCATCGTCACCCGCCGGGCGTGGGACTCGCGCTCGGCCGCCCGCTACGAGCGGATGATCCGCGCGGCGGAAGCCGCGGGGAACCACGAGCTGGCCCGGGAGTGGGAGGAGCGCGGCCGTGCCTTCCGCGCCGCCCGCCACCAGCGCCGCATGGAACTGCTCTCAGCGCCTCAGCGACTCGCCAAGGGCGCCGCCGCCGGCGTCGGCGTGACCGGGGGCGGGCTGCTGCTGCTCGGCATCATCCTCGCGGTCGCCAACGAGAACTTCGCCGACATCGCCACCCCCACCCTCGCCCTGGTCGAGCTGGTCCGGTGGATCGTCGTCATCGTCTCCGTGGTCTGGGGCCCGCTGGTCACCCTCGCCCCCTGGCTGGGCCTGCTCGCCCTGTGGGGCGTGGGCCGCCACCAGCAGGCCGCCCCGCAGTGGGCCCTGCCCACCAGCCAGCGCGACACCGGCGGCGCCCCCATCACCCCCTCCATCGTCGTCACCGCCCTGCGCGACCTCGGCGTGCCCGCCCTGCGCAAGGCCATCAAGGAGATGGGCGACGCCGGCGCCGCCATGCTCGGCCCCATCCGCATCGCCGGATGCGGCGTCGAAGTCGACGTCACCCTCCCCTCCGGGGTCTCGACCAACGAGGTGCAGGCCAAGCGCCGCAAGCTCGCCGAGAACCTCGCCCGCCACGAGCACGAAGTGTTCATCACCCTCCCCGAGGCCGCCCGCACCGTCCGGCTCTGGATCGCCGACAGTGGCGCTCTGGACGAGCCGATCGGCCCCTCCCCCCTCGCCATCGACGGCGACCTGCGCGCCTCCTACGCCAAGGGCCGCGCCCCCTGGGGCCAGGACCTGCGCGGGGACGCCGCCGCCCTGAGCCTCTTCCAGCGCCACATGCTGGTCACCGGCCTGTCCAACCAGGGCAAGACCGCCGCCGTCCGCGCCCTGGCCCTGTGGCTCGCCCTCGACCCCACCGTCGAGTTCCGCATCGCCGACCTCAAGGGCGCCGGCGACTGGGCCATGTTCGACGGCCTGGCCACCCTCCTCATCCAGGGCCCCACCGACGAAGACGTGATCGACGCGACCACCATGCTCGAAGACGGAGTCGCCGAGATGGAACGCCGCCTCACCGCCCCCACCGGCACCGGCCACCACCCGCTGGTGCTGCTGGTGGACGAAGCACAGGTCGCGTTCATGTGCCCCGCCGTCGGCGACGACAAGCGGCCCTACGGCGGCACCAAGGCCACCAGCCGCTACTTCATGGCCGCCCGCAAGATCCAGAACCAGGGCCGGGCCGTGAACGTCATGCTCTGGCAGGGCACCCAGGACCCCACCGACCAGAACCTCCCCAAGCTGGTCCGCGAAGGCGCCCACACCCGCGCCTCCCTGGTCGTCGGCACCGAGTCCCAGGCCCGCATGGCCCTTGGCGACAAGGCCGTCGACGGCGGCGCCGCCCCGCACCTGCTGCGCCAGGGCCTGGACAAGGGCACCCTCGTCGTCGCCTCCGACGGCATCGACATCCCCGCCGGACAGGCATCCATCACCGTGCGCACCCACTTCATCGACACCACCACCGCCACCGAGATCGCCGACCGGGCCAAGGCCCTGCGCGACGGCGTCACCACCCGCACCACCGCCGACCACAACAAGGACACCGACCCGCTCGCCGACATCGCCCACGTCCTGGGCACCGAAGCCCGCGTGCGGACCAAGGACGTCCTCGCCCGCCTCGCCACGCTCAACCCCGGCGCCTACGGCGACTGGTCGTTCATCGACCTCAAGCGCGTCCTCGACCACGCCGGCGCCGAGCCCTACAAGTCCGACGGCGTCATGGTCGTCTCCCGCGACCGCGTCACCCACGCCCTCACCAACCGCGACGGAACCGATTCCGCTTCCGCCACCGGATGACAGGGATCCAACCCACCACGGTCCAGGGAGGCAGGGAGAACTCCCTCACCGCCTCCCTGACCCACCTCCCTGGACCTGACCTGCGGAAATGATCAACCAGGGAGTCAGGGAGTCACCCACCTCCCACCTGCCGAAACCCCCTCCACACGGCACCCGGCACACCCCCACGCCGCCTCCCTGAACCGCGCCACCGAACCATTCCGCTTACGTCCGCCAAGACCGAGGGCGGCCCCTGTCTCGCCAAAGCCTGGGCCGCCCTCTCACACCCCGAAAACGGAGGCACCACCAGCATGACCCAACCCACCCCGATCCGGCGAGAGGGCCTGTCCCGGCCGCGTCTGCTGGACGCGTTCTGCTGCCAGGGCGGCGCCGCCAAGGGCTACGCCGACGCCGGCTTCGACGTGACCGGCATCGACCTCACCCCCCAGCCCCGCTACCCCTACACGTTCATCCAGGGCGACGCCGTCGAGTACATCCGCGCCCACGGCCACGAGTACGACGCCATCCACGCCTCACCGCCGTGCCAGCACGACAGCGAGTGCCAGCGCATCCAGGGCCGCACCCACCCCGACCTCATCAACCCCACCCGCGCCGCCCTGGAGACCACCGGGCGCCCGTGGGTGATCGAGAACGTCCCGGGCGCTCTGGCGAAGCTGCGGGAGCCGGTGCTGCTGTGCGGGCCGATGCTCGGCGTCCACACCTACCGGCACCGCTACTTCGAGCCCGGCGGCGGCCTCACCCTCCCCCAGCCCGACCACCCCGCCCACACCGTGCCGCAGGCCAAGATGGGCCGCCCCATCCCGCCCGGCCACTACGGCCACTACGTCGGCAACTTCTCCGGCGTCGACCGCGCCCGCCACGTCCTCGGCGTGCCCTGGATGAACCGCGACGGCATCCGCGAATGCATCCCCCCGGCCTACGCCGCCTGGGTCGGCCACCACGCCCTCACCCACCTCACCACCCCGGCGGAGGTGGCCGCATGAACGCCTCCAGCCCCCGCCAGGCGGTCCGCTGGCTGCACATCGTCGCGCCCCCGTCCCCCGCCGCGCCCGCGTCGGCGCGGTCGTGGTGCCAGTGCGGGTTCGAGCGCACCGCCCGCGACCGCGCCGGCGTCCCGGCCCTCATCGCCGCCCACACCGCCCACACCGCCGTCTGCCCGCTGTCCCACCCGGAAGGGAGCAAGGCCGCATGAACACCCACCTGACGACCGCGCTCGACCTGGCCGCCCGGGGCGTGCCGGTCCTGCCCCTGCGGGCCGGAAAGCTCCCCGCGGGCAACTGCCGCGCCTGCCGGGACAACGCGTGCGGCGGCCGGCCGAACATGAAGACCCCCGGCGCCTGCACCTGCCCCCGCCCCTGCCACGCCTGGGCCGCCGCCACCACCGACCCTGCCGTCCTTACCTCCCGCCCGTGGCGGGAAGTGTGGGCGGACGCGGCGGCGGTGGCCTGGCACCCAGGCGGCGCCGGGCTCACCGTCGTGGACCTCGACCACGCCGACGCCGTCGCGTGGGCCCGCGCCACGCTGCCCGCGACCCGCACCGAGCCCACCACCCGGGGCGAGCACTGGATCTACCGGGGCGCCATGGCGTCCTCGAACGGCGTGAGGGACGGCGTCGACATCAAGTCCGCCATGTCCTACGCCCGCTGGCTCGGCCCCGGCAGCGGCACCATGGCGCCGCTGCCGGACACGGTGCGCGCGCTGACCGACCGGAAGCCCGCCGCGCTGGCGCGGCCCGTCGCCGTGGCGGCGCCGGCCGGAGGCGGGGAGTGCCGCCACCGCACCCCCGCCTACCTGGAACGGGGCATCGCGATGGCCGAGGAGCGGATCACCGGGGCCCGGTCGGCGGTGCACCACACCGTCTACCGCACCTTCCTGGCCGTGCTCGCCGCGCACGGCCGCTGCGGCTGCCTCACCGACACCCACGTCGGCCGCCTGTTCACGGCGGCGCAGGCGAAGGGCGAGAGCCCGCGGCACTGCGCGGACGCCTGGGCCAACGCCACGACCGCACTGGGGATGTGACCATGTCCGAGGACGAGAAGAACCCGGCACGCGAGATCATCAGCGCCTACGCGCAGTCCCACTTCCGGTACTTCCGCACCGCCGACGGCACCGTCTACGCCCAGCGCAACGGCCACCCCGTCGCCCGCCCGATCCGCTCCCAGGGCACCACCGGCAGCCACCGCCAGGAACTCATGGTCGGCATGTACCAGGACGGCGTCGGCGTGTTCAACGGGACCGCGCTGAAGGAAGCCCTCGACCTGATCGAAGCGCTCGCGATGACCGAGACCACCCAGGCCGTGCACATCCGCGTCGCCCCCGGCTTCGACGGCGCGACCTGGCTGGACCTCGGCCGCGCCGACGGGCAGTCGGTCCGCATCCACCCCACCGGTTGGGAGATCACAGTTCCCGACCCACGTGAGGTGTGCTGGCGGCGCACCCAGCTCACCGGGGAACTGCCCCTGCCGGTCAAGGACACCGACGGCAAGGGCATCGACCTGCTGCTGAGGCTGTGCAACTTCGCCGGCGCGGAGACCGAGTGCCTGGCCATCGCCTGGCTCATCGGCTGCCTGGGCCCCAGCGTCCCGGTCCCGGCCCCGTTCCTCACCGGCCCCCAGGGCGCGGGGAAGTCGACGGGCGGGCGGATGCTGGTGCGGATCGTGGAAGGCATGAGCGGGGACCTGCGCCGGGCCCCGAAGGACGAAGAGAACCTGATCGCGGCCGTGGCCGCCGGATGGGTCACCGCCCTGGACAACCTCTCCCACATGACCCCGGACCTCTCCGACGCCATGTGCTGCATCGTCACCGGCGCCGAGTCCGTCAAGCGCGCCCTGTTCACCGACGGCGACGTACACCGGGCCCGCTACCGCCGCCCGCTCCTGCTCACCGGCATCGACGTGGGCGTCATCCGGCCCGACCTCGCCGAACGCCTCCTCCCGCTCCGGCTGGATCGACCCACGGTGCGGCGGACCGAGGCGGAGCTGTGGGCGGAGTACGAGGAGGTACTGCCCGTCATCCTCGGCTCCCTCCTCGACCTCACCGTCAAAGTCCGCGCCGCCGAGGCCGAGACCCCAACCGACCTACGGATGGCGGACTTCGCCCACCTCTGCGCCCAGCTCGACGCCGCCATTGGCCTCGGCGCCCTCGCCTCGTACCGGGCCCGCCTGGACGACCTCAACGACGATGTCATCGAAGGCGACCTGCTCGCACAGACCGTCCTCCAGTACGCCGACACCCTCACCCCAGGCAGCGGGCAGCGCATGACCTCCACGGAGTGGCTGCACGCCCTGAGCCACCTCTACAGCGGCGAGGAGCTGCGGGCCCTGCCTAAAGGGTGGCCGACCACCGGCAAGGTCCTCTCAGACCGCCTCAAGCGCCTCCAGCCCACCCTCGGCGCCCGGGGCGTCCTCATCGACAGCGGCCGGACCAAAGCAGGCCGGTACCTCGAAATGACCCGCCAGGCCGAACTCCGCACCACCGACCAGCCGGAGCAGAAGACAGCGTTCTGACCGCACCGGTACCGCGAGACAAGCAAGAGGAGCACCCGGCGCCGCGTGCTCCTCTTGCTGTTCGGCGCCGGCGGCGCCCTCAAAGGTCGCGCCCGAAGGGCTCCTCATTTCGCCTGAAGGGTCACCGCCACTACTACAGACCCCCCTCCCTTTTCCTAAGTAGGGAAGGTCTGCGTCACCTGCGTCACCCGCGACAGAAACCCGGCTCTGAGCAGCGCATACAGGGGTGACGCAGACGGCCGATCCTGCGTCACCCCTGCGTCACCTGCGTCACCCCTGCGACACCCGGTGACGCAGACGATGACGCACGGGTGACGCAGCCGCAATGCTCTGCGTCACCCGAAACCCGCAGGTCAGAGCCCCGGGTGACGCAGATGACGGAGGTGACGCAGAAATCCGCACATCGGACAGCATCGCCCCCGCCCCACAGGCCGACAGGAGACCGCCCATGGCCACCGCCCTGCCCGCCCGACTCCCCGAGCGCTATCTCACCCCCGAAGACCTCTGCCGCATCTTCAGCGTGCCGCTGGAGACCGTCTACCACTGGCGCAAGAAGCGCACCGGCCCGCCCGCTATCCGCATCGGGAAGCACCTGCGCTACGACCCCGCAGCCGTCCACGCCTGGACCACCCAGCTCACCGACGCCGCCTGACCCACACCCACCCAAACGAGGGGCCGCCCACCGGGCGGCCCCTCTCGTACGTTCCGGAGGAACCGCCACACCATGGCCGGCCACATCCAAGACCGCTGGTACAAGACCGAATCCGACGCCAACGGCAAGGCCCGCAGAGTCAAGACCGACCGCCACGGCACAGGCATGCGCTACCGCGCCCGCTACATCGGCCCCGACGGCACCGAGAGGTCGAAGAGCTTCCCCGACCGGCAGAAGCGCCTCGCCGAGCAATGGCTGACCTCGACGGCCGCTGACATGGCCCGGGGTCAGTACGTTGACCCGAAGGCCAGCAAGACCACCTTTCAGCAGTACGCCGAACAGTGGGTGGCAACCCATACCACCGAGGTGAACAGTCGAGAGGCTGCCGAGCGTCGCCTGCGGCTGCACGCGTACCCGTACATCGGAACGCGCCCCCTTGCTTCCTTTCAGCCTGGCCACATCAGGACGTGGCTCGGAGCTCTGGAGAACAAGGTGCCCGCTACGTCCCACCGGCGGATCATCTTCGGTACCGTGTCCGCCGCCTTCAGCGCGGCCGTGGACGACGGTCTCGTTGCGAAGAACCCCTGCAAGGCCAAATCGGTCCAGCGCCCGAAGCTGGGCCACGGGCGCGTGGTGCCGTGGACCGCCAGTCAGGTGTTCGCAGTGCGGGCAGCGCTCCCTGACTCTCTGCGGACCGTGGTGGACGTGGCCGCCGGGTGCGGTCTGCGACAAGGTGAGGTCTTCGGGCTCTCCACGGACGAGGTCGACCACGACGGCGGCTGGATCTCCGTCGAACACCAGCTCAAGCGGATTCGGGGCAAGTTCGTGTTCGCGCCGCCGAAGGGTGACAAGGTCCGGGACGTGCCGCTGCCGGCCAACGTCAGCGCAGCGCTCAAGGCACACGCCGAGGCGTATCCGCCGATCCTGGTGACTCTGCCATGGCGGCGCCCTGACGGGCCGCCCGTGACGAAGCCGCTCATCTTCGCAGGACCGGCTTCCAAGCACGTTCGCGTGAGCCACTTCAATGATCACGTGTGGAAGCCTGCGCTTGCCACCGTCGGCATCATCCGGCAACCGGCGCTCGGTGAACGCTACGCATCCGCTCCCGAACACGGCATGCACGCTCTGAGGCACTTCTACGCATCGGTCCTCCTCGACGCGGGAGAGAACATCCGGGCTCTGAGTCAGTACCTTGGCCACGCCGACCCCGGCTTCACCCTCCGCACCTACACGCACCTGATGCCGAGCAGCGAAGGCCGCACCCGCAGGGCCGTTGAAGGGCTCTACAAGGCCGCCCGCAAGCAAGATCACGGCCCAGAGGCGGCCCAGTAGGCCCCAGCGCCTCTTCCTGAGAGGCGAAACTGCTGGTCAGGAAGATTCCGGTACAGCGGTCCGAGGCTTCATCTACTTCTGGCCGCTGTACACGGGGGAGCCGATTCCGGTGGATCAGTGGCAGGGGAGGATGTGGCTGGATACGTGGGTGTAGTGGGGTCTACGCGCCGTCACCGCCCGCCGCTACCTTGTCCGCCAGGGACGCCGGGCGGGCCCGTGACGAGGGCAGGGACCCGCCCGAGGCGTTGTGGGCGATGGAGGCGAGCGGGAACAAGCGGTCGGTGCTCTTCGAGACGTTCGTCCTGCTGAGCCACGACGCCGCCGCCACCGCCGCGCACGCGGTCAACCAGCGGACCTGGGAGTTGCTGCGGGCGGCCCGGGAGCCCGGCAACGGAACCGCTCAGCTCGGCATCCCCCTGGTGGAGGCGCTCGACGGGCTGCGCGAGGCGGCGCGGTCGGACCTGGCGACAGGGAGGGCGACCCGGGCAAGGTGAGCCCTACTCGCCCGCAGCCGCCTCCCGGACCGCCTTCGCCGCGCCGCCCGGGTCGTATCCCTCCGGTACCCCCTCGACCAGGATGATGTCCCCCTCGATGTGCCGGGAGCGCAGGGGAGCTATCTCCTGGTAATCCGGGGAGTTCCACCAGGCCCTGGCCTGGTGGAGGTCGGGGAAGCCGATCATGACGACGGCCCCGGGCCAGGTGCCCTCGACCGTCTCGTGCGGGGTGACGTGGACGAGGAAGCGGCCGCCGTACGGGGTGAAGGTGGCGGTGATGCGGTCGAGGTATTCGGCGATGTCGGGGTGCGGGGCGGCGTCCTGGAGGCGCGCGATGGCGTAGGCGGGCACGGGGGCCTTTCGGTCGGGCGGCGGGGCGGTCGGGCGGTGGGGTGCTTACTCGGTGAGCATGGCAAGGCCGCTGGAGAGAGCGAGAGTTGTTCACTGCGCGCTGAAGCGGGGGCCGAGATTCCGAAGGCGTCACGGACTGGGCAAGGGTGCTGGTGGCGTCATGCTCCAGGGCGTGCCGGGCGGTGTGGTGGGGCCGCCCTATGACGGAATGGCCTATTCCGGAGTGCGTTCGCCGCATTTTTGCCTCCGCATGACCCCTCCTGTGCTTAGAGTGCACCGGAGGGTAGTTGTTTGAACACGTTCAAATGACGTTCGCGCAGCTGCCGGGGAGACGGGGAGGGGACGATTGCGTGCGCAACGGAGCCAAGGCCGCGCTGGTCGGCGGGGTGTTTCTGGGCATGGTGGGGGCCGCCGGGTTCGGGGTCCACGAGCTGCTCGACGACGTGGGAGGAGGGGGTGACGGGGTCGAGGCGGCCGCGGCGGAGAAGCCGACAGGGCCGCCGACCCGGGCCGAGGCGGCCAAGGCGGCCAAGGCGTTCTTCGCGGCCTGGTCGCGCCGGGACACCGCCGAGGCGGCGCAGCTCACCGACAACGCCGTGGCCGCCCGTACCGCGCTGACCGACTACTTCGAGGCCGCCCACGTCAGCCATGTGCGCGTCACCGCCGAGGAGCCGGTCGGGCGCACCGTCGGTTACGCGGTCGAGGCCACCGTCTCCGTCGGCGGGCACCGGGGCACCTGGACGTACGAGGGGGAACTGGAGGTCGTCCGGGGGGAGACGACGGGCCGGCCGCTGGTCGACTGGGCACCCCAGGTGCTCCATCCGGACCTCCAGGCAGGGGACACCCTGGAGGCGGGGGAGGCCGAGGTGCCGCCGATCCGCCTCGTCGACCGGGCGGGGCAGGAGCTGAAGCGTTCCGAACACCCCTCGCTGGGGCCGCTGCTGGACAAGCTGCGGGACCGGTACGGCAAGCAGGCGGGCGGCAAGCCCGGCGTCGAGCTGTGGATCGACCCCGAGAGCAGCGCGCCCCGGCAGACCCTGCTGACCCTCGCCGAGGGCAAGCCCGGCACGGTCCGCACCACGCTCTCCGCCGCCGCCCAGCGTGCCGCCGAGCAGGCGGTGGCGAGCCGGGCGGAGGCGTCCGTGGTGGCGCTGCGGCCCAGTACCGGGGAGATCCTGGCCGTGGCCGACCACCGCGCCGACGGCTTCGACGCCTCGTTCCTCGGCCAGCTCGCGCCCGGGTCGACGATGAAGATCGTCTCGGCCTCGCTCCTCATCGACAAGGGGCTGACCGCCGCCGAAGGGGCCGCGCCCTGCCCGCCCTCGGCCACCTGGCAGAGCCAGACCTTCCACAACCTGCCGGGCCTCGCGCCCAACGAGAACGCCACTCTCGCCGACAGCTTCGCCCGTTCCTGCAACACCGCCTTCGTGAAGTTCGCCGACGAGCTGAAGGTGGACGACCTCACCCGCCAGGCCCAGGAGGCCTTCGGCCTCGCCCGCGACGACTGGCGGATCGGCGTGCCCTCCTTCGACGGCAGGGTCCCGGCCTCGGGCGGCCCCGACACGGCGGCCGCCCTGATCGGGCAGGGCCAGGTCCAGCTGAACCCGCTCACCCTCGCCTCGGTCACCGCCACCGCCCGTACCGGCGCGTTCCGGCAGCCGGTGCTGGTGCCGCGCGAGCTGATCGACGGCGAACTGGCCCAGGCGCGCGGCCTGGCGCCGGGCACGGCCGCGCAGTTGCGCGCCATGATGCACCGGACCGCGACCTCCGGCAGCGCGGCCGGCGCCCTGGCCGGGCTGGGCGGCGACATCGGCGCGAAGACCGGTTCGGCAGAGGTCGACGGGCAGGCGACGGCCAACAGCTGGTTCACCGCCTACCGCGGTGACCTGGCCGTCGCCGCCGTCGCCGAACAGGGCGGCCGGGGCGGCGAGAGCGCGGGCCCGATCGTCGCCGCCGTCCTGCGCTCCGGCGCCTGACCCGGCGTACGGAACCGACTCCTCCGCGCGCCCCTCCCCCGGCCGACCGGCCTGGGGGCGGGGTGTCCGCGGGCGGCACTACGCTGGGGCCCGTCGGTGCCGAGGGGGCGGCGGAGCTGCGGAGGGGACTGTGGGCAAGAGACGACGCGAGGTGCGGCGCGAGCCGGGCACCAACAACACCAGGAAGTACGCGGTGATCGGCGCGGCCGCCGCTGTGGTGATAGGCGCCGGGGTCGGCGCCTGGGCCTTCACCGGCGGGGAGGAGGCGGCCGACCAGGCCGACGCGATACCCACCGGCCCGCTGACGGCGGCCGAGGTCAAGGGCGCGGCGACCAAGTTCCTCGACGCCTGGGCGGCGGGCGAGCCCGCCGAGGCCGCCCGGCAGACCGACGCCCCCACCGCCGCCCGGGCCGCCCTGGACGCGTACGCGAAGAGCGCGAAGACCGGGCCGGTGGAGATCGAGAAGGGCAAGCACGCCAGGACGAAGGTGCCGTTCTCGGTGGCCACCACGGTCACCTGGGAGAAGACCGACAAGCCCTGGGCGTACGAGTCGGAGCTGACCGTGGTGCGGCGCGCCGCCGACGGCCGGCCGCTGGTGCACTGGCAGCCGTCCGTCCTCCACCCCGACCTCGGCGAGGGCGACCAGCTGGTGACCGGCGAGGCCGGCACGCCCCCGATCCGCGCCCTGGACCGGGACGGCGGGGAGCTGACCAAGGAGAAGTACCCCTCGCTCGGCGCCGTCCTGGACAGCCTGCGCGAGCGGTACGGCGAGAAGGCCGGCGGCACCCCGGGGGTCGAACTGCGCGTCGTGAGGGCCGAGAAGCCCGACGAGGAGAAGAAGGCGGACGGCGCCGAGGCCAAGTCCGGGGAGGACGACGAGCTGCCCGACAAGACCCTGCTGACCCTCGCCGAGGGCAAGGAGGGCACGCTGCGGACCACGTTCAGCGCCAAGGCCCAGGCCACCGCCGAGAAGGAGGTGGCCGAGCGGAAGAAGGCGTCCGTGGTGGCGCTGCGCCCCTCCACCGGGGAGATCCTCGCCTTCGCCAACTCCAAGCCGGAGGGGTTCAACGTCGCCCTCCAGGGCTCGCTGGCCCCCGGCTCCACCATGAAGATCGTCTCGGCCTCGATGCTGCTGGAGAAGGACCTCGCGGGCATCGACAAGAAGCACCCGTGCCCCAAGTACTCCTCGTACGGCGGCTGGAAGTTCCAGAACGTCGAGAAGTTCAAGATCACCGGCGGTACGTTCCGTGACAGCTTCGGGGCATCCTGCAACACGGCCTTCATCAGCCAGGCGAAGAAGCTGAAGGACGACGACCTGACCAAGCAGTCCCAGCAGGTCTTCGGGCTGGGCAAGGACGACTGGGCCATCGGCGTCCCGTCCTTCGACGGGGCCGTGCCCGTCCAGTCCGACGCCTCGATGGCGGCCTCGCTCATCGGCCAGGGCGGCGTCCGCGCCAACCCGCTGAACATGGCCTCCGTCATCGCCACCGCCAAGACCGGCGAGTTCCACCAGCCCTACCTGGTCTCGCCCGAGGTCGACGGCAGGTCCCTGGCCAAGGCCGAGCGGAAGCTCTCCGCGTCGGCGCAGAGCCAGCTCAAGGCCCTGCTCACGCACACCGCCGTCGCCGGGTCCGGGGCCGAGCCCATGGCCGGGCTCGGGGCGGATGTCGGCGCCAAGACCGGCAGCGCCGAGGTGGACAACCAGAAGAAGCCCAACGGGTGGTTCACCGCCTGGCGTGGGGATGTGGCGGCCGCGGCCGTCATCCAGGAGGGGGGCCGGGGCGGGGCCTCGGCGGGGCCGTTGGTGCGGGCGGTGCTGCTCGGGTCCTGACGGGGTAGGGGTTAGCGAGGCCGGGCCGGCGTGACGGGTTCGGCTCGGTCTTCGCTCGATTCCCTGCCTTTGGAGGGTGCTTTGTGGATGTGCGGTCCGTACGCAAGGTGATTCTGCTGGGGACGCTTGTGGTGGGGCTGGTGCTCATTTCCCTCGTGGCGGGGGCCATTGCCTGGGTGGACGCCACGAAGTGACGTCGGGATTCCGGTGAGGGGTGCGCTCGTCTGGCCTGTCCTGGGCCAGGGTGGGGTGGCCTCAAGCGTCGGCCGGGCTGTGGGTTGCCGGGCTTCGTCTTGACCGTGCCGGTCACTGACTGGCCTCAAACGCCGGCCGGGCTGTCAGGTTCGCGGTTTCGCCGGTGCGGGGGTGGGGTGGGGCCGCGCCGGGGCACCTCCTCACAAACTGCAGGGTGCGGGGTCAGTCGCTTCAAGACGGCCGTGTGTGCAGTTTGCTGCGGGGGCACCCCGGCACGACCCCACCCCACGGTCTCGTACGCGGCCGACCGCCGGAGGGGGGGAGAAGGCAGCGGGCGTGTCAGGTGGGGGGTGTGCACGTGGGGCAGGTGTAGAGGGTGGTGGCGGGGCCGCAGGTGCTGCGGATGGTGCGGAGGGGGATGGGGGTTCTGGTGAGGCGGTGGCAGCGCATGCAGCAGGCGATGTTCACCGGGGGCGCGGCCTGGCCCCGCTCCTCGCGTGGTGGGGCAAGGGTGCGGTCGTACACAGTGGTTCAGCTCCTCCTGGGCTGGCGCCACCGTACGGGTTGAGCGCATAGCCATGTTGCCCCGCGCATAGTCCTGTCCGGATGCTGTTGCAGGGTTGGCCGGTTGTACGCGCCCGGCGGCGGGTCAGCGGACAGTGGCTCCCGGGCCCCAGGGGGCGGGGCCGGTTCCTTCGGCCCAGGCGGCGAGGTCGGCGCCGTCGACGCAGCGGATGCCGCTGGACTCGGCGTACTCCTCGGCCGGGGCGGTGAACTCGCTGGTCGTCACGAGAACGGCGAGCTGGGCGCCGTGGACGCTCCAGCAGGTACCGCCGAAGCGCTGGAGGTCCTGGGAGCCGACCTTGTTCTCCGGGCCGTACCGCTTGCACTGGATGACCACGCGCCGCCCGTCGGGGGCGGTGGCCAGGACGTCCGCGCCGAGGTCGCCCGCGCCGCCGACGGTCTCGGCGTCGGCGCAGCCGTCGCGGCGGCAGAGGGCGGCCACCGCCTCCTCGAAGGTGTCGGGGTCCAGGGCGGCGAAGTCGAGCGTGGCGAGGTCGGCACCGTCCAACTCGGCTGCGGTGAGCACGGCGGCCTCCGGTTCCGGCTCGGGGGCGTACGGTTCCGGGGCCTCGGGTTCCGGGAGGGGAGCCGTGCGGCCGTCGCGGAAGGGGGCGGCGAGCGTCGGTTCCTCGGGGCCGGGCGGGAACGTGTCGGCCGCGGGAGGCGGTTCCTGCGCGTGGGTGGGCGGGCCTGCGGGCTCGTCGACCGGGACGGGCGGGGCGGTGCGGGTGGCGGCCAGTGCGTCGGCCTCGGCCTCGGCCATGCCCGCGCGGGCCGCGCGGCGCAGTTCGCGGGCGTGGGGCATGCCGCGCAGCAGGGCGTACAGGACGGGTACGGCCACGAGGCCCAGCAGAACGGCCCAGCCGGGATGCTCCCCCGCCCACCGGGCGAAACCCTGGAAGGCCAGGGCGAGTCCGGTCAGGAGGGCGGCGGCGAGCACCACCGCCAGCGAGCCGGAGCGCACCGTCGGCCGTGCCCGCCGCATCCGCCGCGCCCGCCGGGGCCTGCGTGCGCCGCCGCGCACCTCCCTGGCCGGTAGCGGCTCCTCGGCCAGCGGTTCGCGCCCCGGTGTCACCTCGTCGATCATCTGCGTCCCCACCCCTCAGCTACGGCTCTGTCACTCCCCTCGCCGTCTGCCCTGCCCGGCCGGAACCATGATCGATGCGCCGGCCGGACGCCGCCCCGACCAGGGAACGCCCTCGCGTGCCGCCTACACCTACCGCTACCGTGCGCCCCATGAGCACATCCGAGACCAGCGCGCCGGCCGCCACGGAGGCGGCCCCCTCCGTCGTCCTCCCCCGCTTCGCCGAAGCCCTCCAGGCGCTCGGCCTGGGTGAGGTGACCGCGCTCGTACGGAAGTTCCCCGAGGCGACCCGGACCGCCGAGGAGGCCGCCGCGGCCGTCGGCTGCGAGCTGAACGCCATCGTCAAGTCACTGATCTTCGCCGCCCACGGCATGCCCGGCACCGAGGGTCCCGTCCCCGTGCTGGTCCTCCTCGACGGCGCCTCCCGCGCCGACCTCGACCAGGTCCGTGACGCGCTCGGCGCCACCAAGGTGACCAGGGCCAAGGCCGACCTGGTGCGCGAGACCACCGGGTACGCCATCGGCGGCGTCCCGCCCTTCGGGCACCGCACCCGCACCCCTGTCCTGGCCGACCGGCGGCTGCTGGCGCACGCCGAGGTGTGGGCGGCCGCCGGCACCCCGCACACCGTCTTCCCGATGGCACCGGCCGACCTGGTCCGGCATGCCGGGGCGACCCTCGTGGACGTGCGCGAGTCGTCCGAATGACGCCGGTGGTCGCGGCGGTCGTCCTGCTGGCCGCGTTCACCCACGCCGCCTGGAACGCCCTCGCCCACGCCATCAAGGACCAGCTGACCGCGTTCACGCTGATCAGCGGCGGGGCCGCGGTGATCGGCGCGGGGATCGCCTGCTTCACGGGGCTGCCCGCCGCCGCGGCCTGGCCGTACCTGCTGGTGTCGGCGGCCCTGCACGTCGGCTACCAGTTGCTGCTGATGCGGTCGTTCTCGCTCGGCGACTTCGGGCAGATGTATCCGATCGCCCGGGGTACCGCGCCGCTGGTCGTCACGGTGCTGGCCGCCGTTCTGCTGGGTGAGCGGCTCGACCGCTGGCAGGGGGCGGGGGTCGCGCTGGCCAGCGCCGGGCTGATGGGGCTCGCCCTCTGGGGTGTCCGCAGCTCCGGCCGGCGGCCCGACTGGCCCGCGCTCACCGCCGCCGTGGCGACGGGGCTGGCCATTGCCGCCTACACCGTCGTGGACGGGGCCGGGGTGCGGGCCGCCGGGAGCCCCGTCGCCTACCTCGCCTGGCTGATGATCCTGGAGGGCGTCACCATCCCCGCGTACGCCTTGGCCCGGCGGGGGCGGGGGTTTGTTTCCTCGCTTCGGCCGCATGCGGGGCGGGGGTTGCTCGGGGCGGCGTTGTCCATGGCCGCCTACGGGCTCGTCCTCTGGGCGCAGACGCGGGCGCCGCTCGCTCCTGTGGCAGCGCTGCGCGAATCCTCCATCATCGTGGGCGCCTTGATCGGGGCCTTCTTCTTCAAGGAGCGGTTCGGGGCCTCGCGGCTGCTGGCAGCCGCTGTCATGGCCGCGGGGATCGGGCTCATGCTCCACGCCGGCTGACCTCACCCGCCTCATCGGCCTGCGGCCCGGCTGGGGTTGGCTGCGCCGCGACTTGGGGTACCGGTCTGCTGCCCGTACAGGTCACCGACCGGCCTCAAGCGCCGGCCGGGCTGGGTTTGGTCGCGCTGCGGCTGGGCTCCGTCCCCGTCTGCCCCGCCGTGACCCTGCGGGTCACTGAGTGGCCTCAAGCGCCGGCCGGGCTGTCAGGTTCGCGGTTCCTGCGGTGCGTGGGTGGGGCGGGGCCGTACGGTCTCGTACGCGGATGACCGCCGGAGGGGGGGGCGGATCTATGCTGTGGGGCGCGGTCGGCGCCTCTTCGTCGGTCCGCGCGAATCACGGTCATCAATGGTGGCCGCACCCGTCCCAACAGGGGGAGCGACGAGTGACCGATCGTCCGGACAGTCAGGAATGTCAGACCGATAAGGACGACGTGCGCCTTATCGAGGAGATCTTCGCCGACTTGGAGTCGGCTTTTGCTGAGCATGACGCCGCGAAGTTCGACGAACGGTTCACCGCGGACGTGGTCTTCACGGCGGTGAACGGTGCGCGCTTCTTCGGCTGGGAGAAGATTCACGCCTACCACAGCGAGCGCCTGACAGGGCACGCCGGGGGAATCAACACCTGGTACGAGATCGAGCGCATCACTTTCCCGGCCCCGGACGTCGCCGTGGTCTTTTTCCGGCAACCCATCGTGGTGTCGGAACACAAGCGCGCCAATGCGGGAACGTGGGTGCTGGTGAAGAGGGACGGGCAGTGGTGGATCTCCGCCGGCCAGAACACCGGCGTTGCTGTGGCGGAGTAGTTCGGCGCCCTTCCTGACTGGCCGCCAGGCGGGGTCTTTCAGAGCCGCATCGGCATTCGGTCCCTGGATTTCGCGACCCCCTCTTGCCCAGCCCCACCGCACCGGATCCAGCCCGGCCGGCGATTGAGGCCAGTCGGTGACCGGCACGGGCGAGCCTGGGCCCGGCCCGGAGGACGACCCAGCCAGGCCGCAGGCCGACAAGCCGGCGACGCTAGCGAGGGCTACCCCTGGAGAACCCCGCGCACCGCGCGGACGAGCGCATGGGCCCGGGGGTCGTTGGTGACCGTCTTCTGGAGCCCATTGGTGACATAACCAAAGGCGACCCCGCTCTCGGGATCGGCGAAGCCGAGCGAGCCTCCGCGCCCGGGATGCCCGAAGGACCCCTCCGCGAGCAGGGGTGAGGCAGCCCCGTGCAGCATGAACCCGGGCCCGAACCGCGTAGGGACGACGAGCACCCGGTCAGGCCCCTCGGACTCCACCGTGCGAGCGAGCGCCAGGGTGGCGGGAGCGAAGAGGCGGGGGCCCTGCTCGACCGCGCCGATCAGGGAGGCGTAGAAGCGGGAGAGGGCGTACGCGGTGGCGATCCCGTTGGCGCCGGGGAGTTCGGCCGCGTGATAGGCGGGGCTGTTCTCGTCGGCGGGCGGGTCGACGGCGTCGAAGGCCCGCCGGGTGAGGGAGGCGGGATCGCCGTAGGCGTCCTGCACGTTCCGGCGCGGCCGCAGCCGCAGCCCCCCGCCCCGCTCAGGAGCGGAGACGGCCCCGGACCGGCCCACCCGGTCCTTCTGAGCCGGCGGCAGCCCGATCCACAGGTCGAGCCCGAGCGGCCCGGCGATCTCCTCGGCGACGTACCGGCCGAGGGAGATCCCGGTGACGCGCCGGACGAGTTCGCCGGTGAGCCAGCTGTAGGTCTGGGCGTGGTAGCCGTGCTCGGTGCCGGGCTCCCAGACGGGGGCCTGGGCGGCGACGGCGGCGGCGCCGGTGCCGGGGTGGGCGGCCTCGTCGGGGGTGAGCGGCCGGTCGAGGACGGGGACGCCGGCGCGGTGGGCGAGGAGGTGGCGGACGAGGGTGCGTTCCTTGCCCTCGGCTGCGTACTCGGGCCAGTAGGTGCTGACCGGGGCGTCGAGGTCGAGGCGGCCGCGCTGGTGGAGGAGGAGCAGGGCGGCGGCGGAGACGCCCTTGGTGACGGAGTGGACGACCTGCGCGGTGCCGCGTTCCCAGGGAGCGGTGGAGTCGTGGTCGCGGGTGCCGGCCCACAGGTCGACGACGGGGCTGCCGTGGCGGTGGACGGTGACGGCGGCGCCGCGGTCGCCGAGCTGGGCGAAGTTGCGGGCGAAGGCGTCACGGACCGGCTCGTAGCCGGGGGCGACCGTGCCGTGGACGGCGACGGGTTCCGGCGCGGGGCCCTGTTCGTCGGGGGCGGGGTGGCCGGTGGCCTCGGCGGTGTCGTTCACCGTTCCATGGTCACAGATGCGGGGGCGGGGGCCGACGGGGGTCCGGGGGCACCCCCGTCCGCGGTCACCGTGCGCGTGCACATGCACACGGAGGGACGGAAAGCAAAGACCTCGTCAGGAGGATTTCACCTTCTTATGGGATATTCATCGCATAAGGGGCCGACTTCTGGGCGATAACAGCACAGGAGCCGCAAGAGCAGCAGTCCGCAGGAGTACAGGAGTCCAGGCGTTCCGCCGCCCCACCTTCGCCTCAGGAGGACAGCACCGATGACCGCCGCAGTCGAGCAGCGCGCCCGTGGGTACATCGTCACCGACGGCAACGACCACTTCGCCGTCCCGGTCCTGCTGCGGTACGACCCCGACGCGGCCTGTGGCGGGGAGTGCCCCGTCGTCCTCCACTTCCCCGGCGCCGGCTCCGCCTCCCCGGACCGGAAGGTTCCGCGCGCCCTGCTGGAGGCGGGGCTGCGCACCACCTGTACCGAGGGCGCTGTCCGGGTGTGGCCGTGCGGGCGGGTGCAGACCGTCGTGGAGTTCCACGCTCCGGGCGAGGAGCCGCTGGTCATCCAGTTCGACGCGGTGGTGCTCATCCGCTTCCTGCGGCGTACGCACGCGGAGGGCCCGGCCGGGGAGCCCGCGGTGGCGGCCGCCGCCCACGAGCCCGGCCCCTCCGCCGCGACCAGCGCCACCACCGGGACGACCCCGACCGGCGCCCCCGGCTGATCCCGGACGCGAAGGAGCCCCGCACCGACTCCCAGTGCGGGGCTCCCTCAGGCCGCGGTCAGGCGGCCGGTCGGACCGTCGAACGGCACGTCGTCAGACGGAGACCGTCTCCCGCTCCTCCTTGCCCGAGCCGCCTTCGGCGGCCTTTCCGTCGAGCTTCTTGCGGAGCTTGTCGCCCTCCACGTCGAAGTCGGGCAGGGCACGGTCCAGCCAGCGCGGCAGCCACCAGGCGCGCTTGCCGAGCAGGGCGAGGACCGCCGGGACGATCGCCATCCGCACCACGAAGGCGTCGAAGAAGACGGCGATGGCGAGGCCGAAGCCGATCATCTTGATCATCTGCTCGCTGGAGCCGATGAAGCCGGCGAAGACCGCGATCATGATGACCGCCGCCGCCGTCACGACGCGGGCGCCGTGGCGGAAACCTGTGGTGATGGCCTGCGCGGGCGACTCCCCGTGGACGTACGCCTCCCGCATGCGGGTGACGAGGAAGACCTCGTAGTCCATGGCGAGACCGAAGACCACGCCGACCATCAGGATCGGCATGACGCTCATGATCGGGCCGGGCTGCTCGACCCCGAAGAGCCCGCCGAGCCAGCCCCACTGGAAGACGGCGACGACGGCGCCGAGCGCGGCCACCACCGACAGCAGGAAGCCGAGCGCGGCCTTGAGCGGCACCAGGACGGAGCGGAAGACCACCATCAGCAGGAGGAAGGCGAGGCCGACGACGAGCGCCAGGTAGGGCAGCAGCGCGTCGTTCATCTTCTCCGAGAAGTCGATGTTCATCGCGGTGGCGCCGGTGACGTAGACCTCGGCGCCGTCCTCGGACTTGAGCGTGTCGCCCAGGTCGCGGATGTCGTGGACGAGCGTCTCGGTCTCGGTGGAGTTCGGCCGGTCCTTGGGGATGACCTGGAACATCGCGGTGTCGCCGGCCTGGTTCGGCGCCGGCGGCGTCACGATCGCGACGTGGTCGTTCTTCTGGATCTCGCCGGTGATCCGCTGGAGCACGGCGTCCTGGTCGTCGCTGTTCTTCAGGTCGACGACGCCGACCAGCGGGCCGTTGAAGCCGGGCCCGAAGCCGTCGGAGAGGAGGTCGTACGCCTTGCGCGGCGAGCTGGACGTGGGCTGGGCGCCGTCGTCCGGGAGGCCCATCTCCAGCGAGGTGGCCGGGATGGCGATGACGCCGAGGCCGATCACGCCCGCGAGCAGCACCATGACGGGGCGGCGCTGGACGAAGCGGGACCAGCGGGTGCCACCGTTGTCGCGCGGGGCGTCGGCCACGAGGACCTCGCCGGTGGCGGCGGCCTGCTCTGCGGCGGCCTTGCGGGCCTTGCGGTCCTTGCGCGAGACGATCCGCTCACCGGCGAAGCCGAGGAACGCCGGGATGAGGGTGATGGCGACGAGGACGGCCAGGACGACGGTGCCGGCGGCGGCCAGACCCATCTTGGTCAGGATCGGGATGTTGACGACGGCCAGGCCCGCCAGGGCGATGACCACGGTCAGGCCGGCGAAGACCACGGCGGAGCCGGCGGTGCCCACGGCCCGCCCGGCGGCCTCCTCGCGCTCCCGGCCCTCGGCCAGTTCGGCGCGGTAGCGGGAGACGATGAAGAGGGCGTAGTCGATGCCGACGGCGAGGCCGATCATCATCGCGAGGGTGGCGGTGGTGGAGCCGAGGTCCATCACGGAGGCGAGCGCGGTGATGGTGGAGACGCCGATGCCGACGCCGATCAGCGCGGTGATCAGCGGCAGTCCGGCGGCGACCAGCGAGCCGAAGGTGATGACCAGGACGATGCCCGCGACGACCACGCCGATGACCTCGGTGATCCCGGTCTCCGGCATCACCATCAGCGCGTCACCGCCGATCTCCACGGTCATGCCGCCCTCGCGTGCGTCGTTCCCGGCGTTCTCCAGGGAGTCGCGGGTCTCCTCGGTCAGCTCGAAGGAGCTGACGTCGTAGGTGACGGAGATGTAGGCGGTGGTGCCGTCCTGGCTGACCGCCGGGGCCTTCTTGTCGAAGGGGTCGGCGACCGTCGCGATCTGGTCCGAGCCCTCCTTCAGCTCCTTGACGATGCCGGAGACCTCGGCCGCGTTCTCGGGCGCGGTGATCTTCTCGCCCTCGGGCGCCTTGAAGACGACGCGGGCCGAGGCTCCGTCGGCGCTCTGGCCCGGGTAGCGCTCCTCCAGCAGGTCGAAGGCGCGCTGCGCCTCCGTGCCGGGTATGGAGAAGGAGTTGGAGGTCGCGGTGGACGCGGTGGCGGCGCCGACGCCGGCGAGCGCCAGCAGCGCCACCCACACCAGGGCGACGAGGCGGCGGCGCCGGAAGGCGAACCGTCCGATCGAATACAGGAAAGTGGCCACGGAGGGCGTACTCCCGTTCAGGTCGTAGGGGTCGGGACACAGGTGCTCAGCCCGACGACGAGAGCGGCGTGTCGGTCAGGTACGGGCGGGCGGGTGCCTGTCGCGCCCGGGGGCGCGGCGTGTTCGTACGCGGCTGTGCGGTTGTGTGCGGCGCCCGGTCCCTGGCCGGGGCGGGCGGCGCGGTCAGACTCCGAGGGCGGGGAAGACCACGGAGTGGACGTAGTGGCGGAGGAAGGCCCGGTCCACCGGCCGGTTCTCGATGAGCAGCCGCGCGGCGAGCGCGCCGATCATCATGTGCGGTACGTAACCGAGTGCCGGGTTGTCGGCCGCGACCTCGCCGCGGTCGACGGCCCGGCGCAGCAGCGTGTCGACACCGTCGGTCTCCGGGTTGATCAGCTGGCTGATCAACGCGTCGTGGAGTTCGGTGCTGGCCGAGGCGGCCTGCATCAGGCCGCGCATCAGCGCGGTGTCCTGCTCCAGGCGGTCGTCGTCGGTCATCTCCAGGACGGCGTCGAGGTCGCCGCGGAGCGAGCCGGTGTCCACCTCGTCGAGGAAGACGGGTTTCTCGCACCTGAGCGCCCGGACGACCAGTTCGGCCTTGCTCCCCCACTGGCGGTAGAGGGTGGCCTTGCTGGTGTGGGCGCGGGCGGCGACGGCGTCCATCGTCAGGGCGTCGTACCCGACTTCACGGAGCAGACCGAGAACGGCCGTGTACAGCTCGCCCTCCCGCTCGGGTGTGAAGCGCGTACCTGCCATGCCGGTGTCTCCTCGCCGCCTGCCGGGGGGCTCCGGGCGCGCGGGCGCGCGCCGGCACCGACCCCGTCCATGAACGAAACGGTTTCGTACAGCTTGTATATGACGTTACCCCGCGAGGAAAGTCTCCGGCGCCCTCTCCCGTGTGCCCTCGGCCACACGGGGCCACACGTGCCGGCGGCCCGGGGCCCGAGTTGCCGCCCCGGCGCGGCGGGAAAAGCATGGAGTGGTGAGTGCCGACGCCGCGTACCTGCGCTTCCCCGACCTCCACGAGGACCGCCTCTGCTTCGTCGCCGAGGACGACCTGTGGCTGGCCGACCTGCCCGGAGCCGGGCAGGCGGCGCCGGGCCGGGCGTGGCGGATGACCGCCGACCGCACCCGCCTGGGCCTGCCCCGCTTCTCGCCGGACGGCAGCCAGGTCGCGTACACCTCCTGGCGCAGCCTCGACCCGGAGATCCACCTGACCCCGACCGGTGGCGGCCCGGTCCGCCGCCTCACCTACTGGGGGAACCAGGACACCCGGGTGCGCGGCTGGTACCCGCCGGGCCACGAGTCGGTCGGCGAGATCATCGCCGTCTCCTCGCACGGCCAGCCCTTCTCCTACGTCACCTGGGCGTACAGCCTGCTCACCGACGGCTCCCCGGGCAGCAAACTCCCCTGGGGCCCGGTCACCGACCTGACCGTCGGCCTGGTGGACGGCACGTACCGCACCCTGCTGCTGACCGCGACGCCGCCGCACGAACCGGCGTACTGGAAGCGGTACCGGGGCGGCGCGCAGGGGCGGCTGTGGCTGCACGGGGAGCGGCTCCTGCCCGGTCTGGACGGGCACCTGGAGTCGCCGATGATCGTGGACGGCCGCATCGCCTTCCTCTCCGACCACGAGGGCATCGGCAACCTCTACTCCTGCGCGCCGGACGGCACCGACCTGCGCCGCCACACCGACCACGACGCCTTCTACGCCCGCACCGCCTCCAGCGACGGGCACCGCGTCGTCTACCAGTGCGCGGGCGACCTGTGGATCGTCGAGGACCTCTCCCCCGGCTCCGTCCCGCGCCGCCTCGACGTACGCCTCGGCGGGCCGCGCACCGGGCGGCGGCCCTACCAGGTCCCGGCCGCGCAGAACGTCCGCGGCATCTCGGTGGACGCCACCGGCCGGGCCAGCGCCGTCAACGTCCGCGGCAGCCTCTACTGGCTGACCCACCGCGACGGCCCCGCCCGCACCATCGCCGACGCCCCCGGGGTACGGACCCGGCTGCCGGAGATGCTCGGCGCGGGCGGCACCGTCGCCTACGTCACCGACGCGGGCGGCGACGACGCCGTGGAGATCGCCTACCTGCCGCGCGCCACCGGCGGACGGCCCAAGCGGCGCCTGGCGGGCGGACGGCTCGGCCACGTCCTGGAGCTCGTCGCCGACCCGGCGGGCGAGCGGATCGCGCTCGCCTCGAACGACGGGCGGCTGCTGATCCTGGACGCCACCGACCCGGTCGGCGACACCGTGCTGGCCCCGGCGCCCGAGGGGGAGCGCGCCCCGGAGGCCGAGGTGGTCATCGAGGACGAGGCGCCGCTGACCGAACTGGTCCGGTCGCTCAACGGGCCCGTCCGCGACCTGGCCTTCTCCCCCGACGGCCACTGGCTGACCTGGTCGCACCCGGGCATCGGGCGCTCCCTGCGGCAGATCAGGATGGCCCGGGTCACCGACGCCGACCCGCAGATCGTGGACGTCACCGACGGCCGCTTCGAGGACGAGAGCCCGGTCTTCACCCGCGACGGCCGCTACCTGGCCTTCCTCTCCTGGCGCGGCTTCGACCCGGTCTACGACGTGCACACCGGCGACCTCTCCTTCCCGCTCGGCTCCCGCCCGTACCTCGTCCCGCTCTCCTCGGCGACGCCCTCACCGTTCGCGCTCCTCCCCGACGGGCGCCCGGCGGCCGGCGGCATGGACCCCTCGGACGCGGACCCGGAGGACGGCGCCGCCATGGTCGAGGTGGAGGGGCTGGCGAGCCGGGTGACGCCGTTCCCGGTGGCCGCCTCCAAGTACTCCTCGCTCTGCCCGGTGGCGGGCGGCGGGGTGGTCTGGCTGCGCTGGCCGATCTCCGGGGCGCTCGGCGAGACCTTCGCCAACCCGGCCGACACCTCCGACCGCCCCACCCTGGAGCACTTCGACATCGTCCGCGGCCGGCGCACCGAACTCGTCCGCCACCTCGACTCGTTCGCCCCCAGCGGCGACGGCACCCGGCTGGTGGTGCTGGACGAGGGCGCGCTGCGCGCCATGCCCGCCACCGAGCAGGGCGACGACGACACCTCGGTCTGGCTCGACCTGCGCCGCATCCTGCACGAGGTCGACCCGCCCGCCGAGTGGCGCCAGGCGTACGCGGAGGCCGGGCGGCTGACCCGGGACTACTTCTGGGACCCCGACATGTGCGGCGTCGACTGGCCGGGCGTCCTCGACCAGTACCGGCCGCTGGTGGAGCGGGTGGCGACCCCGGACGAGTTCGCCGACCTGCTCCGCGAGGTCCTGGGCGAACTCGGCACCTCGCACGCCTACGTCTCCCCGGCCCGCCGCAACGAGGGCCCGCCGCACTACCAGCGCGCCCAGGGCCTGCTCGGCGCCAACCTGGTCCGCGTCGGCGACCAGTGGGTGCTGCGGCGCATCCTGCCCGGCGACTCCTCCGACACCAAGGCACGCTCCCCGCTGGCCGGCACCGGCATCCGCGAGGGCGCCGCCCTCACCCACGTCGACGGGCGCCCGGTCGACCCGGTGACCGGGCCCTACCCGCTCCTCGCGGGCGCCGGGGGCACCACCGTCGAGCTGACCTTCCGGGCGGCCGAGGGCGGCCGTTCGCGCCGGGTCGCCGTGGTGCCGCTGGTCGACGAGCGGCCGCTGCGGTACCAGGACTGGGTGGCCCGGCGCCGGCAGGTGGTCCGCGAGCTGTCCGGCGGGCGGTGCGGCTACCTGCACATCCCGGACCTGGGCGGCTCGGGGTGGGCCCAGTTCAACCGCGACGTGCGCATGGAGGTCTCCCGCCCCTCGCTCATCGTCGACGTGCGCGGCAACGCCGGCGGGCACATCAGCGAGCTGGTCATCGAGAAGCTGACCCGCACCATCCTCGGCTGGGACCTGACCCGTGACGCGCAGCCCGTCTCGTACACCTCCAACGCCCCGCGCGGCCCGATCGTCGCGGTGGCCGACGAGGCGACCTCCTCCGACGGCGACATGATCACCGCCGCCATCAAGCTGCTGAAGCTGGGCCCGGTGGTCGGCTCGCGGACCTGGGGCGGCGTCGTCGGCATCACCGGGCGCCACCGGCTCGGCGACGGCACGCTCATCACGGTGCCGATGAACGCGGCCTGGTTCGAGGCGTACGGCTGGGGGATCGAGAACCACGGGGTCGAGCCGGACCTGGAGGCGGTGCGCACGCCGCTGGACTGGGCCGAGGGGCACCACGCGGTCCTGGACGACGCGGTCCGCCTCGCCCTGGAGCTGCTGGAGCGGGAGCCCGCGAAGAACCCGCCCGACCACTCCGGCGTCCCGGACCTGTCCCGGCCGCCGCTGCCGCCGAGGCCGCAGGACGGGTGACGGGCGGCGGGGGATGCGGGCGGCAGGCGGACGTGCGAGGCTGGAAGGTGTTCAGCTATGCCCCGAATGTCCCCTTGGGAGGACTCGCCATGGGCCTCATGGACCAGTTCAGGAACAAGGCCGAGCGCCTCGCCGACCAGGCGAAGGAGAAGATGGCCGCCTCGAAGGAGAACGCCTCGAAGGAGGCCGGCCGGCACGACTCCGGCCGCCCGCACGGCAGGCACGGCCGCTCCCACGAGGGCCACGAAGGCCATCCGAAGCGCGGCCACCACCACAACCAGTGACGCCGCCCCCGTCGACGCACACGCCGGGCCCGGTCCTCCCAACGGACCGGGCCCGGCGCTGTCCGGGAGGGGCCGCTCAGCCCGCCCGGTGCTTCTCGTCGGCCGCGCCGCCCGAGCCGACCAGGCCGGTGGAGACCTGGCTGAGCCGGGGCGCGAACCGCTTGATCTCCCGCTTGCCGACGGTGGCGATGATCCCCGGCAGGTAGCCCCGGATCGACTGCATCCCGCGCAGCCACGGCTGGGCGTACACCTTGGCGGACCGGCGCTCGATCCCCGCCACGATCCGGTCGACCGCCGGCGGCAGCGGGTACGTCTTGTTGGCCGGCCACGGCAGCCGCTGCCGCAGCTCGCGCATGACGTCGTCCTGATCGGCGCCGCGCACCATGTCGGTGTCGGTCCAGCTCAGATAGCCGACCCCGACCTTCACCCCGTGGTACGCCACCTCGGCCCGCAGACAGTTGGCGTACGCCTCGACACCCGACTTGGAGGCGCAGTACGCCGACATCATCGGAGCGGGGGTGATGGCGGCGAGCGAGGCGATCTGGAGGAGGTAGCCGCGGCTCTCCTTCAGTACGGGCAGGAAGGCCCGGGCGGTGACGGCGGAGCCGACGAGGTTGACCTCGATCACCCGGCGCCAGGCGACCGGGTCGGACTCCTCGAAGGGGCCGCCGACCGCGACACCGGCGTTGGCGACCACGATGTCGATCTTGCCGAACCGGGCCTTGACCTCCCGTGCGACCTGCGCGAGCGCCTCGTGGTCGGTGACGTCGGCGTACCACCAGTCGGCGTCCGAGGGCAGCCGTCCGGCCACCGCCTTCAGCTCGTCCGGCTCCAGGCCGACCAGCGCCACCTTGGCGCCGCGCTCCGACAGCTTGCGGGCCAGCAGTTCGCCGACGCCGCGGGCGGCGCCGGTGACGACGGCGACCTGTCCCTCCAGGCTGACCTTGCTCATGCCCCCTCCTTCACCTGAATGTTGCCGGTAGTGATGTACGTGGCGGCCAGCTCGCGGATGCGGGCGGTGACGGCCTCGGGCGCCTCGATGGGCGTCATGTGGCCCTGGCCGGTGAGTTCGGTCAGCCCCAGCGGGTGGGGCAGCGCCTCGGCGAGCGCGCGGGCGTGCGCCGGCGGGGTGAGCCGGTCGTGGGTGCCGACGAGCACGGCGGCCGGCATGGTCAGCGCCCGCACCCCGGTCCGCAGGTCCAGCGTCTCCAGCACCTTCGACCAGCCGATCCGGGCCCGGCGCGGGCAGGCGTGCACGATCCGGGCGCAGGCGTCCACCCGGTCCGGTGCCGAACCGGGGCCCATCGTCCCGTACTTGAGGATCTTGCGGGACAGGGCGGTGACCGGGCCGAGCGGGGCGCGGGCGCCCAGCACCTTGGCGGTCAGCCAGGTCCTGGCCTTCCCCGGCTTCATCGGCAGCACGGTGGCCCCGGCGACCAGGTCGGCGGGGCCGGTGGAGCAGAGCAGCACGGCGGCGGCGCGCTCGCGGAAGCCGGGCCGGTCGGCGGCGGCCATGATCGTCATGCCGCCCATCGAGTGCCCGGCGAAGACGGCCTGTTCGCCGGGGGCGAGGGTGGCGGCGGTGACCGCTTCGAGGTCGTCGGCGAGGGCCCGGGTCGAGTACGCGGCATAGGTGGCCGGGACCGGGCTGGCGCCGTGGCCGCGCTGGTCGTAGGCGATGACGCGGTGGTCGCGGGCGAGGTCGGCGATCTGCGCGGCCCAGAAGCGGGTGGAGCAGGTCCAGCCGTGGGAGAGCACGATCGCGGGGGCGCCCTCGGCGCCGTGCACCTCGACGTGGAGGCGCGACCCGTCGGCGGAGACGGCGGTCAGCTCCCGGTAGGGGACGGCCGCGGGGCGGGGGCTCACGCGCTCACCCCGGCCTTCTCGCCGCGCGGGCCCTTGCCGTCGGCGGCCGTGGGGGCGGGACGCAGCACCTCGTACTCGGAGAGGTCGACGCGGCGGGTGGCGTTGCGGAACTCGGTGGTGGTGCCGGGCCAGACGGTGGTGTTGCGGCCGTTGGCGTCCAGGTACCAGCTGTTGCAGCCGCCGGTGGCCCAGACGGTGCGCTCCATGCGCTCCTGGACCTTCTCGTTCCAGGCAGTGACGGCCGAGTCGCGGGCGTCCAGGGCCGCCTTGCCGCCGAGCACGTCGAGCTGGCGCAGGTAGTCGGCCATGTAGTTGAGCTGGGACTCGATCATCAGGATCATCGAGGAGTTCCCGAGCCCGGTGTTGGGGCCGATGATCGTCATCCAGTTGGGGAACCCGGCGGCGGTGGCCCCGCGCAGCGAGTTCATGCCGTCCTTCCAGGTGGCGGCAAGGGTCTCGCCCTGGTCGCCGACGACGCGTTCGGCGATCGGCATGTCGGTGACGTGGAAGCCGGTGCCGAAGATGATCGCGTCGACCTCGGCCTCGCTGCCGTCGGCGCCGACGAGGGTGTTGCCCCGGATCTCGCTGAGGCCGGAGGCGACCAGGTCGACGTTGGGCTGGGCGAGCGCCGGGTAGTACGTGTTCGACAGCAGGATGCGCTTGCAGCCGATGCGGTAGTCCGGGGTGAGCTTGGCGCGCAGCGCCGGGTCCTTGATGGCGCGGGCGAGGTTCCGCTTGGCCAGGGTCTCCACCGCGCCCAGTTCGCCGGGCCGCTTGGTGAAGGCCTGCACCTGGAGTTCGCGGATGCCCCAGAGGATGCCGCGCCGCGCGGTGGCGGTGACGGGCAGCTTCCGGTGCAGCCAGCGCTCGGCGCCGGTCACCTTGCGGTCCATCCTGGGCATGACCCACGGGGGCGTCCGCTGGAAGAGCGTGAGCTTGCCGACCTCGGGCTGGATGGCGGGCACGATCTGGATGGCGGAGGCGCCGGTGCCGATCATGGCGACGCGCTTGCCGCGCAGGTCGTAGTCGTGGTCCCAGCGGGCCGAGTGGAAGATCTTGCCGGGGAAGGTGTCGATCCCGGGCACGTCCGGCAGCTTGGGGTCGGAGAGCGGCCCGGTCGCGGAGACCACCACGTCGGCGGTGAGGGTGCCCTGGCTGGTCTCGACCTCCCAGATCAGCCGCTCGGTGTCCCACCGCATCATTTCGACCTCGTGGTCGAAGCGGATGTGCGGGCGCAGCCCGAAGGTGTCGGTGACCTGCTCCAGGTAGGCGCGGATGTGCTTCTGGCCCGAGAAGGTGCGCGGCCATTCGGCGTTGGGCGCGAAGGAGAACGAGTACAGGTGCGAGGGGACGTCGCAGGCGCACCCCGGGTAGCTGTTGTCCCGCCAGGTGCCGCCGACGGAGCCGGAGCGCTCCAGCACGACGAAGTCGGTGATGCCCTCGCGGCGCAGCCGGACGGCGGCGCCGAGTCCGCCGAAGCCGGTACCGATGACGACCACCTTGACGTGCTCGCCGCGTTCCGTCCGCTGTTCCTTGCTCTTCCCTGCCATGGCTTCGCCTCCCGCAACTTCTGCCATCGCGCCAGCAATCACTGGCATGATTGGGAGAGTAGGGCAGCGGCATACCGATGGGTAGGGGTACGACGGAGGAAAGTTACCGGCGGTACGGCATAGGGTTCCGGCGTGGACGACCAAGGAGAGCGCGAGTACCGGACCGCCGAGCTGGCCAAGGCGGCCGGCATCACCGTGCGCACCCTGCGCTTCTACCGCGAGCGCAAACTCCTGCCGCCACCGCGCCGCGAGGGCCGCATCGCCTGGTACGACCACCACCATCTGGCCCGGCTGCGCACCATCACGGCGCTGCTGGAGCGCGGTCACACCCTCGGCGGCATCACCGAGCTGATGAACGCCTTCGAGGAGGGCCAGGACGTCGGCTCCCTGCTCGGCGTCACCCCGACCGAGGAGACCCCGGTCCGCCTCTCCCCCGAGGAACTGGCCGACGTCTTCGCCGGCGAGGTCACCACGGAGAACTTCGCCGAGGCACTCAAACTCGGCTACCTCGCCACCGACGGCGACGAGATCGTCCACATCAGCCGCCGCCTGCTCGACGTCTCGGTCGCCCTGATCCGCGAGGGCGTCCCGCTGGCCGCCGTCCTGGAGGCCGGCTCCCGCGTCCGCGTCCACGCCGAGGCCCTCGCCTCGCTCTTCCTGGACACCATGTCCACCCACGCCCCCGCCGCCGACCTCGACCGGCTCCGCCCGCTGGCCAAGAGCGTGGTCGAGGCCGAACTCTCCCTGGCGATGGACCGCCACATCGCCGCCCTGCGCGAGCCGGGTGCGAAGCCGGGCGAGGACGCGTAGCGAGGGCGCCCGCTCACCCGCGGACGCCCGCCGCCCTCACCCGTAGACGACCGTCACCGGCGCGTGGTCCGACCACCGCTCCTCGTGGGTCGCGGCCCGCTCCACCTGGCCCTTGACGGCGCGGGCGGCGAGGCCAGGGGTGGCCACGTGCAGATCGATGCGCCAGCCGGAGTCGTTGTCGAAGGCGCGCCCCCGGTACGACCACCACGAGTACGGGCCCGCCTGGTCCGGGTGGAGGGCGCGCATCACGTCCGCGTAGCCGGCCTCGGCGTAGACCCGGTCGAGCCAGGCGCGCTCCTCGGGGAGGAAGCCGGAGGACTTGCGGTTGGCCTTCCAGTTCTTCAGATCGGCCTCCTGGTGGGCGATGTTCCAGTCGCCGCACACCACGACCTCACGGCCGTCCGCCGCCGCCTTCGCCCGCAGCTCCTTCAGGTACTCCAGGAACTCGGCCATGAACCGTTCCTTCTCGTCCTGCCGCTCGGTGCCGACCTCGCCGGAGGGCAGGTAGAGGCTGGCCACGGTCACGCCGGGCAGGTCCGCCTCGACGTACCGCCCGCTCGTGTCGAACTCGGCGCTGCCGAAGCCGATCCGCACCCGCTCCGGCGCGCGCCGCGTGAGCAACGCCACTCCGGCCCTGCCCTTGGCGGCGGCGGGCGCGAGGACGACGTGCCACCCCTGGGGCGCCCGGACGGCCTCGGGGAGCTGGGACTCCTCGGCGCGGACCTCCTGAAGGCAGACGACGTCGGCGTCGGTGGCGGCGAGCCACTCGACATAGCCCTTCTTGGCGGCGGCGCGGAGGCCGTTTACATTCGCAGTGGTGACGGTGAGCATCCCGGAACCCTACCCAGGGGGTCTGACATTCCGGGCTCCCCGCACCCCGAGCCTCCCCCGCATAGAAGTACGCTGATCCGCATGACCATGCACACCCTGCGTCCGGTCGCCTTCGACCACCCCGACGCCGTCAAGCTCAACGACGAGGTCCAGCTCGAGTACGCCGAGCGGTACGGCGACGACGGCGACGCCACCTGGCTCGACCCGGGCATGTTCGCCCCGCCGCGCGGCCTGTACCTGCTCGCCTACGACGAGCGGGACCGCCCGGTGGCCTCCGGCGGCTGGCGCTCCCAGGACGCCAACGAGGAGGCGTACTCCGACGGCGACGCCGAGCTGAAGCGCATGTTCGTCATCCGCGAGGCGCGCGGCCACGGCCTGGCCCGGCGCATCCTCGCGGCCCTGGAGGAGGACGCGCGGGCCGCCGGGCGCACCCGCATGGTCCTGGAGACCGGCACCAAACAGCCGGAGGCGATCAACCTCTACGCCTCCAGCGGCTACACCCCGTGCGCCAAGTTCGGCCTGTACCGCTTCGACGAACTGAGCCGCTGCTACGCCAAGCCGCTGACCCCGGCCGCCGCGACGACGAGCCCGCTGCCGGCCGGGACCACGGTCTGACCTGGGCGGTGCCCGCTCAGCCCAGCCCCGTGACGAACCCCACCAGCGCCCGCCCGGTCTCCTCCGGCTGTTCCAGGTGGGGCAGGTGCCCGGCGCCGGGGATCACGGTGAGGGTGGCGTGCGGGACCAGGCGGCGGATCGCCTCGGCGTCCGCGACCGTGGTGAACGCGTCGTCGGCGCCGACCACGATCAGCACGGGCTCGCTCACTCCGGCCAGCGTCGCCTCGTAGTCCTCGCGGTCGGCCCGGCCGCGCAGGGCGGCGGCGGCGCCCTCGGGGTCGGTGGCGCGCATCATGCGGAGCACGTGCGCGGTCGCCTCCGGCTTCGCCCCGACGTTGTACGACGCGACCATCTTCCCGACGACCTCGTCCGCGTAGCCGCCCATCCCCTCCGCGAGCAGCCGCTCGGCCAGCGCGAGGCGCCCGGCGCGGCCCTCCTCGGTCTCGGCCGGGTAGGAGGTGTCGGCCAGCACCAGGGCGCGCACCCGCTCCGGGTACAGGCGGCGGATCTCCATGGTGATCTGGCCGCCCATGGAGACCCCGCCGACCACGGCCTGTCCGATCCCCAGCCGGTCGAGCAGCGCCACCACGTCACCGGCGAAGACCGGGAACGGCGTCCGCCCCGGCACCACCTGGCTCTCCCCGTACCCCCGCAGGTCCGGCAGGACCACCCGGCAGCCGGCCCCGGCCAGCCGCTGGGCCTGCGCCCGCCACAGGCTCCGGTCGAAGGGATGCCCGTGCACCAGCACCACCGGCACCCCGCCCTCCGGGCCCCACTCCTCGTACGCCAGCTGCACACCGTCGACCTCGTAAGTCCCCATGGGGGCAGCGTAGATGAGGCGGCTGCTACCCGGCGGCGCCGTCGAGCAGGCGGTGGTGGCGCAGGCGCAGGGCGCGTTCGGTGGCGGCGGCGAGACTGGTCGCGGCCACCGCCGCGTTGCCCCACCAGTCCAGCCGTACCGGGGAGGTGAAGGTGCCGAGGTGCCGGGCGACCGGCTGCGCCTCCGTCACCGTCCCGGCGGTCTGGAGGAGCAGGAGGACCAGAGCCACCCCGAGCACGGCGGCCGACAGCCACCCCACACCCCGGCTGAGCGCGGGGTGCCTCCGGTCGAACCGGGCCCGGCGGCCCTCGGCGGAGGCCGGATCGGGGGTGAGCTGCTGCTCGCTGCCGCCGTCGGTCACGTAGTGGCAGCGCTTCAGCCCGAAGCCGCTCATCGCCACCTCGACGTGGCCGCCCGGGACGGGGAGGACGGCGGGCAGCCGGCACCGCGCCCGGCGCCGGCCCTCGCGGTACAGGTCGGCCCTGACCTCGCCGGACGACTGGTTCTGCCCGTGCCGCACGTCGACGGAGTACACCGCCACCGTGCCGTCCGCCTCGGTCAGCCGGAGGTGGAGCAGCGCCCGGAAGGGCAGCTGCCACCAGCGGAATCGCCCCAGGGCCCGCCCGTCACCTGGCTCCACCCGGCGCAGGGCCTTGCGCCGCCGCCGTTCCCCGAACATCGGTGGCTTCCTCTCACTCGGCGGGTTCGGCCGCGCAGGCGAGGTCCCGCGCGGGCCGCTGCCCGGTGGTCAGGTACGTGGTCACGGCGTCGTTGGCGCACGTGTTGACGCCGAACGGGTAGACCCCGTGGCCGCCCTGGTCGGCGGTGACCAGCACGGCCCGGTCGCCGAGGGCCCGCCGCAGCTCCCTCGCCCCGGCGAGCGGGGTGCCCGGGTCGCGCTCGTTCTGGACGAGGAGGATGTTCGATGGACCCTGGTCGTCGACGCGCACGGGCTCCTTGACCCAGGAGCGCGGCCAGTAGGCGCAGGGCCCGATGTTGGCCGTGGACCCGCCGAGCAGGGGGTACCGCCGGCTGTCGGCCCGCACGTCACGCTGGTACTCCCGGATCGTGCGCGGCCACGGGGAGTCGCCGCAGATCACCGCGAACCGCGCGGACATGAGTGCCTCCAGGCCGGGGAAGGGCGGCTGTTCCGGCACCGGCCCGCCGGTGTCGAGCGCCTGCCAGATCTCCGCCAGCTCCGGCATGTTGGCGTCGACGTAGAGCCGGTCGAAGGTGATCCCCCGGAAGGCCGCCGCGTCCCACCCCTGGACCGGCTCCCGCTCCAGCCGCCGGGCCAGCTCCTGGTACGTCGCCCGCACCTGCCGCGGGGTGGTGCCGAGCCCGTACTCGGGACGGGCGGCGACGTACGCCGCGAAGTCCGGGAAGCGGTCCTCCAGCCCCCGGCCGAACAGCCGCATGGCCTGGTGGTCGTACCCACCGGGCCCCAGAGCGCTGTCGAGCACGATCCGGTCCCCGCGCCCCGGGAAGAGCGAGGCGTAGGCGGTACCGAGCTGCGTGCCGTAGGAGGCGCCGAGGTACGAGACGCGCTCCTCGCCGAGGGCCGCCCTGATCCGGTCCATGTCGCGGGCGACGTCGGCGGTGCCGATGTGCGGCAGCAGCGGCGCCGACGGGGAGGCGGCGCACCGCTCGGCGATCTGCCGGGCACGGCCCGCCTCGCGGACGACGTCGCCCGGGGTGTCCGCCCAGGCCGGGAAGTTGCCCCGGCCCTGCTGCTCCTGGGTCAGCCCGCAGCTCACCGGGGTGCTGCGGCCCACCCCGCGCGGGTCGAAGCCGATGAGGTCGTAGGCGTCACGCACCTCCTGCGGCAGGCCGGAGGCGGCGAGGACGGCCGGGTAACCGAGCCCGCCGACGCCCGGGCCGCCCGGGTTGGTCAGCAGCACCCCCCGGCGCCGCTCGGGCTTCTCGCTCGCCAGCCGGGAGACGGCGATCTCGATCTGCCGCCCGCCGGGATCGGCGTAGTCCAGCGGAACGTCGAGCGTCGCGCACTCCAGCGGCGGCAACTCGGGCACTTCCGCGCCCTTGGCGCCCTTGCTGTCCTTCGCCGTTTCCGCCGGTTTCTGCTGTTCCTCGGCGCACGGTTTCCACCGCAGGGTCTCCGGGGTCCGGGCCGCCGCGGCTCCGGGTACGGCGGTCAGCGTGGCCGCCGTGGCGGAGAGGGCGAGGGCGAGCGTGGTGATTCTGCGCAGGGGCATCGGGACCTCCTGGGGGCGAGGAATCGGTCAGGGCTACCCGACGAGCGTGGCCGCAGGGCCCCGCCCCGCACATCGGCCGACGGGCCCGGACCACCCCCGACCCGGGTCGGGACGCGGCTACGACTTCGGTCGAGTGCGGCCCCTCCCCAAGGAGGCTGTGCGGGCCGGGCGGGCTCGCCACAATGGCCGCATGGTGACGACGTCCTCCGAGGCCGCACCCCGCCACGAGGGCCTGCGGCAGAGCTGGCGGCTGCTGGCGGCAGCGGCGCTGGGCATCCCGTTCTGGGTCCTGACCGCGGGCCAGCTGCCGCGCGGCCACGTCACCGACGGCGGGTACTGGTTCGTGGTGGGCGATCCGCTGGTGGCGCTGGGCTGCCTGGTCGCGCTGGTCTGGCGGCGCCGGTACCCGCTGCCGGTGGCCCTGGTGGTGGTCCTCGCGTCGGCCGCCTCGACGCTCGCCGCCGGCGCCGCCTTCCTCGCCCTCGCCTCGATCGCCGCCCATCGCCGCACGGCGTGGACCGCCACGGTCACGGCGGCGTACGTGGCGGCCGCCCAGTACAACATCGACCTCTACCCGATCCGCCTCGCGCCCCCGCCGCCCTGGCTCCCCCTCCTGCTCACGGCGGCGTGCGCGGGCATCGCGGTCGCCGTGGGGCTGGCCGTCGGCGCCCGCCGCGCCGAGGTCGCCTCGCTGCGGGAGCGGGCCCGGAGCGCGGAGCGCGAGCAGAGCGCGCGGGCCGCCCAGGCGCGCGCCCAGGAACGCACCCGGATCGCCCGAGAGATGCACGACGTGCTCGCCCACCGGATCTCGCGGGTCGCCCTGCACGCCGGGGTGCTGGACCACCGCGGCGACCTCACCGCCGAGGAGAACCGCGTCCTGGTCCGCTCCATCGTGGACAGTTCCCACCAGGCCCTGGAGGAACTCCGCGACGTCCTCGGCGTCCTCCGCTCCGACCCGGACCGCCCCGAACCCCCGCAGCCCTCCCTGGAGCTGATCCCCCGACTGGTGGCCGAGGCCCGGGCCGCCGGCCTCGACGCCACCCTGGCCGGCACCGTCTCGGGGGACCCGCCCGACACGGTCGGCCGCACCTGCTACCGCGTCGCCCAGGAGGGGCTGGCCAACGCCGCCAAACACGCCCCCGGCTCCCGCGTCCACGTCACCGTCGAGGGCGCCCCGGGCGACGGCTTGCGCGTCACGGTCCGCAACTCCCCCGCCGCCACCGCCCACACCGCCGCCCTCCCCCGCTCCGGCTACGGCCTCCTCGGCCTCACCGAACGCGTCACCCTCGCGGGCGGCGAACTGCTCCACCGCCCCACCCCGGACGGCGGCCACCTCCTCACCGCACGACTACCCTGGCCGGACCACCGGGGGAAGAGGGCATGAGTTGGCCGGCCACGAGGAACAGACCACGCCGCCGATCCGCGTCCTGGTCGTCGACGACGACCAACTGGTCCGCCTCGCCCTGCGCCTGGTCATCGACAGCGAACCGGACCTGGCCGTCGTCGCCGAGGCCACCGACGGCGACACCGCCCTCACCGAGGCGGAACTGCACCGCCCGGACGTGGTCCTGATGGACGTACGGATGCCGGGCCGCGACGGCCTCGACGCCACCCGGGAGCTCCTCATCCGCCCCTCGCCTCCCGCCGTCCTCATGCTCACCACCTTCGACGCCGACGACCTGGTCCTCGGCGCCCTGCGCGCGGGCGCCCTCGGTTTCGTCCTCAAGGACACCCCGCCGGCCCGTATCGCCGAGGCGGTCCGCACCGTCGCGGCCGGCGAGCCCGTCCTCTCCCCCTCGGTCACCGCCCGCGTCATCGCCGCCGCCACCGGCCCGCACTCCTCCGGCGCCCGCACCGCCGCCCGCGAGGCCGCCCGCCGCCGCCTCGCCACCCTCACCGACCGGGAACGCGACACCGCCCACGCCATCGCCGAGGGCCTCTCCAACCCCGAGATCGCCGCCCGCCTCCACATCTCCGTAGCCACCGTCAAGGCCCACACCACCGCCCTCTTCACCAAACTGTCCGTCGCCAACCGCGTCCAACTCGCCCTCCTGGTACGGGACGCGGAGGACTGACGGGCCTGCACCGCGGAGCAGTGAGCGCCACCGCACCCGGACTCACCAGGCACGCACCACCTGCGATCGCCGCCCGCCCGCTCACCGGCCCTCCCCCACCACCTGGTCCCGGAACCGCCGAGAACCGTGCCCGCCGGACACTCCCCCCGGCGTGATCAGATCCCCCGCCGAGCAGTCGAACACCTTGCACCCGAGCGCCCCGGCCAGCTCGAAAACCGGGGTCAGCACGTCGTCACCCGCTCCCCGGAGGTGGAGCATCATCGATTCCACCGGATCGTCCGCACCGATGCTCAGCTCGATGGACCAGGTGGGCCCGGAGAGCACGCCCCAGGCCGGGTCCGACAGGTCGGCCTCGGGGAGCACTCGGGCAACCGTCGCGAGGACGTCATGGCGCGAGCCGAGCGGCGCCGGCACGTAGTCATGAGCCGTCCGGGACACCGAGGTGACCTCGCCAGGCAGACGGACCAGCAGAACGTCCCAGCTCATCGGAACAGCCCCGGCTGCTCATCGGCCGGCTGCGGCAGCAGCGCGTTCTCCAGCCGCCGCACCTCCGCGACCCAGCGTTCGCCGCCCGACTCGGCCCACAGCTCGTACAGCTCGGAGGGCTCCGTCAGCACGCGGCCGAGGGCATCGACGGCGAGCCCGCGCAGACCGGTGAGGTCCGGAAGCGGTTCGTCCGGCCCGTACGCGGAAGCGGCGGGCTCGCCTCCGGGGCACTGTGCGGCGACGAGGGCGGCCGCGGCCACCGCGCGTTGCGCCTCGCACGCGTCGAGCTCCACGCCGTCCGGTATGTCGACCGCGCGCACGAGAGCGGTGCGTACGGCCTGCTCCCGGAACGGCACCTCTTCGTACTGCTGGGCCAGAGCCTCGGCGTCCTTCCCGTAGCCCATGGTTCCCGTCGGTCGAGTCATGTCCCCAGAGCCTCCTCGGGCGAAGTGGCGGTCCCCGTGCGCCAGGCTTGACGGGAGCCAGGGGCAAGCTGCCACACCCCTCTGACACACGTGATGCCTGGGGACAGCGAAAAGCCCCTCCCAGGAAACCCTGGAAGGGGCTCTTACTTGCGTGGACCTGAGGGGATTCGAACCCCTGACCCCCTCGATGCGAACGAGGTGCGCTACCGGACTGCGCCACAGGCCCTTGCAACGGGTGAAACTTTAGCACCCCGACCGGGGTGGTCGGTAATCCGATCGCTGGTGGCCGGGGGTGGGGGTCATTCGTTGGCGGCGCGGGGGCGGTCGCCCTCGTCGTACTGGTCGAAGAGGGGGGTGCGGCCGCGTTCGCGGGAGCGGCGGGCGGAGGCGGCGCGGCGGGCCGGGGCGGCTTCGGCGGGCTCCTCGGGGGGCTCGCCCGCGGGGGCCTCGCCGCCGGCGGTGTCCGGGGCGGCGCTGGAGCGGGCGGAGCTCCAGGTGTCGGGGGCGCCGAGGTCGACGGGCGGGGTGGCGCGGGGGGCGACGGGAGCCGTGACGTAGGTGGGGAGCGGGACGGGGACGGGGTCCCAGCTCTCGCCGTCGGCGGGGCGGCGGCGGGCGCGCTGCTGGTCGACCCATTCGGCGTGGTCGGTCTGCTCGACCAGCGCCCTGCGGTCGGCGGCCAGCGCGGTGCGCTCCGGGTCGGGGGCGGGGGCGGGCTCCTCGGCCTCGTCGGCGCGCTCGGTGGTGTGGCGCTGGGTGCGGCCCCGTTCGCGCAGGTGCTGGGCGGCGGCCTCGGCCTGGCGGCGGTCCATCGCGTAGACGAAGCGGCGGCGTTCCTGGCGGCGCAGGTAGGCGATGTAGGCGCTGAGCAGGATCGCGGGGACGGTGGGGGCCCAGAGGAGGGCGAGGCCGCCGACGGCGGCGGCGACCGCGCCGAGGGTGAAGGCGAGGAAGAGCAGCATCGTGGTGCGGCGGCGGCGCGCGAGGACTTTGGAGCGGCGGGCGCGCGCGGTGTCGCCGGGCGCGGCGGGGCGGCGGGCGGGGGCCTGCTGCGGTTGGGGGCGCTCCTCCTGCGGTTCCGGCTCGGGCGGCCGGGGCGCGGTGCGGCGCGGCGGCGCGGGTTCCTCGCGCACCGGGGGCATGGCGAAGGACCGGACGTCGACCGAACCGGTCGCGGTGTCCGGGGCGCGGGTCGCGCCGTCGGCCGGTTCACCCTCGCCGGAGGGCTCGCCGGTGCCGGCGGCGGCCTGGGCGGCCTCCTTGGCGTAGCGCCGCTCCATTCCCGCGCGTCCGGACAGGAGCCGGATGGCGGTGCTGAAGCGTTCCGTCGGCCGGGCTTCGTTCAGCTCGTCCTGCCGGCGGAGCCACATGGGCACCAAGTAGGCGGCCCAGGCCCCCACGATGACTGCGTAAATGAGGCCGCTGCTGCTCACAACTCACACGGTAGAGGGGTTTCGTTGGGGCCATCCGCCAATTGGGCCGGTGTGTCGCACGATCCGGCTGATATCTCCAGAGTTTTTTCCTACAGATGTGACCGAACGATTGCGCTCCGCGACTGCCGGGTGATCGATCCCTAAAGAATTCGAACGCTTATTCGTATTCTCGGGATCATGGCCGTGGTGTGCGGTTTTGGCGGGCGCGGGCGGCTTCCCGGGTCAGGCGGTGGGGTGCGGCCGTGCGCGGCGCCAGCGGCGCAGGACTCCGTCGGGCACTTCCTCGGCCGTGAGGGCGAATACGAGGTGGTCGCGCCAGGCTCCGTCGATATGCAGATAGCGCGGGCGCAGCCCTTCCTCACGGAATCCGAGTTTCTCCACGACGCGGCGGCTCGGGCCGTTCTCGGGGCGGATGCAGACCTCGATCCGGTGGAGTCCGAGGCCGCGGAAACAGTGGTCGGCGGCGGCGGCGACGGCGGTCGGCATCACGCCCCGGCCGGCCACCTCCTGGTCGACCCAGTAGCCGATGTGGGCCGAGCACATCGACCCCCAGGTGATCCCGGCGACGGTGAGCTGCCCGACGAGGCGGCCCCGGTACTCGATGACGAAGGGCATCATGCGGCCCGCCCCGGCCTCCTTGTGGAGGTGGCGCACCATCTGACGGTAGGTCGGGCGGTGGATGACGGGGCCGACGGGGGTGGGCGGCGGAATGGTGGCTTCCCAGGGGCGCAGCCAGTCGCGGTTGCGGCGGTTGACCTCGCGCCAGGCGCGCTGGTCGCGCATCCGGATCGGCCGGAGCAGGACGTCCCCCTCGCGGAGTTCGACCGGCCAGTACGGCGGGTTCAGCTGGCCCTCCCCGGCGCGGGCGGTCCGGCGGGGTGGTCGCCGCCCCGGATCTGGTCGACGGCGTGCGGCAGGAGGCGGCCGAGGACGGCGAGCCCGTCGCGGACCCCGCCGGTGGAGCCGGGGAGGTTGACGATGAGGGTGCGTCCGGCGAGTCCGGCCAGGCCGCGGGAGAGGGCGGCGGTGGGGACCTCGGGCAGGCCCTCGGCGCGGATGGCCTCGGCGATGCCGGGGATCTCGCGGTCGAGCAGGGGGCGGGTCGCCTCGGGGGTGCGGTCGGTGGGGCTCAGCCCCGTACCGCCGGTGGTGACGACCACGTCGTAGCCGTCGGCGACGGCGGCGGCGAGGGCTTCGGCGACCGGGTCGCCGTCGGGGACGACGCGGGGGCCGTCGACGGCGAAGCCGAGGGCGGTGAGGGCCTCGGTGATGAGGGGGCCGCCGGTGTCCGCGTAGACGCCGGCGGCGGCGCGGTTGGAGGCGGTGACGACGAGGGCGCGGGGTGCGGCGCTCATGCGGCGGGGCCTTCGGCCGCGCGCTGCCAGGTGCCGGACTTGCCGCCGGTCTTCTCCTCGACGCGGACGTCGGTGATGACGGCGCCCTTGTCGACGGCCTTGACCATGTCGACGACGGCGAGCGCGGCGACGGTGACGGCGGTGAGCGCCTCCATCTCGACGCCGGTGCGGTCGGTGGTCTTGACGGTGGCGAGGATCTCCACCGCCTCGTCGGTGACGGCGAGGTCGACCTTGACGCCGGAGACGGCCAGCGGGTGGCAGAGCGGGATCAGGTCGGGGGTGCGCTTGGCACCCATGATGCCGGCGATGCGGGCGGTGGCGAGGGCGTCGCCCTTGGGGACGCCCTCGCCGCGCAGGAGTTCCACCACGCGGGGTGCCACGAGGACCCGGCCGAAGGCGCGGGCGGTGCGGGCGGTGACGTCCTTGGCGGAGACGTCGACCATGCGGGCCGCGCCGGCCTCGTCGAGGTGGGTGAGCTGGTCCTGCTGCGAGGGGCCGGGGGTCTCCCCCGGCGTAAACGCTGTCATGTGCTGTGCGACTCCCGGTCCGCGGCCCACCGCGCCCATGTCGGCCTGTGTGGGCGACCACCGTACCCGCACCGGGTGCCGGTCAGCCGAGCAGGACGACCTCGACCTCGCTGCCCCAGGCCGCCTTGGTGGCCGCCTCGGGGACGACGATGAGCGCGTCGGCGTGGGCGAGGGCGCCGATGAGGTGGGAGCCGGAACCGCCGACGGGCCGCACCTCCGGCCGCTCGCCGCCGGTGTACGTGCCGCGCAGGAACTGCCGCTTCCCCTCGGGCGAGGTGAGCGGCGCCGGCTCCTCGTCCCCCGCTCCGTGCGGCGGCAGCAGGGTGGCGCGGACGACGGGCCGGTGGAGGTCGGCCAGCCCCATCATGGCGCGGATCGCGGGCCGTACGAAGAGCTCGAAGCTGACGTACGAGGAGACCGGGTTGCCCGGGAGGGTGAGGATCGGGGTGCGGTCGGGGCCGATGGTACCGAAGCCCTGGGGCTTGCCGGGCTGCATGGCGAGGGTGCGGAAGTCGACGTGGGCGCGGTGGACGGCCTGCTCGGCGTCCTCGCCCTCCTCACCCTCGGCGGGCTCGCCCTCCGCTTCGCCGAGCTCCTCCTCGGCGACGGCGGTGAGCGCCTCCTTGACGACGTCGTACGCGCCGACGCTGACGCCGCCGGTGGTGACGAGGAGGTCGGCGCGGATGAGCTGGTCCTCGATGGTGGCGCGCAGCGTCTCGGCGTCGTCGGTGACGGCGCCGACGCGGTAGACGATGGCGCCCGCGTCCTTGGCGGCGGCGGCCAGGGCGAAGCTGTTGGAGTCGTAGATCTGGCCGGCCGCCAGTTCCTCGCCGGGCTGGGCCAGTTCGCTGCCGGTGGACAGGACGACGACGCGCGGGCGCGGGCGGACCCGGGCGGCGGGGCGGCCGATGGCGGAGAGCAGGGCGATCTGCGGTGGGCCGAGGACCGTCCCGGCCTCCAGGGCGACGTCCCCGGCGCAGACGTCGCCGCCGCGGGCCCGCACGTGGGCGTGCGGGGTGACCGGGCGGTGGACGCGGACCTGGCCGCCGGAGCCCTGGGGCGAGGCGCTGTGCGGGGCCATGGTGCGGGCGGGCCCGGCGCCGGTGCCGCCGTCGGTCCACTCGACGGGGACGACGGCGTCGGCGCCGGGTGGCAGCGGGGCGCCCGTCATGATGCGGGCGGCCCGGCCGGGGCCGACGGTCAGCTCGGTGCCGCTGGAGCCGGCCGCGACGTCACCGATGACGGTGAGGACGGCCGGGGAGGCTTCCGAGGCCCGCTCGGTGTCGGCGGCGCGGACCGCGTAGCCGTCCATGGAGCTGTTGTCGAAGGGGGGCAGCGCGACCGGCACGGTGACCTGCTCGACGAGGACGCAGCCCTGGGCGTCGAGCAGGTTCAGCTCGATGGGCTCCAGGGGCTGGACCGCGGTGAGGATGTCGTCGAGGTGCTCGGCCACCGACCAGGTGCGTGCGCCGGTGGCCTGCTCAGTCGTGCTGCTCAAGGTGCTACATCTCCTCGGTGACGTAACTGCGGAGCCAGGCCCGGAAGTCGGGGCCCAGGTCTTCACGTTCGCACGCCAGTCTGACAATGGCGCGCAGGTAGTCGCCCCGGTCGCCGGTGTCGTAGCGGCGGCCCTTGAAGACCACACCGTGCACGGGGCCGCCCACCTTCTCGTCCTCGGTGAGCTTCTGGAGCGCGTCGGTGAGCTGGATCTCGCCGCCGCGGCCCGGCTCGGTCTGTCGCAGTATGCCGAAGATGGCGGGGTCCAGGACGTACCGGCCGATGACGGCGTAGTTGCTGGGCGCGTCGGCGGGGTCGGGCTTCTCGACCAGGCCGGTGACGCGGACGACGTCGTCCTCGCCGGTGGTCTCGACGGCGGCCGAACCGTAGAGGTGGATCTGCTCGGGGGCGACCTCCATCAGGGCGATGACGCTGCCGCCCTCGCGCTCCTGGACGTCGACCATGCGGGCGAGCAGCGGGTCCCGGGGGTCGATCAGGTCGTCGCCGAGGAGGACGGCGAAGGGCTCGTTGCCCACGTGCGGGGCGGCGCACAGGACGGCGTGGCCGAGGCCGCGCGGGTCGCCCTGGCGGACGTAGTGCATGGTGGCGAGGTCGCTGGACTCCTGGACGCGGGCGAGGCGGGCCTCGTCGCCCTTGCGGCTGAGCGCCTGTTCCAGCTCGTAGTTGCGGTCGAAGTGGTCCTCGAGGGGGCGCTTGTTGCGTCCGGTGACCATGAGGACGTCGGAGAGCCCGGCGGCGACGGCCTCCTCGACGACGTACTGGATGGCCGGCTTGTCGACGACAGGAAGCATTTCCTTCGGCGTGGCCTTGGTGGCGGGGAGGAAGCGTGTCCCGAGGCCGGCGGCGGGGACGACCGCTTTGCTGATCCTGGCGTTCGACTCAGTCATGCCGCTCACCATAACCGCTGGGCATGCCGGAAATCTGTTGATCCGACAAGGTAAGTCGAATATAAGCCGATTGATGAGGTTTGGTACGGATGAGTGGTCCCGATGATGCCAAGCGCGGGTTGCGCCGAGAGCTCCTCGCCGTGAGATCCCGGTTGACCGGAGATGACGCCGAGAAGACGGCCGCGGTTCTCGCCCGGCGGGTCCTGTCGCTGCCCGAGATGGCCGGCGCCCGCACGGTCGCGGCCTACGTCTCGGTCGGCGGCGAGCCCGGCACGAAAGCCCTGCTGGAGGAGCTGCGGCGGCGCGGTGTCCGCGTGCTGCTGCCTGTCCTGCTCCCCGACGACGACCTGGACTGGGCGGAGTACGAGGGCCCGGCCTCGCTGGCGGAAACCCGCAGGTCAGGACGGATGACTCTGCACGAGCCGGCCGGGCCCCGGCTCGGTCCCGAGGCGGTGACGGGGGTGGACGCCGTGCTGCTGCCGGGCCTCGCCGCGGACCTCTCGGGGCGGCGGCTGGGCCGGGGCGGCGGCAGTTACGACCGGGTGCTGGCGCGGCTGGCGGCGGCCGGGGCGGACCCGCTGCTGCTGGTCCTGCTCCATGATCACGAACTGCGGGAGGAGGTGCCGGCCGAGCCGCACGACCGGCCGGTGCACGTGGTCCTCACCCCCTCCGGAACGCACCGGGCGCGCGGGCGCGGCTGACCGCCGGCCGACGCACGAAAGCCCCCGCGACCGGTGCCGGTCGCGGGGGCTTTGACGGCTGTTTCTCCAGCCGTCCTGGATCAGGACCTCAGGGCTTGAGGACCAGGGTGTCCTCGGTGGCCTTCTTGACGGCCTTCTCGGTGAACGCCCAGGGCAGCAGTTCGCCCTTGACCCACTTCTCCGTCTGGTCGGTGTAGTGGGGGCTGTAGACGTGCCCGGAGGCGCCGGTGAGGTTGATCCACTCGGACTTGTCGAGGTCGCCGAGGTTCACCACCATCCGCATGGACGGCACCCAGATCACCTCGTAGCCGGCGGCCGCGTTCCACCCGGTGGCGTTGACGGTGGCCTCGCCGCCGCCGAGGTCCCAGGGGCCGCGGTTGAGGATCTTCTGGACCAGGCCCGGTCCGCTGGTGCCGAGGGTCTGGTTCTCCAGGGTCAGCTGGTGGAGCCGGCCCCAGTTCCAGGAGTCCATGTCCTTGCCGAGCTTGGCGGTCAGCTCCCAGCGGGCGTCCTCCATGGCCCGCTCGAAGAGCTGGTCACGAGTCTTGGTGGCGTCGTCGGTGCGGGTGGCCGGGGAGTGCCACCACTCGCTGTCCTCCTTCTCCAGCTGCTGGCGGACCACCTCGAACCAGCGGTCGCCGCCGTCGGGCTGCGCGGAGTCGGCGGAGCGCTGGCCGCACTCGCGGACCTTGCGGGTCTCGTCCTCGGGACGGGTCTGGCTGGCCGGCTCGACGTTGAGGCACTGGCCCTTGACGCGGACCTCCTTGGGCAGCTTGTTGCCGAAGCCGAGCTTGAGGATGTTGCGCCAGACGGCGTTGAAGTAGGCGGCGGGCGCCGACTCGGCGGTCTGCGTGTAGTCCCAGCCCTCCAGGAGCTTCTGCGCCTCGCGGACGTGGCTGTCCTTGACGTCGATCTTCAGCAGGTACGGCGTGAGCAGCTTGGCGATGGAGCTGGAGTCGTCGAGCTGCATGGTGCGCATGTCGCCCATGGAGATCTTGCCGCCGTCCTTGGTCTTCGACTTCAGGAGGTCGTTGATCCGCTGGCTGCGCGCGCCGTACCCCCAGTCCTCGGTGAGCAGGTACGGGTACTTCTCCGCGTCCACGACGGCCTGGTTGGCGGTGACGATGTAGCCGCGGTCCGGGTTGTACTCGTAGGGCAGGGCGTCCTGCGGGACGTACCCCTTCCAGTTGTACGACGGGTCCCACCCGGGGGCCGGGAGGGTGCCGTCGTGGCCCTTGGCGCGGACCGGGACGCGGCCGGGCGCCTGGTAGCCGATGTTGCCCTCGGTGTCGGCGTAGATCAGGTTCTGCGAGGGGACCTCGAAGAGGGCGGCGGCGGAGCGGAACTCCTTGAAGTCCGTCGCCTTGTTGAGGGCGAAGACGGCGTCCATGGAGCGGCCGGGGGTCAGCGCCGTCCAGCGGAGCGAGACGCCGTAGCCGTCGCCGCGGTCGGGGGCGGCGGCCTGGACGGGCGCCTTCTTGCCGACCTTGCCGAGTTCGTCGTTGCGGTCGGAGACGAGGGGCCCGTTGTTGGTCTCGCGGACGGTGATGGTGCGGCTCTTGCCGCCGGCGACCTTGATCGTCTCGCGCCGGGTCTCGAACGGGACGGTCTTGCCGCCGTACTGGTAGCCGCCGGAGCTGACCTTCTCCAGGTACAGGTCGGTGACGTCCGCGCCGAGGTTGGTCATGCCCCAGGAGATCTGGTCGTTGTGGCCGATGACCACGCCGGGCATCCCGGAGAAGGTGTAACCGGAGACGTCGTACTGGCACTTCTCGGAGACGCTGCGGCAGTGCAGGCCCATCTGGTACCAGAGGGACGGCAGTTGCGGGGAGAGGTGCGGGTCGTTGGCGAGCAGCGGCTTGCCGGTGGTGGTGTGCTCGCCCGCGACGACCCAGGAGTTGGAGCCGATGCCGTTGCCGTTGGGGCCGAGCAGCGCCGGGACGTTGTCGAGGACGTCGGAGAGCCCGGAGAGCTGGCTCTGCATGCCCGGGTCGGTGCCGGTGCCGGCGTCCGCGCCGGTGTCTATCCCGCCCTCGGTTCCGGTTCCGGTGCCCGTACCGGTGCCGGGAGTTCCGGTCCCGGTGCCAGTTCCGGTCCCGGTGCCGGTACCGCCGGGGTTCTCGCCCGTTCCGGCGTCCCCGGCGTTCTCGGTGGGGGTCGCGGACGGGTCGTACTCGCCGGTGGCCGGGTCGACGGCGCCCTTGTCCACGATGGGCTGGTTCCGGTCGACCGGGTAGTCCGGGTAGAGGTCGGCGATCTCGGCCGGGCCCAGGCGGCTGGTCAGCAGGGAGCGGTCGATCTCGTCCTGCATGTTGCCGCGCAGGTCCCAGGCCATGGCCTTGAGCCAGGCGACCGAGTCGACGGGCGTCCAGGGCTCGGGCTCGTAGTCGTTGGTGAAGCCGAGCGCCGCGTACTCGACGGAGCGCTCCTCGGGGCTCTTCGTGGAGAGGTAGGCGTTGACGCCGTCGGCGTAGGCGCGCAGGTACGCCTTGGTGCTCTTGGACAGCTTGGTGTCGTACTCCTGCTTGGCCACCCGGTGCCAGCCGAGGGTGCGCAGGAAGGCGTCGGTGTCGACCTGGCTCTCGCCGAACATCTCGGAGAGGCGGCCCGCGGTGGTGTGCCGGCGGACGTCCATCTCCCAGAAGCGGTCCTGCGCCTGGACGTAGCCCTGGGCACGGAAGAGGTCCTCGTCGCTGTCGGCGTAGAGGTGGGGAATGCCGTTGCCGTCGCGGCGGACCTCGACCGGGGCGCTGAGGCCGTCGAGTTCGAGGCTTCCCTTGGTCTCGGGAAAGGCCGACCGGACCGTGCTCACGCCCCAGTACGCGCCGTACCCGACACCCGCGACGAGTGCGAGGACCAGGACGAGGACGATTCGGCGGGCTCGGCGACCCTTTCTCCTGCCGGGCGCATGGCCGGATGAGGCGGTGGTGGTGGAGGGCATCGCTGTCCTTGCTGTCCTTCGAGCGGCATGCGGTCCGCGTGGGCCTGAGGAGTGCTGGAGCAACCATAGGCGCAGCGTCCGGGCGGGCAGGACGCGGAGTGGGGAACCCGTTCACCCCAGGTGGGGACGGCCGTTGGGCGGCTCGTGCACCGGCGGGCGCTGTGCGGGGTGTTGACCCCGGCGCACGATTCGCGGCAATCGCCATCAAGGACCCGTTAACGATTAGGTAAGGTAACGAACTACCTCGCGCTCTGTGTTCCGCCGCAGGGAAGGAACGGCCACTGACTGTCCACGATCTCAACCAGCTTTTGCTCCTGTGTTCGCTCGTGCTGCTCGTCGCCGTCGCGGCGGTGCGGATCTCCTCACGCAGCGGACTCCCCAGCCTCCTCGTCTATCTCGGCATCGGCGTCGCCATGGGCGTCGACGGCATAGGCCATCTCTCCTTCAGCGACGCGGAACTGACCCAGGTCATCGGTTACGCGGCCCTGGTCGTCATCCTCGCCGAGGGCGGACTGGGCACCTCGTGGAAGGAGATGAAGCCGGCGCTGCCCTCGGCCGCCGCACTCGCCCTGGTGGGGGTGGCGGTGAGCGTCGGCGTGACGGCGACCGCCGCCCACTACCTGGCGGGGCTGGAGTGGCGCCAGGCCCTCATCATCGGCGCCGTCGTCTCCTCCACCGACGCCGCCGCGGTCTTCTCGGTGCTCCGCCGGGTCCCCCTGCCGTCCCGCATCACCGGCACGCTGGAGGCCGAATCGGGTTTCAACGACGCCCCGGTGGTCATCCTGGTCCTCGCCTTCTGCACCGCCGGACCCATCGAGCACTGGTACGTCCTGATCGGCGAGATCCTGCTGGAGCTGGCCATCGGCGCCGCGATCGGCCTCGCCGTCGGCTGGCTGGGCGCGCTCGGCCTGCGCCATGTCGCCCTGCCCGCCTCGGGCCTGTACCCGGTCGCGGTCCTCGCCATCGCCACCACCGCCTACGCGGCCGGGGCGATGGCCCACGGCAGCGGCTTCCTGGCGGTGTACCTGTGCGCCCTGGTCCTCGGCAACGCCAGACTCCCGCACGCCCCGGCCACCCGCGGCTTCGCCGAAGGGCTCGGCTGGGTCGCGCAGATCGGCATGTTCGTGCTGCTGGGGCTGCTGGTCACCCCGCACGAACTGGCGGGCGACGTGCTGCCGGCGCTCGTCATCGGCCTGGTGCTGACGGTGGTGGCGCGTCCGCTGAGCGTCTTCGTGAGCCTGACGCCGTTCCGGCGGCCGTGGCGCCAGCAGGCGCTGATGTCCTGGGCGGGGCTGCGCGGCGCGGTGCCGATCATCCTGGCGACCATCCCGATGGTGGCGGGGGTGCGCGGCAGCGAACGCCTCTTCAACATCGTCTTCATCCTGGTCGTCGTCTACACCCTCGTCCAGGGCCCGACCCTGCCATGGCTCGCGCGCAGGCTGGGCCTCGGCGACCAGGCCGAGGCGGCCGACCTCGGCGTGGAGTCGGCACCGCTGGAGCGGCTGCGGGGCCACCTCCTCTCGGTCGCCATACCGGAGAAGTCCCGGATGCACGGCGTGGAGGTGAGCGAACTGCGGCTGCCCACCGGCGCCGCCGTCACCCTCGTCGTCCGCGACGGCCACAGCTTCGTGCCGGCACCCTCCACCCTGCTGCAGCGCGGCGACGAACTCCTCGTCGTCGCCACCGACCCGGTCCGCGACTCGGCGGAGGAACGGCTGCGGGCGGTGGGCCGCGGCGGCAAGCTCGCGGGCTGGCTGGGCACCTCCGGCAAGGAGGAGTGAGCCCCGGGCCCGCCTCCGGCGAGGGGCGGGCCCGGTCCGTACCGGCGGCTTGTGGGCAGGTTTGCCCCGCCGTCGGCTGTACGATGAACGAACCCTGAACCGACCAACTCTGCCTGACGCGGAGCTGGCGCGACCGTATGGCGGCCGTGGAGTCCTCCCCACCGGGTGGCCCGGCATCTACCGCAGTTCCGCGCGTTAGTGGACAGCTCTCGGCGCCCGACAGCGGGCACGCCCTCAGGCGGCAGAAAGGGACGGGCCGTGGAATCCACGGTCACTGTCGACCCCTCCGACGGGCGCCCCACGAAGCGCCCCGGATACGGACAGCTGCTGCGCACCCCGAGAGCCTGGACGTTCCTGCTGCCGGGCTTCGCGGCCCGGCTGCCGTTCGCGATGCTGACGATCTCCCTGGTGCTGCTGGTGCAGCACACCACCGGCTCCTACGGCGTGGCCGGCGCGGTCGCCGCCGTCGCCGGTGTCTCCATGGCGCTGCTCGCCCCTCAGGCGGGCAAGCTCGCCGACCGCTTCGGGCAGCGCGCGGTCCTCGTACCGGGCGTCCTCCTGCACTCGGCCGCGGTCGCCCTCCTCACCGTGCTGGCCCTGACCGGGGCCCCGCTGTGGACGCTCTTCGCGGCGGCGGTGCCGACCGGTGCCTCGGTGCCGCAGATCGGGCCGATGGTCCGCTCGCGGTGGGCGGCGCGGCTCGGTGACACTCCGCTCGCGGGGACGGCGGCCGCCTTCGAGTCGGTCACCGACGAGCTGACCTTCGTCCTCGGCCCGGTGATCGCCACGGCGCTCTGCACCGGCGTCCACCCGGCGGCCGGCCTCGCCGCCGAAGGCGCCCTCTCCCTCCTCGGCGGCCTCCTCTTCGCCGCCCAGCGCTCCACCCAGCCCGAGGTCACCCCCCGCCCGGCCGCCGGCCGCGCCTCCGGAACCTCCGGCTCCGCCCTCTCGATCACCGGCGTCCGCGTCCTCGCCGTCGCCTTCCTCGGCATCGGCACGGTCTTCGGCGGCCTCCAGGTCTCCCTGACCGCCTTCGCCGAGGAAGCCGGCCACCCGGGCATGAACGGCCTGCTCTACGGCATCTTCGCGGCGGGCAACACCCTCGCCGGCATCGTCTACGGCGTGGTCGCCTGGTCGGTCCCGCCCCAGCGCCGCCTCCTGGTGGGCTACGCGGCACTGGCCGTCACCGCCTCCACCCTGTGGGCGATGCCCTCGCTGGCGCCGCTGGCGGTGGCGGGGCTGCTGACCGGGCTCTGCGTCGCCCCGGCCCTGATCACCGGCTACACGCTGATCGACAGCCTGGTCCCGCCGGGCGCCCGTACGGAGTCGTTCACCTGGCTGACCGGCGCGGTCGCCCTCGGGCAGGCCGGGGCGGTCACCGCCTCGGGCACGCTGGCCGACGCCTTCGGGGCGCGGGCCGGGTTCGCGGTGCCGCTGGGCGGGACGGTGCTGGCCCTCGTGGTGCTGGTGGCGTTGCGTTCCCGGCTGGTCCCGAAGTCCGGTGGCACGGGGCGCGGGCCGGTGGCGTCCGGCGGAACCGGGCGTGGTATCGGTCACCGAACCCCGGCGGCAGTGGACTGAGGGCGCGGAATGCGTCACTATGGATCGTCGTTAGCACTCAATGAGTGAGAGTGCCAGGAGGAAGCAAGTGCCGACGTATCAGTACCAGTGCACCGAGTGCGGCGAGGGCCTCGAGGCGGTGCAGAAGTTCACGGACGACGCGCTGACCGTGTGCCCCAGCTGCGAGGGCCGCCTGAAGAAGGTGTTCTCGGCCGTCGGTATCGTCTTCAAGGGGTCCGGCTTCTACCGCAACGACAGCCGGGGAGCCTCGTCCAGCAGCGCCCCCGCCTCGTCGTCGTCGAAGCCTGCGGAGAAGTCGGAGAAGGCCACCTCAGGGTCGTCCTCCTCGTCCTCGTCCTCCTCCTCGGAGAAGGCCGCGTCGTCCTCCGGCTCGGCCTCGTCCGGATCGGGTTCCTCCGGCTCGGGCTCCACCAGCACGGCCACCGCCTGATTCTTTCCCCGACCCCGTCCGCCCGGCTCCGGCCCGGCGGGCGGGGTCGTCGGCGTGCCCGGCCGCGCGGGCCGCTACCGTACGGCCCATGGTGAACACGGCGCAGGCGACGACAGTGGACGACGACGGCACGGCACCCCTGGCGGAGATCGGCGTCATCGGCGGATCGGGGTTCTACTCCTTCCTCGACGACGTGCGCGAGGTCCAGGTCGACACCCCGTACGGGGCCCCCAGCGACTCCCTGTTCCTCGGCGAGGTCGCCGGCCGGCGCATCGCCTTCCTCCCCCGCCACGGCCGCGCCCACCACCTCCCGCCGCACCGCATCAACTACCGCGCCAACCTCTGGGCACTCCGCTCGGTCGGCGTCCGCCAGGTCCTCGGCCCGTGCGCGGTCGGCGGGCTGCGCCCCGAGTACGGCCCGGGCACGCTGCTGATCCCGGACCAGTTCGTGGACCGCACCGAGAACCGCGTCCAGTCGTACTACGACGGCCTGCCCGTCGAGGACCCCCAGGCACCCGGCGGGGAGCGGGTCCCCGAGGTCGTCCACGTCTCCCTGGCCGACCCCTACTGCCCCGTCGGACGCAAGGCCGCACTGCGGGCGGCCCAGGGCCGCCGCTGGGACGCGGTCGACGGCGGCACCCTCGTCGTCGTGGAAGGCCCGCGCTTCTCGACCCGCGCGGAATCCCTCTGGCACCGGGCACAGGGCTGGTCGGTGGTGGGCATGACCGGCCACCCGGAAGCCGCCCTCGCCCGCGAACTGGAGCTCTGCTACACCTCCCTCACCCTCGTCACCGACCTGGACGCGGGCGCCGAGACCGGCGAGGGCGTCTCCCACGACGAGGTCCTGGAGGTCTTCGCCGCCAACATCGAGCGGCTGCGCGCGGTGCTCTTCGACACGGTGGCGGAGCTTCCGGCGGGGCCGGAGCGGGGGTGCCTGTGTGCTCGGGCGCTTGGGGGGCGGGAGACGGGGATCGGGATGGCGTAGGGGGCTCTGGGCACGGCTGGGGCCTGTCCGGCAGGTCTTCCCGGAACAGCCTGCGGCGCCTGGTGCGTGCTCTCGGCGCGAGACGGGGTCTCCCTTGCGCTGGACCGTGCTCGGGCGGCTCGGGTGTGCGGCAAGAGTGCGTGGCAGACGTCGCGGGCCCGCGAAGATCCGCCGGGCAGGCGTACGGCGGGTGGTGGCTCGTCCGGGGGGTCTCGTTCTGGTCGTGGCTCGTCCGGGACGGTCTCGTTCTGGTCGTGGCGCGTCCGGGGCGGGGCTCGTTCTGGTCGTGGCTCGTCCGGGTGGTGGCGCGGGCGCCGGGGTGTGGTTGTCCGTGGGCTTGGGGAGGGGGCCGAGTGGGGGCGCGGGACGGAACCTCCCGTTCGGGTGCCGGAGTTGTCCACAATCCCGTCGCCGTCCCCAACCCCCGGCAGCGGGCTCGGCCGGGCCGCATCGTGAGGGAGCCAGCTCCTCTCACGGAAGGCGGTGCCTCCGGTGCCCTCCTACGCTCCCGACAGCATTCCTGTGGCCGTCTCGTCGCTTGCCTCGCCCACGGCTCCCTCCTCGCACGGTCCGGCCGACGCGGCGGTTCGGGCGGGGCTCGCCCCCGCGCCGCCGGCCGGTGACCCTTCCCTCTGCCTCGACAGGCCTCCTGCCGTGCCCGGGTACGGGGTGCCGCCGCCCGGCCGGGTCGTTCCCTTCGCGCCGGTGCGAATCCGGGGCGGGGCGCGCCTTGGCAGGGCGGGGCGGTGGCGAGGGTGGGTCGTGGTGGCGGGGCTGCTGGTGGGTGCCGTGTGGTGGGCGGTCCCGGGGGTTCAGGCGTCGCGGGGTGCTCCGGGCGGGGAGGCGGCGGGTGGCGCCACGGCGTCGGAGCGCGTCGAGGTGGCTGGTACTGGTGCCCGCGCCGGGGCCGGTTCGGCTGCCGGGCGTTTCGTGACGGCGCCCGTGCGCCTGGCTGATGGCGGTGCGGCCGGCCTGCTGCGGGCCGGCGACCGGGTCGACGTACTCGCTCCGGCGCAGGACCGCGCGGGCGGCGGGCGCGGGCACAAGGCTCGTCGGATCGCTTCCTGCGCGGAGGTGTTGCGCGTGCCGGGGGCCGCCGTGCGCGACGGGTCGCGGGAGGCGGGCGTGAGGGAGGACGGGGCGGCCGACGGGGCACCGTGGCCGGAGTTCGGAGATCCCGGTGACTCTCGTGAGGGGCTGGTACTGCTGCGGGTGCGCAGGGCGACGGCTGAGGCGCTGGCGGGCGCGGCGATGGGTGTCCCGGCGGCCTCCGGAGCGGGGTCGGGAGCGCACTTGGTGGTGACGGTGTGCTGAACCCGCCGCGAGTGCTTCACGCACTGCTCACCACCTGTTCGTCAAGTCCCTCGATCGTGGGATGCGATTGGACAGGTTGGCCCAACGCTGACGTAGGTTGCGGAGCTGATTCCTCCAGAACCGTCAGTGAAGAAGGGCCCCGTGGTGAGCGAGAAGAAGGAACCGAGCCTCCTGGACGGCTTCAAGGCGTTCCTGATGCGCGGCAACGTGATCGACCTGGCGGTCGCGGTCGTCATCGGCGCCGCGTTCACCAAGATCGTGAACTCGGTGGTCGAGGGGGTCATCAACCCCCTCGTCGGCGCGATCGGCACCCAGGACCTGAACCGCTACAGCTCCTGCCTCTCCGGGCCGTGCAAGTACAACCAGGAGACCGGCGAGGTCGTCGACGGCATCCCGATCATGTGGGGCAACGTCCTCAGCGCCACCCTGAGCTTCCTCATCACGGCGGCCGTCGTGTACTTCCTCATGGTCCTGCCGATGGCGAAGTACCTGGCTCGCCAGGCGGCCCGCAAGGCGGAGAAGGAGGGCGTCGCCGAGGCCATGGAGGTCAGCGAGCTGGAGGTGCTGAAGGAGATCCGGGACGAGCTGGTCGCTCAGCGCTCGGGCACCGCCGGTCCGGCGTCCCGCGAGGACGGGCCCGGCTCCACGGGGCCGCAGCCGCCGCAGGGCTGACCCGGAGGGCTGCCGCGCCGCTCGCGTCAGCCGAGGGGATCGCCACCACCGCGGCTCGCCGGGCGGGCCGGTGGCGGCGTGGCCGGGGCGGGCGCTCGCGGGACGGAGGCGGGCGCCGGTGGGCCCAGGCTCAGATGTGGTGCGGGGGCTTCTCGTCGAGGAAACGCGCCAGGTCCGCCGCGGAACCGCTACTGGCGGCCGGCTCGCCCCAGCCCCGGTCGGTGTCGTCCGAGGACGGTCGGCTCAGCGGGTCGTCGAAGTCCAGCACGTCCTTGGGATCGCGCGGCTCGGGGGTCTGGGCGGTACTCATGGGTCCAGCGTACGTCCGGCGGGGGTACGCACGCCGGGGTGTGCGCCGGTGTGGTCCGCCACCCTGGGGCGCGGTGGCCTCGGGCGCCCGCCCGGCACGGGGCGGGCAGCCGGTGTTGGCCCGTCGGTCCACGTGGCCGGCTCACCTGCCCTCCCGCGTCCTGGGGTACCTCCTGGCGCGGCTCCACGGCGGCCGCGGGCCGCTCTGCTGGGGTGGGCGCCATGACCTCGCCACCCCCGCCGCCGTTCCGCTCTCCGCTGCTGCCGATGGTCGCTCGCCGGCGCGACGAGGAGCACCGGGTCGCGACGCCCCTGGAGCTCCTCTTCGACCTCTGCTTCGTGGTCGCGGTCGGGCAGGCCGGGGTGGAGCTGGTCAGCGCGTTCGCCGACGAGCGGATCGGGGCGGGGCTGCTCAACTACGCCATGGTCTTCTTCGCCGTCTGGTGGGCGTGGATGAACTTCACCTGGTTCGCCTCGGCGTACGACAACGACGACGTGCTGTACCGGGTGACGACGCTGGTGCAGATCGCCGGGGTGCTGGTGCTCGCGGCCGGGGTGCGGCGCGCATTCGAGGAGGAGGACTACCTCGTCGTCTGGGTCGGGTACGTGATCATGCGGGTGGCGCTGAGCTCGCAGTGGTTCCGGGCGGCTCGCTCGTCGCGGGGGCCGGCACGGCGGGCCGCCCTGCGGTACGGATGCGGGGTGCTGGCCTGTCAGGCGGGCTGGGCGGCGCTGCTGGTCACGCCGACCGGGGGGCGCCCCTGGGTGTTCCTCGCCCTGGCCGCCTGCGAGCTGAGCGTTCCGTACTGGGCCGAGCACAGCGCGATGACGCCCTGGCACCCGCATCACATCGCGGAGCGGTACGGCCTGTTCACCATCATCGTGCTCGGCGAGTCGATCTCGGCGGCGACGATCGCGGTGAAGTCGGCGGTGGACGAGCACGACGCGTTGACCGAACTGCTCCCGCTGGCCGGCGGCGGGCTGCTGATCGTCTTCTCGGCCTGGTGGATCTACTTCGCGGTCCCGGTCCACGCCGGCCTCACCACCAGCCGCCGCGCGTTCCTGTGGGGCTACGGGCACTACGTGGTCCTGGCCGCGGTGGCGGGCATCGGCGCCGGCATCGAGATCGCCGTCCAGGACGTCGTGGACCGGGCTCCCATCTCCAGACTGGGCGCGGCCGCGACGGCGACGGTCCCCACCGCGATCTACCTGGTGTCGGTCTGGGCGCTGCACGTGCGGCGGTACCAGGTGGACCCGAGGCGCTGGCGACAGGGCGTACTGCCGGTGGCGGCCGGGCTGGTGCTGCTCTGCACCCTGCTGGCGGAGTGGGCGGTGCCTGCGGCGGGGGTGGTGTGCGTGGGCGCGGTGGTGGTCGGGGTGGCGGCTGACGGGAATCGGGGCGAGGAGCGGGCGGGGGGTGGGTGGGGGACGACGGGGTGGGATGAGGGGCGGGGCGGGGCGGGAGGGGAGGGCGAGGGGGCGGGGGGGGAGGGTGCCTCTATGTCTTTCGTCAAGGCATCCCTGTCGGGTTTGGGGTGGTTCGGGGTTGCTGGGGTTATGCGGCGAGCTCGACGTTTTTCGGTGTCCGGGGTTCGTAGAAGGTGCCGTCGCGGAGCATGGCGAACAGGACGCTGATGCGTTGGCGAGCGAGGCGGAGGAGGGCTTGGGTGTGGGTTTTGCCGCGGGCTCGCTGGCGGTCGTAGTAGGTGCGGGAGGCGGGGTCGGCGTTCATGCAGGCGAAGGCGGAGAGGAACATGGCGCGTTTGAGCTGCCGGTTTCCGCCTCGGGGTGCGTGTTCGCCGTGGATCGAGGTCCCGGACGACTTCGTGGTCGGGGCGAGGCCGGCGTAGGAGGCGAGGTGGGCGGCGGTGGGGAAGCTGGTGCCGTCGCCTACGGTGACCAGTAGGACTGCGGCGGTCCTGACGCCGACGCCGGGCATCGACGTCAGGACCGGGGAAAGAGGGTGGGCCTCCAGCAGGGTGTTGATCTGGGCTTCCATGGCACGGCGCTGGGTGTGGACGGAGGCCAGCGAAGCGGCCAGGGAGGGCACGACGGTGTCGAGGGTGCCGGTGCCGGGGACGACGACGGTCTGCTCGTCGAGGGCGTCGAAGACGTCGTCGATTAGGCGCTGTGCCATGCGCGGGGCCTTGGGGCGGATCAGTTCGACGAGCCGGCGGCGGCCAGCCTTGCGCAGGGCGGCCGGGGAGCCGTGACGTTCCAGGAGCCAGGTGACGGCCTGGTGGTCCAGGCGGGGGCCCAGGACGCGTTCGAGGCTGGGGTGGAACTGGGTGAGCAGGCCGCGTATCCGGTTGGAGGTGCGGGTGGCTTCGGCGGCGAGGTCCTGGTCGAAGCCGGTCAGCACGGTGAGTTCGGCGGTGATCTCGTCGGTGAGTTCCAGGCAGCGCAGGGTGTGCGGCATGGTCCGTGCGGCGTCGGCGATGACGGCGGCGTCTTTGGCGTCGGTCTTGGCCTCGCCGGGGTAGAGGTCGGCGATGCGGCGCATGGCCAGGCCGGGCAGGTAGGCGACGCGGCAGCCGGCGTCGCGGGCGACGGTCAGCGGGAGGGCGCCGATGGAGGCGGGCTGGTCCACGATGACCAGGACGGTGCCGAACTTCTCGGTCAGCTTGTCGAAGACGGCCCGCAGTTTCGGCTCGCTGTTGGGTAGCGGTTTGTCGAAGATTTTCTTCCCGGCCGGGGTGAGTCCGTGGCCGTGGTGAGCGGTTTTGCCGACGTCCAGGCCGAGGAACACGCCCACGTCTTCGATCTCGAACATCGCGCCCTTTCCGGGGATGTTGACGGTGCCGGCCTCGGCTTGGGTGTCGTGCTCGCGCATCCACGTTATGCAGACCTGCCGCCCGCGAACCGTCCGGCATTGCGCCGGACCAGGCGGTGGCCGGACCTCTGATCAGCGTCTCCGACGAACACCCCCGGACCCTGGCGACACCACCCCCCAGGTCATCACGTTCGACAGGGGGCAACAGTCATACCGGGCCCGGAGGCCAGCGGCCCCGTTGCAGGACCACGAAAAACATAACGGGGGAGGGGCCTCCAAGGGAGGGGGAAACGACAGAGGCCACGACACCCCACCCCACCCCCCGCCCGCCCCTCACCCCCAGCAGTGACCCCCAACCAACCGGGTACGCATCACGCCATGACACAACACCCTGACCCCCCGCCCCCCAGCGCCAACACCCACACACCCTCCACCACCTCACCCACCGCCAACCCGACCCCCACCCCCGGCCCCCAAGACGCCCTGACCGACATCCCCGGCCTCCAAGTCGGCCACGCCACCCGCCAGGGCGACGGTTGGCTCACCGGCACCACCGTCGTCCTGACCAGGCCCGGCGGAGCCGTGGCCGCAGTCGATGTACGCGGCGGCGGACCCGGGACGCGGGAGACCGACGCGCTCGACCCCCGCAATTTGGTGGAGCGGGTCGAGGCAGTGGTGCTGACGGGCGGTTCGGCGTTCGGCCTGGACGCCGCCTCCGGGGTGACGGCCTGGCTGGAGGAGCAGGGCCGCGGGGTGCGGGTGGGCCCCGGCCCGCACCAGGTGGTCCCGGTAGTCCCGGCTGCCTGCCTCTTCGACCTGGGCCGGGGTGGCGACTGGCGGGCCCGGCCGGGGGCGGCGCTGGGCCGGGAGGCGGTGGAGCGGGCGGCCGGGGGGCCGGTGGAGCAGGGCGTGGTGGGCGCGGGCACGGGAGCGGTCGCCGGCGGGCTGAAGGGCGGTGTGGGCACGGCTAGTCTGCGGCTGGCCTCGGGCCACACGGTGGCGGCGCTGGTCGTCGTGAACGCGGTCGGTTCGGTGTGCGACCCGGCGACCGGGGTGCTGTACGGCAGGTACTTCACCCAGTACCCCGGGCCGGGCGGCCGGGCGGTGTGGCCGTCACCCGAGACGCACGAGCGGGCCCAGGCCCGTTGGGCGGCCGCGATGGCGGAGACCGAGCGACGCGGCGCACCCACCGTCCGCCCGGGCGCCGCAGAGCCCCCGCCGACTGACCCCCCGGCCCCCGCCGCCCCACGCACCAGCCACCCCCCGCTGAACACGACGATCGCCGTGGTGGCCACCGATGCCGCGCTGACCCGCGCCCAGGCGCAGAAGCTGGCCGGGACCTCGCACGACGGTCTGGCCCGCGCGGTCCGCCCCGTCCACCTGCTGCACGACGGGGACACGGTGTTCACCCTGGCCACCGGTGACAGGCCCCTGGACGGGCGGGCGGTCAACGAGGTCCTGGCCGCCGGTGCCGACGTGATGACTCGCGCCATCGTGAAGGCGGTCCTGTCGGCGGAGTCGGTGGAGACGCCGGCGGGCGTGTTCCCCTCGTACCGCGACCTGTACGGGGAGCTCACTCCGGGGCCCTGACCACAGGGACTTCGGCACCTCCCCCACCTCCGCCGCTCGCGGATGCCGCCGGCGACCGCCCGTTCCGGCGGCGCCGCGGCCTTCCGCGCAGGGTCCCGTCGCCGCCCGACGAGGTGTTCCTGGAGGGCGGGCCGGTCCCGGTGGGCGCCTCACCCCCGCCTCCTCCGGCCGGACGACCGAATTCCGGTGACCCGCGCCACGCGACAGGACGGGTGCGAGGTCGTCGGAGCGAGGCGGGATGAACGGCCGGAAGAGGGGTACGGACACGCATGGGTGACGGGCCGTCGGGTGAGAAAAGGCTGCCCTTACTGCGGGAACTCCAACGGGGCGTCACGCGTTTTCCGTTTCCCGGGCACGATGTCCGAGCCAGGGGCTACGGTATGCACCCACCAGGTGACATGGAGCAACGCCGGGAGAAACCTTGAGCGTTCCGTACGAGACATGTGGGACCCACGAGGCATTCGAGTCGCCGGACGCCTGCCTTCAGCGACTCCTCGCCCGCACCCTCAACTCCTTCGAACTCCCCGACGAGACGCTGTCCCGGCTCGACACGGCGCTCGCCTACGACAGTTGCCTGCACTCCGCCGCCCACCACAGCGACGGCAGGCGCCGGGAGACGTACCGGCACGTGTGGCTGGTGGCCGACGGCAGCGCCGTCACCCTGTGGGAGCTGACGCACAACACGGGCCCGGACGGCCGGCTCCACCACGAGGTGTACACCGATCAGGAGGAGCTGCGGATCGCCACGGCGAGGCTGCCGCTCCCGAGCGCCGAGCCCGAGGCGCTGGAGGGTGCGCCGCCGCTGGTGGTGGACGACCGCACGGCCCAGCCGCCGCCCGGGCGCGAGTACGAGTGGGGCGACTCCCCCGACCACGCGCGGCGGGTGCTGCGCCGGGCGGAGAACACCGACCGGCCCGGCGAGGAGGTGGCCGTGCTGCTGGCGGGCGCCTTCGCGCACCAGATCACCCAGGCGTTCGGCCGGCTCGACCCGCTGAGCGGCCGCCGCGCGGGTTTCTCCCTCTACGAGCACGCGTTCCTCCTCGCGGACGGCCGCGAGGTGAGCCTCTGGGAGGTGGAGCACACGGCGACACCCGACGGGCGGCACATGTGCGAGGTCTACGAGACGGAGGACGCGGCCCAGTCCGCGATGGAGCGCAGGGCCGCCTCGCTCTGACGTCCGGCCTGTCCGGCCGGCCCTTGCCTGCCGGACGGGTTGCCGGGTGGGGGATGGCGTCGGCGGCCCGGGGCGGGCGTCGGGGCGTCCGGGGTGGGGGTGGGGGGTGCGGGCCGCAGGATGCCTCGTAAAGGAGGGTCCGGGCAGAGAGGGACCCCAGCACCCCGGGGGGGGGATGGAGTGCTGGGGCCGGGCCCCGGCACCAGGGGGGGCGGGTGCCGGGGGGTTCATGGGGAGCCGGGTGACTCAGGGGTCAGCCTGGCTCATGTGGGTCGAGCGTAGGGCGAGCCACGCCGGAGCGCAGGGCCAGCAGGGCCGTTCGGGGGCCGGGCGGTCGCCCTCGCCCCCTCACGGCCCGGTCGGGCCGCCGAGGGATCAGGCCGCTGCGTCGAATCCGGTGTCGTGCGCCATGCGCTTGAGTTCCAGGAGCGCGTGCTTCTCTATCTGGCGGATGCGCTCGCGGGTCAGGCCGTGCTGCTTGCCGACCTCGGTGAGGGTGCGCTCGCGGCCGTCCTCGATGCCGTACCGCATCTTGATGATGGAGGCGGTGCGGTCGTCGAGCTGGCCGATGAGGTCGTCGAGCTCCTCGCTGCGCAGCAGGGTGAGGACGGACTGCTCGGGGGAGACCGCGGAGGTGTCCTCCAGGAGGTCGCCGAACTGGGTCTCGCCCTCGTCGTCCACCGACATGTTGAGCGAGACCGGGTCGCGGGCCCAGTCGAGGACGTCGGTGACGCGCTCGGGGGTGCTGCTCAGCTCGGCCGCGATCTCGGCGGGCTCGGGGTCCCGGCCGTTCTCGCGGTTGAACTCGCGCTGGACACGGCGGATGCGGCCCAGCTCCTCCACGAGGTGGACGGGGAGCCGGATGGTGCGCGACTGGTCGGCGATGGAGCGGGTGATGGCCTGCCTGATCCACCAGGTGGCGTAGGTGGAGAACTTGAAGCCCTTGGCGTAGTCGAACTTCTCGACGGCGCGGACCAGGCCGGCGTTCCCCTCCTGGATGAGGTCGAGCAGGGGGAGGCCGCTGCGTGGGTAGCGGCGGGCCACGGCGACGACGAGGCGGAGGTTGGACCGGATGAAGACGTCCTTGGCCCGCTCCCCCTCGGCGACGAGGGCTTCCAGCTCCTCGCGGGAAGCTCCGGCGGAGTCGCTGTCGACCTCGCCGTCGAGGATCTTCCCGGCGTAGACGCCGGCCTCGATGGTCTGGGACAGCTCCACTTCCTTCGCGGCGTCCAGCAGCGGTGTGCGGGCGATCTCGTCGAGATACATGCCCACAAGGTCGCGGTCGGCGATCTCGCCGGTCGCGCGGACGCTGCCTGCCGCGCCGGTCTCGCCGGAGGCGGCGGGCTGACGACGGGCGACGGCACGGGTTGCCATGCGTGCTCCCTTGCGATGAGTGGTGGACGACCTGGCGGACTCCACATCCGGCGGCCCGGTTGCGGCATCCGTAGGAATCAACGATTGCAATCCGGACAGAATTCCCCACCTGCTCATTGTTTTTCCGGATCATGCAGTACCCTGTCCGGCCACAGGCGGGGAGGGTGATCGGAATGACACCGCGCGGGACGGCGGAACCGCAGGTCAGGCCGGGGATCGCGGAGGACCTCAGCGGCCTCACGGACCTCTACAACCACTACGTTCTCCGGACTCCGATCACCTTCGACACGGTGTCGCTTACCCCGGAGGGACGCATGCAGTGGTTCCTCTCCCACCCGAAGGACGGCCCGCACCGCCTGATGGTTGCCACGGAGCCCGCCGCGTCCGGCCCCGAGCGCCTGCTCGGCTACGCGACCAGCTCGCCCCTGCGCCCGAAGGCGGCGTACGCGACCTCGGTGGAGGTCAGCGTCTACTGCGCCCCGGACGCGGCGGGCCGCGGCGTGGGCAGCGCCCTGTACACGGCCCTCTTCGAGGCTCTGGCCGGCGAGGACCTGCACCGCGCCTACGCCGGCATCACCCAGCCGAACGACGCCTCCCACCGCCTGCACACCCGCTTCGGCTTCCGCCCGATCGGGACGTACGAGCAGGTGGGCCGGAAGTTCGGCCGGTACTGGGACGTGCGGTGGTACGAGAAGGAGCTGGGCGGGGGCGGAACCGGCCCGGCCGGCGTGTGAGACCTCAGCCGAACTGCACCGACCGCTTCGCGAGCCCCATCCAGAACCCGTCGATGACGCTGCGCTGGGTGGTGAGGTCGCCGGTGGCGTCTGCGGCGCCGAGGGTGACGAAGAGGGGGGCGAAGTGTTCGGTGCGGGGGTGGGCGAGGGTCCCGGCGGGGGCGGTGCGGGTGAAGTCGAGGAGGGTGTCGATGTCGCCGCCGTCGAGGGCGGCCCGGCCCCAGTCGTCGAACTCGGCGGACCACGAGGGGGTGCCGCCCTGCCGCAGCGCGGCCAGGTTGTGGGTGAAGAAGCCGGAGCCGACGATGAGGACGCCTTCGTCGCGCAGAGGCGCGAGTTTGCGGCCGGTCTCCATGAGGCGGCGCGGGTCGAGGGTGGGCAGCGACATCTGGAGGACGGGGATGTCGGCGTCCGGATACATCTCGACGAGGGGGACGTAGGCGCCGTGGTCCAGGCCCCGGTCGGGGATGTCCTGGACGGGGGTGCCGGGGGCGGCGAGGAGTTTGCGGACCGAGTCGGCGAGGGCGGGGGCGCCGGGGGCGGCGTACTCGACGCGGTAGTAGTGCTCGGGGAAGCCCCAGAAGTCGTAGACCAAGGGGAGGGTGCGGACGGCGCCGAGGGCGAGCGGGGCCTCTTCCCAGTGGGCGGAGACCATGAGGATCGCGGTGGGGCGGGGCAGCCCGGCGGACCAGGCGGCGAGCTGGCCGGGCCAGACGGGGTCGTCGGCGAGGGGCGGGGCGCCGTGGCTGAGGTAGAGGGCGGGCATCCGCTCGGCGGTGCTGTTCATGGCGACTCCACTCCTGGATACTGAACTTGATACTTGAACTCTCAAGTTCTACGGTCGACCGTACCGCCGTTTTGTTCAACTTTCAAGGAGAGTTCCGTAGAGTGGGTGACATGACCACCTATCCCGGCGACCGGCCCGCGCCCCCGGAGCCCCGCTGGCTCTCCGACGACGAACAGCGCACCTGGCAGGCGTACCTGCACGCGACGACCCTGCTGGAGGACCACCTCGACCGGCAGCTGCAACGCGACGCCGGGATGCCGCACGTCTACTACGGCCTCCTGGTCCAGCTCTCCGAGGCGCCCGGCAAGCGGCTGCGGATGACCGAACTGGCCGAGGGCGCGAAGATCACCCGCTCGCGGCTCTCCCACGCGGTGGCGCGGCTGGAGAAGAACGGCTGGGTACGGCGCGAGGAGTGCCCCTCCGACAAGCGCGGCCAGCTCGCGGTCCTCACCGAGGAGGGCGAGGCGATGCTGACTCGCAGCGCGCCCGGCCATGTCGCGGCGGTCCGCCAGGCCCTCTTCGACCGGCTCACCCCGGAACAGACCGAGTCCCTCGGCGCGATCATGGCGATCGTCGCCGAGGGACTCCAGCCCTCGGGCAGCGGGGCGGACCTGCCCTGGCGGCGCTGACGGCGCACCGCTCCCGCGCGGGGGTCAGCCCAGGTGGACGGCGACCGGAGCCGCCTCGGCCTGCTCGCCTGCGCCCTTGTCCCGCGCGTCGCCGGAGGCGGCGGCCGGACCGCCGGGCCGCCCGGCGGTCACCAGGGTGACGGCGAGCGCGGCGGCGACGGCGAGAATGCCGACCGCCCACCAGATGGCCTGCGTGAACCCGGCCACCATCGCCTCGGCCTGGACCCGCCGGACCGCCTCGCCGGTGGCGGCGTGGGTGGCGAGGTAGGAGGCGGTCGCGGAGGCGGCGATGGTGTTCAGCAGCGCGGTGCCGATGGCGCCGCCGACCTGCTGCGAGGTGTTGACCATCGCCGAGGCGACCCCGGCGTCACGCGGCGCGATGCCGTGCGTCGCCATCGACATGGCGGGCATGAACGCCGTACCGAGGCCGAGCCCCAGCATCACCTGCGCGGGCAGCACCACGGAGGCGTACGCGCTGCCGACCTCCAGCCGGGTCAGGAGGAGCATGCCGACTGCGGCGGCGAGGAACCCCGGGCCGAGCAGCAGCCGGGGCGGGACGCGGGTCATCAGCCGGGCGCCGATCTGCGTCGAGCCGATGATCATGCCCGCGCTCATCGGCAGGAAGGCGAACCCGGTCCTGACCGGCGAGTACCCCTGGACGACCTGGAGGTAGTAGGTCAGGAAGAGGAAGAGCCCGAACATCGCGATGACGGCGAGGCCGAGGGAGAGGTAGACGCCGCCCCGGTTGCGGTCCGTCAGCACACGCAGCGGCAGCAGCGGTGCGGCCACCCGGCGCTCGACCAGGACGAAGGCGAGCAGCAGCGCGCCGGCGGCGACGAACGAGCCGACGGTGAGCGAGTCGGACCAGCCGTGGGTCTCGGCGCGGGTGAAGCCGTAGACGAGGGAGACCAGGCCGGTGGTGGAGAGGACGACGCCGGGGATGTCCAGCGGCGCGCTGTTGCGGGCGCGGGCGGGCTCGCGGATCAGCAGGTACGCGCCGATGAAGGCGATGGCGGCGATGGGGATGTTGACGAAGAAGGTCCAGCGCCAGTTCAGGTACTCGGTGAGGACGCCGCCGAGCAGCAGGCCGATCGCACCGCCGGCACCGGCGATGGCGCCGTAGACACCGAACGCCTTGGCACGCTCGCGGACGTCGGTGAAGGTGACGGCGAGCAGGGAGAGGGCGGCCGGGGCGAGCAGGGCGCCGAAGACACCCTGGAGGGCGCGGGCGCCGAGCATCAGGGCCTGGCTGTCGGCGGCGCCGCCGAGCGCGGAGGCCAGCGCGAAGCCGACGAGGCCGGTGAGGAAGGTGCGCTTGCGTCCCCACAGGTCGGATATGCGGCCGCCGAAGAGGAGCAGTCCGCCGAAGGCGAGGGCGTAGGCGGTGATGACCCACTGACGGTTGCCGTCGGTGATGCCGAGGTCCTGCTGGGCGGTGGGGAGCGCGATGTTCACGATGGTGGCGTCGAGGACGACCATCAGCTGGGCCAGCGCGATGAAGACGAGCGCCTTCCAGCGGCGTGGATCGGGCGCGTCGGCGGCCTGGTCCGGCGGGAGGGCCCGGCCGGCGGGGGCGGAGGTGGTGGACATGCGGGTACCTGCGTTCTGTGGGTCGGGCGGGCCGCGGGCAGGGGCGGCGTTCCGGGTGACATGCGGACGAAAGGGTGCGCCTGGGGGCGTGCGGGGTCGCGCCTCGGCGCGGGTGGCGGTCGAGGCGTGCGGGAGCGCGGGGCGGTTCGGAGGGGGCGTCAGTCAGCGGGCGGCGCGGAGGTCTTCCAGCGTGACGGCGCTGCCCTGGAGGGTGGAGCGGGCGGGGGCACGCAGTCCGTCGAGGAGCAGTTGGATGTGGCGGTGGACGAAGCGGTCGTTGGCGGGGCAGGTGGTGCCGGGCAGGGGGCGGGTGAGCTGGGAGAGGGCGACCATGAGGTCGCCGGTCTCGCTGTCGGCGCGGAGCTGTCCGGCGCTGCGGGCCCGTTCCATGAGCGCGTCGACGGCGGTGTCGAAGCGTTCGCGGGCCTGGACGAGGTCGGGGTGGTAGGGGTCGAAGCCGGCGGAGACCATGGCGCAGAGGGCGCCGATCCGCTCGTCCACGGCGGCGTGGGCGAAGCGGCTGACCGCCTCGAAGGGGTCGTCCTCCTCGGCGGCGGCGCGTTCGGCGTGGCCGGCGGCGCGTTCGATGACGGAGAGGACGACCTGCCGCATCAGCAGGGAGCGGTCGTGGAAGTGCCGGTAGAGGGTGGCGTTGCCGACGCCGGCGCGGCGCGCGACCTCGTCGAGCGGGGCGTCGGCGCCGTACTGCACGGCGAGTTCGCGGGCGGCGTCGATGATCCGCTCGCGGTTGCGCAGCGCGTCGGCGCGCGGGCGCGGTCCCGCGGTGCTCGCGGTGGTGGTGCGCTCCACGGCAGCCTCCCTCTCGTATCGGGGAGCTGGTCCCCGTTTCGTCGGACGTCGCTTCCAAACGGGGAAGAGGTCCCCGCTTATTTCCGCTCCCGGCCTCGGGAACGTCTTTGTGACCCACTTCACGAAGTGCCCGGGCAGACCCCCGTTCGGTCGCACCCAGCGAGCGTCCCCTCACCCTCCGGCTGAGGCTGAACGGACAGGCGCAGCCGGGCCGGTCGGCTGCCGCGACCGGAAGGCCACCGCATGTCGCGCACCCGTCGGCGGATATCCGGAACCCGGCGCCACGTCCTGTTCGCCGGGGCCACCGCGCTCGCCCTCGCGGTCACCACCTCGGCGAGCACCGGCCGCCTGCTGGAGGGGCCGCCCACGGCGGGCCCGGCCGCGATGGCCCGTTCGACGGTGCTGGGACCCTGCATGATCAGCGGCCCGATGGGGGTCCAGATGTCCGAGGGGCTGCCGACCGCCCCCGGCTACACCCGCTCCACCGGCACCGTCCGCGCCCTCAACCTGATGATCGACTTCCCCGACGCCCCCGGCGAGGGCAGCGCCCAGGACCGGCTGGCGGAGTTCTTCCCGCAGACCACCGACTGGTTCCGCACCAGCTCCTACGGCCGCCTCGACTACCGCCCCGACGCCCCGATAGCCGACTGGCTGCGGATGCCCGCCCCCTTCGCCGCGTACGGGATAGACCGCGGCGCCCCGTTCGACCCGGGCTACCGGGAGCTGGTCCAGGACATCGTGGCCGAGGCCGACCCGGACGTGGACTTCAGCGAGTACGACCTGCTCAACATCCTCATCACGCCGAACGCCGGGCCCAACGCCCTGGAGACCGTGCTGTCGGTGACCTTCGCCGGGAACCAGGAGGCGCCCGTCGCCGACGGCGTCCCCGTCGCCAACGCCTCGTTCGTCTACAGCCGCCAGGACGACGGCTCGGGCAGCTACGAGCAGACCGGCTACCGCGTCCTGCCGCACGAGAACGGCCACGTCTTCGGCCTCCCCGACCTGTACACCTCCGACGGCGGGGCGGCGGTCGGCCACTGGGACATCATGAGCGAGGACTGGGGCGCCAACAACGACCTGCTCGGCTGGCACAAGTGGAAGCTCGGCTGGCTCGACGACGAGCAGGTCCGCTGCGCCTCGACCCCGGGCACCACCGAGCACCGCCTGCGCCCCCTCGCCGAGAAGGGCGGCACCAAGCTCGTCTTCATCCCCCTCTCCGGCTCGACCGGTTACGCCCTGGAGGTCCGCACCCAGGACGGCAACGACGAGGCCGTCTGCCGGCCGGGGGTGCTCGTCTACCGGGTGGACGCCGAGGTCGACACCGGGCTCGGCCCGATCGAGGTGGTCGACGCCACCCGCGACAGCGGCGGCTGCACGCGGCGGCCCAACGTCCACGCGGAACTCTCCGACGCCCCGTTCCGCCCCGGCGAGAGCTTCGACGCCGACGAGGACGGCGTCCGGGTCACCGTCGCCGGGGCCGACCTCGAAGGCACGTACACGGTGCGCGTCAGCCGCAAGTGAGCGGTGCGCGGCGCCCTACACGGAAACGGGGGCACAGCCGCCCGGACGGCCCAGTGCGCGTGACCCGGTCGGCCCCCTGTCGTTGGCGTCATCGTCCGCCGGCCCCGGTGGACGCCCCGCGACACCCCCGACCTAGGAGCATCATGCGCAACCGCCGCACCGCCCGCGCCGCCACCCTCACCGTCCTGCTGAGCGGGGCCGCGCTCGCCGCCGCGGGTACCGCGCAGGCCGACCCGGGCCAGTCCCCGCAGCCGGCCGGCCAGGGCGCCGCCGCGCAGGACACCCTCCAGGGCCTGCCGATCGTGGGCGACCTCGCCAAGGGCCTGCCCACCCAGGCGATCTCGGGCCTGATCCCCGGCGGCCTGCCGACCGACCAGGTCCTGGGCAGCCTGCCGGCCGACGCGATCACCGGGCAGCTGCCCGCCGCGACCGACGCGGTCACCGGCGCCACCTCCCGGGCGCTGCCCGCCGACACGGCCGGCAACACCCTGCCCACCGACGGCCTGCCGCTCAAGAACCTCCTCGGCGGTCTGCCCGTCGGCTGACCCCGCCCACCACGGCGCGGGGGCGCCGACGCCTTCCCTCGGGAGCGTCGGCGCCCCCGCGCCGTGGCCGTCGGTGCCCCGGCCCGGGCACCGGCCTGTACGCGACCCACCCTCCCCCCACACGGACGGAGCAGCACATGCCGACGCAGAAAGGCCGCCAGCAGAAGGCCCGCAAACAGAAGGGCCGCCGCCACCGCACCGTCAACCGCACCCCACGCCCCGTCACCCGGACCCGGCCCCCGGGCGCCGCCGGGCAGGGCACCGGACCCGCGGCTCCGACGGCCACCCCGCGCCCGGCCCCGGCCGCACGGCAGGGCTCCGGTACGACGACGGCACCGCCCCCGGCGCAGACGGAACCCCCCGCCCCCGAGGCACCCCGGACCGGCTCCGCCCCGCTTCCCGAGGTCCCCGCCGAGGTCTTCGCCCCCGTGGGCGCGGGCGGGCTCGGGCGGACCGCCGAGCGGAGCTGGCGCCACCTGGCCGCCGCCGGCGCAAAGGGCGCCGTGCTCGACGAGGTGAGCGCCGCCGCGGGCTACCAGCCGGCCACCGTCACCCGCCATCTGGAGGGGCTCGCCGAGCGCGGCCTCGCCCGGCTGGACGGCGAGCGCTGGTACGCCGTGGCGCCACAGGGCGCGCCCGCCCCCGCCTGACGGCGCGCCGGCCGCGCCCGTACCGCGCGGCACGCAAATAAAACTATTCGCGCTCTGCGTTACGTGCCCGGCGCGACCGGCGTTGGGCACTGCGGTTCGTTCCCTGGCCGGGTCTGGGCGGCATCCAGCTGCCCGGCCCGGCACCGCAGCAGAAACCGTTCCTCAATGCGCGGTCGGCATCCGACACGGGCGTTCGGGTGGCGGAGGAGAACCGCCCGCATTTCCGCAGTTTCCTCACACCATTCCGGTCGTTACCGATATCGACGGCGACGAAACGGGGCGTGACACCGACTCGTGCAGCGCGAAAGACGTGGCTGTGTAGGGCGTCGCCGCCGGAAAGGTACAACCGTGAAGTACATGAAGAGCGCCGCATTCCTCGCCGGTTCCCTGATGGCCGTCGGCGCGGCCACCCCGGCCCTGGCCGACGCGGGTGCCGGTGCCGCCGCCACCCACTCCCCCGGTGTCCTCTCGGGCAACGTGGTCCAGGTTCCGGTCCACGTCCCCGTGAACCTGTGCGGCAACACCGTCAACGTCATCGGCCTGCTGAACCCGGCCTTCGGCAACAAGTGCGCCAACGTCTGACGGCGCCCCTCGGGCGCCTGGCGCCCGGACTCGCGGAACGGCCCCTGAACGCACGCCATGCGTTCGGGGGCCGTTCCCCCAGCAGCACGGGCGGGCATCGGGCCCTCCCGACCTGAAAAGACAGGGAACGATCAAGTGCGACAGGTTATGAGCAGGAGCATGCTCGCCGCCGCGGCGGCGACCGGCCTCCTCTCGGTGACGGGCGGAGCCGCCCACGGCGACGCGGGCGCGGCGGGAGCCGCCGCGAACTCCCCGGGCGTCGCCTCCGGCAACACCGTCCAGGCCCCGGTCCACGTGCCGGTGAACCTCTGCGGCAACACCGTCAACGTCATCGCGCTCCTCAACCCGGCGTTCGGCAACGCGTGCGCCAACGTCGGCGACGGGGGCGCCAAGGCCGAGGGCGCGGCCACCAACTCCCCCGGCGTGGCCTCGGGCAACGTCGTCCAGGCCCCGGTCCACGTGCCGCTCAACGTCTGCGGCAACTCGGTCGACGTGGTCGGCCTGCTCAACCCGGCCTTCGGCAACGAGTGCGTCAACAGCGACGGCAAGCCGCCGGCGAAGCCTCCGACCGAGGAGCCGCCCACCGAGGAGCCGCCCACCGAGCAGCCTCCGACCGAGGAGCCGCCTACGGAGCAGCCCCCGACCGAGCAGCCCCCCACGGAGGAGCCTCCCACCGAGCAGCCCCCCACGGAGGAGCCCCCGACCGAGGAGCCTCCGACCGAAGAGCCGCCCACTGAGCAGCCCCCCACGGAGCAGCCCCCGACCGAAGAGCCCCCCACCGAGCGGGAGCAGCCCAAGGAGGAGCTGGCCGAGACCGGTGCCGGTGAGATCGGCAGCGCCGCCGCCCTCTCCGCCGCCCTGCTCGGCGGTGGCCTGCTGATGGTCCGTCGCGCCAGGTCCGCGCGCCGCTGACCGTACGGCCCTCGGGCCCCACCCCGTCCCGCCCGGCCGCTCGCCGGGCGGGACGGCTCTTTCCGGGTCGCCCCGCCCCACCGCGCGGGGCGGCCCGGTCGGCGTTCGGGGGCGAACTCTCCGGAATTCCGCAGCACATGAGAGAAGACCTTTCGCCGTATTCGCTCCGGGCCTCCGCGCCACGCGTCCGGGTGAATCCACCGGCGGCGAGTGGTCCGCCGGGTTTCCCGGGCAGCGGCCTTTCGTTGAGCAGAGGCATTCACGCAGTCGAATTCACGCGGCCGTACGGGAGAAGTCGCCGGCGGGCGAGCGGATTCGACCGGAGCGCCGGGCCGTCTCCCGGCACGGAAGAAGGACGCACATGAAGCACCGCAGGACCGCCTCCGCGCTCGCCGTCTCGATGCTGGCGGCCGGTGCCGCGGCCGCCGCCGCGACCCCCGCGCTCGCCGTCGACACCTCGGGGGTGCCGATGAGCCTCAACGCGGGCGCGGACAAGCTGACCGAGTCGCTGGAGACCCACCGCCTCGGCGGCCAGGTCACCGACCCGCTGCTGCGCGGCGCCGACAGCGCCGTGGACCAGGTGCGCGGCAGCGACCTGGGCAAGGCCGGGGAGGGCGTCAGCCAGGTCGCCTCCGGGGCCAAGACGCTGCTCGGCGGGGTGCCGCTGAAGGGCCTGCCGCTGACCTGACCCACGGTGCCGCCGGCCGGGCGGACACGGCGGGGGCGCCCGCGCATCCGCTGGGCGCCCGTCCGGCCCCGGAAGACCGCTCGGTGTGCTGGCGGGGCGGCGCGGCACGCATGGGGCGGCGGCGGGTGGAGGTAGGGCTCCTGATGTCCCTTTTTCTCCGCACACAGGAGCACAGCATGCGCAAGATGCTCGGCCGTACGGCAGCCGCCGCGGCCCTCGCCGCCGCCGCCCTCGTCCCGCTCGCCGGTGCCGCCTCGGCCGCGGACCCGTACGGCACGCCCGCCGGCGACCAGGGCACCTTCCTGAGCGACCCGGACAACAACTACACCCAGAACCAGAACCAGGACAACGACCTCCTGGACCTGGACCAGGTGCTGAACGACGTGCTCGACCTCGACCTGCTCTGACCGGCGGTCGACACCGGGAGTGATCCCGGGGCACACGGGAAGGGGCTCCGCGCCGCACGGTGCGCGGGGCCCCTTCCGCGTGTGGGTTCCCGTCGGCTCCCGGATCGTCGCACGCGGTGCGATGATCACCCCGCCCGCGACGCGGCGCGGCGCGGCCGGGTCCCTCCGACGGCCCAGCCGGCCGGGCCGGGCGGGGTCAGGCAGAGGCCGCCGCCCGCTCGTCGACGATGCGGCGGATCTTGCCGACGGAGCGTTCCAGCGTCTCGGGGTCGACGATCTCCACGGCGGCGGTGACGCCGACGCCGTCCTTGACGGCCTTGCCGATGACGGCGGCGGCCCGCTCGCGCAGGGCGGCGCCGGCGGTGGGCCGGGCCTCGGCGCGTACCGTCAGGTGGTCCATGCGGCCGCGCTTCGTCAGGTGGAGCTGGAAGTGGGGGGCTACGCCCTCGGTGCGGAGCAGGATCTCCTCGATCTGGCTGGGGAAGAGGTTGACCCCGCGCAGGATGATCATGTCGTCGGAGCGGCCGCTGATCTTCTCCATGCGGCGCATGGCGGGGCGGGCGGTGCCGGGGAGGAGCCGGGTCAGGTCGCGGGTGCGGTAGCGGACGACCGGCATGGCCTCCTTGGTGAGGCTGGTGAGGACCAGTTCGCCGTGTTCGCCGTCGGGCAGGACCTCGCCGGTGACCGGGTCGACGATCTCCGGGTAGAAGTGGTCCTCCCACAGGTGCAGGCCGTCCTTGGTGTCGACGCACTCCTGGGCGACGCCGGGGCCCATGACCTCGGAGAGGCCGTAGATGTCGACGGCGTGGAGGTCCATGCGGTCCTCGATCTCGCGGCGCATCTCCTCGGTCCACGGCTCGGCGCCGAAGACGCCGGCGCGCAGCGAGGTGGTGCGCGGGTCGATGCCCTGGCGCTCGAACTCGTCGAGGAGGGTGAGCAGGTAGGACGGGGTGACCATGATGATCTCGGGCCGGAAGTCCTGGATGATCTGGACCTGCCGGGCGGTCATGCCGCCGGAGGCGGGGATGACGGTGCAGCCGGCGCGCTCGACGCCGTAGTGGGCGCCGAGGCCGCCGGTGAAGAGGCCGTAGCCGTACGCCACGTGGACCTTGTCGCCCCGGCGGGCGCCGGCGGCGCGCAGGGAGCGGGCGACGAGGTCGGCCCAGACGGAGAGGTCGTGGTCGGTGTAGCCGACGACGGTGGGGCGGCCGGTGGTGCCGCTGGAGGCGTGGATGCGGCGGATGTCGGCCTGCGGGACGGCGAACATGCCGAAGGGGTACGACTCGCGCAGGTCGGCCTTGGCGGTGAAGGGGAAGCGCGCGAGGTCGTCGAGGGTGCGGCAGTCGTCCGGGGTGACCTGGGCCTCCTCGAACGTGCGGCGGTACAGCGGCACGTTCTCGTAGGCGTGGCGCAGGCTGGCGCGCAGTCGCTCCAGCTGGAGGGCGCGCAGTTCGGGCACGGTGAGGCGCTCCGCGGGGTCCTTCAGCTCGTCGGGCAGCGGCTCGCCCAGCCGGGACGTCCCTGTCCCGGCCGCAGTGCTGTTCATGATCATCCTTCCACGGCTCGTATCACGCGGCTGTGGCCGCGGAACTCGGCGACGACCTGGTCGTCGCGGGTGACGCGGACGTCGTAGACCCCGCTGCGTCCGAAGCGGGTGCGTTCCACGGCGTGAGCGGTCAGTACGTCGCCCTCGCGGGCGGGGGCGACGAAGACGATGTCGGCGGCGGCCCCGACGGCCTGCGGACCGTAGCTGTTGCAGGCGCAGGCGAAGGCGGTGTCGGCGAGGGTGAAGAGGAAGCCGCCGTGGGCGTTGCCGTGGCCGTTGACCATGGCGCCGGTGACGGTCATGCCGACGCTCGCGGTGCCTTCGCCGACGGCCTGGAGGGTCATTCCGAGCCCTCGGGAGGCGGCGTCGGCGGCGAACATCCGGGCGGCGGGGCCGGCGGGGTCGGGCGTCACCCGGTCGGCCGAACGGCCGGCGCCGGATGCGCCGGCGGTCCCGGGGCCCGGCGACACCCCCGGAATACCGGGCTCCGCCCGCTCCTGGAGACCGGTGCGCGGGCCGGTCGTCACGTTCTCGCCGCGTCCCATGTGGCCATCACCCCTTGCTGCCCGACCGAACATTCGGTTAGCTTGCGACCAGCTCAGTAATTCAGCATCCGATCTGCCTGTCAAGGGGTGCCCATGCCTTCTCCCGACGCCACCGCCACCACCGGTGCGGCCGACTTCTTCGCCCGCCACGAGACCCTGCTGAGCAGGGCTTCGGCCGAGATCACCGCCCGCGGGTACTGGTCGGCGTACCCGGAGTCGCCGAGCCGTTCCGTCTACGGCGACGGCGCGGCCGAGGCGGGCGAGGCGGCCTTCGAGGCGCGGCTCGGCCGCCCCTTCGCGCTGCCCGGCCACCCCGGTGAGGCGGGCGCCGTCGGCGGCGAGGTCTCCCCCTACGGCCGCGCGCTCGGCGTGACCTACCCGCGCCTGGCCCCGGCCGACGCGGTGGCCGCCGCCAAGGCCGCCGGGCGGAGCTGGCGCCGGGCCACCCCGGACGAGCGCGCCGGGGTCGCCGCCGAGATCCTGGCCCGGCTCAACGCGGCCTCCTTCGAGATCGGCCACGCCGTCCACCACACGACGGGCCAGCCCTTCGTGATGGCCTTCCAGGCGGGCGGGCCCAACGCGCAGGACCGGGGTCTGGAGGCGGTGGCGTACGCCTGGGCGGAGCAGAAGCGGCACCCGGCGGCGGCGCGGTGGGAGAAGCCCGCGCGCAAGGGTGAGCCGACGGTGCTGGAGAAGACGTTCACGCCCCTCGGCGCGGGCGTCTCGCTGCTGGTCGCCTGCAACACCTTCCCGACCTGGAACGGCTACCCGGGCCTGTTCGCCTCGCTGGTCACCGGCAACCCGGTGATCGTCAAGCCGCACCCGGGCGCGATCCTGCCGCTGGCGATCAGCGTCTCCATCGCCCGTGAGGTGCTGGCCGAGGCCGGGTTCGACCCGGACGTGGTGCTGCTCGCCGCCGAGGAGGCGGGCGGGCGGAGTGCCGCCGAGCTGGCCGTCCACCCGGACGTGCGGATCGTCGACTTCACCGGCTCCTCGGAGTTCGGCACCTGGCTGGAGCGCAACGCCCTCCAGGCCGCCGTCTTCACCGAGAAGGCCGGGCTCAACACGGTCGTCCTGGACTCCACCGACGACTACAAGGGGCTGTTGCGGAACCTCTCGTTCTCGCTCTCCCTCTACAGCGGCCAGATGTGCACCACCCCGCAGAACCTCTACGTACCGCGTGAGGGTTTCGCCACCGACCAGGGCGTGAAGACCCCGGCCGAGTTCGGCGCGGACCTGGGCGCGGCCCTCGACAAGCTGCTCGGTGACCCGGAGCGGGCGGCCGGGACGCTGGGCGCGCTGGTCGGTACGCCGGTGGTGGAGCGGGTCGAGCGGGCCGCGAAGCTGGGCGGCACCAGCTGGGGCGGGCAGGCCCTGGTCCACCCGTCCTCGGAGGCGGCGGTGCAGCGGTCGCCGCTGGTCACCCTGGTGGACGCCGACGCGGACGCCGAGACGTACCGCAGCGAGTGGTTCGGGCCGATCTCCTTCGTGATCGCCACCGACTCCACCGACCACTCCCTCGCGCTCTTCCGGGAGACCGTCGGCGCGCACGGCGCGCTGACCGCCACCGTCCACTCCACCGACGAGGACGTGCTGGAGCGGGCCCGGGAGGCGGCGCTGGACGCGGGCGTGCACCTGGCGGAGAACTTCACCGGCTCGGTCTTCGTCAACCAGTCGGCGGCCTTCTCCGACTTCCACGGCTCGGCCGCCAACCCGGCCGCCTCGGCCACCCTCACCGACCCGGCCTTCGTCACCGGCCGCTTCCACACCCTCCAGTCCCGCCGCCCGGCCCGCCTCGTCCAGGGGGCCTGAGGTGCCGGAGGAGGTCTACCTGATCGACGGGGCGCGCACCCCGCAGGGCAAGTACGGCGGGGCGCTCGCCCAGGTCCGCCCCGACGACCTGGCCGCGCTGGTCGTCGGCGAGGCCGTGCGGCGCGCCCAGGTCCCGGCCGACGCCGTCGACGAGGTGATCCTCGGCGCCGCCAACCAGGCGGGCGAGGACAACCGGGACGTGGCACGGATGGCGGTGCTCCTGGCGGGGCTGCCGCACACGGTGCCCGGCTACACCGTCAACCGGCTCTGCGCCTCGGGCCTGACCGCCGTCGCCTCGGCCGCGCAGGCCGTCCGCTCCGGCGAGGCCGGGGTGGTGGTGGCGGGCGGCGTCGAGTCGATGACCCGGGCGCCGTGGGTGATGGCGAAGCCGGGCACGCCCTGGGCCAAGCCCGGCGAGGTCTTCGACACCTCGCTGGGGTGGCGGTTCACCAACCCGAGGTTCGCCGCGGCCGACCGGGCCCCGGCGCCCGGCGAGGGCCCGGTGACCCTCTCCATGGGCGAGACGGCCGAGGAGGTCGCCACGCTCGACGGGATCACCCGCGAGCAGTCCGACGCCTTCGCGCTCCGCTCGCACCAGCGGGCGGTGGCGGCCCAGCGCGCCGGGCACTTCGACCGCGAGATCGTCCCCGTCCCCGTCAAGGACGGCGAGGTCACGGCGGACGAGGGCCCGCGCCCCTCCACCACGCTGGAGAAGCTGGCGACGCTGCGGACCGTCTTCCGGGCCGACGGCATCGTCACCGCCGGTGCCTCCTCGCCCCTCTCGGACGGCGCCTCGGCGCTGGTCGTGGCGAGCGGCGCGGCCGTCGAGCGGTACGGGCTGACGCCCCGCGCCCGGATCGTCACCTCCGCCTCGGCCGGGGTCGAGCCGCATCTGATGGGCCTCGGCCCGGTCCCGGCGACCCACAAGGCGCTGGAGCGGGCCGGGTGGACGGCGGCCGACGTGGAGGCCGCCGAGCTGAACGAGGCGTTCGCCGCCCAGGCCCTCGCCGTCATCGGCCGCCTCAAGCTGGACCCGGAGCGGGTCAACGCCGACGGCGGCGCCATCGCGCTGGGCCACCCGCTGGGCTCCTCGGGCTCCCGCATCCTCTTGACCCTGCTGGGCCGCCTGGAGCGCGAGGACGCCCGCCGGGGCCTGGCCACGCTCTGCGTCGGTGTCGGGCAGGGCGTCGCGATGCTGGTGGAGCGGGTATGAGTACGGATACGCGTACGGGCGCGTTCACCACGCTCACCGTCCAGGAGCGGGACGACCGGGTCGTGGTGACCCTGGACCGGCCCGAGGCGCGGAACGCGATCAGCGCGCGCATGATCCGCGAGCTGCACACGGTCTGCGAGCGGCTGGAGGACGAGCCGCGCTTCCTGCTGCTGACCGGCGCCGGACGGGTCTTCGCGGGCGGCGCCGACATCGCGGAGCTGCGCGAGCGGGGCCGGGACCAGGCGCTCCAGGGCGTCAACAGCCGCCTCTTCGAGCGGGTCCGCCGGCTCCCGATGCCGACGGTGGCCGCTGTCGACGGCTGGGCGCTGGGCGGCGGCGCCGAGCTGGCCTACGCCTGCGACCTGCGGATCGCCGGGCCCGACGCGGTCTTCGGCAACCCGGAGCCCGGCCTCGGCATCCTCGCCGCCGCCGGGGCCTGCTGGCGGCTGCCGGAGCTGGTCGGCGAGTCGGTCGCCAAGCAGGTGCTGCTGGCCGGCCGGCGGCTGGACGCCGAGGCGGCGCTCGCCTGCGGCCTCGTCGCCGACGTGGTTCCGGCGAAGGAACTCACCGCCGCCGCCCACCGGTTGATCGACCGGATGGCCCGCCAGTCGGCGACCGCGCTGCGGCTGACCAAGCTCGTCGTGGACTCCCCCGGCGCCCACCCGGTCGCCGACGACCTCGCGCAGGCCGTCCTCTTCGAGGGCGCCGACAAGCGCGAGCGCATGACCGCCTTCCTGGAGCGCGGCTCAGCCCGCTCCACCACCCCCGCCCCCTCGGAGGCCCGCTCATGACCACCGGAGCCGGACCGGCCCCCGCCCTGCCCCGCAGCGTCGCCGTGATCGGCGGCGGGCGGATGGGCGCGGGCATCGCCCAGTCCTTCGCGACGGCCGGGGCGCCGGTCACCGTGGTCGAGCAGAGCCGCGAGGCCGCCGAGGCGGTCCGCGAGCGGATCGCCGGGTCGCTTCAGCGGGCCGCCGGGCGCGGGCTGATCGACGCCGACCCGGCCGAGGTGCTGGACCGGATGGCCTTCGCCGACGCGGTGACCGGACTGGACCCGGCGACCGAGCTGGTCGTGGAGGCCGTACCGGAGGACGCCGGGCTGAAGGCGAAGCTGCTGGCCGCCGCCGAGCAGGTGGTGGGCGAGGGGACGGTGCTGGCGACCAACACCAGTTCGCTCTCGGTCACCGAGCTGGCGGCGGTGCTGGAGCGGCCCGGGCGCTTTCTCGGCCTGCACTTCTTCAACCCGGTCCCGGCCTCCGCCCTGATCGAGCTGGTCGTCGCGGACGACACCGACCCGGCCGTGGTGGGCCGGGCGCTGGCCTGGACGGCGGCGCTCGGCAAGAAGGACGTCGTCGTCAAGGACTCGCCGGGCTTCGCCTCCAGCCGGCTCGGCGTGGCGCTCGGCCTGGAGGCCATCCGCATGGTCGAGGAGGGCGTGGCCTCCGCCGAGGCCATCGACGACGCCATGCGGCTCGGCTACAAGCACCCGATGGGCCCGCTGCGTCTGACCGACCTGGTCGGTCTCGACGTACGCCTGGCCATCGCCGAGTACCTGCACGCCACCCTCGGCGAGCGGTTCGCGCCGCCGCGGCTCCTGCGGGACAAGGTGGCCCGGGGCGAGCTGGGGCGCTCCACCGGACAGGGATTCCACACGTGGGAGAAGCAGAGGTGAGCCAGATGACCGAGACCGAGGCGCCCGGCGAGAGCGCGCTCCAGGAGTACTTCGACGCGACGATCGCCCGCGACCAGCGGGTGGAGCCGCGCGACTGGATGCCCGAGGGGTACCGGAAGACGCTGATCCGGCAGATCGCGCAGCACGCCCACTCCGAGATCATCGGGATGCAGCCGGAGGGCGACTGGATCACCCGCGCGCCCTCGCTGCGCCGCAAGTCGATCCTCTTCGCCAAGGTCCAGGACGAAGCGGGCCACGGGCTGTACCTGTACAGCGCGGCCGAGACGCTCGGCGCCGACCGCGACGATCTCACCGAGCGGCTGATCACCGGCCGCCAGAAGTACTCGTCGATCTTCAACTACCCGACGCCGACCTTCGCCGACGTCGGCGTCATCGGCTGGTTCGTGGACGGCGCCGCCATCTGCAACCAGGTCCCGCTCTGCCGCAGTTCGTACGGCCCGTACGCGCGGGCGATGGTGCGGGTCTGCAAGGAGGAGTCGTTCCACCAGCGGCAGGGTTACGAGCTGCTGATGACGATGATGTCCGGCACCGAGTCCCAGCGGGCGATGGTGCAGGACGCGGTGGACCGCTGGTGGTGGCCGTCGCTGATGATGTTCGGCCCGCCGGACGACAACTCGCCCAACTCCGAGCGCTCCATGGCCTGGAAGATCAAGCGGCACTCCAACGACGAACTGCGCCAGCGCTTCGTCGACATGACCGTCCCCCAGGCCGAACACCTCGGCGTCACCCTCCCCGACCCCGAGCTGAGGTGGAACGAGGAGCGCGGCCGGTACGACTTCGGCACGCCCGACTACGCCGAGCTGATGCGGGTCATCTCCGGCGACGGCCCGTGCAACGCCGAGCGCGTCGCCCGCCGCCGCGCCGCCCACGACGAGGGCGCCTGGGTCCGCGAGGCCGCCGCCGCCCACGCCGCCAAGCACACCGCCCGCCACACCGGGCCCGACCGGACGGAGGCCGCCGCATGAGCGAGACCCCTACCCCCGCCACCGGGAGCCCGCGTGGCTCCTGGCCGCTCTACGAGATCTTCGTGCGCGGCAAGCGCGGCCTCAACCACGTCCACGTCGGCTCGCTGCGCGCCGCCGACGACCGGATGGCCCTGCTCAACGCCCGGGACCTCTACACCCGCCGCAACGAGGGCGTCTCCATCTGGGCGGTCCGCTCCACCGACATCGCCGCCTCCGCCCCGGACGAGAAGGACCCCTTCTTCGCCCCCAGCGGCGACAAGGTCTACCGGCACCCGACGTTCTACGACATCCCCGAGGACGTCCCGCACATCTAGCGGCCCCCGCCCCACCCCGAGCAGCAGAGAACCACGGAACAAGGAGCACCCCCGATGAGTGACGAGCACCTCTCGGCGTCCCTGGCCGCCGGAGCAGAGGACGGCGAGGGCCGCTGGGCTTTCGGTACGGGCTTCGAGGACCCGCTGCACGGCGTGGACACCACCGTCCCCGACGGGGTCGACGCCGCCGCCCTGGCCGCGCTCTGCCTCGCCCTCGGCGACGACGCCCTGGTCGGCGCGCAGCGCCTCGCCCAGTGGACCACCGACGCCCCCGAGCTGGAGATCGAGCTGGCCCTCGCCAACATCGGCCTCGACCTCCTCGGCCAGGCCCGCCTGCTGTACGCCCGCACCGGGCAGGTGGACGGCACCGGGCGCGGCGAGGACGACTACGCCTACTGGCGCGAGGCGGACGCCTTCCGCAACGTCCGCCTCGCCGAACTCCCGCGCGGCGACTTCGCCTTCTCCATGGCGCGGCTGCTCGCCCTCTCCGCCTGGCGGCTCGCCCTCTTCCAGCGCCTGGCCGCCGCCCCGGACCCGGTGCTGGCCGCCATCGCCGCCAAGGGCGTCAAGGAACTGGCGTACCACCGCCAGTTCGCCGCCGACTGGATCGTGCGGCTCGGTGACGGCACCGAGGAGTCGGCCCGCCGCATGCAGGCCGGGTACGACGAGGTCGGGCCGTGGCTGGGTGAGCTGGCCGCCGACACCTCGGCCGACGCGCTCGGCGGCGACGCGGCGGGGGCCGCGGCCGAACTGCGGCAGGTGTGGGAGGAGACGGCGCGCGCGGCCGGGCTGACGGTGGGCGCCCACCCGGCGCACTCCGGCGCGGGCCGCTCCGGTGAGCGCACCGAGCACCTGGCGCCGCTCCTCGAAGAGCTCCAGTCGGTGGCCCGCGCCCACCCCGGGGCGGCGTGGTGACCCGGCCCGGCGCGGCGGTCACCGTCCCGGCCGCGCTCTTCGACGCCGGCCTCGACGCGGTCCTCGCCGAGGCGGCCCGCGACACCGGCGGCCCGGTCCTGCGCGCGGTCCCGGACGCCGGGCCGGTCACCGCTGCGGACGGAGACGGAGCCGGGGACGGGCTGGAGCTGGCCCGCGCCGCCGCATCGGCCGTCCGCGACCCCGAACTGCCCATGCTGACCCTGGCCGACCTCGGCGTGCTCCGCTCGGTGGCGTACGCGAAGGACGGCGCGGTCGAGGTGGCGCTCACCCCGACCTACTCGGGCTGTCCGGCCCTCGCCGAGATGCGCGCCGAGACCGTACGGGCCCTGCACGAGGCGGGTTTCCCCGAGGTGCGGGTGGTCACCGTGCTGGACCCGCCGTGGTCGACGGACTGGATCAGCGAGGCCGGGCGCCGGGCCCTCGCCGCGCACCACATCGCGCCGCCCGGACCGGCCCCGCACCGCTCGGGCCCGGTGCCGCTCACGCTGTCGCCGACCCGCACGGCCGCGCCCGAGGTGGCGTGCCCGCTCTGCGGATCGGGGCGGACGGAGGAGATCTCCCGGTTCTCCGCCACCTCCTGCCGGGCGCTGCGCCGCTGCCTCGCCTGCCGGGAACCCTTCGAGCACGTCAAGGAGATCTAGATGTCCGCGCCCACCTCGCCCGCCCCCGCCGCCCCGGCCCCGGCCCCCGCGCGCCGCAGGCCCCGGTTCCACGCGCTGCGGGTGGCCTCCGTGGAGCCGCTGTGCGAGGACGCCGCCGCCGTCACCTTCGAGGTGCCCGACGCCCTCGCGGAGGCCTTCGCCTTCGCCCCGGGCCAGTCCCTGACGGTCCGCCGCACCGTGGAGGGCCGCGACGAGCGCCGCTCGTACTCGCTCTGCGCCCCGGCCGGCGCCGCCCCCCGGATCGGCGTGCGGGTGGTGCCGGACGGCCTCTTCTCGACCTGGCTGGTGCGCGAGGTGCGGCCCGGCGACGTGGTCGACGTGATGGAGCCGACCGGCCTGTTCACCCCGGCCCTCGGCGAGCCGGGGCACCACGTCCTGGTCGCCGCCGGCTCCGGCATCACCCCGATGCTCTCCATCGCCGCCTCGGTCCTCGCCGGCCACCCACAGGCCCGCGTCACCCTGCTCTACGGCAACCGCCGCTCGGGCACGGTGATGTTCGCCGACGAACTGGCCGACCTGAAGGACCGGTACGCCGACCGCTTCCAGGTCGCGCACATCCTCTCCCGGGAGCCGCGCGAGGCCGAGATCCTCTCCGGCCGCCTCGACGCCGACCGCCTCGCCGCCCTGGTCCCGGCCCTGCTGGAGGTGGCCGACACCGACCACTGGTGGCTCTGCGGCCCGCACGGCATGGTCCGCGACGCGCAGGCGCTGCTGGAGCGGCTGGGGGTGCCCGGCGACCGGGTCCACCAGGAGCTGTTCTTCGCCGACGACCAGCAGGAGCCGGCCCCCGTCCGCCGCGACGAGGACGCGCTGCCCGAAGGCCCGGTCTCCGAGGTGACCCTGGTCCTCGACGGCCGCTCCTCCACCTTCCCGGCGAGCCGCGCCGAGACCGTCCTCGACGGGGCCCAACGGGTCCGCCCCGACATGCCGTTCGCCTGCAAGGGCGGCGTCTGCGGCACCTGCCGCGCCAAGGTCACCTCCGGCGAGGCCGAGATGCGCCGCAACTTCGCCCTGGAGGAGGCCGAGGTCGAGCAGGGGTACGTCCTGACCTGCCAGACCCGGCCCGTATCGGACCAGGTCACGGTCGACTTCGACGTCTGAGCCGGAACCTTCGTACACACCACGAAGCCCCTGACGCGTGGTCAGGGGCTTCGTCGCCGGTCGGCCGGTCACCGGCGGGGTCGCCCTCGGTGGCTCGGTGGGCGCGCGTCCGCTGCCGACGGGGATTGCGGCGCGGCGCGGGCCCGGGAGCCGGGCGGGGCGCGTCAGCTGTTGCCGGCGCCGTTGCCCGAGAGGATCGGGATGTTGCTCAGGAGGTGCGAGAGCGGCTCGTCACCCTTGGTCTGGGTGGAGTTCTCGACGCACTGCTGCTGCTGCGGCGACGACAGGATCGGGATGTCCTGGACGGAGACCGGCACGAGGCCGACCAGCGAACCGACGTTGGCGTCGGCGGGCAGGCCGATGCACGGCTTGTTGAACGAGCCCTGGATGAGGCCGATCTGCGGGCTCATGTCACCGGAGGTGGAGGAGTTGCCGTAGTACTGCTCCGCGCCGTTGCCGCTCAGCGAGGTGTGGCCGTTGTCGTCGCCGATGGCCATCGCCGGAGCGGCGGTGGCGGCCCCCATACCGATCGCGGAAGCGGCCACGGCCGCGGAGACCATCATCTTCTTCAGCATCTGCTTTTCCTCTTCGTCCGATGTGCACGGGTCGTGCTCCCCGCGCTCTCTGGACAACTCGCCACTCCGTCATTGGTGACGGCCGTTCACTCGAACGGAAGGGGCCGCTCACACCTTCTCCCCTATTTCCCGAATTCGGCCGCCGACTCCGATAATCACAGCATTCCGCACCCCCTCCCCCACCATTGGAGTGACACCGCCCGAACAGGCATAACCTCCCCGATGGCGACGAGTTGTTCAGAGCGCCTCACCCCCGGGGCACTCCATTCGGAAAGAGGAATCACTGTGATCAAGAAGGTCATGGCTACCGCTGCCGTCGCCGTCTCCATCCTGGGTGCGGGCGCCGCCGCGGCCGCTCCGGCGATGGCCATCGGCGACGACGGCGGCCACACGTCGCTGAGCGGCAACGGTGCCGAGCAGACCTACGGCAACACCTCGATCGCCGGCGACCAGAGCCCGCAGCTCGGCCTGGTTCAGGGCTCCCTGAACAAGCCCTGCGTCGGTGTGCCGATCGACGCCAACGTCGGTTCGCTCGTCGGCCTGGTGCCGGTCGCGGTCCAGGACCTGGACATCCTGTCCTCGCCGCAGCAGCAGCAGTGTGTCGAGAACTCCACCCAGACCAAGGGTGACGAGCCGCTCTCGCACATCCTGAGCAACATCCCGGTCCTCTCGGGCAACGGCGCCGGCAACAGCTGAGCCGTCCCCCGCTCGCCGGGACGCGACACCGGAGCAGACCCCGCCGCACGGCGGGGTCTGCTCTGCTTTTCCCACCGCCGCATTCCGTGTGATTCCCCTTCCCCTCCCCTTTTCCCGCACGTCCGGCGAATACGGGAACGGGAACGAGAAATCGGCGCACCGGGAATTCCGGTGCGCCGACGAAAAGGTGCGGGGCGCGCGCTCAGCGCAGGGTGCTGACCGGTACCAGGCAGTGGGCCGAGGCCATGATCACGTCCTCGTCGCCGATGAACCCCTTCAGGGCCTCCTCCTCCACCGGCACCCCCGGCGCGGCCTGCGGCCAGGGCTTGGTGGTGAACATGAAGTAGACCTGGCCCCGGGCGTGCGCCGCGTCGGTCCACTCCGGCGGCACCACGCAGTTGGCGTTGAGGTGCTGCACCGTCAGGGTCGCGCTGTTGCCGGTGACGAGGACCGACACGGGGACGCTGGAGGCCGAGCCGTCGACGAGCCCGCCGCCGACCGGCAGCGCCGAGCGCTCCAGCAGGGCCGCCACGGCCACCTCGCCCGCCTCGGGGCCGGCCGCCCCGTCGCCGAGGGAGTAGGCCAGCAGGAAGGGCATGTCCTGTCCGTCGTTGACGTTCTCCCCGGCCCAGGCGATCACCGTGATGGTGCCGAGGTGGCTCGGGTCGAGCGGGGTTCCGGTGGCTGAGGTAGCAGAGGTCATAGCCCCGGACCCTAGGGGCGCCCGGACCGGCCGGACACCCCGCGTCACCCGAACGGCCCAGCGCCGGGCCGCCCTTGTAGCCCGTACGGGGACACCGGCGGGCGGAGCGTCACGCGGGCCAGCCGAGGACGAAGTACCGCAGCCAGACGTAGAGCGCGGCCACCGCGATGGAGAGGGCGGTCACCACGAGGCCGTACTTGCTGAACTTCCAGAAGGAGATGTGGTGTCCGTGGCGGGCGGCGATGCCGACCACCACGACGTTGGCGGAGGAGGCGATGATCGTGGCGTTGCCGCCGAGGTCGGCGCCGAGGGCGAAGGCCCACCACAGCACCCCGGCCTCGCCCGTGCCGCCGGAGGCCGCGACGATCTCCTCGACGATCGGGCTGACCGAGGCCACGAACGGGATGTTGTCGATGACGGCGGAGGGCACCACCGAGCCGACCAGCAGCACCATCGAGGTACTGAGCAGCTCGCCCCCGGCGGCGTCGGCCGCGGCCTTGCCGATGTCGGCGATGACCCCGGTCTGCACCATCGCGCCGACCATGACGAACAGGCCCGCGAAGAAGGCCAGCGTCTCCCACTCGACCTCCTTGACGACCTCGCCGGTGTCGAGCTTGGCGACGATCTTGAGCCGGGAGAGGCCCAGCAGCAGCAGACCGCCGGTGATGGCGACCACGGAGGGCTCCAGGTGGAGCCAGGTGTGCAGGACGAAGCAGGCCATCACGATCGTGATCACCACCCCGCAGACCCACAGCAGCCGCGGGTTGCGGATCATCTCTTTCTCGTCCAGCTCCAGCGCGGCCCGCGCCCGTTCGGGGTCGTAGCGGAAGGCGGAGCGGAAGAGGAAGCGGACCAGCACGCAGAGCAGGGCGATCAGCACCACCACGATCGGCGTCATGTGGAGCAGGAAGTCGTTGAACGACAGTCCGGCGCGGGCGCCGATGATGATGTTGGGCGGGTCGCCGATGAGGGTGGCGGCGCCGCCGATGTTGCAGGCCATCACCTCGGCGATGAGGTAGGGGACGACGGGCAGACCGAGCCGTACGCAGACCGAGATGGTCACGGGCGCCATCAGCAGCACCGTGGTCACGTTGTCGAACCAGGGGGACGGCACGGCCGTCGCCAGGATCAGCAGCACCATCAGCCGGTAGGGCTCGCCCTTGGCGCGTTTGACGGCCCACACCGCGACGTACTCGAAGACGCCGGTGTGTTGCAGCACGGCGACGATCAGCATCATGCCGAGCAGCAGGACGATGACGTTCCAGTCGATGCCCTCGTGCTCCGAGAAGAAGGCGTGTTCGGGGCTGGTCGCCCCGATCAGCAGCATGAGGACGGCGCCGCCCAGCGCCACCGTCACCCGGTGCACCTTCTCGGTGGCTATGAGGACGTACGCGCCGACGAACACCGCCACGGCCAGCCAGCTCGTGACCCCCACGACAACACCCCCGCCTGTCCCCCGCTCCCCCCACCCCGACCAGAACGGAACAGGAACTGCCCAGCACGCCCGACGAGGCGGAACGGGTCATGCCCATGTCGGTTCCCCCCACACTCACCCGCACCCCGCGACCCGCACCATGGGTGTCGGCACCCATATCCCGCCCTGAGTCACCCCCAAACCCGGAGGCGGGGGTACGGGGTGGGCCCCATGCGTACCGAGCGCCGGTCAGCGGGGCGCACGCGCGGGCGCCTGGATACGATCGGGACCATGCCGCAGCCGGCCTCCCCCGACCCGTACGACGCCCCCGGGCGCGCCCCCCGCTCCCCCGTCACCCGGAGGCGGGCGGTGGCGGGCCGGCAGCGGGGCGTGCTGGTCGCGATCCGTTCGGCGGTGGCGCTCCACCGGCTGCTGGACGTGCTGCCGGTCTTCGACGGCGACGACCGCGTCCGGGTCCGCTTCACCCTGGTCCCCGGCTCCCGCTTCGACGTCGACGCGCTGACCGCGCTGGACCGCACCGGGGCCCGCACGATGCCCTGGCGGGAAGCCTGCGCCACCCGGCACGACCTCGTCCTCACCGCCAGCCCCAAGGGCGACCTGCACCTGCTGCCCGGACCCCGGGCGCTCCTGCCGCACGGCGCCGGGTTCGGCAAGGCGCTCGACGACGAGGGCTCGGCGGACGTGCCCTCGGGACTGGACCCCGTCCACCTGCTGGCCGACGGCAAGCCCTGGGCCGACCTGCACGCCCTGGCCCACGAGGAGCAGGCGCTGCGGCTGGCCCGGCACTGCCCCGAGGCCCGCCCCGCCGTCGTCGTCGGCGACCCCACCGCCGACCGCCTGCTGCGCTCCCTGCCCGCCCGCGAGGAGTACCGCGCGGCCCTCGGCACCGGCCCGCGCCACCTGGTCGTCCTCTCCTCGACCTGGGGCCCCGAATCACTGGTCGCCCGCCGCCCCGGGCTCGCCGCCGAACTGCTGGCTCTCCTGCCCCACGACGCCTACCAGGTCGCGCTGGTCCTGCACCCCAACGCCCACAGCCGGACCGGCGGTTTCGACCTCGCCCGCTGGATGGCCCCGGCGCTGCGCGCGGGCCTGGTCCTGGCCCGCCCGCACGAGGAGTGGGCCGCGCTGCTGGTCGCCGCCGACGCGGTGGTCACCGACCACGGCTCGACCGGCCTGTACGCCGCCGCGCTGGGCCGCCCGGTCATCGGCGCCTACGACGGCGGCCACGAACTGGTCCCGCACAGCCCCATGGCCCGCCTGCTCGCCGAGACCCCCCACCTGGCGGCCGCCCGCGACCTGCCCGCCGCCCTGGAGGCGGCCCGCGCCACCGACCCGCGCGGCCCCGCCGCCCACGCCTTCGCCCACCAGGGCAAGGCACTGACCCTGCTCCGCGGCCACCTCTACCACCTGCTGGGCCTGCGCCCGCCCGCCACCCGGGTCGTCGACGCCCCGGTCTTCCCGGTACCCACCACCCGCCCCCAGCGGCCGGCCGTCTTCGCCGTACGCACCGAGGTCTCCGGCGACCGCGTCACCGTGCACCGCTTCCCGCCGGACACCCCCGAGCGCGTCCACCACCTGGCCGCCGAACACCCCGCGGCCGGCCCCGGCCCGCTCCAGAGCGCGGCGGTGCTGTGGCACCACGCGCGCCCCCGGCCCCTGACCGGCCATCACGCGGCGTGGACGGCGTCCGGCTGGACGGCTGCGGCGCTGGACGAGATGCCCGGCTGCCGGACCGCCGCCGCGATCCTCACCTGGGACCGTCTCCTGCTCCACCCGCGAGGCCGCGCCCCGCTCACCGCGACCACCGAGCCCCACCGGGAACAGGGCCGCTCCCGCCACGCCGACCCGACCGCCGTGGTCAGCGCCGTCCACGCCTGGCTGGCGGCCGGACCGCCGCCCGGCGCACCGCAGACCCTGCTGTGCGACACCGGGCCGGTGGCGGTCCGCGTCCACCTGGCGCCCGCCGAGGAACGGGACCTCGACTACGAGGTGTGAGGCGCGGGCAGACCGCCCTGGAGCGCCACGATGCGCCCCGCCTCCGCCCGGTACTCCTCGGCCCGCCCGGCCTCGCCCAGCGCCTCGGCCAGCTCGGCCAGCTCCCCGAGCGCGCGCACCTCTTCGGTGGCCGAACCCCGTCGGCGGGCACTCTCCAGAGCGGCCACCACGAGCGCGTCCGCCTCCTGGAGCCGGCCCACCGCCCGCAGGGCGCGCCCCAGCTCGAAGCCGGTGCGGGCGGCCATCCGCTCCCGCCCCTGCTCGACGGCGGCCGCGTGCGCCCGCTCCAGCAGCCCGACCGCTTCCTGGCTCTCCCCGCGCCGCAAGGCCACCTTGCCCTCCTGGTGGGTCAGGAGCAGCACGCCGTAGGCGTTGCCGATCCGCGCGTGGATCTCCCGGGAGGCGGTGAAGTCGGCGACGGCGCCGGTCAGATCGCCCGTCTCCGCCTTCAGCAGTCCCTGGAACTCCAGGGCCGAGGCCCGCAGCCGGGCCTCCTCGAAGCTCGTGCCGAGGGCCTGCGCGGCGTGCACCGCCTGCCCGAGCTGGCGCGCCGCCTCCTCGTGGCGTCCCGCCTCCCAGAGCGGCCGGGCCAGCTGGCACCGCATCCGGACCATCGCCGGCAGGAACTCCGTACGGTCGGCGGCCTCCACCCCGGTGCGGAAGGCCGCCAGGACCTCCCCGGGGTGCGGGTGGTCCAGGTAGTGCGTCCACAGCGGTTCGCACAGGCCCCACGCGTCCTCGTACCGCCCCGCGTCGAAGGCCAGCCGCACGCAGCCGGACAGCGCCGCCCGGTGCCGCTCCAGCCACCGCAGGGCGTGCGCCTTGTCCTCGAAGAGGAGGTCGCCGGCGCCGTCCTCGGTGGGGCCGGGCTGTGGGGCGAAGGTCATCCGGGACCCGGCGGCGGTACGGTCCGCGCGCGCCGCCTGCCGCCGGTACCAGCGGATCAGCGCGGCGAGTGCCTGGTCGCGCTCGGCGCCCGCCGGGTCGGCCTGGCGCAGCCTGCGCTCGGCGTGACCGCGCAGCAGGTCGTGCATCCGCCAGCCGTCGACGCCCTCGTCGAGCAGCCCGGCGCGCCGCAACTCCTCCAGCAGGTCGGCCGCCTCGTCGTACCCGCACCCCAGCAGGGCGGCGGCGGGCTCCTCGCCGATCACCGGGGCCGGGAGCAGGGGCAGCAGCCGGTACAGCCGGGCCGCCTCGCCGTCCAGGCCCTCGTAGGCGGCGTCCCACACGGCCTCGACCATGGGCAGGCCCTTCTCGCGCAGCTCGGCGGTGAGTTCCCCGACCAGCCGCGACAGGGGCCGCCGCCGGTACTTGCGCACCCAGTGTCCGGCCACCAGCAGCGCCGCGGGCAGACCGGCGCAGCCCTCGACGAGGTCGGCCAGGGCCTCCGGTTCGGCCGCGAGCCGCGGATCGTCGACCAGGTGGCGCAGCAGTTCCACGGCGTCCGGCGCGGGCAGCGGGCCGAGGGGCACCTCCACCGCCGCCACGTCCAGGTCGTACAGCGTGCCCTGGCTGGTGACGAGGGCCAGGCTGCGGTCGGAGGCGGGCAGCAGGGGCGCGACCTCGCTGCCGAAGCGGGCGTTGTCGATGACCACGACGAGCTGTTTGTCGCGGGTGAGGGTCCACAGCTGCTTGACCCGGGCGGCGAACGAGCGCTCCCGCCACTCCTTCTCCACCCTGAGCCCGGCCAGCATCTCCCCGACCGCCTCGGCCAGCTCGACGGTGCCCTCGCGGCGGTGGTCGTCGAGGTCGACGTGGAGGACGCCGTCCGGGTAGCGGCCGGCGAGGTGGCGGGCGACGTGGAAGCCGAGCGCGGTCTTGCCGACCCCGCCGATCCCGGTCAGCAGCGCCACCAGCGGCCCGGCCTGCGGCGCGTGGTCCTCCACGGCCCGCCGGATGCGTTCCTGCTCGGCCACCCGGTTCGCGAACCGGTGCCTGGGGGGCGGCAGTTGGAACGGCACCGCTGTGTCCGCCTCCGGGCCGCCGCCGATGTGCTGGTGCAACTGCTCGATCCGGCCGCTCTGGACGACGACGTGAGCCCGCCCGTCCAGGTGGTTGCGCGTCTCGTCCGCCATGAACCCACAGTATTGCCTCGCCCACGATCGGCCAGCAAGAAGCGCCAGACCGGTCAGCCCGGCCGCCCCGCCCCGGCCTCCGCGACCGGCGTGGCCGTCTCCCTCTTCCCCCGCGTACGCCGTTCCCGGACCGGGCTCCCGTGCGCCGCCACGATCCCCGCGACGACCAGGGCCGCCCCCAGCGGCTGGTTCCACGTCAGCTCTTCGCCGAGGAGGAGAACGCCGGCGGTGACGCCGACGACCGGGGTGAGGTAGGTGACCGCGGAGGCGTTGACCGCGCCCCAGGCCTGGACGATGTTGGCGTTCCAGAGGTAGGCGAGGCCGGTGCTCAGGGCGCCCAGGGCCACCATGGCGACGGCGATCCGCGCGTCGATGCGGGGCGCGGGCTCCGCCAGCCAGGGGGTGGCCGCCAGCATGAGGGCGGCGCCGATGACGACCTGGACGAAGGCGACGCTGACCGCGGGCAGCCCGAGCGGGGTGACGTACCGGCGCAGGTGGACGAAGGCGACCCCGTAGCAGGAGGTGGCGCCGAGGCAGGCGAGGACGGCGGTGAGCTGCCCGCCGGCCAGGCCGCCCGGCCCGATCAGCACCAGCACCCCGGCGAACCCGGCGAGGAGCCCGGCCGTACCGCGCCGGCCCAGCCGCTCCCCCGCCGGCGCGACCGCGCCGACCGCGAGGGTCAGCAGCGGGGTGGTGGCGTTGAGGATGCTCGCCATGCCGGAGTCGAGGTGCTGCTCGGCCCAGGAGAAGAGCAGGAACGGGACGACGCAGAGCAGCACGGAGACGACCGAGAGCCGCAGCCAGACCCCCGGGTCCCGGGGAATCCGGCCACGGGTCACCGCCATGACGACGCAGAGCGCCACCGCGCCCAGCACCAGCCTGCCCCACACCACCTGGGCGGGCGTCAGCCCCTCCAGCCCGATCTTGATGAACAGGAAGCTCGACCCCCACGCGCAGGCGAGCGCGACGAACTGGGCCCCGACGCGTACGCGCACGGCGGCATCCCCCCTTTTCTCGAACCGCTGTCTTCCCGTACCGCTGTCCGGTTCCGGTGCCTACTCGGCGGTGGCCGCGGCCGGAGTCGCGGGGGCCGCCGGTGCCGCGGGGGCTGCGATGGGTGCCACCGCGGGCGCCACGATCCGTACGTAGTCCGCCGTGACCATGACCACCGACCGGTCGAGCCGTCCCGCGTTGAAGGCGATCTCCTCGTGGGCGGCGAGGAACTCCTCGTCCACGACGACCGGCAGGGCGGCGGAGAGCGGCAGCGGCGGGATGGCGCCGACCACGCAGCCGGTGAGCTGCTCGGCCAGTTCGGAGGGGGCGAAGCCGCCCTTCCTGCCCCCGACGGCGGCCACCACCTTCTTCAGGTCGGCCCGCCGGTCACCCGCCAGCACGGCGAGCACGCCCGGTGCCTCGATGCCCTTCACCCGGCACACGAGCGCCTTCGCGCCCTGCGACACCGTGGTGCCGCGCACCGCCGACACCTCCTCGGAGCGGCCCTCGGCGGGGTGCTCGACCACGCGGTAGACGGCCTTCTCGCGGTCGAGGAGGTCGGTGATCTGCTCGAAGGGACTCAACTGCGGCCTCCCAGGGCCTCTCGGGGCGTACGGTCGCGGAGCGGGGCCGCGTAGCGCCGCTCCAGCCTGCTGACGAAGGTGTCCACGAAGGACGGCGGGGCGTGGGTCCAGGACCGCCAGTCGCGGGTCGCCTCGGCAAGGTACGACATGCGGCGCACGTGCCTCCAAGTCCCTTCACCCACGGGCGGGTTGTCGACCGGGTCGAGGTCGCCCGGCAGGTGGGCGCCGAGCGCGTCGAGGTAGTCGGTGTAGACGGCGCTGCCGAAGTTGACGCGGGCGACGCCCTGGGCGGCCAGGGTGGCGAGGTCGGTCCGCGAGATCGAGGTGCCGCCGTGCACGACCAGGGCGCGGCCGCTTCCGGCCAGGGTGGTGGTGAGGGCGTGGACGAGCCCGTGGTCGACCGTCGCGTACCGGTGTTCGCGGGCCGGCTCGGTGGTGAAGACCTCGTCCCACAGTTCGCTCTTGCGCCGGGACTTGGCGAGCCGGCACTCCAGCCACTCCCGTTCCAGCAGGTCGATCAGCGGCCGCTGGAACGCCGGGACCCGCTCCCGGGCCTCACGGAACACGGTCTCCAGCGCCGGCCCGGCCTCCTGCCCGTCGCCCGCCGCCAGGGCCCGGCGGGCCAGCGCGGCCACCAGCCGGTGCTCGGCCGCGTACCCGGGCAGCCCCGCGCCGGTGAGGCGCCGCTCGACGCGCGCGCACGCCTCGGCGAAGGCGTGCAGGTCGTCGCCGGTGGCCCGGTCGTCCAGCAGGGCGACGTCGGCGAGCGCCCGCCGGGTGGCGGCGAAGCCGTAGTCGAAGCTGTGGAACTGGCCGACGTGCGCCCCCACCAGATCGAGGTCGGTCTGCTCGACGAACCGGGCGAAGTCACCGGGAGTCGTCTTGTTCCGCTTCCGCAGCCCGGCCCCGTCGATGGAGCCGATCTCGCCCTCGACCAGCACCCCGTGGCGCCGCGCCAGTTCGGTGGCGGCGTTGGTGAACACCACGTTCTGGTGGAGCGTCCGCCCGGACCCGTCGACCATCACCGAGTCGAACCCGGCCTCGCAGGCGGCCTGGATCACCTCGTAGTCGTCCGCGTGGTCCAGGTGCAGCCGCAGCCGGGACCCGGCGACGGTGTTGAGCCGGTCCACGTCCTGCCGCAGCGACCGGAAGACCTCCCCGACGGCGGCCGCCGGCCCCCGGCCCAGACTGTCCGCGACGAACAGCAACGCCTCCTGCGGCGAGATCTCGCAGTAGACCTCGCGGCCGGTACGCGCCGAGAGCAGGGCGTACGGCAGCAGCATCGACGGGTGCTTCACGTTGAAGTTCGGCACGGCCCCGCTCCACCGGGCGGGCGGCGCCACCGCCTCCCCGGCCGGGGGCGCGGCGGGCCGCCGGTTCCGCAGCTCCCAGTGGTACTCGTGCCGTACGCGCCGCACCTCGTCGACGAAGCCGGGCAGGCCGGTGTCGCCGGGGGCCAGGGTGCGGACCAGCGGGCCCAGCGCGCGGGGGTCCAGCGCGCGCCGGTCCTCGACCATGAAGACCACGCCGAGCAGCGGGTCGCCGCGCCGCAGCGCCTCGGTCCTGCCTGCCGCCCAGGCCGTCGCGGCCGGCCCGCTGACCGGGAGTTCCTCGCAGACGAAGGCCACCGACTGGGCGGCCAGCGTCTCCAGCACCCGTTCGCAGGAGAGCCGTTCGTCGGCGATGACGGTCCGCAGCCCGAGCCGTTCCAGCAGCGGCCTGGCCCACGGGGTGTGCCACACCTCGGCCGCGACGACGGCGTGCTGCACCTCCGCATCCGCACGCCGCGGCCGGGCGACGGCCTCACGCACCCCGGGCGGCAACGGCGGGATCACGGCGCTCGCCTTGCTGGCTGTGCTCACCGGAACACCTCTCCCAGGAGGCGGGCGGCGGCCGGCGAGTCGACGTAGGAGTCGAAGGAGTACGCCAGCCGGTCCAGGGGGTGGTGCTGGAGCAGGTCGGCGACCTCGGCACGGACCGCCGCGGGCTCGGCCCGCCGCAGCACCACCTTGGCCACCAGCCGGGCCACCTCCCGCATCTGCGGCTCCCGCAGCCCGCGCCGGGTCATCGCCTGCACGCCGAGCCGCAGACCGTGCAGCCCGTTGGCGCCGGGCACCTCGATGTTGGTGGTGCGGATACCGGCCCGGGCCAGCTCCCCCAGGGAGAGCCGCAGCGCGTCGGCGGCCGACCCCGTGACGACGTGCACCTGATGCGTCTCGGTGAACCCGAACGACTCCCCGGAGACCCGCACCCCTTCCTCGTGCAGTCCGTGCGCGAGCGCCTGCGCGTTGGCGAGGATCTGCCGCGCGTACGCGTGCCCGTACAGGGCGACCTCCGACAACGCCACGTACATGGGCGCGATCAGCTCCGCGTGGGAGTTGGACTGCATCTGCGGGCACACCCAGTCCGAGACCGCCTTGAGCTTGGGGTGCTCGGCGTCCCGGAAGGCGATGTACGCCTTCTGCGGCCCGGCGATCGTCTTGTGCGTGTTGCCGTGCACGGCGTCCGCGCCCAGCAACGTCGGCTGCGGCAGCGCCCCGCCCGCGATCAGGGCCCCGTCGTGACTGGCGTCGTAGGCGAGGAAGACCCCCTCGGGCAGCGCGGCCCTGATCTGCGCCAGCGGCTGCCAGCGCAGCTTGAACGACTGGTCGAGGATGACCAGCTTGATCTCCGGATGCTCCGCGCAGAGCGTGGCCAGCCGGTCCACGTCGATCAGCAAGGTCCGGTCGACCATCGGCAGGTGGTACGTGTTGATCCCCGCAGCCCCCGCCAGCGACTCCAGCGCGAAGTGCCCGCCGTCCTTGTGCGCGAAGTGCACGAACCCGTCGCCGCGCCCGCAGCTCCCCAGCAGTACCGCCTGCTCGGCCACCGAGCCGCCGTTGGGCCGCCAGTCGAAGGTGGCCGCCTCGAAGAGCTGCCGCCCGATCCCGGTCAGCTTCCCGACCAGGGAGGCGTTGGCCCCCGAGTCCGGGAACGCCCACTCGCCAGCCTCGGCCGGGTACGGCGGCGCGAACTCGTAGAACCCGCCCTGGAGTCCGGCCCCGAGCATCCGCACCAGCTTGCTCGGGTAGTTCTCGCTGGCGGTGAGGCTGAGGTGCTGCTCCCGGTAGGTGTTGTCGAGCACGAAGTCCGAGGCCAGCCGCTCCAGCACCTGCGCCACCCGGTCGTCCACCCACACCCCCTCGGCACCGGCCGCGTCCTCGACGATGGCCTCCACCTCGGCCTCCACCGCCTCAAGCCCCACGGCCTCCGGCTTCGGCCCTGCACCACGATCTTGTTCTGCCACACGCATGGAACGACCCCCGTCGCATGTCGAAAAGAACCCAGAAGGAAAAGACGTGGAAAGGGGGAAGCACCACCACCGCCGCACGACACTGTGCGGAGCCACACACCGGAACAGGCCGGTCCACAGCCGCTCAAGATCTCTTACGCGTTTCCCCCGTGACCCCGGCCGCGAGAACCCCTCCGCAGGCCAGTGCCGCCCGAGCAATATACGAGCGGGGGGAAGGGGGGCCGCCAGATTCGGCCAACCCCCACTCCGCCAGTGAACGACCGAACCCGTCACCGCCCCGACATGAGCTCGCCCCGCCTCCTCGTCATCCACGCCTGACAGGCCCAGCGCGCCAACGCCCCCACGGCGAGGGAGACAACGATGGCCCCCCAGTCGATGACGTGCGGAAGTCCGGGAAAGAAGGCGAAAAACGCGAGCGCGCCGACGAGGCCCACGACGAAGGCGAGGATCCCGGCCTGCCGCCGCCGCACCCTCCACGCCTCGTCCTGCCCCTGTTGCTGTTGGTGGCTCATGAGGAACTCACTTCGTGATGTGGTGACACTGGCTCACACGCCGCACACCGTTGACATGGAGATGGGCGCACGCCTTGCCGTAACGAGGCAGGGTCTGCGGAGAGTTGTCCCGCATGGGATCGATCTTGCATTTGGCGTGCGTGGCGCCCCGGGATGTCCGGTACGTCCTGTTGTTGGTGTCGGCGTATGTGAAGTCGATCCGCCAATTGCAGAACCCACTGCCGAGAGCCCCCACGAACGCACAGTCGACGCCTGCGTTCTGGTAGGTGATCTTCTTCCCCTTGCCCCGGATGATGTGGGAGAACATGCAGCCGGTGGGGACCTTCATCGTCGCCCCGCCCACGCTGTACTCGAAGGTCTGGACGGGAGCAGACCCCACCGCCCCGGCCAGCGCCTGTGAGGAGCTCGTCACTACGAGCGCGCCGGCGACGGCCATCGCCGTGACGAACCTGGATACAAACTGTGTGGCCACGAACCGGGCCCCTTCCGATGGAGTGCTTTGGCGGTCGTAAAACCCCATCGGTGCGATCATGGTTCTGGCCGGTGAGGCGATTCACCACACCGAGTGATCAAGGGCTGACGCGCTGACCAGGGGGTTCGCGGTCACGCCTCCGAGCCTCACCGGCGAGTCCTGCCTCCAGGGGATCTACAGGAGTGTGATCACTGCAAGATCAGATCGAATGCGCCATAAGGCCGCCCGACGCGCCAGCTCGCTCATTCAACGGCGGCGGAGGCTGCGGCAGCCCGGGCTCGAGAAAGAAAATATCGGCGGCGGCCCCTACCTCTCTTGGCGGCCCCTACCTCTCTTTTTGGGCGCTTCGAGTTGCGCTCCTTGTTGCCGGAGCCAGCAGGTCATCAGGCGCCACTCCTCCGCATGCTTCGACTGCTCCAGCAGGCACAGGAATGCACTGCGCTAAAAACTACTGATGATCGCTCAGACCGGATGGCCAAAGGCGGTGTCCGCGTTCTCACCGCCCCAGCCGGCCGGGCTGCGCCAGATGACATTGACACGGAAAACCTGGCGGATGGTGTCCACGGACCACTCCTCGGCGGGTGGTTCGGAGAGGGCAAGGTAGAGACCTTCCGCCGGCGCGGGCAGCGTGTGGTTGATCTCCAGCAGACGGGTGGCACCCGATCGCAGGTCCGCGTAGGTGGATCGGCCTGCTCCCAGAGCCTCGTAGAGGTAAAGGCCTCGCTCGGTGACGCAACTGACGTCGATGACCGGGGAGTCGGCCGGCTGGAGGTCCGCCCAGAGGAGAGACGACTTCAGCGCGTGGCGGACCGCTTCGTGCTTCTTGCACATGCGATCGGCATCGGCAGCCGCTTCCAAAGCTCGGTGAAAGCCGTCTTTCGTGGTCGCAGCCGGTGGTGCAGCGGTGGTGTCCGCGGTGGTCATCTGCGCTTCATCCTTCTGATCGGGGGGCGTCGAGGCGACAGGGGCCGCGGCGTCGGAGTTCGGCTTCCTCTCCGTGCCGAAGCGCTCCTGAAGCTGTCGTCGTGCTTCGGCCAGGGGCCCTGCCCAGCCGGAGGCGTCCAGCGCCTCCGCGAGCCGGCCGGAGTCGAAGGTGCCCTCCTTGAGCGCGCGGTTGGCCGTAGCGGCCAGGTCGCGGAGAACGCCGAGTCGCTCGCGGTCCGGATCACCGAACAGGTGGAGGACGTCGACCCAGTCGGCCTGGTCACGCCGGAGGATGCGGTTGGCCATGCCCTGGAGTTCGGAGAGGCGGCCACGGGCCTCGGTGACGTCGACGTCGACGTCACCGTCGCCGCCGGCCAGCTCGCCCAGTACCTCCAGCGCGGCGAGGTAACGCCCCGCCATCCGCTCCGAGACGGGCGAACGTCCTCGCTGGTCGGCGGTGAGCACGGTCTGGGCGGTCTCGTTCGCGAACACCCAGCAGTCCAGCGTCTCACCGTGCTGTGGGGGAACCGATCCGTGGCGGACGTTGAGGACAAGCGGTCTGTCGAGCGCCGGCGACAACGGCTTGACCTTGTAGCGGCCGCCGGGGGCGCGGCCCACGACCTCGACCCGTACGTCGGTGCCGATCCGGGGCAGCCGTTCCGCCTCGCCACCCTGCGGACCGGCAGCCGGTGCCACCGTGTCCTCGGCGCCCCCGGAGCCTACGAGGGCCGCCGGCAGCGCGGCGGTGTGCAGCACGGTCAGGCTCTGGGTGCTCCGGGTGAGGGCCACGTACAGCTGGCGCAGCCCGGCGGGGCCGCGTTCCGCGAGGGTGGCGGGCTCGACGACCAGGACGTGGTCGTACTCCATGCCCTTCGCCTGGGTCGCCGCCAGCACGGACACGGCCTCGCGGTACGGCTCGGCGATGTCGCCGCCCTCGTCGATCCGGCGGCTGATGGCGTCCAGCCAGTCCGAGTCGTCCGGGACGATGACGGCGACCGACCGGGGGGTGCTGCCGTCGCTGGTCCGCACGAGTCGCGCCACGTGGGCGACGGTGTCGTCGAGCAGCTTCCACGGCTCGGTCGCCACCGTGCGCACGGCGTCCGCTCCCGCCTCACGGACGGCGCGGGGACCGGGCAGGTCCGGGGCGATCTCCCTGGCGAGCGGGGCGACGAACTCCATGATCTCGGCGGGAACGCGGTAGCTGGTGGTGAGCTGGGCGACGTTCCAGTCGCCGTGGTCGGAGAGGAGAGCCCCGAGCAGGTCCCAGCCGGCCGGGATGTGGGCGCCCGTGGCCTGGGCGAGGTCTCCGAGGACGGTCATGGAGCCGCCCACGGCAGAGCGCCGCCGCAGGGAACGGGCCTGCATGGGGGTGAGGTCCTGGGCCTCGTCCACCACGATGTGGCCGTAGCGCGGTGGGGTCTCGCCACTGATCAGCAGGCGCAGCTCTTCGAGGCAGACGTGGTCGTCGAGGGTCCACGGATCGGCGTCGGCGGTGGCGGCGCGGGCGCGCAGCAGGGCGGCCTGCTCGTCCGCGTCGAGGATGCCTTCGGCGCACTCCCGCAGCAGGTCCGCCGAGTCGTAGAGGCTGCGCAGCGCCTCCCGGGGGCCGGGGGACGGCCAGACGCGTTCGAGGAGGCGCTCGACCCTGCGGTTGCGTTCCAGGTCGCGACGGATCGTGCCGGTCTGCCCGCGACGGGGCGCGATGTCGGCGAGTTCCTGGAGGAGCCGGTCGACGAGAAGCCCCCGGAAACGGTCGCGCCGCTCCCGGAAGGGCCCGTCACCGGCGTGAGCCTGCTCCAGGAGGCCGAGGACCACGGACTTCGGCACGCGCAGGGTCGTACTGCCGGCGTTGACGACGATCCCGGGTTCGTCACCCTGGAACGAGGGGGCGGCGGTGACGGAATCGAGAGCCTCGGGACGGTAGTCGCTCTCGACGCGACGCCGCAGAACGGCCGCCATGCGTTCGTCCGACTTCACGAGGCGGGCCTTCGGGGAGTCGGCGCCGCTGACCTCGCCCTCCCACAGCCGGTCCAGCTGGACGGCGTTGACGTCCCGGGTGCCGAGGGTGGGCAGCACCTGCCCGACGTAGTCGAGGAACCGCTGGTGAGGGCCGATGACGAGGATGTCCTGGGCCTTGAAGTGCTCGTTGTTGACGAGCCAGGTCACCCGGTGGAGACCGACCGCCGACTTGCCGGTACCAGGGCCGCCCTGCACGACGAGGATGTCCGACGGAGCATTGGTCACCAGCTCCATCTGGTCGCGGCGGATGGTCTCGACGATGTCCCGCATCCGGCCACCGCGCGACCGCTGGAGCTCCCGCAGCAGGAAGTCGTCCGGCTGGAGCGCCTTGCGCCGCTGCCGCCGTACGACGTCACCGGGGGTGGGGGGCGGGGTGGGGACCGGCGTGGACTCCGGGGCGGGGGACGGCGTGGGCTCCGGGGCGGGGGCCGCGTCCGCCTCCTGTGCCGCGCCGTCGTCGGCGGCCTGACGCGGCTCCGGTACGGCCACGGGCGCGGGCGGCGGCACGGCCGGGGGCGGGGCAGCGGCCTTCGGCAGGGCGGAGATCTCGTCGAAGTAGCTCTCCACGACCCGCTGGACACAGCGGAGCTGCCGGCGCAGGACGACCTCGCCCGGGTCCTCGGGCCGGGTCTCGATCCAGGTCTTCGCCAGCGGGCTGGTCCACAACACCACCACCGGGTCGTTGAGGCTGTCCTTCACCCCACGACGCCCGATGTACCAGGGCCGGGGCTCTCCTCCCGGGTCCTCCGGCGCATCGACCCGGGCGAAGACCAGCGCCTCGTCGCCCAGTCCTCCGTAGGCTTCGGCCCGCGCCTCCGCGTCGGCCCGGTTGGCGATGCCGTCCTTGCCGCTCGCGGAGGCGGTGGCGGCCGAAGTACCGCTCAGTTCGGCCAGCTTGGTGGTGTAGCAGTCGTACGCGTGGTCCACCGCACGCTGCTCGCCGGCGAGGATCTCGTCCCGCGTGGTGGTGCTCATGTGCTTCCTCCCCGCAATGCCGAACGGCACCGCAACGGGCACCGGCCCGTTCCCGCTGAAACAATTATCAGAAACCGGACGGTGACGAACAGTCAGTGGACCAGTTCTCGGACGAGGTCGTCGATCTCTGTCCGCCAGGCCCGTACCTGGTCGTACGTGGGTCCGAGCTCGTACAGGTGGTAGTGGCACCCCAGACTCAGCTGGGACCAGAGGGCCTTCGCCCGTCGTGCCGTCTCCGCCGGCACGACGGAGTGCAGGAGGAGCAGCTTGGCGCGCCCCGTGGTGCGGGACAGCCCGGGCATCGCGGCTTCCAGCACCCGGTTGACGCGGATCTCCAGCGCGGTCCGCAGCGCGAGGCAGGCGCCGCGGTGCCGGCCGGCGGTGGTGGCCTCGGCGAGTTCACCGTCGAGGAGGCGGTCGGCGGTCAGCAGCAGACCTTCGACGGAAACGGGAGGGGCGGTGATCATGCGGTCACCTCCGGCTTGCGGATCTTCTGCGCCAGGTTCTCGACCTCCGTGACGAAGCGGTGGGGGTCGGGGATCGAGGCGCCGTGGGGATGGGCTCCCTTCTGGCACTGCTGGATCAGGGAGCATGCCGGGCTTCCGTAGCGGCGGCGCACCTCCTCCTTGACGTCGCTACTGCGGCTCACGTCTCCGAAGAGGGCGAAGGCCGCGACCTCCTGGAACCTCTCCGCGCTGTCGATCGCGACCTGGAGGTCGTGTTCCGATCCGCCGGTGCGGTGGTGGCGGATCCACGCGGCCTCCAGGAAGGCGTTCTCCAGGGCGATGCGGCACAGACCGGGCAGCACGTGGCTGTACGTCCCGGAGGGAAGGCCCCGGGTGGCAGCGATGGCCCGGGCGTCGCCGATCGCCTGCGCGACCGGGTCGTCGATGCAGGCGACCTTCACGCGAGACCCCTCACCCCGCGTCACCTGGAAGACCGCGGCCGGCAGTTCCTGGTCGGTGAATGCCTTCTGCAGACGAGGGTCGTGGGTGAACACGACGATCTGCCGGTGCCGGCCCATCTCGTGCAGCACCTGGGCAAGTCCGTGCACCTTGGTCGGGTCCATCGACTGCACGGGGTCATCGATGAGGAGGAAGCCGAACGGGCTGTCCGCGGTCGTGGCCCTCGGCAGGAAGAGGGAGAGCGCGAGGGAGTGCAGCTCCCCCTGGCTCATGACGTCGAGCGCGGGGGCGTCCTGGCCGTCGACGGAAGCCGCCATGACGAGCTTGCGGACGCTGGCCTTCTCGCTGCCCTTCAGGCCCACGTCCGTGAGGTCCACGTTGCTCTCCTGGCGCAGGCACTCCCAGATGCCCTGTGTGGCGTCGGTGAAGTGCTTCATGCGCTGGTCCCGCAGCTCGGCCGCCAGTTCCTTGAGCCACTTCACCGCCTTGCGGAGGTCGGCCAGCAGGAGCTTGTCCCGCTCCGTCCGGCGAGCCTTGTCCGCCCAGGCGGCGAGCCGGGTGACGAGCGCGCGCCACCGCTCGTCGCGCGTCTCCAGTTCGCGGGCCGCGTGCCTCCTGACGGTTTCGCAGGCGTCGGCGAGGACCGTGGCAGCCTCCTCGGCGGCGCGGACGAGCTCGCCGGGATCGGTGATCTTCCGGCAGTCGACCCACCTCGCCCACGGTTCGGCAAGGGAGTCAGGGATACCGGCCGGACGTTCAACGAGGTGGTGCAGGTGCCGCGTCCCCGCCTCCAGGGCGGCATGCGCGTCATGGGCGGTCTTCGCCTCCCGGCGCAGCTCCGCCACCTGCCGGGAAGCACGTTCGTACCACTCCCGTCCCAGCGCCCGCTCCGTCCCGCACGCCGGGCAGACGTCGCCGTCGGGGTGCCGGTCGGCGTGGGCGAGGGCCCTCTCCAGGAGGTCGGCACGCAGCTGCGCGTTCTCGGCGTCGGTACCGCGAAGGTCCTCCACGTCGGCGACGGCCTTCCGCAGCCGCTCGACGGCCTGCCCGACCTCCACCAGGTCGGGCCCCTTCACCCCGGCCTCGATCCGAAGCTCCGCGAGTCGGCCCGCGTCGGCCGGAGGGAGGCCGACGACGAGCGCGTCGATGACGTCGAGGTCCGGGGCCCCCGGGGTGTCCACAGCGAGCAGGGCCTGCACGGCGCGGTCGTCGTCCTCCAGCGCGTAAAGGGCCTCTTTCAGGCCCGGCAAGGCGTCCCGCGTCTCCTTCGCCGTTCCGGCGAGCGCCTTCTCACGCGCACTCAGCCCGCTGATCGCGCTGGACAGCAACTCCGTGCCGAGGATGGTGGCGATCGCGTCGTACCGCTGCGACGGCTTGCCGGTGAGCATGAGGTCCAGGTCGGTGTAGGAGAGGAACGGCCGGTGATCGGCGAGAGCCGTGCCCCAGCCGGCGTCGGCCACGGGGACGGTGCCGTGACCGGGTCGCCTGAAGCTGGCTTCGGAGCTGCCGAACTCCTCGCTCGTCCAAGCGCGGGTGAGGGTACTGGGGCCGGTGTCACCCTCGATCGCGAGCTTCAGCTCGATCTTGGGGTTTTCGGCGTTGTGGAGGTTGGCCCAGTGGCCGCCGCCCGTGGCGTCCTGGCCCGGCCGGTGGGCCCGGGTGCCGGTGAAGCCGACCTCGATGGCGTCGGCGAGGCTGGACTTGCCGGAACCGTTACGGCCCACGACGAGGTTGACACCCGGGCGGGGGCTGAGGGCCAGCCGGGCGCGCGGGCCGATGCCGCGGAAGCCGTTGACGGCTACGGAGTCGAGGTAGACGCGGGCGAGCGGGGAGGTCCCCCGCGCCTCGTTCTCGCCCAGCGCCTCCCTCACAAGCGCCTTCACCGGCTCGGGGAGTGACGCCTCACCCAGCCGGGCCCGCACCAGACCGGCCAAGGACAGGGTCTGGCCGACAGGGTTCTGCGCGAGGGGGCCGGTGGGCTCGTCCGCGTTCTGCTGGGGCTGTTCCGTCACGGTCATGTGCTGTCTCCCGGGAGCCGGATGGCGCTTGTTCGGAGGATGGGCCGGACACCGGCGCGCGATCGGTGCGGATGACGGCGGCAGGCGCGTCGGGTGGGGGCTTCCACAGTGGGGCAACGCAGCCAGAGCCACGCTTCCACTCGGAACCGTGACTAGATAAGCATGTCACTGAAAGCATCGTCAAACGTCGTGACTGATTTGACGACCGTTGTAGTGTGTTAACCATCCCTGACCGACGGGCCCGAGAGGTGCGGAACCCCACGCCATGCCCCAGCAGCCACCAGCCCGACCAGCGCCCTCAGCGCATGTGACGGCCGCCGAAATCTCCCGTATCGCGGGGGTCACACGCGCCACCGTCAGCAACTGGCGCCGCCGCCACGAGGACTTCCCCGCTCCCAGCGCGGGCACGGAGACCAGCCCGCTCTACGATCTGTCGGCCGTCCAGACATGGCTGCGGGGACGCGGGCACACCTCCGCAGCCTCCCCGGCCGAGGAACTGCGCACAGCGCTCCGGCTGCGGGGGCCCGGCTCGGGAGTGGCCGCGCGCCTGTTCCCGCTGGCGGCTGCCGCGTCCCGCCACACACCGGAGGAGCTCGCCGACCTCGCCGCGCTCCCCGACGACCAGTTGATCGCCCGGGCGGCGAAGAGCGCGGACGAGCTCTCGGCCACCGTGCCCGAGGCCGAGAGGGTCCGCTTCGGTCCGGACGAGGCGGACGCGGTCCGCGCGCTGCTGGGCTGCCTCCGTGAGGCGGGACCCCAGGCAGCCGTCGACGTTCTCGCCGAACGTGAACTGGACGAGGAGGCCGCCAGCGGCGTCTACCAGACACCGGAGGAGCTCGCCCTGCTCATGGCACGGCTCCTGCCCCCCGACTCCACCCGCGTCCTTGATCCCGCCTGCGGCAGCGGCACCCTCCTGGCCGCCGCCGCCCGGCAGGGCGCGCGGGAGCTGTTCGGGCAGGACTCGCTTCCCGTCCAGGGCCGGCGCACCGCGGTCCGGCTGCTGCTCGCCGCGCCCGAGGCCGAGACGGCGATCCGTGTCGGCGACAGCCTGCGCGACGACGCCTTCCCCGACGTCACCGTGGACTCCGTCCTGTGCAACCCGCCGTTCGCCGACCGGGACTGGGGTCACGACGAGCTGGCCTACGACCCGAGGTGGGCGTACGGACTTCCGCCACGCTTCGAGTCCGAACTGGCCTGGGTCCAGCACGCCCTCGCGCACCTGGAGCCCGGGGGCCACGCGGTCATGCTCCTCCCGCCCGCGCTCGCCTTCCGCTCCTCCGGCCGGCGCGTCCGCGCGGAACTCATCCGCGGCGGAGCCCTGCGCGCCGTCGTCTCCCTCCCGGCCCGTGCCGCGTACCCGCTCCACATCGGCCTGCAGATCTGGGTGCTTCAACGGCCCGAGCTGGGCGGCACCGACCGGACGACGGTGTTGTTCGTCGACGGGGAGAGCGAGCAGCGGGACGGTGCCCCGGGCACGGCGTCCGCCGCCTCCGTCGACTGGCGGGAGCTGACCGACCGGGTCCTGGGCCAGTGGGCCGCGTTCACCAGCGCTCCCGACACCTACGCCGACGAGCCCGGCGTCGCCCGTGCGGTGCCGTTCGTCGACCTGCTCGACGACGTCGTCGACGTCACCCCGGCGCGCCATGTCCGGGCGACCGCGGCCGACATCGACCCGACCGCCATGGCCCGCCGCGTCGACGACCTGCACGAGCAACTGGCCGGGGAGGTCGCCGGACTGGCGGCCTCTGCCGCCTCCGGCGGGTGGCGCCCTGCCGGGGTCTCGGCTCGTCAGTGGCGTACGGCGACCGTCTCCGACCTGGCGCGCGGCGGAGCCGTGACCGTGCTACGCGCGGCGACGCCCGGCGCACGAGGCTCCAAGGGCTCAAGCACCCCCGCCCTGGAGCAGCCGGTCCTCGCCGCCCGCGACATCGCGGCCGGCAGCCCGCCGTCCGGCACGGCTGCCGACATCCATGCGGACGCCGCGCAAACCGTGGCCGCCGGCGACGTTCTCGTACGCGCCGTCGCGGGTGGCGGCGACGCCGCCGCGATGACCCGGGTGGCCGACGACCGGGACGCCGGAGCCCTGCTGGGTCAGCACATCCACCTCCTGCGCCCCGATCCCGCCCGTCTCGACCCGTGGTTCCTCGCCGGGTTCCTCGGCGCCGAGGACAACATCGCTTCGGCGTCGACCGGCAGCACCCAGGTGCATGTCACACCGGGCCGGCTGCGCGTACCCCTGCTGCCCGTGGAGGAACAGCGGCGCTACGGCGAGGCGTTCCGCCGTGTGCACGAACTGCGCGCCGCCGTCCGCCGGACCGCCGACCTCGCCGCCGACACGGCGGCCACCCTGACCACCGGTCTCACCGCCGGCGTACTCCTGCCACCGGACGTCCCGGACGGCACGAAACCCACGGACCGGCCGGACAGCGGTTCCGCCTGAAAGCACCACACATCCGCCCGCACACAACCACACTGGATCTCTGCCGTCCCACACCAGGGCGGCGCTCTTCGGAAGGAAGCCGGGACCTCTTGAACAGCAGCAAGCACACGGAGCTGGCGAACCACGCCTGGTCCGTCGCCGATCTCCTGCGCGGTGACTATCGGCAGTCCGACTACGGCAAGGTCATCCTGCCGTTCACCGTGCTGCGCCGCCTGGAATGCGTCTTGGAGCCGACACGCGAGAAGGTCGCCGAGACCGTCACCAGGTTCGCGGGCCAGGAGATCGACACCGACCACTTCCTGCGCAAGGCCGCGGGCCACTCCTTCTACAACAAGAGCGACCTCACCCTCAAGAAGATCGCGGCCGACCCGCAGAACGCGGCGAAGAACCTCCAGATCTACGTGGGGGCCTTCTCCGACAACGCCCGCGAGGTCTTGGACAAGTACGAGTTCAACCAGCAGGTCAGGAAGCTCGACAGCGCGAATCTGCTCTACCAGGTCATCGGCAGGTTCACCGACCTCGACCTGCATCCCGACGTCGTGCCCAACCACAACATGGGTTACATCTTCGAGGAGCTGATCCGCCGCTTCGCCGAGCAGTCCAACGAGACCGCGGGTGAGCACTTCACCCCGCGCGAGGTCATCAAGCTGATGGTCAACCTGCTGGTGGCACCCGACGCGGACGGCCTCAGCCTGCCCGGTGTCGTCCGTACGGTCATGGACCCGGCCTGCGGCACGGGCGGCATGCTCAGCGCCGCCGACGACCACATCAAGGCGCTCAACCCGGACGCGACGGTCGAGGTGTACGGGCAGGAGCTCAACCCTGAATCCTGGGCGATCTGCCGCTCCGACCTCATGATCAAGGGCCAGGACCCGGAGAACATCCGCTTCGGCAACTCATTCTCCGACGACGGCCACGCCCGCCGCGCGTTCGACTACATCCTCGCCAACCCGCCGTTCGGCGTCGAGTGGAAGAAGGTCAGGGAGGACGTCGAGTACGAGTACAAGTCACTCGGGGACGCCGGCCGCTTCGGTGCCGGCCTGCCACGCATCAACGACGGCTCGCTGCTCTTCCTCCAGCACATGATCTCGAAGATGAAGCCGGTGGACATCAACGGCGGGGGCGGCTCCCGCGTCGCCATCGTCTTCAACGGCTCCCCGCTCTTCACCGGCGCGGCCGAGTCCGGCGAGTCCAACATCCGCCGCTGGATCCTGGAGAACGACTGGCTGGAGGCGGTCGTCGCCCTCCCGGACCAGCTCTTCTACAACACCGGCATCTCGACGTACTTCTGGATCCTCACCAACCGCAAGGACGCCGACCACAAGGGCAAGGTCGTCCTGCTGGACGCGCGCGACCAGTGGGTGAAGATGCGCAAGTCGCTCGGCGACAAGCGCAAGGAACTGGGCGACGGGACCAACGGCCGCCCCGACCACATCGGCGACATCACCCGGCTGTACGCGGAGGCCCTCCAGGTCGCCGAGGACCCCCAGCACCCCCTGCACGGCAAGGTCAAGATCTTCGCCAACGAGGACTTCGGCTACCAGCGCATCACCGTCGAACGGCCGCTGAAGCTCCGCTTCGAGGTGACGGAGGAGACGCTGGCCGCGCTGGCCGAGGCCAAGCCGGTGGCGAAACTGGAGCGGAGCGAGGAGTTCGTCTCGGCGGTACGCACCCTGCTCGGCTCGTCCTGGACGACGAAGTCCGAGGCGTTCATCGCCCTCAAGGACGCGGTGGTCGCGGCCGGCCTGACCTGGCCGTCGGGAGCCCCGTTCGCGAAGGCGGTACGGGAGTCGATCGGCGTCCGGGACCCCGAGGGCGAGGTCCAGAAGATCAAGGGCGGCCCGGAGCCGGACTCGGACCTGCGGGACTTTGAGAACGTCCCGCTCGGCGAGGACGTCGAGGACTACCTCAAGCGCGAGGTGTTGCCCCACGTCCCGGACGCCTGGATCGACCACACGAAGACGAAGATCGGCTACGAGATCCCGTTCACCCGGCATTTCTACGTGTACACGCCGCCGAGGCCGCTGGCGGAAATCGACGCGGAGTTGAAGTCGCTGGAGGCGGAGATCCAGGGGCTTTTGGGCGAGGTGACGAAATGACGGAAATGGTGCCGCTGCGCCGAGTGACACGCATGGCCTACGGAGACTCGCTGGCGTCGGAAACAAGAATCGATGGCGACTACCCAGTGGTGGGCTCCGGAGGGATTTCCGGCAGCCACCATGCCCGCAATTTTGAAGCGCCAGGCATTGTGGTGGGGAGGAAGGGAAGTTTTGGGTCTGTCCACTGGGTGCATACCGGTGGCTTCGCGATCGATACAGCTTACTACATCGATGAACGCCTCACCTCGTCGAACCTCCGATGGCTCTACTACGTGCTACAAGCTGTCGATCTTCGCGGCTCCTCGCAGGATGTGGGAGTGCCCGGTTTGTCACGCGAGGCAGCCTACGGGGTTCCGGTTCCCGCCCCGCCTGCTATGGAGGAGCAGCACCGCATCGCCGACTTCCTTGATGCCGAGACCGCTCGCATCGACCATCTGGCCTTGAAGCGCCGCCAGATGCGCAATTTGCTGCGCCTTAAACGGGAACGGGTCATTGAGTCAATGCTGGGCCTTGAGCGCGCGCAGACGAGTGGCGCCCTGGTGCCTTTGAAGTACCTGGTGGCCGAGGTGACTGTAGGCATCGTGATCACTCCGGCCAAGTGGTACGTGGAAACCGGCGGGACTCCAGCACTGCGGGGCCTGAACGTCAAGCCCGGATCCATTCACACTGGCGATCTCGTGCAGATCAGCCCTGTGGGACACGCCGAGAACCGGAAGTCGCGGCTCAGCACCGGCGACGTCGTCGTCGTACGCACGGGCCAAGCAGGTGCAGCAGCCGTGGTTCCAGCAGAGCTGAACGGAGCGAACTGCATCGACCTCATCGTGGTGCGCCCCGGAAATAAGATCTCGCCTAAGTACCTGGAATACGTCTTGAACTCGGCCTATGCGATCGCACGCGTCGAGGAGCACTCCGTCGGCAGCATCCAGGCGCATTTCAACGTGGGCGCCATGAGGCAAATCCCCATCCCCTCGATCGCTCGCGAAGAACAGGACGATATTGTCCGTCTACTTGACACCAAGGTCGGCACTCTCGACCTGCTGTATCGCAGACTGCATCACCAGGAACAGCTCCTCACCGAACGCCGCCAGGCCCTCATCACCGCCGCCGTAACCGGCCAGTTCGACGTATCCACCGCCAGCGGACGCAACGTAACGGACGGAGTCACCCCGTAGCCATGAGCCCCATTCACACGGAGTCCGCCTTCGGTGATGCCATCGTCGCCGCCATGGTCGAGCGCGGTTGGCGTGAGGCCCGTCCGCAGGACTATCAGGCCGATCTCGGTCTGGACACCCACGAGTTGTTCACGTTCATCGGGGAGACCCAGCCCGACGAGTGGAACGACCTGCTGACCGTCTACGGCGGTGACCCGAACGAGGCACAGCGCGGGTTCGCCGGCCGCCTCGACCAGGCGATCGCCACCAACGGGCTCCTCGATGTCCTCCGCAACGGCGTCAAGGACCGGGGAGTCCTCCTCCGCGTCGCGTACTTCAAGCCGAACCTCGTCGCTCACGACTCCGTGCTGGACGGGTACCGGGCCAACCGCCTCACCGTCGTCCGCGAGCTGGAGTACGCGACCAAGCAGGCCGACTGGGGCAACCGGCTCGACCTCGTCCTCTTCCTCAACGGAATCCCCGTCGCCACAGCAGAGTTGAAGAACCCGCTGACCAAGCAGGGGGTGGAACAGGCCAAGGAGCAGTACCGCACCGACCGCGACCCCACGGAGCTGATCTTCACGCGCCGCGTCGCCGCGAACTTCGCCATCGACCCGGACCTGGTCTTCGTCGCCACCCAGCTCAGGGGCAAGAACACCCGCTTCCTGCCGTTCAACACCGGGTCCAACGGCCCCGGCCAGCCCGGCGGGGCCGGCAACCCGGCCCCCAGCGCCTACGGCACGTACGCGACCTCCTACCTCTGGGAGCAGGTCTGGCAGCCGGACAACTGGCTGGACCTGTTGCAGCGGTTCGTGCACCTGCAGAAGAGCAAGACGCCCGGCGGCGGCACCACCAAGAAGATGATCTTCCCCAGGTTCCACCAGTGGGACGTGGTCAAGAAGCTCACCGCGCATGCCGCGACCCACGGCGCCGGCCACGACTACCTGGTCATGGCCTCGGCCGGCTCTGGCAAGTCGAACACCATCGGCTGGCTCGCACACCGCCTCAGCGACCTGCACACCTCGACGGACCCGCGCGCACTGGACCCGGAGGCCCTCGCCAAGGGCCTCAAGCCCGGCGTACCGGTCTTCGACAAGGTCATCGTCATCACCGACCGTCGCAACCTGGACGCACAGCTCCGGGAGACGGTCGGCAATTTCGAGCAGACCGCAGGTCTCGTCGTGAAGATCGACGAGAGGAACGGCGCGAAGGGCGAACAGCTCGCCAAGGCCCTCTCCCGCGACGCCGGGAAGATCGTCACCGTCACGCTGCGCTCCTTCCCAGCACTGCTCGACTACCTCCAGCGCAACCCCACCGAGATCCAGGGCAGCCGCTTCGCGATCATCGTGGACGAGGCACACTCCTCACAGTCCGGTGACGCCGCCACCGCCGTACGGTCAGCCCTGCGCGACCTCGGCCTGGACTCCGACTCGGACGACGCTGGTGCGACCACGGTCAAGGCGCCGGCCGGCACGTCCCTCGACGAGCAGTTGACGAAGAGGGCCGAGCAGCGTTCCCGCGCCGCGAACCTCTCCTACTTCGCGTTCACCGCCACCCCGAAGGCCAAGACGCTCGAGCTCTTCGGCACGCTCCAGGACATCGACGGCAAGGCCGCCTACCGCCCCTTCCACACGTACTCCATGCGGCAGGCGATCGAGGAAGGGTTCATCCTCGACCCGCTGCGGAACTACGTCACGTACAACACGTACTGGAAGCTGGTGAACCAGAATCCGGACGAGCGGGAGGTCGACCCGTCGAAGGCGAACAGCCTGCTCGCCCGGTACGCGCTCACCCACGACTCGACGGTGGCCCAGCATGCCCAGGTGATCGTGGAGCACTTCGTGGCGCACACCCGGGGCCGTCTCGGCGGCCGGGCCAAGTCCATGGTGGTGACCGCTTCCCGGCAGTCCGCTGTGGAGATGGCGCGCGCGATCAAGAGCTACCTCAAGGACCGGAGCTACGACACCAAGTATCCCGACCTGGGCGTCCTCGTCGCGTTCTCCGGCTCGCTCACCCTCGACGGTGAGGAGACCACTGAGCCCAAGGAGAATGGCGGGCTGTCGGAGAGCGCGTTGCCGAAGGCGTTCGCGTACACGCGCGCCGACGACAAGGCCGCCCGGGCGGGCGGCGCCGGACAGCGCGAGTACCGCATCCTGGTGGTGGCGGAGAAGTACCAGACCGGCTTCGACCAGCCGCTGCTGACGACGATGTACGTCAACAAGTCACTCACCGGCATCTCCGCCGTCCAGACCTTGTCCCGGCTGAACCGGACGGCCGAGCGCAAGGCCCAGGCGGACCTGGCGGTCCTGGACTTCGTCAACGACGCCACCGACATACAGGACTCCTTCCGCCCGTACTTCGAGGAGGCGAACACCCTCCCCTCCGACCCCAACCTGCTCTACACCGCCCAGAGCCTGGTCATGCAGGCGGCGATCCTGTCCGGGCAGGAGATGGACGACTTCGCCGCCGCGTACTTCGCCGCCAAGGAGAAGGCCGCGGGCTCCCAGGCCAAGTGGGAGAAGCTGCACGCCGAGCTGTACCGGCTGCTCTCCCCTGCCGTCGCCCGCTTCACGCTCCTGCTCGAAAGCGAGGACACGGACGACCAGGAGGCCGCGGAGAGCTTCCGTGCCGCCCTCAACGACTACGTCAGGAAGTACGGCTTCCTCGCGCAGATCGTCCCCTACCAGGATGCCGATCTGGAGCGGCTGCACCTCTATGGCCGCTACCTCCTCAGCCGACTGCCTCGCCGGGCGGATGGCGGGGTGGACATCGGCGAGATCGATCTCAGCCACATGCGGGTGGAGAAGACCGGCGAGTACGACGTCTCCCTCACCTCCGAGGGGCCGACGATGATGCCGGGCTTCGGCGATGGCTCTGGCGGTGCCAAGGAAGCGGAGAAGTCGCTGCTCTCCCAGCTGATCGACAAGTTCAACGAACGCTTCGGCACCGAGTTCACCGAGCAGGACGTCATCCGCCCGTTCGAGGAGGCCAAGGCCGACCCGAAGGTGCGGGCGGCGGCCGTCGTCAATGACGAGGAGAACTTCGGCCTCGTCTTCGACAACGTCTTCGCGGACAAGATGGCCGACCACATCGACACCATCGCCGGCATGGGCCGTCAGTACTTCGGCCCCGACAAGGGCTTCAAGTCCAGTCTGGACCGCAGCGCTCGCAAGGCCGCATGGCGGATGATCCGCCGCGAGGAGGGTCTGGACGACGAGCTGTGACGGGGACCCGCCCCGGCAGGAGGGGCCAGCCGGGGCGGGTCCCCGTACCGACTGCGCGTACTGCCGCATTTCCGCACACCAGACGGTGTGCGACGCACATCGCCCTCTCGTGAGGTGCGACGGATGAGGGGGAACGGTGAGCCACACCGGGAACGAGACCGAGATCGAGGGGACGCGGCTCCAGAAGGCCGTCGAGCGGATCGCCATCACACCGCGGGCAGCTGCTGAGCTCGTGGACGGATACCGAGTGTCCTTCAAGGCCAAGTCCGGGCGGAAGCCCGGGAGTCCGGAGGACAGACGCCGGATAGCGGACAAGGTGATCGCCCGCTACTCCCGCCTCGCGGCGGCCACCGGCGCGGTCACCGCGGCCCCGAGTGTGATTCCGGGCGTCGGGACGGCGGTCGCGGTCCTCGCCGGTGGGGGCGCTGATACCGCCGTGGCGCTCAAGCTCCAGATCGACATGTGCATGTGCCTGGTCGAGGTGTACGAGACCGACCTGAGCGACGAGGACAAGAAGCACCTGGCCTTCGTGCTCGCCCTGGCGGGTTCGGTGGAGCAGATGGCGTCGAAGGGCGGCAAGGCCGCGGTCATGAAGATCGCCGAGAAGCTGGTCTACCAGTACCTGACAGGGCCGGCCCTGGTCACGATCAAGCAGTTGTTCAAGCGAGTTTCGATCACCTTCACTCAGAAGGCGACGGCCAAGGCGGTCCCCGCCGGCGTCGGCGTCGTCTTCAGCAGCTCGACCAACTACGTCCTGACGACGATGGTGGGCAAGGTCGCCGTCGCCGTCCTGGCCAAAGAGGTGAAGTAGCGGCGCCCGGTCCAGCGGTCGCGGTCGCCCCATCCGCGCCGTGATCGCTGGACGACGGATCGACGCTACGGCCAAACTTGGCCACTCACCCTGGCTGTTCATCACCCACACCGGAGGCAAGGTGCCGCAGGAGGCGATCTCCGACCGTTACGAACTTCTGGAGGAGCTGAGTCACGGCGGTATGGGCGACGTGTGGCGCGGCTACGACGCCGTGCTCGACCGGCCCGTCGCCGTGAAGCTCATCCGGCAGGCGTCGGTCACCTCCCCGCAACTGGCCGAGGAGTTCGCCAAGCGCTTCCGCCGCGAGGCCCGCATCACCGCCCGCATCCAGCACCCCGGCGTGCCGCAGGTGTACGACGCGGTGCTCGACGACTCGTACGAACGGCTGTTCCTGGTGATGGAGCTGGTCGACGGCGTACCCCTGTCCGCCTGTCTGAGCCCCGGCCGACCACTGCCGGTCAGCTGGGCGGTCGCCGTCGCCGCGCAGATCGCGACTGTCCTGTCGTACGCGCACGACGTCCCGGTGATCCACCGCGACCTCAAGCCCGGCAACATCCTCGTCGCACGCGATGGCACCGTGAAGGTGCTCGACTTCGGCATCGCCGCGATCCTGCGCACTGACGTCACCAAACTGACCGCCACCGGCAGTCCCATCGGCACGCACCAGTACATGGCACCCGAGCAGGCCCGCGGTGGCCGCATCACCCCGCAGACCGACCTGTACGCGCTGGGCTGTGTGCTGCACGAACTCCTGAGCGGCAGAGTGGCGTTCGAGGCAGAGAGCGAGTACCTGCTGATGTACCAGCACGTCAACGCCGCTCCCACCCCGCTGCGACAGTTGCGGCCGGAGGTCCCCGAAGCGCTGGAGGAGCTGGTCCTGCACCTGCTCCGCAAGGCGCCCGAGGCACGGCCGGCCGACACCCAGGAGGTGTACGCACGGTTGCTTCCGTTCCTCCCGCCTCCCGGCGAGGAGTCCGGCACAACCGATGCGGGACCGGTCGACACACCCGACCCGACGAGCGTGTTCCGTCGCCCTTTCGCACCCCGTGCCCGCGCCCAGGCGCCCGCACCTGATGACTTGCCGCCCACAGCCGTCCTCCCGGGAACGGGGCCGGTACCCGTTCCCGCACACCTTCGCGAGTCCATCAAGGAGGCGTACGCCCACTCCGACGACCTCTTGGAAGAGGACCGGTTCGCTCAGGCAGCCGAGGTGCTCAGCGAGATCATCGAACCCGCGGCTCGCGCCCTCGGCTCCGAGAGCAAGGCCGTTCTGGCGCTGCGCCGTCGGCGTGCGGCAATCCGTCTCCTCGGCGGCGACTACCGGGCAGCCCTGCCCGAGTTCGAGGCCCTCGCCGAAGCCTACGCCCGCATTTCCGGACCCACCGGCGAGCAGTCCCGCGCCTGCCGCGCCCAGGCGGCCCGGTGCCGCGCCGAACTGGGCCAGGTCACTGAGGCGCTCGCCGCGCTCCAGGGCGTGCTGAACGTCGTGCGGACCGTCGACAGCGACGTGAGCGAGGAAGCGGTCGAGCTGCGGCACAACATCGGGATGCTGCTGCTCGCCCAAGGCCGAGCCGCCGAAGCCCGGCAGGTCCTCGACCCGCTCCATCAGGACATGTGCATGGTGTTCGGCCCCGACGACGAGATGACCGTCGAGATTGCGACGGCACTGGCCCTGATCCGTCTGGACCTCGACGGCGACGCTGCGGGGTGACCCGCACATTTCCTGAGACAAGCGCCTTCGCCCCCATGGCGACCTGGCGACCTGCTCCTCTACCTCGGCTTCGCCCGGTGATCCGCTTCGTCGCCCTCGGCACGATGGGGACCATACAGGCGCCCATCACCTCACCATCGGGCCAGGCGACCGCTTTCCGGGCGCCGGGCAGGTGACCCCCTCGCCCGCGCACCCCAACCCGCTACACTGACGGCGGTGCGCCAGCCCTGTGGCGCACCGCCGGATCAGTGGACCGATGTGCCCAGCTCGCGACTTTCACCGCAGCTCCTTGCACATCTTCTACAGATCCCCGCCTCCGTAGCTCAGGGGATAGAGCACCGCTCTCCTAAAGCGGGTGTCGCAGGTTCGAATCCTGCCGGGGGCACCAGGCGGAAGGCCCCGGACCGATCTTGGTCCGGGGCCTTCGGTGTTTCTGTGCGGTGCGGCAAGTCCAGACCTACCCCGTCCCCTCGATCAGCGTCACCCTGCTCCCCTCCGGGTCGTGGAGGGCGGCGAAGCGGACCGTCCCGCCGGCGCCTTCCTGCGGGGTGTTCGCCTCCAGCCCCCGCCTCGCCAGCTCCCCCAGCGCCCTGTCCAGGTCCGGGACACCGATGTTGATCAGGGTCGACCCGGCGTGCTCCGGCGAGTGGAAGAGCTGGAGCCAGGTGTCCGGGGTCAGCTGCCATTCCGCGAGGGAGGGCATGGGGTGGGTGTCGGCGGGGCGGCCGAGGAGGTGGGTGTACCAGGTGGTGGCGCGGGCGAGGTCCGTGACCGGGGCCACGGCGAGGAGGGTGGTGACGTGGAGCGGGGCGCCGGCGGTGGTGGTGTTCATGGAGGTGATGGGTACCGGGGTGCCATGCCGGCCAAACAGCTGCACGACGCCGGAGTGCCCCGCCGCCGCCCGGGGCGGGCAGGGGCGGGGCACGGACGGTGGAGTGCGGAGGGTGACCCCCTACGAAGCCACCCACCCATGCACCCTGGCCAGCTCAGTCACCCGGGTCCGGATGCGCTTGATCTGGTCGGCGGTGAGGGTGTCGTCGGTGTCGAGGAGGAGGTCGGTGAGTTCGGTGCGGAGTTCGGCGACGGTGAGGGTGTCGGCCTCGTCCTGGTCGTCGTACTCGTCGAGTTCGGTGTCGGGCTCGTCCACGCCGGGGTTGGTGATGCGGGGGGCGTCGGGGCCGCCGGAGGAGAAGCCGACGGCGGGGGTGGAGCGGCGGGGCGAGGAGCGGTAGACGAGGCGGATCTGGGAGGCCTTGGGGCCCTTCTCGCCCATCTCCTCGAAGAACTCGACCTCGCGGCCGCTCTGGTACAGGTACTTCTCGTCGACAAGGTCGTTGGCGTGCATGAAGACGTCCTCGCCGCCTTCGTTGGGCACGATGAACCCGTAGCCGCGCACCTCGTCGAAGCGCAGGATCTTCCCGGTCTTCAGCACAACACCACACCTCCGCTGTATCTCGCACGCTGCCGGTGAACCGTTTCCGGCGTGCTGTGCGTGGCCGTCCCCTGGGCGCGGCCGTACCCGTCTGCGCCGCGTCCGCCTCCGGCGGCGCGGCTTCACTCGGCCGGATGATACGCGTCCCGGTGCGGCCGGGGGGAGCCGCCGCGGGTTCCCGTGACACGGCCAGGACCGGCCGGGAGCGGGGGACGGTACAGTCGCGGGCGGCCTTCGGCCGAGGGTACCGGGACCGGGACGGGGTGGTGTGGGTGAGCAAGAAGCAGGTCCGCGAGATGTTCGAGCTGATGGGGCACGGGCAGCCGGTCGTGTTGACGAGCCCGATGGCGTCGGTGAAGAAGCTGGCCAAACTGGCGTGCACGGCGCAGCTGTTCGGCTACGAGTACATCGACGTGCGGCAGGGCGGCGGGCGTAACACCGCGCTCCACCTGTACCTCGCACCCGATCCGAGCCCCGCGGCGCGGCAGCGTGCGGCGGCCAACTGGCAGCAGTACCCGCAGGCGGGCAACGACGGGCCGCTGCCGCCCTATCCCTCGGACATGTTCGAACTGCTCAAGGCCCGCATCAACTTCGACCTGACCGGCCGGCTGACGGAGACCAACCGGCTCGTGATGGCCGGGCTCGCGCTCACGGTCGCCGCCGGCCTCATGCCCCTGCGGGACGTGCCGACCGCCTTCGCGGTGGGCTTCTGGGTGGTGACGATGGGGGCGCTCGGCGTCGCGGTCATGGTGCAGCGGCAGCGGAACGCGAAGTTCGCGGCGTACCTGGAGGGTTACGGCTTCCAGCGGGTCACCGACCAGGAGGGCCGCGCCCGCTATCTGCCGCCGGGGGCGCAGACCGGCTGGGGCGCGCCGGTGCAGCAGCCCGGCCCGTACGCCCAGCCGCAGCAGCCCCAGCCCGCGCCGTACGGCTATCCGCAGCCGGGCCAGCCCCAGCAGCCCGCGCCCTACGGCTACCCGCACCACCCCCAGCAGCCGCAGCCGGGCCCGTACGGCTACCCCCAGCAGGGACAGCCGCAGCCCCCGCAGCCCGGCCAGTGGCAGCAGCCCGGCCCCTACGGGCAGCCGCCGAAGCAGTAGGCGGAGCCTTTCGGCGTCCTGCGGCCCCTTTTGAGGCTCTTTCGGCATGAGCCGGAACCCCTGGCCCGCCCGCGTTCCGCCTGCCAGCATCGGTGCATGAGCAAGCACTTGGGCCCAGGAGCCGGCCCCTCCCACGTCGACCCTTCCCGGATACGACCCCGGCGGGGGGTGCTCGCGGGGGTGTGGGTGGCCGCGGGGCTGCTGCTGCTCGGCGCGGTCGCCGGGTTCGTGCTGACGCTCGTGTCGGCCGTCGACGCGATCGACCGCGACCAGGCGTTCCGCAGCGGCGGCAGTGCCCGGGTGGAGGTGACGGCCGGCGGCGAGCCGGCGGTGTACGGACAGGCGCCGGTGCCGGAGGGGGCCGAGTGCACGCTGGACGGGCCCGGCGAGGCGAAGTTCAGCCCTTACGGGGCCAGGTACACCGTGAAGCTCAACCGGACGACCTGGGTGCGGCTCCTCAGGATCGAGGCCGACACCCCGGGCACCTACACCCTGCGCTGCACCGACCCGGCCGGCTCCGCCACCTTCGCGCCGGGTGACGGCGCGGGGCTGGGTGCCCTCGCCAACACGCTGCTGCTCCGTTCCGCGCTGCCCGGCCTCGCGGGGCTCGCGCTGGCCGGTGTCGCCATCGCCCTCATCGTCAAGCGCTCCCGTCACCGCAACCGCCTGGCCGCCGAGGCGCTGGGCCGCTCGGGTCCGCCCCCGCACGGGAACGGCTCTTCCTACGGTCCTGGTGGCCCCGCCGGTCCCCAGCACGACCCGTGGCAGTCACCGCCCGGGGCGCCGCGCAAGGAGTGAAGGAGTAACCGCCGCCCGCCCCGCTCAGGCCGACCGCGCCACCCCGTCCCCCTCCCCCACGTCGTCCCCCGCCGCCAGCGCCGCCGCCCGGGCCAGTTCGTCCAGGGAGAGCCCCAGCGTGGTGGCGAGGGCGGCGACCGTGAAGAAGGCCGGGGTCGGGGCGCGGCCTGTCTCGATCTTGCGGAGGGTTTCGGCGGAGACGCCGGCGGCTGCCGCGACGTCGACCATGCTGCGGTCGCCGCGGGCCCGGCGGATGAGGGCGCCGAAGTGTTCGCCGCGGGAGCGTTCCCAGGGGGTCAGAGCTGTTCGCACCATGACCGTGATACTAATACCGGTATAGAAATTGGATGCGCCGGGGAGGCGGCATGCCGTCCTCCGGCGCGCCCGCGTGCCCGGGGACCGGAGTGAGGCGGGACGAGGCCATGGTGGAGATCAAGACCGACGGTGAGCTGGACGCGATGCGGGAGGCAGGCCGCGTCGTGGCTCAGGCGCTGGCCGCCGTCGAGGAGGCGGCACTGCCCGGTGTCTCGCTGCGCGAGCTGGACGAGGTGGCCCGGGGCGTGCTGGCCGGGGCCGGGGCGACCTCGCCGTTCCTCGGGTACCAGCCGGGGTTCGCGCCGGTCCCCTTCCCCGCCGTCATCTGCGCCTCGGTCAACGACGCGGTGCAGCACGGCATCCCGAGCGACTACCGCCTCCGGGACGGCGATCTGCTGAGCGTCGACTGCGGGGCCCGGCTGGACGGCTGGACCGGGGACTCCGCCACCACCTTCTCCGTCGGCACCCCCCGCCCCGAGGACGCCCGCCTGGTCGCCGACACCCGGGCCGCCCTGGAGGCGGGCATCGCGGCGGCCACCGTGGGCCACCGGATCGGCGACATCTCGCACGCGGTCGGCTCGGCCGCCCGGCGCGGCGGTTACGGGGTCCCGGAGGACTTCGGCGGGCACGGCATCGGGCGGAGCATGCACGAGGACCCGCACATCCCCAACCGGGGCCGGCCGGGACGCGGGTTCAAGCTCCGCCCCGGCCTCGCCCTCGCCATCGAGCCGATGTTCCTCGCCGGCGGCGCGGACGCCTGCTGGACCGGCGAGGACGGCTGGACCATGTACACCGCCGACGGCAGCCGCGCCGCACACATCGAGCACACCATCGCCGTGACGGAGTCGGGCCCGCGCCTGCTCACCGTCCTGTAGGCCCCCCGGCCCCCTGGCCCCCGGCCCCCTGCCTCAGCGCAGCTCCTCCGGGCAGGCCGTCCCGCGCGGGATCTCGTACGGGGCCGCGATGCGGTACGTGCCGGCCTTCGGGGCGACCAGTTCGGTCCAGGTGGCGCCGGTGGCGTCGGGGTCGGTGGGGGCGAGGCAGCCGTGGCGGTTGGCGTACTCCTTGGGCCGGTCGGGGTCGGTCTCGGTGCGGGCGAGGGAGGCGACGGTCTCCTCGGGGGCCCGCAGGGTGGAGCCCTCGGCGTCGACCAGGCCGAGCCACGGCGAGTACGGGAGGCGGACCAGGACGCGGCCGGGGCGGAGCACGTCGAGGGTGATGGCGCCCTGTTCGGCGCGGCGGACCAGGGCGGGTGGGTCGGCGATGGGGGTGGGGTTCTCGACGGCGTAGAGGCGCCAGTTGGCGTCGCTCCAGATCAGGTCGAGGTAGGGCATGCCGCGTTCGATGAGGGCGCGTTCGCGTTCGCCGCCGTCGCCGTCCAGACTGCCGTGGGGCAGGACGACGTGGTGGACGGCCCAGCGGTCGAGCCAAGCGCGGTAGGTGGCGGCGTTGAGGGAGCCGTCGTAGAAGAGGGGGTTCCGGTCGACGTCGGCCTGGCGGTTCCAGCCGCGGGCGAGGTTGACGTACGGGGCGAGGGCGGAGGCCTCGCGGTGGCTGCGGGAGGGGACGACCTCGACGCGGCCCTGGTCGGCGCCGGCCTGGTCGAGGTGGCTGACGAGGGGGGCCAGTTCGCGGTTCCAGGAGGCGATGGGGGTGGTGTTGACGACGTCGTCGACGGACTTGACGCCGATCCACCCGGTGAAGAGGACCAGGGAGGCGACGAGGGCGTACCACTTGCGGCTGGCGCGGACGGTGAAGGGGAGGGCCGCCGCCAGCACGACGCCCGCGAAGAGCATCGGGAGGCGGGTGACGTTGGAGCCGATCTGCGAGTGGACCGCCCAGACCAGCAGCACGGCGAGGGCGTAGACGCCGCTGGTGAGGCGGACCGTCACCCAGTGCCGGGGCACCAGGACGCAGACCAGCACACCGAAGACGAAGGGGAGCGCCGCCGAGCCCAGCGACATCGGCTGGGTGCCGGAGAAGGGGAAGAGCCAGGTGGAGACGGCGACGACGGCGACCGGGGCGAGCCCGAGGGCGTAGGCGGCGGGGCGTCGGCGGCTGACGAAGAGGGCGGCGGCGACGAAGCCGACGAAGAGCCCGGCCACCGGTGACCCGGCGGTGGCGAGCCCGGCGAGGACGGCGGCGACGGCACCCTTGGTCCAGCGGCGGTGGCGCCAGCGGTGCGGCCAGCAGAAGAAGGCGGCGACGGCGGCAAGGCCGAACATCATGCCGAGGCCGAAGGTGACCCGGCCGGAGACGGCGTTGCAGAGCAGCCCGTACACACCCGCGAACGCGGGAAGCAGGGCGCGCCGCAGCGCCCCCGGCCCGCTCCCGGGCCTCGGCACCGCGCCGCTGCGGATCAGCAGCAGGGTGAGCAGCGCCGCCGAGACGGTGCCGACCAGCATCATCGTGGTGCGTACGCCCAGGACGTGCATGAGGTAGGGCGAGACGACGCTGTACGAGACGGGGTGCATCCCGCCGTACCAGGCGAGGTTGTACGCCGAACCGGGGTTGCGCCCGACGAACTCGGCCCACGCGTCCTGCGCCGCGAGATCGCCCCCGCTGTTCGCGAAGGTGAAGAACCACAGGACGTGGAGGGCGGCGGCGAGGGCGGTGGTGAGGGTGACCGGGTGGAGGAGCAGACGGCGGGCCCGGGGCTCGGCGGCGGGCGCGGGCGGTATGCCCTCGGGCGGCGCGGGCGCGTGAGGCTCGGCGTGCCCGGTCTCGGCGGTGGTCACTGGCGGCTCTCCCCGTTCGTCCCCGGCCGGTGAGGCGCGGGTGCCGTGCAGCGCCGCCACGTCCGATTTGGTCCCGATGCCCGGGACGCTAACACGGCTCCGGCGGCGCTCCCCCGGGTGGGGCGGCGCCGCCGGAGCGGGTCGTGCGGCCGGGCTCAGCCGATGCGCTGGAGCTTGGCGCCGAAGGAGGGTTCGGCCAGGTCGCTCTGGAGGGCGACGGGCACCTCGACGGCGTCCCCGGTGCCGTCGCCGACGCTGAGCACGCCGACCTTGGTCCCCGCCTCCGCCTCGTGCGGCAGGGCCTTGCCGCCGTCGTCCAGGGCCAGCTTCACGGTCAGGCCGGGCCAGCCGACGGCCGGCACGTCCTTGGTCGCGACGACCGGCGTGGTGGAGCCGAGCCCGTCGTCGACGTGGCCGACGACGTCGCCCTTCCTCACCACCGGCTTGGAGGTCAGCAGCTCCTGGGTGCGCAGGATCAGGTCCTTGGAGCGGGCGGTGGCGGTGTCCAGGATGGGCGGCGCGTGCTGGCCGAAGACGGCGCCGATGATCAGCTGCTTCTCACCGTCGACCACCTTCTCGGCGGCGAAGAGGAGGTTGCCGCCGGCCTTGGTGGTGGAGCCGGTCTTGATGCCGACGACGCCGTACATCGGGACGAGGAAGTTGTAGTTCTTCTCCGTCTGGCCCGAGGTGGTCGACTCGTAGTTGGGCAGCCGCACGACCGAGCTGAACGTCTCGAACTCCATGACGGCCTTGCCGAGCTTCACCTGGTCCTCGGCGGAGGAGACGGTGGTCTCCTTGAGACCGCTGGGGTCGGTGTAGGTGGTGTTCTCCATGCCCAGCTCGTCGGCGTACTTGTTCATCTTCTCGACGAAGGCCGCCTCGTCGCCGTCGCTGTCCCAACGGGCCAGCTGGCGGGCGATGTTGTTGGCCGAGGGCAGCATGATCGCCTCGATGGCCTCCTTGACGGAGATCTTCTGGCCCTCGGTGACCTTGACGGTCGACTCCTGGCCGGCGTTCTCGTAGTCCCGCTGGGCCTTGGCGTCGATGGTCAGCATCTCGCCCTCGGTGCCCTTCTTGACCGGGTGCTCGCGCAGGATCGTGTACGCCGTCATGACCTTGGCGACCGAGCCGATCGGGATCGGCTTCTGCTCCCCGTACGAGCCGAGCGAGCCGATGCCGTCGACGGTGACCGTCGCCTGGCCCTCGGTCGGCCACGGCATGGCCGGCTCCTCGCCCTTGAAGGTGTACGTCTCCTCGGCGGTCAGCGCGAGCGTGCCCTCGGGCAGCGGGCGCACCGACTGGACCACCGCGAAGACGATGAGCAGCAGGATGACCAGCGGCGTCCAGATCTTCACCCGGCGCACGGCGGTGCGCAGCGGCGTCTCCGGCGGCGGCGGGGTGTTGGTCAGCTCGGCGAGCAGGTCCAGCGGCGGCAGCGGCTGCTGGGTGGTGCGCTCGGCGGTGGGCAGCGCGGCCGTCTCGTCGGCGGGCGCGGCGGGCGCCGGCACGGCGGCCTTGGCCCGCGGCGCCTCCTCCTCGGCCTCCGCCGGCTTCGGCTCGGCGGGCTTCGGCTTGACCGCCGCGGGCCCGTCCAGCCCGCGCAACGGCACGAACTTGCTGGTCCGCTCGGCCTCCGACTCACCCCCGGCGCCCTTCTCGGGCTCGTCCTCGGCCTCGGGCTTGGGCTTGGCGTCGCCGACCTTCAGCATGGTCGTCGGCTGGTCGACCTCGGGCCCGGACTTCGGCGCCCGGAACACGGCGGTCGGCTGGTCGACCCCCTCGCGCTTCCCGACCTTCCGGAGCTTCACCCCGGTGGACACGACAGCGGCGTCCTCCCCGTCCGCCGCCTCCTCGTCCCCACCGTCGGCCTTCTTCGCCCCGTCCTCCGGCTTCCCGCCCTGCGCGGGCACCTGGCCGTCCCCGGCATCCTTCTTTACGCCGGGTCCGCCCGCACCGTCCGACTCCCCGCCCGCCGTCGCCGAGGACTCCTCCCCATCGGCCTCCGATTCGGCAGGCTTGTCTCCGGCGGCAGCCTTGGCCGGCTTCGGTGCGTCGTCATCGTCGGCGTCGTCCGAACCGTCCGCTACCGCTTCCGCTTCGGCCTCCGGCGCAGACTCCGGCTCGCGCTCGGGCTCACTGCCGCCCGCCTCGCGCGCCGCGGGCACCTTGGTGCCACCCGCACCCCGTACGGGCTCCTGGGGCGCCTCTGAAGCGCCCTCAGCCTCTTCCTCGCCCTCGCCGGCGGCCTCGTCGGCGCCGGCGGCGGCGGAATCCGCCTCAGCCTCGCCCGGCTTGCCCTTTTCGTCAGCTTCGTCGGCCTCGTCGGTGGCCACCCAGGCCGCGACGGCGTCCCGCAGCCGGCCGTCGGTGCCGGCCCCGGTGTCGCTCGCGCCGGACGCGGCGCCGGCCTCGTCGTCGCCGGCCTTGTCGTCGTCGGCCTTGTCGTCGCCGGCCTCGGCGCCATCCTCGCCGGCCTTGCCGTCGGCCTCGTCGCGCCCGGCGGAACCGTCAGCCTCGCCCCCGGCGTCCTCACCCTTCGCGGAGCCGCCCGCCTCCCCGGCCGTACCGGCGCCCTCCGCACCGGAGCCGGACTCGTCCCCGGCGTCGCGAGCCTCCCCCGCGGCGTCGGCCTCGCCCTTGGCGTCGCCTGCGGCATCAGCCTTGCCCGCGTCCTCGGCGTCGGCGTCGGCCTCGGCAGGCTCCCCGCCTTCATCCTCGTCGCCGTCGGCGCCCGCGTCCGTCCTCAGGACGGTCGTGGCGTGGTCGACGGGGTCCGGTGTCTCGCGGGCGACCGCGATCCGGGGGTCACGGTCGTCCGTGGCCGGGTCCGGAGCGTCGGTGGCCGGGGCCTCGGGCTCCCCCGCCGCCTTCTTCTGCTCCGACCTGTCGGGGATCTCGCCCGCCACCGATGCCTCCTCGATAAGCCGTCCGTCGTGCCGGACGACGTCGTGTCCGAACCATGTACCAGTGTCCTGTGTGACCCACGGGCCCTCTTGCCAGACGAGAACGACATACCTACTGGTTCCCGCACATAGCGCCCACGTGCTCTCGACAGACCAATGTGAGAGGGGTCACCCTGTCACTCATCCACGCGGGGAGGCATGGATGGGCAGGAGCCGCAGAACGATTCCGGAGGAGCTTCTGCTGCTCGCTCTGGACCCGGCCACGGGTACCACAGCGCAGCCGCAGTCGCTCGACCTCGGTCTGGCCGGAGCACAGCTAGTGGAGCTGGCGCTGGCCGGACGTATAGCCCCGGACGGGGATCGTATCGCCGTGGTCGTACCACGGCCGACCGGAGATCCGACACTGGACTCCGCACTGGAGTTGCTGCGCAGACGCGGCGCGCCGGTGCGGGCCGTGCACTGGATCGGCGGGCCCCGGCTGGGGCTGCGCCAGACCTATCTCTCGCATCTGGAACGGTGCGGCATGGTGCATGCCGTCGAGGGCCAGATGTGCGGGGTGCTGCCGACGACGCGCTACCAGGCGACGGAGTCGGCGGTCAGCCGGGAGATCAGAGCCCGGCTGGACAACGCGATCCGCACCGGCGTCCCGCCGGACCCGCGGACCGCGGCGCTCGCCGCGCTGGCCCACGCGGTCGGTCTCGGCAAGCACCTGTACCCGGGGAACGAGGGGCGCTCCTCGCGCTCCCGCCTCCGGGACCTCATCAGGCACGACCCGATGGGCGGACTCGTGGCGCACGCCGTGATGGACGTCCAGAACGGCGCGGCGACCCCGCCGCGGCGCGGGGGTGCCCCGGCGGTGCGCCCGGCCCACGGGCCACGCACCCCGGAACCGGCGGCCGGCCCCGGGCACCACGCCCCGGTCCAGCCGCACCGCTCGACGATGGCCCGCGCCGCGGCCCACTGAGAGCGACAGCGCACCGAGCACCGAGCACCACAACCGAAGAGCAGGACCCCAGTGCGCCGTACCGCCACGCCGCCGCCCGGCCCCGCCGGGCGGCGGCCCCTGAACCGGTCCGGGAGCCGCGAGGTGGCCGCGCGGGGTGGCGGGAGGACGTCCGGACGACGCCTCCGACCGTCACCCCGCGCGGCCGTGCGCGCGCGGGGGCCGGAGCGTACCGGCCGACCGGCGGCCGGACACGCTGGGCCACCGTACGGATACGGCATCGGCCATTTCCCAGCGCTGGCCGGGCCGTTGGTGGCACTCTGCTGAACAGCAGATAAGCAGAACCCGCCAGGCCCTGCCCCGCAGGGCCCGCAGCCGGAGGTGCACGTATCCGTGGCGTCCAGTGTCAATCCCACCGTCAGGCGGCGCCGCCTGGGTCAGGAGCTGCGCAGGCTCCGCGAGCTCAAGGGCATGACCGCCGAGCAGGTCGCCGAACGCCTCCTGGTCTCGCAGTCGAAGATCAGCCGCCTGGAGAACGGCCGCCGCTCGATCAGCCAGCGTGACGTGCGCGATCTCTGCGGCGTCTACGAGGTCGAGGACCACCGCATCGTCGACTCGCTGATGCAGATGGCCAAGGACTCGCGGCAGCAGGGCTGGTGGCACAGTTTCGGCGACATCCCGTACAGCGTCTACATCGGGCTGGAGACCGACGCGGCCTCGCTGCGCGCCTACGACCCGCAGGTGGTGCCGGGCCTGCTCCAGACGCAGCCGTACGCCCAGGCGCTGATCCAGGGCGCCATTCCGGAGATCAGCCCGGCCGACGCGGAGAAGCGCGTCCAGGTGCGGATGCGCCGCCAGGACCGGGTCTCCTCGGAGGAGAACCCGCTGCGGCTGTGGACGGTGATGGACGAGGCGGCGCTGCACCGGGCGGTGGGTACGCCGGAGATCATGAAGCAGCAGCTGGAACATCTCGTGCGGATGTCGGAGCTGCCGCACGTGACCGTCCAGGTCATTCCGTTCACCAACGGGGCCCATCCGGGACTCAACGGCCAATACGCGATTCTGGAGTTCCCCGACTCGACCGATTCCAGCGTGGTCTACATCGAAGGCGTCACCAGCGATCTCTATCTGGAGAAGTCGAACGACGTGCAGAAGTACAGCGTCATGTACGAACATCTGCGGGCACAGGCGCTGAACCCGGAGGACTCACGCGACTACATCGCGAAGATGGCCCGCGAGCACGGCGGCTGACCGCCGAACTCCGCTCCTCCGCGCTGTTTTCGCCCCCGTTTCCGGGCCGTTTACCGCACGCCGTCCGGCAGATACGCGTCTGCCGGGCGGCGTCGGCGTGTTCGCGGGTGTCGTCGCAGGCGGGGGCGGGTGCGGGGCGGGTCTTCGGAGTGGCCGGAATTACCCTGTCGGCAGAAACCCGGGTTTATTCCGCGGTATCGCTCAAATGCGCGTACCCGCGAAGTGTGCGCACGGACGATACACGTTCCTTCACCCCCCACGGAGGTGAACCGGGTAATTTGCCTTCAGTCGGGTGACTGGCTTCCGCTCCGGACGATGTTGGCGAGTAGCGTCAACGATGTCATCGGGACCGGTGACACTCCCCGGCCCGTACGGCCGGCGGAACTGCACATCCACCGCCTGAACCGGAGCAATCATGGCTATTCACCAGGGTGCGACCACCGACTGGACCAAGTCCTCCTACTCCACCGGAAACGGCGCCTGCGTCGAGGTGAAGTCCCCCGTCGTGGCGTCCATCGCCGTGCGTGACTCGAAGGTCGCCCAGGGCCCGGCGATCGGCTTCGCCGCGAACTCCTGGAACGCCTTCGTCGCCGGGGTCGGCCGGGGGAACTTCGACCTCGTGTGACCCCACCGCCCGCGTGCGGCACCTACGGCCCTCTCGACTGGATCGCCGTCCCGGCCGAGGGGGCTTTCCCCTGTCCCGGCCCGGAACCCCGCGCCCGTCACGCCCGCGGGTACCGGGCGAGCCAGCCGGGCGAGGCGCCCCCTGGCCCGTGCAGGGCGGCGCCGTGGGTCATCTCCAGCGCGAAGTCGTCGGCCAGCTCCAGCACGGTCGCCCGCCCCTCCAGCTCGGCCAGCCAGGCGGGCGGCAGGGCCGTCTCGCCGTGCAGCGCGCCGAGCAGACCGCCGCAGACCGCGCCGACCGCCGGCGAGGGCCCGCCGTGGCGCACCGCGAGCCGCAGCCCCTGGGAGACGTCCTCGCAGACCAGGGCCGCGTACAGGGCGGCGGCCAGAACCCCTTCCGCTCCGCCGCCCCCGGCCAGCTCCTCGACCAGGGCGGGGTCGGGCGGCCCCTGCCGCACCCCGTGGACGGCGGCGCGCAGCGCCTCGCCGACCTCCTCACCACCGGGCTGCTCGGCGGCGAGGGCCAGCACCCGGCCGGTGGCGGCCTCCAGGGGTTCGCCGCGGGCCGCGCCGTGCACCAGCAGGGCGTACGCCCCGGCCGCGAGGCGGGCCGCCGGGTGCCCGTGGCTCTGCGCGGCGCATTCCAGGGCCAGTTGGAGGACGAGCCCCGGCTCCCAGCCGACCAGCAGCCCGAACGGCGCCGACCGGGTCAGCGCCCCAGGCCCGCGCTCGCCCGGATTCCGTACGGCTTCCAGCGTTCCCATCCCCCGGTCCCCGAACCCGGAGAGGCAACTGCGCTCCGGCCCGCGCCGGCTGTACAGCCACTCCTGCCGCGCCAGCCAGCCGTCGCCGGTACGCCGTTCGTCGGGGCCCCAGTCGGACTGGGTGGCGGCCCAGCGGCGGTAGGCGAGGTGGACGTCGGTCGGCGGGTGCCAGGCTCCGGTGTCGCGGCGGACCTGGGCGCGGATCAGGCCGTCGACGGTGAAGAGGCTGAGCTGCGTGTGGGCGGTGACCGCGCCCCGTCGCCCGTACGCCTCCCCGGGCCCGGCCGGCCCCTCGTCGCCGCACGCCTCCCGTACCGCGCGGGCGCCGAGCCCGGCGAGCGGTGCCCCGAGGGCGTCGCCGAGCGCCGCGCCGAGCAGCGTCCCGCGCACCCGGCTCCGGAAGTCCTGCTGCTCCGCCCGCCCCCAGACGGTCCCGACAGCCGTGCCCACGGCATCCCTCCCGTCCAGCGTCCTGCCGTTCCGCTTACGCCTCGTCCCGCACTGTAATTGACCGGAGGTGAGCGGGCGGGGGCGAAAGCGGTATGTGAACGGTCGTCCTGGTGGCGGGGTTTGAGGGGGTGGGGGCGGGTCTGGGTCCCTCACACCGCCAGCTGGTACCGCCGCACGCGGCCCAGCAGCAGACAGGCGGCCCCGCCCACTCCCCGGCCACCATCAGGGCGTCCGCCCGCGACCGGCCGGGAGCACCTCCTCCACGCTGGACAACTCGCCCCTGTGCGGCCCGGAGGAGACGACGAAGCCGGAGTCCCGCAGGCCGAGGAGCTGGGTCCCGCGAACGGGCCGCCCCCACACGGGTTCGGCCTGCGGGTTCATCCCCTCACGGGGCCCGACACGGCCTCGTTCACCAGCCCGCGCTGGTGCCCCCGTGGCCCCAGGAGCTGTCGCTCCGCCGCCAGGAGGTGGCGTCCGGGGCTTCCGCGGCCGGTTCCGTCGCCGTCTCCCCGGCGGACGCGGCCACGTACACGCGGGCCCCCTCCTCGGCCAGCTCCCGTACCCGCTCGTCACCCGGCTCGATCCGCAGCGCCCGGTCGAAGTCCTCGACCGCGCGCTCGTGCTCCCCGTGCGCGGCACGGGCCTGCGCCCGCAGGACGTACGGCCGCGCCAGCCGGCCCCCGGTGGCCGCGACGGCCTCGTCGTACTCCGCGAACTCCGCCTCGCACGCGCCCTGTTCGTGATGGATCTCGGCCAGCCGCAGCCGGGCCCAGAGGTAGTCGGGCTTGCCGCTCAGGGCGTGGCGGAGGTCGGCGACGGCGGCCGCGGTGTCTCCGAGGGCGTGGTGGGCCATGGCACGGCCCCCGTAGGCCCAGAGGTAGCCGGGGTCGGCGGCGATGGCCTCGCCGAACGCGACCACGGCGGCGGTGTGTTCGCCCGCCCTGCGGTGGATCTCGGCGCGTTCGCCGATGACGAGGGCCGGGTCCTGGGCGAGTTCGGCGGCGCGGGCGAGGTCGGCCAGGGCGGCCTCGCGGTCGCCGAGGGAGTCGTGGGTGCGGGCCCGCTTGAGGAGCGCCCAGAAGTGGTCGGGACGGGCGCCGAGCGCCTGGTCGAGGTCGGCGACGGCCAGCTCCGGGCGGCCGAGGGAGAGGTGGGCGGAGGCACGCGAGACGAGAGTCCCCGGGTCGCCGGGGGCGAGGTCGAGGGCCCGGCCGAGCAGGGTGACGGCCTCCTCGAACTGGCCCAGGTGGCGCCGGGTCTCCCCGCGTTCGCGGACCAGGCGGGCGAGGGAGGCGGGGTCGGGTTCCGTCCCGGTGGCGTCGGCGGCGAGGCGGGACTCTGCCTCGTCGAGGTGGGCGAGGGCGGCGGCGTAGGCGCCGGTCTGGCGGTGGGCGACGGCGCGTTCCATGGCGGTCCGCCAGTCACCGGGGCGCAGGGCGTCGAGCCGGTCGTAGTCGGCGAGGGCCTTGGCGAGCGCCCCGGCCTCGCGGTGCAGCGCCGCCCGCGCGTACAGCGCCTCGGCCCGGGCCTGTTCGCCGAGGCCCGGCCGGTCGACCAGCAGCCCGGCGAGGCGGGCCCGGCCCTTGGGCCCGTCGTCCTCGTCCAGGACGGCGAGGCAGTCCGCGCCCCAGCCCCGGGTCGCCGCGTCACCGTTGTCGCGGCCCGCGTCGGCGAGGGTGCGGGCCCAGCGGCGGGCGGGGGCGGCGCCGAGGCGGGCGGCCGCCGCCCCCTCGGCCAGCAGCTCCGGCAGGGCGGTGGCGGGGTGGGCGCAGAGCCGGTGGTACGCGGCCTCCAGGCGGGCGTGGAGCCGGGCCGGATCGGCCTCGTCGCGCCCACCGGCCCCGCCCAACTCCTCGTACCGCCGTTCGTGGAGCGCGGCGAGGCGCAGGTGGGCGGCGCGCCAGCGGGCCGGGGCGGTGGTGCGGCGCAGGTGGAGCATGGGGGCGCGGACCACGTCGTGGTAGCGCGGGGCGCCCTCGCGGCCGGAGACGAACGGCAGGGCGGTCAGGGACGCGAAGAGGGCGGCCGGGTCGCCGGGTTCCTCGGTGGCGGCGGCGCAGACGTCCTCGTCGAGGGTGCGCGGCAGGGCGCAGGCGAGGGCCGCCTCGCGCTGCCCGGGCGGGGCGTCGCGGCCGAGGAAGCGGTCGACGGCGGTGGCGCCCGCGAGGACGGTGTCGCCCGGATGGTCGGCCAGGGTGGTGACCAGCACGGGCAGCCCGGCCGACCCCTCCCAGACGGCGCGCCGGGCGTCCTCGTCGTGGATGCCGCGAGCGTCGAGCAGGCGTCCCGTCTCGTTCTCGGTGAGCGGTTCGAGGGGCAGGTGGGCGACGAGGTCGGTCTGCCCGCCCCACAGGGACCGGTCGGGCCGGTTCCGCCCGGCGAGGGTCAGCACCAGATTGCCCGGCGCCTGCCCGTACCGGTCCGTGGTGGTCAGGTCGCGCAGCCACGCGTCGAGGAACGGCGCGGTGTTCTCGTACGTGTCGAAGAACAGGGCGGTCCAGGGCACCTCCTCGGCCACCCGCCCCAGCTCGGCGAGGAGCACCGGGCTCAGCGCCGGCAACGGGTCGAGCACCAGCCGCACGTCGTCCTGGTCCCGGAACCGCGCGCTGAGCGAGGCCGCGAACCGGTCCGCCCCGCGCGGCAGCCGCTCCCCGTCCACCACCGGAGCGAACGCCCCCACCCCCGGCACCATCCCGACCCCCACCAGCCCCGCCCGCACCACCGCGGAACTGACCGCCGAGGCCCCCTCCTCCGCCCCGTCCCCGCCCCCCGCGTCGGCCCCGCTCGCCGCCAACGCCTCGTGCACCCTGCGCCGGTGCGCCTCCAGCCGCTTCTCCAACGCCTTCAACGGCCGCCCCTGCCGCGCGAACTGCTCCGCCACCACCGCCATCACCTCGGGCACGCTGTGCACCGAGTCGTCCACGTACGCCGTGAGCGCCCCCCGCCCCACCGCCAGCCGCTCCCACTCCCGCACCAGCGTCGACTTCCCGACGCCACCGACCCCGTACACGTGGAAGAGAAACCGGTGCGTCGGATCGGACGGCGCCCCGTCCAGATTCCGCGCGAACAGCTCGATCTCCTGCTCCCGCCCGACAAAGGCACCTTGCCTGCGACGACGGATCAGGTCCTGGAGGGAGGGGCGGGACATGGGCGGGGTCCCCCTTGGGGGTTGGGATGGGCGGGGATGGGCTGGGGGCCAGTATGGGTGTTCGGGGGGTGGAGTGGCAGCGGGGTTGGGGGAGTTGGGGGTTCGGCGGGGGTGGGGGTGCGTGAAACTGGGTGCGGGGGCGGGAGGTGAGTGCTGGCGCGCGGGGCCGCTAGGGCATCGCGGTCCGCACGAGGTCGGCGGAGGGAACACCCCCGCGTGCGCGGGGACCACAGGTCCGCTTCTCCGTAGCGCGGGTCTCAGTTGGGACCATCCCCGCACACGCGGGGACCACTGGCCGCCGACGACGGTCGAGCCGACCTCGTGGGGACCACCCCCGCACACGCCATGCCGGGCCAATTGAAGCCCATTCCCAACCCCCCGCACCCCTTCCGCCCACCCCGCCCCCACCACCCCAAAATCCACTAGCCACCCCGGCCCAGCCCCCGCACCCTCTTCCCCATGGCCAACCCCACCAACCTTCCCCACCCCACCCACCAGATCCGCGCCCGCCAAACCCCCACCACCCTCACCGTCTACCAGGCGTACCCCCCGTCCATAGCCCTCCCCGCCGCCCAGTCCCACCGCTTCCCGCCCGCCTGGAAGCGGGACCGCATGACCTGGATCAAGCCGTCCTTCCTCTGGATGATGTATCGCTCGGGCTGGTCCCGGAAGGAGGGGCAGGAGCGGGTACTGGCGATCGAGATCAGCCGTAAGGGATTCGACTGGGCGTTGGCGCATGCCTGCCTCTCGGCGTATCAGCCGGACCTCCATGCCGACCGTGACGCCTGGCGTGCGGCGCTGCGTGGTTCGCCTGCCCGGGTTCAGTGGGACCCCGAGCGGGACTGGCGGCTTCAGCCGCTGCCCTACCGGGCGTTGCAGCTCGGGCTGAGCGGGGAGGCGGCGCGGCGGTACGCGGACGAGTGGCTGGTTTCCGTCGTCGATGTGACCGGGCTGGCGCACGCCGTGCACGAGCGGGTGCGGGCCGGGGACGAGGCAGGGGCGCGGGAGCTACTGCCGGAGGAGCGTGTGTACGTGCCGGAGGGCGGTGGACGACTCGGTGCGCTACACGGTGCAGGAGTTCCTGCCGCCGGCCACGGCCCAGGGCAGCTGGCAGGCGACCGACGTGGACTGCGAGGGCGCGGAGGCCGGTGAGCTGGAGCCCGGTTCCACCAGCGGGGAAGTCCGCCTCACCCCCGAGAACCCGACGCCCACCCCTCCCCCGCCCCGCACTCCCGACCCCACGCACTCCCCCAGCCACCCCGGCGGGCTTCCGGACACCGGCCAGACCACCGGCTCCCTGCTGCCGCTGGCGACCCTCGCCGGCACGCTGGCCCTGGCGGGCCTGGTGCTCCTGATCGTCCTGCGCCGCAGGAGGACCGGCTGGCCCTCACCCCTCGCGGCTGAACCAGGCCGCCGCACCGGCGGCACCGCCGGGAGGGCTGGCCTACCCTGGCAGGAGTGGGTCGGCAGGGGTCATCGACTGGATTGACAGGAAGGTCCGCCGCCATGGCAGAGGAGAGCGGACCCGGGGCCGGAGCGGGGTCCGGGGAGTCCTCCGGCGCCGTCTCCCCCGACCAGGAGGGGGCGCGCCTGCTGGCGCTGGAGCAGGCGGGGCTGTCGTCCGCGGCGGACGAGGGGATGGACCGGTTCGCGCGGATCGCGGCGCGGCTCGCGGACGTGCCCGTGGCGCTGGTCTCGGTGGCCGGCGCCGAGCACCACTCGTTCCCCGGCATGACCGGCCTCGAAGCCCCGCTCTCCGAGCTGCGCCGGACCGGGCTGTGCGCGGAGGTCGTCTCGGCGGGCCGGCTGATCGTGCGGGACGCCCGTACCGATCCCCGTACCCGGGGGCGGCCGATGGTCGAGGAACTGTCGGTGGCCGGGTACGCCGGACTGCCGCTGGTCGACGACGACGGGGTGGTGCTGGGGTCGCTCTGCGCCATCGACCGGCAGCCCCGGGAGTGGACCGACCGCGAGGTGGAGGCCCTGGCCGACCTGGCGGAGGCGTGCGCGGCCGAGATCCGGCTGCGGATCGTCACCCGCCGGATCGAGGAGGCCCGCGGCGAGGCGGCGGCGCTGCTGGCCCGCTCCGAGCTGGTGCTGCGTGCCTCCGAAGTACTCGCCGACACCACCGGCGTCGGCCAGGTCCGCCACCAGGTCGGCGAGCTGATCACCCGCGACCTCCACCCCTCCTTCGCCGGGCTCAGCCTGGCCCAGGAGCGCATCCCCTGGGACGCCACCGAGGGGCGCTGGCCCGACGGCACCGCCCAGGACCCGGCGGTCGACCCGGTCGCAACCCCGTGGCCGACGGACCGGGCCGCCCGGGAGAAGCGGACCGTCGCCGTCCACGGCATCCACCAGGTCCGCGCGGAGTACGGGGACGAGGCGGCGGCCCGCTGGGAGCGGCTCGGTTTCGCCTCCCTGGTGTGCGTACCGCTGGCGGGCACCCGGCGTGTCCTGGGCGCGCTCGCGGTGGCCTGGCGGAGCCGGCACGAGCCGGACCTGGGGGAGCTGGCCGTGCTCACCGCCACCGCCGCCTACGCCGCCCGCGCCCTGGAACGCGCCCTCTTCGTCGACGAGCAGATCGACGTGGCCCGCCAGTTGCAGGACGCCATGCTCACCGAACTCCCCTCGGTGCCCGGGCTGGAGATGGCGGCCCTGTACCGTCCTGCCGCCGCCCGCGACCGGGTGGGCGGCGACTGGTACGACGCGTACCGGCTGCCGACCGCGGAGGAGGAGAGCGGCGGGCCGACGCTCGCGGCGACCATCGGCGACATCACCGGCCACGACATCCGCGCCGCGACCCTGATGGGCCAGGCCCGCAGCATGCTCCGCCAGGCCGACCACGATCACCCGGGCGCCGGGCCCGCCGCCGCCGTCGAGGCCCTGCACCACTCCACGACCACCCTCGACCTCGGCCTCACCGGCACGCTCATCCACGCCCACCTGACCCCACGCGACCAGGGCTGGGAGCTGACCTGGACCAACGCCGGGCACCCGCCGCCGCTGCTCGCCGTACCGGGCTCGCCCTGCCGCCTGCTGACCGAGCACGAGATGATGCTCTACCCGGGCCTGGCCGAGGGCGGCTGGCAGGAGTACCGGCAGCCGCTGCCGCCGGGCAGCACGCTGCTCCTCTACACCGACGGGCTGGTGGAACGCCGGGGCGAGGACATCGACGCCTCCATCGAGCGCCTCGGCACGCTCCTCTCGGCGGGGGCCGGCACCCCGCTGGCCCGCCTGACCCGCCAGCTCACCGTCAGCATGGCCGGGGAGGACCCCGACGACGACGTGGCCCTCCTCGCCCTGCGCTGCCCCGGCCCGCACGGCTGCCGCACCCCGCCCCCCACCAGCGGAAACCCTGTGGCACGGCCGTATCCGGGCCCGTAGGCTCGCGCGCATGAAACTGGAGATCACCACCCTGGCCGCCCGCCCCGAACTGGCCGGGGCGCTGGGCGAGATGCCGGACACCTGGCCCGAGTTCGTCCTGGAGGATCTGGTCGGCTGGGCCAACTTCCCGCGTATCGCGGTGGAGTTCCCCGAGTACGTCCTGGTGGCCACGGACACCGCCGGGGAGGTGGTCGCCCGCGGCTACAGCGTGCCGTTCGTCCTCGACGCCCCCGGGCGGGGCCAGCTGCCGCCCGGCGGCTGGGACCAGGAACTGCTGTGGGCCTTCTCCGACCTGCGGCGCGGCCGGACGCCCGACACGGTCGGCGCCGTCGAGATCACCGTGGCCGGCGACCACCTGGGCAAGGGCATATCGGGCCGCATGGTCGAGGCGATGCGCGAGAACGCCCGCGCGCTGGGCCACCGCGAACTGGTCGCCCCCGTCCGCCCCAACGCCAAGCACCGGCGCCCGGACCTGCCGATGGCGGAGTACGTCCGGCTGACCCGCGCCGAGGACGGCCTGCCCGAGGACCCGTGGCTGCGCGTCCACGTACGGGCGGGCGGGGTGATCGACTCGGTCGCCCCGGTGTCGATGACGGTCAGCGGCACCCTGGAGCAGTGGCGCGACTGGACCGGGCTGCCCTTCGACACCGAGGGACCCGTCGAGGTCCCGGGCGCGCTGGTCCCGGTCCACTGCTCGGTCGCCCACGGGTACGCGGTCTACGCCGAGCCGAACGTCTGGGTGCGGCACCGGCTCTGACCCCGCGGCCTGACGGGCGGGAGGCCCGGCACGCCGTCAGGTGCGTGCCGGGCCTCCCTGCTGGGGGGCGGGTCAGGGGGCGGTGCCCCAGGTGAGGGCGGCGCCGAGGTAGAGGCCGATCTTCGCGTGGTCGGTGAAGCCGGTGGAGGTGGAGCGGCTGTAGTCGTCGCTCTCGTCGAAAGTGGACCAGTCGGCCTTGTTCAGGCGGAGCTGGATCTCGCCGGTGGCGGCGCCGGGGGCGAGGCTGCCGGAGGCGAAGCCGACCTCCACGTAGTGGCTGGCGCCGGGGGCGGAACCGCTCGCCTGCTTGACGGTGTGTGTGACACCGCCGCAGCCGAGCTGGGCCCAGTCGCACGTACTGGTCACCGCGCTCGACCCGTCCGGCGTGAACCAGTACCGCAGCTTCACGTCCGCCAGGTTCACCGCGCTCTGGCCGGTGTTGACGACCTGGAGCCCCATCCGGATCTGGTTGTCGGTGGGCGAGGTGTCCGAGGTGCGGTACTGGACCTTGAGGGCGCCGGTGGAGCCACCGCCCTCGTCGGTGGTGGCGGCGAGGGAGGCCGAGGGCGCGGAGACGTTGCCGACCGCGTCCTTGGCGCGGACGGTGTAGGTGTAGGCGGTGCCGGGGGCCAGGCCGCTGTCGGCGTACGCGGTGGTGGTCGTGGAGCCGACGCGGGTGCCGTCGCGGTAGACGTCGTAGCCGGTGACACCGGTGTCGTCGGTGGCGGCGGTCCAGGAGAGGGAGACCGTGGTGGCCGAGGTGGCGGTGGTCTTCAGGCCGGTGGGGGCGGTGGGCGCCGTGGTGTCGTCCTCACCGGGGCCGCCGGGCTCGCCGCCGCCGTCCAGCGGCGGGTGGGCGTTGGCCAGCAGCTCCTGGAACTGGGCGGAGAACCAGTGCCCGGCGACCGGCGAGTCGGGCAGCGCGCCGGTCAGGCTGAAGCCGTTGCGGCCGTTGCCCTCGTAGGTCGGGTCGCACATCCGGTCGAAGCCCTTGCCCTCGTCGTTGTCGATCGGCTCGCTGCTGCCGTCCGACTCCCCCGGGGGCTTGGCCCACACGTACGCGTCGATGCCCGGCTCGGGCGCGGTCACCGGGCGCTCGCCGACGCCGGCGCCGCTCTGGTTGCACCAGTTGCCGGCGTGGATGCGGCGGTCGGCCCGGCTGCCGTCGACGTAGGCGTCGACGCTGGTCGTGGGGCCGGGGCCGGTGGGCCGGTCGTCGCCGCCCCAGCCGTTGCGGGCGGTGTCGATCAGCATGCCGAGGCCGGAGTCGAAGCCCTGGCGGACCAGTTCCTCGCGCAGGCCCTGCGCGAAGGTCAGCTCGTCGACGTAGTAGTTCCAGTCGACCCACTTCGACTGGCGCACCGTGGTGCCGTTCACCGTGTCGGTGATCTTGAGGTACGGCTCCTTCAGCACCGAGTAGTTGGCGGTGTTGACGATGAAGCCGTGCACGTCGTCGACGGTGGCGCCCTCGGTGGTCGCGGCCTTCTTGAACTGCTGGGCCGCCGGGACGAAGTTGGAGTCCCAGCCGAGCCAGCCGTGGTGGGCGGCGTCCACGTAGTTGTAGACGTTGGGGATGTCTCCGAGGGTGCTGAGGGCGTAGCCGACGCCCTTCTCGTAGTTCCCGTTCTCCTTCATCACGGCACACTCGGGCGTGGAGCCGGCGGTGCCGCCCGCGTTGGTGACGAGGTTCGGCAGCGAGTCCGGCTCGATGAGGGCGACGATGCGCAGGTCGGCGTAGGCCGGGTCGGCGAGGAGCTCGGCGATCGGGTCGATGTACTCGCTCTTGTACCGTCCGATCTCGGTCGGGCCCAGCTCGCCGTTGGAGGCGAGGGCGGAGCAGTCGCGGCCCGGCAGGTCGTAGATGACGACCTGGAAGAGGTCGGCGCCCTGGTCGAGCGCGGTGTCCAGGTGCTCCTTCAGGCCGCGGCCGGCCGTGGTGCCCTCGATGGCGGCGATGCGGTCCATCCAGACGAAGGACGGCTCGTCCGCGATGGCGCTGCCGCCTGGTTCGGCGGCGGCCCTGGCCGACCAGTCCGGGTTCACGTACGGGGTGGCGCCCACGTACGGGTTGTCGACCCGGGCGGCGGTCACGTCCTCGGCGTCGGCGGACGCGCTGCCGGGGACGGCGACGGCCAGGGAGGCGCCCAGGAACAGGGCGGTCAGCGCGGCGGCCGGGCGTGCGCGCCTGCGGTGTCCGGCTCCGCCGGACGGGCTTTTCCCTCTGCTTCTCGTGCTCATGCGGCTCCGTGCTCCTCTCGTACGCCCTCGGCAACGCTGCCGGGGCGGGATCGGGGGTGCGGGTGGTGCTCGGAGTACGTGGTGCTGAGCTGCGCTTGGTACTGGCTGCGCGTGGTGCGTCCGGGAGTTGAACTGTGGGAGCGCTCCCACATTCTCGCTGTGACCAGTACCTGTCAACAGCCTGCGCAAGAATTGCCCGTACGGGCGGACCGGCCGACGGGTCCGCCCGGGGCTGGGGGTGGCGGTGGTGCGGGTGGGGTCAGTGAGGGCTGGGCCGGTCGGGCCGGTCGAGCCGGCCGGGCTCGGGGGCGGCGGCGACAGGGGCGGGGCCCGGCGTGCCGTCCCGGCGGGAGCTGCCGCCGGTGGCGGGGCTGGGGATGCCGTCTGTGCCGGTGCCGGAGTTCACGCCGGTGTGGCCGGCGGAGGTCGGGGGCGTCGCCGGCTGCGGCGGGTAGAAGCGGCGGGCCCAGCGCCGGAACGGGCCGATCGGGCCGTCACCGCGGGCCAGCCTGGGCGGCTGGACGTACTGCTTGTGGTGCCAGATCGGGAAGTCGGCCGCCGTGAACGCGCAACTGGCCTTGAACACCGCCCGGTCGAGCACCCGCGTCGCCACCCGGCTCACCGCGCGGGCGAGCGGGGCGGGCAGCCGGGCGGGCTCGTCGAAGGTGAGCCGGTTGAGCTGGCGGAGCTGCATCCGGTTCGGCCCGATGGCCGTCGGCAGCACCGTCGTACACATCCGCAGGCCGATCCTCGGCGTGTGCACGTCGGCATGAAGAACCGCCAGCCCGTACCCCTCGACCCGCACGTCCACCGTGAAGTCCCCGAGCACCGGCGCCGACTCGTGCGCCCGCATCGACAGCCGGAACTCCGCCCCGTCGTACCGCACCGGCCCGCCCATCTCCGCCCGCTTCCACCCGTGCAACGTGGCAAAGTGCCCCAGGTCGACCGAGTTCTCGATCACCTCCTGCGCGTTCCCCGCCATCTCCCACACCCCCGACCGCGCCGGCCGGTGCCCGACCTCGTGCCACTCCGGCACCGTCCAGTCCGGCTCGCGCCCGTCGTGGTGCCGCCACACGAACACGGCCCCGTTCACCTCACACACCGGATACTGCCCGAGCGGCGACCGGGGCGGCGCCGTGTCGTACCCCGTCCGCACACAGGCCCCGTCGGGCCCGAACGCGAAGAAGTGAAAGGGACAGACCAGGTCCTCCCCCTCGACCTTGCCGAGCCCGAGGTGCGCACCGAGGTGGGGACAGTAAGGCTTCACGGCCCGCAGAGCGCCGGTCCCGAGCCGGTACAGCACCACGTCCTCCCCGGCGAGCGGCCGGGTGAGCACCTTCCCTCTCGTCAACTCCTCGGAGAAGGCAACGGCAGCCCACCCGTCGGGGTAGGGCAGCGGGGCCTGTCCCGTGGCATCGGCTGGGGTGGGCCCTTCGGTGATAGCGGTTCCGTACTTCCGTGACAGTCCCACGCGGCACTTCCTCTCGGGTGGACGAACTCCCTGAAGGAGGCTGCCCGGGGGGTGGGGGGATGCACTTGGGGGGTTGGGGATCACTCGAAGGGGGGTGGGGCCGCCTCGGCGGGGAGCACTCCGACGAGCCCCGGCATGCGACCGACCGCTTGGGACTAACCCCGCATACGCGGGGAGCACCTGACCTGCCTGGGGCGGAAGCTGATGGGCGGGGGACCACCCCCGCCCACGCGGGGAGCGCCCTCTATGACCTGCGGCGTTACCCGCCCCCACACCCCATCTCTGCAAGCTTGCCAGATTCCGGCAATTGCCCTGAACGCTGCATATCACCCTCCCTCTCGGCCCCATCACGAGCCCCGCCCGTCCTCCCCCAGAACCCCCACCGCAACCCAGCGAGAGACCGGCAGAACCACCCCAGCCCCCCTCCCCCGCCACAACGAACCCAGTCAACCCCCACCCACCCCCAAGCGTTCTGGTCCCCGAGAGGCACTCCGCCCCTCCCCGACCAGGAGTCGCCCCATGCCCCAACACCCCACCCGCACCCTCGCCTTAACCCTGTCCATAGCCCTGGCCACCGGCGCGGCAACCCTGACCCCCGCCTCCGCCACCCCAGCCGGGCACCCGGCCACCAACCCAGCCACCCCCGCAGCCCAGCCGAATTCCCCCCACCGCCAAGCCACCCTCTCCGCCCTCCAAGACCTGGTGAAGAAGGGCACCCTCCCCGGCGCCTCCGCCGAAGTCCGCTACCGCGACGCCCGTTGGACAGCCCAGGTCGGCCACGCCGACACAGCCACCGGCCGCGAACGCACCCCCGACGACCACTTCCGGGGCGCCAGCATCACCAAGACGTTCATCGCCACCGTGCTGCTCCAGCTGGAGGCGGAAGGGAAGCTCAGTCTGGATGACTCGGTCGAGGAGTGGCTGCCCGGTCTGGTGCGCGGGGAGGGGTACGACGCCGAGGCGATCACGGTGCGGCAGTTGCTCAACCACACCAGCGGGATAGCCAATTACACCGACGACCCGGAGTTCATCCACCGGGCCGCCGGGCCGGGATTCGCGGAGCACCGCTACGACACGCACCCGCCCGAGGAGCTCGTGGCCCTAGCGTTGACGTATCCGCCGTATCCCGAGCCGGAGTCGGCGCCGATGTACTCCAACACCAATTACGTCCTGGCCGGGATGGTGATCGAGGCGGTGACCGGGCGTTCGTACGCGCGGGAGGTCACGCTGCGGGTCATCCGGCCGCTGAAACTGGGCGGAACGTCCTTCCCGGGTGTGGATCCCAAGATGCCGAAGCCGCATCCGGTGGCGTACTCGCGGCTGCACCGGACGGAGCCGGATGCCGCGATTCACGACGCGACCAAGCAGAACATGACCTGGCTGGGTGCGGCGGGTGACGTCATCTCGACCGCCGGGGATCTCAATCGCTTCCAGCGGGCGCTGGTGGCCGGGAAGCTGCTGCCGCGCGCCCAGACGGAGGCGATGTTCGCCGAGGTGCCGGCGGAGGGCGGGACGGGGTACGGGCTGGGAGTGGAGTTCGCCGAGACCTCGTGCGGGGTGAAGGTGGTCGGCAAGAGCGGGCGCACCAGCGGGTCCCTCTCCGCGATGGTCGGCACGCTGGACGGGCGGCACCAGCTCACGTTCAACATCAACGGGGACTGGATCGGTAACGGGCTGCTCTACGTGAACGTGATCGAGGCCGAGTTCTGCGGGAAGGGCCTGGAGACCAAGGGGAGGGGCGCACCCCTCGTCCCCTAGCGGGCCGCGAGGCGGTCCAGCAGGCCGGTGGCGCGGGCCAGCAACTCGCGTTCCCCGGCCGTGAGTTCCGCTTCGATGGCCTGGGCGAGCCAGCCGGCGCGACGGCCGCGTTCCGCTTCGAGGGCGGCGCGGCCGGCGGCCGTGAGTTCGACCAGGGACTTGCGGCCGTCGGTGGGGTGGGCGCGGCGGGTGATCAGCTCCTGGTCCATGAGGAGGCCCACCGCGCGGGCCATCGACTGGGGGCGGACGCGCTGGTCGGCGGCGAGGTCGCTGGTGGTCATGGGGCCCTGGCGGTCGAGGACGCCGAGTACGGCGACCTGGCCCAGCGGGATGCGGTCCTCGTGGGTGACGCGTCGGGTCAGCCTGCCCATGGCCGTACGCAGTTCGGCGGCGATGGCGGCGGCTTCCGGGGTGGGCATACGGCACTTTATCGCGCGGGCCCGGCGCACAGGGGCCCTGACCTGCACAGGCACACTGCACAGCCAAACTGTGCAGCCAAACTCATCAGTTTAGCTGTAGGGTCTGGTGGTGTCGGGCTCAGCGCCAGCGCTGTCGCAGCCGGGGCCCGGCATACGACCAGGGAAGGAACTCCCATGCCGGAAGCCGCAGCCGGGATCGGAAACACCGCCATCACGGGCGTCGCCGCCCGCCGGATCATCGACAGCCGGGGCAATCCGACGGTGGAGGTCGACGTCGCGCTCGCGGACGGTTCGCTGGGGCGGGCGGCGGTCCCGTCGGGGGCGTCGACCGGCGCCCGGGAGGCCGTGGAGCTGCGCGACGGGGACCCGGCGCGCTGGCACGGCAAGGGGGTCGACCGGGCGGTGTCCCACGTCGGCGGGGAGATCGCGGCGGCCGTGCGCGGCCGGGACGCGCTCGACCAGGCCGGTCTGGACGCCGCCCTGGTCGCCCTCGACGGCACCCCCGCCAAGTCGCGGCTCGGCGCCAACGCGGTCCTCGGCGTCTCGCTGGCCGCCGCCAAGGCCGCCGCGGCCTCGCTCCGTCAGCCGCTCTACCGGTACCTGGGCGGGGAGAGCGCCCACCTGCTCCCGCTGCCGATGATGAACATCGTCAACGGCGGTGCCCACGCCGACAATCCGCTGGACTTCCAGGAGTTCATGATCGCGCCGGTGGGCGCGGAGACCTTCGCGGAGGCGGTCCGGATGGGCAGCGAGGTCTTCCACACCCTGCGCCGCGACCTGCTGGCCGCCGGGCACTCCACGGGCGTCGGCGACGAGGGCGGGTTCGCGCCCTCGCTGCGTACCGCCGAGGAGGCGCTCGACTTCGTGACCGCCGCCATCGAGCGGACCGGCTACCGGCCCGGCGCGGACATCGGCCTGGTGATGGACCCGGCCTCGTCGGAGTTCTTCCGCGACGGGGTGTACGACTACGCGGGCGAGGGGGTGCGGCGTACGTCCGCAGAGCACGTCGAGTACCTGGCGAAACTCCTCGACGCGTACCCGGTCGTCTCGGTCGAGGACCCGATGGCCGAGGACGACTGGGAGGGGTGGCGGGAGCTGACCGCGCGCGTGGGCGACCGTTGTCAGCTCACCGGTGACGACGTGTTCTGCACGGATGAGGCGCTGGTGCGCGAGGGCATCCGTACCGGCGTCGGCAACTCGGTGCTGGTCAAGGTCAACCAGATCGGCACCCTGACCGAGGCGCTGTCCACGGTGGCCACCGCGCACGAGGCGGGGTGGACGGTGGTCGTCTCGCACCGGTCGGGCGAGACGGAGGACACCACCATCGCCGACCTGGCGGTGGCGACCGGCTGCGGCCAGATCAAGACCGGTTCGCTCTCCCGCTCGGACCGCACCGCCAAGTACAACCAGCTGATCCGGATCGAGGAGGAGCTGGGGGATGCTGCGCGGTACGCGGGCGGCTCTGTCCTGCGCCGGGCGTGAGGAGCGGCAGGCGGGGACGTGCGCCCCTCAGACCGCCAGCGTCACCATCGTCCCCGCGTAGACGAGCACGAGCAGCCAGCCGTCGAAGCCGAGGCGGAGCCAGCCGGTCTTCTGGCGGACCAGGAGGCCGGCGAGGACGACGGTGGTCATCAGGAGGGCGGCGGCGCTGAGGAAGAGTTCGTCGCGGCCGGCGGCGTGGAAGAGGGAGCCGCCGGAGTACGCGAGGTCGCCGATGGCGAGGTTGAGGACGTCGAGGCAGTTGCCGCCGATGATGGCGGCGAAGGCGAGGGTGACGGCGCCCCGGCGGACGGCGGCGATCGAGGTGACGGCCTCGGGCAGGGCGTTGATGATGCCCATGATCCCGGCGCCGACCAGGCCCGCGCGCAGCCCCGTCGAGGAGAGCACCACCTGGGCGGCCTGGGTGACGGCCCAGCCGGCGACGATGACGACGCCCGCGATGGCGGCGAACTCCACCCAGAGGGTTCCGGTGCGGCGGCGCGCGTACGTGCCCTCCGGCTCCTCGTCGGGCACGTCCTCGACGGTCTCCTTGGTGCGGACCGCCTCCCACGCCTGCCACATCGGGTCGTCGGTGCGGCGGACCAGATGCAGCCCGCCCATGTAGACCAGGACCAGGACGATCGAGGCGGGGTGGACCCCGGCGACCGTCACCTCGGGGCTGAAGGTGGCCATCAGGGAGAGGCCGAGGAGCCCGGCGAGCAGGACGCCGAAGAGGAGGTTCTGGAGGGAGGCGGCGGCGTGTTCGAGGTTGGCGCGGCGGTGGAAGGCGTCGGCGGCGACCACGGCGAGGGTCTGCGCGGCGATGCCGCCGACGGCGTTGCCGTAGGCGAGCCGGGGTTCGCCGTCGACGGCGGCGACGGTGGTCATCACGATCCCGGAGAGCGAGGTGACCAGGCCGAAGAGGACGGCGCCGAAGACCGCCTCGCCCCATCCGGTCCGGTCGGCGAGGGTGTCGCCCACCCCGGCCAGCCGCACACTGCACCAGACCGTCACGGCTCCGGCGAGGAGCAGGACGACCACGCTCCACCCGAGCGTCCACTCTCCCGAGAGCACCCCTGTCGCTGTCATGGGGAGCCGTCTGCCCCGGTGGGGCGGGGGTAGGCCGGACGGTGTTCTCCCCTGGCGCGGGCGAGGGGGACGGGGGATCATCCAGGGGCCCGGATGTGGTGTCCGGGCACCTGAACTGGGGGAAATCCATGCGCTTCCGTACCGCCGCGGCCTCCGCCGCCCTCGTCCTTGCCGCCGTGCTCTCGGCCACGGCCTGCTCGCCGGAGCCCGAGGGGCGGGCGGAGTGCGAGGGAACCGCCGAGCAGATCCCGGCCGACTGCGCGGTCGAGCCCTCCTTCGCCGAGACGGAGGCGGGCGAGCCGGCCGAGGGCGAGCCCGCCACGCCCTGACCCGGCGCGCCTCAGTCGGCCAGCGGCAGCAGCTCCGGGAGGTGCCCGTCGGACGCCTCGGCCGCCGCGATGCGCTCGGCCGGCACCTCGCCGTAGAGCGTGGTGCGCGGCTTGGCGGGACGGCCGGCCAGGGTGGCGATGGCGCGCAGGTCCTCGATGGAGCGGTACGAGCCGTAACGCGAGCCCGCCATGCGGGAGATGGTCTCCTCCATCAGGGTGCCGCCGAGGTCGTTGGCGCCGGAGCGGAGCATCTCGGCGGCGCCCTCCGCGCCGAGCTTGACCCAGCTGGTCTGGATGTTGGTGATGTGCGGGTGGAGCAGGACGCGGGCCATCGCGGTGACGGCCCGGTTGTCGCGGGTGGTGGGGCCGGGGCGGGCGATGCCGGCGAGGTAGACCGGCGCGTTGGTGTGGATGAAGGGGAGCGTCACGAACTCGGTGAAGCCGCCCGTCTCCTGCTGGATGGCAGCCAGCGTGCGGAAGTGGCCGAGCCAGTGGCGGGGCTGGTCCACGTGCCCGTACATCATGGTGGAGGAGGAGCGCAGGCCCAGTTCGTGGGCGGTCTTGACGACCTCGATCCAGTCGGCGGCGGGGAGTTTGCCCTTGGTGAGGACCCAGCGGACCTCGTCGTCGAGGATCTCGGCGGCGGTGCCGGGGATCGAGTCGAGCCCGGCCTCCTTGGCGGCGGTGAGCCAGTCGCGGATCGAGAGGCCGGTGCGGCTGGCGCCGTTGACGACCTCCATCGGCGAGAAGGCGTGCACGTGCATGCCGGGGACGCGTTCCTTGACCGCCCGCGCGATGTCGAAGTACGCCGTGCCGGGCAGGTCGGGGTGGATGCCGCCCTGCATGCAGACTTCGGTGGCGCCGACCTCCCACGCCTGGGCGGCCCGGTCGGCGACCTGGTCGAGGGAGAGCGTGTAGGCGTCGGCGTCGGTGCGGCGCTGGGCGAAGGCGCAGAAGCGGCAGCCGGTGTAGCAGACGTTGGTGAAGTTGATGTTCCGCGTGACGATGTACGTGACCTCGTCGCCGACGGTGGCGCGGCGCAGGTCGTCGGCGAGGGAGCAGAGCGCGTCGAGGGCCGGGCCGTCGGCGTGGAGCAGGGCGAGGGCCTGGTCGTCGCTGAGCCGGGTCGGGTCGTCGGCGGCCTGGGCGAGGGCTTCGCGGACGTCGCTGTCGATGCGCTGCGGGACCATGCCGGGGGCGGCCTGTTCGCGCAGGGCCTCCCAGTCGCCGTAGACGGCGTCGAAGTCGGCTCGGCGGTCGCCGGTGCGGCCCTGGGTGTCGATGGTGCGGTGCAGGTCGGTGCGGCCACTCGCGGTGAACCCCTCGTCGGGCTCCTGCCAGGGCAGCCCCTTCGGCAGCGCGTCCTCGCGGGCGAGGCCGGTGGCCGGGTCGGCCAGGGCGCGGACGTGCGGGAGGAGGCGCGGGTCGAGCCAGGGTTCGCCGCGTGCGATGAACTCCGGGTAGACGGTGAGCCGTTCGCGCAGCTCGAAGCCGGACTCGCGGGTGCGCTCGGCGAGCTGGTCGATGTGCGGCCAGGGGCGCTCGGGGTTGACGTGGTCCGGGGTGAGCGGCGAGACCCCGCCCCAGTCGTCGATGCCGGCGCCGACGATCAGCGCGTACTCGGAGTCCACCAGGTTCGGCGGGGCCTGGATGCGGGCGGCCGGGCCGAGGATGTGGCGGGCGACGGCGATGCAGGCGGCCAGCTCCTCCAGTTCGGCGTCGGGCATGGCGCGCATCGCGGTGTCGGGCTTGGCGCGGAAGTTCTGGACGATGACTTCCTGGATCGACTGGTACTGGCGCTGGATGCGCCGGAGCTGGAAGAGGGCGTCGGCGCGCTCCTCGTAGCTCTCGCCGATGCCGATGAGGACGCCGGTGGTGAAGGGGACGTTGGAGCGGCCGGCGTCCTCCAGGACGCGCAGGCGGACGGCGGGCTCCTTGTCGGGGGAGCCGTGGTGCGGGCCGCCCGGCTCGGACCACAGCCGGGTCGCGGTGGTCTCCAGCATCATGCCGAGCGAGGGCGCGACGGGCTTGAGCCGCTGGAGGTCGGTCCAGCTCATGACGCCCGGGTTGAGGTGCGGGAGCAGGCCCGTCTCCTCCAGGACCCGGATGGCCATGGCGCGGACGTAGGCGAGGGTGTCGTCGTACCCGTGGGCGTCGAGCCACTCGCGGGCCTCGGGCCAGCGGTCCTCGGGCCGGTCGCCGAGGGTGAACAGGGCTTCCTTGCAGCCGAGTGCGGCGCCCTGGCGGGCGACCTCCACCACCTCGTCCGGCGACAGGTACATGCCGTGGCCCTCGCGGCGCAGCTTGCCGGGGACGGTGACGAAGGTGCAGTAGTGGCAGCGGTCCCGGCAGAGCCGGGTCAGCGGGATGAAGACCTTCTTGGAGTACGTGATGACGCCCGGACGCCCGGCCGCCTCCAGCCCGGCGTCGCGCACCCGCGCGGCCGAGGCCGACAGGTCCCGCAACTGCTCGCCCCGCGCCTGGAGCAGCACCGCCGCCTCGGCGGTGTCCAGCGCCACCCCGTCCCGGGCCCGCTTGAGCGCTCGGCGCATGGCATTCTCGGTCGGCCGTCCCGGCTGCGCATCAGTCATACAGGCAGCATACGAGCGGGGTCGGGCCGGCGGTGCGGCCCCGGTCAGTCGTTGACGGCGGTCAGCAGCACGGCCGCGTCCTCCACGGCGAGCAGGCCGTGGCGCTCCTGCGGGATCGGGTGGAGCTGGCCCGACCTCAGTTCGGTGTCGCCGGAGACGGTGGTGATCAGGACGACGCCGCGCAGCACCTGGAGGGAGGCGGCCGGGGGCGCGTTGTGCTCGTCCAGGCGGGTCCCGGCGGTCAGCGCGATGATGCTCTGGCGCAGGCAGTCCTCGTGGACGAGGAGGTGGGCGCTGCGCCCGTGCGGGTCGGCGTGGGCCGCGGTCACGTGCTCGTCCGCGAGGGCGTTGAGGTCGTCCATGGGGCCACTCTGCCCCAGCCTCGGCGCCCTCGCGATCCGAGGCTGTCAGCGGTGGGAGACGGCCTTGACGGCGGCCTCGGCGTCGGCCCGCTCCAGGAAGGCGAGGCGGGCCCGCTTCTCGGGCTTGTCGATCTCCGGGCCGAGCACGAAGCCGACCCGGCGCAGCCGCTCGATGGCCCGCTCGTTGCGCGCGTCGGGCTCGACGACGATCCGGCGTCGGCCGGGGTCGGTGAGGATGTACGCGATCAGGGCGATGATGAGGCCGCTGCTGAAGTGCGGGACGGGCTGGCCGCCGTGGGCGGGGCCGATCAGCAGGTGGACGCCGTAGTCGCCGGGCTGGACCTCGTAGCACTCGCCGAGCGGGTCGGCCTCGGGCTCGTACGTCTGGAAGAGGGCGGCGGGGCGGCCGCCGAGGACGGCGAGGAAGGCGTGGTGGGTGGTGAGGCCGTCCAGGAAGGTGTACGTCTCGTGGACCTCCTCGCGGGTGTAGCCGTTCATCCCCCAGAACTTGGCGCGCTCCTCGGTGACCCAGGCGTACAGCAGGTCGAGGTCGGCGTCCGGGTCGACGGGGACGAGGCGGACCTCGCCGAAGCCGTCCACGTGGTGGCGGTGGACCGGGGTGCGGTCGCTGAGGTCGGGGCTGGGGATGCTGCTCATCGGGCGGGGCTCCTGTCGGACGGGGTGGGCAGGGGGACGGGGCGCAGCCGGGCGAAGTCGGTGACGACGGGGACCAGGCCGCCCTCGCGCCACAGCGGGAGCTGGTCGCGGGCGTGCGGGTCGCCCGGGACGCCGGAGGCACCGAAGGGGACGGCCCAGAGGCTGTCGTCGCGGCGGGCGAGGTCCCAGACGTAGCGGGCGGCTGGGCCGCGCGCGAAGAGGTGGGTGATGCCGGGGAGGCTGGAGGTGGAGAGGACGCAGTCGTGGTCCCCGCCGACCGAGGGCCACTCCTCCCCGGAGGCCACCGCCTGCCAGGGCGCGAGCCGGTGCAGGGCGCCCCAGGGCTGCTCGGTGTCGTCCTCCGCGGCCGCCTCCAGCGCGGCGGCGACCAGCGCCGGCCGCTCGTCCTCGGCCACGGGCCCGCCGGTGAGCAGCGATTCGAGGGCGTAGGCGATCCGGGCGGTGGCGAAGAGCCAGGGCCGGAAGACCGGCGGGTAGCCGTCGGCGCGGGCGGGCCCGGCGGGGCCGGTCAGCCCGGCGAGCGCCGGGTGGGCGGCGAGCAGCCGGACGACCTCGGCGCGGAAGGCGGCGTACCGGGCGGCGTCCACCGACTCGGCCGCCATGTGCCGGTCCCAGGCGAGCAGCCGTTCCCGCAGGTGGCGGGCGCTCTCCCCCAGTCCCGCCGGATCGAGACGGCGGACCAGGGCCAGCAGCGGCCGGGCGGAGGCGAGGTGGGTGTCCGTGTGGACGGCGGCCATGTCGGCGGCCCGCCAGCCGGTGCGGGCGGTGAGCAGGGCGCGGATGCGGTCGGCGCGGTAGGGCGGGGCGAACTCGGTGCCGAGCGGTCCGGCGAGGCCGCGCTCGTTGGCCATCACCGCGAGTCCCGGCTCGGCCCAGCTCGCGGCGGGCGCCTCGGGCAGCGGCTCGGGCTCGTCCTGCCAGGCGTGGTCCGCCTCCCAGGCGGGCACGGGGCCGAGCCGGTTGGCGGCCGGGCGGCGCGGGACGTACCCGGCGGCGCGGTGCAGCAGGCCGCCCTCGGTGTCGGCGGCGAGCAGGACGTTGACCGGCTCCACCCAGGGGTCGACGGCGGCGGACACCTCGGCGACCGTCCGCGCGGTGAGCAGCGCGGGCAGCGTCTCGAAGCCGAGGCGCCCGGAGACGCGCGGGTGATGACGGAGCGCCAGCGCGTTGGCGGCCTCCGTCTCGCCCTCCTCCCCGGGCAGCGGCCCGGCGTCCGGCCCGCCCACGACCACGGTCCCGCGCGCCGTCTCGACCACCTCCACGGTCACCGGCTCCCCGCCCGCGACCTGGTACGTCTCGGTGTGCGCCGCCACCTCCTCCCAGCCGCCGGGCCCGTACGCCTCGACGGCGCCACCGGTGCGCCGCAGCCGCTCCCGGTAGAGGTCCTGGTAGTCGGCCATGGCGTTGGTGATGGCCCAGGCGACCTGGCCGGTGTGGCCGAAGTGGGCGAGGCCCGGGACGCCCGGGACGGCGAGCCCGACCACGTCGCAGCCGGGCGCCGCCAGGTGGATCTGCTGGTAGACCCCGGGGTCCTCGACGAACCGGTGCGGGTCGCCCGCCAGCAGCGCGGCGCCGCTCGCCGTACGGTCACCGGTGACCAGCCAGCCGTTGCTGCCGGCGGTGCCGGGCCCGTCGGTGGCGAAGAGCGGGACGGCGTCGGGGCCGAGGCGGCGGGTGAGTTCGCCGCGCCAGAGCTTGGCGGGGAAGCCCGCGAAGAGCAGATGGGTGGAGAGCCACACCCCGAGCGGTGTCCACGGCTCCCAGGGCGCGGGCTCGCTGCCGGTCCGCGCGAACTCCGGGGCCCGCTCGTGCGCCCCGTCCGCCAGCGCGTCACTGACCCCCTCGGCGTACGCGGCGACCCAGGCGGCCGTGTCGGCGTCCAGCCGCTCGTAGCACCGCCGGGCGGTGTCGGCCAGCCGCGTCCGGCGGGCGAGCCCGTCCCAGTCGGCCGCGTCGGCCCCGAGGAAGGCGGCGCTGGTCCCCAGCACCCTGCGCTGCTCGACATGGAGCTGCCAGGCCCGGTCGAGCGCGGTCACGTACCCCTGGCCGTACGCGAGTTCCCGCGCCCCGCCCGCGCGCACGTGCGGGATGCCCCAGTCGTCCCGGAACAACTGGAAGCCCGGCCGCTGCCCGGCTCTTGCGGCCCTGCCCGCTCTCCCGGCCATGTCTGCTCTCTCGGCTCTCATCCGTCCCCGCTGCTCCCCGCCCGTCGCCAGGCATCGGTGTATCGATGTGCCGTCAGGTGTCTCCGCCGCCCGCCCGGCGCGCGGCCCGGGCGGCTCCCCCGAACCTTCCCCCACCCTCCACACCCGCAAAGATTTAGGTTAGCCTAACCTAAAGTAATCATCCGGGGAGGAGACCACCGTGGGTCACGGCTGGGAGGGCGTCGTCCTCAAGTTGCTGCGTGGCAAGGACTTCACGTTCACCGTCACGGGCAGCGAGGAGGTCACCCCGGAGTACCGCAGGGTGCGCTTCACCGACGGCGGGCTGCTGGCCCAGTCGGGCGTCCACCCCACGATGTGGGTCCGCGTCTGGTTCGAGCGCGACGGCAAACCGCACCAGCGCGCCTACACCCTGGTCGACCCCGACCCGGAGCAGGGCACCTTCAGCCTGGAGTTCGCCCTGCACGAGGGCACCGCCAGCGACTGGGCCCGCTCCGCGACCCCGGGCGACACCATCGACGCCACGGTCCAGGGCACCGGCTTCACCGCCCCCGACCCGGCTCCGGCCCACCTCTACGCCGTCGCCGACCCGGCCTCCCTGCCCGCCCTCAACTCCCTCCTCGACACCTTCCCGGCCACCCCGGCCACCATCTGGTTCGAGACCCCGGACGAGGCGGAACCGGCCACCAAGGGCCTCCCCTTCCGCACCGACCCCACCCGCCACACGGTCCACACCGTCCCCCGCGAACGCGCCGGCGCCCGCCTCACCGAGACGGTGAAATCCGCCCTCCCCGCCTTCCCCGCCGACGCCTACCTCTGGATAGCCACCGACACCCACACCACCCGCACCCTGGCGGGATGGGCACGGAAGGAACTGGGGGCGGCCAAGGAGCGGGTGAGCGCGCTGGGGTACTGGCGGCCGTAGCCCGGTTCAGCGCGGCCGCCGCCCGTGCCGTATCCACTCCCACCGGACGACGCTGACCACGAAGGGCGCCACCAGGGCGGTCAACGCCCACAGGCCGACGCTCGCCGGGGAGTAGATGACGGGGTGCCAGGCGACCGGCAGCAGCGACGGGGCGAGCAGCGCCACCAGCAGCACCGCCCAGGTCGCCGCGAACACCCCCGCCAGACGCGGGAACCACATGGCCGCCCCCCCCTTCTCCCTACAGCTCACCCACCCTGCACCACCCCGCATCGAGGATCTCGCGCGGGCTCAGGGGGCGCCCATCACCAGCCCCTCGATGGTGTGCTTCTGCGTGATCGGGGTCAGCGTCTCGACCACCGGGCAGTCCAGGTGGCGGCGGACGCGCTCCGGCAGGCTCTCCCAGTAGGCCCGGGTGACGGCCGTGTCGTGGCGGTCGGCGTTGTCCGCCTCGGGGCCGTCGAGGCCGAGGACGAGGACCGGGCGGGCCCTGGCCGACGCGTTCCGGGTGCCACGATGGATGGTCAGGGCGCTGCGGGCGGAGATGTCCCCGCGCTGCGGGTACTTGCGGACGGCCAGCCCCTCGTAGCGCCCGTAGCTCTCACGGGGCGGGAACATGCCGTGGGCGAAGTCGGGGCTGTCGTCCCACTGGGTGCCGGGGGCGATCTCGAAGGGGCCCATGTCCTCGGCGGTGTCGACGGCGGTGACGTTGAAGGCGAGCGAGGTGAGGCGGCGTTCGGCCCGGGTCTCGTCGGGCGCGGGGAAGTCGCGGTGCCACGGCTGGTCGACCGCGCCTTCGAGCGGCACGTCGAAGCCCAGTTCCACGATGCGGTAGTCGGGGCCGAGGACGGCGGTGGCGACCGACCGGACCCACGGGTGGTCGACGAGGGTGACGAAGCCGCGCAGTTGCTCGGGGTGGATCTCCACGTAGTAGCGGTGCGGGCCGCGCCCGACGGCGCCGCCGGGGCGGGCGCGCGCCTCGGCGAAGGCGACGTCGATGTCCTCCCGGAGCCGGTCGGCCCACTCCGTGCTGAAACCTCCCTTCAGGGCGGTGATGCCGTCTTCGTAGAGGTGCGCCACGTCCTGCGTCACGTCGACGTCCAGCTCTGCGGGACTGACGCCGGGAAATGCGGTCACGGTCGTTCTCGCCTTCTCGCGGAGGGAAGTTCCGTCCTCAGACTGCCTCGTTGAATGCAACGTGGCAATAGCCGGGAGCGAGGCCCTTGGCGCCGGCCCGTCCCGTGCGAGGATGACCGGGTGAGCAGTCGTCTGAAGGATGTGGCCGCGCGGGCCGGGGTCTCCCCGCGCACCGTGTCGAACGTCGTCAGCGGGTCCGGGTCGGTGGCCCCGGACACCCGGCGGCGCGTCCAGGAGGCCATCGAGGAACTCGGCTACCGGCCCAACCTCGCCGCCCGCACCCTGCGCGCCGGCCGCACCGGCGTCATCGGCCTGGCCATCCCCGAACTCCACTCGCCCTACTTCGGCGAACTGGCCGGGCTCCTGGTCGACGAGGCCCGGCGCCGCGGCTGGACCGTGGTCATCGACCAGACCCGGGGCGAGGCCGAGGCCGAACGCCGGCTGCTCGCCCAGGGCGGCGGGCGGGCCGTCGACGGCCTCATCGTCAGCCCCTGGGCGCTCTCTCCGGCGGAGCTGGCCGCGACCGCCCCGGCCGTGCCCGTGGTGATCCTCGGCGAGCGCAGCCCGCAGGGCGCAGCCGACCATGTCGCCGTCGACAACGTGGCAGCCGCCGACGAGGCCACCACCCACCTGGTCCGGAGCGGACGGCGCCGCGTCGCCGCCATCGGCCTCCAGCCGCACCTGCACAACGGCACGGCCCTGCTGCGCGCCGAGGGCTACCTCCGCGCCCTGAACCGGGCCGGGCTCCCCCACCCGCCCGGCGCCCAGCAGCCCGTCACCGCCCTGCACCGGGCCGACGGCGCCCGCGCCATGGCCGCCCTGCTCGACGGGCCCGAACCCCCCGACGCCGTCTTCGCCTTCAGCGACGAACTCGCCCTCGGAGCACTCCACGTGGCACACGAGCGCGGGGTGCGCGTCCCCGGGGAGCTGGCGATCGTCGGCTTCGACGACATCGAGGACGGCCGCTACAGCCACCCTCCCCTGACCACGATCGCCCCGGACAAGCACCAGATCGCCCAGCGTTCCCTCCAGTGCCTCGCCGACCGCGTCCACAGCCCCGGCAACACCGTGCCCCCGCAGGAACTGACCGTGCCCCACCGGCTGGTCCGGCGCGGCACCGCCTGAGCGGACGCCCCGCCCGCGCCCCCGGCCCGAAGCCTCAGCCCGCGTCGCCCGACCCCGCCCCCGCCCGCCACCGCGCCGGGTCGATCCGGCCGCCGTACAGCGGGAGTTCGAGCGGCGCCTGCCCCTCCTCGAAGGGGTTCCAGACGCGGGTGAGCCCGGCCGTTCCGTAGGCGCGGACCCGGCGGGCCTCCCCGAGGTCGAGGACATCCGTCACGAGCTGTTCCGTGGCCGAGGCGGCCTCGGCGCGTACCCGCCCCTCGGGGTCGACCACGAGGCTGCGGCCGATCCCGTCCGGCTGGGCCGCGTTGACGCTGGCCATCGCGACCTGGTTCACGATCGCGTGGGCGCGCGCCAGGACCAGTTCCTGGGCGCGGTCGACGGTCGGGGTGCGCACCAGGTTCAGCACCAGGTCGGCCCCTTGCCACGCCAGGTGGCGGCTGACCTCGGGGAACCAGGCGTCGTAGCAGATGGACAGGCCCACCCGTCCGTGGCCGGGCAGGTCGAAGGTGACGAACTCGGCGCCGGCGGCAGTGGTCTCGTAGGGCCGCCAGGGGAAGATCTTGCGGTACGCGGCGACGCGCTCGCCGCCGGGCGAGTAGACGGGGGCCGTGTTGTAGATCCGGCCGTCCTCGCCGCGTTCGTAGAGGGTGCCGGGGACCAGCCACACGCCCGCCTCGCGGGCGATCCGGGCCAGCGCGGCGTCGCGCGGCCCGTCCAGCGGCTCGGCGGCCGCCCTCATGACCTCCCCAGGGTCCTCGTCCGGCCGCTGGCCGGACAGGTGCAGCTCGGGGAAGGCCAGCAGCCTGGTGCCGGGGTGGGTGCGGGTGATGCGGCGTACGTCCGCCGCGAAGGCGTCCAGGGCGCCGGCGGAGGCGTGGTGGCGGGCGGCCGACTGGACCAGGCAGATCGGCAGGGGGCTGGTCATCGGGGCAACTACCTTCCGGACGGGGGCGGAGGACGGGCGGAGGGCGGCGGCCTCAGCGGGCCGGCGCGTGGGTGGCTCTGGGGACGAACTCGGTGGGCAGGACGAGGCGTTCGCCGGCCCGGTCGACCTCGCCGCCGATGCGCCGGACCAGCAGCCGGGCCGCCTGGCGGGCGAGTTCCCCGAGGCCGTGGCGGACGGTGGTCAGCCGGAAGACCTCCCAGGCGGCCATCGGCAGGTCGTCGAAGCCGACGACGGTGAGGTCGTCCGGGACCTTCACCCCGGCCGCCAGCGCCGCGTTGAGCACGCCGATGGCGACCACGTCGTTGCCGCAGAAGACGGCGGTGGGCGGGTCGGCCGCCGCCAGCAGGGCCGGCAGCGCCTCGTACCCCGTCTCGTACGCGAACGGGCCGCGGGCCACCCGGTCCTCGGGCAGGCCGATGCCGGCGTCGGCCAGCGCCAGCCGGAAGCCCAGCTCGCGGGCGCGGCCCGTGGTGGTGTTGGCGGCGCCGAAGACGCCCGCGAACCGCCGGTGGCCCAGGGGGACGAGTTCCCGGGCCACGAGGCGTCCGCCGCCCTCGTTGTCGACGACGGAGGCGAAGTCGCCGGGGCGGCCGGTGTCCCGGTTGAGGAAGACGTGGGGCGTGCCGCGCCGCTCCAGCAGGGCGGGGAGGCGGGAGTCGGTGGTGGCGGTGGCGAGGACGACGCCGTCGAGCGACTGGTCCAGCAGCCGTTCCTCGGCGACGGCCTCGTCGGAGCGCTCGGTGACGAGCATCATCCGGTAGCCGAGCCGCTCCAGCTCGTCGTGGAGCGGGGCGACGACGTGCGGATAGAACGGGTTGGTCAGGTCGGTGACGATGACGCCGACGCGCCGGGTGGCCCGCGTCGACAGCGTGCGGCCGGCCTCGCTCGGCACGTACGCGAGCAGGGCGGCGGCCCGCCGGACCTTCTCCCGCGTGGCCCGGGAGACCCGGGGGTCGTCGCGCAGGGCACGGGAGACGGTCGGCTGCGAGACCCCCGCCAGTCTCGCCACGTCGTGACTGGTGATCGCCATGTTCTCTCCTCGTCCACGCCGCGCCCCACCCGCACCCAGCACCCAGCACCCAGCACCCAGCACCCGCGAGCGGCCACAGTATACGTATGCCGACACCGCCGCCTGAGGCCCCTCTCGCGGAGGGATCTTCGGCCCCAGCTCTTGACAGGACCCTCGCATGGGGCCTGTCATGGCACTGCATACGTATTCCCCATTGGCCAACGAAGGAGCCACCGTGCCCGATGTCGTCGTGACCACCGCGGAGCTGGGGCAGCGCACCGTGCGCCGCAGCGACTTCGTCTCCTGCAACCAGGCCTTCATCGACTGCCGCACCCCCGGCTCGGACCGGAAGGAGAACTACGCCATGATCGGGCCGGGCGTTTCGCAGTCCTCCGGCCAGGTCGTCAACCTGCGGCTGCCGCACGGCTACAACATCGGCGCCGCCGCCATGCCGCACGGCATCACCAACAACCTCCACCTGCACTACACCGCCGAGGTCTTCGTCTGCACCGCGGGCGAGTACCTGCTGCGCTGGGGCGCCGACGGCACCGAGGGCGAACTGCTCCTCAGGGCCGGGGACATCGCCTCCGTACCGACCTGGATCTTCCGGGGCTTCACCAACACCGGCCCGGACGACGGCTGGATGTTCACCGTGCTCGGCATGGACGACACCGGCGGCATCATCTGGGGCCCCTCGGTCCTGCGCGAGGCCGCACAGCACGGCCTGCACCTCACCGCCGACAACCAGCTGGTCGACACCGTCGCCGGGGACACCCTCCCGCCGGAGTCCGAGCTGATCACGCCCATGGCGCAGGAGTACATCGACCGGCTCCGCCACTACAGCCCCGAGGAGATGCGGCGCCGGGTCGCCGCCCGCGACGACCTCGTCTGGTCCGACCGCCCCTTCCTCGACAGCACCCTGCCCGGCGGCGGCGCCCGGCTGAGCTGCGTCATCGGCTACGGCATGACCGAGGACGCCCACCAGGAGCCGCGCGTCTTCAACCCGCACGGCCACAACGTCGCCTGGCTGCGCGCCGAGCCCGGCCAGGGCGTCTCCCCGCACCGCCAGCACGAGACGCAGACGCTGATCGTCCAGAGCGGCGAGTGGGAGGTCACCCTCAACCGCACCGACCCCGTCTCGGTCCGCCTGGGCCCGCGCGACATCCTCTCGGTGCCGCAGGACGCCTGGCGCACCCTGCGCAACACCGGCGAGGAGGAAGGCGACCTCCTGGTGGTCAACTCCGGTGACGCGCGGGTCCGCCTGGAGTGGGACGAGGAGGTCGTGAAGGCCGCCGCCGACGCGGGACTGGGCCTGGACCACAACGGCTACGTCGCCCCGTACGCCCTGCTGCCCCGCTCCGCGCGGCGCTGGTGACCGGCGTGCCGCTGCCGCTGGTCGTGGTCCCGGGCATGCTCTGCGACGCCGCCCTCTGGTCGGACGTGGCCTTCCCCGAGGGCCACCCCGTCCACCACGTGGCGCTGCGGCACCCGGACGTCGGGGCGCTCGCGGACCAGGTGCTGGCCACCGTGGAGGGCCCGTTCGTGCTGGTCGGGCTCAGCCTGGGCGCCATCGTCGGGTTCGAGGTGCTGCACCGGGCGCCCGGACGGGTCGCCGGGCTCTGCGTGATGGCGACCAACGCGGCGGGGCCGCGCCCCGAGCAGTACGCCGCGTGGCGGGAGCTGGACGGCCTCGTCGCGGCCGGCCGGTTCCCGGAGGTCGTCGAGCGGACGCTGCCGGACATGTTCCCCGGCCGCCAGGTGCCCGACGCGGGCGCCGGGCGCTACCGCCGCATGGCCGGCGCCGTCGGGCCCGGCGCCGCCCGGCAGCAACTCGCCGCCCAGGCCACCCGGCAGGACCGCTTCGCGGCGCTGCGCTCCGCCGACTGCCCCGCCCTCGTCCTCAGCGGCGGGCGGGACACCCTGTGCCCGCCCGCCTTCCACCACGCCATCGCCGCCGCGCTGCCCCAGGGACAGCTGCGCGAACTGCCCGACGCCGGGCACCTGGTGCCGTGGCAGCGCCCGGACGCCGTCAGCACCGCCGTGCGCGACGTGGTCACCGCCGTCAACGCCGCCGCCTGACCGGCGGCAGTCCCCTTCTCCTTCTCCCAAGCCCCACCCCAGCGATGTGAGAGAGCCGTCATGCCCCGATTCCTCAAGTCCCCCGTCCCCGCCGCCCAGGTGACCGCCGCCCGCGCGGACGTCGCCGACCGGGTGCGCGCCATCCTCGACGACATCCGCGAGCGCGGCGACGAGGCGGTACGCCAGTACTCGGAGAAGTTCGACAACTGGAGCCCCGGCTCCTTCCGCCTCTCCGCCGGGGAGACCGAGCGCATCGTCGCCGGTGTCCCCGAGACGGTCCTCGACGACATCCGCTTCGTGCAGCAGCAGGTGCGCACCTTCGCCCAGGCGCAGCGCGACTCCCTGCGCGACGTCGAGATCGAGACGCTGCCCGGCGTACGACTGGGCCACCGGCACGTCCCGGTCTCGGCGGCCGGCGCCTACGTGCCCGGCGGCCGGTACCCGCTGACCGCCTCGGCCCACATGACCATCGTGACCGCCAAGGTCGCGGGCGTCCCCCGGGTCGCCGCCTGCACGCCGCCCATCCGGGGCGAGATCCCGGCCGCGACCGTCGCGGCCATGCACCTGGCGGGCGCCGACGAGATCTACCTGCTCGGCGGCGTCCAGGCGGTCGCCGCGCTGGCCGTGGGAACCGAGACCATCGGCAGCGTGCCGATGCTGGCCGGGCCCGGCAACGCGTACGTCGCCGAGGCCAAGCGCCAGCTCTTCGGCGAGGTGGGCATCGACCTGTTCGCCGGACCGACGGAGATCCTGGTGATCGCGGACGAGCACGCGGACCCCTTCGTGGTCGCCGTCGACCTGCTCTCCCAGGCCGAGCACGGCCCCGACTCCCCCGCCGTCCTCGTCACCACCTCCGAGGAGCTGGGGCGCGAGGTCGAGCGGCACGTCGAGCGGCTGCTGCCCGGGATGCCGACCAAGGACTTCGCGGAGCCGGCCTGGCGCGACCACGGCGAGATCGTCGTGACCGACACCCTGGACGAGGCGTTCGCCCTCGCCGACACCTACGCCAGCGAACACGTGGAGGTGCTGACCGAGAACCCGCGCCAGGCCCTGACCAAGATGCGCGACTACGGCGCGCTCTTCCTCGGCGAGGGCACCTGCGTCTCCTACGGCGACAAGGTCATCGGCACCAACCACGTCCTGCCCACCCGGGGCGCCGCCCGCTACACCGGCGGCCTCTGGGTCGGCAAGTACCTCAAGACCGTCACCCACCAGGAGGTCACCGACACCGCCTCCTCGGCGCTCCTCGGCGAGGTCTGCGGACGCGCCGCCCGCGTCGAGCTGTTCGAGGGCCACGCCCGCTCCGGTGATGTCCGCGCCGCGAAGTACGGCGGCAAGGCGCTGCCGTGGAACGAGGAGGCGGGCGCATGACCTCCCGTACCGAACCTCCGCTCGCCGGGCGGACCGCGCTGGTCACCGGGGGCGGCAGCGGACTGGGGCGGGCCGTCACCCGCGCCCTGCTGGCCGACGGCGCCCGGGTGGTGATCACCGGGCGCGACGCGGAGAACCTGAAGCGCACCGCCGCCGAGCTGGGCCCCGGCGTCCTCCCCCAGGTCTGCGACGTCTCCCGCCCCGCCGACGTCGAGGCGCTCGCCGGGGCCCTGGCCGACGAGGAGATCTCCGTCCTGGTCAACAACGCGGGCGTCGCGGGACCGGTGGCGCCGCTGACCGACATCGCGCCGGAGGAGTGGGACGAGGTCTTCGCCGTCAACGTGCGCGGCGTGTACCTGATGTGCCGGGCGTTCCTGCCGGCCATGACCCGGCGCGGCTTCGGCGACGTGGTCAACGTCGCCTCGGTCTCCGGCAAGCGCCCGCTGCTGCGCCGCGCCCCGTACTGCGCGTCCAAGATGGCGGTCATCGGCCTGACGACGACCCTGGCGGGCGAGGTGGGGCCGCAGGGGGTGACGGTCAACTCGCTCTCCCCCGGGCCGGTTTCGGGCCCGCGCATGGAGCGCAACTTCCGCCTGGAGGCCGAGCGCACGGGCAGCAGCTACGCCGAGGCCGAGGAGGCGTTCGTCTCGCGGGCCGCGCTCGGGCGGATGGTGACCGAGGACGAGGTCGGCGAGGCGGTGCGGGCGATGCTGCGGATGCGCGGCCTGTGCGGCGCGGACATCGACCTCTCGGCGGGGATGGTGGCCCGTTGACCGCCCCCCGCACCCCGCGCCGCGGCCTCAAGCGGCGGCTGGCGGACGGCGAGTCGCTGCGCGGCGCGCTGCTCCGGCTGCCCTCGGAGACGCTGGTGGAGATGGCGGCCGTGGCCGGCCTGGACTACGTCCTCCTCGACTGCGAGCACGGCCCGGCGGACACCGCCCTGCTCCAGCAGCACCTCTGGGCCGCCCAGGCGCACGGCCTCGACGTCCTGGTACGCGTCGGCACCGGCGAACCGGCACTCGCCCTGCGCTGCCTCGACCTGGGCGCCGCCGGACTGGTCTTCCCGCACGTGGACAGCGCCGAGGACGCCCGGCGGGTGGTGGCCGCCAGTCACTACCCGCCCCTGGGCGAGCGGGGCTTCGCCACGTACAGCAGGTCGGGGCGGTTCGGCACGGTCACCGCCGCCGAGCACGTGGCGGCCTCCCGCGAGACCCTGGTGATCCCGATGATCGAGACCCGGGGGGCCTGCGAGGCGGCCGGGGAGATCGCCGGCACCGAGGGCGTGGACGCGGTCCTCGTCGGCCCCGCCGACCTCGCGGCGGACTGCGGCTTCCCTGCACCGGAGGTGGTCTCCGACCTGGCCGGGCAGGCGCACCGGGCCACCGCCGAGAACGGCCGCACGGTGATGGCGATCGTCCCGGGCCTCGCCGCGGCCCAGGCGGCCGAGGAGGCGGGCGCCCGCCTGGTCGTCTTCAACACGGCGCAGGTCCTGATGGACACCTTCGCCGCCCTCGCCCGGCCCGCCGAGGCCCCGTAGGCCCGCCGGGGCCCCTCACCCCGAACCGCCTGACGGAGGCGCCCCACCCGGTTCGCCGCGCGCCTCCGTCAGCTCCGCCCGGCTCCGCGCACAGCCTTCGCCGCACCCTGCCCCAACCCTTGACGCCGCTCGTCGGGGAACTCTACGGTTCACCTCTAGTTCATACGTATGCAGACCCTAACCGCCGCGCGATCGGAGCAGCCATGTCCTCTGCAGCGCCACCCCGCACCGCCCCCGCGTCCGCCCCCGGCGAAGCCGAGAAGCGGAGCGCGATCCGACGGGCCATCGGCGCCGGCAGCGTCGGCAATTTCGTCGAGCAGTTCGACTACGGCCTGTACGGCTACATGGCCCCGATCATGGCCCCGGCGTTCTTCCCCGAGAGCGACCGGACCGTGGCGGTGCTCGGAACGTACGCGATCATCGCCATCGCCTGCCTGGTCCGTCCGCTGGGCGGGACCCTGCTGGGCCGCTGGGGCGACCGGCTCGGCCGCCGGAAGACGCTGCTGTGGTCGCTGGTGGCGATGGGCGCGGCCACCGCGCTGGTCGCCGTGCTGCCCACCTACCACGCGGTCGGCATCCTGGCCCCGCTGCTCCTGCTGGCCCTGCGCGTGGTGCAGGGGGTCGTCTCCGGCGGCGAGTACGTCGGCGCCGTCGCCTTCATCGTCGAGTGGGCCGAGCCGAACCGGCGCGCCTACTACACCTCGTACGCCTCCAACAGCTGCTTCGTCGGCACCCTCGCCGGCGCCGGCGTCGCCGCGCTGACCAGCTGGGTGCTGCCCGACGAGGCCCTGTACTCGTGGGGCTGGCGCCTGCCGTTCCTGCTGGCGATCCCGCTCAGCCTGGTCGGCCTGTGGATGCGCCGGCGCATCGAGGAGAGCCCGGAGTTCGTGCGGGCCACCGAGGACGGCACCGACGTGGTCAAGTCGCCGATCATCGAGGCGCTGCGCACCCAGTGGCGCCCCATCCTGGTCTACTGCGGCATCTCGATCATGCTGGCGATCCTCTCCTACACCTGGGTCACGTTCTATCCGCAGTACCTGACGGACACGCTCGGACTGCCCCGCTGGATGGGGCTGGCCTCCAACGCCATCTCGATCGCCGTCCTCATCCCCTTCCTGCCGCTGGCCGGCAAGCTCTCCGACCGCATCGGACGCAAGCCGATGCTCCTCATGGGCGCCGTGGCCTGCATCGTCCTGGTGCCGCTCGCCTTCTGGGTGGGCGAGAAGGCCACCTTCGGGGCCGCCGTGGCCAGCCAGCTCATCTACCTCGTGCCGGAGTTCTTCCTGACCGGCATCGTCACGGTCTGCGCGGCCGAACTCTTCTCCACCCGCACCCGGTTCAGCGCCAGCGCCATCGCGTACAACAGCTCGTTCTCCGTCTTCATGGGGATCACCCCGTTCGTCGCGACGCTGCTCGTCTCCACCTTCGGCACGATCTACGCCGTCTGGGCCTACCTGGCCGTCGGCGCGGTCCTGGCCCTCGTCGTGGTCACCTTCTTCATGACGGAGACGTACCGGAGCCAGCTGGGCGCCGACAAGTTCCCCCGCCGCCCGGCCCCTCGGCGCCCCTGAACCGGTGCCCGGCACCCCTTGCCCGGCGCCCCCTCCCCCAGCCACTCTGTACATACGCATTCACACCACTGGAACGGAAGCACCACCATGGCCCTGGACCCCGTCGCGTACCTCCCCTACAAGGACCCGGACGACTTCATCCGCGAGGTGACCGACCGCATCTGGGTCGCGCGGGACATCGCCCACATCGTCGACAACTACGAGCCGGACTCGATCGTCCACGCCAGCCTCGGCACGGTCGTCGGGCGGGACGGGGTCATCGAGGGCAGCACGATGCGGATGGCCTCCTCGCCGGGCCACGTCGGCCAGGCCGAGGACGTGGTGTGGGAGGCGCGCGGGGAGGACGCCTTCCTCAGCTCGCACCTGGTCTTCTCCGCCGACGAGCACCTGGCCGGCGGCCGCAACATCCGGGTCCGCAAGCGCACCGTCGCCAACTGCCTCTACCGGCGCGGCCGGATGGTCGAGGAGTGGGTGGTCCGGGACGACCTGGCCGACTGCCTCCAGCTGGGCATCGACCCGGACGAGGCCGCCCGTGGCCTGACCTTCCAGGGCTGGACCGGATCGATGACCGAGGACCCGCCGCAGGACGTCCTGAAGGAGGGCGTCAGCGGCCCGCGCCCGGACGACTTCCGGCCCGAGTGCGAGATGGTCCTGGACTTCATCGACCAGGTCTGGTCGCAGCGCCGGCTCAACAAGGTCCACGACTTCATGGCGCGGGACCTCTTCCTGCACACCATCGGCGACCGCACCGTCATCCGGCCGGAGCGCTACCAGGCCGACCTGCTGGAGATGGTCGGCCCCTTCCCCGACGCCCGCTTCGCGGTGCGCGACGTCCAGACGCACTCCTCCGAGCGGTACGCCGGCCTGCGCGTCGCCGTGCTGTGGACCATGCACGGCACCTACCGCGGCACCCCCGCCTTCGGCCCGCTCACCGGCAAGCCCGTCACGGTCATGGGTGTCTCGCAGTTCCTCGTCCAGGACGGCCGCATCGTCAAGGAGGTGCGCGTCTACGACGAGATCGCCCTGCGCGCCCAGATCAACGCGGGCCGCGAGGAGGGCGGCGACGTCGAGGTCAACATCTACTGACGGGCCACGGGGGTCTTCCCCAGGATCAGCTCCCGGTGCGAGGCGATCAGCCCCTCCGGGAGCTGGTCCGGCGCGTACCACCCCGCGTCCAGGATCTCGCGCGGGTCCAGCCGCAGCGTCCCCCCGCTGAGCCGGGCCTCGTAGGCGGCCTCGGCGCGGAGGCGGTAGCCGCTGGTGAGGCGGACCAGGGGGCCGGGGGTGACGTCGAGGTTCGTCTCCTCCTTGACCTCGCGGACCACGGTCTGCTCGAACGTCTCGCCTCGGCGGGCGTAGCCGGTGGGCAGGCCCCAGGGGGTGTCCTTGCGCCACAGGCGGTGGTGGAGGAGGAGGACGCGGCCCTCGTCGTCGCGGACCACACCGGTGACGCCGACCATGAAGGTGGCGTGCGCCAGCCACATCACCCGCCATTGCAGCGGGCCGCGCAGCCGGTGCCAGAGCGCGCCGATGAAACGGTTGACCATGTCCGCACCTCGTCCTTCGCACCGCCGCCGCCCGTCCCTGGCAGCGTACGAGGCCAGGGCGGCGGGCGGCGACGCGGCACGGGGGCGGCCGGGGGCAGGGGGGCGTTCGCCGGGTGCGCGGGCCCGGTTCCGTAGACTCGGGACCATGACTTCCGCCTGACGTTCCGCATCCGCCCCGCCCCCGGCCGCCGTGTGCGCTCCTCGCACCCCCGCCGGGGCAGCCGCACGCGCACGCACCGGAGTCACCGTGACCGACCAGCACCCCCTTTTCGCCGCCCTCACCGGGCTCGCCGCCCGCCCCGCGCCCTACGCGCTCCTCACCACCCCCGAGCTGTGGACCGACCCGCACCTCGCCGGGCGGATGCTCGCCGCCCACCTCGACCCGGCGGTGGACCTCTCGACGTACCGGGCCTCCTTCGTGACCCGCGCCCTGACCTGGCTCACCGAGAAGTTCCAGGTCCGGCCCGGGGTGCGCGTCGCCGACCTCGGCTGCGGGCCCGGCCTCTACGCGGCACCGCTGGCCCGGACCGGGGCCCGCGTCACCGGCATCGACCTCTCCGAGGGCTCACTCGCGTACGCCCGGCGCGAGGCGGCGCGGGAGGGGACGCCGGTCCGGTACGTCCAGGGCGACTACCTGGAGTGGGGCGACGCGGCGGCGGAGGACGGTGAGCGGTACGACCTCGTCCTGCTCGTCATGCGGGACTACTGCGCCCTCGCCCCGCACCAGCGCGCCCGCCTCCTCGCGGCCGTACGGGAACGGCTGGCGCCGGGCGGGTCGTTCGTTCTCGACGTGGACGCGGTGGCCGCTTTCGCCGGGGTGGAGGAAGGGTGCGCCTACGCGCCCGGGCTGATGGACGGCTTCTGGTCGCCCGAGCCGTATGTCGGCTTCCGGCACACCTTCCGGTACGCGGAGGACGAGGTGCCGGGCGGCGGACCCGTCTCACTCGACAAGTACGACATCCTCACGGCCGACCGGCACCGGGTCTTCTGCAACTGGGTGCGCCACTTCACCCCGGAGACGCTGGCCGCCGAGCTGACGGCGGCGGGGCTGACACTCCGGGAGGCGTACGGGGACCTCGCGGGCGCCCCGTACGCGCCGGACGGGCCGCACTTCGCGGGGGTGGCGGGCCGGGGGGTGACGCCCGGCCCGGTGGCGGTCTCACGCCACCTCGAACCCCATCGCCACCGCGATCCCCACCGCCTGCGCCGGGTCGATCCGGGCGCCGGCCAGGGCGGTGCGGTCCAGGGTGTGGGCGTCGAGGGCGGTGAGGTCGGAGCCGCGCAGGTCGGAGCCGGTGAGGCTGACGCCGGCGAGGAGGGCGCCGGAGAGGTCGGTGCCGGTGACCTCGGCCTCGTCCAGGCGGGCGCCGCGCAGGTCGGCCTCGCGCATCCGGACCCCGTCCAGGACCGCCTTGCGCAGGTCGGCGCGGGGGAAGGAGGTGAACGACCAGTCGCCGCCGGTCACCTTCAGCAGCCGGAAGGAGCAGTCGTCGAAGGTGGAGCCGACCGCCTTGCACTGGTCGAGGCGGGCGTCGAAGAAGGAGCAGCGGCGGAATTCGCAGTGGGTGAAGGCGGTGGCGGTGAGGTGGGAGACGTTGAAGCGGACGCCGGAGAAGGTGCAGCGGTCGAAGCGGGCGCCGGTGCCGGTGGTCTCCGTCCAGTCCGTGTCGTAGAAGTCGCAGGCGGAGTAGGTCAGGCCGGTGAGGTCGCGGCCGTACCAGTCGTCACCGCGCAGGGTCTCGCCGGTGACGGGGGCGGGGTCCTCGGGGTGGAGGGAGGCGGGGTCGGGTGCGGGCATGAGGCCGATTGAACACCCGGCCACCGACAACGCCCGCGCAGCCCGCACCGGGCCGTGCCGGGAACGCTCTACCGCAGCAGCGCCCCGGTCCCGTCCGGCACCTGATGGGGCGTGAGGATCTCGGAGAACTCCGCCCCGGCCGCCACCGCCGAGCGCAGCAGCAGCGCCCCGGCCTGTCCGGCGAAGGCGGTCGGGTCGCCGTCGAGGGCGGGGGCCTGGGTGGCCAGCGCGCGGGGGTCGGTGGCGGAGGCGTACAGCTGCGGGTCGTGGTCGCGGTCGGCGGCGAGGAGGAGGGCGGTGGCGCGGCCGCGCGCGAAGGCGGTGGCGGTGTCGGGGACGCCTTCGGCGGCGCGGCGGCGGGCCAGGTCGCCGCGGAACCGTTCCAGGGCGGCGCGGTGGCGGGCGGTGGTCGCGTCGTGCAGGGCGGCGTCCACGCTGCGGCGCAGTTCGGCGAGGGTCGCGGGGTCGCCGCCGCTGGGGCGCCCGCCGGTGACCAGGACCAGGTCGGGCGGGATGTCGCCGGGGGCCGAGAAGGCGGGCGAGAGCCGGTCGCAGAGCGATTCGAGGGCCTGGGGGTCGCCGGTGACCGCGACCATGCGGGCCTTGACCTCGCCGACCGCCGCCAGCACGTCCTGCGCGACCTGGTCGGCGACGGCGGCCCAGGGGCCCTCACGGCGACGCCGGGTGACGCCGGTGACGGGCCCGTCGGCCAGCAGCCCGGCCAGGTGCAGGGTGGAGCCGTGGAAGGTGCGGCGGGTGTCGGGCTGTTCGGCGCTGACCGGGAAGGCGTCGACGTCGGCGCCGTGGTCGTCCACGGCCACGACGACGTGCGGGAGCTGGTGGTCGAGGTCGACGACGAGGGCCAGCGCGTCGGGGATCGGCAGCAGCGAGGCGTGGTCGCGAAGCGGCGGTGCGGCGAGGGTGTGCACGCCGAGGAGCCGGCCGTCGGCGGCGAAGACCGACTCGCCCTGCGGTCCGGGCAGGTCGGGGACGCCGCCGACCGCCTTGTCGAGGACGGTCAGGGTCGCCTCGTCGCAGCCGTGTTCGGCGAGGCCGTCACGGAGGGCGCGCCAGCGGTGCTCGATGTGGGTGGCGGAGAGGCGGTCGTCGTGGGTGGTGTCGAGGTGGACGGAGGCGACGGGCGCCCCGAGGTTCTCGGCACTCTCGTAGAGGGATACGACGGAACGCAGATCCATGACGTCCGGGGCCGGGCCCCGCCACCTCCAGCTCAGACCGGTCCAGCGCGGGCAGGATGCCCTTTTTAGCACGACCGGGGCGATATGCCGGGCGGGGTGGGCCCACCGGCCGGTCGGCGCGCGGGTGGCCGGTCCGCGCGGGGCGCGTGGGCGGGCCCTGTGAGAGCTGGCTCTCACGCCTGCCGCAACCGGAGTGGACAAGGCAGACTGTCCCCTGCGTTTCCCCGTGGCACAGGGACGGGACCGAAGAGACGCGGACGATGTGGACGCAGGGGGTCGGGATGAACGGCGGAGCACCGGTACCGGAGCAGCGCTCGGTCTCCGGCGGCGTGCCGGAGCAGCCCCCGGGGCCGGACTCGGAACGGATCGCTCCGGCAAAGGACGGCACGGGGTCGGCGGACGCCCCCGCAGCCCGCGGTTCCGCGATGCGGTACGCCGTCCTCGGCCCCGTACGGGCCTGGCGCGGCGGCGACCGGCTCGCCCCCGGCACCCCGCAGCAACAGGCCCTGCTCGCCGTGCTGCTGCTGCGCGAGGGCCGCACCGCCACCGCCCCCGAACTCATCGACGCCCTGTGGGGCGAGGAGCCGCCCCCGCAGGCGCTCCCGGCGATCCGCACGTACGCCTCCCGGCTGCGGAAGGTCCTCGACCCCGGCGACCTCACCAGCGTCTCCGGCGGCTACGCGCTCGCCGTGCCGCACGGTGCCCTGGACCTGACGGTCGCCCAGGAGCTGGCGGCCGAGGCGGAGAAGGCGGCCGGCTCCGGCGACCTGTGCCAGGCCCGCGCCCTGCTCAACAAGGCGCTCGGACTGTGGGACGGCGAGGCGCTGGCCGGCGTACCGGGCCCGCACGGCCGCACCCAGCGCACCCGCCTGGAGGAGTGGCGGCTGAGCCTCCAGGAGAACCTGCTGGAGATGGACCTCGAACAGGGCTGCCACACCGAGGCCGTCTCCGAGCTGACCGCGCTCACCGCGGCCCACCCGCTCCGCGAGCACCTGCGCGAACTGCTGATGCTCGCCCTGTACCGCTCGGGCCGCCAGGCCGAGGCCCTCGCCGTCTACGCCGACACCCGCCGCCTGCTCGCCGAGGAGCTGGGCGTCGACCCGCGCGCCGGGCTGCGGGAGCTCCAGAGCCGCATCCTCGCCGCCGACCCGGCCCTCGCCGAGCCCGAGACCGCGGCCGAGCAGCCCGCCTCCGCACCGGTGCGGCCCGCCCAGCTCCCGGCCACCGTCCCGGACTTCACCGGCCGGGCCGCCTTCGTCGCCGAACTGGGCGACGCGCTCGGCTCGGTCGGCGGCCGGGTCATGGCGGTCTCCGCCGTCGCGGGCATCGGCGGCGTCGGCAAGACCACGCTGGCCGTCCACGTCGCGCACGCCGCCCGGGCCGCCTTCCCGGACGGCCAGCTCTACGTCGACCTCCAGGGCACCGACGGCAGCGCCGCCGAACCCGAGACGGTCCTCGGCTCGTTCCTGCGCGCCCTCGGCACCCCGGAGTCGGCCGTTCCGGCCGGTCTGGACGAGCGGGCCGCCCTGTACCGCTCCACCCTCGACGGCCGCCGCGTCCTCGTTCTCCTCGACAACGCCCGCGACGCCGCCCAGATCCGGCCGCTGCTGCCCGGCGCCGGAGGCTGCGCCGCCCTCATCACCTCCCGGGTGCGGATGGTGGACCTGGCCGGGGCGCACCTGGTCGACCTGGACGTGATGTCCCCGGAGGAGGCGCTCCAGCTCTTCACCCGGATCGTCGGCGCCGAACGCGTCGGCGCGGAGCGCGAGGCCGCCCTCGACGTCGTCGCCGCCTGCGGCTTCCTCCCCCTCGCCATCCGCATCGCCGCCTCCCGGCTCGCCTCGCGGCGCACCTGGACGGTCTCGGTGCTGGCCGCCAAGCTCGCCGACGAGCGCCGCCGCCTCGACGAACTCCAGGCCGGCGACCTCGCCGTCAAGGCCACCTTCGAGCTGGGCTACGGCCAGCTGGAGCCCGCCCAGGCCCGCGCCTTCCGGCTGCTCGGCCTCGCCGACGGGCCCGACATCTCGCTCGCCGCCGCCGCCGCCCTGCTCGACCTGGACGCCGACGCCACCGAGGACCTCCTCGAATCCCTCGTCGACACCAGCCTCCTGGAGTCCGCCGCCCCGGGCCGCTACCGCTACCACGACCTGGTCCGCCTCTACGCCCGCGCCTGCGCCGAGCGCGACGAGGGCCCCGAGCAGGCAGCCGCCCTCTCCCGCCTCCTCGACTTCTACCTGGCGACCGCCGCCGGCGTGTACGCCCTGGAGCGCCCCGGCGACCAGCTCCACGCCCACCTGGCCCCCACCGAGGTGCCGGGCCTCGCCTTCACCGACCGCACGGCGGCCTGGGACTGGCTGTACCGGGAGGCGTCCTGCCTGCTGGCCTGCGTACGCCAGCACGCCGGGGGCGCCACGCTGCGGCGCGCCGTCGACCTGCTCTTCGCGGCGAAGGACCTGGCCGAGTCGGGGGCGGACGCCCGCCAGTACGAGCAGGTGGCCGCGGTGGCGCTGGCCGCCGCCGAGGAGCAGGAGGACCTGCTCGCCCAGGCCAGGGCGCGCACCACGCTCGCCCACTCCTACCGGCTGACCGGCAAGTTCGCCCAGGCCGACGAGGAGGCCGACCACGGCATGCGGCTGAGCGCCGCCGCCGGCGACCCGGTGGCGGGCGGCTACGCCTCCAACATCCGGGGCATCGTCGCGATCTACCACAACCGGCACACCGAGGCCGGCGCCTATCTGGGCCGCGCGATCGAGGAGTTCCGCGCCGACGGCAACCGCCCCAGCGAAGCCAGCGCCCTCAGCAACCTCTCCCGCGTCCTGCTCCAGAACGGCGAGCACGCCGAGGCCGTCGCCCTCGCCGAACGCGCCCTCGCCATCTACAACGAGGTCGGCCTCACCTGGCGGCTGGCCAACGCCATGTACGCGCTCGGCCTCGCCCTCGCCGCCTCCGGCCGCCACGAGGAGGCGGTGGACCAGCTCAGCGGGGCGCTGCCGGTCTTCCAGGAGAACCGCCAGCCGCTCTGGGAGGGCATGACGCTCTTCCGCATGGCGGAGATCGCCCTGGACACCGGGGGGCCCGCCAAGGCCGCCACCCTCGCCGAACAGGCCCTCGTGCGACTGCGCGGCATCGGCGGCGACTGGCGGCGCGGCAACGTCCTCACCGTCCTCGGCAAGGCGCTCTTCGCCCTCGGCCAGCAAGGCCGTGCGCGCGCCTGCTGGACGGAGGCACTGGGCGTGTACGAGCGTCTGAGCAGGCCGGAAGCGGCCGAGGTACGCGAGCTGCTCGCCCGCGCGCCGCAGTGATTGTCAGTCACCTGTTCTAGTGTGCAACCACGTTCATCGAACGTTTATCGGCCTCCGCCATGCTCCCCGTATCGATCCGTCGCGTCGGGGGGCAGGCGGATCGGCCGAGGCCGCCCCGCGCGGGTGGCCCGGGTTCTGTCCGGCGTCCTCGGGGGAGGCGCCGGGCGGAACCCTCTCCGGCCCCGGCCGGAGGCAGACCCGGACCGTTCAGGACATCAGGACATGGAGTCCCGCATGAGTGATGAGAAGAAGAAGGACCCGACCGTCGTCAAGCCCCTGGACGACCACGCCACGGGCGTCAAGGAGCCGAAGCCGCTCGACGACCACGCCACGGGCGCCACGCCGCAGGACGACCACGCCACCGGCGAAGAGGTCTGACCTTCCTCACACGTCCTCCTCCCCGCACGGGGGTGCGGGTCCGCGGCCCGGGGGGAGCCGCGGACCTTCAGGGGGAGGAGGAACGGGGGGAGTCACGGGGGGAATGCACGGGGGATCGGCCGCGGCGGCGCGGAGGGGGAGCCGTCGCGGCCGACGTGCGTCCGGGCACGGCCGGCCCGAAAACCAGATGCGCGACACGCGCCGTTACGCCACCGTGCCCCCATGACCTCACGCGTACGCCACATCACCCTCGACAGCCACGACCCTTACGCCCAGGGCCAGTTCTGGGCCCAGGTGCTCGGCGGGAGCATCTCCGACGAGGACTTCCCCGGCGACCCGGAGGCCCTGGTCCACACCGAGGGCGCCGCCCTCCTCTTCGTCACCGTGCCCGAGACCAAGACGCTGAAGAACCGCGTCCACCTCGACCTCCAGCCCGAGGACCGCACCCGGGACGAGGAGGTCACCCGCCTGCTGGGCCTCGGCGCCCGCCTGGTCGACGACCGGCGCCGCCCGGACGGGCGCGGCTTCGCGGTCCTCGCCGACCCGGAGGGCAACGAGTTCTGCGTGGAGCCCTCGGCCGCGGAACGGTCCGCCTGACCCACCCCGCCCGCCCGAAAGTGAGCCACGTGCCCGACCGCTCCCCCGCCTTCACCCCCCGCCCCCTGCGCACCGACCGCCTCGACCTGCTCCCCCTCCACCCGGACCACGCCGCCGAACTGGCCCCCGTCCTCGCCGACCCGGCCCTCCACACCTACATCGGCGGCGAACCGCTGGACGCCCCGGCCCTGCGGGAGCGGTACGCCCGCTGGGCGGCCGGCTCCCCCGACCCGCGGGTCGTATGGGCCAACTGGGCGGTGCGGCTGCGCGAGGCCGGCGCCCTGGTGGGAACCGTGCAGGTCACGGCGGGACCGGGCCCGGTCGCCGAGCTGGCCTGGGTGACGGGCACCGCCTGGCAGGGCCGCGGCGTCGCCACCGAGGCGGCGAAGGCCCTGGTGGCCGAGGTCCTGCGCCACGGCGTGCCGACCGTCGTCGCCCACGTCCACCCGGAGCACGCCGCCTCTGTCGCGGTCGCCTCGGCCGCCGGCCTGCGGCCGACCCCGCACTGGCAGGACGGGGAACGGCGCTGGGAGCGGACGAAGGAGCCCGCCGGGGCCTGAGCGGCACCCGGCGGGCTCCTCACGTACGCCGCAGCGTCAGACCGTCACCGCCGTCACCCGGTCGACCTCGCAGTCGCGGACCTGGGCGGCCTTGCGCGGGTTGGTCATGCGGACGGTGACGGTGCGGGTCTCGCCGGGGGCCACGCGCAGCTTGGTGGTGGGGCTGTCGAGGGTGGAACCGGCGGCGTTCTCGAAGTGCAGGGCGAGGCTGACGCTCAGGTCGCCCGCCGTGGAGTGGGAGGTCACGCGCAGCGCCGCCGTGGTGTCCGCCTTGGCGCGCTTGGTGCGGCCGGGCCCTGCGCAGTCCACGACGGTGACGGTGACCTGGTCGGTGGTGGTGGAGGACGAGGAGCCGCCGGAGGAGGACGAGGAGGTGTCGTCCTGGTGCGTGTCGCGGTAGCCGCCCCGGTAACCGGAGCCGTGCGAGGTGTCGTTGCTCTTCTTCGAGCTGGAGCAGCCGCCGCCCGAGCTCGACGACGACCGGCTCTTGCTCTTGGAACCGCTCTTGCCGCTGCTGCTCCCGGTGGAGAAGCCGGTCAGCGCCAGCACCACCACGATCAGTACCGCCCCGAAGCGCAGGTGTCGTCCCATCTCAAGCCCCCGTGTCTCCCCTGGCCACGCGCCCGTACCCCGGCGCCGTACGGGAGTTCACGCTAGCGGCGCCCGCCGCCGGGGCGGCCACCGGGGACAGGGCTGCGACGGGACCTTTACCGAGCCTTGACCGAACGCGGACAAGGTTGTCCGGATCATGGCCTCGGCGCGGTCCCCGTCCCCTTGACCGCGTCCAGCGCGTAGACGCAGCGGTCCTTGCTGCACGCGTACACCACGTTGCCGTGAACGACGGGGGTGCCGGTGATCTCGCCGCCGGTGGCGAGCTTCCAGCGGAGCTGGCCGCCGGCCGCGTCGAGGGTGTAGAGGCAGTGGTCGGCGGAGCCGAAGTGGATGCGGCCGCCGGCCGCGACGGGCGAGCCGATGACCTCGCCGCCCGCCTGGAACCGCCACTTCGGGGTGCCGGTGACGGCGTCCAGGGTGTACAGCCCCTTGCCGCTGCCGACGTGCACGTGGCCGCCGGAGACCAGCACCGGTTCGGTGGCCGAGCGGGCCTCGGTGGCGATCCGCCAGCGGTCGCGGCCGTCGGTGGCGTCGAGGGCGTAGACCGTTCCGAGGTAGTCGGTGAGGTAGACGCCGCCGCCGGTGACGGCCGGGCCGGGGGCGAAGGCCGGCGGGGAGAGGAAGACGGCGGGCGACTCGAAGTGCCAGCGGACATGGCCGCCGAGCACGTCGATGGCGAGCGCGCGGGTCCCCGCCGCCACGTACACGTACCCGTCGGACGCCTGGGTGAGCCGGACCGGGACGCCGCCGCAGGAGGCCGCGTCGCCGATCGGGTACGACCAGCGCTCCTGGCCGGTGCGGGCCTCCAGGGCGCGCAGCCGGGCGTCCTGCCAGACGTAGACGGTGCCGTCGTGGACGACCGGGCCGGCCTCGGGAGTCTCGAAGTCGGTCTGGGCGCCGGTCAGTTCCCACAGCTTCTCGCCGTTGGCCGCCTCCCACGCCTGGACGCCGCCACCCCGGGTGCCGGTGACGACGGTGCCCCGGTCGGCCTTGAGGGAGTACACCCAGGCGTCGGTCGGCATCCGCCACAGGTCGGAGCCGTCGGCCGCGTCCAGGGCGTAGAGGGTCGGCCCGTCGGAGGCGTGGATGCGGCCGTCGGCCACCGCCATCGACCAGGCGACGTCGCGGGTCTTGAACCGGCGGCGGCCGGTGGCCACGTCGAGGGCGTGCACCTCGAAGGAGGTGACGTAGACGAGGTCCCCGGCGAGCGTCGGGGTTCCCCACACGTCGTTGGACATGCGGAACCGCCACGGCCGCCAGGAGGCGGGCCCGGCGTCCGGCGGCGCGGTCGGCGGCGGCACGGCCGGCACCGGCGGCGCGGCGGGCCCGCCGGGCGCAGCGGCCCCCGCGACCAGGAGGCGGCCAGGCCCCCGCCGGGCGGGGCGGCGCGGCGGGCTGCCGCCTTGCTGTCGGCGACGCGCGGGCCGGGCCCGATCGGCACCGGCAGCCCGGCCAGCCGGACGGGGCCGCCGTGGGGGGCGCCGTCACCGGGCCAGACCGGCTCGGGGGACTGCTCGTCCGGGGTGTACGCGGGCGGGGGCGGCACCGGAGGCCGGCGCGGGGGCGGCGGGGGCACGGCGGGGCGGGCGCGGTTCCCCGCGGAGACGGCGACGCGGCCGCCGCGGCGCTCCTCGATGAGGCCGACGGCGGACTCGGGCAGCCAGGCGGAGGCGGTGCCGCTGTCGTCGCTGCCGGAGCCGAAGAGGTGCGGGGCGAGCTGCGCCTGGAGGTCGGCGGGGCTGGGGCGCAGCGGCGCCTCCATCTGCATGCAGGACTCGATGAGCGGCCGCAGCTCCTCGGGCAGCCCTTCGAGGTCGGGCCCCTCGCGGAGCAGCATGAAAACCGTCTCGACCGGGTTGGCGCCGTGGTACGGGGCGTGGCCGGTGGCGGCGAAGACCAGGGTGGAGCCGAGCGAGAAGACGTCGCTGGCGCCGGTGACGCTGCGGGAGTCCTTGGCCTGCTCGGGCGACATGTAGGCGGGGGTGCCGACGGCGACGTTGGTCATGGTCAGCCGGGTGTTGGAGACGCCGGAGGCGATGCCGAAGTCGATGACGCGCGGGCCGTCCTCGACGACCAGGACGTTGGACGGCTTGAGGTCGCGGTGGACGAGCCCGGCACCGTGGATCGACTGGAGCGCCTCGGCGATGCCGGCGGCGAGCCAGCGCACTGCGGGCGCGGGCAGCGGCCCGCACTCGTTCACTATTTCTTCCAGCGAGGGCGCCGGTACGTAGGCGGTGGCGAGCCAGGGGACGGGGGCGCGGGGGTCGGCGTCGACGACGGCGGCGGTGTAGAAGCCGGAGACGGCGCGCGCGGCCTCGACCTCGCGGGTGAAGCGGACCCGGAACAGCTGGTCCTCGGCCAGCTCGGTGCGGACGGTCTTGATCGCCACCCGGCGTCCCGAGGCCGACCTGGCCAGATACACCAGGCCCATACCGCCGGCCCCGAGCCGCGACAGCACCTCGAACGGTCCGATCCGTCTCGGATCGTGCTGCGTCAGCTGCTCCACCACTACCTGCCCACCTCCCCGTACGGACCGCCCTTCAGGACGGTCCCGTGCAGCGTCTCACCCACCGCACCGCCCCCGGCGGTACGCCCCCCGATTGTTGCTGGCCGGGCGGTGCGTGGCGAACCCGGTGCGGAACCGGGATGTCTCGCCATGATCCCCTACGAACCGGGCACGCCGACCGCCCCCCGCCCCCACCGCATCCCACCATGCCCGCTACCCGGGGATGCCACCAGCGTGGCGAAGGGGGTGGCACCGAGCCGCCACCCGTCGCCAGCCCCCGCCACCTCGTCCACAACCTGTGGACGGCGCGCCCCCGCCACCGGTACGCGCCGCCCGGCCCCGCGCACCACTCGTTCGGCCCAGCGAACGGCGTCCCCGAGGTGCCCGCGCGACCCCGGGAAGGTAAGGCGACGACACCGCCGCAAGGCGCGGGCAATCCCCCGGACAACAGTCCGCACGCCACCCCCGCACCCCTGCCGAATAAGCGTCCGAGCGCAATACGAGGGCCATATTCGGGAGCCGTTCGCGGGCCCCTTTACCCCCTCACGAAGGCCATTTCCCTTGGCCCGACCCCATTTGCAGTCGACCGAATCGCGCTCTGTTCGGCCGTCGGTAAGCTGACAGCATGACAGGACAAGTACGCACCGTCGACGGCCGCGTGGCCGGGCGACGCGGTCAGGCGACACGTCAGAAGTTGCTCGACTGCCTCAGCGAAATGCTCAACTCGTCGCCTTACCGGGACGTCAAAGTCATCGATGTCGCCCGCAAGGCCGGAACATCACCCGCGACCTTCTACCAGTACTTCCCCGATGTCGAAGGGGCGGTGCTGGAGATCGCCGAACAAATGGCCTCGGAAAGCGGCTCTTTGTCGGAAGTCCTGGAAGGGCGCAGCTGGGTCGGGAAGGCCGGCTGGCAGACCGCCCAGGACTTCGTCGACGACTTCCTCGACTTCTGGAAGAAGAACGACGCGATCCTCCGCGTGGTCGACCTCGGCGCGGCGGAGGGCGACAAGCGGTTCGCCAAGCTCCGCCTGAAGATCCTCAACTCCGCGACCACCCCGCTCACCGGCTCCATCAAGGAGCTCCAGGCGAAGGGCCGCGTCGACAAGGACATCAACCCGGCCGCCGTCTCCGGCGCCCTGGTCGTCATGCTCTCGGGCGTCACCTCCCAGCTCAAAGGCTTCCAGACCTGGGGCGTCAAACAGGCCGACCTCCGCCCGAACCTGGCCCAGCTGGTCCACCTCGGCGTCACCGGCAAGAAGCCCACGAAGTAACCCGCCCCACCCCAGCGGAAACGGTCCTCCTCCCTCACCTCCCCCCGCTCCGCCCCGCCCCCCGTCCTGTCTGCACACGGCGTCCCGCCCACCCGGGCGGGACGCCGTCGTGGCATGAGGCACCACGTACAGCCCGGCCGGCGCTTGTGGCCACTCTTTGACCGCCACGGCCAAACCGAAGCCCGGCCCACACCACAGCCCGGCCGGCGCTTGAGGCCATCTTTGACCGCCACGGCCAAACCGAAGCCCAGCCCAAAAACAGCCCGGCCGGCGCTTGAGGCCACCCCACCCCGGCCCCCGAGGCCGAACCGCCGGACCGCACCCCAAGCGAATGGGCAACCATGCCCCCATGAGCACCCCGGCAGAAACCCTGGAAGCCCTGCTGCGCCAGCAGCACCCGGCGCAGAACAACCCCCCGGCCTTCGACCCTGCGGGCACCCCGGCGGAGCCCCTCCCCCTGTTCGTCACCTGGTTCGCGGAAGCGACGGAGGCAGGCCAGCCGGAACCCCACACCCTGTCCCTGGCCACGGTGGACCCCGACAACGCCCCGGACGTCAGAACGGTGACCCTGCGCGGCGCGGACGCACGAGGCTGGCGCGTCGCCACCCGCTCCGACAGCCGCAAGGGCCACCACCTGGCGGCCACCCCCAAGGCCGCCCTCGGCTTCTACTGGCCTGCCCGAGCCCGCCAGATCCGCATCCGGGGCCCGGTCTTCCCGGCCTCCCCCGAGGAGTCCCGCGCCGACCTGCACGCCCGCTCCACCGGCGCCCTGGCGGCGGCCCTGACCGGCCACCAGAGCGCCCCCCTCGCCTCCCTCGACGAACTGGCCGACGCCTCCCGCGCGGCGTGGCGCGCCGCCGAGGCGGACCCGGAACGGGACGTACCGCAGTGGACGGTCTACATCGTGGCCGCCACCGAGGTCGAGTTCTGGCAGCACGACCCCGCCCGCCGCCACCGCCGCCTCGCCTACCGCCGCCCGTCACCGGACACGAACACCTGGACCAAGCACCTCCTGTGGCCGTGAACCGCCCCCGCGCACACGTACGCACCGGAGGCGGCCGGGCGAGGCCGGTCCTCCGGTGCGTACCCGTGTGGGCGCGTGTGTGTGGGCGCGTGAACGTGTCTCTGTGCGAGAGGTCAGATCTGGTTGGCGAGGCGCTTGAAGGCGGCCTTGGTGCCGGAGCCGGCGATGCCGTCGATGGCACCGGTGTAGCCGTAACGGGCCTTCAGCAGCCGCTGGAGCGCCTTCACGGTCTCCTTGCCGACGATCCCGTCGATCTTCCCCTTGTAGCCGTTGTACTTCTTCAGCGGCCGCTGGATGCCCTTCCAGCTCTCGGTGCCGAGCAGGCCGTCGATGGCGCCCTTGTACCCCCAGTTGGCCTTGATGTCGCGCTGGACCTTCTTGGCCTCGGCGGAGGTGAGGCCGAGGTTGTTGACGGCGCGCGGGGCGACGGCGGCGGCGCTCACCGAGGGCTGCGCGGCCGGGGCGGCGGCGGCCGTCCCGGCCACGCCGAGGGTGCCGGCCGCGATACCGACGGCGGTGGTGACACTGACGAGCGTCCTGGTCAGGGCACGCATGTGATTTCCCTTCACTGGGCGGAGAGCCGGCCCGGCGGCCCGCTCTCCGCCCAGACTGGGGCCGCCGCCCCGCCGTCGGCCACGTCCGCCGGGCCGATGCGGAGCGGACGGGACGGCAGCCGCCCTGACCTGCTGGGACGCGGTGGCCCGAGGGAGACGGTGGGACGCTCCTAGAGGCTCCCCTCACCCCTCCCGACCCGAAGGCGTACTCCTCGAACTCCGCGAGCGGCTCGTAACCGAGCCTGCGGTACAGGCCGTTGCTGGTCGGGTTGGCGACGTCGGTGAAGAGCACGGCCTCGTCGCCTCCGGCGGTGACGCGGGCGCTGAGGTCGGCGGTGACGGCGCCCGCGTAGCCGCGCCCCCGCAGGGCGGGCGGGGTGTACACGGTGGTGACGCGGACCGAGCCCGCGACGGGCAGCGTGGCCACGGCCATGGCGACGGGCCGCCCGCCGTCCTCCCAGAGCCGGATGCCGCCCCGGGCGAGCCCCGCGTCGACCCAGGCAGCCGCACCGAGCCCGACCGTCGCCCCCACGTCGGCCGCGAACCCGTCGTGCCACCGCTCCAGCGTCGCCCGGTCCGCCTCACCGGCGCTCCGGGCCCGCCCCGGCGGCAACGCCGGCCGGTGCAGACCACCCAGCCGGTAGAGCCGCTTGCGGAAGGTACGCCGGGTCGCCTGCCCGGTCGTACGCGCCCACTCCCCCGCGAAGGCACGGGCCTGTTCCACCGGCGCCCCGACCCCGCCGGGCGCGGGCCCCTCTCCCTCGGCCAGCACCCTGGCCAGCCCCCGCGCGGCCGCCTCGTCCCCGCCGACCACCATCGGCACGTGCGGCGGCGTCCACAGCAGCACGGCGGACACCTCCCCCGACACCGCCCGCCACCCGAACCGCGGCGGCTCGTCCCCGTACAGGTCCAGCCCCCGCCGCCCCAGTGCGTCCGAAACCGTCAACGCCACGGTGTGCAGGGCCGGCCGCGACCGCAGGTACGCTCCGCCGGCCGTCAGGAACTCCTCCAGCGACCCGGTGAGCCGCCAGCCACCCTCCTCCTGGCGCCCGTTCGGGCCGTCGTCCACCGCACGCCGCTCCGGACCGCCGTCGCTCCCCATGGGCCGCTCCTCGTCGTCTCCGGCGGGCCGGCTCGCCCCCGCCCGCACAGGTCCCGGCATCCTCACAACGCCCCCGGCCACCCGCCACCGAAATTCACCCGGCGCGCCACTGCGAGCGCCCACCTGGTCCTACCAACTGACGTACACCACCGGCGATTTCCGGATACGTCCCGCCACATCGACGACCGTGACCCATTCGCAACGGATTTCGGCCGTCGCCGCCGGTTTCCGCCCGCCGGGATCACTACGCTCGACGCTCATGACCGAAGCACAGCCCCTCACTCTCCCCACCCCTTCCCCCACTCCCGCGCACACCGTGCATCCCGTGTACGTGATCGGCGGCGGGCCCGGCGGTCTGGCGGTCGCCGCCGCGCTGCGCGGGCGCGGGGTGCGCGCGGTGGTCCTGGAGAAGGCGGACGCGATCGGCGCGGCCTGGCGCGGCCACTACGAGCGGCTGCGGCTGACCACCACCCGGCGCCACTCGGCCCTGCCGGGCGTCCCCATGCCGCGCTCCTTCGGCCGCTGGACCTCCCGCGCCGACCTGGTCCGCTACCTCGACAAGTACGCGGAGTTCCACGAACTGGAGATCGTCACCGGCGTCGAGGTCGCCCGGATCTCCCCGGTCGAGGGGGACCTGTGGCGGCTGGAGGCGTCCGGGGGCCGGGTGCTCACCGGTAGCGCCGTGGTCGTCGCCACCGGGTGGAACCACACCCCGTACCTGCCGGAGTGGCCGGGCCGCGAGAGGTGGACGGGAACGTTCCTGCACGCCTCCCGCTACCGCGACGCCCGCCCCTACGAGGGCCAGGACATCCTGGTCGTCGGCGCCGGAGCCACCGGCTGCGACCTCGCAGCCGATCTCGCCGAAGGGGGTGCGGCCCGGGTCCGCCTGGCCGTCCGCACTCCCCCGCACCTGCTGCGCCGCTCCACCCTCGGCTGGCCCGCCCAGCGCTCGGCGCGCCTGGCCCGCCGTCTCCCGGCCGGGCTCGCCGACGCCCTGTTCCGGCTCCACCGGATCGGCGTGCCCGACCTGTCCGCGCACGGGCTGCCGCGCCCCTCCGACGGCCCCTACAGCCGCGCCCGTGCCGGACGCCCGCCCGTCCACGCCACGGAACTCGCCGCGCTCGTGGCCGTCGGCTCGGTCGAGCCGGTCGCCGCCGTCGAGTCCTTCGACGGGGCCGAGGTCGTCCTCGCCGACGGCAGCCGCATCACCCCGGACACCGTCATCGCCGCCACCGGCTACCGGCGCGGCCTCGAAGAACTCCTCGACGGCCTCGACCTCCTCACCCCCGACGGCACCCCCGCCCCCGGCGCCTCCGCCCCCGGCCTCTACTTCACCGGCTTCACCGACCCGGCCGACGGCACCCTCCACCACCTCTCCCGCACCGCCACCCGCACCGCCCGAGCCATCCCCCGCGACCGGGCCCGCCGCCTCCGGGCCTGACCCGCCCCGCCTCACTGGGGTGTGGCTGCGCCGCGTCTGGGGGTGCCGGTCTTTGGCCGCGCCCTGTCACCGACCGGCCTCAAGCGCCGGCCAGGCTGTTGATTGCCGGGCTCCGTCTCCGCCGTGCCGGTCAAAGATTGGCCTCAAACGCCGGCCGGGCTGTGAGGGTCGCGGTTTCTCCGGCACGGGGGTGGGGCGGGGCCGCGCCGGGGTACCTCCTCACAAACTGCATGGTGCGGGGTCAATTGGAGCATGGCGGCCTCGTGTGCAGTTTGCTGCGGGGGCACCCCGGCACGACCCCACCCCACGGTCTCGTACGCGGCCAACCGCCGGGGGAGAGGATGAGGCCGTCACCGATACCGGCCCTCTCCACAGCAACCACCGTCGTCACTTCAGCTGGTCACACAGATCAATGGCTGGCGGCCTGTCTTTTCTCCTCCCACCGGCGGGACGACGCCGGCGAGACGGAAGGGCGGGGTCGTGCCGGGGTGCCCCCGCAGCAAACTGCACACACGGCCGCCTTGAAGCGACTGACCCCGCACCATGCAGTTTGTGAGGAGGTACCCCGGTGCGGCCCCGCCCGACCCAGACGGCGAACGAACCGCGAATCCCTATAGCCCGGCCGGCGTTTGAGGCCAATCGGTAACCCGCAGGGTCAAGGCGGGCAGGCAGAGACGAACCCCAGCCACAGCGCAACCGAACCAAGCCCGGCCGGCGCTTGAGGCCCCCACCCCCTGACCGGCACGGGCGAACCGCCGCCCAGCCAAAGGACAGCCCAACCGGGCCGGAGCCCAACCAAGGGCTACCGGCCCCGCCCCACCCGGATCATCAAGGCAAGCAGAGCCGCCACCGCACACAACCCCCCGGAGGCATACCAGACCACGTCGTACGACCCGAACAGATCCCGGGCCACGCCCCCGGCGAAAGCAACAACCGCAGCCCCCACCTGATGGGAGGCGAGAACCCAGCCGAAGACGATCGCACTGTCCTCCCCGAACCGCTCCCGGCAGAGCGCCATGGTCGGCGGCACGGTAGCGACCCAGTCGAGCCCGTAGAACACGATGAAGAACACCATCGGCGGCCGCACATCAGGAGCGAGCAGCATCGGCAGAAAGAGCAGCGACACCCCACGCAGCGCGTAGTAGACGGCGAGCAGCCGCCGGGAGTCGAACCGGTCGGTGAACCACCCCGAGGCCACGGTCCCGACCACGTCGAACACCCCGATGACGGCGAGCAGCGAGGCAGCAGCCGTGACCGCCATCCCGTGATCGTGCGCGGCCGGCACGAAGTGCGTCTTCACCAGCCCGTTGGTGGAGGCCCCGCAGATCGCGAAGGTCCCGGCGAGCAGCCAGAAGGTCCCGGTCCGCGAGGCCCGCCCCAGCACGGCGACCGCACGCCGCGCGGCCCCGCTCACAGGCGCGGGCTTGGCCACGAACTCCCGCGCCCCGTACGGCGCGAGCCCCACATCGGCCGGATGGTCGCGGAGCAGCAGCCACACCAGCGGAACGACAGCGAGCGCGGACACCGCGATGGTGACGGAGGCGGGCCGCCACCCGTGCTCGGTCACGAGCCAGCCGAGGAACGGCAGGAAGACCAGTTGCCCGGACGCGGCCGCGGCCGTGAGCACCCCACTGACCAGCCCGCGCCGCGCACGGAACCACCGGTCGGTGACAGTGGCGGCGAAGGCCAGTGCCATCGACCCGCTGCCGAGCCCGACCAGCACGCCCCAGAACAGCACGAGTTGCCAGGCGGCGGTCATGAAGACGGTGAGCCCGGCCCCGGCGGCGATCACGGCGAGGGCGACCGCGACGACCCGCCGGATGCCGAACCGGTCCATCAGGGCGGCGGCGAACGGCGCGGTCAGCCCGTACAGCGCGAGGTTGACGGAGACGGCGAAGCCGATCGTCCCGCGCGACCAGCCGAACTCCTCGTTCAGCGGGTCGATGAGGAGCCCGGGCAGGGAGGCGAAGGAGGCGGCGCCGACGATCGTCAGGAAGGTGGTGGCCGCCACCCACCAGGCCCGGTGGACACGGCGGCGGGGCGGACGCGGCCCCTCGGGGGCGGCCGGAACACCGGTGCCTCGTACGGGGGTCCGGGGATGCGGGTCAGCTCTCACCGGCCCAGCATCGGCCCGCCTCCCCACCGCTTCGAGTGGCCCGGAGGACAGCCTTCGCTACGATCGGGCCATGGAGCCCGCCACCCCCGCCCCGCCACGGCCGCACCGTGTCGTGGTGCTCGCCCTGGACGGTGTCCTCACCTTCGAACTGGGCATCCCCCAGCGCATCTTCGCCCTCCCCCGCGACGCCGCGGGCCGCCCCCTGTACGAGGTGGTGACCTGCTCGGTCCGCGAGCCGGGCCCGGTCCGCACCGACGCCGACTACACGGTGAGGGTGGAGCACGGCCCCGAGGCACTGGCCACCGCCGACACCGCGCTGATCCCGGCCACCCACGAACTGGGCCCGCTCCTGGGGGAGGGCGTCCTCCCCGCCGAACTGGCCTCCGCCCTGACCCTGGTACGTCCCGAGGCCCGCCTCGTCTCGATCTGCACCGGCGCCTTCGTGCTGGCGGCGGCGGGGCTGCTGGACGGGCGGCCGGCCACCACGCACTGGGGGTACACCGCGGTCTTCCGGCGCCTCTTCCCCGCCGTACGGCTCGACCCGGACGTGCTCTTCGTCGACGACGGGTCGGTCCTCACCTCGGCCGGGGTCGCCGCCGGCCTCGACCTCTGCCTGCACCTGGTCCGCCGCGACCACGGCGCGGCCGTCGCCAACGACGTGGCGCGCCGCACCGTCCTGCCGCCCCACCGCGACGGCGGCCAGGCCCAGTACGTCCGCAGCCCGGTCCCCGAGCCGCGGGCCTCCACCACGGCGGCCGCCCGCCGGTGGGCGCTCTCCCGGCTGCACGAGACGATCAGCCTGCGCGAGCTGGCGGCCCGCGAGTCGATGTCGGTGCGGACCTTCACCCGGCGGTTCCGCGACGAGGTGGGGCTCAGTCCGGGCCAGTGGCTGGTCCAGCAGCGCGTGGAGCGGGCCCGGGCACTGCTGGAGACCAGCGACCTGCCGGTGGAGCGGATCGCCCGCAACTCCGGCTTCGGCACGGCCCAGTCGCTGCGCCAGCACCTCCAGGCGGCGATCGGCGTCACCCCGACCGCGTACCGGCGTACCTTCCGCGCGGCGGACGCGGGCGGGCCGGGCCGGGGCTGAGCCCGGCCCGGCGGGTCAGAGCCCCTGCGGCAGCGCGAACCCCTGGATCTCCGGCGCCACGGCGGCCTCGTAGGCGGCGGCCGGGGCGGGGGCGTGCGTATCGATCTCGCACCAGATGCGCTTGCCCTCGCCCTCGGGCTGCCAGCCCCAGCGGTCGGCGAGGCCGTCGACCAGTTCCAGGCCGCGGCCGTTGGTCTCCTCGCGGTCCGCGTGGCGCTGGAGCGGCGGGTGGGCGCTGGCGTCGGCGACCTCGACCCGGACGGTGCCGGGCGGACAGCCGGGCGCGGCGGGCAGTTGTATCCGCAGCACGGCCGGGGAGCCGGTGTGCACCACCGCGTTGGTGACCAGCTCGGACACGATGAGGATCAGGGTGTCGGCGAGCGCGTCGTCGACCCCCGTACCGGGACCCGTGAGCCGGGAACGGGCCCATCTGCGGGCCCGCCCGACCTCCGCGGGATCGGCCCCGACCTCCAGCTGAACTTGAAGCACCTGCACCGCTCACACCATCCGAACCGGCGGACACATCGCCTCGCGCCTCCACAGGATCACGGAACGTGATCCCTCGGAGAGACAGCATGGTTGACGTACAGTCACCCCAACAAGCGCTTCGGGCATATTCCAGCGCGAAGGAGTACGCGTGCTGCATACTGTGCGACGCGTGCCGAGGGGAGTCGAACACGGGGCTTCCCCGCCTCGCCCTGCCCGGCGACCGGCGCGCGCGACGCACTGCGGGGCCGCCTCGTGGGCGCCACCGGGCCGCGTCGGAGGACGCCGTACCGCTCGCATCCGCCCCAAGGTACCCGAGCGACCGGGTGACTCCATGCCGTGACGGGTGCGGGCGAGGGCACCACCCGGTATCGACAGTCCGTGACCGCGTGCGCCCCCGGCGCACGCCGTCGGTACGTGTTCTCCGCCGGGGTGCCGTCGGTCCTCCTGGCGCCCCTCCCGCACGGCGCGTACGCCGCTGTCACAGCCCCTCATTCCTGTCCCTGTCCGTGCCCCCCCCCCGGAACGCCCTCACAGATCCCGGGCGTCGGGGTCGGCGGTGGTGAAGTAGGCGGCGACGGCCTTCAGCAGGCGGTCCTCACCGATGCGTCCCTCGTCGCCGTCGAGCGTCTCCACGGCGGCGGTGGCGGTGTCGGGCTCGATGCCCAGCGCGGTGAGCATGCGCACCGTCTGCGTCCGCCCGGCGGCGCGGTCCTCGCCGCCGTCGGCGACGGCCACGGCGGCCCGCACGAAGGGGCGGGCGATCTCCGCGAACCGCTCGGGGCTGTCCCGCAGCCGCTTGACCGCGCTGTGCGCGAACTCGGAGCGGGTGATGCGCTGGTCGCCGTCGCGGTCCGCGATGCCGGCGAGCCCCTGCCAGAGGGCCTCGGCGCCGTAGTAGAGGGCCTGGCCCTTCTCGGAGCGGGCGGTGGCGCCGAACTCGGCGAGCAGGGCCGCGGCGGCGGCGCTGAAGTCCTCGCGCGAGATGTGGCCGTTGCCGTCCTGGTCGAACACGGTGAACCTGGCGGCGATGGTGCGCTGGTACTGGGCACTGTCCATGGGCTGGGGGACCGCCTCTCGATCGGTCTGGGCTGCGGCTCCTGACGTGGCCCGCGCACCGGGGTGCGGAACACCGGCCACCGCCTGGGAGATTACGTCGCCCCCGCCACGACCTGCGCCGATTCGCGGGATTCTGTGCCAGGACCGCAACACTGCGCCCCACGCGGAGCGGCGGAGGTCGCGGTGCGGGACCGTCCGGTCACGGCGCGGGGCCGTACGGGGCCGGGGAAGCGGGGCGGATCAGGCGGTGAGGGGGCGGGTCTGCTCGTCGAGGGCGGCGGTGACGTCCGGGTAGACCTCGAAGAGCCGGCGTACGCCGAGCGCGGCGAGGACGCGGTTGACGTGCGAGCCGTCCTCGGCGCCCTTGGCCGGGAGGATCAGCCGCAGCCTGCCCTGACAGGAGCGGATCAGGCGGCGGGTCGCGATCAGGACACCGACGCCGCTGGAGTCGCAGAACAGGACGTCGGAGAGGTCGAGGACGAGTTCGTGCCGTCCTTTCGCCACCACGTCGTGGACCCGCTGGCGCACCACCGGGGAGCTGACCAGGTCGAGTTCGCCCGCCACATGGAGCACAGCCCACCCGCCGTGCTCCGCGTCGGTCACTGTGAGCGCCACGCCGTCCTGCCTCCCGCTCGCTGATCCGGAAGCCATTCCTACGCTTCCGCTTCGTACGCGGCTGCCCGGCCGCACTCCCATGAAACACCCCCGTGCGCACGGTCCATGATCCAGCACACCCGGTCATGGCCGAATACCGCCCCTCCCTTGCCGACGTGGCCGGTTCCGGCCGCTCCCCCGGCGTGATCAGCACGGTTACGCCGTCCCGCGCGCCCCCTCCCGCACCACGCGCCCCAGCGGGCGCCCGGCGGCTCCGGGGCGTCCGGGGACTTCCCGACGGCGTGCGTGAGCTGCCGCACACCCACTACCACCAGCACGTCCCCCGCGTCAGCACATTGCCGCAAAGGGGGGTGTGAACCCCGTCCGCGCACTACATTGCCTCCCAGAGCCCGTGCGCGCACCGGCATCCCGGAGAACGGCCGGTTCGCATCCGGCCATGTCCGGGCGCCCCCGGGCTCACCGGACCGGGAGGGGGCCGTATGACGCCGGGGACACCGTGTGACCGCGACCGGCTGATGCGCGACCGCCTCCTCGACGGCGAGGCGGCCGCCCTCGGCGAGCTCTACGACCGTTACGCGCCCCTCGTCCACAGCCTGGCCCACCGGGTCCTGGAGGACGAGCGGGCCGCCGACCGCGTCACCCGGGACGTCTTCACCCACGCCTGGGAGCGCCCGGGCGACTTCACGCCGGGCGAGCGCTCGCTCCGCTCCTGGATCGCCTCGCTCGCCCACCACCGCGCGGTCGAACTCCTGCGCGCCACCGGCGCCGCCGAGCACGCCGTCACCGGCCGCGGCAGCGCCGAGGAACTGGAGCGGACCGTGCACCGGGCCGCCACCGCCGCCCGCGCCGACTACATCGTCACCGCCATGCCCGCCCCGCTCCGGGCCGCCCTCAACCTCGCCTACCACCAGCGGCGCGACCACCGGCAGACCGCCGCCGACCTCGGCGTCAGCGAGGAGGAGGTACGCCGCAGGCTGCGCCTGGGCCTCCAGATGCTGGCCACCGCCGGGGCGCCCCGGCCGCCGGGCGCCCCGTCCACCTTCTCCGGCGCGATATGACCGCGGCCCGGCTCGACGTGGACCACCGCGCGCTGATGTCGTACCTCGGCGCCTGGGCGCTCTCCGCCTGCTCGCCCGAGGAGGCGGCGGCGGTCGAGAGCCACCTTCCCGAGTGCGCCCGGTGCGCCGAGGAGGCCCACCGGCTGCGGGACGCCGTCGGCCTGCTCCACCACGAGGAGCCGCTCGACCTCGACCCGGGGCTGCGCGCCCGCGTCCTGGAGAGCTGCCTGGACCGGCGCCCGCCGAAGATCCCGGTGCCGGAGTGGGCGGCCGCGTACGACACGGAGACGGCGCGGCTCGACGCGCTGCTCCAGGACATCCAGGACGCCGAGTGGCACGCGCCGGTGCGGCTGCGCTGGTTCGAGGGCGAGAAGCAGGTGGGGCGGCGGACCACGGTCGCCGGGGTGATCGGGCACCTGATGACCGTGGACGGCCTGGTCGCGGTCGCCCTCGGCCTGGAGGACCCGCTCGGCGCGCGGACCCCGGCCCACCTGGTGGCGCCGGACGCCCGGACCGAGGCCCTGTGGAACGCCTCGCCGCTGCCGCAGACCCGCTCGGTACGGCGGCCGTGGCGGGAGCAGAGCCACCGGCTGGTCAGCGCGCTCTCGCTGGAGAGCGACCGCTCCGCCGCCCTGGACGTGGCGTACGGCGGATACGCGCTGCCGCTGCGGGACTCGCTGCTGGACCGGGCCTTCGAGTGCTGGGTGCACGCCGAGGACATCGCGGGGGCGGTGGACTACCCGTACGACCCGCCCAAGCCGCGCCACCTCAACGGGATGATCGACCTGGCGGCGCGGATGCTGCCCGGGGTGATCGGGCGGCGGCGCGAGGCGGGGCTCGGGCGGGGTGAGCCGGAGCCGGGCGGCGTGCTGCACCTGGAGATCGAGGGCGCGGGCGGCGGCGACTGGTACATCGGGCTGGACGGCGAGGCCGACGAGACCGGGGCGGAGTCCGGGCGGGCGGTGGCGCACGTGGCGCTGGACGGCGTGGAGTTCTGCCGGCTGGCCGCCGGCCACGTGCAGCCCCGGGAGGCGGCGGCCGGGCAGGACGGGGACATGGACGCGGTCCACGAGGTGCTCTTCGCGGCGGCCTCGCTCAGCCGCATGTGAGGCGCGCCCGGGGTGGACCGGGCGCGCCGGTGAGTCCTCAGGCGAAGACGACGGTGCGGTGGCCGTTGAGCAGGATGCGGTGCTCGGCGTGCCACTTCACGGCGCGGGCGAGCGCCTGGCACTCGACGTCGCGGCCGACGGCGACGAGCTGCTCGGGGGTGACCTCGTGGCCGACCCGCTCGACCTCCTGCTCGATGATCGGGCCCTCGTCGAGGTCGCTGGTGACGTAGTGCGCGGTGGCGCCGATCAGCTTCACGCCCCGGGCGTGCGCCTGGTGGTAGGGCTTGGCGCCCTTGAAGCTCGGCAGGAAGGAGTGGTGGATGTTGATGATCCGGCCGCTGAGCTGCTTGCAGAAGTTCTCCGAGAGCACCTGCATGTAGCGGGCGAGCACCACCAGCTCGACGCCCTCCTGCTCGACCAGGTCCAGGACGCGCTGCTCGGCCTCGGCCTTGGTGTCCTTGGTGACCGGGATGTGGTGGAAGGGGATGCCGTACGACTCGACCAGCTCGGCGAAGGTCGGGTGGTTGGAGACGACGGCGGCGATGTCCACCGGGAGGGCGCCGATGCGGGCGCGGAAGAGCAGGTCGTTGAGGCAGTGGCCGAACTTGCTCACCATGAGGACGATCCGCATGCGCTCCTCGGAGCGGTGGATCTGCCACTCCATGCGGAAGGAGTCGCCGATGGCGGCGAAGGAGGCTCGGAGCTTCTCGACGGAGACCGGGGAGCCGGCCGAGAAGGAGACCCGCATGAAGAACAGGCCCGTGTCGTGGTCGCCGAACTGCTGGCTGTCCTCGATGTTGCAGCCGGTCATGAAGAGGTAGCTCGACACGGCGTGGACGATGCCTTGCCTGTCGGGGCAGGCGAGGGTGAGGACGTAGCTGTCGGTCGGCTCCTCGGCGGGGCCGGGCTGGTCAGTCATGCTGGCCAGGGTCCCATATCGCCGGGGGCCGTGGCCTCACTCGCCGGCCGGGCTCGCTGGCCTGCGGCCCGGCTGGGGTGTCTTTCGGCTGCGCCCCGGTTTGCCCGTACCGGTCACCGATTGGCCTCAAACGCCGGCCGGGCTGTGGGGTTCGCGGTTCGTTCGCCGTCTGGGTCGGGCGGGGCCGCACCGGGGTACCTCCTCACAAACTGCAGGGTGCGGGGTCAGTCGCTTCAAGGCGGCCGTGTGTGCAGTTTGCTGCGGGGGCACCCCGGCACGACCCCGCCCTACCGTCTCGCCGGCGTCGTCCCGCCGGTGGGAGGAGAAAAGACAGGCCGCCCCCCATTGATCTGTGAGACCAGCTGAAGTGACGACGGTGGTCGCTGTGGAGAAGCCCGGTATCGGGGACGGCCTCATCCCCTCCCCCGGCGGTCGGCCGCGTACGAGACCGTGGGGCGGGGACGTGCCGGGGTGCCCCCGCAGCAAACTGCACACGAGGCCGCCATGCTCCAATTGACCCCGCACCATGCAGTTTGTGAGGAGGTACCCCGGCGCGGCCCCACCCCACCCCCGCACCGGAGAAACCGCGAACCTCACAGCCCGGCCGGCGATTGAGGCCAATCGTTGACCGGCACGGGCAAACCGGGGCGCAGCCGAAAGACACCCCAGCCGGGCCGCAGGCCAGTGAGCCCGGCCGGCGAGTGAGGCCATGGGTGAGCGGGGCGGTCGAAGCGGAGCCCAGCGGCCGGGGGGCGGGGTCAGGCGGCGCGCTTGAGGGAAGTCAGGGCGTCGAGGGTGCGGGGAGGCACGTCGGGGTCGTCGCCGTCGGCGGCGGCGAGGGCGACGTGGGCCTGGCGGGCGGCGTGGACCGCCTCGGGCCATCCGGGGTGCTGGAGATAGACGGGGACGGCGGCGTCCGGGCCGACCTCGTGGAGTATCCGCAGCACCTTGAGGACGGCGGCGTCCACGAGCGCGGCCTCGTGAGCGTCACGGAAGATCGTGCCGACGTACTTGTCGGCGGACCAGTTGTCGAGCCAGGTGTCCTCGACCAGGCGGTAGACGGCGTCGGTGACGTCGCCGTAGCCCGGAAGGCCGGCGAGCCAGACGTTCTGCTGGAACGCGGCGTCGGAGAGCATGTGCAGCCCTGAGCGCACATTCAGGCGCCAGCGCCACCACGGCATGTCGGTCATGGGCATGCCGCCCATGGTGGAGGAACGGCGGGCACGACGGGAAGACTTCTCCGAGCTTTGCACGGTCATGGATGGTACGTTCCCGGGCATCCCGCCCGCCGCGCACCCCCAATTCACCTCTCCGTCACGCGCTGTTGCGCGCGGATGACGCCAGGTGTCGCCCGCAGGGGAGAGCGTGCGGCCCATGACCGGCCGCCGCTCCAGACGCTCGCCCGCCCGCCTCACCCTCCTCACCGCCCTCACGGCGGCGCTGACCGCCGGCTGCGGCCTGCTGCCCGCCGACGCGCAGGGCGGCGGACGGGAACCGGTCACGGTGATGACCTGGGCGCCGGAGCGGACGGGCGCCACCGACAAGCCGGGGATGCCCGCCATGGCCGAGGCGATCGCCCGCTGGGTCAACGCCTCGGGCGGTGTCGACGGCCACGAGCTGAAGGTGCTGACCTGCGACGACGGCAACAACAGCGAGGGTGCGGCGGCCTGCGCCCGGCGCGCGGTCCGCGAGGACGTGGTGGCGGTGGTCGGCTCGTACAGCCAGCACGGCCGGTCGTTCCTCTCGCCGCTGGAGGCGGCCGACATCCCCTACATCGGCGGGTACGGGGTGACGGGCGAGGAGTTCACCAGCCCGCTCTCCTACCCGGTCAACGGCGGCCAGGCGGCGCTGCTGGCGGGCAACGGGCGCCAGCTCGGCGAGGAGTGCGGGCGGGTCTTCCTGGTGCGGCCCGACACGGTCGCGGGCGACGCGCTGCCGGGGCTGCTGGACGCGGGGCTGGCCGAGGCGGGCGCGGGCAGGGCCGTCGACGTACCGGCGCCGGAGTCGGCCCGCGAGTACACGGCGCAGGCGGCGCGGGTGCTGTCGGCGGCCCCGCCCGGCTCGGCGCGGCCGGACTGCGTCACGGCGGTCCTCGGCGACCGCACCGACACCTTCTTCGACACCTTCCGCCGGGCGCGCGCCGCCGAGGGCCGGGAGGTACGGATCGCCTCGGTCCTCGGCGGCGTCGACCAGTCCCTGGTGGACCGCACCGGCGGCGCGCGCGGCCCGTACGAGGGCGCCTACGTCACCGGCTGGTACCCGGTGGCCTCGGACGACCGGTGGGCGCCGATGCGCCGCGTCATCCGCGACCACGCCTTCGACGACAACCGGATCGACCCGGCCGACGCCGGCGTCCAGACCACCTGGATCGCCTACGAGGTGCTGCGCCGGGCCGTCGCCGCGGTGGACGCGGACCGGGTCACCGCCCGTGAGGTCCACCGGGTCCTGGACGACGGGCTGAGCGTGGAGACCGGCGGGCTCACCCCGGAGCTGCGCTGGCGGTTCGAGGACCTGCTGGCCGCCCGCGACCATCCGCGACTGGTCAACGCCGAGGTCACCTTCCAGACGGTGCGCTCGGGCCGGCTGACGGCGACGGGGTCCGGGCCGCACGACCTGACGGGGACGCTGGCCGCGACCCCGTGAGGCGGTGCGGCGCCGGGCTGCCCGGCGCTGTCAGAGCTGGGTGGGGGTGTGCTTGGTCAGGCCGTACTCGGCGGCGATGGAGTTCCAGAGCGGGGCGGCCTCGTTCTTGGCCTTGGTCGCCTCGCCGCTGGCCCGGTTGCCGGCGGCGTGCTGACCGGTGGAGCGGGCCTGGCCGTCGCGGCAGGCGCGCTTGCCCTTGGTCTGGTCGGCCCAGGTGGCGTACCGGTTGTCGGCCTCGGCGGACGCCTTCCACGCTTTGGTGAGCGCGGCGGTCAGCCGCTGGTGCTCGGGGAGCTTGTCGACCTGTATCTCGCCGAGCCGGCGGACCAGGTCGTTCCGCTGCTTGGCGGCGTCGCGCAGGTCGGAGGCGGCCTGGTCGAGCGACTCGCACTTCTGGATGTTGGCGACCGATCGGATGACGGCGGCGCGGCTGTTGTTGCTGTCGGCGAGGAGCTTGTCGAGGGCGACGGCCTGCTCGCGCACCGGGTCCACGGACGGGGAGGGCGAGGGCTTCTCCTCGGCGGGGGCGGAGGCCGAGACGTTCTCCGGCTCGCCGGACTTCTTGTCGTCGTCCCCGCCGCCGCTGAGCAGCGCGCCCGCGCCGAGGCCGAGGACGGCGCAGCCGACCACGACCGCCGCGACCAGCGGCCCCTTGGAACCGGTGCGGCCCCGGGGCTCCGGCTCGGCGGCCTTGCGGGCGGCGGCCCGGCCGGCGGGCGGCTGGGCGGGCCCGCCGTAGCCGGGTGCGGGCTGGGGCCGGCCGGGGTCGACGCGGGGCATCTGCTGGGTGGCGCCGGGGGTGTCGCTGTCGGCCGGGGCGGAGCGGAAGAGGTTGTCGAACTCGGCCGGGGGCTGGCGCTCGCCGGGCTCCTGCCCGTACCCGGCGGGCGGACCCTGGGCGGGGACGGGGGCGATGTACTGGGTGGCGTCCTCGTCCGGGGACGGGGGCTGCGCGTGGGCGGCGTGAGCGGGCCGGCCGGTGCCGAGGTGGCGGGTCGACTCCGAGGGCGCCTCGGGCGGCAGGGCGCCGGGCAGCGGACCGGCGCCGGCCGGGCCGCCGGGGACCGGGGGTATGTACTGGGTGGCGCCCTCGTCGTAGGGCTGCGGCTGGGCGGGGGCGGCCGGTACGGGCGCGATGAACTGCGTGGCGTCCTGGTCGCCGGCGGGCGGCTGGGCGGGCGGCAGCGGTCCGGCGCCCTGCGGGGCCTGCGCGGGCGCGCCGGAGCCGTACGGCGGCGGGGGCTGCCCGTGCGGCGGCGGGTAGCCGTACCCCTGGGGCTGCCCGGCCTGCTGGGGCGGCGGGTAGCCGTACCCCTGCGGCGGTCCGGCCTGCTGCGGGGGCGGGTAGCCGTACCCCTGCGGGGGGTGCGGGGCGCTGTCCCAGGAGGGGGCCTGGCCCGTGCCGTACGCGCCGGGCTGCTGCGCGGTACCGGGCGCCTGGCCGCCCCACTGCTGTTCCTGCCCCTGGTGCCCGCCCCAGGGCGCGGCACCGGCCGGTCCTGCGGGGTCCCCGGTGGTTCCGGGCAGCAGGGGAGAGCTGCCGTCGCCGGGGTGCACGACACCTTCGCGTGCCGGACCCGTCGGGCGTGGGTGCGGCTCTGCGCCCTGTCCGCTCTGACTCACCGAGGACTCCTACGTAGGGGGGAACTTCGTCATCGCCGGTTCACGCTACCGGGTTCCCTCCGTACGGTGCCACGCAGCTCAGGGCGGACCGGCCCCGCCGGGAGGCCGGGCCGGCGGGGTGTAACAGAACGCGGACCCAAGGCGCTGTTGACGGCCATGCGGCGGCCACCGGCCGTTCACGGGCGGGGCCGGAGGGGGCCGTTCCACCTCAGGCCGCCCGCAGTTCGAGGCGGGCGCCGAACTCCCGCACCACCGGCTCGTCCTGGAAGGGCGTCAGCCGTTGCTGGAGGTCGTCGAGGTACTCGGTGCCGCGGCTGGAGCGGAGCGTGCCGAGGAGTTCGGCGGCGCGGGTGCCGGTGTGGCAGGCGCGTTCGATGTCCCGCTCCTGGACCTGGGCGGCGGCGAGCAGGGTGAGGCCGATGGCGCGCCGCCTGACCCGGGTGACGGGGTGGCCGGCCAGGGCCTGTTCCGCGTACCGGGCGGCCTGGGCGGGGCGGCCCAGGTCGCGGTGGCAGTGGGCCAGTTCGTCGGCGAGGTAGGCGTGGTCGAAATGGCTGATCCACACCGGGTCGTCGGCGCTCTCGGTGCCGGCCTGTTCCATGGAGTCGGCGGCGCGGCCCATCGCGGCGTCGGCGGCGGAGCCGTCGCCGAGGAGGGCGTGGCCGCGGGCCTCGGCGGCGTGGAAGAGGGCTTCGGCGCGCGGGGTGGCCCGGCCCTTGGCTCCTTCCTGGGCGGCGCGGGCGAGCTGGGCGATCTCGCGTGGGTTGCCGAGCTGGGCGGCGAGGTGGCTCATGGAGGCGGCGAGGACGTACCCGCCGTACCCACGGTCGCCGGCGGCCTGGGCAAGGCGGAGGGCCTGGATGTAATAGCGCTGGGCCAGTCCCGGCTGCCCGGTGTCGACCGCCATGTATCCGGCCAGTTCGGTGAGGCGGGAGACGGCGGAGAAGAGCTCCCGGCCGACCGCCTCGCGGTAGGAGCCGGCGAGCAGCCCGGAGACGACGCTGTTGAGGTAGTGGACGACGACGGGCCGCACGTGCCCGCTGCCGTACTGGTGGTCGAGGTCGACGAGGGCCTGCGTCATGGCGCGCACGGCGGCGACGTCGGCCTGGCCGACGCGTGGCCCGGCCTGGCGGCTGACCTGGCCGTCGGGGACGGAGATCAGCCAGTCGCGGCTGGGCTCGACGAGGGCCGAGGAGGCGACCGTGGAGCCGGAGAGGAAGTCGCGACGGCCGACGTCGCTGCGCCACAGCTCGCAGACCTGCTCGATGGCGCCGAGCACGGTGGGCGAGAACTGGAGGCCGACGCCGGAGGCGAGGTTCTTGCCGTTGGCCATGCCGATCTCGTCGATCGTGACCGTACGGCCGAGTTTGCGGCCGAGGGCCTCGGCGATGACGCCCGGGGCGCGGCCGCGTGGCTGCTGGCCGCGCAGCCAGCGCGCCACGGACGTCTTGTCGTAGCGCAGGTCCAGTCCGTGTTCGGCTCCGCACATGTTGACCCGGCGGGCAAGACCGGCGTTGGAACAGCCCGCTTCCTGGATGAGCGCCTGCAGCCTTTCGTTGGGCTGGCGCGCGACGAGTGGCCTGGCGGCCATGGCGTACCCCCTGCTGTGCACCGTGGTCCATCGGATGGGCCTGAGGGACCCGCTCCCTCAGGCGGTGGTGGCTGTCTGTCACCGTCCTGGCGTGATCAATGCCCGGACAGTGCGCGGAAGATGCGCGCTTATCCGGAAATGCCCCTCTGTCCGTTTCTTCGAACGGACGCGCTGTGTACCGTTTTTCACTCCAGGGAGTGAGGTTGCGGAGCCGAACCCCCGTGGGGCCGGGGCCCGTCGGGCCGGTACCGGCGTGCGGACACGCCCCCCGCCCCGCCGTCCCCCCGTCCTTGGCTACCCCGGGCCCGCCCCCTCCGCTCGTACGCGCCCCCGCAGATGCCCCCGTGCGCCCCAGGTGCGGAATCGATGCGCCATCCCGGCGCACGCGGGGGCCGTAACCGGAGGTGGGTGCGGGAGTTGAGCCGGGCGTGGAAAAGACCATGGGAGTCAGAGCGGCCGGGCAGATCCCCCAGCAGCGCGGCGAGCAGCCGCCGGAGACGGCGGTGCGGTACGCCGAGGAACGCCATTGGGACGTGGTCCCCGGCGCCTGGCTGGAGGCGGTCGCGGGCACCGAACGCTGCTCCTGCGGGGAGGCCGCCTGCCCCGCGCCCGGCGCACACCCGGCGCACGCCGAGTGGCAGGCGCAGGCCACCGGCAGCGCCACGGTCGCCCGCGAGCTCTGGGCGGCGCAGCCCCGGGCCTCCGTCCTCCTCCCCACCGGCCGCGCCTTCGACGCCATCGACGTCCCCGAGACCGCCGGCTTCCTCGCGCTGGCGCGGATGGAGCGGATGGAGCTGGCGCTCGGCCCGGTCACCCGCAGCCCCGACCGCCGCATGCAGTTCCTCGTCCTGCCCGGCGCCGCCGGCAAGGTCCCCGACCTGATCCGCTCCCTCGGCTGGCTCCCCGCCCGCCTCGACCTGACCGTCCTCGGCGAGGGCGACTACGTGGCCGCGCCCCCGACCCGCTTCGGCTCCGCCGGCGCCGTCCAGTGGGCGTCCCGCCCGACCCCGGCCAACCGCTGGCTCCCGGACGCCGAGAACGTCATCAGCCCCCTGGCGTACGCGTGCGGGAGGGATGTCGGCGCCGGGGTGTGATCCCCCGGAGACGTGAGCGCGGGCGGGCAGGGCGGACCGGACGGGCCGCGTGCCCGCCCGCCTGCCGTGCCGGGGCGTTTCCCGGGTACGTGTGCCGCACGGCACACCACCCGGCCCTGTCCCGTGAGGAGCACCGATGACCGATGACGCCTACCTCGTCCTGCTGGAGGGCCCCGCGACGCCGCTCGGCACCCCCCTGGCCGCGACCGGCCCGCTCGCCTGCCTCGACACCCCGGCGGTACGGGCGTGGCTGGCGGCCCACGAGGTCACGGCCGCCTCGCCCCGCCTGTACGTCGTCCCGCCCGAGGAGACGGCGGCCCTCCCCGAGGACGCGGAGAAACTGCCCGTCCCCCTCAGCCCCGGGGAACTGAGCACCGTACGCACCCGCAACGCCCCCGAGCCCGTGGCCGGCGTCGAGCGCGAACTGCGCGCCTACCGCTCCTGCACCGAGGACCGGGAGGGCCTGCTGCGGCGGGCCCTGGCGGCCGGGGTGCCGGCGCACCGGGTGGCGGAGCTGACCGGGGAGGAGCTGACAGCGGTGAAGGCGGCCGCCGCGGAGCGCGGCGGCGAGGCTGCCGCGACCCGTCCGTAAACCCTCCGAATCCCACCCGACCTGCGGTTACGCGCACTTTTCCACAGGCCGGGGGCGTTGCGGCGCCAGCCTTCGCCGACGTTATCCACAGGCTCGCTCGCGTTTTCCCGTCCGCCCGTAGTGTGTGGGCCGTCGGGGGCGGAAGACCGTCCGACGGGGACGAGAGGGCTGGACATGACCAGGGAGAACGAGCAGGCCCGGGCACGTGACGAGGCGGCCGCGACCGCCATCTCGGGCGCGGGGACACCACAGGCCGCCGTGCCGGCCGTGCGGGTGCGCGGGCTGTGGAAGCGGTTCGGGCAGCAGACCGCCGTCGCGGGGATCGACCTGGAGTTGCCCGCGGGCAGGTTCATCGGCCTGGTCGGACCCAACGGAGCGGGCAAGACCACCACCCTCTCCATGGTCACCGGCCTGCTCCGGCCCGACGAGGGCACGGTGGAGGTGGTGGGCCACGACGTGTGGCGCGACCCCGCCGAGGTCAAGGCCCGCATCGGCGTGCTGCCGGAAGGGCTGCGCCTCTTCGAGCGGCTCTCCGGCCGGGAACTCCTCGCCTACATCGGCCGCTTGCGCGGCCTGCCCGGCGAGGTCACCGACCAGCGCGCCACCCAGCTCCTGGACGTCCTCGGCCTCGCCGGCGCGCAGCACAAGCTGGTCGTGGACTACTCGACCGGCATGCGGAAGAAGATCGGCCTCGCCTCGGCGCTCCTCCACAACCCCGAGGTCCTCTTCCTCGACGAGCCCTTCGAGGGCGTCGACCCGGTCTCCGCGCAGACCATCCGGGAGGTCCTGGAGGGCTACACGGCCTCGGGCGCCACCGTCGTCTTCTCCAGCCACGTCATGGAACTGGTCGAGTCGCTCTGCGACTGGGTCGCCGTGATGGCCGCCGGGACGATCCGGGCCGACGGCGCCGTGGCCGAGGTGCGCGGCGAGGCCGCCTCCCTCCAGGCCGCCTTCCTGGAACTGGTCGGCGCACAGGACCGCAGCACCGGCTCCACCCTCGACTGGCTGGGCGGTGCCCGATGAGCGACCACGCGACGACGGCGCCCGCGCCGCTCCCGCCCGCCGCCGCCGGACCACCACCGCCTCCACCGGGCGGCCGGCCCCTCACCGCGACCCTGGTCCGCCTCAAGCTCTCCCTGCTCCGCAACGGCCTGCGCCAGTCCTCCGGCCGCCGCGCCGCCTACCTCGCCTCCGCCGTCGTCTCGCTGCTCTTCGCCGCGCTGCTCGTCCTCGGCCTGGTGGCACTGCGCGGCCACCCCTACGCGCCGACGGTCACGCTGGTCCTGGCGGCGGCGCTGGCGCTCGGCTGGGCCGTGATGCCGCTGTTCTTCCCGAGCGGCGACGAGACGCTCGACCCGACCCGGCTGGTCATGCTGCCGCTGCGCCCCGAGCCGCTGGTCCGCTCGCTGCTGGTGGCCTCACTGGTGGGACTGGGCCCGTTCTTCACGCTCTGCCTGCTGACGGGTTCCCTGGTGGCGCTGGCGCACGGCTGGGCGGCGGCCACCGTCGCGATACCGGCGGGCGTGCTGGCGCTGCTGGTCTGCGTGGCGCTGGCCCGGGCCGTCGCCGCCGCCAACACCCGGCTGCTGACCAGCCGCAAGGGCCGCGACCTGGCGGTGCTCAGCGGGCTGATCATCGCGGTCGGCGCGCAGGTGGTGAACTTCGCGGTGCAGCGCATCGGCTCCGCGGGCGGCCTCTCCCAGCTCGACCCGGCCGTCGCCGTGCTGCGCTGGACACCCCCGGTGTCGGCGCTCTCCTCCGTGGAGGAGGCGGGGCGCGGGCAGTGGGGCGAGGCCCTGGCGCAGCTGGTACTCGCCGCGGTCGCCCTCGGACTGCTGCTGCTGTGGTGGCGGCGTTCGCTGACCAAGCTGATGACGGCACCGGACGGCTCGACCCTCGGCGCCGCCGACGGCCCGGCCCGCAAGAACCGCGCCGGCCGCGCCTCCCGCCTCACCCGCTACTCCTACGCGCTCGCCCCCGCGGGCCGGGAGCGGGAGCGGACGGCGGCGGCGATCGAACGGTCGCTGCGCTACATGTGGCGCGACCCGAAGACCAAGGCGGCATGGATCACCTCCCTGGCGATCGGCCTGATCGTCCCGGTCTTCAACGCCGTCCAGGGCTCCGGCTCGGTCTACCTGGCGTGCTTCGCGGCGGGAATGCTCGGCGTCCAGATGTACAACCAGTTCGGCCAGGACACCTCGGCCTTCTGGATGGTCGCCCTCACCATCTCCTCCGCCCGCGACGCCTACGTGGAACTACGTGCCCGCGCCCTGGCCCTGCTGACGGTCACCCTGCCGTACGCCACCCTCGTCACCGTCCTGACCGCCGCCCTGCTCGGCGCCTGGACGCAGCTCCCCGAGGCCCTGGGGCTCTCCTACGCCCTGCTCGGCGCCATGACGGCCACCGGCGCCTGGGCCTCCGCGCGGTACGCCTACGCGATCCCGCAGGAGGGCAACAAGAACGTCGCCCCCGGCCAGGCAGGACTGGCCTGGATCAGCGTGCTCGGCGGCATGGTCGCGGGGGCGGCACTCTGCCTTCCGCTGGTCGGGCTCCAGATCGGGCTGCACGTGGGCGGGGCACACGGGTGGCTCTGGGTGATGCTGCCGGCGGGGGTGGGGTACGGGACGCTGCTGGCGTACGCGGGGCTGCGGGTGGCGGCGCCGAGGACGGCGGGGCGGCTGCCGGAGATTCTGGGGGCGGTTAGTCGGGGGTAGGGGTGGGGTGGTGGGGGTGGGTGGGGCGGGGGGGAGGGGAGGGGAGCCCCCCTCAAACAAGCGCCCCCACCAGCAGAGCGAACGCCGCCACGATCACCGCGACCCGCAGGTAGTGGTACCGGTCCCAGCGCTTCGTCTGCTGCTCCCAGTCGTCGGGCCGGTTCTCGGGGGTCCAGGTCTTGCCGCGGTTGTTGATGGGGACGAGCAGCAGCACCGACATCAGGACGCTGACGACCAGCAGCCCGCCTGCGGTGACGACGAGGGCGGAGCCCTTTTCGCCCCAGGTGGCCACGGCCCAGACCGCGGCGAGGCCGAGCGAGGTGAAGTACCAGTAGGGCATCACGGCGCCGAGGAGGCGGCCTCCGTGGGAGCGGCCGAGCTGGCCGTTGTCGCCGGGGAGGGCGTTCATGATCGCGTTGACGAAGACGGCTACGCAGAACTCCACCCCCACCATCACGCCGACGATCACCGTGGTGAAGACCTGTAGTGCGTGGAGCATGACGATCCCTCCAGAACCAGAGAGCTAGCGCTGACAGCTGATGTGCCGACGCTAGCGCTACTGCCGCTCGGTTGTCTAGCAGTGCTAGGGTCGGACCATGTCGGTACAGGAACGCAAGGAGCGCGAACGGGCGGAACGCGAGCGCCTCATCGTGGCGACCGCCCGGGAACTCGCCGAGCAGCAGGGCTGGGACGCGGTCACCACCCGTCGGCTCGCCGAGCGCATCGAGTACAGCCAGCCCGTCCTCTACAGCCATTTCCGTGGCAAGCGGGAGATCATCGGCGCCGTCGCCCTCGAAGGCGCCGCCGAGCTGGCCGCGTCGCTCAGGGCGGCGACCGGCGCGGCCCAGGACCCGCGCGGCCGGGTCACCGCCCTGGCCCGCGCGTACCTCGCCTTCGCCGCCCGGAACCCGGCGGTCTACGACGCGATCTTCCAGCTCGACGGCGGCCTGGCGTTCGCCCAGGAGGACACCCCTGCACCCCTTCAGGACGGCTTCGCCGCCCTGTTGGAGGCCCTCGGGGAGGTCGCCGGCGACGGTGTCCACCCGGCACTGTTCACCGAGGTGTTCTGGGCTTCCCTCCACGGACTGGCCACCCTGGCCCGGGCCGGCCGGCTGCCCCCGGGCGACGCCGAGTCACGCACGGAACTCCTGGTGGACCGGCTCGCCGTCCTCTGACGGGCCTCCTGCCGGCCTGCGGACCGGCCGCCCTGCCCCCCCCGGCCGACCTGTAGGCCAACCCGTCAGGCGCACGACGGCCTCGCCTCGTCCCGCTCAGTTGACCCCGGTCGTCAGCTCGCCGAACAGCCTGTTCGCCGTCTCCGAGGTGAACTGGCGTCGCGGTTCGGCGCGGGCGACCTGCTTACGGAAGGCCCCGGCGGGGCCGGGGTCGCCCGCGTCGCGCATGAGGTCGTCACGCAGGAGGTCGGTGATCCGGGTGGTGAACGCCCGGGGATTCCAGATGGGGGGCATGCGGCTCGGAGTAGTTCCCGGGAGACCCCGGTCGTCGCTACCGGGCATGCGGATCACGGCGCGGGCGAAGTACCTCCGCGTCGCGGAGGGCCAGGACCAAGTGGATGCTCTTGGCGCTCATCGGCGGGACGCAACGGGTGCCCGCCCCGCGCCGGGCAGCGGGCGGCCGCCGTGGCTCATCGACGCCGCGACCACACCGCGCAGGGGCACGATCCGCCCTGCCGGAGATCCCGCCCGCTGCACGGGCCTGCCGAACCGGGCCTCCAGCTCGCTCCGGGCGCGTACGTCCGGCCCGGGACCGGGGGGGCGCCAGCAGCCCGCGCTGGAGGCAGATCCGGCCGGCGCGCGACCGCCCGGCAGTTGTCGGCGGGGGGACGAGACGGCGTTACCTGCGGAGGTCCCGGCGCCGGAGGACATCCGTGACGGGGTGGCCGCGCCGCCGGGCACCACGGTCCGCCGACCGCCGCGCGAGGGACCCCGCCGCCCGGCCCGGCGCGCTCGCCCTGGCGGCGCGGTGCGGGCGGCCCGCTTCCCCGGTGGCCGCTGCTACGCCTGGGTGGCGGGCGAGGCCGGGCCCCGCCACCGGGGTGCGCCGCCGTCTCGCGGAGGAACACCGCGTGGCCAGGCCCGACGTACCGTTCCGCGGCTACCGCCGCCGTGCCCCGCCCACCCCCTGGCCCTCCCGGCAGCCGCCGCTCACCCCTCGGGCAGCCCGTCCAGGAACGGCTGGACCGCGGCCTGCCAGGCACCGGGCTGGTCGTAGTGGACGAGGTGGCCCGCGTCGGTGACCTCGGCGTACTGGCCCTGGGGCAGGACGCGGACCATTTCCTGGGCCTCGGCGCGGCCGAGGGCGCCGTCAAGGCCGCGGACGACGAGGGTGGGGCAGGTGACCTGGGCCAGTTCGTCCCAGTGGGCGTCGTGCACCCAGGTCTCACGGGTGCGGAGCATCTGGGCCGGGGAGAAGACGGGCCGCCAGCCGTCCTCGTGCTCGGTCATGACCTCGGCGAAGAACTCGCCGCGGGCGGCGCTCGGGCGTTCTGCCCAGGGGTCGTCCTCGCCGAACCACTTGCGGACGTCGCCGAGGGTGGCGAAGGGGGTGGGCCAGGCGTCGAACCACTGCTCCCATTCGCGCTGCGAGGCGGCGCCGAGCGCGGAGGCGCGCATGTCGCAGATGACGAGGCCGCGCACGAGGTCGGGCCGGGCGGCGGCGAGCTGCCAGGCGGTGAGGGCGCCCATGGCGTGGCCGACGAGGACGGCGGGGCCGAGGCCGAGCTGTTCGATGGCGGCGACGGCGTCGGCGACGTAGGTCTCGCGGGTGTAGGGCGCGTCGGTGGGTTTGGCGCTCCGGCCGTGGCCGCGCTGGTCGAGGGCGACGGCGCGGTGGCGCTCGGCGAGCCAGCGGGCGGTGCCGGCCCAGTGCGAGGCGCGGCCCATCAGGCCGTGCAGTAACAGCACGCCCGGTGTGCGTCCGGCCTCGCCCGGCGCGTCCCCGGCCTTGGGCGGGTCGGCGAACTCCCAGGTGACCAGGGGCACACCCCCGGAACCGGTCACTTCGATGCGCCGCACCATGTTCTGGCACCCCCACAGTCTCTGGCTCGCCCGATCCGTGTCCTGGTTCTCGATCACGGCCGTGCCCTCTGCCTCACGTTACCGAACAAGCATTCGACAATGCCTCCTCCTGCGGGCTGCACCCCACTTTCGAGTGACACCCGTCAAGGGTTGCCGCGCGCCCCCGAGGGGAGATCTTCAGCGGGAGGCGGACCGCTCGGGGAAACCGGTCCGACGGGAGTGATCCTGGGAGCTCGGGGCTCCGGATCACGACAGGGGAGGACAGGCCCCGGCGCCGATGGGCGCCGGGGCCTCGTACTGCGCGCGGGCCACCAGGCCGGTGCGGCGGCGGGGCGGACGGGGCCCGCCTCGGGGCGCGTGAAGGATCGGCGCACGGTCCGCCCCCTCCCCAGGCACCCCGGGCGGCGCCGCGCGGGCAGGCGGAGCCGGGCACCCAGGACGGTCAAGAGTTTTCACGTCATATGCCTGAAGACAGCCTTGCACGAGCCACCCGCCGCGCGCTGCCGTTCCGCACACAGAATCTTCAACTCCCGGTCAAGTCGCGGCCCATGGGCCCGCGCCGCCCCACCGGCACGGGCAGCCCCACCGGCGCGGGCGGGCACCCCGGAACGCGAAAGGGCCGGGGCGCCCCCGAGGGGACGCCCCGGCCCACGGCGGGCCGCTGCGGCAGCCGGTCAGCGCTTGGCGACGAAGACGTGCGAGGCGGTCTCGCTGTTCAGCTCGGCCGCCTCACCGCTGGAGCCGACGAGGACGCCGCCGGCCGACTCGGTGACGCTGACCACCGAGCCGGGCTGCACGCCGGCGCGGCGCAGCGTGTACATGAGCTGGGCGTCGGTCTGGATGGGCTCGCCGATCCGGCGGACGACGGCGGTCTTGCCCTCGCTGCCGGGGTCGAGGTCGGCCAGCGAGACCATGCTCTCGTCGAGGAACGGGTCGGCGCCCGCCTCCTCGCCCAGCTCCTCCAGGCCCGGGATGGGGTTGCCGTACGGGGACTCGGTGGGGTGGCGGAGCAGGTCGAGGACGCGGCGTTCGACCGCCTCGCTCATGACGTGCTCCCAGCGGCACGCCTCGGCGTGCACCTGTTCCCACTCCAGGCCGATCACGTCGACCAGCAGGCACTCGGCCAGCCGGTGCTTGCGCATGACGCGGGTGGCCAGGCGGCGGCCTTCCTCGGTCAGCTCCAGGTGGCGGTCGCTGGCGACGGCCACCAGGCCGTCGCGCTCCATCCGGGCGACCGTCTGGCTGACCGTGGGCCCGCTCTGGTCCAGGCGTTCCGCGATCCGGGCGCGCATGGGGACCACGCCTTCTTCCTCGAGTTCGAGGATGGTGCGGAGGTACATCTCCGTGGTGTCGATCAGTCCGGACATTCGTGCCCCTCAGATGCTGTCGTGCGCTGGCCCTGACCTCAATTCTGACGCATCGGCCCGGGAACCGTGCCGGGCCGCTCGCGAGGGCGTCCGTGGGAGTCCGGCGGGCCTGGGCGCGCGCCCTCCACGCACGCCCCGCGAGCCCCTGGGGCACCTTGACAGTGCACTGGTCCAGACCGCACCGTGAGGCGCGTCGCGGTCCGGACCAAGGGGCCGGCCGCCCCGCCGTACGTCCCGTGCCGCTCACCGAAAGGCCACCGCCGATGACCTCCACCCCCGGCACGACCACCCCCGGCACGACCACCCCCGGCACGACCACCTCCGGCACGACGCCCACCGGCACGACGACCGCGCCCCCCTCCGCCTCGCCGGGCGGTCTCGCGACCGGCTTCCTGGACGCGGCGATGGCGCTGCTGGCCCGGGTCCGCGAGGAGGAGGCCGGGTCGATCGCGGCGGCGGGCGCGCTGCTCGCCGACACGGCGGCCTCGGGCGGGCGGCTCTTCGCCTTCGGCGCGGGCCACTCCTCGCTGCCGGCCCAGGACCTGGTCTACCGCGCGGGCGGCCTCGCCCTGATGAACCTGCTGGCCGGTCCGGGCCTGGTCGGTGTCGACGTGCGTCCCGCGACGCTCGGCTCGGCGCTGGAGCGGGTCGAGGGGTACGCGACGGCGGTGCTGGACAGCTCGCCGCTGCGGGCCGGGGACGCGCTGGTGATCATCTCCCTGTCGGGCCGCAACGCGCTGCCGGTGGAGATGGCGCAGGCCGCCCGGGCGCGCGGGGTGCGGGTGATCGGGGTGACCTCGGTGGCGTACGCGGAGGGGACGACGGCGCGTAACCCCTCGGGGACGTTTCTGAAGGACCACTGCGACGTGGTGCTGGACAACAAGATCGCGGTGGGGGACGCGGAGCTGTCGGTGGAGGGGATCGGGGCGCCGTTCGCGCCCGCGTCCACGGTGGTGACCAGTGCCGTCCTCCAGGCGGTGATGGCGAGTGCGGCGGGCGCGCTGCTGGAGCGCGGGGTGGAGCCGCCGATGCTCCGCTCGGGCAACGTCGACGGCGGCCACGCCTGGAACGCGGAGGTCTTCGCCACCTACCGCGACCGGATCTTCTACCAGCACTGAGCGGCGCGCGCCCCGGGGGCGGTGTCTTCGTCACGGCGAAGGCACCGCCCCCGGTGCTTGCGTCAGCGGCGGTTCGCCAGGTCCAGGAGTGGGGCGATGTGGGCGGCGACGGATTCGGCGTGGGCGAGGTCGGCGCGTTCGAAGGGGGTGCGGGAGCCGACGCGGAGGAAGGTGAGGACGCCCAGGGTGCGGCCGCGGCTGCGCAGGACGGTGCAGAGGGCGTGCCGGGTGGTCTCGGGCCAGAGGTGGGCGTCGGCCCAGGCGCGGGCGGCCTCCTCGCCGCCGGGCCGGTCGGGGGCGATGGCGCCGGGTCCGGTGCCCGCGGCGGCGCGCAGGGTGCCGCCGCGTTCGGCGCACTGGAGGGCGGGGTGGTCCTCGGGGTAGCGGGCGGGCATGCCGGCGGGGGCGCCGTTGGGGGGCTGGCCCGGTTCGCCGGAAGGGCTGGCGGCGGTGCGCAGCAGGCGGGCGGGGCCGCCGGGGGCGCCCGGGGCCACGGTGTCGAGGAGGGCGTGGTCGGCGAAGCCGGCGAGGGCGAAGTCGAGGTGGGCGACGGCGCCTTCGGCGGGGTCCTCGCACTCGGTGGCGACGCGGGCGGCCCGGTGGAGCTGGTGGGAGCGGAAGCGCAGGCGGGCGTTCTCCTGCTCGGTCTGCTTGGTCTCGGTGAGGTCCTGGAAGAGCCAGCCGACGCCGAGCGGGACGGGTTCCTGGGCGAGCGGTGAGGCGAGGCGGACGAAGCCGCACCGCCAGCAGCGGCGTTGTTCGCCCTCGTCGGTGCGGACGGTGACCCAGAGTTCGACGGGGGCGGTGGGGGTGCCGTCGGCGAGGACGTGGGTGAGGGCGGATTCGAGTTCTTCGACGCCCTGGAGGACGAGGTCGCCGAGGGGGCGGCCGAGCGCGGTGGAGCGGCTGGTGCCCAGCGCGTAGGCGGCGTGGGCGTTGAGGACGGCGAGGCGCAGGTCGGCGTCGACGAGGACGACGCCCCAGGCGGCGTCCTCGAAGAGGGCTTCGCTGAGCGCGATGGAGCGTTCGAGGTCGATCTGGGTGTGGACCTCGCCGAAGGCACAGTAGATCCCGGCGGGTTCGCCGTCGGGGCCGCGGACGGCGGCGGTCTGGGCGCGGACCAGGACGCGGCGGCCGTCGCGGGTGAGGAGGGCGACGTCGTGGACCTCGCGGCCGCGTTCGGCGGTGACGCCGAAGAGGCGGTGTTCGACGTCGGCGGCGTCGCCGGGGCGGACGGCCCAGCCGGCGAGGCCGCGGCGGCCGACGGCTTCGGCGGGGCTCCAGCCGAGGACGCGTTCGGCCTCGCGGTTCCAGTGGGTGAGGACGTGGTCGGCGTCGAAGGCGCAGAGCGCGGCGTCCATGCCGTCGAGGAGGGCGGCGAGGAGGTCGCCGCCGTCGGGGCCCGGGTCCTCGGGACCGAGCGCGTCGGTGGTTCCGCTGTGCCCGTAAGCACTCATCGGGCGCCCCCCATGGGCCGATTGCACACGATGTCCCGCATGTTGTCGCGCATGCCGTCCCGCACGTGGTCGAGCGTGTCCGCGCGCGGGCGTGGCCGCCGCACGGGATCTTGCACGTGCCGCTGCACGTACCGGCATTCAACTCGACTGTGGCGCGGCCCACACGGGGTTCGCGGAAATCGCCGGTCGGGGGCGGCTGCGAATATCCGGTTGAACACGATCAGGGCGCTTCCTAGGCTGGTGGTACACGAGAAGGGAGGTGGTTCGGCAGATGTACACATACCGGACGCGTGAGGTGACTGCGGGCTAGCGGCCCGTTGTCGCGTCTCCCCGGCTTCGGCCGGGTCAAGCGTGGCGCCGGTCCGGTGCGGGGTCCCGCTCCGCACAGCCGGCCAATCCCGAGCAGTCACCCGGCCCGCGAGCCGCCGGTACGTCCGGCCGGCTCCCCCGCGAGGGGGAACCAGGTTCGCGGGCCGTCTGCGTGTCCGCACGCGGGTCGGCACTCAGGGCGCGAGGCGTTCGACGCGCCAGCTCTCGCCGTCTTCGGACCGGACGTACCGCAGCCGGTCGTGGAGGCGGTTCTCTCGGCCCTGCCAGAACTCGACGGTGCGCGGGGTGACGCGGTAGCCGCCCCAGTGCGGCGGTACGGGCACCTCCTCGCCCTCGGGGTGGCGGGCGGCGAGGTCGGCGTAGGCGCGGTCGAGGGTGGCGCGGCCGGGGACGACGGCGGACTGGGCGGAGGCCCAGGCGCCGATCTGCGAGCCGTGGGGGCGGGTGCGGAAGTAGGCGGCGGTCTCCTCGCGGGGGACCTTGCCGGCGGTGCCGGTGACGCGGACCTGGCGGGCCAGCGGATGCCAGGGGAAGAGCAGCGCGACCCGCGGGTTGGCGTCGAGGTCGGCGCCCTTGCGGGAGGCGTAGTTGGTGTAGAAGACGAAGCCGCGCCGGTCGTACTGCTTGAGCAGGACGGTGCGGCTGTCGGGGGCGCCGTCGGCGCCGGCGGTGGAGACGATCATGGCGTTGGGTTCGTAGAGGCCGTCGCGGGCGGCTTCGGCGAACCAGTGGGCGAACTGCTCCATCGGTTCGGCGGCGAGCGCGCTCGCGTCGAGGCCCTCCCTGCGGTACTGCTTGCGCATCGCGGCGGGGTTGAGTGATTCGGACGCGGCCCGCACGGGGCCGCCCTCTGCGTCGGTCACGCCGCCATCCTGCCGCACGGCGCCGGGGGCGCGCCCGGAGCCGGCCCGCCGCCCGCTTCGCCCGCCTTTGCCCCGAGTGGCGCGGGGGCGCGTGTACCGCGATCGTGGCACTCAGTGCCACAGGACTCCCCAAAGGTGGCACTCAGGGGTATCGTCCGTGTTTCCCGGAGGGGCGGGCCGCACCCCGCCCCCGGGCGCCCCGTCTGCTTGTACGCAATCGAAGGAGCCGCCTGATGTCCGACTTCGTACCCGGTCTCGAAGGGGTCGTCGCGTTCGAAACGGAGATCGCCGAACCGGACAAGGAGGGCGGCGCGCTCCGCTACCGGGGCGTCGACATCGAGGATCTGGTGGGCCACGTCTCCTTCGGGAACGTGTGGGGCCTGCTGGTCGACGGCGCGTTCAACCCGGGGCTGCCGCCCGCCGAGCCCTTCCCCATCCCGGTCCACTCCGGTGACGTCCGCGTCGACGTGCAGTCGGCGCTCGCCATGCTCGCCCCCGCCTGGGGCCTGCGCCCGCTGCTCGACATCGACGAGAAGCAGGCCCGCGACGACCTGGCCCGGGCCGCCGTGATGGCGCTCTCCTACGTGGCGCAGTCGGCGCGCGGCCAGGCCCTGCCGATGGTGCCGCAGCGCGAGATCGACAAGGCCGAGTCGGTCGTCGAGCGGTTCATGATCCGTTGGCGCGGCGAGCCGGACCCGCGCCACGTCAAGGCCGTCGACGCCTACTGGACCTCCGCCGCCGAGCACGGCATGAACGCCTCCACCTTCACCGCCCGCGTCATCGCCTCCACCGGCGCCGACGTGGCCGCCGCCCTCTCCGGCGCGGTCGGCGCGATGTCGGGCCCGCTGCACGGTGGGGCGCCCTCGCGGGTGCTCGGCATGATCGAGGAGATCGAGCGGACCGGCGACGCCCGCGCCTGGGTGCGCCAGGCCCTCGACAAGGGCGAGCGGCTGATGGGCTTCGGCCACCGCGTCTACCGGGCCGAGGACCCGCGCGCCCGCGTCCTGCGCCGCACCGCCAAGGAACTGGCGGCCCCGCGCTACGAGGTGGCGGCCGCGCTGGAGCAGGCCGCGCTGGAGGAGCTGCACGCGCGCCGCCCGGACCGCGTCCTCGCCACCAACGTGGAGTTCTGGGCCGCGATCCTGCTGGACTTCGCCGAGGTCCCCGCGCCCATGTTCACCTCGATGTTCACCTGCGCCCGCACCGCCGGCTGGTCGGCGCACATCCTGGAGCAGAAGCGCACCGGCCGCCTGGTCCGCCCCTCCGCCCGCTACACGGGCCCGGCCTCGCGCTCCCCGCGGGCCATCGAGGGGTACGACCAGATCCCCGGCCTGGCGGGCTGACCCAGGCGTACGTCCGCACGGGTACGGGCCCGGTCGCCGAGGGGGCGGCCGGGCCCGTTGCCGTCTCAGGGGTCAGAAGCGGTCGGGGGCGCGCTCGGGGAGCGGGGAGCCCGGGAGGGTGCCGGGCCGCTGGTTCTCGCGTGCCCCGGCGTTGGACTCGGGCGTCGCCTGACAGGTGACGTCCTTGGCGGGGAGCTTTCCGGTCAGCAGGTACCGCTCGACGGCGCCGTCGGCGCAGGCGTTGCCGCTCGGGTAGACGCCGTGGCCCTCGCCACCGGCGACGGTGACCATCTTGGAGCCCTTGAGCGCGGTGTGCAGGGCCTGGCCGCTGGGCAGCGGCGTCTGCGAGTCCCACTCGTTCTGCACGACGAGGGAGCGGACCGTGTTGCGGACCTTGGTCGGCGGTTCCGCCGAGTCGCCCCAGAAGGCGCAGGGTTTCACGGACGAGGCGAAGTCACCGAACAGCGGGTAGCGGCCCTTGTCCTCGATCGCCTCGCGCCGGTAGGTCTCCGGGTCGCGGGGCCAGGCGGCCGTGTTGTCGCCGCAGATCACGGCGAAGGCGCTCGCCGTCCCGTTGTCGGCGGGCGCCTCGGCGGCCTTCCCCTTCCCCGTGAGCGCGGCGAGCTTCTTCGCGGAGGCGGGCTCACCCTCGGCGGCCTTCTTCAGCTCGACGACGACCTCGGTGGCGTACGCGGGGCTGAAGAAGGCCGCGCGCAGGCCGCCGCGGATGGCGTCGCCGTCGAGCGGCTGGCCGTCGACGACGACGGGCTCCTCGTCGGCCCGGGCGACCAGCTCCCAGAAGGTGCGGTCGACCTCCTTGGGGGTGGCGCCGAGGTCGTACGTGCCGGAACGTTCGGCCGCCCACTCGGTCCACCGGTCGAAGGCCGGTTCGGCGCCCCACGCCCACCACTGGACCATGCCCCGCCAGGTGAGCGCCGGGTCGACGGCGCTGTCCAGCACGAACCGGTCGGCGCGCCGGGGGAAGAGCTGGGTGTAGACGGCGCCCAGGTAGGTGCCGTACGAGTAGCCGACGTACGAGAGTTTCCTCTCGCCCAGGACCGCGCGGAGCAGGTCCATGTCCCGGGCGGTGTTGCGGGTGGTGAGGTGCGGGAGCACGTCCCCCGCCTTCTTGTCGCACTTGTCGGCGAAGCCGCGCGCCCAGGCGACGTCCTTCTCGAAGGTCTCCTCCTGGTAGGGCCGCAGCCAGTTCTCCTCCTCGGGGGTGAGGCCGCAGGAGACGGGGCTGCTCTCGCCGACGCCGCGCGGGTCGAAGCCGATGAGGTCGTACGTGGCGAGGGCGGCCTCGGGGAGCATCTGCCGCATGCCCAGCGGCATGGAGAGCCCGGGGCCGCCGGGGCCGCCCGGGTTGGAGAGCAGGACGCCGTGGCGCTTGCCGGCGTCGGTGCTCCTGATCCGGGATATGGCCAGGTCGAGCTGTTCGCCGCCCGGGTCCCGGTAGTCCAGCGGGACCTTGATGGTGGCGCACTGGAACGCGGCGGGGGTGTCGGCCTGGCACCGTTTCCAGCGGGGTTTCTGCTGGACGTACCGGTCGAGTCCGCGCTCGGCGGCCGTGGTCGCGGTGGCCGGTCCGGGGGCGGCGGTGGCCTGGGGTGCGGCGAGGAGCGGCGCCAGCAGTGCGGTGACGCCGGCGGCCAGCACGGGCGGGAGTCGTCTTCTGCGCACGTCTTCGTTCCTTCCGGTCACGTGGTCGGACAGGAGGGATCATTCAGCGGGCGCGGGGCGGGGGGAATCGGCCGCGCGGTCTCAACTCCCGTCCTTCTCAAGGGTGATGAGGAGCACCGGGGTGGTTCTGCGGGCGTAGGGGATCAGCCGAGGGCCGTGTCGAGGACCCGGGTCCACTGGGTGACGACCTTGCGGCGGCGGGCCGTGTCGTCGGTGAGGAGGTTGGCGAGGCCGAGGCCGCGGGCCATGTCGAGGAGGCCCTGGACGAGTTCGCGGACGCCGGGGCGGGACTCGTCGGCGCCGAGGAGGTCGACGGCGATGCGGTGGGTCTCGCGGCCGACCCGGGCCTCCAGTTCGGTGACGCGGGCCCCCAGCTGGGGTTCGTCGGAGGCGGCGACCCAGAGGTGGAGGGCGGCGCGGAAGAGGTCGCCGGTGTAGAGGTCGACGAGGGCTTCGACGGCCTGGGCGCGGCCTTCGGGGGCGAGGGCGCGCAGGGCGGTGGAGCGTTCCTCGGCGACGTACTCGACGGCGGCGGTGAAGAGGTCCTCGCGGGTGGGGAAATGGTGCTGGGCGGCGCCCCGGGAGACTCCGGCCCGTTCGGCGACGACGGAGACGGTGGAGCCGGCCCAGCCGTGCTCGGCGAGGCAGGCGACGGCGGCGGCGAGCAGGCGCTGCCGGGTGGCGCGGCTGCGGTCCTGCTTGGGGGAGGTCACCACACCCATGCGGCATCCCGTCGTTCGAGGAAGGCGGTCATCCCTTCGCGGGCGTCGGCGGAGGCGAAGAGGCGCGCCGAGCGCTCCACCAGGTCGTCTCCGTCCCGGTCGAAGGCTGCCAGCACTGTAGCGGTGACCAGGCGCTTGGACTCGGCGAGGCCCTGCGGGGAGCCGCGCCGCAGCCCGTCGAGGACGGGGGCGAGGGCGGTGTCGACGTCCTCCCCGGCGAGGGTGAGCAGCCCGATCCGCGCGGCCTCCTCGGGGCCGAACTTCTCGCCGGTGAGGAAGTAGCGGGCGGCCGCCGCCCGGTCGAGGCGCGGGAGCAGCGGCAGGGAGATGACGGCGGGGGCGACGCCGATCCGGGCCTCGGTGAGGGCGAAGGTGGAGCCGGGCCCGCCGGCGCTGATGTCGCAGGAGGCGAGCAGTCCGAGGCCGCCCGCGCGGACGTGCCCGGTGACGCGGGCGACGACGGGCTTGTCCAGCGCGACGATCCGCCGCATCAGGGCGACCAGGGCGTGCGGGTCGGGCGGGTTGCGCAGGTCGGCACCGGCGCAGAAGGTCGTCCCGGTGTGGGTGAGCTGCACGGCCCGTACGTCCGGGTCGGCCCCGGCCCCCTCCAGCGCCGCGTCGACTTCGGTGACCAGGGCGTCCGAGAGGGCGTTGCGCTGCTCGGGCCGGTCCAGGGTGAGGGTGCGGATGCCCCGCTGGTCGCTCTGGAGGACGTACGCCATGGTCGGGCCTCTCGGGTGGGGTCGGGATGGGGGGCGGGGCGCTGCGGGCGCCCCGCCCCGGGGTGACGGGTGGGCTGTCTGCGGCTCAGTAGGACTTGGGGAGGCCGAGGCTGCTGTGGGAGATGAAGTTGAGGATCATCTCGCGGCTGACGGGGGCGATGCGGGCGACGCGGGCGCCGGTGATGAGGCGGGCGAGGCCGTACTCGCGGGTGAGGCCGTTGCCGCCGAGGGTGTGCACGGCCTGGTCGACGGCGCGGACGCAGGCTTCCCCGGCGGCGTACTTGGCCATGTTGGCGGCCTCGCCGGCGCCGAAGTCGTCGCCGGCGTCGTAGAGGGCGGCGGCGCGCTGCATCATCAGCTTGGCCAGTTCCAGCTCTATGTGGGCCTGGGCGAGGGGGTGGGCGATGGCCTGGTGGGAGCCGATGGGGGCCTTCCAGACGGTGCGTTCCCTGGCGTAGGTGACGGCCTTGGCGAGTGCGTAGCGGCCCATGCCGAGGGCGAAGGCGGCGGTCATGACGCGTTCGGGGTTGAGGCCGGCGAAGAGCTGGAGGAGGCCCGCGTCCTCGTCGCCCACGAGCCGGTCGGCGGGGAGGCGTACGTCGTCCAGGGTGAGTTCGAACTGCTTCTCGGCGGCGTCGATCTCCATCTCGATGTGGCGGCGCCCGAAGCCGGGGGCGTCGCGGTCGACGATGAAGAGGCAGGGCTTGAGGCGGCCGGTGCGGGCGTCCTCGGTGCGGCCGACGACGAGGGTGGCGTCGGCGATGTCGACGCCGGAGACGAAGACCTTGCGGCCGTTCAGGACCCACTCGTCGCCGTCGCGGCGGGCGGTGGTGGTGATGCGGTGCGAGTTGGAGCCGGCGTCGGGCTCGGTGATGCCGAAGGCCATGGTGAGGGAGGCGTCGGCGAGCCCCGGCAGCCAGCGGCGCTTCTGCTCCTCGGTGCCGAACCGGGCGATGACCGTGCCGCAGATCGCGGGCGACACGATCATCATCAGCTGCGGGCACCCGGCGGCGCCCATCTCCTCCAGGACGAGGGAGAGTTCGGTGATGCCGCCGCCTCCACCGCCGTACTCCTCGGGGAGGTTGACGCCGAGGTAGCCGAGTTTCCCGGCCTCCGCCCAGACGGCGGCGGGGTCGGCGTCGGGGCCGTGCTTGGCGCCGAGGGCGGCGACGGCGGCGCGCAGGTCGCGCAGTTCCTCGGACTCGATCAGGGCGGTGGCGGTGGTGGTCACGCGATTTCCTCCTGGACGACGGCGAGCAGGGCGCCGACCTCGACCTGGCGGCCGGGGTGGGCGTGGAGCGCGGTGAGGGTGCCGGAGGCGGGGGCGAGGATGCGGTGCTCCATCTTCATCGCCTCCAGCCAGACGAGGGGCTGGCCCTCGGTGACGGCGCTGCCTTCGGCGAGGCCGTCGGCGACGCGGACGACGGTCCCGGGCATCGGTGCGAGCAGCGAGCCGGGCGCCTGCCGGGCGGTGGTGTCGGGGTGCCGGGAGACGGGCGTGAGGCTCAGACCGCCGTGCGGCCCGTCGACGTGGACGCGCCCGCCGGCCCGGCCGACCTCGTACCGCCGCTCGACCCCGCCCGCCTCGCCGGTGTCGGCGAGCACGACGGCGTCCGGGGTGGCGGAGACGACGCGCGGGTCGCCCTCGCCGGGGAGGGTCCAGCCGTTCCGCCCCGGCCGGTAGCGGATCTCGTACGCCGTCCCGTCGTCGGCCCGGTAGCGGCGTACGGGGTCCTCGGAGCGGAGGTTGCGCCAGGCCCCGGCCCGCAGGCGGGAGGAGGTGGCGGCGTGGGCCGCGTCCGCGAGGGCGGCGGCGACGGCGGCGTGGCGGCCGTCGCCGGCGGGGCGGGTGAGGTTGTCGAGGCGGCGGGTGTAGAAGGCGGTGTCGAGTCCGGCGAGGGTGCGGAAGTCGGGGTGTTCGAGGGAGCGGACGAGGAGGTCGCGGTTGGTGGCGGGCCCGTGCAGGCGGGCCCGGGTGAGGGCGGCGGCCAGGCGGCGGATCGCGGCCTCGCGGGTGGGGCCCCAGGCGATGACCTTGGCGAGCATCGCGTCGTAGTGGACGCCGACGGTGTCCCCGGCCTCGTAGCCGGAGTCGAGCCGCAGCGGGGCCGGGGCGGGGCCGCCGGGCAGGTGGGCCCGGTCGGCGCCGGGGACGTCGAGGCGGTGGACGGTGCCGGTCTGCGGGGCCCAGCCGGCCGCCGGGTCCTCCGCGTAGAGGCGGGCCTCGACGGCGTGGCCGTGCGGCGGGGGCGGTTCGGCGGGCAGCGCCTCCCCTTCCGCGACGGCGAGTTGGAGGGCGACCAGGTCGACGCCGTGGACCGCTTCGGTGACGGGGTGTTCGACCTGGAGGCGGGTGTTCATCTCCAGGAAGTACGCCTGGCCGTCCGCGACCAGGAATTCGACGGTTCCGGCGCCGGTGTAGCCGATGGCGCGGGCGGCGGCGGTGGCGGCCTCGTGCACCTGCTCGCGCAGGGCGGCGGGCAGGCCGGGGGCGGGGGCTTCCTCGATCACCTTCTGGTGGCGGCGCTGGAGGGAGCAGTCGCGGGTGCCGAGCGCCCAGACGGTGCCGTGCCGGTCGCCGAGGATCTGCACCTCGACGTGGCGGCCCGAGGGCAGGTAGGGCTCGACGAAGACCTCTCCGTCACCGAAGGCGGAGAGCGCTTCGGCGGCGGCCGCCTCCAGGGCGGCGGGGAGCTCGTCCAGGGTCTCGACCGCGCGCATGCCGCGTCCGCCGCCGCCCGCCGCCGCCTTGACGAGGACGGGCAGGTCGGCCTCGGTGACGGCGCCGGGGTCGAGCGGCCCGAGCAGTGGCACTCCCGCCTCGGCCATGAGTTTCTTGGCGCGGGTCTTGGAGGCCATCGCCTCGATCGCCTCGGGGTCCGGCCCGATCCAGGTGAGCCCCGCGTCCTGGACGGCGCGGGCGAAGCCGGCGTTCTCGGAGAGGAAGCCGTACCCGGGGTGGACGGCGTCGGCCCCGGCGGCGCGGGCGGCGGCGACCACGAGATCGGCGCGCAGGTAGGTGTCGGCCGGGCTGTCACCGGGGAGCCGGACGGCGGCGTCGGCCTCGCGGACGTGGGCGGCGGTGGCGTCGGGGTCGGCGTAGACGGCGACGGTGGCGAGGCCCAGGTGGTGGCAGGTGCGCAGGACGCGGCGGGCTATCTCGCCCCGGTTGGCGACGAGGACGCGCGTCAGAGGAGTGGTGGGGGTGGTGGTCATGGTGGGGGCCTCACATCCGGAAGACGCCGAAGCCGCCACGGGCGCCCTCGACGGGGGCGGTGTGGACGGCGGACAGGCACAGGCCGAGCACGGTGCGGGTGTCGCGGGGGTCGATGACGCCGTCGTCGTAGAGCCGCCCGGAGAGGAACATCGGCAGCGACTCGGCCTCGATCTGCTGCTCGACCATGGCGCGCAGCCCGGCGTCCGCCTCGTCGTCGTACGGGCGGCCCTTGGCGGCGGCCGACTGGCGGGCGACGATCGACAGGACCCCGGCGAGCTGCTGCGGGCCCATGACGGCGGACTTGGCGCTGGGCCAGGCGAAGAGGAACCGCGGCTCGTAGGCGCGCCCGCACATCCCGTAGTGCCCGGCGCCGTAGGAAGCCCCCATCAGCACACTCAGGTGCGGGACGCGGGAGTTGGAGACCGCGTTGATCATCATGGCGCCGTGTTTGATGATGCCGCCCTGCTCGTACTCCTTGCCGACCATGTAGCCGGTGGTGTTGTGGAGGAAGAGCAGCGGGATGTCGCGCTGGTTGGCGAGCTGGATGAACTGGGCGGCCTTCTGCGACTCCTCGCTGAACAGCACGCCCTGCGCGTTGGCGAGGATGCCGACCGGGTAGCCGTGGAGCGTGGCCCAGCCGGTGACGAGGCTCGGCCCGTAGAGCGGCTTGAACGCGTCGAAGTCCGATCCGTCGACGATGCGCGCGATGACCTCGTGCGGGTCGAAGGGCGTCTTCAGGTCCTCGGGGACGATGCCGAGCAGTTCCTCCGGGTCGTACGTCGGCTCCTCGGCGGGGGCCGGATCGGCGTGTGCCTTGCGCCAGTTGAGGCGGGCGACGACGCGGCGGGCGCGCAGCAGCGCCTCGGGCTCGTCCTCGGCGAGGTGGTCGGCGAGGCCGGAGACGCGGGCGTGCATCTCGGCTCCGCCCAGCGACTCGTCGTCGCTCTCCTCCCCCGTCGCCATCTTGACCAGCGGCGGCCCGCCGAGGAACACCTTGGACCGCTCCTTGACCATGATCACGTGGTCGGACATGCCGGGGATGTACGCGCCCCCGGCCGTCGAGTTGCCGAAGACCACGGCCACGGTGGGGATGCCGGCGGCGGAGAGCCGGGTGAGGTCGCGGAAGAGGGCGCCCCCGGGGATGAAGATCTCCTTCTGGGACGGCAGGTCGGCGCCCCCGGACTCGACCAGGCTGATGCAGGGCAGCCGGTTGGCGAAGGCGATCTCGTTGGCGCGCTGGGCCTTCTTCAGCGTCCACGGGTTGGAGGCGCCGCCGCGCACCGTCGGGTCGTTGGCGGTGATCAGGCACTCCACGCCGCTGACCGTGCCGATGCCGGTGATCAGCGAGGCGCCCACCGCGTACTCGCTCCCCCAGGCGGCGAGCGGCGACAGCTCCAGGAACGGCGTGTCCTCGTCCAGCAGCAGTTCGACGCGTTCGCGGGCGAGGAGTTTGCCGCGTCCCCGGTGCCGCTCGACGTACTTCTCGCCGCCGCCCGCGAGGGCCTTGGCGTGTTCGGCGTCGAGCGCGTCGAGCTTGCCGAGCAGGGCCTCGCGGTGGGCCGCGTACTCGGCCGATGCGGTGTCCAGCGCGGTGGCGAGGACGGTCACTGCGGTACCTCCTGGCTGAGGACGGCTTCGGGAATGTCGAGGTGGCGGGCGCGCAGCCACTCCCCGACCCCCTTGGCCTGCGGGTCGAACCGGGCCTGCGCGGCGACCCCGTCACCGAGCAGCCCCTCGACGTGGAAGTTGACGGCGTACAGCGCGGGCAGCGCGTACCGCGTGACCGCCAAGCCGGCTGTCTCCGGCAGCAGTTCGCGCAGCCGCTCGACGGTCAGGGTGTGCACCAGCCACCGGTACGCCCGCTCGTCGCGCACCCACACGCCGATGTTGGCGCTGCCGCCCTTGTCGCCGCTGCGGGCCCCGGCGACGGTGCCGAGCGGCAGCCGGCGGGTGGGCCCGGGCGGCAACGGCTCCGGCAGCTCCGGCTCCCCGGCCGGGGCGAGGGCGCGGGTGCGCTCCGGGTCGGCGACGGTCAGCCGCTCCCCGCCCGGCAGCACAGCCGTGTGCGTGACCTGGTCCCGCTCCACCGGAACCGCCTCGAACACCCCGTACGGGGAGCCCTTGCCGGGCGGCGCGGTGAGGTGGAACCCCGGGTACCCGGCGAGAGCCAGCTCCACGGCGGCCCCGCTCACGGCCCGCCCCACCTTCGCCTCGGGGTCCCGCACCACCAGCCGCAGCAGCGCGCTGGCGGTCTCCTCGGTGGCGGCGTCCTCGTGGTCGGTACGGGCCAGCTCCCAGCGGACCTCCTCGGGCCCGGCGGCGGCGAGCGCGTCGTCCATCTGCGCCTGGACCAGCTCCGCCTTGGCCTCGATGTCGAGCCCGGTCAGCACGAAGACGACCTCGTTGCGCCACCCGCCGAGCCGGGTGAGCCCGGCCTTGAGGGTGGGCGGCGGGGCCTCCCCGCGTACGCCCTGGACGCGGACCCGGTCGGGGGCCTCCTGGCTGAGGCGGACGGTGTCCAGGCGGGCGGTGACGTCCGGGCCCGCGTACCTCGGACCGCTCGTCTCGTAGAGGAGCTGGGCGGTGGCGGTGCCGACGGTGACGACGCCGCCCGTGCCGGGGTGTTTGGTGAGGACGCTGCTGCCGTCGGCGTGGATCTCGGCGAGCGGGAAGCCGGGGCGGCGCAGCAAGGCCGGGTCGTGCTCGGCGAAGAAGGCGTAGTTGCCGCCGGTGGCCTGCGTCCCGCACTCCAGCAGGTGCCCGGCGACGACGGCCCCGGCGAGCTGGTCGTGGTCGTCCGGGCCCCACCCGAAGTGGGCGGCGGCGGGCCCGGAGACGAGGGCGGCGTCGGTCACCCGCCCGGTGACCACCACATCGGCGCCCGCCTCCAGACAGGCGGCGATCCCGAACCCGCCCAGGTAGGCGTTGGCGGTCAGCACCCCCTCGCCCCACCCACCGGGCCGGTGCAGCAGGTCGTCCCCCTCGACGTGCGCGACCCGCGTGGGCAGGCCGAGCGCCTTGGCCAACTCCCTTATCCGGTCGGTCAGTCCGGCCGGGTTCAGCCCGCCCGCGTTGGTGACGATGCGCACCCCGCGCTCGTGGGCGAGGCCGAGGCACTGCTCCAGCTGGCGCAGGTGGGTGCGGGCGTAGCCGCGCTCCGGGTCGGCGAGGCGGTCGCGACCGAGGATGAGGAGGGTGAGTTCGGCGAGGTAGTCGCCGGTCAGCACGTCGAGCGGGCCGTCGGTCAGCATCTCGCGCAGCGCGTCGAACCGGTCGCCGTAGAACCCGGAGGCGTTGCCGATCCGCAGCGGCGCAGGGGCGCTCACGCCTCCCCTCCGCGCGGGGCTCGCGGGGTTCCGGGCGGCCCGGCGAACGCCTGGGCGAGGTCCAGCCACCGGTCGGCGTCCGGCCCTTCGGCGCGCACGGCGAGGTCGTCGCGGTGGGCGCGGCGGGTGACGAGCAGGCAGAAGTCCAGTGCCGGGCCGGTGACCTTCTGGGGCGCGTCCTCTGGCCCGTACGTCCACAGGCCCTTCCCGTCCGGCGGCGTCAGCTCGATGCGGAACGGGATGTCGGGCGGCGTCAGCCCGTTCATCGCGTACGCGAAGTCCCGTGTCCGCCAGCCGAGTCGGGCGATGTGGCGGAGCCGGGCGGTGGGCTCGCGGCGTACGCCGAGGGCGTCGGCCACGTCCTGGCCGTGCGCCCAGGTCTCCATCAGCCGGGCCGTCGCCATCGACGGGACGCTCATCGGCGGCCCGTACCAGGGCACCCTCGTCCCCGGCCCGGCCGCGCGCAACGCGGCGTCCAGCGCGGCCCGGTCGGCGCGCCACCCGGCGAGCAGGTCGGCGGGCGGCAGCGCGGCCCCCGCCTCGGCGCCCTCGTCCACGAAGGTGAACGGCCGGGCCGCCGCCTCGGCCAGGTGGGCGTCGAAGGCGGCCGGGTCGGTGAGGGCGGTCAGCGCCGCCCGGTCGGTCCAGGCCAGATGAGCGATCTGATGCGCGACGGCCCACCCTTCGGCAGGCGTCGCCGCCTTCCACGCGGCATCACTCAACTCGGCCACCAAAGCGTCGAGTTCGTTACTCTCGGCAGCCAGGTCGTCCAGTACGGGCAAGGGGTCGGACACGGTTCGTTCCTCCCGGGCACGGCGGGCAGTGCGGCGTGGTCGGAGCATGGCAGCGAGAGAGAAAACAAGCAAGCGTGCTTGCAGGTTTTTCCGGACGGGCGGGCGCGCGACCCCAGAGAGCCACCGGGCCGCCAACCCCCACGGCCACGGAGAACAGGCCATTCCGCCCTCCGCGACCCGTTGGCCGATTCGGGCATCGCCCCGCCCTCCCCACCCGCACTAGGTTCGCTCAGGCTCACCACCGAGCCGGCCGGCCACCGGCCCGGACCCGCGCCCGCACGCGGGCGACCCGTCCGGGCACCACACCGAGGGGGAAACGCACGATGCCGCACACCACACCTGCCAGCCGCTTACGCAGAGGTCTCCTCGCCCTCACCGCCACGGCCGTCTCCGCCACCGCCGCCCTGGGCTTCGCCGCGGCCCCGGCCGCCGCCGGAACGCCGCCCGCCGCACCCGCCGCTGCCGGGGCCGAGCTGGGCGGGGCCTGCACCGCCGCCGATCTCGGCAAGCGCCACGCCTTCGTCAAGAGTGCCGAAGTCGCCCCGGCCATCACCCACTTCAAGGGCTGGTACGTCACCGACGGCTCGCTCGGCTCGCAGACCGTCGAGACCACCACGCAGACCGTCATCGAGGTGTCGGTCGGGCAGAAGACCTCCCTCAACGCCGGCTTCGACGTGGAAGCACTCAGCGAGGCGGGGGCCTCGGTCGGCCTGGAGGTGCAGATGAAGTCCACCTCCACCGGCACCACCGCGAAGAAGATCACCTGGGACTTCCAGAAGCCCGGCTACTATGGCCTCTACCAGGGCACGAAGAAGGTCACCGGCACCTACGGCAGCCTCAACTGCAACCGGGTCGACCTCGGCGACGGCACCTGGGGCCTGCGCTGGGTCGAGGCCGCCGACCGGGGCAGCTACACCACGTACACGACGCTCGAAGAGGGCGCGGTGCGCTGCGAGGACGCGGTGCCGGCCGACAGCATCATGCGCAAGGCGCAGGACCTCCTCGACTGCGACCCGGCCACCGCCGGACCGCGCCAGTCACCGGCGGCGCAGGCCACCCAGGCGACGGCGGACCGGACGGAGCGCACCTCCGGCACCCGGGCAGCGCTCACCTGCGCCGAGGGCTTCTACAAGATCGGCACCCCCGACAAGTCCCTCTTCTGGACCGCGCCGCCCTTCCTCCAGGGCGACACCGTCCAGCTGAAGCCCTCCACGATCTTCAGCCTCAACCTCGACCAGTGGCAGCTGTGCGACGCCCCCGAGGAGAACGGCATCGTCGAGCGGGTCTTCGTCAACCGCTCCAGCAACAAGTGCCTGGCTGTCGCGGAACCGACCGCCGGGGACGAGGGCGCACCCCTCGTGCAGACCGACTGCCGGACCGACAACCTCCAGCGCTTCCACCTCTACCGCGACGTCCCCGGCTCCGACCGGGTCGGCGTCCAGAACAAGCACACCGGTTACATGGCCGGCCACGACCGGCACGCCGAGAACCAGCCCGTCCGCCAGTACAGCAGCGGCCGGCAGGACGGCTCCGGCACGTACGTCCTGGTGAGGGCCTGACCCTCCGCCGGACGCGCCCGGCGCCGCCTCAGGGCGTCCACGCCGGGTCGCGTCCGCTCAGGCCGATGACCTGGTCCAGCAGGGAGGCGTTCTCGCCCACCGGCACCGGAGGCCCGAACATGCCGCCGGTCTCCTCGCCGGACTCGGCGGCCGCCGACAGCATGGTGTACGCGACCTCCAGGTCCGCCGGTTCGGGGGCGTAGGGCTGGCCGGTGGCGCGGGCCAGGTCCCAGCCGTGGACGACGAGTTCGTTGAGGGCGACCACGCCCGCGTCGGCGGCCGGGAAGGTCACCCCGCCGGCCTGCGTCATGCCCTCCCACGCGCCCGGGCTGCGCCAGGCGGCGGGCAGCTCGGTCAGCCGCGCGGCCAGCACCGGGCGCCAGTCGTCCCCGATGTCCGGGAGGCTCGCACCCGGGTCGGTGTCCGTGGTGGGGCCCACGTTCTTCAGGGCCGCGTCCCGGAAGGCGAGGCTGAGCCCACTGAGGTGGCCGAGCACGTTCCGTACCGCGTAGTCGGGGCAGGGCGTCGGGTCGTCGAGCTGGTCCGGGGTCACCCGGTCGACCAGGGCGGCGACCGCCATGGCGGCGGGTCCGAGGTCGGGGAGACTGTCGTCGGGCGGGGTCATGGCGCACTTCCTCTCTCTCCTGACCATGGTGACGGGGCGGGGCCTCGGAACTTGGCGGTGACGCGCGGGAGGGGGGGGCGGCAACGACGGGAGCCGCCGGAAACGCGATGAGGGCCCCACCCCGGGAAGCGGAGTGAAGCCCTTGACGCGATGGTTCCGATGCTCAGCCCTTCAGGCTGCCCACGAACGCGGACCACGCCTCGGCGGAGACGGAGACACCGGGAAGGGTCGTGTCCTTGCTGTCACGGACCGGGACTGTGCGGGAGGCGGCAGCGACGGAAGGGGCCCACTCGACGCAGTTGTTGCCCCCGTCGTTGCTGTAAGAGGACTTGACCCAGGTGTAGTCACGGGTGGGGCTCATAAGGAAGATCCTCCATTGCAGACCTGATCATGTCCACCGAGTCTTGCGGTGACAGCGCGGACGCGGCAAGTAGATCGTAGTGCCTGGACCGGTACTCGACCTCGTCCCGATCCTCCACCAAGGTGCCCTTGTTGATGGCCTCTTCGTACGCCAGAACCTCACCCCTCGGCAGGGTCAACACGGATAGCGAGCCTCCGGCGAGCGCATGTCCACCGTGACTGAACGGCAGCACTTGCAGGACGAACCTCGGCGATGAGGGAGTCCGCAGAAGGCGTGAGAACTGTGCGCGCATAATGGCGGGGCCGCCGTAGGAACGGCGTAGCACCGCCTCGTCCAGAATGACCGAGAGACGCGTGCGTGAGACTTCCAAGGCCCTCTGCCTCAACATGCGGCCCTGGACGAGTTTACTGATGTCCTCTTTCGCCGCATGAGGATCGCCTAGGAGAAACAGAGCCCGCGCGTAGTCCTCGGTCTGGAGCAGCCCCGGAACGACCTGCGGGGAGTACTCGCGAATGGCCACCGCCTTCCCCTCCAGCTCCATCCGCCGCTTGTACTGGTCGGGGTGCAGCTCCAGCCGGGCGATGGCGTACAGCTCTCGGAAGGTCCCTGCGAACCCGAACAGCTCATCGAGCCGCGGCGGAAGCTCCAGCGGGATCATGTAGTCCGCTGTCTCGATGCGGGAGAGATGGCTGCGGCTGACGCCGACTCTCCTGGAGAGGTCGTCGAGGGTCCATTCCTCGGACAAGCGTGCGTTCCGGAGTTTCCAGCCGAACAGGTGTCGGGCTGATTTCTGCGGCTGTAAGGGTTTTCCTCGCGGCATATGCCAGCGCCTCTCAAGGCTCAAGTCGCAACGCAGGAGCCTTCACATCCTAGTTGCGGAGCGCGAACCTTGGTGCACACACGGTGATTTCAGAACTCCGAGAGGTCAGCCATGCCCTTCGTCGCCTGGTACCCCGCTGCGCGTCAGCAGGTCTTTGTCGTATCCCGTCTGCGGGGCGTGGCCATGGTCCGCCGGGTCCACAACGACGCGCACTTCCAGGTCTCCGCCGACGCGCTCCAGCGGTACCCGAGGACGAGCGATCCCCTGGCGCCCTCGGACACGATCGCGGTGTTCGTGGAGACCCCCAAGGACGTGCGTCAGGGCGACTGGGTGGCGGTGGCGGGAGACACCCGGCGCGTCGAGGCGAAGGCCCCGTACTCGGCCGGCAGCACGGTGCTGACCCTGGAGGGATACGGAAAGTGGGTCTTCGCCGCACCCCGGGTCGTGTACCGCCTGCGCGAGAACGAGGTACCCGAGAGCACCCAGCGACACCTGGAGTGGAAGGCGGAGCAGATCGTCGCCCAGTACCGCAGCGGCTTCTCGCTCGACCGGCTGAGCGCGATCTACGAGGTCCCGGCCGCCCACCTGAAACTGCGGCTTCCGCAATGGCTGAGCACCTACGGCGGCCGGGAGTGACATTCCCACTCCACCGTCCCGGCCCGCACGTGCAAGACGGCCCGGGGCCGCTCCGGACGAACCCCAGCGAAACCCTGCACGCCCCACCGGAAGGACCAGCGCCGTGCCCACCCTCATCGAACCGCCCACCCTCCCGTTCGCGGGGATCTAGCCCCTGGAGCTGGAGATCACGGGTACGTGCCAACTGCCGTGCACGCACTGCCTGTCGGAGTCGAGCCCGCAGGCGACCCATGGTGAGATGACCGCCGCCGGCTGGGAGCGCGTCATTCAGGATGCCGCGAGCCTCGGGGTCCGCACGATTCAGCGCGTCATGCCCGGCCTTCTGACACACGGAGTTCGACACGCGTCCAGTGCTCAGGGCGTACAGACTTCGCCCTGGAGTGTCCGGCGGCCCCCATCCGGGATGCACACCACTCGCCACCGAAGGTCCCCGAGAAAAGGCTCGCCGCGATCGCGACGGAAGGTCTTGGCATGTCCGTCGAGTAAGGCTCGCCGACCAGCGAGCCGGGCCGCCGGGGGCTACCGCCGCTTGCGGGGTACGCCGTTCTTCGCCGTGCCCGAGAGGGTGCCGACGCCGGTGCGCTGGCTGAGGTGGTCGAAGGCCACTCCGACCCCGCGCGCGATCCATCCGGCGGCCCTGATCAGGTGCTCGGCCATGCTGTCCTCTCCCCGCTGTCCCACTGGTTCCGTCCGCGCCCGACGTGCGCGTTCCGTACGGGGAGACGGGCTGGGGGGTGGGGAGGTTGCCTGGGAGACGCGGCCGCGAGGGGAAGGCCGTCGCGCCGGCCGCCCGGCTCCTCGTCGGGGGAGGCCACGCGACCTTGTGCTCAGTTCCCGCCCGACGCCACCGGCTCCCCCTCCGCGCCCTTCGGGCGCCGCCCCACCTGGGTGCGGACCGCGCCGAAGCTGGCGCCGATGACGAGGGCGATGGCGACGGCCTGGACGGTGGTGAGGGCCTGGCTGAGGATGAGGAAGCCGGCGAGGGAGGCGATGGCCGGTTCCAGGCTCATCATGACGGCGAAGGTGGAGGCGGGGAGCCTGCGCAGGGCGATGAGTTCCAGGGTGTAGGGCAGCACCGAGGAGAGCAGGGCGACGCCCGCGCCGAGGGCGAGGGTGACCGGGTCGAGCAGGGCGCTCCCCGCGTCGGCCACGCCGAACGGCAGCACCAGCACGGCGGCGACGACCAGCGCGAGGGCCAGCCCGTCGGCCTGCGGGAAGCGGCGGCCCGTACCGGCGCTGAACAGGATGTACGCCGCCCAGCACGCGCCCGCGCCGAGGGCGAAGGCGACCCCGGCGAGGTCCAGGCCGCCGAAGCCGCTGCCGCCGAGCAGGAAGACGCCGGCGAGGGCGAGCAGCGCCCACAGGACGTTGATCAGGCGGCGGGAGGCGAGGACGGAGAGGGCGAGCGGGCCCAGCACTTCCAGGGTGACGGCGGGGCCGAGCGGGATGCGGTCGACGGACTGGTAGAAGAGGGCGTTCATGCCGCCCATCGCCGTACCGAAGGCGAGGACCGTGCCCCAGTCGGCGCGGGTGTAACCGCGCAGCGAGGGGCGGCAGACCACCATCATGACGAGGGCGGCGACGGCGAGCCGGATCGAGACGACGCCGAGCGCGCCCGCCTTCGGCATCAGCGTCACCGCGAGCGCCCCGCCGAACTGCACGGAGAGCCCACCGGCCAGGACCAGCCCGACCGGGCCGAGCGAGCCCCGGCCCCCGGCGCCCCGGCGGCGCTTCACGCCGACCGCGCCGGCCGCCTCCGGTGTGCTGACGGCGGCTCCCGCCGCCACCGCTTTGGCCGCGACCGCGTCCGTCCCCTGCCCGCTCACTGGCTGTTCCGCCTTCCGTCCGTCCGAACCCGCGCCGCGACGACAGTACGCCGCACTGCACCGCCCGGTCCAAGGAGTTGCACCACGCCTGCCCGCCGTGCCCTCACGACCGCGCACGCCACCCCACGCTACGCACCTCCGCGCGCCCGGTGAAATGCCTCCTGCACAGCCGTTATGCTCCCCAGACATGACCCCTGCGCGTACCCGTCGCGACCTGGAACTCCGTCACCTCCGCTGCTTCCTCGCCATCGCCGAGGAGCGCAACATCACCCGGGCCGCGGCCCGCCTCGGCCTCACCCAGCCCGCCGCCTCCCGCACTCTCGCCACCCTGGAGACCGCCCTCGGCGTACGCCTCGTGGACCGCTCGACCCACCACCTCACGCTCACCCCGGAGGGCGAGACCTTCCGGGTACGGGCGGCGGCGGCCGTCACCGCCTTCGGCGACGCCCTCGACGTCGGCCGCGCGGAGGCCCGCCCGCTGCGGCTGGGCCACTCCTGGTCGGCGGCGGGCCGGTTCACCACCCCGCTGCTGCGCCGCTGGCGCCGCGCCCACCCGGACGTACCGCTGGAACTCCTCCGCCACGACGACCGCACCGCCGGCCTCGCCTCCGGCTCGACCGACGCGGCGCTGCTGCGCGGGCCCGTCGACTCCCCCGGCCTGGTCGCGGTCACCCTCTTCACCGAACACCGGGTGGCGGCCGTCCCCTCGGACAGCCCGCTAGCGGAGCGGCCCGAACTGGCCCTGGCCGACCTCGCCCCGCACCCGGTCGCCCTCAACCCGGTCTCCGGCACCACCACCCTCGCGCTCTGGCCCGCCGCCACCCGCCCGACCCGCGCCCTGACCGTCGCCAACACCGACGACTGGCTCGCCGTCATCGCCGCCGACCGCGCCGTGGGCGTCACCAGCGCCGCCACCCCGGGCATGCACCCCCACCCGGGCGTCACCTTCGTCCCCCTCACCGACGCGCCCCCACTCCCGGTCAGCCTCGCCTGGCCGGACCGCACCACCCATCCGGCCCTCCCTGCGCTGGTGCGGCTGGCGCAGGAGATCACGGCGGGGGCGTGAGGGGCGGGAGTCGTCCGCGCCAAAGGGGATGGGGTCACCGCCAGTACCGCGAGGGGCGCACCTTCACCCCTCCAGCCCCTCCGCCAGCACCTCCGCCACATGCCTGGGCCGAGCCCCGCTCAGCTGCGTGAGCTGAGTACGGCAGGAGTAGCCGTCGGCGAGGACGGCGGCGTCCGCGGGGGCGGCGGCCACGGCGGGGAGGAGCTGGTCCTCGGCGCAGGCGACCGAGACCTCGTAATGGCCTCGTTCGTAGCCGAAGTTGCCGGCGAGGCCGCAGCAGCCGCCGGTGAGGGTGCCGGTGAGGCCGGCGCGTTCGCGCAGCGTGCGGTCGGCCTCGGTGTCGAGGACGGCGTGCTGGTGGCAGTGGGTCTGGCCGGTGACGGGGCGGTCGAGGCGGGGTGGCTGGTAGCCGGCGCCGAGGAGGGTCTGGGCGAAGGTGCGGACGCGGGCGGCGAGGTGGTGGGCGCGCGGGTCGTCCGGGTGGAGTTCGGGCAGGTCGGTGGCGAGGGCGGCGGCGCAGCTCGGTTCGAGGACGGTGAGCGGGGTGGAGTCCTCCGGGTCGAGGAGCCCTTCGTGTTCCAGGGTGTCGAGGGTGCGGCGCTGGACCTTGCGGGCGGCGTCGAGCTGGCCGGTGGAGACGTAGGTGAGGCCGCAGCAGACGCGGCCCTTCGGGGTGCGGGGGGTCAGTCCGGCGTCGTCGAGGACGCGGCGGGCGGCGGCCTCGACGGAGGGGGTGAGGTGGGTGGTGAAGGTGTCCGGGAAGAGGAGGACGGGGCTGCCGTCGCGGCGGCCGGGGGTGGTGCGGGCGCGGCGGCGTGCGGCGGGGCCGGCCAGCGGCGGGACGGGGCGTTCGGGGGCGATCCCGGCGAGGTACTTGGCGGCGGTGGCGAGCGGGCCGATCCTGGCCGCGGCGTTGAGGAGCGGGGCGGCGGGGGCGGCGAGGCGGAGCCAGCGGGGCAGGCGGCCCAGCGCGTAGTGGGCGCGGGGGCGGAGGCGGCCGTCGTAGTGGTGGTGGAGGAACTCGGCCTTGTAGGTGGCCATGTCGACGCCGACCGGGCAGTCGCTGCGGCAGCCCTTGCAGGAGAGGCAGAGGTCGAGGGCGTCGCGGACCTCGGGTGAGCGCCAGCCGTCGGTGACGAGGCCGCCCCGGGTGCCCGCCAGCATCTCGTGGAGGAGGCGGGCGCGGCCCCGGGTGGAGTGTTCCTCCTCGCCGGTGGCGCGGAAGGAGGGGCACATGACGGCGGGGCCGGACACGGTCTCCGTACGGCATTTGGCGACGCCGACGCAGCGACGGACGGCCGCCGAGAAGTCGCCGTCGTCGTGGGGGTAGGCGAAGGCGGTCTCGACGGGGGTGGTGGGGAGGACGCCGAAGCGGAGGTCGGCGTCGAGGGGGGCGGGGCGGACGAGGACGCCGGGGTTGAGGGCGCCGTCGGGGTCCCAGACGTCCTTCGCGTCGCCGAAGAGGCGGACCAGGTCGTCGCCGTAGAGGGCGGGGAGGAGTTCGGCTCGGGCCATGCCGTCGCCGTGCTCGCCGGAGAGGGAGCCGCCGTGCCGGACGACGAGCGCGGCCAGTTCCTCGGAGAAGCGCCGGAAGCGGCCGACGCCCTCGGGGGTGAGCAGGTCGAAGTCGACGCGGACGTGGATGCAGCCGTCGCCGAAGTGTCCGTACGGGGTGCCGCGCAGCCCGTGCTCGGCGAGCAGGGCGCGGAAGTCGCGCAGGTACGCGCCGAGCCGGGCGGGCGGCACCGCGCAGTCCTCCCAGCCGGGCCACGCCTCGGAGCCGTCGGGCATCCGGGTGGCGGTGCCGGAGGCGTCCTCGCGGACCCGCCACAGGGCGCGCTGGCCGGCGGGGTCGTCGACGACGAGGCTGTCGGTGGCGTCGGCGGCCCGTGCCAGCGCCTCGGCGTTGCGGCGGGCCTCGGCGCGGGTGGCGCCGCCGGTCTCGACGAAGAGCCAGGCGCCGCCGCGGGGCAGGCCGCGCGGGTCGGGGACGAGGTCGGCGGCCATCCCCTCGACGGTGAGCGGGGCGTACGGGAGCAGGCCGGGGGCGGCCTCGGCGGCGGCGGACTCGTCGGCGTAGCCGAGGACGGCCAGCGCACGGGCGGGCGGGGCCTCGACCAGGCGGACGGTGGCCTCGGTGACCAGGCCGAGGGTGCCCTCGGTGCCGCAGAAGAAGCGGGGCAGGTCGGCGCCGCGTTCGGGGAGCAGGGCGTCCAGGGCGTAGCCGGAGATGCGGCGCGGCAGTTCGGGGTAGCCGGTGCGGAGCAGGGCGAGGTGGCCGTGGACGAGGTCGCGCAGGCCGTCGGGGGCGCCGGTCCAGTCGCCGGGGGTGAGGTGGTGGGCGGTGCCCCGGTACGTACGGACATCGAGGGCGTGGACGTTGTCGGCGGTGGTGCCCCAGGCGACCGAGTGGGAGCCGCAGGAGTTGTTGCCGATCATGCCGCCGAGGGTGCAGCGGCTGTGGGTGGAGGGGTCGGGGCCGAAGGTGAGGCCGTGCGGGGCGGCGGCGTCGCGGAGCCGGTCGAGGATCAGGCCGGGCTGGACGCGGGCGGTGCGGGCCTCGGGGTCGAGGGCGAGCAGGCCGTTCATGTGCCGGGTGAAGTCGAGGACGACGCCGACTCCGGTGGCCTGCCCGGCGATGGAGGTGCCCGCGCCCCGGGCGACCACGGGGACGCCGTACTCCCGGCAGACCGCGAGGGTGGCGGCCACGTCGTCGGCGTCGCGCGGGGCGACGGTACCGAGCGGCACGCGCCGGTAGTTGGAGGCGTCCATGGTGGTCAGCGCGCGGGCGGTGACGGAGAAGTCGGCCTCGCCCGCGACCTCGGCGGCCAGGGCACGGGCCAGGTCGGCGCGGAGGACCTGTTCGGGGGTGGGGGTGGGGTGCGGCATGGGCGGTCCTCGGTCGGGTGCGGCCTGGTCGGGCGCGGGCGGGCGGTCCCGGAGGACCGTCACCCCCGCACCCACGGTACGCACCGGGCCGCCGCGTGGCCGGACGGCGTGACGCGGCGTCAGCGTCGGGTCGGGGCGGGCGGTTCGCCGCCCTCGGGGCTCGGCACGTCCCCGGAGCCGCTGCCGTCGGCGTGGTCCGCGTCCCGGTCCCGCCCCGCCGCCGAGGAGGGGCGGCTGTTTCCGGCCGCGGCGTCCGCCCGGCCTCCCCGGACCGCGCCTCCGCGTGACTGACGTCACATCACGGAGCGCAAACGGAATCCCGCCCCCACGGTCCGAAAAACCGCCATACAGCGGAATTGATCATTCGCGAACCGTCACCATCTCGATCCCCATGACTCAAGATCTTCCCAAATCGCACACGAACCCTCTTATAGTTGCCGCGAGTTACGGGGAGTCAGCCATTTCGGGCAGCGTCGGACGCGTCCGGGCGGCCGTCGCGCCCCGCAGCCGCACAGCCTGTTCGCATCGGCCCCGGGCGCTGACCACGTCCCCGGCCGCCGCCCCCACGCGTCCATGAGGACCCGATTGATGACAGCGACCACCCCCCTCACGCGTTCGGGGACGGAGCGGTTGCCGCTTCGTCCCGCCGTGCGGGCCCTGCTCGTCTCCGTGCTCGTCACCGGGGTGCTCGGCACCGCCTTCGTCCTCTCCGCACCGCCGTCCGTGCGCACTCCGCTGGCCTGGTGCACCGCGGCCGGGGCCCTGCTGCTCTGCGTCGCCGCGGTGACCGTCGCCCGGTACGTGCAGGTCGCCGAGGCGCTGCGCGAGCGGCTCGGCTCGCTCGGCGAGGAGGTGGCCCGGGGCGACCAGGAACGGGTCCGCCTGACCGGGGAGAACACCCGCCTCACCGAGGAGCGGCGCCGCGCGCTGGCCGAGCGGGACGCCGCGCTGGCCTCGTTCGCCAACGCGGCCGGGCGCATGCAGGCCCTCTCCACCGGGATGCTCGCCGACCTGCGTGCCATGCAGGAGCGCCACAGCGACGAGGACGTCCTCGCCGACCTCTTCCACCTCGACCACCGCACCGCCCAGGCCGGCCGCCTCGCCGACTCCGTCGCCGTGCTCTCCGGCGCCCGCTCGGGCCGCCGCTGGGCCCGGCCGATCGTCATGGAGTCGATCCTGCGCGGCGCGCTCGGCCGGATCAGCGGCTACCAGCGGGTGCGCACCCACGCCGCCAGCGACGTCCACGTGGCCGGGCACGCCGCCGAGGGCGTCATGCACGTCCTCGCCGAACTCCTCGACAACGCCACGACGTTCTCGCCTCCCAACGCCGAGGTCCACGTCTACGCGGAGGAGGTCCCGGCCGGGCTCATCGTCTCCGTCGAGGACGCGGGCCTGGTCATGAGCGAGGTGCAGCTGCGCCGCGCCGAGTCCGCCGTCTCCGGCACCACCGACCTCGCCTCGCTCTCCGGCACCCGGATGGGCCTCGCCGTCGTGGGCCGCCTCGCCCGCAAACACGGGCTGAAGGTCTCCTTCCGCCCCTCGGCCCGCGGCGGCACCGGCGTCCTGGTCCTCCTCCCGCAGGAACTCCTCTCCCGTCCCTCGCGACCGGCGGGCCCCGGCGCCACGGCGACCGTCGCCTCCCCCGAGGCGCGCGAGCATCCCTTCGCCGGACTCCCGGCCGCCCCGGCCACGGCCCCCGAGCCCGAGCCCGCCGCCGAGGCCGAGACCGCCGTCCTCCCGGCCCCGCCCGCCGCCGGGGAGACGCCCGCCACGCCCCCGGCCGGCGACCCGGACCCGTACGACTCGGGCGCCTTCCGGACCGTGCCGTACGACCCGGCGGCGTACGGGGGCGACCGCGAGGACGGGCCCGGCACCCACACCCGCCCGGCCGCCGACGCGGAGCCCGGCGAGACGCCCGACGGGCACGCCCGCACCCCTCTGCCCTCCCGCCGCGAAGCCCGTACGGGCCGCACGGCCGGGGCGCGGCCCCGTACCGCGTCCCCCTCACCGGCCACCGGCACCACCCCCGGGGCCACCGGGTCCGGCCCCGCCGGACTCCCCAAGCGGCGGCGCGGCCAGACCCTGGCGGCGGCGCACCCGGAGGGGGCCCCCGCCTCCCCGGGCGCGGCCCCCGACCCGGTCGACGCCCGACTGCGGGCTGCCCGGTTCAGCAGCTTCCGCAACGCCGTCCGCCCGACCGAACCGACCCCGGAAGGCAATGAGTCCCCATGACCGGCACCACCACCGACGAGAAGCTCAACTGGCTGCTGGAGAAGCTCCTTGAGCGCACTCCCGGCGCCCGCCACGCCCTCGTCCTCTCCCGCGACGGCCTGAAGCTGTGCCGTACGCCCGAACTCTCCGTCGACCAGGCCGACCAGCTCGCCGCCATCGCCGCGGGCATCCAGAGCCTGTCGCACGGCGCCTCCGTGGAGTTCGGCGACGGCTCCGGCGGGGTCCGGTCGGCGATGGCCGAGTTCTACGGCGGGGTGCTCTTCATCGTGGAGGCCGGTGACGGCGCGCACCTCGCGGTCGTCGCCGACGAGGACGGCGACCCCGGTCTGGTCGGGCACAACATGAGCGAACTGGTGGAGCAGCTCGGCGAGCATCTGGCCGCCGAACCGCGGGCCACCGAGGCCACCACCTGATGGGCAGGCCGGGCCGCGACGACGCCCCCGACCGGCTGTTCACGCTCACCGGCGGCCGCAGCCGCGCCGACAGCGACGCCTTCGACCTGGTGACGCTGGTGGTGACGGAGAGCGAGCCGACCGCCGGCATGCAGTCCGAGCACCGGGCCATCCTCACCACCTGCCGTCGCCCCACGGCGGTGGTGGAGCTCGCGGCCGACCTGAAGCTGCCGGTCTCGATCGTGCGGGTGCTGCTGACGGACCTGCTCGACCAGGGCCGGATCAGCGCCCGCCACCCCCGTTCCGCCGCGTCCCCCGGCGCGGTGGACCCCGAACTTCTGGAGCAGGTGCTCGTTGGACTCCGCAATCTCTGACGCGGCCGCGGACCCGGCCGCCGCCGGCCGGCCCGAACGCGCGGCCCTCGCCGGCACCGCCGACAACGGGCTGAAGATCGTCGTCGTCGGCGGGTTCGGCGTCGGCAAGACCACCCTGGTCCGCTCGGTCAGCGAGATCCGTCCCCTCAACACCGAGGAGACGATGACCCGGGCGGGCGAGCGGGTCGACGACACGGAGGGCGTCGCCGCCAAGACGGCGACCACCGTCGCCTTCGACTTCGGCCGCATCACCCTCGACGCCCGCAACGTCCTCTACCTCTTCGGCGCCCCCGGCCAGGAGCGGTTCTGGTTCCTGTGGGACCGGCTCTTCTCCGGCACCCTCGGCGCCGTCGTCCTCGTCGACACCCGGCGCATCGCCGACTCCTGGTACGCCATCGACCGGCTGGAGCACCACGGCACGCCGTTCATCGTGGCCTGCAACGACTTCGGCGGGCCGCACCACCGCGAGGCAGACATCCGCGAGGCCCTCGACCTGCACCCGCGCGTCCCCCTCGTCCACTGCGACGCCCGCTCCCGCGACTCCGCCCGGGACGTGCTGATCGCCCTGGTGGAACACCTGCGGACGCTCTACACGTCCGGCGCGCGCCCCGCCGCCCCGGCACAGGAGGCCGTTTCGTGACCCCGCCCGACATCCCGTCGGCCACCGCCGACGCCCCCCAGGCCGCCACCCCGGCCGCCCCCGCCACCGGCGGCTGCCCCGTCGCCCACGGCGCCGGCGGCGCCGAGCCCGCGCCGCTGCTGCTGGGCGGCAACCGCTTCCAGTCCGACCCCATCGGGCTCTACCGCGACCTGCGCCGCGACCACGGCCCCGTCGCCCCCGTCGTCCTCCCCGGCAAGCTGCCCGCCTGGCTGGTCATCGGCTACCGCGAACTCCACCAGGTCACCAGCGACCCGGTGCTCTACAGCCGCGACTCCGACCTGTGGAACCAGTGGGACCGGGTGCCGGAGAACTGGCCGCTGCTGCCGATGATCGGCAAGCAGGAGTCGATCCTCTACACCGTCGGCGAACGCCACCGGCGCCGCGCCGCCGTCATGGAGGGCGGCCTGGAGGCGGTCGAGGCCCACGAACTGCGCGCCACCACCGAGCGGCTCGCCGACTCCCTCATCGACGACTTCTGCGGCAGCGGCGAGGCCGACGTCATCGCCGACTACGCGATGATGCTGCCCGCCCTCGTCCTCTTCCAGCTCTTCGGCCTGCCCGAGAGCGAGGGCCGGGGCCTGGCCCACGCCATCAACGACATGATCAACGGCGGTGAGCGCGCCCTCGCCGGGCAGCAGCACATCCGCGAGTGCGTCGGCCGGATGGTCGCCGGCCTGCACGTCCACCCCCGCGACCACGTCACCAGCCGGATGCTGCGGCTCTCCGGGCACCTGCCCGGCGAGGACCAGGCGGTGATCACCGACGAGTTCAGCGCCGTCGAGATCATCCAGGACGTCCTGGTCATGGTGGTCGCCGGCCACCAGCCGACCGCCGACTGGATCGGCAACACCCTGCGGCTGATGCTGACCGACACCCGGTTCGCCGCCTCCCTCTTCGGCGGCCGCCACTCCATCGCGGAGGCGATGAACGAGGTCCTCTGGGAGGACACCCCGAGCCAGAACATCGCCGGCCGCTGGGCCACCCGCGACACCCATATCGGCGGGCGCCGCATCCGCGAGGGCGACCTGTTGATCCTCAGCTTCGCGGGGGCCAACTACGACCCGCTGGTCCGCACCGACCAGTCGGCGCTGACCGGCGGCAACAACGCCTTCTTCTCCTTCGGCCACGGCGAGCACCGCTGCCCGTTCCCGGCCCGGGAGATCGCCGAGATCGTCGCCCGCACCGCCATCGAGGTCATCCTCGACCGGCTGCCCGACATCGACCTGGCCGTCGCCGCCGAGGAGCTGACCCGCCGCCCCTCGCCGTGGCTGCGCGGCCTCACCAAGCTCCCGGTGAGCTTCACCCCGGTGCGCGCCGGCTAGGACATGTCCGCGAGGCCGGACCCCGGGCCGTACGCGGCCGGGGCCGGCCTTTCCCAGACCCCACCCCCCGCGACGCCGACCGACCCCGCCCCTGGAGGCACCGCATGTCCCTGTCCGAGACGTCCGCCACCCAGACGCCCGCCACGCCCCCGGGCTGCCCGGCCCACGCCCACGGGGCCGTCGACCCCGAGGCGTACATCGCGCTCGACCCGCTCGTCCGCGACCTGGACGGGGAGAGCGCCCGGCTGCGGGCGGCGGGACCGCTGGCCAAGGTCATGCTGATCGGGGACATCCCCGTCTACTCCGTCACCCACCACGCCGAGGCCCGCAAGCTGCTCACCGACAGCCGGCTGGTCAAGGACATCAACCACTGGAACGCCTGGAACAACGGCGAGATCCCCGCCGACTGGCCGCTGATGGGCCTCGCCAACCCGGGCCGCTCCATGCTCACCGCCGACGGCCCCGAGCACCGGCGGCTGCGGAACTTCGTCGCCCAGGCGCTCACCGTGCGCCGGGTGCAGAAGCTCCGCCCGGGGATCGAGGCGCTCTGCGCGCGGATGCTCGACACCATGGAGCAGGCCGCCGACGAGAACGGCGTGGTCGACCTCAAGGCCCACTACGCCCACCCGGTGCCGATGACGGTCATCACCGAGCTGTTCGGGATGGACTCGCACCACATCCCGCGGCTCAAGGAACTCTTCGACATCTTCTTCTCGACGGTCGTCCCGCGCGAGCAGGTGCCGCCGATGATGGCCGAACTGGACGACATCTTCCAGGCGTTCGTCCAGTCGAAACGCGACGAGCCGGGCGACGACCTGACCAGCGGCCTGCTGGAGGCGGCGGCCGACGGCGACACCCTCACCAACGAGGAGATCGTCAACACGCTGAAGATCATCGTCACCGCCGGCCACGAGACGACGATCAGCCTCATCGTCAACGCCGTCCGCGCCCTCTCCGCCCACCCCGAGCAGCGCGCCCGCGTGCTGGCCGGCGAGATCCCCTGGTCCCAGGTGATCGAGGAGACCCTGCGGTACAACACCCCGACCTCGCACCTGCTGATCCGGTTCCCCACCGAGGACATCGCGGTCGGCGACCAGATCCTGCCCAAGGGCGAGGGCCTGATCGTCTCCTTCTCCGCCATCGGCCGGGACGAGAACCAGCACGGCCCGACCGCCGGCGAGTTCGACGTCACCCGGGACCCGATCCGCCACATCGCCTTCGGCCACGGCCCGCACGTCTGCCCCGGCGCCTCCCTCTCCCGCGTCGAGGCCGAGGTCGCCCTCCCGGCGCTCTACGCCCGCTTCCCCGAGCTGACCCTCGCGGTCGACGACTCCGAGCTGCGCAACAAGCCGATCCTCACCCAGAACGACCTCTTCGACCTCCCGGTCCGCCTCCACGGCTGAGCGGGCGCGTACGCGCAAGGACCGGCCCCCCGCCACACCGGGGGCCGGTCCACACCCCGGATGCCCCGTCTCAGTCGTCGGACATTTCGCCGCGCCGTCCGCCGACGGGCTAGGCTCGCGCCCGTGGCTGAGATCCGGATTCCCGCTGACATCAAGCCCGCCGACGGTCGATTCGGCGCTGGCCCCTCCAAGGTGCGCACGGAGGCGCTCGACGCGCTCGCCGCCACCGGTACCTCCCTGCTGGGCACCTCCCACCGCCAGGCCCCGGTCAAGAACCTGGTCGGCCGGGTCCGCGAGGGCGTACGCGACCTGTTCTCCCTCCCCGAGGGGTACGAGGTGATCCTGGGCAACGGCGGCTCCACCGCCTTCTGGGACATCGCCACTCACGGCCTGATCGAGAACAAGTCCCAGCACCTCTCCTTCGGCGAGTTCTCCTCGAAGTTCGCCAAGGCCGCCAAGCTCGCCCCGTGGCTGGCCGAGCCGACCGTCATCTCCTCCGAGCCGGGTACGCACCCCGAGGCGCGCGCCGAGGCCGGCGTCGACGTCTACGGCCTCACCCACAACGAGACCTCCACCGGCGTCGCCGCCCCCGTCAAGCGGGTCGCGGGCGCCGACGAGGGCTCCCTCGTCCTGGTCGACGCCACCTCCGGCGCGGGCGGCCTCCCGGTCGACATCACCGAGACCGACGTCTACTACTTCGCCCCGCAGAAGTCCTTCGCCTCCGACGGTGGCCTGTGGATCGGCGTCTTCTCCCCCGCCGCCCTGGAGCGCGCCCGCCGCGTCCACGCCTCGGGCCGCCACGTCCCCGAGTTCTTCTCGCTGCCGACCGCGATCGACAACTCCCTGAAGAACCAGACGTACAACACCCCGGCGCTCGCCACCCTCTTCCTCCTGGCCGAGCAGCTCGACTGGTTCAACGGCCAGGGCGGCCTGGACTGGGCCACCGCCCGCACCGCCGAGTCGGCCCGCACGCTCTACGGCTGGGCCGAGGACGTCAAGTACGCCGACCCGTTCGTCACCGACCCGGCCAAGCGCTCCTCGGTCATCGGCACCATCGACTTCACCGACGACATCGACGCCGCCGCCGTCGCCAAGGCCCTCCGCGCCAACGGCATCGTCGACACCGAGCCCTACCGCAAGCTCGGCCGCAACCAGCTCCGCGTCGCCATGTTCCCGGCCATCGACCCCGCCGACGTGGCCGCCCTGACGAAGTGCGTGGACTACGTCATCGAGCAGCTCTGAGGGCGGGGGCGGACACCCGCCCCCGAGACCCCTGAGGCCCGCGCCGGTTCGTACGGCGCGGGCCTCCGGCGTGTACGGGACTCACCCCGCGCACAGCTCCGCGAACCGCTCCACCGACACGTTCCCCCCGGAGAGGATCACCCCGACCCGGGGCGGCAGCGGGCCGAGGCGTCCGGCCAGGAGGGCGGCGAGCCCCGTGGCGCCGCTCGGCTCAAGGACCGTCTTCAGGCGTTCGAAGGCGAAGACCATGGCGGTGCGGATCTCGTCGTCGGTGACGGTCTCGACGGCGTCGGCGAGGAGGCGGTTGACCTCGAAGGTGAGGGCGCCGGGGGTGGTGAGGGCCTGGCCGTCGGCGATGGTGCGGGGGACCGGGACGGTGACGCGCTCGCCGGCCGCCAGCGAGCGGCGGGTGTCGTCGCCCGCCTCCGGTTCGACGCCGATGATCCGGGTGGCCGGGTGGAGCCCCTTGGCCGCCGTGGCCGAACCGGCCATCAGCCCGCCGCCGCCCACCGGCATCACCAGCGCGCCCAGCTCCCCGACCTCCTCGACGAGTTCCAGTGCCGCCGTGCCCTGCCCTGCCATCACGTCCGGGTGGTCGTACGGCGGGATCACCGGCAGCCCCCGTTCGGCGGCGAGGGCGGCGCCGATCGCCTCGCGGTCACCGGTGTACCGGTCGTAGGTGACGACCTCGGCGCCGTATCCCTCGGTCGCCGCCCGCTTGGAGGCGGGGGCGTCCTCGGGCATCAGGATGACGGCGGTGGTGCCCAGTTCGCGGGCGGCCAGCGCGACGGCCTGGGCGTGGTTGCCCGAGGAGTAGGCGGCGATGCCGCGGGCCCGCACCTCGGGGTCGAGGCGGGAGGCCGCGTGGTAGGCGCCCCGGATCTTGAAGGCGCCGATCCGCTGAAGGTTCTCGGCCTTGAGGTGGACCTCGGCGCCGACCAGCGCGTCCAGGGTCCGGGAGCGCAGCACGGGGGTGCGGTGCACGACGCCCTTGATGCGGTCGGCGGCGGCGCGTACGTCGTCCAGGGTGATGGGAAGCGAGGGGGTCACGGCTCTCCTCGGGTGGGGCGGACCGGCCGGCCCGGTAGGGATCGCTGATGCGGACTGACCCTTACTCTAGGCAGCCGGCCGGCTCGCCGCACGCACTTTCCGCTCAGCGGCTGAGCCGCTGGAACCGCCGTACCGCCAGCGGCAGGAAGACCGCCGTGATGACCAGCGGCCAGACGAAGGCCATCAGTTGGGCGTGCTGGCTGATCCAGGTGGCGTCCGCGCCGACCGGGTTGCCGAAGAGTTCGCGGGTGGCGCTCGCGGTGGAGGAGATCGGGTTCCAGGCGGCGACGGCACCGAGCCAGTCGGGCATCGTCGAGGGCGCCACGAAGACGCTGGAGACCATGGTCAGGGGGAAGGCCACCCCGTAGAGTCCGCCGGCCGCCTCCGGGCTGGGCATGAGCAGCCCGAGCCAGACGCCGATCCAGATCAGCGCGAACCGCAGCCAGAGCAGCAGCCCGACCGCGCCGAGGAAGGCGAGGAGGCCGCCGTCGGAGCGCCATCCCATGGCCAGGGCGGTGAGCAGGAGGATGGCCAGTTCGGCCCCGGCGATGATGACGTCGGTGACGCCGCGCCCGTTGACGAAGGCGGAGGGTGCCATCGGCATGGAGCGGAAGCGGTCGACGACGCCCTTGGTGGTGTCGGTGACGACGCCGGTGGCGGTGTTCATGAAGCCCATCGCCATCGTCATGACGAACATGCCGGGCATGAGGAAGTCCCGGTAGTCGGCCGAACCGCCGCCGCCCGGCGGCTTCATGGCGCCGCCGAAGACGTAGCCGTAGAGGAGGACGGAGACGATCGGGAAGCCGAGCTGCCAGAGGATGAAGCTGGGGCGGCGGGTGAAGTGGGTGAGGGAGCGGCGGACGACGTTCCAGGTGTCGGCGGCGGCCCAGTAGAGGCGGCTGTGGCGGTCGTCGGTGACGGTCAGGTCGACGGGGGCGGGGCGGTCGGCGGGGGCGGCGGGGGCCGCCGGGGTCGCGGTGGTCGTCATGGGCGCGTCGCCTTCTCGTCGGAGGGGGTGGTCGGGTCGGCGTCGGCCTCGGCGGCACCCCGGCCGGTCAGGCGCAGGAAGACGTCGTCGAGGCTGGGGCGGCGCAGGCCGATGTCCTCGATCGCCGTGCCGCTCTCCTGGAGGGCGCGGGCGGCGCCGGTGAGGGCGGCGACGCCGTCGGTGCCGGGGCCGACGGGCGCGTGGACGCGGCGGTCGGCGTGGTCGGTGTGCGGGGTGGCGCCGGTGGCGCGGGCCAGCGCCTCGGCGACTTCCGCCAGCCCGGACGGCTCGGCGGCGACCGCCTCCAGCCGCTCGCCGCCGACGGTGCGCTTGAGCCCGTCGGGGGTGTCGTCGGCGATGGCGCGGCCCCGGTCGATGACGGTGACGCGGGAGGCGAGCTTGTCGGCCTCGTCGAGGTACTGGGTGGTGAGCAGCACCGTGGTGCCGTCGGCGACCAGCGCCCGTACGGCGTCCCAGACCTCGCCCCGGCCGCGCGGGTCGAGCCCGGTGGTGGGCTCGTCCAGGAAGAGCACGTCGGGGGCGAGGATCATCGAGGCGGCCAGGTCGAGGCGGCGCCGCATGCCGCCGCTGTAGCCGTCCACGCCCTGGTCGGCGGCGGCCTCCAGGTCGAAGGAGGCGAGGAGTTCGGCGGCGCGGCGGCGGGCGCGAACGCCGCCGAGGTGGAAGAGGCGGCCGAACATCTCCAGGTTCTGGCGGCCGGTGAGCAGTTCGTCCACGGCGGCGTACTGCCCGGCGAGCCCGATCCGGCGCCGGACGCCGCGCGGGTCGCGCCGCACGTCGGTCCCGGCGACGACGGCGGCGCCGGAGTCGAAGCGGATGAGGGTGGTCAGGGCGCGGACGGCGGTGGTCTTGCCGGCGCCGTTGGGGCCGAGCAGGCCGTGCACGGTGCCCCGGCGCACGGTGAGGTCGAGCCCGTCGAGGGCGCGCTTCTCGCCGCCGCCCTTGAGCGCGTACCGCTTGACCACGGAGCGGGCGAGGACGGCGTGGTCGGCGTCGCCGTCGTGGGCGGTCGGCGGGCTGGTGGCCGGTTGCGTGGGCGGGGCGACGGGCGGCGGGGCCATGGAGTCTCCTCGGGCAGGCAGGGCGAACAGCGGGGAGCCACACGGCCACACCCACTGGGTACACCGTACCCGATTACGCGTACGGTGTACCCAGAATTGCTGGGCGGGCCTATCCTGACCCCATGGCGACCAGCGAGAACGGCAGCGACAACGGCACCGAGAAGCCCGGCGACAAGCCCGCGAAGGCGGCCGTCACCCAGCGCAGCATGGAGTTGCTCTGGCACACCCAGGAGCGCCCCGCGCGCGGCCCGAAGCCCGCGCTCACCCTGGAGCGGATCGTCACCGCCGCCGTCGCCCTCGCCGACACCGAGGGACTCGACGCCCTCTCCATGCGCCGCCTCGCCACCGACCTCGGCACCGGCACCATGTCCCTGTACCGCTACGTCCCCGGCAAGCCCGAGCTGCTCGACCTGATGGTCGACCGCGTCCAGGGCGAGGCCAACGACGCCTCCCCCAGCGCCCCCGACGACGACTGGCGCGCCGCCGTCTCGATCCTCGCCCACGCCTATCTGCACCAGCTGCGCACCCACCCCTGGCTGCTCCAGCTCAACCAGGCCCGCACCGCGCTGGGCCCCAACGCCGTCCGCGGCCTCGAACTGGCCCTGCGCCCGCTGCGCACCATGGGCCTGAGCGACCCCGAGACGATGGCGGTGCTGATCACCGTCAACAGCTACGTCGAGGGCCTGGCCCGCATGCACGTCAACGAGGCGGAGGCGGCCCGCGCCTCGGGCCTCACCGAGGAGGAGTTCTGGGGCGCCCAGCTCCCCTACCTCACCGCCGCGATGAACAGCGGCGCCTACCCCCTGATGGCCACCCTCTCCGAGGACACCTTCGGCACCGCCTTCGACCACTTCGCCTTCGGCCTGGAACGCCTCGTCGCCGGCTTCGAGGCCCTGGTGGACGCCCGCAGCGCCGGGAAGTGACCGCGGGGGCGGCTACTTCGCCCCGCGCCGCCCCTTACGCAGCCCGAGCCACGCCAGCACCACCGCACCGACCACGACCAGGCCGACCGTGCCGCTCGGCTTCCCGTCGCCGTCGTCCGCCTCGCCGCCACCCCCGGCCCCGCCCGGATCCGTGGCCCCGGGGGACTTCGCCCCCTCCGGCGCCTTCCCCTCACCACCCTCCCCGTCCCGCTTCTCCACATCCACCCGGACGACCCGGCTCCGCGCCCCCTCGGCCCCGTACATGAGTCCCGTCCCGTCGGCGGTGTACGTCACCGACTCGGACTGGCCGAGCAGCGGCGCCGAGAGCCGGCGGGGTTCGCCGAGGCTGCCGTCGCCCTTCCAGTCGTACGCCTTGGCGCCCAGGTAGGAGCGGAGGACCAGCTCGGAGCCGTCCGGGGAGAAGGCGCCGTCGGTCACCCAGTCGACCTCGGCGCCGGTCGGGCGGAAGACGTTGACGCCCTGGGCCGAGAGCTTCCCGGGGCCCGCGTAGAGGCGGCCGCCGCTCTGCTTCTTCGAGGCGAGGTAGACCCGGCCGGTCTTGGGGTGGACCATCAGCGCCTCGGCGTCGCGCGGCCCGTCCTCGTACTGGACGGTGAACTGGGTGGCGGCCACCGCCTGGTCCCGCAGTTCGGCGGGCTCGGGGAGGCGGTAGATCCAGACGTGGTCCCAGGTGCCGCCGAGGTTGTCGCCGATGTCGCCGACGTAGAGGTTGCCGTCGGGGCCGAGCGAGATCGCCTCGACGTCGCGCGGCTCGCCGACGCCCGTCATCGTCACCGTGGCGACGGTCCTCCCGGTGCGCGAGTCGACGGCGTAGAGGTAGGCGCCGTCGTCGCTGTCGTTGTGCGTCCAGTACACGCCCGGGTGCCGCTTGCTGGCCGCCAGCCCGCTGGACTCGGTGATGCGCGGGTCCTCGATGACGAAGTCCTGGTCGGCCCCCGACGCCGCCGAGGCGGGCACGACCGGGAGCAGCACCGCCCCGGCGGCGAGGACGGCGGCGGCCACCGGCCGGCGGCGGGCAGTGCGGGTACGGCGGCTCATGGCCCCAGTCTGCTACGTGCGCGGACCACCGGCGCCCCCGGGCCGACCCCGCCGTGGCCGGGCTCACAGTCCCCGGCCCCGCCCCGCTGGGGGATGATGCTGCCCATGCGCTTCCTCTTCGTCGGCGACTCCATGACGGTCGGCCGGGCCGGGGACTTCACCTGGCGCCACCGCATGTGGCAGCACCTGGAGACGACCCTGGGCCCCGGCGCGTACACCATCACCGGCCCCCGCACCGGCCTGTACGCGGGCGACGAGGCCGACGCCTCGCAGGCGTACGCCGACCCGGAGTTCCCGCGCGCCGCCCGCCGCCACCTCGCCGGGTGGGGCGAGGGGTGGCGGCACATGGCGCCGCTGATCCAGCCGGTGGTCGCCACCACCCGCACCGACGTGCTGCTCATCTCCCTCGGCCTGATAGACCTCGGCTTCTACGCGCACGCCGAGGAGACCGCCGAGCACGCCCGCACCTTCCTGGCCCGCGCCCGCGCCGCCAAGCCGGACGTGCGCGCCGTGATCCTCCCGGTCATCCCCAACGTCCGCGCCCGCACCGACCCCTTCTTCGCCGACGACTGCGCGCGCTTCAACACCCTCCTCGCCAAGGCCGTCGCCGACCTCGACCGCCCCGGCTCCCCGCTCCTGCTCGCCTCCCACCCGCCGGGCTACACCCTGGACGCCGACACCTACGACGGCACCCACCCCGGCCCCTCCGGCGAGCACCGCATCGCCGCGGCCTACGCGGACGCCCTGCACCAGGCGTGGGGCGTCGGCGGCCCGTACCGCGGTCTGCCGGAATAGCCCGTTCCGGCACAACTCGGTTGCACGGCAGGGCTGTTGGGCTAGGCTTGGCCCCATGACTGCCGGGTCGGCCTCGCGCCGTTCACGAGTAGGGCACCCGGCCTCCGCTTGACGCGGAGGCGGGGACGAGCCCCGCCCTTCACCTTTCTCCACCCCGCCCGCCGCCGCGCAACCCCGCGCCGCGTGCCTGCTGAGCCCGGAGAAAGGCCCACCCTTCTTGACCACCACCACGACCACCGGTCCCGCCACGCCCGAACCCCACCCGGTCCACGCCTTCAACCAGGGCGTGATCGAGGAGTTCCGGGCCAACCAGGGCAAGGTCGGCGGCCCCTTCGAAGGCGGCCGCCTGCTCCTCATCACCACCACCGGCGCCCGCTCGGGCCGCCCGCACACCAACCCGGTCGGCTACCTGCCCGACGGGGACCGCCTCCTGATCATCGCCTCGGCGGGCGGCGGCCCGCACCACCCCGCCTGGTACCACAACCTGGTCGCACACCCCGTCCTCACCGTCGAGGACGGCACCTTCACCTACGAGGCCCGCGCCGAGATCCTGACCGGCGAGGAACGCGACCGCCTCTACGCCCGCGCCGCCGAGGCCGACCCGGGCTGGGCCGAGTACCAGCGTAAGACCACCCGCACCATCCCCGTGGTCGCCCTCACCCAGATCGACGCCGGCCCGCCCGCCGGCGCCGACCCGGCCGCCGTGCTGCTCGCCGTCCACGACGCCTTCCGACGCGAACTGAGCATCGTACGCCGCGAGTTCGCCGAGTCCGGCCCGACCCTGGCGGCCCAGCTCAAGGTCAACTGCCTCACCGCCTGCGACGGCCTCCACTTCCACCACACCACGGAGGACCGGGGCCTGTTCCCCGCCCTGGCCCAGCAGCACCCCGGCCTGGCCCCGGCCCTCGACCGCCTCCGCGCGGAACACGAGACCGTCGCCACCCTGCTGACCGCCCTCCGCACCACCCTCGACCGCACCGACACCACCCCGGCCGGCCTCCTCCCGGACATCGACCGCCTGATCACCGACCTGGAGGCCCACCTGACGTACGAGGAGGAGATCCTGCTCCCCCTGCTCCGAGCCACCGCCTGACCAGACCACACCGCACCACTCCCCGCCCCCGGCCTCCGGGGACGGGGAGTGTGCCGGTTGTGTGCCCCGCGTGGAGACGCCCGCCTCTCCGTAGGAGACGCGGGCAGCCGGTCGTATGCTGCACGCGCGGTGCTCAGGGTCCGCCCCGGCGGCCCGGCGGGAGCACGGCACGCAGCGGACTGACGGGGGAGAGGAACCGCACGTGGGGCCGAAGGACGCCGACGGCGAGGCGGAGTTGAAGAAGCGCGCCGAGAAGCTGCGGGAGTGCGCCCGCGAGGCCCGCACTCTCGCCCGCCGCCTCGGGCCGTACCTGGACGACCCGGTGAAGAAGGCCACCCCGCGCGCCGCCACCGGCGACGGCAAGGGCGCGATCTGGCAGGGCCCGTACGCCGACGCGTGCACCGCCAAGCTCCAGGGCCACCAGCGCACCCTGAACGGCATGGGCACCGCCCTGCTGGCCGACGCCACCCGCTGGGAAGGCCAGGCCGACGAGCTGGACCGGCAGGCCAAGGAGAAGGCCAAGTCCTCGGCGGGCGGCAACTGATGGCCTTCCGCGGATTCGACGCCGCCCGGATACGGGCCCTCGCGGGCGACCTGGACCGCCTCGCCGGCGACTCGGGACGCCTCCACTCCCAGCTCGCCACCCTCCTCACCACCGCCCAGCAGAACCTGCCCGCCGGCCAGAGCGCCTCCCGCGACCCCGATCTCCAGGGCCTGGTCGGCGACCTGATCCCCATGCCCTCCCTCTTCGGCGGCCGCCGGCGCCTGCCCGGCTCGCTCCAGGGCGAACTGGGCGACATGCAGGGCTCTATGAAGCGGCGCGTGCGGCAGATGGAGGGCCTGGCGGAACTGGCGAAGCTCGGCTACCCCGTCCGCGACGGCAGCGTCTTCCTCGACGAGAAGCCGCCGGACGCGAAGAAGATCGACGCCGCCCTGCGCGACTTCCAGTCCCTGCGCACCACCGACTTCGGCACCAACGGCAACCGGGACGACCTGGAGAAGACCGCCGCCGAACTGGAGGGGCTGTCCGCCGCCGAACTCGACGTCTTCTTCTCCAAGTCCTCCCCCGAGGACCTCGCCTTCTACAACGAACTGCTCACCGACACCGGCGACTCCGGCTGGAACCCGTTCGACAGGAACGGCCTGCCCGAGGCCGAACGCCAGGACACCCTGAGCCTGATGCTCTCCAGGATCAGCCCGCAGAACGTGGCCAAGTTCCAGACCGCCTTCCCCGGCATGCAGCCCACCTTCACCAACACGGGCGCGTACGAGGAGGGCGGCAACAACCAGAACGGCCAGACCAACAACGGCATCCACTGGGCGCCGCCCTCCGACCCCCTCTTCCGCGACGGGGTCTCCGCCGACGACGTCAGCCAGAACCAGTTCGGCGACTGCTGGTACGTCGCCTCGCTGGCCGGGCTCTCCCAGCAGAACCCCCGGTTCATCGAGGAGGGCATCAAGGAGAACCCCAACGGCACCGTCAGCGTCCGCGTCTGGGACAAGGAGGGCAACCACCGCTGGGTGACCATGACCGCCGACCTCCCGACCGACCAGAACGGCAACCCGATCAGCACGTACGGCAACGGCGAGACCTGGCCCGCGTACTACGAGAAGGCGTTCGCGATGGTCTACTCCGAGGACGGCGAGGGGGAGCGCGGCTACGGCGGCATCGAGGGCGACGACCCCAAGAAGGCCGCCCCCTACCTGACCGGCCAGGAGGGCGAGGACCTGGAGACCGGCGGCTTCCTCGGCATCGGCCAGAGCCAGGACAAGGACATCGACCGGCTGCGCGAGGCGTACGAGTCCGGCCAGGTCGTCACCCTCTCCACCCCGGACGACGAGAGCCTCGACAAGGACCACCCCAAGGAGTGGGGCAGCACCTACCACACCAACCACGCCTACTACGTGCGCGGCTTCACCGACGACGGCAAGGTCATCCTCGGCAACCCCTGGGGCGTGCAGGGCTACGCGCCGATCACCGTGAGCCAGGACCAGCTCGACAAGTACTTCCACTACCCCGAGGCGTTCGATGTCCCCTGACGACGCGGCAGCACCGCAGGTCAAGTACCCCTTCGCATACGACGGGCGCTGGGTGCTGCGCTACCACGTCCCGTACTCCGTCGAGCACGAGGGCCGCACCCACCGCATCGTGGCCACGATCTTCGCCCAGCCCTCGGTACACGGCCGCATCCAGATCAGCAGCGCCGGCCGGCCCCTCGTCGAGCACGACGACCTGACCCCCGGCGACACCGTCGAGATCACCGGCGACCCCTGGCGCGTCACCGAGGTCGACTACCGCACCCGGATCGTCCTGGAGCGCGCCCATGCGTAGGTACGGCCGGGGCGCCGGCACGGGAGCTGCGGCCGCGCTGGCCCTGCTGGCCCTGGCCGGGTGCGGCACGTCCCCCGACCCCGGCGGCAAGGGCGACGACGACACCGGCAAGCCGACCCCGGCCGCCCGCGACAAGGGTCCCGCCTGCGTCGGCGAGGACCCCGGCTCCACCGTCCACGTCCTGCGGGGCGGCGGCTTCAAACTCCCCGGCGGAGGCGGCGTGCAGTACGCGGACGCCACCGCCGACGGTACGAAGCGCACGGCCACCCTGCGCGACGGCGCCACGTACACCTCCGGCCAGCAGCAGTGGAAGGTGACCCCCGGCGCCGAGGTCGCCCTCTCCGGCCACGCCTACACCGTCCGCCAGGTCTGCGCCCACCGCGTCACCCTGGAACCGGAGTCCGCCGAGGACCGCACCGCCCTCGCCGCCGAACCCACCTCGCTCGAACCCCGCCAGGGCGCCGCCGACGACGCCCTCTGCTTCACCACCAACCCCACCGTCCTGAAGGCCGCCGCCCAGGGCTTCCCCGCCCAGGGCGACACCCTGTCCCTCCTCGCCAACGGCGGCGTCCAGCGCTTCCCCACCGGCCTCTCCGTCACGGTCGCCTACGTCCACCCGGACACCGGCACCGCCGGCCTCGACGCCAACTGCGCCACCGTCCCCGTCGCCGGCTACGAGGACGTACGGGCCGGGGACACCGTGGAGTTCGCCGGGGTGGAGTTCGAGGTGGCGACCCTGACCGACAAGGCCGTACGCCTCACGCGCACCAGCGGCTAGGGGAGGGACGGGGCCCCGCCCCTCCCCGGCCCCGCCCGTCACCGGTTGACGGACTGGATCTCCTCGACCTCGACCGCCTGCTCGTTCCCGAACGTCCCGTCCGGCAGCGCCTGCGGCCCCGCCACGCCGGTCCCGGTCCAGCTGATCTCCCAGGTCACGGTCGCCTCCATGGCGTACGCCCCGCCGCCCGAGGAGCGCAGGTAGGTCACCCCGCACGGCGGCTCTTGCTCCGCCTTCCCCTTGGCGTAGGGCTCCCCGATCGACCCGTCACCGTTGATGGTGCACTCCCCCGACGCCGGGTGCAGCCGGGCGTCCTTCGTCCCCGGCTCGATCCGCAGGGACTTGGGCGTCGCCGTCGTCGTCGCCGACATGTCCAGCCCACCCACCGCCAACGAGGCCGTCACCGAGACCGGCTTGAACTCCCCACCGTCCAGCCAGGCCCACGTCGGCAGATTCACCTTGCTCTTCCCACCGGGGGCGAGGGACACCTCGGTCCCCGGCACCTTGATCTGCTCGTAGGCCAGCCCGGCAAGAATCTCGGGGGTGATGATGTTCTCGACCTCGGGGGTTTCACCGTTTTCGGCCCAGAAGGGGACTCGGTCGCAGGCGAACTGCTCCTCGAAAGGCGCGTTGGGGTTCTGCACGGCACCCCACCACATCCCCTCGCCTTCCTTCTCCTGGTTGAAGTCCTCGTAGTCCCCGTCGATGTAGTTGTGCCGCTCCTCGTTCCACTTGTTGCGTGCCTCTGGCGGCATACCGGGATCGTGAACGATCGCTTGATACGTCCGCTGGTAGTAGTCGCGGAGTTCGTCCGGGTTCCACCTGGGCGCATACCAGCAGGGCGGCGGCGACCAGTCGGCCTGCACCGCCGCCACCGGCCCTGCCGAGGGACCGTTGCCGTTCTTCGAGGTGTCGTACTTGATGACTTCGACCTGGGCGTTCAGGTTGCCATTCTCCTGCCCGCCGGAGGGGACCAGAGATTCTTCACGGTCCGCCACAGCCGGGGTGCTTGCGGCGAACAGCAGGATGACCCCGGCCCCAAGAACGGCACCTTGCCGACTCAGGCGGCGCACTCCGCCACCCCCTGCTTCCCGGAAATAGCCTTCGCACGCCACGGCCCCTCGCCGGTAGAGGGGGCTTCCAGAACCAAAGTGAAGGAGTAATAGCTGTTGTTGCTCGGTTCAGTCACCTTCACCTTTCCGTCCTTCACGGTCTTGCTGTAGAACTTCGACTCGTCCTGGCAGTAAGTGACGGACGCGGTCCTGGTGCCGGACAGCTTCACCTGGGCAGAGGGGAATTGCTGTACTCCGCTGACAGTGTTCCCCGCCTCCTTGGCACGCTTGATCTGGTCCTCGGCGTATGTGGCGGCCTGACTGAGGGGAACAGCGTAGAACTTGTGTGCCGAATCATCCGGGTCCTGCTTGGTGATCCCGTAGATGATCGACTTCAGGTACTCCTCGGTGTCCTTGAGGACAGCCGCCTCCTTGGCCTCCGAGGGCGTCTGCCAGCCGAACTTGAACTCCACGTCGCTCGGGAACTTCAGCTCCGGCCGGTCGAACCCTTCCTCCGTCTCCCCCTTCTCACCCGGCGAAGCCGAAGCCTCAGCCGAGCTCTCCCCCGCCCCCGGGATCTTCTCGTCCCCCTCGGACGACTCCCCGCCGCACGCGGTCAGGAGGAGGGCGGTCGCCGTGGCGAGGGCGGTGAGGGCGGGCGACGTTCGGCGGATCACGTGTGACTCCCGGTGGGGGCGAAAGTGCGGACTGTGGGAACTGACGCTATCGCCGGGGCAATTGGTTTCGCCAGGCGGCTCAAGGGAGCGATGCGCCACAGGGGCCGGAAGTGTTCGCGGGTACGGCGACGGCCTTGCCGGACGGCCGAATTGGCGCGCGCCCGTTGACCGATATGCCGCTGGCGATCAGAGCGGCCCCCCGGCAGATTCTCCAGGGCGACGCCACCCTCGAAACGTCCCAGTGAGGAAAGGGTTCGACGTGAGAAGAGCACACACCTTGGGCACCGTGGCCATGACCCTGGCCATGGCGGGCGGCCTGTCGGTCGCCGCCCAGACGGCCGCCTCCGCCTCCACCTCGTCAGCCGTCCGGGCAGCAGCGGACACCTGCTCGTACCCGTACGTCTGCATCTTCAAGAACGGCACGAGGATCGGTCAGTTCCAGGACGTCACCAGCGGGTACCAGAACCTGCCGTCCAGGCCGTCCGGCCCGAACCTGACCGTCCAGAACACGCGCAACGACGATGTCGCGTACGTCCGCCTGTCGAGCGGCAGCGCCATCTGCATCGCGCCGCAGAGGGCGTACACCGTCAACAGCGGAACGCTGACCGGCATACGCATCGACAGCCGCTCGACCTGCTGATCCAAGCCGTACCGCTGAACGCGGGGCTCCTGGCGGTCCCGCCGGGAGCCCCGCTCGCGTAACGGCTCAGGTGGTCCGCTCGTACGTCCCCGGCCCCCGCTTCCCTTCCCCGGTGACCGTCAGCGTCTCCGCCGGATCGGCGTCGGGGAGGGTCAGGGTGAGGGTGCGGTCGGGGCCCGAGGTGCAGGTGAGGGCGGCGGTGTAGGCGGTGCGGCCGGCGCGCTGGGCCTCGCCGTTGCAGGTGGCGTCCTCGGCGGTGAGCGTGACGGCCCCGTCGTCGCTGACCGTGAGGGTCGCCGGGGCCTCCGGGTCGGCCTTGTCCCAGACGCCGGTGAGCGGACCGGCCGGCCCCGTGGTGGCGGGGCTGGGCGCGGGCTCGGCGGAGGTGCCGGTGGGCGTGGGGGCCGGGGCGTCGTCGCCGGAGCCGCAGGCGGCGATGAGGGCGAGCAGGGGGGCGCACAGGAGGAGGGCGGCGGTCCGGCCTCGCGGTGTTCGCTTGGGCACGGGTTCCCCCGATGGTCTGCGGTGACGGCGACGGATGTCGCTGGGCACGCTGCCAGCAGCTTCGTCCCACGTCAAGCATGCCGCCGCCGTCGGGCCCCGCTCGGACACCCGGCGGCGGACCCTGGACAAGCCCCGTCCGCACGGCAACGATGCCGACATCGCACCACTTGTACTCCCACCATCGGAAGTGAGACAACGTGAGTGACCTCCGTGACGTACCGGAGCGGGACGGTGTCCAGGCGGCCGCGAGCCCGCTGCCGAGCAGGCGCGGGCTGCTGCGCCTCGGCGGCGGGCTCGTGGCCGCCTCCGCCTTCGGCCTGAGCCTCGGCGCGGGCAGCGCGGCGGCGGCCGTACCGGCCAGCAAGCGGTTCAGCCTGACCGAGCCGTCCCACGACCTGTTCCGGCACGTGAAGCTGCACGACGCGCGGGTCCAGCAGTCGTTCACCTTCGACATCGTCAACCGGCGGCTGTTCGTGGCCCAGTTGAAGTCGGGCTCGCCCGACGACAGCGGCGACCTGTGCATCACCCAGCTGGACTTCTCGGGCAACAAGCTCGGCCACATGTACCTGCTCGGCTTCGGCCACGGCGTCTCCATCGGCGCCCAGCCGGTCGGCGCGGACACGTACCTGTGGACGGAGGTGGACGTCAACAGCAACGCGCGCGGCACCCGCCTGGCCCGGTTCAAGTGGAACAACGGCGCGACGCTCAGCCGCACCTCCCCGGCCCTCGCCAAGCACCAGCCGATCCCCGGCGCCACCGAGATGACCTGCGCCATCGACCCCGTCAACAACCGCATGGCGATCCGCTACCTGACCGCCTCCGGCCGCCGCTACGGTGTCTACAACGTCGCCGACATCGCGGTCGGCGTCTACGACAAGCCGCTCTCCGACGTCCCGCACCCCACGGGCCTCGGCACCTTCCAGGGGTACGCGCTGTACGGCAGCTACGTCTACCAGCTCACCGGCAACCCGTACGGCCCGGACAACCCGAACCCAGGAAACTCCTACGTCTCCAGCGTCGACGTCAACACCGGCGCCCTGGTCCAGCGGGCCTTCACCCGCGCCGGCTCCACGCTGACCTTCCGCGAGCCCGAGGGCATGGGCATCTACCGGACGGCCGCCGGCGAGGTCCGCCTCTTCCTCGGCTTCGCCTCGGGCGTGGCAGGCGACCGCCGCAGCAACCTGTTCTACAAGAACGTCCTGATCTAGACCCCTTGGCCTAGCCCTGGAGGTCCTTGGTCAGCGAGGTCCGCCCCGGCGCCGTCCGCTTCTCCCGGCGGGCGGCGACGGCGTGGGCGCCGGCCGAGTGCAGGGAGCGCAGGGCCAGCATCAGGAAGCCGATGTCGTCGAGGTAGATGGGGTCGGGGAGCAGGTCGACGGGGGAGATCGTGTAGACGACGGCGGTCCAGAACAGGGCCTTGTTCTGGAGCGGGATGCCGGCGTCCGCGAGGAGTTTGCGCGCCCGGAAGACCCGTACCAGCAGGACGAGGACGGCCGCCAGTCCCGCCAGGGCGAGGACCACGGCGAGGGCGATCCATTCACCGGTGCTCATGCGGTCACGCCTACCCCTTCGGGCCGCCGGCTCACGGGTACTCCTCGCCGCACCGCGAGCAGTAGACCGGGGCGGGGTCCTCGGAGACGCGGCCGCAGCCGGGGCAGACCCGGTCCATGAAGCAGGGTGGTTCCCCGCCGGGCGGTTCGGCGGCGCGGACGGTGCCGGGCGGGGCGGCACCGATGGTGAGGCCGGGGCGGCGGCGGTGGACGGTGAGGTAGGCGAGGCCGTGCGGGCCCGCCGTGAAGGAGCGGTGGGAGCCGCGCGGCAGCCACAGCACGGCGGACTCCTCCAGCGCCAGACCCTCCGGCTCGACCCGGCCGCTTCCGGCCACGACCACCAGCAGCACGTCGAGGACGGCTTCCTGGTGCTCGCCGACGACCGCGCCGGGCGCCAGCCGGACCAGGTTGGCGTCGAGCTCCCGCCCGTCCTCGGCGAGGCGCCACAGCGCGCCGCGCTCCTCGTCCCCGGCGGCCGCCAGCCGCTCCCGCAGCAGCGCCAGCAGGTGGGGCCGGGCCCCGGTCGTCTCGGTCATGGCTCCGAGCCTGCCACAGCGCCCCGGCGAAGCCACGCCGCCCGGTGCTCTTGCCTGGAGCCCACTCGAAGGGCTTGGCTGTGGAGTCATGAAGTACACGCAGCTCGGACGTACGGGCCTCAAGGTCAGCCGCCTCGTGCTCGGCACGATGAACTTCGGGCCGAAGACCGGCGAGGCCGAGAGCCACGCCCTCATGGACGCGGCCCTCGACGACGGCATCAACTTCTTCGACACGGCCAACGTGTATGGCTGGGGCGAGAACAAGGGGCGCACCGAGGAGATCCTCGGCACCTGGTTCGCCCAGGGCGGCGACCGCCGCGACAAGGTGGTCCTGGCCACCAAGGTCTACGGGAACATGGGCGCGGACGGCGACGTCTGGCCCAACCACGACCGGCTCTCCGCCCTCAACATCCGCCGCGCGGTCGACGCGAGCCTGCGCAGGCTCCAGACCGACCACATCGACCTCTACCAGTTCCACCACGTCGACCGGCGCACCCCGTTCGACGAGATCTGGCAGGCCATGGACACCCTGGTCCAGCAGGGCAAGATCCTGTACGCCGGTTCCTCCAACTTCCCCGGCTACAAGATCGCCCAGGCCAACGAGGCGGCCGCCCGGCGCGGCAGCCTCGGCCTCGTGAGCGAGCAGTGCCTCTACAACCTCGCGGAGCGCCGCGCGGAGATGGAGGTGATCCCGGCCGCCGAGGAGTACGGGCTCGGCGTCATCGCCTGGTCGCCGCTGCACGGCGGGCTGCTCGGCGGCGCCATCCGCAAGGAGCGCGAGGGCGGCGGGTCACGCACCACCGACGGCCGCTCGGGCGACGCGCTGGCAAACTCCACGATCCGCGCGCAGGTGCAGGCGTACGAGGATCTGCTGGAGAAGCACGGTCTGGAGCCCGGCGAGGTGGCGCTGGCCTGGCTGCTGACGCGGCCGGGGCTGACCGGGCCGATCGTCGGGCCGCGCACCGACGAGCAGCTGGCCTCGGCGGTCCGCGCCGTGGAGCTGGAGCTGCCGCAGGAGCTGCTGACGGCGCTCGACGAGATCTTCCCGGGCCCGGGGCCGTCGCCGGAGGCGTTCGCCTGGTGAGGCGGTAGCCGCAGCGGAGCGCCCCCGGAGAACGGTTCCGGGGGCGCTCTCGCGCGTACGGTCAGGCGCCGACGGCCGCCGAGACGGCGATGACGGCGAACATCAGTACAAGCACACCGGCCATGATCCGGTTCCTGGTCTTGGGGTCCACGCCTACGAGGTTAACGGCCTGGTGGCCGACGACGGCCCCCGGGTGACACACCCCACGCGCCCCGCCCGTCACCCGCCGAGCGGCCACCGTCCCGCCGTCTCGTAGGTGGGCCGGGCCCCCGGTACGCCCCCGGGCGGCGGCACGCTGCGGATCAGCCGGACCTCGTCCACCCGCCAGGGCCCGGCCGCGAGCTCCGCCAGCGCCTCGGCGTAGGGGGCGAGGCGGAGGGGCTGTCCGGGGCGGACGCGGGCCAGGGTCAGATGGGGCCGGAAGGCGTGCTCGGCGTCGGGCGGCAGCCCGGCCCGGGTGGCGGCGGCGCGGACGCGGTCGGCGAGGCGGGCCAGCGCGGTCAGGTCGCCCTCGGGACGGGCCCACAGGACGCGGTCGCCGAAGCGGCCGGCGCCGCGCAGGGCGAGCGGGAAGGGCGGGGTGCGGCGGGCGGCCCGGGCGAGCCGGGCGGCGAGACCGTCCAGGCGGCCGGGGTCGCTGGGGCCGAGGAAGGCCAGGGTGAAGTGGCGCCCGCCCGCCTCGGTGGGCCGCAGCCGGTCCGCGCCGGGCAGGGCGTCGAGCGCGGCGGTGGCGCGGCGCAGCTCGGCGAGGACCGCGTCGGGCGGGACGACGGCGACGAAGAGGCGGGGTCGGGGCGCGGGGCTGGCCATGGGTGCAGTCTGCCGGGCCGGGTACGGCGACGGCCGCTCCCCCGGTGCGGGGAGCGGCCGTGTGCGGGTCCGGATGCGGTCAGGCGGCGGGCGCCAGCCGCTTCTCGTCCGGCACGAACCGTATGTGCTTGTGGCCCCGGCGCAGGTCGACCTTGACCTTCAGCCCGCCGACGCGGGCCAGGATCAGGCCGACGGCGACGGCGGCCAGCAGCGAGATGGCGCCGCCGACGGCGAAGCCGGTGCGGGCGCCGTACTCGTCGGTGATCCAGCCGAGCAGGGGCGCGCCGAACGGCGTACCGCCGGTGAAGACCATCATGAAGAGGGCCATGACGCGTCCGCGCATCTGCGGTTCGGTGGCCATCTGCACGTAGGAGTTGGCCGTGACGTTGACGGTCAGGCCGAACATGCCGGTCAGCACCATGAGGACGGCGAAGATCCAGACGGACGGCGCGAAGGCGGCGACGATCTCCAGGACGCCGAAGGCGGCTGCGGCCGCGACCAGGAGGCGGAGCCGTCCGGCGCCGCGCCGGGCGGCGAGCAGGGCACCGGCCAGGGAGCCGGCGGCGATCAGCGTGTTGAGCGTGCCGTACATGCCGGGGCCACCGTCGAAGACCTTGTCGGCGAAGGCGGAGAGCCAGATCGGGAAGTTGAACCCGAAGGTGCCGATGAAGCCGACCAGCACGATCGGCCAGATCAGGTCGGGCCGCCCGGCGACGTACCGCAGGCCCTCGCGGAGCTGGCCCTTGCCGCGCGGGGTGCGCGGGGCCTTGTGCAGGTCGCCCATCCGCATCATCAGGAGCCCGGCGATGGGCGCGGCGAAGGAGAGGCCGTTGATGAGGAAGGCGTAGCCGGAGCCGACGGCGCTGATCAGCACGGCGGCGACGGCCGGGCCGACGAGGCGGGCGGACTGGAAGTTGGCCGAGTTGAGGGAGACCGCGTTGGCGAGCTGGCGGGGTCCGACCATTTCACTGACGAAGGTCTGCCGGGCCGGGTTGTCGACGACGGTGACGAGGCCGAGGACGAACGCGGTGACGTAGACGTGCCAGACCTGGACCTGTCCGGTGAGGGTCAGCGCGGCGAGGGCGAGGCCGGTGAGGCCCATGGCGCTCTGGGTGAAGAGGAGCAGCGGCCGCTTGGGCAGCCGGTCGACGAGGACACCGCCGTAGAGGCCGAAGAGGAGCATCGGCAGGAACTGCAGGGCGGTGGTGACACCGACGGCGGCCGAGGACCCGGTGAGGGTGAGGACCAGCCAGTCCTGGGCGATGCGCTGCATCCAGGTGCCGGTGTTGGAGATGACCTGTCCGGTGAAGAAGAGCCGGTAGTTGTGGATCTTCAACGAGCTGAACATGGACTGCTTGGGGGCGGGCGGGGTGGAGTCGTGGGCGGCTGGTGCGGGGGCGGAGTCTGCTCCGGGTCCCGTACTCAAAGGACGTCGCCTCCTCGTGGCGGGGTGTCTGGCCTGTCTTCGTCGATCGGTGCTGCTGGGTACTGCTGGTACTGCTGGTACTGGGGTGCTTCTGCCCGGCCGGGGCGCGGGTCAGAGGTGGGCGAGCTTCTCCAGGACGGGGGCGGCGGCGCGGACCTTGGCCCACTCCTCCTCGTCCAGCTCGGCGGCGAGGGAGGCGAGCCAGGCGTTCCGCTTGCTGCGGCTCTCCTCGAGCATCGCCTCGGCCTCCTCGGTCTGGGTGACCACCTTCTGGCGGCGGTCCTCGGGGTGCGGCTCCAGCCGGACCAGGCCCTTGGCCTCCAGGAGCGCCACGATTCGCGTCATCGACGGGGGCTGCACGTGCTCCTTGCGGGCCAGTTCGCCGGGGGTGGCGGTACCGCAGCGGGCGAGGGTCCCGAGCACCGACATCTCGGTGGGACTCAGCGACTCGTCGACCCGCTGGTGCTTGAGTCGGCGGGAGAGGCGCATGACGGAGGAGCGCAGTGCGTTCACGGCGTCGGCGTCTTCGCCATGGGTGAGGTCCGGCATAGTCGTTAGAGTAACTCATTACTATGCCTAAAGACCACTCGTGGTGGCGGGCGTCACGGGCCCGGCCCGGACACCCTCCGCAGGAGTGACCAGCCTCGCCCCGCGCCTGCCGTGCGGGCACGTGGTCGTCACCCGAAAGAGTGAGGCGGGCGGGAAAAGCGGCACGATCGCGCCAGACGTGCGGGGACCCTGACAGGTATGGACACCCACGTACTCAGCCTGCGCATGGACTCAGAGCTGTTCGAACGTCTTCGGGGTCACGCGGCCAGACGCGGCATGAGCGTCCAGGACTACGTCGTGCGGACGATGATCCGGGACGACTTCGACCAGCGGTTCCAGACGGCGGTGGAGGAGACCGAGAAGTTCTACGGGCCCGAGGACGGCGGCGCGGCCGGCGCCGGGGAGGTCACGGAGGAGACCGCGCGGGACGGGGCCGTGAACGGCGCGGCCCGGCCCACCTGACCCCCGCGGTGAGCGGGGGCCGGGCGGACCGGGCCGGTGCCGTGCGGCCGCGCGGGGCGCGGTCCGGGGCCTGTCAGGTGAGGCCGAGGGCGGGCATCAGGTAGTAGAAGGCGAAGACGCCGGAGACCACGTACATCGCCGCGGGGACCGAGCGGCCGCGGCCGGCGGCGAGGCGCAGCACGCAGAAGCTGATGAAGCCCATGCCGATGCCGTTGGTGATGGAGTAGGTGAACGGCATCATCATGAAGGTGATGAAGGCCGGGATCGCGATGGTGAAGTCCGTCCAGTCGATCGCGCCGATCGAGCCGGAGAGGATCAGGAAGCCGACCGCGACCAGGGCCGGGGTGGCCGCCTGCGAGGGGACCATCGTCACGACCGGCGTCAGGAAGAGGCCGACGGCGAAGAGGCCGCCGGTCACGATGTTGGCGAAACCGGTCCGGGCACCCTCGCCGACACCGGCGGTGGACTCCACGAAGCAGGTGGTGGCCGAGGAGGACGAGGCGCCGCCCGCCGCGACGGCGATGCCGTCGACGAAGAGGACCTTGTTGATGCCGGGCATGTTGCCCTTGGAGTCGGTCAGCTCGGCCTCGTCGCCGACCGCCATGATCGTGCCCATCGCGTCGAAGAAGCACGACAGCAGCACGGTGAAGACGAAGAGGATGCCGGTGAGCAGCCCCACCTTGGCGAACCCGCCGAAGAGGCTGACCTGTCCGATCAGGCCGAAGTCCGGGGTGGCCACCGGGTTGCCGGGCCACTCGGGCGTGGTCAGGCCCCAGGAGGGGATGTCGGCGACGGCGTTGATGACCACGGCCAGGACGGTCATCGCCACGATGGAGATGAGGATGGCGCCGGGCACCTTGCGCACCATGAGCGCCAGCGTCAGCAGCACGCCGAGGACGAAGACGAGCACGGTCCAGCCGTTGAGGTGACCGTCGGCGCCGAGCTGGAGCGGGACGGTGGTCTGCGCGGCGTCCGGGATGCGGGAGACGAAGCCGGCGTCGACCAGACCGATCAGCATGATGAACAGGCCGATACCGATGGCGATGCCCTTGCGCAGGCCGAGCGGCACGGCGCTCATGACCCGCTCGCGCAGCCCCGTGGCGACCAGCAGCATGACGACGAAACCGGCGAGGACGACCATGCCCATCGCGTCCGGCCAGCTCATCCGGGGGGCGAGCTGGAGGGCGACCACCGTGTTGACGCCGAGTCCGGCGGCCAGGGCCACCGGCACGTTGCCGATGACGCCCATGAGCAGCGTGGTGAGAGCCGCGGTCAGCACGGTGGCGGTGACCAGCTGGCCGTTGTCCAGCTGATGGCCGTACATGTCCTTGGCGCTGCCGAGGATGATCGGGTTCAGCACGATGATGTACGCCATCGCGAAGAACGTGGCGAAACCGCCCCGCACCTCGCGGGAGAGCGTGGAACCGCGCTCGGTGATCTTGAAGTAGCGGTCGAGCGCGCCGGACGGCGGGTTCGGCTGCTCGGACGTGGCGTCCTGGGCAGGGGCCGAGGTGGGCATGGAAACCTCAGGGGTGCGAGGCGTACGGGCTCTTTGGCGGGAGGTCCGTACGAGGGGACGGGGGTACGTGGTGACCGCACAGAATCAGCCAGGCATGACCTCCGGATCACGATCATGTGACCGGCGGATCAACCCGTCCGGGGGCGGAAACCTACCGATACTTGCGGCCCTTGTGTCTTCTTACGAAAGAAAACGGTCAGCCTCAAGCTGTTTCAGTATGAATACATGAACCCGAAATTGCTATCTCCGCGCGTAGAGGCATAAGCCACAGGTCCGGGCGGCCTTGCCGGGACCGGCCGGAAGGGTGCGCGCGGGCGCGCCGCCGGGGGCCGGGCGGACCGGTCGTAAGCTGGGGGCATGAAGAAGTGGACGCCCCGGCACGAGGCACCGGAACCCCTGGAAGGGCCCGTGGTGGCCACCATCACCGGCGGCACGATCCTCTGGTTCGTCCTCTTCCTCGCGCAGCTCCCCTTCTACGGCTGGTACGCCGACCACGGCCACACCTGGTGGATCTGGACCTGCCTGGCCGGCGCGGGCCTCGGCTGCCTCGGCATCTGGTACGTCCGCCGCCGCGACGTCGCGCTGAAGCGGGCTGCCTCGACCACCTCAACCGCCCCGCAGTCCGGCTCCTGAGCCGATTGCGACACCCCGTGTAGCACCCCTCCCGTAGGGGGTGGGGCTACCTCGGTCGGGGATGCGGCGGCCCACCCCCTACGGCGGTGCCACCCCGGCCTCGTACCCGGGATGGATCTTTGGACCCCCGGGCGGTGAAGTGCGGGCGCGGGCCTTAACGTCTGTGTCATGACGCAGCGGGGACAGGTGGACACCGGGGGTTCGGACTCCGGGAACAGCCGGATCGACACGGGGGCGGAGCCGGACGCCGCCCCTCCCGCCGTGCCGCCCGAGCCCGGGCTGACCTCGGCGGAGGTCGCCGAGGCGGTGGCGCGCGGCGAGGTCAACGACGTCCCCGTCCGCAGCTCCCGCTCGCTGGCCGAGATCGCCCGGGCCAACGTCTTTACCCGGTTCAACGCCATCATCGGCGTCCTCTGGGTGATCATGCTCTTCGTCGCGCCGATCCAGGACAGCCTCTTCGGCTTCGTCATCGTCGCCAACACCGGCATCGGCATCTTCCAGGAGTGGCGCGCCAAGCGGACCCTGGACGGCCTCGCGGTGATCGGCGAGGCCAAACCGACCGTGCGCCGGGACGGCAGACCGGGCGAGATCTCCACCTCCGAGATCGTCCTCGGCGACCTCATCGAGATCGGCCCGGGCGACAAGATCGTGGTCGACGGCGAGGTCCGCGAGGCGGACGGCCTGGAGGTCGACGAGTCCCTGCTCACCGGCGAGGCCGACCCGGTCGTCAAGCGCCCGGGCGACGAGGTCATGTCCGGCTCCTTCGTCACCGCCGGCGGCGGCGCCTTCCGCGCCACCAAGGTCGGCCGCGAGGCGTACGCGGCGCAGCTCGCCGAGGAGGCGTCCCGCTTCACCCTGGTCCACTCCGAGTTGCGCTCGGGGATCAGCACCATCCTCAAGTACGTCACGTGGATGATGGTGCCGACCGCGATCGGCCTCGTCATCAGCCAGCTGGTCGTCCGCGACAACGACTTCAAGAACGCGGTGGCCCGCACCGTCGGCGGCATCGTCCCGATGGTCCCCGAGGGCCTGGTGCTGCTCACCTCGGTCGCCTTCGCGATCGGCGTGATCCGGCTCGGCCGCAAGCAGTGCCTGGTCCAGGAGCTGCCCGCCATCGAGGGACTGGCCCGCGTCGACACGGTCTGCCTCGACAAGACCGGCACCCTCACCGAGGGCGGCATGGACATACAGGCGATCCGCCCGCTCGGCGGCGCCGACGAGGCGTACGTCCGGCGGGTGCTCGGCGCGCTCGGCGCCAGCGACCCCCGGCCCAACGCCAGCCTCCAGGCCGTCATCGACGCCTGCCCCGCCCCCGAGGGCTGGCGCACCACGGGCACGCTCCCCTTCTCCTCGGCCCGCAAGTACAGCGGCGCCTCCTTCGACGAGGGCGACGCCACCCACCGCACCTGGCTGCTCGGCGCCCCGGACGTCCTGCTGCCCCCGGGCGCCGAGGCACTCGCCGAGACCGACGCGCTCAACGAGCGGGGCCTGCGCGTCCTCCTCCTCTCCCGCGCCGCGGGCGGGCTGGACGGGGCCGACCCGGGCGCGGGGGCCGAGCCGACCGCCCTCGTCGTCCTGGAGCAGCGACTGCGCCCGGACGCCGCCGACACCCTGCGCTACTTCGAGGACCAGAACGTCGCCGCCAAGGTCATCTCCGGGGACAACGCCGTCTCGGTCGGCGCGGTCGCCGGGAAGCTGGGGCTGCCCGGCGCCGAGCGTACGTACGACGCGCGCAAGCTCCCCAAGGAGCCGGAGGCCCTGGCCGACACGCTCGACGAGAACACCGTCTTCGGCCGGGTCACCCCGCAGCAGAAGCGGGACATGGTCGGCGCCCTCCAGGCGCACGGCCACACGGTCGCCATGACCGGCGACGGGGTCAACGACGTCCTCGCCCTCAAGGACGCCGACATCGGCGTCAGCATGGGCTCGGGCTCGGAGGCCACGCGCGCCGTCGCCCAGATCGTCCTGCTGAACAACAGCTTCGCCACGCTGCCGTCGGTGGTCGCCGAGGGCCGCCGCGTCATCGGCAACATCACCCGCGTCGCCACGCTCTTCCTGGTCAAGACGGTCTACTCGGTCCTGCTCGCCATCCTCGTCGTCCTCTCCCAGACCGAGTACCCCTTCCTCCCCCGCCACCTCACCCTGCTCTCCACCCTGACCATCGGCGTCCCCGCCTTCTTCCTCGCCCTCGCCCCCAACAAGGAGCGCGCCCAGCCGCACTTCGTGAAACGCGTGATGCGGTACGCGATCCCCGGCGGCGTGATCGCCGCCCTCGCCACCTTCACCACGTACATGACGGCCCGGGCGTACTACACGGGCCCCGACGCCCTCCCCGCGGAGACCAGCGCGGCGACGCTGACCCTCTTCCTGGTCTCCCTCTGGGTGCTGGCGATCATCGCCCGCCCCTACACCTGGTGGCGGATCGGCCTGGTCGCCACGATGGCCGGCGCCTTCCTCGTCGTCCTCGCCGTCCCGTGGCTCCAGGAGTTCTTCGCCCTGCGGCTGGTCGGCTCGGTGATGCCGTGGGCGGCGGTCGGCATCGCGGTGATCGCGGCAGCCCTGATCGAGGTGGTCTGGCGGATAGTCGACCGGCGCCTGCCGGTCTGACCCATCCCGTAGCCCGTACGCGGAAACGGCCGAGGGCCGCTCCCCCTGACGGTGACGTCGGGGCGAGCGGCCCTCGGTGTGCCAGGCGTTCCGGCTTACTTCACGTCCACGAAGTCGGCCGTGGAGTTGATGGCCGGGGTGGTGGAGGTGCCGGCGAAGCTCCAGCGCCAGTAGCCGTCCGAGGCGGCCTTGACGGTGGTCTTCAGCGCGCCCTTGGAGCCGCTCTTGACCGTCTTGAGGGTCGTGTAGCTGGCGGCGCCCTTCTTCTTGAACTGGAGCTTCACCGACTGCTGGGTGTAGCCGGCGTACTTCCCGGTGTCCCAGTTGGCGCGGGAGAGGGTGCCGTTGACCGTGAGGGTCTTGCCCTTCTTGATCGGCTCCGGCGTGGCGTTCACGACCAGCTTGGAGTAGCGCTGGACGCGGGTCTTGCTGTGCTTCTCGATCCAGGCGAAGCCGGAGTCGTCGGCGGACAGGACACCCACCGCGACGTTCCAGCTGCCCGCCAGGTCGTTGATGAGCTCCCACTGCGGGTCGACCGTGTAGGTCATCTTGCAGGTGGAGGTGGTGGCGCTGGACGCCTTGCAGGAGGCGTACTCCTCGTTCGGGATGAGGATGCCGTCGGTCTTCTCGTACGTCGAGCCGTGCCAGAAGTAGACGAAGGCGTCCCCGATGTTGCTGGCGTGCGAGGCGGTGACGCTGACCGAGAACGTCTTCGCCTTGGTGGTGCCGAGGACGATGTCCTTGCCGCCGTTGACGGTCACCTTCGAGACCTTCGGCACGGCGGCGGCCTTGAAGCCCTTGCTCTTCGCCGTCGCCTGCTTGCCGAACACCGACTCCGCGGTGGGCAACTGGATCCGCTCGCGGTCGGGTCCCGGGGCGGCCTGGGCGGCGGCGCCGGTGAGAGCGGACAGGGCCAGGGCGCCGCTGACGACGGCAACAGTGGCACGAATACGCATGTGTGTTTCCCCAAGTGGAGAAGGGCCCCCGTGGAGGCCGTCCCCAGACCGCGGCGGTACGAGCCCGCCCGGCCTGTCGAGTCCCATGACTCGACAGACAAGACCACCGGGACATGTGAAGGGTTGCAGGACAGTTCGACTTTTCTGTGAACAGAGGGGTAATGGGGGCCGTGCCCTGACCCGAACCGACTCGGCCCCGTCCGACCCGGCCGCGCACAGTGGGCGCACGCCCCGCTCCCGAACGCCCACCCCCGCGCCCGGAACCGCCACCACCTGCTCTCCGTGCCCCCTGTCCGCACGCCCGCGCCGCCCCCAACGCTGGGGAGCAGCCACGTCGTCCGGCCAAGGAGCTGACCACCATGACGTCCTCCGCCCCACCGGAACAGGAACCCCTCGTCCTCGACCCCACGGGCGCCGACCCGCACGCCGAACACCGCGCCCTGCACGCCCGCGGCCCGGCCACCCGCGTCGACGTCCTCGGCGTCCCGGCCTGGTCGGTCAGCGACCCGGCCCTCCTCAAAACCCTGCTGACCAGCCCGGACGTCTCCAAGGACGGGCGGGCGCACTGGCCGGCCTTCGCCGAGACCGTGCAGAGCTGGCCGCTTGCGCTCTGGGTCGCGGTACGCAACATGTTCACCTCGTACGGCGCCGACCACCGGCGGCTGCGCCGCATCATCGCGCCTGCCTTCAGCGCCCGCCGGGTCGCGGCGCTGCGGCCCGTGGTGGAGCGGATCACCGCCGGGCTGCTCGACGAGCTGGCCGCTCTGCCGCCGGACGCGCCCGTCGACCTGCGCGAGAAGCTGGCGTACCCGCTGCCCGTCGCCGTCGTCGGCCACCTGATGGGGGTACCCGAGGAGCGGTACGCCCACTTCCGCGCCGTGGTCGACGGTGTCTTCGACACCACCCTCAGCCGCGAGGAGGCCATGACCAACACCGGCGCCCTCTACGTCGTCCTCGACCAGCTCATCGCCACCCGCCGCGCCGAACCCGGCGACGACCTCACCTCGCTGCTGCTCGCCACCCCGGACGAAGAGGGGTCCGAACCAGCCCTCTCGCACGAGGAGTTGCGTGACACGCTGCTGCTGGTGATCAGCGCCGGGTACGAGACCACGGTCAACGTCATCGACCAGGCGGTGTACGCGCTGCTGAGCGTCGACGGCCAGCTCGGCCTGGTCCGGTCCGGGCGGGTCGGCTGGTCCGACGTGGTCGAGGAGACGCTGCGTCACGAGGGCGCCGTCAAACACCTGCCCCTGCGGTACGCCGTCCGCGACATCCCGCTCCCGGACGGGCGGACCATCGCCCGGGGCGAGGCCATCCTCGCCTCCTACGCGGCGGCCAACCGGCATCCCGGCTGGCACGATGACGCCGACGTCTTCGACGCCGGGCGCCCCGGTAAGGAGCACCTCGCCTTCGGGCACGGGGTCCACTTCTGCGTGGGGGCGCCGCTGGCTCGGCTGGAGGTCGAGGTCTGCCTGCGCCTGCTCTTCGCCCGCTTTCCAGGGCTCGCCCTGGACTTGCCCGCTGAGGGCCTGCCCCCGTTCCCCTCGCTCATCTCCAACGGGCACCGGCACTTGCCCGTGTGGCTCCACGGGGCCGGCCTCGCCGGCCGGCCTGGCTGAACGCGGCCGCGCCGCGACCGGGGGTGCCTTCGCAACGGGGGGTGCCTTGTTGCCCGTGTCCGCGATTGGCCTCAGGCGCCGGCCGGGCTGATTGTCGGCTGGGCTCCGTCTCGCTCGCACCGGTCACCGATTGGCCTCAAGCGCCGGCCGGGCTTGGTTCGGTTGCGCTGTGGCTGGGGTCCGTCTCGACCTGCCGCGCCTTGACCCTGCGGGTCAACGATTGGCCTCAAACGCCGGCCGGGCTGTAGGGATTCGCGGTTCGTTCGCCGTCTGGGTCGGGCGGGGCCGCACCGGGGTACCTCCTCACAAACTGCATGGTGCGGGGTCAGTCGCTTCAAGACGGCTCAGTGTGCAGTTTGCTGCGGGGGCACCCCGGCACGACCCCGCCCTTCCGTCTCGCCGGCGTCGTCCCGCCGGTGGGAGGAGAAAAGACAGACCGCCACCCATTGATCTGTGTGACCAGCTGAAGTGCCGACGGTGGTCGCTGTGGAGAAGCCCGGTATCGGGGACGGCCTCATCCACCCACCGGCGGTCGGCCGCGTACGAGACCGTGGGGCGGGGACGTGTCGGGGTGCCCCCGCAGCAAACTGCACACACGGCCGCCATACTCCAATTGACCCCGCACCATGCAGTTTGTGAGGAGGTACCCCGGCGCGGCCCCGCCCCACCCCCGCACCGGAGAAACCGCGACCCTCACAGCCCGGCCGGCGATTGAGGCCAGTCAGTGACCGGCACGGTCACAACCGGAAGGCCGGGAAGCCACGCGCAGCCACACCCCACCGAACCCCAGCCCGGCCGGCGCCTGAGGCCATCGGTGACCCGCTGGGCCGAGGCGGGCAGGCGAAGGCGGACCCCAGCCCTACCGCAGCCCAACCCAGCCCGGCCGGCGTTTGAGGCCAATCGGTGACCCGCAGGGTCAAGGCGGGGCAGACGGGATGGAGCCCAGCCACAGCGCGACCACCCCGGCCCGGCCGGCGCCTGAGGCCAATCGGTGACCGGGCACGGGCAAAGACCGGCCCCCCCAGACGCGGCGCGCAGCCACGGCCCAGCCCGGCCGGCGCTTGAGGCCGCCGGGGACCGGGACGGTCGAGGACCCGGACGGGGGGACGGAGCCGAGCCGAAGGCGAGCCGAGCTGGAATGGGCGGCGGGTGGGTTTCAGTCGAACCAGCGGTCGCGGGAGAGTTCGGCCCTGCGGGACGGGTCCTCCAGAAGCGCGGCCACCTCGAACCGGCGGGGCCACTGCCCCGCAGCCCAGGCGAGCCCGGCGGCAACCCCCTCCAGGGTCGCGGCGTGCAGCACCCGGGCGGCCGTGAGGTGCCAGTCGAGTTCGACCCCGTCGGCGAGGAGTTCGTCGTGCTCCCGGTAGGAGGCGGGAACCCCGTCCCCGAGCAGCTCACGCACAGCCTCCGGCACCGGATACTCCACCCCTTCCCCCGCGAGGGAGACCCGCACCGCCTCGGAGAGCCGCCCCACCTGGAGCAGTTCGGCGAGCCGCGCCGCCAGCGCCGGGGCGACCGGCAGCAGAGGACGCCCGGCGGCGAAGGGCAGCAGATCAGGAGCGTCGGCGACCAGCGCGTCACGGGCGTCCACGACCGTCACGACCCCGTCGGCCACGGCGCGCAACTCGTCGGGGAGCGTGACCTCCTCGGGGTCGAGCTCGGCCAGCAGGCCGTAGAGGGCGTGCAGTTGGCGGGCGGGAACCTCGCGGTCCGGGTCCGCGAGACGGTCCAGGAGTTCGGCGGCTCCGCCGGGCTCGTCGAGCAGCGCGCCGGCAGTGGTCCGTACCCCGAGGGCGCGCAGCACCAGCGCGTCGTCGAAACCGGCCGCGTCCACCTCGTCGTAGAGCCCGGCGAGCAGCGCCTCGCCGGAGGCGGCGCGCAGGCCGGCCGGGCGGCGGCCGTCGAGGACGGGGTGGCCGCGCAGCCACCAGGCGGTGTACGGCCGGACCGACTCGGTGGTGCCGTCGGGGAGCAGCACGCGCACCGGCTGGGTGAGCGCGTCGCGCAGCGGCGGCCGGGAGAGCAGCGCGAGCGCCTCGGGCCAGCGGTCGTCGTCGACGAGGTCGAGGTCGCGGACGGCGGTGATCTCGGTGGCGACCGGCGGGACGGGACCGTCCGGCAGCTGGTCGAGGACGTCCTCGCACCAGACGTCTACGGCGTCGAGCAGCCCCACGTCGTCCGGTTCGGCGAAGTCGGTGTCGCGCGGCTCCAGTTCGTCCGGGTCGAGGACGACGTCGGTGGCGCGGACCAGGGTGAAGCGGGCCAGGACGCCGCAGGCGGCGAGTGGCTGCTCGCCCCAGCGCTCGGCCCACTCCTCGTCCACCGCCGCGAGTTCACCTTCCCGCATGACGGAGGCGAACTCACCACCTGGCAGGACCAGTTCACCGGCGGGCGACAGTTCGCCGTCCTCGTCGGGCAGCGCGAGCGCCCCGAGCCACGGCTCGTCGCCGGGAACCAGTTCGGCGTCGCGGGCCAGCGTCAGGACCAGCTCTGCCAGTTCCTCGGCGTCGGGGGCGTCCTCGCGCAGCGCGTACCCGTCGCCCTCCAGCGACTCGGCGACGGCCGCGCGCACCTGCGGCGTACGGAGCACGGCGCGCGGCGTCGCGGGCAGCGCGCCCAGCTTCTCCAGGAGCGGGTGAGCGGCCTCCGGGTGGGCTACCTTCAGGCCGAGGCGGGCCAGCGCGGCAGGCCGGGGCCCGTCGGCCGGGCCGGGCAGCAGCACCTGGCGCGGGCTGCCCGCCGTGGACCCGGCCGCCAGCGGCACCGGCAGCCCCTGGAGCCGGTCCGGGTCGACCCCGGCGAGGCTGTCGTACAGCCGGTACCACCAGGCCGGGGAACGCTCCACGCCGGCCAGCCGGTCGATCGCCTCCCCCAGTGACAGCCGGCCCACCCCGAGGGTGCGCAGCTCGGCGCGGCGCTCCAGCCCGGCGGGCAGCAGCGTCGGCAGCACCTCGGCGAGGACCCGTACCGTCGCCTCGCCCGCCCCCTCCACCAGCTCCGCCTCGATCGGACGCAGCGCCTCCGGGCGGTCGGCGCGCAGGAGGGGTACGTCGGTGCCGGGCTCCTCGTCCGGCCCGGCCGGGGGCAGGGCGGGCGGGAGGAAGGCCGTACGCGGCAGCAGCTCCAGTACGGCGGCGCGTACGGCCCCGTCGACGGCGGCCTGGCCCAACGGGCCCGGGACCAGGCCGACGGCGGCCGGGCCGACCGGGCGCCAGGCGCCGAGCAGCCCCGCGTACGCCTCGGCGGCGCGGGCCACCAGGAAGTCGGTGAGCGGGCCCGGGGCGACGTGCCGGCGGGCGGTGTCCAGCGGGAACGAGGCGATGAGCAGCGCGGGCACGCCCAGCGGCTCGTCGCTGGGCGTGGGGGCGTGGACGACCGGGGCGGTCGCCGGGCGGACCGGGGCGCCCTCGGCGTCGACCGGGACCGCCCACACCACCGACCAGTACGGCCGCAGCCGCTCCTCGACCGGGCGGTCGGCCAGGAGGGGGGCGGCCAGGGGGCCGCCGGTGGTCGCGGTACGCCAGCGGCGCGTCTCGGCCGGGGTGCCCGTCGCTCCGGTGCCCGTCGCTCCGGCCTCGCCGGCCGTCTCCTCGATGACGACGTACGGGTCTTCGTCGCGGCGGCGAAGGACGCGGGTCGTCTCCGGGGTCTCCACCACGATCTCGGTCAGCCCCGGCAGGGCGAGCAGCAGGGCGTCGTCCACGCCCGCCAGCAGGCGTTCGGCCAGGTCCTGGGCGGCCGCGTCCCGCAGAGGGAGGACGACCACCGTGTCGTACCCCTCGGGCGGGGTGCCCTCGGCGGGGAACGGGAGCCGCAGCAAGGGGACATGGCCGTCGCGGCGGATCAGCTCGTCGCCGAGGCCCGGGCTGTGGCGGGCCACCTCGCGGGCGGCCTCGCGGGCCTGGGCCAGGTCCCAGCGGACGCCGCCGGTGCGGCTCAGTACGGCCGGTTCGTCGCTGACCGCGAGGACGGCGGCGAAGCCGACGCCGAAGCGGCCGATGCTCGGGCCGGCCCCTGGGGCGGCCTCGGTGGCCGGGCGCTTGGCGGACGCCCTGAGCGTCGACAGGGATTCGACGCCGGTGGCGTCGAGGGGGGTGCCCGTGTTGGCCGCGGCCAGGACGTGGGTGCCGGCGCTCTCGTGCAGGGTCAGGCGGAGGCGGCCGTCGGTGCCCGCGCGGGCCGCGGCGTCGGCGGCGTTCTGGGCCAGTTCGACGACGAGGCGGTCGCGGTAGCCGCCGAGGGCGAGGTCTTCCTCGGCGTTGGCGTCCTCGCGGAATCTGGCCGGGGAGGCGGCCCATGAGTGCAGCACGGTCCGCCTGCGGCGGGCGGTACCGAAGGGGTCCTTGCCCTCCTGGGCGGGGGTGGGGTGGGTCACCGTTGCTCCTCCGGGGCTTGGCTGCGCCTGCTGATCGGGGGCAAGCCTGCCTCGGGAGCGCGGAGCGCTCCAAATGGGGGGCGCCCTTCTGCGAGGCCGCCTGTCCGGCAGGGCTGTCTTTCGGCTGGGCCCGGCTTGCCTGTGCCGGTCCCCGATGGGCTTGCCTCCGGCGGGGCCGGGCTGTTCCGGGCTCCGTCCCCGACTCGCCTGCCCTGTGCCCCCGCGGGCCATTGGCCTCAATCGCCGGCCGGGCTGTCGGTAGCCGGGCTCCGTCTCGACCGTGCCGGTCAAAGATGGCCTCAAACGCCGGCCGGGCTGTCAGGTTCGCGGTTCCTCCGGTGCGGGGGTGGGGCGGGGCCGCGCCGGGGTACCTCCTCACAAACTGCAAGGTGCGGGGTCAGTCGCTTCAAGACGGCCGTGTGTGCAGTTTGCTGCGGGGGCACCCCGACACGACCCCACCCCACGGTCTCGTACGCGGCAGACCGCCGGAGGGGCGGACGAGGCCGTCACCAATGCCGGGCCTCTCCACAGCGACCACGGTCGTCACTTCAGCTGGCCACAAAGATCAATCGGTGACGGCCTTGTTTTTCCCCTCCCACCGGCGGGACGACGCCGACGAGACGGAAGGGCGGGGACGGGTCGGGGTGCCCCCGCAGCAAACTGCACACACGGCCGCCATACTCCAACTGACCCCGCACCATGCAGTTTGTGAGGAGGTACCCCGGCCCGGCCCCGCCCGACCCACACGGCGAACGAACCGCGAACCCCACAGCCCGGCCGGCGCTTGAGGCCAATCAGTGACCCGCAGGGGCACGGTCGGAAGGCCGGGGCGGAGCCCAGCCACAAGAAAGCAGCCTGGCCGGCGATTGAGGCCATCTTTGACCCGCAGGGGCAGAGCGGGCAGGTCGCGGCGGAGCCCAGCCCCACCGAATCCCAGCCCGGCCGGCGATTGAGGCCAATCGGGGACCGGCCCGTGCAACAACCGGTACCCCCAGTCGCGGCGCAGCCACATCCCGGCCGGCGGGCGAGGGGCGCCCCTAGTCGAGGGACAACGGGTCGAGGCGGGTCTCGTCGAGGGCGGGGTCGGGGGGACGGGGAGGCGTAGGCATGACGGCCGCCTCGGAGTGGCCGCCGCAGCCGTAGGCGAGGGAGACGACGTGGCCGTCGGCCGGAGAGTAGGCGTTGGCGCAGATCCCGAACGCCTGCCGCAGCGACCCGGCCAACGGCAGAAGGAACCCGCAGCTGACACAGGGCGCCGGCGCAGCCTGCGCCATCGCGGACTCGGCCCCGAACCGCGCCTCCCACCGCTCGGCCGCGTCGAGCAGCCCGTACCGCGAGAGCACCCGCGAGCGGCGTAGCCCCAGCTCCTCGGCGACGGAGGCGACGGACCCCCGCTCGGGCGCGAGGGGCAGGTCGGCGGGCGGCCCGGCGGAGAGGGAGGCGTCCTCGGCCTCGACCAGCTCGGCCATGTCGGCGGAGACGGCCGAGTTGGGCGGCGGCTCCTCGTCGGCGATCCAGCCGGGTTCGAGGCGCAGGTCGTCGGCCTCGGTGGGGAGCAGGTCGCCGGGGCCGAGGTCGCCGGGGCGCAGCCGCTCGCTCCACGGCACCCACTCGGGGGCGAGGAGGGCGTCGGGCCCGGGCAGCAGCACGGACTCGTCGACGGTGACGTACTTGGCGCGTGAGGCCCGGGCGACGGTGACGGCCCAGCGCCAGCCCCGGTAGCCGGGGTCGTGGCAGGCGAAGTAGTGGGTGGCGACGCGGTCGCCGTCGGCGGTGACGGCGAGGTGCTCGCCGACCACCCCGGGGGCGGCGGTCTCCTCGGCCACGCTCCGCGCGAGGTCGACCGCCTCGGCGCACAAGCGGTCGGGGGTGCGGCTTCGCGTTGTCGCTGCGCTCACAGGTATCGCTTCTCTCCTACGCCGTCTCACGAGTCGCATGCGACGGGGACGGGCAGCGGACGGAGCGGACCGATGGGCCGCGTCGACGTCCGCGCCCGATCGTCCAGGGCACGCCTACGCGAACCATTCTGGGGGATCGCGAAGTGGCGCGCGGCCGGGAGTACCGTCGCAGGCGCGTGAGTGCACGCTACCCTCTCGCGGCCCCGTCTCCCACACCGACGTGGGAAGCCGGGCCGCTCAGGGGCGTCGGCGGCGCGTCGTACGGGTGCGGGCGAGCCCGGCGGCGAGGGGCGGTGCGGCCCCGCTTCGGCCACAGGGGTTGCTCGGGACACTTCGGGTCATACTCGGCCCGCCAGGGGGCACTATGACCACGTGACCGCCTCAGGCTCGCCGCGCGTGGAGCGCAGCCCGGTGCGCAGGGCCGCCCGGGTTGTGGGCCGCGCGCTGCGGACTCCCGTGACGGGCCCGGCGCGCGGCATCCGCAAGGTGACGCACGCGCAGGGCGCGGGCGAGTCGGGGCTCGGGCGGCTGATCGAGCTGCACGGGGTGAACGGCGCCGGGGACGTGATGATCACGGTGGCGCTGGCCTCGACGGTCTTCTTCTCGGTGCCGACGGACGAGGCGCGGGGCCGGGTGGCGCTCTACCTGGCCGTGACGATGCTGCCGTTCACGCTGCTGGCGCCGGTGGTGGGCCCGCTCCTGGACCGGCTGCCGCACGGGCGGCGGGCGGCGATGGCCGGGTCGATGCTGGCGCGGGCGGTGCTGGCGCTGGTGCTGTCGGGGGCGGTGGCGACCGGGAGCCTGGAGATGTACCCGGCCGCGCTCGGCGTCCTGGTGGCCTCGAAGGCGTACGGGGTGGTGCGCAGCGCCGTGGTGCCCCGGCTGTTGCCGCAGGGGTTCTCGCTGGTCAAGGCCAATTCGCGGGTGACGCTCGGCGGGCTGCTGGCCACCGGGGTGGCGGCGCCGGTCGGTGCGGGGCTCCAGATGATCGGCCCGGGGTGGCCGTTGTACGGGGCGTGTCTCCTCTTCCTCGGCGGCGCGTTCCTGTCGTTCCGGCTGCCGCCGAAGGTCGACTCGGCGCGCGGCGAGCGGCGGGCGCTGCTGGCGGCGGACGAGCAGCATCTCGCGGCGGCGGTGGACGCCCGCTGGGACCCGGTGGCCGAGCCGGCGGAGAGAAACAACAAGGGGAAAGAGAAAGAGAAGGACAAGGAGCGGCGGCGGAAGGGGCCGGGGCTCAGGACGGTCGGGCCGGCGGTGACACACGCGCTGGCGGCCAATGCCTGTGTGCGGTGTCAGAGCGGGTTCCTCATCTTCTTCCTGGCGTTCCTGCTGCGTGAGCATCCGCTGACGGGGCAGAGCGCGGCGGTGTCGCTGGCATTGGTCGGGGTGGCGGCGGGGGCGGGGAACGCGCTGGGGACGGCGGTCGGCGCGTGGCTGCGGGCCCGGGCGCCGGAGGTGATCATCGTGACGGTGGTGGGGGCGCTGGTGGCGGTCGCGGTGTCGGCGGCGGTGTTCTTCGGCGCGGCGGTGGTGGCGGTGCTGGGGGCGGTGGCCGGGTTCACCCAGGCGCTGGCCAAGCTGTCGCTGGACGCGCTGATCCAGCGTGATGTGCCGGAGCTGGTGCGGACGTCGGCGTTCGCCCGTTCGGAGACCTTGTTGCAGATGGCGTGGGTGGTGGGGGGCGCGATCGGGATCGCGCTGCCGCTGCGCGGGCCGCTGGGGCTGAGCGTGGGCGCGCTGATCGTGGCACTCGGCTGGCTGACGACCGTACGGGCGCTGCTGGCGTCGGCCAGACGCGGCGCGTCGCACCCCCGCGTGGCGTGACCCTCCAACGGGCCCGATAGCCTTCGCCCATGACATCCCTGCCCCGCGGCGGAGCCGCACGTCAGTTCAGCCCGGCCACGCGCCGCGGGTTCGCCGTCCTCGGCGCGGTGTCCGCCGGCCTGCTCGTCCTGTCCGCCTGCGACAAGCCGACGGCGGTCGCCACCGTCACCATCGGCTCCGACTCGGTGAACTCCGAGGCGACGTGCTGGAACGGCGGCTCCAAGATCGACGAGAAGAAGCTCCAGGAGTGCCTCCAGGACAAGGGTGAGGGCGACTCCGGCAACGGCGCCGAGGTGAAGACCGTGAAGGTCGACACCGAGGCCGACGTCCACATCGGCGTCGACCCGAAGATCGCCGACAAGGGCTGGACGATCCTCATGAACGGCCAGCCGCTGACCGACGCGTCCAACAAGACCTTCCGGACGATCCCCGGCAGCGTCTTCTTCAACCAGCAGTACGGCGCCTCCGGCGACTCCACCGTCCTCTCCATCCTGGAGAACGACGGCAGCTCCGCCACCGGCCTGTGGTCGTTCAAGCTGGAGAAGGAGTCCTGACCCGCCTGCCCACGCCCGCCGTGCGGCTGCTCGTCGCCACCGCTGTCCCGCCCGAGCGGGACGCGGTGGCGCGCGCGTTCGGGGCGCCGGACACCCCGGAGGAGACGGCGCTGCCCGGCGCGGTGCTGCTGCGCACCCCGGGCGCCGACGTGCTGGCCGCCGGGGTCGGCCCGGCCGCCGCGGCGAGCGCCACCTCGGCCGCACTGACGGCGGCCCGGCTCGCGGGCAACCCGTACGACCTGGTCGTCTCGGCCGGGATCGGCGGCGGTTTCGCCGAGCGGGCGCCGGTGGGCGCGGTGGTGGTCGCGGACCGGATCGTCGCGGCCGACCTGGGCGCCGAAACACCGGACGGCTTCGTTCCGGTGACCGGGCTCGGTTTTGGTACGGACGTGCACGTGCCGCCCGCCGCGCTGGTCGAGGCGGCCCGCGAGGCGGGGCTCGTGCCCGGCGCGGTACTCACCGTCTCCACGGTCACGGGCAGCGCCGGCCGCGCCGCCGAGCTGCTGGCCCGCCACCCGTCGGCGGTGGCCGAGGCGATGGAGGGCTTCGGCGTCGCGGAGGCGGCCGCCGCGCACGGCGTACCGGTGCTGGAGATCCGCGCCGTCTCCAACGCGATCGGCCCCCGCGACCGCGACGCCTGGCGGATTCCCGCCGCCCTCACCGCGCTGACCTCGGCCTTCGTCCGTCTCGCCCCCGCCGAGGCGGGGAGCCCCTTCGCCCTGGCCCGCGCCCGCCTCGTACCGTGAGCGGGTAGCAGTACGCGCGGCACAGGCGGCGCGAGCAGCAGCAGTAGCAGTAGCAGTAGCAGTAGGGAAGGCGAGGCGGCGACATGAGTGAGAGCGGTACGGGCGGCGGCGTACGCGGGACGGCGGACGAGGAGGCCGGGCGGCTGAGCATCGCCTACTCCCCCTGCCCCAACGACACCTTCGTCTTCGACGCGGTCGCCCACGGCCGGGTCCCGGGCGCGCCCGCGCTCGACGTGACCTTCGCCGACATCGACCTGACCAACGGCATGGCCGAGCGCGGCGAGTACGACGTCCTCAAGGTCTCGTACGCGGCGCTGCCCTGGCTGCTCGACGAGTACGCCCTGCTGCCGTGCGGCGGGGCGCTCGGCCGGGGGTGCGGCCCGCTGGTACTGACCCGCGAGGCGTCCCTGCCGGGGGCGCTGGCCGGGCGGACGGTGGCGGTGCCCAGCGAGCGGTCGACGGCGTACCTGCTGTTCCGGCTCTGGGCGGCGGACCAGGTGCCGGGCGGGGTCGGGAAGATCGTGGTGATGCCGTTCCACGAGATCATGCCCGCGGTCCGGGACGGCAAGGTCGACGCGGGCCTGGTCATCCACGAGGCCCGCTTCACCTACCAGAACTACGGCCTGCACAAGCTGGCCGACATGGGCGAGCACTGGGAGGCCACGACCGGCCTGCCGATCCCGCTCGGCGCGATCATCGCCCGCCGCTCACTCGGCGCCGACCGCCTGACCGCGCTGGCCCAGGCGCTGCGCACCTCGGTCCGGATGGCGTGGGACGACCCCGCCGCCTCCCGCCCGTACGTCCTGGCGCACGCCCAGGAGATGGACGCGGACGTCGCCGACCAGCACATCGGCCTGTACGTCAACGAGTTCACCGCCGACCTCGGCGAGGACGGGTACGCGGCCGTGCGCGGCCTGCTGACCCGGGCGGCGGCCGAGGGCCTGGTCCCGCCGCTGGCCCCGGACGCCCTGCGTTTCCCGTGACCGGAACGGAACGGCTGGAACACGTACGACGAGACCGCCGGAACAGCGTGTTCCGGCGGTCTCGTCGTACGCGCTGAAGGGAGTCGCTCGCTCAGACGTCGAGCTGGTCGGCGACGGCGCGGAGCATGCCGGCGACCTTGGCGCCGGAGGCCTTGTCCGGGTAGCGGCCGCGCTCCAGGCTGCGGCTGACGTTCTCCAGGACGGTGGTGAGGTCCTGGACGATGGAGGCCAGCTCGTCGGGCTTGCGGCGCTGCGCGGCGGCGACCGAGGGCGCCGGGTCGAGGAGCACCACGGAAAGTGCCTGGTCACCGCGTTGCCCGGCGACCACGCCGAACTCCACCCGCTGACCGGGCTTGAGCGCTTCGACGCCGGCGGGCAGCACGGACGAGTGCACGAAGACGTCGCCGCCGTCGTCGCGGGAGAGGAAGCCGAAGCCCTTCTCGCTGTTGAACCACTTGACCTTGCCAGTCGGCAAAGCACTGTCCCTTCTCGCCCTGCCGCCGTCCGGCCGCAGTGTCCTGGTCACATATCAGGGGGGATGTACCCACGGCGAAGCTATCCCATCCGCTCCACCCCGGCGCGGAGATTACGGGGGCCGGGGAACTACCCTGGTCCCGTGTCCGACACCACCCAGCAGACCCCGGCCCCCGGCGACCGCCTCGTGAAGACCGGCGGCATCGTCTTCATCATCGGCGCCCTGGCGACCCTCGTCACCGTCGCGCCCCTCTTCCTCGGCTCCGACCCGTTCCCGACCGCGGCCTACCTGGTCTCCATGCTGATGGGCGTCGGCTTCCTCGTCGCGGGGGCCGGGCTGGTCCGCCAGATCGCCGCGCAGCGGCGCGAGACCCGGGCGGCCGTCGAGGGCTGAGCGCCACACCCCGCCCGGCACGCTCCGGCTCACTTCCGAACGTTCCGGGCGCCCCGCGCGCCCTCTTCCGCGCCCTCCCCCGCTCTCCGGCTCCCGCCGATGATGGGCCCGCCGCCGATCTGCGGCGACCACGGACGCCGCCCGCTCCGCTGGCGGAAGCGTTTCGCCTCCCGGAATCGGCGACGACCGTCGGCCAAGGCTGAACAGCGACGGCGCCGCTTCCGAACCCGGAACGCGACGCCCCGCTGAGTCTCCGGAAAGCGGAAGGCGGAACGATGTCTCGCGCACAAACGACGGCTCGCGTACAGGTGATCCACAGCTCGGGTGTCCTGCGATCGGCCCTGGTGGCCCTGCTGGAACGCGAAAGGTTCCAGGTCACGGGCGCCCCCGGCTTCAGCAGAGCGTCGTCCGGCACCACCAGCGCCACCGGCGCCCCCGCCACGGTGACCGTCGTCGACGGCTCCTGTCCCGTGGGAGCGGCCCACCTCGAACGCCGCTCCCTGCAAGGCTCCGCCAAGGAACCCACCCACGCCACCCCCGCCCTCGCGGCCTCCCGGCCGGGGCTGGGGCTCGCCGGGGCGGGCGGGGGGCGCGCGGCACTGGTGGTACTGGCCGGGGCGGACCACCCCGGCGTACTCCGGCTCGCCTACGCGGCCGGCGCACTCGGCCTGGTCGACCGCGACGGGGCCGCCGGCCACCTGGCCACCGCGATACGCCTGGCCGCCGGGGGCGGTCGGTACGTGGACGACGGGCTGGCGATGAGCTTGCTCCGGGCAATGGACATGCCGCTGTCACCGCGCGAGGTGCGGGTGCTGAGCCGGGCCGCGCAGGGGGACTCGGTGGCGGAGATCGCGCGGGGGTTGTGCCTGTCGCACGGGACGGTGCGGAATTACATGGCTTCGGCTACGCGGAAGGTGGGGGCGCGGAACCGGGTGGATGCTATTCGGATCAGCCGGGCGGCGGGGTGGGTCTGAGGGGGCGTGGGGCTTGGGGGTGGGATTGGCGAGTGGGGTGGGGTTGGCAAGTGGGGTGGGGCCAGGTGAGCCTGCGGAGTGTGGTCGGGGTGTGAGTGGCTGGGCTGGGTGAAACCCCAGGTCAGCGAGACTGCTCCCCGCGCGTGCGGGGTTGGTCCCGACTGACGGCCGACCGTGAGCAGAAGCGCCAGCTGCTCCCCGCGCGTGCGGGGATGGGCTCGCGCCAATCGTCAGCGCTCCTGAGCGTGCCCACTCCCCGCCCAGGCCGAGGTCGACGCTGTGCTTCGACTCCCCACCGCCGAAGGCTGCCGCACCCCCGCCGCCAGTTCCCGATACAAGGCCGACTCCCGCAGCAGCGAGGCGTGCGTCCCCAGGTAAGGGGTGGCCCCGTCCAGGAGCAGGACACGCTGCCCGGGATCAGGCACCGGAAAGTGATGGCTCACCGTGATGACCGTGGCCGGGTGGGAAGCGAAGGCAAGCTCTGTGGCTTCCCGCGCCCCCGCGTCCAGGTGGGCCGTGGGTTCGTCCAGGAGGAGCAGGGGCGTAGGTGTCAGCCAAGCTCGGGCGAGGGCGATGCGGCGGCGTTCGGACGGGGTGAGGTGGTCCGGGCGGAGGGGGGAGAGGGGGTCGGGTGCGAGGGAGGTCAGGGTGAAGGTGTCGACGGCTTCTGTGATGCGGGAGTCGGGGGCGTCCGGGGCGAGGTAGGTGAGGTTGTCGCGGAGAGGGGCCTCGAAGATGTAGGGCTCCTGGGGGACGAGGACGCGGGCGTTCGTCCCGAGGGCGCGGGCCTGGGTGGCGGTGTGGCCCGCGAGGTGGATCTGGCCGTGTCGGGGGTGGGCGGTGCCGGCGAGGAGGGCCAGCAAGGTGGATTTGCCCGCGCCGCTGGGGCCTACGACCAGAAGGTGTTCGCCGGGTTCGACGGTGAGGTCGAGGTGGTCGAGGACGGGGGCGGCGTCGGGACCGTAGGCGAAGGTCACGCCGCGCAGGGTGACGGCGGGGGGTGCCGGGCGGGTGGGGTGGGGTCCGGGGGTTGAGGGTTCCGCGCGGGATGGCTCAGGCGCGTGGGAGGGCTCGGGGAGCGAGGGTGCGGGGATGGCGGGTCCGTCGTCCGGCTTCCCTTGCGAGCTGGCCCTCGCCCCCCGTACGCCGTCCCCTCTCCCTCGTACGTCCGCCTGCTCCTCCCGTACGTCAACCTCCTCCCCCAGCAGCCGGTGGAGCACGACCACCAGCCGCGACCCCGCCGTGCCCAGGGCCGTCAGCAGGGCGTTGACGGCCGGGAGGAGGGCGGTGGTGACGTAGGTGAGGGCGGCGAGGAGTTCGCCGGGGGTGAGGCCGGACGAGAGGAGGGTGGGGGCGGCCAGGAGGAGGGTGGCCACGGGGAGGTGGGCGGCGAGGCCGAGGGCGGTGACGCGGATGGCTGACCAGCGGGCCAGGGCGGTGGCGGCGGTGGCCTCGGCGGTGATGAGGGGAGCTGCCTCGGCGGCGACCAGAGGGGCGGCACCGGTGGCCGAGATGTCGCGGGCCGCGCGGTCCGTCTCGCCGGCGAAGGCGGCGAGGTGTTCGTCGGCGTCGAGGAGGTCGCGTTGGCGGGCGGCCATGGAGCGGAGGGTGGCGGCGAACAGCGTGAGGCCGGCGGCGAGGGGGATCAGGACGAGCGGAAGGAGCCTCGGGGAGAGGGCCGCCAAGCCGGTGATCGCGCCCGCTGAGGTGAAGAGGAACGAACGTACCGTCAGGAGGACGCCGCCGGCGGCGTCGCGGGCGATCTCGGTCTGGGCGGTGAGGCGGGAGACGCGTGCCGTGTCGGCCGGGGTGGGTGAGGTGACGGCCCGGGTCAGGGTGGCGCGGACGACGCGGCGGACCAGGGAGTCGCGCAGGGGCTCGATCACCCCGCCGAGCGCGCGGAAGACCCCGGCGTCGGCGAGGCCCCCGGCGAGGGCTGCGGCGGCGAGGGCGAGCAGCCAGAGGAGGCCCGTGCGGACGTCCCCGGAGAGGAAACCGTCGTCCAGGGCGCGGGCGACGGCGTAGCCGGTGAGGAAGGTACGGGCCGATTCGAGGAGCGACCAGGCGGCCAGCGCCCCGAGCGGACCCTTGCGGCGGCGGGCGAAGGTGAGGCCAGGGCGCAGCAAGGGGCTGGGGGCGCCGTCGGTGTCGCGAAGGCGGGTCACTCGGCGGCCCCGGTGCCGTTGTCGACCCCGACGCCTGCGCCAGCGCCGCCCCCAACCCCAGCCCCCGCCCCCGCCCCGAAGACCGCACGGTAAGCCGGGTCCCGCCACAGGGCGGAGTGCGGCCCCGTCCCCCGTACCCGGCCCGCGTCGAGCCAGATGACCTGGTCGGACTGGGCGGCGGTGGTGAGGCGGTGGGTGACGGTGAGGCGGGTGCCGGGGGTGTCGGTGAGGGCGCGGGTGACGAGGTGGGCGGTGACGGTGTCGAGGCTGGAGGTGGCGTCGTCCAGGATCAGGAGGCGGGTGGGGCGGGTGAACGCCCTTGCCAGGCCGAGGCGTTGGAGTTCGCCGCCGGAGAGGGGGGCTGCGGGGAGGGGGGTGCGGGTGCCGTGGGGGAGGCGGTTCGTGAAGGTGTCGGCGGCGGCGCGGCGCAGGGCTCGGCGGAGGTCGGGCTCGGGCAGGGGGCCGCAGGCGACGGCGTCGGCGATCGTCGTGCCGAAGAGGGCCGGGCGTTCGAAGGCGTACGCGACGGCGCGGCGCAGGGCGTCGGCGGAGAGGGTGCGCAGGTCGGTTCCGTCGAGGAGGACGGTGCCCTCGTCGGGGTCGGTGAGGCGGCCGGCCACCGCCGCCAGCAGGGACTTTCCGGCGCCGGACGGGCCGACGAGGGCGGTGGTGGTGCCGCCGGGGAGGGTGAGGGTGACGGAGTCGAGGAGCGGTACGCCGTCGCGGGTCACGTGGACGCCGCGGAGGGTGAGGGTGCCATCGCCGTCGGGGGGCAGGTCGCGCGTCCCGTAGGGGGTGGGCGGCAGGGTGGTGACGGTCTCGACGCGGGCGGTGCCCGCCTTGGCGCGTACCCAGCCGTTGAGGGCGCCGGCCAGCGCTCCGGCTCCGGCGGCGAGGACGGCGTAGCGGGAGAGGGCGAGGAGGTCGCCGGGGGTGAGGTGGCCGGCGACGAGGCGTACGCCGCCGACGGCGAGGACGGCGGCGACCAGGAGCGGCATCAGCGCGCCGGAGAGGCCGGCGGCGCGGCCCTGGACGCGCCAGGTGCGCTCGCCGGCCGCGCGCATCCCGGCCAGCGGGGCGAGGACGCGGCGTTCCTCGGCACGGACGGTTCCGGCGGCGGCGATGGTGGCGGCGCCGGTGAGGGCGCCGGTCAGCAGGCGGGCCATGCGGCCCTGTTCCTCCTGGTACGTGGTGAGGGCGGCGCGGCCGTCGCGGAGCAGGGCGCGCAGGATCAGGAGGAGGAGCGGGACGCCGCAGACGAAGGCGGCGCCCGCCCACGGGTCGACGAGGAAGAGCCCGGCCAGGCCACCGAGGGGGGCGAGGCCGGCGGCGGCCGCGGTGGCGGCTGCGACGGGGGCGGTTCCGGCGTCGAGGGCGTTGGCGGTGAGGCGGGTGGGCAGGCCGGTGCCGGTGGTCGCGGCGGGGGGCGCGGCGAGGAAGCCGGCGAGCGCGCGGCGGCGCAGCCAGGCCGTGGTGGCGGCGCCGGTCCGGCCGCCGGTGCGGGCGACCAGGGCGTCCGTGGCCACCTCGGTGGCGATCAGCGCGGTGCACAGCAGGACCCAGAGCCCGGCGTCGGCGCGGGCGATGAGCAGGTCGACCGCACGGCCGAGGGCGAGGGGCAGGGTGACGGCGGCGGCGGCGCCGAGCGCGGTGGCCGCGAGGACGAGGGCCGCGGGACCCCTGCCCCGGCGTACCGCCTCCCGCAGCAGGCGCCCCTCGGCGGGCGGCGGGCCGGGAGTGGCGCGGGCCCGGTCGGCGTCGGCGGGGGCGGCGGTCATGGCTGCTCCGTTCGGGCGGGCGGGGGGGGCGGGGGCGTCCGGGAGGGGCGCGGAACGCGGGAGGTCCCGGGCGCTGGGGCGCCCGGGACCAAGGGTTGTCGCACGCGCCCGGCCCGCGGGGGCCGGGCGCGCGGCGGACAGCCGGGGTCAGCCCTGCGTCACGGGGTGCAGAGGGTGACGCTCAGCGAGCTGTACTCGCAGATGAGCAGCGAGATCTGGCTGCCGGTGGCGAGGTCGCCCACCGCCTCCTCCTGCGGGGTGTCCATCGCCTGGAGGTCGAGAAGCGCCATGACGTACTCCTTCGTGTCGAGCGGTCGGACGACCGCCACCTGGGAAAACGAGTGGTGCTGGTGGTGCTGGGTGGTGCGCGACCCTGGGTTCAGGGCCGGTCTGTGGGCCGCCGGAGCGGCGGGAGGAAGGGCAGGTGCGCGGCGGGTTCGCCGTAGGTCGCGGCCAGGGCGAGCAGGACGCCGGCCGTGCCGGTGGAGAGGTCCATCGACAGGCGCGTCAACTGTTCGCCGGGGTGGGCGAGATGCCCTTCGTAGGTGAGCGCGTGCCAGTCCAGCAGGGTGGTCTGGCGGGTCAGGAGGGCGGTGCGGGCGGCCCGGTCGCCGGGGGTGGTGGTGCGGGCCAGGTGGAGGAGGAGTCCGGCCACGCCCCGGAAGAGGCCCGGCTGGATGTAGAAGGCGGAGCCGGTGGCCCGCAGGAGGGCGGTACGGGCCTCCTCGAAGTCCGGGTCGGGCCGCCGGTCCAGGTAGTCGTCGAGGACCAGGGCGATGCCCGCGCTCCCGGAGCCGAGGTACGGCATGGTCCGCCGGGCCTCGGAGACGACGAGCGAGCCGTCCGGTCCCGGCACGCAGCGGCTCAGCTCCTGACGGAGGGCGGTGGCGGCGGTGTCGAGCAGGGCGGCCTCGCCGGTACGGGCGTGGCGGCGCAGGCAGAGCAGGGCGGTGCCGGTCGGGCCGTGCAGAAGTCCGGCTCTGCCGCCGGGGGCGGCGGGGCGGAGGGCGGCGGCCTCGGCGCGGTCGGCGGCCTTGCCGAGGGCGGGGTCGTCGGCGGCGTCGGCCAGGTCGCGCAGGGCCAGGGCGACGCCGGGGGCGCCGGAGTGCAGACCGGGGCCGAGTGTGTCGAGGGGTTCGGCGGCGACGAGGTGGGCGAGGCGCAGGGCGTCCTCGCGGTGGCCGAGGCGGTCCAGGGTCCAGGCGATGCCGGTGAGTCCGTCGTAGAAGCCGGTCGGGGTGCCGGAGGCGGGGCGGCGGGTGGTGCGGATCAGCCATTCCTCGGCCTCCTCGCAGCGGGCGCCGACGGTGTGGAGGGCGTGCAGGACACCGGCGGCGCCGTAGCCGTACGACTGTCCGCCGGCCGGGGTGGCGAACTGGGCGATGTCGCCCGGGAAGTAGCGGTCGTCGCGTTCGGGGGTGGCGGAGGCGAGCAGGGCGGCCACCATCGAGTCGCGGGCGGCGGGCCAGTCGGTGGCGCTCACCGGGGGGCGGCCACGGGGTGTCGCGGCCTCCGGCCTGGCCGGGCCCGCGAGTTCGGTGACCGCCTCGTCGAAGAGGGCGCGGTCGATGCCGTACCGGTCGGCGGCGAGGTCGGCGAGGTGGGCCGCCTTGTCGCGGTCGAGCGGCAGCAGGGTGGTGAGCGGGACGAAGAGGGCGAGGCGGAGGCAGGCCAGGGCGTACCGGTCGACCTCGGTGCCGCGCAGGTGGGGCGGGGCGACGAAGGCGGGGTTGGCGACGATCTGCGGGCGGCGCTCGGCGGCCGGGGTGGCGGCCTCGAAGTCCAGGAGGGTGACGGAGAGCTGGTCCGGCGCCACCATGATGTTGTTCATGTGCAGGTCGCCGAAGGCGATGCCCCGGGCGTGGAGTGCTTCGACGGCCTCCGTGACGAGCTGGTGGGTGCGCAGGGCCCAGGCGGTGTGCTCGGCGAGGGCTTCGGCGGCCGGTTCGGCGGCGGAGAGCGGGAAGCGGCGGGCGAAGACGGTGTTGAGCGGGGTGCCCGGGATGAACTCCATGGCCAGGAAGCGGTGTTCGCCCACGGTGTGCAGTCCGTGCACGCGCGGGACGCACGCCAGCCCTTCGAGGGCGCGCAGGGCCGCGTACTCCCGCTCCAGGCGGGTGACGGCGTCGGCCCCGTCGGCGGCGAGCCCGGCGTACGGCCGGCCCTCCTTGAGCACCACGGCCTCGCCGGTCTCCCGGTGCGAACCGGCGTACACCCCGCCCCCGTTGGAGAAGTGCAGGGCGCGTTCGACGGTGTACGGGAGGTCGGTCGTGCCCTGGGCGGCGCGGGCCTCGGCGTGCGGGCGCAGGAAGTCGGGGAGTTCCACCCAGTCGGGGAGGCGGAAGGCGGGGCCGCGGGGGTCCGGGACGAGGCGGCCCGCCGGGTCGGCCACCGCCGGGACCAGGGAGCCGTCGGCGGTGCGGGTGAAGCGGGGTGCGAAGGCGCCGTAGCGGACGTGGACCGGGCCTTCGCCCCAGCGCAGGTCGCTGAGGACGACCGGGCCGGCGCTGCCCTTGAGGGCGTCGGCGAGTTCGGCGGCCAGTTCGCCGCAGGCGGTGGTGGTGGCCGGGTAGACGGTGACGAACTTGCCGCTGCCGGCGCGGTCGGCGTACTTGGTGTTGCGGTGGAGCAGCAGGGCGGGCCCGGCGAGGAACTTGAAGGCGGTGGCGTGCTCCTGGCAGATCCCGGCGACGGTCTCCAGGACCTGTTCGGCGTTGTCCGACGTCGCGGAGACGTGGATCTTCCATCCCTGGGGCGGTAGTTGGCGCCCGGCCGGGGCGAGCGAGAACCAGTCGCCGCGCTCGGCGCTCTCCCAGCCCTCGGGGGCGGGGCGCAGGGCGAGGGCGTAACGGTGACCGCCGCCGCCCTGGTCGTCGCCGTCGGCCGCACGGCCGGCCCGGCGCGGGGTGTCGTAGAACCAGCGGTCGGCGCCGCTGTAGAGCGCGTACTCCGGATTCACCGGCCCCCCTCGCCGTCTGCGTTCCCGTGCCGTGCTGTGCTGTGCCGTGCGTCGATGACGGGTTCCACACTGCCCGTGGTCGGGCGGTGCCGGTAAGTAACGCTTGTCATCGGCGAGTTGTGGGAAACGCATGGTCCGAACGGGTCATGGCGGACGGGCTCGGAGCGTGCTGCGAGGGGGCCGGGGCCGGGCCCGGAGGGGCTCAGGAGGTGGTGGCCAGGGCCTCCTCCAGCTCGTCCAGGATCTGCTGGGCGGCGGTGTAGCCGATGCCCTGGATCCACAGCTCGTCCTCGACCTTGTGGACGGCGCCGGACTTGACGGCGTTCAGGGAGCGCCAGAGGGCGGACTTGGTGGTCTGCGTCTCCTTGGCCTTCTCCGGGTCGCCGTAGGTGGAGGTGAAGACGGCGTCGGCGTCGGCCAGGTCGATCTTCTCGGGGGACACGTCGTACGAGAAACCGTCGGTGGCCTTGTCGGTGACGGCGGGGCGGCCGAGGCCGACGTCGGCGAGGAGGGTGCCGATGTAGTTCTTCTTGCCGTAGATGCGGATGTCGGCGCCCTCGACGAAACGGACCACGTTGACCTCGGTCTCCTTCGCCTTGGCCGGGCCGCCGACCGCCTCGGTGACCTCGGCGGCCCGCTTCTCGTAGGCGGCGGTGGCGCGGTCGGCCTCCTTCTGCTTGCCGAGGGCCTCGGCGTGCAGCTGGAAGTTCTCCTTCCAGGGGTAGCCGGTGTTCTCCGTCATCACGGTGGCGGCGATCTTGCTGAGCTGGGCGTACCGGGCCTCGTCGCGGACCTTGGAGGTGAGGATCAGGTCGGGCTTGAGCGCGGCGATCGCCTCCAGGTTGGGCTGGGCGATGACGCCGACGTTCTCGATCCCGGCCAGTTCCTTCTTCGGCAGGTAGCTCGCGAAGCCGCCGGCGGCGTCGGAGCGGACGGCGCCGACCGGCTTCACGCCAAGGGTGAGCGCGGAGTCCAGCTCGGCGGTGTCCAGGACGACGACCCGCTTCGGCGCCTCCGGGACCTTCACCTCACCCATCGCCGTCCTGACCGTACGGGTGGCTCCCGCGTCCTTGCCCGCGTCGGCGGCGGTGTCCTCGCCGGCGCCGCAGGCGGTGAGGGTGACGGCGAGCGCGAGGGCGCCGGTGGCGGCGAGCAGCGGACGGGCGGTACGTCGGGTCATGGCGTGGCCCTGCTTTCTTCTCGGGTGGGGACAGCGGGTTCCGGCGCCGGCCGGGCGCCCCAGGGCGCGCCCGGGACGACGAGCGGGGAGCCGGTGACGGGGTCGGGGACGACGACGCACTCCAGGCCGAAGATCTCCCGGACCAGGCCGGCGGTGACGACCTCGGCGGGGGCGCCCTCGGCGACGACGCGGCCCTCGCGGAAGGCGATGAGGTGATCGGCGTAGCGGGCGGCCTGGTTGAGGTCGTGCAGGACGAGGACGACGGTGCGGCCCTGCTCGCGGTTGAGGCGGCGGACCAGGTCGAGGACCTCGACCTGGTGGGCGAGGTCGAGGTAGGTGGTGGGCTCGTCGAGCAGGAGCAGGTCGGTCTCCTGGGCGAGGGCCATGGCGATCCAGACGCGCTGGCGCTGGCCGCCGGAGAGGGCGTCCACGGGACGGTCGGCGAGGTCGGTGGTGGCGGTGCGGGCCATCGCCTCGCCGACCGCCCGCTCGTCCTCCTCGGACCACTGCTGCCACCACCGCTGGTGCGGCTGGCGGCCGCGCGCCACCAGGTCGGCCACGGTGATCGCCTCGGGCGCCACCGGGGTCTGCGGCAGCAGCCCGATCCGCCGGGCGATCTGCCGGGTGGGCAGCCGGGCCAGTTCCGTGCCGTCGAGGAGGACGGCGCCGCCGGCCGGGCGCAGCAGCCGGCCGAGCGCCCGCAGGGTGGTGGACTTGCCGCAGGCGTTGGGCCCGATGATGACGGTGACCCGGCCGTCGGGGATGTCCAGGTCGAGACCGGGGACGACGGTGCGGTCCTCGTAGGCGAGGGTGAGGTCCCGGGCGGTGAGACGGGCGGCGGGGCGGGTCATGAGGTGCCTCCGGTGGCGCGGGGGCCGTGTCGGGTGACGAGCAGCCAGATCAGGTACGGGGCGCCGACCGCCGCGGTGAGCACCCCCACCGGCAGTTCGGTCGGCGCGAAGAGACGGCGGGCCAGCAGGTCGGCGGCGACCACGGTGACGGCCCCGGCCAGCGCGGAGCAGACCAGCGGGATCTGCGCGGTACGGGTCAGCCGCCGGGCGATCTGCGGGGCGAGCAGCGCGACGAAGTCGACGGGCCCGGCGGCGCCGGTCGCCACCGAGGCGAGGACCACCCCGACGAGTACGAGGCCGAGGCGGGCCCGTCCCAGGCGGGCGCCGAGGGAGGTCGCGGTGGCGTCGTCCAGGGTGACGGTGCGCTGGGCGCGGGCGGCCCAGACCAGCGCGGGCAGGGCGGCGAGCAGGGTCCAGCCGACGAGGGCGGCTTCCGGCCAGGCGCGGCCGTTGAGGGAACCGCTCATCCACACCTGGGCCTGCTGGGCCACGGTCTGGTCGCCCTTGGTCAGGAAGAGCGTGGTCAGCGCCCGCAGGGCCACCGCGAACCCGACCCCGACCAGCACGAACCGGGTGGCCTGGAGCCCGCCCCGCCAGGCGAAGAGGTAGACGAGGAGCGCCGCGAGGAGCCCGCCGCCCACCGAGATCCAGGGCAGCACGGTGTACGAGGTGACGCCGAAGGTCAGCGCGGCGACCGTGGCGGCGCTCGCGCCCTGGCTGACGCCGATCAGGTCCGGGCTGGCCAGCGGGTTGCGGGCCACCGTCTGGATGAGCGCCCCCGCGATCCCGAACGCCGCCCCGACGTAGACCCCCGCCACCATCCGGGGCAGCCGCAGCTCCCCCACGACCAGCGTGTCCGGCGAGGGACGCGCCAGCAGCACGTCGACCACCGACCCGGGCGCGACGAAGCTCTCACCCACACTCAGGTACGCGACGCAGACCACGGCCAGCACGGCCGCCAGGACGGCGCCGGTCGCCACCGCCCGCACGGGGACGAGGAGACTGACCGCCCCCAGCCGTACGGGGGCGTACCCGGCGGGTCGTACGCGGGCGGGTTCCGGCCACGCCTTCAGCACCGTGCCGCCGCTCACGCGGTCACCGCCCTGCCCCGGACGAGTGCCACCAGGAAGGGCACGCCGATCAGCGCCGTCATGACCCCGGCGGGGGCCTCGCCCGGCGGGAAGAGGACGCGGCCGACGGTGTCGGAGGCGAGGAGCATCACGGGGCCGGTCAGGGCGGCCAGCGGGAGGACCCAGCGGTGGTCGCCGCCGACCAGGTGGCGGACGAGGTGCGGGACGGCTAGGCCGACGAAGGCGATCGGCCCGGCGGCGGCCACCCCGACCCCGGTCAGCACGGCGGCTCCGGCCCCCGCGGTGATCCGTACGGCCGCTACCCGCTGCCCCAGCCCCTTCGCCACGTCCTCCCCCAGCGCCAGCGCGTCCAGCCCCCGCGCCGAGGAGGCCACCAGCGCCAGCCCCACCAGCAGGAACGGCCACACCTGTACGGCCACCTCGGCGTCCCGGCCCTGGAGCGCGCCGACGTTCCAGAAGCGGAACTCGTCCAGGGCGCTGGAACTGGTGGTCAGCACGGCGGTGGTGACCGAGACCAGCAGGGCGTTGATCGCGGCGCCGCTCAGCGCCAGCTTGACCGGGGTCGCGCCGCCCCGGCCGCCCGCCGCGACCGCGTACACGGCGACCGCCGCGAGCCCCGCCCCCACGAACGCGAACCACACGTACCCGGCCAGGGTGTGCACCCCCGCGAAGGCGATGGCGAGGACGACCCCGACGGAGGCGCCCTGGCTGATGCCGAGGATGCCCGGGTCGGCGATCGGGTTGCGGGTGATGCCCTGGAGAGCCGTCCCGGCGACGGCGAGGGCGGCGCCGACCATCACGCCGATCAGCGTGCGCGGCAGCCGCATCTCCCGGACCACCTCGGCGTCCGGGCCCGTGGCCCCCTGGAACAGGGCCTCCACGACCGTTCCGGGCGCGACCGTACGGGCGCCGACGGCCAGGCTGAGGACCACCGCGACCAGCAGCGCCGCCAGGGCCGCCACCGTCCAGGCCGCCCGGCGTACGGAGCTGTCCCGGCGGGGCCGGGGTGCGGCGGGCGGGGCCTTCGCCAGGGGCGGGGCGGCGGGTGGCGCGGGGGTCATCGGGTCCTTCCGGGTCGTCTCCGGGGGCGCCTCCGGGCTGTCACCGGGGCGGCGGCCGGGAGCGGACATCACGGCACACCACCCCAATTGCCCGTTCTGCACCGGAACTTAGGCTTGGCTAAGTGTACGGCTGCCGGGGCTGCACAATGGAGGGATGCCCGAGCACCTCACCTCCCCCGCCGCGCCCGCCCCCTCCGACCCCGCCGTACCGGCCGCACGTCCGGCTCCGGGCGGGGCGGGGCCCGTCGTCGGGTTCGACCTCGACATGACGCTGATCGACTCCCGGCCGGGCATCGGCGCCGCCTACCGCGTACTCGCCGCCGAGACCGGCGTCCCCATCGACGTCGACCTGGTCGTCTCCCGGCTCGGGCCGCCCCTGGAGACCGAGCTGGCCTGCTGGTTCCCGGCCGACCAGGTCCCCGCCGCCGCCGCGCGCTACCGCGAGGTCTACCCGTCCACCGCGATAGCCCCCTCGCTCGCCCTGCCCGGCGCCGCCGAGGCCCTGGAGGCCGTACGGGCCCACGGCGGACGCTCGCTCGTCGTCACCGCCAAGAACGAGGAGCACGCACGGCTCCACCTCGATCACCTCGGCCTGCGGGCAGACCTCGTCGTGGGCAGTCTCTGGGCCGAGGCCAAGGGGGTCGCGCTGCGCGCACAGGGGGCCACCGTCTACGTCGGGGACCACATCGGCGACGTTCGCGGCGCCCAGGCCGCCGGCGCCTTCTCCGTGGCCGTCGCCACCGGAGGCTGCACCCCCGACGAGCTCCGCACCGCCGGCGCCGACCTCGTCCTCCCGGACCTGGCCGCCTTTCCCGCGTGGCTGGCGGAGTTCGCCCACTGACCCGCCTCATACGCCAGCTGGGCTGTCATCGGCCGCCTGCCCCACCGGGGGCCCGTTCCCCGCTGGCCCCTGAACGGGGCTGGGCCGCCTCTGGCCGGGCCCGTTCGGCCGTGCCGGTCACCGATGGCCTCAAGCGCCGGCCGGGCTGTCTTTTGCGGCTGGGCTCCGCCCTGACCTGCTGGTTCTCGACCCTGCCGGTCAACGATTGGCCTCAAACGCCGGCCGGGCTATAGGGGTTCGCGGTTCGTTCGCCGTCTGGGTCGGGCGGGGCCGCACCGGGGTACCTCCTCACAAACTGCAGGGTGCGGGGTCAGTCGCTTCAAGACGGCCGTGTGTGCAGTTTGCTGCGGGGGCACCCCGGCACGACCCCGCCCTTCCGTCTCGCCGGCGTCGTCCCGCCGGTGGGAGGAGAAAAGACAGACCGCCACCCATTGATCTGTGTGACCAGCTGAAGTGACGACGGTGGTCGCTGTGGAGAAGCCCGGTATCGGTGACGGCCTCATCCGCCCCTCCGGCGGTCGGCCGCGTACGAGACCGTGGGGTGGGGACGTGTCGGGGTGCCCCCGCAGCAAACTGCACACACGGCCGCCATACTCCAACTCACCCCGCACCATGCAGTTTGTGAGGAGGTACCCCGGCGCGGCCCCGCCCCACCCACGCACCGGAGAAACCGCGACCCTCACAGCCCGGCCAGCGCTTGAGGCCAGTCAGTGACCGGCACGGTCACAACCGGAAGGCCGGGAAGCCACGCGCAGCCACACCCCACCGAACCCCAGCCCGGCCGGCGCCTGAGGCCATCGGTGACCCGCAGGGCCGAGGCGGGCAGGCGAAGACGGAACCCAGCCCTACCGCAGCCCAACCCAGCCCGGCCGGCGCTTGAGGCCATCGGTGACCGGCACCGTCGAGACGGAGCCCGGCAATCAACAGCCCGGCCGGCGCTTGAGGCCAATCGCTGACCCGCACGGGCGACAACCGGCACCCCCAGTCGCGGCGCAGCCACACCCCGGCCAGGCGAAAGGGGGCGCCCCGCCCCCCTCACCCCGCATGCTCGGGAGCCGTGATCCCGAGCACCACCACATCGTGGTGGACCCCGCCCACGAACTCGTGCTCCCGCAACCGCCCCTCCTCGACGAACCCCACCCCCCGGAACAACGCGAGGGAAGCCTCGTTGAAGGCGTACACCTCCACCTCGCACTTGTGGAACCGCTCCTCGCGGAACATGTACCCGAGCAGCAGAGAGACGGCCTCACGGCCGTACCCCCGGCGCCGGTAGGCCCGCCCGATCTTGACCCCCATCCGGAACCGCCCGGCCCGCCGGTCCGCCTCCCCCACGGTCACCGCCCCGGCGAACCCCCCGTCGGCCAGATCCTCGACGACGAGCCGGAACGCCTCACCCCCGGGCGGACGCCCGGCCCGCTCGGCGGTCCACCTCCGGAAGCTCTCGTCCGAGCGGGGCGGCTCCACCAGGCCGGCGGCGCGCACCCCGTCGAGGTCCCGGGCCAGCTCGCGGAAGTGACGCCAGTCCTCGGGCTCGACCCCGCGCAGCCGCAGCTTCTCACCGGTCCAGATGTCCCTCACGACGCCCCCAACTCCCCAACCGTGGCGGGCACTCGGGGCCCACCCGTACGACCCAGCCACCGTACCGGCGCCCGGCCACGGACAAACCCTGAGTACCGGCCGGCCCGCCAGCCCGCGTAGCGTGCACCCCCCGCGCGCAGGTCGGCCGCGCGACGAACGGGGTAGGCACCCCTGGACCCGTAACGGCACCGGTGCCGCCAGGAGGAACGATGAAGCAACCGGCTGGGACAGCGGGCGGGGCCGTCGCCGAGGAGGCGCGGCCGGTGGAGGGTGTCGAGGGGGACGGGCCGGTGAGGGGCGAGCCGGGGCGGGCGGCCGAGTGGTGGCGGGCGTTGCGGCGGACGCCGGGGGCGTTCTGGCGGGACGACGTGTCGGACTTCGCGGCGGCGCTGACCTATTACGCGATCCTCGCCGTGCTGCCGGCGCTGCTGGTGGTCGTGATCGCTTTCGGGCTGGTGAGCCCGGACACGGCGGAGCGGTTCGTGGGGCAGGTGACGGCGTGGGCGCCGGGCGGCTCGGGGGCCTCGTTGCGCGAGGTGCTGACGCGGGTGGTGCGGGTCGACTCGACGGCGTGGACGCTGCTGGTGACGGGCGGCGCGAGCGCGCTCTGGTCGGCCTCCAGCTACCTGGCGGTCTCACGGCGCGCGCTGCACCGCATGTACGGGGTACGGGACCGGCGTTCGCCGTGGGGCAAGGCGCACCGGATCGTGGCGACGGCGCTGGCCCTGCTGGCGCTGCTGCTGGTCAGTTCGCTGCTGCTGATGCTGACCGAGCCGGTGGCCGAGTCGATCGGGCGGCTGCTCGGGCTGGACGCGGGGGTGGCGTGGGCGTGGAGCGTACTGCGCTGGCCGCTGCTGCTCTGCCTGGTGGCCTGTCTGGTCGTGGTCGTTTTCCGGAACGGCCCGGTGGCCGCCCGCCGCCGCGCCCACAGCATCCCGGGCGGTGTCCTCGCCGCGACGCTCTGGCTGACCGCCTCGGCGGGGCTCGCGCTGTACGCCTCGGTGCTCAGTACGTACAGCCGGCTCTACGGCTCGCTCGCGGGGATCGTCGTCTTCCTGGTGTGGCTGTGGCTCTCCAACGTCGCGCTGCTGCTCGGCGCCCAGTTCACGGCGGAGCTGTGCCGCGCGGAGGGGGGCCCGGGCGCGCCGCCCTGCCACCCCACGGACGAGGACGATCCCGCCGGGGCCACCACTTCCGGCGAACCCCGGCGGCCCTCGGCCGGCGCGTGATCCTCTTCCGCTTTTCGCCCGGCGCGGGCGTCGCGCACGTTTTGCGGGCAAGAGGGACGATCACGCGCAGAGGGCGCGTACATCCCGCCAGGAGCTGGCCTGAACTGGTCACTTGACATATGACACATGATCAGTTGGGCCCTACCCATGACTCCCTGGCGACCGTTACTTTACGAAGTGTGATTACTGAACGAGAGATTCCGCTCCGCCACGGCTCCACCTCCGCCTCCGCCACCGCCGCCGACCACCTGCTCTTCGCGACGCGCGGCGAAGAACACCTGCGCTGGCGGGAGCTATTCAGCACGGAGGAGTTCGGCCACCGGGACTTGCCTCACCGGGAAAGGGTGGAGTTGTCCTATCGGCGCTTGCGTACCGTCGCCGCCGCGATACCCGACCCACGCGCGCTCGCCCTGAGCGCGCCGGCGCTGACCGCGCTCCACGAGTGGGCGGGCCCGGCCGATCCCGGGATGGCCACGCTGGCCTCCATCCACTACAACCTCTTCCTCGGCAGCCTCCTCGACCACGACCACGAGGAGCGGGACCTGGAGCCGTGGCTCCGGATGGACCGGATCGGCACGTTCCTGTGCACCGAGGCCGAGCACGGCAACGACGCGGTGAACATGGAGACGACCGCCGAGTACGACCGCGCCTCTCGTCAGTTCGTCCTCCACACCCCGGGCCCGGGGGCGGCCAAGTGGATGCCCAACACCTCGCTGACCGGCGGCCCGAAGGACGCCGTGGTCGCCGCCCGGCTGCTGGTCGACGGCCGCGACCTGGGCATCTTCCTCTTCCTCACCCCGCTCAGCGACGAGCGGGGCCACTTGCCGGGCGTCAGCGTCGAGCGGCTGCCGCACACGTCCGGCGCGCCCGTGGACCACTGCGCCACCCGCTTCCACCACGTGCGGCTGCCGCACAGCGCGATGCTCCAGGGCGACCACGGGCGGCTCAGCCCGGAGGGCGAGTTCGAGAGCACGCTCGGGAGCCCTCGTATCCGCTTCCTGCGGTCCATCGGCCGGGTGTCGATGGGCAAGCTCTGCATGTCCGGATACAGCCTGGGCGCCACCCGGCAGGCGATCGCGGTCGCCGTACGCCACGGCTCCACGCGGCTGACCTCCGGCATGACCAAGGGCATCAGGGTCCCGCTGATGGCCCACCGCAGCCACCACGAGCCGCTGCTCGACGCCCTTGCCACCACGTACGCGGCGACGCTGCTGCACCGCTCGGTGGTACGCCAGTGGGAGGTGGCCGAGGAGGCCGAGCGCGAGGAGGTCGACCGGCTGGTCGCGGTGACCAAGGGGTGGATCACCTGGGCCGCCCGGGAGACGATGACGACCTGCCGTGAGCGGTGCGGCGCCAAGGGGCTGCTGCTGACGCAGGGGATCGCGGGCCAGCTCGCCGCCAACGAGGGCACCATCACCGCCGAGGGCGACAACAAGGTCATCTGGGTCAAGGCCGCCGGTGAGCTGCTGATGGGCGGGTTCACCCCGAAGCCGCCCAGCGAGACCGCGCCCGAGCAGCGCTCCCTGCGGGACGGTACGCACCTCCAGGACCTGATGGCGGACGTGGAGCGGATCTGGCACGAGCGGGCCCGGACGCGGCTGCGCTCGGGCGGCGTACGGGGCAACCCGATGGCCCGCTGGAACGGGGCGGTCACCCCGGCGCTGGAGCTGGTCGCGGCCCACGCGCACCGGCTGGCCGGGGAGGCCCTGCTGGAGGGCGCCGACCGGGTCACCGCCGAGGAGGCCGAGCACATCCGCGACCTGCACCGCCTGTTCGCGCTGCGCCAGGTGGCGGCGCACAGCGGGGAGCTGCTGGCCGGGGAGCGGCTGACGGCGGAGCAGGTACGGCGGCTCCCGGACGAGGTCGAGCGGGTCGTGGCGGACCTGGAGCCCCACATCCTCGCCCTGACGGAACGCTTCTTCGTACCGGAGAACCTGCCTGGCAGCGACCCCGCCGGCCTGGTCGAGGCCGCCCCGGAGGCCTCCGCCGGCGGCCCCGAGTCCCTGACCGGCGGGACCGGCGGGCTCCGGGAGAGCGAGCCGGACGCGGCATGACGGGCTGAGGCGAACGGCGGCGTGACGCGGGACGGCCCGCCGTGCGTGGGCACGACGGGCCGTCCTTCGTCTCTCGTCCTCCGGGCGGCACGCCGGGCCGGAGGCGTCCGGGTCAGACCCGGAAGATGTCGAGGAAGGAGCTCCAGAAGCCCTTCCTGCGACCGCCGCCGTCCGAGGAGGCGGTGGCGGTGTGCTGCGGCTGCGAGGTGGCGGGTGCCGCCTGCTGCTGCGGGATGCCCCGGCTCTGGAGGGCCGCGGCCATCCGGGTGGCCGGGGTCGGGCTGAAGGCGACCGGCAGCGAGACCAGGGCCCGGTGGAAGGGGCCCGGACGCCACTGGAGTTCTTCCTCCGGGACGCCGAGTGCCAGGTCCGGCAGGGCGTTGAGGATCTTCTCGACCGCGGTGACCGCGATGACCTGCGCCGGGTCCTTGGCGGGGCAGGCGTGCGAGCCCGCGCCCCAGGCGAGGTGGGCGCCGCGTCCCGCGCTGCGGCGGGCCTCGGCGAGGGCGGGGTCGCTGTTGGCCCCGGCGAAGGAGATCAGGACGGGACTGCCGGCGGGGGCGATGACACCGTTGCCGAAGTCCGTGTCCTGGACCGGGTAGTGGGCGGCGTAGTTGGCGATCGGGGTGCGGTGCCACAGGACGTGGTCGACCGCCTCCTCGACCATCATCCCGGCGCCCCGGCCGCTCGCGCCGCCGGAGAGCAGTTCCAGCAGGGCGTTGCCGATGAGGTTGCGCTCCGGCTCGATGCCGGCGCCCATCAACATCACCAGCTGGTCCTTCAGCTCCTCGTCGGTCAGCCCGGCCGGGTGCTGGATGAGCCAGGAGATAACGTCGTCCGCCGGCTCGCGGCGCTTGATCGCGATGAGCTGCATCAGGCAGGCGTCGAGGCGGGCCTTGGTCCGCACCGGGTCCTTGCCGTCGAACATCGCCGACATCTCGGTGGTGAGGGTGTCACCGATCTCGGCCGGGCAGCCGAAGAGCTTGTTGAAGAGCAGCAGCGGGAGCAGCTTGGCGTACTCCGCGAGGAGGTCGGCGCGGCCGCGCTCGCTGAACTGGTCGATGAGGTAGTCGGCGATCGGCTCCACGTCACGGCGGATGCGCGTGATGTTGAGCTTGGCGAGGCTGTCGGTGACCGCCTTGCGCAGCCGCAGGTGGACGGCGCCGTCGGTGAACAGGGCGTTCGGCCGGTACGCCATCATCGGCAGGACCGGGCTGTCCATCGGGACGCGGCCCTCGTTCAGCGCCGCCCAGCGGCGGGCGTCACGGGGGAAGCTCGTCGGGTTCTGGAGGACGCGCAGCGCCGTCTCGTACCCCACGACCAGCGTCGCGTCGACTCCGGGCGCCAGCTCGACCGGGCCGGCCGGGCCCTGCTCGCGCAGCTGCTCGTAGACCGCCTGGGGGTCGGCGGCGAAGTTGGCGTCGTGCATCGGGCATCTGCCGGTCGCCGAGACGTACGGGGGATGGCTTTCCATGGGGTCTCTCTCTGTGGCCCGGGCGGTCCGGGCGGGCGGGGGGTCCTGGTGGGCGTCCCGTCGGGGGGCGGGGCGGGGGCGGGGTGCGTCAGGCGACGCGTTCGCGCGTGAGGAGGTGGCGTACGAGGGCGATCAGGGCGCGGGCGGAGGACTCCCGGTCGCGGGCGTCGCAGTAGACGACCGGCGTGTCCGGGAGCAGGTCGAGGGCCTCGCGGACCTCGTCCTCGCCGTACTTCTGCTCCGGGGTGAAGCTGTTGACGGCGATCGCGTAGTCCAGGCCGTAGCTCTCGATGAGGTCGATGACCGGGAAGGTTTCCTCCAGGCGGGCCGGGTCGACCAGGAGCAGCGCGCCGAGGGCGCCGCGGGCCGTGTCCTCCCACAGCTGCATGAAGCGCTGCTGGCCCGGGGTGCCGAAGAGGTACAGGACCAGGTCATCGGCGAGGGTCAGCCGGCCGAAGTCCAGGGCGACCGTGGTGGTGCGCTTGTCGGGAGCGGCGCTCAGGTCGTCGAACTGCACCGACGCCTGGCTCATCTTCTCCTCGGTGCGCAGCGGCTTGATCTCCGACAGCGCGCCGATGAGGGTCGTCTTGCCGACGGCGAAGTGGCCCACCACCAGGATCTTGGCAGCGGTGGTCACCGCCTCGGAGACGTAGAGCGGTCCCTGGGCCGTCTCAGCCGATGAGGGATTGGAGTCCATTCAGAACCTTCTCAAGAGTGTCTCTCTCAACGTTCTGCGCCCGCGGCGGTTCGGCACGGCGCAGCAGGTGGCCCTGGTCGAGTAAATCGGTGAGCAGCAGCCTGGCCACACCGACCGGCAGGGCGACGTGGGCGGCCACCTCGGCCACGGACAGGTACCCGCCGCCCAGCAGCTCCCAGATGGCCTTGACCTCCGGGGACGCCCCCAGCGGGAGCGTCCGTTCGGGGGCGATGGTGACCAGGGTCTGGAGGGCCAGCTGGTCCCCGGCGGGCAGCGTGCGCCCGCCGGTGATGACGTAGGACCGGACGAAGTCGCTGGTGACGGAAGCTTCCTCGCCGGGCCTCGTCATACGCTCACACCGTTGTTCGAGCGTGGCGCCACGCCCATCGCTCTGCTCAGCGCCGCCACGGTCTTCTGCATCCGGATGGACATGGACTCCATGTCGACGTCGACGGCCGCGGAGACCGCCAGGTAGGCGCCCTGGCCTGCGGCGATGAGGAAGATCCAGCCGCCGTCGTACTCCATGAGGGTCTGCTTCCACACGCCCCGGCCGAGGCCGACGAAGCCGGCGACGGCGCGGCTGAGGGACTGCATCGAGCTCATGGCGGCCGCGTTGGTCTCGGCCTCGCCGCGCTCGATGCCGTCCGAGCTCTGAAGGAGGAGGCCGTCACCCGAGACGAGGATGGCGTGACGGGCACCGCGCACTTCCAGCACGTCGTTCAGCACCCACGACAGATCGGTCTTCACTGGTACTCGGGTCCTTCCGTGGTCATCGTGTCCCGGCCGATACGCGTCCCGCGGGCGAAGGCCCCGAGTCGCGACGCGGTCATCTCGCTGTCTTCGGCGGCCGGCGTCTCTACGGTGGTGGCGGGCTCGGCGGCGGCCTTGGCGGCCACCTCCCCCGCGCGCCTGCGGCGCTTGGGCAGGCCGCCGGTGGTGGTGCCCACGACGTACGGGGTGTTGGCGTCGGGCACGGCCGTCAGGTGCTGCGGGGGGAGCGCCGGGACGGACTCGACCCGGGCGGGGGCCTGGGCGGGCTCGTTGAACTCCGTCGTGAGCAGTTCCTCCGGAACACGGATCACCGCGCGCACACCTCCGTAGGGGGACACCGACCCGACCGAGACGGCGAAGCCGTAGCGGGCGGCGAGCATGCCGCTGACGGCGAATCCGACCCGGGGCGGGTCCCCGAGGCTCGTGATGTCGACGGTGCCGTCGCTCGCCAGCAGGGTGGCCGCGCGGTCCTTCGTCTCCTGGTCCATGCCGAGACCGGCGTCGTCCACGATGAAGCAGACGCCGCTGGGGACGGCCTGGATGTTGACCTCGACGGGGGTGCCGGGGGCGCTGTAGTTGGTGGCGTTCTCCAGCAGCTCGGCGAGGACCACCGCGACGGGTTCCACGGCCTTGCTGGTGACGGCGACGTTCACCTGGGAGTGGACGCTGACCCGGCCGAAGTCCTTGATCCGGCCCTGGGCGCTGCGGGCCACGTCGTAGACGGTGGCGGTGCCGTCGCGGCGGCCGAGCCAGCCGCCGCACAGGACGGAGATGCCCTTGGCGCGGCGCGAGAACTGGCTGCCGGTGTGGTCGACGGACATCAGGTCGCCGAGCACCTCGGCGTCGTTGCCGTACTTCTTGAGCAGCCCGTCGAGGAGCAGTTGCTGCTCCTCGGCGAGGGACTGAAGCGTGCCCATGGCGGACTTCAGTACGGCCTTGGTGGCGGACTCGGCGTCCGCGCGGACGTCGGCGACGTCGTGGGCGTGGCGGGCGCCCATCTCCTGCTGGCGCAGGTGCAGGCGGCCGATCTCACCGCGGGCCTCGGCGAGGCTCCTCTCCAGCTCCCCTTTCCCCCGCCGCAGGGCGAGGTTGGTTCTGCGGGCACTCAGCACTGCGAGCGCCGCAGCGACCAGAACTACAAGCAGGACCCACAGCAGTGGCTCCTGGATGAATGACGTCATGAGACTCTCTTCAAGTCGCATCGCGTCGGAGCTTCGGGCAGCCAAAGGGGCCCGTGGCAGAGCCGGCGGACCTCCTCCACTGGGGAGGCCAAGGCCGCGGGCCGCCTCATAGGGACCTCATTGGGGGGACCACACCCGCTCCTCCACGATGGAGCCGTCGCGACTGCCCCCCGTAGCGCGTGATCTCACGCACCGTCAGTCTGCTGAAAGTCAGATGATCGTATCACCGCGCGAATTTGTTCAGATCTGATTGCGGCATCGATGGGCGATGCTCACAGGAGCGTCACAACACGCCGTGTTTACACACCTGTTGGACGTTCGGGCCGGGCCCGTGCACTCACCCGCGCCGCCGCGCCCGCCACAGCAGGAAGACCGCCGACGCCACGGCCGCCGTACGCAGCAGCACCGGCCACAGCTCGGTGATCGCGTCGGCCATGCCCGCCTCGGGAATCGGCTCGCCCCAACGGCCCTCGGTACGCCCCCACAGCCAGACGGCGCCGCCCGACAGGGTCAGGGCCGGGATGCCGAGGGCGGCGAACTTGGCCTGGACGGGGGTGAGCCGCTTGGTGAGGTAGGCGGTGAGCCAGCCGAGGAGGAGGCAGAAGAGGTTGCCGAGGATGGCTCCGGCGACCAGCAGGGCGGCGGCCAGCAGGAGCAGGGGGCTGCCGAGCCCGCCGCCCACCAGGGCGCGCGGCGAGAACCGGCGGCGGCGCGGGGTCGCCGTACCGAGCGGGTCCTCGGCCGCCTCCGCCGGCGCCGCCTCGGCCCCGGCGGCCGCCTCGTCCTTCTCCGCCTTCTCCTTCGCCGCACCCGGCGCCTCGGGCTTGTCCGTCCGTACGCCCGGATTGAGGAGTTCGGGCACCTCCACCCCGCCCTGGAACCCGGCGAACTCCCCGGGCAGCCGCGTCCCGAAGGTCCCCGCGCCCCCACCGCCACCCAGCCCTTCGGGCGTGGCCTCGACCCGCCACCAGTCCGGCGAGGCCCCCGCGAGGTCGGGCCCGGAGACGCCGCGCCCGACGTCCTCCAGGCCGGGAATCCGCCGGGGCGCGGGTGGGGGTTCCGCCTCCTCGCGGGGCGCGGGGAAGACCTTGCGCAGGCTGGGGCGGTGCGGACGGGGCCCGGGCTCGGCGGGACGCGGCGGCGGGACGGGCGTGTGCGCCGGTGCCTCGGGCGCGGCGGAGGCGCCGCCCGCCTTGGCGACCACCTCGGCCGGGGTACCGAGCTTGCCGAGGGCGCGCCGCACCGCGGCGGGGCTGTCGCCGCCGGGCCGGGCCCTGCGCTGGTCGATGTCGCGCCGCAACTCGGTGATGAGCCGCATCCGTTCGGCGGCCGGCACCTGCCGCTGCTGGGCCAGGTCGCCGACACGGCTCAGATAGTCGAAGACGAGCTGGTCACTCTCGATCCCCACGCTGCCCCTCACTCCGCTCGTACGCGACGCCCCTACCCGGGAGACCGCCGGGACCAACGGTACGCATCGCGGCGGCGGTTCGGGGATGTCGGGCGGGTGGTCGGTGGAGGGCCGGGCGGGACGGGGAGGGGTGGGCCCGGTCGTCGACCGAGGCGCCGTGTTCTTCGGCGCGGGCACCTCCGAGAGCGTCACGCCCCGCCCACCGACCGGTGACGGTTCGGGCCGGTCGGCGCGGGGAGAGGGTGCGGGCCGCTACCGTGGGCTGGATGAGCGCTGAGCAGCAGCACAGGGACGGTCAGGCGGCGGACCCGGGGCCGAGGTCGCTGGCGCAGGCCCTGCGCGAGCGCGACGACGCCTCGCTGGGGGCCCTGCTCCGGTCCCGCCCCGACCTGCTCCACCCGGTCCCCACCGACGTCACCCAGCTGGCGACCCGCGCCGGGACCCGTGCCTCGGTGCTGCGGGCGCTGGAGCACCTGGACCGGTTCGCCCTCCAGGCGGCCGAGGCGCTGGCGGTGGCGCCGGACCCGGCCTCGTACCAGGAGCTGCTGGACCTGCTCGCCGGGGACGACGGGGACGAGGAGGTGGCCGGGGCGCTGCCCGCCACGGTGGCCCTGCTGCGGGAGCGGGCGCTGGTCTGGGGCGGCGAGGACCGGCTGCGGCTGGTCCGCACCGCCCGCGAGCTGCTGGCGCCGTCCGCCTCGCACTCCTCGCCGACCGGGCTGGGCCCCTCGGTGGCGGAGGCGACCTCGGGCATGTCGCCGGGCCGTATCCAGGCGATCCTGACGGCGGCCGGGCTGCCCCACACCCACGACGCGGTGTCGGCGGTGGCCGCCCTCAGCGCCCTCTTCGCCGACCGGGCGCGGGTCGCGGAGCTGCTGGAAGGGGCGCCCGAGGCGTCCCGGGAGGTGCTGGGCCGGCTGGTGTGGGGCCCGCCGTACGGCCAGGTGACGGCCGAGCCCGCGGCCCATCTGCGGTGGCTGCTGGACCGGGGTCTGCTGCTGCCGACCACGCCAGGCACGGTGGTGCTGCCGCGTGAGGCGGCCCTGTCGCTGCGCGGGGGCCGCGCCCACCGCGTACCGGAGCCGACGCGTCCGCAGGTCGCCGTGGCCGCCGAGCGGAAGCCGCAGGTGGTGGACGCGGCGGCGGGCGGACAGGCGCTCGCGGCGCTGGACACCGTCGAGGAGCTGCTGCGTTCCTGGGACGAGGGCGGGCCGGCCGTGCTGCGGGCCGGCGGGCTGAGCATCCGGGACCTGAAGCGGACGGCCACCGTCCTGGAGGTGCCCGAGCCGGTCGCCGCGTTCTGGGTCGAGCTGGCGTACGCGGCCGGGCTGATCGCCTCCGACGGCGGCTACGTCGAGGAGCACCACGACCGCCACGACCGCCCCGACGCCGACGCCGAGGGCTACGAGGACGAGGAGACCCGCGACGCCCGCACCCGCCGCCGCTCCGGCGAGGCCGAGCACTACGCGCCCACCCCGGAGTACGACGCCTGGCGCGACCTGCCCCCCGCCGACCGCTGGGCCTGGCTCCTCGAAGCCTGGCTGCCCGGCACCCGCACCCCGGGCCTGATCGGCGGGCGCGACGGCCGCGACCGGACCCTCTCCGCGCTCGGCCCCGGCCTGGACCGCTCGCCCGCGCCCGAGGTGCGGCGCCGGGTGCTGGAGCTGATGGCCGAGCTGGAGCCGGGCCAGGCCCCGGACCCGGCGACCCTGCTGGAGCGGCTGCGCTGGGAGCGCCCGTTGCGTTCGGCGGGGCCGCGCCGCGAGCAGCCCGAGCCGCCGCGCGCCGGGGTACGCCCCGCGTACGGCGGCGGGGTCGCGGCCAACGACCCGGAGGCGCTGCGCACCAAGCTCACCGAGTGGGCCCTGCTGGAGGCCGAGATGCTGGGCGTGACCGGGCGCGGCGCGCTGGCCAGCCACGGCCGGGCCCTGCTCGGCACCGAGGGCAGGTCCGAGGGGGCCGGTGCGGGCGCGCCGGCCGCCGGGTCGGCGCGGGCGACCGTGGTGGCGGCGCTGCTCGCCCCACTCCTCCCCGAGCCGCTGGACCACGTCCTGCTCCAGGCCGACCTGACGGCGGTCGCCCCGGGCCCGCTGGTGCGGCCGCTGGCGGAGGCGCTGGGTGTGCTGGCCGACGTGGAGTCGAAGGGCGGGGCGACGGTCTACCGCTTCACGCCGGGCTCGGTGCGCCGCGCCCTGGACGCCGGGCGCACCGCCACCGAGCTGCACGCCTTCCTCGACCGGCACTCCCGCACGCCGGTGCCGCAGCCGCTGACGTACCTGATCGACGACGTGGCCCGCCGCCACGGGCTGCTGCGGGTCGGGGCGGCCTCGTCCTACGTCCGCTGCGACGACGAGTCGGCGCTCGACGAGATCCTCGCCGACCGCCGGGCCACCGCCCTGCGCCTGCGCCGCCTGGCACCGACGGTGGTCGCCGCCCAGGCCGACCCGCGCACCCTCATCGAGGGGCTGCGCGCGATGGGGTTCGCCCCGGCCGCCGAGTCCGCCGAGGGCGACGTGATGATCGCCCGCCCGCACGCCCACCGCACCCCGCCGCGCACGCCCCCGGCGCCCGTCCCCGACGGCCCGCCCGCCCCGGACGCCACCCTGCTGACCGCCGCCGTACGGGCGGTCCGCGCGGGCGACCGGGCGGCGACGGCCCCGCGCAAGGACACCCCGGAGGCCCCCGGCGGCCTGCCGCGCACCTCCCCGGCGGACACCCTGGCCACCGTCCAGGCCGCCGCGATGACCGGCGAGTCGGTCTGGATCGGCCACGTCAACGCCGAGGGCGCCGCCTCCCAACGCCTGCTGGCCCCCCTGCGCGTCGAGGGCGGCTACGTCACCGGCTACGACCACACCGCCGACGAGGTCCGCACCTACGCCCTGCACCGGATCACGGGGGTCGCGGAACTGGCGGAGGAGGCGGACGGGGCCGAGCCGGCCCGCTGACCCCAACCCGTTCCCCCGCTGCGGGACTTGGGCGGCGTGTCCGGACATGCCCGGGGTACACGGCCCACCTCTGACCCTTCCGCCCGCCCGGCGGACCCAGCAGAGGGGAACCCCCGATGACCGACGACCCGAAACCCGACCGCGCGGCCCCGCTCGGCGACCTCGGCCCCGGCACCCGCCAGCGCCGCCAGCTCCGTTTCCGCGCCCTGGACATCGCCTGGACGGCCCTGTTCACCGTGCTCGCCCTGTGGGGCGTGACGGCGGCCGTCGGCGCGCTGCGCGGCGACACGGCCTGGGCGTACTCCGCCGTCGCGGGCCTCCTGCTCGCCGGCGCCCTGGGCCTGCGCCTCTCCCTCCCCCGCCGCCAGATCCGGGAATGAGGGACGCCCCGGTGACCCGCCTCCACACCTTCCTCACCCGGAACCTCTGGGCCCAGGTCGTCCTGTCCGTCCTCGGCGCCAGCGCCCTGGTGCTTTTGATCAGCCCCGGCGAATCCCCCGCGGCCGTGCTGATCCGGGTCGCCTTCTCCTCCCTCGGCGGTGTCGCCGTCCTGCTCGCCGTCCGCCGCAGGGAGAAGCGCGCCACCGGCACCGACACCACCGGCCTGGTCACCCTCGACGGCCGCATCCGCTCCGGCGAGGTCCCGACCGACCCCGCCGAACGCGAGGCCCTGCGCGCCCTCGTCGCCAAACGCCTCCACCGCACCCGCAACCGGCCCTGGGCCCTCGCCTTCCTCGTCCTCCTCTTCGGCGGCGTCACCGTCCTCACCGCCCTCACCGCGGGCCCCCGCGAGACCATCGGCTTCGGCATCCTCGCCGTCGCCTTCCCGGTCTGGATCTACTTCCAGGGCAGGAAGCAGCTCCGCAGGCTGCACCGGATGCGGGAGGCGCTGGAGGGGGACACGAGCGTGGCAGCGTGACGGGGCCGGAGGCGCGCTCCTCGCAGACGGCCGTCTCCACCAGCTCCTGAACGTGCTGGTGGGCCTTCAGCATCTCCACGGGCTCGGCGGCCACCGCGTCCCGGGAGTCCCCCTCGTCGATCGCCAGGTGCAGCGAACCTTCCAGGGCCCTGGCCAGCCGCCGCAGCAGCGGCAGCGTCGGCACGGTGTCGCCGCCCTCCATCCGAGGGGGCAACCGGCACTCGGCCAAGATGGGGCGCCGGGCCGGCTGACGGCGTGCGGGGGGAGGAAGTGGCGCCCGCGCCCCCCGAACGTGACCCGTCCGACACCACCACGCCCCCACTTCGCCCCGCCATGCGGGACCATGGAGGACTGGCCCGGTGCGTCCGTGGGGCGTCGCCGGGGCGGGGACGGGTGCGGACGGGCGTAAGACGGAGGTTGTTCGGGTGTCCTGTTTGATCGTGCAGAGCGACAAGACGCTGCTGCTGGAGGTCGACCATGAGCAGGCCGACGCCTGCCGGCGGGCCATCGCGCCCTTCGCCGAGCTGGAGCGTGCGCCGGAGCACATCCACACCTACCGGCTGACGCCGCTGGGCCTGTGGAACGCGCGGGCGGCGGGCCACGACGCGGAGCAGGTCGTGGACGCGCTGGTGGAGTACTCGCGGTACCCGGTGCCGCACGCCCTGCTGGTCGACATCGCCGAGACGATGGACCGGTACGGGCGCCTCACCCTCACCAAGCACCCGGCGCACGGCCTGGTCCTCACCTCCACCGACCGGCCGGTGCTGGAGGAGATCCTGCGCTCGAAGAAGATCCAGCCGCTGGTCGGCGCCCGCATCGACCCGGACACCGTCGCGGTGCACCCCTCGGAGCGCGGCCAGATCAAGCAGGCCCTGCTGAAGCTGGGCTGGCCGGCCGAGGACCTCGCGGGGTACGTGGACGGCGAGGCGCACGCCATCGAGCTGGCCGAGGACGGCTGGGCGCTGCGCCCGTACCAGAAGCAGGCCGTGGAGGGGTTCTGGCACGGCGGGTCCGGCGTGGTCGTGCTGCCCTGCGGCGCGGGCAAGACGCTGGTCGGCGCGGGCGCGATGGCCGAGGCCAAGGCGACGACGCTGATCCTGGTGACCAACACCGTCTCGGCCCGGCAGTGGAAGAGCGAGCTGATCAAGCGGACCTCGCTGACCGAGGACGAGATCGGCGAGTACAGCGGGACCAAGAAGGAGATCCGTCCGGTCACCATCGCGACGTACCAGGTCCTGACGACGAAGCGGAAGGGCGTCTATCCGCACCTGGAGCTGTTCGACTCCCGGGACTGGGGCCTGGTCGTCTACGACGAGGTGCACCTGCTGCCCGCGCCGGTCTTCAAGTTCACCGCCGACCTCCAGGCCCGCCGCCGCCTCGGCCTGACCGCGACCCTGGTCCGCGAGGACGGCCGCGAGTCGGACGTGTTCTCGCTCATCGGCCCGAAGCGGTTCGACGCGCCGTGGAAGGAGATCGAGGCACAGGGCTACATCGCCCCCGCCGACTGCGTCGAGGTCCGCGTCAACCTCACCGAGAGCGAACGACTCGCCTACGCCACCGCCGAGTCCGACGAGAAGTACCGCTTCTGCGCGACGACCGCCTCCAAGCAGAAGGTCACCGAGGCGCTGGTCCGCAAGCACGCGGGCGAGCAGACCCTCGTCATCGGCCAGTACATCGACCAGCTCGACGAACTGGGCGAGCACCTCGACGCCCCCGTCATCAAGGGCGACACCTCCAACGCCCAGCGCGAGAAGCTCTTCGACGCCTTCCGCACCGGCGAACTGTCGGTCCTGGTCGTCTCGAAGGTCGCCAACTTCTCCATCGACCTGCCCGAGGCCACCGTCGCCATCCAGGTCTCCGGCACCTTCGGCTCCCGCCAGGAGGAGGCCCAGCGCCTGGGCCGCGTCCTGCGCCCGAAGGCCGACGGCCACGAGGCCCGCTTCTACTCGGTCGTCGCCCGCGACACCATCGACCAGGACTTCGCCGCCCACCGCCAGCGCTTCCTGGCCGAACAGGGCTACGCGTACCGGATCGTCGACGCGGACGAGCTGCTGGCGGGGTGAGCCGTTGGCCCCGCACCTGACACGAGGGGCCGCCGGGTCCGCGAAAAGCCCGGCGCCCTCCCTCACCCTCTCCTCTAGGCTGCCCGCGTCGAGCGCGCAGTGGATCAGCGTGGATCACAGTTCATCACCGTGGATCACCCGGGAGAGGACCATCACCGCCATGCCCAGCAGCCCCACCCGAAGACGTATCCCCGGCGCGGCTCTCGCCGTCCTCCTCCTCGCCACGGCCGCGACCGGCTGCGGAGGCGGCGGCAGCGAGGCGGCCGAGCAGAAGGGGGCCGAACCGAAGGGGGCCCCGAAGCCGTTGCCCACCACCGCCGGTGAGGTGGAGGCCCGCATGCTGACGGCGGAGGAGATGCCCGGCTACCGGGTCGTCGAAGCCGATTCCTGGAGCGAACCCCGGCCGCCCCTCGGTACCCAGACGTTCAAGCCCCGCGCCTGCGCCGTAATCGCCCAGCCCGAGGGCGGCGCGGGCGCCAACGTCACGTACGAGCACGACGGTGAGCCCGAGGATCTGCACCCGCGCGACATCACCACGACGCTGTACGCGAAGGGCGAGGCGGCCGAGTGGATGGCGGAGCTCCGGGAGGCGGAGGAGCGGTGCGGCACCTTTCGCAGCGAGAGCTCCTTCGGAGACGGTGTCCACTCCGACCGGATGACCTGGCTCCCCGAGCCGGACGCCGGCGACGAGGCACTACGGGTGGAGCGCGTCACCGAGGCCGGGGAGGAGACGACGCTCCACTCCCTGACGACGTACGTCCGCACCGGCGACCTCGTCACCGCCTTCCACCACAAGATCAGCTACGGCCCCGCCCTCGACAAGGACCACCTGGCAACGCTCCTCCCCAGCCCCGACGAGGCCCTGGTCGACGCCCAGATCGCCAAGCTCCTCGGAGACCGGCCGGCCTGATCCCGTACCCCGACCCCGGTCAGGCCGCGTGGTCGGTGTTCTGGTGGCGGCGCAGCAGGACGTTGGCGTCGGTCTGGGCGCTCCAGTCGAAGGCAGCGCGGGCGGCGGCCCGCTCGCGGTCGAGGCGGGCGCATTCGGCGCACCCGGCGACGGCCTGCGGCGGGCGGTCCGGGTCCACGTCGAGCGCCTGGGCCACCGTCCGCCGCGCCCGCCGGTTGGCCGCCTGCACCCCCGCGCTCAGCCGCTCGGCGAGCGTCGCCGCCCGCACCCGGTCCGGGTCGGTCCGCCACTCGCCGCCCCCGCCGACGGGCCGCAGCACGGCGTGCGCCCCGTCCTGTCCCACGTACTCCCCCGCGCGCCCCGAGGCCGCGTCGTAGACGACCGCCCCGCGCCGCCTCGGGTCACCGTTGCTCGCTCGGCTTGCCAATTGCTCTCTCCGTACTGGGTTTTCGCCCGGCGCCCCGGGACGAACGGTTACTTTGTGTGCGGTCAGTGTTGCCCAGCGCGACTGCGCGTCGCCATGCCCGACGCGTGTCACTGACCGCCTGTCACAAGCGATCACGAGGGAGTGCTCGTGGCCCGACGCACCACCGCGCCCAATGTCGAAGCCGCCACCACCGCCGACGTCTTCGGCGAGGTTCTGCGCTACTTCCGCGAGGAGGCGAGCCTCACCCAGAAAGCCCTGGCGGAACACATCCCGTGCGACCGCTCCCAGGTCGCCCGCGTCGAAAGCGGCGACCGGGTCCCGCACGACACCTTCGTCAAAACGTGCGACAGAGTTCTGGGAACCAACGGCGCCCTGATGCGGCTCTGGGTCCGCATCGACTGGTACCCGGAAGTGGAACACCCGGACTGGTTCAGGCGCCGGGCTGAGATGGACGAAGTGGCGGTGGCGGTGCTGGAGTACCAGCAGCAGACCATGCCCGGACTTCTCCAGACAGAGGAGTACGCCACGGCTCAGTTCGGCCAGGTGTCAGGGCCTGACGAGGTTGCCGATCGCGTGATGGCTCGCATGAGCCGACAGCAGCGATTCCTGAGCCCCGGTGGCCCCCTGTACCTCGTCGTGCTGGACGAAAGCTGCCTGCGCAACATCATGGGAAGCCCTGCGATCATGGCGCGCCAAGTGGCCCATCTTCGCGCCGTCGGCGCCCAGCCGAACATCAGGATTCAAGTGATACCGGGCAGCCACACCGAAGCGGTCCTGCCCAACACATCCATGTCCCTGATCACCCTGCCGGACGGGAAGGAGTGGGTGTACTCGGAGTCGCTGGACAGAGGGCATTTTAGCAACGCACCAGAGGTCCTGGCACAGCACAAGCAGACCTATGATTTGCTCAGGGCGGACGCGCTGTCGGCCAGGGAAACGGCCGCTCTGTTCGACGCGGTGATCGAGAGGAACGGGCACTATGGACCAGCAGAGCCTCAGCGCAGCGTCCTGGGTGAAGAGCAGCTTCAGCGGAAACAACGGCGGCAACTGCCTCGAACTCGCCGCCGCGTTCCCCGGCCTCGCCCCCGTCCGCGACAGCAAGACCGCTGAGACCGGCCCCGTCCTTCCCTTCACCCGCCCCGCCTGGGCATCCTTCGTCTCCGCCGTCCAGCAGGGCGCACTGTCCGCCTGACCCCAGTCAGGGACCCTGCCCGTATCCGGCTTCGCCCCGGCCCGCGACAGCCATCAGGCAAAATCAGGCCCCCCACGGCCCCGTGACCCCTTCTCCCGTCCGGTCTGGCCGTCTTTGTGTCGGCCCTGGCCTGCCCGTGGGACCGCGGTCGGCAGGTAGCTTGCCGCCATGGAGCCACGCATCAGCCTGATCACCCTCGGCGTCACCGACCTGGCCCGCGCCCGCCGCTTCTACGAAGCGCTGGGCTGGCGGGGCCAGGAGGTCGAGGAGACCGTGTTCTTCCAGGCGGGCGGGTTGGGGCTGGTGCTGTGGGGGCGGGAGAAGCTGGCCCGGGACAGCGGGCACGCGGAGGCGGGGCCCGCTACCGGCTTCGGCGGGATCGTGCTCGCGCACAACGTGCGGTCGCGGGAAGAGGTGGACGCGCTGCTCGACCAGGCGGAGCAGGCGGGCGGCCGGGTCACCAAGCCGGCGGCGGCGTCCCCGCACGGGTTCTACTCGGGCGCGTTCGCCGACCCGGACGGCCACCCGTGGGAGGTCGCCCACAACCCCGGCTTCCCGCTCGCCGAGGACGGCACCCTCACCCTGCCGGACTTCGACACCCTCTGATCAGGGTCTTTCTCCCGCTCTAGGCTGGGCCCATGAACCGGCCGCAGACCGTGCCCCTCCTCCTGGACGCCACCGAGCTGGCCGCCGATCCCGCGCGGGAGCCCGGGTTCGCGACGCAGGCCCACCGCCTGCTGGCCGAACTGGTGCGGGACGGCGCGGCGTTGGGCTGGGTCGAGCCGCCTTCCCCGGACGAGGTGGCGGAACTCCTCGCTGAGGTGCGCGCCGCCGCCCGGGCCGGGGACGGGGCGCTGCGGGTCGCGTACCTCGGGGAGCGGCTGGTGGGGCTCGGGTACTGGCTGCGGTACGCCCGGCCGACCCACCGGCCCCACGCCGACCTGGAGAAACTGGCCGTGGACGCCGCCGCGCACGGGCAGGGGGTGGGCAGGGCGCTGACGGCCGCACTCGTCGCCGACGCCCGGGAGGCAGGGGTGGAGGTGCTGACGCTGGACGCCCGGGGCGACAACGAAGGCGCCCTGCGCCTGTACCGCTCGCTGGGCTTCACGGAGTACGGCCGCCTGCCGGGCTTCGTGGCGGTCGGGGAGCGTCGCTACGACAAGGTCTTCTGCATGCTGGACCTGCGCGAGGCGTCGGGCTGACGCGGTCCGGGCTCCCGGACCAGGAACACGTCGACCGCGTCCTCACTCTCCAGGGTGAATCCGTGCCGCTCGTACAGCCGCCGGGCCGGGCTCCCGCTGAGCACGTTGAGCCGGACCCGTACGGCGTCCCGGTCGCACCGCGCCAGCAGCTCGCGCAGGACGGCCGTACCGATGCCGCCGCCCTGGAGCCGAGGGTCCAGGTAGAAGTGCTCCAGGCAGCGGGCGTCGCCGTCCGCCTCCGGCCGCAACGCCACGCACCCGGCGAACTCCCCGCCCACCTCGATCACCCAGGTGTGCCCGGCCACGAACCCGTCCAGCAGCCGCTGCCGCACCCGCCCGGCGTCGTACCGCCCGAGCCGCGTCAGATCTTCCCGCAGCACGAAGGCCCGCAGCTCTGCCGCGGGGCCGACGTCGGCGGGGGTGGCGCGGCGGAGGCGCCAGGCGGGGGCGGTGCCCGTCCTGCCCTTCACCTCCGCTTGGCCCGCAGCAGAGGCCCCACGAGGAGGTCCACGTCGGTCCAGGGGTTCCGGCTCACGGCGTCCATGCCCGGTGCGGACTCCCGCAGGCGTTCCGCGTGAGCGCACGCCTCGCCGTGGAGGGGACGCAGTCGTTCGTAGTCCAGGTGTTTGCGGTCGGCCCGGTAGCCGCACCGGTCGCCCTGTTCCAGGAGCTTCTGGGCCTGCTTCGAGGTGCTGTAGCCGCCGGCGAACTGGAAGTGGAGCAGCAGCCACAGTTCGAAGCAGGGATTGCTGAGCGCGACCTTGATGCCCTCGGAACGCGCCGTGGCCAGGGCCTGGCTGAGTCCGGGGTGGGGCTTCGGCGCTTCCACGTCCAGGACACACCAGACCTCGTCGTAGGCGGTGTAGCGGTCCGAGGAGCTCTCCGGGGCGCGGTTCCGGTGCTTGACGGCATCCCTGACCAGGCCGACCGGTTCGCCCGACGTCGAGCCGATCTGGACGTTGACGATGCCGCGCAGCTCGGCTTTGAGCCCTTTGAAGTACTGCTCCTCGGTCTCCTCGCCCTCGCAGTAGACCAGGACCCTAGGCAGCTCCGGCCGCTTGGGCTTGCCTCTGGCGAGTGAGCGCCCCCTGCCCATCCGTCCCCCCGTGGTGGTCGTCGTTCCGGTGTGCCGCCCCATCGCCGGGGCCGGACTCGTGCAGGCTGTCGGCCAGTCGCGCGAGCAGGTCGTCGTCGAGGTGGGGAAGCGCGCCGAAGCGCCCCTCCAGGTAGCGCTTCTCCAAGTTCTGTGTGGAGTCCGGCCGGACCTGGAAGTCCGACATCGGGAACACCAGGGTGCCGCCAGTGCGGCTGTCCTTCTCGGTGAACCAGATCTGGTCGCGGAGGAGTTCCGTGCGTGCGTTACGTCCGAGGAGGGACGCCTCGTGGGTGCTGAAGAGGAGTTGGGCGCCCCGGCGGTTGACCTCCGGGGACTGGAAGAGTCCTACCAGGACGTCGGCGAGGTGGGGGTGGAGGCGGGCGTCGAGTTCGTCCACGCTCAGGACCGTCCCGTCCCGGAGGGTGGTGACGATGGGGCCGAGCAGGCCGATCCAGGTCCGGGTGCCGCTCGACTCCTCGTTCAGGTTCAGGCGGTGGACGCCGTCCTCCGTCCGGTGCTCGACCTGCACGCGCCGGGGAGACCTGGTGTCCACGCGCACGCGGCCTCCCACCGCCTCGCGTACGGCGCCGACGATCTGGTGGATCTCCTGGGCCGCCTTCTCGTCCGGATCGGAGACGGCCAGGCCGCTGACACCGAGGTCCGCCAGGCCCAGCAGGTGCTGGAGCGGGGCGCGGTACGCCGGGGGCTCGTCGCTGTCGCTCGCGCCGTACAGGTCCACGGTGAAGCCGAGTCGCGACTCGAAGTCCCGGTCCGTGGCCGAACGCAGGGAGGTGCTGAACCAGCGATACACCTCGCCCAGCAGGTCGTGCCCCTGGGCCGCCGCGACCGACAGGTACAGGCTGTTGGGGCGGAGAAGATCCGCGATGACCTTGCGCCGGCCCGTCAGCGAGCGCCCGAAGCTCATCCGGGACTCGCCGTCGTCGTCGGTGACACGCTGGTAGAGCTTCCGGCGGCTCCCCTCCGGATAGAAGAAGAGCCACTCCTCGCGCACTCTCTCGTCGTCCACCTCGAAGCCGTAGGTGTACCGCACCCCGCCGACCACGAAATCGATCTCGTACGTACTGGGGTAGGTGCGCGCGTCCGGGCGGAGCGAGAAGGGCCGGCGCGGAATCCCCTGGTCCGGTGTCCAGCGGGCGAAGGACCGGTGGACCGCCTTGCCGGTCCAGTCCAGGGCGTCGAGCACATTGGACTTGCCGGAGGCGTTGGGTCCGTACACGGCGGCGACCGGGACCGCGCGGTGCGTGGAGGCGGGCACGGGCGTCTCCACACGGTGCGGGGCGCTGGCGTCCGCGATGAAGGAGATCTCCTGCTCGTCCCGGATGGACGCGTGATTGGTGACCTGGAAGCGGAGCAGCACGGCGGCGGGCCTCCTGGTTCGGTTCGTGGTGGGGCGGCGAGTCACCACTAACATGCACCATCGCCTGTCGTTTCAAGCGCGAAACGGCTGAACTTCACCGAGAAGGCGGCCTGGGCGACATCTTCGGGTGCGCCAGGAGGCCATGCGTACCGTCCGGTGGCTGCTCAGTCCAAACAGAACTCGTTCCCCTCCACGTCCTGCATGTTCTGGCAGGACTCGTTCTCCTCGTCGGCGAGGAGGAGGGTGCCGCGGGTCGCGCCGAGGGCTTCGAGGCGTACGCACTCGGACTCCAGGGCGGCGAGGCGTTCGTCGCCGACGAGGCCGGTGCCGGCGCGGATGTCGAGGTGGACGCGGTTCTTGACGGTCTTGCCCTCGGGGACGCGCTGGAAGAAGAGGCGCGGGCCGACGCCCTCGGGGTCGCTGCACGCCGACCAGGAGTCGCGCTCCTCGGGGGGCTGCTCCGCGTCGTACGCCTCCCAGGAGGCGTAGCCCTCGGGCGGGGTCGGGAGGACGTAGCCGAGTGCCTCGCTCCAGAAGCGGGCGACGCGCTGAGGGCTCGCGCAGTCGAAGGTGATCTGGACCTGCTTGACCGATGCCATCCGGCCAGCTTAGGGGCGTCAACTGGGCTGCCCGCAACCAGTTTAGGGGCGGGCTAGGCACCCGTTCCGGCCAGCCGCCGTCGCCCGTGGTGTGGGGGCGGGCGCGGGCGGGCAAGCAACGCCGGGCCCTTGTGGTCCTCCGAGACGACGGCCGGTTCCGGCGGCAGCCGGGTGACCGGCCCCTGACGCATGCCGGGAGCAGGCCATGGGACGTGATCTTCCCCAGCGCGACTTCACCGACGAGGACCGGGAACGGTTCCGGGCACGGCTGCGGGCCTCGCTCGGCCTCCTCGACGGGCTCCTCACCTCGCCCGGGTTCGGCGCCGGGGAGCCGACGCTCGGCGCGGAGCTGGAGATGTTCCTCGTGACGCGCGACGGCGTGCCCGTCCACCGGAACGAGGAGGTCCGCCGCGCCGCCGCCGACCCCCGCCTCGTCCTGGAGGTCAACCGCTACAACCTGGAGGCCAACCTGACCCCCGTCCCCTTACGCCCCCGCCCCTTCACCGCCCTGCACGACGAGGCCGACACCCTGCTGGACACGGTCCGCCGGGCGGGCGACGCCCACGGCGCCGAGCCGTACTGCGCGGGCCTGCTGCCGACCCTGCGCCCGGCCGACCTGACCCGGCGCAACATGTCGCCGCGCGGCCGGTACGCGGTGATCGACGACGCCCTCGGGCGGGCGGGGCGCGGGCTGCGGGTCAGCGGGGAGCAGCGGTTGCGGATGCGCTCCGACACGTTCTGCGCGCAGGGCGCCGCCAGCTCCTGGCAGGTCCATCTGACCGTACGGCCCGAGGAGTTCACCCGCGTCCACAACGCCGCCCAGCTGATGACCGCCCCCGTCCTCGCCGTCGCCGCCAACTCGCCGCTGCTGCTGGGCCGGCGGGCCTGGGACGAGTCCCGCATCCCCTGGTACGAGCAGGCCTTCGGCCAGCACCGGCGCCGCGTCGCCCCCGCCGACCGGCGCTCCGGTTTCGGCCACGGCTGGCTGCGCGGGGGCGTGCGGGAACTGGTCGAGGAGGCGGTACGCCGGTACGCGCCACTGGTGCCGCTCTGCTCGGACGGCGACTGGGACCGGCCGCTGCGGCCGGGCGGCCCGCCCGCCCTGGACGAGCTGCGCCTGCACCTGGGCACGCTGTGGTGGTGGAACCGCCCGGTGTACGACCCGGCCGGCGACGGCCACCTCCGCATCGAACTGCGCGCCCTGCCCTCGGGCCCGACCCCTGCCGACATGGTCGCCAACACCGCCCTGCTGACCGGCCTCGTCCTGGACCGCGCCGCCCGCGAACTCGGCGGCGAACTCCCCTTCGCCCTGGCCCGCGAGAACTTCTACACCGCCGCCCGCGACGGCATGGCGGCCCGCCTCTGGTGGCCCGCCGGCACCTCCGCCCCGGTCCGCCTCGCCGCCCGCGACCTCGTCCGCGCCCTGCTCCCCCGCGCGGCCGCCGGACTGGCCGGCGCCGGGGTGGCCGACGACGAGGTGCAGCGGTGGCTGGGGGTGGTCGAGGGGCGCGTACTGACCGGCCGCTCGGGCGCCCACTGGCAGCGGCGGACGCACCGGGCGCTGGGGGCGGACGACCGGGCGACGGTACGCCGGTATCTGGAGCTGAGTTCGACGGGGGCACCGGTTCACAGCTGGCCGGCGCCGCAGGCGAGGGTTCGGGGGAAGGCGAAGGGGCCGGGACGGACGGGGAGTTCGCGGTAGACCTGGGGCGGGGCGGGCCTGGATGGCGACGGGAGCGGCTGTCATGATCACGCCTTCCGGGGAGGGGTGGCGAAAATGCGGCACAGAGTGACCAGAGCCGCACGACTGTCGGGCCGCCGAGCCCCCATGCTCACGGCCTCCGCGCGGCAGGCGGCGCGTGTCTCGGGGCAGCCCGTGGAGGAGCAGTCCGGGCCCTGGGAGGCACCCCGCGCCGGGACCAGGTCCTCCTGGCCCAGTGGTACGGGGGCGCTCTCGTCGACGGCAGCGTCTACTGGACGGCCGCGCGGCGGGACTTGGCGGTGGGATGTTTCGGCGCGGTGTCCGTGCTGGGGTTCTTCGAGGGCCCCGGGTAGCCCTGCCCTCCCCACCGTCTGCCGGCGGCCACGAAGAGTCCGGGGCCAGGACGGGTCAGCCCGGGAAGACCTTCCGCGCCGGGGCCGGGGCGTGGCGCGGGCTGATCAGGGTCAGCACGGCGGCCAGGGTGAGGGTGGCGAGGGCGGCGGAGGCGTACAGGACGGTCGCGGCGGCGGTGGCGACGGCCTCGGGTGACGGGGTGGCGCCGGACCCGGTGGCGGACCCGGCGCCGGTGAGGCGGGAGGCGTAGAGGACGCCGAGGGCGGCGGTGCCGAGGCCGGCGCCGATGGAGGCGAGGCTGGTGATGGTGCCGGAGACCATTCCGGCGCGGTCGCGGCCGGTGACGTTCATGGCGACGGCCATGACGGGCGCCCCGGCGATTCCGCCGCCCGTGCCCCAGACCAGCAGGGGGAGGACGAGCAGCCAGGGGTGGGCCTCGACGGCGGCGGAGGGGAAGGCGAGGCCGAGCAGGGCGGCGCCGACGGCCTTGCAGGCGTAACCGGTGGCGATGACGTGGCCGGGGGCGAAGCGGGTGAGGAGTTTGCCGCCCGCCATTCCGGCGGCCATCTGGGCGAGGAAGACCGGGGCCAGGAGCAGGCCGGTGGCGACGGGGCCGAGGTGCAGGGCGTCGTGGAAGTACTGGACGAAGTAGACCGTGCCGCCGATGGTCAGCACCCGGGACATGAAGACGGCGAGGGCAGCGCCGGTGAAGGCCGGGGCGCGGAAGAGGGCGGGGTCGAGCAGGGGCGACCGGGCGCGGGACTCGCCCCGGAGGAAGAGGGCGAGGAGGGCGAGGGCGGAGGCTGACTGGAGCAGGGTGGCGGCGGAGGTCCAGCCCTGGCCGGCGCCTCGCAGCAGGGCGAAGTTGGCGAGGCCGAGGGCGCCGACGAGGAGCAGGGCGCCGGGCCAGCGGACGGTGCGTACGGCTCCGGGGGCGGGGGTGTCGGCGGGCAGGTGGCGCAGGCCGAGGGCGAGGATGGCGAGACCGACGGGCAGGTTGACGAGGAAGAGGGCGCGCCAGCTCAGCCACTCGACCAGGACGCCGCCGAGCAGCGGGGCCAGCAGGCCGACGGCGGTGGCGGCCGAGCCCCAGGTGGAGATCGCCATGTTGCGGCGTTCGCCCTCGAACTGGTGGGAGAGCAGCGGCAGGGCGTTGACCATGAGGATCGCCCCGCCGACCCCCTGCACGGCCCGCGCCACGTCGAGGACGTACACCCCGGGCGCCAGCCCGCAGGCGAGCGAGGCGGCGGTGAACAGGGCCGCGCCGAGCAGGAAGACGCGCCGCCTGCCGACCGCGTCGGAGAGGCTGCCCATCACCTGGGTGACGGCGCCCATGGTGATCAGGTACGCCACCATCACCCACTGAACGTCGGCGAGGCTGCCGCCCAGGTCCCGGCGGATGTCGGGGAGGCCGATGGCGACGATCGTCATGTCGATGACGACGAGCGAGCTGGCCGCGACGACCAGGGCGAGGACGGCGCGGCCCGCACGGGCGGACGACTCGGCCACCCGCGAACTCGGCTCGGCTGTGGGTGAGTTGAGGTCGCCGGTCGGCTGTTCCGGGGGCTGGGGCATGGCGGACACCTTCGCTTCCACGGCAGGGCGGAGCCACCGCGCGGGACCGGGCGGCGACGGGGAGTAAGGGTTACCTCACCAACGTAAAAGGTTGCAGCGCTTAAAGTCAACGCACCGTGCACTTCAAGGATGGGCGGTCAGGGCGGCCGGGTCCGGTGGGCCTCGGTAGGCTGGCCCGGATGCCAGCAGACGCCGATCCCGAACCCGCGCCCGCACCTGCGCCCGCGAAGCGCCGCCGCCCCGCCACACGCAAGGGCCGCCCCACGCTGACCCGGGAGCTGATCGCGGAGGCGGCGCTGGAGATCGCGGGGGACGAGGGGTTCCCGGCGGTCACCATGCGGCGGCTGGCCGAGGAGCTGGGGGTGACCGTCCGCGCGCTCTACCGGTACGTGGACGAGCGCCAGGAGGTGGTGGACCTCGCCGCCGCGCTCTTCCTCTCCCGGTGGGAGGTGCCTCCGCTCGACCCCGGACGCTGGCGGGAGGGGCTGCGGACCTACCTGGAGCACCAGCGCGCCCTGTACCGGCGCCACCCCCGCGCGCTCCTCGTCTCCCTGGACGAGCGGGTCTCCCCGGCCGGCGTCCACCCCAACCGCCTCAGGAACCCGGAGGCGCTGCTCGGCCTGTTGCGCGGCGCGGGGCTCGGCGTGCGCGACGCGCTGTACGTCCACAGCGACCTGGCCACGCGGATGTTCGCCTTCACCCTGCTCGTCGACCACCCCGCCGACCGGGGCACCGCCGGGGACGCGGACGCGACCGGCGCCCTTCCGGACGGCTGGGCCGCCGCCCACCCCGGACTGGACCTGCCCCGCCTCACCGAGGCGGCCGGGCTCCCCGCGCCGACGCCGGACGAACTGTTCGAGGAGCTGGCCCGCAGCGTCCTCGCGGACATCACAGCCCGGCTGGAGCGCGCTTCCGAGCCGGGCTGACCCGGGCCGGGAGGCGCCCCGACCCCTACCCCGCCCGGTCCCCCACGGGCTCCCCGGCCCCGCTGCCCACACCCCGGCCGCCCTGCCGGGGCACACGCGCCCCGCTGTCGCCGTACCCCCGCAGCCCGTACCCCGCCCAGACGGCCGCCCCGAGCAGCCCGAGCCCCAGGAACGGGTACGGCGCGCCCAACGGCTGCTGCCACCAGGGGAAATGGAGGTCCAGGTCGCCCTGGTGGGGCAGGAGCCAGTGCGGGCGGGCGAGGAACAGCACGGTGAGGGCGGCGGCCAGGGCCGTGCGGCCCCGTGCCAGGAGGACGACGAGGAGCGGCACGCACCACACCCAGTGGTGCGACCAGCTGATCGGCGAGACGAGCAGGCCCGTCACGGCGGTCACCAGGACCGGCCAGGGACTCTCGACGCCGAGCCGCCGGGTCAGCCGGCGGCCCAGCCACAGCCCGGCGAGCCCGGTGACGGCGGTCGGCACCGCCCAGGCCAGGCCCGGGTGTTCGGTGTGCAGGGTGCGGGCGATCAGCCCTTGCAGGGACTGGTTGTCCACGATCCAGGCGAGGCCGACGCGGCCCGTCTCGTAGAGGCGGCGGGTGAAGAAGTCGACGGTGGCCGAGGGCAGGACCAGCGCGCCCAGCAGCACGGTGCCGGTGAAGGAGGCCAGCGCGGTCAGGCCCTCGCGGACCCGGCCGGTGATCAGCAGGTGGACGATGAAGATGCCGGGGGTCAGCTTGACGCCGGTGGCGACGCCGAGGGCGAAGCCCTTGCCGAGGGCGCCGGCCGGGCGGGTCAGGTCCCACAGGACGAGACAGACCAGGGCCAGGTTGATCTGGCCGAAGAGCAGCGTCTGGAAGACCGGCTCCAGCCAGATGCCGACCGCCACCGCGAGGAGCAGGAACGGGGCGCGGGTGGCGCGTCCGGCGAGGCGGCAGGAGAGGTGGACGAGGAGGGCGAGGAGCGCGGTGTTGCCGAGGATGAAGCAGACCTTGAGCGCCGTTATCGGCAGCCAGGTGGTCGGCACGAAGAGGATCGCCGCGAACGGCGGGTACGTCGCCGGCAGCTCCCACTCGGTGACGGTGAAGCCGTAGAGGTCGCTGCCGGTCACGACCGCACGGCCCTCGGCGCGGTAGACGAGGGTGTCCGCCATCGCGATGTGCTGGATCAGGCACAGGACGACGAACGCGGTGAACGAGAGCGCCAGCACGCAGGCCGCCAGTCGTACACCGGGTGACCTTTTGATCACTGCCAGGTGTGTCACGGGCGCGACCCTAGTGGATCTCGGCGCCCCGGCAAGCGGGCGTGCACGGTTCCGGCCGGGCGGGCGCAGGGCACCGGCCCCGGCCCGCAGGACCCCGGGGGCGGCCGGGGGAACGCCTGTCGCAAGGAGGAGGCGCGGGGCACGGACGTACGCGAAGTCCCTCGCGGGCTCCTCATGAGCTGCTCGCGGGCTCCTCATGAGCTGCTCGCGGGCTCCTCATGAGTGCGCGTGGGCTCCTCGCACGGGCGCCGGAAATCCATTGGCCCCCACCGCCCTCCCCCGCCTACAATCTGCGGCCTTGCCCGCCTCCCCTCCGGGGAGCGCTGCCGGCCGGACGGAAACCGGCCGACGCGTCGTGAAGTGACCGCCCCTCTCGGCGGACCGACCCTCACACACCCGGCACGCCTCGCCGCGCGCCCCGCCCCGCTTCCGCCCGGGCCCGGTGCGCCCCGCCCGCGTGCCCGCACGATGCCCGTACGAAGACCGCACCACGGAGGCAAGCGCCCGTGCTCACGCCGCACGACACCCCCGAGCCCGCGACCCCGCACCCCGCCGACGCCCCGCCCGGCGGCGACCCGCTCGCCCGCGAACGCGCCCACCTGGCCGCCTCCCGGGCCGCGCTGCGGGCGATGCGCGAGGACGTCGAGTCGCTCGACCTCACCGACGTCACGGCGAACTGGGTCAACGCCGCCGTCCTCAACGCCCAGATCGAGGAGCGGATCAAGTCCCTCGCCGACCTGTCCCACACCCCGCTCTTCTTCGGCCGCCTCGACTACGTCCGCGAGGTCGCGGCCGACGAGGAGGGCACCGCCCCCGACGGCCCCTACCGCGCCGAACGCTTCTACATCGGCCGCCGCCACGTCCACGACCCGGCCGGCGACCCCATGGTCATCGACTGGCGCGCCCCCGTCTCGCAGCCCTTCTACCAGGCGTCCCGTACCAGCCCCCTGGACGTCGCGCTGCGCCGCCGCTTCGGCTACACCGGCGGCGACATCACCGCGTACGAGGACGAGGACCTGACCGCCTCCGGCGACGGCGCCGAGGCCACCAGCCGCCTCCTCCAGCAGGAGATCGAACGCCCCCGCGTCGGTCCCATGCGCGACATCGTCGCCACCATCCAGCCCGAACAGGACGAGATCGTCCGCTCCGGCCTGTCCGGCACCGTCTGCGTCCAGGGCGGCCCCGGCACCGGCAAGACCGCCGTCGGCCTGCACCGCGTCGCCTACCTGCTCTACGCGCACCGGGAGCGGCTGGCCCGCACCGGCACCCTCGTCATCGGGCCGAACGACTCCTTCCTCCGCTACATCGAGCAGGTCCTGCCCGCTCTCGGCGAACTGACCGTGCACCAGGCCACCGTGGACTCCCTCGTCGCCCACGTCCCGGTCACCGGGAGCGACCCGGCCCCGACCGCGATCGTCAAGGGCGACGCCCGCATGGCCGAGGTGCTGCGCCGCGCGCTGCGCTCCCACGTCGGGCGCCCCACCGAATCCCTCGTCGTGGTCCGCGGCTCCCGCCGCTGGCGCGTCCCCGCCGACGAGATCACCACCCTGATCGAGGAACTCCTCGCCCGCGACATCCGCTACGGCGCCGCCCGCGAGGCCCTGCCCCAGCGCATCGCGCACGCCGTGCTGATCCGCATGGAACAGGCCGGGGAGGCCCCCGACGACCGCGTCCAGAACGCCGTGGCCCGCGACCGCGCCGTGAAAGCCCTGGTCAAGGAGGTGTGGCCGCCTGTCGACCCGGCCAAGCTGGTCCTGCGCCTGCTCGGCGACGCCGACTTCCTCCGCGCCCACTCCGAGGACCTGCTCACCGACGAGGAACGCGCCGCCCTGCTCTGGCCCAAGCCCTACCGGGGCGTGAAGTCGGCCCGCTGGTCCGCCGCCGACGCCGTCCTCATCGACGAGGCCCGCGACCTGGTCGAACGCACCCCCTCCCTCGGCCACGTCGTCCTCGACGAGGCCCAGGACCTCTCCCCCATGCAGTACCGCGCCGTGGGCCGCCGCTGCTCCACCGGCTCCGCCACCGTCCTCGGCGACCTCGCCCAGGGCACCACCGCCTGGGCCACCCCCGCCTGGCCCGAAGCCCTCCACCACCTCGGCAAACCCGACGCCCACGTGGAAGAACTCACGGCCGGCTTCCGCGTCCCCCGCGAGGTCATCGCCTACGCGTCACGCCTCCTCCCCGCCATCGCCCCCGGTCTGGCTGAGGTCCGCTCGGTCCGCGAGTCGCCGGGGTCGCTGCGGCTGGTGCGGGTCGAGGAGGGCGCCTTGCTGCCGGGCTTGGTGGAGGCGTGCCACGCGGCCCTCACGCACGAGGGGTCGACGGGGCTGATCGTTCCCGACCCGCTGGTGGAGGCGGCGAGGGCAGCCCTGGCGGAGGCCGGGCTGCCGGCGCTGGCACCGGGTGAGGAGACGCGGGCGGACGCGCGACTGACCCTCGTCCCGGCTTCGCTCGCCAAGGGGTTGGAGTACGACTACGTGGTCCTGGCCGAGCCCGCCGCCGTGGTGGAGGCGGAGCCGACCAGGGGGGCGGGGTTGCGGCGGTTGTACGTGGGGCTTACCCGGGCTGTGTCGGGGCTGACTGTGGTGCACGAAGGGGAGTTGCCGGAGGAGTTGGGGTGAGTGGTACGGGGCTGAGGCCAGGCTGTGGGACTCAGCCCCTGCCGACGGTCGACGGTCGACGGTCGACCAGGCGATTTCGCGTCCCCCGCTGAAACCGCCCTCGCCGGTCATGGCGTCCTTCACTGAGTCCCCCCACACCCCTGACCGAGAGGAACCACCCCGTGCACCCCAGCACCTCCCGTCCCTCCCGCCGCACCCTGCTGACCGCCACGGCGGGCGCAGCCCTGGCCGCCGCCGCGCTCGTACCCGGTACCGCGCACGCCTCCTCCGGCGGGCGGGGGCGCGGGCACGGTTCCGCATCCGACGCCGAACGGCGGCTCGCCGGGCTGGAGCGGGCCAGTGGGGCGCGGCTCGGGGTGTACGCGTACGACACCGGGAGCGGGCGGACGGTCGCGTACCGGGCCGACGAGCTGTTCCCGATGTGTTCGGTGTTCAAGACGCTGTCGTCGGCGGCCGTTCTGCGCGACCTCGACCGGGACGGGGAGTTCCTGTCCCGCCGGATCTTCTACACGCAGGCCGACGTGGAGCAGGCCGACGGCGCCCCTGAGACGGGCAAGCCGGAGAACCTGGCCAACGGGATGACCGTCGAGGAGCTGTGCAAGGTCTCCATCACCGCCTCCGACAACTGCGCCGCCAACCTCACGCTGCGCGAGCTGGGCGGGCCCGCCGCCGTCACCCGGTTCGCCCGCTCGCTCGGTGACCGGGTCACCCGGCTCGACCGCTGGGAGCCGGAGCTGAACTCGGCCGAGCCCGGCCGCGTCACCGACACCACCTCGCCGCGCGCCATCACCCGCACCTACGGCCGCCTCGTCCTCGGCGATGCCCTGAACCCGCGCGACCGCCGCCTGCTCACCAGCTGGCTCCTCGCCAACACCACCAGCGGCGACCGCTTCCGCGCGGGCCTCCCGGACGACTGGACCCTCGGCGACAAGACCGGCGCCGGCCGCTACGGCACCAACAACGACGCGGGCGTCACCTGGCCCCCCGGCCGCCCCCCGATCGTCCTGACCGTCCTCACCGCCAAGACCGAACAGGACGCCGTCCGCGACGACGCCCTGGTCGCGGACGCGGCCCGGGTGCTGGCGGAGACGCTGGGGTGAGGCGCGGTGAGGTGAAGTGAGGTGTGGGGCGGGGCCACTGGCGAGCCCGCCCCACATCACGAGCGGTCCGTTGCCCGAGGGTGGCCCGTACCGGCGTAGGTGATCCAGCACGTGGCTCGGGAGACGTCGAGCAAATACCAGATCCGGCCGCTCCCGGTCACCTCGATCTGCCACTGCTCGCAGGGTCTTCCTCGGTAAGTGCCGTGCGCCAGAGCTCCCTTCAGCCTGTGGTGGCGAGGGGTGGGCGTCGCGGGGCACGGTTCCGTACGCAGAAGGACCCATGCCCGGTACGTGTTCTCGCCAGCCTGCCGGGCGAGGCTTTCCCAGCCCTTGGCCGAGGCCGCATCCGCGAACCGGACCTCCCAGTGCCCTTCCGGCGCGGGCGGGGCGGCCCGGTCACCCCGGCCGGGGGTCACGCGACCTCCCTGGGGTCCGGCACCGGACCGTAGTCCTCACCGTGATCCGTGGTGAGGGCGGCCAGCAGCTCTGGGTCCGAATGCACTTCTGCCGTGTGCTGCCACTCGACGAGTAGTTGGGCCACGGAAGCGTTGTTGCCGACGGAGTCGGCAGCGCGCATCGTGTCGACCAGTTCGACGGCGAACGCGTGGAGGTCCGTCTCCGGCAGGAAGCGCACCCAGGGGAAGGCGTCGGGCAGGAGATCGAGGAGGAGCTCCATGCTGCCGGGCCCACGGCGGGCCATGGCCAGCAGCATGCGGGTGGCGGCGGAGACGACCGTGCGGTCCTGCTCGGCGCGGCTCGCGGTGGTCAGGACCAGGTCCTCACCGTCGCGGCGCCGGAGCAGCAGGCTACGGGAGCCCTCCAGCCGGGCGAGCGTCCGCCGGTTTCTGTTCACCAGCTCGGAGAAGTGCACGGAGGCACCGTCGGTCGACATGACTTCGAAAGTACTTCGAAAGTCCGCCGACGGCTACGGACGAGGCCCTTCTTCACCCGAAAGCGGCGCCCCGCCCGCCGCTACCGCCCGAGCACCCCCCGCCACTCCCCCACCGCCGAGGCCGCTACCGGCCCCGCCCACCCCTGCGGCCGCGCCGCTCCCCCGATGTGGAAGGCCGTGATGCCGGCGGCCAGCAGTTCGGGGAGGTGGGTGAGATGCAGCCCGCCGCCGACCATGAGGACGGGTTCGTAGCCCGGTTCGGCGGTGTGGGTGAGGGCGGCCTCGGCGAGGAGGGTGGGGAGGCCGTCGGTGACGCCGGTGGGGGAGCCGGCGGTGAGGTAGGTGTCGAGGCCGGGGAGGTCGGTGAGGTGCTTGCGGAGGGATTCGCGGGAGGCGGCCCGGTCGATGGCTCGGTGGAAGGTCCAGCGGGCCGGGGCCGGGTCGGCGAGGACGGCCAGGAGGGCGTCGAGGGCGCGCAGGTCGGGGCCGCCGGTCTCGTCGAGGAAGCCGAAGACGAACTCGTCGGCGCCCGCGTCGCGCAGGGCGCGGGCGGTCTCGGTGAGGGCGCGCAGGTCGGCGGCGGTACCGGCGGAGAAGCCGTCGGAGGCGCGGAGCATCACCCGGACGGGCAGCGGGACGGCGGCCCGGACCTCGCGGAAGGTGGCGAGGGAGGGGGTGAGGCCGTCGGCCGCCATGTCGGTGACCAGTTCCAGCCGGTCGGCTCCGCCTTCGGCCGCCGCGACGGCGTCCCGTGCGTCGAGGGCGATCACCTCCAGGAGGGCGCGCTTGTTCATGGGTGACCCCTATTCCGACCGCCGGTTCCGACGACCACCGCTGCCTGTCCCGCTGACCGGCAACACGATGAGCAATGTGTCAAGTATGGGCAATACAGACATACCCGACCAGTACGTGCCGCACGCGGCGCGATAGGTCTAGTCCAATGCACCACCCTACGCGGCGCGAGGCCGCCACGGCAGGGTGACTCCGGACAGAGCCGGGTCCGGCGGCCACAATGGGGCCATGGCCTCCGTATCCGCCGGGCCCGTCCCGGCCGCCGACCCCCGCCCCGCCCTGGTCGCCCGCTGGGTGGCCACCGTCGACGCCGTACGCGGGCCGGACGTGGCGGGTCCGGCGCCCGAGCCCTACGCCGAGAACCTGCTCGGCCGGTGGGACGAGCCGCAGCGGGCGTACCACACGGTGGCGCACCTTGCGGCGGTGCTCGACCGGATCGACCTGCTGGCCGCGCACTCCTACGCCGAGGACATCGAACTGGTGCGCCTGGCCGCCTGGTTCCACGACGCGGTGTACCTGCCCGAGCGGGACAACAACGAGGAGCGCAGCGCCCGCCTCGCCGAACGCGCCCTCGCCGAACTGGGCCTGGACGAACGGCGCGTGGCCGAGGTGGTCCGCCTGGTCCGCCTCACCCTCAGCCACGACCCGGCCGACGCAGACGGCAACGGCGCCGTCCTGTGCGACGCCGACCTCGGGGTGCTGGCCGGCAGCCCCGAGGAGTACGCGGCGTACGCCTCGGCGGTGCGCACCGAGTACGGCTTCGTGGAGGGCGAGACCTTCCGGGCCGTCCGCGCCGAGCTGCTCCTCCAGATGCTGGAGCGGCCCGCGCTGTTCCGCACGGAGTACGGGCACCGGCACTGGGAGGAGCAGGCCCGGCAGAATCTGCGAACGGAGCTGGATCTGCTGGTGATGTAGGCCCCGTTGGGCGGTCGGGCCGCCGTCGGGCGGTCAGGTGGTGAGGCGGCGTCTGGTCCCGGCGGCCAGGAAGGTGGCGCCGAGCAGGAGCAGGGCGAGGAGCGGGAAGTACGGGCCAGATCCAGACGGCGGGCAGCACCAGCCCCGTCACGGCGTCGAGGGGCAGGGCCAGTCCGGCCGCGGTCAGCGCGGCGGCCACCGCCCACCACCACGGCGAGACACCGCACCAGGATGCGGACCTCCCCGGCGAGGGGAGGGGCTCCCTTCCGGACGGTCCCCCCGTGTGGGCGGGACTACCGCGTGGTGCACACCCAGGTGATCCACCGGCCACCGCCGGCACGGGCGATGGCGTCCCGGGTGGCCGCGCCCGAGCTGTCGCCGCTCCCCCCGTGGTACCGGCGGGTCGAGGGGTTGTAGGCGACCGCCCCGCAGCTGTTGACGAAGGTCACCAGGACCTTGCAGTCGCTGCGGTTGCAGCTCTTCAGCGCGGCCGCTCTCGCCGCGTCCCGGGTGCGGTGGTCCCACGCTCTCTTGGCCACGCCGTCCGTGTTCACCGCGATGGCCCCGTAGTAGGACGGCGGGGGCTTGGGCGGCGGGGGCTTGGGCGGCGGAGGCTTGGGCGGCGGGGGCTTGGGCTTGGGCGGCGGCGGGGGCGGAGTCGTCCGCGTGCGCGTGGGGGCCGGCCGGGGCGGGGGTGGGGCGGGGCGGACCGTGGTCGGGGTGGGGGCGGGCGCCGGCGGGGCGGGGGCGGGCCGGGCCGTGGTCGGCGACACGGCCGGGGTGGCGCCCGCGGAGGCGCCGGGGGCCGAGGCGGTGTCGTCGTCCTGCGCCTCCAGGACCAGCAGCGCCGCCAGGCCCAGGACGACGGCGACAGCGACCCCGACGCCCTGGGCCCGGCGGGGCGGCGGGGTGCCGGCGCCGACGCCGCCAGGCGGAGCGCCGGTACGGGGCCGGCCCGGGCGCGCGTTGCCCCGGGCGGGTCTGGTGGACGCCCTCCTGCCCGCGGCCTTGAGCGGTGCGGTCCACTGCCCCGGTTCCGGCCTGGCCGCCGGATCGTGGCCGAGGCCCGCACGCGCCAGCCGGCCCAGCTCGGGACCGTACGAGGCCAGGGCGGCCGGGTCGGTGGAGGTCTGGTGGCGCCCGAGCAGCCGTACGGCGAGCAGGGCCAGCTTGTACGCGTCGCTCGCGGGGGTCGCCTTCCGCTCTCCGGAGGGGACCTCCCAGTCGGGCGTCTCGGCCTGGGGCAGCGCGGTGGCGCCGCGCAGCCTCACCGCGTCGCAGTCGATGAAGAAGCAGGCGGGGCGCGGAGCGGTGGTGAAGAGGAGGTTCTTGGGGGACAGATCGCCCACGGTGACGCCCATGGTGTGGAACCGGTCGAGCGTCTCCGCCAGGTCCGCCATGAGCAGGAACCTGTCCCGGTCGCTGACGACCAGCCCGATCCCTGCGACGTAGGCGTCGTCGTTGAGCAGGTACTCCAGGTTCGCCAGGTGCCGCCCCACCACGGTGTTCCCCAGGCCCCGCAGGTCGAACGTGAAGCGTTCGGGTACGGCCCGCATCAGGAAACCGCAGGTGACGCCCTGCCTGCGAACCACCGCGGCGGGCCAGGCCGTTCGCTCGCACAGCCACTGCCCCTGCGCCGCTGTCGACGCGCCCGGCAGCCCCACCAGTGTCTCCAGCGCGGCCACGTCGAGCTGGGAGAGCACGGGCGGGGCGTACTCCTTGTAGACGGCGTCCCAGCCGCCGCCCCGCGGGGGCGTGACCCTCTTGTTGGTCACCTCGTACACGGTGCCCTGTCCGCCCTGGCCGAGCCGCCTCCCCAGGGCGAGCGTGCCGTGGTCGACGACGGGGACCCCGCCGGCTGTCACGGCTCCACCGCCGCGGTGCGGGGCCAGAGCACGAGGAGGGTGCGGTCGTCGTCGAAGGTCGCCCGGGAGAAGTCCAGGAGGTGGGCGAGCCACGGCGGCGACGGCGGCTCCGGCGCGCCGAGGTGCCCGGCGAACAAGGCGCCGACCTGCCCGTCGCCGTCACCGAGGGGGTCACCGAAGCCGTCGGTGCCGATCAGCAGGGCCTGACCGGGCACCGGGTGGACGGCCGCGGACGGCAGCGGGTCCGGCACCTGGGGCAGCGGACGCACCTCGTTCGACACCACGAGGACGTCCGCCCCGGTCTTCGTCTCGAACAGCGCCTGGTACGTGCCGTCCGCGAGGTCGAGCAGCCATGCCCCGGAGTCGCCGATCCGGCCGATGTCCACGGTGCTGCCGGCCGGGCCGGAGTACGCCACTCCGAGGACGAGCGTCGTCGCGTACCGGCCGGTCACCTCGCCCGGTCCGGGCTCCCGGCCGCCCGCCTCCCCCCTGGCCAGCTCCCACAGCCGTGCGGCGGCGTGCTGGGCGACCTCGCGCAGGTCCACCGGGCCCGGCTGGCGGGTCAGCAGCTCCAGCATGCGCCGGACGACCGTGCGGCAGACCTCGGCCGCGCCCACTTCGGCGTGCGAGGCGCTCGACACCCCGTCGGCGACGGCGAACACCACGCTTCCGGTGGGTTCGTGCACGGCGGCGCGGGCGGCGTCCTGGCGGGGCTGACGGTAGTAGCGGTGTTTCGCGCCCCGGACGGAGGCGAAACGCAGGGTGAACCGCGGCGTCGACCAGCCGTCGCACTCGGTGTCGGGAACGCCGTGGGCGGACGGGCCGGACGGTGGCCGCGCCTCGAACCCGGGGCCGGGCTCCCCCACCGTGAGGCGCCGCCAGGGCGGCGCGGGAGGACCGACGGTGGGCGGGGCCGTGGGTCTGGGCGGGATGACGGGCCCGGGAACACGGCTGTCCGCTCCGGGGCCGGGAACGTGCGGGCCCGGCCCTCCCATCAGCCGACCTCGTCGATCGCCATGGTGAACTGGTCCGGGCGGTTCACCACCAGGTGCGGGTCGCCCGAGTTCAGCGCCTGGCCCGTGGCGACCAGGCTCGCGGTGAGCGCGTGGAAGAACTCGGCGACGGCCCTGCCGACGTCGGTACCGGACTTGGCGACGAACGCGAACTCCTTCCGCGTCGCCACCTCGACCATGGTGGACGCCTGCGCGTCGCCGATGCCGCACGCGACGATGTTCGGGGCCGTGGGCGTCCGCGCCTTGTCGGTGAGCGTGCCGTGCGGGCCGCGCCAGGACCCTCCGTCGGTGGGCTGCCCGTCGCTGAGGAAGAACACCACCGGGCGGTGCACCTTGTACCCCTCACCGCGCAACCGCTGCACGTCGTACGGAACGCGCTTCAGCAGGTCGTCGAAGGCCGCCCGGTAGTCGGTCAGGCCCCGGATGGCCACCTCGGGCAGGCTCGTCGCGGAGCGCATGTCGGACATGGCCAGCCGTACCTGCACGTCGTCGGAGAAACCCAGCACGGTCAGCCGCAGTTTGGCGGAGAGCATCGGCTCGGCCCGCAGTCCCTCGCAGAGCGAGGCCACTCCGCCCGCGAGGTCGCCGCGGTACGGCGCCATCGACCCCGACTCGTCGACCAGTACGTACGCCGGCAGCAGGACACCTCGTGGTTCCGCCATGCGGATTCGCCCCCGTTTCGCATGTGGTCGTGTTGTTTCCACGAATGTGGCACCAGGTGGACAAGGACGACGCGCGTCGTCCCGTTTCTTCGCGCAATCTCCATCACCTGCCTGTGTGAGTGTGCCCGCTCCAGGCCGTGGGCACGAGGGGGTACGCCTCGCGGAGCCGACGGACGGCGTGGTGCAGGGCCGTGGCTGTGTGCGCGAGCTCGGGCGGCGTCCGGCCTTCGTGGGTGAGAGCGCGGTAGAAGTCGACGGTGAGCCGCTGGGCGGACCGGTCGCCGACCGGCCACAGCGTGCCGACGACGTGCGGGTAGCCGGCGAGCTGGAAGGCTCCCGTGAGGTGCAGCGCCTCGTCGGCGAGCCGGGTCCGGGTGGTGGAGCAGGCGGAGAGGTAGGCGAGTCCGCCGCTCAGTCGCAGGGCGGCGACGTCGGACACCGTCAGCGGGTCCCGCCGGTGGTCGGGGAGGAGCAGGGTGCCCTGCCAGGGATCGATCCGGGCGGGCCGGTAGTGGCAGGCGAAGTGGGCGACCTGGTGGCCCGGGAGGGCGGCGAGCACGGAGGCGCGTGTCGGGTCCGTCAGGAGCGTGGCCCCGGGCAGCAGTTCGGCGAGCAGCCCGGCCTCGGCCGCGGCGCCCGGGAGGACTCCGGCTCCGGGCGCGTCCGCGACGGGGACGACGACGGTACGGACCGCCGCGCGGGGCGCCGGGGCGCCGCCCTCGTGGCCGGCCGCGCGGGCCCGGGCCAGACCCCGGACGGTGGCGGTGTAGGAGGAGACGACCCGGTCCAGCACCGTCCGGGGGGCGTGCCGGTGCGGCGAGTCGTCGGCGCCGGTCACGTCGCCGTGGTGCCCGGCGGCGTGCAGGGGCAGGTGCGCGAGATTGCCGACAGGGCACCACCACAGCCGGGGCCAGGGCCGGCCGGGGTCAGGGGGCCCGGTGTGCCCCAGGGCGGTGAGCACCGGTTCGGCGACGGTGTCCCAGAGCCAGGCGAGCACCTCCAGGACCTCGGCCTGGGCGGCGCGGCGTGCCGCGGGGTCCACATCCGGGTCGACGGACCGGTCGACGGCGGTCGCCAGTGCCTGGGCCTGCCGGGCGAGTTCGGGTTCGCGCAGCCGGTGGAGGGGCACCACCGTCACCGGGTCGTCGGGGTCTCCGGTCAGGATGAGCGCGTCGCAGCGCTTCACCGCGGCGTAGACGTAGACCACCGGGCCTTCGGCCGCCGCTGTGGTCAGGGCGGCGGCTCGCGGGGGCATGAGGAACTCCGCGAAGCCGTCCAGGGCGCGGACCCGGCGGAGCAGGGCGTGCCACGCCTGCTGGGTCTCCAGCCGGGCGACGGCCCGGGTCTCGGGTGTCACGGGTGAGTCCCCGGGCGCAGGGCCGGGGCGGGTGAGCGCCTCCTGCCGGTTCCGCAGGTCAGAGAAGGCGGCGGCGAGCCGGGGGGCGCGCGCACGGAGCCGGTCCAGGTCGGCGCCGGCGGCGGCGACGGGCTCGGCGGTCAGCAGGCCCCGTGACTGCTCCAGCAGTTCCACGGCCCGCGCGGGACTGCCGGCCGCCACGGCTGCCCCGGCCACGACCGGCGCGACCGCCCCGAGGCCGCCGAGCATCTGCCCCAGGTCGCCCACGTCCAGCGCCCCACCACCGAGCTGCGGGAGCAGGGCCACCAGCGCCTCGGCCGAGGCCAGTGCCTCCCTGGGCTCGGACAGTGCGGCGAGCAGACGGTGGGCGAGGATGCGCAGTCCGGGTTCGGCGGACTCGTCCGCGCCCACCGTGCGGGCGGCGGAGAGCGCCTCTTCGAGCAGACGGCCGTCGCCGGTCCGGGCGTGCAGCAGGTAGAGCACGCCGGCATGCTGGCTGAGGGCGGCGGAACTGTCCGGCCCGCCGGGGCCGACGCGCTCGGTCACCTCGCGGGTGTGTGCGACGGCCTCGTGCAGCGGGGCGGCGTCCCCGTCCCGTACGGCGGCGAGCACGAGCGCGGCGGCCAGCATGTGCAGGCCCTCCAGCGGCCGGAGCCCGTCGTCGCCGAGGACGGCGGCAGCCTCCCGGCAGACCTCGGTCGCCTCCTCCAGGAGGCGGGGATCGTCGTCCCAGAAGGCCCGGGTCAACAGCGTGTCGGCGAGCCTGTACAGCAGCCGGAGCCGGTACGGGTGGTCCCGGGCCAGCGTGGCCAGCCCTTCCCGGCAGACCGCGACCGCCTCGGCGATCTCCTCCGGCTTCCCGGTGCGGGCGTAGGACATCCGCAGTGCGGAGCTCAGATTGCCCAGGAACATCGCCCGGTGGGGGTGGTGCGGGGGAGCGGCCGCACACGCCTGCCGGCCGGCCTCGACCGCCGACCGCAGGGGCGCGGAGTCGCCGGTCTGCCAGGCCAGGGCCCACAGCGTGAGTCCGAGGGTGTTCAGGTGCTGGGCGTGGTGCGGATGGCTGGCGGGCGTGGCGGTGACGGCGGCGCGCGCGGTACGGACGGCTTCGCGCAGCACCGCGGCGGGGTCGTCCGTGTGGAAGGAGTGCCCGGACAGGGCGATCGCGAGGTTGCTCAGCGCGGTCGCCCGTTCCGGGTGGCCGCTCGGCAGCGCCTCCAGCGCCTTCCGCAGGACGGTGACGGCTTCCCGGGCGGGTTCGGGGCGGCCCTCGCCGCGCCCCAGCGAGGCCAGGGCCATCCCGAGGTTCATGAGCCAGCTGGCCGCGCTCACCAGGCCGGGAGACGCGGCGACCGCCCCGCGGTGGTGGGCGACGGCCTCCTCGGCGAGCGCCGCCCGCCCGGTGTGCTCGTACGCCCGGATCAGGACCGCTCCGAGATGGGACAGGGCGGCGGGCCGGGCCCCGTGGCCCTCCGGCAGGGCGGCGACCGCCTGGCGGCCGAGGGCGATCGCCTCCCGAAGGACGCGGTCCTCGGCGGCGACGTCGTGCAGGCGGAACAGGATGAACACCAGGTTGCTCGCCCGGGACGCGTGCCCCGGGGTGCCCGGGGGCGCGGCGGCGACGGCGCGCCGGGCGACCTCCGCCGCCTCGGTCAACGTCCGTGTGTCACCGGTGTGCTGGAACCGGCGGAGCAGGGCGTGGGCCAGCACGCCCAGGAACTCGTGGCCCGGGCCGGCCGCGGCCTCACGGGCGACGGCAACGGCCTCGGCCGCGGCCGGGCCCCCTTCGCCGGGGTCGGACGCGGACTCGGCCACCGCGCACAGGCACACGGCGAGCTGGAGCAGACACCTGGCACGGTGCGACGCGTCGGCGGCGGCGACCCCGTTCCGGGCGGTGGCGACCGCCTCACGCAGCAGCGGGAGGTCGTGTGCCTGACCGGCCGACGACGCGAGAACCCCGGCGAGCGTCCTGAGGGCCTCGCAGCGCTCCGGGTGGCCTTCGGGCGTCATGGCGACGGCCTGTCGCCCGAAGGCCACCGCCTCGTCGAGGTGCGCCTCGTCACCGGTGTGTCCGAACTGTGCGTCCAGCGCGCGGACGAGGAGCAGGAGGCGGTCGCGGTGAGCCGGGTCCCGGCCGGGTGTCGCGGACACCGCGAGCCGGAGCAGCGAGATCGCCTCGGCGCCCGCGGTGGCGTCCTGGTGCAGCTCCGCCCACCTGCTCCGCACGAGCCCGAGGGTGGCGCGGTACCGCACCAGGTGGGGGTGGCCCGGGCGGGTCGCGGCCACGGCCCGGCGGCAGGCGGTCAGCGCTTCGTCCAGCGCGGCCGTGTCGTCGTCCCGGACGGACAGACGGAACAGGGCGATGCCGAGGTTGTTGAGGAACATCGCGTGCTCGGGATGGAGCGTGACTCTCACCGCCTGCCGGGCGACCGCGACGGCCTCGTCCAGGGCCGTCGCGTCCCCCGTGGCCTCGTAGACCGCCCGAAGGGTGTGGCCCAGGTTGTTCAGCGCCATCGCCCGGTCGAGGCCCGTGAGGGAGGGGCCCGCCGCCGCGATGCGGAAGAGTTCGGTGGCACGGCGCAGCAGCGGGACCGCGCCGCTCCGTTCGTGGGCGAGGCCCAGGAGGAGGCCGTACTCCAGGGCCTCCTCGGCATCGGTCCCCTCGTCGCCCGCGTACACGGCGGCCAGTTCCTCGGGTACGGCTCCGGGGTCCACCGCGTGCACCGGTGCCAGCAGGCGTACGGCCTGGACCAGCTTCTCCTGGTCCACCCCGTCCTCCGCCTGGAAGCGCAGCCAGTGGTACCAGCCCAGAACGGCGGCGCTGGCGAAGTCGGGAGCCGGCCCGAAGACCGGGGTGAGCGCGTCGGCCGCGCTCGCGGCCTCGGCGGTGCACACGGTACGGAGGTCCCCCGTGGCACGGGCCGTTCGGACACGCCGCCGGAGATCCGCGAGCCACTCGTTCGGGTCGGGCATCACGTCCCTCTCTGTCCGCGTACACCTGGCTACAGGGCGGTACACTGCCAATCTTGCCCGGTTGCCGGGGAGTTGGCGGCTCGTTGGCGCGATGGGGAGGTGGGGGACCGTGAACGACGTGCGGGACCGGCTGGGAGTGCTGTGCGACCAGCTCACCCGGCACCGGACGATGGCGGCGGAGATCGAGGCCGCCGGCGCGGGGCCCCAGCTGGAAGAACTCCTCGGCCTCCTGCCCACCGCGCCCGACGCCTCCGGCGCCCCGGCCTCCACGGCACGGCTCGGGGCCCTGCTGGACGCCATCGAGGACGCCTGCGCCCGCCACGGCCTGGCCGACCTGGACGTACGCGGTCTCGAACACCTCCGGTCGGCAGACGCGCGGCTGCCTCCCGGGTTCGCGCTGACGCCGGGCGGCACCCCGGCGGCCGGGGCGGACCCGGTGGACGCCTGGGTCTGCCCGTGGAGCCACTGCGGCCGGGTGGTGTTCCCCGAGGAGGCGACCGCCCGGCCCGCCTGCGCGGCCGGCGGCACGCCGCTGCGCGCCTACCCGCCGCGCTGATGTCCGCGCTGCTCACCGGGATCGGTACCCGGATCGCGGAACGCTGGTTGCAGACCGTCGTCCTGGCCGGCCTGCTGTGGGTCGCGGCCCTGGTCATCTCCGTACGGCTCGGTCACGCGCACCCGTTCGACGCCGGCCGCCTGTCCGCGTGGCTGGACGAGATCGCCCGGGACCGGGCGGGACGGAGCTTCTCCGCCGTGGCGCTGGCCGTCGCGTCGGGGCTGCTGGCGGCCGGCGCCGCCGGTCTGGCGGCCGGAGCGCTCGGCGGGGCGTTCCAACGGCTGTGGGGCGCCACCGGTGCCGGGCCCCCGTTGTCCTGGGTGGTGCGGTGGCGCCGGCGCAGCCGGCGGCGACAGGCGGAGCGGGCCCGTCGCGCCATCGCCCGGACCTCCTCCGGCCGGCGTCCGGGCGGACGGCTGGCACACGCCTACGCCCGGCACGCGGCCCGCCGGCGGAAGCCTCAACGGCCCGAGCGCCCGACCCGGATCGGGGACCTCTTCCACCGAGCCGCGGTCCGGGTGCACCGGCGCCACGCGCTCGACCTGGAGCCGGCCTGGCCACGGCTCTGGGCCCTGCTGCCCGAAACCCTGCGCGCCGACATCACCGGCGCCCGCCAGGCGTACGACTCCGCCGCACGGCTGGCCGGCTGGGCAGTGCTGTACGCGGCACTCGCGGTGCTGTGGTGGCCCGGCGCGCTCGTCGCGGCCGCGGTCCTCGCCACGGCCGTCGGCCGCGCCCGCGTCGCCGCGAGCCTGCTCGCCACGCTCGTGGAGACGGCGGTCGACCTGCATCTGACGGACCTGGCGGAACGGCTGGGCGTACGGGGCGGGGAGGACACCCCGGCCGGCGAACTGGGCCGGGCGGTCGCACGCCGCCTCGCCTGACGAGGCCGTCGTGCGGGAACGGCACGGCGGACGCGGGGGTGCCCGCAGGGCCCCCGGCCCCCGCGCGCGGTCCTCCGCGGCACCGGGAATGCCGTCCCCCCGGCGGCCGTTGCCCCCACGTGTCCGATTCAGCTGAGCACCCTCGCGAGCCCGATCCCACCCGCACCCCCGCCCCCACGACCGCCCCGGAGCAGCCCGCCGCGCCCCCGGAGCGAGCCGGGCCCGACGCCCGCGCACGCATGCCCCTCGCCGTCTACGTCCTCGGGCTCGCCGTCTTCGCCCTCGGGACCAGTGAGTTCATGCTGTCGGGGCTGCTGCCGCCGATCGCGCGCGACATGGGCGTCACCATTCCGCAGGCGGGGCTGCTCATATCGGCGTTCGCCGTCGGCATGGTGGTGGGCGCGCCGCTGCTGGCGGTGGCGACGCTGCGGCTGCCGCGCCGGGTGACGCTGATCGCGCTGATCACCGTCTTCGGCCTCGGCCAGGTCGCGGGCGCCCTCGCCCCCTCGTACGGCGTGCTGTTCGCCTCCCGGGTGGTCAGCGCGCTGGCCTGCGCCGGGTTCTGGGCGGTCGGGGCGGCGGTGGCCATCGCGATGGTGCCGGTCACCTCGCGGGCGCGGGCGATGGCCGTGATGATCGGCGGGCTCTCCGTCGCCAACGTGCTCGGGGTGCCGATGGGCGCCTTCCTCGGCGACCAGTTCGGCTGGCGCTCGGCGTTCTGGGCGGTGGCGGCGGCCTCGGCGGTGGCGCTGATCGGGGTGGTGGCGCGGGTGCCGCGCATCCCGCGTCCGGCCGAGAAGCCGGTGCTGCGCATGGAGTTGGCGATCTACGCGGACCGGCAGGTGTGGCTGGCGATCGTCGCCACCGCCTTCGCCGCGGGCGGCGTCTTCTGCGCGTTCAGCTACATGGCGCCGCTCCTCACCGACGTGGCGGGACTGGCCGAGTCCTCGGTGCCGTGGGTGCTGGCGCTCTTCGGCGCGGGCGCGCTGGTCGGGACGGCGATCGGCGGACGGGTGGCCGACGCGCACCTCTTCGGCGTCCTGCTGAGCGGGATGGCGGCCTCCGCCGTCTTCCTCACCGCGCTGGCCCTGCTCTCCTCCACCGCCGCCTTCGCCGTCGCCCTCTCCTTCCTGCTGGGCCTCTCCGCCTTCTACACCGCCCCGGCGCTCAACGCCCGCATGTTCAACGTCGCGGGCGCCGCCCCCACCCTGGCCGGCGCCACCACCACCGCCGCCTTCAACCTCGGCAACACCGGCGGCCCCTGGCTCGGCGGCACCGTCATCGACGCGGGCCTCGGCTACCCGGCCACCGCCTGGGCGGGCGCGGCCATGCTCCTCGTCGGCATCGCGGCGGTCGCGCTGGCCCTGCGGCTGGGCAAGGGCGGTGGTCGCAGCAGGGTCGCGGCCCGCTCGGCCGGCCGGTCCCCGGACCTGCCCGAGCCGCAGACCGCGCCCGCCTCCGGCACCGCGTGAAACCCCTGCCGGTCCCGGCCGCAGCGCCTACCCTCGGGCTCATGCTGGAGATGGGCGCGGATCAGGTGGACGAGGCCGTCGCGGAGTGCGCGGCGCTGCTGCGGTCGGTCGCCGACCGGGACTGGGAGGTGCCGGCCGGTTCCCTGGAGTGGACGGTGCGGTGCACGGTGGAGCACGTGGCGGACGATCTCATCGCGTACGCCGGGCAGTTGACCGGCCGCGCCACCTCCCGGTACGTCGGGTTCGGCATCACGCTGGAGGACGGGCTGAGCAACGAGGACGCGGCCGGCGTCGTCACCGCCACCGGCGGCCTGCTCTCGGCCGTCGTCCGCACGACGCCGCCGGGGGTGCGCGGCTGGCACCCCTTCGCGTACGGCGCCGGGGACCGGACCGGGTTCGCGGGGATGGGCGTCGCCGAGCTGCTGCTGCACACGTACGACATCGCGTGCGGGCTCGGGGCGGAGCGCTGGCGGCCGCCGGGGCAGCTCAGCCAGTCGCTGCTGGCCCACCTCTTCCCGCACGTGCAGCCGGGCCCCGACCCGGCGCGCACCCTGCTGTGGGCGACCGGCCGCGGCGAGCTCCCGGGGCGGCCCGAGGTCACGTCCTGGCACTGGCACAACGCGATCGTGCTCCCCGTCGAGGACGAGGAGGCCGCGGACGTGCTGGAGCTGCGCGAACTCTCCCCCGCCGCCGCGATGGACCTCTCGGTCGGCGGTACGGCCGGCCACACCTGGCTCGGGGACGACCCCGACGAGGGCAGCCGCGCGGCGGGCGCCATGGTGGCGCGGGCGTACGCCCGGGGCACGCACCGGCCCGAGTGGGGCACCTTCGTCCTGGTCCGGCTCCGCGACGAACGGGCGCTGGGCACCGTCGGCTTCCACGGCCCGCCCGACGAGACCGGCAGCGCCGAGGTCGGCTACGGCCTCCAGGAGAAGGCCCGCGGCCACGGCCACGCCACCGCCGCCCTGCGCGCCCTCGCCGTCTGGGGCCTGGGCCAGCCCGGCTCCCCCACCCTGCGCGCCCGCGTCGACCCCGACAACCGGGCGTCCCAAGCCGTCCTGCGCCGCGCCGGTTTCACCCCGGCCGACCCTCCGGTCGTCGAGGACCTGGACGAGGGGATGGACCTGCGGTACGAGCGGCGGGCCTGAGTACGTCTACTCATGCGCGTACCCGTCCGGTGCGCCACAGTCCGTGCCATGACGCCGAGTTCACCCTCACCGAGACCCGGGACCAGGCTCCCGCCCCCGGCCGAGCCTCCCGAACCGATGGGCGCTCCGGCTCAGTTCGGCGTGGCGCTGGGGCTGATCGTGCTGGAGGTGGCACTGACGGCTGCCGCGCTGCTGATCTGGTTCCTCGCCTCCTTCCACCTGGACGCCGGGACCCCGGCGCCCGAGGTCTCCCCGGCCCCCTACCTGCTCGCCGTGGTCGCGATCGGGGTCGGCGCGGGCGCGGTGGCGGTCACCTGGGGCGGCCGCCGGGCGTGGGGCGTCGCCGTCACCCAGGGCCTCATGGCGGTCCTGCTGACCGGCGCCGCCCTCACCGCCCTCGCCCTCGCCACCCACGACTCCGCCCGCCCGGAACCCCCGCCCGGATCACCGACCGCCCCGGAGGCGCCGGGCATGGCCGGCTGCCGCAGCGGCGGCCACAGCCAGGAGTGCGCCCACCTGGGCGGCTGAGCGCACCGCGGGCCCCGGGCCCTCCCCATCCCCCGCCGGGAGGAGCCGGGGCTCCGCGAGAGAAAGCCTGCCAAGCCCACGGCCCCCTGTCCTTGACCCGGGCTCCCCACTCCTTGACCCTGCGTCCAGACGGGCCCCATCTCAGGCGCGGGAGCGCGTGGGCCGAGGCTGAACGGGCGACCGGCCGGCCGCTAAGAGGGTCCCCCGCCATCCCGCCGCTTGCGCCGCCGGAGCCCGGCCCGGGTGAGCAGCACGACCACCTCCCGGCTGGAGACCTCGGCGGCCCCGGCCCGTACCGCGTCCGCGTACCGGTGGGCGGGCAGGTCGTAGTGGTCGCGCTCGAAGGCGCGCGGCGGCACCCCGATCCGGGCCGCGAAGGCGTGCAGCTCCTCGTACGAGACATCGCTGACCAGGTGCGACCAGAGGCGGCCGTGGCCGGGCCAGGTGGGCGGGTCGATGTAGATCACGGGCGCCCCGTCAGCCCGTCGGGGCGCCGCCGAGCGAGCCGACCGGCGCGATCACGGTCCCGGCCTTGCCGCACACCCAGTGCGGGTCCTCGCCCAGCTCCGGTTCGACGTCCAGGGCGTGCGGGTCCTCGTCCCCGCAGACCGGGCAGAGCGGCCAGCGCCCGACCCGCTCCAGCAGGGCGTCCTGCACGTCCTGCGCGACCAGCCCGGTGACGTACGCCGCGCCCTCGGGCCACTGCTCGACCCACCAGCGCCGCCCGGCCACCGCGTCCTCCACCAGGTCGGCCTCCTCGGCCGACCGCGCCCCGAGATCGGCGAGGACCGCCGCCCGGGCGGTGTGCAGGGCCTGTTCCGTCCGCGCCATGTCGTTCATGGGTCCATTGTCCCCCCGGGCTGTCCCCCGCGGCGCGGCCGTGCCGCCGGGGCATCGCGCGGTGCCGCCCATGACCGCGATCCTCACCCACGAAGCCGTCCGCGAGGCCGCCCTCGACGCCGGGCGTGCCCTCGGCCTCCCCGAGCCGGTGACCGAGGCGTACGTCCGCCTCCTGCGCCCCTGCCTCCACCTCTGCCCGTACGAGAAACTGCCGGAGGAGCTGCGGACAGAGGTCCGCCCGGCCGCCCGGGTCGGCGGACCCGCCCGGCTGCCGAAGGGCGTGGAGGTCCCCGGCTACGTCCCGCACGTCCTGACCGTCGACTGCGCCGCCCTGCCCACCGGCGTCCTCGACATCGCCTTCCCCACCGACGGCCACGTGGCAGTCCTCGCCGAGATCACGGACCAGGACCACGGCTGGGTCTTCCACGTCCCGGCGGGAACGGAAACCGTCGAACGCCCCCCGGCGGAGCGGGACCCCCTGGCGTCCGTCGCCCCCTTCCCGCTCCACGCCGTACCGGGCCTCACCACACCCAAGTACGTCGACAGCGCGGAGATACCGGAGGCGGCCGCCTACGTGGAGGGGAACGCCGAACGGGCCGAGCTCCTGGACGAGCTGTTCGCGAAGCTGGAGTCGCTGGTCTCCGCCCCCTGGTCCTACGAGATCCAGCTCGGCGGCTGGTCCCCCGCCTGGCACGACCCGCTGGAGGACCGCGGGGAGATCCTCCTCGTGGCCATCCCGGAGGGCGCGGTCTCCGACGGCGACTGCATCACCTACATCTCGGGCACCCCCGAGGAGATCGCGGAGTACCGCTACGCCGAACTCGCCTTCTCGGTCGAATCCTGACCGGGGGCCGCTGACCGCTGTGGCTACAGGTGGCCGGTGCTGTTCCAGACCCCCGGCACGAGGCGCCCGCCCTCGTTGTGCCAGGTGGACACGGAGGCATTGGCCACCTGCGGCCGGTCGGGCACCGGCGCCCCGATCCCCTCCAGCACGTACGCCACGGCCAGCGCCACCGCGTCGTGCGCCACGATCAGCACCCGCCGCCCCGCCGCCACCGCGTCCAGATCCCCGAGCAGCCCGCGCACCCGCAGGGCCACGTCCGCCAGCGACTCCCCACCCGGCGGCCGGTACGTCCACTCCTCGCTCCGCTCCCGCCGCGCCCACTCCTCCGGGTCGGCCGCCCGCCACGCCGGCGGCGAGTGCAGCGCGAACACCCCGTTCTCCCGGTCCCGCACCCGCTCCTCGACCACCACGGGCGGCACTGCCCGCTCCCCGAACTCCCCCGCCGCGAGCTCCCACGTCCGCCGCGCCCGCACGTACGGCGAACACACCACCAACTCCGGCCCGGCCTCCACCCCCGCCCCGGCCAACCACCGCCCGAACGCCGCCGCCTGCTCCTCCCCGAGCCTGGTCAACGCGGTGTCCTCGGCCCGCCCTTCCGGCACGGCCACGTCCCCCGTCCCCACGGCCCGCCGGTACCGGACGTTGGCCTCGCTCTCGCCGTGGCGGACGACGGTGACGGAGGCGAGGCGGGTGACGGTGGGGAGGGGCGGGAGGGACAGGAGCGGGGTGGGCATGCGGGGTCCCTTCGTGACCGGTGGCGGGGGCGCCCGGGTGCGCGACGCACCTCCAGCCTTTCCCCGGTGCGCCGCCCGGCATTCCGGGCGGACCGGCGGCCGTCCCCGTCACCTCCGTGTCGCCCCAAGTCCGCTGCCGGTCGCGGTGCCTGAGGGAAGAGTGAGCGGGTCGACGCCTGGGCCCGGACCCAGCCGGGGCGAATGGGCCCGCGGCTCCGTTGACGGCTCTCCCGCCGCTGCCGCATCGTCTGACGCACACCGGACGTCCACATTTTGTTGACCCGGAGGGGGGTAACGGCACACCCGTGCCGCGCGCCTCCCTCCCTTCAGCCAGGGAGGCGCTCGTGCGGCACAGCGTCAGGGCCGGGCTCGGCCTCGTTCTCGCCCTCCTCACCACGGCGGCGCCCGCCGGAGCCGCGTACGCGGGAACGACGGGCGGCTCGCCGGGTACCCCCGGACCACAGGTGCGGGCCGTCTCCGGCCCGGCACCCGGCCCGGTCACCGGCCTCGCGGCGGGGGCGCCGTTCAAACTGCCGTACCCGGCGGGCCAGCGGTACACCGTGACCCAGACCCCGGGCAGCGGCTACTCGCACAACGACGACTACAACCGCCACGCCGTCGACTTCGCCATGGGCACGGGCACCGCCATCGTCGCCTCGGCTGGCGGCACGGTGCACTACGCCGGCTGGACCGACGGGGGCGGCGGCAACCAAGTCCTGATCAACCACGGCGACAACCGGTGCACCCAGTACGCCCACCTCAGCTCCGTCAGCGTCCGGGCCGGGGCCCGGGTGGGGCAGGGCCAGCGGATCGCCAGCTCGGGCGCGACCGGCAACGTGACCGGCCCGCACCTGCACTGGAACGTGGTGCACTGCAGCAGCTTCCTCAGCCGCGAGATACCCAACACCGTGGAGACGGGCACCAGTTACCCCACCGGTTCCGCCCCGCTGAGCCAGAACCGGCCGGGCTCCTCCACCCGCCCCGACCTGGAGCGCGTCTCCGACTGGAGCGGCGACGGCAAGGCGGACGTGCTCGGCGTCGACTCCGGCGGCAAGCTCTGGTACTACCCGCACAACGGCAACGCCCTCAGCTCACCCGTCCAGCTCGGCCACGGCTGGGGCTCCTTCCGCCACGTCATGGCCGCCGACTGGAGCGGCGACGGCAAGGCCGACATCCTCGGCGTCGACTCCGGCGGCAAGCTCTGGTACTACCCCCACACCGGCAAGGGCTTCGGCCCGCGCAAGCAGCTCGGCCACGGCTGGCAGAGCTTCCGGTTCGTGATGTAGGCGCCCGCGCCGACGGCACTCCGCCACGGCCCGCCGGACCACCCTCCACCCCGGATGGTCCGGCGGGCCGCCGCCGTTCCCCGACCGCCGTCACCTCTTGCCAAACACCTGACTCTGAAAATACCTTTCAAAGGTGACCAGCAACGTGAAGGAAAGTTTCGGGCACTCCGCCCCGCCCGCCCCCGCCGCGCTCGCGGCCAAGGTCAGGACGTTGGCGCCGTCGATGACGCGGTCGATGCAGCGGGTCGCGGAGGCCGTGGCGGGGGACCCCGCGGGGTGTTCGGCGTTGACCGTGACCGGGTTGGCGGAGCTGACCGGGACCAGTGAGGCGACGGTGGTCCGGACGGCCCGGCTGCTGGGGTATCCGGGGTACCGGGATCTGCGGCTGGCGCTGGCGGGGCTCGCGGCACAGCAGGAGTCGGGGCAGTCGCCGGCGGTGACCGCCGACATCGCGGTGGACGACTCGCTGGCGGACGTGGTGGCGAAGCTGGCCTACGACGAGCAGCAGACCCTCGCCGACACCGCCGCCGGGCTGGACACCGCGCAGCTCGCGGCGTGCGTGGACGCGCTGGCGGGGGCCCGGCGGATCGACATCTACGGCATCGGGGCCTCCGGCCTCGTCGCACAGGACCTGGCGCAGAAGCTGCTGCGGATAGGTCTGATCGCCCACGCCCACGCGGACCCGCACCTGGCGGTGACCAACGCCGTGCAGCTGCGCCCGCGTGACGTGGCGATCGCCATCACCCACTCCGGGACCACCGGCGACGTGATCGAGCCGCTGCGCACCGCCTTCGAGCGGGGCGCCACCACGATCGCGGTGACCGGGCGGCCCGACGGCGCCGTCTCCCAGTACGCCGACCACCTGCTGACCACCTCGACGGCGCGCGAGAGCGAGCTGCGGCCGGCCGCGATGTCCTCGCGGACCAGTCAGCTCCTCGTCGTGGACTGCCTCTTCGTGGGCGTCGCGCAGCGTACGTACGAGACGGCGGCGCCCGCGCTCTCCGCCTCGTACGAGGCGCTGGCGCACCGCCACGACCCGCGCTCCGGGCGCCGCTGACCCGCGCCCGCCCCAGAACCCCGCACCCGCACCCCGTACCGAAAGAGCCCGCCCGATGACCGACACCACCGCCCGTGCAGACGCCCCCTCCGGCGGGGGCCTCCGGGCCCAGCTCGAGACGCTGACCACCGAGGCGTTCCGGCCCGAGCTGGCCGAGATCGACCGGCTCTCCACGCTGGAGATCGCCCGCACCATGAACGCGGAGGACGCCACCGTGCCCGGCGCCGTGGCGCGGGTGCTCCCCGAGATCGCCGCCGCCATCGACCAGATCGCGGAGCGGATGGCGCGCGGCGGACGGCTGGTCTACGCGGGCGCCGGCACGGCCGGGCGGCTCGGCGTGCTGGACGCCAGCGAGTGCCCGCCCACGTTCAACACCGACCCCGCCGAGGTCGTCGGCCTCATCGCGGGCGGCCCCACCGCCCTGGTCACCTCGGTCGAGGGCGCCGAGGACAGCGCCGAGCTGGCCGCCGGGGACCTGGCCGCGCTGGCGCTCACCGCCGACGACACGGTGGTCGGGATCTCCGCCTCGGGCCGCACGCCGTACGCGGTCGGCGCCGTGGAGTACGCCCGGGGGGCCGGGGCGCTCACCGTCGGCCTGTCCTGCAACGCGGGCAGCGCGCTGGCGGCCGCCGCCGACCACGGCATCGAGGTCGTGGTGGGGCCGGAGCTGCTGACCGGCTCGACCCGGCTGAAGTCCGGCACCGCGCAGAAGCTGGTGCTGAACATGATCTCGACCCTCACCATGATCCGGCTCGGCAAGACGTACGGGAACCTCATGGTCGACGTGCGCGCCTCCAACGAGAAGCTGCGCGCCCGTTCGCGCCGCATCGTCGCGCTGGCCACCGGCGCCGGGGACGAGGAGATCGAGGCGGCGCTGACCGCCACCGGCGGCGAGGTGAAGAACGCCATCCTGACGATCCTGGGGGGCGTCGACGCCCCGGCCGCCGACCGCCTGCTCACCGACGCCCGGGGTCATCTGCGGGAGGCGCTCGCCGCCGCCCGTCCCGGCAGCACCACCTGACCGCACCACCGCCCCACCCCCGCACAGCAAGGCAGCACGCACCATGGCTGAGAACAAGAACCGCGCCCTCGCCGCCGCGATCCTCCCGCTCGTCGGCGGCGCCGCCAACGTCACCACCGTCGTCCACTGCATGACCCGGCTCCGGCTGGGTCTCGCGGACCGCTCGCTCGTCCAGGACGAGGCCCTGAAGGCCGTGCCCGGGGTGATGGGCGTGGTCGAGGACGACACGTACCAGATCGTCCTCGGGCCGGGGACGGTCGCCCGGGTCACGCCGGAGTTCGAGGTGCTGGTGGAGGAGGAGCGGGCGGCCTCTCCGGCTCCGGCTCCGCAGCCCGTGCCCGCCACCGCCGGCGCTCCCGAGCCGCACCCGGTCACCGCCGAGGAGCTGGCGGCGCGCGGGGCCGAGATCAAGGCGGAGCGCAAGGCGCGCAACGCCACCCCGCTCAAGCTGTTCCTGCGCCGCATCGCCAACATCTTCGTGCCGCTCATCCCGGCCCTGATCGGCTGCGGCATCATCGCGGGCGTCAACGGCCTGCTGACGAACCTCGGCTGGGCGCCCGGCGTCACCCCGGCACTCGGCGCCCTCGCCTCCGGCTTCATGGCGCTGATCGCGGTCTTCGTCGGCTACAACACGGCGAAGGAGTTCGGCGGTACGCCGATCCTGGGCGGCGCCGTCGCCTCGATCATCGTCTTCCCCGGGATCGGGGACGTGGAGGTGTTCGGCTCCCAGCTCTCGCCCGGCCAGGGCGGGGTGCTGGGCGCGCTGGGCGCGGCGGTCCTCGCGGTCTACGTCGAGCGGTGGTGCCGGCGCTGGGTGCCGGAGGCGGTGGACGTGCTGGTCACACCGACCGTCACGGTGCTCGTCTCCGGCCTGGTCACCGTCTTCGGCCTGATGTTCGTCGCCGGGCAGATCGCCTCCGGCATCGGCACCGGCGCCGACTGGCTGCTGGAGAACACCGGCGCCTTCGCCGGGTTCGTCCTCGGCGGGCTCTTCCTGCCGCTGGTCATGCTCGGCCTGCACCAGGCGCTCATCCCCATCCACACCACCCTGATCGAGTCGCAGGGCTACACCGCGCTGCTGCCGATCCTCGCCATGGCCGGCGCCGGCCAGGTCGGCTGTGCCGTCGCCGTCTACCTGCGGCTGCGCCGCAACGCCTCGCTGCGCCGCACCATCCGCTCCGCGATGCCCGCCGGCATCCTCGGCGTCGGCGAACCGCTGATCTACGGGGTCTCGCTGCCGCTGGGCCGCCCCTTCATCACGGCCTGCGTCGGCGGCGCGGCGGGCGGTGCCTTCATCGGCGCCTTCTCGATGCTCGGCGACACCGTCGGCTCCACGGCGATCGGCCCCTCCGGCTGGGCCCTCTTCCCGCTCCTCGCGGGCAACCAGAGCCTCGGCCTGCTCATCGCCGTCTACGGCGGCGGCCTCCTCACCGGCTACCTGGCCGGCTTCCTCGCCACGTACTTCTTCGGCTTCAGCAAGCAGATGCTCACCGACCTCAACGCCGATGTCGACGCCGGGGAGTCCGGCGAGGCCCGCGCCGAGTCGGAGCCGACGGACGCGGCACCGGACACGCCCGACTCCCCGGACGCGCCGGACGCATCCGGGACCCCGGGCGACCCCCGCCCGGGGACGCCCCCGGCCCCCGCCCCGGCGCCCGCGCCGAGCAGCTGACCCGTACGGCCCCCGGCACCGCGTCGCATGATCGACAACGCGGTGCCGGGGGCCGTACGCCCTGCTTGAATCCACCCCATGACCACACCCCCGCCCCACCCCTCGGCCCTGGACTCCGGCACCTGGCAGCTCGCCGACGACCTGCCCGCCGTCCGCCGCGTCGGCTACGGCTCGATGCGGCTGCCCGGCCCTCTGAACGGGCCCGGCACCGACCGCGAGCGCGCGCTGCGGGTGCTGCGCCGGGCGGTGGAGCTGGGCGTCAACCACATCGACACGGCCGCCTTCTACTTCTCCACCACCCGGTCCGCCAACGAGCTGATCAACGCCGCCCTCGCCCCCTACGCCGACGACCTGGTCATCGTCACCAAGGTCGGGCCGGGCCGCGACACCTGGGGCGAGTGGCAGTGGGCCCGGCCCGAGCAGTTGCGCGGCCAGGTCGAGGAGAACCTGCGCCAGCTCGGCCGCGACCACCTCGACGTGGTCAACTTCCGCGTCGCGCGCCAGGAGACCACCCAGTCCCTCGCCGACCACGTCGGCGCCCTCGCCGAACTCCGCGAGGCGGGCCTCGTCCGCCACCTCGGCGTCTCCAACGTCCGCCCGCACCACCTCGCGGAGGCCCGCGCCATCGCCCCGGTGGTCTGCGTGCAGAACCTGTACGGGATCGGCGCGAGCGCCGAGGAGCAGGAGTTCGTCCAGGAGTGCGGCGAGGCCGGCATCGCCTACGTGCCCTTCTTCTCCCTCGCCGGCGCCCGTCGCGAGGCGGGCGCCGGCGAGCCCGGACAGGCCGTGCGCGAGATCGCCGAGGCGCACGGCGCGACCCCCGCCCAGGTGAAACTGGCCTGGACGCTCCAGCAGGGCCCGCACGTCCTCGCCATCCCCGGCACCACCGACCCGGCCCACCTGGAGGAGAACGTGGCGGCGGGCTCCCTGCGCCTGGGCGAGGCCGAGTTGGAGCGGCTGGGCGCCCCCGACGCCTGACCCCCGCCCGGCGCGGCGGCACCCCCGCCGCGCCCCGGCGCCGGATCATGGCGCGATGACCGCACGCGTACGAGGAATCGACCACATCGGCCTCACCGTCCCCGACCTGGAGGCCGCCACCCGCTTCCTGGCCGACGCACTCGGCGCCGAGGTGCTGTACGACACGCTCCCCGCCGGCCGGGGGCCGGTCGGCGGCCCGGAGACCGAACAGCGCCTCGGCGTCCCGCCCGGCACCCGCCAACTGGCCATCCGCATGCTGGCCCTCCCCGACGGCCCCGGCATCGAACTCTTCGCCTACGACCCGCCCGGCCGCTCCCCGGCCCTCCCCAGCGATCTCGGCTGGCAGCACCTCGCCCTGTACGTCGACGACCTCGACACCCTCCGCGACCGCGCCATCGAGGCGGGCGCCCACCCCCTCTCCCCACCGCACCCCCTCCCCGGCCCCGAGGCGGGCCCCGCCAACCGCTTCGCCTACCTCCGCACCCCGTGGGGCAGCACCCTGGAACTGGTGACGTACCCGGACCCGCAGCCGTACGAGGAGAAGACGGACCGCAGGCGGTGGCGGCCGGCCGCCTCGCCCCCGTCCTGCGGCGTACCATCGGCCGGATGACCGAGCCCGGCTCCCCCGCCCCCGTCCCGGACGCCCAGCTCCCCGGCGGCGCCCTGATGCGCCTGGTCCGCCCCGACGACGCCCCCGCCCTGCTCGCCGCGTACCGGCGCAACGCCGCGCACCTCGCGCCGACCGAGCCCCGGCGCGGGGAGCGGTTCCTCACCCTCGAAGGGCAGGCCGAGCGGATCGCGGGGCAACTGCGGGAGTGGGAGGCCGGGCGGGCCGTGCCGTGGGTGCTGGACGGCTCCCACGTGCCGGGGACGCCTCCGGTGCTCGGCACCCTCACCTTCACCGGGATCGTCCGGGGGCCGCTGCTCAGCGCCTCGGTCGGCTACTGGGTGGACGGGGAGCACACCGGGCGCGGACTCGCCGGGCAGGCGCTGGCCCAGGCCGTGGCGTACGCCCGGGACGCGCTCGGCCTGCACCGGCTGGAGGCGGGCACCCTGCTGGACAACACCGCCTCCCAGCGCGTCCTGCTCCGCGCGGGCTTCACCTGGTACGGCACCGCCCCCGACTACCTGCACATCGCGGGTGCCTGGCGCGACCACCACCGCTACCAGCTGATCCTCGGCGAGGTGGAGCCGCGCCCGTGAGCCCGGCGGGGGGCCGCCTCAGGGCAGCCGCCCCTCCCAGTTGATCTCCCGCACCTTGGCGCGCAGCACCTCCTTCCGGTCGGCGGCCCGGACCGCGCGCGGCGGGCAGTCCCACTCCTTGCCGCCGCCGGGCGGCCGGAGCTGGATGTACGGGCCCTCGCTGCCCATGACCCGGCCGAGGCGACCGTCCCGCGCGTCGACCGCGAAGGCGCCGACCACCCAGACGACCTCGGGCGCCTCCGGCTCGTCGGCACCGGCGCAGCAGGCATCGTCGTCGCTCATCGCTGCCGGGCCCCCTCCAGGACGGCGCTGAGCCGGTCGGCGGTCTCGACGTTGCACCGCCCGAGGTCGACGAGCGGGGCGGGGTCGTTCCCCGCGCTCGACACCGGCTCCAGCCGCAGCGACGGCAGGACGATCCCCGCCTCCGCCAGCCCGGCGCGAAGCCGGTCCACCGCCTCCTGGGCGGCCCCCACCCGGTCGGTGGTCCTGCCGTGCGCCTCCGTGCCCTTCACGGCGCTCACTCCCTCTCCATCGTCCACGCTCTGTAGTGAGATTGCCCACACAGCGTGTTCAACGCGCCGAGGCCCCCGACAGTGGCGCTCCTCCCCACATCCGGGGGTAGCGGCAGGCACATCCGGGGGTGGCGACGGCGCGCGGAGCCCTCCGGACGACGACCCCGCACACCCCCGCCGGGCCGCCACCCTCCCGCGTACCGGAGGATGGGCCCCATGACCACGACCCGCCCCGGCACCGCCCCCGACGGGGCGGACGACCCGTACGAGCCGGTGTTCACGCCCGCCCGGGGCGGCACGCGGTACGTCTACAACCACCGCAATCCGGTCGGGCTCGCCCTGATCCTGCTGGCGCCGCTCACCGCGCTCGGCGTCATCCTCTACCTGCACGACACCGGCAGCTGGAGCCGCGGCGAACTGCGGGACGCGGTCTACCGGGCCGCCGAGGAGATGAACCGGGCCCCGCACGTCCACCACTCCGACCTGGGCTACGCCTGGTCCCTGGAGGACGCCGTCGACCGGCAGCCGGGCACCCCGTTCATCGGCGCCTCCGTCCACCGGGGCACCGGCCCGGACCGCACCGCGTACACAGTCACCGGCTCCGGCACCTCCGCCGCGTACTGCCTCCACGTCTACGAGGGCCACGACGCGGCCGCCGACCGGTCGATCCTCCACGTCTCCGCCGAGGACGGACCCTGCTGACCGCGCCGACCCGCTGAACGCGACGACGCCCCCGCCTGCCGCCTGCGGCGGTGTGACGGGGGCGTGGTGCCGGCGCGCCCGGGCCCTTCGGGGTCTCCCCCGGCCTCAGGAGCGCCGCACGGAAGTCAGGACTGCGGCCTGCTGCCGTGGTTGGCGCCGTTCTTGCGACGCGCCTTCTTCTTACGGCGACGCTTGGAGGACATGACCGCGCTCCTTTCTCTCGGACGTTCCGTGGCCGTGAGGCCGGGTCCACCCTCGCACATCGCGGGTGTCCGAGGCGATCCCGAGGACGGACAGCACCAACGCCACCGGGGCGGCATCCCTCGGAAGAGGGACACCGCCCCGGTGGGCGTGGTGCCGGACGGGCCGACCGGAAGCGAGTCCGGTCAGAAGTCCATGTCACCGCCGGGCATGCCACCCGGGGCAGCGGCGGCGGCCTTCTCCGGCTTGTCGGCGATGACGGCCTCGGTGGTGAGGAAGAGGGCGGCGATCGACGCGGCGTTCTGGAGCGCGGAACGCGTCACCTTGGCCGGGTCGAGGATGCCCTCGGCGATCATGTCGACGTACTCGCCGGTCGCGGCGTTCAGGCCGTGGCCCACGGCGAGGTTGCGCACCTTCTCCACGACCACGCCGCCCTCCAGGCCACCGTTGACGGCGATCTGCTTGAGCGGGGCCTCCAGGGCCAGCTTGACGGCGGCGGCACCGGTGGCCTCGTCGCCCTCGAGCTCCAGCTTCTCGAAGACCGAGGAAGCCTGGAGCAGAGCCACGCCACCACCGGCGACGATGCCCTCCTCGACGGCGGCCTTGGCGTTGCGCACCGCGTCCTCGATGCGGTGCTTGCGCTCCTTCAGCTCGACCTCGGTGGCGGCACCGGCCTTGATGACGGCCACGCCGCCGGCCAGCTTCGCCAGACGCTCCTGGAGCTTCTCACGGTCGTAGTCCGAGTCGCTGTTCTCGATCTCGGCGCGGATCTGCGCGACGCGGCCGTTGACCTGGTCGCTGTCGCCGGCACCGTCGACGATCGTGGTCTCGTCCTTGGTGATGACGACCTTGCGGGCGCGGCCCAGCAGGTCGAGACCGGCGTTCTCCAGCTTGAGGCCGACCTCCTCGGAGATGACCGTGCCGCCCGTGAGGATGGCGATGTCACCGAGCATGGCCTTGCGGCGGTCGCCGAAGCCCGGGGCCTTGACGGCGACGGACTTGAAGGTGCCGCGGATCTTGTTGACCACCAGGGTCGACAGGGCCTCGCCCTCGACGTCCTCGGCGATGATCAGCAGCGGCTTGCCCGACTGCATGACCTTCTCCAGCAGCGGGAGCAGGTCCTTCACGTTGCCGATCTTGGAGTTGACGATGAGGATGTACGGGTCGTCGAGCGACGCCTCCATCCGCTCCATGTCGGTGGCGAAGTACGCCGAGATGTAGCCCTTGTCGAAGCGCATACCCTCGGTGAGCTCCAGCTCCAGACCGAAGGTCTGGGACTCCTCGACGGTGATGACGCCTTCCTTGCCGACCTTGTCCATGGCCTCGGCGATCAGCTCGCCGATCTGGGTGTCGGCGGCGGAGATGGAGGCGGTGGAGGCGATCTGCTCCTTGGTCTCCACGTCCTTCGCCTGCTCCAGCAGCGCGGAGGAGACGGCCTCGACGGCCTTCTCGATGCCGCGCTTCAGGGCCATCGGGTTGGCACCCGCGGCGACGTTGCGCAGACCCTCGCGGACGAGCGCCTGGGCCAGGACGGTCGCGGTCGTCGTGCCGTCACCGGCGACGTCGTCCGTCTTCTTCGCGACCTCCTTGACCAGCTCGGCGCCGATCTTCTCGTACGGGTCTTCGAGCTCGATCTCCTTGGCGATGGAGACACCATCGTTGGTGATCGTGGGGGCGCCCCACTTCTTCTCGAGGACGACGTTGCGGCCCTTGGGGCCAAGGGTGACCTTGACGGCGTCGGCGAGCTGGTTCATCCCGCGCTCGAGACCGCGCCGCGCCTCCTCGTCGAACGCGATGATCTTGGCCATGTGAAGTGGTCCTCCCAGGACTGGGGGTCCCCCCGGACTCTGTCTGGGGGAGGGTGGATACTCCGGACCGTGCTGGCGCCCGCGACGGACGGCCTGCCTGCCTCGCGGTTCCTTGCCCCGCGCGGCCTGCGGGCCTCACCGACCCGGTCCTTCTGTCACTCTCACTCGGAGAGTGCTAACGCCAATAATTAGCACTCGGGGTAGGAGAGTGCAAGGCGCTAGGGGCCTCCGGCCCCGCGCCCGCGTGCTGGGGGCGCCCTGTCCGTACCGGCGGATGCGGAGGTCAGGCCGCCCTTGCCGCGGCGGGGGTGGGGTGGCCTCAAACGCCGGCCGGGCTCGAAGGATGGCCTCAAGCGCCGGCCGGGCTATCTATAGCCCGGCCGGCGCTTGAGGCCACGGAGCCCGGCCGTCGCTTGAGGCCATCGAGCCCGGTCGGCGTGTGAGGCCAGCGCAGAGGGCCCGCCCCCTGTTGTGGGGCGGGCCCTCGTGAGTGTGGTGCGGTCGGCGCCTCAGGCGGCCACGCGGACCATGTCCGCCTGCGGCCCCTTCTGACCCTGCGAGATCTCGAATTCGACCCTCTGACCCTCTTCAAGGGTGCGGTAGCCGTCCATCTGGATCGCGCTGTAGTGGACGAATACATCCGCACCACCGTCGACCGCGATGAAGCCGTAGCCCTTCTCCGCGTTGAACCACTTGACGGTGCCCTGAGCCATGCCTAACTCCCCTATTACTGGCCCTTGCACAGGCCCGCACTTCGCGGACCCGGGTCAGACCTCACCCCCCAACCTTCGGTCGGGGGTGTGCGCCGGAACGCGTCGACCGCCGCTGAATGTATCTGCCCAACTGCCGTCTGCAACAGGTCAGTCGGACGAGAAATCCGGGCGCGGGGAAAGGGCGGAACCGGGAGGATGCGCCGGAGTTCCGGGCAAGTCGGGCCCGGCAAAAGGCGCGCAAGGGGGCGAATAACCGGGGTACTTTGTGTGCTGCTCGCCGGGGAAAGAACGGCGGCTCATATGCTCCCGGCACAAACGCGGGAGGCTGTTCCCCAACTCTACCGCGTTCAACCATGCAGAATTGCCCCCTCCGCTTTCCCCGGAGGGAATGGAGCGGAGAGGGCAATGCGGTGGAGCGGGGGTTCGCCGCGGAGGCGGCGGGGCTCAGCAGCCGCCGGCGACCGCCGGGATGATCGAGATACCGGCGCCGTCGGGCGTGGCGGTCTCCAGGCCCTGCTCGAAGCGGACGTCGTCGTCGTTGACGTAGACGTTGACGAAGCGGCGCAGCTTGCCCTGGTCGTCCAGGACGCGGGCGGCGATGCCGGAGTGGTTCTTCTCCAGGTCGGCGATGACCTCGGCGAGGGTGGCGCCCTCGGCCGGGACCTCGGACTGGCCGCCGGTGTAGGTGCGCAGGATGGTGGGGATGCGGACGTTGACGCTCATGGGAGTGCCTTCCGGAAGCTGGGGCTGCGGTACGGGTGAGGGCGCGTCGGCGACGCGCGGGGCGAGGACGGCGTCGGGCGTCGGCGTCAGGAGGTGGCGAGACCGGCGGCGCGGAAGGCGTCCAGGTCGGGCCGGATGGTCGCGGTCGGTCCGGTGGTGGGCGCCACCGCGTCCAGGGTCTTGAGGCCGTCACCGGTGTTGAGGACGACGGTGGTCAGCGACGGGTCGATCAGCCCGGCCTCGATGAGCTTCCGGGTGACGCCGACGGTCACGCCGCCCGCCGTCTCCGCGAAGATCCCCTCGGTACGGGCGAGCAGCTTGATGGCGTCGACCACCTGCGCGTCGTCCACGTCCTCCACGGCGCCCCCGGTACGCCGGGCGATGTCCAGGACGTACGGGCCGTCGGCCGGGTTGCCGATCGCCAGCGACTTGGCGATGGTGTCGGGCTTCTGCGGGCGGACCACGTCGTGCCCGGCCTTGTACGCGGTGGAGACCGGCGAGCACCCCTCGGCCTGGGCGCCGAAGATCTTGTACGGGCGGTCCTCGACCAGCCCGAGCGCGATCAGCTCCTTGAACCCCTTGTCGATCTTGGTGAGCTGCGAGCCGGAGGCCACCGGGATCACGATCTGGTCGGGCAGCCGCCAGCCGAGCTGCTCCGCGATCTCGTACGCCAGGGACTTGGAGCCCTCGCCGTAGTACGGGCGCAGGTTGACGTTGACGAAGCCCCAGCCCTCGCCGAGCGGGTCGCCGATCAGCTCGGAGCAGAAGCGGTTCACGTCGTCGTAGTTGCCCTCGATGCCCACCAGGTCGCCGCCGTAGACCGCGGCCATGACGACCTTGCCCTGCTCCAGGTCGTGCGGGATGAAGACGCAGGAGCGGAATCCGGCGCGGGCGGCGGCGGCGCCGACGGCTCCGGCCAGGTTGCCGGTGGAGGAGCAGGAGAGGGTGGTGAAGCCGAAGGCGCGGGCGGCCTCGACGGCGATGGCGACGACGCGGTCCTTGAAGGAGTGCGTCGGGTTGCCGGAGTCGTCCTTGACGTACAGGCCGCCGGTGACGCCCAGCTCGGCGGCGAGGTGGTCGGCCTTGACCAGCTGGGTGAAGCCCGGGTTGAGGCTGGGCTTGGTGGCCACGTCGGCGGGGACGGGCAGCAGCGGGGCGTACCGCCAGATGTTGTCCGGGCCGGCCTCGATGGCGGCGCGCAGGGCCTCGGGGTCGCCGGTGGGGAGGTCGTAGGCGACCTCCAGGGGCCCGAAACAGCTCACGCAGGCGAAGACGGGGCCGAGCGGGAAGCGCTCGCCGCACTCACGGCAGGAGAGGGCGACAGCGGGACCGAGATCGACCGCGGGGGCGTCCTGCGAGGGGGTTGCGGGGGTGGCGACGGTGTGCACAGCCATGACGGCGAGGCCCTTTCTCCTCATCTTCCTCGCGACGCATCTCGCCGCGAGACGGAATTGGCACCTTCCCGAGCCGGGAGCCTCGCGGACGCGGGTGGAACACGCGCCGGGAGTACCGACCGGAGGGTTGCCGGGGCTTCAACGGGCCGTGTCCCTCTGCCCCTCTGGATGAGCGGTATGGCGTCGGAGCCCTTGTCTGGTGGGGCCGAACGCGTTTGTCGGGCGCGGAACCGGCGTCTCTCGACATGCGATGGTCACGCGCGCTGTTCAAGACTGTAACCGACGGCTTGGACAGTTGTGTGGGTCGTCCGAACCGCGAGATGGGGCCCAGGTACCGGCAGCGCCGCCGGCCGCCGCCCCTCGTCACCGACCGCTTTTCTGGCGCATCGCCCTCCCGCGAGGACGCGCGGAGGCCCGGGGGATCATGGGACATCACCTAGGACATGGCCTCGGACATGACCCGGACATGAGGGGACGATCACGTGCTCGAAGAGGTGGAGCGCTGGCTCACCAAGCGGTCCTGGTCCGCCGCCGACCGGCCGCTGAGCGCACTGGTGGCGGCCAAACGCAGGAGCGGGTCCACGGTCAGCGTGGTGCTGCCCGCCCTGAACGAGGAGGCGACGGTCGGGGCGATCGTGGCGGAGATCCGCCGCTCGCTCATGGAGGCCGTACCGCTCGTCGACGAACTGGTGGTGATCGACTCCGGTTCCACCGACCGCACCTCGCAGGAGGCCGCGGCCGCCGGGGCCCGGGTCGTGCACCGCGACGTGATCCTGCCGAGGATGCCCGCCGTGCCCGGCAAGGGCGAGGTGCTGTGGCGGTCACTGATGGTGACCAGCGGGGACATCGTCTGCTTCGTCGACGCCGACCTGAAGGACTTCTCGCCCGACTTCGTCTCGGGCATCGTCGGCCCCCTGCTGACCGACCCGGACGTCGACTTCGTCAAGGCGATGTACGACCGTCCGCTCGGCTCGGCCCCCGGCCAGGGCGGCCGCGTCACCGAACTCATGGCCCGCCCGGTCCTCAACCTGCACTGGCCGCGGCTGGCGGGCTTCGTCCAGCCGCTGGGCGGCGAGTACGCGGTCCGCCGGAGCCTGCTGGAGCAGCTGCCGTTCCCCGTCGGCTACGGCGTGGAGCTGGGGTTGCTGGTGGACGCCCTGCACACGGTCGGCCTCGACGCGCTGGCCCAGGTGGACGTGGGCGTCCGCATCCACCGCCACCAGGACGGCCTGGCGCTCGGCCGCATGGCCGCAGCCATCTACCGCACGGCCCAGCTCCGGCTGGCCCGCGGCCACCTGGTCCGCCCGGAACTGACCCAGTTCGAACGCGGCGACGACGGCTTCGTGGCCCGCACCACCCAGGTCGACACGGAGGAGCGCCCCCCGATGATCGAGATCACCGAGTACCGCGGCGGCCGCCTCGCCGGAGCCCCGCGGGAGCCCCTGCCGGAACACACCGCCCACACCCGCGTCCCGGAGGACCCGTACCACCGGCGGACGGGATGAGGACAAGCTCCGTCGCGGGTGTTTGCCACCCACAGGAACAGGCTAGGTACGCCGCATGGCTGTGACGTCTGACAGTGCACGCATTCTGGTCGCCTCCAACCGCGGCCCCGTCTCGTACGCCCTGCTGCCCGAAGGGGAGCTGGAGGCCAGGCGGGGCGGGGGCGGGCTGGTGTCGGGGCTCTCCGCGATCGGGGCGGACGCCTCCACGCTGTGGGTGTGTGCCGCGCTGGGCGACGGGGACCGCGAGGCGGCGCGCCGGGCCGGTACGAGCACGCTGGACGCGGAGGACACCGGCGGGCAGCGGGTGCGGATGCTGGACATCCCGGCCGAGACGCACGCCGCCGCGTACAACGGCATCGCCAACTCCGTGCTGTGGTTCGTCCACCACATGCTGTACCAGACCCCGGTGGAGCCGGCCTTCGGCCCGGAGTTCCGGGAGGAGTGGGCTGCGTACGAGGCGTACAACCGCGCCTTCGCGGAGGCGCTGGCCGCCGAGGCCGGTGAGGGCGCGGCCGTGCTGGTGCAGGACTACCACCTGGCGCTGGTCCCGGGGATGCTCCGCGCGCTCCGGCCCGACCTGCGCATCTCCCACTTCACGCACACGCCGTGGGCCCCGCCGGACTACTTCCGGCTGCTCCCCGACGACATCGCCGCCCAGCTCCTGTCCGGCCTGCTCGGCGCGGACCGCCTCGGTTTCCTCACCCGGCGCTGGGCGGGCGCCTTCGCCGACTGCGCGCAGGCGGTCCTCGGCGCCGAGCGCGCCGGCGCCTCGGAGCTGGCGCACGACGGGCGGCGTACGGCGATCGGCGTGTACGGGCTGGGGGCGGACGCGGAGTTCCTGCGGGAGCGGGCGCACCGGACCGACGTGGACGACCGGCTGGTGGCGCTGCGCGAGCAGATCGGCGAGCCGGACCGGAAGACGATCGTCCGGGTGGACCGCACCGAGCTGTCGAAGAACATCGTCCGCGGCCTGCTCGCCTACCGCCAGCTCCTCCTCGACCACCCGGAGTGGGCGGGCCGCGTCGTCCACATCGCCTTCGCCTACCCCTCCCGCCAGGACCTGCCGGTCTACCGCGAGTACACCGCCTCCGTGCGGGCGCTGGCCGACGAGATCAACGAGCAGTTCGGCACGGTCGGCTGGACGCCGGTCGTCCTGCACGTCGAGGACGACTTCGCCCGCTCGCTGGCCGCCTACCGGCTGGCCGACGTGGCGCTGGTCAACCCGATCCGGGACGGCATGAACCTGGTCGCCAAGGAGGTCCCGGTCGTCTCCGACGCGGGCGTCGCCCTGGTCCTCTCCCGCGAGGCGGGCGCCTACGAGGAGCTGGGCGAGGACGCCCTGCCGGTCAACCCGTACGACGTGAGCGCCACCGCCCGCGCCCTCCACGACGCCCTGATGATGCCGCCCTCGGAGCGCGCCGAGCGCAGCAAGCGCCTGGCGGCGGCCGCTACGGCCCTGCCGCCCCAGCGCTGGTTCCTGGACCAGCTGGAGGCACTGGGCGGCTGACCACCGGCCCGGCCGGGCCTCACCGGGTCCGGCGGATCGTCTCGGCGAGGGCCGCCAGCAGCGCGGCGACCTGGCCGGGCCCCGGCACGACCAGGTCGGCGCGGGAGGCCAGCTCGGGGACCTCGTCACCGCTGCACACCAGCAGCCCGGGCACGCCCTCGCCGCGCAGCCGGTCGACGGCGTCGTAGGCGGCGAGGTCGCCCAGGTCGTCCCCGGCGTAGAGCACGGCGCGGGCGTCGGTCTCCTGGACGTAGTGGATCAGCGCGACGCCCTTGTCGATGCCGCGCGGGCGGATCTCCAGGACGAGGCGGCCCGGCTCCAGGTGGAGGCCGTGGCGTTCGGCCAGGGCGGCGAGGGGGCCGCGGAGGGTGGCGAAGGCGCCTTCGGGGTCCTCGGCGCGGCGGGTGTGGACGGCGAACGCCTGGCCCTTGTCCTCGGTCCAGAGGCCGGGCGGGTCTCCGGCGTCCGCGAGCACGGCGGGGAGTTCGGCGCGGGCGGCGGCGAGACCCGGGGGCGTCTCGGGGGTGTGGAGTTGGCCGGTGGCGGCGTCCCAGCGCTGGGCGCCGTAGTGGCCGAGGACCGTGAGGTGGCCGAGGCCGGGCTCGTCGGCGAACCCGCCGAGGAGGACCGCCTTCTCGGCGGGCCGCCCGGTGATCACCGCCACCGAGCGCACCAGCGGCGCCAGCTGGGCGAGGGCGGGGACCGCGTCGGGGTGGGCGCCGGCCCGGTCGGGGTCGGCGACGATCGGGGCGAGGGTGCCGTCGAAGTCCAGGCCGACGACGGCCTCGGCGGGCCGGGCCAGCAGGGTCTCCAGCCCTTCCCGCCCGGCGGCGGTGTCGGGCAGGGGCAGGGGCGAGGGGCGCGCGGGGCTGGCCATGCGGCAGACCCTACCGAGCGGGGCCGCGGCTGCCCATGGGGCACGCCCGGCCGGGTCAGCGGGCGGCGCGGCGGGCGGCCCGGCGTTCGCGGAGCCGGTTGACGGTGACCGGGTCGTGGCGCAGGGCGGCCGGGTCGTCCAGGAGGGCGCCGAGCAGCTGGTAGTAGCGGGTGGGCGAGAGACCGAGCTGCTCGCGGATGGCCCGCTCCTTGGTGCCGGGGCGCTGCCAGCCGCGCGCCTCGAAGGCGAGGACGGCGCGGTCCTGCTCGCTGAGGCCGTCGCCGAGGTCCCCGCCGCCGCCGTCGGAGTCCGGTTCCTGGGGCGTCGCCGCCTCCGGGGAGGCGGGCTCGTGGTCGGTCATACCTTCAGCCTATGTGCGGCGGGGCGCAGGCGACCACCGCGGGCGTCGGCCCTGGTGAGGGGTGCGTACGCACCCGTTTCCCCGCCGCGTCCTCGCGGGGGAGGGTCGCGGCGGGGAACGGGCGGAGCGGTCAGATCCGGCCTCCGGTCAGGCGGGTGATCGGCCCGTGGTGGGCGGCCGCGGAGCGGCGGCCCAGGGCGTAGGCCCCGCCGACGACGGAGACGGCTCCGGCGGCGACACCGCCCGCGATCACCTTGCGGTACTTGAGGATCGTCCAGGCCGCCGTGGCCTTGGTGGACACCTTGCCCGCGACCGCTGCGACGCTCTGCTGGCTCTTCTCCCAGCCGGCCGACGCGAACCGCTTCGTGGCCTCGCCCGCGGAACCGACCCGGCCCAGGGTGCTCTCCCCGGCCTTGGCGGCGGTGGACTCGGCCTTGCCCGCGGCGGTCTGCGAGCCGGACTTGGCCCGGCTGCCGGCCCGCTTGACGGCCTGAGTGCCCTTGCCTGCGGCGGAACGGCCCTTGGTGGTCGTCCCGTTCGTGTTCTTGGTCTCATCGCTGTCAGCAGTCATGGCTGCCGCGTAACCCGCTCTTCGGGATCGAAACAATGAACGACCCGAGAACGTCTCCGGGAGGGACGAACACCGTCCGTTCACGCGCGGACGGCAGGGGCGTACGCCGTCGCGCGGGCGGCGGAGACCTGGGACACCTCCCTGCATGAGGCGTCCGGGGGCGGACATACGGACAAGATGACCCCGAACCAGCCAGAGCCGATACCCGGCCAGCGGGCCGTCACCCCGAGTCAGCCGCCCGGGTCACGGGGAACCGTGACCGCCCGGGGCTCCTCGGGACCGATGGCGCAGAGCCGGATCATGGAACCGCGCAGGGACGGCGAGGGCAGCCTCGCCCATGTCGTGGAGACCCTGCTCGACAAGGGGCTCGTCCTCAACGCCGACATCATGGTGTCGGTGGCGGGGGTCGAGCTGCTGGGCATCCGGCTGCGCGCCGCCCTGGCGTCCTTCGAGACGGCGTCGCGCTACGGGCTGGAGTTCCCCGCCGGCACCGACACGGAGACCGCCGCCTGGCGCGAGACCCGGGTCGAGAAGGAGACCTGCCCCGAGTGCGGCAAACGCTCCCCGACGCGGCAGCTGCTGGAGGAGTGGTGCCCGTGGTGCGGCTGGCGGAGCGCCCAGTCCCTGGAGCAGGGCCGGGCCGCCCTCCCGTCGGCCGGCGGGGACGCCCAGGACACCGACGCGTCCAGAGACGGCGGGGCCCGGAACGCCGAGAGCCGGGACAGGGACGAGGAGAAGGGCCCGGGCGGCAGGAAGCCGTCCGGGCGCGCGCGTTCCGAGGCCGAGGCGGAGGGGACGGGGGACCGTGGCTGAGCAGCCCCCCATGAAGCCCACCCGCGACCCCCGGGTGACCCTCGACGACCTCGTCGAGGTGCTGCTCAACAAGGGGGCCGTCCTCCATCTCGACCTCATCATCTCCGTCGCCGACATCCCCCTCATCGGGGTGAACCTCCGGGCGGCGATCGCCGGGATGGAGACCATGCTCGAACACGGCATGATGCGGCAGTGGGACGAGCACACCCGTGCCTGGGTGGAGGGTTCGTCCGCCCGGAGGGGCCTCGACCTGCGCGACGGCGAACGGCACGTCGCGCAGATGCACGGCGGCCACCTCCTGGAGGAGGGCGTGTACACCGCCTGGCGTCCCGGCACCGTCTTCCTCACCGACCAGCGCCTCGTGGTGCTGCGCCGCGACCCGCGCGAGATCATGTGGCAGGCCGACCTGTCCGCCGTGCGCGCCGTACGTCCGGAGACGGAGCGCAGCGCGGGCGGCGCCCCTCGCACCCGGGTCCGCCTGGAACTGGACGACGACTCCACCGCGCTGCTCTCCGCGGCCGACCCGGGGGCCCTGTGCGACCTGCTCGACCGCAGCCTGCCCGGGGTCCTCGGCCAGGAGCTGCGGCCCGGCGCGGCCCAGCAGGTGCTGGCCGAAGGCCACCTCTGGTACCAGGAGCCGCGGCGGGACGGCCCGTTGTGGCGCGGCGGCACCGGGAAGCTCACCCCCGGCGGACTCGTCTGGAAGTCCCCGCTCGACGCCCGCCCCGCCCTCGCCGTGCCCGCCGACGACATCCTCGGCGTCCGCCAGGTGGCGGGCCGCAGTCCGGGCGGCGAGGGCACGGTGCTGGAGGTGCGCACGCAGAGCCTGGGGGTGCTCGCCCTCGCGGCCACCGACCCCGCGCACTGGCTGGCGTCGTTCCGCGAGACCACCGGGAAGACCGCTCCCGCCGAGCCCGCGGACGCGGCCGCACGTTGACGCCAGAAGGAGGAGACCATGGCCATCACCGTTGACGAGAAGAGCCTGAAGCACGGGGTGCTGTCCCTCGTGGTGACCCTGGTCGAGGTGATCCAGGAAGCGCTGGAGCGCCAGGCCGAGCGCCGGATGCAGGGCGGCTCGCTCACCACCGAGGAACTCGAACGCCTCGGTGACGCCCTCCTCGAACTCGACGAGGCGATGGAGGAGATCAAGGAGGAGCACGGCATCACCTCGTCCGTCGCCGACCTCCACCGGGGACTCGACGAGGTCGTGGACGACGTCGTCGACAAGCTCGTCAACCCCGCCCGCTGGGCCGAGGAGGCCGGCCGATGACCTACGAGTCGCAGGAGACCCTTTCCGGGGCGGCCGCCGACGGCGCGGACGCGCCCGGCCGGAACGCCCTCTACGTCTACGCCCTGCTGCCGGAGGGCGCCACGCTGCCGCCCGGCACGACGGGCCTGGACGGCCGCCCGCTCCACCTGGTCACCGCGCCGGGCAGCGGGGTGACCGCCCTCGTGCACCACACCGCCCCCGCCCCCTACCAGGGCCCGGACGAGCAGGTGCGCCAGTGGGTCCGGGAACAGGACGCGGCGCTGGTGGCCGTCTGGGAGTACGCCGGAACCGTGCTGCCCATGACCTTCAACGTCCTCGTCGCCCCCGACCAGGAGGCGGACGCGGAGCAGCGGGTCCAGGAATGGCTCTCCGCCCGCGCCGACGTCCTCCGTGAGCTGCTGGGCTCGCTCGCCGGGCGGGCCGAGGTCCGGGTGGAGATCAGCCTCGACCGGGAGGCCGTCACCGAGGACGACGAGGAGGCCAAGTCGCTCGTCGAGGAGATGGAGGGCCGGTCGCCGGGGCTGCGGCGGATGCTCGCCAAGCGGCTGGAACGCCTTCGCAAGGAGGCCGGGGACCGCCTCGCCGACACCCTGCACGCGGGCGTCCGGCGCCGGCTCGCCGCCGTCGCCGACGACATCAGCGTCCGCTCCGCCCGCGGCCAGGAGCCGGGAGAGGTCAGCGTCTTCGCGGGCGCCCTGCTGGTGCGCCGGGAGGAGATCGACACCGTCGGCGCCCTCCTCGCCGACCTCCAGGAGGAGCATCCCGCCGCCCGCATCCGCTTCCTCGGCCCGTGGCCCCCGTACTCCTTCACCGAGCTGCCGGCCGCGCCCGGCGAGGAACCGGTGGCGGACGAGGGATGACGGGGTGCGGGCTCCTCGGAGCCCGCACCGGCACGACCACGCGATCGGGCCGGCCGGGAGTCTGTACTCTCCGGCCGGCCCGATCGCTGTGCGGTGTCAGCCGCGCGCCGGGGAACGGCGCCGGGGCTCCTCCTCCGGCTCCTCCTCGTCCCACTCGGCGTCCCCGTCCGCCGGGTCGGCCTCCTCCTCGTCGGCCTCCTCGGCGGGCTCGTCCTCGACGTCCTCGGGCTCGACGTCCTCATCGGACTCCTCGGCCTCGGCGTCGTCCTCGTCGAACTCGTCCTCGTCGTCGAACTCCTCGTCCGGCTCGTCGCGCTCGTCGGCCCCGTCCTCGGGCTCGCCGTCCTCGAACTCGGCCTCCTCCTCGGAGGTGTCCTCGCCGGAGGTGTCCTCGCCGTCGTTCTCCTCGGACTCCTCCTCGCGGCGGGCGGCCTCGTCGTGGTCGACCACGACCTCGCCGTCGCGGATCTCCCCGCGCCAGCTGTCCGTCGCCTCACCGCGCATCATGATGAACTTGCGGTACAGCTTGAGGTCGAGGCGGGCCCGGCGGCCCTGGGCGCGCCAGATGTTGCCGGTCTTCTCGAAGAGGCCCTTCGGGAAGTACTCCAGGACCAGCAGCACCCGCGTCAGGTTGTCGGTGATCCGGTGGAACGTGACGACGCCCTTGACCGTGCCCTTGGCGCCCTCGGTGGTCCAGGTGATCCGCTCGTCCGGCACCTGCTCGGTGACGTTCGCCTTCCAGCTGCGCGTGGACTTGGCGACCTTCACCTTCCAGTTGCTGCTGGTGTCGTCGGACTTCTCGACGCTGACGACGCCCTTGGCGAAGGTGCTGAACTCCTGGAACTGCGTCCACTGGTCGTACGCCTCGCGCACGGGCACGCCCACGTCGATGTCCTCGGAGATCGTGACGCTCTTCGACTTGCCGCCGCCGCCCTTGCGTCCCTTGCCGAACACGCCTTTGACCTTGTCCTTGATCGTGTCCATCACGTGGGAGCCGCCGGCGCTCAGCGCCGCCTGGGCGGGCGACTTGCCCTCGCCGAGCGCCTTGCCGCCCTTGGCGAGGGACTTCACCGCGCCGGTGGGGGCCGAGCCGTCGGCGAGCTTGCCGGCGCTCTCCCCCAGCTTGTGGCCGAGGTTGGTCACGGCGTGCCGTGCCCGGGCGCTCAGGTAGTTCTGCAACTCGTCGCGGAGCCGCTCGGTCGCCGGATTCTTGGCGACGTCGTCCTTGAACTTGGTGAAGGCGGAATCAGCCACGGCTGCCCCCACGCGTCGAGCGGGCCTTGGCCGCGGTCTTCTTCGCCGGAGCCTTGGCGCGCGCCTGCGAGGTGGTCCGCCGGGCGGTCGAGGCCGCCTTCTTCTTCGGGGCGGAGCCCGAGGAGCCCCCGCTGCCCGAACCACTGCGTCCGGACGAGGACTTGCCGGAGCGCGCCGGCTTCTCCCCGGACTTCTCCCCGGGTTCCTCGTCGCGGTCCTCCGGCTCGTGCGCCTCGTCCTCGGCCGCGTCGGCGTCGTCGGCGTCGTCGGCGTCGCGCTGCTCCTCCTCCTGGGCGGCCTCCGGGTCGTCGAGGCGCAGGGTGCGCTGGTGCAGGGAGTCGGCGAAGCTGGTCGCCCGCTGGGTGAGCGCGTTGGTGGCCGCGGTGCGGGTGGCCCCGACGAGGTCCTTGCGGACCTGGTCGCTCAGGCCGCCGAGCACCGGCGAACTGGCCAGCATGCTGCCGAGCTTCTTCGGGTCGAGGTCGAGCTTCTTGCCCGCCAGGAACATGCCGAAGCCGATTGCCAGCTTCGCCTTCTTCGTACGGCCCAGCAGGTATCCACCCACCAGGGCCGCGCCTATCTTGACGTTCTCCGTCATTGCTGAGACCTCGTTCTCCGGGATTCAGGAATTCTGCTGGCTCTGCTGGTACGCCTCGCACTCTTCGAGCCAGTCCAGCAACTCGTCCTCACGACGGTCGAATTCCTCCTCGTCGATCTCACCGTTCAGCAGTTGCTGTTCCAGCGCGGCGAGTTGCTGCCGTACCTGTCCCGGGTCGTAGTGTTCTCGCTCGGCCGCGAGCACCACTTGATCGAGTACCCAAGCGGCGCCTCTGACCGGGGCGAGGGGAAGCGTGAGGACATTCATGAGGAGACCCATGGCGAATGCCTCCGATCGGTCGCACGAATCGCGGGAAACCGCGGGTCACACGAAGCTGTAGGGCGGCAGCGGGCCGTTCAGCGTGAACGTGTAGTCGTCGCCGTACTTCTCCGCCGCCTCGTGCACCGCCTGGGAAAAGGCGGCCGCGTCGTCGCGGGCGACCAGATAGGACACGTTGAGGAAATGCGCCTTCGTGGGGCCGGCGTCGGAGCTGCGCTCCGCGGCCGGTGCCAGCTGTCCGGCGATGCGCTCGGCGGCGGCATCGCTCCTGGCCTCGATCTCCCGGGAGACCAGCTCGCCGAGGGCGACCTTCTCCCCGTGTGCGTCCGGGTTGCTCCGGGTGTGGTCCCTGAGCCGCCGCGCCTCGTCCGACTCGGTGAGGATCTCCCGCAGGAGGCTGTCCTCGTCCCGCGCGACCTTCAGGTTGTACTCCAGGCGGCCGTCGAGTTCCTCCAGCCGCTGGGCGTAGGTGTCCTGCTCCTGTTCGAGCGCGGCCAGCACCTGGTCGTCGTCGGGGCCGACCAGGCCGAACCGCATCGGCAGCGCGGCCCCCTCGGTCATCAGCCGCTCCAGGACGCTCTGGTGGGCGACGAGGTCACGGCGCTTGGCCCGCAGCTCCGCCGGGGCGTCGCTGACGACGGCCGCGTGCCGCCCGGACCTGACCACCCGCAGTTCGGACGGGTTCTCGCCGACCCCGACGAGCCCGTCGAGGCGCAGCGGGTGGTCGGCCGCCGTGATGGCGTAGATGTAGGTGGCCATGGTCACTCCTCTCGTCGCTGGCTGCTGCGGCGGCTGGAGGAGGTGGACTTGCGGGCCGGCCGCTTCTCCTCCTCCTTCTCCTTGTCCTCGGAGTCGTCACGGCCGCCCTGGAAGGACTCGGTGAACGCCTCCACCGCGCCGGTCAGCGCTCCTTTCGACTTCCCTTTGGCACCGCTCTCCACGGAGTCCCCGACGATGTCGGTGAGCTGGGTCGGCGCCTTGCGTCCGGACTCCAGGTCCAGGCGGTTGCAGGCTTCGGCGAAGCGCAGGTAGGTGTCGACACTGGCGACGACCACCCGCACGTCGATCTTCAGGATCTCGATGCCCACGAGCGAGACCCGCACGAAGGCGTCGATGACGAGGCCCTTGTCGAGGATCAGCTCGAGAACGTCGTAGAGATTTCCGGAACCGCCCCCGCTGTTCGGGGCGCTGCTCTGCTGTACGAGACTCATGGCCGGGCTCCCTCCCACTGTTGGGTGCGCGCGAGCCTTTCCCCGCGGTCTCTGCCGCGGGGAACGCTCAACGGTCTACTTGACCGCGCGTGTAGCGGCGTGTGCGTTCATATCCGAGAAGTTCTCCCTGCTTTCCGAGGGAGACGTGGTAGGACGCCATGACGCTGGTCGTGTCCGGGACCTTTTCGATCTCGACCACTTCCACGTCCGCCGTCCATCCGTCGTCCGTGGCCTTCAGCGAAGAGACGGAACTCGGTTCGCAGCCGAGAAGTTCGGAAAGCTGCCCGGCCGCCTTGCGCATCGCCTCGGATATCCCGACCCGCGCGGGGGCACCGCCGCTTTCCTTTCCGTCGTTCTCCTCATCCTTCGCCATAAGGCTTCCTGCCCTGTCTCATCGATTCCTCCGGTCCGCCCGTTCACGTATTCGACCGGGCCTTTCCTCCGCGTTCCCGGGCCGCCCCGACGTATGCGTTCACGAACGGAGACACCGGAGGGGCGACCGCGTGCGCGGTCGCCCCTCCGGTGTCTCCGCCCTTCACGGGCGGGGTGTCAGCCGTTGCCCGCCTGCGGGTTCTCATAGGCGGCGGCGTGGCGCTGGAGGCGGCTGAGGACGGCCTTGGGGGAGCCGCCGGGGGCGACGGCGTCGGCGAGGCCGGACTTGATGCGGGTGCTCAGCTCGGGCCAGGAGGTCTTCTCGGACGGGTAGAGGCGGGCCTCGGGGAGTTCGGTGAGGAAGCGGCGCAGGGTGGTGTCGCCGGGGGCGGCGGCGAGGGTGTCGGAGGCGGTGTGGGTGACGGGGAGCAGGTCGTGGGCGCGGGTGAAGGCGAGGACGTTCTTCTCGCTGTACACGTGGTCGAGGAAGGCACCGGCCTCCTCGGGGTGGCCCGCCTGCCGGAACCCGATCATCCAGTCGGTGACGCCGAGGGTGGCCCCGGCCTCCTCGGTCCGCCCGGGGACGGGGGCGACGCCGTAGCGCACACCGGAGCGTTCGGCGGCGCGCATCAGCGAGGGGTGGCCGTTGACCATGCCGACCCGCCCCTTCGCGAAGGCGGCGTAGGCGTCGGCCCGGTCCAGCTCGCCCGGCGGGGTGGGCCCGGTCAGCCCCTCCCCCACCAGCTCCTCCTTCAGCCAGCCGACCGTCTCCACGTTCTCCGGCGAGTCGAGCGTGTACGAGCCGAGGTCGTCGGTGTAGCCGGAACCGCCCGACAGCAGCCAGTTGAGCGTCTCGGCCTGCGCCTCCTCGGGCCCGAGCGGCAGCGCGTACGGGTAGGGCACGTCCCGCTTCTTCAGCGCCTCGGCGGCGGTACGCACCCCGTCCCAGGTCTTCGGCGGGGTCAGGCCCGCCTCCTCGAAGAGGTCGCGGTTGTAGAAGAGCAGCCGGGTCGAGGCGGCGAACGGCATGCCGTACTGCACCCGCTGGATCTCCCCGGCGCGCGCGAGCGGCGGCAGGAAGTCGGCCTGGGTGCCGATGGAGAGCAGGTCGTCGGCGCGGTAGAGCTTGCCGTCGGCGGCGTACGAGGCGTAGGTGCCGCTGATCGCGAGGTCGGGGGCGTTGCCGGTGGCGACCTGGCGGGCGAGGACCTTGTCGACGGTGCGCCAGGGGTGCACCTCCACGTCGACGGTGGTCCCGGGGTGGCCCTTCTCGAAGCCGGCGACGACCCGCTTCCAGTACCCCTTGCTGCTGTTCTCGGCCGAGTCGCCGTACTCGGGGGCGACCAGGCGCAGGGTGACCTCCTCGCCCGTCCCCTCCTCGGCCTCTCCCGAGCCGCAGCCGGCGACGGTGGCCGCCAGCGCGAGGGCGGCCACGAGCGCGGCGGCCGTCCGCGCCGCCCCCCGGACACGCCCTGATCCCTCGCCCCGTCCCTCGTGGTGTCGCCGCACGCCGTGCTCCTCGCCCTGATCCGCCGGGTCCGGGCCGCTCCCGGACGTCCCGGGAAGGTGTACACCGCCGAAGGGCCTGGCCAGGACCACCTCCGGTGGCCGTTGCCCCGGCTTGTCCGGGACTGCTATGCACTTCCGTGCCGAGGTCACATCGACCTTGCACACCGCGTCCACCGTGCGTCACGAGGACCGCACGCGGCCTCCCGCGGGTCCGCACAGCAGGACGGGAACCGCGGGCGGTCCGACGTACCGTCAGACCTGGAAGGGCACCACCGGCCCGCAGCCGGCCGCCGGAACGTACGAGAGCGAGAGCACAGCCCCGCCGGGGGCGGCCGCACCGGAGCCGCCCGGGCGGAGAACCGTGAGGGGTAGCCGCGCATGTCCCGTACCGCAGCAGAGATCACCACCCAGCCCGCCTGCTGGCGCCGCGCCGCCGAGGAGGCGGCCCGCTTCACCGCCGCACCCCGGCCCGGGGAACGCGTCGCCGTCGTCGGCTGCGGCACCTCCTGGTTCATGGCCCAGTCCTACGCCGCCCTGCGCGAGGCCGCCGGCCAGGGAACCACCGACGCCTTCGCCGCCTCGGAGTTCCCGCGCGCCCGGGCCGTCGGCGCCTACGACCGGGTCGTCGCCCTGACCCGCTCGGGCACCACCACGGAGGTCCTGGAACTGCTCGCCCTGGTCCGCGCCGCCGGCACCGCCACCGTCGCCCTGACCGCCGACCCGGCGACGCCCGTGATGACCGCCGCCGACGAAGTGGCCGTCCTGGACTGGGCCGACGAGGAGTCCGTGGTCCAGACCCGCTTCGCCACCACCGCCCTGGCCTTCCTCCGCGCCACCCTCGGCGACCTCCCCGGCCTCGCCTCCGTCCCCCGCGCCGCCGACGACGCCGAACGCGCCGTCACCGAACCCCTCCCCCGCCCCCTGCTCACCGCCGGCCAGTGGACCTTCCTCGGCCGCGGCTGGGCCTACGGGCTCGCCCAGGAAGCGGCCCTGAAGATGCGCGAGGCGGCAGGCGCCTGGACCGAGTCCTACCCGGCCATGGAGTACCGCCACGGCCCCATCGCCATCACCGCCCCCGGCCGCGTCACCTGGCTCTTCGGCGAGGCGCCCGCCGGCCTCTCCGACGACGTCCACCGGGTCGGCGGGCACTTCGAACACCACCCCACCACCGACCCCCTCGCCGACCTCATCCGCGCCCAACGCCTCGCGGTCGCCCTCGCGGAAGCCCAGGGCCACAACCCGGACCGGCCGAGGAACCTGACGCGGAGCGTGGTGCTGGGGGTGGGGGGCGGGGAGAGCTGACCGGCACGTCACACGGCGATGAGTCGCACGCGGCCTTCGCAGAGCTTTCCCATGTCGTCGAGATCTGACGTCAGAAGGGTGACAGGGCGTTGTTGCCGCATCGCCAGCTCTGCGACGGCCGCGTCGATCGCATGCTTGTGCCCGTGCAAGCCTGTCCGCGTCAGCAGGGCGGAGGCCGCCTTGGCCTCCTCGTCCCCGACGGGTGCCACGCGCAGCCCTGACAGCACCCAGGCCAGGCGACTCCTGTTCGTCCGCGCGTGCACGGCCTCGATGATGGTCAGGGCGCAGATCACCACCTCCATGCCGCGCCGTCGAGCCTCCCCGACCAGGACCACCACACCGGCGTCGTCGGCCAGCAGCTTGGCCAGCCCTTCACTGTCGAGCACCATCGTGCCCGCATGAGTCAGCTTGCGGCGCGCCACTGGTCACCCTCGGCCGGGCCGGATTCGTCATCCCCGAGAGCCGCTTCCTCAGCGAAGATCTCATCGAAAAGCTCCCGCGCCTCTGCTTGCATCGAAGCAGGGAGCGGCCCTTTACGTCGCTCGTAGTCGGCCAGGTACTCGTCCAGAATCTGCCCCCGCAACTCTCGCTCGACCGCCGCCGTCACGAACGCGGAGAACTCCCGCTTCCCCACCCGGGTCCGAATAGCCTCGGCCGTCCCCTCAGGAAGCGACAAACTCACCCGGGTCGCAGGCCCTTCACCGATGTTGTACTCAGCTTCCGCCATACACCCGACCGTATCAAACGAGTAGGAAATCAGCTCGCGCATCGAGTCCGACCACCCCAGGAACAGCCCGGCCGGCGCTTGAGGCCACCCCGCCCCGGCCCCGGTCGCGGCACAGGAAAGCCCAGCCGGGGGGCACCCCCGCCCAGCAAGCGCGCCGCAGCCGATTTCCCCACTGGACTAGACCTCTCCCGCCCCACCGGTCAGACTGTCCGGGTGAGACATGTGATCGCGCTCGATGTGGGCGGCACGGGAATGAAGGCGGCCCTGGTCGGCCCGGACGGCGAGCTGCTGCACGAGGCCCGCCGTGACACGGGCCGCGACCGGGGCCCGGACGCCGTCGTGGCCTCGATCCTCGACTTCGCCGACGCCCTGCGCGCCCACGGCCTGGCCGAGTTCGGCGAGGAGGCCGCCGCGGCGGGCGTCGCCGTGCCCGGCATCGTCGACACCGAGAAGGGCGTCGCGGTCTACGCGGCCAACCTCGGCTGGTCCGACGTCCCCTTGCGGGACCTGCTCACCGCCCGCCTCGGCGGCATCCCGGTCGCCCTGGGCCACGACGTCCGTACCGGCGGCCTCGCCGAGGGCCGCATCGGGGCGGGCCGGGGCGCCGACCGGTTCCTGTTCATGCCGCTGGGCACGGGCATCGCCGGCGCCATCGGCATCAACGGCGTGATCGAGCCGGGCGCGCACGGCTCCGCCGGGGAGATCGGCCACGTCGTGATCCGGCCCGGCGGCATCCCGTGCGGCTGCGGCCAGCGGGGCTGCCTGGAACGGCTGGCCTCGGCCTCCGCCGTCTCCCTGGCCTGGGCGGAGGCGAGCGGCGACCCGGAGGCGGACGCCGCCGACTGCGCCCGCGCCGTGGCGGCGGGCGACCCGAGGGCCGTCGCCGTCTGGCAGGAGGCGGTGGACGCGCTCGCCGACGGCCTGGTCATCGCTGTCACTCTGCTGGACCCCCGCACCCTGATCATCGGTGGCGGCCTCGCCGAGGCGGGGGAAACGTTGTTCACACCGCTGCGGGCGGCTGTGGAGGAACGCGTCACCTTCCAGAAGCTCCCCACGATCGTCCCGGCGGCCCTCGGGGACACCGCCGGATGCCTGGGCGCGGGGCTCCTCGCCTGGGATCTACTCGCCACGGAGGTATCCGCCTGATGGCCGCTCCCGCACGCAAGGTACTGACCGGCGCCCGGGTGGTGCTGCCCTCCGGCACGGTCGACGACGGCGAGCTCGTGATCGACGGCGCGCACATCGGCGGGAGCGCTCCCTCGGCTGGTCAGGAGCCCGAGGCAGAACGCTGGGACCTGTCGGGCCACTGGATCGTGCCCGGCTTCGTGGACCTCCACAACCACGGCGGCGGCGGCGCCTCCTTCACCTCCGGCACGGTGGACGACGTCCTGACCGGCATCGCCACGCACCGGGCGCACGGCACGACGACCCTGGTCGCCTCCACGGTCACCGGCGAGATGGAGTTCCTCACCGCCCGCGCCGGACTCCTCTCGGAACTGACCGAACAGGGCGACCTGGCCGGCATCCACTTCGAGGGCCCGTTCATCTCCCCGTGCCGCAAGGGCGCCCACAGCGAGGCCCTGCTGCGCGACCCGCACCCCGCCGACGTGGCCGCCCTCCTCGACGCCTCCCGGGGAGCCGCCCGCATGGTCACCCTCGCCACCGAACTCCCCGGCGGCCTGGACTCCGTACGCCTCCTCGCCGACCGGGGGGTCATCGCGGCGGTCGGCCACACCGACGCCACGTACGAGCAGACGGTGGAGGCCATCGACGCGGGCGCGACCGTCGCCACCCACCTCTTCAACGCGATGCCGCCGCTGGGCCACCGCGCCCCCGGCCCGATCGCGGCCCTGCTGGAGGACGAGCGGGTCACCGTCGAGCTGATCAACGACGGCACCCACCTGCACCCGGCCGCCCTGGAACTGGCCTTCCACCGCGCCGGCGCGGACCGGGTCGCCTTCATCACCGACGCGATGGACGCGGCCGGGTTCGGTGACGGCCGCTATCTGCTGGGGCCGCTGGAGGTCGACGTGGTCGACGGGGTGGCCCGGCTGGTCGAGGGGGGCTCGATCGCCGGTTCGACCCTCACTCTGGACCGGGCCTTCCGGCGTGCCGCGCTGGTCGACAAGCTCCCGGTCGGCCAGATCGTGCGGGCCCTCTCCGCCAACCCTGCCCGGTTGCTCGGGCTCGACCATCGCATCGGGTCGCTGGAGCCCGGCAAGGACGCGGATCTCGTCGTTCTCGACGAGGGGTTCGAGGTCAAGGGGGTTCTGCGGCGCGGGGACTGGGTTGTTGCTCCGCAGGTGGCTGCTGCGGCCTGACCCCCTGGGTGTGGCCGCGCCGCGGCCGGGGATGCCGATTGCCGCCCGTACCGGTCACTGACCGGCCTCGATCGCCGCCCTTGCACATGCCGTAGCGGCATGTGGTGGGGTCGGGGGACCACGGCACGAAAGGCTCTGTCTGCGATGTACCCCTCCCTCACGCCTCCCCGGCAGGTCAAGATCGGTGATGCCGCTGCGTTCGCCGGGATCACCCCACGCGCCATCCGCCACTACCACGGGATCGGCCTGCTGCCGGAGCCCGAGCGCGGCGGAGACGGCCGCCGCCGCTACGGCTATGACGACATGATCCGCCTGCTGTGGATCCGCAAGATGGCTGATGCCGGTATCAGCCTGGACGACATGCGGGCCGCCTTCGGCGAAGCCCGGGATGGCACCGCAGACGAGGCCTCGGACCAGGCCCCGGGTATCGAGTCGGTCCTGAGCAGGCTGGAGGAGACCTTGGCGGCGCAGGAGGTCGCCATCAAACGCCGGCGCGCGGCCGTCCAGCGCCTGCAGGCGGTGGGCAGCCCGCTGGGGCTGCTCTCCGAACTGGTCTCGGACCGGCTCAGCCATCTGCCCCCGGGCGCGTTGCGCCCTTCCGATCTGGACGCCCTGCTGGTCACGGAACGGATCTGCGGGCCGCTGGGCGCCGCGATCCAGGCCAGCGCGTTCATCGTGCTGACCACCCACCCCGGCCTGCGGGCCGAGGACGACCGTCTTGAGGCGGCCGAGGCCGCCCTCGACGACGGCGTCGCACCCGACGACCCGCGTGTCGAAGAGCTCGCCGTACAACGATGCGCTCACCAGATGGCCCTGAACCAGGCCATCGAGGCAGCTGATCTCGAAGCGGCCGAGGCGAAGATCCTCGAGAGCTGGGACGCCGACACGGATGGGGACGAGGGCAGAGGGATGAGCGCCGCCGCAGCGTTCACCAAGATGCCTTACGACTTCTCTCCTGCCCGGATGCGCTGCCTGGAACTCGCCGGGCGGCTCTTCGGCGAGGCCCTTGCCGACGCCCACTCCGAGGAGAGTTCTTGACCAGGACCTGTCAGTAACTTCGACGAGGCCATTTACTACTCCACCCCCACGCGCTACAACGGATGGGAGCGCTCCCACCGCCCTCGTCAACCCCCCACCCTCCACGCCAGTCCCTCTTGCACGTCGATCGCCGGGCCCGAACGGTCGGCTCCCGCAGCATGGGGCGACGCCCGCGACAGGTCCCGGCCGACCGGCCGGCGCTCGAAAGGGAACCTTCACGAAGGAGACCGACTCATGGCCCTCAACTCGATCCGTGCCCGGCACACACTGGCCCTGACCGCGGCCGCGGGCGTTGCCGCAGCGGTGCTCTCCGTGCCGTCCCCGGCATCGGCGCACGGCGTCAGCATCATGCCCGGCTCGCGGACCAACCTGTGCTACAAGGACCTGCTCCAGAACGGCTCGACCCAGATGCCGTCGAACCCCGCCTGCGCCGACGCGGTACGGCAGACCGGCACCACCCCGCTGTACAACTGGTTCGCCGTTCTGGACTCCAACGCCGGTGGCAGGGGCGCGGGTTACGTCCCGGACGGCAAGCTGTGCAGCGCGGGCGACCGCAGCCCGTACGACTTCTCCGCGTACAACGCGGTCCGCACCGACTGGCCGAAGACGCACCTGACCTCGGGTTCCGACATCCAGCTCAAGTACAGCAACTGGGCTGCCCATCCGGGCAAGTTCGAGGTCTACCTCACCAAGAGCGGGTGGAGCCCGGCCAAGGCCCTCGCGTGGGACGACCTGGACCACCTGCAGACGGTGACCAACCCGCCGCAGAACGGCGGTGTGGGCACGGACGAAGGCCACTACTACTGGAACCTCCAGTTACCGCAGCGGAGCGGTCAGCACCTGCTCTTCATCCAGTGGATCCGCTCCGACAGCCAGGAGAACTTCTTCTCCTGCTCCGACGTCGTCTTCGACGGCGGCAGCGGTGAGGTCACCGGCCTGGCGGGCGGCAAGCGGTCGGCCGCAGAGGTCGAGGCGATCGGGGCGGACGTCGAGAACACCAAGGCCGACCCGGTCCACGCCGCCGGACACGCCGGACACGCCGCGGCCGGCGAGAAGCTGGCAGCCGCCAGCGACGAGGCTGCCGTCCCCGTGCCCGCGGTGGTGGCGGGCCTGGGGGCGGTCGTCTTCGCCAGTGGCGCGATGGTCTTCAACCGGAGCCGCCGGACCAGGCAGCACGGCTGACGGCCGAGGACCCCGGCGCCGCCGCCGGGGTCCTCTCACCGTTCACGCCGTTCACGCCGCACCGCACAGCCGCTGCATCACCTGTTCGTCCGGGGCCGCCATCGGTAGGCCGTGGTGAGAACGAAGGGTGGGGGCGGCAGTCGCCGTCGCACGCGAGGTGGACCTCGTGGTCAGCCCGCCGCGGGAACATCCCCATCCCACTCGGCTCGCACCGGGCAGGCCAACTCCCCGTCCCCCCAGCCCTCTTCCGCGACCCTGCCGCATCGCCTAGGTTTGGCATGATCAGGCCACGAAACCGCAGGCAGACCCGCCGGAACCCCCAGGCGGGCCAGGGCAGCACAGGGCTGGAACCGTGATCCTCACCGTCACTCTGAACACCGCAGTAGACCTGACGTACCACGTCCCCACCCTGCGCCCCCACACCACGCACCGCGTCACGGAGACCCAGGACCGCCCAGGCGGCAAGGGCGTCAACGTCGCCCGCGTCCTGGCCCGGCTGGGCCACCCCACCACGGTCACGGGCTTCGCCGGCGGCCCCACCGGAACCTGGCTCCGCGAGGCCCTCTCCGGCGAACCCCACCTCAAGGACGCCCTGGTCCCCATCGGCGGCACCACCCGCCGCACCGTCGCCGTGGTCGACGCCGCCGGCGGCAACACCACCCAGCTCAACGAACCCGGCCCGACCGTCACCGCCGCCGAGTGGGAGGCCCTGAAGAAGGCGTACGCCTCCCTCCTCCCCGGCGCCGAAGCCGTCGCCCTCTGCGGCAGCCTCCCGCCGGGCGTGCCCGTCGGCGCCTACGCCCACCTGATCCGCGAGGCCCGCTCCGCCGGCGTCCCCGTCCTCCTCGACACCAGCGGCGAACCCCTGCGCCGGGGCATCGCCGCCCGCCCCGACCTGGTCAAGCCGAACGCCACCGAACTCGCCGACCTCACCGGCACCCGCGACCCCCGCCACGCCGCCCGCGCAGCGCGCCGCCGGGGCGCCCGCGCCGTGGTCGCCTCGCTCGGCGCCGAGGGCCTGCTCGCCGAGACCCCCGTGGGTGCCTGGCGCGCCGCCCCGCCCGCCCCGGTCCGGGGCAACCCGACGGGCGCGGGCGACTCCGTGGTGGCCGGGCTGCTCGCCGGTCTCACCGAGGGCGCCGACTGGCCGGACCGCCTCGTCCGGGCCGCCGCCCTCTCCGCCGCGACCGTGCACGCCTCGGCCGCCGGGGAGTACGACGAGGCGGCCTACCGCGACCTGGCCGCCCGCATCACCGCCACCGCGCTGCCCGGAGCCGCCTGAGCCCGTAGCGCCGAGCCCGACCGGACGCGGCCGCCCGGCCGACGTCAGCCGACACCCGCAGGGGGAGAGCCGTGCCACTCGTACCGACCGGGGAACTCGTCACCGAAGCGGCGGCCGCGGGGAGGGCCGTCGCCGCGTTCAACGTCATCACCCTCGAACACGCCGAGGCCGTCGCCACCGCCGCCGAGGAGGCGGGGCTGCCCGCCGTCCTCCAGATCTCCCAGAACGCCGTCGCCTACCACGGCCACCGGCTCGGCCCGATCGCCGCCGCCACCGGCGCCGTCGCCCGCTGCTCCACCGCGCCGCTCGCCCTCCACCTCGACCACGCCGACTCCTGGGAACTGGTCGAGGCCGCCCCCGCCGAGGGGTTCGGCTCGGTCATGTACGACGCCTCCCGGCTGAACGCCGAGGAGAACCTGCGCCGCACCGCCGAGGCCGTACGGTTCGGCCACGCCCACGGCCTCTGGGTCGAGGCGGAGCTGGGCCGGATCGGCGGCAAGCCCGGCGAACCACCGCTCGACGCCCACGCCCCCGGGGTCCGTACCGACCCGGCCGAGGCGGCCGCGTACGTGAAGGAGACCGGGGTCGACGCCCTGGCGGTGGCCGTCGGCTCCTCGCACGCCATGACGGAGCGCACCGCCGCCCTGGACCACACCCTGATCGCCGCCCTGCGCTCGGCCGTGCCCGTCCCCCTGGTGCTGCACGGCTCCAGCGGCGTGCCCGACGAGGAACTGGCCCACGCGGTCCGCTCCGGCACGACGAAGATCAACATCGGGACCGCCCTCAACCAGGCGTTCACCTCCGCCCTCACCACCCACCTCACCGACCACCCCGACCCGCGCCCGTACCTCTCCCTGGCCCGCGCGGCCGTACGAGGCCGCGCGCACCACTTCCTGACCGTGCTGTCCGGGGTCTGAGCCGACCCCGCCACCGGGAACGCGTACGCGAACGGCCGGGCCCGCCCCCCGTACAGGGGGCGGGCCCGGCCGCGTACCTCAGCGAGTGCCGGTGGCGGGCGTCAGCCCTGCGTGCCTTCCTTCAGCCACAGCTGGTCGAAGTTGGCGTCGCACTGGTTGCCCTCCTCGCAGGAGAGCGTGATGGTGTTGGTGCCCTTGGTGAGGTTGACCACGGCCCAGGTGTTGACCCACTTGTCGGACCACTCGCCCTCCTCGACATTGGCGAAGTTGTCCATGTTGAGCGGGCGCTCCTGGGCCTTGCCGTTGACGAAGATCGTGGCGTTGGCGGCCTTGCCGGGGACGCCGTAGGAGACGCGCAGGCTGTAACCGGCGTCCTCCGGGATGCCGTTGACCGTCCAGGTCACCTTGGCGCCGACCTTGTTGAACCCGGCGACGTACGTCCCGGCCTCGGCGCCCTGGATGTCGGAGGCGGTGACGGTGCCGCCCTCCAGCTTGAGGGCCTTGGCATCGGTCTTCGGCAGGTCGACGGGCTTCTCCTCCTCGTCCTCCTGCGGCTTCTCCTGCTGCTCGCCCTCGCCCTCGCCGCCCCCGGCGTCGGCGGTCGGCGCGGTGTCCTTGCCGGCCTCGTCGCCCTTGTCGTCGTCGCCGGAGAACATCGTGACGGCGATCACCACGATCACCGCGACGACCACCGCGACGGCGCCGATCAGCAGCATCCGCGTGTTGGGCCCGCCCGAACCGGAACCGCGCCCGTGCCCGCCCCCGGGCGCCACCGGCGGCGGCGCCCCGTGCTGCTGCTGCGGCACGCCCTGCGGCGCCTGCCCGTAGGGCTGCTGCTGGGGCGGATAGCCGTACCCACCCTGCTGCCCCTGGGCCTGCTGCCCGCCGTACCGCCGCTCACCGACGGCACGCACCTGGTTGTACGAGGAACGGGGGCCGGGGTAGCCGTAGCCGCCGCCCCCGCCTGGCGGGGTGGCACCGGCCGCCTGCCCGTCGGCGTACAGGTAGCCGAAGGGGTCGTCGCCCTCGGGCGTGCCGTTGTCGCCAGAGGCGCCGTTGTTGCCAGGGCCGGGTGTCATCCCGTGGTCACTCCTCAAACACGTACCGGAATCGCAGGGTCATCGACTCGGCGAGCCTACCCGCTCGAACTGACGCGAAGGGGTGATGTAGCCCTCCCCAAGGTTTCAACTCGCCTACAGCTACGGGGACGTTTGGGTCCGCGGTCCCGCCGGGGCTGTGCGCGGACTCACCTTCGCACCCCTCCCAGGGGAGAAACCCGAAGAAAGAGAGAGAAAGCCACGCCCGACGACGCCCCGGACCACCCCTTCCAGGCCCGGCAACCCCCAGCCCGGCAGAACAGCCAAACCAAGGCGGACGGGCCCTATCCGGCCCGCCGCTGCTGCTTGGAGCGGGAACGTTTCTCGATGTACATGCGCTGGTCGGCGCTTTGCAGGACCTCTTCGACGGACATGCCGCAGTGGGCCCAGCCGATCCCGAAGCTGGCCCCGACGCGCACCGCGCGTCCGTCCACGCGGATGGGCGGGATGATCGCGTTGCGCAGGCGGACCGCGAGGTCCTGGGCGTCGGCGTGGCAGAGGCCGTCGGCGAGGACGACGAACTCGTCGCCACCGAGCCGGGCCACGGTGTCGCCGTCCCGGACGCCGCTGGTGAGGCGGCGGGCGACCTCGATGAGGACGGCGTCGCCGGTGTGGTGGCCGAAGCGGTCGTTGATGGACTTGAAGCCGTCGAGGTCGCAGAAGAGCACGGCCAGGCCCTTGGCGCCCTCGCCGTCCTGGTCGCCGTCCTCGTCGGGGGCGACGGTGTGGACGTGGTGCTCGTAGGGGGCGACGCCGAATCCGGCGCCGGTCGGCCCGGCCGCGTGGCGGGCGCCGCCGAGGCCGAGGCCCAGGTCGAAGTCGTGGGCGTCCGCGTCGTAGGCGTCGGGGTCGGCGGCGGGGCCGGGGAACGAGCCGGGGGCGGGTCCCCCGTAGGCGGCGTCGAGGGTGTCGACGGCGCTGGGGCGGCCGGCGTGCGGGCGGGTGCAGAGGCGGGCGGAGAGGCGGGCGCGCAGTTCGGCGCTGTTGGGGAGGCCGGTGAGGGCGTCGTGGCTGGCGCGGTGGGCGAGCTGCATCTCGTGGCGCTTGCGCTCGGTGATGTCCTCGACGTGGGTGAGGAGGAGGCGGGGCCCGTCGGTGGCGTCGGCGACGACGGAGTTGCGCAGGCTGACCCAGAGGTAGGCGCCCTCGCTGGTGGAGAGGCGGACCTCGGTGCGGCCGCCCTCGGCGCTGGTGCGCAGCAGGGTGCCGATGTCCTCGGGGTGGGCGAGGTCGGAGAAGGTGTAGCGGCGCAGGGTGCCCGCGCGGCGGCCGAGGAGGCGGCAGAGGGCGTCGTTGGCGCGGAGGATGCGGCCGTGCTGGTCCCCGCCCATCTCGGCGATGGCCATGCCGCTGGGGGCGAACTCGAACGCCTGGCGGAAGCTTTCCTCGCTGGCACGCAGTGCCTGCTGTTCGCGCTCCAGGCGGACCAGGGCGCGCTGCATGTTGGCGCGGAGCCGGGCGTTGGATATCGCTATCGCGGCCTGGAAGGCGTACATCTGGAAGGCTTCCTGGCCCCAGGGGCCGGGGAGGCGGCCGTTGCGCGGGCGGTCGACGGAGATGACGCCGAGGAGTTCGTCGCTGCCGGTGACGTGGAGCGGGGCGAAGAGGCGGTCGCCGGGGTGCCACTCGTCCTCGTAGCGGGGGACGGGGGCGGGGGTGTACCAGCCGGGGACGCCGTCCTCGTCGAGCTGCCACGCCTCGGTGTGCGAGATGAACCGCAGGTCACCCCAGTGTTCGGCGATGGAGAGGCGGTGGTCCCAGGAGTGGCGGGGGCCGACCTGACCGGTGAGGAGGGCCTCGGCGGAGGAGTTCCCGGCGACGGCGGCGACGACGAGGTCCCCGTCGGCCTGGACGAGGTTGACCGCGGACAGTTCGTAGCCGAGGCCGGTGACCACGCCGTCGGCGACGGTCTGGAGGGTGTCCGCGAGGCTGCGGGCACTGTTCAGGTCCGCGATGACCTGATGCAGCTGCCGCAGGGTCGCAAGGCGGACGTAGGGCTCCGACTCGGTCTCCATGCGCTCTCTCCCCGAGACCTCGACAGCAACTCCAGGATGGGCAGCGTCCCTCAGTGTCACGTCATCCGTTCCCGGCCACTGAATCACAGCGAGCTGTTCACTCGGTACACAGGGTCAACAAAATGTGCGTTCTGTGACTCAAGTCACATGATCCACGGGTGACTTGGCCACCTTGCGGCATATTCACCCGGAGTTGCTCAGGGCCTGCCCGAACCTGGGCGGAACACGCATCCCGCCCGGTCCCGGAAGGTACCCTTCCGCTCACACCCTGCCACTCTGCGGCATCGGACGGTCGACAGCGGCCTGATCCGGCCAACCCGGCCGCGAAACCGGGGCCGGGGTCGGACCCGGGACCTAGGTCCCCGCTGGTTCCCCCGGCCGATGTGGCGGCGCGCGGGCCCGGACTAGCGTGACGAGGGTGTTCACGACCCGCGCCACCTCCGGCTCCCCCGCGTCCGCCGTCCCCGCCGCCCCCGCCGCCGGGCCGGGGCATGCTGAAGGGGTGAGCAACGAAGAGTTCCGCGCCGCCATGTCCCGGCTGGCGGCGGGCGTGGTGCTGGTGACCGCGCACGACCCGGAGGACGGCCCGCGCGGCGAGGACGCCGGGATGACCGCCACCGCCTTCGTCTCCGTCTCGCTCGACCCGCCGCTGGTGATGGTGAGCGTGCGGACCGGCTCCCGGATGGACGACGTCCTGACCGACCGGCCGCTGTGGGCGGTCTCGCTCCTCGGCGAGGACCAGCGCGACATCGCGGGCCGGTTCGCGATGAGCGGTCGCCTCAGCGACAGCCTCCTCTTCGCCTCACTCCCGCACACCCGGGGCGAGTTCACCGGCGCCCCGCTGATCGAGGGCGGCCTCGGCGCCGTGGAGTGCCGTACCGAGCAGCGCGTCCAGGCGGGCGACCACACCCTGCTGATCGGGCGGGTCCTGTCGGCCGCCCTGCCCTCCGCCGAGGGCGGGCCCCTCGTCTACTACCGGGGCCGCTACCGCCACCTCGGCCGATAACCGCCCCCGGGGGTTGCCCCGGGGCGCGCGGCTCACCAGTCGCCGCCGCGCCCCCGGTTCTTCTTCACCTCGGAGCGCTGCTTCTTCTCGCGCAGCCGGCGTTCGTTGATCCCGCGCGGGATGCGGGTGGCCCGGCGCTGCCGGGGCGGGGGCGCCGTGGCCTCGCCGAGCAGGGAGACCATCCGGTCGAGCGCGGTCTCGCGGTTGCGCCACTGCGAGCGGTGGTCGGAGGCGCGGACGGCGAGGACGCCGCCGGTGAGCCGGCCGGCGAGCCGCTCCAGCGCCCGTTCCTTCCACACCTCGGGCAGCGCCTGGGTGGCGGCCAGGTCGAACCGCAGCTCCACCTGGCTGTCGCTGGTGTTGACGTGCTGCCCGCCCGGGCCGGAGGAGCGCGAGAAACGCCAGGTCAGCTCGGAGTCGGGCAGGACGACCGAGCCCCGGATGACGCGACCGCCGGTGGGGGCGGGCTTCGGGGTGCCGGGCTTTCGGTCGGTGGACATGTCATCCATGGTCGCGCGTCCGGCGGCCTCGCGTCACATCGTTTTCGCCGCGCGCGGGCGGCTTTCCCGCCTCTCGGCAAAGAAAGTAAAGCGAGATGGAACCCTCCGGGGTGGCTGCCGCGTTGCAAAGGGTGACGGTAGCTTCGTCCCGCGTACGAAGCCCGCGACACACGACGAAAGGGACATCCCATGGCTGTAAGCCTGTCCAAGGGCGGCAACGTCTCGCTCACCAAGGAGGCTCCCGGCCTGACCGCCGTCACGGTCGGCCTCGGCTGGGACGTCCGCACCACCACCGGTACGGACTTCGACCTCGACGCCTCCGCCATCGCGGTCAACGCCCAGGGCAAGGTCTACTCCGACGGCCACTTCGTCTTCTTCAACAACAAGCAGACGCCGGACCAGACCATCGTCCACACCGGCGACAACCGCACCGGCGAGGGCGACGGCGACGACGAGGCGATCAACGTCAACCTCGCCGGCCTCCCCGCCGACGTCGACAAGATCGTCTTCCCGGTCTCGATCTACGACGCGGAGTCCCGCTCGCAGAACTTCGGCCAGGTGCGGAACGCCTACATCCGCATCGTGAACCAGGCCGGCGGCACCGAGATCGCCCGCTACGACCTGAGCGAGGACGCCGCCACCGAGACCGCCATGGTCTTCGGCGAGCTCTACCGCAACGGCGCCGAGTGGAAGTTCCGCGCCGTCGGCCAGGGCTACGCCTCGGGCCTGGTCGGCATCGCCCAGGACTTCGGCGTCAACGTCTGACCGACGCCCCGGATCCCGCCCCGCCCGGCCCTCCGTCCCACCCCGGAGGGCCGGGCGGTCGCGGTTTCCGGCCCCCCGCCGCAGAATCGAAGCCCCCGCTCCCGCCGGACCGGGGGTGGTGCGGACGAGGGAGTGAGCGCGCGTGGCCGCCATGTACGTCGACATCGTGACCCCGGACGACGCGGCACTGCCCGGCGCCCTGCTCACCGAGATCACCGGGGTCTACGCCTCCGCGCAGGCTTTCCACGAGCTGACCGGTGACTTCCCGGACGCCGGCGACATCCGCGTCCCGCAGGTCGCCGCCGCCCTGGCCGACGAGCTGTCGGTGCCCGGCAGTGTCGTCCACCTGGCCCGGGTCAGGGGCGAGCTGGTCGCGGTCGCCGTCACCCTCGACCACCACCCGGCCGACCCGGACGACCCCGATCCGTGGATCGGGCTGCTCCTGGTCCACGGCGAGCGGCGCCGCGAGGGACACGGCCGCGCCCTCGCCGGCCACCTGGCCGCCCGCTTCCGCGAGGCGGGCCGCACCGGGCTGCGCCTCGCCGTGCTCGACACCAACACCACCGCCCTCGCCTTCTGGCAGGCCCTCGGCTACGTCCCCGTCGACCACCGCCCCGACCTGCGCCGCGGCCGGGAGTGCACGGTGCTGCGCCGGGAGCTGGCCGGGCCGCGGGAGGGCCGGGCCGAGGCGGGCGCGGCGGCGGGCGAGAGCTGATGCGCGCCGTCGTCTACGAGGGTGAGCGCCGCGTCGTCGTCCGCGAGGTCGAGGACGCCGTGGTCGAGGAGGAGACCGACGCGCTGGTCCGGATCACCTCCAGCGCCCTGTGCGGCACCGACCTGCACATGTACGACGGGCGGGCCGGCGCCGAGCCGGGGCTGGTGCTGGGCCACGAACCGCTCGGGGTGGTCGAGGTGACCGGCGGCGCCGTCACCGCGGTCCGCCCGGGCGACCGCGTCGTCCTCCCCACCCACCTGTACTGCGGGACCTGCCCGCACTGCGCCCAGGGCCTGACGGCGGCCTGCTCCCGGGTGCGCCCGGGCGGCTTCGGCGCCGCCTACGGCTACGCGGGGATGGGCCCGTACCGGGGCGCGCAGGCGGAGCTGCTGCGCGTCCCCTTCGCCGACGCCAACTGCGTACCGCTGCCGGGTGAGCCGGGGGACCGCTTCGAGGACGCTTTCGTGCTGCTCGCCGACGCCTTCGTGACCGGCTGGCACGCCACCGAGCTGGCCGGGGTCGGGCCGGGCGACAGCGTGGCGGTCTTCGGCGCCGGGACGGTCGGCCTGCTGGCCGCCCACTCCGCGCTGCTGCGGGGCGCGGGCGAGGTCTACGTGGTCGACCACGTCCCGGCCCGGCTCGCCCTCGCCGCCGAGTTCGGCGCGGTCGCGGTGGACTTCACGGCGGGCGACCCGGTCGAGCAGATCCGCGTCCACCGCCGGGCGCGCGGCCTGCCGCCCGGCGAGGCGGGCACCGGCGGCGTGGACCGGGGCATCGACGCCGTCGGCTTCCAGGCCCGCGACCGCGCCGACCCGGCCCACGAGAACCCGGCCCAGGTCGTCGACGACCTGGCCCGCCTGGTCAACCCGACCGGCTCGCTCGGCATCGCCGGGGTCTACGCCGCCAAGGACCCGCACCCCGCCGCCCCGGCCGGGCACCGCGACGGCTCGCTCCGCGTCCCCTGGGCCCAGCTCTTCGACAAGGGCGTCCGCGTCGGCTTCGGCCGCACCCACGACCGCCGCTACACCCGGCTCCTGCGCGACCTCATCCTGGACGGCCGCGCCCACCCCGAGCGGGTCGTCACCCACCACGGCACCCTGGACGACGCCCCTGGCTTCTACGCCACCTTCGACCGCCGGGAGGACGGCATGGTCAAGGCCGTCCTGCGCCCCTGACGGCCCGTCCCGGCCGGGAGCGGGGAGCCGGGCCGGTCTGTGCACCACCCACGTAACAGAACCCTCCGGTTCCTTGCCCGGGTGCGGTCCGCGCGGGTGGAGTCGGGGGAATGGGTTCCTCGACAGCAGGCAGGAAGTTGTTCCGGCGGCCGCGCGGACAGCGCGTCCTGGTGACCGTTCCCGTGGCGGTGGCGGTGGTCGCGTACCTCGTGCTGCTCCCCTCGGGCGAGGTGGCGTCGGTGCCCGGCAGCCCCTGCCGGGCGGACGGTCCGGCGCGTACGGACCCCCTGCTCGCCCCCGATCTGGACGGGGACGGCTTCGGTGAGCTGGTCTACGAGGACTCCCAGGACCCGGACGACTTCCAGGTGGTCGTCGTCCCCGGCTCGGCGCGCGGGCCGGTCTCCGGCCGCGCCACCGTGCTGAACCGGGACGACCTGGGCGTGCCCGACTCCGTCCAGACCATCGACGACACCTGGCGGCCCACCGTCGCCGACCTGGACGGGGACGGCCACCTCGACCTGGTCGTCAGCGGCGACGCCCGGGTGGTCTGGGGCGGGCCGGACGGGCCTCGGGCGGGCGGCCCGCGCGGGCGGGTCCCGCTGCCGGGCCGCCCGTACCACACCGTCCCGGTCGCCGGGGACGTCGACGGTGACGGTCACATCGACCTCGTCGCCTACCGCTTCTCCGCCAAGAACCCCGCACTGGTCGTCCTGAAGGGCCCGTTCAAGCGCTCCGGCGCCCCCGCCGACACCGCGGAGACACCCACCCCGGTCAACGAGGCCGCCTTCCCCGCCCTGCTCCTCGGCGACGCCGACGGCGACCGGGCCGCCGACCTCGCCGTCTACGACTCCCCGTACGACCCGCCGCTGCTGCTCACCGGCGGCGCGGACACCCCGAGCGGCCTCAGCGCCGAGCCCGCGCGGCTGCCGGCGGGCGAGAGCGTCGCCTTCGGCGACTTCGACGGCGACGGGCGCCGGGACATCGCGGTCGGGCGGAGCTTCGTCGACCCGTACGACGACGAGGAGACCCCCTACCGGCGCGGCCAGCTCCGCATCGCCTACGGCAAGGAGCCGGGCACGTGGGTGACCATGGAGGGCGGCGCGCCCCAGGAGGGCTTCGGTACGCGGCTGGGCGCCGGGGACTTCGACGGCGACGGCTGCGACGACCTGGCCGTCCAGCTGACCCGGAAGAAGGAGGCGGCCGACGCCCGGTTCGCGGTGCTGCACGGCGGCTCGGAACACGGGCTCGCCTCCGAACCCTGGCGCACCGTCCGCCGTACGGTCGCCGAGCCCTCGGGCCCGGTGGACGAGGGCCCCGTCGACGGCTCCCTCTTCGCCGCCGCCGACTGGGACGGCGACGGCCGGGCCGAACTGGCCCTGAGCGGCGGCGGCCACTGGTGGTTCACCGACGGGACCGACCGCGACAAGGCGTCCTTTCCGAAGCGGGGCCGCGGGGCCACGCCCTAACGCCGGGCGGCGAGGAACGCGCGGTACCAGGCGAGGGTGTCGTCCAGGGTGGTGCCGAGGTCGACGGGGCGCAGGCCGAAGGCGTCCTGGACGGCGGTGGAGTCCATCACCTGCGGTTCGGTGTGCTGGTAGAACAGCTCGGCGTACGCGTCCATGAAGGTCTGGTCGAACGGGCCGAAGGGGCGCGGGTCTGCCATGACGTGCAGTTCGAGCGGCCGGCCCGTCCGCTCCTCGATCATCCGGAAGACCTCGCGGGTGGTGCGGGCGGGCGCGGTCGGCAGGTGCCAGACCCGGCCGTCGCCCTCGGGGTGCTCGCCGAGGGTGGCGAGGCCGGCGGCGACGGCCCGGATGTCGGTGTAGCTGTGCGGCAGGTCGATGTCGCCCAGCGCCAGCACCTCGCCGCCGGTCAGCGCGCCGGGGAAGACGGCGCCGCCGAGGGTGGAGTTGAGGACGCCGGGACCGGCGAAGTCGGCCGAGCGGCCGAGCACCACGCGGACCCGCCCGGCACGGTGCGCGGCCAGGTACTTCTCGTCCAGCGCGGCCCGCATCAGCCCCTTGGCGCCGGTCGCCCGCCAGGGCGTGGACTCGGTCATCACCTCGCCGTGCGTCTCGCCGTACGGGTAGAGGGTGTCGAGCACGACGAGCCGGGCGCCCTCGGCCTCGGCCGCGCCGAGGACGGCCTCCTGGATGCCGGGCAGGACGGCGGTCTGGAGGTGGTAGGCCACGTTGACGCAGTGGTGGACGACGGCGGCGCCCCGGATCGCCTCCCGGGCGCCCTCGGGGGTGCTGACGTCGCCCGGGACGCGGGTGACGCCGGCCGGGGCCGGGCCGGTGCCGGAGCGGTTGACGAGGCGGACCTCGTGTCCCCGCCGGGCCAGCTCCCCGGCGAGGGTCGTGCCGGCGGGACCGGCTCCGAGGACGACGTGCAGGTGGGCGGGGGCGTCGTGCGTGGCGGTGGTCATGGTCTCGTTCACCTCTCGTGGGCGGGGCGGACACGGGCGGACCGGCTGGGCAGAGGACCCGAAGCTACTATCCATCACTTCAGTTATAGCATGTAACTGAAGTGAGTAGCAGTCGCGAGGGCGGAACCTTCGCGCCGCCGCGAGGCCCTAATGTGTGCGCCACGGCCAGAAGCCAGAAGGAGGCCCCGCATGGCAGACCGAGCCCGCACGCCACGCGAGCGGTACCGCGAGCAGACGCGCGGCGAGATCAAGCGGAGCGCGGTGCGGCGGCTCGCCGAGGGCGGCGTCGAGAACGTGGCGCTGCTGCGGATCGCCAAGGAGATCGGCCTCTCCGGGCCCGCCCTCTACCGCTACTTCGGCAGCCGGGACGAGCTGCTGGCGGAGCTGGTCACCGACGCCTACCAGGCGCTCGCGGACGCCCTGCGCGCCGTCGACCTCGACGGCGGGGGGCGCGCCGCACTCCAGGCGCTGGCCGCCGCCTACCGCGCGTGGGCACTGGCCCAGCCGCACCTGTACCTGCTGATCCAGGGCACCCCCGTGCCCGGCTTCGAGGCACCCGCCGAGACGGTGGAGCGGGCCCGCGCGGTGCTCGGCCCCTTCCTCACCGTCTTCGCCCAGGGGCGGCCCACGCCCGCGCTGGAGCCGCTGATGGCCGAGTCGGAGGCGTGGCTGCGCGAGGACGCCGGGGTCGCCGCCTGGGCCGAGCGGTGGACGGGGCTCGCCGCGGACGCGCCCGGGGCGGCCGTCGCGCTCACCGGCGCCGTCACGGCCTGGCCGCAGACACACGGCATCGTCGGCCTGGAGGCGGCGGGCCAGTTCACCGGCATGGGCCAGCGGCCCGCCACGCTGCTCCCGCTCCAGATGAACCTGCTGGCAGACGCCTTCCGGCTGCCCTGACCCAGGCGCCGGGGGCCGTCAGCGCCCCGGCCGCGCGCTGTCCGGCTTGCCCTCGGCGCGCAGCCACGCGGCCCAGGTGCGGGTCAGGGCCTCGCGGGTCGCGGTGTCGGGGGCGAGGGATTCGGCGTAGGCGGTGAAGTCGGCGGTGCGGGCGTTGCCGTACGCGTGCTTCTTCGGCCAGCCGGTGAGGAGGCGGGCGAAGCGGTCCTCGCCGAGGAGGAGGCGGACCTGGTGGAGGGTCATGGCGCCGCGCTGGTAGACGGGGTCGGAGAAGAGGTCGTCGGGGCCGGGCGGGTCGGCCGGGGGGAAGGCCCAGAGGTCCGCGTCCTCGGAGGTGGCGTAGAGGCGGTCGAAGGTGGACTGGGCGGTGGGCCCGTCGTGGTCCTCCTCCCAGAGCCATTCGGCGTAGGTGGCGAAGCCTTCGCTGAGCCAGATGTCCTGCCAGGTCCGGGGCGTGACGGAGTTGCCGAACCACTGGTGGGCGGTCTCGTGGACGACCAGGCCGACGCCGGGGGCGCCCGGGTAGACGGGGCGGGTCTGGGTCTCCAGCGCGTAGCCGGCGGTGCCCGGGTCGAGGACGAGGGCGCCGTAGGAGTCGAACGGGTACGCCCCGAACCGCTCCACCGACCAGTCGAGCACCTCCGGCAGCCGCTCCAGCACCTCGGCGTCCTCGCCGGGGGCGACCGCGTTGACGAGCGGCAGCTCCGAGGAGGCGCGGCCGGTGCTCAGCTCGTAGCGGCCGATGGCGAGGGTGGTCAGGAAACTCGCCATGGGGCGGCGGGAGTTCCAGGTCCAGGTGGTGCGGCCGTCGGCGCGCGGCTTCGGCTTCAGCGTCTCCGGTTCGCCGCCCGAGACGGCCCGCTGCCCCTCCGGGACGGTGGCGCGGAGGGTGTACGTGGCCTTGTCGAGCGGGTGGTGGTTGCCGGGGAACCAGGTCATCGCCCCGGACGGCTCGCCGAGCGCCACCGTGCCCGCCTTCCCGGTCAGCCACCCCTCCTCGCTGCCGTCGGCGTCCTCCAGGGGGCCGGGGCGGCCCGCGTACGCCACCGTCGTCCGGAAGATCGTCCCCTTGTCGAGCTCCTCCTCGGGCCGGACGGTCAGTTCGGTCCCGGCCTGGCCGTAGCGGGCGGGGCGGCCGTCCACGGTGACGGAGGTGACTTCCAGCCCCTTCAGGTCGAGGTTGAAGGCGCTGAGGTTCTGGGTGGCCCGCGAGGTGATCCGCGCCGTCCCGCGGAGGGGCTGCTCGGCGCGTTCCCCGGACCGGGCCGGGGCCCAGTCGAGCGCGAGGTCGTAGTGGCGTACGTCGTAACCGCCGTTGCCCAGCCGGGGGAAGAGCGGGTCGAGCACCCCGGCCGCCCCCGGCGTCCCGTGCACTCCCCCGCCCCCGCAGCCGGCCACCGGGATCAGCACGGCGAAGGCGGCGAGGGCGGTACGGAGGGGGCGGGGGCGGCGTGGGGGAGGCACGGGGGTGATCTTAGGCGGGCGGTCAGGCGTGGGCGGGGGTCCGGGGCTCGGCGTGTGCGGGGGGGTCGCGGGCCACGCGACCGCGAGGTCAGCGCCCCGCGCCTGCCGCGCGGCGCGTACCGCCGGAGCGGGTGAGACAGCGGCGCACCAGTGCGAGGGTGCGCCGGGTGACCGTTTCGAGCGCGGCGCCGTTCTCGACGGCGGCGAGAGCCGTGTGGAGCATTCCGGCGATCAGGTCCGCCGTGAGCGCGGGCTCGGGTACGTCGAGCTCCCGGACGGCAGCGCGGAAGGGTTCCACCTGTTCCAGGTGCAACTCCATCAGCCGCTGCTGGCAGGCGGGAGGGAGGCCGGCGCCCATCAGCGCGGCGGCGGGGCGGTGCGCTCCTTCGGCACCGAGCCGGAGGCTTTCACGGAAGAACGCCTCGACGCGTTCCAGCGGGCCGTCCGCGGTGGCCATCGCCTCGGTGAGTGCCTCGTTGGAACGCCGGAAGGCTTCCTCCGTGATGGTGGCCAGGAGAGCCGCCGAGGAGTCGAAGTACTGATAGACGCTGGAGCGGGCCAGGCCCGCGCGGGCGCCGACCGCCGCCGGTGTGACGGCGGCGGCGCCTTCGGTGACCAGGATGTCGATCGCCGCCCCGACCAGCGCCTCGCGCTGCCGGGCGCGGTGTTCGGCGACGGTGGAGGCGTTGATCTTCGGCATGCGGGACGGACTCCTGGGGGGGGGCGGGGCGGGTCCAGGAGCGAGACCCGCCTGCGGCCACCCTCAGGAGAGGCGGCCGTCGACCATCTCGTGGACCCGGTCGGCAGCGTCCATTATCGCCGTGTCATGGGTGACCATGACCGTGGCGGTCCGGTGCTCGTGGGTCTGCTCGGCGATCAGCCGTACCGCCTCGGCCGACCGTACCCGGTCCAGTGCGGAGGTGGGTTCGTCCACCAGCAGTACGGCGGGGGAGGTCATCAGCGCGCGTGCCAGTCCCGCCCGCTGGCGTTCCCCTCCCGACAGCTGGTGCGGGCGGGAGCCGGCACGGTGCGCGAGCCCTACCGCCTCGATGAGTTCGTCGGCGCGGGCCCGGGCCGTGTTGTCGAGGCGGCCGTCGATGTGCAGGGGCAGCAGGAGCTGTTCCCTGACGGTGAGGGAGGCCAGCAGGTTGGACTGCTGGAAGACGAAGCCGACGTGGCGGCGGCGGGTGGCGGTACGTTCCTTGTCCCGCAGAGCCGTCAGCTCGGCGCCGGCGACGTGCACGGTCCCCGTGGTCGGCCGCTGAAGGCCGCCGGCGACGGCCAGGAGGCTGGACTTGCCGGAGCCGGAGGGGCCGACGACGGCCACGAACTCGCCGGGAGCGACGCTCAGGCCGACATGGTCGAGAGCGGTGACAGCGGTGTCGCCGTCCCCCAGGGTGAGGGTGACGTCGAGCAGCCGCAGGCCGCCTCCGGCGGCGTTCCGGTCGGCCCGGTGATCGGTGGAGGTCGTGGTCATCGGCTGGCTCCCAGCGCGGTCAGAGGGTCTACGGCGGTGATGCGGCGGACGGCGACGACGGCGCCGACGGTGCCCAGGCCGATGAGGAGGCCGGAGGAGGTGGCGATGGCCGGGGCGGAGAGGGAGAAGGGGGCCTTGCCGATCATCGCGCTGCCCAGGGCCAGCCCGACGGCGGTACCGAGGACCGTCGCACCGACGAGCACGGCGACGACCTGGGCCAGCGCGTCGCGCAGGATGTACCCGGTGGGGGCGCCGAGCGCCTTCAGCAGGGCGATCTCGGCTTTGCGCTGCACCGTCCAGACGGTGAAGAACGCGCCGACGACCAAGGCGGAGATGGCGTAGAGGAAGCCCTTGATCAGGGCCATGGTGCTCGACTCCGCCGTGTAGCCGGGGGACGCGCCGAACGTGGTCTCCTTGGTGTCGGCGCGGGTGGCGGTCGCCTTCTCCGCGGAGGCGGTGTCCGCGCCCGGCTCCAACGTCAGGGCGACGGCCGTGGCCTGGCGCTTCGCAGCCTCGGGCAGGTCGCCCGGCAGGCCGTAGTGCAGGTGTCGCCAGGTGTCGAGGTCGGCGTACGCGACGCCGATGTGGCCGTAGGAGACCGTCTCGTCGACCAGGCCGACCACCTTCAGCCGCACCTCGCTCTTGTCCGCGGTCAGCTCGTCCCCGATCGCCACACCCAGGTCGGCGATCTCCTGGGTGATCACGATGCCGGCACCGCCGTCGGCGAGCCCCTCACCCCTGCTGGGGCTGGGCGCCATGGGGGACCCCGGTTCCACGCCGAAGACAGCGAGGTTGACCTGCTCTCCCTTCTCGGCACCCTGCGTCACCCGGGCGTTGGCCAGGGTGTTCCCGAACGGCTCGGCCCGCTCGACCCCCGGCGCCTCGGACCATGTCTCCCAGTCCTCCTGTTCCACGGTGGAACGGGAGAACTGCTCGCTGGTCGCCTTCTCGTCGAAGGCCAGGTGGGTCACGGGCAGGGCGCGCAGACCGGATATGCCGGCGTCCGCCAGGCCGGAGGCGAGTCCGGACAGCAGGACGCCGAGCACGGCGATGAGGGCGACCACCGCACCCATGAGGGCGAAGCGCCCGCGGGCGAAGCGCAGGTCGCGCAGGGCGAGGAACACAGGATCTCCGGGGAGGCGTGAGGACGGCCGGGCATGACGACGGGAGCCCTCAAGGCTTTACCTGAACTTGACGACTCCACTGTCGGCATCATAGATGAACTTAACGACACCTCTGTCGGGATGTGGCCTCCGCGGCCACCGGGTGCCGGACAATGGACGCGTGCTCGACATCGGTTACGCCCTCTCCCCCCGCTTCCCCGACCCCTCCGACCTGGACTACGCCCGGGTCGACCGGCATGCCCTGCGGCACGATCTGTTCTGCGGGGACGTGTATCTGGCGGACACCAAGGCCGACCGGGAGTTGTCCACAGCCTGGGGATGGGTGCCGGTGCTGGACTTCGCGTGGGCGCTCTGCGACATCGTCGAGCAGGTCGACCAGGACCCCCGGGGCAGCCGGGCCTCGCGGCCGCAGTACGCGGAGCTGGACTTCACCGAGTCGAGCGACCGGATGCTCTTCACCCGGCGGTTCGGCTGGGTCGACATCGAGGCCGACTGGATGAAGGCCGACGAGCCGCCGCTGACCTTCTCCCACACCGAGCTGCGCCGGGAGGCCCGCGACTTCCTGCACGACGTGGTCGCCGACCTCTGCGACCTGCACGACTCCCTGGCGGACAACCCGGTGATCTGGGACCTCCAGGCCCGCTTCCCCCGCCTGCCCGCACCCCGCTGAGCCCGCCGCCCGGGCCTGACCCCGCCGCCGACGGGTACGCGTCCAGCCAGGACACGTCCGAGGCCGACGGAGGGAAAGGCACCGTGAACCACTCGCACGCCGCACCCGGCACGACCCGGATGACCCCGCACCGGGCCCGGCCGCCGCGCCGGGGCAACACCAAGTACCCGCTCTCCCCGTCCACGGTCCGCGTACTGCGCTGGGGCCGCTGGTTCTCGCTGACGCTGGCCGCGCTGACCTGGGCCGTGGTGATCACGGCGCTCGTCACCGGCTCCTGGGGCGCGGACCTCTTCCTGCTGGTCACCAACGCGGTCGGCGCCGTGCTCTGGCCGGCCCACGCCGCCTGGTCCTTCCACACCCTGCGCCGCCACCGGGCCGCCGTGGCCGCCGCCGGGGCAGTGGACCACGCGGACCGGGCCGACGCCGTGGTGTGAGGCCGTACCGGCCCACTGCCGCCCCGCCCCTTGACCTCGACCCGGCTTGAGGTTGCAGGCTGCCCCCAGCGCGGAGTCGATGCCGCGCCTGGGGAGAGGCCGGTCCGCCCGAGCAGGTGGGTGGACCGGCCTTCGCCCTGTTTCGTAGCGAAAGCGCCCAAGAGGCGCCCTGCTCACGGCCATTGACGGCCCGATGGGTGGATGGAACGGTTCCGGTCCAGTGGGGCCCGGCCCGATGACGGCCGGGCCCCGCCCGTACGCCGCCTCCGTGCCCCACCCAGGAGATGACCGTGAGCAGACGCCGTTCCGCCACCCTCGTGATCGCCGCCGCCCTGCTGGCCTCGCCGCTCGCCGCGAGCCCCGCCGCCGCCGCTCCCCCGCCCCCGCTGGAGCCCGGCCCCTGGGTCTGCGAGGGCGAGCCGGTGAAGCTGAACCGGCTGACCAGCAACGCCGAACTCGCCGCTGAGCTGCGTACGTTGGCCAAGCGCCACCCTCGCACGCTCGACGTGGAGACGATAGGCCGCTCGGTCGACGGGCGGCCGCTGTACACGGCGACGGCCGGAACCGGCCCGCGCAAGCTGCTGATCCTGACCCAGATGCACGGGGACGAGCCGCTCGGCACCGAGGCGGCCCTGCGGATGCTGAAGAAGGTGGCCGGACCGGGCCGGGCCGCCCGTGAGCTGCGTGAGGAGGTCACGATCAAGGTGGTGCCGCGCGTCAACCCGGACGGCTGGGAGCGGTATCACGACCCCGACTTCCGCGAGGGGATCGATCCGCGCCTCAACTCCCACCAGGTCGACCTGAACCGCATGTTCGGCCCGGCTCCGGAGTACGACCTGGCCCTCGCCCCGGAGGCGGCGGCGGTGCACGGCGTGGTCGACGGGTTCGCCCCCGACCTGGTCCTGGACTACCACCACCAGGTCACGTACGCGACGCCCGACGGCCGCATGGTGACGATGTCCGTGCTCTGGTCGACCCACCCGGACGTGGCCCCCGAGGTCGCCGCCGACGGCAAGCGGGCTGCCGCCGTGGTCGGCGACGCCCTCGCGGACGACCCCCGCTCCCACCTCACCCTCTACCCGCGCAGCGACACCGCCTCCACCGCCCGCAACGGCCTGGGCCTGGACGGCTACCCCACGCTCCTCCTGGAACAGCGCGGCCAGCAGGAGGCCGGCCAGAAGGGCGCGGGCCCGCTGATCCGCGAGGCCCAGACGGCCATGGAGTCCCTCGCGGGGTCGCTGGCGGACGGCTCCTTCGCCACCACCGACCCGTCCCGCGCCGACCTGCTCCCGGAGCGCGGTGCCAAGGTCGACCCGCCCTGCTGATCCTGGTCCGGTGATCCTGGTCCGGCCCGGCGGACGGCGTCCTACCGGGCGCCGAGTTCGGCGAGCGCGCCGTCCGTCAGCCGGTACACCGTCCACTCGTCCTGCGGGCGGGCGCCCAGCGACTCGTAGAAGCGGATCGAGGGCTCGTTCCAGTCGAGGACCGACCACTCCAGGCGCTGGTAGCCCCTCTCGACGCAGGTGCGGGCCAGTTCGCGCAGGAGCGCCTTGCCGTGGCCGCCGCCCCGGGCCTCCGGGCGGACGTAGAGGTCCTCCAGGTAGATGCCGTGGACGCCGCGCCAGGTCGAGAAGTTGAGGAACCAGAGGGCGAAGCCCACGGGCTCGCCGGTGGTGTCGTCCTCGGCGAGGTGGGCGAAGGCGGCCGGGCGCGGGCCGAAGAGCGCGGTGTGCAGCTGCTCCTCGGTGACGCGGACCTCGTCCAGCGCTTTCTCGTACGCGGCGAGGTCGCGGATCATCGCGTGGAGGGCCGGGATGTCGGTGGCGCGGGCGGTGCGGATCATGGGCGAAGGCTAGCCGTGGCCGCTCACGCGCGGCCCAGCAGGACGCGGGCGATGTGGGCCTGGTCGGGCTGGAGGCGGTGGGCGCCGTCGAGGACGTTCCACTGGGTCTCCTGGAGGACGCGGGCCAGCGTCCAGCGGGCGGCGCGGGCCCGGTCGAGCCCGGCCAGCGCGGTGAGGGCGTCGAAGCGGCGGCGGACGGCGCCGGGGTCGAAGCGGTTGTAGAGGGCGGGGGCCAGGTCGAAGCCCGGGTCGCCCGCGAGAGGCTTGGGGTCGATGGCGAGCCAGGGGCCACGGGTGGCGGCCTCGGTGCCGGGGTGCGGGGCGAGCACGTTGCCGTAGTGGAGGTCCCAGTGGAGGAGGCGGTCGCCCGGTTCGGGCAGGACCTCGCGGACGGCGGCGGCGATGTCGGTGAGCAGGGCCCGCTCGAAGGGGTCGCTGAGCGAGGCGACGGCGCGCGGCGCGTGCCGGACCAGCCGGGCGGCGATGTCGGCGAGGCTCCGCAGGCCCGGCGGCGCGGGGTGGGCGGAGAGCCGGGCGAGGAGGGTGCCGAGCACGGTGACGGCCTCGTCGGGGTCGGCCAGCGCCTCCAACGGGCGTGCCTGGTCGAGCCGTTCGACGAGCAGGGTGCCGGTGGCCGGGTCCTCGGCGAGCAGCCGGGCGGCCCCGTCGCCGTCCCAGGCGCGCAGGGCGGCGCCCTCGCCCGCGCTCTCCTCGTCCAGCAGCTGGAGCTTGAGGACGGCGGGAGCGTCGCCGTGGGCGGGCAGCCGGACGGGGAGGACGAGCGAGACCATGCCGTGCATCGCCGGGCCGTCTGGGCGCAGGCCCCAGGCGTCGCGGTAGTGGGCGGCGCGGCCGGGCAGGCCGGCGATGAACTCCCGCCCCCGCTCGCCGTTGAACCGGGCCTGACTGGCGGCGAGTTCCGGGGGAATCGTGAGCCCCGGCCAGGCGGGAGGGTCGTACGGGTACGGGTGCGGGAGGGCGCCGGGGTGGGTCACGCGGGGAATCGTACGAGCCGGACGGGGCCCGGGGGCGGCAATGCGCCCAGCCGCCGGGCCCCTCTCCCGCGCCGCCCGCCCGCGCAGTACCGTCCTGTCCAGCCGACCGCGCCGCCTCGGCGCCGACCACACGGGGACACAGGACACATGAGCACAGTGACCGTCAACGGCGGGATCTCCTTCTGGCACGCCGACCAGGGCTCCGCCGACCCCCGCGAGCCGCTGCCCGGCGACACGACCGCCGACGTGTGCGTGGTCGGCGGCGGCTACACCGGGCTGTGGACGGCGTACTACCTGAAGAAGGCCGCGCCGTACCTGCGGATCACCGTGCTGGAGCAGCGGTTCTGCGGCTTCGGCGCCTCGGGGCGCAACGGCGGCTGGCTGTACAACGGCATCGCCGGGCGCGAGCGGTACGCGCGACTGCACGGCAAGGAGGCCGCGATCCGCCTCCAGCGGGCGATGAACGCGACCGTGGACGAGGTGGTGAAGGTCGCCGCCGAGGAGGGCGTGGAGGCGGACATCCACCAGGGCGGCGTCCTCGAAGTGGCGTACACGCCGGCCCAGTTGATGCGCCTGAAGTCCTTCCACGAGACGGAGCTGGGCTACGGCGAGAGCGACCGCGAGCTGTACGGCGCCGCCGAGACCGCCCGCCGGATACGCGTCGCGGGCGCCGTCGGCTCCACCTGGACGCCGCACGGCGCCCGCATCCACCCGGTGAAGCTCGTCCGGGGCCTGGCGGCGGCCGTCGAGGCGCTGGGCGTGGTCATCCACGAGGCGACCCCGGTCACCGAGATCCGCCCCAAGCACGCGGTCACCCCGTACGGCACGGTCCGCGCCCCCTACATCCTGCGCTGCACCGAGGGGTTCACCGCCTCCCTCAAGGGCGAGCGGCGCACCTGGCTGCCGATGAACTCCTCGCTCGTCGCCACCCCGCCGCTCACCGCCGAGGTCTGGGAGGAGATCGGCTGGGAGGGCCGCGAGACGCTGGGCGACATGGCCCACGCCTACCTGTACGCCCAGCGCACCCCGGACGACCGCATCGCCCTCGGCGGCCGGGGCGTCCCGTACCGCTACGGGTCCCGCACCGACACCGCCGGACGCACCCTGCCCGCCACCGTCGAGGCCCTGCGCGAACTGCTGGTCCGCCTCTTCCCCGTCCTGGAGGGCACCGAGATCGCCCACACCTGGTCCGGCGTCCTCGGCGTCCCCCGCGACTGGTGCGCCACCGTCACCCTGGACCGCTCCACCGGCCTCGGCTGGGCCGGCGGCTACGTCGGCTCCGGCGTCGCCACCGCCAACCTCGCCGCCCGCACCCTCCGCGACCTCGTCCAGCAGGACGCCGGCCAGGGCACCGCCACCGACCTGACCACCCTCCCCTGGGTCAACCACCGCGTCCGCAAGTGGGAACCCGAGCCGCTGCGGTGGCTCGGGGTCCACTCCCTGTACGCCGCCTACCGCTCGGCCGACCGGCGGGAACTGGCCCGCCCGGACGCGGAGACGGCCTGGATGGCGCGGGTGGCGGACCGGGTTTCGGGGCGGGGGTAGGGGGCGGGCTGCGGAGGTCCCGCCTCACTCCCAGTCCGGGGGCAGCTCGTGGAGACGGCCGCAGGCGAGCATGGGGCAACGGACGTAGCGGGGCGCCGTGTCGTCGTGGTGGCCGCCTTTGTCCTGGTCTTCGGCTTCTTCAGCGTGGTCATCGTCGGGCTCGGTCTGCACGGCTCAGCTCCTCGGGAGGGGTGGGGGCGCTCAGGATGCGCACGGGGCGGGCGTAGAGCCGGTACCAGCCGGAGGCGTCGCGGGCGAGGAATCCGTACGGCACTCCGTCCGCGAGGCGGCGGGCGGCGGCTCCCTGAAGGCCCATGTTGGCGGCCCAGGAACGGAGTTGGGTCGGGGCGTCGGCGCCGGTGTGGGGCGTCGGCCACAGGGTCCCGGGCGGCGCCCACGCGCTGTCCGGGCCGGGGTCGAGGCCATCGGCGAACCGGAGAGCCTGCCCCCGGAGCCAGCGGAGAGCGAGGCACCGGCTGGGGGCGACGGTGCCGCCGAGGCACAGACTCCGGGCGCCGTCCCCGCCGTACACCTCGGCGAGGTAGCGGACGGCGCCGCTCACGAGGCCCCCCGCAGCCAGCGGCGTAAGCGGTTCTCCTCGGCCATACGAGCCCTAAGGGCGCGCATCGCAGGGGAATCCTCGTCCGGTTCGGGGGCGGGACCGGGACCGTGACCAGAACCGGGACCATGACACGGACAACCACAGTCAGCCCCGCAGACCGGACGCCCAAGCCCCGGAGGCGCCGCCATCACACCGGCTCAGGGGCCGAGCACTCCCCCGCCGCCCGGTGCAGCTTGAGCAGGACACGGCAGTCGGTGGCCTTGCTCCAGTCGAACTCGGCGTTGGCTTCGGCCTCGGCGAGGGTGAGGTGGTGGCAGGTGTCGCAGGGGGTGAACTGCGTTCCAGGAACGGTGATTTCAGGGCGCACAGGTGGGCCCTCCGGGCGCTGCGCAGACATGGTCAACTCCTCTCTGTAGCGAAACCGCTACCGGGAGCGCCCACGGTGACCTACTCTCAGCAGGGCATCAACCTCCGGGCAAATGAGTGGGAGTTGCTTCCAGAGTGGCGAACCGGAAGAAACTGAACCCCGATGAGAGCCCGCGTGCGGCCTTCGGAGTGCGACTGCGCACCTTGCGGGAGGGTCGGGGCTGGACACAGGAAGACCTGTCCGACCGCATGGGCTACTCCGCCACGCACATCTCGGGTGTCGAAATTGGCAGGCGAACTCCAACTCCCAGGTTCACCGCAAGTGCCGACAAGGCCCTCGGGACGGGGGAGTCGCTGACTCGGCAGGGGGACGCCGTCCTGAACCCAGCGATACTCGACGGCTTTCCTCAGTTCGTCGTGCAGGAGGGGCGCGCGGTGGAGATCCGGCTGTTCGAGTTGGGTGTCCTACCGGGACTGTTCCAGAACCCTGCGTATGCCGCCGCCATCACCGAGGGAGCCCTACTGCGGGGTGCGATCACGGAGGAGCAAGGGGACGAACGCTTGGCGCTGCTGGACCGGCGACAGCGGTCCCTGGAGCGCACACCGCCGCCACAGATCTACGCGGTGCTCGACGAAAGTTGTCTGATGCAGCAGGTCGGCGGACCCAGGGTGATGAGCACGGCGTTGGGCCATCTGTTGGACCTCGCCAGCCTGCCTAATACGGTGATCCAGGTCGCTCGGTTCGGACTGGGAGCACGCCGCTCGTTCTACACACCGGTAACGCTGGTGACCATGCCTGACCGATCCCAAGTGGCCTACGCGGAGTCCGCGCTCTCGGGCCAACTGCAGCGTGAATCACGCTTCGTCGGCCCACTGTTTACGGCCTACCATCAACTTCAGGCTGAAGCGCTCTCACAGGCCGAGTCGGTGGCTGTGATCAATCAGGTACGAAAGGGCATGTCGTGACTACTGAATCCCTCCGTTGGTTCAAGTCCTCCTACAGCGCCAACGGCGGCCAGTGCGTAGAGGTCGCCGCCGACCTGGTCGCCTCGCACGGAGTGATCCCCGTCCGCGACTCCAAGATCCAGTCCGGCCCCGTCCTGGCGCTGCCCGTCTCCTCGTTCTCCGCCTTCGTCGCGAGCGTCAAGGCCGGGGACTTTTCGGCCTGAGCAACCGCTGGCGCACCCTCACCGTCATCGATCCCTCACGAAAGGGCACCCCATGACGACCGAGTCTCTCGCCTGATTCAAGTCCTCCTACAGCTCGAACGGCGGCAGTTGCGTAGAGGTCGCCACCGACCTGGTCGCCTCGCACGGGGTAGTCCCGGTCCGAGACTCCAAGATTCAGGCCGGTCCGGTCCTGGCGCTGCCCGCCTCGGCCTTCTCGGCCTTCGTCGCGGGGGTCAAGGCGGGCGACTTCTCGGCCTGATCCTCTTCTGGTGCACCGTCGCTGAACATTCGTGATCAACCAGCCGCAAAGGGGTACCCCATGACGACCGGCTCCTTCACTTGGTTCAAGTCCTCGTACAGCACCGATGGCGGCCAGTGTGTTGAGGTGGCCGCCGACCTGGTCACCTCGCACGGAGTGGTCCCCGTCCGCGACTCCAAGGTCTAGTCCGGCCCCGTCCTGGCACTGCCCGCCCCGTCGTTCTCCGCCTTCGTCGCGGGGATCAAGGCCAACGGTTTCCCGGCCTGATCACGCACGTGAGCCCGTCGCCAGCCCAGGACTGGGGTGTCGGCGGGCCGTGTGCTGCGACAGCACGAAGGCCGCCCCGATCGGGGCGGCCTTCGTCGTGCCTGAACCCTGGGGTGTGGCCTGCCCGTAGGCCGGGCTACCAGGGACGTTTCCAGGGTCTTCGTCGCGGAGTGTACTCAACCCGGGCCTCGCAAGGCGGCTACGGCGCGCCAGCGCCCTCACCACCCCGTCCACACCAGGTGATTGACCAGCAGCGCCACCCCCGCCTGCGCCCCCAGCCACCCCCGCCGCCCCCTCACCGGAAGCAACGCCGTCGCCGGAAGCAGCCAGAAGTAGAACGGCTGCCAGATCCGCTCCGTCTCGGCCTTGCTCATGCCGGACAAGTCGGCGGCGAGGAGGGCCAGGAGGGCGGAGAGGACGAGGAGGGTGAGGGCGGCCTCGCCGGTCGGGGCGGGGCGGCGGGGGTGCAGGGCGCGGAGGGCGGCGGAGGGGGTCCCGGTCAGGGTGCGGCGGAGGCCGGCGACGGTGGCGAGGCCGACGGCGAGGGTGGCGGCGGCCAGGTTGCCCCAGACCCAGTAGGCGTAGGGGCGGACGCCGCCCGCGCCCTGGTAGTAGCGCTCGACGAGGAGGGGGTACGCCTCCCACCAGGCGAAGCCGGTGAGGGTGAAAGCGAGGGGGACGGTCAGGGCGGCGGCGAGGAAGGGGAGGACGGGGCGGGTGGTGCGGGTGATCAGGAGGACGGTGGCGAGGGGGAGGGCGATGAGGGGGAGGCCGTAGCTGAGGTAGCAGGTCCAGCCGAAGAGGAGGCCGGAGGCGCAGGCGGCCGGGGCGGAGCGGCGGGTGGCGGCGACGGCGAGGAGGGCGATCGACCAGGCGGCGACGGCGGCGAAGTAGCCGTCGGCCGAGGTGCCGGTCCAGACGGCGAAGGGGGCGAGGGCGAGGAAAGGGGCCGCGCGGCGGGCGAGGCGTTCCCCGGCGAGGGCGCGGACCGCGATCAGCACGGCGGCGACGCCCGAGGCGCCCAGCACGATGCAGAAGACGCCCGCCCAGGCCCCGCCGCCGAGGCCGATCCGGTCGAGCCAGACGAAGGTGAGGGTGGCGCCGGGCGGGTGGCCGGCGACGTGGGCGGGCCAGTTGCCGGGCGGGCCGACGACGATGTGGTCGGTGAAACTGCGCAGGGCGGCGGGGATGTCGTCGAAGCGGTCGATGACGCGCAGGTACTCGTGTTTGGTGGTGAGGCGGCGGGCGACGCCCCGGTACCAGCCCTCGATCAGGGCGAGGGAGAAGATCCAGGCCAGCGCCGTGGCCCAGGCGGTCAGGAGCAGGCGGCGCCAGGGCAGGCGGTCGGCGAGGGCCGGTCCGTACGCGACGACGGCGGCGGCGACGGCGAGGGCGGCCGGGGTGCCGGGGCCGGCGTGCGGGTGCCAGGAGGCGAGGAGCGGGGGCCACTGGGCCTGGAGCCGGCCGTCGGCGCTCTGCCACACCCAGCCGACGCCGCAGGCCACCGCCACCAGCAGCGCGCCCACCCCGGCGGCGACCAGGTCGGGGCGGTGGCCCGCGCGCCCGGCCCCGGCGGCGGGCTCGTCGGCGGGCCGGCTGCTGTCGCTGCGCTCCTCGGTCTTCACACGGGCACGCTATGCACGCGGGCACCCGGGGCGGCGGTGCGACGCCGCCACGTCACGCGGACGCCGGGACCGAAGGGTGACGTACGCGTCCGCGCGGCGCTGTACCCCTTTCGCGGCGGCTTGTCCGGCTTACCGTCGCCCCATGCCCGCCTCCCGCCAGCCGTCCGCCGCCCCCGCGCGGCTCCCCTCCGACCCCCGGTTCTGGCGCAGCCCGGTGCGCGGGGTCCGGTTCACCTCGGTGCTGGGGCTGGTGCTGCTCGGCGGGATCACCGTGCTGTTCGTGACGGGGCTGCTGTCGTACGCGGCGTACAACCCGGACCTCGCGGCGGTGAACGACAAGACGCCGGAGAAGGGGCTGCTGGGCTTCTACCTGTTCGCCTGGCCGACCGGGCCGCACTGGCTGTACCGGGTCACGCAGGGCGTGCACGTCACGCTCGGCATCGTGCTCGTCCCGGTGCTGCTGGCGAAGTTGTGGTCGGTGATCCCGCGCCTCTTCGCGCTGCCGCCGGCCCGGTCGGCGGGGCGGGCGCTGGAGCGGGTGTCGCTGTTGCTGCTGGTGGGCGGGGCGCTGTTCCAGTTCGCCACCGGGCTGCTCGACATCCAGCTGGAGTACCTGTTCCCGGGCTCGTTCTACGTGCTGCACTTCTACGGGGCGTGGGTGTTCATGGGCGCGTTCGTCGCGCACGTCGCCCTGCGGCTGCCGAGGACGGTACGGGTGCTGCGGCACGGGGTCGCGCCCGGCGAGCGGGACGAACTGGCCGCGCCCGCCCCGGCCGGGGCGACCGTGTCGCGGCGCGGGGCGCTGGTCGTGGTGGGGGCCGGCTCGCTGCTGCTCCTGGTGACCTCGGTTGGGCGGAGCTTCGACGGGACCTGGCGCCGGGTCGCCCTGCTCACCCCGCGCGGCGGCGCCGAGCCGGGCGGCGGGCCGAACGGCTTCCAGATCAACAAGACGGCCCGGAAGGCGGGGATCGTGGCCGCCGACACCGGTGAGCGGTGGCGGCTCACCCTGGCCGGCCCGGCCGGACGGCTGCGGCTCTCCCGCGCCCAGCTCCTCGCCCTGGAGCAGCACACCGCCGCCCTGCCGATCGCCTGCGTCGAGGGCTGGTCCACCGCCGACCAGCACTGGCGCGGGGTGCGGCTGCGCGACCTGGCCGCGCTCGCGGGGTACGAGGACGGAAGCGGGCCACCCCCCGCCGTCCTGGTCGAATCGCTCCAGGTCAGCGGCCCGTTCCGGTCCGTGGCCCTGCGCGACAACCAGGTCGCCGACCCGCGCTCCCTGCTCGCCCTCACCGTCAACGGCGCGGAACTCTCCCTCGACCACGGCTTTCCGGCACGGGTGATCGTCCCGGCCGCTCCCGGGGTGATGAACACGAAATGGGTGGCCCGGATGACCTTCGGAGATCCGCGATGAGCCGGGGGCGGGCCGCGCGGTGGTACGGGGAGGGGCCGCTGCACCTGGTCCTGATGGCGGCCTCGTTCGCGCTCGCCGGGTACGCCGGGGTGCGGCTGCTGGCGGGCGGTCAGGCGTGGCTGGTCGTGGTGTGGTTCGCGGGGGCCGCGCTCGCGCACGACCTGGTGCTGGTGCCGTTGTACTCACTGGCGGACCGGGCCGTGACGCGGGCGCTGGGGCGGCGCCGGACGCTGGTGAACTTCGTCCGGGTGCCCGCGCTCCTGTCGGGGCTGCTCCTGCTGCTGTGGTGGCCGCTGATCACGCGTCACCCCCCGGGCGCCTACGTCTCCGCGAGCGGGATGTCCCCCGACAGGTTCCTCGGCAACTGGCTCCTGATCACCGCCGGGCTCTTCGCGCTCTCCGCGCTGCTGCTCGCCGTACGGGCGGTGCGCTCCCGGCGCAGGGCGACGAAGGGCCGCCCGTCGGCCTCCCACTGATCGGCGATGCGCCAACCGTGCGCGCGGGCGTGCCGGAGCAGGGCCGGGGTGCCCACGCGGGCCCAGGGGAAGTGGCCTGCGGAGGCGTCGGGGCCACGCCCGTCGTCCAGGCGTACCCGGACGTGTTCGTCCACGTCGTGCGGGGCCGTCTCGGCGACGAGGAGGCCGCCGGGGACGAGCAGGGCGGCGATGCGGGCGAGCAGGGCGCCGGGGTCGCCGCCGATGCCGATGTTGCCGTCGAGGAGCAGGGCGGTGCCCCAGGTGCCCTCGCCGGGCACCTCGTCGAAGACGCAGCGGCGCAGCGCGGTGCGGCCCAGCCGCTGGGTGTGGGCGACGGCCGCCTCGCTGACGTCGATGCCGAGCGCCCGGTGCCCGCGCCCGGCCAGCGCGGCGACCAGGCGGCCGGGCCCGCACCCGATGTCGAGGACCGCGCCCTCGCAGCGGCGTACGGCCGAGAGGTCGGCGGCGTCGGCCTCGGCGCACCAGCGCTCGACGTCCAGCGGCAGCAGCCAGCCGTCGCTGCGCCGCAGGTAGAGCGGGCCCCGCCCGGAGCGCAGCGCGTTGGCGTACGGGTCGGTGGCCCAGTCGGCCGGCCGGCCCGCGCCCGTCGGCGGCAGGGCGGTGCTCATCGCAGGGCCGCCGCGCCGGTCAGCCTCGCCAGGGTCGCCGCGAACCGCCCGTCGGGGGCCTCCGCGGCGGCGTGCTCGGCGTCGGCCGCCTCGTCCACGTCGCGCAGTTCCCGCAGGTCGCGGACGGCGAGGCCGGCGCCGGTCAGCCGGGCGCGCTGGAGGCAGCCGGTGTCCGGGCGGGACATGGGGACGCCGAGGACGAGGCCGGGCCGGGGTCTGGCCAGGCCGAGCGCCCAGAAGCCGCCGTCCTCGGCCGGCCCGAACCAGGCGTCGCAGCCGTCCCACGCGGCCGGGGCGAGGGCGGGGGCGAGGTGGGAGGCGGTCAGGTGCGGGGTGTCCATCCCGATCAGCACGGTGGGGCCCGCGCAGGCGGCGAAGGCGGCGGCGATGCGCTCGTCGAGGCTTCCCGGTGCTTGGGCGCGTACCTCGATGCCCGGCGGCAGCCAGGGGCCCGGGCGTCCGTCGAGGACGAGGACGTGGCGGCGGGCGGGCAGGGTGAGGACGAGGTCCAGGGTGTCGGCGAGGGAGGCGGCGGCCAGTTCGGCGGCCTCCTTGGGAGAGAAGGGCGGGGTCAGGCGGGTCTTGACCCGGCCGGGCACGGGCTCCTTGGCGAGGACGAGCAGGGTCGTCGGTCCGGGGGTCACCGGGTCACCTCCGCCGGGCCGGGGGTGGGCGCGGGGGGCGTGGCGGGGGCGGCCGGGGGCGCGTGGAGGACGGCGCGCATGTCGCGGACGGCCTGCCAGGTGCCGCGCCAGGTCCCGGTCACCTTGGAGCGGCCGGTACGGGCGAGGTACGGCACGTCCGTCTCGGTGACGCGGAGCCCGGCGTCCGAGGCGCGCACCACCATCTCCAGCGGGTAGCCGCTGCGCCGGTCGGTGAGGTGGAGGTCGAGCAGGGCCTCGCGGCGGGCGGCGCGCATCGGCCCGAGGTCGCGCAGGCACAGCCCGGTGCGGGAGCGGAGCATCCGGGAGAGGGCGAGGTTCCCGGCGCGGGCGTGCGCGGGCCAGGCGCCCCGGCTCTGCGGGCGGCGCCGTCCGAGGACGAGGTCGCTCTCCCCGGCGGCGATCCGGGCGACGAACCCGGGCAGCAGCGCCGGGTCGAGCGAGCCGTCGCAGTCGCAGAAGCAGACGTAGGGCGCCGTGGCGGCGAGCAGCCCGGCGTGGCAGGCGGCGCCGAAGCCGCGCCGGGACTCGTGGACGACGGTGGCGCCGAGGCCGCGCGCGAGGTCGGCGGAGCCGTCGGTGGAGCCGTTGTCCACGACGATCGCCCGCCATCCTTCGGGCAGGCGTCCCAGCACCCAGGGCAGGGCCTCCGCCTCGTTCAGGCAGGGCAGGACGAGGTCCGCGCGGGCAGACACGGTGGAGCCGGTCGGATCTTCGTTCACACCGATCATCCTACGGATGATAAGGGTGCATTCCGGGCATCGCGTCCCGTGTGCCGCCGCCGTAGACCGAGTGGCGGACGACCGGTCAGCCGGAGCCGGGGACGGGCCCCGAGCCCGCACCGGGCCGCAGCGGTGCCGCCGCGAACTCCGCCATCCCCTCGGCGAACCCCACCTGCGGCTTCCACCCCAGTTCGTCGCGGAGCCGCCGGGAGTCGGCGGTGACGTGCCGGACGTCGCCCAGCCGGTACTCCCCGGTGACCACCGGCGCGGGCCCGCCGTGCGCGGCGGCCAGCGCGGCGGCCATCTCCCCGATGGTGTGCGGCTCCCCGCTCCCGGTGTTGTACGCGGCGAAGAAGCCCGGCTCCCGCCCGGCCAGCGCCGCCAGCGCCACCGTGTTGGCGCTCGCCACGTCCCGGACGTGGACGAAGTCGCGCCGCTGCGCCCCGTCCTCGTAGACCCGGGGCGCCTCGCCCCGGGCCAGCGCCGAGCGGAAGAACGAGGCCACACCGGCGTACGGGGTGTCGCGCGGCATCCCCGGCCCGTACACGTTGTGGTAGCGCAGGGCGACGGCCCGGCCGCCGGTGGCGCGGGACCAGGCCGAGGCGAGGTGTTCCTGGGCGAGTTTGGTGGCCGCGTAGACGTTGCGCGGGTCGGTCGGCGCGTCCTCGGCGACGAGGCCGGGGCGGAGCGGGGCGCCGCACTCCGGACAGGGCGGCTCGAAGCGGCCTGCCTCCAGGTCGGCGGCGGCGCGCGGGCCCGGGCGGACGGTGCCGTGCCGGGCGCAGTCGTACCGCCCTTCGCCGTAGACCACCATCGACCCGGCGACGACCAGGTCCCGCACACCCGCCGCCGCCATCTCGGCGAGCAGCACCGCCGTCCCGAGGTCGTTGCAGCCGACGTACGCCGGGGCGTCCGCGAACTCCTTGCCCAGCCCGACCATCGCCGCCTGGTGGCACACCGCGTCGATGCCGGCCAGCGCCGCCCGCACCCGCTCGGCGTCGCGAAGATCCGCCACGACGGTCCGCGCTTCCTGCGACGGGGGGCCGCCGGGGTGGGCGGCGGGCAGCAGCGCGTCGAACACCACCGCCTCGTGCCCGGCCGCCGCCAGCTCCGCTGCGACCTGCGATCCGATGAACCCGGCTCCGCCGGTGACCAGTACGCGCATGAGGCTCACGCTAGGCGGCGGGCGGCGGAGCGCGGTGAGGCGCGCGGAGGGCCGCTGCCGGGCTGGGCGGCTCAGGTGTCCGGATGCGCGTCCATCCGCAGCGACCAGGTGCCGCCGTGGCACCCCGCCGGCAGGGGCGGGAAGCGGTGCCCCTTCACATCGGTGCTCCAGTGGTGCCCCTGGCCGCAGTCGCACGCGTAGATCCCGCTCTCGGGCACGATCTCACCCGGACGCCACGTCGCTGTCTCCTCGCTCATGTTCCCTGTGTACGACGAAGTGCGGCCGCCCGCGAGCGGGGAGGGCGGCGCACTCGCGGAGGTGGCGCGGCGGGCCCACCCTGGAGGGGGAGGCGTCCCTACACGAGTGGAGGGAAGGGAATGGCGGCACAGCAGTTCTCCGTCGGTGACCAGGTGCGGTGGAACTCCGAGGCGGGACACGTCCAGGGCGTGATCGTGAAGAAGCACACCCAGGACGTGGAGTTCAAGGGCTACACCCACCACTGCTCGCCGGACGACCCGCAGTACGAGATCAGGAGCGACAAGACCGACCACATCGCCCTGCACAAGGGCGGGGCCCTGACGAAGGTGTGAGGCCCGGCCCGTGCCGCGTCCGTACCGCATCCACACCCTCGGCCACTCCACCCGGGAGTTCGACGAGGTGGTGCGGATGCTGCGCGCCCACGACGTGACCCTCCTGGCCGACGTCCGCCGCTTCCCCTCCTCCCGGAAACACCCCCAGTGGAACCAGGAGGCGGTCGCCGAGGCCCTGCCGCCCGGCATCGGCTACCGCTGGCTCCCCCGGCTCGGCGGCCGCCGTCACACCCCGAAGGGCGTCCCCAGCGAGAACGGCGCCTGGCGGGTCAAGGCCTTCCGCGACTACGCCGACTACATGGCCGGGGAGGAGTTCGCCGAGGGACTGGCCGAACTGCTGGACCTGGCCGCACGCGAACGCGTCGCCCTGATGTGCAGCGAGGCCGTGCCCTGGCGGTGCCACCGCCGCCTCGTCACCGACGCGCTGCTGGTCGCCGGGGCCGAGGTGGAACACATCCTGTCGCCGGCCTCGGTCCGCCCGGCCACGCTCAACGAACACGCCCACGTCGAGCACGGCCGCCTCACCTACCCGCCACCCCCGGAACCGTCATGACCTGGGTCGACGAGGTCCGGGAGGCCGTCCTGACGATCCCGGCCGGCTTCGTCGCCTCGTACGGCGAGATCGGCCGCCACCTCGGGATGGGCCCGCGCCAGGTCGGCCGTGCCATGAGCCTGCTCGGCGAGGACACCGGCCTGCCCTGGTGGCGCGTGGTCCACGCGGACGGCACCCCCGCCACCTGCCACGAGGGCCGGGCCCCGGCACTGCTGGCCGAGGAGGGGACGCCGATGCGGGGTGGGCGGGTGGATCTGGGGCGGGCCCGGCACCGGTGGGGCTCGCCGTGACCATCGGGCCGGGGGACGGTTAGCCGGTCATGAACAAGCTCGCGCGCATCGCCTCGGCCCTGACCCTCGCCGGGGCCGCCCTGTCCACCACCGGCACCGCCCAGGCCCTGGACCTGCCGGGCCTCACCGGACCCGACGGCCTCTCCGTCCTGTCGGGTCAGGACGAGCTCCTGAGCGGCGAGCAGACAACCCTCGCGCCGGTGGCGGGGCTGGTGGGCGCCGAGGGGATCGGGGTCGGGGCCGACAGTTAGGTCCGGGCGCGGAGGGCTTCTTCGCTCTCCCGCGCCGCGTCCTCGGCGCGTCCCCCACGGGCGGCGGACTCGGCGAGGGTGCGCACCACGAGCAGGGCCTCACCCGCCCCACACCACCCACGGCGTGGTCCCCTGCACGAGCGTCAGCACCCCCAGCACCACCAGGTCGGCGATGCCCAGGCCCAGGCCGAGCCAGGCGCGGAAGCGGCGGGGGGTGCCCCGGCGGAGGGCGAGGACGGCCAGGACGATGGCGGTCGGGCCGAGGATGAGGTTGAGGACGAGGAGGCCGGCCAGGCCGGTGACGAAGGAGGCGACGGCCATGCCTTCGGCGTCGCGACGGCCGGTCTCGGCGGCGGGCGGTGCGGTGAGGCGCACGTCAGGCTCCCTTCTGCGTCAGGTGCTCGGTACGGCTCCTCGCTCGGCGGCGGCCGCGCTCGCGGACCGTGAAGACGGCGAGCCAGAGCAGGATGAGCGTGCCCAGGACGAGGGTGACGGGCAGCGGGAGGTAGGCGGCGGCTCCGACCAGGACGCCCAGTACGAGCAGGGCGGCGACCAGGAAGATCATGGCGGTCAGCTCCTTCGTCCGGGGGTGGGGCGCGGTCCTTCGGTACGGGTGATCAACGCGTCCATGCCCGCCGCTTACCCGTAAGTAAGGTCGACACGCGACCGGTTGCCGTGACCCGGGCCTCACCGCCCCGGCGCCGCCGGCAACCGGCTTCCCGCCCCGCGCCGCTCCCGCCCGAGCCCCCTGCCCGCGCTCCCGGCGCAAGGTGTCGGCCGGCAGTTCCGCGCGGGGCCGCAGGCGGTCGCCGAGGGGCCGCGCGGGGGTCCCGTTCCCAGGCGGTCTTCGCCTCGCCGTACACCGTGCGGCCGGCCTCGTCACCGGCCGGCGGCGGGAGCAGCGGGGCGGACTCGTCGGCGGCGGAGGAGACGTGGTCAGGGCGGCTTTCGGACGCTGTGCGATCATCCTGGAGCTGACATGACAAAGGGGGCTCGGGTGGGGACTGGGGCTGGGGCGGAGCGGAACGGGTCTTCCGTACCGGACGACGAGTGGGAGAGATTTCTGCGGGAGTCGGTGGAGGGGACCGCCGACGCGCCGAAGGAGCCGTCGGCGCGGGCCCGGAGCGTGGCCCGTCGGCTGCGCGACGAACCCGAGCCGCCGGGGTGGCGCACCTACTCCCCCGGCCCGCCGCCGCCCGTCGTCCGGCGGGAGCGCCGGCGCCTCGTGGGACCGCTGATCGCCGCGCTCGTCCTGGCCGTCGTGGTCGCCGTGGGCTGGTTCTTCGGCCCGTTCGGCGGCTCGGAGGCGGAAGCTCCGGTGGCGGCGCCGGAGACCGGGCGCCCCACCTCGGCGCCCCCGGCGGAGTCCGCCGCGCGACCCACCCTCGACGCGCCGTTCCGGGGCTCGCCCGCGGCCCGGTGGGAGAGCGGCGCGGCCGGGATCACGGTGCCCAAGGCAGAGGCCACCGGGTGGATGGACGCGGCCGAGGTCCGCCAGGCCCTCCAGCGGAGCCTCACCTTCCTGACCGAGACCAACCTCGACGCCGACGTGCTGCGCGGCGCACGCCCCGAAAAAACGCCGAAGCTGGTCAACCCGCACCAGGAGGACGTCCAGACCTTCCTGAGGACGGCGTTCCGCGAGCCAGGGCCGGGGAACGACCCGCTCCTGCTGGTCAGCCGCTTCGACACCGGGCAGGCCCACCTCGTCGGGGACGAGGTCCGGACCCGGGGGCGGCTCACCTACCGCGAGGGGAAGCGGGGCGCGCTGGAGGTCTCCGCCGACGTCACCTTCGTCTACCCGGTGGTGCGGGCGGAGGGCGCCCGCGACGAGGTCGTGCGCACCGTCGTCCGCCGCGAGACCGTCATGAGCTGGGACGACCCCGCCAAGGTCGTCACCGAACCGGGCACCTTCTCCCTCCTCTCGTACCGCCTGCACGTCACCAACGGCGGCTGCGGCGACTCCACCGGCTACTTCACCCCGCCGTTCGGCGAGGACCGCCCGGAGGCCACCACCGGCGACGAGATCGACCCGTACGACCGGAGCCAGGAGCTGCGCGACGGCTCGGGGGACCAGTGCGACGAGGCCGTCCGGTCCTGAGGCCATGGCGCCATGTGGCACCGCGTGGCGCCGGGCGGCGCCACATGGCGCCACTTAGGCGCCACGCGATGTACGCGGCATCGATGCAGGTCAGCCAATCGAGGGAGGGTGTCCGGCGCCAGTAGCGCCATTTCGGGGTTGTCATGGCGCCACAGTGGTGCCACTATGGCGTCATGGATCTGACGCCCTATGTCGAAACCCTTCACCGCGAACTCGCGGTGGCCGCCGAGGCGGGCGGTGAGGAAGCCCGCGTGCTGGCCGAGCGGCTGACCGCTCCGCTGGAGTCGGCCACCCGGCTCGCCATGCTGAACGTCCTCTCCGCCGCGATGGACGAGATCACCCGGGAGCTGGCCCCCGGCTCGGTGGACGTGCGGCTGCGGGGAATCGACCCGGACTTCGTCGTGACGCCGCCGCCGCGCGAGGAGGCGTACGAGGAGCGGGGCGCCACCGAACCGCTCAGGGCGCCGGCGCCCGCCCCGGCCGAGGCCGACGAGGGCGGCACCGCCCGCGTCAACCTCCGCCTCCCCGCCCACCTCAAGGCCCGCGCCGAGGAGGCGGCCACCACCGAGGGCCTGTCGGTCAACGCCTGGCTCGTCCGGGCCGTCTCGGCGGCCGTCGACGGCGGTACCGCGCCGGCCCGCCCGGCGCCGGGCACCCGCACCTCCCGCGCGGGAGGCCAGAGCTTCACCGGCTGGGCACGCTGACCGCGCCCGGCCAGGCACGCCCGCACCACCTCACCCCACTTCCACCGCACCGCGTCCCACCTGCGAGGACGCCGCGAAGACACCCGAGGACGGGACAGCCATGCCTTCTTCCGCCACTTCCCTCGACACCTCCTTCGAGACCCCCGAGCCGATCAGCGCCACCGTGCACGTGGAAGCCGGGGCCATCCGCCTCGTCGCCACCGACCGGACCGACACCACCGTGGAGGTCCGGCCGCGCGACGCCGGGAAGGACCAGGACGTACGCGCCGCCGAGCAGACCGATGTCAGCTGCATGAACGGCCTCCTGACCGTCCGGACGCCCAAGCAGCGCGCCCTGTTCGGGCGCACCGGCTCGGTCGACGTGACCGTCGAACTGCCCGCCGGTTCGCGCGCCGAGCTGACCGGGGCCTGGGCCCAGATCCGCGGCGAGGGCCCGCTCGGCGAGGTCCGCGTCAAGACCTCGGCGGGCGACGTACGGCTCGACTCCACCGGACCCCTGCACGTCACCGCCTCCGCCGGCTCCGTGAGCGTGGAGCGGGTCGAGGGCAACGCCGAGATCACCACCAGCAACGGCAGCCTGCGGGTCGGCACCGTCGACGGCCCGGCCGTCCTGAAGAACTCGCACGGCACCACCAGCGTGGCCGCCGCCCTCGGCGACCTGCGGGTGCGGGGCGCCAACGGCGACATCCTGGTCGAGCGCGCCGAGGGCTCGGTCGCCGCCACCACCGCCCACGGTTCAGTACGGATCGCTGAAGTGGTCCGGGGCAAGGCCGAGTTGGAGACCTCGTACGGCTCGATCGAGGTCGGCGTCCGCAAGGGCACCGCCGTCTGGATCGACGCCAACTCCCACGCCGGGCAGGTCGTCAACGCCCTGGACGCCGCCGACGGCCCCGAGGAGGCCGACTCCACCCTCGAACTGCGGGCCCGCACCCGCTTCGGCACCGTCGAGATCCGGCGCACCCGCGCCCGCGCCTGACCGGCCGGGGCCGCCCGCACCGGCGGCCCCGGCCCCGCGCCCCACTCCTCGCACACACCACACTCACCACGCCTCCGAAAAGGGAGAGCCCCATGGGTTCCGTTGTCATGCCCACGTCGCGACGAGGCGGCGGGGACGACCGCCCCCCAGCCGCGATCACCACCACCGGCCTGCACAAGGCGTACGGCGACAAGACCGTCCTCGACGGCATCGACCTGCGCATCCCGGCCGGCTCCGTCTTCGCCCTGCTCGGCCCGAACGGCGCCGGCAAGACCACCACCGTCAACATCCTCTCCACGCTCATCCCGGCCGACGGCGGCCACGCCGAGGTCGCCGGGCACGACGTGGCCGCCGCCCCGGACCGCGTACGGGCCGCCATCGGCGTCACCGGCCAGTTCGCCGCCCTGGACGACCTGCTCACCGCCGAGGAGAACCTGCTCCTCATGGCCGACCTGCTCCGGCTCGGCAAGCGTGAAGGGCGGGCCCGTACACGGGAGTTGCTGGAGCGGTTCGGCATCGCCGACGTGGCCGGGCGCCGGGCCGCGCTCTTCTCCGGCGGCATGCGGCGCCGGCTCGACCTCGCCATGACCCTGGTCGGTGACCCCCAGGTGATCTTCCTGGACGAGCCGACCACCGGCCTCGACCCGCGCAGCCGCCGCACCATGTGGGAGACGGTGCGCGAGCTGGTCGCCGGCGGCACGACCGTCTTCCTCACCACCCAGTACCTGGAGGAGGCCGACCAGCTGGCCGACCGGATCGCGGTGCTCGACGGCGGGCGGATCGTCGCCGAGGGAACCGCCGACGAGCTGAAGGCCCGCATCCCCGGCAGCCACGTCCGGCTGCGGTTCACCGGCCCCGCCGACTACGAGCGGGCCGCCACCGTCTTCCCCGACGCGACGCGCGACGACGAGCAACTGGCCCTGCGCGTCGCGGGCGACGCCGGCCTCGACACCCTGCGCGCCCTGCTCGACCGGCTCGACACCGCCGGGGCCCACGCCGCCGGCTTCTCCGTCCACACCCCCGACCTCGACGACGTCTTCCTCGCCCTCACCGGCGAGGGCGCGAAGGAGACCACGCGATGAGCACCCTCACCTACGCCGTGCACGACTCCGCGACGATGCTGCGGCGCAACCTGAAGCACGCCATCCGCTACCCGGCCGTGGGACTGGGCAGCGCCGTGCTCCCCATCCTCATGCTGCTCCTCTTCGTCTACGCCTTCGGGGACTCGATCGGCGCCGGGATGGGCGGCGGCAGAGCCGCCTACCTGGAGTACCTGACCCCCGGCGTGATCATCATGGGCGTGGCCGCCGGGTCGATGTCGACCTCGATCGCCATCTGCTCCGACATGACCGAGGGCATCATCAACCGGTTCCGGACCATGGACATCACCCGCGCCTCGTTCATGACCGGGCACGTCCTCGGCAGCGTCGTCCAGACCATGGCCTGCGCCGTCCTGGTGGTCGGCGTCGCCCTCGCCCTCGGCTTCCGCTCCGGCGCCACCCCGCTGGAGTGGCTGGCCGCGGCCGGACTCCTGACCGCCATCGCCTTCGCCGTGACCTGGCTGTCGGCCGGCTTCGGGCTGATCTCCAAGACGGTCGAGTCGGCGAGCAACAAGCCCCTCCTCATCCAGTTCCTGCCCTTCCTCGGCTCCGCCTTCGTCCCCGCCGACTCCATGTCCCCGGGCCTGCGCTGGTTCGCCGAGCACCAGCCCTTCACCCCCATGACCGAAACCCTCCGCGGCCTCCTCTCCGGCACCCCGATCGGCAACGCCTGGTGGATCTCCCTCACCTGGTGCGCCGCCATCGCCCTGACCGGCTACCTCTGGTCCCGCCACCTCTTCGCCAAGGGCCCGGCCCACTGAGCCGCCCAGGCCACGAACAGAGAGCCCGCCTGCCCCTTGGGGGACGGGCGGGCTCTTTCCTGTCGTCCCGTCAGGCGAGGCGGGTCACCGACGTGGCTCGTCTGACGGCGACGGCCGCCGGGAGTGTTCGCCGATCGCGGGCCGCCGGGCCCCCAGATGTCCCAAGGAGCGCTTCATGGCTCAGACCGTTCAACGGGTGCGGCGGCGCCCTCGCCGGGTGGCGGGGACGTCGCGGCCTCGCTCGCGCTGACGCCGGGGGTGCCGGCTCCGGCCGGGGCCGCGCAGCCACCGGCCGACCCGCGCGCCGTACTCAGCCCACGGGCGCCCCCTGCGCGGTCAGCCGCCCGTCGGCCACCCGCACCACCTGGTCCGCCCCGGCCAGGTGGTGCGGGTCGTGGGTGACCAGGACGGTGGCGGCGGCGGTGCGGTGGGTGAGTTCGGTGATGAGGTCGAGGACGGCGGCGCCGCGCTCGCGGTCGAGGGCGCTGGTGGGCTCGTCGACGAGGAGGACCCGCGCGTCGTTCATCAGGGCGCGGGCGATGTTGACGCGCTGGCGCTGGCCGCCGGAGAGCTGGTGCGGGCGGCGGTCGGCCTGCCCGGCGAGGCCCACGGCGTCGAGGAGTTCGCGGGCGCGTTCCCGGGCGGCGGCCTTGGGGCGCCCGTCGATGCGGGCCATCACCTGGAGCTGTTCGGCGGCGGTGAGGGAGGGCAGCAGGTTGGGCTGCTGGAAGACGATCCCGATCCGCGAGCGGCGCAGCGCGCTCAGCTCCCCGCGGCCGAGCCCGGCGGTCTCCCGCCCGGCGACGCGGACGGTGCCGCTGTCCGGCGTGATCAGCGTCGCGGCCACCGCGAGCAGGCTGGACTTGCCGGACCCGGACGGCCCGACGACCGCCGTGAGGCTGCCCTCCGGTACGTACAGGCTGACCCGGTCGAGGGCGGTGAGGCGGCTGTCGCCGTCGGGGTAGGTGAGGGTGACGTCGGTCAGTTCGAGGCTCATCGGGCACTCCCCAGAGCGGTCAGCGGGTCTACGGAGGTGATGCGGCGGACGGAGAGGGCGGCGCCCAGCGCGCCGAGCGCGATCAGCACGGCGGCCGGGGCGAGAACCGTCCCGGGGGCGAGGGCGAACGGCACGGCGGAGCCGGAGACCAGCGCGCCGATGCCGGCGGCGAGGGCGGTGCCGAGCAGGGTCCCGCCGGTGAGCAGGATCAGTGCCTGCCCGAGGGCGTCGGTGAGCAGGCCCCGGGTGGAGGCGCCGAGCGCCTTGAGGACGGCGATGTCCCCGGCGCGCTGGATGGTCCACACGGTGAAGAACGCGCCGATGACCAGGGCGGAGATGGCGAAGAGGAAGCCCCGCATGAGTTGCAGCGAGCCGTTCTCGGAGGCGTAGGAGCCGATGGCGGCGAGCGAGTCGTCGGTGGTGACGGTCCGGGTTCCGGCGGCCCGGTCGGCGGCGGGGAGCGCGTCGGGGTCCGCGTCGAGGGCGACGACGGTCGCGGTGGTCGCGGACCGCCCGCCCTCGGCGGCGCCGGGCGCGAGGTGCTGCCAGTCGGCGAGGTGGGTCCACACCACGGGCAGGTGGCTGTACGCGTCGTCCCCCTCGATCGCCCGTACGGTGAACTCCCGCCCGGCGACGGCAACTTCTGCCCCGTTGCCGTCGATGCCCAGTTCCTCGGCGGCCGGCTCGGTCAGGGCGATCTCGCCCTCCCGGACGCCCCCGGGGCCGATCCCGGAGCCGGGCTGGACGCCGAAGGCGGCCACCGAGGCGTGCCGGTCGCCGGCCGCCGCCCGTACCGAGGCGATGCCGACCGGTTCGGCGGAGCGCACCCCGTCGGCGCGGCCGAGCCGCTGCCACTGCTCCTCGCGGACGACGGAGGAGGCGTACGACAGCTCCTCGTCCCCGGCCGGTGCGGCGAAGGCGATCCGGTCGGCCGGGAGGCGGGTGACGGCCGAGATGTTCTGCTGCCCCAGCCCGGCCGTCAGTCCCGACAACAGCCCCACCAGCAGCGTGATGAGCACGATCACGGCCCCCATCAGCGCGAACCGCCCCTTGGCGAATCGCAGGTCCCGCCAGGCGACGTACATCCCGCCTCACTTCCCTTCTCCGGCCTCGCGGCCACTCGGCTCCCTGTGTCCTCCACGGTCGCCGCCGGAGGGGGTCGCGGGCATCGCGCGCGGGATGGCACTCCCGGAGCCGCAGGGCGGAGGGGCCACTCCGCCTTTCGGTTGACCGGTCCGCGACCCGGTTGTCGGTGGGACACGGCAGAATGAACGAGACGAACCGAACGCAGGCGCGAATGGGCGCGCGAGCGTGGCGGGGACGGGGGGCACGATGTCGGGGGTGAAGGCGCCGGGACGCGGTTTTCGCGTCGCGTTGTCGGTGGGTGTGGCGGTGGTCCTGGTCGGCCTGGGGCTGCTGTTCATGGTCTGGGGGGCGGTGGCCGAGCGGGACGCGTACCGGGCGGCGGAGCCCTGCGGGGTGCGGGCGGAGCAGGAGTGCGTGCGGCTGACCCGGGCGACGGTCCAGGGCACCCACGACCAGGCGATGGGCCGGGGTGTACGCCACTGGCTCCGCTACACCACGGGTGACTCAGCCTCCGGCGAGGAACGCGTCCGGATGGACGGCACCTCGCCGGTCTACTCCGCGGTGCGCGCCGGGGACACGGTCACCCTCGTCCGCTGGCAGGGCGAGGTGGCCTCGGTCCGCCTCGGCGAGACGGCGCAGGAGACGCACGACTCGCCCGCGCGCGGCTGGCGGATGCCGCTGGCCGTGGCGCAGGTGCTGCTCCTGCCGGGCCTGGCCTTCGTCTGGTGCGCGCTCTGGTACCGGCGCCGCGCGGCCGCTCCGCCGCGTGAGACAGCGCTCTTCCTGCCGCTGACGGTGCTGCTCAGCAGCGCCCTGCTCGGCCCGCTCGGCCTCTTCGGCGCGATGAGCGGCACGGACGTCGGCGAGGCGCTGCGCTTCACCGCGCTCTGCGCCCCGCCGGTCGTCCTGGTCTCCGCGCTGACCGCCTGGTACTTCCGCCGCCGCAGTCGCAGGGCCGCCGACGTCAGCGACATCACTCCCGTCACCCCACAGGCCCGGCAGCTCCTCGGCGCCCAGGTGCACGGCTCCGTCCCGTACAGCCGCGAGGGGTACGGCCTGCTCGTCGTCGGCGACGGCCCCCTCGTAGCGACGCTCGACCCGCACGCCAAGGTGGCGCGCGGCCCGCTCCCGGCCACGCTCACCGTCGAGCGGGTGCGCGCCATCGAGCCGTCCGACCCGCGCGGCTGGCTGGAGCGGTACCGCTACGACGGGGTGGTGCTGGTCTGCCGCGACGGTGACAACGAGGTACTGATAGGCACCGCCCGCCGGGACGCGCCGCTGGTGTGGGGGGCGTTGCTGGCGGCGGGGGGCGGGGTGCCTCCCGCTCAGCGAGGGGCCGGTGGGGGATAGCCGCGCCCCGCTCCCTGCCCCACGCGAGAGCGCCTTCGCGCCGTGGCCGGAACAGCAAGGAGCCCCGCCACCGCTCCCGGGAGGGAGGTGGACGGGGCTTCCTTGACGCTGCTCGCCCGGGTCAGGCCGAGCGGAACTCGCCCGCCTTGACGCCCGCCACGAAGGAGGAGAAGGCGGCAGCCGGGACGCTGAGCACCGGGCCGCTCACGACCTTGGAGTCACGAACAGGGACGGTGCCGTGCGAGGCGACGAGGTTCGTGGCGACCTCTACGCACTGGCCACCATTGTTGCTGTAGGAGGACTTGAACCAGCGGGGGGATTCGGTCGTCACGGTGAGCCCTTTCGTAACTGGCTGATCATGGCCACGGACGCCGCTTGCGACGGCGCTTCGGCCTGTAGCTGATGGTAGGCCGTCAGCAGGGGGAGCACCGACGTACTTTCGCGCTCCAGATGCCCTTGCTGAGCCGATTCGGCATACGACATGAGCGACCGATCCGGCATCGTCAGCAAGGTTATCGGCAGGTCGAAGGGTCGGCGTCCACCCATGTCGAAAGTCGCCACCTGAAGCACGGTGTTGTGCAGGCCGGCGAACTCGACCAAATGCGCCAACTGTGCGTCCATGACCTTCGGGCTCCCGATGGGCCGACGGAGACATCCCTCGTCCAGAACCACGAAGACGAGCGGCGGAGGCTGCCGCTGGAGAACCGTCTGGCGTTCGGCGATCAAGCTGACCCGCTCGTCGGCCTGTTCAGGGGTGATGGCACCTCGTTTCACCGCGCTCTGGGCCAGGGCCTCGGCGTACTCCTGCGTCTGCAGCAGACCGGGCATGACGCCCACCTCGTACAGCCGGACCTCTGCCGCGCGCCCCTCGTAGCCGATGAACTGGGGGAAGCCTTCGAGCAAGCTCCCCTGCTTCATCTCCCGCCACTTGCGCTCGAACGACGACTCTTCCGAACCAAGCGTGCCGAAAACCCGGTCTAGTCGGCGGGAGAGACGCAAGGTCGGAAGCTTCCGACCAGTTTCCACGGCCGACATGTGCGAGCTGGCATATTCGACTTTGTCGGCCATCATCTGCTGTGTCCAGCCCAGCCCCTCTCTCAGCTCGCGTAAACGCGCGCCGTAAGCCGCCTGGGGACTGCTTTCCGGGTTCAGCTCCTTGCGATTCAAGGAGGCACCACCAACCTTCCGTGCTCAACTGTCACGTTGATCGCGCTTTGACTCTAGGCCAGCCTGAGTGCTCCCGGTAGCGAAACGGCTACAGAGAGGAACAGGCATGCCCGGAAAGAACGTTGCCCCGGACGAGGACCCGGCAAGCACCCGCGTCGACTGCGACTCCTGCGTGGAGTTCCGCCTCGGCGAGACCGAGGCCAACGCCGAACGGGACTGGAGCAGGGCGACCGACTGCCGCGTCCTGCTCAGACGCCACCAGGACTCGGCGGAATGCGTGGCCCGGGAGCCCCGGTGAACACGCCGGCCCCGCCGGACGAACCCCCCGACGGCCCGGACGAACCCACCGAACCGGCGGAGGACTCCCCGCAGTTGCGGCGCCTGCGGGCCCGCATGGCCGAGGAGAACCGCCTGCGCCGCTGGCTCCGGCGCGCCACATGACCGCACCCGCAGCCTGCCCGGCGACGGGCGCCGAGTACCTCGCCGAGGTCCACGGGGGCGCAGCCGCCTCCTCCGTGTTCCTCGGCGGGGTCATCGCCCCCACCCGCCGCCTCGCCCTGCGCTGGCTCCACCACCAGGCCCACCGCCTCGCCGACGCCCTCGACCCCGACCCGCACACGACCCACCTGCCCCCACACGCACTGCGCCCCACACCCCGCACCGCCGAACACGCCCCGACCCAACTCCGCTTCTGGGCCGCCGACTCGGACTACACCGAGGAAGCCACCGACCGCCTGGCCACCGGCCACCCGTACCGCTTCACCGCCCGCCAGGGCCCGGCCTGGTACCAGCTCACCGCCCGGCCCCTGCACACCCCCTCCAGCTCCGTCCGGCCGCCCGCGCGACGGCGGCGGCCGGACGGGCCTCATCCCGACAGAGGAGACACCGTGACCACACCGAACGCATCCCCCGACGACAACCAGCCCGACCTGCCGGACACCACCCCGGAACCGGAAACCCCGAAGCCGGACCCGGCCCTCCCCGAGCCCCCGGACGCCCCCCGCTACGTCCGCTGCCCCATGCTGGGCTGCGGCAGGCTCCACGAGGTCACCGACCTCTGATGACCCGCAACCTCGCCGTCACCGTCGCCGCCCTCGCCTGGACAGCCACCATCGCCGTCCTCATCGCCCGCCTCTGACCGGGCCCCGAACCCACGCCCTCAGAGCCGCAGCTCCGGCGGGAACCCCGTCCACCGCAGCTCTTCCGGCAGGTGGCCCAGGTCGTTGAAGAGCATCAGGGCGGCGGGGCGGCCCGGGGTGTAACGGAGCACCGTCAGGCCGGTGTTGGCGTGGTTGAGGCCGATCCAGCGCCAGGCCGGGGCGTCGAGGGCGTCGCGGACCAGCCAGGCGGCGAGGAAGGCGTGGGTGACGACGAGTTCGTGGCGGACCTCGTCCCCGTCGGCCGGCCCGGTGAACCGCTGCTGGGCCGTGCGGGCGAGCGCCGGTCCGGGCTCGCGCTCCTCGGCGGGGAAGCCGGCGAGGCGTTCGAGCGTGGCGTCGGCCGACTCGGCGGGCAGCTCCTCGCGCGCGGGGAGGTATGGCAGGTAGTCCCCCGCCTCCTCGGCGACCTGCGCGGGTGGGCCCCCGGCCCGCTCGGCGACGATCCGGGCCGTCTCCGCCGCCCGGGCCAGCGGCCCGTGATGCACGACGGCCAGCCCCGCCCCGGCCAGCCGCTCCCCGAGCAACTCCGCCTGCCGCCGCCCGGCACCGGTGAGCCCGGATTCGTCGGAAGTGGCCTCGGCGTGGCGGGTGACGTAGAGGTAGCGGGTGGCGGGCATGGCGGGGTGCTCCTCGCTGCGGGGCGGGCGCCGGACGCGGTGGGCAGGTGGCCGCATGGCCGGGGCGCGCGGGTGGTGTCAGGGTCGGTCGGGGGGACGCCGGCGCGCGTGAACCGGTTCCGCACGCCCCCGTTCGGGCAGCCCGGGTGCCGAGCTTCGAGCCTTGAGCTTCGGGCTCCGGGCCCCGGGCCTCGGGCTTCGAGCCGTCTTTCTCCCCGGCGGGTCCCGGTGGGTACCGGTCTTTCCGGGCGGTGAAAACCACCCTCCCGCCCGCCCCAACCCGGCCTGACACCAGCGGAGATGACAATCGGTGATCGGCTTGCGCCCGACGGTGAGAAAGCTCTAGGTTCGCGATAAGCAAATCGACCCCGGGCGGCGCTGGCACGCCGACTCCGGGGTCTGACCATCACGAAGCAGAACTTCGAAGGAACTTCGTACATGGCTATTCCGCAGTTTAGTGCTGCCTGCCCGCCCGCGCCCCACCCCCGCGCCTCCGAGGGCTACGGAAAGCGCTACCCGGACCGGCAACCCCCCACCACCGAACCCGACTTCACCGGCCTCCCGCCCCGCGAGGCGGCCATCGCCTGCTACATCGACCGGCTCCCCGAGGGCTCCGCGATCGGCTACAAGACCCTCGCCTCCGTCCTCCCCGCCTACGGCCAGCAGGCGTGCTCCTCGGCCCTGCGCGCCCTCAGCGCCGCCGGTCACCTGCGCCGCATCCGCGAACACCTGACCCTCCACGACCGGACGATGCGCTGGGTCACCCGCACCTACTGGTCCCGCGAGCCGCACGACGACGCCTGGTGGGCGGAGTTCGCCCGCAGGATCAAGGGCATCGACGTCACGGGCGCTCGCGGCGAGGGCCTGGCCCGGGCGGACCAGGGGGCACGCGAGACACCGGGCGCCCCGGACACGCCCCCGTCCGCCCCGCCGACACCCCCACAAGCCCCCGCGGAGACCCCGGAAGCCCCTGTCGACAGCCCGGCAGCCCGCCCGGCCTGGCTCGCCCACCCCGACGAGGCGCGCCCCCAGCCTCGTACCGAGCACCCGGCCCCGGCCCCGGAGACCGCCGCGAGCACCCCCGGCTACCGGGCCCTCGCCCGCCTCGCCCACGTCGAGCCGCGCCTGACGCTCTCCGCCGCCGAGTGCGACGCCCTCGCACCCCTCGCAGACCAGTGGCTCCAGCGGCGCGTACGCCCCGAGCACCTGACCCTCGCCCTGACCTCGGGCCTGCCCCAGGGCCCCATCCACAGCCCCGCCGCGTTCCTGCGCTCACGACTGGAGAAGAAGATGCCTCCCCTGCCCGCCGACTCGGCCCCCGCCTCCGCCGAGGAGACCGCAGCCCAACCCGGCCGGGTCACCCGCGTGATCATGCTCTGCGCCACCTGCGACCAGGACGAGACCACCGTCCCCCTCACCGACGGCCTCTGCCCCGACTGCCACGCCCTCCTCACCGAGGAGCGGGCCGACATCCCCGCCGGCATCCCCGCCACCTTCCTCGCGCAGCCGCCCCGCGCCAGCGGCCCGGAGGTACCGCTCGGCGAGGTGGCGGCCCGACTCCTCAGCCGCTGAGCCCACTTCGCCGGAGCAGGGAGAGCAGCCGCTCCCAGTGGAGCGCCAGCCCCTCCGCGTCGAAGGCGTCGGTGTCGCGCATGGTGTACCCGTGCACGGTCCCGGGATAGATCTCGGACGTGTACCGGACGCCCGCCGCGTCCAGAGCCCGGTTCAGCTCCCCCAGCGCCTCCGGCGTCAGGTCGGACTCGGCGTGCCCGAGGTGGACCTCGGCGGTGATCGGCGCAAGCAGCCCGTGCAGCCCGCCGGGCCCGCCCGCGACCACCGGGGAGTGGAACCCGGCGACGGCCGCCACCCGCTCCGGGTACGCCGAGGCCGTCCGCACCGCGAGCAGGCCCCCGATGCAGTAGCCGGTCACCGCGACCGGCCCGTCCGCCACCTCGGGCTGCGCGGCGAGAAACTGGAGGTAGGCGTCCGCGTCCCGCTCGACCTGCCCGCCGCCGAGATGCGCCTCGATCGACGGCATGAGCTTGCCGAGGATCTCCGGACGGGCCTCTTCCCCGATGTGCGCGGGAAGTTCGACCAGCGGCACCGGCCCGTCCCGGTACAGGAAGTGCGGCGCCAGCACGTAATACCCGTGCCCCGCCAGCTCCCGCACCATCTCCTCCAGCACCGGCCGCAGCCCGAAGGCGTCCGGGTACAGCAGCACTGCGGGATGCCGCTCCCCGTCGTCGGGAAAGGCGGCGAAAGCCTCGGACTCGCCGTCGGCGGTGGCGATCCGCAGGGTCTTGCTCAGCATGAACTCTCCTGTCGTGGTGCGTGCGTCGAAGCGTCGTCGCGTCACTCACACGGCAGGAGGCGGAGACCGCGCGGCGCTCAGGAGAGCACCGGGTAACCAATCCGTGCGTGGCGCGAGGCCGTCCCGGTCATCATGGGAACAGCCTAGGCCAGGCGCCTGCTTCCGCCCGGACGCGTACCCGGTACTCCCCCGGCGGCGCCCCCCGGGCCCGTCGAAAGGCTCGGCTGAAGGCGTGCGGGGAGGCGTAGCCGACCGCGCCGGAGATCGACTCGACCGGCTCGTCGGTGTCGCGGAGGCGGACGGAGGCCAGGTCCATGCGCCACTGGGTCAGGTAGGCGCCCGGGGTCTGACCGAGGGCGGAGCGGAAGCGTCGGGAGAGGGTCGTGCGGGAGACGGCTGTGGCGGTGGCCAGGGATTCGGTGGTCCAGGGGTGTTCGGGCCGGGCGTGGAGGCGTTCCAGGGCGTCGCGTACGACCGGATCGCGGAGCGCGCCCAGCCAGGAGCCGGAGTGGCTTTCCGGGTGACGGGCCAGCCATACGCGGACGAACTGGACGAGGAGCAGGTCGACGATGCTGTTGACGGCGGCGGTGGTGCCGGTCTGCGGGTCCGCGAGTTCCGCCGTGAGGAGTGAGACGACCATGCTGAGCCTGGTGTTCTCCCGGCTCGTGACGTGCACCGGGCCGACGAGGGAGGTGAACACCGGCGTACTCACCTCAGGGTCCTGCTCGTAGCGCAGGACGAGCACTTCCGTCTCGGCTGGGGCCGAGCCCAGGTGCAGGGCGGTGCCGTCGGTGAGGGCCTGGGCCGTGGCCTCCCGGTCGCAGGAGCCCATCGCCGTACGGGTCCCGCCGGCAATGCCGTGGGCGGTGCCCGGCGCCAGCAGGACGGCGTCCCCCGCTTGGACCTCCAGGGGTTTCCCGCCCGGGACGTGGAGCCACATCGTGCCCCGGGAGACCACGTGCAGCGCCGCCGCGGGGGAGGAGTCCAGCCACAGGCCCCAGCTTCCGCCGGCCTTGAGCACGACCCCGAGCGCCCCTCGCGCCCCCGAGACGCGCAGGGCCTCCGCCAGTACGTCCATCGTTCCCCTCGCGTCGACCGGCCTCAGACCACGTCGAGGACGATCTTCCCGTGCACCTTCCGCGCGAACAGCGCCTGGACGGCGTCGCCCACGTCCTGCCAGACGCCTCGGTGTCCGACCGGCGCCGCGAGCTTCCCGGCGGCCATGAGGTCGAGCAGGTCCGTCAGGTCCGCGCTGGTCGGTGTCATGTCTCCGAAGGTGGCGAGGGTGCGGGGTGTGCCGAAGCCGAACAGGGTCCCGGACGGGAACGTGGTGTCCTGCCCCGAGGAGTAGCCGACCGCGTGGACGGTGCCGCCCTCGGCGAGGTGGTTCCACGCCTCGGCCAGCAGCGGCCCGCCGACCGTGTCCAGGACGAGGTCGAACCGGCGCTCCGTTCCGGACAGGCCGGTCAGGACGTGGCCGGCGCCCAGTGCGCGGAGTCCGGCGGCCCGGTCCGGGGACCCCACGAGTGCCGTCACCCGGGCGCCCGCCAGCGCCGCCAGCTGTACGGCGAAGTGCCCCACGCCCCCGCTGGCGCCGGTGATCAGGACATCGCGCGCCAGCAGGGAACGCGTACGCAGCACCCGCAGCGCGGTGACCCCGGCGATCCCCGGCGCGGCACCGTCGGCCAGTGTCACGCCCTCGGGGTAGTTCAGCTCTCCGAAGTTGAGGCCGATGTGGCGTATCTCGACCAGCGCCTGGTCGCGGGAGGGCACGGGCTCATCGACCTCGGCGAACCGGACGGGTCCGGACGGGCCGTGGTCGACCACGAGGGCGCGCATGGGTCAGTCTCCTTCTGTCGTGGTGCGTGCGGTCGCGGGAGCCGCCGCCGCACCGGCGTCAACGGCGTCAAGGCCTCACCCGGAAACCCTCCCTGCGGGACCGGCGCGGTGACCATCCCCGCCAGAACCGAACAGTTGACGATCTGTGCCGGCGGGGGCGCCCGCCCCCTCCCCTTCCACCTTTCGGTCGATGGCCGCACCCCCTCCCTTCCGTACCGTGGAAGAACGGCCGCCCGTCTGCCGCGGTGGCCGGCCGCCCCGCCGTCCGGAGACCCCCGTGCCCAGCACCACCCCCGCCCCCGCTCCCGCGCCCCCGCGCACCCCACTCGCCACCCCGACCCCCCGCGTCCTCGCCTGGTGTCTGCACCTGCTCGTCGCGGCGCTGCTGGTGATGGCGGTGGGGCGGGCCCTGGTCGCCGGGGGCGGGCAGGCGTGGGCGGTCGCCGTGGTGGGGGTGGCGTTCGGGGCGGTGTACGCGGCCGGGCCCCTGGTGCCAGGGGTGCGGGGGTCGCGGCGGGGGGCCGTGGTGTGGCTGGTGGCGGTCGGGGTGCTGTGGGCGGGGCTGCTGGGGCTGACGGCGGACGCGATGTGGCTGGCGTTCCCGTTGTTCTTCGTGCAGCTGCATCTGCTGGCGGGGCGGGCCGGGCCGTGGGCGGTGGCGTTGACGACGGGGGTGGCGGTCTGCTCGTACGCCGCGCACCAGGGCGGGTTCACGGCGGCCGCGGCGATCGGGCCGGTGATCGGTGCGGCCGTGGCGGTCGCGGTGGTCCGGGGTTACCAGGCGCTGTACCGGGAGAGCGAGCAGCGGCGGCGGCTGATCGAGGAGCTGACCCGGGCGCGGGCCGACCTGGCGGCGGCGCAGCACACGGCCGGGGTGCTGGCCGAGCGGGAGCGGCTGGCGCGGGAGATCCACGACACGCTGGCGCAGGGGCTGAGCAGCATCCAGTTGCTGCTGCGCGCGGCCCAGCGTTCGCTCGGCGGCGAGGCGGGCGCCGGGCGGTACGTCGAACAGGCCCGGCAGGCCGCCGCCGACAACCTCGCCGAGGCCCGCCGGTTCGTCGCCGCCCTCGTCCCGCAGGACCTGGAGGGGACCACGCTGGCCGGGGCGCTGGAACGGCTCTGCGCCACCACCTCGGCGACCGCTCCCCTCACCGTCCGCTTCCACCTCGCCCACGACCCGGGCCCGCTGCCCGCCGCCTACGAGGTGGCGCTGCTGCGGATCGCGCAGGCGGCGCTCGGGAACACCGTGCGGCACGCCGCGGCGCGGACGGCCGAGGTGACGCTGAGCGGGCTCGGGGACGCGGTGGCGCTGGACGTGGTGGACGACGGGCGCGGGTTCGACCCGGCCGCCCTGCCCGCGCCCGCCCCGGACCGGGGCGGCTTCGGCATCCCCGCGATGCGCGCCCGGACCCGCGCCCTCGGCGGCACGCTGACGATCGAGTCCCGGCCGGGCGGAGGCACGGCGGTCGCCGCCCAGCTGCCGGTGCCGCCAGTGGCGACCGCACCTGACCCCGACCCCGTACCGGAGGCCCCACGATGACCGCCATCCGTCTGCTGCTCGCCGACGACCATCCGATCGTGCGGGCGGGGCTGCGGGCCGTGCTGGAGACCGAGCCGGACTTCGAGATCGCCGGGGAGGCGGCCAGCGCGGAGGAGGCGGTGGCGCTGGCGGAGCGACTGGCGGTGGACGTCGTGCTGATGGACCTCCAGTTCGGGCCCGGCGCGCGGATGAACGGCTCCGAGGCCACCGCCGCCATCACCGCCCGGCCCGGGGCGCCGCGCGTCCTGGTGGTGACCACGTACGACTCGGACGCCGACACGCTCCCGGCCATCGAGGCGGGCGCCACCGGCTACCTGCTCAAGGACGCCCCGCCGGAGGAACTGGCGGAGGCGGTCCGTACGGCCGCTTCGGGCCGGACCACGCTGGCGCCCGCCGTCGCGGACCGGCTGCTGCGCCGGATGCGCACCCCGGGTACGGCGCTGAGCAGGCGCGAGACGGAGGTGCTGGGGCTGGTCGCGGAGGGCATGTCCAACCTCCGCATCAGCGAGCGCCTCCACCTGAGTCAGGCCACCGTCAAGTCCCACCTGGTGCACATCTACGCCGAGCTCGGCGTCGACTCCCGTACGGCGGCGGTCGCGGCGGCCCTGGAACGCGGCCTGATCCGTCGCTGACCCGTCCGTTCCCGGGCTACGAGGTCAGCCGCCCCAGACGGCCTTGGCCAGACCGAGCCCGATGACGGCGGCGCCGAGGGCGGCGGTGACGCCGAGGGCGACGTTGGCGAAGGCGGCCCGGCGGGCGCCGGTCTCGGCGAGGCGCAGGGTTTCGTAGGAGAAGGTCGAGTAGGTGGTGTACGCGCCGCAGATGCCGGTGCCGGCGAAGAGCAGCAGGTTCTGCGAGGCGGCGCCGGTCAGCAGGGCGCCGATCAGCACGCCGAGGACGAGGGAGCCGGTCATGTTGACGGCGAGGGTGCCCCGGGGGAAGCCGGAGGAGTGGCGGCGCTGGACAGCACGGTCGGTGAGGTACCGCAAGGGCGCCCCGATCATGCCGCCGACGACGACGAGCAGCCAGTTCACGCCGTGCTCCCTTCCGCGCGGCCGGGCCGCAGACGGACCGCCCACCGGGTGAGCCACGCCCCGGCGGTGACGGCGGCGAGCGCGGCGGCGACGGTCAGGGCGAGGTAACCGAGGGCGCGGCCGGGGCGACCGCCGTCGAACAGGGTCTGCACGTCGACCGCGTAGGTGGAGAAGGTGGTGAAGCCGCCGAGCACTCCGGTGCCGAGGAAGGGCCGTACCAGCCGGGGCGCGTCCGTCCACACCTCGGTGAGAAGCGACATCAGCACGCCCATGGCAGCGCACCCGGCCGCGTTGACGAGGAGGACCGTCCAGGGGAACGCCCCGGTCGGCGTCGGCCACAGCACGATCGCCCCGTACCGGACGGCGGCCCCGACGCCGCCCCCCAGCGAGATCGCGACCAGCACGGGCAACTGCCTCTCCGGCCGCTCCCCCGGCGCGAGTCCGGGCCCCAGATCGGGATCGACCGGCTCCGGGGGCGGGAGGGGGAGGTTGGCGCGGTGCGTCCCGGCGGGGTCGGGGGCCACGCCGTCCGGGGTGTGGGGCGGGTGGGGCATGGGGGGAGGTTACGCCCGTGCTGGTCGGCCTAGCCTGACGGCATGCGTCCGCCCGCCGCCCCCGCACCCGCCGACCCGCCGGGCCCCGGCCCCGAGCCCGGCTGGAACGTGGCCCTCCGGCGCCTCCTGAGCGACCCCTACGTCTTCGTGGCGAGCGGGCCGAGGCGCCACGAGGAGTGGGCGCGGGACGTCCTCGCGGTGCTGCGGCGCGAGGTGGCCGACCCGCGCGGCTGGCAAGGGCTGGACGCGGACCGCGCCGGTCCGGGCCGCGAGCAGGTGCCCGCCTACCCGTTCGCGCCGCCGCCCGCCGAGCGGTTCCCCGCGTACCTGCGGCCGCTGGAGCGGGCGGCGGCGGCCGGCGCGCTCGCCGTCATGAGCGAGGAGTGGCAGTCCGAGCCCGCGCCCGTCCGCTCCCGCCCGGACCGCGAGGCCGTCCTGGCCGACGCGCGGACCCTGCTCGACCGGTACGGGCCGGACGCGGAGTACTGGACCAACGCGATCGCGGCCGGCTCCGGCCCGGACCCGGACTTCGTCGCGGCGGGGCTGCGCGGCACCGGCTCGTACACCTTCCTGACCGGGGTATACGTCAACGGACTGGACCTGTACGAGGACTTGGGCCTGATCGCGGTGAGCGCCGACGAAGTGGGCGTCTTCTGGTCGGTGGGCGCCTACTGAGGGGCGGGCGGGGCCCGTTCAGCGCTTCCGCCCGTCCGGCCGCCCCCCGGCAACACCCCTGTCGACTTTCTGTAAATAACAACGCGCAAGGGGTTCCCTCGGGCGACCCGCCTTCTTACCATCGGTAACACCACGTGTGTGGTATCGCCCGAATCCGGACGAAGGGGCCGCTCCCATGGCAACGACCGACGCACAGCCCACCGCCCAGGACGAGGGCGGGCACGACATCAACGACATCACCCGCCGGCTGCTCGAATCCTCGGCGAAGCTCTCCTACGACCCAGCCACCGAGGTGGACTGGGACACCCCGCTCGACAAGTCCTTCCACGGCATGAGCCCGGAGTGGAGCTCCCTCTACGGGACCCGCTACTGGGACGAACTGACGGAGGACCAGCGCAAGGAACTGACCCGGCAGGAGTCCGGGTCGGTGGCGAGCACCGGCATCTGGTTCGAGGTGATCCTCCAGCAGATGGTGCTGCGGGACATCTACGCCAAGGACCCGGGCAGCCCCGAGTTCCAGTGGGCGCTCACCGAGATCGCCGACGAGTGCCGGCACTCCATCATGTTCGCGCGCGGCGTCCGCAAGCTCGGCGCCCCGGCCTACAAGCCGCGCCGCGCGGTGATGGAACTGGGCCGCCTCTTCAAGACGCTGGCGGTCGGCGAGGCCGCGTACGCCTCGATCCTCGTCGCCGAGGAAGTCCTCGACGTGATGCAGCGCGACTGGATGCGCGACGAGCGGGTGGTGCCCTTCGTGCGCACCATCAACAACATCCACGTCGTCGAGGAGTCCCGGCACATGAAGTTCGCCCGGGACGAGACGATCAAGCGGCTGGAGAAGGCGGGCTGGCTGCGCCGGAACGTCCAGGCGCTGGTCATCGCCATCTGCGCGTACTTCGTCATCACGAGCATGTGGAACCGCGACGTGTACCGCAACGCCGGCCTGAACACCGAACGGGCGCTGGCCGAGGCCAAGGAGAACCAGCACCACAAGTCCATGATCCGCTCCAGCTGCTCGGGGCTGATGGACTTCCTCGCCTCCGCCAAGCTCCTCACCCGCCCGGCGGCGGCGGTCTACCGGCGGGCCAACCTGCTCTGACCCGCCCCGGCGACACCACGGCGGCGGGCCAAGCGCCCGCCGCCGCCCGTCGCCGTACCCTCGCGGTCCGCGTCCTGGACGGGCCCGCACCCCCTCCTGGTCCGGGCCGCCCCGGGCCCGTACGACCGAGCCGGAAGCGGACCATGACCTACGCCATCACCCAGACCTGCTGCAACGACGCGACCTGTGTCGCGGTGTGCCCGGTCAACTGCATCCACCCCACCCCCGAGGAACGCGCCTTCGGCAGCACCGAGATGCTGCACATCGACCCGCGCTCCTGCATCGACTGCGGCGCCTGCGCCGACGCCTGCCCGGTCGACGCGATCTTCCCGGTGGACCGCCTCAAGCCCGCCCACCGCGAGTACGCCGCCCTCAACGCCGCCTACTACGAGGAGCAGCCGGCGACGGAACGGGAGGGGGCGGCGACGCCCGCTGCCGCGGCGACCAAGGTCGGCGCCGAGGCCGAAGCCGAGGCTGAGACGGCCGAGCGCACCGGCCCCCTCTTCCGCGAATGGGACGCGCCCGGCTTCGCCCGCTCCCTGCCCTCCGACTTCGCCCCGCTGCGGGTCGCCGTCGTCGGCACCGGCCCGGCCGGCATGTACGCCGCCGAGGACCTGCTGCTGCACACCAACGCCCAGGTCACCCTGGTCGACCGGCTCCCCGTCGCGGGCGGCCTCATCCGGTACGGCGTGGCGCCCGACCACCCGGCCACCAAGAAGGTCGGCGAGGCGTTCGCCCGCTTCCACCACCACCCGCGCGTCCGCATGCAGCTCGGCCTGGAGGTCGGCAAGGAACTGTCCGCCGCCGAACTCGCCGCCCACCACGACGCGGTCATCTACGCGGTCGGCGCCGCCACCGACCGGCGGCTCGGCATACCCGGCGAGGAACTGCCCGGCTCGGTCTCCGCCACCGGGCTCGTCGCCTGGTACAACGCCCACCCCGACCACGCCCCCGACGCCGTCTCCCTCGACGCCGAACGCGTCGTCGTGGTCGGCAACGGCAACGTCACCCTCGACGTCGCCCGCATCCTCGTCTCCGACCCCGACACCCTCGCCGCCACCGACATCGCCGGTCACGCGCTGGACGCCCTGCGCGGGCGGCGGGTCCGCGAAGTGGTGCTGCTCGGGCGCCGGGGCCCGGAGGACGCCGCGTACACCCGGACCGAACTGCTCGCCCTCGGCCACCTCGACGGGGTCGACCTCGTCGTCGACGACCACGACCCGCGCATCGGCGCCGCCATCGACGCCGCCGGGCCGCTGGACAAGGCAGGCATACTCGGCGGGGTCACCCGTACCGCCGTCGACTGGTCGCAGCCGCCCGCGCCGGGCCGCCGCATCGTCTTCCGCTTCCACTCCGCGCCGCTCGCCCTCACCGGCGAGCAGGCCGTCACCGGGGTCCAGGTCACCGGCGGGACCGAGATCCCGGCCCAGCTGGTGGTCCGCTCGATCGGTCACCGGGGCGTGGCCTTGCCCGGACTGCCCTTCGACGAGACCACCGGGACCGTGCCGCACGAGGGCGGGCGGGTGCGCGGGCGCGCAGGCGAGTACGTGGTCGGCTGGATCAAGCGCGGCCCCTCCGGCGGCATCGGCGCCAACCGCGCCTGCGCCGCCGAGACCGTGACCACCCTGCTCGCCGACGCGGTCGCGGGCGAGCTGCCCACGCCTTCCGGCACCGCCAAGGAGTTCGCCCGGCTCGCCCGGCGCCGCAACCGGCGCCTCGTCGACGCCCGGGGGCTCGCCGCCATCGAGCGGGCCGAGCGGGAGAGCGGGCGGCGCGACGGGCGGGTCCGCACCAAGTTCGCCACCGTGCCCGAACTGGTGGCGGCGGCCCGCCGGAGCAGGCTGCGGCTGCCGGGCTGAGACCGGGCCGCGCGGGGCGGCCCGACGCGAGGTGGTGCGGAACGTCTCGGCCCGGACCTTCCGTACCACCTCGCGATGTTTCACGTGAAACCACGTGTTTCGCGTGAAACATCACACGGTGGGTGGCCGGGCGGGGCCGGGTGGCCTGCGGGAGGGCCCGTTTAACCTGGAGACGGCCCGCCCGCCGGCGGGGCCGTGTCACGCGAGGAGTAACCGTGAACGCCGTCGTGCCCGCTCAGGGCGTCCCCGATCTGGCCGGACCCGTACCGATCGGGCCCTGTGTGCTGCTGAAGCACGGCGAGGTCTTCCTCAAGGGCCGCAACCGGCACCTCTTCGTCGAGCGCCTCCACGACAACCTCCGTGGCGCCCTGCGCGGCGTGGCCGGCTCCACCTGGATCAAGGAGATGCAGAACGTCACCGTCCTCGGCGGGGACGCGCCGCAGGACGAGCTGATCGCACGGGCCCGGCGCGTCATGGGCTTCGTCGCCGTGCAGCCGGCGATGCGCGTGGAGACCAGCGAGGAGGCGATCGTCGCCGCCGCCGTCGCCGCCCTGGACGGGGCCGCGCCCGGCACCACCTTCGCGGTCCGCGCCCGCCGCCGCCACAAGCCCTTCCCGCTCACCTCCACCCAGCTGGAACGCCTCGTCGGCGCGCGCATACAGGAGGCCCACGGGCTGCCCGTCGACCTGACCCGCCCCGACGTACGCGTCGAGGTCGAGATAGACCGCAAGGAGTCCTACGTCTCCGGCCTGCGCCACACCGGCCAGGGCGGCCTCCCCGTCGGCACCAGCGGCCGCGCCCTCGTCCTCCTCTCCGGCGGCTACGACTCGCCGGTCGCCGCCCATCGCGCCATGCGGCGCGGGCTGCGGTGCGACTTCGTCCACTTCACCGGGGCGCCGTACACCAACGCCGCCTCCGCCTTCAAGGCGTACGCGCTGGCCCGCGAGCTCAACCGGTACCAGCCGCCCGGCAAGCTCCACATCGTCGCCCTCGGGCACGCGCAGAAGCAGCTCGCCGTGGCCGGGGCCGGGCGGTTCCAGGTCGTCGGGCAGCGACGCCTCATGGTCAAGGCCGCCTCCGTCCTCGCCCGGCGGCTGCGCGCCCAGGCGCTGGTCACCGGGGACGCGCTCGGACAGGTTGCCAGCCAGACGCTCAGCAACATGGCCCTCGTCGACGAGGCCGCCACCCTGCCCGTGCTGCGGCCGCTCATCGGCTGGGAGAAGCAGGAGATCATCGACGAGGCGCGTCGGGTGGGCACCGCCGAGATCTCCGTCCTGCCGGACGAGGACTGCTGCCAGTTGCTCGCTCCGCGGCAGGTGTCCCTGCGGACCAAGCTCGAGGACGTGGCCGGCTTCGAGAAGCGGCTCGACGCCGACGAGCTCATCGACCAGATGCTGGCCTCCGCCCAGGTCACCAGGCCGGGGGCGGACGAGGCCCCGGCCCCCGCGACCCCGGCCGCCCCCTCGGCTTGCCCTGCCTGACCCCTTCGCCGGGGCTGCGCCGCGCCTTGGGGTGCGGTGCCGGTCTTTGCCCGTGCCGGTCTTTGCCCGTGCCGGTCTTTGCCCGTGCCGGTTTGCCCGTGCCGGTCACCGACTGGCCTCCAACGCCGGCCGGGCTGGGGTGGGCTGCGAGGGGACGGGGGCTCCGCCTCCGCCTGCCCGCCCTGGCCCTGCGGGTCACTGACGGCCTCAAGCGCCGGCCGGGCTGGGATTCGGTGGGGTGTGGCTGCGCTCGGCTCCCCGACCTTCCGGTGGTGACTGTGCCGGTCACCGACTGGCCTCAATCGCCGGCCGGGCTGTCATTGGCCGGACTCCGTCTCGACCGTGCCGGTCACCGACCGGCCTCCAACGCCGGCCCGGCTTGAGGGGGGCCCTCAGTCGCCGGCCGGCCGGTCGGTGCCCAGCGGCGCCAGCCCCGGCCGCTTCGCCACCCGCCCGTCCGCCGACGAGCGGCCCCGCACTCTGCGCCCCAGCCACGGCCCGAGGAACCCCGCCACCCACCGCGCCTCGGCGGCCAGGGCGCGTACGCCTCGCACCGGAGCCACGGCGGGCAGCGGTACGGCCCAGCCCCGGTCACTGCCGGGCAGGGCGAGGGCGTGGGCGAAGGCGGCGGCGATGCGGGCGTGCCCGAGCGGTGCCGCGTGGAGGCGGTCCGGGCTCCACAGGCGCGGGTCGACGACGACCTCCTCGCCGTACGTCTCCACCACCAGCACCCCGTGCCGGGCGGCCGCCTCACGGATACGGGCGTTGAGCGCGGGGACGCGCGGCGCCAGCGGCCGGGCCAGCGGGACCAGCCGTTCCATCGCCGGGAAGGTCAGGGTCGCGACGCGCGCCCCGACCCCGGTCAGCGCGGCGAACATCGCCTCCAGCTCGGCCCCGGTCGCGTCCGCGTCGAAACGGGGACGCAGCAGGTCGTTCATGCCCGCGACGACCGTGGCGAGGTCCGGCCGCAACGCCAGGGCCGCGTCGAGCTGGGTGGCCCGCACCTGCCCGGCCAGCTGCCCCCGCACGGCGAGATTGGCGTACTGAAGTCCGGGCTCGGCCGCGTCCAGCAACTCGGCAAGCCGATCGGCCCACCCGCGCAGCCCCCTCACCTCGTCCCCGTCCCCCAGCCCCTCGGTCTGACTGTCCCCCAACGCCACATACCGCACCACCGACATCCCGGCCCTCTCCTGATCCCCGCCCAGCCAACCCTGCCCACGCCCCCAGGAGGCTAGCGGCCCCACCAATCCCCTCGGCCACCTTCCCAGCCCGGCCGTGGCATGAGGCCACCCATTCAAGCCCGGCCAAAGACAGCCCGGCCGACGCTTGAGGCCACCCCCCAGCACCCGGTGCGACCAGCACCGCACCCGTGAACCTTGCCGGAACGGCAACCACCTTTGCCTGAATAGCCACCCCACCCGCATCCTCGGCCCTACCACCCACCGAAGGGAGCCCCTCATGCCCACCCCGCACCCGCACACACACCCCCACGCCTACGACGTAGTCGTAGTGGGCGGCGGCGCAGCCGGCCTCGCAGGCGCCGTCACCCTGGGCCGCGCCCGCCGCACCGTCCTGGTCGTGGACGCGGGCACCCCCCGCAACGCCCCCGCCGCAGGCGTCCACACCTTCCTGAGCCGCGAGGGCGTCAGCCCCGCCGAACTGCTGCGGACCGGCCGGGACGAGGTCACCGCGTACGGCGGCGAGATCCGCGAGGGCACGGTCACCGACGCCCGCCGGGAGGGGGACGGGTTCGTCGTCACCCTGGCCGACGGGAGCGAGGTCAGCGCCCGCCGCCTGCTGGTCACCACCGGCATCACCGACGAGCTGCCGCCGGTCCAGGGCCTGGCCGCCCTCTGGGGCAAGGACGTCCTGCACTGCCCGTACTGCCACGGCTGGGAGGCCCAGGACCTGCCGACCGGCGTCCTCGCCACCGGCCCGCTCTCGGTCCACCAGGCCCTGCTGTGGCGCCAGTGGACCGACGACCTGACCCTCTTCACCCACACCACCGCCGGCCCCACCCCCGAGGAGCGCGAGCAGCTGGAGGCCCGGGGCACCCGGATCGTCGACGGCGAGGTCACCGGGGTGGAGACCGGCGAGGAGGGGCGCCTCACGGGCGTACGGCTCGCCGACGGCAGCCTCGTCCCGGTCCGCGCCCTGGCCACCGGCGGCACGCTCACCGCCCGCGCCGGTTTCCTGGCGGGGCTCGGCCTGGAGACGGTCCCGGTGGAGGTCGGCGGCACGGTCATCGGCAGCCGTCTGGACACCGACGCGACGGGGCTGACCAGCGTCCCGGGCGTCTGGGCGGCGGGCAACGTGGCCAGCCCGACCGACCAGGTCGTCATCTCGGCGGGCGCCGCCGTCCGGGCCGCCGCCGTGCTCAACATGGACCTCGTCACCGAGGAGACCCGCCTCGCCATCGAGGCCCGCCGGGCGGGCTAGGGCGGAGGCCCAGGACGTACGGAAGCCCGGCCGGACCGGTCGCGGGCGACCTGGTCCGGCCGGGCTCGGCGGGTCCGTCAGCCCTGCTCCGCGGCGCCCCCGAGCTGGGCGGAGGCCGTCTCCACGGCGGTGCGCTCGACGGGAGCGGGCTCGGTGCCGGGGGCGGGGCGGCAGGTGAAGCCGAGGCGGGTCAGGGCCCGCGTGACCTCACCGGCGCTGAAGTCGCGCCGGTCCTGGCGGGTGATGACCTCGCCGACCTGCTTGACCGGGTAGTGGTGGCGGCCGATGATCACGTACTCGCCGGTGACCGGCTCGGGCTTGACGCCCTTCATCTTCGCCACCACCTCGCTCTTGACGAGGTCGAAGGGGAAGCGGGCGATGACACAGCGCATGGGTGCCTCAACTCACGGGGTTTCGAAGGGGACCGGCGCCGGACTGCGCCCCTGGGATGCCGGTCGGGTAGGGGAGCGCGAGGACAGCCTGAGCGTATCCGTCCGCGCGCTCCGCGGGGGGAGGATTCGGGCAGGCGTTCTGCCCGCAGCGGGCCGCTCAGGCGGCAGGACGGGCCCGGACGGCCGCCGCGCGGCGCGCCTGGGCTGCCGGGCTGCGGCGGCCGCGCGAGGAGGAGGCGCCGCGACGCGGGGAGGCGGGCGCGGGGGCCCGGACGACGACGGGGACGCCGGAGGGCGTCCGGGCGCCGGTGATACGGCTCAGCTCGGCCTCGCCGGAGCGGACCCGGGTGGTCTGCGGGGTGATGCCCGCGTCGGCCATCAGGCGGCTCATCGAGCGCCGCTGCTCGGGCAGGACGAGGGTGACGACGCTGCCGGAGGCTCCGGCGCGGGCGGTGCGGCCGCCACGGTGGAGGTAGTCCTTGTGGTCGGCGGGCGGGTCGACGTTGACGACCAGGTCGAGGTCGTCGACGTGGATGCCGCGCGCGGCCACGTTGGTGGCGACCAGCGCGGTGACGTGCCCGTCGCGGAACTGGGTGAGGGTACGGGTGCGCTGGGCCTGCGAGCGGCCACCGTGCAGTGCGGCGGCGCGTACCCCGTTGCGGAGCAGGTGCTCGGCGAGCCGGTCCACGGCGTGCTTGGTGTCCAGGAAGAGGATCACCCGGCCGTCGCGGGCGGCGATCTCGGTGGCCAGGGCGTGCTTGTCGGGCCCGTGGACCTGGAACAGGTGGTGCTCCATCGTGGTGACCGCGCCGGCCGAGGGGTCGACGGAGTGGACCGTCGGGTCGTCCAGGTAGCGGCGGACCAACAGGTCGACGTTGCGGTCGAGGGTCGCCGAGAAGAGCAGCCGCTGCCCACCCGGACGCACCTGGTCGAGCAACGCGGTGACCTGCGGCATGAACCCCATGTCGGCCATCTGGTCGGCCTCGTCCAGCACGGTGGCGCCGACCTGGTCCAGACGGCAGTCGCCCCGGTCGATGAGGTCCTTGAGCCGCCCCGGCGTCGCCACGACGACCTCGGCGCCGCCGCGCAGCGCCGACGCCTGCCGCCCGAGCGAGAGCCCCCCGACCACCGTGGTCATCCGCAGCCGCAGCGCGCGGGCGTACGGCGTGAGCGCCTCGGTGACCTGCTGGGCCAGCTCGCGGGTGGGGACCAGCACCAGGCCGAGCGGGCTGCGCGGCTCGGCGCGCTGCCCCTCCAGCCGGGCCAGCAGGGCGAGGCCGAAGGCGAGGGTCTTGCCGGAGCCGGTGCGGCCCCGGCCGAGGATGTCGCGCCCGGCCAGCGAGTTCGGCAGGGTCGCCGCCTGGATCGGGAACGGCTCGGTGACGCCCTGCGCGGTCAGGCAGGCCAGCAGCGGGGCGGGCAGGCCGAGCTGGTCGAAGGTGTCGACGGGCGGGAGCGCGGGGGTGCCGGTGACGGGCGGGGCGAACTCGCCGCGGGCTCCGGCGCGGGTGCGCTCCCCGCCGGAGCGGCGGGCGCCCTGCGGGCCGCCGCGGCCCGGGGAGCGGAAGCGGTCGGGGTTGGTGGAGCGGGGGGCGCCGACGCCCCGGTAGCCGCCGCCGGAGCGTCGGCCGGTGCGGTCGTCGCTACGACTCGCGCGGTTCTGGTTCATGGGAACCTCCTCGTTGCGGAACGCCGGGGAATCCCGGCCGCGCGGAGCTGAAACGCGGAAGAGTCACCGATACGAACCGAAGAAAATGCGGGGCAACGCCGAAGAGCTGGACAGCTGAGAGCCGGGCGGCTGATCGGTCGAACGTCCGGGAATGCGCGAGGGGGGGCGTCGATACGCCGGTGACGCGCTCGCGTACTGCCGTGGAAGGCCCACTGAGAACGGGGCCGGTGCTGCTCTGTGCGACCACTCGCGACAAGGCGCGCGGAGCGCGCTCAGGCGGGCACGGGGTGCCTTCGCGGTGCGGGGATCGCGGTCGTCCCGCTCACCGGTGGAGCGGGCGCGCCGGTCGGGCGCTGGGGGGAAAGCACGAGCTGGGGCCCGCACCCAAGGTGCGGGCCCCAGCTGCGTCGGTGCTGAGCGTCGTCAGGCGACGACGATGTTCTCGGCCTGCGGGCCCTTCTGGCCCTGCGTGACGTCGAAGCTGACCTTCTGGCCCTCGACGAGCTCACGGAAGCCCTGGGCCGAGATGTTGGAGTAGTGGGCGAAGACGTCGGCGCCGCCGCCGTCCTGCTCGATGAAGCCGAAGCCCTTTTCCGCGTTGAACCACTTCACGGTGCCAGTAGCCATGTCAATTTCTCCTTCGGGGCAATTCACCGGGACACACACTGTGCGTATCCCGCGCCGCCGCGATGATTACCCCGCCCGGAGAAAAATCTCCGGAAATACACAAGCGTTCCTGCTGATGGCCGTCGGTTTCCCGGCGGACCCTCCGCGAAGAGCGTGAAATTCTGGCAACCACAACTGCAACTCGACCGACACTAGCACGCACCCTCCGGCGGCACAGGGGCCGAAAGTGTTCATTCCGGCGGCCCTTGCGGATTACCGTCCGCAGCCCCGTGAGGAAATCCGCACCCGCCGCGCGGCCTCTTTCTGCACCAGCCACGACAGATATTCAGCGACCGGTCGCGAGGGTTCCGCCGGGGCCGGCCGCCCGCTCCCACCCCGCGAGGACCCGCGGTACCCGCGTCGCGGCGGTTCGAACCCCGCGACACTCCGCCAAAAACTGTCACGGCCACGTTAGACATGGGACCGTCCCGGAGTTAGCCTTTTCCTTCCGGGTGCTGTGCTCCGCCGGAGTCCCGAGCCCGCCGCAGGCAGCGGAATGGGCCGGGAGAACTTCCTCCGGAAGGAGCAGCGATCCGTCCCACGAAGAGGTGCAGGTGACCCGAAAGACCCCGCCGGACCCGGCGGACAAGTTCGACGACGAGGACTACCCCGCGTACACGATGGGGCGCGCGGCCGAGATGATCGGCACCACCCCGGCGTTCCTGCGGGCCGTGGGCGAGGCCCGGCTGATCACGCCGTTGCGCTCCGCCGGCGGCCACCGCCGCTACTCGCGCTATCAGCTCCGGGTGGCCGCGCGCGCCCGGGAACTGGTCGACCAGGGCACGCCCGTCGAGGCCGCCTGCCGCATCGTGATCCTGGAGGACCAGCTCGAAGAGGCCCTCCGCGTCAACGAGCGGCTGCGCGACGCCTCCTCCGTCTCCGGCGGCGGAGCCACCCGCGACTGACGGCTCAGCCCGCCGACGGCTCAGACCAGACGGCTCAGACCAGGGACAGGGTGATGGTCACGCACTTGCCGCCGTCGGGCAGGGGCCGCACCGAGACCTCCCGGCAGAGGCGGCGTACCAGCGGCCAGCCGTAGCCGCCGACCAGCGGGCGGTCGAGGTCGAAGGGGCCGTCGGGGCGGGTGGCGGTGGGGAACTCCGGGCTGGCGTCGCTGACGTGCAGCGTGAGGTGGGAGTCCTCCAGCTGGACGTCGAAGCCGGTGAGGCCGCCGCCGTGCCGGATCGCGTTGGTGACCAGTTCCGAGGTGACCAGCAGGGCGTCGGCGAAGACCACGGTGTCGCCGAGCCCGTCGCCGGTCTCCCCGGTGGCGTCCGGGCCGAAGCTGTCGCGCAGGGCCTGCTGCACCAGGGCACGGGCCTCGCCCGCCGTGCCGGGCACCTGCGGGGCGCGCCGGGCCGGCCGGTGCTGCGGCGCCTCGACGATCCGGGGTGCCCACGCGGGACGGCGGCCGTTCTCGGCGCGGGCGGGACCCGTCCGGTAGTGGATCAGGTCTCCGTCGCCTTCGTCGACTGTCACGACTGGCCCCCTTGCGCGTCGGTGCGGCTGCTCGGCTCTGCGGTTGCGGTACGGCCTGGTCGTGGCCCTGGGCCGGTCTCCCGGCGGGGCTGCCGCCGGGAGACCGGGTACCCGGGAGCGGCCGGGTTCATTGCTCCCTGGCCGCCCGGACGTCGGGTGCCGTCTCGAACACGGCGAGGGTGCCGGTCACCTCGAAGAGCCGGGTGACGAGATCGCTCATCGGTCCGGCGAGGATGAGGCGCCGCCCCTGTTCGCCGTGGTCGCGCAGGGCCCGTAGCAGGCTGCCCAGAATGCTGGAGTCGGCGAAGCCGGTCCCGGAGAGGTCCACGACCGTCCGGGACGCCTGCTCGCGCAGCGCCTGCGCGAGTGCGGCGTCCAGCGCGGGTGCGGTGTGCAGGTCCACGTCGCCGTGGACCCCGATGACGAAGGCGGAGAGTTCCGCGCTCGTAGTGATGTCCATCCCGGATCTCTCCAGCATGCTCCTGTCCTCCTTCTCCGCCCGGGACGACGCGGCACCCTCTGTCTCGGTCCGCGCGGAGACCCGGGCTGCGGGCCCGCGGACCTCGCCGGTGGCCGCGCACGGTGCGGTTCTCGCGGCCGGACTGCTTCTCCTGGCGTTCCACGAATCCCACTCCTCGGTTCGGACGGTCCGTTCCGTTCAGCGCTTTTTGCCACGATCTCCCTGTTCAAACGGCGGGCGGCGTGGAGAGGGAAATGCCGGGGAGCGCACCGGGCGTACGCGGGAAAGGTCCCGACGCGCCGGAGGAGCGGCCCGCCGGTGGCCCGGATTCCGGCCCTCGCGAGGGGTTCACGTCCTGTTCGGAAGCGGAAAGTGGGCGGCCACGCACCGCCCCCGACCAGCGAGGACGCACGGAGGTGGCGGCCGGGAGCCCGGCGGGAAGGCCCCGGATTCCCGGATCGAAACCTGCGAATCCCGGGGAATTCGCTTTCCGGGAGGCGGGCGCCGGGGCCGGAATGGGGAATTGCGGCCGTCAGGCCGGGCCGGGCTCCTCTTCCGGGCCGACCAGGTAGCGGTGGGTCCCGGTGACCGCCAGCAGCCGGTCCAGGTGGGGCGGGCGGCGGTCGAGGCGCAGGGCGCAGGCAGCGGCGCCGGTGCGGCGGCCGATCATGAGGAGGGCGGCCAGGCCCAGCGAGTCGCAGGCGGTGAGCCCCGCGCAGTCCAGCCGCAGCAGCCAGGGTGCGGGACGCTTCGCCAGGCGGCGGGCGACCTCCCGTACCAGCGCGTCGGCGCTCTCGTGGTCGAGGGCGCCGGTGAGCCGCACGGAGAGGGTGCCGGGGGCGGCGGGCTCGGGGGTGAGGGCCAGGCCGGTGCCGCCGAGGTCGTCGGGGTCGTTCAGAGGGGTCATGCGGGTTATCCGGGGCCGGTGGGGGCGGGTGGTCGGGCGAGGGCGGGGGTCAGCCGCCGGTGAGGGGGGCGAGGGCCGCGCCGCCCCGGTCGAGGAGGCGGGTGGCGCGGGGGAAGTCGCGCAGCGGGTCGCCGAGGAGTTCCAGGGCCGGGGTGAGGGAGCGGGCGGGGACGCCGCGCGCGTCGAGGATGCCCGCGGTCCAGGTGAGGAAGGAGGTGAACAGCGCGTCGTCGTCCACGTAGAGGGCGGTGGCGAGGAAGTCGACGATGTGGGCGATGTCCTCGGCGGTGCGCTCGCGCTGGCGCTCGGTGTAGCCGCGCATCGCCGGGAAGCGGTCGGCGAGCCCGTCCACGGTCTCGCGGACGAGGCGGGTCCGGCCGCGGCTGACCAGCGTGTACTCCTGGTCGGCGAGGTGCGGCAGGTCGTCGACCGGTTCGTGGGCGACGGCGCCCGAGGGCACCCCGAGTCCACCCGCGGCCACCTCGGCGGCGGCCCGGGCGTCCGGGGCCCAGCCGTCGGCGCCCAGCAGCCGCGCGTACCGCCCGTCGGCGCCGAAGGCGGCCCCTCCCGCGAGGACGGGCACCCCGGCGGCCTGGCAGGCGGTGATGGCGGCGTGCGCGGTGGGCAGCCGGGTGGGGATCGAGGAGGAGAGTGCGACCAGGTCGGGGCCGGTCTGGTGGAGGTGGGCGATGAGGTGCGGGGTGGGGGCCTGGGCGCCGAGGAAGTCGACGCGCCAGCCGCGCAGCCGCAGCGTCTCGGCGAGCAGCCGGGCGGGCAGCGCGTGCCACTCGCCCTCCACGCAGGCCACCGCGATCCGCCCGCGTCCCTCGCCGGGCGGCGGCGAGCGGTGGGCGAGGGCGGCGATGATCCGGTCGTTCATCGCGGTGGCGGCGTGCTCCTGGACGACGGTGAGCCGGTTGGCCGCCCAGCCGAGCCCCACCTCCGCCTGGACGGGCCCGATCACGTCGAGCAGCGCCTCCTCGGCGCTGAGCCCGCCGTCGAGGGCGGCGAAGAGGAGGTCGACGGCGGCGTACTCGTCGCCGGCCAGCAGGGCGTCCCAGAGAAGCGCGCGCAACGGCCCGGCGGCCGTGGCGGTCTCCTCGGGCGTACGGGTGGTCATGCGCTGCCCCTGCCCCGGCCGGCGGCGGTCACCACACCTCCCGGGGATTTCCTCGGCACGGTGACGGCGACCATGGCCATGTCGTCGTGCTCCCCGGCGCCGACCCACTGGGCGGCCAGCATCTGGACGCGCTCGACGACGGCCTCGGCGGGCATCCCGGCGCATTCGGCGAGCGCCTCGCGCAGCCGCTCCTCGCCGAACAGCCGGTCCCCGAAGGGGCCGCCGCGCGCCTCCGTGACGCCGTCGGTGTAGAGCAGGCAGGTCTCCCCGGCGCGCAGCGTGACCCGGGCGGTGGTGGCCTCGACCTCGGGCAGCGCGCCGACCAGCGACCCCCGGGTGTCGGCCGCCTCGACGGTGCCGTCGGCGCGGACCAGCAGCGGCGGCGGGTGCCCGGCGCTGGTCAGGTCGAGGCGGACCGCGTCGCCCTCGCGGATCGCGGAGGCGAGGACGAGGGTGGCGAAGCGGGTGTGCTGGGAGCTGAGCAGCGAGTCGTTGAGCATCCGCAGGACGCGCGGGTGGTCGTCGGCCATCGGCAGCAGCGCCTGAAGGGTGTTGCGGATCTTGCCGGTGAGGACGGCGGCGTCCAGTCCCTTGCCGCAGACGTCGCCGAGGACCACCAGGGAGGCCCCGGCCTCGCCCGCCGTCGGGTGGACGTCGTAGAAGTCGCCGCCGACCCGCTCGCCGCGCTCGGAGGCGCGGTAGCCGCCGGCGAACTCGACGCCGCGGATCTGCTCCAGGCGGGGCGGCAGCAGTTCCCGCATGAGGGTCTGGGTGACGGCGGCCTGCTCGGCGTACATCCGGGCGGCGGAGAGGGCGGCTCCGGCGCGGGCGGCGAAGAGGCGGGCGAAGACCTCCTCGGGCTCGGTGAAGGCGCGCTTGCCGTCGCGGCGGAGCAGGATCAGCGCCCCGGCCGGGACGCCGTGGCCGGGCAGCGGGATGACGGCGACCGCGCCGACCGGCCCGCCGAACTCCTCGGGCACCGCCCAGTCGGGCAGCGCCTCCGGGTCGATCCAGCGCGAGGGGACGGGCGGGAAGCCCTGGAGCGCCTCGGCGAGGCCGGGCACCTCGAACGGGTCGAGGGGGAGCAGCGCGCGGGTCGGGCCACCGCCGTCCACCGCCCAGGCCAGCGGGGTGCGCCGGCCGGCGCCGGGAAGGACCACGACGACGCCGTCGGCGAGGTGGCGGGCGGCGAGGTGGGCGGTCACCTCCATGCAGCGCTCGGTGTTGAGGGTGGCGAGCAGCGCGTTGGAGGCTTCGGCGAGGAAGGCGGTGCGGGCCCGTTCGACCGCGAGCGCGGCCTCGGCCTCGGCCCGCTCGGTGTCGTCGCTCAGCCACCAGACGAGCTCCGTCGCGCCGGCGCCCCGGTTCCCGCCGCCGGCCGCCGGCCGCGCCACGGCCCGGTAGACCCGCTCCCCGACCGGTCCTGAGGCGGCGTCACCCGGCTCCTGCCCGGTGACGGCCGCCCGGTGGGCGGCGCCGAGCCAGTCGGGTACGGCGGCGGAGAGCGGGGCGCCGGGAACGGCGCCGGGGAAGAGGGCGGTGGCGTGAGGGTTGGCGGTGACGACGGCTCCGGCCGCGTCGGCCACCAGGACCGGGCAGGGGGCCTCGTCCCAGGCGCCGGGCACGGCGGTGCGCCCGGTCCGCGCCCGGGGCGCGCCGATGGTGGAACTCCTCGTAGCGTCCACGTGTGCGGGCCCTTCGCTGGGGCCCTGCCACCTTCCCGGCAGATCGACGACGGTCCTCCCCCTCCTGGAACCATCCCGCAGGACCGGCGCGCCCGGCAAGCCGCCCCCACCGCGAACCACCCCTTCCCGGCCCCGCGGGCCCTCCCGCCGCCTGCGAAAACCACTCGCCCCGGCCCGCGCGCCCCCGCAGAATTCCTGACCGCACCTCTTCCCCACCCCACTCCGCCCCACCGAACGGACCCGCCGTGCCCCTCGCCTCCGCGCTCCCGGCCCGCCACGACCGCACCGGCCGCCTCGTCACCCTCGGCCCGGTCACGGATGCCAACTGGCGGGCCGTCGCCGACCTCGCGCCCCACGACGACCAGCGCCGCTTCGTCGCCGCCCTCGGCGCCCGCTACCTCCTGCTCTCGCTCCGCGAGGAGGTCTGGACCTCGCTCGCCGTCGAGGCGGGCGGCCGCACGGTGGGCCACCTGATGTGGGCGTACGACGCCGACGAGGACGCCCACTGGATCGGCGGCATGCTCGTCGACGCCACCGAGCAGGGCCGGGGAGTCGGCCGGGCCGCGCTGAACGTCCTGCTCGACCGTTTCGCCACCGACCCCGGCTGCCGTGAGATACGCCTCTCCGTCCACCCCGACAACACCTCCGCCCTCCGTCTCTACACCGCCCTCGGCTTCCGCCCCACGGGCCTGCTGGAGGACGACGAGGCCGTGCTCGCACGGACACCCTCGGCCTGACCGCCGGATCACGGGTGGTCGGGGACCACCCCGGCACTCGTGTACGGTGGGGTCTACCGACGCGGGGTGGAGCAGCTCGGTAGCTCGCTGGGCTCATAACCCAGAGGTCGCAGGTTCAAATCCTGTCCCCGCTACCACGATCCGGCCCCCGGGCGCGCACAGCGCCCGGGGGCCGGATGCTTTTTGCGGTGCCTCGGTCCGGGAACGGCCGCTCACCCTGCTTGTTGCGGGGGCGGGGCCCGGCGGGAGTTCGTTCCCCTCCGTCGAAGAACTCCGCGCCTCCCCCGGGGGCCCAGCCCTCTCGGTACGCCCGGCCGGCAGCACGGCGGCACGAGGGCTCCCCCGCCGCCCTCGTACCGCTCGCGCGCGCGAGCGTGGGCCACCGGCTCGTGGAGCCGTGGCGACCGACCGGAACAGTGTGCGGGAACCGGCGGAGAACTGGAACCTTTTTCTGGAATCCGTTTCCAGAAAGGGTGTTCTAGGCTGGCGTCGACCCGCTCACCCACCCGCGCCTCGCGCCGCCCACCCCCGAGGACACCTCACCCGATGAGCCCGAAGCAGCAGCGCGGCGAGGCCACCGTCGAACGGGCCCTGGAGGCCGCCCTGTTCGTCTACGCGCGCGACGGCGAGCAGGGGTTCACGGTGGGCGCGATCACCCGGGCCGGCACACTGAGCCCCGGCAGCCTCTACCACCACTTCGGCAACCTCGACGGGCTCGTCCACGCCCTCGTCCAGCGCTGGCTGGAGCGGCTGATGACCCCGCTCGCCACCGCCCTGCTGGAGGCGGACTCCGCGCGCGAGGGCATCCGCGCCGCCGTCCGCGCCTACCTCGACTTCGTCCGGGACCACCCCGACGCCGCCCTCCTCCTGCACTCGGCCACCGCCGACCGGCACGGCATGGCCCACGCCAAGGAGCTGCGGGACGCCCAGGAGGCCCGCCTCTCCCCGCTCGCCGCCTGGCTCCAGCACCGCATCGCCACCGGCGAACTGGCCGACGTCTCCCCGTCGTTGCTCGAATCGCTGATCCTCGGCCCGGTCGTCGCCACCGCCCGCCGCCACCTCACCCTCGGCGACACCGACCTCGACGAGGCCGCGCGCGAACTCCCGGAGCGGATCTGGAGCGCCGTAAGGGGATAGAGCGACCACGCTCCATTCCCCAGGCGTTCACCAAGGCAACCCCAAGGCAACCCCAAGGGGAATTTTCCGCCATTTTTCGGGGGCGGGTTCTCCGCCAGGCCCGGCATCCACCTTCCGCGCCCCATCGGCAGCCCCCCGCCCCACCCTCCCCCCCGACCCCGCATCAGCCCCCTGACCTGCCCGGATCAAGCCACGGCGCACCATATTCCGCCACGCCGTTCGAACTCATTGTGCAAATACCGGCGTTCACTTGTGCGAAATGTGTGACGAAAGAAAGAAGAGGCATCGGTCACCGTCAGAACTAAAGAGCGAGTAAAGGGATGAGGGGCGTTCCTTTTCACATCGGGTTAACTTGGCAATCGCTTTACGCTGTTAGCGTTTTGTCGATGCCGGGCCCGGGACCGGAAGGAGGCACCGTGCGCTTCACCCTCAGCCGTTTCGCCGGCGCCCTCCTGGCCGGCCTGCTCCTGGCCCTCCCGTTCACCGGCCCGGCCACCCCGCCCGCCCCCGCCGCGCACGCCACCCACGACCAGGCTCCGGTCCAGGCGGTGGAACCCACGTACGCCGGCTGCGGCACAGGCGAACGCACCGGTGAGATCAGCGCCTTGCGTCACACCCGCGACCGGCACCGGGCCCCCGCGGGCGCACCCGGCGACGGGCCCGCCCGCGCGATCCTGCCGAACCGGTTCGCCACCCCGTACGCGACGGCCGTCCGCGCCCCCTTCCCGGACGCGCACGCGCCGAGAACGTCCGGCGTGCACGAACCCGCGGCCCTGCAAGTCTTCCGCTGCTGAGCCGACCCGCGGCACCCCCCGGACGCGCCCCCGCGCCCCGGCCGGCACCCCCTGGTCACCGACCCGGGGCCATCCCGGCATGCCGCCAGCGCCACCCTCACATCCGCACCGACGCGCCCCCCGGCGCGCCAGGAGGAACCACTGATGCAGCCCCTCATCGATCACGCCCGCTCGTTCCGCCGCCAGTCGGCCGAGCGCCCCGAGGAGTTCGCCCGGCTCGCCCAGGGCCAGTCCCCGCAGGTCCTCTTCATCACCTGCTCCGACTCGCGGGTCGTCCCCGCGCTGATCACCGGCGCCCGCCCCGGCGAGCTCTTCGAGCTGCGCACCGCGGGCAACATCGTCCCGCCGTACGCCTGCCAGCCGCCCACCGGCGAGGCCGCCACCATCGAGTACGCCGTCGAGGTGCTCGGCGTCGCGGACATCGTCGTCTGCGGCCACTCACACTGCGGAGCCGTCGGCGCCCTGGTCCGCGGCGACGACCTGACCGCCGTCCCCGCCGTCCGCGACTGGCTCGCCCACGCCGCCCCGCGCCCCGAGGGCCCGGTCGAGGACCCGGCCGTCGGCGGCGCCGTCCAGAACCACGTCCTCACCCAGCTGCTCCGCCTGCGCTCCTACCCCTGCGTCGAACGCCGCCTGGAACAGGGCACGTTGCGGACGCACGGCTGGTACTACGAGGTGCACACCGGGTCCGTCCTGGCCCACGACGCCCACGCCGACCTCTTCCGGGCGCTGTGAGGCCCGCCGTGGAGAAGACCGCCCGCTTCCCCCACCTGCGGCAGGACTTCGCCGCCTCCCTCGTCGTCTTCCTGGTCGCCCTGCCACTCTGCGTCGGCGTCGCCGTCGCCTCCGGGGTCCCGGCCGAACTCGGCCTGGTCACCGGCATCGTGGGCGGCATCGTCACCGGCCTGATGCGCGGCAGCAGCCTCCAGGTCTCCGGCCCCGCCGCCGGCCTCACCGTGCTGGTCTTCGAGGCCGTCCAGAACTTCGGCCTCGCCACCCTCGGCGTCCTCGTGCTCGGCGCCGGGGTGCTCCAGCTCGCCATGGGGCTGCTGAAACTGGGCCGTTGGTTCCGGGCCATCTCGGTCTCCGTGGTCGAGGGGATGCTCGCCGGCATCGGCCTCGTCCTCATCGCCGGCCAGCTCTACGCCGCCGCCGGGCTCAAGGCCCCCGCCGCCGGACTGGACAAGATCACCCACCTGCCCGGCGCCCTGGCCGGGGCCCTGACAAGCTCCACCGCCCTCGTCTCCCTCGCCGTCGGCGCCGGGACCGTCGCGGTGATGGTCGGCTGGAACCACCTGCCCCGCAGGTTCCAGGCCGTACCGGGCGCGCTGGCCGCCGTACTCCTCGCCACCGTCGCCTCGCTCGTCCTCAGCCTGCCCGTCGCCACCGTCGAGGTACGCGGCCTGCTCGACTCGATCCAGCCACCCGGCGCCGGCGCCTTCGGCCAGTTGGCGAGCCTGAGCCTGCTCGGCACCGTCCTCGCCTTCACCCTGATCGCCTCCGCCGAGTCCCTGTTCAGCGCGGCGGCCGTGGACCGGATGCACGACGGCCCCCGCACCCGCTACGACCAGGAACTGGTCGCCCAGGGCGCCGGCAACACCGTCTGCGGCCTGCTCGGCGCCCTGCCCATGACCGCCGTCATCGTCCGCAGCTCCGCCAACGTCCAGGCGGGCGCGCGGACCAAGGCATCCCGGGTCATGCACGGCGTCTGGCTGCTCCTCTTCGCCGCCCTGCTGCCCGGCGCCCTCGCCCTGATCCCGCTCCCCGCGCTGGCGGGCATCCTCGTCCACGCCGGGTGGAAGCTGATCCCGCTCCGCTCCTTCGTCCCGCTCTGGCGCGAACACCGGGGCGAGGCGGTGATCCTGGCGGTCACGGCCCTCGCCATCGTCACGGTCAACATGTTCGAGGGCGTCCTCATCGGCCTGGCCCTCTCCGTCGCCAAGACCGCCTGGACCGCCTCCCACGTCAAACTGGAGGTCATAGACAAGGGCGCCGGTCCCGTCCAGGCCCACCTCTCCGGCAACGCCACCTTCCTCCGCCTCCCGAAAATCCTCGACAGCCTCGAATCCCTCCCCCAGGACCGCCCGGTCGAACTCAACCTCTCCGGCCTCCACCACCTCGACCACGCCTGCCGCACCGCCCTGGAGAACTGGGCGGAACGACACAGCACTTCGGGGACGGAGCCGGTGCGGATGACGGCGGTGGGCGAGGGAGAACCCCCGGAGCTCAGGACAGGCTCCTCGCCGGACTGACCCCAACGTCTCGGGCGACGCCCCTTCTTCGCCCCGCAGCACCACCGGTCCCGGTCCCCCTGCGCCCGTCGGCGCAGGGGGACCGGGATCACTCGATCGGCCCCGTCCCGGTCGTCGTCGGCCCACGCAGAGGCTAGGAAGGCTGGTAGTCCGCGGATGCCTGTGCAGCAGCGCCGAACTGAGACGGCGCTCGAAACGGAAGGCAAACATGACGACGGAATCGGAAGACCTCACGTCCGGCATATCGGCCCAAGAGCTCGCGTCCGGCGCGGCGGAACCGTCGACGGCGCACCCCACGCCGGAAGACGCCCCCGGCGCCCGACCGGCCGGCGCACAGCCGGAACAGGACACCGTCGCCCCCTTCGAGGCGCCGGAGCGCGAGCCCGCCGCCCACCCCGTCGACGGCCTGGTCAGAACAGCGGTCACGACGCGGTCGGTGCCGGAGATCGTCGACCTGATCCGGCTGCTGGAGCAGTCGCCGAGCGGGGTGGAAGCCGCGGAGGAGATCCTGCGCACCGCCGCCGTGGAACGGCCCGTGGACGACGTCTCCGACCTGGTCGCCCTGCTCTCCCGGCCTCCGCAGCCGGTCGAACGTGCCGACGAGGCGATCCACCTGGCCGCCGCGGAACGGCCGATCGACGACGTCAGCGATCTCGTGGCCCTCCTGCACCGGCCGCCCCACGACTCCCACGCGGGAGAGGAAGCCGTCCATGCCGCCGCCACCGGGCTGACGGTCGAGGAACTGGCCGAGCTCATCGACCGGTTGGAGACCGAACGCGTGGCACGGGCGGGAACCGGGGCGACGCCGGCTCCCGACGCCCTCCCGGCCGAGCCCTCGGAGGGGGAGCCGGCCGGCTCCCCCCTGCCCGACGGCGACTCCATGACCACCGCTCACACCGAGGGCACGGCCACCGTCGCCGGGACGACGGAGGCACCGACCATGGACGCCCCCACGGCACGGCCCGCGCCCTCCCTCACGGACGGACGCCGCCGCCCGCCCTCGCGCCCCCGGCAGGGGCCGGAGGCGTCCACGGGGGACCGGCAGGCCGCACCCGCCCCAGCGCTCCCCCTGTGGCTGCGCTGGACGACCGTCGCCGCGCTGCTCCTCTGCGGAGTGACGCACTTCCCGTTCCAGCGGACAGGTCTGCCGGCGAGCGCGTACGGACTGGCGGTGGGCATCGCGGTCCTGTGCCTCCTGCTCGGGGCCGGCACGCTCCTGCGCCGGGTGCTGCCGGTGCTGATCGCGAACATCCTCCTCATGGGTTCCCTGACCGCGGCACATCCGCTCGCCCCGGCGACCGGCCCCCAGGCCCTCACCTCCGCCCTGGAACCCGGCGGCACGCCGGCCGTACTGCCCGCTGCGGTGGCGGGGGTCCTCTCCCTGCTGGCCCTCACGCTGCTCCTCACCCGGGGCCGCTCGCGCGAGGGCGGAACAACAGAGCCGGCTGCCGGCTCCCGGAACCTCCGCGCCCACCGCGACCGGCGGTGACCCCCCGGGCGCATCCCCCAAGCACGCGACAGGCCCAGGTCGGAGCGGTTCCGACCTGGGCCTGTCCATGAGCCCCCTGTCGGATTCGAACCGACGACCTACGCATTACAAGTGCGTTGCTCTGGCCATCTGAGCTAAGGAGGCGTGCCCGTGCAGTGTACCCATCGCGGGGGCGGGGCCCGGGTGGGTTCCCGGGGGGATGCAGGCGGGATCGTTACCGCTCCGAGCATGATTCTTCTTCTTCGGCTACTGACAGAATCCCCGCGACCGGGTAGCTTCCAGGTGGTTCACCTCGGTGGACTGGACCAATCACCCGCCGCGGGAGTCCCCGGGGCGGTTCACCTTCTTTACTCGGATCGTCCGGCACGTTCCTGCCGGTGAAGGGGGCCTGTCACCATGGCCACGGTTACGTTCGACAAGGCGACGCGCATCTACCCGGGCTCGGAGAAGCCCGCGGTGGACCAGCTGGAGATCGAGATCGCCGACGGGGAGTTCCTCGTCCTGGTCGGTCCCTCCGGCTGCGGCAAGTCCACCTCGCTGCGGATGCTCGCGGGACTGGAGGACGTCAACGGCGGTGCCATCCGCATCGGCGACCGCGACGTCACCCACCTGCCGCCCAAGGACCGGGACATCGCCATGGTGTTCCAGAACTACGCGCTCTACCCGCACATGACGGTCGCCGACAACATGGGCTTCGCCCTGAAGATCGCCGGCGTCAACAAGAGCGAGATCCGCGCCAAGGTCGAGGAGGCCGCGAAGATCCTCGACCTCACGCCGTACCTGGACCGCAAGCCCAAGGCGCTCTCCGGCGGTCAGCGGCAGCGTGTGGCGATGGGCCGCGCGATCGTCCGGGAGCCGCAGGTCTTCCTCATGGACGAGCCGCTCTCCAACCTCGACGCCAAGCTCCGCGTCTCCACCCGCACCCAGATCGCCTCGCTCCAGCGGCGCCTGGGCATCACCACGGTCTACGTCACCCACGACCAGATCGAGGCCATGACGATGGGCGACCGGGTGGCCGTCCTCAAGGACGGGCTGCTCCAGCAGGTCGACTCGCCGCGCAACATGTACGACAAGCCGGCCAACCTCTTCGTCGCCGGCTTCATCGGCTCGCCCGCGATGAACCTCATCGAGGTGCCAATCACCGACGGCGGCGTGAAGTTCGGCAACTCCGTGGTGCCGGTCGGCCGGGACGCGCTGAAGGCCGCCGCCGACCGCGGCGACACCACCGTCACCGTCGGCGTGCGCCCCGAGCACTTCGACGTGGCCGAGCAGAACGGCGCCGCCGCCGACGCGCTCACCAAGCAGAGCTCGGACGCCCCGGCCGGCCTCGCCGTCACCGTCAACGTGGTCGAGGAGACCGGCGCCGACGCCTACGTCTTCGGCAGCGTCGACCTGGACGGCGGGTCGAAGGACCTGGTCATCCGCGTCAGCAGCCGGGCCGTCCCGGAGAAGGGCTCCACCGTGCACGTCGTCCCGCGCCCGGGCGAGCTGCACGTCTTCGCCACCTCCACCGGCGAGCGCCTCAGCTGACCGCACCCCCGCACGACACCCGGCAGGGCCAGTCCCCCGCGACACGCGGGCGGACCGGCCCTGCCGGCGTTTTCCCACGCCTTCCCCACCAACCGTCAACTTCACACCCGGAAAAACCCGAGCGCCACAACTCGATCGAGTGACTAAATGTCGCCAAATCATCACTTGACGCTACTCTCAGGCGCGTGAACCACACCGCTCGCCGCATCGGCCGCTCCCTCGCACTCGTCCTCCCCGTCGTCCTGGTGCTGTCCGGGACGTTCGCGGTCTCCCACGTCAACTGGTCGGGAAACCCGGCCGACTCCGTCCTCACCGCCTCCTCCGAGGACGCCTCCGTCCCGGCCAAGCCCCGCGCCGCCCACGACGTGCTGCGCGACAAGCTGCTCCTGGAGCTCCAGGAGAAGGACCCGGGCGAGGCGCTCACCTCCCTCCAGCGCGCCGTCGACCGCAAGCCCTCGCTCGCCCGGCACTGCGTCTCGCTCGCCCGCGCCCTCGGCAAGGCGGCCGTGAAGACCTACGGCGCCACCCGCGCCCAGTCCTTCGCCCGGCCCGTCTGCGACACCTCCTTCGCCTCCGGCGTCGCCCAGTTCGGGTGACCGCGCCCGCCCCCGCCCCGCAGCCCCCGCCGGCCGGGCCCACGCAGGCGGTCGTCCTCGCCGGCGGGCAGGGCACACGGCTGCGCCCGTACACCGACGACCGCCCCAAACCGATGGTGGAGATCCCCGGCACGGGTACGCCGATCATCGGCCACCAGCTGGCCTGGCTCGCCGCCGAGGGCGTCACCGACGCGGTGATCTCCTGCGGGCACCTGGCCGGGGTGCTCCAGGAGTGGCTGGACGCCACCGATCTGCCCCTGCGCGCCCGCACCGTGGTCGAGGCGGAACCGCTCGGCCGGGGCGGCGCCCTCAAGTACGCCGCCACGCGCCTGCCGGACCCCGGCGCGCCCTGGTACGCCGCCAACGGCGACATCTGGACCCGCTTCCCGCTCGGCGAGATGGCCGCCTTCCACACCGAGCGGGACGCGCTGGCGACCCTCGCGCTGGCCCGGCCGCGCATCCCCTGGGGCGCCGTGGAGACCGACGCCTTCGGACACGTCACGGACTTCGTCGAGGCGCCCCCGTCGCCCTTCCACATCAACGCGGGCGTCTACGTCTTCGCCGCCGCCTTCGCCGCCCTGCTGCCCGAGCGCGGCGACCACGAGCGGACCACCTTCCCGCGGCTGGCCCGCGAGCGCCGCCTCGCCGGGTACCCGATCCCGCAGGGCGCGTACTGGCGGGCCATCGACACCGCCAAGGACCTCACCGAGGCCGCCGCCGAGCTCTCCGCGTACCCCGGCCGCTGAGCCGGACGGCGGAGCACACGCGGCCGTCCCGCGCAACGACGTACACCACACGCCCAGGCGGGAACGCCCCACCCGTCCCAGGCGTTCCCTGGGGACCGACCCAGCTCATAAGGAGAGAAAGCGTGTCCGCCAGTCCGACGGACCCTCCGGGGCACAGTCCCCGACCATCCCGCCCTCATCATGATCAAGGCACTCGGCGGGGTGGTGTTCGATGAGTGCCGCTCTCGGCCTGCTGGCCGTCTTCGTCCTGACCGCCGGCACCGGCTACTTCGTCGCCCAGGAATTCGCCTACGTCTCCGCCGACCGGCTCAAGCTGTCCCGCGAGGCCGAACAGGGTGACCAGCGCGCCAAGCGCGCCCTGAAGGTGCTGGAACGCCTGTCGTTCATGCTCTCCGGAGCACAGCTCGGCATCACCGTCACCGGCCTGGTCGTCGGCTTCCTCGCCGAACCGTCCGTCTCCGCGCTGCTGCGTCCGGTCCTGACCGGCGTCGGCCTGCCGGACGCGGCCGTGCCCAGCATCTCGGTGATCCTCGCCTTCGTCCTCGCCACCGCCGTCCAGATGGTCCTGGGCGAGCTGGCGCCGAAGAACCTCGCCCTCGCCGTCCCCGAACGGCTGGCGAAGTCCCTCGCCGCCTCCACCCTGCTCTACCTCAAGATCGTCGGCCCGCTGATCCGGATCTTCGACAGCTCCGCCAACTGGCTGCTGCGCAAGGTCGGCATCGAGCCGGTCGAGGAGCTGCACCACGGCGCGACCCTGGAGGAACTGGGCCACCTGATCGGTGAGTCCCACCAGCAGGGCGAGCTGCCGAGGGACACCGCCCTCCTGCTCGACCACGCCCTGGAGTTCTCCGAGCGCCCCCTCAAGGAGGTGCTGGTGCCCCGCGCCGACACCGTCTTCGTGCGGTACGACGCCCCGGCCACCGAGGCGGTCGACCTGATCGCCCGCCACGGCCACTCCACCTACCCGGTCCTCGGCGACCACCCCGACGACGTCACCGGCGTGGTCGGCGTCCGGGAGCTGATGCACCTGTCCGAACCCGCGCTGGCCGCCACCACGGCGGGCGGGGTGGCCCGGCAGCCGCTGCTGCTCCCCGAGATGCTGGCGCTGCCCGACGCGGTCGAGCGGATGCGCGAGGGGGACGACGAGTTCGCGGTCGTCCTCGACGAGCACGGCGGGGTCGCCGGCATCGTCACCTACGAGGACATCGCCGAGGAACTGGTCGGCGACATCGCCGACGAGTCCGACCAGGTCACCGACGTGGCCGCGCCGGACGGCACCGGCTGGCTGGTGGACGCCCACCGCCGCCTGGACGAGGTGGCCGAGGCCACCGGCGTCGAGCTGCCCGAGGACGAGGCGTACGAGACGGTCTCCGGGCTCATCGTGGACCGCCTAGGCCGCTTCCCGGCCATCGGGGACCGGGTCGGCGTACCGGTGGAGGACGGCCGCGAGGCCGTCCTGGAGGTCCGCACCCTGGACCGGCACGTGCCGGACCTGGTGCGGCTGGAGGTCGCGCCCGCCCCGGCGGCGACCGCTGAAGGGAGCGAGGCATGAGCTTCGGTCTGGCCATGTTCGTGACCGTGCTGCTGCTGATCGGCAGTGGCTTCTTCGTCGCCGCCGAATTCGCCCTGGTCGCCGCCAAGCGGCACCGGATGGAGAAGGCGGCCGCCGAGGGGAAGCGGGGCGCGGCCTCCGCGCTCGCCGGGATGAAGGAGCTGTCCCTGATGCTGGCCGGTGCTCAGCTGGGCATCACGGTCTGCACCCTGGGGCTCGGCTCGGTCTCCAAACCGGCCGTCTCCCACGCCCTGGACCCGGTCCTGGAGAGCTGGGGCCTGCCGGCCTCGCTCAGTTACGGGGTCGCCTTCGCCGTCGCCATGATCGTGGTGGTCTTCCTCCACATGGTGGTCGGCGAGATGGCCCCCAAGTCCTGGGCGATCGCCCACCCGGAGACCTCGGCGATGCTGCTGGCCCCGCCGTTCCGGGGCATCGTGACGGTGGTCCGCCCGCTGATCTGGGTCATGAACCGGATCAGCAACGCGCTGGTACGGCTCTGCCGGGTCACCCCGCGCGACGAGCTGGCCGAGGTCCACAACCGCGAGCAGCTCACCCACCTGGTGGCGGAGTCCCGGCGCCTGGGCCTCATCAGCGAGGACGACTCGGAGCTGATCACCAGCTCGCTCACCGAGCCGCTGAGCCCCGTCGAGGCGCTCCAGGTCCCGGCCGAGCGGATCGTCTCCGTACCGGCCGGGGCGGACGCCGAGACGATCCTGGCGACCGCCTCCGCCCACGACCGCAGCCGCCTGGTGGTCCGCGACGGCGACCGCTTCATCGGCTCGCTGCACGCCCGGGACGCGCTCATCACCCGCGCCCGGGGCCGTAAGGCGACCGCCCGCGCGCTCGCCCGGCCGCTGCCCGCCCTCACCGAGGGCGACACGGTCGGCCAGGCGATCGAGCTGCTGCGCCAGCGGCGTGCCTCGCTGGCGCTGGTCCAGGACCGCGAGGGCCGGGTCACCGGCCTGGTCTCCCTGGACGACCTGCTGGCCCGCCTGCTGCACCCGCAGGAGGCGGCCTGACGGACCGTCCGGCCCCACCGGGCCGGACACCCCGCACACCGCGAAGGCCCCGGACACGTACGCGGTACGTGTCCGGGGCCTTCGCCCGTTCCCGGCGGGAGCCGGGCGGGGGGGTCAGCCGAAGAGGCCGCCGACCAGCTTCGGGCCGCCCCCGCCGCCGTCGGCCGGGTCCTCGCCCGGCTCCTCGGCGCCGCCGCCGTCCCCGGGGCCCGGGCCGCCGCCCGGTTCGCCGGAGCCGCCGCCGGAGGAGTCGTCGCCCGGGCCCGCGCTGGTCTGCGGCGGGGGCTGCGGGGCGTTCTGCTGCGGCGGGGCCTGGCCGGGGCCCTGGGTCTCGGCGGGGGCGGTGGTGCCGGTGCCCGCGGTCTCCCGCTGCTCGGTGCCGGCCGGGCCGCTGCTGGTCTCGGCGGGGCCTTCCGAGGTGGCGCCCGAGGGGGTCTCGTCGGGCCCGGCGGAGGCGTCGGGGCTGCCGGAGACCTGGCCGGACTCGCTGGGCAGCGGCATGCCCGGGACGCTGTTGCGCGGGGCCTCGCCGGGGCCGGGGACGACGACCCGGTCGGCGTCGCGGACGGCGCTGCCGAGCAGGGCGCCGAAGAGCAGGGTGAGGCCGACGGCGACGGTGGCGACGACCAGGCCGCGCTTGAGCACCCACCGCCGCAGCTCCCAGAGCTCGGCGCGCGGGCCGAGCTTGCGCCAGGCGTCGGCGGCGAGCTTGCCGTCGACCGACCAGACCGGGGCACCCGCGATGATCAGCGGGGTCCAGGCGGCCAGGTAGATGACGTCGGACATCGAGTAGACGGGGTTCGCGCGCCAGCTCACCGTGATCAGCAGCCCCGCCGCGAGCACCGCGCCCGCCGAGGCGGCGAGCCGCTGCCACAGGCCGAGCACGGTCAGCACCCCGACCAGGACCTGGAGGAAGGCGACCAGCAGGCCGACCCCGACCGGGTGGTGGACGGCGAAGCCGTGCAGCGGCTCGGCGAACGACCACGGCTGGAGCGAGCCGAGCCACCGCATCAGGGAGCCGCGCTCGCCGCCGTCGAAGTAGGCCGGGTCGCAGAGCTTGCTCATCCCGGCGTAGGCGGTGGCGAAGCCGAGCCCGACGCGCAGCGGCAGCAGGACGACGCCGAGGTTCATCCGCCGGTACGGGTAGTACGCGTGCCGCACGGAGGAGCGGGCCTTGGGGCGGCCGTCCTGGTCGAGGTCGCTGCCGTCGCCGCCGTCGATCCCCGCGCGGTCGTCACCGTCGTCGCCGTCGTAGGCGGGGGTGCCGTGGTGCGGGGTGTACGTGTCGTCGTCGTAGGCGCTGCCGGCCGAGCGCATCCGGGGCAGGAGCGGTTCGCCGGGGGTGTGGCCGGTGAGGGTGGGGATCTCGCCGGTGGCGACCTCGTCGGGGTCGACGCGCGGGATGACCTGGGTGGCGCCGGGCGGGTCGTCGCCGTGCCGGATGCCGGAGGCGCGGACCGCCTGGAGCAGGCCGGTGGTGGCGCCGCCGTCACCGGGCGCGGACCGGCCGGACCAGACGACGGGCGCGCGGCGCCGGGTGACGGTACCGACGACGGGGATGCGCGCGGTGTCGGCCGACGCGCCGCCGGTGAGCCGCGAGATGCGCGGGGACTGCGCCTTCTGCGCGGAGGGGAGCTGTACGCGGAAACTCGCGTGGTTGACGATGACCTGCGCCGGGTCGCAGTGGACTTTCACCATGCTGAGCGGCGCGGGAGTTTCGTCGAACCCTGACGAGCGTCCCCCCGTGGGCGTGCGGGGCGTTCTGGTTTCCACGCTCATCTAACCGAGTGATGCGTGGTTTGGACACTGCCTTGACGCCACCGAATCTGTCCGGGCCCCGTCAAATGATCTTGGAGCCCGGACAGGACGCGGATCAGGCGCGGCGGCGGGCCGCCTCGTAGAGGACGATGCCCGCGGCGACCCCGGCGTTGAGCGACTCGGCGCCACCCGGCATCGGGATGCGGACCCGGATGTCGCAGGTCTCGCCGACCAGCCGGGACAGCCCCTTGCCCTCGCTGCCGACCACGATGGCGACCGGGCCCTCCAGCGCCGGCAGGTCGGTGATGTCGGCCTCGCCGTCGGCGGCCAGGCCGACCACGACGACACCTTCCTTCTTGTACGCCTCCAGGGTCCGCGTCAGGTTGGTGGCGCGGGCCACGGGGGTACGGGCGGCGGCGCCGGCCGAGCTCTTCCAGGCGCCGGCGGTCATGCCCGCGGCGCGGCGCTCGGGAACGACCACTCCGTGGCCGCCGAAGGCGGAGACGGAGCGGACGACGGCGCCGAGGTTGCGCGGGTCGGTGACGCCGTCGAGGAGGACGATCAGCGGGTCCTGCCCGGCGTCGTAGGCGGCCGCCGTCAGGTCCTCGGCGTGCGCGTACTCGTACGGCGGGACCTGGAGGACCAGGCCCTGGTGGTTGAGGCCGTTGGTCATGCGGTCCAGCTCGGGGCGGGGGGCCTCCATGAGGTGGATGCCGCCGCGCTCGGCCGCGAGCGCCAGGGCGTCGCGGACCCGCTCGTCGTTGTCGATGAACTGCTGGACGTAGAGGGTCGAGGCGGGCACGCCGTCGCGCAGGGCCTCGTAGACCGGGTTGCGGCCGACGACCAGCTCGGAGGTGGAGCGCTGGCCGGGGCGGGCCTTGGGGCGGCGGGCCTGCTGCTTCGCCTTGGCGTTGGCGAGGCGGTTCTTCACGTGCCCCTTGCGCGCCTCGGCGGGCGGGGTCGGGCCCTTGCCCTCCAGGCCGCGGCGTCGCTTGCCGCCGCTGCCGATCTGCGCGCCCTTCTTACCGGACATGCGGCGGTTGTTCGCGGCCATGAGGTCTACCTGTTTCCGTCGGGTACTGCGTCAGATGAAGCGGGGTGGTGGTGCCCGGTGGTCCGGACACGCCGCCACCCAGTGTGCCGCCTCGCGGGCGGGGTGGCACACCGGGTGGGGTACGGCGTCCTGGCCGGGGCTCAGCGGGGACCGAGCGTCCAGCGGGGGCCGGTGGGGCTGTCCTCGATGACCAGGCCGGACTGCTGGAGCTGGTCGCGGATGGCGTCGGCGGTCGCCCAGTCCTTGCGGGAGCGGGCGGCCTCGCGCTGGTCGAGGACGAGGCGGACGAGGGTGTCGACGGCACCGTGCAGGTCCTCGCCACGGTCCGCCTCCCCCGCCCAGTGCGGGTCGTACGGGTCGAGGCCGAGGACGCCGAGCATCGCGCGGACCTCGGCGAGGCGGGCGACGGCGGCTTCCTTGTCGTCGGCCGCGAGCGCCGAGTTGCCCTGGCGGACGGTGGTGTGGATGACGGCGAGGGCCTGCGGCACGCCCAGGTCGTCGTCCATCGCCTCGGCGAAGGCGGGCGGCACCTCGGCGGCCGCCTCGGGGGTCTTGCCGGCCTTCTCGGTGACGCGCTGCATGAAGCCCTCGATCCGCGCGAAGGCCGACTCGGCCTCGCGCAGCGCCTCCTCGCTGTACTCGATCATCGAGCGGTAGTGCGGGGTGCCGAGGTAGTAGCGGAGCACGATGGGCCGCCAGTGCTTGACCATCTCGGAGACCAGGACGGAGTTCCCGAGGGACTTCGACATCTTCTCGCCGGCCATGGTGACCCAGGCGTTGTGCACCCAGTACGTGGCGAAGTCGTCGCCGTACGCCTTGGCCTGGGCGATCTCGTTCTCGTGGTGCGGGAAGACCAGGTCGAGGCCGCCGCCGTGGATGTCGAAGGCGGAGCCGAGGTACTTGTGGGCCATCGCCGAGCACTCCAGGTGCCAGCCGGGGCGGCCGCGGCCCCAGGGCGTCTCCCAGCTGGGCTCGCCGGGCTTGGCCGCCTTCCACATGGCGAAGTCGCGCGGGTCCCGCTTGCCCGTCTCGCCCTCGCCGGAGGGCTGGCGCAGCTCGTCGAGGTCCTGGTTGGAGAGTTCCAGGTACTCGGGGAAGGAGCGCACGTCGAAGTAGACGTTGCCGTCGGCCTCGTAGGCGTGGCCGCGTTCGATGAGGCCGCGCATCATCTCGATCATCTCCGGCACGTGGCCGGTGGCGCGGGGCTCGTAGGTGGGCGGGAGGCAGCCGAGGACGTCGTAACCGTCGTTGAAGGCGCGCTCGTTCTCGTAGCCGATCGCCCACCAGGGGCGCTCCTGCTCGGCCGACTTCTTGATGATCTTGTCGTCGATGTCGGTGACGTTCCGGACGAAGGTCACGTCGTAGCCGCGATAGGCGAACCAGCGGCGCAGGATGTCGAAGTTGAGCCCCGAGCGGATGTGCCCGATGTGCGGTGCCGACTGCACGGTGGCGCCGCAGAGGTAGATCGAGACACAGCCCGGCGTCAGGGGGGCGAAGTCACGGATCTGCCGGGCGCTGGTGTCGTACAGCCGAATAGTCACGTCTCCCAGGGTAGTAGGCCCCGGGCAGTGCCCCGCCCCCCGTGCGCGAAGGGCGTCCACTTCGTGACCGAAGGGAGCGGGGTACGGGTGGCTCAGAGGCGGCCGACGACCTTGTCCGGGGTGACGCGGACGACGACGCGGGCGGCGTCCTCGCCCGAGGCCGGGTTGAACTCGGCGTACGACTTGCCGGTGTACTTCCGGGACAGCTCGTCGATCAGCTCCTGGCCGCCCTCCTCGGTGACGGTGGCCCGGCCGCGGATCTCGGCGTAGGTGTACGGCTCGTCGAACGGCTGGACCTGCACGGTGACGCGCGGGTCGCGGCGCAGGTTCTTGGTCTTGCGCCGGTCGACGGTGGTGGAGAAGAGCACGTCGTTCCCGTCCCGCTTCACCCAGACCGGGGACAGCTGCGGGCTGCCGTCGGGCTGGATGGTGGCGACGGTGATGAAGACGGGGGTGTCCAGCTTCTGCTTGAGGGCGTCGCTGAGCTGCGCGGTGTCACTCATCGCGGGAATGCCTCCTGATGCGGATGGTGCCTACGGTTCTCCGCTCACCCCTACCCCGCCGCGCGCCCCGCCTCACCGTCCCCCCGCCCGGACGGCAGCAGTCGCGCCGCCACCGCCCCCGCCAGCGGTACGGCGGCCAGCGCGCCCCACAGCACCGGCGCGGGCGCCTGGAGCAGCAGCCCGCTCGCCGCGCTCCCGCCGAGCACCGCGAGCCCCGACACCGAGGAGAGCGCCCCGGTGGCGAGCCCCAGGTGCCGCCCGTCCACCAGGTCCGGTACGAGTCCCCGGGCGGCCGGGACCAGCAGCATCTGCCCGCAGGTCAGCAGGGTGACCAGGACCGCGCCGGGGAGCAGCCCGCCGGGCCCGCCCGGGGTGACCGGCACCAGGGCGAACCCGGCGGCGACCAGGGCGAGCCCGTAGGTCAGCGCGGTGCGCGGGGCGAGGCGGACGGCGGCGTGCCGGGTCAGCGGGATCTGGGCGGTGACCACCAGCAGGGAGGAGAGGGCGAAGAGCCAGCCCAGGGCGGCCTGGGAGCCGGTGGCCCGCTCCACCTCGGCGGGGAGCGCCAGGTAGAGCTGGTTGTAGGCGAGGAGCCAGGTGCTGTAGGTGAGGCAGAGGACGAGGAAGCGGGGGTTCCGGGCGAGGTGGCGTACGCCGCCGCGCGAACGTGCGCGGTGGACGGCGGCCCGGCGCGGCATCAGCACGGCGTGCCCGGCGAACACGGCGACGAAGACGGCGACACCCGCCGCGCAGGCGGCCCGGAACCCCCAGTCCCCGCCGACGGCGAGGAGCAGCGAGCCGAGCAGCGGTCCGAGGAAGGCCCCGGCCTGTCCGGCGGCGGAGAAGACGGCGAGGGTGCGGGCGCGGGCGGTGCCGTCGGCCTGTTCGCGGTGGACGGCCTCGCGGGCGGTCTCGGACTCGACGGCCGGGGAGAACAGGGCGGCGGCGAAGCCGATCAGCACCACGGCGGCGACCACGGTGACGGTGGAGGCCGCGAAGGCGAGCCAGGCGAAGCCCGCGATCCGCAGCACGCACCCGGCGAGGACGACGGGCCGGGGCCCGTACCGGTCGGTGAGGGCGCCGCCGACGACGAACAGGCCCTGCTGGCTGAAGGTGCGCAGCCCCAGCACCAGTCCGACCAGCCAGCCCGCCATGCCGAGGCCGTCGCCGAGGTGGGTGGCGAGGTAGGGCAGCACGGCGTAGAAGCCGGTGTTGAAGGCGAACTGGGTCCCGGCGAGCAGCCGCAGGTAGGGCGGCAGCCCGGTGACCTCGCGGAGGCTGGAGGTGGCCGGGCGCAGGCGGGTGCCGTTGGTGCTCATGCGGCGGCCTCGCGGGCTGCGGGGGCGGTCGGGGCGGTGGCCGTGGCGGTGTCGGCGCCGGTGCGGCCACGGACGGTGGCGGCCAGCAGGACGGCCAGGGCACCGAGGACGGCGAGCGCGACGGCGGGGGCCAGCACCGCCCAGGGGGCGCGTTCCACGTACGGCATGTTCTCGGAGAGCATCCGGCCCCATTCGGGCGCGGGCGGCTGGGCGCCGAGGCCGAGGAAGCCGAGGGCGGCGAGGGCCAGGGCGAGGGCGGGGACGCGGAGCAGGGCGTGGCGGGTGACCGGGGGCAGCACGGCGGGAAGCAGGTGGCGGCGGAGCAGGTGGACGCGGCCGGCGCCGAGCGAGCGGGTGGCGGCGAGGTGGGGCGCGGCCCGTTCCTGGACGTACAGGGCCTCGGTGTGGGCGGCGAGCGGCGCCCAGGCCACGGCGGCGACGGCGGCGGCCGCGCCCCAGGGTCCGGGTCCGGCGACGGCGGCGGTGAGCAGCCCGGCGAGGACGGCGGGGAGCGCGTTGACGGTCTCGGTGAGGGCGCCCGCGCGCAGGAACCCGGCGGCCAGCCCGAGCAGCAGCGCGGCGGCGGCGACCGCGAAGGCCAGCAGCACGGTACGGGCGGCCCCGTGGCCGAGCCGGGCCAGCACGTCGCGGCCGAGCGCGTCGGTGCCGAAGGGGTGCGCGGCCGAGGGCGGCAGCAGCCGGGCGGCGGCGTCCACGTGCAGCGGGTCGCGCAGCAGCCCCGCGAGGAGCACGGCGCCGAACACCACGGCGAGCACGACCGCCCCCGCCGCGACCCCCTTGCGCGCGGGCAGCCGGGGCGCGACCAGCGCGGGCAGCGCCCGGTCGGTCAGGGCCGGGCCGAGCAGCACCCGGCTCAGCAGCCGTACGGCGAGGGCGGCGACCAGCCCCGTCAGCAGCAGCATCAGCACGGCGGCCTGGAGGACGGGCAGATCCTGGGCGAGGGCGCCGGCCAGCGCGGTGGAGCCGAGCCCCGGCACGGCGAAGAGGGTCTCGACGGCGACCGCGCTGCCGGTCAGCCCCACCACCACCAGCCCGCCCTGCGGCAGCAGCCCCGGCAGGGTGCGGCGCAGGGCGTGCCGGGCGATGCGGCGCGGCGGCAGCCCGGCGGCGGTGGCGGCCTTGGCCCAGGGTTCGGCGAAGGCGGCCGGGAGCGCGTCGTCGAGGAGGCGGCCGAGCAGGGCCCCGGCGGGTACGCCCATGGCGAGGGCGGGCAGCACCGCCTGGGCCGGGGTTCCCCAGCCGAGCGCCGGGAACCAGCCGAGGTGGACGGCGAACACCGTGGCCAGCACGGCGGCCAGCAGGAATTCGGGGAGCGCGGCGAGGACGGCGGCGAGGACCCCGGCCCGGGTGGTGGTGGCCTCCCGGCGGGCGCCCCGGCGCAGGGTGCGGGCGCTCAGGGCGAGGGCGAGCACCAAGGCGACGGCGAGCGAGACGCCCATCAGCGACAGCGAGGTGGTGAGCGCGGCCGTGACGTCCGGGCCGACCGGCTGCCCGGAGACCCAGGAGGTGCCCAGGTCGCCGTGGAGCAGCCCGCCGGCCCAGCCGCCGAGCACGTGCGCGGGCCCGCCGTCGAGGCCGGTCTCGGCGCGGATGGCGTCGAGGACCTCGGGGGTGGGCTGCCGGTCGCTGTAGCGGGCGTGCAGGATCGTCAGCGCCGGGTCGGTCGTGGTCAGCCAGGGCAGCAGGCCGACCAGGGCGAGGACGGCGAGCAGGGTGAGGGCTCGCCCGGCGAGGTGCTTCACGTCGGTGGCGGTCGTGGTCGCGGTGGCGGGCCGGTCAGCGCAGCCGGGTGTCGGCGGTGATCAGGCGGCGCTCCATCGGGTCGAGGGCGACCCCGTCGACCTTCCCGGAGTCGAAGCCCTGCACGAACCGCTCGTGGACCAGCGGCACGGCGGCGTCGGCACCCAGGATCTTCGCCTCGGCCTCCATCTCGGCGGCGTGCCGCGCGTCCAGCCCGTCCGTCCCGGCGGCCTTCGCCACGGCCTCGTCCACGCCCTTGTCGCAGAGCTGCGCGATGTTGAAGCTGCCCTCGCAGGTGAAGTCGGAGCCGAGGTAGGAGACCGGGTCGGCGGTGTCGAGCAGGGTGTTCCGGGCCTGGATGAAGGCGTCGTACCTGCCCGCCAGCGCGTCCGCCTCCATCTGCGCGTAGTCCCGCACGTACTGCTTGACGGTGAACCCGCGCGCCTGAAGCTGCTGCTGGACGGCGGAGGCGACCTCGGGCAGCTCGGGCCGGTTGGTGTACGTGGCGAGCACGATCTCCTTCGTCTTCGCCACCTCGGCCTTGCTCGCGGCCTTCGCCCGCCCCTCGGGCGCCTTGCGCGCCTCGGCGGCCCACCGCACACCCGGCCCGAGCAGCCCCCGCGCGGTGTCGGCGCGCCCCTCGTAGACCCCGTCGACCAGCGCCTTCGAGTCGATCGCCGACCGCGCGGCGGCCCGTACGGCCGGGTCGGCGAAGACCCCGTTCTCCGTGTTCAGGTAGAGCGTGTTGGTGCGCGCGGTCGGCACCTCGTGGATCTGCTTCTCCTCCAGCAGCGAGGCCTGCGCCACCGGCACGTACTCGGCGATGTCGGCCGTCCCGGTCCGCAGCGCGTTGGCCCGCGCGGTCCCGTCGGCGACGAACTTCACGTCGACACCGGACGCCTTCGCCTTCCCGCCCCAGTACGTGTCGTTCCGCTCCAGCTTCGCGGAGACGGCCCCGTTCACCTCGGACAGCGTGTACGGCCCGGTCGCGTGCCCGGCCGGATTCACCTTGCCGCCCTTCTCGCCCTTCTCGTACGCCCCCTCCGAGAGGATCGCGAGCGAGGCGTTGGCGAGGCGCTGGGGCAGCAGCGGATCGGCCTCGTCCGTGGTGATCCGGACGGTGCGCTTCCCCTCCGCCTCCGCCGTCAGCCGCACATCACTGAGGACCCGCGGCCTGGGCGAGGCGTCCTGCGCGGCGGCCAGCGACCGTACGACCGCCTCGGCGTCGACGGCGTCGCCGTCCTGGAACCGGGCGTCGCGCAGGGTGAACTCCCAGCCCTTCGCCCCGTCCCGCTGCCACTTCGTGGCGAGTGCGGGCCTGGCGGCGCCCTCCTCGTCGATCCGGGTCAGCCCCTCGACGACGGAGAGCCGGCTGAGCGTCACCGCGTCGTCCCCGTACGGCGACATGGCCTGCGCGGGCGGGAACGCCATGACGGCACGCAGCCGCTGGTCACCCCCGCCGGACGCGCCCCCGTCGGTCGAGCCGCCGCAGGCGGCGACGGGGACGAGCAGCGCGGCGGCCCCCAGCGCGAGCAGGGGACGGCGGCGGACAGAGTACTTCGACGACTGGGACGACTGGGACGACATGGGCGCGACCTTATATGAAAACGATTGTCATAAGAAAGGGGGATGCGGGCGTACCGGCTCAGGCGGGAGCGACGGCCGGCCGGCCCAGCCCCACCACCGGCACCTCGAAGTGCACGATCCCCTGCCCGCCCCCGGGCAGCGCCCGCTCGTCGCAGACCTCCTCGGCGGTGGCCCGCCAGAACGCCTCGGCCCCGGGCACCGACGGGTCGGTGTGCAGGTAGACCCGCTCGTACCCGCCGGCCCGCACCACGAAGTCGCACAGCTCCCGCACCAGACGCCGGGCGAGCCCGTGGCGCCGGTGCTCGGGACGTACGTAGATCCGGCAGAGCTGGGCGGTGCTGCCCGAGGGGAAGCGGTCGGCGACCCACCGCGGGTTGGGCGGCGCGGCCGGACCCCGGTCACGGACGGCGCCGGTGGCGACGATCTCCCCGTCCCGCTCGACGACGAGCAGCGTGCACCGCTCGGGCTCCAGGTAGGCGGCGGCCGGATCGATGATGTCGGCGTGCCAGCGGGGCACGTACCCGGACCGCAGATCCCGGTAGACCGTGTCGAGCATCACGGCCCGGGCCCCCGGGACATCGGCCTCCGACGCGGTCCGCACCACATACGCGTCCCGCTCGGCCCGCTCCCGGACGCCCGCTTCCACTCCGGCCACCACAGCCATCCCGCCTGCCACCAGCCCCTCATCAGCCACACGAACCTGCCCCGCCAGCGTACGTGCAACTGATGTGCAGAAGGGGTCCCCCCTCTTCCGGAAGCACCCCCTCCGCCCTGTCGGACCCCCCTGCCACCCTGCCCCCATGGACAGCGACGACGAACGACTTCTCCGCGGCCGCGTCTACGGACACGACCCCACCGCCCCCGAAGCCGCCCCGCTCCCGGGCCACCACTACGCCGAACTCGTGGGCGGCCCCCTCGACGGCCTCCTCCTGGACATCACCACCGTCCCCCCGGAGGCCCGCCCGGAAGGCGCTGCCCTCCCCACCGCCCTCAGCACCCACGGCCCCGAAGGCCGCTCCCTCTACCAACCCCGCCCCACCGCCCCGTCCCGCTGGGACTGGCGAGGAGACCTCCGCTGACCAGAACCAAGCCCGGCCGGCGCTTGAGGCCATCGGTGACCGGCACGGTCGATCCCACCGCGCCCCAAGACAGCCCGGCCGGCGCTTGAGGCCATCGGTGACCGGCACGGTCGATCCCACCGCGCCCCAAAACAGCCCGGCCGGCGCTTGAGGCCAAACCAAGCTCAGCCCACCCGGTACACCAACGCGGTGGCGATCGCCGCCAACCCCTCACCCCGCCCGGTGAGCCCCAGCCCATCCGTCGTGGTCCCGGACACGGACACAGGCGCCCCGACAGCCTCGGACAAGGCAGCCATGGCCTCAGCACGCCGCTTCCCCACCTTGGGCCGCACCCCGATCACCTGCACAGCCACGTTCCCGACCTGGAACCCCTCGGCCCGCACGATCCGCGCGGCCTCACCGAGAAGCGCGACGCCGGACGCGCCGGCCCACTCGGGCCGAGAGGTCCCGAAGTGCGCCCCCAGATCCCCGAGGCCCGCGGCCGAGAAGAGCGCGTCGCACGCCGCGTGCGCGGCCACGTCCCCGTCGGAGTGCCCGGCGAGCCCGAACTCCTCCCCCTCCCAGAGCAGCCCGGCACACCACAGCTGACGCCCCCGCTCGAAGGCGTGCACATCGGTCCCGATCCCGACCAGCGGCATCGCGAACCCGCCCCCGCCCGGGAGCGTCTCAGTACCCATCGTTGGCCCTCCTGCGCGCCAGTACCGCTTCGGCCAGCACGAGATCGAGCGGCCGTGTCACCTTGAACGCCTCTTCGTGCCCGGGCACGACCACGACCGGCAGCCCCAGCCGCTCGCAGAGCCCGGCGTCGTCGGTGGCGCCCTCGCCCTGCACGGGCCCCTGCCGGTGCGCCCGGTCGAGCGCCTCGCGGTCGAACCCCTGCGGCGTCTGCACCGCCCGCAGCCGCGCCCGCTCGGGCGTCGCCACCACGGGTTCACCGGGCCCGGTGGCACCCTCGGCGAGTGCCCCGACCTCCTTGACGGTGTCGCTGAGCGGCAGCCCGGGCACGACGGCCGGGGCCCCGCCCCGCACCGCCGCCACGACGCCGTCGACGATGTCCACCGGCACCAGCGGCCGCGCCGCGTCGTGCACCAGGACGGTCGTCACGTCGGCGGGCAGCGCGTCGAGCCCGCGCCGTACCGACTCCTGCCGGGTCTCGCCGCCGGCCACCACCACGATGTCGGTCTCGTCGCCGCCCCCGGCCCGCGCGGGAGCGAAGGAGGGCGCCTCGGTGGGGTGGAGGTGGTCGTCGACCATGGCGCGCACCTCGGCGACGCCGTCGGGCGGGGCGACCACCACGACCAGGGACACGGCGCGCGAGGCCGCCATGGCCCGGACGGCGTGGACGAGCATGGGAGTTCCGTGCAGCGTACGCAGGGCTTTCGGGGTGCCGGGGCCGAGCCGCACACCGCGGCCGGCCGCCGGGATCACCACCGCCGTGCGGGGCGCCTGGGTTTCGTCAGTCATCGGTTCCGTTCAGGTTTGTACGCTCGGGCGTCCTGGGTATGGCCACCAACGTGCCGGGCGCGACGTCTGGACCGGACCCTTCCGTGACTTCCGGTCGAGCCGTTCACCGGGGACCCGGCACGTCCAGCAGCGACACGCCGGGGGCCTTCCGACCGCAGACGCGACACCACACCGCACGCGGCACGCGACGATCAGTATCCCGGTACGCCAGAGGGGCACACCGGCAGGCGTGCCCCTCTTTCGTGGCTCACTTTCCTCACAGCCCGCTTCTCCGTCCGGGCATGCCGAATCGCCCGGTGAAGAAGATCAACGGGCGATACGGCAGATGGACGTGCGCGCTTCACGCCACGCCGCTCCGCGAGGAGCGGGGTGTCAGGAGGCGAGCACCTCGTCGAGGAGGGCCTCGGCCTTGTCCTCGTTGGTGTTCTCGGCCAGCGCCAGCTCGCTGACCAGGATCTGGCGAGCCTTCGCCAGCATGCGCTTCTCACCGGCGGACAGACCGCGCTCGCGCTCCCGGCGCCACAGGTCGCGGACGACCTCGGCGACGCGGATCACATCGCCCGACGCCAGCTTCTCCAGATTCGCCTTGTAGCGTCGGGACCAGTTGGTCGGCTCCTCGGCATACGGCGCGCGCAGCACCTCGAAGACCCGGTCCAGACCGTCCTGGCCCACTACGTCGCGCACGCCGACCAGCTCCGCGTTGTCCGCGGGCACACGCACCGTCAGGTCGCCTTGCGCGACCTTGAGAACCAGGTAGTTCTTGTCCACACCCTTGATCTGACGAGTTTCGATTGCCTCGATCAGCGCGGCCCCGTGATGGGGATAGACCACGGTGTCGCCAACCTTGAACGTCATGTGACAGGTACCCCTTCCGTGGCTATCAAGGGTAACACGAGAATCGGGGCCCTTGAATGGCGTTTTCGCAGGTCAGGCCATATCTCAGGGCTTGACAACAACAACGCGAACGTGCTGCGAAGGGGCCGCGGAACGAGGTATTCGCAGGTCGGGGCAGCTCTCCGGGGAAAGGGAAACGCGTACGTTACAGGTAGTTGAAGCCGTAAAGGAAGGGCTCTATGTCCTGTTTTGTCCGGTACGGTGACCCCCTGTACGGCTCCCGCGTTCGAGGGACCGCGTCACACTTCCCGGCATTGCCGGAATTGATCACGCGGGTGCGTCCGGAGCCGCCGGAGGGGCCGGCTCGGGGCCGCCGGGGAAACGCCGGGCGGGATCACGGCACGATCACGGGGTGATCACGCGGCGCGGCGTGGGGCGAGAAGCGGCGGGGCTCTGATCCTTTTCCCCGGCGCCCATGCATTCCTTACCGAAAAACCCGGGAATCCCCCTCATCGGAGCCCCCCGCGCATTTCCGCATTGCCGGGCCCCGGGGCGTACGCCGGTCGCGCCCCGCGCGCCCTCGTGGCGGGGGACGTAGGGCCGCCCGGGGTGTCCCTGGTCCAGGTGGAGGCGGGTCGGGTGAATCCCGGTGGCGACGGCTCGGTAACCTGATCACGCTTGACCGGGAGGGTCCCGATGCGCCCCTTGTCCCGTACCGACCTCGTTCCGTCCTCGTTCAAGGAGTTGCCCGCACCGTGAGCAGCAGCCTTCGACGCGGCGCCCTCGCCGCCGCCGCCATCGCGTTCTCGATCGCCTCGCTCGCCTCGTGCGCCGCAGGGAACAACGCCGAGACCCACCAGATCAACCCGGACAACGCACGGGCCACGGTGGGCGACATCATGGTCCAGAACGCCGTGGTCGTGACCCAGCCCGACCTCGAGTCGACCGGTCCCGCGATCGTCGCCGCCACGATCTTCAACAACGGCACCAAGGACCAGACCCTCGACTCGGTCGTGGTCGACGGCGTGGACAAGAAGGCCGAACTGACCGCCGCGCAGGGCAACGGCAAGCTGACCGTCCCGGCCGGAGGCAGCCTCGTCGTCGGCGGCAAGGACAACGCGTCCGCGGTCCTGCCCAGCAGCCGCACCGCCGTCCTCGACGGCAACGCGCAGGCCATCACCTTCACGTTCAGCCGCACGGGTGACGTGAAGCTGAACACCCTGGTCGTCCCGGCCACCAACTACTTCGAGAAGTGGGGCCCGAGCGAGATGCCGAGCGCCCCCGCCTCGGGCAGCCCGTCTCCGGACACCTCCGCGAGCCCCGGTGAGGGTTCCGAGACCCCGGCCGACGAGACCGGCGGCCCCACCGAAGGCGCTGAGGGCGCCGAGGGCGCCGAGGGCGGGGCGGCCGGCGAGGCGTCGCACGCCGGGCACTGAGACCCGTACGTACGTGAGGAGGGCGGGACCCGGTCCGGGTCCCGCCCTCCTCACGTGTTCCGGCCCCGCGTGGGGGCCGGGCCCTGTCAGGGCTCGAACTTGTAGCCGAGGCCGCGCACGGTGACCAGGTAGCGCGGGGCGCCCGGGTCCGGCTCGATCTTGGCGCGCAGGCGCTTGACGTGGACGTCGAGGGTCTTGGTGTCGCCCACGTAGTCGGCGCCCCAGACCCGGTCGATGAGCTGCATCCGGGTCAGCACGCGTCCGGCGTTGCGCAGCAGCATCTCCAGCAGGTCGAACTCCTTGAGCGGCAGGTCGACCTTGCCGCCGGAGACGGTCACCACGTGCCGGTCGACGTCCATCCGCACCGGTCCGGCCTCCAGGGCCTGCGGTACGGCCTCCTCCGGTTCGCCCCGGCGGCGCAGCACGGCGCGGATACGGGCGACCAGCTCGCGCGAGGAGAAGGGCTTGGTGACGTAGTCGTCGGCCCCTATCTCCAGGCCGACGACCTTGTCGATCTCGCTGTCCTTCGCGGTGACCATGATCACCGGCACGTTGGAGCGGCCGCGCAGCTGGCGGCAGACCTCGGTGCCGGGGAGTCCGGGCAGCATCAGGTCGAGCAGGACCAGGTCGGCGCCGTTGCGCTCGAACTCGTCGAGTCCCTCGGGCCCGGTGGCCGCGATGGCGACCTCGAAACCCTCCTTGCGGAGCATGTAGGACAGAGCGTCGCTGAAGGATTCCTCATCCTCGACGACGAGCACTCGGGTCACGGAAGGACCTCCGGGGCAGGAAGAACGGATGGTGGGGCGGAAAGCGGTACGGGTACGTCGTCGGTGGCGCGGGCGGCGGTCGCGCCGGAGGCGTCCGGGCCGCCCGTCTCAGGCCGGGGCCGTGCCTTCGGCTTCGTACGGCGGTCGCGGGTGGCGCCGGCCTCGGGGAGGCGGAGGGTGAAGGTCGAGCCCTGGCCCTCGGAGCTCCAGACGGTGACCTCGCCGCCGTGCGAGGCGGCGACGTGTTTGACGATGGCGAGGCCGAGGCCGGTGCCGCCGGTGGCGCGGGAGCGGGCGGGGTCGACGCGGTAGAAGCGTTCGAAGATCCGCTCGCGGTCCTTCTCGGATATGCCGATGCCCTGGTCGGTGACGGTGATGTCGATGTACGCGCCGTCGGGCTCGGCGACCCGGCGGGCGGCGACGCCGACGCGGGTGCGGGGCGGGGAGTAGTTGACGGCGTTCTCGACGAGGTTGCCCAGCGCGCCGACCAGGGCACCCCGGCTGCCCCAGACGAAGAGGTCGATGTCGCCGCCCCAGCTCATGGTGATCTGCTTGTGGGCGGCGGCCTGGCGGCTGCGGTCCATCGCCTCGGCGATCAGCTCGTCGACGTCGACGGGCTCGGCGTCCTCCATCGGGTCGTCGTTCTGCACCCGGGAGAGGTCGATCAGCTCCTGGACGAGGCTGGTGAGCCGGGTCGCCTCGATCTCCATCCGCCCGGCGAACCGCTCGACCGCCTCCGGGTCGTCGGCCGCGTCCCGGACCGCCTCGGAGAGCAGGGAGAGGGCGCCGACCGGGGTCTTCAGCTCGTGGCTGACGTTGGCGACGAAGTCGCGGCGGACCGCCTCGATCCGGCGGGCCTCGGTGAGGTCCTCGACCAGCAGCAGTACCAGGCGGGAGCCGAGCGGGGCGACCCGCGCGGAGACGGCGAGCCCGTCCCCCCGGCCGGCGCCCCGGCGGGGCAGGTCCAGCTCGGCCTGGCGTATCTCGCCGTCGCGCCGGGTGTCGCGGGCCATCTTCAGCATCGGCTCGACGGCCAGCTTGCCGCCCCGCACCAGCCCGAGGGCGTACGCGGCGGAGCTGGCCTTGACCACGCCGTCACCCTCGTCGAGAACGACGGCGGAGGAGCGGAGGGCGGACAGGACCGTGTCGACGCCCGCGGGCAGCACCGGGGTGCTGTGCAGGGAGGAGCGGGTGGGCCGCCGCAGCTCGCGTTCGCTCCAGCGGAACGCCAGCATCGCGATGACACCGGTGCACACCCCGGCGATCGCGGCCACCGCGGCCACTGCCGTGTTCACGTCCATGTGTCCAGGTTATGCGCGCGGAACCCCCCGCTCACAGCGACGGGAGTGCGGCCCGCACCACTCGTCGCCCAGAGTTCACCGTGGCGACGGAGCCGGTTCACCGGAGATGCCGGATGTCGTCGCGAAGCCCCGTCAACGTGGGAGCGTGGGGCCTGGGGGTGCCTCCCCGGCCTTCGTGGGCCCACGGCGCCTGGCGCGGCGCCTCGCCGTACCAGACACCGCGGGCTGATCCACGAAGGCCGGGGAGGCACCCCCAGAGCCCCCCGTTACCGGGAGAGAGGGAGCCCATGCGGGACGCGTACCACGAGGAACTGGACTCGATCGGGGACAGCCTGGTCGAGATGGCGCGGCTGGTCGGTTCGGCCATCGGACGTGCCACGACGGCGATACTGGACGCCGATCTGAATCTGGCGGAGAGCGTGATCGCCGGGGACCAGAAGATCGACGACCTCCAGCACGACCTGGAGGCGCGGGCCATCGCGCTGCTGGCCCGCCAGCAGCCGGTCGCGACCGATCTGCGGATCGTCGTGACGAGCCTGCGGATGAGCGCGGACCTGGAGCGCTCCGGCGATCTGGCGAAGCACGTGGCGAAGCAGGCGCGGCTGCGCTTCCCCGAGTCGCCGGTCCCCCGCGACCTCCACGCGACGCTGCTGGAGATGGGGCAGCTGGCCCAGCGCCTGATGGCGAAGGCGGCCGAGGTGATCATCACCAAGGACGTCGACCTGGCGCTCCAGCTGGAGACCGACGACGACGAGATGGACCTGCTGCACCGCACGCTCTTCCAGCACCTGATGGACGACCGCTGGAAGCACGGTGTGGAGACGGCCGTCGACGTGACGCTGCTCGGCCGTTACTACGAGCGGTTCGCCGACCACGCCGTCTCGGTCGCCAACCGCGTCGTCTACCTGGTCACCGGCGAGCACGCCGACGACATCCAGACGCCGGGGGTGCCGGTCGAGGGCGTGTAGCCCGGACAGGCCGTGCGGAACGGCACGGAGGGGCGGGGTGCCGAGGGGCACCCCCCTCCGTCGCTCCTCCTGTCACGTCGGCACCCGTCTCCCCTCCCGTCACGTGCGGTGGTGCGGGCGGGCGCATCGGCGTGCGGCCCTCCGGGCCCGCACGCCCATGTGCGCCGTTGATGCGCCCGCCGGTCGGGGCGTCCAATGAGAGGCGGTACGGCTCCGAGCCGTACGCACCGCCCGCCCGTCCGCGAGCTGTGGACGCGTACCCGGCCGATCCACCGCCACCGAGCCGGCCCGGGCCGCGTACGCCGTCCGCCCGCGACCTGTGAAGGGAACGCCATGGCCCAGGCCCGCACACCCGAGACCCCCCAGGAACAGCGCGTCCACCCCGCCGACCGCCGCGACCTGCCCCGGCTCGTCCTGCTGGGCGCCTGCGGCTGCGGCTCCAGCTGCGGCTGCGGCTGCCAGTCCGGCGGCTCCTGCCAGTGCGGGGGCGGCTGCGGCTGACCCTCCGCCCGGCCCACGACCGCACGCGCGCGGTCGTGGGCCTCTCCGTGCCGGAATAACTGGACAGACGTCCAGGTTGTTCGTCCGGAAGCTTCCCTAAGAGACGAAACGGAGCATCACGATGACGTGGGTCCTGCTGGCGTGCGCGATCCTCGCCGAGGTCACGGCGACGATCTCGCTACGGCTCTCCGACGGCTTCTCGAAGATCGCCCCGTCGGTCGTCGTGGTCGTCGGCTATGTCACCGCCTTCACCCTGCTCGCCCTGGTCCTCAAGCGCGGCATGGCCATCGGCATCGCCTACGGCATCTGGGCCGCCGCCGGCGTCGCCCTGGTCGCCCTGATCGGCGCGGCCTTCCTCGGCGACAGCCTGACCCCGGTCCAGTACGGCGGCCTGGTCCTGGTCGCCGCCGGTGTGGTCGCCCTGGAGGCCGGCGGTGCCCACTGAACCCGTGGCGGACGGCCGCCGGGCGCGCGGCGAGGAGACCCGGCGCCGCCTGCTGGACGCGACGGTCCGGGTGATCGAGCGGGACGGCGTCGCCGGGGTCACCCACCGCGCCGTCGCCGCCGAGGCGGGCGTCCCCAAGTCGGTCGCCTCCTACCACTACCCGGCCGTCGACGACCTCCTCACCGCCGCCCTGCGCGACAGCTCCGACGCCTACGCCCGCGACCTCGCCACCCTCCTCCCCGAGGGGTACGGCCTGGGCGACCTCGCCGCCCACCTCTCCGCCTGCCAGGAGGAGAACCGCTCCCGCGCGCTCGCCGAGTACGAGCTGTACCTCCAGGCGGCCCGCCGCCCGGCCCTGCGCCCGGCCGCCGCCCGCTGGACCGCCGTCCTCGCCGAACTGGCGGCCCCCTTCACCACCGACCCCGCCACCGTCGCCACCCTGACGGCCACCCTGGACGGGCTGTTCCTCCAGGCCCTGCTGCGGGACGAGCCGGTCGACGCGGGCCGGGTGGAGGCGGCGATGCGGGTGGTGATCGAGGGCGCGGCCCGGTAGGTCAAGCCGTCGGCGCTGGGCAGGTGGAAGTCGTCGACGTGGACGACGTGGGCCTACGGGAGGTGGCGGGCGAGCTGGCCGGCGAGGGCGCTCTTGCCGGAGGCGCCGGGTCCGTCCACGCCGAGCAGGTAGTGGCCGCCCCGGGCCTCGGCGCCGGCGCGGACGCGGGCGGCGCAGGCAGGGACGTCGAGGAGCGCGTACGGCCCGGAGTCGCCGGAGGAGGGCTCAGCCATGTCCGGCCCCCGTCTTCTTCGCGCGCGTGTCCGGCGCCGTTCTCCGCCGGACCGTCTCGCGGGCCTCCTCGGGCAGCGCGTGGGCCGGCAACAGGCGGGGCAGCAGCTCCGGTTCGCGGGTCAGGGCCCGGAAGGTGAGCGCCACCGTCACCTCGTGGTCGGGCCGGTGGACGATCTCGACGGGGTCCCCGGCGCGGATCTCCCCCTCGGCCACCACCCGCAGGTACGCCCCCGGCTCGGCGGCCACGGTGAACTCCTTGACCCACCCGGCCCGCTCCAGCCACCCCTGGAACGTCCCGCACGGCACTCGGGGTACCGCCACCTCCAGCACCACGTCCGCCCCGATCCGCCAGCGTTCGCCGATCAGGGCGCCGTTGACGTCGAGGCCGCGCGTCGTGAGGTTCTCGCCGAAGGCGCCCCCGGACAGCGGCCGCCCGAGCACCCCTTCCCAACGGTCGAGGTCCTCGCGCGCGTACGCGTAGACGGCCTGATCGGCGCCCCCGTGGTGCTGCACGTCGTAGACCCGGTCGCCCGCCAGCCCGACCCGCCCGTCCCCCTTGGGCCCCGGCGCGGACACCGCCACCGGTCCCTGGACGGGCCGCTTGTCGATCCCCGTGGTCGCCAGGCCCTTCCAGGGGTTGGGACGGGGCACGCCGACGTTCACGGAAAGCAGTTCCATACCCGGAACGCTATGCGCACCCCGTCCCCACCGGCCACGGATTTACCCGCGCCCGACCCCCACGGCCGCGTCAGCCGCGCGCGCCGACCCCTTCCACCAGGAACTCACCGGCTCCCACACCTCGACGTACCGCCCGGCCCCCAACTCCCGCGCCGAGAAGGTCCGTCCGTGGTGCGAGGGGTCCCCCGCCACGGTCACGCCGCCGACCCGCCGGACCTCGTCCCCCGGCGCCCCGACGGTCCGCACGGTCGCGTACGCCGTCTCCCCCGTCACCAGCCGGTACGGCCCGCTCTCCCCCGGCGGCACATGCTGGGCGGCCCCGTCCAGGTCCCCGAAGGTGACGGTCGGCAGCCGGTCGACGGCACAGACGTGACGCCCCTTGTTGGTCACGGTGATCCGGACGACGGTCTTGTCCCGGGCATCCGCCTTCGCCCCGACCTCCACGGCGGAGGGACGGCAGGTGGGGAGCGGAGCCCGCCCGGCGGCGGTGGCGGCCCCGGCCTGCGGAGCGACGGCGACGACCGCCGCCCCGGCGGCCACGAGAGCGAGCAGTGGACGGATACGCATGGGGTACCCCCTGTGTCGAACTCCGCCCGGGGCGAGCGCCCGCGGGCGTTTGTGGTCAGTTTGACCGGCTTGAGGGGGGCGGGGTTGTAGCGACTTCACGGCCACGGCCGCCGAGAGCCTCCGCTTCGCCCGATCGGGGAAGGAAACGGCGAGGGGGTTGCGCTTGCTTCGAATACACCAGTGCAGGACGCCATGGGGACTGCAACAGGCAAGAAGCTCGAACCAGGCGTGGTAAACGCGGGTGACGCACAGCGTGCACTGCGGCGCATCAACGACCGCCTCTCGCGGACCGCACCGAGCGACGAAGACATCCAGGTCCGCCTGGAGACCGGAGCCGACGACGAGGTGCTCGTCCTGCCACGGCCTGCGGCGGAGATGTTTTTCGCCTCGATGCTGGCCGCCCTCGCCGACGGGCAGGGCGTACAGGTCATGCCGGTCGACGAACTGACCACCCAGCAGGCCGCCGACATGCTGAACGTCTCCCGCCCCTACCTGATCGGACTCCTGGAGTCCGGGGAGATCCCCTTCAGGCTCGTGGGCCGCCACCGCCGCATCCGCTTCGCGGACCTGCGCCAGTACATCCGGGAGGACGACGCGGCACGCAAGGGAGCGGCCGACGACCTGATGGAGCTGGACCAGGAGCTGGGACCGCTCTGACATGACCTTCGTCGTGCTCTACGACGCGTGCGTGCTGTATCCGGACACACTGCGGCACCTGCTGGTCAGGGTCGCCCGGACAGGTCTGGTCCGCGCCCGGTGGACGGAGGCGATCCTGGACGAGGTGGACCGGGGCATCGCACGGAACCACCAGATCCCGCCCGAGAAGCTGGCGCCCGCAGAACCCTCATGAACCGAGCGGTACGCGACTGCCTGGTGACGGGCTTCGAGCCGCTCATCGAGGGGCTCAAGCTCCCCGACGAGGACGACCGGCACGTACTGGCCGCGGCCGTCTACGCCTGCGTCCAGGAGATCGCCACCTCCCGGCGTCGCCCACCGCGGACGTTCGACAAGTCGGGGCTGACCAGGTCGGTGACGGCCTGCGCCAAGGACCGGGGACCGTGGACTCGGCCACCTGAGTCCCGCGCCGGAAGGAACACGCGTCAGGCCCTCGTCCTCGAAATCCCGGACGAGGGCCTGATCCGTACCGCGAACTGCTTACTTCTTCTTCCCCTGGTTCTTCACAGCCTCGATGGCGGCCGCCGCCGCCTCCGGGTCGAGGTAGGTGCCGCCCGGGTTGAGGGGGCGGAAGTTCTCGTCCAGTTCGTAGGCGAGGGGGATGCCGGTGGGGATGTTGAGGCCGGAGATGTCGGCGTCGGAGATCTGGTCGAGGTGCTTGACCAGGGCGCGGAGGCTGTTGCCGTGGGCGGCGACGAGGACCGTGCGGCCTTCGAGGAGGTCGGGGACGATGTCGTCGTACCAGTACGGGAGCATGCGCTGGACGACCTGGAGGAGGGCCTCCGTGCGGGGGCGGGCCTCCGGGGGGATGACCGCGTAGCGCGGGTCGTCGAACTGGGACCACTCGGCGTCGGGGGCGAGCGCCGGGGGCGGGGTGTCGTAGGAGCGGCGCCAGAGCATGAACTGCTCCTCGCCGAACTCCTCGAGGGTCTGGGCCTTGTCCTTGCCCTGGAGGGCGCCGTAGTGGCGCTCGTTCAGCCGCCAGGAGCGGTGGACGGGAATCCAGAGGCGGTCGGCGGACTCCAGGGCGAGCTGCGCCGTGCGGATGGCGCGCTTCTGGAGCGAGGTGTGTACGACGTCGGGGAGGAGCCCGGCGGCCGCCAGCAGCTCGCCGCCGCGTACAGCCTCCTTCTCGCCCTTCTCGGTGAGGTTGACGTCCACCCAGCCGGTGAACAGGTTCTTCGCGTTCCACTCGCTCTCGCCGTGGCGGAGGAGGATCAGCTTGTACGGTGCGTCGGCCATGGGCCCGAGCGTAATCCAAGGCCCGGGGGCGGGCGCGGACGGCCCGTATCGCGAAATCGGATGGCTTTCGGCGTCCTGACGGACGTAATATGCGCGAGCTGTTTTCACCACTTACCTACGCGGAGTCGCGCTCATGCCCGTGCCGTCCTTGCCGTCGCCGTCGGCGCTCCTTCCCCGAACCGTCCGGACGGCCGTGCGGCGCAGTGTCTCGGGGCTGCCCCGCGAGTTCTGGTGGCTGTGGACGAGCACGCTCGTCAACCGGCTCGGCGGGTTCGTCGCGACCTTCATGGCGCTGTACCTGACGCTGGAGCGCGGGCATTCCGCCTCGTACGCGGGCCTGGTCGCGGCCCTGCACGGGCTCGGCGGGGTGATCTCCTCGCTGGTCGCGGGGGTGCTGACCGACCGGCTCGGGCGGCGGCCCACCATGCTGATCGCGCAGGTGTCGACGGCCCTGTCGGTGGCGCTGCTCGGCTTCATGACGCACCCGGTCGCCATCGCCGCCGTCGCCTTCCTGGTCGGCGCGTCGATGAACGCGAGCCGGCCGGCGGTGCAGGCGATGATGGCCGACATCGTGCGGCCCGAGGACCGGGTGCGGGCGTTCTCCTTGAACTACTGGGCGATCAACCTGGGGTTCGCCGTGTCCGCGATGGCGGCCGGGTTCATCGCGCAGTACAGCTACCTCGCCGGGTTCCTCGGGGAGGCGGTGATGACGCTGACCTGCGCGATCCTCGTCTTCGTCAAGCTGCCGGAGTCGCGGCCGGAGCGGTCGGCCGAGGAGCAGGGCGCCGAGGACGCGGTGAGTCTCGGGACGGTGCTGCGCGACGGGCGGTTCATGGGCGTGGTCGTGCTGTCCTTCCTGGCAGCCCTCGTCTTCCAGCAGGGTTCGGTGGGGCTGCCGGTGGCGATGGGGCGGGAGGGGTTCAGCCCGGCCGACTACGGCCTGGTCATCGCGGTCAACGGGGTGCTGATCGTGGCGCTCCAGATCCCCGTCACCCGGTTCATCGAGCACCGGGACGCGGGATGGCTGCTGACCCTCTCCACCCTGCTGGCCGGGTACGGCTTCGGGCTGACCGCTTTCGCCGGGTCGGTCGGGGTCTTCGCCCTGACCGTCTGCGTCTGGACGCTGGCCGAGATCATCAACGCGCCGACCCAGACGAGCCTGGTCGTCCGCCTCTCCCCGGTCCACGGGCGCGGCCGCTACCAGGGCATGTACACGCTCTCCTGGGCGGTCGCGGCGATGGTGGCGCCGCTGATGTCCGGCGTCGTCCTGGACCGCTGGGGCGCGGCCTGGCTCTGGGGCGCGTGCGCCGTCATCGGCACCGTCGCGGCCGGCGGGTACTGGCTGCTCGTCCGGGGCCTGGGCGAGGAGAGCCGCCCCACGCCCGCCGCCACCGACTCCGTCCCGCTGACCCCGGAGCCGGCGGTGGAGCTGACGGCGCCGAAGCCGGACGGGGAGCGGGACGCGCTGCGCAAACTGGTCTGAGCGAGGGCGGGGCGACGGGTTCCGGGGACCGGGACTCGGGGTGCGGGCCGCCCGGTCAGGGCGCCACGATCCCCTCGCCGCCGACCGCGTTCGGCACGGTGACCGCGTCGGTCCGGGTCAGCCCGCCGTCCGGGCCGATGCGGTAGGTCTCCAGGCCGCCGGTCTCACCGGTCTGGACGTAGAGGTAGTCACCCGCCGGGGAGACCGCCAGGTCGGTGGGGCCCGCGCCGGTCGGGGTACGCCCGGCCGGGGTCAGGCGCCCGGCCTCGTCGACCTCGAAGGCGCTGAGGGAGTCGCTGCCCGCGTTGGAGACGTAGACGGTCGAGCCGTCGCGGGCGATCCAGCAGGTGGCCATCTCGCCGGTGTCGGCGGAGTCGGCGGGCTTCAAGGTGTTGTCCTTCCAGAGGGTGAAGGTGTTGACCTTGTTGGAGGCGTCGGCGACGACGATCCGTCCGCCTTCGTCGGTGACGAAGGAGAAGGGGATGCCGGGCGCCTGGTCGTTGGTGACGGGCTCGGCGGAGAGCAGGCCGTCGTCGTCCACGTCGAAGACCTGCATCGAGCCGTTGGCCTTGGTCGTGACGACGAGGCGGGAGCCGTCGTCGGTGAAGCCGACCTGGCCGGGCGTCTTCACGTACTGGAGGGGGCCACGGTCGGTGGAGAGGCCGAGTTCGCGGCGGCTGCCCGCGATCGGCTCCAGGCGCGGCCCGTCGATGGTGAAGCCCTGGACGGAGCCGCCGGTTCCGGCGTTCAGGACGTACGCGATGCCGTCGTGCACGGTGATGCTGGCCGGGAAGCCGCCACCGGACGGGGTGACCTGGCGCAGCGTCAGGCGCGGGCCGTCGACCTCGAAGACGGAGACGGTGCCGCTGCCGGAGTTGGCGGCGATGAGGATTCCCTCGTCCGGGTCGTACGCGAGGGAGCCCTGCGAGGCCTGGTGGTCGACCTCCGAGCCGTTCAGCCGGCCGCCGTCGCCGCGGGTGGCGTAGCTGCCCGCCTCGACGAGGGTGCCTTCGGCGGTCCGGGTGTAGGCGACGATCATGTTCCCGTCCTCGGCCGAGGTCTGCACGAAGACCACGTCGTGCGGTCCGTCCGTCCCGCGCGCCGCCTCCTGGTCTCCGGGGGCACGCTGCTGGACGGCCGGACGGGCGCCGTCGGGGGCGGCCGAGGCGAGGGCGGCCGGGGTCGCGGCGCAGGCGGTCACGGCGGAGAGGGAGACGGCGGCCGCCTTGGCCGCCGCCCGGGCGGGCTTGCTGGTGGGACGGAACATCGGTCGTCCTTCCTACAGGGCCGACAGGACGGTCCCGCCACAGCGGCTGGACCTGCCCTCACCCTTAGTACGCCGCCGGTCACCCGCCACTCGATCGGCCCCGGCGGAGGACCGCCCGGCACCGCCTCGACCTGCGCGGACGCCCGGCGCGGCACGGGCGACCGGGTGACGGGAGGGGCGCGGACGGCCCGCGCGGGGGTTGGGCCTGACGGGTGACGCGGGCGCGGCGCCCCCCTCCGCGCGGACCCGGGCCGGGGGAAACTCGCCCCAGACCGGGTCCGTCGTCAGGTCCGGTCCTCCGACCGAAAGGCCCACCATGCGCAAGCTCCTGAAGGCCGCCGCCCTCGGCGCCCTCCTCGTCCCCGCCGTCCTGGGCGGCGCCGCCGCTGCCGCCGCCGACGCGGGCGGCCCGGCCTACGCCGACGGCTCCCGGTACGCGGGACCCGACGGCGCCTGGACGAAGACCCGCGCCAGCGGCGTCACCGCCGACGGCGAGGTGTACTACTTCGACGTCTTCCGGGTGGCCGGCCCGCACGGCGCCGCCACGGTCACCACGGCCGCGCACTCCTGACCGTCCCGGTACGCCTGACGCCCGCCCCGAAGTCCTCGGGAGCGGGCGTCAGAACGTACCGGAGTGGCGCGCTCCGGCTCAGCGCGGCCCGCGCTCGATCAGGTGCTGGAACGCCTCCAGGTTCCGGGTCGGCTCGCCGCGGGCGACGCGCCAGTCGTACTCCTTGCGGATGGCGGAGGCGAAGCCCAGTTCCAGGAGCGTGTTGAAGGCGCCGTCGGAGGCTTCGAGGACGGCGCCGAGGAGGCGGTCGACCTCCTCGGGGGTGACGGCGGCGAGCGGGAGCTTGCCCGCGAGGTAGATGTCGCCGAGCGGGTCGACGGCGTAGGAGACCCCGTAGAGCTTGAGGTTCTTCTCCAACAGCCAGCGGTAGACGGCCTCGTGGTTCTCGTCGGGGCGGCGGACGACGAAGGCGTTCACCGAGAGCGAGTGGCCGCCGAGGATGAACGAGACGGTGGTCCACAGCTTGCGGCTGCCGGGCAGCTTGACCACGTAGTGGCCGGGCCGCGGGCTCTCCCACTCCAGCTCGGCGCCGGCGAACGCGCCCTCGAGGACACGCCGGTGGGCGGCCGCGTCCGGGGACGCGGGGGCCTGGTGGGACGGGGTGTCAGCCATGGTGCGAGCGTACGCGACGGCGGTGTTCCTGCACGGCGGCCGTGTAGACGTCGGCGGTGCCGGAGGCGGCCGTGTCCCACCCGAACGACTGGGCGTGCCGGGCCGCGGCCGCGCCCATCCGGTCGGCGAGCGCGGGGTCGTCGGCGAAGCGGGCGAGGCGGCGCGCGTAGTCGGCCGGGTCGTGGCCCTCCACGAGGAAACCGGTCACCTCGTCGCGTACGGCGACGGGCAGGCCGCCGACCCGGGCCGCGAGCACCGGGGTGCCGGTGGCCTGCGCCTCGATGGCGACCAGGCCGAAGGACTCGCTGTACGAGGGCATCACCAGCAGCGACGCCGCCCGGAACCAGTCGGCCAGCTGCTCCTGCCCGACGGGCGGCCGGAACCACACCACCTCGGAGATGCCGAGCCGCGCCGCCAGCTTCTGGAGCCGCTCCGGCTTGGCCATGCCGGAGCCCGAAGGCCCGCCGACCACCGGCACGACCAGCCGGGAGCGCAGTTCGGGCCGCTCGTCCAGCAGCACGGCGACGGCGCGCAGCAGCACGTCCGGCGCCTTCAGCGGCTGGATGCGCCCGGCGAAGAGCGGAACCAGCGCGTCCTGCGGCACCCCGAGCCGCTGCCGCGCGGCGGCCCGGGACTCGGGTACGGCGCGGGGCTCGACGGCGCCGGAGCGGCGCGGGTCGACGCGGAACAGGTCGAGGTTGACGCCCGGGTGGACGACGGCGACCTTGCCGGGGTCGGCGGCGTAGTGGTGGATCAGCTCGTCGGCCTCGCCGGAGGTGTTGGCGATCAGGCGGTCGGCGGCGTCGACGACCTGCGTCTCGCCGATGACGCGGGCGGCCGGCTCGGGGGTGTCGCCCTCGGCGAGGGCGGCGTTCTTGACCTTGGCCATGGTGTGCATGGCGTGCACCAGGGGGACGCCCCAGCGCTCGGCCGCCAGCCAGCCGACGTGGCCGGAGAGCCAGTAGTGGGAGTGGACCAGGTCGTAGTGGCCGGGACGGTGGCCGGCCCACGCCTGCATCACGCCGTGGGTGAAGGCGCAGAGCTGCGCGGGCAGCTCCTCCTTGGCGAGCCCCTCGTACGGACCCGCGTCGACGTGCCGGACGAGGACGCCGGGGGCCAGCTCGACGGTGGGCGGGAGGGTGCCGGTGGTGGCCCGGGTGAAGATCTCCACCTCGATGTTGATCGCGGCCAGCCGCTTCGCCAGCTCCACGATGTAGACGTTCATCCCGCCGGCGTCACCGGTACCCGGCTGGTGCAGCGGCGAGGTGTGCACACTCAGCATCGCCACCCGCCGGGGCCTGCGGCCACCCCCGGGCAGCCGCAGCCTCGGCTGTGCGGCCCGGCGTGAGAGCCGGGACACGTACTGGCTCACCTGGCGATCCTCCTCGCTGCGCCCGCCTCGGAGGGCGGGGGTCCGTCGGGGCACACGGGCGCCCCGACGGGGAAACAGCACGGAAGGGCCTGCGCTTCCCGTTTTGCCTAAACGTTACGGGCGCCCAACCCCCGCCCAGCACGGCCGCAACCGGACCCCCCAACCCGGCCCCGCCGCAGGCGCCCCCACCCGGCCCCGCCGCAGGCATCGCGGCCATACTCGAACCATGCCGCCCCCGCCGCGCCCCGTGGGCACCGCGACCAGGGGCACCACCAACCCGAACCGCCTGCGCCGCATGGACCGCTGGATCACCGCCGTCCACGGCCTGGCCCTGCGCAGGGCCGACCACCCCCTCGCGGTGGATCTCGGGTACGGGCACGCCCCGTGGACGGCGGTCGAGCTGCTGGCCCGCCTCCGCACAGCGGCCCCGGCGACCCGCGTGACCGGCATCGAGATCGACCCGGCCCGCGTCGCCGCCGCCCAGCCGCACGCCCACGAGGGCCTCACCTTCGTCCGGGGCGGCTTCGAACTGCCGGTCCCGGACCGCCCGCACCTGATCCGCGCCGCCAACGTGCTGCGCCAGTACGACGAGGACGAGGTACGCGCCGTCTGGGAGAGGCTGACCGCCCGCCTCGCCCCGCCGGACCCGGACGGCCTCGGCGGCGGCCTGCTCGTCGAGGGCACCTGCGACGAGATCGGCCGCCGCCACGTCTGGGTGGCGCTGGGCCCCGAGGGCCCGCGCACGGTCACCTTCGCGACCCGCCTCGGCTCCCTGGGCCGCCCCTCCGACCTGGCCGAACGCCTCCCGAAGGCACTGATCCACCGGAACGTCCCGGGCGAGCCCGTGCACGCCTTCCTCCGCGACTTCGACCGCGCCTGGGCGGGGGCCGCGCCGTACGCCTCCTACGGCGCGCGCCAGCGCTGGCAGCGGACGGTGCGCGCGCTGGCCGCCGACTGGCCGGTGGTGGACGGGCCGGCGCGGTGGCGGCAGGGGGAGGTCACGGTGGCGTGGGGGGCGCTGGCGCCTCGGGGGTGAGTCCAGGAGCTGACCCGTGAGTCAGCCCGTGTCCCCCGCAGGGGTGGAAAACCGGTACAGCTCCCGGAAGTTGGCGAACCACCTGTGGGTGCTTTTCGCCCGAAGCCGCCGGAGGACGGGCAAAGTGACCTGTGCGGCGGGGGTGCCGTACAGCCGGTCCGGTGTCGGGTCTGTCGTATCTGGGCCGGACATGGCAGCATCCCCGATGTTACTGACGGGAAATAACTTTGTGGGGGCGGAGAGTGACCGGCATGCGAAGGACGACCCTTGCCGCGGTGGCGCTGGTGTGCGGCATCACCTGCGTCGGCGGACTGGCCTCGGCGGGCACGGCGTACGCCGCCCCGGAGCCCGCCCCCACCACCTCGGCACCGGCCATGCCGGGCGCCCCCGGGCAGGAGGCGGCCGAGGGGGAGCCGGCGACGGCGACCGCCCTCGAAGAGGTGCGGAAGAAGATCGAGAAGCTTCTCCACCGCGCCTCGGTCGCCACCGACGCGTACAACGCCGCCGAGGAGAAGGCCGAGCGCCAGGCCAAGGAGGTGGCCCGCCTGGAGCGCGCCGTCGCCCGGGGCCAGGACCGCCTGACCCTGCTGCGCCACCAGGCCGGCGCCACCGCCCGCGAGCAGTACCGCAGCGGCGGCATCCCCGAGGGCGCCCAGTTCCTCCTCTCCGACGACCCCCGCCTCTTCCTGGACAACGCCAACCGCTTCCAGCGCGGCCAGCACGCCGCCAGGGGCCTGATGTCCCAGCTGCGGACCACCCAGGAGCAGCTGGAGAAGGACGAGGCCGCCGCCTCCGCCGAGTACAAGAAGCTGGAGCGGCACCGCGCCGCCAAGGCGAAGGCCAAGAAGGAGATCAAGAAGCAGATCAAGGCGGCCGAGGAGCTGGAGTCCCGGCTCGCCGCCGAGGAGCTGGAGCGGCTGCGGAAGCTGGAGGAGGAGGCGCAGCGCAGGGCGCAGAGCGCCTGGGTCGACTCCGGCGTCCTCGACGCGATCTCCGGCAAGGCCTCCGCCGCCGGCAAGAAGGCCCTGGAGTACGCGGCGGAGCAGATCGGCAAGCCGTACTCCTGGGGCGCCGAGGGCCCCGACTCCTACGACTGCTCCGGGCTCACCTCGCAGGCGTGGGCGTCGGCCGGGGTCCCCATCCCGCGCACCTCCCAGGAGCAGTGGCGCCAGCTGGAGCGCGTCCCGATACGCGAGATGCAGCCGGGCGACCTGATCATCTACCACGACGACGCCAGCCACGTCGGCATGTACGTGGGCGACGGCAAGATCGTGCACGCCCCGCGACCGGGCCGGCACATCACGTTGGCGGGCGCGGGGACGATGACGATCCTCGGGGTGGTCCGGCCGGACGCGTGAGCGGCGGGGGCGCGGGTGGGCCAGGTCACCCGCGCCCCGGCCCCAGGGTGAGCTTCGTCATCACCCCTCCCCCACAAAGGCCCCCAATTCCCTTACATGCCACGGCATATGACTCTGGCCATACACGCCGTGGCATTCCGTTGGAGGGCCGCCAACCGCTATGGTCCCCGTCGGACAAGGCGTCGTTCGTCGCCCTGTCGCGCCCTCGGGGGGAGGGAAGGAAACCAAGACGATGCCCGTACCCATACCGCGGCAGAGAGTCATCCCCGCCGTGGAGAACGGTCACGACGGGGGCGCCGCACCACGGACGGACCGGCCCACGGGGTCGCCCACCGACACCACCCGGGACACCGCTCCCGGCGGCACCACCGGCCCTCGGACCGAGCCGGCCACGCCGACCGAGCACACCACGACGGAGCAGACCACGACCGACGCCACCGGCACCCCGCGGACCACGGGCGGGCCCGACGGCACCGGCGCCGCCTTGGGCCCGGCGGCCCCCACGGCCGCCGAGGCTGCGGAGGCGCTGGCCCGGATCGCGGCCGGCTCGGCGGCGCACCCCGGCTCCGGCCAGACGTCGACCGCGCTCACCCTGCTGGTGATCGAGGACGACCCGGCCGGTTCGCTCAACATCCCGTCGCTGCTGGACTCCGCCGAGCTGACCGTGCGCGTCCGCACCGCCCGCAACCTCACCGAGGCCGAGCGGCTGCTCACCGACGACGTCCACTGCATCCTGCTGGATCTCGCCCTGCCCGCCCCCGGCCCGCGCCCCGCGGAGGCCGAGGACGGCACCGAGGACGAGCTGGCGGTGCTGCGGCACGTCCTGCGCCTGGCCCCGCGCCACGCCGTCCTCGCGCTGACCGGCGCCGGGAACAGCGCACGCGGCCCGGAAGCGGTCCGCGTCGGCGCCCAGGACTTCCTGTACCGCGACGAGCTCGACGGCCGGCTCCTGAGCCGCGCCGTCCGCTACGCCGTGGAGCGCAAGCGGGCCGACCACGCCCAGCGGCAGCTGACGGAGTCGCGGCTGCGCGCCCAGGAGAACGCCCGCCTGGAGCGCGGCCTGCTGCCGACCCCGCTGCTGGAGGGCGCGCCCCTGCGGTTCGCCGCCCGCTACCGGCCGGGCCGCTCCCGCGCCCTGCTCGGCGGCGACTTCTACGACACGGTGCGCACCGCCGACGGCACGGTGCACGCGATGATCGGCGACGTCTGCGGCCACGGCCCGGACGAAGCGGCGCTCGGCGTCGAGCTGCGCATCGCCTGGCGCGCGCTGACCTTCGCCGGGCTCTGCGGCGACCAGCTGCTCTCCACCCTCCAGAAGGTCCTGGAGAACGAGCGCCCGGACGACGAGATCTTCGCGACGCTCTGCACGGTCGACATCTCGCCGGACGGCCGCTCGGCCGGGCTCTGCCTGGCCGGACACCCGTCCCCGCTCATCGCCCGCCAGGGCCACCTCGCCGAACTCCTGCCGTACGACGACAACGGCCCGGCGCTCGGTCTGCTCCCGCAGGCCCGCTGGCCCCGGCGCCAGGTCGAGCTGGGCCGCTCCTGGAGCCTGATGCTCTACACCGACGGCCTGATCGAGGGCCGTATCGGCGCGGGCAACCAGCGCCTGGGCCAGGACGGCATGGTCTCCCTCGTCCGCGGCCTGCTCGACCAGGGGCTGCGCGGGGACGCCCTGCTGGAGGCCGCGATGACCGAGGTCCGCGCGCTCAACGGCGGCGAGCTGACCGACGACGTGGCCGTCCTCCTGCTGGACCGGATGGTGCCCACCACCCGCTGAGCCACCGCCCGGCCGCCACGACCGACGGCGAGAGGCCGGGACCGCTCCACGCGGTCCCGGCCTCTCGCCGTCGTGCCGTCCTCGCCGTCCGCTCCCGCGCCCGGGGTCAGCGGCCGCCGTTGTACGGCCCGTACGGGCCGTCGCTGCTCGATCCGCGGGAGCCGCCGCGCCGGGGCCCTCCGGAGACCTCCCGGACGGCGGGCCGCACGTCGACCGTGTAGACGATCACGGCGATGAGGCCGATGATCGGCAGGAAGGAGATGATCGGGAAGAGCAGGCTCACCGCCAGCGCGATCCCGAGAATGATCAGCCAGAACGGCTTGGACTGCTTGGAGGCGGCGCGGTAGGCGTCCTCGCGGCGCGTCAGCGCGTCGATGAACGCGAAGGCGGCAAAGGCGGCGAACGCCAGTTGCAGCAGCCCCAGCAGGCTGTTGAATCCCTGTATCAGCACTCTCTCCACCACCAGTTTCGACATCACGGCACCGCGGTCACCGCGGACGGGCCGCCCGGCTCCGCGCCGGACGCCTGCCCCCAGTGTCCCGGACGCCCCCCGGAATCACGGTCCGGCGCGGACACGTATCGCACGCGCCGGCTCTCCGGACAACGTCCACGCCCTCCGGATCCGTGCCCGTTTCCCTGAGGAATACGCCACAGCATCCGGAATGCCCGATACCGCCACCCCGGGGGGTACACCTGGACGCCTACCCCCGACGGGCCGCCGTCAGCTGTCGGACGGCGTGCTCTTCCGGGCCGCCGGCTTCCGGGCGGGCGCCTTCCGCGGCGCCACCGGCTTCTTCGGGGCGACGGTCTTCCCGGCCGCCGCACCGGTCCCGGCGCCCTTCGCCGTGGAGGACTTCTCGGAGGTGACCGGCGCGGCCGGAGCCGGCTCAGGCTCCACCTTCTCGGCGACGTCCACCACGCTGTCGGCGGCCTCGTCGACCAGCTCGGCGACCTGGACGACGCCCTCGGCGGTCTCGCCGCGCCAGGTCCGCACCGCCTGCTCACCGTGGTCGGCGACCTTGTCGTACGCCTCCTTGGCCTTCACCGCGTACTCGGCGGCGACGCCCACGGAACGCAGCGCCAGCTCCTGGGCGCTCTCGCCCAGCTTGCGCAGATCGGTGTCGAGCGAGGCGAAAACCTCGTTGACCTTGGCCTGGACGGCCTCCTGCGCCTCCTTGGCACGGGCGGCGGCCTTGTCCTGCACGGCCTTGGGGTCGGTGTTGCGGACCGCCTCGATGCGCTCGGGCGCCTCGGCCCGCAGCTGCTCGATCAGCTCCGGCACCTTCCGCGCCTGCTGCACGGCGAGGTCGGCGGTGCCGGCCGCGAAGTACAGGGAACGCGACTCACTCAGGGTCTTGCGCAGGTCGTCGGTGATGGCCATGAACGTGATCCTCCCGGTCTTGCGTCGTTTCGAGGGTGTGGAGCCTGCCGCGCACCTCGCCCGGCAGCTGTTTACGAGGCGTCCGCCGTCCCGGCGGAGGATGCGCCGCCGTCGCCCGCGGGCCCATCGTCGACCCCGTAGCCGTTCTCCTTGCGGAACGACTCGTAGATCTGGAGCAGTACCTGCTTCTGCCGCTCGTCGAGCGTCGGGTCGGCGAGGATGACGCCGCGCGTCTCCACCTCGCCGCGGTCCCGCTCGTCGAGAATCCCGGCCTGCACGTACAGCGTCTCGGCGGAGATCCGCAGCGCCTTGGCGATCTGCTGGAGGATCTCCGCGCTCGGCTTGCGCAGCCCGCGCTCGATCTGGCTCAGGTACGGGTTCGACACCCCGGCGGCGTCGGCGAGCTGCCGCAACGACAGCTGCGCGCTGCGCCGCTGTTCGCGCAGATACTCCCCGAGACCACCGACGTTGAGCGATGCCATGCGCCCCACCATGCCCCACCCCCGCTAACTTCTGCAAGCGGGCCGCTTGCAAAAGTAGCGGGGCGCGGCCTCAGGGGCCCTCCCCCTCAAGGGGCGCCCCGGACGCCAGCGCCCGCGCCGCCGCCGCGAAGAACTCCTCGTCGGCGTCCGGGGCGAGGCCGAGTGGGACGCCCTGGCCGAGGCCGGTGAGCAGGGCCCTGAGCGCCGTGGTCAGGCGCCGGGCCTGGTGCGGTGTGACGGTGCCGCCGGCGTGGGGCCTGCCCGCGAACAGGGCGACCAGCTGGTCCTCCTGTTCGCGGACGGAGGCGGCGAGCCGCGCGCCCAGCTCCGGGTCGTGCAGGGCCATGTCCAGCAGGGTGACCTGGAGGGAGAGGGCCGAGCGGGCGTCCGGGGCCTCCAGGCCACGCCGGTAGTGCCGGGCGAAGGCGTCGACCGCCTCCAGCAGGCCGAGCCCGGCGGGGACCGCCTGCCCCATCTTCTCGTACTGGGGCCGCAGGTGGTCGTCGGCCAAGGCCACCACCAGGCCGTTCTTGCTGCCGAACAGGGAGTAGACGGCCCCCGTGGTCAGACCGGCGCGGGCAACGATCTCGTCGAGCCTGGCCCGGTACCCGTCCCGCGACACCACCTCCAGGGCGGCGTCCAGCAGGGCCCGACGGTTGCGCTCCTTGGCCTCGGCTCTCGTCATTCTCATAATCCCATTATTATCGTAATCTCGTTACGGAAACTTCAGGGCAGGACGTGTTCCGAGGGGGAAGAACGTGGCAGTAAGGGTGGACCGCCGCACGGTGGGGGCCGTCGCCGACGGGGGTTTCAAGATCGCGCTCGGCGTGGCCTACCTCGCGGGTGCCGTCCCGCTCGCCCGGCTGCTGGGGACGCCGGTCTGGCTGATGGCCGTCGCGGGCGTGGTCCTGCTGATCGGCGGCGGCGTCGAGCTCGCGTACACGGGCCGCCGGTCGATGCGTCTCTACACACGGCTCATGGTCGGCTACGACAGCGGCTGGGTGCTGGCGGCGCTGGCCGGCCTTCTGGTGGCGTGGCGGGGCGGCGGTGCGGGGGGCGAGGTGTGGATGGGGTACCAGGTGGTGGCTCAGGCCGCGTTCGCGGTGGTGCTGGTCGCCGGCGGGCCCACGCGGCGGGGTCCGGGCTGAACCGGCGCCCGCACGCCCCCTGTCGGTCCCTGTTGCGACACTTCCGCCATGTCCCTCGCCGAACTCAGCCTCACCCGGTGGCGCTCCCTCGGCCTGCCCGCCGCCCGCCGCCTCGCCCGGCAGGCGGCCGACCAGACCGGGGGACAGGTCGTCGCCGTGGAGACCGTGGAGCATCTGGGGGCGCCGCTGCACCGGGTGCGGATCGCGCGTCAGGGGCGGGAGTTCGCGCTGGTACCCGGGGGCGAGGTGGTGCTCGGCTTCGACGCGGACGGCTGGCGGTCGCCGCCGGGGCTGGAGGCCGACTACGCGGAGAGTGCGGAACAGGGCTACGGCTACGGGCCTGACCTGCGGAGCCACCTCGCGCAGGTGCTCAGCCCCCGCCGGAGCGTCAGCGTGCCCACCGTGCTGATGGCCGTCGAGGACGAGCCGCTGACCGCACCGCCCGCCGAAACGCCGGACCTCCTCGCGGCCGAGGGCCTGCGGATGCCCAGCTCCGACGAGTGGGAGCACGCCTGCGGCGCGGGGGCGGGCACGCTGTTCCGGTGGGGCGACGCGTGCCCGCTGGACCGCGTCCCCCACGGCGACGACGGCGGCCCGCACCAGCAGCCGAACGCCTTCGGCCTGCGCATCGCCCACGACACCTACGCCGCGGAGCTGACCGGCGACCCCGGCGCGGTCCACGGCGGCGACGGGGGCGAGTCGGTGTGCGGCGGCTACGGCACCGTGCTGGCCTGGCTGCCGCTGGCCACCGCCCAGCGCAATCCGGCCATGGCGGAGTTCGTCTACGGCCCGGACGGCGAAGACATGTACGAGGAGTTCTCCACCCGGCCCGTCCTCGCGCTCCCTGTCGCGCTCTGATCGCGCGGGGCGCACCTCACGCCGCGCCCGCCCCGCACCGGGAGCGCAGCAGCTCCACGCCCTCGCCTTCCAGGTCGTCGCAGAACGCCGTCCGCCCGGTCATCGCCATCACCAGGGCGAGGGTGGGGCCCGAGACGATCGGGCCCTCCCCTGCCGCGAACGAGCCGTCGTCCGCGACGAGCCGCAGTCCGGCGACGCGGCTCCTGGCGACGACCACCTGGTCGGAGCCCTGGTAGTACGCGGCGACCCGGGTGACGACTTCGGCCGGGTGGTCGCGACGCAGGCCCAGCGGACGGCGGATGTCCTCGCCGTGGACGAGCGTCTCGCCGAGCATGGCCACGACGGGCAAAGGGGGCTTGGTGGTGCTCGCGACGACGCCCCGGAACCGCTCCAGCGTCTCGGCCGGGGTCGCGCCCAGCTGCTCGGCCAGCCGCACCGCCACCTGCCGGTCGAAGTCGAACCGGCACCGGATCACCCCCGCCAGCCAGCGCACGGCGTTGAGACTGGCGCCCGCGGTGAGGTGGGCGAGGACTTCCCGCACCGTCAGCCCGGCGCAGAGCGAGGGCGTCTCCCACTGCTCCTCCGTCAGGCCGGCGAGGTCGTCGGCGAGCGCGGCCCTCTCGGCGTGGATCGAGGCCCAGACCGGATCGGTCATGTGGATGGTCTCCTGTCGTGGCGTGTGCAGGCATGTCGTGGCGGGTGCGGTGCGGCGCCGGGGTGGCGCGCACGTGCGCACAGGAGACCGGATTCCTGGCGCGAATTCATCGGTCCTGAGCGATTCCGCTGCCCCTACGCAATCGCGCCCCGCCCCCGCCGCGCCACGAAGACGAACTCCCTGCCCGGTCGGTCGGGGGCGTCGCGCACCTCCGCCACCTCGAAGCCCTCGGCCGCCAAGTCGCTTGCGACCTCCTCACGTTCGCGGAAGCGCACGGTGAATTCGGAGGTGAGGACCTGGCCGTCGGCGGCGAAGACGTAGGTCCAGCGGAAGGTCACGAGGGGGCCGCGCACCTCGCGAAGCTCGACCCAGCTCTCGACGGCGCCGGTGCCCGGGATCTCGGTGGTGTGCCGGGAGGCTTCGGGGGTCCACTCCTCCCAGGCGCGGCGGGCCGGGTCGCGCGTCTCGAAGAGCAGGTGGCCGCCCGGACGCAGGGCGCCGTACGCGCCGCGCAGGGTGGCGCGCCAGGCAGCCGGGCCGGTGATCTCCTGGGCGGCGTTGGCGGTCAGGGTCGCCAGGTCGGCCCGGAGCGGCGGAAGCCCCGTGGCGTCGCCGCAGATCCAGCGCACCCGGTCGGCGCCCGGCTTGGCCCGGGCCACGTCGAGGGAGGCGCGGGCCGGGTCGACGCCGACGACCTCGATCCCGCGTGCCGCCAGCAGCAGGGCGAACACCCCGGTGCCGCACCCGATGTCCAGCACGCGCCGCGCCCCGAACTCCTCCGCCGCCCGCACGTAGGCGTCGAGGTCGCTCCGGTCGGGGTCGAGGGCGTCGTAGACCGCGGCGAGCCGTGGGTGCCGGAAACACTCGTCAGCCATACGGCGAGGGTAGGGGAGGCCGTGTCCGGGCGCCCGGCGGGCTCCCGCGTGATTCGGCCAGGACGGTAACTCCCGCCGCTCGAAAGTCGCTTGTGCCTGACTGGCTTCGCACCGGAGGCTGAAGGCATGCCAGAGAATCCGACCTTCGTCCTCGTCCACGGTGCCTTCGCCAACTCGTTCTCGTACGCACCGCTCCAGGCCGAACTCGCCCTCCTCGGGCACCGGTCGGCGGCGATCGACCTCCCGGGGCACGGTTTCGAGGCCACGTTCCCCGCGGCGTACCAGGCTCCCCAGGACCTCACGGCGCTCGCGGCCGAGCCGGGCGCCATCAACGGCGTCACGCTCGCCGACAACGTCGCCCACGTGATCAAGGCCCTGGAGCGGGCGAAACGTCATGGGCCCACGGTCCTCGTCGGCCACAGCCGGGGCGGCATCACCATCACCGCCGTCACCAACGCCAGGCCGGACCTCGTCGACCACCTCGTCTACGTCGGCGCCTGGTGCCCGGTCGACCTGCCGGTGGGCGACTACTACGCCCAGCCCGAGATGGCCGGCACCGACCAGGCCGCCATGGCCGCCGCACTCCACGGCGACCCGGTCGCCCTCGGCCTGATGCGCGCCAACTTCCGTACGTCGAGCGCGGCGACGCTCGCCGGGCTCAAGAAGGAACTCGCCGCCGACCTCACCGACGACGAGTTCCGGGTCTTCCTCAACACCTTCCAGCCCGACGAGAACCTCGACGTCGGCACCGAGGCCGACCGCGCCCAGGCCGCGACCTGGGGAAGCGTCCCGAGGACCTACGTACGCCTGGCCGGTGACGCCAGCATGCCGACCGCGGTGCAGGACCGGATGATCCGCGAGGCCGACGCGCTCACCCCCGGCAACCCCTTCGGCGTCCGCACCCTGGAGGGCAGCCACCTGCACTGGCTGGCTCACCCGGAGCGGGCCGCCGCCCTGCTCGCGGAGCTGGCGCCGGCCTGACCGGCGACACCCTCACCCGGCCGCCGGCTCACCGAACCACCGCCTCAGGGCGGCCACCAGCTCCTCGTGGTCGTCCCCGACCCAGGCCACGTGTCCGTCCGGGCGCAGCAGGGCCGCGGGGACGTCCAGTGCGTCGAGTTCCGTCCCGGTGTCGACGACGTGATCGACGCGGTCGGCCCAGCCGCCTGCCGAGAGCCGCCCGGTCTGGTCGATGAGCAGGCCGCGGCCGGCGCGCGTCAGCTCGTAGAGGCGGCCACGGCCGAGCCGTACGTCGCGCAGGCGGCGGCCGGTGAGCGGGTGCCCGCCGCCGAGGTCGTAGCGGACCGAGATCGCGGTGATCTTCTCGATGAGGTGGCGGTTGACCTCCTCGAACTCCATGAGTTCCGCCACCAGCCGGCGCAGTGCGCGCTGCCCGGCGCCGGGATTCATCAGCTCCGTCTGGGCGCGGGTGTTGTCGAGGACGGCGGCGCCGACCGGGTGGCGTTCGGCGTGGTAGCTGTCGAGGAGGCCGTCGGGGGCCCAGCCGTTCACCTCGGCGGCGAGTTTCCAGCCGAGATTGAAGGCGTCCTGGACACCGAGGTTGAGGCCCTGGCCGCCGGTCGGCGGGTGGACGTGGGCCGCGTCCCCGGCCAGCAGCACCCGGCCGGTCCGGTACCGCTCGGCCTGGCGGGTGGCGTCGCCGAAGCGGGAGATCCAGCGCGGGTCGTGCGCCCCGAAGTCGGTCCCGCCGACCGCCCGCAGCCGCGCCCGCAGGTGGTCCAGGCTCGGCGGGGCCGTCCGGTCCTCGCTCGCCCCCTCGTCGGGCACGATCACCCGGTACCTGCCCTCCCCCAGCGGCATCGCGCCGTACCGCAGATGTGTCTTGCGCACCTCGGCGGTGACGGCGGCCAGTTCCTCCGGGGTGGCGGTCAGTGCCACATCTGCGAGGAGGGTGTCGACGCGGCTGGGCTCGCCCGGGAAGGGGGTGCCGAGCAGCTTGCGTACCGTGGAGCGGCCGCCGTCGCAGCCGACGAGGTAACGGGCGCGCAGCCGGCTCCCGTCGGCCAGTTCGGCCGTCACCCCGTCCGCGTCCTGCTCCAGCCCGGTCAGCGCGCAGCCGCGCCGGAACTCGGCGCCGAGCCCGGTGGCGTGCTCGGCGAGCAGCCGCTCGGTCTCGGCCTGCGGGATGGCGAGCACGTACGAGTGAGCCGTGTCCATCCCCTCCGGCCAGGCGGGTCCCAGCCCGGCGAAGAACCCGCCGACCCGGAACTGCCGCCCTCGCGCCAGGAACTGATCCAGCAGCCCGCGCTGGTCCATCACCTCGGTACTGCGCACGTGCAGCCCCTGCGCCCGCGAGTGCCCCGTGGGCTCCGTGTCCTTCTCCACCACGACGGTACGCACCCCGTGCAGCCGCAGCTCGGCGGCGAGCATCAGCCCGGTCGGCCCGGCCCCGGCCACCAGAACGTCGATCATCGTCACGCTTCCCACCCGTCCCCGCTCGTTCCCGCTCGTTTCACGCCATTCCTGGTATTTCCCCAGGTAGCGGCTTCGGCGGGTCATTGTGCGGGAAGAGGGGGGTCTTGCCGCAAGGCCCCCCTTCGGCTATACGTTGAGAGTGGCCAGGAGTGGGGGTCGCGGCGGGCACGGGGAATAGCGACTCGCACGCGCCCGGTTGGCTCCCACATGAGCCGACGCCCTGATCCCCAGTTCGTCACCTTCGACATGTACGGGACGCTGACCGACTTCCCCGTCGGCGCCGCCGCCGAGAAGACGATCGAGGCCATCTCCTCCCCCGGGCAGCGGGACGTGTTCCGCCGCCGGTTCGCCGCCTACCAGCTCGACGAGTCGATGGGCGACTGGCGCCCGTACGACGAGCTGATCGCGCGGGCCTTCGAACGGGCCTGCCGCAGCGCCGGCATCCCCTTCCGGCCGGCCGACCCCGCCGCCGTCTTCGACCAGATCCCCACCTGGGGCCCGCACCCCGACGTCCCCGGACCCCTCGCCCGCCTCGCCGCGCGCTACCCCCTCGTCATCCTCTCCAACGCCGCCGACCGGCACGCGAGCCGCAACGCCGCCCTCCTCGGCGCCCCCTTCCACGCGGTGTACACCGCCGAGCAGGCGCGCGCCTACAAACCCCGGCTCGGCGCCTTCGAGTTCCTCTACGCACAGCTGGGCTGCCGGCCGGAGGACACGCTGCACGTCTCGGCGAGCCCGCGCTACGACCTCCAGTCGGCGACCGACCTCGGCGTGCGGGAGACGGTGTACCTCAACCGGGGGTACGAACCGTCCGCCCCGCACTGCCACGCGTACGAGGTCACCACCCTGGCCGGGGTGGTGGAACTCCTCGGGGCCTAGAGGGCGCCTGACCGGCCGGTCTCAGTCGAAGGGGGCGACGCGGATCAGGTTGCCGTCGGGGTCGGCGGCGACGAAGGTGCGGCCGAAGACCGCGTCGTGCGGCTCCTCGACGATGGTGACGCCCTTCGCCGTCCACTCCTCGTAGCGGGCGTCGACCGAGGCCGGGGCGCCGTCGAGGTTGAGGCAGACCTCGGAGGTACGCGGTCCTGACAGGTCCTCGGCGGCGCCGCTCCACAGGGCGAGCTGGACGCCACCGCCCAGCTCGAAGGCGATGAAGCGCGGCGCCTCGAAGACGGGCTCCATCGCGAAGAGGTCCCCGTAGAACCGGGCGGACTTCGGGGCGTCGGAGACGTGGACGATGAACATGTTCGGGCGGGTCATGGCGAAGCAGCTCCTGCTCGGTCTCGGTGGTCGTGCGGTACGGGGGAAGCCTGCCTGCCATACCTGACAGATCCTGGCGTGTTGCCGCGCGGCGGCCGGGTGAGATCGTGGCCGGGTGACGCCGGACCGCTTCTTCGCCCTGCTCCTCGCCCTCCAGACCCGCCGCGACCCGGTCACCACCACCGACCTCGCCGCCGAGACCGGCGTGTCGGTCCGCACCGTCCTGCGCGACCTGCGCTGGCTCCAGGACGCGGGCTTCCCCGTCCTCGTCGAGCGGGGCAGGTGGGGCGGGGTGACGCTGCTGCCCGGCGGCGCCCTGGACACCGCGCGGCTCACCCCCGCCGAGCGCGACCAGCTCGCCCTGCACGGCCTCGACGACCGGCAGCGGCACCAACTGGGGGCCGCTGCCGACGGGCGGCGGGCGCGCGAGAAGGTCGCGGCGCGGACGGCGGGGGCGCCCGGCCCCCTGCTGCCGCTGAGCGCGGTGGTCACCACCGACAGCAGGCCGTGGTTCTGGTCCGGCACCCAGGGCCTCGAACCGAGCGCCCTGATCGGCGACGTCCGGCGCGGGGTACGGCTCCGCATCCGGTACCGCCGCGCGGCGGAGGCCGCCCCGGCCTGGCAACTGGTCGACCCGTACGGCCTGTTGGCCAAGGCGGGCCGCTGGTACCTGGTCGCGGACCGCTCGGGCACCCCCCGCCTCTACTCCCTGGAACGCCTCACCGACTGGCGCCCCACCGCCGCACCCCGCCGCCTGCGCCCCGGAATCTCCCTCGCCGACGCGGTCGCCGAACTGACCACCGGCTGGGAGACCTCGGCCGGCCTCCACATCCACGGCCTGCTCGCCGCCCGCCACGCCGAACGCGCCGGGCGCATCCTCGGCTCCCGCGTGACCGTGCACCGCACCGGCGAGGGCCCTGCCCTCGCCCCCGGCCCGGACCAGGTCGCCATCACCCTCACCTGCCGCAACCTGGAGGAGGTCCGCCAACTTCTCCCCTTCGGCGCCGACTTGCTCATCACCGACCCACCCGAGGCCCGCGCCCGCCTACGCGAACTCGCGGCAGAGGTGGTGGCCCAGTACGCGGAGCCGGAGCCGGCGGACGAGGAGACCGGCCCCTCGCGCCCTGCCCCCTCATGACCGGTCCCAGCGAGGCCAGAGGGCCGGGGAGCTGGTGCGTCACCTCGACCGCGCGTACGGCCATCCGCTCTCCCTGGACGTGTACAAGGCGGGGCGTGAAGGGTTACGGCGTACGCCCCTGTGTGCGCCGCCACCACCGCGTGCTCCTGTTCGGCAGTCATGGAACGGCGAGGGGGTGGGCAGTCCCTGTGCGGCCTCGTCGCACCTGCGACGGGGCCGCACGTCGGGGCGAACACCGCGTCAACCAGAGGGAGTCGGCAGCCACCCGCACGCGCGGAACTGTGCCTTCCCGGATGGCAGTCCTGACAACCACCGGCCGTACGACCGGCCCACCGGCCGCCCCCGCCAGCACGTGGCGCGCCGGTCCGCACCACAGATCCGGAGACCCACACCCATGACCACCGCCGCCACCGGGACGGCCTCCCGCACGCTCTACCTGGCCAGGCACGGGGACGCGCCGGGCGAGGGAGGGCTCTCCGCGCAGGGGCGCAGACAAGCCGCCTTCCTCGGCGAGCGGTTGCGCGGGGTTCCGCTCTCCGCCATCCACCACGGGCCGCAAGCGCGGGCCCGCGAGACGGCCGAGATCGTGGCCGCCCAGCGGGTCGACGGGGCGCCGGTGCCCCGTACCTGCGAGTCGGCCGGGGACTACGTGCCCTACCTGCCGGAGCGCCGGGAGGTGGCCTCGGGGTTGCCCGAGGCGACGTGGGAGTGGCTTTTGCAGTTGCCCGAGCGGGAGCGGTTGCCCGGGCCCGAGCTGGCCCGGGATGCCTTGCGGAGGTTCACCGGGGCGGTGCCCGGGGGTGTGGCTCGGCACGAGTTGGTCGTCACGCACAACTTCGTGATCGGGTGGCTCGTGCGGGAGGCGCTGGATGCGCCTGACTGGCGGTGGATCGGGCTGCACCATGCCAACGCCGCGCTCAGCATCATCCATTACGCGCCTGAGCGGCCCTCCTCGCTGATCGTCTACAACGACATCCGCCACCTCCCCGAGGAGCTTCGGTGGACCGGGTTCCCGCCGGGGCTTCGCGTCTAGGGCTGGCCTCACTTGCCGGCCTGGCTCTGGGGCCTCGGGCGCCGGCCGGGCTGGGGTGTGGCTGCGCCGCGTCTGGGGGTGCCGACCGTGCCCGTGCCGGTCACTGACTGGCCTCAAGCGCCGGCCGGGCTGGGTTTGGTTGCGCTGTGGCTGGGCTCCGCCTCCGCCTGCCCCGCCGTGACCCTGCGGGTCACCGACTGGCCTCAAACGCCGGCCGGGCTGTCAGGTTCGCGGTTCCTCCGGTGCGGGGGTGGGGTGGGGCCGCGCCGGGGTACCTCCTCACAAACTGCAAGGTGCGGGGTCAGTCGCTTCAAGACGGCCGTGTGTGCAGTTTGCTGCGGGGGCACCCCGACACGACCCCACCCCACGGTCTCGTACGCGGCCGACCGCCGGAGGGGGGACGAGGCCGTCACCGATGGCTCCCTCCCCCACAGTGACCACCGTCATCGCTCTCGCTCGCCACAAAGATCAATAGGCGACGGTCTGTCTTTTCCTCTCCCACCGGCGGGACGACGCCGACGAGACGGAAGGGCGGGGACGGGTCGGGGTGCCCCCGCAGCAAACTGCACACACGGCCGCCTTGAAGCGACTGACCCCGCACCATGCAGTTTGTGAGGAGGTACCCCGGCCCGGCCCCGCCCGACCCACACGGCGAACGAACCGCGAACCCCACAGCCCGGCCGGCGATTGAGGCCAATCGGTGACCCGCAGGGGCGCGGCCGCGGCAGATCGCGAGGAAGCCCAGCCGGGGCGCAGCCCACCCCAGCCCGGCCGGCGAGTGAGGCCACAGAGCCACAGCCCGGCAAAGGGGCTAAGCCCGGCCCTCGACCAGGACCTGGACCCCGTCGAGCACCCGGTGCAACCCCCAGTCGAAGTCCGCGTCAGCGTCATCCCCTTCACCCAGCGCCTGGGAGGCGAGCAACCGCCGGACCGCGGGGAACGCCTCGGGCCCCCGCTGGTCGGCCAGGCGGGTCAGGGTGTGGATGTACTGGCGGTGCGTGTCCTCGGCCGAACGCCCACTGCGGCGCATCGCCTCGGTGAGGTCCGCCATGAGCCCGGCCTGACTGCGGACGTAGCCACTGATGAGCATCATCACGCCGAGCTTGGTCGCCTCGTCGAGCCCGGTCCCGTCGAGGGCGTCGAGCCCGGCCTCCATCCAGGCGACGGAGTTGGGGGTGGCGGGCGGGGAGCTGATGGGGATGTGGAGGAGCCAGAGGTTGGCCTCCAGGACGCCACGGTAGGCGTGGCCGAACCAGGCGAGCCGGGCCCGCCAGCCGGCCGAGGGAGGCGGGGCGTCCTCGGGCGGCAGCCCGGTGGCCGCCTCCTGCATGAGGATGAAGAGTTCGTCCTTGGCGGCGACGTAGCGGTACAGGGACATGGTGGAGGCGCCCAGTTCCTTGGCGACCCGGCCCATGGAGACGGCCTGGAGCCCCTCGGTGGCGGCCAGTCTCACGGCGGCGTCGACGATGCGCTCGACCCCGATGCCGGGGCGCGGCCCTTTGGTGGGGCGCCCGCGCAGCCCCCAGGCGGCCTCGACGCTGGCGGGCAGCCCCGTCTCGTCCGCGGGGCCGCCCCTCTCGGGCGGTGGTGGCGCCATGCCTGCTCCTCCTACCTGGCCTGTTGACGCCATCCTATTTCTGCGTAACCCTTAAACAGTAGCGCGTATGCCATACGCAGAGCATGCGCGAAGACCTTCCCCGGGGGACACCGTCATGAGACCGCCACCGCAGAACGCCGTAGAGGTCCAGGGCCTCAGCAAGTCCTACGGCGACCACGCCGTACTCCGCTCCGTCGACCTGCGCGTCGAGCAGGGTGGCGTCCTCGCCCTGCTCGGCCCGAACGGCGCGGGCAAGACGACCACCGTCCGCGTGCTGGCCACGCTCACCGACCCGGACGCCGGAACGGTGCGGGTCGCCGGGTACGACGTGGTCGCCGAGCGGCGCCAGGCGCAGCGGGCGGTCAGCCTGACCGGCCAGTTCGCCGCCGTCGACGAGACGCAGACCGGCGCCGAGAACCTCTGGACGACGGCCCGGCTGGCCGGCCTGACCCGGTCGGCGGCCCGCAGGCGCGCCGCCGAACTGCTGGAGCGGTTCGCGCTCACCGACGCCGGCGGCCGCCTCGTCCGCACGTACTCCGGCGGGATGCGGCGCCGGCTCGACCTCGCGGCCGGACTGGTCGGCGAGCCCCGGGTGCTCTTCCTGGACGAGCCGACGACCGGTCTCGACCCACGCAGCAGGCGGCAGTTGTGGGAGGTGGTGCGGGAGCTGGCGGCGGCCGGGACCGCCGTGCTGCTGACCACGCAGTACCTGGAGGAGGCCGATCAGCTGGCCGACCGCGTCGCCGTCCTGCACGGCGGCCGGATCGCGGCCGAGGGGACGCCCGAGGAGCTGAAGGCGTCCGCCGGGCAGACGGTGCTGGAGGTGACGGCGGCCGACGCCGCGGCCTTCGCCCGGCTGGAGGCCCGCACCCCGCACCCGGTGGCGCACCGCTCCCCCGAGACGCTGGCCCTCTCCTTCCCCACCCGCGGCGACGCCCGCCACCTGCGCACCCTGCTGGACGAACTCGACCCGGGCCGCGACGAGATCACCGGCTTCAGCGTGCGCCGGGCCACCCTGGACGACGTGTTCATGGCCCTCACCGGGACGGCCGGGACGACGGGCTCGACCGACGCGAAGGAGCCCAGCCATGTCTGAGGCACTGACCCTGGCCGGCCGCTGCCTGCGCATGAACCGCCGTGACCCGGAAGCCCTGTTCATGGCGATCCTGCTGCCGGTCGCCCTGATGCTGGTCTTCGTCTACTTCTTCGGCGGCGCCATCGACACCGGCAGCGCCTACGTCACGTACGTCGTCCCCGGACTGCTGGTGCTCTGCGCCGGGTACGGGTCGGCCGGGACGGCGATGCGGGTCACCGAGGACATGCGGACCGGGGTCGTCGACCGTTTCCGGAGCATGGGGGTCACCGGTACGCCGATGCTGGCCGGGCACGTCGCGGCCAGCGTCGTCCGCAACATCCTGGCCACCGCGATGGTGCTCTCGGTCGCCCTGCTGATCGGCTTCCGCCCCGCCGCCGACCCGCTCGCCTGGCTGGCGGCGGCGGGGATGCTGCTCGCCTACCTGGTCGCCGTCTCCTGGCTGGCGGCGGGCGTCGGGCTGCTGGCCAGGACACCGGAGGGGGCGAGCGGGTTCACCTTCTTCCTGATGTTCCTGCCGTACCCGAGCAGCGCCTTCGTACAGATCGAGACGATGCCGACCTGGCTGCACGGATTCGCCGAGCACCAGCCCGTCACCCCGATCATCGAGACGCTGCGCGCACTACTGCTTGGCGAGCCCGTCGGTTCGGCGCCCTGGGCGGCGCTGGCCTGGTGCGGCGGCATCCTGCTGGTCGCCGTGGCCGCCTCGAACGCGCTGTTCCGGCGCCGGACGCGCTGAGGGGCTGAGAGCGAGCAGCGTCCCCACGGGCAGGGGTGGACCGTCCCACCGCCGGGTGCGGCGGGGCGGTTCGACGGCGTCCCGGGAGGCCGAATCGTTCAGGCGGAGCGAAACTCGCCCGCCTTGACGCCTGCCACGAAGGAGGAGAACGCGGCAGCCGGGACCGTCAGGACAGGGCCGGACGGATTCTTGGAGTCGCGGACCGGGACGAGGCCGTGGGTGGGGGACGAGGTTGGCGGCCACCTCGACGCAGTCCCCGCCATTCGCGCTGTACGAGGACTTGTGCCAGTAAGGGGAGTTGGGAGTCATGGGGGACCCTCTCGTAGCCCTGGGCACGCTTCGGTCTACCTCGATCGTAGGGGCGAGGTGTGCGTCGGTCAGGAGGCACGATCCGGACAGCGGGCCGCCCCGCCGCAGGAGGCGACGGGGCGGTTCAGCGGTGGCCCGGGGAGGCCGAATCGTTCAGGCGGAGCGGAATTCGCCCGCCTTGACGCCCGCCACGAAGGAGGAGAACGCGGCGGCAGGGAAGGCCAGAACCGGGCCGGACTGCACCTTGGTGTCGCGGACGGGGACGATGCCCTGCGGTGCTACGAGGTTGGTGGCGACCTCGACGCAGGCGCCGCCGTTGCTGCTGTAGGAGGACTTGAACCAGCGGGGGGATTCGGTCGTCACGAGATGCCCTTTCGTACCTGCTCGATCATGGCCATGGAGGCGGTCTGGGACAGCGCTTCGGCCTGAAGCTGATGGTACGCCGTCAGCAAGGGTTGGACAGCGGTGTAATCGCGCTCCAGCATGCCCTGTTGGGCTGACTCCGAGTACGCCAGAAACGTCCGTTCCGGTAGCGTGAGCAGGTGAATGGGCAGGTCAAATGATCTACGTTCGCCCAGGTCGTACGGGGCTACTTGAAGGACAGTGTTCGGCAGCTCCCCGAAAGCGACGATGCTTTCCAACTGTGCAGACATGACGTGCGGGCCACCGACCAAGCGACGAAGGCAGCTCTCGTCCAGCACCACGTGGACGATGGGAGCCGGGTCGCGCACCAGCGAAGTCTGTCGTTTGGCGAGTAGCGTCAAGCGCTCCTCGGCCTGCTGCTCGCTGATGGCCCCGCGACGTACTGCACCCTGAGTGATGGCAGCGGCGTACTCGGGCGTCTGAAGCAATCCGGGGATGATGCCCAGTTCGAAGAGCCTGAGTTCGGCAGCGCGTATCTCCTGCTTCACGAACTCCGGGAAGCCCTCCAGCAAGGAGGTGTTCCGCACCGCACGCACCTTCCGGGCCAGCAGGTCGCCCGTCCCCAGCGCCCGATCAGCACTCCTCGCGAACTGAGGAGTTGGGGGCCTGCGATTAGTTTCCACCGCGGATATATGCGTCCCGGAAACGCGCATTCGCGCACCCAGGTCCTCCTGGGTCCAGCCCCGCTCGTCTCGTAACCTGCGAAGAAGTACCCCGAACTCCGCAGCAGGCGACTCTTCGGGGTCAAGGTCCTTTCGATTCACCACGGCGCAGCTCAACTCCTCGCCCAGGGTTCCCACGTTGATGACTTCTCGACACTAGGCCACGCTGATGCCCCTTGGTAGCGGAATCGCTACGGAGTGGAGTGAACGCCGGGGCGTATTCACGGGTGTTCACGCCCCCGGGGCGCTTCCCCCGACGAAAGGAGGCATGCCCATGAGTGCTGCCGACTCCCCTCACGGGAATGGCGCCCAGCCCTGTTCCACCTGCGAGTCGTGGAAGCTGGCCGAGACGGACGCCAACGGCCGGCGGGACTACAGCAAGGCCACCGACTGCCGGGTTCTGCTCAAGCGGCACCAGGAGAGCGCCGAGTGCGTCGCGGGTGGGCAGGGATGAGCGCGGGGTACGAGCCGCCGGGGAAGGCGTACCGCGAGTTCGACCCGCTGCGCTTCCCGCCCTGCGAGTGCGAGGACTGCCGGCGTCGCGCGGCGCTGGAGAGCCAGCCCCTGCCGCCCACCGACCCCGTCCCCGCTCCCGAGCAGCCCCGTTACGTCCGCTGCCCCATGCTCGGCTGCGGGCGGCTGCACCCCGCGCTCCCCGACGACCCCGGGTGAGCGTGCCGCACCGGAATCACCGCCGGGGCAGGTTCAGCTCCCACACGGCCTGGCGTACGGGTTCCAGGGTGCCGGTGATCAGGGGGGCACCGGCCGCGCGGAGGCGGTCGTAGGCGGGCAGGTCGCGGGCGTACCCGAGGAAGGGGGCGCCCGCGTCCCGGGCGGCCCGCAGGTCCTCCGGGGTGGAGCCGACCACCAGGGCCTCGGCGGGGTCGGCGCCCAGCGCGGCCAGGGCCCTGGGCGGGGCGTCGTGGCCCAGGTGGGTGAGGCCGTCGGTGCGGCCGTACACGTGCGGGCCGAAGCAGGCGGTGAGGCCGCGTCCGGCGAGGTAGGCGTGGACGGCGTCGGCGGAGTGGCCGGTGGCGACGGCGAGCCGGGTGCCCACCGCCGACCAGGTGCGGACCAGGTTGTCGGCGTAGGGGGCGGGGCGGGCCGTGAGGGTGGCCGCGACCTCGGAGCCGGTCAGCAGTTCGTCCAGCGCGGTGCTGAGCGCGGGGTCGTCGTCGAGGGCGCCGAGGGTCAGGGAGCGGAGCAGGGCGAGCGGGGTGCGGCCGGCTACGTCACCGGCCGGGACGCCGTGCTCGGCGAGGAGCCCGGTGAGGGAGTCGGCGGCGGCGCGCGCGGTGAGCGGGTCGTAGAGGCGGCAGAGGGGGCCGTCGAAGCCGAGGATCACCGTCTTCGCGGCGGCGACCAGGTCGCGGAGGCCCGCGAGTTCGTCGGCGGTCGGCTCGGGAGGGTGCGTGCTGGAGGTCACGAGGGGAGTGTCCGCTTCACTCGGCGGCAGGACCAGGGCGGGCCCCAGGGGGCGTGCCGGGCAGCGTACCGCCGAGTGGGCCGCCGGGGGAGGTCCCGGCGGCCGGATCTGCGGCGGGTCCCCGGGGGCCTCACGCGGCCTCGGCCGTCTCCTCGTGCGGGAAGCGGGCGAGCGGGGTGGGGCCGGCGAAGAAGGTCTTGGCGCGGCGCATCGCCCGCTCGTCGGCGGCGACCTGGCCGGGGCGGGAGCCGTTGCCGAGGAGGATGCCGCCGTACCCCATCTTCAGGTAGGCCGCGGTGTGGTGGAGCGAGGTGTCCAGGCCGTCGGCGACCACCTCGTCGCGGTCGGCCATGACCGTGACGCCCCAGAGCCTGCGCCCGGCCATGCGCGCGGCGAAGTCGGAGCCGGGCAGGGTCAGCCAGCCCGACCAGTAGTCGAGGTAGCGCTTGGTCTGGGCGGAGAAGGAGTACCAGTACAGCGGGGTGGCGATGACGATGTCGGTGGCGGCGACGGTCGCCTCGTGCAGGGTCGCCTCGGCCTCACCGGGCTGCCAGCCCTCGCCCTCGTGGCGGCCGTCCTGGAAGTCGGGGAGCACGAGGTCGTTGAGGTCGATCCAGCGCCGGCCGTAGTCGGCGGGCAGGTGCTCGGCGGCGGCCCGCGCCAGCTGCGCGGTGTTGCCGTCCGGGCGCGAACTGCCGAGGACGAAGAGGAACGAGCGGTCCTGGTGCTGGTTCTGGTCCGGGGCCTGGGTCGGGAAGGAGGTCACGGCTGCTCCTGCGGTGCGGGGCGGGCGGGCGGACGGCCGGGGGCGCTACGGTCCGGGCCGCCGCCCGTTCCCCCGTGGACGGGCGGACGGCCCGGGGCGGTCCGCCCTCCCCCGGCGGGGCGGAATGCCGCTCTGGGAAAGGACGTTAAGGCTTCACATCAGTGAGAAGGTCAAGCCGGATCTCTCTCCGGCGGGCCGTGAGGAGACGGGGGCGTCACATGCTGATCGGAGAACTGTCCCGCCGGACCGGCGTCAGCAGGCGGCTGTTGCGCTACTACGAGGACCAGGGCCTGCTCCAGGCCGCGCGCGGCCAGAACGGCTACCGCTCGTACGGCGAGGACGCGGTCGCCGTCGTGGGCCGGATCAGATTCCTGCTCGACGCGGGGCTGACCACCGAGGTCATCCAGGCCGTGCTGCCCTGCGTCGACCAGGACACCTTCGACACCGGCATCGACTGGTGCGGCGAGCTGCGCGACCTCCTCGCCGGGGAGCTGGCCGCCCTGGACGAACGCCTCAACTGCCTCCAGGAGCGCCGCACTTCACTGGCGGGCCTGCTCGGTCAGAGCTGACCCGCGCCACCGCCGCCCGCCCGGCCGGCCTCAGAAGGCGGCCCGGATCTCCCCGACCTGGACGGCACCGCCCATCAGCGGCGCGCTGCCGATCCGGGTGGCCGTCTCGCCCGCGTATCCCAGCTGCTCCAGAAGGCGGGCGAGGACGGGGCCGAGGGCGCGGGTGGCGCCGTCGTCCACCTTGAAGGCGAGGGCGCGGCCGTCCGGCAGGGCCACCGCCTGGACCGCCTCGGCGCCCATCTTCGACAGGGCGCCGGGGATGCCGCGCATGAGCCAGGTGTCCGGGCGGCGCGTCCCGGCGACGTACTCGGGGTGGGCGCGCATGGCGTCGGCGACGCGGCGTTCCGGCGTGCCGGGCTCGGCGCGGACGAAGGCGGCGAAGGCGCGGGCCAGGCCCGGCAGGGTGAGGGCCATCAGCGGGGCGCCGCAGCCGTCGGTGCCGAGGGCGGCGACGGGCTCGCCGGCGGCCGCCTCGACGGTCTCGCGGACGAGGAGCTGGAGCGGGTGACCGGGGTCGAGGTAGCTGTCGAGCGGCCAGCCGTTGCGGGCGCAGGCGGCGAGCATGGCGGCGTGCTTGCCCGAGCAGTTCATGGTGAGGGGGCGGCGGACCTGACCGGAGGCGAGGTAGTGCTCGGCCTCGACCGGGTCGAGCGGCAGGTCGGGCGGGCACTGGAGGGCGTCGGCACTCAGGCCGAACTCGGTGAGCATCCGCTCTGCCAGTTCCAGGTGGAAGGGCTCGCCGGAGTGGCTGGCGGCGGCCAGGGCGAGCCGTTCGCCCGCGAGGTCGAGGCCGGCGCGGAGGATGGCGGCGGCCTGCATCGGCTTGTTGGCGGAGCGCGGGAAGACCGGCCGGTCCGGGTCGCCGAGGGACCAGACGACGGTGCCGTCGGCGTCCAGCACCACGACGCTGCCCCGGTGGACGCCCTCGACGAAGCCGGAGCGCACCACCTCGGCGAGGACCGGGGACGGCGCGGCGGACGGCGCGACAGAGACGTCGTCGGCGGGGATGTCGTCGGCGGGGCGGGGCGGGACGGGCTGAGCGGGGGACATCGGGCGGCCTTCCGGAGCGGGGTCCCTCCCATTCTCGGCACCCGGCGCCGTCCCGCACGGGCGGGGGTCCCCGGGCCGCCACCCGGCCCGGCTCCGGGTCAGGCCAGCAGGTCGTCGACCTGCGCCTCGCCCTCCCGGTACCGGCGGGTGATCTCCGCGCCGCAGGCGTCGGCGGTGCGCTGGAGCTGGCCGCGGCGGCGGGAGACCTGTAGCTCGTAGCGGCCGAGGCGGGCGGTGGCGTTCTCCAGTTCCTCGTCGGTGAGGGCGGAGAGGTCGGAGAGCTCCACCTCGGAGAGCATCTCGGCGGCGAGCCGCCGGTACTCCTCGCCCTGCGGCACGGAGACCGTGACGTGCCGGGCGGAGGCGCGGTGCCGGGTGGGGGCGTCGGCGAGGATCTGCGAGAGGCGCGCCACCACCGGCGCCCCCACGACCAGCCGCCGGCCCGCCCCGGTCAGCCCGGAGCCGAAGCCGAGCGCCAGTCCCGGCACCGGGCTCGAACCGGAACGCGAGACGGTGCCCTCACCGGCGCCGGTTGCCCCGGCGGGGTGCGGGCTGCCCGCCTGGGCGGCCTCGGAACCGGAATCGCTCCCGGGGGCCGGGGTCCGCTCGGCCCTGCGGGTCGCCGCCTCGGCCCGCAGGATGTCCAGCCGGCCCTGGAGGATGCGCCGTACGTAACTCAGGTCGCCCTCGTCGCGCAGGGCCGTGCGGCGCACGGTGCGCAGTTCGGCGAGGGAGAGGAGGACGAGGTCGCGGGTGGGCTCGCCGGTGGCCGACAGGACGGCGCCGGGGGCGGGGCTGTCGGTGCGCTGGGTCGGCGGGCGCGCGCTCCCGTAGACGCCGCCGGAACGTTGCTCCGGGGCCAGTCGTCCGGTGGCTGCCGTGGTCGGTGTACTCGATGTGCTCGACGTGCTCATGTCTTCTCGTCCGTCCCCTCGAACCGGCGGCGGGCTGCACCGCGTGGGAGCATCGTGCCACCCCGGATGACCGCAACGTGCCGGAGTGCCCGATTTCGTGCCCGTACGGCGGTACCGTTCCTGCCCGGCGTGGGGCGCGAGGGGCGCGCGGGCGCGTGCGCGGCACGCGCCGGGCGCACGGCATGATGGGCCCCATGCGAGCAGTGGTGCAGCGGGTCGACGGCGCGAGCGTGGTGGTCGACGACGAGACGGTCGGGGAGATCGGCGGCGAGGGGCTGTGCGTCCTGGTGGGCGTCACCCACGACGACACCGCGCAGAAGGCGGCCCAACTGGCCCGCAAACTCTGGTCGCTGCGCATCCTGAACGAGGAGCGCTCCTGCTCCGACACCGGCGCCCCGCTCCTGGTCATCAGCCAGTTCACGCTCTACGGCGACGCCCGCAAGGGCCGCCGCCCCACCTGGTCGGCGGCGGCTCCCGGCCCGGTCGCCGAACCCTTGGTCGAGGCGGTGGTGGCGCACCTGCGCGAACTGGGCGCCACGGTGGCAACGGGCCGGTTCGGCGCCAAGATGCGGGTGGGGCTGACCAACGACGGCCCGTTCACGGTCCTGCTGGAGGTCTGACGGGGCCGAGGCCCTTCCGGCGTCCGGCCCCGCCCGTCGCATTCCGCCACCCCCGGCGGGCGCGCCTCCGCCACCCCAGGGCGCACCTGGGGGCACGGACGGCGCACGGCGACACACGGGGCGCACCGGCCCCACCGGGCTCCCCCGCAACCGTAGAACGCCCTACGCCCCACAGCTGCCCTACGACTGCCCTACGACTGCCCTAAGGCTCGACCACGACCTCCTGCGCCGCCGCCGTCGACTCCGCGATCAGCTCGGCGTCGACCGGTACGTTCCGCTTGACCAGCGCCAGCGCGATCGGGCCCAGTTCGTGGTGGCGGGCCGAGGTGGTGACGAAGCCCAGCTTCCGCCCGTCGGGCCCGTCGGCGGCCAGCCGGACCGGCGTACCGGGTCCCGGCAGGTGCACCTCGCTGCCGTCGAGGTGGAGGAAGACCAGGCGGCGCGGCGGCTTGCCCAGGTTCTGCACGCGGGCCACCGTCTCCTGGCCCCGGTAACAGCCCTTCTGGAGGTGGACGGCGGTGCCGATCCAGCCCAGCTCGTGCGGGATGGTGCGGTGGTCGGTCTCGAAGCCGAGCCGCGGCCGGTGCGCCTCGACGCGCAGCGCCTCGTGGGCGAGGACGCCGACGGCCGGGCCGTGCGCGGCGGCGAACTCCTCCAGCCGCCCGCGCTCCAGGAAGACGTCCCGCCCGTACGGGGTCTCGCGGACCGCCGCCGCCTCGCCCTCGGCCAGGTTCACGATGGACCCGGCGGGCAGGTGGACGAGGGCGAACTCCTCGGTCCGGTCGGCGACCTCGACCCGGTAGAAGAACTTCATGCTCTCCAGGTACGCGAGGAGCGCGCCCTGCGTACCCGGCTCGACGTGCACCCAGGTGGTCGACCCGTCGTCCACCAGGTAGAGCGCGTGCTCGATGTGGCCGTTGGCGGTGAGCACCAGGGCCTCGGTGGCGCGGCCGGCGGGCAGCTCGCTGACGTGCTGGGTGATCAGCAGGTGGAGCCAGCTCAGCCGGTCGTCGCCGGTGACGGTGAGGACGCCGCGGTGCGAGAGGTCGACGAACCCCGTGCCGTCGGCGAGGGCACGCTGTTCGCGGAAGAGGTCGCCGTAGTGCGCGGCGACGCCTTCGTCGGGCCCTTCGGCGGGCACGGCACCGGGCAGGGACAGCAGGGGACTCTTCATGGACACACAGCCTAGGACGCCAGGTGGGGGCCTGAATATTCCGTCCGTACGAGCCCGGGTACGTGCCCGGGCGCGCGGGTCAGTCGCGGGCCGCCGCCTCTTCGCGCTTCCGGGTGCACGCCTCGCACCGGCCGAAGATCGCGAAGTGCTTCATGTCGGTGTCGAAGCCGAAGCTCTCGCGGAGCTGGGCGGTGAACGCCTCGACCACCGAGACGTCGGCCTCGATGACCTCGGAGCAGTCGCGGCAGACCAGGTGGATGTGGTGGTGGCGGTCGGCCAGGTGGTAGGTGGGGGCGCCGTGGCCCAGGTGGGCGTGGCTGACCAGGCCCAGCTCCTCCAGGAGCTCCAGGGTGCGGTAGACCGTGGAGATGTTGACGCCTGCCGCCGTCCTGCGGACCTCGCCGAGGATGTCGTCCGGGGTCGCGTGCTCCAGCTTGTCGACGGCCTCCAGCACCAGCTGACGCTGGGGCGTCAGTCGGTAGCCGCGCTGCCGCAGGTCGCTCTTCCAGTCGATGCTCACCACACGGCCCAGTGTAGAGGGGGCCTCGACGCCGGCCGGGCTCGCGAAAAGACGGCCTCAAGCGCCGGCCGGGCTATAGACAGCCCGGCCGGCGCTTGAGGCCAAGAAGAGCACGGCCGGCGTTTGAGGGCCGCTTACTTGAAGAAGGCGATCCCGTCGTCCGGAAGGTCACCCAGGTCCTTGGCCCAGGACTCGACCTCGCCCGGGGTCACGACCTTCTTGAGCTGGGCGGACATGTAGGGCCGCAGCGGCACCTCGGGGGTCTGCTTCTCCCCGACCCACATGAGGTCGCTCTTGACGTACCCGTAGAGCCGCTTCCCGCCGCTGTACGGACCGGAGGCCGCCGTGCGGGCCACCGCGTCCGTGGCCAGGTCGATCTGCGGCTTCTTGTCGGCCAGCTCGCCGTACCAGACCTCGACGACCCCGTCGTCACGGGTCATGACGACCTCGACCTTGCGGTCCTTGTCGATCCGCCAGAACCCCGCCTCCGACTCCAGCGGCCTGACCTTCTTGCCCTCTTCGTCGAGGACCCAGGTGTGCGAGTGGTACTCCAGGAAGTCCCGCCCGTCGTGGCTGAAGGACACCTCCTGGCCGAAGTTGCACTTCTCGGCGCCGGGGAAGTCGAAGACGCCCGCGCCCGCCCAGTCGCCGAGGAGGAAGGTCAGCGGCACGAGGTCCGGGTGCAGGTCGGACGGGATCTCGATCATGAGCGGCTCACGCGTTTCGTCGCAGGGGTTCGGTTCGGGCGGGGCAGCCGGGTCAGCGCTGGCCCTGGTACAGCTTCTTCACGCTCAGGCCGACGAAGGCGAGAACGCCGACGCAGACCAGGACCAGCAGGGCGGAGAAGAATGCCTCAAGCACGGGGTGCTCCTCGGTGACACGTGGATGAGCGGATACGAAGCCGCCCCCAGCTTAGACGGCCTGGCCCCGGCTCTCTCGGCGAGGGCGGGCCGGGCCCCGCACCCGGCCCGGCCACACCCCTCAGCCGAGCAGCTGCGTCTGGAGAATCACCGTCTGGTGGAAGGGGACGCGAGCCGCGCCGTCCTTCTTCTCGTGCACCACCATCCCGAGGGTGTCCCCGGCGACGATGTACGCCACCCGGGTCTGGACGCCGTCGTCGCCGTAGGGGGCGGGTTCCTCGTAGGCGTAGACGGAAGTGGTGTCGGGGACGCCTCGGCTGGTCCACTGCTCGTCGATCGAGGTCTCCTTGGCGTGAGCCGGCGAGGCACCGGTGGTCGAGCCGAAGTCGAGCCCCTCGTCCCGGTACAGGTCGGTGAGCCCCGACGACGGGAACCGCAGCAGGTGGACGCGGGCCTCGGTGCCGTCGGGCATGGTCCAGGCCCGGGAGGCGACGTGCCGCAGGGCGAACTCGTGGAGCTTGTGCCCCAGCTCGCGGCGGTCGCCCTTGGCGTACTCGGCGAGGTAGGCCGAGGTGGGTGTCCAGTCGCCGGTCAGCTTCGCGTCCGGCTCGGCGCTGCCGGGGGCGGTGACCAGGAGGTCGCGGAGGTCGGCGTGGTGGATGCCGGCGGCGTTGTCGGAGTGGCCCGGGCGCGGGGCGTCGGCGGGCAGGGCCGGCAGCTTCTGCCGGGGGAAGTCCCAGCGGCCGTCGGAGGCGGTGGCAAGGCCCGGCAGGTCGGTGCGCTCCTGGGAGGTGACGAACGCAGCCGTCCCCGCGCCGAGGCCACCCGCGACCACGACGGCGAGGCTCCAGCGGGCGACGGCGCGCAGTACGCGGCGCTCCCGCAAGGGCTTGCGGGGCGGCTCGGCCGGCGCCGCGAAGGGCCCCGCGGCCTCGGCCGGGGCGGCGGGCTCCTCGGGCGTTCTGGGCAGGGTCTGCTCGGTCATACGTACTCCCCCGGTGAGGCGAGGTGGTCCAGTTGGGCGGCGAACAGCTCGGCGGGCGGCTTCACGGAGCCGTCGCCGGGCAGTTCGGCCGACATGGAGACGAAGTGCTTGCCCTTCGCGGCCGCGCAGTACAGCTCCTGCACGTCCTTCTTGCGTTCGCCCTTGAACCGGAAGCACGCCGCGTCCCGGTGGCCCTTGACCTTCGGCCCCTTGTCTACGCCGATCGACCGGAGCAGGCTGGTCATCCTCCGGTACCGGTCCTGGATGACCTGGGTGTCCTTGACGACGCTGATGTTCATCTCGGCGAAAAAGGTGTCGTTGTCGGTGCGGGCGTAGGTGCGCATGGCGGCGCCCTCGACGCCGCTGCGGTCGAGTCGCTTCTCCATGTCGCGGCGGAGCTTCTGCGGCAGGCCGCGCAGCGTCTCCTTGACGGCGGCGACCGCCTCGGCACCGTCCACCTCGGTGTCGTTGCCCCGCTCGCCGCTGTCCGGCCCGAGGGCGTAGTCCGAGGCGGGCAGCAGGAGCTTGCTCAGCGGGGTGTTGTGGCGGCCCTCGTAAGCCCGCTCGGCGGGGTCCTTGCCGGGCTCGGCCAGCTCGCCCCAGCGTTCCGTCGCCACCTTCTTGTCGGCTCTCTCCACCATTCCCGAGACGCCGGTGACCGTGCCGATGCAGGCGCCCGCCACCAGGCCGACCGCCACGACGCGCAGGATCCGGCCGCGTGAGAACCGGGCGGGCTTCTTGCCGGACGCGGGCGCGAGCGCCGTGGTGTCCGGCTTTCCGGAGTCGGTCACAGGCGCTCCAGCTGCTTCAGGGCGAGATCCTTGATCGCCTTCTCGGACAGGGGCTTGGTGTCGCTGAAGTGCAGGTCGAACATGACGTCACCGCGGTAGCCGACGGCGCGGCCCCCGTAGACGGTCAGGTAGCCCGGCTTGGAGTCCGGCTCGTAGACGAAGAAGCCGGCCCCGCTGCCTGCCTTGACCTCACGGCCTTCCTCGTGACCGGAACGCGTGCGGTTCGCGGCGTCCCAACGGCTGCTCTCCACCCCTGCCTGGGCCTCCGCGACAGCTCCCGGCCGGAACTGCACCAGCCGCACCGCGACGTACTCGTACTCGCCGCGCTGCCAGTTGGCCGCCGCGACCCGCCGGATGCCGTTGCGCACCGAGTCGACCAGCACCTCACCGGGCTCGGTGTACTCAAGGCTGCGCCCACCCGGCGAGAGCCAGCCGTCCTCGGGGCTGACCCCGTTGACGAAGTAGCCCGTGGCCTCCCGGAACCCCTTCGGCTTCCCCACCAGCAGCTTCCGCAGATCCCCGTCCGCCTTGACCGCCGTGTCGTGCTTGGCCGTCAGCGGCGCGGGCCGCTCGCTCTCCGGCAGGGCCTTCTTCGGGTAGGCCAGGTCCGCCTGGGAGAGGGCGGGCAGCGGGGTCGGTTTCCGCTCGGCCTGGATCGCGTAGCCGGTGGCGGTGCCGCCGACCACGCCCACGAGGGCCGCGCAGGCCACGATGAGCGTGGTGAGGCCGCGCGGGCGGCGGCGCGGGGCCGGGGTCTCGGCCTGCGCCTCGGCCGGTGCCTCCACTGCTTCGGCCGGCGCCTCGGTGGGCGGTTCGGCCGGAGTGGCTTCCGCCCCCGGCCTGCTCGGGTCTGACGTGTCCAAAGAGGTCCCCCCAGGGTCCGCGAAGTCGAGGATCAGGCTCCGGATGCGTGTGTGCGGTGCATGATCAGTTCGCACGGGTGACCGACCAGGCGGGTCCGGGGTTGCCCCGGGGTTCATTACGATTCGGGCATGGCGAAAAAGCTCGTGATCAAGGTGACGGCCGGGGCGGACTCCCCGGAGCGGTGTTCGCAGGCGTTCACGGTGGCGGCGGTGGCCGTGGCCAGCGGGGTGGAGGTGTCGCTCTGGCTGACCGGTGAGTCGTCGTGGTTCGCGCTGCCGGGACGGGCGGCCGAGTTCGCACTCCCGCACGCCGCACCGCTGCCGGAGCTGATCGAGGGGATCATGGCGGGCGGCGGGATCACCCTCTGCACGCAGTGCGCCGCCCGCCGGGACATCTCGGAGGGCGATGTCATCGAGGGCGTCCGGATCGCCGGGGCGCAGGTCTTCGTCAGCGAGATCATGGCGGACGGGGTGCAGGCGCTCGTCTACTGAGTCCCGCCCCGACTTCCGCCCGACTCCCGTACACCGGGGGCCAGTACGGGCCGCTACTCCTCGGGCCAGGGTCCCGGCCGGCGCGGGTCGCTGCCGTGTCCGGGCGGGCCGCCGCTGCCGCGCCGGTCCAGTTCCCGCCACCACGCCTCGGACTCGGGGTCGTCGCCCTTGACCCGGTCCTGGTCGGAGAGGGGCCCCCGGCGCCCGCCGTGGCCATGGCCGTGACCGGGGCCGTGCCCGCCGGAGATCCCGGTGGAGCCGGACGCGCCCCGCTCGGAGGGCGGCTTCACCGGTGGCGTGCCGGGGCCGTCCCTCGGGTCCTTCCTGCGGACGTGGGTCGGCGGGGCGGGAGAGGTGCCGTCGTCCTGGCCGGAAGCGGAACCGGCGCCGGGGTCGTCGTACCAGCGGTCCTCGGGCCCCTTGCGGTTGGCGACGATGGCGGCGAACGGCGGGATCACCATCGCCACCACGCACATCGCGACGGCGGCCGGTACCGACCACAGGCGCACGACGGCGCACGCCACGACGAAGAGGCTCAAGCAGAGGCCCATCATGGCGAAGTACACATGCCGCCTTCGCGCATACATGGTTCCAGCGTAGGCACGTCGGGCCGCCCCGCACCCCGGCGGACGGCCTCACGCGAAACTGCCCGAAAAACGCCCCTGACCAGGGGAAACGGCGACGCCGGTGGGTAGCGGTCCGGACACGGACAGGCCGCGGGGCCGCACTCCGTACCGGTGGCGTCCAACCCCGTGGAGTGCGGCCCCGCGGCCTGCCCGGCGCCCGCCGCCCGAGGACGGCGGGGCGTCTCAGACGGCGATGGCGACCTCGGCGAGGCCGCCCTGCTGGGCGACGACCGTGCGGTCGGCGGAGCCGCCCGGGACCAGGGCGCGCAGCGTCCAGGTGCCCTCGGCGGCGTAGAAGCGGAACTGACCGGTGGCCGAGGTCGGGACCTCGGCGGTGAACTCGCCGGTCGAGTCGAGCAGCCGCACGTAACCGGTGACGGGCTCGCCGTCGCGGGTCACGCTGCCCTGGATGGTGGTCTCACCGGGCTTGATGGTCGAGGCGTCGGGGCCGCCGGCCTTGGCTCCACACATTCCTGCATCCGTCCTTCGCTGGTGCGGTGTGCCCCCGCCGCCGAGGGGCGGCGGGGGCGGGGGGTCACTTGTTGGCGCCGAGCTCGATCGGCACGCCGACCAGGGAGCCGTACTCGGTCCACGAGCCGTCGTAGTTCTTGACGTTCTCGACGCCGAGCAGCTCGTGCAGGACGAACCAGGTGAGCGCGGAACGCTCACCGATGCGGCAGTACGCGATGGTGTCCTTGGCGAGGTCGACCTGCTCGTCGGCGTAGAGCGCCTTCAGCTCCTCGTCGGACTTGAAGGTGCCGTCGTCGTTGGCGTTCTTCGACCACGGGATGTTGCGGGCGCTCGGCACGTGGCCGGGGCGCTGCGACTGCTCCTGCGGGAGGTGGGCCGGGGCGAGCAGCTTGCCGGAGAACTCGTCGGGGGACCGCACGTCGACCAGGTTCTGGTTGCCGATGGCGCCCACGACGTCCTCGCGGAAGGCGCGGATCGCGGTGTTCTGCGGCTTGGCCTTGTAGTCCGTGGCCGGGCGCTGGGGGACCTCGGCGACCAGGTCGCGGGAGTCCAGCTCCCACTTCTTGCGGCCGCCGTCGAGGAGCTTGACGTTCTCGTGGCCGTAGAGCTTGAAGTACCAGTACGCGTACGAGGCGAACCAGTTGTTGTTGCCGCCGTAGAGGACGACGAGGGTGTCGTTGGCGATGCCCTTGGCCGAGAGGAGCTTCTCGAAGCCCTCCTGGTCGATGAAGTCGCGGCGGACCGGGTCCTGGAGGTCCTTGGTCCAGTCGATGCGGATCGCGTTGCGGATGTGGTTCTTGTCGTACGCGGACGTGTCCTCGTCGACCTCCACGACGGCGACGTTCGGGTCGTCCAGGTTTTCCTGGACCCAGTCGGCGTCGACCAGGACGTCACTACGGCTCATGGTGCATTCCTCCGGGGCAGTTGCGGGGCTGGTACGGCGGTGCGTGCGTGCGGTGCGGGGCGGTCCGGGGTGCCGGTGCGCGGGGTTCCGCCCGTCTCCGGCCGGTGCGGTCCGGTGGCTGCGGTGTCCGCGATACGGACAGGATGCGGGATCGTGGCGCTCGCGCGGGCTTCCGGGCTTCTCGGCGGGGCGGTAGCGGGCCGGTCCCGTCGCGGACGGGGCGGGCCCAGGCGTACGGTCCCCGTGCTGCTCAGCCGCGACGACAGAGCATGGCGGCGACGCGGCACAGGTCGACTGCCCGCCGCTTCGTGAGGTCCGCCTGTCGCTTCATGGGTCCGATCGTAGGGACGAATCGGCGGCGATGTCACCGACGTTTCACCATCCGAGACGAGATCGTCCGCGATACGGGCACCCGGGTCGGCCCCGGACAGCGCCGAACCGCCCCGGCCCCTCGCGGAGAGGGCTGGGGCGGTCGCGAGCGGCCCGGGCGGCCGGAATTACGGACGAGGGCGTCTCGCTCTGCGGACGCCGCGCGGGCCGGTGGACCCGGACGCGCGCGGCCGTCCCCGTCCTACCCGGCGAGGCGGACCGACGAACCCTCGACGCTGATCTCGACGCCGTCCTTCGCCGGTGTCACCTTCGACAGCTCGATGCCGCCGGGCAGGCCGCCGACCTTCTGCTGGAAGTCGGTGATCTCGCGGACCTTGTCCTCGGCGACCTTGATGCCGAGGCTGGGCAGCGCGTCGGCCTTCACCCGCACCTCGCCGTCCTGCACGGTCGGCGTGGAGAGGACCTCCAGCGGCTTGGGGAGGGTCGCGCCGAACACCTCCGCCTCGATCTCGACCTTGATCTTGCCGTTGCCGCCGTCGGAGAGGCCGATGACCTTGGCGGTGACGCCGGGGCCGACGTCGATCGGGTCGGGCTTGGCCGCCTTCAGCAGGTCGGCGTAACCGATCCGGGCGGTGCCCTCGGCGGTCTTCGCGGTGGCCTGGCTGAAGCCGCCGGAGAACTCGACGCCGCGCAGGTGGGCGTTGAGGTCGGCGATACGGACGCTCTTGCCGTCGGTGGTGGCGTCGAACTCCTTCACCGAGACCTCGACGTCCTCCAGGCCGCTGCCCACGACCTGGGTGAGGAAGGGGAAGCCGTGGATGGTCACCTCGGGGTCGGCGTTCATCGACCCGCTCGCCTTGAGCCGGTCGGCCACCTCGCCCTCGGCGAAGTTGACCGCGAGGCGGTCGGCGATGACGAAGAGTCCCCCCAGGACCACGACGACGATCAGGAGTATGCGTAGTGCGCGCATCGTTCGGCTTCCCCCACCAGGTGGACTTCGCTCCCGGCGCCCCGGTGGGCACCTGGCCGCGAGCGTAACCCGGACGGCCCAACGTCCTGATCGTCTCCGCCCGAGTGTGTGCGACCTGATACGTCCCGACGCCCGGAGGAGACCGGACGCGACCGGACGCGTACGGAAAGCCACCGCGCCCCCGGCCGGGAAGGGCCGGGGGCGCGGTGGGACTCGCGAGGGGGCGGGGTCAGCCGGTGACGACCCGGCCCAGCAGGTAGACGGCCGGGACGGCCGCGGTCAGCGGCAGGGCGACGCCCGCCGTCATGTGCACGAACCGCGACGGGTAGTCGTACGCCGCGACCCGGTGGCCGATCACCGCGCACGCCGCCGCGCCCGCGCCGATCAGCGCGGCCTGGGTGCCGAGCCCGGTCAGGGCGCCGCCCAGCGCCCCGGCGCCCGCGCCCGCGAGGACGGCGACGGCCATCGAGGCGGCGGCGGGCAGCGGCAGCGAGCGGACGAAGATCGCCACGGCCACGGAAATCCCGCCGACCACGACGGCGTCCGCCTCGGCGGCCAGGTACCCGGCGGCGAGGATCGCCAGCGCCGCCGAGGCGATGGTGGCGAAGAGGCCGTGCAGCCGGTCGTCGGCCGGGGCGTTGCTGCGCAGTTGCAGCACGAGGCAGAGCAGCACCCAGACACCGAGCGTGCCGACGACGGCGGCCGGGCCGTTCGACCGCCCGGCGACCAGCAGCACCGCGTCCGCGACCAGCGCGCCCGCGAAGGCGAGGGCGATGCCCTGCCGGGCGGGCCACATCCCGTTCAGCCGGAACCAGCCCGCCGCCGTCAGCCCTTGCAGCACCACCAGCGGCACCAGCAGCCCGAACCAGCCGAGCGCCGCCCCGCCCGCCATCAGCAGGCCGAGCGCGGCGGTGAGCAGCGCGGGCTGCGTCCCCGGATCGATGATCGGCGAGCGGCCCTCGGCGCGGGCGCGCTGGGCGTCGGTGATCCGGGTGTTGCCGGTGACGGTGGCCGGACCGTAGGCGGGCCCGTCGGCCGCCGGCTCCTCGGCGGCCGGGGCGGCACGGTGACTGCCGGTCCCGGCGGGTGCGCGGTGTCCGGCCTGCGACTGGGCGTGCGACTGGGGGTGCGGCTGCGGCTGGGCCGCGGGCATCGGCCCGGCGCCGGTCACCGGGGGGATCAGGGCGGTCTCCTCGTACGGGGCGGGCCCGGCGCCGGTCACCGGCGGGATCAAGGCCGTCTCCTCGTACGGGGAGGGCTGCCCGGCCGAGGTCGGCGGGATGAGCGCCGTCTCCTCGTACGGGGAGGGCGGCGGGACCGGGCGGCCCTGGCCACCGTAGGACGGCATGCCCGGCGGGGGCGGGCCCGTCGGGGTGCCGCCCGAGGTGGCCTGCGGCATCATCGCCGTCTCCTCGTACGGGGAGGGGGCGGGCCGGGCCGGGACGCCCGGGGGCGCGGGCGGGGCCGGGGGCGGGCCGGCGGCCGGGGTGGGCGGGATGAGCGCCGTCTCCTCGTAGGGGGAGGGCGCGGCCGGGCCGGGGTACTGGCCTGAGGGCTGGGCCCCGTAACTCTGCGCCGGGTGCCCCTGCACGGGGTACCCCTGCTGGCCGCCGTACGGCTGCCCGCCGTAGGAGCCCTGCGCCGGGTCCGGGTGGATCGTGGGGTGGCTCTGGCTCTCCCAGGTCTGGCCCTGCCAGGTCTGCGCCGGGCCGGTCTGGTCCTGCGGGGCCTGCTGGTACGGGTCGTGGCCGTACTGCGCGGCGTTCGGGTCGTACGGCTGGCCCTGCGGGGGCTGCTGACCGTACGGGTCGTAGTACGGCTGCTGCGGCTGATTGCTCATGCTGTGGGGGGTCACCCTCCTGCGAACGGCGGGAGCACCTCGACCGTGCCGCCCTCGGCCAGCCGTACGGTCTCATGGGCGCGGGTGCCGACGGGGTCGCCGTCGACCAGGAACGAGCAGCGCTGGAGCACGCGGACCAGCTCGCCGGGGTGGGCGCTGCGAACGCCGTCCAGGGCCTCGGCGAGGGTCGCCGCGACGTACGGCTCCTCGGCGATCCCGGCGGCGGCCTTGGCGGCCGCCCAGTAGCGGATCGTGCCGGTGGGCATGGGGTCCTCCTCGGCCGGGTGCGGGACACCGGCCCTGCTTGCTGCCTGGCGCGGTCCGCGGGCGCGCCCGAACGCAAGGTTAGGCCCTCGCGGGGCGGGGGGACTCTGCGCTGCCCCGGTTCGCGGGGGTGGGCTCGTGGTGGCCGTGCCGGGGGCTGGGGTGTCCTCAAGCGCCGGACGGGCTGAGTGTCCTCAAACGCCGGACGGGCTGGATGTCCTCAAGCGCCGGACGGGCTTGGATCAGCCCGCTGGGCGGCGAAGTCTCTTGGCCGGCCCGCGCGATCTTGGTCAGGTTGGGGCCCCAGTGCCAGTCTCAACGGGTCCACGAGGGATCTCAGCCACGTCCGGGCCCAGTCTCGACCGGTCGGCGCGGGATCTCTGCCGGTCCAGGGACAATCCCGAGCGGCTCCCGCGCGAGCTCGACCACGCGTCCGGGCGCAATCTCAGCCCGTCCGGCGCTTAAGGACACTGAGCCCGTCCGGCATTTGAGGACGCACACGGCCGCAGGCCGGTGTCCCGAGGGGCACCCCCGGCTCCCTCACCCGCCCGGCGCCCGCCGGGCCGCCCATGCGCCGATTCGGGCCAGTAGGGCCTCGTCGGCCGCGTTCTCGGCGTGGCCCATGCCGGGTTCGAGCCAGAGGTCGGCGTGGGAGCCGGCGGCGGTGGCGAGGGCGCGCGGGTGGTCGAGGGGGAAGTAGGGGTCGCGGTCGCCGTGGACGAGGAGGAGAGGGGTGGGGGCGATGCGGGCGGCGGCCTCGGCGGGGTCGAGGGGGACGGGGTCCCAGTCGGAGGTGTGGATGCGGGTGCGCAGCCCGTAGCGGCCGACCGCGCGCCCCAGCGGCCGCGTGACCACCCAGTGGAGGCGGCGCATGGCGGCGGTGCCCCGGTAGTACCAGCGGGCCGGGGCGCTGACCGCCACCACGGCGTCGGTGTGGGCCGGGCCGTGCGCGTCGTCGTGGCCGGAGCCGTGCACGTCGTCGTGGGCGGAGCCGTGCCCGTCGGGCGCCCCCGCCGGGTACAGCGCGGCGTGCCGCAGGACGACCGAGCCGCCCATGGAGAAGCCGACCGTCCAGACCGTGCGGTGGCCCAGCCGCCGTGCCCAGGCGACCGCGGCGGCGAGGTCGAGCACCTCGCGGTCGCCGACGGTCGAGCGGCCGCCGGAGGCTCCGTGTCCGCGGAACGAAAAGGTGATCACCGCCCCGTAACGGCGGAAGACGGCCGCGGCCCGGCGGACGTGCGGGCGGTGGACGCTGCCGGTGAAGCCGTGGGCGACGACGGTGACCGGCACCCGCCCGGCCGCGTCCCGGGTCACATCCGCGTCAAAATCGGCGGGCTCGTACACCGCCTCGATGGCGACCCCGTCGGCCGCCAGCAGCACCACCCGTTCGGCCCCTTCGGCGAAACCTTTCTGACCTGCGGGAAAGGCGCCCTGGCGAGGTCCGCGAGCACCGCCGCCGGGCCCGGGTTCCGGCCCGTCCGCACGACCCTGCGAGGGCAGTCGGGAGGCGGCCGGAGAGGGGTCCGGGCGCACGTCGCGCCCTGCCGTAGGCGTACTCATGTGGGTTATTGTGCTGGGAAGAGGACTCGGGCAGCGACGCCCCCGGGTCCTTTCGTGCTTTCCGGCACGTTGTATACGACCGGGCCTCCCGGTCGCGTCCTGCGCTCCGGGAGGCCGGCGGTCCCCAGGGCGCGGGGGTCGTGGACGTATCCGTACGCAGTGCCGCAAGTCCGTCCGGCGCGCCACTCCGGACGGACTCCCTCTCGCAGGGAACCGAGGAGGAACCGACGTCATGGGCGAACGATCCAACCCCCACCATCCGAGCTGCCGAGACTCCCGCCACGAGGCGGGTGAGCGCCGATGAGCTCCCTGCTGCTGCTCACCAACGCCCTCCAGCCCTCCACCGAGGTGCTGCCCGCACTGGGGCTGCTCCTCCACCAGGTCCGCGTCGCCCCCGCCGAGGGCCCGGCCCTCGTCGACACCCCGGGCGCGGACGTCATCCTGATCGACGGCCGCCGCGACCTGCCCCAGGTCCGCAGCCTCTGCCAGCTGCTGCGCTCCACCGGTCCCGGCTGCCCGCTGGTCCTGGTCGTCACCGAGGGCGGCCTCGCCGCCGTCACCGCCGACTGGGGCATCGACGACGTACTGCTGGACACCGCGGGCCCGGCCGAGGTCGAGGCGCGGCTGCGGCTGGCCATGGGCCGCCAGCAGATCACCACCGACGACTCCCCCATGGAGATCCGCAACGGCGACCTCTCCGTGGACGAGGCCACCTACAGCGCCAAGCTCAAGGGCCGCATCCTCGACCTCACCTTCAAGGAGTTCGAGCTGCTGAAGTACCTGGCGCAGCACCCGGGCCGGGTCTTCACCCGCGCCCAGCTGCTCCAGGAGGTCTGGGGCTACGACTACTTCGGCGGCACCCGCACCGTCGACGTGCACGTACGGCGGCTGCGCGCCAAGCTCGGCCCCGAGCACGAGTCGCTGATCGGCACCGTCCGCAACGTCGGCTACCGCTTCGTCACCCCGGAGAAGCCCGAGGCGAAGGAGAAGGCGGCCAAGGAGCAGGCACAGGAGGAGGCCGCCGAGAAGGTGCGCGAGTCCCGCGCCGCCTCCGGTTCCACTGTCACGGAGAAGGCGGCGGCCAAGCCCTGAGCCGCCCCGGTCCGTGATCATGCCCTACTCCGCCCGTCTCCCGGCCGCCCCGCACGGCGGCCCGGGGAGGCGGGCGGAGGGGTGTCCCGGCCCGGTATTGAAGGGCGGACAGCCCTTAGGGAGCGGCCTCGACCCGCGTAGACTGCCGCCGTGGCCAAGGTGACGCGGGACGACGTGGCGCGACTGGCGGGGACATCGACCGCCGTCGTGAGCTACGTGATCAACAACGGACCCCGGCCGGTCGCCCCGGCCACCAGAGAGCGGGTACTCGCCGCGATCAAGGAGCTGGGCTACCGGCCCGACCGGGTCGCGCAGGCGATGGCGTCCCGGCGCACCGACCTCATCGGCATGATCGTGCCCGACGCCCGGCAGCCCTTCTTCGCGGAGATGGCGCACGCCGTGGAACAGGCGGCCGCCGAACGCGGAAAGATGGTCCTGGTCGGCAACTCCGACTACCTCGACGAGCGTGAGGTCCACTACCTCCGCGCCTTCCTCGGCATGCGGGTCTCCGGCCTGATCCTGGTCAGCCAGGGCCCTAGCGAGACCGCCGCCAGCGAGATAGAGGCGTGGGACGCCCGGGTCGTCCTGCTGCACCGCCGGCCCGACGCCATCGACGACGTCGCCGTGGTCACCGACGACGTGGGCGGCGCCCAGCTCGCCACCCGCCACCTCCTGGAGCACGGCGTCTCCTACGTCGCCTGCCTCGGCGGCACCCCCAGCACCCCCTCGGTCGGCGACCCGGTCTCCGACCACGTCGAGGGCTGGCGCCGCGCCATGGCCGAGGCCGGCCGCCCCACGGAGGGCCGCCTCTTCCAGGCCCCGTACAACCGCTACGACGCCTACGAGGTCGCCCTCACCCTCCTCGCCGGGCCCGACCGCCCGCCGGCCATCGTCTGCGCCACCGACGACCAGGCGATAGGCGTCCTGCGCGCCGCCCGCGAGCTGCGCATCGACGTGCCCGGGGAACTGCTCGTGGCCGGCTTCGACGACGTCAAGGAGGCCGGCCTCACCGACCCGCCCCTGACCACGGTCGCCTCCGACCGCACCACGATGGCCCGCGCCGCCGTCGACCTCGTCCTCGACGACGCCCTGCGCGTGGCCGGCTCCCGCCGCGAGCGGCAGAAGGTGTTCCCGTCGCGGCTGGTCGTCCGGCGGTCCTGCGGCTGCTCGTGAGGCGGGCGGCCCTCCCGGCGGGGCCGCCCTTATACCGGGCATACAGGATTCTCCCCCGCTTCTCAGCCCCTTCTCAGCTCGCTCTCATCCGGCGGCCGGATCGTCGGAGACATGACGGAGAGCTACCGCCACGACGGCGCACCCAGTGAGTACCCGAGCGCGTACCCCACGACGTACCCGACGACCTCCCCCGACGGTTCCGGCGCGGCGGGCGCCTGGCCGCCGCCGCCCGCACACCCGCCGCACACCCCGCGCCACCGGCGCCGCCTGCGCGGTCCGGCGGGGCTGCTCGCCGCGGTGGCGGTGGCCGCGGCGGCGGTCGGCGGCGGGACGGCGTACGCCTTCCAGGAGCTGACCGGGGGCGGGGCCGGCGGCTCGGGCTCGCAGGTGAACGGGACGACCGTGGCCGCCTCCAGCAAGGGGACGGTGGCCGGGGTGGCCGAGGCGGTCGGGCCGAGCATCGTGGAGATCAAGGCGGCGGGGTCGTCCGGCCAGTCGACGGGCTCCGGCGTGATCATCAGCGAGGACGGGGAGGTCGTCACCAACAACCACGTGGTCTCCGGGGCCTCCCAGGTCCAGGTGGCGACCAGCGACGGGAAGACGTACAGCGCCGAGGTGGTCGGCACCGACAGTTCCAAGGACCTGGCGCTGATCAAGGTCCAGGGCGCCTCGGGGCTGAAGGCGGCCTCGCTCGGGGACTCGGACAGGGTGGCCGTCGGCGACGACGTGGTGGCCATCGGGTCGCCCGCCGGGCTCACCGGGACCGTGACCAGCGGCATCGTCTCCGCCCTCGACCGCGACGTGACCGTCTCCCGGGACGAGAGCCAGGGCGGCAGCGGGCAGGGCGGCGGCCGGGAGTGGCCGTTCGAGTACGGCGGGGAGCAGTTCAACGGCGAGACCGGCGAGCGGACCACGACCTACCAGGCGATCCAGACCGACGCCTCGCTCAACCCGGGCAACTCCGGCGGCGCCCTGATCAACATGGACGGCCAGATCATCGGCATCAACTCCGCGATGTACTCGGCCGGTTCCTCGCAGGGCCAGTCCTCCGACGCGGGCAGTGTCGGCCTCGGCTTCGCCATCCCCGTGAACGACCTCAAGGCCGACCTCGACACGCTGCGCTCCGGCTCCCAGCGGTGACCGGCGCGCCCGGCCTCGCGCGTGCGAGGCTGGCCGCACCGAGACCCGTACCCCGAAGCCCCCAGGGAGTCCGCCATGCCGGCCGCCGAACCCCAGGACCAGGAGCGTGAGCAGCGCATCCTGATCGTCGACGACGAGCCCGCGGTCCGCGACGCGCTCCGCCGCAGCCTCGCCTTCGAGGGGTACGGCACCGAGGTCGCCGTCGACGGGCTCGACGCGTTGGAGAAGGTGGCCTCCTACCGGCCCGACCTGATCGTCCTCGACATCCAGATGCCCCGCATGGACGGGCTGACGGCGGCCCGGCGGGTCCGGGCCGCGCAGGACACCGTGCCCATCCTCATGCTGACCGCCCGCGACACCGTCGGCGACCGCGTCACCGGCCTCGACGCGGGCGCCGACGACTACCTCGTCAAGCCCTTCGAACTCGACGAGCTGTTCGCCCGCGTCCGCGCCTTGCTCCGCCGCTCCTCGTACGCCGCCGAGCAGGCCGGCCCCGCCGACGACGGGGACGTGCTCGCCTTCGCCGACCTGCGGATGGACCTCGCCACCCGCGAGGTGCTGCGCGGCAACCGGCGAGTCGAGCTGACCCGTACCGAGTTCACCCTGCTGGAGATGCTGCTCGCCCACCCGCGCCAGGTGCTGACCCGCGAACAGATCCTCAAGGCCGTCTGGGGCTTCGACTTCGAGCCGACCTCCAACTCCCTGGACGTGTACGTGATGTACCTGCGCCGCAAGACCGAGGCGGGCGGCGAACCGCGCCTGGTGCACACCGTGCGCGGCGTCGGCTACGTGCTGCGCTCCGGGAGCGGCGAGTGAGACGGCTCGGCGCGCTTCCGCTGCGGGCCCGCCTCGCCCTGCTGGTGGCGGCGGCCGTGGCCCTGGCGGTCGCCGCCGTCTCGGTGGCCTGCTGGTTCGTGGTGCGCGGCAAGCTGTACGACGAGATCGACGCCCAGTTGCACGCGCAGAACCAGCCGCAGCCCACCGCCGCCCTGCGCGACCTGCTCGCCGACTGCCCGAGCGAACCGGCACCGACCGGCCCGGGCGGCTTCGGCCGGGCCCAGCCCGAGCTGTACCTCCAGCTGGTCACCGCCGACGGCCAGGTCTGCGTCGCCGAGGCCTCCGCCGGAGTGGTCGAGCCCGACCCGGCCGACCTCGCGGTGGCGGCGGGCGGCCCCGGCCACGACCCCGAGCCGCACGACGCGACCGCCGCCGACGGCACCGAGGTCCGCGTCCTGGCCGCCCCGGCCCTCGCCAAGGGCCCGCCCCCGGCCCACTTCCGCAACACCGCGATCGTCTACGCGTACTCGCTGGAGGAGACCCGGGACACCCTGGACGACCTGGCGCTGCTGCTCCTGCTCGTCTCCGGCGTCGGGGTGCTGGGTGCGGGCGGGGCCGGGCTGTGGATCGCCCGGTCGGGGCTGCGGCCCGTCGACCGGCTGACCGAGGCCGTCGAGGAGGTGGCCCGCACCCGGGACCTGACCGTGCGCATCCCCGTCGGCGGCGACGACGAGATCGCCCGGCTCTCCGCCTCCTTCAACGCGATGACCAGCGCGCTCTCCGACTCCCACGACCTCCAGCAGCAGCTGATCGCGGACGCCGGGCACGAACTGCGCACCCCGCTGACCTCGCTGCGGACCAACATCGAGCTGCTGGCCCGCAGCGAGCGCACCGGCCGCGCGCTGCCCGCCGAGGACCGGGCCGCGCTGCTCGACTCGGTCAAGGCGCAGATGACGGAGCTGGCCGCGCTCATCGGCGACCTCCAGGAACTCTCGCGTACCGACGGCGCGCAGCAGGGCCGCCTGGAGGTGGTCGCCTTCCACGAGACGACGGCGACCGCCCTGCGCCGGGCCCGCCTGCGCGGCCCGGAGCTGACCTTCACCGCCGACCTGGCCCCGTGGTACGTCCGCTGCCGCCCGGCCGCGCTGGAACGGGCGGTGGTCAACATCCTCGACAACGCGGTCAAGTTCAGCCCGCCCGGCGGCACCGTCGATCTCCGCCTCCACCGCGGCGAACTCACCGTCCGCGACCGGGGCCCCGGCATCCCCGAGGACGAACTCCGCCACGTCTTCGACCGCTTCTGGCGCTCCCCCTCGGCCCGCTCCCTGCCCGGCTCGGGACTGGGCCTGTCCATCGTGGCCCGCACCGCCGAACAGTGCGGCGGCCGGGTCGCGGTCGAACGGGCCGAGGGGGGCGGGACCTTGGTGCGGCTGGTGCTGCCGGGGGCGCCCACGCCACCGCCGGGCTCGGAGCGTACGGGCGAGGGCGCGGGCAAGGGCGAGGACGACAGGGGTCCGGGGGCGGACTGAGCCCTGCCCTCTTCCCCGCCGCCTACTTGCCGAAGCTGACCCCCGTCCCCTCCAGCCGCACCAGGATGCCGTCCGGTTCCACCCGCACGTCCCGCAGGCGTACGTCGCCCTCGCCGGGGAGTTCGGGAAGGGTGAAGCCGAGGGTCAGGCGGTCGGCGAGCTGGGGGCGGGTGAGGTCGGTGAGGGCGTCGAGGAGGCCCGGGTCGATGCCGAGGCGGCGGAGGACGTCGGGGTGGGTGGCGGCGAGGTCGACCAGGTTGACGGCGAGGAGGTCGTCGACGACGGCGGGGGTGCCCAGGAGATCGGCGAGCTTGCGGTCGTTGTCGAGGGCCGCGCGGATGTGGGCGTCGGGGACGCCGAGGGCGTGGACGATGGCCGGGACCGAGAGCAGGGCCTTGGCCTTGGCCGTCTCGTCCGTGAGCTTCTTCAGGCTGCTCGGGGTGAGGTGGAGGCCGTCGTCCGGGCCGGTGCCGGGACGGAAGACGGCGAGGTCGCCGATGTCCAGGCGCATGCCGGTGACCTCGGTGGAGACACCCCGGTCGCCGTCGCGGCGGATCGACGCGTCGGCGCGCAGGGCGAGTTCGTGGCCGGCCACGGGCAGGGTGCCGCGGGCGAGGACCCGGTCGGTGCCCTTGCCGGTGAAGGTGACCTGGGAGGCGCCGAGTTCGCGGCCGAGGTCGTCGAAGGAGAGCCGGACCTCGCCGTCGACGCCGCCGATGTCGGCGCCGTCGATGCCGGTCAGTCCCTCCCCGGATATCCGCACGTCGTGGCCGGTGGCGGAGACCTCGGCGAGCGAGACGCGTCCGGCGGCGACGTCGGGGACGGTGAGGTGGACGGTGTCGAGGCGGCGGGCGGCGACCTGGGTGAGGAAGGGGAAGCCGTCGATGTCGACCTCGGGGGCGGCGGTGAGGTCCATCGACTGCTTCAGCGACTCCTCCGCCTTGTTCTCGGCGTAGAGGACCACCCAGCGGTCGCCGAGGGTGAGGAAGGCGGCGAGGACGAGGATGCCCACGGTGATCTTGGCGCCCCAGCTCAGGTGGCCCAGCGCGCGCCGGAAGGGGCTGCGTCCGCGGGGGCGGCGGCGCCTCGGCGGGGTGGCCGGGGGCGGCTCGTAGGCCGGGGGCTCGCCGGTCTCGAAGGCGTCGAAGGCGTCCGGGTCCTTCTGGAGGAAGGTGTCCACGGCCCGGTCGTCGAGCCCGGCGAGCTGCTCGTACGGGTTGTCCCACTCGGGGTTGGAGTCGTACGGGCCGTAGCGCGGTGCGGGGGTGGCGGGCGCCTCGGTGGGGGCCGGGGCCTCGGGTGAACGGTCGGTGTCCTGGGTCATGCGGTGGGGGGAACGCATCGCGTCATCCCACCACGCACCCCGCCACCACCCGCAACTTCGGCTTCCGGTACCTCGGGGAATGCGAGGTATTCCACACGGCCCCGGCACGCGGGGGGGGGTGCCGCGTGCCGGGGGTACGGACCGGTGGCCTCAGCCGCCCGCGCGGCGCTTGTTCCAGACGTCGAAGCCGACGGCGGCGAGCAGCACCAGGCCCTTGATGACCTGCTGCCAGTCGGTGCCGACGCCCACGAGGTTCATGCCGTTGTTGAGGACGCCGAGGACCAGGCCGCCGATGATGGCGCCGAGGACGGTGCCGACGCCGCCGCTCATCGAGGCGCCGCCGATGAACGCGGCGGCGATCGCCTCCAGTTCGAAGTTGATGCCGGCCTTGGGCGAGGCGGCGTTGAACCGGGCGGCGAAGACCAGCCCCGCGAGGGCGGCGAGGACGCCCATGTTGAGGAAGACCGCGAAGGTGACCCGCTTGTCCTTGACGCCGGAGAGCTTGGCGGCGCCGAGGTTGCCGCCGATCGCGTAGACGTGGCGCCCTGCGACCGCGTTCCGCATCACGTAGCCGAAGCCGACGAGGAGGGCGGCGAGGATCAGCAGGACCACCGGGGCGCCCTTGTAGCTGGCGAGCAGCAGGGTGGCGACGAGGATGACCGCGACCAGGGCGGCCAGCTTCAGCGCGAAGAGGGTCGGCGGGACCTCCTGGAGGGAGAACTCCCGCTGCCGGCGCCGGTCGCGGACCTCCTGGAAGACCACGAAGACGATCAGCACGAGGCCGAGGAGGAGGGTGAGGTTGTGGTAGTTGGTGGCCGGACCGACCTCGGGCAGGAAGCCGTTGGCCACCTTCTGGAGGCCGGAGGGGAACGGGCCCATGGTCTGCCCGTCGAGGAAGATCTCCGTGAGCCCCCGGAAGAGCAGCATCCCGGCCAGCGTCACGATGAACGACGGGATGCCGATGTACGCGATGAAGAAGCCTTGCAGGGCCCCGGCGGCGGCGCCCATCAGCAGCGTGAGGGCGACCGCGACGGGCCACGGGATCTGCTGCTGCACCATGAGCACGGCCGCGACCGCGCCGACCAGCGCCGTCAGGGAGCCCACCGACAGGTCGATGTGGCCCGCGATGATGACGATCATCATCCCGATGGCGAGGATCAGGATGTAGCTGTTCTGGAGGACCAGGTTGGAGACGTTGCGCGGCAGCAGGAGGTCGCCGCCGGTCCAGATCTGGAAGAGGACGACGATCAGCCCGAGCGCGAAGAGCATCCCGTACTGGCGGGAGTTCTGCCGGACGGCGTCCAGCAGCATCGTGCCGAGCCCGCGGCCCTTTCCGCGTTCCGGGGCGCCCGCCGGCGCCTCGGGCTGGGTGGTCGCTTCGCTGCTCATGGGTGGTGCCCTTCACTGGGGTCGGTGCCGGCGGCGGACGGGACGCGCGTCATGTGGCGCATGAGGACTTCCTGGGAGGCGTCGGCGCGGGCCACCTCGCCGGTGAGCCGGCCGGCGGCCATGGTGTACACCCGGTCGCACATGCCGAGGAGTTCGGGCAGCTCGGAGGAGATCATCAGGATCGCCTTGCCCTCGGCGGCGAGCCGGTCGATCACGCCGTAGATCTCGAACTTGGCGCCGACGTCGACGCCGCGCGTCGGCTCGTCCAGGATCAGCACGTCGGGCCCGGACAGCACCCACTTGCTCAGCACGATCTTCTGCTGGTTGCCACCGGAGAGCCGGCCGACCGGCTCCAGGACGTCGGGGGTCTTGATGTTCATGACCCGCCGGTACTCCTCGGCGACCTGCCGCTCCCGGTGGGCGTCGACGATGCCGCCCCGGGCGAGGTCGGGCAGCGAGGAGAGCGAGATGTTGCGGGCCACGGTGTCGCCGAGGTCGAGCCCGTACCGCTTGCGGTCCTCGGTGACGTACGCGAGGCCGCGCGCGACCGCCTCCGGGACGGTGCGGGTACGGATCTCGCGGCCGTCCTTGTGCACGGTGCCGCGCTCGTACCGTCCGTAGCTGCGGCCGAAGACGCTCATCGCCAGTTCGGTGCGGCCCGCGCCCATCAGACCGGCGAGGCCGACGATCTCGCCCCGGCGGACGGTGAGCGAGACACCGTCCACGACCCGGCGGTGGTGGTCGACGGGGTGGCGGACGGTCCAGTCGCGGATCTCCAGCGCCGGTTCGCTGTCGCGCGGCCCCTCGTAGGGGGTGCGGTCGGGGAAGCGGCTGCCGAGGTCGCGGCCGACCATGCCGCGGATGACGCGCTCCTCGGTGGTCTCCGGCGCGTGCACGTCGAGGGTCTCCACGGAGCGGCCGTCGCGCAGCACGGTGACCGAGTCGGCGACCTCGGAGATCTCGTTGAGCTTGTGCGAGATGATGATCGAGGTGATGCCCTGCTCCTGCAACTCCTTCATCAGTCGCAGGAGTTGGGCACTGTCCTCGTCGTTGAGCGCCGCCGTCGGCTCGTCCAGGATGAGCAGCTTCACGTCCTTGGCCAGGGCCTTGGCGATCTCCACCAGCTGCTGCTTGCCGACACCGATGTCACTGACCCGGGTCCGGGGGTGCTCGTCCAGGCCGACCCGGCGCAGCAGCCGGGCGGCGCCGCTGAGCGCCTGGTCCCAGTCGATGACGCCGCGCCGGGAGGGCTCGTTGCCGAGGAAGATGTTCTCGGCGATCGACAGGTGCGGGACGAGCGCCAGCTCCTGGTGGATGATGACGATCCCGCGCCGCTCGCTGGCCCGGATGTCCTTGAACCGGCACTCCTCACCGTCGAAGAGCACCTGGCCCTCGTAACTCCCGTGCGGGTGCACGCCGGAGAGGACCTTCATCAGCGTCGACTTGCCCGCGCCGTTCTCCCCGCACAGGGCGTGGATCTCGCCGCGCCGGACGGAGAGGGTGACGTCGGCCAGCGCCGTGACGCCGGTGAAGCGCTTCACGATGGAGCGCATCTCCAGGACGGTCGTGGAACTCATCCCAGGTCCTCGGCGTCGAGGTAGCCCGAGTCGACCAGGATCTCCTGGTAGTTGGACTTGTCGACGCTGACCGGCTCCAGCAGGTGGGCGGGGACGACCTTCTCGCCGTTGTCGTACGTCTTGTCGTCGTTGATCTCCGGCTCGTCCCCGCCGAGCACCGCGTCGACCATCTCGGCGGCGATCCTGGCCAGTTCGCGGGTGTCCTTGTAGACGGTCTGGGTCTGCTCCCCGGCGATGATCGACTTCACCGAGGACACCTCGGCGTCCTGCCCGGTGACGACCGGCAGCGGCTTCGCCTTCGACCCGTAGTCGTCCGACTTGAGCGCCGAGAGGATGCCGATCGAGATGCCGTCGTACGGCGACAGCACCGCGTCCACCCGCTCCTTCGAGTACGCCGAGGTCAGCAGGTCGTCCATCCGCTTCTGGGCGGTACCGCCGTCCCAGCGCAGGGTGGTCACCTGGTTGAGCTTGGTCTGCTGGGAGCGGACCACCAGCTGCTTCTTGTCCAGGTACGGCTTGAGGACCTCCATCGCGCCGTTGAAGAAGTAGCGGGTGTTGTTGTCGTCGTTCGACCCGGCGAACAGCTCGATGTTGAACGGGCCCTTCTCCGCCCCTTCCCCGCCGTCCTTGTCCAGCCCCAGCTTCTCCACCAGGTACTCGCCCTGGAGGCGGCCGACCTTCTCGTTGTCGAAGGAGGCGTAGTAGTCGACGTGCGGGGAGCCGAGGATCAGCCGGTCGTAGGAGATGACGGGGATGTCGGCGTCGGCGGCCTGCTGGAGGACGTTGGAGAGGGCCTCGCCGTTGATGGCCGCGATGACCAGGGCGTCCACGCCCTGCGTGATCATGTTCTCGATCTGCGCGACCTGCTGGTCCGGGTCGTCCTCGCCGTACTGGAGCGTGGTGCCGTAGCCCGCCTTCTCCAGGATCTTCGTCATGTTCCGGCCGTCGGCTATCCAGCGCTCGGACGACTTGGTGGGCATCGCCACCCCGATGGTCTGCTTCTTCTTCCCCTTCTCCTCCTTGCTGCCGCCCGTACTGTCCTGGCCGCAGGCGGTCAGCAGGAGGGCGCAGCAGGCGGTCACCGCTGCGGCGGTCGTGGCGGCTCGGGCCTTCGTCATGTCTCTCCCTGGCAATCCCGTGGTGGGGGCGATGGGCGGGGCTGCCGGGTCGTCGTCCCTCTCCCGGCAAGGCACGATTGTTAGCGCTCACACACGGGTGATACAAGATGGGGGATACGCTTTTTCGGCATCGACACCAGACCGCGATCCGGCCGGATCGCGCGCGTCCCAGCGAGAGGGGAGGCCCGCGTGGCCCGGTCCGCGGAAGTCTCCCGGCCGCCGACGATGGCCGACGTGGCCCGTGAGGCGGGCGTCTCCCACCAGACGGTCTCCCGCGTCCTCAGCGGCCACCCGCACGTACGGCCCGCCACCCGCGCCCAGGTCACCGCCGCCGTCGACCGCCTCGGCTACCGCCGCAACCCCGCCGCCCGCGCCCTGGTCACCCGCCGCACCCGCACGCTGGGCGTCATCGCCGTCAACACCACGCTCTACGGTCCCGCCAGCACCATGGCCGGGCTCCACGAGGCCGCCCGCGACGAGGGGTACCTCGTCTCGGCCGTCACCCTGCGCGGCGACGGGCGCCAAGGGCTCAAGGACGCCGTCGACCACCTCTCCTCCTGGGGCGTGGAAGGCGTCGTCGCGCTCACTCCGCAGCGCGCCACCGGGCAGGCGCTCGCCCGCCTGGACGCCCCGTTCCCCGTGGTCAGCGTCGAGGGCGGCGACCAGCTCGGACTGCCCGCCGTCTCCCTCGACCAGGAATCGGGCGCCCGCATGGTCACCGAGCACCTGCTCGCCGCCGGGCACGCCACGGTCTGGCACGTGGCGGGGCCGGACGGCTGGTCCGAGAGCGAGGCCCGCACCGCCGGCTGGCGCGCCGTCCTGCGCGAACGCGGCATCGACGCCCCGCCCCCGCTCCAGGGCGACTGGAGCCCCCTCTCCGGCTACCGGGCCGGCCAGGAACTCGCCGGCCACGTCCTGTCCGGCCGGGGCCCCGGCGTCACCGCCGTCTTCGTCGCCAACGACCAGATGGCCCTCGGCGTCCTCCGCGCCCTGCGCGAAGCCGGCGTCCGCACCCCGGAACGCGTCGCCGTCGCCGGCTTCGACGACATCCCCGAGGCCGAGTTCTTCCCGCCCCCGCTCACCACGGTCCGCCAGGACTTCGGGTCCATCGGGCGGAAGAGCATTCGGCTGCTCGTCGACCACATCGAGGGGCGGGCCGACGGGAACGAGCATCTGCTGGTGGAACCGCAGTTGATCGTTCGGGGGAGCACGCGGGGGGTGGCGGAGTGGTGAGCGGGGCATGCGCACCGGAGCGGTCCGGACCCATGCCATGGCGCGGGCCGGGCGTCATGTGCGGTCGGACAGCGCCCCGTTCCCGCGATGGTCGTCGGCCAGGGCGTCCATGAGGAGTTCGTCGACGGGCTGGCCGTTCCAGTAGCCCGCGGCGCGGAGGCGGCCGGCCTCCTGGAAGCCTGCCTCGGTGTAGGCGCGGATCGCCGAGGTGTTCGGGGTCAGGACCTTGAGCCAGACGGCGCGGAGCGCGGCGCGGGCGAACGCCCACTCCAGAGTGAGCCGGGTGGCCTCGGCGGCGTAGCCCTGGCGGCGGTGTTCGGGGCCGATGAGGAGGGTGTACTCAGCGGTGTTGACGTAGGGGTTGACGGCGAGGGTGGTCATCCCGACGGGAGCTCCGGTGTCGGCCAGAGCGACCTCGAACTGGCGGTAGCGCTCGTTGGCGCGCTGCCGGTCCCAGCCGGCGACGCGGACCTCCCACGCCTGGGGGAAGTGGTTGCCGTACGCGTGGATGGTGCCGGGGTCGTTCTCCCAGCGGTGGTAGGTCTCCAGGTGACCCCGGGTGGGCTGGGTGAGGGCGAGGCGGTCGCCCGTGAGCAGGAACTGCGGGAGGTCGGTCACGGCGTCCTTCGGGGTCGGCGGACGGTGTGGGTGGTGGTGTAGGCGCCGGTGGAGGGGGGTTCTTCGACGGGGTTGCCGTCGGGAGATGCTATCCAGGCGTGCAGCCGCACGGGGTCGGTCGCGACGCCGTGGTGCCAGTGCGCGCCGCGTCCGGCGACGGCGAGGGCCACGGCGGCGGTGACGGACTCCTCCAGGCAGGCCCAGCGGGCGGGGAGGAGGCGTCCGGCCCAGCGGGCGGCTCGTACGGCGTGGGTGGCCTGGCCGGGGTCGGCGGCGGCAAGACGGTGCCCGATCGCGGCGAGCCTGGCGAGCCGGGCCAGGCGCCTGTGGCGGCGGCCGCAGAGCAGGACGGTGGCGGTGGCAGCGGTCGCGAGCAGGGCGGCTGCCTTCCAGCGCCGGGGGGCAGGCGGAGCCAGGGTGAGGACGGCGTCCAGCTCGCTGGTTCCCCAGGAGGGCGCACTCACCTCGCGCGTGTGCAGGACTGCGTCCGGCGGAACAGGGGTGGCGGGAGGGTGGAGGACGACGCGGCCGTGCGCGTAGTCGACCTCGATGTGGGCGTGGCCGGTGCCGACCCAGGCTCGGCGCGGCAGGCGGGGCGCGGTCACGGCATCCTCCGGGCGGGGGCGAGAACGGCCCAGGTGGGAGCGGGGGCGTTGCCGACGGCGCGCAGCCAGACCTCGGCGCCGTACACGGCGAGGATCGCCCGCCACGGCGTCCGGGCGCCGAGGGCGGCCCTGTGGAGGGCTGCGCGGAGTTGCTCGGGGCGGATGAGGCCGAGGGCGGCGAGGTGCCCGTCGCAGTGGTCGAGGAGGTGGGGGAGCCGGGCGCGGACACCCGCGTGGAAGCTGGTCTCGAAGGTGCCCTTGGTGGTGCGGTCACGATGGCGGGCCGGGAGAAGGTCACCGAAGGCGTCGACCAGCATGGGCTTGTAACGGGTGGAGCTGACCCGCTCCCAGGAGCGGGCGGCCAGGACGGCGTCCAGGACGGCCGCATCGTGGTACGGGTTGTGCAGCTCCACGCCGACCGAGGCGGCGAGTTCGGTGTCAGCCTGGGCGCGCCGGGCGGCCGCGCGCAGGCTGTCGGTGAGCGCGGCGGCTGCTGTCCGGTCGACGGGGTCCCGGTCGTAGGCGGTGCCGGGCGTCAGCCAAGACGCGGCGGCGCCGGCCCCGGACGCTCCGAGGGCGGCGACATCGCGGGCGATGGCGTGCCTCAGCACCGGGACCGGGCTGATCCGTCGGGCGCGGGCCCACTGTGCGGCGTCCCGGGCGGCGTGCAGAAGCCGGCCATGGGCGACGAGGTCGGCGAGGTGGGTGGGGGCGGGCTGGAAGAGGTGGTCGCCGCCGTCGCCGGTCAGGTGTACCGGACGTGCGGCCGCGAGCTGCGCGGAGAACATCCCCCACAGGTGCGCGGACAACGGCGGCTGGTCAGTCGCGGGCAGTTCTGCCTCCGCAAAGGGCAGGTGCTCGTCGGTCAGTTCGAAGGTGCGGCGGGTGAGCTGCGGCAGGGACAGGGTGCGCGCGAAGTCCAGGTCGCCGCCGGCCGTGACACCCCGGGGGTGGGCGGTGACGCCGTTGACCGGCCCGTACCGCTCGGCCAGCACCGTCAGGGTCGTGGAGTCCATGCCGGCGAGGTCGGTCGAGACCGGCTTCCCGGAGCCAACGCGCACCCGGACTGCGCCCGTCAGCGCCGTCCGCAGCCGCGCCACGGCCACCTCGTAGCGATCCGGGTGCGGCACCGACCACCAGGGCGAGACGCTCGCGCCCCGCTCGGTGAGGACCAGGCGGTGGCCCGGTGGTACGCGGTGCACGCCGGCGAACGCGGAACAGGCCGCCGGGGCCCGCTGGTCGCGTAGGTATGCCCCCAACCACGCGAGGTCCGGCCCGTCGCCGGCCAGGGCAGCCAGGGCCCTGGCGTGCGTCGACCACACGATGCCGGTCGCGGTACTCGTCCAGTACACCGGCACTGTGCCGACCGCGTCGGCGAGCACCTCGACCCGGCCGTCCACCGCCCGCACCACTCCGAAAGCCCCCGGCCACCCGCGTACGGCCGCACCGAGGTCGGGGGCGGCCAGGGCCCGGGCCAGGCCGGCGGCCCCGGCCTCGCTCGCGCCGAAGACCGCGATGCGGGTGGACTCCCCGGCATCCAGGCACAGCAGCCGGCCGGCCCAGTTTCCCGCCGTCCACCAGAGCGGATCGGACCAGCGCACCCGCGCGCCCTGCGACACGACTGCGGGGCCGGTACCGCCGGGCTGTCCCCCGCCCGTCCATCTCTCCGTGCTGCTCACCGGCGCCTCCCTTCACGGAGCGGCCCCCTCGCACGCCGGACGCGAGGGGGCCGAACCACCGGTGTCAGTGGCTGTACGGGCTCTGCTTGTTCTCGGAGGAGTCGTTGTCGCCGCCCAGCGTCAGGTCGGCGGCGTCGCCGAGGTCGACGGACATGGCGTCGTCGGTGGCGGTGACGGCGGTGAGCGAAGTGCTGGTGGGGTTGGTCACGGGACCCTCCTGGCGTTCGGCGGTCCGCCCCGGTGGCGTCCCGACACCGCCAGTACACGCCAACCAGCGACCACGGAACAGGAGTTGCCGGTACCCTCGCGGTACCCCCGTGCCTTCACGATCTGTAGATCGTTCGTCACTCTCGGGAGGGATGCTCGTGGACGATCACGACCTGATCCGTCACCCCCTGGCGTACGCCCGCATCCAGGCCGGCTGGACCCAGCCCGACCTCGCCGACCGCGTCCGCCGGGCGGCCGAGCGCCGCGGTCTGCAGTCCGGCACCAAAAAACAGCGGATCTGGGCCTGGGAGACCGGACGGGCCCGGCCGGACGCGGAGTCCCAGTCCTACCTCGCCGAGATCTTCGGCGTGGACCCCGGCGCCGTCGCCGCCACCCCGTGGCCCGACTGGCTCCCCGGCCGCGAACAGCCTCACCCCTTCACCCGGCACAGCACCGCTCCAGCCCTACGAGAGGCCCTGCGCACCTATATGGACCGCCGCACTTTCCTCGCCTACTCCACCGCAGCCCTCACCGGCCTCACCCACCAGTGGGCGACCACCGAGCCGACCGCCCTCGCCCGCTCCCTCGACGGTGGCCGGCTCGACCCCGACCTCCTCGATGTCATGGAGGAATCCGGGCTCCGTCTCGCCGGCATGATCACCCACCAGCGGCAGCACACCCTCGCCGCGCTCGACGGCCACCTCGCCACCGTCACCGACCTCATCGCCGACGCCACCTATACCGCCGGCCAGGCCGCCCGCCTGCACACTCTCGGCGCCCGCCTCGCCCAGACAGCCGGCTGGACCCGCTTCGACGCCGGCCAGCACGCGGCCGCCGCCCGCCTCTGGCACGGTGCCCTCCACAGCGCCCATGCCGCCCATGACCGCGATCTCGGCGCCGGCATCGTCAGTGACCTCGCCTACCAAGCCACCTGGCGCCACGACCCCGCTACCGCCGCCACGATCCTCCAGCACGCCGTCGCCCGCACCGAGCACCCCACGGCCCGCGCCCTGCTCCACCTCCGCCTCGCCCGCGCCCAGGCCGCGCTCGGCGAGGCCGCCGACTGCCGCGCCTCGCTCCGCGCCGCCGAGCACAACCTCGACCGGACCACCCCGGACCCCGCCCCCGCCTGGTGCGCCTGGTTCGGCCCCGAAGACCTCCAGGTCGACACCGGCCAGGCCCTCGTCGACCTCGGCGACACCGGCGAAGGTGACCGGCTCATCGACAGGGGCATCGGCCATCTGGCCCCCGCGCGGGCGAAGACCCGGGCCGTCTTCCTCTCCTACCGCGCCTCCAGCCTCCTCGCCCAGGGCCACGCCGACGAAGCGTCCGTGGCGGCCACCGACTCCCTGACTCTCGCCCGGACCATCGGCGCCCCTCGCTGCGTCACCCTCATCCAGCGGCTACGCCCTCGCTTCGAGGAGCACTCGCAAGCCCCCGGCGTGACCGAATTCCTGCAAGCCAGCGCGTAGCCCACTCGGCGGCGGCGACTCCCCCGTCGCTCAGCCCGGCGCTCGGGGACGCGGGGCCGGGCAGGTCACCCCCGCGCACCGAGGGCGCGACGTACCGCGTGAACCGCGGTGCCCAGCGCGAGCACCACGGCGCCGGAGACGACCGAGGAGAGGGGCAGGGCGAAGGCCAGGACGAGGCAGCCGGCCAGCCCGGCGGCGGGGATCAGGCGGTTCGGCCGGCCCTCGTCGGGAGTGAGGGTCCAGGCGGAGGCGTTGGCGACGGCGTAGTAGACCAGGACGCCGAAGGAGGAGAACCCGATCGCCCCGCGCAGGTCCGCCGTCGCGGCGGCCACGGCCACGACCGCGCCGACGAGCAGTTCGGCGCGGTGGGGCACCTGGAACTTCGGATGGACGGCTGCGAGGGCGGGCGGCAGGTGCCGGTCGCGGGCCATGGCCAGGATGGTGCGCGAGACGCCGAGGATCAGGGCGAGCAGGGAGCCGAGTGCGGCGGCGGCCGCACCGATGCGGACGACGGGCACGAGCCAGTCGGCGCCCGCGGCCCGCACGGCCTCCGACAGCGGCGCGGTCGCCCGGGCCAGGCCCTCCGGCCCCAGCACCATCAGGACGGAGACCGCGACGAGCGTGTACACGACGAGGGTGACGCCCAGCGCGACCGGGATCGCCCGAGGGATCGTGCGGGCCGGATCGCGGACCTCCTCGCCCAGGGTGGCGATGCGCGCGTAGCCGGCGAAGGCGAAGAACAGCAGCCCCGCCGCCTGGAGCACTCCGCCCACCGTGGCGTCCGAGCCGATGTCCAGGCGGGCCCCATCCGCCGTGCCGGAGGTGAGGGCGGCCACCACCACGGCGGCCAGCACCGCCAGGACCACGGCCACGACGATCCTCGTCAGCAGCGCGGACTTCTGCACCCCGGTGTAATTCACCGCGGTCAGCGCCACCACCGCGGCGACCGCGACCGCGTGCTCCTGACCGGGCCACACGTACGAGCCGACGGTGAGCGCCATCGCCGCGCAGGAGGCCGTCTTCCCGACGACGAAGCCCCAGCCCGCCAGGACGCCCCAGAACTCGCCCAGGCGCTCGCGGCCGTACACGTAGGTGCGCCGGAGGCGGGGTAGCGGGCCGCGAGCCGCGCGGAGGAGGCGGCGTTGCAGTAGGCGACGACGGCCGCCAGGGCCAAACCCATCAGCAGCCCGGACCCGGCGGCGCGTGCGGCCGGGGCGAGCGCGGCGAAGATACCGGCGCCGATCATCGCCCCCAGGCCGATCATGACGGCGTCGGGCACGCCGAGCGTCCGCCGCAGCTCCTCCGGGAGGCCGCCGGCGTTCGGTGGAGTGCTCATGGCCGTACTCCTCAGCGACACGAGGCCGCACGCTCCACGGCCTCCGGTGTCGGCCGACGATATAGGAGCTGCTGGTCCGCCCCGAGGCCGTGATGGAGCGCCTCGGCAGCCACGCCGCCGGACCGGCCGCGCCCGACGCGGACCCGAAACCTCCCCGCACCCCCCTTGCCCCCCGCCAATGTGAGCGCTAACAATCATCCGGGTACCCCGCCGCCACCCGAGCGACCCCCGGAGGCCAGCCCCGTGAACACCCCCGCACCCCCTGCCCAGGGAGCCCCCGGCGCCCCCTGCACCGTCGGTGTCGACTTCGGCACGCTGTCCGGGCGGGCCGTGGTCGTCCGCGTGGCGGACGGGGCCGAGTTGGGGACGGCCGTGCACGAGTACCGGCACGGAGTGATCGACCGGGCCCTGCCCGGGAGCGGGGCCGGGTTGCCGCCGGACTGGGCGCTTCAGCATCCGGAGGACTGGCGGGACGTGTTGCGGCACGCCGTTCCCGAGGCGCTGGCGGCGGCCGGGGTCGAGCCGGGCCACGTGATCGGCATCGGGACGGACTTCACCGCCTGCACGGTGCTCCCGGCCACCGCCGACGGCACCCCGCTCGCCCTGCTGCCCGAGTGGGCCGAACGCCCGCACGCCTGGCCCAAGTTGTGGAAGCACCACGCCGCGCAGGACCAGGCCGACCGGCTGAACGCGCTGGCGCACGAGCGCGGGGAGCCGTGGATCGGGCGGTACGGGGGGCGGATCTCGGCGGAGTGGCAGTACGCGAAGGCGCTCCAGGTGCTGGAGGAGGACCCGGAGGTGTACGCGGCCTGCGTGCGCTGGATCGAGGCGGCGGACTGGATCGTCTGGCAGCTGACCGGGGCCGAGTCGCGCAACGCCTGCACGGCCGGGTACAAGGGCATCCACCAGGACGGCACGTACCCGTCGCCGGAGTTCCTGGCCGGGCTGCACCCGGAGTTCGCGGACTTCCCGGCGACCCGCCTGGCCCATCCGCTCTCCGCGCTCGGCGGCCACGCGGGCGGGCTGACCGCCGAGGCCGCCGCCTGGACGGGCCTGCCCGAGGGCATCGCGGTCGCCGTCGGCAACGTCGACGCGCACGTCACCGCACCCGCCGCCGGCGCCGTGGAGAACGGCCGGCTGCTCGCCATCATGGGCACCTCCACCTGCCACGTCCTCAGCGGCCCGGCCCTCGCCGAGGTCCCGGGGATCTGCGGCGTGGTCGACGGCGGCATCGTCGCGGGCGCCTACGGCTACGAGGCCGGGCAGAGCGCCGTCGGCGACATCTTCGCCTGGTGGCTGCGGCAGGGCCTGCCCGAGGAGTACCGGGCCGAGGCGGAGGCGGCCGGGGAGGACGCGCACGCGTACCTGACCCGGCTGGCCGCCGAACAGCCGGTCGGAGCCCATGGGTTGGTGGCCCTGGACTGGATGAACGGCAACCGCTCGACCCTCGTGGACCACCACCTCTCCGGTGTGGTCGCGGGCCTGACCCTGGACACCCGCCCGGAGGACGTCTACCGCGCCCTGCTGGAGGCGACGGCGTACGGCACGCGCGTCATCGTGGAGGCGTTCGAGCAGGGCGGGGTCCCGGTGGAGGAGTTCATCGTGGCGGGCGGGCTGAAGAAGAACCCGCTGCTCATGCAGATCCACGCCGACGTGCTGCGCCGCCCCGTCTCGCTGGCCGGTTCCGACCAGGGCCCGGCGCTCGGCTCCGCCATCCACGCCGCCGTCGCGGCCGGCGCCCACCCGGACGTACGGGCGGCGGCCGCCGCGATGGGCAGCGTCGAGCGGGCCGCCTACCTCCCGGACGCGGCGCGGGCCGACGCGTACGACGCGCTCTTCGCCGAGTACCGCGCCCTGCACGACCACTTCGGCACCGGCCCGGACCTCCTCCTGCACCGCCTGCGCCGCATCCGCAACACCGCCCGGACCGCCACCCGTACCGCCGGCTCCCCCGCCTGAGCCCGCCGTCCGCGTCGCCCCGTTTCGCCCCGCCCCGCCCCGTCCCGTACGAGGAGCACATCGCCATGACCCCGCCCGCACCGCCCGAGTCCGAGATCTGGTTCCTCACCGGCAGCCAGTCCCTCTACGGCGAGGAGACCCTGGCCCAGGTCACCGCCCAGTCCCGCGAGATCTGCCGGACCCTCGCCGAGCGCACCTCGCTCCCCGCCCGCCTGGTCTGGAAGCCGGTCCTCGCCGACGCCGCCGCGATCCGGCGGATCTGCCTGGACGCGGAGGCCGACGACAGCTGCGCGGGCCTCGTCGCCTGGATGCACACCTTCTCCCCGGCCAAGATGTGGATCTCCGGCCTGGACGCCCTGCGCAAGCCCCTGCTCCACCTGCACACCCAGGCCAACCAGGCGCTCCCCTGGTCCACCATCGACATGGACTTCATGAACCTGAACCAGGCCGCCCACGGCGACCGCGAGTTCGGGCACGTGCAGACCAGGCTCGGGGTGGCCCGTAAGACGGTCGCCGGGCACGTCGCGGACCCGGCCGTCGGCGCCCGCGTCGAGTCCTGGGCGCGGGCGGCGGCCGGGCGGGCGGAGCTGGCGACGCTGCGGCTGGCCCGGTTCGGCGACAACATGCGGGACGTCGCGGTGACCGAGGGCGACAAGGTCGAGGCCCAGCGACGCTTCGGGGTCTCCGTCAACGCGTACGCCGTGAACGACCTGGCCGCCGCCGTCGACGGGGCCGAGGAGGCCACCGTGGACGCGCTGGTGGAGGAGTACGGCGACCTGTACTCCCTCGCCGACGAGCTGCGCCCGGGCGCGCCCCGCCACGACTCCCTGCGGTACGCGGCCCGGATCGAGGCCGGGCTGCGCGCCTTCCTCACCGAGGGCGGCTTCCGCGCCTTCACCACCAACTTCGAGGACCTGGGCGGGCTGCGGCAGTTGCCTGGGCTGGCCGTGCAGCGCCTGATGGCCGACGGCTACGGCTTCGGCGGCGAGGGCGACTGGAAGACCTCGGTGCTGCTGCGCACCCTGAAGGTGATGGGGGCGGGGCTGCCCGGAGGCACCTCCTTCATGGAGGACTACACGTACGACCTCACGCCCGGCCAGGAGGTGATCCTCGGGGCGCACATGCTGGAGGTCTGCCCCTCGCTGACCGGCTCCCGGCCGTCCTGCGAGATCCATCCGCTGAGCATCGGCGGGCGGGAGGACCCGGTGCGGCTCGTCTTCGACGCCGATCCGGGCGCCGCCGTCGTCGTCGGCCTCGCCGACCTCGGCGACCGCTTCCGGCTGGTCGCCAACGAGATCGACGTGGTCACCCCGCCCGAGCCGCTGCCCGCCCTTCCGGTGGCGCGCGCGGTCTGGCGCCCCGCCCCCGACCTGCGAACCTCCACCGAGGCATGGCTGACGGCCGGCGCCCCGCACCACACCGTGCTGACCACCGCTCTCGGCACCGAGGCGATAGACGACCTGGCCGAAATGCTCCGTACCGAGCTGGTCGTGATCGACGCCGACACCCGTATCCGCACGTTCGTCCGCGAACTGCGCTGGAACCAGGCGTACCACCGCCTGGCCCTGCCGCTGTGACCGCCACCGCGCGGGCCGCCCTGCGCCGCGAGGTGCTGGAGGCCAACCTGCGCATCCCCGCCACCGGCCTCGCCACCCTCACCTGGGGCAACGTCAGCGGCGTCGACCGCGAGGCCGGCGTCTTCGTCATCAAGCCCTCGGGCGTGCCGTACGAGCGGCTGACCGAGGACGACCTGGTCGTGGTCGCCCTGGACGACGGCCGCGTGGTCGAGGGCACCCTGCGCCCCTCCACCGACACCGAGACGCACCGCTGCCTCTACCGCGCCTTTCCGGCCATCGGCGGCGTCACCCACACCCACTCCACCCACGCCGTCGCCTTCGCCCAGGCCCGGCGCGCGATACCGGTACTCGGCACCACCCACGCCGACACCTTCGACGGCCCGGTCCCGGTGACCGACGTCCTCACCCCCGAACAGTGCGCCCGGGACTACGAGTTCCACACCGGCCAGGTCGTGGTCGACCTGCTCGACGGCGACGAGGCCCGCGCGGAGGCGGTCCCGGGCGCGCTCGTCGCCCACCACGGGCCGTTCACCTGGGGCGCCACGGCGACGGCCTCGCTGGAGCACGCGGTGGTCCTGGAGGCGGTCGCCGAGATGGCCTTGCACACCCTGGCGCTCGGCCGGGTGGAGCCGCCGCAGCATCTGCTGGACCGGCATTACACGCGCAAGCACGGGCCCGGCGCGTACTACGGGAACCCGGCACCGGACGCGGCCTGACACGGGTCCTGGCACGCGTGAGGGGCGCCCACCGGACCTGCCGGGGGCGCCCCTCCTCGCGTCGTGGGCGTGAGCCCTACTTCACGATCGTGATCCGGTCCGCCTTCGGCGGGTCCAGCGGGTTGTCGGCCGAGGTGGTGGCCGTCAGGTAGTCGTTGAAGGCGGCCAGGTCGTCGGCGCCGACGAGTGGGTCGGTGCCCTCGCCGAGGGCCGCGAAGCCGTCGCCGCCGCCCGCGAGGAAGGAGTTCATCGCGACGCGGTAGGAGGCGGCCGGGTCGATCGGCTCGCCGTTCAGGCGGATGGTGTCGGCGACGACGCGGTCGGCGCCGGACTGGGTGTAGTCGAGGGTGTACGTCAGCCCCTCCGACACCTGGAGGATCTTCGGGGAGGCCTCGTTACCCCCGCTGACCTGCTGCTTCAGCGCGGTGACCAGCTGTTCGCCGGTGAGCGTGACGAGGTTGACCGTGTTGCTGAACGGCTGGACGGTGAACGCCTCGCCGTAGGTCACCACCCCGTCGCCCTCGCTGCCGGACGCCTTGTAGACCAGGTCGGAGCGGATGCCGCCCGGGTTCATCAGGGCGAGGACCGCCGTGTCGTCCAGGGTCTTGGCGTGGGCCAGCTGGGCGTCGGCGATCACGTCACCGAGCGGCGACTCGGGGGTGGTCGCGCCCCGGCCGGGCAGGTCGCCGGAGATGTGGCCGACGGGCTGGGCGGCGATCGGCGCGGCCAGCTCGTTCCAGTCGGAGATCAGCCGGGTGATGTCCTCGGCCTTCGGCTGGGTCCGGGTGACGACGTGGTTGGCCGAGGAGACGCTGGTGCGGACGATGTCCTTGGTCTTCCGGTCGTAGGTCAGCGTCGTGTCGGTGTAGAGCTTGCCGAAGGACGAGGCCGAGGTGACCGTGCGCGGCTTGCCGGCCGGGTCCGGGATCGTGCAGACGTACGCCTCGTGGGTGTGGCCGGTGACGAGCGCGTCGACCTTCGGCGTGATGCCCTTGGCGATGTCGACGATCGGGCCGGAGATGCCGTCCCCGGCACCGGAGGCGTCACAGTCGTAGTTGTACGACTTGGAGGCCGGGGCCCCGCCCTCGTGGATCAGCGCCACGATCGACTTGACGCCCTTGCGCTCCAGCTCCCGCGCGTACTTGTTGACCGTCTCGACCTCGTCGTGGAACTTCAGCCCCTTGACGCCCTCGGCCGAGACGATGTCCGGCGTGCCCTCCAGGGTGACGCCGATGAACCCGATCTTGACGCCGTTCTTCTTCCACACCGTGTACGGCTTGAGGATCGGCTTGCCGGTCTTCTCGTCCGTGACGTTGGCGGCGAGGTAGGGGAAGTCGGCGCCCTCGAACGTGCGACCGTCCGTGTAGCAGCCGTCCTCGGGGTGGCAGCCGCCCTTCTGGAGGCGGTCGAGCTCGGCGCGGCCCTCGTCGAACTCGTGGTTGCCGACGCCCGCGACGTCGAGCTTCATCTTGTTGAGCGCCTCGATGGTCGGCTCGTCGTGGAAGAGCCCGGAGAGCAGCGGGCTCGCGCCGACCATGTCACCGGCGGCCGCCGTGACGCTGTACGGGTTGCCCTTGCGCGCGGTGCGCAGCGAGGTCGCCAGGTACTCGGCGCCGCCCGCGTCGATCGCCTTCGTCGTCCCGTCGTGCTGGTCCTCGGTGACCTGGCCGGAGGAGCCGGCCGGGGGTTCGAGGTTGCCGTGCAGGTCGTTGAAGGAGAGCAGCTGCACGTCGACGGTGCGGCCGTGGCCGTGGCCCGGCTTGCCGTGGTCGTGGCCGCCGCCGTGGCCGGGCTTCCCGTGGGCCCCGGCCGGCATCGCGGCGACCAGCGCGCCCACGGCGGCCAGCGAGACGGTACCGGTCACCAGGCGCCAGGTACGGCGTCTCGTGCGGGGTGTGGCTGACATGCGTCCCCCTGAGGGAGTGGTCTGGGATACGAGCGGCAGCCTAGGGTCAACGCGCGTAGCGCGACAGGGGGTTGCGGTTACGGACAGGTTGCCGTCGGACGGCGCGCCACCCCGGACGCCCGTTACGCCCCCGAATGCGGCGGCCCGGCGGCCCGTCCGCCGTACCCTCGGGACCATGACCAGCGACGCCGCGGCCCCCGTGCCCTCCCGCCAGATCCACACCACCGACGAGCTCACCGAGGACCAGGCCGCCACGGTCCTGGCCCTGCTGGCCGACGCCGCCGCCGAGGACGGCCAGCAGGCCGTCTCCGAACAGGGCCGGCTCCAGCTGCGCGGTGGCCGCCGCGAGGGCGTACGCCACCTCCTGCTGACCGCCGACGGCCAGCTCGCCGGTTACGCCCAGCTGGAGGGCGCCGACCCCGTCGAGCCGCCCGCCGGCGAACTGGTCGTCCACCCCGCGCACCGGGGTCGCGGCCACGGCCGGGCACTGGGCACCGCCCTGCTGGAGGCGTCCGGTGGCCCGCTGCGGCTCTGGGCGCACGGCGGCCACCCGGCCGCCCGCCACCTGGCGACGGTGCTGGGGATGAGCCTCTTCCGCGAGCTGCGCCAGATGCGCCGCCCGCTCTCCGTCCCGCCGCTGCACGAGTCGGCGTACCCGGAGGGCGTCACCGTCCGCACCTTCGTCCCGGGTGAGGACGACGCGGCCTGGCTCGCCGTCAACGCCGCCGCCTTCGCCCACCACCCCGAGCAGGGCTCCCTGACCCAGCGCGACCTGGACGCCCGCATGGCCGAACCGTGGTTCGACCCGAAGGGCTTCTTCCTCGCCGAGCGCGACGGCGTCCTGGCCGGCTTCCACTGGACCAAGATCCACGCCGACGAGGGCCTCGGCGAGGTCTACGTCGTCGGCGTCGCCCCCGAGGCCCAGGGCTCCGGCCTCGGCAAGGCCCTCACCACCACCGGCCTCGCCCACCTCGCCGCCCAGGGCCTCCCGACCGCCATGCTCTACGTCGACGCCGACAACGAGGCGGCCGTCAGCGTGTACGAGCGGCTCGGCTTCACGACGTACGAGACGGACCTGATGTACCGCACGGAGGGGTGACCTCGCAGGCTCCCGGAAGAGCCCCGCCGTCGCCCCTCCGCCGGGCGGCGGCGGGGCTTCTCGCTGGAGAGCCGGGGGCCCGCTCAACGCTGTGGACGTGCCCGCGGATCGGGCCCGCCCTCCCTCATGCGCAGGATCAGGCCGACCGCGTCCTTCGAACGGGTGCCGGGAGCCAGAACCTCCTGGAGGAGGAGGCCGCGGATCGCGGCGACGGTGACGGTGGCCACGTCCCGCGCTTCCCGCGCGTCCAGCCCCTCGCGTTCCGCGAGCGAGGACAGCGTCACGGTCAGATCGTCGAGCGACTCCACGAACTCACGGAAGTCCTCCGGGCCGTAGGCGGCCAGTCCGGCGACGTAGAAGAAGCCGCGCACACGCGACAACTGCTCCGGTCTCGCGTAGGTACGCCAGATCGCCGCGACGAAATCCTCGAAGGTGCCCTGCTGGGCCTCCTCCAGAAGTGCCTCGTTGTCCCGGGACCGCTGCGCCTGGAGCACGTCGGCCAGCACGCCCGGCAGCGACCCGAAGTGGTAACGCAGGAGGGCGTGACTGGTGTCGGCCCGGGCGGCGATCTCACGGAGCGACATCTCCGGCGGGGGCAGGGCCTCGCCGAAGGCGTCGAGAAGCCGTGCCAGGAGTCGCTCGCGCGCGCTGCCCTTGCGTTCGGAGGTTGACAGGACCACTCCCACAGTTTATCCATTGGAAAAGAAAATGCCGGCGATTCCGTGTTGCTCCGCTCATGGTCGCAGTCGGCTCGCGCCCTCGGAGGATCGCTCATGGGACCTGCTCGGGTGATCGGCGTGACGATCACCGACGGGTCGGCGCGCGATCCCACAGGCTCGCCTGCCGCCGTGGCGCCAGCCGCTCCGTCGCTCCCCGGCGCCGCCCTCGGACCCACCCTCGCCGCCCTCGTGATCAAGGCCGGCCGAATCGTGAAGGACCTCAGATGAGCACCATGTGGCAGGGCTGCCTCGCCCACACCGACTACTTCGAGATGCGCTCCGGCGGGGGGCACGACTACGGCATCTGGGTCACCACGCCCCCGGGCCACGATGCCGCCGTGGCGCAGGCGCCTGTCGTGTACGTGCTCGACGGCAACTGGACCGTGGGCCTGACCGCCCCCCTCATCGTCACGCAACTGGACCCCATGCAGTCGATCCGGCCCTACATCCAGGTCAGCGTGGGATACGCGGGCAAGGAGGCCGAGCACTGGGAGCGGCTGCGCAACCGGGACCTCGTACCCCCCGGCGAGCCCATCGCGAAGGAGTATGTCGACGCCGTGGAGATGAGTGTCGAGACGGGCACGACCACTCGTGACCAGGCCGATGCCTACCTCGCCGAACTGAGCAACAGCCGCGGGGACATGTTCCTCGACTTCCTCACCGACGACCTTCACCCGCGGATCGCACGCGACTGGGGCGCGGCCCCGAACGGCCACGGCCTCTTCGGCTACTCGTACGGAGGGCTCTTCAGCCTCTACGCCTGGCTCACCCGAAGCACCTTCTTCGAGAGCGTCGGCGCGGGCAGCCCCGGCATCGTGGACACGTCCAGCCAGGTCTTCGCCCGCCTCCAGGCAATGGGTGACGCCCTGCCCGCCACCCGGCTTCACGTGACCTTCAACGAGCGGGAGCTGCTGGGAGACATCGCGGTCTACCAGAATCTCGCGAAGAACGCGGCCACGTTCCTTCACCGCCTCACCGCCCGGGGCGGGCCCGTCACCAGCGCGCTCCTGCACGAGACGCATGTGACCGGACTACAGGCGTCGTTCCTCAGCTACCTCAGGACCTGCCGAGCCCAGTAGGGCACCATCGAACCGTTCGCCTTCCTCTCGCCCCCGAGGAGCGAACCCGTGCAGATCCCCGAGGACTCCGCACGTCCGGAAGGGACATCGGATTCGGTCCCGGAGCCAGGGCGGGAGGGCGACCAGGCCCACCACCCCCGGCCCTGCCCGCCCCCGCCCGGCCACGTCCGCTGCCCCATGCTCGGGTGCGGGCGGCCGCACGAACTGCTCCGGACTTCTGGTGAGCGTCGCCGGTACCGACGCCCCCGGTCAGGCCCTGGTCATGGTCGAGGAGTAGCCGCCTCCACCGGGGTAGACCCAGTCGCCCGTCATCACCGTGCCGTCCGGGGCGAAGGTGCCCCGGAAGTAGGCGGGGCCGTCCTTGGCCCCGGCCCAGATGGTGAGGGTGTCGCCGTCGAGTTCGTAGACGTAGTCGAAGGTGTTGCCCTGGGAGTCGTAGTAGCGGGACGCCACGTCGGGACCGGTGGGCTCGCCGAACGGGCGCAGGTTGCCGATGATCTCCATCCCGGTGACCGGCTGGCCGAACTGGACCAGGTCGACGTGCTGGAGGAGGAAGAAGCCTCCGTCCATCCACTCGTAGCGCACGGTCCCCTCGGCGCCGCCGGTCACCTTCCAGGTGCCGGTCAGGCGGTCCAGGGCCCGGAGTTCGGGGGTGGGCTGCTGGGGGGCGCCCTCGGTCTCGGACATCGTGTTCATCGTGTTCTCCTTCGTCGTCCGTCGTCGTCCGGGTTCTCGCCGCTACCTCGGGGCCGTCGGCGGGAGTTCGACACAGGGAGGCGGTGACGTACGTCACATGGCGGGGATGTCGAGGACGGCCGCCCGGCTCCGAGGTTCCCTGGACGACCACGGGTCGCCCGGCCCGTCACCGACGACCACCACGGAGGTTCCGTGAAGTACCTGCTGCTGGGCTACACCTCGGCCGACGGCTGGGACGCCGCCACCGCCGGTGCGCCGACCCAGGAGGCGCTGGACGCGTTCGCCGCCTACCAGCGGTTCGAGGAGGAGCTGACCGCCTCCGGCGAGCTGGTCTCCACCGAGGGGCTGGGGCATCCGGCGGTCAGCACCACCGTGCGCCCCACGGCCGAGGGGGTCACCGCCACCGACGGGCCGTTCGCGGAGCTGAAGGAGGTGCTGGCCAGTTTCGCCGTCATCGACGTGTCGGGGCAGGAGCGGGCCGTGGAGATCGCCGCCCGGATCGTCGCGGTGCTGGGCGAACCGGTCGAGATCCGGCCGGTCATGGGCGCGGACTTCGCGGCGTGACCCCGCGCAGCCGGCGGACCCGCTTGGGTCCACGATGAGGCGGCCTCCCCCGGACGCGGGCGTCGAGCACCTGCTGCGCACCGAGGCGCCACAGGTGCTCGGTGCGCTGACCCGGCGCTTCGGCCGCTTCGACGTCGCCGAGGACGCCGTGCAGGAGGCGCTGATCGTCGCCGGGCAGCGGTGGCCGGCCGAGGGGGTCCCGCAGGACCCGCGCAGCTGGCTGATCCGCGTCGGCTACCGCCGCATGGTCGACCTGCTCCGCGCCGAACAGGCCCGCCACCGCCGCGAACAGGAGGTCGGCCGGACCGAACTCGCCCTGGGGGCACCGGAACGCCGGGCGGCGCCGACCGGCAGTACGGACGACAGCCTCACCCTGCTCCTGCTCTGCTGCCACCCCCGGCTGAGCCCGGTCTCCCAGGTGGCGCTCACCCTGCGCGCGGTCGGCGGGCTCACCACGGCCGAGATCGCCCGCGCGTACGGGACGAGCGAGGCCACCATGGGTACCCGCATCAGCCGGGCCAAGCAGCAACTGGTGCGCAGCGGGGCGCGTTTCGTACCGGCCACCGACACGGACCGGCGCGACCGCACCGAGGCCGTCATGCGCGTGCTCTACCTCATCTTCAACGAGGGCTACACCGCCAGCTCCGGAGAGACCCTGGCCCGCCGCGACCTCTCCGAGGAAGCCGTCCGGCTGGCCCGCCTCCTCCACGCCGCCGACCCGGACAACGCCGAGGCCGCCGGACTGCTCGCCCTGATGCTGCTCATCGAGTCCCGCCACACCGCCCGGACCGACGCGGACGGCGCCCTCGTCCCGCTGGAGTCGCAGGACCGCACCCGCTGGGACCAGGAGCTGATCCGCGAGGGAACCCGACTCCTCGACGCGGTGGGGGACCCGAGCGGTACCGGGACCGGCCCGTACCAGCTCCAGGCCGCCATCGCGGCGCTCCACGCGCAGGCGCCCGCGCCGGAACTCACCGACTGGCCACGCATCGCGATGCTCTACCTCTGGCTGGAGCACCTCACCCCGACCGCGCCGGTCCGGCTCAGCCGCGTCGTCGCCGTCGCCCGCGCCTTCGGCCCCACTCGCGGCCTGACCCTCCTCGACACCCTCTGCCGCCGCCACGCCCTCGACCGGGACCCCCTCGTACGCCACCACGAACGCGCCGTACGCGCCCACCTCACCCGCATGACCGGCGACACCGCCCACGCCGCCACCCTCTACCGCGAGGCCGCCACCCTCACCGCCAACGGAGCCGAGCGCCGCTACCTCCTCACCGAGGCCGAACGGGCCGACGGGGCCGACGTGGCCGGCAGCTGACGGCGGCTCATCGGCAACAAGGCCACTTCTGCGCACCGCACTTGACGGAACACCACCCTTGCATCACCCTTTCACTACTTGATTAGTGAAAGGGGGGTGACAGGTGATCGCCTACCGGATCGACCGGCGTAGCGGAGTCGCCACGTACCTCCAGATCGTCCAGCAGACCCGGCAAGCGCTGCGGCTCGGGCTGCTGGAGCCCGGGGACAAGTTGCCGACCGCCCGCGAGGTGGTCGAGGCGACGGCCGTGAACCCCAACACCGTGCTCAAGGCCTACCGCGAACTGGAGCGCGAGGGCCTGGTCGAGGCCCGGCGCGGCCTGGGCACCTTCGTCCGGCGGACGCTCGGCACCGACGCCGACACCGGGCCGCTCCAGACGGAGCTGGCCGCGTGGGCGGCGCGGGCGCGGGAGTCGGGGCTCGGCAGGGAGGACGTGGCGGCGCTCTGTACGGCCGTACTGGACTCGACGTATCCGGAGGGCGAGGAACGATGAGTACGACCTTGGACAAGCCGGGGGAGCGGACCACTTCCTCCCCCTCGTCCCCGTCGTTCGGGACGCTGGCGCGGGTGGTGCTGCGGCTGCACCGGGGGGCGTTGCTGACCTGGGTCGCCGTGGTGGTGCTGGCGGGGGCGGGGCTGGTGTGGTTGCGGTGGGTGGGGGGGTCTGTAGTGCTGCCCGGGCCTCTTGAGTGCTGGGACGGTACGGGCTGCGCGCCGCAGGAAGTTGAGGCGGACTCGGGCATGTGGTCGAGCCACGTCTTCTGGCTCGGCTGGACCTCCGTCCTGCTGACCGGGCTGCCCGTCGCCGTCGCCGCCTGGGCCGGTGCCGCGCTCACCGGGGCCGAACAGGAACGGGGTACGGCCGCACTCGCCTGGACGCAGTCCGTCTCCCCCCGGCGCTGGGTCGCGGTGAAGTGGGCGGTGGCGGGGGGCGTACTCGTCGCCGGGGTGAGCGTGCTGGTGCCGCTGTACGTGTGGGCCCGCTCCGTCCCGTTCTTGACCCAGGCCGGCACGTACGACTGGACGGACTGGGTCGTCTTCACCGCCTCCGGTCCGGTCACCCCCGCCCTGCTCCTCCTCGCTCTCACCCTGGGCGCCTACGCCGGATTGCTGCTCCGGCGCTCGCTTGCCGCGCTCGCTGTGTCGGCGGGGGCCATGTTCGGAGCCGTACAGGGCCTGCCCCAGCTCATCCCGTACCTCTGGCCGGCCGAGCGAGCCTTCGGAGGGCTGGGCGAGGGCGTGCCCTCCGGGGCCTGGCGGGTGAGTGAGACGGCGCTCGACGCGCAGGGCCGGCCTGTCCCCATGGGCGAGTGCCTGCTGGACGAGTCAGCCTTCCGACAGTGCGCCGACGCGAAGGGCATCGAGGGCGTCGAAACCCTGTACCACCCCGCCTCCCACGCCGTCCCCCTCCACCTCGCCGAGACGGCCCTGATCCTCGTCCTCACCGCCGCCCTCGCCTTCGCGGCCCTGCGCCTGCTCCGCCGCCGCACTCCCTGACACTCCCGTCCCCCTGGCTCTGTTCTAAGGAATCACCATGACCGAAACCGCCGTCGAGGCCCGGGGCCTCGGCAAACGCTTCGGGCGCCGGAACGCGCTCGACGCCTGTTCGTTCCGGCTGCCGGCCGGGCGGATCTGCGCCCTGGTCGGGCCGAACGGCGCGGGCAAGAGCACCCTGCTCACGCTCGCCGCCGGACTGGCCCGGCCCTCCGGCGGGGAGCTGCGCGTCCTCGGCACCACCCCGGCAGAGGCGCGGCGCGAGATCGCGTACGTGGCCCAGGACAAGGCGCTGTTCCCGCAGTTGACCGTGGCCGACACCTTGCGGCTGGGGGCCGACCTCAACCCGGGGCGCTGGGACCAGGCAGCCGCCGAACGCGTCGCGCACGGGGACGGGGCCGATTCGGCGCTCGACCCGTACGCCAAGGTGCGCGGGCTCTCCGGAGGGCAGCGGACGCGGGTGGCGCTGGCGCTCGCCCTCGGCAAGCGGCCCGCGCTGCTCCTGCTCGACGAGCCGGTCTCGGACCTCGATCCGCTGGCGCGGCACCAGTTGATGGGGACGCTGCTGGCGGAGGCGACCGAGCACGGCACCACCGTGGTCATGTCCTCGCACATCCTCGGCGAGCTGGCCGGAGCCTGCGACTTCCTGCTCCTGCTCGGCGCCGGGCGGGTGCGCATGGCCGGGCCGGTGGACGACCTGACCGCCGCCCATCGCCTGGTCACGGGGCCGGGTGGGGCCGCCGAACTCGCCCCGCACACCGTGATCGAGTCCCGGCCGCACGGGCGCGGCCAGAGCGCCCTGATCCGGCCCGAGGGCCCCGTCGGCCCCGGCTGGGAGTGCGAGGAGCCGAGCCTGGAGGACGTACTCCTGGCCCACCTGCGCAATCCGTCCGCGCCCGCGCTGCTCGCGCCCGAGGCGACCGTGCGGGACCTGGCGGGGGCGGGGGTGGAGGCGTGACCGCGACCCTGACCCCTGCCGGGCGGGCCGACGCCCCCGCGTCCGCCGCCCGCGACCGCCGGGCCGCGCTCCCCCGTGCCGTACTGCGGCTGCACCGCAAGGCGCTGGTGGTGGGCGCGGTCCTGGTCGGGCTCTTCACCCTGCTGCTGCTCGGCTCGCTGCTGTGGCGCTCCCTGTACAGCCCGGCGGAGATCGCCGCCTGCGGAACCGGCGCCGGGTGCCCGGGCCTGAACGCGTACGAGACCGCCCACACCGTCTACTGGTCCCTGCTCAACCAGAGCCAGAACGTACTGCTCCTCGTCCCCCTCGTCATCGCCGCCTACGCGGCCGGTCCCCTCACCGCCCGCGAACGCGAACTCGGCACCCACCACCTCCTGTGGACCCAGTCCGCCGCCTCCCCGGTCCGCTGGCTCCGCTCCACGCTGGCGCTCGCCTCCGTGGCGGCCGCGGTGGGCGCGGTCTTCCTGGTCATGGTCTTCCGGACAGCGGTCGCCCCCATGGAAGGGGTCTGGGGGTTCGGAGGCTGGGAGCCCGGCGGGTACGCCGCCTCCGGGCCCGTACTCGTGGCGTACTGCCTGCTCGGGCTGGCCGTGGGGGTGTGCGCGGGGACCCTCGTCGGGCGGGCGCTGCCCGCGATCTTCGTCGGGGTGGTGGGGACCGGGGGGCTGCTGGTCGCGGGGACGTTCGGGCGGCCCTGGCTGTGGCCGGTCTCCACCGTGGTCACGCCTTTCTCAGAGGGGCGGGGCGCTTGGCCCTCCCCCGGCACCGACTGGCCCAAGGGGGCCGAGGTGCGCGGGCAGTGGCTCGTGACCGGGGACGGGGGGCGGATAGATCCCGCGTCGTGCACCGCCCCGACCGGGGGGATCGAGGCGTGCGGCGTGCGGGCCGGAGCGGAGACCTGGCTGGTCGAATTCCACCCCCTCTCCCACCGCCTCCCCATCCAGCTCGTCGAGACCGGGCTCGTCCTGCTCCTGGCCGTCCTCGCGGTCGGGACCGCCTTCCTCGTCCTGCGACGCCGCACGCCCTGACCGGGCGGGGTGCGGCCGTCCCGTTCCCGAGCGGGGCGGCCGCCCGTGCGCACACCCCCGGAGGAGGGAATGCGGCGCCCACCCCGGGACGGCACCGCGGTACGCGGGAACAGGTGCCCTCACCGCACACCGAACGGACGGGGACGGCCAGACAATGGCGAGCACAGCGGCTCACGCACGGGAGAAGCCGACGACCGACCCGAGGAGCATCCGGCTGCCGGGCATCCTGCTCGGCGTGGGACTCGGCGGATTCGTCGACGGCATCCTGCTCCACCAGCTCCTCCAGTGGCACCACATGCTGACCAGCACGGACACCGCCAGGATCGGGGTGAAGTACTACCCGGCGGACACCGTCACGGGCCTGGAGATGAACACCGTCTGGGACGGGATCTTCCACACGGTCTGCTGGCTGGCCGTCCTCTCCGGCCTCGCCGTCCTCTACGCCCGCGTCACCCACCACCGGCGCCGCGTCTGGGCCTCGCGGGTGCTGTGGGGCTGGGTGCTGGTGGGCTGGGGCCTGTTCAACCTGGTCGAGGGCGTCGTGGACCACCAGATCCTCGGCATCCACCACGTGCGCGGCGGCCCCGACGCGTTCTGGTGGGACATGGGCTTCCTCGCCCTCGGCGCCCTGCTGGTCGCCGTCGGTCTCCTCGTCCGACGCGGAGCCCACCCCCTCGACCCCGGTACGGACGAGGCCCCCCGGAACCCCGACGGTCCGCGTGATCCCGGCCGGTACGCGCGATGAGCGGCACCGGCCCCCATCCGCATCCGCCGGGACCCGCGGGCGACCCGGGCCCCTGGGACGCGCTGTCCCCCGTCCTCTCCCCCGCCCTGGCACCCGCCCTCGTCGCCGTCCTGCTCGGTGCCGCCTACCTCCGCCTCGCCCGGCGGGCCCGCCGGCGCAACCCGGTGCTCGGCTGGTCCCGGGCGCGTACGGCGGCGTTCCTCGCCGGGCTCGCCGCGCTGGCCCTGGCGCTGCTCCCGCCCCTGGCCCCGTGGGCGCACGGCGACTTCCGGGGCCACATGGCGCAGCACCTGCTCCTCGGCATGTACGCCCCGTTGGGCCTGGTCCTCGGCGCCCCCGTGACCCTGCTGCTGCGCACCCTGCCCGCGGCGCGGGCCCGGACCCTCACCGCGCTGCTGCACTCCGCCCCGGCCCGGCTGCTCACGCACCCGCTGATCGCGCTCGTCCTCTCCACCGGCACGCTGGCGCTGGTGTACTTCACCCCGCTGTACACCGCCCTCGCCTCCGCCCCGGGCGGCCACGGGCTCCTGCACGCCCACTTCCTGCTCTCCGGCTGCCTCTTCGCGCACGCCGTCGCGGGGCCCGACCCCGCCCCGGCCAGGCCCGGCGTCCCGGCCCGCCTCGTCGTCCTGGGCGTCGCCGTCGCCGCGCACGCCACCGTCTCCCAGCTCCTGTACGGCGGCTTTTTCGTCCAGGTCCCCGTCCCCGCCGAGCAGCTGCGGGGCGCGGGAGAGCTGATGTACTACGGCGGCGACCTCGCCGAACTGCTCCTCGCCGCCGCTCTGGTCGCCACCTGGCGCCCGGCCCGGCAACCGGCCCGCGCGCCCGTCTCCGCCGCGCCCTCCCCCGCCGGCCCGGCGCCCGCCTGAGCCTCGTCCTGTGCCGCCGACGCCCGTTCACCCACCCGGGTGAATTCGGGCCCGGTCCCCGCCCGGCCGCCCCCGCATACCCCGGACGCCACGTCCCCGTAACCCGGGATTCAGCAACCCTTGGCACGCTCGCGCCATGCAGCACGCAGCGCCCGAACCCGAGCGGAAGCCCCCCTTGAGGCTGGCCTCCGCCCTTTCCGACGCGCCCCCGACCCCGGCGACCGGGAAGAATGGGGCCATGCTGCGTACTCCAGGAGAGACCCCTGACCCGCTGGAGCAGGGCTCCCAGCCTCCACTGGCCTCCCTCACCTCCGCGCACCGCGCGCAGACCACGGCCGGCCTCGACTCCGACCCGGACGACTACCCGGGCGACGACGAGGCCGAGCTGCCCGAGGGCCGGTTCCTGGACCGGGAGCGCAGCTGGCTCGCCTTCAACGAGCGGGTGCTGGAGCTGGCCGAGGACCCGTACACCCCGCTGCTGGAGCGCGCCAACTTCCTGGCGATCTTCGCCTCGAACCTGGACGAGTTCTTCATGGTCCGGGTGGCGGGGCTGAAGCGCCGCATCGCCACGGGCGTGGCGACCAGGTCGGCGTCGGGGCTCCAGCCGCGTGAGGTGCTGGAGATGATCTGGGCGCGGTCCAGGGAGCTGATGGCCCGTCACGCCGCCTGCTACCAGCACGACATCGCCCCGGCGCTGGCGGACGAGGGCATCCACCTGGTGCGCTGGGCGGAGCTGACCGAGGAGGAGCAGGCCCGCCTGTTCACCCTGTTCCGGCAGCAGATCTTCCCCGTGCTGACCCCGCTCGCGGTCGACCCGGCGCACCCCTTCCCGTACATCTCGGGGCTCTCGCTCAACCTCGCCGTGGTGGTCCGGAACCCGGTCAGCGGCCACCGGCACTTCGCGCGGGTGAAGGTGCCGCCGCTGCTGTCGCGCTTCCTGGAGGCGTCGCCGGAGCGGTACGTCCCCATCGAGGACGTGATCGCGGCCCACCTGGAGGAGCTGTTCCCGGGGATGGAGGTGCTGGCGCACCACATGTTCCGGCTCACCCGGAACGAGGATCTGGAGGTCGAGGAGGACGACACCGAGAACCTGCTCCAGGCCCTGGAGAAGGAGCTCATGCGCCGCCGCTTCGGGCCCCCGGTGCGCCTGGAGGTCGAGGAGTCGATCGACCCGTACGTGCTGGACCTGCTGGTGCGCGAGCTGAAGATCAGCGACGCCGAGGTGTACCCGCTGCCGGGCCCGCTCGACCTGACCGGGCTCTTCGGCATCGCCGGCCTGGACCGGCCCGAGCTGAAGTACAAGAAGTTCGTGGCGCGCACCCACCGCGACCTCGCCGAGGTCGAGTCGGCCTCCGCCCCGGACATCTTCGCGGCCGTCCGCGAACGGGACGTGCTCCTGCACCACCCGTACGACTCCTTCTCCACCTCCGTGCAGGCGTTCCTGGAGCAGGCGGCGGCCGACCCGGACGTGCTGGCCATCAAGCAGACGCTCTACCGGACCTCGGGCGACTCGCCCATAGTCGACGCGCTCATCGACGCCGCCGAGTCCGGCAAACAGGTCCTCGTGCTGGTCGAGATCAAGGCCCGTTTCGACGAGCAGGCCAACATCAAGTGGGCCCGCAAGCTGGAGGAGTCGGGCTGCCACGTGGTCTACGGGCTGGTCGGCCTGAAGACCCACTGCAAGCTGTCGCTGGTCGTCCGCCAGGAAGGCGAACTCCTGCGCCGCTACTCGCACGTGGGCACCGGCAACTACCACCCGAAGACCGCCCGGCTCTACGAGGACCTGGGGCTGCTGACCGTCGACCCGAAGGTCGGCGCCGACCTCTCCGACCTCTTCAACCGGCTCTCCGGCTACTCCCGCCGCGAGAGCTACCGCCGCCTGCTGGTCGCCCCGCACTCGCTCCGCGCCGGCCTGGTCGCCCGCATCCACCAGGAGATCGCGCACCACCGGGCGGGCCGCGAGGCGTACGTCCGGATCAAGGTCAACTCGATGGTGGACGAGGCGGTCATCGACGCGCTGTACCGGGCGAGCATGGCCGGGGTGCCGGTGGACGTGTGGGTGCGCGGGATCTGCGCACTGCGGCCGGGCCTGCCCGGGCTCTCCGAGAACATCCGGGTACGGTCCGTGCTCGGCCGGTTCCTGGAGCACTCGCGGGTCTTCGTCTTCGGCAACGGCGACGAGCCCGAGGTGTGGTTCGGCAGCGCCGACATGATGCACCGCAATCTCGACCGGCGCATCGAGGCCCTGGTCCGCGTCACCGACCCGGCCCACCGCGCCACCCTCGACCGGCTGCTGGAGACCGGCATGGCCGACACCACCAGCTCCTGGCACCTCGACGCCGACGGCGAGTGGACCCGCCACAGCCACGACGCCGACGGCAAGCCGCTCCGCCACGTACAGGAAATGCTCATCGACGCGCGGAGGCGCCGACGTGCCCCGACTCCCTGAGCCGGACCGCCTGCCCGAGCAGGCCCCCGGCCCGCCCCCGGCGGCGGCCCCCGTCGCCACCGCCCTGCGCGCCGAGGCCGCGGCCTTCCTGCGGGCCCTGCGCCACCACACCGAGGCCGCCCAGGACCCGCAGGAGGCCAGGGAGGCGGCCCGGTCGCTGGGCCGCTCGGCCCGCCGCATCGGCGCCACCCTGCACACCTTCCGCCCCCTGCTGGACCGTGAGTGGGCCGACCGGCTCCGGCCCGAACTGACCTGGCTCAGTGGCGTCCTCGCCGACGAACACCTGGTCGCGGCCCGCCTGACCCGGCTGCTCGCCTCGCTCCACCGCCTCTCGGGCCCGGCCGCGCCCCGCCGCGGCGGCCCCGGCATAGGAGCCGCCAAGGCCGGCGCCCTCCTGGAACGCCGCCTCACCCTGGCCCGGACCCGCGCCCACTCGGCCTGCCTGACCGCCTTCGCCTCGGCCCGGCTGCACGCCCTCGTCGACGAGGTGGCCCTGCTCGGCGGCGAGGTCCCGCTCGCCGAGGACGCCCACCTGCGCCCCGCCGGCCGCGCCGACACCCTCGCCGAGGCCGCCGCCCGCCGCCTCTCCGACGCCGTCACCGCCCTGCCGCTCCACCGCGCCGGCCACCCGTACAACGCCGACGCCCTGGCCCTCGCCGTCCCGGCACCGGACGGCCAGGACACCCCCTGGCACCAGGTCCGCCTCCTGCTCCGCCTGCACCGTTACGCCCAGGAGGTCGTCGCCCCCGACGCCGCCCCCGACCCCCGCGTCACCGCCGCCCGCCACGCCCTCGACCACCACCGCGACGCCTCGGAAGCCGCCCACGAAGCCGCCTCCGCCGCCGCCACCCCCCGCATCGCCCCCACCACCGCCTACGCCCTCGGCGTCCTCCACGCCGACCAGCGCCACGAGGTGGAAGCGGCCCGCTACGCCTTTCAGCGGGCTTGGGCGGGGGAGGCGGTGGGGGCGTCTGCGACCCTGGAACCATGACGGAGCGGAAACCGGCGGACGTCTCGCACGAGGACTGGGTCGAGCATCAGATCCGGCAGGCCGAGCGGCGGGGGGAGTTCGCGGAGCTGCCCGGGCGGGGGAAGCCCTTGCCGGGGAACGAGACCGAGTACGACGCGCTGTGGTGGGTCAAGGCCAAGATGCGGCGGGAGGGGCTGGGGCAGGAACGGGCCGCCGACGCGTCGGGGTCCCTGGTGGCGGTGTGCCGGCGGGACGCCGAGGAGCTGCCCGCCGTGCTGGCCCGGATCCAGGACGAGGCGGAGGTACGGCGCCGGGTCGCCGAGCTGAACAAGCGGATCACCGACCTGCACCTGATGCCGCCGCCCGGGCCGCCGCTGGGCATCCCCCGGTTCAAGGTGGACGAGGTGGTGCGCGAGTGGCGCGTGGCGCGGCAGCTCGCCGCGCGCCGGAGGCCGGGCGCCGCCGGGCGGGGCTGACCCCGCGGCGTCCCGGGGGGTGCCTCTATGTCCTTCGTCAAGCGAGTCGGGGGCTTTTCGGCTCGTAGAAGGTTCCGTCGCGGAGCATGGCGAACAGGACGCTGATGCGGTGGCGGGCGAGGCGGAGGAGGGCCTGGGTGTGGGTCTTGCCGCGGGCTCGGCAGCGGTCGTAGTAGGTCCGGGAGGCGGGATCGTGGAGTGCTGCGAACGCGGAGAGGAACATCGCTCGTTTCAGTTGCCGGTTGCCGCCTCTGGGGGCGTGTTCGCCGTGGATCGACGTGCCGGACTGCCGGGTCGCCGGGGCGAGGCCGGCGTAGGAGGCCAGGTGGGCGGCGGTGGGAAAGCTGCTGCCGTCGCCGACGGTGGCCAGGAGGACTGCGGCGGTCCTGACACCGATGCCGGGCATCGAGGTCAGGACCTGGGAAAGAGGGTGGACCTCCAGCAGTGCCTCGATCCGGGTTTCCAGGGACCGGCGTTGTTCGTGAACGGCGGCCAGCGACTTCGCCAGCGAGGGGACGATCACGTCGAGGGTGCCGGTGCCCGGAACGACGACGGTCTGCTCGTCGAGTGCGGTGAAGATGTCGTCGACCAGCCGCTCGGCCATGCGAGGCGCCCGGGGCCGGACGACCTCGACCAGCTTGCGGCGGCCTGCTTTGCGGAGTGCTTGAGGGGATCCGTGGCGCTCGAGGAGCCAGGTCACTGCCGGATGGTCCAGGCGCGAGCCGAGGACGCGTTCCAGGCTGGGGTGGAACTGGGTGAGCAGGCCGCGGATGCGGTTGGAGGTGCGGTTGGCCTCGCCCGCGAGGTCCTGGTCGAAGCCGACCAGCATGGTCAGCTCCGCGGTGGCCTCATCGGTCAGGCCGAGGGTGCGCAGGGTGTGGGGCATGGTGCGGGCAGCGTCCGCGATGACGGCGGCGTCCTTCGCGTCGGTCTTGGCCTCGCCGGGGTAGAGGTCGGCGATCCGGCGCATCGCCAGTCCGGGCAGGTAGGCGACCTGGCAGCCGGCGTCCCGGGCGACGGTCAGGGGGAGGGCGCCGATGGAGGCGGGCTGGTCCACGACCACCAGGACGGTGCCGAACTTGGCCGTGAGCTTGTCGAAGACAGCCCGCAGCTTGGGTTCGCTGTTCGGCAGCTGCTTGTCGAACACCTTCTTCCCGGCCAGGGTCAGGCCGTGGCCGTGATGCGTCTGCTTGCCGACGTCCAGGCCCAGGAAGACGCCCACCCCGTCGATGCTGATCACCGTGCCCCCACATGCGTCGATGCGTGCCGGCCTCAAGGTCAGGAGCCGTTCTCGCGCATCCACGTTATGCAGACCTGCCGCCCGCGAACGGCCTGGCATTGCGCCCGGCCGGGCGGTGGTCGGACCTCTGATCAGCGTCTGTGACGGCACCCCTCGGACCCGGTGACACCACCCCCCAGGTCATCTCATCGACAGGGGGCAACAGTCATGCCGGGCCCGGAGGCCAGCGGCCCTCTTGCAGGACCGCGAAAAAGATAACGGGGGCTCAGCGCAGCGCCCGTACGACCGCCTCGGCCACCGGGGTCGCGCTGGCCGGGTTCTGGCCGGTGATGAGCAGGCCGTCCTCGACCACGTACGGGGCGAAGGGCTCCTCGGCGATGCTGTAGGAGGCGCCGAGTGCGCGCAGCCGCTCCTCCAGGCTGAACGGGACGGCGTCCGCGCGCTGGGCCAGCTCCTCCTCCGGCCAGGAGAACCCGGTGACCTCGCGGCCGCGCAGGAGCGGCTGGCCGTCGGCGAGGGTGACCTCCAGCAGGCCGCACGGGCCGTGGCAGACGGCGGAGACGACGCGGCCCTGGTCGTGGAAGGCGGCGACCAGTTCGCCCAGCGCCTTGCTGCGCGGGAAGTCGAACATGGTGCCGTGGCCGCCGGTGAGGTAGATCGCGTCGTACTCCTCGGGCCGGACGTCGGCGACGGCGACGGTGTCCTCCAGGAGGTTCATGAAGGTGCGGTCGGCGTAGCGCTCGGCGGTGCCCTGGTCGGCGAGGACGTCGTGGGCGAGGCTCTCCGGGTCGATGGGGACGCGGCCGCCGTCGACGCTGGCGATGGTGAGGCCGAACCCGGCCGCCTCGGCGACGTCGTAGAAGTGGGTCAGCTCACCGAGCCAGAGGCCGGTGCGGTAGCCGGCGCTCTCGTACTCGCCGGCGCTGGTGACGATGATCAGGATGCGGTTGGTCGGGGTCGGCACGGGGTTCCTGTCTCCTTCTCGGCCTCGAACACGGCTTACGAAGAGGCGCATACCCGAACGGAACATCCCATAACGCACGACGCGCGGAGGGGGAACCCGGTCAGCCCCGGTCGGTGATCTCCGGCGCGTACACCGTGCCCAGCGGCTCGGGCCCGACGTACTGCTGGCAGTTGCAGGGGCGCTCCTCGAACTTGACCGGCTTGCGGTCGGCGTCCCACTCGACCGGGGCCTGGACCCGCTCGTGGCACGTGCCCTGCTTGTCGTGTTTGGCGAGGTGGTGCGTGCAGCCGCAGATGGGCTCGGGCGGGCGGTTCGCCGCGTCCAGGGCGCGCTGCCGCTCGGTCTCGGCGCGTTGCAGCTCCAGCTTGCGGGTGTGCCGCGCCTTGAGCGCGCTGCGCACGCTCTCCCCGATCCAGCTTCCGCCGCCCAGCAGCATGAACGCCAGGCCCCACCACATCCAGCCGCTCATGGAACGACTCCCCCCTGTGTCATTTTTTCGCATGGTACGCGCCGGGGCCCGGCCCCGACGAGGCGTACGCGCCGGGGTCCCGGCCGTGGCTCAGGGGCCGGTCCGGGCGAGGAAGTCCCGGAGACGGGCCAGGAGTTCGGCCGGCTGGTCGACGGGGATCAGGGTGCGGCTCCCGGCGATCTCCACGTACTCGGCCCGGGGCAGCAGCGCGGCCAGCCGCCGGCCGTGCTCCACCGGCATCACCCTGTCCCCGGCCGCCCACGCCACCAGCGCGGGCCCCTCGAACTCCCGCAGCGCCTCGGCCCAGCGCAGCAGTTCCTCGCGGGGCGGCACCCCCAGCAGGTAGGCGCGCAGGTCGCGGCGGATCTCCGGGGAGGTCTGGGCGGGGCGCAGCCAGCCGTCCATCAGCCGGGTCGGGACGGGGCGCCGGCTCATCCAGCCCCAGGTCATCGGCAGGCGGCGCGCGGGGCGGAAGCGCAGCAGACCGAAGGCGGCGGCCAGGCCGCCGGGGAGGCGGGCGGCGGTGACGAGGTTGCGGCCCGGCAGGCCGGGCGGGTAGTTGTCGAACGCCTCGCAGGAGGTCAGGACGAGCCGGCCGACGCGCTCGGCGAGGCCCAGCGCGAACAGGGCCTGGGCGCCGCCCCAGTCGTTGAGGACCAGGGTCACCCGGCGCAGGTCCAGCCGCTCCAGCACCTCGGCGACCAGTCGGGCCACCCCGGGCACGGACAGGTCCGCCCCGGCCCGCATCGGCCTGCGGTGGCCGCCGAGCGGCAGCACGGGCCGTACGCACCGGTACTCCTCGCGCAGCCCCGGCACGACCTCGTCCCAGAGGCTCGCGTCCATCGCCACGCCGTGCAGCAGGACCACGACGGGGCCGTCTCCGCCCGTGTCCTCGTAGTCGACGACCCCGGCGGACAACTCCAGCTGCGGCATTGCGGCCCCCCGATCCCGCCCGGCACCGGGCTGGCGCCCGGCTGACCCGCACCAGTTTTCCACCGGCTGTGGAGAGGAGCCACGGGACGCGCCTGTCAGTCCTTCCCGGGCGGGGGGAGCCGGTCGGTGGGGCCGGCGAAGGCGAGGAAGAGGGTGCGGTGGGCGAGCTGCCAGTGGCCTGCGGCCCGGCGGAAGGTGTCCTCGTAGTGGCCGACCTGGACCGGCGGGCGGGCCGGGACCGGGCCGCCTGTGTGGCCGTCCACGCGGTACGTGGTGAAGTAGCTGGTCGCGGTGGCGGTGTCCGGGCTGGTCACGGTCACCAGGATGTTGCTCGCGATGCGGCGCGAGAGGCGGTCGTCGGGGCGGCCCGCGAAGTACGCCCTCAGCGCCGCTCGGCCCTCGATGCGGCGTTCTCCGGCCGGCCATTCCCACACCGCGTCCTCGGTGCAGAGCTCTGCGACGTCTCCTGGGTTGCCCAGGTCCAGCCTCTGCCCGAACTCCACGATCAGCCGTTCGCACTCTCGCTCGGCGCGCAGGCGCTCGACGGGGTCTGTTCGGTCCGTGTGCATGGCCGTCTTCCTAGCACGTGGGGCTGCGCCGCGTCTGGGGGTGCCGGTTGTTGTCCGTACCGGTCACTGACTGGCCTCAAACGCCGGCCGGGCTGTCAGGTTCGCGGTTCCTCCGGTGCGGGGGCGGGGCGGGGCCGCGCCGGGGTACCTCCTCACAAACTGCAAGGTGCGGGGTCAGTCGCTTCAAGACGGCCGTGTGTGCAGTTTGCTGCGGGGGCACCCCGACACGACCCCACCCCACGGTCTCGTACGCGGCCAACCGCCGGAGGGCGGAAGAGGCCGTCACCGATGGCTCCCTCCTCCACAGTGACCACCGTCATCGCTCTCGCTCGCCACAAAGATCAATAGGCGACGGCCTGTCTTTTCCTCTCCCACCGGCGGGACGACGCCGACGAGACGGAAGGGCGGGGACGGGTCGGGGTGCCCCCGCAGCAAACTGCACACACGGCCGCCATACTCCAATTGACCCCGCACCATGCAGTTTGTGAGGAGGTACCCCGACGCGGCCCCGCCCGACCCACACGGCGAACGACCCGCGAACCCCACAGCCCGGCCGGCGCTTGAGGCCGATCAGTGACCGGCACGGGAAAGACGGAGCCCAGCCCGGGCGGAACCGGCACTCCGGATCAGGGCGCGGCCGGGATCAGGGCACTCTCCCCCGGCTCGGCGGCCGCCAGGCCCCGCACCATCTCCGCGTGCGCGCGGCCCTCCTCCCGGCGACGCCGGTAGGCACCGCAGGCGAGAGCGTCGAGGGCGATGTGGAGCAGGTAGGCGTGCAGGCGTACGCCTGCGGTCGGGACGAGTGGCCTGTCCGCTGGTCAGCGGCTGAGGGTGGCCGGGTCGGTGTTGGCGCCGCAGAGGACGACGCAGACGGTTTCGTCGGGGGCGGGGGTGTAGCCGTGGTCCGGGGCCGGGTCGGTGAGGGCGGCGAGGGCGGTGGCGGCGCCGTGTTCGACGGCGAAGCGGTGTTCGGCCCACAGGGTGTGGCGGGCGGCGGTGAGGGCTTCGTCGGTGACGAGGACGGAGCGGGTGGAGTCGTACTGGGCGGCGGCGTAGGCCAGTTCCCCGGCGCGGCGGGCGCCGAGCGAGTCGGCGGCGACGGAGTCCACGGGTACGTCGACCGGACCCCCGGTGGCCAGCGCCGCGTGCAGGGCCCGGCTCCCCTCCGGCTCGGCTGAGACGGTCCGCAGGCCGTGGTGGTGGGCGGCGGTGGCGACCCCGGCGAACAGGCCGCCCCCGCCGGTCGCGACCACGAGGGTGTCCAGGAAGGGGAGTTGGGCCCGGATCTCGTCGACGAGGGTGCCCGCCCCGGCGGCGATGAAGGGGTGGTCGTAGGCGTGGCTCGGGAGGGCGCCGGACTCGGCCGCGTACGTCTCGCAGGCGGCCAGCGCCTCGGCGTACTCGCTGCCGGTCAGCCGGACCTCGGCGCCGTACCGGCGCAGCCGCTCGACCTTGACGGCCGGGGCGGTGGCCGGGAGGAAGACGGTGGCGCGGACGCCGTGGGCGCGGGCCGCCCAGGCGCAGGCGAGCCCGGCGTTGCCGCCGGAGGCGATGGTGACGCCCGCCTCGGGCAGGGTGCCGGCCTCGCGGTGGGCGGCGATGAAGTTGGCGGCGCCCCGGGCCTTGAAACTCCCGGTGAACTGGGCGAACTCCAGGGCGGCGTACACCGGCCCGGGGTACGAAGCGCCTGGCGTGCCGAGGTCGAGCGGGGCCACGGCGACGGGCCGGACCTGGCCCGCGATCCGCTCGGCGGCGGCCTGGACATCGTCGTGGGTGAGGGCATGAGGCACGGCGTGGCTCCGGGGGGGGCGGGTGCGGGCAGGGCGGACGCGGGACGCGGGACGCGTCGTACGCCATGGTGCCGGGCCGGTCACGGGGGCCGGTCGCCGGGCCGCGCCTCTGGCGCGCTGCCCGTATGGAGAACGAGGCCGCAGGGCTCAACAGCGCACGCAGGCACGAGGTGGGGATTGACGCGGTGGTGGCCACCGCGGCCGGGGGCGGCGAGCCGGCCTGACGGCGGCCCCCGTGCCCGTGCCCGCCGATCCGAGGCCCCGCACTCCCGCCCCCTGGCTACAGTGCCGCCATGAGCGACGACCCCAAAACGCCGCTGCTCCCGTCGCCGCTACTGCCAGGCGCGAAGGGCGGCGGCTGGTCCCCGGTCACGGCGGGGGAGTCCGGGGCGGACGTGTTCCGCAGTGCGGACGGCACCCGGTACGCCACGTGTGTGGGGCCCGAGGGGGCGGCCGAGCTGGCGGAGGAGCGGGACCGGGCCGCCTGGCTGCGCGGGCAGGGGGTGCCGGGGCCCCGGGTGCTCGACTGGCGGGCCGGGGAGGCGGGTGCCTGTCTGGTGACCGGTGCGGTGCCCGGGGTTCCCGCTGATCAGGTGCCGGCCGAGGAGTTGGCGGCTGCCTGGGGGCGTATCGCGGACGCGGTGCGGCGGCTGCACGAGGTGCCGGTGTCCGCGTGTCCCTTCGGCCGGAGGCTGGACGCCATGGTTGCCGTGGCGCGTGAGGTCGTGGCCCGTGACGCCGTCAACCCGGAGTTTCTTTCCGACGAGCAGAGGGGGACGCCCGGGCCCGAGCTGCTGGACCGGCTCACCGGGCAGCTCGCGCCGCGCCGGGAGCAGGAGGCGGCCGACCTGGTCGTCTGCCACGGGGATCTGTGCCTGCCCAACATCGTCCTCGACCCAAAGACCCTGGACGTGTCGGGCTTCATCGACCTGGGACGGCTCGGTGTGGCCGACCGTCACGCCGATCTGGCGCTGCTGCTCGCCAACGCGCGGGAGACGTGGCCCGACGAGGAGCGGGCCCGGGGCGCGGACGCGGCCTTCGCCGAGCGGTACGGCCTCGCGCCCGACCCCGACCGCCTCCGCTTCTACCTCCGTCTCGATCCGCTCACCTGGGGCTGAGCGGGGACGGGGGCCGCTCCCCCGTGATCAGCCAGGAGGTGCTGAGCAGGCGTACGCCCGTGCCGTCCGGCGCCTCATGAGCGCGCAGGTGGTCGCGGAGTGCGGTGCGGGCCCGGTCCAGGTCCCCCGGTGCTGCCTGCTCCGTCAGGTGGCGGCCGGGGCCGGTGGCGAGCAGGAACTCGGCGGCGTCCTCGGCGTCCTGGCCCCAGCGCCCGTACGCCTCGACGGGCTCGACGCCGACGGCGGTCCAGCCGGCCGAGGTGAGGAGGCGGCGGGTGTGGTCCGGGTCGGCCAGGGAGAACATGCCGGGGGTGCCCGCGCGGCCGAAGTCGCCGAGCGGGAGGATGCCGCGCAGCGAGGCCATCGCCGTGACCCAGCCGTTGCGTCGGGGGTCCGCCGGGCTGATGAGGGCGAGGCGGCCGCCGGGGCGCACGGCGGCGTGGAGGTGGGTGAAGGCGGCCACGGGGTCGGCGAAGAACATCGCACCGTACCGGCTGATCACGGCGTCGAAGCTGCCGGGCTCGAACGGGTGAGTCTGGGCGTCGCCCTGGACGAAGGAGACGTTCGGTACCCCTTCCCGGGCGGCGCGGGCCCGTGCCTGCGCGAGCATGGGGCCGGAGAGGTCGAGGCCGAGGGCGCTGCCCCGGGGTACGCGGAGGGCGGCCAGCCGGGTGGTGCGTCCGGCGCCGCAGCCGATGTCGAGGACGTGGCCGGTCGCGGCGAGGCGGGCGGCGTCGAGCAGTGGTGCGTTGAAACCGTCGTTGACGGCGTTCCAGCGGTCCTGGTGGGCGGCCCAGTGGGCCCCCTCCGGCCCGTTCCAGGCGTGCGACTGCGCGGTGTTGACGATCTCGGGCACGACGGACTCCCTGACGTGGTGCGAGGCGAAGGCGAAGGCAGAACGAAGAATGGGCGAGCGCCCAAAGAGTATGGGCGCGCGCCCAAAACGGCAATCTCCGTTACGATCCCGGGGCCGCGCCCGACCGGGCGGGTACCGGAGCCGCACCACGGCGAGCGAGGAGAAAGCCCATGTCACCGCGGGGAGTCGCGACGCCGGACGTGACCGAACTGCTCTTCGCCGCCGCCGAACGCGTCGTCGTCCGGGACGGCCCCGGCGCCCTCACCAGCCGGGCCGTCACCACCGAGGCGGGCTGTGCCAAGGGGCTGCTGCACACCCACTTCGCCGGGATGGACGCCTTCGTGGCCGCCCTCTGCCTCGACCGCTTCGCCCGCACCGCCGCCACCGCCCGCGCCCTGCCCGCGCTGGCCGGAAGCGGTGCGGTCGCCGCCCACCTCGCCACCGTCACCGACGCCCTCTTCGACTCCGGCGGCCCCGCCGTCTCCGGCCTCGCCCTGACCCGCCCCCGCGCCGCCGAGCGCTTCCGTGAGGCCATGGCGGCGGGCGCCCCCGGCTTCACCGCGATCCAGGACGCGATCACCGCCTACCTCCGGGCCGAACAGGCCCTCGGCCGCTTCCCGGCGGCCACCGACCCCGGCACCGCCGCCCTCTCGCTCGTCGGCACCGCCCACCACCTCCTGATGACCGGCTGGCCGGGCGCACCGGACCCGAAGGAGGAACTGGGGCGGCTGATCGACCTGTTGCTCGGGGGCGGGTGAGCCGGAGCAGGGCCGTGCGGCGCGGCGCCCCCGTGCCGCCGGAGGCTCAGCCGGGAGCCGGCTCCGGTGTCGCGACGGGGGTCGGCACCTCGGTGGGCTCCTGGGCCGGGGTGGGCGGGGCGAGGGGCTGCTGGACGGGATCGGGGCGGCTGTCTGCCACGTTGACGGCCGTGGTCACCCCGCACACCGCGACCACCAGCGCGCCCGCGAGGGCCACGGCGGTACGGCGGCGCCTGATCCGCCGGCCCCCGGCGACGGCCGCGTCGGTGACGCTGGGCAGGGGTGGCTCGGGGCCCGCGTCGAGCAGCGCCTCGAAGGCGGCACGCAGCTCCGCGTTCTCCCGTCGGTCCATCTCCTGGCCCGCCTCCCGGGCCGCCTCCCGGCCCATCCCCTGATCCATCCCCTGGCCCATCTCCCGCGTCACCTCCCGGCCGTCTCGTGGGACAGGTTCTCGACGGCCTGGCGCAGGCGGGCCAGCCCCCGGGCACTCTGGCTCTTGACCGTGCCCGGTGTCACCTGGAGAGCGTGTGCGGTCTCCTCGACGGTCCAGTCCTCCCAGTACCGCAGTACCAGGACGGCCCGGTACCTCGGTGCCAGCGTCATCAGCGCCTCCTTCATCAGCAACCGCAACTCCGGTGTCCCCGTGGCCGGAACGGGGAGTTCGGGTATCTCGCCCACCGACTCCTCGCGCCAGCCTCCCTTGCGCTGCTGGTCGATGAAGGTGCGGGTGAGGATGGTGCGCGCGTAGGCGTCCACGTTGCCGTCCCGGCGGACCCGGCCCCAGGCCGCGTAGAGCTTCATCAAGGTGGTCTGGGTCAGGTCCTGGGCCTGGTGCCAGTCCCCGCACAGCAGGTAGGCGGCACGCCTCAGGCGCGCCTGGCACGCCTCGGCGTACTCCCGGAACTCCCGTTCCCGCACCGCTTGTTTCACTCGCCCCGACCTTCCGCCGCCCCACCCCTGCTCTTCCTCCATACGTGGCCGGGCGCGCGCAGGTTGCACGCCGGCGGAAAGCGGTTGCCGTGCAACCTGGTCGCACCCCGCCCCCGTACTCCTCTTGCACCAGGCCCTCCGATGCGCGGAGGGTCCGCAGCCGAAAGAGGAACGTCCGTGTCCAAGCACCGGAAGATCACCCTGAACCGCCGCCGGATCTACGGCCTCGCGGCCGGAGCCGCGCTGCTCGCCGCCGGTACGGGAAGCGTGGCCTCGGCCTCCGGCTCCGCCCCGGTGGAGGTCTCCACCCCGGCCGGGGTCTCGACGCCGGACGAGGTCCCCACCCCCGTGCCCGCGCCAGCCCCGGCCGAGGAAGCCTCCACGCCGACCGAGGCCCCCAAGCCGGTGCCGACGCCGGCCGAGGAGCCGACCCCGGTGCCCGTCCCGGCCGAGGTCCCGGCGCCTGTACCCGTGCCGACCGAGGTGCCCTCCCCGGTCCCCGCCCCGACCGAGGTGCCCTCCCCCGTGCCCGCCCCGGTGGCCCCGCGGGGCTGACCCGCGCCGAGCGCGTGGGCGCCGGGGCCGGGCCTCGCCCCCGCCCCGGCGTCCGCGCCGGGCCGGGGTGCGGCCTCCCCTGTCACCCCAAGAGCACGTAAAGTTACCGGTGTGATCATCTGGCTGAATGGCACGTTCGGGGCAGGGAAAACCACTACGGCCGGGGAGTTGACCACGCGGATACGCGACTCCCGGATCTTCGACGCCGAGAAGGTCGGGGAGATGCTGTGGCACGTACTGGGCGTGCCGGAGGGGGACTTCCAGGACTTCCCGCCCTGGCGCGGCCTGGTCGTGGAGACCGCCCGTCAGGTCCTGGACCACGTCGGCGGCACGCTGGTCGTCACGCAGACGGTCCTGGTCGAGCAGTACTGGCAGGAGATCCGCGCGGGCCTGGCCAAGGCCGGAATCCCGGTCCACCACTTCCTGCTCCACACCGACCAGGACACCCTGGTCCACCGCATCGCCAACGACATCGAGCCCGCCGGCGTCGCCGGCCGCCAGTGGCGCCTGGACCATCTCCCCCGCTACCAGCAGGCCGTGCCCTGGCTCTACCGCGAGGCCGAGGTCATCGACACCACCGAACTGACCCCGGACCTGGTCGCCGAGGTCGTCGCCTCCCGGGTGTGGCCGCACGGGGACGGGCTGTACCGGTAGGCGCTCAGGGGGTGCTCAGGGAGTGCTCAGGGGGCGCCCTACGGCGCCAGCGTGCGCAGCACGTCGAACTCGCGGCATCTGCCGGGCCCGGACCTCCTCGGCCGTCGGCACCCAGGACCCGATCTCGGCCTTGCCCGCCCCCGAGTCGATCACCTGGAAGTCCAGCACCGCGCACCAGAACTCCGCCAGGCCCTCCGGGTCCTCGCAGTCGACGGTCAGCTCGGTGAACCTGCTGGTCATGCTTCTCCCCCCGGTGGCCGGTGGCGCCACGTCCACCGGGGCCGGGCACCGCACTTTCGGGCGACGCCGGGACCCGTAGGTGTGAGGCTTGGGCCATCCGCCGGAGCACGGCGTGCGGAGTTCGGTACGGTCGCCCGCATGTCTGTTGTCATCGCTGGTGGTCACGGCAGGGTGGCCTTGACGGTGTCCCGTCTTCTCGCGGTCCGGGGGGAGCGGGTGAGCGCCGTGATCAGGCGCCCGGAACAGGCCGGAGTGGTCCGCGACGCGGGGGCCCGGCCGCTGGTGGCTGATCTCGCCACCGCCAGTGCCGAGGACCTCACAGAGCTCCTCACCGGCGCGCGGGCGGTGCTGTACGCCGCTGGTGCGGGGCTCGGTGTCGCGCCGGGGCAGCCGGCCCCGGTCGACCACGACTCCATCGTCACCTTCGCCGACGCGGCCGAACGCGCCGGAGTCCGCCGCTTCGTCATGCTCTCCGTCATGGGCGCCGATCCCGCCGCGCGCTACCGTGACAACCCACTCGTGGAGACCTTCCTGCGAGCCAGGGGCCGCGCCGACGAGAACCTCCTGGCGCGTTCCGCGCTGGCCACGACGGTGATCGGGCCGGCCTGGTTCCGGGACCGGCCAGGAACCGGCATGGTCCACCTCGCCGAGCGGACCGGCGTGGGCGACATCGCCCGCGAGGACGTCGCGGCCGTCCTCGCCACCCTGCTCTCCACCGACTCCACCAGCCCACGCGTCCTCGAACTCATCGCCGGCACCACCCCGATCCACGACGCCGTCGCGCGGCACAGCCCGCCCCGGCGCCCGGCCCCTCGGTGAATTCCGGAGCCCGGCACCGGCCACCGCCCCGCGGGAGCCGCTCTCAGCAGGGCGGGGCGGACGCGCGTCGGACGTGACCGGGTCCACGAGGTGGTGCGGACGCATCGTGCGGCGGCCACTCCTCAGAGTCGGGGCGCACTCGGCGACGACCGTCCGGAGTGACGTCACGTGCCGCAGCACCCAGTCCGTCTCGTCATGACCCCTCGCATGTCGCGCCCTCGTGGTCATACGAAAGCTTCTCCTGCGGCGTGGTCGCGGACAGCCGCCGCGTCGGCCCCGCCCGGGTGAACCACCTGGGTGGCGGGGAGGGGGAGCCGCGGGATCAGGGGAGTTCGCGTAGCTCGGCCGCGAGGGACCGGCAGCTCCGTACGTAGTCGCCGGCAGCGGCCGGGGTGACCGCTTCCGGATGCTGGAACGCCTGGTTCCACAGGGCTTGCAGGCGTCTGTGGACACCCTGTGCCTCGACGGGCAGCCCCAGCCCCGCCAGCCAGCCCCGGATCTGCTCCGAGCTGTGGGCGTACGGCTGCGGGCCGAGCGGGTGGCCACGGGCGTCCAGTACCTCCACGGCGCACACCACCAGGCGTTCCCATGCGAGGGCGACCGCCCGCACGGGCGAGTCGGCCGCCAGCTCCAGCGCGTCCTGGAAGGGGTCCCGCCGAGCCGGGGGCGGGGGTCCCGACCGGTAAGGGCCGTCGCCGCCTCCCGAAGGAGCACCCCAGGCGCCGCCACGCGGAAACTCGTACGGCCCTTCCTCCGGATCGGGAGGGAAGGCGTCCTCGTCCGGCGGCGGTTCCTCGTCCTCGTCCTGGGGCCACCCGCCGTCGGGGTCGGTCCGGACGGAACCGGGCAGCGTCCGGCTGGGCTCCTCCTCCGGCGCCCGCAGGTCGTCGGCCTCGTCCCGCACGGCCCGGGCCGCCGCCTCGAACTCCAGCGTCCCCGCCGGAGTCTCCAGCCGGGTCAGCCGCTGGAACGCCTGCCGGATCTGCGCCCGCAACATCCCCACCAGGACCACCGTGACCGCCGGCCACACCAAGGTGTCCAGGTACTTGAGCACCAACTCCGCTATCGCCACGCACTCATCCTCGCGGGCCCCCGCCCCTGCACCGGGAGACTGCCGTCCATCGTGACCCGCCCGACACAGCAGCGGGCCGGGCCCTGAGGGAGGGCCCGGCCTGGTTCTAGGACGTCTTGCCCCAACCGGGGTCCAGGAATCCGATCATCGGCAGTACCTCCAACTCGCACAGGCGGGAGAACGCTACGCCTCAGATCTTCCCGCTCGACGCCCCTGCGTGCACGGGGATTTCAGACCCCGACGGACTTGGCATAGTCCACGAACACAGACCAGGCGGGAGCGGCCACGGTGAAGCCCGCGAGGGTGGTGTCCTTGCTGTCGCGGACAGGGACTTGGCCGAAGGTGGCGGCGTGGGTGGCGGCCCACTCGATGCAACCGCCGCCACCGCCGTTGCTATATGACGACTTGACCCAGCCGGGATTCGGGAGAGAGTTCATCGGGGCAATGCCTCCATCGCATCGTTCAAAGCCGCTGCCGTCTTCTGGGGTGACAGCGCACATCCCCAAAGACGCTCCCAACGGAGCATTCGCTCTTGCACCACGGCGGGAGCCTCCAAGAGGGTTCCGGTGTCAATCGACTCTTCGTACGCAATGGAGTTGCCCTCTGGCAGCGTGAAGAGAGCCAGCGAGCCACCGAGCAAGCTGTGCGCACCGTGGTTGTACGGCAAGAGCTGAATGACGCATGAAGGAGTGTCCACCATGCTCACCAGGAACTCCAACTGCCTTCTCATGACTTTCGGCCCACCGATCGGGCGCCTGATGGACGCCTCGTCCAGCAGTACCGCCAGGTGTGGTGCGTCCGGTCCATAAAGGCGCGTCTGTCGCTGCTTGCGGACCGCGAGCTGTTCCTCTTGCCAGGCACGGTCACCGGGTCGAGTCGCAGCGAAGAGCGCGAGAGCGTACTCGTCGGTCTGGAGGAGGCCCGGGACCAGCGTGCCCGCGTACTCCTTGATGGACACCGCCTGCGCCTCACACTCCATCCGGCGCTGATACTGGTCCTGAACCGCTTCCCGGCAGGCCAGCGCGTACAGCTGCACGAACAGTTCGTCCGTGCCGAACAGCTCGTCCAGGAGTGCGGGAATCCTCTCCGGTGCCAGGTACTCGCCCCGTTCGACGCGGGCCAACTGGGACTTGCTCATCGGAATCTTGGTGACGAGGTAGTCAAGGCTCCAGCCTCGGGATTCCCGCATCCGACGGAGCCTCGCCCCGAACAATTTCTTGTTCAAACCCGCCGGATCGAGTTCCTTCGCACGCGCGCTCATCGGCATATGCCCCTCTTGTGCCACCGGGGAGTTGGTCCACAACTTGCTAGCCAGCCTAGCCATCACTGGGTGAGTCTGAAGGCTCACGGAGAGAAACCACCCCCCGGTGAGTAGGTACCCCCATGTCTCTTGTCGTCTGGCACCCCCGTACCCGCCGTCAGCTTCTGCTGCTGGACGTGGAGGGTGCCCTGCGCAGGGTCGCGGCCGTGCCGCTCGGGGATCGGCAGTTCCTGGTTCCCGAGAAGGAGTTGCAGACGTATCCGGGTGCGTCCGATCCCCGGGCCGTGGCCGGTTGCGTGGCGCGGCTCGTCACGCCGGAGACGGTGCGGGAAGGGGACCTGGTGTCGGTTGCCGGGGAGTACCGGCGGGTGGTGGAGCGGGGGCACACCCGGGCGGGTGGGCGGCGGCTCCTGCTGGAGGGGTACGGGCCGTGGGTGATGGCGTTCGACCGGGTGGCGTTCCGCGCGCTCGACTCGCCGCAGCCCTGGAACGCGCCCAGCGCCGACGACTCTCCGCGCATCCCGCCGTACGCACGCTGTGTCACCTGCGAAGGAGCCACCTTGTCCGCCTGGGTCCGTCATCTGGAGTGGAAGCGCGAGCAGATCCTCGCGCAGCATCGCGAGGGCATGTCCCTCGACCGTCTCTGCGCGGTCTACGAGGTCCCTCCGGACGTACTCCGCGCCTGCCTCGCCCGCTGGGAGCCGGAGGTCGCCTCCGAGGCGGGGTGAGGGACGCCGGACCGGGACACCCTGCGGGCCGGCTATCCGCCCGCCGCCTCCCGGGCCTCCGCCAGGTACGCCGCCACCGGGCCGAAGGTCAGCAACCCGCTCGCTGCGCCCGCCTGTTGGCCCTCGGCCGGGCTCAGTACCGCCACCGCCCGGGCCGCGAGTACGGGGTCACCCGCGAGCGCCGCCGCACGGGCCAGCAGGCACCACATCGGTTCGGCCATGAGGTCGTGGGGCGGGCGGGGTGCGATGCGCAGGGCCTCGCGGGCCTCGTCGGGGCGGGCGTCGCCGAGGAGGAGCAGGGGGCGCACCCAGGGGTCGTACGGACCCCAGTCCGCCTCGGCGAATGCTTCGGGCGCCGGAAGTGCGCCTGTCCGTACCACCGGCGCGAGGCGGGTCAGAGCGGGGAGGCCCGTCGCGAAACCGGGCATGCCGCAGGTGGGGAGGAGGGCAACGGCCTCGGCGTACGCGGCCTCGGCGGCCTCGACGGCCTCGGTAGCGGCCAGGTCGGCGGGGGTGGCCAGGGTGGTGCGCAGGGCGCGGTACCAGGTGGTGAAGACGCGGGCGAGGGGGCGTTCGTAGCGGTCGGCAAGGTGGTCGGCGGCGGTGGCCTGGTGGTCGGCGCCGGGCAGGTCGCCGAGGCCGGCGAGGGCCTGGACGCGGGTCAGGCGGCCCAGCACCTCGGGGCCGACGAGGCCGTGGGTGCGGGCCAGTTGGACGAGTTCGGCGCCGATCGCGTCGCGGCGGGCGGCCTGGCCGCAGTGGGCGAAGCTCTGGAGGAAGGTGCCGTTCAGGGCGAAGGCGAGGAGGGACGCGTCGTGGAGGCGGCGGGCTGCCGACTCGGCCTCGGCAGCGGCCTGTTGGGCACGGTGACGCCAGGGTTCGCGGAGGCTGCCGGGCGGGTCGGCCGCGCGCGGCAGGGCTCCTTCGGCGAGGGCGTCGCCGCGTGACTCGACGGCGACGGAGGCGAGCAGGCGGGCGCGTACCGTCTCGGGGGCGTCCCCGGGGAGACGGGCCAGGACGCGTTCGGCGGTGCGGACCACCGTGCGGGCGGCCTCGGGGTCGTCCACCCGGGTCCAGACGGCCGGCACGTCGTACACGCCGATGACGCGGGCGGCCAGCTCGGCGTCCCCGGTGCGTTCGGCGGCGGCCACGGCTGCCGCGCGGTGGCGCCGGGCCGCGTCCAGGCCGCCCGCGCCGGTCACGGCCAGCTCCCGCAGCAGGCTCGCGGTGGCCTCCAGGCGGGCCGGGGAGCGGGCCGGGACGCTGCCCTCGTACGCCGCCGCCGCGCTGCTCCACACCTCGTCCCCGGCGGCCGGCGCCGCCTCGTCGGGGTGGTCGGCCTGGCGCAGCACCTCGCGTTCCAGGCGGGCGAGGCCGGGGCCCGGGTCGGCGCCGAGCTGGTCGGCGAGGACCCGGCGGGCACGGCGCAGCACGCCGAGGGCGTCGCCCTGGCGGCCGGAGCGGAGCAGGGCGGTGGCGAGGAGGTGCCAGCCGTCCTCGCGCCAGGGGTGTTCGGCGACGTGGGCGTCGAGATCCCAGACGGCCTCGCGCGGTGCGCCGGAGCGGATCAGCGCATCGGCCCGGCGCTCGACGGCGTGCAGGCGCAGTTCCGCGAGCCGGGCGCGTTCGGCGTGCGCCCATCGCGCGCTGGGGAAGTCGGCGTAGGCGGGGCCGCGCCAGGTGGCGAGGGCGGCGTCGAGCACGGGAGCCGCGTTCGCGGGGGCGAGCCCGGCGGCGCGTGCCACCTCGGCCTCGAAGTGCCAGGCGTCGACGGCGCCGGGATCGGGGCGCAGGACGTACCCGGGCCCCTCGGTCGCCAGGAGGCGGGAGGGTGTGCGCGGGCGGCGGCCTGGTTCCAGGGCGCGGCGTACCTCGGCGACGAAGGTGCGTACCGCGCCGACCGCGCCCGGCGGCGGTTCCTCCCAGAGGTCCGCGACGAGCCGGTCCACCGGCACCACCCGGCGCCGGGCCACCAGCAGCCGGGCGACGACCTCGCGGTGCCGGGGCCCGCCGAGCCGGACCGGCAGGCCCGTGCCGTCCCGGCACTCGACGGGCCCGAGCACCCCGAACCCGACCGCCGCCGGGGAGGCCGCCGGGGTGGCCGCGCCCGTCGTCGTCACGTCGTCCTCACGGTCGTCCTCGTCACGGTCGTCCTCGTCCTCCGCTCTCCACTCATCCCGTGCTGATCCGGCACGCGGAGGCTGGAGGCGTCCCCGGGCGGGGGCCGGACGCTCCCGCCCGCCGCACCAGCCCGTGGCCACCCTGCCACGAGAGACGGACAGCCCCTCCATGACTCCCCCGCCCCCGGCCTCCGGCCCCGCACCCCACCCCGACCTCACCGACCTCCCCGGCTTCACCTCGCAGCGCGTCGCGGTGGACGACGGGGTGTGGCTGGATGTGGCCGTCGGTGGCAGCGGCACCCCGGTGGTGCTGCTGCACGGCTTTCCGCAGACCCGCCTCATGTGGCGGCACGTCGCGGCCGACCTCGCCGCCACCGGCCACACCGTGATCTGTCCGGACCTGCGCGGCTACGGCGCCAGCGACAAGCCCGCCGAGACCGGCCCCGAGGTGTACGCCAAGCGCACCATGGCCCGCGACATCGTCCGCCTCGCCGCCGCGCTCGGCCACGACCGGTTCGCCCTCGCCGGGCACGACCGGGGCGCGCTGGTCGCGTTCCGGGCCGCCCTCGACCACCCCGAGGCGGTCACCCGGGTCGCCCTGCTCGACATCCTCCCGACCCTCGACATGTGGGACTCCCTGCACGGCACCTCGGCCGCCGTCGGCTTCCACCTGTACCTGCTGGCGCAGCCACCCGGCCTGCCCGAACAGCTCCTCGCCGGCAGCCCGGACGCCTTTTTCGGCCACTTCCTCGACATCTGGACCCGCGACCGGGCCGCCCTCCCGCCCGAGATCCGCGCCGCCTACCTCTCCGCCTCGGCCGCCGCCATCCCCTCGATCACCGCCGACTACCGCGCCACCGCCGGCATCGACGTCACCCACGACACCGCCGACCGCGACGCGGGAAACACCCTCAGCACGCCCGTCACCGTCCTCCAGCAGGACTGGGGCGCCGCCCTCGGCTACGACGCGGAGGCGCTGTGGCGGGCCTGGGCCCCCGACCTGCGCCACCGGACGGTGACGTGCGGGCACTTCATGGCGGAGGAGGAGCCGGGGATGGTGGCGGAGGAGATCCGGGGGCTGCTGGCACGGTGAGGCTGGGCAGGGCCGGGACGGGCGGGGCCGGGACGGGCGACCCCGTGACGGTGGCGCCCGCCCCGTTCGGGTGAACCGCACCCCGCATGCCTCCGGGCTCCCGGGCGCCCCGACTAGACAGGCGGAACGCGTCAGCCCGTACCCCACCGCCTCCGGGAGAGCCCGTGCCGAAGAACCCCCAGCACCAGAACCCCCAGCCGGGACGGGACCTCCAGCAGGCCCACCCCGTTCTCCCGGGGCAGCGGCGGGAACCCCAGGCGCCGCAGCCCCCGCGGCAGCACCCGCAGCGGTACGCCGAGGCCAGGGCCCACCGGGTCCTGGACCGTGCGGCCGACGCCGTCTGGCGCGAGGTCCGCGACTTCCCCGCCCTCGCCGCCTGGCACCCCGGGATCGCCTCCAGCACCGCCCACCCCGACGACCCGCGCCTCCGCGACCTGGTCACCACGGACGGCCTCCGGCTCACCGAAGCTCTCCACGCCGTCGACGACACCCTCATGACCCTGGAGTACGGCTTCGTCGCCCATCCCTTCCCGCTCACGGACTACCGCGCCCGCCTGGAGGTCCGCGCCGAGGGCGACACCCGCTCCTCGGTCATCTGGACGGCCACCTTCCGCCCGGCCGACGGGGACGGGGACGGGGCGGCGCTGGCGGCGCAGTTCGAGGAAGGGGTGTTCGCGGTGGGGCTGGAGGCGCTGGGGGCGCGGGGACGGAGTTAGGCCCGCCTGGCCGCGTACCGTCCCTCTCCCCGTCTCTGCGGATGCAGCACCGGCGGGACCGCGTCAAGGTGGGACGACGACCAGGGCGCGCCGCGCGGGGCAGCGGGCCGACCTCGACGAGGCGGGTGCGCGAATGGAGAGCGGGCAGGACCGGGAGGCGCGCGGCTGGCGGATGCTGGCGGGCCTGCTCGCGGACAGCCACCTGATGGCGCTGGAACTGCTGCCGTCCAAGGCTTCCGAGTACGCGGCGCAGGTCGGGTCCACCCAGGTGCTGATCTACCTCGCCGACCTCCAGCGCGAGGTGCTCCGCCCGCTCACCGGCGACCGCGACGCCGAGTACGAGGCGGAACTGCCGGTCGACGGCAGCGTGGCGGGCCGCGCATACCAGTACGGGACGATCACCGCCGGCGCCCCCGCCGGCTCCGGCGAGCACCACTGGTGGGTCCCGCTGCTGGACGGCACCGACCGGCTCGGCGTCCTGCGCATCACCACGGCGGACAAGGCCGAGCACGAGCAGGAGCACACGCACGAGCACGCAGAGCAGTACATGAACCTGCTGGCCTCGGTCATCGCCCTGATCATCGAGAGCAAACAGGGGATCAGCGACGCACACGCCCGCCTGACACGCGTCAGGCCGCTGAACATCGCCGCCGAGATGCAGTGGGCCCAGATGGCCCCGCGCACCTACGCGGACGGCCGCGTGGTGATCTCGGCGGCGATGGAGCCCGCGTACACGATCAGCGGCGACGCCTACGACTACGCCACCGCCGCCCGGAACACGCACACCGTGCACCTGTCGGTCTTCGACGCGATGGGCCACGACACCGCCGCCGGGCTGACCGCGCACCTGGCCATCGGGGCCGGCCGCAACGCCCGGCGGCAGGGGGCGGGGCCGGTCGAGACCGCGGCACGGATCGAGGAGGCCCTGGTCGAGCAGTTCGGGCACGGCCGGTACGCCACCGGGCTGCTGGCCGAACTCGACACCCGTACCGGCGTGCTGAGCTGGGCCAACCGTGGCCACCACACCCCGGTGCTCATCCGGGGCGGCCGCTGGAGCAGCCACTTGCAGTGCCCGCCGGGACCGCCGATGGGGACGGACCTCGCGCTCCCCGTCACCCTCTGCCAGGACCAGCTGGAGCCCGGCGACCGGATCGTCCTCTACACCGACGGCGTCACCGAGGCACGCGGCGCCGACGACCAGGAGTTCGGCCTCACCCGCTTCACCGACTTCCTCGTCCGCCACCACGCGGACGGCCTGCCCGTACCGGAGACCCTGCGCCGCCTGGTCCGCGCCCTGCTGGACCACCACGACGGCCGGTTGCAGGACGACGCCACCGTGCTGATCTGCGAATGGCTCGGCCCGGACCCGGACCTCAGCGCGCGAGCGGCGGCCCTGGTGGGGCTGCCGTACGAGCCGGGGTCCACCCCGCGATGACTGCGCCGGTGACCCGGCCGGGCAGACGGCGCGCCCGGGGCGTACGGAGCCAGCCGTGCACCATCCGGGCGAGGCCGGCCAGGACCCGGTGAGGGAGGCGGGCCCGGCCTCGGCGGAGTTTCCCCGGAAGGTGTCCCGCGGCATGCGCGCCGGCCGTCAGCGCCCCCGGCCGGCCTCGGCCTCGACCTCCCGCAGGAACTCCCCCACCGCCTCCACGAACTCAGCCGGCCGCTCCATCGGCGCGAAGTGCCCGGCGTCCGGGAGGGTGACGGTGCGCCCCCAGGGCGCGGAGTCGGCCACGTGGCGGGCGTGCGCGGCGAGTTCGGGAACGTCCAGGGCGCCGTTGACCGCGAGGACGGGGACGGTGAGGGCGGCGGCGCGGGCGGCCAGGTCGGGGACGGGGATGTGGTGGTCGGGCTCGTCCGGGGTGTGCTTGGAGAGGGTACGGAGGCCGGCGGTGCGGATGCGGTCCAGCAACTCGGGTGACAGGTCACCGGGTTGGCGCTGTGGGCCGACGGCGCCGTGGGCGAAGTGTTCGGCCCAGCCGGGCAGGTCCCCGGCGGCGAGGGCGGCTTGCTGCCGGGCGGCGTTCTCCACCGCCCACGGAGTGCGCAGCTCCATGTTCCGCCCGCTGCCGCCGCCGCCGAGGACGAGGGCGCGGACCAGGTCCGGGTGTTCCAGGGCGGTGGCGACGGCGGTGTCGGCGCCCATGGAGCAGCCGATCAGCGCGGCGGGGCCGGTGCCGAGGTGGCGGAGGAGGCCCGCGAGGTCGTCGCAGGGGCGGAAGGGGCGCGAGGCGTTGGCGGAGGCGCCGTGGCCGCGCGCGTCCGGGGCGATGACACGGTGGCGTGCGGCCAGCAGCGGGACGACCTCGCTCCACAGGGTGTGGTCGGTCCAGCCCGGGTGGAGGAGGACGAGGGCGGGGGTAGCGGCGCCCGCCTGCGGGGGCCCCGTGTCGAGGTAGGCGAGGTCGCCGTCGCAGGAGGGGAAGAGCGCGGGGGAGCCGTCGTACGGCGTGGGTCGCGTCATGACAACCAAGGTGTCATGGTGAGGTGATTTTGACAACTGAGTTGTCATGTTGGTGTCCGCCGAAGGGCCGCCGGTGCCACCATGGCCGGGTGACCGACACCCGCCGCCCCGCGCCCACCGAGCCCCTGCCGCCCGAGCGGCTCGCCGACCGCCTCATGGAGGTGTTCGCCCTGGTCGGGCCGTTGTACCGGCGGGTCCAGCGCAAGATCGAGCAGGACAACGCCGCCCGGGGCGTCTCGGTCGGCGTCCGTGCCGTCCTCGACCTGCTGCACACCCACGGCGACCTGACCGTGCCGCAACTGGGCCGACTCCAGTCCCTCAGCCGCCAGTTCGTCCAGCGCATGACCAACGAGGCCGCCACCCACGACTGGGTCACCACCGCCCCGAACCCCGCCCACCAGCGCTCCCCCCTGATCCGTCTCACCCCCGCCGGCCGCGCCACCATCGAGTCCATCACCACCCGCGAGAAAGCCATGCTGGCGGAACTCCCCGGCGACCTCACCGACGCCGAGATCGACGCCTGCCTCCGGGTACTGGGGCGGCTGGTGGACGGGTTCGCCGAGATCGAGCAGGGCGGGGAAGGGGGTGACAGCGGGGCGGCGCGCTGAGGCGCGCGTGACGCTCACCCGGTCTTCTTCCTGTCCTTGCCCTTGTTCTTGCCCTTGCCCTTGTTCTTGCCCTTGCGGCGGGTCCACCCCGTGGCCTTCTGCCACACCTCGCGGGTCTTCTTGCCCGCCCAGCGCTGGGCGGGGGCCAGCCGCGGGTAGCGCTCGCGCTGGCGGCGGGCGGAGCGGTCGAGTTCCTCGGCGAGGCGCATGGAGCGTTTCTCGACGTCGAGTTCGTCGAGGACGCGGTCGATGTCGGTGAGCAGGGCGCCGTGCAGCTGCCACTGGCGGGGGTGCTCCTGGACGTGTTCGAGGAGCAGCGCGGCGACGTGTTCGCGGCTGGTGCGGGCCGCCGACAACTCGGTGAGCAGGAAGGTCTCGGCCTCGTCGGCATCCTTGCTGACCTGGGCGGTGATGAGGACGGCGAAGCTGTCGATGGCCCCGGCCATGTTGATGAAGACGTCCTGGAGGGCGGTGGCCGTCTCCTCGGGGAAGAGGGGTTCGTCGGTGCGTTCGCGGGCCAGGTCGGTGAGGGTGCGGGCCGTGACCCGCAGCACCACGGCGATGATCTCCAGGGTGTCCAGGCCGGTGCGGAGGACGACGCGGGAGAGCAGGCCCTCGCGCACGCGCGGGTTGAAGCGGAGGCTGTCCACCGCGCGGTCGAGGGACTCGTCGACCTCGGCGATGTCGTGGTTGAGGTCGCGCGCCTCGTGGAGCCGGGCGGCGGCGCGTTCCACCGGGGTGTGGCCGGCCACCTCGTCCCCGATGTCGATGAGCAGGTCCTTCATCCGCGAGGCAAGGTCCTCGATGGACTCGCTCGCCGAGGAGACCCAGACCGGCGGGACGAAGACGAAGTTGAAGAGCAGGCCGACCCCGGCGCCGACCAGCGTCTCCAGGACGCGGGAGAGGGCGAGGTCGGTGGCGTGCGAGACGCCGAGGACGAGCATGGCGGAGATCGCCACCTCGCGGACGAACTCCTCGACCCGTACGAGATGCCCCAGCGCCAGCGCCGTGATGATGAGGATGCCGAGGCTCCACCAGCTCAGCCCCACCAGCGCGCTGAACCCCACCGCGATCAGCACGCCCGCCACCACCGCGTTCACCCGTCGGATGCCGCTGGTGAGGGTGGCGAACAGGGTGACCTGGACGACGAGCAGCGCGGTCAGCGGCGCGAGCAGCGGCGGCGGTTTGTTGCCCAGCAGCCAGACCGCCGCCGCGTAGGCGAAGGTCGCGGCGGCGGCGGACCGGACCGTCTGCATGACGGTCGGGTCGTTGCGCCACCGGTTGAGTGCCGCCACGGGTCGGAAGTCGGAGAGAGGGCGCATCCCGTACGCCTTCCCGCCCGGAACCCCCGAGGTCTTCGGCCGCTCGGGTGGCGCGGGATGCGGCCAGGTGGGACGGGGGCGCGGACGGGGTAGTCACTCCGGCGGCCGGTACCCGGTACGCGGGGCGGGCGCCCTGTCGGTGCCCGTTTCTAGGCTGGCCCCATGACGACCTCCCAGCGGTACGCGGCCCTGCTGCGCGGCATCAACGTCGGCGGCCACAAGAAGGTTCCCATGGCCGAGCTGCGCACCCTGCTCACCGAACTGGGCCACGGCGACGCGCGCACCTACCTCCAGAGCGGCAACGCCGTCTTCACCAGCCCCCAGGCCGACCCGGACGCCCTCGCCACCGGGATCGCGGACGCCCTGCGCGACCGGTACGGCTTCGAGGTCGGCGTCCTCGTCCGCGACCACACCTACCTCCAGGCGGTCATCGACGCCTGCCCGTTCCCGGCCGCCGACCTGGAGCCGAAGCAGCTCCACGTCATCTACCTCTCCCGCACGGTCACCCCCGCCGACCTCACCAAGCTCGACCCCGCCGCCTTCCACCCGGAGGGCTTCCGGCCGGGCGACCGCGCCGTCTACCTCCACACCCCCGACGGCCTGGGCCGCTCCCGGCTGGCCGATCCCCTGACCCGGGCGATCCCGAAGACGGCGGGCCCGGCGACCAGCCGGAACTGGAACACGGTGGTGAAGCTGGCGGAGATGACCGCCGGAGAGTGAGCGCGGGGGGGCGCGCATGCCGACCGAACGCATCCCCTGGGGCGGCGAAAGGCGAACGCCCGGCACACCACCACCGCCCTGCTGTGCGGCTCCGCCACCCTCACCGCAGGCCAGGCCGTCGCCCTCGCCGACACCGGCGAGCGCACCGACGCGCGGGCGGCCGCCGCCTGCGTCACGGTGGTCAAGTGGTCCAGCGAGAAGTCCTGCCGCTACGTGACGGTGAGGAACGCCTGTTCCGCCAAGAAGTGCTTCACCGTCACCATCGCCCTCCGCAAGGACCCGAAATTCGCGATCGGCGCCAAGAAGTAGCAGAAGTTCCGTTACGGCGGGACCCTCGGGAACAAGGGGACCGGAATCAAGAACGTGGGGTGCTGACGCCGGGCGCACCCGTCACACCTTCCCGATCCCCAAGGTGTTGACCCCGGGCAGCAACCCCGACCCGATCGCCGCGACCCAGAACGGCTCCAGGGCCTCGGCCAGGCGCTCCCGCTCGTCCTCGGACAGCACCCGCCAAGGCGCCGCCGCCAGTTCATCGGTTCGCCGCTCCACCTGGGCGCGCAGCTCCCGCCCCGCCTCGGTGGCCAGGCCGGCCGCGTCGACCAGGCCCCGGGCGGCCAGCCGGGCGCGGGCCGCCTCCCACGCGGCGGGGGTCCAGCCGCGGCTGGCGAAGACCTCGGGCGGGGCCGCGCCGATCGCGGCGAAGGAGACCAGGGATTCGACCGGGTCGAGGCCGGACTCGCGCAGGGCGGCGAGGTGGCCGTCGCCCCGGTGCTCGCGGATCACGGTGGCCGCCTGCCACAGGGCGGCGGCGGGGTCGACGGGCCAGGGAAGCGCCGCGTTGGCCGCGCTCAGGGGGCCCGCGGGGACGGCCGCCTCGGCGACCCGGCGGGCCAGGGCGGCCGCCTCCGCGACGCCGGGGGCGTGGGCCTCGGGGCCGAGGAGGGCGGCGTACGTCCGGGTGACCGCGCGGGTGCGGGCCGCCAGGACGGCCGCCGGGGCCGCGATGCGCCAGCTCTCCGGGACGTGCCGGGCGACCACGTCCGGGCTGAAGCTGTGGAAGGCGGCGGTGGTCTCCGCCGCATCGGCGGGGCCGAGCGGGGCGGCCCGCCAGGCGAAGTAGGCGGGCCAGCGTTCGGCCGTGCCGTAGCCGAGGGCCGCCGCCTCCTCGTACGCCTCGGGGGCGTAGTAGACCACCGCGTGCAGCGGTTCCAGGAGGTGCCACATCCGCCGCGCGGCCGCCCGCTCGGCCGCCCCCGCGTCCGTACCGGTGCCGGTGCCCGTGTTCGTCCCGTCCGTCATGCCGTCCCCGCCCTTTACGTCCACGTCCGTGTCGGTCGTTGTCGCGTCGCGCCCGCCGCCGGGTCCCACCCAGCCGCGTCCGTACGCCATCTAGTCAGCGACTAGATCCGAGCCCAGCGTGCGCCTCCCCCTCCAACTTGTCAATGACTAGATCCCGCGTAGGCTGCTCCCATGTCCAGCGAGCAGGCCGAGCGCACCTACCACCACGGCGATCTGCGGCGGGCCGTCCTCGCCGCCGCCGAGGAGGTGATCAGGGCCGAGGGCCCGCAGGCGCTCTCCCTGCGCGACCTCGCCCGCCGGGCCGGGGTCTCGCACGCGGCCCCCGCCCACCACTTCAAGGACCGCACGGGCCTGCTCACCGCCTTCGCCGCCGAAGGGTGGACCCTCTTCGCGGCCGCCCTCCAGGCCGCCCCCGACCTGCGCGAACGCGGGGTGGCCTACGTCCGGTTCGCCCGCGAGCACCCGGCCCACTTCCAGGTCATGTTCCAGCCCGCCCTGCTCCGCACCGAGGACCCCGCCCTGCGCGCCGCCACCGCCGCGGCCGGCGAGGCGCTGCGCGCGGGCGTCGCCGGAGCGCCGGGGGCCGATGCGACGCGGCCCCGCCTCGCCGGGGTCGCGGCCTGGTCGCTGGCGCACGGCTTCGCCTCCCTCCTGCTCAGCGACAACCTCGACGAGGCGCTGGAGGGCCGGGCCCCCGAGGAAGCCTTCCGCGAGATCGCGGGTCTGCTGTTCGGGCGGGAGGGCGGACGCACCGTGGAGCCATGACGACGCACATCGCCCTGTTCACCGGTACCCACAAGGGAATTGGGCTGGAGACGGCACGTCAGCTCGGCGCGCGCGGGACGACCGTCCTCCTCGGCGCGCGGGACGAGCGGCGCGGCGGCGACGCCGAAGCGCTGCTCCGGCAGGAGGGCGCCGACGCCCGGTTCGTGCCGCTGGACGTGACCGGGGAGGGGTCCGCCCGGTCCGCCGCGCCCCCGTTGGGAGGAATGACCGACAACCAGTCATATGACCTGTTCTTCTGGGTGCGCCCGATCGGCGGGCCACCGAGAGACGACCGGCCCGGCCGCTGCGGACCCGGGCCCGAGGGAACGGGCGAACCCAGATGGCACCACCCCACCGGCGACGGGCAGCCGTGGCCGTACGCGCCTTCGTCGCGCTCACCGCTCTGCTCTGCGCCACCGGCCTCGCGCCCGCGCCGGCCACCGCCCCCGTGGCGGTCGCCGAGGTCCCCGCGCCGACGCCCACCACCTCCGTCGTGACCGTGCGCACCGGCGGCGACCGGACCGCCGACGCCGTAGTCGGTCCGCTCGCCGGCGTCACCCTCGGCCTCTTCACCGACGAGGCGGCCACCGACCCCGTCGACCCCGACTGGGGCGTCTGCGTCTCCGACGCCGAGGGCGACTGCTCGTTCACCGTCCCCGGCACCGGCCCGGGCGGCCCCCACGAGGGCGCCGTCTACACCGTCCGCCAGATCGCGGCCCCGTCCGGCTGGTACACCAACCCCGAGCTGCGCACCGGTCCGGGCAGCGGCTCCGGCTCGCTCTCGCCCGCGTACGCCTTCCCCACGCCGGAGCTGGAGGGCGGGCAGACGTACTCCTCCACCAGCGACTTCATGTACAGCACGGAGTACCGGTAGTCCCCCTTCACCGCCTCCACCGGGATCTGGCAGCAGTCCAGGAACAACCCGCCGCTGAACGGCGCCTGCGGGATCGACGTCGCCCTCGTCCTGGACCTCTCCGCCTCCGTCGGCAGCGCGCTGCCCCAGCTCAAGGCCGCTGCCGACCAGTTCACGGACACGCTCGCCGGGACCCCCTCGCGGCTCTCCCTCTTCTCCTTCGACCGGAACTCCCCCAGCACCGGTACCGAGAACCACCCCGAGCCCACCTCCGTCTCCACCCAGGCGGGAGCGGAGGCCTTCAAGAGCCTGTACGCCGACTGGGAACTGGGCTCCGGCACCAACTGGGACCAGGGGCTGTACGCGGTCGCCAAGGCCCCGACCCGGTACGACCTGACCGTGGTGCTGACCGACGGCAACCCGACCCGGTTCAGCAAGCCCATCGAGGGTGACGGCTCGCGGACCCACTTCGCCGACACCGAGGGCGGCATCTTCGCCGCCAACGCGGTGAAGGCCGAGGGCACCCGGGTGGTCGCGGTCGGCGTCGGCCGGGGCGTCGAGGGCGTCTCCGGGCTCAACCTGCGCGCCATCTCCGGCCCGGAACCCTTCACGGGCGACAACCCGGAGACCGCCGACTACTACCAGACCACCGACTTCTCCGCCGCCGGCGCCGCCCTCAACCAACTGGCCCTCAGCCACTGCGCGGGCACGCTCTCCGTGATCAAGCAGATCGTTCCGGAGTCCAACACCGGGGAGGACGTGTCCGGTTCCCGGAACGCCGGCCCCGGCTGGGAGTTCACCGCCTCCTCCACCGAGCCGCTGGGCGGGCTCCCCGACACCCGCACCACCGACGACGACGGCACCGGCGGCGTCACCTTCGAGCCGGAGTTCCCGCCCACCACCGGCGAGGCCCCCGTCACCGTCGCGGAGACCCAGCAGCCCGCCCACACCCTGGTCACCCAGGGAGGCGCCAACGCGGTCTGCGTCAACCTCGACGACGGCACCCCGGTCCCCGTCACCAACTCCGGACCCACCGGCTTCACCGTGGACCTGGCCCGCCAGGGCGGCGTCTCCTGCACCGTCTACAACCGCCCCGACCAGGACGAACTGGTCGACCTGACCGTCGACAAGCGCTGGACCATCGACGGCACCTCCTACGCCGAAGGCGACCAGCCCGACGGCTACGAGGCCACCCTCACCCTCACCGGCCCCGACGGCGCCGCCGCCGCCCCGCAGCCCTGGGGCACGCCCCGCAGCGGCTACGCCCCGGGCGACACCGCCACCGTCGACGAGGAGACCACCCTCCCCGACCGCTGCGAACTCACCGACAGCCAGGTCACCGAGGCCAACGGCGACCCCGCCACCGGTGACCTCCCCTTCCACGCCACCCTCGACCGCGAACACACCCACCTCACCGTCACCAACACCGTGACCTGCGACGAGGAGGACTCCGCCCGCCTGCGGCTGGTCAAGAAGGTCGTCAACCGGCACGGCGGCACCGCCACCCCGCCCGACTGGCAACTGACCGCCACCGGCCCCGACCAGCTCGGCGGCCCGGGCGGCGCCGAGGGCGAGGTCGCACCCGGGACGTACCAGCTCGCCGAGAGCGACGGGCCCGAGGGCTACGACGCCTCCGGCTGGAGCTGCGTCGGCGCGAGCGGGCCGCTCCCGGTCACCGACGAGGACGAAGTGACCCTGGCCGCAGGGGAGTCAGCCACCTGCACCATCACCAACACCGACCGCGAGGGCCCCGGCCCGTCCCCCTCACCGACGCCCACCCCGACCCCCGGCCCGACACACAGCCCGGGCCCCGGCGGTGAACTGCCCGACACCGGCGGCCCCGGCGCCACCGAGCTGCTCGCGCTGGCCGTCGGCCTGACGGCGGCGGGCGCCCTGGCCGCCCTCGTCACCGGAGCGCGCCGCCGCTTCCGCGACCGCAACGGCCCGGCCACCGGCTGATCCCCGCGCCCCCGCGCACGGGGCCGCCACCGGAACTCGGTGGCGGCCCCGCCGCGTGCGCCCCACCATGACCACATGACCGAAGAATCCGCACGCTGGACCCGCGCGACCGTCTTCCCCGACATGTGGGTCGACCCCGCCGACGATCCGCGCGACACCGAAGGCCCGGGCCCCGAAGGCGAGTTGGCCACACTCCAGGACTTCCTGACCGCCTACCGCCACACCCTGCGCATGAAGTGCGAGGGCCTCGACGCCGAACAGCTGGCCCGCCGCTCGGTCCCGCCGTCCACCATGTCCCTGCTCGGCCTGGTCCGCCACCTCGCCGAGGTCGAACGCGACTGGCGCAACTGGCTCGGCGAGGGCGACCCCGCCCCCAAGCTCTACGGCGAGCGCGACGCCGACTTCCACGGCGCCGTCGCCGACCCGGCCCAGGTCGAGGCCGCCTTCAGCGACCTGGCACGCGAACAGACGGCCACCGACACCGCCCTGTCCGCCTACCCGGACCTCTCCACCCGGGTCGGCACGGACAACATCGCCATCCGCGAACTGCTGGTCCACCGCATCGACGAGTACGCCCGCCACTGCGGCCACGCCGACCTGCTCCGGGAGTGCGTGGACGGGCGGGTGGGGCAGTAGGGGGCGTACTCGGCCGGGGCGTGCCCGGGGTGGCTAGATGACCCCCTGCTGCACCATCGCGTCCGCCACCCGCTCGAAGCCGGCGATGTTGGCGCCGGTGACGTAGTCGCCGGGGGCGCCGTAGCGGTCGGCGGTCTCGTGGCAGGTGTCGTGGATGGCGGTCATGATGGCGGCGAGTTCGTCCTCGACGCGGGTGGCGGGCCAGGTGGTGCGGGCGTGGTTCTGGCTCATCTCCAGGGCGCTGACCGCGACGCCGCCGGCGTTGGCGGCCTTGCCGGGGCCGAAGGCGACGCCGGCCTGCTGGAGGAGGTGGACGGCCTCCGGGGTGGTGGGCATGTTGGCGCCCTCGGAGACGGCCTTGACGCCGTTGCGGATCAGGGTGGTGGCGTCGGCCTCGGTCAGTTCGTTCTGGGTGGCGGAGGGGAGGGCGACGTCGGCGGGGACGTCCCAGACGCTGCCACCGGCGACGAAGCGGGCCGAGGCGCCGCGCCGCTCGGCGTAGTCGGCGACGCGGCCGCGCTCGACCTCCTTGATCTGCTGGAGGAGTTCGAGGTCGATGCCCTTCTCGTCCACCACGTAGCCGCTGGAGTCGGAGCAGGTGAGGGCGTTGGCGCCGAGGGCGGTCAGCTTCTCGATGGTGTACTGGGCGACGTTGCCGGAGCCGGAGACGACGGCGGTCTGGCCCTCCAGGTCCTCGCCGCGCTCGCGGAGCATGGCGGCGGTGAACAGGACGTTGCCGTACCCGGTGGCCTCGGGCCGGATCGCGGAGCCGCCCCAGAGCGGGCCCTTGCCGGTGAGGACGCCGGCCTCCCAGCGGTTGGTGATGCGGCGGTACTGGCCGAAGAGGTAGCCGATCTCGCGGCCGCCGACGCCGATGTCCCCGGCGGGCACGTCGGTGTGCTCGCCGATGTGGCGCGCCAGCTCGGTCATGAAGGACTGGCAGAACCGCATCACCTCGGCGTCGGAGCGGCCGTGCGGGTCGAAGTCGCTGCCGCCCTTGCCGCCGCCGATGCCGAGCCCGGTCAGCGCGTTCTTGAAGATCTGCTCGAAGCCGAGGAACTTCACGATGCCGAGGTTGACCGAGGGGTGGAAGCGCAGTCCGCCCTTGTACGGGCCGAGCGCGCTGTTGAACTCGATCCGGAACCCCCGGTTGACGTGGACGCGCCCCCGGTCGTCCTGCCACGGCACCCGGAAGATGATCTGCCGCTCGGGCTCGACCAGCCGCTCGACCAGCCCGGGCTCGGCGTACTCGGGCCGGGCCGCCAGCACCGGGGCAAGGCTCTCCAGCACCTCCCGGACGGCCTGGTGGAACTCCGGCTCGGCCGGATTGCGGCGCTCGGTCTCGGCGAGGAGCTGGGCGAGCTGGTCCTTGGTGTCGTTACGGGTCACCGGGGGTCCCTTCTGGCGCGGGGGCCGGTCGCGGGGACCGGGCCAAGGTCGCCGGGCGCAGGGGGCAGGCGCCGCCTCGTCCGGGCAGGCGCGCGCACCGGTACGCCCGGTGGGGTGCGCTCGGCGCCGTTGCCTCGCACAGTGCTGGGGTCCCGACCGGAGGAACGGGACCCACTTCGACCCTAAGTGTTACGGGTGGGTTAACAACCTGACCAGACCACCCCCGCTTTTGACCACCTTCTGAGACGCGTACCCGCACATTTCCTTCATTTCACCCCAGGTGGTGACGCTGGGTAGCCCCTGGGCACGCCGCCGGGGCGGACACCGGGCAGTTCCGCTCACACCCGGTCCGCCTGGCTCCCGTCGGCCTCCACGCCCTCGTCCGCCCCGGCCCCCTCGTTCTCGTCCTCGTCCTCGTCCTCCCACTCGTGGTGGATCACCCCGTCCTCGTCCAGGCGCGGCCTGATCTGGCAGGGCTCCTGGACGTCGACGTCGGAGGGGCGGGGGCCCTCGGGGCCGTCCGGGCCCCAGCGGACCAGGCGGCGGGCGCGGGCGACGCGGTGGAGGGTGCCGAGGACCTCGACCTCGTTGAGGCATTCGGCCTGGACGCGGTCGGCGGCGTCGGCGTACGCCTCCAGGACCGCGGCCACCTCCGGGGTGGCGGCGGCCACGCAGCTGCGGGCGTCGTCCTGGCGGTTGCCGAAGTCCCAGGCGATGTAGCCCTTCTCGCGGGGCTCGAACCAGCTGAGGCTGAAGACCAGGGACTTGCGGGCCCAGTAGGGGGCGGCGTGCAGGGAGCCGCCGAGCTGCCAGGTGAAGCCGTTGCGCTGCACCAGCCGGAAGGTGACGGGCAGGATCAGCACGTCGGGGTGGGTGGCGACGGCCCGGCGGGCGTCCTCGCGGAAGTCGTCGGGGAAGGTGGCGGCGGTCTGGACGAGGCCGGTCATCAGGAGGCGTTCGGTGGCCTGGCTGGGGGTGAGGGGCGCGTCGGGGTCGAGGACCACGTCCTCGTCGAGCCGGCCTTCGCTCAGGGACTCCTCCCCGTCCTGGACGACCGGCTCGGGGTCGGTGGGGCGGGGCGTCTCGATGCCGTCCGGGCCTACGGCGGCGTACTCGTCGGCCCGTACGACGCGGAAACGGGTGCCCAGCACCGTCAGCTCGTCCAGGCGCTCGCGCTCCAGCCGGGCGATCCACGGGAGCAGGGCGCGCCGCTCCTCACGGGTGGCGGACTCCTCGTACGCCCGCAGCCAGAGCAGGTCCATGAGGGCGTCCCTGGCCTGCTGCGGGCAGCCCTCCTTGAGGGCAGAGACCACGCGCCAGCGGGAGTCCTCGCCGTCGAGTTCCTGCGCGGCCACGCCGAAGAGGGGTCCGCGGACCAGTGCCGTGTCGACGTCGAGGGGGGCGTCGCAGGCGTCCGCCTCCGTGACCGCCTCCACCGGGTCCTCCGGTGCCCGCACCACGATCCTGCGCGGGCCGGGCCACGTCTGCCTTCCGTCATTCATGCCCACATCCTGCCGATCCGGGCGGGCTCGCGGCCGGGTTTCCCGTATTCCTCCCTCCCACGCCCCCTCCCCCATCCAGCCCAGCCACCGCGCCTGTTCCCCGCCCCAGCGGCCCGGGTGTCCGGCGGCCCCGCCCCGCCTCGGCACACTGGTGCCATGTCCGATGCCAAGCCCGTCCCGATCCAGGCCGCCGGCTGCGTGCTGTGGCGGCGCGCGCCCGACCCGGACGGACACCCCCTGACCGTCTGCCTGGTCCACCGCCCCAAGTACGGCGACTGGTCGCACCCCAAGGGGAAGCTGGAGCCCGGCGAGGACCCGCTGACCGCCGCCGTCCGCGAGGTCCGCGAGGAGACCGGGCAGGACTGCCTGCCGGGCGCGCCCCTGCCGACGCTCCACTACGAGGTCGGCGGGCGCCCCAAGGTGGTGCGGTACTGGGCCGCCGAGGCGACCGGAGGAACGTTCACGCCGAACCACGAGATCGCTGAGGTGCGCTGGGTGGAGCCGGAGGAGGCCCTGCGCCTGCTCGACCAGCCCCGCGACCGCGGCCTGGTCGCCGAACTGCTGCGGCTCCTCGGCCCGCCGGACCCCGCCGGACCGCTCACCTGAGCGTCATCCGGCCCGGCGCCCCGGAGGCCGGGGGAACCAGCCCGACAGGGGAGGTTCACCCCCAGTTCACTTCGGCCAGCAGACGGCGTCACCTGATCTGCCTAATTTCGGCCTTACGCGAGCGAGCCGCGAGCACCGCGGACTCGGACGGTTTCTGGAAGGAATCCCCGACAGTGAAGCTTCAGCGCAAGAACAGGGCGCGCGCCCTGACCCTCGGTGCACTCGCCCTGTCCGGCGCCCTGGCGCTGACGGCCTGCGGCTCGGACGAGACGGGCGACACCACCGGCGGCGGCAACGAGGCCAGCGCCACGGCCGCCGACGTCGAGTGCGGCAAGGGCGGCCAGCTCCTCGCCTCCGGCTCCAGCGCGCAGAAGAACGCGATGGACGTCTGGATCAAGAACTACCGCGCCGCCTGCCCGGACACCCAGATCAACTACAAGCCCGACGGCTCCGGTGCCGGCGTCACCGCCTTCCTCCAGGGCCAGACCGCCTTCGCGGGCTCGGACTCGGCGCTCAAGCCCGAGGAGATCGAGAAGTCCGCCGAGGTCTGCAAGGACAGCCAGGCCATCGACCTGCCGATGCTCGGCGGCCCGATCGCGATCGGCTACAACGTCCCCGGCGTCGACAAGCTGAACCTGGACGCGGCCACCCTCGCGGACATCTTCAACGACAAGATCTCCACCTGGGACGACGAGGCGATCAAGAAGCTCAACCCGGACGCCGAGCTGCCCGACACCAAGATCCAGGCGTTCCACCGCTCCGACGAGTCGGGCACCACCGACAACTTCACCAAGTACCTCAAGGCCGCCGCGCCCAAGAGCTGGCCGTACGAGCCGGGCAAGGCGTGGGAGGCCAAGGGCGGCCAGTCCGCGCAGGGCTCCTCCGGCGTCGCCCAGCAGGTGAAGCAGACCGCCGGCGCCATCTCGTACTTCGAGCTCTCCTACGCCACCGACGGCATCAAGACCGTCGACCTGGACACCGGCGCCGGCACCCCGGTCGAGGCCACCGTCGACAACGCCTCGAAGGCCATCTCCGAGGCGAAGATCGTCGGCCAGGGCAACGACCTCGCCCTGGAGCTGGCGTACGACACCAAGGCCGAGGGCGCCTACCCGATCACCCTGGTGACGTACGAGATCGCCTGCGAGAAGGGCAACAAGGCCGAGACCCTCGACGCCACCAAGTCCTTCCTCGGCTACATCGCCAGCGAGGACGGCCAGGGCCTCCTGGAGAAGGACGGCTACGCGCCGCTGCCCGCCGAGATCGCCGAGAAGGTCCGCACCACCATCGCCGACCTGGGCTGACGCCCACCGAGGGCCGGGCGCCCCTGACAGCGCGCCCGGCCCTTTCCCGACCGACCCCCATCCGCTCGATTCCGGTGCACCGCCGCCACCAGGGCACGGAAGCTGGCCACCGCCGGCCCCCCGCGCCCGCAGACCGGAGAAATAGATGGACATGTCCATACACACCCCACCGGGAACAGGGGCCCCGCACGACCAGGGCTCCGGCGCCCGGCCCGCCCCCGAAGGCGGGACGCCGCCCCAGCAGGACGGCGCCCCCGCGCCCCGCCGGACCGTCACCCACCTCGGCGACCGGGTCTTCCGCGGCCTCTCCCGGGGCTCCGGCATCACCCTGCTGGTGATCATGGCGGCCATCGCCGTCTTCCTGACCTACCGCGCGGTCGGCGTCCTCACCGTCAACGAGGGGAACTTCCTCACCTCGTTCCAGTGGAACGCCAACGACAACCCGCCGGACTTCGGCATCGCCGTGCTGGTCTACGGCACGATCATCAGCTCGATCATCGCGATGGTCATCGCCGTGCCGATCGCGGTGGGCATCGCCCTGTTCATCTCGCACTACGCGCCCCGGCGCCTGGCGACCCCGCTCGCCTACGTCATCGACCTGCTGGCCGCGGTCCCCTCGATCGTCTACGGCCTGTGGGGCGCCCTCGTCCTCGTCCCGCACCTCGGCGGGCTCTACGAGTGGTTCGACGACTTCTTCGGCTGGACCGGCGTCCTGTCCTACCAGGGCGGCGCGGCCCGCTCCCTGTTCACCGTCGGCATCCTGCTGGCGATCATGATCCTGCCGATCGTCACCAACGTCAGCCGCGAGGTCTTCCTCCAGGTGCCCAAGATGCACGAGGAGGCGGCGCTCGCGCTCGGCGCCACCCGGTGGGAGGTCATCCGCATGTCGGTGCTGCCCTTCGGCCGCTCCGGCATCATCTCCGCCTCCATGCTGGGCCTGGGCCGCGCGCTCGGCGAGACCATGGCCGTCGCCACGGTCCTCTCCCCGAGCTTCACGATCATCGTCAGCCTGCTCGACCCGGGCGGCGGCACCTTCGCCCAGAACATCGCCAGCAAGTTCAGCGAGGCCAGCGAGCAGGGCCGGGACGCGCTCATCGCCTCCGGCCTGGTCCTCTTCGTCATCACCCTGCTGGTCAACGGCGGCGCCCGGGCGATCATCGCCCGCCGCAAGGAGTACTCGGGGGCCAACGCATGAGCACCGCGACCACCACCCCTACCGCCGGCGGCCCCGCCCCCCGGCTCAGCTCCGCGCGGCTGCCGCGCTGGACGCCCTGGGTCGTCGCCCTCGGCTCCGTCGCCGCCGGCTGCGCGGCCGGGCTCGCCGCCGGGCTGAGCAGCAAGGTCCAGTGGGGCCTCATCGCCGGCCTGCTGTTCGTCGCCGCCAACTTCGCCCTGACCGCCCGCGTCGAGGGCCGCCGCCAGGCGCGCGACCGCCTCGCGACCAGCCTGGTCTGGGCCTCCTTCGTGCTCGCCCTGATCCCGCTGCTCTCCCTGCTGTGGGTCACCCTCGAACGGGGCGTCAAGGTCCTCGACGGGTACTTCCTCAGCCACTCGATGGGCGTGATCGGCGACGCCGAGACCGGCGGCGGCATCTACCACGCGATCGTCGGCACCCTGGAGCAGGTCGGCCTCGCCACCCTGATGGCGGTCCCGATCGGTCTGCTCACCGCGGTCTACCTGGTCGAGTACGGCACCGGGAAGCTCGCCAAGGCCGTCACGTTCTTCGTGGACGTCATGACCGGCATCCCCTCGATCGTCGCGGGCCTGTTCATCTTCAGCTCCTGGATCATGATCCTCGGCTTCCAGCCGTCCGGCTTCGCCGGTGCGCTGGCGCTGGCCATCCTGATGATGCCGGTGGTGGTCCGCTCCACCGAGGAGATGCTGAAGCTGGTCCCCAACGAGCTGCGCGAAGCCTCGCTGGCCCTGGGCGTCCCCAAGTGGCGCACCATCCTCAAGGTGGTGCTGCCCACCTCGGTCGGCGGCATCACCACCGGCGTCATGCTCGCCGTGGCCCGCGTCGCCGGCGAGACCGCCCCGGTGCTCCTGCTGGTGTGGGGCAACCCCCTCATCAACATGAACCCCTTCGAACAGGGCCAGTCCTCCCTGCCGCTCTACGTGTACCAGCAGTACGCGGCGGGCCAGACGGCCTCGATCGACCGCGCCTGGGCAGCGGCCCTCGTCCTGATCGCCTTCGTCATGGTCCTGAACCTGGCGGCCCGCGGCATCGCCCGCTGGAAGGCCCCGAAGACCGGCCGCTAACGGCCACGACAACCGGCTCCGTCCGCGGGGCCACGCGGAAAGTGTGAGTACAGATGGCCAAGCGAATCGACGTCAGCGGCCTGACCGCCTACTACGGCACCCACAAGGCCATCGAGGACATCTCGATGACCGTGGAGCCCCGCTCCGTGACCGCCTTCATCGGCCCGTCCGGCTGCGGCAAGTCCACCTACCTGCGCACCCTCAACCGCATGCACGAGGTCACCCCCGGGGGCCGCGTCGAGGGCAAGGTCATGCTGGACGACGAGGACCTGTACGGCTCCTCCGTCGACCCGGTCGCGGTCCGCCGCACCATCGGCATGGTCTTCCAGCGCCCCAACCCCTTCCCCACCATGTCGATCTTCGACAACGTGGCGGCCGGGCTGCGCCTCAACGGCAAGACCAAGAAGGCCGACCTCTCCGACGTGGTCGAGAAGTCCCTGCGCGGCGCCAACCTGTGGAACGAGGTCAAGGACCGGCTGAACAAGCCCGGCTCCGGCCTCTCCGGCGGCCAGCAGCAGCGGCTGTGCATCGCCCGCGCCATCGCGGTCGAGCCGCAGGTCCTGCTGATGGACGAACCCTGCTCGGCGCTCGACCCGATCTCCACCCTCGCCATCGAGGACCTGATCGGGGAGCTGAAGGAGCGGTTCACCATCGTCATCGTCACCCACAACATGCAGCAGGCGGCCCGCGTCTCCGACCGCACCGCCTTCTTCAACCTGGAGGGTGTCGGCCGCCCCGGCAAGCTCGTCGAGATGGACGAGACCGAGCGGATCTTCTCCAACCCGTCCGTCCAGGACACCGAGGACTACATCTCCGGCCGCTTCGGCTGACCCGGACACCCCCCCAGCCTCCCGCGGTGCTGCATGGCGGTGCCACCGCGGGGACCCGCCCGCTCCACCAGGGGCGGGGGTACGCGAACGGGCCCGCGCCCCTCTCCCAGGGGTGCGGGCCCGTTCGCGTACGGCCTCGGGCGCCAGGGGGTGCCTTCACACCCCCTGGCCCGGCTCCTCGCTACAGGAAGGCGAAGTTCACCGCGTAGAAGCAGACCGCGGCGACCAGGGCGGCGGCCGGCATGGTGATGAACCAGCCGAGGATGATGTTCTTGGCGACGCCCCAGCGGACCGCGTTGACGCGCTTGGTGGCGCCGACGCCCATGATCGCGGAGGTGATCACGTGGGTGGTGGAGATCGGCGCGTGGAACATGAAGGCCGAGGCGAACATGATCGAGGCGCCGGTGGTCTCGGCGGCGAAGCCCTGCGGCGGGTCCAGCTCGATGATCTTCCGGCCCAGGGTCCGCATGATGCGCCAGCCGCCCGCGTAGGTGCCGAGCGAGAGCATCAGGGCGCAGGCGACCTTGACCCAGACCGGGATCTCGTCGCCGGCCTGCTGGACGTCGGCGATGACCAGGGCCATCACCACGATGCCCATCGTCTTCTGCGCGTCCTGGAGACCGTGGCCCAGCGCCATGCCGGCCGCCGAGACGGTCTGGGCGATGCGGAAGCCGCGCTTGGCCTTGTGCGGGTTGGCCCGGCGGAACATCCACATGATCAGGGTCATCACCAGGTAACCGGCGATGAGGCCGATCACCGGGGACAGGAACATCGGGATGACGATCTTGTCGAGCACCCCGGTCCAGATGACGCCGATGCCGCCGGCCAGGGCCGCGCCGACCATGCCGCCGAACAGGGCGTGCGAGGAGGACGAGGGGAGGCCGAAGTACCAGGTGATGAGGTTCCAGACGATGGCGCCGACCAGCGCGGCGAAGAGAATCCACATTCCCTTGTCGCCGTGGGGCGTCTCGATGAGCCCCTCACTGACGGTCTTCGCGACGCCCTGCCCGAGGAAGGCGCCGGCCAGGTTCATGACGGCGGCCATGGCGAGCGCCGCCCGGGGCGTGAGGGCCCGGGTGGAGACCGAGGTGGCGATGGCGTTCGCCGAGTCGTGGAAGCCGTTGGTGTAGGTGAAGCCGAGCGCGACGGCGATCGTCACGACCAGCGCGAAGGTGTCCACGAGCGTCAGGACTCCTTGACCGCGATGGTCTCCACCGTGTTGGCGACGTGCTCGAAGGCGTCGGCCGCCTCTTCCAGCACATCGACGATCTGCTTGAGCTTCAGCACCTCCATGGCGTCGTACTTGCCGTTGAAGAGGTGGGCGAGCAGCTTGCGGTGGATCTGGTCCGCCTGGTTCTCCAGCCGGTTGACCTCGATCCAGTACTCCGTGAGGTTCTGCATGGTGCGGAGGTTCGGCATCGCCTCGGCGGTCAGCTCTGCGGCGCGCGAGAGCACCTCGATCTGCATGTCGACGCCCTTGGGCAGCTCGTCGATCTGGTACAGCACGACCAGGTCGACGGCCTCCTCCATGAAGTCCATGATGTCGTCGAGCGACGACGCCAGGGAGTAGATGTCCTCCCGGTCGAACGGGGTGATGAAGGAGGAGTTCAGCTGGTGGAAGATCGCGTGGGTCGCGTCGTCCCCGGCGTGCTCCGCCGCCCGCATCCGCTCCGCGATCTCGGCCCGAGCGGAGGGGTCCGCCCCGAGCAGTTCCATCAGGAGCTTCGAGCCCGTGACAATGTTGTCCGCAGAGGCGGCGAACATGTCGTAGAAGCTCGTCTCCCTGGGGGTCAGACGAAAGCGCACGTGGGGTCCTCGGGGTGCTCTGGATTCGGTCAGGGTGATGCTAGGCGCATCATCCGGCCACGGCTAACCGGCCAGCCCTCAGTATGGCGAAGTTCGGTACCATATACCCACTAGGGGTATATGAGGAGGGTGGTACTGGCTGGTTTTGGCTGGTACCGGACATCGTCCGACACCAAGCCGACGATACGACTTCTCGCTTGAGTACCCCGCCCCGACCCCCGACACCCCCTCCAGGAGGACGCGATGACGACCACCGAGGCCGGAGCCCCGAACCCCGCCGCACCCTCCGCCGACCAGCGGGGAACCACACCGGGCGACACCCCGGACACGCAGGCGCACCAGGGGGCGGACGTGACCAACGAGACAGCGGGGACGGGCGAGGCGGCCGAGGCGACAGGGGCCGAGATCGTCACCGACCACGACCGGGGCATCCACGGCTACCACCACAACAAGGCCGAACACCTCAAACGCCTGCGCCGCATCGAGGGGCAGATCCGCGGCCTCCAGCGCCTGGTGGAGGAGGACGTCTACTGCATCGACATACTCACCCAGGTCTCGGCCAGCACCAAGGGCCTCCAGTCCTTCGCCCTCCAGCTTCTGGAGGAGCACCTGCGCCACTGCGTCGCCGACGCCGCCCTCAAGGGAGGCGACGAGATCGACGCCAAGGTCGAAGAGGCCACCAAGGCCATCGCCCGCATGCTCCGCACCTGACGCTCCAGGCGGGCGCGGGATACCCCCGAGGGGTCTCGGGGAGGGGTCTCGGGGGCGGGGCCGGCTACTCCTCGCCCCAGCACCCCGCACCGACCGGCACCCGGGTCTCCCGCACCCGCAGCACCTCGTCGATCACGGCGAAACTCAGCCGCTCCCCGGCAGCGGTCGACGCGACGATCATCAACTCCCCGCACAGCTCTATCTCCGCGAGCGCCACGGCGTCCTGCACGCCCCCACCGCGCATCCCGCCCATCCGCCCTCGCCCCTTCCCACGCCGCCGACCGATCCCCCAGCGTAGGCAGGGGCCCTCGGTCGGCACATGACACAGAGGGGCCATTTCCCTCATGCCCCGTTGGGGCCAAGGGGCGGGCCGTACGGCTCTGACCACACCGCCGGCCCGCACCCGCCGGCTCAGGCGGCGGCGCCCCCGTCCACCACGAGGTCCGCCCCGACCACCGAGGCGGCCTCCGGTGAGGCCAGGTACAGCACCGCCGCCGCGATCTCGGCGGTGGTGGAGACGCGCCCCAAGGGGGAGTCCTGCTTCATGCGGGTGGCGCGGGCGGTGCCGTTCTCGCCGGGGAGCAGGGACATGGAGGTGGCGGACGGCCCCGGGCTCACCGCGTTGATGCGGACCCCGTCGGCGATGTGGTCCAGGGCGGCGGCGCGGGTCAGGGCGGAGACGGCCGCCTTGGTGGCGATGTATCCGGCGATCCCGGGGACGCGGCGGTGGGCGCCGAGGTTGGAGGCGAGGTTGACGATGGCGCCGCCGGTGGTCTGCTCGCGCATCCGGGCGATCTCGGTCTGGAGGCTGAACAGCACGCCGGTGAGGTTGATGTCGACCAGGCCGCGCCAGTCCTCCTCGGGGAGGTCGGCCACCGGGCCGCCGCCCCGGAAGACACCGGCGTTGTTGACGGCCACGTCGAGGCTGCCGAAGCGGGCGACGGTGTGGTCGACCAGCGCCCGGACCTCCTCGGAGCGGGACACGTCTGCGGTGAACGCGGCCGCCGTACCGCCCTCCTTCCCGATCAGGGCGACCGTCTCGTCGAGCGGTGCGGCGGTGCGCCCGGCGGCGACGACCGAGGCTCCCTCGGCGGCGAAGGCGAGCGCGACGGCCCGGCCGATGCCGGAGCCCGCGCCGGTGACGAGGACGGTCCTGCCCGTGAAGCGTGTGGTCATGATGATGACTCCCCCTAGTTTTTGACCGAGCGTTCCATTTCATGGTCAGAAGCAAGCCCCCTGCTCGACAGGGGGCACCTTCAGTCCAGCAGCCGCAGCGCCTGCTCGGCGGCGTCCCGTACCCGGCCCGGCTCGTCCGACGCCTTGCCGACCACCCGCAGCCCCTGCATCAGCACCAGCAGCATCCGGGCAAGGGCCCGCGGATCGCGGCCGGCGGGCAGTTCCCCCTGGGCGTGGGCCCGGACCAGGGCCGAGTGCAGCAGGGTCTCGATGTGGGACCAGCTCGCCTCGACCCGGCGGGCGGCGGCGGGGTCCCGCGCGGCCAGTTCGGCGGCGGTGTTGGTGACGAAGCACCCGTCGGCGCGGTGCTCGCCGGAGCTCGCCTCGGCCGCGAACCGCCGCACCACCGCGCGCACGGCCGGCAGCGCGGGGCCCGGCTGGGACAGCTCTCCCAGCAGTCCAGGGTCCCGGTTCTCGTTGTACCGGTCCAGCGCCTTCAGATACAGCTCGTGCTTGTTGCCGAAGGTGGCGTAGATGCTGGCGCGCCCGATGCCGAGGTGGCTGACGAGGTCGGCCATCGAGGTCGCCTCGTAGCCCTGGCGCCAGAACAGCTCAAGGGCTGACTGGAGGGCGGCGTCCGGGTCGAATTCCTTGGATCTGGCCACGCCCGGACCCTAGGAGATTCAAGAACGATCGGTCAAGTAACGGCTGGGGCGCATCCCGCCCGAAGGAACAGCACACCGGCACTTGAGGCCGGGAGGCGGACGAGTACCGTGGAAGTCGTGGCAGAGCCGACAGCACCCCCCGCGCCCCATCTCACCACCACCGTGGAGAAGGGGCGCTTCTGTACCGCGCACTGCACCTGCGGGTGGCGGGGACCGGCGCGCAGAGCCCGGTCGAAGGCGCGGTCGGACGCCGAGGGGCACGGGGCGTACGAGGACGGGCTGAGCCCCGTCGCGGCAGCCTGAGCCTTCCGGCCGGGCAGCCCGTTCAGGCGGCCAGGTCGCGGTCCCGGCGGCGGCTGACGCCGACGGCGCCCGACTCCTGGCGTACCCCGTCCTCCTGCCGCTCCCGGCCCTGCTCCCGCTCCCGCTCCTCCTCCACCGGGACGGCCTCGTCCCGGGTGCCCCTCGGGGACCAGACCAGGCGGCCCACCGTCGCCGAGCGGGCGATGAGCTTGGTGAGCGGGGCGAGGAGGGCCGAGGCGAGGGGGGAGAGGAGGAGGGTGACGGCGGTGCCGAGGGCGAGGCCGCCGATGACGTCGGTGGGGTAGTGGACGCCGAGGTAGACGCGGCTGAAGCCGAGCAGGGCGGCGAGGGCGATACCGGCCAGGCCCGCCCGGCGGTGGGCGATGAAGAGGCCGACCGCGAGGGCCATCGCGAGGGTGGCGTGATCACTGACGAAGGAGAAGTCGGCGCGGCCGGCGACGAGTTCCTCGATGCCGCGGTGCTGTTCGGCCGGTCTCGGGCGGGCGACGAAACCGCGGATCGGGATGTTGACCAGCAGGGCGATGCCCGCCGCCAGAGGCGCCCAGACCACGGCGGCGACCGCGCCCGCGGCCTCCTCGCGGCAGGCGGTGCGCCGCACCCGCCACCAGGTCCACACGGTCAGCAGGACCAGGGCGAGGATCAGCCCGTACTCCCCGGCGAAGGTGACGACGCGGTCGACCCAGTCGGGGGCGGTGGCGGCGAGGCCGTTGATGTCGTAGAGCAGACCCACGTCGGGGTTCGACCCGGTGGTCTCCAGTCCAGCCATCGCGGTGCGGCCCCTTGTCTGCTCGCCTGCCGGCACACCTTCGCGCGTGCCTCTTCTGCCTTCGCAACCCCCGTGGTCCGAAGCGACGGTTCCGCCACCACCGTGGTGACGGTCCGTCCGGTGCGTGCTGCTGCGTGGTCAGTGCGGCGTGCTGCCCCCGACCAGGAAACGCCTGTGGGCCCGCGCGCCGTTCCACCCTCCACGGAACGATCACCCTCCTGTTATCGAAGAGAGATCCATCCTCGCAGCTCAGAGCCGGAATCTGACACAGAGTTCAAGCCACCTTACCGTGCGCGTTCAGGACGTAGGGGCCCTTGACACCGACGGCCCCCCGGCCTCGTCCGAACGGCCCTCGGGCGTCTCGCTCTCCTCGCGCCGGGCCTCGTCACCCGGTTCCGTATCCGCCGCGCCCTCCGGGCTCTCCTCCTGCTCCTCCGCCTGCTCCCCGGCCTGCTCCTCGGCCTGCTCCTCGGCCTTCTGCTCCTCGGCGGGCGCCGTCGGCAGCGCCTCGGCCCCCGCCGCCGTGACACGGGTGGCGCCGAAGTAGTCCGGGGTGTCCATCTTGGAGAAGCGGACGACGGCGCCCGGGCGCGGGGCGTCGATCATGTAGCCGCCGCCCACGTAGATCCCGACGTGGCGGATGGCGCGCGAGTTGGTGAGGTCGTCGGAGAAGAAGACCAGGTCGCCCGGGAGCAGTTCGTCCCGCGAGGGGTGCGGCCCGGCGTTGTACTGGTCGTTGGCGACGCGCGGCAGCTCGATCCCCGCCGTCCGGTACGCCGCCTGCGTCAGCCCCGAGCAGTCGAACCGCCCGCCCTGCTCGGCGGTACCCGTCCCGCCCCACAGGTACGGCGTCCCCAGCTTCTGCTGCGCGTACTGGATGGCCTGCGCCGCCTGCTTGGAGGGCTCGACCCGGGTCACCGGCCGGGCGAAGCTCTTGGAGAGGTCGGTGATGGTCTTCACGTAGTTCTGCGTCTCGCTGTACGGCGGCACGCCCCCGTACTTGATGACGGCGTACGGCCCGGCGTTGTACGCGGCGAGCATGTTGTGCGTCGGGTCGCCCGGGGCGTCCTTGACGTACTTGGCCAGCTCGCAGTCGTAGTAGGCGGCCGAGGGGATCGCGTCCTGCGGGTCCCACACGTCCCGGACGCCGTCCTTGTTGCCGTCTATGCCGTGGGTGGCCCAGGTCCCGGGGATGAACTGGGCGATCCCCTGGGCGGCGGCGGGGCTCTGCGCCTTCGGGTTGAAGCCGCTCTCCTGGTAGAGCTGGGCGGCGAGCAGGGCCGGGTTGATGGCCGGGCAGAGGTTGCCCCACTTCTGCACGAGGCTCTGGTACTGCGCCGGTACGGCGCCCTTGGCGAGCCCCACCGCACCCCCCGCCGCGCCGCCCGCCAGCGACCCGGCGGCCGCCAGCGTGCCGACGAAGAGCAGCCCGACGAACCCGAGGGACGCCGTGACCCCGATCCCGCCCACCACCAGAACCTTTTTCACGCCCCCAGGGTCCCCCATCGCGACCGGAAGCGAACAGATTTCCCCCGGACATGACGCAGACCACGCCTGTGCGGCCGGTATATGACGCTCCGTCGGCGCTCCGGCCCCTCCCGCCCCGCCCACGGCCCCCGGCACGGCACGGCACGGCACGGCACGAAAAACTCCGTGCACCGCCCACCGACTCCGCCCTAGGGTCGTCCCCCGTGGACCCACTGACCGAAAAACAGATCCGTACCTCGTTCGTCAACAGCACGAAGGGCGAGGCCGCCCGCCTGCGCCTCCCGCTCGACTTCGCCGAGCTGCCCTGGCCGGATCTCGACTTCCTCGGCTGGGTCGACCCGGGCGCGCCGCTCCGCGCCCACCTCGTCGTCCCGCGCGCGGACGAGGGCCCGCTCGGCGTCTCCCTGCGCGTCCCGGCCGTCGGCCGCACCAGCGCCATGAAGTCGAGCCTCTGCCAGATCTGCCTGACCGGCCACGCCTCCTCCGGCGTCACCCTCTTCACCGCCCCGCTCGCCGGCCCACGCGGCCGCCAGGGCAACACCGTCGGCATCTACCTCTGCTCCGACCTGGCCTGCCCCCTCTACGTACGCGGCAAGCGGCAGCCCAAGCTGCGCTCGGGGCGGCAGGAGGAGTCGCTGACGGTCGAGGAGCGGGTGGCCCGCATGATGACCAACCTGGACGCCTTCGCGGCGAAGGTGGTCGGGGGGTAGTCAGGGTCGTCGGCGAGTCGTCAGAGCGGGTCAGGCTCCTCACGTGGCCGTCGAAGCCGGGGAATGCGGCCCCGGCGGCCGCCACCACCTCGGCGGGTCCGCGTCGCCGCCCAGGAGCGAACCGTTCCGCCACCGCCTCCCGCACGGCATCCGGCCGGGCCCCTCCCTCCGCCCCGTGACCGGCCGCGGCCTCGACCCCGTACCCGTCGTCGTAGTCGAACCGCCCGCCAGCGCGGCGGGAAACTCCCGCGACTCCTCGTACAAGGCAACAGCAGAGCGTCGGGAACCCTTCTGGGTCGTGCGCGTCGACGGACTTCCGGAGGGAGAGCAGAACGTCACCCAGGGCCGCACCTGGGCCGAGGCGCACGAGAATGCGCGCGATCTGGTCAGTCTCGTCCTCGGCATCGACGACGACCCGGCCGCCTACACCGTCGAGCTCCTCCCGGCCGAAGCGAGCGGCGAGCACACCCCCACTCGCTGACACGCAGGGGTGTCGTGTTCCCGGCTGATCAGCGCGCCCCGGCCCGCGTTTCGGGTCGGCAGTTCGTCCAGATCCGGGGTGAAGGTGCGACCGTCGGCCAGATCGACGGCGATCTCGCCGGTGCCGTGTCAGTGGCAGGAGCCACACTCCCCCCATGACCCAACCCAACCCCGACCCCACCTACAAAGCCGACCTAGTCCGCTACCTCCAAGAGTCCAGGGAAGCCCTGCTCTGGAAACTCGACGGCCTGTCGGAGTACGACGCCAGGCGGCCCCTCACCCCCACCGGGACCAACCTCCTCGGCCTGGTGAAACACCTCTCCGGTGTCGAACTCGGCTACTTCGGGGACACCTTCGGGCGTCCGTACTTCACGGAGGAGCAGCCCCCGCCCTCGTGGTGGTGGACCGAGACCGACGACCCCCACGCCGACATGTACGCCACCCCGGACGAGTCCCGCGAGGAGATCACCGGCCTGTACCGACGGGCCTGGGAGCACGCGCAGGCCACGTTCGACGCGCTCCCCCTGGACGCGGTGGGCCGCGTTCCGTGGTGGCCGGAGGAGCGGAGCGCGGTCACGCTGCACCACATCATGGTGCGGGTCAACGCCGACACCCAGCGTCACGCGGGCCACGCCGACATCCTCCGCGAACTCCTCGACGGAGCAGCCGGGTGGATCCGGGGCAAGGACGCGCTGGCGACCGACGACGCGGAGAGCTGGGCGCGGCACCGGGAGCGGGTGGAGCGGGCGGCCGGGGAGGCGGAGGCCCGCTGAGCCCAGCGCCCCCGGGCGCCCCGCTCACCGCTCCGTCAGCGCAGGAACCAGCAGTGACGCGTCCAGCGTCCCCAGCCCGCTGGCCAGGTCGTAGCCCCGGGTGGCGCGGTGGCCGTCGTCGCCGTTGGTGCCGTGGGTGATGTCGAGGAGGCCCGCCTTGCGGCCGGCGTCGACGTCGCGGCCGAGTTCGTAGAGGTGGTGGTGGAGGCGGCCGACGCGGTCGCCGGCCTCCTGGTCGGCATCGGCGACGAGGCCGGCGAAGAGGGGGGCGGCCAGGCTGGTTCCGGCCATCGGGACCCAGCTGGGGGTCTTCCCGCCCTCGGTGAAGTGGATCATGGTCGAGCCGTCGCCGGAGGCGGTCAGGGAGAGGTCGGGGACGCCGCGCTTGTCGCCGACGGCCGGCTCGACCCGGTTCTGGTAGGAAGGGCGGGCGAAGACCTCGGAGACGCCGCCGCCGGAGGCGCCCGCGCGGTCCTCCCAGACCACGTCCGGGTCGGTCCGCCGCCCCTCGTCGTCGAGGCCGAGCCGCAGCCCGCCGACCGCGAACACGCTCGGGTCGGAGGCAGGCCAGGAGACACCCCGTACGGGCTTGCCGTCCTCCTCGGTCGGGGCGGCGCCGCCGTCCCCGGCGGGCGCGACCACGGTGATGCCCTTGCGGGCCGCGTCGAGGAAGACCGGCGCCATCTCCTTGAACTCGGTGCGCAGTTCCCGCCCGAGCTCCCCCTTCTCGGGGACGGCGAAACTGACCGACAGCACGTCGGCCGAGTCGTCCTCGATGACCTGGCGCGCCACGTCGGCGAGGCGCCGCGCCCCGTCCGCCGTCAGCCCCTCGTCGGCCTCGCCCGGTGCCGCGTCGACCTGGTGCAGCACCACCTTGGCCTCGGGCGCCATGGCGTGGACCGCCTGTACGGCGAGGGTGGTGTCCTTGGCCTGCGAGACCATGACGTCGCTGTCCCAGTCGAAGGGCGCGGCCTCGCCCGAGGCGGGCCCGTGCCGCACCACCTCGATCTGCGGCGCCGCCAGCCGCAGCTTCTCGCTGAACGCCCGTAGGTCGGTCTCCAGCACCGGCGACCCCACCGGCATGACCACCGCGACCGTCTGCCCCTTGCCGGTCGCCTTCAGCTCCTTCACGCCGTAGACGGTCCGCAGCTGGTCGAAGGTGTAGCAGGAGGTCCGCTGCTCCTTGCGGCACTCCTCCTGCGCCTGCCGTACGGAGGGATCGGGCTCGTCGGCGGCGGGCGTCACCGGCGCCTGCGACCCGGGTACCTTCTCCCCCGCCCCCGCTGCCCGCGACCGCTCGGGCCCGCCCTCGCCCCCGGCCCCCTGGCACCCCGCCACCAGCACCACGCCCGCCACCACGGCAACCCCGGCCCGCGCCCTCGCTCCCCTGCCCATACTCCGGCCCTCCACGACGACGGCACCCCGACTCGCCCCGGCCGACCCGAGGCCATCCCACCCTCCGCCGGGCCAGAGGGGGCGGCGAGCTTGAGGGGGCCGGGCGGGTGACGGGGTGCCTTGTGCCAGGGCCTACCGGCCCTCCGGCCCGTCCGCCCGGCCTCCCGCTGCCGCGCAGGGCCGTGTCGGGCGGCCGGGCCGCTCATCCCCCGGAGCGTTGAGAACCCGTACAGCACGGAGGAGAGATCTGTGAGCGTTCCGGCGGAGCTGAAGTACACCGAAGAGCACATGTGGGTGGGGGTGCCGGAGGGCGGCAGGGCCCGGGCCGGGCTCGCCCACTTCGCCCAGTCGCTGCTGGGAGACATCGTCTACGTCGAACATCCGCAGGTCGGCCAGGTCATCGAGGTGGGGCCGGCGATGAACCACCTCCTCGACGCGGCCAAGTACGAGGGCCTGGTCACCGAGGGCTGAGCCACCCCGCCCCCTGCCTGTTCACCAGGCGGGGGTCACGCCCGGCCCCGGCAACGGCACCCCCCTGAGCTGCGACCCTCTCGCGGGCCCGTTGACGTGGAACGCGGCCCGTACGGCGGCGGCGCCCCTGGCGGCGGTCTCCGGGGTCACGGAGTAGTCGGTCGGGTCCGGGGGCAGGTCGCCGTAGCGGGCCCGTTCGCGGACGCAGGCGTTGCACAGGCCCGGCTGGAACATGTTGGCGTTGCAGTTGACGCACCGGGGCCGGGAGGCCGGGCGGGGTTTCGGGGCGCGTGGGGCGGGCTTCTTACGGCGTAGCCGGTCGGCGACCAGGGCGGCCGCCGCGTGGACCCGGGGTGGCAGGCCGCTGGTCAGCGCGTGGAACACGGACGCCTCGTCGGCACCGACCGCGAACCACTCGTCCAGCAGCGGCGCCAGCTGCCGTGCCTCGTCCGCCCCGAGGGTCAGCCGCCGGTCCCGCTGCCCGAGCCGCGACAGCACCTCGGCGCTCCCGGTGAGAGGTTCCTCGCGGCGAGGCCGCTGGGGCGCGTCTGCGGGGTCGGGAGGCGGAACCTCACCCTCGGCCGCCTCGGAGGTCTCCCAGACGATGGGAGGGGCGCCTGAGGGCTCTGGCGGGGGCGGGGAGGTCACAGGGCCCGTGGCGGTTGGCGTGGGCGGAGTCTGGGTTGCCGTTTCGGCGGGTTCGGCGGGACGGTCGTCCAGCGGTGCGCGCGGTCCGGGGAGGGTGACCGCCGACTCGGCCCGCGCGGCCGCCAGTCGTCCTGCGGGAACCAGCTCCTCCGCCGCCTCGCGCCTCGCCCGGCGGCGCTTCGGGCGGCGTTCGCCGCAGCCCGCGTCCGGCGCCTGAGGGCCGTCCGCTCCGGGGGAGGGGACTCCCAGGGTGGGGGGTCTTGTACTCCCCGTCTTGCCCGTAAGGGTAGGGCCGGGGGCGCCGACGGCCGGTCCACCGGAGGCCGGGTTTCCGGACACCGCGACGCAGACCTCGCCCAGGCTCGCCACACCCGGCTCGGCGGACGCGTCGGGCTCGTCGACGTACGGGACGTCGAAGACCTCGTAGTCGGTGGTGAAGCGGCCCGTGGGGCCTTGACGCCTGACCCGGCGGAGGTACCGGAACTCCTCCAGCTGCCGCAGGGCGGCGGCCACACGGTCGCGCCCTTCGGCCCTGAGTCCGGCGAGCTGGCGTACCGAGGTCCTGCTGCCGTCAGGGAGCCCGAGGAGGTACGAGAGGATGCCCATCGCCGCCCACGAAAGGTGCTTGTCGCGCGTCGTGGCGTTGGGGAGACTGGTGAAAGAGCGCTTGGGCGCGCTACGGTAAATGCGCATTCGGGAAGGTCTTTGCTTCCTGGTGTCGCGACGGCAGGGAGCGGCAACTCCCGTGTACGTCTGCCCCCGTGTGCTCAGCACCGGGGGCTTTTCCTATGAGCGGGCATATGCGCCGTTCAGCGGCGACTCTATGTGCGGCCAAAAGGGCGAAGGCAAGCCCGAACAGGCATTTTGGGCCCGCACAGAGTGATATTCACTCTCCCGAGTGAATAGGGGGCGCCGGAGGGTTCTCCTCCAGTTCCCCGAGCACCCCCAAGTCGCCGGCCGCCCACGCCAGCAGGGTGCTCCGCAGCAGCAGCGGATGCACCAACTGCCCCGTCGCCCCCGGCTGGTGCCGCCACCGCAGCGGCCACGTCCACCCGCTCAGCGCCGGTACGGGGATGAACGCGATCCGCCCCGCCTCCCCCGTCAGCCGCGTCACCCCGTCCGGCCAACTCCGGTGCCCCGTCGACCCGACCGGCACCAGGAAGTACACCGCCCGCCTGCGCCTGACCTCCTCCACCACGGGCCCCGGCTCGCCCAAGGTCATCTGCGCCATCGCCTCAGCGATCAGCCGCCCGGCACACCCGTCCACCCGCACAGCGTCGAACCGCACGCCCGCCTTGCGCAGTTGGACCCCGCAGGAGGGCACCCAGTCCAGTTCCGTCGCGTGACTTTCCGTATTCATAGGACCAGTGAAGTACCCCGGCAGTACCGTTTCCATGACTCTCTGTCGATGATTGCCAACAGTGGGAAGTCGGCGGGTACGCGACGAGACCATTTGAGTTCGTTTGGGGTCAGGGGTGACCGAATTGGGGCGCGAAGAGAGCACGAAGAAGGACGACCGTCCCGCGAGCGGCCTCGTGGCCGAGATCGTTCGCATCCTGCGGAAGAGAAAGGGCTACACGCAGGACCAACTGGGCGATCTGATCGGCTGGACCGGGTCCGCGATCAGCGCCGTCGAGACCCGGGCCCAACCGGTCAGCGGCGAAATGCTGGTGGCACTGGAACCCGCCATCGGCGAGGGCCTGGGGGTGTTCACGGTCGCACGCCCGTACATCCTCAGGGAGCGGTTCCCGAAGCGGTTCCGGGACTTCTCGATACTGGAAGCGGAGGCGCTCAGCATCTCGACGTACGAGAACTTCGTGGTCGACGGCCTGTTTCAGACAGAGGAGTACGCACGTGCACTGATCGGGGGAAGCTATCCGCCGGCCGCTGAGTCAAAGCGTGAAGAATTGGTCGAAGCTCGCAGAAGCCGCCGCGCGATCTTCGACCGAGAGGACCCGCCCTACCTTGAGCTCGTCTTGGAGGAGTCCGTGCTGCGCAGGCCCTTCGGCTCCTACGAGATCCTGCGGGGGCAACTGCTTGCCCTGGTAGAGGACGCCGAGCGTCCGAACGTGAGCGTCCAAGTCCTGCCTATAGAACGAGGGTTGAACGGCCGTCACGCTGGTGACCGAGGCTCGATGAAGCTCGTAGAGACCAAGGAGCATGAGCATGTCGTGTACATGGAAATTGAGGACCAAGGACTGCTGATCAGCCAGCCTGCGGAGGTGTCTCAACTCACCCATCGCTATGCGAAGATCCGGGCACAGGCACTGAGTCCTGACGACTCCGTGGCCTTCATCAAGCGGTTGGCAGGAGAGACGGAATGAGCAAGACCCTCAACTGGTTCAAGTCGAGCTACAGCGACGGGGGCGGGGGCAATTGCGTCGAAGCGGCCTTCACCTGGCACAAGTCCACCTACAGCGACGGCGGCGGCGGAGCCTGCGTAGAGGTCTCCCCCTGCACCTGCCCCACCCCCACCACCGTCCACATTCGTGACTCCAAGAACCCCACCGGACCCGCCCTCGCCCTCAGCAGCACCGCGTGGGCCGCTTTCCTCGCCTCTGCATGACGGATCAGCTTGAGGAAGTCGGCGCTCTGGTACGCGAGTTGGTGCCCGCGCCCGACCTCGTCGCCGTCTACCTGTACGGCTCGGCCACGACCACCGGGCTGCGGCCGTACAGCGATCTCGACGTGTTCGTGGTCCTGCGGCGCGGGCTCTGGGACGAGGAGCGGCGGGGGCTGACCGCTCGGCTGCTCGGGATCTCCGGGGCGCCGGGGCGGCCCGTGGAGCTGACCGTGGTGGTGCTCGGGGACGTGGTGCCGTGGCGGTATCCGGCCCGGCAGGAGTACCAGTACGGGGAGTGGCTGCGGGAGGCGTACGAGCGCGGGGAGGTTCCGGGGGCGCGGGTCGAGCCGGATCTCGCGGTGTTGTTGCGGATGGTGGTGGCGGACGGGCGGGTGTTGGTGGGGGCGCCGGCGGGTGAGGTGTTGCCCGGGGTGCCCGCCGAGGATGTGGCGCGGGCGGTGGCCGCCGGGGTGCCCGGGCTGCTCGGGGAGCTGGCCGAGGACACCCGGAACGTGTTGCTCACGCTCGCCCGGGGCTGGGTCACGCTCGCCACCGGGGAGGTCGTGTCGAAGGACGCGGCGGCCCGGTGGGCGCTCGACCGCCTGCCCGAGGAGCACCGGCCCGCGCTGGCGCACGCGCGGGAGGTGTACCTCGGGGAGGCGGAGGAGAACTGGGGCCGGGTCGGGCCCGGGCGGGTGGCGGACTGTGCCGCGTGTCTGGCGGGGAGAGTGCGGGAGTTGGCGCCGGACTCCGGGTGAGGTGGGTCAGGAGGACGCGGGCTTGTGCCACTCCTCCGACAGGACCGCCCACAGCTCCATGTCGAGGCGTCGGCCCCGGTGGACGTAGGCCGAGCGCTGGACGCCCTCGCGGGTCATGCCGAGGCGGCGGGCGACGGCGATGCTCGGCTCGTTGTCCGTGGCCACGTGCCATTCGACGCGGCGCATCCCGCGCACCGTGAACGCCCAGTCGATGACCGTCCGGCAGGCCCGCGTCACGAGGCCCCGCCCGACCGCCGCCGGTTCCAGCCAGCAGCCCGCCTCGGCGACGCCCTGCACGGGGTCGAAGGTGCGGAAGAGGACGCCGCCGACCAGCGTCCCGTCCAGCCAGATCCCGTACAGCCTGCCGCTGTCGGCCGCCTGCCTCTCCGCGTACGTCCGGAGGAAGGCGCGGCTTTCGGTGAGGTCCCGGACGACGTCCGGCAGGCCGTTCTGCTCGCCCACGGTCTCCCGCGCGCGGTCCATGTGGGCCAGGAACGCGTCGGCCTGCCAGGTCTCCAGCGGGCGGAGTTCGGCGCCTTCGGGGCCGAGGGGGAGCGTGAACATGGGGGCCTTCCGGTCGGCGGGCGCGCGACGTGCGCGCGGTGCGCGGGGATGCTTTCACGCGGGGTGGGCGCGACGCAGCCGCATTGCCGCTCCGGCCTGGTGCGATGCTGACGCGCATGAGACGGAGCTTCCTGATACACGCGGGGTTCGGCCTGGTGCCGGGGGGTGCGCTGATCCTGCTCGCCGCGCTGACCTGGATACCCGGTGTCGTGCCGCCGCAGTGGAACCCCGGGATTCCACTGGCCGCCCTCCTGCTGGCGCTGCCCGTCTTCGTGACGGCGATGGCCCGGCTCCTGCTGGCCCGGGTCAGCAAGGCCACGCTGTGGGACGCCTTCCGGTGTCTGCCCGGAAGGGCGCAGCTGGGGCTCGGCGGGGGGCTGGTGGCGGCGGTCGCCACGCTCGCCTCGACTTTCGCCGGACCGTACGCGCACTTCCATGCGCCCGAGGAACGCGGTGCGGGGCGGTATCTCGCCTGGGACGGAGCGGTGCGCGAGACGGTGGGGGTCTCCCGCGAGGTCTACCTCGCCGTCGTGGGGGCGGAGCTGCGCATGGCGCTGGGGATGGGAGCGACGCTCTTCGTCGTGGCGGGGGTGGCGGTGCTGCTGGCCGGGGAGATACGGCGGTGGGACCAGGCCCGGGACCGGGGGCCGGATCGGGTGCCCCGGTCGGGGTGAGGGGCGGGTTCCGGGCTGCCGCCGCCCGGGGTCAGGGCGGTTCCGCCCTGCCGTGCCCGCACCGTCTCCGGGCGGGCGGCCAGGACAGGCACACCCGCCCGTTTCCGCGCAGAATGGGAGGGTCGGCCACCCTGGCGGGTCGTGTGTGCGGCGAGGCCGGGGGCCCTCGGCCGCGTACCGAGTGCCGTCGCGGCCAGTCCGGGGCCGGGGCAGGAGGAGGCTCATGCAGCGCAGCGCCGCCGCATCCGGCGAACCTGATCCGCAGACCGAGGCGCCGTCCGACCCCTTGTCCACCGCCCGGGTGGCGCTGGCCGTCAACAACATGGGCAGCTTCACCTGGAGCCTGGCCGACGGCAAGCTCCGGTACGACCGGGGCGGCGAGGCGGTCATGGGGTTCCGGCCCGGGGAGTTCGACGGGCGGCTGGAGATGCTCGGCGAGCGGATGCTGCCGGTGGAGCTGCCGGCCGTCCAGGAGCAGGTGGAACGGGCGCTGCGGGAGCGGTCCAGCTTCAGCCTGTACTTCCGGGTGCGGCACCCGAACGGGGCACTGCGCTGGACCCACACCCAGGGCAACGTGATCACCGACCGGCGGGGCAATCCGGTGCGGGTCATCGGGATCATCCGGGACGCCAGCCAGGAGCTGCGCGCCGTCGACCAGACCGAGGAACTGCGGCGCGCCCGCAGCGAGCGGCGGCGCCAGGCCGACATCGTCGGGTACGTCAGCGACACCCTGGTGCCCACCCTCACCCTGGACGACCTCGCCGAGGCGCTCACCTCCGACCAGCTGCTGGAGCAGATCGGCGCCTCCAGCATCATCCTCGGCATGGTCGACGCCGGGCACATCCGGCTGATCGGCGCCAACGGCATCTCCGCCACCCTGCTGCGCGACTTCCACCTCTCCCGCCTGGAACAGCCGCTGCCGCTCACCGAGGCGGCCCGCACCCGCGAGGCCGTCTTCCTCCTGGGCCGCCAGGACTTCATCGAGCGGTACCCGTCGCTCGAACCGTACGTACGGGAGCTGCCGCAGGCCGCCGCGGCCGTCTACCTCCCGCTGATCGCGCAGGGCGACGCCATCGGCGCCGTCGGCCTCACCTACGAGGGGCGCGCCCACTTCCCGCAGGACGAACAGACCGTGCTGCGCGCCCTCGGCAAGGTCATCGCCCAGGCCCTGCAACGCGCCCTCCTCTACGACCAGGAGCACGAACTCGCCGCCGGCCTCCAGACGGCCATGCTCCCCGGCCACCTCCCGGACGCGCCCGGCGTGGAACTGGCCGCCCGCTACCGGCCGACCCGGGCGCGGGGCGGCATCGGCGGCGACTGGTACGACGCGCTGCTCCTCTCCGACGGGCGGGTGGGAGCGGTCATCGGCGACGTGCAGGGCCACGACGTGACGGCCGCCGCCATCATGGGCCAGCTCCGCATCGCCCTGCGGGCGTACGCGGCCGAGGGGCACCCGCCGACGACCGTGATGGCGCGCGGCTCGGTCTTCCTCACCGAACTCGACACCGGGCGCTTCGCCACCTGCCTGCTCGCCGTCCTCGACCCGCGCACCGGCCTGACCACGATCGTGCGGGCCGGCCACCCGGACCCCGTGCTGCGGCTCGCCGACGGCACCACCGCCTCCCTCGACACCCCCGGCGGCCTCCCCCTCGGCCTGACCTCACCGGAGGCCCAGCCCGTCTACCCGGCGTACGAGACCGTCCTCGAACCCGGCTCGAGCCTGCTGCTCTGCACCGACGGGCTCTTCGAGTCGCGCACCCAGGACATCGACACGGGGCGCGCCCGGCTCCTGGAGGCGCTGGAGGAGGGGCCCGGGGAGCCGAAGCGGCTGGCGGACCACCTGCTGGGCACGATGGCGCCGTACACGGGCGAGGAGGACGACGTGGCACTGCTGGTGCTGCGGCGTCTGGCGGGGCCTTCGACCCCGGCGCAGCTGATGGAGGCGGTGATCGCACCGGGCGACCCGGAGGCGCTGCGGGCGGCCCGGCAGGATCTGCGGGTCGCGCTGGAGGGCTGGCAGCTGGACTCCCTCGCCGACACCGCCGTGCTGCTCACCTGCGAACTCGTCACCAACGCCCTGCTGCACTCCGGCGGCGAGACCCTTCTGACCGCCCGCCCGGTACGGCGCGAGGGCGGCGGCCGGGCCCTGCGGCTCTCCGTCACCGACACCTCTCCCGCCTCCCCGCGCCGCCGGGCCGCCACGGACCAGGCGACCTCGGGGCGGGGCATGCTCCTGGTCGAGGAACTGACCAGCGACTGGGGCGTGGAGCCGCGCGGCAACGGCAAGACGGTGTGGTGCGAGATCCCGCTGGCGGTGCCTTGACGACGCGGGTAGATCGGTCGCTGACTTATTCTTCGGCACCCCCTCCGACGCCCGGCGAGCAGGCAGTGTAGGTCTGTGGCGGCCATACCCGCGTTCGCCGGTGCGACGACCATTCCGCGGGGCCGGGTCGCTTTCACGGCAAGGGGGATCAGAGACATGGCCAGCAGGATCAGAGTGCCCGCACGCGTCGCCTCCACACGCCCCGCCCGGGCGCGCGGCCGAGCCGGCCGGTGCGCCGGCCCCGTGGGCCCACGCCGGCAGCACTGAGCCGGCCCCGCGCGCCTCCTCCCCGCCCTCACGGCCGCCCTCCGGCGTGCCGACTTCACGGATTCCGCTGCCGGCACGGCCCGGAATCCGGTGCCCCGGTGGCCCCGTCACGGCTCGCCATGCCGTGGACCGAGGCTGCCGCCGCTCCGTTCCAGCCGGAAAAGGATTCAGACATGGTCATGCCCGAAACCGGACGCCGCGCCACTTCCCAGCACCTCCACTTCACCTTCGACGACCTCCTCAAGGTGCGCATCGGCGACGAGGTCCTCCCGCACGTCGAGACGTACTTCGCGCTGCGTTCCCTCTCCGCCCCGCCGAACGCCGCGCTGTCCGACTGGCGGGCCCTGGTCCGACCCGGCCTCGGCCCTCTGCTCGGGCTGCTGAAACAGCTGGGGCAGTGGCTCCCGTCACCGTCCGCCCTGATGGGCCTCACGCTCGGCGGCGCCCACGAGACCCGGGCCGCCCAGCTGCGGACCGGCGCCCCGGGCGAGCAGCTGCGCGAGGCCCTGAACGTCTTCTGGCAGGTCGGCCTGGAGCCGTACTGGCGGCAGATCACGGCCCATGTCCGGCGGTGCCAGCAGGAGTTACGCGAAAGGCTGGCCCACGGCGGGGTCGAGGACCTGCTCTCCCACCTGCCGGGCGGGAGCAGCTGGCAGCAGCCGGTGCTGAGGCTGCCCGACGAGCGGGGCGGAGAGGTGCGTCTCTCCGGCCACGGCCTGCGCCTGGCCTCCTCGCTCTTCCACCAGCAGCGGGGACGCCGGGTCCTGGAGCTGGGCCACGGCAGGGGGCAGGCGACGCTCTACCTGCCGGCCCCGCTCTCGGAGGAGGACGCCCCGACCCTGTGGGGTGCCGCGGCGGGCGGGGAGCGCTCCCTCGCCGCCCTCATCGGCGCGGGCCGGGCGCGGGTGCTCCAGGCCCTCACGGAGCCCCGGACGACGGGGGAGCTGGCCCAGCTGGCCGGGATCTCCGGGCCGGGGGCCAGCCAGCACACGGCGGTACTGCGGAAGGCGGGGCTGATCACCACGCGCCGCGAGCGGAACATGGCCTGGCACGAACTGACCCCGCTGGGGCGGGCCATGCTGACCAACCTGGAGGGCGGCGCGGCGGACCGCCGGCCGGCGACGGTGTCACTGCTCCCCGTGCCCGCCTGCTGAGTCCCGGCGGCAGCGCACGCCGTGGTGCCCGGGGGACGTGGCGGCCCCCGGGCACCTCGCGGCAGGGCGGATCAGGCGGGGACGAGCCGGGAGCGGACGCGGCCCTGGGCGTAGAGGCGGCGGACGTCGCGGAGCAGGTTGACCCGCTTGAGCCAGCGGTCCTCGCCGTCGTACCGGGGGGTGAACGGGTCCCGGCCGTGCACCACCTTGTAGTTGTCGATGAAGACCAGGTCGCCCGGGTGGAGGACGACCCGTCCCGCCGAGGAGCGCAGCAGCGCGTCGGTGGCGCGTACCGCCTCGGCCGCCGCCGGGTCGGCACCCGCCATGAAGTCCACGTCGAAGCGGAGGTACGGGGCGTGGGCCGGGCCGAACAGCACCCGCTCCTCGGGGTAGGCCGCGGGGCCGCCCTCGCGGCCAGGCACCGGGCCGCTGTGCGAGTCGTCCGGGAAGAACCGGAACCTGGGCTCCGCGAGTGTCCCGCGGACCTCGGCCGGAAGGCCGACGTCCTCGACGCTGGCGACCGTGGTCCCCACGCCGTCCGGGTTGCGCAGGCACAGCAGTGCCACGTAGTCGGCCCGGCAGGGGTGGAAGACGTCCTCCGTGTGCAGGGAGAGCGTCTTCTCACTGCTGGCGCTGGTCAGTGAGGACTCCATGCCCGGGGCCGGGCAGATGTCGTGGATGATGCGCCCCTCCTGCTGGCTCTCCCAGCCGAAGGCGTCGCCCATGGCCGAGCCGCACAACAGCAGCGCGGCCTCCTCCCGGCGCCCCGCGGCCGACTTGGCCGCGGCCTCCCAGCCGGTGGGGGTGGCGACCAGCGCGGGGTCGAGAGGGATGCCGGAGACCACCGTGATGTCGGACTCCGCGGTCCGGGCCTCGGCCAGGAACTCCCTCAGCCGCAGCGGCAGTCCGGGGGCCGCCGCGGTGGCGGCCTCGGCGGCGCCCAGCGGGTCCCAGTCGTGTCCCGCGTCGAGGAACCGGCCGACCAGGGTGTTCAGCTCGCCCTGTTCGGCCTCGGTCAGTCGCAGCCTGCGCATTCTTCTCCCCCTGCGGGCTAGGAGCCACTGCCGGCGCTCAGCGAGGCCGGCCGCATGTCGGTCCAGTGGGTGTCGACGTACTCGGCGCAGGCCTCCCGCCCGGCCGGTCCGTGGACGGTGGACCAGCCGTCCGGGATGTCGATGAAGTCCGGCCAGAGCGAGTGCTGGCCCTCGTCATTGACCAGGACCCTGAAGGTTCCGTCCGGGTCGTCGAAGGGGTTGGCCATGGTCGTTCCTTTCGGCGCCCTCGGTCGGAGGGCGGTCTCGCTCCCCTTCCGGGGAAGCTTGGGGTTCGAGGAGCGGGAGGGCGGGGCTGCCGGTGCGGCGCCCCGGCCTCCCCGGTCCGCTCAGAGCCCGCGCGCGGCCCGCAGCACCAGGTCGTTGGCGTCGGAGGTGCCGATGGTGAGGCGGATGCCTTCGCCGGGGTAGAGCCGCACCTGGACCCCCGCACCGGCACACGCCCGGTGGAAGGCGGCGCACCGCTCCGGCTCGTCCAGCCAGAGGAAGTTGGCGCGGCTCTCCAGCACCCGCCAGCCCAGCCCGCGGAGCGCGGCCTGCATACGGGCCCGCTCGGCGGTGAGGGCGGCGATGCGCTCGTTCAGCTCGGCCTCGGCGCCCACCGAGGCGACGACGGCGGTGCGCGCCGTCTCGGTGATGGAGTACGGCACCGACATGGTCCGGATGCGGCGGGCGGTCTCGGGCGTTGTCAGGCCGTACCCGATACGCAGGCCGGCCAGCCCGTACGCCTTGGAGAACGTGCGCAGGACCACCAGGCGGCTTCGCCCGGCCTTGAGGAGGTCGGTGCCCTGCGGCAGCACGGCGTCACCGGCGAACTCCATGTACGCCTCGTCCAGCAGGACGAGTACGTGCGGGGGCAGGGCGTCGAGGAACCGCTCCAGCGCCCCCGCCTCGACCGGGGTGCCCGTCGGGTTGTGCGGGTTGCACAGGATCACCACGCGGGTCCGGTCGGTGACGGCGTCCAGGATGCGGGCCAGGTCCTGCTCCCCGTCGGGGGTGAGCGGTACCTCGACCCGGCCGGCGCCCGCCATTTCGGTGATGATCGGGTAGGCGTCGAAGGCCCGCCAGCCGTAGACGACCTCGTCCCGCGGGCCGTCGGTGAACGCCTGGAGGGCCTGGAGCGCGACGCCCACCGAGCCGCTGCCGACGACCACGGATTCCGCCGTCACCCCGCGCCACCGCGCGATGAACTCCATCAGGCCGTCCGCGTAGAACTGCGGGTAGCGATGCAGATCGGGAATGCCGTCGGCAATGGCCTTCCGCACCGACTCCAGCGGCGGGTACGGCGTTTCGTTGAGGGCCAGGGAATGGAGAGTGAGCGGTTTCTCGTCGACGGCGGTCACGACGCTCCCTCTGTTCCGTGCGGACCCGTGAATACGCGCTCACTCACTGTCGACCCGCTCCAGCTGGAAGATCACGGTGTTCGCCGGAGTGCTGTACACGTGCTGCTTCACGCACTTCCAGCCGGACTCCTCGAAGACCGAATACCATTCCTCTCGGGTGGGAATGTACTGGCCCATCAGCGCGTGCGCCGTCTCGAACCCCATGGTGAACAGCGGGAGATCCGGCGTTTCGTCGTCCGCGTTGCGGTGGGTGTCGCAGAGCACGAAGTGCTTCAGGTTCGGGAGTTGCGTACGGATTCCCCGGAAGAGTTCGACGCACTGCTCGCGCGGCCAGAAATCGTGACCCATGAGGAAGGAGGTCATGAGTTCGACGTCCTTGAACGCCTCGTACTCGCCGAGCTTGCGGGCGTCCCCGCGGATCAGGGTCACCCGGTCCTGGAGGCCGCCCGCGGCCACCGCGGCGGTGCCGACCTCGATGGCGCCGGCCGCGATGTCGAGGCCGACGCACGTCACCGAGGGGTCGCGCTTGGCCAGCTGGATCAGGCGCTCCCCGCTGCCGCAGCCGAGGTCCGCGGCGACGGAGAAGTCGAGGCCGTTCAGCACCTCGGTGAAGGCGGCGTCCATGAAGACGTCGTTGGCGTCCCGGCAGGCGATGCTCACGGCGGTGCTGTCACGCCGGATGTAGTCGCCGGTGCGGTGCTTGTCGTAGACGACCTCGCCCATGCGCTGGAAAAGCGATCCGTAGCCCTTGGTGAGCCACTGGAAAAGCCCCTTCGACTGGGCGAATTCCTCGAACGTGTCCCCTCTGGTCACCCGGTCGACGTCGACCTTCACGACGTCGGCGTAGGAGAGCGCCCGGAGCAGATAGCGCAGCGAAGGCTCGTCCATCTCCTCCTTCTTGGCGTACCACGGTATGTCAATCTCGTCCGCTTCGGTGAGCGCCTGGAAGAGGTCGATGTCCCAGGCCGCGCTGACCGCCCAGGTGGCGATCGATGAATTGAAGAGCTGTGCCGATTTCGCGAATTCAGTGGCTCCGCCGCTCATGGAGTGCGACTCCGTTCCCGTGTAGAGATGAGCCGCTCCCGGTGGACGGCTCGCTTTTCGCCGGGTTCGCGCGGGGATTTTCACCGCACGGCCTCAGCAGGGGCCCACTGTTGCCCGGGCTCCGGGCGGTTTCCACCTTCGTAAGCTCACGCGAACACTCCCCGGTCCCTGCGATCGGGTGCCGCGGGGCCGCTCAGCGGGCGGCCGATCCGGGGCGCAGGCTGTAGTTCCACTCCTGGGCGCCAGGGGGGACCGGGAGGTCGGCGAGGGGGCGAGGGACCTGGCCCTGGAGCGGGCCGACGGTGCCGATCAGGACGTGCTCACCGGCGGCCGGCAGACCGTCCCAGCAGGCGGTGACCTGGCAGGAGAGGCGGTGCTGGGCCGTCCGCCAGCGCAAGGTGGCCGGCGGCAGATGGCAGGCGGTGACCTCGGTACCGGAGGCGGCCGCGAACTCCGCCAGGGCCCGGCGCAGGGTGTCGGGGCTGGTGGCCCGCGAGCCCGCCTCGACGGCCACCAGCAGCCGCTCGGTGCGCGGGTGCGGCGTCCCGCCCTCCTGCGCCCACCAGTGGCGGACGGCGTTGGCGATGAGTACGGCGGTCCCGGCGTCGTCGAAGGGGAGCGCCGGCCGGCCGGCGCCGGGGCGCGGGCCGGGCTCGGGGACGGGTTCGGTGCGGACCCGGAGTACCGGGTGGCCCGCGTCGGTGAAGCCGCGCAGCAGCGCGGCGCCGTGGCGCAGCCGGGCGATCCGGTGCTCCCTGGTGCCGCGGACGGAGGTGTAGGCCGACGGCTGGAGCGTGAAGCCCTCGGCCTTGAGTAAGGACGAGACCGTGTCCGGGCCGACCGGGTGGCCGAGCAGGGTGAGCGCCTGGGCGAGTTCGCGGACGGAGAGGGTGGTCCACTCCAGCGGGGAACGGACGGTGCCGTCCGGTCCGGTGGAGCGGGCCAGGCTGAGCAGGGCGGGCAGCAGCCCCGGGTCCCGCTCGGTGAGCGGTCTGCGGCCGGCGCCGGCGCGGCGTACCCGTCCGATCGGCAGGTCGGGACCGTCGAGTTCGCGGACCCCCCGGGAGACCGTGGACTCCGCGACCCTGGCCGCCCTGGCGACGGTGCGGACGCCGCCGCGGCCCAGACCCTCGGCGACGGCTCCCAGGGCGAGGCGCCGCTGACGCTCGTTCAGGTTGGGCATCAGGCGCAGGAGTGCTCTGCTGAGTGGTCCGTCGGTCGCCTCCGTCACGCCGGCGAACGTATGTCAGCCGGAAACGCACGAAATGGAGTTTCGATCTGAACTAAAACGCGCGAACGCGCCTATGTTTTCCAGTTCTTGACGAGAAGACTGATCGGAACTGACCGATTCAGCTCTTTCGGAAGTTCCTCTTCCACTTGACCGGAAGGATTCAGTCCGCCTGATCGATCCGGGCGCTCCCGTTGGTGCTGCGGACTTCGATGCTCCGCTCGGCGCCCGGGCTGTTCTTCACCGAGGAGTCCGACCGGCCGTTCTCGGCGTCGACCCGGATCTGGTAACGGTCCTCACCCGGGGGGAGGGTGACGTTCACATTGCCGTTGTCGGTGCTGGCGGTCACCTTGCGCGGCGGCTCGGTGAAGACCACCTTGAGCCGGCCGTTGCGGGTCTCGGCGGTCAGCAGCCCGGCGCTGATCCCGATCGCCTCGGTGTTCCCGTCGCGCACCTTCAGACTGACGTCTCCGGACGCCTTCTCGACCTTGACGGCCGCGTTGGACGACTCGATCTCCTGGGACTGCGTGAGGCCGACCGAGTCGACCGAGCCGTTGCTGCTGGTCAGGCTCACCGCCAGGTTCTCGGGCAGGGTCACGGTGTAGCGGGCCGCGCAGCTGATCGAGATGCCGTGGCACTCGGTCCGCAGGTTCAGGGTGGAGCCGGACAGCTCCCACTGGGAGTTGTCGTCCTTGCCGGCGTCGCCCTCCACCGTGCGCTGGACCCGCACCTCCCCGCCCGTACCGCCCGTCCGCAGCCGCACGTCGGAATTGGTGGCGCTGACGGTGAGCTTGTCACCGGAGAAGGTGAAAGCCTTGCTCTCCGTCTTCTCCTCTCCCTTTCCCGGCCCTTCGCAGGCGGCCACGGAAACGCAGAGCAACGTGACGCCCAGCACCCCGGCCCATGTCCGCGCGTTCTTCCGCATTTCCATCCTCCCGTTCGGCGGCGACCGTCCGCGTGCCTTTCCACGCGGTGCGTGCGACGGCGGTCCGACCGCTGCCGGGCGACCATAAGCACCGCCCACCGGGCACTTCAAGGCAATCCGGCAGGTGGGGAGCTGGCTCGACCCGGGCCGCCCGGGAGGTGGAGTTTTCTCCACCTCCAAGAGGGCAGCCAGGGTCAGTGCCCGGACACCGGCCGCCTTGCTGTACTTCATCACGCCGGGACGAGTCGCCCCGGCCCAGCCACCGGAGCACCACCACCCGGAAAGGGAGAATCCGTGTCGGAAGCCGTCATCGACCAGGCCGTCACGCTACGCGGGGTCGGCAGACTCTACGGCCGCGGCGACGGCCAGGTCACCGCACTGAACGACGTCCACTGCGCCTTCGCCCGCGGCACCTGCACCGCCGTGATGGGGCCCTCCGGCTCCGGCAAGAGCACCCTGCTCCAGTGCGCCGCCGGGCTCGACCGGCCCAGCACCGGCCAGGTACTCATCGGGCAGACGGACATCAGCACGCTCAACGAGACGGAGCTGACCAAGCTGCGCCGCGAGCGGATCGGCTTCATCTTCCAGTCGTTCAACCTGATGCCCTCGCTCAACGCCCGGAAGAACGTGGCCCTGCCGATGCGGCTCGCCGGGCGGCGCCCCGGCCGCGGCCAGGTGGACGAGGTGCTCCAGCAGGTCGGCCTCGGCGACCGCGGCAAGCACCGGCCCGCCGAGATGTCCGGCGGCCAGCAGCAGCGGGTGGCCATCGCCCGCGCGCTGATCAGCCAGCCGGACGTCCTCTTCGCCGACGAGCCCACCGGCGCCCTGGACACCAACACCAGCCGCGAGGTGCTCAAGCTGCTGCGCGCCCTGGTCGACAACGCCGGCCAGACCGTCGTCATGGTCACCCACGACCCGGTGGCGGCCGCCTGGGCCGACCGCGTGATCTTCCTGACCGACGGCGCGATCTACGGCGAGCTGGCCTCCCCCACCGTGGAGGCCGTCAGCGAGCAGATGGCACGGCTGGGTGGCTGACCGATGCTGACGATCGCCCTCCAGACCCTGCGCACCAGATTCACCCTGTTCATCGGCACGTTCATCGCCCTCTCGCTGGGCGTCGCGCTGATCGCCGGCACCGGCCAGGTGCTCGACGCCACCCGCAAGCAGGACGGCCCGGCCGCCGCCGGACGGTACGACGCGGCCGACGCCGTCGTCCGCGCCCCGCAGTCCTACTCCGTGACGTTCGGCAGCGGCGACGGCGCGTACGAGGAGACCCGCACCGGCACCCGTACCCATCGCCTCGACGACGCCGGCGAGGTCGCCGGGAAGGTCGCCGCGGTGGACGGAGTCGCCCGGGTCGTCGTCGACCGGTCCGTCCCGGCCCAGCTGCTCGACGGAGCGGACGCCACCGCTGTCACCACCGCCCGCGCCTGGACCGCCGCGGCACTGGCCCCCCACCTGCTGAGCGACGGCCGGGAGCCGGCCGCCGCCGGCGAGGTCGTCCTCGCCCCCGCGCCCGGCGCCGAGGCCGGGGCCCGGGTGGGCGACCGGCTGGCGCTGCTCACCGCCCAGGGCCGCGAGGAGGTGCGGGTCGTCGGCATCGCCACCCGCCCCGGCCCCGCCGAGCCCGAGGGCGCCGCCACCGCCTTCCTCACCGAGGACGCGCTCGCCGGGCTGAACCCGGCGCCCGCCGAGGCCGACGCCGTCGCCGTCTTCGCCGAGCCCGGCGCCGCCGCCGGCACCGTGGCCGACGCGGTCCGCGCCGCCCTGCCCGACTCCCCGCTCGCGGTGCACACCGGGCCGGGCAAGGAGAGCGGCACCGCCGGGGCCAACCGGGCCGCCGCCCTCGACGAGGTCGCCACCCTGCTCGCGATCATGGCGCTGATCGGCTGCTTCGTCTCGGTCTTCGTCGTCTCCGGCACCTTCGCCTTCTCCATCGCCCAGCGCCGCCGCGAACTGGCGCTGCTGCGCACCGTGGGGGCCACCCCCGCGCAGGTGACCCGCATGGTGACGGCCGAGGCCGCGGCCCTCGGCACCGCCGCCTCCGCCGTCGGCTGCCTCATCGGCGTCCAGGGCAGCGACGGCATCACCGCGGTGCTCCAGCACTACGGGATGGCCCCCGCCGACATGGAGGTGCCGGTCTCCGTCCCGGTGCTGGTCATCAGCTTCGTGATCGGCCTCGCCGTCGCCCTCGCGGGCGTCCTCGCGGCCTCCCGGCGCGCGGCCCGGGTCCGTCCCGCGGAGACCCTGCGGGAGTCGGACACCGACACCAAGGTCATGACCCGGGGCCGGTGGATCACCGGTGGCCTGTTCCTGGCCCTCGCCGTCCTGCTGCTGGTCCAGCTGCCCCGCGCGGGCGACGACGGGGCCGTGGTCATCTCCCTGCTGCTGACCGAGATCCTGGTCATCGCCATGGTGGCCTTCGCCCCGCTGCTGGTCCCGCCGCTGGTGCGGGTCGCCGCCTGGCCGGTGGCCGCGCTCACCCGGTTCACCGGGACTCTCGCCGCCGACAGCGCGCGGGCCGCCGTCCGCAGGACCGCCTCGTGCGCCGCGCCGATCCTGGTGACCGTCGCCGTGGCCGGGTCCCTCGTCAGCATGAGCGACGCCACCTCCGCCAGCGCCGTCAACGACGAGCGGACCCACCTGCGCGCCGGAGCCGTCGTCGAGTCCGGCACGCGGATCGGCGTACCGGAGGAGGGAGTACGCGAACTGGGCGGCCTGCCCGACGTGCGCAGCGCCTCCCCCGTCGAGGTCACCAGCGGCTTCCTGGTGGGCTTCAACGCCCTCATCCCCAGCGACGTCGGCGCCGTCGACCCCGCCCGGCTGGCCGACAGCTTCGAGCTGAAGGCGGCCGACGGTGACCTCGCCGGCCTGCGCGGCGACACGGTGGCGGTCAGCCGCACCCTCTCCGCCCAGGCCGGCTGGAAGACCGGCGACGAGGTGTCGCTGCGGCTCTCCGACACCACCGCGCTGAAGCTCAAGGTGGTGGCCGTCCTGGACGCCTCCGCCGGGCTGCCGGGAGCCCTGCTCCCCCGCGACACCCTGCTGGACGCCGACCCCGGCCTCGCCGCCGGACGCGTCTACCTGGCGCTGGACGAGGGCGCGGACGCCGCCCAGGTCGCGGGCGCTGCCGACGCGGTGGCCCGCGAGTACGGCGCCGCGGCGTTCGACCGCGAGAGCTGGCTGGAGCGCAGCGCCGCCGACTCCGAGCGGGAGGGCCGCATCCTGGTCCTCGTCCTGCTGGGCATGGCCCTGCTCTACACCGGCATCGCCATAGCCAACACCCTGGTGATGGCCGCCGAGCAGCGCGCCTCCGGCGTCCTGCTGCTGCGGCGGCTGGGGGCCACCGGCGGCCAGGTCCTGCGCAGCGTCCTGTGGGAGACCCTGACCGTCGTCGTGGTCGGCGGCATCCTGGGCATCGCCGCGGCCGGGGTCACCGTGCTCGGCATGAGCCGCGCCCTGGACGGCGCCGGGGGCGCCTCGTTCCCCGTCCCGTGGGCCGAGATGGGCGGCGTCCTCGGCGGCTGCCTGCTGATCGCCATGATCGCCTCCCTCATCCCGACCGTCCTCCAGCTCCGTTCCACCCGGACTCCCCGGCCGAAGGCGGTCACACCGCCTCCCGGCGCGGGGCTGCCGACGGCTCCCCAGGAGGTGGAGCCGCCGGTGCACAGCCGCTCCTGACCGCCGGTACATCCCCCGGCCGGCGTCGGCCGAGCGGCACGCACCGCCCGGTCCGGACCCTCGTGGTCCGGGCCGGGCGGGGCCGCACTTCAGGTCCTGTCCGGCGGATCTTCGCGGGCCTGCGACGCCTGGTACGCACGCTCGCCGTACGCCCGGATCACCCAGGTACGTCCAGTACGAGGGAGATCCGGGCGCGGGCACCGGACGCCACAGGCTGTTCCACGAAGATCCGCCGGACAGGACCTTTAGGCGTGAGCTTCCGAAGGTGGCACCCGCTGCCGCCCTCGGCGAGGGTGGGTCCGCGTCGCGCCGTGGGTGGCGCGTGGCCCGCCGGGCCCCGCCCCTCCCCACCCGGAGTGTCCCCGGGCGGCGCGCCCAATTCCTGCCGGGAGCCCCGCCGGTGGCGACTGCCGCCCAGGTCTCCCGCCCGCGCCATAGGGGGACTTCGTGAACGTGGACACGCTCTCCGAACGGCTTCTGGACCTCGCCCGCGAACACGGTGTGCCGGGCGGCCAGTTCGCCCTGCGGCACGACGGTGCGACGCACACCGTGCTCTTCGGCGAGGAGGAGGCGGGCTCCGGCCGGCCCGTGCGGGAGGACAGCAAGTTCCCCACCGGGTCGATCACCAAGACGTTCACCGCCGCGCTGGCCATGGTCCTGGTGGACGAGGGCGACCTCGACCTGGACCTGCCCCTCGCCGACCAGCTGCCCGACCTGCGGGTGCCCGACGCCTCGTTCGGCGAGAAGCAGACCCTGCGCCAGCTCCTGTCGCACAGCAGCGGCCTGCCGCCCGGCCGGGACAGCGACGACCTGGCCGAGACCACCCGCCGCCGCTACCTCGCCGACTGCGCCCGGATGCGCCCCATCCCGGAGTGCGGCTCGTCGTTCTCGTACTCCAACATCGGCTACGTCGTCACCGGGTTCCTGGTCGAACACGTCGCCCGGATGGACTGGCGGGAGGCGCTGGAGACGATCCTCCTGACGCCACTGGGCGTCGAACCGGCCTACATCACCCCTCCCGCCGGCCGCCCGCACGTCCCCGGCCACGCCGCCCGGGCCGCCGGCGCCTCCGCCCTGCCCGTACGCCAGACGCTCCCCCGGGTCGAAGCGGCCGCGGGCGCGCTCGCACTGAGCGCCGCCGACCTGCTCGCCTACGGCCTGCTCCACACCGACGACGCCCCGGGGGTGCCGGGGCTGCTGGACGCCGAGGCGCTGGTGCCGATGCGCCGGCCGGTGCCCGGGGCCGACCCGTTCGGCCTCGCCGACGGGTGGGGGCTGGGGCTCTCCCGCTACCGCGCCGGGGACGGAAGCTGGCGGGCCGGCCACGACGGCACCTCCGACGGCACCTCCTGCCACCTGCGCGTCGACCCGGCCACCGGCACCGCCGCGGCCCTCACCACCAATGCCAACACCGGCATGGCGCTGTGGGAGGAGCTGACCGCCGAACTCGCCGCGGACGGCCTCGACCTGGCGGGCTACTCGTACTCCGGCGCCGGCCGCGAGCGCGGCGAGGTGCCCGCACCGCCCGAGTGCGAGGGCACCTACGAGAACGGCGACACCACCTACACGATCGACCTCGCCGCCGACGGCGAGGCACGTCTGAAGGTCGGCGGCGAGCCCTTCGCCCGGCTCACCTTCCATGACGACCTCAGCTTCACCATGCGCGAACTGGCCGCCAACCGGCTGGCCTACCTGGGGCGGTTCCTGCGCGCTCCGGAGACCGGGCGCCTGGAGCAGATCCAGGTGACCGGGCGGCGCGCGCAGCGCGTCTGACGACTCTCCGGCCGTCCGGCCGGGGGCGGCCACGGCACCAGGCGAGCCCGCCCTCTCCCCCGCGCGGGGAGCACCGAAACCCACTCGGAAGAGGACAGGAAGACATGGAACGCGGAACGGCACCCCGGCCACCGAAGCACCCGTCGACCAGCTCCGGCTACCCCGCGGACGCCTGCCTGCACGAACTGTTCCAGGAGCAGGCGGCCCGCCGGCCGGACGCGACCGCCCTCGTCCTCGGCGACCGCCAGGTCTCCTACGGCGAACTCAACGCGCGGGCCAACCGGCTCGCCCGCCACCTGGCCGGGCAGGGCGTGGGCCCGGGCGACCTGGTAGGCGTCTGCCTGGAGCGCGGGCCGGAACTGGTCACCGGCCTGCTGGCGGTGCTCAAGACCGGCGCCGGCTGCGCGCCGATGGACCCCGCCTTCCCCGGCCCCCGGCTGGCGGAGATGGCCCGCCAGGCCGGCACGGGCGTCGTCGTCACCGACGCGGCGGGCGCCGGCCGGGCCGCCGCCCTGGCCCCCACCGTGGTCGTGCTGCCCGGCCCGGGCGAGGCCGAGGGACCGCTCGCCGCGTACGGCGAGGAGGACCTGCCGAACCGGGCCACGCCGGACGACGCCGCGTACGTGATGTTCACCTCCGGCTCCACCGGCCGCCCCAAGGGCGTGCTCTCCCCGCACCGTTCCCTGGTGCGCCTGCTCTTCGGCCAGGAGTTCCTGGTCTTCGGCGAGCACCGCACCTGGCTCCAGGCCGCACCGGTCTCCTGGGACGGCTTCGCGATCGAACTGTGGGGGGCGCTGCTGCACGGCGGCACCGGGGTCCTGCACCCCGGCTCCACCCCCAACCCGGCGGTCATCACCGAACTGGCGCGGGCGCACGGCATCACCACGGCCTTCCTGCCCACCAGCCTCTTCAACGCGATCGCCGACGAGTACCCCGAACTGATCGGCAGGCTGCGCGAGGTCATGACGGGCGGCGAGGCGTGCAGCCCGCGCCACCTGGCCAAGGCCCTGCGCGCCCACCCCGCGCTGGCCCTCCTCCACGTCTACGGACCGATGGAGAACGGCGGGTACACCACCTGGCACCGCGTCCGCCCCGACGAGCTGGACGGCCCCACCGTGCCGATCGGCCGCGCCGTCGCCCACACCCGGACGCACGTGCTCGACGACCGGCTCCAGCCGGTGGCCGAGGGCGGCACCGGCGAGCTGTGGATCGGCGGCGACGGCCTGGCGCGCGGCTACTTCGGGCGGCCCGCGCTCACCGCCGAACGGTTCATCGCCTCCCCCTTCACCCCCGGCGAACGGCTCTACCGCAGCGGCGACCAGGTGCGCCTGCTCCCTTCGGGCGAACTGGAGTTCGTCGGCAGGACCGACCACCAGGTGAAGATCCGCGGCTTCCGCATCGAGCCCGAGGAGGTGCGCGCCGCCCTGCTCGGTCACCCGGCCGTCGCCGAGGCCGCCGTCGTCGCGGTCCGGCACGGCGACGGCCCGCGCCGGCTCGCCGCCTACGTCGTCCCGACCCCCGGCGACGAGGCCCCCGGCCGGGCCGAGCTGCGCGCCTTCCTCTCCCGCGAACTCCCCGCCCACATGGTGCCCAGCGCCTTCACCGCCCTGGAGCGGATGCCGCACAACGCCTCGGCGAAGGTCGACCGCGCCGCCCTGCCGGAGCCGGACTGGACCGCCGCCGCCGAGGATCACGTCCCGCCGCGCGGGCACGTGGAGGAGACGCTGGCCCGCGTCTGGGCCGAGGTGCTCGGGGTGCCGCGCGTCGGCGCCCACGACGACTTCTTCGACCTGGGCGGCGACTCCATCGCCGCCGTGCGCGTCGCCTCCCGGACCGCCGCCGCGCTCCGGACCCGGGTCGCGCCCCGCGCCCTGTTCCAGGCGCCCACCGTCGCCGCCCTCGCCGAACTGCTGGCCACGGCACCCGAGCCGGACGGCCACCGCCCCGAGGGCCCGGCGCCGGAGGCGGCCGGCCACACCGCGCTGCCCCTCTCGGACGCCCAGCGCCGGCTGTGGTTCCTCCACGAAGCGGGCTCCGGCGCGGCGGAGTACAACACGCCCATCGGCCTCCGGCTGACCGGACCGGTGCGGACCACGGCGCTGCGCGCGGCGCTGGACGCGCTCTCCGCCCGCCACGAGCCGCTGCGCACCACCTTCGACTCGGCCGACGGCGTCGGCACGCAGACCGTCCACGAGGTGCTGGCACCCGGCCTCGCCCGGTACGACCTGAGCGGACTCCCGGCGCACGAGCGGGACGCGGCCGTCGAACGGCACGTCCGGCAGGACGCGGGACTCCCCTTCGACCTGCGCACCGGGCCGCCGGTGCGCACCCTGCTGCTGACCCTCGCCCCCGGCCGGCACCTGCTCGTCCTCAACCTCCACCACCTGGTGACGGACGGCTGGTCGACCCGGCTGCTCATCGAGGAACTGGCCGCCCTCTACGCCCACCTGTGCGAGGCCCCCGGCACGCCGCCCGCCGAGGCCGCCGCCGCCTGCGGCCTGGCCCCGCTGGAAACCCGGTACGCGCAGTTCGCGCTCCGGCAGCGGGAGGAGGCCGCGGGCGAGGCCCGGAAGGCGGCCCTGGAACGCCGGCGCGCCCGCCTGTCCGGCGCCCCCTTGGTGGAGCTGCCCGCCGACCGGGTCCGGCCGCCGGTCCGCTCCACCGCGGGCGCCGTCCACCGCTTCGAGCTGTCCCCGCAGCTCACCACCGACCTCAGGCGGCTGGGCCGGGAGCACGGCGCCACCCTCTTCATGGTCCTCACCGCCGGTGTGCAGGCGCTCCTCGCCCGCGCCACCGGCGAGGAGGACATCAGCGTCGGCACCGTCTCCTCCGGGCGCACCCGCCCCGAACTGGAGCGGCTGGTGGGCTTCTTCGTCAACACCCTGGTGCTGCGCGGCACCGTCCGCCTCGACGCCGGCTTCGCCGCCCTGCTGCGCGAGGTGCGCGGCACGGTGCTGGACGCCTTCGACGACGAGGACGTGCCGTTCGACCGCGTGGTCGAGGCCGTCGCCCCGCAGCGCGACCCCGGCCGGCACCCGCTGGTGCAGACCGTGGTGGCGCTCCAGGAGGAACTGCCCTCGGTCGACGACGCGGCCGGCCTGCGGATCGAGCCGTACGACCTGCCGCGCGGCCGTTCGCGGTTCGACCTGTTCGTCGAGTTCACGCCCCGGGGCACGGCGCTGGGCTGCGCCCTGGAGTACAGCACCGCCCTCTTCGCACCGGAGACCGTCGAACGGTTCGGGGCCCAGCTGACCGCCCTGCTGCACAGCGCCGTCCAGCGGCCCGGTACGGCGCTGGCCGCGCTGCCGCTGACCGCCGACGGGGAGCTGCCCGCGCCCGGCACCGAGTCCGGACAAGCCGGCACCGACGCCGGGCTCTGCCTGCACGAGGCGTTCGAGCGGCAGGCGGCCCGCACCCCCGACGCGGTGGCGCTGGTCTTCGAGGGCCGCCGGACCGGCTACCAGGAACTGGACGAGGCCGCCAACCGGCTCGCCCACCACCTCGTCGCCCAGGGCGCCGGCCGCGGCCAGGTGGTCGCGGTCTGCCTGGAGCGCGGGCCCGAGCTGATCACCGCCCTGCTGGCGGTCCTCAAGTCCGGTGCCGCCTACGCCCTGCTGGACCCGGACTTCCCCGACGAGCGGCTCACCGGGACCCTGCGCCGGACCGCCGCTCCGCTCCTGGTCACCGACTCGGCCACGGCCGGCCGGTTCGCCGGTGCCACCGGGGTGCGGGTCCTGGACCTGGACGCCGAGCGCGGCGCCGTCGCCGCCCGTTCGCCGCTGGCCCCCCGCTCCGGCGTCACCCCGCTCGACGCGGCCAGCGTCATGTTCACCTCCGGCTCCACCGGCCGTCCCAAGGGCGTGCTGTCGCCGCACCGGGCCGCGGTACGCGTCGTCCTGGGCCAGGAGTTCGCGGCGTTCGGGCCCGAGCAGGTGTGGCTCCAGTCCGCGCCGATGTCGTGGGACGCGTTCTCCCTGGAGCTGTGGGGCGCGCTGCTGCACGGCGCCACCTGCGTCCTGCACCCCGGTTCGGTCCCGGACCCGGCGGTGATCGCCGCCCTCGTCCCGGCCCACGGCGTCACCACGCTCTGGCTCTCCGCCAGCCTCTTCAACGTCCTCGTCGACGAGGAGCCGGACGTCTTCGGCCCCGTCCGGCAGGTCATCACCGGCGGTGAGGCCGCTTCCCCCGCCCATGTGGCGCGCGTCCGGGCCGCCTTCCCCCACCTGACCCTCGTCAACGGCTACGGGCCGGTGGAGAGCATGGTCTTCGCCACCGCCCGCCGGATCGAGGCGGACGACACCCGGCGGCCCTCGGTGCCGATCGGCACGCCGCTCGGCCGTACCCGGGTGCTGCTGCTCGACGACCACCTGCGGCCGGTGCCGCCCGGCCTGCCGGGCGAGGTGTGGATCGGCGGCGACGGGCTCGCCCTCGGCTACCTCGGCCAGCCGGCCCTGACGGCGGAACGATTCGTCGCCTCCCCCTTCCACCCCGGCGAACGGCTCTACCGCACCGGCGACCTGGCCCGCCGCATCGGCGACGGCGCCCTGGAGTTCATCGGGCGCGCCGACGACCAGGTCAAGATCCGTGGCTTCCGCGTGGAACCGGGCGAGGTCCGCGCCGCCCTGCTGCGCCACCCGGCGCTGCTCGACGCGGCCGTCGTCGCCGTCCGCCCCGCCGAGGGCCCCAAGCGGCTCGCCGCCTACGCCGTCGCCGCGCCGGGCGCCACCGTGCCCGCCCCCGCCGAACTGCGGGGCTTCCTCGCGGCCTCGCTCCCCTCGCACATGGTGCCGTCGGCCTTCACCGCGGTGGACCGGCTGCCGCTGACCCCGGCGGGCAAGCTGGACCGGGCCGCGCTGCCCGCCCCCGACTTCGCGGCCGCCGCCACCGGCGGATTCGTCCCGCCGCGCGAGGGGGCCGAGCGGACGCTGGCCCGCATCTGGTCCGAGGTGCTGGGCGTGGAGCGGGTCGGCGCGCAGGACAACTTCTTCGACCTGGGCGGCGACTCCATCCTCAGCATGCAGGTGGTCTCGCGGGCACGGGCCGCCGGCATCCCGCTCCACTCCAAGGACGTCTTCCAGCGGCAGACGGTGGCCGCGCTGGCCGCCGTGGAGGGCGATGCGCCCCCACGCCCGGCCGGGGAGAAGGTCCCGGCCGTCGGCGAGGTGCCCACCACCCCGGTGCAGCACTGGTTCTTCGCCACCCCGCAGGAACGTCCCGGCCACTTCGACCAGTACGTGGTCCTCGACCTCGCCCCCGGCACCGACCGGGCGGCGCTGGCCACCGCCGTCGCCGCGCTGCCCGCCCGGCACGACGCACTGCGCACCCGCGCCGTCCTGGAGAGGGGACGGTGGGTCCAGCACACCGAACCCCTCGCCAAGGGGGCGCCGGCCGGACCGCGCACCGTCGACCTTTCCGGGCGGACCCCCGCCGAGCAGGACGCCGCCGTCCAGGCGTGGCCGCACGGCGAGGAGGCCCGGTTCCGCCTGGACGAGCCGGCCAAGTTCGCCTCGGTCCTCTTCGAGCGGGGACCGGAGCGGGGCCCCGCGCTGCTGCTGACCGCCCATCACCTGGTCGTCGACGGGGTCTCCTGGCGCGTCCTCACCGAGGACCTGGAGACCGCCTACCACCAGGCGGCCGCGGGCCGCGCCGTCGATCTGGGGGCACCCACCACCTCGTTCCGTGCCTGGGCGCTCAGGCTGGAGGAGCACACCGCCAAGGGCGGCTTCGACGCCGAGGCCGGCTACTGGGAGAAGGCCGCCGCGCCCGGCCCCGCGCTGCCCCGCGACGGCGAGGGCCCCCGCGGGGCCGGCGCCGCCCGGAGCGTCACCGTGGAGCTGTCCACCGAGGAGACCGGCACCCTGCTGCGGCGGGCCTCGGCCGCGTACCACACAGGTGTGGAGACCTTGCTGGCCGCGGCCTGCGGCCGGGCGCTGGCCCGCTGGACCGGGCAGCGGCGCACCCTGGTCGCGATGGAGGGCCACGGCCGGGAGGAACTGTTCGAGGACGTCGACCTCACCCGCACCGTCGGCTGGTTCACCTCCCTCTACCCGGTGGCGCTCTCGGTCGGCCCCGAGGACGGCTGGGACGTCACGCTCCCCTCCGTCAAGGAGCAGCTGCGTGCCGTTCCCGGCCGCGGCGTGGGCTTCGGCGCCCTGCGGTACCTGTCCGGCGGCGCCGCCGGCCCCGCCGGCCACCGGGTGGCGGAGGGCCTGCCCGAGGTGAGCTTCAACTATCTCGGCCGGTTCGGCTCGGGCGCGGGCGCCGACGGGGCGCTGGTCCGGGGGAGTTCGGGTGTCCAGCTCACCGAGGACCCCACGCGGCGCAGGCCGTTCCTGCTCGACGTGGTGGCCCGGGTGGAGGACGGGCGGCTCGCCGTGGAGTGGGTGCACTCCCCGGGCGTGCACGACGAGGCCACCGTGCGGGGCCTTGCCGAGGAGACCGCCGCCGCCCTGCGCGAGATCGTCCGGCACAGCGCCGAGCCGTCGGCCGGCCGCGCCACCCCGTCCGACTTCCCGCTGGCCGGGCTGGACCAGGCCGCCCTGGACCGGGTGCTGGCAGGCCGCGAGGTCGAGGACCTCTACCCGCTCACCGCGATGCAGAGCGGCATGCTCTACCACAGCATGGCCGACGCGCGGGAGGGCCTGTACCTGGAGCAGATCTCCTTCACCGTGGACGGCCTCGACGACCCGGGCACGCTGGAGGAGGCGTGGCGCCGGGCGGTCGCCGACACCCCGGTGCTACGCACCGCCGTGCTGACCGACGGCCTCTCCCAGCCGCTCCAGGCGGTCCACCGCACCGCCTCGCTCCCCGTCACCCACCTGGACTGGCGGGAGCAGACAGACCCTGCCCGGCGCGCCGCCGACTGGGCCGAGGTGATGGAGCGCGACCGCGCCCGCGGCCTGGACCTGGACCGGCCGCCGCTGACCCGGATCACCCTGGCCCGGCTGCCCGGGGGCGGCGTGCGGGTGCTGTGGACCTTCCACCACCTGCTCCTCGACGGCTGGAGCGTCTTCCAGCTGCTGACCGACGTCCTGGACACCTGCGGCGCGGTCCTCTCGGGCGAGCCCCGGTCCCGCCACGCCGGCCGCCGCCCCTTCCGGGAGTACGCGGCGTGGCTCGCCCGGCAGGACACCGGTGCGGCGGTGCGCCACTGGCGCCAGGCCCTCGACGGGTTCACCGCGCCCACTCCGCTCCCCTGGGACCGCAAGCCGTCGGACCGCCGGCAGAGCAGCTCCACCGGGCGGCTCGGCCGCGCCCTGCCCGCGCCGGTCACCGCGCTGCTGACCCGCACCGCCCGCGAGCACCGGCTGACCCTCAACACCCTGGTCCAGGGCGCCTGGGCATTGCTGCTGTCGCGCTACGCCGCACAGGACGACGTCTGCTTCGGCTCCACCCGCTCCATCCGCCCCCCGGAGCTGCCGGGCGCCGAGACCGTCCTCGGCCTGCTGATCAACACCCTGCCGGTACGGGCGCGGATCGAGCCCGGCGAGCGGCTGGTGCCCTGGCTCACCCGGCTCCAGGAGCGGCAGACCGCCGCCGGCGAGCACGAGCACCTGCCCCTGACCCAGGTGCGGGCGGGCAGCGGCGTCGCCTCGGGCACCGCCCTCTTCGACAGCGTGCTGATCTTCGAGAACTACCCGGTGGACACCGCGGCGCGGCCCGACGGGCTGCGGCTGCACACGGTCGACGGCGACGTCGAGACCACCAACTACCCGCTGGCCGTGACCGTCTACCCGGACGAGCGGCTGACCTTCCGCTTCGCCTACGACCCGGAGCTCTTCGACGAGGCCACGGTGGAGCGGATGGCCGCCCGGCTGGAGCAGCTGCTCACCTCGGCGGCACACCGCCCGCTGAGCCCCCTGCGGGCACTGGACTGGCTCACCGCCGAGGAGGAGCGGGAACTGCTCGCGGCCGGCCAGGGCCCCGTCCCCGCGGCCGCCGGCGCCACCGTCCTCGACCTGCTCGCCGCGCAGACCGCCCGTACCCCGGACGCGCCCGCGCTGAGCGGGGAGGGGACCACGCTCACCTACCGCGAACTGGCCAGGCGTTCCGACCGGCTGGCCCGGGTGCTGGCCGGCCACGGCGCGGGCCCCGAGGAGCTCGTCGCCGTCGCGGCCCGGCCCTCCACCGACCTGGTCGTCGCGCTGATCGGCGTCCTCAAGACGGGGGCCGCCTATCTGCCGCTCGCCCCCGACCACCCGGCCGAGCGGACCGCGTACATCCTCGAGGACGCCGCGCCGAAGCTGGTCCTGGCCGACGCGGCGGGGCTCGGCGCCCTGCCGGCGGGCACCCGGACGCTGCGCGTCGAGGATGCCGGGGCGGGCGGGGGGACGGCCGGGGAGCCGGCGGAGACCACGCCCGGCACACCGCCGGGGGACCGCCACCCCGCCTACGTCCTGTACACCTCCGGCTCCACCGGCCGGCCCAAGGGCGTCGTGGTCGAGCACCGGTCGCTCGCCGACTACGTGCGCTGGGCCGCCGGCGCCTACCCGGGCGCGGCCGGGGGCTCGGTGCTCCACTCGCCGCTCACCTTCGACCTGACGGTGACCTCGCTCTACCCGCCGTTGATCAGCGGCGGCCAGGTGCGCGTCGCCGACCTGGAGGACGCGGCACAGGTCACCGGCGGCGGCCGGGAAACCCTCGTCCTCAAGGCCACCCCCGCCCACCTGCCGCTGCTCTCCGCGCTCGGCGGGCAGCTCCCGGGCGCCGGTCAACTGGTACTGGGCGGCGAGCAGTTGCTCGGCGAGGCGGTACGCCGCTGGCGCCAGGAGCGCCCCGACGCCACCGTGGTCAACGAGTACGGCCCCACCGAGGCGACGGTGGGCTGCATGGAGTACCGGCTGCCGCCCGGCGCCGAGATCCCGGCCGGTCCCGTGCCGATCGGCCGCGCCCGGGCCGGCATCCGGCTGCGCGTCCTCGACACCTCCCTGCGCCCGGTGCCCGAGGGCGTCGCCGGTGAGCTGTACGTGGCCGGCACCGGCCTGGCCCGCGGCTACGTGCGGCGCCCGGCGCTGACCGCCGAACGGTTCACCGCCGACCCGTACGGCCCGCCCGGCACCCGCATGTACCGCACCGGGGACCTGGTGCGGCTGCGGCCCGACGGCGACCTGGAGTTCGTGGGACGCACCGACCACCAGGTGAAGATCCGCGGCCACCGGATCGAGCTCGGCGAGGTGGAGGCGGCGCTCGCCGCCCACCCGTCGGTGGCGGAGGCCGCCGCGCTCGCGCTCCCCGCCCCGCCCGCGCGGCAGGGGCCGGCGGACACCGGGGACGGCGAGCCCCGGCTGCGGCTGGTCGGCTACGCCGTGCCCGCCGCCGGGCACCGCCTGGACGGCGCCGGGATACGCGCGGCCCTCGGGGCCCAGCTCCCGGCGTACATGGTGCCCTCGGCCGTGGTCGTGGTGGACGCGCTGCCGCTGACCGGCAACGGGAAGCTGGACCGCGCCGCCCTCCCGCAGCCGCCCGCGCAGGAGAGCGGCGAGGAGTACACCGCGCCCCGGACCCCCACCGAGGAGGCCGTCGCCGACCTCTGGGCGGCGCTGCTCGGCGTCGAACGGGTCGGCGCCCACGACGACTTCTTCGAGCGGGGCGGCGACTCCCTGCTGAGTCTCCAGGCCGTCCTGCGGATGAAGGTCGCCTTCGGCCTGGACCTCTCGCCGCGCGACGTCCTGAGCAGACCGACCGTCGCCGCCCTCGCCCAGCTGATCGAGGAACGCATCATCGCCGAACTGGAGCGGGCCGCCGCCGAGGAGGCGGGCCAGGACCGGCCGCCGTCCGCCTGAGCCGCCTTCCCCGCACCCGGAAACTTCCCGCACCACAGCCCACGGAGAGCCCACGTGACCGTCCCTGACCAGCAGAACGACCGCGTCGCCGCCTTGCCGGCGCACCTCCAGGAACAACTGCGCCGCAGGCTCGCGGGCGGCGGCACCCAGCCCGGGAACCGCATCCCCGCCCTGCCCAGGGACGGCTCACCGCTGCCCGTCTCCACCGCCCAGCGCCGCCTGTGGATGCTGGGCGAACTCGGCCAGGGCGGCGCGGAGTACAACAGCGCTGCCGCCCTGCGCCTGACCGGCCCGCTGAACACCGGAGCCCTCGGCGCCGCCCTCACCGACCTGACCGCACGCCACGAGGTGCTGCGCACCACCTTCGCCGCCGACGGCGCCGAGCCGGTGCAACGGGCAGCCGCGCCCGGCCCGCTCCCCCTGCGGGTCATCGGCCTGCCGGACGGCGAGGGCACCGTGCGCGAACGCCTCGACGCGCTGCTGCTCGCCGAGGTCCAGGTCCCCTTCGACCTACGCGAGGCCCCGCCGTTCCGGCCGTTCCTGGTCCGCGAGTCGGCCGAGGTCCACGTCCTGGTGGTCTGCGCGCACCACATCATCACCGACGGCTGGTCCATGGGCGTGCTCCTCGACGACCTGGCGGCGCTCTACCGGTCCCGGCTGACCGGCGAACCCAGCGGCCTGCCCGAGCCGCGGCTCCAGTACGCCGACGTCGCCGCCTGGCAGCGGGACCGCCGGGACAGCCCCGCCCAGGCCGCGCACCTGGCCTACTGGGAGCGGAAGCTGGCCGGTCTGGAGCCGCTGGAACTGCCCACCGACCGGCCCCGCCCGCAGCTGCGCACCGGAGCCGGCGCCACCTGCTCCCTCGACCTGCCCGGCGAGGTGACCCTGGGCCTGCGCAGGCTGGCCCGGGAACACGGCTGCACCCTCTACACGGTGCTGGTCGCCGCGTACCAGGTGCTGCTGGCCCGGTACACGGGCAGCTCCGACATCGCGGTGGGGACCGTCACCTCCGGGCGCGACCAGCCCGAGCTGGAGCGGATGGCCGGGTTCTTCGTCAACACGGTGGTGCTGCGCACCGCCGTCGACGAGCGGGCGCCCTTCGCCCGTTTCCTGGACGAGGTCAAGGACACCGTGCTGGACGCCTTCGACCACCAGGACCTGCCCTTCGACGAGGTCGTCACGGCGCTGCGGCCCGAGCGCGACCTCGGCCGCACACCGCTGGTGCAGACCCTCCTGGTGCTCCAGCGCGGCGCCGGCCCGGCGCCCGCCATGCCCGGCCTGGAGACCGAGCAGTACACCGTGCCGCGCGGCGCGGCCAACTTCGACCTCACCGTGGAGTTCGAGGACCGCGGCGAGGCGGAGCTGCGCTGCACCCTCGAGTACGCCACCGACCTGTTCGACCCGGCCACCGTCCGGCGGACCCTCGCCCACCTGGCGTCGGTCCTCGGCGCGGTGGCCGCCGACGCCGGCACCCGGGTGGCCCGCCTGCCGCTGCTGGACGCCGAGGGCGAGCGGCACGTCCTGGCCCTCGGCGAGGCCCCCGCCGCCGACCGCGCCCCGGCCCCGTCGGCGGCCGACACCCTGCCGGCGCTCTTCGCCCGGCAGGCGGCCCGCACCCCCGACGCCGACGCGCTCACCGACGGCTCCACCACCGCCACCTACCGCGAACTGGACGAGCGGTCCAGCCAACTGGCGCGGCTGCTGGTGGAGCGCGGCGTGGGTCCCGAGTCCCGCGTCGCGGTGGCCCTGCCGCGTGGCGCCGCCCTGGTGACGGCGCTCCTCGCGGTGGTCAAGGCCGGCGGCTGCTACGTGCCGCTCGACCCCGCGTACCCCGCCGAACGGCTCCGCCACATCCTCACCGACTCCGCCCCGGACGCCCTGCTGACCTGCGCCGAGGTGGCTCCCACCCTGCCCGCCGGCGAGCTGCCCGTCCTGGAGCTGGACGCGCCCGCCACCGTCGAGGCCGCCGGGCGGCTGCCGGCCGGCGCCCTGACCGACGCGGAGCGCCGCGCGCCGCTCAGCGCCGACCACCCCGCCTACGTCATCCACACCTCCGGCTCGACCGGCCTGCCCAAGGGCGTCGTCGTGCCGCACCGGAACGTGGTGCGGCTCTTCTCCCAGACGGCACGGGACTTCGCCTTCGGCGCCGGGGACGTGTGGACCCTCTTCCACTCCTACGCGTTCGACTTCTCCGTGTGGGAGCTGTGGGGCCCGCTGCTGCACGGCGGCCGCCTGGTCGTCGTGGACCACGCCACCTCCCGCTCCCCGCAGGACTTCCTGCGGCTGCTGGAGCGCGAGCGGGTCACCGTGCTCAACCAGACCCCGTCCGCGTTCTACCAGCTGATCGAGGCCGACGAGGCGTCCGCCGCCGGCGAGGAGAGCGCCGACCTGTCGGCGCTGCGCCGGGTCGTCTTCGGCGGCGAGGCCCTCGACCTCGGCCGCCTCGCCCCGTGGTACGAGCGGCACCCGGACGGCCCGGTGCTGGTCAACATGTACGGCATCACCGAGACCACGGTGCACGTCACCCAGATCCCGCTGGACGCCGCCGCCGCCCGGCACTCCGGCAGCCGCAGCGTGATCGGCCGCCCCATCCCGGACCTCTCGGCCCGCGTCCTCGACAACGGCCTGCGGCCCGTCCCGCAGGGCATCACCGGCGAGCTGTACGTCGCCGGGCCCGGCCTCGCCCGCGGCTACCTCGACCGGGCCGCGCTGACCGCCGGGCGGTTCGTCGCCGACCCGTACGGCCCGCCCGGCACCCGCATGTACCGCACCGGCGACCTGGTGCGGCTGCGGCCCGACGGCTCGATGGAGTACGCGGGCCGCTCCGACCAGCAGGTCAAGATCCGGGGGTTCCGCATCGAGCTGGGCGAGATCGAGACCGCCCTGCACAGCCACCCCGACGTGGCGAGCGCCGCCGTGGCCGTCCACCGCGACCAGGCCGGCCACCGGCGGCTGGCCGGCTACGCGGTGCCCGCCCCCGGCACCGCCCCGGACCCCCGGGCGCTGCGCGAGCACGCCGCCGCGAGCCTGCCGGACTACATGGTCCCGGCCACCGTCGTGCTGCTCGACGCACTGCCGCTGACCGCCAACGGCAAGCTCGACCGGAAGGCGCTGCCCGCCCCCGAGTATCCGGCCACCGCGTCGGGCGGCACCGCGCCCCGGACCCCCACCGAGGAGACGCTGGCCGCCATCTGGTGCGAGCTGCTGGGCGTGGAGCGGGTCGGGGTGGGGGACAACTTCTTCGACCTCGGCGGCGACTCCATCCTCAGCATCCAGACCGCCACCCGGGCCCGCGCCGCCGGGCTCCGGCTGACCTCGCGGGACGTCTTCCTGCGGCAGACCGTCGAACAGCTCGCCGCCGCGGCGGACGCCGCGGCCGAGGCCGGCCAGGAGCCGGAGGCCGCCGTCGCCACGGGCCCCGCCCCGCTCACCCCCATCCAGCGCTGGTTCCACGAGACGTACCGCACGGCGCCCGACCGCGTCACCATGTCGGTGTACCTCCGGCTCGACCCGGAGGCGGACGTCGCCGCCGTCCGCGGCGCCGTCCACACCCTGGCGGAGCGGCACCCCGCGCTCCGCTCACGCTTCACCGTGCGCGACGGCGAGCGGGTGCAGGAACCGGCCCCCGAGGCCACCGGTGAACTCTTCACCCACCTCGACCTGGCGCCCGTACCGGCCACCGAGCGGCAGGCCGCCCGGGAGCGCGCGGCCGAGCGGGTACGGGGCGGCTTCCGGCTGGAGACGGGGCCGCTGTTCGGCGCCGTGCTCTTCGACGAGGGCCCCGGCGTGGGCCGCCAACTCCTGCTGACCGCGCACCACATGGTGATCGACGGGGTCAGCTGGCGGCTGCTCCTGGCCGAGCTGGACCGGGCCTACCGGCAGCTGACCGAGGGGCGCCCCGCCGACCTGGGCGCGCCCCCGGTCCCCTTCGGCCGGTGGGCCCTCGCCCTGCGCGACCACGTCGCCTCGGGCGGGCTCGACCACGAAGCCGCGTACTGGGCGGGGGTCTTCGAGGGCGGCGGCGAGCGGATACCGGTCGACCGGGACGGTGCCAACACCGCCGGGTCGCTGCGCACCGCGCACGCCGCACTCGACGCGGCGCTCACCGAGACGCTGCTCCAACGCGTCCCGGCCGTCTACCGCACCCGCGTGAACGACCTGCTGCTGAGCGCCGTCAGCACCGTCCTCGGCCGCTGGAGCGGCCACGAGCGCGTCGTCCTCGCCGTGGAGGGCCACGGCCGCGAGGCCGCCGTGCCCGCCTGCGACCCGGCGGGCACCGTCGGCTGGTTCACCGCCATGCACCCGGTCGCCCTCCGCCCGGACACCGGGGACGGCTGGCGTTCGGTGATCCGCTCGGTCAAGGAGCAGCTGCGCGCCGTACCGCGGAACGGCTTCGGCTACGGCGCCCTGCGCGAGCTGAGCGCCCCCGGCACCCCGGGCAGCGTCCTCGCGGCGGACCCGCTGCCGCAGGTCTCCTTCAACTACCACGGCCGCTTCGCGACCGGCGCCGACTCCGACGGCCTGCTCCGGGGCCGGCTGGAGGGTTTGGAGGACCGGTTGGCCGACGGTGAACTCCGCCCGCACCTGCTGGACATCGTCGGTGTCGTCGAGGACGGCCGGCTCGCCTTCACCTGGTTCTACTCCGACCAGGTCCACGCCCCGGCCACCGTGGAGCGGCTGGCCGGCGAGGTCGTGGCGGCGCTCGGCGAACTCGTCGCGCACTGCCTGGCGCCCGGCGCCGGCGGCCGCACCCCCTCCGACTTCCCCCTCGCCCGCCTCACCCAGGACGAGGTGGACCGGGTCGCCGGGGACGGGCGCGACGTCGAGGACATCGCCCGGCTCACCCCGATGCAGCAGGGCATGCTGTTCCACCGGCTGATGGACCCGGACTCGGACGCCTACGTCAACCAGCTGGCGCTGCCCGTGCGGGGCGTCGACGACCCGCGGGCCTTCGCCGCGGCCTGGCGCCGGACCGTCGAGGCCACCTGGGCGCTGCGCACGTCCATCGTCTGGGAAGGGCTGGACGAGCCGGTGCAGGTGCTCCACCGGAAGGTGGAACTCCCCGTCGAGTCGCACGACTGGCGCGCCCTCACCGCACAGGAACGCGAGCGGCGCGTACGCGAACTGCTGGCGCGGGACCAGGCGCGCGGCATCGACCTGGCGACGGCCCCACTGACCCGGCTCACCCTCGTGCGGACCGCCGACGACGAGGTGCTGCTGGTGTGGAGCTCCAGCCACCTGGCGCTGGACGGCTGGAGCGCGGCCGCCCTCTTCTCCGCGGCGGGCGGCGCCTACGCCGCGCTCCGCCGGGGCGAGGAGCCGCCCCGGACAGGCGCCCGCCCCTTCCGCGACCACCTGGAATGGCTGGCCGCACAGGACCCGGGGGCCGCCGACGCCTTCTGGCGCGAGCGGCTGGCCGGCTACGACACGCCGACCCCGCTGCCCTACGACCGCCGGCCCGCCCAGGCGCACCGCGCCAGTTCCGCCGTCCCGGTCTCCTTCACCCTGTCGCGGGAGCTGACCGCACGGCTGACCGCCGCCGCCCGCCGGCACCGGGTCACCATGAACACCGTGGTGCAGGGCGTGTGGGCGCTGCTCCTCTCCCACCACGGCGCCACCCGCGACGTGGTCTTCGGCGCCACCGTCTCCGGCCGCCCCGCCGATCTGGCCGGCGTGGAGGCGATGATCGGCCTCTTCATCAACACCGTGCCGGTACGCGCCCGCGTCGAGCCGGCCCGCCCCCTCGGGGAGTGGCTGCGCGGCCTCCAGGCCGAACAGCTGGAGTCCCGCCCGTACGAGCACACGGCGCTCTCCCGCATCCAGTCGCTGAGCGAGGTGCCGCCTGGCACGCCGCTCTTCGAGAGCCTGGTGGTCTTCGAGAACTACCCGCTCCAGGACGGCGGCGCCACCGAGCACGGGCTGCGGATCGGCACGGTCGACGCCGTCGACACCAACAGCTACCCGCTGGCCCTCACCGCCCACCAGGACGACCGGCTGCACTGCGAGATCGCCTACGACCCGGAGCTGTTCGACGCCGCGACCGCCGAAGCCCTCTCGCGGCGCCTGGAGGTGCTGCTCACCGAGACCGCCACCGACAGCGACCGGCCCCTGTCCGCGCTGCCCTGGCTCCCCGGGGGCGAGCGCGAGGAGTTGCTGAGCCGGGCGAGCGGCCCGGTCCACCACCGGCCCGCCGACCGGCCCGTCCACCTGCTCTTCACGGAGCAGGCCCGCCGCACCCCCGACGCCCCCGCCGTCCGCTCGGGCGACACCGTCCTGACCCACCGCGAGCTGGACGAGCGCACCGACGCGCTGGCCCGGCGGCTGGCCGCCCGGGGCGCCGGGCCCGGCACCCTGGTGGCGCTGATGTGCGGGCGGGGCGTCGAGATGGCCGTCGGGGTGCTCGGCATCCTCAAGTCCGGTGCCGCCTACGTCCCGCTGGACCCGGGGCACCCCGCGGAGCGGCTGTCCCAGATCGTCGCCGACACCCGCCCGGCCGTCGTGGTGACCCTCCCCCGGCACCTCGACGCGTGGGCCCGTGCCGCCGACGGCCAGGAGGCCGTCACCGCCGTCCTCGACCTGGACGGCACCGCCGACGAGCCCACCGCCGAGCCGGCGGGGGCCGACGCCCGCGACCTCGCGTACGTCATCCACACCTCCGGCTCCACCGGCCGCCCCAAGGGCGTCATGATCGAGCACCGGCAGCTCGGCTACATCCTCGACGCCTGGGAGCGGCGCTACCACCTCTCTGACAAGCGCCTCGACTTCGTCTCCGTCACCAGCCTCTCGGTCGACCTGTTCTTCGCCGACCTGCTGCGCTCGGTGCCCTTCGGCGGCTCCCTGACCATCTGCCCCCAGGAGGTGGTCACCGACCCGCCGCGGCTGCTGGAGCTGATCGAGTCCGTCGGCGGCACCGGCCTGGAGCTGGTCCCGGGCCTCGCCGACGCGCTGGTGGCCGAGGCCGCCGTACGCGGCCGGGTCCTGCCGCCGCTGAAACTGCTCTCGGTCGGCTCCGAGGGCTGGCGCACCCAGGACTGCCTGCGGCTGCTGGACCACGTGGGCCCGGAGACGGAGGTGGTCAACGCCTACGGCTCGACCGAGGTGACCATCGACGCCACCGTGCTCACCCCCGCCCCGGCCGCGCTGGAGGGCGCCGCCTTCGTCCCGGTCGGCAGCCCGCTGGCCAACACCCGCGTGCACGTCCTGGACGACACGCTCTCCCCGGTCCCCGCCGGGGTCGAGGGCGAGCTGTACATCGGCGGTGAGGGCGTCGGCCGCGGCTACTGGGGCCGGGCCTCGCTGACCGCCGGCCGCTTCGTCGCCGACCCGTTCACCCACGGCGCCCGCCTGTACCGCACCGGCGACCGGGCCCGTACCCGGCCCGACGGGTCGCTGGAGTTCCTGGGCCGCGCCGACGACCAGATCAAGGTACGCGGCTTCCGCGTCGAACTCGGCGAGATGGAGGGAGCCCTGGCCGCCCTGCCCGGCGTACGCCAGGCCGCTGTCAGCCTCCGCCAGGAGGCCGGGCGCACCCTGCTGACCGGCCATGTCGTCCTGGCCGCCGAGGCCGCCGGGACCACCGGCGGCGACCTGCGCCGGGCCCTGCTCACCCGGGTCCCCGACTACCTCGTACCGGCCCGCTTCGCGGTGACCGACGCCCTGCCCCTGACCCCCAGCGGCAAGGTGGACCGCCGGGCGCTGGCCGCCTCGGCGGCGGGTACCGCCGGCGAGGACCGGGTCGCGCCGCGCACCGCCGCCGAGAAGCTGATCGCCTCGGTCTGGGCCCGGACGCTGGAGGTCGACGAGATCGGCGTCGACGACGACTTCTTCGAGCTGGGCGGCGACTCGATCCTCAGCATCCGGATCACCTCCCGGCTGCGGGCCGCGCTCGACCGCGACCTCTCGCCACGCGCGCTCTTCGACCACCCCACCGTGGCCCTCCTCGCCGCCGCCCTCACCGGGCCGGAGAACGCCCCGGCCACCGCGCCGATCCCCCGCACCGAGGGCGACGAGGGGCTCCCCCTCTCCTTCGCCCAGCAGCGGCTGTGGTTCCTCGACGCCTACGAGCCCGGGGGCACCGACTACGTGTCCCCCACCGGTCTCCGGATGCGCGGGCCCCTGGACCCCGAGGCGCTGCGGCACGCCCTGAGCGGCCTGGTGGCCCGTCACCCGTCGCTGCGTACCGTCTTCGACGAGGTCCGCGGCCAGGCGGTGCAGACGATCCGCCCGCCCGCCGAGGTGCCGCTGCCCCTCACCGACCTGAGCGCCCTGCGCGGCGCGGCCCAGGAACATGCCCTGGAGCGCCTGCTCGCCGAGCAGACCGGAACCCCCTTCGACCTGCGCGAAGGCCCGCTGCTGCGGGCCGCGCTGGTCCGCCTGGGCGAGGAGGACCACGTGCTGGCGCTCTGCGTCCACCACATCGTCACCGACGGCTGGTCCAGCGCCGTGATCGCCCGCGACCTGGAGGCCCTGTACGCGGCCCGCCGCCGCGGCGAGGAGCCCGAACTGCCCCCGCTGCCCCTGCGGTACGCCGATTTCGCCCTCTGGCAGCGCGACCGGCTCACCGGCCCGGTGGCCGACGAGCAGATCGGCTACTGGCGGAAGCGACTGGGCGGGCTGGAGCCGCTGGAACTGCCCACCGACCGCCCGCGCCCACCCGTACGGACCACCCGCGGCGCCACGCTCGGCTTCCGCGTCCCCGAGGAGACGACCGACCGGATCACCGAGCTGGCCGCCGACCGTGGCGCCACCCTCTTCATGGTCCTCGTCGCCGCCTGCCAGCTCCTGCTGTCCCGCCACAGCGGGCAGCGGGACATCGCGGTGGGCACCGTCTCCTCCGGCCGTGAGCGGGCCGAACTGGAGGAACTGGTCGGCTTCTTCGTCAACACCCTGGTGGTCCGCTCGGAGATCGACGAGCACGGCACCTTCCACGACCTGCTCACCCAGGTGCGGCAGACCGTGGTCGAGGGCCTCGCCCACCAGGACGCGCCGTTCGAGCGGCTGGTGGACGAGCTGGTCCCCGACCGGGACCCGAGCAGGTCCCCGCTCTTCCAGGCCATGGTGGTGCTCCAGAACACGCCGCAGCGACGCGCCGAACTCGACGGCCTGCGCATCGAGGAGTTCGCCCTTCCCTCCAGCAGCACCGCCTTCGACCTGACCGTGCAGTTCGAGGAGGTGGACGGGGCGCTGGTGGGCGGCATCCAGTACAACACCGACCTCTTCGACGCCGCCACCGTCCAGCGGATGGCCGGCCGGCTGCGGACCCTGCTGGACTCGCTCACCGCCGCGCCCGACCGCCCGCTGCACACTGCGGCCCTGCTCCCCGCCGACGAGCACGCGGAGCTGCTGCGGGCCGGGACGGGAGCCGTGGCCGCGCCGCCCGAGGCGCTGACGGCCACCGCCCGCTTCGCCGAGCAGGTCCGCCGGGCACCCCGTGCCGCCGCCGTGGTCGACGACGGCCTGACGCTCAGCTACGCCGAGCTGGACAGCCGCGCCAACCAGCTCGCCCACCACCTGCGCGAGCGCGGCGTGGGCCCGGACGTCCTGGTGGGCGTCTGCCTGCCGCGCGGGGCCGACGCGGTGGTGGCGGCGCTGGCCGCGGTCAAGGCGGGCGGCGCGTACGTCCCGCTCGACCCGGCCTACCCGGCCGAGCGGCTCGCCGCCATGGCCGAGGAGACCCGCACCCCGGTGCTGCTCACCCTGGACCGGCTGCGCGAGCGGCTGACGGGGTCACCCGCGACGACCGTGCTGCTCGACCGCGACCGGGAGCACCTCGCGGGCCTGCCCACCACCGCCCCGGACGGGACGGCCGGCCCGGACCACCTGGCGTACGTCGTGTACACCTCGGGGTCGACGGGGCGGCCGAAGGGGATCATGATCCCGCACCGCTCGCTCTGCCACACGGTGGCCGACTTCGCCGAGCGGTTCGGCATCGGCCCCGGCGACCGCCTGCTCCAGCACCTTTCGCTCAGCTTCGACGGCGGGGTCTCGGACATCTTCTGCACCCTGATGTCCGGCGCCACCCTCTGCTTCGGCCAGACCGAGAGTGGCCAGGAACTCGCCGCCGAGGCACGGCGGCTGGCGGCGACCGTGCTGATGACCCCGCCCGCGCTGCTCGCCGCGCTCGACCCGGCCGAGGTGCCGACGGTACGGGCGGTCGGCGCGGCCGGCGACGCCTGCCCCGCCCCCCTGGCCGACGTCTGGTCCGCCGACGGCCGCCGCTTCCGCAACATCTACGGCCCCAGCGAGACCACCCTGGTCGCCACCCTGCACACCGGCGGCTACGCGGGGAGCAGCCCGAGTGTGCCGCTGGGCGGCCCACTGGCCGGGGTCCGGCTGCACGTCCTGGACCGCTGGCTGCGGCCGGTCCCCCCGGGCTGCCACGGCGAGCTGTACATCGCGGGCCCCGGGCTCGGCCGCGGCTACCTGCACAACCCGGCGCTGACCGGTGAGCGGTTCGTCGCCTCCCCCTTCGGCGCTCCCGGCGAGCGGATGTACCGCACCGGCGACATCGTCCGTCTCCAGGCCGACGGGACGCTGGACTTCACCGGCCGCCAGGACCACCAGGTCAAGATCCGCGGCTTCCGCGTCGAGACGGGCGAGGTCGAGTCGGCGCTCCGCGCCCACCCGGACGTGGGCGAGGTCACCGTGGTCGCCGCCACCGACCCGGCCACCGGGCACAAGCGCCTCGCGGCGTACGCCACACCCGCCGGCGACCCGGGGAGCGAGCGGCCCGACCCCACCGCGCTGCGGACCTTCCTCAGCACCGTCCTCCCGGCCCACATGGTGCCGACGGCCTACGCCGTCCTGGACGAGCTGCCGCTCAGCCCCAACGGCAAGGTGGACCGCCGCGCCCTGCCCGCCCCTGCCCCCGTGGCCGGACCCGGCGCCGGCCACACCGAGCCCGGGACCCCGCTGCAACGGCTGCTCGCCGGCATCTGGGCCGAGGTGCTGGGCCTGGAGCGGGTCGGCGTCACCGACCGGTTCTTCGACATCGGCGGCGACTCGATCCTCAGCATCCAGGTGCTGGCCCGGGCCCGGGAGGCCGGACTCCGGATGACCGGCAAGGACCTCTTCCTCCACCAGACCATCGCGGAACTCTCCCGCGTCGTCGAGACCGGCGAGGGCGGCGGGGCATCGCCCGCAGCGCGCGGCCCGGTCAGCGGCGAGGTCGCCCTCACCCCGGCCCAGCGCTGGTTCTTCGCCACCCGCCAGTACCCCGACCACTTCAACCAGTCGACCCTGCTGGAGCTGGCCGGGCCGGTGGACCGGGAGGCGCTGGGCCGCACCCTGCTCGCCCTGGTGGCCCACCACGACGCGCTACGCAGCCGGTTCACGCCCGACGGTGCGGGCGGCCGCCGCCAGTGGGTCACCGAGGAGCTGCCGGCCTCCGCCGACGCGCTGCTGGCCGTCCACGACCTGTCGCGGGTGGCCCCCGGGGCACGGCGGGAGGCGGTCGAGCGGCACGCCGTCGAGGCCCAGCGCGGCTTCGCCATCGCCCACGGTCCGCTGCTGAAGGCCCTGCTGTTCACCAGCGGCGACGGACCGGACCAGCTCTTCCTCACCGTCCATCACCTGGTGGTCGACACGGTCTCCTGGCGCGTCCTCCTGGACGACCTGGAGCGCGGCTACCACCGCGCCCTGGCGGGCGAGGAGATCATCCCGTCGGCCCGTACCACCTCCTTCCAGGAGTGGGCCGCCCTGCTCCAGGAGCACGCCGTCGCGGGCGCCGCCGACGACGAGCTGCCGCACTGGGCGGACGTCCTGCGGGCGGTCGAGCCGCTGCCGGCCGACGGACCGGGCCCCAACTCCGCCGCCACCGCCGCCACCGTGGAGATCCGCCTCGGCCCCGAGGAGAGCGCCCACCTGCTGCGCACGGCACCCGCCCGCTTCCGGGCCCGCGCCGCCGACGTGCTGCTGGGCGTGCTGGCGCTTGCCCTGGGCCGGTGGACCGGACGCCGGCGGGTGGTGCTGGAGGTGGAGAGCCACGGCCGGGAGGAGATCTTCGAGGGGGTCGACCTCTCCCGCACCGTCGGCTGGTTCACCTCGGTCCACCCCGTCGCCCTCTCCGTCCCCCCGGACACGTCCGCGCCGGACGGGGCCGGGGCCGACTGGGCCCGGCTGATGAAGTCGGTCCGGCGCGACCTGCGCGCCGTCCCGGAGAACGGCCTGCACTACGGCGTCCTGCGCCACCTCGCTCCGCAGGACTCCCCGGCCGCCGCGCTGCGCGGACTCCCGGAGGCCGAGGTCGTCTTCAACTACCTCGGCCAGTACGAGAGTTCCGCCCCGGCCAGGACCGCCTCCGGCTCCGGCCGGCTCATCGCGGTGGAGCACGGGGCGCTCGGCGAGGACGCCGGTCCCGAGGAACACGCCACCCACCTCCTGGAGGTGGTCGGCAGCGCGGTGGACGGCCGGCTCGGCTTCACCTGGTACTACTCCACGGCCGTGTTCCACCCGGGCACGATGGCCAAGGTCGCCCAGCTCTTCGAGGAGCTGCTGGGCGATCTGGCCCGCCATTGCGCCGCCCTGCCCGGCGCCACCCGACGGGAGAGCGAGTGATGGCCACCACCCAGGGAAAGACCCTCCCCCCGAAGCAGACCGTCCGCCCGCTCTGGCGCAACCGCGACTACAACCTGCTCTGGCTGAGCAGGACCTTCACCGAGGCCGGGTTCAACGCCACCCTGATGGCCTTCCCCCTGCTGGTGCTGGCGGTGACCGGCTCGCCCGCCCAGGCCGGGCTCGTCGCCGCGGTGAACGCGACGGCCCAGCTGGTCGCGGGCGTGCCCGCCGGCACCCTGCTCGACCGGTGGAACCGCAAGGTGGTGATGGTCTCCTGCGAGGTCGCCCGGGTCACGGTGCTCACCCTGCTCGTCTGGACGATCTGGCAGGACACCGTGCGGATCTGGCACATGGTGGTCACCGCCGCCGTCCTCGGACTCTGCGCCTCCCTCTACGACCCGGCGGAGGAGGCCTCCCTGCCCCACGTGGTCCCCGAGGAGCAACTGGCCACCGCCGTCTCGATGAACCACGCGCGCAGCAACATCGGCCAGCTGCTCGGCACCGGCGTCAGCGGCGTGCTCTTCGGCATCAAGCACCTGCTGCCGTTCGCCGCCAACGCCGTGGCCCACGTGGTCTCCTTCTTCCTGCTGCTCTTCATCCGGCTGCCCAAGCCGCCGCGCCCCGAGCCCGGGGAGAGCCGGCCGGGCTTCTGGAAGGAGACCGCTGAAGGGCTGCGCTGGGTCTGGGGGCACCGGCTGATCCGGGTCACCGCCTGCTGCGCGGTGGCGCTGAACTTCCTCTTCCAGGTCGTCTACCTGGTCATCATCATGGCCGCCCAGCAGGATGACGTGCCCTCCGGCCAGATCGGCGTGATGGCCGCGATGTTCGGCGTCGGCGGACTCCTGGGCGCCCTCGCCGCCCCCCGGCTCTACCGCCGCCTCGGGCAGCGCCACTCGGTACTGATGGTCTTCTGGGCGATGGCGGTGCTGGCCCCCGTCTCGCTGACGGTGACCAACGGGCTGCTGCTCGGCCTGCTGCTGGCGGGCATGGCCTTCTTCGCACCGACCGCCAACACGGCCGTCAGCACGTACCAGCTGCTGACCACCCCGGACCGGCTGCGGGGCAGGCTCAGCGGGATCATCGGGCTGGTGTCGGGCGTCTCGGCGGCACTCGGCCCCCTGGCCGGCGGCCTGACCATGGAGTGGGCCGGCCCGCGCTGGGCGATCGTCGCCGCCGCGGCGGGCACCGCCGTCATCGCCGTGGTCGCCACCCTCAGCCCGACCCTGCGCGGCTTCACCCCGCCCCAGGGCGAGGCCGGCCCCGCACCGGAGCCCGCCGGCACGCCGCCGGGCGGTCGGTGACGGTCCTCGTCAGGGCCGTGGGATGACGAGAGGGGGCCGCCGGTCGGGCTGCCCCCTCTCTCACGCGCCCCGGAGGTAGGCCAGCACCGCCAGCACCCGGCGGTTGCCGTCGTCCGGGGAGAAGCCCAGCTTGGTGAAGATGTTGCCGATGTGCTTGGCCACCGCCCCCTCACTCAGGTGGAGTTCGTCCCGGATCATCGTGTTGGAGTGGCCGGCGGCCATCAGGGCCAGCACCTCGGACTCGCGGGCCGAGAGCAGCTGGGTCCGGGTGCTGCGGTCGCGCTCGGTCAGCAGGTGGCGGACGACCTGGGGGTCGATGACGATGCCGCCGGCCGCCACCGACCCGATCGCCGCCACGAACTCGCTCAGCTCCCCGATGCGGTCCTTGAGCAGATAGCCCAGCCCGCCCCGGGCGGCCCCGGGCACGCTCCCGTCGAGCGAGAACAGCTCCTTGGCGTACGCCTTGGCGACGTACTGGGAGAGGACGAGGACGGGCAGGTCCGGGTGGTCCTGGCGGAGCCGCAGAGCGGCGCGCAGACCGTCGTCGCCGTGGCCGGGCGGCATCTGGACGTCGGTGATGACCAGGTCGGGGCGGCACTCCTCGACGGCGGTGACGAGGGCGTCCGCGTCGGCCACCGACCGCACCACCTGGTGGCCGAACTTGGTCAGCAGCTCCTCGATCCCGGCGCGTACCAGCGCGGAGTCTTCGGCCAGGACTATGCGGAGCGCGGGCACGGGACCTCCAGGGTGAGGGCGGTCGGGCCGCCCGGCGGGCTGGACAGGGCGAGTCTGCCACCGACCACCTCGGCCCGGTCGGCGAGACCCTGAAGGCCGCTGCCGACCTTCAGTTCGGCGCCTCCCACCCCGTCGTCATGGACCGTGACCTCCAGCCGCTGCCCCGAACGGCCGCCGCTGACCACGGCGTTCCGGGCCCGGCTGTGCTTGGCGATGTTGGTCAGCGCCTCGCTGACCACGAAGTACGCGGCCGCCTCGATCTGGCGCGGCAGCCGCTCGGCCAGTTCCAGCTCGACCCGGACCGGCACCGGGCAGCGCACGGCCGCCTCCGAGACGGCGGCGGGCAGCCCGCGGTCGGTGAGGACCTGCGGGTAGATGCCGTGCACCAGGTCGCGGAGTTCGGTCAGGGCGTCCTTCGCCTCCCCTCGCGCCCGGGCGACCAGCTCCGCGCCACGCCCCACCGCCTCCGGGCTCTCCTCCCGCCCGGCGCCCTTCAGCTCCAGCTCGGCCAGGCCCAGCGTCATCACCAGCGCCACCAGACGCTGCTGCGCGCCGTCGTGCAGGTCCCGCTGGATGCGGTGCCGCTCGGTCTCGAAGGCGTCCGCAAGCCGGGCCCTGGACCGGGTGAGCTCGACCACCCGGGCGTCGCGGTCCGGCTCGTCCTCCCGGGCCGCGGGATGCAGCAGGAGCCGGGCCAGCCGCGCCTGGAGCGCCGCCACCGCCCCGAAGCCGTAGAGCGCGACGGGCACCGCCGGGACGGCGATCGCGGTGAGGATCAGAGCCTCGGGCTGCCCCGAGCGGTACGCCGCCCAGGGCGGCACCACCAGCGTCGCGGCCAGCAGCACCGCCAGGAGGAGCAGGGCCAGGTCGATCAGGAGGAAGAGGGTGGCCAGCAGCACCGCGTAGCCGAACTCCCGCCAGGTGGAGGGCTCCCTCAGCCGGACGGCGAGCCAGGACTGGAGCCCCGGCTCCTCGACAGGGTGGTGCGGGGACGGGATGGCGGGCGTGCCCGGCTCCTCGATCAGCCGGAGCCTGCGGCGCTCGATCTCCGCCAGCGGGAGGCTGACCAGGATGGCCCCGACGAGCATCGCCACCCCGACACCGATCACCGAGAGCAGCAGGCCCAGCCCGATCAGCACGCCGAGCACCAGCAGGGTGACGGCCCCGAGCCCGGCCCCGGAGAGCAGGTAGAGGAGCGCCCGCCAGGGCTCGGCGGAGCTGAGATAGTTCAGCGGCGGCTGCGTCGTCAGGCGTCTGACCGGCGGAGTGCTCACCCCGCCACCCTAGGTACCCGGGACGGCGGCGGGTACCGGAACCGAGGGAATCCGGCCGTCCTCCGGGACGCGCCCCGGGCATCGGGCGATGTTTCACGTGAAACATCGCCCGTGCCGTGGCGGCGTCACTTCAGGCGGACCGGCAGCGAGTCCACGCCGTAGACGATCGACAGCTTGCGGAACTCCAGTTCCCGGGGCTCGACCGCGAGGCGGAGGGCGGGGAAGCGCTCGACCAGGAGGGGGAAGGCGGCGCGCAGTTCCATCCGGCCGAGTTCGGCGCCGACGCAGCGGTGGATGCCGTAGCCGAAGGCGAGGTGCGAGGAGGCCGGCGGGCGGGACGGGTCGAAGACGTCCATCCCGGGGCCGAGGCGCTTGTCGCGGTCGGCGGCGCTCAGCGAGACGATGACGATGTCGCCGGCCGAGATGGCCTGGCCGCCGATGGCGGTGTCCTCGCGGGCGAAGCGCGGGAAGGCGGTCTGCACGACGGTGAGGTGGCGCAGGAGTTCGTCGACGAACGGGGTGGCGACGGCTCCCGGGTCCTCGGCCTCGCGGATCGCCGTGAAGTGCGTGCGGTCCTGGAGCATGACGAGGGTGCCCAGGGCCAGCATGCTGGCCGTGGTCTCCAGGCCGCCGGTGAGGACGCCGTCGGCGAGGCCGGTCAGCTCCTCGTCGGTGACGGCGTCGCCGTGCTCGCGGATGATCATGCCGAGGAGTCCGTCGCCGGGCTCGCGCCGCTGCTGCTCGATGACGCCCCGCAGGTACTCGCGGGACTGGGAGATGGCCCCGAAGGAGGCGCCGAGGCCACCGAGCACGTCGAAACGGGCCACCGAGAACTGCTGGAAGGCGTCGCGCTCCTCGTAGGGGACGCCGAGGAGTTCGCAGATGACCAGGGCCGGGACGGGCAGGGCGAAGTGCTCGACCAGGTCGACACGGCCGTCCGCGTCGGCGGCGGCCTCCAGCGCGTCGAGCCGCTCCTCGATGATCGAGTGGATCAGCGGGGTGAGCCGGTTCAGGCGCCGCATGGTGAACTCGGGGGTGAGCAGGCGGCGCAGCCGGGTGTGGTCCGGCGGGTCGGCGAAACCGAGGCCACCGGGCTCGTGGTGCTCGGCGACGCCGTTGGTACCGACCAGGTGGGCGAAATCGTTGCTGAAGGCGCGGGCGTCGCCCAGGACCTCCTTGGCCTCGTCGTAGCCGGTGACCAGCCAGACCGGGACGGCGGGGACGGGGAGCCGGCTGACGGGCTCGCGGTCGCGCAGGGCGCCGATCTCGGGGACGGGGTCGAGGCCGTTGCGGCGGAGCGGCAGCAGGGCCGGTTCGGGGAGCTTGGAAAGGGCGTTCAGATCGAGCGTGGTGCCCTTGCGGCGGAGGCGGCTGAGATAACGGCGGGTGAGCCAGCTGGCTATGGAGGTACGGGCAGTACGTACGGTGCGTATGGGCGTGGCTATGGGCATGACAGGTGCTCGCATCTGTGAAGTGTGGCGGACAGGTGGGCGGGGCCGGACTCCCCACCCGCGGCCGTACTCCGGTGGAATACGCCGACGGGCCGGGCGGCGGTTCCGGCCGGCGGTCCCTGACGGGAGACCGGGAGAGCCGGCGACGCCGTGACTCCGCTGCCCCTGTCCCGGGGCCGGGTCCGCGCGGTGGAGCCGCGCGGGGTGAGAGGTGGACGGTGGAGCGCTACGGGCCAGGTGGCAGCGAGCGGTGGCCTTGGCCGGGCGCTGCGTCCCGGCGCGACGTCCCGGTTGGGGGCGTACGGGCCGGAGCGGCGGGTGGGGGTGAGGCCGGGTCAGGGCGGCTGCTTCGGTACGGGTCGGGTCCTCCGGAACGGTACGGGTGGCGGGCGGATCGGCTGGACACCGGGGACGCCTGACGCACGCCGGGAGCGTGGTGGCGTCCCGGTGTACCAGACGACGCGGGGGGCCGGGTGGTTGAGCGGTCGATGATGACATGGCCGCCGGAGAGCAGGTACAGGGAGTACCGGCCAGTCCGCTTGCGGGGGCGGCCGGCGGCGGGGCCCGTTGTCAGCGGCGGCGACTACGCTCGGTGACAGCGCGGTCAGGGTGGCCGCGCCCGGGGGTGCCCGGGGGGCGGCTCAGGACGGGCCGGGCGGAGGTGCGGGATGCGCGACGCGGTGGTGACGCCGGACGGGGACCGGATGCGCTGGGTGGAGATCCCCGGAGGCGGTGGGGACTCCGGGACAGCCGGCCAGGGCGGGCGGACCGTACAGCCACCGCCCCGGGTCTACGTGCACGGGCTGGGCGCCGGCTCACCCGCCTACTTCGCGGCGGCGGCCACCCACCCGCTGCTCGCCGGCCCCCGCTCCCTCCTGGTCGACCTGCTCGGCTTCGGCCTCAGCGACCGCCCCACCACCTTCGACTACCGCCTGGAGTCCCACGCCGACGCCCTGGCGACGGCGCTCCGGGCGGCCGGGGCCACGGGCGCCGAGGTCGTCGCCCACTCCATGGGCGGCACGGTGGCGGTCCACCTGGCGGCCCGCCACCCGGAGCTGGTCTCCCGGCTGGTCCTGGTCGACGCCAACCTCGACCCGGGCACCACACCGGCCCCGCCGGGCGCCGGGAGCAGCGGCATCGCCTCGTTCACGGAGGAGGAGTTCCTCGCCGGCGGCTGGCGCGAGGTCCGGGACGCGGTCGGCCCCGCCTGGTGGGCGACGATGCGCCTGGCGGGCCTGGAGGCCCTGCACCGCAGCGCCGTCCACCTGGTCCGCGGCACCACGCCCTCGATGCGCGACCTGCTCCTGACCCTGCCGATTCCCCGGACCTACCTCCACCCGACGCCCGACGGCCCTCCGGCGGGCACCCCGGGCCTGCGCGCGGCGGGGGTCACGGTCACCGCCGTCCCCGACTGCGGGCACAACATCATGCTCGACAACCTGCCGGGCTTCGCGGCAGCGACGGCGGAGGCACTGGCGGCACCGGGCGCACCCTGAACGAGCCGGTCACGGGGCGCCGGCGCCCGCCGCTCACGCCGCGCAGCACCCGCCTTCCGCCGCCGGGCCGGGCTCCTGCGGGGCGTGGCCCGCGCCCATCGAGTCGGCGTCCGCCTTCACCACGTACACCTCCCAGGGCTCACGCCCCGGGCCGTGCACCCAGACCTTGTCCTGGAGGGCGTAGCAGCAGGAGGTGTCGTTCTCCTCGAAGGTGGCGAGTCCCGCTTCCTTGAGGCGGGTGGTGGCGGCGGCGACCTCGTCGGTGGTGGCGACCTCGACGCCGAGGTGGTCGAGGCGGGTCTCGCCGCCGGGCTCACCCTGGATGAGGACGAGCTTGAGGGGCGGCTCGGTGAGGGCGAAGTTGGCGTAGCCGGGGCGGAGTTTGGCCGGCTCGGCGCCGAAGAGACGGGAGTAGAAGGCGACGGAGGCGTCCAGGTCGGGGACGTTGAGGGCGAGCTGGGCACGGGACACGGCGGTCTCCTGGGGTCGGGGCCGGGCTGCGGACAGGGTGCGGGCCAGAGGCGCGGACCGAGTCTGCGACGCAGCGGCTGAATCGATGAACGTCGATGCAAGATTGCGCGCTGCATCGAAGGCTGTCAACATAGACGCATGTCGAAACAAGAGCTTCCGGTGGTCTCCGCCGACGGCGCCGCGGCCGGCACCGTCGCGCGCTGCTGCCCGACCCTGCTGGCCGCCCCGCTCGACGAGGACCAGGCGGCCGAACTCGCCCCCTTCTTCAAGGCGCTCGGGGACCCGGTGCGGCTGCGGCTGCTCTCGATGATCGCCTCGCGGGCCGGAGGCGAGGTCTGCGTCTGCGACCTCACCCCGGCCTTCGCGCTCTCCCAGCCGACCATCTCGCACCACCTGAAGCTGCTCCGCGAGGCCGGACTGATCGCCTCCGAACGGCGCGGCACCTGGGTCTACTACCGGCTGCTGCCCGCCGCCACCGACCGGCTCGCCGCCGTCCTGACCCGCCCCGCCACCGCCCCGGCCCCCGCGTCGTGACCGGCCCCGCTCCCGCCCCCGGCCGCCTGGCCTTCCTCGACCGCCACCTCGCCTGGTGGATTCTGCTCGCTATGGCCGCCGGGCTCGGCCTCGGCCGAGTGGTCCCGGGCCTCGGCGACGCGCTGGCCGGAACGGGTGTCAGCGGTGTCTCGCTGCCGATCGCGCTGGGCCTGCTGGTGATGATGTACCCGGTCCTCGCCAAGGTGCGGTACGACCGGCTGGGCGCGGTCGCCCGCGACCGGCGGCTGCTGGTGCCCTCGCTGGTGCTCAACTGGGTGCTCGGGCCCGCGCTGATGTTCGCGCTGGCCTGGCTCTTCCTGCCGGACCTGCCCGAGTACCGCGCCGGCCTGATCGTCGTCGGGCTGGCCCGGTGCATCGCCATGGTCGTCATCTGGAACGACCTGGCCTGCGGCGACCGTGAGGCCGCGGCCGTGCTGGTGGCGGTCAACTCGGTCTTCCAGGTGGTGGCGTTCGGCCTGCTCGGCTGGTTCTACCTCGCCGTCCTGCCCGGCTGGCTCGGCCTCGCGCAGACCACGCTCGCCGTCTCCGTCTGGGAGATCGCCCGCTCGGTCCTGGTCTTCCTCGGCATTCCGCTGGCCGCCGGCTACCTCACCCGGCGCCTCGGCGAACGCGCCAAGGGCCGCGCCTGGTACGAGGGGAAGTTCCTCCCCCGCCTGGGCCCCTTCGCCCTGTACGGACTGCTCTTCACCATCGTGGTCCTCTTCGCCCTCCAGGGCGAGGCCGTCACCTCGCGCCCGCTGGACGTGGCCCGGATCGCCCTGCCGCTGCTCGTCTACTTCGCCGTCATGTGGGCCGGGTCGCTGGCGCTCGGCCGGGCCGTGGGACTCGGCTATCCGAAGGCGGCCACCCTCGCCTTCACCGCCGCCGGGAACAACTTCGAACTCGCCATCGCCGTCTCCCTCGCCACCTTCGGCGCCACCTCGGGCCAGGCCCTCGCCGGGGTCGTCGGCCCGCTCATCGAGGTGCCCGTCCTGATCGGCCTGGTCCACGTGGCCCTGCGGACCCGGCGGTTCTTCCCCGCCGAGGAGCCGGACGGCCGCCCCGCCCCCACCCCCGAGGAGAACCCCGCCCGTGCCCGCGCCTGAACCGGCCCCCGCGCGTACTCCCGCCCGCCCTCGCGTCCTCTTCCTCTGCGTCCACAACGCCGGGCGCTCCCAGATGGCCGCCGCCTTCCTCCGCCACCTCGCGGGCGAGGCCGTCGAGGTCCGCTCGGCCGGGTCGGCGCCCGCCGAGGCGGTCAACCCGGTGGCGGTCGCCGCCATGGCCGAGGCCGGCATCGACATCTCCCGGGCCCGCCCCCGCGCCCTGACCCCCGAGGACGTCCGCGCGGCCGATCTCGTCGTCACCATGGGCTGCGGCGACACCTGCCCGGTCCTGCCGGGCACCGCCTACCGCGACTGGGCCCTGGACGACCCGGCCGGGCAGGAGCTCCCGGCCGTACGCCGCGTCCGGGACGAGGTCGGGCGCAGGGTGCGGGAGCTGGCGGAGGAGCTGGGGGTGCCCCCGGCCGACCTCCCCTGAACCCCTACTCCCCCACCTCGTCCCCCGGCAGAAAGTGCTGGTCCGCGAAGGCCACCACCGCGTCGACCGCGTCGGCGTCCAGGTCCCAGTACGCCCCCGCCGCGTCGCCCCATGCCCGGTGGCTGAGGCGGGCGTAGGTGCGGGACTCGGGGGAGCCGGTCCAGGCGGTGCGGTCGAAGGGGGTGCCGGAGAGGTGGTGGTCGAGGGCGAGCAGGGCGGTGTCCCAGCCGGCGCCGACGCCGACGGGGCCGACCGGGCCCTGTTCGCGGACGAGGGCGTCGACGGTGGCGGCGGCCGAGGTGTGCTCCAGCTCGAAGGCGGTGGTCCGGCCGGGGGCGTCGGTGAGGCGTACCTCGATCTCGGTGACCGAGTCGGGGCCGTACTCCCAGGTGACCTTGACCAGGTTCGGGGACTCGCAGCGCAGCACCTCGCCGGAGGCCAGGTCCCCGGCCTCGTAGCGGTTGCCGGGGTGGAGGTCGCCGGTGACGGGGGCCAGCCAGCGGGCGATCCGGTCGGGGTCGGTGCAGGCGGCCCACACCTCCATGACGGGGGCGTCGAAGCTGCGGCGCAGCAGCACCGAGCGGCCGTCCCTCTCCTGGAACGGCAGGTCACCGATCTCCCGGTGGACGGCGGCGATCCGGTCGTGGATGTCGATCTCGCTCACGGTGCTCCCTCGCTCTGCGGCCGGCCCGCAGCCGGACGGCGGGGCCCTTTCCCACGCATACCCCGCAACGGGCGAGACGCGCGGGAGGCCGGTTACCAACGGGACGCGGAGTCGTTGAGTGCATCAGCCCATCACCGGCATTTCCCCCACGACTTGAGGAGTACCCGACATGAGCACCACCGCAGGAACCGACCGCCGCACCCTCCTGAGGACCGGCGTGGCCGGGCTCGCCGCCCTGGCCGCCGGAGCCGTCCTCACCCCCTCGGCCCAGGCCGAAGGTGACCGCGAGCTGCCGATGTCGCCGCTGACCCTCTGGCTGCGCGGCGCCCCCGCCTTCGTGCGGGACGGGCTGCTCTTCACCGACCTCATCGGCGACCAGCGCCCCGAGCAGTGGGTCCTGACGGCCCAGCCGCAGCACGGCCCCGACACGTTCACGATCGAACTGGCCTCCCGCACCGGCGCCGGCCTGGTCGTCCCGGAGGACGAGGGCGAGCCGGTCGGTGTCCGGCCGCTGATCGTCATGCCGACGTACCCGCCCCGGTACCCGCTGAACGAGCTGTTCCGGATCACCCCGGTCGACCCCGGGAGCCGTGCCTACCTGGTCGCCTCGGCCCTGACGGACGGCCCCCCGCGCCACCTGGCCCGCGCCCGGGTCGAGGACATGTCGCTCCGTCCGAAGCCGGTCTTCGCCCGCACCGGCGAGGCCGAGCCGGTCGAGATCCGGTTCGCCTGACACCGGCCGCCCCGGAAGACGGCGGGGCCGCGGGCACCGTCTCCGGTCCCCGCGGCCCCGCCGCGCGTACGCCTCGCCGTCAGGTCAGACGAAGGAGTTGATCTGGATCGTCTCGGTCCGGCCGGGGCCGACACCGATCGCGGAGATCGGGGCGCCCGACATCTCCTCCAGCGCCTTCACGTACGCCTGCGCGTTCTTCGGCAGCTCGGCGAAGGTCTGGGCCTTGGTGATGTCCTCGGACCAGCCCGGCAGGTACTCGTAGACGGGCTTCGCGTGGTGGAAGTCCGACTGGTTGTACGGCAGCTCCTCGACGCGCTTCCCGTCGATCTCGTACGCCACGCAGACCGGGATGCGCTCCCAGCCGGTGAGGACGTCGAGCTTGGTGAGGAAGAAGTCGGTGAGGCCGTTGACGCGGGTCGCGTAGCGGGCGATGACCGCGTCGAACCAGCCGCAGCGGCGGTCCCGGCCGGTGGTGACACCGCGCTCGCCGCCGATCCGGCGCAGCGCCTCGCCGTCCTCGTCGAACAGCTCGGTCGGGAACGGGCCCGCGCCGACGCGCGTGGTGTACGCCTTGAGGATGCCGATCACCCGGCTGATCTTCGTCGGCCCCACACCCGCACCCGTGCAGGCGCCGCCCGCGGTCGGGTTGGAGGAGGTCACGAAGGGATACGTGCCGTGGTCGACGTCGAGCAGGGTGCCCTGGCCGCCCTCGAAGAGGACCACCTTGTCCTCGTCCAGCGCCTGGTTGAGGATGAGCGTGGTGTCCGCGACGTACGGGCGGATCGCGTCCGCGTGGACCAGCATCTCCTCGACGATCCGCTCGGCCTCGACGGCCCGGCGGTTGTAGACCTTGGAGAGCAGCTGGTTCTTGACCTCCAGCGCCGCCTCGACCTTCTGGAGCAGGATCGACTCGTCGTAGAGGTCCTGGACGCGGATACCGGTCCGGTTGATCTTGTCGGCGTAGGTCGGGCCGATACCGCGCCCGGTCGTCCCGATCCGGCGCTTGCCGAGGAATCGTTCCGACACCTTGTCCATGATCACGTTGTACGGCGTGATCAGGTGGGCGTTACCGCTGATCAGCAGCTTGGAGGTGTCGACGCCGCGCTCGTTCAGTCCGCTCAGCTCGGAGAGCAGGACCGACGGGTCGACGACGACACCGTTCCCGATGACGGGCACGCACCCAGGGGAGAGGATTCCGGAAGGGAGCAGATGCAGCGCGTACTTCTGGTCGCCGACGACGACCGTGTGGCCGGCGTTGTTGCCGCCCTGGTAACGCACCACGTAATCCACTGAGCCACCGAGCAGGTCGGTGGCCTTTCCCTTGCCTTCGTCACCCCACTGAGCACCGAGCAGCACGAGTGCGGGCACAGGCGTACACCCCTTCCGGGCGGGGCATGTCCAAGGTTCAGGGCGCACACGCGTACGCGTACACGCCGACCGCCGTTGGCCGAGAACCGTCGGACCGCATGCCCCGAAATAGACGAAGCCCCTGGCGCAAGAGCGCAAGGGGCCTTTGCACAAAGATGCTACCCGAGGAAGGACCGAGGTGTCGGCTCGAGAGCCCGCCACGACCACCACGCCGTCGCTGCTGGTCATCGTGGACCCCACTGCCCGCCGCCTCGACGGGGAATCCGTGCGCATCGCCAAGGACGTGCTCAGCGCCGGCGCCCAGGTCAAACTCTGCCTCCCCGAGAGCCCCCGGGAGTACGCCCGCGCGCTGGCCCGGCGCGGCTCGCGGCGGCCGGTACTGATCGGCGACGACCGCTCCCTGGTCCGCGCCGTCACCCAGCTCCACCGGGAGCGGGAGCTGGCCGAGGCCGACCTCGCCATGGTGCCGGTCGGCTCGGGCGGCGCCCTGCGCCTCGCCCGCCACCTCGGGGTGCCCGCCTCCGCCGTGGCGGCGGCCCGCGCGGTCCTCGACGGGCGGCCGCGTCGCCTGGACCTGCTGGTCGACGACAGCGACGGCGTGGTCCTCGGCGAGCTGCACGTCCCGGCGCCGCCGCGCCCGGCCGGCCGCGTCCCCTGGCTGCGCCGGTCCCCCGCCGCCCGCACCGGCCCGACACCGCTGCGGGTCGAGGCGGACGGCCGCCTCGTCGCCGACCTGGACCGCCCGGTCCACTCGGTCACCCTCGCCCCCGGCACCGACGGGAGCGTACGCGCCGAGGTGCGCGCCGCCGCGACGGCGGACGCGCCCTCCCCGGGGGGTACGTACGCCGGGGTGGTGACGGTCTCCGGGCCCGACTTCCACTACAAGGCCGACGGGCGGACGCTGGGCCCGGTCCGCACCCGGACCTGGCGGGTGCGCGGGGCGGCCTGGTCGCTGGTACTGCCGTAGGCCGGGCTGCGGCTCCTCTCCCACTCCAGCAGCCTGGCCACTTCCGTGAAGCGCATCCGGTCGCCGGCCTCGGTGAGCTTGGCCAGGTGGAGGTAGTCCGGGGGCGGAGAGGCGGGAGCGGGCCGGGATCTGATGGGAGGAGCGCAGCGAGGCCGGGGCCGCCCTTCCCCAGCCCTTCCAGCTCGCCCATCTGCACAGCCACGAGCCGGCGATGGTCGTCGACAACGTCGTCGGACTCGCCAAGGCCGCCAAGGCGTTCGGCGTCCCGACCGTCCAGACGACCGTGCTGGAGGAGCGCGGCGGCCTGCTGATCCGGGGCCCGGAGATCTGTGTGGCGATGCCCGCGATACAGGCGGCCGGCGAGGGCTACGAGGTGCACGCCGTCACCGACGCCTCGGGGGCGTCTCGGCCGAGGCCCACGAGAGGGTGGTCCGCCGCATGACCCAGGCCGGGATCACGCCGATCACCTGGCAGGCAGGCCGTGCTCGGCGAGTGGCAGCGCGACTGGGCCCGTGAGGAGGCCATCCCGGGCGTCATCGAGGTCCAGGCCCAGCACGGCGGCGGCTCGGCGGTGGCGTACGCCTGGGAGACGCAGCTTCTGGCGGGGAGCGGGCGGAGCGGGGTCTGAGCCGGGCGTACGGCGGCCAGGGCCTGTCGGGCGCTAGCTGCCCAGGTGGCGGCCGAAGCCGGTGGCCTTCGCCGGGAGGGTGAGGGAGGCCGGGCTGAAGCTGAGCGGGGTGCTGGTGACGGCCCAGACCGCGCCGCTCCCGGCGTTCTCGGCGGGGGCGGCGGAGAGCAGGTCGTCGCGGTGGTCGCCGTCGAGGTCGGCGAGGAGGAGGCGGGTGCCGAAGGCGTCGCCGGTCTCGTTGGCGCCGGGGACGCCCGGGGTGCCCTGGTTGACGGCGGTGGCGCCCCGTCCGGCCGGGCCGGTGGGCGAGCCGGGGATCAGGGTGACGGCACCGGCGTCGACGGCGGCGTCGATGTCCTCGCCCGGGGCGCCCACGGCGAGGTCCTGGTGGCCGTCACCGTCGAGGTCGCCGACGGCGAGGGAGGCGCCGAAGTGGTCCCCGGCCTCGGAGGCGCCCTGGCCGGAACCCGGCACGCCCGGGGTCTCCTGGGAGAGGTCGAGCGGGGCGCGGTCACCGCCGGGGCCGGCCGGGCTGCCGAAGAGGACGCGGACGACGCCGCCGCTGTTCCGGTCGACCGGGTGGCTCGGGTCGCGCTCGCCCCAGGGGTCGGGGGCGTCGTGGGCGTCGCCGACGATCAGGTCGTCGCGGCCGTCCCGATCGAGGTCGGCGGCGGCGAAGGCGGTGCCGGTGGTCTCGTTCCGCCACGTGGTGCCCTGCTCGCTGAGCCCGGTGGCGGTGCCCCGGAGCCAGGTCGGGCCGGAGGACTCCTCGTAGGCGGTGTGGTGGAAGACCACGTCGTCGCGGCCGTCGCCGTCGAAGTCGCCGGTGGTGAAGGTGGTGAGGCGGGTGAAGTGGGGCGCGCCGCCGCCGAGTGCGAGCGTCGGTGCGGCCATGCCCGGCTTGAACGGGCCGAGGGCGACGGCCAGCGAGTCCTTCTCGTCGCCGTTCTGGGTGGTGACCAGGTCGAGGTGGCCGTCGCCGTTCACGTCGGCGACGCGGGTGCCGAGGCCGCCCGCCTCCTCGTGGGCGGAGGTCACCGAGGTGGTCCGGTTGAGGCCCTTGGCCGAGCCCCAGAGGATGACCAGGCGCCCCGGCGCGAAGTCGTTCGCCCGGTCCTCACCGGGCGAGCCGACGACCACGTCCGCGTACCCGTCGTGGTTCAGGTCGGCCGAGACGGGCGCCGTGCCGAAGGCGTCGCCCGCCTCGTCGGTGCCGCCGATGCCGGGGCTCGCCTGGCTGATCACCTGGTGCTTGCCGGTCACCGGGCCGTTGGCGGAACCGGGGACCACGGTCAGGTAGCCGCCCTTGCCGCCGCCGGGCACACCCACCACCGACTCGGCGTACCCGTCGCCGTCGACGTCGTACGGGACGGCCGGGACGGCGCGCGCGGGCGCCGCCGTCGCGGCCGGGGCGAGGGCCAGCAGCCCGCCACCCGCGGTCAGGGCCAGCACCAGGACGGTGGCCAGGGGTCTTGTACGCACGTGCGCCTCCAACGGTCCGTCGGTCGTCACGGCAGGGCCGGTGCTGACGTACACCGGCCCGTCGCCGCACGGGGATTGACCTGCCGTGGAGGGCGGAGGTTGTACGGCGCGGGCGGAGGGCCGGCCTCCGCCCGCGCCCGGTCAGCGGGGTCCCCCCGGGGTGGGCGTGACCAGGCCCGCCTCGTAGGCGAAGACGGCGGCCTGGGTGCGATCGCGCAGCGAGAGCTTCACCAGGACGCGCGAGACGTGCGTCTTCACCGTCGACTCGGCGACGAAGAGCCGGTCGGCGATCTCCGCGTTGGACAGGCCCTGCGCGATCTGCACCAGCACCTCCGTCTCCCGCTCGGTCAGCTCCCCGTACTGGCCCGGGCCCGGCGCCTGCGGCCGCTCCGCGAGCCGCGAGAACTCCGTGATCAGGCGGCGGGTGACGCCGGGGGCGAGCAGCGCGTCGCCGCTGGCCACCACCCGGACGCCCTCGGCGAGCTGGCGGGCCGAGGCGTCCTTGAGCAGGAAGCCCGAGGCGCCGGCCCGCAGCGCCTGGTACACGTACTCGTCCAGGTCGAAGGTGGTGAGGATGAGGACCCGGGCGGCCGCGTCGGCGGCGACGATCTCGCGGGTCGCCTCGATGCCGCTCAGCTCCGGCATGCGGATGTCCATCAGGACGACGTCCGGGTCGAGCGCGGCCACCTGGCGCACCGCCTCCCGGCCGTTGACCGCCTCCCCGACCACCTCGATGTCCGGCATCGCCCCGAGCAGCACGGAGAACCCCTCCCGCACCATCATCTGGTCGTCGGCGATCAGTACCCGGACAGGGCGGGACCCGGTCAACGGTCCTCCTTCTTGACGAGGGTGAGGGGGGTGGTGGGGGCCTCGTCCGGGGCGGGCGCCCGGGGCACCGGCCCGTCGGAGGCGGGTTCGGGGGCGACAGGCTCGGCGGGGGCCGGCTCCTCGGGTGCCGGCAACGGCGCCGGGAGGAAGGCGGAGACCTCGAAGCCGCCGGACTCGTCGGGGCCCGCGTGCAGTTCACCGCCGAGGACGGCGGCCCGCTCGCGCATCCCCGTCAGGCCCTGCCCGGCGCCGGGCGAGGGGTCGGCGGGGCGCTCCGGCGCGTCGTTGACGACCCGCAGCCCGAGCCCGACCGGCACGTACGCCAGCTCCACCCGCGCACTCGCCCCCGGCGCGTGCCGCAACACGTTGCTCAACGCCTCCTGCACCATCCGGTACGCCGACAGCTCCACCCCCTGCGGCAACTCCCGCCGCCGCCCGGTCACCAGCTTCTCCACCGGTACGCCCGCCTCCCGGACCCCGTCCAGCAGCCGGTCCAGGTCGGCCAGGACGGGCTGGGGCGCGTCGGGGGCCTCGTAGTCGTCGGCGCGGACCACGCCGAGGACCCGGCGCAGCTCGGTGAGGGCCGCCACCGCGCTCTCCCGGATCGCGGCGAAGGCGTCGGCCAGTTCCTGCGGCGGGTTCTCCACCCGGTAGGGGGCCGCCTCCGCCTGGATCGCGACCACCGACATGTGGTGCGCGACCACGTCGTGCAGCTCGCGGGCGATGGTGGTGCGCTCCTCCAGCCGCACCGCCCGGGTCCGCTCGGCCGCCGTCGCCGACCGCTCGGCGCTCACCTCACGGTGCGCCTCGCGGACCGTCTCCCGGGTGGTCCGGCGGAAGTGCCAGATGCTGACCGCGGTGAGGGCGAGGCCGAGGAAGAAGAGCAGCGGGACGGTGCTGCCCGAGCCGACCCCCGTCATCCCGCCGACGAAGAGCGAGAACGCGGCGGTGATCAGCCACATCCACAGGGCGGCCCGCGGCCCCTGCCAGGCAGCGGCGATCGTCGACACGATCAGCGTCACCAGGAAGGAGACCGGCCCGAACGGCAGCGTGTCCCCGTACCCGGTGAGAACCGAGGCGAACGCGCCGACCGGCATCGTCAGCCACCAGGCGGCCACCGGCCGGGTCGCCGCCAGCACCGCCGGCGCCACCGCGAACAGGCCGAGCACCATCAGCTCGGGAAGCGACATGTACTGCCCCGTGCTCAGGCTGACGAGCAGGGCGAACAGGATCGACCCGAAGACCAGGACGTGTGGGGCGTGCGAGGCGAGGCGGCGCATCCCCGGCAGCCGCATGGTCTCGCTGTCCGGCACGTTCAGCACCGGAAGCGGCCGGTAGGCCCAGGCTCCGCGCACCAGGTCGTCGCGGAACGCCCGCAGCCCCGCACTGATGAACTGCGCCTCCGGCCCCTTCCGTATCCCGGCCGAGCGAGGTGGCGGTGGCGAGGTGGTGCCCGTGGTCTGCGTCATGCCCCCACGGTAGGCACCGCGCCCCACCTCCGGCGTCCGCTTGGTTACGGATTCCACGGGGTCCGCCTTGAGGGGGAGGCGGGGGCGCGCGCCTCCGGCTCGCGGTGGGCCCCCGCCTCCCTCAGAGCGCGGGCCCAACGGGAGCGGCCCCCTCACGGACGGCCGGGGGTGAACCGGTCCGCGTGCTCGCGCGCCCACTCCTCGAAGCGCAGGGCCGGCCGCCCCAGCAGACGCGGAACCGACGGATCGACGGTCCGGCCCTCCACCGGGGTGTCGCCGTACACCTCCAGGAGGAACCCGACGACCTCCTCGGCCATCCCGGCCGCCCGCCACCGCTCACGCGCCTCCCCGGGCGTCAGCTCGTCGACCCGTACGCCGGCTCCGCGCGCCCGCGCGATCGCCGCGGCCTTGTCGTGCACGGTGAGCACCTCGGGACCGGTCAGCGTGTACGTCTGCCCCGCGTGTCCCTCCTCGGTCAGCGCGACGGCCGCGCACGCGCCGATGTCCCGCTCGTGCACCATGGCGCTCAGCCGCCCGGTGAACGGCTCGCTCACCGTCGACGTGGCCCGGATCTCCGGCGCCCACTCCAGCGCGTTGGCCATGAACTCCACCGGCATCAGCACCGTCCACTCCATCCCGCTCCTGCACACCGCCTCCTGCAACGGCGTCTCCCCACCCCCGAACAGCACGGTGGCCCGCCGCACCCCCGACACCTCCGCCATCGCCACCAGCCGCTCCCCCGTCTCCAACGGCGCGAACAACTCCCCGCCGAAGGTGATGAGATGCACCCCCGACACCCCGTCGAACACCCCCTCCAGCCCCTCCGGCTCCGTCAGATCCCCACCCACCACCTCAACCTCCCCGGGCAACCCGGCTCCCGCCGGGTTTCGCGTCAACGCCCGGACCTGCTCGCCGCGTGCCAGCAGCTCGGTCACCACTTGCCGCCCTACGGTGCCGGTGGCTCCGGTGACGAGAACAGTCATGGGCCCCTCCTTCGCTCGATCGCCGCACGGCGTTTCCGTCGACGGTGCGGACGCTAGGGGTGGTTGCGGACAGGGGGAGTCCGCGATGGGGGGGAGGGGCTACAGCCCCCGCCACCTCTCCAGCCCAGTCGGCGCACCTCTCCAGCCCGGCCGGCGCTTGAGGCCATCGGCGACCGACGGCTCAGGGCACCCCCCGCGCTACGGACCCGGGGTGAGCCCCGACGAGCCCGACGAACTGGAAACCCGGGGGCCCAAGGGCCCCTTCACCAGGCCAGTTGGGCTATCTCCTCCGCGACCAGGGCGCAGGCGGCCGACGCCGGGTCGATGAGCGGGAAGTGGCCCACGCCGTCGACCAGGGTGAAGCCCGGGGTCTCCCCGGCGGCCGTCGCCGCGTCGGCGTACGCCTCCGCCACCGCGGGCGGCACCTCCGTGTCGACGGTGCCCTGGACCAGGGTGGTGGCCATACCCGTCGGCAGCAGGGCGGTGGGATCGGCGTGGGCCAGCCGCTCCTCGTACTCCTCGCCGAGGAGCTGGGCGAACGCGCCACCGCAGACGTTCAGTTCCGCCGAGGTGGCGAAGTCCGCGATGGGGGCGAGCGCCACCACTCCGCGCACTGCGGGCGCCTCGGGCAGGCGCCACGGGGAACCGGCGGGCAGGACGTGCCGGGCGGCGGCCCAGAGCGCGAGGTGGCCGCCGGCCGAGTGCCCGGTGAGGACGGTACGGCCCGGGTCGGCCTCCGGGACCGCCTCGGCCGCCAGCTCCGGCAGCGCGTCGAAGGCGGCGGCGATGTCGTCGAAGGTGTCGGGCCAGCGCCCGGCGACCTGCCCGCCGTTGCCCCGCCGGTACTCCACGCTCGCCACCGCGAACCCGCGCCCCGCCAGGAACGCCGCGAACGGCGAGATGTGCAGCCGGTCGTGCGCGGCCCGCCACGCCCCGCCGTGCACCACCACGACCAGCGGCGTGCCCGGTGCCGCGCCCGGACCGCGCGGGGCGTAGAAGTCCACCACCTGGTCCGGGTCCGGGCCGTACGCCACCGTGGTGTCCGGCGCCGCCTCCGGGTGCCCGAACAGGGAGCTCTCCTCCGCCGCCTCGCGCTCCGCCGCGCTCCGCGCTGCGCCCACCGTCGTCCTCCTCGGCTCGACTCGCTGCCTCTGCTCGGCCGTACTGGGGCCCGGTCGGGCCTTGGCCGGGCCTTGGCCGACCTTGGTCCGGCCCCGCCGGCCCTGGTCCGGCCCAGCTCGGCCCCGGGCCCGGCGCGGCCCCGGGCCCTGCGGGACCCTGTTCGGCCGTGCACGGGCCTCGCAAGGTCCTGCTCGCCCCTGCTCGGCCGCGACCGGGCCGGCTGGCCCTGCTCGACCCCATCGCCATCCGGCCATGGCTGGCTGGATTGTGACATGCGCTTTCCGGCCTGGAGGACCGGCCTGCCAGGCCCCGTTCGCGGCGCCCCGTTCCGGTGACGGGGCGCCGCCACGGGGCTCAGACCGTGTCGAGCGTCTCGGCGAGGAGCCGGGCGGCCCGCTCCACGTCGGCGAAGCCGAGGTAGAGCGGGGTGAACCCGAACCGCAGGATGTCGGGGCTGCGGAAGTCACCGACGACGCCGGTCGCGATGAGCCGCTCCATCACCGCAGCCGCGTCCGCGCACCGCAGCGCGACCTGGCTGCCCCGCTCCGCGTGGCCGGCCGGCGTCACGACCTCGACCCGGCCCTCGGGGACGTACGCCTCGACGCAGCGCAGGAAGAAGTCGGTGAGCGCCAGCGACTTCGCCCGGACGGCGTCGAGTTCCACGCCGTCCCACACGCCGAGCGCCGCTTCGAGGGCGAGGAGCGAGAGGATGTCGGGGGTCCCGACGCGCCCCCGCAGCGATCCGTCGGCGGGCCGGAATCCGGGCTCCATGCCGAACGGTTCCACGTGGCCGTTCCACCCCGGCAACGGCGAGTCGAACGCGCCCTGGTGCTCGGCGCGCACGTACAGGAACGCCGGGGCGCCGGGCCCGCCGTTGAGGAACTTGTACGTGCACCCCACCGCGAGGTCCACCCCGTGCGCGTCGAGCCCCACCGGCAGCGCCCCCGCGCTGTGGCAGAGGTCCCAGACGGCCAGCGCCCCCGCCTCGTGCACGGCGGCGGTGAGGCCGGGCAGGTCGTGCAGGCGGCCGGTGCGGTAGTCGACGTGGTTGAGGAGGACGGCGGCGGTACGCGGGCCGAGCGCGGCGGGCACCTCGCCGGGCTGGACCGGCCGCACCGTGCAGCCGGTGAGCCGGGCCGCCGACTCGGCGATGTAGCCGTCGGTCGGGAAGGTCGCGGCGTCGACCAGGATCTCGTCCCGCGCCTCGTCCCGGCCGCGCGCGATGCGGACCGCGCCGACGACCGCCTTGAAGACGTTGACGCTGGTCGAGTCGGCGACCACGACCTGGCCCGGGGCTGCCCCGACCAGCGGCGCGATCCGCTCACCGATCCGCTCGGGCGCGGTCCACCAGCCGCTCTCGGTCCAGGAGCGGATGCGCAGTTCGCCCCACTCCCGGCCGATGACGTCGGCGATCCGGCCCGGTACCGCCTTCGGCAGCGCGCCGAGCGAATTGCCGTCCAGGTAGACCGAGTCCTCGTCGAGGACGAACTCCGCGCGCTTGTCCCGCAGGACGTCCTCGGCGTCGAGCTTCGCCGCCTCCGCGGCCAGGTGTGCGTACGCCTCGGGGTGCGCGCTCCCCGTCTCCGTCACGCTCATGTGCTGATTCCCCTCCCCGAGCCTGCGGCGGGGTGCCGGAGGCGGTCGCGGTCGTCGGTCGTGCGAGTGGTGCGGGTGGTGCCAGTGTTGCGAGCGCCGGGGGTGGCACGGGTGGCACCCCCGACGGGTGCCGGTACCCGTGCCGGGCGGCGCTCAGACATGGCTGCGGGCCGTCCACAGCTCGGGGAAGACGGTCTTGCCCGCCCGCTTCTCCAGCCAGGCGACGCCGGCGGAGCCGCCGGTGCCGGTCTTGGCGCCCATGGCACGGCGGGTGGCGGTCAGGTGGTCGTTGCGCCAGCGCCAGACCAGCTCGGCCACGTCGGTCAGCACCTCGCCGAGCCGCAGCAGCTCGGGATCGGCCGCCGCGGGCCCGTCCGCCGGAGCGCCCTGCCCGGCGGCGGGGCCGATCTCCTGGGCGCCGTAGACGGCGGCCCAGACGGCCTCGACCTCCTTGGACGGCTCGTACTTCTGGGTGAGGTCGCGGTCCAGGACCTCGGCGGGGATCGGGTGGCCGCGCCGGGCGAGGAGGCGCAGCACCTCGTCGTAGAGGCTCGGCTCGTGGAGCGCCTTCTCCAGCTCGGCGTGGACACGGGGCGCGCCGCGGTGCGGGACCAGCATCGAGGCGGACTTGTCCCCGAGCAGGAACTCCATGCGCCGGTACATCGCCGACTGGAAGCCGGAGCCCTCGCCGAGGGAGCCCCGGTAGGAGTTGAACTGGGCCGGGGTCAGGCCCGAGAGCGGCCGCCAGGACTCGTTGAGCGCGGCCATCTCGCGCAGGGAGCGCTTGAGCGCGTCGAGCGCGGTCGGGATGTCGTCGCGGCGCAGGGCCGCGGAGGCGGTCTCCCACTCGTGGACGATGACGGTGAACCACAACTCCATGACCTGGGTGGTCACCAGGAAGACCATCTCGCCGGGGTCGTCCGACCGCAGATGCTGGAGGTGGGTGAGGACGTCGGCCTGGACGTAGTCCTCGTAGGGGGTGGTACCGGCGAAGTCGAGATTCGGGGTGTCCGAACCGGCTTCCGTGGCACCGAGGTCGTGCGACATCTCTGTCTCCTCGATACGAACTACCGGGTAGCGGTCCGCTCGACCGCCCACCGCACGACGTGCCGTGGAAAGCGGGAGCTCCGGTCCCCTCGAACCCTCGGGTGCGCGGTGCGCGCACACGGGCTCACCTCGCATCATCCGATGCCGGGCCCGCGACTGCAAGGCGGGTGCGCGCGGGCCACGGAGCACTCCCCCGGGACCGCCTGTCCACAACTGTGGACAGGGCCGGCGCCAGGGCTCAGGGAGGGTCGCGCCTTCGTCCCGCCCGTAGCGGCTCATCCGCCGTGACAGCAGGGCGAGTTCGCGACGGCCCGGTGGCCTCGCGAAGCGACGTGACGCGGCTCGGGCGGGGGCGAGGGCCGGGGCGGAAGTGGGGGCAGGGTCGAACTTGGGTGCGAGCAGGCTGTTCACGGCGTTCTCTCTCCTCAGGACCGACGGCGGGTGGTGCGCGACCGGTCGTTCACCTCCGGTCGCACATTCACCGACATCACGGAGAGTAACCACGATCGCCCTACGGAAGCGACAATTCCGTGCAAGTGTTCGCTTACACGTACGGGTGAACCCACACTGGGTGCCCGCACGCCCCCGCCCCACTACCGTCTCCCGGCATGACCCACACCGACGCCGCCCCCGAACTGGTCCGGTCCCTGCTGCGCGAGCACCACCCCGACCTGGCCGGGCTCCCGCTGAGCCTCGCCGCCCGGGGCTGGGACAACCAGATGTGGCGGCTCGGCGACCGTCTCGCGGTGCGGCTGCCCTGGGCCACGGAGTCCGCGGACGCGCTGCTGCGCAAGGAGCACGCCTGGCTGCCCGGCCTCGCCCCGCACCTGCCGCTGCCCGTCCCGGTCCCCCGGCACCTCGGCGAGCCCTCGCCCCTCTTCCCGCGCCCCTGGCTCCTCACCACCTGGGTGCCCGGCGAACCCGCCGACCGCGCCCCCGCCACCCGCGCCGGCCAGGCGGCCGACACCCTGGCCGCCTTCCTGACGGCGCTGCACCGGCCCGCCCCCGCCGGGGCGCCGGACGGACGGGGCCGTGGCGGGCCGCTGGCCGGCCACGCCGAGGGGTTCGCCCGGCAGCTCGCCTCCGCCACCGAGCTGGGGCTGGTCCCCGACCCGGACGCGGTGCGCGCCGTCTGGGAGGACGCCGCCGCCGCGCCCGAGTGGACCGGCCCCCGCCTGTGGCTCCACGGCGACCTGCACCCGGCCAACGTCCTCACCGCCGGCGGCACCTTCTGCGGCGTCATCGACTTCGGCGACCTCTTCGCGGGCGACCCGGCCGGCGATCTCGCCGCCGCCTGGGTGCTGCTCCCGGACGGCGCCGCCGACCGCTTCCACCGCGCCTACCGCCCCACCCCGGACAGGGCGACCCTGCGCCGCGCCCGCGGCTGGGCGGTGCTGCGCTCCCTGGCCTGCCTCCACATCGGCCACGCCGGGGTGCACGGCCGCCCCGGGGGCAAGGCCAGCTGGGGACCGCCGGCCCGGCGCGCCCTGGAACGCCTCGTCGCGGCGCACGCCGGGCGCTGACCGGGCCCGCGCACGGCAGAGGCCGGGCGGAATCCCGCCCGGCCCCGTACCGCACGCCGTGCCGGCGTCCTCGTTCCGCCCGGATCAGCCCAGGGTCTGGGCGGCCGTCGGCGAGGAGTCGCGCAGGAACTCCGTGCAGCGCTCGTACTCCTCCTGCTCGCCGATGGCCCCGGCGGCCCGCGCCAGCGCGTGCAGGGCGCGCAGGAAGCCGCGGTTCGGCTCGTGCTCCCACGGCACCGGGCCGTGGCCCTTCCAGCCGGAACGGCGCAGGGAGTCGAGGCCCCGGTGGTAGCCGGTGCGCGCGTAGGCGTAGGACTCGACGACGCTGCCGTTCTCGAAGGCGGCGTCGGCGAGCTGGGCCCACGCCAGCGAGGACGTGGGGTACTTCGCGGCGACGTCGGCCGGGGCGGCACCGGCGGCGAGCATGTCGCGCGGACCGGGGTCTTCGGGCAGGTGGGTCGGGGGCGGTCCCCCGAGCAGGTTCTCGTGAATGGCCATGGTTTCCAGTTTGCCTGGCCGCGGCGGAAGTTCCGCTACCGGCCCGGCTCCGGCTCCAGGCCGGGCGCCCCCACCGCACAGCTCGTGCGGGGCTCGGAACGTCTCAGCGCCGGGTCGTCGGCGGGCCTGCGCACCTGCCACCAGGCGAGGGCGGCGCCGATCACCAGCAGCCCCGCGCACATCGGCATGGCCCGCCGGAACGCCGCCTCGAACTCCGGCGCCGACCGGTACGCCTCCGGCGTCATCCGGGCCAGCAGCGGCAGCGCGGCCACCGCGACGAGCCCCGCGGCTCGCGCGGCCGCGTTGTTGATCCCGCTGGCCAGCCCCGCCTTGCCCGCGTCCACCGAGGCCAGGACGGTCGCGGTCAGCGGCGCCACCATCGTCACCAGCCCCACCCCCAGCAGCGCCACGGCGGGCAGCACGTCGGTCAGGTAGGAGGCGCCCGGGCCGGCCCGGAGCATCAGGAGCATGCCCGCCGCCGCGATCAGCGGACCGACGGTCAGCGGGATGCGCGGGCCGATGCGCTGGCCCAGCTCGCCGGACTTGGCCGAGAAGAGCAGCATCAGGACGGTAGTCGGCAGCAGCGCCGTGCCCGCGCCCAGCGCCGAGTACCCGGCCACCACCTGGAGCTGGATGGCGGCGAGGAACATGAAGCCGCCGAGTGCCGCGTAGACGCAGAAGGTCACCAGGTTGACCGAGGTGAACAGGCGCGAGGAGAAGATCGACAGCGGCAGCATGGGGTCCGTCCGCCGCCGCTCCACCCGGACGAACACCACCCCGAGCACCACGCCCGCCACCGCCGCCCCGATCACCACCGGCGAGGCCCCGTCGCTCGGCGCCTCGATCAGCGCGTACGTCACCAGCGCGAGCGCCAGTGCCCCGAGCACGGCCCCGAGCACGTCGAACCGCCGCCGCCCGCCCGCCCCGGCGCGCACGCCCTCCGGGACGCTGGTGTCCCGCGACTCCGGGACGTGCCGCAGCGCCACCGGGACGCAGACCAGCGCGAGGGGGACGTTGAGGAAGAAGACCCAGCGCCAGCCCGGCCCGTCCACCAGCCAGCCGCCGACGAACGGCCCGATCGCCGCGCCGACCCCGCCGAGCCCCGACCAGAGGCCCACCGCCTTGGCCCGGTCGTCCGGATGGAACCCGGACTGGATCAGCGCCAGCGAGCCCGGGGTGAGCAGCGCCCCGCCGACCCCCTGGAGGGCGCGGGCCGCGATCAGGACGATGTCGTTGGGGGCGAGGCCGCAGGCGAGGGAGGCGACGGCGAACCAGATGACGCCGATGAGGAAGACCCGCCGCCGCCCGAACCGGTCGCCGAGCGCCCCGCCGAGCAGGATCAGCCCGGCGAGCGTGATCATGTAGGCGTTGACAGTCCACTGGAGGGCCGCCAGGTCGGTGTCGAGGTCGCGGCCGATGCGCGGCAGCGCCACGTTGACCACGGTCGAGTCGAGCATGGCCATGCTGGACCCCAGCACGGTGGTGAGGACCATCCACCGGCCCGTGGCGTCCTTCAGCCGGATCTCCCCGGCCCGTTCCACGCCCTCGCGCCGATGCGTCGCCATGGGCCGATCGTGCCGCCGCCCGGTCCGGACCGCCATCGCACGGGGCCGGCCGGGTCCCGCTATCCGCGCAGGGCCCTGATCAGCGCGTCGATGCCCGCTTCCGCCTTGGCCCGGGAGCACCCCACGTTGAGGCGGACGAAGCCCGGGGCGTCGTAGACGGAGCCGCGCATGACGGCGACCTTCTCGCGCTCCACCAGGACGCGCTGGAGCGCGTCCTCGTCGACGCCGAGCGGCCGCAGGTCGATCCAGGCCAGGTAGCCGGCCTCCGGCGGGGTCCAGCCCAGTTCGGGGAAGGCCGCGTCGAGGCGGTCGGCGAGGAGGGCGAGGTTGCCGGCGATGTAGGCACGGGCCGCGTCGAGCCAGGGGGCGCCGTGGCGGTAGGCGGCGATGTGCGCGGTGAGCGAGAGCACGGCGGGCGAGGCGAGTCCTTCGCCGGTCTCCATCCGCCGGACGAACGCGGCGTGGTCCTCGGCGTTCCCGAGGAAGCCGTACGAGCCGGTGAGCGCGGGGAAGTTGAACGCCTTCGAGCCGGAGGTGACGAGGGCCCAGCGCTCGCCCTCGCCACCGAAGCGGGTCCACGGGAGGTGGCGGCGGCCGGGGTGGACGAAGTCGGCGTGGATCTCGTCGCTGATGACGGCCACGCCGTGGCGGCGGGCGAGGGCGGCCAGCGCGGTCAGTTCCTCCGCGCTCCACACCTTGCCGGTCGGGTTGTGCGGCGAGCAGAGCAGCAGGACCCGCGCCCGCTCCCGGGCGAGCAGCCCCTCCAGGACGCGGAACTCCGGGTCGTCCAGCGGCGCGGGCACCCGCACGCGGCCGAGCCCGTCGACGGCCTTGCGGAACCCGTCGTAGGTCGGGGTGTGCAGGACGACCTCGTCGCCGGGCTCGGTCCACATCCGCAGCAGCTGGGAGAGCTGGTTGAGGACCGAGGGGGCGTAGACGAGCCGGCCGGTGTCGACGGTGGTGTCGTGGCGGGTGGCGAACCAGTGGGCGACGGCCGGGCGGAAGTCGCCGAGACGCCAGTCGGTGTAACCGAAGACGCCGTGGGATATCCGCTGGTGAAGCGCGTCCAGGAGGACCGGCGCGGAGCGGAAGTCCATGTCGGAGATGGTGAACGGCAGCAGCCCGTCCACTCCGAACCGGACGGCGACGCCGTCCCACTGGACGCTCCACGTGCCGTGCCGGTCGACGGGGGTGTCGAAGTCGAAGCTCACGGGCGGGCGCCTTTCGCGGGACGGGGCAGGGAGGCGGAGCACGGGGAACGGCGGCGGGCCCGGCCCCTCCGGCGGTGAACCGAGGGGGCCGGGCCCGGGGCGCGGCGGGTCAGGCGCTCAGGCCCGGCCCGGCGGTCACTTCAGGCGGGTGCCGGCCGACCGCAGGTTCTGGCAGCCGACGACGACGCGGGCGGCCATGCCGGCCTCCGCGGACTTGCCCCAGGTGCGGGGGTCGTACTGCTTCTTGTTGCCGACCTCGCCGTCGACCTTCAGCACGCCGTCGTAGTGGCGGAACATGTGGTCCGCGACGGGGCGGGTGAAGGCGTACTGGGTGTCGGTGTCGATGTTCATCTTGACGACGCCGTTGGCCAGCGCGGTGGCGATCTCCTCCTCCGTGGAGCCGGAGCCGCCGTGGAAGACGAAGTCGAACGGCTGGCTGCCCGCGGGCTTGCCGAACTTCTCGGCGACGCTGGACTGGAGGTCGGCCAGCAGCTCGGGGCGGAGGACGACGTTGCCCGGCTTGTAGACGCCGTGGACGTTGCCGAAGGAGGCGGCCAGCAGGTAGCGGCCCTTCTCGCCCAGGCCGAGCGCCTCGGCGGTGCGGATCGCGTCGTCCGGCGTCGTGTAGAGCTCGTCGTTGATCTCGTGGGTGACGCCGTCCTCCTCACCGCCGGTCGGGGTGATCTCGACCTCGAGGATGATCTTGGCGGCGGCGGCCTTGGCCAGCAGCTCCTGGCCGATGGCGAGGTTGTCCGCGAGGGTCTCGGCCGAGCCGTCCCACATGTGCGACTGGAAGAGCGGGTTCCTGCCCGCCTTCACGCGCTCCTCCGAGACGGCGAGCAGCGGACGGACGTAGCCGTCCAGCTTGTCCTTGGGGCAGTGGTCGGTGTGCAGGGCCACGGTGATGTCGTACTTCGCGGCCACGATGTGCGCGAATTCGGCGAGCGCGACCGCGCCCGTCACCATGTCCTTGTTGTGCTGACCGCCCAGGAACTCCGCACCACCCGTGGAGATCTGGATGATGCCGTCGCTCTCCGCCTCCGCGAAGCCGCGCAGGGCGGCGTGGAGCGTCTGCGACGAGGTCACGTTGATGGCCGGGTAGGCGAACTTGCCTGCCTTCGCCCGGTCGAGCATCTCGTTGTAGACCTCGGGGGTTGCGATGGGCATGTGTTCGCTCCTTGTGATGTGCCGGTACGTACTTGGCCCTGACCTGGGGGCGACGACATCGTCGTGTCCATCTTTCCAGACTTGCCCCCGGCCTCCACCCGAGGGGACGGGCCAGGAGGCGACACTTCCCGCCACAGATCACCACAATCCGCCACTCCGGCGCCGCCCGGGAGTCCTCCCGGGCGGTTCCTGCGGATACGCGATGTTTCACGTGAAACATCGCCCCGTCGCCGGAGGTCAGCCGAGGCCCAGCTCTTCCAGCGCGTACGCGTAGAGGTAGGGGACCCCGGCGGTCTCGGCGATCTTCTCGCCGGCGCCCGTGGCGCGGTCCACGATGGTCGCCACCGCGACCACCTCGGCGCCCGCCTCGCGGGCCGCCTCCACGGCTGTCAGCGGCGAACCGCCGGTGGTCGACGTGTCTTCCACGACCAGGACCCGGCGGCCCTTGATGTCCGGGCCTTCCACGCGGCGCTGCATGCCGTGGGCCTTGGCCGCCTTCCGGACGACGAAGGAGTCCAGCCGCCGCCCGCGCGCCGCGGCCGCGTGCAGCATCGAGGTGGCCACCGGGTCGGCGCCCAGCGTCAGGCCGCCCACCGCGTCGAACTCCAGCTCCTTCGTGAGGTCGAGCATGACCTGCCCGACCAGCGGCGCCGCGGCGCCGTCCAGCGTCACCCGCCGCAGATCGACGTAGTAGTCGGCCTCCAGGCCGGAGGAGAGGGTGACCTTGCCGTGCACGACGGCCTTGTCCTTGATGTGGTGCAGCAGCTCGCCGCGTACGTCGCTCATGCGGGGAATTTTACGGGCGGAGCATGCGGCGGACCCGGGCGCGGTCCGGCGCTCAGCCCAGCCGCCGCCAGCTCCACGTCGTGGACGCCTCCAGCGGGTCGAGCGGGGTGACCAGGCGCGGGGCGGTGTTGAGGCCGTTGGGCGGGCCGGTCTGCGGCTCGACGCAGACGGCCTCGGCCTGCTCGTCGTAGACCACCACCCACTGCTCGCGCGAGGTGACCGTCAGCTCCAGCTCGCCGGGCCAGACCACCTGGACGTCGACGCCCTCGGGCATCCCGAAGCAGTCGTCCCACGGGCCGGGGAGGGGGTCGAGCCGCCGCCCGGTCGGCAGGTGGTCGGCGCCGCGCTCCTCCTGCCAGGCCGCGTCGAACTCCAGCCGGACACCCTCCCCGCCCTGCCCGAGGTCGCGCAGGAACCAGGGGTGCCAGCCGGCCTGCGCCGGGAAGGAACTCTCGTACGCCTCGATGCCCAGGGAGAGCGTGAGCGCGCCCTCTTCCAGCGCGACCGTCTGCGTCACCCGGCCCGGGTAGGGCCACGGGTCGCCCAGTTCGTAGCTGAGCACGGCCTCGGTGGCGGAGGCGCGGACCACCTTCCAGGGAACTTCGCGCCCGGTGCCGTGGATGGCGTGCGGCGGGTTGTTCAGCGGCAGCTGCCGCACCTCGGCGCCGTCCCGGAACCGTCCCTCGGCCACCCGGCCGCACCACGGCACCATCGGGAAGCTGCCGAACCCGGCCCCCTGGCGTAGCAGTTCCACGCCCCCGATCCGCAGGCTGGACAGCCGTCCGCCGTTGCCCGCGTCCACCGACACCTCGGCCTCGCCAGCGGCGAGCCTCACCACATCCTCAGTACTCACGCCTCCGACCCTAGAGGGTGGCGCCGGGATGCACCGCGCGGCGGGTCCCGGCCGGCCGGCTCCCGGGCCGCTCAGGAGGAGCGGCGCCGCAGGGCGCGCCCCACCACCACGGCCGAGGCGACGACCAGGGCGGCGGCGGGAGCGGCCCAGCGCAGGGTGGCGGAGGTGGTGGAGGAGGAGGGGGCGGGGACGGGGGCGTAGCGGCCGCGCGGGGGTGCGTGGTCGACCTCCTCGGCGCTCCGGCCGATCATCGTGCGCCGGGCGTGGGCGGCCTCGGCGGGCTCGATGTCGGGGACCTCGATGACCTCCTCGACCTCCTCGTCGAGGTCGATCTCGTCCTCGTCGAACTCGTCCTCGTCCTCGGCGCCGTCCCGGCTGTGGATGGCGGCCGCCAGTTCCTCGGGGGTGATCTCGTCGTCGTCGGTGAGGCCGGCCGGGGTGCGGGGCTTCGGCCCGTCCTCGGCGGTCTCGTCCTCGGGCTCCTCGGCCCGCGCCCCGTCCTCGGGCCGGTCCTGGCCCCCGGGCCGCTCGTCTTCCCCGGCCACGTCCGGACCGGCCGCCGGGGTTCCGCCGACCGGTGTGTCCAGGAGCGCCCCGGCGTCCTCGCCGGTGCCCTCGCCCACGTCGGACGGCCCGTGCCCGGAGGCGCCCGCTTGCCCGCCCGCGTCCCCGGCGAGCGCTTCCACCGCCTGGGTGAGCAGGGCGCGGACCCCGCGCTCCGCCGCCACCGGGTCCAGCCGGGCGCCCCGGCCCTCGACGCGGGAGCGCACCTCCAGCACGACGCGGGTGCCGCCCTCGGCCGGGGTGAGCCGGAGCCGTACGGTGGCCCGCCCGTGGCCGGTGCCGCGGGCCTCGCCGCCCTCCACCTCGAAGACGTAGGCGCCGTCGGCCTCGGTGGTCAGCCGGAGCGTGCCCCGGTAGGTGATGGTGCGCCCGTCCAGCCGCAGCCGCAGCCGCCCGGTCAGGGCGCTCGCGGCGCCGCCCGCGCCGCCCTCGGCCGCGGGATCGAGCTGGAGTCCGGGGACGCCGCGGACGGCCGTCGCGGGGGCCCGCAGCGCGGCGCGCAGGGCCTCGGCGGGCACCGGAACGAACACCTCATGCTCCATGCCAGCCGAGCCTACCCACGCCGACGCCGTCCTGTACCCGCGTCGACGGCGCCGGAAGGGCTCGGGCGCCCTGTCGCCGCCCGGTTCGGGTGGCTCAGTGCGGGTAGCGCGGGTGGCTGAGGGTGGAGGGCGGCAGGTCCGGCAACCGGGTGGCCTCGGCGGCCAGGCCGCCGGCGCGCAGGGCGGCCGGGTCGAGCGTGAGCGGGGGTCCGCCGTCACCGGGGGGCGCCAGTGTCAGCGGCGGGCGCTCCCGGCCCGCGAGGAGGAACCCCCAGTCGGGCGCCTTCGGGTGGTCGCGCGGGGCGCGGTCCGGGCCGAAGGCGAAGGCGCCGCCGGTCCCGGAGGCGCTGTAGGGGGTGGTGACCAGCCCGGCCGCGCGCAGGGTCGCGTCGACGGTCCAGAAGGTCTTCGGGCGGTCGGCGGGCGAGCCGGAGTGGACGGCGATCCTGCCCCCGGGGGCGAGCACCCGCGCGGCCAGGCCGAAGAACTCCTCGGAGTACAGCTTGGTGCTGGAGGTGATGCCGGGGTGCGGCAGGTCGGCGATGACCACGTCGTAGCCGCCGCCCGGCCGCGCGCCCGTCCCCGTACGGGCCGAGCGCAGCCAGTCGAAGGCGTCGGCGGTGACCGGGTGGAGGCGCCGGTCGCCGTAGGCGCGGTCGTTGAGGGTGGTCAGGCCCGGGTCGCGGCGGGCCAGGTCCACCACGGCCGGGTCGAGTTCGACCAGGTCGACCCGGCGCACGCCCGGGTGGCGCAGGACCTCGCGGGCGGCCAGGCCGTCGCCGCCGCCGAGGATCAGGACGCGGGCGTGCGGCCCCGCCATCGCGGGGTGCACCAGCGCCTCGTGGTAGCCGTGTTCGTCGGCGCCGCTGACCCGCAGCCGGCCGTCCAGGTAGAGGGCGAGGGTCGGTCCCTTGCCGCCGGTGAGGACGATCTCCTGGACCTCGCTCTGCACGGCGACGCGGACGTCCGCCCCGTACATCGCCCGGCGGGCCGCGTCCTCGAAGTCGCCGACGAGGGCGGCGGCGGTGCCGAGGAGGGCGAGGACGGTGACGTTGAGGAGGACCAGCAGCCGCCGGGAACGCCGGGAGAGCTCGCGGCCGAAGAGGCCGAGGACCAGCGCGCCCCCGGCGAAGGCGTTGACGGCGCCGGTCAGCAGGGCACCGGTGAGCTGGCCGAGGAGCGGCAGCAGCAGGAAGGGGAAGGCGAGGCCGCCGACGAGGGCGCCCACGTAGTCGGCGGCGAAGAGGTCGGCGACGGCGCCGCCCGCGTCCTGGCGCCGGATGCGCTGCATCATCTCCATCAGCAGCGGCACCTCGGCGCCGATCAGCACGCCGATCAGCAGCGAGAAGCCCACCATCAGGAACCGGGCGCCGCCCAGCCCCCCGGCGAACCACTCGGGGGACCAGGCGAAGGAGGCGTAGAGCGCCAGCGCGCTGACCCCGCCGACCAGCGCGAGGATCGCCTCGACGACGCCGAAACCCAGTGCGGCACGGCAGCGGAGTCGTTTCGCCAACAGCGCGCCCACGCCCATCGCGAAGACCATCACGGAGAGCACCACGGACGCCTGGGTGACCGAATCGCCCATCAGGTACGAGGCGAGGGCGACCAGTTCCAGTTCGTAGACCAGGCCGCAGGCAGCGCAGACGAAGACGGTGGCGAGCACCAGCAGCCGCGCCGGGCCCGGGCCGACCGGCAGCCCGCCGCTGAACTCCCGCCCCCGCGAAGCACGTTCTGCTCCGGGCACGGGTCGGGTCGGGGCTACGGGTTCCGTCACCCCGTGAACGCTACGTCACTGCTCCGCCACACCCTGTCACCCGCAAGAGTGCCCCAGGAGCGGGGAGCGGGCGCGGGCGCGCCGGGTCGCCCCGCACCGCGCGCGCCAACGCCTCGCACGCCCCACCGGACACCCCGGACCCGCCCGGCGCACCCGCACCGGACACCGCACCTCACGCGGCCCCCGCGCCCTCGCGAGGCGGGTCAGGAGCGGGCCGCCTCCGCCGTCCGGCGCACCCGCCGGGCGCTGCGCGCACCGGCCCGGGAGCGGGTGACGACGAGCTGCCCCTCCTCCGGGTAGGCGTGCCAGGTCCGCCAGTGCATCTGGCCGTCGCGCCACTGGGCGATCAGCGCGGTGAAGGCGTCGGGGCTGCCCGGGAAGACCCCGGCGAGGCCGTGCGGGTGGTCGGCGACCAGGGTCAGCAGCTCCTGGGCACGCCCGGAGAAGGCGCTCGGCGTCATCACCTCGACGCGCGCCGAGAACTCGTACTCCCAGTCGCCGACCCGCTCCGAGACGCCGACCGGCAGCGGGCTCTTGCTGCCGGGGATGCAGGCCACGGTCTCCGAGCAGACGCCGCGCTCCTGCTCCAGCAGCACCTGGTGGGAGGCGCCCAGCAGCCTGAGCTGCAACGCGGTGCCGCCGAGGCGGAGATCGAGGGTGGCGAGGGCGGGCAGCGGCTCACGCCCCAGGGCCCAGGCGAGGTCGGACGCACGTGTATCGGTGTAGACGGTCTTGAGGGTCGTGAGCATGACTCGGCTCCGCAACACGCAGGAATGGGTGGCCGCCCCTCACGGGAACTCGGAGTACGCGGGCGAAGTCCCGGGGGCTGTATGGACGGATTCGAGGGAATCACGAACCACCTTGGCGCCACAGCGTTTTTACCCGATCACAGAGGGTTTCCATCCCCCCGGGGGTGAAATAGCTCAACCGTTCAACCATCTACACCCGCAACCTCACCGGCGCCCCCGCCCCACGCGCCCCGCACGCCCCAATTCCCGCTTCACGCAGGTGAATCGATTCCCCCTCCGCCCACGGACACGCCCCCGGCGCCCACGCCCGCGCTCCCCCGTGCGAGGCGGTCCCCCGGACGCGGGGGCGTACGAGATCCGGCGCGCGCGAGGCGAGCGCGCGCCGGAACGAGCCACGAGGCCGCGCGGTGCGTCAGCTCCCGCCGCCGCAACCCCCGCCACCACCGCCGCCCCCGCAGGAGGAGCCCCCGTCCGACGAACCGCCGCCGGAGGAACCGCTGTCCGAGGAACCGCTGTCCCACCAGCCGCCCCCGCCGCCGCAGCCACCGCCGGTGGCGCCGCCTCCCGAGTACGAGCCGCCACCGGACCGGCGCCTGCGCTTCGCCGACGCCTTGCTCCGCCGCGCCGCGATCAGGCAGACCACGCCCACCACCACGAACCCCGCGAATACGAACATCACAGCCCTCCCCGTAGTCGTCCCCGTCCCCCTGAGTCCGCCGGAGCCTCCCACCGGTCTCCCGGTCGCGGGCGCCCCGTCGTGACGGGTTCGCCTTGACGATCCCCCTGCCGCCCGACGCCCAAAGCGGAGTTGAGGAACTCCAGAGGTTCGCGCCCGCACGCCCGGCCCCACACCCCCGCCCCGCCCCGCACCCGCCTGGCACAATGGCCGCTCGGCACGGGTCCGGCACGCCGGACAGGGCGCGACGGACGGCGGAACACCATGAACGACAGGCCCCTCCTCAACCGCAGGCTGGCCGAATTCGGCACCACGGTCTTCGCCGAGATGTCGGCCCTGGCCCAGGCCACCGGCGCCATCAACCTCGGCCAGGGCTTCCCCGACACCGACGGGCCCGAGGAGGTCCGCGAGGCCGCGGTCCGGGCCCTGCGCGACGGCCTCGGCAACCAGTACCCGCCCGGCCCCGGCGTCCCCGAGCTGCGCCACGCCATCGCCGAGCACCAGCAGCACCGGTACGCGCTCACCTACGACCCCGACACCGAGGTCCTGGTCACCGCCGGCGCCACCGAGGCCATCGCCGCCTCCCTGCTGGCCCTGGTCGAGCCCGGCGACGAGGTCATCGCGCTGGAGCCGTACTACGACTCCTACGCCGCCTCCATCGCGCTGGCCGGTGGCACCCGCGTCCCCGTCCAGCTCCGCCCCGACGCCGGGTCCGGCACCTTCCGGCTCGACCTCGACGAGCTGCGCGACGCCGTCACCCCGCGCACCCGCCTCATCCTGCTCAACACCCCGCACAACCCGACCGGCACCGTGCTGACCCGCGAAGAACTCGCCGCCGTCGCCGAACTCGCCGTCGCACGCGACCTCCTGGTCGTCACCGACGAGGTCTACGAACACCTCGTCCTGGACGGCGCCCACCTGCCGCTCGCCTCGTTCCCGGGCATGCGCGAGCGTACGGTGACCATCAGCAGCAGCGGCAAGACGTTCTCCTTCACCGGCTGGAAGGTCGGCTGGGTCACCTCCACCCCCGCCCTGGTCTCCGCCGTCCGCTCGGCCAAGCAGTTCCTCACCTTCGTCTCGGCCGGCCCCTTCCAGTACGCCATCGCCGAGGCCCTGCGCCTGCCCGACGCCTACTACGACGATCTGCGCGACTCGCTGCGCGCCAAGCGCGCCCTGCTCACCGACGGCCTCACCGCCGCCGGCTTCGGCGTCTTCCGCCCCTCGGGCACGTACTTCATCACCACCGACGTCCGCCCCCTCGGCCACACCGACGGCATCGACTTCTGCCGCCACCTCCCGTCCCGCGCCGGTGTCGTCGCCATCCCCAACGCCGTCTTCTACGACGACAAGGCCGCCGGCTCCCCCTTCGTCCGCTTCGCCTTCTGCAAGAAGGACGAGGTACTGAGCGAGGCGGCGGAGAGGCTGGCGGGGCTGGGGGGCCAGGAGACGGCGGAGGGCAGCACCTGGAACGAGCCGGTGTTCTCGCGCACCTACGAGGGACCGGGCCGCACCGAGAGCGACTGACCAGCGCGCGCCAGGCGGCTGGTCAGGGTCGGCCCCGGCCCCTCGACTCGGCCCTCCCCCGCGCGATGGCCCGCCACGACACCACCGCCCGGCGCACCCCGTCCCCCGTGCTCAACTCGGCGGCGTCGGAGAGGGATTCGAGGAGTTCGAGGGTGAAGGCGCGGGTCTCCCGGGCGTCGAGGTGGCGGGTCCAGGGGAAGACCTCGGGGAGGGCCGCCTGGAGGGACTTGGCGCCGTCCTTCTGCTTCAGCAGGGCGAGGAAGAGGCGGGAGGCGGTGGTCAGGTTCTTCTCGGCGATCTCGGCGACCGATGCCGTGGTCAGCACCAGGTCCGGCGCGTCCTGGAGGGTGAGGCGCAGCCGGCCCGCGGTCGCGACCCTCGCCGCGACGCCCCGCGGGTTCCGGAAAAGGTCGGTGAAGGAGACGGACGCCGACTCCGCACCGGGATGAGTGACAGCCATCCTCAGAGTGTCGCCGGAGCGCGAGACCCACGGGCCCCCGGCGCAGGGGCGTGCGGGGGCGGCGCACGGCGCACTGAGCGCGCGGGGTCGTTCCGCGGGCCCGCGTACGTCGGGTACGCCACCCTCGCCCCCGTTCACCCCACCTCGTGAGCGAACCGGTACGCGACCTTCCGCTCACCGTGCCGCGCCGTGTACGACCCGGAGCCGGTGAGCCGTTGGAGAGGATCGGCGGTGTGGGTGGGGACGACGGTGAAGGCGCACTCGACGCCCTCGGGGGTGAAGGTGGCGCGCTCCTCCAGAACGAAGGTGCCGGTGCGGCCCGCCACCGTGCCGGTGAGGAGCTGGATGCCGGTGCAGAAGCCGGCGGTGGGCGCGGAACCGTCCTCGGGGACCGTGTACGCGATGGTGTACGCGCAGGTGGTGCGGGTCGCCTCGATGGCACCGGAGTAGGTGTTGGCGACCAGGGCGCGGGCCAGGCGGACCGGGCCGTCCTGCGGGCCCAGGGGGGATTCCTGCCAGCCCTCGCAGACGAAGTGGCCGTGGGTCTCGGCGGGCATGGGGGTCTCGGCGGGCATGGGGGCGGGTCCTTCCGGGAGGGGAGCGGGCGGCGGGTGCCGTCCTCGCACCGGAGAGCCTGGTGGGCGTACCTGACACCTCCTGTCAGGTACCGGTGCCGGGGGCGCAGAATGCCCGCATGCGCGCGGACCGGCTCGTCTCCCTGCTCCTGCTGCTCCAGAACCGGGGGCGGCTGACCGCGCCCGAACTCGCCGCGGAGCTGGAGGTGTCGGTCCGAACCGTCTACCGGGACGTGGAGGCGCTGGCCGCCTCCGGGGTCCCGGTCGTGGCCGAGCGGGGGCCCCTCGGCGGCTACCGCCTCCTGGGCGGCTACCGCACCCGGCTGACCGGCCTGAACGAGGCCGAGGCGGGCGCCCTGCTGCTGGCCGCGCTGCCCGGGCAGGCCCAGGATCTCGGGCTCGGCCCGGTCCTCGCCTCGGCCCGGCGGAAGGTCGGGGCCGCCCTGCCGGGCGCGGCGGCCGAGCGGATGCGGCTGGTCGGGGAGCGGTTCCACCTGGACGCGCCCGGCTGGTTCCGGGAGGCCGATCCGGCCGGGCACCTCGCGGCGGTCGCGCGGGCGGTGTGGGAGCAGCGGGTGGTGCGGGCGCGCTACCGGCGGTGGCGCGGTGAGGTGCGCCGGGAGCTGTGCCCGCTGGGGATCGTCCTCAAGGGCGGCCTGTGGTACCTGGTCGCCGCCTCGGGCGAGCGGGCGGACGGGCCGGTGCGGACGTACCGGATCGCGCGGCTGGCCGAGGCGGAGGTGACGGGTACGCGGTTCGCGCGGCCGGAGGGGTTCGAGCTGGGGGCGTACTGGTCGCGGTCGGCGGAGCGGCTGGCGGCGGCGGTGCGGCAGGAGACGGCGGTGGTGCGGCTGTCGCCCCGGGCGGTGAAGCTGCTGCCGATGCTCTTCGGGGCGGCGGGGAGCGAGGCGGCCGAAAGCGCCGGGGAGCCGGACGCGGCCGGGTGGGTGCAGGTGCGGCTGCCGGTGGAGGCGGAGGCGGTCGCCGTCGGGGACCTGCTGCGGCTGGGGGCCGAGGCGGAGGTACTGGCTCCGGCGGGGCTGCGGGCGGCGGTGGCGCGGACGGTGGCGGAGCTGGCCGGGCGGTACCGGGAGTGAGCCCAGGGGCGGGCGCGCCGGAGCCCGCCCCGCTGGGGTGCGGGACGGGCTCCGGGGTCGCCGTGGGGCGGGAGGGGGTGCCTCCTACTCCTCGTCGTTCTTGGGCTCGGCCGAGTCGACCTCCGACTCCAGGCCCAGCTGCTCGACCAGCCAGCGGTCGAACTCGATGGCCGCGCGGACCCAGCTGACGGTGGAGGAGACGAAGTGCTCCAGGGCCACACCGGTGCCGATCAGCATCTGGGCCTCGCCGATGAGGCGGACCGTGCCGTCGTCGTGGGTGTGGGTGTAGACCTTCGGCCACAGGGTGCGGCGGTTCCAGTCGTCGATCGACTCGAGCAGCTTCGGCTTGTCGTCGATCTGGTGCGGCCGGTCGTAGAACGTCCGCACCGAGAAGACCTGCTGGTCACCCTCGCCACGGAACATGAAGTAGGTGCGGAACTCCTCCCACGGCGCCGCGAGGTCACCCTCGTCGTCGACGACGTACTTGAGCTCCATCTGGTCCAGCAGCTGCTTGACCAGATCCTGGTCGGGGACGACGGGGCCCGCCGGTCCTGCTGCCTGCGGTTCGGGCTTGCCCCCGAAATTCGGAATGGAGGACGGGTCGATGCTCACCGTGTGATTCCCTTCGTACGGTTTCCCGTGCATCCTCTCCCATCCCCGCCCGCCCCTGGCAACCCCGCGGCCCCGCCACCCCCGCGTGTCCGCCGAGGGCTCAATCCGTACGGCGGACACGCGGGGCCGGGGCAGGGCGTCAGCCCTCGGCGCGGCCGACGAGGAGGCCGTCCTCGACGCGGTCGACGCGGACCGTGTCGCCGTCGCGGACCTCGCCGGCCAGGATCTCCTTGGCGAGCCGGTCGCCGATGGCCGTCTGGATCAGGCGGCGCAGCGGCCGGGCGCCGTACGCCGGGTCGAAGCCCTCCTTGGCCAGCCAGGCCAGCGCCTCCGGCGTCACGTCGAGGCTCAGGCGGCGGTCGGCGAGGCGCCTGGCCAGTCCGGCGATCTGGAGTCCGGCGATGCGGGCCAGCTCGTCCTCGTCCAGCGCCGAGAAGATCACCAGATCGTCCAGCCGGTTGAGGAACTCCGGCTTGAAGGAGGAGCGGACCACCTCCATGACCTGCCGCTTCTTCTCCTCGGGCGCGGAGCCGACCAGGTACTGGCTGCCGAGGTTGCTGGTCAGCACCAGGATGGTGTTCCGGAAGTCGACCGTCCGGCCCTGCCCGTCGGTGAGCCGCCCGTCGTCCAGCACCTGGAGCAGGATGTCGAAGACCTCCGGGTGCGCCTTCTCCACCTCGTCGAGCAGCACCACGCTGTACGGGCGCCGCCGCACCGCCTCGGTGAGCTGGCCGCCCTCCTCGTACCCGACGTAGCCGGGAGGCGCGCCGACCAGGCGGGCCACCGAGTGCTTCTCGCCGTACTCGCTCATGTCGATGCGGATCATGGCCCGCTCGTCGTCGAAGAGGAAGTCGGCGAGGGCCTTGGCCAGCTCGGTCTTGCCAACGCCGGTCGGGCCGAGGAAGAGGAACGAGCCGGTCGGGCGGTCCGGGTCGGCGATCCCGGCGCGGGTGCGGCGGACCGCGTCCGAGACGGCCTGGACGGCCTCGCTCTGGCCGATCAGGCGGCGGCCGAGTTCGGCCTCCATCCGCAGCAGCTTCTGCGTCTCGCCCTCCAGCAGGCGCCCGGCCGGGATGCCGGTCCAGGAGCCGACCACGTCCGCGATGTCGTCGGGGCCGACCTCCTCCTTGACCATGGTGTCCTTGGCGGCCTCCTCCTCGGCCTCGGACGCCACCTCCAGGTCGCGCTCCAGGGCGGGGATCTCGCCGTAGAGCAGCTTGGAGGCGGTGTCGAAGTCGCCGTCGCGCTGGGCGCGTTCGGCCTGGCCGCGCAGTTCGTCCAGGCGCTCCTTCAGCTCACCGACGCGGTTGAGGGACTGCTTCTCCTTCTCCCAGCGGGCGGTGAGCCCGCGCAGCTCCTCCTCGCGGTCGGCGAGGTCGCGGCGGAGCTTCTCCAGCCGCTGCCGGGAGGCCGGGTCGGTCTCCTTGTCGAGCGCCAGCTCCTCCATCTTCAGCCGGTCGACGGAGCGCTGGAGCTCGTCGATCTCCAGCGGCGAGGAGTCGATCTCCATGCGCAGCCGGGAGGCCGCCTCGTCGACCAGGTCGATGGCCTTGTCGGGCAGGAAGCGCGAGGTGATGTACCGGTCGGAGAGGGTCGCGGCGGCCACCAGCGCGCTGTCCGCGATCTGCACCTTGTGGTGCGCCTCGTACCGGCCCTTGAGGCCGCGCAGGATCGCGATGGAGTCCTCGACGCTGGGCTCGGCCACCAGCACCTGCTGGAAGCGGCGCTCCAGCGCCGGGTCCTTCTCGATCCGCTCGCGGTACTCGTCCAGCGTCGTCGCGCCGACCATGCGCAGCTCGCCGCGGGCCAGCATGGGCTTGAGCATGTTCCCCGCGTCCATGGCGGAGTCGCCGCCGGCGCCCGCGCCGACCACGGTGTGCAGCTCGTCGATGAAGGTGACGATCTGGCCGTCGCTCTCCTTGATCTCGGAGAGGACCGTCTTCAGCCGCTCCTCGAACTCGCCGCGGTACTTGGCGCCCGCGACCATCGCGCCGAGGTCGAGCGAGACCAGCCGCTTGTCCTTCAGCGACTCGGGGACGTCGCCCTTGACGATGCGCTGGGCCAGCCCCTCCACGACGGCGGTCTTGCCGACGCCGGGCTCACCGATGAGGACCGGGTTGTTCTTGGTGCGCCGCGAGAGCACCTGTACGACGCGGCGGATCTCCTGGTCCCGGCCGATGACCGGGTCGAGCTTGCCCTCACGGGCGGCGGCCGTGAAGTCCGTACCGAACTTCTCCAGCGCCTTGTACTGCCCCTCGGGGTCTGGCGTGGTCACCCGGCGTCCTCCTCGTGTGTTCTGGAATGCCTCCAGCAGCCTCTCGGGCGTCGCGCCCTGCCCGCTGAGCACCTCGCCGGCCTGGCCGCCCTTGGCGGCGATGCCGATCAGCAGGTGCTCGGTGGAGAGGTACTCGTCGCCGAGGTCCTTGGCGCGGCGGTCGGCGTCGGCGATGACCGCGAGCAGTTCCCGGTTGGGCTGCGGCGGGGCGACGGTCGAGCCGGTGACGCTGGGGAGCGAGCCGAGGGCGCGCTCGGCGCCCGCGCGGACCGCCGCCTGGTCGGCCTCGACGGCGGCCAGGAGGTCGACCAGGTTCTCGTTGTCCTGCCCCTCCAGGAGGGCCAGGAGCAGGTGGGCCGGGGTCAGGTCCGGGTTGCCCGCGGAGACCGCCCGGGTGGTCGCCGCGTTCAGCGCGTCCCGGCTCCTGTTGGTCAGCTCTGCGTCCACGTCTTCGTCTCCTCGTCCGTCCGTCCCGTCGTGCCTCGTACGTCGTGCGTGCCGCCCGGCTCATCGTGTCCCGCCGGGGCCCGGTCTGTCGCGCCGGGGCGCGCCCGCGACCGGCGTGTACCCAGCCCGCACCGGGCCGGCACTGACAGAGCCACCGTGCACAAAGTTGAGTCTAGTCCACTCAAGGGCTTCGGTCATCCCGGTTCCCCTCGCGCCAACAACCTCGTGCACGACCGTTGACCCCATACCGTCCGGTCAGTACGTTCCCGGGAACCGTCCCCCTCGCACCCATCGGAGCGTGCCCGCATGGACAGCCCCGCCTCCGCCCAGCCCGTGCCCCCCGCAGCCCCGGTCGCCCCCAACCGCCGACGCGTCGCCGGCGCCGCCGCCCTCGCGTCGGCGGTGGAGTGGTACGACTACTTCATCTTCGGGATCGCCGCCGCCCTGGTCCTCGGCGACCTCTACTTCCCCGCCGACAACCCCACCGCCGGCGTCCTCGCCGCCTTCGCCACCTTCGCCGTCGGCTTCCTGGCCCGCCCCATCGGCGGCATCGTCGCCGGCCAGCTCGGCGACAAGAAGGGCCGCAAGCCCATGCTGGTCCTCGCCCTCACCGTGATGGGCCTGGCCACCACCGGCATCGGCCTGCTCCCCACCTACGAGACGATCGGCGTCGCCGCCCCGATCCTGCTGGTCCTGCTCCGCATCGCGCAGGGCGTCGCCGTCGGCGCGCAGTGGGGCGGCGCGATGCTGCTCGCCACCGAGTACGCGCCCGAGGGCAAGCGCGGCATCTACGGCAGCGTCGTGCAGCTCGGCGTCCCCATCGGCGTCGTCACCGCCAACAGCGTCTTCCTGGCGGCCGGCGCGCTCACCTCGGACTCCGCGTTCACCAGCTGGGGCTGGCGGGTGCCGTTCCTGGTCGGGCTGCTGGTGCTGATCCTCGCCTGGTACATCCACACACGGGTCGAGGAGACCCCCGAGTTCCGCCAGGCCGAACAGGCCCTGGCCGAGAAGGAGAAGCGCGAGCAGAACTCCCCGCTGCGCACCATCCTCCGCGGCCACCTCGGCACCGTCCTGCTGGCCGGCGGCTCCTTCGCCGTCAACACCGCGACCTTCTACATCCTGATCACCGGCATCCTCGACTACACCACCCGCGAACTGGGCATGGAACGCGGCCCGGTCCTCGCCGTCTCCCTCTGCGTCAGCCTCACCCAGCTCGTCCTCATACCCGCCTCCGCCGCCCTCTCCGACCGCGTCGGCCGGCTCCGCGTCTACGCGGCGGGGGCGGCCGGGATCGCCCTGTGGGCCGTCCCGCTCTTCCTGCTGGTCGACACCGGCTCACTGCTCTGGCTGGCCGTCGGCACCTTCGTCGCCAGCTGCTTCCTCAGCATCATGTACGGCCCGCAGGCGGCCCTGTTCGCCGAACTCTTCACGCCGGAGATGCGCTACACCGGCGCCTCCCTCGGCTACCAGATCTCCGCCGTCGCCGGCGGCGGGCTCGCCCCGTTCCTCATGGTGCTGCTCCTGGAGGCGACCGGCACCTCGATGGCGGTCTCCGGCTACATCATCGCCCTCTCCCTCATCGCTCTCCTCTCCATCTGGAGCCTGGCGAGGAAGGCCCGCGCCCGGGGCGAGTGACCCCCCTCCTCCACGGCCGGGGTGCTCCCGCTCACCGGCGGGCGCACCCCCGGCCGTACGCTGCCGCCATGGCTCTCGACCTCACCGCGCCCCCCGCGGGCTTCCTCGCCTTCTGGCGTGAGAAGCACGTCAGCACGCTCACCACCCCCCGGCCGGACGGCACCCCGCACGTCGTCCCGGTCGGCGTGACGTACGACCCCGAGGAGCGGCTGGCCCGCATCATCACCGGCGGCGCCACCACCAAGGTCCGCCACGTCCGCGCCGCAGGCCCCGAGGGCGCCCGCGTCGCCGTCTGCCAGCTGGCCGGCCGTTACTGGTCCACCCTCGAAGGCATCGCCACCGTCAGCGAGGACCCGGCCCGCATCGCCGACGCCGAACGCCGCTACGCCGTCCGCTATCTCCGCGAGCCCCGCGAGAACCCGTCCCGCGTGGTCATCGAGATCGCGGTCAGCAGAGCGATGGGCAACCTGCCGGAGGCGTAGGCCCCCGCGCGCGGAGGCGGTCCGGCCGGTGCCCGCCGCCGGCACAGGCCCCGCACGCGTCACGAGAGCATGTCCTCCTCCTCGGAGAAGCCCGTGCACGCGGCCCGGTCGAAGCGCGCCGGCCGCGTCCTCGCGCCGGATCAGCCAGTACACGTTGCCGCCCGTGAGCCCCTTCCACTGCGCGAGGAGGGCCCAGTCGGCGGGGCGCGGCGGCTCCCAGGGGTCGACGGGGCGCGGGTCGCGGCCCGCCGCGCGGTCCGCCGCCTCGCCCGACAGCGTGAGGATGTCGCCCTCGCCGTACGGGTCGTCGCTGTAGCCGCCGATCCGCAGGTACGCGCCCTCGTGCGACCGTGCCCGCGTGTGCAGCGTCCGCCACACGTGCCGCAGACCGTGTGCGCCGGGGTGTTCCGCCGCGTCGTAGAGGGTCTCGTTGTCGGGGAGCGAGACGTCGTACGTGACCCGGAGTGCGCGCCGCGACTCCAGGAGGAGCGCGTCCAGTCCCGCCCACGCGTAGCCGGGGTGGTCCCTGCTCGTGTCCCTCACCCGCTCGACGAGAGGCGACCCGCTGGGTACGTGCAGCGCCGAGCCCACCGCCACGCCGTCCCCGTCGCTGTAGGCCGCGAAGAGCAGGAGCCGTCCCCCGGCGGGCAGGGACAGCATGTCGGGCTCGCGGGGGAGCGCGGCGAGGTCGACGGTCACGACGTGGTGGTACCGGGGGTGCGGCAGCCCGGGCGACCTCGGCGGTACGAGGGCGGGGCCAGCGAGCCGCGCGACGACAGGCCCGTCCCCGTCCGGCGTCAGCGTGAGGCAGGGGCGGGCCGCCGCCGTCCAGCGGGCGATCTCCTCGGCGGGGACGCCGGAGGCGAGGGCCTGGGTGCGGAAGCGGGCGAGTCTGGCGCGTGTCGCGGGGAGTTGGAGGAGGTCCGAGCGCATCCGGGAACCTTAGGTGCGGCAGGACCCCACAACGACAGCGACGCCACCGTGTTCAGGTCCACGGTGACGTCGCTGCCGGGGGGAGCGCCTGGGCGATCTGTGACGACGGGGGGATCGCGTCTCAGGCGCTGCGGGGGGTGGCTGAGAGAAGTTCTGTCTCGACCGGCTGGTGGTCGCGCTGGTCGAGGTTGACGAAGACCATGCCGTAGCGGATGGCGCAGCGCACGGGCTGAGGGGCACCCCGCGGGCGGCGCAGGGCCCGGTAGGCCCGGACCCCTTCCTCCTCGTCCCGGACGACCAGGATCGGCTCACCGAAGAGCGTCACCGTCAGCGGTTCGTCCCCTTCGGGGACCGCGCTGACCAGGTCGATGAAGTGCCATCCAGAACGGTAGGCCGCGGCCATCTCACGCCGGAAGGAATGGTCGTCCGGAGGCATGCTCATGCCTGGACATCCGTGGGCTGGTCCTCCCAGGTCGGCTCGCCGGCGGGGGCGGTCTCCCAGGTGGGCTCGCCCGCGGGGGCGATCTCCCAGGTCGGCTCACCGGTCGGGGCGAACTCCCAGGTGGGCTCGCCGGTCGGGGCGAACTCCCAGGTGGGCTCCGACTGGACCGCCACCGGGTTGCTCTCCCAGGTCGGCTCAGCCAGCACCGAGGAAGCGGGCTCGCTCTCCCAGGTGGGCTCGCCACTGGCGATCGCACCGAAGGCAGCCGCGACCGCGAAAGCGCAAAGTACACGAACCATCTTGCTCATGGACGATCTCCACCTCTTCTAATCATTTCCTCCTCCCCCGTGCACATGACGATCGCTCACCAGGACCGCTCGCACCAGCGGATACAGGCATCATGTTCCTGTAATGCATGACCCTGAGGGGGGTTCATATGGGGACAGACGACCAGATACCAGGGCATCCTCACAGCCGGAGGGAGCTGTGCGAGCCGGGACGGCAGCTCTACGCGGACGCGCTGCGGACCGGCCGGATACCCCGGACGGAGGCGGAACAGGCACCCTGCCTCATCGACCTGGCGCTGGTGCACGCCGACCCGGACGACCCCGAGTGGCTCCGGCCGCTGCCCCCGACGGTAGCGCTCGGCCATCTCGTCCACCCCATCGAGCAGGAAATCCAGGAACGCCGACGCGTCGCCATCGGCCTCACCGAGACCTTCGCGCCCTTCCTCGCCATGGCGGCCCAGAACCCGGTCGCCTCCAGCGGCATCACCGTGCTGGAAGGGCTGGGGCTCATCAACACCACCCTCGACCGGGTCGTCGCGGAATGCTCCGAGGAACTGCTGACCGTGCAGCCGGGCAGTGGCCGTAAACCGGGGACCATAGCGGAGGGGCTGCGCCGCGTCACGCCCCTGCTCGACCGCCGCGTGAAGATGCGCACGCTCTACCAGCACACCGCACGCCACCATTCGGCCACCATCGCCTACGTGGACCGGGTCGGCGCCGACGTCGAGGTGCGCACCCTGGAGGAGATCATCGACCGGCTGATCGTGGTCGACCGGAAGGTGGCGTTCATCCCCGGCCGCTCGGACCGGCAGGTCGCCCTCCAACTGCGCCACCCCGGCCTGGTGGAGTACCTCGTCGGCGTCTTCGACCAGCTCTGGCGGCACGCCGTCCCCTGGGACGAACAGCCCGTCACCTACCGCCCCGAGCTGGACGGCATCACCGGCATCCAGCGCTCCATCGCCAGACTCCTGGTCGACGGGCACGTGGACGACGCCATCGCCCGGCGCCTGGGCATGAACGTCCGCACCTGCCGCAGCCACATCGCCAAACTGGCCACCACCCTCGGCAGCGGCAGCCGCACCCAGCTCGGCTACCTCATCGCCCGCTCCGGCCTCCTGGACGAGGCCGACTGAGCCCGGCCCGGCGGAAACCGGCCGGAACGCCGAAGGGGCCGGAAGCAGTACCCACTGCTTCCGGCCCCTTCGCAGGGAACGCGGCGCTACTCGCCCGACGGCCGGCCCGGCCGCCACACCACCAGCGCGCTGGTGTGCCGCACGTCCTCGTACCGCACGAGGTCGCGGCGGTAGGAGGCGTGCACCTGTGCCTCCACCTGGGCCTCGCGCTGGCGCATCTGGGCGGCGGCGCCGTCCACGGCGGCGGAGAGCTCGGCGACGCGCTGCTGGAGCGCGGTCACCTGGTTCTCCAGTTCGATGATCCGCTTGATGCCGGCGAGGTTGATGCCCTCGTTCTGCGACAACTGCTGCACCTGGCGGAGCAGTTCGATGTCGCGGGCCGAGTAGCGGCGGCCCCGCCCGGCCGTGCGGTCGGGCGACACCAGGCCGAGACGGTCGTACTGGCGCAACGTCTGCGGGTGGAGCCCGCTCAGCTGGGCCGCCACCGAAATGACGTACACCGGGGTGTCTTCCGTCAGTTCGTAGGGGTTGCGACGTCGTCCGTCCCGGTCCATGGCCTACGCTCCCTTCGCTGCCTTGAACAGCTCCGCCCGCGGGTCCTCGTCCACGGTGGCCTTGCGGTACGCCTCCAGGGCCTCACGGGCCTCGGAGGACAGGTGCTGGGGGACCGCCACGTCGACGGTGACCAGCAGATCGCCGCGGGTGCCGTCCTTGCGGACCGCGCCCTTGCCGCGGGCCCGCATGGTGCGGCCCGCGGGAGTGCCCGGCGGCAGCTTCAGCGTGACCGGGGGCCCGCCGAGGGTGGGTACCCGGATCTCGCCGCCGAGCGCGGCCTCCGTGATGGTGACCGGCACCGTGACGGTGAGGTTGTCGCCCTTGCGCCCGAAGACCGGGTGCTTGCCGACGTGCACCACCACGTACAGGTCGCCCGCGGGGCCGCCGCGCTCACCCGGGCTGCCCTTGCCGCGCAGCCGGATGCGCTGCCCGTCCGAGACCCCGGACGGGATGCGGACCTGCATGGTGCGCGAGGACTTGGCCCGGCCGGAGCCCTTGCAGACGTCGCACGGGTCCTCGGCGATCAGGCCGCGGCCCTTGCAGTCCACGCAGGGGTCGGTGAGCGAGAAGCCGCCCCCGCCGCCGCGCGAGACCTGGCCGGTACCGACGCAGGTCGGGCAGACGCGGGGCGTGCCGTTCTTGTCGCCGGTGCCCGAACACGCCTTGCACGGCGCCTGGCTGGACATCCTGAGCGGCACCGTCGCGCCGTCCACCGCCTCGGTGAAGCTGAGCGTCACCTCGGACTCGATGTCCTGGCCGCGCCGGGGCTGGGTGCGCGTACCGGCGCCCGCGCCCCCGCGGTTGAACAGTCCGCCGAAGACGTCCCCGAGGCCGCCGCCGAATCCGCCCTGGCCCTGGCCGCCGCCGGGGGCACCGCCCCCGAAGAGGTCGCCCAGGTCGAAGTTGAAGTTGCCGCCGGAGCCGCCGCCACCGGGACCGGGGCGGAAGCCGCCGTTCCCGAAGAGGGAGCGCGCCTCGTCGTACTCCTTGCGCTTCTTGGGGTCGCCGAGGATGTCGTTGGCCTCGGAGATCTCCTTGAAGCGCTCCTCGGCCTTGGCGTTGCCCGTGTTGGCGTCCGGGTGGTTCTCCCGGGCGAGCTTGCGGTACGCCTTCTTGATCTCGGCGTCGGTGGCGTCCTTGGGGACGCCGAGGACCTTGTAGTAGTCCTTCTCGATGTAGTCCTTGGTACTCATCGCCGACGTCCCTCCTTCCACTGCGACGTCACCGCCGCGCGGTCACCGGTGACGGTGACCGCGGCGGCGGTGAGCGGTTCAGCCCTCCTGCGGGCCACCGTTCTCCTCGTCCGGCTTCGCCGCGTCCGGCTCGGCCTCGGCCTGCTCGGCCTTGGCGTCCGCCTGGGGCTTGGCCTGCTGGGCGCCCGGCTGGGGCTCGGCCACCGCGACCCGGGCGGGCCGGATGGTGCGCTCGCCGATGCGATACCCCGGCTGGAGGATCGCGACGCACGTGGTCTCCGTGACGTCGGGCGCGTAGCTGTGCATCAGGGCCTCGTGGATGGTCGGGTCGAAGGGCTCGCCCTCCTTGCCGAACTGGACCAGGCCCAGCTTGGCGGTGACCGACTCCACCGACTCGGCGACCGACTTGAAGCCGCCGACCAGCTCGCCGTGGTCCCGGGCGCGGCCGATGTCGTCGAGGACCGGCAGCAGTTCGGACAGCATGCCCGCGACCGCCACCTCCTTGACGGTGACCCGGTCCCGCTCGACCCGCCGCCGGTAGTTCTGGTACTCGGCCTGGAGCCGCTGGAGGTCGGCGGTGCGCTCGGCGAGAGCCGTGCGCGCCTGGTCCAGCTGGGCCGTCAGGCCGGCCGTGGCGTCGGTGCCCGCGCCCGCCGGGCCCGCCTCCGAGGAGGCGGGTCCGGCGGTCTCGGCCGCGTCGTCCGAGGAGGCACCGGGGGTGACGTCAGCGTCCTGCTGCTCGTCGAATCCGGGGGTCTCCTCGGTCACGCCGCACCGCCCTTGCGCTTGTCGTTGTCGTCGTCGACGATCTCGGCGTCGACCACGTCGTCGTCACCCTGCTGGGCCTGCTCGCCGCCCTGGGCACCCTGGGCGCCGGCGTCGCCGCCCGCGGCCTGGGCGTCGGCGTACATGGCCTGGCCGAGCTTCTGCGAGACGGCCGCGACCTTCTCGGTGGCCGTACGGATCTCGGCGGTGTCCTCGCCCTTGAGCTTCTCCTTCAGCTCGGCGACGGCCTCCTCGACCTCGGTCTTGACCTCAGCGGGGACCTTGTCCTCGTTGTCCTTGAGGAACTTCTCGGTCTGGTACGCGAGCTGCTCGCCCTGGTTGCGGGACTCGGCGGCCTCGCGGCGCTTGTGGTCCTCCTCCGCGTACTTCTCGGCCTCCTCGCGCATGCGGTTGACCTCGTCCTTCGGCAGCGAGGAGCCGCCGGTGACGGTCATCTTCTGCTCCTTGCCCGTGCCGAGGTCCTTCGCGGTCACGTGCATGATGCCGTTGGCGTCGATGTCGAAGGCGACCTCGATCTGCGGGACACCGCGCGGGGCCGGCGGCAGACCCGTCAGCTCGAACATCCCGAGCTTCTTGTTGTACGCCGCGATCTCGCGCTCGCCCTGGTAGACCTGGATCTGCACGGAGGGCTGGTTGTCCTCGGCGGTGGTGAAGATCTCGGACCGCTTGGTCGGGATCGTCGTGTTCCGCTCGATGAGCTTCGTCATGATGCCGCCCTTGGTCTCGATACCGAGGGACAGCGGGGTGACGTCGAGGAGCAGGACGTCCTTGACCTCGCCCTTGAGGACACCGGCCTGGAGCGCGGCGCCGATGGCGACGACCTCGTCCGGGTTGACGCCCTTGTTGGCGTCCTTGCCGCCGGTCAGCTCCTTGACGAGCTCGGCGACGGCCGGCATGCGGGTGGAGCCACCGACGAGAACGACGTGGTCGATCTCGGAGAGCTGGATGCCCGCGTCCTTGATGACGTTGTGGAACGGCGTCTTGCAGCGCTCCAGCAGGTCGGAGGTGAGCTGCTGGAACTGGGCGCGGGTGAGCTTCTCGTCCAGGTGCAGCGGGCCCTCGGCGGAGGCCGTGATGTAGGGCAGGTTGATCGAGGTCTCGGTGGACGAGGACAGCTCGATCTTGGCCTTCTCGGCGGCCTCGCGGAGGCGCTGGAGGGCCATCTTGTCCTTGGACAGGTCCACGCCGTGGCCGGACTGGAACTGCTTGACCAGGTAGTCGACGACGCGCTGGTCCCAGTCGTCACCGCCGAGGTGGTTGTCACCGTTGGTGGCCTTCACCTCGACGACGCCGTCGCCGATCTCCAGGAGGGACACGTCGAAGGTGCCGCCACCGAGGTCGAAGACGAGGATCGTCTGGTCGTCCTTGTCGAGGCCGTACGCCAGGGCGGCGGCGGTGGGCTCGTTGACGATGCGCAGGACGTTCAGGCCCGCGATCTCGCCGGCCTCCTTGGTGGCCTGGCGCTCCGAGTCGTTGAAGTAGGCCGGGACGGTGATGACCGCGTCCGTGACCTTCTCGCCCAGGTACGACTCCGCGTCGCGCTTGAGCTTCTGCAGGATGAAGGCGCTCATCTGCTGCGGGTTGAAGCTCTTGCCGTCGATGTCGATCTTCCAGTCAGTGCCCATGTGGCGCTTGACCGACCGGATGGTCCTGTCGACGTTGGTGACCGCCTGACGCTTCGCGACCTCGCCGACGAGCACCTCACCGTTCTTGGCGAAGGCGACGACGGACGGCGTGGTCCTGGCGCCCTCGGCGTTGGTGATCACGGAGGGCTCGCCGCCCTCCAGAACGCTGACGACCGAGTTGGTCGTGCCCAGGTCGATGCCGACCGCACGTGCCATGTCAATTCCTCCAGCTGACTACTTGAGTGGAACTCACTCAAGGATGCACGAGGGGGCGCGGCGCGTCAATGCGGTTGAGTCGGCCGGGCTCAAGTTTCGTTCGGCCCGGTTGTGAAGAGAGCTCCTGGCATGGCTCGTTTCACCAGGTCAGAGCCAGTTCGGATCGAGGCGGCCCGGCGCCGGTCGAGGTGGCCTCAAGCGTCTGCCGGGCTGCTTTCGAGCGCGTCCCGAGGGCTTCGGACGCCCCTCACCGATGGGCCTCGCACGACGGCCGGGCCGATTTTGCGCCCTGGCCGCCTCCGGACGCGGGCCATGGACGACCCCGGACACCGGCCGGACCGGAAATGGGACGAGCCGGGGCCGGGTCGGTCGGGGGAATGACGCGACGGAAGGCGGAGACTATGGGCGAGTCGGGACATATATGGGTAATTGTGCCTGCCGTGCGGAAGTGCGCGGGGTGAGCGTGAGGAGAGGTCCGGGTGGAGCCGTCGCAGCCCATTTCCGGGGAGGACGAGGCCGTCGCCGGTGCCGGGCGGGCGGGGGTCGCCGCCGTGCCGCTGGAGGAGGCCGCCCGTACGTCGTACGTGGGGCGGCGGGCGCCGGTGGTGGCGGTGCTGATGACCTCGCGGGACCGGCGGCGGCAGATCCTGCGGGCGCTGGACGCCCTCGCCGACCAGCGGTCCCTGCCGCCGGGTACGGCCCTGCGCGTCCACCTGGTCGACGCCGGGTCGCGGGACGGCACCGCCGAGGCGGTGCGGGCCGCCCACCCCGAGGTGGAGGTGCACCGGGCCGGGCCCCGGGTGCGGTGGGGCGAGGGCATCCGGATGGCGAGCCGGAACAGCCGGGCGGCCGGGGCGACCCCCTTCACCCACCAGTTCTGGCTGCGGGACGACGTGGTCCTCGCCGACGAGGCGCTGGCCCTGCTCCTGGCCACCTCCCGAGCGCTCGGCGACACCGCGGTGGTGGTCGGCGCCGTACGCGACGGGGGCGTGCCCGGCGCCCGGCCCGGCACCGGGCCGCTCGCCTACTCCGGGCGCCGCCGCACCCGCCTCCCGCACCGGCTGCCGCTGGTCGAGCCGAGCGGGCGCACCGAACCCTGCGACACCTACGACGGGGCCGCCGTCCTGCTGCCCCGGACCGCCCGCGACCGGGCCGGCGACCTCGACCGGGCCTTCCCCCACACCCTCGGCGACCTCGACCACGGGCTGCGCGCCCGCCGCGTCCAGGTGCCCGCCTTCGTCGCGCCGCGCGCCGTCGGCGAACGCCATGCCGTGCCGCTGCCGCCCGCCTGGGAGGAGCCGGGGATCGGGGTGCGCGAGGCCCTGCGCCGCCGCGCCGGCGAGCTGCCGCCGCGCGCCTGGTGGACGTACTGCCGGCGGCACGCGGGGGTCCGGGCTCCGCTGCTGGCGGCCGCGCCCTATCTGCGGACCGCGGCGCGGGCGGCACGGGGCTGACTCCGTCACGTGCCGGGCGGGGCCGGTGCCGGGCACGGGCGACGCCACCGGTTCGTACCGCTCAGCCCGGTGACGTCCGCCTCGGCGCTGTCCCGCGCCACGCCCGCTCCCGGCGGCCCTCGCCGCCTGTGCGGCTGACGCCGCTGCCGCCGTCACGCGGCTCGCCCGCCGCCCGAGAGCGGTGGCAGTCGTTCCGTCCGGGTCCGCCCGGCGGTCACGCGGGATAGTGCCAGGCAACGGGGGTGCGCTGCAAGGTGGTTGCCCGCGGCGCTGGGTGGGGCGGGGACTGGGGCGGCCCCCGGCGTGGGTCGGGTACGGGGCGTCCGGCTCGCCGGTCACTGATCGGCCTCAAGCGCCGGCCGGGCTGAGATCCGTTCAGCCCGTTGCCCCCGGGAGTTCCAGTGCTGCCGCGAGGGCTCGCCATTCGGCGATGGGGAGGTCCTGCATGGGGTTGGGGGTGACGACCTGGAGGGCGACGTGGTCGGCGCCGGCCTTGTGGAAGGCGGTGACGCGGGTGCGTACGCGGTCGGCGTCGCCGTAGGCGACCACGGCGTCGAGGAGGGCGTCGCTGCCGCCGTTCTCGAAGTCGGCGGGGCCGAAGCCGGCGCGGCGGAGGTTGTTGGTGTAGTTGGGGAGTTCCAGGTAGAAGCGGAGGTAGGCGCGGGCGGTCTCGCGGGCCCGGGGGAGGTTGTCGTCGAGGACGACCTTCAGTTCGGGGGCGAGCAGCGGGCCGGTGCCGAGGGCCTCGCGGGCCTCGGCGACGTAGTCCTCGGTGACGAGGTAGGGGTGGGCGCCGGCGGCCCGGTCCTTGGAGAGCTGGAGCATCTTCGGGCCGAGGGCGGCGAGCACGCGCTGCTCGGCGGGGACGGGGTTCGGGGCCTCGTCGAGGACGGTCAGGTACTCCCGCATGGCGGTGTACGGCTTGGCGTACTCCTTGGGGGCCAGCTGCTGGTGGCTGGCGCCGATGCCGAGGATGAAGCGGTCGTCGTGGGCGCGGTTGGCGTCGGACGCCTGCTCGGCGACGCGTTCGGCCGGGTGGTCCCAGATGGAGAGGATGCCGGTGGCGACGCGCAGGTGGTGGGTGGCGGCGAGGACCGCCTCGGCGTCGGCGACGCTCGCGCTGCCGCCGACCCAGATGGCCCCGTAGCCGAGCGCCTCGATCTCCTCGACGGCGTCGGTGATGGCCCCGTCCCGCCCGGTCCCGTCGGAGACCCGGAGCGCGCCGCTCCAGATGCCGACGGTACCGATGCCGAGTTCGTGGGCGGCGGTGGTGGCGGGGCCGGAGGACGGGTCGGTTCCGGGGTTGCTCGTCATGCTGCGCTCCTCTTCGGTACGTCTGCTGCGGTACGTCTGCGGTACGTCGTCGAACATCCTGGCCAACGGCGGCTCGACCGGTTTCCCTTCCCATCCTCCCGCCGGGCACTCCCGAACGCCGGGACGCCGGGCGGAGCGCCCCGCGCGGCCCACTCTGGCGCCGCGCACCACCCCCCTGCGACAATCCCCCCGCACACGCGGCGGCGGCCGGGAAACCAGGCGAGGCTCCGGGAAGGCCCCGCCACGGTGAAGGGCGGGCGGCCCGAAGTACGGCCACCGTGGGAAAGGTTGAAGCGGAGAGGGGCCGGCCCGGTGACCAGCTCTCTCGCCCCGCTGCTGACCCGCCTCGCCACCGTCGGCCCGTACTTCACCGCCGACCCCACGCCCCGCGCCGACCCGTCCGAGGGCGGGTTCCGGCCGGTGGCCGAGTTGTACGGGGACGGGATCGCCGGGCACGTGGAGGAGATCGGGCGGCGGATGGGGGCCGGGGCCGGACGGGTCGCGGCCTCCACCGCGCAGCTCGGGCTCGCCTCGCGGCTCTGGTCGGTGGCGCTGGGGTGCGCGGCGCTCGGCGGGGTGGTCCCCGATCTCGGCCCCGGGCGCCTGTGGTGGCGCGGGCCGTCCGCCGGGCCCGTCGAGCTGCGGCTGCCCGGACCACGTCCCCTGCCCGGGCCGCTGCCCGAGGCCGTGCACCGGGCCGTCGCCGTCGACCACCTCGCCTCGCTCGACGAGGCGGTGCGCATCCGGTACGCCCTCTCCCCGCAGATCCTGCGCGGCAACGCCGCCTCCGCGCTGGTCGGCGCCGTACGCGTCCTCCTCGACCGGGTGCCGGACGCCCCGTGTCCGCCCGTCCCCCTGGTCGAACACCTGCTGGCCCGGGCCCCGCTGGAGGGCACCGGCACCTTCCTCCACGAGGAGGGCCTCGGCGTGGCCTTCACCCGCCGCAGCTGCTGCCTGTACTACCGCCTGCCGGCCGCGACGTGCGGCGACTGTGTCCTGCGGACCCGTACTCCTGGCCGTACCGCGTAGGGCGCACCGGCCCGTCCCCGACCCGTACACGTGCGAGCGGGACACGACCCGGTCCGGTCGTGTCCCGCTCGGTTCTGGCGGCCGGCGCAAGGCGGCCGGGGTGGCTACAGCGTCGGGGCGTCCGGGCGTTCCGTGCACAGGGCCCAGATGACGAAGATGCCGAGGGCGATGTTGAGGAGGGCCCAGAGGGGGAGGTAGGGGAGCCACATGAAGTTGAGGATGACGGTGACGGCGGCGAGGCCGACGCCGGTGGCCTTGGCCCAGGTCTGGCCGGTGAGGATGCACCAGCCGGTGATGGCGACCAGGACGCCGAGGAACAGGTGAATCCAGCCCCACGCGGTGACGCTCATCTTGAAGGCGTAGTCGCCGAGGCCCGCGTAGACGGTGTTGTCGGCGATGCCCGCGATGCCCTGGAGGAAGCCGAAGACTCCCTGGAGGAGCAGGAGGACGCCTGCGAGGACCGTGCCGCCGGTGGCCCACGCCTGGCGGGCCGAGTCGTCCTCCGGGACGTCGGCGGTGCCGTGGTGCGCGCCGCTGTGCGCCTCGCGGGGGTCGGGGGTCTCGTGCTGATCACTCATGTCGGGTGCCCTCTCATCGACGGCGTGGCTTCCACCAGCGTCGGGGCGCCCCGCCCCGAGCGCGCGGAGGAATGGGCCGAACGGGTGACGGGCGGGGCGGGGGTCCGGCGACCTGTTCGGCGCGGTGGCGCGAACTTGGCCGGTCGGGGCGGGAATTCGCTCGCGCGGAGGGTGTTGTCCCTGGTGTCGTGGGGCGAGTGGCGCGCGGGCGCGGGACGAAGGGACGGACGCGATGGCGGTGGGGGCGGATCGGGGGTGCCTCTTCTGCGCGATAGCGCGCGGGGAGGCGGAGGCCAGCACGGTCCACGAGGACGAGCGGGTGGTCGCGTTCATGGACCTCCAGCCGGTGACGCCCGGCCATGTGCTGGTGGTGCCGAAGGCGCACGCGGCGGGGTTCGAGGACCTGCCCGAGGAACTGGGCGCCGAGGTGTGGCGCGTCGCGCACCGGATCGGGCGCGGGCTGCGCCGCTCCGGCCTGCGCTGCGAGGGGGTCAACCTCTTCCTGGCCGACGGCGAGGCCGCCTTCCAGGAGATTCCCCACGTCCACCTGCACGTCTTTCCCCGGTACGCGGGCGACCGGTTCCGCCTCGACGCCGACTGGCAGATGCGCGACCGCGCGGAACTGGACGCGACGGCGGGCGCGGTACGGACCGGGCTGACGGCGCTCGGCGGCGGCGGCGGGGGCACGGGCAGGGGCGGGCCCGCGTGAGCCAGTACTACGAGGTCGGGGACGAGACGCTGTGGAACCCGTCGATCGGGGCGTCGCGGTTGTTCCTCGCGCACGTGCGGCTGCACGAGGACGAGTTGGGGATGGCGTCCGGGCTGGGCCCCATGGACATGGACGAGTGCGAAATCGAGACCGGCGCCTTCCGGGAGTACACGGAGGCGCTGGTCGCGCGGCACCTGCGGACCGGGCACCGCGTGATCCTCGCCCTCTCCGAGGGCTTCGTCGCCACCGTGCTGGTCCTGGCCCGGCGGGCGGGCATCGAGCCGGACGCCCTGCGGGCCGGGGCGGACGGCGACGAGGACGGGAGCGCCGGCGCCGGCGAGTTCCGGGACGTACAGGTGCGGGCCGGGGCGCCCGCCCCGCCGGGCCAGGGTGACGGTGGCGCCGCCCGCGAGCGGCTGGAGGCCCTCGCGCACCGGCTCGACCGGGCCATGCCGCGCTAGACAACAGGCGCGCGGCAGCAGCGGGGACACGGAGCAGCGCCAATACACGGAGCAGCACGGCGAAGCCCCGGTGGACGGTGTCGTCCGCCGGGGCTTCGCCGTGTCCGCGATTGACAAAGACCCGCGCCCCCGTCCACCATCATTGTGCTATTCCATATACACAATGATGGTGACGGCGACCGAGCACGAAGCACGGAGGACGCACAGGCGTGATCACGTACCAGATCGAGCGGCGCAGCGGTGTCGCGACGTACATGCAGATCGTGTTGCAGACCAAGCAGGCGCTGCGGCTGGGGGTGCTGGTCCCCGGGGACAAGCTGCCGACCGCCAAGGAGGTCGTCGAGACGGCGGCGATCAATCCGCACACCGTGCTCAAGGCCTACCGCGAGCTGGAGCGTGAGGGGCTGGTCGAGCTCCAGCCGGGGCGCGGCACCTTCGTGCGGCGCGGACTGGGCAGCACGGACGCCGCCTCGCAGGCGCCGCTGCGCGAGGAGTTGACCGCCTGGCTGCACAAGGCCGAGGAGGCGGGGCTCGACGCGGAGGACGCCGCCGCGCTCTTCGACGCCTGCCGCGCCGAGGTCTACGCGACGGCGGACGCCCCGTCGCAGGCCGGGCCCACGCACCCCTGACCCTCCCCGGCGAGAGCGGCCGTACGCCCCCGGGCCGCCCGGACCTCCCCCAAGGACGAGAGAGCACGCACGTGTACACAGAGCAGTTCGACCCGGCCGACGCCGGACTGGTCGCCCTGGAGGCGACCGGGCTCGGGAAGCGCTACCGGCGCGGCTGGGCCCTGGAGGAGTGCGCCTTCCGCCTCCCCGCCGGCCGGATCTGCGGCCTGGTCGGCCCCAACGGCGCGGGGAAGAGCACCCTGATGTCGCTGGCCACCGGGGTCAGCGGACCCTCCGCCGGCACCCTGCGCGTCTTCGGCGGCGACCCGCGCGGCGGCCGGGCCCGCCGGCAGGTCGGCTACCTCGCGCAGTCCAAGCCCCTCTACCCGCGTCTGAGCGTCGCCGACACCCTGCGGATGGGCCGCGAACTCAACGGCGACAGCTGGGACCAGCGGCGCGCCGAGGCCATCGTGCGCGGCGGGAACATCCCCTTCCACGCCCGCGCCGGCAGCCTCTCCGGCGGCCAGCGGACCCGGCTCGCCCTCGCCCTCTGCTTCGGCAAGCGGCCGCGCATGCTGCTGCTCGACGAGCCGATGGCCGACCTCGACCCACTGGTACGGCACGAGATGACCGGGGTGCTGATGGCGGAGGCGGCCGAGTCGGGGACGACCGTCGTCATGTCCACCCACACCCTCCCCGAACTCGAGGGCGTCTGCGACTACCTGCTCGTCCTCGCCGGCGGCCGGGTGCGGCTCGCCGGGGAGGCCGACGAACTGGCCTGGGCGCACAGCCTGGTCACCGGCGCGCTCCCGGCGCCCGGCGCGGCCGGTCCGCTGGACGGGCACACCGTCGTCGAAGCCACCACCAGCGGACGGCAGTTCACCGCCATGGTGCGCCGCGAGGGGCCGCTCGCCCCCGGGCCCACCTGGACGGTGGCCGAGCCCTCGATGGAGCAGCTGCTCCTCGCCTACCTCCGCGCGCCCGAGGCGCCCCCGCTCCTCACCCCGTCCGCGACCCCGCCCGCCCCGACGCCCCTCGCCGCGAAGGACCACGCCGCATGAGCACCGCCACCCTGGAGAGGGAGTCCGCCACCGACCGGGACCCCGGGCCCCGCCGCCTGCTGCACGGCATGACGTGGCTGGTGTGGCGCCAGCACCGGGGCGCCCTGTGGACCGGTCTCGCGCTGGTCGCCGCCCTCGTGGTCACCGCCGTGCTGCTGCGGAACGGCGCCGTCGCCTACCAGGCCGCCCACGGCATCGCCGACTGCCCGCTGATGGGCGGGCCGGAGCGGTGCTCGTCGCGCCTGGAGGTCATCGAGGAGTACCGCGGCCTGTACTCGACCCCGCTGCGGCTGCTGCTGGCCGCCGTCCTCGCCCTGCCCTTCCTCGGCGGGCTCTTCGTGGGCGCGCCGCTGATCGCCCGCGAACTGGAGGCGGACACGCACCGGCTGGTGTGGGCGCAGGGCATCACCCGGGAACGCTGGCTGCTGCACAAGCTGGCGCTGCCGATGGGCGCGCTGATGGCCGGGACGGGCATCGCCGCCTGGTTCGGCTCGTGGGCGCTGGAGGGCGCGGGACAGGCGACGATCGGGCTGTACTGGTACTCGCCCACCGCCTTCGTCTCCACCGGCCCGGCCGTCCTCGGGTACGCCGCGCTCGGCGTGGCCCTCGGCGCGCTGGCGGGGACGCTGACCCGGCGGACGCTGCCCGCGATGGTGCTGACCCTCGGCGCGATGGGCGCGGTGACGGCCCTGCTGACGACGGTCCGCCCCTACGTGGTGTCGCCCGTCGTCTCGTTCGGCCGGTCGGTCCCGCAGCTCCGCGAGGAGGACTGGGTCCTGGTCCAGCCGCAGGCGGCCCGCGCCGACCGCAGCATCTTCGACGCCGGCCCCTGCTACCCGGCCGACGACTTCGAAGCCTGCCTGGCCGACCACGGCGCAACCTGGGAGTACTCCGAGCACCACCCGATCACCCACATGCGCGACCTCCAGCTCGCCGAAGGCGCGATCTGCCTGGGACTGGCCGCGCTGGCGGTCACCTTCGTGTGGCTCTGGATGCGCCGCCGCGCTTTCTGACCACCCGCACCACCCACCTCTGACGCCGCCGGGCGCGGGGCACGGCCATCCCGAGCCGTACCCCGCGCCCGGCGGTTTTCCACAGCAGCCAAGGGCCCCTCAGCCCTCGGCACCTGCCCGGGGCCCCTCAGCCCCGGACGTTGCGGCGGCCCCCCTTGGGGGGCCGTAGGTCCAGTGTCGCGCGACAGGACCGGTCAAGGGGCCGAGTTCGCCGTGTGCGGGAGGAGGGAACTCGGGGCGTTCCGGGCCGGGTGCGCCGCGTACGAAGATGTCACGGGCCTCTTGGTGGCGCGCCTCCGGGGCAGGGGGCTCTGGAGGGGCGGCCCGCAGATCTGGGGCGGGGCCGGTGGAACTGCTCCTCCCGGCCGGAAGTACCGGTCAGGTGGCCAGGTCAGCCCTTGCGCCGGGTCCACCACAGCCAGGCGGCGCCACCGACCACGCACGCCAGCTGGAGGACGTCGGCGAGGAGGCGCAGGGCCATGGTGTCCTCGCCGCTCAGCTCCCGGTTCCACAGGAGGTTGGCGAGGGCCGGGACCACCAGGGTCACCAGCACCCCGGTCACCTTCTGCCAGGGCCGCCAGAAGAGGCTGGTGCAGAGCAGCACGCACCCCACCAGCCGCATCAGCAGGGCCAGCGCGAGCACCCCGGTGGGCGCCCCCGCCACCTGGAGCAGGAACGCCAGCACGTACGACCCGGCGATCAGCCCGGCCGGCACGGCGGGGTGCACGCGCGCCTTCCGCCCGGCGGCCTCCGCCCCTGCCCCGGCCTGGACGTCCCGCTCCTGGTGCGCCGCGTCCGTGCTCGTGGACTTCACCGCGCTCCCCCTGTGTTGGCTGTTGTCTGTGGCCGGCAAGGCCGTGTCCCCGCTCTACACGCATGCTATACACACCGCTTATAGCCGGTGAAGGCGGCTCCCCGGACAGCAGTACGCCCCCGCCCGGCGGGTGACCGGAAGCGGGGGCGTACGAGCCCGACGGGCGGGCGGACAGCCTTACTTGAGCTTCTCCGAGAAGAGCGGGACGACCTTGTCGAGGGCGTAGCCGACGCTCAGCACCGAGTCGGTGGCGAATGCCTGGCTGATGTCCTTGTCGTCGAAGACGATCGAGCGGCCGTCCTTCACCGAGGGCACCGCCTTGTACAGCGGGTCGTCGCTGATCTCCTTGGCGGAGATGCCGATCGGCGCCATGACGGTCAGGTCGGCGTCGAGCAGGTCGAGCTTCTCCTTGGAGACGGAGACCGAGAACGAGTCCCCGGCCAGCTTCTCGATCTCCGGGTTGTTGACGAAACCGAGCCGCTTGACGAAGTCCACCCGGCCGGTGCCGCCGACGTACGCGCCGAAGCCCTCGGAGGTGCGCGAGCCGACCGTGATCGTCTTGCCCTTGAACTCCGGGTGCCCCTTGGCGGCGGCCGTGAACTTCTTCTCGGTCTCGGCGATCAGCTCGGCGCCCTCGTCCTTCTTGCCCAGGGCGCCCGCGACCATCTCGGTCTGCTTCTCCCACGAGGTCATGTACATGTCCCCGCCCTTGGGGACGCCGACCGTCGGGGCGATCTTGGAGAGGGTGTCGTAGCGGTTCTGGTCGCCGCTGGACTTGGTGTCGAGGATCAGGTCGGGCTTGAGCGCCGCGATCTTCTCGAACTCCGGCTCCATGGTGCCGATCAGCTCGGGCTTCTTGTCGTACATGCCCTCGGCCCAGGGGCCGACGCCCTCGCCGCCGAAGGGCAGCCAGTCACTGGCGCCCACCGGCTGCGCGCCGAGCGCGAGCGCCGTCTCGGCGTCGCCCCAGCCCAGCGCGACGATCCGCTTCGGCGCCTCGTCGATGGTGATCTCGCCGAACTTGGTGGCGACCTTGGCCGGGAAGGCGCCGGACGACGCCTTGCCCTCCGCCGGCTTCTCGGCCTGCTCGTCCCCGCCCGCGCCACACGCGGTGAGACCGACGAGGAGCGCGGCGACGGCCAGCGCCGCCTTGCGGCGGCGCGAGAGGGGGGCGGCGGGCTTGCCCACGGAAGCGGAATCGTTCATGCGGGTTAGGTTAGCCTGACCAAACCTCTTGCGCACCTATGGGGGCGTCAGATTGCCCACACCCTCGCGGGGCCGGCCGGGCTGTTGGCCGTTGGGCTTCGTCTCCACCGTGCCGGTCACCGATTGGCCTCAAACGCCGGCCGGGCTGTAGGGGTTCGCGGTTCGTTCGCCGTCTGGGTCGGGCGGGGCCGGGCCGGGGTACCTCCTCACAAACTGCAGGGTGCGGGGTCAGTCGCTTCAAGACGGCCGTGTGTGCAGTTTGCTGCGGGGGCACCCCGACCCGTCCCCGCCCTTACGTCTCGTCGGCGTCGTCCCGCCGGTGGGTGGGCAAAAGACAGACCGTCCCCGATTGATCTGTGTGGCCGGCTGAAGCGACGACGGGTGGTCGCTGTGGAGAAGCCCGGTATCGGTGACGGCCTCATCCGCCCCTCCGGCGGTCGGCCGCGTACGAGACCGTGGGGCGGGGACGTGTCGGGGTGCCCCCGCAGCAAACTGCACACGAGGCAGCCATACTCCAACTCACCCCGCACCATGCAGTTTGTGAGGAGGTACCCCGGCGCGGCCCCGCCCCACCCACGCACCGGAGAAACCGCGAACCCCACAGCCCGGCCGGCGCTTGAGGCCAGTCGGTGACCCGCAGGGTCACGGCGGGGCAGGCGGAGGCGGAGCCCAGCCACAGCGCAACCCAGCCCGGCCGGCGATTGAGGCCACCTACACCCTGGGCCGAACCAGGGGCACCCTAGACATGGTGCCGCCCCAGAGGCACAACAAGCGGAGTGCCCGACGCAGGATCGGGCACGACCGAGCACCGCATGCCGAACACGTCGGAGACGAGTTCCTCGGTCACGATGTCCGAGGGAGCCCCCTCCGCGACCACCTCCCCCTGCTTCATGGCGATGAGGTGGTCGGCGTACCGGCACGCCATGTTCAGTTCGTGGAGGACGGCGACGAGGGTGACGCCGCGTTCGCGGTTGAGGTCGGTGAGGAGGTCGAGGACGTCCATCTGGTGGGCGACGTCGAGGAAGGTGGTGGGCTCGTCGAGGAGGAGGATGTCGGTGCGCTGGGCGAGAGCCATGGCGATCCAGACGCGCTGGCGCTGGCCGCCGGAGAGTTCGTCGACGGGGCGTTCGGCCAGGTCGAGCACGTCGGTGGAGAGGAGCGCGGCGCCGACCGCCGCGTCGTCCTCGGCGGTCCAGCGGCGGAACCAGCCCTGGTGCGGGTAGCGGCCCCGGGCGACGAGGTCGGAGACGGTGATGCCCTCGGGGGCCACCGGGCTCTGCGGCAGGATGCCCAGCACGGAGGCGACCTCGCGCGTCGGCGTCTGCTGGACGGGCCGCCCGTCGAGCAGCACCGCCCCCGAGGTCGGCGCGAGCAGCCGCGCCATCGCCCGCAGGAGCGTGGACTTGCCGCAGGCGTTGGGCCCCACGATCACCGTGAACCGTCCGGGCGGGATCTTCACGCTCAGCCCGGGCACGATCTCGCGCCCGTCGTAGCCGATGCGGACGTCCCGCGCCTCCAGCGTGTGCTCCGCACTCATCGGACGCACTCCTCTCTGCCTGTACCCGTGGTCTGCCGGCCTCGTGCCCGCCGCTCGCGGGCCGCCCGCTCAGCCACCGCGCCCGACCCGGTTGGCGCGGGCCAGCAGCCACAGCAGGTACGGGGCGCCGACCACGCTGGTGACCACGCCGACCGGAAGCTGGGTGCCGGGCAGCGCGTGCTGGGCGGCGAAGTCGGCGAGCAGGACGAGCAGCGCCCCGGCCAGCGCCGCGTGCGGCAGGACCGCGCCCCGGCCGGGCAGCAGCATGCGGGCGACCGGCGCCGCGACGAACGCCACGAAGGCCACCGGCCCGGCCGCCGCCGTCGACACCCCGGCGAGCGCGACGCCGCAGGCCAGCAGGGCCAGCCGGTGGCGTTCGGCCCGTGCCCCGAGCCCGGACGCCGTGTCGTCGCCGAGCTGGAGGGCGGGAAGGGCGCGGGCGGCGGCGAAGGTCAGCGGGACCAGTACGGCCAGCGCGATCAGCTGCGGCCACACCTGATTCCAGGAGCGGCCGTTGAGGCTGCCGGTGAGCCAGAGCAGGGCGTTCTGCGCGCTGGAGACCTCGGCGCGGGACATCAGGTACCAGACGAGGCTGTTGAGCCCGAAGCCGACGCCGAGCCCGACCAGGACGAGCCGCGCCCCGACCACGCCCTTGCGCCAGGCCAGCAGGTAGATGAGGGCGCCCGCGACCAGCGCGCCGACCAGGGCGCTCGCCGAGAGGGCGAGGCCGGAGACGGCGAAGACCATGGAGGCGGTGACGGCGGCGGCGGAGGCGCCGGAGCTGATGCCGATGACGTCGGGGCTGGCCAGCGGGTTGCGCAGCACTGTCTGGAAGACCGCGCCGGCCATGCCGAACCCGGCGCCGACCAGCACGGCCAGCAGCGCGCGCGGCAGCCGCAGTTCGAGGATGACGAACTGGGAGCCTGCGTCACCGCCGCCGAAGAGGGTGGCGAGGACGTCGGCGAGCGGGATCACCATGTCGCCGACGCTGAGCGACACCGCGAAGACCGCGAAGGCGGCCAGCGCGAGCACCAGCCCGACCAGCACCGACCGGCGCCCGCCCCGCCGCCGCGCCCCGGCGACCGTCCGCGCCGCCTCGGCGAGGACCGCCTCGGAGACCCGTAGCGGGGAGGCGGCCGCGCTCACGGAGGCCGCCTTCTCGACGTGCGCCTTCTCGACGTGCTTCCCGGAAGAGGGAGTAGCCCGGTCGCTCACAGCTCCACCAGCTTCCGCCGCCGTACCAGCCAGATGAACGGGACGCAGCCCAGCGCCGCCGTGACCACGCCGACCTGCACCTCGCCGGGCTGGGCCACGACCCGGCCGACGATGTCCGCCCACAGGAGCAGCATGGGGGCGAGCACCATGCTGTACGGGAGGACCCAGCGGTAGTCCGGCCCGGTCACCAGCCGGGCGATGTGCGGGACGGCGAGGCCGACGAAGCCGATGGGCCCGGCGACCACCGTGGAGGCGCCGCAGAGCAGCACGACGGCGACCGCCGAGACGCCCCGGACCAGGCCGACCCGTTGGCCGAAGCCGCGGGCCAGGTCGTCGCCGAGGGCCAGCGCGTTGAGCTGCGAGCCGAGGGTGAGGGCGAGCAGGCCGCCGACGACGATGAACGGCGCGGCCTCGGAGAGCACCTCCACCGACCGCGTGTTGAGCGCGCCGATCTGCCAGAACCGGAACTGGTCGTAGCTCTGCCGGTCGGTGAGCAGCATGGTGGTGGTCAGCGAGGTCAGTACGGCGGTGGTGGCGGCTCCGGCGAGCGCCAGTTTGACCGGGGTGGCGCCCTCGCGGCCGAGCGAGCCGACGCCGTAGACGACGAGGGCGGCGATCAGCGCGCCGAGGAAGCCGAACCAGAGGTACTGCTGCGAGGCGCCGAGGCCGAGCACGCTGATGGCGAAGACGACGCTGAGGGAGGCACCGGCGTTGATGCCGAGGAGGCTGGGGTCGGCGATGGGGTTGCGGGTGACGCCCTGCATCACGGTGCCCGCGAGCCCGAGCGCGACCCCGGAGAGCAGTCCGGCGAGGGTGCGCGGGATGCGGACCTCGCCGACGATGAGCTGCGCCTTGTTCTCCGCGTCCGGGTCGAGGAAGGTGCCGAGCACGTCGGCGAAGGGCACGTCCCCGCTGCCGACGGCGAGGCTCGCCACCAGCGTCAGCCCGAGGGCGACGAGGGCGAGGACCAGCCCGGCGGCCAGCGCGGGCCTGCTGCGGGCGGAGCGGCGGGGCGGCGGTGACGTGGTGGCGGTCGCGCCTTCGGCGCCCGGCTGCTTGCCCAGGTCGAGGAGGGCCGTGGAGCGCGTACGGGACGGCGGCGTGCCGGAGGGGTCGGCGGGGCGGCCCTCGCGGTCGGCGGGGCCGTTCACGATCCGGCCGCCGGGGCGCCGGTCACGCGGTCTTGCACTCTCACTCACCCTTGCTCCAGGCCCCGGGATGTTCGCACCGGTGCGGCCGCAGGCCCCCGCTCACGCCAGCACGCGGTCAGAACCGGCCAACCCTGCCCACAAACCTGCCATCAACCCAAAGTAAGGTAAGCCTAACAGCACTTTTCCGGCCACCCCGCTGCACCGACCGCCCCCGCCCCACCGCGTCACGCCCTCTGGAGACCGCCTTGACGAACCCCGCGCCCGAGGCTCCCGCCACCGGCCTCCACCACTCGCTCGCCCGCCTCACCCGGGTCCCGGACGCCCGCGGCCTGGGCCTGACCGAGCCCGCCGTCCCGGCGGCGCCCCTCGTCCCCGAGACCCCGGCGACGGGCCCGCTGCCCGCCGGGTACACCGAGCTGAACGGCGTCGAGGAGCTGGACGCGCTGCTCGGCGTCCCGCACCCGATCGTCATCGACAAGGTCCACGACCGGCTCGACGCGCAGGACCTCGACCTGCTGTCCCGCGCCTCCTTCTGCTCCCTGTCCACCGCGGACGCCGAGGGCAACTGCGACGTCTCCCCACGCGGCGGCGTCCCCGGCTTCACCCACGTCGTGGACCCGGGCACGATCGCCCTCCCCGACCGCCCCGGCAACCGGCGCGGCGACAGCTTCCGGAACATCCTCACCAACCCGCACGTCGGCCTGCTCTACCTGATCCCCGGCGTCATGGACGTCCTGCGGATCAACGGCCGCGCCCGCGTCCTCACCGACGCCCCGTTCTTCGACGCCCTGGTGGAGAAGAACCAGCGCCCCAAGCTGGCCCTGGTCGTCGAGATCGACGAGATCTACCGCCACTGCCCCGCCTCCCTGCGCCGCTCCGGCATCTGGTCCCCGGACACCTGGGAGAACGCGGCGGAGGGCGACTCCCCCGCCTGACGGTCCGGGCGCCCCACGACTCCGGCACGGGGTCACTCCCCGGGCGCACCCGACGGGCGGGGCGGCCCGGCCGGTGCCAGGGTGCGATCGAGGACCGCCACCGCGCGGCACCTCGGCCGCATCCGTGCCGCATTCCTGCCTCATGCGTGCTGCATCCGTGCCGCATACCGGAGCGGGCGGCAGGGCAGGCGCGCGGGACGACCTGCCCGCCGACCGCCGAGAGGATGCCATGAGCGACACGGCCACCCGGGAGAAGTGGGAGCGGGTGGCCGAGTGGGGCCGCCAGCTCCGCCGCCCCGAGAGCAGCGCCCGCCGCTCCCTGCTCCTCGTCCTGAAGTCCGCGCTGGCCGCCACCCTCTCCTGGCTCGTCTCCTACGAGCTGATGAACGCGACCTCGCCCGCCTTCGCCCCCTTCTCCGCCGTGCTGATGGTGCAGGTCACCGTCTACCAGTCGGTGGTGCAGTCCCTGCGGTACGTCGGCGCGGTGGCGGCCGGGGTCGCCGTGCAGGCCGTCCTCGGCCTCTCGGCCGGGCCGGACCTGGTCACCTTCGCGCTGGTGGCGCTGGTCGCCCTGGTCATCAGCCGCTGGCGGGTGCTGGGCGCCCAGGGCTCCCAGGTCGCCACCGCCGCCTTCTTCGCCTTCGCCACGTACACCGGCGTCTCCGACAACATCGACCAGGTCAAGGAGCTGGGCCAGATCGTGCTGCTGGTCCTCATCGGCTCGGCCGTCGGCGTCGGCGTCAACGTGCTGATCGCCCCGCCCCTGCGTTACCGCAGCGCCGAATGGGGCATCCGCGCCCTGGCCCAGGAGATCCACGACCTGCTCGACGCCATGGCGCCGGAGCTGGGCGAGGGCACCCCCGACGCGGACACCACCCAGGGCTGGCGGAACCGCGCGGACCGCACCGACACCCTGATCTCCCAGTCCCGCGAGGGCCTGCGCACCGCCCGCGAGAGCCTGCGCCTCAACCCCCGCCCCTGGGCCCGCCGGCGCCGCCGCACCATCACCTTCGAGGCGTACGACCGGACCATGGAGGCGCTGGTCCGGATGATCTCCCAGGTCGCCGCCATCACCCGCAGCCTCGACCAGCAGCACCAGGACGAGGAGCAGGACCAGGACCAGGAGCGGGAGCGGGAGCGGGAGCGGGAGGAGGAGAGCAGCCCCGACCGGGACTACGCTCCCTTCCTCCGCGCCTACGCCACCTTCCTCTCCTCCGTCGTCGACTTCACCGAGGTCCTCGCCACCCTCGACGAGGACCACCTCCGCGACCAGGCCGGCCGCCTCGGCGAGGCCGCCGACAGTCTGGAGCGGTGCCGCGGCGAGGTCGTCCGGACCACCGAGGAACGCGGCCTCTCCCTCACCGACCCGACCGAGCCGTACGGCGTCCTGGTCGTGGAGGCCACCCGCCTCTCCGAGGAGTGCCGCTACACCGCCCAGGTACTCGCCCGCAGCGCCGAGAACCCGCCGCCTAGCGGGTCACGAACTGCGTGAGGATCGCCTGCACCTCGTAGATGTCGACGCCCTTGGTGAACGTCTTCTGCACCGGTGCCGCCGCCCCCGACAGCCAGATCTTCAACTCCGCGTCCAGGTCGAACGTCCCCGCCGTCTCGACGGCGAAATGCGTGATGCTCCGGTACGGGATCGAGTGGTACTCCACCTTCTTGCCGGTGATCCCCTGCTTGTCGACAAGGATCAGCCGCCGGTCGGTGAAGAGAATCGTGTCCCGGATCAGCAGATACGCCGCGTGCACCTGCTCCCCCTGCCCGAGCAGCCGCGCGTACTCCTGCTGCGCCGACCCCGGATCGACCGTGTGCGCGTTCCCGAACAACGCCATGACGCCCCCCTGCTTCCTCTTCTTTTTTCCGTTTCGTTCTCCGTCTCCCGGATCATGCCCTGCGAACTGCCCCCGGGGAAGCGCCCCACCTCTCCGGCCGACGCGGTAGATTCACCGCCGCAACCATGACCGAACGGTGAACACGACTTCACCAAGGGGGAGTTCTCATGACCAAGCACCACGCGGCACGCATCCTCGTCGGCGCCGGCGCCGCCTTCGGCCTCGTCCTCGGCGCCACCGGCGCCGCGAACGCCGCCCCGAGCGACCCCATCAAGACCCAGGGCGGCTACGCCCAGTGGAACGCCGACCCGTCCGGCTCCATCCCCGGCGACTCCATCCGCGCCTGCGACAACACCGCCGACGGCTGGGGCATCGAAGCCTGGCTCGACATCCACCGCGACGGCACCATCGACCGCGTCGCCACCACCCGCGGCCACAACGCCCCCTATTGCAGCCCCTGGAAGAGCGGCGACATCCCCGAGGGCACCCCCGTCACCATCTACGCGGTCACCGTCAACGGCGGCATCACCCTGGAGAAGGGCGGGGCGCTGTGGTCGAAGGCGTGACCCTGGGGCCGGGGTGCGGTCCAACCTGGCCGGCACCCCGGCCACTTCACTCCCTTGCCGGGGTGAGCGGGCGGAGCTGAGGCTGGGCGGCATGACGGACTTGCCCGAACTCCTCGCCCAGACCGCCTCGGCCCTCGTCGGCACTGTGGCAGGCGGCGCCATCGCCCTCTACGTGGCCCGCTGGCAGACCCTGCGCACGGCCGCGATCCAGGCCGAGACCACCACCACCCAGGAGAACGCGGCCGTACGACTGGCCCACTCCTTACGGGTGCGGGAGCGGGAGACGGCGGCTTCACGGGCGCTGCTGGACAGACTCGACGGCCTGTACCAGTGGTTGCCCTCCCTGCCCGATGTGGCGGAGGAGCACCCGACCCTGAGCGAGCACGCGCGTAGCAACTGCTCCAAGGCCATGCAATCCGTCCGCAGCGGCATGAACACCGACCTGCTGATGATCAGCGACCCCTTGGTGCGCGACCGCTACCGAACGCTGGTCGCACTCCTCTACGACATCGGCTGGCGCGGCGCCGGCCGGGCCCACCGCGAACGCCAGATCCGCGACGCCCGCCACTACCTCCGCCACGTCCAGCACACCCTGGAGTCCGTCATCGACGGCGCGCCCCTGCCCCGCCACGCCGCACCCCCGCGACCGGACCGGCCGGGGGATGAGGCGTGGCTGCCGCCGGACCTCCCGCCCCACTGGAGCGATCCGGCCGACGGAAGCTGAGCCGTCGCTCCCTCCGGCACGACGACAGGCCCGGCTCCGCCGACGCGGGCCCGGGCCTGTCCTCCGTACCGCCACCGGCGGTCCGCTCACCCCGCCAGCAGCCCCCGCACCGCCGCCCGGTCCACCCCGTTCAGCGCCCGGACCACGACCGGGGTCAGGAACACCAGGCCGATGCCGACGAGCGAGGCCGCGCCGATCTGCCAGAAGGACTCCAGGTAGTAGGCGTGGCGGACGCCGGTGGCGTCAGTCCAGTCGAAGAGCCGGTAGCCGGGCCAGCCGACGAAGGTCGGGAAGACCCAGGCGTACAGCGGGAGCAGGGCGACCACCCAGCCGGTGAGCAGCAGGGTCAGCGTCACGACGAACGAGGCGATCCGCCACGGGAACATGACCACCTGGAACAGCACGGCCTTCCAGCCGGCCACGTCCGCCAGCCGCCCCTTGATCCCGCCCGCCGGCACCGGCGCGGGCGCCTTCGTCCTCAGCCCCAGCATGCCCGCGGCCCGGCCCCGCTCCCCCGCGCCCAGCCCCCGTGCCCCGGCCAGCAACGCCACCAGCACGGGAAGGCCGAGCACGGTGACCGCCAGCCCCGCGCCGAGCGAGAAGAGCGTGACCGCGAGGACGAACCCGGCGATCGCCAGCGGGAACGAGGTGAACACGTACCCGTGCTCCCGCCAGGCGGCGGACGACAGCGGGCCGCGGCGTACGGCACCGGCCGGCTGCTCGGAGACGTGCGGCAGCGGGCACGTGGTGGGGATGTCGGCGGTGGCCATGGGTGACCTCGAATCCGGGAGGCGGGAGCGGGCGGGGAGCGCCCCGGGGCCGTGGTGCGCGGGGCCCCGGTGCGTATCCCACGATGCCGCTCGGGCAGCCCCCGCCGACATGGGGCGGCCGGGCGAACCGGGGGTGGGGAAAACCCCCGGGTTCAGCTCGGGCCGGCCCCCCTCACGCCACCGCCGGCTCGCCCGCCGACAGCCGCGCGCACTCCCGGCAGACCCGGGCCGATCCCGCCACCACGGCGTGGGAGGCGGCGGCGAGCGCACCGGCCAGTACGGTCAGCGGCCACTGTTCGGCGAGGAAGGAGGCGGTGGCCAGGGTCAGCGTGGTCACCGCCATCGCGACGCTCGCCGCCGTCCCCGTCCAGGCGACCGCCGCCGGCAGCCGCTCGGCCGCCACCGGCAGCCACCGCCCCCACGCCCCCGTGGCCGCCAGCGCCAACGCCGCGAGCACCACCGCGACCGCCGCCGCCGAGGAGAGCTGCACCGCCACCTGGTGCGCGAACCCGGACACCCCGCCCTGGCCGTCCCCGGTACCGCGCACCAGCCACCAACAGGCCAGCAGGAAAGGCCCGGTGAGCGCGAGCGCCCGCGCGGTGTGCCGGGCCTGCGCCACGGTCAGCTCCCGCTGGCAACTCGCCGCCACCTCCGCGACCGACCCGAACTCCGCCACCGCCTCCCGCGCCGCCCGCTCCGGCGGAGCCCCCGCCGCCTCGTACGCGACCACGGTCTCGCCCAGCCCGTCCCGCACCTCCGCGACCAGCCGCTCCCGCGCCCCGGCCGGCCCGCGCAGGGCGGCCGCCAGCTCGACGGCGTACCGCTCGACGGGGTCGTCCACCGGCGAGGTCGTGCCCGGGGTCATGTCCGCGCTCACGTCGCCGCTCCGTTCGCCACCGCCCCGGGAGTGGGCCCCGGGTCGAGCACCGCCCCGATCACCCGCGTGAAGTCCCGCCACGCCGACCGCTCCTCGTCCAGCTGCCGCCGCCCGGCCTCGGTCAACTCGTAACGCCGCCGCTTCCGTTGCCCGACCGCCTCCCAGTCGCTGCGCAACAGCCCCAGCCGCTCCAGCCTGTTGAGCGCCGGATAGATGGTCCCGGTCCGCAACTCCAGCGCCCCGCCGCTGCGTTCCTGCACGGCCGTGATGATCGCGTACCCGTGCAGGGGCCCCGGCTCGACCACCGCGAGCAGCAGCCCGTCCAGATGTCCCCGTACCGCATCGTGCCTCATACGTAGGCAGCCTACCCAAGAGGGCACCTGGCGTGCTATCCCTGAGTCCGGACTCCTTGCGTTGCCAGCCAACCTATTGCCCGCCAACGCCCACCGACGTCACTCCCTGAAGGGACCCCGAACCCCATGGCCAAGCTCTTCCTCTCGCTCCACGTCCTGGCCGCCATCGTCGCCATCGGCCCGATCACCGTGGCCGCGTCGATGTTCCCCCGCCTCGCCAGAACCGCCCCGACACCGGAGACGCCCGCCCTCCTCCACAAGATCTGCCGCAGCTACGCGTACGTGGGTGCGGCCGTGCCGGTGCTGGGCATCGCCACGGGGGCGGCGCTGGGGGTGCTGTCGGACGCCTGGCTGGTGGTGTCGATCGTGCTGACGGGGGTGGCGGCGGGGCTGCTGGTGGCGGTGATCCTGCCGGGGCAGGGGGAGTTGCTGGAGGATGAGGAAGGGGCGGTCGAGGGCGAGGAGCGACGGGCGGCGGGGGCGCGGCTCGCGATGACCACGGGGGTGTTCAACCTGCTGTGGGCAGCGGTGGTGGTGTTGATGATTGTGCGGCCGGGGTCCACTACGGGGGTGTGAGCGCCGGCCGGGCTCACTTCGCCCGTTCGACCCCGGCGGCCTGGACTTCGGCCTCGGCCTCGGCGGCCTCCACCTCCGCCTGGGCGCTCGCCCCCGCCACCACCATCGACCGCTTCCCCCGCCCGAGCCCCCCGTCCATCAGGCCCCCCACCACAGCCAGCCCCAGTCCCACCGCGGCCAGCGAAGCCCCGACCAGGGCGGGCGAGGCCCAGCCCCAGCCGGCCGAGATGACCAGGCCGCCGAGCCAGGCGCCGCCCGCGTTGGCGAGGTTGAAGGCCGAGTGGTTGGAGGCGGCGGCCATGGTCGGGGCCTGTTCGGCCTTGGCCATCAGGAGCATCTGGACCGGGGTGGTGATGAAGGAGCCCATGGCGCCGATCAGCAGGACGCAGACCAGAGCCGTCGCGGTGTGCTGCACCGCGAAGTAGAAGGCGAACAGCACGACGGCCATGACGGCGAGGCCGCCGTAGAGCGTCGGGCGCAGCGCCCGGTCGGTCATCGGTCCGGCGAGCAGCGTGCCGAGCGTCATGCCCACGCCGTACAGCGCCAGCACCAGCGTCGTCGACGAGGACGCCATCCCCGTGACCTCGGTGAGCATCGGCACCAGGTAGCTGTAGACCGCGAAGCAGCCGCCGAAGCCGACGACGGCGGTGGCCAGACCGATCGCGATGTGCCGGTTGCCCATCGCCTTCAGCTCGTGCCGGATACCGGCGCCCTCGGCACGCGGCTGGTGCGGTACGAGCCGGGCCAGGGCCGCCAGCGCGACCAGCCCGATCACGGCGACCGCGAGGTACGCCGAACGCCACCCGAACTGCTGCCCCAGCGCGGTCCCGGCCGGCACCCCGACGATGTTGGCCACGGTCAGCCCGAGGAACATCGTCGACACCGCCCGCGCCGCCCGCTCCGGCGCCACCAGCCGCGAGGCCACCACGGCCCCCACCCCGAACAGCGCCCCGTGCGGCAGCCCCGCCAGCACCCGCGCCGCGAACAACGTCCCGAACCCGGGGGCCAGCGCCGACGCGACGTTCCCGACCACGAACAACCCCGCCAGCAGCAACAACAGCTTCTTGTGCGCAATCTTCGCCCCGAGCCCCGTCAGCAGCGGCGCCCCCACGACGACCCCGAGCGCGTACGCGGAGACGAGGTTCCCCGCCTGCGGCACGGACACCCCGACCCCGTCGGCGATCTGCGGCAACAACCCCATCGAGACGAACTCGGTCGTCCCTATCCCGAAGGCGACGACGGCGAGCGCGAGCAAGGCCAAGGGCATGGCGGAAAACCTCCGAGGGGGACGGTGAAGCGGGCGGACACAGGCACGCACGTCCAGCCGGCATCCCCAGCTGTCACGCACCCACGGCTGCCGAGCTCCCTTGCCCAGCGCACGCCGAAACAGGGCCCGGCACACCGGTCCCTCAGAAGGGCAGCGTCGGGGACGGGCGGGGCATTCCGGGTGGGGGGAGGGAAAGGGAGTGAGCCGTGCCACTCTCGTCCTCCACACAGCGTCCGGCGACACGCCCACACCCGAGTCGAGCCCGCCCCTCCCGGCAGAGGAGCTAGGCAGTTTCGTTCGGATCATCGGGCGGACCAGAGGAAGATGCCCGCGATGTGGAGTCCGGCCAGGTAGATGGTGGCGGTCTGCTCGTAGCGGGTGGCGATGCCTCGCCACTGCTTGAGGCGGTTGATGCACCGCTCGACGGTGTTGCGCTGCTCGTAGGCTTCGCGGTCGAAGGCTGGTGGCCTGCCGCCTCGGCTGCCTCGACGGAGCCGGGGGCCGCGCTGGTCAGCGGGGACGGGGGGTCACGGCCCGGATGCCGCGCTTGCGCGGGTGCTCGCGGATCGCGCGGGAGGAGTACGCCTTGTCGCCCAGGACCACATCCGGCCTGGTGCGGGGTCGTCCTCGCCGACGGGGCACCCGCAGGCGGGCCATGACCTCGGGGAAGGCAGGTGCGTCACCGGCCTGTCCGGCGGTGAGGACGAACGCCAGGGGCCGGCAGCGGGCATCGGCGGCGAGGTGGATCTTCGTGGTCAGTCCGCCGCGGGAACGGCCGATGGCGTGGTCACCGGGTTCGCCGGCCGTGGGCCCCTTTCTACGGGCCCCGGCCGCGTGCTGACGGGCCCGCACGATCGTGGAGTCGACCGAGACGGCCCAGCCGAGGTCCTCGTCCGCATCTGCCTGGGCCACCAGCGCGGTGAAAACCCGCTCCCAGGTACCGTCGACCGCCCACATCCGCAGCCGGTCGTAGACGCCCAGCCAGTTGCCGTACTTCTCCGGAAGGTGCACCCACCGCATACCGGTCCGGAACTTGTAGGCAACCGCGTCGATCACCTCACGATGGTCACGCCAGCGGCCACCCCGCTTCGGCGTCCGATCCGGGAGCAACGGCTCGATCCGCGCCCACTGCGCATCAGTCAACGGCACACCCGGACCAACGACCGACTGATCCGAACGAAACTGCCCAGCTCTGACAGGGCGTTGATCTGGACCCCGGGGTCGGGCGTCAGCAGTCGTGTGAGGACCTCGGGGAGATCCTCACTGTTTCCAAAAGGCTTCTCGAGCGAGCCCTCGCCTGGAGCGGCAGCGCGGGATTGCGGCGGCCTCGGCCAACTCGTACGGGCCCGGCGTGAAGCCGCGGACGACGAGGAATCTGGCACGGATACGGCACGAGATACCCGAACTGGTCCAGACAACAAATCCAGGCAACAAAGAAGCCCCTGGCCGCTGGCCTGGGGCTTTTTCGTGGAGCGGGTGACGAGAATCGAACTCGCGCTCTGAGCTTGGGAAGCTCATGTTCTACCATTAAACTACACCCGCAAGATCCACTTCCCCGATGAGGGGTGGACCGCTGGTTACTCTACCCCATGCCCAGCCCCCGCCGTCCACGGCGGGGGCTTTGACGTGTGGGGGCAGGCGTACGGTGTGCGGGGGCGGGGGTGGCTTCGGCGGGGCGGGGGGTTCGTCCCGTAATGTGCCCTCGGGCGTCGGGCGGTCGGGGCCGGCAGGGCTGGTTTCCGGTGTCGGCGCGGCGTCGTTGTGTGTGACGGGCTCGTGGGGAAGGACTCTGGGACTTTGATGGAGCAGACCGTCGTCCGCTGTGCCGATGGGCACGTGTTCAGCACCGCTTCGTTTCCGATGCAGCAGCTCGGGAGCGGGCGGATCGGGCCGGGGCGGCTGATCCGCTGCCCCCGGTGCGCGCGGCTGAGGCAGGCCGTGCCCGTGGAGTGGGCCAAGCGGTAGGAGCACGTAGCAGCACGGAGTACCGCAGTACCGCGTAAGAAGAGTCACCTGCGCGCGGGGCCGTCCGGTTGGGGCGGGCCCGCGCGCTCTGCGTATCCTCGGTGCGTGCTTCTCTCAGACAAAGACATCCGGGCCGAGATCGACGCCGGACGTGTGCGGATCGATCCGTTCGAGCCGGACATGGTGCAGCCGTCGAGTATCGATGTGCGTCTCGACCGGTTCTTCCGGGTGTTCGAGAACCACCTGTACCCGCACATCGACCCCTCGGTGGAGCAGGACGGGCTGACGCGGACGGTGGAGCCGCCCGGCGACGAGCCGTTCATCCTGCACCCGGGGGAGTTCGTGCTCGCCTCGACGTACGAGGTGATCTCGCTCCCCGACGACCTGGCCTCGCGGCTGGAGGGGAAGAGCTCGCTGGGGCGGCTGGGTCTGGTGACGCACTCCACCGCGGGCTTCATCGACCCGGGCTTCTCCGGGCACGTGACGCTGGAGCTGTCGAATCTGGCGACGCTGCCGATCAAGCTCTGGCCGGGGATGAAGATCGGGCAGCTCTGCATGTTCCGGCTCTCCTCGCCCGCGGAGTTCCCGTACGGCTCGGAGCGGTACGGGTCCCGTTATCAGGGGCAGCGCGGGCCGACCGCCTCGCGTTCCTATCTCAACTTTCATCGGACGCAGGTGTGATACCCGGCATGAGCGACGTTCGCGAGAACCTCACGTACGAGACCTTCGGCACGGCCATCCGTGAGCTGGCCCAGACCATCGCCGACGACGGCTACGAGCCGGACGTCGTCCTCTCCATCGCGCGCGGCGGCGTCTTCGTCGCCGGCGGCCTGGCGTACGCGCTGGACTGCAAGAACATCCACCTGGTGAACGTGGAGTTCTACACCGGCGTGGGCGAGACGCTGGAGATGCCGGTCATGCTGGCGCCGGTGCCGAACGCGATCGACTTCACCGACAAGAAGGTGCTCATCGCGGACGACGTCGCCGACACCGGCAAGACGCTGAAGCTGGTGCACGACTTCTGCGTCGGCGAGGTCGCCGAGGTGCGCTCCGCGGTGATCTACGAGAAGTCGCAGTCGCTGGTGAAGTGCGAGTACGTGTGGAAGCGGACCGACGAGTGGATCAACTTCCCGTGGAGCGTGGAGCCGCCCGTGGTGAAGCGTGCCGGCCAGGTGCTCGACGCCTGAGCGACGGCCGCGTCTGCGTCTGCCTGTACGACTGAGGGCCCGGACACCGTGTACTCGGTGTCCGGGCCCTCAGTCGTACAGGCTCAGAACGTGCCGAGCTTGATCAGGGAGAGCAGGGCGAGGAGCTGGATGGCGGAGGCGGCGAGCGCCTTCGGCCAGGGCAGGTCGTGGGACTTGGCGACCATCGCGGTGAAGAGGGCGCCGGCGGCGAGCCAGGTGATCCAGCCGATGATCTGGACGGCCGGGGCGTCGCCACCCATGAAGACGGCGGGAAGCAGGCGCGGCACGTCGGTCAGGGTCATGATCAGCATCGACAGGCCCACCGTCGGCTGCCAGGAGCCGGCGCCGCCGAGCTGGCGGGCGAGGGTGTGCGTGACGGTGCCGAGGACGAAGGCGCTCAGCGTGAACGCCACGGCCGTGGTCAGGACGTACGGGATCGCCGTGGAGAGGGCGGCGTTGATCACGTCCTCGCGGGCCGTGTCGAAGCCGAAGATGGCGAGCAGGCCGTAGAGGAAGGTGACGGTGAGGGCGGGGCCCCACACCTGGTAGTCGCGCATCTGGTGGAAGGTGGGCCCGGGGCGCAGGACGATGCCGCTCAGGAGCTGCTTCCAGTGCAGGCGGGGGCCGCTGGGGCCGGTCGCGTAGACCTCGCCCTCGGGCGGGCCGCCGTGGTGGTACTGCTCGTCGATCGAGAACGCCTGGGTGTGCCCGGCGTTGTTCTGCGCCGCGTACGGGTCGTGCGGGGCCTGGTGGGGCCGCCTGGCGTACGGGTCGGGCCCCGTCGGCGGGGCAGGGTAGCCGTAACCGCCCTGCGGCGGCTGGGGCTGCTGCGGGGGGTACGGCTGGTGGCCGCCGTGGCCGGGGTCGCCGAAGTACTCCGGCTCGCCCTGGCCGTGCGCCTGGGGCCACTGCGGGGGCGGGCCGCCCTGGTAGCCGCCGCCGGGCGGGGTCGGCTGACCGCCGTACGGGGCTTGCTGCCCGTACGGCTGCTGCCGCGGTTGTCCGTGCGGTCGGTCGTTGCGGTTGTCCCGGCCGCGTCCGGTCCTGAATCCAGCCACGTGGTCGAACGTACCTGGTCCGGACGGATCGCGCCCCGGGGGCAGTTGGCGGAAGGGGCGTTTGCTGCCGAGCTGTGACATCCCCGCCGGGGATCCCCTAGGTGTCTTGACCCGGAGCGTTGTCCACGGGGGAAGCGTTTGGCGTGTACGTGACCATCGATGGCCGGATGAGGTTCTACGTGCCGGGGGGGGGCCGGTTTCCCGGGCTCAGCCGCGCCCAGCCGGCCTCAGCCGGAGAGGTGGGACCCCAGCTCCGGGGTCCCCTCGGTGGAGATGCCGAGGGTGGAGACGTACAGGACGGTCCCGGCGGTGAGCTTTCGGCTCTTGGTGGAGCGGGCGGTGTGGAGGGCGCCGTTGCCGGCGTTCTCGCCCGCGGAGCCGATGACGGGGTCGGGGAGGCCGTCGCCGTCGAGGTCGGCGAGGTGGACGGCGGTGCCGAAGCGGTCGCCGGGCTCGTTCTCGTCGCGGAAGGGGCGGGTGTTCTGGTGCAGGGAACGCGCGCCGTCACCGGTGAGGCCGGAGCCGTCGGTGTCACCGTAGAGGGCGATGACGGCGCCGGTCTCGGGGACGCCGTCGATGTGCTCCCCGGGGACGCCGACGAGCAGGTCCGGGTGGCCGTCGCCGTCGAGGTCGCCGAGGGCGAGGGCGGCGCCGAAGGCGTCCCCCTTCTCGACGTTGCCGGGGACGTCGACCGTGTCCGGGGTGAGGGTGCGGACCAGGCCGTGGGCGGGGCCCTTGGCGGTGCCGTGGACGACACGGACCGAGCCACCGAGTTCGCTGGGGCGGGCGGGTTCGCCGACGGCCGGGGAGCGGGGGGCCTTGGCGGCGGCCTCGGCCTTGGAGTTCTTGACCTTCTCGGCGGCCTCGCGGGCGCGCGCCTCGGGGGTGTCCTCGCGGGGCTTGGCGGTCTTCGGGTCCTTCGGGGGCGCGAGTTCGCGGGGGCCGTCGGCGGCCTCGGTCGGGTCGGTGCCGAGGATGACCTCGTCGTAGCCGTCGCCGTCGGTGTCGCCGACCGCGCCGATCGGGCCGCCGGGGAGGCGCTGGGTGCCGGTGGTGGTGGGGCCTTCGGCGGTGCCGGGGAGCCAGAAGGTGGCGGGGCGGGCGTCGTCGGCGGCGTACCCGTCGACGAGCAGGTCGTCCTTGCCGTCCCCGTCGAGGTCGCCGGCGCCGAGCGAACGGGCGCCGAGTCCGAAGCGGCCGTGCAGGGGTGGGGTGACGACGTGGTGCGAGCCGGGGGTGCCGTCGCGGGTGACGCCGCCGAGGAAGACGTCGACGGAGGCGTAGCCGTAGGCGGCACCCACGGCTATGTCGGTGCGGCCGTCGCCGTCGAAGTCGCCGGTGGTGACGGGGGCGCCGAAGCCGTCGTGGCTGCCGGGGCGCGGGTCCTTCAGGGTGGTGCCGCCGACCAGGCCGGACGGGGAGCCCCAGAGGATGACGGCGGTGCCGGTGTTGTGGTCGGAGCCGATGTCCTCGCCCGGGGCGCCGGTGATCAGGTCGTCGTAGCCGTCGCCGTCGAAGTCGCCCCACGCGTGGGCGGCGCCGAAGTAGTCGTACGGCTCCGGGTCTCCGGGGACGCCCGGGCTGCCCTGGTGGATCGTGGTGTGACGATTCTCCTCGGGCCCGCCGTAGACGATCGCGATCTCCCCGGCGGCCGGCTGGCCCTCGACGGTGGCCCGGGAGGCGGAGACGGCGACGTCGGCGTACCCGTCGCCGTTGAAGTCGGCACCGGCGACCGGAGCACCGGAATCCGCGGTGGCCGCGGTGGCCGCGGGCGCCACGGCGAGGAGGCCGCCGGTGAGGACGGCGGCAGTCGCGGTGGCGAGGGCGGTGCGGAGGTACTGCGGCATGTCTGGGCTCTCCTGGGCGGGCCTGGCTCGTCGCCGGGGGTGACGAGGTGGTGGCGCCGGGGGGTCGGTCAGGTTGCGGAAGCTCTGCGGATGAGGTTACGGGGTGCGACGGCGCCGGGCCCAGCCAGGCGGCAGGCCCCCGCTCCGTACGAGGTCGGCGGCGTCGGTGCCGTCAGCGCGGCAGCAGGTCGGCCGAGGTGAAGGAGAGTGAGGGGCGCGCGGCCGTGCCCTTCGCCGTGCCCGGGTGGACGGTGACCGTGTCCCGGGTGGCGCCGTGAACCGTGCGCAGGACCAGGTCCGCACGGCCGTCGCCGTCGTAGTCGGCCAGCGCCAGCAGCTGCACGGCGTCGCCCTTGCCGCCGGGCGGCGTGACGGTGGCGGCCCGGTCCGCGTCGAACCCGGTACGGGCGCCGGGCAGCACGGCGACGGCGCGGGCGCCCTCGGCCGGGGCGAGGGCCAGGTCGGTGAGGCCGTCGCCGTCGGTGTCGCCGGCCGCGAGGGGGCCGGAGGCCGGGGTCTTCACGGTGGTGGCGGGCAGGCCGGGGGTGGCCGGGCGCAGGCGCAGGGCGTCGCCGGTGGCGAGGGCGGTGTCGAGGCCCGCGGTGCCGGAGCGGCCGCGGGCGCCCGCGAAGTGGCCGAAGGCGTGGGCGGTGGCGGCGGGCAGGGCCGGGCCCGGGCGGGTCGGTCCCTGCGGTCCCCCGAGGACGACGCGGGACTTGGCGCGCCCGCCGCCCGCGCGCACGACCAGGTCGCTCGTCCCGTCACCGTCGAGGTCGGCGGCGGGGCCGACCGGGAGGTCACCGGGGACGGGCAGGGCGGTGCCGGCCGCGGCGGGAGCGCCCTTGCGCGTGAACGGGCCCTGGAGGAACGAGAGTCGGCTGCTGCTGGCGTGCAGCACCAGGTCGGCCTCGCCGTCCCCGTCGAAGTCCCCGCAGACGGGGTGGTCGGGCCAGTCGTTCCCGAACCGGGCCCGGTCGGGCACACGCAGCACGACGGCCCGCCCGGCCAGCCCCTCGGGCCCGCCGAACACCACCTGCACCGGAACCGGCGGCTGCCCCTGCCCGTCGAACGGCGGATCGGTGGAGACGACCAGGTCGGTGTACCCGTCCCCGTCCAGGTCACAGGCGGCCTCGGTGTCGAAAGCGGCGGGCAGCACCCCCTCGACCTCGGCGGCCGTACGGGCCGGGGAGAGCAGCTGGCGTGCGCCGGGGACGAGGCCGCGCTTGCTCCCGTAGACGATCCCGATGCCCGCGTCGTCGCCCTGCGGATCGTCGGACCCCTTGGCCAACTCGTCGAGGATCAGGTCGGGGTGGCCGTCGCCGTTGAAGTCCGGGGGCGCGGTGGTGTCGCGGGCGGCGCGGGCTCCCTTGCCCCGGGGGACGGGGAGGGGCGGGGTGCCGTTGCGGGACTTGGTGCTGGTCTGCTGGGAACGGGCCTCGGTGCCGTCGCCGGGGGACGCGGAGCAGGCGGTGAGGGTGAGGGCTGCGGCGAGGAGGGTTGCCGTGGCTGTGGCGGCTCGGCGGGGCCGGGGACGGGCGGTGCGGATGACCTCGTCGTTGCCGCGCGCCCGGCTGCGTATGCCCATGTGGTGTGCCCGTCCCGTCTGCCTGGGGGCCAGGGTGGCCCGGATCGCGGGGCCATGATGCTCCGGGGGTGGGGTGGGGCGTAAGGGTGGGGTTGGGAAGCCGCTCTGGGAGCGGCATGCCTCGATGTTGCCGGTGGGGGCCTGCTGCGGCGGGACTACGGGCTCGTGGAAATCAACTTCTCACCGGACCGGCCGGGGCGGCAGGGACAGCTGTCGTGCTTCGGCTTCGGCGTGAAGATCCAACGGCTGCTGTACGACCAGTCCCCCGACACCGTCCCGCTCCCGCTCTCGCGGAAGTACGGGGAACTCGCCCCCAGAGTCCCCTTCAAGGAGTTGCGGGCCGCCATCCTGGACCGGGGCCACACCATCGAACTCGACCAGCACCACACGTCGAGTGACACGGAGTGCCACCGCGTATCGGCGTCCCCCGCCCGCATCCACGTCGTCACCGACCCTGATCCGTACGGGTCGGGCGAACCAGATCCGTACGGACATCAGAGGGGCGGCATCTGGTCCGTCAGCCCGTGGTGACCGGCTGGCAGCGGGTGGTCGATCACCCCTGACGAAACCCGAAGGGCCGCCCCCGCCGAACGGCGGGAGCGGCCCTCAGGTCGTGCTCGGGCGGTCAGCCCGGTCGGTCCTACTTCGCCGGCTCCGGCTCAGGGGCGTCCTCCGTGGACTCCTCCGGGGTCGGGTCGGACGGGGTCTTGACCGACTCCAGGAGGAGCTGGGAGACGTCGACGACCGAGAGGCTTTCCTTGGCCTTGCCGTCGTTCTTCTTGCCGTTGACCGAGTCGGTCAGCATGACGAGGCAGAACGGGCAGGCGGTGGAGACGATGTCCGGGTTGAGGGAGAGGGCCTCGTCGACGCGCTCGTCGTTGACGCGCTTGCCGATCCGCTCCTCCATCCACATCCGGGCGCCGCCGGCGCCGCAGCAGAAACCGCGCTCCTTGTGGCGGTGCATCTCCTCGTTGCGCAGGCCCGGGACGCTGGCGATGATCTCGCGCGGCGGCGTGTAGACCTTGTTGTGGCGGCCGAGGTAGCAGGGGTCGTGGTACGTGATCAGGCCCTCGACCGGGGTGACCGGCACGAGCTTGCCCTCGTCCACCAGGTGCTGGAGCAGCTGGGTGTGGTGGATGACCTCGTACTCGCCGCCGAGCTGCGGGTACTCGTTGGCGATCGTGTTGAAGCAGTGCGGGCAGGTCGCGACGATCTTCTTGGAGCCCTTGGGCTTCTTGGTCGACGCGTCCTCGTCATCCTCACCGAACGCCATGTTCAGCATCGCCACGTTCTCCTGGCCGAGCTGCTGGAAGAGCGGCTCGTTGCCGAGGCGGCGGGGCGAGTCACCGGTGCACTTCTCGTCGCCGCCCATGATCGCGAACTTGACGCCCGCGATGTGGAGCAGTTCGGCGAAGGCCTTGGTGGTCTTCTTCGCGCGGTCCTCGAGAGCGCCGGCGCAGCCGACCCAGTAGAGGTAGTCGACCTCGGTGAGGTCTTCCACGTCCTGGCCGACGATCGGGACCTCGAAGTCGACCTCCTTGGTCCACTCGACCCGCTTCTTCTTGGCCAGGCCCCAGGGGTTGCCCTTCTTCTCCAGGTTCTTGAGCATCGTGCCGGCCTCGGACGGGAAGGCCGACTCGATCATGACCTGGTAGCGGCGCATGTCGACGATGTGGTCGATGTGCTCGATGTCGACCGGGCACTGCTCGACGCAGGCACCGCAGGTGGTGCAGGACCACAGCACGTCCGGGTCGATGACGCCGTTCTCCTCGGCGGTGCCGATGAGGGGGCGCTCGGCCTCGGCGAGGGCGGAGGCGGGCACGTCCTTGAGCTGCTCGGGCGTCGCCTTCTCCTCCCCCTCCATCGTCTTGCCGCCGCCGGCCAGCAGGTACGGGGCCTTGGCGTGCGCGTGGTCGCGCAGCGACATGATGAGGAGCTTGGGGGAGAGCGGCTTGCCGGTGTTCCAGGCGGGGCACTGCGACTGGCAACGCCCGCACTCGGTGCAGGTGGAGAAGTCCAGCAGGCCCTTCCACGAGAAGTGCTCGACCTGCGAGGCACCGAAGACCGCCTCCTCGGCGCCCTCCTCCTCGTCGAAGACCGTCTCGAAGTCGATCTCCTTGCCGCCCGACACCATCGGCTTCAGCTCGCCGAGCGCCACCGAGCCGTCGGCCTCGCGCTTGAACCAGATGTTGGGGAAGGCGAGGAAGCGGTGCCAGGCCACACCCATGTCGGTCTTGAGCGCGACGGTGATCATCCAGACGAAGGACGTACCGATCTTGATCGTGGCGACGAGGTAGACGAGGTTCTGGAGCGTCTCCGTGCCGAGCCCGCGGAAGCCGGCCACCATCGGGTACGTCACCAGGTACGACCACTCGAAGTGGTCCACGTGGTGCAGGGCGCCCTCAAGACCGCGCAGGACCAGGATGGCCACGCCGATGATGAGGATGACGGCCTCGACGAAGTACGCCTGGCCGGTGTTGGAACCGGCGAAGCGGGACTTGCGGCCCGGCTTGTCGGCGCGGGAGAGCTGGCGGATGACGATCAGCACGGCGATGCCGAGGAAGGTCAGCAGACCGACCAGCTCGGTGAAGATCTCGTACGGCGCCCAGCCGCCGATGATCGGCAGCTGCCAGTCGGCCTGGAAGACCTGGCCCAGCGCGTGGACCAGGGTGAGCACGAGCGCGAAGAAGCCCACCGCGACGAACCAGTGCGCGACGCCGACGACGCCCCAGCGGTTCATCCGGGTGTGGCCGAGGAACTCCTTGGCCACCGTGACGGTGCGCTGCACCGGCTCGTCGGTCCGGGTGCCCGCGGGGACGGGCTGGCCGAGGCGGACGTACCGGTAGATCTGCGCGATGGCCCGGCCGAACAGCGCCACGCCGACGACGGCGAGGGTCAACGACACAATGATCGCGGCGAGTTGCATGGAGGCTCCTCGAACCTGCGCGAGCGGATAGCTAGGCGGATGGTCAAGCGGACGGCGACTGAGGCGGTCCTACCGGTGCTCCGGCCGGCCCGCGTTCATTACTAAGCGGTAACTTACTCAGTCCGTACGAGACTACCCATTTATTCGGCCGCACTGTAGCCAGCCCGGCGGTGATCTGCGTCGCTGAGGCAACCCTGAGTGGCGACGTGGTCGATCACCACATCATCCGACATGGCGGGCGGTTCGCCGGGCAGCGCACGCCGGGCGCGTCCGCCCCCGCGCGCCCGAGTCAGCCGGGCAGCCCCAGGACGCGCCGCAGCCAGCCCAGGCGGGCCGCGCGGGCGGCGCGGGAGATCCGGGCGCCGGGGACCAGGCCGTCCGAGCCGTGGAAGGCGCCGGGCCAGACGTGCAGCTCGGCCTCGCCGCCCGCCGCCCAGACCCGGGAGGCGAAGGCGGTGTCCTCGTCGCGGAAGGTCTCGGCCGAGCCGACGTCCAGGTAGAGGGGAGGCAGGCCGGAGAGATCGCGGGCGCGGGCCGGGGCGGCGTACGGCGGCACGTCCGGGCCGCCGGCCGCCTCGCCGAGGAGCGCGGCCCAGCCCGCCGCGTTGGCCGCCCGGTCCCAGACGCCGGAGCCGGCGAGCTGGCGGGCGGAGAGGGTGTCGTTGCGGTCGTCGAGCATCGGGGAGAGGAGCATCAGCGCGGCCGGGAGGGGCGCGCCCCGGTCGCGGGCGAGCAGGGCGGCGCCCGCGGCGAGGCCGCCGCCGGCGCTGGTGCCGTGCAGGACGGTGCGGCCGGGGTCGAGGCCGTGGGCGGCGGCGCCCTTGCCGAGGGTCCAGGCGAGCGCGGTGAGGCAGTCCTCGACGGGGGCGGGGTGGGGGTGCTCGGGGGCGAGGCGGTAGCCGACGGAGACGACGGCCGCGCCCAGCTCGCGCGCGTAGGTGAGGGGGTCGAGGACGCCCTGGCGGCAGTCGCCGACGATCATGCCGCCGCCGTGCAGGACACAGAGGACGGGGAGCGGGCCGGGTGCGGGAGCCGTGGGGCGGCAGACGAGGACGGGGACGCCCTCGGCCTCGTCCTCCGCGACCTCCCAGGCACCGTCGGCCGTCAACTGGTCGTCGGTGACCTCCGGGTAGGCGGCGACGGCCTCGCGCAGCGCCGGGACCATGTCGACCTCGGCGGTCTCGGGCGTGGTGCGGCGCAGCTCGGCGGCGGCCTCGGCCAGCTCCGGGTCGTAGGGCGGGGCGGGCGGGGTCGGCTCGTCGGGGGGCACGGGCACGGGCGGGCTCCTGGGGTGGTGCGCGCCGGGGGGCGCGGGGAGGCGGCCCAGCCGGGCCGGGTGTCCGGAAGGAGGGGGTCCGTTGAGGTCTGCCCCGGACCTGGCTGCATAATGCCGGAGGCAGCCCCGTCGCGCATCCCCCGTCGCGACGGGGCTGCCGTCCGTCGTTCGACGCCTTCCCCCGTAGCGTCGTACCGGCCGCCGTCCCCCGACAGGCGGCCCTCTCCCCCACTTCCCCCCGGTGTCCCCCGGTTTCCCGGCCTGCGCCGGTCTTCCGGTCTTTCACCGGGCGCCCGGTCTCCCGGGTCCGGCTGCCCGTGCTGGCGGACACGGGCCCTCCGGGGCACGCGCCACGTCTCCGCGCCGCCACCCCCGTGGGCGGCCCGGAAACGGTCGCGTGCGGGCCAGGGGCGGGTTGATGCGCGTAGCGCCGCTTCCCGCCGCCGGCCCGTGCCGCCGCCGGGGGCCCGCCGCGGCGGTGTGCGCGCACGGTCGGGCCCCGGCGGCAACGCGCCCGGTCACCGTCAGGGCGCTCCCCTCGCGGCCCCCTGGCGATGTTTTTTCGAGTTAACAGTGACGTAGAGTGTTTACGCAAGTCCGAATTCGCAGCCGGAGCGCAATGCTCCCCTTTGTCCGCCCTTCCCGGACGTGAGTCGGGCGTGGACACCGCGACTGCGGCAGGTGGGGAGAGGGCAGACATGACCGAGAGGCGGCGGGCGGAGTCAAGGGGTCCGTTACAGTACGACCCCGCCGACCGAGATTCGAACACCGTGGCATCGGTCGACCAGGAACGGCGGAGGGGACAGTGGGGGGCCGGATGAACAACGCTGCCAGCTCGGAGGGGACCGAACAGGCCGGGCAGCGGCCGCCGACCACCCCCGGCGCGCCCTCGGGCGCCCCGTACGACGACCCCGCCCGCCCGCACGTCGCCGAGCGCCCGCCGACCGGGCCCGAGGGGGCCGAGGACGCCCCCGAACTGACCACGCTGCGCCAGAAGGTCGAGTACATGGTCGAGAAGACCTTCCCCGGCCAGCGCATCTCCGGCCGCTACTTCTCCGACCTGGTCCGCAGCCGGGGCGGCTCCCTCTCGCACAGCTACTTCTCCAACATCCTGGCCGGGAAGGTCACCCAGCCCTCCGAGGAGATCCTGAAGGCGCTGGGGCTGGGCTTCGGCGTCGACTGGCGGTTCTTCAAGGAGGAGTCCGAGGTGGTCGACGACGTGGTGGCCGGGCTCCAGTTCCTCGTCAAGCGGCGCACCGGCGAGATCAGCGGCGTCGCGGGCCGCGGCCTCGACGCGCACGGACTGCCGCCCGAACTCCTCCAGTTCGCCCTCTCCCTGCTGGAGGAGAGCGAACAGCGCGGCGAGCCGGACGACGGCCGGCCCGGCGGCGCGGGGAGCTGAGCGGCCATGTCGCTGCGCGCGCTGCGCAAGGAGTGCGAGAACGGCCTCGCCGACCTGCCGATACCGTCGCCCTTCGGGATAGCCGGCCTCGTCGCCAACATGGAGGCCGCCCGGGGGCGCACCATCGTCCTGCACGAGATCCCCGACCACCTCACCCGCGTCCACTCCGCCTGCGGGCTGCGGCTGAAGACCCCCGCCACCAGCTTCGTCCTGTACCGCAGACGCCCCACCGCCTACCAGACGCAGCACGTCATCCTGCACGAGCTGTGCCACGAGTGGTTCGACCACGGCACCAGCCTCGACGGCGACCAGCTCCGCCGCCTCCTCCCCGTCTTCGACGCCAGCCTGATCGGCCGCGTCCTCGGCCGCGACCCGGACGCCGGGCCCCCCGCACCCGGCGACGGTCCCCTCCCCGGCCTCGACGGACCCGTGCAGGCCCGCGCCGTCTACGACACCCACGACGAGCGGGTCGCGGAGTTCGGCGCCTCCCTCATCCCGCGCATGGCCCGCGACGTGGCGGGCGACGACATGATGGGCCGCCTCGCCAACTCCCTTGCCCGGCCCGTCTCGCACCGGCGCGGGGCCCGTTCCCTGTTCCGGCGACGGCCCTGACGCACTAACCTCGGACGGCCCCCACCGCCCGGCCCCACTTCGTGCCCGGGCCACGCACCCCCACCCAAGGACCCCGTGTGAGCACCCTCGATCTGGCCGGTTACCTCGTCGCCGTGCTGATGACGGCCGTCGCCCTGTGGCGGATGCCGGCGGCCCTCTGGGGGGACGAGGAGGACCGGCGCAGACGCGCGCTCTGGGGCTGCTACGCCGGATTCGCCGCCGCCCTGTGGACCAAGACCGAGATCGTCCGCACCACGCTCAACGACAGCCCGGTCACCGACCTCGCCGTCCTCATCAAGCACTACACGGCGACCATCGCGATCCTCGCCATCCTCAGCTACATCGTCGCCATCTACGGCCGCTACCCGGACCGGGGCGCCGTCCCCCGCCACGTCCGCTTCGCCCGCCTCGTGCAGCGCATCGCCGCCAAGGCCTCGGTCGCCACCCTCATCCTCCTGACCGTCCTCTTCTTCACCGTCGTCGACCGCTCGGTCCCCTCCGACCGCTTCGTCTCCGACCACGCGGGCCAGCCCGGCGCCACCCTCTACATGACGGTCTTCTACGTCTACCTCGGCGCCGCCAGTGCCGTCTGCGCCTACCAGTGGAAGCTGGCCACCGCCGACGCCACCGCCCGCCACCTGCGCGTCGGCCTGTCGATGATGACCGCCGCCATGTTCATCGGCGTCGCCTACACCGCCAGCCGCACCCTGTTCATGTGGGTCAGCGTCGTCGACCAGCCGAGCGTGGAGTTCGCCGACACCTTCGACAAGGTCACCGAGGCCGGACAGGTCCTGCTCTTCGTCCTCTTCGCCGTCGGCGCCTCCCTGCCCGCCTTCTCCACCGGGCTGCGCCGCGCCCGCCTCTGGCGCGCCCAGGCCCGGCTGCACCCGCTCTGGCGCGAGCTGATGACCGCCTTCCCCGAGCAGCCCTTCGCCCCGCCCGCCTCCCTGCTGCGCGAGGTCACCCGCTTCGACACCCCGGCCGACCTGCGCGTCGACCGCTGGTCCGCCGACATCGCCGACGCCGTCGAGAAGCTGCGCCACTACGCCCCCGAGCACCTGGCCGACGCCGCCCGCGCGGCCGCCGCCGAGGACACCGCCGGAGCGGCCGACCCCGACGAGCGGGGCCCGCGCACCGACGCCCACTGGATACGGGCCGCCCTCGCCGCCCACGCCGAGGGCGTACCCGCCGGGGCCGCCGCCCCCGCCACCGACCCACGGCAGGCCGAGGACCAGGAGGGCGAGGTCGCCTGGCTCGTCCGGGTCGCCGCCGCCTGCCGCACCATCCCCGCCGCCCGCACCACCGCCGTCCTCGCCGCCGCCCGCGCGGGCGAGACCGCCGGGCCGGGCGCCGCCACCCCGAACTCCCCGGAGCAGCCGACCCGATGACCACCAGCACCGCCCCCACCCACCCCGAGACGCCGGAGAACCTCACCGCCCGCCGCGTCACCGACATCCTCCAGCCCCGCAACGTCCTCCTCGCCGGGATGCTCGGCATCGGCCTCGCGGCGGCCGGCGGGCACTGGTCCGGGCTCCTCTGGGGCTTCCTCGGGGCCCTCTGCGCCGGCCTCATACCCGCCGGCTACATCGAATGGCAGCGCGGACGCGGCGCCTGGGGCGACCGCCACGTGGTCGACCGCACCAAGCGCGCGCCGATCTTCTTCGTCATCCTCGGCTCCATCGGCGCCGGTTCCCTGGTGATGGTGGCCGGGGGCGCACCCCGCGACATCCTCGTCACCATGCTGGCCCTGTGGGCCATGACCATCGTCCTGCTCGCCGTCAACACGGTCTGGAAGATCTCCGTGGACGCCGCCGTCGCCTCGGCCGTGGTGACGCAACTGGCCGTGGTGCACCATCCGGCATGGGTTGCCGCGTACGCGCTGACGGCGGCGGTGTGCTGGTCGCGCGTGGCGCTGGGCTACCACACGGTGGGGCAGGTGTGCGCGGGGACGGCGGCGGGGGTGGCTACTGCGTTGGGGTTCCTGGTGGGGTGACCTCAAGCGCCGGCCGGGCTCTTGGCCTCAAGCGCCGGCCGGGCTGAATCAGCCCGGCCGGCGCTTGAGGCCGGTCCGTGAGTCCAGCCCTACTCAGGGGCGGGCACCGGCCGCCGCAGCACCCAAGCCGAAGCCACCGCCCCCGCCACGCACAGGCAGGCCGTGACCCAGACGGCGGCGTGGACGCCGTTGAGGAACGCCTGCCCGGCCGCCTCCGTGACGGGCCCGTGGAGGGATTCGGGGAGGCGGGGGCCGACCGGGGCCACGCCCATGGCGACGGCGTCCTTGGCCTCGGCGAGGCCGTCGGCGACCGGGGCCGGGACTCCGGCGGAGGCCAGTTCGGGGCCGAAGGTCGCGGAGACCCGGCTGCTGATCAGGGAGATGAGGACCGAGGTGCCCAGCGCCCCGCCGACCTGGAGGGCGGTGGACTGGAGGCCCCCCGCGACTCCCGCGTCCCGGACGGGCGCGTTGCCCACGATGGCGTCCGAGGATGCGGCCATGACCATGCCGATGCCGAGGCCGAGGGCCACGAAGGGGGGCCAGAGGACGGCGTAGGCGGTGTCCAGGCCCCAGCCGAGGATGCCGAGGGAGGCGCCGGCCTGGAGCAGCATGCCGAGGGGCATCGTCAGGCGGGCGCCGAAGCGGCCGGTGAGGGCGGCGCCGAGCGGGGCGGCGACGACCGAGGCGAGGCTGAGCGGGAGGGTGCGTACGCCGGACTCGACGGGGCTGTAGCCGCGCACGTTCTGGAGGTACAGCATGACGAAGAAGATCACGCCGAGCAGGACGAAGAAGTTGACGGCGGTGATGACGGTGCCGACGGTCAGCGCGGGGTTGCGGAAGAGGCGCATCGGCAGCAGCGGGTGGGCGACCCGGTTCTCGTAGAGGCCGAAGGCGACCAGGACCGCGAGGCCGGCGAGCAGGGTCAGCACGGTGGCCGGGGAAGCCCAGCCCCAGGTCTCGCCCTTGACGACGGCGAAGACGACGAGCAGCAGCCCGAGGGCGAGCAGCACCACCCCGGGGATGTCGAAGCGCGCGCCGCGCCCCTCCTCGCCCTTGGCCTGCGGCAGCACCCAGGCGCTGAAGGCGAGGGCGAGGACGCCGACGGGGGCGTTGATGAAGAAGACCGACTCCCAGTTGACGTGCTCGACCAGCAGGCCGCCGACGATCGGGCCCAGCGCGGTCGACACCGAGGAGACCATCGCCCAGATGCCCACCGCCATGCCGAACTTCTTCGGCGGGAAGACCGCGCGCAGCAGCCCGAGGGTGTTCGGCATCAGCAACGCGCCGAAGAAGCCCTGGACGGCGCGGAAGGCGATGACGCCCTCGATCGACCCGGCCAGGCCGATGGCGACCGAGGCGAGGGTGAAGCCGGCGACGCCGATCAGGTAGTACGTGCGGCGGCCGAAGCGGTCGCCGAGCTTGCCGCCGAGGATGAGGGCGGCGGCGAGCGCCAGCAGGTAGGAGTTGGTGACCCACTGGAGGTCGGCGGTGCCGGCGTTCAGGTCGCGGCCGATCTCCGGGTTGGCCATGGAGACGACCGAGCCGTCCAGGGCCACCATGAAGAGCCCGAAGGCGACGGCTATGAGGGTCAGCCAGGGGTTGCCGCGCCGGGTGGGCGACGGGGGTGCGGGTGCCGGTTCGGGCGGTGCTTCGGGGGTCCGGGTGGGCATGGGTGTTCCTCGCAGGGGGACGGGTGGCCGTACGGGGCCGGTGGCGCGGGGTCAGGAGGCGGACGGGTGGAGTCCGCGCTCCAGCAGGTGCAGGGCTCCGACGGCGGCGCCGAGTGCGCCCCGCTCGCCGTCGCTGAGGCCGGCCAGGGCCTGCTCGACGTACCCGCCGATCAACTCGTCGACGGCGTGGGTGCGTTCGGCGGCGGTCGGGGTGAGGTGGAGGTGGGTGACGCGCTTGTCGTCGGGGTCCCGGCGGCGCTCGACCAGTCCTGCGGCGGCCATCTGGGTCACCGTCGCGCTGAGGTTGTTGGGCTTGACGAGCAGCACCTCGGCCGCCTCCCGGACGGTGATGCCCGCCCGGTCGCGGATCAGCCGCAGCAGGGCGATCTGGCCCTCGGCGGGCTTGGCGTGCGGGAAGTCGGCGTCGACGCGGCGGTCCAGGGCGCGGTACAGGGCGGGGAGGACGAGGGCGAGCCGCCGCGCGAGCTGGTCGGCGGAGCCCTCGGCCGGCGTCGTCCCGTCCGGCGTGCGCGCTGTCGTGTCCACGGGGAGGAGGATAGGTATGGCGTCATACCTATGTCAAAGCGCGGCGAGCACGGCGAGCACGGCTGGAGACGCCGAAGCGGTAAGCCCCCGGTGAGGGGGCCGCTTCGGCAGGCGGGGGACGGCTGGTCAGGCCGTCGGCTTCTCCTCCAGGCGGGGGAAGAGGACGGCGCCCTTGGTGACGGTGGCGCCGGCCGGGAGGCGGCCCCAGTCGGCGGTCTCGTCGATGCGCTGCCCGGCGAGCGGGCCGAGGCGCGGCTCGGCGCCGAGGGAGTCCCAGAGCTTCTGGGAGGTGTCGGGCATCACCGGGTTGAGCAGGACGGCCATGGCGCGCAGCGACTCGGCGGCCGTGTACAGGATGGTGGCGAGGCGGGCGCGGCCCTCCTCGCTGTCGTCCTTGGCGACCTTCCAGGGCTCCTGCTCGGTGATGTAGCCGTTGACCTGCTTGACGAAGTCGAAGATGGCGAGGATGCCGGACTGGAAGTCCAGCTCCTCCCCGATCGCGCGGTCGGCGGTGGCGACGGCCTTGGCCAGGCCCTCCTGGACCGCCCTCTCGGCCTCGCCGGAGGCGGTCGCGGCGGGCAGCTCGCCGCCGAAGTACTTGTTGACCATGGCGGCGACGCGGGAGGCGAGGTTGCCGTAGTCGTTGGCCAGCTCGCTGGTGTAGCGGGCGGAGAAGTCCTCCCAGGAGAACGAGCCGTCCTGGCCGAAGGAGATCGCGCGCAGGAAGTACCAGCGGTACGCGTCGACGCCGAAGTGCGAGGTCAGGTCCTGCGGCTTGATGCCGGTCAGGTTCGACTTGGACATCTTCTCGCCGCCGACCAGCAGCCAGCCGTTGGCGACGACCCGGCCGGGGAGCGGGAGGCCCTGCGCCATCAGCATGGCGGGCCAGATCACCGCGTGGAAGCGGAGGATGTCCTTGCCGACGAGGTGGACGTCGGCGGGGAAGGTGGCGTCGAAACGGGCCTGGTCGGCGCCGTACCCGGCGGCCGTGGCGTAGTTCAGCAAGGCGTCGACCCACACGTAGATGACGTGCTTGTCGTCCCACGGGACCTTGACGCCCCAGTCGAAGGTGGAGCGGGAGATCGACAGGTCGGTGAGGCCCTGGCGGACGAAGTTCAGGACCTCGTTGCGCGCGGACTCGGGCTGGATGAAGCCCGGGTTGGCCTCGTAGAAGTCGAGGAGGCGCTGGGCGTACTCGCTCAGCTTGAAGAAGTAGTTCTCCTCCTTGAGGATCTCCACCGGCTTCTTGTGCACCGGGCAGAGCTTCTCGCCCGCGAAGTCGCCCTCGCCGTCGAGCAGCTCACCGGGGAGCTTGTACTCCTCGCAGCCCACGCAGTACGGGCCCTCGTAGCCGCCCTTGTAGATCTCGCCCTTGTCCCACAGGTCCTGGACGAACTCCTGGACGCGGTCGGTGTGGCGCTTCTCGGTGGTGCGGATGAAGTCGTCGTTGGCGATCTCCAGGTGCTCCCACAGGGGCTTCCACGCCTCCGTGACGAGCTTGTCGCACCACTCCTGCGGGCTGACCCCGTTGGCGTCGGCGGTGCGCATGATCTTCTGACCGTGCTCGTCCGTGCCGGTGAGGTACCACACCTTCTCGCCGCGCTGACGGTGCCAGCGCGTGAGCACGTCGCCTGCGACGGTCGTATAGGCGTGGCCCAGGTGAGGAGCGTCGTTGACGTAGTAGATCGGGGTCGTGACGTAGAACGCCTTCGTCCCCTGCTTCTCGTTTCCATTGGCCGCCATGGACGAAATCCTAACGGCCCCCCGAAGATCGCTTCACCGCGTTTCAGGGCGTGGAACGCGGGCGGCCCCCGGTCCGGGGACCGGGGGCCGCACAGGTCAGAGGGGGTCAGGCGCGGGCCGCCAGCCACCCCGGGAAGGCGGCGAGGAGCCCCGCGTACAGCTCCGCGTCGGTCAGCTCGCGGGGAGCCGGACCGGCCGGGAAGTACCCGGTGTGCGAGGTGTTCAGCTTCCGCAGGTACTCGAAGTTCTTGTGCTCGCTCTCGCCGAAGCCCACGAACTGCCAGAACAGGGGCGCGCCGGAGACCGCCTTGAGCGCCTGCGTCGCGGCGGTCCTGGCGTCCGGCGGGCCGTCCGTCTGGAAGATCACCAGCGCGGGTTCGGTGGCCCCGGACGCCTCGTGCAATGCCGTGACCTCCTCGATCGCCCGGTGGTAGCTGGTCCGGCCCATCCGGCCGCACTCCGCGTGCAGCTCGTCGATCCGGCCCTCGTACGCCTCCGGGGTCAGCTCGCCCTTGCCGTCGATGTCGGTCGAGAAGAAGACCACCTGGACGGCGGGGGCGTCGGCCGGGTCGAGGTGGGTGGCCAGCGCCAGCACCTGCTCACCGAGGCACTGTGCGCTGCCGTCCTTGTAGTACCCGCGCATCGAACCGGAGCGGTCGAGCACCAGGTAGACCTTGGCCTTGGTCCCGGTCAGACCCGCGTCGGCGAGCGCCTGGGCGGCGTCCGCGACGGGGAGCCCGGTCGCCTGCGGCTTGGCGGTCTTGGCGGACTTGGCGGACTTGGCGGGCTTCGCGGGGGAGTTGGCCGCCGCCTTCGCGGGCTCGGGGGCCTTCTCGACCGGCTTGGCGGGCTCCGGCTCGGGGGCGGGGGCCGGCTCGGGGGCGGACTCGGCGACCGGCTCGGGGGCGGGCGCCGGCTCCGGCTCGGCCTTCGCGGCGGGCTCGGGTACGGGCTCCGGGTCGGCGGCGGGCTGGGCCGCCTCCGGCTTCGGGTCGAAGATCGAGGGCTCGGTGATCAGGGCCTCGGGCACCTCCGGGTCCGCCGGTACGGCGGCGACGATCGGCTCGGCCGCCTCCTTCGCCCCGGTCTCGGCCTCCGGGGCCGTACGGGCGGAGTCCGCGTCGGCCTCGGCCGGGGCGGCCGCCTTCTCCGGAGCGGGGTCGGACACCGGCTCGGCGGCCGGAGCCTCGGGTGCGTCCGACTTGGCGGCCGGGGCCTCGGCGGCCGGGGCTTCGGCGGCCGGGGCTTCGGCGGCCGGGGTCTCGGCGGCGGGCTCCGGGTCGGCCGGTGCGGCCTCGGGCTCGGGCGCCGGCTTTGCCTCCGGCTCGGTGGCGGGGGCGGCGGCCTCCGGCTCGGCGGCCGGGGCGGCGGCCTTGGCCTCCTCCGCCGGAGCGGAGGACTTCGGCTCGGCCTCCGGCTTCGGCTTCTCCGCCGGGGCGGCGGACTCCGGCTCCGGCTCCGGCTCCGGCTCCGGGGCGGTCTTCGGGGCGGGGGCCGGGGTGTCGAGGACGGCGTCCGGGTCGTCCTCGGGCGAGCGCTGGGGGCTCGGCACGCCGGCCGCTTCGCGGTCGAAGGCGGCGGCGACCAGGTCGGGGGTGTGGTCCGCGCCATCCGCGGCCAGCGGGTCCTCGGCGCGGGCCGGGGGGACGGCCGGGGCGTCGGTGGCGGGCGCCGGGGACTCGGCGGCGGGGGACGCGTCACCGGTACGGGCCGGGGGGACCGCCGTGGTGTTCTCGGTCCCGGTGCCGGAACCGGCCTCGGATGCGTCCCGGTTCTTGCGTGACCGGCCGAGCGCGTTCCGCAGGAGACTGAGAATGCCCATCAGGTTCCTTTCGAGGGGGCCACCGGCTCCAGCCGGTGGGGGATCGATTCCAGCCCTGCGCCACGAGGGCGCGGCAGCCGATCTTGCACGTGCGTGGCGATTCGCGTCCGGCGGGACGCGGAGCCTTCGAGATGGTGGGGCGAGAGAAAGGGTGGGGCGGGGAAGGATCGGGGTTCAAGCAGTGTGACCGACGGAACCGGTCACGGTCCCTAAGTCGGTGCGGGTCGGGCGGGCCAGGGCGGCACCACCGGCCTCGCGGCGGTGGCAGCCCGCGCGGTCACGCGGCGGCGAGAACACCCGAGTCACCTGCGCAACCCTTCGCGTGAGTTGGTCCCCGTCGCGGCGAAGTCCCGGGGCGCGCCCGGGCCCCCGGTTCTGGCCAGGGCGGACACGTAAGGTTAGCCGCCCGCACGGGTGATCTTGGGGAGGGTCGGCCGGGTGACGGCGCCCATCGTCCCGGCGTACTCCACCACAGGGCAACCGGGGCCCGTGCGCCGGGGGTTCACGCTCCGTTCAACTCGCGTCCGCCGCGTTGCCCGGCTGCCCTCCTAGCGTCGCGGCCGACCGGGGCTTTCACGGTCGGCCGGCGCAGACGGGCGCCGGTGCCGGGGCCCGGACGGAGGAGACCATGCGCAAGCTGCTTCCGCTGATCGGATCGCACCCTGGCGGCCGTTCGGCGCTGACCTGCCGGTTCCGCTGCGGGGACGCCTGCTTCCACGAGACGCCCAACACCAGTGACAACGCCTACGTCGGTGACGTGATCGCCGGTGTCATCTCCAGAAGGTCGGCCCTGCGCGCCGCCGCCGTCGTCACGGTCGCCGGTGCGGCCGGCGCCGCCGTCGTCGGCCCCGGCGCCGAGCAGGCCGTCGCCCACGGCGGGCGCCCCGGCCACGGGGGCCACCGCCCCGGCACGGGGAACGGGACGGCGGCGCGCGGCCTGCGGTTCACTCCGGTCGCCCCCAACACCCGGGACCAGGTGAGCGTCCCGAAGGGGTACGCGCAGGAGGTCGTCATCCGCTGGGGCGACCCGATCCTGCGCGGCGCCCCGGAGTTCGACGAGAAACGCCAGAGCGCCAAGGCGCAGGCGGGCCAGTTCGGTTACAACAACGACTTCCTCTCGCTGCTCCCGCTGGACGAGCGCGGTCGCGAGCACGGCGGGGCCCGCCGCCAGGTCCTGGTCGCCAACCACGAGTACACCGACGAGGTCCTGATGTTCGCCGGGTACGACCCGGAGAACCCGACCCGCGAGCAGGTCGAGATCGCCTGGGCCGCGCACGGCCTCTCGGTGGTCGTCGTGGAGGAGGAGCGCCGCTCGGGCAAGCTCACCCCGGTCCGCCGGCACCGCCTCAACCGCCGCCTCACCACCACCAGCCGCTTCGAGGTCACGGGCCCCGCCGCCGGCCACCCGCTGCTGCGCACCAGCGCCGACCGGCGCGGCACCACCGTCCTCGGCACCCTCAACAACTGCGCGGGCGGCACCACCCCGTGGGGCACCACGCTGCACGGCGAGGAGAACTTCAACCAGTACTTCGCCCACGCCGAGAAGGTCACCGACCCCGAGACCGCCGCCCGCCTCAAGCGGTACGGCATCTCCGGCGGCGCCTCCGAGCGCAAGTGGGAGCGGTTCGACCGGCGCTTCGACCTCTCCAAGGAGCCCAACGAGGCCAACCGCCACGGCTGGGTCGTCGAACTCGACCCGTACGACCCGGACTCCACACCGCGCAAGCGGACCGCGCTGGGCCGGTTCAAGCACGAGGCGGCGCAGCCCCGGCTGACCCGCGACGGGCGGCCGGTCGTCTACATGGGCGACGACGAGAAGTTCGACTACTTCTACAAGTTCGTCTCCTCGAAGCGGATGCGGAAGGGCGACTCGCGCGCCGACCGCGAGCACAACCTGACCCTGCTCGACGAGGGCACCCTGTACGTCGCCAAGCTCACCGGGGACTCGCCGGCCGACCAGATCGACGGCACCGGAAAGCTGCCCGCCGACGGCGAGTTCGACGGCTCCGGCCAGTGGATTCCGCTGGCCACGGCCGGCCCGCGCGGCGACGTCTCGCACGTGCCCGGGATGAGCGCCGCCGAGGTCTTCGTCTTCACCCGGCTCGCCGGGGACAAGGTCGGCGCCACCAAGATGGACCGCCCCGAGGACGTCGAGCCCTCGCCGCGCACCGGCAAGGTCTACATCGCGCTGACCAACAACAGCGACCGGGGCAAGGAGGGCAAGGCGCCGGCCGACGAGGCCAACCCGCGCAACGCCAACAAGCACGGCCAGGTCCTGGAGTTGACCGAGTACCGCGAGGACCCGACGAGCACCCGGTTCGCCTGGTCGCTCTTCCTCGTCGCGGGCGACCCGGAGGACCCGGCCACGTACTTCGCCGGCTTCCCCAAGGAGAAGGTCAGCCCGATCTCCTGCCCGGACAACGTCGCCTTCGACCCGCACGGCAACCTCTGGATCTCCACCGACGGCAACGCCCTCGGCTCCCACGACGGGCTCTTCGGCGTCGCCACCAGCGGCCCGCGCAAGGGTGAGCTGAAGCAGTTCCTCACCGTGCCGACCGGCGCCGAGACCTGCGGCCCGGTCATCCAGGACCGGCGGGTCCTGGTCGCGGTGCAGCACCCGGGCGAGGTCGACGGCGCCTCCGTGGAGAAGCCCGCCTCGCAGTGGCCGGACGGACCCGGGCGGATCGTCCGCCCGTCGGTGGTCGCGGTGTGGCGCGCCGACGGCGGCGACATCGGCGTCTGAGCCGGGGCGTCACCCGAAAGAGATGCAGGTCAGCGCCGGGCCGGGCCTCCGCGCCCGAGCCCGGCGAGGACCGCGAGGACGAGCGCCAGGACGAGCAGGCCGCCGAGGACCGCCCAGGCCAGGGTCCTCGGCGCGCTCGCCAGCGCGTCGAAGACGGCGGCGGCCGACGCCTCGGAGACGTCCGGTGGCAGCTCGTCGAGGGTCGCCCGCCGCCCGATCACGATGCCGACGAGCAGCGCCCCGCAGGTCAGCGCCCCACCGAGGCAGGTCAGGACGGCGGCGCGGACCTTGCGCCGGGCGAGGAAGATGCCGACGGCGGCGGTCACCACGGCGGCGCCCGCCAGCCAGAGTCCGGCCTCCTGGAGGAGGCGGAAGCTCTGCCGGGCCGCCGGGAAGCGGTGCGCCTCCAGGATCGTCACCTCGACGTCCTCCACCGGGACGCGGTCGGCGAAGGGCACACCGTCGGCCTCCAGCTGGTCCTTCACCTGCTGGGTGATGGGGGCGAGGTTGAGGGTGACCGCGCCGTTCCCGTCGCCCTCGCGCAGGGCGCGCTGGACGGCGCCGTGCGCCTCCCGATTTGCGGCGTTCCAGCCGGTGCGGAAGGTCTCCGTGGTGGTGAACGAGCGGATCGCGCTCTCGACGAACTCGGCGACCGTGTCCTGGAGCGGCCCGGTGTCCAGCTCCCGCATGACCCGGTCGGTGACGGCGGCCGCGATGTCCGCCTGGATGTGCTCGTTCGAGGCGAGCGGCTCCATCGTCCCCACGTAGTCGTCGGCGTCGCCGATGTCGAGCCGCGCCCACCCGGAGAGGATGGCGAGCGGCACCAGCAGCGCCGTGACGACCAGCAGCACCCCGGAGGCGACCGCCGAGAAGCCCCGTCCCGCGCGGCGGGCGCGGGACGGGGCTCGGTCGGGGCGCGCGGCGTTCGCGGGGCTGCTCACGGAGTCCAGCGAAGCGGGGGAACGCGCGGGACGCCACCCGTGGGGGGCTCATCGGGTCACCGGTGTGAGCCCTCCAGCGCCGGTTCCTTCGTGTAGTACCGGTAGAAGACCGAGACGAAGACGGCCAGCCCCAAGGCGAGGCCCAGCCCCACGCACCGCAGGATGCTGGCCCCGCTGAGGCTGTGCAGATAGCCGAAGATCGCCCCGCCGAAGACGGCCCAGACCGCCGCCCGCGCCTCGCGGGGGATGGTCGGCGTCATCCCCTTGTGCAGGACGAAGGCGACGACGCCGACGACCAGCCCGGAGCCGATACCGAAGAGGACGTTGCGCCAGGTGATCGGGCCCGCGTCGCGCTGCATGGTGGCGCCCCAGCAGCCGTAGAGCACCGCGAGGACGAGCGGCCAGCCGATCGAAGCCCTGCTCGTCGCGGGGTGGTGGGAGGTGGGGTGGGAGCGACCGGTGGTTCCCCTGGCCGGGGCGGCGTGCGACATGGCGGGCTCCTCTCAGCCGGTGAGCCGCGGGCGCGCGCATCCCGCGCTGCCCCTGCGGCCTGGACGGGCGTACGGCTTGGGCGCGGCTCCGGTGCGGCCGGTCTGCGGCCTCCTTCCAGGGCACACCGCCGGGCGTGCGGCGGCAACTCGGGAGGCGCGGACCGTACGAGGTGCGGGGGTGACAGGGGCGTGGTTCGCTGGCGGAATCGGTCTCCGGCGCCGGACGCCGCCGCCGTGGACGGAACGAGGCGGACGGCTGGGCGGGTAGGGATGTTTCACGTGAAACATGAGCAGGTGTTTCACGTGAAACGTCAGGGCCATCACGGGGCGATCGTGGATGTTTCACGTGAAACATCCACGAGGGCCGGGTGGTTGTGGTCCCCCGGCGCCTCACGCGCCGGAACCACCAAGCGGAAGGCGCCAGATGGCGATCCCGAGGAACGTGAGGGAGAGCTCCCGATGAAGATCGTGGTGTTCGGGGCCACCGGCATGATCGGCAGCCGGATCACCGCCGAGGCGGTGCACCGGGGCCATCAGGTGCTGGCGGTGAGCCGGAGCGGGGCGGCACCCGTGCCCGGGGCGGTGGTGACGGCGGGCGACGCGAGCGATCCGGAACGGGTACGCGAACTGGCGGCCGGCGCCGACGCGGTCATCTCCGCCGTCGCGCCGCCCCGCGACGGCTCCGACCCGGGCGAGGCCTTCCTCGCGGTCAACGTCGCACTGGCCGAGGGGGTGAGCGCGGCCGCCGCCACCACTCCGGGGCCCGCCACCGGTCCCGGCGCGGGGCGGCTGGTGGTGGTCGGGGGCGCGGCGAGCCTGGAGGTGGCCCCGGACCGGCCGCTGGTCGAGGAGGAGGGGTTCCCCGAGGCGTACCGGCCGGAGGCACTGGCCCAGCAGGACGTCCTCTGGTTCTACCGGGACATCGACGATCCAGGGCTGGACTGGACGTACATCTCCCCCGCGCCGGAGATCGGCCCGGGGGAGCGGACCGGGCACTACCGGATCGGCGGCGACACCCTGCTGACGGCCGAGGGGGCGGGCGGCAGCCACGCCTCGCGGATCAGCGCCGAGGACTTCGCGGTGGCCGTCGTCGACGAGGCCGAGCAGCATCGCCATCCGCGCACCCGGATCTCGGTGGCGTACTGACGCGTTCGCCCCGCGCACCACGCGGCGGGACACGACCGGAAGGACGGTTATGCGCAGGGTGCCGGGAGACGCGACCCCTCAGATGCGTTCCAGCCGTGTCCCGGACCGCCCCCTGCCCTGGCTGCGCGGCCGGCACGCCATCTGGGCCCTGCCCGCGCTGCTCCTCCTGCTGATCCTCGTCGGCGAACTGTGGACCGGCAGTAGCTTCCGGATGATCGCCTGGGTGGTGATGGTCCCAGCCCTGACGGCCGCGCTCACCGGAGTGGGGGCCACCGTGCTCTTCTCCGTGCTCTCCGTCGCCGCGTACCTGCTGGTGGACGCCGTGTTGGAGCCCACGGCCGGAGCCGCGTTCCCCGACTTCCTGCTGGTCGTGGTGGCCTGCATGGTGTCGGTTGCGGCCTCCGGCATCCGCCGGGCAGGCGAACGGCGTGCGGAGCGGCTGGCCCTGGCCGCCGATGTCGTCCGCGACACCGTGCTGCGCCCCCTGCCCTACCACTGGGGCGGCCTCGACTGGTCGGCGCTGTACGTGACCGCCGACCACGTCGCCCGGGTCGGCGGGGACTTCTACGACCTCCAGCCGAGCCGGTACGGGACCCGGGTCATCCTCGGCGACGTGCAGGGCAAGGGCCTGGGCGCCGTCGCCGCCTCGGCCGTCCTGCTCGGCACGTTCCGCGAGGCCGGGTACCACGAGCGCAGGGTGCGGGACGTGGCCCGGCGGCTGGAAATCAGGATGAAGCGGCAGCAGGCGTACGCGCGCTACCTGGGGCAGGACGAGGGCGGCGACCGGTTCGCGACGGCGGTGGTGCTCTCCTTCGACCCCGTCGAACCGGGGACGGTGCGGCGGGGCACGGCCGGGATGGACGTGGTGACTCTGGGCCACGATCCGCCGCTGGCGGTCGGACCGGACGGGGTACGGCCGCTGCGCTCCTCGGGCGGGGTCCCACTGGGCATGGGGGAACTGGCCTGCGACGTGCCCGAGGGCGGGGGGCCGCGGATCGTCCGCGACGGCCTGGCCCCCGGCGAGACCCTGCTGCTCTTCACCGACGGCGTCACCGAGGCCCGCGACCGGGACGGCACGTTCTACCCGCTCCAGGAGGACCTGGCACGGGCGCTCACCGACGACCCCGGCCTCGCTCGCCCGGACCGCCTGGTCCGCTACGTCGGCGACGCCGTGGCCCGCCACATCGCGGGCGCCCGCTGGGAGTCCGACGATCTCACCCTCTTGGCCGTCAGGCCCCTGCCGGTCGAGCCGCAGCGGGAGGCGTTTCCGTAGGAGCCGGCCCGCCGGCCCCTCCCCGGATCGCGGGATCGCAAGAGAGGCGTGAGGCTGGGAGGGGTGGCCGTACGGGCCTGTGGGGGCGGGCGACGGGCACGACCGACGGCCGGACAGCGCACGGACGCGAAGGAGAGACATGAGTCAGCCCGAGAAGCTCCCCGAGACGATGAAGGCGGTCCAGTACCGCGAGGTGGGCACGGCGCCCGAGGTGGTGGAGATACCCGTGCCGCGGCCGGGCCCCGGCGAGGTGCTGCTCAAGGTCACTGCCGCCGGTGTCTGCCACTCCGACATCGCGGTGATGAGCTGGCCCGCGGAGCAGGTCCCCTTCCCGCTGCCGCTGACCCTGGGCCACGAGGGCGCGGGCGTGGTCGTCGCGGTGGGCGAGGGGGTCGACACGGTGCGGCTGGGCGACGCCGTCGTCGTCTACGGGCCCTGGGGCTGCGGCGCCTGCGTGAAGTGCGCGCAGGGCAGGGAGAACTACTGCCTGCGCGCCGAAGAGCTGAACATCCGTCCGCCCGGGCTGGGCGCGCCCGGCGCCATGGCCGAGTACATGATCGTCGACGACCCCCGGCACCTGATCCCGCTCGGCGACCTCGACCCGGTGCGGAACGTGCCGCTGACCGACGCGGGGCTCACCCCGTACCACGCGATCAAGCGGTCGCTGCCGAAGCTGGTGCCCGGTTCGACGGCCGTGGTCATCGGCGCCGGCGGCCTCGGCCATGTCGGCATCCAGCTGCTGCGGGCCATGACCGGGGCCCGGGTGATCGCGCTCGACGTCTCCGAGGAGAAGCTGGCCCTGGCCCGCGAGGTCGGCGCGCACGAGACGCTGGTCTCCGACGACAAGGCGGTCGAGCGCATCCGCGAGCTGACCGGCGGGCGGGGCGCGGACGCCGTCTTCGACTTCGCCGGAGTCCCGCCGACCACCGCCATCGCCCAGCAGTGCGCCGGGGTCGAGAGCGACGTGACGATCGTCGGCATCGGCGGCGGTTCGGTCGAGGTCGGCTTCGGCACCACGGCGTACGAGACGGTGGTCACCGCCCCGTACTGGGGCAGCCGCAGCGAACTCATCGAGGTCTACGACCTGGCGCGGGACGGCGATGTCACCGTGCACGTCGAGACGTACAGCCTGGACGAGGCGCCGAAGGCGTACGAGCGGCTGCACGCCAACCAGGTGCGCGGCCGTGCCGTGATCGTGCCCGGCAGTTGAGGGCGCGGGGCCGGCCGGCCGGACCGGGCCCGCCGTCAGGCCAGGGAGAGGAAAAGCTTCTCCAGGCGGGCCCGCATCTCCTCGCGGGACTCCGGGGTGGTGGGGTTCTCCCCGTCCTGCGGGTCGTCGGTCAGACACTGCTGGAGCCCGGTGGCGATGATGGCGAAACCGGCCCGGTCCAGCGCGCGGGAGGCCGCGGCCAGCTGCGTCACGACGTCCTCGCAGTCCCGCCCCTCCTCGATCATGCGGGCGACACCCGCGATCTGGCCCTGGGCCCGCTTGAGACGGTTCAGCACGGACTTGAGATCCGACTCGGCGAGTTCCAGCTGCACGGGGGGCTCCTTCGTAGGTGTTCCCTCCCAGGATGACACCGAGAGCAGACAGACAGGGAAAAAGGCCCCGGCGCCCGAAGGCGGCCGGAGCCTTTCCGTGTGCGGGACCCCGCGTCAGTCGCGGATGTCGATCTTCTGCTCGCCCCCGGACGCGTCCTTGGTGGCCGGGGCCTCGTTGGGCGCCTGGGCGGGCACGGTGGCGCCCTCCTTGGCGGTGATGCCCTTGAGGACGCTGGTCAGGTCCATCCCGGTGGTGGACTGGAGCAGCTCCATGCCCTGGGTGACGTTGTCCACCACGGTGCGGGAGAGCTTGGAGGCACCGTCGGTGGAGATCACCGTCATCTTGTCGATGGCGCTGAGCGGCTCGGAGGCCTTGGCGACGACCTGCGGCAGCACCTCGACCAGCATCTGCAGGACGGCCGCGTCGCCGTACTGGGCGAAGGCGTCGGCCTTCTTCCGCATGGCCTCCGCCTCGGCGGAACCCTTCGCGGCGATGGCGGCCGCCTCGGCCTCACCCTCGATACGGACGGCGTCGGCCAGCGCGGCGCGGTGCGCCTTCTCGCCCTCACCGGTCAGGCGGGCCCGCTGCGCGTCGGCCTCGGCCTCCTTGACCTGGGCGATCCGGCGGGCCTCCGCCTCCTGCTCGGCCTGGTACCGCGCGGCGTCGGCGGGCTTACGCACCTTGGTGTCGAGCTCGCGGTCGGTCAGCGCGGCCTGGCGCTCGGCCACCTTCTCCTGCTCCATCAGCACTTCCTGCTGACGGGCGGCCTCGGCGAGCGGACCGGCGGCGTTGGCCTTGGCGCCGGCCGCCTCCGTCTCGACCTTGATCTCGGCCTGCTTGAGGTAGAAGGTCCGCTCGGCGATGGCGATTTCCTCGGCGGCCTTCAGGCGGGCCTGCTCCGAGGCGCGCTTGGCGATCGCCTCGGCGATGTCGGCCTCCTGCTTGGCGCGGGCGGCCTCGGGTCGGCCGAGGTCCTCCAGGTAGGAGCCCTCGGTGGTGATGTCCTGGATCTGGAAGGCGTCCAGGATCAGACCCTGGCCGGAGAGGCTGGTCTCGGCCTCCTCGGCGACCTGCCCGGCGAAGGTGGCGCGGTCGCGGATGATGTCCTCGACGGACATGCGGCCGACGATGGCGCGCAGGGCGCCGGAGAGCACTTCCTGCGTGAAGCCGACGATGCCGCCCTGCTGCTGGAGGAAGCGCTGGGCGGCGGCGCGGATGGCGTCCTCGTTGCCGCCGACCTTGACGATGGCGACGCCTTCGAGGTTGGCCTTGACGCCGCGCAGCGTGACCGCGCCCCGGACGGAGACGGGGATGTGGCGGCTGGAGAGGTCGAGCGTGAAGCGCTGCTGCACGAACGGGACGACGAAGACACCGCCGCCGACCACGACCTTCTGCCCGCTGTTGTCGGTGACGGTGCGGCCGGTTTCCGGGTCGGTGGACTTCTTGCCCCGACGGCCGGTGATGATGAACGCCTCGCTGGGCCCGGCGACCTTGTACCGGGTGATCACCACCAGGGCGAGCAGGACGAGGAGCACCACGGCTCCTACGACTGCGGAGACAACTGGACTCATTGGGCTTCCCCCAAGCCGTCCGGGGGACGGCGGATAGTGCGGACAGTGCGGTCGGTCGGAGCTCCGGCGGCGCTGCCGCCTTCCGGCGCGGGCCGATGTTTCCCGTGAAACACCGGGCGGCCCCATGACGGTGTTTCACGTGAAACGTCCGGATGTTTCACGGGAGACATCGGCCGGCCGGAAGGGCGGTCGGCTGCCGGAACTCCCCGGCCCGGTACCGCCGCCGTCAGCGTTCGACGGGGCGGACGGAGACCGAGGTCGAGGAGAGAGATGCCTCGACCCAGATCTCGGTTCCCCTGGGGAGGGGAGCGGTGGATTTGGCGGACAGTTTCAGCGGCTGGCCGCCGAGGTACACCAGCACCTCGCCGTATCCACTCGCCGGGATCGCGGTGACCACGGAGCCGGCCGTACCCAACAGGTCGGCCGAGCGGGGCGTCGCATCGGTCTGGTCGCGCATCAGGGCCCTGCTCAGCTTGAGCACCACCCAGCCCGTCACCATCCCGGCGAGGACACCGACGACCGTCGCGCCGGCCACGCCGAGCCCGGTGGTCCCCAGCACGATCGCGCCGCCGAATCCGAGCATCGACACGAACCCGGCAATGGCGGGCAGGGAGAGCAGACCGTCGAGGAAGTCCCCGAAGAATCCCTCCAGGACGCCGTCGAAGATCAGGGAGAGAACCAGCAGGACGATTCCCGCGATTCCCAGACCAAGAAACAGGGTCACGATTTACCCCTCCCCGTGTCGCCGTTTCCCTCCCACACCACCGCGCCCCGCCTACGGGGGGTCAGTCGATTCCGGAACCGGCGGTCCTGATTTCCGCCGTGCCGTTCCGGGCCCGCTCCGCATTTCCGGTGCGCGGGGCAGAGTGAGAAGCCGGTGCCGTGACTCTCCTGAATGCTCCCATAGGCCAGGCCGAAAAGACATTGCCGATCACCGGCAATCTTGACGCGTTCTTAATGCCGTGTCCCTGCCGCCGTCACCGGGCCTCCGGCTTCCCGTACGCCTGCGCGAGCCTGGCCTTCCCGCGTACGGGCAAGCTGAGGCCATGGGTGGAAACGGGGCGGGAGAGCGTGCTCTGATGTCCCCTCGGCTCGCGCGGCCGGGGCGCCGGCCGCCGCCCGCGACGACGCCCACGACCGGGTCCGCGCGCCTCCGGCCAGGCCGGCTCCACGGGCCCGCCTCACCGGAACCGGCCCCGCACCGGCGGAATCCGCTGACGCCCAGGTGGCCGGGACGTAGCCCCGGACACCGCCATCCGACCACGCCCACCGTCACGATCACCGCCGCAGCCCCGCCCCGGACACCGGGCCCGGTCGCGGCACATGGGGGAGAGACCGACATGAGGACAGAGCGGGCCCAGGACGCCGAACCGCCGCCCGGCACCGACGCCACCTCTGGGGCGGAGTCCCCGGGGCGCCACGAGGACGCGGTGGCGCGGGGGGGGCTCGACGGGCTGCCGCGCCAGGGCGGACGCGGCAAGGGTGCGGGGAAGACGCCCCGGGCCGTGGTGATGCTGCTGCACGGCGGCCGGGAAGCGGGCCTGGAGGCGCCGCCGCCGTGGAACCTGCCCGGTCTGCGGATGCGCCCCTTCGGCCGGTCCATCGCCCGCGCCACCAGGGGCCGCGACGTGCGGTTGACCGCGGTGCGCTACACCCACCGGGGCTGGAACGGCGCCCGCGAGGACCCGCTGCGGGACACCTCCCGCGCCCTGGACGCGGTGGCCGAGGAGTACGGCGAGGTCCCGGTGATCCTCGTCGGCCACTCCATGGGCGGCCGGGCCGCCCTGCGCTCCGCCGGACACCCGCTGGTACGCGGCGTCGTCGGCCTGGCCCCCTGGTGCCCGCCCGGCGACCCGGTGACCCAGCTCTCCGGCCGCTCGGTGGTCCTGCTGCACAGCGACCGCGACCACACCACCAGCCCGCTCGCCTCGCAGACCACGGCGACCCGGGCCCGGCGCGCGGGTGCCCGGACCTGCTCGGTGACGATCCGGGGCAGCGACCACGCGATGCTGCGCCGCGCCCCGGAGTGGCACCGGCTCACCGCCGAACTGGTCACCGGGCTGCTCGGCCACGGGCCGCTCCCGCCGGCCGTCGGCACCGCGCTGGCCCTTCCGCCGGGCACCACGGGGCCGGAGGGCAATCTCGACCTGGACCGGATCACCGGCGCCCGCCCGTAGCGGGGGCTCAGCCGTACGACAGGTCGTCGCAGAGGTCGTCGTCGGCCGAGCGGGCGCCGTCGGCCACCTCGGCCGGGACGCCGGTCGACTGCGGCGAGGGGGAGGAATCCGGCCCGGCGTCGGGGTCGGCGGCGTAGGCGCTGCCGACGGTGATGTCGATGCCGGGCGCCGCCGCCTCGACGAGCCGGGCGCCCGGGAAGAGGCGGGCGGCCGTGCGGGCGCGGTCCGCCTCGCCGGGGCCGTGGGTGACGACGGTGCCCGCCACGTCCTGCCGGGGCGCGTTGCCCAGGGCGCCGACGGTGAAGCCGTGTGCGGCGAGGCGCTCGGCGGCGCGGGCGGCGAGACCGCTGGTGGTGGTGCCGTTGTGGACGGTGACGGTGGTGCCGGTGCCGTCGACCGGCCCGACCGGGGCCGGTGAGGTGTCGGCGGCGGGGCGGGCCTCGCGGCGGCCGCCGGCGTTCTTGCCGTCGAGGGTGCGGTCGTTGCGGAGCGCCTGCCACAGCGCGGCCGCGTCCGGTTCGACGACGGCCACCCGGTTGCCCTCGTAACGCCAGGGGATGGTGAGGAACTTGGTGTTGTCGAGGTCGATGTTCCTGAGCCCCATGGCGAAGTCCAGGAGCTTGTCGGCGGAGCCGAGGCCCTGGTCGACCGTCATCGACTTGGTGGCGGCGTCCGCGAGCGGCAGGAGCTTGCCGGGGGTGAGCCCGTCCTCCTTGATCTTCTTCATCAGGCTGCCCACGAACGCCTGCTGGCGTTTGATGCGGCCGAGGTCGGAGCCGTCGCCGATGCCGTGCCGGATGCGGACGTAGTCCAGTGCCCGCTGCCCGGAGACGTCCTGCTCGCCGCGGGCGAAGACGCGGTCGCCGCGGGTGGCGCGCTTCGGGTTGAGGTCGCGCTCGTATATGTCCTGCGGGACGCAGACGCGGACGCCGCCGACCACCTCGGTGAGGTCGGAGAAGCCCTTGAAGTCGATGACGAGGGTGTGGTCGACGCGCAGCCCGGTCAGCTGCTCCACCGTGTTCTGCGTGCAGGCGGGGTTGCCCTCAGGCGTCTCGCCCACGGTGTAGGCGGTGTTGAACATGGCGCGCTGTTTCGGCTCGGTCCACGAGCCGTCCGGCAGGCGGCAACTCGGGATCGGGACCAGGGTGTCGCGCGGGATGGAGACGGCGACGGCGTGCTGGGCGTCGGCGTAGACGTGCAGCAGCAGCGCGGTGTCGGAGCGGCCGATGTCGTCCTTGTCGCCGCCGCCGAGTTCGGCATTGCCCCCGGTGCGGCTGTCGGAGCCGAGGAGCAGGATGTTCTGGCCCGCCGAGGTGTCCGGGGGCCGGTTGTCGGAGACGCCCTCCTGGCCGAACGTGCCGAGGTTGCCGCCGAGTTTGAGGTAGAGCCAGCCGCCGCCCGCCGTCGCCAGCAGCACCAGGGAGAGGCCCAGCAGCAGGACGGGCCGCGCCTTGCGCCCGCCCTCGTGCGCCGTCGCGGAATCCCGCTCCCGCCCGCCCCCGTCACGCTCCGCACCCCCGCCCACGGGCACGCGCCGCCGGCTGCCGGTCATCCGGTCACTCCCCCTTCAGATCCCCTCGCCGCATCTGTACGACCTTGCGCAATGTAGCCACTCAAGTCGGGCACGGGGAATCCTTCCCGGGTTCCCGCCGGTCAGGCCCGAGTTGTCGCGGCCCGGCCACGCCTGATGGGACTCCCCGCCCGGGTGAACGACGGGGAGCGCCGGGGGTTCTCGGCCGGGTGCCCGCGTACGCCGGTGGGGGCGTCAGGGACTCGCGTGGTCGTAGCCGTAGCGGAGCGGCTCGTGGTGGACGCGGGGGTCGCGCCGGTACACGTAGAGCGCGTCGACGCGGAACGGCGTCGGGCCGTCCTCGGTCCGGCACGGATACGTCACCTGCACCACCGCCGGGCGGTCGAGGACCCGCAGGCGCGTGCCGTGGGCCGGGCCGCCGTCGAGCAACGCCTGTTCCCCGGCGGCGGTTTCGGGGGCGAGGTCGGGAGCGGCGGACGGGATGCGGGCCGGGGCTTCACCGGTTCCGTAGCTGTGCATGTAAAGACTTTATGCAGATCTCCGCATCCGCTCCACGGTCCCGGGCCCGCTCCACCGCGACCCGGCCGGAACACGCCGGTCTGCGGCCAACTCCCCAGGAAACGGCGGCCCGTGCTCCGCAATCAGAGCCCCACCACCGTCACCTCCGTGGCCTTGACCGCCGTCCAGACCCGCCTCCCGTCGGCGAGCCCGAGGTCGGCCGCGGCCGCCGGGGTGATCTCGGCGACCAGGGCCGGCACCTCCGGCGAGGTGACGAGGACCCGGAGCCGGCTGCCGACCGCTGTCAGCTCCCGCACCGTCCCGGACCAGACGTTCCGCGGACTGCCCTCCGGGCGGGCCAGGTGGAGCGAGACCGCCTCCGGAGCGATCACGGCGAGGACCGGGGCGCCCGGCCCGGGCAAAGTCCCCTCGCCCGGTGCCGTCGTCAGCAGGCCGCCGCCCGCCAGCTCGACCGTGCCGCCCGGACCGGCCGTGCCCTCCCAGGCGTTGCCGCCGAGCATCCTCGCCACCCACGGGGAACGCGGGTGCCGGGTGACCTCGGCGGGCGGCGCGTCCTGCACCGCCGCACCGCCCTCCAGCACCAGGACCCGGTCGGCCAGCGACACCGCCTCCACCGGATCGTGCGTGACGATCAGGCAGACCCCGCCGAACCCGGCGAGATGGCGCCGCAGGGTGTGCCGGACCCGCGCTCTTGTCGTCTGGTCCAGCGCCGCCAGCGGCTCGTCGAGCAGCAGGAGGCGGGGGCGGGCCGCCAGCGCCCGGGCCAGCGCCACCCGCTGGGCCTGGCCGCCGGAGAGCTGCGCGGGGCGCCGGCCGGCCAGCTCGCCCACGCCGAGCCGCACCAGCCACTCCCGCGCCTGCCGCCGCGCCTCGGCCCGGGGGACGCCGCGCGCCCGGAGCCCGTACGCCGTGTTGGCCAGCGCCGACAGGTGCGGGAAGAGCGCCCCGTCCTGCGGCACCCAGGCCACCTCGCGCCGGTGGGTGGGCAGGCGGGTCACGTCGCGGCCGCCGAACAGGACCTCGGCGTGAGCGCGCGGGGTCAGGCCCAGCAGGGCGCGGAGCAGGGTCGTCTTGCCCGCGCCGTTCGGCCCGACGACGGCGATGGTGGTGCCGGCGGGCGCGGTGAGCGGGAAGTGCGTGTAGCCGGTGAGTTCGGCGCGCAGGTCGGACTCACCGGCAGCCGGGGCGGGGGCCGCCGTGGCGCCGGGGCCGGCGTCGGCGTCGGCCCCGGGGCGTATCGGGGGCTTCTCCAGGGTGACGCCCTCCTCGGGGGCGCCCGGGTCCGCGAAACCGGCCGGGTCGTCGGGGGCCGCCGCGCCTTCCAGCGGGGTGGCGCGGGCCTCGCGTACAGCCCCGCCCGTCCAGCGGCCGCGCAGGGCCACCAGGACCGCCATGGCGATCACCAGCAGCAGCAGCGAGACGGAGGTGGCGGCCTCGGGGGAGTCCTGGAGGAGGAGGTACACCTGGAGCGGCAGGGTCTGGGTGGCGCCCGGCAGGTTCCCCGCGAAGGTGATGGTCGCGCCGAACTCGCCGAGTGCCCGCGCCCAGGTCAGCGCGGCTCCGGCGGCCAGCGCCGGGGCGAGCAGCGGGAGCGTCACCGTGGCGAAGACCCGCAGCGGGCCCGCGCCGAGCGAGGCGGCCGTCTCCTCCAGCGAGGGACGCAGCCCGGCGAGGGCCCCTTCCAGGCTGATCACCAGGAACGGCATCGCCACGAAGGCGGCGGCGACCACCGCGCCCGCCGTGTGGAACGGCAGGGTCAGCCCGAAGGTGGACTCCAGCCACGGCCCGAGCACCCCGCGCCGCCCGAAGGCCAGCAGCAGGGCGACACCGCCGACGGTCGGCGGCAGCACCATCGGCAGCAGCACCAGCGAGCGGACCAGCGCCTTGCCGGGGAACGGCACGCGGGCCAGCAGCCAGGCCAACGGCACCCCCATCAGCAGCGAGAGGAGCAGCGCCCAGCCGGAGACGACCAGCGACAGCCGGAGCGCCTGTGTCACCTGCGGCGTCGTCAGGTGATGGAGCAGGGAGGGCCAGTCCGTCCTGGCCAATACGCCGACCAGCGGGAGCAGCAGGAAGGCGACGCCGACCAGCGCCGGGACCAGCAGCCCCGCCGGGACACCCCGGCGCACCGCGCCGCCCGCACCGGCGCCGGGCCTCCCGGACCGCACCGGCCCGCCCACGACTCCCCGCTTCACGCCTGCCCCACCCCGCTCCCGCCTCGCACCCGCGCTCCTCCGTCCACGACGCCCCGCACACCTCACGCGCCGCGCTCTTTTTCGGCCTCCCCCGTCCGTCGGCGCGCCACACGGAGCCGCCGGAGCAACGGGTGCGCGCGGCGCACACGAACACGTGAGCGAGCGCCCCGACCGTCACGAGCGCTGAAGTGCGCCCCGCGCGCCCCCGCCGCCCGGGCTCAGGGCTGCTGGAACCCGGCCTTCCGCAGCAGCTCCTGCGCCTCGTCGGAGGAGAGCCACCGCACGAAGGCGTCGGCCTCCTTCGCGTGCTCGGAGCCCTTGAGGGTGGCCGCCGGGTAGGAGGCGACGACGTTCTGCGCGTCCGGGATGTCGACCGCGTCGACCTTGTCCGGGACGGTCTCGGCGTCGGTCTTGTAGACGAGGCCCGCGTCCGCCTCGCCCAGCTCGACCTTGCTCAGCACGGCGCGGACGCTGACCTCCTGCGAGACCGGCTTCACCCGCAGCTGCTGGGCGTCCAGGATCTGCTGGCCGTACCGCCCGACGGGGACCTCCTCGGCGGCGAGCACCACCTTGAGCTGCTCGTCGGTGAGGTCCTTCAGCGAGCCGACCTTCTTCGGGTTGCCCTCCTCCACCGCGATGACCAGGCGGTTCTTGGCGATGACGGTGGGCTCGCCGGTCTCGGCGGCGAGGCCGTCCATGGTCTTGGTGTCGGCGGTGACCAGGGCGTCGGCGGGCGCCCCCTGCTTGACCTGCGCGGCCAGCTCCTGCGATCCGGCGAAGGAGAAGCCGATCCTGACGCCCGGGTGCTCCTTCTCGTACGCCTTCCCGGCCTGCTCGAACACGTCGGTGAGCGAGGCGGCGGCGACCACGGTGAGCTGCGTGTTCTTCTTCTCCGACCCGGCCGGGGCGGAGCCGTCCCCGCCCTTGTCCTTGTCCCCTCCTCCGCAGGCGGCGAGCGGTATCAGCACGGCGGCGGTGACGACCGCCGGCAGGGCGCGGCCGCGGGGCGGGCGGGAGAGGGGTGAACTGGCCATGGGGATGGGCTCCTCGGTCCGGGTTCCGGATGGGTCGCGCTGACGGTGCCGATCAGGCCGTGGGGCGGGGCGGGGGGTGCCGGTGCCGGGGCTCGCGCCCCTCAGGCCCGGTCGTCAGGTCCGGTCGATGTGCACGTTGGTCGACTTGACCCGGGCGGTGGCCCGCATCCCGACCTCCAGTCCGAGCTCCTCGACCGCCTCCCTGGTCAGCAGGGAGACCAGCCGGTGCGGCCCGGCCTGGATCTCGACCTGCGCCGCGACGTCGCCGAGCTTCACCCCGGTGACGATGCCGGGAAAGGCGTTCCGGGCGGTGGTGTACGAGGCTTCCTCGTCGTCCGCGCCCTGCTGGCCGACCTCCACCGCGAGGGCGGCGAGCGCCTGCCCCTCGATGAGCCGCCGGCCGTTGTCGTCGCGGTGGGTGGCGACCCGCCCGGCGTCGGCCCAGCGGCGCGCCGTGTCGGGGCTGACGCCTAGGAGCTGGGCCGCCTGGCCGATGGTGTAGGACTGCATGTGCGGCACGGTAAGGCGCTGCGCCTCTCACCTGCAAGGCAGAAGCGGGGATTGTAGACGCAAACACGACCCCCATTGGACGATGCTCCGAGCCCCCGCCACCGGAATCCGCGCCTCCGCCACCGCTGCCGCCCTCGTGGCGCCCTCGCGGGCCGTCGGCTGTCAGTGGCCCCTGTCACACTCCGCCTCATGACGACCGCCCTCCCCGCCACCACTCCCGGACCCGACGCCCCGGCCCCCGGCCCGCGCCCCTTCCTCCTCACCGACATCGAGGCCGCCGTCCGCGCGAGCTGGGGCGCGGACACCACCACCCCGGCCCACCGACCGCACTGGAGCCCGGACAACCCGGCCCGCGACCAGTGCGGAGTGACCGCGATGGTCCTCAACGACCTGCTCGGCGGCGAGCTGATCCGCGGCGTGGTCCGCGTCGACGGCGTACAGACCGACTTCCACTGGTGGAACCGGCTCGGCGAGGGGATCGAGATCGACCTCACCCGCGAGCAGTTCGCCCCCGAGGAGATCGTCTCGGACGGCGAGGTCGTCCCCCGCCCGCCCCACTTCACCCGCCTGCGCGAGGAGTACGAGCTGCTGCGCTCCCGTGTCCTGGCCAGGCTGACCCGCCCGGCGGCCTGACCCGGGCCGGCCCGCCACCCGGGCGGCGCTCCCCCTTGGCGCCGGTCCCCCGCGCCGCCCACACTGGACGCGCGACGGGGGCCGTACGTCAGCAAGGGAGCGGTGAGCCATGGCCGGGTACGCGAGCGCCGAACCTGAGGTGGCGGGGGTGCGGGTGCCCGACACCCGGCTCGCCGCCGAGGCGACCGAACTGGTCCGCGAGACGGCGCCGGAGCTGATCTACCACCACTCGCGCCGCGTCTACTACTTCGGCGCCCTGCGCGGCAAGCGACGCGGCCTGAGCTACGACCCGGAACTCCTCTACCTCGGCGCCATGTTCCACGACCTCGGCCTCGGCGAGGAGTACCGGAACAGCGGCCGCCGCTTCGAGGTCGACAGCGCCGACGAGGCCCGCCGCTTCCTCGCCGCCCGCGCCGTCCCCGAGGACAGCATCCGGCGTGTCTGGACCGCCATCGCCCTGCACACCACCCCGGGCATCCCGGAGTTCATGGAGCCGGAGGTGGCCCTGGTGACGGCGGGCGTCGAGTACGACGTGCTCGGCCTCGGCTACGACAGCCTCGACGAGGCCGACCGCACCGCGATCGTCGCCCGTCACCCGCGCCCCGACTTCAAGCGCCGCATCCTCGCCGCCTTCACCGAGGGCATCGCCCCCAAGCCGGAGACCACCTTCGGCAACGTCAAGGCCGACGTCCTCGCCCACTTCGTCCCCGGTTTCACCCCGGGCGACTTCGTCACCACCATCGAGGAGTCCGCGTGGCCGGAGTAGGCGGCCCCGTTTCCGTGCGCGCGTGACGGCCGGGCGGCGCACGGCGTGAGCATCGGCGCCCCCTGCTCCCAGGGGACCGGCCGACCACGGGAGTCACCGCCATGCCGCCGCCGCGCGTCGGAGTCGTCATCGTCACCATGGGCACCCGCCCACGCGAACTGGCGGCGCTCCTCGCCTCGGTGGCCCGGCAGGACGTCCCGGCCACACGCGTGGTCCTGGTCGGCAACGCCACCCCGCTCACCGACCTCCCCGACGACGCTTGGGGCCTGCCGCTCACCAAGCTCCCGCTCACCGAGAACCTCGGCTGCCCCGGCGGCCGCAACGCCGGCCTCGCCCTGCTCCGCGACTCCGACGCCGTCGACGTAGCCGTGGAACTGGACGACGACGGCCTCCTCATGACGGCCCGCCTCCGCTCCCCCTCCGCCCTGAGAGCCTGGTGGGGCGGCTTCTTCGAGGGCCTGCGCACCCCCTGCGGCCCCCGCGGCCCGGTGGCGTGGCGCACGGTGTGGCGGATGACGCGACTGGGGCGGCCGCCGGTGGTGTGAAGCGCCCGCCCCCGCCTAAGCTGCCCGTTCCGGACGAGCTGGGGAGGGTGGCGTGCGGGTGGAGATGCCGATACGGACCGAGCGGCTGGTGCTGCGGCCGTTGCGGGCGGAGGACGCCGACGCGTTGCACGCCTATCACCGGCGGGAGGACGTGGCGCGGTACCTGTACCGGCCGCCGCTGGACCGGGAGGGGTGCGCGAAGCTCATCGCGCGCAGCGTCGAGTCCCCGGAGTGGGGCACCACCGGGGCCGACCTGGGGCTCGCGGTCTGCCTGCGCGGGCAGGTGATCGGCGAGACGGGGCTCCGGCTCCGCTCCGCGCTCGCCGCGCAGGCGGAGATCGGCTGGGTCTTCGCGCCGGAGTACGCCGGTCACGGCTACGCCACCGAGGCGGCCCGGGCCGTCCTGGCGGCCGCCTTCGGCCCGCTCAAGGTGCACCGGGTCTACGCACGGCTCGACGCCGACAACAAGCCCTCCTGGCGCGTCTGCGAACGGCTCGGCATGCGCCGCGAGGCGTACCTGGTCGACAGCGACGTCAACCCGGCCACCGGCACCTGGGGCAGCGAGTACGTGTACGCCATGCTGGCCAGGGAGTTCGCGGGCTGACAGGATGCGGCCTGCGGCCCCGGGGCCGCTCCGTCACCGGCTTCCGCCCACCGCGAGGTCCCCTTGGTCACCGTCCTCACCGTCGCCGTGCTCCTCGTCCTCGTCGTCGGCGCGGTCGTCCTTCTGGCCCGCCTCGACAGCAGGGGTCCGGCCTGGCTCACCGCCCGCCGGGTCGCCCGTGGCACACCCGGCCAGTGCGTGCACTGCGGTTCGAAGCGGACCCGGGTGCTCACCACCGACGACGCCCTCAACGGCAGCCTGGAGTGCCGCAGCTGCCACCAGATCACCCGGGGCTCCGGCCCGGCCCCGGCGGCCTGACCCCGGTCCCGGCTCCGGTCCCCCGGCTCCGGCTCCGTACCTACGCGACAGGGCCCGGTCTCCCCGAGGGGAGGGCCGGGCCCTGTCAGCGTGCGGGCGGGGGGGACTACTTGTCCTTGGCCTTGTCCGCGACCGGCTTGCGGAGCTGGATGTTCAGCTCGCGCAGGCGGGACTCCTCCAGCTCGGTCGGGGCGCCCATCATCAGGTCCTGGGCGTTGCCGTTGAGCGGGAAGGCGATGGTCTCGCGGATGTTGGGCTCGTCGGCGAGGAGCATCACGATGCGGTCGACGCCGGGGGCGATGCCGCCGTGCGGCGGGGCGCCGAGGCGGAAGGCGCGGAGCATGCCCGCGAACTCGCGCTCGACGGTCTCGCGCTCGTAACCGGCGATCTCGAAGGCCTTGAGCATGACCTCGGGCTCGTGGTTCCGGATGGCGCCGGAGGAGAGCTCGATGCCGTTGCAGACGATGTCGTACTGCCACGCGAGGATGTCGAGCGGGTCCTTCTCCTCCAGGTCCTTCATGCCGCCCTGGGGCATCGAGAAGGGGTTGTGGGAGAACTCGATCTTGCCGGTCTCCTCGTCCTTCTCGTACATCGGGAAGTCGACGATCCAGCAGAAGCGGAAGACGTTCTCCTCGAAGTGGCCGGAGCGCTTGGCGGCCTCGACGCGGACGGCCGACATGATCCTGGAGACCTCGTCGAACTCGCCGGCGCCGAAGAAGACCGCGTGGCCCGGCTTGAGGCCGAGGCGCTCGGTGAGGACCGCGACGTCGTCCTCGGTGAGGAACTTGGCGATCGGGCCGGACAGGGCGCCGTCGTCGCCGACGCGGACCCAGGCGAGGCCCTTGGCGCCCTGCTCGACGGCGTAGTCACCGAGGCCGTCGAAGAACTTGCGGGACTGCCCGGCGGTGTCCGGCACCGGCAGCGCGCGGACGTGCTTGCCGGCGAACGCCTTGAAACCGGAGTCGGCGAAGACGTCGGTGATGTCGACCAGTTCGAGCTGGGCGCGCAGGTCGGGCTTGTCGTTGCCGTACTTCAGCATCGACTCGCGGAACGGGATGCGCGGGAACGGGGAGGTGACCTCGCGGCCGCCGCCGAACTCCGTGAACAGCTCCGTCATCAGCTTCTCGATGGGACGGAAGACGTCCTCCTGCTCGACGAAGCTCATCTCGACGTCGAGCTGGTAGAACTCGCCCGGCGAACGGTCGGCGCGGGCGTCCTCGTCGCGGAAGCAGGGGGCGATCTGGAAGTACCGGTCGAAGCCCGAGATCATCAGCAGCTGCTTGAACTGCTGCGGGGCCTGCGGCAGCGCGTAGAACTTGCCCGGGTTCAGGCGGGAGGGGACGACGAAGTCGCGGGCGCCCTCGGGGGAGGTCGCGGCGAGGATCGGGGTCGCCATCTCGTTGAAGCCCAGCGCCGTCATCTTGTGGCGGATCGCCGAGATCACGGCGGTGCGCAGCATGATGTTGCGGTGCATGCGCTCGCGGCGCAGGTCGAGGAAGCGGTACTCCAGGCGGCGCTCCTCGTTCACGCCGTCCTCGGCGTTGATGGTGAAGGGGAGCGGGGCGGCCTCACCGAGCACCTCGACCTCGGAGACCTCGATCTCGATCTCGCCGGTGGGCAGCTCCGGGTTGACGTTCTCGGTGCCGCGCGAGACGACCTGGCCGTCGACGCGGACCACCGTCTCCTTGGACAGCTTGTCCAGGAGCTCGGCGGCGGGCGTGCCCGGGCGGGCGACGAGCTGCGTGATGCCGTAGTGGTCGCGCAGATCGATGAAGAGGATGCCGCCCAGGTCTCGGCGATTGTGCAGCCAGCCGCTCAGCCGGACGTCGGAGCCGACGTCAGAGGCGCGGAGCTCGCCGCAGGTGTGGGACCTGTACCGGTGCATCGTCGTTCATCCAGTCTTCGGAGGTGGGGTTCGGGGTGACTCAGCCCGGTCCCAGGTTACCGCTCAGGGCTGGGCCCTTCGTCGGGATATCCCTGGGGGCCCTTGGGGTGGGGGTGCGCTCGATGCCGGGCGGCGGGTGGGTGCCCCCTGGGGTCACGGATCGGCCTCAAGCGCCGGCCGGGCTGGACATCTGTTCCCCCAGCTGAGGGACGCCCTGGACCCGCTCGGAGCAGGGGTCGAGTCGCGGGTGCGGGTGGGCGGAATAAAGTAGGGCAATGCGCACCGAGGATTCCCTCCCGGACGTGAGGGACGTCCTGGCCGCTGTGGCCACGGGCCTGTGGCGCTGGGACAACGCGAGAGGCGTCGTCACCATCGACGCGGAGGCCGCCCGGCTCCTGGGGCTGCCCGAGGAGGCGGCGGTCCTCCCCGAGACGGTCGTCCGCGCCCGCTTCCACCCGGTCGACTGGAACGAGATCAACGGCGTCGTCTCCCTCGCCCTGACCGAATCCACCCTCGCCGAGGTGCGGCTGCGCGTCATGGACGCCGACGGCCGCGTCCTGCGGACCGTACGCAGCCGGTCCAAGCCGGAGCGGATCGGGCCCGGGCGCAGGGACGTGCTGCTCACCGGCACCCTTCAGGAGGTCAGCGAGCCGCCGGCGGGCGCGCGGGCGGCGGTCACCGGGGACTGGCGGCGCTCGCGCGAGGCGTTCCTGCTGGACGCGGGCCGGGCCCTGGCGGAGGCCCGCTCGACGGACGAGGTGCTGCGGGTGGCGGCGGGCCTGTCCATGCCGGGCTTCTCCCCGGACGGCCTCGCGGTCTTCGGCGTCGAGGGCAACAAGCTCACCGTGGTCGGCCACCACGGCCAGAACACCGGCGACGAGGAGCCCTTCCTCGACATGACGCTGGAGACCTCCTACCCGGCCGCCGACGTGGTCCGCACCGGCCGCGCCGTCTACCTCTCCTCCCCGGAGGAGTACCGCGAGCGCTATCCGCTGACCTGGCCCCTGGCCAGCCGCTTCGACCGGCAGTCCTGGGCGTTCCTGCCGCTGGTGGCGGGCGGCCGCACCATCGGCGCGTGGATGGCCGCCTTCACGTACCGGGTCTACTTCACCCCCGACGAGCGCTCCGTCCTCACCACCGTCGCCCGCATGCTCGCCCAGGCCCTCTCCCGCGCGGGCGACGCCGAATCGGCCCGCGAGCTGACCGACGGCCTCCAGCGCACCATGCTGCCGACGCTGGGCCCCTCCATCGCGGGCATGAGCGTCGCCGCCCGCTACGTCCCGACCGGCGGCGGCCTCCAGGTCGGCGGCGACTGGTACGACATGATCCCGCTGCCCGGCGCCGCCCACGGCGAGGAGACCGGCGGCACCCAGCGGTACGCCTTCGTCATCGGCGACGTCCAGGGCCACGACGTCCGCGCGGCCGGGCTGATGGGCCAGCTCCGCATCGCCCTGCGCGCCTACGCCGCCGAGGGCCACCGCCCCGACGCCGTCCTCGCCCGCGCCACCCGCTTCCTCTCCGGCATCATGACCTCCCGGATCTACGGCTCCTCCGGCGGCAGCAACAAGGGCGAGGACGGCGCCCTGCCCGTCGACGAGTACGCCGACCTGCGCTTCGCCACCTGCCTGTACATCGAGGCCGACCCGTCGACCGGCGTCCTGGAGGTGGCCCGCGCCGGCCATCCCGACCCGGTCATCCGGATGACCGACGGCACCGTCCTGCTCCGCCCCACCACGGGCGGGCTGCCGCTCGGGATCGACCCGGACGCCGACTACCCCATCACCCGGATCGTCCTCGAACCGGGGGAAACGATCATGCTGTGCACCGACGGCATGATCGAGACGGGCGGACACGACTTCGCCACCGGCTTCGACCGGGTCCGCGCGGTCATGGAAAGCCCCGGGCCACCGGCGCCCGACGACACCGACGGGCAGCTCCACGACCCGCTCAGCGGCGACGGCCTCGAAGACCTCGCCGACCGGCTCGTCCAGGCGGTCCACGGCCCCTCCTCGTACCACCGGCCGGGCCCGTTGGTGGACCGGCGCGACGACGACATCGCGGTGCTCCTCATGCACCGCGACCTGCACGCCACCGGCGGGCCCGTCACCGCCGGGCGGCGGACCGTCGTCACCATCCGGCAGGACGAGGGCGAGCGGATCTCCGAGGCCCGCCAGCAGCTGCGCGCGGTCATGCACGACTGGGCCGACGAGGAGCAGGTCGACTCGGCCGTGCTGCTCCTCTCCGAGCTGCTCACCAACGTCCTCGTGCACACCGACGGCGACGGGCTGCTCGCCGCCGAACTCCTCGGCCCGCCCGGCTCACGCCGCCTGCGCGTCGAGGTCTCCGACCCCAGCGACGACCTCCCGCACAAGCGGACCCCCGGCGAGCTGGCCTCCTCGGGACGCGGCCTGGTCCTGCTCGACCTGCTCGCCGACGCCTGGGGCGTCGACCCGCAGGGCACCGGCAAGTGCATCTGGTTCGAGATGGCCGAGCACGAGCCCGGCGCCGGGAAGGAGGGCGAGGACGCCGAGGCCGCCGAGGACGCGGCCCCGGAGCTGGACGAGGCCGCCCTAGACCGGCTGGCGGAGGCCGCCGAGAACCTCTGAGCCGGGCGGCCTACGGGGTGCCGGGCTCCCCGCCGACCGGGCCCGCGCCCGCCGCCGTGGCCCCGCTCCCGCCCCCGTACCGCTCGCGCAGCTCCGCGACGATGCCGAAGGCGGCCGCGGTGGCCGGCACCGCGAGCAGCACGCCGATGACCCCGCCGACCGTCGCGCCCGCCGTGATCGCCACCAGCACCACCGCCGGGTGCATCTGCACGGTGCGGCTCTGGATCACCGGCTGGAGCACGTTGGCCTCCAGCATCTGCACCAGGAAGATCACCAGCAGCGTCCAGAGCGCGATCGCGAACCCCCCGTCGGCGAGGGCCACCAGCACCGCCAGCACCCCGGAGACGAACGCCCCCAGGTACGGGATGTACGCACCGATGAAGACCAGCGCCCCCAGCCCGGGCGCCCCCGGCACACCGAGGATGAGCAGGCCGATCGTCGTGAGGACGCCGTCGATCAGGGCGATCATGGTCGTCCCGCGCATGAACCCCTCGACGGCCCGGTAGGCCCGTCGCGCGATCGCCTCCGTCATCTCGCCGACCGGCCCGGGCGCCATCGTGCGCAGCGACCCCACGACCCGGTCGCCGTCCCGGAGGAAGAAGAAGACGAGCAGCACCGCCAGCACCCCCATGGCCCCTGCCTGCGCCACCAGGCCGAGCCCGCTGATCACCCCCGAGGCCGCGGGCTCGCCGAACCGGTCGAACAGGTCCCGCGCGTTCGACGCCAGATCGTCCAGCGACGCCTCACCGGCCCCCAGGAACCGGGCGACGTCCTGCGCCGCCAGCTTCGCCGAGGCGACGATCTGGTCACCCGAGTCGACCAGCGCCACCACCACGATGTACGTCGCCCCGCCGACCACCACCAGCACGGCCGCGCAGGTCAGCCCCGCCGCCAGCGACCGCTGCACCTTCATCGCCAGCAGCCGCCGGTGCAAGGGGGTCAGCAGCGCGGTCCCCAGCAGCGCCAGCAGCACCGGGATGACCGCCGCCCGGAACAACACGCACAGCCACACCGCCACCCACGCCACCCCGGCCACCAGCAGCAGCACCGCGCACCACCCCGCCAGCCGCACCGCCCCCTCGGGCAGCACCCCCGCCCCCCGCCCTCCGCCGCGCTCACTCATCCTCCGACCCCACCACAGCACGGACGCCCCGTCCCCCGGAGCGTGTCCGCTCGGGTGACGGGGCGTCAGGGTCCGCCGTCCTACATGCCGTGGACCGCGGGGACGGTACCGAGGCGGCCGGCCTGGAAGTCCTCGAAGGCCTGCTGGAGTTCGGCGCGGGTGTTCATGACGAACGGGCCGTAGTGCGCCATCGGCTCGCGCAGCGGCTTGCCGCCGAGCAGGACGACCTCCAGGTCGGGGGTGTGCTCGTCCTGGCTCTCGTCGGCCCGCAGGGTCAGCGCCGACCCGGCGCCGAAGACCGCGGTCTGGCCGGTGCGGACCGGCCGGCGGTCGGTGCCGACGGTGCCGCGCCCGGCGAGGACGTACGCCAGGCCGTTGTACTCCTCGCGCCAGGGCAGGGTCACCTCGGCGCCGGGGCGGACGGAGGCGTGGATCATGGTGATCGGGGTGTGGGTGATGCCCGGACCCTCGTGGCCGTCGAAGTCACCCGCGATGACCCGAAGCAGCGCCCCGCCGTCCCCGGTGGTCAGCAGCTTGACCTGGCCACCGCGGATGTCCTGGTAGCGCGGGTCCTTCATCTTGTCCTTGGCGGGCAGGTTGACCCAGAGCTGGAGCCCGTGGAAGAGCCCGCCCGACATGACCAGCGACTCCGGCGGCGTCTCGATGTGCAGCAGCCCCGACCCGGCGGTCATCCACTGGGTGTCGCCGTTGGTGATGGTCCCGCCGCCACCGTTGGAGTCCTGGTGGATGAAGGTCCCGTCGATGATGTACGTGACCGTCTCGAAGCCCCGGTGCGGGTGCCACGGCGTGCCCTTCGGCTCCCCTGCCGCGTACTCCACCTCACCCATCTGGTCCATCATGATGAACGGGTCCAGGTGCTGGTAGTTGATCCCGGCGAACGCGCGGCGCACCGGAAACCCCTCCCCCTCGAAACCGCTCGGCGCGGTCGTCACCGCCAGCACCGGCCGCTGCACGGCATCGGCGTCGGCGACCACTCGGGGCAGGGTCAGCGGATTCTCAACGGTCACTGCGGGCATCTCGGACCTCCTAGGCCAACCTCAGAGTAGTTGAAGAATGAACTACCTGCCACCCACAACCCCACCCACCCCGAAACCATTCCCGGCGACGGGAGGCGGGCCGGGCGCTCGTGACGAGAAACGGGCCCGGCACTGGTGAACAGTGCCGGGCCCGAACTCAGCCCGTCCGGCGCTTGAGGACACTTAAGCCCGTCCGGCGCTTGAGGACACTCAAGCCCGTCCGGCGCTTGAGGACGAGCCCGGCCGGAGGCCGGCGACACCGCCGCCAAGACATCCCCCACACCGGGGAAACCGGGTTTAGCCCCAGCCCCGCCAGGGGCAAGCCAGAAGCAGACCCGGACCCGAGCGCGCAGCGCTACCCGTACATCCGCCGCATGGCGAAGTCGACCATCTCCTCGACGGCCTTGGCGTCGAACACCATGCGGTGCTCCCCCTCCATGTCGAGGACGAACCCGTACCCCGTCGGCAGCAGATCGATCACCTCGGCCCCGGTGATCACGAAGTACTTGGAGTCCTTCCCCGCGTACCTGCGAAGTTCCTTCAGGGAGGTGAACATGGGGATGACCGGCTGCTGGGTGTTGTGCAGCGCCAGGAACCCCGGGTTGTCCCCCCGGGGGCAGTACACCTTCGACGTGGCGAAGACCTGCTGGAAGTCCTCGCCCCCCATCGCCCCGGTGGTGAAGGCCCGCACGGCCTCGGCCAGCGAGGGCGGCGACGGCTCCGGGTAGGCCGGCTGCTGCGGCTGGCCGTACCCGCCGATCCCGCCGGCCTGCTGCGGGTCGCCGTAGCCTCCCGCCTGGGGCGGAGCGTAGTGCTGCTGGGCGCCCGCGTTCTGGTCGTAGCCGTACATGTTCAGAAGGGTAACGAGTATCGAGTCACAGATGGGCGGTTAGGGGTTGCTTCTTATTACTGACCGGTAGCATCATCGGTAGTTACCACCCGGTATTGCATCGAGGATCTTGCCTCCCGAGACAGACGGAGCCTTGCGCCATGGGCCACTACAAGTCGAACCTCCGCGACATCGAGTTCAACCTCTTCGAGGTGCTCGGTCGCGACAAGCAGTACGGCACGGGCCCGTTCGCGGAGATGGACGTCGACACCGCCAAGAGCATCCTGGAGGAGGTCGCCCGCCTCGCGGAGAACGACCTGGCCGACTCCTTCGCGGACGCGGACCGCAACCCGCCGGTCTTCGACCCCGAGACGAACACCGCGCCGCTGCCCGAGTCCTTCAAGAAGTCCTACAAGGCCTTCATGGAGTCCGAGTACTGGCGCCTGGGCCTGCCCGAGGAGATCGGCGGCACCACCGCGCCCCGCTCCCTCATCTGGGCCCACGCCGAGCTGATCCTCGGTGCCAACCCCGCCATCTGGATGTACTCCTCCGGCCCGGCCTTCGCCGGCATCCTCTTCGAGGAGGGCAACGAGGTCCAGAAGAAGGCCGCCGAGATCGCCGTCGAGCGCCAGTGGGGCTCCACGATGGTCCTGACCGAGCCGGACGCCGGTTCGGACGTCGGCGCCGGCCGCACCAAGGCCGTCGAGCAGGCGGACGGCAGCTGGCACATCGAGGGCGTGAAGCGCTTCATCACCTCGGGTGAGCACGACATGTCGGAGAACATCCTCCACTACGTCCTCGCCCGCCCCGAGGGCGCCGGCCCCGGCACCAAGGGCCTCTCCCTCTTCCTCGTCCCGAAGTACGAGTTCGACTGGGAGACCGGCGAGATCGGCGCCCGCAACGGCGCCTACGCCACCAACGTCGAGCACAAGATGGGCCTCAAGGCGTCCAACACCTGCGAGATGACCTTCGGCGACAAGCACCCCGCCAAGGGCTGGCTCATCGGCGACAAGCACGACGGCATCCGCCAGATGTTCCGCATCATCGAGTTCGCCCGCATGATGGTCGGCACGAAGGCCATCGCCACCCTCTCCACCGGCTACCTCAACGCCCTGGAGTACGCCAAGGAGCGCGTGCAGGGTCCCGACCTCGCGCAGTTCATGGACAAGACCGCGCCCAAGGTCACCATCACCCACCACCCCGACGTGCGCCGCTCGCTCATGACGCAGAAGGCCTACGCCGAGGGCATGCGCACCCTGGTGCTCTACACCGCCGCGGTGCAGGACACCATCCAGGTCAAGGAGGCCGCCGGCGAGGACGCCACGGCCGACCACGCCCTGAACGACCTGCTCCTGCCCATCGTCAAGGGCTACGGCTCGGAGAAGTCGTACGAGCAGCTCGCGCAGTCGCTCCAGACCTTCGGCGGCTCCGGGTACCTCCAGGAGTACCCGATCGAGCAGTACATCCGCGACGCCAAGATCGACACCCTCTACGAGGGCACCACCGCGATCCAGGGCCAGGACTTCTTCTTCCGGAAGATCGTCCGCAACCAGGGCGCCGCCCTGAACACCCTCGCCGGTGAGATCAAGGGCTTCCTCGCCGAGGCCCAGGGCGGCGACGCCCTCGCCGGTGCCCGCGAGCAGCTCGCCAAGGCCGCCGTGGAGCTGGAGGCGCTGGTCGGCGTCATGCTGACCGACCTCGCCGGCACCGAGAAGGACGTCAAGTCCATCTACAAGGTCGGCCTCAACACCACGCGCCTGCTCCAGGCCTCCGGTGACGTCGTCGTCGGCTACCTGCTGGTCAAGTCGGCCGCCGTCGCCGCCGCCGCGCTGGAGACCGCCTCCGCCAAGGACAAGGCGTTCTACGAGGGCAAGATCGCGGCCGCGAAGTTCTTCGCCGCCAACGTCCTGCCCGGCGTCGCCCAGGCCCGCGCCCTCGCCGAGGCCGTCGACCTGGACGTCATGGAGCTGGACGAGGCGTCCTTCTGATCAGCGCCAGCGCCGCCTGACGGTCCGCGCAGGGCCGTAGCAGTACCGGGTGAAGGCCCGCTCCCCTCTCGCAGGGGAGCGGGCCTTCTGCGTTCTCCCGGTGCTCCCGCTCGCGTACGCGCGCTCCCTCAGTCGTCGAGGGTGATCCAGAACCGGCACTTGCGGCCCAGCACCGTGTCCCGGACGTCCTCCAGGACCGCGCCGTGGTGCTCGGCGACCCGCGCCGACGCCTCGTTGTCCTCGTCGCAGGTGATCAGGACCTGGCCGATGCCGCGCGCCCTGGCCTCCTCCAGCATCTCGCCGAGCGCCCAGGTGGCGACGCCCCGGCCACGCGCCGACGGCCGCACCGAGTAGCCGATGTGGCCGCCCGCCTCGAAGAGGAAGCCGTTGAGCCGGTGGCGCAGGTCGATCGCGCCGAGGAAGGTGCCCTCCTCGACGATCCAGCGGTGGGTGGCCGGCACGTACCCGCCGGCCGGGTTGGTCTCCTGCTCCCGCAGGGCCTCGGTCCACCGCCGGAACCCCTCCGCCGTCTCCAGCCCCTGCTCCGGCACGAGGTGCCGGCCCGCCCCGTCCTGGGTGCCCAGCGCCTCCCACTCGGCTTCGGCTTCCAGCCAGGAGGCGTGCAGGGCGGGGGAGGGCTCGATCAGCTGCGGCATGGGAGGACGTTAACCGCCCGGCGCCCCCGCCTCGCGCTCTTGACCTGAAGTCCGGTCGAGGTCGCAGGGTGGCCGTACGACCGGCCACCACGGGGGCGGCCGGTGTCCACGACGGCGCGCACGGAGGAGAAGGACGATGAAGGCAGTGGTCATGCACGAGTACGGCGGCCCCGAGGTGCTGCGGTACGAGGAGGTCCCCGACCCGGTTCCGGGGGCGGGTGAGGTCCGGATCGCCGTCCGTGCCAGTGGCGTCCACTTCATCGAGGGACACCTGCGGGCCGGCGGCGGGGAGGGTCTGCCGCCCGCGCCCGAGCTGCCCGCGATCATGGGCAGCGAGACGGCGGGCACCGTCGACGCGGTCGGGGACGGGGTCGGCGCCGAGTGGCTCGGACGGCGCGTCGTCACCCGGTCCCCGAGCCCCGGCGGCTACGCCTCACTGGTCACCACGCCTGTCTCCGAGCTGCACGAACTCCCCCACTCCCTCGGGTACGAGGCCGCCGTCACCCTGATCGGCACCGGTGCCATCACCCTCGACTTCCTCGACCAGGTCGCCCCGGCGCCCGAGGACGTCCTGCTGGTCCTCTCCGCCGCCGGAGGCATCGGCCGCCTCGCCGTCCCGCACGTCCGCCGGCTCGGCACCACCGTGATCGGCGCGGCGGGCGGGCCCGCCAAGACCGAGACGGTACGGGGGCTCGGCGCCGACCTCGCCGTCGACTACGACCGGCCGGGATGGAGCGACGAGGTCCGCGCCCACTTCGGCACCGCCCGGCCCGTCACCGCCGTCCTCGACGGCGTCGGCGGGACCAAGGCCGCCGAGGCGTACGGGCTGCTGGCAGACGGCGGGCGCCTGGTGACCATCGGCTGCGCCTCCGGCGAGTGGTTCGCCCCGGTCCCGGAGGAGGCCGCCGCCCGTTCGGTCGAGGTGATCCCGGCCATCGCCCGCTGGGCCGCCGCCGACGGTGATCGCCGCCTCTCCCGCACCCGTGCCCTGGAGGCGGGGGCGGACGGAAGCCTGGAGGCCGCCTACCAGACCTTCGCCCTCGGCGACGCCGCCCACGCCCACGCGGAGATGGCAGCCCGCCGGACCTCGGGGAAGGTCGTCCTGCTCCCGTGAGCCCGGGCGGGGCTCAGCCCCGCCCGCCGTGCGAGCGCCAGCGCGTCATCAGCTCGGGGGACTCCACGGGGGCCGGGCGGGCCGGGCAGACCGAGAAGTGGCTGACCCGGCAGGTGTCCGCCGGGACCGCCCGGCCCAACGGCACCGCCGTCCCGTCCGGCGCGATCCGCCACCGGTGCCGCGCCGGGACCCGGTACGCGGGGAACGGGTCCGGCTCCATCGGTATCCAGGCCCCGCCGACCGTGGTGTGCCAGCGGCCGGGGGCCAGGCAGTAGCGGCAGGTCATCGGCTTGCCCTCGCCCGGCGACGGCACCGCCTTCGACCGCTCGGGCAGCGGCTGGCCGTGCTCGGCGCGGACCAGCGTCGCCGTCATCACCGGCAGCAGGTCCCCCAGCCGGACCGGTTCACCGGCCGGCGCGGGCGAGGCCGCCCCCGTGCAGCTGGGGCAGAGCGGCAGCGCCAGCGGGCCGTGCCACCGCGCCCCCGGCGCCCCGCAGGCCGGACAGGCGGGACCGGGCGGCCCGGCCTGGCGCGGGAGGGCGGGCGGCCGCCGCCGGGAGTTCTCGGGCAGAGCCCGGACACCGGGCTCACGGGCGGTGTACGCGGAGCGGTAGGTCTGCGAGGTCACCTGGTCCCCCCCTCGGTCGGCGGTCACCGCCGGTCCGCCTCCGGTGGCGGTCCGACAGCGCGCGGGCCCGGGCCGGACCCCCGACCTGCCCGGTCCCACGCGCCTGCCGCGATGGTGGCACGGGGCACTGACAACGCCGGGACGCGAGGATGAACAGCGTGGAGCGGGGGTGGAGTTGGCGGTGCCGGGCGCGACCGGGAGACTTCCCCGGCCCGGGTGGGCACAGGCGTCGCGCGGCCTGACGCGCGGCCCGACGTCCCGGCTTCCGGTGTTTCACGTGAAACATCTGGTTTCACGTGAAACATCCGCGCTGAGCCCTCCCACGAGGCTTGGCGGCCGAGGCGTTGTTCCACGTGAAACATGCCAGGAGGAGCGACGGGGCCTTGTCCGGCCTGCCGGGGCTTCCCCCGGAATCGCCCGGTCTCCGCCGCCCCCGGTCCACTGGGCGAGACGCCTGGTTAGGCTGGACGTATGAGCAGACCCGCCCGCTTCGACCGCGGCCACACCGACGACCTCCTCACCTACCTGGCGGCGAGCCCGTCCCCGTACCACGCGGTGGCCAACGCGGCCGAGCGGCTGGAGAAGGCCGGTTTCCGCCAGGTCGAGGAGACCGACGCCTGGGACGGGACCACCGGCGGCAAGTACGTCCTGCGGGGCGGCGCGCTCATCGCCTGGTTCGTCCCGGAGGGCGCCGAGCCCCACACCCCCTTCCGGATCGTCGGCGCGCACACCGACTCCCCGAACCTGCGGGTCAAGCCGCTGCCGGACACCGGCGCCGCGGGCTGGCGGCAGGTCGCCGTGGAGCTGTACGGCGGCACGCTGCTCAACACCTGGCTCGACCGGGACCTCGGCCTCGCCGGGCGGATCACCCTCCGGGACGGCCGCGACGTCCTGGTCAACATCGACCGGCCGCTGCTGCGCGTCCCGCAGCTCGCCATCCACCTGGACCGGGGCGCCAACGACGGCCTGAAGCTGGACCGGCAGAAGCACATGCAGCCGATCTGGGGTCTCGGGGACGACGTCCAGGAAGGCGACCTCATCGCCTTCGTCGCCGAGGAGGCGGGCGTCGACGCCGCCGACGTGGTCGGCTGGGACCTCATGCCGCACCCCGTGGAGGCCCCCGCCTACCTGGGCCGGGACCGCGAACTGGTCGCCGGGCCCCGCATGGACAACCTCCTCTCCGTGCACGCCGGCGCCGCCGCGCTCGCGGCCGCCGCCGCCACCGGGAACCTGCCGCACATCCCGGTACTGGCCGCCTTCGACCACGAGGAGAACGGCTCGCAGTCCGACACCGGTGCCGACGGCCCGCTCCTCGGCTCCGTCCTGGAACGCTCGGTCTACGCCCGCGGCGGCTCCCCCGAGGACCGCGCCCGCGCCCTCGCCGGGACGGTCTGCCTCTCCTCGGACACCGGCCACGCCGTCCACCCGAACTACCCGGAGCGGCACGACCCGACCCACCACCCGCGCGCCAACGGCGGACCGATCCTCAAGGTCAACGTCAACATGCGCTACGCGACGGACGGTTCAGGCCGCGCGGTCTTCGCCGAGGCGTGCGAGAAGGCCGGGGTTCCCTTCCAGAACTTCGTCTCCAACAACGCGATGCCCTGCGGCACCACCATCGGCCCGATCACCGCGGCCCGCCACGGCATCAAGACCGTCGACATCGGCGTCGCCATTCTCTCCATGCACAGCGCCCGCGAGCTGTGCGGAGCCGACGACCCGTTCCTGCTGGCCAACGCCCTGACGGCGTTCCTGGAGAACTGACCGGGCGCTGCCCCCGACGCCGTAAGGCGGTGCTGACCGCGCCTCACCAGGCTTGGCCGGCACCGCCTTTCGCATGCCCACCCGCCTCCTCGCCGCTTGCCTGCGGGACGCGGGGGTACGCGCCCCTTGCACAGGCTTACGACAGGGCGCGCGAGCGCCGCCCCTCCAACCGGGAGGGCCGGCTCGCCGCCCACCTACAGGAGGCGACAGCCATGGGCCTCGGCGGATGCATCATCCTCATCGCCGTGGGAGCGATCCTCACCTTCGCGACCGACTGGGAGCTGGAGGGCGTCAACCTCACCCTGGTCGGCGCGATCCTCATGCTCGTCGGCGTGATCGGCACCATCGCGTTCACCAGCATCGCCCGCCGCCGGCGGCTGCTCATGACGCAGGCCCCGCCGGTCGTGGAAGGCGGCCGCACCCACGACGACCGCCTCCTCTGAGGGCGGAGCTGACGGCGGCGGTCAGGAGCCGGCCCCGTCCTCGTCCATCCCGGCGAGGACGAGCGCCAGCCGGTCCGCGCCGTCCCCCTCACCCGGGGCCACGACGCGCACCGGGACACCCCAGTCCTGCTGATGCACGTGGCACGCCGGATACTCTCCCCCAGTCTTCGACTGGGAGGTGCCCCCAGCCGGGTCGTCGCAGGAGGCGGCCATCGCCGAGACGTGCAGCACACCCTCGGTGATCTCCGGGTTGAGCGGCAGCTCCCGGAAGAGGTCCGTGCCCGCGCCGTCCCCGTCGAGCAGCAGCTCGGGCGGGGTCGAGGAGACCAGCAGCCGGGTGGACGGCCCGTACCGGGTGTCCAGCTTCTGGCCGGCCGGCGCCTGGAAGACCACGTCGAGGCGGAGCTTGCCCGGCGCGATCTCGGTGGCCGCCCGCTGCGTGCGGTGCGCGACCGCCTCCACGCGTACCGCCTCCTCGGGCAGCCGCAACCGCGTCAGCCGGTGCCGCGCCGACTCGACCACCACGATCTCCTCGCCGACCAGCACCGCCCCCGAGGGCTCCCGCAGATCCGTCGCGAGGGTGCTCACCTCGCCGGAGACCGGGTCGTAACGGCGCAGCGCGTGGTTGTACGTGTCGCTGACCGCGACCGAACCGTCGGGCAGCACCGTGACCGCCAGCGGGTGCTGGAACAGGGCCTGCGAGGCCTCGCCGTCCCGGTGCCCGAAGTCGAAGAGGCCGGTGCCGACCGCCGTGTGCACGGTGCCCTCCGGGTCGACCCAGCGCAGCGCCGAGGTCTCCGAGTCGGCCACCCACAGCCGCTCGTCCCCGTCCGCCGCCAGCCCCGAGGGCTGCGCGAACCACGCCTCGGCCCCGGGCCCGTCGACAAGACCCTCGTTGGTGGTCCCGGCCGCCACGGCGACCGTCCCGGCCTGCGGGTCGTACGTCCACAGCTGGTGCGTCCCCGCCATGGCGATCCACACCTTGCCGCCGAACCAGGCCACGTCCCACGGCGAGGAAAGATCCACCTCGCGGGCCGGGCCCGAGGCCGGCGACCCCTGCCACCACTGCCGCCCGGTCCCGGTCGGCGTCGACACCACCCCGCTCGCCAGCTCGACCCGGCGCAGCGCGTGGTTGACGGTGTCCGCGACGATCACCGCGTCGCCCTCCGGGGTCAGCACGAGGCCCTGCGGCTCGTGGAACCGCGCCTCGGCCGGACCGCCGTCGGCCAGCCCGCGCTCGCCCTCGCCACCGATCCGCCGGACGACGCTCTCCCCGTCCTCCGCCAGCTCCACCAGCTGGTGCCGCGTCGTGTCGCTGACCAGGAAGTTCCCCGAGGGCAGCAGCACCGCGCGCCCCGGGAACCGCAGCGCCCCCGCCACCGGCTCCGGCGGCACGTACGGCCCGTCGCCGCGCCGCAGCGTCCCCTTCGCCGCGTGCTCCGCCTCCAGCTCCTCGACCAGCTTCTCGATGGCGTGCGCGTGCCCCTCACCGGCGTGCTGCGCGACCACGTACCCCTCGGGGTCGATCACCACCAGCGTCGGCCAGGCCCGCACCGCGTACTGCTTCCAGGTCACCAGCTCCGGATCGTCCAGCACCGGGTGCTCCACCCCGTACCGCTCGACCGCGTCCACGACGGCCCGGTGCTCCGCCTCGTGCACGAACTTCGGCGAGTGCACCCCCACGATCACCACGGTGTCCCGGTGCCGCTCCTCCAGCTCCCGGAGCTCGTCGAGGACATGCAGACAGTTCACACAGCAGAACGTCCAGAAATCGGCGATCACGATCTTCCCGCGAAGATCCCGGAGACTCAGCTCCTCGCCACCCGTATTGAGCCAGCCGCCCTTTCCCACCAGCTCAGGGGCGCGGACACGTGCACGCTTACTCATACGACAAGGGTGCCATCCACCGGGGGCGGGGGGTGCATCCCGGCCATGCGTTCATGGGGGTGACACAGTCGCGGACCCGACGCCGGACTCACCCGTGCCCCTCCGGATGCCGCCGCAGGAACACGTTGCAATCGCTGACGGTCGTCACGTCCCCACCGGCCCGGGCCCAGCTCCGCACACGGGCCAGCTCGGTGCAGTAGGGGCAGCCGACGACCGGAGTGGGTTCCGGGTCGAGGCGGAGAGGGAGTTCCACAGGGCCGGTCTGGTACCTCGTAGGTTCGCTCATGGCAGCATCGTCGCGGCCCCTCAAGGACGTATCGACAGCGAATCGGGGGACGTCTGGGCCTCTTCTCGCTACGGTCGGAGAAGGCCCAAACGTCCGTGGGAGATGCCTTGAACTCTGCCCTGCGCTCGGCTATCGCGGATGCTGGACTCAGCCCGCGCCAACTCGCCCTGCGCATCGGGGTCACCAGCAAGACCGTGGAACGGTGGCTGGCAGACTCCGGGCTGAGGCCCCACGCAAGGAACCGCGATGACGCCTGTCGGGCGTTGGGAGTGGATGAGGACATGATCTGGCCGCAGGCAGTCAAGGACCGCATCAAGAGCGGCCACGACCGTGAACTCGTCCAGAGCTACCCGTACCGGTCGGCCTGCCCGTCGACCGTGTGGGCGGACCTGATCGACTCGGCCGGCGAGGAACTGTTCTTCGCCGGGTACACCAACTACTTCCTCTGGACGCAGGTTCCCGCCTTCGCGGACACCCTGCGCCGGAAGGCGGCCGAGGGCTGCCGGGTGCGGTTCCTCCTGGGCGATCCGGAGGGCCAGGTGACCCGGCAGCGGGAAGTGGTGGAGGACGTGGCTCTCTCCGTCTCGACACGCATCCGCATCACCTTGGAGAACCTCGACAGGCTGGGCGAGCTGGGCGGAGTGGAGACCCGGTTCAGTGCGCCCGAGGACGCCACCAACCACGTGAGCCTCTCCGTCTTCCGCTTCGACCACGACGCCCTGGTCACCCCGCACCTCGCCCGGCTCGTCGGCCACGACTCGCCGCTGTTGCACCTCCGCAGGCAGGGGGACAAAGGCATGTTCGCGCGGTTCAGCGAGCACGCCGAGGAGTTGTGGCAGGCTGCGCGTCCCCTGCCTACGCGGTAAGACCCAGCGAATCGGCAAGGTTTGCGCACACCGGAAGGCACCGCCGACGCGGACCACCGCTAGGTGCCTCCGCCCAGGCCCGGCGGACTTCGCCGCCTCCCCGCGCGCCGCCCGCGCATTCCCCCGCCCCCAGCGGGAACCTGACCCCCATGAGATTCCACGTGCGGGAACGGATCTTCGGGGTCGGCGACGACTACTGGATCGAGGATGCCGACGGGCGGAAGGTCTACCTCGTCGACGGCAAGGCCATGCGGCTGCGGGACACCTTCGAGTTGAAGGACGCGGACGGGCGGGTGCTCGTCGACATCCGGCAGAAGCTGGTGAGTCTGCGGGACACGATGGTGATCGAGCGGGGTGACGAGAAGCTCGCCACCGTGAAGCGGAAGCGGCTCTCGCTGTTGCGGAACCACTTCCGGGTCACCATGGTCGACGGGACCGAACTGGACGTCAGCGGACGCATCCTCGACCGGGAGTTCGCGGTCGAGTACGACGGGGAGCTGCTGGCGCAGATCTCGCGGCGCTGGCTGACCGTGCGGGACACCTACGGCGTCGACGTCGTCCGGGACGACATGGACCCGGCGCTGGTCATCGCCATCGCGGTGTGCGTGATCACGCTGGCCGAGAAGGAGCGGAACGACTGACGCCCCCGCCCCTCGCCACGGCAGCGGCGCTACGGCCGCAGCTCCTTCGGCTCGGCCAGGCCCAGTCGGCGGTCCTTCAGGGCCGGGAAGCGGTCGCGGGTGGCGGCGACCGTCGTCGGGTCGAAGTCGACGGTGAGGATCTCCTCGTCCGTGCCCGCCTCGGCCAGCACCTCGCCCCAGGGGTCGACGACGACGGAGCGGCCGGCCTGTTCGGTTCCGGCGTGGGTGCCGGCGGTGCCGCAGGCCAGGACGTACGCCTGGTTCTCGACGGCGCGGGCGCGGGCGAGCAGGGACCAGTGGGCGGCGCGGCGGGCGGGCCAGCCGGCGGGGACCACCAGGGTCTCGGCGCCCGCGTCGACCAGGCCGCGGAACTGCTCGGGGAAGCGCAGGTCGTAGCAGGTGGCGAGGCCGAGGGTGGTCTCGGGGAGGGCGACGGTGACCAGGCGGTCGCCGGCGCCCATCAGGACGGCCTCGCCCTGGTCGAAGCCGAAGCGGTGGATCTTGCGGTAGGAGGCGGCGAGGGTGCCGTCGGGGGCGAAGACCAGCGAGGTGTTGTAGAGGCGGCCCTCGGCGTCGTGTTCGGGGATGGAACCGCCGTGCAGCCAGACCCCGGCGTCGCGGGCGGCCTCGGAGAGGGCGAGGAAGGTGGGGCCGCGCAACTCCTCGGCGTGCTCGCCGAAGTGGTCGAAGGCGAAGGCGCCGGTGGTCCAGAGTTCGGGGAGGACGACCAGGTCGGAGCCGGATCGCTCGCGGATCAGGCCGACCGCGCGGTCCCTGCGGGCGTCCACCGATTCGGCCGGGTCCACACAGATCTGGATGAGCGAGGCGCGCACACTACCACCGTCCTGGCATTCGGGCCGTCAACACGGGCCTACGATCGTCACACGAAAGCACTGCCGGGGTGCCATGGGGCAGCGTACTGTGCTGTTCCACGAAGGGGCGCGTCGGAGGGGACCGATCACCCGGCATGCCCGCCCCTCGTCCTGAGCAGACGCCGCCCGCCCGTCCGCCGCCCGCACGATGTCAGCCAGCCGTCAGCCGTCCGTCCGCCCGCTGTCCGTTGCCCGACTGCCCTGGTCCGAAGCGACCGGGGACCGGTGGTCCGTACGATGCGCGTACGGAGAGGTCCCGTACGACCGTACGGGCCGCTCGCACCGCCGTTCGCCCGTACCCGCCGCCATCCGACCGCCCGCGCACCACTCGCCCGAGGGATCACGTGAGTCTCCATCCCAGCCTTCAGTCCTACGCCGATGCCTGGACCCACTCCGTCGAAGCGATATTGGAGCTGGTCCAGCCCCTCCCCGAGGCGCAGTGGAACCTCGCCACGCCCTGCCCGGCCTGGTCGGTGCGGGACGTGGTCTCCCATGTCATAGGGCTGGACTGCGAGATGCTCGGCGATCCACGGCCGATCCACACCCTGCCGCGGGACCTGTACCACGTACGGACGGACCTCCAGCGGTACATGGAGATGCAGGTGGACGTCCGGCGCCACCACACCGGGCCGGAGATGACGGCCGAGCTGGAGTACACGATCATCCGGCGCTCGCGTCAGCTGCGGAACGAAACGCGTGAGCCCTCGGCGACGCTGCGCGGCCCGCTGGGCACCGAGACGACCCTCGAAGCGGCCATGCGGCTGCGGGCCTTCGACGTCTGGCTCCACGAGCAGGACCTGCGGACGGCGCTCGGACAGCCCGGCAACCTCGACTCGCCGGGCGCGCTGGTCACCCGCGACATGCTGCTGGCGGGCCTCGCGAAGGTGGTGGCCCGCGAGGCGGGCGCGCCTCCCGGCACCGCCGTCGTCGTGGACGTGCAGGGCCCGGTGGAGTTCCTGCGGACGGTACGGGTCGACGCCGAGGGGCGCGGCTCGGTCGACGGCTCGCCCTCGCTCGGCCCGGCGGTCACGCTGAGCCTGGACTGGGAGACGTACATCAGGCTGGCGGCCGGGCGGGTGCGGCACCCGGCCGTCGGGGACCGGGTGAAGACCGAGGGCGACGCGGAGCTGGCCCAGGCGATCCTGGACAACTTCGCGGTGACGCCGTAGCGGACAGACAGCTCACGGGCGGCGTGTACGCGCTGAGGCCCCGGTCCCGGTTCGCACCGGGGCCGGGGCCTTTCGTCGGCGTCGTCGCTGTCCCCGTCAGGCGGGGACGTGGACGGTCTCCACGCGGCTGGCGACCAGCCGTTCGCTCTCGCGGCGCAGGGCGGCGCGGCGCAGGCGGAGGATCTGCGCGGTGCCGAGCGCCTGGAGGACGAAGAGAGCGCAGAAGGCGATGCGGTAGTTGTCGTCGGTGAGGTCGAGCAGGATGCCGATGGCCAGCAGCGAGGTCATGGAGGCGGTGAAGCCGCCCATGTTGACGATGCCGGAGGCGGTGCCCTGCCGCTCGGGCGGGTTGGCCGGCCGGGCGAAGTCGAAGCCGACCATCGAGGCGGGTCCGCAGGCGCCGAGCACCAGCGCGTGCACCAGCAGCAGCCAGGCCGGGGCGGTGCCCGGCCAGCCGAGCACGGCGGCCCAGCAGACGGCGGCGGCAAGGATGGTGCCCAGCACGATGGCGCTGCGGGCCCGGTGGTTACGGGCGATCAGCTGGCCGTAGACGAGGCCGATCACCATGTTGGAGAGGACGACGAGGGTGAGGAGTTCGCCGGCCTCGGCGCGGGTCATGCCCTGCGCCTCGACGAGGTAGGGCAGTCCCCAGAGCAGCAGGTAGACCATGGCGGGGAACTGCGTGGTGAAGTGCGTCCACATGCCGAGCCGGGTGCCGGGTTCGGACCAGCTGCGGGCGATCTGGTGGCGGACGAAGGCGGCGCCGCGGTGCTCCTTGGGGACGGGCGGCGGGGCGTGGCCCTCGGGGTGGTCCTTGAGGAAGACCAGCATCACGGCGAGGACCAGGACGCCGAGGAGGGCGCTGCCGCCGAAGGCCGCCTCCCAGCCGATGCCGTGCAGCAGCCGGGCGAGGACCAGGGTGGAGACGAGGTTGCCGGCCATGCCCACCAGCCCGGCGAGCTGCCCGACGAGCGGACCGCGCCGGGCGGGGAACCAGCGGGAGCCCAGCCGCAGCACGGAGATGAAGGTCATCGCGTCGCCGCAGCCGAGCAGGGCGCGGGAGAACAGCGCCATGCCGTAGTGCGGGAAGAAGGCGAAGCCGAGCTGGCCGAGAGTGAAGAGGATGACGCCGAAGGTGAGGACGCGCTTGGTGCCCAGCCGGTCGACCATCAGGCCGACGGGTATCTGCATGCCGGCGTAGACCAGCAGCTGGAGGATGGAGAAGGTCGACAGGGCGGAGGCGTTGATCTCGAACCGGTCGGCGGCGTCGAGTCCGGCGACGCCGAGCGAGGTGCGGAAGATGATCGCGACGAAGTAGACGGAGACGCCGGCCGACCAGACGAGGACCGCGCGGCGGCCGCCGGGCGGGTCGAGCGGGCGCAGGCCGGGGCCGGGGGAGTCGTCCGGGGAGCCGGCGGCGCCGGACGGGGTGGGGGTCGAGCTGGTCACCGGTCCTCCCCCCGGATCAGCTCGCGGACGCGGCCGACGTGGCTGCGGACGCAGGCGGCGGCGGCCTCGGCGTCGCCGGAGCGGATCGCCTCCAGCAGTTCGGCGTGCTCGGTGAGGTTGGCGGCGATCCGGCCGGGGTGGGCCTCCATGACGGCGACGCCCATCCGCAACTGGCGGTCGCGGAGCTGGTCGTAGAGGCGGGAGAGGATCTGGTTGCCCGCGTTGCGGACGATCTCGGCGTGGAAGGAGCGGTCCTTGTCGGAGACGGCGGCGAGGTCGCCGGCCTCGGCGAGGTCGCGCTGCTCGGCGAGGAGCCGCTCCAGGCGGGTGATGAGGGCGGCGGGGGCGGGGACGGCCCGGCGGGCGGCGTGCTCCTCGACCAGCAGCCGGGTCTCGACCACGTCGGCGATCTCCTGGGCGGAGACCGGCAGGACCAGGGCGCCCTTCTTCGGGTAGAGCTTCAGCAGCCCCTCCACCTCCAGCTTCAGCAGCGCCTCGCGGACCGGGGTGCGGGAGACCCCCACGGCCTCGGCGAGGCCGCCTTCGGTGAGGAGGGTGCCGCCCGCGTAGCTGCGGTCCAGGACGGCCTGCTTCACGTGCCGGTAGACGCGGTCGGCGGCGGGCGGCTTCTTCTCGGCGGCGGAGGTCGGGGGCGCTGAAGGCATGCACACAGGATAGATACATGACGCGTACACCATCAGTGGGCCGTCGGGCCTTCCCGCGATGTGGACGATGACCTTGGTCACATGTGCGAGGCGCGCGCGGGAGCACCGGGCCCCACCTGCGGGTTCCCGCGCCCGGACCGCGCGACACCGTCCGGAACCCCTCTCTCCCGCGGCTCGGACGGCACTTGGCTGTACAACCCTTCACCTCGTTCGAGAGTCTGCTCTGCGCGTCCGGAATCCAGGGAGATCCCGGGCAAGGAACGCGAACTCGGAGCTTCCCCAGTGACTTTCGGCATTTCGGGCGGTCGCCGCGCGGCCGCCGTCCTCCTCACCACCGGCGCGGTACTGGTCGCCGGTCCCCTCGTCAGCCCCGCCGCGGCCGCCTCGGCCGCCGCCGCGCCCAAGGTCAGCGCCAAGGGCGCCTTCCTGATGGACGCCACCAGCGGGAAAACGGTCTTCAGCAAGAGCGCCGACACCAAGCGGCAGATGGCCAGCACCACCAAGACCATGGCCGTCGCCGTCGTCCTCGACACCAAGGGCGTCAATCTGGACAAGAAGGTCACGGTCAAGCAGACCTACCGTGACTACGTCGCCAAGAACGGCGCTTCCACCGCCGACCTGCGCACCGGCGACAAGCTGACCGTCCGCCAGCTGCTCTACGGGACGATGCTGCCCTCCGGCTGCGACGCCGCCTACGCCCTGGCCGACACCTTCGGCAGCGGCACCACCGTCTCCGCCCGCACCAAGTCGTTCATCTCCAAGATGAACGCCAAGGCCAAGTCGCTGGGGATGACGAACACCAAGTTCGACTCCTTCGACGGCATCTCCAAGGCCGGCAACAACTACTCGACCCCGCGCGACCTGGCCAAGCTGGCCCGGCACGCCATGAAGAACAGCACCTTCAAGACCGTGGTGAAGGCGGCCTCCACCAAGCAGAAGGCCACCGCGAAGGGCGGCGGGACCCGCACCTACACCTGGTACAACACCAACAAGCTGCTCGGCTCCTACAAGGGCGCCACCGGGGCCAAGACCGGGACCGGGACCGCCGCGGGACCCTGCCTGATCTTCTCCGCGACGAAGAACGGCAAGTCGCTGGTCGGGGTCATCCTCAACGACAGCAACCGGTACGCGGACGCCGGCAAGATGCTCGACTACGGCTTCGGCAAGAAGACCACGAGCACCCTCAAGGTGAAGCCGCTGCCGCAGGGCGCGCAGCAGGACTGAGGCGCTGGGGCGCCTCTTTGAGGGGGCGTCGGTTTCACGTGAAACATCGGGATGTTTCACGTGAAACCGAGAGGGGCGTCCGTGGTGCACGGACGCCCCTCAAGACTTCGGTCGTCGGCCGCCCGGGTGGGGTGGCCTCACACGCCGGCCGGGCTTGCATGTGGCCTCAAACCCCGGCCGGGCTGAGAAACCACCGTCGTCACGTCCAGGTCAGCAGCCGCTTGGGGTGTTCCAGGACCGCCGCCACGTCGGCGAGGACCTTGGAGCCGAGCTCGCCGTCGACCAGGCGGTGGTCGAAGGAGAGCGCCAGGGTGGTGACCTGGCGGGGCTTGACCTTGCCCTTGTGGACCCAGGGCTGCCACTTCACCGCGCCGAAGGCGAGGATGGCGGACTCCCCCGGGTTGAGGATGGGCGTACCGGTGTCGACGCCGAAGACACCGACGTTGGTGATGGTCACCGTGCCGCCCTGCATGTCCGCCGGGGAGGTGCGGCCCTCGCGGGCCGTGGAGACCAGCTCGCCGAGGGCGGCGGCCAGTTCCGGCAGGGTCTTGGCCTGGGCGTCCTTGATGTTCGGGACGATCAGGCCGCGCGGGGTGGCGGCGGCGATGCCCAGGTTCACGTAGTGCTTGCGCACGATCTCCTGGTTGGCCTCGTCCCAGGCGGCGCTGATGTCCGGGTTGCGGCGGATGGCGACCAGCAGGGCACGGGCCACCATGAGGAGCGGGTTGATCCGCACGCCGGCCAGGTCCTTGTCGGCCTTCATCTTCTCGACCAGCTTCATCGTGCGCGTCACGTCCACCGTGACGAACTCGGTGACGTGCGGCGCGGTGAACGCCGAGCCGACCATCGCCTGCGCCGTGGCCTTCCGTACGCCCTTGACCGGGACGCGCGTCTCGCGGGCGTCCGGGGCGGGGGCGGCGGCCCGGGGGGCCGAGGCGGCCTCAGGCTGCGGGGCGGGGGCCGGGGCGGGCTCGGCCGGGGCCTGCGGGGCGGCCGCCGCGTGGACGTCCTCCCGGGTGACCACGCCGCCCTCGCCGGTCGGCACCACGGTGGCCAGGTCGACCCCGAGGTCCTTGGCCAGCTTGCGCACCGGCGGCTTGGCCAGCGGCCGGTCGGCGCCGGAGACCGGGGTGCCGTTGGCCACGGGGGCGGCCGGGGCGGGCGCCGGAGCCGGGGCGGGCGCCTCGGGAGCCGGGGCCTGGGCGGCCGGGGCCGGCTCGGCCGAGCGGCGGGCCCGGCGCTTGGTGGAGGACTCGGAGACGCCGTAGCCGACCAGGACCGGCTGGCGGCCCTGGGGCTCGGCGCTCTCCGCCTCGGCCGCGGGAGCCTCGGCGGGGGCCGCCTCCGGCTCCGGGGCCGGAGCCTCGGCACCGCCGGTGGCCACCGAGATGATCACCTGGCCGACGTCGACCGTGGTGCCCTCGGCGAAGCGCAACTCGCGCACCGTCCCGTCGAAGGGGATCGGCAGCTCCACCGCCGCCTTGGCCGTCTCCACCTCGCAGACGACCTGGCCGTCGGTGACCGTGTCGCCCGGCTGGACGTACCACTTGAGGATCTCGGCCTCGGTGAGGCCCTCGCCCACGTCGGGCATCTTGAACTCGCGTACCGCCTGGGCGGATTCCGTCATCGTCGTCACGTCCCTCTCCCTCAGAACGCCAGCGAGCGGTCGACGGCGTCGAGCACCCGGTCGAGGCCCGGCAGGTACTCCTCCTCGATCCGCGCCGGCGGGTACGGCGCGTGGTAACCGCCGACCCGCAGCACGGGCGCCTCCAGATGGTAGAAGCACCGCTCGGTGATGCGGGCGGCGATCTCCGCCCCGGTGCCCAGGAAGACCGGGGCCTCGTGGACCACGACCAGCCGACGGGTGCGCTCCACCGAGCGCTGGATCGCGTCGAAGTCGACCGGCGACATCGAGCGCAGGTCCAGCACCTCCACCGACTTGCCCTCCTCGGCCGCGGCGTCGGCCGCCGCCAGGCAGACCTTCACCATCGGGCCGTAGGCGGCCAGCGTCAGGTCGGTGCCCGCACGGGCCACCTGGGCGCCGTGCAGCGGGGCGGGGATCGCCTCGCGGTCGACCTCGGCCTTGTCCCAGTAGCGGCGCTTCGGCTCGAAGAAGATCACCGGGTCGTCGCTCTGGATGGCCTGCTGGAGCATCCAGTAGCCGTCGGCCGCGTTGGCCGGGGAGACCACCTTGAGGCCGGGGACGTGCGCGAACAGCGCCTCCGGGGACTCGCTGTGGTGCTCCACGGCGCCGATGCCGCCGCCGTAGGGGATGCGGATGACGATCGGCAGCTTCACCGTGCCCAGCGAACGGGCGTGCATCTTGGCGAGCTGCGTGACGATCTGGTCGTACGCGGGGAAGACGAAGCCGTCGAACTGGATCTCCACGACCGGCCGGTAGCCGCGCAGGGCCAGGCCGATCGCGGTGCCGACGATGCCGGACTCGGCGAGCGGGGTGTCGATCACCCGGTCCTCGCCGAAGTCCTTCTGGAGACCGTCGGTGACGCGGAAGACACCGCCGAGTTTGCCGACGTCCTCGCCCATGATGAGGACCTTCGGGTCGCTCTCCAGGGCGGTGCGCAGCGATTCGTTGAGGGCGCGGGCGAGCGCGAGCTTCTCCGTAGCCATGATCAGTTCGCCTTCCCGGTCACGTCGGCGTCCTCGAACGACGCCTGGTACGCCGCGAATTCGGCCCGCTCCTCGTCCACGAGGGCGTGCCCGTCCGCGTAGGTGTGCTCGAACATCGCCATCGGGTCGGGGTCGGGCATCGCCCGTACCGCCTCCCGTACGCGGCGGCCGAGCGCCTCGCTCTCCTCCTCCAGCTCCGCGAAGAACGCCTCGTCGGCGTGGCCCTCCGCCTCCAGGTGGGCGCGGAGCCGCTGGATCGGGTCGCGGGCCTCCCACGACTCCCGCTCGTCGTCGGAGCGGTAGCGGGTCGGGTCGTCGGAGGTGGTGTGGGCGCCCATCCGGTAGGTGAACGCCTCGACCAGCGTCGGGCCCTCGCCCCGCCGGGCACGGGCCAGCGCCGCCTTGGTCACGGCGAGGCAGGCGAGGACGTCGTTGCCGTCGACGCGGACGCCGGGGAAGCCGAAGCCGCTGGCGCGCTGGTAGAGCGGGACGCGGGTCTGCTTCTCGGTGGGCTCGGAGATGGCCCACTGGTTGTTCTGGCAGAAGAAGACGACGGGCGCGTTGTAGACCGCGGAGAAGGTGAACGCCTCGTTGACGTCGCCCTGCGAGGAGGCGCCGTCACCGAAGTAGGCGATGACCGCGGAGTCCGCGCCGTCCTTGGTGATGCCCATGGCGTACCCGGTGGCGTGCAGCGTCTGGGAGCCGATGACGATCGTGTAGAGCTGGAAGTTGTTGCTGTTCGGGTCCCAGCCGCCGTGGTTGACGCCGCGGAACATGCCGAGCAGGTTGACCGGGTCGACGCCCCGGCACCAGGCCACGCCGTGCTCCCGGTAGGTCGGGAAGACCCAGTCGTCCCCGCGGGTCGCCCGGCCCGAGCCGATCTGCGCCGCCTCCTGGCCGAGCAGCGAGGCCCACAGGCCCAGCTCGCCCTGGCGCTGGAGCGAGGTGGCCTCCGCGTCGAAACGCCGGGTGAGGACCATGTCGCGGTAGAGGCCGCGCAGCTCCTCGGCGGTGATGTCGGCGACGTACGGGTCGTACTCGGCGTCGGCGACCCGCTTGCCCTCGGGCGTCAGCAGCTGCACGAGCTGCGGCTCGGCGGGGGCGGCGGGCGTCGCGGGCCCGGTCTGCTCGGCGGTCTTCGCCGTCTTCGCAGCCTTCGTGGCCTTGGCGGGGGTCCGCTTGGCCGGGGCCTTGGCAGCGGTCTTGGCGGGCGCCTTCGCCGTCGCCCGCTTGGCGGGCTTCGGGGACTCGGCTGCCCGGGCGGTCCGTCCGGCGTCGCCGCCGTTCTCGGTCCCGCCGCGGCGCGTCCCTCGCGCGGCACTGCTCTCCACGGTCACGTGTGCTCCTCCGTCGGTCCGGCCCCCGGGGTCCACCGGGAGCCTGGTGCCCCCTCGTCGATGACGGGGGGAGGCTCGCCCGTACCCGTACGCGCACGGGGTGGGTGCGAGCCCGGGAACAAGGCGTGACAGGTGCCCCGGCGAACGCCTGTGACATGCACGTTACCCAGTGCTGCGCAAATCCGCGAAACCCTACCTGACCTGCGATTTTCCTCGGAAGTCCAAGTAAATCCGGAAAGCGGCGCACAGCTCCAGGTCACAGCCTCGCAGGGTGCCGGAACACCGGCACGTTATCCCGCTCACCCCGGGCGCGGGAAGACTTCGTGTGTGAGACTGCTTCCGTGCCCGAAGGCGGAAAAATCACGGTATTCCTGCTCGACGACCACGAGATGGTGCGCCGGGGCGTGCACGAGATGCTGTCGTCGGAGGCCGACATCGAGGTCGTCGGCGAGGCGGGCACCGCCGCCGAGGCCCTGGCCCGCATCCCCGCCACCCGCCCCGACGTCGCCGTCCTGGACGTACGGCTGCCGGACGGCAGCGGGGTCGAGGTCTGCCGCGAGGTCCGCTCGCGGGACGAGTCGGTCAAGTGCCTGATACTCACCTCGTACGCCGACGACGAGGCCCTCTTCGACGCGATCATGGCGGGCGCCTCCGGCTACGTCCTGAAGGCCATCCGCGGCGGCGACCTCCTCGACGCCGTCCGCCAGGTCGCCGCCGGCAAGTCCCTCCTCGACCCGGCCGCCACCGCCCGCGTCCTGGAGCGGCTGCGCGGCCACGGCGCCCCCAGGGACGACGACCGCCTCAACGGCCTCACCGAGCAGGAACGCCGCATCCTCGACCTGATCGGCGAGGGCCTGACCAACCGGGCCATCGGCGACCGCCTCCACCTCGCCGAGAAGACCATCAAGAACTACGTCACCGCCCTGCTCGCCAAACTCGGCATGGAACGCCGCTCCCAGGCCGCCGCCTACGTGGCCCGGATGCACGCGGAGCGCGGGGAGCAGGGCCGCACGGGCGGGGGTACGCGGACGGGCCCCTGGTCGTGGTGACCAGGGGCCCGTCGGGCTCACTGCACGCCGCCGGTCTCGCCGTCCGGAGGCGACCCGTCCGTCGGAGGCGGCTCCTCCTCCGTGGGCGGCGGCTCCTCCTCGGTCGGCGGCGGCTCCTCGGTCTGCGAGGGCTGCTCGTCCGTCGGCGTCGGGTTGGCCGGCGACTCCGGGGTGTCCTCGGTGGGCTGCTCGTTCGACCAGCCCGAGTCGCCGGTCTGCTCCGGCGGATACGGCTGCTGGTTGCCACCGGTGTCGCCCGGCGCGGTCTCCCCGTCGGTCTCCTCGTCCGTGGGCGAGGCGGACGGCGAGGAGGTCTCCTTGGTGGAGGTCGGGGAGGGCTTCACCGGGGGCTTGTCGCCCTCGTTCTCGTTCAGCCCGTTCATGGCGAAGGCCACGCCGCCGACGATCGCCAGCACCGCGAGCACCGCGATCAGCCACATCCGGCCGCGCCCGGAGCCGCCGGGCCGGCCACCGCCCTCGTAACCGCCGTCGTGCACGCCCGGCTGCCGGATCATCGGCTGCTGCATCGTGCCCGGGTCGGGGTGCGGAAGGCCGCCGTGGCCACCCATGGCGCCGACGCCCATGGCCGGGGTGTGGCCGCCCTCGTGCAGGTCGACGGGGCCGGTGTTCCAGGTCCGGGTGTGGCCGCCCTGCTGCTGGAGCATCTGGAGGCCGTACTGGACCAGGCCACGCATCTCCTCGGCGCTCTGGAACCGGTCGTCCGGGTCCTTGGCGAGGGAGCGCATGACCAGGCCGTCCAGCTCCGGCGGCGCCGCGTCGGAGACCTCGGACGGCGGGACCGCCTGGTCCTGGACGTGCTGGTAGACCACCGAGAGCGGCGTCTCGCCGGTGAACGGGGGCCGCAGCGCCAGCAACTCGTAGAGGAGGCAGCCGGTGGCGTAGAGGTCCGAGCGGTGGTCGACGGCCTTGCCGAGCGCCTGCTCCGGGGAGAGGTACTGCGGGGTGCCCATCACCATGCCGGTCTGCGTCATCGTCGACTGGGCGCCGTGCAGGGCGCGGGCGATGCCGAAGTCCATGACCTTGACGGCGCCGGCGTGGGTGATGATGACGTTGGCCGGCTTGATGTCGCGGTGGACGATGCCGTGCTGGTGGCTGTAGGCGAGCGCCTCCAGGACACCGGAGACGATGATGAGCGCCTGCTCCGGGCCGGGTGCCTCCGCGTTGACCAGCAGGTCGCGGATGGTGTGGCCCTCGACGATCTCCATCACGATGTAGGGGACGGTGCTGTTGCCGACCCGGTCCTCGCCCGAGTCGTAGACCGCGACCACCGCGTGGTGGTTGAGGCCCGCGACCGACTGCGCCTCACGCGTGAAGCGCGCCTTGGAGACGGGGTCCTCCGCCAGGTCCGAGCGGAGCAGCTTCACGGCGACGGTCCGGCCGAGCCGGACGTCCTCGGCCGCGAAGACCTCCGCCATACCGCCCCGGCCGAGCCTGCGCGTCAGCCGGTAACGGCCGTCGCCTACGAGACCGCCGTTGCCCCACAGTTCCGGCGCGTCATGGGAGTCCGACATGTCGCCGCCAGTCGCCTCGGGGTCGGACGGGCCCTGAGCGCGCTGCGTCTGTGCCATCGGTCCTCGCCGTCGTGTCTTGATCGTCACTGTCCGCGCGCTCGGGAACGCACCCCGGGGTACGGAGATACTCGGTCTCGCCCGGAGAGTCGCGCGGGTGCTCCGACGGGTCACGCTACAGCCTCATGAGGGCCCGCCGTTCCGAGATGGACCGGCCATCAAACCCCGAAAACCCCCTACGGGGCAAATCCCCCACCCCTGGGCACGGTCCTTCCCGCGCGGTCCGCGCCCGCTCACGAGGGGCGTGCGCGACCCCTGGCCTCCAGGTGCGGGCCCTGTTGTCGTACGGTCACGGAACGGCCACCCGGCTTGACGTGTCCGTGGCCTGCGGCAGACTTGGCCAGAATGTAGGGATCACGTACCGGCGGGCACTCACCGTGCCGATGGGGGACGCACGACATGAGCCAGGACGGCGCGCAGGGCCGCTACGCGGGGCGGGCGGTGGCCGGCGGGCGCTACCAGCTCCGGGATCTGCTGGGCGAGGGCGGCATGGCCTCCGTGCACCTGGCCTACGACACGGTCCTCGACCGGCAGGTGGCGATCAAGACCCTCCACACGGAGCTGGGCCGCGAGGCCGCCTTCCGCGAGCGGTTCCGCCGCGAGGCGCAGTCCGTGGCGAAGCTCACCCACACCAACATCGTCTCCGTCTTCGACACCGGCGAGGACGACCTCGACGGCACGGCCACGCCGTACATCGTCATGGAGTACGTCGAGGGGCGGCCGCTCGGCTCGGTCCTCGACGAGGCGGTCTCCCGGCAGGGCGCGATGCCCGCCGACCAGGCGCTGAAGATCACCGCGGACGTGCTGGCGGCGCTGGAGATCAGCCACGAGATGGGGCTGGTCCACCGCGACATCAAGCCGGGCAACGTCATGATGACCAAGCGCGGCGTCGTGAAGGTCATGGACTTCGGCATCGCCCGCGCCATGCAGTCCGGCGTCACCTCCATGACGCAGACCGGCATGGTCGTCGGCACCCCGCAGTACCTCTCCCCCGAACAGGCCCTCGGCCGCGGTGTGGACGCCCGCTCCGACCTGTACTCGGTCGGCATCATGCTCTTCCAGCTGGTGACGGGCAGGCTCCCGTTCGAGGCGGACTCGCCGCTGGCCATCGCCTACGCGCACGTCCAGGAGGAGCCGGTCCCGCCGTCCTCGGTCAACCGCGCGCTGCCCCCCGCGGTCGACGCGCTGGTGGCCCGCGCGCTGAAGAAGAACCCGAACGAGCGGTTCCCCACCGCCGAGGCGATGCGCGACGAGTGCCTGCGGATCGCCCAGTCGCTCCAGCCGGCCGCCCCGAGCATCGTCCCCGGCCAGCAGGGGCAGAGCGGCGCGGGCGTCGGCTCGGCCGTCTTCCCGCCGGTCGGCCAGCAGCCGCCCAGCACGGGCCCGGTCCAGACCCCGTACCAGCCCGGCCCCTACGGCGCGCAGACCCCGCCCCCGGCCCAGCACCACCCGGCCCCCACCCCGGCGCCGGGCTACGGCTACCCGCAGCAGTCCGGCTACGCCACCCCGCAGCCCTACGGCCACCAGCAGGCCCCGGCGACCCCGCCGCCGTACGCGACCGTCCAGCAGAGCGGCACCAGCGGCGGTGGCGGCAAGCGGCAGATGCCGCTGATCGTCGGGTCGATCGTGGTGGCGCTGCTGGCGATAGGCGGACTGGTCACCGCGCTCGCCCTCCAGAAGGAGGACGACCCGCAGGCGGGCGGTTCCGGCGACCCGGGCTCCTCGCAGGGCGAGGGGAAGGACGGCGAGAAGCCCGGCTTCCGCGGCCCGGACCTGACCAAGACGATGGAGACCGAGGAGTGCACCGACCCGGACGAGTCGTACAACGACCCGGAGAAGATCCGCGTCCCCGACTTCACCTTCACCAACATCACCTTCGTGAAGAAGTGCCTCCAGGCCGCGAAGTGGAAGTACGACACGACCTCGGTCGACGAGAACGCCTACGGCAAGGACACCGTCATGCGGCAGTCGCCGAAGGCCGGCACCGAGGTCGACCCGGACGACATGCCGTCCATCCAGCTCGACGTCTCCAGCGGCAACCCGAGCTGACCCTCCCCTGAACAGTCCGAAGGGCCGGGAGCGCTGACGCGCCTCCCGGCCCTTTCGCTGTGCTGCCTCGGGTGGGCGGGGCCTACAGGTACGGGCCTCCGGTGCGGCCGGCGGCCTGGGAGACGCCGTCGGCCTCCTCGGGGGCGACGCCGGGCGGCAGGGCGCGGCGCATCTGCTCCAGCTGGGCGCGGGCCGCCATCTGCTGGGCGAAGAGGGTGGTCTGGATGCCGTGGAAGAGGCCCTCCAGCCAGCCCACCAGCTGCGCCTGGGCGATGCGCAGCTCGGCGTCGCTCGGGGTGGCCTCGTCGGTGAAGGGCAGCGAGAGCCGCTCCAGCTCCTCGACGAGCTCCGGGGCGAGGCCGTCCTCCAGCTCCTTGACGGAGCTGGAGTGGATGTCCTTGAGACGGTTCCGGCTCGCCTCGTCGAGAGGAGCCGCGCGCACTTCCTCCAGCAGTTGCTTGATCATGCTGCCGATGCGCATGACCTTCGCGGGCTGCTCGACCATCTCGGTCACCGGTACTTCGGGGGATTCGTCGTCGCCGCCGCCCAGCGCCATCCCGTCCTGGCCCACGATCAGGACCTGCGGGTTCTCCGTCGAGCGTGACGACCGTTCGTTCCTGGGCATCTCCATGGGAGCCATTCTGTCGCACTCAGATCCGACGCACGCGCAGGGCGAGGAAGACCAGGCCGAGGCCGAGACCGACCATGATCAGACCGCCTCCCAGGGGCAGGACGTGCAGCGACCGCCCCGAGCTCCGGGCCAGCTCCTGCTGCCCGGTGCCCTGTCCGGCCTCCCCCGCCTCGGTCTCGTCGTCCGCCACGGCGTCCTCCTCGGCGGGGCCCGGCACGGCCGCCTCCTCGCGCGGGGCGGGCGGGGAGTCGGGCGCGGCCCGGTAGGCGGTCTCCGCGTGCGCCGCCGGGAGGGAGCGCGCGGGGTCCCGGTGGTGTTCCGGGGAGCGCGAGGCGGTCGAGGGCGGCGCCGACGGCGAGGTGCTCGGCGCGGGCTGCCGCGAGGCCGTCTCCGGGTGCGGAGCCGGGGGAGGAGGCCCGGTGGGGGCCGCCGGGGCGGCGGGCCGGAGCGGGGGAAGGGCCCCGGACGCCGGAGTACGTTCCGGCGGCGGCGAGCCGGTGGGAGGCGCCGGCGGGTCGGGCATGCCGTGAACCTGGTGGTCCTGCTCTCCGCCGGAGTGCGGCCCGGGGTCGTGGCGCCGGCCGCCGGGCTGCGCGGGCGCCGGGGTCCGGGCAGTGGTCTCTCCGGAGCCGTGGTGGTCCCGGGGAGCGGCGGCATCCGTACGGTCCGGCCGCTCGCCTCCGGTGCCGTACGCGTCGCCCAGCGCGGCCGAGCCGGGGTCCGGGCGGGAGGGTGGCGCGGCGAGCGCGGGGGACGCCGGGACGGCGAGCAGGGCGGTGGCGGTGAGCAGGAGTGCGGGGAGTGCGGTACGCCGTGCGGGCATGCGCAGGTTCACGCCGGTGATCACGTCATTGCCCCCTGTCGGAGCCGGGTCGCTGGGCCGTCCGGGAAGACGACCGCGCTCACGGGCCCGAGCCGTTGTGCCCCGGCCCCCCATGGATCGATCGACCTCACCAGCGTCACACGGCCCCCGCGCCCCGGCATCTCGGTTACCCAGCGCTCCCCAGCCGAAGCCCCGCGTACGAGTGAGCGGGGCCCGGCTTGTGCGGGAGGTGCCCGAGCCGGGCGGGGCCGGGTCAGCCCGTGGCCCGCTCCAGGTCGACAGTGAGGCGGCGGGCCCGGTCCATGGCCCAGCCGGCGGCGAAGAGGCCGGAACCGGCGGCGAAGGCCGGGACGGAGACGACCAGGAGCGTCACCGGGGTCGCCCAGTCGCGGGCGGCGGCGCAGTCGCGCTCGTGCCGCTCCTCGTCGCTCGTCGCCGTACCGGCGCTGTACGGGTCCGGGCGGTCCGCGATGGCGGGCGGCGCGCAGGTCTCGGAGGTCCCGTCGGCCCCGTGGGGCACGAAGACCTGCCAGGCGGCCCAACCCCAGGCCAGGAAGGCGACCACCAGCAGGAACCACCCCCAGCCGACCAGCCGGTTCGACTGCGCGTGAAAGTCCCGTTCGACGGCTGCTGGATGCATCTCGGCTGTCCCCCGTGTCCGGCCGGCCCCTCGGAGCCCCCGCGGGGGCCGGGAACCGCCGGTACGGTTCCCCGCGACCGTCCGTGGACGATAGCGGTCGCGGGGAACAGCCGTACGGGCGGGACCGGCTGACCGCACGTCACGCACGGCCAGGCTCCGCCCGGCCGGTCAGGGCGTGCGGCTCACTCGTCGGTGACGAGGAGGACCTTGCCGATGTGGCTGCTCTCCTCCAGGACCCGGTGCCCGGTCGCGGCGTCGCGCATCGGCACTTCGCGGTCGACGATCGGCCGCACCCGCCCGCTGTCGATCAGCGGCCAGACGTGCTCGCGGACGGCGGCCACGATGGCGGCCTTCTCGGAGGCGGGGCGCCCCCGCAGCGAGGTCGCGGTGACGGCGCCACGCTTGCGCAGCAGAGTGGCGATGTCCAGTTCGGCCTTGGTGCCGCCCTGCATCCCGATGATGGCGAGCCGGCCGTTGGTCGCCAGCGCCTTCACGTTCCGGTCCAGGTACTTGGCGCCCATGATGTCGAGGATGACGTCGGCCCCCGCCCCGGCGGTGACCTCTCGGATCTCCTCCACGAAGTCCTGCTCGCGGTAGTTGATGAGGAAGTCCGCGCCCAGCTCGCCGCAGTACCGGAGCTTCTCCGGGCTCCCCGCGGTGACCGCGACCCGGGCGCCGACCGCCTTGGCCAGCTGGATCGCCATGGTCCCGATGCCGCTCGCCCCGCCGTGCACCAGCAGCGTCTCGCCCGGGCGGAGCTGGGAGACCATGAAGACGTTGGACCAGACCGTGCAGACCACCTCGGGCAGGGCCGCCGCCGTCTTCAGGTCGACACCGGCCGGCACCGGCAGCAGCTGCCCCGTCGGCACGGCGACCTTCTCGGCGTACCCGCCGCCCGACAGCAGGGCGCAGACCTCGTCCCCCACGGCCCAACCCGAGACCCCGGGGCCGAGCGCGGCGATCCGGCCGGAGCACTCCAGGCCCGGGTACGGGGAGGAGCCGGGCGGCGGGTCGTAGAAGCCCTGCCGCTGGAGCAGGTCGGCTCGGTTGACGGCGCCCGCGACGACCTCGACGAGCACTTCGCCCTCGCCGGGCGCCGGGTCGGGGACAGGGGCCCAGACCAGGGCCTCGGGTCCACCGGGTTCGGGAATCGTGATCGCATGCATAGCCGCGAGGCTACGCCAGGACCTGGTGGATGTTTCACGTGAAACATCCGTCTGCGGAGGCTAGCTCCCCGCTTGCGATGTTTCACGTGAAACATCATGGCTTCGGAGCCATTTCGCCTCATGTTTCACGTGAAACATCCTCCGGCTCAGGTCAGCGGGCGCTTCGGGCCGGCCGCCGTGGGCCGGACCGGGGCGGTGCCGGGCTTGTTGTGGATGATCGTGATCACCCGGTCGGTCAGCTGGAGCGTGCCGATGGCCGGATCGTCGTAGCCGAGGAGCCGGTGACCGCGCAGGACGCTGACCACCAGGTCGCCGGTCTCCCGGGGCGTCTTGCCCACCTCGGCCTTTATCACCGGCCGTTCGACCAGATCGAGGCCGCTGCCCTGCTGGATCAGGTCCTCCATCACCGTGCCGGCGCTGGGGCTGAGGACGGAGAGGCCCAGCAGCCGTCCGGCCGCGCTGGCGCTGGTGATGACGGCGTCGGCGCCGGACTGGCGGAGCAGCGGCGCGTTCTCCTCCTCGCGGACGGCGGCGACGATGTTGGCGCCCCGGTTGAGCTGGCGGCCGGTCAGGGCGACGAGGACGGCGGTGTCGTCGCGCTGGGTGGCGATGATGATCCGGCGCGCCTTCTGCACCTCGGCCCGGAGCAGGACATCGCTGCGGGTGGCGTCGCCGACGACCCCGACGAACCCCTCGGCGGCGGCCGCGTCGATCACCTTCTCGTTGGGGTCGACGATGACGATCTGATCCTTGGAGAGGCCGGAGGCGATCACGGTCTGGATCGCCGAGCGGCCCTTGGTGCCGAAGCCGACGACGACGGTGTGCTCGCGCAAGGAGGACCTCCAGCGGTTCAGCCGCCACTCCTCGCGAGTCCGCTCGGTGAGGACCTCCAGCGTGGTGCCGACCAGGATGATCAGGAAGGCGACCCGCAGCGGGGTGACGGCGAGGATGTTGATGAGCCGTGCGCTGTCGCTGACCGGCACGATGTCGCCGTAACCGGTGGTGGAGAGCGTGACGGTGGCGTAGTAGAAGGCGTCGAGGAAGTCCACGGAGCCGTCGGAGTTGTCCCCGTAGCCGTCGCGGTCCAGATAGACGATGAAGACGGTGATGAGCAGGACGACGAGCGCCATCGACAGGCGCTTGGCCACCTGGAGGAGCGGGCGTTCGACGACGCGGTGCGGGAGCTTCACGCGGTGCGTGACGAGGTGTTCGTCCGCGTCCCGCGCCATGGCGTCCTGGCCGGGCAGTTTCACGTGAAACCGCCGCCCCCGCCCGCCCACGGCAGAGCCAGCAGCTCCACCGGGTGCCCGGCCTCTGCCCCACCGGGGACCACCACGGCCAGCGCGTCGGCGGTGGCCACGCCACGCAGCATCGCCGGGCCGCCGAAACTCAGCGGCCGCGCCCGCCCCGCGTCCACCCGCACCGGAACCAGCCGGGTGTGGGACGGATGCCCCTGAACGGGCGCGTCCAGAACGGCGGTCGGGGCGGCGGCGTCGGGCCCTGGCGGAGCGGGGGCCGCGAGCGGATCGGAGGAGAGCTGCACCCGGCGAGTCTCGTACACGTCCGGGACGGCTCCGCTGCCGGGGGTACGTCCGGCGTCCCTCCCCTGCCGCAGCGGCGCCCCGGCGAGACCGCGCAACAGCGGTACGACGAGGGTGAGGAGGCCGCAGACGGCGGCGAGCGGATTGCCCGGCAGGCCGACCAGGTGCTGGCCAGGCGCGGTACGCGCCAGCAGCATCGGGTGGCCGGGCCGCACCGCGACCCCGTCGACCAGCAGGTCGGCGCCGAGCCGCTCCAGCGTCGGGTGGACGAAGTCGACCGGCCCGGATGCCGTGCCGCCCGTGGTGACGACGAGGTCCGCCTCCGAGGCGGCTACCGCCCCGGCCAGCGCGTCGGGCCGGTCACCGAGCCGCTCCACGGCCCGGACCTCCGCCCCGGCCTCGCGCAGCCAGTGCGGCAGCATCGGGCCGAGGGCGTCGCGGATCAGGCCGTCCCGGGGCAGGCCCCGGGTGAGCAGTTCGTCGCCGAGGACGAAGAGGTCGACGGTGGGACGGGCGTGGACCGCCAGGGTGTCGTACCCGGCGGCGGCCGCCAGCCCGAGGACCGCCGGGGTCACCGCGCTCCCGGCGGGCAGCAGGGTGTCCCCGGTCCGGCACTCCTGGGCACGCGGCCGGATGTCCTGGCCGTGGACGACCTCGCGCTGCGGGTGGAGCCCGCCGTGGGCGTCGAGGCTCCCGTGCTCGCTGCGGAGGACGGCGGTCACGTCCCTCGGGACCCGAGCGCCGGTCGCGATCGGCACCGCCTCCCCGTCGGCCAGCGCCTCGCCGGACTGTCCGGCCAGGACACCGTCGGGCCGCACCCGCCACGGGCCCGGCCCGGCCACCGCCCAGCCGTCCATCGCCGAGGTGTCGAACGGCGGCAGATCGGTGAGGGCGGCCAGCGGGCGGGCCAGGACCAGCCCCAGCGCTTCGGCCAACGGCAGCTCCAGCGGGGGCCGCACCGCCGAGGTCCGCTCCCGGACCGCCTGCCCCGCCCGCCCGGCCACCCGTACCGCCTCGGCCCAGCCGGTGACGGCGGAGCCGTGGCGCCGCGCGCCGCACTGCCCGAGGGGCGCCGCAGCGGCGGAAGCCCGCCCGGGCGCCTCGCCGTCCGGGGCCTCGTGCGCGGGGGGCGCACCGCCGCTCCGCGCGGGAGGCGGCGCCGCCGGGCCGGGCGGCTCGGGGCCGTACTCCGCGGGCCACGGCGTGCCGGCCGGGGGCTGGTCGGCGGCGAGCGCCGCTTCCGGCTCGCCGGGCCGGCCGACGGCGCCGGCCGGTTCCTCGGCGGGCGGCCGGGCCGCCACCCGGTCGTCCCCAGCCGCCTGCCGCGCGTCACCGGTCCGGCCGTCGGCCTCCTGGTCGTACGGGGCGGCCGGTTCGTCGCGGGTGCGGCGCGCGGAGGCGCTGTTGACCAGGGCCAGGACGGAGTCGAAGCCGTCCGGGTCGGGGGCCGGGGAGCCGCTCACCCGGTGCCTGCCCCGGGCTCGGGCGGTACCTCGGATGCCCAGCGCTCGGCGAGGGCCGCGGCCTTCCGGGCCGCCTCCGCCACCGCTTCGGGCCCGCCGCCCGCACGGCCCGCCGCGTATCCCACCAGGAAGGTGGTGAGCGGGGCCGCGGGGCGCTCGACGCCGTGGGCGGCGTCCCGGGCGAGGTCGAGAAGGACACGGATGTCGACGTCCAGGTCGATACCGAGTTCTTCCTTGGCTGCCAAGATCCATTCGTTCAACACGTGTCCATGCTCCCTGATCCGCGCGCGGGCCGCCGCGAGGTCCCCCCAGGTGTCGCAGTCGAAGGAGACCGGAGCGCCGCGCTCCTCGGCCAGGTGGTCCAGTGTCAGGCGCGAGGTCAGCCGCCGCAGCGGAAGCCCCGTCAGCTCGCCCTCCTCGGCACGGATCTCCGCCAGCGCCCGCACCAGGGGCGCCCTGCGGTACGCGCCGACCAGCGGCTGGTCCCGGCCCTCCGCGTCCCGGGCCAGGACGGCGTCCGCGCCGCCCTCCGCGAGCCGGGCGAGCAGCCCGCGTACCGCCGCCTCGTCCAGGAACGGCAGATCGGCCGAGACCACGACCACGGCAGGCGCCCCCTCGGCACCGCCCGCCGCGCGCACCCCGGCCGCCAGCGCCGCGAGCGGCCCCCCGCCCGCAGGCTCCTCCCGCGCCCACACCACCTCGCGCGCCACCTCCCTCGGCGCCGCCACCACCACCGTCGTCCGCGCCTGGCCGCACGCCGCCAGCACCCGGTCGATCAGTGCCCGCCCCCCGACCCGCAACCCCGGCTTGTCCACACCCCCCAGCCGCCGCGCCCCGCCCCCCGCGAGCACAACGGCATCGAACACCCCGGCACCCCGCCCGGCCACCCCAGAACCACCAGACCCGAAACTCATGGGCCCGAGTATGCGCGGCCACGCACCTCGTCCGACCCCCGGCTACCGCCGACCGGGCGTACCCCCTCGGCGCCGGCCAACTCGGCTTGGCCCATTTCCGGCCCGGCCGGCGCTGGAGGCCACATCTCAAGCCCGGCCGGCGCTGGAGGCCATCCTTGGCCGGCACGGCCGGACGACGCCCAGCCAGACCAGCCCCGGCCGGCGCTTGAGGCCCCGAATCCGGCCGGCGCTTGAGGCTAGACCCCCCGCAGCAGCACCGCCGGCTGCTCCACACAGTCGGCCACGTACCGGAGGAACCCCCCGGCGACCCCGCCGTCGCAGACGCGGTGGTCGAAGGTGAGCGAGAGCTGCGTGACCTGGCGGACGGCCAGCTCCCCCTCGTGCACCCACGGCTTGGGAACGATGCGCCCCACACCGAGCATCGCGGCCTCGGGGTGGTTGATGATCGGCGTCGAACCGTCGACCCCGAAGACGCCGTAGTTGTTGAGGGTGAAGGTGGAACCGGTCAGCTCCCCGGGCGTCAGCGACCCGTCCCGCGCCGCCCCGGTGAGGCGGCCCAGTTCCTCGCTGAGCGACTCCGCACTCCGACCGTGGGCGTCGCGGACCACGGGCACGACCAGCCCCCGGTCGGTCTGCGCCGCGAAGCCGATGTGGACCCGCTCCAGCCGGACGATCTCCCGGGCCTCGGTGTCGACCCGGGCGTTCAGCTCCGGGTACCGGGCCAGCGCGGCGGTGCAGATCCGGGCCAGCAGCGCCAGCAGCGAGATCTTGGGGGCGTCCGGGCCCCCGGCCGCGTTCATCGCCCGCCGGGCGGCGAGCAGTCCGGTGGCGTCGACGTCCACCCAGCAGGTCGCCTCGGGGATCTCCCGCCGGCTCCGGCTCATCTTGTCGGCGACGACCCCGCGCAGCCCGCGCAGCGGAATCCGCACCTCCCCGGCGTCGGCGGCCGGGGCCGGAGCAGCGGCGGCATCCGGCTCGGCAGGCGCGGCGGGGGCGGCGGCCGCCCCGATCGCCCGCTCGACGTCGGCCCGGAGGATCAGCCCGTCGGGGCCGGACCCGGTCAGCGTCCGCAGCTCGACCCCGTTCTGCCGGGCCAGCCGCCGTACCAGCGGGGAGATGACCGGCACCGGACCCGGCGCGGGCTCGGCCGCCTCCGCTTCCGCCTCCGCCCGTACGGGCACCTCGGGCGTGACCGCGTGGCGGCCGTAACCGGAGGCCACGCCGTTGACCGGAGTGGCAGCGGCGGAGACAGGCGTGGGCCGGACGCGGCGGCGCCGGGCGGGTGGTGCGCCCGTGCCGTAGCCGACCAGGACGGCCCCGGAGGTCTCCCCCGCGCCGCCGTCCCCGGCCGCGCCCGCACCGTCGGCCTCCGCCACGACACCGTCCGCGCCACCGGAACAGGGGCCTTCGGCCCCACCGGCCGGGGCGGAGGCGTCGGCGCCGACCGCGACCGTCAGCAGCGGCGCCCCGACGGCCAGTTCCTCGCCCTCGGCGCCGTACCGCGCGGTGACCACACCGCCGTACGGGCACGGCACCTCGACCATCGCCTTGGCCGTCTCGACCTCGACCACCGGCTGGTCGACGGCGACGACCTCGCCGACCTCCACCAGCCAGCGCACGACCTCCGCATCGGTCAGCCCCTCACCGAGGTCGGGCAGCGTGAACTCCTTGACCTCGGCCATCAGCTCCGCGCCTCCCACTGCAACCGCTCGACCGCGTCGAGAACCCGGTCGACGCCGGGCAGATGGTGCCGCTCCAGCATCGGCGGCGGGTAAGGAATGTCGAATCCGGTGACGCGCAGCACGGGCGCCTCCAGGTGGTGGAAGCAGCGCTCGGTGACCCGGGCGGCGATCTCCGCGCCGGGCCCGCCGAAGCCGGTGGCCTCGTGGACCACCACGGCCCGCCCGGTCCTGCGCACCGAGGCGCAGACCGTCTCGTCGTCGAAGGGGACCAGCGACCGCAGGTCGACCACCTCCAGCTGCCGCCCCTCGGCCCGCGCCGCCTCGGCCGCCTCCAGGCAGACCGGGAGCGAGGGACCGTAGGTCAGCAGCGTCGCGTCGCTGCCGGCGCGGCGGACCACGGCCCGCCCGATCGGCTCGACCTCGGCCGGCGCCTCCGGCGACCAGTCGGACTTCGACCAGTACAGCCGCTTGGGCTCCATGAAGACGACCGGGTCGTCCGAGGCGATGGCGGCGCGCAGCAGCCCGTACGCGTCCTCGACGGTCGCCGGGGTGACCACGTGCAGGCCGGGCGTGGCCACGTAGTACGCCTCGGAGGAGTCGCTGTGGTGCTCGACGCCGCCGATGCCGCCGCCGTAGGGAACGCGGATGGTGATGGGGAGGGGCAGGGCGCCCCGGGTGCGGTTGCGCATCTTCGCGACGTGCGAGGCGAGTTGCTCGAACGACGGATAGGCGAAGGCGTCGAACTGCATCTCCACCACCGGGCGCAGGCCGTACATGGCCATGCCGACGGCGGTGCCGAGGATGCCGGCCTCGGCGAGCGGGGTGTCCGTACAGCGGTCGTCGCCGAACTCGGCGGCCAGGCCGTCGGTGATGCGGAAGACACCGCCGAGCGTGCCGACGTCCTCGCCCAGCACGTGGACGGAGGGGTCCTCGGCCATGGCGTCGCGCAGGGCGCGGCCGATGGCCTGGCCCATGGTGGCGGGCTTGGCGGCCTTGGCGCGGCGGGCCGGGCGGGCCGTGCCGGTGGTCTCGGGGGCGGAGGCGGTCATCGGAGGTCCTCCCCGTGGCTGGCGGCTTCGGCGTCGAGTTCGGCGCGCAGTTGCGCGGCCTGCTCCCGCAGCTGCGGGGTGGGCTCGGCGTAGACGTGGTCGAAGAGGTCGGCGGGGGTCAGCTCGGCGTCGGCGTTCATCCGCTCGCGCAGCGAGGCGGCGAACCGTTCGGCGTCCTCACGGACCGCCGCGAACCCGTCCTCGTCGGCGAGGCCCCGGGCCCGCAACGCGCCCTCCATCAGCACGACCGGGTCGTGGGCGCGCCACGCCTCGACCTCCTCGGCGCCCCGGTAGCGGGTGGCGTCGTCGGCGTTGGTGTGGGCGTCGATGCGGTACGTGATCGCCTCGACCAGGGTGGGGCCGCCGCCGGCGCGGGCCCGGGCCACCGCCTCGGCGAGGACGGTGTGGACGGCGAGGGCGTCGTTGCCGTCGACCAGGCGGCCCGGCATCCCGTACCCGACGGCCTTGTGGGCGAGGGAGGGCGCGGCCGTCTGCTTGTCGAGCGGCACCGAGATGGCGAAGCCGTTGTTCTGCACCAGGAAGACGACGGGCGCCTGCCAGACGGCGGCGAAGTTGAGCGCCTCGTGGAAGTCGCCCTCGCTGGTCCCGCCGTCGCCGACCATGGCGAGCGCCACCACGTCGTCGCCCTTGAGCCGCGCCGCGTGGGCGAGGCCGACCGCGTGCGGCAGCTGGGTGGCGAGCGGTGTGGAGAGCGGCGCGATCCGCACGGCACGCGGGTCGTACCCGGTGTGCCAGTCGCCGCGCAGCAGGGTGAGCGCCTCCATCGGGTCCAGGCCCCGGGCGACGGCGGCGAGGGTGTCGCGGTAGCTGGGGAAGAGCCAGTCGCGCTCCTCCAGCACCAGCGCGGCGGCGACCTCGCACGCCTCCTGGCCGGTGGAGGAGGGGTAGACGGCGAGGCGGCCCTGCTTGGTGAGGGCGGTGGCCTGCGTGTTGTAGCGGCGGCCGAGGACCAGCTCGCGGTGGAGGCGCTTCAGCAGGGCCGGATCGGCCTCCTGGGCCGCCTCGGTCCCGAGCATGCGGAACGGGGACTCGTCGGGCAGCAGCGGCCCCGGGTCCACCCGCGGGCGCCAGGCGGGCGGCGTGACGGTGTGCTCCGCCGCCTCGGGTACGTCCTCGGGGCCGGTGGGCCGGCGCCGGTCGACGACCGGCGTACTCTGCCGCTTCTTCGACACGTCGCCTCCTCCTTGTCACGAACGGTCACACAGGGACGGAGCGTCCGCACGGCGTGCTGTGACGCGCCTCACCTACCGATTGTTCGGTCGCCGAGGCATTTTGGCTACGGGCGGCCCCAGGATGTGGACGAACGGTTCTGCACGGCGCGGACCGGGCACAGGTCGTCCATAGGGCGGGCCCGCCGGGAGTGGGGAGCGATACGAATGGCCGAGCAGCCAGCACCTAGACCACTGGACGCCGTCGACAGGGACATCCTGCGACTGCTCCAGGCGGACGGCCGCGCCTCGATCCGGTCGGTGGCCGACACCGTCCACGTCTCCCGCGCCAACGCCTACGCCCGCATCAACCGCCTCATGGAGGACGGCGTCATCCGCGGGTTCGGCGCACGCGTCGACCACGAGCGCGCCGGGCAGGGAGCCTGCGCCTACATCACCCTGAAGATCGTCCAGAACTCCTGGCGCACCATCCGCGAGGAACTCCGCCGGCTCCCCGGCGCCGCCCACATCGCCCTGGTCAGCGGCGACTTCGACGTCCTCCTCATGATCCACGCCGCCGACAACCGCGCCCTGCGCGAACTCGTCCTCACCCGCCTCCAGTCCATCCCCGACGTCCTCTCGACCAGGACCCTCCTGGTCTTCGAGGAGGAGGAACTGTCACCGGAGGGGTGACGAACGTCCAGCCTCAGCCACCTTCAGCCCGGCCGGCACTTGAGGCCACATTCCCAGCCCGGCCGGCGCCTGAGGCCATTTGTGACCGGAGGCCGGAGGCGGCCCGCAGCTGCCCACTCACCCCGTGGCCCGACCGGCCGCCGAGGCCCCGCACCTCAAGGACGGCCTCAATCGCCTGCCGGGCCGGGGTTCGCTGCCCGCAGCCCCGAGAAGGCGATCCGCACCACCGCATCAGCGATCTCGGCCCCGCTCCCGAGTGGCCCCTCCTCGTAGGGCGACCCCCCGCCCCCCTGCCGGACCCCGTCCGGCCGATACCACTCGACCACCGAGTTGATCATCCCGAAGAGCAACCGCGTGGCCATGCGCACCTCCACGTCCCCGCGCAGCTCCCCCTCCTGGACGGCCGCCGAGAAGAGCCTGGCCACCCGGTGGTCGAACTCGCGGCGCCGCTCCAGCGCCCACCGCTCGGTGTCGGTGTTGCCCCGCACCCGCAGCAGCAGCGTCACGTAAGGGAGTTCGGCCACGAGCACCTCGACGGTCCGGCGCGTGACGTACTGGGCCCGCTCCAGCGGACGCCCGGTGACCGCGCCCTCCTCGTCCAGGACGGCGAAGAGCCCGTCGATGGCCCGGCTGACCGCCCACCTCAGCAACTCCTCCTTGGAGGAGACGTGGTGGTAGATCGAGGACTTGGAGATCCCCGCCGCCTGCGAGAGGTGCTCCATCGAGGTGCCGTCGTACCCGCGCTCGTTGAAGACGCGCACCGCCACCGAGAGGAGCGTCTGGGGCGTGTACGTGTCGCGCCCGCTCCGTGGGGCGCGCCCCGCGCCCCGCCCCCGCTGACCGGCCGTGGCCGCGCCCGGCGAGCCGCCGCCCTGGTGTGCTGTCATGCCCGCGATCCTCCCGTACGGATACCGGCGGCCCGGCAACGGGGTACACCCCGCCGAACCGACCGATCGTTCGGGCAATCTAACGCGATCCTCGCCCCACGGCCCACCCGGAACCCTCAGGCGGGCGCCGCCCCCGAGGCCGAGGCCCAGTGGAAGAGGGCCATGCCGACGCTGGTCGCCAGGTTGTAGCTGGAGACCTGGGGGCGCATCGGCAGGGCGACCAGCTGGTCGGCGCGGGCCCGCAGCTCCGCCGTCAGCCCGTGCCGCTCGGAGCCGAAGGCGAGCAGCGCGTCGTCCGGCAGGGTGAGCCCTCGGATGTCGGCCCCTTCCGGGTCCAGCGCGAAGAGCGGCCCGTCCGGCAGCTCCGGCACCTCCAGCGGCGCCACCGCCGTCGCGAAGTGCAACCCCGCGCCACCGCGCACCACCGTCGGATGCCAGGGATCGAGCGGCCCGGTCGTCACCACCCCGCTCGCCCCGAACCCCGCCGCGAGCCGCACCACGGCCCCCGCGTTGCCCAGATGACGCGGCCGGTCCAGCACGACCACCGGCGTCCGCCGCGCCCCGCGCAACGCCGCCTCGACCGCCACCGCCTCGGGCCGCTCCGCGAGCGCCGCCACCCCGGTCGGATGCGGCCGCGCCACCAGCCCGCGCAACGTCTCCGCGTCCACCTCCACCAGCAGCCCCGCCAGCACCCCTTCGAGGTCCGGCGCCAGCTCCGCCGCCAGCTCCAACGCCCCGGCCCGGTCGGCGCAGAGCGCCACCGGCACCACCGCGCCGAACCGGAGCGCGTGCTTCAGCGCGTGAAACCCCTCCAGCAGCACGTGCCGGGGCGCGCCCACGCTCCCGGAGCCCGCCTGGGGGCCCAGCCCCCGCCAGCGCTCCAGCGCCTCGTCCACGTCCATGGCGGGAAGCCTACGACGGCCGGACGGGCAGCTTCCGCGCCGGCCCGGCGGGCTCCTCTTCCCCGGGTACGCCGCCCGCGCCCCGCCCGGACACCGCGCGCGCCCGGCGCACCACCGCGTCGCGCGCCCTCGCGCACCGGCCGCCCGCCCACAGCAGGAAGACCGTCGGCAGGAAGACCGCGTCCGCCGCGATCATCGCCAGCGAGAAGAACGGCAGCCCCAGCAGCACCGCGATGGCCAGATGCTCGGCCATCATCAACGCCAGCAGCACGTTCTTCGCCCGCCGGTTGAGCAAGGCGAACGGGAACGCCACCTGCGTCAGCACCGTCCCGTACGTCACCACCAGCACCAGCAGACCCTGCCCGGCCAGCAATCCCGAGACCCCGGGCCACGGCGAGAACGACTCCAGCTGCAACGGGTAGTAGACCGCCGTGCCGTCCTGCCAGCGACTGCCCTGGATCTTGTACCAGCCGGCGGTCGCGTAGATCAGGCAGGTCTCCACCATGATCACCAACAGGGCCCCGTTGTGCACCAGATGGGCCACCACGTCGCTGAGCAGATACGCCTGCCCGTCCGGCGCCCGCCGGCCCAGCCACCACCACAACGCCTGCCCGGTCAGCAGCGTCCAGAAGAACACCAGCCAGCCCCAGCCGGCCACCCCGAGGACCGTCACCGCCGCCAGCGCCGCCGCGCACCCCGCCCACAGCACCGGCCCCGCCCGGTCCGCCCACGGCTCGTGCCCCGCCGCGCCGGAACGCGCCGCCCTGCGCGCGTCCAGCGACCAGACCTGGCCGCAGCGGGTCAGCACCAGGTAGATCGCGAGCAGGTGGATGACGTTGTCGCCGCCGTCGCCGACGAAGATGTTCCGGTTCTGGAGCGAGAGCACGCCGATCATGAACAGCACGGACATCGTCCGCGTCCGCCAGCCGACCAGCAGCAGCGCGCTCGCCGCTACCGCCAGCGCGTACACCGCCTCGAACCACAGCCGCCCGTCCGACCACATGAGCAGCGTGAACGCGTCGTTCCCCGCGATCAGACGCCGCGCCATCGACCAGCCCCACGGCCCGTCCGGCCCGTACAGCAACTGCCGGTGCGGGAACTCCCGCAGCAGGAACAGCAGCCACGTCCCCGCCACCCCGATCCGCACCGCCGCCGTCTGGTACGGGCCCAGCGACCGCGAGGTCACCAGCTGCACGCCCCGCGCACACCCCGCCAAGGACGCCTTCATCGCGCGCCCCCCTCACCGTCGCGCCGCAACTGGAGGCTCCCGCCGAGCGGAACGTCCGAATCCGTCACCGACCACCACTTCAGCTCGCGGTCGACCGGCTTCCGGCTCACCTTCTCGTCGCTCCACGGAGGCGGCGGCACCGGCGTCGTCCGCGAGCGCACCTGTATCCGGTCGATCACCCCGTCCCGCGTGCCGTCCAGCTCCGTCACGAGCCGCGCCAGCACGATCCGGCGCACGTACCGTTCGGAGAGGTCGCCGCGCACCCCGTTCGGCACCCCGGCGCTGTCGTGCGAGTTGACGTAGAAGTCCCAGCCCCGGCGGAGCAGGTTCTGCCGCGTGTGGCTCGGCAACGGGTCCCCGTCGATCGCCTCACCGTCCAGCGCCGACAGGTCCACCCAGCGGGTACGGTCCAGCGTCCCGTCCTCCGCCAGGATCTCGGCACGCGCCTGCACGGCGATGTTCTGCTGCAAGGGGTTGGGCGCGAACAGCTTCCAGTTCTGCTCGAACTCCGGATAGATGTAGTCGTCGACCGCCTGCCCGTGCTGCTTGGTCACCGTGTTGGCCGGCGCGACGTGCAGGAACACCATCAGCAGGTGCACCCCCACCCCCGCCGCCACCAACGCCAGCACCACAGCCGCCACCACCTGATTCCCCACCCGCAACGCCCCGATGCCGGGGCCCACGGCGCCCGGGGAGGCGGCGGGGGTCGGGGTGAGGGTGGGGGTCGGGGCGGGGCCCGCCACGGATTCGGGTACGGGGTCCGCCGCGCCGGGCGGGGGAGCGGGGCGGAAGCCGTCCCGAACCGGAACGGCACCGGCGAGACCCGGCGCGGAACCGAGGGTGTGCGCGGTCCGGCCGGTCGGCGGGGAAGGGTCGGGAACGGGCTCCGGGGAAGCCGCCCGCTGGCCGCCGATCCCCGGCCGCCGCGAAGGCGTACGGTCCTCGTCCCGCCCCCGCGCGTCCTCCTCGGGTTCCGCCTCCGCGTCCCCGGCGCCGCCGTATGCGTCCATCCGAACCGTCCCCGTTCACCGAACGGCGGCGCTCATGGGCCGCCCCGCGCAGAAACCGTACTCACGCACGGGCCGGGCCGCAGGGCCACGGAGGACTCCGGTGTCCGCCTCAGGCGACGAAGCCCGGCTGGCCCTTCTCGTCGACCAACGGACGGCCGGCGATCTCCCAGGCCCGCATGCCGCCCTCGACGTTCACCGCGTCGATCCCCTGCTGGCGCAGATACATCGTGACCTGCGCCGACCGGGCCCCGGACCGGCACACCACGTTGACCCGGCCGTCCTGCGGCGCCGCCTCGGTCAGCTCGCCGTACCGCTCGACGAAGGCGCTCATCGGGATGTGGAGCGCATCGGCGGCGTGGCCCGCGTTCCACTCGTCGTCCTCCCGGACGTCCAGCAGGAAGTCCTCGCCGGACAACGCTCCGACCTCGACCGTGGGTACCGCAGATCCGAAATGCATGACCCCGACGCTACCGGACGCCCTCCGCCCGGCCCGCGCCCCGCCGCGACCGGCCCGGACCGGCGCCGCTCACTCCAGCAGCGCGGCCAGCTCCCGCTCGCGCCCCGCGACCTCGGCGAGAAGCTGCTCGGCGATCTGGTCGAGCAGCCCGTCGGGGTCGTCCTGCGCCACCCGCAGCATCGAGCCGATGGCCCCGTCCTCCAGCCTCTTCGCGACCAGCGTCAGCATCTCCTTGCGCTCGGCCAGCCACTCCAGCCGCGCGTACAGCTCCTCGCTCCGGCTCGGCGGCTGCTCCTCGGAAGCCGGGCCCGCCTCCCACTCGGCCGTCAGCGCCCGCAACGCCTCCTCGTCACCGAGTGTGTACGCGTGGTTGACCCGGGCGATGAAGGCGTCCCGACGCGTCCGCTCGGCCTCGCCCTGCGCCAGGTCGGGGTGGGCCTTGCGGACCAGGTCCCGATAGAGCCGGCGGGCGTCGGCGCTGGGGCGCACCCGCTGCGGCGGACGCACCGGCTGATCGTTGAGCATGGCGGCGCCCTCGGGGGAGAGGCCCTCGGAGTCGATCCAGCCGTGGAACAGCTCCTCCACCCCCGGCATCGGCATGACCCGCGCCCTCGCCTCCCGCGCCAGCCGCAGATCCTCGGCGTCCCCGGTCCGCGCCGCCTTCGCCTCGGCGATCTGGGCATCCAGCTCGTCGAGCCGGGTGTACATCGGGCCGAGCTTCTGGTGATGCAGCCGGGAGAAGTTCTCGACCTCCACCCGGAAGGTCTCCACCGCGATCTCGAACTCGATCAACGCCTGCTCCGCGACCCGGACCGCCTTCTCCAGGCGCTCCTCGGGGCGGGGCGGGGGGGTGTGTTCGGGGGTGGGGGCGGTGTCGGGGGCCGGGGTGGCGGCGGAGGCCGCGTCGGCAGGGACCGCGTCGGCGGGGGCGGCGGGGCCGGCAGCGTCGGCGGGGGCTTCAGCGGCGGGCTTCGCTGCGGAGGGCACGCCCTGGGAAGGCTCTTCCGGGGCGGGGTCGGCGGGCAGAGATTCGGCTTCCGGGCTCGTCACCCGTCCAGCGTAGGCCCTTTCGGGGGAGGGGTGGCTTGGTGGTGGGGGTGGGGTGGGGTGGGGAGCTTGTCGGCGCAGGGCCGGGGGCTCCCCCCTCCCCCCTCCCCCTCGCCCTCCCTCCCCGCCTCCCACCCGCACTACCCCTCAGCCCACCCCACCCCCCGCTCCCCTAAACCCCCATCTCCGCCCCCACCCTCCCCGCCCGCACAGCCCCCACCAGCCCCGCGTGATCGGCCTCCGTCCGATCCGCATAGGCCACCGCGAACCCCGCCACCGCCTCGTCGAAAACCTCCGCCTTGCCGCAGTACCCCGCTATGTGCCGCGGATCAGCACTGTGGGCATGCGCCCTGGCAAGCAGCGCCCCGGTCATGCGCGCGTAGTCGTCCACCTGGTCCGCCGGAAGCGCAGCGGGGTCCACGCTCCCCTTGCGATTCCTGAACTGCCGGACCTGATAAGGCCGTTGATCAATCGATGTCCAACCCAGCAACACATCACTCACCACCTGCATCCGCTTCTGACCGAGCACCACCCGCCGCCCCTCGTGGCCAACCTCCGGAACAGGGAACCCCACCCGCCCCAGGTGCGCCCCCAGCACCGAGGGCCTGGCCTCCTTCACCTGGAGGACCAACGGCTCCCCCCGGTGGTCGAGAAGCAGCACGACGTACGACCGGGTACCGACACTCCCGGTACCGACCACGCGGAACGCCACGTCCTGTACGGCGTACCGGGCGAGCAGCGGGAGCCGGTCCTCCGGAAGGGTGCCCAGGTAGGGGCCGAGCGCGGCCGCGACCCGTGCGGCCTCGTCGTCGGGTATCTCGGTCAGGACGGGAGCCGCGCCGACGAAGCGGCGGCCGCCGTCGGCGGTGGCCTCGGTGGACCGGGCGGCGAAGCGGGCGCTGGTGTTGCGCCGGGCCTTCTCCGACACCCGGCCGAGGGTGCCGAGGAGGTCCTTGGCGTCGGCGTGCGAGACCAGTTCCTCGTCGGCCACCGCGTTCCACGCGTCCGCCACCGGCATCCTGGCCAGCAGCCGCATCGTCCGCCGGTAGGCGCCGGCCGCGTCCCGGGCTGCGTCCCGGCAGCCGGCCTCGTCCGTCCCGGCCTCCCGTCCGGCCAGCACCAGCGAGGTCGCCAGCCGCTTCAGGTCCCACTCCCAGGGGCCGTACGCCGTCTCGTCGAAGTCGTTGAGGTCCATGACGAGCCCGCCGCGGGCGTCGCCGTAGAGGCCGAAATTGCCGGCGTGCGCGTCTCCGCACAGGTGGGCACCGGCCCCGGTCACCGGGGTCCGTGCCAGGTCGTAGGCCATGAGGCCGGCCGCGCCGCGCAGGAAGGCGAAGGGGCTGGCCGCCATCCTGCCGACCCGGATCGGGGTCAGTGCGGGTAGGCGGCCCTGGTTGGACTCCTCGACGGCCGTCACCGGGCCGGGCCGGGCCGGGTCGATGACGAGGCTCGCATGGGCACGGCGCGGGACCCGTTCCCGCAGGGCCTTCCCGGCTCGGCGGGGATCGTCCCGCTCCGGCCTGCTCGCGAACCCGGCCACCCGGGGCAGCTTCGCGGCCCGCCCCATGGGCACCTCGCCCGCCCGTCCGCCGCCGGGCACCGTCGCCCTGCCCGGCCCGGCCGCCGCCTTCGGCGCCTGCTCCGTCACGGTCTGCGTCATCTGAACCTTCTCCCCCTTGAACCCGCACCCCTCGGGCACGCCCCGAAAGCCCCGCCCACACCCCGCCGGACAAGGCCCTGACCGCGAAACCGCCGCCCGCTCGTCGCGTACGGCCTGCCTCGCGAGAGCGACCGTACCGCCGTCGCAAGGGGCCCGCCGAGCCCTGTGGACAACCCCGGTTTGTGGACAACTCCGTCCCCCACACGAGTCACCGCAGCCCTACCCGCCCCACCGGCTCCCGATCCCGTCGGCCCCCGAACCCGCGACCCCACGACCTCACGCGCCACCAGGACTCAGACGGTCAGCAGCCCGCCCCCGGCTCGCCCACCACCCCGCCCAGCAGATGCTTCTCGCCCCAACATCGCAGGGCGGACAGGGCGGGGCCCAGTTCCGCGCCGGACTCGGTGAGCCGGTAGGAGACGCGCAGCGGCGGGCCCTCGCTCACCTCGCGCAGGACGAGGCCGGCCGCCGCCAGTTCGGTCAGGCGGTCGGAGAGCATCCGCTCGCTGATGCCGGGGACGGCCCGGCGCAGGTCGGCGAAGTGCACGGGCTGGGTCATGAGGACGGCGATGATCGGGCCGGTCCAGCGCTTGCCGAGCAGTTCGAAGACCCGGGTGATGCCCAGGTCGACCCTGCCGCAGGGCTCCGGCACGGGCGCGGTCTCCGTGCGTTCGCCCGCCTCGGCCTGGTTCCGCGCTCGGTCGTTCCCGGCGCCGCCGCTGCGCGCGCCGTCCGTTCCCGTGGCCTTGCCGTTGCCCGCCATACCTCTCAGGGTACTGGGACCGGGGAAGGGGGTGAAAAAAAGTAAGCTCCTGTGTTATCCATAGTCGCGTACTAAACAACAGGCAGGACCGGGCGCCATCGACGTCGCCAGGCCGGGCCCGCCTCAGCTCCCCAGGAGACCCCCATGGCCACGCTGCTCCACATCGACTCCGCCATCTCCCCGGCAGGCTCCGCCTCCCGCGAGGTCACCGCCGCCTTCGTCAAGGCCTGGACCGAGGCTCACCCGGACGGGAAGGTCGTCCACCGCGACCTCGGCGCCCACCCGGTGCCGCACCTCGACTTCACCGCGGTGTCGGCCGGGTTCTCCGACCCCTCCGAGCACACCGAGGAGCAGCGCGCGGCAGTCGCGCTCCGCGACGAGCTGGCCACCGAACTGGAGTCGGCGGACGCCGTGCTGATCGGCGCCCCCATGTACAACTTCACGATCCCCTCGACCCTCAAGGCCTGGCTCGACCAGGTGATCATCGTGGGCCGCACCGGCGGCGAGACGGGCACCGTGGCGGGCACGCCCATCACCGTGGTGGCCAGCCGTGGCGGCTCGTACGCCGAGGGGACCCCGCGCGAGAGCTTCGAGTTCGTCCAGAACTACCTGGAGAAGCTGGCGGTCGGCATGCTCGGCGCCGAGGTCGACTTCATCGTCCCGGAGCTGACGCTCGCCCCGGTCAACCCGGCGATGTCCGAGCTGATACCGCTCTTCGAGGCGTCCCGCGCCAAGGCCCTGGAGGAGGCCGGCGAGAAGGCCCGCGCCCTCGCCGCCCGCCTCACCGGGGCCGCAGCGACCGTCTGACGCCGCATCCGGCCCGTCCCGCGCCCCGGAGCACCCGCGCCCGCCACCGGCGGAGCCGACCGTTCCGGGGCGTGGGCGTTCCGCACCCCGGCCGAGAAGTCCGCCCCGTCCACCGGCAGCCGACCGCCCCTTGAGACAATCGTCACATCACACGAACCGCCGCCCCGGCCCACGGCGCGCCGCACCACCCCTACTGCACCGGCCACGCCCGCGCGCGAAGCACCACGCAGACACGGCACGACATCGCACAACACCGCGCCACCACCCGCACCACCCCCGCCAACAGGCGCACTCCCGGCGCCCCACCACCCCCCGGGCACAACGAAAACCGGGCCCCCACCAGAACTTTCGTCCTGATGGAGACCCGGTCTCCATGGTGCGCGAGGGGGGAGTTGAACCCCCACGCCCTTTCGGGCACTGGAACCTGAATCCAGCGCGTCTGCCTATTCCGCCACCCGCGCATTGGGTGTTGCCTTCCGGTCCGGCCCTGGTGGGCGCGGCGCCTTCCGACATGCAGAAGATTAGCACGGTGTTCCGGGTGGAATCACATCCCTTTCCCCGGGCCCGCCCGCGACCCGCCGAACCCCCGGAACGAGATCCTCCGCAGGGCCCTCCCCCGCTACCGCAGGACCGTTCCGCCCCGCCCTCTCCCCGCCCGGGCCCGGGAAACGGCGATTCGGCGCCGGCCGCTCCCGTCTCCGTCCCGTATACGCGACACTGAACAGGGAGAGCACCGGGAAGGCACGGTGCGCGGGTGGGAGCGCGCGACGCCAGGCCCGCCCGTGAGAGGGTCCGGACCGCGCCCGCGACGCGGGCGCCCGCCTCGCGGCGCCCGGGAGCGGGCGCCGGGACCCAGGACCCTGGCAAGGCCACCCGTGGCCGTGGCAGGGTCCCCCGGGAAGGTTGGCCCCGAGTCGTGAATCGGCGTGCACGGGGCATGTCTTGTGAGGGGCGACACTCGTGGGCGGGGCCGACAGGGGGAACCAGCCGATTTCCCGGCGCGTGGATACGATCAGTAAGCAGTACCAGGAAGCCAACGACGGAGGAGGTGCCCCATGGGAGTCCTGAAGCGTTTCGAGCAGCGTCTCGAGGGTTTGGTCAACGGCACCTTCGCCAAGGTCTTCAAGTCCGAGGTGCAGCCGGTCGAGATCGCCGGCGCGCTCCAGCGCGAGTGCGACAACAACGCGACGATCTGGAACCGCGACCGCACGGTCGTCCCCAACGACTTCATCGTCGAACTCTCCACCCCGGACTTCGAGCGGCTCAGCCCGTACTCGGGCCAGCTGGGCGACGAGTTGTCCGGCATGGTCCGCGACTACGCCAAGCAGCAGCGGTACTCCTTCATGGGCCCCATCAAGGTCCACCTGGAGAAGGCCGACGACCTCGACACGGGCCTGTACCGCGTCCGCAGCCGCACGCTGGCCTCCAGCACTTCCCAGACGCCGGGCGGCGCACCCGCCCCCGGCGGCCACGCGTACCCCCCGGCGCCCTCGCAGGGCGGCGGCCCGGCTCCCGCTCCCGGCCGCCCGCCGCAGGGCGGCTACGGCTACCCGCAGCCCCCGGCCTCCCCGCCTCCCATGCCGGCGGGACCTCCGCCCGGGACGCACGGCGGCGGCCTCTCGCAGGCCGGCGCGGCTTCCACCACGCGCCGCTGGATCGAGATCAACGGCAACCGCCACCAGATCTCCCGCTCCACCCTCGTACTCGGCCGCAGCACCGAGGCGGACGTGCGGATCGACGACCCCGGAGTCTCGCGCAGACACTGCGAGATCCGGACCGGTTCGCCCTCCACGGTCCAGGACCTCGGGTCCACCAACGGCATCGTGGTGGACGGACAGCACACCACCCGCGCTACGCTCCGCGACGGCTCGCGAATCGTCGTGGGCAACACCACCATCATTTACCGGCAAGCCGAAGGGTGAAGCGGGGGCAATGTCAGAGCTGACCCTGACGGTCATGCGGCTGGGTTTCCTGGCCGTTCTGTGGCTGTTCGTGATCGTGGCCGTCCAGGTCATCCGGAGCGACCTGTTCGGCACGCGCGTCACCCAGCGCGGAGCACGGCGGACCGCCGAAGCGCGTCCGCAGCAACAACGCCAGCAGGCCGCGCCGCCGCAGCAGCGCGCCCAGGGCGGATCGAGCCGCCAGCGGCGCGGGGCACCGACGAAGCTGGTGGTGTCCGAGGGGTCACTCACCGGCACCACCGTCGCCCTCCAGGGGCAGACGATCTCCCTCGGCCGCGCCCACGACTCCACGATCGTGCTGGACGACGACTACGCCTCCAGCAGGCATGCCAGGATCTACCCGGACCACGACGGCAAGTGGATCGTCGAGGACCTCGGGTCGACCAACGGCACCTACCTCGACCGGACCCGGCTCACCACCCCGACCCCGATTCCGCTGGGCGCACCGATCCGTATCGGCAAGACCGTCATCGAGCTGCGGAAGTAGTACGACAATGAGCGAGCGGAGCGAGCGGGCCGTCGTGATCCACCGTCAGGGTCCGATTCAGGAGGCGCTCCCGACCGGAGGGTGGGCAGTGTGGCTCGATCAGACCGGCTGTACCCGGAACCGTCGACAGGCGAGGTGCGGCGCATGAGCCTGTCACTGCGCTTCGCCGCGGGGTCGCACAAGGGCATGATCCGGGAGGGGAACGAGGACTCCGGTTACGCCGGCCCCCGTCTTCTCGCCATCGCCGACGGCATGGGCGGCCAGGCCGCGGGCGAGGTCGCCAGCTCCGAGGTCATCACCACCCTCGTGGAGCTCGACGACGAGATCCCCGGCTCCGACATCCTCACCTCGCTGGGCGCCGCCGTGCAGCGGGCCAACGACCAGCTCCGGGTGATGGTCGAGGAGGACCCGCAGCTGGAGGGGATGGGCACCACGCTCACCGCCCTGCTCTGGACCGGCCAGCGCCTGGGCCTCGTCCACGTCGGCGACTCCCGCGCGTACCTGCTGCGGGACGGCGTGCTCACGCAGATCACGCAGGACCACACCTGGGTGCAGCGCCTCGTCGACGAGGGGCGCATCACCGAGGAGGAGGCGACGACGCACCCGCAGCGTTCGCTGCTGATGCGCGCGCTGGGCAGCGGCGACCACGTCGAGCCGGACCTCTCCATCCGCGAGGTCCGCGCCGGCGACCGCTACCTGATCTGCTCCGACGGTCTCTCCGGCGTCGTCTCCCACCAGACGATGGAGGAGACCCTCGCCAGCTACCAGGGCCCGCAGGAGACCATCCAGGAGCTGATCCAGCTCGCCCTGCGCGGCGGCGGCCCGGACAACATCACCTGCATCGTCGCCGACGTCCTCGACGTCGACTCCAACGACACCCTCACCACCCAGCTCAACGACACCCCCGTGGTCGTCGGCGCGGTCGCGGAGAACCAGCACCAGCAGCAGGACAGCGGTGCGATGGAGACCCCGGCCGGCCGCGCGGCGGGCCTCGGCCGCAGGCCGTCGGCCCCCAGCGGCTCCTTCGGCCCGCCCGGCAGCGGCTCCTCCGCCGAGTACGCCCCGGAGAACTCCTTCGGCGCGTACGGCGACGGGGACTTCGAGAAGCCGCGGCGCGGGCGCGCCTGGCTGAAGCGGTCGTTCTACACGGTGCTGGTCCTCGCGGTCGTCGGCGGCGGCCTCTACGGCGGCTACCGCTGGACCCAGACCCAGTACTACGTGGGAACCAAGGACGACCACGTCGCCCTCTTCCAGGGCATCAACCAGGACCTGGCCTGGGTGTCGCTCTCCAAGGTCCACCGCGACCACCCCGAGATCGAACTCAAGTACCTCCCGCCCTACCAGCGCAAGCAGGTGGAGGCGACCATCGCCGAGGGCGGCATGGACGAGGCCAGGGAGAAGGTCGAGGAACTCGGCGTCCAGGCGTCCGCCTGCAAGAAGGACGCCGAGCGCCGCGCCGCCGCGCAGAAGCAGCAGGAGGAGGCGAAGCCCGGCAAGGGCGACTCCGACGCGGCCGGTGACCTCACCGACGACGCCAAGAGCAAGAACAAGTCCGATGCCACTCCCACGCCCGGCCCCAGCCTCTCGGAGGAAGAGCAGAAGCTGGTCCCGCTGTGCGGTAAGCAGTAAGCAGCCGTTGGGGGCCTTTTCACGCCATGAGCAGTAGTACGACACAGACTTCCACCATCGGGGCCATCGGTGCGCCGAGCCGCCGCAACACCGAACTAGCCCTTCTGGTGTTCGCGGTGGTCATCCCCGTGTTCGCGTACGTCAACGTGGGCCTCGCGATCAACGACGAGATCCCGACGGGCCTCATCGGCTACGGCATCGGCCTCGGCCTGCTGGCGGGCGTGGGCCACATCGTGGTGCGCCGCTTCGCGCCCTACGCCGACCCGCTGCTGCTCCCGCTGGCGACCCTCCTCAACGGCCTGGGCCTGGTGCTCATCTGGCGCCTGGACCAGTCGGAGCGACTCCAGCAGCTGGCGAAGAAGGCGTACGGCTCCTTCTCGGCCTCGGCGCCCAACCAGCTGATGTACTCCGCGATCGCCATCGCCTTCTTCGTGGCCGTGGTGGTCTTCCTCAAGGACCACCGCATCCTCCAGCGGTACACGTACATCTCCATGGTCGGCGCGATCATCCTGCTGCTGCTGCCGCTCGTGCCGGGACTCGGCGCGGACGTCTTCGGCGCCAAGATCTGGATCAACGTCGGCGGTTTCTCCATCCAGCCCGGTGAGTTCGCGAAGATCGTGATCGCGATCTTCTTCGCCGGATACCTGATGGTGAAGCGTGACGCGCTGGCGCTGGCCAGCCGCCGTTTCATGGGGCTCTACCTGCCGCGTGGCCGCGACCTCGGCCCGATCCTGATGATCTGGGCGGTCAGCCTCCTCGTCCTCATCTTCGAGAACGACCTCGGTACCTCGCTGCTCTTCTTCGGCATGTTCGTGATCATGCTGTACGTGGCGACCGAGCGGACCAGCTGGATCGTCATCGGCCTGGGCATGGCGGCGGCCGGCGCCGTCGGCGTCGCCTCCTTCGCCTCGCACGTGCAGGCCCGCGTCAACGCCTGGCTCGATCCCTTCAGCTGCTACGCCGACTCCGGCGCGTGCGAGCAGATCGGCCAGTCGGTCATGTCGTTCGGCTCGGGCGGCGTCCTCGGCACCGGCCTCGGCCAGGGCGACTCCGACCTCATCGGCTTCGCCGCCAACTCCGACTTCATCTTCTCCACCGTCGGCGAGGAACTCGGACTGGCCGGCGTCATGGCCTTCTTCCTTCTCTACGCGCTGATCATCGAGCGGGGTGCCCGCACCGCGCTGGCCGCCCGTGACCCCTTCGGCAAGCTCTTCGCCATCGGCCTGACCGGCGCCTTCGCCCTCCAGGTCTTCGTGGTCGCCGGCGGCGTGATGGGGCTCATCCCGCTGACCGGTATGACCATGCCGTTCCTCGCGTACGGTGGTTCGTCGGTGCTCGCCAACTGGGCGCTGGTCGCCATCCTGATCCGCATCAGTGACACCGCCCGCCGTCCCGCCCCGGCGCCGGCTCCTTCCCCCGACGCCGAGATGACCCAGGTGGTGCGCCCGTGAACAAGCCCCTGCGCCGGATCGCGATCTTCTGCGGTCTGCTGGTCCTCGCCCTGCTGGTGCGGGCCAACTGGATCCAGTACGTGAAGGCCGACGAACTGGCCACGCACGAGAAGAACCGCCGCGTCTCCATCGAGCGGTACGCCCAGCCGCGCGGCGACATCATCGTCGACGGCAAGTCCATCACCGGCTCCAAGGCCACCGAGGGCACCGACTACGAGTACAAGCGCACCTACAAGAACGGCGAGATGTGGGCCCCCGTCACCGGGTACGCCTCGCAGCTCGTGGGCGCCTCGCAGATCGAGAACCTCGAGGACGGCATCCTCACCGGCAACGACGACCGCCTCTTCTTCCGCCGCACGCTGGACATGCTGACCGGCAAGAAGAAGGAGGGCGGCAACGTCGTCACGACGCTCAGCGAGAGCGCCCAGAAGGCGGCGTTCGAGGGGCTCGGCGACCGCAAGGGCGCCGTCGCCGCGCTCGACCCGTCGACCGGCGCGATCCTCGCCCTGGCCTCCACCCCGTCCTACGACCCCGGAGTCTTCGCCGGGATCACCAACAAGGACGGCGAGGAGTTCTCCAAGCTCGACAAGGACAAGGACAAGCCGCTCGTCAACCGCGCGCTGCGCGAGACGTACCCGCCCGGCTCGACCTTCAAGGTCCTCACGGCGGCGGCCGCCCTGGAGCACGGGCTGGTCACCGACATCGACGCGAAGACCAAGACGCCGCTCCCGTGGATCATGCCGGGCACCACGACGCCGCTGAAGAACGAGGGCAACATCCCCTGCGAGGACGCCACCCTCCGGAACGCACTGCGGGTCTCCTGCAACACCGTCTTCGGCAAGATCGGCTCCGATCTCGGCAAGGACAAGATGCTGGAGACGGCGGAGAAGTTCGGCTTCAACGAGGAGCAGTTCACGCCCGTCCGCTCCAACGCCTCGGTGTTCCCGAAGGAGATGGACAGGGCGCAGACCGCGCTCTCCTCCATCGGCCAGTTCGAGACCGCCGCCACCCCGCTCCAGATGGCCATGGTCACCTCGGCCATCGCCAACGACGGTGTCCTCATGGAGCCGTACATGGTGAGCCAGTTGCAGGCCCCGGGCCTCGACACCATCGAGACGCACGAGCCGAAGAAGATGAGCGAGCCGCTCTCCAAGGAGAACGCGCAGAAACTCCAGCAGATGATGGAGACGGTCGTCAACGACGGCACGGGCTCCAACGCGCGCATCCCGGGCGTCACCGTCGGCGGCAAGACCGGTACCGCACAGCACGGTGTCGACAACAGCGAGAAGCCGTACGCCTGGTTCATCTCCTACGCCAAGACGGCCGAGGGCTCGCCGGTGGCGGTCGCGGTGGTCGTCGAGGACGGCAGCGCCAACCGTGACGACATCTCGGGTGGCGGCCTCGCCGCGCCCATCGCCAAGTCCGTCATGGAGGCGGTCGTGAACAACAAGAAGTGAGCCCGCGGCCGGCTAGGAACCCCGTCACGGTCCGGAAGTTGTGGATCTTCACGCGCGGGGATACCGGTCAGGTATCAGCTCACGTCCAGGGCCGGACCGGCCTGTGCGGGGCGGGTACCGTATGGCCGGGCAGCACACCGCCGGACCACACACGGGTGCGGTCGGGACCGACGGAGAGAGCTGGTAGGTAGCTATGGAAGAGCCGCGTCGCCTGGGCGGCCGGTACGAGCTGGGCTCGGTGCTCGGCCGTGGTGGCATGGCCGAGGTGTACCTCGCCCACGACACGCGTCTCGGCCGGACCGTCGCCGTGAAGACGCTCCGGGCCGACCTCGCCCGCGACCCGTCCTTCCAGGCCCGGTTCCGCCGTGAGGCCCAGTCGGCCGCCTCTCTCAACCACCCGGCGATCGTCGCCGTCTACGACACCGGCGAGGACTACGTCGACGGGGTCTCGATCCCGTACATCGTCATGGAGTACGTCGACGGCTCCACCCTCCGTGAACTGCTGCACTCCGGCCGCAAGCTGCTGCCGGAGCGCTCCATGGAGATGACGATCGGCATCCTCCAGGCGCTGGAGTACTCGCACCGGGCCGGCATCGTCCACCGTGACATCAAGCCGGCCAACGTGATGCTGACCCGCAACGGCCAGGTCAAGGTCATGGACTTCGGCATCGCGCGGGCCATGGGCGACTCCGGCATGACGATGACGCAGACCTCGGCTGTCATCGGCACCGCCCAGTACCTCTCCCCGGAGCAGGCCAAGGGCGAGCAGGTCGACGCCCGTTCCGACCTGTACTCCACGGGCTGCCTGCTCTACGAGCTGCTCACCGTCCGCCCGCCCTTCGTCGGGGACTCCCCGGTCGCCGTCGCCTACCAGCACGTGCGGGAAGAGGCCCAGGCGCCGAGCGTCTTCGATCCCGAGATCACGCCCGAGATGGACGCGATCGTCCTGAAGGCCCTGGTCAAGGACCCGGACTACCGCTACCAGTCGGCCGACGAGATGCGGGCCGACATCGAGGCGTGCCTCGACGGCCAGCCGGTCGGCGCCACCGCCGCCATGGGCGCGGTCGGCTACGGCGGCTACCCGGACGACCAGCCGACCACGGCGATGCGCCCGCAGGACGGCGCCGCGCCCACCTCCATGCTCCCGCCGGTCCACCCGGACGACGGCGGCTACGGCTACGACGACCGGCCGGGGCGCCGGCGCCAGCAGCCGAAGAAGAACACCAACACCTCGACCATCCTGCTGATCGCCGCGGGCATCCTGGTGCTGATCGGCGCCATCTTCATCGGGAAGTCGCTCTTCGGCGGCAACGGGGGCGACAACAAGGTCTCCGTCCCCAACCTCGTCGGGAGCACCCTCTCCGAGGCCAAGAAGAAGGCCGGCAACGTCGATCTGGAGCTGAACATCTCCGCCCGCGAGGAGTGCGAGGACCAGCCCGCCAAGCACATCTGCAGCCAGGACCCCGAACCGGGCGGCGGCGACGGCGCCAAGGTCGAGCGTGGCAGCACGGTCAGTGTCGTCGTCTCCACCGGCGCCCCGAAGATCACGGTCCCGGACGTCCAGGGGCTCTCCTTCGAGAAGGCCGAGGAGCAGCTCAAGGCGAAGGGCTTCACCGACATCGAGCAGAAGGCCGAGGAGTCGGACCAGACGCCCGGCACGGTGATCGGCCAGGACCCCGACCGGGACTCCGAGGTCGAGAAGGGCACCACGATCACACTGACCGTCGCCAAGGAGAAGGCGATGACGGCGGTGCCGGACGTGAGCGGCAAGACCTGTGAGGAGGCCACCTCGCAGCTGGAGGGCAGCGACCTCAAGGCCAACTGCGTCGAGGAGGAGAACGAGGCGGAAGCCGGCAAGGTCTTCTCCCAGACCCCCGCGCCCCAGGCTCAGGTCCAGCCGGGCTCCACGGTCACCCTGAAGATCGCCAAGGCGGCCGAGAAGGTCAAGGTTCCGGGCGGTCTGCGCGGCCAGAAGCTCGGCGACGTGAAGAAGGCCCTGACCGACGCGGGCCTGGCGGTCGGCAACATCTCCGGCTCGCCCGACGACAACGCGCTCGTCGCCGCGCTGGACCCGGGTGAGGACGCCGAGGTCCCGAAGGGCACCGCGGTCAACCTGACCACGGTCGGCCCGCCCGGCGAGGACGGCGGCGGCATCTTCGGCGGCGGCCGCGGCCGGGACTGACCCTCCCGCACGACCGGCACGAACACGCGAAGCCCCGGCACCGGATGATCGGTGCCGGGGCTTCGTGGTGGGTGGGGGCGGGAGGGAGTGGCCCGCCCGGGGCTAGCCCAGTTCGGCCGGTGGGGTGCGCTGGTTGTCGACCTTCTCGACGCGGTCCAGTTCGCCCCAGACGATGTAGCGGTAGTCCGAGGTGTACACCGGCGTGCAGGTGGTGAGGGTGATGTACCGGCCGGGCTTCTTGGCGCCGGACTCCTTCGGGACGGCGTCCAGGACCTCCACGTTGTACTTCGAGGTCTCGGGGAGGATCGCGAACGTCTTGTAGACGTACCAGGAGTCCTTCGTCTCGAAGACGATCGGGTCGCCCTTCTTGATCTTGTCGATGTTGTGGAACTTGGCTCCGTGGCCGTCGCGGTGGGCCGCCAGGGTGAAGTTGCCCTTGTCGTCGGAGGGGAGCGCCGACTTCACCGGGTCCGTGTAGTAGCCGGCGACGCCCTTGTTGAGGATGGAGCCCTCGGTGCCCTTCTTGACGAGCACCTCGCCGTTCTTCATCGCCGGGACGTGCAGGAAGCCCACGCCGTCCTTGGTGTCGAGCGCCCCGGGGCCGCCCGCCCAGCGGTCGCGGACCGCGTCACCCTGCTTGCCGGCCTCGCGGTCGGCGACGACGTTGGTCCACCAGAGCGAGTAGACGACGAAGAGGCCGAGGACGACGCCCGCGGTGATCAGCAGCTCGCCGAAGACCCCGACCGTGGTCGCGATGATGCCGCGCTTGCGTCTGCGCGGTGCGGTGACGGACTCCTCGTCCGTCCTGTCCTGCGTCTTCGTCGCTGCCACTGGCCCTGCCCCGTCCGTCCGGTCCGACTCAATCGACGAGCGCATCGGGCTTGCCCTTGCTGCGCGGCCGTTCCTCGACCATCTTGCCCCAGACGATCATCCGATACGTACTGGTGAATTCCGGAGTGCAGGTGGTGAGCGTGAGGTACCGGCCCGGCTCGGTGAACCCCGATCCGGCGGGCACGGGGTCGATGACGGCCGTGTTGGACGGGGGAGTCTGCGGCAGGATGCTCGCCATCTCGTACACGTAGTAGGTGTCCTGGGTCTCCACCACGATCGGGTCGCCCGGTGTGAGCCGATTGATGTACCGGAAGGGTTCGCCGTGGGTGTTCCGGTGGCCCGCGACGGCGAAGTTGCCCTCCTTCGCGCTGGGCAGGGCCGTCTTCAGGGCGCCCTCGGCGTAGTGGCCCGCCATGCCGCGGTCGAGGACGCGCTGCTTGTCGATGCCGGAGGCGACCGGGACGACGACGTCCAGCTTCGGGATGTGCAGGATGGCGAAGCCCTGGCCGGCCTGGAACGCCCCCGGCTTCCGCTTCCCCTGCTCCCAGTCCTGCTGGAGGTGGTGGGCGGCGCCGTCGGCCTGCTGCTGGGCGCGGACGTTGGTCCACCAGAGCTGGTAGGTGACGAAGAGCAGCATCAGGACGCCGATGGTGATGAAGAGCTCGCCGACCGCCCGGCTGGCGAGGGTGGCGGCGCTCGGCTTCCGGGCCCGCTCGGCCCGGCGCGCCTCGACGCGGGTGCGTGGGCGCTCCGGGGGCTCGCTGTCGCCGCCCGGGGTTCCGGACGCCCCGGGGGCGGGCGCTCCGGCGCGGCGGCGGCCCGTGCCGCGGCGTCCGCCCGGCCTGGCGTTCCGCTTGGCCGCCTTCCGCCGGGCCGCCCGGCCGCCCTCGGTGCCGGGGGCGGCGGTGGTGGCGGGCGGGGTCTCGTCGCGTTCCTCGCCTGTTCGGGCGGGGTCGGCCGTCCGGAGCGCCATCGTCTCGTCGTCCCGGGGAGCCTCCGGGACGGGGCTGTACGGCTCTTCGGCGGCTTCCGGCGCCGGGTAGGGCTCCGGGGAGGCGGTCCATCCGGGACCGCCGTCGTACGGGAGGTGCCCGGCGTAGGCGTCGTCCTGCGGGGGCGCCGCGTACGCGTCGGCGGGAAGCTGCGCGTACGGGTCGGCAGGGGGCGGCGGGGGCGCGGGGAGGTCGTGGCCCTGGCCTTGCTGCGGGGGCTGCTCGGCGCGGAACCACGGGGAGCTGTGGCCGCCGGCCAGCACGTCGGGGAGCGGGTCCGTGAGCGGGTCGACCGGCCCCCCGGCGGCCGTCTCGCGCTCGGGCCGCAGCGCGGTCACTCCGTGGCCTTGCCCACCACCGGCGCGAGCCCCCTCGACCGGCCGACGGCCCCGGCGTCCCCGCACTCCGCCAGCCAGTTGGCGAGCATGAGGTGCCCGTGCTCGGTGAGGACCGATTCGGGGTGGAACTGGACGCCCTCGACGGGCAGTTCCCGGTGGCGCACGCCCATGATGACGCCGTCGGCGGTGCGGGCGGTGACCTCCAGCTCCTCGGGCACGCGCTGGGGTTCCGCCGCCAGCGAGTGGTACCGGGTGGCGATGAAGGGCGAGGGGAGCCCCTCGAAGACCCCGCGGCCCTCGTGGAAGACCGGGGAGGTCTTGCCGTGGAGCAGTTCCGGCGCCCGGTCCACCACGCCGCCGTAGGCGACCGCCATCGACTGCATGCCGAGGCAGACGCCGAAGACGGGGACGCCGGTCTCCGCGCAGTGGCGGACCATCTCGATGCAGACGCCCGCCTGCTCGGGGGCGCCGGGGCCGGGCGAGAGGAGGACGCCGTCGAAGCCGTCCTGGGCGTGGGAGGTCCGCACCTCGTCGTTCCGCACGACCTCGCACTCGGCACCGAGCTGGTAGAGGTACTGGACGAGGTTGAAGACGAAGCTGTCGTAGTTGTCGACGACCAGGATGCGTGCGCTCATCGGTGGGCTCCCTGGGCGTCGTCCACGGTCACGTCGTTGAAGGGGAGCAGGGGCTCGGCCCACGGAAAGACGTACTCGAAGAGCGCGTAGACCACAGCGAGGGCGAGAATCAGAGAGATGAACGCCCTCACCCAGGCATTGCCCGGCAGATGCCGCCAGATCCAGCCGTACATGCCGTCCCCACTTGTCCTGCCGCGCGCGATGGTTGACCGCTGGGCATACCGACTCACGTAGTTGCAGCACCAGACTAAAGGGATCAGCCGTCTCCCCGGGTCGTCCCGGCGGATTGCGGGACTCGCCACATCGCCGGGTGGGGGCGGGGCACTGATGTTTCACGTGAAACGGGGGATGTTTCACGTGAAACCACCACGATGTTTCACGTGAAACATCGAGCGGGCTCCGGTCGGGAGCCTTGATTCAGGAGGCCGGCTTCGCGTAGTGCAGGTCGACGGTGCCGGAGTAGCCGTCGAGCTTGGCCTTCCCGGCGTCCTCGACCTTCCAGCCGAGGCCGTAGGCGTTGACGTAGAGCATGTAGTTCTGGATCTCGGGGGACTCGGCGAGCGCCTGCTTGAGCTTCTCCTGGTCCCCCACGGCGGTGACGTTGTACGGCGGCGAGTAGACGCGGCCCTGGAGGATCAGGGTGTTGCCGACGCAGCGGACCGCGCTGGTGGAGATCAGCCGCTGACCCATGACCTCGATGCCCTTGGCGCCGCCCTTCCAGAGGGCGTTCACCACGGCTTGCAGGTCCTGCTGGTGGATCACCAGGTCGTTCGGGTGGGGCTCGGGGTAGCCGGGGAGCTTGGCGGTGGCGTCGGGCGGGGCGTCGTCCAGGGTGACGGAGACGGAGGGGCCGGAGATCGGCTTGGTCCCGGCGGACTTCTCCAGAGCGCCGAGTTTCGCGTCCTCGGCCTCGGTGCTGCCGTCGTCCCGCTCCGCGAGCGCTTCGACCTTCTTGCGCAGCGCGCTGTTGGCCTCGTCCAGCTCGCCGTTCTTGTGGCTGCGGTCCCGGATGAGGTCCGAGAGCTTCAGCAGCGCGGTGTCGGTGCGGATGTTGGTCCCGCGCGCCGTGTTGAAGCTGGTCACGAAGATCAGACCGGCCAGCGCGAAGACGCCCACGGTGAGAAGACGCACGGGACGCCATCGGAATCGCCCACGGTCAGGACTGGAGTCCGCGTGGGGTGAGTCGGCAGAATTGCTCAACGTACCCTTGCTCTCCTTCGGCACCACGGAAGCACTACGCTAACGGACGGCCGGGGGAGACCACACCGCCCCGGGCCGTCCGCCCGGAGCCAGCCCCCGTCCCCCTGCGCGGCCACGCAGCGCATCGACAGGAGAGACCCTCGTGCCGAAGTCACGTATCCGCAAGAAGGCTGATTACACGCCGCCCCCGGCGAAGCAGTCCACCGAGATAAAGCTGACCAGTCGCAGCTGGGTGGCACCGGTGATGCTCGCCCTGTTCCTGATCGGCCTGGCGTGGATCGTCGTCTTCTACCTCACGGACGGCAGCCTGCCGATCGACGCCTTCGGCAACTGGAACATCGTCATCGGCTTCGGCTTCATCGCGGCCGGCTTCGGCGTCTCCACGCAGTGGAAGTAACCGCCCGGCCCGCAGCACGTCCGGCCAGCTGAGGCAAGCCCTGCCCCAAGCTATCCACTGGGTTATCCACACCTGGGGAAAAGGTCGGAAGATCTGTGGATAACTCATCTGCGGTTGACGCCGATATGACCGGCCGCCGGTGCGTAGGACCTCTGTTCGCCCCTTGCCCCTCCTGGAAACCACCAGGTCAGAGGCGAGGGGCGGACGCGTTCCGCACCCCGTGCACAAGATCCGGCACAGACTGTGGATAACCTTCGAATCGTGATTCGAACATGTGTACAACTACGGCGTGTGGCTCCCCCGGACGGGTTGTGCATACCACGATGTGCACAACCGGCCGCAGCTTCTGCTACAAGCGGCCGTACGCGTCAGGTGAGCGCCATCGTCCGGACGACGATCATGACCAGGACGGCGACCAGGACCGCACCGCAGGTCCCCCACTGGACCAGTGCCCGCCGCCCGCGCGGCGCGTGGACCATGGCGTAGCCGATGATCGCGCCCGCGACCAGGCCGCCGACGTGCGCCTCCCAGGCGATCCGCGGCGCCAGCACCGTGAAGACGAGATTCAGCGCGACCAGCACCAGGACGGGACGCAGGTCCTGGTTGAGGCGCCGCATCAGGACCACGGTGGCGCCCATCAGCCCGAAGACCGCACCGGAGGCGCCGAGCGAGGGCTGCTGAGGAGCGGCGATGACGTAGGTGAGCGCGCCGCCGGCCAGACCGGAGATCAGATAGAGCGCCAGGTAGCGGACGCGCCCGAGGGCTGCCTCCAGCGGTCCCCCGAGCCACCAGAGCAGGAGCATGTTGGAGGCGAAGTGCAGGAACTCCTGGTGGGCGAAGACCGAGGTGATCAGCCGGTACCACTCGCCGGCCGCCACCCCCATGACCGGTTCCCAGCCGAACTCCGGCGGCGGAAAGGCGCCGACCAGCATCAGGTGCGCCACGAACTCGTCGCCCAGCACCAGGACGGCGACGAAGACGGCAGCGTTGATCCCCAGCAGGATCTTGGTGAGCAGCCGGGGGTCGGCCGTGACGGTGCCGCCGGCGATGGTGCGCGGCGCGTTCACCGCGGAGGAGCCGGTGCCCGAGCCGCCGCGGACGCAGTCGGGGCACTGGAAGCCGACCGAGGCGCTGACCATGCACTCCGGGCAGATGGGCCGCTCACAGCGGACGCAGCTGATCCCGGTCTCGCGGTCCGGGTGCCGGTAGCAGCCCGGCAGGCCGCGGGCGTCGCGCGCGCCAGGCGCTCCGGATGGGCCCTGATCCATAGGATCTCTTCCCCTCACAACGTTCCTCGTACGGCGTCCCGGACCGCGCGGTCAACGCGCCGCCCCGCCCATCCTCTGTACGGATGGGCGGGGCGGAAAGGTTCCCCGCGCGAATTCACCGGCGGGCGGTGAATCGTCGGGGGATCAGCCCTCGCGGTTCTCCACCACGACCGACTCGATGACCACGTCCTTGACGGGACGGTCGGTGCGCGGGTTGGTCTGGGTGGAGGCGATCTCGTCCACGACCTTCTGGCTCGCCGGGTCCTCGACCTCACCGAAGATGGTGTGCTTGCCGGTCAGCCAGGCGGTCGGCGCAACGGTGATGAAGAACTGCGAGCCGTTGGTGCCCGGGCCGGCGTTGGCCATGGCCAGCAGGTAGGGCTTGTTGAAGGCGAGGTCCGGGTGGAACTCGTCGGCGAACTGGTAGCCGGGGCCACCGGTGCCGTTGCCCAGCGGGTCGCCGCCCTGGAGCATGAAGCCGCTGATCACGCGGTGGAAGACCGTGCCGTCGTACAGCTTGTCGGACGTCTTCTGGCCGTTTTCCGGGTTCGTCCACTCCTGCTCACCGGTGGCGAGCCCGACGAAGTTCTTGACCGTCTTCGGCGCGTGGTTCGGGAAGAGCCGCACCTCGATGTTGCCGTGGTTGGTCTTCAGGGTGGCGTAAAGCTGCTCAGCCACGATCTGCCTTCCGTTGTCCTCTGTGACGCACCGATCCTCGCACGGACCGGACGGGCCGGGCACTTCACTCCCCCGATTCGGACGATTACCTCCCAGGGGCACCCCGTATGCGGCAACACCCCCCAGGAGTGGCCCGCCGGAGAGCGGGCACGCGCGGTGGGGAGGGCCGCCGCGAGCAACCGATCGCGGCACAGCATGACCCGGATGCCCGTCCCTGTGTGCTGTGGGCCCTGAGGCAAGGCATCATCGCGAAAAGGGTGGAAAGGCGAGCTATTCGGTGAACTATTCGCCTTCTGGGGCATACCCCAGGCACTCACATACGCCACCGAGGAGGAGGAACCCGTGACCCGCATCGACAGCGTGCGCGCCGCGACCGGCTCGGCGAAGGAGAGCGCGCGGCACGCCGCGGAGGCGGTGGCTCCCTACGCCGAAACAGCCAAGGAACGCGCCGCCCACCTCAGCCATGAGGCCCGCGTCCGGCTCGCACCCAAGGTCTCGCTGGCCGCCGCCCAGGCAGCCGACCAGGCCCGTCTCCGCTACGACGCCCACCTGGCGCCGCACGTGGAGCACGCTCTCGCCCATGTCCCGCCCAAGGTTGACGAGGTCGCGCACAAGGCGGCCGTGCACACCCGGCGTGCCGCCCACCAGGCCGCTGCCTACTCCCGGCCGCGGCTGGAGCAGGCCGTGGCCGCCGCCCAGCCCGCCCGCGAGGAGGCGGCCGCCCGGTCCGCCGCCGCGCTGGCCGCCCTGCGCGGCCAGGTGAGCGCCCAGCAGATCGAGAAGCTGGCCCGTAAGCAGCAGCGCCGGGGCCGTGGCAAGCGGTTCGCCGTCTCGCTCCTGGTGCTCGGGGCCGTGTCGGGCGCCGCGATCGCCGCCTGGAAGTGGTGGGACAAGCAGGCCAACCCGGACTGGCTGGTGGAGCCTCCGGCACCCACCGAGGTCCCGGACGGCCCCCCGCTCACCTCCGTGGACGGCACGGGCCAGGGCCTCCTCGACCCCGAGGTACGCGCCAAGCAGGCCGACGCCGAGGCGGACAGCCTGGACGAGGAGGGCGGGTCGAGGTCGGCCTGACCCGACTGGCCGGCCCAGGGCTTCCCGCGAGGCCGGCTCCGTGAGGGCGGGGTCCGAAGAACACCTTCGGACCCCGCCCTCACGGCTGCGCCGTACTGCGCGTCCGGGGCGATGTTTCACGTGAAACATCGCCCGACGTATCGCCCCGACGCAAAGTACGTGCGTCACGGACACCCAGGTCCCGGGACAAGGAGGAGGGCTGGATGTTTCACGTGAAACATCCAGCCCTCCTCGCGCTCACCGCCCGGCCCGAAGCCAAGCGCAGAATCAGACGGTCACCGCCTCAGCCTCCCTCCCCTCCGTGCTGCGGCCGCGTCGCCGGTCGGCCAGAAGGATGAGGAGGAGGCCGATCACGGCCCAGGCCGCGAGCACGGCCACCGGTCCGCCCGCGCCCGTGCCGTCGAAGAAGCCGTTGGCCCGGAGAAGGCTGCCGGAGGCACCCGGAGGCATGAGCTGACCCAGGGTGGCCCAGCCGTTGGGCAGCCAGTGGGCGCCGGTCGCCAGCCCCGAGAGGGAGTTGCCGACGAACATCATCACGACGATGCCTGCACCCAGCCCGAGGAAGCCGAAGAGGGATTCCAGGCCGAGGAAGGGGAGCGTCAGCGCCGCCATGCCGAGGGAGAGGCCCAGCGCCGTGGTCCAGTAGGTGCCGTCGACCGAGCCGAAGCCGAACTGGATGATGGCCGCCAGCGCGAAGCCGGCCGCCAGGGCGAAGAGCACCGCGCCGGTGAGGCGGAGCCGCAGGCCGCCGTGGCCCGGGAAGAGCCGCACCATCGCCACCGCCGGGAGCACGCCGCCGATGATCATCGGCAGGGCGGCCGCCGTCAGCCCGGCGCCGTTCGGGTCGTCCTCGGGGAAGGGCACCACGTTCTCCGCCGTCGCCTCCATGCCCTGTTGTGCGGCGACGGCGTTGCCGATGCCGTTGATCGCGGCGGAGCTGGGGTTGCCCGCGGCGCTCGCCGTGTAGACGGTGAGGGTCTGGCCGTCCGGGGCGAAGCCGCCCATCACGTCGCGGTCGTGGATCGCCTTGGTCAGTGCGTCGGTGCTCGGGTAGGAGGTGACCTCCCAGCCGTCCGGCTGGCGCTGGTCGAGCTGCTTGCCGAGAGCGTCCGCGGCGGCCTGCGGGCCGACCAGGCCCACGGGTACGTGGTGCGGGCCTCCGTTCACGGCGGGGAGGCCGAAGACGACCAGCATCGCGGAGAGCACTCCGGTGAGGACGAGGACGACCGGCAGCAGCTTCTTCGCCGCGCCCCTGTCGGCACCGCCTCCCTCGCCCCGCGCCTCACGCTCCCCCTGATCCGGCGGGGCCACGGAGGCTCCGCCGTCGTCGGGGTGCCGGGAGCCGGGTTCGTTCTCGTGAGGTGTGGAAGCCATGAGCCGGGCCTTTCGTGGGACGTCGCAGCTGACCACCGGGCCATGCGTCAGAACCGGAGAGGAGCAGGGAGAAGGAGGGGAGAGGAGAGGAGAGGGACCGTGTCGGTCGCAGCGGCCGGGTGCGCTGAGGACATCACCGGACCGCTCGTCTCCGCGCCCACCATACAACTCAGCGCATGCTGAATTCACCAGGGGCTGAGTTATATCCTGGTCGCATGACCCTCCCGCGCTCCACGCCGCCCGAGCCGCAACCGCAGCTTCCGGAAACGCCGCATCCGCCGCAGCGCCATCCAGGTGGCCGCCGGCCGGGGGAGAACCGCACCCGCGAACAGATCCTGGACGCCGCACGGGAGTGCTTCGCGGAACGCGGGTACGACGCGACCAGCGTGCGTCGCATCGCGGAGACAGCGGGAGTCGACCAAGCACTGGTCCACCACTTCTACGGAACGAAGGAGAAGCTCTTCCTGAACGCCCTGGAGATCCCGTTGCGCATGCCGGAGGCGCTCGCGGAGGCGGCCGCCGGCGACCGCGTCGGTCTGGGCTCGCGCATCGTGCTGGCACACCTTCAGGTCTGGGAGGACGCGTCCGCCCGTCCCGCCATGATGACCACGCTACGCTCGGCCGCCACGCACCGCTCGGCGGCCGCCGTCCTGCGGGACTACGCGACGGGAACGATCCGCGAGGCGCTGGGCAAGGTCATCACGGGCGAGGACGCCGAACTCCGGATCGCCCTGATCGCCACCACCCTGATCGGCCTCTCCCTCACCCGCCACCTGGTCCGCCTCGACCCCGTCCCCGAGGTCTCCCCCGAGGAACTGGCCGCCCGCCTCGGCCCCGTCATCGACCTGCACCTTGACCCGGTGACCCCGGCGGCCTGACCGGCGTCATGTTTCACGTGAAACATGGCGCCCGCACAGGACGAACAGGTCACGTCGCTCGGCGAACACCTCCCGGGCGCATCCCCGGCCGTCGAACGGGGCGCTGACCGGCGAGCCAGCCAGCCAGCAGTACCGGGCCAAGCACGACACGCCTGAGAGCCCCACGGCAGCCAGGCGGCGGTGAAGCGGGCAGTTACTTGATCGAATTCCCTGACCACCCGGGGGACGTAATCATGCGACGCATTTCCCTGATGGCACGCACGGTGAACCCGCGAAGTCGTCCGCGCAAATGAAGGCATACAGCCTCCACCGAACCTGTCGCCGCTGCCGAGAACATGGGCCGCAGGGACAAGGCTTTTCGGGTGTCAGGACGGAACAATATTCTCGGCCGTCGGACCCTTGGGGCTCATGACGATATCGAAGGTGACCTTCTGCCCTTCGAACAGCTCAAGGGAGTCCTGGGCGGCGATGTTCGAGAAGTGGGCGAACACGTCGGCGCCACCGCCGTCCTGCGTGATGAAGCCGAAGCCCTTGGCCGGGTGGTACCACTTGACTGTGCCGGACGCCATGTCGTCTCTCCTCTGGGGCAGAACGCCGGAGCCGCGATGCACGGATACCGGGTCGCCGCGACGATCTCCCGACGGCGTTGGAATGTGGGAATCACACCGTAACCGAGGTCGACAGTAGCATGGGGAAAGTTCAGTACCCGCACAACTTTTTGCGCTCCGCTTGCGCCCGTAGAAACACTCTTCGCGCGGCACGCTAAACCCTCACCCGGCCGCAAGAGATATCGATGCGCCCGGAGTGAAGAGAAGTTTCCGTGACGAAAAACGAGCGCATTTCAAGGGCCGGACAGAGGCGTGCCGCCGGCCAGCGCGAGAGGGAACACGCCCGCGTGCGCCCCACCCCGCATTCTCGGCTTCAGCACGGTGGCCGCTCGCTCCGGCGCCTCATCCGGCTCACCGCCGCGCGGCGGGGTGGGCGCGCCGGGCTGCGGGACATCGGAGACGGGAAGACGTGGCGGGTCGCCACGACCACGGATCAGGCGCCGGTTGCGGGCGGGGATGCCGTGCGGCGGTACTCGGCGTTGATGCGTCGGGCTTCTTCGAGCTGGTCCTCGAGGATGATGATGCGGCAGGCCGCTTCGATGGGCGTGCCCTGGTCGACGAGTTCCCGGGCCCGGGCGGCGATGCGCAACTGGTAGCGGGAGTAGCGGCGGTGTCCGCCCTTGGATCTCAGCGGGGTGATCAGGCGGGCGTCTCCGATGGCCCGGAGGAAGCTCTGTGTGGTCCCGAGCATTTCGGCGGCCCGGCCCATCGTGTAGGCGGGGTAGTCGTCGTCGTCGAGACGGCCGAACGAATCGTCTGCTGTCATTGCACCTCTCTGGAACACGTCGAGGGGTCCTGGTGCCGTGTGGCACCAGGACCCCGAAGGAACAACTACACCATCTGCCGGCCTTGATCCTGCGCCGGCCTTCTGTTTCCGCCGGCCCGGCGACCATCCTGCCGGGCCTGCGGGGATCGCGGTTGCTTGACCGGAGACCACCTCACTGTCGATGTCCTGCGGTACCCGGGCCGCGAAGCCTGCCCGGGCGATCCTGATGGTGCCTCGAACCTCCGTTTTTCCTCTGGATGGATCTCTTACTGCTTCCTGCGGTGGTGCGAACTGCACGTGGCCTGTCGGAGCGCCACTCCCTCAACAGGCAGCCCCGGCCGGACAGGCCCAGAGCCACACTGCCGTCACGCTCGGTGCGCGCGCCCGCAGCCGGCGCCTTCACCGAGGTACTGCGCACTGCGTCTGCTGCCGCCGCGCGGAAGCGCGGCGTTTCGGCGGCAACCCCTGACTGCTGCGGGTCGCCTGGTGCGGGGGCCAGTCCCGTCGCCTTCCTGCAACAACCCTGGCTTCGGAACTCCGCCCCCGCACCGTCCTGCGTACAGAACTGCGGTACTGCTGCCTGGCAGTTCGTCTCTGCCGGGCCTTGGTCGATCTCGGCTACGAGAGAAACCATAACCACCCCACAACTGAATGTCTACTTCGGCGGGCATAGATTTCCGCGTGTCTCGCAGTGAGGTAACCGGCCCCGGCCTCCTGTGAAAGTCTGTCGTCAGCTCGGTTGCCGAGCCGCGCACCAGGGGACGAGGGGTACAGCGGGAGTCGGCAGCGGCCCGGCCCAGGACCAGGGGGCCCATGAACACGACGAGCGCCGAGGTGTCCGCCCTGGCCGACGCACGCGGGACCACCCGGACCTTCGTCGAGACGCTGGAGCCGTCCGTCGCGTCCGAGGCGGCCGACGCGGTGGTCTGGTCGTCTCCGAACTCGTGACCAACGCGCTGCGCCACGGCGGGGGGACGTGCACGCTGGACCTCACCGCACACCCGGACGGCATCGAGGTCGCCGTACACGACCGCAGCCCTCGCGTGCCACGCCTGCGCAACCCCGACCTGACGGGCCGGACCGGAGGGTTCGGATGGCCCATGGTCAATCGCCTGGGCCGGGCCACCGCCGTCAACCGCCGGGCAGGCGGCGGCAAGACCGTCAGCGCACTTCTCGCCCGAGAGCACCGACTCGCACGACGGAGAGGGCCCCCGACCGGCGTTTCCGCAGGTCGGGGGCCCTCTTGAGAAGTGGAGCCTAGGAGAGTCGAACTCCTGACATCTGCCATGCAAAGACAGCGCTCTACCAACTGAGCTAAGGCCCCGGGGGGACGGGACGTGTGCGGGAGGCACCCGTCGGCGTCGACCGGCACCAAGAGTACCGGTTCCCTGGGCGATCTCGCCAAAACAGTTCGCTCCCCGGTCTCGCGCCCCTGTCGAGCCGGAGGTCCCCGTACGGGCGAGGAAGGCGGTGGAGAGGGACTCCCGGGCGCAGACCACGCTCCGTAAGATGCTGGCGAGGTTCGCAGCAGCGAAGGGGAGTGGGCATGGACGCAGCGCAGCAGGAAGCGACCGCCAGAGCGCGGGAGCTCCAGCGGAACTGGTACGGGGAGCCGCTGGGGGCGCTGTTCCGGCGGCTCATCGACGACCTCGGGCTCAACCAGGCCCGGCTCGCCTCCGTCCTCGGGCTCTCCGCACCGATGCTCTCCCAGCTGATGAGCGGGCAGCGCGCCAAGATCGGCAACCCGGCGGTCGTCCAGCGGGTGCAGCTGCTCCAGGATCTCGCCGGCCAGGTCGCCGACGGCAGCGTCAGCGCGGGCGAGGCGAGCGCACGGATGGACGAGATCAAGAAGTCGCAGGGCGGCTCGGTCCTCTCCCAGACCGGGCAGACCGCGACCGGCTCCGGCGCCCCCACGGTCAAGCGCGTGGTGCGCGAGATCCAGTCGCTGCTGCGGTCGGTCGCGGCGGCCGGGGACATCATCGACGCCGCCGACACCCTCGCCCCCACCCACCCGGAACTGGCAGAGTTCCTGCGGGTGTACGGCGCCGGGCGGACCGCCGAGGCGGTCGCCCACTACGAGTCGCACCAGAACTGACGGCCACCCGGCCGACGGACGAGTCGCACGGACGCACGGGGGAGCACGGCGCACCATGGGTGAGGTCTTCGCCGGCCGGTACGAACTGGCCGATCCGATCGGGCGGGGCGGGGTCGGCGCCGTCTGGCGCGCCTGGGACCACCGCAGGCGGCGGTACGTGGCGGCCAAGGTGCTCCAGCAGAGCGATGCCCACACCCTGCTCCGGTTCGTCCGCGAGCAGGCGCTGCGGATCGACCACCCGCACGTGCTCGCCCCGGCCAGCTGGGCGGCCGACGACGACCAGGTCCTGTTCACCATGGATCTGGTGAGCGGCGGCTCGCTCGCCCATCTCATCGGCGACTACGGGGCGTTGCCGCCGCGATTCGTCGCCCTCCTCCTCGACCAGCTGCTCGCGGGGCTCGCCGCCGTGCACGCCGAGGGCGTGATCCACCGGGACATCAAGCCGGCCAACATCCTGCTGGAGGCCACCGGTTCGGGCCGCCCGCACCTGCGCCTGTCGGACTTCGGCATCTCCATGCGCCAGGGCGAACCGCGCCTCACCGAGACCAACTACGTCGTCGGCACCCCGGGTTACTTCGCCCCCGAGCAACTGCTCGGCTCAGAGCCCGACTTCACCGCCGACCTGTTCGCGGTCGGCCTGGTCGCGCTCTACCTGCTCCAGGGCCGCAAGCCCGACTCCCAGGCCCTGGTGGAGCACTTCGCGGCCCACGGAACGCCGAGCGCCCCCGAGGGAATCCCTGAGCCGCTCTGGCAGGTCGTCGCCACCCTCCTCCAGCCCGATCCGCAGGCCCGTTTCCGCACCGCCACCGGCGCCCGCAAGGCGCTCGCCTCCGCGGCCGAGCTGCTGCCCGAGCCGGGGACCGAGGAGGAGCCGGTCGAGGTCTTCGACCAGATCGGCCCGCTGCCCCCGGGGTTCGGGCCCGACGGGCCCGAGGCCAAGGCGAGCGAGGCCCCCGACCAGGCCCCCGGAGGGATGAGCCCGGCCGCCGCACCGGAGCGGCCCTCCACCGACGGCTTCCCCCTCGCCCCGCCCGCGCCCCCGGCTCAGGACCCCACGTTCATCCCGGCCCAGGCCCCCACCGCCTCGGTCCACCAGCCCGCCCCCACCGCACCCCCGCCGGCCCCCGCGCCGGTGTACGCCGACACCCGCCCGTACACGGCGCCCGGCCAGCCCCGGCCCGGGCCGCAGCACCCGATCCCCGCCCAGCCCGGCTACGGCTACCCGCAGGCCCCGCCGCAGGGCTACGGCTACCCGCCGCCCGGCTCCCCCGCGCCGTACCCGCAGGCTCCGGCCGCGACGCCCACGCGCCCCGGCCCGTCGCCGAAGATCGCCGTACCGGTGCTCCTGGTCGCCCTGGTCTGCCTGGCCGTCGGCTTCTGGGCCCTCACCCAGACCTGACCCGGCCCCCGGCCGCTCCGCGTCGCGCCACCCAGAACCACACCCCGAGCCCCACCAGGAGCACGGTGCCGGTGCCGATCCCGGAGGCGGCCACCACGGCCATCGTCTCGCCGCGCGCCACCTCGGCGTCGCTGCGGCCCGCCTCGGCGGCGTCCCGTTCCCGGTCGCCGACCTGGAAGGGCCCGGGGTCCCCGGCGTACCGGGGCCCGGCCACCGGCTCCCCCTGCACCCGGACCCGCAGGGTGACCCCGAAGTCGTCGCCCCGGAAGACCTCGGCCATCTTCGGGGAGAGGGTGAGCTGCACGTAGTACCAGCCCGCGAAGCGCGTGCCCTTGACGGAGGGGGCGGAGGCGTGGCGGTTCTCGTACGCCACCGGCTGGAACGGTACGGACGGCAGGGTCTGGGGGCTGCCGTTGAAGAGCAGGGAGCCGCCGTCGACCGGGCCGAAGGCGGGGTTGTAGAGCGCCGTCTCCAGGGCGGAGGAGACGTAGGCCATGGACTTGTCGGTGGTGGCGCTGCCCAGCTCCGGTTCGACGTAGAGCCGCTGGCCCCAGTCGACGGGCACCCGGTAGAAGGTCGTCCCGCCCGGCTTCAGGCGGGTCTTGAAGCTGCCGTCGGACAGGGCGACGGCGTCGTTGAAGCCGGTTCCGCCGGGGCGTGCCACGGGTTCGCCGCCGGGCACGTCGGCCGGGGCGTCGGTGGGGCTCGGCGAGGGCGCCTCGGTCGGGCCGCCCTTGCCCTGGACCGCGGGCTCGGTGAGCAGCCGCAGTTCGAGCTCCCAGGGCTCCTGCGCGGAGGCCGGGCCGGTCTCCCGCTCGACGACCAGGAAGTACGGCCCGGCCTCCTGGCAGGTTCCGCCGTCCGGCTTGACGGCGCGGACCGCCTGCGCGGCCAGCGGGCGCGGGTAGGCGGCCGAGCCGAACCGCGTGTCCCCCGTCCCGCACTGGTTGTCGCGCCGGTCCCGCAGCGTCACGGTGAGCCGGTCCCGCGTGCCCACCTTCGCCCCGGGCTTCGGCACGGCGACCGCCGAGGCGTACGCGTAGGAGGAGGCGTCCAGGTCGACGGCGTAGTACAGCTCCTCGTCCGGGCCGATCTGCGAGCGGTAGGCCCGCCCGGCCGCCAGGGTGTGCGCGTCGGTGCTGCTCACCTCCCCGGCCACCCGCGCGGCCCCGTCGGCGAAGACGTACGGGGAGGTGCCGCCCTCCGCCTGCGCCGGCGCCGTGCCCAGCACCGTTGCCGCCAGCGCCAGGCCCGCCGCCCCGAGACCGCGCCCTCTCATGCTGTGCCACCCCTCGTCGGACCGCCCGCGCCCCGCCCGGCACGGCGCCGGACGACCAGGGCCGCGGCCGCCACCACGAGCAGCGCCAGGGCGCCGCCCGCCGCCGCGAGCACCCACGGCGAGGCCCATCCTGCCTCCTCGGCGCCGGCCGTGTCCTTCGCCGGCGCCTTCTCCGCCCCGGCACCGGCGGCGGGAGCGTCGTCGGTGGTGTCCGTCGCGGCCGGGGCGTCCTTCTGCGGCCCGGCCAGTTCGGTGCCGGCCACCTCGACGCGGAGCACCACGCCGACCGCCGGGTTCTCCGCGAAGGTCGCGGTGTGGGGGCCGAGCGAGACCGCGAGGTAGTAGTCGCCCGCCGCGCGCACCGGCTTGACGTGGGCGGCCGGCTCCCAGCGGTTGGTCCAGGTCACCGGGACGGTGCCGTGGTCGAGGACGGACGGCTTGCCGAAGTACCCCTTGTAGGCGCTGAACTCCGTGCCCGTGCCGACCGGCGCCCGCGAGGGCGCGTGCAGCGAGGTGGAGACGAAGGAGCGGCGGACGACCAGGTCGTCGTGGTCGACGGTCGGCTCGTTGCCGAAGTCGACGGTGTAGCGCAGCTGCTGGCCCCAGCCGACCTTCACCTTGTACCAGCGGGTCTGCGCGGGCAGCAGCCCGTCCTTCCAGACGCCCTCGCCGATCCGCACCGCGTCGTTGAAGCCGGTGCCACCGGTCACTGCCCGCGCCGGGCCGTCGACGCGTGGCACCTGGTCCTTGGAGATCTCCCCGAACTCCGCGGCGGACTGGGCCGGTACGGTCCCCGCGGGGAGCGGCTCCTCGACCGCCATCCGCAGCTCCAGCGGCCACCGCGCCTGGTCGGAGCTCTTGGCGGAGACCCGCTCGACCTCCAGGTGGTACGTGCCGGCCTGGTCGCAGGTGGCGTTGGCCTTCGCGGTCGGTACGCGGCTGACGGCGCCGCTGACCGGCAGGGCGCCCTCGTCCTGGTGGAAGGTGGCCCGGGTGTTGTCGCAGACCGTCGGGAACTCCCCGGAGGTGTGCACCCGCAGCTGAAGACCGTCGGAGTAACCGACCGGAACTCCCGGCTGCGGTACGGCCGTCACGCCGAAGTCGGCGGTGCTGGTCGCGTCCAGCCCGGCGGCGTACCAGCGGGTCTCGCCCGGGCCGATGGAGTCGAGGTACTGGCCTGGCTCGACGGGCGGCGCCTGCTCCGCCGAGGCCGCGCCCTCGATCGCCTCGCCCTCGAACTGGTACCCCCCGGCGGAGAGTTCGGCGGCGCGCTGCAACTGGCGAGCGAGGGCCTCGGCGTCCGGGGCGTCGTAGTAGGCGCCGTGTCCGGCCTCCGCGATGCAGGTCAGCTCCTCGCGGGCCTTGCCCTTCACCTGGAAGCCGATGGCGTCGATCCTGAGGTCGAGGCCGGACTCGGCGAGTTCCTCGGCGGCCTCGCAGGGCGGCGGGGAACCGCAGTTGTCCTCCCCGTCGGAGATGAGCAGCACGGTGCGGCGGCCGACCGCGCCCGGCTCCGGCTCGGGCAGGTCGGCGACGGCCTTCCGGAGGGAGAGCCCGATCGGGGTGTCGCCCTTGGGCTCGACGCCGGCCACCGCCTCCTTCATGGCGGCCCGGTCCAGCGGCTCGACGGGCCGGGCGAGCCGGGTGTCCGTACAGCCGCTCGTCCGGTCGGCGCCGTAGACCCTCAGCCCGGTCGGGTAGCCGTCGGGAAGGCTGTCGACGACGGTGCCGACCGCGTCCCGGGCCGCCTCGATCCGGGTACGGCCGCCGCCCGCCTCGTCGGCCATGGAGCCGGAGGAGTCGAGGACCATGACGAGGCCACCGGGCCGGGGGCCCTGTTCGGCGGCGGCGGGCGGGCCCGCGGCCAGGGCGCAGACCACCCCGGCAAGGAGTACCGCCGCCGTCCTGCGGCCGAGCCGAGCCTTCACCGTTCCCCCTGTCCCGCGCGGGCCGGGGCCCGCGCCGTCACCCACCAGCAGCTTTGCTCACGCAAGCTATTGATTTGCGAGGGTGAACTCAAGGGCCCGGCCCGTCACGGAACCGCAACAACGGGCGCCCTACGCCAGAGCCGCGCCGTCCGCATCCCGGGCCGGCCGGCACCCGCCCCCGGACACACAAAACCCCGGCCGCGATGCGGCCGGGGTCAGTGAAGGACCGTCGATTCTCACGAACCCGTGGGCACGGAGTCGGTCGCCTCCGTCCACAGATCCTGCTCGGCGCGATCCGCCTGGATCTGGCGGTACACGAGGAGCCCGCCGATGGCGGCCAGTGCGACCAGGAGAAGCTTCTTCACCGCGCGACCTCGTCTTTCGTTGACGTAGGAGACCTCTGACGGCCGACTATACACACCGACCGATATCGATCGGTGACCTGTTCCCCTCTCCCCGCGCACCTCAACTCCCGTGGCGCCGCCGGGGACTCCGAGGAAGGCCGGACGACCGCCGGTGACCTCCAGCGATCATTTCCGGTGTGATCTGGGCCGCTTTTGCCCCGATACCCCCGTCCGGGTGGTGTTCATCGGAATATCGCCGCGCCACGAGCGTCGATCCCACGCCACGCGCCACCGATCCACATGATGAGGAAGTACGCAAATCGCCCCACCTGAAAGTGGTGATCCTGATGGCTTCCAAGGCCGCCCACCTGTGGACCGTCCTCGTCGGTGCCTTCCTCTCCCTCTTCGCCGCGCTCGGCTTCAGCGCCCCCGCCTCGGCCACGGCGCCGCAGGCCCAGCCGCAGCCCGAGCCTCGCCCGCAGAGCGCCCCGCAGCAGACGCCGACGGCGCCCTGCTCCGCACCCGTCGATCTGACAGGAGCGGCGCCCCAGTGGTCACTCGGGCTCGACCGTTCGATGCCGCCCACGATGAAGCAGCGCATCACCGCCGAGGCCCACGGCTCCTCGCCCACCTGCCGCTCCACCGTCGCCGACGCCGTGGTCACCCCGGCCGACGCCGACCGCGAGCCCTCCGACATGACCGACCGCGCCGCCGAGTCCCGCGCCACCCCGGTCCGCGGCTCGGACCACGAGAACCCACCGTGACGGACCCGGCCCCGCAGCCTCAGGCCCGAAGGCACCCGCCTCCGGGCCTTTTCGCTGCCCGCGACCGGAACCCGCCCGACGCTCCTGCCACGCCCTCGCCCCGCCCGCAACCCGGAGCGAGGGCGCTCCCGAACGGCGCCACCCGGGGCAGGGTCAGTCCTCGGCCGTACCGGGCGCCGTGAGGTCGATCCATATCCACGGCTCGTGCTGCCAGTCACGCACCTCGCCCACGACCAGGTCGACGGCGGCCCCCACCGGCGGCAGCTGCCGCACCAGCCGCTCCACCCCCGGCTCGGTTCCGCGGCGGATCGTGTCCAGCGAGGCGCCCACGGGTTCGTACGCGTCGAGCTTCGCCGTGAGGCCCCACGGCTGGTGACTGGTGATCGTCGCCCGCACCGTCCTGCCCTGCCGCAGCTCGCTGAGGGGGCGGGCCGACTCGTCCTCCATGGCCGCGCCCTCCTCACGGACCGGCTGACGTCGGCACACACGCCGAAGGCCCCCGCCGTTCCCGGTGGGGGCCTTCGTGTCTGTGGGGCTAACAGGATTTGAACCTGTGGCCTCATCCTTATCAGGGATGCGCTCTAACCAACTGAGCTATAGCCCCGCCGCGCTCTGCGGGGCGTTGTCCCGCGCGCTGACTCCTAAACATTAACCCACCGGGGGGCCACCACCAAAATCGGTATGCGGGCGGCCCGTCCGGGACGCCGGAGGGCGGGGCCACAAGCTCCGGCCCCGCCCTCGGTGACGGTTCGGCGGCCCCGTCGCGGGGCCCGTCTCACTCGTCCTCGGCGAGCGTCAGCTCGACCCCGCCGACGAAGCCGGCGGAGAGGTTGTAGATGAAGGCGCCCAGCGTGGCCAGGGCCGTCGCCAGGACCACGTCGATCACCGCGATGATCGAGGTGAACATCAGCACCCGGGGGAGCGACAGGAACGACTGGAGGTCGAAGCCGTTGGACTCGCTCGACCCGGTCGCCTCGGCGATGGTGCCGCCGACCGTGGAGAAGACGCCCATGGCGTCCATGACCATCCACAGCACCGCCGCCGCCACGATCGTGCAGATGCCGAGCGCGATGGAGAGCAGGAAGCTCACCTTCATCACCGACCACGGGTCGGCCTTGGCCACCCGCAGCCGCGCCTTGCGGGTACGCGGCTGGGTGCGCGCCCCCGTCCGGGGCCGCCGCACACCCGGCTGCTCGGGCGTCGGGTACGCCTGCGGCGGGGTGTAGGGCTGCGCCGGGCCCGCCTCGGCGCCGGGGCGCTCGCCGGGCAGCGGCCCGGCCTCGTACTGGTCGTACCCCTGGTACTGCCGGCCGCCGCCCTGGGTGCCCGGGTAGGGCTGGGCCCCCAGGGAATCGGGCTCGCGCGTGTCCGTCACGGTTCTCCCCCCACCCGCGGAGGCGGTGCCTCCGGCCTCGGCCTGGTGCGTGGCGGAGCCACGAACGCCGTTGCCGGCTCCACTCGCTCCGGCGCCCGTGGCTCCGCTCACGTTGACTCTCTCCTCGTGCTACTCCGCCGAGGGCTCGGTGCCCTCGGCCGGGGACCGGGTGTCCCCGTCCGTACCACTGGCCGCCTCGCCGTCGGCCCCCTCGGCGGGAAGGTCACCGTCGACCTCCTCGGCCTCGCGGCCGGCCTCGGCGTTGCGGGCGATGCCCACCACGGCATCGCGCTTGCCCAGGTTGATCAGCTGGACGCCCATGGTGTCACGGCCGGTCTCCCTGATCTCGTTGACGCGCGTGCGGATCACACCGCCGCCGAGCGTGATGGCGAGGATCTCGTCGGTCTCCTCGACCACCAGCGCGCCGACCAGCTCTCCGCGGTCCTCGACGATCTTCGCAGCCTTGATGCCGAGTCCGCCACGGCCCTGCACGCGGTACTCGTCGACGCCTGTGCGCTTCGCGTACCCGCCGTCCGTGGCGGTGAAGACGAAGGTACCCGGGCGGACGACGTTCATCGAGAGCAGCTCGTCGCCCTCGCGGAAGCTCATCCCCTTCACGCCGGAGGTGGCGCGGCCCATCGGGCGCAGCGACTCGTCGGTGGCGGTGAACCGGATGGACTGGGCCTTCTTGCTGATCAGCAGCAGGTCGTCGTCGGCCGAGACCAGCTCGGCGCCGATCAGCTCGTCGTCCGAACCGTCCGGCGTCTCACGCAGGTTGATCGCGATGACACCGCCGGAGCGGGGCGAGTCGTAATCCTTCAGGGGCGTCTTCTTGACCAGTCCGCCCTTGGTGCCGAGCACCAGGTACGGCGCCGCGTCGTAGTCGCGGATGGCGAGGATCTGCGCGATGGACTCGTCCGGCTGGAAGGCGAGGAGGTTGGCGACGTGCTGGCCGCGGGCGTCGCGGCCGACGTCGGGCAGCTCGTACGCCTTGGCGCGGTAGACGCGGCCCTTGTTGGTGAAGAAGAGCAGCCAGTGGTGGGTGGTGGAGACGAAGAAGTGGTCGACGATGTCGTCTTCCTTGAGCTTCGTGCCCCGGACGCCCTTGCCGCCGCGCTTCTGCGAGCGGTAGTCGTCGGTCTTGGTGCGCTTGACGTAGCCGCCACGGGTGATCGTGACGACGATGTCCTCCTCGGCGATCAGGTCCTCGATGGACATGTCGCCGTCGAAGGGCACCAGCGCCGAACGCCGGTCCTCGCCGAACTTGTCGACGATCGCGGCCAGTTCCTCGCTGATGATCTGCCGCTGCCGCTCCGGCGAGGCGAGGATCGCGTTGTACTCGTCGATCTTGGCCTGGAGGTCGTCGTGCTCGGCGACGATCTTCTGACGCTCCAGGGCGGCGAGCCGGCGGAGCTGCATCTCCAGGATCGCGTTGGCCTGGATCTCGTCGATCTCCAGCAGCTCCATCAGGCCGCCGCGGGCGACCTCGACCGTGTCGCTGGCCCGGATCAGCGCGATGACCTCGTCGATCGCGTCCAGCGCCTTCAGCAGACCGCGCAGGATGTGCGCGCGCTCCTCGGCCTTGCGCAGCCGGAAGCGGGTCCGCCGGACGATGACCTCGATCTGGTGGGCGACCCAGTGCCGGATGAAGGCGTCGAGCGAGAGGGTGCGCGGCACGCCGTCGACCAGGGCCAGCATGTTGGCGCCGAAGTTGGTCTGGAGATCGGTGTGCTTGTAGAGGTTGTTGAGGACGACCTTGGCGACCGCGTCCCGCTTGAGGACGATGACCAGGCGCTGGCCGGTCCGCGAGGAGGTCTCGTCGCGGACGTCGGCGATGCCGCCGATCCGGGCGTCCTTCACCAGGTCGGCGATCTTCTGCGCGAGGTTGTCCGGGTTGACCTGGTAGGGCAGCTCGGTGACGACCAGGCACTGGCGGTTCTGGATCTCCTCGACCTCGACCACCGCGCGCATCGTGATGGAGCCGCGCCCGGTCCGGTACGCCTCCTCGATGCCCTTGCGGCCGACGACCAGGGCGCCGGTCGGGAAGTCGGGGCCCTTGATCCGCTCGATCAGCGCGTCCAGCAGGGTGTCCGGGTCGGCCTCGGGGTTCTCCAGGTACCACTGGGCACCGGCCGCGACCTCGCGGAGGTTGTGCGGCGGGATGTTGGTGGCCATGCCGACCGCGATGCCCGCCGAGCCGTTGATCAGCAGGTTGGGGAAGCGGGCCGGGAGGACCGAGGGCTCCTTGGAGCGGCCGTCGTAGTTGTCCGTGAAGTCGACGGTCTCCTCGTCGATGTCGCGGACCATCTCCATCGACAGCGGCGCCATCTTGCACTCGGTGTACCGCATGGCGGCGGCCGGGTCGTTGCCCGGGGAGCCGAAGTTGCCGTTCGAGTCGACCAGCGGCATCCGCATCGACCAGGGCTGGGCGAGGCGGACCAGGGCGTCGTAGATCGAGGAGTCGCCGTGCGGGTGGTAGTTGCCCATCACGTCGCCGACGACGCGGGCGCACTTGTAGAAGCCCTTCTCGGGCCGGTAGCCGCCGTCGTACATCGCGTACAGCACGCGCCGGTGGACCGGCTTCAGGCCGTCGCGGACGTCGGGCAGCGCGCGCGAGACGATGACGGACATCGCGTAGTCGAGGTACGAGCGCTGCATCTCGGTCTCGAGCCCGACGGGCTCGACCCGCATGGCCAGCGGGAGGCCCTCGGCGTCGATCTCGATCTCGGGAGTGCTGGGGTTGTTCTCGTCGGCCATGGCCGTGCTGGTTCCCTTCGGGAGCGAATCCCCCGCAGCCGGCCGCCGCGGTGGACGGGGGCGGGCGGTTCGGTTACGAGGACGAAGTCGTGGCGCCGCCCCCGCCTGGGCGGGCGGAGGCGGCGGCGCCGTCAGATGTCGAGGAAGCGGACGTCCTTGGCGTTGCGCTGGATGAACTGGCGGCGGGCCTCGACGTCCTCGCCCATGAGGACGGAGAAGAGGTCGTCGGCCTGGGCGGCGTCGTCCAGGGTGACCTGGCCGAGGACGCGGTGCTCCTGGTCCATCGTGGTGATGCGCAGCTCCTCGGCGTTCATCTCACCGAGACCCTTGAAGCGCTGGACCGAGTCGTCGCGGATGCGCTTGCCCTGCTCGCGGCCGAGGGCGATCAGCGCGTCGCGCTCGCGGTCGGAGTAGGCGTACTGGAAGTCGTCCCGGGTCCACTTGATCTTGTACAGCGGCGGGCGGGAGAGGAAGACGTGACCCGCCTCGACCAGCGGCCGCATGAAGCGGAAGAGGAAGGTGAGCAGCAGGGTGTTGATGTGCTGGCCGTCGACGTCGGCGTCGGCCATCAGGATGATCTTGTGGTAGCGGAGCTTCTCGATGTCGAAGTCCTCGTGGACCCCGGTGCCGAAGGCCGAGATGAGCGCCTGGATCTCCTGGTTGTGCAGGATCTTGTCGATGCGGGCCTTCTCGACGTTCAGGATCTTGCCGCGGATCGGCAGGATGGCCTGGTACATCGGGTCACGGCCGGACTTGGCGGAGCCGCCGGCCGAGTCGCCCTCGACGATGAAGATCTCGCACTTGACCGGGTCGTTCGACTGGCAGTCCGAGAGCTTGCCGGGGAGCGAGGCGGTCTCCAGCAGACCCTTGCGGCGGGTCAGGTCGCGCGCCTTGCGGGCCGCCACGCGGGCGGTGGCGGCGGCGATGCCCTTGCGGATGATGTCCGCGGCCTCGTTCGGGTTCCGGTCGAACCAGTCGGCCAGGTGCTCGTAGACCACCTTCTGCACGAAGGTCTTGGCCTCGGTGTTGCCCAGCTTGGTCTTGGTCTGGCCCTCGAACTGCGGCTCGCCGAGCTTGACGGAGATGATCGCCGTCAGGCCCTCGCGGATGTCGTCGCCGGTGAGGTTGTCGTCCTTCTCGCGCAGCAGCTTGCGGTCCCGGGCGTACTTGTTGACCAGGGTGGTCAGCGCGCCGCGGAAGCCCTCCTCGTGGGTGCCGCCCTCGTGGGTGTGGATGGTGTTGGCGAAGGAGTAGACCCCCTCGCTGTACCCGCCGTTCCACTGCATGGCGACCTCGACGGAGAGGAGCCGGTCCTTGTCCTCCGCCTCGATGTCGATCACCGTCGGGTGAATGACCTCGCCCTTGCGGGAGTTGAGGTACGTCACGAAGTCGACGATGCCGCCTTCGTAGTGGTACGTGACGGTGCGCGGCTCCTCGGGCTCGCCCGCCGTGGCCTCGTCCGAGTCGGCACCGGCGGTCGCCTTGGCGGAGGCGCGCTCGTCGGTGAGCTTGATGGTGAGGCCCTTGTTGAGGAACGCCATCTCCTGGAAGCGCCGGGAGAGCGTCTCGAAGGAGTAGTCGGTGGTCTCGAAGATCGAGCCGTCGGCCCAGAAGGTGACCGAGGTGCCGGTCTCCTCGGTGGCCTCGCCCTGGGCGAGCGGCGCGGTCGGGACGCCGCGCTCGTAGCTCTGCGTCCAGTGGTAGCCGTCGGTGCGGATCTCCACGGCGACGCGCGTGGAGAGCGCGTTGACCACGGAGACGCCGACGCCGTGCAGACCGCCGGAGACCGCGTAGCCGCCGCCGCCGAACTTGCCGCCCGCGTGCAGCACGGTGAGGACGACCTCGACGGCGGGCTTCCCCTCGGAGGGGACGATGCCGACCGGGATGCCACGGCCGTTGTCGATGACGCGGACGCCGCCGTCGGCCAGGATCGTCACGTCGATGAAGTCCGCGTGGCCGGCCAGCGCCTCGTCGACGGAGTTGTCGACGACCTCCTGGACCATGTGGTGCAGGCCGCGCTCACCGGTCGAGCCGATGTACATGCCGGGCCGCTTGCGGACCGCGTCCAGGCCCTCCAGGACCGTGATCGCGCTGGCGTCGTACGACACGGGCGCCTCGATCGCCGCGCCCTCGGGTGCCGCGACGACCGACTCCGCTGCCTGCGGGGTGCCGGACGCGTCCTCCTCGCCCGGGCCGGTGGACGGGATGTTCTCGTTGGGGTTGCCGGAATCGGCCACGAAGCGCCCTTTCTGGCACAGCTCAAGCCTTGATCCCCGGAGAGCCGGGATGCGGCTGCGTCGTTCGGTCTCGGTCAGCGGTTGCTGGGGCGAGGCGCGCTCTTCGGCACCCCGGTGGGGGCCTGCGGTGCGTCTCTGTCCGGCCTCCCGGTGAAGGAGGCGCGAATCGAGCCCAGTCTACCGCTAGCGCCGACGGTAATGGGGCCTTGCTGGTACCTGAGTTCGCATCTGCGGCACTGAACCGCCCACTTTCGACTCCCCATATGCGGCCCAGGGCTTCAGGAGGCTCACAGTGGCACTCAGCGCTTCGGGGTGGCTCCGTCGCGTCAACCTGCGGACAGGGGGTGCGCGGAGGTCGTTCGGGTGACCCCGGCCAGGAGGGAGAAAGCCCAGGTGGGAGGCGGTTTTCTGGGGTGGCGGAAGGGGCTTTCGAACGCCGGGAGGAGTACGTGGGACGAGGTGCGGGGGGCGCGAGTGACGGCAGGGGCTCCCGGAGACAGGCCACCGCCGCCGTCCCGGGGGGAGCCGGGCGGGCGCCTCACCGGGGTGCGGCGTGCACAAGCTCACATGCCGGAGGACGGGGTCCCGGGCCGGGGAGCGGCCAGCCCCCGGTCACCCGTACGTGTCCCCGGGCCCCTTGCTCCCCGGCGCCCGGAGCGGGCCGTACCGGCGGGAGGGGCCGGAGGGGCCCATGACCTTGAGGAAGGTGACGGTGCCGGGGCCGATGTCCTTGTTGAGGCGGGCCACCAGCTGGGGGGCGAGCAGGCGGACCTGGGTGGCCCAGGGCGTCGAGTCGCAGCGCACGGTCAGGACCCGGGCGTCCTCGTCGTACCGCTCGGGCACGCAGTGGTTGGCCAGGTCCGGGCCGACGATCTGCGGCCAGCGACCCATGACGCCGCCGACCGCGGCCGGCTTCTCCCAGCCCCGCTCGGTCATCAGCCGGGTGATCGCCGAGGCCAGCGGCAGCGGGTCGCGCCCGTCCGCGCGGGCCCCGGAGCGTACGCCGCCGCGCCGGGCCTGCTTCTTCTGCTGGGCCGCCGCGCCCTGGGCCCGGGCCTGCTCGCGGGCGGCGCGCAGCGCCACCCGGGCCAGGTCGACGCCGGTCGGCTCGGCGCCCTTCTTCGGGTCGGTCATACCCGCGCCACCTCGCCCCGGGTGACGCGGAAGCGGGCGCCCGCGAGGACCGGGGGCACGTCCTCGTCGACGGCGGCGGTCACCAGGACCTGCTCGCCCGGGGCGACCAGCTCGGCCAGGCGCTCGCGGCGCCGCGCGTCCAGCTCGGCGAAGACGTCGTCGAGGACGAGCACCGGCTCGCCGGTCGCCTCGCCGCCCTCGGAGCGCAGCAGGTCGTAGCTGGCCAGGCGCAGGGCGAGCGCCAGCGACCAGGACTCGCCGTGCGAGGCGTACCCCTTGGCGGGGAGGTCGCCCAGGCGCAGGAGGAGGTCGTCGCGGTGCGGGCCGACGAGGGTGACGCCACGCTCGATCTCCTGCTTGCGGACCTCGGCCAGGGCCTCCAGGAGCGAGCCGTACAGCTCCTCCCGGGTGGTGCCGGTGCCGGCCGCCGAGGGCTTGTACTCCAGGTGGACGGGGCCGCCGCCGGGGGCCAGCTGCTCGTACGCCTTGTCGGTGAGCGGCTGGAGGGTGGCGACGAGGTCGAGGCGCTGGGCGAGCAGTTCGGCGCCGGCGCGGGCGAGGTGCTGGTCCCAGACGTCGAGGGTGGAGAGGTCCATGGTGCGGCCGCCGTGGCGGCGGGCGAGCGCGGCCGTCTTCAACAGGGTGTTGCGCTGCTTGAGGACCCGGTCGTAGTCGGAGCGGACCCCGGCCATCCGGGGGCTGCGGGCGGTGACCAGCTCGTCGAGGAAGCGGCGGCGCTCGCCCGGGTCGCCCTTGACCAGGGCGAGGTCCTCGGGGGCGAAGAGCACGGTGCGCACGATGCCGAGCACGTCACGCGGCTTGACCTGCGAGGAGCGGTTGACCCGGGCGCGGTTGGCCTTGCCCGGGTTGAGCTCCAGCTCGATGGTGCGGCGCCGCTCGCCGTGCTCGACGGCCGCGCGGATCACCGCCCGCTCCGCCCCGGCCCGGACCAGGGGCTGGTCCGAGGAGACCCGGTGGCTGGAGAGGGTAGCGAGGTAGCCGACGGCCTCGACCAGGTTGGTCTTGCCCTGGCCGTTGGGTCCGACGAAGGCGGTGACGCCCGGGTCGAGCGCGAGGTCGGCCCGGGCGTAACTGCGGAAGTCGGCCAACGACAGGTGCGAGACGTGCATGGACGGAAGCCGACCTCCCCGGCGGTGTACTGGGTTACTTCTTCGCCTCAACCGCGTGGCCGCCGAACTGGTTGCGCAGCGCGGCGATCATCTTCATCTGCGGCGAGTCGTCCTGGCGGGACGAGAAGCGGGCGAAGAGCGAGGCGGTGATGGCGGGGAGCGGCACGGCGTTGTCGATGGCGGCCTCGACCGTCCACCGGCCCTCTCCGGAGTCGGCGGCCCAGCCGCGCAGCTGCTCCAGGTGCTCGTCCTCGTCGAGCGCGTTGACCGCGAGGTCGAGCAGCCAGGAGCGGATGACGGTCCCCTCCTGCCAGGAGCGGAAGATCTCCCGGACGTCGGTGACCGAGTCGGCCTTCTCCAGCAGCTCCCAGCCCTCGGCGAACGCCTGCATCATGGCGTACTCGATGCCGTTGTGGACCATCTTGGCGAAGTGGCCGGCGCCGACCTTGCCCGCGTGGACCGAGCCGAACTCGCCCTCGGGCTTGAGCGCGTCGAAGACCGGCTGGACCTTGGCGACGTTCTCCTCGGTGCCGCCGTACATCAGGGCGTAGCCGTTCTCCAGGCCCCAGACGCCGCCGGAGACGCCGCAGTCGACGAAGCCGATGTCCTTGATGCCGAGCTGCACGGCGTGCTTCTCGTCGTCGGTCCAGCGGCTGTTGCCGCCGTCGACCACGATGTCGCCGGGCTCCAGGAGCTCGGACAGCTCATCGATGGTCGCCTGGGTGGCGGCACCGGCCGGGACCATCACCCAGACGACGCGCGGGCCCTTGAGGCGGCCCACCAGCTCTTCCAGGCTCTGGACGTCCGCCAGATCGGGGTTGCGGTCGTATCCGATGACGGTGTGGCCTGCGCGGCGGATGCGCTCGCGCATGTTGCCGCCCATCTTGCCGAGGCCGACGAGACCGAGCTCCATCAGTGTTCCTTCGCTGCGTTCGGGCATTGCGTGACGCTGCCCGAGCCTACTGCCGTCCCCCGCCGCACACCTGTGGGCTCAGCCGCTCAGTCGTACGGGCATGATCAGGTACTTGTACGCCTCGTCCGCCTCGGCGTCGACCGCGGGCTTGCCGCTGAGCAGGGCCGGCTTGGTCGAGGTCGTGAAGGAGAGCTGGGCGGCGGGCGAGTCGATCGCGGAGAGGCCGTCCAGCAGGAAGGTCGGGTTGAAGGCGATCGAGATGTCGTCGCCCTCCAGCTGGGCGTCGACCCTCTCCACAGCCTGTGCGTCGTCGCTGGAGCCGGCCTCCAGGGTGAGCACGCCGGCCTCGAAGCTGAGCCGGACCGGGGTGTTGCGCTCGGCCACCAGGGAGACGCGCTTGACGGCCTCCACGAAGGGCGCCGTCTCGATCACCGCGACGGAGTTGAACTCGGTCGGGAAGAGCGTGCGGTACTTCGGCAGGTCGCCCTCGAGCAGCCGGGTGGTGGTGCGGCGGCCGGCGCCCTCGAAGCCGATGAGCCCCTCACCCGCGCCGGAGCCGGCCAGTGCGATGGTGACGCTGTCGCCGCTGGTCAGGGCCTTGGCGGTGTCGAGCAGGGTCTTCGCGGGGACCAGGGCGACGGCGGAGGTCTCCGGGTCCTCGGGCTTCCACAGGAACTCGCGGACCGCGAAGCGGTAGCGGTCGGTGGAGGCGAGGGTGACGGTGTCGCCCTCGATCTCGACGCGGACACCGGTGAGCACCGGGAGGGTGTCGTCACGTCCCGCGGCGATGGCGACCTGGGCGGCGGCCGAGGCGAAGACGTCGCCGGGGACGGTGCCCGTGGCGGTCGGCATCTGCGGCAGGGCCGGGTACTCCTCCACCGGCAGGGTGTGGAGGGTGAAGCGGGAGGAGCCGCAGTTCACCGTCGCCCGTACACCGTCTGTGGAAATCTCCACCGGGCGGTTGGGGAGGGCGCGGCAGATGTCGGCGAGGAGCCGGCCGGAGACGAGGACGGTGCCCTCCTCCTCGGTCTCGGCCTCGACGGAGACCCGCGCCGAGACCTCGTAGTCGAAGCTCGACAGGGAGAGGGCGCCGTCCTCCGCCTTCAGCAGCAGGCCCGCGAGAACCGGGGCCGGCGGCCGGGCCGGGAGGGAGCGGGCCGCCCAGGCCACTGCCTCCGCGAGTACGTCGCGTTCCACCCGGATCTTCACCGTAAGCCGCCTCCTGCGCTTGCTGGCTGCTCTCGCCCTGCTGGCCGTCGTCTGTCTGGTCGTCTTGCTGGTCCTGCTGCTGCGGCGGGCCGGGCCCGGTCGCTCTCCGCGGCGGGCGGGCCACGGATGAAGTCGGCGGCGGTGGGTACCGGAGGGGCAGTCGGTGAGTGCTTCCGGCTCAGGTGCCGCTGCCTCGTCGATGCCGTCCCGGCGTCCTGCCGCCGTGCACCAGTCTGACGCACACCACCGACAGTCCGTGCGGCCCCGGGTCAAATCGCGAGATCGGCCCGGATCGGCGCTCGGGCCGAGTTGTGCACAGCACCCACTTCGAAACGGATTCCTAGCTCTCTACTCATGGACGTAGTAGTAGGGCCTGTGGATTCCGTGGATAACCCCGTCTTCGCAGGTCGGAGGCGGTTTTTTGTCCACCGGTCCTGTGCATGGAGCCGGTGGACAACCGGGGGTTCCTGTGGACGGCCCGAAGTTACCCACACACGGTCCACAGCGGAGGGTGAGTTCTCCCCAGCTGCGTCCCCAGGTTTGGTCGAGTTCCCCACAGGGCACTGCGGCAACTTCGTGTGACGCGGTTCACTCCGAGTGGTGAGTGGGCGCGTTGGGTTGCCGAACAGTGGACAGCGCTGTGGGAAAGCCCGCGAAAGCTGTGCACAACACCGGCCTGCCTGTGGGCCGCCGGTGGACAACCGTCAACCCCTCCCTGTGGACGAAAAATGATCCACAGCCTGTGGATATCTTCTGTCCACTGATCCCCACCCTTCCGACCTGGACTGATGATCTCTCACTCGGGCCGCCTGTGGACAGGATCTGGACAACTCCGCAGTCCCCAAGCTGTGGACGCCATGAACCTGACGAATCTGTGGAGAACTCCCGTGCACAGATCACTATTCGAACGACGGGCGCCGGACGGAGCCGCGAGAACTGAGGCGGACGGCGGCCCGGGAGGGGCGAGAAGGGCTCCCGGGAGACGGATTCGGGGCCCCTGAAGCCCTCTTCCGGACGCGCGCCACGCACGACGAAGCCCCGTCCACCGCCTGGGGACAGGCGCGGACGGGGCCGGGGAGAGCCAGGAGGCCCGTACGGGCCCTAGTAACAAGGAGAAGGGCGCGTACGGCCGGTCAGCCGTTCTTGATGCGGTTGGTGAGCTCCGTGACCTGGTTGTAGATCGAGCGGCGCTCCGCCATCAGGGCGCGGATCTTGCGGTCGGCGTGCATGACCGTGGTGTGGTCGCGCCCGCCGAACTGTGCCCCGATCTTCGGCAGCGACAGGTCCGTCAGCTCCCGGCAGAGGTACATGGCGATCTGCCGGGCCGTCACCAGCACACGGCTGCGCGAGGAACCGCAGAGGTCCTCGACGGTCAGCCCGAAGTAGTCGGCGGTGGCCGCCATGATGGCGGTGGCGGTGATCTCCGGGGCCGCGTCCTCGCCGCCGGGGATCAGGTCCTTGAGCACGATCTCGGTGAGGCCGAGGTCGACCGGTTGCCGGTTGAGCGAGGCGAAGGCCGTCACCCGGATCAGCGCGCCCTCCAGCTCGCGGATGTTCCGCGAGATGCGCGAGGCGATGAACTCCAGGACCTCCGGCGGGGCGTTGAGCTGCTCCTGGACCGCCTTTTTCCGCAGAATCGCGATCCGCGTCTCCAGTTCCGGCGGCTGGACGTCGGTGATCAGCCCCCACTCGAACCGGTTCCGCAGCCGGTCCTCCAGCGTCACCAGCTGCTTGGGCGGCCGGTCCGAGGAGAGCACGATCTGCTTGTTGGCGTTGTGCAGGGTGTTGAAGGTGTGGAAGAACTCCTCCTGCGTCGACTCCTTGTCCGCCAGGAACTGGATGTCGTCGACGAGCAGGATGTCCATCTCGCGGTACCGCTTGCGGAAGCTGTCGCCCTTGCCGTCACGGATCGAGTTGATGAACTCGTTGGTGAACTCCTCCGAGCTCACGTACCGCACCCGCGTCCCCGGATAGAGGCTCCGCGCGTAATGCCCGATGGCGTGCAGCAGATGCGTCTTGCCGAGACCCGACTCCCCGTAGACGAAGAGCGGGTTGTACGCCTTGGCCGGCGCCTCGGCGACCGCGACGGCGGCCGCGTGGGCGAAGCGGTTGGAGGCGCCGATGACGAAGGTGTCGAAGAGGTACTTCGGGTTCAGCCGCGCCGTCGGCTCGCCGGGCCCGGTCGCCGGCGCCGGCTGGGCGGCCAGCGGACCGGGCGCGCCGCTGGAGGCGGGCAGCGCCGAGCCGACCGGCCCGCCGCTGTGCACCCCGTGGCCGCCGTGCGCGCCGCGCCCCTCACGGGGACCGCGCGGGTCGTGCCCGTCGTCCAGCGGCTCGCGCCGCCCGTAGTCCCCGCGCTCGGACCCCGAGGGCCGGAAGTCGTGCTGGCCGGACCCGCTGTGCGAGGGCCCGGTGTAGGAGTCCCGCTCCGGGTAGCCGAGGCGGGGCTGCTGCCAGTAGTCGTCCTGTGCGCGCGGCCAGGCACCCGGCTCGGGCCGCGGACGCTGGAACTCCGGGTAGGCGGGACGGGCCTGCGGCAGACCGTCACGGCCCCGGCGCTCCTCGTCCCGCAGCTCTCCGCCGCCCCCCTGCTCCTGGCCGCGCTGCCCGTCGTAACGGTCCTGGCCGTAACCGTCCCCGTACTGCTCCTGGGGGTAGCCCTGCTCCTGGGGGTACGGCTCGGCGGTGTGGCGGTCCTGGTCGTAGCGGCCGGCCTCGTAGCGGTCGCCGCCGAGGGGCTCCTGTTCGTACTCGTAGCGGCCGTGGTCCTGGGGGAAGGGGAACGCGCCGGGGCGGCGCTCCTCCTCGCGGGGCGGCTGCTGCTCCTCGGGCTCGGGCTCCTCGCCGCGCCGCTCGCCGGCCGCGCCGTACGGGGGGTAGCCGTAGCCGCGCTCCTGGACGGGGCGGGCGGGGGGTTCCGGGTAGCGCTGCGGGGGAGCGGGGTCGCCCATGGTCGGGTCGACGGTGATGGCGATCCGGATCGGGCGGCCGCACTCCCGGCTCAGCGTCTCGCTCACCACCGGGGCGAGCCGGCCCTCCAGGACCCCCTTGGCGAACTCGTTCGGCACCGCGAGCAGCGCCGTGTCGGCGACCAGCGCCAGCGGCTGGCAGCGCCGGACCCACTGCTCGTCCTTGGCCTCGACACCCTGCCCGCGCCCGTCCCCGAGGAGGTGCTCCAGTACGCGCGGCCAGACTGCGGCAAGATCGGCGGGTACATCAGCCACAGGGCACGCTCTCTCACGGGTCCCACGAAGGAGTGGTTCTGGGACGGGTCGGTGTGGTCCGATCCGGGCGGGATCGGGGCGGATCAGGGGGGAAGCCCACGAATCCGGAGTCTGGCCACGGTAGTCAGCGTGGCCACTGCGGTACAAGTCGTTGTCCACAGGCTGTGCACAGTGTCCCCTGCCGGAGCTGGTTTGACCGAATGGCGCAGCCGCGCGTACCGTGACCAGGTCGAGTTGTCGATGGCTGCTGCCGCCTGCCTCCGATGGGCATAGATCACCTTGGGTGATCGTGGAGCGGTTGCACTCGGGCGTAAGCGAGCTTCTCGTGGGCGCACGGTGACAGCCAAGGCATCCCGCAACTACCTCATCATTTCTGGAGCCCCCGAGTGAGCAAGCGCACCTTCCAGCCGAACAACCGTCGTCGCGCGAAGACCCACGGTTTCCGCCTGCGTATGCGTACCCGTGCCGGCCGCGCGATTCTCGCGTCCCGCCGTGGCAAGGGTCGCGCCCGCCTGTCCGCCTGATCGCGTACAGGTCGTGTCGTGCTGCCCTCCGAGAATCGGCTGAGGCGGCGCGAGGACTTCGCGACCGCGGTACGCCGAGGACGTCGGGCCGGTCGCCCGGCCCTCGTCGTCCATCTCCGCAGCGGTGTCACGGACCCGCACGCGTCAGGGGAGGAGTCTCCCCCGACCCGTGCGGGTTTCGTCGTGAGCAAAGCTGTGGGCGGAGCCGTCGTCCGTACCGCGGTGAAGCGGAAGCTTCGCCACCTCATGCGGGAACGACTCTCCAGGCTGCCCGAGGGCAGTCTGGTCGTCGTCCGCGCGTTGCCCCCAGCCGGTGACGCAGACCACGCACAGCTGGCCCGAGACCTGGACGCCGCCCTGGAGCGGCTCCTGGGAGGGGGCGCGCGATGAAGTATCCGCTGCTCGCTTTGATCAAGTTGTACCAGTGGACGATCAGTCCGCTGCTCGGCCCGGTGTGCAAGTACTACCCGTCGTGTTCCCACTACGGCTACGGCGCCATCGACCGGCACGGAGCGATCAAGGGAACGGCGCTCACCGCCTGGCGGATTCTGCGGTGCAATCCGTGGTCCCTCGGCGGTGTCGACCATGTGCCGCCGCGCAAGCGACCGCGGTGGCACGAAATGCTGCGCAACGCCTGGCGAGACAGGGGCACCAGCAAGGGCGGAAACGCCGACGCCCCTTCCGGGGGGAGCGGCGACACCTCGTCCTCCTCCTCCACGACGGGCCCCCAGCCGGCCCCGAGCCCGGCCGCCGAGACCTCGCCCCATGCTCAAGGAGCCTGATCAGTGGATACGATCGCCAGTCTCTTCAGTTTCATCACGACACCTGTGTCATGGGTGATCGTCCAGTTCCACAAGTTGTACGGAGCCCTCTTCGGCGATGACACGGGCTGGGCGTGGGGACTGTCCATCGTCTCCCTCGTGATCCTGATCCGTATCTGCCTGATCCCGCTCTTCGTGAAGCAGATCAAGGCCACCCGGGCGATGCAGACGCTCCAGCCCGAGATGAAGAAGATCCAGGAGCGCTACAAGAACGACAAGCAGCGCCAGTCCGAAGAGATGATGAAGCTCTACAAGGACGCGGGCACCAACCCGCTGGCCTCGTGTCTTCCCATCCTTCTGCAGTCGCCGTTCTTCTTCGCGCTCTACCACGTGCTCAACAGCATCGCGTCGAACAAGACCATCGGTTTCATCGACGAGGCCCTCCTCGCCAGCGCGCAGAAGGCGCACATCGTCGGCGCCCCGCTGGCCGCGAAGTTCACCGACAACGCGGACAAGATCGAGGCCCTCGGCTCGTCCACGACCAACGTGCACATCGTCACCGCGGTCATGATCGTCCTGATGTCGGCCTCGCAGTTCTTCACCCAGCGCCAGCTGATGACGAAGAACGTCGACACCACGGTGAAGACCCCGTTCATGCAGCAGCAGAAGATGCTGATGTACGTCTTCCCGATCATGTTCGCCGTCTTCGGCATCAACTTCCCCGTCGGTGTCCTCGTCTACTGGCTGACCACCAACCTGTGGACCATGGGCCAGCAGATGTACGTCATCCGCCAGAACCCGACCCCCGGCAGCAAGGCGCAGGCCGCCTTCCTGGAGCGCTTCCTCAAGCGGATCACGATGAACCCGAAGGTCCGCAACAAGCGCGAGCGGAACCTCGTCAAGGCCATCGTCGCCAAGGGCCGCGACCGCAACGAGTACGAGCGCAAGTTCGTCAACGGGCTGACCAAGGCCGGTCTCGCCGCCCAGGCGGACGGCACCATCGGGCCGAAGAGCGGGGCCGCCGTGGTCGACGAGGACGGCGAGCCGGCCGAGGAGGCGCCGGCCCAGCCGCGCCGCCAGCAGCCGAAGCGGCAGAGCAAGTCCCAGCGCCAGGCGCAGCCCACCGCTCCGCAGCGCCCCGGCCAGCGCACCCGGGCCTCCTCGGGCCGCACCGCCGGTGAATCCACCACCTCGCTGGAGAAGTCGCAGGGCGGGAGCGAGGACAAGTCCTCCGGCCGCCAGGCGGGCAAGTCCGGCTCCACAGGCCAAGCCAAGTCCGGACGCAAGGGCCAGAAGCCCAAGCACCCGTCCAAGAAGTAGAGGAGTCCATCCCGTGACGGAAGGCACCACCGCCGCCAAGGCCGGCGACGAGCTGTCCCACCTGGAGCAGGAGGGCGAGATCGCCGCCGACTACCTGGAGGGGCTGCTCGACATCGCCGATCTCGACGGCGACATCGACATGGACGTGGAGGCCGATCGGGCCGCTGTCTCGATCATCAGCGACTCCGGGAGCCGCGACCTCCAGAAGCTCGTCGGCCGTGACGGGGAGGTCCTGGAGGCGCTTCAGGAGCTGACCCGCCTCGCAGTGCACCGCGAGACCGGCGACCGCAGCCGCCTCATGCTGGACATCGCGGGGTACCGCGCCAAGAAGCGCGAGGAGCTCTCCGAGATCGGCGCCAAGGCCGCGGCCGACGCGCGGAGCACCGGCGAGGCGGTCAAGCTCGACCCGATGACACCGTTCGAGCGCAAGGTCGTCCACGACGCCGTCAAGGCCGCGGGACTGCGCAGCGAGTCCGAGGGCGAGGAGCCGCAGCGCTTCGTCGTCGTCCTCCCCGCCTGACACAGGGACGCCCTCGGGCGTCCCCCTCCCGGCCCCGTCTGTGCGAACAGGCGGGGCCGGTCCTGGTCGGGGCGGCGGTGAGAGTGTGGCGGATTCCTCCCGGCCGGGCTGCACGGTGCGGGATCTTGCCGCTAGCGTTCTCCCAGGGCAGGGGTTCGCACTCCGGGCGCACCTTTGTTCGTCAGACATCAGCACGTTCGAGTTCGCGGTACGGAAGGACGGTCCCCGTGACGGAGGCAGCGGAACTCCCCGAGGCGCCCGCAGTGGCCAGGGAGGTTTTCGGCGAGCGTTTCCCGGATGCCGTCCGGTACGCGGAGCTGCTGGCCGACGCGGGGGTGCGGCGCGGGCTCATCGGGCCCCGAGAGGTGCCGCGCCTCTGGGAACGCCATCTGCTCAACTGCGCCGTGCTCTCCGAGGCGATCGAGGAGGATGTCTCCGTCTGCGACGTCGGGTCGGGCGCCGGACTGCCGGGAATCCCGCTGGCACTGGTCCGCCCCGACCTCTCCATCACGCTGCTGGAGCCGCTGCTGCGGCGGACCACCTTCCTCACCGAGGTGGTCGAGCTGCTCAGGCTCGACCACGTCACGGTCGTCCGCGGCCGCGCCGAGGAGGTCCTCGGCAAACTGCCGCCGGTGCACGTCGTCACCGCCCGCGCGGTCGCCCCGCTGGAGCGGCTCGCGGGCTGGGGTGTGCCCCTGCTGCGGCCGTATGGCGAGATGCTGGCGCTCAAGGGGGACACGGCCGAGGAGGAAGTGAAGGCGGCCTCGGCCGCGCTGAGCAAGCTCGGGGCGGTCAGCACCTCCGTCGTCCAGGTCGGCGAGGGCATCGTCGACCCCCTCTCGACGGTGGTGCGGGTCGAGGTGGGGGAGAGCCCGGGCGGGGTCCGCTTCGCCACCAAGAAGGCCAAGGCCGCGCGGGCGCGCCGGAGGCGCTGAGACGCACGTGTTCTTTCCCAGAGGGGCCGGTCCCGTCACAGGGGCCGGCCCCTCGTGCGTGGGGGTGGCGGCAGCCAGGTGGCTGCGGGCCCCGGCTCGTTGGGGCCACGGGCGGCCGTGGCGCGGAGTGTCGGGCGGGTCGTCCGGACGCGGTGAGCCATCGTGTTTCACGTGAAACGTCGCTCACCGCTGCAAGGAATCATCAGCCGCGGCCGCGCTGCCGCCACTCCCCGCGACCGGAAACCTCTCGGACGGGTCACGAAGTTGTCCACAGAGGCGGATTCATCCACAGAACACCGGGCCCCGCTGGTTCCCGCACCCGAAACCATGGCACGCTCTGTTCATTGCGAGTCTGAAGTCGAGGAGAGTGAATCCTTGCGGTCCGACGCCAACATCGCGGGACCGATGACCGATCCGGTCCCCGGTCCCCGTGTCGAAACAGTGGGGGCGGATGTTTCACGTGAAACACCGCCGCCGATGGACGACACCCCCATCGCTCACACCGCCCATCTGGGAGTGCAGGCGCTGGGCCGTGCCGGAGAAGGTCTGCCACGCCCCGAACAGACCCGGGTCATGGTGGTGGCCAACCAGAAGGGCGGCGTGGGCAAGACGACCACGACCGTCAACCTTGCCGCCTCCCTGGCACTGCACGGGAACCGGGTTCTGGTCATCGACCTCGACCCGCAGGGCAACGCCTCCACCGCGCTGGGGATCGACCACCACGCCGAAGTGCCGTCGATCTACGACGTGCTGGTCGACAGCCGCCCGCTCTCCGAGGTGGTCCAGCCGGTGCCGGACGTCGAAGGGCTCTTCTGCGCACCGGCCACCATCGACCTGGCCGGCGCCGAGATCGAGCTGGTCTCGCTGGTCGCCCGCGAGAGCCGCCTGGAGCGCGCCATCAAGTCGTACGAGCAGCCGCTCGACTACGTCCTGATCGACTGCCCGCCCTCGCTCGGCCTGCTCACGGTCAACGCCCTGGTGGCCGGAGCCGAGGTACTGATCCCTATCCAGTGCGAGTACTACGCGCTGGAAGGACTGGGCCAGCTCCTCCGCAACGTCGAACTGGTCCGCGGCCACCTCAACCCGGCGCTTCACGTCTCCACGATCCTGCTCACCATGTACGACGGCAGGACGCGACTCGCCTCGCAGGTCGCCGAAGAGGTGCGCAGCCACTTCGGCAAGGAAGTCCTCCGGACGAGCATTCCCCGCTCCGTCCGCATCTCCGAAGCTCCGAGCTACGGCCAGACCGTGCTCACCTACGACCCGGGGTCGAGCGGCGCGCTCTCGTACTTCGAGGCGGCACGGGAGATCGCCCTGCGCGGAGTCGGAATCCACTACGAGGCGCACCAGCACCAGTTGGCCGCGCCCCACGAGCAGCAGAACATGGCGGAGGGAATGCAGTGAGCGAGCGACGGAGGGGCCTGGGGCGGGGCCTGGGAGCCTTGATTCCCGCAGCGCCTACACCGGAGAAGTCCGCACCGGCCCCCGGAGGTTCGGTTGCCGGGGCCGCACCGGTCCTCACCGCGGAGCGCGGCATCGCCGCGGCCAAGGTGACGGGGATGCCGAGCGGCAATGTTTCACGTGAAACATCGACGCGTTCCCCGGCGGACGCGTTGCCCCCGAGCCCGGTCGGCGCGCACTTCGCCGAGCTGCCGCTCGACTCCATCACCCCCAACCCGCGCCAGCCCCGGGAGATCTTCGACGAGGACGCCCTCGCCGAACTGGTCACCTCCATCAAGGAGGTCGGCCTCCTCCAGCCGGTCGTCGTCCGCCAGCTGAGCCCCGGCCGGTACGAGCTGATCATGGGCGAGCGCCGGTGGCGTGCCTGCCGCGAAGCGGGCCTGGAGGCCATCCCCGCCATCGTGCGCGCCACCGAGGACGAGAAGCTCCTCCTCGACGCGCTGCTGGAGAACCTCCACCGCGCCCAGCTCAACCCGCTGGAAGAGGCCGCCGCCTACGACCAGCTGCTCCAGGACTTCAACTGCACCCATGACCAGCTGGCCGACCGGATCGGCCGTTCGCGGCCCCAGGTGTCGAACACGCTGCGGCTGCTGAAGCTGGCTCCTGCGGTCCAGCGCCGGGTCGCGGCCGGGGTGCTGACCGCCGGTCATGCCCGGGCGCTGCTCTCGGTGGAGGACACGGAGGAGCAGGAGCGGCTCGCTCTGCGGATCGTCGCCGAGGGCCTCTCGGTCCGTTCGGTCGAAGAGGTCGTCACGCTGATGGGGTCCCGGCAGGCGTCGCCCGCCCGCTCCAAGGGCCCACGGGCCGGCTCCCGCCTCTCCCCCGCCCTGAGTGAACTCTCCACCCGGCTCTCGGACCGGTTCGAGACGCGGGTCAAGGTCGACCTGGGGCAGAAGAAGGGGAAGATCGTCGTCGAGTTCGCCTCGATGGACGACCTCCAGCGCATCCTCCAGTCGCTGGCTCCGGAGGAGGGCCCGGTGCTCCAGAGCGCCGAGGCCGCCGACCCCGAGGACAGGAACGACACCCCGGACGCCGACTGACAGCCCTCCTCCGGCCTCTGAGCGGGCCGTGTTCCGGAACCGACCGGAACACGGCCCGCTCTCTGCTTCCGCTCCCCGGCCCTGCCGAACTCCGGTGACTACGATGCACAGGGCACCGACGCACCGGGTGCTTTCCGAGAGGAGCGGCCATTATGGGGCGACGCCTCGCACCGATCACCCTGGACAACCTCGGAGCGCTCCCCGCACGCTGCCGCTCCTGCGTCTTCTGGGAACTCGACCCGGTCCGCGGTGAGGCCGCGGTCCGGGAGGGCCGGGCAGCGGCGGAGAAGGAGGCGTGGATCTCCGCCGTCCTGCTGGAGTGGGGTTCCTGCGGCCGCATCGCCTACGTGGACGACGTCCCGGCCGGCTTCGCCCTCTACGCTCCGGCGGCCTACGTCCCCCGCTCACTCGCCTTCCCTACCAGTCCCGTGGCGCCGGACGCCGTGCAGCTGATGACGGGCTGGCTGCTTCCCGAGTACCGGGGGCAGGGGCTGGGGCGGGTTCTCGTGCAGACCGTGGCGAAGGATCTGCTGCGGCGCGACTTCAAGGCGATCGAGGCGTTCGGTGACGCGAGGTGGCGTGACGCCGCCTGCCTGCTCCCCGCCGATCACCTCCTCGCCGTGGGCTTCAAGACGGTGCGACCGCACCGTCGCCATCCGCGGCTGCGGCTGGAGCTGCGGGCGACCCTCTCCTGGAAAGAGGACATGGAGCAGGCGCTCGACCGTCTGCTCGGCGCCGTGAAGCAGGACCCGGTGCCGCGACCGCTGTAGGGAGTGCCGGGCCGGGCTGCGGGCGCGAGGCGGAAACGAAACATGGCCACCCCGAGGGGTGGCCATGTTTCACGTGAAACATCGGGGCGACATCCGGGGCGATGTTTCACGTGAAACATCGCCGGTCGCGCCTGGGCTCAGCCCTTGGCGCCCTCACCGATGAACTCGTCCAGGTCGCGCACGATGGCGGCCTTCGGCTTGGCGCCCACGATCGTCTTGGCGACCTCGCCGCCCTGGTAGACGTTGAGCGTCGGGATCGACATGACGCCGTACTTGGCGGCGGTCTCCGGGTTTTCGTCGATGTTCAGCTTCACGACCTCGATCTGCTCGCCGTGCTCGGCGGCGATGGCCTCCAGCGAGGGGGCGATCTGGCGGCACGGGCCGCACCATTCGGCCCAGAAGTCGACGAGTACGGGCTTGTCGCTCTTGAGCACGTCCTGCTCGAAGGAGGCGTCGGTCACGTTCTTCAGGGTGCCGGCCACTGTGGGCTCCTTAGTCTTGGGGGGAGTGTGGGGGAGAAAGCTGGTGGGGCCGAAGCCTCAGGCGGTGACGACTTCGGTCTTCTCGTGGCCCTCGGCGTCGGCCAGCGCGGCGAGGTAGCGCTCGGCGTCCAGCGCGGCGGAGCAGCCGGTGCCGGCGGCGGTGATCGCCTGGCGATAGGTGTGGTCCACCACGTCACCGGCGGCGAAGACGCCCGTGATGTTGGTGCGGGTCGAGGGGGCGGCGACCTTCAGGTAGCCCTCGCCGTCCAGGTCCAGCTGGTCCTTGAACAGCTCGGTGCGCGGGTCGTGACCGATGGCGATGAAGAGGCCGGTCACGGAGAGCAGCTCGGTGTCGCCGCTCTTCAGGTTGCGCAGGGTCAGCCCGGTCAGCTTCGGGTCGCCGTGGATCTCGGCGACCTCGCTGTCCCAGATGAACTTGATCTTCGGGTCGGCGAAGGCGCGCTCCTGCATGGCCTTGGAGGCGCGCAGGCTGTCACGGCGGTGGACGATCGTCACCGACTTGGCGAAGCGCGAGAGGAAGGTGGCCTCCTCCATCGCGGTGTCACCGCCGCCGATGACGGCGATGTCCTGGTCCTTGAAGAAGAAGCCGTCACAGGTGGCGCACCAGGAGACGCCGCGTCCGGAGAGGGTGTCCTCGTTGGGCAGGCCCAGCTTGCGGTGCTGCGAACCGGTCGTGACGATGACCGCCTTGGCGCGGTGCACGGTGCCGGCGGTGTCGGTGACCGTCTTGATCTCGCCCGAGAGGTCGACCGAGACGACGTCGTCGGGCACCAGCTCGGCGCCGAAGCGCTCGGCCTGGGCGCGCATGTTGTCCATGAGCTCGGGGCCCATCACGCCGTCCTGGAAGCCGGGGAAGTTCTCCACCTCGGTGGTGTTCATCAGGGCCCCACCCGCGGTGACGGCACCCTCGAAGACCAGGGGCTTGAGGGAGGCGCGTGCGGTGTAGAGCGCGGCTGTGTAGCCGGCGGGCCCGGAGCCGATGATGATCACGTTACGGACGTCGGTCACGGCTTGATTCCTCGTCTCTGCGGACTACTGCATTGCCAGGGGCCTGATCCCTGCCGGGGCTCTCACCCCACCCAACCGATCCTACGGGCCGTGCATTCCCGTGCTGCCCGCCTCCCACGCGAGGAGAGCGCAGGGCACAGCTGAAGCCCCGGCGGCCGGGAGGACGCCGGGGCTCGGAGCTTTGGAGAGCCGGTGCTCAGGACCGGGGGTAGGTACGGGTCAGCAGCACGTCACCGGGTTCGTTCCCGGCGCCCACACAGGCGGCATCGACCAGGTAGGCGGTGACGCGGGCGCTGTCGCGGTGGTCGGGCAGCACGACGAGGAAGGCGTCGGTGCCCTGGTAGCGGCCGCGCTCCAGGGCGAGGGCGGGCTCGGGCCGTGCGATGGCGCGCTCCACGCAGGGCGGTACCTCGGGCCCGGTGCCCATCATCGGCTCGTTGAGCTCCGGCGTCCCGGGGCTGGACTGGATGCCGAGCGAGGCTTCCTCGTCCTTCTCGGCCGCCCCCGCGCCTGGGCCCTCCTTCTCCTGTCGGCCCCCGCCCGCCTCCGTACCCGACAGCAGCGCGGACACCTGCTCCTGGAGGGCCTCGTCGGAGTAGACCGGGCCCGCGTCGGCGGAAGCGGCGGAGTCCTCGCCGCCGGAGGAGCCTGCGTCGCTCAGTGTCGGCACCAGGACGGCGCCGAGCCCGATGGCGGCGGCCGCGAGGACCGAGGAGAGGAGGAGGCGCCGGCGCCCGGTCCTGCTTCCGCTCTTCCGCCCGGGGCCTGTGGCCGCCCTGCCGCGTCCCTCCGGACGGCCGGACCGCGCGGATTCGCCCAGGCCCGGTGCACCGGAAGAAGAGGAGGGTGGTGCTGGAGCGGTGCTCGGCTCCGGCGGCCCGGTTTCCGCGGCGACTGTTTCACGTGAAACATCGCGCGATGTTTCACGTGAAACATCGGCGTCCGGGATCTCGGTGGGCTCGGCCTGGGGTGCCTCCCCGGTGCCCGGTTCCATGGTTCCGAGGAGCGCCTCGGCGGCCAGGGCGGCGTCGATGCGCCCCGCCACGTCGGCCGGCATCCGGGACGGCCCGGGCAGCGTGCCGAGCAAGCCACGGATCTCCTCCAGGGAGGAGCGGACATCGGCGCAGAGCACGCAGGCGTCCAGATGGGAGCGGACCTCGCCGCTGCGGGCCGGGCCCAGCAGACCTTCGGCGAGGTCGGAGATCTCCGCCACGTCCGGGTGCCCGGCGTCGCCGGTCGCGTCGGTCATGGATGTCACGCTCGCCCACCTCCGCCCTTCATGGCAGCCGAATTGGCCGGCCCCTGGTCTCTCGGGCCTGCCGCTGGTGGGACGGATGCCCCCTGCGTCCGGTTCCTTCCCCCACCAGCGGCGTCGTTATCCCTGTCCGGAGGTGCGGAGTCCGCCCGTAGATGGGTGACGAGCGGCAGGAGTCGTGCCCGGCCCCGGGCACACCGGCTCTTCACGGTGCCGGTGGGTACCCCCAGGATGCGGGCCGCCTCCGCCACCGGGTAGCCCTGCATGTCGACGAGGACGAGGGCGGCGCGCTGGTCGGGGGCGAGGGTGGCGAGGGCCTCGGCGAGCTGGCGCCGTACGTCGCCGCGTTCGGCGGGGGCGGAGGCCGACTCGTGCGGTTCGAGCACCAGTTCCAGGCGCTCAGGATCGTCCATGGGGGAGGTACGGCGGGAGGCCGCCTTGCGTGCCCGGTCGAGGCAGGCGTTGACGGTGATCCGGTGGAGCCAGGTGGTCACCGCTGAGCGGCCCTGAAAGGTGTGGGCCCGGCGGTAGGCGGAGACCAGGGCGTCCTGGACGGCGTCCGCCGCCTCCTCACGGTCGCCGAGGGTCCGGATCGCGACCGCCCAGAGACGGTCGCGATGGCGTCTGACCAGTTCACCGAAGGCGTCCGGGTCACCGCCGACATGGGCGGCGAGCAGTTCGGCGTCGTCCGGCGCCCCGGATATGGCCTCGTCCACCGTGGAACCCTCCCCCCCCCAGAGCCCCGCTCAGCCCCTGAGTTTCACATCCGTGATCGCCTGCTTGTACCCGGAGCCGCTGTACTGATCCCCCGGCGCCTGGGGGACGTGGGTGAGCCACACCACGACGTACCGCGTGGTGACCGCCTCCTTGGCGTCGACCTTGGCCGTGGTGGACTGGGTCGTGGTGGTGCCGATCTTCTTCATGGAGCCGACCGGGGTGCCGGAGCTCAGGGAGTCGGCCGCGTACAGCTCGACGGTGGTGCGGTCGCCGGCGTAGCGGAGTCCTATCGAGGCCGCGGAGACGTTCTTCTCCGCACCGAGGTCGTAGACGATGCCGACACCCTGCTTGTAGGGGGCGAGCCGTGGGCCGTCCACGAAGCTCCTGGACCGCCAGTAGGTGGAGCTGTCGCCGTCGTAGGTGTTGCTGACGGAGTCGGCGTTCTGCGGGGAGCCGTCCGGGGCGTACTCGGCGGCGCCGGTGATCTTGTGGGTGGCGATCTTCGGCTTCTCGTCGGTGGTGTCCGCGGGCTGGCTGGTCTCGGGCTGCTTCGGGGTGTCGCGGTCCATCAGGGCGTCCGCCAGCTGCCAGCTGCCAAGGCCGAGGGCGGCGATGAGCAGGGCGGCCACGCCCCACTTGAGGACCTTGCCGGTCCGGGTCTGGAGCGGGGGCGGCGGGACGACCACGGGGGCGGTCTGCGCGGCGCGCGGCGCCGGGCGGCCGTAGGAGCCCTGCTGGAAGCTGGTCCGCTGGTACTCGGGCGGCGCGGTGAAGACCGGCTCCGGCGGGCGGATGCGGGGCATCTCGGCGATGGCCCGCACCAGCTCGTCCGGGGTGGTGCAGGGGCTCTCCTGGCGGGAGGCGGTCGAGCCGTCGTTGACCAGGGCGCGCATGGCCAGCTCGGAGAGGCCTCGGTGGACCCCCGCCCGCACCTGGTCGGGAGCGATGAGCCCCATCCCCTTGGGCAGTCCGGAGAGGCCGTACGCGTCGTCCTCGTAGGGCCAGCGCTGGGTGAGGGCGGCGTAGAGGAGGGCGCCGATGGCTTCGGTGTCGGTGCGCTGCGGGCTGTCGACCTCGATGCCGCGGAGCGCGGCGTTGACCGCGAGGCCGCGGACGCGCCACTGGCCGGTGGAGGTGCGCAGAACGGCGCCGGGGTTGAGCCGGAGGTGGGAGAGGCCCTCGCGGTGGGCGGCGGCCATGGCCTGGGAGATCTGCTGGGCCAGCTGGTAGACGTCGTGCGCCTCCAGCGGGCCGGAGGCGAGCAGCGCGGTCAGCTCGGTGGCGTCCGGCAGCCACTCGTGGACCACGTAGACGATCTCGTCCTCCTCGACGGCGTCGAGGACCTGGACGAAGCGCGGGTCGCCGAGGAGCGCCGCCGAGCGGGCGGCGGCCAGCACGGAACGGGCGCGCGGGTGCTCGGCCGGCAGCAGGTGGACCCCGACGGCGCGGCGGAGCTTCTCGTCCACCGCCCGCCAGCTGCTGAAACCGTCCAGACGGGTGAGGCACTCCTCCAGCCGGTAGCGCCGGGCGAGTTTGTGCCCGCTGTGCAGCTCGGGGGCCGAGACCGCGGCGGAGCTGCCCGCTCGATCGGTCTCCTCTGTGCTCTGTGGTGCCGTATCCCGCTCCCGGGACTTCCCGTCGCCCGTGGACGCGCCCGCCTTGGCGGTCAGCGGTTCCTCACCACTGGTGTCGGCCACGTCGACGGCAGCCGTGCTCCGATCCGCCACCGTCGTTCCTGCCTCCCCATCCGTTGCACTCCGTACGACGCCAAACCCAATTGTGCCCACAGTCGGTCGCTATGCACGACACGCGGGCACCGCTGATGGTTGTGCGCCCTCAGCGTCCCAGACGCCCGCGGACCATTCCCACCAGGGAGTTGATCTCGTTGATCCGCATCTTGCGGCCGACGAGGAAGAAGACCGCCAGCAGCACCACGCCGCCCCCGGCGAGCCCCGCCAGGGAGCCCAGCGCGCCGCTGCCGAGCAGGCGCATCAGGAGGAAGGAGAGGCCGCCGCCGAGCAGAGCCGCGGGGATCGCCGCGCCGATCAGCCGCGCGTAGGTCCGCAGCACGTGCGCGCCGTCCAGGTCGCCGCCGAGCCGCTTGGCCAGCCGCTTCCACGCCACCCCGACGCCGACCGCGTAGGCCAGGCCGTAGGAGGCCGCCATGCCGACCACGGCCCAGCGGGCCGGCAGCACGAGGTAGCAGATGCCGGAGGCGGCGGCGTTGACGGCGGCGACGATCACCGTGTTGTAGAAGGGGGTGCGGGTGTCCTCGTAGGCGTAGAAGCCGCGGAGCACCACGTACTGCACGGAGTACGGGATGAGGCCGAGGGCGAAGGCCATCAGGATGTAGCCCATCGAGTGGGCGGCCTCGAGCCCGGCGGAGGAGAAGAGCAGGGTGGCGGTCGGCAGGCCGAGGGCGAGGAAGCCGAAGGCGATCGGGACGATGGCGACGGCCGAGTTGCGCAGTCCCTGCGAGATGTCGTCGCGGACGGCGCCCACGTCGTTGTCGCTGGCGGCGCGGGAGATGCGCGGCAGCAGGGCGGCCATGACGGAGACGGTGATGATCGCCTGCGGCATGCCCCAGATGAGCTGGGCGTTGGAGTAGGCCAGGATGCCGGTGCCTTCGACGTCGGTCTCGGTGCCCGCGAGGGTGGCGAGCTGGGTGACGACGATGACGCCGGCCTGGTTGGCGAGGACGAAGAGGACGGTCCACTTGGCGAGGCGGACAGTCTTGCCGAGCCCGTGGCCCTTCCAGTCGAACCGCGGCCGGAAGCGGAAACCGGTCTCGCGCAGGTACGGGATCATCGCCAGCGCCTGGACGACGAGACCGAGCAGGGTGCCGATGCCGAGCAGGCGGACGCCCTCGTCCGGGATGGTCGCCACCTTCATGCCGGAGGAGGCGGCCGAGCCGTAGACCCAGATGAAGAGCCCGAAGGTGGTGATCATCACGATGTTGTTGAGGACCGGGGTCCACATCATCGCGCCGAACTTGCCGCGGGCGTTGAGGATCTGGCCCATCACCACGTGGACGCCCATGAAGAAGATCGTGGGCAGGCAGTAGCGGGCGAAGGTGATGCCGACGCGGTTGGCGTCGGGATTGCTGGCCACCGGGTCCGACATCAGGTTGATCAGGAGTGGGGCCGCCAGGACCGCGAGGAGCACGATGGCGCCGAGCGCCACCATCACCAGCGTCAGCAGGCGGTTGGCGAAGGCTTCGCCGCCGTCGTCGTCGTTCTTCATCGCGCGGACGAGCTGCGGGACGAAGACGGAGTTGAGGCCGCCGCCGACGGTGAGGATGTAGATCATCGTCGGCAGGGTGTAGGCCACGGTGAAGGTGTCACCGAGGAGGGCCGCGCCGAGCGCCGCGGTGATGACCAGCGAGCGGACGAAGCCGGTCAGCCGGGAGACCATGGTGCCGGCGGCCATTATGGCGCTGGACTTCAGCAGCGAGGCCGCCTTGCCCTGCTTCTTCGGGGCCGGCGCCGGGTCGGGAGCGGCCTGCGGCGCAGGCGGGTCGGCGGGCGGGCGGCCGCCGCCGCTCTGCTGCTGGTCCTTGTAGAGGTGGGCGAAGGCGTCCGGCTCGTGGCGCTCCTGTCCGGCCTGGGACACGAGGTCGTCCACCCCCACGAACTGGGTCGTGCCGGTGGCGTCGCCGTACGGCAGGTGCTTGCCCGGGCCGGCCGGCTCCGGCGCCGGAGCCGGGGCCCAGAGCCGGGGGTCGGGTGCCGGCTGCTCCGGCTGGGGCGGGCCGTACACCGGGGCCGGGGGCGGGCCGGACGGCGGGGGGTGCGAGGCGCGGTCGTACAGGGCCTCGCCGACCGGGTCCTGCGCGCTGAGGTCGTGGGCACGGTACGGGTCCTGCTCGTAGGCGTGCTGGAGGTAGGGGTCGGGCCCGGGCTGCTGGGGGAAGCCCTCGCCCGTGGGGCCGCCGGGCTCCGGCGGGACGGGCGGCTCCGGCCCGTCGCCCTGCGGCACCGGGCCGTCCGCACGCTGGCCACGGTCACCGTTGTACGGCGCGTTCATGGTCTAACCCCACCTCATCGTCCCCGGGCCCACGGGCCACGACATTGCTCAGCGGTCCACTGTCTCACCCGGGCCGGACGGGGCCGGGCTTTCGGGAGCGGTGTCCGGGTCGTGGTCACCCGGCTGCCCGGGGCCGCCGTCCCCGTCCTGCCCCTCGCCCGCCGGACCGGCGCCGGGATCGCCCGGCGTGCCGTCCTGCTCCGCCTCCAGCTCCCGTGCCTGCCGCTTCCGTTGCGTGTACATGCGGAAACCGGCGAGGACGAGCAAGAGTACGCCGCCCGCGAGGACCAGCATCACCGTCGGCGTGAACTCCGTGACGTTCACGTCGAAGCGGATCGGGGCGCCGTAGGCCCGGCCGTCCTCGGTGTACAGCTGGGCCCTGACCGGGACGGGTCCGTTGGCGTTGGCGGTGGTCGTGAACTTCACCGACTGGCTGTGGCCGCCGGAGACCTTGACCGGCTGGTCCTGGTACCGGCCCTCGCCGATCTTGAGGCGGGTCGGCTTGGAGGACTCCAGCCGCAGCACCAGCTTGTCGACGCCCTGGAGCAGGTTGTTCTGCACGGTGACCGGGATGGTGGCGCTGTGGCCGGAGAGCTTCGCCTCGCTCTTCTCGATCAGCTGCACGCTGCCGATCAGCTGGTTCAGGTACGTGGCGACCACGGAGCGGAACTGCTGCGCCTCCTCGGCCAGGCCCCGCCAGGAGGTGGACATCTCCCGGTCGACGGCGCGGCCGAAGGGCGGCACCACGCGGTCCTGGTTGGTGAGGATGACCTTGAAGCGGTCCAGCTTGTCCTGGGTCTCCTTGATCTCCTCGAACGCCGCCTTCGGCAGCTCCTGCTTCCGCAGCGCCGAGGGGTACGAGCCACCGCCCGGCACCCGGGTCGTGGCGCGCGCGTCGGGCTCGGTCTTCGCCGCCGCCGTCAGGTTCTGCGGGGTGGACCACCGCTCGTCGTCCAGGGCCCGCAGCGCCTCCGCCATCGTCCGGGCCTGGCTGGCGGTGGGCATCCGCTGCGGGGCGACGACGAGGCTGCGCTCGTTCCCCTCGTCCTGGAGCGTGGTCATCAGCGTCTGGGCCACGAACCGCTGGACGGCGAGGGTCGCGTTGCCGGCCTTGGTCATGTCGCCCTGGAAGAGGGTGGAGAGCCGGTCGTCGGAGACGACGGCCGTGGTTCCGCCGCCGATCGGCCGCGCGGCCGACGGGGTGTAGGTGAGGCTCCCCGCCTCGCGCATGCTGTCGCTGCGGGCGATGACGTTCCGCGCTCCCGCCGAGGTCGCCACGTCGATGATGGACGGGGTGACCGCGCCCTCCACCGGCCAGGCGAAATCGGTGCTGGGCTTGGTGTGGAGGATCGTCTCGACCGTGCTGGCGGCCACGTCGGTGGCGTCCTTCAGCCGGCCGAGCGAGCCGGAGACGTTCTTGCCCCGGTGGGCGATCGAGGCGATGTCGGGGTCCCCGTAGGGCAGGGCGACGATCTTCTTGCCCGCCACCGCGCTCTCCACGGAGGCGAGCCAGTCGGTGGCGAGCTTCTCGCTCTGCTCGCTGCCGGCCCGGGTGGTGCCGTCCTCGTTGCGCACCCGGTAGCCGCCGCGCATCGCGTCGACCGAGGCGAGCAGGTCCGGGTCGACGACCCAGGTGATGTCGAGTTCCCGGCCGAGGGCGACCATCCGCTCCAGCCGGCCGCCCGGGGCGATCTCCTCGGCGAGGCTGTCGTCCTCGAAGATCGGCGTCTGCTCCTCGTCGGAGTCGGTCTCCGCGGTGAGGTGCGGGGTGGAGATGAGCGGCCACAGCATGGTGAGCGAGGTCTGCCCGCCGGCCGCCTTCGGCTGCCACGGCAGGAAGGTCCGCTCGATGCCCTGCACCTGCTCGTAGGGCTGGGCGGCGGTCTGCCCGCTCAGCGAGACGCCGAGCTGGTAGATCCCGTTGGAGTCGAGATCGAGGTCGTCGACCGGGACGGAGAGGCGGAACGGCAGCGACCGGCCCGCGGCCAGCGAGTCGATCTCCTGGGCGTACTCCTCGTCGATCTCCAGGCCGTCGGCGCCCGGGGAGAAGCCGTCGCGACGGGCGGCGTGATCGATGGCACTGCGCCCGTTGAGGACCGGGCCGACCCGGAGGCCGACGTGGGCCTCGGTGATCGTGCGCTTGCTCTGGTTGGTGACCGTGCCCGTGATCGTCAGGCGGTCGCCCTTGACCGGCGCCGCCGGGGCGAACGAGTCGAGGGAGACGGAGACCGGCTGGGCGGTGCGTGCCTTGCCGTCGGCGGCGGGCGCCTGCGGGGCTCCGGCCGCCTGCGCGGCCGCGGGGTTCAGCAGCCCGCCGAGAAGGGCCGTACCGGCGAGGAGGGCCGCGCCCCGGCCGAGCCACCGGCGGGCAGCTGACGGGCCGGTCCTCGGGATGTCTGCCGCCTCGGCCACGCGCTCGTCCGTCCCTTGTTCGTCAGCTCGGTCGGTGGTTGTCGGGTGATGCGTCCAGGCATCGTAACGAGGCGAACTGAGCCGAAGTGCCGGGGAGTGCTCCAGAGGATCTTCGCGCGGCCGCCCGCCCGGAATCGGGTCGGCCCGGGCCGACGCGGGCACGTACCCTTTTCTGTTGTGCCGAACGCCAACGAAGACAAGCCCCGTGAACTGAGCCAGGCGCAGCGCCGCGCTGTGAGCGAACTGCTGCGCGTCTCCCCCGCCGCGGACGATCTTGCCCGCCGTTTCGAGGAGGCCGGACACTCCCTCGCGCTGGTGGGCGGCTCGGTCCGCGACGCGTTGCTCGGGCGGCTGGGGAACGACCTGGACTTCACCACCGACGCCCGGCCGGAGCAGGTCCTCCGGCTGGTCCGGCCGTGGGCGGACGCCGTCTGGGAGGTCGGCATCGCCTTCGGCACCGTCGGCTGCCAGAAGCGGGCCGTGGTCGAGGGCGAGGAGGTCACCTTCGAGATCGAGATCACCACGTACCGTTCGGAGGCGTACGACCGCACCTCGCGCAAGCCCGAGGTCTCCTACGGCGACTCGATCGAGGACGACCTGGTCCGCCGCGACTTCACGGTCAACGCCATGGCGGTGGCCCTGCCGCAGAAGACCTTCATCGACCCGTACGGCGGCCTGGAGGACCTGTCGGCCCAGGTGCTGCGGACGCCCGGGACGCCCGAGGCATCCTTCTCCGACGACCCGCTGCGGATGATGCGCGCCGCCCGGTTCGCCGCGCAGCTCGACTTCGACGTGGCGCCCGAGGTGGTCGCCGCCATGACGGCGATGGCCGAGCGGATCACCATCGTCTCCGCGGAGCGGGTCCGCGACGAGCTCAACAAGCTCCTGCTCTCCACCCACCCGCGCAAGGGCCTCACCCTGCTCGTCGACACCGGCCTCGCCGCGCACGTGCTGCCGGAGCTTCCGGCGCTGCGGCTGGAGAGTGACGAGCATCACCGTCACAAGGACGTCTACGAGCACAGCCTGACCGTCCTGGAGCAGGCGATCGACCTGGAGGAGGACGGTCCGGACCTGACCCTGCGGCTCGCCGCGCTCCTCCACGACATCGGCAAGCCGCGCACGCGCCGCTTCGAGAAGGACGGCCGGGTCTCCTTCCACCACCACGAAGTGGTCGGCGCCAAGATGGTGAAGAAGCGCATGACGGCGCTCAAGTACGCCAACGAGCTCGTCAAGGACGTCTCCCGGCTGGTCGAGCTGCACCTGCGCTTCCACGGCTACGGCACCGGCGGATGGACCGACTCCGCGGTCCGCCGGTACGTCCGGGATGCCGGGCCCCAGCTGAGCCGCCTGCACAAGCTGACCCGCTCCGACTGCACCACCCGGAACAAGCGCAAGGCGGCGGCGCTCTCGCGGGCCTACGACGGCCTGGAGGAGCGGATCGCGCAGCTCCAGGAGCAGGAGGAGCTGGACGCCATCCGGCCCGACCTGGACGGCAACCAGATCATGCGGCTCCTCGGGGTGGGCCCCGGCCCGGTGATCGGCAAGGCGTACGCCTTCCTGCTGGACCAGCGGCTGGAGAACGGCCCCATGAGCGAGGAGGCCGCCTCGGCCGCGCTCAAGGAGTGGTGGGCCGGGCAGAGCTGACCGCTGCGTCCGGACAGCGCGAAGGGGCGGCATGTTTCACGTGAAACATGCCGCCCCTTCGTCTATGCCGGGGTAAGCCGGTGGTGTCCCTTGCCTCCCGCTTGCGATGTTTCACGTGAAACATCCTCGGTCGGCGCGTGGTACCCGGCCGGGGGTCAGGCGTCGTCCAGGCAGAGCAGGAAGCTGTCGCTGCCCTGGGTCTGGGTGTAGGCGTACTTGAAGCCCTCCGCCTGGTCCTCGCACTTGGACTGGGCGGTCATGCCGATGAACTTGCCTTCGATCTTGGCGAGAACCTTGTACTCCGCCGTGTCGGAGTCGCACTCGACGATCTTGAGTTCCGGGTTGTTGTCGTCGTCGTTGCCCCGCTCGACGCAGTCGCCCGCCTTGGCGGCCGCCGGGTCGCTCTGACTGGCCCACCAGCCGCCGCCGATGACGGCGAGGGCGATCACGAGGCCGACGGCCCGCAGGATGTTCTTCTTGTTCTTGGCCGGCGGCTCCGGGGCCGCGCCGGGCATGCCGGGAGCCGCGTACGGGCCCTGCTGGGGGAAGCCCTGGGGCTGACCCTGCGGGGGCACCCCCTGCTGCGGCTGGCTGTACGGGTTCTGGCCCTGCGGAGGCTGCTGGCCGTACGGGTTCTGGCCCTGGGGCGGCGGAGTGGTCACTTGGGGGTCCCCCTGTGGAAAACGAGGCGTGGCCTCGTGCGATAAGACCTCCGTAAGCTATCCGGCCGCACAGACAGCCGAAAAGTGAACGGGGGCTCTGTGTCATTGATGTGACACTTACTGCCGGTCAAACCGGGTCATGAGCACCGCAACCGCTCCATAGATCAGAGCCACCAGGACCACCAGCCCGGCCGACTTCCCGTCAGCGGGCAGCAGCAGGGCGGAGACTCCGGCGGCCGCCACGAAGGCGACGTTGAAGAGGACGTCGTAGACCGAGAAGATCCGGCCCCGGAAGTCGTCCGCGACCGAGGCCTGCACGATGGTGTCGGTCGCGATCTTCGCCCCCTGGGTGGCCACCCCGAGCACGAAGGCCCCGGCCAGCAGCGGTACGGGCGCGAAGGTGAGCCCCAGGGCCAGTTCCAGCACCGCCGCCCCGGCGGCGCAGGCGACGATCCAGCCGGCCGCCCCCAGCCGACGGGCGGCCGAGGGGGTGACGAGCGCGGCGACGAAGAACCCGGCGCCGGAGACGGCCACCGCGACCCCGAGCAGCGCGAGCCCGCCGTCCTCGTCGGCGGACCAGGCGTACCGGCAGAGCATGAGGAGCATGACGGTGAGCGCCCCGTAGCAGAACCGGAGGGCCGCCATGGCCGCCAGCGCCCGCGCGGCCCCGCGGCGGCCGGGTTCGCGCAGGTGGCGTACCCCGGCGGCCAGTCCGCGGGCCGTCCCCGCGACCGCGCTGCGCAGGTGCTGGAGCTGGCCCGGGTCGGGGCCCAGCAGGGACACGGCCAGGGTGAGGGAGGCGCCGGCCGAGGCGAGGTAGAGGAACCCGCCGAGCAGCAGGACCGCCGCGTCGGAGTCCGCGACCAGGAGCCTGACCAGGAAGGCGAGGCCGCCGCCGGCGGTGGCGGCGAGGGTGCCGGCGGTTGGAGAGAGCGCGTTGGCGATGACCAGCTCGTCGCGGGCGACCACCCGGGGCAGCGCCGCGGAGAGCCCGGCGAGGACGAACCGGTTGACCGCCGTCACGCAGAGGGCGGCCACGTAGAAGAGCCAGTCGGGGACTCCGGTGACCATCAGTGCGGCGGTCAGCGCGGCGAGGACGGCGCGGAGCAGATTGCCGTAGAGGAAGACCTGGCGGCGGCGCCAGCGGTCGAGGAGGACGCCGGCGAACGGGCCGATCAGGGAGTACGGGAGGAGGAGGACCGCCATGGCCGAGGCGATGGCGGCGGCGGAGGTCTGCTTCTCCGGGGAGAAGACGACGTAGGTGGCAAGGGCGACCTGGAAGACGCCGTCGGCGGCCTGGGAGAGGAGACGGACGGCGAGCAGCCGCCGGAAGTCCCGCACGCGCAGGAGCACTCGTAGGTCACCGACGACAGCCATGGAGCCAGAATCGCACGTGGGGCCGGACCGGAACGCGCCACTCGGCCGGTCCACGGCAGGCGGCCCCGCGGACGAGCGAGGGGCGGCCCTCCCCGGAGGAAGGACCGCCCCGCGAACGACGGCTCGGTGCCGCCGGCGGCTCAGCGCTCGATCTCGCCCTTGATGAACTTCTCGACGTTGGCCTGGGCCTCGTCGTCGAAGTACTGCACGGGCGGGCTCTTCATGAAGTAGCTGCTCGCGGAGAGGACGGGACCGCCGATGCCCCGGTCCTTGGCGATCTTCGCGGCGCGGACGGCGTCGATGATGACACCGGCGGAGTTCGGGGAGTCCCAGACCTCCAGCTTGTACTCCAGGTTCAGCGGGACGTCGCCGAAGGCGCGGCCTTCGAGGCGGACGTAGGCCCACTTGCGGTCGTCCAGCCAGGCCACGTAGTCCGAGGGGCCGATGTGGACGTTGTCGGCGCCCAGTTCGCGGTCACGGATCTGCGAGGTGACGGCCTGCGTCTTGGAGATCTTCTTCGACTCCAGGCGGTCGCGCTCCAGCATGTTCTTGAAGTCCATGTTGCCGCCGACGTTCAGCTGCATCGTGCGGTCCAGGACGACGCCCCGGTCCTCGAAGAGCTTCGCCATCACGCGGTGCGTGATCGTGGCGCCGACCTGGGACTTGATGTCGTCGCCGACGATCGGGACCCCGGCCTCGGTGAACTTGTCCGCCCACTCCTTGGTGCCGGCGATGAAGACCGGGAGGGCGTTGACGAACGCGACCTTGGCGTCGATGGCGCACTGCGCGTAGTACTTCGCGGCGTCCTCGGAGCCCACCGGGAGGTAGCAGACGAGGACGTCGACCTGGCGGTCCTTGAGGGTCTGGACGATGTCGGCCGGCTCCTCGGCGGACTCCTCGATCGTCTCGCGGTAGTACCGGCCGAGGCCGTCCAGGGTGTGGCCGCGCTGGACGGTCACGCCGGAGTTCGGCACGTCGCAGATCTTGATCGTGTTGTTCTCGCTGGCGCCGATGGCGTCGGCGAGGTCCAGGCCGACCTTCTTGGCATCCACGTCGAAGGCGGCGACGAACTCGACGTCGCGGACGTGGTAGTCGCCGAACTGGACATGCATGAGGCCCGGGACCTTGCTGTCCGGGTCTGCGTCCTTGTAGTACTCGACGCCCTGCACCAGCGAGGCGGCGCAGTTGCCCACGCCGACGATGGCTACGCGAACCGAACCCATTCCGGTTGCTCCCTGTGTGTTCTCGGTGTTCCCGATGAGGCCCAGCGAGTGCCGGGTCTCATGTGGCGGTGTCGTCGGACGAATCCGGGCGGGAGTGCTCCCGCGACCGGGGCAGATCGTCCTTCTCTCCGGATGTGCCCTGCTGAGGTGAGCCGTCCTGGGCGGTCCGCCGCCGGCGGCCCGACCGTTCGCTCTCGATCAGCTCGTTCAGCCAGCGCACCTCGCGCTCCACGGACTCCATTCCGTGCCGTTGGAGTTCGAGCGTGTAGTCGTCGAGGCGCTCCCTGGTACGGGCCAGTGAGGCCCGCATCTTCTCCAGCCGCTCCTCCAGCCGGCTGCGCCGGCCTTCGAGCACTCGCATGCGGACATCGCGCGACGTCTGGCCGAAGAAGGCGAAGCGGGCGGCGAAGTGCTCGTCCTCATAGGCGTCGGGACCGGTCTGGGAGAGCAGATCCTCGAAGTGCTCCTTACCTTCCGCGGTGAGCCGGTAGACGATCTTGGCCCGGCGGCCGGTGAGCGGCGCCGCGTGGGCGTCCTCGGGCGGACCGCTGGACTCCTCGATCAACCAGCCGTTGGCCACCAGCGTTTTGAGGCACGGGTAGAGGGTGCCGTAGCTGAAGGCGCGGAAGATCCCGAGCGAGGTGTTGAGTCGTTTCCGCAGCTCGTAGCCGTGCATCGGGGACTCGCGCAGCAGCCCGAGGACGGCGAACTCGAGGATGCCGGAGCGTCTGCTCATGTCCGCCTTTCCGCCGCCGTGTGGTTCCCTCGCCGGTCTTTATGCCGAGCTGATGTATCGACTCGATACATCCCGACGATAGATCGAGGTCACGGGATGGACAAGTGGGGGCGCGGTGAACGGCGTCACATCACTGAAACGACGTACCGGAGTTGCCTGATTTGAGGTGAACTTCGCCGCCCGGGTGGTTTTGACGGTGCGTAGTCTGTGCGGCATGCAGACCGCCGGGAACTATGGGGCGCCAGGTGGCGTCAGCAATAGGGGCGTGCCCGGACACCATGCGGCAGACCACCGCCACGAGGAGTGTCCAGGCGTCGGGGGGACCGACAATCAGCTGCCGTTCCAGGCGCGCGAATCCGCGCTTGCCCGAGGAGTAGTCGTTCGATGAGCGAGCATCGTCGCAAACCGCCGCCGCAGCAGGGTGGCGGACGAGCTGCCGCCCGGCGGAGCCAGTCAGGCCGCCGTGCCGCGCCGCGTGGCGCCTCTCATGCGCCTTCCGCCTCGTTCGCTTCCGAGGGCGAGGAACGCCCGTACGGAGGCCGCGCCGAGGCGCGCCGGGCCGCCAAGGGGGGCCGCCGCAGGGCAGCCGACCACGGCGCCGGACACGGTGCCGGAGCGGGCGGCGGCCGTCGTGGTGGCGGGGGCGGGGCCGAGGGCGGACGTGGCCGCGGCCGCGGACGTGAGCCCGAGAAGAAGCGCTTCATCGACTACCCCCGCGCGGGAAAGTACGGCTGGCGCCGTTTCGTGCCGTCCTGGAAGCAGGTCACCGGCACCTGCCTCGGCTTCTTCGGCCTGCTGCTGGCGACCGCCGGCATAGGCCTGGCCATGGTGGACATCCCGGACCCGCAGAAGACTGCCGAGGTCCAGAAGAACGTCTACTACTGGTCCGACAACACCCAGATGGTCATCGCGGGCGGCGGCGACAAGAACCGCCAGATCATCGACTACGAGGAAATCCCGAAGTCGATGCAGAACGCGGTCGTCGCCGCGGAGAACGCCACCTTCTGGGACGACAACGGCGTCGACCCGATGGGCATCGCCCGCGCCGTCTTCAACATGGCGATGGGCGGCAGCACCCAGAGTGGGTCGACCATCACCCAGCAGTACGTGAAGAACACGTACCTCAGCCAGGAGCAGACGCTCAAGCGCAAGTTCACCGAGCTGCTGATCTCGGTGAAGGTGGGCGGCGTGAAGGAGAAGGAGGAAATCCTCGCGGGTTACCTCAACACCGCCTACTACGGCCGGGGTGCCTACGGCATCGAGGCGGCGGCCCGGGCCTACTACAACAAGCCCGCCCTCGACCTCAGCACCAGCGAGTCGGCGTTCCTGGCGGCCACCCTCAACGGACCGAACCTCTACGACCCCGCCGGTGGCCAGGGTCCTGGTGCCTCGGCGAAGGAGAACACCGAGCGGGCGACCAACCGCTGGAAGTTCGCGCTGCGCCGCATGGTGGAGATCGGCAAGCTGGACCAGAGCGAGCGCCAGAGCATTCTGGCCAAGGGCTTCCCCGAGCCCGACAAGCCCAAGCCGGCCACCAACAAGGCCGGCCAGATCGGCTACCTGACGGACCTGGCCGACAACTACATCGTCGCCAACACCACCCTCAGCCGGACCGAGCTGGACCGGGGCGGCTACAAGATCCACACCACCTTCGACAAGAAGAAGATGGCGGCCCTCACCAAGGCCGTCGACAAGGTGGAGAAGGCGAACATCGACCCGAAGAAGCGGCCCAAGACGGACAAGTACGTCCAGTTCGGCGGCGCTTCGGTCGAGCCCAAGACCGGCAAGATCAAGGCGATCTACGGCGGCTCCGACGCCACGGTCCACTTCACCAACAACGCCGACTACACCGGTGTCCAGGTCGGCTCCACCTTCAAGCCCTTCGTCCTCTCGGCCGCCATGGAGTACGGCATCCGGAACCCGGACCTGCCGCCCGAGCAGACGCCTGAACAGCGGACGATCGTGTCGCCGAAGAGCATCTACGACGGCGACAACAAGCTGAAGGTGAAGAACTACGACGGCACTATCTGGCACAACGAGAAGGACGAGGAGTGGCATCAGCGCAACGACGGCGATGAGTCGAAGGGCGACATCGACCTGAGGACGGCGATGCAGTTCTCCACCAACACGCCCTACATCCAGCTCGCCATGGACGTCGGCCTCGACAAGGTCCGCGAGACGGCCGAGGCGGCAGGGATCAAGAAGGACAACCTCCCCGGCTGGCGCAGCCCCTCCTTCGCCCTCGGCACCTCGGCGCCGAGCGCCATCCGGCTCGCTGGTGCCTACGCGACCTACGCGGCCAGCGGTAAGCAGGTGGACCCGTACTCGGTGGAGTCCATCGAGGGCAAGGACGGGGAGGTCTGGAACCACGACTCCGTCGCCAAGGTGAAGCAGGGCATCCCGGCGGATGTCGCGGACAACGTCACCGACGTCCTGCGCACCGTCGTCCAGGAGGGCACGGGCACGGCCGCCAAGCCGGTCGACGCCCAGTGGCCGACGGCCGGCAAGACCGGTACGACCGACGGCAACAAGTCCGCCTGGTTCGCCGGCTACACCCGGCAGCTCTCCACCGCCATCGGCATGTTCCGCGTGGACGACCAGGCGAAGAACCAGAAGTTCCTGGAGATGTACGGGACCGGCGGGCAGGAGTCGATCCACGGTGCCTCGTTCCCGGCCGAGATCTGGACCGAGTACATGCTGTCGGCGATGAAGGGCAAGAGCCCGCAGCAGTTCCCGGAGCCGTCCGAGCTGGGCACGATCGTCGGCGAGCCGACGCCCACCCCGACCCCGACGCCGACCGAGACAGAGCAGGAGGAGTCCCCGGACCCGACGCCGACCACGGAGGCGCCGCCGGAGACGCCGGACCCCGATCCCACCACGACCTGCCGGCCGCTGGACTGGGAGTGCCGCCAGAACGAGAACGGCGGCAACGAGAACGGGGGCAACGAGAACGGTGGTCCGGGTGACCCAGGTGGGGGCCAGCCCACCACGGAACCGCCACCGGACGAGGGCGAGACCGAGGGGAACGACAACGGCGGATCGTGGTTCGGCAACAACTAGCCGGGCTCCCCGCGTCATGTTTCACGTGAAACCAGATGTTTCACGTGAAACCGAGGGCCGTCGCACCAACGGGTGCGGCGGCCCTCCCGGCGTTCCGGGGGCCATGGGGCAGGATGGCGCCCATGCCCAGCCCAGAGACGACACGTGCCGACGCGCCGCAGCGGGACACCGTGCAGCCGACACGGCAGGACGAAGTGGCCGCCGCCGGCTCCGAGCTGATCGGCGGCGCCGCCGGGAGACGCGTCCTGCCCGGCGGCTCCTGGTGGTCGCCGGTCCGCGTGATCGCCCTGGTCATGATCGGCATGTTCGCCCTCGGCATGGTGCAGAAGCTGCCCTGCTACAACGGCGCCTGGTTCTTCGGCGCCGGCGCCCAGTACACCCACGCCTGCTACTCCGACATCCCCCACCTCTTCCAGGGCCGGGGGTTCGCCGACGGGCTGGTCCCGTACTTCGACCGATTGCCGGGGGACATGCAGTTCCTGGAGTACCCGGTGCTGACCGGCGTCTTCATGGAGGTGGCCTCCTGGTTCACCCCCGGCTCCGGTTCACTCGTCGAGCGGGAGCAGATCTACTGGCTGATCAACGCCGGGATGCTGATGGCCTGCGCCGCCGTGATCGCGGTCTGCGTCGCGCGCACCCACCGGCGCCGCCCCTGGGACGCCCTGCTCGTCGCCCTGGCTCCCGCGATGGCGCTGACGGCGACCATCAACTGGGACCTGCTGGCCGTCGCCCTGACCGCCGCCGCGCTCTTCCTGTGGTCCCGGGAGCGGCCGCTCGCCTTCGGTGTCCTCCTCGGACTGGCCACCGCCGCCAAGCTCTACCCGGCCCTGATCCTCGGTCCCCTCTTCCTGCTCTGCTGGCGGGCGGGCAAGTGGCGGGCCTTCGGTACCGCGCTTGCCGGAGCCGCGGGGGCCTGGCTGGTGGTCAACGGGCCGGTGATGATCGGCGCCTTCGAGGGCTGGTCGAAGTTCTACACGTTCAGCGAGGAGCGGGGCGTGGACTTCGGCTCCTTCTGGCTGGTGCTCTCCCAGAACTCCGACCAGCCGCTGGCGACGGAGACCGTCAACACCCTGGCCACCCTGCTGATGGTCCTGGCGTGCGCGCTGATCGCCGTCCTCGTCCTCATGGCGCCCCGCCGCCCCCGGCTGGCGCAGGTGGCCTTCCTCGTCGTCGCGGCCTTCATCCTCACCAACAAGGTCTACTCGCCGCAGTACGTGCTGTGGCTCATCCCGCTGGCCGCCCTCGCCCGGCCCCGCTGGCGCGACTTCCTGATCTGGCAGAGCTGCGAGGTGCTGTACTACTTCGGCATCTGGATGTACCTCGCCTACACCAGCAGCGGCGACGCCCAGCGCGGCCTGCCGCTGGAGGGGTACCACCTGGCGATCTGCCTGCACCTCGCCGGGACGCTCTACCTCTGCGCCGTCGTCGTACGGGACGCTCTGCTGCCCGAACGGGACGTGGTGCGGCGGGACGGGGACGACGATCCCTCGGGCGGGGTGCTGGACGGTGCCCCGGACCGGTTCGTCCTCGGCTACGCGGACCGTCCCCCGCAGCACGCCGCCCACTTCAGTCGTCCGGTGGTGCGCTGGGGGGCCGGGAAGACCGCAGGGGAGGGCTTCGGCGCGGGCGGCCCGGCGACGCCCGGCTCCTGACGCGCTTGCACCACGCCAGAGGCCCCTGGCGTCCCTCGCGGGACGGCCAGGGGCCTCTTCACGTACGGGGCGACCGGCTCAGCGCTCGACGACCCGGTCGTACTGCGTGGTGGTGTGCCGCAGATGGGCGACCAGTTCGTCGCCGACCTGCGGCGCCGGGGCGTCGGCGGGGACGAAGAGGATCGACACCTGCATGTGCGGAGGTTCGGCGAACCAGCGCTGCTTGCCCGCCCAGACGAAGGGCGAGAGGTTCCGGTTGACCGTCGCGAGACCCGCGCGGGCGACGCCCTTGGCGCGGGGCATCACCCCGTGCAGGGCCTTCGGCGACTCCAGGCCCACGCCGTGCGAGGTGCCGCCGGCGACCACCACCAGGTAGCCGTCACCGGCCGCCTTCTGCTGGCGGTAGCCGAAGCGGTCGCCCTTGGAGACCCGGGTGACGTCCAGCACCGCCCCGCGGTACTCGGTCGCCTCCTCGTCGCCCAGCCAGAGCCGGGTGCCGATCCGGGCGCGGAACCGCGTCTGCGGGAACTGCTGCTGGAGCCGGGCCAGTTCGCTGGACTTCAGGTGGCTGACGAACATGGTGTGCAGTGGCAGGCGGTGGGCACGGAGGCGGTCCATCCAGGCGATGACCTCCTCGACGGCGTCCGTGCCGTCGGTGCGGTCCAGCGGCAGGTGGATGGCGAAGCCCTCCAGCCGGACGTCCTCGATGGCCGCGTGGAGCTTCGGCAGGTCCTCCTCGCTCACGCCGTGGCGCTTCATCGAGGACATCACCTCGATGACCACGCGGGCGCCGACCAGGCCGTGCACCCCGTCCACCGAGGAGACCGAGCGGATGACCCGGTCCGGCAGCGGCACCGGCTCCTCGCCGCGCCGGAACGGCGTCAGCACGAGCAGGTCGCCGCTGAACCAGTCCTTGATCCGGGCCGCCTCGTAGGTGGTGCCCACGGCGAGGATGTCGGAGCCGAAGCGGATCGCCTCCTCGGCCAGCCGCTCGTGCCCGAAGCCGTACCCGTTGCCCTTGCAGACGGGGACGATGCCCGGGAACTGCTCGCGCACCTGGTGGTGGTGATCCCGCCAGCGCGCGGTGTCGACGTACAGCGTGAGCGCCATGGCCGGTCCGGAGCCTTCCTGTGTCAGTCGCGGTGCGGCGGGGCGGCCGATGCGCCCCGCCGGATGAATTGTGCCGTGCCCGCCGGGGTCAGCGGCGGGACATGTAGATGTCGAGCGCCTTGTGGAGGAGCTTGTTGAGCGGGAAGTCCCATTCGCCGAGGTACTCGGCAGCCTGCCCACCGGTGCCGACCTTGAACTGGATGAGGCCGAAGAGGTGGTCCGACTCGTCCAGGGAGTCGGAGATGCCGCGGAGGTCGTAGACGGTGGCGCCGAGCGCGTAGGCGTCGCGGAGCATCCGCCACTGCATGGCGTTGGAGGGCCGGACCTCGCGCTTGTGGTTGGCGGAGGCGCCGTAGGAGTACCAGACGTGGCCGCCGACGACCAGCATGGTGGCCGCCGCGACGTTCTCGCCCTCGTGGCGGGCGAAGTACAGCCGCATCCGGTTGGGGTCCTCGTTGTTCAGCGCGGTCCACATGCGCTGGAAGTAGCCGAGGGGGCGCGGGCGGAAACGGTCGCGCTCGGCCGTGACCTCGTAGAGGCGCTGCCACTCCTCCAGATCCTGGTAGCCGCCCTGGACGACCTCGACGCCGGCCTTCTCGGCCTTCTTGATGTTGCGCCGCCAGAGCTGGTTGAAGCCCTTGTGGACGTCCTCCAGGGAGCGGTTGGCGAGCGGGACCTGGAAGACGTACCGCGGCTGGACGTCGCCGAAGCCCGCGCCGCCGTCCTCGCCCTGCTGCCACCCCATGCGCCGCAGCCGGTCCGCCACCTCGAAGGCGCGCGGCTCGATGAAGTCCGCCTCGACGTCGCGCAGACGCTTGACGTCCGGGTCCTGGATGCCCTTCTTGATGCTGGCGGCCTCCCAGCGCCGGATGATCACCGGCGGGCCCATCTTCACCGAGAAGGCACCCTGCTGCTTGAGGTGGGCCAGCATCGGCTGGAGCCACTCCTCCAGATGGGGCGAGAACCAGTTGATCACCGGGCCCTCGGGGAGGTAGGCCAGGTACCGCTTGATCTTGGGGAGCTGGCGGTAGAGCACCAGACCGGCGCCGACCATCTCGCCCGTCCGGTCGTCGAACCAGCCCAGGCTCTCGGAGCGCCACTCCGCTTTGACGTCCGCCCAGGCAGGGACCTGCATGTGGCTGGCCGCGGGCAGTGTCTGGATGTACGCCAGATGCTGCTCACGGCTGATGGTCCTGAGGGTCAGACTCATTCGGGGCGCTCCTCGGGCTGGTGTGTCCCCATGGGGTCAGGGGCTCCGGCTCTCGCGCGAAGCCTACTTCGCCGGTGATCGCCCCGGTCGGGCCGCCACCGAATCGGCCAGGACGCGCCGCCGGCCGGGGGACCGTCCCGTCGCGGAACGGTCCCCCGGCCGGAAGGCGGCGGCGTCAGCTGATCACGCCGCCGAACAGGCCACCGTGGGCGACGCCCAGGTAGAAGCCGAGGGCGGAGGCACCGAGCCCCACGATGAGGAGCGTGCGCTCCCGGGTCGTCTCGGAGATGAACTGGCCGTAGGCACCGGTGAGGATGCCCACCAGGCCGGCCCACGAACTGATCAGGTGCAGATGGTGGAACCCGGCCGTGACCAGGGCCAGCGCCCCGAGCACCAGGGTGACCACCATCAGCGAGTCCTGGAGCGGGTGGGGCTTGCCGTCGGTGGCGAAGAGGGAACCAGCGGTCTTCGGACGCGTCGTCTGGGCCATTAGGGCACCTCCTGCGGAAGCGGCGCTCACCTCGGTGCCGGGCACCGGTGCTGCGCATCCGGTGCCGAAGCACCCGATATACCCAGATTGCGGGCATCGGCGGCCGGATTTCAACCGGAAGCGGTCGTGCGGGTACTCTGTACCGTCTGCACCGGTGTCTGCCCAGATCCTGGATCACCCGCTCACCACGGCTCCCGCTCGCGGGGTCCGCCGTCAGCGGTGGCCGATACCGTTGCGCTCGCATCAAGACCCTCCTGCCACGGAACGACCGTGGCCGCTGAGTCCAAAGGAGGTGGGTTCTACATGCGTCACTACGAGGTGATGGTCATCCTCGACCCCGATCTGGAGGAGCGCTCCGTCGCCCCCCTGATCGAGAACTTCCTCTCCGTCGTCCGTGAGGCCGACGGAAAGGTCGAGAAGGTCGACACCTGGGGCCGTCGTCGTCTGTCGTACGAGATCAAGAAGAAGCCCGAGGGCATCTACTCGGTGATCGACCTCCAGGCCGAGCCTGCGGTCGTCAAGGAACTCGACCGCCAGATGAACCTGAACGAGTCGGTCCTGAGGACCAAGGTCCTCCGCCCCGAGACCCACTGAGCTTCTTCCGCTCAGTAGTTCCACTCGGGCTCCGAGTAGCAGCCAGCAGCCAGCAGCAAACCCGCCGAGAGGTACCCCATGGCAGGCGAGACCGTTATCACGGTGGTCGGCAATCTTGTCGACGACCCCGAGCTGCGCTTCACCCCGTCCGGTGCGGCGGTCGCGAAGTTCCGCGTCGCGTCCACTCCCCGCACCTTCGACCGTCAGACCAACGAGTGGAAGGACGGCGACAGCCTCTTCCTCACCTGCTCGGTCTGGCGTCAGGCGGCGGAGAACGTCGCCGAGTCGCTCCAGCGAGGCATGCGCGTCATCGTGCAGGGCCGGCTGAAGCAGCGGTCCTACGAGGACCGTGAGGGCATCAAGCGCACGGTCTACGAGCTGGACGTCGAAGAGGTCGGTGCCAGCCTGCGGAACGCCACGGCCAAGGTCACCAAGACCACCGGTCGCGGTGGCCAGGGTGGTTACAGCGGCGGTGGCGGCGGCGGCCAGCAGGGCGGCTGGGGCGGCGGCCCCGGCGGTGGCCAGCAGCAGGGCGGCGGCGGTGCTCCCGCCGACGACCCCTGGGCCACCAGCGCTCCTTCCGGCGGCGGCCAGCAGCAGGGCGGCGGCGGCTGGGGCGGTAGCTCCGGCGGCGGTGGCGGCTACTCGGACGAGCCCCCCTTCTAGGACGCTCCGCGTCCGCGAGGGATCAGGGTTCGCCACCACACTTCTTGATCACACAGGAGAAACACCATGGCTAAGCCGCCTGTGCGCAAGCCTAAGAAGAAGGTCTGCGCGTTCTGCAAGGACAAGGTCACGTACGTGGACTACAAGGACACGAACATGCTGCGGAAGTTCATTTCCGACCGCGGCAAGATCCGTGCCCGCCGCGTGACCGGCAACTGCACGCAGCACCAGCGTGACGTCGCCACGGCTGTGAAGAACAGCCGTGAGATGGCGCTGCTGCCCTACACGTCGACCGCGCGATAAGGGAAGGGTGACCGAATCATGAAGATCATCCTCACCCACGAGGTCTCCGGCCTCGGTGCGGCCGGCGACGTCGTCGACGTCAAGGACGGCTACGCCCGTAACTACCTGGTCCCGCGTGGTTTCGCGATCCGCTGGACCAAGGGTGGCGAGAAGGACGTCGAGCAGATCCGTCGCGCTCGCAAGATCCACGAGATCGCCACCATCGAGCAGGCCAACCAGGTCAAGGCCGAGCTCGAGGGCGTCCAGGTCCGCCTGAGCACCCGTTCCGGCGAGGCCGGCCGCCTCTTCGGTTCCGTCACGCAGGCCGACATCGCCGCGGCGATCTCGGCCGCCGGCGGCCCGAAGGTCGACAAGCGTCGCATCGAGCTGGACGCGCCGATCAAGTCGCTGGGCGCGCACTCCGCGTCCGTGCGTCTGCACCCCGAGGTCGCCGCCAAGGTGAACGTCGAGGTCGTCGCCGCCTGATCAGCGATCTGGCAGCGTGAAGCGGAGGGCCGCACCCGTCAGGGGTGCGGCCCTCCGTCGTGTGGCGTCCGATGTTTCACGTGAAACATCGGGCTTGGGGGTGTCCGGCCGGGTCAGTGATGTTTCACGTGAAACATCACCGGCTGGCGCCGGTGACCAGCCACCGCCCCGACCTCGTACGGAGCCCCAGGGTGACCGCGCGGGTGGCCATCATCAGCGTCATGGCGCCCCAGACCGCGGTGAGGCCGCCGCCCCAGCTGGGGATCAGCAGGGCGAAGGGCGTGAAGATCGCCAGGGTGAGCAGCATGGCCCAGGCGAGGTACGGCCCGTCGCCCGCTCCCATGAGGACGCCGTCGAGGACGTAGACGATGCCGGAGAGGGGCTGGCAGAGGGCGACCACCACGAGGGCGGGGAGGGCCGCGTCCTTCACGGCTCCGTCGCTCGTGAACAGGGGGACGAAGAGCGGGCGGGAGACGATCACGAGGACACCCAGGACGATGCCGGAGCCGATGCCCCACTCGACCATGCGCCGGCAGACGGCCTTGGCTCCGGCGCTGTCCCCGGCGCCCAGGTAGCGCCCGATGATCGCCTGGCCGGCGATGGCGATGGCGTCCATGGCGAAGGCGAGCAGGCTCCACAGGGAGAGGATGATCTGGTGGGCCGCGATCTCCGTGTCACCGAGGCGGGCCGCCACCGCCGTCGCGATCATCAGGACGGCCCGCAGCGACAGGGTCCGGACCAGCAGCGGGGCGCCGGCCTGTGCCGAGGCGCGGATGCCGGCCGCGTCCGGCCGGAGCGACGCCCCGTGCTTGCGGGCGCCGCGGACGACGACCACCAGGTAGACGGCGGCCATGCCGCACTGGGCGATGACCGTGCCCCAGGCGGAGCCGGCGATGCCGAGTCCGGCGCCGTAGACCAGGACGACGTTGAGGATGGCGTTGGCGACGAAGCCGCCGATGGCGACGTAGAGCGGGGTGCGGGTGTTCTGGAGGCCGCGGAGGACGCCGGTGGCGGCCAGGACGACGAGCATCGCGGGGATGCCGAACGAGGAGATGCGGAGGTACGTCACCGCGTACGGGGCAGCGGTCTCGGAGGCGCCGAAGAGGTCGATGAGGGCCGGGGCGGTCGGCAGGACCACCGCGATGACGGCGGCTCCCAGGATCAGCGCCAGCCAGATGCCGTCCATGCCCTGGCGGATGGCGGCGGAGAGCTCACCCGCGCCGACGCGGCGGGCGACGGCGCCGGTGGTGGCGTAGGCGAGGAAGACGAAGATGCTGACCGCGGTGGTCAGCAGAGCGGAGGCGACGGCGAGTCCGGCGAGTTGCGCGGTGCCCAGGTGACCGATGATCGCGCTGTCCGCCATCACGAAGAGGGGCTCGGCGACGAGGGCTCCGAAGGCGGGTACGGCGAGGGCGACGATCTCGCGGTCGTGCTGACGGCGATGGTGCTTGGCCTGCGGAGCTGCCTTGGTCATGGCGCCCAATGTAATCATCCACAGGTAACAGATGCAATGGGAGTGCGCTCCTTACGTGTGGCCAGGTTGCGGGTCCGCGGGCAACGGTTTGGCGACGATCTCGCGCGAGTTGGGGAAGTTTTTCCCCTGCACAGCCTGCGGATGGTGAAACGCCAGGTCAGCGCTAGGATGTCGGAGCCCCTGAGGGGTTGTTCACAGCGCTGTCCACGGCGGCGTGCACAGGTTTCGGCGAGTTCTCCACAGCATTGGGTCGATCATCCACAGGGCCTGTGGATAACCAGATTGGCTGACGGTGCCGACGGGCCTACCGTGGTCCGGCGACCCACCCGCGTGCGGCCCGGGTTCCGACTGAGGAATCTCGCGACTCCGACGCGTCAGATGAGGGGTTGGGCCTCTCGCTTTGTCAGTGTCGGGCCGTACGGAAGCGCGCACGGCGAGGTCCGCTCGGCGGACGGATGGAGGCGGCACGGTGAGTATCTCCGAGCCCTTGGACGACCCGTGGGCGGCGGACGCCGGACCCGGTGACCGGCTGCCGGCCTCCCGGCGCCGGGGCAAGGGCAACGACGGAGGCCGTGACCGCGCCGGCGACACCTGGGACGGCGGCGGGGCGACCGCGTTCGAGCGCGTGCCCCCGCAGGACCTCGACGCCGAGCAGTCGGTCCTCGGCGGCATGCTCCTCTCCAAGGACGCCATCGCCGACGTGGTGGAGATCCTCAAGGGCAACGACTTCTACCGCCCGGCCCACGAGACGATCTACCAGGCCATCCTCGACCTGTACGCCAAGGGCGAGCCGGCCGACCCGATCACCGTCGCCGCCGAGCTGACCAAGCGCGGCGAGATCACCAAGGTGGGCGGCGCCCCCTACCTCCACACCGTCGTGCAGACGGTGCCCACCGCGGCCAACGCCGAGTACTACGCGGAGATCGTCCACGAACGGGCGGTGCTCCGCCGGCTCGTGGAGGCGGGCACCAAGATCACGCAGATGGGATACGCCGCCGACGGCGACGTCGACGAGATCGTCAACAGCGCCCAGGCGGAGATCTACGCCGTCACCGAGCAGCGGACCTCCGAGGACTACCTGCCGCTCGGCGACATCATGGAGGGGGCGCTCGACGAGATCGAGGCGATCGGCTCCCGCAGCGGCGAGATGACCGGTGTGCCCACCGGGTTCACCGACTTCGACTCCCTCACCAACGGCCTGCACCCCGGCCAGATGATCGTCATCGCCGCCCGACCCGCCATGGGCAAGTCCACTCTGGCCCTGGACTTCGCGCGGGCCGCCTCGATCCAGAACAACCTGCCCAGCGTGGTCTTCTCCCTGGAGATGGGCCGCAACGAGATCGCCATGCGCCTGCTGTCGGCCGAGGCCCGGGTCGCCCTCCACCACATGCGCTCCGGCACGATGACCGACGAGGACTGGACGCGGCTCGCCCGCCGTATGCCCGACGTGTCCGCCGCACCGCTCTACATCGACGACTCCCCGAACCTGTCGATGATGGAGATCCGCGCCAAGTGCCGCCGGCTCAAGCAGCGCAACGACCTCAAGCTCGTCGTCATCGACTACCTCCAGCTGATGCAGTCAGGCGGCTCCAAGCGCGCCGAGAGCCGTCAGCAGGAGGTCTCGGACATGTCCCGTAACCTCAAGCTCCTCGCCAAGGAGCTGGAGATCCCGGTCATCGCGCTCTCCCAGCTGAACCGCGGCCCCGAGCAGCGCACCGACAAGAAGCCGATGGTCTCCGACCTCCGCGAGTCGGGCTCCATCGAGCAGGACGCCGACATGGTCATCCTGCTCCACCGCGAGGACGCGTACGAGAAGGAGTCCCCGCGCGCCGGCGAGGCGGACCTCATCGTGGCGAAGCACCGTAACGGCCCCACGGCCACCATCACCGTCGCCTTCCAGGGCCACTACAGCCGGTTCGTCGACATGGCGCACGGCTGAGGCGAGCCGCGTGGGCGCTGCCGCTCAGCGCCTCGTCTCGTACCTGGTCAGGACCACGCCGCCGGGGAACGTCCGGGTCTCTAGCAGCTTCAGCTGCACCCAGCCGTCCAGCGGACCGAAGAACGGTGTGCCGCCGCCGACCAGCACCGGGTGGGTGGCGATCGCGTACTCGTCGATCAGCCCGGCGCGCATGGCCGCCGCGGCGAGCGTCGCACCGCCGATCTGAAGCGGGGCGCCGTCCTCGGCCTTGAGACGGGTGATCTCGGCGATCGCGTCGCCGGTGACCAGGCGGGTGTTCCAGTCGAGCTGGTCGTCGAGAGTAGAGGAGAAGACCACCTTCGGTGTGGACCGCCAGTTCTGGGCGAAGGCGATCTCCGCCGGGGTGGCGTCGGGCTGCTGGTCGCCGGTGGGCCAGTAGGAGCTCATCGTCTCCCACAGCTTGCGGCCGTACAGCGTCAGGCCGCTCTCCTGCTCCTGGTCGAGCCACCACTGGAAGAGCTCGTCGCTGGGTGGTCCGCTCCAGCCGATGTCGTCCCCGGGCGCGGCGATGTAGCCGTCCAGGGACAGGTTCATGCCGTAGATCAGTTTCCGCACGGCCCAGCCTTCCGTCGACGCGGACGGGCCGTCCGGCACCGCCCCGGACGGGCATACCACGGGCTGGGGACAAGCACGGGCGACGAGGCCGTGAGGCCACGGAGAACGACCAGTTCACGCGAGCTCGACAGGCCGTGCGCTGGTACCGTGCTCGGCCATGGCCGACGACCGTCTCATGCGCATCCACAGTGACGAGTTCCGGGCGATGTCCGAGCGGGTCCTGCGGGCCACCGAGTTGACCTCCCGGCTGAACGTCCTGCCGTTCGAGGACGAGGCGGGCAAGGCCGAGCTGTTCGAGCGGATTCTCGGCCGGCCGCTGCCCGCCAGGACCACGATCTACCCGCCCTTCTACACCGACCACGGCCTCCACCTGGAGCTGGCCGAGCGGGTGTTCATCAACCAGAACTGCACGTTCCTGGATTACGCGGGCATTCGGCTCGGCGAGCGCGTGATGGTCGGCCCGAAGGCCACCTTCATCACCCTCGGGCATCCGGTCGACCCCGGGGAGCGGCGGGAGTGGCTGAGCGGCGGACCCATCGACGTGGCGGAGAACGTGTGGATCGGCGCCGGGGCCACGATCCTGCCCGGCGTCAGCATCGGCCGGGACGCCGTCGTCGCCGCGGGTGCGGTCGTGGCCGAGGACGTTCCGCCGGCGACCCTGGTGACCGGCCCGAAGGCGACCGTCAACCGGCAGTGGTGAGGCGGGCCGGGCCGCCGGCCCACCGAAAAGACCTCGCGGTCCGCCGGAGGGACTCGTAGTCTGTCGCGGTCCGCCGACCTGGGGCCGGGTCGGGAAGCGCTCGGGAACTGGGGTGTGCACGGTGGAGATCGGCGGCTGGGCGGATGAGGGCTTCGGGGGCGTCGCGGACGTCTTCCGGGAGAACTTCGACGTGTTCGGGGAACTGGGCACGGCCGTCTCGGTCCGGGCCGGCGGCCGCCCGGTGGTGGAGCTCTGGGGCGGGGTCGCCGACGAGCGGTCCGGCCGCCCCTGGGACCAGGAGACGGTGGTCCCCGTCTTCTCCTGCGCCAAGGGCCTCGTCAGCATCTGCGCGCATCTCCTCGCCCAGCAGGGCAGGCTCGACCTGGACACACCGGTCGCCGCCTACTGGCCGGAGTTCGCCGCCGAGGGCAAGGAGCGGATCACCACGCGCATGGTCCTCGGCCACCGCGCCGGGGTCCCGGTACTCGACCGCACCGTGAGCTTCGGCGAGATCACCGAGTGGACCCCCGTCGTTCGTGCGATCGAGGAGCAGCGACCGCTCTGGGAACCCGGCGAGGCGTACGAGTACCACGGGCACGTCTTCGGCTTCCTGGTCGGCGAGGTCATCCGCCGGATCACCGGGCTCACCCCCGGCCGCTTCTTCCGCGAGGCGGTCGGCGGGCCGCTCGGGCTGCGGGCCTGGATCGGCCTGCCCGCCGCTGAGAGGGGGAAGTTGGCGCGCCTGGTGGAGGCCGAGGGGCGTCCCGCCGGCGATCCGCAGTCCCTGCTGATGCGCATCGTCACGATGAACGGCGCGCTGGTCTTCCCCGGCCTGGAGGAGCCGCACGGCTTCAACGACCCCGAACTGCTCGGCACCGAACTCCCTGGCGCCGGCGCGGTCGCCTCCGCGAGCGGGCTCGCCGCCCTGTACGGGGCAGCCGTGACGGGCCTCGACGGCGGGCCGCGCCTGCTCTCCGAGGAGACCCTGACCGACGCGGTGCGCGAGGTGTCGGCAGGGCCCACCTGGCAGGGGTACGACCTCGGTCAGCGCTGGGGCTCCGGCTTCCTCCTCGACTCCGGGCGGCCCCGCCCGATGCTGGGCGGCCGCAGCTTCGGCAACGACGGCGCCGGCGGCCAGTTCGCCTTCGGCGACGACGAGTTCGGCGTCGGATTCGCCTACGTGGCCAACCGGATGATCGGCCACGGCGACGACCGCGCCAACCGGCTCATCACCGCGCTGCGGGGGAGCCTCAAGACGTGACGGCGCCCGGCAGGAGGACGCGGACGGCGCTCCGGCCGGGGCCGGGGGGATGGCTGGGGGGCCGGACTCTCCGCTCTGTGCCTCCTGCCGCGTAGAGCGCCCATCAGGTGCCGAAGGCACCTTTCCGGTCGGGCACGTGGAACTCCGGCCCGACGCGGACCGGCCGGACCGGACGGAGCTGTCGTACGGGTTACTCCGGAAGGCCACAGGGCGGGGGCTGGCGCGGGAGGCGGTTCGTGCGGTGCTCGACGGTACCGGAATGAGCGAGGCACGCATGCGGAGCTGATCGCGGTGACCCAGGTCGCCGACACCCCCTCCCGGCGCCTGCTCGACGCGGTCGGCCGGCAGCCGGGGCCCCAGAACGGCCGGGTGAGCCACTCCCGACGTGACCGGGAAAAGGGCTGGACCTCACCGGGCCGAACGAGTGGAGTGGGGCCATGACGACTCATGAGACCCCGGAAGACCTCGGCCTTCTGTCCACCACCCGCCGGGCCCTGAACCACCGCCTCGCCAGGGCGCAGAGCGAGTCCCGGGTGCCGTCGCTGGTGGCCGGAGTGGCGCGGGACGGCGAGGTGATCTGGGAAGGCGCGCTCTCCGCGCTGGAGGGGGTCGGGGTCGACGGCGACACCCAGTACCGGATCGGGTCGATCAGCAAGACCTTCACGGCTGTTCTGGTCATGCGGCTCCGCGACGAAGGGCTCCTGGAGCTGACCGACCCGCTGGAGAAGCATCTGCCCGGTACCGGCGCGGGCCAGGCCACCGTCGCGGACCTGCTCTCCCACACCGGCGGTCTCGCCGCCGAGGCGCCGGGCGAGTGGTGGGAACGGAGCCCCGGCACCCTGCGCCCCGAGCTGGCCGACGTGCTCGGTGAGGAACCGCACCGCCACCCTGTCGGCCGGGTCCACCACTACTCCAACCCCGGCTACACCCTGCTCGGCGCCCTCGTCGAGGAAGTGCGCGGCGAGCCCTGGGAGAAGGTGCTGCGCGCCGAGGTGCTGGAGCCGCTGGGGCTGACCCGCACCAGCTACGGGCCGCAGGAGCCGTACGCGCGGGGCTGGGCGGTGCACCCCTGGGCCGACGCCCTCCTCCCGGAGCCCGCCCACGATCTGGGCCGGATGGCGCCGGCCGGTCAGCTCTGGTCGACCACCCGCGATCTGCTCCGCTTCGCCGCCTTCCTGATCCAGGGCGACGACAGGGTGCTCAGCGCAGCATCGGTGCGCGAGATGCGGACGCCTGCCGCCCCGAGCCTGCCGGGGGCGCAGGAGAGCGCCTACGGACTCGGGACGCAGGTGCTGAGCGTCGGCGGGACGACGCTCACGGGCCACATGGGCTCGCTCCCGGGGTTCCTCGCGGCCCTGCTGGCCCGTGAGGACGAGGGCCTGGCCGCCGTGGTCCTCGCCAACACCACCTCCGGACTCCTCACCGGCAGCCTCGCCGCCGAACTCATCGGCATCGTGGCCGAGGCCGAGCCGTCGATGCCCCGGCTCTGGCGCCCGATGGCCGAAGCCGACCCGCGGGTCCTGGAGTTGGCGGGCGCCTGGTACTGGGGCGTGACGCCGTACGGGCTGCACTGCGGGGCCGATGGTGGTGTGGAGCTGCGGCCGTTGAAGGGAGCCGGGCGGGCCGCGCGCTTCGTATCCGCCGGTGACGGGTCGTGGCGGGGCCTGGACGGCTACTTCCTGGGGGAGACTCTGCGGCCGGTGCGGGACACCGAAGGCGCCGTGACCCACTTGGACTTGGGGTCCTTCGTCTTCACGCGCGAGCCCTATGCGCCGGATTCGGTGGTCCCTGGTGGCGTGGACACCAAGGGTTGGCGTGCGGCTGGGGAGTTGGGCTGACCGAGCTGCCTCGATCGGCATGTTTCACGTGAAACATCCGCCCTGCACACGATGATTCGTGATGTTTCACGTGAAACATGGCTCACGCGGTGTTTCACGTGAAACATTGTTCCTCAGCGGCCTGTTGGGCGCGCGTCGACCGGCAAGCAGACCCGGCTCAGAGCTGGAGCTTGAACCCCACGTGGGAGGCGACGAAACCCAGGCGCTCGTAGAAGCGATGGGCGTCCTCGCGGGTGGCGTCGGAGGTGAGCTGGACGAGCCGGCACCCCTCGGCGCGAGAGGTCTCGACGGCCCACTCGATGAGGAGGGTGCCGAGCCCGCTGCCCCGCTCGTCCGCGTGGACGCGCACCCCTTCGATCAGGGACCGGGTGGCGGCCCGGCGGGAGAGACCCGGGATGAGGGTCAGCTGAAGCGTTCCGACGACCTTCCCGGCCCGTTCGGCGACGACGAGGCGCTGGTTCGGGTCGGCCGCCAGCCGGGCGTGCGCGGCCAGGTACGGGGTGAGGTCGTCCGGGGACTCCCGGGTGGCGCCGAGGGGGTCGTCGGCGAGCATGGCGACGATGGCGGCCACGTCGGACGCCTCGGCGCGGCGTATCAGGAGCGCCTCGCCGGGGGAATCCTGGGTGCGGTCCCGCTGGAGTGCGTCTTGAGGGTGATCCATGAGCGGCACAGTAGACCAGCCGGCGGGGAGCCCCCGGAGGGCCGCTGAAGAGTCAGGCGGGGGTGCGCAAGGTCTCCACGGCCTGGACGAGCGGGGCGAGTTCGGGGTTCTGGGCCGCAGTGTCGAGAGCTTCCCGCAGGGCGGTGTCGTTGGTGGGGCGGGCCTCGTCGAGGAGGGCCTTCCCGGCCGGGGTGACGTCGGTGTAGATGCCGCGCCGGTCGGTGGGGCAGAGGTAGCGGGAGAGGAGGCCGCGGTCCTCCAGGCGAGTCACCAGGCGCGTGGTGGCGCTCTGGCTGAGGACGACGGCGTCGGCGACCTGCTTCATCTGCAGATGGCCGCCCTCACCGTCGTGCTGCCGGCTGAGCACGTCCAGCAGGGAGTACTCGCGGGTGCTGAGTCCGTGCCCGGACTGGAGGGCCCGCTCCACGTGCGTCTCGATGCGTCCGTGCAGCAGGGACAGTGCGCACCAGCTCTGCGCCAGTGCGGTCAGCGCGGGGTCCGTGGCGGTCATGGTTCCTCGCTCCTCCTGGTCGGTGCCCCCTCGGCTCCTCCCGGCGGGCGCCGAAAGTCCGGGTGCCGTCCAGCTTAAGACATGCGCGCAATATCACGCGTATGCATATAACGCGCGCCTGCAATCACATGTTCCCGCGTCCGCCGGAACACCTCAGGCCGCGGCCACGGTGAGGGGAGCGAACCGCCTGGTCCAGTCGCCGGGCAGACCGGGCAGAGCGCGGGTCAGCAGCTCGCTGGTGGTGACCACCGGCATCCCACGCTCGCCCAGCCACTCCAGCAGCGCGGTGTGCCGGGCGTCGACGTCCACCCGGAGCGGGCGGGTGCTTCCCTCGGCCAGACCCGTGATCAGGGCCTGCGCGGTGCGCGTGTCGCGGGCGATGAGCGGGCCGACGACCTCGGTGCCGGTGTTGGGCCAGCGCGCCGCGAAGCCCGTCAGCTCCCCGTCCTCCTCCGCCACCAGGAAGCGGTCGGCGAAGGCCGGAAGCCGGGCGATCAAGGGTGTGCGGTCGGTGCCGAACACCTCGGCGTCGAGCTGGAGGATGCGGGGGAGGTCCCCGGCCCGCGCGGGAGAGAGGGTGAGCCCGGGCCTGGCCGGCAGGGCGGCCGCTCCGGTGAGGCGGCCAGTGGCGGCGGCCGCCCGGCCGATCGAGGTGAAGCCGAGCTTCCGGGCGAGCGGGAGCATGCTCCCGGAGGCGTAGAGGGTGAGCGGTACCCGCTCGCTGTACTGGACCACGTGCTCCAGGAGGCAGCGTCCGAAGCCCCGACCGGCGTACCGGTCGGCGATCAGCATCATGCCGATCGCGGTGAAGGCGGGGGCCTCGTGCGGGCCGAAGTCGGTCAGGGTGCAGGCGCCCAGCAGCCCGCGTCCGTCCGGAGCGTCCACCCCGACCCCGTGCCCGGCCGCGAGCAGCAACCGCCACTTGTGCTCCTCCGGGGACCACCCCCTGTCGTGCGCGAGGCTCGTGCAGGCCGGGAGGTCCCGGAGGGTGAGGGGGCGAACCGGTAGAGCGGAGAGCGCAGGTGTCGACACGCGGCCCAGGTTGACCGACGGGGGTCCCTCCCGTCCACCGTCTTTTCAGCCGTGGAGCGAGCACTTCCAGGGCGGCAGGAAAGCCCGTCCGGCGGATATCTGTGCAGCTCATGGGCGAGGTCCACACAGTCTCGGAAGTCGGGCCCGGCCGGGATGTGCGGTGTTTCACGTGAAACATCGGCGGGCGCGCCTGCTCCCGCTCAGCCGAGATCAGGGGCGAGCAGCGCCTGGACGCCCTCGATGTTGCCGTCCAGATAGTGCCGTAGCGACAGCGGGACCATGTGGACCGAGGCGATGCCGAGGCGGGTGAACGGGATGCGCACGATCTCGTACTCCCCGCACGGTTCCTCGACCTCCGGGCCGTGGCGCAGTGCCGGGTCCATGGAGCCGAGGCGGCAGACGAAGAAGTGCTGCACCTTCACGCCGGTGGTCTCGGCGTCCTCGCCGATGTGCTCGACGGTGTCGACGAAGCAGGGGACGACATCGGTGATCTTGGCGCCCAGCTCCTCCAGGACCTCGCGGTGGAGCGCGGCGACGACAGTGCTGTCCTCCGGCTCGACCCCGCCGCCCGGGGTCACCCAGTACGGATCGACGCCGGGCTTGGTGCGCTTGATCAGGACGAGCTGGTCGCCGTCGAGGAGGACGGCGCGGGCGGTGCGCTTGACCACGGAGCGAACGGTCATGGGGGAAATCTGGCCCCGCACGTTCCACGTGAAACATCGCGGGGGCTCACCCCCAGGCGGCGGCGGCCCGCAACAGCCACTCGTGGGCCGTCGCGATGTGCGGCAGAGCCTGTGTACCGGCCCGCACGGCGACGAAGTAGGTCCGCAGCGGTGGAACCGGCGGCTCCAGCAGCGTGACCAGCTCGCCCCGGAGCAGAGCCTCCTCGCAGAGATACCGCGGCAGGACGGCCAGGCCGGCGCCCGCGACGACGCACGACAGGATCGCCCGCAGGTCGGGGGCGACCAGAGCGGCGTGCTCGGGAGGGGGTGCGTCGAAGACGGTGGTCCAGTAGCGCCGGGCGAAGGGGAGGGACTCGTGCACGTCGACGACCGGCACCTTGGCGAGCGCCTCGGCTCCGCCGCGCCGGACCGCTCCGGGGGCGAACCGCCCGGCCCAGCGTGCTCCCGCCACCAGGAGGTGCTCCTCGTCGCAGAGCGTTCCGGCGCTGAGCAGGGTGCCGCGCGGGCGGCGGGTGGCGACCGCCAGGTCGTGGTGGCCGGCGGCGAGCCCTTCGAGGACGTCGTCGGTGGAGCCGAAAGAGGTGCGGAGCCGGACCGCCGGCCCCTCGGCCCCCGTCATCCCGACGAGGGCCGGCAGGACGCGTTCCGCCATGAACTCGGGCGGGCCCGCCAGGTGCAGGGTGCGCAGCGGCGCCTCCACCTCCAGGCCGCCTTCGGCGATCTCCACCAGGGCGTCCAGATGGGGCGCCGCCCGGTGGGCCAGCTCGTCGCCGACCGAGGTGGGCGTCACCCCGCGGGCCTTGCGGAGGAAGAGCGGGCGGCCGAGCTGGCGCTCCAGGGTGCGTATCTGCGAGGTGACCGCCGGCTGGGAGAGGCCGAGCAGGGCGGCGGCGCGGGTGAAGGACCCGGCTCGGTGGACCGTGACGAACGTACGCAGCAGCGCCAGATCCACGCCCTCAACCCCTTCGTCGCAGGCCGTCACTCGCGGTTCAACTATAAATATGTCGATAGGTCGCTGCTGCCACAGTGATTGGACACTGACGCAGGGTCAACTAGCCTGGACAGTGCGGCTCTTCAGGACCGGAGCCGGGACGGCCCGAGCCACGAGGGGGGAGGCTCGGGCCGTCCGTACGCGTGAGGTCTGTGCGCCTGCCGGTTCAGGCGTCGTCGAGGGAGAGGTCGAGGGCGCGCGTCACATCCGCGAGGAGGTCTTCGGCGTCCTCCGCCCCGACGGAGAAGCGGACGAACCCCTCGCCGACGGCGTCCCCGCCCCAGCGGCCGCGGCGCTCGGCGGTCGAGCGCACGCTGCCGAAGCTGGTCGCGTCCTCGACCAGGCGCAGTGCGGCCAGAAAACGTTCCGCCCGCTCCTTGGTCCCGAGATCGAAGGAGACGACCGAGCCGAAGCGGTGCATCTGCCGGGCGGCGACCGCGTGCGAGGGGTCGTCGGGCAGCCCCGGGTAGCGCAGGCCCGCCACATCGGCACGGGCCCGGAGGGCCTCGGCCAGCGCCAGGGCGTTGGCGGTCTGGCGCTCGACGCGGAGTTGCAGCGTGGCGAGGGAGCGGTGGGCGAGCCACGCCTCCATCGGTCCGGGGATCGCACCCACGATCTTCCGCCAGCGCTGGACGCCGGCGGCCAGCTCGGCGTCGCGGCAGGTCACGTGGCCGAGCAGGATGTCGCCGTGGCCGGTCATGCCCTTGGTGTCGGAGGCCACCGCGAAGTCAGCGCCCAGCTCCAGCGGACGCTGGCCGAGCGGGGTCGCCAGGGTGTTGTCCACCGCGACCAGCGTCCCCTGGGCACGGGCGGCCGCGACGAGTCGGCGGATGTCGCACACGTCGAGGCCGGGGTTGGACGGGGTCTCGATCCACAGCAGCTTGGCGCCCTCCAGGACGTCCAGCTGGGCGTCGCCGCCGGTCGGGGCGGTGCGCACCTCCACGCCCAAGGCGGTGAGCTGCTCGCGGACGAGCGGCAGAGCCTGGTAGCCGTCGTCCGGCAGGACCACCACGTCGCCGGTGCCGACCTGGGAGAAGAGCACGGCCGAGATGGCCGCCATCCCGGAGGCGAAGACCAGCGTGTGCGCCTCCTCGCCCGGTGCCTCCAGCTCGGCGATGGCGCGTTCCAGATGGGTCCAGGTCGGATTGGAGTCCCGGCCGTAGGAGTAGGGCCCGCTCACGTCACCGGGCAGGTGGAAGTGGGCGGCGAAGACCGGCCCGGGAAGCGTTGGCTCGTTCTTGACCGCCTCGGGCAGCCCTGCTCGTACCGCCCTCGTACCCTCGCCCGTCATCGTGGCCGCCTTTCTCGCGTCGTTCGGGCCCCCGTCGGGCGGACGCCGACCGGAGGGCCGCCCTCCCACAGCATCGGACACCCTCTCCAGACACCGCACAACACGTCCACGACCTGGACAGATGGACTCGGCGGGCGGGCCGTGCGGACGGCCCGCCCGGGCGGAGCGGGTCGGAGGCCGTCAGTCCTTGCGGTCGGGCAGGGCGACGTTGAGAGCCCAGGAGACCACCGAAATGATCAGGCCACCCAGGACCGCGGTCCAGAAGCCGTCGACGTGGAAACTCAGGTCGAACTGGCCCGCCAGCCAGGAGGTCAGCATCAGCATCAGCGCGTTGACCACCAGCGTGATCAGGCCGAGGGTGAGCACGAAGAGCGGGAAGGTCAGGACCTTCACCACCGGCTTCACCAGGAAGTTGACCAGGCCGAAGATCAGGGCGACGACAATGAGCGTGAGCGCCTTGTTGCCGGTGCTGTCGCCGGTGAGGGTGATGTCGTCGAGCAGCCACACGGCCACCAGAAGGGCGGCCGCGTTGGCCAGCGTCTTGACTAGGAAATTGGTCATGTGTCTGATCGTGACAGACAAGATCGGCGTCGGCCGGGCGTCCGCCCGCACGGCAGGTCGGGCAGCGGGCCGGACCGAAGGCGCACACCGAGAACCGAACAGAGAGGCCAGCGGCTGATGAAGGCTTTCCGGCTCGACGAACTGGAGGCGGAGCGCGCCGCCAACGACGGCGCCTACCTCCAGTTCCTGCGTGAGCGGAACATGTCCGTGGGCCTGTACGCCCTCGACGCCGGCCAGCTCGACCCGCAGCAGCCGCACCGCCAGGACGAGGTGTACCTCGTCGTCAGCGGCCGGGCGGCCATCACGGTCGGCGAGGAGACCACCGAGGTGGCGCGCGGCAGCGTCGTCTACGTACCGGCCGGGACGCCGCACAAGTTCCACCACATCAGCGAGGACCTGCGGGTGATGGTGGTCTTCTCCCCGCCGGAAGGCTGACCGGCCGGCCCGGGAACCCTGGCCGCACCCCGGCGGTTCCCTAGGGGGAGCGTCAGGGAGAGACGGGGGGTCCGAGCGGCCCACCGCGCCCGCCGCCCACCTAGCATCGAAGACGACACGGCAGCGCGAGGGCCCCACCGGGCCTGGCCGCACCGTCGGCCGCGCCACCCGGGCGCGACAGGCAGAGAGGGGACAGGTCATGGGCGCACGCGAGGTATTCATCGGACTCCCGTGGTGGGTGAAGTGGATCGCGATCCCGGTCCTCGCCCTCTTCATCTTCGGCGGGCTCATCGCCTCCGTCGTCGGCTTCGTCGTCGGGCTGCTCTTCAAGATCCTGGTCTTCGTCGCCCTCGTCGGCGGACTCATCTACGTGGTCCGGAAGTTCTTCCCGTCGTCGGGCCGGGGCAGCTGGTAGCGGCCAGCACGGAGGCGCGGCGGTTCGTCCACCCGGGGGAACGCCTCCCCAAGCGGCGAACTCGCCGTCAGGCCACGCACTACAGTCCGGAATCCGGCGCGAAGGCCCCGTCTTCGCACCGCTCCGGGCGGCCACGCCCGGGGGCACATGCTCTCCGGGGGTGACCAGGCCATGGCCCACGCCACGCCCGCGGACCGACCGGATCACTGGTCCACGGGTTCACATCAGGACGACGGCCATGCCGCGCCCACACTCATCGGCTCCGTCCAGCGGGCGTTGCGACTGCTGGAGGCGGCGGCCGTCCACGAAAGCGGGGCTCCCGCCAAGCAGTTGGCCCGGGAGGCGGGCGTCGCCCTGCCCACCGCCTACCACTTGCTGCGCACCCTCACCCACGAGCGGTACCTGCGCCGGGTCGACGGGGTCTACGTGCTGGGGCCCGCGGTGGGCCGTCTCGACGAGGCGCACGCCCAGCAGAGCCGCCGCCACCTCATCGACGACGTCCTGCGCCACTGGCACGAACGCCTGGGCGCACCCGTCTACTTCGCCCTGTACCGGGACGGCGAGGTCGACCTCGTGGCGACGGCGGACACGCCCGGGAATCCCGCGGTCGCAGAATGGGCCGACTTCCGCGAGACGGCCCACGCCCACGCCATCGGCCAGTGCCTCCTCTCGCAGCTCGACGAGGAAGGCCGCCGCGACCACCTCTCCCGGCACCCGGTCCGGCCGCTCACCCCGTACTCGGTCCCGGACAGCCAGCGTCTGCTGCGCCGGCTGGCCGCGGCCGAGCGTATGCAGCCCGTTGTCGAGTACCAGCAGTACGCGCTCGGCGTGGCCTGCGCGGCGGTGCCGATCACCGTCGGGTCCAGCGCCGCCGTGCTCGCCGTCTCCCTGCCCGCCGCTCAGGCGGAACGCCTCCGGGGCACCACACAGCTGCTGCACCGGGACGTCGGCAGCATTCTGCGGCGGCTCCGGTTCTCTATCAGCATCTGAAAACTCACTCCTTGTGATCCAATGATGGCGTTCTGCAAGATGCCATGAAGGGCCGGGACGGATTTCGGCCACATGGCGGCAACTGGCGGGGTAGTCCATGCGCGAGTCAGTACAGGCAGAGGTCATGATGAGCTTCCTCGTCTCCGAGGAGCTCGCCTTCCGCATCCCGGTGGAACTGCGGTACGAGACCGTCGATCCGTACGCGGTGCGGCTGACGTTCCACCTCCCCGGAGACGCCCCGGTCACCTGGGTCTTCGGGCGTGAACTGCTGGTCGAGGGAGTTCTGGACGCCGCGGGCGACGGCGACGTCCGGGTCTGCCCGGTGGGGCAGACGGCCACCAGGGAGGTGCACATCACCCTCCAGGTCGGCTCCGAGCAGGCGCTCTTCCGGGCAGGCAAGGCGCCGCTGCTCGCCTTCCTCGACCGCACCGACCGGCTCGTCCCGCTCGGCAGTGAGCGAGCACACGCCGATTTCGACAGCCACCTCGACGACGCTCTGAACCGCATCCTGGCCGAGGAGCAGAGCGCCGGCTGAGCAGGCGGCGCCGGCCCGTCCCGCGCCGGCGCCCAACGTGGTCTCAGCGCTTCCTGCGGCGCCCCCTGCCGCTCCGCGCCGCAGGAGCGCCGCCCACGGGTACCCCTGTGCCCTTGTCCGCCGACACGACCAGTGCCGCCAGCGCCGTCGTCACCGGGACCGAGGCCACCAGACCGATCGACCCCACCAGCGTCCGCACGATCTCCTCCGCCACCAGCTCGCTGTTGGCGACCATGCCCACGCTGCTCTGCGCGATGGAGAAGAGCAGCAGCAGCGGCAGGGCCGCACCCGCGTACGCCAACACCAGGGTGTTCACCACCGAGGCGATGTGGTCCCGGCCGATGCGGATGCCGGCCCGGTAGAGCTTGCGCCAGCCCATCGTCGGGTCCGCCTGGTGCAGCTCCCACACCGCCGAGGTCTGCGTGACCGTCACGTCGTCCAGGACACCCAGGGAGCCGATGATCACGCCCGCCAGCAGCAGGCCGCTCATGTCGATCTCCGGGTAGAGACCGTGGATCAGCCCGGTGTTGTCGTCGGTGTTGCCGGTCAGCGCCGCCCAGCCGATGAAGACCGAACCGAGCAGGCCGATCAGCAGGAGGGAGACCAGCGTACCGAGGACCGCCACCGAGGTTCTCGCCGTCAGCCCGTGGCAGAGGTACAGGGCGATCAGCATGATGGCGCTGGCCCCGACCACCGCGACCACCAGCGGGTTCGAGCCCTGGAGGATCGCGGGCAGGATGAACAGGGTGAGCAGCGCGAAGCTCGCGGCGAGGGCGACCAGTGCCATCAGCCCCCGCATCCGGCCGACCAGCACCACCGCCACCGCGAAGATCGCGGCGAGCAGGGCCAGCGGGAACTTCCGGTTGACGTCGGTGACGGAGTACTGGAGTTCCTCCGGCGCGTCCGGCGCGTAGGCGACCACCACGCCCTGGCCCTGGTGGAGCTTGCGGGAGGCGTCCGGCTGGACGATCTCGGTGAAGGTCCGGCCCGCGTGCGGCCCGGAGGTCACCTCGACGGTCGCCTTCTCGCACTTCCCGGTCGCCTGCTCCTGCGCCGAGCGGCCCTCGGGGGTGGAGGTGTCGCCGTTGGGCGGCGGCTGGGAGACGTTCACGTCGGCGCAGTCGACCCGGTCCACCTTGGTGACCGAGCCCTGCTCCGTCTGCCGGTCCATGCCGACACCGGTCCGCTCGTGCGACGGGGCGCCCCCCGGCCACAGGACGAGCAGCCCGACCACGACTGCGGCGGCGAAGGGAATCAGCACAGCCGCGATCACCTTGCGCAGGTGCTGGGAGACGGGGGCGGCCGGGCCGTGGCTGTGGGAGTGGCCGTGGCCGCCCGTCGGCGGTTCACCCCCCTGGCCACCGGTCCCGGACGGCGGACCGCCCGAGGGGGGCTGCGAGGGCGGCGGAGGCGGAGGCGTCGTCGAGGTCACGGGTCGATCATCGCAAGAGTTGGCGGGGCCCACTGTTCAGCACGGCCGACGGGGCGTTAGCGTGGAGCCACCTTTGTACACGCGGGAGCTCGGAGCACCGGGCTGAGAGGGCGCTGACCTCCGCCGGCCGACCGGTCGTCAACACCGGTCTGGATCGCGGACATCGCTGCGTCGACCGCCGAACCTGTTACCGGGTAATGCCGGCGTAGGGAGTAGGTCTCATGACCACACAGGACGCACGCACGCCTGCCTCCGCACCGAAGAGCGAGGCCGGGAAGTCCATCGGCTGGCACAAGGCGTACATCGAGGGTTCCCGCCCCGATCTGCGCGTGCCGGTCCGCCAGGTGCACCTCACCAACGGAAACGCCGTCACGCTGTACGACACCTCCGGCCCGTACACCGATCCGGCGGTGGAGACCGATGTCCGCCGGGGGCTGACGCCCCTGCGGGAACACTGGATCACCGCGCGCGGCGACACTGAGGAGTACGCCGGGCGCCCCGTCCGCCCCGAGGACGACGGGATCAAGCACACCAGCCCGCGCGGGGGGCTTCGCAACCTCGACGCGGTCTTCCCCGGCCGCCCCCGCAAGCCGCGCCGGGCCGTCCCCGGCCGCACGGTCACGCAACTCGCCTGCGCGCGGCGCGGCGAGGTGACGCCGGAGATGGAGTACGTGGCCATCCGGGAGAACCTCGACCCGCGCACCGTCCGGGACGAGATCGCGGCCGGCCGGGCCGTGCTGCCGGCCAACGTCAACCACCCGGAGATCGAGCCGATGATCATCGGCAAGCGGTTCCTGGTGAAGATCAACGCCAACATCGGCAACTCGGCGGTCACCTCCTCGATCGAGGAGGAGGTGGAGAAGATGACCTGGGCGACCCGCTGGGGCGCCGACACCGTCATGGACCTCTCGACCGGCCGGAACATCCACACCACCCGCGAGTGGGTCCTGCGCAACTCCCCCGTGCCGATCGGGACCGTGCCGCTCTACCAGGCCCTGGAGAAGGTCGACGGCAAGGCCGAGGAGCTGACCTGGGAGGTGTACAAGGACACCGTCATCGAGCAGGCCGAGCAGGGCGTCGACTACATGACGGTGCACGCAGGCGTCCGGCTCGCCTACGTGCCGTTGACCGCCCGGCGCAAGACCGGCATCGTCTCGCGGGGCGGCTCGATCATGGCCGCCTGGTGCCTCGCCCACCACCAGGAGAGCTTCCTCTACACGCACTTCGAGGAACTCTGCGAGATCCTCGCGGCCTACGACGTCACCTACTCGCTCGGCGACGGGCTGCGGCCCGGCTCCATCGCGGACGCCAACGACGAGGCGCAGTTCGCCGAACTCCGGACGCTCGGCGAGCTGAACACGATCGCCAAGCGGCACCACGTGCAGACCATGATCGAGGGCCCGGGGCACGTGCCCATGCACAAGATCAAGGAGAACATCGACCTCCAGCAGGAGATCTGCGAGGAGGCGCCGTTCTACACGCTCGGACCGCTGACCACGGACATCGCCCCCGCCTACGACCACATCACCTCGGGCATCGGCGCGGCGATGATCGGCTGGTGGGGCACGGCGATGCTCTGCTACGTCACCCCCAAGGAGCACCTCGGCCTGCCCAACCGGGACGACGTCAAGACCGGCGTGATCACCTACAAGATCGCGGCGCACGCGGCGGATCTCGCCAAGGGGCACCCGGGGGCGCAGGAGTGGGACGACGCGCTCTCGGACGCGCGGTTCGAGTTCCGCTGGGAGGACCAGTTCAACCTGGCGCTCGACCCGGACACGGCCCGGGAGTTCCATGACGAGACCCTCCCGGCCGAACCGGCCAAGACGGCTCACTTCTGCTCGATGTGCGGGCCGAAGTTCTGCTCCATGAAGATCAGCCAGGACATCGCGACCCGGTTCGGGGACACGGCCGGAGACGGGGCCTCCCAGGAGGAGATCGAGGCCGGGATGCTCCAGAAGTCCAAGGAGTTCGCCGAGTCCGGCAACCGGGTCTACCTGCCGCTGGCGGACTGACGGCCCGCATCGCCGCGACGATGTTTCACGTGAAACACCCCAACAGTCGATGTTTCACGTGAAACATCAGCCAACGCGACGTTTCACGTGAAACATGACGAGCGGGCGGCCGGGGGGGCGAACCCCTGGCCGCCCTGCCGTTCACCCGTGCCCCGGTCCGTCGTACTCCGGACCGCTGAAGTCGGGGCTGCTGAACTGGGGGCTCTGGTAGGAGGGGCGGGAGTCGGGCCGGTCGTGGCCGCTCTCTGACGGGCTGCTGAATCCGGGTCGGCCGTAGCCGAGTTGCGGCATACGGTCCGCTTCCGCGGCGGGCCTGGGGCCGGCGGGCTCCACCGGCTCCCCGGACCTCGGCTCGGGGCCCGACGCCGCCGCCTCGGCGAGCGTGGTGCGGAGGAAGGGCAGGATGCCTCGTTCGGTGAGGGCCCGCTCCCAGGCGTCGGCGGCCTGCTGCACCTCACGGCGGAGCGGGTCGGACGGTACCGCGGCAGCCGGGAAGAGAGCCTTGTTCCGCAGGGCGGTGAGCAGAAGGGCCAGGCCGGCAGCGAGCAGGGCGGCCGCCGCGAACGCCGCGAACACCCAGCCCGTCGTGAGCAGGGTCTGCGCGAGGGCGGGCGCGGGGTCCAGCATCCGCAGCCCGTAGCCGACGATGAGGAATATCAGGGCCGCCGTGCCCGCGAGGAGCGGGGCGAGGACCGCCAGGACCGCCAGCGCGCCCGCGCCGGTGGCTTCGGTCATCTGGCTCACGGCGGTGGTGAGGCCGCCGCCGCCGGGAGCGGCGGCGGGGTCGTCGCCGGTGGCGGGTCCGGCCGTGGTGGCCTCACCCAGCTCCTCGCGGAGGGAGAGCAGGTGCCGGTACTCGGTGGCGGCCGCCGCGGTGATCGCGGCGGTACCGCCCAGGGCGAGCCGCCGCAGCTCGGCGACGGGGAGTCTGCCGGGCAGGGTGGCTCGGTGGTGGCCTTCGTCGTGGGTGATGGTGCGCAGGGCTTCGTCGAGGAGCCGCTCGTACGCGGCACGGTCCTCGTTCAGCAGGTGCGGAGCGCTGTTCATGTGCATCCCCCGAGGTGTCCGTAGGGCATCGCCGCTCGCGACGTCGCGGGCGGGTCGGTGGGAAACGGAGGAGAGCCTGCTACGGATATCCCGATGGTAGAGCGGCAACGGCCCGCCATGACAGGGACTTTGCGGAATTCGGACAGGGGCCGGCGCCGTCTCGTACGCTGTCCCGTCCGTATGTCCGCCGCCTGCGAGGTGTCCGGCCTCGTAGGTCAGTCGGCGAGGGGCAATCCGCTGACCAGGAGCTTCCCCGCCATGGTGACGCCGCCGTCGAGGGCGACCGCGAGGCCGTCGGCGTAGACGTGCGGGCCGTCGATCTGCGGGCCGCTGTCGGGAGAGCCGTCCTCGGAGCCGGACTCCCCGAGCAGGTAGGGGATGGGGCTGTGGCCGTGGACGACGCGGCGGCCGCCGTAGACGCCGAGGAGTTCGCGGGCTGCCGAGGCACCCTCGTCGCGGAAGGCGAACCGCTTGGTGAACTTGCGGAAGAGGTCCCAGCACTCGTCGGCGTCGTTGCGGGTGAGGATGGAGTGGACGGTGTCGTTGACCGCCTCGATCGAGTCCCCGTAGTCCAAATAGGCCGTGGTGTCCGAGTGGAGGAGCAGGTGGCCGTCCTCCTCGACGATGGCGTCCAGGCGGGACATCCACTGGAGGTGGTGGTCCTCCAGCCGCTCCATGTCGGTCTTCTGCCCGCCGTTGAGGAGCCAGGCGGCCTGGAAGGTGGCGGTGCCGGCGCCGGAGTCGATCGGGGTGTCGCCGAACCGCTTGGCGCCGAGCAGCAGCAATTCGTGGTTGCCCATCAGGGCCTTGCAGTACCCGCCGGCCGCGGCCGCCTCCGCGGAGAGGCGCATGACCAGCTCGATCACACCGATGCCGTCGGGGCCACGGTCGGTGAAGTCGCCCAGGAACCAGACGCGGGCGTTCCCCGCCGACCAGGTGCCGTCGGCGTCGACCAGCCCCTGTGCCTGGAGCGCGGCCAGCAGTTCGTCGAGGTAGCCGTGGACGTCCCCCACCGCGTAGAGCGGCCCGAGGCCCTCGGTCGCGGGGCGCGGAGCGGTCTCTTCCGGGGCCACCGTCACCTGCACGGTGTCGCCCCGGTTGATGACCGGCAGGTCCCGCTGGGTCGGCGTGTAGCCGTCCGGCGGTTCTTCGTCGACCGGGGCGGTGGCCGCCGGGGGCCCCGCCTGCTGGACGTACGCGGGTACCCGGAAGTCACGCAGTGTCGCTGTGCGCACCGTGGGTCCCTGACTGGCCCCCTGAGTCATCGACCCCTCCACCACCATCGCGCCGCCTCTGCACCGGTTCGGACTGCCTGGTCGCAGCGGCCCGCGGTGTCGTCCGCCCATCATAGGAATGAGGATCGCGCTGTGTGGTGCACCAGGGGTGGTGAATAACGACGGGACCTCTGTTCACCGGGGATTCCTGCCGAATTGGGAGGACTTTTCCCCGGCGCTCTCCGTGTCGCTCACCCCTGGCCGGAGGAGCGGGGCGGATTGACGGTGGTGCGGGGGGAGCGCCGCATCGAGGAGGTCCGGACGATCAGCTCGGTCGGTATCACCTGTTCCACCGGCTGGTCCTGGTTGATCCCCTCGATGGCGTCGATGAGGAGCTGGACGACGGCGGTGCCGATCCGGCGGGGTTTGAGGGAGAGCGTGGTGACGGGCGGCTCGGTGCTGGCGTAGACGGTGGACTCGCTGCAGCAGACCAGGAGGAGGTCGTCGGGTACGCGCAGTCCGTAGCGCCGGGCGGCGGCGAGGAGGTCGGTGCCGTTGGGGTCGAAGAGCCCGTAGACGGCGTCGGGCCGGTCCGGCCGGGCGAGGAGCCGGTCGGCGGCGACGGCCCCGGCGCACGGGTCGTGCGCCGGGTACGCCTCCAGCACCGGGTCCTGGCCGATCCGGGCGCACCACCGCAGGTAGGCGGCGGTGGAGAGGCGGGTGTACATGTCCGTGGTCGTGCCGGTGAGCAGCCCGATACGGCGGGCGCCCGCCGCGGCGAGGTGGTCGAGGATGTCGAGGACGGCCGCCTCGTGGTCGTTGTCGACCCAGGCGGTGACCGGCAGGGAGCCCGCGGGCCGCCCGTCGGAGACGACGGGGAGCCCCTGGCGGGCGAGTTCGCGCACCACCGGGTCGTCGTCGGCCGGGTCGACCACCACGGTGCCGTCGAGCGCCACGTTGGACCAGACGTCGACGGGGCTGAGCCGGGAGGTCGCCGGGAGGATCACCAGGGCGTAGCCGCGGGCGAGCGCGGCAGAGGTGGCGGCTCTGGCCATCTCCGCGAAGTAGGCGAACTCGGTGAAGGTGAAAGGTTCATCCCCGTACGTGGTCACGGTCAGACCGATGAGGCCCGACTTGCCCGTACGGAGGGTGCGGGCGGCCGCCGAGGGGCGGTAGCCCAGTCGTTCCGCCACCTCACGGACGTGGCGGCGGGTGGCATCCGGAAGTCTCCCCTTGCCGTTGAGGGCGTCGGACACGGTCGTGATGGAGACGCCGGCGGCGGCGGCCACATCTCTGATGCCCGCTCGCACTGGCCGGCTCCCCCGGCGGGTCGTATCCGCTCGGCTCACCTGGTGCTTCCCTGCTGCTGTCATGGCGAGCCGATAGTAGGGCTCATGGAGGCGGGTGGCCCGGGTGCATATGCAGGCGTTGACGGAGACGTTTCTGCATGGTCATCTCTGCTCAACACCGCTTGAATGCAAGGCTCTTGACGCTTCTGGCCCGCTGAATCGGAGGCCCTGGAGGAACGGTCACGCTTATCGGATGAGGGAGCGGCCGAGGTTCAACTCACCTTCACGAGGGATGCGCGCCACGGCGTGGGCCACCGGCGTGCGGCTGTTTCGTCTGCGCCCCCGGCCCGGTTCCGTTCGGTGTGCGGCAGAGCACGCACCGTGTTCTCCCCGCCGAGGCCCTGCGCCGGGAAGCCCAATCCTCATAAGGTGAGAAGTATTCGAACCGATGATCACGAGGAGGACCGCGGTGAGCGAGTCGACCCCCACGTTGCGTGCGGAGATGGCGGGCATCCCGACCTACAAGCCCGGCAAGCCCGCCTCCGCCTCCGAGGGCCCGGCGGCCTACAAGCTGTCCTCCAACGAGAACCCCTACCCGCCCCTCCCCGGTGTCCTGGAGAGCACGCTGGCCGCGGCCGCCCAGCTCAACCGATACCCGGACATGGCGTGCACCACACTGACGGCCGAGCTGGCCGAGCGGTTCGGGGTGCCGCAGGAGCACGTGGCGACCGGCACCGGATCGGTCGGGGTGGCGCAGCAGCTGCTCCAGGCCACCTCGGGCCCGGGCGACGAAGTGATCTACGCCTGGCGGTCGTTCGAGGCGTACCCGATCATCACGCAGATCAGCGGGGCGAAGTCGGTCCAGGTGCCGCTGACCTCGGGTGAGGTGCACGACCTGGACGCGATGGCGGCGGCGATCACCGACCGCACCCGGCTCATCTTCGTCTGCAACCCCAACAACCCCACCGGTACCGTCGTCCGCCGGGCCGAGCTGGAGCGGTTCCTCGACCAGGTCCCCAGCAACGTGCTGGTCGTGCTGGACGAGGCCTACCGCGAGTTCATCCGGGACGTGGAGGTGCCGGACGGGGTCGAGCTCTACCGCGACCGGCCCAACGTCGCCGTGCTGCGGACGTTCTCGAAGGCGTACGGCCTGGCCGGGCTGCGGGTCGGCTTCGCCATCGCCCACGAGCCGGTGGCGGCGGCGCTGCGGAAGACGGCGGTCCCCTTCGGGGTGAGCCAGCTCGCGCAGGACGCGGCCGTGGCCTCGCTGCGTGCCGAGGACGAGCTGCTGGGCCGGGTCGGCGCGCTGGTCGGTGAGCGGGCCCGGGTGGTCGCCGCGCTCCAGGAGCAGGGGTGGACGGTGCCGGAGACGCACGCCAACTTCGTCTGGCTGCGGCTGGGGGAGCGGACGGTCGAGTTCGCCCGGAGCTGCGAGCGGGCCGGCGTCGTGGTCCGGCCGTTCGCGGGCGAGGGTGTGCGGGTCACCATCGGTGAGGGCGAGGCGAACGACCTCTTCCTGAAGGCGGCGGAGGCGTTCCGCAAGAGCGGCTGACGGCGGCGCCGGAGAGGGCGCACGGAGGCGGGGTTCCCGGAAAGGGGGCCCCGCCTCTTTCGCTTGTCAGGTGGTAGGACATAATGCTTGTGAATGTGAACGCGTTCACAAGCGCATCCTGTTTTCCACCCCTTTGTAGGGGATCAAGGTGGGCGAAGTGGGCGCCGTCCACGGGTGATCCAAGGAGGAGACGTGGATCTTGCACTGGCGCCGGAAACACTGTCGCGATGGCAGTTCGGCATCACAACCGTCTACCACTTCCTTTTCGTCCCCCTGACGATCTCGCTCGCCGGTCTCACCGCCGGGCTCCAGACCGCATGGGTGCGGACAGGCAAGGAGAAGTACCTCAAGGCGACCAAGTTCTGGGGCAAGCTTTTCCTGATCAACATCGCCCTGGGGGTCGTCACCGGCATCGTCCAGGAGTTCCAGTTCGGCATGAACTGGTCCGACTACTCGCGGTTCGTCGGGGACGTCTTCGGCGCACCGCTGGCGTTCGAGGCGCTGATCGCCTTCTTCTTCGAGTCGACCTTCATCGGGCTGTGGATCTTCGGCTGGGACAAGCTGCCGCCCAAGATCCACCTCGCCTGCATATGGATGGTGTCGATCGGCACCATCCTCTCCGCGTACTTCATCCTGGCCGCCAACTCCTGGATGCAGCACCCGGTCGGCTACCGGATCGACGAGGTCACCGGCCGCGCCGAACTGACCGACTTCTGGCTGGTCCTGACCCAGAACACCGCCCTGGCGCAGTTCTTCCACACCATGGCGGCGGCCGTCCTCACCGGCGGCGCCTTCATGGCGGGCATCGCGGCCTACCACCTGATGCGGAAGAAGCACATCGACTCGATGCGGCTCTCGCTCCGCCTGGGCCTGGTCACCCTGGCAGTCGGCGGCCTGCTCACCGCGGTCAGCGGCGACACCCTCGGCAAGATCATGTACCAGCAGCAGCCGATGAAGATGTCCGCGGCCGAGGCGCTCTGGGAGGGCGAGGGGCCGGCGCCCTTCTCCCTCTTCGCCGTCGGCGACGTGGACAAGGGCCACAACGTGGTCACCGTCGAGGTGCCCGGACTCCTCTCCTTCCTCGCCCACAACAACTTCACCGACCGGGTGCCCGGCATCAACGAGCTGAACGCCGAGTACCAGGAGAAGTACGGGCCCGGGGACTACCGGCCCAACATCCCGGTCGCCTACTGGGGCTTCCGCTGGATGATCGGGTTCGGCATGACCTCCTTCGGGATCGGGCTTCTCGGGCTCTGGCTCACCCGGCGGAAGTTCCTCCTCCCCCACCGTCTGCGCACCGGCGAGGACGAGGTGCCGAACCTCGTCCTCACCCGCAACAAGCTGCTGAGCCCCCGCCTCGGCCGCCTCTACTGGCGCCTCACCCTCTGGACGCTGGCTTTCCCGCTGATAGCCAGCTCCTGGGGGTGGATCTTCACCGAGACGGGCCGCCAGCCCTGGGCGGTCTACGGCGTCCTGCGCACCGCCGACTCGGTTTCCCCCAGCGTCTCCCAGGGCGAGGTCCTCACCTCGATGATCGTTTTCACCCTGCTCTACGCCGTCCTCGCCGTCATCGAGGTCAGGCTGCTCGTGAAGTACGTCAAGGCCGGACCGCCCGAGCTGACGGAGGCCGACCTCAACCCGCCCAAGAAGATCGGCGGCGATCCCAGCGACGCCGACCGGCCCATGGCCTTCTCGTACTGAGGGAGCGCTGAGGTATGGAACTCCACGACGTCTGGTTCGTCCTGATCGCCGTCCTGTGGACCGGCTACTTCTTCCTGGAAGGCTTCGACTTCGGAGTCGGTGTCCTCACCAAGCTGCTGGCCCGCGACCGGCGGGAGAAGCGGGTCCTGATCAACACCATCGGGCCCGTCTGGGACGGCAACGAGGTGTGGCTGCTCAGCGCGGGCGGCGCCACCTTCGCCGCTTTCCCCGACTGGTACGCCACGCTCTTCTCCGGCTTCTACCTGCCGCTGCTGCTCATCCTGGTCTGCCTCATCGTCCGCGGGGTCGCCTTCGAGTACCGGGCCAAGCGGAGCGACGACCGCTGGCAGACCAACTGGGAGCACGCCATCTTCTGGTGCTCCCTCCTCCCGGCCTTCCTCTGGGGGGTCGCCTTCGGCAACATCGTGCACGGCGTGGCGATCGACGCCGACAAGGAGTACATCGGCGGCGTCCTCGACCTGCTCAACCCGTACGCCCTGCTCGGCGGCCTGGTCACCCTCACCCTCTTCACCTTCCACGGCACGGTGTTCGTGGGGCTGAAGACGGTCGGGAAGATACGGGAGCGGGCCCGCGCGCTGGCGCTGCGGCTCGGCGCCCTCACCGCGGTGGCGGCCCTGGGGTTCCTCCTCTGGACCCAGGCGGACCACGGCAAGACCGCCGGAGCCGTCCTGCTGGCGGTCGCCGTCCTGGCGCTGCTCGCGGCCCTCGGTGCCGTCGCCAAGGGCAGGGAAGGGTGGGCCTTCGCCCTCTCGGGGCTGACCATCGTCGCCAGTGTGGCGATGCTCTTCGTCTCGCTCTTCCCCGACGTGATGCCCTCCACCCTGGACCCGGCGTGGAGCCTCACCGCGGCCAACTCCGCCTCCAGCCCGTACACGTTGAAGATCATGACCTGGTGTGCGGGGATCGCGACGCCGGTGGTCCTCCTCTACCAGGGGTGGACGTACTGGGTCTTCCGCAAGCGCATCGGCACCCACCACATCGCCGAAGCCCACTGACCGCTCACGCGGGGGCCGGAGCGTACGGCCCGGCCCCCGGCCCCGGAGGGTGTTTCACGTGAAACCGATCGACCCGCGACTCCTCAGGTACGCCCGCGCCACCAGGCTCTTCCTGGCCGCGGTGGTGGTGCTCGGTGCGCTCGGCGCCGGGCTGGTCATCGCCCAGGCCATGCTGCTCGCGGAGCTGATCGTCTCCTCCTTCGAGCAGCGCTTCGACACCGGTGACCTGACCACGCCGCTTCTCCTGCTGGTGGCGGTCGCCCTCGGCCGGGCGCTGGTCTCCTGGCTGACCGAACTCGCAGCCCACCGGGCCAGTGCCGCCGTCACCTCCGAACTGCGGATGCGGCTGGTCGAACGGGCCGGGCAGCTGGGCCCGGGCTGGCTCGGGGGCCAACGGACCGGCTCCCTCATCGCCCTCGCCACCCGGGGCGTGGACGCCCTGGACGACTACTTCGCCCGGTACCTGCCGCAGCTGGGTCTGGCCGTCGTCGTGCCGGTCGCGGTGCTCGCCCGGATCGTCACCGAGGACTGGGTCTCCGCGGCCATCATCGTCGTCACCCTCCCCCTCATCCCGCTCTTCATGGCGCTCATCGGCTGGGCGACCCAGTCGCGGATGGACCGGCAGTGGGGGCTGCTGTCGCGGCTCTCCGGCCACTTCCTCGACGTGGTCGCCGGGCTGTCGACACTCAAGATCTTCGGGCGGGCCAAGGCGCAGGCCGAGTCGATCCGTCGCATCACCCACGACTACCGGAGGGCGACGCTGCGCACCCTGCGCATCGCCTTCCTCTCCTCCTTCGCGCTGGAGCTGCTGGCCACGCTCTCCGTGGCCCTGGTGGCGGTCACCATCGGCATGCGGCTCGTCCACGGAGACATGGACCTGTACACGGGGCTGGTCATCCTCGTCCTGGCCCCCGAGGCGTACCTGCCGTTGCGCCAGGTCGGGGCGCAGTACCACGCGGCCGCGGAAGGACTGGCCGCGGCCGACGAGGTCTTCGCCGTCCTGGAGACGCCGGTGCCGAACACGGGGACACAGGCCCCGCCGGCCGGCGCCCTCGCCTTCGAGGGGGTGACCGTCCGCTACCGGGGACGTGACGCTCCCGCCGTCCGCGAAGCCGCCTTCACGGTCGATCCGGGGGAGACCGTCGCCCTCGTCGGGCCCAGCGGCTGCGGCAAGACCACGCTGCTCCAGGCTGCCCTGGGCTTCGTCGCCCCGGCCGAGGGCCGCGTCACCGTCGGCGGGACGGACCTGGCGGAGGTCGACCGGGAGCAGTGGCACCAGCGCATCGCCTGGGTCCCCCAGCGCCCGCAGCTCTTCGCCGGCACCGTCGCGGAGAACGTCCGGCTGGCCCGCTCCGACGCCAGTGACGCGGAGGTCGCGCGCGCCCTCGGACAGGCCGGGGCCCAGGAGTTCGTCGCCGGTCTCCCCGCGGGCGCGGAGACGGAGCTGGGCGAGGACGGCGCCGGGCTCTCCGCAGGCCAGCGCCAGCGGGTCGCCCTGGCCCGGGCGTTCCTCGCCGACCGGCCGGTCCTGCTGCTGGACGAGCCCACCGCCTCGCTCGACGGGGCCAGCGAGGAAGCCATCGTCGAGGCGGTACGCCGGCTCGCCGTGGGCCGGACGGTGCTGCTGGTGGTGCACCGGCCCGCGCTGCTCGCCGTGGCCGACCGGGTGGTGCGGCTCGACGAGGTGACGAAGGCGTCGGCCGGGGAGGCCGGGCGCGGTGTCCCGGCACAGCGCGGCGCCACGGTTCGGAGCCCGGCCGTCTCGGCGGCCGACTCCATGACGGTGGCGGACGGCCCCCGGGGAGCGGATGTTTCACGTGAAACACGGCCGGAGGAGTGGGAGTGGTTCTTCTCCGATGTTTCACGTGAAACCACGTCACGGCCGGAGGAGCCCGAGGCGGGTGTTTCACGTGAAACACCGGAGGCCGAGTCCACGCCCGACCGGCAACTCCCCGGACGGGGCTCCGCCCTGGTACGTGTGCGCGAGACGGGACGCTCGGCGCGGGGACGCCTGATCCTCTCGCTGGTCCTGGGCGGCCTGGCGCTCGGCAGCGCCGTGGGCCTCATGGCCACCTCCGGCTACCTGATCTCCCGAGCCTCGCAACAGCCCCCGGTGCTCTACCTGATGATGGCGGTGACGGCGACGCGGGCCTTCGGTATCGGGCGGGCGGTCTTCCGCTACGCCGAGCGGCTCGTCTCCCACGACGTGGTCCTGCGGATGCTGGCCGACACCCGGGTCGCGGTGTTCCGGCGGCTGGAGCGGCTGGCCCCGGCCGGCCTGCGCGGGACGCGGCGGGGCGACCTGCTCTCGCGTCTCGTCGCCGACGTGGACGCGCTCCAGGACTACTGGCTGCGGTGGCTCCTTCCGGCCGGCTGGGCCGCCCTCGTCTCCGCCGTCTCCGTCCTCTTCATGGCCTGGCTGCTACCGCCGGCCGGGGCCGTCCTCGCGGTCGGCCTGCTGGCGGCGGGCGTGGGCGTGCCGCTGGTCAGCGGTGGCTTCGCCCGGCGCGCCGAACGGCGGCTGGCGCCGGCCCGGGGAGCGCTGGCCACCCGGGTCGCCGAGGTCCTGACCGGCACCGGTGAACTGACGGTGGCGGGCGCGCTCGCCCACCGCACCGCCCGGACAGGCGACGCGGACCGCGAACTGACCCGGATCAGGGCGCGGGGCGCCGCCGCCAACGCCCTGGGGGCGGGCCTGACCGCGGTCATCACCGGCCTGACCACGGTGGCCGCGGCGTACGTCGGCATCCGGGGCGTGAGCGCGGGCGCCCTGGACGGGGTGGCGCTGGCCGTCGTGGTGCTGACGCCGCTCGCCGCCTTCGAAGCGGTGACCGCCCTCCCGCTCGCCGTCCAGTTCCGGCAGCGGGTACGCCGTAGCGCCGAGCGGGTCCATGAGGTGCTGGACGCGCCCGCCCCGGTCACCGAGCCCGAGGCGGCCGGCGCGGCACCGGAGAGCCCGTTCCCCGTGGAGCTGCGCGGGGTGGCCGTCCGCCACCCCGGGCAGGCGCGCGACGCCCTCACCGGCATCGACCTGACCGTGGCCGAGGGGCGCCGGATCGCCGTGGTGGGCCCGTCCGGTTCGGGCAAGACCACGCTGGCCCAGCTCCTGCTCAGGTTCCTCGACCCTCGCACCGGGAACTACACGCTCGCGGGTGCCTCCGCCCCCGAGCTCGACGGGGACGACGTACGGCGCCTGGTGGGCCTCTGCGCGCAGGACGCCCACGTCTTCGACAGCACCCTCCGGGAGAACCTGCTCCTCGCCGACCGTTCGGCGACCGAGGCACGGCTCCGCGAGGTGCTGGCGCGGGCCCGGCTGCTGGAGTGGGCCGAGACGCTGCCGCAGGGGCTGGACACCCCGGTCGGGGAGCACGGGGCGCGGCTCTCCGGTGGGCAGCGGCAGCGGCTGGCCCTGGCCCGGGCGCTCCTGGCCGACTTCCCGCTCCTGGTCCTCGACGAGCCGGCCGAACACCTCGACCTGGAGACCGCCGACCGCCTCACCGCCGACCTGCTGGCCGCGACCCGGGGGCGTACCACCCTTCTCATCACCCACCGGCTCGCCGGACTGGAAGCGGTCGACGAGATCCTCGTGCTCGACGCGGGCCGGGTCGTGCAGCGCGGCACGTACGAGGAACTGAGTGTGGGGGACGGGCCCTTCCGGCGTCTGCGGGAGCGGGAGCGGGCCACGGACGCGCTGCTGCTCGGCCGGGCCGGGGTGCCGGCGTGAGCAGCGCCGCCCGGGCGGGGCTCGACACGTCCGGACGCCGCCCATTCGCCGCCAACCGGACAAACTACGCTCCCTCCATGCCGCCCCCCGCCGAGAACCGCTCCGGCTCCCTCCCGGACGACGCCGACCTCCCCGGGCCGCACGGGATCTCCGCCGAGCTGGCGGTCCGTATCCCGCAACTGCTCGCGGCGATGCGCTCCGTCGGCTCCGGCACCGAGCTGCACCTCACGCTCGACAAGCTCTGCGAGACCGCCGCGGCCCTGGGCGGCGCGCGGTACGCGGCGATCGGGGTCGTCGCCGAGGACGGGCAGGGCCTGTCGGACTTCGTCCACCACGGCGTCGACAGCGCCACGGCCCGCGCCATCGGCCACCTCCCCGACGGACACCGAGGACTGCTCGGGGCGCTGATCCGCGACCCGCGCCCGCTCCGCCTCGCCGACCTCACCACCGATCCGCGCTCCTGCGGATTCCCGCCCCACCACCCGCCGATGCGGTCCTTCCTCGGTGTCCCCATCCGGGTCGGGGAGGAGATCTTCGGCAACCTCTACCTGGCGGAGAAGGAGGGCGGCGCCGAGTTCACCGAGGAGGACCTCCAGATCCTGCGGGTGCTGGCCACCGAGGCCGGCATCGCCATCGGCAACGCCCGGCTGCACGAGGCGTCGAAGCAGCGCGAGCGGTGGATCGACGGCTCGGTCGCCGTCACCACCAGCCTCCTCTCCGGCAGCGACGCCGACGAGGCGCTCACCGTCGTGGCGGAACAGGCACGCCATCTCGCCGACGCCCGGGCCGGTTTCGTCCTGCTGCCCACCGAGGAGGGCGGGATGGAGGTGGTCGCCGCCTCCTCGCGGGCGGACGAACCCCGCGGCGCCATGGGGCTGGTCATCCCCGCCGACAGCGTGCTCGTCCGCGAACTGCTGGCGGGTCGCCCGGTCCTCGTGGACGACGCCACCAGCGACCCCCGCGTACGGACCGAGGTCGGCGCCGGGTTCGGGCCCAGCATGATGCTGCCCCTGGTCAGCGACGACCGGGTGCTGGGCGCGCTGGTCACCCCGCGCTCCGTCGGCGCCCGGCACTTCACCGAGACGGAACGGACCCTGGCCACCCAGTTCGCCACCCAGGCCGCGCTGGCCCTGCGGATGGCCGAGGCCCAGCGCGACCGCGAGCGCCTCGCCGTTCTGGAGGACCGCGACCGCATCGCCCGCGACCTGCACGACCTGGTGATCCAGCGCCTCTTCGCCACCGGCATGATGCTGGAGACCGCTCAGCGCCGCTCCGACGCCCCCGCCGTACGGGAGAAACTGGGCAACGCGGTGGACGAACTCGATGTCACCATCCAGGAGATCCGCACCGCGATCTTCGCCCTTCAGCAGGGGCCCGCCGACGCTCCCGCCGGGCTGCGCACCCGCGTCCTGCGCGAGATCAACCTGGCCGCCGTGCCGTTGGGCTTCACCCCGTCCCACCGCTTCCTCGGCCCCGTCGACACCCTCGTCGGCGAGACCACCGGCAAGAACCTCGTCGCCGCGCTCCGCGAAGCGCTCTCCAACGCCTTCCGCCACTCCGGCGCCGGCCGCATCGAGGTGATCGTGGAGGCCGGTCGGCCCCTGCCCGACGGCACGCCGGGCGTCCGCCTCACCGTCGCCGACGACGGGGTCGGCATCGCGGCCGGCGGACGCCGCAGCGGCCTGCGCAACCTCAGGCGGCGCGCCGAATCCCTCGGCGGCTCCAGCTGGTACGGCCCCGGCATCGGCGAAAACGGAGGCGGCACCTCCGTCGTCTGGGAGGCCGCCCTCTGACGGTGCGGCCCCGCCCGCACCCACCCTGTTCAGCGGTACGCCCCTGCTCCGTACGGGGCACGCCGTCCCTCGCCCGTACGAGTCCGGTGAGAGCAAGCCCCGCCGGGCGGGCAACGATCCGGGCATGAGCTCCCGAGACCGCCGCCACCTCTTCCTCCCGGTCCTGTGTGCGCTGCTCGCCCTCGGGTACCTCGCCCCGCACGACGCGAGCGGCGACACGCCCCCCGACCCCGGTGCCGAGGTGGCGCGACTCTACGAGCGGGCGTCCGACGCCACCCAGCGGTACGAGGCCGGGCTGCGGGCCTCGCGCGCACAGCGCAGGGAGGCGGAACGGCTGGAGCGGCGGCTCGCCGAGGAGCGCCGGGTGCTCGCCACCTACCGCGCCGACCTGGGACGGATCGCCAGCGCCCAGTACCGGGCCGGCGCCGGACTGCCGTACACCGCGCGGCTGCTCCTGGCGGACGACCCCGAGGGCCTGCTCCGCAGTCAGCACGCTGCCAACCAGGCCGATCTGGCCGTCACCAACGCCCTCGGCCGCGCCCAACGGGCCGAGCGGCGGCTGGCCGAGGGGGAGCGGACCGCCGCCAAGGTCTCCCGGACGCTGGCCCGCCGCGCCGACGAACTGGGCAAGCTCAAGACGCGGATCGAGAACCAGCTGCGCGACGCCCAGCAGCGGCTGGAGCGGCAGGCCGAGACCTCGGTGACGGCCGGCAAGTGCCGCGGCGCCGTCCGCCTCGGCAACGCCGGCAGCCCGGCCCGTACGGGACGCCCCTGGATGACGCCGGTCCGGTCCTACACCCTCTCGGCCGGGTACGGCGGGCAGGGCGACCGGTGGGCCAACCGGCACAGCGGGCAGGACTTCGCCGTCGACACGGGCACCCCGGTCCGCGCGATCGGCGCCGGCCGGGTCATCCGGGTCGGCTGCGGCGGCGCGTACGGTATCGAGGTCGTGGTGCGGCACGACGGCGGCTACTACTCCCAGTACGCGCACCTGTCGGCGCCCGCCGTCGACCAGGGGGACCGGGTGCAGGCCGGTGACTGGATCGGCCAGTCCGGCAGCACCGGGAACTCCACCGGCCCCCATCTGCACTTCGAGATCCGGCTGACCCCGTACTACGGCTCGGCCGTCGACCCCGGTCCGTGGTTCGCGGAGCGGGGCGTCGTCCTCTGAGGTCAGCCGCCCGCGAGGATGCGTTCGATGACGAGGGCCACGCCGTCCTCGTTGTTGTCGAGCGTGCTGCCGGTGGCGGCGGCCAGGACGTCGGGGTGCGCGTTGCCCATGGCGTACGAGGAGCCGGCCCAGCTCAGCATCTCGATGTCGTTCGGCATGTCGCCGAAGGCGGCCACCTCCTCCGGACGGATACCGCGTTCCGCGCAGCTCAGCGCCAGGGTGCTGGCCTTGGAGACGCCGTGGGCGCTGATCTCCAGCAGGGCGGTGGGGCTGGACCTGGTCACCGAGACCAGGTCGCCGACGAGCTCCCGCGCGCGGGTCAGGAAGGCGTCGGGGGACAGCTCGTCGTGGTGGGCGAGGAGCTTGAGCACCGGCTGGGGCGTCGTACCGGTGGGCTCCGCCAGCAGTTTCTCGGCGGGGGCGACGCTCTGCGCCGGGTCCAGGTGGAGCGGCGGGTAGCTCATCTCGTGGAAGAGGCCGCTGGTGCGTTCCACGGCGAAGCTGGTGCCGGGCGCGTGGGCGCGCAGGGTGGCCACGACCTGGAGCGCCGTCTCCTCCAGGAGGGGGCGGACCCGGACGAAGCGCGGGCGCCCGCTCTCGTCGTCCGTGCCGAGGTCGACGACGGCGGCGCCGTTCCCGCAGATGGCGAGGGCGTCCGCGTGGGCGTGGTCGCGGACCACCTCCATCCAGCGGGCCGGCCGGCCGGTCACGAACAGCACGCCGATCCCCGCCCGCTCCGCGGCGCCGAGGGCGGCGCGGGTCCGTGGGGAGATCGTCTTGTCGTCGCGGAGCAGTGTGCCGTCGAGGTCCGTGGCGATCAGACGGATCGGGACGGACGGGGCGGCCGGGGTCCGAGGCAACGGCGTCACTGAGGTCACTCTTCGATTGTGACGCATATGCCAGCACGCGTGTGCGGACCTTCGCACAGATGAGTGCTTTCGATCGGTCGAGCACCGGGATGGCCGAAACCCGGCCGGACCGCGCACCGGCGCCTCCCCCCGCGCCCCCGCGGGCCTGGAGGGCTCCGTTGCCGTCCACGTAGGCTCGGGGCCATGAGCCTGCGACTGAGCACCGTGATCCTCCCCGTCGACCGCTGGCACGAGGGCGGCCGTGCCACGTGGCAGCGCGCCGAGGAGCTGGGCTTTCACACCGCGTACACCTACGACCACCTGTCGTGGCGCACCTTCCGGGACAGGCCCTGGTTCGGCGCGCTCCCGACGCTGACGGCCGCGGCGACCGCCACCGAACGGCTGCGGCTGGGGACGCTGGTCACCTCGCCGAACTTCCGGCACCCGGTGACCCTCGCCAAGGAGCTGATCTCCCTGGACGACGTCTCCGGCGGGCGGGTCACCCTCGGCATCGGTGCCGGCGGCAGCGGCTTCGACGCCACCGCGCTCGGCCAGGAGGCGTGGACGCCGAGGGAGCGGGCGGACCGTTTCGCCGAGTTCGTGCCGCTGCTCGACCGGCTGCTGACCGAGGACGCCGTCTCGCAGCGCGGCACCTTCTACTCCGCCGAGGAGGCCCGCAACATCCCCGGCTGCGTCCAGCGGCCCCGGCTCCCCTTCGCGGTCGCCGCGACCGGGCCGCGCGGGCTCAGGCTCGCGGCACGGCACGGCCAGGCCTGGGTGACGACCGGCGACCCGAAGGTGAACGAGACGGGGACCCCGGAGCAGTCGGGGGCGGCGCTGCGCGGCCAGATCGAGCGGCTCGGGGCGGCCTGCGAGGAGGCCGGCCGTGACGTCGCCGCCCTCGACAAGGTCCTGCTCCACGGCTTCACCCCCGACCGGAACCGCCCGCTGGACTCCGTCGACGCCTTCGTGGAGTTCGCCGGGCGCCATCAGGAGCTGGGGTTCACCGAGATCGCGGTGCACTGGCCGATCGCCGACTCGGACTTCGCCGCCGACCAGGCCGTCTTCGAGAAGATCGCCACCGAGGCGGTCGGGCAGCTCTCCTGAGACCAGGCGCCTCATCGCCTCCGGCTCAGCAGCCAGCCGGTCAGTTCGAGCGGCGAGACGTACGCGCGGTGCTCCGTACCGCAGGGGAGCGGGACGACCAGGTGGCAGCTGGGCGGGAAGGCCCGGCGCCGCAGGTGGGCCAGGCCGCCGTAGACCGAGGCGAGGAAGGCGGGGACGACGTCCCGGTCGAGGTCGGGGCAGTCGACGCCCTCCACGCAGACCGAGGCGTCGCCGTCCGCGTACAGCCGCACCTGCACGGAGGGCGTCCCGCTCAGCTCGATGTACGCCTCGTGCGGAAGCAACTCCTCCGCGTCGGCGGTCCAGGGGGACGGGGCGACCCCGGGCGCCCGTGAGACCCGGTCGGCGCCGATCTCCTCGGTCACCTCCCCGGTGCGGTGGAAGCCCCCGGCGACCTCGCGGACCGCCAGGACGGCCGCCTGCGTGGTCGGCAGGTGCGGACAGCTCACCCGTCGATCATGGCGCCACGGCCACCGTTCGGCATCCCGGGCCCGGGCGACCGGTGCGGACGGTCGGCCGGGCGCAGGAAGACCTCGGAGTGCAAGGAGCCTGCGCGAAGGGGGCGTTCAGGCGTGGGCCTCCGCAACTGTGCGTCATTCCACGGTGTATTGAGGTTTGATCCACAGTGAGGGCCTGTTATCCACAGCTGAGACGGCCGATCCTGTGGATAACTGGGCGCCTCTGGGGGCAACTTCGCTCTCGGAGGCAGCGTGACAGCACGTCAGGCGCTTGTGGTTCAGGCGCTGTTGGCACGCTCGTCATCTCCTGTCCTGACCCTCACACCGGCGGGTTGAGCCGTGCGAAGGCCCGGGCGCCCTTCGGGGAGAGGCGAGCGAGGAGACGGCCGCCGCGCGCCTCCGGGGTGACCGGGACGACCGCGCTGTTGTCGAGCACCGCGCGCAGGATCGCGTCGGCGACCTTCTCCGGCGGGTAGTTGCGCACGCCGTAGAGCTTGGCAGCGCGCTGCTGGTGCTTGGCCTCCTCCTCCTTGCCCGCTCCGGCGAAGCGGGAGGTGCGGGTGATGCCCGTGTTGACGATGCCGGGGCATATCGCGGTGACGCCGATGGAGCGCGGGGCCAGTTCGGCGCGGAGGCTCTCGCTCAGCATGAGCACGGCGGCCTTGGAGGTGCTGTACGCGGGGAGCGTCTTCGAGGGCAGGTAGGCGGCGGCGGAGGCGAGGTTGACGATGTGGCCGCCCTGGTTCCGGTCGGCCATCTGGCGGCCGAAGAGGCGGCAGCCGTGGATGACACCCCAGAGGTTGACGTCCAGGACGCGGCGCCACTCCTCGGGCGTGGTGTCGAGGAGGGAGCCGGAGAGTCCGATTCCGGCGTTGTTGACGAGGACGTCCACCGTGCCGTACTCGGCGGCCACCTTGGCGGCGAACTTGTCCATGGCCTGCTCGTCACCGACGTCCACGGTCTCGGCCCAGGCGCGGGGCGCCCCCGCCGCGAGGGCCGCGCGCGCCGTGCCGGCCGCTCCCGCGCCGTCCCGGTCCGCGGCGATCACCCGGGCGCCGGCGGTGGCGAAGGCGAGCACGGTGGCCCGCCCGATCCCGCCGGCCGCGCCCGTGACCAGCACGAGCTGTCCGGCGAACCGCTCGGCGTACCGGGCCAGCGCCGCCCGCCGGCGGGCGCTTCCCCGGGGCCGTCCGCCCTCGACCAGGGTGAGCGAGGTGGCGCGCCCGCTCTGGCGCAGGGCCTCCTGGCTGTCGACGAACTTGCCGATCCACGCGGCGAGCTGGTCGGGACGGGTGCGCGGTACCCAGTGCTTGGCGGGGATCGTGCGGCGGACCAGCTGCGGAACCCAGGACTCCAGCTCGTCGTAGAGCCGCTGCGACAGGAAGATGTCGCCGGTCGGCGTGATCAGCTGCACCGGCGCGTGGGCGTACGGGTCGGGACGCGGGTGGCGCAGGCGGGCGCGGACGTTGTCCCGGTACAGCCAGGCGCCGTGGGCTGCGTCGTTCCCCAGGGAAGAGGTCGGGTAGTCGCCCGCCGGTACCTTCTCCAGCCGCTCCAGGATGCGCGGCCAGCGCTTGCCGAGCGGGCCGCGCCAGGCCAGCTCGGGCAGGACCGGGGTGTGCAGCATGTAGACGTACCAGGACTTGGCGCCCTGGTTGACGAGTTGTGCCAGGCGGCGCGGGGTGGGACGGGCGGCGCGCTTCTTGATCCAGTGGCCGAAGTGGTCCAGGGACGGGCCGGAGAGGGAGGTGAAGGAGGCGACGCGGCCGCGGGTGCGTTCGACGGTGGCGAACTCCCAGGACTGCACGGAGCCCCAGTCGTGGCCGACGAGGTGGACCGGGGCGTCGGGGCTGACCGCGTCCACGACGGCGAGGAAGTCGTCGGTGAGCTTCTCCAGGGTGAACCCGCCGCGCAGCGGGCGGGGCGCGGTCGACCGGCCGTGGCCTCGGACGTCGTAGAGGACGACGTGGTAGCGGTCGGCGAGGCGGGTGGCGACGCCGGACCAGACCTCCTTGGAGTCCGGGTAGCCGTGGACCAGGACGACGGTGGGCCTGCTCGCGTCGCCCAGTTCCGCGACGCGCAGCTCCACGCCGCCTGTGTGTACCGAGCGCTCACGCGCGCCGGTCAGACCCCCCATGACCTGTACTCCGTCTCTCTCGTCCGTCGCGACGGGTGGATTACGCACCGTGGCACCGACGAATCTTGCAACCAGGCGCGGCCCCGTCAATAGGCGTGCACCAGCCTTGTGGACAACTCTTCCAATAGCGGGCCGCGTTCACCCACGTGTGCTCCACGCTCCGTTCCGCGACCCCGACGCGCTCCCGTACCCCGGTACGGCCCCCTTACGGGCTCGTAATACCGGAGTCTGAGACGAGGACAACCCCGTGGTCTGACGACCTGTGTGGCGCGCACCACTACGTTCGAGGGGTGACTGTGATCGCGACCGAAAGCCTGAGCAAGCGGTACCCCAAGGTGACCGCGCTTGACCGGCTGACCATGGACGTCGGGCCCGGAGTGACCGGCCTCGTGGGGTCCAACGGTGCCGGGAAGTCCACGCTCATCAAGATTCTGCTGGGCCTGGCCCCGGCCACCGAGGGACGGGCGGAGGTGCTGGGCCTCGACGTCTCCACCCACGGGGGCGCCATCCGCGAGCGCGTCGGATACATGCCGGAGCACGACTGCCTGCCACCCGACGTCTCGGCCACCGAGTTCGTCGTGCACATGGCGCGGATGTCCGGCCTGCCTCCCACCGCGGCCCGGGAGCGCACCGCCGACACCCTGCGCCACGTGGGCCTCTACGAAGAGCGCTACCGCCCCATGGGCGGCTACTCCACCGGCATGAAGCAGCGCGTCAAGCTCGCCCAGGCCCTGGTCCACGACCCGGACCTGGTCTTCCTCGACGAGCCGACCAACGGCCTCGACCCGGTCGGCCGGGACGACATGCTGGGCCTGATCCGCCGCATCCACGCCGACTTCGGCATCTCGGTCCTGGTCACCTCCCACCTCCTCGGAGAGCTGGAGCGCACCTGCGACCACGTCGTGGTCATCGACGGCGGCAGCCTGCTCCGCTCCAGCTCCACCCGCGACTTCACCGGCGCCACCACGACGCTGGCGGTCGAGGTCACCGACACCGAGGCGCACCCGGACGGCACGGCCGCGCTGCTGGCCGCCCTCCGCGACCGGGGCGTCACGGCCGGCTCGGGCGGCGTCCTCCCCGGCGCGGGCCACAGCCTGCTCCTGGAGGAGGCCGACGACCAGACCCGCGACCTGGTCCGCGACCTCGTCGTCGACCTCGGCCTCGGCCTGGTCCGCATGGAGCAGGGCCGCCGGCACATCGCCGACGTCTTCCAGGCGGACGGCACCGGCCGGCGCCCGCACCACGACCCATCAGAGCCTCCGCCCGCCGCCGCGGCGGAGTCCCTCCGACCCACGGCGGGAGGCGGTCGGTCATGACCGTGGACAGCACACAGATCCACAACATCGGGTACCGGAAGTACGACGGCCCGCGCCTCGGCCGCGCCCACGCCCGGCGCGCCCTCTACTCCCAGAGCCTGCGCGGCGCCTACGGCCTCGGACGCTCGGCCAAGTCCAAAGTGCTGCCGATGCTCCTCTTCGCCGTGATGTGCCTCCCGGCGGCCATCATGGTCGCGGTCACGGTCACCGCCGGCCTCAAGACCCTCCCGGTCGACTACACCCGCTACGCCGTCGTCATGCAGGCCGTCATCGGTCTCTACGTGGCCTCGCAGGCACCGCAGTCGGTCTCCCGCGACCTGCGGTTCAAGACGGTGCCGCTCTACTTCTCCCGCCCCGTCGAGCGCGTCGACTACGTCCTCGCCAAGTACGCGGCGATGGCCTCGGCCCTCTTCCTCCTCACCGCCGTCCCGCTCCTGGTGCTCTACGCGGGCGCGCTTCTCGCCGAACTCGACTTCGCCGACCAGACGGCGGGATTCGGACAGGGCATGGTCTCCGTGGCACTGCTCTCGCTCCTCTTCGCCGGAATCGGGCTGGTGGTCTCGGCCGTCACGCCGCGCCGCGGCTTCGGGATCGCCGCGGTCATCGCGGTCTTCACCATCACCTACGGCGCGGTCTCCACCGTCCAGGCCATCGCCTTCCAGCAGGGCAACACCGACGCGGTCGGCTGGATCGGCCTGTTCTCCCCCATCACCCTGATCGACGGCGTGCAGACCGCCTTCCTCGGCGCCACCTCGGCCTACCCGGGCGGGGCCGGGCCGTCCACGGCGGGCGGGGCCGTCCATCTCCTCGTCGTCCTCGCCCTCATCGCCGGCTGCTACGGCCTGCTGATGCGCCGCTACCGGAAGGCCGGACTGTGACCACCCTCACCATCGACCATGCCTCCCGCTGGTTCGGGAACGTCGTCGCGGTCAACGACATCACCATGACGATCGGCCCCGGCGTCACCGGCCTCCTCGGGCCCAACGGCGCGGGCAAGTCCACGCTGATCAACATGATGGGCGGCTTCCTCGCCCCCTCCACCGGCACCGTCACCCTCGACGGCGACCCGGTCTGGCGGAACGAGTCCGTCTACCGGCAGATCGGGATCGTCCCCGAGCGCGAGGCCATGTACGACTTCCTCACCGGCCGGGAGTTCGTCGTCGCCAACGCCGAACTCCACGGCCTCGACGCCGCCGTGGCCGCCCGCGCGCTGGCCACGGTCGACATGGAGTACGCCCAGGACCGCAAGATCGCCACTTACAGCAAGGGCATGCGCCAGCGGGTCAAGATGGCCTCGGCGCTGGTGCACGACCCCTCCGTGCTCCTCCTCGACGAGCCGTTCAACGGCATGGACCCCCGCCAGCGCATGCAGCTCATGGAACTGCTGCGGCGGATGGGCGAGGAGGGCCGCACGGTGCTCTTCTCCTCGCACATCCTGGAGGAGGTCGAGCAACTCGCCTCGCACATCGAGGTGATCGTCGCCGGCCGGCACGCCGCGTCCGGGGACTTCCGCCGCATCCGGCGGCTGATGACCGACCGGCCGCACCAGTACGTGGTGCGCTCCAGCGACGACCGGGCCCTGGCCGCCGCGCTGATAGCGGACCCCTCCACCGCCGGCATCGAGGTGGACGCTCAGGAAGGGATGCTGCGCGTCCAGGCGGTCGACTTCGGGCGGTTCACCGCACTGCTGCCACGGGTGGCCCGGGACCACGGCATCAGGCTGCTGGCCGTCTCGCCGTCCGACGAGTCCCTCGAATCGGTCTTCTCCTATCTCGTCGCGGCGTAAGGAGCCTTCAGCGATGTACGACCCCACGGTCGCCCGGCTCACCTACCGGGCGCTGCTCGGCCGCCGCCGGGCCCTCATCCTCTTCGTCCTCCCCGCGCTGCTCCTCGTCATCGCGGCGGCGGTGCGGCTGCTCACCGGAGCCGACGACAGCACGGCAGAAGCCGTCCTCGGCGGGTTCTCGCTCGCCGTCATGGTGCCGATCATCGGCGTCGTCGCGGGCACCGGCGCCATCGCGCCGGAGATCGACGACGGCTCGGTGGTCTACCTGCTGGCCAAGCCGATCAAGCGGCCCACGATCATCCTGACCAAGCTGTTCGTCGCCATCGGCGTGACGATGGCCTTCTCCGCCATACCCACGCTGCTCGCCGGCTTCATCCTCAACGGCAACGGGGGCCAACTCGCCGTCGCCTACACGGTCGCGGCGCTGGTCGCCTCCATCGCCTACGCGGCGCTCTTCCTCCTGCTGGGCACCATCACCCGGCACGCCGTGGTCTTCGGCCTGGTCTACGCCCTGATCTGGGAGGGCCTCTTCGCCTCTCTCATCAGCGGAGCCCGCACCCTCAGCGTGCAGCAGTGGGCCCTGGCGGTCGCCGAGAAGGTGACCGGCGGCGAGGCCGTCGCCTCCGACGTGGCGCTGCCCACCGCCGTCATCCTGCTGGTCGCGGCGACCGTACTGGCCACCTGGTACGCGGGCCAGAAGCTGCGGAGTCTGACGGTGGCCGGGGAGGAGTGACCGGGCGGGGGGTCAGCCGGTGAGCAGGCGCTCCAGGACGACGGCGATGCCGTCCTCCGCGTTGGAGGTGGTCAGCTCGTCGGCGACGGCCTTCAGCTCGCGGTGGGCGTTGGCCATGGCGACGCCGTGGCCCGCCCAGCCGAACATCGGGATGTCGTTCGGCATGTCGCCGAAGGCGATGGTCTCGGCGCCCTTGGTGCCCAGGCGCCGGGCGGCCAGCGAGAGCCCGGTGGCCTTGGAGAGGCCCAGCGGCAGCAGCTCCACCACGCCCGGCCCGGCCATCACGACACCGACCAGGTCACCGGCGATGCGCAGCGCGGCGGCGGCCAGCTCGTCGTCGTCCAGGGCGGGGTGCTGGAGGTAGACCTTGCTGATCGGCTCGGCCCACAGGCTGTCCCGGTCGGTGGAGGGGACCGAGGCGAGGGGGCCGTCCTGGACCTGGTAGCCGGGGCCGATGAGGACCTCGCCGTGCAGGCCGTCCCGGGCGGCGGCCAGGTGCAGCGGTCCGGTCTCCGCCTCGATCTTCTCGATGGCCAGCACGGCGAGCCGGCGGTCCATCGTCAGCGAGGTGAGGAGCCGCTGCTCCCCCGCGTGGTAGACCTGCGCGCCCTGGCCGCAGACGGCGATGCCCTCGTAGCCGAGGTCGTCGAGGACGTGCCGGGTCCAGGCGACGGAGCGGCCGGTCACCACGATGTGCGCGGCACCCGCCGCGGTGGCCGCGGCGAGTGCCTCACGGGTGCGTTCGGAGACCGTGTCGTCGGGCCGCAGCAGCGTTCCGTCCAGATCGGTGGCGACGAGCTTGTACGGGAACACGGGGGCGGGACGGACGGGGCTCACGTGGTGAACGGCTCCAGACTGGGTGACTACTGCGGGTCGAGGGTTTCGCGTCCGCCGAGGTAGGGGCGGAGAACCTCCGGCACCCGCACGGAGCCGTCGGCCTGCTGGTGATTCTCCAGGATGGCGACGATGGTGCGCGGGACGGCGCACAGCGTGCCGTTGAGGGTCGCCAGCGGCTGGACCTTCTTGCCCTCGCGCATCCGCACGGACAGGCGGCGGGCCTGGAACTCCGTGCAGTTGGAGGTGGAGGTCAGCTCGCGGTACTTGCCCTGGGTGGGAATCCAGGCCTCGCAGTCGAACTTCCGCGAGGCCGAGGAGCCGAGGTCGGCGCTGGCCACGTCGATCACCTGGAAGGGCAGCTCCAGGCTCTGGAGCCACTGGATCTCCCAGTCGAGCAGCCGCTGGTGCTCGGCCTCGGCGTCCTCCGGCTCGACGTACGAGAACATCTCGACCTTGTCGAACTGGTGGACGCGGAAGATGCCCCGGGTGTCCTTGCCGTACGTGCCGGCCTCGCGGCGGAAGCACGGGGAGAAGCCGGCGTACCGCAGGGGCAGCTTGTCGGCCTCGATGATCTCGTCCATGTGGTACGCGGCGAGGGGGACCTCGGAGGTGCCGACCAGGTAGAAGTCGTCCTTCTCCAGGTGGTAGACGTCCTCGGCGGCCTGGCCGAGGAAGCCGGTGCCCTCCATCGCGCGCGGGCGGACCAGCGCGGGCGTCAGCATCGGGGTGAAGCCGGCGGCGGTGGCCTGGGCGATGGCGGCGTTGACCAGGGCCAGCTCCAGCAGGGCGCCGACGCCGGTCAGGTAGTAGAAGCGCGAGCCGGAGACCTTGGCGGCGCGCTCGACGTCGATGGCGCCGAGGGCCTCGCCGAGCTCCAGGTGGTCGCGGGGCTCGAAACCCTCGGCCGCGAAGTCGCGGATGGTGCCGTGCTTGGCGAGGACGGCGAAGTCCTCCTCGCCACCGACCGGCACGTCGGGGTGGACGAGGTTGCCCAGGCGGAGCAGGAGCTGCTTGGCCTCCTGGTCGGCCTCGTCCTTCTCGGCGTCGGCGGCCTTGACGGCGGCGGAGAGTTCGCCGGCCTTCTTCAGCAGCTCGGCCTTCTCGTCACCGGTGGCCTTGGGGATGAGCTTGCCGAGCGACTTCTGCTCGGAGCGCAGCTCGTCGAAGCGGACGCCGGACGACCTGCGCCGTTCGTCGGCGGAGAGCAGGGCGTCGACGAGCGCGACGTCCTCTCCACGGGCGCGCTGGGAGGCGCGCACACGGTCGGGGTCCTCACGAAGCAGGCGAAGGTCAATCACGCCCTCCAGGCTACCGGGGCCGTCCAGCGCCCTACGACCCGACAACGCGGGCTGTGCGAAACGTCCCTCTTCGCCCGGGGCGGCGACGGGCACGCCGGGTGTCCGGGGGACGTCCGGCCCCCGTGACGCGTACGGCGACACGAAGCCGAGGGAGCCTGCGGCGCGGATTTCCGGTTCGGATTCCGCGTCTTTCGACACCGCGGAACTCCGGAGGGAGCCGAGACCGGTGCGAGAGATTCCGCTCGCGGAGATGCCCGCGCGGAAGGCCGGGCGAGGGGCTGGGCGGAAAGCGCGTCGGCCGGGCGTTCCCGCCCCCGGGCCGGTCGGGCCCGGTGGGGGGCGGCCCGACTGCCCCGCGAAAGCGCCCACTTGGGGTGTCCGCTCCTGTTGTTGTCCACAGGAATGATGCCTCGCCGAAAGTTATCCACAGGCTGTGGGAGTGATCTGTGGATGCCGGAACGATGACTTCTGGAAGGGGTGTGCCGGTCGCCGGATTCCCGGATCAAACCTCGCACACCCGCGCTTTCGAGTGGAAATGGTTCGCCCCAAAGGGTTGATCACGAGAATTAAGGTGACGGGGCCTCTTTTGGTGCAAGGCGAAACCGTTGGAGTCGGTTCACCGGTTTGTCGATGATGTCGGACTCGCGTGTCGACTTGTCCCCAGGTCGAGAGCCGCGCCTGTGGATAACTCTGTGGACGAGGAGAACCGGCAGGTGGGGACCGCTCCACGCGGCCGCAGCCGCGGCGCCGGACCCCTCAGAACCGCCCGTCCTGGCACCGGTTCAGCCAGTCCGCGGCTGTCACGTACTCCTCGTCCGAGGTGCCGGGGCGCAGCGGTGCCAGCTCCTCCGGGCGGACGTCGGCGCGCGGGTAGGACCCCAGGAACCGCACGTCGGGGCTGAGCCGCTTGAGCCCCATCAGGGCCTCGGCCACCCGGCGGTCGGCGATGTGTCCCTCGGCGTCTACGGCGAACCAGTAGTTGCCGATGCCCGCGCCGGTCGGCCGGGACTGGATCAGCATCAGGTTGACCCCGCGCACCGCGAACTCCTGGAGCAGTTCCAGCAGCGCACCGGGGCGGTCGGGGCCGAGCCAGACGACCACCGAGGTCTTGTCGGCGCCGGTCGGCGCGGACGGCCGGGCCGGGCGGCCCACCAGGATGAAGCGGGTCTGCGCGTTCTCCGCGTCGTGGATCTCGGTGACCAGCGGTTCGAGGCCGTAGGTGGCCGCGGCGAACTCCCCGGCGAAGGCCGCGTCGTACCGGCCCTCCTGCACCAGGCGGGCGCCGTCGGCGTTGGAGGCGGCCGACTCCCACTGGGCCTCGGGGAGGTGGGCGGAGAGCCAGTTGCGGACCTGGGCCTGGGCCGCCGGGTGCGCGGTCACCGTCTTGATGTCGGCCAGTTCGGTGCCGGGCCGTACCAGCAGGGCGAAGGAGATCGACAGCAGCACCTCGCGGTAGATCATCAGCGGCTGTCCCACGGCCAGCTCGTCGAGGGTGGTGGTGATGCCGCCCTCCACCGAGTTCTCGATCGGCACCAGGGCGGCCGCCGCCTTCCCCGCGCGGACCGCGTCCAGCGCGGCGGGCACGGAGACCATCGGGGCGAGTTCCCGGGTGGCGGCCTCGGGGAGCTGACGGAGCGCGGCCTCGGTGAAGGTGCCTTCGGGGCCCAGATACGCGTAGCGGGTGGCTGACATGTCCGAAACCCTAGTCTCCGTGGGCGGCCCCTTCGTGGCGGCGACCACCCACCGGACAGCGCGGCTACCCCTCCAGCAGTTCCTGCCCCACGTACCCGCCCTTCGGCGCCCCGCCCGGGACGGCGTACAGGCCGCTCGCCTCGTGCCGGATGAAGGCCGAGAGCGCGTCGCCCCGGTCGAGCTTGCGCTGGACGGGGACGAAGCCGCGCAGCGGGTCGGCCTGCCAGCAGAGGAAGAGCAGCCCGGCGTCGGGCACGCCCTCGTCGTCGATGCCGTCGTGGTACGAGAAAGGGCGCCGGAGCATCGCCGCGCCGCCGTTCTGGTCGGGGCGGGTGATCCGGGCGTGCGCGTTGAGAGGGATGACCAGATCCCCGTCCTTGCCGACCCGCTCCAGGTCCGGCTCGGTGGTCTCGGTGCCGCCGGTGAGCGGGGCGCCGTCGGACTTCCGCCGCCCCATCACCGCCTCCTGACCGGCGACCGAGAGCTTCTCCCAGTCGTCGAGGAGCATCCGGATGCGCCGGAAGACGACGTACGAGCCGCCCGCCATCCAGGCCGGATCACCGTCGGCGGGGACCCGGACGCGGGCGGCGAAGTCCTCGTCGGACGGGGCCGGGTTGTTGGTGCCGTCGATCTGGCCCATCAGGTTGCGGGTGGTCATCGGCTTCTCGGTGGCGCCGGGGGAGCGGTTGAAGCCGTCCATCTGCCAGCGGACCCTGGCGGCCTGCCCGGCGTCCTTCTGCACGGCCCGCAGCGCGTGGAAGGCGACCAGCGCGTCGTCCGCGCCGATCTGCACCCACAGGTCGCCGTTGCTGCGGCGGGCGTCGAGCCGGTCCGAGGAGAACTCCGGCAGCGGGTCGAGCGCGACCGGCCGCTGCTTCTCCAGCCCGGTACGGGCGAAGAAGCTGTGGCCGAACCCGAAGGTCACGGTCAGCGCGGAAGGCCCCGCGTCCAGCGCGATCCCGGTGTCGTGGCCGCCGGCCGGGGCGGGCTCCCCCGCCATCAGCCGGGCCGCCGTCTGCGACCAGCGCCGCAGGAGCGCGGCCGCCTCCTTGCGTCCCGCCCCGGGAGCCAGGTCGAAGGCGATCAGATGGCCCCGGGCGTGCAGCGGCGTGGTGATGCCGGGCTGATGTTTCACGTGAAACATCTCGCGCCGGGAGCCCACCTCGGTCAGCGGCGTGACGGTCTCGGAGGGGGCCGCCGCCGTGTAACCGGCGGCGGCTCCCGCCACGCCGAGGGCGAGGCCGGTCGCCCCGGCGGTGCCGAGCAGGCGCCGCCGGGTCACCGGACGCTGGAGGGGAGTGTCCGCCATGGTGGTTCAGCCGATCCTTGCGTTCTTGCTCACGGTCACCTGATCGATGTCGGAGGTCCGGACGGTGACCGCGACCGTCCAGCTCCCCGCCAGCGGGATCTGCACCCCGGTGGCACTCCAGTGTCCTTCGGAGATGCGCTCCAGCGGAGCGGTGAGCGGGCCGAGTTCCTGTGCCTTCAGGGTCAGGGCCACCTTCACCTCCGGGACGTCCAGCGGCTCCTTTGCCGGGTCCTGGACGTAGACGTGCAGCGCGTTGTCGCCGCTCCGGCCCGGGTCGACGTCGAGGAGCACGGTGCCCTTGCCGTCCTTGCCGCCCGTGTCGAACGGCACGGTGAGCGAGACCGGCCCCTGCTGCTGGGCGGCGGAGGCCGAGGCGCCGGCCGCCGCCTCCTCCTCGGTACGCCCCGGCTCCGTCGTCGTCAGCACCGTGGTGACCGCCAGCACGACCACCGCGATCCCGGCCTCCAGCAGCACGGAGCGCCGCAGCCCCGACCGCTCGGAATCCCCGTCCCGCCGCTTCTTCCGGGTGGCGGCCGACGCCGCCTCCCGCTGCCGCCGCAACTGGGCCTCCCGCGCCGGGTCGGCCTGGACCGGTACCCGCGCCGTCGCGGCGGACTCCGCCACGGGCGTACCCGTCTCGGCCTCCGCGCCCTGGACGGCAGCGGGCCGCCCCCCTTCGGCGCCCTCCGACGTTTCGGCCGCTGCCACGACGGCCTCCGTACGCTCGCCGTCACCGGCGTCCGGCGCAGAGTCGGTGACCGGCTCCGCCGAATCCGGCGCGGACGCGCCCTCGCCCTCGGGCCCCGGCGACCCTGCATCCCCAGGCGCCTCCCCGAGCCGCCCCGTCCACCGGCGCGACAGCCCCGCCACCGCGACCAGCAGGGCGACCAGCCCGATCTTGACCAGCAGCAACTGCCCGTACGAGGTCCCGGTCAGCGCCGACCAGGAGCCGACCTGACGCCACGACTGGTAGAGGCCGGTCAGCGCCAGCACCACCACGGAGCCGAAGGCCACCCGGGAGAACCGCTGCACGGCGGCCCGCTCCACGGCCGGGCCCCGGTACAGCGCGACCAGCAGCGCCGTCAGCCCGCCGAGCCACGCCGCCACGGCGAGCAGGTGCAGCACGTCCACCGGCATCGCGACGCCCGCCTGGAGCCCGGTCGAGGCGTGCTCGGACAAGGCCCAGGTCGCCGCGAGCCCCGCCGCGACGACCGTCCCGCCGATCGCCAGACCGAAGGTCAGGTCGCGCCGCTCCTTCGGGTCCTCGCGCCGCGCGTACGCACCGAAGAGGACGGCGACGAAGAGGGCGGCCGCGGCCAGCAGCAGCAGCCGGGAGACCAGCGCCGCCCCGGTCTTGGTCTCCAGGACGCCCCCCAGCACCTCCAGGTCGAAGACGTCCCCGAGCTTGCCGGAGCCCGCGTAGGGCCCGCGCAGCAGCAGCATCGCGAGGGTCGCCGCCGTCAGCCCGACCCAGCTGAACGCCACCAGCCGCTGCATCGGCCGCACCGCGGCCCCGCGCGGCCAGCAGGCCAGCACGAAGGCGGCCCCGCCCACCAGCAGTGTGAACCCGGCGTACGAGAGGTAACGGGCGATGCCGTAGAGCGCGCCGACGGCCCCGCCGCCCGACGCCTGGTCGGGGACGGCCGCGCTGGTCTCGGACGGGGCGCCGATGGAGAAGGTGAACGCGCCGGCCACCGGATGGCTGTCGGCCGAGACGACCTGGTACGCCACGGTGAAGGTGCCGTCCGGCAGCCCGGCGCGCAGCTTCACCGCGTACTGCGCGCCGCCCGAGCCGAGCGACCGGGGAGTCTCCTCGGTGTCGACGCGGTTGCCCGCCGGGTCCAGGACGCGGATGGCGTCCTCGTCGACGGCGATCTGCTCGGAGAAGGTGAGCGAGACCTCCTTCGGCGCCTGTTCGACCACCGAGTCCTGCTGCGGATCGCTCCCGGTCAGCGCCGCGTGCGCGCCGGCGCTCCCGGCCCCGGCCAGTACCGCGAGCCCGGCCAGGAGCACGGCGAGCAGGACGGGCAGCAGCCGTGCGGCCACTGCGCTCCGTGGCGCCGCGCCACCTCTGCGGAGGCCGGTTTCCGTGCAGGTCATCAGCGGTCAGCTCCTCACTGTGCCGTGGTGCTCCTGAGCAGTCCGGCCCTGTGCCGGCTGCGCCGTGCCGTGCCCGGTCCCCGACGCCTTGGCCGGGTTGTAGGTGGCCTCCTTCACCGGGAGGGAGACCTCGATCTCCCCCGACCCGCTGAAGTGCAGGGTGACCTCGACGGTGTCGCCGACCGCGGGCCGCCCGGTGAGCTCCTCGAACATCAGGTGGTTGCCGCCGCGGCTGAAGTCGAGGGTGCCGTCGGCGGGGACCTCGAACGCGTCCTGCTCGCGCATGGTCCCGTCCTTGGTGGTGTGCAGCGTGACCCGCTCGGCGGACGGGCTGGTCACCGAGGTGAGCTGGTCGGCGGCGGAACCCTTGTTGGTGACCTTGAAGAAGCCGGCCGCCAAGTCGGCGTTGACCGGCTGCGGCATGAAGGCGCCGTCCACCGACAGTTCGGGGGCGCCCGACGCCTCGGCCCCACCGTCCGAGCAGCCCGCCAGCGAGGCCGCCGCGACCAGGGCGAGCGCGGCGCCGATCAGCCGGCGCCTCACGGCTTGGCCCCGGTCAGGAGCTTCGGCAGGTCCTTCTGGTAGTCGTCGGCGGTGGCGTCGTCGCCGTACATCACGTACCCGGCGTCGTCCTTCGGGGAGAAGGCGATGACCTGCTTGCCGTGCATCGAGACCCGCTTGCCGTTCTTGTCCTTCGTCGGCTCGTCGATGGAGATGCCGATCGTGCGGGCGCCGCCCTGGATGGTGGCGAAGTCGCCGGTGAGGCCGATGAAGGCCGGGTCCTGCCCCTTCAGCCAGGAGCCGAGCACCTCGGGGGTGTCGTGCTCCGGGTCGGTGGAGACGAAGACGACCTGGAGCTTCTCCTGGTCGGCCTTGGGGAGCGCCTTCTTGGCGATGGCGATGTTGCTCATCGTCAGCGGGCAGACGTCCGGGCAGTTGGTGTAGCCGAAGTAGAGGAGGGTGGGCTTGCCCGCGGTCCGCTCGCGCAGGTCGAACTTCTTCCCCTGGGTGTCGGTGAGGACGAGGTCCGGCTTCTTGAACGGCTGGTCGAGAACGGTGGCCGCCTTCTCGGTGGCGACGTCGGAGGAGACCGACGCGACCGGCTTGTCGCCTCCCGCCGAGCCGCCGCAGGCGGTCAGGGTGAGCGCGGAGGCCGAGAGCAGGGCGGCGGCGAGCAGGGTCTTCTTGCGCATGGTGATGTCCCAGGGATCGGGTGCGGTGTGCACCGGGTGACCGTTCCACGGTCATGATCCCGGTGCACACCGCAGGGTTCAGCTGGTGGTACGCCGACGGCCGGAGAGGACGCCGAAGGCGACGCCCGCGAGGCCGACGAGGATGCCGACGACCGCGAGGATGCGGGCGGTGGAGTCGCTGGCGTCCTCGGCGGCCTGCTCGGACGACGCCTTCTCGGCGTCCTCGCCGTGGCCGGAGGCAGCGGGCTTGGCGGACTTGTCGTCCGAGGCGGCGCCGTGGCCGTCACCGGAGGCAGCCGTCAGGGCCAGCACCGGGGCCGGGGACTCGGGCTCCTCGCCCTCGGCCGGCTCCTCGATCCAGCGCACGACCTCCTTGCTGTCGTACGTCTGGATGGCCTTGAAGACGAGCTGGTCGGCGTCCTCGGGCAGCGCCCCGAGGGAGACCGGGAACTGCTGGAACTGACCCGCCTGGACACCCTTGTCCTCCGCGGTCCAGGTGACCTTGGAGACGGCCTCGGTGATCTTGTTGCCGTGGCTCTCCAGCGGCTTGTCCAGCTTCTCCTTGGTGATCTCCACGTCCCAGCCGGGGACCGGCTGCGGCATGACGGAGGTCAGCGGGTGGTCGGCCGGGAAGTTGATCTCCAGCTTCACGGTGGAGGCGTCGTCCCGTTCGTTGGGGACCTTGAAGTTGACGGTCGCGTAGCCACCCTGGGCGGCCTCGCCCTGCGGCTGCACACTCACGTGGGCGGAGGCGGGGCCGGCGAGCAGGAGGACCCCGGCGGCCGCGGCCACCGCGAGGACGGAGCCGCGCACGGCCCAGGGGCGGCGCGAGGAGGCAGGGACCACGGCGGTCACATTGTCGACAGACATGAAGGAACTCCACTTTCGGCAGTGGTGAACGGATGAGGCGGTACGTGTCCGGCGCGCGGGCGCGCGCGGACCTCGCGGCACCCCTCCCGTCCCGTCCGGGCACACCGTGAGGCGTGCGCGCGGGCGTTGCGGAGTGCCGCGTCAGACTGCGAGTACGTACACCTCGGCGGCGGGGGGACCCCGCCTGCTCACCGAGTGCTGGAGTTCGGCCGTCCGGAGCCGGGGCGGCTCGGGGGGCGAGAGATGACGGGCCCACGGCGAACCGTCGGCGCCGAGACCAGCGCGGAGGGCGCGGACCAGCCGCAGCGCGGTCCGCAGCGCGCGCACCGGCGCCCCGTGGACGCGGAGTTCGTCGCGGCCGAGTGCGGAGAGCCGCACCAGCCGGAAGAGGGCGAGGTCACCCCGGCGCAGCAGCCAGCCCGCGACGAGCGCGGCCAGCAGGTGGCCGAGGAGCATCGGCAGCGAGGGCAGCAGCCCGGCGAGCCCCGTGTGCTGGTGCAGGGAGCCGCTGTGCGGGTCGAGCCCCGCCGTGGTCAGGATCTGCTCCGCCTGGTGCGGGGAGATGGCCCCGCTGTGCCCGCAGGTCAGTTCCCCGGCGCGAGCCACCAGGGTCGCCTCGGCGGCGGCCTGGGCGGCGCCCTGCTGGGCGAGGCCGAAGAGGGCGTGCAGGCCGATCTGCCCGGCGGCCAGCGTGAGGACGATCCCGAGCAGAGAACGTTCCCGTCCGGCGAGCGCCACCGTCACGAGGAAGACCCCGAGGAAGGCGGCGGCCAGGGTCCAGCCCGGCAGGGCCAGGCAGGAGGCGAAGACGTGCCCGGCCGCGGACACCACGACGCAGACCGCGGTGAACACCGCGGCCCTCAGGAGCCGGAGACCTGTTCCGGCCTGCGCGTACGCGTGGGGGGCAGCCATGACCGGCTCATCATCGCACCGGCGCCCCCTCGGCGGTACGGCAGGTCCGCAAAGTCCGGGTACCTCAGCTTCTCGGCCCAGCGGTGCGGGCGTATGCGTATTTACCCCCCGGCGCGAGACGCCGCGCGGGCGGTCCGGGCAGGCGCCGGCAGCCGGGGGGCTTACCTCGCGGACGGCCGGGCAATACGTATCGGTATGTCGAGCCGCAGTCAGGAGGCTGGAGCATGAGCATCATGTGGTCACTCCATTTGCGGCGCGATGCCGCCAGTGTGCCGCTCGCCCGTCGCCTGCTCATCGGGTCGATGGACACCGCAGGTGTCGATCCCGACATCTCCTACGACCTGTCCGTCGCCCTGAGTGAAGCGTGTGCCAACGCGGTGGAACACGGAGGAGCGGGGTCGCCCGCACCCGAGAGCGCCTACCGGGTCACCGCCTATCTCGACGGTGAGCGATGTCGGATCGAGGTGGCCGACTCCGGTCCCGGCTTCCCCGCCCGGCCCGTCCGCAGTGTGCCGATGACCGCTCCGCAGGACGAGAGCGGCCGCGGACTGGACCTCATCGAGCAGCTCTCCGACCACGCCCACTTCGGCAACAAGCCGGGCCGGGCGGGAGCCGTGGTCTCCTTCGACAAGATCCTGAAGTGGCGCAAGGACGCCCCGCTGGTCGCCGTCTGACCACTGCCCCGGGCAGGGTGCGCGATGTTTCACGTGAAACACGGACAAGCCCCGCACGACCGGAGCCACGCCATGTTTCACGTGAAACATGACCCCGATGGATGTTTCACGTGAAACACCACGAGGGGCGTCGTTTCACGTGAAACGACGCCCCTCGTGGGGTGGGGCCCCTTGGCAGGGGCGGTGGGTGTCAGCCCTTCAGCTCGGCCATCCAGCGCTCGACCTCGTCCGAGGTGCGCGGCAGGGCGGCGGAGAGGTTCCGGTTGCCGTCCTCGGTGACCAGGATGTCGTCCTCGATCCGGACGCCGATGCCGCGGTACTCCTCCGGCACCGTCAGGTCGTCCGCCTGGAAGTACAGACCGGGCTCGACGGTGAGGCACATGCCGGGCTCCAGGGTGCCCTGGACGTAGGTCTCGGTCCGCGCGACCGCGCAGTCGTGGACGTCCATGCCGAGCATGTGGCCGGTGCCGTGGAGCGTGAAGCGGCGCTGGAGCCCCAGCTCCAGTACCCGGTCGACCGGGCCTTCGAGGATGCCCCACTCGACGAGCCGGGTGGCCAGCACGCGCTGCGCGGCCTCGTGGAAGTCCCGGTACTTGGCGCCCGGCCGCACAGCGGCGATGCCCGCCTCCTGGGCCTCGTACACGGCGTCGTAGATCTTCCGCTGGAGCGGGGAGTACGTGCCGTTGATGGGCAGGGTGCGGGTGACGTCGGCGGTGTAGAGGGTGTGCGTCTCCACGCCGGCGTCGAGCAGGAGCAGGTCGCCGGAGCGGACCTGGCCGTTGTTGCGGACCCAGTGCAGGGTGGTGGCGTGCGGGCCGGCGGCGCAGATGGAGCCGTAGCCGATGTCGTTGCCCTCGACGCGGGCGCGGAGGAAGAAGGTGCCCTCGATGTACCGCTCGGAGGTGGCCTCGGCCTTGTCCAGGACACGGACGACGTCCTCGAAGCCGCGGACGGTGGAGTCCACCGCCTTCTGGAGCTCGCGGACCTCGAAGGCGTCCTTGACCAGCCGGGCCTCGGAGAGGAAGACCTTCAGCTCCTCGTCCCGCTCGGCGGTGACCTTGTCGGCGAGGGCGGCCTCGATGCCGGCGTCGTAGCCGCGGACCACCCGGACGGGGCCGGTGGCCTCGGCCAGCGCGCCGGCCAGCTCGCGCACGTCCTTGGCGGGGAGCCCGAGCAGCTGCTCGGCCTCGGTCAGCGAGTGGCGGCGGCCCACCCACAGCTCGCCCTGCCCGTCGAGCCAGAACTCGCCGTTCTCCCGGTTGGAGCGGGGGAGCAGGTAGATGGTGGCCTCGTGGCCGGCCTCGGTCGGCTCCAGGACGAGGACGCCGTCCTCGGTCTGGTCACCGGTGAGGTACGCGTACTCGACCGAGGAGCGGAAGGCGTACTCGGTGTCGTTGGAGCGGGTCTTGAGGTTGCCTGCCGGGACGACCAGGCGCTCGCCGGGGAAGCGGGCGGAGAGGGCGGCGCGGCGGCCCGCGGTCTCGGCGGCCTGCTCGATCGGCTCCAGGTCGTGCAGCTCGGTGTCGGCCCAGCCCTGCGTCATGTTCTCCGCGAGCTCGTCGGAGAGGGCGGGGTAGAGCCCGTTCTTCCGCTGCTTGATCGGCTGCTCGCCGGCGTCCGCCACGGCCTCATCGACGTCCTTCGGGGTCTCCGAGAGTTCCTCGGCCACGGCATTCCTCCTGGGTGGGACATGGGATGTTCCTCCATCGTATGTCCGTTCCAGGCGGTGCCGAAGGGGCGTGCGGCTGTTGGTCCCGTCACCCGGGGGCGCGGGCCCGGTGGCCTGCCCCGCGTCAGTCGAAGCGGACGGCGAGCAGGACCACGTCCTCCTCGCTCTCCTCGTCGTGGAGCCCTTCGGGGAGCAGGGTGGTGAGGATGTGGTCGGCGACGGCTCCCGGGTCCTCCCGCCGGCCCCGGGGGACCGAGGCGGCGGCCGAGTGCAGCCGGGCGAAGGCCCGGTCCATCGCGTCGCCGGTCCGCCGCAGCAGCCCGTCGCTGTAGAGGAGGACGGTGTCGCCCGGCTGCGGCCGCAACTCCACGCTGGGCGCCTCCCAGCAGGCGAGCATGCCCAGCGGCGCGGAGAGCGAGGTCTCCACGAACTCGGCGCCGCGCTCGCTGACGACCACCGGCGGGCAGTGCCCGGCCCCCGCCAGCACGAGGCGCCGCCCGCGCTCCGGGCCGGGGCCCTCGGCCGGCTCGCAGTACCCGAAGAGCGCCGTCGCCGAGCGGGCGGGCTCGGTGAGCCGCAGCAGCAGTTCCAGGTCGGAGAGGACGGCGACCGGGTCCTCGCCCTCCATCACCGCGTACGCCCGCAGCGAGGCGCGCAGTCGGCCCATGGCGGCGACCGCGCTCGGGCCGGACCCGGTCACCGAGCCGATGGCGAGGCCGAGGGCGCCCTCGGGGAGCGGCAGCGCGTCGTACCAGTCGCTGCCCCCGCGCGGCCCGGTCCGGTGGCGGGCGGCGAGCCGTACCCCGGGTACCCGGGGCAGACGGCTGGGCAGCAGTTCCTCGCGGAGGGTGGCGACGGTGGCGCGGGCCGCGTCGAGGGCGAGCAGCCGGGCCAGGTGCTCCCCGGCCTGGCGGAGGTAGAGCCCGGTGAGGTGGCGGCGGCGCTCGTCGGGCTCGGCCGGCTCGTCGTAGAGCCAGACCACCGCGCCGAACCGTCCGTCGCCGCCGGTCTCCAGCGCCGCCGCGTAACTCGCCGCCCAGCCGAGCCGGGCGGCGACCTCGCGGTGGCGCGGGTCGGTGGTGTGGTCGGTGGCGAGGTCGGGGTGGCAGATCTCGCGGCGTCCGCCGGGCGGTTCGTCGAGGAGCCGGCCATGGCAGGAGGCGGCGCGTGGCACGGTCTCGATGTGGCCGAGGTCGGCACGGCCGAGGCCGAGCCCGGTGAAGGCGGCGCGGGGCCCGCCGGGGCCGCCCGGCTCCAGGGCGGCTAGGCCGCGGCGGGCGCCGACGAGCGAGGCTCCGGCGTGCAGCAACTCCCGCAGGGCGGCGTCGACGGTGGGGGTGGCGATCAGCCGTTCGGTGAGTTCGTGCAGCGTGGTGAGGTCGGAGACCCAGCCGGCGAGGCGGTCCTGGACGGCCGTCGAAGGGGACGGGGCCGGCGCGGCCGGAGGCTGCGGAGAGGGCGCGACAGTCTGCGCGGGGGCGGGAACAGCGGGATCGATTCCGGCCACATTGGGAAAGTGGGGCGCTGTCATGTTCTACGGTTTTCCGGCCGGTGCGTATTGCTCAAAAGCATCGCAAACCCCCAGGTGATTCCGCGCCGCCGACAATGGTCCACATCTACACGCAATGAAGACGAGATGTCCAGCATTGTCCTGCGGGGATTCCCCAGGTTCCTGCGGCTGGCGCGGACCCGTGGCCACCTGGGCCAAAAAGGCGAACTTGGCTCGAAAGTGTCAGCGGGAAGCGCATATTGCGGTCGACTGACCTCGTTCGGCCGAGGGAGCGCAGACGGCCCCCGGGCGAATGCTTCGGGAGGACGCGTCACAACGGCCGTGCCGGGTACGAACACCGAGAGGGTGTGGACCGGGGGCAGGCAGGGACCTTGAGGGAACCTGGCAGCCGCCCCGGGCGTCCCAGTCGACAGCGACCGCGCCCCATCCTCCCGCGGCGGAGGCGACAGGAGTCCCCGGTCCGGCAAGCGCGGTTCCGGTAAGTGCCAGGCGTCGCCGTCCTCCGCCTGGTTCCACGCACGGCCCCACGGGGCGCCCCCTGCCGCAGGCCGGGGATGTGATGCGCCAGTTTGTACGCACGGTGAAGTGACGCACGTCCAGTGTGATGACCCTCGGCGTTCAACGGAAAGGAACGAGCGCTCATGCGCGAGATCCTCGGAAGGCGACGCAAGCTCCGGTCCCGGCGCACCCGCGGGAGCGCCCCGGCGGCCTGTCCCGACCTGACCCATCCGATCGACCAGCCCGACCAGCCCGACCAGCCCGACCTGACCGGTGTGGCGGTGGCGGCGGTCCACCGGCACTGGCCGGTCGTCCCCGGCGCCCGGTCCGACCCCGCCGGCCCGACCGGCTGCGGCTGCCCGGACCCGGAGTGCGCCCTGCCCGGCGACCACCCGGCCGACCCCGGGCTCCTCGCGGCCACCACCGACGAGCGCATGGTCCGCTGGTGGTGGAGCGAACGCCCGGCCGCCCCCGTCCTCCTCGCCACCGGGCGCGGCGCCAGCGCGGTCAGCCTCCCCGCCGTGGCCGCCGCCCGCGCTCTCGCCGCCCTCGACCGGGCGGGCGTCGCCACCGGCCCCGTCCTCGCGACGCGCGACCGCTGGGCGCTGCTGGTCGCCCCGTACTCCCTGCCGCGCCTCGGCGAGCTGCTGTACGCCAAGGACCACGTCCCCGGCTCGCTGCGCTTCCACGGGGAGGGCGGCTACCTGCTCCTGCCCCCGTCGGCCAAGGACGCCGGCCGGGTCCGCTGGGAGCGTCCGCCGGCCGAGACTCCCGGCGGTCCGGCCCTGCCGGAGATCGGCGCCGTGCTCGACGCCCTCGTCGACACCCTCAACGAGACCGGCGTCAACGCCACCGACCTGTAGGACCCGACCGCCCCCGGACCACGCGCGAGCGACCCCTGTGCGGGGCGGCCGAAGAGCGCGAGCGCCGGGGGCGTACGCCAACTGACCGTGGCGTGCGGGGTGTCCGTGTGCGAGGGCGAACGTGGCCGCTGAGGCATCGCGCACGGCGCGGCCAGGGGCCCGGCCCGTCCGGAAGAGGTCCGGACATGGAAGGGCCCGGTTGCTGGCGACGGGGGATGCACCAGCAACCGGGCTACTTGAACCGTAACAAGAGATCGCCGGTTAGCAAATTCGATCGGCCTGTCCCGCGTGGGGATTTCCCTGCGGAAACGGCCTGATGTGACAGGAGTCACCGCCCGCCGGCCGCCGGACCCTGGAGGTCCGGTACGACCGGCGGCCCGGGTTCAGTTGAGCGTGACCTGCCGGTTGGTCAGGCCGCCGCGGGCCCGGCGCTCCTCGGCGGTGAGCGGAGTCTCCTCGGCGAGCGCGGCGGCGAGCCGCTCGGCGAAGGCCGCCGCGGGCTTCTCCACGTCCTCGGCCTCCATGGTGGTGGGCAGGTCCCACACCGGCACCGTCAGCCCGTGCGCCCGGAACGACCCGACGAGCCGCGTCCCTTCGCCGAGCGAGGAGGCGCCCGCCGCGTGCAGTCGCGCCAGCGCGTCGAGCAGCCGCTCCTCGCTGTGCGGCATGACCCAGCGCAGGTGGTTCTTCTCCGGCGTCCGGCACCAGTACGCCCACTCGACACCGGTCAGCCGGGCCGTGGGGATGGCGGCCTCGTTGGCCCGCTCCAGGGAGGCGGTGACCTCCGGCGAGGTCTGCCCGGCCTCGGCCTCCGGCACCCAGAACTCGAACCCGCTGTGCACCCGCGGCTCGAACGGTGCCTCGGGGTCCAGCAGCTCCTGGAGCCGGGGCCGTTCGGCGGCGGAGGCGGCGGACTGGGCGGGCAGCCGGCGCGCCTCGACGGGCGTACCGGGCTTGGCCTCCAGGGCGCGCAGCAGGGTGTCGGCCAGATCGCGGCTGAGGTCGCCGGAGGGGGTGTCGTTCTGGAGGCCGAGCAGGACGGAGCCGTCCTCGCGGCGCAGCGCGGGCCAGGCCAGCGGCAGCACGGTGGCGAGCGTCACCGAGGGCACGCCCTCGGGCAGGCCGTCCTTGAGGGTCAGTTCGACGGTGGCCGCGGGCACCAGCTCGCGCAGTGCCACCCAGTCGCCCTCACCGGCCAGCCCCTCGAAGGGGCGCTGCACCAGCTCGGTCACGGCGTGCGAGGCGGCCCGCCCGTGACACGCCTTGTAGCGGCGGCCCGAACCGCAGGGGCAGGGTTCACGGGCGCCGACGACCGGGATCTCCCCGTCGGCGAGCTGTGCCTTCTTGCCCGGCTTCTGCGGACGCTTCTTGGCCATCGGATCTCTCCCGGGTACGGCTCGTCTGGTACGGCGCGAGCCTAGCCGTTCCCCGGCGGGCGAAGGCGGCGTCCTCGGGGCCGTCACCCCCGCGTGCGCGCCGCCCCGCACCGTTCGTACGGGCGGACGCCCGCGGGGAGTTCCGGGAGTGGGCTCAGGTCAGGTCGTCGAGGGCGCCCAGGGCCTCGCTGAAGTCGAGCTCGGCCAGGGCGGAGACCGGCGGGGCGGTGATCCGCTCCGCGAAGTCCTCGCGCCGGTGGCTCGTGGAGAGGAGGGCCCAGACGGTGAGTTCGCCGCAGGCGCCGTCCCGGGTGCCCCATTCCTCGGAGAGGGCCGTGATGATGTTGAGCCCGCGGCCGCCCTTGGCCGTCACCGACGGGGTGGACGGGACCGGGCGGGTCGGGCCGCCGCCGTCCGTGACCTCCACCGTCAGCCTGCCGCGGTCGTCGACCCGCCAGGCGGCCCGTACGTCGCCGTCGCCGATGGGCGCGTCGTCGAGCGGACGGCCGTGCCGACAGGCGTTGCTCAGCAGCTCCGACAGGATCAGTACGGCGTCGTCTATGGCTGAATCCGATACTCCGCTCAGCCGCAGCTGCTCGCGCATGCGGCGTCGCGCCTTCCCCACGCCCGCAGGGCCGTGAGGAACAGCCATGCTCGACGACGTGGGCACTTCTTGTGCCACCACCAACGCCACCCCCGGACCTCCTTTGCCCCACGCCAGAGGGTGAATGCCCCATTGCATCCGGCCGGAAACCGGCCAATCCGCTCCCGGTGACGCATTCGGCGGGCGCGGCCACCCAAAGAACGCGCCGGTGTACTCCCCGTGAGGTGAATCAGAGGATTGGCGTGCCGTTATGGGCGGCTATCGCCCCATATGCGCAAGGGTTGGACCGGCCCGGAAGCGAAACAACCGCTTCCGCCATCGTGGCCCCTTTCACACTTTCCCTCCCCCTTCGCGGGCGCGTGAGCAGCGGTTCCGCTCCGCGTCAGCGCACACCCGGCGCGCGGAAGGCGCCCCACACTCTCCCGGAAGCGCGCCGTACGCGCCCCCGGCGGGGACCGAGGCGGGCAGGGCGGTTCTCAGCCCCGGCCGAGCTGTTCCAGCACCGCGCGCGGCCGGTTGGTGATGACCGCGTCCACCCCCAGGTCGGCGCAGAGGGCGACGTCGGCCGGGTCGTCCACGGTCCAGACGTGGACGCGGTTGCCGGCCCGGTGGACCTGCTCCACATAAGAGGGGTGGCCGCGCAGGATGCGGATGCTCGGCCCGGAGATGCCCACCCCCGGCGGCAGCCGGCCGTCCCGGTGGCGTACGCCGACGAACTGCATCAGCTGCACCGTCGGCAGGTGCGGCGAGGCGGCACGGACGCGGTGGAGCGAGCGGGCCGAGAAGCTCATCACGCGGACCGGTGACTCGGCGGCCGAGGCCGGCGCGGCCAGGCCGAAGCGGTCGAGCAGGGTCATCAACCGCTCCTCGACCTGCCCGGCCCAGCGCGTGGGGTGCTTGGTCTCGATCGCCAGCTCCACCCGGCGCCCCGCGTCGCTCACCAGCTCCAGCAGGCGTTCCAGGGTCAGCACGGAGGTCCGCTCGGCGTCCCACTGCGGCCGCTCGCTCACCGGCGGTACCGGGACCGCGGTGTCGAGCCCCGCCCCCGGGCCGACCGGGCCGACCCGGGTGGTGTCCTTCCAGGAGCCGAAGTCGAGGCCGGCCAGATCGGCGAGCTCCAGCGCGGAGACGGCGCCGCGGCCGTTGGAGGTGCGGTTGACCCGGCGGTCGTGGACGCAGACCAGATGCCCGTCGGAGGTGAGCCGCACGTCGCACTCCAGGCCGTCGGCGCCGTCCTCGATGGCTTTGCGGTACGCGGCCAGGGTGTGTTCCGGCACGTCCGCGGAGGCGCCGCGGTGGGCGATGACCTTGATGGTTTCCCGGGGTGTGGGCATCACCCGGTCATGGTGTCACCACCGGCGGGCAGACGCGCAAAAGAAGCACCCGGCGCCCGTCTCCGGCAGGGTGGAGGAGCGTGGCAGGGAACTTTCCCCGGCGCGCGCCCGTTTTGCCGGAAGTAAAAGGATGGCGGTGGGTGCACAGGGTCGCCTTACGGTGCCCTGACGTCCGGTGGGAAAAGCTGACTGCGAACATCTGGACAGTCGGGCCGTACCGGGCCGCGACCGTGACCGATCGCCGTGGACCGAGGAGAACCAGCTGTGAGCACCGAGAACGAGGGCTCAGGGACCGAGGGCGCCGGGACCGAGGGCCAGCAGGTACCCCCCTCCGTGCCGCCCGCCCCGTCCGTACCCCCCGCACCGGTGGACCCCGCCAGGGGCGGCCCGCAGCAGTCCGCACCGGCCGGGGACTGGCCCCCGCCGCCTCCGCAGGGCGCCCCCTCCCCCTACGCCGAACCCCCCGCCACCCCGGCGTACGCCGGGGGCGGTTCCTACGCGACCCCCGGCGGCGGCCCCGCCTGGGGAGCCTCCTACCAGCAGCCCGCCCCCGCCAAGGGCCGGCGCGGCGGGCTGGTCGCGGCGGTGCTGGCGGCGGCGCTGATCGCGGGCGGCGTCGGCGGCGGCATCGGCTACTGGGCGGCCAGCGACGGCGACGGCTCGGGTTCCACCACCGTCTCCGCCTCCGACACCCCGACCAGCGTCAAGCGCGAGGCCGGCTCGGTGGCCGGCGTCGCCGCCAAGGCGCTGCCGAGCGTCGTCACCATCGACGCCCAGGGCGGCGACGGCGAGGGCGGCACCGGCACCGGCTTCGTCTACGACAAGCAGGGCCACATCCTCACCAACAACCACGTCGTCGCCTCGGCCGCCGACGGCGGCAAGCTCTCCGCCACCTTCTCCAACGGCAAGAAGTACGTGGCCGAGGTGGTCGGCCGCGCCGAGGGGTACGACGTCGCGGTGCTCAAGCTGCGCAACAGCGACGGCCCCGCCCCGCTGCCGCTCGGCAACAGCGACAAGGTCGCCGTCGGCGACTCCACCATCGCCATCGGCGCCCCCTTCGGCCTGTCCAACACGGTCACCACCGGCATCATCAGCGCCAAGAACCGCCCGGTCGCCTCCAGCGACGGCGGCAACTCCAAGAGCTCCTACATGAGCGCGCTCCAGACCGACGCCTCCATCAACCCGGGCAACTCCGGCGGCCCGCTCCTCGACTCCGGCGGCGCCGTCATCGGCATCAACAGCGCCATCCAGTCGGCCGGGAACGGCATGGGCGGCTCCGGCCAGGCGGGCTCGGTCGGCCTCGGCTTCGCCATCCCGATCAACCAGGCGAAGAACGTCGCCGAGCAGCTCATCAAGACCGGCAAGCCCGTCTACCCGGTCATCGGTGCCTCGGTCTCCCTGGAGGACAACCGCATGGGGGCCACCATCTCCGACGAGGGGCCCGGCGGTTCCGCCGCCGTCTCCCCGAACGGGCCCGCGGCCAAGGCCGGCCTGAAGTCCGGCGACGTCATCACCAAGCTGGACGACACCATCATCGACAGCGGCCCCACCCTCATCGGCGAGATCTGGACCCACAAGCCCGGTGACACCGTGAAGATCACCTACGAGCGCGGCGGCAAGACCGAGACGGTCGACGTCACGCTGGGCGATCGCGTGGGCGACGACTGAGCCGTTACTCTTGTCCCCGCGCCACCACGCCCCGAAGGGCCCGATGGCGCGGGGAGGGTTGCCCGAGCGGCCTAAGGGAACGGTCTTGAAAACCGTCGTGGTGGCGACATCACCGTGGGTTCAAATCCCACACCCTCCGCAGCGGTTGAAGAGCGTGTGCAGCAGAAGGGGCGTCTCCGGTGGAGGCGCCCCTTTCGCGTGCGCGGGCGGGGACGGCGGCCGGGTGGGGCCTGTGCGGTCGCTTTGGGGGCGCGTGAAGGGTTTAGAAGAAACTGCTCACACTTGCGGGGGAAGTGGGCGGTCTCGGGTGGTTCCTGGGCGGGGGGCTGGGCAATTCTGATCCAGCAATCGCAGCGCATCCGGGCGGTCGGCCAACTGCCCGGAGCGACAAGGCACTTACCGGGTCCGCCCGGGCTATGGAGGAACACATGGCAAGCATCCGCACCGCTCGCGTTCTCGCCGCCGTCGCCGCTCTTCCGCTGGCCGCCGCCCTTTGCGCGGGCGTCGCCGTCGCCGACAACGGCTCGTTCGCGAACGACGGATCGAACGCCGCCGTGGCGACGGTCAGCGGCAGCGGGGTCGGCGACGACAACAGCGGCAACTCCGCCACCACCCAGCAGCAGGCCGTCGGTTCGGGCGCCTCGAACGAGAACAACTCCGCCCAGGTCAACGAGGCGGCCTTCACCTCGATCGACCAGTCCGACAAGAGCGTCTGGGTGAGCTTCAACCAGCTCTGGTAAGCCCCCTCCCGGGCCTCATGGTCCGTACGGGGGTCGAAGGCCATGGGGGACGACCAGCCCGCGCGGCGGTGCACCACGCACCGCCGCGCAGTGCTGTGCGCGGAACCGGGCCGACGGCGAGCGGGCGTACGAGCCGGGGAGCGCGGAGAGGAGCCCCAGCACATCCCGCGCGCGGCCGCGACCCGGGAGCCCGCGTACGAGGTGTTTCGCCACCCCGTACGGATGACGTGGGGCGCGCCCCCACCGAGTCGTGGTCGCCGGGATCTTCACTCATCACATGAGACGCCAAATGATGATCAGAAGATGGCTCGCGCTGGCGGTCGCGGTGGCGTCCGCCGCGGGTGCCGGGGTGACGACCGCGTACGGCGACAGCGCCGCCCCGCCGCCGTCGCCGGAGCAGGTCCGCGGCGAGGTGACCCCCGGTGGCTCCGAGGCGGACTCGGCCCCCGAGCCGTCCCTGCGCCCCCGCCCCCTCCCCGCCCCCGAGGGCCAGCAGGCACCCCGGCCCGGTGCCGTCCCCGCCCAGCCCGTGCCGGGCGTACCGGAGTTCCCGGCCTTCCCGGAGGCCGGCCAGGAGCTGCCGGCGGAGGCCAACGTCTTCCGCGGCAAGGCGTTCGACACCTGCCACGCCCCCTCGATGGGCGTCCTCCGCAACTGGCGCGCCTCCGACTACCGCGCCGTCGGGGTCTACTTCGGCGGCCGCGGCCGCGCCTGCCCGAACCAGCCGAACCTGACACCGGAGTACCTGACCGAGGGCGACCGCATCGGCTGGAACTTCCTGCCGATCTACGTCGGCTCGCAGTCGCCCTGCGTCATCGCGGCCAACAAGCAGAACGTGCGCATCACCGGCGACCCCGTCGAGCGGGGCGCGGCGGAGGGCGCGGACGCGGTCGACCGCGCCGCCGCCCTCGGCATGGAACGCGGCAGCGCGCTCTACCTCGACATGGAGGCGTACGACCACCGGAAGGCCGACTGCGCCGCGACCACCCTCGCCTTCGTCCGGGCCTGGAACCGCGCGGTCACCGACAGCGGCTACGTGCCGGGCTTCTACTCCAGCGCCTCCTCCGGCATCAGCCACCTGGAGAGCGAGCGGCGGGCCGGGACGACCGACCTGCCGGCGGCCATCTGGTTCGCGCGCTGGCAGCAGCAGCCCGACCTCTGGGGCGAGCCCGTCCTCGACAGGCAGGCCTGGGCGCCGGACGCCCGCATCCACCAGTACGCGGGCAACGTCACGGAGACGCACGGCGGCAGCACCCTGACGATCGACCGCAACCAGGTCAGCGCCCCGGTGGCCCGGATCAGCTGAACAGCGGGCGAAAGCGGGGGCCTTCGGCCTCCGGGACCTCCCTGACCGGCCCTCGGCCGGGCCTCCACCTTCAGGAGGTGCGCGGCGGCCCCGTCCTACACCCACAGGGGGACGGGGCTTCGCGACCTGTGGGCGATCCGCCGCCGGGGCCGCGCTCCTAGCGTGGAGCCATGACAGTGACCCAGGTGTCCGTCCGCACCGGCACGTCGACGGCGGGCGGCGCCTCCCCGGCGCGCTACCCGTCCTTCGCCTCCTACGTCGAGGCCCGCCAGCCCGTGCTGCTGCGGACCGCCCGTTCGCTGACGCCCAACCCGAACGACGCGGAGGACCTCCTCCAGACCGCCCTGGCCAAGACGTACGTGGCCTGGCCGCGCATCGAGGACCACCGGGCGCTCGACGGGTACGTGCGCCGCGCCTTGGTCAACACGCGGACCTCGCAGTGGCGCAAGCGCAAGGTCGACGAGTACGCCTGCGAGGAGCTGCCCGAACCCGAGGTGCTGCCGGGCGTCGACCCGGCGGAGGCACAGAGCCTGCGCGACGCCATGTGGCGCGCGATCATGAAACTCCCGGCCCGCCAGCGCGCCATGGTCGTCCTGCGGTACTACGAGGACCTCAGCGAGGCCCAGACGGCCGCGATCCTCGGGGTCTCGGTGGGGACCGTCAAGAGCGCCGTCTCCCGCGCGCTCGGCAAGCTGCGCACCGACCCGGAGCTGACCGCCGCCCGCTGAAGGCGGGCCCCGGGGGGCCCGGAGCCACCCGGTACCGGTCGACACGTCGCCCTCGTCCTCGGCTGCCCTGTACAGCACCCTTCGCTCTGATTTCAAGACCCCCGGACTAGTGACATACCAAGCGGTATGGGCTGAGAATCAGGCCAAACCTACTGCCGCGTAGCGCCCCCGGGAGGACGCCGTGCTGAGCACCATGCAGGACGTACCGCTGACCGTGACCAGGATTCTCATGCACGGCATGACGATCCACGGAAACTCGCAGGTCACGACATGGACGGGAGAGGCCGAGCCGCAGCGCCGCTCCTACCGTGAGATCGGCGAGCGGTCCGCACAGCTCGCCCACGCCCTCAAGGACAAGCTGGGTGTCCGGCCGGACGACCGGGTCGCCACCCTGATGTGGAACAACGCCGAGCACGTCGAGGCGTACTTCGCCATCCCGTGCATGGGGTCGGTCCTGCACACGCTCAACCTGCGGCTGCCCGCCGAGCAGCTGGCCTGGATCGTCGGCCACGCCGCCGACAAGGTGATCATCGTCAACGGCTCCCTGCTGCCGCTGCTCGCCCCGCTCCTGCCGCATCTGCCCACCGTCGAGCACGTCGTCGTCTCCGGCCCGGGCGACCGCTCCCTGCTGGCGGGCGTGGCTCCCCGCGTCCACGAGTACGAGGAGTTGCTCGCCGGCCGCGCCACGCGCTACGACTGGCCGGAACTGGACGAGCGGGCCGCCGCCGCCATGTGTTACACCTCCGGCACCACCGGCGACCCCAAGGGCGTCGTCTACTCCCACCGCTCTATCTACCTGCACTCCATGCAGGTCAACATGAGCCAGTCGATGGGGCTGACCGACGCGGACACCAGCCTCGTGGTGGTCCCCCAGTTCCACGTGAACGCCTGGGGCCTGCCGCACGCCACGCTGATGACCGGCGTCAACATGCTGATGCCCGACCGCTTCCTCCAGCCCGGCCCGCTCGCCGAGATGATCGAGACCGAACGGCCCACCCACGCCGCCGCCGTCCCCACCATCTGGCAGGGGCTCGCCGCCGAACTGACCGCCAAGCCCCGCGACGTCTCCTCGCTGACCCAGGTCACCATCGGCGGCTCGGCCTGCCCGCCCTCGCTGATGGCGGAGTTCGACCGGCTCGGCATGCGTGTCTGCCACGCCTGGGGCATGACGGAGACCTCGCCGCTCGGCACCATCGCCCGGCCGCCGGCCCACGCGGTCGGCACCGAGGATGAGATGGGCTACCGCCTCACGCAGGGCCGCTTCCCCTCGGGCGTCGAGGCCCGGCTGGCCGGACCCGGTGGCGAGTACCTGCCCTGGGACGGCACCTCCGCCGGTGAGCTGGAGGTCCGCGGGCCGTGGATCGCCGGCGCCTACTACGGGGGCGCGGACGGCGAGCCGCTCCGCCCCGAGGACAAGTTCAGCGCCGACGGCTGGCTGAAGACCGGGGACGTCGGCGTCATCACCCCCGACGGCTTCCTCACCCTCACCGACCGCGCCAAGGACGTGATCAAGTCCGGCGGCGAGTGGATCTCCAGCGTCGAACTGGAGAACGCGCTGATGTCCCACCCCGACGTCGCCGAGGCCGCCGTCGTCGCGGTCCCCGACGACAAGTGGGGCGAGCGCCCGCTGGCCACGGTCGTCCTCAAGGAGGGCGCCACCACCGGCTTCACCGAGCTGCGCGAGTTCCTCGCCGGCTCCGTCGCCAAGTGGCAGCTGCCCGAGCGGTGGACGGTCATCGAGTCGGTCCCGAAGACCAGCGTCGGCAAGTTCGACAAGAAGGTCCTGCGCCGCCAGTACGCCGAGGGCGGGCTGGACGTCACGACCCTGTAGCCCGGCCGGTACGGAAGAAGGGGCGGTGTCCGCGGACACCGCCCCTTCTCGCTGCCTTGCCCCTGGCTCAGTTGGTGCCGATCTTCGCCAGCAGGTCGACGATCCGGGCCTGGACGTCGTCGGTGGTCGACCGCTCGGCCAGGAAGAGGACGGTCTCCCCGGAGGCGAGCCTCGGCAGCTCCGCCGGGTCGATCCCGGCGGCCGTGTAGACGACCAGCGGCGTGTGGTTGAGCCGCCCGTTGGCCCGCAGCCAGTCCACCACCCCGGCCCGGCGGCGGCGGACCTGCATCAGGTCCATCACCACGAGGTTGGGGTGCATCTGGGTGGCCAGGTTGACCGCGTCGGTGTCGGTGGTGGCCCGGGCGACCTGCATGCCCCGGCGCTCCAGCGCTGCCGTCAGCGCCACCGCGATCTCCTCGCGCTCCTCGATCAGCAGGACCCGCGAGGGGTGCTGCTCACTGTCGCGCGCGGCCAGCGCCTTGAGGAGCACCGCCGGATCGGCACCGTACGCCGCCTCACGCGTCGCCTGCCCCAGCCCGGCGGTCACCAGGACCGGGACCTCGGCGGCCACCGCGGCCTGGCGCAGCGACTGGAGGGCGGTCCGGGTGATCGGCCCGGTCAGCGGGTCCACGAAGAGCGCGGCCGGGAAGGCGGCGATCTGCGCGTCCACCTCCTCCCGGGAGTGCACGATCACCGGACGGTACCCACGGTCGCTGAGCGCCTGCTGGGTGGAGACGTCGGGCGCCGGCCAGACCAGCAGACGCCGGGGGTTGTCGAGCGGCTCGGGCGGCAGCTCGGCGTCCTGCGGCTGGGGCTGCGGCTGGTTGGCCACCTCGACGGCGCCGTTGGGCCCGTCCAGCGGCTCCGGCCCCTCGGCCCCCTCGTCGGGCGCGCCTATCGCGTACGACCGGCCCTGCGCGGGATAGCCGTCGGCGTCCGGCGCGGGGGCCGCCGCCGGTACGGGCGCGCCGGGCACGGGAGTTGGCTGCTGCGGCGGCGCCTGCGGGGCGGACTGCTGCGGTGCGGGAGGCGTCGCGGCCTCCTCCGCTGCCGGGGGCGTCCCCAGCTTCCGTCGGCGGCCGGCCGGGGCCGGGGCCGGAGGCGGCGGGTTCTGCGGCGGCTGGGCAGGGTTGTTCAGGGGGCGGCGCTGCGGCTCGGCCGGTCGGCCGGGGGCCGCGAAGGGCACTCCCTGGCCGAGGGTGCGCACGCTGAACGCCCGGTTCTGCGCGGAGGCGGCCTGCTCTTCGGCGGACTCGGCCGGGAGCGGCTGGGCCACGCGCTGCGGCTGCGGTGCCGGAGTCGGGGCCGGGGCGGCAGCGGAGGTTTCACGTGAAACAGGAGCAGCCGGGTGGTCGGTCGATGTTTCACGTGAAACAGGGGCGACCGGAGCCTCGTCGGATGTTTCACGTGAAACGGGCGCCTCGCCCCCAGTGGGGACGACGGGCGATGTTTCACGTGAAACCGCCTCAGGCCCTGCCTGGAGCCCGGGCACGTTCCCCGTCTGCGGTCCGGCCGTCGGCTCCTGCACCTCCGCAGGAGGAGCCGCCTCGGGCAGGGGCACGGAGCCGGTCGCCGCCGTGGGCACGGCCCAGCCGTCGGCCGCGGGCGGGGAGACCGGCGTCCCCCCGGCCGGCGTCGCCTCCGGCAGCGGAGCCGAAGCGGTCGGCAGCGGGTGCGCCTGGGGCGGGGTGTGGTCGAGCGCGGGGTGACCCGCCGGCCCGTGAGCGTCCTCCGCCGAAGGAAGGGCCAGGCCGGTCCCGGCCTCCGCCCCCTCGCCCGGCACCTGCCCGGGTCCGTCGGCGAGGGCACGGCGCGCCCGCCGGGGTCCTGCCGCCTGCTGACCGGGCAACGCCTGCGTGGGCTGCGGCTGCTGAGTCACGGGAGCGGCCGGGTACGCGGCGCCCGGCGGAACCTGGCCCGGCGGAACGACAGACTGCTGATCGGGCACGTCCGGCTGCGCCACGGCCTGCTGGGCCGGGAGCCCGGCGGGCGGGGTCTGCTGCTCCACGGGCGCGGCCGGGGTGCCCGGCGCCGGAGCGGCCGGCGCCCCCGGGGCCGCGGGCGTGCCCGTCATGGGCGGGAGCGGCACGGAGGAGGCGGGTCCGCCCTGCGGCGCGGCGGGGAGCTGCGGCGGGGCGAGCGGGTGCTGCGGCCGCACGGCCGTCGGGTCCGGGTCGGGGACGGCGCCGGGAGCCGGTGCCGCCTGCCCTGCCGCGGGCGTGGCCGGCGGCACCGGCGAGCCCGGCGCGGGGACCTGGAGCGGCTGGCCGACGGCGAACGGCGGCGTCAACGGGCCGGCAGCGGACGGCTGGGGCGCGGGCTGCCCGGTCTGGGCCGCACCCGCCGGGAAGCCGGGCGGGACCGGAGCCTGCGGGGTGGCCGGCTGCGGGAACCCCGGCGCCGGAGGCATGCCGGTGACGGCCGCACCCTGCGCGGTCGTGCCGGCGGACCGGTCCGGGGTCGCGGGGCTGGCCGCCGGGGCCTGCGTCTCGGCGGACGGGGCCGGAACAGCGGGTGCGGGCGGCGGAGTTGCGGGGCTCGCGGCGGCGCCGGGGGCTGCCGGGCCGGGCGGTACCGGGACACCGGGGGCGGCCGTGACCGGCGGGACGGGAACCGGGCCCGGAGCCGGGACGGGCGCCGTGGCCGGGTTCGGGGCGGCTGGCTGCGGGGTCGGCTGCACGGGGACCGCGGTGCCGGTGGAGGCGGCGGTCGGGCCGGAGGGCGGCGCGAAGTGCGGGGCCACGGGGGCAGGGGCCGCCTGGGGGGCTGTCTGGCCGGGGGCGGGCGCGGTGTTCGGCTGCCCGGAGGACATCGCCTGGACCGTCTCGCCCGGGGTGCCCACCGTGGGGGCCGGAGGGGCGGGCGCCGCCGGGGCGTTCGGGGTGCCGGGCGGTGTCGGCTGGGCGGGCACGGGGGCTCCGGCCGGCGGCAGCGCGGGCATGGCGGGGGGCGCGGGGCGCTGGACGGAGCGGTCCTGCTGGTCGTCGGGGGCCTGTGCGGGGCGCGGCACGGCGGCGCCGAGCCCGGGGCGGACCCCCGGGGCGATGACGACGGCCGCGCCGGGGCCGGTGGAACCGGCGGGCGGCAGCGCGGGCTGGGTGGCGCGGAGCCCGGTCGGGGGCACCCCCTGCGGAGGCACCGTGCCGCCCAGGGCGCTGGCGGAGGCCGCGGTGCCGGCGGCGTGCTCGGCCGCGGTGGTCACCGCGCCCTCGGAGGTCGGGACGTTCGCGTCCTGGGGCGCGGCGGCGCGGCGGCGCCTGCGCCCGGTGCCGCCCTCGGCCGCGCCGGTGGGCGCGGGCAGGGCGACCGCGCTGCCCGCGGCCGGGGTCTCGCCGCCCTCCTGCCCGGCCAGTACGGCCTCGACCGGCGTCTCGTCGGCCGCCCGGCGGCCACGGCGGCGCCCGGTGGGGGCAACCGCGGGGGCGGGCTCAGGCGCGGCCGGAGTGCCGTCGGTGGAGGTGCCGAGGAAGGAGTCGACGGAGGAGCGCGGCGCGGCACGCCGGCGCCGCCGCCCGTGCGGCCGCTCGGACTCGGCCTCCGGGGCGGTGCCCTCGGGTGCCTGCTCGGGCGTCGCACCGGCGGGCAGTTCGGCCTGCGGCGGGGCCTGGACCGCCCCGGCGCCCTCGCCGAGCGGGATGTCGAGGACGTAGGCGCTGCCGCTCATGCCGGGCATGGCGTGGGTCTGGAGGACGCCGCCGTGGGCCCGGACGATGCCGCGTACCAGCGGCTCGTGCACCGGGTCGCCGCCCGCGAACGGGCCGCGCACCTCGATGCGTACCGCGTTGCCGCGCAGGGCCGCCGCGACGACGACCGTGGAGTCGATGTACCCGCCCGCCATGGCCTGCGGGGTCTGCCGGGCGTTGCCGGTGGCGTCGATGCCGGCCACGTCGGCGATGAGGTGGGCCAGCGCCGTGGCGAAGCGGTGCGGGTCGATCTCCGCCTCGATGGACGGGGCGTGCACGGCGAACTGGGCCCGGCCCGGGCCGATCAGCTCGACGGCGCCCTCGACGCCGGCCGCGATGACCTCGTCGAGCAGCACCTTCTTGCGGTCCAGGCTGTCCTGACCGGCGTCGAGCCGCTGGTAGCCGAGGACGTTGTCGACGAGGGTCGTCATCCGCGCGTAGCCGGCGGAGAGGTGGTGCAGGATCTGGTTGGCCTCGGGCCAGAGCTGTCCCGCCGGGTCGGCGGCGAGCGAACCCAGTTCGCTCCGCAGGTGGTCGAGGGGGCCGCGCAGGGACTCGGAGAGCACCGCGACCAACTGGTCGTGGCGGGCGGCGAGCGCCTCGTAGCGGTCCTTCTCCCGCTCGCCGAGGGCCGCGTACCGCTCCTTCTCCCGCTCCGCCAGCGCCTCGTACCGCTCGGTGGACTCGCGCTCCAGCGTCTCGTACCGCTCGCGGGAGGCGCGCTCCAGCTCCTGGTACTTCTCGGTGGAGGTGCGTTCCAGGTCCTCGTACCGCTCGCGGGAGGTGCGCTCCAGCTTCTCGTACTTCTCGGTCGAGGAGGTCTCCAGCTCCTCGTACCGCCGCTGTTCGCGCTCGGCCAGCTCCTCGTAGCGCTTCTCGGCGGCGGCCAGCTCCTCGGCGTGCTCGGCGACGAGCGCCTCGTGGGCGCGCCGGTCGGTGAAGGTGACGACGGCGCCGACCAGCTGGTCCCCGTCGCGGACGGGCGCGGTGGTGAGGTCGACGGGCACCGGCGAGCCGTCCTTGGCCCACAGCACCTGCCCCCGCACCCGGTGCTTGCGCCCGGAGCGCAGCGTGTCGGCGAGCGGCGACTCGGCGTACGGGAAGGGCTCCCCGTCGGCCCGCGAGTGCAGGACCAGCGTGTGGAACTCCCGGCCGCCCAGGTCCCCGGCGCGGAAGCCGAGGATCTGCGCCGCCGCCGGGTTGACCAGGACGACGCGCCCGTCGGTGTCGGTGCCGACGACGCCCTCGGCCGCCGCCCGCAGGATCATCTCGGTCTGCCGCTGCGAACGGGCCAGCTCCGCCTCGGTGTCGACCGCTCCGGAGAGGTCCCGGACCACGATCATCAGCAGTTCGTCGCCGGTGTACCGCTGGTCCGCCGCCCCGGCGCCGAACTGCGAGGGGGCGCCCCAGCCGGGTTCCCGCCCCTCGGCGAGGCTCGCGCTGGTCACCTCGACGGGGAACTCGGCGCCGTCGGTACGCCGGGCCGTCATCCGCGTCGGCCTGGTGCGGCCCTGCTCGTCGATGGTGTCCGGGCGGCGCATCGATCCGGGGATCAGCCGCGAGTCGAACTCCGGGAGCAGGTCGAGCAGTCCGCGCCCGACCAGCGCCGTACCGGGTGCCTCCAGGCGCTCCAGGGCGATGGTGTTGGCGTTGACGACCGTGCCGTTGCAGTTGACGAGCACCAGGGCGTCGGGGAGCGCGTCGAGTATTGCTGCGAGGCGAGCAGCGCCTCGTGATGGCCTGCTGCTCACGACGACGGTTCCTCCCTGATCACTGCGGTTTGCCGACCTCTCGGGTCATCCTGCCCCCGGGTCCGCAGCCTGTCACGGGAGGGAGTCTACGGGCAGACCGGTCCCCGGGTGCCGGATGAGAGGGAGGTCGCACGGAGGAGGTGTGTGCCTTGTGCGCGGGTCGCGTCATGATCCGGTCGAAGGCAGGACGGGGACGAGCCGGTCCCATCGCGCGATCCGGCAGCCGTCGGTACGCGCGAACGAGGCGTCCACGGCCCGCCCCCGCCAGGTCCCTTCGACGCGCGCCGTCGCGTCCCCGCCGTGCTGCATGGTGCACATGGCGTCCCTCGGCACCGGTGCGAACGGGTCCTGTCCTCCCGCCGCCAGCTCCGCCAGCCGCCCGCACGCGCCCTGCACGTCCGGGTGGTCTCCCCCGGCGGGTCGGCACCGCAGGACGAACGTCCCGTCCCCCGCCCCCGCGTCCCGCACGCTCACCGTCAGCCGGTCCTGCCCCGCACCGAAACCGGGCCCCGCGCCGAGTCCCGGCACCCCGACCGACGGCAGTACGGGGCCGCCGGGCCCGGAGTGCGCCTGCGCGGCGAGCGGGACGGCACCCAGCAGGGCGGCGGCTGAGGCGGCGAGGGCGAGAGCGGTGCGGCGCAGCAAGGGGGCTCCAGGTCGTCCGGTACAGATCGCCGGGCACTCCGGCGCCCTGCCTAACGCCCCACGGCCGCCGACGTTCCGCTTCCACACCGCGCCAAGAATGCTTTGCCCTGCGGGCATCACGCCTAGTACCTTGGGTGGCGATTGGTGACGGGCCACCTGGCTGTGTCATCATCTGGACGCACCTTCGCCACGCGAGGGTGTGCTGGAGGCGTCGCCTAGTCCGGTCTATGGCGCCGCACTGCTAATGCGGTTTGGGGTTTACCCCCCATCGAGGGTTCAAATCCCTCCGCCTCCGCCTCACCGAAGCCCCGATCGCCCAGCGGTCGGGGCTTCGTCGTGTCCGCCGGGAAGAGCCGCGCCGCGAGGCTTGCCTTCCGGCGACGGACGGAAGCGGAATCCCCGCCCGCGCCCCGCGCCGGCGCCCCGAAACCGCCGCCCGGGCCCGTGGCGCCCGGCACCCCACCCCCACCCGTCTGGATGTTTCCGCAGGTCAAAGGGGGTGGGCTAATCGGATTTCGCCTCACGCCGCAGGTGGGGTAATGTTGTCCACGCAACGCCGACCGGGGCGAAAAAAACCCCGGGAAGCACAAGCACTCGTAGCTTAACGGATAGAGCATCTGACTACGGATCAGAAGGTTGCAGGTTCGAATCCTGCCGAGTGCACAGCAGGCGAGAGGCCCCCAGGAGAGATCCTGGGGGCCTCTCGCGTTGTTAGTAGCACGGCGGACAATGGCCGTATGACCGTGACGATCTGGCTCGATGGCCGGCAGACGCAGCGCTGTGGGGAGAGCTTTCGGCCGGGGGATGTCGTCGAGTGGCAGGTGGTGGAGGCCGATGCCGAGGATGACGCGGATGTCGTTGGGGCCGGGCGGGCGGCTGATATTGATTTCCGGGAGGAGCGCCACGGTGGGGCGGGGGAAGAGGGTGCTTCGATCCGGGTGAAGGCCGAGGCGGTCGTGGAGGTGCACTGCCGGTACGAGGTTGCTGGGGACGGCGTCGGGTACCCCGTGCCGGGCAGCACCGAACTCGTTTCGGTCGAAAGGGCCGATGGCTGGGCGGCGGAGCGGCCGGGTGCCACGTTCCGCGGGTACCTGGTGGCCGCCGAGCCCGTGGCGGGGTGACGGTGTGGGGTCCGTGTGGTGGTGCACCGGGATGGCGTGGCGGGAGGAGCGGCCTGTGCTCGGGTGGTGGGCCGAGGGGCGTGGGGAGCGGGGGAGTGAGCTGAGGGTCGGGGAAGGGCTGGGGTTTCGGGTGCGTGGGGTGCGGCGGTGTCTCGGGGTGTGGCGGGGTGGGCGGCGGACCGTCTGTCCGGAGCGGGCCGAGGTGGGGGCCGGGAGTACGCGGGCGCAGTGTGAGGAGTGTGCGCGGCTGGACCGGGCGCGGTCGGTGGCGGCGGACACGATGGCCGATGATCCGCGGGCGTATGCCGTGTATCTGGCGTGGTTCGGGCCGGGGATGGTGAAGGTGGGGATCACGCGGGAGGACCGGGGGCCGGCGCGCCTGTTGGAACAGGGTGCGGTGGCGTTCACCTGGCTCGGGCGGGGGCCGTTGATGGCGGCGCGGCGGGCGGAGGAGTTGCTGCGGTCGGCGTTGGGGGTGCCCGACCGGGTGCCGTACGCGCGGAAGCGGGCGGTGCGGGCGGAGTTGCCGCCGGCCGGGGTGCGGGCGGCGGAGCTGGCCGAGTGGCACGGGCGGGCGGTGGGGCTGGCCGGGTGGCCGGAGGCGCTGGAGCGGGCGGAGTTCGCGGTGGTGGACCACGGTGGGGTGTTCCGGCTGGCGGAGGCCGAGTGGGGCGGGGCCGGGGCGCTGGTGGGCGGGTTGCGGGACGGGGCTGTCGTGGCCGGGCGGTTGGTGGGGGCGGCCGGGCCCGATCTGCATCTGGCGCGGGAGGGGAGCCGGCGGGCCGTGCTGGTGGTCGACACGAGGCTCATGGCCGGGTGGCAGTTGGACGCGGCGGGGGAGGGGGCGGACACCGACGGGGTGGAGGTGAGGGCGGTGGAGCCGGCGCATCGGCAGGGCGGGTTGTTCTGAGGGGTGGTCCGTGCGGGCGGGCTGTTCGTGGAGGGCGGCTGGTGTGGTTGGGCTGCTCTGAGGTGGGCCCGGGCGCCCTGCCCCCCAACGGCGACCCGCACGAGGGCGATTCGGCCCTTCCCCCCAGCTGGCCACGGCGCGACCCGCGGCCGACCCACCTCCCCGATTCTCAGCGGAATCATAGGTTCCACTCAGTGGCCTCTCACGCCCCCCGGCCACGCTGGCGCCCATGAGCCTGACGTTGGGTACGGAGCAGATCACGGCGGCGCGGCGGGAGCCCCTGGCGGCGACGGAGGCCGTGCGGGTGTTGCTGGTTGCCGGGGGTGGTGACGGGCGGGTGCTCGGGGCGGCGTTGCGGGGCGAAGGGTGGTGTGTGGTGAGCGCGGGAGCGGAGTTCGTGGCCGTGGCACGGGAGTTCCGGCCCGATGTCGTCGTGCTGCACGGGCTTCCGGCGGATCTGCGGGGGCGGCTCGCGCGGCTGGAGGAGGTGGTGCCCGAGGTGCCGGTGCTCTTCGTGAGCGGGGACGCGGCGCGGGCGGTCGCGCGGGTGCGGGCGCTGGTGGAGTCGGCCGGGGAGCGGGCGCCGCTCCTGGTCGTGGGTGATCTGGCGATGGACGAGGAGGCGCGGGAGGTGACGCGGGGCGGGGTGCCGGTGCGGCTCACCGCGACCGAGTTCGAGCTGCTGCGGTACCTCATGCGCAACCCGCGCCGTGTGCTGAGCAAGGCGCAGATCCTGGAGCGGGTCTGGGGCGCGGGCGCCGGGGCGCGCGGGAACCTGGTGGAGCTCTACATCTCGTACCTGCGGCGGAAGATCGACGTGGGGGCGGGTAGCGGGGTGCCGGTGATTCACACGCGGCGGGGCGCGGGGTACGTGCTGAAGGCGGCGGACCCGGGGGCGGATGCGCGTCAGGGCCCGCCGCCCCTGGTCAGCGGCGGGTGAGGTGGAGGTCGGCGACGACGGGGAGGTGGTCGGAGGCGATGCCGGTGGGGGCGGTCCAGGAGCTGCGGACGGTGATACCCGCGCCGGTGGCGACGTAGTCGATGCGGCGGTCGGGGGCGGAGGCGGGGAAGGTGGGGGCGCCCGGGTCGGCGTCGCGCAAGGTGGTCCAGAGCGGGGCGAGTTCGGGGGCGTCGGGGCGGGCGTTGAAATCGCCGAGGAGGAGGTGGGCGGGGCAGCGGCCCGGGCAGGGGCGGTCCATCACGCGGAGCATGTCGGCGACCTGGGCGGCGCGGACGGCGGGGTCGGGGCGGTAGTCGAGGTGGGTGGCGTAGACGTCGAGGGGGAGGCCGCGGACGGCGACGGTGGCCTGGAGGAAGCCGGGGGCCGGTTCGGGGAGCGGGTTCTCGCCCTGGGTGGAGAGCCGGGTGATCTCGTGGTTGCGGACGCGGAGCACGGGGTGGCGGGAGAGGACGGCGACGCCGAACTCGCGGCGCGGGGGCGTGGGGCCGGAGGCGGCGGGCTCGGGGTCGAGGCTGTAGATCGGCGCGAAAGCGACGTGCATTCCCAGCCGGTGGGCCAGTTCGCGGGCGAGATCGCGCCATTGGCTGCGCTCGCCCCAGTGCACGTCCACCTCCTGGAGGCCGATGACGTCGGCGTCGAGCGAGCGCAGCGCCCGTACCTGCCGGTCCAGGTCGAAGACCTCGTCCTCGCCGGCGCCCGCGTGGATGTTGTACGTGGCGACGCGGAGGGGGACGGGGCGCGGGGTGGCCGGATGGGCGGCGGCCGAGGCGGTCAGGACCAGCCCGATGGCCAGAAGGAGGGGTACGGCATGGCGTCTCAAAGCCAGGTGGATACGCATGATTGCCTCTTTTCCGGGTGAACGGTGAGCCCGGGAAAGGTACCGGGGAGGCAGGGGTTTTACACCGTAGAAGGCGAGCTTTACGGTGTATAAGTGAGCCCGACCGCCCCCGACCCAGGAGCCCCCGGATGACGGCAGCCGCCGAGAGCCCGGCCCCCGCGCCCGCCCCCGACCCGACGCCCGAGGGTCAGGGGCACCCCCAGCGCTGGCTGATCCTGGGGGTGATCTGCCTGGCCGAACTGGTGGTGCTGCTCGACAACACCGTGCTGACCGTGGCCATCCCCTCGCTCACCCGCGAACTGGCCGCCTCCACCTCCGACATCCAGTGGATGATCAACGCGTACGCGCTGGTCCAGTCGGGGCTGCTGCTCACCGCGGGCAACGCCGCCGACCGGTACGGGCGCCGCAAGATGCTGCTGACCGGCCTGGTGCTCTTCGGGATCGGGTCGGTGGCGGCGGGGCTCGCCACCACCTCCGCGCAGCTCATCGCGGCCCGCGCCGGGATGGGGGTGGGCGGTGCGCTGCTGCTGACCACCACCCTCGCGGTCGCCATGCAGATCTTCGCCCCGCACGAGCAGGCGCGGGCGATCGGCATCTGGGCGGCGGTCAACGCGCTCGGGTTCGCCGCCGGCCCGCTGATCGGCGGGGTACTGCTCAACCACTTCTGGTGGGGCTCGATCTTCCTCATCAACGTGCCGGTCGTGCTGATCGGGGTCGTCGCCGTGGTGGCGCTGGTCCCGGAGTCGAAGAACCCGCGCGGCGACCGGCCCGACCTCGTCGGCGCGCTGCTCTCCACCGTCGGCATGACCTCGCTGGTCTACGCGATCATCTCCGGCCCCGAGCACGGCTGGAGCTCGTCGACCGTGCTGGCGGGGGCGGGGCTCGGCCTCGCCGTGCTGAGCGGGTTCGTCCTGTGGGAACTGCGCGTTCCGCATCCGATGCTCGACATGTCCTTCTTCCGCGACAAGCGGTTCACCGGCGCCGTCGCGGGCGCGGTGCTCATCACCTTCGGCATGGGCGGCTCGCTCTTCCTCCTCACCCAGCACCTGCAATTCGTCCTCGGCTACGGTCCGTTGGAGGCGGGTCTGCGGACGGCCCCGCTCGCGCTGACCGTCGTCGTCCTCAACTTCTCCGGAATCTCGGCCCGCTGGACCAAGCGGCTCGGCACCCCGGCCGCGATCGGCGTCGGCGTGTCGATGCTGGCCGTCGGCGTGACCTCGATCGCCCTGTTCGCCTCGGACGGGTACGCCGGGGTGCTGGCGGGTCTGCTCTTCATCGGGGTGGGCTGCGCCATCGCCAACCCGGCCATGGCACTGGCGATCATGAGCTCCATCCCGAAGGAGAAGGCCGGCGTCGGCGCCGGGATCAACGGCACCCTCGCCGAGTTCGGCAACGGCCTCGGGGTGGCGGTCCTCGGTGCCGTGCTCAACTCCCGGTTCGCGGCCCTGCTCGGGGCCGGCGCGGCCGGGTCGTTCCCGGCGGCGATGGCGGCCGCCGACTCCGGCGAGGCGCGGGAGCGGGTCACCGAATCCTTCTCGACGGGCCTGTCCACCAGCCAGTTCGTCGGCGCCGCCGCCGTCCTCACCGGCGGCCTGCTCGCCGCGTACCTGCTGAGCCGCGCCGAGCGCGGAGCCGAGCCGGAGCCCGTCCCCGCCGAGAAGTCCGAGAAGTCCGAGGAGGCAGCCTCCCGTGGAGCGTGAGCCCAGCCGTCCCGCCACCGGCGAACCCGCCGCCGGAACCGGCGTGCCCGAGGAGCCGTCGCCGCCCCGGCCCAGCATCTGGCTGGCCGCCGCCGAGGAGCCGGCGAAACCGGCCAGGTCCGCTGCCCGGAACGGGCTCGACCGGGAACGGATCACCGAGGCGTCGGTGCGGCTGCTGGACGCCGAGGGGCTGGCCAAGTTCTCGATGCGGCGCCTCGCGGGCGAGATGGGCGTCACCGCGATGTCCCTGTACTGGTACGTCGACACCAAGGACGACCTGCTGGAACTCGCCCTCGACGCGGCCTTCGCCGAATTGGCGGGCACGGGCAGGGAGGACGAGGCGGACGACTGGCGCGCGGAGTTGCGCGCCCTGTCCGCCGGGTACCGCGCCCTCCTCGTCCGCCACCCCTGGGCGTCGGCGCTGGCGGGCACGTACCTCAACATCGGGCCGCACTCGATGGCGTTCGCGCGCCGGCTGCGCCGCGTGCTGGCCCGGACCGGCCTCGGGCCGGAGCGGCAGCAGGGAGCGATGGAGGCGGTCTCGCAGTTCGTCTACGGCTTCGGCACCGCCGAGGGCCACTACGTCGAACGGTCGCGGGAAGCGGGGATGACGCAGGACGCCTACTTCCGCCACGCGATGGGCTCGATCCGCCGGCACCCGGGCCTGGAGGGCGACTTCACCGAGCCGGGCCGGCTGCGGGCCGAGCGCGGCGGGCACACCGTGGAGGAGATGCGCGAGCGGGACTTCGCCACCGCCCTCGACCTGCTGGTCGCCGGGATCGAGGCGATGGTGGCGCGGGAGGAGTGACGGGGCCCGCGCCCGGCGGACCCCGCCTGCCGGGCCTCAGGCCAGCCGGGCCGGGAAGCCGCCGGTGGCGACCGGGCCCCAGCGCTCCGGGGTGATCCGGATCAGGGACTTGCCCTGCTTCAGCATGGCGGCGCGGTACTCGTCCCAGTCCGGGTGCTCCCCGGAGATCACCCGGAAGTACTCGACGAGCGGCTCGACCGAGTCCGGGGCGTCGATCACCTCGGCGGTGCCGTCGATCTGGACCCAGGGGCCGTTCCACTCGTCGCTCAGCACGACCACGCTGACCTTCGGATTCCGCTGGGCGTTGCGGGTCTTGGCGCGCTCCGGGTAGGTCGAGACGACGATCCGGCCCTCGCCGTCGACCCCGCAGGTCAGGGGAGACGCCTGCGGGGAGCCGTCGGCACGGGCGGTGAGCAGGAGGGCCCGGTGCCGGGGCCGGACGAAGTCCAGCAGTTCGGCACGGTCGACCCGGGTGTTGGTGGCGATGGAGGGAGACATGGCCGCACCCTACGCGGGGCTCTGCCGCCTGAGCGTGCGACGCCCGGAGCGGCAAGGATCAGCCCGGCCGGCGCTTGAGGCCATCTTTGACCGGCACCCGGATCGAGGGCGAGCCGTGATCTCAGCCCGGCAGGGTGTCCCCCTGCACGGCCTGGATGTCCATCTCCACCCGGAGCTTCGTGCCGATCGCCGAGATCCCCGCCTGGATGACCTGGTTGTAGTTCATCGCGAAGTCCTCGCGGCGCAGTTCGGCGGTGGCGGTGAAGGCGGCGCGGGTGCCGCCCCAGGGGTCGGAGCCGGTGCCGAGGTAGCGCAGGTCGAGGTCGACCGGGCGGGAGACGCCGTGCATGCGCAGGTCGCCGTGGACGGTCCAGCGGTCCTCGCCCGCGACCTCGATGCCGGAGCTGAGGTAGGTGATCTGCGGGTAGTTGACCACGTCGAGGAAGTCCGGGGACTTCAGGTGGCCGTCGCGCATCTGGTTGCCGGTGTCGATCGAGGCGGCCTGGATGACCGCCTCCACGCGGGACTTGGACCAGCCGTCCTCCCCGCCGATCTCGACCCGGGCGGTGAAGTCGGTGAACCGGCCGCGCACGCTGGAGATCCCCAGGTGCTGGGCGACCGCGCCGACCGTCGAGTGGGCCGGGTCGACCGTCCAGGTGCCGGGCGCGGGCAGCTCGGTGCCGCCCTGCCGGGTGAGCACGATGGTGCCCGCGTCGGCCCTGCCGCCCGCGCCGACCAGCGCGGTGGAGGCCGAGGGGCCGTAGCCGACCGCCGTGACGATGACCGTGTACGGGCCGGGGGTCAGCTCGGCCGCCTCCTCGACCAGGCCGTCCGTGTCGGCGTCGGCACGGACGACCTGGCGTCCGGTCATGTCCGTGACGGTGACGACGGCGTGGGGCACTGCCCATCCGTCGCGGGTCCGAATCCGTGCGGTGAGTCCCATCCGGTCTCTCTCCTTGCGCAGTTCCGCTGTTCTCGGTGTGCGCGGCCGCCGCTCTCGGCGCCGGCCGCCCGATGTCCGTGTCCGCCCTGTGCCGCCCGGGCCCGTGGCCCGGCGGCCGCCCGGCGGGAAGTCTGTGCGCCGACGGCCCCGCCGCCCGCGCGCCCCCGTGTCCGCCCCGTCGCCGCCGCCCCCGCAGCGTGTCACCCCCCGGCCGCCCCCGGCACCCCGCCCGGCTCCCGCCCGGGTGAGGGGCCCGCCTGTCGCTCCCGTACGACTCCTCCGTACCGAAACGGTTTGCCGCCGGCACCCCATTCGCCCCGAGGCGACCCTTACGGGTGGAACCGCGCCGTGGTCCGTGGGCCGGTCCTGGTAGAGCGACGACGGGCCCCGGACGAGGGCGGACCGGCCGTCCCCTGCCGGTCCGCCACGTTGTCCGGGGCCCTTCCACGGGTTCCGCCCGGCGCCTCCGCTGGGGACGCCCGCCGGACCCGTGGCCTGTGGCCGCGCCCGGCGCCGCTCACGGGGAGGGCGCCGGGCGCGGGCGGGTCACTCGCCGGGGTGGGCGAGTTCGATGTCGTGCCCGTCGGTGCCGGGCCCGCTGAGGGTGACCGCGGTGGCCACCGGCGGGTAGCCGGTCGCGATCACGGTGTACTCGCCGCCGTCGAGGTCGGCGAAGCCGTAGGCCCCGTCCTCGGCGGTGGTGCGGGAGGCGACGACGTTGCCCGCGGCGTCGACCAGGGTGACGCGCACCCCGGCCAGCGGACCGCCGGCGGCCCGGACGACGCCCTGGACGCGGGCGCCGGTGTGCAGGGCGACCTCGACGTGGGTGACGCCGGTGGCGCCGATCTCGACCGGGAGCGCCGCAGGGCGGTGGCCCTCGGCGTTGACCGTGATCGTGACCGGGCCGGGCACCAGCTCGGTGAAGGTGAAGGCGCCGGCCTCGTCACTGGCACCGGTGGCCAGTACGTCGCCGCGCACGTCGGTGACGATCACCATGGCTCCGCCGACCGGGCCGCCGTCCTCGGCACGGACCGTGCCGGTCAGCCCGCTGGTCCCGCTGAGCAGGATGTCGTAGCCGAGCGGCTGCTCGCCCACCACCACGGTGCTGGCCTGCGGCTGGAAGCCGTCGGCCGAGGCGATCAGCACGTAGCTGCCGGGCTCGGGGGCGTCCAGCGCGTAGGAGCCGTCGCCCTGGGCGACCGCGCGGCCGAGCTGGCGGCCGCCGAGCGAGATCAGCGTGACGGTGGCGTGGACCACCGGCGCCTCCTCCGCGCCCCGGACGGTGCCGTGGACGGAGATGCCGTTCGAGGCGGGCGGGGCCGTCTCGAACGCCTGGGCCTGGCCGGCGGCCGTGCCGAGCGCGGTGGTCTCCGCGGTGGCGGCGGCCGGGACGCGGGCCTCGGCCGGAGCCGGGACCGGAGCGGTCTGCCCGCCCTCGCTCTCGGTCTGGGCCAGGGCGCCCTGGGTCCGCAGCGGGACCTCCTTGATGAAGATCGCGGCGATCAGGGCGAGGGCCGCGATCGGGGCGCCGATCAGGAAGACGTCCGCGACACCGTGGCCGTAGGCCGACTCGAAGACGGTCCGGATCGGGGCCGGCATGGCGTCCAGGTCGGGGAAGCCACCGCTGGAGCCGCCGCCCTGCTGGGCCGCCGCGGCGGCCTTCGGGCCGAGCGCGGTGAGGCCCTCGGTCACGTAGTCGGAGATCTTGGTGGCCATGACGGCGCCGAGCGCCGAGACACCGACCGCACCGCCGAGCGAGCGGAAGAAGGTGACGACGGAGCTGGCCGAGCCGAGGTCCGAGGGGGCCACCTGGTTCTGGGTGCAGAGCACCAGGTTCTGCATCATCATGCCGACGCCCAGACCCATCAGCGCCATGAAGAGCGCGATGTGCCAGTACGGGGTGTCGTAGCGGATGGAGCCCAGCAGGCCGAGGCCCGCGGTGAGCAGCACCGCGCCGGAGACCAGCCACGCCTTCCAGCGGCCGTTCTTGGTGATGATGATGCCGGAGGCGGTGGAGGAGACGAAGATGCCCGCGATCATCGGGATCGTCATGACACCGGACATCGTCGGCGACTCGCCGCGCGCCAGCTGGAAGTACTGGCTGAAGAAGACGGTGCCGGAGAACATCGCGATACCGACGAAGAGCGAGGCCAGCGAGGCCAGGGTGATCGTGCGGTTGCGGAAGAGCCGCAGCGGCATGATCGGCTCGGAGGCCTTCGACTCCACCAGGATGAAGATCAGCGCCAGCACGATCGAGCCGCCGACCATGACACCGGTCTGCCACGACATCCAGTCGTACTTGTCACCGGCGAAGGTCACCCAGACCAGCAGCAGGCAGACCGCGGCGACGACGAAGAACGCGCCCAGCCAGTCGACCTTCACGTCCCGCTTGACCACGGGCAGCTTCAGGGTCTTCTGGAGCACGACCAGGGCGATCAGGGCGAAGGGCACGCCCACGTAGAAGCACCAGCGCCAGCCGAGCCACGAGGTGTCGGTGATGACGCCGCCGAGCAGCGGGCCGCCGACGGTGGCCACCGCGAAGGTGGCGCCGAGGTAGCCGCTGTACCGGCCGCGCTCACGCGGGGCGATCATGGCGGCCATGATGATCTGGGCCAGCGCGGCGAGACCGCCCGCGCCGATGCCCTGGACCGCCCGGCAGGCGATGAGCATGGCCGGGTCCTGCGACAGCCCCGCGACGATCGAGCCGATCGCGAAGATGACCAGGGCTATCTGGACCAGGGCCTTCTTGTTGTAGAGGTCCGCGAGCTTGCCCCAGAGCGGCGTGGAGGCCGTCATGGTCAGCAGCGAGGCGGTGACGACCCAGGTGTAGGCGCTCTGCCCGCCTCCCAGGTCTCCGATGATCTTGGGCAGGGCGTTGGAGACGATCGTCGACGAGATGATCGCGGCGAACATGCCGAGCAGCAGCCCGGAGAGCGCCTCCATGATCTGCCGGTGCGACATGGGCGCACCGGCAGACGCCGCGGCGGCGCCGCCGTGCTTGGCGGCATGGCTGCCCCGCACACCTTCCGGCGTGGTTGTTGCCATGAAAATCCTTCTCTTACATCGTGCGCGGATGTACGTCCCCCGTCCGGACGGACACGGACGGCGGGCCGGTCCCCACCGCGGGTGCGGCCGGACCGGCCCGCCGCCCGCGCGTCCTAGAGGGAGGTACGGGCGGTCGGCTGGTCGCTCGGCACCGGCGCGGGCTCGTCGGTGAGCCGGCTCGGGATCGAGCGGCAGTCACCGAAGTCCTCGCGCAGGCGGCCGAGGAGCGAGATGAGCTGGTCGACTTCCTCGTCCGACCAGTTCTCCATGTAGTGGCCGAGCGCTCTGACGTAGCGCTCGGACAGCTCGGTCAGCAGGAGCTTGCCCTCGGGCGTGAGACGGAGGATTCGAGACCGGCGGTCCGACGGGTCCGGGGACCGGTCGAGCCAGCCGCGGTCCGCCACGTGTGCCACATGGCGGCTGGTGACCGACATGTCGACGGCCAGCAGCTCGGCCATCCGGCTCATCCGCATCTCGCCGTGCAGGTCGAGAAGGTTGAGCACCGCGATGGAACCGGGCGGGCAGTCGTTCGGCAGGACGCGGGCGAGTCCTCTTTTCACTGCTCCGATGGCGCTGAGCTGACGGGCCAGTTGCTCGTACTGGGACTGAGCAGCCATCGGCCTCTCCTGTTTGTTGCTTAGGGCAACGATAGAACTGGATGGTTGCCGCAGGCAAACGAAACTGGGGCAATCGCGCTAAAGAGTCGGCAAAGGTCTGGGGGTGCGGATGCAAAGCCCGGGGCGCTTTGGCAAAGGCCCCGGACGCGCCTGGTGAACAGGCGATTCCGCACGGTGTGGAGCCCCCTCGCGACGCCCTCGCGCGCGGGCCCGCCGGACCGGGCGAACCGGCCCACATCGCCCGAGGGTTGGGCAGGCGGCCCGGATTCGCTAGTGTCCTGGCCCATGGCACACAACCCCCAGTCGCCGCAGGGTCCCCAGGGTCACGACCCGGCCGGCAGTACGCAGATGTTCCGCGCTTTCGTCGACGAGCCCGGCCCCGCCGGACAGCAGACGCAGGCCGCCCAGTCCTCCGGCCCCCGGGTCGGCCTGATCGTCGGCGTGATCGCCGTCGTGGCGATCCTCGCCGCAGTCGCCTGGCTCGCCTTCTCGTGATCTTTTGAGCTTCGCTCGCCGCCGGGACGCCTGAGTCGTTGTCGAGCCACCCGACGTGCTCAACCGCCTCGCGGCCTGCGCGCGACGGGCGTCTCGACAACGACGCGCCCCTTTGGTTCCCGAAGCCGGCTGGTCGCGGTTCTGGTAGGCACGGCAGCCCGAGCGGCAGACGCGCGTCCCTCTTCCCGAGGGGCGCGCTTCTTTCTGTGCGCACATGCGAAGGCGGCCGGGCGTACGCCCGGGGACGGGGCGTGCGCCCGGCCGCCGGGGCCGGGTGGAGGCGGTCAGTCCGCGATCAGGCCCTCGCGGAGCTGGGCCAGGGTGCGGGTGAGGAGGCGGGAGACGTGCATCTGGGAGATGCCGACCTCCTCGCCGATCTGCGACTGGGTCATGTTGGCGAAGAAGCGGAGCATGATGATCCGGCGCTCGCGCGGCGGCAGCTTGGCCAGCAGGGGCTTGAGCGACTCGCGGTACTCCACGCCCTCCAGCGCCGTGTCCTCGTACCCCAGGCGGTCCGCGAGGGAGCCCTCGCCGCCGTCGTCCTCGGGGGCCGGGGAGTCGAGCGAGGAGGCGGTGTAGGCGTTGCCCACGGCGAGGCCGTCGACGACGTCCTCCTCCGAGACGCCGAGCGCGTGCGCCAGCTCGGGCACGGTCGGGGAGCGGTCGAGCTTCTGGGCCAGCTCGTCGCTGGTCTTGGTGAGCGCGAGCCGCAGCTCCTGGAGGCGGCGCGGGACCCGCACCGACCAGCTGGTGTCCCGGAAGAACCGCTTGATCTCGCCGATCACCGTCGGCATCGCGAAGGTCGGGAACTCCACCCCGCGCTCGCAGTCGAACCGGTCGATCGCCTTGATCAGGCCGATGGTCCCGACCTGGACGATGTCCTCCATCGGCTCGTTCCGGCTGCGGAAGCGGGCCGCCGCGTACCGGACGAGGGGGAGGTTCAGTTCGATGAGGGTGTCGCGGACGTAGGCCCGCTCGGGGCTGTCCTGGCCGCCGGAGTCCTCCGCCGCCAGCTCGCGCAGGCGCAGGAAGAGAGAGCGGGAGAGGGTGCGCGTGTCGAGCGCGCCCGAGGGCTCGGGAAGGTCGGCCGGGACCGCCTCGTCGGCCTCCGGGAGCGGCGTGACCGTGTCCGCGGCGCCGGGGGGCCCGGCCGGGTGGCCGGCCTGCGCCGGGACCGTGGGCCGGAGCGCGTCTTCCTGACGGGTCGTCTCCGGCGGCAGGCCATGCGGGAATTCCGCACGGTCGAGCACACCGGGGGCACTCTTGCTGAGCGTGAGCACCTTCGAGCTGCCCTGTTCTGCGGACATGCCACCCCCTTGAGGTCGCGGACGGTCGCGGCGACGCCCTCGTCGAGGAACGCAGCCTCCACCTGAATACCGGCGGTGAGCCTGCGGCAAACGCCGTTCCCGCAGAATGTCACATGTCGGCAACACGCTGTAGCGGTAAGTCGACAAAAAACGGGGGAGTTGGCCCCGTAAACAGGGGGTGTGAGGGGTTTTCGCGCAGCCCGGGCCGCGAATCGAGTCAACCCGTTCCGGTTAGGGATCGATTCTGTTTGCGGATCTCAGCCGCGCGAAGCTCCGGGCCAGCAGACGGGAGACGTGCATCTGCGAGACGCCCAGCTCCGCGCTGATCTGGGACTGCGTCAGGTTGCTGTAGTAGCGCAGCAGCAGGATGCGCTGCTCGCGCTCGGGGAGCTGGACCAGCAGGTGGCGGACGAGGTCGCGGTGTTCCACGCCGTCGAGCGCCGGGTCCTCGTAGCCGAGCCGGTCGAGCAGGCCCGGGAGCCCGTCGCCCTCCTGGGCCGCCTCCAGCGAGGTCGCGTGGTACGAGCGGCCGGCCTCGATGCAGGCGAGCACCTCGTCCTCGCTGATCCGCAGCCGCTCGGCGATCTCGGCCGTGGTCGGGGAGCGGCCGTGCGCGGTGGTGAGGTCCTCGGTGGCGCTGGTGACCTGCACCCACAACTCGTGGAGCCGGCGCGGTACGTGCACGGTGCGGACGTTGTCCCGGAAGTACCGCTTGATCTCGCCGACCACGGTCGGCATCGCGAAGGTCGGGAACTGCACGCCCCGGTCCGGGTCGAACCGGTCGATGGCGTTGATCAGGCCGATGGTGCCGACCTGGACCACGTCCTCCATCGGCTCGTTCCGGCTGCGGAAGCGGGCGGCGGCGTACCGGACCAGGGGCAGGTTGGCCTCGATGAGGGCGCTGCGGACCCGGGCGTGCTCGGCGGTGCCCGGCTCCACCTCCTTGAGCTGGGAGAAGAGGAGCTGGGTGAGCGCGCGGGTGTCCGCCCCGCGTTTGCGGGCCGCCGGGTCGGAGGCGCGCCCCGGCCGGAAGGGCGCGCTGCGCTGCGTCCGCCCCGAGCCCGTCCCGGAGCCGGGCACGGTTTCGGCACCCGGGGCGGCTCCGGCGCCGGGCACGGTGTTCGCGCCGCCGGGGCCGGGACCGTCCTGGGGCGGTGCGTGAGGCGCGGTTCTGGCCGGCACGGGCAACGCCACCCCTTGATCGTCCACTATCCGTCAAAAGCGGTCATAGCATCACAAGACGGACGCACTGTGTGCAAGCACCGCATAAAGCCGTGTTGAGGGGCAAGTTGGCGCGATCGCGGCAAACGTGCAAGGGCGCGCGCGACGTGTGCGGAGTGTACGAGCACGGGGGTGCGCGCCGGGGTGCGCAGCGCGCGCAGTGCCGCGTCCGGGGGCCGGGACGGGCGTACTCCCTCCGGATGGCCGCCGCCACTCGGGGGTGATGCCGGGCGAGCGGCATCCGGGGACGGGGCCGGTCAGGAATTCCCGCCGTTGGCGATCCAGGTCATGAAGTCGCCGACCGCCGACGCGGCGTTGGAGATGCCCTCGAACCCGAGCTCGACGTAGCTCGCCGCAACCTTGGGATCGCTGATGATCACGAACAGCACGAAGACCACCACCACGTACAGCGCGACCTTCTTGGCGTGCACCACCCCTGCCGCCTCCCCTGGCGTCCGACTCTCCGTGCCGGGGACGCCCCGGCCGGCCGTCCCGGTTCCGCCACCCGACTGGTGGTCTGTGCGACGGATCGCGGAAGTTTAACGCGATCAACCGATCATCGGCGGGTGCGGCGAGTGAGGTTCTGGGACCAACGGCCCCATGGAAGGGGTCGTTCTCCGCTGTCCGGGCGGCTCCGGGACGCGCAGCGTGGAGCTGTGCCCGGCGGCCGGCAGGAGACCGCCGGGCCGGAACGGGCCCGGACTGCGGGGTCCACGACACGGGAGTCGTTTCCGTACGCGTGGACAACCGGGCCCGTTCCCGCCGGAGGGGGCGGCTCCTCCCCCGTCGCCGTCCCCTCCGACCCTCACCCGGCGGGGACGGCCCGGCCGCCGTGGCGAACATGTTCGTTACGCTCGGGCCATGTCCAGCAGAAGAGAGCCGACGAGCCGCCGGGACCGCCCGGCCAAGCCCGCCCTTTCGCGGCAGTGGATCGTGGCGGCCGCCCTCGGGATCATGCGCGAGGAGGGGCTGGAGAAGGTCACGATGCGCCGCCTCGCCCAGGAGCTGGACACCGGCCCGGCCTCGCTCTACGTCTACGTGGCCAACACGGCGGCCCTGCACGCGGCGGTCCTGGACGCCCTGCTGGGCGACGTGGACCTGTCGGGGGACGACGAGGGCGGGGACGGGGACTGGCGCGAGCAGCTGCGCGCGGTGCTGCGCTCGTACACGCTGGTGCTCTTCGCCTATCCGCAGCTGGCGCGCTCCGCGCTGGTCGCCCGGCCGAGCGGCGAGAACTACCTGCGGCTGGTGGAGCGCGTGCTGGTGCTGCTCTCGCGCGGCGGGGCCGGACGGGAACAGGCGGCCTGGGGGGTGGACACGCTGCTCCAGAGCGCGACGGCCACCGCCGCCGAGCAGGCGACCCGGGAGCGGGACCCCGCCGCCACCGACGAGTGGAACGCCACCGTCCAGGCGTTGGGCGCCGCGAGCGAGGCCGTCCACCCGGCGATCTCCGCGCACATGCCCGCGCTGGTCGCGGGGAGTCCCGAGGAGCGGTTCCGCTGGGGCTTCGACGTCCTGGTCAACGGCATCCTCGCCACGCCCGCCCCCGACGCGTCCGCGTAGGGCGCCGGGCGCACGAAGAACCGCCCCCGGCCTGGCGTGCAGGTCGGGGGCGGTTCAGAGGCGGTAGCGGTGGGATTTGAACCCACGGTGACTTGCGCCACACTCGCTTTCGAGGCGAGCTCCTTCGGCCGCTCGGACACGCTACCGAGAGAGAGCTTAGACCATCGGGGGCCGTGGGCTGAAATCCGTATCCCGGTGCCGGGTGCGGAGGGTCAGCGGGCGCGGAAGAACTCGGTCAGGAGCGCGGCGCAGTCGGCGGCGAGGACGCCCTCGATCACCTCGGGGCGGTGGTTGAGGCGGCGGTCGCGGACCACGTCCCAGAGGGAGCCCGCGGCACCGGCCTTCTCGTCGCGGGCGCCGTAGACCACGCGGTCGACGCGGGACTGGACGGCGGCGCCCGCGCACATCGTGCACGGCTCCAGGGTCACGACCAGCGTGCAGTCGGTCAGCCGCCACCGGCCCGACCGGGCTGCGGCCCGGCGCAGGGCGAGGATCTCGGCGTGCGCCGTCGGGTCGCCGTCCGCCTCACGCTCGTTGTGGGCGGCGGAGAGCAGACGGCCGTCCGGGTCGAGGACGACGGCGCCCACCGGGACGTCGCCGCCGCGTCCCGCCCGCTGGGCCTCGGCGAGGGCCTGCCGCATGGCGGGCTCCCAGGGCGTACGGACGGGGTCGGGGGCGGGGCCGGCCGGACCGGGCGGCTCCGGGCGTGTGCTCTTCACACTCGGAACCTACCGGCCCGGCCGTCGCTCCGCCCGCGCGGTCAGCGCACCGCCTCCAGCACCTCGGAGGCGCCAAGCACCTCGGCGATCTCGCCGAGCGCGTCGCCGGGGCGCAGGGCGCGCAGTTCCCCTTCGCCGATGCCGAGGTCGGCGAGGAGCCCGCCGTCCCCGAGGGGCCCGGCCCCGGCCTGGTCGGCCGGGTCACCGGAGTCGTAGGTGTCGTCGTCCTGGTCCTCGCGGTACGGCTCGCCCTCCTCCGTACCGTCGAGGTCGAGGTCGGCGAGGACGTCGCCGTCCTCGGGGGTGCGGCCGAGCAGTTCGTCGGTGAGCAGCATCTCCCCGTACGAGCTGCGGGCGGCCGCCGCGGCGTCGGATACGTAGATCCGCGGGTCGTCCTCACCGTCCACCCGGACGATGCCGAACCACGTGTCCTCCTGCTCGATGTAGGCCAGGACCGTGTCGTCGTCCGTCGTGGCCTCACGGGCCAGATCGGTGAGGTCCGACAGGGTCTCCACGTCGTCGAGGTCTGTGTCGCTCGCTTCCCACCCGACTTCGGTGCGCGCGAGCAGTGCGGCGAAGTACACCGTGACTCTCCCACTGTCCTAGGTGTGCCGGTCGGCGGTTCCTCCGGCGGAGGCAGGCGGGATGCCCCGCCCACCGGAATCGTGGCAGAAAGGAACCCGTCAGGTGAGGTCTTCCGCGTGCCGTGTGCGCGTCGCGCGTCCGGCGGGGTGGATCGGGGGCGTCCGGGGGGCGCACCGGGCCGGGTACGGGAGCGCGGCGCGGCGGGTGCCGGGCCGGTGGGGCGACTGGGGCGGGCGGGGCACGGGCGGGCCGGGCCCGGTGGTCCTCACCAGCGGAACGTGCGCATCCGCATCTGCTGGCGCATCCGGGCGGCACGGGCGCGGCGCGGCTGGACCCGGGCCCGCAGCTCCTTGGCCTCGGTCAGCTCGCGCAGGAAGGCGGCCCGCCTGCGGCGGCGCTCGGCGTCGGACTCCGGCTCGGCCGGGCCCCCGGTGTCCTTCGCGGGCGGCGTGGGTATCTCGGGGTCGCCCTCCGCCTGAGGGGCGCCCGTCGCGCGCCGGTGGCGGCCGGTGGGGCCGCCACCGGGCTCCCGGGCGGGGGCGCGCTCCCGGGCGCGTTCGAGAGCCCGCTCGCGGAGCCGGGCCCGGGCGCGGCGCCGGGACAGCTCCTCCTCGCGCTCACGGTCGTGGCCGGGGTCGGGGCAGGGCGTGGCGTCGGGCACACCGCCGCGGTCGCGGGCGTCGTCGCGCTCCGTGCGGCGTCCGGCCGGTTCCGGCATCAGGCCCCCGTCCCTGGGCTGCTGTTCACGCCCCCTCGCGCGAGCCGGGGGAGCTTTCCTCCACTTTCCCCCCACGCGCCGCGTTGATGCCATCCCGGGCACCCGGGATGCCCGCTCCGACCTGCCCGTTACTGTGGATGGCATGCGGATACACGTCGTCGACCACCCTCTGGTGGCGCACAAGCTCACCACGCTGCGCGACAAGCGCACCGATTCCCCCACTTTCCGTCGTCTGGCGGATGAGCTGGTCACCCTGCTCGCGTACGAGGCGACGCGGGACGTGCGCACCGAGCAGGTGGACATCGACACTCCGGTCGCGCGGACGACCGGCGTCAAGCTCTCGTACCCGCGTCCGCTGGTGGTGCCGATCCTGCGGGCCGGGCTCGGCATGCTCGACGGCATGGTGCGGCTGCTGCCCACCGCCGAGGTCGGCTTCCTCGGCATGATCCGCGACGAGTCGACGCTCCAGGCCTCCACCTACGCGGCGCGGATGCCGGAGGACCTCACCGGCCGGCAGGTCTACATCCTCGACCCGATGCTGGCCACCGGCGGCACCCTGGTCGCCGCCATCAAGGAGATGATCCGGCGCGGCGCCGACGACATCACCGCCGTGGTGCTGCTGGCCGCCCCCGAGGGCGTCGAGATCATGGAGCGGGAGCTGGCGGGGACCCCGGTCACCGTCGTCACCGCCTCCGTCGACGAGCGGCTCAACGAGAACGGCTACATCGTCCCCGGCCTCGGCGACGCCGGCGACCGCATGTACGGCCAGGCAGACTGACGCGTTCCGCATACCGGCACACGGCCGCGCCCCCGGAGTCCTCAGGGACCCGGGGGCGCGGCCGTGCGCGGAAGGGCCCGGTCAGCAGCGCCCGCCGGACGAGGGCGACGGGGAGGGCTTCGGGGCGTTGAGGGCCTTGAGGGCGCCGGTGGCGGCGGCCTCGGGGGCCAGCTTCTTGAAGCCGTCGCCGATGATCAGGTCGACCTCGTTCGGCTTGCGGGGGCCCTTGGCCGCCTCGTCCGACTCGCCCTCGCCCTCGCCCTCGGCGGCGTCCGCCTTGGCGGGCTCGCCCTTCAGCGGGGCCTCGACCTTCTGCTTCGCCCCGCCGACCTGGGTGGCGAGGACCGGGAAGGCGCCGTCGACCGCGTCGGCCGCGCCGAGCAGCAGGACGGTCCCCTTGACCTTCTTGTCGTACTCCTCGGTGGCGTTGCCGACCTCGCCGATGGCGAAGCCGCGCTTCTTCAGGGCGTCGGCGGTCGCCTTGGCGAGGCCGCTGCGCTCGGTGGCGTTGAGGACGTTGACCTTGATCCGGCCCGGGGCGGGGAGGGGGGTGACCTTGGCCGGGGAGACGCTGGTGGCGGGCGCGGGGCAGTTCTTGCCGCCTGCCGCCGTGGCGGTGGAACCGCCGGTGAAGACGTCGACGAGCTGGAAGGTTCCCCAGCCGACGAGTCCGAGGGCCAGCACGCCGCCGGTGGCGGCCAGGACCAGCTTGCGGCGGCCGCCCGTAGGGCGCATGCGGGGGTACTTGTCCCCCGTGATGCGGTACTTGCCGCCCATGCCGGGGGGAGTGAGCATGCTCATGAGGCGCAGCGTAGTGCGGCCCCGGGGCAATGCCTACTAAAGGATCTACCGCTTGGTCCTGACCGGTGGGAAAAGGGCCCATTCGGTCCCGTGTGGATGCGGAACGGTCACGTCCGTGGCCGGCCGGGCAGGTGGCCGGTCCGCTCGGGCCGCTCAGTCCAGTTCGAGGACGCGGGCGTGGAGGACCTGGCGCTGCTGGAGCGCGGCGCGGACGGCGCGGTGCAGTCCGTCCTCCAGGTAGAGGTCGCCCCGCCACTTCACCACGTGGGCGAAGAGGTCGCCGTAGAAGGTGGAGTCCTCGGCGAGGAGGGTTTCCAGGTCGAGCTGGCCCTTGGTCGTCACGAGCTGATCGAGGCGGACCGGGCGCGGGGCCACGTCCGCCCACTGGCGGGTGGATTCCCGGCCGTGGTCGGGGTAAGGCCGGCCGTTTCCGATGCGCTTGAAGATCACACGGAAAGCCTACCGGGCCGGGGTGGGGGGCCGCAGCCTTGTGCGCCGTGCCCCGGCCGCGATGGGAGCAATTGTTCGGTTTGGCATCGCCGGAGCGCCGGCCGGACCCGTCCGGGCCGGCCGGCGTCGGTGCGTCCTACTCGGTCAGGCCGTGGTGGTGGCCGTGGGAGTGGTCCTCACCCTGGTGACGCTGGGCCTCGGGGGCCGCCTTCTGCTTCACCGGCTTGCCGAGCGAGGAGAGGTCGTGCGCGTAGGTGCCGACCGCGTGGGCGATCACGTCGATGTTGGTGTCGAAGGCCTTCATCGAGATGTTCTTCAGGTCGTCGCAGGCCGTGTGGTAGCACGGGTCGTACGCCTCGCCCGCGGTGCCGCCGTACCGGTTGGCCTGCTCCTTCGTCTTGAGCCCCTCGGCGCCGGTGAAGGTGCCGCCGGCCGGGATGCCCGCCTCGACGAAGGGGCCGTAGTCGGAGCGGCCGTCGAAGTCGGTGCCCTCGTGCGGCTTGCCCTGGCGGTCCAGGAAGGCGGTGATGTCCCGCTCGATCTGGGCGGAGCCCTCGGGGCCGGGGCCCTCGCCGACCCCGTCGGAGTCGTCGCCGTCGAAGACGAACTGGGCGGCGTTGGGCGAGGCGATCATGTCGAAGTTGAGGTAGGCCGGGATCTGGCCGCGCTGCTTCTCGGAGAGCGTGCCGACGTAGTGCTCGGAGCCCAGCAGGCCGTTCTCCTCCGCCGACCACCAGGCGAACCGCACCTTGTTGCGCGGCTCCTTGGCCTTGCCGTGCTTGCCCGGGCGGTTCTGGTTCGTCGCGTCGGCGAGGTTGAGGGCGACCTCGACCAGGCCGGCCGAGCCGGAGCCGTTGTCGTTGATGCCCGCGCCCTCGGTGACCGAGTCGAGGTGGGCGCCGAGCATGACCGTGCGGTCGGCGGAGCCGCCGCGGGTCTCGGCGAGGAGGTTGTCGGTCTCGCGCTCCTCCTGGAGCTGGCGGATCTCCAGGGAGACGTTGGCGCCCTTGGCGGCGTCGGCGGCCAGCGCCTTGCCCTCGGCCTGGGTCACGCCGCCGGTCGGGACGCGGCCCGCCCCGGCCTCGCCGAGGGTGCCGGAGAGGGCGCCCTCGGTGTTGTTGTAGATGATCGCGCCGACCGCGCCCGCCTCGGCGGCGGCCGCCTGCTTCTCGGCGAAGGAGCAGCCCCCGCGCTCGATCAGCGCCACGGCGCCCTTGACCTCGGCGGAGTAGTCCGCGGCGGTGCAGCCCGGGGTGCCGTCGGCGTCGGCCGGGGTGTCGACCAGGGCCGCGTTGATGCCGCCCTCGGGGGTGGAGGTGGTGTACGTCATGGCGTGCACGTCGACGTCCCGCTGACCGGGCTCGACCACCGACAGCTTCTGCGCCAGCGTCTCGGTGTAGGTGAAGGAGAAGGTCTGCCGGGTGACCTTGTAGCCGGCCTTCTTCATCAGCTTCTCGATGTACGCCGCCGACGCCTCGTGGCCGGGCGAACCCGCCGCGCGATGGCCGTCGTTGCGGTCGGCGATCGACTGGAACTTCCGCAGGTGCCGGTGGGCGTCGTGGGCCGAGGACTCCTTGACCAGCTCGCGGGCGAGCGCGGCCGCGTCCTTGCCCGGCGTCGACGGCTTGTGGCCGTGGCCGGGTGCCGCGCCGAGCAGCAGCGGTGTGGCGAGCGCGGTGGCGGCCACCACGGCCATGGTTCTGCGGGACAGTGCCTTCACAGGGTTCCCTCCCCGAATTCCGGTGTGAACATCCCCGCCGGAGGCGGGAGTTGGCAGAGCTGAACGAGAGACGTGCAGGTGTTCAACGCGGCTGCTGGGGAACCTAGCGATTCACGCCACCCGGCGAAAGAGGACCTCGTCGCGATGGGCGCATTTCGCCGGGTCGGTCCACCGGCCGCCGGACAGCGCGGCCGGGCTTCAGGACCCGTCGTCCCGGGCGGCCTTCGCCGCCCGCTTCATCTCCTGCTTGTGGGCGCGCACCCGGGCCAGCGACTCGGGCCCGGTGATGTCGGCGACCGAGCGGTAGGCGTGCTCCTCGCCGTAGACCCCGGCCGCCTCGCGCCAGCCGGGCGGGCGGACGCCGAGCTGCTTGCCGAGCAGGGCGAGGAAGATCTGTGCCTTCTGCGGGCCGTAGCCGGGCAGCGCCTTGAGCCGGCCGAGCAGCTCCTCGCCGTCGGCCACGTCCCGCCAGAGCGCCTCGGCGTCACCGTCGTAGTGGTGGACCAGGTACTGGCAGAGCTGCTGGACGCGCCGGGCCATCGACCCGGGATAGCGGTGCACGGCCGGTTTGGCGGAGAGCAGCGCGGCGAACTCGTCCGGGTCGTACGCGGCGATCTCGTGCGCGTCGAGGTCGTCCGCGCCCATCCGCCGGGCGATCGTGTACGGCCCGCTGAACGCCCACTCCATCGGCACCTGCTGGTCCAGCAGCATGCCGACCAGGTCGGCCAGCGGGCTGCGGCTGAGCAGCGCGTCGGCCTGGGGCTCCTGCGCGAGCCGCAGTGTCTTCTCCATGCGGCCATGGTCACCCGGCCCGGGCGGGCCCGCACGCGGACGGAGCCGCAGGTGGGAAGGGGTTCAGCCGAGCCCGTGCCGCCGCGCCACCATCCGCAGCACCGCCGCGCGCGGCAGCAGCCGGCGCAGGGCGAAGACGAACGGGGCGTTGCTGCCCACCGCGTAGAGCGGGCGCGGCCGCTCGTCCTCGACCGCCCGCAGCACGGTCGCCGCGACCTTCTCCGCCGAGATCCCGCCGGCCTCGTTGGCGTTGAGGTGCCGGAGCATCGTCGCGTACTCGGCGCGGTACGGGGAGTCCTCCGCCACGTACTCGGTGCGCCGCTCGCTGATCCCGGTGGCGATCGAGCCCGGCTCCACCGTGCTCATCCTGACGCCGTACGGGGCGAGTTCGCGCCGGGCCGCGTCGGCGAAGCCCTTCAGGGCCGCCTTGGAGGCGACGTAGGAGGAGCGGTAGGCGAGGGGGAAGCTGGCCAGCATCGAGCCGACCATGACGATCCGGCCCGCGCGGCGTTCGCGCATGGCGGGCAGCAGGAGCTGGGTGAGGCGGACGGCGCCGAGGACGTTGACCCGGAAGAGGCGTTCCAGCGCCTCGGGCGGCAGCTCCTCCAGCGGGCCGCTCTGGCTCTCGGCCGCGTTGTTGACCAGCACGTCCACCGGCCCGGCGGCCTCGGCGCAGGCCCGCACCGAGGCGTCGTCGGCGAGGTCGAGCGCCAGGTAGGTGACGCCGGGGACCGGTGCGGCGACCCGCTCGGGGTCCCGGCTGGTGCCCAGCACCCGGTAGCCGCGCGCCACCAGCAGTGCCGCGACCGCCGCCCCGATCCCCGAGGAGGCCCCCGTCACCAGCGCCGTGCGCCCGCCCCGCCCCGCCTGCTCCATCGCCCGCCTCTTCCCGCTCGTCCGTTCGGCCGGGGGAACGTACCGGACGGTAGCCGGGGCGACAAGGGAGGGGGCAGGGTGTTGTCTTCCCGCGCCTGCGGCCGTTTCTCGCCCCTCCCGCCCGAAGCCGCGGAGAGCGTGGGCCGATTGGCCGGCATCTGCGGTTGGCGGGAGAGGGCGGGGCATCCCTCTGCTCCGGGACCGGTGAGGCGGAGGGCGGGAGGCGCGCCTTGAGCGGAGCTTCGGGCAGGCCGGGGGGGCGGGCGGCGCGTCGAGGTGTGCGGGGAGGCGGGGGAGTCGGCCCGGCTGACCGTGGTGGCGGAGCTGGCGGGCGGCTGGCCGGAGCAGCGCGCCGAGGTGGTCTTCGACTGCGTCACCAGCGGCCCGCGCCACCACACCTTCACGGGCCCGCTCCTGCGGGACGTGCTCCTCGGCACCCTGCCCGCGCCGCCCGCGCCACCCGCAAGGACCGGGCCGGCCGGCTGCTGGTGGTCGCCGGGGCCGACGGGCACCGGGCCGTGCCCGCCTGGGCCGAGGTCGACGAGGAGTTCCGGTACGCGCCCGTCCTGCTCGCCGTCCGCCTCGGCGGCGCCCTGCTCGACGCCCCGCACCTGGTCGTCCCGGCCGACCGGTGCGGGGCGTGGCTGGTGCGGCCCGGTCTGCCCGCGTCCGCCGGCGAGGTGCGCCTCGTCTCGGGGGCGGGGTGAGCGGGCTGCCGGACACTGTTCGCCGCCTGCCGAAACGTCCCGGGCGTACCGTCACCGCATGCTCCGACAGCACCGCCCCGCCGACCGCGTCCCCCGCCCGGCGCCCCGCATACCCACCGGCCCCCGCCCCGCCCTGACTACCGGGGCGGCCTCGTGACGCTCTGGGAGGCCGTCGCCGTCCTCCTCGCCGGGTTCGCGGGCGGCGCGCTCAACACGGCCGTCGGCTCCGGCACCCTCGTCACCTTCCCCGTGCTGCTCGCCACCGGGCTGCCCCCGGTCACCGCCACCGTCTCCAACGCCCTCGGCCTCATCCCCGGCTCGGTCAGCGGCGCCTACGCCTACCGGCGCGAACTGGCGGGGCAACGCCGCCTGTTGATCCCCCTCTGCGCCAGCGCGGCGGCCGGCGGTCTCGTCGGCGCCGGGCTGCTCATGGTGCTGCCGCCCGGTGTCTTCGCCACCGTCGTGCCGGTCCTCGTCGGCCTCGCCCTCCTCCTGATCGCCGTACAGCCCCTGCTGACCCGCGCCCTGCGCGGCCGCCTCACCCGCCCCGGCGGCGGCCTCCCCCTCCGGATCGGCCTCGGCCTGGCCAGCGTCTACGGCGGCTACTTCTCCGCCGGGCAGGGCATCCTCTACGTCGCCCTCTCCGGCGCCCTGCTGGAGGCGCCCCTCCAGCGGATCAACGCCCTCAAGAACGTCCTGGTCGCTCAGGTCAACGCGGTCGCCGCCGGGTTCTTCCTGATCGCCGCCGACATCGACTGGCCCGCCGCCCTGCTGATCGCCGCCGGCGCCACGGCCGGCGCCCCCGTCGGCGCCCGCGCCGCCCAGCGCCTGCGCCCGGTCGCCCTGCGCGTCCTCATCCTCACCGTCGGCACCGCCGGGCTGCTCCACATGACGCTGGGCTGACCGCCGCTCCCCGCCCGTGCCCGGCAGCTCCGCATTTCTGGAATCCGCCCTGGTCAGAGCCCCCGTAGCGGGCTTCGGCGCAGTACCGTGGAAGCAGCGGCGCGGCTTGGCGACGCCGCGCGGCACGCTCCCGGGGCGGCAGCGATCCCGGTCTCGTGGGAGGTGCGTACGCCATGGCAGACGTGGACCCCGACACAGGAGCACGGCGGCGGGACACCGGGGCCCACCCGGCCGCCGAGGCGGGCCGGTTCGGTCCCGGCCCGGTCCTCCGGCTGGAGATCACCGGACACCGCGACGGGCTCTTCGACGGCGCCTGGTGGCCCTACTCGCACCGGGTCAACGTCGAGATCCCCCGGCTCATCGGCGGGCTGGCCGGGCACTGGGACCCGGTGACCCGGGTCGGCGTGGACCTGGAGACATGGGGAGTGCTGCCGACCCGCCTCGTGATCGACGACCGTGTGGTCCGGATCGACGGCTACCCCGTCGCGGACGACACCGCCCTCGTCACCCGGGACGACCGGGCCCTCTTCTCCCTCCTCGTCGTCCCGCCCGAGGCCGCCCCCGAGGCCGCCGTCGCCGCGATGGCCCGGGCGCTGGACCCCGGCAACACCGCCGCCGCCGGCACGATCCTCACCGAGACCGGCGTACGCCCGGGGCACCCGCGCCGCTGAGCGCGTCCACCCCGATCCCCCGCGCCCCCTGCCACAATGCCTTCGACGGTCCGGCTCGGGGGGTGCGTGCGATGGAACAGGGCCAGCGCTGGTGGGGCCCGGTCGGCCGCGGCACCGAACCGCCCCCGTCACCCCCGCCTCCCCGGACCCGCGGCAACCGCCGGCCGAAAACCCCGGCAGGGCCCCGGCCCGCCGCACCCCCGGCCCCCTCGCGCGCCCCGCACCCCGGCACCCTGCGCCGCGCCCTGCTCCTGGGCGCCGCACCCCTGGCCCTCGCCCTCGCCGCCGTCCTGCTGGCCCCCGGCCGCTGGGAAGCCGCCCTCGGCCTCCTCGCCGTCTACGCCGCCACCTGCGTCGCCGCGGCGTACCGGCCGGTGCGGGCCCGGACCGGCGGCACCCCGGAGCACCCCGGCCCACCCCCACTCCCGTCTCCACGCACCGCTGAGCCCCACCCCACAGCGACGCCCCTGCCCGCCCCGCGCCCGGCCCACGACCCGGCCGTCACCACCTTCGGCCTCCTCCTCCAGGCCCACCCCTTCGTCCCCGCCCCCGGCTCCCCGTACCAGGAACTGGCTGCCTGGAGCCGGGCGTTGGAGGCGTACGACGAGGCCGGGCGGGCCGGTACCGAGCAGGTGCCGGGCATCCTCGCCGAAGGCCGGGCCGCTCTCACCACCCTCGACCGGCTGCTCGGCCTCGACGCGCCCGCCCCCGCTCCCGACGCTCCCGACTGCTTCTTCGACCCCCGGCACGGCCCGGCCGCCGCCGCCGTCCGCTGGGCCCCGCCGCACGGCGCCGCCCGCACCGTCGAGGTCTGCCGCGCCGACGCCACCCGCCTCGCCGACGCCGAGGCCGCCACGGGGCCCGCCCACGCGCCGCCCGCCTACGACAGCTGCCACGGCAACGGCGCCCTCCGCCTCACCCTGCGCACCCCCGGCGACGCGGCCCCGCTGCTGCTCGCCTTCACCTGCGACACCCCGCGCACCGCCGAGGTGATCGCCGGCTCCGGCCGCCGCGGCCGCGTCCGCCTGCTGCGCCAACAAGGCCCGGTCGGCGCCGTCCTCCCCGTCCCCCGCGGCACCGCCACGGCCGCCGGCCTCGCCCTGGACATCCGCGCCTCCGGCCCCTGGACCGCCACCCTCCTCGCCACCGCCCACACCCGCGACCTGGGCCCCTCGGCCGAGGGCACCGGCCCCGACATCCTCACCAAGGAGACCCGCTCCCGCCTGGTCGTCCTCCACCACCAGGGCCCTGGCCCCTTCCGCGTCCGCCGCCTCTACCGCGACTTCCGGCCGGGTCCGGTGCTGGCCGAGGGGACGGGGGCGGCCCGGGTGGAGCTGGGGGTGCCGGGGGTGTGCCTTCTCCAGGTGGAGGCTGCCGGGGGCTGGAGGCTGGTGGACACGGCGGCGTAGCCGCCGGGGTGCCTGGTTCGTGGCGGCGTAGCCGCCTGGTCGCCTGGTCCGCCTGGGGTGCCTTTCGACCGTGCCGGTCACCGATTGGCCTCAAACGCCGGCTGGGCTGTGGGGTTAGCGGTTCGTTCGCCGTCTGGTCGGGCGGGGCCGGGCCGGGGTACCTCCTCACAAACTGCAGGGTGCGGGGTCAGTCGCTTCAAGGCGGCCGTGTGTGCAGTTTGCTGCGGGGGCACCCCGACCCGTCCCCGCCCTTCCGTCTCGTCGGCGTCGTCCCGCCGGTGGGTGGGGAAAAACAAGGCCGTCCCCGATTGATCTTTGTGGCCGACTGGACCGACGACGGTGGTCGCTGTGGAGAGGCCCGGTATGGGTGACGGCCTCTTCCGCCCTCCGGCGGTCGGCCGCGTACGAGACCGTGGGGTGGGGTCGTGTCGGGGTGCCCCCGCAGCAAACTGCACACGAGGCCGTCTTGCTCCAATTGACCCCGCACCATGCAGTTTGTGAGGAGGTACCCCGGCGCGGCCCCGCCCCACCCACGCACCGGAGAAACCGCGAACCCCACAGCCCGGCCGGCGATTGAGGCCAGTCGGTGACCCGCAGGGTCACGGTGGGGCAGGCGGAGGCGGAGCCCAGCCACAGCGCAACCCAGCCCGGCCGGCGATTGAGGCCAATCAGTGACCGGCTGGGTCGAGACGGAGCCCAGCAACCAACAGCCCTGCCGGCGCTTGAGGCCAGTCCATGAACGGCGCGGGCGGCACGAAGCCCAGGCCAGTTTCGCGCCACCTGGCGAACCGGGCGCCCTTTCGCCCCCGGCACCCCCAGCGCAGACTGGCCGACGGCCACGCACACGCACGGCAGGGACGGGGGACGCCGCATGGCGACGAAGCGCGGGACCCGGCGCCCGGCACGGCGGCGCCCGGCACAGCGGAGGCCAGCCCGGCGGGGCACATCCCGGCGGAGCCCAGCACGCCGCACCCGGCAAGCCAGGACCAGGCTCGGCGCAGCCGCCGCCACGGCGGGCCTGCTGGCCATGACCTGGTCGACGATCTGGCCGTACGTCCTGGTGGCGGCCGCGACCGGAGCCTCCGCCACAGCCCTGTGGTGGCTCCACCACACGGACCGCCTCCCCCGGCGCGGCGAGCCCCGCCCCCACGAACCCGCGGCGCTCCGCGCCGCGAGCCTCGCCGAGATCGACGCCCTGACCTGGCAGGAGTTCGAGCACCACGTGGCCGCCCTCTGCCGCCGCGACGGCTGCCGCGACGTGGTCGTCACCGGCGGCTCCGGCGACCTGGGCGCCGACGTCACCGCGACCCTGCCCGACGGCCGCCGCCTGGTGATCCAGTGCAAGCACTACGCCCCGCACCGGTACGTGCCCAGCGGCGACATGCAGAAGTTCCTCGGCACGGCCTGGCTCCACCACCGCGCGGACGTCGCCGTCTTCGCGGCCACCTGCCCGTTCGGCAAGGCCGCCCTCGCCCTCGCCGCCGAACACCGCATCACCGCGGTCCACCGCGACCTGCTCGGCCTGTGGAACACCGGCACCCCGCTGACCGCCCTCCTCCCTCTCGGCGGCGCGGGCCAGGGCGACGCCGCCCACAGGCGCCGGTGGCGCGCGACGTACGGGCGCGGGTGAGGCGGCGGACCGCCCCGCCCGCGCCGGACGCGCCTATCCCCGCTTCTTGCGCCGGGGCTGCTGCCGGGGCGTCCACGTACCCCGGTGCAGCTGGCAGCGGGAGTAACCGACCATGGCCGGCTTCCCGCACGGTCTGCCCGTCGTCGTCTGCGTCGAGCCGCACTTCGTCTGCTTGCCCACGCCTTCCGTCCTCCCTGTGCCGGTGTCGGGTGGCAGTACCGGACCAGCCTGGTCCGAGGCCGGGCCTCGGGTCGGCGTAATCCACCAACTCGGCTGCATATCGCCGCTGTTGGGCCGATACCGCCCTTACCCGCACAACCGGAGGCATCTGCTCCCCCGGGCGCCCCCACCCCCGCCGTGGCATCATCCGAAGGATGAGCCCCACCCCGCCCCCGGCCCCCCACCTGGGCGACCTCGCGCTCCTGCGGCGCGTCCGCGACCGGATCGACCGGGAGTACGCGCGGCCGCTGGACGTGGAGGCGCTGGCCCGGGGCGTGAACATGTCGGCGGGCCACCTCAGCCGGCAGTTCCGGCTGGCCTACGGCGAGCCGCCGTACTCGTACCTCATGACCCGGCGGATCGAGCGGGCGATGGCCCTGCTCCGGCGGGGCGACCTCAGCGTCACCGAGGTCTGCTTCGCGGTCGGCTGCTCCTCGCTCGGGACGTTCAGCAGCCGTTTCACCGAGCTGGTCGGGGTCCCGCCCAGCGTCTTCCGGGAGCGGCAGGACCTGGCCGGGCAGAACATCGAGGGGATGCCCGCGTGCGTGGCGAAGCAGGTGACCCGGCCGGTCAGGAAGGCCAGGCCGCCCCGGGCGAGCACCCCGGACGGGGAGGCGGCGGGCGGCGGCGCGGAACCGGTCAGGAATCGAGAAGCGCACACCGGGCGGCCCGCCTAGCGTGAGGTCCATGAGCGCCGAGAACCCCATGCACCTCACCGTCCACGCGAGCTTCCTCCCGCACAACGACCCGGAGGCCGCCCTCGCCTTCTACCGCGACCTCCTCGGCCTGGAGGTCCGCGACGACGTCGGCTACGGCGGCATGCGCTGGATCACCGTCGGCCCGCCCGGAGGCGCCGGCTCCGCCATCGTCCTGCTGCCGCCGGGCGCCGACCCGGGCGTCACCGAGGACGAGCGCCGCACCATCGACGCGATGATGGCCAAGGGCACCTACGGCGGCATCCTCCTCGCCACCCCCGACCTCACCACCACCTTCGAGAAGCTGGTCGCGGGCGACGCCGAGATCGTCCAGGAGCCCACCGACCAGCCCTACGGCGTCCGCGACTGCGCCGTACGCGACCCCGCGGGCAACCTCGTCCGCATCCAGGAACGCCGCTGACCGGCCGCCCGTACCGCCAGCTTCGCATCGCCACCCAGGGGAGAGACCAGACGATGACCAGGGCCACGAGGCAGGACGCGCCGTCGGCCGCGCCGCACGCCGCCGACCACCACGACCTGATCCGCGTGCACGGCGCGCGGGAGAACAACCTCAAGGACGTCAGCATCGAGATCCCCAAGCGCCGGCTCACGGTGTTCACGGGCGTCTCCGGCTCGGGCAAGAGCTCCCTGGTCTTCGACACCATCGCCGCCGAGTCGCAGCGGCTGATCAACGAGACGTACAGCGCCTTCCTGCAAGGCCTCATGCCGACGCTGGCCCGTCCCGAGGTCGACGTCCTGGAAGGGCTGACCACCGCGATCATCGTCGACCAGCAGCGGCTCGGCGCCGACCCCCGCTCCACCGTCGGCACCGCCACCGACGCCAACGCGATGCTGCGCATCCTCTTCAGCCGCCTCGGCGACCCGCACCTCGGCTCGCCCAACGCGTACTCCTTCAACGTCCCCTCGGTCCGCGCCCACGGCGCCATCACCGTGGAGCGCGGCAACTCCAAGACCGTCCGGCAGAGCTTCACCCGCACCGGCGGCATGTGCCCGCACTGCGAGGGCCGCGGCACCGTCTCCGACATCGACCTCACCCAGCTCTACGACGACTCCAAGTCGATCAGCGAGGGCGCCTTCACCATCCCCGGCTGGAAGTCCGACAGCTGGTGGACGGTCCGCCTCTACGCCGACTCCGGCTTCCTCGACCCCGACAAGCCCATCCGCGACTTCACCGAACAGGAGATGCGGGACTTCCTGTACCGCGAGCCGACCAAGGTGAAGGTCGAGGGGACCAACCTCACCTACGAGGGGCTCATCCCCAAGATCCAGAAGTCCTTCCTCTCCAAGGACCGCGAGGGGATGCAGCCGCACATCCGCGCCTTCGTGGACCGGGCCGTCACCTTCACCGCCTGCCCCGAGTGCCAGGGGACCCGCCTCAGCGAGGCCGCCCGCTCCTCCCGGATCGGCGAGCTGAACATCGCCGACGCCTGTGCCCTCCAGATCACCGACCTCGCCGACTGGGTCGCCACCCTGGACGAACCCTCGGTCGCGCCGCTACTGGCCGCGCTGCGCCACACCCTCGACTCCTTCGTGGAGATCGGCCTCGGCTACCTCTCGCTCGACCGGCCCGCCGGCACCCTCTCGGGCGGCGAGGCCCAGCGCGTCAAGATGATCCGCCACCTCGGCTCGTCCCTCACCGACGTCACGTACGTCTTCGACGAGCCCACCATCGGCCTCCACCCGCACGACATCGAGCGCATGAACGGCCTGCTGCTGCGGCTGCGCGACAAGGGCAACACCGTCCTCGTCGTCGAGCACAAGCCGGAGACCATCGCCATCGCCGACCACGTGGTCGACCTCGGCCCGGGGGCCGGCACCGGCGGCGGCACCATCTCCTTCGAGGGCACCGTCGCGGGGCTGCGCGCCTCCGACACCCTCACCGGCCGCCACCTCGACGACCGCGCCACCCTGAAGAAGGACGTACGCGAGCCCACCGGCACCCTGGAGATCCGCGGCGCCGACCGCCACAACCTCCAGGACGTCGACGTCGACATCCCGCTCGGCGTCCTGACCGTGGTCACCGGCGTCGCCGGCTCCGGCAAGAGCAGCCTCATCCACGGCTCGATCCCCGGGAGCGACGAGGTCGTCTCCGTCGACCAGAGCCCCATCCGCGGCTCCCGCCGCTCCAACCCGGCCACCTACACCGGCCTCCTCGACCCGATCCGCAAGGCGTTCGCCAAGGCCAACGGCGTCAAGCCCGCCCTCTTCAGCGCCAACTCCGAGGGCGCCTGCCCCAACTGCAAGGGCGCCGGCGTCGTCTACACCGACCTCGGCATGATGGCCGGGGTCTCCGCCACCTGCGAGGAGTGCGACGGCAAGCGGTTCGAGGCGTCCGTCCTCGAACACCACCTCGGCGGCAAGGACATCAGCGAGGTCCTCGCCATGCCCGTCACCGAGGCCGAGGAGTTCTTCCGCGAGGGCGAGGCCCGCACCCCCGCCGCCCACCGCGTCCTCACCCGCCTCGCCGACGTCGGCCTCGGCTACCTCACCCTCGGCCAGCCCCTGACCACCCTCTCCGGCGGCGAACGCCAGCGCCTCAAGCTCGCCACCCACATGGCCGACAAGGGCGGCACCTACGTCCTGGACGAGCCCACCACCGGCCTCCACCTCGCCGACGTCGACCAGCTCCTCGCCCTCCTCGACCGCCTCGTCGACTCCGGCAAGTCCGTCATCGTCATCGAACACCACCAGGCCGTCATGGCCCACGCCGACTGGATCATCGACCTGGGCCCCGGCGCCGGCCACGACGGCGGCCGCGTGGTCTTCGAAGGCACCCCGGCCGACCTGACCGAGAAGCGCGGGACGGTCACGGGGGAGCATCTGGCGGCGTACGTCGAGGGGTGAGCCCGGCGCGGTCCCGCCACCGGGTCACGCCGGTGGCGGGCCGGGCGGCGCTGTCCGAAGCTGGGCGCAGGCAGCCAGTCGGCACCGGACACCTGGAGGGGTCATCGCCGCCGTGTCTCAGTCCACCGAACCCCAGTACATCGACGCCCCGCTGAGCGCGGCTGCCGGCTTCCTCGTCCTGGTCGTGAAGGACGGGGAGGAGGCGGCGGCGACGGTCCGGTCCGTGGTCGCCGGTACCGACGACCTGATCAAGGACATCACCATCCGCGCCAACGGGGCGATGTTCACCTGCAACGTCGGCATCTCCCACCACGGCTGGCCGCGGCTGACCGGGAAGCCGCTGCCGAAGGAGCTGCGGCCGTTCCGGGAGATCAAGGGGGAGAAGCACACCGCCGTCGCCACCCCGGGCGACCTGCTCTACCACCTCCGCGCCGCCTCCCCCGACCTGATCGTCGAGTTCGAGAAGATCCTCCTCGAAGCCTTCGGCGACTCGGTGACCGCCGTGGACGACGTCACCGGCTTCCGCTACTTCGACGGCCGTGACCTGCTCGAATTCGCCGACGGCACCGCCAACCCGGACGGCGCCGCCCTCCCCGCCGCCACCCTCGTCGGCGACGAGGACCCGGCGTACGCGGGCGGCAGCTACGTCGTCGTCCAGAAGTACCTGCACGACCTCTCCGCCTGGCGCGCCCAGACCACCGGCACCCAGGAGGAGATCATCGGCCGCACCAAGTTCGACAACGTCGAGAAGCCCGACGCCACCGAGGGCCAGAAGTCCCACAAGACCCTCTGCACCATCCAGGACGCCGACGGCGAACACGACATCCTCCGCGACAACATGCCCTTCGCCCACCCCGGCACCGGCGAGTACGGCACCTACTTCATCGGCTACTCCCGCCACCTCTGGGTCACCGAGAAGATGCTGGAACGCATGTTCCTGGGCGATCCGCCCCCGCTCCACGACCGCATCCTCGACTACTCGCGAGCGGTGACGGGAGTGACGTTCTTCTGCCCGGCCCGCGCCTTCCTGGCGGCCCTGGGCGACTGAACGTCCGCGGGCTCAGCGGCCGCCGGTCCCCCGCGCGTCGAAGACGGTACGGATCGCGGTGATCCGCTCCCCGTCCACCCGCAGCCAGGTCACGGTCGGCCGCCCCGGCCCGCCGCCGGCTCGCACGGTCGACCAGGTCAGCACGTTCCCGTCGTCGGCCAGCCGCACCTCGACCTGGTCCCCGGAGATCATCTTCCCCATCTCCACCAGCCCCGCGACACACTCCGCGACCCCGGACGCGGTGGCCACCGGCCCCTCGAACGTCACCTCGTCCGCCAGCACCCCCCGCAGCCCGTCCGCGTCCGCCGCCGTCAACGCCGCGTGAAACCGCTCCGCGACCTGCTCCGTGCTGGCCATGTTCTTCCTCGTCTCGCTCGCCGGTTGAAAGTTCCGAGCATGGCACGGGGGATGCGAGATGTGCCGTAATCGGCGCTGATGGTGTGTTTGTCGCGAGCCGGGAATCAACGAATTGCGAAATTAAGCAATTCACTACATGCTGTGTGCGCCGTCGTGGGGAGGTCCCGGGCGGCCGGGGTGACGAAGGTCGAAAGGGGTGCGTGACAGTGCCGATTCCGCCGCGCCAGGCCGAGGTTCCGGCGTCGTGAGCCCGCTGCCTGCCCAGGTGTGGACCCGCGTGCGGTCCCTGCTGCCCACCCGCGCGGACTTCGCCGCCATGACGCGCGACCCGCGCCGTGACCTGCTCGCCGGCCTCACCGTGGCGATCGTGGCGTTGCCGCTCGCGCTCGGCTTCGGGGTCTCCTCCGGCCTGGGCGCCGAGGCGGGACTGGCCACCGCCGTCGTCGCGGGGGCGCTCGCGGCGCTGTTCGGCGGCTCCAGCCTCCAGGTCTCCGGCCCGACCGGCGCGATGACGGTGGTGCTGGTGCCGATCGTCGCCCAGTACGGCCCGGGCGGGGTGCTGACGGTCGGCCTGCTGGCCGGCGTCCTGCTGCTCGCGCTGGCCGTGCTGAAGGCCGGCCGGTACATGCGGTACGTCCCGGCGCCGGTGGTGGAGGGCTTCACCCTCGGCATCGCCTGCGTGATCGGGCTGCAACAGGTCCCGAACGCCCTCGGGGTCGCCGCTCCCGAGGGCGACTCGGTCCTGATGGTGACCTGGCGCGCCGTCGAGGAGTTCGTACGCGCTCCGAACTGGACCGCGACCGGCCTCGCCCTCGGCGTGGCGGCGGTGATGCTGCTCGGCGCCCGTTGGCGGCCCGCCGTGCCTTTCTCGATCGTGGCCGTCGTCGCGGCGACGGCGGCCGCCCAGTTCTTCCACCTGGACGGGGCGGCCCCGATCGGCGCTCTGCCGTCCGGGCTCCCCGCGCCCTCGCTGGACTTCCTCGAACTGTCCGCACTGGGCTCGCTGCTCGCCCCGGCGCTGGCGGTCGCCGCGCTGGCCGCGCTGGAGTCACTGCTGTCGGCCACGGTCGCGGACGGCATGACGACGGGCCAGAAGCACGACCCCGACCGCGAACTCTTCGGGCAGGGCGTGGCCAACCTGGCCGCCCCGCTGTTCGGCGGTGTACCCGCCACCGCGGCCATCGCCCGTACCGCCGTCAACGTCCGCAGCGGCGCCGGCTCCCGCCTGGCCGCCCTGACCCACGCGGCCGTCCTCGCGGTGATCGTCTTCGCCGCCGCCCCCCTCGTCTCCAAGATCCCGCTGGCCGCGCTCGCCGGGGTGCTGATCGCCACCGCGGTCCGCATGGTGGAGGCCGGCGCGCTGCGGGCGATGGTCCGGTCGACCCGCTCGGACGCCGTCGTCCTCGTGCTGACCGCCGTCGCCACCCTCGTCCTCGACCTCGTCCTCGCGGTGGTCATCGGCCTGGTCGTCGCGGGCGCCCTGGCCCTGAGGGCGGTCGCCGTCCAGGCCCGGATCGACCGGACCGACGCCCCCTCCGAGCCGCCGGCCGTCCACGGCGACGCGGAACACGTCCCGCCGAGCGAGCACATCGCCACCTACCGCGTCGAGGGCCCGCTGTTCTTCGCCGGCGCCCACCGCGTCCTCCTGGAGCTCTCCGAGGTCGCCGGTGTCCGCGTGGTGATCCTGCGCCTGGCGCGCGTCACGACGATGGACGCCACCGGGGCCCTGGCCCTCAAGGAGGCCGTCGAGGACCTGGGCCGGCGCGGAATCGCCGTGCTGGCCTGCGGCATCCGCCCCGCCCACCGCCGGACCCTCGCCTCGGTCGGGGCACTGGACGCGCTGCGGGACCGCGAGTACGCGACTGGGCCCGAGGCCCTGGCAGCCGCCCACGCCCACCTCGGCCGCACCGGCCCTCTGCCCGCCGGTACGGCCTGACCCTCACCGGCCCGCCGTTGCTAACCTTGGCGATTTCCGAGCCCCAGGCCAAAAGTTCCGAGGTGGACGCGATGCACGGCCCTCGCACGAAGGCAGCCGTCCGGTGAGCACACCGCTGTACCAGCTGAAGGCGGAGTTCTTCAAAACCCTCGGCCACCCGGTCCGCATCCGCGTCCTGGAACTCCTCAGCCGCCGCGAACACGCCGTCTCCGAGCTCCTCTCCGACATCGGCGTCGAGCCGGCCCACCTCTCCCAGCAACTGGCCGTCCTGCGCCGCGCCAACCTGGTCGTCCCCCGCCGCGAGGGCTCCGCCGTCCACTACTCCCTGACCAACCCCGACGTGGCCGAACTCCTCCGCGTGGCCCGCACCATCCTCTCCGGGGTCCTGACGGACCAGGCGGAACTGCTGGCGGGGCTACGGGCCGACGAGTCCTGAGGCGGCCCGCAGGAGCGCGGGGCCGGGGGCGTGCGCGGCCGGACAGACCCTTTTCCAGTCCGGAGAACGCCCCTACCCGGGCGCCGTTGAGGCAGTAGAGGCAGACAACGTCGAAGGGCCCCACCTTGCGGTGGGGCCCTTCGACGTATTGCCCGGTGAGAGCAATGGCGGAGGATACGAGATTCGAACTCGTGAGGGGTTGCCCCCAACACGCTTTCCAAGCGTGCGCCCTAGGCCTCTAGGCGAATCCTCCGCGTCAAACATTACATGACCGCGAGGAGTGCTTGCGAACTCGTATCCGGAGGCGGGATCGGGTACCTTGTGCGGAGCCCCTCACGTGGCGCTATCTGACTGAACTCCCCCAGGGCCGGAAGGCAGCAAGGGTAGGTTGGCTCTGGCGGGTGCGTGGGGGGCGCTTGCGTTTCCCGGTGTGTGGGTGGTCGCCAGTACGCTCGTGAGTGTGTCGTCTCTTGCGCTGTACCGCCGTTATCGCCCGGAGTCGTTCGCCGAGGTCATCGGGCAGGAACATGTCACCGACCCGCTGCAGCAGGCGCTGCGGAACAACCGGGTCAACCACGCGTACCTGTTCAGCGGACCGCGCGGCTGCGGCAAGACCACCAGTGCCCGGATTCTCGCGCGCTGCCTGAACTGTGAGCAGGGTCCCACCCCGGACCCCTGCGGGACCTGCCAGTCCTGCCAGGACCTGGCGCGGAACGGGCCCGGCTCGATCGACGTGATCGAGATCGACGCCGCCTCGCACGGTGGCGTGGACGATGCCCGTGACCTGCGGGAGAAGGCGTTCTTCGGGCCCGCCTCCAGCCGGTACAAGATCTACATCATCGACGAGGCGCACATGGTGACCTCGGCGGGGTTCAACGCCCTGCTGAAGGTCGTCGAGGAGCCGCCGGAGCATCTCAAGTTCATCTTCGCGACGACCGAGCCCGAGAAGGTCATCGGGACGATCCGCTCGCGTACGCACCACTACCCGTTCCGGCTGGTGCCGCCGGGGACGCTCCGCGAGTACCTGGCGGAGGTCTGCGGCAAGGAGGGCAGCCGGGTCGAGGACGGCGTGCTGCCGCTGGTCGTGCGGGCCGGGGCCGGCTCCGTGCGTGACTCGATGTCGGTGATGGACCAGCTGCTGGCCGGCGCGGGCGAGGACGGCGTGACGTACGCCATGGCCACCGCGCTGCTCGGCTACACGGACGGCTCGCTGCTCGACTCCGTGGTGGACGCCTTCGCCGCCGGGGACGGCGCCGCCGCCTTCGAGGTGGTCGACCGCGTCGTCGAGGGCGGCAACGACCCGCGCCGCTTCGTCGCCGACCTGCTGGAGCGGCTGCGCGACCTGGTGATCCTCGCCGCCGTTCCGGACGCCGCCGAGAAGGGCCTCATCGACGCCCCCGCCGACCTGGTCGAGCGGATGCAGGCCCAGGCCTCGGTCTTCGGCGCCGCCGAACTGAGCCGCGCCGCCGACCTGGTCAACGAGGGGCTGACCGAGATGCGCGGCGCCACCTCCCCCCGCCTCCAGCTGGAGCTGATCTGCGCGCGGGTCCTGCTCCCCGCCGCCTACGACGACGAGCGCTCCACCCTCGCCCGCCTGGAGCGGCTGGAGCGCAGCGGACCCCCGGCGCAGGCCGCCGCCCCCCTCGCCCCCCAGGCGTACGCCCCCGCGCAGCCGCAGGTCCCGCAGGCGCCCCCGGCTCCTGCCCCGGCCCCCGCCCCCCAGCAGAGCGCCCCGCCTGCCCCCGCGCCCGACGCGCCCCTCGCCGACGCGGCCCCGGCCCGCCCGGGCGCGTGGCCCGGTTCGGCGCCCCCGGCTCCGGCGCGCCCGCGCCCGCCGCGCGCCGGCCCGGCGGCTGGCCGACGGCCGGTGCCGGTGCCGGTCCCGCCGGGCCCGGTCCGCAGCAGGCCGAGCCGCAGGGGCCGGGCCGCCCGCAGGGGCAGGCCCAGCCGCAGACCGCCCCCGCCACGCCCCCGCCGGGCGCGGTCGACGCCCGTGCCCTGTGGCCGAACGTCCTGGAAGCGGTCAAGAACCGCCGCCGCTTCACCTGGATCCTGCTCAGCCAGAACGCCCACGTCGCCGGGTTCGACGGCACCACGCTCCAGCTCGGCTTCCTCAACGCCGGCGCCCGCGACAACTTCGCGAGCAGCGGCAGCGAGGACGTGCTGAAGCAGGCGCTCAGCGAGGAGTTCCAGGTCAGCTGGAAGATCGAGACCGTCATCGACGCCTCGGGCGGTCAGGGTCCCGCCACCCCGCCCGGCGGTGGTGGCGGAGGCGGCTGGGGCCAGGCCCCGGCGCAGCCACGCCCGGCGGCGCCCGCCCCGGCGCCCGCGCCCGCCCCGCCGCAGCCCGTCCCGGCGGCGCCCCCGACTCCGGCGCCCGCCCCGCAGGGGCCGTCGGCGCCGCAGCGCGAGCAGCGGCCCCCGGCTCCCGAACCACCGAGACGCACGACCTCGATCGAGGACGACATCCCCGAGGAGGACGACCCGGACCTCGACGAGTCCGCGCTCTCCGGGCACGACCTGATCATGCGCGAGCTGGGGGCCACGGTGGTGGAGGAATATACGAACGAGTAGCGGGCCGCTTCTCGGCAGCCCGTACAGGGGGCGCCGCCCGGCCGGGCTAGGCTGAAGCCTGTGAAGGTCCTTGTCATTGGCTCCGGCGCCCGCGAACACGCCCTGTGCCGCTCCCTGTCCCTCGACCCCGACGTCACCGCGCTGTACTGCGCGCCCGGCAACGCAGGCATCGCCGAGGTGGCCGAGCTGCACCCGGTCGACGCGCTCGACGGCGCGGCCGTCGCCCGCCTCGCCACCGGTCTCGGCGCCGACCTGGTCGTGGTCGGCCCGGAGGCGCCGCTGGTCGCGGGCGTCGCCGACGCGGTCCGCGTGGCCGGGATCGACTGCTTCGGCCCGTCCGCCGAGGCCGCCCGGCTGGAGGGGTCCAAGGCGTTCGCCAAGGACGTCATGGCCGGCGCCGGGGTGCCGACCGCCCGTAGCTACGTCTGCACCACCCCCGCCGAGATCGACACCGCCCTCGACGCCTTCGGCGCGCCCTACGTCGTCAAGGACGACGGACTCGCGGCCGGCAAGGGCGTCGTCGTCACCGAGGACGTGGACGAGGCGCGCGAGCACGCGCTGAACTGCGTCTCGGCCGGGGGCGGACGCGTGGTCGTCGAGGAGTTCCTCGACGGCCCGGAGGTCTCCCTCTTCGCCGTCACCGACGGCCGCACCGTCGTCCCGCTCCAGCCCGCGCAGGACTTCAAGCGCGCGCTCGACGGCGACCAGGGCCCCAACACCGGCGGCATGGGCGCGTACTCGCCGCTGCCGTGGGCCGACCCCAAGCTGGTCGACGAGGTCCTGGAGACCGTCCTCCAGCCGACCGTGGACGAGCTGCGCCGCCGCGGCACCCCCTTCTCCGGGCTGCTCTACGCCGGGCTCGCGATCACCTCGCGCGGCATCCGCGTCATCGAGTTCAACGCCCGCTTCGGCGACCCCGAGACCCAGGTGGTCCTGGCCCGCCTGCGGACCCCGCTCGCCGGGGTGCTGCGCGCCGCCGCCGACGGCACCCTCGCCGCGCTGCCGCCGCTGCGCTGGAGCGAGGAGGCCGCGGTCACCGTGGTCGTCGCCTCGCACAACTATCCGGGTACGCCGCGCACCGGCGACCCGGTCGAGGGGCTGGCCGAGGTCGCGGAACTGGACGCTCCGGCGGCGTACGTCCTGCACGCCGGTACGCGCCAGGACGGCGACGCCGTGGTCAGCGCGGGCGGCCGGGTCCTCTCGGTGACCGCCACCGGGGCCGACCTGACCGAGGCGCGCGACCGCGCGTACACGGCGGTGGCGCGCATCCGGCTGGACGGCTCCCAGCACCGTTCCGACATCGCGGCCCGCGTCGCCGTGGAGGAGCGCGGCTGACCGCTCCCCGCGTACGCCCCGCGCCGCGGGTACGCCGTTCTTCACGTCCCCCGTTCACCGGCCTTCGGCCGTGGGCGGGGGACGCGGCGTTTTCGGGCGTGCGGGGGCGCCGGCAGGGGGCGCGTGAGGATCGCAGAGGCGCGCGCGTCACGGGCGAGCTCTGCCCAAAGGCATTCCATCGAGTGACCGATCCGCCATCCGGCTGACGCTCCGCCCACCCCCAACTAGGGTGCCGCGCAAGCGCTCTGCGGCCCGTGGACCGGGGTGTGCGGCACTTGGCCCACCGGCATTGCGATGTCGGTGCCGGGTGCCACAGTGGGGGAATGAGCAACGCCGTCGAAGCGCGTCGGCACCGGCTGGGACAGCGGGCGCCGGGCGGGCGATAAAGGGGTGTGACCGGTCGTGTCAGGTGTGAGTGCGCAGGCGGGTGCCGAAGCGGCGCGCGCTGGGGCCGTCGCCGTGCTGCGGGTGCGCGGCCGGGCGGTGGCCCTCGCCCTGCTCCCGGCGGCCCTCGCCGTCGTCCTGCTCGCCGGGGCGCCCACCGGGGTGCTCACCGGTCCGGTCTGGGACGCGGCCCGCGCGCTGGTCTCGGCCGTCGCCGTCCTGGTCCTCGTCGCCGCGGCGGGGCTCGCGCTCGCGGTGGCGCGGGCGCGGCCCGCGGTCAGCCCCACCGTCCCGGTCAGCGAGGGCTCCGCCCCCGACCTGCACCGCCTGGTGCGGGACCTCGCCGACCGGCTGGAGGTGCCCGCCCCCTCGGCGATAGCCCTCACCCCTGACTGCGACAGCTGGCTGGAGGACCGCAGCCACCCCGCGCTCGGCGCCGACGCGGTCCGCTCCGCGCCCGGCCAGGCGCCGGCCGCCCCCGTCCTGGTGATCGGCTCGCCCTTCCTGTGGTGGATGCGCGTGGCCGAACTCCGCGCCGTACTGGCCCCGGTCGTCGCCGGTACGGGGCCCTCGGCGCAGCCCGACATCATCGCCGCCCGCCGGTTCGTCCGCGGCCTCGACGCGGCCGCCGCCCTCGGCACCGAACCGGGCCGGGGGCCACTGGCCCGGCTGGTCCTCGGCGGGACGGCCCGCCTCGCCCGGATGCTGCTGCACGCCTGCCGCGAGGAGGCCGCCGAGATGGAGCGGGCGGTCGCCGCCACCTCCTCCGAGCGGGCCAAGGCGGTCGACTACGGCCTGCGCATCGCCGCCCAGGAACAGGTCGGCCTCGCCTACGCCGGCTGGGACCGGCTGCTGAACCGGGTCGCCCTGCCCGCCTGGCGCATAGGGCGCTGGCCGGCCCGGCTCGACGCGGGCGTGGTCGCCGCCCTCACCGAACTCTCCCGCCGCGACCGGCTCGCCGACGACTTCACCACCCGCCTCGGCGAACGCCCCGCCTGCGACCTGCTGGAGGAGCCCGGCACGATCGACGAATCCACCTCCCTCCTCGCCGCCCGCCTCTTCCACGGCGAGCCCGCCGGAAGCGAACCCCAGTGGCTCCCCGTCGACTGGGAGGGGTACGCCGACGAGGTCGTCGACCGCACCTGGCGCACCGAGGCGGCCCGCCTCCACCGGGTCCTGGACGAACTGGGCGTCCCGGCCTCCGAGCCCGGCGGCGCCACCCTCGCCCGGGTGCTGGAGCATCTGGCAGTGCCGGCCGGGGTGCCCGCGGCCGAGCCGGGCGGCCTCCCCGAACTGACCGAGGACGAACTGGCCGCCGCCTCCGACGACGAACTGGCGCTGCGGACGGGCGTGGACATAGGAGGGGAAGCGGCGGGCCGGGCCGCCACGGTTCCCCAGCCCGGGGGTGAGGTGCGGCGGCGGGTGGCCCGGCGGGCCGAGGAGCTCGCCGAGGCGCTCGCGGCGGAGGTTGCCCGCGACGAGGCGCGGGTTCCGGCGGCGGTTCCGGCCCCCGTGGGGCAAGGGGCCGACGAGACCCTGTCGGCCGGGGGGCGGCTGCCGCTCTGTCCGCTTCAGCCGCCGCGTACGGGGCGGGAGTTGCTCGCCGCGCACGTGGCCGCCATGGTGTGCTGCTCCGCGATGGACACCGCTGGGGCCTTGCCGGGGCTCGACTGGCTCGACGGGCCCGTCCTCCTGGTACAGGGCCGTCGTGCGTCGGACCTGGCGGTCCGTGTGACGGGGCTGGTCGACCAGGGCGACGGGGGGCCCCTTCTCGACTGGGTCCTTCGCACCGGGGTCCGCCCGGACAAGCCTGTCCGACTGGTCTGACCTCACTCGCCGCCCCTGCTCATCGGCCTGCGGCCCGGCTGGGCTCTCTTCGGCCGCCTGCCGGTCCGACCGTGCCGGTCACTGCTTGGCCTCAAACGCCGGCCGGGCTGGGATTCGGCTGGGCTGCGCTCCGTCTCGACCTGCCGGTTCTCGACCATGCCGGTCACTGATGGCCTCAAACGCCGGCCGGGCTGTTTTGTGCTGGGCTCCGTCCCGACCTGCCAGCCTCGACCCTGCCGGTCCAGGATGGCCTCAGTCGCCGGCCGGGCTGAAGCGAGGTCCTCAAGCGCCGGACGGGCTTGATGGGGCTGGTCCCGGATGGCCCCCGTCTTGTCCCTGCTGACCGCGACCCTGCGGGTCACTGATGGCCTCAAACGCCGGCCGGGCTGTAGGGGTTCGCGGTTCGTTCGCCGTGTGGGTCGGGCGGGGCCGGGCCGGGGTACCTCCTCACAAACTGCATGGTGCGGGGTCAATTGGAGTATGGCGGCCGTGTGTGCAGTTTGCTGCGGGGGCACCCCGACCCGTCCCCGCCCTTCCGTCTCGTCGGCGTCGTCCCGCCGGTGGGTGGGCAAAAGACAGACCGTCCCCGATTGATCCTTGTGGCGAGCGAAAGCACGACGGTGGTCACTGTGGAGGAGGGAGCCATCGGTGACGGCCTCGTCCCCCCTCCGGCGGTCGGCCGCGTACGAGACCGTGGGGTGGGGTCGTGTCGGGGTGCCCCCGCAGCAAACTGCACACACGGCCGCCTTGAAGCGACTGACCCCGCACCTTGCAGTTTGTGAGGAGGTACCCCGGCGCGGCCCCGCCCCACCCCCGCACCGGAGGAACCGCGAACCTGACAGCCCGGCCGGCGTTTGAGGCCAGTCAGTGACCGGCACGGTCAAGACGGAGCCCGGCTACCGACAGCCCGGCCGGCGCTTGAGGCGCCACCAGTGACCGGCACGGCCAAACCGAAGCCCAGCCCAAAGACAGCCCGGCCGGCGCTTGAGGCCACTCCATGACCGGCACGGTCAAGGGGCGCCCCGCCAAGCGAACAGCCCCCCGGCGCATGAGGGCGAGGGCCCCGCAAGTCAAGCGCCCCCCAAGGTTTGTCCGAAACCCAGCCCTGCATCACCCGACTGCCCCACCAGGCCGCAACCGAAGCCACACCCCCACCCACCCCCAAGCGCCGCAGGCGACACGCACCCCCCGGACCGGGGCAAGTAGGGGGATAGCCGGACCGAACCCCCGCGACCAACGGGAGCCATGCACTCCGTTCCCGTCAATTCGAGACGAACGGTGACGGAGCGCGTGCGTAATGTGATGTGCTGGGCGCGGTCGCCGGATGCGGAGTGGACGCGGCAGCGCGGACTCCGGTGAGCGAGGGAGGGGAGCCGCATGGGGTCGGGGCACATCCGCCGGTGGGAATCGGGTGCGTACGCGCACGCCGTGTCGGACCCTTTCGGCCAGGGCCCGGTGCCCTGGCTGCGCGGGAGCGAGAACTACTTCGACGACACCGGCCAGGTGGTCCCCTGGTACGTGGAGCACGCCCCGGCGCCGGGCGCCTCGGGCCCCCGTATCCCCCCGCCGAGACCGGGCGGCGGCCCGCGCACCGCCGACGACGTGGACCAGCAGATCAAGGGCTTCGCCTCGGCGGGAGCCGTGGCACCGGGTGAGTCGATCGACTTCCACATCACGGTCAACCCGCCCCAGCAGTTCTCCGTCGACGTCTACCGCATCGGCCACTACGGCGGTGACGGCGCCTCCAAGATCACCACCAGCCCCCGCCTCTCCGGCATCGTGCAGCCCCCGCCCCTCACCGCCGACCGCACGGTCTCCTGCCACCACTGGTGGCTCTCCTGGCGGCTCCAGGTCCCCACCCTGTGGAGCATCGGCGCGTACGTCGCGGTGCTGACCACGGCGGACGGCCGGTACCGCTCGCACGTGCCCTTCACCGTCCGCGACAGTCACCCCGCCGACCTGCTGCTGGTCCTGCCCGACGTGACCTGGCAGGCGTACAACCTCTACCCGGAGGACGGGCGGACAGGCGCCAGCCTCTACCACGCCTGGGACGAGTCGGGGAAGCTGCTCGGCGAGGAGGACGCCGCCGTCACCCTCTCCTTCGACCGGCCGTACGCGGGCGCGGGCCTGCCCCTGCACGTGGGCCACGCCTACGACTTCATCCGCTGGGCCGAGCGGTACGGCTACGACCTCGCCTATGCCGACACCCGCGATCTGCACTCCGGCCGCATCGACCCGACCCGCTACCGCGGCCTGGTCTTCCCCGGCCACGACGAGTACTGGTCGGTGCCGATGCGCAACACCGTGGAGCTGGCCCGCGACCACGGCACCTCGCTGGTTTTCCTCTCCGCCAACACCATGTACTGGAAGGTCGAGTTGTCACCCTCGGCCTCCGGTGTACCGGACCGCATGCTGATCTGCCGCAAGCGCCGCGGCCCCGGCCGGCCCACGCTCTGGCGCGAGGTCGAGCGGGCCGAGCAGCAGCTCCTCGGCATCCAGTACGCGGGCCGGGTCCCCGAGCCCCATCCGATGGTGGTGCGCAACGCCTCGCACTGGCTCTGGGAGGCGACCGGCGCCCACGAGGGCGACGAACTGCCCGGCATGGTGGCGGGCGAGGCCGACCGGTACTTCCCGCGCACCCGGCTCCCCGAGCACGACAGCCGCATCCTGCTCGCCCACTCCCCGTACCGCGACCACGAGGGCGTCAAGCGCCACCAGGAGACCTCCCTGTACCGCGCCCCGAGCGGCGCCCTCGTCTTCGCCTCCGGCACCTTCGCCTGGTCCCCGGCGCTCGACCGCCCCGGCCACGTCGACGAACGGGTGCAGCGCGCCACCGCCAACCTCCTCGACCGCATCTGCAAACGCGACTGAGCCGCGCCGGGGCCGGGCGCCGGCCCCGCCCGCCACCCTGACCGGGCCGGAGCTCGGGCGATACGGAAGAATCGGGGGCATTGGCCAGAACCACGGGGAGGAACCGTGTCCGGATTCGTCGAAAAGCCCGAGCCCGTCGAAGTACCGGGCCTGGTGCATCTGCACACGGGCAAGGTGCGCGACCTCTACCAGAACGAGGCCGGCGACCTCGTCATGGTCGCCAGCGACCGCATCTCGGCGTACGACTGGGTGCTGCCGACCGAGATCCCCGACAAGGGCCGGGTCCTCACCCAGCTCTCCCTGTGGTGGTTCGACCAGCTCGCCGACCTCGTCCCCAACCACGTGCTCTCCACCACCCTCCCCGAGGGGGCGCCCGCCGACTGGCAGGGGCGCACGCTGGTGTGCAAGTCCCTGGAGATGGCGCCCGTCGAGTGCGTCGCGCGCGGCTACCTGACCGGCTCCGGCCTGGTCGAGTACGAGGAGAGCCGGACCGTCTGCGGCCTCGCCCTCCCGCCCGGCCTCGTCAACGGCTCCGAGCTGCCCGCCCCGATCTTCACCCCCGCCACCAAGGCGGCCGTCGGCGACCACGACGAGAACGTCTCCTACGAGGAGGTCGCCCGCCTGGTCGGCCCCGAGACCGCCGCCGAGCTGCGCCAGACCACCCTCGCCGTCTACAGCCGGGCGCTGGACGTGGCGCGTGAGCGGGGCCTGATCCTCGCCGACACCAAGTTCGAGTTCGGCCACGACGCCGACGGCACCCTGATCCTCGCCGACGAGGTGCTCACCCCGGACTCCTCGCGGTACTGGCCCGCCGACGCGTGGGAGCCGGGCCGCGCCCAGCCCTCCTTCGACAAGCAGTTCGTCCGCGACTGGCTGACCTCCGCCGAGTCCGGCTGGGACCGCCACGCCGAGCAGCCGCCGCCGGCCCTGCCCGAGGAGGTCGTCGCCCGCACCCGCGCCAAGTACATCGAGGCGTACGAGCGGCTGACCGGCGTCAGCTGGGGCTGAGCCCGTAGCGAGCCGTTGCGCGCGGCCCGCGCCCTCCTGCCAGGGGGAGCGCGGGCCGTCGGCCGCACCGCACACGAAGAAGCCCCGGTCCGATGGACCGGGGCTTCTTCCGTGGAGCGAACGACGAGGTTCGAACTCGCGACCTCAACCTTGGCAAGGTTGCGCTCTACCAACTGAGCTACGTTCGCCTGCTGCGCCGTGGCGCGAGCACCACTATACCCAACCGCGCTCGCGGGCGAGACGGACCGCGGAGTGCCGGTTCTCGGCGCCCAGCTTGGTCACGGCGGAGGAGAGGTAGTTGCGGACGGTGCCGGGGGAGAGGGCGGCCCGCTCCGCGATCTCCGCCACCGGCGCCCCGTCCGCCGCCAGTTCCAGCACCTCCGCCTCGCGGGCGGTCAGCGGCGAGTCCCCGGCGGCGATGGCATCGGCGGCCAACTCCGGGTCGATGTAGCGGTTCCCGGCGTGGACCGAGCGGACCAGTTCGGCCAGCCGCTGCGCGCTCACCGTCTTCGGCACGAAGCCGCGCACCCCGGCCGCGAGGGCCTGCTTGAGGTTGCCGGGCCGGCCGTGCCCGGTGACGATCATGACGCGGCAGGCGGGCAGTTCGTCCCGGAGCGATGTGGCCACCGCCACACCGTCGGCGCCGGGCATCTGGAGGTCGAGGACGGCCACGTCGGGCCGGTGGGCGCGGGCCATCGCCAGCGCCTCCGGCCCCGTCGCCGCCTCCGCGACCACCACCAGGTCGTCCTCCAGGGCGAGCAGCGCGGCCACCGCGCCCCGGATCAGGTGCTCGTCGTCGGCGAGCAGGACGCGGACGGGCGCCCCGCCGGAAGGGGCGGGGCCGGTGGGCGCGGGCGGTTCGGGGCTCTGCTCGGTCATGGCCTCTTCCTACTCCAGTTCCTGGCGGGCCCGCTCCGCGGTCTCCCCCGGAACACCAGACTCCGCCACCTCGTCCGCCGGTACGGGCACCCGGGCCACCAGCCGGAACGCGCTCTTCCCGGCCGGCCCGGCCTCCAGCGTCCCCTGCTCGGCCGCGAGCCTCTCCCGCAGCCCGGCCAGACCGTGGCCGCCGGTGGAGCCGTTCGACGCGGACGGTACGCCGTCGTTCTCCACGGTGAGTTCGGCCACGGCGGGCCGGCCCTCGGCCCGGGGGCCCGCCGGGACGACGGTCAGCGCGATGCGGCAGTGCGCCGCGTTGCCGTGCCGCAGGACGTTGGTGACCGCCTCCCGCACCACCCAGGCCAGCGCCGCCTGGACCGGCCGGGGCAGCCCGGTCGGCGTGCCGGTCACCGTGCAGGTGATCCCGGCGGCGCTCAACACGCCACGCGCGCCGAGGAGTTCGGTGTACAGGTCGGCCTCCCGGTATCCCCGGACGACCTCGCGGACCTCACGCTGCGACTCCTGCGCGATCCGCTGCACCTCCGCCATCTGCTCGACCGCCTCGGGCCGCTCGCGCCGCGCCAGTTGCACCGCCAGCTCGCTCTTGAGCGCGATGACGGAGAGGTTCCGGCCCAGCACGTCGTGCAGGTCCCGCCCGAACCGCAGCCGCTCCTCGGCGACGGCGAGGCGGGCCCGGGTGTGCCGGGCCTCGTCGAGTTCGTAGACGGCTTGCAGGAGCCAGATGGAGAAGCGGGAGGCCAGGGTGAGGCCGCCCGCGCTCAGCAGGGTGGAGAGGGCGAGCGCGGCGGCGGCCGGGGCGGGGAGCAGGGCCGAGCCGAGCAGCCACCCGCCGAAGGTGGCGACGGCCACCGCGACCAGGCTCTGCCGGTGGGTCCGCAGCGCCAGCACCCCGAGGCCGCAGCTGAAGGCGAGGAAGAGCACGTAGGTGCCCACGCAGGCCGTGTAGTAGGTGGCCGGCGGGTCGTCCGGCAGCTTGACCAGGACGAGGGCGGCGATCGCGGCTCCGGCGAAGCCGCACGCCATGTAGGCGCAGAGCAGCCGTCGGGGGCGCGCCCGGCGCCCCGCCACCCAGTCCAGCGCCTGCCCGGTCAGCCGGAGGCCGAGGACGACGTGCACGAGCAGCGCCCCCGCCACCGGCAGCGCGGAGCGCGCCGGGACGGGGGTGAGCGAGAGCAGCGCCGTGACCAGCTGGGCCACCGGGAAGAGGTGGAACGAGATCCGGGTGTACGACTCCACCTTGGCGGCGGTGCCCTTCCGGCCCCACCACGTCCGGGGCCGCCGGATGGCCGCCTGGGCGGTGGCGCCGTACGTGGCCGCGTCCTCGTGGTCCCCGGTCCCGGTCACGGTGATCCGTCCCTCAGTGCTTGTCGGGTGCTCGTCGGCGCTCGTCGGTGCCGTCAGCGGCGGGGCTCCCAGCGGAACCACCGGCGTACAGCAAACAGGCTGAGCGCGATCCAGGCCAGCGACGTCACGGCGGCCGTGAGGATGTCGCCGCCGGACAGCTCGCCGGTCCAGCCGCCCCGGATCAGCGCCATCGCGCCGGTCAGCGGCAGCCGCTCGCAGACGGAGGCCAGGGAGTCCGGGAAGACCTCCAGCGGCACCACCATGCCGGAGCCGAGCATCAGCACCAGCAGCACCGGCATCGCCATGACCTGCGCGGACTCGGCGGTACGGCTCAGGGCGCTGGTCAGCGCGGCGAGCACCACCATCAGCACGATGCCGATCAGGATGCCGAGGACGGCCAGGTGGGGCGCCTTGGGCGCGCCGATGTCGAGCAGCGCGGTGACGGCCACGATCAGCACGGCCGACTGGACCAGGCCGATGATGATCGACGGCACCGCGGTCCCGGCCAGGATCTCGTTGTCCCGCAGTTCACCGGTGCGCAGCCGCTTGAGGACCAGCTCGTCGCGGCGGGTCGCGTAGATGGTGACCAGCGAGCTGTAGACGGCGAAGAGGAGCGAGAAGCCGATGGCGCCGGGCAGCAGCACCAGCCCGAGGGTGAGCCCGGTGCCCTTCAGCGTCTCGTCGTCCACGGTCTGGGCGACGCTGAACGGCAGCGCGAACGGCACGAAGAGCGCGGCGAACATGACGCCCTTACTCCGGACCAGCAGCGCCAGTTCGGCGCGGGCCAGGGCGGCGAGCCGCCCGAGCGGACGGGTGCGCTCCGGCTGCCCGGCGGGCGCGGGGGAGGTGGTGACGGCGCTCATACGGCGGTCTCCTTCCGGGTGTCGAGGGGTGCGGCGGACCCGGTGACGGAGTCGCCCCGGCCGTCGGCCTCGCGGGCGATGTGCAGGAACGCCTCCTCCAGCGAGGCGGCCCGGATGTCCAGCGAGCCGAGGGTGACGCCCGCGTCGCGGGCCCAGAGCAGCAGGGAGGTCGCGGCCTGCTGGAGGTTCTGCGTCATCAGCCGCACGGTGCGGCCGTCGTGCGAGTGCCCGGTGACACCGAGCTGGTCCAGCGGCGGCAGGTCGCCGGGGAACCAGCCGTCGGGCAGGTCGAAGGTGATCCGCGACGGCTGCGCGCTCACCACGTCCTCGACGCTCCCCTCGCTGGCGATCCGGCCCTCGTGGAGGATGGCCAGCCGGTCGGCGAGCGCCTCGGCCTCCTCCAGGTAGTGCGTGGTCAGCAGCACCGTGGTGCCCTCGGCGCGCAGCTCGCGCACGAGCGACCAGGTGTCCTGCCGGCCCTCGGCGTCCAGCCCGGTCGTCGGCTCGTCCAGGAACAGCACCTCGGGCCGCCCGAGCAGCGCCAGCGCCAGGTCCAGCCGCCGCTTCTCACCACCGGACAGCACCTTGACGCGTACGTCGGCCCGCTTGCCGAGCCCGACCATCTCCAGCGCCTCCCCGATCGGGCGGGCACCGCTGGTGCACCCGGCCCACATCCGCAGGGTCTCGCGGACGGTCAGCTCGGAGGGGAACCCGCCGTCCTGGAGCATGACCCCGATCCGGGGCCGCACGGCGTCCCGCTCGCTGAACGGGTCGTGCCCGAGCACCCGCACCCGCCCGGAGGCGGGCCGCGCGAGCCCTTCGAGCACTTCGAGGGTGGAGGTCTTGCCCGCGCCGTTGGTCCCCAGCAGCGCGAACAGCTCCCCGCGGCCGACGCTGAAGGAGACGCCCCGAACCGCTTCGAAGCCGCCCCCGTACACCCGCCGCAGATCAGTCACATCGATCACGTGGTCTTCGGTCTTCATGCCTCCACCCTCCCCGCCCCCGGAGGCCCTCGGCAGTGCACGCTGTCACCGGTCCCCATGACAAATGTCAGAGCGAGCGGACCCGGGGCCGCTCGACACCCCCGGAGCAAGCAAAAGGCCCCAGTCATCGACTGGGGCCTTTCAACGGAGCGGACGACCAGGTTCGAACTGGCGACCTCAACCTTGGCAAGGTTGCGCTCTACCAACTGAGCTACGTCCGCATCGCATCCGACCGGCTCTCACCGATCGGCGCTTCCCTCACTCTACCCGAACTTCCGGGTGGTCCGAAGACCACCGGAGATCCAGGCGGTGCTGAAGAGCGGGTGACAGGAATTGCACACTGCGCCTCCCTCTTGGAAAGAGGGTGTTCTACTACTGAACTACACCCGCACTACCTGGGGGTTTCGGCCTGTCGGCCTCGCCCCTCGGCGTGCTCCGAACTCTAGCTGATCACCAGGGGTGTCGCGCAAGTCGGCTGCTCGCACCGGGATGCGCACCCCCGGTCCCGGGCCCGGCCAGGAGCCGGGCCCGCCTCAGTTGGCCTGTTCGAACGCCTCGTAGACCCGCTTCGGGATGCGCCCGCGCGGCGGTACGTCCACCTGGTGCGAGCGGGCCCAGGCGCGCACCGCGGCGGGGTCGGCGGCGACGGAGGTCCGCTGGTAGGTGCGGCCGGAGGCGGAGCGCTTGCGGCCGGCCTTCAGGTACGGCTCCAGCGTTTCGCGGAGCTTTTCCGCATTGGTTCGGTTCAGGTCGATCTCGTACGACGTGCCGTCCAGCCCGAAGGCGACCGTTTCCGACGCTTCACCGCCGTCGATGTCGTCGAAGAGAGTGACCACGACTCGCTGCGCCACGAATATCGGTCCCTTCATGCGGCACCCCGGTCCGGTGCTCCGCGGCCTGTCGGGGCGGGTCCCGGTCGGGTGGACCGGGGCGCCGACCTGGCGGGACGCGGCCGGGACGTGCGGTGATGCCGGTGGTTCGGCTGTTTCTGTGGAATGCCGCATTATCGCGGCCATTCCTTTGTACAGCGGCGGACAATCCTTGGGGAAGACCCTCTCATTGTTCCCTCATGATGGCCCGGAATGCGGGCTGCGCGATTTTCCCTGGATTTTTCGCGAGCGCATCACTTCTGATACCGGAACGTGATGCCCGTCACGCTCGCTACGCGCGTAGAAATTTTCGCCGGGTACGCTGAACGGACCTGCTCAGCACCAGCACCACACACCGGGAGTGCCAGTGGCACGCGTCGTAGTCGACGTCATGCTCAAGCCGGAGATCCTCGACCCTCAGGGCCAGGCGGTGCAGCGTGCACTGCCGCGTCTCGGCTTCGAGGGAATCTCCGACGTACGTCAGGGAAAGCGTTTCGAACTCGAAGTGGACGGGCCGGTGGACGACGCCGCTCTCGCCCGTATCCACGAACTGGCGGAGACCTTCCTCGCCAACACCGTGATCGAGAACTTCACCGTGAAGGTCGAGGAAGAGAAGTGACCGCGGGACCCACCCCCGCCGCCCGCTCGAACACCCGGGTCGGCGTCGTCACCTTCCCCGGCAGCCTGGACGACCGCGACACCCAGCGGGCGATCCGCCTCGCGGGCGCCGAGGCCGTGCCGCTCTGGCACAAGGACAAGAGCCTCCAGCAGGTCGACGCCGTGGTCCTGCCCGGCGGCTTCTCCTACGGCGACTACCTGCGGGCCGGCGCCATCTCCCGCTTCTCGCCCCTGATGGAGAAGGTCATCGACGGCGCCCGCGCGGGCCTGCCGGTGCTCGGCATCTGCAACGGCTTCCAGGTCCTCACCGAGGCCCACCTGCTGCCCGGCGCGATGCTCGGCAACGACCACCTGCACTTCATCTGCCGCGACCAGAAGCTGCGCGTGGAGAACACCGCCACCGCCTGGACCGGCGACTACGCGGCGGGCCAGGAGATCCACATCCCGCTGAAGAACATGGACGGGCGGTACGTCGCGGACTCCCGCACGCTCGACATGCTGGAGGCCGAGGGCCGCGTCGCCTTCCGGTACCTCGACGTCAACCCGAACGGTTCGCTCCGCGACATCGCCGGCATCACCAACGAGGCCGGGAACGTCGTCGGCCTCATGCCGCACCCGGAGCACGCCGTCGAGCCGCTCGTCGGCTCCGGCCGCACCGACGGCCTGCCCTTCTTCACCTCGATCATCAAGAAGCTGGTCAGCGCATGAGCCTGGACACGGTCAAGCACGCGACCGACACCCCGGACACCGAGCAGCCCTGGGCGGAACTGGGCCTCAAGGAGGACGAGTACGCCCGGGTCCGCGAGATCCTCGGCCGCCGTCCCACCGGCGCCGAGCTCGCCATGTACTCGGTGATGTGGTCCGAGCACTGCTCGTACAAGTCGTCCAAGGTGCACCTGCGCCAGTTCGGCGAGAAGGCCCCGCAGTCGGACGCCATGCTCGTCGGCATCGGTGAGAACGCCGGTGTGGTCGACGTCGGTCAGGGCTACGCGGTCACCTTCAAGGTCGAGTCGCACAACCACCCCTCGTACGTCGAGCCCTACCAGGGCGCGGCCACCGGCGTCGGCGGCATCGTCCGCGACATCATCGCGATGGGCGCCCGCCCGGTCGCGGTGGTCGACCCGCTGCGCTTCGGCGCCGCCGACCACCCCGACACCCGGCGCGTGCTGCCCGGCGTCGTCGCGGGCATCGGCGGCTACGGCAACTGCCTGGGCCTGCCCAACATCGGCGGCGAGGTCGTCTTCGACTCCTGCTACCAGGGCAACCCGCTGGTCAACGCCGGCGCCATCGGCGTCATGCGGCACGAGGACATCCACCTCGCCAAGGCCTCCGGCACCGGCAACAAGGTCATCCTCTACGGCGCCCGCACCGGCGGCGACGGCATCGGCGGCGCCTCGATCCTGGCCTCCGAGACCTTCGACGACGCCAAGCCCAGCAAGCGCCCCGCCGTCCAGGTCGGCGACCCCTTCCAGGAGAAGCTCCTCATCGAGTGCACTCTGGAGGCGTTCGCCGAGAAGCTGGTGGTCGGCATCCAGGACCTCGGCGCGGCCGGGCTCTCCTGCGCCACCAGCGAGCTGGCCTCCAACGGCTCCGGCGGCATGCGGGTCACCCTGGACGACGTACCGCTGCGCGACTCCACGCTCTCGCCCGAGGAGATCCTCATGAGCGAGTCGCAGGAGCGCATGTGCGCCGTGGTCGAGCCGGAGAAGGTCGACCGCTTCCTCGCCATCTGCGAGAAGTGGGACGTCATCGCCACCGTCATCGGCGAGGTCACCGACGGGGACCGGCTGGAGATCTTCTGGCACGGCGAGAAGATCGTCGACGTCGACCCGCGCACCGTCGCCCACGACGGCCCGGTCTACGAGCGCCCCCTCGCCCGCCCCGACTGGCAGGACGCCCTCCAGGCCGACGACGCGGGCAAGCTCCCCCGCCCGGCCACCGGCGCCGAGCTGAAGGAGCAGGTCCTCGCCCTGCTCTCCTCGCCCAACCAGGCGTCCAAGTCCTGGATCACCTCCCAGTACGACCACTTCGTGCAGGGCAACACGGTGCTGGCCCAGCCCGAGGACGCCGGCATGATCCGGGTCGACGAGGAGTCCGGGCTCGGCGTCGCCATCGCCACCGACGGCAACGGCCGGTTCGCCAAGCTCGACCCGTACCACGGGGCCCAGCTGGCGCTGGCCGAGGCGTACCGGAACGTCGCGACCACCGGCGCGAAGCCGCTCGCGGTCTCCGACTGCCTCAACTTCGGCTCGCCCGAGGACCCGGCCGTCATGTGGCAGTTCGCCGAGGCCATCCGCGGTCTCGCCGACGCCTGCCAGATCCTCGGCACCCCGGTCACCGGCGGCAACGTCTCGCTCTACAACCAGACCGGTGACGTGGCCATCCACCCGACCCCGGTCGTGGCCGTGCTCGGCGTCATCGACGACGTGGCCCGGCGGACCCCGGGCGCCTTCGCCGAGGAGGGCCAGCTGCTGTACCTCCTCGGGGAGACCCGCGAGGAGTTCGGCGGTTCCGCCTGGTCCCAGGTGGTCCACGACCACCTCGGCGGTCTGCCGCCCCGGGTCGACCTGGAGCGCGAGCGGCTGCTGGCCGACATCCTCATCTCGGCCTCCCGCGACGGCATGGTCGACGCCGCGCACGACCTCTCCGACGGCGGCCTCGTGCAGGCCGTCGCCGAGTCCTGCCTGCGCGGCGGGAAGGGCGCCCGGCTCGTCGTGCCGGACGGGCTCGACGCCTTCACCTTCCTGTTCAGCGAGTCGGCCGGGCGCGTGGTCGTCTCCGTGCCGCGCTCCGAGGAGCTGCGCTTCACCGACATGTGCGGCGCGCGCGGCCTCCCGGCCACCCGGATCGGTGTGGTCGACGGGGACGCGCTGGAGGTGCAGGGCGAGTTCACCCTCTCCCTGCGCGAGGTCCGCGAGGCGCACGAGGGCACCATCGAGGCGCTGATGGCCTGACGGCCACGCCGGCCGTACGGCTCTCCCGAGGTCCCGGCACCGGTCCCCGCGACCGGCGCCGGGACCTCGCGCGTCCCCGCACGTACCGTCAACTCCCGTGCCATAACGGGAAGCTGCAGGAGACAACCGGTCACCGCCCGGGGGCCGTATCTTCACCCGGGCCCCACATCCGCCCCCGGGCGTCGTAGTCTCGGCCCCATGCCAGCAGCCTCCGCACGCCGTTCCCGTTCGTACGACCCGGTGAAGACCCGCGCCGCCGTGCTCGCGCAGGCCGCGCACGTCGCCGGGGCCGTCCGCGTGCTCCGCCCCGACCAGCTGGGCGCCCCCAGCGGACTCGGCGACTGGAGCGTCGCCGAACTCGTCGCGCACCTCGCGACCGGCGTCGACGGGCTCCGCTCGGGCCTGGTCGAACCCGCCCCGGCCGCCGCGGAGGTCCGGCTGCTCGACTGGGCGGCCGGCACCGGCTCCCGCGCCGAGTCCAACGCCCGGTCCGCCCGCCTGGCCGCCGCGGACCAGGATCCGGTCGAGCGGTACACCCAGGCCACCGCGGACTTCGCCCGGCTGCTGGCCGACGTCCCGCTGGACCGGATCATCGCCGCCCGGGCCGGCGCGATGACCTTCACCGACTTCCTCGTCACCCGCGCCGTGGAACTGGTCGTCCACTCCGACGACCTGCGGCGCGCCACCGGCTTCGACATCCCGCTCGACCGCCAGGCGCTGGCCGCCGTGGTGCGGGTCCTCGCGGACGCGCTGGCCGCCAAGGCCCCCGGCGGCTCGGTCGAGGTCCGCGTGCCGCCGTACGCCGTCGTGCAGTGCGTCGCGGGCCCCCGGCACACCCGGGGTACCCCGCCCAACGTGGTCGAGACCGACCCGCTGACCTGGGTGCGGCTCGCGGCGGGCCGCACCAGCTGGGCCGAGGCGGTCGACGGCGGGCACCTCACGGCGGGCGGCGAGCGCGCCGACATCTCGGCCCTGCTGCCCGTCCTCGCCTGACCGGCCCCGCCTCCGGGCGGACGGACGGGGAGCGATACCTCACACTTCTCCATCCGCCCGGAGAACCCGCAGGTCACACGGGTGTGCTCCAGAAAAGACGGGGTCCCCCATTCGGCCCGGTGGTCGATCTCGCCTACACTCGGAGGCGTGCCACGTGGTGACGGTCTCCTTAATCACGATCTGCTCCCCGGTGAGAAAGGCCCCCAGGACGCTTGCGGCGTCTTCGGTGTCTGGGCTCCGGGCGAAGAGGTCGCCAAGCTCTCCTACTTCGGGCTGTACGCCCTCCAACACCGGGGCCAGGAGTCCGCGGGAATCGCGGTCAGCAACGGCTCCCAGATCCTCGTCTTCAAGGACATGGGCCTTGTCTCCCAGGTCTTCGACGAGACTTCCCTCGGCTCCCTGACGGGCCACATCGCGGTGGGCCACGCCCGCTACTCCACCACCGGTGCCTCGGTGTGGGAGAACGCCCAGCCGACGTTCCGCGCCACCGCGCACGGATCGATCGCCCTCGGCCACAACGGCAACCTGGTCAACACGGTCGAGCTGGCCGAGATGGTCGCCGCGCTGCCGAAGGAGAACGGCCGGGCCACCCAGGTCGCGGCCACCAACGACACCGACCTGATCACGGCGCTCCTCGCCGGGCAGACGGACGACGACGGCAAGCCCCTCACTCTCGAGGACGCCGCCGCCAAGGTCCTCCCCGACGTCAAGGGCGCCTTCTCGCTCGTCTTCATGGACGAGCACACCCTCTACGCCGCCCGCGACCCGCAGGGCATCCGCCCGCTGGTCCTCGGCCGCCTGGAGCGCGGCTGGGTGGTCGCCAGCGAGAGCGCCGCCCTCGACATCTGCGGCGCCAGCTTCGTCCGCGAGATCGAGCCCGGCGAACTCGTCGCCATCGACGAGAACGGCCTGCGCAGCTCCCGCTTCGCCGAGGCCAAGCCGAAGGGCTGCGTCTTCGAGTACGTCTACCTGGCCCGCCCCGACACCGACATCGCCGGCCGGAACGTCTACCTCTCGCGCGTCGAGATGGGCCGCCGCCTCGCCGCCGAGGCCCCGGCCGAGGCCGACCTGGTCATAGCGACCCCGGAGTCCGGCACGCCGGCCGCCATCGGGTACGCGGAGGCCAGCGGCATCCCCTTCGGCGCCGGACTGGTCAAGAACGCCTACGTCGGCCGGACCTTCATCCAGCCCTCGCAGACCATCCGCCAGCTCGGCATCCGCCTCAAGCTCAACCCGCTCAAGGAAGTCATCAGAGGCAAGCGGCTGGTCGTCGTCGACGACTCGATCGTCCGCGGCAACACCCAGCGGGCCCTGGTCCGGATGCTCCGTGAGGCCGGCGCGGCCGAGGTGCACATCCGCATCTCCTCGCCGCCGGTCAAGTGGCCCTGCTTCTTCGGCATCGACTTCGCGACCCGCGCAGAGCTGATCGCCAACGGCATGACCGTCGAGGAGATCGGCACCTCCATGGGGGCCGACTCGCTGGCGTACATCTCGATCGACTCGATGATCGAGGCCACCACCATCGACAAGCCGAACCTCTGCCGGGCCTGCTTCGACGGTGAATACCCGATGACGCTGCCCGACCCCGAGCTGCTCGGCAAGCAGCTCCTGGAGACCGAGCTGGCGGGCGGCGCCGACGCCGCCGACGCCCTCCGCCGCCCGTAGCAGGTAGCCCCGCCGCCCCTCCGCCGCGTGCCGTCACCGCCGACGGCACGGGCGGGCCGCCGGGCCGGCCGACACGAAAGTCCCAGCCATGTCTGAAACCCCCACCGGAGCCTCGTACGCCGCCGCCGGCGTCGACATCGAAGCGGGTGACCGCGCGGTCGAGCTGATGAAGGACTGGGTGCGCAAGACCCGGCGCCCCGAGGTCCTCGGCGGCATCGGCGGCTTCGCCGGCCTCTTCGACGCCTCCGCCCTCAAGGGGTACGAGCGGCCGCTGCTCGCCTCCGCCACCGACGGCGTCGGCACCAAGGTCGACCTCGCCCGGCAGCTCGGCGTCTACGACACCATCGGCCACGACCTGGTCGCCATGGTCATGGACGACATCGTGGTCTGCGGGGCCGAGCCGCTCTTCATGACCGACTACATCTGCGTCGGCAAGGTCCACCCCGAGCGGGTCGCCGCCATCGTCAAGGGCATCGCCGAGGGCTGCGTCCTCGCCGGGTGCGCGCTGGTCGGCGGCGAGACCGCCGAGCACCCGGGGCTGCTCGGGCCGGACGACTTCGACGTGGCGGGCGCGGGCACCGGCGTCGTCGAGGCCGAGCGGCTGCTCGGCCCGGACCGCATCCGCGAGGGCGATGCGGTGATCGCGATGGCCTCCTCCGGTCTTCACTCCAACGGGTACTCGCTCGTCCGCCACGTGGTCTTCGACCGGGCCGGCTGGAGCCTGGACCGGGAGGTGCCGGAGTTCGGCCGCTCCCTCGGCGAGGAGCTGCTGGAGCCGACCAAGATCTACTCGCTCGACTGCCTGGCGCTGACCCGCACCACCGCGGTCCACGCCTTCTCGCACATCACCGGCGGCGGCCTCGCCGCCAACCTGGCCCGGGTCGTCCCGGACGGGCTGCACGCCAGGATCGACCGGACGACCTGGACCCCGGCCCCCGTCTTCGACCTGATCGGCAAGGCCGGCCAGGTGGAGCGGCTCGAACTGGAGAAGACGCTGAACATGGGCGTCGGCATGATGGCCGTCGTCCCGGCCGGCTCGGTCGAGATCGCCCTGACCACGCTGCGGGACCGCGGGGTCGACGCCTGGGTGGCCGGCGAGATCACCCGGCGCGGCGACGAGGCGACCGGCGCGACCCTGACGGGTGACTACGCGGCCTGAGGCGAACGGTGCCGCGCCGTGGCCACCCGGTCACGGCGCGGCACCCGCCGACGGCGGTGACCAGGTAGGACGATCATGGCTTCGATGAAGACGGCAGGGGCGGGCCGACCGGCCCGGAAGCTGCCGACGGGACCGAGGGCGGTGGCGCGGATCGCGCCGTCGCCGGCCCGGCCCGGGACCGGCGCCGCTCGGGCGGCGGTCCCCGGGTGGCCGCGCGGTGCGCGGGTACGCACGTTTCAGCGCGTGGCTCGCACCACGCGCTCGCTCACTCGGTCCGTTGTCGCGCAGGACAACACAGAACCCGGTCCGGGACCTGGGTGGTCCCTGACCGGGTGCTCAGTGCGAAGTCAAGCGCCGCGGCGTTGCTTCGACGCGGGACCGGACTCGTCGTCCTCGTCCTCGTCGTCGTTGTACAAATCCGCGTACTGTGCGTACGGGTCCTCGTCCTCGTCGTCCTCGAACGGCTCGCCGTTCGGAGGCTGACTCGAAGTCGATGCGCCCAGCTCGCTGGCCAGACGCGACAGGTCAGTCCCGCCGCTGTTGTACTTCAGCTGGCGGGCGACCTTTGTCTGCTTGGCCTTGGCCCGGCCGCGCCCCATGGCTCGACCCCCTCGGTGACGGGGCTCGACGGCCCCAGAGTCTTGACACGCGTTCATGTTTCGAGACGGACTCTCCGTGGGGAGTCCGTGCCCGTAGGGCTTCAACGGTACCTGCTTCCGCGTGCATCCGGTACGCCGCCCACCGGACGGACCGGTGGTCAGCACCGTCGAGGAGCCCCTGTCCTCGCTGGTCAGCTGCGAGTTTAACCCGCCCGCCGACGGCGACCCGCCGACGGGCGTGAGTCTTGTCTCGCCCCGGCCGGGTGCGCCGATCGCCCTGACCGGTACCTGACCAACCGGCCTCCCGCGCCCGCGTGCGCCGCTCCCGGGCCTGTTCAGAGCGTGATCGCACGACGGGCGAAGCGTGATCGCCCTGCTGGCACGCCGTTTCCCCGGCCCGCGCCGGCCGCCGCGCACACCCGCGCGACCCTTCCCGCTCCCGGGCGTTTCGACCGGTTACGTCCCGTAACCCTCCCGGGCCCCTCCGCCCTTCCCGACGCAGCCGAATCCCCCGCCGCACACCTCGGCGACGGGGGAAAATTGGCCGGAAATGATCGTCCGTCCGGGGGTCGGGTCAGGCCCGGCGGCCCTCCGCCATGCGCTGTTCGGCGAGCCGGTCGGCGGCGGCCGCCGGGGGCACGCCGTCGGACTTCGCACGTGCGAAGATCTCCAGCGTCGTGTCGAAGATCTTCGCCGCCTTCTGCTTGCAGCGGTCGAAGTCGAAGCCGTGCAGCTCGTCCGCGACCTGGATGACGCCTCCGGCGTTCACCACGTAGTCCGGCGCGTAGAGGATGCCGCGGTCGGCGAGATCCTTCTCGATGCCGGGGTGGGCGAGCTGGTTGTTGGCGGCGCCGCAGACCACCTGGGCGGTGAGGACCGGGACGGACGCGTCGTTCAGGGCGCCGCCGAGGGCGCACGGCGCGTAGACGTCGAGCCCGGCCGTGCGGATCAGCGCCTCGGTGTCGGGGACGGCCGTGACCTCGGGGTGCCGCTCGGTGATGAGCCGCACGGCCTCCTCGCGGACGTCGGTGATGACGACCTCGGCGCCCTCCGCCAGGAGGTGGCCGACCAGGTGCCGCCCGACCTTGCCGATCCCGGCCACGCCCACCTTGCGCCCGCGCAGCGAGGGGTCGCCCCACTGGTGCTGGGCCGAGGCGCGCATGCCCTGGTAGACGCCGAAGGCGGTCAGGACCGAGGAGTCGCCGGCGCCGCCGTTCTCGGGGGAGCGGCCGGTGGTCCACTCGTTCTCGCGGGCGACCACGTCCATGTCGGCCACGTAGGTGCCGACGTCGCAGGCGGTGACGTACCGGCCGCCGAGCGAGGCGACGGCCCGGCCGTAGGCCAGCAGCAGTTCCTCGGTCTTGTCGCGCTCGGGGTCCCCGATGATCACGGCCTTGCCGCCGCCGTGGTCGAGCCCGGCGAGGGCGTTCTTGTACGACATGCCGCGCGCGAGGTTGAGCGCGTCGGCGACCGCCTCGGCCTCGTCGGCGTAGGGGTAGAAGCGCGTGCCGCCGAGGGCCGGGCCCAGGGCGGTGCTGTGGAGGGCGATGACGGCCTTGAGGCCGCTGCTTCGGTCCTGGACGAGCACGACCTGCTCGTGGCCGCCCTGCTCCGAACGGAACAGGGTGTGCAGGACGCCGTCGGATACGTCGGTCACGGTGGTGACTCCCGGTGAGATGCGGCGGATGGGCGGAGTCCGTAAAGGTGGCGGACGCCGTGGCATGAGGGTAGAACGAGCCCGTGCCGCGGTCGTCCCCCGAGCCCGATCTTCCCTCGCCCGGGTGGCCCCGCGTGGCACGATGCGCGAGAAGTCCGAGCCGGTGTCACAGGGAGGGAGCGGGGTGCCCCAGGTGTCCGCGGTGAGGTTTCCGTACGCGTCGTACCTGCGGGTCTACGAACCGCTCGGCGCGTTCCCCGAACCCGATCGCGGCCACTGGGAGCGGTACGCCCACGAGGCCGAGCCGCCGGCCGTCGAGGAGGAGCTGCGGGCCCGGCTCACCGCCGTGCTGGCGACGCCGCCGCTGCCCGCCCCGGAGCGGGAGAGCACCGACGCCTTCGTGCTCTGGTCCGGCGACACCCCGCTGATCTGCCCCTGGACGACCCGGCTGCGGTGCTGGGAGGCGCTCGGCGAGACGGCCGAGCTCTTCCCGCCGACGGTGCTGGACGCCGCCCTGCCCCCGGCCGTCCGCGAACAGGCCGCCGCCGACCACGCCCGCCACCTGGAGCGCCACCCCGACGCCCGCGCCTGGATCAGGCAGGCCGCCTGGTCGGTCCCGCTCAGCTGGTTCGTGCTGGTCGGCGACGAGGACCGGGAGTACGACCGGGGTGCGGAGGGCGAGGCTCCGCTGCTGCGCTACCGCACCCCGATGGCTCAGGCTCGCCGCCGGGTGGCCCGCGGGCTGCGCGCGCTGCGCGACAGCGTGGCCGCGGCCGATCCCTCCGAGCGGGGGGCGCGGCAGGCCGGGGGGCCGCTGGTGACGAGCCTGGTAGATGTAGGGCGGTGGCTGGAGGAGTTCCATCCGCGGGCGCTGGTCGAGCTGGACTACGGCGGGCTGGTGCACGTGCTCCCGCCGGAGGTGCTCGACGCCGACCGTTCCGCGGCCGACGTCGCCTCGGGCATCCGCGCCCTGGGCGTCGGCGACGACGTGGTGGCGGGCGAGGCGTACGCGCGGCTCGTCGAGCGGTGGCGTGCGGTCCGCGAGAGGCAGTTCGCCAACTGAGGCGGCCGGCGGCCTGGACCGACGGCCCCGAGGAGGACCTAGGTCCTAGGTCCCGATCCGGGCGTATGCCTCAAACGTGAGGGAACCCACGGAGACGGAATCTTGCGTCCTTCCCCCGCCCTCGTGCCAAAATAGGACAAGGAGCCCGGTGCGGGCTCCATTCGCCCAACTAGGGGCGGATTGCTCACCCTTGTGCTCTTTGGGCGGTGTGGTGGCTCCTGATCACTCCTGTGACTGATCGTCACGGGGGTGTGACTGTCCGCTATGACACGGTCCATCGGCTTACCGCCGCTGATGGCCACCTGAGAGGGCAATTCCATCGGTTTGGCCGACGTGGCTGGACGGATGGTGTAGTTGTAGTGCCGAGGACAAGCCGTTCGTCCTATAACCGACTCGACCCGCGTCCGCCATTTCGGGCAACGTGGGTCAAGGTGCAGAATTTAGAGGAAAGAACCGAGAAGGTTCGGTTCTCCCGAGGAGGCCGCTCATGACCGCTCGCACCCCTGATGCCGAGCCGCTGCTGACCCCCGCTGAGGTCGCCACGATGTTCCGTGTCGACCCCAAGACGGTCACGCGCTGGGCGAAGGCTGGCAAGCTCACGTCGATCCGCACGCTCGGCGGACACCGCCGTTACCGCGAGGCCGAGGTCCGCGCGCTGCTCGCGGGCATCCCGCAGCAGCGCAGCGAAGCCTGAAAAACCGCCTGAAACAGGGCGTTTCCGGGTCCCCCAACCCGGCGTGCGCCCGTCACGGCCTCGCACAGCACCCCATAGCTCCACACGACGCGGCGGTCCGCCCCAACGGACCCCGTCTCCCGTACCCCACGGGTAAGTCGTTCTGATCGCGCTGGACTCCGCCGGGTCCAGCGCGATCTTCTTGTGTCCGCGGGCCGCTCGCGCCCGCCCGCCGGCGCTTCCGGACCGCCCCCCGGCTCCGCCCGGCGCACCCCTCGCACCTGCGCGGATCTGTCCCGTACGGGCCTCCTGGGGGACTCCGCGGGCGGGGTCGGCCCAGCGGGAGCCCGGGCCGGGGAGGGCTCCTCGGGGAACTCGTCGGTAGCCTCCGGGGCTGGTGCAATTGCACATATTAAATTGATCGGTTGTATGGGGCGGTTAAAGTGCTCCCCTTCAGAAACTCTTTCGGTGACACCCGTCACATGGCGCCCGTCTTGTCCTGCGGGCGACGGTTGCACTATTGGGGACCGCCTTCCCGGGCGCCGGCCGCTCACCCCCACCCTGGCACCGTCGGCGCCCACGCGCGGCCGTCCTCCGTCATCCGGTGGCGGGACCTTCGTCACCTAAGGCCGCACCGGCCTCCGCCAGCCGTCGCAGCCGCCCGCAGACCGCGCACCGTCCGGTTCGGTGGCGCGTGCCGACGGCGGCCGCCAGGTGGGCGCGGAGCAGGGCGCGGGTCGCATGGCGCGGGCGGGCGGCCGACGGGCCCTGGGTGCCCGCGAGGGGCCCCGGGGCGGCCTCGCGGGCCGACCGTTCCGTGCTGAGTGGGTCAGGGCCCTCGGCGGGCGGCAGAGCGGCTTTGGCGGACTCCGGCACGGGTCACCTCCCCGGGGCGCGCGGCGCGGCCACGCCGGGCCCCGCTGCCTGAGTACCGGCGCCCGCACGGACCGTCAAGACGGCGCGCGCACGGCCAACTCCCGTGCGGGACAACGAAGAAGGCCCCACATCCGAAGATGTGGGGCCTCCACTGCGGTCCTGACGGGATTTGAACCCGCGGCCTCCACCTTGACAGGGTGGCGAGCACTCCAAACTGCTCCACAGGACCTTGCTGGTGCGCACCGCTCGTTTCCGCGCCGTGCTGCGAGACAGGACTCTACCCCAGTCCCGGCCCACCACGCGAACTCGCTCTCAGCGACCGCACGCTCACGCTTCCGGCGCCCGTCCCGCAGGCCCCGCCGGCCTCACGGGGCCGCCGCGTCCACCGCCTTCACGATGCGTTTGTCGGAGACCGGGTACGCCGTCCCGAGGGCGTGCGCGAAGTAGCTGACCCGGAGTTCCTCGATCATCCAGCGGATCTCCAGCACCTCCTTCGGTACCGGTCTGCCCTGCGGCAACTGCTCCAGCAGCCACGCGTACTCGTCCTGCATCTCCTTGACCTTGGCCATCCGCGTCGTGTCCCGCTGCACCCCGGTCGGCATCTGCGCCAGGCGCCGGTCGGCCGCGACCAGGTAGCGCTTGAGGTCCGGCAGACGACCGAGCCCTGCCTCCGTGACGAAGCCCGGGTGAATCAGCGCCGAGACCTGCTCGCGGACGTCGGCGAGGTTGGCCAGCAGCGCCGGCGAACGGGTCGACTTCAGCCGCCGCTCCACCGCGCCCCAGGCCGCCAGTACCTGCTGGACCTGCTGGATCGCCCGCAGCGTGGTGTCCACCAGGTCCGCGCGCACCTTCTCGTACAGCTTCCGGTACGCCTCCTCGTCCCAGGCGGGGCCGCCGTGGTCGGCGATGAGGCGGTCGGCGGCGGCCGTCGCGCAGTCCTCGAAGAGGGCCTGGACGGAGCCGTGCGGGTTGGCCGAGAGGTTGAGCTTCTGCTGGTTGGTGAGCCGGTCGGCGGCGAACTTGGCCGGGTTGACCGGGATGTTGAGCAGGATCAGCCGCCGGATGCCGCGCCGCATCGCCTGCCGCTGCTCGGCGGGCGAGTCGAAGAGGCGGACGGCGACCGAGGAACCCTCGTCGACCAGGGCCGGGTACGCCTTGACCGGCTGGCCGGCCCGGCGCGTCTCGAAGACCTCCGGCAGCTTGCCGATCGTCCAGTCGGTCAGCCCCGACCGCTCGATCGAAGGGCCGCCGGAACGCTCGGCCGTCGCGGCGGCCGCCTTCGAGAGCGCCTGGCGGGCCTTGGGGCGCAGCTTGAGCTTGAGCGCCTCCAGGTCCTTGTCCTCGGCGAGGGCGCGGCGCCGCTCGTCGACGACCCGGAAGGTGATCTTCAGGTGGTCGGGGACGCGCGAGGTGTCGAAGTCGTCGCCGGTCACCGGCACGCCCACGATCCGCTGGAGCTCGCGCGCCAGCGTCACCGGCAGCGGCTCCTGGAGCGGGGCCGCGCGCTTGAGGAACGCCTGCGCGTAGTTGGGCGCGGGCACGTAGTGGCGGCGGATCGGCTTCGGCAGCGAGCGGATCAGCTCGGTGACGACCTCCTCGCGCAGGCCCGGGATCTGCCAGTCGAAGCCCTCGTCGGTGACCTGGTTGAGCACCTGGAGCGGGATGTGCACGGTCACGCCGTCCGCGTCCGCCCCCGGCTCGAACTGGTACGTCACCCGGAACTTCAGCCCGCCCTGCCGCCAGGAGTCCGGATAGTCGGCCTTGGTGACCGCCTGCGCCGCCTCCGTCAGCAGCATGGAGCGCTCGAAGTCGAGGAGTTCGGGCTCCTCCTTCTGCTTCCGCTTCCACCAGGAGTCGAAGTGGGCGCCGGAGACCACCTCGGCCGGGACCCGCTGGTCGTAGAAGTCGAAGAGCGTCTCGTCGTCGACCACGATGTCGCGGCGCCGCGCCCGGTGCTCCAGCTCCTCGACCTCGGTCAGCAGCTTCCGGTTGGCGGCGAAGAACTGGTGGTGGGTGCGCCAGTCACCCTCGACCAGGGCGTTGCGAATGAAAAGGTCCCGGGAGACCTCCGGGTCGATCCGGCCGTAGTTCACCTTCCGGTGCGCCACGATCGGCACGCCGTACAGCGTCACCTTCTCGTAGGCGACCACGGCGGCCTGATCCTTCTCCCAGTGCGGCTCGCTGTACGTCCGCTTCACCAGGTGCCCGGCGAGCGGCTCGACCCACTCCGGCTCGATCCTGGCGTTGACCCGCGCCCAGAGCCGGGAGGTCTCCACCAGCTCGGCCGACATCAAGAACCGCGGCGGCTTCTTGAAGAGCGCCGAACCGGGGAAGACCGCGAACTTCGCGCCCCGGGCGCCCAGATACTCGTTCCGGCCCCCGCGCGCGCCCTCACGCCCCTGCTTGGCGGCGGAGGCGGCCGGCGTCGCGGTCTCCTTCACGTCCTTCATGCCGATGTGCGACAGCAGGCCGGAGAGGAGCGAGATGTGGACCGGCTCGTCGGCCGCGTCCTCCTCGCGCAGCTCCAGGCCCATCTGCTTCGCCACCGTCCGCAGCTGCGTGTAGATGTCCTGCCACTCGCGGATGCGCAGGTAGTTGAGGTACTCCGCCTTGCACATCCGGCGGAACCCGGACGAGGAGCGCTCCTTCTGCTGCGCCCGCAGATACCGCCAGAGGTTGAGGAAGCCGAGGAAGTCGCTGGTCTCGTCCCGGAACCGGGCGTGCTGCTGGTCGGCCTGCGCCTGCTTCTCGGCGGGCCGCTCGCGCGGGTCCTGGATCGACAGGGCCGCCGCGATCACCATGACCTCGCGGACGCAGCCGTTCCGGTCGGCCTCCAGCACCATCCGGGCCAGCCGCGGGTCGACCGGCAGCTGCGCCAGCCGGCGCCCGCGCTCGGTCAGCCGCTTGCGCGGGTCCTTCTCGGCCGGGTCGAGCGCGCCCAGTTCGGTCAGCAGCTGCACACCGTCGCGGATGTTGCGGTGGTCCGGCGGGTCGATGAAGGGGAACTGCCCGATGTCGCCGAGCCCGGCCGCCGTCATCTGCAGGATGACCGAGGCGAGGTTGGTCCGCAGGATCTCCGCGTCGGTGAACTCCGGTCGCGCGAGGAAGTCCTCCTCGGAGTAGAGCCGGATGCAGACACCGTCCGAGGTACGGCCGCAGCGGCCCTTGCGCTGGTTGGCGCTGGCCTGCGAGACCGGCTCGATCGGCAGCCGCTGCACCTTGGTGCGGTGGCTGTACCGCGAGATGCGCGCGGTGCCCGGGTCGATGACGTACTTGATTCCGGGGACCGTCAGCGAGGTCTCGGCCACGTTGGTCGCCAGCACGACACGGCTGCGGACGCCCGGGCCGGGGCGCTGGAAGACGCGGTGCTGCTCCTGGTGGGAGAGGCGGGCGTAGAGCGGCAGGATCTCGGTGCCGCGCAGGTTCCGCTTGGCCAGCGCGTCGGCGGTGTCGCGGATCTCCCGCTCGCCGGAGAGGAAGACCAGCACGTCGCCGGGGCCCTCGGCCTGGAGCTCGTCGACCGCCTCGCAGATCGCGGTGACCTGGTCGCGGTCGGCGTCCTCGCCGCCCTCCTCCAGCAGCGGCCGGTACCGCACCTCCACCGGGTACGTCCGCCCGCTCACCTCGATCACCGGCGCGGCGGCGTCCTCGTCGGCCGCCTTCCCGCCCACGGTCGCCATCCGCGGCCCGAAGTGGCGCGCGAACCGGTCGGTCTCGATCGTCGCGGAGGTGATGACGACCTTGAGGTCGGGCCGGCGCGGCAGCAGCTGCGCCAGGTACCCGAGGAGGAAGTCGATGTTGAGGCTGCGCTCGTGGGCCTCGTCGATGATGATCGTGTCGTAGGCGCGCAGCTCGCGGTCGGTCTGGATCTCCGCGAGCAGGATGCCGTCGGTCATCAGCTTGATGAAGGTGGCGTCCTGGCGGACCTGGTCGGTGAAGCGCACCTTCCAGCCGACCGCCTCGCCGAGCGGCGTGTCCAGCTCGTCGGCGATCCGCTCGGCCACCGTACGGGCCGCGATCCGGCGCGGCTGCGTGTGGCCGATCATGCCGCGCACCCCCCGCCCCAGCTCCAGGCAGATCTTGGGAATCTGGGTGGTCTTGCCGGACCCGGTCTCACCGGCGACGACGACCACCTGGTGGTCCCGGATCGCCTCCGCGATCAGATCCTTCTTCTGGCTGACGGGCAGCTGCTCGGGATAGCTGATCTCCGGCACCCGCGCCCGGCGCTCGGCCATCCTGGCCGCGCCTTTCTCCGCCTCCGCCCTGATCTCCTCCAGGACGGCCGCCCTGGACTCCGGCTTGCGTATACGGCGGGTGCCCTCCAGTCGACGGCCGAGCCGGTGCGCGTCGCGCAACGACAGCTCGGCCAACAGGGGCTGAAGGTCGGAGATCGTAGACATACGGATCCCAGGATCTCACCCCGGCGGGGGAAGTGGCGACCGAGTTTCCCGGGGGCAGGGGGTCCTGGCGATGAAGGGAGGCCCGGCCGGCGCTGTGGCCCGGGGCGACTACCGGACCGGGGCCCACTCCGTGAGCCGCTTGGCGATCACGGGCACGTCGCAGTGGTCCTGGGCGACGGCCTCGACGAACGGCCCCGCTTCCTGGACCGGCGGGACCGGATGCCCGGCGGGCAGATCGGGCGGAACTCGCCACCGAACACGCCGGCGGCGGACTTCGCTCACTTCAGGTGGTCCAGGATCTCCGAGTCGGTGTCCATCAGCTCGGTGAGGATGTCGTACACGTTCAGTTCTGCGCGAGCCTCGGCCTCACGGATCGCCTCGATGGCCAGGGCCTGCTTGCTGCGGCCGGTGCGCTTGCGTTCGGCGAGCTTCGCGTCGAGGTCGTCGGGGAGGTGGAGTGTCATCGCCATGCCTGCATGATGCGCGTTGATATCAGGCGTCGCCGCGACGCTGAGCAGGGGCGTACAGCAGAAAAGTCCCGGACGCCGTAGCGTCCGGGACTTCCCTTCTCTGTGGCTGGGGCCGGGATCGAACCGGCGACCTATCGCTTTTCAGGCGATCGCTCGTACCAACTGAGCTACCCAGCCACGCGACCTCGGAAGGTCAGCGCGGTCCTGACGGGATTTGAACCCGCGGCCTCCACCTTGACAGGGTGGCGAGCACTCCAAACTGCTCCACAGGACCAGATGTGTGCGGGACGAGTCCCACACAGGTGATGCGTGCCCCCAACGGGATTCGAACCCGTGCTACCGCCTTGAAAGGGCGGCGTCCTGGGCCACTAGACGATGAGGGCTAAGAGGCCCGCCTGGGCGCTGGTTCAGCGCGTCGGGGACGTGAGAAGCATATGGGATGGCAAGCCGGTTCGCCAAAACGCTTTTGCCCGCGCCCGCCGCGGCCCGCCCGGTCACTGGTTGGGGCGGGGTGTGGAGGGCCCCGGGGACGGGCTCTTGGAGCCGCCTGGCGAGGGCTTGGCGCCGGGCTGGTTCTCCTCGGGGAGGTGGCGGCTGACCTCGGCGGTGCTCAGGCCGAGCCCGCCCAGGCTTATCTCGTCCCACGCCTGGAGCTGCCGGTTCTCGCGGTCGAGGTAGAGGACCGAGGCCATCACCGGGTCGGGGGTGTCCTGCTCGATGGCGCGCAGGCCGCTGCCGCCGGTGGAGCCCTCGATGCGCAGCCGGGTGCCGCCGGGCAGCAGCTGCGTCTTGCGGTTGTGCAGGTGCCCGGCGAGGACCAGGGGCACCTCGCCGTCGGTCTCCTTGGCCGCGACCGGGTTGTGCGCGACGGCGATGTCCACCGGCGTCCCGGCCGCCGCCTGCCGGCGCAGCTCGGCCGCCAGCTTCATCCCGGCCGCCACCTCCCCGGGGTCACCGGCCGCCTCCTGGCTGCGGTCGGGGGTGTACGCGGGGTCGCCGATCCCGGCTATCCGCAGCCCGCCGACGTTCACCGCCTTGCCGTGGTCGAGCACCCGGACGTTCTTGAACTTGCCGAGGTAGCGCTGGGTGGCGGCCGAGTCGTGGTTGCCGCGCACCCAGACGTACGGCGCGTCGAGCCGGCCCACCGGGTCGAGGAAGGCGTTCTCGGCGGCCGAGCCGTGGTCCATGGTGTCGCCGGAGTCGATGATCACGTCGATCTCGTACTGCTCGACCAGCGACTCGATGATGTGCCAGGCGGCCGGGTTGAGGTGGATGTCGGAGACGTGCAGGACCCGCAAGGTGCCGGGGTCCGGCTGGTAGGCGGGGAGGGTGGAGGTGGCGTCGTACAGCTTGGTCATGTTGGTGACCAGGCGGGCCAGCTCCTTCTGGTAGACGTCGAACTCGCTGACGATCGACCGCGCGTTGCCGACCACCGAGGGGGCGCTGGTCAGCAGCCCGGAGAACTTGGGCTCCAGCACCGACTTCGGGTTCCAGGTGGCGTACGCGGCGAGGCCGCAGGAGGCCAGCAGGGCGAGCGAGAGGCCGCCGGCGGCCAGGGCGCGGCGGGGGCGGCGGTAGACGATCAGGCCGAGCGCGGTGGCGCCGACGACGACGGCGGTCACCGAGCGGAGCGCGAGGTCCAGGGTGCCGTCCTGGACGTCGGCGGAGACCTCGTCGCCGAGCTGGGAGAAAAGGGCCGGGTTCTGCACCAGGGCGGCCGAGCGGTCCGGGTCGAGGCGGTCCACGTCGACGTCGAGGCGGAGCGGCGCCACGTGCGAGTCGAGCTCCAGGGCGCCGAGCGGCGAGACGTTGATCTTGGTGCCGCCGGTGAGCGAGGGGCGGAGCGTCATCCGGGTGTCCATGGGGCCGACCGGGGCGCCCACGCTGCCGACCGCGAGGAGGCCGAGCCACGCGCCCAGCAGGACCACGGCGGTCAGCCCGGCCCAGCGGCGCAGGGGTCCCGCTTTCGGGCGGACGGTCAGGAGGGGCGCGGTACCGGTGGGGCTCTTGGGGGCGGGGCGACCGCGGTGGGCGCGGGTCCGCCGGGGGGATTCCTCCGTCGCGTCGGCCATGCCCGGCGCCTGCCCATGGCGGGGCCGGGACATGCCTCCCGCCGGGCCCCGGCGGGGGGTTCGCGGGGGCGCGGCGGTGCGGAACGGGTGGGTCCGGGGGCGGTCAGCCCCAGCCGAGTTCGTGGAGGCGGTCGTCGTCGATGCCGAAGTGGTGGGCGATCTCGTGGACGACGGTGACGGCGACCTCGTCGACCACCATCTCGGGGGAGTCGCAGTAGCGCAGGGTGGGGCCCATGTAGATGGAGATGCGGTCGGGCAGCACGCCCGCGTACCACTCGCCGCGCTCGGTCAGCGGGGTCCCTTCGTAGAGGCCGAGGAGCTCCGGGTCGGACGGGTCGGGTTCGTCCTCCACGAACACGGCGACGTTGTCCATCACGCGGGTCAGCTCGGGCGGGATCTGGTCGAGGGCCTGGCTCACCAGTTCCTCGAAGGCATCGCGAGTCATTTCCAGCACGCGGCCATTGTCGCGTGCGAGCCCGTCTTTCGTGTCCTGCGCGGCGCGAGGGGAGTTGGGCAGGGGAGTTCCGCTCCGTACGCCGGGAGGCCCTGAAGTGCACCAGTTGTCCCGCCCCGTCCGACTCCTCGCCGTGGTGGCCGCCGTCGCCTCGGCGAGCGGCTGCGTGAGCGTCGGCCAGGACGCCGAAGACGCCTCACCCGTCTCCTCCACCGCCTCCCCGAAGGACGGCAAGGCCGCCCCCGACGGCGGGACGGAGCACGGCACCGGCGGCAGCGGCTTCCACGGCGGCCACGGCGCCGGGCGCGAGGACGGGGCCGAGCGCGGCGAGGGCGACGGGCGGGAGGGCCGCGGTGACGGCCGGCGCGTCCGGGGCAAGGACGGCAGGGTCGCCGAGCCGACCGACGAGCCGTCCGGGCCCACCCCGTCGCCCCGGCCCCCCGGCGCGGGTGATCCCGGACACGGTGGGCCGGGCGGCGGCGGCACCGCGCCGAACCCGCCGAAGGGGCCCGACCCCAAGCCCGACCCGAGCACCCCGCCGCCCCAGGAGCCGGGCCCGGACCCCGAGCCGGGGCCGACGACGCCGCCCGCGGAGGAGCCCGGCGAGCCCGGCGGGGGGACTCCGCCGCAGGCCCCGGACGACAACGGGCGGGGCGAGGGCCGGGGCGGGCCGGCGGGGACGCCCTCGCTGTACCGGCAGACGGGGGGGTCGGCGCCGGGGCCGGCGCCGGAGGAGGAGCCCGGTCCGGAGCCAGACGGGCCGGAAGGGCCGGAGGGGCCCGGCGAAGGGTGACGTACGGCTCCGGGCTGCGGGTTTGCCACGACGGGGGAGGGGTGCGTATGGTGGTAGATCGTTTGATCCCATTTGCCCGGCGCACTGTTTCTCCCCGCTTTCATCCGAAGGGGAGGGGCCGACCAGCGCCGCGTGGCGCGTTCTCTTTTCCTAGCCGTGGCCGGACCGCACTGAGGCGGTCGATTGCGACTTCATCAAGTTGCGACTTCACGGAGTAATGGGCGCGTGCCGAGACTCCGGAAGGTTTCGCATTTCGCATGTCCGTTTCCAGCACTGACCACACCGTCCTGCCCGAGCAGTCCCAGCTGCGGCACGACGACATCCCGGCCGCCGAGGCCATCACCCCCGAGGCCGTGACGGCCGAGATCCCCGCCGCCGAGCTGCCCGAGGCCGACGAGGCCGCGCAGGCCGACGCCGCCGAGCTCGACGCCGAGGCCACCGACGCCGCCGACGACGAGGCGGAGACCGAGGACGACGGCGTGACCTTCGCCTCCCTCGGCCTGCCCGAGGGCATCGTCCGCAAGCTCGCCCAGAACGGTGTGACCAAGCCCTTCCCGATCCAGGCCGCGACCATCCCGGACGCGCTGGCGGGCAAGGACATCCTGGGCCGCGGCCGCACCGGCTCCGGCAAGACCCTCTCCTTCGGTCTGCCGCTCCTCGCCTCCCTGTCGGGCGGCCACACCGAGAAGAAGAAGCCGCGCGGCGTCATCCTGACCCCCACCCGCGAGCTGGCCATGCAGGTCGCCGACGCGCTCCAGCCGTACGGCGACGTCCTCGGCCTGCGCATGAAGGTCGTCTGCGGCGGCACCTCGATGGGCAACCAGATCTACGCCCTGGAGCGCGGCGTCGACATCCTCGTCGCCACCCCGGGCCGTCTGCGCGACATCATCAACCGCGGCGCCTGCTCGCTCGAGAACATCGAGATCGCCATCCTCGACGAGGCCGACCAGATGTCGGACCTGGGCTTCATGCCCGAGGTCACCGAGCTGCTCGACCAGGTCCCCGAGGGCGGCCAGCGCATGCTCTTCTCGGCCACGATGGAGAACGAGATCTCCAGCCTGGTCAAGCGCTACCTGAAGAACCCGGTGAGCCACGAGGTCGACGCCGCCCAGGGCGCCGTCACCACCATGAGCCACCACATCCTCATCGTGAAGCCGCGCGACAAGGCCCCCGTCACGGGCGCCATCGCCGCGCGCAAGGGCCGCACGATCATCTTCGTCCGCACCCAGCTCGGCGCCGACCGTGTCGCCGAGCAGCTCCGCGAGTCCGGCGTGAAGGCCGACGCGCTGCACGGCGGCATGACCCAGGGCGCCCGTACGCGGACGTTGGCCGACTTCAAGGACGGCCACGTCAACGTCCTCGTCGCCACCGACGTCGCCGCCCGCGGCATCCACGTCGACGGCATCGACCTGGTCCTCAACGTCGACCCCGCCGGCGACCACAAGGACTACCTGCACCGCTCGGGCCGTACCGCCCGCGCCGGCCGCTCCGGCACCGTCGTGTCGCTGTCGCTGCCGCACCAGCGCCGCCAGATCTTCCGCCTCATGGAGGACGCCGGAGTCGACGCCACCCGCCACATCGTGGGCGGCAGCGGCGTCTTCGACCCGGAGGTCGCCGAGATCACCGGCGCCCGCTCGCTCACCGAGGTTCAGGCGGACTCGGCGGACAACTCCGCCAAGCAGGCCGAGCGTGAGGTCGGCGACCTCACCCGCCAGCTGGAGCGCGCCACCCGTCGCGCCGCCGAACTCCGCGAGGAGGCCGAGCGACTGACCGCCCGCGCCGCCCGCGAGCGCGGTGACGACCCGGAGGCCGCCGTGGCCGAGGTGACCGAGGCCGCCAAGGCCGAGGTCGCGGCCGAGGCCGAGGCGGCGCTCGCCGCCGAGGAGCGCGAGCGCGAGCGGGAGCGCAACAACTTCCGCCGGGACGACCGGGGCGACCGCGGCGGCGACCGTCGTGAGGGTGGCTTCCGTCGGGACGACCGTGGTGGTGACCGTCGTGAGGGCGGTTTCCGTCGCGACGACCGCGGTGGTGACCGTGGTGGTTTCCGTGGTGGTGACCGTCGTGAGGGTGGCTTCCGTCGGGACGACCGTGGTGGTGACCGTCGTGAGGGCGGTTTCCGTCGCGACGACCGCGGTGGTGACCGTGGTGGTTTCCGTGGTGGTGACCGTCGTGAGGGTGGCTTCCGTCGGGACGACCGTGGTGGTGACCGTCGTGAGGGCGGTTTCCGTCGCGACGACCGCGGTGGTGACCGTGGCGGTTTCCGTGGTGGTGACCGTCGCGAGGGCGGCTTCCGTCGCGACGACCGTGACGACCGTGGCGGCTTCCGCCGTGACGACCGCCCCTCCGGCGGTCACCGTGGCAGCGACCGTCCGTTCAACCGGGACCGCCGCGACGACCGCCCGACCGGCGGCCACCGTGGCAGCGGTGACCGTCCCTACGGCCGCCGTGACGACCACCGGGGTGGCCCGTCCTCCTCGTCCTCGTCCTCCTTCGGCCGCCGTGACGACAAGCCGCGCTGGAAGCGCAACGGCTGATTCCTGCCGGTGACCCCGGCCGGGACCGCGTCCCGCCGGTGAGCCCACCGCTCCGAAGAGCCCGTCCTCTCCTCCCACGGAGAGGACGGGCTCTTCCGTTTCCACCCGGCCAGGGCCCGAAGCGCCGCCCCCTCCCCGCCGAGGAGGCTCCCCCGCCCTCCGCCGCCAGCCGTTCCGTTTCGAGTGCCCCACGCTTCCGTCACAAAATCTCTACTGTTAACATCCGTCATCACGCGTGGGCAGGGCCGGAGTTGACCGGCCCAGGGGAACCAGGGCCACGCGGACCGCCGTCCTCTCCGGGCCGCCGGGCAGGCCCCCGCAGAGCCGACTCCGGCCGTGGGCCGCCCCGCCGACCGGCGGTGGACGGGTCGTATCGCATCCCTGGGGGGGATCTCCTTGGCCCAGCACGCCCGCCTGCGCCCGACGGTGGCCGCCGTCTGCGCGCTCGCCGTCTCCGCCGGACTGGTGTCGGTCGCGGCCCTGCCCGGCACGGCCGCCGCCGCACCCGCCGCCGCGCCCGCCGGGGCCGTCATCGACGCGCCCTCGCGTTTCCAGCCACGCGTGGACGAGGTGTTCGTCGCGGGTGAGCAGGGCTTCCTCCACCGGGAGGAGGGCCGCTCGGTGGAGTACACGGAGTACGCCACCGGGACCAGCCGGCAGGCCGAGAACGCGACCTGGTGGAACGGCACGCTCGGCGCCTGGTGGTCGCCCTCCGCCCGCACCCTGGAGCTGCGGCCGATGGAGGGCGAGGCCCCCTCGGTCACGATCGCCCTGCCGGAGAAGCAGACCTGGCAGCGCGGCCACAACGCCTCGACCGTGCTGACCACGAGCCGGGAGACCGGCGGACTGACCGTCCTGCACCTGCTGCGCGGCGCGGCCGACGGCACCGTCACGGACCAGGAGATCCCGCTCGGCGCGGGGGAGAGCTTCGTCAATGTCCTCGACCAGACCCACGAGGCCGCCGTCATCGGCGTACGCGGGGCCGACGCCGTGAAGCGGGCGTTCCTCCTCGACTACGCGACCGGCACCACCACCCCGCTCTTCGCCGGCCGCCCCTCGCCCGGCCGGGTCACGCTGACCGACCGCTACGTGGCCGGCTGGGAACCGAGCTCCCCCGAGGTCCTCACCCTCGACCGCCGGAACCTGGACGCTCCCGCCGTCCGCACCGTGGTCCCGGGCCCGGTGAAGACCACGACCAGGCACCAGATGGCGCTGGAGATCTCCGGTGACCAGCTGCTCGTCGTGCACCAGGAGGCACAGCCCGACCACCACATCGGCCAGCCGCTCTCCGCCGTCCGCATCGGCGGCGGCGACCCGGTGACGGTGCTGCCGCACGCCCAGGCCCGGCTGACCCCGGCTCCCGACGGGAGCGTCCTGGTCGCCGGTGGGGAATCGGCCTCCGACTGGGCGGTCCGCCGGATCAGCGTCGGCGCGGACGGCCGGCCCACCGCCGCGCCGGTGCACGCGCTGCCGCCGGTGCCGGGGACGGTGCGGGGTCTCGCCCTCGGCGGCGGTCGCCTGCTGACCGTCGGCACCGACCCCGTCCAGGGCCAGCCCTCCCTCCGCTCCTACGAACTCACCACCTCCGGCGCGCCCAGGATCGTCTCCGGACCGGAGACGGTGACCCGCTCCCTGGGCGACTACAAGGTGTGCCCCGACGGCGGCCCCTCCTGCGCCAGCCTGACGGCGCTGGGCAACGGGTGGGCCGCCCACCCGAGCAGCAACGGGGTCAGCGTCCCCCTCGGGCAGAACGTCTCGCGCCTCATCGGCCCGATGGGCTGGGAGCGACCGGAGATCGCCGCCGCCACCGGCCGCCACGTGCTGGTGAAGGACCGCGACTCCGCCAAGTACGCCGTGGGCGACCTGGAGAAGTTCTACGACTCCAACGTCATCCACACCTTCACGGCCACCGCTGCCGCGCTGTGGGGCAACAAGGTCTGGAAGCCCGCGACGGCGACCGGCACCGTCGCCGCCTACGACGTGAAGACCGAGAAGACCGCCGCCGCCGTCGACACCGGTTCCGGCTGCAAGCCCACCGCGCTCCAGGCGGTCGGGCGCTGGATCTACTGGGCGTGCGGGGGCACGAAGGCCGGGGTCTTCGACCAGACTCTCGGCAAGAGCGTCAGCGTCCCGGCCGGCGGGGAGCCCCGCCTCGGCGACGGCTTCCTCGTCCGGGCCACCGGGGGCGACCTGATGGTCACGGACTTCTCCCGCGGCGCCGGGACCAAGCCGGCCACGACCCTGCTGGCCTCCGGTGTCCAGTCGGGCCACGGCATCGGCTGGGCCGTCGACCCGTTCGGTGGCAACGTCGCCCATGTCGACGCCGACCAGCGCGTTCACGTCACCGAAGTGCCCGTCCCCCGCTCGCCCGTCGCCTCCATCGAGTCCCGGGTCGAGCAGAACTTCGTCCGCGCGGGCGGCAAGGAGCCGTGGACCGGCCACTGGCAGCTCAGCCGTCCGGCAGACGCCTGGAAGGTCACCTTCACCGACGTCACCAGGAAGACGGTCGCCACGGTCAGCGGTACCGCGCGCGCCGCCGCCTCGATCTCCGCGATCTGGGACGGCCTCGCCACCGGCGGCAGGAAGCCGCAGAACGGCGCCCACACCTGGACCGTGAGCGTCAAGGCGGCGGGCGAGTCCTCCTATGTGCCGGTGAAGACCGGGACGGTGGAGGTCAGCGGCGGCACCGCCGCCTACCGCGACGAACAGGCGGACGGCAGGGGCAACGTCCTGACCGTCAACAAGAACGGCACCCTCACCTCGCACGACTTCCCCGCGACGGGCGTCCACGACAAGTGGAGCCGCGCCGGCTGGCACATCAAGTACACCTACGTGCCCTTCGGCGACCTGACCGGCGACGGCTGCAACGACCTGCTCGTCCGCAACACGGTCGGCAACCTCTACCGCTACGACGGCGTCTGCGGTCACCCGCCGGCCAAGACCAGCACCCGCACCTCGCTCGGCGGCGGCTGGGAGGCGTACAACGTGCTGACCTCGCCCGGTGACCTCACCGGGGACGGCCTCCCGGACCTGCTGGCGCGGAAGAGCTCCACCGGCGACATCTGGGTCTTCCCCGGCACCAAGGCCGGGAAGCTGGGCGCGGGGAAGAAGATCCGCACCGCGTGGTCCTACACGCACGTGCTCGGCGCCGGTGATCTCAACGGTGACGGTCACGGCGACGTCCTGGCCCGCGCCAAGGACGGCACGCTCTACCGCTACGACGGTGCGGGCGACGGGACGCTGAAGAGCCGCGTCACCGTGTTCACCAAGTGGGGCAGCACCTACACCCACGTGCTGGGCGTCGGCGACATGACAGGCGATGGCAAGAACGACCTCCTGGTGGTCGACAACAAGGGCGTCGTGTACCGCAACACCGGTAATGGCAAGGGCTCCTTCTCGTCCCGGACCAAGATCACGACCGGGTGGCTGACCTACAAGGGGATCTTCTGACCGGTGCGGCACCTCCGGCGCCGGGGCTGTCCGAGCACCGCCCCGGCACCGGCCGCCCCCTTCCGACGGGCCCGGAGCCGATACCCCATCGGCTCTCGGCCACCGGCGGGCTATGCTCGGGTGTGCCGATCGGCACGGGCCGTTAGCTCAATTGGCAGAGCAGTGGACTTTTAATCCATTGGTTGTGGGTTCGAGTCCCACACGGCCTACCGCTCGACCCCTGGTCAGGGGCTCTCTGGCCGGGGGTCGTCGCTGTTTTCGGATCGCCGGCCCCACCCGTGCTCCACCGAGGGGAGAACCGGGCGGCCCCGGCGGGACCGGGAGCTTGCCCGGCGGTGATCCGAGGTGCGGTGCCGGTGGCCGGTTTCGTGGTTGTGGAGGTGTGGACCGGATGAATCACGCGCAGATGGTGGCGCTGGGGCGGATGCTCCGGGTGCTCGGTGAGTCGGGCGACGAGCTGCGAGGCGATACGCCCGAGGAGGCCCTGCACGAGATCCGGGCCGACCTCAAGCGGGCGCTGGACCTGCTGGAGGAGTCCACGGGCCCGGCCCCCACCACACGCTGCTCCCAGCACCCGTACGGCCCGGTGGACAAGGCGGCCCCGGACGGCTGCCTGCTCTGCGAGACCCGGCGCCGCTCCAACCACCGCTCCGCCTACCGCGACCGCTGGGGCGGCGCCCCCGCCGACGAGGCCGGCGACCGCCCCACGCCGGTGCCCTCGCGGTACGGGATCGCCGCCGACACCCCGGAGCCGATGGTCAGGTGGCGACCCGAGGCGTGGTCGGGCCAGGCCTGGCAACTCTGCGGCACCCCCCGCCGGGACCAGCGCGAGGCGGAACTCTTCCTCGCCGCCTGCCGCCGCAAGGCTGACCGGGCCGCCGCCTACCGGCTGGTGAGGGAAAGCACCTCCTTCGAGGTCGTACGGATGTGGGGCGAGCCGATCGTGGTCCGGCCGGAGACCGGCGGCGGACTCTAGGCCCTGTCCGCCCGACCGGGGCCCTGGCCGGTCGGGCGGCCCGGCTCCGGTCCCGCGGTGCGCCGCTAGGCTCGGCGGATGATCGTCAGACCCGCGCTGAGTTCCGACATCCCCAGCCTGCTCTCCCTGGCCGCCGAGGTGGAGCACTGGTTCGGCCCGATGGTCGACGAGCCCGGCTTCCACCAGGCCCTGGACCAGCACGTCCGGGAGGAGCGGGCGCTGGTCGCGGTGGCGGACGGCGGAAGCCTCGCCGGCGGGCTGCTCTTCGGCAGTGAGCCGCCCGTCCACCATGTGCACTGGGTCGTCGTCTCGGAGCGCGCGCGGGGCACCGGTGTGGGCCGCGCCCTCCTGGCCGAGGCCGTCCGAAGGTACGTCCAGGGCCCGGGGACGCTGGAGGTGGTCACCTTCGGTGCCGACCACCCCGGCGCCGTCACCAGCGGCGCGCGAGCCTTCTACTCCTCGCTCGGCTTCTCCCCGGCCGAACAGGCCCCGGCGGGCCCCGAGGGCGGTTCGCGGCAGGTCTACCGCAAGGTGCTCGCCGGAGGCTGACGGCCGGTGGCGGGGTCCCTGGTGCACCGCCCGTCCGCGTACCGCGCCGTGCGCGTACCCGCCCGGGGGCGCGGCGTCACAGCGGGCGTACATGGTGGGCTCGCCAGGGCGGGGAGGGGTCGCTGCCGGGCATGGTCCAGTACTCGCGGCCGGAGGTGATGAGGCCGTTCTCCACGGTCCAGAAGGAGACGGCGACGTGGGTGCCGACCTCCTCGTGGTCGACGCGGACCTCGGAGACCACGGTGCTGCCCTGCGCTATGACGTGCGGTTCGTGGACCGTCCAGCCTTCCGGGTAGGCGGCGTTGACCGCCACGTAGGCGTCGCGGTCGGGGAGGCGCTCTCCGCTGACCGGCCAGTCGACGACCGCGTCCGGGGCGAGGAGTGCGGCGACGCCGCTCCAGTCGCGGGCCTGCATCCGGGCCCACAGGGCGGTGACGACCGCGGACGGGGTGTCAGGGGCGGGGGCGGCGGGCCAGGCGGTCAGGGGCGGGGCGGCAGGGCGGAAGGCGGTGTCGCTCGTGTTGTCGGTCATGCCGTTGAGCTTGCCACTCGTCACTGACAGTGACAACTCTCCGTAAGGGTGAAGGGTGAGGCGCGCGGCTGACCGACCCGGAGTGCCGGACTCCGATTCGGTCAGCAGGGGAGCGTAGGCGAAGGTCAGGCGGGTGAGGCGCCGGTGGCCTTCGGGGTGTCGGGCTGGGCGGAGCCGGATCTCGCGGAGCCGGCCTTGTCACCGTCGGTGTCCGGGCCGCCCGACTTCCGGGGGCGCTCGATCCGGCAGACCAGGGCGTCGTTGTCGACGTCGGCGACGATGAGGTCGCCCGGCTCGGCCTCGCCGAGGAGCATGAGTTCGGCGAGACGGTTGTCCAGCTCGGTCTGGATGGTGCGGCGCAGCGGCCGGGCGCCGAACTCCGGCTGGTGGCCGTGGGCGACCAGCAGCCTCTTCGCCGCGTCGGTCACCTCCAGGGTCATGTCCTGCGCGCGGACCCGGCGGGCGCTGCGCTCCAGCATGAGGTCGACGATCTGCGACAGGTCCTTCTCGGCCAGGCCCTGGAAGATGATCGTCGCGTCGACCCGGTTGAGGAACTCCGGCTGGAACCGGGTCTTCAACTCGTCCATCAGGTCGTCCTTGATCTCGGACACGTCGCCCTCGTGGGCGAGGATGAGCTGCGCCCCGATGTTGCTGGTCATGATGACCACGGTGTTGCGGAAGTCGACGGTCCGCCCCTGGGCGTCGGTCAGGCGGCCGTCGTCCAGGACCTGGAGCAGCGCGTTGAAGACGTCGGGGTGCGCCTTCTCGATCTCGTCGAAGAGCAGCACGCTGTAGGGCTGCCGGCGGACCTTCTCGGTCAGCTGGCCGGCCTCCTCGTGGCCGACGTATCCGGGCGGGGCGCCGACCAGCCGGGAGACGGTGTGCTTCTCCTGGAACTCGCTCATGTCGAAGCGGACCATGCGGTTCTCGTCGCCGAAGAGCAGCTCGGCGAGCGCCTTGGCCAGCTCGGTCTTGCCGACGCCGGTCGGGCCGAGGAAGAGGAAGGAGCCGGTCGGACGGTTGGGGTCGCCCATGCCGGCCCGGCTGCGGCGGACCGCCTGGGAGACCGCGGTGACCGCCTCGTCCTGGCCGACGACCCGCGAGTGCAGGGCGTCCTCCAGCTTGAGCAGCTTCTCCTTCTCGCTGGCGGTGAGCTGGGCGACCGGGATGCCGGTGCGGCGGGCGAGGACGTCGGCGATGTCGTCGACGGTCACCTCGACCACGCCCTCCCGCCGCTCCTCGATGCCGGCCAGCTCCGACTCGATCCTGGCGATACGTTCCTTCAGCTCACCGGCGCGCTCGAACTGCTCCGCGTCGACCGCCTCGTCCTTCTCCCGGGTCAGCTTCGCCAGCTCGTCCTCGCGCTCGATCTCCTCGCCGGAACGCCCCAGCGACTTCAGCCGCACCCGCGCCCCGGCCTGGTCCATCAGGTCGATCGCCTTGTCGGGGAGGAACCGGTCGGTCAGGTACCGGTCGGAGAGCTCCGCCGCCGCGGCAAGGGCCTCGTCGCTGAACCGCACGCCGTGGTGGGCCTCGTACCCGTCGCGCAGCCCCTCCAGGATCTCCACCGTCTCCGGAACGCTCGGTTCCTCGATCAGCACCGGCTGGAAGCGCCGCTCCAGCGCCGCGTCCTTCTCGATGTGCTTGCGGTACTCGTCGATGGTGGTGGCGCCGACGACGTGCAGCTCACCGCGGGCGAGGGCGGGCTTGAGCATGTTGCTCGCGTCCATCGCGCCCTCGCCGGAGGAACCCGCTCCGACGACGGTGTGGAGCTCGTCGATGAAGAGGATGGTCGACTCGGAGGCGGCCTTGACCTCGTCGATGACGTTCTTCAGCCGCTCCTCGAACTGCCCGCGGTACTGCGCCCCGGCGACCAGCCCCGACAGGTCCAGGCCGATCACGCGCTTGTCGTGGAGCGTGCGCGGGACGTCGCCCGCGATGATCCGCTGGGCCAGCCCCTCCACGATCGCGGTCTTGCCGACGCCGGGCTCGCCGATGAGCACCGGGTTGTTCTTCGAGCGGCGCGAGAGGATCTCGATGGTCTGCTCGATCTCGTCGGCCCGGCCCACCACCGGGTCTAGCTTGCCGGCCTTGGCCTCGGCGGTCAGGTCGCGGCCGTACTCGTCGAGCGTCGGCGTCTCGCTGTCGGGCTTGCCCGCGGCCGGCGCGCCCTCGGAGCGTGCCGTCGCGTCCGCGCGCCGGGAGAGTGCGCCGGGGTCCGTGCCCTGCGCCTGGAGGAAGCGTCCGGCGCCGGAGTTCGGGTCGTCCAGCAGCGCGCCGAGGATGTGCTCCGGCCCGATGTAGGAGACGTCCGCCGCCTGCGAGCGGGCGTGGGCCGCGATGAGCACGCGCTTGGCCGCGGGTGTGAGACCAGGTTCGGCCGAAGGCGTACGGCTCTCGCCGGGCAGCGCCTGCTCGATGGCGGAGGCGAGCTTGTCGGGGTCGACCCCGGCCCTGGCCAGCAGCGAACGGGACGGTTCGACCTGGGTGCACGCCCACAGCAGGTGCTCGGTGTCGAGGTCCTCCGAGCCGTCCTCCTCGGCCTTGGCGGTGGCGCGGCCGAGCAGGTCGCGGGCGGACTCGGTGAGCAGGCGGCCGATGGGAACCCGCTGGACGGCGGGCGGGGAGGCGCCGGGAGTCATCCCGAAGAAACGGTTCAGCAGGTCGGAGAAGGGGTCGGGGCCGGGGCCCCCGAAGGACCCGAAGGACGACAGCGACATGGTGGGGCCTCCGCGGAGGTGCTCTGGCTGATGGCTTTTCCGTCGATTGGCGACTTTTCCACTAAAACAAAGGGTGACGGGATGCGCCTGTTGGGCAGAGAGGACGTGGGGGCCGCGGCGGAACGGAGGGGGCACCGGGGCTACTTCTACATGCGTGTAGAGATGAGGTAGATTCGACGGCGTCGGCGCCGCCACCCACGGCGCCCGGCGCAGGCGTGGCGGCTGCGAGTCGTACGACGGCACGCGGCCGGTCCCCCAGTCCGGCCGTCGCACCCCGCCCGCCCGCACCCGGTGGCCGCGAGGCGCCGCGGGCGCGGGACCCGGTACGAGCACGCAGGACGAACCGCAGAAGGAGAAGACCGTGGGCGTTTCCCTGGCAAAGGGCGGCAATGTCTCTCTCAGCAAGGAAGCCCCCGGGCTGACCGCGGTCCTTGTCGGGCTCGGCTGGGACGTCCGCACGACGACCGGCACCGACTACGACCTCGACGCCAGCGCCCTGCTCTGCGACGAGTCCGGCAAGGTCCTCTCCGACCAGCACTTCATCTTCTACAACAACCTGACCAGCCCCGACGGCTCCGTCGAGCACACCGGTGACAACCTCACCGGTGAGGGCGACGGCGACGACGAGGCCGTCAAGGTCAACCTCGTCGCGGTCCCGCCGCAGGTCACCCGCATCGTCTTCCCCGTCTCCATCCACGACGCGGAGTCCCGCGGCCAGAGCTTCGGCCAGGTCCGGAACGCCTTCATCCGCGTGGTGAACCAGGCGGGCGGCGCCGAGATCGCGCGGTACGACCTCACCGAGGACGCCTCCACCGAGACCGCCATGGTCTTCGGCGAGCTCTACCGCCACGGCGCCGAGTGGAAGTTCCGCGCGGTCGGCCAGGGCTACGCCTCCGGCCTGGCCGGGATCGCCCAGGACTTCGGCGTCAACGTCTGACCCACCCCCCGAACACCCGTCGCCCGGCCGGCAACCCAATCCCCCGGGCGGGCGACGGGCTTTTCCCGACCCCTTCTCCGTGCTCCTGTGGGCGCGGGGAGGGGGCGTCTTCGTGTCGGGCGGGAACGTACGCCTGTCGCCCATACGCCCCGTACGCCCATGGCGTACGCCCGGTGGCCGGCGCGGGCACAGGACCGCCTGATTCTGCGCGGGAGGGGACTGGCCCGTCGCCGCCCGGGCACACGTGCGACAAGGGGCCGACGCGCTCGTCGCCGGTCCGCCGCAGGCACGGCACGAGTAAACGAGAGGCGTGTCCCATGGAGATATCCGGGATCATCAGCGCGATCGTCATCGGCATCGTCATCGGTGTCCTGGGACGCCTGGTCGTCCCCGGCCGCCAGCGCATCGGCCTGCTGCTGACCATCGTCGTCGGCATCGTGGCGGCGCTCGTCGGCACCTTCCTCGCCGCCCAGTTCGGCCTCGCCGACACCGGGGGCGTCGACTGGGCCGAGTGGGGCATCCAGATCGCGCTGGCCGCGATCGGTGTGTTCGCCCTGGACCGGGTCGCGGGCGGACGCGGACGACGCCGGTGACCGAGTCCCGGGCCTCCGTCCGCCGCGCCGGGGCGGAGGCCCACCCTCCGGAGCGGGCGTGGCGCGAGGAGCCTTCTGGATGGCGTATAGTTGATTTCACCGACGCGGGGTGGAGCAGCTCGGTAGCTCGCTGGGCTCATAACCCAGAGGTCGCAGGTTCAAATCCTGTCCCCGCTACTGAAGGCCAGGGCCCGGATTCCTTTCGAGGAATCCGGGCCTTCGTCGTGTGTGCGCTGCCTGTGCCGGTACTCGTTCGGACGCTGTCCGCTCGCCGCCGCACGGGGTGGGCGGAAGCATGGGGGAAGCGCTGACGCGGAAGCGGGCGTGTCCGGGCCGGGCCGACCGGGGGCCGGCCGAAGGATCAGGAGACAGGCTGGTGGGGAAACGCGGCGAGCACGCGGAGAAGGAGACGGGCCGGCCGGCCGCCCGGAAGGCCCCGGCGAGGAAGCGGGGCGCACCCGGGCAGGAGATCCTCGGCACCTACAAGGGCGACCGGCACACGGGGGGCCGGTCCCGGACGCTGATGCGCCTGCTGCCCGTGGTGCTGATCGTCGCCGGGGTCATCTTCGACGAGGCCGCGCCGCCCCGCTTCAACGCCAGTCCGCTCTACGCCGCGGCGCCGCTGATCGCCGCGCCGTTCTTCTCGCTCCTCGGCACCGTGCTGACCGGGGTCCTCGCGCTGGCTGTGGTGGTGCTCCTCCAGTGGCAGACCGGGACGCTGGGCGGGGTGGACTCGACCACCGAGCTGCTCACCATCCTCACCTGCGTCCTCCTCGCCGTGCTCAGCAACCGCTTGGTCAGCCGCAGCGGCGAACAGCTCGCCACCGCCCGCAGCATCGCCGAGGCCGCCCAGCGCGCGGTGCTGCCCATCCCCGCCGAGCGGATCGGCGGCTTCGACATCGCCGCCCGCTACGAGGCCGCCCAGGCCGACGCCCTCATCGGCGGCGACCTCTACGCCGTCCAGGAGACCCCGCACGGGGTGCGGCTGCTCGTCGGCGACGTGCGGGGCAAGGGGCTCGGCGCGGTGGAGGCGGTCGCGGTGGTCATCGGTGCGTTCCGGGAGGCCGCCGAGCAGGAGTCGAGCCTGGAGAAGGTGGCCCAGCGGCTCGAACGCGCCCTCGCCCGCGAGGGGGTGCGGCGGGAAGGGCTGGACCAGTTCGAGGGGTTCACCACCGCGCTGCTGGCGGAGATCCCGCCCGGGCAGTCCGTCGTCCGCACGGTCAACCGGGGCCATCCCGAGCCGCTGCTGCTCCACGGCGACGGAGACGTGCGGGTGCTGGTGCCGAGCCAGCCGGCGCTCCCGCTCGGCATGGGAGACCTCGGGGTGTGGCCGGACCGGTCGGACGCGACACCGTTCCCCTCCGGCGCCACCCTGCTGCTCTTCACCGACGGGCTGACGGAGGCGCGGGACCGGAACGGGGTCTTCTACGACCCTGCGTCGCGGCTGACGGGGCGTCGTTTCGAGGCGCCCGACCACCTGCTGGAGACGCTCTCCCGGGAGGTTCGTGCGCACACCGGTTGCGGACCGCAGGACGACATGGCGCTGCTGGCGCTCCGCCGGCCCTGAGGAGTCCGGACTCCGGCCGGAGTCGCTTGCCCGCTGCCGATGCCGTCACCGAGGGTGAGTGAGTAAGCGCTCCCCGCATAACAACTGACATACCGTCAGCTGATCCTGTGGTGGTTCTGTGCAGGCAACTCGCCCGAATCCGCCCCTCGGTGCCCCGGTACGTCCGGGCCCCGGGGTCCAACGATCATCCGGAACAGCTTGGAATCCAGGCCGGGTGTCTATTAACGTTCGATAACGCAGCGCGGTTGTCCCGGCCGTCACCCGAGACGGCTCCGCGCGCACGCGCCGAATCCCGTAGGGAACCGGGGAACCACTCCTTGGGGTGAATCGGACGCCTTTCGAGGCGGCCGTAGGAGACCTTCCTGCTCCGAACCCGTCAGCTAACCCGGTAGGCGAGAAGGAAGGAAAGGAGAGCGCCCGCGTGGCGTCGAACCGTCCTGCCCCTGAGGCCCTGTTCGTGCCGAACGACGAGGACCCGGTCACCGGTCCCACGGCTTACGGACCCGCCGGGGGACCCTGGGAGGAATGGAATCCCACCGAGGAGTCCATCCGTCCCGTCCGCGGCCGGCACCGTGTCGCGAAGCAGCGCGGCGGTGGCCTGGCCCGCTCCTCCACCGTCCTCGGCGTCGGCGTCATCGCCGCGGTGGGCGCCGGCGGTATCGCCACCGCCAAGGAGAAGCCCCCGGTCTCCATCTCGCTCCCCGACCTCTCCTCCGTCAAGGCGTCCCTCCCCGACGCCGATTCGCTGCCGGGCGTCGGCAGCCTGCTCGGCTCCGACAAGGAGTCCGACACGCAGGTGACGGCCAGCCCGCTCACCGGCGCCGGGGTCACCGTCGCCGACACCGAGCAGGGCACCACCGACGCCGGCGAGGCGCTGCGGGCGCGCATCATCCAGCAGGCCGAGCACCAGCAGGACCAGGCGGACCAGAGCGCGGCCCGCGCGGCTGAGCAGGCCGCCGCCGAGCAGGCCGTGGCCGAGGCCGCGAAGGTCCAGGAGGCCGCCGAGAAGAAGCTGGCCGAGGCGGAGCGGAAGAAGGCCGAGGAGAAGCGGAAGAAGGAGGAGGCCGAGCGCCTCGCCAAGCTCGCCGCCAGCTTCTCGCTCCCCACCACCTCGTACACCCTGACCTCGACCTACGGTCAGGCGGGTGCCATGTGGTCCTCCGGCTACCACACCGGGCTCGACTTCGCCGCCCCCACCGGGACCCCGCTGAAGGCGATCCACTCCGGCACCATCAAGGAAGCGGGCTGGGCCGGTTCGTACGGCTACCGCACCATCCTGGAGCTGGAGGACGGTACCGAACTCTGGTACTCCCACCAGTCCTCGATGTCCGTCAGCGCCGGGCAGAAGGTCACCACCGGCGACGTGATCGGCCGTGTCGGTGCCACCGGCAACGTCACCGGGCCCCACCTCCACCTGGAGATCCACCCGGGTGGCGGCGACGGCGTCGACCCGCTCAGCTGGCTGCGGGGCAAGGGCCTCAACATCTGAGACCGGTCTGTACCGTGCCCGCCCGCCGTCATGGCGGGCGGGTTCGCGGTGGGCCGGAACCCGGGCCGGACGCACGCCTGTTGCTCTCCCCTCTTCTCCTGCCGTGCCCGTGTGCCGCCGTGTGCGCCACGTGGCTCCCGCCCGCGCCGTGTCACGGTTCGGGTGGCCGAACTCCGGCGGTCCTGGCGGCTACCCCCCGACGTCAGGGCCGCCGGATCTGTTCGCGCGGGCATGCCTCGGCCAGGAATGGGCGAGCGGGCCGTTTTGTTGATCTCCCCATGACTTCTCTCCGCCCTCTCGGCAATTCTGATCTCGACGTCTTCCCGCTCGCTCTCGGCGGTAACGTCTTCGGCTGGACCGCGGACGAGGCGCAGTCCTTCGCCGTCCTCGACGCCTACGCCGCCGCGGGCGGCAACTTCATCGACAGCGCGGACACGTACTCCTCCTGGGTGCCGGGGAACGAGGGCGGTGAGTCCGAGACGGTGATCGGCAAGTGGCTCGCCTCGCGCGGCAACCGGGACGAGATCGTCGTCGCCACCAAGGTCGGCAGCCACCCGCAGTTCAAGGGGCTCTCCGCCCCCAACGTGAAGGCGGCGGCCGAGGAGTCGCTGCGACGACTCGGCACCGACCGGATCGACCTGTACTACACCCACTTCGACGACCCCTCCGTGCCGGTCGAGGAGATCGTCACCGCCCTCGACGACCTGGTGAAGGCGGGCAAGGTCCGCGCCGTCGCCGCCTCCAACATCAGCCCCGAACGCCTCCAGGAATCCCTGGACGTCGCCGACCGCGAGGGCCTGGCCCGGTACGTCGCGCTCCAGCCCCATTACAACCTCGTCTCCCGCGACACCTACGAAGGCCCGCTCCAGCAGGTGGCGTCCCGCGCGGGCCTCGCCGCGGTGCCGTACTACGCGCTGGCCGCCGGCTTCCTGACGGGCAAGTACCGCCCGGGCACCACCGTGGAGAGCGCCCGTGCCGCAGGCGCCGAGCAGCACCTGGCCACCGAGCGCGGCCAGAAGGTCCTCGCCGCCCTGGACACCGTCGCGGAGGCGCACGGTGCCGAGGTGGCGTCCGTGGCCCTCGCCTGGCTCGCCGCGCGCCCGACCGTGGCCGCGCCGATCGCCAGTGCCCGCACCGTGGAACAGCTTCCGGCGCTGCTGGCCGTCGCCGACCTCACGCTGACCGACGAGGAACTGAGCCTGCTCACCGTCGCCTCCGCCTGACCCCGGACACCGGCCCGGTCGCCGGGCGGAGACGGCTACCGCTGCTGCGGGGGTATGTGCGGCGGCGGGGCGTACGGCGACGAGTGCGGCGCCGGGGGGCCGGCCGGTGCCGGTGCGGGTCCCTGCCCCGCCGCCGGTCCCGGCCAGGGCCCGCCCCACGGCGCCCCGCCCCAGCCCGGAGCCCCGTACGGCGTGCCCCAGCCCCAGCCGCCCTGCTGGGGCGGCAGCCACATCGCGGGCGGCGGGGGCGCCAGCAGACGGGCGGCGTGCAGCTGGGCCGGGCGGATCGTCTCGCGACGCTCCCAGAGGGAGTTGAGCAGGGCGCGCTCGCGGTCGACGAAGTCCGGCTCGGCCTGGCCCCGTTCGCCGCGCCGCCGCAGCACCGCCAGGGTCGTGGCGTCGCGTTGGTAGGCGGCGAGGGCGCGCACCGCCTTGCGGCCGCCGGCGCGCCGGGCGTGGTCCCGGGCGAGGTGGCGGGCGTTCATCGTGGCGAGGGCGGCCGGTTCGGCCGGGGCGAGCCAGCCGGCCGCCACGTAGGCGGGGAGGTGGGCGCGGACGGCGCGCAGCACGTCGGCGCGGGCCCAGACCAGCAGCCAGACGGAGAGGCCGAAGACCGGGACCATCACCAGGGCGTAGACGATGATGAAGCCGAAGGGTCCCATCAGGGTGGCCGAGCCGTTCCACAGGCCGTGCATGCCCATGGAGAGCAGCAGGCCGGCCAGGGGCAGCAGGACCCGGCGCACCCGCCGGCGGCCCGGGGTTCGGGCGGCCAGGCCGAAGCCGATCCCGGTGAGCAGGGTGAAGAGCGGGTGGGCGAAGGGCGACAGCACGATCCGCACGAAGAAGGTGGCGGCGGTGACCGAGGCCATGCCGCTGTCGCCGCTCAACTGGTCGCGGCCGAAGGCGTTCCCGAGGTAGAGGATGTTCTCGGTGAAGGCGAAGCCGGCGCCGGTGAGGCCGGCCGTCACCGCGCCGTCCAGCAGGCCGCGGAAGTGCTGCCGGCGGAAGAGGAAGATCAGGAGCACGGAGACCGCCTTGGCGGACTCCTCGACGACGGGGGCCACATAGGTGGCGCCGACCGCGTCGGGCTTCAGCGGTTCGTCGCCGCCCGCGAACGGTTCCAGGGTGGAGCCGACCAGCCATTCGGTGGCCAGGGTGTTGGCGACGATGGCGATCAGCGCGGCGGCGCAGGCTCCCCAGGCGAAGCAGAAGACCAGGTTCCGCCACGGGCCCGGCTCGACCGCCTCCACCCAGCGGAAGACCGCGAGCAGCAGCGGCACCGGCAGCAGGGCGAGGCCGAGGCCGACGAGGAAGCCGTGCGTACCGGTCTGCTCGCGGACCAGGGCGAGGATGATGCCGCCCGAGACCGTGAGCAGGCCGACCAGCAGGCCCACCCGCACCGCGTGCCGCTGCCACCAGCGCATGCGGGGGAGCGCGGCCGGATACGGGGGCATCGGCGGCGGGGGCGGCAGCGCCTGGCCGGGACCGGCGCCCTCGGCACCGGCCCCGTGCGGCTGCTCGGGCTGCGAGGCCGAGTACGACGGGCTGTTGATCACGAGAACGACCCTAACCAGTTCCCGGAGGGCTGATTAGTCCCGACGAGTGAAAAGACCGCCACAGACCGTCGCGAAAATTTGTCGCCCTGTGCCCCGGTGGCGTCCGTTCCGGTCCACCGCGTCACCCGTGGGTGACGGCCAGCCCTGTCAGCTCGCGGCCGGCTCCGCCACCTTGCGGAAGAGAAGGTCGTGGACGACGTGCCCCTTGTCCAGGCCCTGCCCCTCGAACCGGGTGCGCGGCCGGAACGCGGGACGCGGCACGTACCCGTGCCGCACCACGCCGTCCGTCCCCTCGACCGCGGCCCCGGGCAGCTCCACGGTGTTCTCGAAGGCGGGATGGGCGCTGAGCACGTCGTGCATCTGCTCGGCGTAGGGCTCCCAGTCGGTGGCGCAGTGCAGGAGGGCGCCGGGGGCGAGCCGCGGGGCCGCCAGGCTCAGGAAGTCGGGCTGGATCAGGCGCCGCTTGTGGTGGCGGGTCTTCGGCCACGGGTCGGGGAAGTAGACGCGCAGGCCGGCCAGGGCCTCGGGGGCCAGCATCTCGCGGAGCAGGATGATGGCGTCCCCGTTGGCCACCCGGACGTTGTCCAGGCCCAGCCGGTCGGCGAGGCCCAGCAGGTTCCCCTGCCCGGGGGTGTGGACGTCGACGGCGAGGATGCCGGTGTCCGGGTCCTCGGCGGCCATCCGCGCGGTCGCCTCGCCCATGCCGAAGCCGATCTCCAGGACCACGGGCCGGCCGCCGAACATCGCGTCGAGGTCGAGCACGTGCTGCCCGTCCACGTCGATGCCCCAGGTGGGCCAGAGTCGCCGCAGCGCCTCCTCCTGCCCGGTGGTGACCCGGCTGCGGCGCGGCTGGAAGCTGCGGATGCGCCGCTCGAAGTGGGAGCCGGCCGGGTCGGCCGCGGGACCGGTGCCGTCGGCGAACATCCGGGTGCGCTCCGGCTTGGCCGCCGACGTCCGGGCGCTGCGGGGCGGCGCCGGGACCTGTGAGGTGTCCGGCGCGGCGGTCGCGGGGGCGGGGAGCTGGGGCGGGTTCTGGTTGCTCACGGGAGTCGGGACCGCATTTCGGCGTACGGGGACGGGGACGTCCGCCGGGCACGGCTGAGGTGCGGCCCGGCGCGGGGGAGGGGCACGGAAGCGTCCGCGTCCTGGGCCCCGGAGGGGCGGAGCGCGGGACGGTGCCGCCGCCACGCCTTCCAGTCTACGGAGCCGGGCGCGAAGCGGCGGCGGCCGTGAGCACGGGGGCCGCGATCCCCGTCAGCCCCGCTCCAGCACCCCCAGGACCCGCCGGGCCACCTCGCGGCCGATGGGCAGGGAGGCGGTGGCGGCGGGGGAGGGGGCGTTGAGGACGTGGACGGTGCTCGGGCCCTGGCGGATCAGGAAGTCGTCGACGAGGGTGCCGTCGCGCAGCACCGCCTGGGCGCGCACCCCGGCCGGGGCGGGCACCAGGTCGTCCTCGCGGACCGCGGGCAGCAGCCTGCGCACCGCCCGGGTGAAGGCCGCTTTCGACAGGGAGCGGCCCACCTCGCCGAGGCCGTACCCCGCGTGGCGGCGGGCGAGGTGCCAGAAGCCCGGCCAGGCGAGGGTGCCCGCGAGGTCTGCGGGGCGCACCACCGGCCAGGAGTAGCCCTCGCGGGCCCCGGCCAGGACGGCGTTCGGGCCGACGTGCACGCCGCCGTCCACGCCGCGGGTCAGGTGGACGCCGAGGAAGGGGAAGGCCGGGTCGGGGACCGGGTAGACCAGGCCGCGGACCAGTTCGGGCCGGGCCAGCTCGTAGTACTCGCCGCGGAAGGGGACGATCCGCATCTTCGGGTCGTCGCCCGCCAGCCGGGCCACGCGGTCGCAGTGCAGGCCCGCGCAGTTGACCAGCACGTGGCCGCGCACCACCGTGCCGTCCTTGGTCCGTACGGCGACGCCCCGGCCGAGGCGGCGGGATATGAGGCCGGCCTCGGCGCCGTACCGGATGTCGGCCTTGGAGGACTCGGCGAGCACCCGGGAGACCGCGCCGTAGTCGCAGATGCCGGTGGTGGCGACGTGGATGGCGGCGAGGCCGCGCGCCTCGGGCTCGTACGCGGGGATCTGGGAGGGGCCCAGCTCGCGGACGGGGATGCCGTTCTCCCGGCCGCGCTGGACGAGGGCGTGCAGGCGGGGCAGCTCCTCGCGGCCGGTGGCGACGATCAGCTTGCCCGTGACCTCGTGCGGGATGCCGTGCTCCGCGCAGAACCGGACCATCTCGGCGGCGCCGCGCGTCGCGTACCGGGCCTTGAGGGAGCCGGGACGGTAGTAGACGCCGCTGTGGATGACGCCGCTGTTGCGGCCCGTCTGGTGGCGGGCCGGGCCCTGCTCCTTCTCCAGCACGGTCACGCGGATGCCGGGGCGCTGCCGGGACAGCGCGTACGCCGTCGACAGCCCGACGATCCCGGCGCCGATCACCACCACGTCGGTCTCTTCCCGCACGCGCACCACCTCCCTGCCCCGATAGTGGCCTGCGCCGCTGGCACCGGCCTCAAACCCGTCACCCGATGATCATGGGTGGTGCGGGAGCGCCCGGGCAGTGGCTCAGGTCACCTCGCGCGCCCCTACGCCGGGGCGGTCAGCAGCGGCCGGGCCCGCTCGCGCAGCTCCACCACGCGCGGCTCGTCGCCGTACGGCTCCAGGCGGTGCAGCAGGTCGCGGACGTACTCCGTGGTGCGGGCGGAGGAGATCCGGCCGGCCACCTCCAGGGCGCGCACGCCCTGTTCGCAGGCGGCGTCGAGGTTGCCCGACTCCAGCTCGGCCACGGCGGAAACGATCAGGCGCAGGCCGTGGGAGCGGACGAACTCGTCGGTCGGCTTGGAGAGGGCCTGCTCGGTGAAGCGCCTGACCTGGCGCGGTGCCTTGAGGTCGCGGTAGCACTCGGCGGCGTCGGCGGCGAACCGGTCGTAGGTGTAGAAGCCGAGCCACTGCGGGTCGGCGTCGCCGTCCCGGGAGCGCTCCAGCCAGCCCTCGGCGGCGCGCAGGGCGGCGCCCGCGGCCTGCGCGTCCCCCGCCCGGGCGTGCGCCCGCGCCTCGACCAGACGGAAGAAGCTCATGGTGCGCGCCGTCGCGAGCCCCCTGTTGCGCTCCACCGCCGCCTGCGCGAGGTCGACCCCCTCGTCGCCGAAGCCGCGGTAGGTCGACTGGAGCGACATGGTGGCGAGCACGTACCCGCCGAGCGGGACGTCGGCCGCCGCCCTGGCCAGCCGCAACGCCTGGATGTAGTACCGCTGCGCCGCCTCCTGCTGCCCCGTGTCGAAGGCCATCCAGCCGGCCAGCCGGGTCAGTTCGGCACTGGCGCCGAAAAGGGCGCGGCCCACCTCGTCGGAGTACGAGCCGAGCAGCAGCGGGGCCGCCTCGACCCGCAGGCACTCCGGGACCATCGACGAACGCCAGTCGCCGCCGCCGTACTTGGAGTCCCAGCGGCGCGCGTCCTCCGCCGCCTCCTTGAGTTTGCGGACGTCGGCGTGGCCGACCCTCTGCCGGGGGGAGCCGCCCTCCGAGGGGGCGGCCTCCCGCGCGACCGAGGAGTCGGCCGGGGTTATCAGCCAACGTGAGGCGGGGGTCGCATAGGCGCTCACGGCGAAGGAACCGGCCAGGGACTGCCAGATTCCGCCACCGGCGCGCCGGCCCGCGAGATCCAGCCGGTACAGCTCGGTGGCGGACTTCACCGCCGCCCCCACGTCACGCGGGAAGGCGAGCCCCACCTCAGGCGCCGGATCGGCGTCGGCCAGCCCGATCTCGTGCAGTGGCACCGGGCGGCCGAGTTTCTGCCCGATGGCGGCCGCGATCAGATGGGGCGCGGCGCCCTGCGGCACCATCCCCTTGGACACCCACCGGGCCACCGAGGTCTTGTCGTAGCGCAGCGTCAGTCCCCGCTGCGCGCCGAGGTCGTTGACCCGGCGTGCCAACCCGGCGTTGCTCATTCCCGCGAGGGCGAGAACGGTGCCGAGTTTCTCGTTCGGCCCGCGTTGCTCCCTGGACATGCGCCACCCCTCGACACAGACGGCTGCCGGGGCGCGGCATAGGCGTCCGGCATTCGTAAACCCAGCGTAGTTCGCCGCATCCCAAGCGTTAAGGGGCATAGTTCCGGTTGGCGGGATTGTGGCCGGTGCTCGGCGGGCGCGCGGACGGAGTGTGCTCCGGGCGTGTGGCCGTGCGCCCGGCCGTGCGCCTTACCGGGGCCGGCGGGCTGGCGTTTCCATGGGCGGTGCGTGGGTCGGCCCGCTGACACCGCGTTCAGTGGGCTGGGGGACACCGTCGCCTTCATCCCCGCGGGCGACGGCTCGGTCCGGGAGGCTCTCGGCGCCTCCCGGACCGCACGACACGCCGCGCGCGTCAGCCGGTCTCGTAGACCGGTTCGAAATGGCCGGAACCCGATGGTTCCCCCGCCGCTGCCAGGTCCGGGACCCGGCGACGGCCCAACTGGCTCTTGCCAGGGGCGCATTCGGCTTGGCGGGAGCGCCACCGCAAGCGCTCCCGCGCGCCTCCTTCGTGGCAGCATGGTGCCCATACCGTGGGCGTTTCCCCGCGGCACCCTGTTCTGTCCACAGCCTGTGGAGGCCGTATGCGGTGGTTGGTGGGGTGGAGCAGCGCCTCCACCGGACTCCGTCCGCGCCAGGCCGCGCCCGGCCCGCCACCCCCGGCACACGCCACCACCCCGGACGGCACCGGCCTCGGATACGGCGCGTACGCCCCCGAACCGGGCGCGGGACCCTTCGGCGCGGGCGCGGAATCCGTCGGCATCGACGACGAGGACGGCGGCCTGCTCACGCCGGTCGGCGCGCGGCTGCTCTGGGACGGGCCCGACCCGCTCTGGGCCGTCGGTGACTGGAGACCCGACGAGATCCGTGTCGTCCGCGCCGACGCCGACACCCGCATCGCCGTCCTCGGCACCTGCGCCGCCACCGACGAGCAGCTGAGAGTCGGCCTGTTCGCCGCCCGCGGCGGCGCCCTGCGCCACCTCACCGCCTGGCCCGGCAGCTACACCGCCGTCGTCCAGGCCGGCCGGCGCACCACCGTCCTCGGCGACCTCGCCGGCGCACGCCCCGTCTTCCACACCCCCTGGGCCCGCGGCACCGCCTACGCCACCGCCGCCCTCCCGCTCGCCGACCTGATCGGCGCCCCGCTCGACATCGGCCACCTCGCCGCGCTGCTCGCCCTGCCCGACGTGCCCGAGGCCGTCCACGACACCACCCCCTTCCTCGGCGTCCACCGCATCCCGCCGGGCCACGCCCTGATCCTGCGCAACGGCGCCCGCGAGATCGCCGGGTACGAACCGGTCGCCTCCCTCGCCGTAGCCGCCCCGGCCGCCGACGCCCACAGCGCCGTGGACGGGGTCCGCGACGCCCTGGTCGAAGCGGTCCGCGCCCGCCTCGACGCACCCCGGCACGTCCCCGCCTTCGACGCCGACCCCGGACCGGTCCCCGGCATGGGCCCGCACGAGCGGCGCGCCGCCCGCGGCCTGCCCGCCCCCGGCATGGGCGCCGACCTCTCCGGAGGCCCCGCCTCCGCCACGCTGGCGCTGCTCGCGGCGGGGCTGCCCGGGCTGCCCGGCACCGTCCTCGGCCACGGCTCGGGGGCCGGCGAGCGGCTGCGCGCCCTCACCTTCAACGACCTCTCCGCGGCCGGTTCCGGCGCCGAGACCGAGCGGGCCGGCGCACTCGCGGCCGACCCGCGCCTGCACCACGTCGTCGTCACCGGCGCCGAGGACGCGCTCCCCTTCGCCGAGCTGGACGGGCCGCTCACCGACGAGCCGGGCCCCACCCTCGCGTTCGCCGCCCGGCACCGGCTGCGCCTGGCGTCCGGCAGCGCCGACCACCTCACCGGGCACGGCGCCCGCCAGGTCCTCGACGCCCACCCGGCGCGCCTCGCCGACCTGCTGATGGACCGCCGCAGACGCAACCTGGTCCGCCCGGTCGCCGCCCTGACCCGCGCCGACGGCTCCGCCACCGTCCCCGCCCGCGTCTACGCCGCCGCCCGCCGCCTCGCCAGGACGCCCTACCGCGCCGGCATCGAGGCCGCCGCCGACCGCCTGCTGCACCGCTCCTTCGACGAGAGCCCCGGCGCCGTCGGCGCCTCGCTGGCCGCCCTCACCTGGGCCCGGCCAGGACCCGCCGCCCGCTGGCTGACCGGCGAGGCCCTCGCTGAAGTGTCGTTCCGCCTCGCCGACGCCGCCGCCCGCCCCGGCCCCGGGCCCGGCCAGCGCCCCGGCGAGTTCCGGGCCCGCGCGGCGCTGGCCCGCCACGCCGCCGACCTCCGCGTCCTCGAACAGGCTGCCGAGGTCCGCTTCCAGCGCCTGCACACCCCGTACCTCGACAACCAGGTGGTGCGTGCCTGCCGCGCGCTCCCCGAAGCACTCCGGGTGCGCCCCGGCGCGCGCGCCGAGGTGCTGCGGACGGTGCTCGAAGGGGCCGGGGTCACCGAACTCCCGGAAGGCTGGGGCGCGCCCGAGCCGGGGGCCGCCGCGACCGTCGCCAGGACCGGGCTGCGGGTCGCCATGGCCGAACTGGTCGCCCTCTTCGACACGCCCTTCCTCGCCCAGACCGGCCTGGTCGAGGCGCGGACCGTGCGGCGCGCGCTGCGGGCCGCCGCCGACGGGGACCCGCTGCCGGTCGACGGCCTGACCCAGCTCGTCTCCGTCGAACTGTGGCTGCGTCGTCTCGCCACCCGCCGGGGCTCCTGTTGGACCGGCACCTCGCCGCGGCGTCAGCGCGCCGTGCCCGAGGGGATCGCGCCGGCGCAGCGCGGCGCGCTCGGCGCCGCCGGGCGCGGCTGACCGGCGCTCACCCGCTCTCTTCCGCGCCCTGCGCGCCCTCTTCCCCGTCCGTGCCACCCGTGCTGCCGGGTTCCTCGGCGCCCGACGACTCCCCGTCGCAGGTGAACCGGGACTCCGCCCAGTCCGCGAGGGCGAGGTTGCCCCCGGCCGACCTCGGCTCGGCGACCAGCGTCACCGTCTTGCGCCCGGTCAGCCCCACCCGTACCGGAACCGCCGGGTCCCCGCCCTCCACCCACGGCGAGCTCCAGAGTGTGACGCCGTCCGCCCGCACCGAGAACCGGGCCTCGCCCAGCCCCATCGTCAGATCGTCGATCCCGACCAGCGCCTGGTAGGCGGAGCAGGGCCGGTTCAGATCGATCGTCACCGACGAGGCGCCGTGCACGGTCACCCCGTCCGCGTAGGGCGTCCCGCCGATCGACAGCCCCTGCCGCTGCCACACCCAGCTGCTCTCGCCCGGCCGCATCCGCGGCTGCGTGGCGTCACCGAGGGGCGCGTACGCCAGCTCGCTCCAGCGGTACGCCTCCGGGGCCGGCGGCGGGGGAGGCGGGGCCGGAGCCGGGGGTTCCGGAGTCGGGGCCGGGGACGGCGGTGGGGGTTCCGGCGTGGGCGTCGGGGTAGGGGTGGGCGTCGGTGTGGGTTCCGGGGTCGGTGTGGGGGTGGGCTCCGGGGTGGGCTCCGGTGCCGGGGGCGGAGCCGGAGCGGGAAGTTCCGGCGCCGGGGAGGGCGGCGGGGGCTGGGGGGCGGCCGGCTGGGCGACCGGGGGCTTCTGGCGGGGCGGCTTGGCCGGGTCGCTGTCGCCGATCAGGACCAGGGCCAGCGCGACCCCCGCCGTGACGGCCAGCGCCGTGCCGATGCCGATCTTCACCGGGGTGCTGGCTCCTTCCGCGGCCGCACCCCCCGCCGCGCCCCCGGAGGCCGCCGCCGAACCGGCTCCCGCCGCGCCCGCCGCACCGCCGCCGATCAGCGCCATCACCTTCGCGTACCCCGCCGCGCCGAACCAGCCGATCACCGCGACCGGGACGACCGCCGGGATGCCGCCCGCGACTTCCTTGATCTGGAGCGCCGCCAGCCTGCACTGCGAGCACTCCTTGAGGTGCGTCCGCAAGCCCTGCTCGGCCCGCGCACGCAACCCGCCCCGGGCGTACGCCCCTAGCCGGTCCGCGTACCGGGCGCACTCCTCGTCCCGCGTGAGCGCCGTGCTGACGTGCGCCTGGAGGTACGCCTGCTTCAGTCCCTCGCGTGCCCGGGAGGCGAGCACCCGGGTGCCGTTGGCGTCGAGCCCGAAGAGGGTCGCCACCTCGCTCGGCGACTCGTCCTCCACCTCGGTGTGCCACAGCACCGCCTGCCACCGCTCGGGCAGCGTGCGGAAGGCGCGCATCGCCATCGACTGCTCGGCCTCGTGCATCGCCAGCACGTCCGCGCCGAGGTCGAGGGTGTCCTCGTCCGACACCTCCGCCGTGCGGGCGGCCTGCGCGGCGAAGACCGCGAAGTCCTCGACGAGTTGTTCCCGCCGGGCCGTGCGCGTCCAGCCGGCCGCCACCCGGCGCACCGTGGTGAGCAGATAGGCGCGGACCGCGTGGGTGGGCCCTGCCCCGCCCCGCACCGCCTGGAGCGTCCGGGCGAACACCTCGGCGGTCAGGTCCTCGGCCGTGTGCGCGTCCCGGCAGCAGGTCCGCGCGTACCGGCGGACCGCCTCGGCATGCCGCCGGTACAGCTCCTCGTACGCCCCGTCGTCGCCGCCGCGCATCCGCCGGACCAGCGCCGCGTCGGGCACCGGGCCGTCCGGGAGCGGCGCGGGCGACTCCGCCTCGGCGAGCTCGCGCCGGCGCTGCTCGGGCACGCCTGCGAGGTCACCGGGGGCCGGACCGTCGAGCGGCGGGCGCGCGGGGCCGCCGGAGGGCGCCTGCGCCCAGCCCGGCCGGCCGGCCCCCTGCGCGGGCACCTGGCCCTGCTCGTATCCCTCGGACGAACCGCGGCCCGTCCGATTCGGACCGTCATCCTTCATGGCGGAAGCCCCCGCTGGCCGACCCGTAAACGCTTGCGGGCGAAAGCCTGGCACAGGCCGCTCCCCCTGATCCTCCACACGCATCCGGATCACTCGTCCGAGGGGTTTTCGCGGCCTCTCCCTTCACGCCGGCCCACCCGGCGGGGGATCATGCGCCGCGCAGCGGGGGCCCAGGGCGCAGCGGGTCGCCGGCGCGGCCCTTCGTGCCTGGTGGCGGAGCCGGAACCCGGCGGAGGGCGCCCGGGGCGCACGGCCCGGGAGGGCGCTCCCGTCCGCGCCTCAGGTCCACGCGGACGCGGGCGCGGCACGGGCGTCTGGGCGGGCACGTCGGAGAGGGAACGGGATGGTGTGCCCGGAGGCAGGGCGGAGCCGCGGCACACCCACCCGGGCCAGACCGCGCCCCGTCCGAGCAGAAGCGGGCGGGGCCGACGGGCGGGAGCGGAACCGGGCCACCTCACCGGCCCGGTGGGATCACGGCGAACTCCGAGGTCAGGCAGGCCGCGAGCGCAGGCCCTCCAGCAGGATCTCCAGCAACCGCTCGGAGGCGGCGGCCTGCTGGGCCGTGTCCGGAAGCGCCGGCGCAGCCGTGGCGATCACCAGCAGGACGTCGGCGACAGTCACGTCGGACCGCAGCTCGCCCGCCTCGCGGGCCCGCTCGACCAGCCGGCCGACGACGTCGAGCAGCGCGCCCGTCCCCGCCGAGTCCTGCTCGGCCTCGGGCGCCTCCCGCTGCTCGACCAGCCGCAGCTCGCCGCCCGTACCGGGCTCGGCCTGGCGCTGCTGGGGCACCCGGGCGGGGTCCTGGCCGGTCAGCGCCGTACCCACCTCGACGCGGAGCATCCTGGGCGGCAGCAGCCGGCCCGCGCCCGACTCGACCGAGGTGCGCAGGAAGCGGGAGAGCGCCGACCACGGCTCGTCCTCCTGGCCCAGCGCCGCCCGCGCCTGGTCGGTCAGGCGGGCCGTCTCCTCCTCGGCGATCCGCCGGACCAGCACGTCCTTGCTGGGGAAGCGGCGGTAGACCGTGCCGACCCCGACGCGGGCGCGGCGCGCGACGTCCTCCATCGGCGCGCCGTACCCGAGCTCACCGAAGACCTCGCGGGCGGCGCGGAGCACGTGCTCCAGATTGCGCTGGGCGTCCACCCGCAAGGGTGCCGAACGGCCGGCCGGGCCGGACGGTGCGGTTCTGGGGGCCGTCGATGTCGTCGCCGGCCACTGAGAGTCCTGAATATGCATGCGTTCCCCCGGTCATGGCGTCTCCCCCCGGAGACTCCCCGCCATATGTGAGTCGCGAGTCTGAGGAGCGGCCAGCCCTGCGGGCACCCCCCAGCACCCCGACGGCTCACGAACATAGTTGAGCCGGAGTCAATTCAGAAGGGGCCCGTTCCGGGCGTGGCGCGCCCTGATCGAAGTACGCACCGGTTCACCCCGCAATGCACCCCCTGTGACCGCTGGTTACCATCGGGCTGACCTGCGTAACTTCGAATCCGGCCAACCTCGGGCGGCTCCCCGGCCTTTCCGGCTGTCCGGTCATACGAATCGTCGGGCCTGTGGACAAAGTCCGTCCGCCGATGCGTCATGGGAAGGTGAAGGCCTCGAAATCCCGGGACACGACCTCCGGCAGCGCACCGGCACGCATCCTCATCGTGGGCGGCGGCTGCGTCGGCATGTACACCGCTCTGCGGCTGCGTGCGAAGAGCAGACCCGGGGAGACGGAGATCGTCCTCGTCGCCCCCGAGCCGTACATGACGTACCAGCCGTTCCTGCCCGAGGCGGCGGCCGGCTCCATCTCGCCGCGCCATGTGGTCGTGCCGCTCCGCCGCGTCCTGCGCGGCTGCCGCCTGCTGGTCGGCGAGGCCGTCACGGTCGACCACGCCGCGCGTACCGCCCACGTCCGCACCAAGGCCACCGACGACGAGGGCGCCGGCCCGCTCGAAGTGCGCTACGACGAACTGGTCATGGCCCCCGGCTCGGTCTCGCGGACCCTGCCCGTCCCCGGCCTCGCCCACCACGGCATCGGCTTCAAGACCGTCGAGGAGGCCATCGGCCTGCGCAACCACGTCCTCGAACAGATGGACATCGCCTCCTCCACCCGCGACCCCGCCCTCCGCGACGCCGCCCTGACCTTCGTCTTCGTCGGCGGCGGCTACGCGGGCGTGGAGGCGCTCGGCGAACTGGAGGACATGGCCCGGTACGCCACCCGGCACTACCACAACATCCAGCCCGAGGACCTGAAGTGGCTCCTGGTCGAGGCCGCCGACCGGGTCCTGCCCGAGGTCGGCCCCGACATGGGCCGCTACGCCCTCCGCGAGCTGCGCCGCCGCAAGATCGACGTACGGCTCACCACGCGCCTGGAGAGCTGCGAACGCCGGGTGGCCGTGCTCAGCGACGGCTCCCGGCACCCCACCCGCACCCTGGTGTGGACCGCCGGCGTCAAACCCCACCCCGTGCTGGCCGCGACCGACCTGCCGCTCGACGGGCGGGGCCGACTGCGCTGCACGCCCGAACTCGCCGTCGTCGGCACGCCGCACGCCTGGGCCGCCGGGGACGCCGCCGCCGTACCCGATCTCACTGTCGGGCCCGTGGTGCGGGAGCCGGCCGACGGAGCGGGCGCCCCGGCCGGAGCGGACGGTGGCCCCGACCCCGATCCCTCCGCGCGCCCCACCGCACCCCCCGGCGTGCCCGAATGCGCCCCCAACGCCCAGCACGCCGTCCGCCAGGCCAAGGTGCTCGCCGACAACCTGCTGGCCACGCTGCGCGGCGAGGCCCCGCGGCCGTACCGGCACGCCTACGCCGGATCGGTCGCCTCGCTGGGGCTGCACAAGGGCGTCGCCCACGTCTACGGGCGCAAGCTGAAGGGCTATCCCGCGTGGCTCATGCACCGCGCCTACCACCTCGGGCGGCTCCCCACCTTCAACCGGAAGGCCCGTGTCCTGGCCGAATGGACCCTCTCGGGCCTCTTCAAACGCGAAGTCGTCTCCCTCGGCTCCCTGGAGCATCCCCGTGCGGAATTCGAACTCGCGGCCGGGAACAAACGCCCGAACGAGTCCTCCTGACGCCGATACGGAACCCCCCTCGGACAACCGGCGTCTGACGGAATCGACCGGGTCCGCCCGGCCGGCCGTGTGACGATGGTCCGGCTCCGGACCGCCGGGCACCGCCCGGCCGCCACCGGCCCCGGACGGGCGACGCCCCACCGGAAGCGACACAGCAGGCATGATCCAGCGCCCACCGGGAATCCCCCGTTCCGGCCCCCACCCGGACCGGGCGGTCCTCACCCGCCCCAACCCTCACTCCCCGCACACGACAACACGAGGCGAGAATCGGTGAACTTCACGCGATGGAGCCCCCGGTTCCCCGGCACCCAACGCCGCACCACCCGGCGCGCCGACACCGGCGCCGTCCCGGCCGCCCGCGCGGGCACCGACCCCACCGGGCCCGCCGCCCGCCTCGAAGACCTGCCCGTACGCGCCGTCCTGGACCGCGTCCCGGCCCTCGTCGCGGTCCTCCAGGGCCCCGCGCACCACATCGCGTACGTCAACGACGCCTACACCGAGGCGTTCGGCGTCCGCCCGATCGGCACCCCGGCCGACGAGACCATGCCGGAACTCGAAGAGCTGGGGCTCCTGACCCTCCTCGACCAGGTCCTGCGCAGCGGCCGCCCCCGCACGGTCAAATCACGCCGACTTCCCGGCGGCCGCTCGTACACCTTCACCTGCACCCCGATCACCGTCCCCACCGCCGACGACAGCGGCGCGCAGGCCGAGGACGGCGACGCCCAGAGCGCCGAATCCGGGGTCCTCGTCTTCGCCGCCGACGTCACCGACCAGGCCGACGCCGCCGAACGGCTGCGCGCCAGCGAACGCCGCCAGCGCGAGACCGCCGTCACCCTCCAGCGCTCCCTCCTCCCGCAGGAACTCGAACAACCCGACGACCTGCGCATCGCCGCCACCTACCAGCCCGGCGGCGCCGACGCGGCGGTCGGCGGCGACTGGTACGACGTGATCACCCTCGGCGGCGGACGCACCGCCCTGGTCATCGGCGACGTCATGGGCCGCGGGGTCCGCGCCGCCGCCGTCATGGGCCAGCTGCGCACCGCCGTCCGCGCCTACGCCCGCCTCGACCTGCCCCCGCACGAGGTCCTCCAGCTCCTTGACGGCCTCGCCACCGAGATCGACCCCAGCCAGATCGCCACCTGCGTCTACGCCGTCCACGACCCCAACGAGGGCCGCCTCGTCTACGCCTCCGCCGGCCACCTGCCGATCCTGGTCCGCGACGAGCACGGCGCCATCCACCGCGCACCGGAACCCACCGGTCCGCCGCTCGGCACCGGTGGCTGGCTGCACACCTCCGACACCATCCCGCTCGCCCCCGGCTCCACCGCCGTCCTCTACACCGACGGGCTGGTGGAGCGCCGCGACGCCGACATCGACGAGGGCCTCCATCAACTCGAAGCAGCCCTCGCCGGAGCCACCGGCAGCCCCAAGGTCGTCTGCGACCGGCTGATGCGCGCCCTCGGCGTCACCGAGACCCACGACGACGACGTCGCCGTCCTCGTCCTCCAGCACCCCGCCCGCGTCGGCGGCGACGCGGAACTCTTCCGGAACGCCGCCCTCGACCTGCTCGGCGGCGTCGAGGCCGCACCCCGGGCCCGCGCCTTCGCCTCCGGCGTCCTCACCAGCTGGCGGTTCCCGCCCGACCTCCACGACCTCGGGGTCCTCGCCGCCAGCGAACTGGTCGCCAACTCCCTCCAGCACGGCACCCCGCCGATGCGCCTCAGGCTCCGCAGGACCGACCGCCGCCTGATCATCGAGGTCACCGACGGCGACGACCACCTCCCGCGCCGCCGCCGCGCCGACGCGGGCGACGAGGCCGGCCGCGGGATCGCGATCATCGCCACCATCGCCTCCAGCTGGGGCAGCAGACGCACCCCCGGCGGCGGCAAGTCCGTCTGGTGCGAATTCGCCCTCCCCACCACCTGACACACGAAAGCGCGCCCGCCCCCTGCCGGGGACGGACGCGCTCCCTACGCCTCCTACACGCGCGACGGCGTCGACTCGGCCGTCCCCACGACCGGTACGGCCGCCACGCCGCCCTCCTCGGGCCGCCCCACCGCGACCACCCGGCTCCCCACCGGCTCCGGCTTGTCCTGCTGAGGCAGCAGCACCCGCCCCAGCCGCAGCGCCAGCACCGAGATCAGCAGCGAGAACAGCACGAACGTCACGATGTACGGCCCGTGCAGCGTCGCCCCCATCGGCCCGCCCACCGCGGGCCCCACCGCCAGCGCCAACTGCTTCACCAGCGCGAAGGCCGAGTTGTACTGCCCCACCATCCGCGCGGGAGCCAGGTCCGCCACCAGCGGCGCCACCGTCGGCGCCAGCATCGCCTCACCGAGCCCGAAGAGCGCGTACGTGGAGATGAAGGCGGCCGTCGCCATGGCCTCGCTGCCGTGTCCGAGACCGGCGTAACCGGCGGCCAGCCACGCCACCGTCCAGATCAGCCCGACCAGCGCCACGACCCGGCTGCGCCGGCGCCGCTCGACCAGCTTCAGGACCGCGAACTGCGCGATCACGATCATCGCGGTGTTGGCCGCCAGCGCCACCCCCAGCGTCGACGGGGAGATCCCGGCCGCTTCCACGCCGTAGGCGGACAGGCCCGACTCGAACTGGCCGTAGCAGGCGAAGAAGAGCACGAAACCCAGCACGCACAGCTGCACCATGGCGCGGTGGCGGAGCAGCGCCCGTATGCCCCCGCCACCGGCCGGAGCCTCGGCCCCGGGCGCCTGGTCCGTGATGACCGGGCTCTGCGGCAGGCGCACGGTGAGCGCGACGCCGGCCAGCACCAGGAACATCACCGCTTCGATCGAGAAGAGCAGCAGGAACGACCCCGCCCGGTGCTCGTCCACGATCTGGCCACCGATGAGCCCGCCCACGCCGAGGCCCAGATTCTGCAGGAAGAACTGCATGGTGAAGGCCCGGGTGCGGGTCAGCGGCGTGGAGCACCAGACGATCATCGTGGCCAGGGCCGGCTGGAGCACGGCCGAACCGGCGCCCAGCAGCGTCGCCGCCAGCACCGCGGTCACCGCGGTCGAGGCGAACCCGAGGCAGAGGGCGCCCACCGCGCCCAGAACGGAGGCGGCCACGACGACGGGCAGCGGCCCGCGCCGGTCGATCACCCGCCCCACCACCGGCAGGACGACCAGCGCCGCCATCGCGAACGCGGCGAGGACGAACCCCGCCGTACCCGCGCCCAGCCCACGCACCTGCGCCACGTAGACGTAGAGGAACGGGACCGTGAACCCGATCCCGAACGCAGCGAGGGCACTGCCCAGCTGAATCCTGTGCAGCGCCGCACCCATCGCCCTGGTCACTTTCACCTGCCTTAGAGTCGTAAGACTTCAGAGCTAAACTTCGAAGCTAAACGATACACACTGAAGGACTTCAACGCCAAGGCGAGCCGTGCCATACTGCCGCCCATGGCCGACACCCCTGACGCCGAGCCGTCCATCGAGGAACAGATCGCCGCGTACCAGCGGGAGTTTCAGGACCTCGACCCCCAGGTGGAGCAGATCGTCTCGGCCCTGGGGCGCCTCAACCGGCGGATGAACGTCGCCTACAACCGGCAGACCGCCGCCCTCGACCTCACCAACGCCGAGTGGGAGGTCCTCAAGGCCCTCGTTCTCTCCGGCGCCCCGTACCGACTGGGCCCGGGCGAGCTGGCCAAGCGCCTGGGCCTGACCCCCGCCGCCATGACCCACCGCATCGACCGCATGGTCGCGGAGGGCCTGGTCACCCGGGACCGCGACGAGGCGAACCGGGTCCGGGTCATCGTGGAGATCACGACCGAGGGCCGCGAGAAGTGGCTCGACGCCATGCGGCTCGCCACCGTCTTCGAGGAGGAGCTGCTCCAGGACCTCGACGACGGCGAGCGGAACAAGCTCGGCGAGGTGCTGACCCGGCTGCTGCGCAGGGTCGAGGACGCCCAGCCGGACGCCGAGGGCCGGCTCGCTGACCTGGACTGATACGAGCCGCAGGACGGGGTTGACACGCCCCGGCCTGATCCGTAAGGTACTCCGAGCTGCCGCAGCCCGACAGGCGCTTCGGGCAGCACCTCAGTCGCGCTAGGTCGCGGCACTCCACACCCCAGCAAGATCCCTTACGGGAAGATCCCCGGCATGCCGTCATGGCTGCCTGGAATTCGTTTTCCGGAGCTGACGCATCTCGCTCGGACCACATCGGCCCGATTATGAGTTGCGGCGGGAATCCACTAGGGTTCTGGACGTCGGAACGGCCCAACAGCCGCGAAGACGAATCCCGCTGACTGGGAATCAGGCCCGAAAGGATCTGATAGAGTCGGAACCGCCGAAAGGGAAAAGCGAAGCGGAAACGCGCAGCTGGCACCGGAAAGGCACCGAGGAAATCGGACACGAAAGAGTCTGATAGAGTCGGAAACACGAAATACCGAAGGGAAGCGCCCGGAGGAAAGCCCGAGAGGGTGAGTACAAAGGAAGCGTCCGTTCCTTGAGAACTCAACAGCGTGCTAAAAGTCAACGCCAGATATGTTGATACCCCGACCGGCCAGGTTTCTGGTTGGTTGAGGTTCCTTTGAAATACAACAGCGAGGACGCTGTGTGCGACAGGGACTATTCCTCCTTGTCGCACCGCTCTCATGTCTGTTGCACCCGATTACGGGTACACATTCACGGAGAGTTTGATCCTGGCTCAGGACGAACGCTGGCGGCGTGCTTAACACATGCAAGTCGAACGATGAACCGCTTTCGGGCGGGGATTAGTGGCGAACGGGTGAGTAACACGTGGGCAATCTGCCCTGCACTCTGGGACAAGCCCTGGAAACGGGGTCTAATACCGGATATGACCGTCTGCCGCATGGTGGATGGTGTAAAGCTCCGGCGGTGCAGGATGAGCCCGCGGCCTATCAGCTTGTTGGTGAGGTAGTGGCTCACCAAGGCGACGACGGGTAGCGCCTGAGAGGGCGACCGGCCACACTGGGACTGAGACACGGCCCAGACTCCTACGGGAGGCAGCAGTGGGGAATATTGCACAATGGGCGAAAGCCTGATGCAGCGACGCCGCGTGAGGGATGACGGCCTTCGGGTTGTAAACCTCTTTCAGCAGGGAAGAAGCGAAAGTGACGGTACCTGCAGAAGAAGCGCCGACTAACTACGTGCCAGCAGCCGCGGTAATACGTAGGGCGCAAGCGTTGTCCGGAATTATTGGGCGTAAAGAGCTCGTAGGCGGCTTGTCACGTCGGTTGTGAAAGCCCGGGGCTTAACCCCGGGTCTGCAGTCGATACGGGCAGGCTAGAGTTCGGTAGGGGAGATCGGAATTCCTGGTGTAGCGGTGAAATGCGCAGATATCAGGAGGAACACCGGTGGCGAAGGCGGATCTCTGGGCCGATACTGACGCTGAGGAGCGAAAGCGTGGGGAGCGAACAGGATTAGATACCCTGGTAGTCCACGCCGTAAACGGTGGGCACTAGGTGTGGGCAACATTCCACGTTGTCCGTGCCGCAGCTAACGCATTAAGTGCCCCGCCTGGGGAGTACGGCCGCAAGGCTAAAACTCAAAGGAATTGACGGGGGCCCGCACAAGCGGCGGAGCATGTGGCTTAATTCGACGCAACGCGAAGAACCTTACCAAGGCTTGACATACACCGGAAACGTCTGGAGACAGGCGCCCCCTTGTGGTCGGTGTACAGGTGGTGCATGGCTGTCGTCAGCTCGTGTCGTGAGATGTTGGGTTAAGTCCCGCAACGAGCGCAACCCTTGTCCCGTGTTGCCAGCAGGCCCTTGTGGTGCTGGGGACTCACGGGAGACCGCCGGGGTCAACTCGGAGGAAGGTGGGGACGACGTCAAGTCATCATGCCCCTTATGTCTTGGGCTGCACACGTGCTACAATGGCCGGTACAATGAGCTGCGATACCGTGAGGTGGAGCGAATCTCAAAAAGCCGGTCTCAGTTCGGATTGGGGTCTGCAACTCGACCCCATGAAGTCGGAGTCGCTAGTAATCGCAGATCAGCATTGCTGCGGTGAATACGTTCCCGGGCCTTGTACACACCGCCCGTCACGTCACGAAAGTCGGTAACACCCGAAGCCGGTGGCCCAACCCCTTGTGGGAGGGAGCTGTCGAAGGTGGGACTGGCGATTGGGACGAAGTCGTAACAAGGTAGCCGTACCGGAAGGTGCGGCTGGATCACCTCCTTTCTAAGGAGCACTTCTTGACTGCCGGCCCTCGGGCTTGGTGGTCCAGAGGCCAGTTCATCAGCGAACGTCTGATGCTGGTTGCTCATGGGTGGAACGTTGACTATTCGGCACATTCGGTCTGCTGGGACTGTGAGTACTGCTTCGGCGTGGAAAACAGTTCAAGGGGATGGAAGGTGTCGGGCACGCTGTTGGGTGTCTGAGGGAGCGGCCACGATGTGGCTGTTTCTTCGGTTGCTTCCCCAGTGAACTCGGGATGTATGTCTCGGGGTGGTGGGTGGTTGGTCGTTGTTTGAGAACTGCACAGTGGACGCGAGCATCTGTGGCCAAGTTTTTAAGGGCGCACGGTGGATGCCTTGGCACCAGGAACCGATGAAGGACGTGGGAGGCCACGATAGTCCCCGGGGAGTCGTCAACCAGGCTTTGATCCGGGGGTTTCCGAATGGGGAAACCCGGCAGTCGTCATGGGCTGTCACCCGCTGCTGAACTCATAGGCAGTGTGGAGGGAACGCGGGGAAGTGAAACATCTCAGTACCCGCAGGAAGAGAAAACAACCGTGATTCCGGGAGTAGTGGCGAGCGAAACTGGATGAGGCCAAACCGTATGTGTGTGATACCCGGCAGGGGTTGCGCATGCGGGGTTGTGGGATCTCTCTTCTACGGTCTGCTTACCGTGGGACGAGTCAGAAACCGTTGATGTAGGCGAAGGACATGCGAAAGGTCCGGCGTAGAGGGTAAGACCCCGTAGTCGAAACATCAGCGGCTCGTTTGAGAGACACCCAAGTAGCACGGGGCCCGAGAAATCCCGTGTGAATCTGGCGGGACCACCCGCTAAGCCTAAATATTCCCTGGTGACCGATAGCGGATAGTACCGTGAGGGAATGGTGAAAAGTACCGCGGGAGCGGAGTGAAATAGTACCTGAAACCGTGTGCCTACAAGCCGTGGGAGCGTCGCGCATCGAGCTTGCTCGGTGCGTCGTGACTGCGTGCCTTTTGAAGAATGAGCCTGCGAGTTAGCGGTGTGTAGCGAGGTTAACCCGTGTGGGGAAGCCGTAGCGAAAGCGAGTCCGAAGAGGGCGTTTGAGTTGCACGCTCTAGACCCGAAGCGGAGTGATCTAGCCATGGGCAGGTTGAAGCGGCTGTAAGAGGTCGTGGAGGACCGAACCCACCAGGGTTGAAAACCTGGGGGATGACCTGTGGTTAGGGGTGAAAGGCCAATCAAACTCCGTGATAGCTGGTTCTCCCCGAAATGCATTTAGGTGCAGCGTCGTGTGTTTCTTGCCGGAGGTAGAGCACTGGATAGGCGATGGGCCCTACCGGGTTACTGACCTTAGCCAAACTCCGAATGCCGGTAAGTGAGAGCGCGGCAGTGAGACTGTGGGGGATAAGCTCCATGGTCGAGAGGGAAACAGCCCAGAGCATCGACTAAGGCCCCTAAGCGTACGCTAAGTGGGAAAGGATGTGGAGTCGCAGAGACAACCAGGAGGTTGGCTTAGAAGCAGCCACCCTTGAAAGAGTGCGTAATAGCTCACTGGTCTAGTGATTCCGCGCCGACAATGTAGCGGGGCTCAAGCGTACCGCCGAAGTCGTGTCATTGCAGCATGAGGGCCAACGCCCGCTGTGATGGGTAGGGGAGCGTCGTGTGCCGGGTGAAGCAGCCGTGGAAGCGAGTTGTGGACGGTTCACGAGTGAGAATGCAGGCATGAGTAGCGATTCACACGTGAGAAACGTGTGCGCCGATTGACTAAGGGTTCCTGGGTCAAGCTGATCTGCCCAGGGTAAGTCGGGACCTAAGGCGAGGCCGACAGGCGTAGTCGATGGATAACCGGTTGATATTCCGGTACTCGCTGTGAAGCGTCAAACATTGAATCCAGTGATGCTAAGCCCGTGAAGCCGTTCCGGACCCTTCGGGGAATGGAAAGTGGTGGAGCCGGTGGCCCGAGCTGGTAGTAGGTGAGTGATGGGGTGACGCAGGAAGGTAGTCCATCCCGGGCGGTGGTTGTCCCGGGGTAAGGGTGTAGGACGTCAGGTAGGTAAATCCGTCTGGCAATAGTCTGAGACCTGATGCCGAGCCGATTGTGGTGAAGTGGATGATCCTATGCTGTCGAGAAAAGCCTCTAGCGAGTTTCATGGCGGCCCGTACCCTAAACCGACTCAGGTGGTCAGGTAGAGAATACCGAGGCGTTCGGGTGAACTATGGTTAAGGAACTCGGCAAAATGCCCCCGTAACTTCGGGAGAAGGGGGGCCATGTCTGGTGATCCGATTTACTCGGTGAGCTGGGTGTGGCCGCAGAGACCAGCGAGAAGCGACTGTTTACTAAAAACACAGGTCCGTGCGAAGCCGTAAGGCGATGTATACGGACTGACGCCTGCCCGGTGCTGGAACGTTAAGGGGACCGGTTAGTCACATTTCGGTGTGGCGAAGCTGAGAACTTAAGCGCCAGTAAACGGCGGTGGTAACTATAACCATCCTAAGGTAGCGAAATTCCTTGTCGGGTAAGTTCCGACCTGCACGAATGGCGTAACGACTTCTCGACTGTCTCAACCATAGGCCCGGTGAAATTGCATTACGAGTAAAGATGCTCGTTTCGCGCAGCAGGACGGAAAGACCCCGGGACCTTTACTACAGTTTGATATTGGTGTTCGGTTCGGCTTGTGTAGGATAGGTGGGAGACTGTGAAGCATGCACGCCAGTGTGTGTGGAGTCGTCGTTGAAATACCACTCTGGTCGTGCTGGATGTCTAACCTGGGTCCGTGATCCGGATCAGGGACAGTGTCTGATGGGTAGTTTAACTGGGGCGGTTGCCTCCTAAAGAGTAACGGAGGCGCCCAAAGGTTCCCTCAGCCTGGTTGGTAATCAGGTGTTGAGTGTAAGTGCACAAGGGAGCTTGACTGTGAGACCGACGGGTCGAGCAGGGACGAAAGTCGGGACTAGTGATCCGGCGGTGGCTTGTGGAAGCGCCGTCGCTCAACGGATAAAAGGTACCCCGGGGATAACAGGCTGATCTTCCCCAAGAGTCCATATCGACGGGATGGTTTGGCACCTCGATGTCGGCTCGTCGCATCCTGGGGCTGGAGTCGGTCCCAAGGGTTGGGCTGTTCGCCCATTAAAGCGGTACGCGAGCTGGGTTTAGAACGTCGTGAGACAGTTCGGTCCCTATCCGCTGTGCGCGTAGGAATATTGAGAAGGGCTGTCCCTAGTACGAGAGGACCGGGACGGACGAACCTCTGGTGTGCCAGTTGTTCTGCCAAGGGCATGGCTGGTTGGCTACGTTCGGGACGGATAACCGCTGAAAGCATCTAAGCGGGAAGCCTGCTTCGAGATGAGTATTCCCACCTCCTTGAGAGGGTAAGGCTCCCAGTAGACGACTGGGTTGATAGGCCGGATATGGAAGCCCTGTAAGGGGTGGAGTTGACCGGTACTAATAGGCCGAGGGCTTGTCCTCAGTTGCTCGCGTCCACTGTGTTGGTTCTGAAACCACGAACACCAATCACATACCTGTCTAGAGGTGGGTTGTGGTTGCTGGTGTGTTTCGTAGTGTTTCGGTGGTCATAGCGTGAGGGAAACGCCCGGTTACATTCCGAACCCGGAAGCTAAGCCTTACAGCGCCGATGGTACTGCAGGGGGGACCCTGTGGGAGAGTAGGACGCCGCCGAACTATTATTCAAAGTGGTGGTCCCCGGATTTCGGTCCGGGGACCACCACTTTTGTCGCCCGGGTGGTGAGAAACGAAAAGTCGTTTCTCACCACCCGGGCTTTTTTGTGTTCTGGACTGCTTTCAAGGGGTCTTGAAGAGGGAGGGCTTGCCAGGCCAGCGGCTCCTGGCCTGTTCCTCGGAGCGGAGCAGGACGAGGGGGTGGATGCCCTCTTGGGGGCCTGCGGCGAGAAGCTCGGAGAGCTGCGGCAAGGGCGCGACGGCGGCAAGGTCCTCCAGAAGCAGGAGGGCTGGTGGGTCGAGCCGGCCGGCGGGTGACCGTGCGGCCACCCGGCGGGTGACCGTGCGGCCACGCGGCGGCCGTGCTCGACCACGTATGAGGCGAACGCGGTGACCAGGGGCACCGCGCCCGGATGGGACTTCGGGTCCTCGACGGACTCGCCCACCACGTAAAGAGTGCCCCCTTCGGTGACGAATGACTCCACCGCCGTGATGTCGGAGCGGTTCGGCACGCATGCGTTGCGGATGTGGACGGTGCTGAGCGAGGCCAGGGTCTTGGCGATGAGCTGGAGTGCCTGGTCCCGGCGTACCGGGTGGGCGGTGAGGGCGCTCTCCAGTTCGCCGGCACTGCCCGCCGCCGCGCGGGGGTGCGTCCGAAGGGTCGTCACGGCCTCCTGGAGCTGGCTGCCTTGGGACCAGCGGTGGAGGCGCTTGATGCCCTTGCCGGCGGTCTCCGCGGCGTGCAGGAAGCACCGGAGGAGCGTCTGGGCGGTGTCGGCGACGGCGGCGTCCAGAGGAGAGTGCGGCTTAACCGGCGCGAGGAGGGCGACGGACCTGGCCGTGGCTGTGGCCATGTCCTGGCACCCGGCGGTCGGGGACCAGCGGAGGCGGTCCGGGGTGTCGCACAGGTGCGACGGGTCGTAGAGGTGGACCGGCCCGAGCTTGCTGCGAGCGTCCTTCGTCCCGGCCCAGAGCGTGGGGGCGGAGGTGACGACGAGCGCGGCGCCCTCCGCCGACTGAAGGGCCTGGACGGCCAGTTCGAGGCGGGTTTCCCGGGAGCCGAGCTGGAGCTGCGACCTCGACTTTGGGAGGCCGGTGCCGTAAGCACTCGAACGAGTGAACGCGGGAGCGGCTTGTTCCGGTCGTGGCGAGGGGAACATCGTTTCGACGGGGGTGCTCGGAGGGGCAGCCGCGAACGATCGGACATCCGGGTCCTGCTGCGACAGGTGGGGCTCGGGCTCGTACGGGGAGGTGCGGGAGGAGGAAGGCTCCGGCCTGGGTGCGGCTGGGGAGGGCGATGCGGAGTGCTGTGCGGAGGTCGTGGGCGTGGGTTTCAGGAGAGTCGGCTCGGTGGGGGCCGGTGTGCCGGCAGGAGCGTTGCTCGGAGGGAGGTCGTCGTGGCGGGCGGCCCGGTCCCTTCGTGCGGCCTTGCGGCGGGCGAGAGAGAAGGCGACAGCCAGCGCCAGAGTGAGGACCAGGAGGAGCTGGCCGATGGCCAGGCCCCAGAAGAGGCCCCACCCGGAGAGCTGGCCGGGCGGCGTCTCGGGCCAGGCGGCCGGTAGGTCCTGGGGGGCTGAGAGCAGGGAGCGGAGGGCTGCCGGAGTGCGGGCGAACTCCACGCCGTCCGGCCAGGCGCCGTGGCTGAGGAGGCCGGCCAGGCCGGTCGCCGTCCACACCAGGCAGGTGGAGGCCAGAAGGAAGGCGAGGACGCCGATCAGCAGGCCGTCGGGGACGCCGCGCTGGGCGGGTGCCGCGTCTGCCGAGGAGCCGTGCTCCCGGGGTGCGGCGGCCATCTCAGGCCACCGTGGACGTCGACTCGGGGTAACCGGGGTGTCCGGCGTCGGGGTAGTGGGCCCGTACGTGCTGTTCCATCATGGCCGCTCGCTCTTCCGCCTCCTGTTCGGCGGCGAGGAGCTCCGCGTTGAACCCCAGGTCGTCCGGGTCGACGGAGGACTCCGTCATGGCGCGGTCGGTGAAGACGAGGGGGCGTTCGGTCTCCGTGATCAGGTGTTTGACGACCTGCACGTTGCCGTTGACGTCCCACACGGCGATGCCCGGTGTCAGGGTCGGGATGATCTCCACCGCCCAGCGGGGCAGACCGAGGACGCGGCCGGTGGCGCGGGCCTCGTCGGCCTTCTGGGCGTAGATGGTGCGGGTGGAGGCCATCTTCAGGATGGCGGCGGCCTCCTTGGCCGCGGCGCCGTCCACCACGTCGGAGAGGTGGTGGACCACGGCTACGAAGGAGAGGCCGAGACGGCGCCCGAACTTCAGCAGCCGCTGGAAGAGCTGGGCGACGAAGGGCGAGTTGATGATGTGCCAGGCCTCTTCGACCAGGAAGATGCGCTTCTTCCGGTCGGGGCGGATCCAGGTGTGCTCCAGCCAGACGCCGACGATCGCCATGAGGATCGGCATGGCGATCGAGTTCCGGTCGATGTGGGAGAGGTCGAAGACGATGAGGGGGGCGTCGAGATCGATGCCGACGGTCGTCGGGCCGTCGAACATGCCGCGCAGGTCACCGTCGACGAGCCGGTCGAGGACGAGTGCCACGTCCAGGCCCCAGGCGCGCACGTCGTCTATGGCGACGTTCATGGCCTCGGCCGACTCCGGCTTCGGGTGGCGGAGCTGGTCGACGATGTCGGTCAGGACGGGCTGGCGGTCGGTGACCGAGTTGGTGACGTACGCGTGGGCGACCTTCAGGGCGAAGCCGGAGCGCTCGTCGAGGCCGTGGCCCATGGCGACCTCGATGATGGTGCGCAGCAGCGCCAGCTGGCCCGTGGTGGTGATCGAGGGGTCGAGCGGGTTGAGGCGGATGCCCATGTCGAGGGCGGCTGTCGGGTCGAGGCGGATGGGAGTGATGCCCAGCTGCTCGGCGATGAGGTTCCACTCGCCGACTCCGTCCTCGCCCTGGGCGTCCAGGACGACGACCTGGCGGTCGCGGAAGCGGAGCTGGCGCAGGACGTACGTCTTCTCCAGCGCGGACTTGCCGTTTCCGGACTCGCCGAGGACCAGCCAGTGGGGCGCCGGCAGCTGCTGGCCGTAGAGCTGGAAGGGGTCGTAGATGTACCCCTTGCCGCTGTAGACCTCGCGGCCGATGATCACGCCCGAGTCGCCGAGGCCGGGGGCGGCGGTCGGCAGGTACACGGCCTGTGCCTGTCCGGTGGAGGTGCGGACGGGAAGCCGGGTCGTCTCCACCTTGCCGAAGAGGAACGAGGTGAACGTGTCCGTCAGGGCGGTCAGCGGATCGCGCATGGCAGGCCCTCCTTCAGCGGGTCGTGGCGTACGGGGTCAGCGGCGGATGCCGGTGGCGAAGGGCAGGGTGTTGACGAAGGCGCGGTGGTGCTCGCGGTCGCACCACTCCAGCTTCAGGTACGACTTTCCGGCCGAGGCGCGGATGGTGCGCTTGTCGCGGGCGAGGGCCTCGGGGTTGCGGGAGGAGACCGTGATGTAGCCGACGAGGTTGACGCCGGCGGCGCCGCTGGCCAGGTCCTCGCCGCGCTGGTCGAGGCGGGAGTTGGCGGCGGCGTCCCGCGGGTCGACGGTGCGGTTCATCTTGGCCGCGCGGGAGGCGTCCGCGTCGTCGTTGGTCTTCTCGGTCAGCATCCGCTCGATGGCGACCTCGGTCGGCTCCAGGTCCATGGTGACGGCGACCGTCCGGATCACGTCCGGGGTGTGGACGAGGAGAGGGGCGAGGAAGTTGACGCCCACCGGGGTCATCGGCCACTCCTTCACCCAGGCGGTGGCGTGGCACCAGGGAGCCCGGGTGGTGGACTCGCGGGTCTTCGCCTTGAGGAAGGTCGGCTCGACGGCGTCGAGCTCGGCGGGCCAGGCGTTGCGCTGGGACATGGCCTGGATGTGGTCGATCGGGTGGTCGGGGTCGTACATGGAGTGGATCAGGGAGGAGAGGCGGCTCTGGCCGAGGGGCTGGCGGACGCGGATGTCCGCCTCCTGGAGGCGCGAGCAGATGTCGGTGAGCTCACGGGCCATGACCACCGCGAGGCCCGCGTCGCGGTCGAGGCGGCGGCCGCCGCCCTGGCGCCGGGAGGCGCGGGCCATGGCGTTGGCCTCGGAGGCCAGCTCGCGGGAGTAGTGCATGCAGGCGACCAGGTAGGCGCGGTGCTGCTCGCTGGAGGTGGAGACCATCGACTGGAGCTGGTCGTAGGAGCTCTGGAGCCAGCCCGGGGAGCGGGAGTCACCGCGCTGGGCGACGTCCTTGGCGTGCGCGTCCGGGTCGGCGGGAAGAGTGCGGGCCAGCATCTGGAGGCGGGTGACGAAGCCGTCGCCGTTGGCGACGTGCTTCAGCAGGGTGCCGAAGCGGTCGACGAGGGCTTCCTGGTCCTCGGAGTCGCGCAGGCCGACGCCGGGGCCCTCGATCTCGATGGCGGCGGTGACGGTCCGCCGGTCGGCGTGGAGCAGGACGGCGATCTCGTCGGGGCCGAAGGGGGCGGCGAGCCAGTTGATGCGGCCGATTCCGGGCGGGGGGCCGACGGCGACCTCGCGGCCGTCGAGGCGGGTGCCTGCTTCGGCGCTGGAGGAACGGTAGGTGGTGCCGCGGCGCAGCATCCGCTTGTAGCTCCGGTTGATCTCGAACCACCTGTAGAACGTGCGGCCCTTGTAGGGGACGTAGACGGCGGCCAGCCCGACCATGGGCAGGCCCGCGAGGAGGGCGATGCGTACCGAGAGGGTGGGCACCAGCAGCCCGCACATCATGCCGAGGAACGCGCCGAAGACGATCAGCACGATCTCGCCGGTCTCGCGGTTCTTGCCAATGACGGCGTTGGGGCGGGCGCGGCCGATGAGATACGTACGGCGCGGTGCGATCGAGTGGGACGTCGTCGTCAACGCCCGTCACCTCCGGAGCGGGGGGAGCCGGTGGAACTGCCTCGGGAGCCGGCGTGCGGGCTGTTGACCGGGTTGCCCGAGCGTGGAGGGGGCGCGCTGGGGGAGCCGCCGCCCGAGCCGCCTCGGGAGGCGTGGGCGGCCATACCGCCGCTCGCCTGGTTGGCGGGGCGGGGCTGGGAGGCGCCGCCGCCGTCGCCACCGCTCTGCCGGCCGCTGTGGGCCTTGATGCCCTGCGAGACGAGGGCCGCGGGGGAGGAGAGGACGGCGGCTGCGCGGCCCTCCGCGCCCTGGGAGAGGCGGTTGTTGCGGGAGGCGGCGATCTCGTCGCCGAAGCCGGGGACGAAGCGGTAGATCATGGCGCTGGCGAAGATGGCGAGGAGGATGATGGCGAGGCCGGAGACGACCGCGGAGAAGGCGTTGGGGCCATCCTCGGCGGACAGCGCGCCGGCGAGGCCGAGCACGATCACGATCACGGGCTTCACCAGGATCACGGCGATCATGATGCCCGCCCAGCGGCGGACGTGCTTCCAGAGGTTCTTGTCGACCAAGCCGGCGTAGACGACGGTGCCGAGGAGGGCACCGACGTAGAGGAGGGCGGCGCGGATCACCAGTTCGAGCCAGAGGACGCCGGCGGCGACGATCGAGACGAGGGAGACCACGATCAGCATGATCGGGCCGCCTCCGATGTCCTCGCCCTTCTTCAGTGCCTCGGAGAAGGTGCCGAAGAAGGCTTCGGTCTGGCCGCCCGTCGACTTGGCCAGGACCGTGGTGACGCTGTCCGTCGCCGAGACCACGGTGTAGAGGATCAGGGGGGTGAAGGCGGAGGCGAGCACGGTCAGCCAGAGGAAGCCGATCGCCTCGGAGAGCGCGGTCGTCAGCGGCACGCCGCGGACGGCGCGCTTGGCCACGGCGAGGAGCCAGAGCAGCAGGGTCAGGACCGTGGAGGCGGCGAAGACGACGGCGTACTGCTGGAGGAACTGGGGGTTGGTGAAGTCGACGTTGGCGGTGGAGTCGACGGCGGCGGAGAGCTTGTCGACGGTCCAGGCGGCGGCCTGGGCGCAGCCCTTGGCGAGGGAGGAGAGGGGGTCGAGGGTGGAGCCCAGGGGGTCGGGGGTTGAGCTGGTGCCGGCTCCTGAGGAGGAACCTTCGCTTTCGCAGAACTCCTTGGCGGCGCCGACAACTAGGTCGCAGCGACCGTCGTCCGGGGGGTCAGGCGCGGCGAACGCCCGGCTTGCGGTGAGCAGGATTCCTGTCGGCACCGCGGCGACGAGCGCGGAGTACCTGAAAGTCCGTGCACTAGCGCGCATAGCTGAATCCACCGAACCCTTCGACGGCCTTGGAGATCTCGTCCGCAGGGGAGACGCGGTTGTCGCCATTCACCGGGGCGGGCCCGGGGGCCTGCGTGAAGCTCTCCACCTTCCAGTCGTCTTCCGCCCAGCGAAGATCGAGAGTGAGGGTGAACCAATCGCTGGTCACGGGGTTTCGCGAGTCTTCACCTGCGGTGCCGTAAACACCCGTGCACCACACCTCGAGCGAAGCTTGGCTTGAGGAGAAGCTACGGACTTTGGTGCCGACCGGTGTTGTCCTCGAGATGTAGGTGGACCCTGTGGGCGCCTCGCCGTTCTCGTCGAGCCCGAGATCGCTCAGGAACTTCTCCGAGTACGCACTGTCGAACTTCGCCTTGAGCTCATCTTTCTTCTCAGCGACGAAGACACTGTCGATGATCTCGCTGCGACGTGTTGGCTTGATGATCTCCGCCGAGACGAGAGCCACCGCGTAATTCGCCGCCGCGCTCTCCGCCCCCTGTTTCGTCTGGGGGTGTCCCGTAGGGATGCCCGATGTCGAGGTGTCCACCGGAGCCGTGCCCGTGGGGGACGTCGGAGATGCGGCCGGCCCCCTGGCGTCCGAGGGGGTGCCCGGGTTGTCGGTGTTCTGGTTGGCGAAGGCGATGGCGGCGATGAGGAGGACGACGACGCCGACGACGGTGATGAGGCTCCTGGAGGGGCGCATGGAGCGGCGCGCGGTGTCGTAGGTGTCCTCGTCGCCGGGGAGGCGGGTGCGGGTCTGGCCCGTGCCGCCGTAGCGCTCGTCGGTGTCGTAGCCCTGTTCGTCTCCCGGGTTCATGCCGCGTACGCCCCCTCGGCGTCGACGTAGGGCCGCACCGTCCGGTGGGCTACGTACGACGGTAGTCCTGCTCGTGGCCGCGCGGGCGCGGTGTGGTGACTGGACATCAGGGAGACACGACCTCAGCCGGTGGGCGCGACGGACGGGTGGTGGAGGCGGGGCGGGGCGGGGGGTCAGACGGCCATGCCGTACACGATCGTGAAGAGGGTGCCGAGGGAGCCGATGATGAAGACGCCGGTCAGGCCGGCGATGATCAGGCCCTTGCCCTGCTCCGCGCTGAAGGTGTCGCGCAGTGCCGTCGCGCCGATGCGCTGCTTGGCCGCGCCCCAGATCGCGATGCCCAGGCAGAGCAGGATGGCGATGGCCATGACCACCTGGATCATGGTCTTCGCTTCGTTCCCCAGCTCGCCGAAGGGCCCCCAGTTGGGGGCGATCCCGCCGATGATGGTGGTGATGTCGCCCTTGTCGGCTGCCATAAGCATGTAACTCACCGCCCCTAGTGGGTTGTTCTTCGTCCTCTGCCGGTGTGCAGAGGTCACGCCCATTCTCGCCGAGGAGTGTGGTGTTGCGGCACCGCATTGGCGCCAATCCCTGGCCGAGTTTGCGTGGGAACCCGTCCGCGCGCCCCGCCGGTAACGAGGAGGGGTGCACGAGGACACGCATGGTCACTCTGTGTATCACGCCGGGTGACGTCGGGCAATGAAGATCGTTGCGGCAAGTGGTTGGAGTGGGGGAGCGCTGACCTGCGGCGGGAGGGGTGGGGTGGGGCTGGAGTGGGGGGTTCCGGCGAGTTGGGGAGGGTGAGGGGTGGAAGTGAGGAGTGACGGGTTCCGCGGGCGGAGGTGAAGGGGCGTCAGGGCGCGGGAAAGGCGCTGGCGTAATGGGGTTGGGGGGATGGCCGGCGGGTGGAGGGCGTGGCCGGCCTCACTCACGGGTGCCGGTGCTGCCGGCTCGCGCCCGGCCGTCGGCTGTCCAGGAAGTCGGCGACCGCCTCGGCGAACCCGGCCGGGTCGTCCGTGTGCAGCCAGTGGCCGCAGGCGGGGAGTTGGCGGAGGGCGGTGTCGGGGCGGGCGTCGGCCATCCAGCGGGCGGTGGCCGGGGTGAGGAGGAAGCTGTGCTCGGCGCGGAGGAGGAGCGCGGGCGGCCCGGCGGAGCGTAGCCAGGCGGCGGAGAAGTCTCCGGCCAGGGCGGCCTGGGAGGCCATCAGGTCGGCCTGGTCGAAGAGGAAGCCCCAGCCGTCGGGGAAGCGGTGGGCGCTGTCGAGGAAGTAGGTGGCGTCGGGGATGCCCCGGGCCTCGACCGCCTCGCGCAGGGCTTCGCGGGACGGGGCGCGGCGGGGCCAGTCGGTGATGTCCAGAATCGGCTGGGTCTCCGGTGGCTGGTTCTTTACGGTCATGTCGGCGACGACCAGGGTCTGGACCAGTTCAGGGTGGCGTTCGGCGAGGAGGAAGGCGAGGGCGCCGCCCATCGAGTGGCCGAGGACCGCCGCCGGGGTCAGGTCCAGGGCGTGGAGCAGGGCGACGGTGTCGGCCACGTACTCCTCGGGGGTGAAGGTGCCGCCGTTGTCGGAGAGGCCGTGCCCGCGGAGGTCGGGGGCGAGGACGCGGTAGCGGCCGGTGAGGGCGGCGGCGAGGGGTGCGTAGGTGGTCCCGCGGCCGAAGTGGCCGTGGAGGGCGAGGAGGGTGGGGCCGGGGCCTCCGAAGTCGAGGTAGGAGAAGCGGCGGCCCCTCAGGTGGAGGGTGCGGGGAGTGGGTGGCGGCACGCGGGGTCAGTTCCGGGGAGGTTCTTCGGACGTCATGGCTTTGCGGAGTTCCAGCAGGGCCGTCAGGGCCTCGGTGTACATGCGGAGGCTCTTTTCGCTGTGGGTGTCCATCGCGGTCCTGACCTCCTTGAATGCTGGGGCTATGGCCTCGTCGACGGCGTCTTTGGTGACGGTGTTCATGGGGGCTGCTCCCTGCCTTCGGCGGATGAAGTGCGGACGATCCTAGGGGGGAGCGGCGCGGGAGGCTCGTGAGTTGATGCGAAGTCATGGGCTGCGCCGGGCGGGGTCGTCAGTGCTCGGAGGCGGTGACACGCTCGGCCCTCATCAGCCTGTTCATCGGATCATGAGGCAATAATCGCCATTCCTTGCCTCCCTCCACGGAGCCGAGGCTGGCGAGGGTGCGGAGCGAACTCCCCGGGCGCCTGCGCGCTGCCGCCGGGTCCTGGCCACAGTGGTGTTGCGGGGGTCGGGGCTGCCCGAGGCGGGGGCGCAGGAGCGGGCCGAGGGGTCTGAGCCGCGGGCCGTGCCGGCGCCGACGGCCAGTACCTCCGCGGTCACCGTCAAGACAGGGGGCGACCGGAACGGGGACACCTCGGTGGCGCCGCTGGCGGGGGTGCGGCTCGGGCTGTACGCGGCCGAGGACGGGGGGCCGCCTGCCTTCACCCGTCTGTCCGATGCGGACGGGGACTGTTCGTTCGTCGTGACCGGGACGGCGGCGGGGGGTGCCAACCAGGGGCGGCAGTTCTGGGTGCGGCAGGTCGCGGCGCCCGACGGGTGGTTCGTGAACGACACGTTCCGGACGGGCGGGACCGTCACCACGCCGTACCGGTTCCAGACGCCCCGGCTCGAGGCGACGCCTCCGAGTGGAGCTGCGGGGCCGAAGGGGAGGAGCCCGCGCCCGTGGCCGGCAGTGCCGTCGACATCGCTCCCCGGCGGGACGTGACCTGCACGATCACCAACACCCGCCGCAGGCCCGGCCCGAAGCCGACCCCGGGCCCGTCGCCGGGGCCGCTCCCGCCGGGCCCGCTGCCGGACACCGGTCTGGCCGGGGCGTGGCTCGGTGCCGGGGCGCTGCTGATGGTCGCGGCCCTGGGCATGGCTGGTGGGTCCCGGTCCGCCGGAGCGCGAGGGGGGCAGACGGAGAAGCGGCGTGGTGCCAGGGAGAGCCGTACAGCTCTCCCTGGCACCCGCCGCGTTGTCGGTCCCGTCCCCTACCCTTCCCGGCATGAGCAACGACGACAGCAGCGCCCTTCTCGCGGAGAACGCCACCTGGCAGGCGCTCCAGGCCACCGCGCTCGGCGAGGTCCGGCGGCGCGCCGCGCTGGTCGCCGCCGAAGCGGACGTGGAGCCGGCCACGGTCGACGGCGCCGAGCGCCTCGCGTGGAACGACGGCGGCGGCCAGTCCGCCGTCTGGTACTTCACCGCCGACGGCCGCGCCCTCCTGCTGACCTTCGACCACGAGGGCTCCCTCAACCTCTACGCCGAGGACGACTACGCCCTTCAGGCCTCCCTCTACCGGGGCGTCCCGGACGACCTGGTCGCCCTGGTCCGCGACCGCCCGGAGAACTACGAGTCGCTCAACCTCACCGACCCGGACTCCGGCGCCACGATCCACTACGCAGGCGGCATCTTTTGGTTCGACGGCCAGGGCGACAGTGGTGGCTGGCACATCGCCGACGGCCTCACGGCCTACTGCGAGCAGGAGAAGATCGAGCTGAACGGCGAGGCCGGCTTCAGCTACTGCCTGGCCCCGTACCACTTCGGCGAGGAGTTCCCGGAGCCCGGCGGCAAGTGAACTCCCGCCTCCCGCGAGTCAGTCGGCCGCCCCGCAGACCCGCAGCCCCTCGGGCGTCCCGCACGGCAGATGCCCGTGGGTGCGCACCACGTCCTGCCCGGGCCCGCGCGTGGCGAAGGCGAGGAAACCGGCGGCCAGGGAGTCGGCCGGCGGACGCCCGTAGGTGTACGCGTACTCGATCTCCCGGTACGGGTACGCGTCGTGGCCGGCGCCGTCCAGCGAGGGGCGCCGCCCGTCCAGGCTGAACCTACGGACGCCCTCCAGCGTGCTGGTGGTGCGCAGTTCGCTGTAGCCGAGGGCGCCGGGGACGCGGGCCACGGTGGCGATGACCTGGTCGGTGGTGTCCAGCTCGCAGCGGATGACGGACGCCTTCGGGTTGTCCTTGCGGGAGCAGTCCCGCGAGGAGGCGGGCGGCTCGAACGCCCCGTCCAGCAGACGGCGTTGGAGCACGTCCCGGGTGCCGGAGGCCGCGCCCCGGCCGACCAGCACGATCGGCAGCGAGCGGTCCGCGCCGACCTCGCGCCAGTCGGTCACCTCGCCCGCGTAGATCCGCCGCAGGTCGGCGAGGGTCAGGTTCCGCACGGGGACGTCGGCGTGGGCGAGGAGGGTGAAGACGGAGACGGCGAGCCGCGTCCCGGCCAGGCCGCCGCCCGCGCCGCCCTCGGCGCCCGCGTCCCCGGCCTCCTGGTCCTCCGGGGCGGGCCCGTCCGAGAGCGCCACCAGGGGCGGGGCGCCGTCCTTCGCGGCCGCCCCGCGCTCGGCCAGTTCCCGCAGGCCGGTCGTGCTCCCGTGTGCCGCCACCGTGATCCGCGAGCCGGGGCACTGCTCCATGTACGCCTCGGCCAGCTCCCCGGCGACCGGGGCGAACGCCGTCGAGCCCGTCACCTCCAGGCTCCCCGTCGCACACCCCATCGGCGGCGGCCGCTCGCCGCCGGTGACGATCAGCCCCGCCAGCAGCGCGATGCCGACCAGGAACGCCATCGAGGTCAGCCGGGCGGGACGGCTGAACACCGGGGGTTTCTCGTCCGGGGTCAGCGACTCGTTGGGGTGCACGTCGCCGTCCTGGACGCCGCCGCTGACGGTGACCTTCGAGCCGACGGTGCCGCCGCTCAGCAGCACCAGCAGCTTGAAGTACTCGCCCCTGTTGAGCGGGACGCGTGGGATGCGCAGGCTGGAGCCGTCGTACTCCAGGCCGTGCGCCGGGGTGAAGTGCGACATCAGGGCGCCGCTGCCGGGGCCGACGGTGACCGCGACGCCGTGCACCTCGCGTCCGTCGAAGGTGGCGGTCATGCCGTGCAGGCCGCCCGAGGTGTAGTCGCCGGCGGAGACGGAGAGCGCCCCGTCGTTCTCGATCCGCAGCAGCACGACGCTGGCCTCGTCCATGCCGTCCGCCTCGTCGAAGAGGCCGAGGCGGGTGTTGCCGCCGCCGGTGCCGTCGTCGTCCCCGATGGCGGTGTCGAGCTGCACCCGGTACCCGATGCGCCGCCTGCGCGGCACCATCCGCTCGTACCACCACTGCCCGAACGCGATCGCGCTCGCCACCGCGAACGTCCCCACCGCGATCACGTTCTCGGCGTTGACCCACTCCATCCCGGCCCCTCCCCCGATCGGCCTCGACCCCGCCCGTACGCCTGTACGGGTTGGGGAGGGACACCGTAGGAGGCGCGGGTCCGCTGCGGGGGGACGGCGGCGGGAAGTTCGGGAGGTGTTCACCCGGAGCCGGGGCTTCCGTCCCCCCGCGGACCGCCGGAACACGCCCCACCTGCATGTTCGTACCGGTTCGGGGCACACGGACGGAGCTGAGACGGAGGATGCCGACCATGACCACGACCGACCCGTACACCTGCCCTTCCTGCTCCTGCGGGCAGAACGCCCGCACGGTCGCCGCGGGGCCGCCCCAGCTGGAGGAGGAGCGTCCGGAGACGGCCCGCGAGCGGGTCAACCGGAAGTGGAACGAGGTCCTCCAGGAGACCCGGGTCGCGCAGACGGGCATCTCGATCCTCTTCGGCTTCCTGCTGAGCGTCGCCTTCACCTCGCTCTTCGGTGAACTGGCCGGCCTCGACCGCGGGATCTACGTCGTCACCGTGGTCCTCGCCGCCCTCGCGACCGCCTCCCTCATCGCCCCCGTCTCCCTCCACCGCTTCCTCTCCGGCCTGCGCGTGAAGGACGAACTGGTCGACGCCGCCGCCCGCCTCATGGTCTGCGGCATGGTCCTCCTCGCCCTCACCATCTGCGGCACGCTGCTGCTGATACTGCGCACGGCCGTCCCGTCGCTGCTCGCCGAGGTACTGGTGGGCGGGGTGATGGTGTGGTTCGGGCTGTGCTGGTACGTGCTGCCGTGGATGATCCGCCGCCGGGCGGGCCGCAGGCGGTAGGGGGCGCGCGGCTCACCGCAGGGCGTGCCCCCAGCGCAGGGACGGGGCGCTCGTGCCGTCGAGCCAGTAGTGGTGCGCCGTCTCCGTCACCCGCAGCCGTACGGCGTCGATGCCCGGACTCCCCGCGTCGCACCAGGCGAGCAGGACCTCCTCGACCTGGTCCCAGAGCCGGACGGGCCCGCCCTGACGCACGGTCCGGCCGGCCGAGCCCCGGCCGCCGGGGACGAACTCGGCGAAGGACTCACGTCCCGGGTCGAACAAGTACGTCCGCTGCTCGCCCTCCGCCGTACGGGCGTGGACGAGCTGCGCGTCCGGGACGGTCAGCTGGGCGAGGAAGGCCGGAGTCCACTCGTCCAGGGCGGTGGGCGGAACGCGTACCTCCCGCTCGCTGTCGGCGTAGGCCGCACGGGCGGCCAGGTCACCGGTGACGGGTGGCGGGGCCTGGGCGCGGGCCTGCATGAACGAGACCGGCGCGATGATCCGCCCCTCGGCGGTCCCGTCCGCGCCGACGCTGACCTCGGCGAGCCCGGCGCCGTGCGCCCACGAACCCAACGTGGTGAGGATGACGCCGCCCGGCCGGGTCTGGCGGACCCAGGCGTAGGGGACGCGGCGGACGGCACAGGCCGCGATCACCCGGTCGTACGGGGCACGCGGCGGATGCCCGAGCAGCCCGTCGCCGGTGACGGTCCAGGTCGAGACCCCGATGCCCTCCAGCGCTTCGTCGGCGCGGCGGGCGACGGCCGGGTCGACCTCGACGGTGGTCACGGCGTCCTCGCCGAGCTGGTGACAGAGCAGGGCGGTGGAGTACCCGGTCCCGGTGCCGATCTCCAGCACCTCCTGCCCTTCCTCCACCTCCAGGCTTTCGAGCATGCGCAGGACGAGGGCAGGTTCGGTGGACGAGCAGGTGGGTACACCGGGCACCGGTTCGGTGGTGGCCTGGTCGGGGGTGAGGGAGCCGTCGAGCTGGGTGACCAACGACCGGTCGCTGTAGGCGAGTCGGGCCCACTCCGGCCCGGGCGTGCGGTCGGCGAGGACCGGACGCCAGCGGCCGCGGGGTTCGGGGAGGAAGACGCCGGGGTGGAGGAAGGCTTCGCGGGGGACGGATTCGACGGCTTGGCGCCAGGCGGGGGTGTGCAGGGCGCCGGATTGTGCCAGGCGGGCGGCGAGGGCTCGGCGTTCGGTGGTGGTCGTCGGATCGGACACGGGGTGGCTCCTTCTGCCAGCAGGTTGGCGACGGTGGCGGCCATCGGGAGGCCGGTGGTGTGTTCCAGCCAGGCCCATTGACCGTTGGGGTTGAGTTCGAGGAACCAGGGTGTTCCGGCCGGTCGAGGGCGAGGTCGAAACTGCCGGTGGGCAGGTGGCAGTGGTCCAGGAAGGCGAGGAGGGCGGCGGACACGGGCGCGGGCAGGGTGGCCACGCGGTACGTCAGCGCCGAGTAGTCCCGACGCCAGTCCAGCAGACCGGAGTCGATCCGTACGGCGAACAGCCGTCGGGCCACCACGAGGACGCGGAGGTCGGCGACCTTCGGCACCCGCGCCTGGAAGAGGTGCGGGGTCACGCGTACGCCTTCGTCGATCCCGTCGGCGGTGACCGGCGCGGCCCATCCGGTGACCGGGACGCCGTCGCGCTGGTACGGGGTCCAGCGGAGCGGCTTGTGGATGACCTGGCCGTGGGCGTGGAGGAAATCCCGCGCCTCGTCCGGGTCGTTGGTGATGAGCGTGCCGGTACGGGCAGGCCGAGGCGCTGGGCCAGGGCGAGCTGGGCGGGTTTGTGGTCGGCGGCGGCGTTGCGCAGGGGGTGGTTGACCCAGCGGGGGCCGGCCAGGGAGTAGAGGGTTCCGCCGAGACCGTGGCGGGCCTGCGCGGCGGCGTACCGGGCGTCGTCCGCGCCCAGCCGGGCGTAGGCGGGCCAGTCCGGGCGCCGCCAGTACACCGCGCGCACCCTGGTGAGGTCGGCGGTCCGCGACGGGGTGCGCACCTGCCCGGCGACGGGGACGCCCGGGCAGGCGCCGAACCGGGCAGAGACCGTCAGCGTGCCGTCCTGGAGGTCGGCGGGGTTGAACCGGACGACCGGCACGCCCCGCCTGTTCAGCTCGCCGATCACCATGTCCGCGGTGGCGTCGTCCGTCTCGGTGGCCACCAGCACCGGTCCCTGCTCGGTCATGGGTCGGTCAGTCCTTGTCGCTGTCCTGGTCGTTGTTCTGGCCGTCGCTGCTGGTGGTCGTGTTCGTCTCGGTCCCCGTGCTGGTGCCGTGCTTGGCCATCTCCACCACCCGGCCGTGCCGGTCGAGGGCCACGCCGAGCTGGGTGAGCGGGTCGATCTCGGTCCTGCGGTACGGGACGTGGGTGGTGGTCGGGTACGGCGCCAGGCGGGCGGCGCCCCAAGGGCGGGCGGTGCGGGGGCTGGTGATGGGCATGTCACTCCTTGCGGGGATGGTGCGGGGCGTTCCGGTGCTCCCCCTCCGCTGGGGGAGGGCGGTACCTGGCTCGGCAGGAGCACGGCTGGGAGCCGAGCAGGTGGTCCGTGGGGCGGGCCGCGATCCCGGTCAGAACGCCGGGGCCGCGTTCCGCAAGGCGAGTTCGCGCCGTACGTACGTCTCCAGGCGGCGCAGGCACGGGTCGCAGGCGGTGAACGAGCCGGTGCCGGAGGAGGTCTGTACGGGGCCGAGCCAGAGCACCGGGACCTCGCGGGCCTCGCAGCGCCAGCAGGTGCCGGGGGTCCAGTGGCGGCGGGGGTGGGGGAGACGGGCTCGGGGTTCCGTCATCGCGGGGCGGTGGGGGCGGGCGGCGCCGGGCTGTCGTGGTGGGGGTGGCGTCGGAGCAGTACGCGGCAGTCCACCGCCCGGGAGTGGTCGAACTCCTGGCGGGCCTGGGCCTCCTCGCCCCGCAGCTCCTCGCACTGCCGGCAGCCGGGCGCGCCCAGTCGCTCGTGCGTGTCCGGCCTCTCGTACGCGTTCATGCCGCCCGCACCTCCGCCCAGACGCGCTTGCCCCAGCGCTTGGGGTCGGCGCCCCAGCGGGCGGCGATGGCGTCCACGAGGACGAGGCCGCGGCCGTCGAGGGCGTCGGGGCGGCTGGGCTTGCGGATGGGGAGGGCGCGGGAGCGGTCGGTCACCGCGATCTCCACGCCGGGCCCGTCGAGCCTGGTCACGGAGACGCGGATCACCGGGCTCCGGGTGTGGCGGCAGGCGTTGGCCACCATCTCGCCCGCGACGAGGCAGGCGTCGTCGGCGAGGCCGTCGAGGGCCCAGGCGCCGAGAGCCTGGCGGATGAGGCGGCGGGCGGCGGGGGCGGAGTCGGGGGTGCGGGGGAGGGTTTCGGTGTAGGCGGGGTGGCCGGTGGGGGCGGGTTCGAGGTGGGGGTGGTTCGGGTGGCGGGCGTTCGCCGGGCTGACCAGGTCGGCTGCGGGGAGGGGGAGGCCGATGCCTAGGCCGATGAGCAACGCCGGGGTGGTGGGGGCGGGCTGCCGCGGGGGTGGGGGCGAGGGCGGGTTGTGGGGAGACTCGACGGCGGTACCAGCGGATTCCGTTTTGTCAGGCATGAGGGCTCCACGTCGGTGTGGCTGCTTCGGGGTGCTAACGGCCGCCCCTCGCCGGTCGATGGGGAGCAGCGCCTACGTAGACCCAACTCCTGCGCGCCTGTGGGCGGATAGGTCGTAGTTGTGGCTTCCGGGCTCCGGCCCCTAGGAGAATTTGACCCATCGAGCCTGACGGATCCCGCACGCGGCGCTACGGTGCGTGCATGAAAGCCATGCGCAACCTCGCCCTTGAGGCATGGATGCGGGAGCACGGGTACAGCGCGAATGCCCTGGCAGAGGCCGTGAACCAGGCTGTGGACCGGCTGCGGGGACGCTCCGGCAGCCACGACGGGGCATCGGTCCGCGCCTGGAAGTCCGGGCGCATTCGGTGGCCGCACGCGGTGACGCGGTTGGCGCTGGAAGAGGTCACAGGGCTCCCGATCACGGACTTAGGGTTCGTGCCACGGGGCCGGGTCGCACCTGCGCCGGCCGCTTCGGAGCAGGAGGAGTCCGACATGAAGCGCCGCACTCTCGTCGGTGGAATCGCCGCGGTCGCCGCAGCGGCCGCCCCGGGCTCTTCGACTCGCCGTATCGGCATGGGCGACGTGCACCGTCTCCAGCACCGCTTCGCCGAGATCATCGCGAGCGACCACCGCCACGGCGGGCAGCTCGGCATCGAGCAGAAGGCCGCCGCCCTCGCCGACGAGGCGCTGAACTTGCAGAACTCCGGCAGTGCCTCCCAGCGCGTTCGGGCCAACCTGTACGCCTCGGCGGCGGCGTTCCGGTCCTCGGCCATGTGGGCGGCGATCGACGGCGGCCGGTACGACATCGCCAAGGCGCACATGCGTGAGGCGCAGGCGTTGGCCGAGATGTCCGGTGACCAGGCGATCAAGTTCCGGATCTGGAGCCATACGGGCACGATGTACCGGCACTTGGGACGCCCGGCGGACGCGCTCGCCGCCAACGATGTGGCGCGCAGCCTGCACATCACTCGGCGTGATCCGTTGTTCGCCTCGCTCGGTCTGGCGCGCCAAGGAGCCATCTACGGAACGGCGCAGAACCGCACCGGGGCGCGACGCGCCTTCGACCAGGCTCAGGAGTCGATGGGCCGGTCCACCGCCGACGCGGAGCGGCCGATGTGGCTGCTCGCCTTCTACGACCAGGCAGAGCTGGACTCGCTTGCCCTGTCGGCCTATCTGGCACTGGGCGACTACCCGACGGCCGAGCGGCACGGGCACCGTTGCCTGTCCGCACTCCGCCCGCACATGGCCCGATCGCGTGCCATCACCACCACCCGGCTCGCGCACGCCCAACTCGCCCAGGGGGAAACGGAGGCAGCCGTGTCCGTGGCCATGAGGGTGCAGGCGCCTGCCGCTGTCCATCACCCCAGGGTCTCCCGCATGCTGGGGGAATTCGGGGCCACCCTGCGCGTCATCGCTCCCGGAAGCCCCACCGTGCAGACCTGGACCGAGCACACCGCAGCCTGGAGGACGGCAACATGACCACGGCACCGACTGTCGAACTGCGACGTTTCACCAGCCTGGACGACATACGCGAGGACATGGTCGAGGTCTACGCGGAGGTGCGAGCCCCGCTCCTGCACCTCCCGAACTACTCGGCCCTTGTGTTCGGTGAGCGGCTGGACCGTCATGGCCGCGAACCTGGCTTCGTCGCCGTGCTCGCCTACTCCGAGGGCAAGCCGGTTGGCTACGCGTACGCCAACCGCATCGAGCGCGGCGACCGGTACTGGCAGCGCACCACCCCGGCCCCTGGGGACAAGTACACCGCGCAGCCGACGCTCGCCCTCAAGGAGATCGGCGTACGACCCGCTTGGCGCGGGACAGGCACCGCCCGACGCATCCACGACGAACTCCTCGCCGCCAGCGACGACCGGTACGTGACTCTGATGGTCAACTCCTCGGCAGGAGACGGGAAGGTGCATGCCCTGTACCGCTCGTGGGGGTACGAGGACATCGGTACCAGCCAGCCTTCGCCGGCCTCGCCTCAGCTGACGGTGATGGTGCGGGCGGTGAGGTGAGGCGCAACGCGCTGGACCAGTCCATGGCGAACCACTCCGTCCTCGCGGGGACCATCATTCGTGTTTCCGGGCGCCGGGAACGCAGGTCGGAACACCCCCGCCCTCGCGGGGACCACCAGCCCCGTCCCTGACCCAGTTCCTCGAACGGCGGAACACCCCCGCCCTCGCGGGGACCACCCTTCCCCACCTGCACCTTCAGATGACCTTTGCCATCCCTTTACTCATCACCGCCCCCTCCCTCTCGCCCCCCAACCTACGCGCCCAACCCACCCCACCCACCCCCCAATCCACGAACCCACCTCCGCCACCCATCCCCTCACCCCAACAACCGCCGCTCCTTCCCCACAGCCACCGCCCCCGACCGCGTCTCCACCCCCAACTTCTGATAGATCCGGCCCAGATGGGTCTTCACCGTCGCCTCGCTGATGAACAACGCCCTGGCGATCTCCCGGTTCCCCAGCCCCTGCGTAAGGTGCCGCAAAATGTCCCGCTCCCTCGGCGTCAGCTCGGGCTGCGGGTTCCGCAAGTGAGTCATCACCCTCTGTGCCACAGGCGGCGACAACGCCGTACGCCCCGATGCCGCAGCCCTGATGGCCGTGAAGAGCTCTTCAGGGCGTTCGGCCTTGAGCAGGTAGCCGGTGGCGCCCGCTTCGACGGCTCGGGTGATGTCGGCGTCGGTGTCGTAGGTGGTGAGGACGAGGACGTACGGGGGGTGGTCGGGGAGGGTGGTGAGGCGGCGGGTGGTCTCGACTCCGTCGATTCCTTCGCCTAGTTGGAGGTCCATGAGGACCAGGTCGGGGTGGTGGAGGGTGGTGAGGGCGAGGGCTTCTTCGCCGCTGCCTGCTTCGGCTACGACCTCGATGCCGGGGGCGCTGGAGAGGAGGGCGCGCAGGCCGGCGCGGACCACGGCGTGGTCGTCGCAGAGGAGGAGGCGGACGGGGTGAGGGGTGGGCGGCTCGTCGGTGGCGGCGGGCACGTGGGCTCCTACGGGGCGGGCTCGGAGGCAGGGGTCAGCGGGATCGTGGCGGTGAGGACCGCGCCCTCGCCCGGGGTGGATTCGATGGCGAGGGTGCCGCCGAGCTGGCGCAGGCGGGCGCGGATGGCGGGGAGGCCGTGGCCGCGCAGGGGGTCGGGGCGGCTCAGCGGGTCGGGGTCGCCGAGGGGGTCCGGGCCGCCCAGCGGGTCGCGCGTACCGCCGGGCTCGGGGGTCGGGAAGCCCCGCCCGTCGTCGGCCACGTCGAGGGCGACCGTGTCGTCCAGGCACGTCAGGGTGAGGGCCGCGGTCCGGGCGCCGGAGTGTTCGCGGACGTTGGCCAGGGCGCCCTGGGCGGTGCGGAGGAGGGCGGAGGCGGCCTGGTCGGGGAGGTGGGTGTCGGGGCCCTCGGCGTGGAAGCGGACGGTGAGGCCGTCGCGGGACTCGCGTGCGGCCAGGGTGGCGAGGGCCTGGGCGAGCCCGGCGCCCTCGGCGAGGTCGGCGGGGGCGAGGTCGTGGACGAGGCGGCGGGCCTCGGTGAGGCCGTGGGCGGCGATGGAGGCGGCGGTGCGGAGGTGGGTACGGGCCGCTTCGGGGTCGGTGTCCCACTGGCGGTCGGCTGCCTGGAGCAGCATGTTCTGGCTGGACAGGCCCTGGGCGAGGGAGTCGTGGATCTCGCGGGAGAGGCGCTGGCGTTCGGCGAGGGTGCCCTCGCGGCGTTCGGTGGCGGCGAGTTCGCGGCGGGTGCGGACCAGGTCGTCGATGAGGTGCTGGCGGCGGGTGGCCTCGCGGGTCAGGTAGACGAAGACGCCGGTGGCGAGGGCGGCGACGACCGGGGGGAGGAGGAGGTGGTTGGGGTCGAAGCCGTCGGCGAGGCGGAGTTCGGCGAGGACGACGAGGGTCGCGAGAGCGGTGACCAGGGCGACGGCCGAGTGGGTGGGGAGGAGGCGCAGCGCGGTGTGGATCAGAGGGACGGCGCACCAGGCGAAGCTCGGCGCCAGCAGCACGATCACCACCCAGCAGGCGACGACCACGGCCAGGCGTACGCGTCCGGCGCGACGGCTCCCGGGCCGCGCCTGCCCGGCCACCTGCACCACGGCGAGGACCACGCTGAGCCCGACGATCCAGGGCAGCCGCTCACTGTCGCCGTGCTTGAGGACGTAGCGGAGCAGGGCGCCGGCGAGGAGGACGACGAAGGCGGTGGTGAGGAGGGCGGAGAGCCAGCGGTCGTCGCGGGTCTGGGCGCCGGGGGCGAAGGCGCCGGAGGCGGGGGCACCGGGGGAGGGCGGTGGCTGGAGGTCGTCGTCGGGGTGGCGCATGGGGTGGGGCCTGGCCTTCGGTGGTGCGCGGGCGGGGGTGGGGGCGTTCCGTGCGGTACGGGGTCCCGCGGGCCCGGGTTCGGCGGACCCGTCCTGCCCGCGTGAGCCGGGGCTTCCCGCATCATCGCCCCCGGCCCGGCGGGGCGCATCAGCCGATCGGCTGACCCGCGTGTCGCCCGTCCGGCAGGCCGGTCCGAGCCGGGCGGAGGACGGGTGGCGGCACGCCCCGGAACCAGGATGGAAGCAGGCCGGCGGCCCGGAGACCGGGAGACCCGGCGGCCCGACAGGGTCCCCCCAGCGAACACGTCACGGGCCCCGGCCGACAGCCACCCCCCCCACCTTCCCTTCCCTTCCGTACCGGCCCGTGCGGCCGCCCACCCGAGGAGTCCCCATGTCCTTCTCCACCGCCTTCCGCTCCACCCGCACCCGCGTGCTCACCGGCTCGGCCGTCGTCGTCGCGCTCGGTGCCGGGGTCTTCGGCACCGTCTCCGCCAGCGCGGACACCGCTCCGGCGGCGAAGCCCGCCGCGGTCCAGGCCGCCGCCGACGCCTCCGGGCGTCACGTCACGCAGACCTCGCACCTGACGATCGCCGCCGCCACCAAGGCGGCGCAGGCCGCTCTCGACGCGGCGGGGAAGGAGAAGCAGAAGGTGTCGGTGGCCGTGGTCGACCGGGATGGGCGTCCCCTGGTGACGCTGCGCGGGGACGGCGCGGGGCCGCAGTCGTACGAGGCGGCGCAGGAGAAGGCGTTCACCGCCGTGTCCTGGAACGCGCCCACCTCCGAGCTGGTCAAGCGGCTCGACAGCGCGCCCACGCTCAAGGACATCCCCGGCACCCTCTTCCTCGCGGGCGGCGCCCCCGTCACCGTGAAGGGCGCCCCGGTCGCGGGCATCGGCGTGGCGGGCGCCCCCAGCGGTGACCTGGACGAGAAGTTCGCCAAGGCCGGTGTCACCGCCCTCTTTCGCTGACCGGAAGAGCGGGAGCAACGGGGCCGGAGGAGGTCAGGCCGTGTCGCGGCAGGAGCAGAAGAAGGCTGAGGCCCGGCTGATCGAGGCGGCCGAGGCGGGTGACGCCGAGGGCGTGAAGGCGGCCCTGGCGGCGGGCGCGCGGACCGAGGTGAGTGACGCCTCGGGGCGTACCCCGCTGCTGCTCGCCTCGCTCGGTGACCATGTCGCGGCGGCCCGGGTGCTGGTCGAGGCCGGGGCCGATCCGGACGCGCAGGACGACCGGGACGACAGTGCCTGGCTGGTCACCGGGGTCACCGGCAGCGTCGAGATGATGCGGACGCTGCTGCCGGCCGAGCCGGACCAGACCCTGCGGAACCGGTTCGGCGGTACCGCGCTCATCCCGGCCGCCGAGCGCGGGCACGTGCCGTACATCCGGGCCGCGTTGCGGGAGGCGTCGATGGAGGTGGACCACGTCAACGGCCTGGGGTGGACCGCGCTCCTGGAGGCGGTGATCCTCGGCGACGGGGGACCGGACCACGAGGAGACCGTCCGGCTGCTGCTCGCCGCCGGGGCCACCCCGGACCTCGCCGACCGGGACGGCGTCACCCCGCGCGAGCACGCCGAGCGGCGCGGCTTCGACCGGATGGCGGAGCTGCTGCGGAAGGCGGAGGCCGAGGGGTGAGCCCCTGGTGAGCCCCCGCGGCTGAGGCGGGGCGGCGGTGGTCAGTCCAGGACCGCCGTCGCCTCCACCTCGACCAGGTGCTCGGGCACGTCCAGCGCGGCGACGCCCACCAGCGTGCCGGGCGCGGCCGGGGTCTCTCCCAGCCGCGCTGCGGCGCGGGCGACCCCGTCCAGGAAGTGCGGCATCTTGTCGGGCGTCCAGTCGACGACGTACACGGTGAGCTTCGCGATGTCCGCGAAGGTGCCGCCGGCGGCGGTGAGGGCGGTGTGGACGTTGAGGTAGCAGCGTTCGACCTGGGCGGCGAGGTCGCCCGCGCCGACCGTGGCGCCGTCCGCGTCCCAGGCGACCTGCCCGGCGACGAAGACCAGCCGTGACCCGGTCGCCACGGCCACCTGCCGGTAGGCACCGACCTTCGGCAGTCCCTCGGGGTCCACCAGGGTGATCGCCATGCTGTCGTCTCCTTGTCGTCGTACGTCCGCGTGAGCGTGAGGGTGAGGGTGATGAGCATGGTGAGCAGGCGCGAAGGCCGGGCGCCCCACGGGTCACTTGTGGTTACCCGGGAACCGTAGGAGAGTCGCCGCTGACAAGGAAGAACGCACTTTTCGGTGACGGGGGAACCTGATGGTGACCAAGCAGCTCAGCGGCACACCCGAGGACGCGGACCTGAGCCGCGCCGACTCCCTGGCGCGCGAGATCTTCTCGGAGGTCGCCAACAAGTGGGCGCTGCTGATCATCGACGCGCTCGGTGAGTCCACCGTGCGGTTCAGCGAGATCCGCGACCGGGTCGAGGGCATCAGCCACAAGATGCTCACCCAGAACCTGCGCATGCTGGAACGGAACGGCCTGGTGGAGCGTTACGTGCACCCGACTGTTCCGCCCCGCGTCGACTACACCCTCACCGAACCGGGTCTGGCCCTGCGCGAGACGACCCACCTGATGTGCGACTGGACGCAGCGGTACCTCGGGCACATCGAAGGAGCGCGGGGGCGATTCGCGGGGTGACGGTCAGCCGAGCAGGCCGAGCGCGTCCAGGGAGGTCCCGGAGGCCCACTGCTGCAACTGCCGCCCGTCGACAAGGTGGTCGCCGCCCGGCCGGGAGGCCCATTCAATCTCGGCGGGGCTGTACGTGCCCATGCTGATCACGACGCGGATCACCCGGTCGTCGGCGGGGCCGCCGGGCTGGCGCAGGGTGGCCGGGCCGCCCGGGGGTTCGGCCGCGCCGGGGCCGCCGTCGACCGGGCGGAACGAGACGTCGAGGCGCCGGTCGCGGCGGTCGCGCGCGTAGAGGCGGGGGCGGCCGTCGTCGGGCATGGGCAGGACGTGCCAGCCGTCGCGGCGCAGGATGCGTTCGGCGGCGACGGCGAGTCCGTGGTCGTCGAGGACGGCGAGTTCGGCGGGGGTGTAGCGGCCGCCGCGCCGGCGGACCACCGCGCGCCGCCAGGGGACGCCGATCAGGGTGGTGGCGGCGAGGAGGAGGGCGCCCACGAGCAGGGCGCCGAGTCCGTAGTCCCGGTAGAGCCAGGCGAGGCCGACGACGGGGCCGGCGGTGACGAGGACCATGCCGACGAAGCCGGGGAGTATGTCGCGCAGTCCGGGACCGGCGCGGCCCTGGGAGCGCAGCTCGGCGACGGTCTGGCGGCGTTGCGAGCGGCGCGAGGGGGTCGGGGGCCGGTTGTCCTGCTGCCGCTGCTCGGTCACCGCCGACTCCCCCTCGCCCGGCGTGCGCCGCCTCTCCGGCAGGCGAACCGTTTCGCCTGCGCGCCCCACCCTCGCACGCGGCCTCCGCCCCTGCCCGCCCGGGAGTACCCGGCGGGCGTACCCGGCGGGCGCGCCGACCGGGCGTCGGCCGACGGGACCTAACCCCGCGTCACCCGCAGGAACACCCGCCACGCCCGGTCCGAGACCCGTACCGTCCCCCGGCCCGGGTCCTTGCTGTCACGTATCGGAACCAGGCCGGGCAGGTCGTCGCGGACCTCGACGCAGTCCCCACCCTGCGTGTTGCTGTAGCTGCTCTTGCGCCACGGACCGGCGACGCCGTCGGGAGACGCGAGTGACACCGTAGGAGCCCTCCAACACGTTGCGGATCATGGCTGCGGACGCATGGGGTGAGAGCGCCTGGGCGTGAAGCTGATCGAATGCTAGCCCGTAGCCCGCGGCCGCCTCGGGGTCGTCGATCAGCTCTCCGGAGTGGGAACTTTCCAGGTAGGCGACGTCCGGGCGGCGGTCGAAGCTGAGGACGGTGACCGAGCCGCCGAGCGCCGGGTGCACGCCGGCGGAGAAGGGCAGCACCTGGAGCGAGACCCGCTCCGTCTCCTCCATGTGCAGCAGGTACGTCAGCTGCTCCCGCATCACTTCCGGCGACCCGATCGGCCTGCGCAGCACGGACTCGTCGAGGATCGCCCAGAAGTACGGCGGGGACTCCCCGGTGAGCAGCCGCCGCCGCTCCAGCCTGGCGCGTACCAGGCTCTCCAGGGCGCCGCCGACGCTGGGGCGGGCCGCGGTCAGCAGGGCGCGGACGTAGCTCTCGGTCTGGAGCAGGCCCGGCACGGTGGCGGCCATGTACTTGCGCATCCGGGTGGCGCGCTGCTCGAACCGCATGAAGGCGCGCGACCAGTCCGGGTACGGGGTGCGCTCGATGTGGGCCCAGAGCGCGAGGAGTTCGCCGTCGGCGTCGAGTGCCTGGTCGAGGAGGTGGCAGACCGTCTGGCTGGGGGTCTCGCGGCCGAGTTCCATCTGCGCGAGGCGCCCCTGCGAGGTCGCGCCCTTCGCGGCCAGCTCCGTCTGGCTCCAGCCCTTCGCTTTCCGCAGTCTGCGGATGCGCGCGCCGAGCAGCGCCGCGAGCGAGGCGGTGGGGTCCACGGACTTCGGCGCTGGCATCTGCCCCCCGGTCTGGGTAATCAGGAACGCGATTGATTACCGGATTGTCCCTACTTTCGCCACGCTCTGGGCACAAGTTCTCTTGACCGGACGTCCGGTCGGGCGGGCGCCTCAGAGGGCGTCCGCGGCGCCACCCGCACACCCCCGTTCGCGACCCGACAGAGGCCAGACGCCGAGGAGAGTGCACGATGACGATGACGCCTTTCGCCCTCCAGTACGCCCGTCCGCAGGCCGGCGAGCCGACGGCGCCCTACGCCTTCGACCAGGCCGAACAGGTCAACGTCCTGGCCGGTGGCGGGTACGCGGCCGAGGACACCGCGCTCCTCGCCCGGCTCGGCTCCACCGCCTCCACGGCCGGGAGCAAGACCCACTGGGACGACTGAGCGATGACCGTCCTCGTCCTGACCTGCGAGGAGGACGTCACCGCCGACGCGGTCGTGCTCCAGCTGCGCAGACGCGGCGTCCCGGTCCTCCGGTTCGACCCGGCGGACTTCCCCGGCCGCGCCGACCTGGCCGTCCGCGTCACCCCGGACGGCCAGGTCACCGGCCATCTCGCCACCCCGGGCGGGCGCGTCGCCCTGGAGGAGATCCGCTCGGTGTGGGTGCGACGCCCGGGCACACCGGGGGCGCACGTCTCTGCCGAGCAGCGCGCGTGGATCACCCTGGAGTGTGAACGCGCCCTCTGGGGTGCCCTGCGCGCCACCGGCGCACGCTGGATGAACGATCCGGACGCGCTGGAGCGCTCGCGTCACAAACTCTGGCAGCTGGCCACCGCCGCCCGCGCCGGGCTGCGCGTCCCGGACACCCTCGTCACCACCGACCCCGACGAGGCGGCGCGCTTCCAGAAGGGGTACGCGGACGCCGGGAGCGGGCTCGTCGTCAAGTCGGTGTCCGGCCGTCACCCGCAGAATCCGCCGCTCACCCTGCCCACCGCCGCCGTCCCGCCCGATGCCGACTTCACCGGCGTCGCGGCCTGCGCCACCTGCCTCCAGCAGCGCGTTCCCAAACGCACCGACCTGCGGCTCACCGTCGTCGGCGACCGGTACTTCCCGGCGTACGTCACCCCGCGCACGCCCACCCTCGACTGGCGTTTCCTCCCCGCCGACGCCAGCACCTGGGTGGCCGGAGAGGTGGACGGCGCCCTGCGCGCCGCCGTGCGCCGCTACCTCCAGGAAGCCCAACTTGCCTATGCGGCCTTTGACTTCGCCATCGACGAGCGGGGTGACCCGTGGTTCCTGGAGGCGAACGCGGGCGGTCAGTTCCTCTTCGCCGAGATCGAGACGGGTATGCCCATGACAGAGGCGATAGCCGCCTGGCTGGCAATCCGACGGGAGTGAGTGATGGCGGGACGACTGCCGGACGAGCGCGAGTACCCTGCGCCCATGGGTTACTTCGACGACCTGTCCCCCGAGCGGACGTGGACGCCCCGCGTCTGCACCCTCTGCTGGGAGCCGTCCCGCCCGCTGGCCCTGATGTTCCCGGTCAAGTCCGTCCACTTCTGGCGGGTCACCGACGAAGAGGGCACCAAGCAGAAGCTCCGCCACGAGTCCCAGCAGTGGTTCGCCTGCGACCGCTGCAAGGAGTACGTGGTGGAGCACCGCTGGGACGAACTGGCCGCCGAACTCGGACACCCCGACGGTTACTTCGAACCGCTCGCCGAAGCCTGCCTCAACACCGGGTGGAGCTTCCGCAAGGGCGGCCGGACGGGAGAGCCCTCCGCCTGATCAGGGCCGGGCTCAGCCCGCCTTCGTGTAGGTCAGGGATTCCCCGGTCACGTCGTTGACGCGGGTCAGGCGGCCGTCGCCGTGCAGGGTGAGGGTGGTGGCCTCGCCCGAGCTGCACGAGGTCATCGGCTCGCCGACCACCACCCGGGACGGGCCGACCCGCACCGGGCCACGGGAGTTCGGCACCTCGCTCAGCTGGGCCTGGAAGACGCAGCGGTACGAACTGGCGCTGCCCTTGAGCGGCCCGGTCGCGGTGAGCGAGAGGACGGTGTCGCCCACCTCGCCCTGCTGGAGGACGAGGCGGCGCTCGTCGGCGGTGCCGATGGTGGTGGTCCAGGTGCCCAGGAAGGCGGCGGGGACGGTGTCCCCGTCGCCTTCGGCGTCCCCTTCGTCGTCGTCCTCGTCGCCGGACGGCGTGCCCTCGGCCGGGGTCGGGTCGCCGTTCGGGGTGCCGGAGCCGCCCGGGTCGGCGGTGGCGGTGGGGGAGGGCTGCTTCGGGTCGTTGGCGAGGTCGGCGCCGTCGTCCCCGTTGAGGTAGGCGTACACCCCGGCGCCCGCGCCGAGGGCGACGATCACTGCGACGACCAGCAGGAGGACCGTCGGGGTCCGGTCCCGCGCGGGCGCCGGGAGCGGGGCCGGGCCGTACGGCGGGGTGGGCGCCAGCCCCGGGTGCTGGTGGGGCTGGGGGTAGCCGTAGGCGGGGTGGGGCTGGCCGTAGGCGTGGGCCGGGGGAGCAGGAGTGGCCTGGGGCTGGGCCGGCGGGGGCGGGGGCGCCGGGTTCGCGTGGGGATGGGCCGTGGGCTGGGGCGGGGGTGGCGGGGTGGTGCCGACGACGACCGTGGGGAGGTGGCTGACACCGCCGGGCGGGGGTGTGCCGGGGGCGCCCGGGTCCGGCGGGGTGGGGGCGGACTCCGGGGCCGGAGCCGGAGCCGGAGCGGGCGGGGTCGCCGGGGTGGCGGGAGGGCTCGGCGTGCCGGCGGGCGTACCGGCCTCGGCCGGTGCGGAGGCGCTGGGTCCGGCGGGGGCGGCTGCTTCGGCGGCGGGGCCGTTCTCCGGGTCCTCCCGGTCGAGGAGGCGGACCGCGTGGCGGCCGAGCTGGGCGACGAGGCCGCCGGGGAGCCAGGGGTCGAGGGCCTTGCCGTCGCTGACGGTGTCGTCGGCGCCGGTCAGGGCGAGCAGGCGGTCCGGGGTGGGGCGGTCCTCGGGGTTCTTGGCGAGGCAGGCGCCGATGAGGTCCTGGAGGTTCTCGGGGACGTCCGCGAGGTTGGGGGGCTCCTGGGCGATGCGGTACATCAGGGCGTGGACGCCGCTGTTGGCGGTGCCGAAGGGGAGGGCGCCGGTGGCCGCGTAGGCGAGGACCGAGCCGAGGCAGAAGACGTCGGCGGCCGGCGTGACCCGGTCGCCGCGCACCTGCTCGGGGGCCATGAACCCCGGCGAGCCGACCACGGCGCCGGTCCGGGTCAGGGCGGCCTCGGCGGTGGTCTCCAGGGCGCGGGCGATGCCGAAGTCGATGACGCGCGGGCCGTCGATGGTGAGCAGGACGTTGGAGGGCTTGAGGTCGCGGTGGATGAGGCCCGCCGCGTGGATGTCCTTCAGCGCGTGGGCGAGGCCGGCGCCCAGGATGCGGACGGAGCGCTCGGGCAGCGGTCCGTGGTGCGAGGCGACCACCGACTGGAGCGAGGGGCCCGCGACGTACCCGGTGGCCAGCCACGGCACCTCGGCCTCGGTGTCGGCGTCGAGCACGGGGGCCGTCCAGGCGCCGCCGACCCGCCGCGCCGCCGCGACCTCCTTGCGGAACCGGTCGCGGAACTCGGCCCGTTCGGCCAGCTCACGCCGGACCAGTTTCACCGCGACGGTGCGCCCCCGTTCGGAGCGCGCCAGATAGACCTGTCCCATGCCGCCCGCGCCGAGGCGGGCCTGGAGGCGGTACGCCCCTATCTGCTGCGGGTCCCCCGGACCGAGCTGTTCCATCGCGGCGCCGCCTCCCCCGTAACACGCGTCTGCCACTGGTCCGGAGGATAGTCGGCGGGCGTGCGCCCGTGCCCCGGACCGCCACCCTTCGTATCCGGACCGGAACGAAAGGTGCACCCCGGCCGATGGGAGAGGCCGGGGCCAATTCCCTTGCCCAGGGGGTCGTGTGGCGGCATGATCACGCGGTGATCAGCATCTTCGTCCTCGCGGCCGCCGGTATCGGTGTGGCCTCCATAGCCTCCCGGGTGCGTCGTTCCCGGGAGCGGGCGGCGTTCGACCCCGCCCTGCACGGCCTGGTGCCCCGTGCCCAGCTCGACCCGGACCGGGCCGGGCCCCCGCGGACCGACCCCGACCACGACGCCTTCGTCGAGGCCGTCCTCGGCGCCCGCCGGGGGGAGTGGAAGCAGGCCGCCGCCTACGTCGAGGCGGCCGGGCAGGACTGGGACGAACGCTGGTCGCGCGTCGAACTCCTCCAGGAACTCGCCCAGGAGGACGACGACTGGCTCAAGCGGTGGCGCAAGGCCCACCCGGAGAGCGGCGACGCGGCCACCGTCCGCGCCGGGCTGATGGTCCACCGGGCCTGGGCGATCCGGGGCAGCGCCTACGCCCACAAGGTCTCCCAGGCCAACATGGACACCTTCCAGCGGATGCTCCCCGACGCCATGAAGGCCGCCCACGAGGCGTCCGAACTCGCCCCCGCCGACCCCGGCCCCTGGGTCGTGATGCTGACGGCCGCCCGCGCCCTCAACTACGACCACGGCCAGTTCTCCCGCCTCTTCGCGGGACTCCAGACCCGCGCCCCCTACCACTGGGCGGGCCACCTCCAGGCCCTCCAGTACTGGTGCGCCAAGTGGCACGGCTCCGACGAGCTGATGTACGACTTCGCCAAGCGGGCCCTGGCCGCCGCCCCGCCCGGCTCCGTCCTCCCCGGCGTCTACCTGTACGCGCTGGACGAGGACGGGCAACGGTCCGGCCGGCGCCGCATGGGGACCGAGCCGGCGGACAAGGGGCTGTTGTTGACGGTGGCGCGGGCCCTCGCCACCGTCCCCGAGACCGACCCGCGCCTGCCCGGCCTGCGCCACCTCCTCGCGTACCACCTGATGCGGTGCGAGATGTACGAGGCCGCGCTGCCGGTGTTCCGCGCGATCGGGCCCTGGTGCGGGGCCTCGCCCTGGCGCAAGGGGGACCAGGACCCGGTGGACGCCTTCGACGAGGCGCGGACCACGGCCGCGCTCAAGGTGGCCAAAGGACGAGGCTGATGCCGGGGGCGGCCCGGGCGCCCTCCCCGCCCCGGCCGCCCCGTGGGGGCCGCCACCCGACAACCTGTCGCCCCCGCCTCCCGCCACCAGACACACCGCCCATTGCCCCGGCCGCCTTCCACGCTCTTAGCCTGTGGGCATGACCCCTCAGTCCAGCCAGCACGGCTCCCCCCTTCCGGGGCTCCCCGAGCCCGACCCGCAGACCGGCGCCGCCGTCAAGGCCGCCGACCGGGCGCATGTGTTCCACTCGTGGTCCGCGCAGGACCTGATCGACCCGCTCGCCGTGGCCGGCGCTCAGGGGTCGTACTTCTGGGACTACGAAGGCAACCGCTTCCTCGACTTCTCCAGCGGCCTGGTCTTCACCAACATCGGCTACCAGCACCCGAAGGTGGTCGCGGCGATCCAGGAGCAGGCGGGCAAACTCGCTACCTTCGCCCCGGCCTTCGCCGTCGAGGCCCGCTCCGAGGCGGCCCGGCTGATCGCCGAGCGGACCCCGGGCGACCTCGACAAGATCTTCTTCACCAACGGCGGCGCCGAGGCCGTCGAGAACGCCGTGCGGATGGCGCGCGTCCACACCGGCCGCCCCAAGGTGCTGAGCGCCTACCGCTCGTACCACGGCTCCACCGCCGCCGCGATCAACCTCACCGGCGACCCGCGCCGCTGGGCCTCTGACAACGGCAGCGCCGGCGTCGTCCGCTTCTGGGCGCCGTTCCTGTACCGCACGCCCTTCTACGCGGAGAACGAGGCGCAGGAGTGCGAGCGCGCCCTCGCCCACCTGGAATCCACCATCGCCTACGAGGGCCCGCAGGCCATCGCCGCGATCATCCTGGAGACCATCCCCGGCACCGCGGGCATCATGGCCCCGCCGCCCGGCTACCTCCAGGGCGTCCGCGAGATCTGCGACCGGTACGGGATCGTCTTCATCCTCGACGAGGTCATGGCCGGGTTCGGCCGCGCCGGCACCTGGTTCGCCGCCGACCTCTACGACGTGGTGCCCGACCTGATGACCTTCGCCAAGGGCGTCAACTCCGGGTACGTGCCGCTCGGCGGCGTCGCCATCAGCGGCAAGATCGCCGAGACCTTCGCCAAGCGGCCCTACCCGGGCGGCCTCACCTACTCCGGTCACCCGCTGGCCTGCGCCGCCGCCGTCGCCACGCTCCAGGTGATGGAGGAGGAGGGCGTGGTCGAGAACGCCGCCCGGCTCGGCGCCGAGGTGGTCGAGCCGGAGCTGCGCCGCCTCGCCGAACGCCACCCGAGCGTCGGCGAGGTCCGGGGCGTCGGCATGTTCTGGGCGCTCGACCTGGTCAAGGACCGCGAGACGCACGAGCCGCTGGTGCCGTACAACGCCACCGGTGAGGCCAACGCGCCGATGGCCGCCTTCGGCGCCGCCGCCAAGAAGCGCGGGCTGTGGCCCTTCATCAACATGAACCGGACCCACGTGGTGCCGCCGTGCACCGTCACCGAGGAGGAGCTGAAGGAGGGCTTCGCCGCCCTCGACGAGGCGCTGACCGTCGCCGACGAGCACACGGTCTGAGGGCCACGGCCCGGCCGGGCCGGGCCGCCGCACGGAGGGTGACCGATGTTTCACGTGAAACATCGGTCACCCTCCGTGGTTTCACGTGAAACATCGCCCCGCCCGCGCCCGCCGGAACCGCCCCCTCCCGGTCTCTTTCCCGGTGCACGCGCGGCGCTCCCCGCTCCCGTAGCGCGTAGGCTGACGTGCTCATACGCGAGGGCGAACGGGAAGGACAGGCAGATGTGCGCGACGCGCGAGAACAGCGCCCACGCCGTCACCCGCTCCACGCTGCGCCAGCAGATCGCCGGTGCGCTCCGTGACGAGGTCCTCGCCGGACGGCTCCGCCCCGGCCAGGAGTTCACCGTCAAGGAGATCGCCGAGCAGTACGGCGTCTCCGCCACCCCGGTCCGGGAGGCGATGGTCGACCTCTCGGCGCAGGGGCTGCTCGACTCCGTCCAGCACCGGGGCTTCCGCGTCCACGAGTTCTCGGTCGCCGACTACCGGGCGATGGTCGAGGCGCGGGGACTGATCGCGGACGCGATGTTCAGCGGGCTCGGCCACCGCACCCCCGGCGACGCCGGCCGCTACCTCGCCGTACGGCGCCGCGGCGAGGAAGCCGCCCGCGCCGCCTCGGCCGGCGACCTCAACGTCCTCATCGGCTACGACCTGCGGTTCTGGCAGGAACTCTGCGCCCTCTTCGGCAACCCCTACCTCTCCGACTTCGCCTACCGCCTCCGGCTCCAGTCGTGGGTCTGCTCCGTCCCCTACCTGCGCCGCCAGGACGACCTGCGCGGCCGCCTCTGGACCGGCCACGGAGCCCTCATCGACGCCCTCGCCCACCGGCGCTACCCCGAGGCCCAGGCGATCATCGCCGCCTACAACGCCGACTCGCTCGCCCTCATCGAGGAACTGGCCGGACCCGACGCCGGCTGATCCGGCCCGCACCACCCGGAGCCAGACGGCCCGGTTCCGCCGTACCCTTCCCGCACGACCTGTACCAGCACCCACGATCCCGCCTGAACCCCCACTACGCTTCCCGTGGTGATCCCAACGGCGACCGAGGAGAGTTCTGTTGGCCTGTGACCTGTGGCTGGTTCCCCTTGTCGATGTGCTGTGCCACGCCCCCGACAACCCGTTCGCCGAGGAACTCGCGCTCTACGACTCCGCACTGGGCGCCGCCGGACTGCCCGCCGTGCCGGTCTACTCCTACATGCCCGGCCTCTCCGGCGACGTCGCCCCCGTCGCCGGCTTCGACTACGAGGCCCTGCACTTCCTGCGCCGCGCCTACCTGCTCCAGGTCTGCGGCCTCGAAGTGACCCCGGTCGACGAACTGGGCGGCGACTACGAACAGTTGCTGGAGATGTTCGAGGCCACCGCCCAGCGCTCCCACCTGGTCTGGCACTACGACCACGCCGGCGCCTACGTCCCCGTCGACTTCCCGGAACCGCTGGCCAACGACGAACTCCTCGCCGGAGGCGGCCCGCTCGGCTCCTCCCACGGCCTGCTGCGCGACCTGGAGTACGTCGCCCCGTCCATCGGCATCGACCCGGCCAACCCGCCGACCGCCCCCGCACCCCCGCAGGGCCCCACCGAACTGGAGGAGCCCGCCGCCCCCGCCCCCCTCGACGACAGCCCCTTCGCCCGGGAACGCCACGTCTGGCTCGGCCTGCACGCGGCGGTCACCAGGAGCCTGGGCCAGGGCTCGATGATCGTCTTCAGCTGAACCGGCCGGCCCCGGCCGCGCGGGTCAGCGCGCGTCCGGGGGCCGCTGGCGGGGCATGTTCGGGCGGGTGCCGGGGAGCAGGGCGGGGCGGGCGCCCTGGGAGGGCAGGTCCGCGCGGGCCGGGAGGCCGCCCGAGGCGCGGGCGGCGAGCGGGGCCGGGCCGGTGCGGAACTCCACCATCCAGTCCGCCGTCTCCGTCCTGACCAGGTCGTTCAGGTCGTCCGTGAAGCGACGCAGCACGCCCAGACAGCGGTCGGCGGCCTCGGCCGCGGTCCCGTCGGTGGGGCCCAGCACCTCGCGCACGCACTCCGAGGCCCAGTCGAACTGGAGCACCTGGAGCCGCTGCTGCACCGCCTGCGCGGTCGCCATGTCCCGCATCCACCCCGAGGTCAGCCCGAGATACCGGTCGAGGGCGACACAGGCGGCCGCCATCAGCACCGCCAGGCAGGCCCACGGGGAGGCGCCGGGGACCGCGCCGGTCAGGTCGAGCAGCGGCAGGGCGGCGCCGGTCGCCGCGCCCAGCGCCGTCCCGGCGCGCAGCAGACGGGCGCCCCGGCGCTTGCGGGCCCGGTCGGCGAGGTACCAGTCGGCGGTGGAGAGGGCCGACTCCTCGACCCACTCGTACAGCTCGGTGAGGCGGTCGGCCGGCTGGCCCCAGTCGCCCAGCGGGAAGGGGCGGCCGGCGAGGTCGGCGGGGTGGCGCGGGCGATGCCGTTCCCGGGGGCGGGCGTCGTCGGCCCGGCCCTCGGGCTGCTCTTCGGGCTGGCTCACCAGGCACTCCCTCTCGGCGTCGCTGTGCGGGGCCGTCGTCGGCGGACCGTGCGCGCGGCGGCGGGGCCTGGCGGACGGCCGTACGGGATGGTACTGAGCCGCGGGCACGACGCGTGCGCGTACGCGTGCTTTCCGTAACGCCCGTGCCGGGTGGGCGGTTCCGGGCGGGGCGGAAGGTTCCTTACTACCGCGCAGCGGGGTCGTGCCGTTGCCGCCGGAGCCCCCGGAAGGGGCCCTGATCAGGTAGGGCGCGGGGGAAGGCGGTCACCCGAAAGAGTGCCTCAGCGAGGCTCGGGCCGAGCACGTACGCTCAAGACAGGCGGGAAACTCCCGGGCCCGGCCCGGGCGCCGGCTCCCGTCACGACCCGACCCCCTCTCTGACCCCAGAGCCCAGAACACAGGAGCTGATCGTGATCCCCGGTGGTGGCCAGCCCAACATGCAGCAGCTGCTCCAGCAGGCCCAGAAGATGCAGCAGGACCTCGCGGCGGCCCAGGAGGAACTGGCCCGCACCGAGGTGGACGGCTCGGCGGGCGGCGGCCTCGTCAAGGCGACGGTGAACGGCTCCGGTGAACTCCGCGGCCTGGTCATCGACCCGAAGGCCGTCGACCCGGAGGACACCGAGACCCTCGCCGACCTGGTGGTCGCGGCGGTCCAGGCGGCCAACGAGAACGCCCAGCAGCTCCAGCAGGAGAAGCTCGGCCCGCTGGCCCAGGGCCTCGGCGGCGGCGGCATCCCCGGCCTGCCGTTCTGACCCCCGGCGCGGAACTGGGCGCGGAGTCAGTCCGCCGCGTCCCGTTCCGTCCCACTTGATCCGAGTTCGACCCCGGCGCGTTCACCCGTGGTGAATCCGCCGCCGTAATCCGCCGCACGCCTTATGGGCGGGCGCCCCGGCGACTACGGTACGAAGCGACGGCCCGGCCCCGGCAAGGGGTCCGGCGCCGCGGAGCACGAAGGAAGGCGTTCCGTGTACGAAGGCGTGGTCCAGGAGCTGATCGACGAGCTGGGCAGGCTGCCCGGCGTCGGTCCCAAGAGCGCGCAGCGGATCGCTTTCCACATCCTCCAGGCGGAGCCGGCCGACGTGCGGCGCCTCGCGCACTCCCTGCTGGAAGTGAAGGACAAGGTCCGCTTCTGCTCGGTCTGCGGGAACGTCGCGCAGCAGGAGCAGTGCGGCATCTGCCGCGACCAGCGCCGCGACGCCGCGGTGATCTGCGTGGTCGAGGAGCCGAAGGATGTCGTGGCGATCGAGCGGACCCGGGAGTTCCGGGGCCGCTACCACGTGCTCGGCGGGGCGATCAGCCCCATCGAGGGCGTCGGCCCGGACGACCTGCGCATCCGCGAACTCCTCGCCCGGCTCGCCGACGGCACCGTCACCGAGCTGATCCTCGCCACCGATCCCAACCTGGAGGGCGAGGCCACGGCGACGTACCTCGCCCGGATGATCAAGCCCATGGGCCTGAAGGTCACCCGCCTCGCCAGCGGGCTGCCGGTGGGCGGAGACCTGGAATACGCGGACGAGGTCACTCTGGGCCGCGCCTTCGAAGGGAGACGACTCCTCGATGTCTGACGCCACGCTCCACTCCACCACGCAGGACCCCGACGACTTCGCCGTCCAGATCGCCGACCAGGTCGAATCGTTCCTGGTCGCCGTCACCGAGGTCGCCAAGGGTGACGAGCCGGACAGCGCCGTCCCCTTCCTCCTGCTGCAACTCTCCCAACTGCTGCTGGCCGGCGGCCGCCTCGGCGCCCACGCCGACTTCCTCCCCGAGGAGCGGTACGAGCCGGACCTGGGCCCCGAGCCCGACGTCGACGAGCTGCGCGAGCGGTACGCCACCCTGCTGGCCCCCGTCGACGTCTACTCCGAGGTCTTCGACCCCTACGAGCCCCGCACCGCCCCGGTCCCGGCCCGCATCTCCGACGGCCTCGCCGACATCGTCGCCGACCTGCGCCACGGCATGGCCCACTACCGCGCGGGCCGCACCGCCGAGGCCCTGTGGTGGTGGCAGTTCTCCTACTTCTCCAACTGGGGCACCACCGCCTCGGCCGCCCTGCGCGCCCTCCAGTCCCTGGTGGTCCACGTCCGCCTCAACCAGCCCCTCCCGGCCCTCGACGGCCTCGACACCGACCAGGACCTCACCGACGAGTCCCTCGACGAGGAGGCCGGCCGGGTCATGGCCGAGGAGATCGGCGCCCCTCTGGGCATGCGCCCGGTCCGCTGACCCGACACCGCAGACGCGGCCTGCCCCTCAACGGGACAGCCCCGTCACGGTCCCCGAGCCGACAGCCCGCCCGGCGTGCCGGACGGCGAAGCGCTGGCCGCGTTCCACCGGTACGGGGTGTTCGAGCGCCACCGCCACGGACCCCTGGTGCAGCGGACGCAGCACCTCCGTCCCCTTGAGCAGGGCCAGGGTTCCCGTGACGGTGGCCGCCCGCAGATACACGGCCAGACGCTCACCGTCCCGCAGCCCGACCCCGCCCTGATCCGCGGCGAGCACGGCCAGGTCGGCGAAGAAGTGACGGTGGGCGCCGACGGTCCCGGGCTCCGCGAGCACCTGCCCCCGCTCCAGCGCGCCCGCCACCGCTTCCGCCAGCACGACTCCGGCGTTCGTGCCCGCCCCCGCCCCGGCCGCTCGAAGCCCGCCTGCCTCCACCGCGAGGACGGGGACGGTGGCTGCTCCGGCACCGAACCCGACGGCCTCCACCTCGTCGCCCGCGCGAACCCTGCCCCGCTCGACCTGGCCCGTCACGCGTACGCCCCGGCCCCCGTGCGAGCCCGCGCGGAGCACGTCCTCGACCACCATCAGGAACGGCCCGGTCAGCCCTTCGGCCACGTCCGCCTCCCTTTCCGTTCGGCCGTGCCGGCGGTGGAGTACGCGATGGTGTGGCTCATACCGACAAGGATGGCGAGGGGGACTGACAACGCCCCGGCGTGGGCGACGTGGGGTCAGTCCGGAGGCCACGTAGGCCGGTTGGCCGCTGTCGTAGGCTCCGACGAGCCGGGGGCGCGCACCCGGCGCCCGTGACGGACGCCCGAGGAGCCCCGTGCCCGCACCCGCCGGATTCACCTGGACCGCCCGAGCCGACGGCACCGTCGTCGTCACGCACCGGGGCCGCAAGGCCGCCACTCTGCGTGGGGAGCGGGCCGCCAAGTTCACCGAGGAGGTGGCGGCGGGCGACCCGCAGGAGGTCATGGCGCGGTGGACCGGCGCGTACAAGTTCGGGAATGAGCGGGCGGCGCGGCAGCACCCCCGCAACCGGGGGCGCCGGTGAGGCGGGGCGGAAGCGGACGAGACGGCCCCGTCCGGCTCTAAACCTTTTGTGGTCACCCCCACAACCGGGAGTGATCGGTGAGGCCCTGGGAAGGGGACGGGTCGAGCGGCCGTGGGGCGCCCGGGCGGTGATCGCTGTCCGAGCGGGACATCTCGGGATGTGATACCACCAGGGTGTTTCCGGCCGGCTCGGTAAAATGAGCCGACCGCGGCGGAGCCGATCGCTCCGAGGCGCGGACCGAAACTGATTGACCGAGGAGCGCACGTGGGCCTTGTCGTGCAGAAGTACGGCGGCTCCTCCGTAGCCGATGCCGAAGGCATCAAGCGTGTCGCCAAGAGGATCGTCGATGCCAAGAAGAACGGCCACCAGGTGGTCGTCGTGGTGTCGGCGATGGGTGACACGACGGACGAGCTGATCGATCTCGCCGGGGAGGTGTCCCCCATCCCCTCGGGCCGCGAGTTCGACATGCTGCTGACGGCGGGGGAGCGGATCTCCATGGCCTTGCTGGCGATGGCGATCAAAAACCTGGGCCACGAGGCCCAGTCCTTCACGGGGAGCCAGGCCGGTGTCATCACCGACTCGGTCCACAACAAAGCGCGCATCATCGATGTCACGCCGGGCCGCATCCGGACCTCGGTCGACGAGGGCAACATCGCCATCGTCGCCGGTTTCCAGGGCGTCTCGCAGGACAAGAAGGACATCACCACCCTCGGTCGCGGCGGCTCGGACACGACCGCCGTGGCGCTGGCGGCGGCGCTGGACGCCGACGTCTGCGAGATCTACACCGACGTCGACGGCGTCTTCACCGCCGACCCCCGGGTCGTCAAGAAGGCCCGCAAGATCGACTGGATCTCCTTCGAGGACATGCTGGAGCTGGCCGCGTCCGGCTCCAAGGTGCTGCTCCACCGCTGCGTGGAGTACGCCCGCCGCTACAACATCCCGATCCACGTGCGCTCCTCCTTCTCGGGGCTCCGGGGCACGTGGGTCAGCAACGAACCGCAAGGGGACCAGAAGATGGAGCAGGCCATCATCTCGGGTGTCGCCCACGACACCTCCGAGGCCAAGGTCACGGTCGTCGGCGTGCCCGACAAGCCGGGCGAGGCCGCGGCGATCTTCCGCACGATCGCGGACGCCGAGGTCAACATCGACATGGTCGTGCAGAACGTGTCGGCGGCCTCCACGGGCCTGACCGACATCTCCTTCACGCTGCCCAAGGCCGAGGGCCGCAAGGCCATCGACGCCCTGGAGCGCGCCAAGGGCTCCATCGGCTTCGACTCGCTGCGCTACGACGACCAGATCGGCAAGATCTCGCTGGTCGGCGCCGGTATGAAGACCAACCCGGGCGTCACCGCGACCTTCTTCGAGGCGCTCTCCAACGCCGCGGTGAACATCGAGCTGATCTCGACCTCCGAGATCCGCATCTCGGTCGTCACCCGCGCCGACGTCGTCAACGACGCCGTCCGCGCCGTCCACACCGCCTTCGGCCTCGACTCCGACTCGGACGAGGCGGTCGTGTACGGGGGCACCGGGCGATGAAGTCCCGGCCGACTCTCGCGGTCGTCGGAGCGACCGGAGCCGTCGGCCAGGTCATGCTCCAGATCCTGTCGCAGCACGCCGACATCTGGGGCGAGATCCGTCTGATCGCCTCACCCCGCTCGGCCGGCCGCAAGCTGGCCGTGCGGGGTGAGGAGGTCGAGGTCCTCGCCATCAGCGAGGACGCCTTCGAGGGCGTCGACATCGCCATGTTCGACGTCCCCGACGAGGTGGCGGCCCACTGGGCGCCGATCGCGGCCGCCCAGGGCGCCGTCGTCGTCGACAACTCCGCCGCCTTCCGGATGGACCCGGACGTTCCGCTGGTCGTCCCCGAGGTCAACCCGCACGCGGTGCGCTCGCGGCCCCGATCCCTCGTGGCCAGCCCCAACTGCACGACCCTGTCGATGATCGTCGCGGTGGGCGCCCTGCACGCCGAGTTCGGCCTGCGCGAGCTGATCGTCTCCTCCTACCAGGCCGCCAGCGGCGCCGGACGCGAGGGCGTCGACACGCTCCGCCGCCAGCTGACCGCCGTGACCGGTACGGGGCCGCGCCCGGCCGTCGCGGAACCGGGCACCGGTCCTGGCGATGTACGCCGGGCCGTCGGCGACGACATGGGGCCCTTCCCCGGACCGCTCGCCCTCAACGTCGTGCCGTGGGTCGGCGAGCTGCGCGAGGGCGGCTGGTCCTCGGAGGAGATGAAGGTCCGCGACGAGTCCCGCAAGATCCTCGGCCTCCCCGACCTGCGCGTCGCCGTCACCTGCGTCCGCGTCCCCGTGGTCACCACGCACTCGCTGACCGTCCACGCCCGCTTCGAGCACGAGGTGACCGTCGAGCGGGCCCGCGAGATCATCGCCACCGCTCCCGGGGTCGTCCTCTTCGACGACCCGGCCGCGGGGGACTTCCCCACCCCCGCCGACGTGGTCGGCACCGACCCGACCTGGGTCGGCCGGGTCCGGCGGGCCCTGGACGACCCGACCGCCCTGGAGCTCTTCGTCTGCGGGGACAACCTCCGCAAGGGGGCCGCGCTCAACACCGCCCAGCTCGCCGAGATGGTGGCGCTGGAGGGGCGCGAGGAGCGCGAGGGCTGGTAGCCCGGCTCCCCGGCGGGCCGGAGGGGCGCGTCCGTAATGCGGAGAGAGCGCGCAGGGGTGCGGCAAGGCCGGGAAAAGGGATTTCCGGTGGTGAACGGGGTTTTCCCGGAGGAATGGGCGCGCTAATGTCCGGTATGCGGACATGACTTGGCCGGGAGGGGAAATTTCCTCCGCTCGGGCGCCGAAGTCTGTGTAGGGCCTGTGTAAATTGAGTGCGCGATCAGGTGGTGGACCCTCTGAGCTGCACCGACGCGGGCGTGCCCGGGCGGTCGGGCAGTCCGTGGGGAAACGCTTCGCCGTGCCCCGCAACCGGGTGCGCCGCGCGAGGCGTCTTCAGTAACCGTTCTCGGTCCGGAAAGCCGGTGGGGGGAACTCCGGCCGACGGTCATTCCTTGGGCGGAGTCGACCGCCGCCACCGGAATGACGCGAAAACTGGGGAAAAGGGAAGATCGGTTACGCATGAGGGCATTCGACGCAACGCCGGGAACCATGCCTGCCGCGTACAACCCTGTCGGGGGGAAGCGTGTCCAACAGACGTGGCAGAAGTTCTGGACTTCACAGCGGTACAGGCGAGGGGTCTCCCCCTGCGCCCCTCACGGCGCCCCCGGGCGGCCGTCGGCTCCGGCGGCATGCCGGTGATCGCCCCCATGCCGGCGACCCGGCAGCCCGCCCGTGCCCCGGCCCCGCGTGACGGCGCCGAGGCCACGATGAGCGCGCCGACGACCACGGCGGGGACCACCGTCGACCATCTGACCGAGACCTACCGCGCCCACTACCGCTCGCTCCTCGGGCTCGCGGCGCTCCTCCTCGACGACACCGCCTCCTGCGAGGACGTCGTCCAGGAGGCGTTCATCCGGGTCCACTCGGCGCGCAAACGCGTCCGCGACCCCGAGAAGACCCTCGCCTACCTGCGGCAGACCGTCGTGAACCTCTCCCGGTCCGCGCTGCGCCGCCGCATCCTCGGCCTGAAGCTCCTCTCCAAGCCGATGCCCGACATGGCCAGCGCCGAGGAAGGCGCCTACGACCAGCTGGAGCGCGACGCCCTGATCAAGGCGATGCGCGGCCTCCAGCGCCGTCAGCGCGAAGTCCTGGTGCTGCGCTACTTCGCCGACATGACCGAGGCCCAGGCCGCCGAGACCCTCGGCATATCCGTCGGCTCGGTCAAGGCGTACGGTTCACGCGGCATCGCGGCTCTCCGCGTGGCGATGGGCAGTACGTCGTGAGCGCGGGCCGCCCCGAGCGGCGCGACGGTGACGGCCGCAACCCTCAGGGGCCCGGCCGGACCGAGGCCCCCGACGGCGGGCACGAGCGGGACGAACAGCAGCCGAAGCAGACTGGGAACGCAGCGGTGGACGAGCAGGGCGGCAAGAGATCCGAGCGGCCCGAAGGGGATACGGGCGAGGACACCCGGGAACCGGGCGCGGAGCCCGCAGGCGAGGCCCGCGACGAGGCCGCACAGGAACCGGAGGCCGAGACCACGGTCATCCCGGCCCAGCCGGCCGCCGAGCCCACCGCCTCCTTCGGCGAGGACGACCTGCGGCGCCTGCTGCGGGGCGAGACCCCGCCGTCCAAGGCACCCACCGGTCCTGCCGGCCCGCTCGACCCCGAACTCGACGGCCCGGCCCCGCTGGAGGAGGACGACCTCCGCCGCATCCTGCACAGCGCCGCCGACGGGCTCGGCCCCGCCGACACCGATGCCACCCTTGAGCACCTGCGGCGCGCGGTGCCGGCCCGCCGGGCCCGTAAGCGCCAGGCGGTCGTCGGGATGGCGGCGGCGGCGCTCTTCGTGGGCACGGCCGTTCCGGCGCTGGTCCACGTGACCACGTCGCCCTCGTCCGACGACCGCCCTTCCATCGCCGGGCACGGGGAGGACGTGCAGGGGGGCACCGGCGGTGAGGGCGCGGGCTCCGGCAAGGAGCCGGGCGCGGGCGCGGGCAAGGGCGACGCCGATGCCCCCGGCGCCGAGAAGGAACGGGACAAGGGCAAAGGCGGCCAGTCCGCCCAGCCCGGCGAGAACCCGGACGGCTCCTCGCTCCCCGAGGACGCCCGCGCCGCCTCCTCCCCGCTCTGCGACGCCACCCAGCTCGGCTCCGCCTCCACCTCCACCGAGGGACGCGGCGCGGACGGTTCCCTCTACGGCACCTTCCGCGTCACCAACGTCTCCGACCGCGGCTGCACCGTCGCCAGCTCCGGCACCGTCTCGGCGGTCGCCCTGGGCGCGGCCGACGCGAGCAAGGTCAGCGTGGTGCCGCACACCCCGGGCGACCCGGCCACCGGCCTCCCCTCGCCGGTCACGGCCGCCTCGCAGCTGGTCCTCGCGCCCGGCGCCGCGTACGAGGTGAAGTTCGCCTGGATTCCGTCCGAGAGCTGTCCGAACACCGGCAGCGGCGGCGACGGCGGGACCGGCGGCACCACCCCGACCGACCCGACGCCGCCCGCCGAGGGCTCCAGCGGCGGCACCGACCAGGGCGCCACCGCCCCCGACGTCCAGCCGCAGCTGATGCGCTCCGACGGCGGCAAGGCCGACGGCAGCGTCACCGTCAGCCACATCGCCGACCCGGGCGCCCCCACCACGGCCACCACCGTCCCCGACGCCTGCGCCGGCACGGTCTACCACACCGACGCCCTCCCGGCCGGAGGCTGACCGCCACCGCGCACCCGCCGTTCACGACGAAGCCCGCCCCCTCGGTGAAGGGGGCGGGCATCGTCGTACGGGCGGTGGACGCGCTGCTACGGCGTCGGCGCGGGCTTGCGGTCCTCGGCGGCGGTGTCCTCGGGAGCCCCGCTGCCGGCGGACGGTCCGGGGGTGACCGGCTGGGGCGGGCCCTCCGGAGCGATGCCGAGGGCCTCGTCGCGGGCGACCTCGGCGTCCCGGCGCAGCAGCCGGAACCACATGAAGACCACGAACCCGGCGAAGACGAACCACTCACCGGTGTAGCCGAGGTTCTGGAACGCCTTGAGGTCCAGCCCGCTGTCGGGGGTGGCGGCCGGGGGCACCGGGGTGAGCCCCGCGTTGCCCGGCTGCCCGTCGGTGAGGGTCACCCAGGCGTTCTCGACGGGGTACGGCACGAGGTTGACCAGGGAGGCGGCGCTGATGATGCCCACCTGGTCGGCGGGGAGGCCGCCGTCCTTGTACACGCCGGGCGAGCGGGTGTGCTCGGGCGCCTGGAGGACGCCGCTCAGCGAGACCTCGCCCTTGGGCGGCGCCGGCGCCGCGTCCGGGTCGGCGGCGCCCGGCAGCCAGCCCCGGACCACCGGCAGCGCCGGCGAACCGTCGGACTGGCGGAGCAGAGTCAGCACGTAGTGGCCCTCCCGCTCACCGACCACGCGGGCCGGCACGAGGAACTGGTCCTCGTACGTGCCGGTGGCCTCGGCGACGCGGCCCGAGGTCACCTTGTCGACGGGGAGCAGCTCGCCCACGGGGGCCGGGGGCTCCGTGCTGACGACGGGTTTCTCCTCGGCCTCCTTGTGCGCCTGTGCCCGGTCCTCGAACCGGCCGAGCTGCCAGGACCCCATGAGGACGCAGAAGGGGATGGCGAGGACCACGAACAGGTTGATGCCCCACCAGCGCGGGGTCAGCAGGAACCGGTACACACCCCCCACGGTACGGGGGTGCGCCGCCGCGCCCCGCGCCGGGGCAGGGCACGGGGCGCGGCGGCGCACCGGATCAGGCCGGCAGGTACCGCGCGGCGAAGTCCAGCTCCAGCCGCACCTGCTTGATCCGCTCCTCGACCACGAGCGAGCCGTGGCCCGCGTCGTACCGGTACACCTCGTGCGGGTGCTCGCGTGCCACCAGCCGGTCCACGTAGTTGTCGACCTGCCGGATGGGGCAGCGCGGGTCGTTGACCCCGGCCGAGATGTAGACCGGGGCCGTCACGGCCTCCACGTAGGTCAGCGGCGACGAGGCCGCGAACCGCTCGGGAACCTCCTCCGGGGTGCCCCCGAGGAGGGTGCGGTCCATCGCCTTCAGCCCCTCCATCTCGTCGTGGTACGCCGTCACGTAGTCCGCGACCGGGACCGCGGCCAGCCCCAGCGACCAGGCGTCCGGCTGGGTGCCGAGACCCAGCAGGGTCAGGTAGCCGCCCCAGGAACCGCCGGAGAGCACGATGCGGCGCGGGTCGGCGAGGCCCGAGGAGACGGCCCACTCGCGGACCGCGCCGATGTCCTCCAGTTCGATCAGGCCGACCCGGTGCTTCAGCGCGTCGGTCCACTCGCGGCCGTAGCCGGTCGAGCCCCGGTAGTTGACGCGGACCACCGCGTAGCCGTGGTCGACCCAGGCCGCCGGGCCGGCCGCGAAGGCGTCGCTGTCGTGCCAGGTCGGACCGCCGTGGATCTCGAACACCGTCGGGAACGGGCCCTCGCCCTCGGGCCGCTGCACCAGGGCGTGCACCCGGCCGCCCGGGCCGTCCACCCACACGTCCTCCACCGGCACCGAACCCGGCGCCTTCATGCCGGGCGCGTCCAGCACGACCTCGCCGGTGGTCGAGCGGACCTGCGGCGGCACGGCGGCCGAGGACCAGAGGTACTCGACGGTGCCGTCGGGGCGGGCGGTGGCGCCGGAGACCGTACCGGCCGGGGTGTCGACGCGGGCCAGCGTCCCCGCCGCCAGGTCGTACCGCCACAGCTCGCTACGGGCCTCGAAGCTGTGCGCGATCAGCAGCCCCGAGCCGTCCGGGTACCACTCGGCCGACACGTCGCCGGGCAGCTCGATGGGCAGCTCGGTCTGCGAACCGTCCGCCACGTCCCACACCATCGGCTCCCAGCGACCGCGCCGCTGGTGGCCGATGAGCAGCCGGGTGTCCCCCTCGACCGGCGAGAACCCCATCACCGCGAGGCCCAGCTCCTCCTCGCCGCCCCGGGTGTCGTCCAGCTCCGCGACGGTCTCCAGCGCCAGCGGCTCGCCGGGGCCGCCGCCCAGGCGCAGCACCCGCAGCGCCGAGTGCATGGCGTCGCCGTGCTCGGTGTGCTCGATCGCCAGCAGCGTGCCGTCCCGCGACAGGTCGCCGACGCCGGCCGACTCCCGGTGCCGGTAGACCACGGCGGGCGCGCCGCCGTCCCGCACCAGGTGGATCGTCGACCCGTCCTCGTCGGTGGAACGCCCGACGACGGCCGTGGAGCGCGCGTCCCGCCCGATCGCGAGCCCCGCCGGGTACGAGGGCTCCAGCCCCGGCACCGCCGGAACGTCCTCGCCGCCGCCGAAGGGCTGGCGCATCCACACGCCGAACTCGTCACCGTCGGTGTCGCTGAACCACCACACCGCCTCACCGTCGGGCGTCAGCACGCCGTCGGTGGTGCCGTTGGGCCGGTCGGTCACCTGCCGCTGGGCGCCGGTGGCCCGGTCCCAGGCGTACAGCTCGTAGGTGCCGGTCGCGTTCGAGACGAACAGCGCACGGTCGGGGGCGTCCTCGGCCCACTCGGGCAGGGAGACTCGCGGGGCCCGGAACCGCTTCTCCCAGTCGGGCATGGCATTCGTGTCACTCATGGCTCCATGTAACCGGATGGGCGGGGGGTGGTGCAGGGGGCCGGGGACGGACACCCGGCTCAGCTCGCGACGCGCACCACCGCCTTGCCCGTGTTGGCGCCGCGGAACATGCCGGGGAAGGCGGTGACCGTCAGCTCCGCGGGCTGACGTCGATGACCTTGCCGTCGACGTCGGCGGTGAGGTAGCCGCCGCCGTACTCGTCGCTGAGGTAGAGCCGCAGCACCGGCTGCTTGTCGTGGAAGGGGGAGGCCGGGTCGACGATGAGGTACCGGTTCTCGGGCTTCTCGACGCCCAGCCGCTTCTCGGCCTCGGTCATCAGGCCGGGCAGGGCGTCCCAGTCGAACCGGTCGAGGTCGACCACGGCGTCGCCGGCCCGCACCACGCCCCCGGCGCTGGCGCGTACGGCCTTCCCGTCGCGGTACTCGTAGGTGTCCCAGAGCTTCGGGTCCCGCTGGAGCGGCGCCTTGGCGGAGGCGTGGTTCTGGTGGACGTCGAACGCGGTGACCTTCGTCGTCCCCATCACCTTCTCCAGCTCCGAGACGATCCGCCGGACCGACTCCGGTGTGAGCAGGGTGGTTGCCTCCTCGGGCGACTCCTCGGGTGACTCCTCCGGCCCCGGGGTGGCGTCCTCGACGGGGGCCACGGACGGTGCCGAGGGAGTGGAGCTGGGGGCGGCCGCCCGGTCGTCGCGCCCCGGGTCGCGGTCGCTGCCCGGGCCGAACAGGTAGAAGCCGCCGACCACCATCGCCGTGCTCAGGACCGAGGAGACGCTCAGCGCGATCCGCGTCCGCCGGGTCAGCCGCCGGGCCCGCGCGCGCTCCTGGGCCGTGGGGGCGTCGACGTCCTCCGCGTCCGGGACGAGCGGCGTGGCGGGCCCCTTCGAGGCCGAGCCGGCGGTCGCGACAGCCGCCGCCGGAGCCGCTGTGTCCGGCCCCGCCGGTGCGGCGCCGCTGCCCGGCGCCGGGGCGTCCTCGGGCTCGACCCGCTGGGTCGGCGTACGGACGAGCGCCGGGCCGGCGGGCTGCGGCGCCACCGCCCCCAGCCGCCAGGTGTGCTCCGCGCCTCCGTCACCCACCCCGCCCGAACCCGGCCCGGAACCGGGCTCCGCCTCGGCCTCCGCCCGCGCCAGCAGCGCGTCCAGGGCCTCCGCGTCCGGCCGCGCGGCGGCATCCCGGGTGAGCAGAGCTTCCAGTACGGGGAAGAGGGCGCCCGCGTAACGGGGTTCGGGGATCGGGCCGTCGAGGACGGCGGCCAGGGTGGCGAGGGTGGAGGCCCGTCTGAACGGGTGGTGTCCCTCCACGGCGACGTAGAGCAGCATGCCCAGCGACCAGAGGTCCGAGGCCGGGTTTCCCTCGTCGCCACGGAGGCGTTCGGGGGCGATGTAGTCGGGGGAGCCGACGAGTTCGCCGGTGGCGGTGAGGCTGGTGGACTCGCGCAGGGCGGCGATGCCGAAATCGGTGAGGACCGGGCGGCCGTCGGGGCGGAGCAGGACGTTGGCCGGCTTCACGTCCCGATGGTGGATGCCCGCCGCGTGGGCCGCGCGCAGGGCCGCGAGGACACCGCGGCCGAGCCGTGCCGCCTCCGCCGGCGCCATCCGGCCCTCGCCCAGCCGGTCCTGGAGCGAGCCGCCGGTGACCAGCTCCATCACCAGCCAGGGATGGGCGAATTCGGCGGAATCGACGATGTGGTAGATGGTCACCACGTGGGGATGGTCGATCCGGGCCAGCGAACGCGCCTCGCGCAGCACCCGCTCGCGCAGCATCCGCGCCGCGGTCGGATCGGACTCCAGCAGGGCCGGGTCCGGCGGGCGCACCTCCTTCAGCGCTACTTCCCGGTGGAGGGCGAGGTCCCGTGCCCGCCAGACCAGCCCCATCCCGCCCCCGCCGAGCCGCGCGATCAGCTCGAACCGGCCGTCCACCACCCGCCCCATGGGCCCGCCCGCATTCATGCGGCTCAGCGTACGAGCCGGAACGGACACCGGAGGCCGAGGTTGGCCAACAAGGCGGGGACGGGCCTGACTCGGCCGGCGTACGAGGTTTCCGTCGCCCCCGGCGGGTCGAAGTTTCACGTGAAACCACGTATGCCGCACGATGGCCGATTGGCGTGTTTCACGTGAAACATCGCTTGGATGGTTTCACGTGAAACATCGACCGGTTTCGGAAGTGCCCGCAGCTTGCCGGAGTGGCAACAAAGCTGGTGCCGGGGGAGGCGCCCTCGGATGATCGTTGAGACAGGCACCGGCGCCGGCCCCCGTCCCGGCCCGCCTGCCGCACCGCGTCCGCGCCGCCCACTCTGGAGGACCCGTGGAAACCAACGCCCAGCCCACCGGCGCCCAGCCCGGCCCCTTCGTCCACCGCACCGTCGCCACCCCGGCGGGCCGGACCCACCTCGTCGAGCAGGGCACCGGCCCCCTCGTCCTCCTCGTACACGGCTTCCCCGAGTCCTGGTACTCCTGGCGCCACCAGCTCCCCGCCCTGGCCGCCGCCGGCTACCGCGCCGTCGCCGTCGACGTCCGCGGGTACGGCCGCTCGTCCCGGCCCGCCGACCCGGCCGCGTACCGCATGACCGAGCTGGTCGCCGACTGCGTTGCCGTCGTCCACGCCCTCGGCGAACGCGTGGCCGTCGTCGTCGGCCACGACTGGGGCTCACGCATCGCCGCCGACGCGGCGCTGACCAGGCCGGACGTCTTCCGCGCGGTCGCGCTGCTGAGCGTCCCGTACGAGCCGCACGGCGGGCCGCGCCCCAGCGAGATGTTCGCCAGGATGGGCGGCGACGACGAGTTCTACGTCTCCTACTTCCAGCAGCCCGGCCGCGCGGAGTCGGAGATCGAGCCGGACGTCCGTGGCTGGCTCGGCGGTATCTACGCCGCGCTCTCCGCCGACACCATGCCCGGGCCCGACGCCCGCGACCCGCACTTCATCTCCCGGGGCGGCACCATGCGCGAGCGCTTCCCGGACGCCCGCCCCGCCTGGCTCACCGAGGCCGACCTGGACTTCTACGTGGGCGAGTTCGAACGCACCGGACTGACCGGTGCCCTCAACCGCTACCGGAACATGGACCGCGACTGGGAAGACCTCGCCGAGTACGACGGGGCGCCGATCGTGCAGCCCTCGCTCTTCCTCGGCGGCGCCCTCGACGCCTCCACCACCTGGCTCTCCGACGCCATCGCCGCCTACCCCCGCACCCTCCCTGGCCTGGTCGCCTCCCACCTGCTCGACGACAGCGGCCACTGGCTCCAGCAGGAGCGCCCTGCCGAGGTGAACCACCTGCTGACGGCCTGGCTGGCCGGGCTCCCCGGCTGAATCCGCCCCGGTCAGGGCCTTGTCCCCGCAACGGCCCGTCCCGAAGAATGCGGGCGGCCCGCGCGCAGGCCGGCGCGGACCGCCGCACTCCCCGCCCACGCCCACCGCGCGTAGGCCCGTCGACAGGAGCCACTGTGTCCGACCCCGCGTCCTCCGCCACCGCGGCCCGCTTCCGCGCCGCCGTCGAGACCGCGACCACCACCGGCGACCTGAGCGGCTTCAGCGGGCTGTTCCTCCCGGAGGTCCGCCTGTACAGCCCGGTCTCCTTCAAGCCGTTCGACGGCGAGGAGATGGTGCTCGGCCTCCTCGGCGTCCTGGTCCGCACCTTCGAGGACTTCCGCTACATCGGCACCTTCACGGGCGAGGCGGCCACCAGTCGCGACCAGGGCTCCCCGGCCTCCCCGGCGGACGTCCTGCTCTTCCGGGCCAAGGTCGACGGCAAGGAGATCCACGGCATGGACCTGCTCCACTTCGACGAGACCGGCCTGATCAAGGAGATCACCGTCATGGTCCGCCCCCAGTCCGCCGTCCAGACGCTCGGCCAGGCGGTCCTGCGCGGCCTGGTCGAGGCGGGGCTCGTCCCCGCGGAATAGGGGAGCGGGCCACGTGCCGCCCCCGGGCCGGACGGCACGGCCCGGGGGCGTCATCCCAACGGCCCTCGCCGAATCGTGCCCGGCGCCCCCAGCGCGAAGGCTCACAGGACAGGACCGCTCGACGCCCGCTCGACGGTCACCGGGGAACGCCCCCGCCCGGAACCTGCCCGAGGAGCCTCCCATGACCTCCCCGCCCGACCCCGGCGCCCACCCGGATCCCGAGCAGCCGCGCCCCGTACCGCCGGCGCCGCCCCAGTTCGGCAGCGGCCTGCCCGGCCTGGAACAGGCGGACGAGCCCTGGCAGCGCCTCGACGGGCCCTCCGCCCCCGCGCCGGCACCCGGCCCGCACGGCAGCTGGCGTACCGAGGGCCTGATCTTCGCGGGCGTCCTGATGGTCTGCCAGGGCATCCTCACCGCGTTGCAGGGCATCGCGGGAATCGTCGGGGACCCCTTCTACGAGGACGTCACCGACTACACCTACCGGATCAGCCTCACCGGCTGGGGCGTCATCCACCTCGTCCTCGGCGTGGCCGTCGCCGCCACCGGCGCGGGCATCCTCGGGCGGGCCCGCTGGGCGCGGCTGCCCGGCCTCCTCTTCGCCGCGCTGAGCCTCGTCGCCCAGTTCCTCTTCCTCCCGTACCAGCCGGTGTGGTCGATCATCGTGATCGCCCTCGACGTCTTCATCATCTGGGCCCTCGCCGCGTCCCCGGGCGGCCTGCGGAAAGGCTGAGGCGACCACTTGGGCATCGCCCGGCCGAACCCCAGTCCGTAAGATGCTGGCCATGACGGCCGATGCCTCGAACACCCCAGTCCCGCGCGACCAGCTGCGCGTCTCCCACGAGGAGCGCGACGCCGTGGTGGAGCGGCTGCGCGACGCCGCCGCCGACGGCCGCCTGGACATCGACGAACTGGAGGACCGCGTCGGCCGCGCCCTCACCGCCAAGACCTACGGCGAACTGGCCCCCCTCACCGCCGACCTGCCCGGCTCCGCCGCCCTGGCCCCGGTCCCGCCCCTGGTCATCAAGAGCGGCATGCAGGGCGCCTCCCGCACCGGCCGCTGGAAGGTCCCCGCCAAGATCACCGCCCATGGCGGCATGGCGGGCGTCCGCCTCGACTTCACCCGCGTCGAATGCGCCCTCCCCGAGGTCGAGATCGAGGCGTACGGCGAGATGGCCGGCGTGACGATCGTCGTCCCGGAAGGCTGGTGGGTGGACTCCGACGACGTCGACCCCGGCGTAGGCGGCCTCCGTAACAAAACCCTCCACCCGGAGACCCTCCGCCCCGGCACCCCCTTGCTGCGCGTCACCGGCAAGGGCGGCATGGCGGGCATCACCATCCGGTACCCGAACTTCCTCGAGCGGCGGAGGCTGGAGAAGGCCAAGGGGCAGTAGGGCGGGGGCCCTGAGGTTCAGGAGTCGACGATCTCGACACTCGCGCTCTCCCCCTCGGACAGGAACAACGCCACCCCCCGCCCCTCCTCCACCACCTCGTCCCGCTCCACCCCCGCCATCCGCCTCAGCGGACGCACCGTCACGGCCCCCGTCTCCCCGGCCCCCCACGTCGCGGCCACCCGGCCGCCCACCAGCACCACCCGTTCCCCCGCCACCGAGAGCCCCCGGTGGGCGTCGTCGATGATGCGGGTGCGGTCGTGGTAGCCGAGGACGGCGTTGTCGAAGGCGGGGAGGAAGCGGGCCGGGGCCGGAGTGTCGGGGTCGGGGCGTGGGGCGTCGGGGAGGTCGAGGAGGAGGCGGCCGCGTTCGTCCCGGAAGGTGACCAGGTCGTCGCGGACGGCGGCGACGGCGGCGGGCAGCCCGGCCAGGCCGCACCAGGCCCGCAGGTCGGCCGAGGCAGCCGGACCGTACGCCGCAAGGTAGCGGCGTACCAGGGCCTCCCCGGCCGGATCGGGGCCGCCCGCGGCCGGCGGCGGGACGATGTCGCGGCCGAGCCACGCAGCGAGTGGCAGGTTGCGTACGCCAGCTTTCTGGCGCCACAGGCCGCGCGGGGGCAGTTGCACCATCGGGATCAGCGCGGCCACCACCATCTCGCCCAGCGCCCGCTTCCCCGGCCCGGGCCAGCGACCGGCGAGTTCCGCCGCCACCTCGGCCATCGTGCGGGGCCGGCCGTCGGCCATGACCTGCCGACCCGCCTCGGCCAGATCCTCCAGGCCGACGCCGGCGAGTTCGGCCCGGTAGACGCCCAGCACCCGCTGGCGCAGCATCGCCTCGTGCCGGCCGCGCCAGGCCAGCGCGTCGTCGGCGGTGACGAGGTGGACCGTCCGCCGCATGAGATGGGTCCGCACCACCTGCCGGTCCACGAGCAGCGCCGACAGCTCCGCCGGGTCGAAGGCGCGCAGCCGCGCGTGGAGACCCAGGTACGGTTCCTGCGGCTCCTGCGCCTGAAGGCCGCCCAGGTGGGCGACGGCGTCGAGCGGCCCCAGACCGGAACGGTCCAGCAGCAACTGGCGGGCCAGCGTCGCCCGGTTGAGCGCGCGGTGGGAGAGGACGGTCATCGCGGCCACCCCCGCACGGCGATCCCGTACCTCGTCATGCTGCGGCCTCTTCTCGACTCGTCGTATGCGGATCGCCTCGCGTGGCGGTGTCGGGCGTCAGCTGCTGGTCCGGCCGTCGAGCGTCTCGCGGAGGATGTCGGCGTGCCCCGCGTGCTGCGCCGTCTCGGCGATGACGTGCGCGATCACCCGGCGCACACTGCGCACCTCGCCCGGCTCCTGCCACGGCACGTCCGGCATCGCGTACGCCGTCGACAGATCGGGTACGGAGGCGATGACCGCGTCGGTACGCCCGGCCACCTCCTCGTACCGCTCGACGACCCCCGCCAGCGTCTCGCCCGGCAACATCCGGAACTCGTCCTCGCGCTCGGTCATCCACCGGGGCAGCTCGCGCGCGGTGCCGGCGGCGAGGTCGGCCCAGGTGACGCCGTCGGGGAGGTCGAACCGGAGCGCGGACGTCCCCTCCACCATGAACCGCGCCCAGGTCTCCTCCACGGCGGTCACGTGCTTGACCAGCCCGCCCAGGCAGAGCGCGCTGACGGTGGGGCGCTGCCCGGCCTCTTCATCGCCGAGCCCGGCCACGGAGGCGGTCAGCGCCCCGCGCACGGAGGCGAGCGCTCCGATCAGGTCGGCACGTTCGGCGTCGAGCGGGGTGGGGGTGGTGGTAGTCGTCGCAGCCACTGGGGCCGCCTCCTTCGAGAGGGGTGCGGGGATTCCGGTGTTCCGGCGTTCCGGTTTCCCGTGCTCGGCGTATCGGTCGTGCCCTCCTCGCGGGCACAGCCCCACCGTCCCAGCAGAAGCGGCCAGGATGTGTCCGCTACTCCGTGCACCATGGAGCCATGCAGAAAACCTCGGCGCGGCTGCTGGCTCTGCTCTCCCTGCTCCAGGCCCGCCGGGACTGGCCGGGCGCGCTGCTGGCGGAACGGCTGGACGTCAGCCCGCGCACCGTCCGCCGCGACATCGACCGCCTGCGCGAACTCGGTTATCCCATCGCGGCCCTCAAAGGCCCGGACGGGGGTTACCGGCTCGGTGCGGGCACGGAGCTGCCGCCGCTGCTCTTCGACGACGATCAGGTGGTCGCCCTCGCGGTCGCTCTGCGGACCGCCGCGACGACCGGCGCCGGCATCGAGGAGGACGCGGTCCGCGCCCTGGCCACGGTCCGCCAGGTCATGCCCGCCCGGCTGCGTCACCGGATCGACGCCCTCCAGATCACCGCCGTCACCCGCCCCCGCACCGACCTCGCCCCGCAGGCCGACACCGAGGTCCTCCTCGCCCTCAGCACCGCCATCCGCGCCCGCGAAACCCTCCGCTTCGACTACCGGGCCCCGGACCACGCCCCTGCCCCGAGTACGCCACCACCGCGCCGGGCGGAACCCCACCACCTGGTCACCTGGGGCAGCCGCTGGTACCTCGTCGCCTGGGACCTCGACCGCGGGGACTGGCGCACCTTCCGCGTCGACCGCCTCACCCCGCGCACCCCGACGGGCCCCCGCTTCACCCCGCGCGAACTCCCCGGTGGCGACGTCACCGCCTACGTCGCCACCCGCTTCCGGGGCGCACACCACCCCGACGGCACTCCCGCCTGGCCCTGCCGGGGCGAGATCGTCCTCCACCTGCCCGCCACCGAGGTCGCCGGCTACGTCCACGACGGCCTGGCCGAGGAAGTGTCCCCCGACCGCTGCCGCCTCACCCTCGGCTCCTGGTCCTGGCCGAGCCTGGCCGCCCTCATCGGCCGCTTCGACGCCGACTTCGAGATCATGGGCCCGCCGGAACTGGCGGAGGCGTTCGCGCGACTGGGGAAGCGGTACGCGGAAGCAGCGGCCCGAAGCGCCCCCTCCGGCGCACCGGGATCCTCGGGTACGACGCCCGTCGACACCCCCTAATCCCGCCGCAGCAACTCGGGATCGAGATGCCGCCGGGCCATCGGCAGAGAGGCCAGCCCGGCAACCGCCAGCACCCCCAACCCGCTGAGCAGAAGCAGCGGCAGCCCCTCACCGTCCCAGAACACGGCCCCGCCCCCCGTCACCAGATAACTGGACTCGGCCAGCCGCCCGGCGACGAGCGCCCCGCCGATCCCCACCGCCAGCGGCAACAACACCTGCGCACACTGGGCGGCCCGCAGCGTACGGGTCCGGATGCCCAGCAAAGTCAGGGTGGCCGTCCTGCGCCGCCGGTCCATGGCCCGGTCCGTCGCCGATACCAGGAACGCGGCGACTCCGATGACGAGGCCGAGGATCATTCCGGTACCCAGCAGCCCCTTGACGACGGAGAGTTGGCGGAGGGACTCGATGACGATGCCGACAGGGTCGATCTGCGCCGTGGGCGCGATCCCGGCGAGGCGGTCCAGCGTGGCCTGGACTGCCTCGGGCTCGGGAGCGCCGCTGAGCAGGAGTTGGGCTCCTGCGGGGTGGAGGTCGGGCGGCAGGGCCTTCGGGGGGACGAGCAGGACGGTTGACGTCAGAGCGGACGGCTGCGCGACGCTGAAGGTGACGATTTCCTCCGGGACGGTGAACCGGGCGCTTCCGGCCGCCCGTCCGTCCTCGTCCCGCAACGCGATCGCATGCGTCCGTCCTCGCTCGCGTAGGTCATACGGAGCCGTGCCGGGGTCGTGCAGAGCAAGTGGCCGGCCGTCCACACAACCCCGCATGCTTCCGGGCCGGACGAACTTCTCCAACTGCCCGCAAGTGGCCACCAGAATCCCTGATTGGTCAGGCGTCGGGTAGGTAAGCGTGGCATGTCCTGATACCCCTTCCACCTTCGTCATCGCCGCCCGCTGTTCCGCCGTCACCTGCCGGAACGGCACCGCGTACTCCTGATTCGGCGCCGTCCGCCGGCTCACCTGGTCCAGCTCGACGAGTACGCCCTGCGTGAGGGAAGCCGCGTAGACCAGCAGGACGAGTCCGCTGACGACGCGGAGGGCGGCGCCCGGCGCCGCCTCGTGGTGCCGCATGGCCAAGGTGAGGGGCAACCGCTGAGTGGTGGCGGCGACCCGCGCGGCCAGCCAGGCCGTGACCGGCGGCAGCGCGAGCACGAGCCCCGCCCCGGTCAGCAGGGCGCCTGCCGGCACCAGGAAGGAGGTGAGCGCGCTCGGCTCGACGTGAACCCCGAGCACCCCGAGGACGCAGTACGCCGTGACGATGCCCAGACCCGGCAGGACCAGCAGAGCCGCCAGCCATCGCCGGGGCTTCCCGGGCTGGGCCTGACGTCGTACAGCGAGGGGACGCAGGGCGGCTTCCCTGGCGTGCCGACGCCCGGCGAGATACGCGAGGGCCGGACAGCCGAGCAAGCAGGCGGCCAGCGTCCAGGCGGACGGCAGCCCGTCCGCCGGGTACCAGGCGAGCCCCACCCAACCGGTTTGCGCGACGAAGGCGTTCACCAGCAGATGCAGCCCGACGCCCAGTACGGCCCCGACGGCGGCGGCGCAGAGCGTCTCCACCGCACTCACGCGCATGGTGTCCCGCGCGCTCAGGCCGAGCAACCGCAAGGACGCGAGCCGCCGCGACCGGGCCTCCGCGGAGAGCCGCACACACACCGAGAGATAGACGAAGAGCGGCAGCAGCACGAGACAGCAGAGCGTGAACCGCAGGGGCGCGACCGTGCCGTCGTCGATCGCTGCCTCGTCCGGCGCCGTCCAGCGATTCCCGTAACCGCCGAGCGGCCTCGCCTCGTCGGCCGGCAGTTGGGCACGCGTGCGCCCGACGTACGCGTACAGCTCCTGCGGGCCGGTGAGGCCGGCAGGCCCGATGGTGTCCACGACCCGGCCCGGCAGAGCTCCCTTGAGCCCGGGGCGTTCGGCGAGCAGGTCCCGCAAGGCGGGCGAGACGACCACTTCGCCCGGCTGCGGTACGCGCTCGACCCCCGGCGGCAGGGGAACCGATCCCGTCTTCGGCGGGGAGATGAAGATCCGCGTGAGCGGACGGGAACCGAAGGGGTCCTTGCGCTCCAGGAAGAGTGCCCCGGAGCTGGGTCCCCCCTGCACGTCGCGCCCGGCCGCCCGGCCGTCGTGCGCCGCGAGGATCGCCGGAATGCTGAGCGCGGCGGCGAGGCAGGCCACACCGAGTGCGCAGCCGAGGGTCATGAGCAGGAAACGGAGCTGGGTGGCGCGAGGGCCGCGGACAACCAGTCGGAGGCCGAGGGCCAAGGAGTTCATGAGGCACTCCGAGAGGCAGGCTCGCCCGTGGCGGGCGAGGGGACACCCCGGCCGAGGCTGATACGGCCGTCGCGCATCACGTAACGTCGGTCCGCGTGCGAGGCGACCCCTTCGTCATGCGTGACGAGCAGTACGGTGGTGCCGCGGTCCCGGGCGAGTGTGAGGAACTCGTCGAGCACGGCGGCCGCGTTGACCGAGTCCAGAGCGCCGGTGGGCTCGTCGGCGAAGACGACAGCGGGCTGGTGCACCAAGGCCCTTGCGACCGCGACTCGTTGGGCCTGGCCGCCGGAGAGCTGGGAGACGCGGCGCTCTGCAAACTCCCCCATCCCCAGCCGTTCCAGTACAGGCGTCGCCGCACGGTGCGCCGGGCCTTTCCGCTGCCCGGCGAGCCGCAGCGGGAGCGAGGCGTTCTCCTCGACGGTCAGCTCGGGCAGCAACTCGCCGTGCTGAAACACGTACCCGAACCGCTCCCGCCGCAGCGCCGACAACTCCTCGTCCCCGAGAGCCCCGTACTCCCGCCCTTCGAAGCTCACCGAGCCGGCGGACGGCGCCAGCACTCCGGCCAGGCAGTGCAACAGCGAACTCTTGCCGGACCCGCTGCTGCCGGTGACGGCCACGACCTCACCGGGCAGGAGCGCGAGATCGGCTCCCTGCACGGCGAGTTGTGCGCCGTATCGGACGTCGACGCCCTTGGCCCGGAGTACGGGGGCAGGATTCGGGGACATAGAGGTCAGCTCTTTCTCGCCTGGTGACGGGACGGACTCAGCGCGTGTAATGCAGGGTCCTGGTGCAGTTGTCGGGCCGCAGCGATCCGCGATCCCGGCAAGCCCGAATCCACGCGTTGCTCACGTACAGTGCCGCGCCGTCGTAGACCTCTTTCTGGATTCTGACGGTCTTCTTCTGCTGTCCGTTGAACCGCCGCCAGCTGTAGCCCTCGACCCTCGCCTGGACGTAGACGTTGTGGCCGTCACCGTGATTGACGTCCCGCAGATTTCCCTTGAACCCGAAGCCGCCGTGCTTGGTGAACTTGGGGTACATCGTGTACTTGGCCCTCTCGAAGGCGACCCCCTCGCTCTTCAGCAAGGGCATGCTGCGCCACGCATCCGCCACGGCACTGCCCGCCCCTGTGAAGAAAAGCCCCGCAGCCAATACGGCCACCGCTGACCTGCGCATACCTGCCTCCTGTGATGAAGAACCAAGTCGATCAATCACGGAGAGTACGCAGTCGACTGCGCAAAGCCGCTACTCAGTCCGATCCTTCACTCGAAGGTGGGGAGGCGGAACATTTCGGCAGGCGCAGGGTTGCCGTTGAGGCGGATGAGCATGGTGAACGGGATGTTGGTAAGGCGTGGTCGTCATCCCGTGCAGAGCGGGGGGTGACCGACGCGGAGCCGGTGGGCCAACGCCAGAGGGCCCTTACCGGTTAGGTAAGGGCCCTCTGGTTTGCTACTCGGCTGTCGGGGTGGCGGGATTTGAACCCACGACCTCTTCGTCCCGAACGAAGCGCGCTGCCAAGCTGCGCTACACCCCGATGTCGTCCGCTTCGCGGCGACACCGTTACTTTAGCGGACTGCGGGCCAGAGGCGAAATCCGGTTCTCGGGGGTGGTCGGGAGGTCGCGCAGGGTCAGGTCAGGTGTGGGTCTCGCGCTCCGTGAGGGTCAGGAGGGTGGCCTCGGGGGGGCAGGCGAAGCGGACCGGGGTGTAGCGGTTGGTGCCGCAGCCGGCGGAGACGTGGAGGTAGGCGGTGCGGCCGTCCTCGGTGTGGGTGGAGAGGCCCTTGACGCGGTCGGTGTCCAGGTCGCAGTTGGTGACGAGGGCGCCGTAGAAGGGGATGCAGAGCTGGCCGCCGTGGGTGTGGCCGGCCAGGATCAGGGGGTAGCCGTCGGAGGTGAAGGCGTCCAGGGTGCGCAGGTAGGGCGCGTGGACGACGGCGAGGGAGAAGTCGTCGGAGGCGGCCGGGCCGCCGGCCACGCGGGCGTAGCGGTCGCGCTTGATGTGCGGGTCGTCCAGGCCGGTGAGGCCGATGGTGTGGCCGTCGATCTTGAGGGTGCCCCGGGTGTTGGTGAGGTTGAGCCAGCCGGCCTCGTCGAAGGCGTCGCGCATGGGCTCCCACGGGTTGTGGACGGCGCCGGTGACGGGCTCGTTGCCGTTGAGGCCGTGGCGGCCCTGGAGCTTCTCGATCAGGTAGCGGCCGGGGTTGCGCAGGCGGGGCCCGTAGTAGTCGTTGGAGCCGAAGACGTAGGCGCCGGGGAACTCCATGAGCGGGCCGAGGGCGTCGAGGACCTCGGGGACGCCTTCGGGGTCGGAGAGGTTGTCCCCGGTGTTGATCACGAAGTCGGGGCGCAGGCCGGCCAGGGACTGGAGCCAGGCGCGCTTCTTGCGCTGGCCGGAGACCATGTGGATGTCGGAGACCTGGAGGACGCGCAGGGGGCGCATGCCTCGGGGGAGGACGGGGATCGTGACCCGGCGGAGCCGGAAGGAGCGGGCCTCGAACCCGGCCGAGTAGGCGAGTCCGGCGGCCGCGGCCGCCGTGATTCCCAGGGGTACTCCGTATCGCGCGCGCATGGGCTCATCGTCGCAGACGGCGGGGGAGGGGGAAATCCGCGGGCGGCCCGGGCGGCGCACCTGAGACACTGACGTCATGACCACGCTCAAGTCCAGGCTTCAGGAAGACCTCACCGCGGCGATTCGCGACCGCGCTGAGCTGCGTTCGGCCACGCTGCGGCTGACGCTGGCCGCGATCACCAAGGAGGAGGTCGCGGGCAAGCAGGCGCGCGAGCTCTCCGACGACGAGGTGCAGAAGGTGATCGCCAAGGAGGCGAAGAAGCGCCGCGAGGCCGCGGACGCCTTCGGCCAGGCCGGCCGTACCGAGCAGGCCGAGCGGGAGAAGGCCGAGGGAGAGCTGCTCGCCGAGTACCTGCCGAAGCAGCTCTCCGACGAGGAGCTGGGCCAGATCGTCGCCCAGGCCGTCGAGGAGGCGCGTGCCGGCGGGGCCGAGGGGCCGCGGGCGATGGGTCAGGTCATGAAGATCGTCAACCCGAAGGTGGCCGGCCGGGCCGAGGGCGGCCGGGTGTCGGCGCTGGTGAAGCAGCAGCTGGCGGGCTGACCCGCAGGAGTAAAGAAGAAAGGGCGCCCCCGGTTGGTACCGGAGGCGCCCTTCTCGTGTCGTGGTGCGTCGACGGGTCGGTCAGCGGCCCTGGCCGCCGCCGAACCAGTCGCCCGGGAGCTCGACGTCCGGGAACGGGTTGTCGCCGCCGCCGGGGCGGTTGCCGCCGGGCTTGTTGTCGCCGCCGCCGTTGCCGTTGCCGTTGCCGGGGCGGTTGGGCTTGTTCTTGCCGGGCTTGTTGGGCTCGGGAATGTCGACCAGGTTGAAGCCGGGGGCTTCCTTGCCCTCCAGGGCGCCGGCCATCGCGGTCTTCCAGATCGGTCCGGGGACCTCACCGCCGAAGACCTTGTCGTACGGGCGGCCGCCGATGGTGATGTCGACCATCTGGCGCTTGTGCTGCGGGTCGCCGACCCAGACCGCGCCGGAGAGGTTCGGGGTGTAGCCGGCGAACCAGGCGGCGTAGCGGAAGTCGGTGGTTCCGGTCTTGCCCGCGCTGGCGCGGCCCTCGAGGCCCGCCTGGCGGCCGGTGCCGTCCTCGACCACGCCGCGCAGCAGCGTGTTGACGGTGTCGGCGGTCTTCTCCGACATCACCTTGGTGCAGGTCGACTTCGGCACCGGCATCGACTTCTTGTCCGGGCCGGTGATCGAGGCGATGGCGATCGGCGAGCAGTACGTGCCCCGGGTGGCGAAGGTGGCGTACGCCGAGGCCATCGTCAGCGGGGAGACCTCCTGGGTGCCCAGCGCGATGGAGGGGCCCTGGCCGAACTCGTTGCCGTCGGAGCGTTCGATGCCCATCTTCTTCGACAGTTCGATGACCGGGCAGGTGCCGATCTCGCTGATCATCTGCACGAAGTAGGTGTTCACCGAGAGGGCGGTCGCCTCCTTCATGGAGTAGGGGCCGACCTCCTTCTCGTTCTCGTTGGCCAGCTTCTCGGAGGAGGTGTTGACGTAGTTCCCGGAGCAGGTGGCGACCGGGCTCGGGTACGGCATCTCGTACGGCGAGGAGTACGTCTTGGTCACCGGCATGCCGCGTTCCAGGGCGGCGGCGGCCACGATGGGCTTGAAGGTGGAGCCGGGCTGGTAGCCGGCGCCGCCGCCCATGGAGGCGTTGACGGAGAGGTTCATCTCCGTCTCGTTCTTGCCGTAGCCGTACGGCCTGGACTGGCCCATTCCGGTGATCTTGCCGGTGCCGGGCTCGACCAGGGCGACCGCGGTGGCGACCTCGTCGTCCTTGTTGACCCCGTTCTCTATGGCCGCCTGCACCGACTCCTGGGCCTTCGGGTCCAGGGTGGTGCGGATGGTGAGGCCGCCGCGCTCCCAGGTCTTCTGGCGCTCCTCGGCGGTCTTGCCGAAGACCGGGTCGGAGAGGAAGGCGCGGCGGACGTAGTCGCAGAAGAAGCCGGCGCCCTTGACGGCGGTGATGCAGCCGCTGCTGGGGCGGCTGATCTTCAGGCCGAGGGGGGCCTTCTTCGCCTTCTCGGCCTCCTCGGGGGTGATGTCGCGGACCGCCGCCATCCGCTGGATGACGGTGTTGCGCCGCTTGATCGCCTCCTGCTCGTCGTTGACCGGGTCGTACCGGCTGGGCGACTGGACGAGGCCCGCGAGGAGTGCCGACTCCTGGATGTTCAGGTCCTTGGCCGGCTTGGAGAAGTACCGCTGGGCGGCCGCCTCGATGCCGTACGCCTGCTGCCCGAAGAAGGTGATGTTCAGGTAGTTCTCGAGGATGCCCTTCTTGCCGAGCTCCTCCTCGATCTGGATGGCGAACTTCAGCTCGCGGACCTTGCGGCCGATCGTCTGCTGGGTGGCCTCGGCGACCTTGTCGGCGTCGTCGCCGGCCTCCTCGACGAAGACGTTCTTCACGTACTGCTGGGTCAGCGTCGAGGCGCCCTGGGAGACGCCGCCGCTCTGCGCGTTCTCGTTGACCGCGCGGAGGATGCCCTTGAGGTCGATCGCGCCGTGCTCGTAGAAGCGCGAGTCCTCGATCGCGACGATCGCCTTCTGCATGTAGGGCGAGATGTCCTTGAGGGGGACTATCGTGCGGTCGCGGTAGTAGACGGTGGCGATCTTGCCGCCCTCCGCGTCCAGGATGGTGCTGCGCTGACTCAGCGGTGGCGTCTTGAGGTTGGCCGGCAGCTCGTCGAATCCCTCGACGGAGCCCTTCGCGGCCAGGCCCAGGGCCCCGGCGGCGGGCAGGGCGATCCCTGCCAGCACCGCGCCGGCGACCACGCTGACCCCGAGGAACTTGGCGGCCTGCTGGGCCGGAGACAGGCCGCCGCCCGAGCGCTTGTTTCCCATGAGAGGCAGCCTAATCCGTCACGTGTGCTGTTCCGAGGGAGCGGGGCCCTGGGAGAAGGGCGGTACCGGACTGTGACATCCGGTTGGCTCAGGCGGACCGGAACGGGAGGCTCCGGCAGCCGGGCAACTCCCGTCGCGGAGGTTGGGATTCGCCGGACAGGGACGCAAACCTTGGCCTAAGGTATCCACAACTGTCACAGCACAGCACTGCCGTAGCAAGCCCCCGTGCACGATGCGAGCGTGGAACGCGCATGACCAGAGTCTGAGACCGAGCCGCACACCGGTCCGGCGCCCGGAGCCCCGAACTCCCGGCACCGACCCGCCGGTCGCGTTCTCGAACATCCGACACCCGAGGACCGGTGGCACCACCCGCCCCATCACCGCCGCCCGGCGGCGCTATGGGGGTGTCCGTGTGCTGATGTCCTTCATGTCCCTGGCCGAACGTCCTCATGCGCCGGGAAGGCCCCGTATGTCCTCAGGTCACTCCGTTGGGTGATCTGCCGCGTACGCATAGTCCGTTCGGGCCATTCAAGATTGGGCCCGCTGGGGGTGTTGTGCTGTGCCCGGCTTCCGTAACGTCCTCAACTGGCTGCGGTGAATATGCCGCTGCCGCCGTGGGGGAGCCTCGATTCGGGAGAGGACGGCGCCGGTATGGGCTGGGTGACCGACTGGAGTGCGCAGGCCGCCTGCCGCACTACCGATCCGGATGAACTGTTCGTACAAGGAGCAGCGCAGAACAGGGCCAAGGCGGTGTGCACCGGATGCCCGGTGCGTACGGAGTGCCTGGCCGACGCGCTGGACAACCGCGTCGAGTTCGGCGTGTGGGGTGGCATGACCGAGCGGGAGCGCCGAGCGCTGCTGCGCCGGCGGCCCACCGTCACGTCGTGGCGACGGTTGCTGGAGACCGCGCGCGTGGAGTACGAGCGCGGGGTGGGCCTGCTGCCCGCCGACGCGGAGGTGAACGACAGCTCCGCGCTGACCGCCGACGACCGCGAGGTCTACGCGCGGCTGCTCGCCGTCGGCTAGACCGGTCGGCAAGGGCGAGCGAGGAGTACGGGAACCAGGCGCGGGCCGGCGACGGCCGGGCGCCTGATCCCGGACGTGGGCGGCGCACGGGGTGCACCGTCACGGGGACGGAGGTCGGCGCGGGATGCCCGTGGCCGGGCTCTCGCCGTACGCGCGCTCGCGCCTGCGGTCAGGCTTCGTCCGCCGGGCCGGTGCCGGCCTCGGCCAGGTGCGTGCCGATGGCGCGCAGGCCCGCCAGATCGTGCACGTCGCCCGGCAGGGCGGGTACCTCGGCGAGCGGTACCTCGGGGTGCCGGGCCGTGAAGCGGTCGCGGGTGCGCTGCTCGCGGGCGAGCAGGCGCATGCGTTCGGCGTGCAGGCGCAGCAGGCCCGCCGTCAACTCCTCGACCGGAACCGGAACTTCCTCGTCTGTATCCTTCTCCTCCTCTGCCCCGGCAGCCGTGTCCGCGCGTACGCCGTCCTGGTCGGCGGGGGAGCCGGGACCGGAGGAGGTGGCGCGGTCGGTGGCGGCCTCGGGGGCGGAGTTACCGACGAGTCCAGCTTTCCCGGGCGGCTGATCCACAATGCCGCCGACGTCAAGATTTTCCGCCGCCGCCAGTGCCTGCTCGGCGGAGAGCTGGGCGGCGCCGCTGGAGTGCACGCGGTTGAGGACCAGCCCGGCCAGTGGCATCTTCTCCGCGCCGAGCCGCTCCACGAAGTACGCGGCCTCGCGCAGCGCGTCCCGCTCGGGCGCCGCCACCACCAGGAAGGCCGTGCCCGGCGCCTGGAGCAGCTGGAACGTGGCGTCGGCGCGGGTGCGGAAGCCGCCGAACATGGAGTCCATGGCGGCCACGAAGGTCTGGACGTCGCGCAGGAGCTGGCCGCCGAGGAGCTTGCCGAGGACGCCGGTCATCATCGACATCCCGGCGTTCAGGAACTTCATCCCGGCCCGGCCGCCGACCTTCGCCGGCGCCATCAGCAGCCGGATGAGCTTGCCGTCCAGGAACGAGCCGAGCCGCTTGGGGGCGTCCAGGAAGTCCAGGGCGGAACGCGAGGGCGGGGTGTCGACGACGATGAGGTCCCAGGCGTCGGTGGCGCGGAGCTGGCCGAGCTTCTCCATCGCCATGTACTCCTGCGTCCCGGCGAACCCGGCCGACAGCGACTGGTAGAAGGGGTTCTCCAGGATCGCGCGGGCCCGCTCCGGGTCGGCGTGGGCCTCCACGATCTCGTCGAAGGTCCGCTTCATGTCCAGCATCATCGCGTGCAGCTCGCCCTTGCCCTCGATGCCGGGGACCTGGCGCGGGACGTTGTCCAGCGAGTCGATGCCCATGGACTGGGCGAGGCGGCGGGCCGGGTCGATGGTGAGCACCACGACGCGGCGGCCGCGTTCGGCGGCGCGCAGGCCCAGCGCGGCGGCCGTCGTCGTCTTGCCGACGCCACCGGAGCCGCAGCAGACCACGATCCGCGTCTCCGGGTCGTCCAGCAGCGGATCGACGGCGAGCGGATTCGCCGGTTCCAGACTCACCTGGGGTCCTCCTCGCTCCGGGCTCACCGGGTCAGGCCGTGGCCCCGACGCCCTGCTCGCGCAGGAGCGCCGACAGTTCGTAGACGCCGGCCAGGTCCATGCCCTCGGTGAGCAGCGGCAGCTCGTGCAGAGGGAGGCCGAGGCCGGTCAGGACGGAGCGCTGGGCGCGCTCCAGGGTGTTCCGCTCGGCGTACTCGCCGGCCTGCTCCAGGAGCGGGTCGACCAGGCGCTCGGCCTTGCCGCCGCGCCGGGCGCCGCCGAGGCCGGCGGTGGAGAGCGCCTTGGCGACGGCGGTGTGCGACGGGGACCGGAGCGCGGTGCGCAGGGCGGCGTCGCCGAGCAGGGCCGGGCGGACCATGTTGACGGCGACGCGGCCGACCGGCAGCCCGGCCCCGCGCAGCTCGGCGATGCCGTCGACGGTCTCCTGGACCGGCATCTCCTCCAGCAGCGTGACCAGGTGGACCTCGGTCTGCGGGGACTTCAGAACGCCCATGACCGCCTGCGCCTGATGGTGTATCGGGCCGACCTTGGCGAGTCCGGCGACCTCGTCGTTGACGTTGAGGAAGCGGGTGACGCGGCCGGTGGGCGGGGCGTCCATGACCACGTGGTCGTAGGCGTAGCGGCCTTTCTTGTCCTTGCGGCGGACCGCCTCGCACGCCTTGCCGGTGAGCAGGACGTCGCGCAGGCCGGGGGCGACGGTGGTGGCGAAGTCGATGGCGCCGAGCTTCTTGAGGGCGCGGCCGGCGCCGCCGAGCTTGTAGAACATCTGGAGGTAGTCCAGGAGGGCCAGCTCCGGGTCGATGGCCAGCGCGTACACCTCGCCGCCGCCGGGCGCGGCCGCGATCTTCCGCTCCTCGTAGGGCAGCGGCTCGGTCTCGAAGACCTGGGCGATGCCCTGCCGGCCCTCGACCTCGACCAGCAGGGTCCGCCGCCCCCGCGAGGCGAGGGCGAGCGCGAGTGCGGCGGCGACCGTCGTCTTACCGGTCCCGCCCTTGCCACTGACGACCTGGAGCCTGCTCACGCCATCGAGCCTAACCACTGGGGCGTCCCGGTACGCATGAGACCGCCCGCGCGGGGTGGGTCCCGCGAGCCGTTACGCTCGCCCCATGACCAAGAAATTCGAGTACGCGACGGTGCCGCTCCTCGTGCACGCGACCAAGCAGATCCTGGACACCTGGGGCGAGGACGGCTGGGAGCTGGTGCAGGTCGTGCCCGGCCCCAACCCCGAGCAGCTCGTCGCCTACCTCAAGCGCGAGAAGGCGTGAGCGCGGTCGAGGCACGCATCGTCGAGCTGGGGCTGACCCTGCCCGACGTGGTGCCGCCGCTCGCCTCGTACCAGCCCGCGGTGACCTCCGGGGTGTACGTGTTCACCTCGGGCCAGCTGCCCATGGTGGACGGCGCGCTTCCGCTGACCGGCAAGGTCGGCGCCGAGGTGACGCCCGAGGACGCCAAGGACCTGGCGCGGGTCTGCGCGCTGAACGCCCTGGCCGCCGTGAAATCGGTCGCCGGTGACCTGGACCGGGTCGCCCGCGTGGTGAAGGTCACCGGGTTCGTCGCCTCGGCCCAGGACTTCACCGGCCAGCCCGCCGTGATCAACGGCGCCAGCGAACTCCTCGGCGAGGTCCTCGGCGACAAGGGCGTGCACGCCCGCAGCGCCGTCGGCGTGGCCGTGCTGCCGCTGGACGCCCCGGTCGAGGTGGAGATCCAGGTGGAGCTGGTCTCCGCCTGATCCCGTCCCTCCTCCGCACGCGTACGCGCCGTTCCCCACGGGGAGCGGCGCGTTCCGCGTTCCCGGGGGCGTGCGGGCGGCTCTCGAAGATTCCGGCCGCAGCGGATAGCCTCCGGCCATGGCGAACGGTCAGTGGTACCCGCCCGAGTGGCCCGCCCGCATCAGGGCCCTGGCCAGCGGCGAACTCACCCCGGCGACCCCCCGGCGGGCCGCCACGGTCATGCTCCTGCGCGACGAGCCCGGCGGCACGGGGCTCCGCGTCCACATGCTGCGGCGGCGCGCCTCGATGGCCTTCGCGGGCGGCGCGTACGCCTACCCCGGCGGCGGGGTCGACCCGCGCGACGAGGGGCCCGTGCGGTGGGCCGGGCCGTCGCTGGAGAGCTGGGGCGAGCGGCTGGGGGTGAGCCCGGCCGAGGCGCAGGCGGTGGTCTGCGCGGCGGTGCGGGAGACCTTCGAGGAGGCCGGGGTGCTGCTGGCCGGCCCCGGACCCGACAGCGTCGTCGCCGACACCACGGGCGATCAGTGGGCGGCCGACCGCGCCGCGCTGGAGGGGCACGAGCTGTCCTTCGCCGACTTCCTCGACCGGCGCGGCCTCGTCCTCCGCTCCGACCTGCTGGGCGCCTGGGCGCGCTGGATCACCCCGGAGTTCGAGCCCCGCCGCTACGACACCTGGTTCTTCGCCGCCGTGCTCCCCGCCGGACAGGTCACCGTCGAGACCTCCGGCGAGGCCGACCGCACCGAATGGGCCCGGCCCGCCGACGCCGCCGCCCGCTACGACCGGGGCGAGCTGCTGATGATGCCGCCCACCATCGCCACCCTGCGCGCCCTGCTGCCGTACGCGAGCGCCGCCGAGGCCCTGGCGGGCGCCGCCGGCCAGGACCTCACCCCGGTGGTGGCCGAGGCCGAGCTGCGCGGCGAGGAGGTCGTGCTGACCTGGCCGGGGCACGAGGAGTTCACCAAGCACGTGCCGACCGGGCCGCGCATACCGCTGGAGGGTCAGCAGTCATGACCGACGCCGCCGCCCTGCCCGGGCAGCCCCGGGGCGCCGTCGCGGGCCCGGCCACCGCCCGCGCCGTCAACGTCCTCGCGCCCAACCCCTCGGCGATGACGCTGGACGGCACCAACACCTGGCTCGTCGCCGAGCCCGGCTCGGACCTCGCCGTGGTCATCGACCCGGGGCCGCTGGACGAGGGGCACCTGAGGGCGGTCGTGGCCACCGCCGAGGCGGCCGGGCGGCGGATCGGGCTGACCCTGCTCACCCACGGCCACGCCGACCACGCCGAGGGCGCCGCCCGCTTCGCCGAGCTGACCGGGACCAGGGTGCGCGCGCTCGACCCGGCGCTGCGGCTGGGCGACGAGGGGCTCGGCGCCGGGGACGTCGTCACCACCGGCGGGCTGGAGCTGCGGGTGGTGCCGACCCCCGGGCACACCTCCGACTCGCTCAGCTTCCACCTGCCCGCCGACCGGGCCGTGCTGACCGGGGACACCGTCCTCGGGCGGGGCACCACGATGGTCGCCCACCCCGACGGACGGCTCGGCGAGTACCTCGACTCGCTGCGGCGGCTCCACTCGCTGACCACCGACGACGGCGTCAGCACCGTCCTGCCCGGCCACGGCCCGGTCCTCGACGACGCGCAGGGGGCGCTGGAGTTCTACCTCGCCCACCGCTCCGCCCGTCTCGACCAGGTCAGGGCGGCGGTGGAGGCCGGGGTCACCGAGCCGGGCGAGGTCGTCGCGCTGGTCTACGCGGCCGTGGACCGGAGCCTGTGGCCGGCGGCCGAGCTGTCGGTGCGGGCCCAGCTGGAGTACCTGCTCGGCGGCTGAGCCCGGGCATGCCGAAGGGCCGGACGGGCCCGCCCCGGTCTGGTGCGGCCCTGCCCGGCCCTTCCGGGTGGGTCAGCGCGAGCGCTTCGCCAGGCGCTCGACGTCGAGCAGGATGACCGCGCGGGCCTCCAGGCGCAGCCAGCCGCGGCCGGCGAAGTCCGCGAGGGCCTTGTTGACCGTCTCGCGGGAGGCGCCGACGAGCTGGGCCAGCTCCTCCTGGGTCAGGTCGTGCACGACGTGGATGCCTTCCTCGGACTGCACCCCGAAGCGCCGGGAGAGGTCCAGGAGGGCCCGGGCCACGCGGCCGGGCACGTCGGAGAAGACCAGGTCGGACATCTGGTCGTTGGTCTTGCGCAGGCGCCGGGCGACGGCGCGCAGCAGGGCCGAGGCCACCTCGGGCCGGGCGTTGAGCCACGGCTGGAGGTCGCCGTGGCCCAGGCCGAGGAGCTTGACCTCGGTCAGGGCGCTGGCGGTGGCCGTACGGGGGCCGGGGTCGAAGAGCGACAGCTCACCGATCAGCTCGCCGGGGCCGAGCACGGCCAGCATGTTCTCCCGGCCGTCGGGGGAAGTGCGGTGGAGCTTCACCTTGCCCTCGGTGACCACGTACAGGCGGTCGCCGGGGTCGCCTTCGTGGAACAGCGCGTCGCCACGGGCGAGGGTCGCCTCGCTCATGGAGGCGCGGAGCTCCGCGGCCTGCTCGTCGTCGAGCGCCGCGAAGAGCGGCGCGCGCCGCAGAACATCGTCCACGAGTTCTCTCCTATGTCGACCTGCTCAGGGAACCGTGGTCCCCATTTTGCCGGACGGGTCAAACAGTGCGATCAGTCACAAGGATGCCGGACGGGTGTGCCGTTCCGTGCGGCAGGGGGCCGATCGGAGGGTCCCAGGGCCCTGGTGGGGCCGTCCGGGTGACGGCCGGAGCCGGCCCGGAGCCCTTGCGGGAAGCGGCTGGAGTGCAGGCCACGGCGTTGTCGCGGGAGGGCACGGCCTGCCGTTGCGCTGTGGGCGAACGCCCCCGCTTCCGGGGGTGCCGGAGGTAAAGGAACGGCAAAGCGGCCCCCTTTCGCGAGTGCGTCCGATAGGCGGACGCGCGTCACCGAACAGCGCAACGCGCGCGTCGCACCGGCGGCGCCCCGACCGCCTACCCGCCTGCCGGTCGCGCACACGCACCGTCATGTCGTACACACGTACGGGTGTACGAGGCGGGAGGTGGCGCGGCGTGGGTGCGCAGGTGAGGGGCGGGTGGGAGGGGGTGGGGCTCTCGTGAGGTTCCCGCCCGGTGTCGGTCGTCCGGCGTAGCCTTCGTGCCATGGCGAAGAGCACCGGGCGGGAGCCCGCCGCGAAGAAACCGGACGACGCCGCGAAGCCGCCCGTCGTCCGCGAGCCCGCCGCGCCCCCGGCCCCGGCGAAGCGCGGCGCCTCCAAGTCCGTCCAGGGAGCCGCCCTCGACGGCGGGCCCTGGCGCGAGTCGCACCTGGCCATGGTCCGCCGGGCCCGCCGGATCAACCGCGAGCTGGCCGAGGTCTATCCCTACGCCCACCCGGAGCTGGACTTCGAGAACCCCTTCCAGCTCCTGGTCGCCACCGTCCTCTCGGCGCAGACCACCGACCTGAGGGTCAATCAGACGACACCCGCCCTCTTCGCGAAATACCCGACGCCCGAGGACCTGGCCGCGGCGCCGCCCGAGCAACTGGAGGAGCTGATCCGGCCGACCGGGTTCTTCCGCGCCAAGGCCCGCTCGCTGCTGGGCCTCTCGGCCGCCCTGCGGGACCGGTTCGGCGGCGAGGTGCCGGGCAGGCTGGACGACCTGGTCTCGCTGCCCGGCGTCGGCCGCAAGACCGCCTTCGTCGTGCTGGGCAACGCCTTCGGCGTCCCCGGGCTCACCGTCGACACCCACTTCGGCCGGCTGGTGCGCCGCTGGAAGTGGACCGAGGAGACCGACCCGGAGAAGGTCGAGGCGGCGGTCGCGGCGATCTTCCCGAAGAAGGACTGGACGATGCTCTCGCACCGCGTCATCTTCCACGGCCGCCGCATCTGCCACTCCCGCAAACCCGCCTGCGGGGCCTGCCCGATCGCCCCCCTCTGCCCGTCGTACGGCGAGGGCGAGACCGACCCGGAGAAGGCGAAGAAGCTGCTGAAGTACGAGAAGGGCGGCTTCCCCGGCCAGCGCCTGAAGCCCCCGCCGGACTACCCGGGCCTCGCCGCTCCCGAGGCGGGGCCGCGATGACGGGCTTACGGGACCCGGGGCCCGGCCGCGAGGGGCCGGAACGATCCGCGGTGCGCGCCGCGTTGTGTTCACAGAGACGGGGGTGCCGATGACCCAGACCGGCGGAATCGACCAGGACGTCCCCAGCGGCGTCCGCGAGGAGGAGCGCGAGGAGCGCGTGACGGTGAGCGACAAGGGCCTGCCCGAGTGGCTGCGGCCGGTGGCGCACGTCGTGGACACGGTGCGCCCGCGCCAGCTCAGCAGCTACCTCCCGCCCGAGAGCGGGGCGGGCCGCCAGTCGGCGGTCCTGGTCCTCTTCGGCGAGGGGCCGCGCGGACCCGAACTGCTGCTCATAGAGCGCGCCGCCAAGCTGCGCTCCCACGCCGGCCAGCCCTCCTTCCCCGGCGGTTCCCTCGATCCGGAGGACGGCGACCCGCTCACCACGGGCCCGCTGCGGGCCGCCCTGCGGGAGGCCGAGGAGGAGACCGGCCTCGACCCGCTGGGCGTCCAGCCGTTCGGCGTGCTGCCGAAGCTGTACATCCCGGTGAGCGGCTTCGTGGTGACGCCGGTGGTCGCCTGGTGGCGCGATCCGACCCCGGTCCGGGTGGTGGACCCGGGCGAGACGGCCCGCGTCTTCACCGTGCCGGTGGCCGACCTCACCGACCCGGCCAACCGCGCCACCGCCGTCCACCCGCTGGGCCACGCCGGTCCCGCCTTCCTTGTCGAGTCGGCCCTGGTCTGGGGATTCACCGCCGGCGTGATCGACCGCATCCTGCACTACGCGGGCTGGGAGCAGCCCTGGGACCGTACAAAGCAGGTCACGCTCGACCGGCACGCATGACAAGGTGACGGGGGCGCGGCCACCGGCGCGTTCCGGACGGTCGCGTGGGCACGGGTGCGTGGTGCGCCGCCGTGGTGGCGGAGGCCGCGCGCCCGGTGCCGTCGTGTGACCGAACCCACGGGACGCGGCGGCGTGATCCGGTGCCGACCGGACAGCAGCTTCCAGGCAACGACCAGGTGCCCAGGCACGACTAAGGAGAGGGCAGATTCGGTGAACGTGCTGGACATCCTGCTGCTGATCGCCGCCGTGTGGTTCGCGGTGGTCGGATACCGCCAGGGGTTCGTCATCGGCATCCTGTCGGTGATCGGGTTCCTCGGCGGCGGACTGGCCGCCGTGCTGCTGCTGCCCGTCCTCTGGGACGCCGTCACCGACGACGCGGAGGTCAGTACGGTCGCCGCCGTCGTCGCGGTGGTCATCGTCATCGTCTGCGCCTCGGTCGGCCAGGCCCTCACCACCCACCTGGGCAACAAGCTCCGCCGCCACATCACCTGGACCCCGGCCCGCGCGCTGGACGCCACCGGCGGCGCCGTGGTCAACGTCGTCGCCATGCTCCTGGTCGCCTGGCTGATCGGCGGGCTGCTGGCCGGCACGACCCTGCCGACCGTCGGCAAGGAGGTGCGCGGCTCCAAGGTGCTCCAGGGCGTCGACCGGGCCCTGCCGGAGCAGGCCGGCACCTGGTTCGCCGACTTCCGCTCGGTCCTCGCGCAGAACGGCTTCCCGCAGGTCTTCAGCCCCTTCGCCAACGAGCCGATCACCGAGGTCCAGCCGCCCGACTCCGGCCTCGCCGCCAGCCCCGTGGCGCAGAAGGCGAAGCGTTCCATCGTCAAGGTCGTCGGCACCGCGCAGAGCTGTAGCAAGGTCCTGGAAGGCACCGGCTTCGTCTTCGACGAGCGGCGCGTCATGACCAACGCCCATGTCGTCGGCGGCGTCGACGAGCCGACCGTCCAGATCGGCGGCGAGGGCCGCCGCTACGACGCCACGGTCGTCCTCTACGACTGGGAGAAGGACATCGCCGTCCTGGACGTCCCCGAGCTCCAGGCCCCCGCCCTCAACTTCGCCTCCCAGGACGCCGAGCGCGGCGACAGCGCCATCGTCGCCGGCTTCCCGGAGAACGGCGGGTACGACGTGCGCGCCGCCCGCGTCCGCGGCCGCATCACCGCCGACGGCCCCGACATCTACCGCCGCGGCACCGTCAGCCGCGACGTCTTCTCGCTCTACGCCACCGTCCGCCAGGGCAACTCCGGCGGCCCCCTCCTCACCCCGAAGGGCGAGGTGTACGGCGTCATCTTCGCCAAGTCCCTGGACGACGAGGACACCGGCTACGCCCTCACCGCCGACGAGGTCCGCGAGGACGTGCGGGAGGGCCGCCGGGCCAGCCAGCCGGTCTCCAGCGACGCCTGCGCCATGTAGGCCCCGCCCGGCCGGTTCCCCTGCGCCCATGAGCAAGCCCGCCCTGTGTCGGGGGCGGGCTCGGTGGGGCGCGGGTGTCGGGTCGGGAAAGGGGTGTGTGCGTCCGGAGCGGTGCGGGCAGGCGCCTCGGTGAGGCAGTCAGGCCACGGAGACCGGCTCAGTCGCGGGTGTGCCGCAGTCGCGCCGAGACCCAGCGGGCGCGGCGGCGGAGGATGCGGGGAATGCCGATCTCCCGGGAATCGGGTGCGAGCCCCCGGTCCCGGAGATCACCCCGGCGGCGCGTGCCCGGCGCGGCGGCCAGGCGGCGGTTGCGTGCTACGTCGTTGTAGTCGTGCGTCCAGCCCATACCCGGACGTGTGCCCGCGCCCCATGGTCGGTAACCGCGGCGGGGGCGCCCAATTGGCGTATGCGCGGGGCAAGTCGCGCCGGAGCGAACAGCTGTGCCGGAGCGCGCGCGGACGCGCCCCGTCGCCCCGAGCGCAGCGCCGACGGCTCAGCGGTCCGGCTCGGGGTCCTTCAGCCAGCTGATCAGCTCGTGCGAGAAGAGCTCCGGGTCCTCCTCGTGCGGGAAGTGCCCGAGCCCCTCGAAGAGCCGCCAGCGGTACGGCGCCTCCACGTACTCCCCGGAACCGGCGGCGCTGCGGGTGCGCATCACCGGGTCGAGCGCCCCGTGCAGATGGAGTGTGGGGACGCGGACGGGCAGCTTCATGCGGCGGTTGAACTGGGCGCCGTCGGGCCGGGCCATGGAGCGCACCATCCAGCGGTACGGCTCGATCGAGCAGTGCGCCGTGGACGGGATGCTGATGGCCTGCCGGTAGGTGTCGACCGCCTCGTCGTCGGGGAGCCTGGGCCCCGACCACTCGCGGATCAGCCGCCCGGTCAGCGCCGCCTCGTCCGCCACCAGCTGACGTTCGGGGACCCAGGGCCGCTGGAACCCCCAGATGTACGACCCGGCCCGGGTCTGCCGCAGGTCGGTCAGCATCGCCGAGCGCCAGCGGCGGGGGTGCGGCATCGAGGAGACCACCAGCCGGCGCACCAGCTTGGGGCGCATCACGGCGGCGGTCCAGGCGAGGTAGCCGCCGAGGTCGTGGCCGACCAGGGCGGCGTCGGGCTCGCCGAGGGAGCGGATGACGCCGGTGACGTCGAGGGCGAGGTTGGCGGGGTCGTAGCCGCGCGGGGTGCGGTCGCTGCCGCCGACCCCGCGCAGGTCCATCGCGACGGCCCGGTACCCGGCCTCGGCGAGCGCCGTCAGCTGGTGCCGCCAGCTCCACCAGAACTGCGGGAAGCCGTGCAGCAGCAGGACCAGCGGCCCCTCACCGGCCTCGGCGATGTGGAAGCGCGCGCCGTTGGCCGCGACGTCCCGGTGGGTCCAGGGGCCGTCGGGCCGGATGATGGTGGCGGGTTGGGCCGGATGGGTGGCGGGGTCCGTCATGAGGACGAGCGTGCCACAGCCGTGCCTCCCTCACCGCCACGGTCCAGGTGCGCGCCCTTGGCCTCCACGGCCGCGGCGGGGTAGGGGCGGCCCGAGACGGTGGGCAGGACGCCGGCCGGCTCGGGGCGGGGGTGCGGCTTGGCGTTCTGGAGGACGGCGGCCGTCTGCTTGGCGGAGGCCACGGTCTTCTGCGGGCCCTTGCCCTTCTTCGCCTTCTTCATGAAGACGAGCGCGACCAGGCCGAGCACCGCCGCGACCAGCACGTTGACGGCGAAGGAGAGCAGGAAGCAGATCGCCATGTTCCAGCCGGTCCAGGTCCGGAAGCCGTAGGCGAGCGCGAAGCTCAGCATCGGCAGGGAGAAGATCAGCACCGTCAGGGCGGCGATCCCGGCCGCGCTGCCGACGACGCCGCGCTTCACATCCTGCTTGAGCTGCGTCTTCGCCAGCGCGATCTCGTCGTGCACCAGCGCGGACAGCTCGGCGGTGGCCGAGGCCACCAGCTGGCCGAGGCTGCGGTCTGCGCCTACGGGTGCGCTCATCGCGATCTCCCTCTTCTCTCCCGGTGTCCCCACCGGCATCTCGTCCGACGTCCGCTCCGGCGTCTTCCGCTCCGGCCCGGCCGCACGGTGGTGGCCCCGGGGCCGGTCCCGCGCGTCCGGTGCTTGTGGTTACTGCTCCGTCAGATCATGCCGGACGGCGGCGCCCAGCGCTTCCTCGCGGTGCGGGAGTCCGGCCCGGACACCACCGGCGTACGCCCCGTTCTCCGCCTCGGCGCATCCCCGTCCGGGCGCGGAACATGCCTGTCCGGGCGGGGAAACCCTCGTGAGCGGGACCGCCGGGTGGCGGCCCGTCAGGCGCCGGGCGGCGGGTTCGGCGTGTCGTCCGCCTCCAGGGCCTCGGCGCGGGCCCGGTGCTCGGCGGCGAGCTTCTCGTACCGGTCGGCGAGGCGGCGGTGGTGGGCCGGGTCGTCCTGCTCGTCTATGTCCGGGATCGCGTTCTCGTCCTCGTCGCGCTCCTCGGCCTCCCAGAGCTTGCGGTACTTGGCGTTCCGCATCCGCAGCAGCACGGTGGCGAGCAGCGTCGCGGTGAGCGAGCCGACCAGCACCGACGCCTTGATCTCGTCGGCCAGCACCGGATCGTCGCTGAACGCCAGCTCGCCGATGAGCAGGGAGACGGTGAAGCCGATCCCGGCCAGGGAGGCGACGGCGAAGACGTCCGGCCAGGCGAGGTCGTCGCTGAGCGAGGCGCGGGTGAAGCGGGCGGTCAGCCAGGTGCCGCCGAAGATGCCGAAGGTCTTGCCGACGACGAGGCCGAGCACGACGCCGAGCGTTTCCGGCCGGGTGAAGATGTCGGCCAGCGCCCCTCCGGAGACCGAGACGCCCGCCGCGAACAGGGCGAAGAGCGGGACGGCGAGGCCGGCGGAGACCGGGCGCACCAGGTGTTCGACGTGCTCGCCGGGGGAGTGGTCCTCGCCCTCCCGGGCGGTGCAGCGGAGCATCAGGCCCATCGCGACACCGGCGATGGTGGCGTGGATGCCGCTGTTGTACATCAGCGCCCAGATGGTGAAGGCGAGGGGCACGTAGACGTACCAGCCGCGGACTCCGGTGCGCAGGAGGAACCAGAAGAGGGCGAGGCCCACCACGGCGCCGCCGAGGGCGAGGAAGTTCAGGTCGCTGGTGAAGAAGACGGCGATGATCAGGATGGCGAAGAGGTCGTCGACCACCGCGAGGGTCAGCAGGAAGGCGCGGAGCGCCGAGGGCAGCGAGGTGCCGATGACCGCGAGAACCGCCAGGGCGAAGGCGATGTCGGTGGCGGTCGGGACGGCCCAGCCGGTGAGGGCGCCGCCGCCGGTCACGTTGACCACGACGTAGACGAGCGCGGGGACGATCATGCCGCAGACCGCGGCGACCACCGGCAGCAGGGCGCGGCGCGGGTCGCGCAGTTCGCCCGCGACCAGTTCCCGCTTCAGTTCGACGCCCGCGACGAAGAAGAAGATCGCGAGCAGGCCGTCGGCGGCCCAGTGCCCGATCGACAGATCGAGGCCGAGCACGGCCGGGCCGAAGTGGAAGTCGCGGACCGCCGCATAGCTGTCGGAGCCGACGTTGGCCCAGATCAGGGCGGCGACGGCGGCGACCAGCAGCAGTATGCCGCCGACCGTCTCGGTACGGAGTGCGTCGGCGAGGCGGGTGCGCTCGGGCAGCGAGGGGCGGCTGAAGGCGCCGGGCGGGCCGGTGGGAGTGGAGCCGGTCATTGAGGGGGTCCTTCGTCGGAGTCCGGGTACGGCTGAACGGGCATCGCGTCGCGATGCCGTGCCGACCAGACTTCCCGGCGTCCCCTCTGCGGTTGTGAGGCGTGCGCGGCAAGGGCCACGCGCTCCCGTCCGTCACCCTACCGGGTGACCGCCCGGAGTGGCTGGTGCCGCGCGACCCCTTTGACCTGGGGCGCCGCCGCGTACGGCACCGGGGCCCGGCCGCGCGCGATGCGTGGCCGGGCCCCGGTCGTACGGCGGAGGTGGTGGGCTCAGTCGTCGGACGAGGCGCTCGGGAGCTTCGTCTGGATGAGGTCCATGACGGAGGAGTCGGTGAGCGTGGTCACGTCGCCCAGCTCGCGGTTCTCCGCCACGTCGCGCAGCAGGCGGCGCATGATCTTGCCGGAGCGGGTCTTCGGCAGCTCCGCCACCGGCAGGATGCGCTTCGGCTTGGCGATCGGGCCGAGCGCGGAGCCGACGTGGTTGCGCAGCTCGGCGACGAGGCCCTCGTCCTCGGAGGCGGTGCCGCGCAGGATGACGAAGGCGACGATGGCCTGGCCGGTGGTCTCGTCGGCGGCGCCGACGACGGCCGCCTCGGCGACCTTGGGGTGCGAGACCAGAGCGGACTCGACCTCGGTGGTCGAGATGTTGTGCCCGGAGACGAGCATGACGTCGTCCACCCGGCCGAGCAGCCAGATGTCGCCGTCGTCGTCCTTCTTGGCGCCGTCCCCGGCGAAGTACTTCTCGGGGAAGCGCGACCAGTAGGTGTCGAGGAACCGCTGGTCGTCGCCCCAGATGGTGCGGAGCATCGACGGCCACGGCTCGGTGAGGACCAGGTAGCCGCCCCCGCCGTCCGGCACCTCGTTGGCCTCGTCGTCGACGACGGTCGCGGCGATGCCGGGGAGCGGGACCTGGGCGGAGCCGGGCTTGGTCTCGGTGACGCCGGGCAGCGGGGCGATCATCATGGCGCCGGTCTCGGTCTGCCACCAGGTGTCGACGATCGGGCAGCGGTCGCCCCCGATGTTCTTGCGGTACCACATCCACGCCTCGGGGTTGATCGGCTCACCGACCGAGCCGAGCACCCGCAGGCTGGAGAGGTCGTACTTGGCGGGGATGTCGTCGCCCCACTTCATGAACGTCCGGATGGCGGTCGGCGCCGTGTACAGCAGCGTCACGCCGTACTTCTGGACGATCTCCCAGAACCGGCCCTGGTGCGGGGTGTCCGGGGTGCCCTCGTACATGACCTGGGTGGCGCCGTTGGCCAGCGGGCCGTAGGTGATGTACGAGTGGCCGGTGACCCAGCCGATGTCGGCGGTGCACCAGTAGACGTCGGTCTCCGGCTTGAGGTCGAAGACGGCGTGGTGGGTGTAGGCGGCCTGGGTGAGGTAGCCGCCGGAGGTGTGCAGGATGCCCTTGGGCTTCCCCGTCGTCCCCGAGGTGTAGAGGATGAAGAGGGGCTGCTCGGCGTCGAACGCCTCGGGGGTGTGCTCGGCAGGCTGACGGCCGGTGACCTCGTGCCACCACTGGTCGCGGCCCTCGGTCCAGGCGACGTCCTGTCCGGTGCGGCGCACCACGAGGACGTGCTCGACGGAGTCGAAGCGGCCCACCGCGTCGTCCACGGCCGGCTTCAGCGCGGAGGGCTTGTTCCGGCGGTAGCCGCCGTCGGCGGTGATGACGACCTTGGCGTCGGCGTCGGCGATGCGCGCGGCGATGGCGTCGGCCGAGAAGCCGCCGAAGACCACGGAGTGGGCGGCCCCGATCCGGGCGCAGGCCAGCATCGCGACGACGGCCTCGGGGATCATCGGCAGGTAGACCGCGACCCGGTCGCCCTTGCGCACGCCCAGCTCGGTCAGGGCGTTGGCGGCGCGGGAGACCTCGTCCTTCAGCTCCGCGTAGGTGATGGCCCGGCTGTCGCCCGGCTCGCCCTCGAAGTGGATGGCGACCCGGTCGCCGTTGCCCGCCTCGACGTGGCGGTCCACGCAGTTGTACGCGACGTTCAGCTTGCCGTCCGCGAACCACTTGGCGAACGGCGGGTTCGACCAGTCCAGCGTCTCGGTCGGCTCGGTCTCCCAGGTCAGGCGGCGGGCCTGCTCGGCCCAGAAGCCGAGCCGGTCAGCCTTGGCCTGTTCGTACGCCTCCGCGGTGACGTTCGCGGCGGCCGCCAGCTCGGCGGGGGGCGCGAACCTCCTCTCCTCGCGAAGAAGGTTGGCCAGGCTTTCGTTGCTCACGACATCTCCCTTTCCCAGGGTGTCCGTTGTGTCCCAGGCCACAGCTCATCATCCGCAGCCCCAGGTGACAAGGGGTGTCGGCGAATTGGTTTAGACCTGTGTGCCCGGTCGACGTGCGGTACGCGGTACGGCCCCCGGTCGTGCGGGGGGTACTCCCTGACACGGGCCGAGGACGGGTCGGGTTCAACGGGGCCGGGCCTTTGACCTGGGCGGGTGTCCCCACCCGGCCGGCCGGCCCGGTCCCGCCGAACGGTGCCGGGGCGCGTACCCCATGCGCCGGACGCGTATCCGCACCCGGCGGGAACGGGCTCCGGCCCGGTGGCCGGGGCCGCCCGTTGTCACCCGGGCGGCCCCGGCTCCACCGGCTCAGCGCACCGCGTCGGCCACCTCCTCCTCACCCGGAACCTCGCCGGGCACCTCGCCTGGGCCGCTCGGCGCGGGGGACGCGACCACCCGGTCGAAGAGGTCCTGCGAGGGGGTCAGCAGGTATGCCTGGGCCTCTCCGACGTGGAAGTACATGCCCTGGAGCGTGAGCGTGCCCTCGGCCAGCCGGCGGGCCACCGCCTCGTGCGCCCGCAGGTGCTCCAGCTGCTGGACGACGTTGACCAGGCAGAGCTGTTCGGCGGCGTCGGCGGGGGGCCGGCCCTTGAGCGTCGCCCAGGAGCTGCCCTCGGCGGCCATCCGGTCCAGGCTGGGCAGCCCGTGCCGCAGCCAGCGGCCCAGCGGCGTCGCCGGTTCCCCTTCGGCGGGCGGGGCGTTGAGCAGCGCCTGCATCGCGCCGCAGCCGGAGTGGCCGCAGACGGTGATCGAGCGGACCTCCAGCACGTCGACCGCGTACTCGATGGCCGCCGCCACCGAGTCGTCGGCCGACTCGGTGCCCGGGACCGGGACGAGGTTGCCGACGTTGCGGACGGTGAAGAGGTCGCCGGGGCCGCTGGAGGTGATCATGCTGGTGACCAGCCGCGAGTCGGAGCAGGTCAGGAAGAGCTGAGCGGGCCGTTGCCCCTCCCGGGCCAGCCTTGCCAGCTCACCCCGCACGTGGGGTGCGGTGTCACGCTGGAAGGCGCCGAGGCCGTCGGCCAGTTCGTGGACGCGGACCGGGGCGGGCGCGTCGCCGGCCAGCAGGGTGGCCGCCGGCTTGCCGCAGTGGTGGTTGCGCCACGGGGTCCACGGGCGGCAGCAGGAGTGGGACGGCGAGGTGGGCTCGGCGATCCGGGCGCCCGCGCGGCCGGTCATCTCGGCCTGGCCGCCCTGGACGGTGTGGGTGGTCTGCCAGTCCTGGAGCGCCTCGTAGGCGGCGTGGTCCATGAACGAGCCGTCGAGTTCCACCACGGCCCGGCTGCCGCGCGGCACCTGGTGCAGGGCGCGGGTGAGCCGGGGGACCGCGAGGAAGGTCAACTGGCCGCGCACCCGGATGTGGTGGGCGTCCTCCGTCTCGCGGTGGGTGATCCGGGTCCGGGTCAGCCGGTGCAGGGCGACCCCCACGGCGACGGCGATGCCGAGGGCCACGCCCTCCAGGACGCCGAAGAGGACCACGCCGAGCGTGGTCACGATGTAGACCGCGATCTCGCGGTGCCGGGTGACGGTGCGGATGTGGTTGAGGCTCACCATCTGCACGCCGACCGCCGCCACCAGGGAGGCGAGCGCGGCCAGCGGGATCAGGTCCAGCACGGGGACCAGCAGCAGCGCGGCGATGATCACCCAGAGGCCGTGCAGCATGGTCGAGGCCCGGCTGACCGCCCCGGCGGCGACGTTGGCGGAACTGCGGACGGCGACGCCGGAGACGGGCAGGCCGCCGAGGGCGCCCGAGACGACGTTGGCGGTGCCCTGGCCGACCAGTTCGCGGTCCAGGTCGGAGCGGGGGATGTGGGAGTCGTCCCCGGGCCGGGCGCTGATCAGCTTGTCCACGGCGACCGCGCCGAGCAGCGACTGCACGCTGGTCACCAGGGTGACGGCGACGACGGCGGTGACCAGCCCGGTCACCGGCCCGGTCGGGAAGCCGGCCAGCGCGTGGCTGCTCCACGAGGGCAGGTCGACCCGGGGCAGGTTCATGCCTGCGAGCTGCGCGGCGGCGGTGGCTCCCGCGACCGCGACCAGCGGGGCGGGGAGGAGTTTCGCGAGCCGCGCGCCCCGGCCGGGCAGCCGCGGCCAGGCCAGGAGCAGCCCCAGGGTGAGCGCGCTGACCAGGAGGGCTTCCGGCTGCACGGCGGCGAGTTGGGACGGCAGGTCGCGGAGGTTGTCGACGACCGAGCTGTGGGGGGTGCCGCCGAGCACGATGTGTACCTGGGCGACGGCGATGGTGATGCCGATACCGGCCAGCATCCCGTGGACGATGGCGGGGCTGACGGCGAGCGCGGACCGGGCGACCCGCAGCGCGGCGAGGCCGATCTGGGCGAACCCGGCGAGCACGGTGATGGCGCAGGTGGTCCGCCAGCCGTACTGCACGATGAGGTCGGCGGTGACCACGGTGAGGCCGGCGGCGGGGCCGCTGACCTGGAGCGGGGAGCCGCCGACGCGTCCGGCGATCAGCCCGCCGCAGGCGGCGGCGACCAGTCCGGCCTGGAGCGGGGCGCCGGTGGCGAGCGCGATGCCGAGGGAGAGCGGCAGGGAGATCAGGAAGACCGCGATGGAGGCGGAGAGATCGGCACCGCTGATGCGGAACCGGCCTCCGCCCGGCGGCCCGTGCGGCTCCTGCTCCCGGGAGGGCGGCGACAGGTCCGCCGTGTCGTGGGGGTTGATGGTGGAGGTGGAGGAGGTCATGGACCGTCCTTTCATGCGTGCTTCCTCTGGTGGTGCCGTCCTCGGCACGGAGTCCGCGCCGAGGTGCGCGGGGGCGTCGGGGCCCGCCGAGGGGGAGGTGGTCTTCGGGGGCGCGGCCGGCGTGCCCGCGCGACGGGACGGCGCTTCCGCGCCGGGTCGTGGCGGCTGCGCGCCGTCCGGCGGGGTGGCCGTGGGGCGGGCCCGCGCCGGCCGTGAGGCGTGGGGCCTCGCGGGCGGTGGGGCGTGCGTTCCCTCGGCACCGGGTGCCCGGGGTGTGTCCGGGGCCGGGCTGGGTGGGGGACGCCGCCCTGGTGAGGGGTCGGGTCCCGGTGCGTACTGGTCGCTCATCGGTGGCTGGTACCGCCCGTTTCCATGTCGGTGGTTCCTGTCGGGTGTTGGGGTGTGGGTGGCCGGGGAGTGGTCCGGCTGACGGGGCCGGGCCCGCTTCGGCGGCAGGCGTGGCCGTTCTGCCTGGGCTGCCGTCTCGGCCCTCACCGGCGTGTGCCGGGGGTGGAGGCGCGTGGGGGCCCGGGCCTCGGGTGCCGGTCCGGGCTCCCTCGGGCGCGCTCGTCCGTCTCTGTCCTGCGGTGGTGGTGCCGGGTGCGGGCCGGCCCGCCCCGGTGGTGAGGCTCCGGCCCCTGGGGTGGGGAGCCGGGGCCGTCCGTGACCCCTGGTGCTGCCGCCCGGCGACCCGGCCGGGCGGAACCTGTGTGCGACGACCGCGCGCCCACCTCGGGCGGCGGTCCCGCCCTCGCTGCCCCCGGGTGCGGCCGGGCGGCACGGAGCGGTCGGACGCCGCGGATCACCACCGCCGGCCGCCGGACCGCGCCCTGGGCTCCGGGGCGGGTGCGGGCCGGCCCGGACGGGCTGTGGTTGACGGAGGTGGGTGGGGGTCCTTGGCGCGGGAACGGCGTCGCGGTGCGGGCGACGACGCCGGGGCCTGGCTCACGTCTATCAACTCTGGGTAAACGGATCGTAATGCAGAGTAAAGAATGAGGTGGGGCAAAAGCCGTGAATGGGTGATCGATTCATCCGTGCGAGCGAATAGTGCGCTTATATGCGGCTTGTCATGGATGGGCCGTAACCCGCCCGTGCGACCTTGACGGCGCATGCGGCTGGGCCTGGAGGTCCCGGCGGTCCCGGGGTCGGCACTCCTCGGCGGCGCGGCCGGACGAGCGCGGGCGAGCCGGAGACCCCGACCCAAGGAAGAGGTGTGCCGAGATGGCCGCCACCAGGAGGATCACCGTCGGCGTCGTCACCGCAGCGGTCTGCGCGGCGGGGCTGGCGGGCTGCGGTACGGAGCGCGGCACCGGCGACGGGCAGCAGCCCGGAGGCCAGGCGTCCCCCGCCCCGGCCCCCGAGAACGCCGTACGCCTCATCGGCGACGGCTCCACCGCCCACACCGGCGCGCAGCCGCACCAGCCGCGCCCCCAGCGCCTGAAGCCGGGCCAGAAGCCCCCGCAGTTCGTCGTGTTCTCGTGGGACGGCGCCGGCGAGGACAGCCAGAAGCTCTTCTCGCACTTCCGCAAGGTCGGCAAGGCCAACAACGCGACCATGACCTACTTCCTCAGCGGCGTCTATCTGCTGCCCGAGGAGCTGAAGGAGAAGTACGAGGCGCCGCAGCACGGCCCCGGCCGCTCCGACATCGGCTTCAACGACCGCGAGGGCATCGCCGACACCGTCCGCGAGGTCCGCGGCGCGTGGCTGGAGGGCAACGAGATCGGCACCCACTTCAACGGCCACTTCTGCGGCCCCGAGGGCGGCGTCGGCACCTGGTCGGTCGGCGAGTGGAAGAGCGAGATCGCCCAGGCCAAGAGCTTCGTCAAGACCTGGAAGTCGCACAGCGGCCTCAAGGACGCCGCCCCGCTCCCCTTCGACTACGACAAGGAGCTGATCGGCGCCCGCACCCCCTGCCTCGAAGGCCAGGAGAACTTCATCAGCGCCGCCGCCGACCTCGGCTTCCGCTACGACTCCAGCGGTATCGGCAACCAGGTCTGGCCCGGCAAGAAGAAGGGGCTGTGGGACATCCCGCTCCAGCTCGTGCCGCTGCCGGGGCGCGACTTCGAGACGCTCTCCATGGACTACAACTTCATGGTCAACCAGTCCGGGACCACCACCCAGGGCGACCCGGCCATGCACGACACCTGGGGCAACCAGCTCCGCGACGGCCTCATCCAGGCGTACGACCGCGCCTACCAGGGCAACCGCGCGCCGCTGATCATCGGCAACCACTTCGAGTCCTGGAACGGCGGCACGTACATGCGCGCCATCGAGGAGACGATCGAGCACGTCTGCACCAAGCCCGAGACGCGCTGCGTCTCCTTCCGACAGCTCGTCGACTGGCTGGACGCGCAGGACCCGAAGGTCCTCGCCCAGCTCCGCGACCTGAAGGTCGGCAAGGAACCGAAGCAGGGCTGGGCGAAGTTCCCGGCGAAGACCCCGGCCGCGCCCGCCAAGTCCGGCGGCTCCGGCAAGGACGAGGCCGAGGGCGCGTAGCCGGTCCGGGGCCCGGTGGGTACACACGACCGGGCCCCCGCGCCGGTCAGCCCGGCAGGGCGAGGACGGCGTCCTCGCTCAGGACGAACTCGGGGTCGATCTGCGCGGCCAGGTCGGCCCCGGTCCGCTCGTTCCCCCAGCTCTCCGCGTTCTTCCGGTGGAAGTGGACCATCTGCCGGGTGTACCGCTCCCAGTCGCGCAGCCCGTACGCCGCGTCCGCGGTGGCCAGCAGCGTCTCCAGCGCGGCCCGGTTCTCCGCCTCCAGCGCGCTGAAGTGCGGCGGACGCCCCTTCTCCATCGCACGGACCCAGTCGGAGTGCCCCACCGTCACCAGCAGGTCCTCGCCGACCTCCTCGCGCAGGAACTCCAGGTCGTCGGGGCCCTGCACCTTGTTGCCGACGACGCACAGGGCGACGCCGTAGTCCCGGGCGTACTCGCGGTACTGGCGGTAGACCGAGACGCCCTTGCGGGTCGGCTCGGCGACCAGGAAGGTCATGTCGAAGCGGGTGAACATGCCCGAGGCGAACGAGTCCGAGCCGGCCGTCATGTCGACCACGACGTACTCGCCGGCGCCGTCGACCAGGTGGTTGAGGCAGAGCTCCACGGCGCCGACCTTGGAGTGGTAGCAGGCCACCCCGAGGTCCGACTCGGTGAACGGGCCGGTCGCCATCAGCCGGACCTCGCCGCCGTCCAGGCGCACCGGGCGGGCGCAGGCCGCGTAGACCGGATTCTCCTCGTCCACCCGCAGCAGGCGGGAGCCGCGGCCCGGCGGGGTGGTCTTGATCATGGTCTCGGCGGAGGCGATGCGGGGGTTGTCGCCGCGCAGGTACTCCTTGATGAGCGGGAGGTGGCCGCCCATCGGGGGCAGGGCGGCGGCCTCGGCGTCGTCCAGCCCGAGGGCGGGGCCGAGGTGCTGGTTGATGTCGGCGTCCACGGCGACGACGGGCGCGCCGGTGGTGGCCAGGTGGCGGATGAACAGGGAGGACAGCGTGGTCTTGCCGCTGCCGCCCTTCCCAACGAAACCGATCTTCATGTTCACCTAGCGTAGTGCGCCGGGCGCGGTGCGTGGCGAACCGGCGTGAAGAAGACCACTCCATCGTGGGGTCGTGGTGCGCGTTGCGTACTGTCGTACCCATGAGTACGTCACGTGCGTCCGCAGGCCCCACGCCCGCCGCAGGACCGGCCGACCCCCTGGTCGCGCTCGGCGAGCTGCCCGGGGTGCCCGAAGCCGTGGAATCCGTGCGCAAGGCGGTCGACCGGGTCTACGGCCACCGCGTCATGCGCCGGCGCAGCACGGAGATCACCTCCGAGGCGGCGCTGCGCGGAGCCCGCGCCTCCGCCGCGCTGGCGGGCGCCGACTGGGCCCTGGAGGAGCTGCGCCGCCGCAGCGACTTCAGCCTCGGTGAGGACCGGACCGTCGGCGCCTCCCTGCGGCTGACCGCCGAGGCGGGCCAGCTCCTCTCCATCTGGCGCCAGTCGCCGCTGCGCGTCCTCGCCCGCCTCCACCTGGTCGCCGCCGCCGACAGCGACGACACCGTGGGCCGCCCCCGCAAGGCGGGCGAGCGCGCCGACGAGCCGCTGATCGAGCTGGCCCAGCCCGACGCGGACGAGGTCGCCGGCCGCCTCGACGGACTCAACTCGCTGCTCCTCGCCGGCTCGGCCGCCCCCGCGCTGGTCACCGCCGCCGTGGTGCACGGCGAACTGCTGGCGCTGCGCCCCTTCACCTCGCACAACGGCCTGATCGCGCGCGCCGCCGAACGCATCGTGCTGGTCGGCAGCGGCCTCGACCCCAAGTCCATCTGCCCGGCCGAGGTCGGCCACGCGGAGCTGGGCCGGGCCGCCTACGTCGCCGCCCTCGACGGCTACGTCTCCGGCACGCCGGAGGGGATGGCCGCCTGGATCACCCACTGCGGCAAGGCGCTCGAACTGGGCGCCCGCGAATCCACCGCCGTCTGCGAGGCGCTCCAGCGCGGAGCGGCCTGAGCGGTCGGGAGAAAGTCCGGTGGACGAAGAAGCAGCGGTACGCGTACGCGTACCGCTGCTTCGCAGGGCCGTCGGGTTACCAAGCGTCCCTCGCGATGTGCCGCCCGGCCGGAGTCTTTGCCCGGCGCCTGGAACGGCTTACCCGATTCGTCGGGTCCTGCGTGGCGTGGGTACTCGGCGGTCCTGTGCGGTCCGTGGGGCCTTGGTGCGTGAAAGGTCATCCTCTCGGATGTCCCTGGTCTCGCGGGCCGTTACTTCCTTTGTACTCCTCCTCCGGCCGAAGCGGAACCCGGGCGGCCACTTCTTCAGGCGGCGGCCGAGCCCCGCCGGGACCGGGCGGTCAGCCAGACGACCCCGGCGGTGACGGCGGCCGCCCCGACGGCCGCCGCGGCGACCAGCACCGGACGCGGGGGCCGGGAGAGGGAGGGGAGGCGCTGCTTGAGCCGGACCGGCCGGTGGAAGTCGAGAATCGGCCACTCGCGGGCCACCGCCTCCTTGCGCAGCGTCCGGTCCGGATTGACCGCGTGCGGGTGGCCGACCGCCTCCAGCATCGGCACATCGGTCGCCGAGTCGCTGTACGCGTAGCAGCGCGCGAGGTCGTACCCCTCGCTCTCGGCCAGCTCGCGCACGGCCTCCGCCTTGGTCGGTCCGTAGGCGTAGTACTCCACGTCGCCGGTGTAGCAGCCGTCCTCGCCCACCACCATGCGGGTGGCCACCACGCGGTCGGCGCCGAGCAGCTCGCCGATGGGCTCGACCACCTCCGCGCCCGAGGTCGAGACGATCACCACGTCCCGCCCGGCGGCGTGGTGCTCCTCGATCAGGGAGGCGGCCTCGTCGTAGATGATCGGGTCGATCAGATCGTGCAGGGTCTCCGCGACGATCTCCTTCACCTGCTGCACATTCCAGCCACGGCAGAGGGAGGAGAGATAGGCGCGCATGCGCTCCATCTGATCGTGGTCGGCGCCGCCCGCGAGGAACACGAACTGTGTGTACGCGGTGCGCAGTACGGCGCGGCGGTTGATGAGCCCGCCTTGGTAGAAGGACTTGCTGAAGGTGAGTGTGCTCGACTTCGCAATGACCGTCTTGTCCAGGTCGAAGAAGGCTGCGGTGCGGGGCAAGGAGCGGTTTTCCACGGGGTCGAGCATAGGCGCCCACCATTCGGCGTAAGGTGTGGCGCGTGGGTTTGCCTGAGAAGGCCCTCGGGTACACCATGGACGTCACGGATCGTTCGCGACCGTGCTACCCCGGTCCGGCTCCTCCCCCCCCCGAGTCGGCCGTGGGGACGACCCCCGCTCTCCCCCCCCGGCGGGGGTCGTCGCATGTCCGGGCACGTTTGACGGGTCCGGACCCCCCGAAGGCGCCTTGCGCGAGCCGCGCGAGGCGCCTTCGGCATATGCCCGCCCTGCCTGGCGTTCGATTACGCACCGTCAGGGCAGCGGCCTGCGGACGACATGCTCGGGTTCGTCACTCTTGTCTCCTCCTGCCTCGCCTCTACCGCCTGAGGGCCGGCCGTTGAGGAGTTCTTCCGCCATGTTCATGGAGATCTCGGCCCCTCTCTTCGGGGGTCCTCGAGAAGTTCCCGCCGGACAGTTCTCGTCCGGGTGACGGAGTTATTCACAACCTGCGAGTAGTCCACGGTTTTCGACCAAGATCCACATCATTTCCCAGGCTTCTGCAAGGTGAATGCCGTGACCGGAGTTCGGGTGCGAGTTCACGTGACTTCGCCCTGAGTTCGGGTCGACGCGTCGCCGAGTTCTTTGTGAACGCGGACGAGTGCGTCGACTTTCGGCCAGGCGGAAGCGGCAGTTCCGCTGATTCCCCGTCAGGGGCTCAGTCGACTCGGCTTCCCCCTTGGCCGGATGCGGACCACCGGTCCGGCGTGCGCGTGAGCGGCCGGACCGGACACGGCCGGCGCGGGGCGACGTGATGGACGCGCGTCCCGCTGCGCGGAGACGGACGGCCCGGGGGCCGGAGAGGAAGGGCGGCGGAGAGATGGCGAGGGAGCGGGGGAGTGCGGGCGTGGACGAGCGATGGCTTGGGGACGCCCGTCGGGCGCGTGGCGGGAAGTGGCGTGCGCGGCACGGGCCCTGGGCGGGGAACGGAGGCGCGCGGGTGCGAGGTCGGGACGAGGCCGTGAGGGCGGGACGAGGAGGAATCGGTATGGCGGCGACGGCCGGGTGGCGAGGAGAGGGCGAGGACGTGGGACGGGAGACGCGGCAGGTCTTCGAGGCGGTCGGCGGGCCCGGCGGGGGCGCCGCCCGCGCGGGTGGCGGACCGGGCGGGCCGGTGGGGCCGCTCATCGTGACCGAGGACCCCGTGCTCCTGGACGACCTGTTGCGGCTGTGTGCCGCCGCCGGGGCCCGGCCGCTGGTCCTGCCCACGCTGCCGGAGCGGCGGGGCGAGTGGGAGGCCGCGCCGCTGGTGCTGGTCGGGGACGACGCGGCGGCACGGATGGAGCGGGCTCCGCGCCGGCCGGGCGTGCTCCTGGTCGGGCGGGACCAGGGCGAGCCGGCCGTCTGGCAGTGGGCCGTGCGGATCGGAGCCGAGCACGTGCTGCGGCTGCCCGACGCCGAGGCGTGGCTGGTGGACCGCATCGCCGACGTGGTCGAGGGGGCCGGGCGCAGCGCCCGCACCGTGGGGGTGGTCGGCGGGCGCGGCGGCGCGGGGGCGTCGACCCTGGCGTGTGCGCTGGCCGTGACGGCGGCGGCCGGCGGCAGCCGCACCGTCCTGGTCGACGCCGACCCGCTGGGCGGCGGCCTCGACGTGCTGCTCGGCGGAGAACAGGCCGAGGGGCTGCGCTGGCCGGCCTTCGCCCGGTCCCGGGGCAGGATGGCGCGCCGCGCGCTGGAGGAGGCCCTGCCGGAGCTGCACGGCCTGCGGCTGCTCAGCTGGGACCGGGGCGACACGGCCGCGGTGCCGCCGCAAGCGGTACGGGCGGTGCTCGGCGCGGCCCGGCGGGGCGGCGGCACGGTCGTCGTGGACCTGCCGCGCCGGGCCGGCGGGGAGGTGGCCGAGGCGCTGGCCCAGCTCGACCTGGTCCTGCTCGTCGTCCCGGCGGAGCTGCGCGCGGTGGCGGCCGCCCGGCGCATGGCCGCCGTGCTCGCTCCGGAGGTGCGGGACCTGCGGGTCGCCGTCCGGCCCGCGGGGACGCCCGGGACGCCCGGTGGCGGGCTGGCGCCCGACGCGGTCGCCGCCCTGCTCGGCCTGGACCTCGCCGGGGTGGTGCCGTACGACCCGGCCGCCGTCGAGGCCCAGGAGACCGGCACGCCGCCCGGGAGCGGCCCGCGTGGCCCGCTGGCGCGGTTCTGCCGCGAGCTGTGGGGACGGGTCGCGAGCCCCGGCCCGGCGCCGGAGGGCGAGACGGAGTTGCGGGCCCAGGAGGAGCCGGCCCGCCGGGGCCACCTGTTCCGGGCCGCGCTCGGTGAGGCGTGGACCCCGGCTCCCGGGGGTGCGGCCGTATGAGCGCGGCGGCCGCGGAGGCGGGTCTGCTGGACGCCGTCCGGCGCCACCTCGCCGAGGAGGGCGCGGAACCCACCGAGGCGCGCGTCGCCCAGGCGCTGCGCGAACAGGGCCGGATGCTCGGCGGTGCCGAGGTCCTGCGGACGGCGGCCCGGCTGCGCTCCGAGATCGCGGGGGCCGGCCCGCTCGAACCCCTCCTCGCCGACCCGCGGGTCACCGACGTCCTGGTCTCCGCCCCCGACCGGGTGTGGATCGACCGGGGCGCCGGGCTGGAGCTCAGCGGGGTGCGCTTCGCCGACGCCGAGGCGGTGCGCGGACTGGCCCGGCGGCTCGCGTCGGTCGCCGGGCGGCGGCTGGACGACGCCCGGCCGTGGGTGGACGCCCGGCTCCCCGACGGCACCCGGCTGCACGCCGTGCTGCCTCCGGTCGCCGTCGGCTGCACCTGCCTCTCCCTGCGGGTCGTCCGCCCCCGGGCATTCACCCTCGCCGAACTGGTGGCGGCGGGCACCCTGCCGCCGGGCGGCGACCGCCTGCTGGCGTCCCTGGTCGAGGCCCGGCTCTCGTTCCTCATCAGCGGCGGTACCGGCAGCGGCAAGACGACGCTGCTCTCGGCCCTGCTCGGGCTGGTCGGACCGGCCGAGCGGATCGTCCTCGCCGAGGACTCGGCGGAGCTTCGCCCGGACCACCCCCACGTGGTCCGCCTGGAGACCCGGCCCGCCAACCAGGAGGGCCGGGGCGCCGTCGCCCTCGACGACCTGGTCCGCCAGGCCCTGCGGATGCGTCCCGACCGGCTAGTGGTCGGCGAGGTCCGCGGCGCCGAGGTGCTGCACCTCCTCGCCGCCCTCAACACCGGTCACCAGGGCGGCGCGGGCACCGTCCACGCCAACGCCGCCGCCGATGTCCCGGCCCGGCTGGAGGCGCTGGGGACGGCGGCGGGGCTCGACCGGGCCGCCCTCCACAGCCAGGTCGCGGCCGCCTTGTCGGTCGTGCTCCACCTGGCCCGGGACCGGGACGGCAGGCGCCGGCTGGCCGCGGTCCACGTGCTGGCCCGGGAGGCGACGGGCCTCGTGGTGACGGTCCCGGCGCTGCGCTGGGGCCCGGACGGCTTCGCCGGGGAGGAGGGCTGGCCACGACTGCGGGAGCTGCTGGGGATCTGACGACGGGCGCGGGCGAGCGAGGAGACCGAAGGATGAGTGTGAGTGTGGTCGGTGCGGTGACGGTGGGCGGGTTGCTCTGGGGTACGGAGGCGGTCGCGCGCCACGTCCACGGGCGGGCGAGGCTGCGGAGCCGGGCCGCCCGGATCGCGGGCGTGACACAGGCGGAGACCCGGTGGACGGCGGAGGCGTTACGTCGCCGGGCCGCGTCCCGGCCCGAAGCCGCCTGCCTGGTGGCCGGGGCGGTGCTGGCCGCCGCGGGCCAGTCGTTCCTGCCGCTGGCCGCCGGGTGCGCGGCGGTACCGGTGGCGCGGCGGAGGCTGGCGGCCCGGGCGGCGGCGAGGGCCCGCGAGCGGCGGGCCGAGGCGGTCCGCGAACTCTGCGGAGCCCTGGCCCAAGAGGTCCGGTCGGGGCGTCAGCCGGTGGCGGCCCTGCTGCACGCGCTCGGTGGGGCCCGGGGGCTGGGCGGTGCCCAGGCCGGGGTGACGGCGGCCGCGCGGTTCGGCGGGGATGTCGCGGGCGCGCTGCGGGAGGCCGCGGGGGCGCCCGGCGCCGAAGGGCTCTCGGGGCTCGCCGCCTGCTGGGAGGTGGCGGTCGACCGGGGTGCGGGCCTGGCGGCCGGTGTCGAACGACTGGCGGCGGCGCTGCGGGCCGAGCGGGACCAGGCGGCCGACCTGGCCGCCCAACTGGCCGGGGCCAGGTCGACGGTGCTGATGCTGGCGGCGCTGCCGCTGCTCGGCCTGGTCCTGGGCTGGGCGATGGGGGCCGACCCGCTCCGGGTGCTGCTCCACACGCCGGCGGGCCTGGCCTGTCTGCTGCTGGGCTCGGCCCTGGAGTCGGCGGGGCTGTGGTGGGCGCTGGGGATCGTGCGGCGGGCGGGGGTACCGCGATGAGCGCCGACCTTGTCCACAGGCTGGGGGCGACCCTGTGGGTCCTGGTGCTGCTGGCGGGCTGGGGCGCGTCGGTCAGGGCGCGCCGTGCGACGCGGGCGCGCTGGCGCGGGCTGCACGGGGCCGTGCCTGCCGGCGGGCCGTCGCCGGTGCGGGCGTGGGCCGTGGGGCGGCGGGCCGCCCCAGTCTGGGGGGTCGCCGGAGTCGCCGTCGGGTGGCTGGTCGGCGGCGGGGCCCTGGAGGTGATCGCGGGGGGTGCTGCGGGCTGGTGGGGTCACCGGTGGGCGGCCCGGCGGGAGGCGGGGCGGGCCACCGGAAGCGTGCCGAGGCCGGGACGGCGGCCACCCGGACTGCTGCCGAGGTGGGCGCGGGGTGCGGCCCGGCCGACGGTGGACACCCAGCTCCCCCTGGCCGCCGATCTGGTCGCCGCCTGTGTCGCGGCCGGGGCGGGCCCGGTGGAGGCGGCGCGTGCGGTCGGAGCCTCGGTCGGCGGGCCCGTGGGACAGGGGCTCGCCCGGGCCGCAGCCGACATCCGGCTCGGCGGGGACCCGGAGGCGGCCTGGCGCCATGTCGCCGAAGCGCCCGGGGCCTCGGCACTCGCCCGCTGCCTGCAACGCGCGGCGGCCTCCGGCGCTCCGGCCGCCGAACCACTGGCCCGGATCGCCGCCGAGGCACGGGCCGACTGGAACCGCGCGGCCACCGAACGCGCCCGGCGGGCGGCGGTCGCCGTGACGGCACCGGTGGGGCTCTGCTTCCTGCCCGCCTTCCTCGCGCTCGGAGTCGCCCCGGTGGTGATCGGCCTGGCGAGCGGGCTGCTGAGGGGCGGTGGCTGAGGTGACGGGCTGGAGCGGTTGGAGCGCCTGCGGAGCTCGGGGGCCGCCCTGCCGGTCCGGCGGGGCCGGGGCGCCGGCGGCCGGTCCGGTCGGCGGTGGGGAACGGCAGAGGCGATGGCCCTGCCTGAGCAAGGCGAACGGTTTCTGACATGAGGAGTGCTGACATGAGGAGTTCCGAGATGAGCGGTTCCGGAATGAACGAGATGAACGGTTACGAGACGAAGGGGCCGGCTGTGGGAGGGGCGATCGTGACCGGCGGTCAGGGAGTGGTCCCCGGGACCGAGGAGGAGCGGCCGGCCGAGGCGGCCTCCTCGGCCGGGCAGGGGCCGGGCGACCTGGTGGCCGGGGCACTGCCCCGAGGGGGAGTGGCCCCGCCGCCGGGCTCACCCTCCGCTCTGCCTGTCCTCGTGCCCGGGAAGGCACTGGCCCGGCTGCGGGCTCAGGACCGGGCCCGGCGCAGGGAGGCGGCCCGGAACGGGTCCGGGGCGCGGAAGTCGGCCGAGGCGGTGCCGGTGCGGCTGGTCGTGGTGGAGAGCGGCCAGGGTCCGGAGCCGGGAGCGCGCGGCCGGTCTTCGCGCCCGGACCGCGAGTTCGGGCCTCGCAGGACGGCGGGGCGCCGGACGGGGGCGCGCGGAGACGAGGGCACCCGGCGGCACCGGCGGCGGTCCACGCGGGCGCGGACCCGCCGGGACGCGGGCATGGCCACGTCGGAGTACGCGATGGCCCTGTTGGCGGCGGTCGCCTTCGCCGGGGTGCTGTACAAGATCGTCACGGGTGACGCGGTGGCGTCCGCCTTGCAGTCGGCGGTGGAGAAGGCCCTCGATGCGCCGTTCTGAGGGGGCGGGGGCGCCGGGCCTCCGGTGGGCCGGGGGTGCCTTCGTGCGCCGGTGCCGGCGCTCCGGTGACGGCCGGCGCAGGGACGGCCAGCGTGGGGCGGTGACCGCCGAGGCGGCGGTCGTGCTGCCGACGCTGGTGGTGTTCCTGCTGGCGCTGGTCTGGGCCCTGCTGGCGGTCGCCGCCCACATCCAGTGCGTGGACGCGGCGCGGGCCGGTGCCCGCGCCGCGGCCCGGCAGGACCCGCCCGCCGCGGTGGTCGAGGCAGCGCTCCAGGCGGCACCCGAGGGAGCGGAGGTCACGGTCGGCCGCACCGGCGACCTGGTCCACGTCGAGGTACGGGCCGGCACACCCGGCCTGGGGAAGCTGACGATCGCCCTCCACGCACGGGCCGTCGCCTTGGCCGAGGAGACGGTCGGAACAGGCGGCCCGGTCGACGGACCGCCCACCGGAGAGGCCGGCGACACCGGCGGGAACGAGGAACCAGCCCGAGGCGGCACCGGGGAGGGAGGCGAATGAGGGCCCCCGGACGCGACCTCCTCAGCACAAGCACGGCTCCCTCTGACCGGGACCGGGGCGCCGCCACCGTCTGGGCGGCGGTCGCCTCGGCGGCGCTCTGTGCCGTGTTCGCCGCGCTGCTGGCGATGGGGCATGCCGTCGCCGTACGCCATCAGGCGGGCGGCGTGGCCGACCTCGCCGCGCTCGCGGCCGCCGACCACTGGGGTGAAGGGGAGAAGGGAGCCTGTGCGCAGGCGCGGCGGGTGGCCGCCGCGCAAGGGGCCGAGGTGGTGCGGTGCGCCCTGGTCGGGGAGGTGTCCGACGTGACGGCCGAGGCGGGGGCGGGGCCGTTCGCGGTCCGGGTCAGGGCGCGGGCGGGGCCCCCCGGAGCAGCACCGTGAGCAGCCGGAGGGCGGCCCGCTTGTGGAGCGGCTCGTTGCCGTTGCCGCACTTGGGCGACTGGATGCAGGAGGGGCAGCCCGCCTCGCACTCGCAGGCGTCGATGGCCTCGCGGGTGGCGGCGAGCCACTGGCGGGCGGTGTGGAAGCCCCGTTCGGCGAATCCGGCGCCGCCCGGGTGGCCGTCGTAGACGAAAACCGTGGGAAGGAGGGTGTCCGGGTGGAGCGGTATGGAGACGCCGCCGATGTCGCGGCGGTCGCAGGTGGCGAAGAGCGGGAGCATGCCGATGGAGGCGTGTTCGGCGGCGTGCAGTGCCCCGCCGAGCTGCTCCGGGTTGATGCGCGCGGCATCGAGCTGGTCCTCGGTGACCGTCCACCACACGGCGCGGGTGCGCAGGGTGCGGGGCGGCAGGTCGAGCTTGGTCTCGCCGAGGACCTCGCCGGTGATCAGGCGGCGGCGAAGGAAGGAGACGACCTGGTTGGTGACCTCCACCGAGCCGTAGCAGAGCCGTCCGTCGCCCCAGGGGATCTCGGCGTCGGTCTCCAGCACGGAGATGGCGGTGGTGTCGCGGGCGGTGGTCGAGTAGGACGGCGTGGCCTGCTCCACCAGCGCCACCGAGTCCTCCAGGTCCAGGTCCCGGACGAGATAGGTGCGGCCCTGGTGGAGGTGGACGGCGCCGGTGTGGACCGAGCCGTGGGCGGCGTTGGCGTCCACGGTGCCCAGCAGCCGGCCGGTGCCCACCTCGACGATCTGCACGGGCCTGCCCCCGCCGCCCCGGATGTCGGCCAGGTCGGCCGCCGGCTCCCGCCGTGTCCAGTGCCAGCCGTGGGCCCGGCGGCGCAGCAGCTTGGCCGCCTCCAGCTGCGGCAGCAGCTCCCGGGTGGCCGGGCCGAAGAGGGCGAGGTCCTCCTCGGTGAGCGGCAGCTCGGCCGCGGCGGCGCACAGGTGGGGCGCGAGGACGTACGGGTTGTCCGGGTCGAGGACGGTCGACTCCACCGGCTGGTCGAAGATCGCCTCCGGGTGGTGGACGAGATAGGTGTCCAGCGGGTCGTCACGGGCCACCATGACGGCCAGCGCCCCCTGCCCGGCGCGCCCGGCGCGGCCCGCCTGCTGCCAGAGGGAGGCGCGCGTACCGGGATAGCCGCAGATCAGGACGGCGTCGAGGCCGGAGACGTCGATGCCCAGTTCCAGGGCGGTGGTGGCGGCGAGGCCGAGGAGGTCGCCGGAGTGCAGGGCGCGTTCGAGGGCGCGGCGCTCCTCGGGGAGATAGCCGCCCCGGTACGCGGCGACCCGCCGGGCGAGGGACCGGTCGACCTCGGCCAGGCGCTCCTGGGCGATGACCGAGATCAGCTCGGCGCCGCGGCGCGAGCCGACGAAGGCCACCGTGCGGACCGACTGCACGGCGAGGTCGGTGAGGAGGCCGGCGGTCTCGGCGGTGGCGGTGCGGCGGACCGGCGCGCCGTTCTCCCCGTGGTGCTCGGTCAGCGGCGGCTCCCACAGGGCGAAGACCAGCTCGCCCCGGGGCGAGGCGTCGTCGTCCACCGCGCTGACCGGCAGCCCGGTCAGGCGCCCGGCCGCCACCGCGGGCTCGGCCGCGGTGGCCGAGGCGAGCAGGAAGACGGGGTCGGAGCCGTAGCGGGCGCAGAGGCGGCGCAGGCGGCGGATCACCTGGGCGACGTGCGAGCCGAAGACGCCCCGGTAGGTGTGGCTCTCGTCGATGACGACGTAGCGCAGAGCGCGCAGGAAGGAGGACCAGCGCGGGTGGGAAGGGAGGACGCCGCGGTGCAGCATGTCGGGGTTGGTGAGGACGAGGTTGGCGTACTGGCGGACCCATTCGCGCTCCTCGACCGGGGTGTCGCCGTCGTAGACCGCGGGCCGGACCGCGTGGCCGAGCGGGGCCGAGAGCTCCTTGACGGCGCGCAGCTGGTCGGCGGCGAGGGCCTTGGTGGGCGAGAGGTAGAGGGCGGTGGCGCCACGCCCGTTGGGCGCCTCGGAGCCGTCGAGGAGGCTGGAGAGGACCGGGACCAGGTAGGCGAGGGACTTGCCGGAGGCGGTGCCGGTGGCGACGATCACCGACTGCCCGTCCAGCGCGTGCTCGGCGACGGCCGCCTGGTGCGCCCAGGGGTCGGCGATGCCCGCCTTCTGGACCGCCGCGATCACCTCCGGGCGAATCCGGTCGGGCCAGACGGCATGACGTCCGGCTCGCGGGGGCAGGTGCTCCGTATGAGTGATGCGGGATTCCGGCGTCGCGGCCGGTCCGCCGTCCTCGTGGCCCCCTTCGGCAGGCACGGCGGAACCGTGGCCGCTGCCCTGTCGGGAGGCCACCAGGCGGTCCAGGACCGTGCGAGGCGTGGGGCGGGGAGCTCCGCCCCCATCGGGACGGCTCGGCCGGGAGAACTCGGTCATCGGCTCCGAGTCTGTCACTGGCGTGACGGACAATGGACCGAAGGCGTCGTGCGCGCCTGCCGGTAAGTGATTGAATGCGCACGCGGCTGGCGAACCGTCCCGGGGGATCAAGCCGAGGTGTCCCGAGGGATGACCGCTCGATAGCAAGGTGCTGGAGGATTCGTGGACCTGTCCCTGTCGACCCACACCGTCGATGATCGTACGGTTGTCGAGGTCGGTGGCGAAATCGATGTGTACACCGCGCCCAAGCTGCGGGAGCAGCTGGTCGAGCTGGTGAACGACGGCAATTTCCATCTGGTCGTCGACATGGAGAACGTCGACTTCCTCGACTCGACCGGCCTCGGTGTCCTGGTGGGCGGACTGAAGCGCGTGCGGGCCCACGAGGGCTCCCTGCGTCTGGTCTGCAACCAGGAGCGCATCCTCAAGATCTTCCGGATCACGGGGCTCACCAAGGTCTTCCCGATCCACCAGTCGGTCGACGAGGCCATCGCGGCCACCGACTGAGACGCGGAGCGCGCGCCGGGCAGGTCCCGGTGCGCGCCGTCGTCGGCGGGTGTGCGCTGTCGCGAACGCCCGCCGCCCGCCCGATGCCCGCGCGTCGCGTACGGGGCTCCGGTCCGGTGCGTCCGCGTCCCTGCCCGGTCGCGGCTGCGCGCGGACGTGGTGCGCCGCGCCCGCCGTCGGCCGTTCACAGGACACGTGGCAGGCTCGGGTCCACAGCAGACGGGAGTCGCCGGATTTCGGTGATCCGGTTTCTCCCGGAGAGCACTCCCGTACATCCGAGGGGGACGCATGGCCACCGTTGAGCTCCGTTTCACCCCGCTGCCCGAGCATGTGCGGACGGCACGTCTGGTCGGGGCCGCGATGGCGCGCCGCGCCGGGGTGGCGGACGCGGCCCTCGACGAGGTGCGGCTCGCCGTCGGCGAGGCGTGCACCCGTGCCGTGGGACTGCACCAGCTCCACGAGGTGGCCGAGCCGGTGCAGGTGCGGCTCATCGAGGACGAGAAGCAGTTCTCCATCGAGGTCGTGGACGAGGCGCCGCACGCGGTGCCCACCGACATCGAGGCCGGCACGGCCGGCCTGCCCGTCACCGAGGACCCCGAGGGCGAGGACGAGATGGGGCTCGCCGTCATCAGCGGCCTCGTCGACGACGTCCAGGTGAAGACCGGCGAGTCCGGCGGCCTGATCCGCATGTCCTGGCCGACCGCCACCCTCGCCTGACTCCGGCCGCGCCCTGCCTCGTACCCCCGCTGACCTGCGTCGTATCCCGGCCGTACGGTCAACCACCGGTGTTCCGGCGGCTGTTGACGGGGTGAGAGTTCCCGAAGGAGTTGTGCGGGATCCGTGAGCCTTGTCTCTCTTGGGCCAAAGGGCTTCAAAAGGGGAGGTATCGGACGCTCGCGTGAGGGTTGGTACCCGGGGGCCGTGTAAGTTCCGGGGCCGAGAGCCACGGAAGGGACCAATCCGGTGAACAAGAAGCTCGCAGCCGCACTGTCCGGCGGTGCGGTACTGGCGATGGCGCTGACGGGATGCGGCGACGACAAGGAAGAGAAGCTCGACGCGTGGGCCAAGCAGGTCTGCGACGACGTGCAGCCGCAGGCCAAGAAGATCTCGGACGCGAACGCCGCGATCCAGGAGCAGACCTCGGACAACAGCAGTCCTGAGGATGTCCAGAAGACGGACTCGAAGGCGTTCGGGGACATGTCGGCCGCCTACAAGGCGATCGGTTCCGCGGTGAGCAAGGCCGGTGCCCCGCCGGTCGACGACGGCGAGAAGACGAAGAACGACGCCGTGAAGGAACTCAACGGCATCTCGACCGCGTACGGCGACCTGAAGAAGCAGGTCGACGACCTCGACACGGGCGACCAGGGTGAGTTCGCGGACGGCCTCAAGGACATCGCCGGCGAGCTGTCGAAGATCAGCAAGAGCGGCAACGAGGCGCTGGAGAAGCTCCAGTCCGGCGAGGTCGGCGAGGCGATGAAGAACCAGGAGTCCTGCAAGAGCTCCACCACGTCACCGGCACCGTCGCCCTCCGGGGCCTGAGCGGACGCCCGGGGGCGAGTCCCCCGGGCGGCAACGGGGCGGCTTGCCGGGACTTCGCGTCCTGGGCAGGTCGCCCCGCGCCATGTCGGACGGAGTGACAGGTTCCGCCCCGTCATGAACATGCGAGCAGACCGGGCCTGACGCCGCACGGTGCCGCCCGGTCGCCGGCGCGTCCCCGGCCTCGCCGCACGGGAGCCGGGCCCTCCAGCCCCTTGCGGCCCCACGCACCCCCCAGCCCCCACAATGGACGGGTGAGTACCCCCAGCCTTCCCCTGACCGACCGCTCCGACCTGGCCCCGCGCCTGCGGACCGCCTTCCTCGACGCCGACTTCACCGCCGACGGGCTCCTGGAACGGCTGGGTGCCCCGGCGTACGCGGCCCTCGCGCGTGCGGAGACGGTGCCCGCGCTGCGCGCCACGCGCGGCGGGACTCCGCTCGACACGCTGGTCCGCCTCTTCCTCCTCCAGTGCCCCGTCACCCCTGCCGAGGCGGAGGCCGCGCTGCCCGGCGGGCTGCTCGGCGACGCCGTCGAGGGCGGGTGGCTGCGCCGGGAGGCCGCCGGGGAGGCCGGGGGCGAGGTGGTCCGCGCCGTGATCGACGTGCGGCCCTACGGCGGGCCGGACGGCCAGGACTGGTTCATCGCCTCGGACCTCGGCTGCGCGGTGGGCGGCGCCGGAGGCATCGGCAGCGCGGCCGAGGGCGTCGTCCTCGGCGTGGGCGGCGCCTCCACGACGCTGGCCGGGCTCACCGTGCGCGGGCCGGTGGGGGACGCCCTCGACCTGGGCACCGGCTCCGGAATCCAGGCGCTGCACGCCTCCGTCGACGCCACCCGGGTCACCGCGACCGACCTCAACCCGCGCGCCCTGCGCTTCGCCGCGCTGACCCTCGCGCTCTCCGGCGCCCCCGGGGCCGAACTCCTCGAAGGCTCCCTCTTCGAGCCGGTCGACGGGAACCGCTACGACCTGATCGTCTCCAACCCGCCCTTCGTCATCTCCCCGGGCGCCCGCCTCACCTATCGGGACGGCGGGATGAGCGGGGACGATCTCTGCCGCACGCTCGTTCAGCAGGCGGGGGACCGGCTCAACGAAGGGGGGTACGCGCACTTTCTGGCCAACTGGCAGCACGTCGACGGTGAGGAGTGGAGCGACCGGCTCCGTTCCTGGGTGCCGGAGGGCTGCGACGCCTGGATCGTGCAGCGCGAGGTGCAGGACATCACCCAGTACGCCGAACTGTGGCTGCGCGACTCCGGCGACCACCGCACCGACCCGGAGACCTACGCGGCCAGGTACGAGGCGTGGCTGGACGAGTTCGAGGCGCGGAACACCAAGGCGGTCGGCTTCGGCTGGATCACGCTCCGCCGCAGTGGCGCGGCCGAGCCGTCGATCGTCGTGGAGGAGTGGCCGCACCCCGTCGAGCAGCCCCTCGGCGAGACGGTCCGCGCCCACTTCGCCCGCCAGGACTACCTGCGCACGCACGACGACGCGGCCCTGCTCGCCGGGCACTTCACCCTAGCCCCGGAGGTCGTCCAGGAGCAGATCGGCCTGCCGGGCGCCGAGGACCCCGAGCACGTCGTCCTGCGCCAGCACCGCGGCATGCGCCGGGCCACCCAGGTCGACACGGTCGGCGCCGGGTTCGCCGGGGTCTGCGACGGCTCGCTGAGCGCCGGCCGCATCCTCGACGCCATCGCCCAGCTCATCGGCGAGGACCCGGTGCGCCTGCGCGACCAGACCCCCGCCCAGATCCGGCTCCTGGTGGAGCAGGGCTTCCTGGAGCCGGTGGAGGAGGGGACGCGGACCGAGGCGTAGCCGCCCGGTCCGCCCGGGCGCGCGGACCGCTTCCGCCGGATGCCGTACGCCCGTGTCGTACGTCCGGGGTGTCCTGGCGAGCCGCGCGCCCGGGCGACACGCGGTACCGGCCGGGAGTTCACCCCGGGTTCCCCCAGGCGCCGTACCGGGGTGTCAGCCTCCTGGTCCCGGAGCCGCTCGGACGGCCCGGTGGACAAGGGGGAGCGGGTCATGGACGGGGCGACCGGGGTTTCGGAGGGGACCGTCGGCGCCGCCGTGCGGGCGGGCGGGCAGGGGCCGGGCGGGTCGCTCGCCACGCCCGGGGAGGGCGGGGTCGCCCAGCCGCTCGGAAACCTGGTCGAGGCCACCCCGGCCGCCTTCGCCGGAGCGGTGTTCGCCCTGTTCGGGCTGGGGCTGCTGGTCTGGACGGCCGTCCGGGCGCGGCACCGTCGGCCGGTCTACGAGGGCGCGGCCCCGGGCAGGTCGGCGGCGGTCGCCGCCTCGGTCGCGGCGGCCTCGCTGGCGCTCGGCCTGTGGTGCTTCAGCCGCCTCTGACCGGCGGCCCGGCGCCGCAGGGCACCGGCCGGGGGGGCGCCTCCGCCGGCTGAGCCGGGGACCGGCCCGTACCCGTATCGCCTGCTTCCGTACCCCCGCAGGGCCGTTTCCTGCCCTCGCGGCGGCGCGGAAGCATACCCGTCGGCCCCGTCCCGATCTGCGGTGAATGGCCGGGTCGGTACTCCGGGCGGCAGGAACGGACGGAGTCGGGTTACCGTTCCAGTGGCCGGGGTGGGCTTTTCCCGTGTGACACGGGGGCGGGATGTACCGTCACACTCCGCAGCGCAAACCCGGCCCCCATCCCGGAACCACGGGCTCGGGAAGGATTCAGTGTCGACCGGAGAGAAGAGCCACGTTGTCCCCGACCAGCGAGACCGCAGAGGGCGGCCGCCGCCTCGTCATCGTCGAGTCGCCCGCCAAGGCGAAGACGATCAAGGGCTACCTCGGCCCCGGCTACATCGTCGAGGCGAGCGTCGGACACATCCGTGACCTTCCGAACGGCGCCGCCGAGGTGCCGGAGAAGTACACGGGCGAGGTCCGCCGGCTCGGCGTCGACGTCGAGCACGACTTCCAGCCCGTCTACGTGGTCAACGCGGACAAGAAGGCGCAGGTCAGGAAGCTCAAGGAGCTGATGGCCGAGTCCGACGAACTCTTCCTCGCCACCGATGAGGACCGCGAGGGCGAGGCCATCGCGTGGCACCTCCAGGAGGTGCTGAAGCCGAAGATCCCCGTCCACCGCATGGTCTTCCACGAGATCACGAAGGACGCGATCCGCGCCGCCGTCGCCAACCCGCGCGAGCTGAACAAGAAGCTGGTCGACGCCCAGGAGACCCGCCGCATCCTCGACCGCCTCTACGGCTACGAGGTCTCGCCGGTCCTGTGGAAGAAGGTCATGCCGCGCCTGTCGGCCGGCCGCGTCCAGTCGGTGGCCACCCGTCTCGTCGTCGAGCGGGAGCGCGAGCGCATCGCCTTCCGCACCGCCGAGTACTGGGACCTGACCGGCACCTTCGGCACCGGCCGGGGCGGTGACAGCAGCGATCCCGCCCAGCTCGTCGCCCGCCTCAGCGCCGTCGACGGCAAGCGGATCGCGCAGGGCCGCGACTTCAACTCCGTCGGGCAGCTCAAGTCCGACACCCTCCACCTCGACGAGGCGGGCGCCCGCACGCTGGCCGCCGCCCTCGCCGACTCCGCCTTCGCCGTCCGCTCGGTCGAGTCGAAGCCGTACCGCCGCTCGCCGTACGCGCCGTTCCGGACGACGACGCTCCAGCAGGAGGCGAGCCGCAAGCTCGGCTTCGGCGCCAAGGCGACCATGCAGATCGCCCAGAAGCTGTACGAGAACGGCTTCATCACCTACATGCGTACGGACTCCACCACGCTCTCCGACACGGCGGTCGGCGCGGCCCGGGCGCAGGTCACGCAGTTGTACGGGGCGGACTACCTGCCCGACAAGCCGCGCACCTACGCCGGCAAGGTGAAGAACGCGCAGGAGGCGCACGAGGCGATCCGCCCCTCCGGCGACCGCTTCCGCACGCCCGCCGAAACGGGTCTGACCGGTGACCAGTTCCGGCTCTACGAGCTGATCTGGAAGCGGACCGTCGCCTCCCAGATGAAGGACGCCGTCGGCAACTCGGTCACCGTGAAGATCGGCGGCCGCTCCTCCGACGGACGCGACGCCGAGTTCTCCGCCTCCGGCAAGACCATCACCTTCCACGGCTTCCTCAAGGCGTACGTCGAGGGCGCCGACGACCCCAACGCCGAGCTGGACGACCGCGAGCGCCGGCTGCCGCAGGTCAGCGAGGGCGACCCGCTGGCCGCGGACGCGATGAGCGTCGACGGCCACTCCACCAAGCCGCCCGCCCGTTACACCGAGGCGTCGCTGGTCAAGGAGTTGGAGGAGCGCGAGATCGGCCGCCCGTCGACGTACGCGTCGATCCTCGGGACGATCCTCGACCGCGGGTACGTCTTCAAGAAGGGGACGGCGCTCGTTCCCTCCTTCCTCTCCTTCGCCGTGGTCAACCTCCTGGAGAAGCACTTCGGCCGGCTCGTCGACTACGACTTCACCGCCCGCATGGAGGACGACCTCGACCGCATCGCGCGCGGCGAGGCCCAGGCCGTGCCGTGGCTGCGCCGCTTCTACTTCGGTGAGGGCGACGCCGCGGCCGGTGCCGCCTCCGCCGCGGGCAACGGCGACGGCGACCACCTCGGCGGCCTCAAGGAACTCGTCACCGACCTCGGCGCGATCGACGCGCGGGAGATCTCCTCCTTCCCGGTCAGCGACGACATCAAGCTGCGCGTCGGCCGGTACGGGCCGTACATCGAGCGCGGCGAGAAGGACTCCGAGAACCACCAGCGCGCCGACATCCCCGAGGACCTGGCGCCCGACGAGCTGACCGTCGAGCTGGCCGAGGAACTGCTGGCCAAGCCGAGCGGCGACTTCGAGCTGGGCACCGACCCGGAGACGGGCCACCCGATCGTGGCCAAGGACGGGCGGTACGGGCCGTACGTCACCGAGGTGCTGCCCGAGGGCACGCCGAAGACCGGCAAGAACGCGGTCAAGCCGCGCACGGCCTCGCTCTTCAAGTCGATGAGCCTGGACACGGTGACGCTGGCGGACGCGCTGAAGCTGATGTCGCTGCCGCGCGTCGTCGGCACCGACCCCGAAGGCGTCGAGATCACCGCGCAGAACGGCCGCTACGGCCCGTACCTGAAGAAGGGGACGGACTCGCGGTCGCTGGAGAACGAGGAGCAGCTCTTCACCATCACGGTGGACGAGGCCCTCGCGATCTACGCGCAGCCCAAGCAGCGCGGCCGCGCCGCCGCCAAGCCGCCGCTGAAGGAACTGGGCGAGGACCCGGTCAGCAAGCGTCCCGTGGTGGTCAAGGACGGTCGTTTCGGTGCCTACGTGACCGACGGCGAGACCAACGCGACGCTGCGGGTGGCCGACAGCGTCGAGGAGATCACGCCCGAGCGCGGCTACGAGCTGCTCGCCGAGAAGCGGGCGCGCGGCCCGGTCAAGAAGAAGACCGCGAAGAAGGCCCCGGCGAAGAAGTCGACCGCGAAGAAGGCCCCGGCCAAGAAGGCGCCCGCCAAGACCGCCGCCGCGAAGAAGACCGCGGGGGCGACCAAGACGGCGGCCAAGAAGACGGCGGCCAAGAAGACCACCGCGACCGCGAAGAAGACGACGAAGAAGAGCACCGCGAGCGGGGACGGGGCCGGCTCCGGCGAGGAGTGAGCCTCCCGGCGGGGGCGGAAGGTCCGGGTGACCTCGCTCCCGCCGTCCCCCCTCGGGTGCGGAAACGTCCCGCCCCTTCTGCCGACCGGGCCGCGCTCGTCCGGTGGGGGAGGCGCGCGGGGCGCGAACTGCTGTTCTACGAGGCGTGCGGTGCGCGCCCCCTCGGGCCGAGTGCGCTCGCGCGCCGCCCCGCTCCGCGATCTTTCGGGGCGGGGCGGTTTTCGTTCAGGCGTACGAGGGGCAGGTGCCCTTCAGCAAGTGATCACGGAGCGTGAGGGACGCGAGGGAGGGGTTGGGGTCCATGTGAGGCGGCGGGGTGCGACACGGGTGAAGCGGTGAAGTGCGGTCGTGCGGGTGGGCCAGGGGTCCCCCGGAGTGCGGAGGTGTGCGCGGGTGGCGTGGAGTGCGAGGGTGACGCCGATTGTCGGCGTCGGGCGGTTTTGGACCAGGCCGGACGGTCGTATGTTCGGGCGGGCCGACCGGGTGACGAACGAGCGGGCTAGGCTGGCGGGATGACGCGAGCCGAGCAGCCAACGGTCGTGAACCCGGCCCCCGACGACGCCCTGGTCGCAGATTCCCGAGAGCGCGCCGTGCGCGCCCTGCTGCGTTTCCGCCCCCTCAAGCAGCTGTGGAGCGCCCAGCTGGTGGGGGGTGTCGGCGATGTCCTTGCCCTCTTCGTGCTGGTGGTGCTGGCCTTCCACACCTCGCTCGCGCAAGGGGCGTTCGGCGGCGGGTACCAGGGCGCGGCCTTCACCGTCAGTGTCGTCCTGGGTGTCCGCGTCCTCGCGACCCTGCTCTTCGGCGCGGTTCTGCTCGGCCCGGTCAGCTCGCTGACCGCACCCGACGGCCCGCTCGACCGCCGCTGGACGATGGTGGTCGCCGACGGCCTGCGGGCCGCCCTGCTGATCGTCGCGCCGCTCTGGATCGACTGGACCCCGGACACGGCACTGGCCACCCTCCTGGTGACGGTCTTCGTCCTCGGCGTCGCCGAACGCTTCTGGACGGTCTGCCGGGAGAGCGCGGCGCCCGCGCTGCTGCCCGCCCCGGCCGCCGGCGCGGACGCCGTGCGCCCGCTGCCGGACCGCTCCGAAGCCCTGCACCGGCTATTCCTGCGCACCACCTTCGCCGGGGTGCCACTGGCCGCCGCCGTGCTGGTCGCGGTCACCCTGGTGGGGAACCTGCTGGCCACCGGCATCGACTGGTTCGCCACCCACCAGGTCGCCCTCGCCTCGTACGTCGCGGCCGGCCTCTTCGCCGCCTCGCTCTCCGTCGTCTACTTCCTGACGCTGCCCGGCACCCGCACGCCGCGCGCCCGCTCCCCGCTGGAGGGGCTGCGCCGCCCGAAGACGGGCACCGGCCCCGACCGGGGCCGCACCGGCACCATCCGCCTCCTGGTCGTCGGCTGCGCCGCGGTCACCGCCGCCATCTCCGGCGCCGTCGCCGTCTCCGTGATCCACGCCAAGGACCTCGACGGCGGCCCCGTCCTCTTCGGCCTCTTCGTCCTCGCCCTCACCGGCGGTACGGGGATCGGCGTCCGCTCCGCCCAGCGCGTGCTGCCCGGGCTCTCCCGGCGCCGGCTGCTGGCGCTCGCCGTCGCGCTGACCGGCGTGGCCCTGCTCGCCGCCGGGCTCGTCCCCGACGTCACGACCGTGCTGCTCCTGCTGCTGCTCGCCGGATTCGCGGCGGGTGTCGCGGCCCACGCCGGGCACACCCTGATCGACCAGGAGACGGAGGAGTTCCGCAGGGCGCGCCAGGGGGAACACCTCCAGGCCGTGGTCCGGCTGACCCTCGCCGTCTCCGTGCTCGCCGCCCCGCTCATCGCGGGCGGCATCGGCCGCCACCGGGTCGAGGCCGGCAAGTTCGTCTTCGCCCACGGGGGCGCCGCCTTCACCCTGATGCTGCTCGGCGCCCTGCTGCTGCCGGTCGCCGCCATCCTCCTCGCCAAGGCCGACGACCGGCAGGGCGTCCCGCTCCGCCGCGACCTGCGGGACGCGCTGCGCGGCGACGACCCGGCCACCGCGCCCGCCGCGACCGGTTTCTTCATCGCCCTGGAGGGCGGCGACGGGGCCGGCAAGTCCACCCAGGCCGAGGCGCTGGCCGAGTGGATCAGGGCCAAGGGCCACGAGGTCGTCGTGACCCGCGAGCCGGGGGCGACCCCGATCGGCAAGCGGCTGCGCGCGATCCTCCTCGACGTCTCCAGCGCCGGCCTCTCGCACCGCGCCGAGGCCCTGCTGTACGCCGCCGACCGCGCCGAGCACGTCGACACCGTCGTCCGCCCCGCGCTGGAGCGCGGCGCCGTCGTCATCTCCGACCGCTACATCGACTCCTCGGTCGCCTACCAGGGCGCCGGGCGCGACCTCGCGCCCACCGAGATCGCCCGGATCTCCCGCTGGGCCACCGGCGGCCTCGTCCCGCACCTCACGGTCCTGCTCGACGTCTCCCCGGAGACGGCCCGCGAGCGGTTCACCGAGGCACCGGACCGGCTGGAGTCCGAGCCGGCTGCCTTCCACCAGCGGGTCCGGGCCGGGTTCCTCACCCTGGCCGCCGCCGACCAGGACCGCTACCTCGTGGTCGACGCCGGCCAGCAGCCCGAGGACGTCACCACCGTCGTCCGGCACCGCCTGGACCAGCTGCTTCCCCTCTCCGAGGCCGAGATCAAGGCTCAGGAGGAGGCCCGTCGCGCCGCCGAGGAGGAGGCCCGCCGCAAGGCCGAGGAAGAGGCCGCACGCAAGGCCGAGGAGGAGCGCCTGGAGCGGGAGCGCCAGGAGCAGCTCGCCCGGCTGCGCGCCGAGGAGGAGGAACGCAAGAAGCGCGAGCTGGAGGAGGCCAAGCGGCTGGAGGCGGAGCGGCAGGCCGAGCGCCAGGCCGAGGAGGCCCGCCGCCGCGCCGAGGAGGCCGAGCGTCGCGCCGAGGAGGAGCGAGCCCGCCTCCGCGCCGAGGAGGAGCTGCGCGCCGCCGAGCAGGAACGGTTGCGCCTGCGCAAGGTCGAGGAGGAACGGCTCCGCAAGGAGGCCGAGGAGCGCCGCCGCGAGAAGCAGCGCCAGGCCGAGGAGGCCCTGCTCCGCGCCGAGGAGGCACGCCGCCAAGCAGAGGAGGAGGCGCGCCGCCAGGCTGAGGAGGAGGCGCGCCTGCGTGCCGAGGAGGAGGCCAGGGTCCGGGCCGAGGAGGCTCGCCGCGCGGCCGAGCGGGAAGCGGCGCTGCGCGCCGAAGCGCCCCAGACCGACAGCGAGACGACCGTCCCGACCCCGGTCCACTCCCTCCGCAAGCCCGAGGCGCCCGAGGAAGGGGAGCAGGGCCCGGCCCACTCCTTCACCAAGGGCGACCCGGGCGAGGGCCGAGGCTCCCACTCCTTCACCAAGGACGACCGGAGCGAAGGCCGTGGCTCCTACTCCTTCACCAAGGACGACGACCGGCACACCGGCCAGGCGCCCGCGCCGTCGGACAACGAGGAGACGGCGGTCCTGCCGCAGGCCTCCGCCCCCACCCCGTCCGACGCCGAGGAGACCGCCGTCATCCCCCAGGTCCCGCAGCCGGGCGCCGGGGACGACGAGGAGACCACGGCCTTCCCGCGCGTTTCCGAGGCCGGCCGCCCCGGCACGGACGCGCCCGCCGACCGCGTGCCGCCGGGCTACTTCCGGGAGGACGCGACGGGCCCGGCCCGCGATGCCCGCGACTCCGCCCCCGGCGAGAACGAGCGCACCCGGGAGATGCCCCAGATCGACCCGAACGCCCCGCGCCCGCGCCCCGACTGGGCGGAGGAGACTCCCCTCGACGACCTCCCCAGCCTGGCGGACGAGCTTCTCGGCCCGCACGACGACGGGGACGAGGACGACCGGCGTGGAGGGCGCGGGCGGCGGTAGGGCGCGTTCTTCGCGGCCTCGTCCCGGGGGCGGGGCGAGGCCGTCGGTCTGATGGTTCCCGTGTGCCTGCGGCTAGCCCGATGCCGCTTGCCGGGCGGGTGGGGCTCGCGTGCGGGCGTGGTCGCCTGCGGGCCCGCCGCCGGGTTCCGCCTGATGGTGGGCGATCCGCTGCCGAGCTGGCCCGGTCGTCGGACCTGCCCGCTGCGGGTGGGTTCCGGCTCCGCTGCGGAGCGTCGGCGCTGCGTGACTGGGCGGGCCTCGGTGCTTGGGCGCTGGGCGCGTGTTCGCTGGGCCTCGTGGTCTGGGGGCGCCCTGCTGGGATGGCCCGCGTGGTCGGCTCGCGGCAGTGCCGCGTCCGCGCGTAGCCCGGCCTTCCCGTGTCCGCCAGGCAGGAGGGGCGCGCACGCCGCTGGGCCGCACTGCTCATGGCGTTGGGTTCGGAAGTCGCTGCCCCTCGGGCCCTCAGCCGGCCGGCAGGGCGCCGCCGACCCGGTGGCGCCGGAGTGGCGGCCTCGCTGCTCGCCTGGTGCGGGAAGGCCGGCGCCCCGGCATTTGGGCCCTGTCAGTCGTGTCGCGGAGAATGGGGCGGGCGAGCCCGGGGTGGGCTTGCTCGGCGGGGTGGATGTGGATGGAGGCGTGCCGATGTCGGTGTGGGACGACCTGGTGGGCCAGGAGCGGGTGGTCGGGCAGCTCGACGCGGCCGCCCGGGACGCCGACGCCTACGTGACGGCGGCGGCCTCGGGGAATCCGCTGCCCGAGGCGTCCCGGATGACGCACGCCTGGCTGTTCACCGGGCCGCCCGGAGCGGGCAGGGCCGACGCGGCGCGGGCCTTCGCCGCCGCCCTCCAGTGCACCAGCCCGGACCGGGCCCTGCCGGGCGGCACCCCGGGCTGCGGCTTCTGCGACGGCTGCCACACCAGCCTCATCGGCACCCACGCGGACGTGGACGTCGTCCGTACCGACCTGCTCTCCATCGGTGTGAAGGAGACCCGCGACCTGGTCCGGCGCTCCCAGATGTCCCCGGCCGGCGGACGCTGGCAGGTGATCGTCCTGGAGGACGCCGACCGCCTCACCGAAGGCGCGGGGAACGTCCTGCTCAAGGCGGTCGAGGAGCCGGCCTCGCGAACGGTCTGGCTGCTCTGCGCCCCCTCGCTGGAGGACGTGCTGCCGACGATCCGCTCGCGCTCGCGGCACCTTTCGCTGCGTACGCCGCCGGTGGCGGCCGTCGCCGACATCCTGGTCCGGCGCGACGGGGTCGACCCGGCGCTGGCCGCCTCCGTCGCGCGGTCCACGCAGGGACACATCGACCGGGCCCGCCGCCTCGCCGCCGACGAGCGGGCCCGTGAGCGCCGGGCCGCCGTCCTCAAGCTGCCGCTGCGCGTCGGGGACGTGGGCGCGGGGCTGCGCGCCGCCCAGGAGCTGATCGACGCGGCGAGCGAGGACTCCAAGCAGGCGGCCACGGAGACCGACGAGAAGGAGACCGAGGCGCTGCGGGCGGCGCTCGGCGGGCAGAGCGGCGGCCGGATGCCGCGCGGTACGGCGGGTGCCATGAAGGAGCTGGAGGAGAAGCAGAAGCGCCGGCGCACCCGTTCCCAGCGCGACAGCCTCGACCTGGCCCTGGTCGACCTCACCAGCTTCTACCGCGACGTCCTGGCCCTCCAGTTCGGCTCCTCCCCGGAGGCCGTCGCCAACGTCGAGCTCCGCGACGCCCTGGAGCGGATCGCCGAGGACAGCACCCCGGCCGCCACCCTCCGCCGGATCGAGGCCATCGCCGCCTGCCGCGAGGCCCTCGACCGGAACGTCGCGCCCCTCCTCGCCGTCGAGGCGATGGCCATGGCGCTGCGAGCAGGGTGACGCGTCCCCTGAACGAGTGGTTTGGCTGACCGCCGGCCCGAGCTGAAGGGCTTCTCCCGCCCTCCCTCTCGTCACACATAGTAGTCGTGTAACAGCTAAGCGTTAGAGTCGGCTGCATGGAGAACCGCCGCCCTCGCCCCCCTGCCCGCCGCTCACCGCGCCGCCCTCTGGCGGCCGCGCTCCTCGCCGCGGCCGTCGCCCTCGTGCCGGCGTGCAGCGCGGAGAGCACCACGGCGGACGCCGCCGGCGACAAGGTCCTCGCGGCCCTCCCCAAGGCGGTCCCCGAAGCCCTCGCCCCCTTCTACGGGCAGCGTCCGGCTTGGCGGACCTGCGAGGGCGTCGGCAAGGAGGAGTTCGAGTGCGCCCGGCTCAAGGCGCCCCTGGACTACGACAACCCGACGGCCGGCACCCTCGACCTGGCCCTCTCCCGCAAGAAGGCGACAGGCCCCGGCTCCCGCCTCGGCTCCCTCCTCGTCAACCCGGGCGGCCCCGGCGGCTCCGCCATCGGCTACCTCCAGTCGTACGCCGCCCTCGGCTACCCGGCACCGGTCCGCGCCCGGTACGACATGGTGGCCGTCGACCCGCGCGGCGTCGCCGACAGCGAGCCCGTCACCTGCCTCGACGGCCCCGCGATGGACGCGCACACCGCCACCGACACCACCCCGGACTCCCCGGCCGAGCAGCAGGCGCTGGTTTCCGCCTTCCAGAAGTACGGCAAGGGCTGCCAGGCGGACGCGGGGAAAACCCTCGGCCACGTCTCCACCGTCGAGTCCGCCCGCGACCTGGACCTCGCCCGCTCCGCCCTCGGTGACGAGAAGCTGACCTACGTCGGCGCCTCGTACGGGACCTTCCTCGGCGCGACCTACGCCGGGCTGTATCCGCACCGCGTCGGCCGCCTGGTCCTCGACGGCGCCATGGACCCCACCCTCGACGCCCGCCGGCTCAACCTGGAGCAGACCGCCGGCTTCGACACCGCCTTCACCGCCTTCGCCAAGGACTGCGTCCGGCGGAAGGACTGCCCCCTCGGCACCGGCGACCCCCGGAGCGCCGGGCGGAACCTCACCGCGTTCTTCGACCGGCTCGACGCCGACCCGCTCCCCGCCGGGCAGGGCCGCGCCCTCACCGAGTCCCTCGCCACCATGGGCGTGGTCGCCGCCCTCTACGACGAGGCCGGCTGGCCCCAGCTGCGCACCGCCCTGACCAGCGCCGTCAAGGACCGCGACGGCGACGCCCTGCTCGCCCTCTCCGACCTCTACTACGAGCGCGACGCCGACGGCGGCTACCAGAACCTCATGTCCGCCAACGCCGCCGTCAACTGCCTCGACCTCCCCCCGGCCTTCGCCACCCCCGAGGAGGTCGAGGCGGCCCTGCCCGAGTTCCGCAAGGCGTCCCCCGTCTTCGGCGAGGGCTTCGCCTGGGCCTCCCTGAACTGCGCCCAGTGGCCCGCCCCCGCCACCTCGGGCCCGCACCGCATCGAGGCGAACGGCGCCGCCCCCATCGTCGTCGTCGGCACCACCCGCGACCCGGCCACTCCGTACCGCTGGGCCCGCGGCCTCGCCTCCCAGCTCGACTCCGCCACCCTCCTCACCTACGACGGCGACGGCCACACCGCCTTCGGCCGAGGCAGCGACTGCATCGACACCGCCATCAACACCTACCTCCTGGAAGGCACCCCGCCCGACCACGGCACCCGCTGCTGACCCCGGGCCCGGGCTCCCTCCGGGCCCGGTCCGTCGCACTCCCCGGAACCCTGTACACTGAACGTCGCTGCAGATGCGAACCTCTTCCCCGGAGACGGGACCCGAAGGGGTTCTTCTTCCGCAGCTTGCCGCCTTAGCTCAGATGGCCAGAGCAACGCACTCGTAATGCGTAGGTCTCGGGTTCGAATCCCGAAGGCGGCTCAACTGCGAACCCCAGGTCAGGCTTCTGACCTGGGGTTTCTTTGTTTCGTTGACCTTGGAATCCGGGCTAATCGGACACTCGTGGTCTACGCATCACAATGCGTAGATCGCGGCTCCATGACCTGTCGCTGGCGCCCAATCGTAAGGTCTTGACCTGCTGTTTTGGTGCATTCCGCCGCTGGATTGGTCTTGTCGGCGATGGCTCCGGTGGACAGCCGGTGGACGGACGTGCTTGATGCTCGTCAGGACTGCACCAGCGGCTCCCGGCCTACGCCGAGAGCTTCAGCGGCCGGGGGAGGAGGATGAGCGTCGTCCTGGTTGTGGCTTTGTGACAGACGTAGGCGTTGGCGCGGGCTGGAGTGTTTGGGGTGTCGTCAGTCGGGTGGCCGTCGCAGCCGTGATCGTGGCCGACAAGTCCACGCAGACCCGTCCAGCAGAAGACTGATCGCAGCCAGGGCATCGGGAACCGTCCGGTCGGCCTGTGGCTCGTCTCTCGGCCAAGCCTGTTGCCTGCCGATCCGTACCGTCCGCAGCCCAGTCGCTCGTCCACCCTCGACGTCGTGCTCGTGACTGTCGCCGATCGTCCATCCGCCAGCAGCCAGATCCTTACCGTTCGGCGGGGAGCTCGAAGATCCGGACATCGGGCTTGCGAAGATGCCTCCTCAACGAAGTCTGTCACCTACTGTCAATGGCCTTGAAGTTCGGCTCTGGTCCACTTCTCGTGGTCGAGTACGCAGCGTGACCGTTGATCTTGAAGTGATGGCGGTCAAAGTCGCCCGGGAAACGCTCCGACCGTATGCGGTGAAGGCGACGATTCTGCGTCGTGGACAAGCAGGGCGCGCTCGGTACGAGGGGCCGACGGGCGTCACGCACCCGCGTGGACGTACGCCGCCCACAGGGACGGGGTTGCGGGCAGCAGGTCCCGCGTCTCGCGGGTGATCTGGTGCAGGGCGAAGGCCGATCGGGAGGCGTCCAGGTCGCCGGACGCCTCCCGCAGTTCCCGGTAGAACCCTTCCGCGATGGACGGGGCCGCGGTGTCCGCAACCGCCCACAGCGTGCCCACGACATGGCGGAACCCGGCCAGCTGGAACGCGCTCGTGAGATGGATCGCCTCGTCGACGAGGGACTCCGCTTCCGTGACGGCCGTGTGGCACGCCGACAGGTAGGCGAGCTGGGCGTTATCGAGCCGGACCGGTGCCAAGGACGCGACCGTGAGCGGGCCACTGTCCCCGTCGAGGTCACGACTGCGGCCGTGGTCGTAGAGCAGCAGCGCGCTGTGGGACGGGTCGCGCCGGTCGCTGGTGCCGTGGCAGGCGAAGTGGGCGAACGTGCAGGCGTCCAGACGCGTCAGCACGGCGTTACGGGTGGCCGCCTCCTGTTCGAGGACCGTGCCCTGCGGCAGAAGCGCCGAGACCCGGTCGACCTCGTCCCGTACCCAACGCAGCGGGCGCTGGCCGGGTGTTTCCGGCAGGCTCACGATCAGGGCCTGTTGTTCTGGGGTAGGGGCGGCCGGGACAGGTCGACGGGCATGGCGCAGGGCGGTGATGGACGGCGTGTACGAGGACACGACGCGGTCCATTACGGTGCGGGTTCCGGTTTCGGCGCGGTGGTACCCGGCGGCGTGCAGCGGCAGTCGGCCGAGCAGCCCGGACGGCACCCACCACAGGCGTGGCCAGGGGGCGCCGGCCGGGGGCGGGCCGTGGAGGTCGAGGGCTTGGAGTACGGGCTCTGCGGCGGTGTCCCAGAGCCATTCCAGGACCTCGCACTGGGTTCGCTGGGCGGCCATTCGCTCGGCGCTTGAGCGGCTTTCCGTGGCCTGGAGCGCCTCCGCGAACGCGACGGTCCGCGCTTCGAGTGTCGTGGCGTCGAGGTCGGGGAGAGGGACGGAACCTAATGTGCCGTCAGGCGTGAGAAGCAGGGCGTCGCTGCGCTGCGGACCAACGGAGAGCACTACGACGGGGCCGTCCTGGGCCGCGTCGATGAGTTCCTCGACGTGGGGTGGCTGGAGGAACGAGTCGAAGCCGTCGTGCGCGCGGATCTCGGTGATCACTTGGTCGAAAGCGGCGGCGATGCTGCGCCGTTCGTCCACCGCTGCCCTGGCGGCCGCCTCCCCGGCCGACGGTCCGGTGGCGTCCTTCTCGGCGCGCGCGTCGGTCGACACTGCGTCGACCGAGTCGGCGAACGGGATGTCGTCCGGGCGCGCTCCGTCCCGGGCCGTGGTGGCGGCCTGCGTGCTGTCGAGCCGGTTCCGCAGCTCCACGAACCGGCGCGCTAGCTCCGGATGACGTGCCCGCAGGTGCGTCAGATCGCCCCGGGTGCGGAGCAACTCGCCCAGCATGACGGTACGGCCCTGCTCCAGCATGCGCAGAGCCCCGCGGAGAAGCTCCTGATCCTGTGACCCTCCAGGGCTGGGGGCGGGGCCAGGGGCCAGGGGCGAAGTCGTTCGCCTGCTCCGGCGGCGAGGGAACCGAAGCCCGAGGAATCCGCGGGCCCTGCTGCCGACAGGCCCGCGGGCCCGTTGTTCGTGTGCGGGGCCGGCGTCGGTCAGGTTGTCTCGGAGCGCGAGCGCCAGCGAGGCGCCGAGCGCGGCGGTCGCCCCGAAGTCCTTGAGGGCCTGCTGCCGGTCGTCGCGGCTCAGTCCGCGAGGTGCCGTCCTGGGCATGAGCCGGACCGCCTCCTCCAGCAGGCCGACGGATTCGGCGTACGTGGTGCGTGAGGGATCGCGCACCGCGGTGTTCCCCGCGCTGCGCGCCGCCCGGATCCGTACGGAGGGCCGGGCCGCGTCGTTGCGGGCGGCCAGCGTGAGCTTCTCCCACCCTGCTCGCAGATCGGTGAGCTTCCCGGTCTCTCCGGCCCGGTACAGCAGTGCTTCCGCCCACAGCATGGCGTGCACCGCCCAGTCCGGGTGGTCGCGGGGGAACATCGACGTCGCGGTCTCTGCGTACCGGAGGGCGTGATCGAGGTCGGCGGGATCCCCCTGCGCACGCCAACGCGTCATGAGCGACTTGCAGAGGTTCCCGAGACGAATTCCACGGTCCAGGGGGTCGGCCGGAAGGGCCGCCGCCTCCCTGGCCGTATCGATCAGCGTGTCCAGCACTTCGGGGTCGGGCCGCCGCTCATGGCGACGAGACATGACGAGGCCCAGTTCGTTGAGGAGGTCACCCCGGTCGGGATGCTCGGACGTCAGCTCGCGCAGCGCTTCCCGTACCAGGTCTTCCGCCTCGTCCAGGCTCTCCACCATATGTTCGTCGGTCATGTCGTAGAGCGAGACGAGCGCGTTGCGCAGCCGACGTCCCGCCAGGCGGCGGCGTGAATCGAGGTCGACGAAGGCGTCCTGCGCCAGCCGGAAAACCTCGACCGCCTCGTTCATGTCCTCCGACGAGCCGGTGGCCCTGGCCCGTCCGTCGAGCGCCATGCCGAGCGCCGAGAGATGCGCACCGCGCCGTTGCGGGGCGTGGGGCGCGGCCACCGCGCGCCGGGCGGCGTCGACGGCCCGGTCGAGGTCGTCCACGGTGCCCGTCCGCCGGAACCTCGCCACATACGTCGTGCTGAGCAGGCCGAGCCGGTCCGCGCGCTCCGGATCCTCGTAGGCCAGCAGCTCCACGGCATCCGAGGCCGCCTTCACCGCTGAGTCGAGCCCCTCACGGGCGACGTCCCAGGGGCGGCGCATCAATGTCTCAGCCTTGCGGGCCAGCATGTCCGATTCGCGGACGGGCCGGTTCTTTTCGTCGAAGGCCCGCCTGGCCTCCCGGGCCTCGACGGCCAGACCGTGCTCGGCGAGCATGTCCAGCGCATCGGGGCGCCGGTGGGACACCGCCGCCTCGCGGGCCCGGAGCGCCTCCCGGGTGGCTGCCGTCGCGGCGGCCCGGTCGCTGTCCGACCCGGTCAGCTCGTACCTGGAGTCCAGCGCCTCGGCCAGCATTTCCAGGAACTCTGGCCGTGCGGCGTGGTCGGCGTCCGCGATCCGTACCGCCTGCCGCGCGAGGTCGATCGCCTCTTCCAGCTGCTCCTGCCTCCCGGTCACGGAGAAGGCGACCAGCAGCGTCCGGCCCAGGACACTCAGCGCGTACGGCGCCGCCAACGCGTAGAAACGGGGCACCTTGACGTACCGGGCGACGGCGTGCACCGACGCGCGGCCCGCCTCGATCGCCGCGTCGAGATCGTCGCGGACCCCCGTCAATCGGAAGCGCATCCGCAGTGCGCGTCCGAGCTCCTGTAGGCACCCGACCCGTCCCGCGCACCTGTCGGATACGAGGGCCAGCGCGAGCCGCCCCTCCGCGACGGCGTCGGACAGGGTGGCCAGGTCCGCCGTCTCGGCGGCACGAGCTAGGGCGAGGGATCTGTCCTTGTACCACCGCGCGTGCCGGCCCGCCTGCTCGTACACGGCGTATTCCCGCTGCGACTTCCTCAAGTCCCGTAGGCCGATCAACCATTCCGGGGCACGCAGATGGGACCGGCAGGTCTCCGCCCGCGCGGCCCACTCCAGGAGCCGTTCGTGGGCGGCGCGGCCGTCTGTGTCGTCGGGGGTGGCGTCGCGCGCCTTCTCGCTCACCCGGCGCGCCTCCCTCAGGTGCCGTTCCGCGCCGGTGCGGGCGTAGAGGTAAAGCAGTGCTCTGCTCAGCGCCAGGGAGTGCTTGGAGAGCGCGGCGGGCGTCTCCGGCTCGGGTCGCAGTGAATCCCGCGCGAGCGTCACCGCCACGTCCACTGACGTACGATCGCCCGTGACCTCGTAGTGCGTGCAAAGCACCTTGCTCAGCTGGACCTTGGCCCAGGGCAGCATCGGGTGTTCCTCGTCGGTCTCCCACAGCATGCGGCGGGCCGTGGCGAGGGACTCCTCCAGGTCGGCGGTCCGGCCGCGCATGTGATGGGTTTTCCACAGCGTGTCGCACAGGTAGCCGAGGTGGAGCAGGCGCATCGGACGGTCGCGGTGTACGGCGTCGACGATGCGCCGCCACAGCTCGCGCCAGGCCTCGTTGTCCTCCGCGTGGTCGACGCGCGGGGCGGTCCGGTACCGGTCCGCGACCTCGGCCGTCTTCTCGGCGATCAGGCCCACGACCGGTTCGGGCAGCTCGTCCATGCCGACGTCGGCGACGAAGCACGGGATCAGGTCCTCAACGGCCCGGTTGAGCTGCGGCACCGCCTCAGTCTCGGGCAGGGCCATGGCCTGGCACAGCCGCAGCCGGCCCAGCAGCAGTCGGGCGTCGAGGTCGTCGGCCCCCTCCTCCGCCCGGAGTCCTGCCCCGTCCGGGAGCGTACGGGCCAGCAGACGCTCCGCCTCGATCGCCTCCGGCTCCAGCGCCAGGTGGTAGCCGTCTTCGAGCGCCCGCTCAAGCCACCGGGCGACGGTCGCCCTCAACTCGCCACGCTCCGCGCGGTCTTCCCCTTGGTCCCCCATGACAGAGACGGTAACGTCCCGTTGATCGACTGGACAACGCCGTGGGGGTAGGCCGCGATGGCCGACGAGAGGGCAGCGGACCGGCAGGTACGAATCAAGGACGCGCTTGCCCGGGTGTGCACCGAACTGGAGGATCTGCGATCGCTCCTCGGGGAGACCGGAGGGGACGCCGTACTGGACCAGCTCCTCACCGCCGTACGGTCCGGAGGTGATGTGGAGCGGGAGTTGGACGAGCTCCACCACACGCTGTTGCGCCACGGTGACGCGATGGGCGCGTACGGGGACGGTTCACGCACGGCGGTGCCCCGCCCCGACGTGCTGCCGTCGGCCGAGCCCCTGGACGTCGTGTTCCTCTGCCCCGACGGCCGCTGCTCCCGACTGTGGTGGCCGGACGACGCCCGCGAGGAGCCGCCGGCATGTTCACTCTCCGGAGAGGCGCTGCGCTGGGTGAGGACCTGACGTGGGCGGGCTGCTGTCCGAGCTCGGCAAGCACCTGGCCGAGCGCTGGGTGTCCATCCTGGTGCTGCCCGGAGCCCTCTACCTGGCGATCCTGGCGGGCGGGCGAGCCCTGGGCCACGGGCACGCAATCGACATCACGCGCCTGATCCAGCACATCGACACCTGGGCGGCCTCACCGCGCGTGAGCTCGACCGGCGGCCTGGTGGTGCTGCTGATCGCCGGGCTGCTGGGCGCCGCCGCGGTGGGCGTGGTCGCCCAGGCCCTGGGATCCGGCCTCGAACGGGTCTGGGTGGCGGTGGACTCCGACGCCTGGCCGGTTCCGCTGCGCCTACTAGCTCGTCGGAGGTCGGCTGTACGACGCGACCGCTGGGACGAGTTGACCCGGCAGCGCAGGGCAGACGTCGAACGACGAGCGCGACAACGGGCGCTCGCCCCGCGCGACAACACTCCCTCCACACCCGCCGCTCCTTCGTCGTCGGCGGAACAGCGGCGCCGTATCAACCGTGTCGCCGTCGAACGGCCCACGTGTCCCACGTGGATGGGTGACCGTATCGCCGCAGTGGCGGTCCGCCTGCGGCGCGAGTACGACCTCGACCCCGCCACGGTGTGGCCACACCTGCGGCTCTGCCTGTCGGACACGACACGCGCCGAGATCACCGACGCCCGCGCCGAGCTCAGCCGTACGACGACCCTCGCCGGCTGGGGCGTGCTGTACGTGGGCGTGGGCGTCCTGTGGTGGCCCGGCCTGGTGGCGGCGGCAGTCCTCGTCCTCACCGGCTGGCGGCGCTCCCGAGCCGCGACGGAACGCTACGCCCAAGTCTTGGAAGCGGCGACACGGCTGCATGCGGTGGAGCTCGCCCGGCTGCACGGCCTGATACGGAGCGAGGAGCCGCAACCGCTCGACCGGCGCGTAGGCCGCGACCTCACCTTCCTGTTCCAGGGACAGGGCCACTTGATCCGGCTGATGGCACCGCGTGGCGAGGCGGTCCCCGACGAGCGGTGAGATCCGGCCGCCGCCTGGTACACCTGTCGCCTCGCAGGCTTGTGTCCCGGCTACGCCTACGCGCTGGAGTGGAGGTGGACCGCCCACAGGGACGGGGCGCCGGGTAGCGGTCGTGCACCGCCCGGACGGCATGGTGCAGGGCCACGGCGGCCCGGTTGGGGGCGAGCCCGGCGGGCGCATCGCATCTACCCGGCGTACCGGCGATGCGATGGGTGACCGGCGCGTCAGGTAGCTCGATATCCAGTCCCTCGGCTAGCCTGCGCGCCCTGAGGCGGGCCTCTCTCAGAAGGGGAGCTTCTTGAGCTGCTGGCGCTGTTCCTTCTTCGCCTGCCGGGACCCCCTTGCCATGGCAGACCTCCGTGTCGCTCAGTGCAGCACCAGCCTACGAGCGTGACGGGCCCCCGCATGCGTCGCCCGGCTTGGCGATCCGCCGCAGGTCAGCTCGGTGTCTTACCGCAGGTAGGGGTCTCCTCGCCGGGGCGGGGCCTGCGGATCCGGAGCTCCCCCACGGGCCGCACTGTCTGCGACGGCGTCCCAATGGCTACCGCGTGCGGCACGCGAGCAGGTGGTACGGTGCCGGAACCCAGCGAAGGGCGCTTGTCGAGGTCAGACAGTGACCTCCATGCACCTCTCCCGCCAGTCGACAGTGTGGTCGGGAGCCCGTCGTCAGTCTTGCTGGTGAGCTGGCGGTACCCCCTCCGGTGGACGGGCGGTGGACAGACGCCTTTGGACGGTGCGGCACCAGGTGGCACGGGCCAAGCTGCTGCAGATGCTCTGACCAGGAAAAATGTCACGAGACAGTACGGCAGGGCATTCCCTGGGATGATCGCTCGCGGTCTCGTAATGCGTAGGTCTCGGGTTCGAATCCCGAAGGCGGCTCCGGTGAGGCCCAGGTCAGAGAAGTTCTGACCTGGGCCTCAGTGCTTTTCGGCAGCCAGGATGAGTGCGGTGGCAGTGGCGGTCGGGTGTGGGAAGTGGGGCAGGTCGCCCAACTCGGCTGAATGGGCCTGTCCTTGGGTTTGTCTGGATAGTCTCGTCCGCCTAGGAGTACTCCGGAGTGGGCGGGTGGGCGATGAAGGACGAGGTTCAGCTGGTCAGTGATGGTGACGGGCTGGCGGTGATCGGGGACGTGGGGGACGTGGAGAGGTTCCTCGTCTCGGAGGGGCTGGTGGGGAAGAAGGTCGGTCCGGGGTGGATCAAGGGGGTGGTCGGGGCCGGGGCCGCCGTGGTGAAGGAGGGGGCGGAGGGGGGTGCCGGTGTCTCCGGGCGGTGGGTGAAACTGACCGCGGAGTCGGCGGAGCAGGTCAAGAAGTACGGGTTGCGGGAGAGTGCGGCGACGGGGATCAGTACCGGTGTGCTGAAGGGGGGCCGGGGGCAGATCAAGGGGTTTGTCGAGTTCGCCCGAGGGTCCCGGTCGTTCGTGGGGAGCCCGGTCGCTCTCGCCAATGTCGCCAAGTTGTTGGCGCAGGTGGCGATGGAGCAGGCCATGGACGAGATCACCGAGTATCTCGACGTGATCGATGCCAAGGTCGACGACGTGTTGCGGGCCCAGAAGGACGCGGTGCTCTCCCGCATGATCGGTACGGGGCTGGTCATCGAGGAGGCCATGACCGTGCGCCGGCAGCGGGGCGGAGTCGACGAGGTCACGTGGTCGAAGGTGCAGGGCGGGCCGGCCACGATTGCGGAGACCCAGGCGTACGGGCTGCGGCAACTCGACGCGCTCGCGGAGAAGATGGAGCGGCAGGCCAAGATCGGGGAACTCGCGGCGACGGTGCGTGAGGCCGAGCCGGTCGTGCGGGAGTGGCTCGCTGTCCTCGCTCGCTGCTTCCAGTTGCAGGACGCGGTGGCGGTGCTCGAACTCGACCGGGTGCGGGACGTGTCGCCGGAGGAGCTGAACGGGCACCGCCTCGGGCTGAGGGCGGCCCGGCGGGACCGGCAGGAGCTCATCCTGCGGTGCACCGACCGGCTGGTGACGAGGATGAACGTGGCGGCCGGCGCGGCCAACGCGAAGGTGCTGCTGCACCCGGCCAAGTCCCCGGCCGTGGTCGAGGCGAGCAACCAGGTCGTGGTCGTCGTCCATGAGTTCCAGGAGCGTGTGGCCGACCGGGCCGGTCGTCAGTACACCGAGACGAGGCGGTGGGTGGAGGCCGCCGTGCAGGCCAGGGACCGGGCGCTCGAGACGGGGGCGATGGGTGTGGCGGCCGCCAGGACGGTCGGCCACGAGACCCTGGACCGAGCCGGGAACGTGCGGGACAAGCTCGCGAGCGGCATCGCCGAGCGGGCGCGACGTCTGCGCGGAGGCAAGGCCGGCGACGAGGTCGGAGGCGAGGGCTGAGCGGCGGTGTGTGACCGACGACCACGCCCTGGGCGCGCAGATCTCCGCCGTCCTCGCGCGGGCGGTCACGCGCGGGCTGACGGGGGGCCCGTCACCCGGGGCGCGCGGGCCATGGCGGCGGTCGAGGAGTGGATGCGTCCGCCCCGCCGGGGCGTCGGTCGCGACGAGGTACGGGGGCCGCCCGGGCCCGGAGCCCCGGAGCGAGGGGTTGGGGTGGTCACTCCCCGCCCCCGCACGCCTCCCCCGTCCGCAAGTTGGCCTCCGCGTTGGCGATCACCCTGTCGAGGGTGTCGCGGGTGGTGGTGAGGGCGGTGAGTTTGGCGGTGAGGGTGTTGCGTTGTTCGGTGAGGCGGTGGAGGAGTTCGGGGGTGGCCTGGTCGTCGAGGACGCAGGGGAGGAGGTCGCGGATGGTGCGGCTGGAGAGGCCGGCGGCGTAGAGCTGCTGGATGAGGTGGACGCGGGCGACGGCGGATTCCGGGTAGTGGCGCTGGCCGCTGGGGGTGCGGTCGGGGGTGAGGAGGGCGTGTTCCTCGTAGTAGCGGAGGGCTCGCGCGCTGACGTGGGTTCGGGTGGCGAGTTCGCCGATGCGCATCATGGGTCGGGTGCCTCTCTTGCCTCTGACGTCAGCGTCAGGTTTTAGCGTAACTCCGGACAGACCGGAACCCTCGGTCGCTGGAAGGGGGAAGAGGGAAGTGGTCCGTATGAGTAGCGTGCGCGCGCCTGTGCCTGTCGTTTCCGTCAAGCCGTTGGTGTTGTCCGTGCCCGGGCGGGGGGTGGAGCTGCGGGTTCGTGTGTCGGCGCCCGTCACAGGGCGGGGGCTGCCCGTGGTGGTGTTCGCGCACGGGTTCGGGGCGTCGTTGGAGGGGTACGGGCCGCTGGCCGACTACTGGGCGGCGCGGGGGTTCGTGGTGGTGCAGCCCACGCATCTCGACGCGAAGAGCGTGGGGCCGGCGGCGGACGATCCGCGGCGGACCGGGCTGTGGCGGTACCGGGTCGAGGACGTGCGGCGGGTGCTCGACCAGCTCGATGTGCTGGTGGGGCAGGTGCCGGGGCTGGCCGGGCGGGTCGACCAGGAGCGGGTCGCGGTGGCGGGGCACTCCTTCGGCGGGCAGACGGCGGGGGTGCTGCTGGGGCTGCGCGTCCTCGATCCCGGGACGGGACGGGCGGAGGACCTGTCCGACCCCCGGGTCAGGGCGGGGGTGCTGCTCGCCACGGCGGGCCGGGGTGGCGACGCCCTGACGCCGTTCGCGGCCGAGAACCTGCCCTGGCTGCGGGGCCCGGAGTTCGCGCACCTGAAGGCCCCGGCCCTGGTGGTCGCGGGTGACCGGGACGCCTCGCCGCTGACCGTGCGGGGGCCGGAGTGGATGGCCGATCCGTACGTACTGAGTCCGGGCGACAAGAGTCTGCTGACCCTCTTCGGGGCGGAGCACTTCCTCGGCGGGATCTCCGGGTACGAGGTGGCCGAGACGACCGACGAGAACCCGGCCCGGGTCGCTCTGGTGCAGGAGGTCACCCTGGCGTACCTGCGCCACGTCCTCGGCGTCGGCAGCGAGGAGTGGGAGGCGGTACGGCGGGCGCTCGGCGAGGAGCCGCACCCGCTGGGCCGGCTCGTCTCCAAGACCGGGTGAGGCCGCACCCGCCCGGCCGCCTGCTCCGATCGGCGGCAATCGCCGCAGCTCAGGGAGGGGGCGGGGGCGGCCGGGCACGGATCACCCATGCTCGCCCTCGCCGTCCTCTTCGCCGTCCTCGGTGCCGCCAGCAATGCCGCCGGTACCGCCTTCCAGCGGAAGGCCGCCTCCGAGGTGGCGTCGGGCGGGGGGTGGCGGCTGCTGCGGGAGCTGGCGCGGAAGCCGGTGTGGCTGCTGGGGATCGCGGGGGTCGTGGGGGCGGCCCTGTTCCAGGCGCTGGCGCTGGTCAACGGGCCGTTGGCGCTGGTGCAGCCGGTGTTCGTGCTGGAGTTGCCGTTCGCGCTGCTGATCGGGGTGCCGTTGCTGCACCGGCGGCTGCCGCGTGAGGGGTGGTGGGCGGTGGCGGCGGTGGTGGTGGGGCTGGTCGTGGTGCTGGGGGCGGCGGCGCCGGCCGGGGCGCGTACCGATGCGCCGATGACGCGGTGGATTCCGGTGCTGGTGGGGTGTCTGGGGGTGATGGCGGCGGCTGTGGCCGCTTCGCGGGTGTACCGGTCGCCGCTGTTCCGGGCGGCGGCGCTCGGAACAGCGGCCGCCGTGGGGAACGCCCTGACGGCGGCGCTGCTCAAGTCGGCCACGGGGACGCTCGCCGACGACGGGTTCACCGCGTTCCTGGCGACCTGGCAGACGTACGGGTTCGCGGTGACCGGGGTCGCGGCCGTGCTGCTGCTGGAGAACGCCTTGCAGGCCGGGCCGCTCGCCGCCTCGCAGCCGGCGCTGACCATCGGGGACGCCTCGGTCAGTCTCCTGCTCGGCGTCGTGGTCTTCGGGGAAAGCGTGCGCGGCGGCTGGTGGGTGGTGCCGGAGCTGGCGGGGGTGGCGCTGATCGCCTGGGGCGTACGGGAGCTGACCCGGGCGGTGCCGCACCTGCGCGACCTCACCGGGTGACGGACCGGACGGGGCTCAGCCCAGCAGGCGTACCGGGTTGCCGTCCAGGTAGGCGGCGATGTCCTCGACGGCCTCGCGGTAGTACGTGGCGTAGGTGCGCTCGGTGACGTAGCCGAGGTGCGGGGTGGCCAGGAGGCGGGGGGTGGTGCGGACCGGGTCGTCGGCGGGGAGGGGTTCGGTGGGGAAGACGTCGAGGCCGGCGCCGGCGATGCGGCCCGCGCGGAGGGCGGCGAGGAGGGCGTCGTGGTCGACCAGGGCGGCGCGGGAGGTGTTGACGAGGTACGCGGTGGGCTTGAGCAGGGCCAGTTCGCGGGCGCCGATGACGCCCCGGCTGCGCTCGCCCAGTTTCAGGTGGAGGGTGACCACGTCGCTGTCGGAGAGCAGCGCGTCCAGGCCGGGGGCGAGGCGGACGCCGTGTTCGGCGGCGCGTTCCTCGGTGAGGTTGGGGCTCCAGGCGGCGACCTCCATGCCGAAGGCGGCGCCGATCCGGGCGACCTGGGAGCCGATCCGGCCGAGGCCGACCACGCCGAGGTGGCGTCCGTGCAGGTCGGCGCCGAGGGTGGACTGCCAGGGGCCACCGGTGCGCAGGGCGGTGTTCTCCGCGACGAGGTTGCGGGCGAGGCCGAGGACGAGGGCCCAGGTCAGTTCGACCGGGGGAGCGGAGTAGCTGGCGGTGCCGCAGACGGTGACGCCGTGGGAGCGGGCCGCCGCGAGGTCGATCGCGGAGTTGCGCATGCCGGAGGCGACCAGCAGGCGCAGGCGGGGGAGGCGGGCGAAGAGGGAGGCGGGGAAGGGGACGCGTTCGCGCAGGGTGACGACGATGTCGAAGTCGGTCAGAGCGGCGGCGAGTTCGTCTTCCGTGCCGACATGGTCGGGAAAGGCGGTCAGTTCGACGCGGTCCAGCACAGGGGACCAGTCGGCGGACGTGGTGGCGACCCCCTGGTAGTCGTTCAGCAGGGCGCAGCGCAGCGGCATGCGGGGCTCCGTTCGGGTGTGCGGGGCCGGCCTCAGCCGGTGAAGCCCTGGGCGTCGAGGGCCTGCTGGATACGGGCGTAGTGGTCGGTCTCCCAGGCGTCGAGGGACTGGGCCGCCTCCTTCGCCGCCTTGGCGCGGGCCGCCTGGAGGAGTTCGTCCTGCCGGGCGGCGGGGACCACGACGACACCCTCCTCGTCGGCGACGACCAGGTCACCGGCGCGTACCGTGACGCCGCCGCAGCGGATCTCCTCGTTGAGGGGGAACGCCGCCTTCTTGGTGCCGGGTTTGGGGACGACGCCCCGGGCGAAGACGGGGAAGCCCGAGGCGCGGATCTCGGCCAGGTCGCGGACGACGCCGTCCACGACGAAGGCGGCGATGCCCCGGCGCTGGGCGACGGCGCAGACGTTGCCCCCGGCCACCGCGTACTCGGTGCCGCCGCCCTCGACCACCACGACCGAACCGGGTGCGGCCCGGTAGATCGCGGCGTGCAGCATCAGCTGGTCGCCGGGGGCGCAGCGGACGGTGAAGGCCGGGCCCGCGACCCGTGGCGGGGTCGGCCAGAGCGTCCGCAGCCCGAAGTCCATGACCTGCTCGCGACCGAGGAGGTCGGCGAGGGTGGTCGGGGAGACGTCGCTCAGGGGACCGGGAGTGGCGGGCACGGGTTCCTCCGGGGCGGGCGGGACGGCACGGCGCGGGTCCGGACAGGGCCCGGCCGTGGGCCAGCGTACGGAGCGCGGGCCGTGCTGTCACCGGGTTCACCGAGGTCAGCCGGTGGTTCCGGCGGTGCCGTTCGCCTCGGCCAGGCGCTGCGCGATCTGTTCCGGGGTGAGATCTTCCAGGTGGGTGAGGAAGATCCACAGGTGGCCGAAGGGGTCGCGGAGCATGGCCGTGCGGTCCCCGTGGAACTGGTCGGCGGGGCCCTCCAGCAGCTCGGCCCCGGCAGCGGTGGCCCGTGCGGTGAGAGCGTCCACGTCGGGGACGTAGACGTGCAGGATCACCGGGGTGGCGCCGAGTGCGGCTGGGGAGCGCAGGTCGCCGCGGGCGTCGCCGAGCATCAGGACGGCGCCGGCGACGGTGAGTTCGGCGTGCACCACCTCGCCCTCGTCGCCGTCGAGGCGGAAGCGGGGCTCGGCGCCGAGGGCCCGTTCGTAGAAGGCGAGGGCGGCGTCGGCGTCGTCGACCAGGAGGTGCGGGACGACGGCGTGGCGGTAGGCGGCGGGGACGGTCTCGGTGGCGGGCATACGGACTCCTCGGAACGGTTCGGCGTCGGTGGTCGAGCCCGGCCGAAACTAGAAGCTCAAGCGGCGTTGAGGTCAAGGGCGGGCTCGCCTGCGCCCCGGAAATACCGTGGACCACCTGGTCGTTCGTGGGTGAGGATGGCCGGATGCTGATCCGTGAGGCCCGCACCGAGGACTGGGACGCCATCTGGCCGTTCTTCGAGTCCATCGTCCGCGCGGGCGAGACCTTCACCTACCCCCTCGACCTCTCCCGCGAGGACGCCGAGGGCTGGTGGATGGTGAAGGCGCCGAGCCGCACCGTGGTCGCCGTGGACGACTCCGGGACGGTCCTCGGCACCGCCAAGATGAACCGCAACCACATGGGCAACGGCAGCCACATCGCCAGCGCCAGCTACATGGTCGACCCCGCGCACGGCGGCCGGGGCGTGGGCCGCGCACTCTGCGCGCACACCATCGACTGGGCGCGGGCCGAGGGGTACCGGGCGATGCAGTTCAACGCCGTCGTGGAGACCAACACCCGCGCGGTGAAGCTGTACGAGTCACTGGGCTTCGAGGTGCTGGGCACGCTGCCCGAGGGGTTCCGGCATCCGGGCGAGGGGTATGTGGGGCTGCACATCATGCACCGGTCGCTGGTCGAGGGCTGACCGGCTCCTGGCCGCGCCGGGCGCGCAGGGCCTCGGTGGCCCAGGTCAGCGCCGGGCGTGTACTGCTGGGCGGGGGCCAGCCGTTGACCACGGCGAGGAGCCGGACGTACCGCTCACGGCGCGGGTCGGCGTACCGCTCCAGCCTCGCCGTCAGTTCCCGCACCCGGTCCGTCTCCGGGCCGCCACCGAGCAGGGGCGCGCAGCGGGTGAGGAGGGCGGTCAGGATCTCGCCGGCCCGGGGCGAGTCAGGGGCGAGCCCTGTCGCCACGGCCGGGGCGACGGCCTCCCGCACGGTCGCGGTCAGGTCGGGGCGGGGGACGCCCGGGGTGCCCGTCCCGGATGCCGCCTCCTGGCAGAGGTCGCGCAGGTGGGCGCGGAAATCGGGGTCGCGGGTGAGGGCGGTCAGTTCCAGCCAGGCCCGCAGCTGGGCGGCGTCGGGTTCGTCGGGCAGCTCGGGCGTCAGCGTGCGGGCGACCCCCGCGAGCGGCATGCCGGGTTCCGGGCCGAAGACGGCGGTGAGGAACTCGTCCACGAGGGACTGCCGCTCACCCTGCGACAGGTTGGCAAGTTGGTGCAGGGTGCGGATCTCCTCCGCGCCGGTGCCCTGCCGTGCGGCCGTGGCCAGGACGGCGCGGCGTACCCGCAGGGCGGCGATCTGGGCGTCCAGGGCCTCCGCGTGCGCGGCGGCGACTTCCGGCAGGGTCAGCTCCCGGTCGAGGATCTTCCGTACGGCCGGCAGGCCGATCCCCAGCTCGCGCAGGGTCCGCACCAGCGCCAGCCGCTCGGTCGCCTCCTCGTCGTAGAGCCGGTGGCCGGACGGCGAGCGTCCGGCCGGGAGCAGGAGGCCCTCGTCGGAGTAGAACCTGATGGTCCTGACCGGGGTGCCGGTCCGGCGGGACAGCTCGCCGATGGTGTGGAGGGGGTGGTCGTCCATGCCCCCACCTTCGGGTCTCCACCCGCTGGAGACGCAAGCCCTTGGTTCGTACGGTGTTCTCCGGCCGCCCTTGTCCTCAACCCTGGTCGAGGTTCTACGTTGGGGCGCGTCGGCCCGACCTGGGGTCGCCGTGACGAGGGGACAGCACCGTGACCGTTGATGTGCAGTACACCGACGAGGAGTTGGCGGCTCAGCCCGTCGCGTACTGGACCAAGCTCGCGTACGAGGCGACCATCGGGTTCGTGCGGCGGAAGCAGGCCGAGGTGGGGTTCACGCAGCCCCGGTTCTGGATGCTGCGGTTCCTGTCGGTGAACGACGTGTCCGAGGACGGGCAGGGCAGGAGCGTCGAGGAACTGCGGTCCGCCATGGTCTCGTTCCTGCGGCCCGAGGACGATCTCGCCGCCGAGGCGGAGGTCCTGCTCGCCTCCGGCTGGGTGACCCGGGACGGTGAGGGCCGGCTGTGGATCACCGAGGCAGGGGACGCGGCCCGCGCCGGCCTCAAGGACCGGGCCCCCGAATGGCGCGTCGAGCTGCACGACGGCATCACCGACGCCGAGTACGCCACCACCCTGCGCGTGCTGATGCGCATGATGGGGAACGCGGGGGCGACCGTGCCCGCCATCTGACCTGCGGGAATACGGGGGAGGCAGGTGCGGGGCGCCCGGGTGGGGCGCCCCGCACGTACGTGCGTTCCTAGGCCGGCCCCGGCACGACCCCCCGCGCCACCCCCAGTTCCACCGCGTCCTGCGGGCGCAGCCGCAGCGCGTCGGCGGTGGCCGGGATCTCCTCCGGGGGCCGCTTGAGGATGGCGGCGGCCAGTTCGGGGGCGATGACGGAGAAGTAGCTGTCGGGGGTGACCCAGAGGTGGCCGGGGGCGGCCAGGGCCAGCGCGCCCCCGGAGCCGCCCTCGCCGACGAGGAGCGAGGTGACGGGGACCCCGGCCTCGGCGACGGCGGCGAAGAGGCCGGCGATGGCGGGCCCGGCGCCGCCCTGTTCGGCGGCGGCGTCGTTGGCGGCGCCCGGGGTGTCGATGAGGGTGAGGACGGGGATGCCGAGCCGGTCGGCGGTGCGGACCAGGCGGGCGGCGGTGCGGAATCCGGCGGGCCGGGTGGCGGTGCCGCACTGGGCGGCGTAGGCGACGGTCCGGCCGTCGCGCCGGCCGAAGCCGCAGCGCATGCCGGGGTCGGTGGCGCCGGTGCGGTCGCCCCTGATCTCCTCGCGCCAGTCGAAGTAGGCGTCCAGGTAGGCGTCGGCGCGGGGGCGTTCGGGGGAGCGGGTGCGGCGGACGGCCTCGGTGCCGTCGGCCGGGAGGGGCCCGGTGGTCAGGGCGTGCGGGGGTTCTGCCCGGCGGGCGGGGGCGGGCGGATCGGCGAGCAGGGTCAGCCACCGTCCGAGTACGTCCGGCAGGTCGGCAGGTTCGGTCAGGGCGTCGATGTGCCCGGCCGCGTGCTGGCCCTCGGCGGTGTACGCCCAGGGGTCGGCGCCGGCCGGGCGGACCCGGGAGCCGGCGAAGCCGACCTGGGCGCCGGGCAGGGCGAGGACCACGTCGGCGCCGGCCGCCAGGGTGGCCCAGCCGCCGCCGGTGGTGGGGTCGCGGACCACCGCGAGCTGCGGGAGCCCGGCGCGCCGGGTGAGCACGGTCTGCCGGGCCACGCGCTGGAGCTGGGTCAGCGCCCGCATCCCCTCCTGCATCCGGCTGCCGCCCGTCGCCACCAGGGAGACGACGGGCAGCCGCTGGGCGCGGGCGTGCGCGTACGCCGCCTCGATGCGGTCGCCGGTGGCCTCGCCGAGCGAGCCGCCGAGGAAGCCGAACTCGAAGGCGATCAGGACGGCTTCGGGGGCGGGCGCGGCACCGGACCCGGCCCTCACGCGGCCCGTGGCGCAGACGACGGACTCGCGCTCACCGGTGCGTTCGCGGGCCCGTTCGCGGGCGGTGCCGTAGCCGGACCACTCCAGCGGGCCGTCGGTGAACTCGGTTCCGAGGAAGCCCAGTTCGACGTAGTCCGGGTCGAGGGAGGCGATCAGGGCACGGGCGGTGAGGGCGTCGCGGTCAGCCATGCAGGGCCCGCTTCATGATCTTGCCCATGTCGTTGCGTGGCAGGGCGTCGAGGTAGCGGACGACGCGGGGGCGCTTGTGGGGGGCGAGCTGGCGGGCCACGTGGTCGGCGACCGCCTGTTCGTCCAGCGGGCCGTCCTCGGTGACCAGCCAGGCGACGACGCGCTCGCCCAGGTCCGGGTCGGGCTCGCCGGTGACGGCCGCCTCGCGGACGCCGGGGAAGTCGAGCAGGGCGTTCTCGATCTCGCCCGCGCCGATCTTGTAACCGCCGGACTTGATCAGGTCGGTGGCGCGCCGGCCGACGATCCGCACGTACCCGTCGGGCTCGCGCACCGCCATGTCGCCGGTGCGGAACCAGTCGCCGTCGAACGCCTCGGCGGTGGCGTCGGGGCGGTTCAGGTACTCGGTGAAGAGGTTCGGGCCGCGCACCTGGATCTCGCCGACCGTCTCCCCGTCCCACTCCGCGATCTCGGTCCCGTCGTCCTCGACCAGCCGCAGCGCCACCCCGGCCAGCGGCACGCCGACCGTGCCCGGGCGGGGCTCGCCGTCCGCGCGGACGCTGGTGTTCATCAGGGTCTCGCTCATCCCGTACCGCTCGACGACCCGGCGGCCGGTGGCAGCCGCGATGCGCTCCTGGTCGTGGACGGGGAGCGCGGCCGAGCCGGAGACCAGCAGCCGCGCCTTGGCGAGGGCGGCGGCGAGCGCCGCGTCCCCGGCGGCCTCCTCGGCGATGCGGTGGTACATGGTCGGGACGCCGAACATCAGCGTCGCCCCCTCCTCCAGCGCCCGGCGCACCCCGTCCGTGGAGAAGCGGACCAGGTGGACCAGGGAGCCGCCGCGCCGCAGCGGGCCGAGGACGCCGAGGATCAGGCCGTGCACGTGGAAGAGGGGCAGGCCGTGCACGAGGGTGTCGTCGGCCGTCCACTGCCAGGCGTCCTCCAGCGCGTCGAGCGTGCTGGTCAGGGCGCGCCGGGGCAGGACCACGCCCTTGGGCGGGCCGGTCGTCCCCGAGGTGTAGACGATCAGCGCGGGTGCCTCGGGCCCCGGCTCGGCGGGCAGCGCCACGGCCCCCGGTACGGCGCCGGGGTCGGTCGCCACGTCCCGGCGGGCCAGCCCCGCCAACTCCTCGGGCAGCGTCTCACCGGGCGCGGCCAGCACCAGCGCCGGATCACTGTCCGCGAGGATGTGCGCCAGCTCGCGCGCCCCCGCCTTCGGGTTGAGCGGTACGGCGGCCACCCCGGCGAGCAGCGCCGCGACCACCGCCACGCCGGTCTCCAGGCTGGGCGTCGCCCAGACGGCGACCCGGCGGCCGTGCGGCAGTTCACGGGCGAGCGCCCCGGCGAGGCGGGCCACCTCCCCGTACTCCAGGGTGCGGTCACCGAAGCGGAGGGCGGGCTTCGGCGGGGTCGGCGGGGTGTGCAGCGCCGGGAAGAGGGGGGCCGTCTCGGGTGCGGCGGGCGAGGTCACGGGTGGTTCTCCTCGGGGTCGGGCCCGGGGCGGGCCGGGCGGGGCTGCGCCGGTCGGGGTGGGCGGGGGCGCCCTGGTCAGGCGGCGCCTCCTGACCAGGGTTACCCAGGTCAGAGGCCGGGCACCACCAGCGCCAGCCAGAACACGAGCGGGGCCAGAGCGGTGACGGCCCCGCCGTACAGCATCAGCTGCCGGAAGAAGCGCTCGCGGTCGGTGTCCTCGGCGGCGGCCAGCACGAGCGCGCCGTTGGTCGAGAAGGGGCTGACGTCGACCACGGTGGCCGACACCGAGAGCGCCGCCACCATCCCGACCACGCCGATCTCGCCCTGTTCCAGGAAGGGCACGGCGAGCGGGATGAGCGCCCCGATGATCCCGACCGAGGAGGCGAAAGCGGAGACGACCGCGCCGATGTAGCAGAAGAGCAGCGCCGCCAGCAGCGGAATCCCGATCGACCCGACGTGCTCGCCCGCCCAGTCGATCGTCCCCATCTCCTGGAGCACCGCGACGTAGGTGAGCATCCCGCAGATCAGCAGCACGGTCGGCCAGGTGATGTGGGCCACCGCCGCCTTGCTGTCCTCCGGCCAGACCACCGCGAGCAGCACGGCGAGGGTGATCGCGGTCAGGCCCGCGTCCAGGTCGAAGATGAGCACGGCGACGACCAGCGCGACCAGCCCCACGAGGGTGGCGATCCGTGCCGGGGTGAGCCGCAGGAGGTCGGCGTCGGGGGTGGTGCGGGTGCCGGTGACCGTCGTCCCTGTACCGCCGGAGCCGCCGCCCTCGCCGTCAGTGGTCTCCTCGTCGCCCAAGTCCCGTCCCCGCAGACGCAGTCCACCGAGTGCGACGAACAGCAGCGCGGCGATGGCCAGGTTGGCGAAGAGGCTGGCGAGGAAGAGGGCGACCGGGCTGCCGGGCAGGCCCTCGCGTTCCAGGATGCCGTTGACGGTCGAGCCGTAGATGCTGATCGGCGAGAAGCCGCCGGCCTGGGCGCCGTGCACGACGAGGGCGCCCATCAGCAGCGGCTTGATGCCGTACCGGGCGGCGAAGCCCATGGCGAGCGGCGCGACGATGGCGACCGCCGCCGGGCTGACCGCGCCGATCGCGGTCAGCACCCCGGTGACGGTGAACATCACCCAGGGAATCAGCGCGATCCGGCCGCGCACCAGCCGGATTCCGGCGTGCACCAGCCAGTCGGTGGTGCCGTTGGCGCGGGCGATGGCGAAGAAGTACGTCACGCCGACCAGCACCACGAACAGGTCACCGGGGAACCCGGCGAAGATCCCGTCCGCGTCGAGCCCGGCGGCCAGCGTGCCGACCCCGAAGGCGGCGGCGAAGGCCAGCGCGCCCATGTTCACGGAGCGGGTGGTGCCGACGACGAACAGCACCGCCAGCACCAGGATGGAGAGTAGTTCGGCAGACATCAGGGGCTCCCGTCCCATGGGTCCCAATGGGTCATGTCACGGGGTCCAGTGGGGTGTTGAGCCCGAAAGGACCCGGGGCCGACGAAGCGGAACGCCTCATTGGCCCAGTGGCTGGACCACGCTCGGCCCTGACGCGCCGGGTGTCAACGGGTCGCGCACGAATTGGTTCAGCCACTCGGCCACCGGGTACGGATCAAGGCCGGCGCAAGGGCTGCTCAAGGCCCCGGTGTTACGCTCCGGGCGCCCGGGGGAGCAGGAGGACAGGGGTTACGCATGACCGACGACGCGCTGCGCCCGATGGGCCGTACCCGCCTCTACGAGCAGGTCCTCGAACGCCTCCGCGCCTACGCCGCCGAGCACCGCCTCGCCGCCGGGGACCGCCTGCCCGCCGAACGCGACCTGGCCCAGCGCCTCGGGGTCAGCCGCGCCTCCGTCAAGCAGGCCGTGGTCGTCCTCGAAGTCCAGGGCCTGGTGGAGACCCGGCACGGCGGCGGCACCTACCTGCTCCGCGACACCCTCGACCACGAACCGGTCGAGCGCCTCGTCGAACGCCGGCGCCGCCTCCCCGACGTGCTGGAGGCCCGCGAGGCCCTGGAGACCAAACTCGCCGAACTCGCCGCCGGCCGCCGCACCGAGACCGACCTCACCGCCCTGCGCGCCGCCCTTTCCCACATGGCCGAGGAGATCGCCTCGGGCGGCCACGGCGAGGAGGGCGACCGCCTCTTCCACGCCGCCGTCACCGAGGCCGGCCACAGCCCCCTCCTCGCCGAGTTCATGGCCTCCCTCACCGACCAGATCACCGAAAGCCGCCGCGAATCCCTCCGCCAGCCGGGCCGCCCCGACCGCTCCCTGGCCCAGCACCACGCCATCCTCGACGCCATCGAGGCGGGGGAGGCGAAACGGGCGGCGGCGGCGATGCGGCGGCATGTGCGCACGGTGGCGAAGGTGCGGCTGCTGGAGTGGGAGCCGGGGGAGCGGTGAGCAGGGGGCGGGCGGTGAGCAGGTACCAGGCCGCCTCTTCGCGGGCGACGAAGAGGTAGGTGCTGCCGTGCGACGCCCCCGTTCACGACGATCCCCGCAGCCGGCGGCGTAAGCGGTTCTCCTCGGTGATGCGGGCGCGGAGTGCGCGGAGGGAGGGGGAGTCCTCCTCAGGTTCGGGCTCCTGCGCGGGCTCCTGCTCGGCGCGATGCAGGGGGCAGGCGCAGGGCGGGTATCGCAGCGGGTTGAACTCGGGTTCCGCCGGGCCCGACTCCACACCGCTCACCCCGCCTCCCGGCCCAGGCACTCGCCCGCCTCCTGGTGCCGCTTGCGCAGCACGCGACAGTCGGTCGCCTTGCTCCAGTCCCGCTCACCGTCGGCGACGGCCTCGGCGAGGGTGAATTCCTGGCAGGTATGGCAGGGGGTGGGGGGCATTGGTGGGGGGGCATTGGTGGGGGTGGACGGTGGCTGGGATTCGGGCTTCACGGAGACGGTGTCCTCACGGGTCACTGGGTGCGGTTGAGCTGCCGGCGGTGAACACAGAGTGACCTCGTCAGGGGTGCGCTCGAAAGGCCCGAATCCATTCCAACAGTGTTGGAACACGGGGGAGTTGAATCCATGAGCGAGTCGAAAGGCGGGCCGCACCGCCCAGTCGATGGCGCGGACTTCTTCGGTAAAGGCCAAGGAGTTGAGAGAGGCACTGGAGCTCTCTCAGGCGCAGTTCGCTGACAAGCTTCACTACAAGCAGGCGCAAGTGAGCAAAGTGGAGTCCGGCGCTGCTTTCGCGTCGGAAGACTTCGCCGCGGGGCTGGACCGGGTTGCCGGAACTCCAGGGGTGTACGCCCGGCATGGCGGCTCTGCCCGAACAGGAGGCGCTGACGTTCCGTGCTGAAGGCATCGCCGCGTTCGTCTCGGGCGCGGCGATCTGGTTTTCCGGGTATGGGGGCATTCCAGCGTGGGAGGAATATCGCTGACAAGGCCCCCGACCACCGCGCGCTCAAGGGCGCGGCAATCGGGGGCTTCAGGGCGATGTCAGAGCTGGCCGCAGTCGCTGATCGTCAGGGTCGCGGAGGTCTTGCCGGTGCGGGAGCCGCGCGACTCGATGGCCTTGACCGTGTCCATGCCGTCGACGACCTTGCCGAAGACGACGTGCTTGCCGTCCAGCCACGGCGTGGCCTCGGTGCAGATGAAGAACTGGGAGCCGTTGCTGTTCGGGCCGGCGTTGGCCATCGACAGGATGCCGGGGGTGTCGTGCTTGAGCTGGAAGTTCTCGTCGGCGAACTTCTCCCCGTAGATGCTTTCGCCGCCGGTGCCGTTGCCCCGGGTGAAGTCACCGCCCTGGCACATGAAGCCGGGGATGACGCGGTGGAACCCGCTGCCCTTGAAGTGCAGGGGCTCGCCCTGCTTCCCGGTGCCCTTCTCGCCGGTGCACAGGGCGCGGAAGTTCTCGGCGGTCTTGGGGACCACGTCGGCGAAGAGCTCGAAGGTGATCCGGCCGAGGGAGGTGCCGTTCGCTTCTACGTCGAAAAATACTTGCGGATTAGCCATTGCGGGATTGTCCCACTGCGGCGGGGTGGGGCGGAATCGGGGACTCCGGGGTGTGCCGTGCCCCTCGCGCACCCCGCCCCCGGCCGGGCGGCGAGGCGGGGGCCGGGGCGCGCGAGGGGTCTTCGGCAGCGGCGCCCCGTTACGGCGCGTCCACCAGTACCCGCCCGTCCGCCGGGACGAGGGACGCGAAGCCGCCCGCGTACAGGGACTGGACGCGGGAGCGTTCCGTGGCGTTCGGGGTGGCGTTCTTGCAGGTGGTGCCGCCGGTGGAGCCGGACATGAGCTGTGAGCAGGGGCCTGGTTTGGTGTCGGGGAGGCCGAGGCTGTGGCCGAGTTCGTGGGCGGCTATGCGGGTCTTGTCGTGGCCCTCGGCGACGGCCTGGCTGCCCAGTTCCACCCGGGCCGTGCCGCCGGGGCGGACGGGGCCGAGGGTGGCCTGGGGCCAGCCGGTGGTGGCGATGATCTGGATCTCGGCGCGGGTGCCGGGGGCGGCCTCGACGAGTTGGACGTTGCTGACGGAGGCGTTCCAGTTGGCGACCCCGGCGGCGATGGCCGCCTCCCAGCCGGCGGCGCGGCTGTCGTCGTAGCGGAGGGTCACGGCGGCGGCCGTGTGGTCCGGGGCGGGGGTGGGAGCGGGGGTCGCGTAGGCGGCGGTGGCGGTGGCCAGGGTGAGGGCCGCGGCGGCGCCGGCCGTCTTGAACCATCGGGAGTGCAGCATGGCGGTGGCTGTCCCTTCAGTCAGGGGGGCTCGGCTCCGCGCCGGGCCAAGGGACCTCTGCCGCTCCCGCTTCATGGTCATGCACCTGTCAGCGATTACGGCCGGAAACGCACCCCCGGCGGTACCGGGGCCGCCTCCGTACCCTGGAGGCATGCGGATGCGACCCACCCTGAGCTGGACCCCCACCGAGGAGCCCTCGCCGGGCACCACGGACCTGGCGCCGGTCGCCGAGGCGCTGGGCCGGGGCGGGGTGCTGGTGCTGAGCGGGGCGGGCATCTCCACCGAGTCGGGCATCCCCGACTACCGGGGTGAGGGCGGCAGCCTGAGCCGGCACACCCCGATGACCTACCAGGACTTCACCGCCGACCCCGCCGCCCGGCGCCGGTACTGGGCCCGCAGCCACCTCGGCTGGCGGACCTTCGGCCGGGCCCTGCCCAACGCCGGGCACCGGGCGGTGGCCGCGTTCGGGCGGCACGGTCTGCTCTCCGGGGTGATCACCCAGAACGTCGACGGGCTGCACCAGGCCGCGGGGAGCGAGGGCGTCGTCGACCTCCACGGGCGCCTGGACCGGGTCGTCTGCCTGAGCTGCGGTGACTTCAGCGACCGGCGTGAGCTGGCGCTCCGGCTGGAGGAGGCCAACAAGGGGTTCGCGCCGGTGGCCGCCGGGATCAATCCGGACGGGGACGCCGACCTCACCGACGCGCAGGTCGGCGACTTCCAGGTGGTCTCCTGCACCGTCTGCGGCGGCGTCCTCAAGCCGGACGTGGTCTTCTTCGGCGAGGCGGTGCCGCCGCAGCGGGCCGAACAGTGCCGCGCCCTGGTCCGCGAGGCGAGCGCGCTGCTGGTACTGGGCTCCTCGCTGACCGTGATGTCCGGACTCCGGTTCGTCCGCCAGGCGGCCCAGGCCGGTCAGCCCGTGCTGATCGTCAACCGGGACCCGACCCGGGGCGACCGTCACGCCCTCGCCCGCGTCGCCCTGCCGCTGGGGGACGCCCTCAGCGCGGTGGCGGGGCGGCTGGGGGTACCGCTGGACGAGGCACCCGGCTCGTAGGGCACGCCTTCACCGGGGCGCGGCCCTCCGCCGGGCGACGCAGGTGAAGACGGTCAGGATCACACCGCTCAGCGTGGCGATCACGCCGAGGGCGACCGGCACGGAGTGCGAGGCGATCGAGCCCGCGACGGTGCCGAAGACGCCCATCGCGACGAGGAGGGCGGCGAAGAGCCGTACGGTCCTGATGTCCTCGCGCATGTCTCATCCTTCCGCCGTGTTCCCCTCCGTCCCCGCGTGTTCCCCGCCGGGGAGGCGGTAAGCGGGCGGCCGGTCGGCCAGCCGCCGGGCGAGCCCGCGGCGCAGGCGGGCGGAGGCGCCGGGGAGCGTGCCGAGCGCGGCCACCTCGGCGGGGTCGAGTTCCGGGCGGCCGGCGAGGGCGAGCACGGCGGCGTACGGCCGTTCGCCTTCCGCGAGCTTCGCCGCGACGGCGGCCAGGGTGGCGCGCAGGACGACCGGACCGGCGTCGGGGCGTTCCGCCAGCAGGCGGAGGAGGCCGTTGTCGTTGTGAGGGCTGTCGCGGGACCCGGCCAGTTCCACGAGGGCGGCGGACGGCGTGTGCGGATTGGTGGCCAGGGCCTGCCACACGAAGGAGTACGGGGTGCGCGCGAGCCGGAGCAGCACGGCACCGTCTCGGGCCGTGCGGGCGAGGGCGAGGTGGTCGGCGGGGGTGGGCACGGGGAGCCTCCCGGGTCCGGGGCCGGCGGAGTTCTCATCCTGGCGGCCGGGGCGTGCCGGGTGGCGGCGGGGGCGCCCCCGCCGCCCGCGCCACGCCCACCAGGTGGGTGATCGCGGTCGGGGCCAGCGCCGCGAGGCCGATGACGAGGCCGCCGCCGGGCCGGTCCGGCGGTGGCGGGGCGAGAGCGCATTCGCCGAGCCCCTGGACGTCGTAGCCCCCCGGCGCGTACGGCCGACAGGACCTCCGCCTCGCGGGACCACGGCGGGGCGACAGTCCGAACTCCGCCGCCACGGCCCGCGTCGGCGGCAGCACCGTGCCCGGCCGCAGCGCGCCGCCCCGGCCCGGATCAGCTCCCGCAGCCGCGCGGCCAGCCGTACGCCCGGACCGCCCGGCCCCGCGCCCCGGATCACCCCCGGGCAGTGGCTGTGCGTCCTGGTCCTGGCGGGCTTCGGCATGGCCGGCTTCAGCGTCGCCGCCACCGCCGCCGGGCACCACACCGATCCGGCGTTCGTCGTCGTCGGCACCGCCCCGCTGGTGGTCGGCGTGCTGACCCCGCTCTTCGCCCGCGCCCGGCCCAGCGGGCGGGTGGTCGCGGCCGGGGTGCTGGTCGCGGCTCCGCTGGTGGCGCCGCTGGGAGCGCTCAGGGTCTCCGCGTCCGCCCGCGCGTCCGCCGTGCCGATCTGCCTCGCCGGGGTGGTGGCCACCGGGGCGTACGTGCTGCCGACGCCCGGGCAGCTGGCGGCGGTGGCGACGGCCGTCGCGTACGTGCTGTGGTTCACCGCGCTGGACGTCCTCGGCGCCGAACGGGCCGTGCTGGTCAGCGGGTCGGTGCCGCTGAGCGCCGTGGCGACCACCGCCGTGATGGGGGCCGGGGCGCCCGGCGCGGGCCACGTGGTGGGCGCGGTCGCGGTGGTCGCCGGGCGGGGGACGAGGACGGTGGAACGGCGTCCGGCGCGGCTGCGCGGCCGGGCGGCGCCGGACGGGGAAGGTGGGGTGGCATGGGTATCCGACTCGGTTCCACCGTCATCAACTGCGCCGATCTCGACACCATGACCCGCTTCTGGAGCGCGGCACTCGACCTCGTCCCCTCCTCCACCGACCCCGGCGACGACTTCCGCGTCCTGTACGGGGCGCGGGTCAACCTCTCGCTGCAACGGGCCCTGACCCCCGTCACCGCCCGCGACCAGATGCACCTGGACCTCTACACCGACGACCAGGAGGGCGAGGTGGCCCGCCTCACCGGGCTCGGCGCCCGCCCGGTCGAGCACGTCACGGACGACCCCGAGGACGACTACGTGATCGTCGCCGACCCGGAGTCCAACCTCTTCTGCGTGTGCGCGAAGCCGACGGAGGTGGTGGCGGGGCGGGGATGAGGGAGAAATAGGCGGAGGATTTCATTCCGGAATTCCGGAGGATGGCCGGGCACGCTCGCTCGTGGCGCGAACGTGGCGGCACGGAATGTCCCCGGAATCCTCACGCGCATTACGGGCAGGCGCGCTTCAGCGGGCGATTGCGCCGGTCCCGGCGAATTCCGGGACCGCCTCTCCCGCGCATTCACCCTCAAGCGCACGCTCACGCTTTCAGTATTCCCACGGGAGGATTCCTATGTCCGCGAAGAAGGTTCTCGTCCTGTTCGGCGCCGTCACGCTCGGCGTGTCCGTGCTGGCCGGCTGCGGGGAGGGCGGGGACGGCGGCGGCTCGGCGGGCTCCGGCGAGAAGGGCCCGTTCGCCGGGAAGAGCGCCGACGAGATAGCCGCGGCGGCCGTGAAGGCCACCCGGGACGCCGAGTCCGTCCACATCACCGGCACCGGCGAGCAGCAGGGCCAGGAGATGAAGCTCGACTTCAGCGTCGACAACAAGGACAACTGCACCGGCACCCTCACCGGCCCCGAGGCCGAGGCCGACGTGGTCCAGGCCGGCCAGGCCGTCTACCTCCGCGCCGACAAGGCGTTCTGGAAGAACGTCCTCAAGGCCCAGGGCGCCGCCTCCGACGGGGCCGTCGACAAGCTCGCGGGCAAGTGGGTCAAGTCCGACGCGGACGAGGCCGGCACCGAGGGAATGTGCGACAAGCAGGCCGTCGTCGCCGCCCTCGACAGCGACAAGTCCGAACGCCAGGGAATGAAGAAGGGCAAGGAGACCGAGGTGAACGGCGAATCCGCCCTGACCCTCACCAAGAAGTCCGGGAACGGCGAGGAATTCACCCTCTACGTCGCCACCGAGGGCGAGCCGTACATTCTCAAGGCCGTCAACAAGGGCGGCGAGAATCCGGGCGAGACCACCCTCACCGACTACAACAAGAAGGTCGACGCCGAGGAGCCCCCGGCGGACGAGGTGGTCGACCCGAAGCAGGTCCAGGGCTGACCCGGGCCGGGCCGGGGCCGGCGAGCCCCGGCCGGGGCGTCACCGCCGGGCCAGCCGGCGGCTGTGGCCCACGCCGAACTCCAGGCCGTAGTGGTCGAAGATGCCCCGCTCCTGTTCGGCGAGGAGTTCGCCGTCGGTGCTGATGGTGGGCGCCTCCTTCACCAGCTGCCTGGGCCACGCCACCTTCACGTACGAGGGGGAGACGACCGCCTTCTCCAGGGGCGCGAAGGTGATGCGCCGGCGGGTCGGCAGGCCGATCACGATGCCGATCATGAACGGGCTGTCGCTGACCGTGTCGACGTAGACCGATTCCAGGGTGCCGATCTTGTGGCCCTCGGCGTCCACGACGTTGTGGTCCCGCCAGTCCCTGATGTTCTCGGCCTCGATCATGGGGACACTCCTCGTCGTCCGGCTCGCGATGATGCCGACATCGTGCCCCGTCAGCCCGGGCTCATGACGGGGACGCGCCCGGCGCCGCCACCGCCCGCACCCAGACCCGGTCCTCCGTCAGGTACCTGTCGACCTGGAGTCCCGCCTCGGCCAAGGCGTCCTCGAACTGCTGCCGGGTCATCGGGCGGGAGACGAAGGTCTGGGTCCACTCGGCGTCGGGGAAGGTGTACTCGCAGCGGACGCGGTGGACGCCGTCGCCGAGCGGTTCGTCGGAGGCGATGCGGACGGTGAAACCGGCCGGGTCGACGCGTTCGCGGGGGACGTCGGAGTGGTAGTCCTCGCCCTCGCGCTGGATGAGGACGACGCCGCCCGGCGCGAGGTGGCGCAGGCAGGTGCGGAGCAGGCCGCGGCGGACCTCGGCGTCGCCCGCGTGGACCAGGAACGAAGCGAGCAGCACGACGTCGAACCGCTCGCCCAGCTCCAGCTCCTCGATGGGGCTGCACACCGTGCGGGCGCCGAGGACGCGGTCGGTCATCTCCGCCGACTCGTCCACCGCCGTCACCGTGAACCCGCGCTCCACCAGCGGGTGCGTCATCCGTCCGACCCCGCACCCCAGCTCCAGGATGTGCGCGCGGGGCGGCACCGCCGCCGCGATGATCTCCGGTTCCGCCCCGATCGGCAGCCGGGAGTACAGCTCGACGGCGCATCCGTCCGGGGTGATCGCGCCGGGTCCGGTTCCTTGGTAACCCTTCCGCATCCTGGTCTCCATAATCCTCAAACGCCTTACGCGGAAGGGGAGTTCCCTGCCGGGAGGGGGAGCGGAGGGCTGGGCAGGCCGTAGTGGGCGGCCAGGAGGGCGAGGGTGTGGCGGCCGTCCGCGTTGAAGGCGGGGTCGGCGTCGTAGCGGGAGGTGTCGCCGACGATGCCCGCCGCCAGCAGCGGGCCGACCAGCTCGTCGGGGTGGGTGCCGCCGCGCCGGGACTCGCGGCGCTCGCCGATGTTGAGGAAGAGCTGGGCGAAGCCGCCGGTGAGCCCCGGCAGGTCGAACCCCTTGCAGAACAGGGCCGGCCGGTTCGGCGGCAGCGTGTTCACGGGTGGGTCACCTCCGGGGTGAAGGGCGGCGAGGGCAGGGCGAAGTGGGCGGCGAGCGTCCGCAGCAGCCGCAGCTCGTCGGCGTCGCTGTGCTCCCAGCACAGGTGCCCGTCCTCCCCGGCCGGCGGACAGGGGGTACCGGGGCCGATGAGCCCCGCCGCCAGCAGTTCGGGCGAGAGGTGGTCGGGGTCGTCGCCGACGCGCTGCCGTAGGTCCTCGAAGCTGAAGTGCACCACCGTCCGGCCGTCCCGGTAGTAGGTGAAGGCGGGGCCGTGCGCCTTGCCCCGGCACGGCTCGGTCTCGAAGACCACCAGTTCCGTCCCGGCGGGGCACAGGGGCCGGTAGTCGACCGGGGCGTAGTCCTCCTCCTCGGCGTCGTGCATCAGGTGCACCACCCAGGCCCAGCCGGCTTCCTCCCTGCCCGCGACCACCATCCGGTGCGACCGCACGAGCCCCGCCACCAGCCAGGTCAGCGGCATCCCCCGGACGAAGACCAGGTTGACCTCGTCGTCCGCGTAGTTCTCGCACAGTCTTTCGATCACGTGGACGAGCCTAGGGCGGCCCACTGACAACAGGTCAGCCCGGCAGCAGCCCCCGCTCCCGCAGCAGGGGGACGACCTGGCCGGAGACGGCCGGGGCCAGTGTCAGGCCCGGGTCGCGGCCGTCCGTCCAGCGCAGGGCGGCCAGTTCGGCGGCCGGGCGGGGGGTGTCGGGGGTCTCGCCCTCGTAGACGCGCATGCGCATCGGGACGCCCTCCAGGGCGGCGGTGGCGGAGATCTCGGCGAGGAAGCGGTGGTGGCGGAGAGTGATGCCCAGTTCCTCGTGCAGCTCGCGGTGGAGGGCCTGCTCGGAGGTCTCGCCGGGGTCGGGCTTGCCGCCCGGCAGGTAGAAGAGACCGGGCGCGGCCTGCTTGCTCACCACGAGGAGGCGTCCGTCGCGGACGAGGACGGCGGCGGAGACGGTCAGAGGTGTGGCGGGGGTGTGTGGGGTACTCATCGGAGGTCATTGTGCTCACCCTCCGAAGTCACCCGGAATGCACCCCCGGGATAGCGGGCATAGCGTGAAGGCATGGCAGAGACGTACGAGGTCATCGTCGTGGGAGGCGGCTTCGCGGGAATCGAAGCCGCCACGAAGCTCGGCCGTGTGGGGGTGCGGACCCTGCTGGTGGACGTGCACGGGTACCACCAGTTCCAGCCGCTGCTCTACCAGCTGGCCACCGCCCAGATCGGGGTGTCGGAGCTGGCCAGGCCGCTGCGGTCGATCTTCCGCAAGCAGCCGTCGGTCCGGGTGCTCACCGCCAGAGTGGCCGCCGTCGACCCCGGCCGCCGCACCATCACCCTCACCGACGGGACCGTGTACGAGGCCGACGACGCGCTGATCGTCGCCTGTGGCGCCGAGGCCAACTTCTTCGACACCCCGGGTGCCCGCGAGAACGCGTACCCGCTCTACTCCGCCACCGACGCCACCCGGCTCGGCTCCAAGCTGGTCGCCCTGCTCGACCAGGCCGACAAGGACAACGGGCAGAAGCCGATGAACGTGGCCGTGGTCGGGGCGGGGCCGACCGGGGTGGAGACCGCCGGGGCCATCGCCGACGCCATCAACTACGTCGTCCCCAAGCTCTTCGTGGGCGACCTCGCCAAGCGGTGCTCGGTCGCGCTGGTGGACATGGTCGACCGGACGCTCGGCGGCTTCAGCAAGAAGTCCCAGGCGTACGCGGCCAGCCGGCTGGTCGAGCGCGGCGTACGGCTCAAGCTCGGCTCGGCCGTCACCGAGGTGCGCAAGGATGGGCTCAGCTTCGCCGACGGCGCCACCATGGACGCCGACCTGGTCATCTGGGCCGGCGGCCTCAAGGCCGGTGCGCTGCTCCGCGAATCGGGGATGCCGCAGGGGCGTGGCGGGCGCATCGACGTCGCCAAGGACCTCACCGTCCCGGGCTACGAGGGCGTGTACGTGCTCGGGGACGCCGCCAACATCACCGACGACCGGGACGAGCGGCTGCCCCAGCTCGGCTCCGTCGCCAAGCAGTCCGGAGCCTGGGCCGCCCGCAACATCCTCGCCCAGCGGGCCGGGCGGCCGACCGAGCCGTTCGGCTACAAGGACCGGGGCTACATGGCGATGATCGGGCGCGGCTCGGCCGTCGCCGAACTCGGCCGCGGCCGACGGCTGGTGCGCGGGCCCGCCGCCTTCCTGGTCTGGCTCGCCGTCCACCTGGCGCTGCTCTCCGGCTCCAGCCAGAAGGTGCGCGCCCTGGTGTCGTGGATCTTCGCCTACCTGAGCCACTCCCGGCAGCACGTCTTCGTGGGCAGCCCCGAGCAGGCGGACGTCGTCGAACGCACGGACCGGCCCGCCGCCTGAGCGGACCGCCCTGAACCGGCCCGCCCTGTGACGGTGGCGGGTACCGGGGCGCACGCGGCCGGGGGTGGACTCCTCCGGCCGCGCCGCTGTCTACTGGGCGGCCGGGCCGCCGGGCTCTCCGGCGGCGGTGCGGCGGCGAAGGGGCACGCGGGCGTGACGGCGACGGCGACGACGGCAGCGACGACGGCACTGGTCATCCAGAACTTCCCGCGCGGGGGACCGGGGCGGTGGGCGGCCTGGCTGGCGGCGGCCGGAGTCACCCCGGTCCTCGTCCGGGCGTACGACGGGGAACCGGTGCCCCCGCGCCTCGACCACGCCGCCCTCCTCGTCCTCGGGGGCGGCTACCTCCCCGACGAGGACGACCGCGCGCCCTGGCTCGCCCCCACCCGCGAGCTGGCCCGGCAGGCCCTGGACGACGGCACCCCGTACTTCGGGATCTGCCTCGGCGGCCAGCTCCTCGCCCAGGTCGCGGGCGGCGAGGTACGCGGCGAGCACGGGCGCCCCGAATTCGGCTCGACCGCGCTGAGACTGCGCCCCGAGGCCACCGCCGACCCGCTCTTCACCGGCCTGCCACCCCGCCCCACCGCCATCCAGAACCACGTGGACGCGATCACCCGCCTCCCCGGCGGCGCCCACTGGCTCGCCGAGAGCGAGGGCTGCCCGTACCAGGCGTTCCGGGTGGGGGAGCGGGCGTGGGGCGTCCAGTTCCACCCCGAGGCCGAGGCCACCGGCATCCTGCGGTGGAACGAGGAGCGGCTGCGGCGGTACGGGTACGAGCGGGAGGCGCTGCACCGGGACGCGCTCGCGGACGAGGCGGGGGCGGCGGAGGTGTGGGGCGCGGTGGCCGGGCGGTTCGCGGGGGTGGTGCGGGGGGCGGGGTGAGGCGGTGCGGCCCGCCGGGCCGGTCCGTCGGACGACTAGGCGGCCACGCCCGCCCGCCGGTCCGCGTCCGTGATGAGCTGGTCGAGGCGGTGCAGGGTGTCGGTCATCTCCGCGACGCGGGAGGCGAGGCGGTCGCGTTCGGTGCGGAGCAGGTGGCGCTGCGGGGTGCTGGGGTGGCCGTTGTTGACGCAAGGGAGGAGGGCCGCGATGGCCCGGCTGCTGAGTCCGGCCGCGTAGAAGCGCTGGAAGAGGAGGACCACCTCGACGGTCTCCTCGGGATAGCGGCGCTGGCCGGAGGGGGTGCGGTCGGGGGTGAGGAGGCCCTGTTCCTCGTAGTAGCGCAGGGCGCGCACGCTCACCCCGGTGCGGCGGGCCACTTCCCCGATCTTCAGCATCGGCCGGAGTTCCCCTCTTCGCGTGCTTGACTCTCACGTCGACGTGAGGTTCTAGCGTACCGGGCATGGACATTCGAGATGAGATCGCGCTGGTCACCGGGGCGAACCGGGGGATCGGCCGCAGCTTCGTCGCCGAACTCCGGCGCCGGGGAGCGAAGAAGGTGTACGCCGCAGCCCGGCGGCCCGAGACCCTGCCCGAGCTGCCCGGGGTCGTGCCGCTGGAGCTGGACGTCACCGACGCCGCCTCGGTCGCACGGGCCGCGCGCACGGCCGCCGACACCACCCTGCTCGTCAACAACGCCGGGATCTCCACCTTCGCCCGGCTCACCGACGGGCCCGAGGAGTCCATCCGGCGGGAGATGGAGACCAACTACTTCGGCCCGCTGCGCACGGTGCGCGCCTTCGCGCCGGTCCTGGCCGCAGGCGGCGGCGGGGCGGTGCTCAACGTGCTGTCGGTCATGGCGTGGATGGCCTACGAGCACTCCAACAGCTACGGCGCCTCCAAGGCGGCGGCCTGGGCGCTGACCAACGGCGTCCGGTACGAACTCGCCGGGCAGGGCACGCAGGTCACGGCGCTCGCGATGGCCAGTGTCGACACCGACATGATGGCGGGGATCGAGGACGAGAAGGCGGCGCCCGAGGCGATCGTCCGGGCCGCCCTCGACGGGCTGGAGGCCGGTGCCCTCGAAGTGCTGGCCGACGAGCGCACCGCCCGCTGGAAGGCGCGGCTCGGCGAGGACCCCGCCCTGCTCTACCCGCACCTGGCGGCGGCCCGTCCGGCCGGAGGCGCCGCCTAGACTGGCCCCGCCCGCCGGGTGGCGGACCGACGAGGCGGGAGAAGGAGGGCGACAGTGGCGCAGGACACCGGGTTCCAGGACCCGTCCGGCGAGGTGCTCGCCGCCGCGGCCACCACCTTCGGGCTCCTCTCGTCGGCCGCGCGGCTGCACATCGTCTGGGCGCTGGCCGAGGGCGAGAGCGACGTCAGCGGGCTCGCCCAGCGGGTCGGCGGGGCGCTCCCGGCCGTCAGCCAGCACCTGACCAAGCTGAAGCTGGCCGGACTCGTCCGCTCCCGGCGCGAGGGCCGCCGCCAGGTCTACTTCGTCGACGACCCGGACGTGGTCACCGTCGTCCAGTCGATGGTCGGGCGGCTCGCCGAGCAGGAGGCCGCCGACGCCGGCCGGCCGAGGCGCCTGCGTGGAGCCGGTGGCTGAGCGGGCGGCCGTCTGCCGGGCGGCCGCACCCGTACCACCCCAGCCGCCCGCCCCCGAGCCCGCCGCCCCGCCGGACGCCACCCGGCTCACCTCGCTCCAGCTGCTGCGCGCCCACGGCAGCGGCCCGCGTGGCCTCACCGAGGACGAGGCGGCCCGGCGGCTGGCCCGGCACGGGGAGAACGCGCTGCCGGCGCGGCGCCGGATCACCCGGCGCCGCCGCCTGCTGCACAGCCTGCGCGACCCCTTCACCACCGTGCTGCTCTGCCTCGGCCTGCTCTCCGCCGTCGTCGCCGCCTGGGGCACGGCCACCGTGATCTGCTCCCTGGTGCTGGTCAGCTGCGTCCTGCGGGTCACCGGCGAACACCGGGCGGACCGTTCCGTCGGCCTGCTGCGCGCCCTGCTCCCCACCACCGCCACCGTGGTCCGCCGGGCCGACGAGGAGGGTCCGCCCCAGGCGCGGGAGATCCCGGTCGGCGAGGTGGTCCCCGGTGACGTGGTCCGGCTCGGCCCCGGCGACCTGGTCCCCGCCGACGTACGGCTGTTGCGGGCGACCGGGCTCAGCGTCCATCAGCAGGCGCTGACCGGGGAGTCGGCGCCGGTGGCGAAGGAGGCCGTGCAAGAGCCGGGGGCGCCGCCGCCCGGCCCGTTCGCGCCGCCGCACCTCTGCTTCCAGGGCAGCAGCGTCGCCTACGGCAGCGCCACCGCGCTGGTCACCGCGACCGGCGCGGCCACCCGGTTCGCCGCCGCCCACCGGGCGGGCGACGGGCGGCGGTTCACCGCCTTCGACCGGTCGGTGCACGGCATCTCCTGGACGCTGATCCGGTTCATGCTGCTCACCCCGCCGCTGGTGCTGGTCGCCGGGGCGGCGCTGCACGGGCGCGGCCTGGAGACGCTGCCGTTCGCGGTGGCCGTCGCGGTCGGGCTCACCCCCGAGATGCTGCCCGTCGTGGTGACCACCGCCCTGGCGCGCGGCGCCTCACGCCTCGCCCGCGAGCACCGGGTCATCGTCACCCGGCTGCCCGCCCTGCACGACCTCGGCGCCGTCGACGTGCTCTGCCTCGACAAGACCGGCACCCTCACCCAGGACCGGCCCGTCGTCACCCGCGCCCTGGACGCCGAGGGCCAGGACGACCCCGAGGTGCTGCGGTGGGCCGCCGCCAACGCCTGGTGGACGCTGCACCTCGCCGACCTGCCGGTCCCGGACGCCCTGGACGAAGCGGTCCTGGAGGCCGCCGGGGAGGAGGCCGCCGACGGGCCCGAGGGCGTCGCCGCGCTCCCCTTCGACCCGGTCCGGCGCCTGTCCACCGCCGTCGTCCGCACCCCGGGGCGGCTCGGCCGCCACACCCTCGTCGTCAAGGGCGCCGTCGAGCAGGTCCTCGACCGGTGCGCCCTCGACCCGGACGAGCGGGAGCGGCTGCTCGGCCTCGCCGCCACCGAGGCCGCCGCCGGCTCCCGGCTCCTCGCGGTGGCCGTCGCCGAGCGGGACTCCCGGCCCGGCGAGTGGACCCACGCCGACGAACGCGGCCTCACCTTCCGGGGCCTGGTCACCTTCGGCGACGCCCTCGCCCCCACCGCCGCCGACGCCCTCGGGGAACTGGCCGGGCGCGGCGTCGGCGTCAAGATCCTCACCGGGGACCACCCCGGCACCGCCGCCCAGGTCTGCCGCGACCTCGGCCTCGACCCCGGCCAGGTCCTCACCGCCGACGAGACCGACCGCCTCACCGACGCCGAACTGGGCGCCGTGGCCCGGCGTACGACGGTCTTCGCGCGGTGCGGGCCCGAGCACAAGGCCCGCATCGTCACCGCGCTCCGGGCCGGCGGGCACACCGTCGGCTTCCTCGGCGACGGCGTCAACGACCTGCCCGCCCTGCACGCCGCCGATGTCGGCCTCTGCCCGCGCGGGGCGGTGGACGCGGTCCGCGAGAGCGCCGACGTGGTCCTCGCCGAGAAGGACCTCGCCGCCGTCGACCGGGCGATCACCGCCGGACGCCACAGCGGCGGCAACATCGGCACCTACCTGCGGATCACCCTCTCCTCCAACCTCGGCAACGTCTTCGCGATGCTCGCCACCGCCCTGCTGCTGCCGTTCCTGCCGATGCTCCCGGCCCAGGTCCTGGTCCAGAACCTCTGCTTCGACGCCGCCCAGCTCGCCTTCGCCTACGAACGCCCCTCGCGCGCCGTGCTGCGCCGCCCGATCCGGCTGCGCCCACGCGGCTTCCTCCGCTTCATCACCGGGTTCGGTCTGATCAACGCCGCCGCCGACGTGGCCACCTTCGGCGTCCTCGCCCTCACCACCCATGACACCCTCGCCTCCCAGGAGGCGTTCCACGCGGGCTGGTTCACGGAGAACCTGCTGACCCAGGCCCTCGTCATGGTCATCCTGCGCGGCGGCCGCCACGCCGCCGAGGGCCGGTCCACCGGGCCCGTCCACCGCGCCGCCCTCGGCCTGGCGGTGATCGGCGTCCTCCTCCCGCTCTCCCCGCTCGGCCCGCTCCTCGCGATGGGCACCCTGCCCCCGCTCTACTACGCGCTGCTCGCCACCGTGCTGGCCCTGTACGCGGTCGTCCTCGTACTGGCCCGCCGGCGGCACGAGCGGGCGGGCGGCGCGGTGTGAACCCCGGCGACTCCCGCGACTCCCGCGACTCCCGCTGCTCCTCCGGTCCCGGGCGCCCTCAGCCGTAGCTCAGGTCGGAGCAGATGTCGTCGGCGGCGGAACGGGCGTCCTCGCCGGGGGCCCTGGACGGCTTCGGAGACGGGCCGGGCGAGGGCGTGTCCGCGTACTCCTCGCCCACCGTGACGCGTACGCCCGGGTCCGGGGAGGCGGCGAGCTTCGCGCCGGGGAAGAGGCGGGCGACGGTGGCGGCGGCCTCGCGGTCACCGGGACCGTGGTGGACGACGGTGGTCGGGCCGCCCTGCTCCGGCGCGGTGCTGGTCCCGGTCACGGTGAACCCGTGCGCGCTCAGCGCCTCGGCGGCGCGGGCGGCCAGCCCGGTGACGGTCGTCCCGTTGGCGACGGCGACCGCGATCCCGGCCCCGTCGACCGCTTCCTCTCCCTCCCCTTCCTCCTCCTTCCCCTTCTCTTCGAGCGGCCGGTCGGCGCGGAGGGCGGCCCACAGGGCGTCGGCCTCGGGCTGGACGACGGCGACGCGGGCCCCCTCGTACCGCCAGGGGACGGTGACGAAACGGGTGTCGTCGAGTTCGACGTTCTTCAGCGACATGGCGAAGGAGATGAGGCGGTCGGCGGAGCCGAGGCCGGGGTCGACGGTGAGGGAGCGGGTGGCGGCGTCGGCGAGCGGCAGCAGGCGGGTGGGGGTCAGCCCGTCCTCGCGCACCTTCTTGACCAGGGCGCCGACGAAGGCCTGCTGTCGTTTGATCCGGCCTATGTCGGAGCCGTCGCCGACGCCGTGGCGCAGCCGTACGTAGTCCAGCGCGGCCTGGCCCTGCACCTCCTGGACGCCCTTGCGGAAGACGCGCTTGCCCGGGGTGGTGCGGTTCGGGTCCAGGTCGCCCTGGTGGATGTCGGCGGGGAGGCATATCCGTACCCCGCCGACGGCCTCGGTGAGGGCGGCGAAGCCCTGGAAGTCGACGACGACGGTGTGGTCGACCCGGAGCCCGGTCAGCTTCTCGACGGTGTTCTGGGTGCAGGCGGGGTTGCCCTCGGGGGTCTCGCCGACCGAGAACGCGGCGTTGAACATGGCCTGCTCGCGCGGCTCCGTCCAGCTGCCGTCCGGGAGCTTGCAGGCGGGGATCTCCACCAGGGTGTCCCGGGGGATGGAGACGGCCACCGCGTGCTTCCCGTCGGCGTAGACGTGGAGCAGGAAGGCGGTGTCGGAGCGGCCCACCTCCCCCTGACCGCCGCCCAGCGAGCTGTTCTCGCCGGAGCGCGAGTCGGAGCCGATGACCAGCACGTTCTGGCCGAGCGCCGCCGAGGAGGGGCGGTGGTCGGAGAGGCCGTCGGCGCCGAAGGTGTCGATGTTGTTGCCCAGCCGCAGGTACGCCCAGCCCGCGCCCGCCCCCGTCAGCACGGCCAGCGACAGCCCGACGGCGAGCGTGGTCCGCAGCGCGCGGCGGGGCTTCTCCCGGCCGCGCCGCCGGGGTCGGCGGTCCTTGTGCCTGTGCGCCCGTGCCATCCCCGCCGCCTCACCGTAGCCCGTCGTTATTATGGTTGCGCAATCTAGCAACTGACGAGGCGGGGTCACCCCCGGGGGCCCGCGCTGTACGAGGAGAGGACGGGCCCGCCGTGTACGCCAACGCCCTGAAGCCCTGGCATCTGCTGATCGTGGCCCTCGTGGTCATCGTGCTGTTCGGCTCGAAGAAACTCCCCGACGCGGCCCGGGGGCTGGGCCGCTCCCTGCGCATTCTCAAGAGCGAGGCGCGGGCGCTGAAGGAGGAGGAAGGGGCCGCCGCCGCCCCGGCCGAGGGCGCGAAGGCCGAGCGTCCGGGCCCGCCTGCCGCCTGACGGGCCGGCTCAGGGGCTGGCCGGGTCGTACCCGTACCGCAGGGGCGGGCTCTTCACCCGCCAGTCGCGCCGGTACACGTACACCTCGGTCACGCCGAACTCCCGCTCAGCGGTCTCGCCGGGCGCCTGTTCCCTCTCGCACGCGCGCGTGACCTGGAGGATCGCCGGGCGGCCGGTGATGCGCAGGCGCAGTCCGGCCGCGGGGCCGTCGTCCAGTACGGCGGGTTCGGTCGCGGCGTCGGCGGGGCGCGGGGTCGTCGCATCGTCCATGGCACCGAGCATAGTTGTCTATTTACGCAACTGTTGAAGGGTGCGGGTCAGTCCCGCCCGGCCGCCGCCCTGGTCCGTGCCAGCCATTCCTCGCCCATGCGCCGCCCGTCCGGGAAGAGGTCCTCGCGGTCCCAGCGCCACACCGTGACGATCGCCAGCACGAGGAGTCGGCAGCGGTGCAGCAGCTCCGCGTCCACGCCCGGGTAAGCGGGTCCCACCTCCTCGGGCGCGTGCGCGAGGTCGAACTCGACCGGGCCCCGGCAGCAGGTCTCCCAGTCGATGAAGAGGGGGCCGTGTGCGGTGGCGAGGACGTTGCCCGGATGCGGTTCGCCGTGGAGCAGCTGTTCGGGGGCGCCGCGTGCGGCGATCCACTCCGCCGTAACGCTCAGGGTCTCCTGGAGCAGGGACCGGTCCGCCGGGACGAGGCCGGGCGTGCGCTCGTGGTCGGCCAGGAACCGCTGGGCCCGCTCGACGCGCTCGGTGAACCGGGGCGCCGGCACGTCCAGTTCACGCATCCCGGTGTGCAAGCGGGCCAGCGCGCGGGCGAACGCGTCCGGAGTGACCTCGCCCGCCGCCACCGGCTCGTAGTACCTCCACAGGGTGACGACGAAGCCGTCCCGCTCGTAGACGCGCGGCTCCACCCGGGGGTCGAGCGCGCCCACCGGGCAGCCGGCCTCGGTGAGCCGCCGGGCGAGGCCGACCTCGAACTCCGCGACCTGGTCGGCGGCGGGCGCCACCCGCGCCAGGGTGTCGGCGGGCAGCAGCCGCAGGGTGAGCTTGTTCGAGTCGTGCAGGACGGCCGCCTCGTCGGCGGGCAGGCCGAGCGAGGCCGCGACCGACCTGGCCACGGCCACCGCCCGGGCCCCTTCCGACGCGTGCACCGGCGCCTCCTCCACGCTCGGGGCCATCCGTACCCACCGGCCGCCGGATCACCCCTCGTTCATCGGCACCCGTACCCCGCGCTCCCGCGCGACTTCGCTCGCGTGCGGGTAGCCCGCGTCGGTGTGGCGCAGGACGCCCATGGCGGGGTCGTTGGTGAGGACGCGTTCCAGCTTGGCGGCGGCCAGGTCGGTGCCGTCGGCGACGCAGACCTGCCCGGCGTGGATCGAGCGGCCCATGCCGACGCCGCCGCCGTGGTGCAGGGAGACCCAGGTGGCGCCGGAGGCGGTGTTGACCAGGGCGTTGAGGAGCGGCCAGTCGGCGATGGCGTCGGAGCCGTCGAGCATCCCCTCGGTCTCGCGGTACGGGGAGGCGACCGAGCCGGAGTCGAGGTGGTCGCGGCCGAGCACGACCGGGGCGGAGAGTTCGCCGGAGGCGACCATCTCGTTGAAGCGGAGCCCCGCGCGGTGACGTTCGCCGTAGCCGAGCCAGCAGATGCGGGCGGGCAGTCCCTCGTAGGTGACGCGTTCGCCGGCCAGCTTCAGCCAGCGGTGCAGGTGGGTGTTGTCGGGGAACAGCTCGACGAGCGCGCGGTCGGTCGCCTCGATGTCCTTCGGGTCGCCGGAGAGCGCCGCCCAGCGGAACGGGCCGCGCCCCTCCTCGAAGAGCGGCCGGATGTAGGCGGGGACGAAGCCGGGGAAGGCGAACGCCCGGTCGTAGCCGCCCTTGCGGGCCTCGTCGCGGATCGAGTTGCCGTAGTCGAAGACCTCGGCGCCCGCGTCCTGGAAGCCGACCATCGCCTCGACGTGGCGGGCCATGGAGGCGCGGGCCCGCTCGGTGAAGGCGGCGGGGTCGGCGGCGGCCAGCGTGCGCCACTCCTCGACGGCGACGCCCTCGGGCAGGTAGGCGAGCGGGTCGTGGGCGGAGGTCTGGTCGGTGACGATGTCGATCGGGGCGCCCCGGCGCAGCAGTTCGGGGAAGACCTCGGCGGCGTTCCCCGCCAGGCCGACGGAGAGCGGGCGGCGGGCGTCGCGGGCCTCGGTGGCCAGGCGCATGGCGTGGTCCAGGTCGTCGGCGGCCACGTCCAGGTAGCGGCGCTCCAGGCGGCGGGCGATGCGGGTGGGGTCGGCCTCGACGCAGAGGGCGACGCCGTCGTTCATGGTGACGGCGAGCGGCTGGGCGCCGCCCATCCCGCCGAGCCCGGCGGTGAGCGTGATCGTCCCGGCGAGGCTGCCGCCGAACCGCTTGCGGGCGACGGCGCCGAAGGTCTCGAAGGTGCCCTGGAGGATGCCCTGGCTGCCGATGTAGATCCACGAACCGGCCGTCATCTGGCCGTACATGATCAGCCCGCGCTGCTCCAGGCCGCGGAACTCCTCCCAGTTGGCCCAGTCGCCGACCAGGTGCGAGTTGGCGATGAGCACGCGCGGCGCCCACTCGCTGGTCCGCAGCACCCCGACCGGCTTGCCCGACTGCACGAGCAGCGTCTCGTCGTCCTTGAGCGTGCGCAGGGTCCGCACGATCGCGTGGTACGCCTCCCAGTTCCGGGCCGCCTTGCCGGTACCGCCGTAGACCACCAGCTCCTCGGGGTGCTCGGCCACCTCCGGGTCCAGGTTGTTCATCAGCATCCGCAGCGCGCCCTCCTGCTGCCAGCCGAGACAGCTGAGCGTGGTGCCGCGGGCGGCACGGACGGGGGAGTACGGGGGAACGGTGCTCACTGCTGCCTCCTGGGGTGGGCCGGGTGGGCCGGGTCTCCCCATGACAGGGCGCGGCGGCGGGCCGGACCAGAGGGCGCGCCGCGAAATCTCGGATACGAGACGGGGCGGGCCGGGTGGCTACGGCCGGGCCGGTCCCCCCGCCGCCCAGGCCGCCTCGATCATCGCGAAGAGTTCGTCCAGCGCGGCGGAGGGCTCGTCCGCGTCCCGGGCCAGCGCGTAGGCGTCGACGGTGAAGGTGGCCAGGGCGCGGCAGGCCGTCGGGCTCCCGGCCCGGGTCCCGGTGAGGGCGGTGGCCAGCGCGTCGGCGTGGCGCTGCCGCATGGCCGCCTCGTACTCGCGCAGGGCGGGGGTGGTGTCGATCAGGTGGTACACGGGGGCGGCCTCGTCCGAGGAGCAGTGCCGGACCAGCGCCTCGACCTCGCGGCGCAGGGCGGGGACGAGCGGGGCCCCCGGCGCCTCGTCGGTGACGGCCTCGATGAGGCGGCGCGCGAAGTCGGCGTCCTCCGCGAAGACCAGGGCCTCCTTGGCCGGGAAGTGCGAGAAGAGCGTGGTGACGGCGACGTCCGCCTCGGCGGCCACCTCGCGGATGCCCACTGCCTCGTAGCCGCGCTCCAGGAAGAGCCGCAGGGCGGTCTCGGCGATCTTCTGTCGGGTCGCGGCCTTCTTGCGTGCGCGGCGTCCGGTCGGCTCGGGCATGGTCCGTACGCTATCAGCCACGAAAACGTAACGGTTCAAAAAAGCTAACCGTTAGTGCTACGTTTCCCGGCATGAGAAAAGTGAGCTTCGCCGCGTACGGCGGCCCCGAGGTGCTGCGCCTGACCGAGGCCGGGGAGCCCCACGCGGGCCCCGGCCGGATACGGATCGCCGTGCGGGCGGCCGGGGTGAACCCGGTCGACTGGCGCGTCCGCGAGGGTCAGAAGCTGGGCGCGCACCCGCCCGCCCCGCTGCCCGCGGGGCTCGGACTGGACGCCGCCGGGGTGGTCGACGAGGTCGGCGAGGGCGTCGAAGGGGTACGGCCCGGGGACCGGGTGTTCGGCGAGGGCGCCGAGACCTACGCGGAGTTCGCCGTGCTGTCGGCCTGGGCCCCGATGCCCGAGGGGCTCTCCTTCGCGGAGGCGGCCGGCTACCCCTCGGTCATGGAGACCGCCCTGCGCGTCCTCGGCGAGGTCGGCGTCCGCCCCGGGCAGCGGCTGCTGGTGAGCGGTGCCGCCGGCGGGGTCGGGTCGGCGGTGCTCCAGGTCGCCCGCGCCCGGGGCATCGCCGTGACCGGCACCGCCGGGCCCGCCAACCAGGAGTACCTGCGGAGCCTGGGCGCCGACGCCACGACGTACGGCCCGGGGTGGACCGGGCGGGTGCGGCGGCTCGGCCCCGTGGACGCGGCCCTGGACCTGGCCGGGGCCGGAGTGGTCCGGGAGCTGGTCGGGCTGACCGGGGAGGCGGGCCGGGTCGTCTCCATCGCGGACCTGACGGCGCCGGAGCAGGGGGTGCGGTTCTCCGGGACGGCGGGCGACGTGTGGGCCGCGCTCGACGCGACCGTGGCCATGCTCCACCGGGGTGAGCTGCACATTCCGGTCACCCGGGCGTACCCGCTCGCCGAGGCCGCCCGGGCCCACGCCGACAGCCAGGCCGGGCACACGCGAGGGCGCCGGGTCCTGCTGGTCGGGGAGGGGAGTGCCGGCTGAGGGGCCGGCGCCGCGCATGCCGAGTGGGCCGGGGCGGGTGATACTGGCGCTGCGGAGGAGCCGCTTCCTCCTGCGTGCCGCCGGGAGGATCTCTGCCGCAGCCCGGTCGGCGGTGCCGCGGGGCGAAGGAGGCAGCGGTGACCGACAGCGACCGCCTCCTGAGGCGGTACGAGGCGCTTCTCGGTGCCGTGCCGCAGACCGTCTGGACGCTCTCCGCCGACGGGGTCGTCACCACGCTGGTCGGCGGCGAGGTCCAGGAGAAGCTGTGGCACCCGGGCGAGGACGGCTCGTGGACCGACGCGATCCACCCCAAGGACCGGGACGGGCTGGAGCGCAAGTGGCTCCGGGCCACCCGGGAGCGGACCCCCCTGGACACCATCGTGCGCATGCGCGCGGAGGGCGGCAGCGGCCGCCACCGGTACGTGCGGATCGTCGCCACCCCCGTCGAGGACCAGGCCGGCCGGATCGAGTGGGTCGGCAGCGTCGCCGACGCCGAGGAGCACTGGCGGACCCGGACCCGCGAGAAGCTGCTGGCCCGGATGGCCCCGGTCCCGGCCGCCCGCGACCTCAGCGAGGCGTTCATGACGACCGCCGCCGCCGTCGTCCCCGAGCTCGCCGACGCCGTCGCGATCTTCCTCGTCCCGCACGAGAAGGCCACCGACTCCTGGAGTACGGGCACCCTGCCGGTGGACCAGGTCGAGCGCGTCGACCTCGCCCCCGGCCTGCCCGCCCTCTCCCCGCTGGAGCCGGACTTCCTGCTGGGGCCCGTGGCGCAGCGCGCCATGCGCGAGCAGCAGGCCCAGCTGATGACCTTCCCCGAGGGCCACCCGCCCGAGGAGGGGATCTCGCCCGCCTCGGCCCGGTGGCTGCGGGAGGCCGGGGCGACCAGCGTGGCCCTGGTGCCCGTGGTGGTCTCCGGGCGGACGGTCGCACTGGCCGCCACCGCGACCTGTCGCGGAAACCCGCCCTGCGACGAAGGCGACCTCGCCCTGCTCCAGGACGTCTTCCAGCAGATGAGCGGCCCCCTGCGGCGGACCATGGAACTCCAGAGCGCCCGGGAGACCGCCCTCGCCCTCCAGCAGTCCTTCCTGGCCGCCCCGCCGCCCGTCGCGGGGCTGGTCAGCACGGCCCTCTACCACCCGGCGGACTCGGACGCCGAGGTCGGCGGCGACTGGTACGACGCGGTCAGCCTCGCCCCGGACGCCCTCGCCCTCTCCATCGGCGACATCGCGGGCCACGACGTGGACGCCGCCACCACCATGGGCCGCGTCAACAGCATGCTGCGCGCCCTCGCCTACGACAGCGGCCCCGACACCAGCCCCGCCGCGACCCTGGCCCGCCTGGACCGGGTCGTCCAGGCCCTCGACACGCCGTCGATGGTCACGGCGGTCCACGCGATCCTGCGCCGCAAGAGCGAGGAGCTCTGGCACGTCACCCTCTCCAACGCGGGCCATCCGCCGCCCCTGCTGATCCCGGCCGGGCAGCCCGCGCGGTACCTGCACGGCCTGACGACGGCCGACCCGCCGCTCTGCGTCGCCGACGCCGTCCCCCGCTCCGACCTGCACGCGGTCCTGCGGGAGGGCGACGTGCTCGTCCTCTACACCGACGGACTGGTGGAGACACCCGGCACCGACATCGGCCACAACCTCGGGCGGCTGCGCGAACGGACCGACGAACTCGCGGGCCTCGGCCTCCCCCTGGCCGAACTGGTCCAGGGACTGCTGCCGCCGGTGCAGAACCGCCTCGACGACATCGCCGTCATCGCCCTCCAGGTACGGGGGAAACGGTGAACTCCGGCCAACCGGCGCGTACATGCTGCGGCGCTCCGGGCAGAGGCAGGAGAAGATGACCCCACGCACGTGTTCGACCGAAAGGGACGCCGCATGAACAGCCCGGACCCGCGCCCGAGCGGACTGGTGACCTCCCGAGCCCACTCCGCCCGCGTCTACGACTACATCCTGGGTGGCAAGGACCACTACCCGGTCGACGCCGAGGCGGGCGAGGCGATGCGGCGGCACTGGCCCGCGCTCCCCGTGCACATGCGGGAGAACCGCCGGTTCATGCACCGCGCGGGCCGGTACCTCGCCGAGGAGCACGGCGTCCGCCAGTTCCTCGACATCGGCACCGGCCTGCCGACCTCGCCCAACCTCCACGAGGTGGTGCAGGAGGTCGCCCCCGAGTCGCACGTGGTCTACGTCGACAACGACCCCATCGTCCTGGCCCACGCCCGGGCCCTGCTCCGCAGCTCGCCCGAGGGCGCCACGGCGTACGTGGACGCCGACATGCACGACCCGGACGCCATCCTCGGCAGCCCCGAGTTCCGCGACCTCATCGACCTGGACAAGCCGGTCGGCCTGATGATCATCGGCATCATGCACTTCATCCTGCCCCCGGAGGACCGCCGCCTGGTCGCCCGGCTCCTGGACCCGCTGCCCTCCGGCAGCTACCTGGCCATGACCATCGGTACCGCCGACTTCGCCCCCGAGGAGGTCGGCCGGGTCGCTGAGGAGTACCGGCAGCAGAGCATGCCCATGGCCCTGCGCGACCTCGCCACCGCCACCTCCTTCTTCGACGGCATGGACCTGCTCGACCCGGGCGTCACCCAGGTCCACACCTGGCGCCCCGGCCCCGAGCAGGAGGGCGTCGAGGGCCGCGACATCGCCATGTACGGGGCCGTCGCCCGCAAGCGCTGACCCCTCACCCGGCCCCGGGCGCCCGCCCCGACACCGCCGAGGTCAGCCGCGCCGCCGCCCGGCCCAGTTCCTCCCGTACCCGCTCGGGGTCGTGCGGCGCGTAGTGGCGCCGCCAGGTGGTGGAGAGGGCGGCGACCGGGTGGCCGTGGTGGTCGAAGACGGCGGTGCCCAGCGAGCGCAGCCCCTCCGAGACGAGTTCGGTCTCCTCCGACCAGCCGCGCACCCGGTCGGCGGCGAGCAGGTCGAGGAGTTCGGCGAGCGAGCGCGGGCCCCGGCCGGTCCGGGTGATGAGGTCGCCGGGGCGCGGGTAGAGGGCGCGGACCTGGGCCTCGGGGAGGTGGGCGAGGATCGCGCGGCCGCTGGCGGTCAGGTGGGCGGGGAGGCGGACGCCGATGTCGGTGACGAGGGCGGTGCCGGCGGCGGAGGCGCGCGGCGGGCGCTCCTTGAGCAGGTAGACCGTCTCGGCGCCGTAGACCACCCCGAGGTGCACGGTCTGCCCGAGCCGGCCCGCCAGCCGCCGCACCACCGGCTGCGCCAGCCGCTCCAGCGGCTCGTGCCGCAGATAGGCCGACCCGATCTCGAACGCCGCCACCCCGAGCCCGTACGCCCGCTCCCCGGGCAGATAGGTCACGAACCCGCGCTCCGCCAGCACCGCCAGAATGTGGTACGCCGACGACCTCGGCATCCCCAGCTCCCGCGCCAGCACCCCCGCCCGCACGGGCCCGGTCCGCCCGGCGAGGAACAGCAGGATGTCGAGGGCACGGCCGACGGCGGGGGAGGTGCTGGAGGCGGGGGGTGGGGGCACGGGAGCTCCCTGCGTGGTGAGGACGGAGGCCGAGCCTACGGGGGAGTGGCGGGCTGCCCCGCGCTCATTCACCGTGAAGATGGTGCGTGCGGTACGCATCACTCTCCGTGGAGCCACGACGGTGGCGGCACCAGAAGGACCAGGCGGCGTGCCCGAAGATGACCAGGGCTGTAGTGGCTGCCGCATACCTGGTCACATTCCAGGTGAGAAGGGTGACGTAGTCCTGCCCCTCGGCTTCTACGTCAAGCCGCAGGGTGGTCTCGAAGAACGCGATCGCCGGGACGACGATTCGGAAGGGCAACGCGACGAGTCCTTGGTTGCGGGCAAGGTGCCCGACGAGGCCCATGGGTAGCCCGAGCGCGAGCGCGTAGATTCCCCAAAGGACAACTCCGGAAGAGAACCCTTCACCGATGGTGTTTGTCGCCCCCGGCGGTACGTACGGGTTCATGTATTTGAAAAGGTAGTAAATGGTGACGCCGGTGGTCAGTCCAGCGAAAGAAAGGCTCCCTGCCATAATTTTCGAGCGGCAGAGGAATCCCACCAGGAAGGCGTAACAGGCCCACGGCCAGCCGCTGGAGAAAGTCAGGCTCAGGGCGGCTCCGAAAGAGTTATTCCACTCGGCGGCCCCGGGGCCGATGAGGCCCAGAAGCGCGCCTGTTGTGAGAGCGGCTATGGCTGGTGTGAGGTAAGTTCGCAGAAGGTGGGTGATCGTCTTTCCTGTTCGCTTGTGAACCGACTTCAGCAGGTAGCAGCAGCGGGGCCACTCGTCACGCGCGGCGGTTGTCTGCGGGTGACGAGTGGCCCGTCGGGCGTGGGAATGCAGCTTTTACTTCGTGGCGTAGTACGTCTTGCATGTGTACGCCGCGCCCGTTGTCCTGTTGGCGTTGGCGTAAGCACCCTTGGCCACCCACCCGCTGGAGGCTGATCCGTTGGCGATGGTCACCGACGACTTGTGAGTCTTCGTGCCGTGGTAATAGTTTGAATAGCAGTATTTCTTGGTGGCAGTTGCGCCGGTGAGGTACCAGCCGTAGCACCATTTGCCGCCGCTGGACGGGTTGGTGCATGCCTCTATCATGGGCTTGATGGTCGAATCGTCCATCTCGATCGTGGCCACGCCCCACTCCTCGGGGTCGCCCAGTTCGGCGGGCGGCTGCGTGCCGTCGCCCCGCTGGTGGTGGGTGACCTGACCGACCTCGGTGCCGTCCGCCAGGGTGATCACCTCGGTCGTGGTGCCGACTGCCGTTTGCGGGGCGTCTGCTGACGCCGACGTCACGGAAGTGCTTACGGCAAGTGCCGCGCTCGCAAAACCTAGAGCGATCGACCTGTCGAACTTCCTCATCGGATCCCCCTCCTGTGAGTCCCCGGGCGGGGCTCGCGGAGATCATGCGGGAAACCGGGCCTGGCGGCGTGAGCCGTTGCAGGCCAGTGGCCAGAAGTCGAATTGTTCGCTTATCCCCTTGTGTGGGCATATCGAATAATTCGGGGTTTCCGTTCGCTGGCTCGAAAATAGATCTTCTGGTGCATTGTTCCGCCTTTGCCTCTTCGGTCATGTGAAGAATCAGTAGCGATGATGTGGCTTATTTTTGACTATATGGTGGTCGTCGTGCTTCCAGTCGTGCGAAGGCCCGTGGGGCCGGCGCCGTGCCCCGCCCCGCCCCCGGTGTGAGTACCGTCTCCCCGCCTCGCCCCGGCCCCCCCGCCCCCCGCGTGGCAGAATCGCGGCGTTCACCCAGGCGGCGGAGGACAGGAAGCCGGTGCGAATCCGGCGCGGTCCCGCCACGGTGACCGGGCACGACGCGGCGACGCGGGCGGGCCCGGGAGTCCGACACTGACCCGCCGCCTCAACTCGCACTACCAGGGGACGCGGTCATCCCCCGGAGAGGCACGGTCATGCCCGGACCCCGTCGCGCCCCGCGCGCGCTCGCCGCCACGGCGGCACTCCTCCTCCCGCTCACCGCCTGCGGCGCCGCCGACGGCGGCCAGACCGGGGCGAAGGGCGGCAAGGACGCCAAGGGCGGCGAGGGCTTCCCGTACACCGTCACCAACTGCGGGGTGAAGACCACCTTCGAGCAGCCGCCCGAGCGGGCCGTGACGATGAACCAGCACGTCACCGAGGTCATGCTCGCCCTCGGCCTGGAGGACCGGATGGCGGGTACCGCCTTCCTGGACGACAAGATCCTCCCCGAGTACCGCGCCGCCTACGACCAGATCGAGGTCGTCGCCGACGAGTACCCCTCGTACGAGAAGCTGATCGCCACCTCGCCCGACTTCGTCTACGGCGGCTACGCGAGCGCCTTCGACAAGGGCTCGGGGCGCGAGCGCGCGGCCCTGGCCAAGGACGGCATCACCACCCGCCTCAACGTCGAGGGCTGCACGGACGGACCCGTGGGCGTCAGGGAGCTGCGCAAGGAACTGCGCGAGGTGGCGCGGACGTTCGGCGTCCCCGAGCGCGCCGAGAAGCTCATAGCCGAGCAGGAGAAGCAGCTCGCGGCCACCGCCGAACGCCTCAAGGGCGCGGAGAAGCCCGCCGTCTTCGTCTTCGACAGCGGCGACAGCTCGGCCTTCACCGCGGGCGGCCACGGCATCGGCAACGACCTCATCAGCCGGGCCGGCGGCCGCAACGTCTTCGCCGGCCTCGACAAGTCCTTCGGCGACGTCTCCTGGGAGAAGGTCGTCGAGCGCAAGCCCGATGTCGTCGTCATCTACGACTACGGCGGCACCCCCGTCGCCGCCAAGAAGAAGCAGCTCCTCAACGACCCGGCGCTCAAGGACGTGCCCGCCATCAAGAACGAGCGGTTCGCCGTCCTCCCGCTCTCCTCCGCCGTGCTCGGCCCGCGCGTCCCCGACGCCGTGGACGAGCTGGCGGACCAGCTCCACCCCGACCTCGCCGCCAAGTAGGGCCCCGAGGTGACCGCCCTCGCGGACACCCCGGCGGCGAAGCCCCGCCGCCGGGCCCTGCCCTACCCCGCCGTCCTCACCCTGCTCACCGGCCTGCTGCTGCTCGCCGCCCTCACCGGGCTCGCCCTCGGCTCGGTCCGCGTCCCGCCCGGCGAGGTGCTGGCCGCCCTGACCGGGAGCGAGCCGACGCCGCTCGCGCCGGTCATCTGGAACGTGCGGCTGCCGCGCGTGCTGCTGGCCGTCGTGGTCGGCGCCGGGCTCGCCGTCGCCGGTACCGTCCTCCAGGCCCTGGTCCGCAACCCGCTGGCCGACCCCTTCCTGCTCGGCGCCTCCTCCGGCGCCTCCACGGGGGCGGTCCTCGTCATCGTCGCGGGCGTCGGCACCGGCCTGCTCGGCACCGTCGCCCTGCCCGTCGCCGCCTTCGCCGGCTCGATGGGCGCCCTGGTCGCCGTCTACGCGATGGCCAGGCGCGGCGGCACCATGACGACCGGGCGGCTGATCCTCGCCGGGGTCGCCGTGCAGTACATCCTCTCCGCGCTGACCAGCCTGGTCCTGGTCCTCTCCACCGAGGCCGAACACGCCCGCGCCATCCTCTTCTGGACCCTCGGCGGCCTCGGCGGCGCCCGCTGGGACAGCCTCTTCCTCCCGGCCGCCGTGCTGATCGCCGGGACCGGGCTGCTGCTCGCCCTCTCCCGGCCGCTCGACCTGCTCCTCGCCGGGGAGGAGGGCGCCACCGTGCTCGGCCTGGACACCCACCGCTTCCGCGCCGGCGCCTTCGTCCTCGCCTCCCTGGTGACCGGCGTGCTGGTCGCGGTCAGCGGCGCGATCGGCTTCATCGGGCTGATGGTGCCGCACGCCGCCCGGCTGCTGGCCGGCGCCGGACACCGCAGGCTGCTGCCGGTCACCGCGCTCGGCGGCGCCCTCTTCCTGGTCGTCGCCGACCTGGTCGCCCGTACCGTCGCCGCGCCCGAGGAGATCCCGGTCGGCGTCATCACCGCGCTCACCGGCGGCCCGTTCTTCCTCTGGCTGCTGCGCCGGTCATCGCGCGGAGAAGGAGTCACCGGATGACCCACCGCACCGCCCCCGCCCCCGCCGACCCGGGCTTCGGCGCCGCCGCGCCCGGCTCGCTGCGCGCCGAAGGACTCGGCTACCGCCTCCCCCCGCCCGGCCGGGGCCGCGAGGGAGCCGTCCTCCTCGACGGCGTCGACCTGGAGGCGGCCCCCGGCGAGACGGTCGGCGTGGTCGGCCCCAACGGCAGCGGCAAGACCACGCTGCTCCGCTGCGTCTACGGCACCCTCACCGCCACCTCGGGCCGCCTGCTCCTCGACGGGCAGGACGCGGCCCACCTCACCGCCAAGGAGCGGGCCCGCCTGGTGGCCGCCGTACCGCAGGAGGCCACCGGCGCCTTCGGCCTGACCGTCCGCGAAACCGTCGCCATGGGCCACAGCCCGCACAAACGGTTCTGGGAGGGCGACACCGCCGAGGACGCCGCCCAGGCCCGTGCCGCCCTGGAACGCGTAGGCGCCGCCCATCTCGCCGACCGCCGCCTCGACGAACTCTCCGGCGGCGAACGCCAGCGCGCCCTGATCGCCCGCGCCCTGGTCCAGCGCCCCCGCATCCTCGCCCTGGACGAACCCACCAACCACCTGGACATCCGCTACCAGCTGGACATCCTCCACCTGGCCCGCACCCTCCCCCCGACCGTCCTCGTCGTCCTCCACGACCTCAACCTCGCCGCCGCCTACTGCGACCGCCTCTACGTCCTGGCCGCCGGCCGCGTCGTCGCCACCGGCACCCCCGCCGAGGTCCTCACCGAGGAACTCCTGCACGAGGTCTACGGCGTCCACACCCGCATCGGCCCCCACCCGGTGACCGGCAAGCCGAACGTGGTGTACGTGCCGGAGGGGCACGCGTAACGCCTGGGACGGGGACGGACGGTGCGGCCGCCTCCCCCGCCTGGCGTCAACATCCCCTTCTCCCTGTCACTCCGACGAGTGGGCGGGCGGTGGGTCACGTGATCACGGGGAACAGAAAGAGATCACGTGACCCACCGCCCGCCCCACACGAAGGACGACACCCCATGGCCACCGACACCACCCCCCGCTACACCGTCCCCGGCCTCACGGTCGAGCAGGGCGGCAAGCTCATCGACCTGCTGCGCCTGCGGCTCTACGCCCTCAACGACCTCCACCTGACGCTGAAGCACATCCACTGGAACGTGGTCGGCCCGCACTTCATCGCCGTCCACGAGATGCTGGACCCGCAGGTCGACCGGGTCCGCGAGATGGCCGACGACGTGGCCGAGCGGATCGCGGCGCTCGGCGGCGTCGCCAAGGGCACGCCCGGCGCACTGGTCTCCGCCCGCACCTGGGAGGACTACAGCATCGGCCGCGGCGACGCCATCGCCCACCTCGGCGCCCTCGACGTCGTCTACACCGGCGTCGTCGAGGACGTCCGCAAGGCCGTCACCGAGGCGGGCCGGATCGACCCGGCCACCGAGGACCTCCTGATCGAGCAGCTCCGCGACCTGGAGCAGTTCCAGTGGTTCGTCCGCGCCCACCTGGAGACCTCCGGCGGCTCGCTGCGTACCTCGGGAGCCACCACGGAGAAGTCGGCGGCGGAGCGCGCCACGGACTGAGGCGGACCGCCCCGCCCGCGCGCGGGCAGACGCGCCACGACGCCTCCTGATCCTCTGCCACGCCGTCACCGCCACGGTCCTCCTCTTCCACCGCATCGACCGCCGCGCCGCCGCCCTGCTCCTGCCCTACCTGTGCTGGGCGGCGTTCGCGGCTCCGCTGAACTGGTGGATCCGGGTGGAGAACGGGTGAGGGCTACTCCTCCCCGCCCGCCCGCCCCGCCAGCCGCTCGTACCGCTGGCGGGCCGCCTGGGGGGTGCCGAGGCCGAGGCCGAAGGCGATCTCCTGCCAGGTCATGCCGCGGCCGCGGGCCATGCGGAGGAGGCCGGTCTCCAGTTCGTCCAGGTCGGCGCGGGCGCTGGGGACGAGGGTGAGGGCGGCGGTGACGTCGGCCTGGTCGACCTCCGGCTCGTCGCCCTCGGGCAGGGCGGTGCCGCTGAGCAGGTAGGAGACGAGGCGGACGGCCTCGTGCGGGCCGATCATCGAGGGGTGCACCTGGCGGCGCCGCTGCTCGTCGGTGGCGGCGTGCCGCTCGGCGATCCGGAAGAGCGAGGCGTGCACACGGTGGGTGCGCGCCTGCTCGGGGTCGGGGGCGGTGAAGGGGCCGTCGGTGCCGGCGTCGGGGGAGGGCTGCTGGGAGCCCGGCTCGGTCGTCATGGCACCAGCGTGCGAGAAGCACGCGTTGTTGTCAACGACAAGTGTTGAACGGAACGTTCAACTCCACCCGTCCGGCCCTGTCACCAGCGCATGCGGACGTCCTCCGCCCAGCCCAGTACCTGGCGGATGGCGACTTCTTCGCCCGCGTCCGTGCGGACGGTGCCGTTCCAGTGGCCGAAGCACTGGTCGGTGTGGTTCGACAGCGGGCCCGCGTCGGTCCGGGTGACCCGGTCGTGGACCGGGGTGAAGGTGAGCTCGACCTGGTCGGAGCCGGGGGTGCGGACCCGCCAGGGGGCCAGCGGCTCGGCCAGGTCGTAGGACCAGGCCAACTCCTCCCCGAGCTTGGAGAGCCGGCCGTCCACGCAGAGCGCGTTCTCGGTGGCGCCGGTGCCCTCCGTCCACCGCCCGCCGAACTGGAGCCCCACCGTCCGCCCGTCGGTACGCCCCGAGCCCGCGCCCCAGTTCCAGTGCGCCACCCGGGGCCAGCGCCCGCGCCCGTGGTCCAGCACCGCCCAGGAGTCGCCGGGCGCGAAGGCGAGCACGCGCCGCCCGACCCGGACGTGGCCGTGGGCCGGGAGCGCCGTCTGCTTCGAGGTGTACTGGAAGCGGTCCGGCCCCCAGGGCACCACCACGGACAGGGTCTCGTGGCCCTCGGGCAGCCCCGCGTACACGTCCACCTCCACCTGTTCCCCGGTGCCGGGGGCCAGGCAGCGGGCGGTCAGCCGGGTGCCCGCGCCCTCACGCCGGATGCCGATCCGGACCTGGTCGCGCACCGGCCGGGCCGGGCCGACGGTGAGGTCATGGCCGCCGAAGGGGCCGGGGACGCCCGCGACGCCCTCGGGCAGCGGGGTGCCGGGCCCGCCCGGCCGCAGCGCGGTCCGCTCGATCTCCCGACCGCCCGGGACGAGTTCCAGGACGTACACCGCGTCCAGCCGCAGGAAGTCCAGGTCGCTGACGGTCAGCGCCACCAGGTGGGTGGGGGTGGTGACGCACCAGTACTCCCAGCGTTTGGTCCGCCCCCACCCGCGCAGGTTGGCCCGGTGCACCGGCCGCCGTGACCAGCCGACCGCCTCCGGCGCCAAGGTGCCGTCGGGGCGGCACAGGTCGACAGGTCCGTGGGTGAGTTCGCGCTCGTGGGTCGTCATGGGGCGCAGGGTACGGGCCCGGCTCGGTCTGAGAGGCTGAAGGGGACTGCTGAACAGGGGGGTTGCGGCGTGACCGAAGGGGTCGACCGGGTCGACGAGCGTGACCGGGTGATCGGCGTGGTGGAACGCGGCGAGGCCGTCCGCAACGGCTGGCCCCACCGCATCGCGGTCACCGTCTGTCACCGGGCCGACGGCCGCCACCTCGTCCACCGCCGCCCCGCCCACGCCACCCGCTTCCCCGGCCTCCACAACGGGCTGATCGGCGGCGCGGTCACCGCGGTGAGAGCTACGAGGCGGCGGCGGCCCGCGAGCCGGCCGAGGAACCGGGCGTGCGCGCCCACCCCGTACCCCTCTTCACCTTCTTCTGCGACGGCGCGATCTTTCCGTACTGGCTCGCCCGCCACGAGACCCGCACGGACGGCCCGCTGCGGCCGGTCCCCGCAGAGATCGCCGGACTCCGCTGGTGCACGGCGGCGGAGATCGACGCGCTGATCGCGGCGGGGGCGTTCGTCCCGGACGGCGCGGAGGCGTGGGAGCGGGCGCGGAAGGGCGGCCACCTGCCCGGCCGGTGACCCGCGCCGCCCGCCCTACCGCGGAAAAAATCATCTCTTCCCCAATCCAACCGGCCCCCCGCTCCGAAGAGAGAGGTGAGGGGTTCCGGCCGGGCCCCTGTTCTCGGTGTGCGTGGTGAAGGGGAGCGTGGCATGGGGCGGGAGCGGCGGCGGATCGCGGTGGTGGGGGCGGGGATCGCCGGGCTGACGGCGGCGTACGTGCTGCGGGAGGCGGACGACGTCACCGTGTACGAGGCGGACGAGCGGCTGGGGGGCCACGCGCACACGCACGAGCTGACCGGGGCGGACGGGGTGGTGCGGTCGGTCGACTCCGGGTTCATCGTGCACAACGAGCGGACCTACCCGCGTCTGCTGCGGCTCTTCGCCGAACTGGGCGTGGAGACCCAGGAGTCCGAGATGAGCATGTCGGTGCGGTGCGAGGGGTGCGGCCTGGAGTACGCGGGCGCGCTCGGGCCGCGCGGGCTCTTCGCGCAGCCGAGGAACGTGGCCGACCTGCGGTTCGTCCGGATGCTCACGGCGGTGACGGCCTTCCACCGGCGGGCGCGGGCGCTGCTGGCGGACGGGGGCGAGGCGGGGCCGGCGCTCGGGGAGTTCCTGGACCGGCACGGGTTCTCGCCGTACTTCGTGCAGCACTTCGCGATCCCGCTCGTCTCGGCGGTCTGGTCGTGCGCGCCGGGGACGGCGCTGGAGTACCCGGCGCGGTACCTGTTCCGGTTCCTGGAGCACCACGGGATGCTCTCGGTGAGCGGGTCGCCGGTCTGGCGGACGGTGACGGGCGGTTCGCGCGCGTACGTGGACGTGCTCGTCAAAGAGCTCCCGGACGTGCGGACCTCCGCCCCCGTCCGGCGCGTGGTGCGCACCGGTTCCGCCGTGCACGTCACCTCCGGGGCCGGCTCCGGGACCGCCTCGACCGAGGTGTACGACGCCGTGGTCATCGCCGTCCACCCCGGGCAGGCGCTGGCGATGCTCGCCGACGCGAGCGCCGACGAACAGCGGGTGCTGGGCGCCTTCCCGTACTCGGCCAACCCGGCCGTGCTGCACACCGACACCTCGCTCCTGCCGAAGGCCCCCGGCGCCCGCGCCTCCTGGAACTACCTGCTGCCCGAGTGCGGCCAGGTCGTCCCGCGCGGCGCCGGTGCCGGGGGCCACGTCCGGGTCAGCTACGACATGAACCGCCTCCAGCGCCTCGACGCGCCCGAGCGGTACGTGGTGACCCTCGGCGACGAGGGCCGCGTCGACCCGGACACGGTCCTGGCCCGGATGGCGTACGAACACCCCGTCTACACCCCGGAGTCGGTGGCCGCCCAGAAGGAACTGCCCACACTCGGCGGCGAGCGGACCGTCTACGCGGGCGCCTACCACGGCTGGGGGTTCCACGAGGACGGCTGCCGCTCCGGGGTCCTGGCCGCCGAACGGCTCGGGGTGGCCTGGTGACCCCGGCGCCGTCCGCCCCGGCGCTGTACCGCTGCGAGATCCGGCACGTCCGCACCGGCCCGCGCCGGTACGCCTTCGGGCAGCGCACCTATCTCTGGCTGGTCGACCTCGACCACATACCCGTGCTGCCCCGCGCCCTGCGCCCGCTGGCGCGCTTCGACGCCCGCGACCACTTCGCGGGCACGGCCGCGCCCGGCGCCGCCCCCGGCCCGGCCCTCCGCGCCGGCCTCGACCGCTACCTCGCCGCCCACGGCATCGACCTCGCCGGCGGCCGCGTCCTGATGCTGGCCCACGCCCGCGTCCTCGGCCACGTCTTCAACCCGTTGACCCTGTACTGGTGCCACGGCCCCGACGGCGAGGGCGACGGAGACGGCGATGGCGCCGGTGACCTGCGGTGCGTCGTCGCCGAGGTCCACAACACCTACCGCGAACGCCACTGCTACCTGTTGCGCCCCGGCGACACCGACGGCCGGGCCGAGACGCCCAAGGAGTTCTACGTCTCGCCCTTCTTCACCGTCGACGGCACCTACCGCATGCGGCTCCCCGAGCCCGGCGCCCACCTTGACCTCGCCGTCCACCTCGACCGCGAGGGCGTACGCCGGTTCACCGCGACCGTGCGCGGCACGCGCGGGCCCGCCACCGCGCGCGCCCTGCTGCGCGCCGCCGCCCGCCGCCCCCTCTCGACCCTCGCCGTCTCCCTCGGCATCCGCCTCCACGGCATCCGGCTGTGGGCGCGCGGCCTGCCGGTCGTCCCCCGTCCCCGCCACCGCCCCCAGGAGGGCCTGGAATGAACGTGTCCGCCCCGCCGCCCGCCGCCCCGACCGGCGGCGACCAGGTCGATGCCGCCCGCTGGCCCGGCGTCGCCACCGTGCCGCGCTGCTCCCCGCCGCGCGCCCTGCTCGGCCGGCTGCTGCTGACCCGCGCCCTGGACCGGCTGCCGCTGCACGTGGGGTGGGGTGAGGGTCCCGAGGGGCGGCGGCTCGGCAAGGGCGGGCCGTGGCTGCGGGTGCGGGACACCGACGCCTTCGTCCGCCGGATCGCGGTGGGCGGGCTGATCGGCTTCGGCGAGTCGTACATGGCGCGGGAGTGGGACGCCGACGACCTGCCCGCCGTCCTCGGGGTGCTGGCCCAGCACCTCACCCAGCTGGTGCCCGCGCCGCTGCACCGGGTGCGGCGGCTCTGGGACCTGCGCCGCCCGGCCTCCGAGCGCAACACCGTCGAGGCCGCGCGCGACAACGTCCAGCACCACTACGACCTCTCCAACGACCTGTTCGCCCTCTTCCTGGACGAGACGCTCACCTACTCCGGCGCCGTCTTCCGCTCCCTGCCCGCCACCTTCGACGCCCTGCCCGCCGCCCAGCACCGCAAGATCGACCGGCTGCTGGACCTGGCCCAGGTCGGCCCCGGCACCCGGCTGCTGGAGATCGGCACCGGCTGGGGGGAGCTGGCCCTGCGTGCCGCCGCCCGGGGCGCCCACGTCACCACCGTCACCCTCTCCGCCGAACAGCGCGACCTCGCCCTGAGCCGGGTCGCCCACGCCGGCTACGCCGACCGCGTCGACGTCCGGCTGACCGACTACCGGGACGTGACGGGGACTTACGACGCGATCGTCAGCGTCGAGATGATCGAGGCGGTCGGCGCGGAGTTCTGGCCCGAGTACTTCGCCGTCCTGGACCGGCGGCTGGCCCGCGGCGGCCGCGTCGCCCTCCAGGCCATCACCATGCCGCACGAGCGGATGCGCGCCACCCGCTCCTCGTACACCTGGATCCAGAAGTACATCTTCCCCGGCGGGATGATCCCCTCCCTGCGCGCCGTCGACGACCTGACCCGCACCGGCACCACCCTGCGCCTGGTCCGCGACGACCGCTACGGCCCGCACTACGCCGAGACGCTGCGGCTGTGGCGCGCGAGGTTCGCCGAGCGGACGGCCGAGGTCGACGCGCTCGGCTTCGACTCCGTGTTCCGCCGCATGTGGGACTTCTACCTCGCCTACTCCGAGGCCGGGTTCGCCACCGGCTACCTCGACGTCCGGCAGATCCTGCTCAAGCGCGAGGACGCCGCCGTCCCCGCACCCCGTACCGAAGGGAGCCCCGCGTGAAAGGCGCCGCCCAGCGCATGACCCGGCCGCTGGAGGAGATCACCGGCGGGCCCGTGCCGTTCCGGCTCCGCGCCTGGGACGGCAGCGAGTCCGGCCCCGCCGACCCCTCCGGCGCCCTGCCCGTGGTCGTCGTCCGCCACCGCCGCGCCCTGCGCCGCCTGCTCTGGGCGCCCGGCGAACTGGGCCTGGCCCAGGCGTACATCAGCGGCGATCTGGACGTCGAGGGCGACCTCGGCCAGGCCCTGCGCGCCCTCTGGTCGGCCGCGCCCCGCGACCTGCCCGGCCCGCCCGGCCCCCGCCAACTCCTGCGCGCCGTCCCCGCCGCCGTCTCCCTCGGCGCGCTCGGGCCGCGCCCGCCCGCCCCCGGCCGCCCGGCCCGCCTCTTCGGCGCCACCCACACCACTGCCCGCGACCGGGCCGCCATCAGCCACCACTACGACCTCTCCAACGACTTCTACCGCCTCCTCCTCGACCCGGCGATGGCCTACTCCTGCGCCTACTTCACCCGCCCGCCCGGCACCGGCGGATACGGCCTGGCCCAGGCCCAGTACGACAAGCTGGAGCTGGTCTGCCGCAAGGTGGGGCTGCGCCCCGGGGCCCGCCTGCTCGACATCGGCTGCGGCTGGGGCTCGCTGACCCTGCACGCCGCCCGCCACCACGGCGCCCGCGTCACCGCCGTCACCCTCGCCCGCGAACAGCGCGACCACGTCGAGGCCCGCGTCAAGGAGGAAGGGCTCGACCACCTGGTCGAGGTGCGCCTCAGCCACTACCGCGACCTGGAGCCCGGCGAGACGTACGACGCGGTGACCACCATCGAGATGGGCGAACACGTCGGCGACGTCGAGTACCCCGGTTTCACCCGCCTGATCCACGACCGCCTGCGCCCCGGCGGCCGCGCCCTCGTCCAGCAGATGTCGCGCGGCGCCCACGCCCCCGGCGGCGGCGCCTTCATCGAGACGTACATCGCCCCCGACATGCACATGCGCCCCCTCGGCGAGACCGTCGGCCTCCTGGAGGGCGCCGGGCTGGAGGTCCGGCACACCGAGTCGCTGCGCGAGCACTACGTCCGTACCGTCGCCGCCTGGGCCGACACCCTGGAGGAACGCTGGGACGAGGCGGTCGCCCTGGTCGGCGAGGTCACCGCCCGCGTCTGGCGGCTCTACCTCGCCGGAGGCTCCCTCGCCTTCGACCAGCGCCGCATGGGCGTCGACCAGATCCTCGCCGTGCGGCCCGGCCGCGACGGCAGCAGCGCCATGCCCGCGACCCCGGCCGCCTGGTACGACGGCCTCGGGGAGGCGGCCCGATGACCGACTGGGGCGGCCTCGCCCTCAACCTCGCCGTCGCGGCCGGCGCCGCCCTCGCCGTCATGCTGGTGACCTTCGCCCTCGCCCTGCGCAAGGGCGTCCACCGCATCGTCGACGTCGCCTGGGGCGCCGCCTTCGCCGCCGTCGCCCTCACCTCGTACGCCTGCTCCCGCACCCGGCCCGACCCCGGCGACACCACCCTCGCCCTCCTCGCCACCGCCCTGACCTGCGCCTGGGGCCTGCGCCTCGCCGTCCACATCGCGCGTCGCGGCCGAGGCCACGGCGAGGACCCGCGGTACGCTGCCATGCTCGCCAAGGCCCCCGGCAGCCCCGCCGCCTACGCCTTCCGCAAGGTCTACCTCCTCCAGGGCGCCCTGGTATGGCTCGTCTCCCTCCCCGTCCAGGCCGCGATGTACGTCCGCGAGCCGGCCGGCGCCCTTGCGGCCCTCGGCACCGCCCTGTGGGCGGTCGGCCTCACTTTCGAGGCGCTCGGCGACCGCCAACTGGCCCGCTTCAAGGCCGACCCCGCCCACAAGGGAAAGGTGATGGACCGGGGCCTGTGGTCCTGGACCCGCCACCCCAACTACTTCGGAGACTTCCTTGTCTGGTGGGGCCTCTTCCTCCTGGTCTGCGCCGCCCCGCCGGTCGCCGCCGCCACCCTCGTCTCCCCCCTCGTCATGTCCGCCCTCCTCATCTTCGGCAGCGGCAAGGCCCTGCTGGAGCGGCACATGGCCGAGCGGCCGGGGTACGCCGCCTACCGCGCCCGGACCAGCGGCTTCTTCCCGTGGCCGCCGAGGAAGCGGTAGACGGCGCCCGTCACTTCCCCCGCCGCGCGTACAGCCCGATCACCGACAGGGCCGCCCACCCGACCGACACCGCCAGCACCTTCGGCCGGTAGGGCCGGTCCAGCGTCGGCCCCAGCAGCAGCGCGTCCCCCAGGTCGGAGGCGATCCGCACGGCGGTCGCGGTACGCAACGCCGGTCCCTCGGGCGCCGTGGCCATGGCGATCCCCACAGCGAGGTCCCGCCACACCAGCGGCCGGAGACAGATCTCCGTGTCCCGGGCGACCTCCCCGTCCGGGGTGGTCAGGCCCGAGGGCTTGGCGAGCAGGCCGGGGCGGGCGGTGACGAGCGCCCCGTAGACGGCGGTGGCGGCGCCTACGGCGCGGAGCAGGGGGGTGTGCACGGGGGCCTCCGGTGGGGGTGAGGGGTTGGGAGTACTGGGGGTTCGGGTCGCGGGGGCGGGGTGGATGCGGGGCGGACCGTTTCGACCGTGCGGGATGATCTTCACGGAGCGGCGGACCGAGGAAGCATGCCAACTCCTCGGCCTGATCAGCCTCACGCCGCGCGGCTACCAGGAGAACCGGCGGACCTCGTACACCCTCGGCCCGGTACGGCTGGAGATCGACGAGTGGCCCCGCATTCCGCCGTACCTGGAGATCGAGGCGGACGACGCGGGGCAGGTCTGGGAGACCGCCGCCGCCGCCCTCGTCATCGACCGTGAGCGGCTGACCTCGGTCAACACGACCGAGGTCTACGCCCCGTACGGCATCGACCTCGACGCCATCGCGGACCTTCGCTTCCTGTGACCCTGTACGGCTGCCCGCTCCCCGGGGTAGCGGAGGCGGTGACCGAGGTTCACCCCGCCCCCCGCCCCCGGCGCAGCAGTACCGGCCGGAGTCGGCTGTAGCCGCGGACCGACACCGGGCGCAGCACCTTCAGGGTGTAGGCCGTGTCGCCGGCCAGTTCGCCGGCCAGTTCCGTGTTGACCAGGACCGTTTCGGGGCGGGCGACGGCGGTGAGGCGGGCGGCGATGTTGACGGCTGAGCCGTAGACGTCGCCGAAGCGGCTGAGGACGGGGCCGTGGGCGAGGCCGGTGCGCAGGCGGGGGAGGTCCGGTTCGGCCTGGGCGCGGGTGGTGAGTTCGAGGGCGATGTCGGCGGCGGAGGCGGCGGACTCGCAGACGTAGAGGACCTCGTCGCCGATGGTTTTGACGACCCGGCCGCGACCCTCGGCGACCACGTCGCCGGTGAGGGTCTCGAAGCGGTCGAGTACGCGGCCGAGGGCGGCGGTGTCCAGGCCGCGGGTCATCCGGGTGTAGCCGACCATGTCGGTGAAGCCGACGGCCCGTTCGCGGACGTCCCCGCTCTCGTGCGCCTGCCTGTGCCCGCCGGGCGCGGGGGCCCCGGCCAGGGCGCGTCCGGCGTACGCGGCGAGGTGGCGGCGCCAGACGTGGCGTTGCAGCAGTTCCAGTTCGGGGAGGAGGACGGCGGCGTGTTCCAGCAGGGCCGCGCCGTCCACCGGGCGGGCGGGGTCGCGGCCCGCCCAGGTCCACAGGGCGTGGACCTGCCATTCGGCGAGGCGGGAGAGGTGGTGGCCCAGGGCGCGGGCCATCATCGTCTCGCTCTCCTCGGTGATGAGCCCGGCCGCGATGAGCCGTTCGCCGGCGCGCAGCGCCTCGGCGTCCGCGTCGGTGAAGACACGCGCGTCGTCGTCGACGGCGGCGAAGCCGAGGGCCCGCCAGAGCTGCCGGGTGCGCTCGGGCCCGACCCCGGCCCGTTCGGCGACCTCCTGCCGCGTGTAGGCCCGGCCGCCGCCGAGCAGCAGCTCCTCGACGCCGGGGTGCGGCTCCCCGGCCTCCGCCCCGGCGCTCACGTGGTGTGCACGATGAGCACGTCGACCGGGGCCTTGCGGGCGATGTCGGCCGGTACGGAGCCCAGCAGCCGCCCGGCCAGCGAGCGCAGACCCCGGTTGCCGACGACCAGCAGATCGGCCGCGCACTCCCGCGCGGCCCGGGCCAGCGCGGCCACCGGCTCGTCCTCCACCGCCAGCGAACGCACCCGCTCCGCGCCCTGCGCGCGCGCCCGGTCCCGGGCGGTCTGAAGGGTGTCCTCGGCCGGCGCCGACCCCACGACCTGGTACGCCTCGGCCCCCAGCTGATCCTGGGCGCGGACCAGTTCGGGCCCGCGCATCGGTACGTACGCGCAGACCACGACGAGTTCGGCCCCGCAGACGGCGGCGAGCCGCGCGGCCCCCTCGACCGCCGCGAACGACGACTCGGAACCGTCCGTGCCGACCATGACGGTCTGATAGGCGGTCATGTCAACTCCCCTCCTGATACGCGTACTTACTCGTGCGTAAAATAAGGGTCCGAGGCCGGGCGGGCAAGAGGGCGAACGGGGCGGCCGGGCCGGCGGACTCCCTGCCCCTCAGGTCATCAGGACGCGGGAGGTCTGGCGGGCGCCGGCGGCGCGTCTGGTGAGGTGGTCCTCCGGGCAGGTGGCGGCCAGGAGGTCGTCCGCTTTGAACAGGGCCGTCTTGATGTCGGGCGTACTCGTCACGGCGCACAGGGCCCGGGTCGCCTCGGTGAGGGCGTTCCGGCGGGCGGGCGTGTCGCGTTCGAACTGGGCGATGCGGGCCTGGGCGTACCGGGAGAGCAGGTGGCGGAGCTGCTGGGCGGTGGGGGTGGGGGTCGGCGGGGTCGGCACGCGGGGCGTCCTCTCGTCAGGGGCTTTTCTGACGTATGTCCTCAGGCGGGGCAGCCATGCCGTGCGGGTCACCCTCGGCGATCGTTCCCGGGCCCTGGGTGCAGGGTCTTTGGTGCGGAGGGCCGGGGCTCAGGCGGTGGCATCCAGCGTGAAACGGCGCTGGGCGGTGAACTGGGCCGCGGGGGCGAAGGTTCTGGGCCCGCCGCAAGGTCGCTACCGACCCCGTGCCTCTGCGGATGATCCGCAGCAGCGCCCCGGCACGGCCACGGACCGGACATCTACCGGTGGGTGACAGCCCTTTCAAGGAGGCGTGTGAGGATCGGCTCGGCATGAGTCCACAGCAGGGCTCCGCCGATCCCCGACACGACATGATGACGAGCACCGGGCACACGGGCGGCAAGCAGCCCCCCGTTGTCGGGCGAGTGACTGGTGTCCTGCTCGCCGTACCAGATATCGGCAGGGACGGCGATCTCGTCGAGGGCGAACGGCCACCGCCCCATCGCCAGGACCGTGTCACGGGCGTAGCCAGCGGCACCTTGAGCAAATCCCTCGCCCAAGGCCCTGCGGTAACCAGCCGCGAAATCAGGGTCCTGGTACACGGCAAGGTCACACCCCGGGCTCCCGGTCATGACCATGTCCCACATCGCATCCGCAGTGAAGCCGGCGAAGAACTCCTCGGCACCGGCCGGATCGCACGCGGTCCGCTCGACGAGGCCCCGCAGGTCCACGTCCAGAACTGAAGCAAACTCCGGCCTGGCCACCTCGTCCGCACCGGAGACGACAGCCAGTGCCGAGGCGACCCCTTCCGCAGCGCAGGCAAGAGCGAAGGGTGCACCCTGCGAATTCCCGACCACAACAGGTTGCCCCAGGCCCCGCTGCACACAGAGCTGGCGCATGTCTCCGGCGAAGTCGGAGAAGGACCGCCCGGGGGCGGGCGTCGAGACACCGAGCCCCGGACGATCCACGGAGACAAGACGCACTCCGAGCGCCTCGACCACGCCTGCGCCGAATCCGAGCCACCGGCTCGTAGCGGCACCAGGACACAACAGAACAGGCGCCCCGTCCGACGGCCCCCACTCTGCCCAGCCAAGCAGCCGCCCGTCAGGCAGAGCACTCTCACCCAGCCGGGCAGGAACGTCGGTGTAGCCCATCACGGCCACCATCATGGCCATGGACCTGAAGTCCTGCACGCGACTTTCACCGTGGCCTCGAACAGGGCAGGCGCTGTCTGGTGCGGCACCGGGGACCGCGCTGCCGCGGCGTGTGGAGGGGAGCCGGCGGGCGAGGGCTGGCCCGCCCCCGCCGCGCTCCGCCCCCGTCTCACTGCTTCCCGGTGCCCACCGGGTCGATGATGACCTCGTCCGAGGTGGAGTGGTCGGAGACAGGCACGTTGATCTTGGTGGGGACGGTCTTGGAGTGGGTCTCGTTGGGCGGGGTGATGTCGAGCAGGGTGATGTCGACGCCGGAGCCGCCCGAGTGGTTGGCCGGGTAGTGGAGGGTGGCGCGGGTCGACTCGCCGGTCTTGAGGACCACGCTCGGGGCGGCGAGGTCGCTGCGGTTGGCGTTGATGCCGCCCGGGCCGCTGTCGGCCTTGAGGTCGACGCCCGGGAACCCCTTGAGGAAGCAGGCGTCCCCGGTGTTCTTGAAGGCGATGTGGAGGGTGCCCTCGCCCATGCCGTGGGTGCTGGAGATGTCGAGGTTCGCCGTCTTGCAGGGCCCGGTGTTGACCTGTCCGCCGCCGCTGCCCTCGGGCTCCTCGGAGGCGGTGCCGCCGGTCGTCGCGGCCGTCTCCTTGTCCGTCTCCTGGCCCGAGACGCCGTCGTCCCCGGCCGGGGAGGAGGCCGCGGGGGCTGCGTTGTCGGCGCTCGCGGCGGTGTCGTCGCCCTGGCAGGCGGTGAGGGTGAGGCCCGTGACGAGGGCCAGCGTGGCGAGGGTGATCTTCTGAGCGCGCATCGGTCGTCCTTGCGGTCGTGATGTCTGCCCGCCGTGAGCGAGCCTTGCTGATCACGTAGACCCGGGGGAGGGGGCGGGCCGTTCCGCCGGGCCGTGCCTTCCTACATGGCTGTTACACGTAGACAGTTCCTGTTACGTGGGGCCCGGCTCGCCGAGCCGGGCCCCACGCACCGCTCCTACCTCAGGTGGCGGGTGAAGAACCGGGCCGCGGCGTCCCCGGCGAAGGACGGGACGCCGGTGTGCCCGCCCATGTTGGCGTGCAGGGTCTTCTCCGCGGAGCCGAAGGCGTCGAACAGGTCCAGGGCCGCCTGCCGGTCGTTCCCCTCGTCGTCCCACTGGAGCAGGACGTGCAGCGGAACGGTGAGCTGCCGGGCCTCCTCGAACACGGCCCGCGGCACGAAACTCCCGGCGAAGAGGCAGGCGGCCACGACGCGCGGCTCGGCCAGCGCGAGCCGGACGCCGAGGGAGAGCACTCCCCCCGAGTACCCGACCGGGCCGCCGATCTCCGGCAGCGACAACAGGGCGTCCAGGGCGGCCCGCCACTCCGGGACCGCCTGGTCGGCCAGCGGGAGGACGAGGGCGTCGATGATCTCGTCGGTGACCGGCTCGCCGGCCTCCCTCGCCCCGCGGAGGCCGGCGCGGGCCTCCTCGACAGCGGGAAGGCGGGGCCGCTCACCGCTCCCCGGGAGTTCGATCGTGGCCGTGGCGAAACCGTCGGCCGCGGAGCGCCGGGCCCGGTCCACCAGGCGCGGGTACATCCTGCGCAGCCCGAGGGGAGGGTGGCCCAGCAGGATCAGCGGTACGGGCGCGGACGCGGATGCGAACGCGGGTGTCCACAGGATGCCGGGGATCTCGCCGAGGGTGAAGGCGCGTTCGCGGACGCCGCCGTCGAGACGCTGCTCGGAAGTGAGGTGCGGGGGAGTGACGCGCATGGTCGTGCCTTTCGGGAGTGCGCGGGGGCGGCGCTCCCGGACGACCTCTATCGCCCGACCGTGGCACCGGAGGAGAGCACCCATGTCGATCCTGCGTTCACGGGTACCACCTCCTCGTTCTCTCGCACGGCCTCCGGGAAGGTAGCAGGGGCCGCCGTGGCCCGCCAGCGAACAGCGGCGGCCGGCGGGACACCGTGGCTGTGTGCGGGAGGTGTGGGGACGCCGGCCGCGTCAGCGGACGCTGGGAGGGTGCGCCCGTGGCGACCCTCCCGGCCTCGCTTCCCGCTGCCAGGTGCACCGGTCTGCTGGGTGCGGCCAGGGCCGGTGAACGGATGGCTCTCGCGCACCCGGTGCTGCGGCCCGGGCGGAGGTGCTGGCCGACCTGCGCCCGAAGGCTTAACCTGTAGCAGGTGAGAACCCATACTGACCCTTACTCGCTGCGTGCCGGCCCGCCCTCCGTCGAGACCTATCTCCGGCTGCGCGTGGTCTCCGGGCTGAGTGCGAAGACGCGGGAGGCCGCCGAGGCCGGGCTGCCCAACACCTGGCACGGGGTGACCGTGCTGCACGGTGACGAGCCGGTGGGGATGGGCCGGGTCGTCGGGGACGGTGGCTGTTTCTTCCAGATCGTCGACATCTGCGTCGCGCCCGAGCACCAGGGCCGGGGGCTGGGCAGGCGGATCATGGGCGAGCTGGTCGAGGAACTGGACCGCCGGGCGCCGGACGGGGCGTACGTCTCGCTGATCGCCGACGGGGACGCGCGGTTCCTGTACGAGAAGTTCGGGTTCCGGGAGACGGCGCCGGTGTCCGTGGGGATGTTCCGGACGGTGTAGCGGCGGCCGGCGCCCCGGCCCCCGCTCAGAGCCGGGCCGTGAGGACGGCGATGGTGGCTGTCCAGGCGAGGGCGGCGACGGTGACGGCGATGGTGCGGGTCATCAGAGGTCGGTGACTTCGTGGAGTCGGCCGCAGCCCAGCATGGGGCAGCGGACGTAGCGGGGGGCGTCCGGGGGTTCGGGCCGGGCCGGGTCCGGTTCCGGGGTGTCCGCCGGGTCCGGCAGGTCGTCTTCGGGGGATGCGTTCGGTGTGGTCACGGTGTCTCCTCTGTCGGGATGAGGCCCGTCCGGCCGCCGCCGTCGCGCGGGCGGCCGGACGGAGCTGGAGGGGGTGTGCAGGGGCCGGGCGGTGAGCTGGTACCAGGCCGGGCCCTGGCGGGCGGTGAAGCGGTACGGGTGGCCGGTGGCCAGGCGGTCGGTGGCTTCCTCGGTGTAGTCCGAGTCGGCGGCCCAGAAGCGGAGTTGGGTCGGGGCGTGTTCGGCGGTGCGGGGTGTGGGGCGCAGTGCGTGTGGGGGCAGGTGGGTCGTGTGCGGGTCGGGGTCGAGGGCGTCGGCGAGGCGGTGGGCCTGGTGGTGGAGCCAGCGCAGGGCGAGGCGGCGGGTGGGGGCGATGACCCCGCCGATGAACACGGAGGAGGCGGCTGCGCCCCCGTGGACCTCGGCGAGGTACTCGGCGCCCGTCGCCGGGCAGGCTGCGGGTGCGGTCATGTGGCGCGCCGGAGCCAGCGGCGCAGGCGGTTCTCCTCGGCCATGCGGGCCCGCAGGCGCCGCAACTGCGGGGAGTCCTCCGCCGGTTCGGTGGGTTCGTCCGGGCCGTCGGGGGGTTCGTCCGGCGGGGCCGGCGTGTTCACCGGGGCTCCCGGGCCACGCATTCCGCCGAGTCCTGGTGGCGTCTGAGCAGGACGCGGCAGTCGGTCGCCCTGCTCCAGTCCCGCTCGGCGTTGGCCTCGGTCTCGCCGAGGCGGAACTCCACGCAGGAGTCGCAGTCGACGCGGGTGCTTGCCGGGTCCTCGTCCAGGGCAACGCTGTTTCCAGGCATGCTTGTTCCTCTCTGTAGCTATTCCGCTACCGGGAGCGCTCAGGCTGGCCTAGAGTCAGGAACGCTTCAACCTGTGTCTTCGGAACGAAGAGTTGGGAGCGGCATGGTCAATCGGAAAGAACTCAACCCGGAGAGCAGCCCTCGGGCCGCCTTCGGTGCGCTGGTGCGCAGCTCAAGAGAGGAACGGGGGTGGACCCAGGACGAGCTGGCCGACGCGACTGAATATTCCAGCACGCATATTTCGGCCATCGAAACTAGTCGCAAGCCTCCTACCTTGCGTTTTTCGCGCAGTATCGACAGGGCCCTGGGTACCGGCGATCAGTTCGAGCGGAAGTTCCGTGAAGTGAAGCAGGGGGTGTTGCTGGAGGGCTTCCCCGAGTACCTGGGGTACGAGGCGCGGGCGGCGGAGATCCGGGTGTTCGAGATCGGGATCATTCCCGGCCTGCTTCAGACACAGGAGTACGCGCGGGTGCTCACAGCCAACGCAGTTCAGCGGGGCGCGATCAGCCCCGAGCAGGCATCTGAGCGGGTGAGGATCTTGGCGGAACGCCAAGATGCACTGATTCGGCAGCGGCCGCCCATGGTCTTCGTCACCATGGACGAAAGCTGCATCAGGCGCCCCATTGGCGGTCATGAAGTGATGGAAGGCCAGTTGGAGCATCTGGCCGAGTTCGCCAGGATGCCCAACACCATGCTTCAGATCGCGCCGTTCGAGATAGGCGAGCGGCGCACACTCGACCGGCCTGTGAATCTCCTGACCCTTTCGGATCGGTCCATGATCTATTACGCCGAATCCCAGGCGCAGGGCCACCTGGAGCGTGAAGGCAGCGATGTCATTGGCATGCTGACGGCGTACCATCAGCTACAGGCCGAGGCACTGTCGCAAGCAGCCTCCGTGGCCCTGATCAACCAGTTACGAAAGGGCTCCCCGTGACGACCGACTCCCCCCGCTGGTTCAAGTCCTCGTACAGCAACAACGGCGGCACTTGCGTGGAGGTCGCCACCAACCTGGTTGCCGCGCACGGCACCGTCCCCGTTCGTGACTCCAAGGTTGTGAGCGGCCCGGTGCTCAGCGTCCCGGCCGCCGCGTTCTCCTCCTTCGTGGAGGGCGTCAAGGCGGGCGAGTTCCGCTCGGCCTGACCCGGGCGAACAGCGTCAAGGAAGCCCCGTCCATCTCCCCTCCCGGGAGCGGTGGCGGGGCTCCTTGCTGTTCCGGCCACGGCGCGAAGGCGCTCTCGCGCGGGCTGAGGCGGCGGCTTACGCTCGGCTGACGAACAGCCTTCTGCTAAGGGGTACTTCCATGGCGTCCACGTCCCCGTCCCCGCGTTGGTTCCCGTCCTCGTACAGCGACAAAGGCGGCACCTGCGTCGAGGTGGCCACCGACCTCGTCGTCTCGCACGGCACCGTCCCGGTCCGGGACTCCAAGGCGGTGAGCGGCCCGGTGCTCGGCGTGTCCGCCGACGCTTTCTCGTCGTTCCTGGAGGGCGTCAAGGCGGGCCGGTTCCGTTCGGCCTGATCCGGTGGGCCGGCCTCTAGAGTCGTTCCCATGTTGCGACTCGGTATCCCGGTCATCGGTGTCACGGACCTCCCCAGGGCGGTGACCTTCTGGACGGAAGCCCTGGATCTGGTGGCCGCCGAGGAATGGCGGTCCGCGACCTGGCGGACGCTCCAGCACGCCGACGGCTCGGGCCGCACCCTGGCCCTGATGCTCAGCGACTCCCCACCCGAGCCACGTCCCCGCCTCCACCTCGACCTCTTCACGGACTCGGCCGAGGAGCAGCGGGCGGAGGTGGGCCGCCTGACCGCGCTCGGAGCCCGGCCCGTCGACTGGGAGCTCTATCCGCCCCAGCCCGACTTCGTGGTCCTGGCCGACCCGGACGACAACCTCTTCTGCGTGGTCGACCTGAGCAACGCGCCGAGCGGAGGCGGGCCGGTGCCCTGACGGCGCGCACTGCTCCTGGTGTCCCGCCGGGACGGTCTTGAGGACCGTCCCTCACCCACCCCCGTCCAGCCAAGGAACCGGATCGGTGTAGTGCCCGTCCAGCATCACCTCGAAGTGCAGGTGGGGGCCGGTGGAGAGGCCGGTTGAGCCGACCCGGCCGAGGGTGGTGCCCGGGACCACCGTGCTGCCCTGGGTGGTGTGCAGGGCGGAGAGGTGGCTGTAGGTCGTCTGGAGGCGTCTGCCGTCGGCCTCGCCGTGGTCGACGACGACGCGGTTGCCGTAGGCCCGGGTCAGGCCGGCGAAGACGACCGTCCCCGGGCCGGCGGCGGTGACCGGGGTGCCCTGGGGGGCCGGGAAGTCGACGCCGGTGTGCAGTTTGGTGACGCCGGAGAGCGGGTGCCGGCGGGTGCCGAAGGCGGAGCTGAGGGTGGTGGAGCGCAGGGGGCGGTGCAGGTAGCCGTCACGGGGCGGGCCCTCGGCGCCCGGCAGGGGGGAGGGGACGGTGTCGAACTGGGCGTACTGGCGGGACAGTTGCTTGGCCTTGCGGACGTACGGGAGGGCCTTCGGCGGGACGCGGCCCGCCTTCGTGACGGCGGTCTCGTCCTGGTCGTAGGCGGCGAGCGTCAGGTCCAGCAGGTCGCCGTTGACCGTGCCTCTGGTGCGCGACTCCGTCATGCGTTCGGCGAGGGCGCAGTCCCAGCGGCCGAGGGCCATGATGGCGTCGGCGGGGTCCTTCGGCGCCGAGGTGCCGTTGCCGTTGGCGTCCTCGCCCCACTCGCGCCACTGGGCGGGGGTGAAGCCCGCGAGGCCGGAGGGTCCCGACAGCGCCGCCCCGTCGTTGCTCCAGCCCGACCGGAGGTCGATCTGCGCGGCGAGTACGGAGGGGCGGAGCGTGTCGCACCGGTCCGCCGCCTTCCGCAGCCAGGGGAGGAGGGAGGGGTCGACCCGGTCCGTCACGGCCTGGGGAGCGGGCGCCTGGTCTCCGTCGTCCCCGCCGAGCAGGCCGGAGAGGCGGTCGGTGGCCACCAGGAAGACCGCACCGGCCAGCACCACGGTGAGCGTGGGCAGGACCAGCAGGAGGAACGGACCGGGTCCGCGGCGCTTGCGCCGCGCCGGGTCCGGGCGGGGCTCCTGCTCCTCGGGGGCGGGCGGCTCCGCGTCCGGGGTCCGCTCGGTGTCGCGTAAGGGTGTTTCCACGGCCCGAGCCTACGGCGACGTTCTCCACCTCTCCCGCCCGCGTGGTTGTTGAGCCGCCCGGACGTACCCCGCCCCATCGGGGGTACGCGTCCGGGACCCGTCGACCCCTACCCCACAGGAGAACCCCCATGGCGTCCTCACTGCTCGAAGCCGTCGACATCAAGGCGCCGGTGGCGATCAGCTGGCGGCTCTGGGCCGAGGTCGAGCGCTGGCCCACCTTCCTCAGCCACGTCAAGCACGTCCAGCCGATCGACGACTCCACCTTCGCCTGGCAGCTCTCCCTGCCCGGCGCCGACAAGGAGTTCGTCGCCGAACTCACCGAGGTCGTCCCGGAGGACCGGATCGCCTGGCGCACGACCGAGGGCGTCCACCACGCCGGAGTCGTCACCTTCCACCGCCTGAACGCCATGGAGAGCCGCGTCACCCTCCAGATCGAGTACGAGCCCGAGGGCTTCCTCGAACACCTCGGCGCCCTCACCAACCTCGACGCCACCCTCGCCAACTACGACCTGGGCGAGTTCCAGCGCCTGGCCGAGCAGGAGGCGGCGGAGGGGCTGATCTGAGAGGCGTTCCGGCCCCGCGCGGCCAGGGTCAGGACGAGGCGGGCGCGGGCCGCGGTTCCCGCTGTTCCCCGGCGTCGGCCGCCAGCCTCTGGCGGCGCGTCGCCGGCCCGAACAGGGCCAGCACCACGGCTCCGACCGTCCAGGTACCGGCGATGAACATGAAGACCGCCTCGTAGCCGATGCCGTTGTAGATGCCGGCGATCATCAGCGGGCCCGCCGCGTTCGACAGGCGTCCCAGGCCGTAGGCGATGCTGGTCCCCAGGGAACGGCCGTTGGTGTCGAACAGCTCCGGCGCGTACGCGTAGGCCAGAGCGGTGTAGCCGCGTTCGAAGAGGTTGACCAGGAAGCCGAAGACGACGATGAGCACCGGGGTGAACGTCAGCCCGTAGAGCAACCCGGAGGCCGCGATGACCAGGCCGAAGACGACCAGGCACCACTTGCGTTCGAACCGGTCGGTCACCATCGCCGCGAGGAACGAGCCGAGCGGCGCGCCCACGGTCGTCAGGGCGACGTAGAAGATCGAGTCCTCCACGCTGACGCCCTCGGCGGCCAGCAGCGTCGGCGCCCAGCTGGAGTAGCCGAAAAAGCCGATGGTCTGGGTGATCCACAGGACCGACAGCAGAATCGTCGGGTAGAGGAACTTCTTGTCCTTGAGCAGTCCCAGCCCCCGCTTGACGACCGGGCCCCGGGGACGGGGCTGCCGCGCTTCGGGAAGGGGGCCGTGCTCGGCCGCCGCGCTCGCCTCGATGCGCGTCAGGACGGCTTCGGCCTCCGCGTGCCGGCCCCTGGCCTCCAGCCACTGCGGGGACTCCTCCAGCTTGCGGACGAAGTACAGGAAGAACACGCCGAGCGTGCCCCACAGGTAGACCAGACGCCAGGACCAGTCGGCCATCGGCACCACCGCGGAGGCGACGAGGTTGGTGGCCGGGGTGCCGCAGATGCCGATCACGATGGCGTACGCCTGGTACTTGCCGCGCTTGGCGCTGGGGAAGATCTCGCTGATGTAGACGACCGCCACGACGGTCATGGCGGACAGGCCGGCCGAGGTCAGCACGCGGAAGACACCGAGGGACCAGAGGTCCCAGGCGAAGACGCACGCGAACGACCACAGGGTGAACCAGAGGGTGGTCCAGGTCAGGGTGCGTTTGCGCCCCAGCCGGTCGGCCAGCCCGCCGGCCACGACGGCGCCGATGAACATGCCCACGAACGACGTCGAGGTCACGTAGGCGATGTCGTTGACCTCGGCCCCCCACTGCTCCCGCACCACCGGGGCGGTGATGGCGAAGGTGTTGATGTCCGCGAACTCGAAGAAGTAGGCGAATGCCACCGCGAGCAGGGTGGTCTTGTGGAACTTCGAGATCGGCAACCGGTCCAGCCGGTTCGCCGCGTTGGTGGTGCGGTTGTGCTCCACTGCGGGCTCCTGGAACGAGGGCCCGGCGTCAGCGCCGGGCCGGGTGGTGTCAGCGGGCCTCTTCCGGCCAGTACAGACGCATGGGGTTGTCGACCAGCAGGGCGCGCTGCCGGTCGCGGGTGGTCGCCACGTGGGGGATGTGGTCGACGAGCAGCCCGTCGTCGGGCATGTGGTCCCTGAGGTTGGGGTGGGGCCAGTCGGTGCCCCACAGGACGCGGTCGGTGAACGTGTCGACCACCTTCCGGGCGAACGGGACCACGTCCTGGTACGCCTCGCGTTCGCCGTCCAGGGCGCGCGGCCCGGAGACGGTGAGCCGCTCGGGGCAGGAGACCTTCACCCAGACGTCCCCCGCCTCCACGAAGCGCAGGAAGCGCGCGAACCCGGGACCGTCCGGGCTCCCGGTGATGTCGGGGCGCCCCATGTGGTCGATGACCAGCGGCACCGGCAGGGAGGAGAAGAAGCGCTCCAGACCGGGGAGGTCCGCCGCCTCGAAGTACAGGACGACGTGCCAGCCCAGCGGCGCGATGCGCCGGGCCACCGCCTGGAGCGCCTCGGTGGGGACCGCGTCCACCAGGCGGCGGACGAAGTTGAAGCGCACACCGCGTACGCCCGCCTCGTGCAGGCGTCGCAACTCCTCGTCGCTGACGTCGGGGCGCACGGTCGCGACCCCGCGGGCCAGGCCGCCTGCGGTGCGCAGGGCGTCCACCAGAGCGCTGTTGTCGGCCCCGTGGCAGGTGGCCTGGACGATGACGTTGCGGGAGAGACCGAGGTGGTCCCGCAGGGCGAACAGGTCGTGCTTGGAGGCGTCGACAGGGGTGTACTTGCGTTCGGGGGCGAAGGGGAAGTCGGCGGCCGGGCCGAAGACGTGGCAGTGGGCGTCGACGGAGCCGGGCGGCGGGGTGAAGCGGGGTACCGACGGGCCGCGGTACCAGTCGAGCCAGCCGGGGGTGACGGGGAAGGACCGGTCGGTCATCAGGGGTGCTCCTCGGGGCGTCAGTCGAGGTAGGTCAGGCCGAGGTCGGCCAGCGGGCCGCGCATCGCGTACAGGTCGAGGCCCAGTTCGCCGTCGCGGAACCGCTGCCGCTTGCCCTCCTCCGCCGCCTCGCGCCGCGCGGCGGCCTCGGCGACCTCCGCGGCCCGCGCGGCGGGTACGACCACCACGCCGTCGGCGTCCGCGACCACCACGTCACCGGGGTTGACCAGGGCGTTGGCGACGACGACAGGGACGTTGACCGAGCCCAGGGTCGCCTTGACGGTGCCCTTGGCGTTGACGGCGCGGGAGAAGACGGGGAAGTCCATCCGGCGCAGGTCGTCGACGTCGCGGCAGCCGCCGTCGATGACGAGCCCTCCGGCGCCGCGGGCACGCAGCGAGGTGGCGAGCAGTTCCCCGAAGAAGCCGTCCTCGCTCTCGGTCGTGCAGCCGGCGACCACGACGTCACCCTCCCGCACCTGTTCGGCGGCGACGTGCAGCATCCAGTTGTCGCCCGGCTGGAGAAGGACGGTGACGGCCGTGCCGCAGAGCCGGGCGCCCTCGTAGACCGGGCGGATGTAGGGGCGCATGAGGCCGAGGCGGCCCATCGCCTCGTGCACGGTGGCGACGCCGAACGCCGACAGCGCTTCGACGGCCGCCCGGTCGGCGCGCTCGACGGCGCGGTGGACGATTCCGAGAGGGTGCATGGTGCGTTCCTTGCTCTGGGGAGGCCGGGCTCAGCGGCCCTGGGAGGTCAGGCGGGCGTCCAGAAGGGGGTAGACCCGGCGGGCGTTGCCCTCCAGGACCGCCGCCAGGTCCACCGCGGAAAGGTTCGCCCGCTCCACGTAGCGGCGGGTGTCGTCGAAGTGGTGACCGGTGCGGGGGTCGACACCGCGGACGGCTCCGACCATCTCGGAGGCGAAGAGGACGTTGGCGGCCGGTATCACCTCCAGCAGCAGGTCGATACCGGGCTGGTGGTAGACACAGGTGTCGAAGTGGACGTTGCGCAGCAGCGCTTCCTCCGGCTCGGGCCTGCCGAGCGCCTGCGCCAGGCCCCGGAACCGGCCCCAGTGGTACGGCACGGCTCCGCCGCCGTGCGGGATGACCAGGCGCAGCTCGGGGAAGTCCGCGAACAGGTCGCTGTCGAGCAGTTGCATGAAGGCGGTGGTGTCGGCGTTCAGGTAGTGCGCCCCCGTCGTGTGGAAGGCGGGGTTGCAACTGCTGGAGACGTGCACCATCGCGGGCACGTCCAGCTCCACGAGCTTCTCCCAGACCGGGTACCAGGAGCGGTCGCTCAGCGGCGGAGCGGTCCAGTGGCCGCCGCTCGGGTCGGGGTTGAGGTTGACGGTGACCGCGCCCAGCTCCCGGACGGCCCGCTCGATCTCCGGGATCGTGGTGGCCGGGTCCGCGCCGGGTGACTGCGGGAGCATCGCGCCGGGGGCGAACCGGTCCGGGTACAGCTCCGAGACCCGGTGGCACAGGTCGTTGCAGATGCGGGACCAGGCGGCGGAGGTGGCGAAGTCCCCGACGTGGTGGGCCATGAAGGAGGCGCGCGGGGAGAAGACGGTGACGTCGATGCCGCGCTCGTCCATCAGCCGCAGCTGGTTGGTCTCGACCGACTCGCGGATCTGGTCGTCGCTGATGACCGGCCCTGCCGGGTCGGGCGCCCGCACCGGGTCGGCCAGCGCGGCCGTCTGGGCCTCCCGCCAGCGCCCGAGCGGGGCGGGAGCGGTGGTGTAGTGGCCGTGGATGTCGATGATCACGCGGACTTCTCCTGGACGGTGGGGGCGGGGTCCCAGACGGAGCGGGGGACGAGGACGTCCCCGGCCATGAGGAGGCGGGCGGTGCGCAGCAGCGCGGAGCGCGTGACGCGCCGGGGGTCCGCCGCGTCGCGGGCCAGGGTGACGTCGAAGGAGCCGGAGGGGTGCTCGACGGAGACGGTGGGGTCCGTCCCCCGCACGGCGGTGGCCAGTTCGTGGGCGACGCTGCCGTCGAGTACGCAGGCGGTGGCCGCCGTGACGGCGGCCAGCACGCCGATGGACTGGTGGCAGACGCGGGGGATGAGGCTGCGGGTGGAGAGGGTTCCGCCGTGCCGGGCGGGCGCCACCAGCGTCATCTTCGGATAGTTGCGCGCCGACACGTCGCCCAGCCCCATGGCCTCGCCGCACACCAGGCGCAGCGCCTCCACCCGGGCGCGCAGCTCCTCGTCCGCGTCGATCTCGGACGGGGACTCGTACCCGGTGGCACCCAGGCGCCCGGCGGCGACGATCGCCAGCGGCTGGCCGTTGTCGATCAGCGTGACGTCGACGGGTCCGAGGCCGGGCACGTCGAGGGTGTCCCGGGTCCGGCCGGTCGGCAGGAGGGAGCCGGCGACGGAGCCGGCGGTGTCCAGGAAGCCGATCTCGACGGGGGAGGCGGTGCCGGGGACGCCGTCGACGCGTGCGGCGCCTTCGTAGGCGATGTGCCGGGCCCCCGCGCGGTCGGCCGGGGTGGCGACGGTGATCTCGGCGACCATGCCGGTGTTCAGGGTCAGGACACGTGCCGTGGTGCGGTCTGCGGTGGCGGCGATCATGCCGGTCTCCAGGGCGAAGGGCACCACGGCGGCGAGCATGTTCCCGCAGTTGGACGAGGTGTCCACCGTCGTCCCGGCGGGCTGCACCTGGGCGAAGGTCCACTCCAGGTCGACCCCGGCCGCCGAGGCCGGGCGCACGAGCCCGATCTTGCTGGTCAGCGGGTGGCCGCCGCCGACACCGTCGATCTGCCGCGCGTCCGGCGAGCCCATCGCCGCCAGCAGGACGGCGTCCCGCAGGCCCGGGTCGCCCGGCAGCAGCCGGGCGTCGAAGAACGGGCCCCGCGACGTGCCTCCCCGCATGAACAGGCAGGGAACGGCGGTCTGGGAACCGCGACGGGTGACCTCCGGGGCCGGAAAGGCTCCTACGGCAGGCATGGCCCCTCCTTCGTGTTCGGGGTGTGACGAGGAAGCTAAATCATCAACAAGATTGTTGACAAGATGTTTCGCAAAATTGTCGCCCTCGGCTTTCCCGGCTGGGGCCTCCCCCGGACGGCGCATTAAGGTTTCCTGCGGGAAGCTGCCGACGGCCCAAGCACGGCGACGGAAGACGACGGAAGAGGACGACCGAGTGACCGACAAGCTCACGGGCGCCGCAGCCCGCCAGCACGTGGCGGACTCCATCAGGCACGCCCTGCGCTCCGGAGACCTGGTCCCCGGGCAGAGGCTCGTGGAGAACGACCTCGCCGCGGCCTACGGCGCCACGCGCGGGGCCGTCCGTGAGGCACTCCAGGACCTGGCCGCCGAGGAACTTCTCGAAATCGTCCCCCGCCGGGGCGCGCGGGTGCGCACGGTCTCCGTGGAGGAGGCCGTGCAGATCACCGAGTGCCGCTCGGCGCTGGAGCAGTTGTGCGCGGCCAAGGCGGCCACCCTGGCCACCGACGACCAGCGCGCGGAACTCACCCGGATCGGCGTGGACATGCGGCAGGCCGTCGCCGACGGGGCTTGGGACGCCTACTCGGCCCTCAACCAGCGGCTGCACGAACTGGTCATCGAGGCCAGCGGCCAGGAGGTCGCCCGGCGCACCCTCGGCCGGCTCAACGGGCCCATGGTGCGCTACCAGTTCCGGCTGGCCCTGCGCCCCGGCCGGCCCGCCCGGTCCCTCCCCCAGCACCTGGCCATCATCGAGGCGGTGGTGGGCCGCGACCCGGAGGCCGCGGGCCGTGCCGCCGCCGCTCACCTGGACGACGTGATCGAGCAACTGCGGTCCTCCGCCGCCCCCTCCCCGACCTGACCGCGTCGGCGCCCCGCCCGCGCCCACCGCCGCCCCGGCCCGTCACGGGCCGCTGCCCGTCACGCTGTCACGCCGTCACATCGGCCCTCCGCGCCAGCAGATGGACCTGCCGGAACTGGCGGCGGTCGGCGGGCTGCGGCTCGCGGATCAGGCGGGCCGTCTCGGTCAGGCCCGCCTCGCGGAGCAGGGCGGAGAGGTGGTCGGGGCACCAGCGGTAGGCCGGGGCCACCGCGTGGTCGAAGACCTGGGTGCGGTGGTCGGGGGACTCGCTGGCCCAGAAGCCGAGCAGCAACTGGCCGCCGGAGGCCAGGACCCTCGCGAACTCGGCCAGCACGGGCGGGAGTTCCGCAGGCGGCGTGTGGATCACCGACCAGCGGGACAGCACGCCGGACAGCGTGGCGTCGGGAAGGTCCAGCCCGGCCATCGAGCCGACGTCGAACCGCAGTTCCGGGTGGGCGGCGCGGGCCAGGCCGATCATGGCGGGCGAGACGTCGAAGCCGCGCGGGACCAGGCCGAGGCCGGCCAGATGCGCGGTGACGTGGCCCGGGCCGCATCCCAGATCGGCCACTCGCGCGTCCGGCCCGGCCCCGCGTACCGCCTCGGCGAAGGCGGCCAGCATCGCGCGGTCCAGGGGCGCGTCGCGCAGGGAGTCGCGGAAGAGCTGGGCGTAGGTGTCGGCGGCGGCGTCGTAGGCGGTACGGGTGGCGGTGAGCGAGTCGGTCAGGGCGTCGGGAGTGGCGTCGGGTGCGGTCATGCGGGGGACGGTAGCGGAGTCGGCTCGCCGGGCCGGCCGTACGGCCGTTCCGCGCGGTCCCTGCCCTCGCCACGGCTCAGCCTGAAGCAGACCGGCGACCGGGCGCCAGCGCGAACACCGTCGCCGCCACCGCGAACATCAGGAGGGCGCCGACCAGTCCCGCCGTGCGCAGCGCCTCGGTGAACGCGGCCGCCGCCTGGTCGGCCAGGCGGGGCAGGGCCAGGCGGTCCGCGACCCCGACCGCGCCGCCGAGCGACTCGGCCGCCTGTGCGGCCAGTTCGGGGGGAGCGCCGTGCAGGGCCGGGGCGTCCGTGAGCCGGGCCCGGTAGACCTGGCCCGCGACGGTGCCGAGGACCGCGACGCCGAGGGCGGCGCCCAGTTCGTACGAGGTCTCCTCCAGCGCGCCCGCGCTGCCCGCCTGTTCCTCGGGGGCGCTGGACATGATCAGGGCCGAGCCGACGGCGAGTGAACCGGTGCCCGCGCCGATCAGGGTCAGGGCGGTCAGGACCGTCGGGAGGTCGAGCGGTCCCGGTTTCAGGGCCAGGACCAGCAGGCCGGTGCCGGTGACGGCGGGGCCGCCCGCGAGGACGGCCCGGGCCCCGAGGAGCCGGGCCAGCGGGGGCGCCAGCAGGGAGGCGGCGACCCCGGCGGTGGCGACCGGCAGCAGGCGTACCCCGGCCGCCATCGGGGACGCGCCGTCGGCCAGTTGGAGCCACTGGGCGAGCAAAAGCATGGCCCCCACCATGGAGAAGGTGGTGCCGAGGGCGGCGACGATCCCGGCCGTGAAGGGACGCCGCCCGAAGAGCCGCAGCTCCAGCAGCGGGTCCGCGCGCCCCAGGCAGCGCAGCGCGAACCAGGTCAGAGCCACCCCCGCCCCGGCCAGTGCCGCCCACGCCTCCGGCGCCGTGGGCCCGTTCCCCTCGCCGAACCGCTTCACCGCCCACACCAGCAGCACCATGCCGGCCAGGGCGAGCACCGCCGCCCGCGCGTCCCAGCGCCCCGGCTCCGCGACCCGCGACTCCGGCAGCAGGGCGAGCCCGGCGACGAGCGCCACCAGGATCAGCGGGACGTTGACGAGGAAGGCCGCCTGCCAGGGGAAGTGCTGGAGCAGGAACCCCCCGGCCAGCGGCCCGGCCGCCGCGCCCAGCCCCGACACGGCCGCCCAGACCCCGAGCGCCGTGGCGCGTTCGGCGGGGTCGGTGAAGAGCACCCGGATCATCGACAGCGTGGTGGGCAGGATCATCGCGCCGCCCACCCCGAGCAGGGCCCGGACCGCGATCACGCCGGGCGCGGCGTCGGCGGCCGGCACCAGCAGCGAGGCCCCGGCGAAGAGCCCGTAGCCGAGCAGGAGCGTACGCCTGCGGCCCCACCGGTCGGCGAGGGCCGCGCAGGGGACGAGCAGCCCGGCGAGGACGAGCGAGTACACGTCCACGATCCACAGCAACTGCACCGACGTGGGCCGCAGTTCGGCCGCCAGTGCGGGCAGCGCGATGTTCAGCACGGTCATGTCCATCGCCACGACGAGCAGACTCGTCGCAAGCGCCCCCGTGGCCGCCCACCGACGCCCGCGCGACAGGGCCGGACCCCCGTCACGGGAGCCGGCAGAGGAGACGGGAGCGGTCATCTGCGGGCCTCCCGCGATGGGGTCCGGCGGCGGGCGTGACACCTGGTCGCTATATGCGCGCGGGCGGGCCGTCGTACACGCGTGGAGGGTGCGGGTGACCCGTACGGGTGAGCCCGGGGGAGAGGAGGGGGCGGCGCCCGGGGCTCAGCCCGGTTCCCGCAGGTGGACGCAGCCCGGCTGACCCGCCGGGAAGTCGATGCCGGTCTCCTCGGTGACCGCCGCGAAGAAGGCGCGGCCCTGGGCGGTCTGGCGGGAGGTGGTCCAGGTGAGGGCGAGGTCGTCCGGGAGGATGCGGTGCAGGGCCTCGCGGGCCAGGCCCTGGCCCTGCCAGGACGGGGCGACGGTGACCGATACGACGTGGCCGGTGCCGCAGGCGCGGCAGAGGCGGAACTCGATCCGCCCTATCTCGCGGTCCGCGCCGTCCCGGATGAGGAGTTCGCGCGGACCCGCCGGACGCCCGGCGGAGGTGGCGTGGAAAGCCGGGGCGGCGCCCGACTCGGGTCTGGTGGAGCGGGGGTGTCGCGTCACGGACGGCTCCCGGCCTCGGCCCGGAGGTGTCCCGTCTCCGGGGAATGCGGCGGCCACTTGCCGACCGACGTGAGTTCTACATTACTGTAGAGACGCGCGTGGGCCAGGGCCGCGATCCGGACCTGGTCCCCCTCGGCGCTGCCCCGGCACCGCCACCCCCAGCTTCGGACCGACGGAGCGCGTCCGCCACCGCGAGTACGCGGACGCCCGCCCCGCCAGGTCCCGCGACCCGGCGCCAGGGACCTTCTGACGGCGGCCACCCGGCCGTGGTCCCCGGCGCCTCACGGTCCCGCATTCCGTCTGCGGGACCACCGGCGGGGACCTCGATCACGACCAGGACGAGGTCCCCGCCGGCCTTTTCGCCGTCGTCACCCGGGTGGTCCGGCGGTCCGGACGGCCCGGGTGGTCCGTTTGGCGGGGGTGCTGCTCAGACGATGACCGGGACGGTCTCACCGGGGTTGGTGGACCAGTTGGTGACGATGGGCTTCTCCACCACGGCCGGCTCCGGGAGCGCCAGCTCCGCCGGGTTCGGGTCCTCGTCGGTGACGGAGACGATCACGTTCTCGAACTCGACGCCCGCGTCCCCCTTGGTGGTCTTGGGGCTGATCCCGGTGTACGCCACGGCGGAGCCCGTCAGCTTGATCGGGTCCTCCCCGCCCTGTCCGACCGGAGAGGCGACGCCCTCCGGGTCGGAGCCGAAGGAGACGCTCGGGGTGTTGACGTCCAGGTAGCAGGTGATGCCCGACTTGGCCTTGGCGGTGACCTGGTAGTAGCCGCCCGCCTGGGACTTGGGGGTGAGGGTCAGGTCCAGGTCGTTGGTGCCGCAGGACTGGCCGACACCGCCCCCGCCGGCGCCCTTGTCGCCGCCCTTGTCCGCGCCGGCCCCGGCCTCGCTCCCGGAGCCCTCGGCGCCGGAGTCCGTCCCGCCCTCCTTGCCGTCGGAGGCGTCCGCGGAGGCGTCGGTCGAGGTGGAGGCCGCGGGCGCCGCGGCGCCGTTGTCCTCGGGGCCGCAGGCGGTGGTGGTCGCGGCCAGGGCGGTCGCCGCGGCGGCGGCCAGAAGGAGACGGGCGGAACGGTTGGCGAGACGTGTACGCATGAGGATCTCCAGCGGCTTTCGGGTGCGGTGTTCTGCGGTGTTCCCTGCTGACTCCAAGGACACTAGGGGCCGGTCGGTGGCGGAATGATCCTGTGCGTGTCCGGGTCCTGTCTCAGCGCGAAGGTTGCCCCGGAGGCTGTGTGGATCATGTGGGGAGGCTCTGCCGGACCGGTGACCGGAGGGGCCCTCCGGAGGGCTGCGGGGGTTCGGCGCGGTCCGGCCACGGGCTTGCCGGGGTCCGCCGGGGTTCGGCCGGCCGACGCGTACCCGTCACGCCCGCCGATCCCGGAGAATGGGGGGCGACGGGCCGTACGGGCCGGACAACGGGAGGTGGCCGCATGGCCGGGATGAACGCACAGGGCGGAAGGCGCCGAGGGCAGGGCGAGCTTGAGGCACAGGTGCTCGCCGTACTCCACACCGCGGACGAGCCCGTCTCGGCCGCCTGGGTCCGCGAACGCCTCGGCGGCGACCTCGCGTACACCACCGTCATGACCATCCTGTCGCGGCTCGGCGCCAAGAACGCCGTCACCCGCGAGCGCTCCGGCCGCGCCTTCCTGTGGACCGCCGCCGCCGACGAGGCCGGGCTCGCCGCGCTGCGCATGCGCCGCGTCCTGGACGGTGAACGCGACCGCGACGCCGTCCTCACCAGCTTCGTCTCCTCGCTCTCCGGCGACGACGAGCGTCTTCTGCGGGCCCTGCTGGAGAGCGCCCGGGGCGACACCGACGGCGGCTGACATGGGGCTCTTCGTCTTCCTCCCGCTGATCCTGCCGCTCACCGCGCACCCCATAGCCCGCCTCGCCGAACAGCACCTCCACCCGCGCACCGGCACCCGGCTGCTCACCGGACTCAGCCTGGTCCTCGCCGTGTGCAGCACGCTCTGCCTCGCCCTGCTCGTCGTCGCCGGCACCGCGCGCCTCCCCGGCAACCCGCTGCCCGACGCCTGGGCCGCCCCCGAGGTCCGCGCCGTCGTCCCCTACGACGAGGTGACCGGCAGCGCCGCCCTCATCGCCCTGCTCGCCGCCCTCACCGCCTGCGCCCTCGCCCTCGTCCGCGAGGCCCGGCTGCGGCTGCGCACCCGCCGGGCCCTGGCCGGGCTGCCCGGCGCCCACCCCACCGTCCTGCCCGATCCCGAGCCGTACGCCTACGCGCTGCCCGGCCGGCCCGGCCGCATCGTGGTCTCCCGGGCCATGCTGGAGAGCCTCGACGCGGACGAGCGGCACGCGCTGCTCGCCCACGAACAGGCCCACCTCGACGGGCGCCACCACCGGCTGCTGCTCGCCGTCCGCCTCGCCGCCTGCCTCAACCCGCTGCTGCGCCCGCTGCGCTCCGCCGTCGCCTACGGGACCGAGCGCTGGGCCGACGAGGAGGCCGCGCTGGCGGTCGGGGACCGCCGTCTCACCGCCCGTGCCGTGGGCCGGGCCGCCCTCAGCACCCGCTCCGGGCCCGCCCTCGGCCTGGCCTTCGCCGGGCCGGCCCCCGGGCCCGTACCGCGCCGGGTCGCTGCCCTGCTGGGCCCCGCCCCCTCGCCTCGCCGCCTGCCCCCCGCCATGACCCGCCCCGGCCTCGCCTTCCTCATGGCCACCACCGGAGCCGCCGCCTCCGCCGCCTCCTCCGCCAACGCGGCCCTGACCCTCCTCCTCGTCCTGAAGGCCGCCACCCCGCTCTAGCCCAGCCCTCACTTGCCGGGCCGTCTTTCTGGGCTCGCGCCCGGCTGGGCTGCCCTTCGGCTGGTCCCCGGGTGGCCCGCGCCGCCCCTGACTGGCCTCAATCGCCGGCCGGGCTGTCTTTTGTGGGCTGCGCTCCGCCCTCGACCTTCCGGCCGTGCCCCTGCGGGTCACCGATTGGCCTCAATCGCCGGCCGGGCTGTAGGGGTTCGCGGTTCGTTCGCCGTGTGGGTCGGGCGGGGCCGGGTCGGGGTACCTCCTCACAAACTGCAGGGTGCGGGGTCAGTCGCTTCAAGGCGGCCGTGTGTGCAGTTTGCTGCGGGGGCACCCCGACCCGTCCCCGCCCTTCCGTTTCGTCGGCGTCGTCCCGCCGGTGGGTGGGGGAGAAGACAGACCGTCCCCGATTGATCTTTGTGGCGAGCGAGACCGACGACGGTGGTTGTTGTGGAGGGGCCCGGTATGGGTGACGGCCTCGTCCGCCCCTCCGGCGGTCGGCCGCGTACGAGACCGTGGGGTGGGGTCGTGTCGGGGTGCCCCCGCAGCAAACTGCACACGAGGCCGCCATGCTCCAATTGACCCCGCACCATGCAGTTTGTGAGGAGGTACCCCGGCGCGGCCCCGCCCCACCCCCGTGCCGGAGGAACCGCGTCCTTGACAGCCCGGCCGGCGATTGAGGCCAGTCGGTGACCCGCAGGGTCACGGCGGGGCAGGCGGAGGCAGAGCCCAGCCACAGCGCAACCGAACCCAGCCCGGCCGGCGTGTGAGGCCATCGATGACCGGCACGGTCACCTCGGGAAGGTCGGAAAGCCGAGCCCAGCCGAGCCCAGCCGAGCCCAGCCGAGCCCGGCCAGGCGCAGCCGATCCGGCCCAGCCGCCGCCGGCGGCGTGAGGCCCTGCCGGAAAGGAGGCCCAAGTCGGCCCGGGGCCGACGAGCCGCGCCCCGAAGTCACCCCTTGGCATCCGCGTAGCACCCCACCACCGCCGTGGTGAACGGAAACCGCACCGGCACGTCCCCGAAGCAGATCGCGGTGGCCCGCTCCGAGGCCGCCGCGATGGCGGAGACGACCACGGGGGCCTCCTCCTCGGGGCAGTGGACGATCACCTCGTCGTGCTGGAAGAAGACGAGCTCGGCCCGGAGCGGGGCGAGCGAGGCGCGGAGGGCGGCGAGGAGGAGCAGCGCCCAGTCGGCAGCGCTGCCCTGCACGACGAAGTTGCGGGTGAAGCGGCCCCGGGCACGGGCGCCGGAGGAGGCCCCGGGGGCGTACCCGCCCGAGTCCCCCTCGGGCAGCGCGTCGGGGATGCCCGCTTCCTCGGCGGGGCCGCCCGGTGCGGTGGCGGGCGGGCAGGTCCGGCCGAGCCAGGTGCGGACGAGGCGGCCCTCCTCGCCGGCGCGGGCGGCCTCGTCCACGTGGTCGACGGCGGCGGGGAAACGGCGGCGCAGGGCGGCCAGGTTCTTCAGGCCGTCACCGGAGGTCTGGCCGTAGACCGCGCCGAGGACGGCCAGTTTGGCGAGGTCGCGGTCGCCCTGGAAGGCCCGGTCGGAGACGGCCTGGTAGAGGTCGTCGGGCCGGGAGGCCACCTCCATCAGGGCCCGGTCCCCGGAGACGGCGGCGAGAACGCGCGGCTCCAGCTGGTCGGCGTCGGCGACGACGAGCCGCCACCCCGGGTCGGCGACGACCGCCCGGCGGATGACCTTCGGGATCTGGAGCGCGCCCCCGCCGTTGGTGGCCCAGCGGCCGCTGACGGTGCCGCCCGGCAGATAGGAGGGCCGGAACCGCCCGTCCCGCACCCAGTCGGCCAGCCACTGCCAGCCGTGCGCCACCCAGATCCGGTACAGCTTCTTGTGGGCGAGGAGCGGGGCGACCGCCGGGTGGTCGATCTTCTCCAGCTCCCAGCGCCGGGTGGAGCTGACCTTGATCCCGGCGCGGGCGAAGGCCCGCACCACCTCGGCCGGGAGTTCGGGCCGCACCCGGTGGCCGAAGGCCGCCGAGACCTCGTCGGCCAGTTCGGCCAGCCGCCGGGGCTCGCCCGAGCCGCCGTACCGCTCACCGAGCAGCTCGCGCAGGAGCTCGCGGTGGGTCTCCGCCCGCCAGGGCAGCCCCGCCGCCGTCATCTCGGCCGCGACCAGGGCCCCGGCCGACTCGCTCGCGGTGAGCAGCCGCATCCGGCCGGGGTGGACGGCGTGCTCGTGGCGGCGGAGCTGTTCGGCGTAGACCTCGGCGAGGTCGGTGAGGCCCACCGGGACGGGCTGCGGCTCGAAGAGGGAGGACTGCGCGCCGGCGCCGGGCTCGGCGGCGCGCGGCGGCGGGTCCGGCGGTACGGGCGTGCCGCGCAGCCGGGCGAGGGCGGCCGCCGCCGAGTGCGGCTCGCCGAGTCGGCCCTCGTGGCCCAGGAGCAGGGTCTCGGCGGCCTCCACGTCGTAACACCGCTCGGCCCGGACGCCCGCCCGGAGGAGTTGTGGGTAGATCCCGGCCGTGGCGCGCCAGACCCAGCGGGAGACGCCGGGCCGGGAGCGGACCGCCTCGGCGAGCGCCGCCTCCCGGACGACCGGGCCGGCGAGCGTGCCGTCGGCGGCGAGCGGTGCCACCTCCGCACCGCCGCCCTCGGTCGCCACCACCGCCCATCTCTCGCTCATACGTACGATTCTTGCACCGGGGGCCGACAATGGTCTCGTGGCGCGCCGAAGGCCCGTGGGGGCGAACCTGGAGGGGACGGCCCTCGTCCACCGCGCGGGGGCGCGGACCGGGCACCTGGGAGGACGTCGTGGCACGGGAGCGAAGCGGAGCGGCGGCGCTGCTGGCGGCGGCGGAGCGGGCCGCGCCGGTGGCCTCCCTCGACGTGGTGGCGCGCGACCTGCGGGACGGGCTCGGTGCCTGGAACGTGTCGTTCCTCTTCCTCGACGCCGTCGGCCGGAGGATGGTGCGGGTCACCGAGGAGACCGCCGCCGGCCAGGCGGACCGCATCGAGCGGCTCCCGCTGGACGGCACCCGCTACGACGAGGTGCTGCGCACCCAGCGCCTCCTCCAGGTCCCGGACGGCCCCGCGGGGACGCGCGTGCTGGCCCCCGTCACCAACCGCGGTGACACGCTCGGCGTACTCGAACTCTTCCTCCCGGGTGAGGTCACGGCGGAGGTGCGGGAGCGGATCGAGGGGGCCACGCACGTGCTGGCGTACATCCTCGTCACCGACCGCCGTTTCACCGACCTCTACCACTGGGGCCAGCGCACCACCACGGTCAGCCTGGCCGCCGAGATCCAGCGCCAGCTCCTGCCCGCCTCGCCCTGCTGCGAGGCCGACGCGTTCACCCTGGCGGCGGCACTGGTGCCCGCCGACAACATCGCGGGCGACACCTACGACTTCGCCCTCGACCGCGACACCCTGCACGTCTCGGTGACCGACGCCATGGGCCACGACGTCGAGGCCTCGCTCATGGCCACCCTGCTGGTCAGCGCCTCGCGCGGTGCCCGCCGGGCCGGGGTGGACCTCGCCGAACAGGCCCGCCGGACCCATCAGGCACTCCTCGACCACGGGAGCGGCACCTTCGCCACCGGCCTGCTGTTCCGCCTGGCCCTGGACGGCAGCGGCGCCCAGTTCGTCAACGCGGGCCACCACTGGCCGCTGCGGCTGCGGGAGGGGCGCGTCGAGGAGGTGCACCCGGAGGTCGACCTGCCGTTCGGCGTCCCGGAGGCCGACGCGCACCGGGTCCAGGAACTCGACGTGCGCCCCGGCGACCGCCTGGTCCTCTACACCGACGGCATGCGCGAACGCCGGGCCGAGATCGTCGACCTTTCCGCCCTCGTCCTGGCCACCGCCGGCGACCACCCGCGCCAGGTGGTCCACACCCTGACCGCCGCCGTCGACGAGGCCTGCGGCGGCCGCCTCGCCGACGACGCCACCGTGCTGTGCCTGGACTGGTACGGCCCCCGGCGGTCCCGCTGACCCCCGGCCCGCTGACCTCAGAGCCGCCGCACCTCCCCGCCCTCGGGGAGGCGCGCCCACCAGTGGCCGTAACGCCGGTACGCCGTGGTGTCGCGGGCGGCGAGCAGGGCCGTCAGGGAGCGGGCCTCGGCGGCCAGGGCCTCCCAGGTCCCGGGGGAGAGGGGATGGAAGGCGGTCGCCTCGATGCCGCCCCCGTCCCCGTCCGCGCCCCCGACAGGGCGCCAGACGCCCGCGACCTCGCCGTCGACCAGGAGCGTGGGCAGGACGTCGCCGTTGCGGCGGATCACCAGGGGGCGGTACGCGGGGGGTATCACGCGGGCCCGGTCGGCGTAGGCGAGCAGGATGCTGTCCCACATGCCCAGCAGGCGGGGTGGGGCGGGCGTGCCGGCGTCCGGCCGGGGTGCGTCCGGCAGGTCGTGGTACGGCGTGCCGTCCGGGCCCGGGAGGTGGACGACGGCCTCGCCGAGGGCGGCCAGGGCCTGGCGTACGGCGGTTCGGCGGACCAGGGCGAACTGGGCCACGTCGGCCACGGAGGCGGGGCCGAAGCCGGAGAGGTAGCGCAGGATCAGGGTGCGCAGTCCCTCCTGGACGTGGGGGTCGCTGTCCGCCCGGGTGGGCAGGACGTCGAGCCCGGCGGCGACGAAGGACGGGCGCTGCCCGAAGGTCCAGGGGGGTTCCGTGGGGGCGTGGTGGAGCGGGGCGTACCCCTTCAGCCCCCACCAGGCGCCCTCCCGCTTCTCGGCGCCGACCTCCGCCTCGACCCAGGCCCGCAGTTCGGCGGAGGTGCGCGGGGTGCGGGCGAACTCCAGGAGCCCGGGGAGGAGCCGCGCCGCGTCGGCGGGCGTCAGGCCCGTCCCGGCGAACCGGGCGCCGAGCCGCGACCCGTACAGCGTCGGCTGCATCGCCGCGCGGAACGGCGCGTACTCCTCGGCGTGCACGGCGTGCAGGGTGATGCGCATCAGCGTCGCCTTGACCACCGTCCGGTCGGCGAACGCGGCGTCGAGCCCGGCCGGGTCGAAGCCGCCGAGCCGGTTCCACAGGGCCACGTACGGGGAGGCCGGGTGCTGCGCCTGGAGCGCCACGACCTGCCGCACGCCGTCGGGGACGGACAACGGGCTCCGTTCGAGGAGCAGTTGGCGGGCCAGGGTCGCCCGGTTGAGTTCTCGCGGGATGAGCTGGGTGAGGGGCACGGGGGGATTGTGCCGGACGGGAGTGACGAACCCGCTGGCCTGGCCGCCCGGCCCCGGGAGATCCTTGGCCATGGACTTCCTCTGCTACCACCGCGACCGGCCCGGCTCCCTCCCCCTGCGCGAGCAACTCCAGGAGGAGCACTGGGCGTACATGGACCGGTACGAGGAGGAGCTGATCGCGCGGGGCCCGACCTTCTCCGACGATGACGGCGAACTCCCCACGGGCAGCCTGCACATCGTGGGTCTGCCCGATCCCGCCGCCGCCCGCGCCTTCGCCTTCGACGAGCCCAACTACCAGGCGGGCGCCTACCGGGACGTGCTGATACGCCGCTGGCGGAACACGCTGGGGCGCACCATGTGGGAGTACCCCGGCGGTCCTGCGGGCGGCGAGCGGTTCCTGGTGCTCGGCCTCGGGACGGGCGAGCCGGCCGACCTGGAGCCCCCGGCCGGGTGCCGTGACGGCCTGATCGCCTACGGCCCGCTGCTCTCCGACGACGGTGCCGCCTGGCTGGGGACGGCAGCCCTGGTCCGGGCGCCGGGCCGGGAGGCGGCTCGTGCCCTCCTGACTCCCGGCCGGTACGCGGCCGTCGAGGTGCACCCCTGGGAGTTCGGCGGACGCCGCTGAGCCATGAATCGGTCCCCGGCTCACCACGCGGCCTGCCAGGCGTGGAGTTCGGCGACCATGTCCGCGGTGAGGCCGCGGGCCGGGTCCGAGGGGAGCAGGAGGGCCGGCGCGGTGCGGGACCCGGCCCAGGCGGGAAGCGGACCACCGGGAGGGCGGGCAGCTCCAGGGCGGGGGCGAGGAAGACGTCGGCCTCGTCCTCCCGGCCCGTCGCCCAGGGAGCGGCGCCATGCCCGCCATCCTGCTGCCTGCCCGCCCCCTCAGCCGCCGCCGGTCAGAACCGGTCGATCAGCCAGGACCCCAGCTCCTCGGTGATCTTCGTGTGCGGCTCGTTCTCCGAGGCGCAGAGATGGTCGTCGAAGTCGCTCTCGTCCGGGGGCGTCTTGCCGATGTCGGTGTGGAGCAGTTCGGTGGTGTCCAGGTCGCGGACCGAGACCGCGCTGACGGCGGGGACGAAGCAGACCGAGGGGACGGGGGCCTCGGCACTCGCCAGGGGCAGGGCGTTCAGGGCGGCGGCGGCGAGGGCGAAGGAGGAGAGGGTGCCGCCGGGGGCGCCGTCGAACTCGGGGAGGTCGTCCGTGGTGACCGTCTCGTTCTTGCCGAGCAGGGCCCGGAGTTCGGCGACGACGGCGCCCGCGCCCTCCTGCTGGGTGTGGAGCACGGTACGCGGGAAGGCCGGGCCGGCGGAGCGCAGGGCGGGGACGCCCGCCTCCACGCCGTTGCCGCTGCCGTCGCCCCGGCCGTTGGCGACGGCGAGCAGGCGGGGGAGGCGCGGCCAGCCGCCGACCCGCTCCAGCTCGGCGAGGAACTCCTCGCGCTCGGTGGTCACCTCGGCACTCGCCTGGACGGAGTCGAGGTGGCGCCAGAGCATCTGCTTGGCGGCGGGGCTGTTGATCTGGTCGGACAGCGCCCTGTTGTACGGGTTGAGCTGCTTCAGGTAGTGCGCGAACGCCTGGAGGCCGATCGGCACCCAGGCACCCCGGTGCGGGGTGTCCCAGGAGAAGTAGGTGCCCGTCTGGTGGTCGATCCGCTGGTGCTCCAGCTTGGCCAGGGCGTACCGGGTGACGAGGCCGCCCATGCTGAACCCGCCGACCACCAGCTGCTCGCCGCCCAGCCGCTGGGCGATGGTGCGCAGGATCGCCTCGCTCGCGAAGCGGGCGTTGGCCAGGATCGAGGCGCTGCGGTCGCCCCAGCCGAGGATGATCACGTCCCGGCCGCGCCGGCGCAGCTCGCCGAGGAAGGGGTAGGCGCCGCGCTCCAGGCCGTCGTAGAGCCCGTCGAGCGAGCTGTGGCCGGAGTTGAAGCCGTCGGCCAGCAGGACGGGGCGGACCAGGCCGCTGTTGCCCTCGCCGTGATAGACCCAGGCGGTCGCCTCGTGGACCGGGTTCCCGTCGGCGTCCTCCTTCAGGACCCGGCCGAAGTGCCAGGTCTCGTCGGGGGCGGGCGCGGCCGGCGGGACGGCGGCGTCCAGGGGGCGCACCAGGCCGATGGTGCCGACGCTCTGCTCCGACTGCTCGGCGCTCTGCTCGCTCAAGGGGACTCCTCTCCGTACGACCGGCCTGTGCGACCGGTTCGCACGGTTGTGCGGTGATCGTTCAGCGAGATCCTGTGCGGCCCCGGCGCCACTCATCCCTTTCCGGCCCCCGGACCACCGGATCGAAGGAAACCGGGGCACTCGGGTTTGGCGGCGCGCGCCCCGGGCGGGAGCGGTGCACGCCCCCGGGAGCGGGGCGGGAGCGCCCGCCGTTCTGGGACCATGGAGCCGTACGCCCCCGACCGGCGGGAGAGCGCGCGGACGAGGGGGAGCGGAGCCATGGGCGGCAGCGGACGGAGCGGTGGCGGCGCGGGGGACGGCGGTGGCGCCGGACCGGAGACCCCCGTCGCCCGCGCCCTCGCCGCCGCCCTCTACGGCGGCGCCGACGACGACGCCGCCCTCGACACCGGCGCCTCCCTGCTGGCCGCCGCCGACCCCGACGAGGCCGGGCGGGAGCTGCTGCGGCGCGGCGAGGAGTACGTCCGCCGGGCCTGGGAGCGGGGCTGGTTCCCCGCCGACCTCGACCGGGAGGCCCGCCGCCAGGAGCTCGACCCGGCCGCCCGTACCGCGCTGGCCGAGCTGACCGCCGCCGAACTGGCCCGCTACGGCAACGGCCTCACCCCGCTCTGGCGCCGCCAGCTCGACGCGCTGGCCGCCCCCGCCTGGGCCGGGACCGGCGGCCGCGACCGGTTCGCCCGCGCCACCGCCGTCCTCCAGGCGCTCCGCCTGCTGCTGCGGCTGCCTGCCCTGGAACCCCTCGGCCCGCCCCCGGGCGGCCACCCCTCCGGCGCGGCCGCCGCCCCGCCCCGTACCCCCGGCGGCGAAGCCCCCGAGGACCGCATGCTCGGCCGTATCCGCGCCCTGCTCGCCAAGGCGGAGGCGACCGGATACCCGCCGGAGGCGGAGGCGCTGACCGCCAAGGCGCAGGAGCTGATGGCCCGGCACAGCGTCGACGAGGCCCAGCTGTCGGCCGGCCGGAGCGGGGGAGCGGACGCGCCGGGCGCACGCCGGATCTCGGTCGACCCGCCGTACGAGACGGCCAAGGCGATCCTGCTGGACGCCGTCGCCCGCGCCAACCGGTGCCAGGCCGTGTGGAACGAGGAACTGGCCTTCTCCACCGTGGTCGGTCACGAGGCGGACCTGGAGCCGGCCGAACTCCTCTACACCTCGCTGCTGGTGCAGGCGGCCACCGCGATGAGCCGCGCCGAGGCCGCGCAGCGCGCCGGGGGGCGCAAGCGGACCAAGACGTTCCGTCAGTCGTTCATGCTGGCCTACGCCCACCGCCTCGGCGACCGGCTCGCCGAGACCGCCCGCGCCGCCACCGAGACCCTGGCCGCCGCCGACCTGCTCCCCGTCCTCGCCGGCCGCGACCTCGCCGTCACCGAGGAGACCCGCCGCCTCTTCCCCCGGACCACCACCACCCGGGTACGCGGCGCCGACGACCGGGCCGGCTGGGACGACGGCACCCGCGCCGCCGACCGGGCCGGCGTCGACGGCCACCGGGGCCGCATCGACCGGGGCTGACCGGGTACGCGCCGGGGCGTGAGTCCTTCAGCCCGCCCCGGCGTACGCCCCCCGAGCCCCCGTGCCGTTCCGCGCGGACGGGCCCGCCTGCGCCTACGCTCGGACGCATGAGCTGGCTCTCGGCGCTGGGCCACACCGCGCGGGCGGGGTTCGCGGTGGAGCGGCGCAGGCTGGAGCCGCTGAGCGCGCTGCGCGGCGCCCTCGGTCTCGCCTTCGTCATCGGGGTCAGCCTCTGGCTCTTCTCCCCGGCGGTCGCCGCCAGCTCCGCCTTCGGCGCCTACCAGGCCGCCATCGCCACCTTCCAGCGCAGCTGGCGGCCGCGCCCGCAGCTCGCCCTCGTCTCCGGCGCCACCCTCGGCGTCAGCACCTTCCTCGGCTACCTCTCCGCCTCCCACCTGGCCCTCTTCCTCGCCCTGCTGGCCGTCTGGGCGTTCCTGTCGGGGCTGAGCTGGGCCGCCGGGCCCACCGTCGGCGTGATGGCCTCCTCCAACGTGGCGATCATGCTCATCACCATCACCCTGCCCAGCTCCGTCGCGGAGGCGGCCGGACACGCCGCGATGAGCCTCTTCGGCGGGCTGGTGCAGGCCGCGCTGCTCGTGCTGTTCCCCTTCAGCCGCTGGCGGCCCCACCGCGACGCCCTCGCCGACGCGCTCGCCGCCGAGGCCGACTACGCCCGCAGGCTCCGCCACGACCCGCACGCCGACTTCGACCCCGAACCCCTCATGGAGGCCCGTGAGGCCGCCCAGCTCACCCCCCGCGAGCACCGCCACCGCCCCGCCGAACTCTCCGGCGCCCGGGGCCTGGCCGAACGTATCCGCCCCGTCCTCGCCTCCCTCGCCGACCCGGCCCTCGGCGCCCCCGCCGAGGGTGTCGAACGCGACCGGGTCCGCGAACTGCTCGCCGCCGCAGCGGCCGTACTGGACGCCGCCGCCCGCGCCGTACGCCGGGGCACGCCCCTCGCCCTGGACGCGCCCTCGGTCGCCACCCTGCGCACCCCCGACACCGGCGACGTGCTGACCGGACCCGCCCGCCGGTCCGCACTCCGGCTCAAGGCGCTGCTCGGCGACGTCATCGAGACCGCCGACCCGGCCGGCCGCTCCACCGCCGCCCCGGACGCGCCCCCGCAGGCCGCCGCCCGCGCCGACGCCGTCCGCGAGGAGGCGACCCGCGCCACCCTCGCCCGCACCCGGGAGCCCGGCGCCCCCCAGGAGCCGCCCGCCCCCGGCGCGCACACCGCCCCGCCGCCCCCGGACGAGCCGCCCCTCCCCGTCGAACCGGCCGAACCGGCCGCCCCGGCCGTCCTCCACCGGCCCGGCCTGATCAGCCTGGTCCCCGTGGTGGCCCGCAGCATGCGCGCCGAACTGCGCCCGGACTCGGCCATCCTGCGGCACGCCATCCGGGTCACCGCCGTCGCCCTGCTCGGCTACCTCATCGGCACCCTGCTGCCCTTCGGCCACGGCTACTGGGCGCCCCTGGCCGCCGTCATGGTGATGCGGCCCGACTTCTCCCGTACGTACTCCCGGGCCGTCGCCCGCTTCGGCGGCACCCTGCTCGGGGTCATCGCCGCCACCGGCATCCTCCAGCTCACCGAACCGAGCGTGCGCGTCTCGGCGCTGCTCGCGGTGGTCTGCGCCGCCCTGATGTACCTGCTGATGCGCACCGGCTACGCGGTGAGCCAGTTCTTCGTCTCCGGCTACGTGGTCTTCCTGCTCGGCATGGGCGGCGAGGAGTGGACCCAGACCGTGCCCGAACGCGTCGTGCTGACCCTGATCGGCGGCCTCCTCGCGATGGCCTCGTATGCCCTCTTCCCGGCCTGGGAGACGCCGCGGCTCCGCACCCGCCTCGCCGACTGGCTGACCGCCGCCGGGCGGTACGCCGCCGAGGTGGTCGAGCGGTACGCCACCCCGGCCGGGCCCGACGACACCCGGGTGCGCACGGCGCTGCTGGAGGCCCGGGCGGCGCACACCGCGTGGCAGGAGGCGCTGGCCCGGGCCGCGCACGAGCCGGTGCGCAGCCGGGGCCTCTCCCGCACCTCGGCCGACGACGCAGAGGAGGCGATCGGGGCGTTCTCCCGGGCCGCCATGCTGATGGAGGCCCACCTGCCCGAGCGCGGCGCCGTCCCCGTACCGGCCGCCCAGCGCCTCGCCCACGCCCTGCGGACCACCACCGAGCGGGGCGCCCGGGACCTCAGGGACCGCAGGGTGCCGCAGTGGGACGAGGTGCGCGCGGCGCTCGCGGCCTGGGACGGCGAGGGCGTGCCGGACCGGGTGGTGCGCCGGGGCGCGGGAATGCTGCTGGCGGCGCTGGAGCAGGTCTCGGAGGCGGCGGAGGAGTCCCCGTCGTTCGCCGAGTCCCGCGCCGAACGCGCCGCCGGGGAGTGACCGTGCGCGCCTACTGGGTCGTCACGTCGCCCGTGGGCAGGTCCGAGGGCAGCTCGGTGGGGAGGTCTGTGGGCAGCTCCTGGGGGAGGGTGCCGGGGTCGACGCGGCGGAAGGTCTCCTCGCCCGACGCCTCCCAGGAGACGGTCAGGGAGTCGCCGTCGCCGCTCAGCTCCGCCTTGCCGCTGGTGCGGTCGGTGCTGCCGTCCGCGCACTTCAGGCTGAGCGTCTGCGCCTGGTAGGTGCCCGCGCAGCTGCCCTTGCCGATGGTGGCGGCCTGGTTGCCGGTGATGGTGAGGAAGAGCGACGTGCCCTCGACCGTGGCGTGCCAGGCGCCGTCGGCCGAGCCGGGCGCGGAGGAGGCGCCGCCGGAGCCGGAGCCGCCCGTACCGCCGTCGCCGTCGGAGTCCTGGCCGTGGCTGCCGCCCTTGTGCTTGCCGGTGCCGCCGCCGGAGCTGTCCGAGTCGCCGCCGCAGCCGGTGAGCAGGAGCAGGGCGGCCGCCGAGGCGGCGACGGAGAGCCGGACCAACTTGCGCATGACATTTCCCCCTGGAACGAAGCGTGGTGACAACCGGTCAGGACGCGCTCCCGCCGGGTGCCGGACACCGGGGAGGGTCCACCGGCGCGCCGCGTGGCGTCAAGCCGCGACGCCCGGTACCTGGGCGTTCGTGGCGGAGGCGGGACGGTTCCGTAACCGCGGCAACACCCCTCGTGCACGTGCATCTGCCCATGCATCCGCAGGTGAACACCGCTATGATCCGAACGAGTCCAGACTCATGAGGAGACGTCGCGAACCGCCCACCCGACCGCTTCACCACCGCGTCCGCGACGGCGTACCCGACCAGTTCACGACCCGCCTCACCACCGGCCCGGGCCGAGCCGAGGCGCCACGGGGGAGCGATCCAGTGCACCACGTGTACAACGGCATGGCGGCCAGCGAACTCCACGACGTGGCCTGGCAGAAGAGCAGACACAGCAATTCGCAGGGCTCGTGCGTCGAGTTCGCGAAGCTGCCCGGCGGCGGCGTGGCCGTCCGCAACTCCCGGTATCCCGAAGGCCCGGCGCTGGTCTACACGCGCGCCGAGATCGAGGCGATGCTGCTCGGCATCAAGGACGGGGAGTTCGACCACCTGATCGCCGGGGCCTGAGAGCGGTACGGGAGTACGGACCAGGGCCTGGGCGTACGCCGCCCTGGCCCTGGCCCGCTCACATCTCGAAGAGCGCCCAGACGACCTTCCCGTCGAGCTGCCCCGCCAGCGGGTGCCAGCCCCAGGCGTCGCTGAAGGAGTCGACGAGGAACAGGCCCCGCCCCGACTCCGCGTCGCAGTCCCCCGGCGGGCGCGCCGCCGGCGTCCCCGTGCTGGGGTCGCGCACGGCGCACACCAGGCGGCGCTCGCAGGCCGTCAGATGGAGCCGTACCGGCGGGTCGTCGGGGCGCGGGGTGTCGGCGGGCAGCGCGTGCCGCAGCGCGTTGGTGACGAGTTCCGAGACGACCAGGGCGATGTCGTCGAACCGCTTGTCGTTCTCCCACTCCGCGAGGGTCCGCCGGGTGAACGCCCGGGCGCTGCGCACCGCTTCATAGCGGGGCGGGAGCGCGCAGGAGGCGGCGTACCGGACGTGCGCGGGGTCGAGTGGGGGAAGCCCCTGCCTTAACGGCGCGAGCATGGTCGATCCATTCGTCCCCATGCGAGGCACTCCCCGGTTTCGCGGTGTGTAGCGATATGGCGGTGGTGCGCGAGCCATCGTTGCGAATGCGGGGAGCAGATGCAAGGGCAGATGCACGTGCACGCGCCGGAATTCGGGGTTCCTGTGTGCGTTGCCCACGATTTCTTCCCGTGACTGTTTCGCGCCCCTGAGGTGGAGCCTCCTTGCGCTTGTCTGTTTCCGTAACCGAACGCGTACACCCCGGAGGTTTTAGTGGCAGACTGCGGAACCCTGAACGATGGGGAGGGCTGAGAGGTGACCGCAGGCGAGTCCGGAGGCTCGGTGGTGCGGCGCATCCTGCTCGGGTCGCAGCTGAGGCGGCTACGAGAGGGACGCGGCATCACGCGAGAGGCGGCCGGCTACTCGATCCGCGCCTCCGAATCGAAGATCAGCCGCATGGAGTTGGGACGGGTGAGCTTCAAGGCGAGGGACGTCGAGGACCTGCTGACCCTGTACGGGGTCGCCGACGGCGCCGAGCGCGCCGCCCTGCTCGACCTGGCCCGGGAGGCCAACGTCGCGGGCTGGTGGCACAGTTACTCCGACGTCCTGCCCGGCTGGTTCCAGACCTACGTGGGCCTCGAGGGCGCGGCCTCCCTCATCCGCGTCTACGAGGTGCAGTTCGTGCACGGCCTGCTCCAGACCGAGGCGTACGCGCACGCGGTGGTCGAGCGGGGCATGCCCGGGGCGAGCGCCGCCGAGATCGACCGGCGGGTCGCGCTCCGCCTGGAGAGGCAGAAGCTCCTCGTCTCCGAGCGCGCCCCCGGCTTCCACGTCGTCCTCGACGAGGCCGCCCTGCGCCGCCCGTACGGCGACCGGACGGTCATGCGCGAGCAGCTGGAGCACCTGATAGAGCTCAGCGAGCGGCCCAACGTCACCCTCCAGGTCATGCCGTTCAGCTTCGGCGGCCACGCCGGCGAGTCCGGCGCCTTCGCCCTGCTGAGCTTCCCCGAGTCGGACCTCTCCGACGTCGTCTACCTGGAGCAGCTCACCAGCGCCCTCTACCTCGACAAGCGCGAGGAGGTCGCCCAGTACGAGAAGGCCATGGAGCGGCTCCAGCGGGACAGCCCGGACCCCGCCCGCACCCGCGATCTGCTGCGCGGTCTGGTCCAACTCACGTGACACGGCCGTACGATGAGCCGCGTGCGGGCCGGGCGGCGTCCGGCCGCGCACACCGGCACAGGGCACGACCGGCCCCCGCGCTGCGGCACGGGTCCGGTGAACTTCGCGTCAGCGGTTAGGGATCACATGTCCGACTCCACCGTCCTCGCAGGGGCCGCCGCATCCGGCCCCGGCTTCGCCGACTTCGGGCGGCTCGCCCACCAGTACATCGACGGGCGGTGGCGGACCGGTACCGGCTCCTGGGACATCATCGACTTCAACCCGTTCAACGGCGAGAAGCTGGCGGCGATCACCGTGGCCACCGTCTCCGAGGTGGACGAGGCCTACCGGGCCGCCGAGCGCGCCCAGAAGCCGTGGGCCGCCGCCGGGCCGCACGCCCGGCGGACGGTGCTGGAGAAGGCGCTGCAGATCACCGAGGAGCACACCGCCCAGATCGTCGAGGCGATGTGCGAGGAGCAGGGCGCGACCCGCTCCAAGGCCCGCCACGAGGTCGAGGCGGCAGCTGAGTTCCTGCGGGAGGCGATCCGGCTGACGGTGCGCCCCGAAGGCCTCATCGTGCCCGCCTCGCAGCGCAGCCGGGAGAACCGCGTCTACCGGCTGCCCGTCGGCGTGGTCGGGGTCATCAGCCCGTTCAACTTCCCGTTCCTCGTCGCGCTGAAGACCGTCGCCCCCGCGCTGGCGCTGGGCAACGCGGTGGTCGTCAAGCCCAACCAGAACACCCCGGTGACCGGCGGCGGGCTCATCGCCCGCATCTTCGAGGAGGCCGGGCTGCCGGCCGGGCTGCTCAACGTCGTCGTCACCGACATCGCCGAGATCGGCGACGCCCTCATCGCCCACCCCGTGCCCCGGGTCATCTCCTTCTCCGGCTCCGACCGGGTCGGCCGGCACGTCGGCGCGGTCGCCGCGAGCCACCTGAAGCGGACCGTGCTGGAGCTGAGCGGCAACAGCGCGCTGGTCGTCCTCGCCGACGCCGACGTGGACTACGCGGTGGACGCCGCCGTCTTCAGCCGCTTCGTCTACCAGGGGCAGGTCTGCACGGCCGCCAACCGCATCCTGGTCGACCGGGCCGTCGAGGCCGAGTTCACCGAGAAGTTCACCGCCCGGGTCCGCGCCCTGCGCACCGGCGACCCGCGCGAGGAGGAGACCGACCTCGGCCCGGTGATCAGCGACTTCCAGGCCGACGCGCTGAGCGCCATGGTCGAGCGGGCGCTCGCCGAGGGCGCCACCGCCCTGGTCCGCGGCCGCACCCTCGGCAACCTGGTCGAGCCGACCGTACTGACCGGGGTGCCCGCCGACTCGGCCCTGCTCCACCAGGAGATCTTCGGCCCCGTCGTCGTCCTGGTCCCCTTCGACGGGGACGACGAGGCGGTCCGCATCGCCAACGACACGCCCTACGGGCTGAGCGGCGCCGTCCATACCGCCGACGCCGAACGCGGGGTCAACTTCGCCCACCGCGTCGAGACCGGCATGATCCACGTCAACGACTCCACCGTGCAGGACGACCCCCAGGTCGCCTTCGGCGGCGAGAAGGCCAGCGGCTCCGGCCGTCTCAACGGCGAGGCCACCGTGGAGGCGTTCACCACCCAGAAGTGGATCTCCGTCCAGCACGGCCGGAGCACCTTCCCCTTCTGACCCTCCGGTCCTGACCCGCCCCGCCCCCTCTCCTCCCCCTCTCCCGCCCCGCCCTGATCCCGTTCCGGTCCCCCCGACGGAGGGTTTACGCGCGTCCTGTACCCCGTTCCGGACCGTTCCTGACCGCGTGGCCCGCCAGGATGGCTGGTGTCCGCAAGAGCCCCGCACGAGTCGGGGCCGGACACGGTGAAGGGCGGCTGCACATGGTGGTTCACGTGGACCCCGAGGCGCGGGGCGACGAGCGCGGCACGCTCCTCGCCTTCCTCGACGCCGAACGGGGCGGCATCCGGCGCGCCCTGCTCGGCCTGAGCGAGGAGGCGGCGGCGACCCGGCCGAGCGCCAGCCAACTCTCCCTCTCCGGCCTGCTGAAGCACGTCCGGCTCACCGAGCAGAGCTGGCTGGAGCGGGCCACGGGGAGCGCCCCGGAGCCGGCCGAGGGCGAGACGTACGCCGACGAGGAGCACGGCTACGAGCTGGTCGGTGAGGAGACGGTCGCCTCCGAACTGGCCGCCTGGGAGGCGGTGGCCCGCCGCACCGAGGAGTTCATCCGCGCGGCCGAGACGCTGGACGCCACCTTCCCACTCCCCGACGCACCCTGGTTCCCGCCCGGCCAGCGGGTCTCGCTGCGCTGGCTGCTGCTCCGGCTGATCACCGAGATGGCCCGGCACGCGGGCCACGCCGACATCATCCGGGAGAGCCTGGACGGGGCCGTCGCCTTCGAGCTGGTGGCGAAGGAGCGGGGCGAGGAGTGGGGGTAGCCGGCGGGGTGGTTGACGTGGGGGCACCGGTCTGCCCTCCCGGCCCGGGCTCCCGTACCCTAGTCAAAATTGACCAGGTCGGGCCCGGTCCGGGCTCCGCGGGAGGTGGTGCGGCGCATGTCGGCGATCCGGATGCTGGTGCTGGGCGCGGTGCGCCAGCACGGGCGGGCCCACGGCTACCAGGTCCGCAACGACCTGGAGTTCTGGGGCGCCCACGAGTGGTCCAGCGCCAAGCCCGGCTCGATCTACCACGCGCTCAGACAACTGGCGCGGCAAGGACTTCTGGTCGCCCACGAGACGGCGCCGTCCACGGCGGGCGGCCCGCCGCGCACCGAGTACTCCATGACCGAGGAGGGCGAGGCGGAATTCTTCCGCCTGCTGCGCGCCGCACTCACCGGCTACGACCAGAAGCCCGACCTGCTCTACGCCGCCCTCGGCTTCCTCGTCGACCTGGAGCGCGCCGAGGCGGTCACGCTGCTCCGGGAGCGGCTGCGCTCCATCGAGGAGTGGCGCCGCTCGGTGACGGAGTACTGGACGCCCGAGGCCGGAGCCGAGTCGATCGGCCACATCGGCGAGATCATGAACCTCTGGGTGCACTCCGCCGACACCGGTGCCGAATGGACCCGCGGCCTGATCGCGCGCATCGAGGCAGGGGCGTACACCTTCGCCGGAGAGGGCGAGCCGTTCCGCGGCATCCTCGCCGAGGGCGAGCCCAACCCGTACGCGACCGAGGGCAATCCGTACCGGGAGGGGGCGCCGCCCGCCGCGCGCCCCGAGTGAGCGGCGGCGGGGCGGCAGGCGACGGCCGGCGGGGTCTCACGCGCCACCGGTGAGCCCGCCCTCCTTGAGCGCCCGGGTCACCCGGACGACCCGCTCGGCCTGCACCTTGGTGGCCTGGAGGGTCTGGTCGCCGACCGGCAGGTCACCCTGGCCGGAGACGTGCGAGGTGCCGTACGGGTTGCCGTCGACGAACTTCGAGGGGTCGGTGTAGCCGGGGGTGACGAGGATGCCGCCGAAGTGGTGGACGGTGTTGTAGAGCGCCAGCAGGGTCGACTCCTGGCCGCCGTGGGCGGTGCTGCTGGCGGTGAAGCCGCTGTAGACCTTGTCGGCGAGCCGGCCCTCGGCCCAGAGGCCGCCGAGGGTGTCGATGAACTGCTTGAGCTGGGCGGAGACGTTGCCGTACCGGGTCGGCGAGCCGAAGATCACCGCGTCGGCCCAGACCATGTCGTCCGGCTCTGCCTCGGGCAGGTCCTTGGTCGCGTCGGCGTTGGCCGCCCACGCCGGGTTGGAGTCGATCGCGGCCTGCGGCGCCAGCTCCCGCACCTTCCGCAGCCGCACATGGGCGCCCGCCTCGGTGGCGGCGGTCGCCATGGCGTCGGCGATGCGGGCGATGGTGCCGGTGGAGGAGTAGTAGATGACGGCCACGTTGACGGTGCCGGGCATGAGGGCTCCTTTTGCGGTGGGGTGGTGTGGGGGCTGGGCTGGGCTGGGTGTAGGTCGGGCGGAGGGAGGGAGGGGCGGGGAGGGGGAGGGGCCCCCAAAGGAAGCCCCGCGACGCGTACCGGACCACGATAAGCGGGTAAACCCGGCATAGCGCCTCCCTGTTCGCCTGGTCGCGCCGAGCGCCCCCGGCCCGTGCCGCTCCGCCTGCCCGCCGCCTTGCACCTCACGCGACGTGAGGAGGCACGCTTTCAGCAGCGGCCGCCACTCGGTGTCCGCACAGGGCTCGGCTCGCACAGGGCCCGGTGTCCGCACGGGACCCGGTGTCCGCACGGACCCCGGTGTCCGCACGGACCCCGGTGGCTGCACACGGCCAGTCGTCCGGACGCCACCCAGCAGCTCCCACCCAGCACCGGCGCCCACCCAGCACCCAGCACCGGCGCCCACCCAGCACCCACCGCCCACCCGCCCCCCGCACGCACCACGAACCGACCGAAACGAGAGGAGACCCCATGGACTACACCGTCGGGCAGGTGGCCGCCGTCGCGGGGGTGACCGTGCGCACCCTGCACCACTACGACGCCATCGGCCTGCTCTCGCCCTCGGGCCGGAGTGCCGCGGGCCACCGCCGCTACGGCGACGGGGACCTCGACAGGCTCCAGCGCATCCTCTTCCACCGGGCGCTCGGCTTCGCCCTGGACGAGATCGCCGCGCTGCTCGACGACCCCGACGCCGACCCCCGCGCCCACCTGCGGCGCCAGCACGCCCTGCTCACCGACCGCATCGAGACCCTGCGGCGGATGGCTGACGCCGTCGCCGCCGCCATGGAGGCAGCACAGATGGGCATCAACCTCACTCCCGAGGAGAAGTTCGAGGTCTTCGAGGGGTACGACCCCGACCAGTACGCCGACGAGGCCCAGCAGCGCTGGGGCCACACCGACGCCTACCGCGCGTCGCAGCGCCGGACGGCCTCGTACACCAAGGCCGACTGGCAGCGGCTCAAGGACGAGTTCGACGCCCTGCACGCCCGCGTCGCGGAGCTGTTGGCGCGCGGGGTGCCCGCCGACGCCCCGGAGGCGATGGACGCCGCCGAGGAGCACCGCCGGTTCATCGACAGCGCCCACTACCCGTGCGACGCCCGGATGCACACCTGCCTGGCCGACATGTACGTGGCAGACCCACGCTTCACCGCCACGTACGAGGCGATCCGCCCCGGGCTCGCCCAGTACCTGCACGACGCGATCCACGCCAACGCCCGCCGTACGGAGTAAAGCAACGGTAAGGGCGCGGCACGGGCGAGGGGCGGGGCGTTGGTAGTTTGGTCGGCTGTACCGTCCCGCCCCGCCCACCCCAGGAGTCCGGAACAGTGAATACGCTTGCGCTCGGCCCGAGCTGGCTGGACCCGGACTACCTGCTCAACCAGTTCGGCATCTACGGCCTGCTGCTCATCGTCTTCGCCGAGTCGGGCCTGCTCATCGGCTTCTTCCTGCCCGGTGACTCGCTGCTCTTCACCACCGGGCTGCTGATCACCACCAGCCAGCTGAAGTTCCCGCTCTGGCTCGCCATCGTGCTGATCTGCGTCGCCGCGATCGTCGGCGACCAGGCCGGCTACCTCTTCGGCAAGAAGGTCGGGCCCGCGCTCTTCAAGCGGCCCGACTCACGCCTGTTCAAGCAGGAGAACGTCACCAAGGCCAGCGAGTTCTTCGAGAAGCACGGCCCGAAGTCGCTGGTCCTGGCCCGCTTCGTGCCGATCGTGCGCACCTTCACGCCGATCATCGCGGGCGTCAGCTCCATGCGGTACCGCTCCTTCATCACCTTCAACATCATCGGCGGCATCCTCTGGGGCGCCGGGGTGACGCTGCTCGGCGCCTGGCTCGGCCGGATCGCGTTCGTCCGCGAGAACATCGAGGCGATGCTGATCCTGATCGTGCTCGTCTCGGTCGTGCCGATCATCATCGAGTTCGTCAAGGCGCGCGGCGAGAGCAGGCGCGCCGCCGCGGCCGGTCCGGGCGCGGGCCCGACCCCGCCCCCCGCCCCGCCCCAGCGCGGCCGTCACGCCAAGCGCTGACCGGCCCGACCGCAAGCGAAAGGGGGCGCCCCCCAGGCCCGGGGGGCGCCCCCTTTCGCACACCGGACTCCGGGCGTACCGGATTCCGGCCTCGTCCCTGTCCGGGATCAGAAACCGCGGGTCCGCTTGGCCGCGCGGCGGGTGGCCGCCTCGGGGCCGCCGGGCACCCGCAGGAAGAGCCGGGCGGTCTCGCCACCGAGGTTCACCCCGATGGCGATGGCCAGGGCCAGCGCGATGGCGGTGCTCAGTGAGGCGAGGCCGGTGTTGACGTCGCCCTGGACGATGCCGAGCAGCCCGTAGTACGTCGCCGAACCGGGCAGCAGCGGGCCGATCGCCGCCGTCACGTACGGCAGCGCCGAGGCGAACTGGATGCGCGAGAGCAGCTGGCCGAAGAGGCCGACGAGGCCGGCGGCGACCGCGGTCGAGGCGACCGGGGAGATGTTCCCGGCGAAGTGCATCGCGCCGTAGACCGACCAGGCGACGCCGCCGTTGAGCGTCACCAGCAGCACCGTCGAGCGCTCCTGCTGGAGCAGGACGGCGAAGGCCAGGGTCAGCGCCATCGCCGCGATGATCTGGATGGGCGGCCGCTCCACCGACAGCAGCGCCTCCCGGGGCTGGAGCTCCGCGCCGAGCTGCACGCCCACGTACAGCATCACCAGGACGCCGACCACGATGCCGATGAAGAGGTACATGACCTCCAGGAGGCGGGCGGCGGCGGTGATGTAGTAGCCGGTCAGGCCGTCCTGCACGCCCGCGACCAGCGCCCGTCCGGGGAGCAGCGCGAAGAGGCCACCGGTGATGACGGCGGAGGCGCGTACCTCCACGTGGGCGAGCTGGAGGGCGATCCCTATCGCGGCGGGCGGCATGGCGGCCACCGCGAACTGGTAGAACTCCGGCAGCCCGCGCCCGGCGAAGATCCACGCCATCCGGTCACCGGCGATGGCGCCGAGCGCCGCCGCCACGAAGACCACGAGGCCGCCGCCGACCAGCATCGAGGCGCCACCGGCCAGCAGCCCGGCGGCCAGCGTCAGCGCCCAGGTGTCGAAGGGGTGCCGGTTCCTGCGGATCTCCGCCAGCCGCCGGTACGCCTCCTCCAGCGACACCTCGGTGTCGTCCGAGCTGATGTCGTCCACCAGCCCGAAGACCGCCGCCAGCCGCGTGTAGTCCGTCCCGCGCCGGCGCACCGTCCGGGAGGCCGTCAGCGGGTCGTCGACCAGCGAGGGCTGGTACGAGATGGAGAGCAGGGTGAAGGTGACGTTCGGCTCGCAGCGGTCCAGGCCGTAGCTCCGGCTGACCGCGAACATCGCCGCCTCGACGTCCTCGGCTCCCTCGCCCCCGGCCAGCAGCAGCTCGCCGATACGGAGCGTCAGGTCGAGTACGCGCGGGACGGCCGGGCCGGCGTCGTCGGTCTTCTGGGTGAGGTCGGGCGCCGGGCGCTCGGCGACGGGCAGCCGGATCATCGCCCGCATCCGGTCCTGCCAGGGACTGTTCTTGGCCAGCCGCACCATCGGTATGCCCTGCGCGGGCGTGAAGGCGGGGGGCGCGCTGCGCGCGTCGTAGGTGGCGGGCGGGGTGAACGCCGAACGCTCGGCGTCCTCACCGGCCGGCGGCGCCGCCAGCCCCTCGGGGAGGGCGAACTCGGAGGTGATCTGCGACTCGTTCTCGGGGGACTGCGACTGCGGAACCCCCTGGGGAGGGGTGAAGGCGCTGCGTGCCTCGTCCGACTGCGGCTTGCGGTCGTCCGCGTCCTCCGTCACCTGCTCCGCCTCGCTCCTCGCGTCCTGCCCGGACGGCCTGCCGCGCCTGCCCGCGGTCTGTCCGTGATGCCCAGTATGCGCACCGTGAGGCGGCGCGCACCCACGGCCCTCCTACCTTGGCCCGCCGCCGCGAAACCCGCGACCGCGCAGGCCCGCCGCACACGGCGACGGGCGGCGCCCTCCCGGGAAGGAGCGCGCCGCCCGTCGCTCGACGGGCCACGTACGCGGCCCGCAGGCGGTCTCAGTGACCGGCTTCCTTGGCCCGCTGGTACGAGCGCTCGATCTCGGCCTCGGCCTCGGCGCGGCCGACCCAGTCGGCGCCCTCGACGGACTTGCCGGGCTCCAGGTCCTTGTAGACCTCGAAGAAGTGCTGGATCTCCAGGCGGTCGAACTCCGAGACGTCCTGGATGTCCTTGAGGTGGTCCACCCGGGGGTCGCCTGCGGGGACGCAGAGCAGCTTGTCGTCGCCGCCGGCCTCGTCGGTCATGCGGAACATGCCGATGACGCGGCAGGAGATGAGGCAGCCGGGGAAGGTCGGGTCGTCCAGCAGGACCAGCGCGTCCAGCGGGTCGCCGTCCTCGCCGAGGGTGTCCTCGACGAAGCCGTAGTCGGCCGGGTAGCTGGTCGAGGTGAAGAGGCGACGGTCCAGGCGGATCCGGCCGGTCTCGTGGTCGACCTCGTACTTGTTCCGCGAACCCTTCGGAATCTCGATCGTGACGTCGAACTCCACCGGTGGCTCCTCCATGCTCATACAACGAGTGATCTGCGGTCCTCCCCCGGGCAGACGGGCTGCCATGCTCGCGGCAAGACGCAGTGGTTAAGTGTCCCTCACGCAGGTGTGTGATCGCGAAAGGGGCTGGTGCGGGGTGTCCGGGCGCGGTGGGTGGCGGCTCAAGACCTGGCAGTTCACGGCGGCAGCCGCCGTGTCCGGCCTGACCCTGGCGAGCGCGGCAGCGGCCGCCGCCGGTCCCTGGGACTCCGGCGGTCAGCGTACGGCCGAGAGCAGCCGCGCCGCGCTCGCCCCGGGCGCGGGTGACGGGGATCACCGTACGGAGGCGGGCAGTCCGCTCCCGGCGGGCTCCGCCCCGGTCGCCTCCGAGGCCGCCGCGGTCCTCACCCCGCTGGAGGCGGGCGCCCTGGAGCCGCGCACCGGGAAGGGCGCCCGCGAGGCCGCGGCCGGGCAGGCCCCGGCGCCCACCGCCGCCGCCCTCAAGTTCGCCCTGGAGCCGCTGCTCAAGGCCAAGGGACTCGGCCCCGGCGCCACCGCCTCCGTCGTCGACGCCGCCACCGGCAAGGAGGTCTACGGGCGCGGGGCGAAGACCGCCAGGGTCCCCGCCTCCACCGTCAAGATCGCCACCGGCACCGCCGCCCTCAGCGTCCTCGGCCCCGACCACCGCATACGCACCACCGTCGTCGCCGAACCCGCCCCCGGTTACGAGGACGGGGCCCCGCCCGAGCAGATCGTCCTGGTCGGCGGCGGCGACCCGACCCTCACCGCCCGCGCCGACGCCCAGGGCAACGCCTCCCTGCGCACCCTCGCCCGGCACACCGCCGACACCCTGAAGCAGCGCGGGGCGCGCACCATCCGGCTCGCCTACGACACCTCCGCGTACAGCGGCTCCACCCAGCACCCCATCGGCCCCAACGAGAACCTCGCCCCCGTCACCGCCCTGATGGCCGACGAGGGCCGCCTCGACTCCTCCACCTCCGGGCCCGCCCCGCGCTCCACCCGGCCCGCCCAGGACGCCGCCGAGGCCTTCGCCCGCTTCCTCGCCGACCGGGGTGTGAAGGTCGAGGGCGCCGTCCGCGCGGCCACCGCCACCGACCAGGCCGAGGAACTGGCCGACGTCCGCTCGGCCCCCCTCTCCGCCCTGGTCGAGCGGATGCTGACCCACTCCGACAACGACATCGCCGAGGCCCTGGCCCGGCAGACCGCCCTCGCCGCGGGCGCCAAGGCCGACTTCGCCGGCGCCGAACGCGAGACCCGCCGCGCCCTCGGCCGCCTCGGCCTGCCCCTCGACGGCGCCCGCTTCGCCGACGGCAGCGGCCTCGACCGTGCCGACCGCGTCACCGCCCGCCTCCTCACCTCCCTCCTCGCCCGCGCCGCCCACACCGACCACCCCGAACTCCGCCCGGTCCTCACGGGCCTGCCCGTCGCCGGCTTCAGCGGCACCCTCGCGGGGCGCTACACCAGCCCCGACGCCGCCGCGGGCACCGGCGTCGTCCGCGCCAAGACCGGCACCCTCACCGGCGTCAACACCCTCGCCGGCACCGTCGTCTCCAGCGACGGCCGCCTCCTTGCCTTCTCCTTCCTGGCCTCCGCCACCACCGACCCCACCACCGCCCAGTCGACCCTCGACCACCTCGCCTCCACCCTGGCCCGCTGCGGCTGCTGACCCGCCTCCCGGCTCGGGGCCATTCCACCGCTTCCGGGTGCCCCCCACTGGCCTGCCCTGACCGCCCGCAATCGCCGGGCGGGCTTCGGCCCTGGCCTCGACGCCGGCTGGGCCGGGATCTGGCTGAGCTTCGCTCCGACCTGCCGATCGTGACCGTCTCGGTCACAGACGGCCTCAAACGCCGGCCGGGCTATGAGGGTCGCGGTTCGTTCGCCGTGTGGGTCGGGCGGGGCCGCACCGGGGTACCTCCTCACAAACTGCATGGTGCGGGGTCAGTCGCTTCAAGACGGCCGAGCACGGCAGTTTGCTGCGGGGGCACCCCGGCACGTCCCCGCCCTTCCGTCTCGTCGGCGTCGTCCCGCCGGTGGGAGAGGAAAAGACAAGGCCGTCCTTCATTGATCTGTGTGACGAGCTGAAGCGACGACAGTGGTCACTGTGGCGGAGCGAGCAATCGGAGACGGCCTCGTCCCCCCTCCGGCGGTCTGCCGCGTACGAGACCGTGGGGTGGGGTCGTGGCGGGGTGCCCCCGCAGCAAACTGCACACACGGCCGTCTTGAAGCGACTGACCCCGCACCCTGCAGTTTGTGAGGAGGTACCCCGGCGCGGCCCCGCCCCACCCCCGTGCCGGAGGAACCGCGAACCTGACAGCCCGGCCGGCGTTTGAGGCCAGTCAGTGACCGGCACGGTCGAGACGGAGCCCAGCAACCCACAGCCCGGCCGGCGCGGGAGGCCACCAGTGACCCGCAGGGTCGAGACCCGGCACGTCGAACCAGAGCCCGGCCAATCCCAGGCCCGGGGCCCGCGAGGCCGTCGGTGACCGGCACGGCCGCGGGCGGCGGGCCGACGCGACGGAGCCCAGCCACCCCAGGACCCTGTTCCACCGGGGGCCGCCAGGCCCCCTGAGCACGTACGGTTGACCCATGACGAGCATCGGTGGTGTGGAGATGGTCGACTGGAAGCTGGCCGTCACGACGGCAAGCAGGCTGGCCCGCCCGGGCCCGGAGATCACCCGCGAGGAGGCCCGCGAGGTCGTCGCGGAACTGCGCGCCCACGCGGTGGCGGCCGAGGAGCACGTGCGCGCGTTCACGGGCATGGCCACGGCGGCGGGACACGACACCCCGGTGCTGGTGGTGGACCGCCCGGGCTGGATCGAGGCCAACGTGGCCGGCTTCCGCTCGCTGCTGAAGCCGCTGATGACGAAGATGCGCGCCCGCCGGGGCAACGGCCCGGGCGGCATGATCGCGGGCGCGGTCGGCGGCAAGGTCACCGGTGTGGAGCTGGGCGTGCTGCTGTCGTTCCTGTCCTCACGGGTGCTGGGCCAGTACGAGACGTTCGCCCCGGCCACCCGCGACCTCCCCGGCGCCCCGGACGGCGGCGGCCGCCTGCTCCTGGTGGCGCCCAACATCGTCCACGTCGAGCGGGAGCTGGGCGTGGACCCGCATGACTTCCGGCTCTGGGTCTGCCTCCACGAGGAGACGCACCGGACCCAGTTCACCGCCGTCCCCTGGCTCCGGGACCACCTGGAGGCCGAGATCCAGGCGTTCCTGGCGGAGACCGACGTCGACGCCGGCACGCTCCTGGAACGCCTCTCGGACGCCGTCCAGACGTTCACGGGCGGCCGCCGCGGGGAGACCGCGGAGCCCAGTGCCACCGGCACCGGCACCGCCACCGGCCCGGAGACCGAACCCGGCGCGCGCCCCGGCGCGCACGCCCCGGAGCAGGAGACCGAAGGCCGCAGCCTGGTCGACCTCGTCCAGACCCCTGCCCAGCGCGAGATCCTGGCCCGGGTCACGGCCGTCATGTCCCTGCTGGAGGGCCACGCCGACTACGTGATGGACGGCGTCGGCCCGCGGATCGTGCCCTCGGTCGTGGAGATCCGCGAGAAGTTCCAGCGCCGCCGCGCCGCCGGCGCCAACCGCCTGGACCAGATCCTGCGCAGGCTGCTGGGCCTGGACGCCAAGCTCCGCCAGTACCGCGACGGCGAGCGGTTCGTCCGCGCGGTGGTCGACGAGGTCGGCATGGAGGGCTTCAACCGGGTCTGGACCTCGCCCAACACCCTCCCCACGGCCGCCGAGATCACCCACCCCGCCGAGTGGATCGCCCGGGTCCACCGCGGCCCCGAAGCATGACCCGGCGCGGGGGCGTGGCAGGCGTACGCCCCCGTAATCACCCGTCCGAGGGACCGTGAGGTGGCTCACGGGCGTGCGATGCTCAGGGAATGCCCGGCTTCTGTCACCATCTACGCACGCTGAGTGACGGCAGCTGAGCCCCCGCCCCCGAAAACTTCATGAAGGGAACCGGACATGGGTCCCCATCCAGCGGTCGCGGCGATACGCCTCGCGGTCCGCCGCGTCCTGAACGACCTCCTCGCCGAACACCCCCACCCCCTGACCGGGCAGCCGGTCCGCCCGCCCCGTGCCGAGCTGCTCGAACGGGTCGGCCGCGCCACCCGCGCCGGCCGTGCCCGCCAGATCCGCGCCCGCGCCGCCTCCGGCGCCCCCGCCCAGGTCCCCGCGCCCGGTGAGGCCCCGGGCGCCGCCCCGCCCGCCGAGGGCCCGCTCGTGCTGGTCGCCTGCTCCGGCGGCGCCGACTCGATGGCGCTCGCCTCCGCCCTCGCCTTCGAAGCCCCCCGCCTCGGCATCCGGGCCGGCGGCATCACCGTCGACCACGGCCTCCAGTACGGCTCCGACGACCGCGCCGCCGACGTCGTGGCCCGGCTCACCGCGCTCGGCCTCGACCCGGTCGAGTCGGCCGCCGTCCGCGTGGCCGCCGCCTCCGACCGGACCGCGCACGGGGCCCCCTACGCCGGCGGTGCCCGCCGGGTCGGTCCCGAGGCCGCCGCCAGGGACGCCCGGTACGCCGCCCTCGACGAGGCCGCCGAGCGGCTCGGCGCCGCCGCCGTCCTGCTCGGCCACACCCGCGACGACCAGGCCGAGACCGTCCTGCTGGGGCTCGCCCGTGGTTCCGGCATCCGCTCGCTCTCCGGCATGGCCGCCGTCTCCGGCGACTCGGGCCGCTACCGCAGGCCCTTCCTCCAGCTGGACCGGCAGACCGCCCGCACGGCCTGTCTCGCCCAGTCCCTGCCCGTCTGGGACGACCCGCACAACACCGACCCCGCCTACACCCGCTCCCGGCTGCGCCACGAGGGGCTCCCCGCGCTGGAGAAGGCGCTCGGCAAGGGCGTGGTCGAGGCCCTGGCCCGTACCGCCCAGCTCTCCCGGGACGACGCGGACGCGCTGGACGCCTGGGCCGCCCGCGAGGAGGCCGCCGTCCGCGACGAGACGGGCGAGCTGGACTGCGGCCGGCTGTACGCGCTGCCCGCCGCCGTACGCCGCCGCATCCTGCGCCGGGCGCTGGTCGCGGCCGGTGCTCCGGGGGGCTCCCTGTTCGCCCGGCACGTCGAGGAGGTCGACCGGCTCATCACCGGCTGGCGGGGGCAGCGGGCCATCAACCTGCCGGGCAAGGTGGAGGCCCGGCGGCAGGGTGGCAGACTTGTCCTCCGGCAAGGCTGACGCCGACCGCAGGGTTCGGACGCCGGCTCGGACGACGGCCGTCGGCCCGGGGAGTGAAGACCCCGGGGCCGCGGCCGACGACGAAAGTGATGTGCGGGTGGACGCGAAAGACATGGGCTCCGACCTCCAGTCGGTGCTGCTGACCAAGGAAGAGATCGACGCCAAGCTGGTGGAGCTGGCGGAGCAGATCGACCAGGAGTACGCGGGCAAGGACCTGCTCATCGTCGGTGTCCTCAAGGGCGCCGTCATGGTCATGGCCGACCTGGCCCGGACGCTCTCCACCCCCGTCACCATGGACTGGATGGCGGTCTCCTCGTACGGCGCGGGCACCCAGTCCTCCGGCGTGGTCCGCATCCTCAAGGACCTGGACACCGACATCCAGGGCAAGCACGTCCTGATCGTCGAGGACATCATCGACTCCGGCCTGACCCTGTCCTGGCTGATCTCCAACCTCGGTTCGCGCGGCCCGGCCTCCCTGAAGGTCTGCACCCTGCTGCGCAAGCCCGAGGCGGCCAAGGTCGCCATCGACGTCGAGTGGGTCGGCTTCGACATCCCCAACGAGTTCGTCGTCGGCTACGGCCTGGACTTCGCCGAGAAGTACCGCAACCTGCCCTTCGTCGGCACCCTCGCCCCGCACGTCTACGGCGGCTGAGCGCGGGGAACCCTCGCACACCGCGCGCCGTTGGAGAGGGGAAGACGGTTTCCGGCCCGTCCCCTGCGGTCGCGGGTGACAATGCTGGGGTACCGTCCGAAGAACAATCGTCAGAACTGTTCTACGGCGCACGGCTCCTGGACCCGCGGATCACCGCGCTCCCGGGAGTGTCGGGCGCGGGCACGTGACCGAGCCGCAGAGCACTCCCTAGTACAGCCTTTATCAATCTCGCGATGGCAGGAGGGACGGGGCGGCACCGCTCCGTATGGATGGACGTGAAGCGATACTTCCGTGGGCCCGTCATGTGGATCGTGCTGGCCGTCCTCGCCGTGGTCGTGTTGATGCAGGTCGTCGGTTCGTCCGGCGGGCACAAGACGGTCGACACCGGCCAGGTCGTCCAGGCGATCAACGACAAGCAAGTACAGTCGGCCAGCCTCACCACCGGTGACGACCAGATGATCAAGGTCGATCTCAAGGACGGCCAGAAGATCGACGGCAGTGCGAAGATCCAGGCCAGCTACATCGGCGACATGGGCTTCGACCTCGCCCGGAAGCTCCAGGCGGGTTACGAGGACAAGAGCATCCCCGAGGGCTACACGGTCTCGCCCTCGAAGCAGAGCCCGTTCCTCAGCATTCTGCTCTCGCTGCTGCCCTTCGTCCTGATCGTCCTGGTCTTCCTCTTCCTGATGAACCAGATGCAGGGCGGCGGCTCCCGCGTCATGCAGTTCGGGAAGTCCAAGGCCAAGCTGATCACCAAGGACACCCCGAAGACGACCTTCGCCGACGTGGCGGGGTCGGACGAGGCGGTCGAGGAGCTCCACGAGATCAAGGAGTTCCTCCAGGAGCCGGCCAAGTTCCAGGCCGTCGGCGCCAAGATCCCCAAGGGCGTGCTGCTCTACGGCCCGCCCGGTACGGGTAAGACCCTGCTGGCCCGCGCCGTCGCGGGTGAGGCGGGCGTGCCGTTCTACTCGATCTCCGGCTCCGACTTCGTCGAGATGTTCGTCGGTGTGGGCGCCTCCCGCGTCCGCGACCTCTTCGAGCAGGCCAAGGCGAACGCCCCGGCGATCGTCTTCGTCGACGAGATCGACGCCGTCGGCCGCCACCGCGGCGCCGGCATGGGCGGCGGTCACGACGAGCGCGAGCAGACCCTCAACCAGCTCCTGGTCGAGATGGACGGCTTCGACGTGCAGGGCGGCGTGATCCTCATCGCCGCCACCAACCGCCCGGACATCCTCGACCCGGCGCTGCTGCGCCCGGGCCGTTTCGACCGGCAGATCGCCGTGGACCGGCCCGACATGCAGGGCCGCCTGGAGATCCTCAAGGTCCATGTGAAGGGCAAGCCGGTCGCCCCGGACGTCGACCTCTCGGCCGTCGCCCGCCGCACCCCCGGCTTCACCGGTGCCGACCTGGCCAACGTCCTGAACGAGGCGGCCCTGCTGACCGCCCGCAGCGACCAGAAGCTGATCGACAACCACATGCTGGACGAGGCGATCGACCGCGTCGTGGCGGGCCCGCAGAAGCGGACCCGGATCATGTCCGACAAGGAGAAGAAGATCACCGCGTACCACGAGGGCGGACACGCCCTGGTCGCGGCGGCCTCGCCCAACTCCGACCCGGTGCACAAGATCACGATCCTCTCGCGCGGCCGCGCCCTCGGGTACACGATGGTGCTGCCGGAGGAGGACAAGTACTCCACCACGCGCAACGAGATGCTCGACCAGCTCGCCTACATGCTGGGCGGGCGGGCCGCCGAGGAACTGGTCTTCCACGACCCGACCACCGGCGCCGCCAACGACATCGAGAAGGCCACCGGTACGGCCCGCGCGATGGTCACCCAGTACGGCATGACCGAGCGGCTCGGCGCCATCAAGTTCGGCGGCGACAACACCGAGCCCTTCCTCGGCCGCGACATGGCGCACCAGCGGGACTACTCCGAGGAGGTCGCGGCGCTCGTCGACGAGGAGGTCAAGAAGCTCATCGAGACGGCGCACAACGAGGCCTGGGAGATCCTGGTCGAGAACCGCGACGTCCTCGACAACCTGGTCCTCCAGCTCCTGGAGAAGGAGACGCTGGGCAAGGAGGAGATCGCCGAGATCTTCGCCACCATCGTCAAGCGCCCGGCCCGCCCCGCGTGGACCGGCTCGACCCGGCGTACGCCCTCGACGCGGCCGCCGGTCCTCTCGCCCAAGGAGCTGAGCCTCACCAACGGCGCCAACGGCTCCCCGGCCGCCCTCGGCACCGGCCCCTCGAACGGTTCCACCCCGGACCTGACGAAGCCGCCGGCCTCCCCGGAGGACCGTCCCGAGGAGTGACACACCCCGCGTGACGGCTCCCACATCCGCTGTGCGGCGGGCGGGGCTGGAATGCAGGCCGCGCCCCCCAGGTTCTAGCCTGGGGGCGCGGCCGTTTCGTATGCCCGCAGGTGACACGCGTAATACGCACAGGAACGAGGCAGAGATGACCGACCCGGTGACGCTGGACGGGCTGGGCGCGATCGGCGAGTTCGACGAGAAGCGGGCCGAGCACGCCGTGCGCGAGCTGCTCCTCGCCGTCGGCGAGGACCCGGACCGCGAGGGCCTGCGCGAGACGCCGGCGCGGGTGGCGCGGGCGTACCGCGAGATATTCGCCGGGCTGTGGCAGAAGCCCGAGGACGTGCTGACCACCACCTTCGACCTCGGCCACGACGAGATGGTGCTGGTCAAGGACATCGAGGTGCAGAGCAGCTGCGAGCACCACCTGGTGCCGTTCGTCGGGGTCGCGCACGTCGGCTACATCCCCTCGGCCGACGGCAAGATCACCGGGCTCTCCAAGCTGGCCCGGCTGGTCGACGTCTACGCCCGCCGCCCGCAGGTCCAGGAGCGGCTGACCACGCAGATCGCCGACTCGCTGATGGAGATCCTGGAGCCGCGCGGCGTCATCGTCGTCGTGGAGTGCGAGCACATGTGCATGACGATGCGCGGGGTCCGCAAGCCCGGCGCCAAGACGATCACCTCGGCCGTCCGCGGCCAGCTCCGCGACGCCGCCACCCGCAACGAGGCGATGAGCCTGATCATGGCCCGCTGACCCGGACCGGGACAGGACGTACGAAGGCCGGGCGCTCCCTTCAGCGGGGTGCGCCCGGCCTTTCGTGTGCCAGGGGCCCAGGTCAGACGGTCGGGGCGGCGCCCGGGGTGTTGTCGTCGCCGTCCTCGGGGAGCTTGCAGACCCGCTCCAGGTAGAGCCCGGCGGCGATCACACCGGCGCCCGCGACCAGGGAGGCGCCCGCGTAGAGCGCCTGGTCGGCGCGGGCCGGGACCTCCAGGTAGCCGAGGAGGAAGACCGACACCCCGCCGTACATCCCGGCGACCAGCGCGGCCACCAGGGCGCTCGCCTGGCCGAAGACCAGGGCGCGGGCGGCCACCAGCGGGTCGACGCCCTTCGCCTCGGGACGCCGCTCGCGCTGCGCGCGCAGCCGGGAGCGGAACGCCAGGGCCGTCGCCAGCAGTACGGCGGCGATGGCCGCCAGCACGATCGGGGCGAACAGCGGGACCGCGGGCAGGGTGCCGAAGGCGTCCCAGAGCCGGGCACCCGCCCAGGACAGTACGGCGGCGACCACGAGGAGGCCGGCCAGTGTCCTGATGCGGAGCTGCTTCACGGAGGTCAGGTCCTTTCGCACGCGTGGCGGGCGCATCCCGCGACGTCACAGGGGGCGGCCGGGCTCAGGCGGGCCGGGCCCCTTCCTCCAGCTTGCCCCGGGCACGGGGCGTACGCCCGGCCGTTCCACGGGGGCAACGTCTACTCCGGGAGTCGGAGTTCCAGGTCCTCGCGGCGGGTCAGGCCGTCCCCGGCCAGGGCCGACAGCAGCTCGTCCACCGAGCCCTGCCCCGGCAGCTCGGCCTCGGGGTCCACGTCGTGCCAGGGGGCGAGGACGAAGGCGCGCTCGTGGGCGTGCGGGTGGGGGAGGGTGAGTTCGGGGTCGGCCGAGACGACGTCGGCGTAGGCAACGATGTCGACGTCCAGGGTGCGCGGGCCCCAGCGCTCGTCGCGGACCCGGTGGAACGCCTCCTCGACCGCCTGGGCGCGCTCCAGCAGCGAGCCGGGGGGCAGCGTCGTGCGGATCACCGCGACCGCGTTGAAGTACGAGGGCTGGGAGCCGGGCTCGACGCCCCACGGCTCCGTCTCGTAGACCGGGGAGACGGCTTTGACCCGCAGGCCGGGGGTGTCCTCCAGCGCGTCGACGGCGCCCTGGAGGGTTTCCAGGCGGTTGCCGAGGTTGCTGCCGAGGGAGATCACCGCGGTCTTCGGGTTGGAGAGGGTCACGTCGGCGGCGTCCACCTGCTCGACGACGGAGGCCGGGACCGGCTGCACGGTGGGGTCGCTGCTGTTCGGGTTCATACACGGCTCCGGGTGATGGTGACGGTCACGTCGTCGAACGGGACGGTGATCGGGGCGTCCGGTTTGTGGACGGTGACCTCGACCTCCTGGACCGCGTCCGTCTTCAGGCAGGTCCGGGCGATGCGCTCGGCCAGGGTCTCGATGAGGTTCACCGGCTCGCCCTCGACCACGGCCACGACCTCCTCGGCGACGATGCCGTAGTGGACGGTCCGGGTCAGGTCGTCGCTCTCGGCTGCGGGCCGGGTGTCCAGACCGAGGACGAGGTCGACGATGAAGGTCTGGCCCTCCTCGCGCTCCTTGGGAAAGACACCGTGGTGCCCTCGGCCCTTGAGGCCGCGCAGCGCGACACGATCCACGCGAATCACTCCTGCTCTTGTCGTTGTCGGCGGGCGGTGCGCGCGTGCGGCCGGCCCACCGGCCTCAGGCGAGGCTACCGGTGGCCACCGACACGGCCCGCCCACGGGGTCGGGACAGCACGGGGAAGAACCGGGGAACCCCACATGACGCGCACCTGGCCGCGCCCGCCCGAAAACCGGTCCCCCACCCTCCGGGCAGGGACGGCGAAGGGGCCCCTACCCAGAACGCCGGCGAATCAGCCCGCCCTCAGGCAGGGGATTCCTCACCCGGCCCGCCGTCCCCGTCGCCGTCCTCCCCCTCCAGTTCGGCGAGGACGGGGGAGGCGTGGTGCGACCAGAGCTTCCACCCCTCGGTGGTGCGCCGGAAGACGTTGGTCGCGACGACCAGCTGCCCCACCAGCGGACCCAGCTCCCCGTCCTCCGGCGGCGGGCCCCCGCTCAGGATGTTCTCCGTGCAGGTCACGATCGCCGTCGCGCCCAGCAGGGAGGTCTGCACGTCGGTCAGGATGAACTGGATGTAGTCGGTGTTCGCCATGATCACGGCGTACGAGCGGAGCACCTCGCCCCGGCCGCTGAGGACCGGCCAGCCCGGGTGGACGCAGGACAGGGACTCCTCGTCCAGCCAGAGCGCGGCCAGCTCCGCGTAGTCCCCGCGTTCCACGATGTCGTAGTACTCGGCGTTGGCACGCTCGACCTGCTCGATCTCGGTGGAGGTCACCGGGCTCCGTTCGTCGGGGGCGCGCGAGGGGCGCGCGGGGGAGAGCTTGTGGGGGTGGAACGGGCCGGGGGTCAGCGGGCGGCCTCGACCGCGCGGGCCACGCGGACGGCGTCGGCGGTCGGCCGGACGTCGTGGACGCGGACCGCCCAGGCGCCGGCCTGCGCGGAGAGCGCGGAGATCGCGGCGGTGGCCGCGTCGCGCTCGCGGGCGGGCGGCGGGGTGGCGTCGGGGCCGGCCAGCACCCGGCCGAGGAACCGCTTGCGGGAGGCGGCGACCAGCAGCGGGTGGCCGAGCGCCCGCAGCCGGTCCAGGTGGGCGACGAGCGCCAGGTCGTGCGGCGCCTGTTTGGCGAAGCCGAGGCCCGGGTCGACGACGATCCGGTCGGGGGCGATGCCGCCGGCGACGGCCGCGTCGATCCGCGTCCGCAGCTCGTCGGTGACTTCGCCGACCACGTCGGTGTAGACGGCATGGCTGTTCATCGCGGAGCTGAAGCCGCGCCAGTGCATCACCACGAAGGGCGCCCCGGCGGCGGCCACCGCCGGGATCATCGCGGGGTCGGCGAGACCGCCGCTCACGTCGTTGACCAGGAGCGCGCCGGCGGCGAGCGACTGCTCGGCGACGGCGGCGCGCATCGTGTCGACCGAGACGACCAGGCCCTCGGCGGCCAGCGCCCGCACCACGGGCACCACCCGGCGCAGCTCCTCGGCCTCGTCCACCCGGGGCGCGCCGGGGCGGGTCGACTCGCCGCCCACGTCGATCAGGTCGGCGCCGCGCGAGGCCAGGTCCAGGCCGTGCTTGACCGCCCGCTCGGTGTCGAACCAGCGGCCGCCGTCGGAGAACGAGTCCGGGGTCACGTTGACCACGCCCATGACCGCGCAGCGGTCCCACTCCGGAAGCCCTGCGACGCGCCCGCGCCCAAACGACGTACTCATGTCTCCAGCCTAGAGCCGTGCGGGGACGCCACCACCGCGCGGACCCTGTCAGACGGCGTGCACGGTCTCCAGGGCGACGTCCTCGCGGGGCACGGCGCGGGAGTCGGCGGCCGTGGAGCGGCGCAGGGCCTCGTGGAGCGCGGCCGGGGTCAGCACGCCGAGGAAGCGGTGGTCGTCGTCGGGGTCGAGGACGGCGATCCAGCCGGCGTCGTGCTGGAGCATGGTCGCGAAGGCGCGCTTGAGGGGCGCGCCGACCGGCAGCCACGCCTCCATCCGGCGGGCCTGCTCGCCGACGGTCCCCTCGGCGCCCTCGGCGCGGGCCGCCGAGATCCAGCCGTGCAGCTTCTCCTCGCCGTCCAGCACCACCGCCCAGCGGGCGCCCTCGGCGCGCAGCCGCTGCCCGGCGGCGGCCAGCGGGTCGTCGAGGTGGACGACGGGCGGGCGGACCAGGTCACCGGGCTCGATCGGGGTGACCGAGAGCCGCTTGAGGCCCCGGTCGGCGCCGACGAAGTCCGCGACGTAGGGGGTGGCGGGGGCGCCGAGGACGGCGGCGGGGGTGTCGAACTGCTCGATGCGGCCGTGGCCGTAGACGGCGATGCGGTCGCCGAGCCGGACCGCCTCCTCGATGTCGTGGGTGACGAAGAGCACGGTCTTGTGGACCTCGGCCTGGAGCTTCAGGAACTCGTTCTGGAGGTGTTCGCGGACCACCGGGTCGACGGCGCCGAACGGCTCGTCCATCAGCAGCACCGGCGGGTCGGCGGCGAGCGCGCGGGCGACCCCGACGCGCTGGCGCTGGCCGCCGGAGAGCTGCTCCGGGTAGCGGGTGCCGTGCGTGGACGGGTCGAGGCCGACCAGTTCCAGCAGCTCGGCGGCGCGGGCGCGGGCCTTGGCGCGCTTCCAGCCGAGCAGGTGCGGGACGGTGGCGGTGTTCTCCAGGACCGTCTTGTGCGGGAAGAGGCCGACCTGCTGGATGACGTAGCCGATGCGGCGGCGCAGCTCGACCGGGTCGACGGCGGATATGTCCTCGCCGTCCAGGAAGATCCGGCCGGAGGTCGGCTCGATGAGCCGGTTGACCATCTTCATCGTGGTGGTCTTGCCGCACCCCGAGGGCCCGACGAGCGTGACGAGTTCCCCCGCGGCGACCTCGAGGGTGAGGTCGTCCACCGCGGTCGTCCCGTCCGCGTACACCTTGCTGACCTGCTCGAACCGGATCATGGGTCCCCCTTGTCGTGGCCGTGGATGGTGGGCGTGTGAAGGCTGTGTTGCAGGTCTGCCCCGGAAAGGGGCGAACCCCGGCGATTGTCGGTGCCCGGCGCTAGGGTCGCAGACAGTCGTGGACACCTGTTCGGTAAGGGTGGGTTTCCGGCGGTTTCGGCGGTCCCGTCAGGAAGGGCCGCGCGGGGTGGTCCCTGTCGTACAGGGGTCCGCCGAACAGGGGTGTGAACGGCGGGATGCGGGGGAGGCGGGCGGGGTGAGCGCAGCGAACTGCCTGGTGGCCAACGACTGGGTCTGCGGGGAGTACTTCCGTACGCGCGGCCAGGACCTGGTCGACGCGACCCTCCAGCACATCGGCATCACGGTGGCCGCCGTCGTCATCGGCGTGCTGACCGCCTTCCCGCTGGCGGTCCTCGCCCACCGCAGGCGCGCCTTCGCGGCCCCGGTCCTCGCGGTGACCACGCTCTTCTACACGGTCCCCTCGCTCGCCATGTTCTCCCTGCTGCTCCCGCTCTTCGGGCTCTCGGCGGCGCTGGTGATCACCGGGCTGGTGCTCTACTCGCTGACGATCCTGGTCCGGAACACCCTCGCGGGGCTCGACGCCGTCCCCGAGGAGGCCCGCGAGGCGGCCACCGGCATGGGGTACGGGCCGTGGCGGCTGCTCTGGGAGGTCGAGGTGCCGCTCGCGCTGCCCGCGCTGCTGGCAGGGGTGCGGATCACCACCGTCTCCACCGTCGCCCTCACCACGGTCGGCGCCATCGTCGACTACGGCGGCCTCGGCTCCCTCATCCTCGACGGCCTCGACACCGACTTCCGCGCCCAGGTGCTCGCCGCCTCGGTGCTCTGCGTGATCCTGGCGATCACCGCCGACGTGCTCCTCCTGGGCCTGCAACGGCTCTGCACCCCCTGGACGCGCCTGGGCGCCGCCGCACCCGGCCCGGCTCCCGCGAGGAAGGCGGCGACGACTCCGTGAACGACCTCATCGGCGCCTGGACCTGGCTCACCACCGCCGCCCACTGGCAGGGCGAGAAGGGCGTGTGGAACCGCCTCGGCGAACACCTCTACTACAGCGGTGTCTGCCTGGTGATCGCCTGCCTCGTCGCGCTCCCGCTCGCGCTGTGGCTCGGCCACCTCGGCAAGGGCGGCACGCTCGCGGTCAACATCTCCAACGTCGGCCGCGCCGTCCCCACCCTCGCCGTGCTCGTCCTGCTCTCCCTCACCCCGCTCGGCGCGCGCGAAGGCGTGCCGACGCTGATCGCCCTGGTGCTCTTCGCGGTGCCGCCGCTGCTGACCAACGCCTACCTCGGCATGCGCGAGGTGGACCGGCCCGTCGTGGAGGCCGCCCGGGGCATGGGGATGAGCGGCTGGCAGCTCTTCCGCCGGGTCGAGCTGCCGCTGGCCCAGCCGCTGCTGATGACCGGGCTGCGCACCGCCGGCGTCCAGGTCGTCGCCACGGCCACGCTCGCCGCGATGGCCGGCGAGGGCGGGCTGGGCCGGATCATCACCGCCGGGTTCGGGCTGAGCAACACCCCGCAGGTGATAGCCGGGGCCTTCCTCGTCGCCCTGCTGGCGGTGCTGGTCGAAGGGGTGCTCGTCCTGGTCACCCGGCTGACGGCTCCCGACCGGGGCGCGGGGAGGGCCGCCCGGGCGGCGAAGCGCGGGCCGGGCCGGTCCGCTCCGGCCTCCTCCGGCGGTACGCCCCGGGTCACCCCGGCCGACGCGGCGCCCTGACCGGTGCCCCCGACTCTTCCGCAGTGCCCGACAGGCAGCAGTACCCCCCCCGATCCTGATCCTGATCCTGATCCGACGAATGGTGGACACCCCATGAACAGCAACACGCGACGGACCTCGCGGTTCGGCAGGAAGTCCGGTGCGGCGCTCGCCGTGGCCGCGCTCGCCGTCTCCCTCGCCGCCTGTGGCGGGGAGAGCCTGGAGGACCAGGGGAAGGGCGAGAAGGCCGGTTCGGGCGAGGGCGGCAAGGGCTCGCTCGTCGTCGGCGCCGCCCGGTTCACCGAGGCCAAGGTGCTCGGTGAGCTGTACGCGCAGATCCTGCGCGACGCCGGTTACGACACCGACGTCAAGACCGTGCAGAACCGCGAGGTCTACGCCAAGGAACTGGAGAAGGGAGCGATCGACATCGTTCCCGAATACGCCGCGACGCTCACCGAATTCTTCAACCTCCAGAAGAACGGGCCCGACGCCGAACCGGTCGCCTCCAGCGACGCCGACGCCACCGTGGCCGAGTTGAGGAAGTTCGCCGAGCCGAAGGGGCTCACCGTCCTGGCGCACGGCGAGGCCGTCGACCAGAACGCCTTCGCGGTCAGCAAGGAATTCGCCGACAAGCACAACCTGAAGACGCTTTCGGATCTCGGGAAGTCCGGCGAGAAGGTCAAGATCGCGGCGGGCGACGAATGCGAGACCCGCCCGTTCTGCGCCCCGGGCCTGAAGAAGACCTACGGCATCGACGTCACCGGGATCGACCCCAAGGGCGTGGGCACCCCGCAGGCCAAGCAGGCGGTGAAGAACGGCACCGACCAGCTCGTGCTGACCACCACCACCGACGCCACCCTCGCCAACTACGGCCTGGTGCTCCTGGAGGACGACAAGAAGCTCCAGAACGCCGACAACATCCTCCCGGTCGTCCACACCAAGGACGCCGGGGACAAGGAGATAGCCGGCATCCTCGGCAAGCTCACCAAGACCCTCACCACCGAGGACCTCGCCGAGCTGAACCGCAAGGTCGACGAGGAGCGCCAGAAGGAGGCCGACGTGGCCGGGGCGTACCTCAAGGAGAAGGGTCTGCTGGGCTCCTGAGCCCCTTGAGCCTCCGGAGACGGCTCGGTCTCCCGTGGTTCGGTCCGGGGGTGCGGACACGTCCGTAAATGATCTTGAAATACCTGGTGCCGCACCCCCCGGCGGAAGCTCGGATTCCGTCAATCGGCCCGGCGGTGAACGCCCCTGGCCCGTGTCCGGAGCCTTTTCCGGGGCCGGAATGCTTTCCCCTGTGGGGAGTTCGCGTGCGGGGTGCGCTCGGCAGCTCGTCGTACCAACGGAGGAGATTTCCGGTCGGGGCTCCATCCGTGCGCCTACGCGCGGTAAGTTTCTGGCCATGCCACGTGGACGTCATCGCCATTCCCCACCGCTGCACCGGCTGCTGCCGCCGACGGTCCTCGCCGCGCTCGCCCTGGCCTGCGCCGCACTGGCCTGGATCTTCCCCGATCCGCTGGTCCTGCGGCTGCTCGTGGCCGCCGCCGCCCTCGCCGCCGTGGTCAGCGCCGTCCTCATGCGGCGCTGGGACCGGGAGGCGGGCAAGCGGGTCGCCGAACTGACCCGTTCGCGGGCCGGGGCCGAGTGGCGCCACGAGGAGCGCGTCGCCGAACTGGAGGCGGACCTCGAGGAGTCCCGGGAACTGCGCGCCAGGCTGGAGCAGAAGATCCGGGCCAAGCGCACCGAGATCGCGGGCCTGCGCGGCGAGCACGCCGCCCTGCTGCGCCGGTACGCCAACGCCGAGACCCAGCGGGCCAGCGCGCTCGAAGGCCGCCGCCGCCTCGCCATCGAGGCGGCCGCCCCGGCCCGCGCCCTCCCCGCCGCCCCGGCGCAGGGCGTCGGCCTCGCCCCCGTACCGGCGCCCGGGCAGGCCCCGGTGCCCGCACCCGGCGCCCACCGGGTGCCGCGCCAGGCCACCCCGGAGCTGTACCGCCGGGCGGGTGCCGCGCTGGAACGCCTCGCGCGCGGACCGGTGCCGCAACCCGCGACCCCGCAGCCCGCCGCCCCGCAGCCCACGACCCCGGAGGGGGACCCGGCGGCGGGGAAGCCCCAGGCGGCCGCCCCGCAGAACCCTGCGTACGGACCGGTCGCCGGCACCATCGGGACCGGGCGCCCCTCCGTGCCCGTCGCCGCGACCGTCGTCGACCCCGCCCGCGCCCGGGCGCCGCGCGCCATCGGCGGCTTCGACTTCTTCGGCACCGCCGGCCAGTCGCCCACCGAGGCGCTGGAGCACGAGGACCTCGCCGACGTCGTCGGTGAGGAGGCGCTCGCCGCGCACCGGCAGGACACCGCCCGCCCCGCCTCCGCCCCGCAGGGCGTGGCCGGTGCCCAGGCGGGCCAGGTGCGCCACGGCCGCGAGCCGTCCTCCCCGCCGTCCCCCACCGCGACCGGCGGCGCGGACGAGGACGCCGAGGACGACCGGGCCGCCGCCCCCGAACGCCCGGCGCACGGCCGCGACGAGGTCGGCCACGTCATCGACCTGACCGAACACGACGAGACCGAACAGCTCGACGTCGGCACCCTCCGCACCGCCCTGCGGGCCTGACAGCCCGCACGCGCACCAGAACAGTCCCCGTACCGGAACGTGGCCCGGTACGGGGACTGTTGTGTGCGCCGGGCGGCCACCGCCCGCACCGGTGCCGACGGCCGGGGCCCGCCCGGGCTTTGGGCAGTACGGAAACTTCTTGTCCGGTGCGGTGCGGTCGGTGAGGGTGAGCGGAATGCCGTGAGTGCGGCGGCCGTGGCGCTTTCCGGTCCTGCCGGCACGACGGTCCCCCCGTCAGGACAGACGTGAATGAAGGGCAGGAACCCATGGCGGCCACGACCACTGACGCCGGTACCGCACCGACGGGCCATCCACAGCGCTGGCTCATCCTCGGCGTCATCTGCCTGGCCCAGCTGACGGTGCTGCTCGACAACACGGTGCTGAACGTCGCGATCCCCTCCCTCACCCGCGAACTGGACGCCTCGACTGCCGACGTCCAGTGGATGATCAACGCCTACTCGCTGGTGCAGTCGGGACTGCTGCTCACCGCCGGCAGCTCCGCCGACCGGTACGGGCGGAAGAAGATGCTGGTCGTGGGGCTCGCGGTGTTCGGCGTGGGCTCACTGGTGGCCGGGCTCGCCCAGTCCTCCGCCCAGCTGATCGCGGCCCGCGCGGGGATGGGCGTCGGCGGCGCGCTGCTGATCACCACCACCCTCGCCGTGGTCGTCCAGATCTTCGACGAGCGGGAGCGGGTCCGCGCGATCGGCCTGTGGGCCACGGTCAACGCGCTGGGCGTCGCGATCGGCCCGCTGGTCGGCGGCGTCATCCTCAACCACTTCTCGTGGGGCGTCATCTTCCTGATCAACATCCCGGTCGCCCTGCTGGGCCTGGTCGCGGTGGTCGCGCTCGTCCCCGAGTCGAAGAGCAAGGACGGCGAACGCCCCGACCTGCCCGGAGCGCTGCTCTCCACCGTCGGCATGACCGGCGTGGTCTACGCGATCATCTCCGGCCCGGAGCACGGCTGGCTCTCCGGGTACGTCGCCGCCTCCTGGGCGATCGGCCTCGCCGTGCTCGCCGCCTTCGTCCTCTGGGAGCTGCACACCCCGCACCCCATGCTCGACATGCGGTTCTTCCGCGACCGCCGGTTCACCGGCGCGGTGGCGGGCGCGGTGCTGATCGCCTTCGGCATGGGCGGCTCGCTCTTCCTGCTCACCCAGCACCTCCAGTTCGTCCTCGGGTACGGGCCGCTGGAGGCGGGGCTGCGGATCGCCCCGCTCGCGATCAGCGTGGTCGTCCTCAACCTCGTCGGCATCGGTGCCTGGGTCCTGCCGAAGATCGGCACGCCGCTCACCATCGCGATCGGCATGGGGCTGCTGTCGGCGGGCCTCGCCGTGATCGCCCTCTTCGGCAGCGGGGCGTACGCCGGGATGGTCTCCGGGCTCGTCGTGATGGGCATCGGTATCGCCCTGGCCACGCCCGCCATGGCCAACGCGCTGATGAGCGCGATCCCCCGGGAGAAGGCGGGCGTCGGGGCCGCGGTCAACGGCACCCTCGGCGAGTTCGGCAACGGGCTCGGCGTGGCGACCCTGGGCGCCGTCCTCAACTCCCGCTTCGCCGCCCTCGTGCCGGGCGCGGTGGGCGCCGCCTCGCTGCCCAGCGTCCTGGCCGAGGCAGACACCGCCGCCGAACGCCAAGTAGTCGCCGAGGGTTTCGCAGCCGGCCTGGAAACCAGCCAGCTCTTCGGCGCCGTGGCCGTCCTGTTCGGCGGAGCCGTCGCGGCCTTCCTGCTGTGGCGTGCCGAGCGGGTTCTGGCGGCGGACATGCCGGAGACCGCGCGGGAGGCGCAGGAGGCGCAGGCGGCAGGCGCGGTGCCGGAGAAGGACGACAAGCCCGAGGCCGCGGGCGTGTGACCTCCGCTCTCCGGCCGGCAGTTGACCCCGACTCGGGTTGAGCGTCCAGGGCCGCGTGCGCAGATGTCGACGTAGCCGGGAGGCATGACCGTGAAGACGCTGGTGCTGGGAAGGACGCCCGCCAGGGTGCGGGAGGTACTGGCCACGCTGCGCGAGGACGGCTTCGACGCGGAGGGCGTGAGCACCGACGAGGAGGCCCGCGGGCTCCTGGCGTCCGGGGAGTTCGGGGTGCTGATCGTCGGTGGCGGGGTGGGGCCGGAGTCCCGCGCCGCGCTGAAGGAGTGCGCCGCCGGGCACGGGGTGCGCGAGGTGATCGACGGCGCCCTCACCGAACCGTTCGACGCCTATGTGCGGCGGGAGTTCGAGCCGCTGATCCGCAAGGCGTCGGCGGAGGGCTGACGGCGGGCGCTCGGGCACCTCGGGGGGTCGGGCGGGCCGCGCCGCTCCTGGTCGACACCGGCGGGGCGACGATCGTGGCGCTGGACGGCACGGTGCTCCTGATGGCCCGGCCCGGGCCGCGGCGCGCGTTCGGGGCGAGCGCGGCGCAGCTCCGGTGGACCGGCACCGGCTACCTCGTCGCGGTGGCCGCCCTGCTGGTCCTCGCAGAGCGGCTCGGCGTCCGGTACGGGCATCTGCGGCTGCTCCGCCTCGGACCGACCGGCTTCGGCCTGGCCTCGGCCGGGATCGCGCTGGCGCCCTCGGTCGGCTGGGTGATCGGGCTGCGGGTGGCGCAAGGGGTGTGCGGCGCCTTGCTCCAGCCCGCGACACTCGCGGTGCTGCGGCCGGCGTACCCGGAGAAGGAACCGCGCCGGGCGGTCGCTCTGCGGACCGGCGCCATCGCGGTGGCGGCCGGGAGCGGGCCCGTGCTCGGCGGGCTCCTCGTGGCGCACTTCGGCCGGCAGTCCGTGTTCTGGATCAGCCTTCCGCTGGTGCTCGCCGCGGTGGTGCCGGCCACCGCGATGCCGCTCCCGGAGCGGGACCGCCCCGTCGCGCAGCGGCTCGGCATGGCCGGGGCGGTGCTGCCCGCGGCTGCCTGGCGGTACTCGGCCACGCGCTCGCACAGGTACCGGCGCGAGGCTGGGCTGCGCCGAACACCCTGCTGCTCCTAACCGGGATCACGGCCCTCGCCCTGCTGCCCGCCGCCCTGCCGCCTTCGACGGGGCGGGGCGGCGCGGGTCGGGGTGTGAGCGGCGGACCTCCGCCTGTGGCCCTGCTGCCCGCCCGGCCCGGTGCGCCCCCGGCGGACGCCGGCGATCAGCACGTCCGGTCAGGCCGCGGAGCCCGGCCCGCGTACGGCACCGCCCAGGCCCCCGCGCCCTCCTCACCTCTCCAGGCAGGCAGTCGCGATCTCCTCCAGGGCTCGGGTGTACGCGGTGGACAGGCGGGTCAGGGTACGGGCGTCGTACTGAGCGCGGGAGTAGGACCAGGTGGTGGTCAGGTGGCCCTGCTGGACCATGGCGGCCACGTCGATGAGGTGGGGGCGGGTCTCGGTGAGGGCGTAGTCGCGGCCGGCGAGGTCGAGTTCGGTGCGGAGGAGGCCGGAGCCGGGGGTGTCGGTGGTGAGGTCGAGGCGGCCCAGGTAGTTGAAGCTGAGCTGGGGGGCGGGGGTCTCCAGGAGGGCGCGGGCGGGGGAGTCGGGGGCGCTGAGGTGGCGGAGGGCGCCGTAGCCCACGCCGTGGTCGGGGACGGTGCGCAGGTGGCGCTTGACGGCGCGGATGGTGGCGGGCCAGCCGGTGGTGGCGGGGGCCTCCAGGGCGACCGGGTGGATGGCGGTGAACCAGCCGACGGTGCCGGAGAGGTCGACGGTCTCGAAGAGGTCCTCGCGGCCGTGGCTCTCCAGGGCGACGGCCGTGCGGGGGCGGCCGGTCCAGTCGGCGAGGACCCGGGCGAGGGCGGCGAGGAGGATGTCGTTGATCTGGGTGCGGTAGTGGCCGGGGGCGAGGTTGAGCAGGGCGTGGGTGTGCTCGGCGGAGAGGGTGGTGGCGGTGCCGGTCAGTTCCGCGCCGGTGTTGGGGGCGCCGGGGTGGTCGACGGGCAGCGGTGCGGCGGCCGCCTCGCCCGCCTCCCGCCAGTGGTCGAGCTGGTCGTCGAAGCCGCCCTCGGCGACGTGCCGGGCGAGGAGTTCGGCCCACTGGCGGACCGAGGAGGTCCGCTCGCGCGGGGTGACGGGCCCGGTGCCACAGGCGGCCTGGGCGTAGGCCGCCTCCAGGTCGTCCAGGAGGATGCGCCAGGAGACGCCGTCGATGACGAGGTGGTGGGCGACCAGGCTCAGCCAGGGGGCCTGGCCGGCGCCCCGCTCGCCGTACAGGACGCGGAAGAGCGGACCCGTGTCGAGGCGGAAGCCGGACTGGGCCTCGGTGAGCAGGGTGTTCCAGACCGCCTCCTGGTCGGGGGCGGCGGTGAGGTCGTGGAGGGTGAGGACGGCGTCGGGGGAGAGTGCGGGCAGGATGCGGCCGGTCCAGCAGTCCTGACCCGCCTCCTGGGCGTAGACGGCGCGCAGCATGCCGTGGCGGTCGAGGAGGGCGCCGAGGGCGGTGCGCAGGGCGGCGGGGTCGGTGCCGGGGGCGAGGGTGAAGGACATCGTCATGTCGAAGTGGGCGGGCGCCTCAGGGTGGGTGGCGAAGAACCACTCGGCGACCGGGACCGGCGGCAGCGGGCCGGCCTCGGACTCCTCCCCGGTAGGGGCGTCGGCGGCCTGGGCGGCGTCGGCCTCGGCGGCGAGCCCGGCCACGGTCTGGCCGACGAAGACGTCCCGGGTGTACATGTGCAGGCCCGCCTGGCGGGCCCGGGAGACCACCTGGATGGAGAGGATCGAGTCGCCGCCGAGGGCGAAGAAGCTGTCGTGCACGCCGACCCGTTCGACCCCCAGCACCTCCGACCAGATCTGGCACAGGGCGCGCTCGGTCGCGGTGCGCGGGGCGACGTAGCTGGTGGCGCGGTCGCCCTCGTCGTCGGGGGCGGGCAGGGCGCGGCGGTCGGTCTTGCCGCTGGCGTTGACCGGGAGCGCGGGGAGGGGGACGAAGGCGGCGGGGAGCATGTACGCGGGCAGGGAGCCGCCCGCGAACGTGCGGAGCGTCTCGGCGTCCGGCGCCTCGGTGCCGGCGTGGGGGACCACGTAGGCGACGAGGCGGCGGCTGCCGGGGCGGTCCTCGCGGACGGTGACGGCGGCCTGGCGGACGGCGGGGTGGCGGGTGAGGGCCGCCTCGATCTCGCCGAGTTCGATCCGCAGGCCCCGGAGTTTGACCTGGTCGTCGGCGCGGCCCACGTACACCAGCTGGCCGTCGGCGCGGCGGCGGACGAGGTCGCCGGTGCGGTACAGGCGGCCGCCGCCTCCCTCCGGGTCCGCGACGAATCGGGTGGCGGTCAGGGCGGCCTGCCCGAGGTAGCCGCGGGCGAGGACGGCGCCGGCCACGTACAGCTCGCCGGGGACGCCGGCCGGGACGGGGCGGAGCCGGGCGTCGAGGACGCGCACGGCGGCGCCGGTGACCGGGAGGCCGACGGGCGGGGGAGCGTCGGCGGTGCCGGGGTCGAGCCGGCCGCTCATCGTGGCGACCACCGTGGTCTCCGTGGGGCCGTAGGCGTTGACCAGGGTGCGGCCCGGCGACCAGAGGCGGACCAGTTCGGGGCCGCACGCCTCGCCGCCGGTGAACAGCGTGGTGAGGCCCGGCATCCGGCCGGGCGGGACGCTGGCGAGGACGGTCGGCGGGATCAGGGCGTGCGTGACCCGCTCCTCCTCGACCACCCGGGCCAGCTCCTCGCCCGCCAGCGGGCCCTCGGCGGACGGCAGGACGAGGGTGCCGCCGGTGGCGAAGGCCAGCAGGAGTTCGAGGACGGAGGCGTCGAAGCCGGGCGAGGCCAGCTGGAGCACCCGGGCCGGGGCGCCGCCCCCTCCACCTCCCGCGCCGGTCAGCGAGGCGGCCAGCGAGGTCAGCCCCCGGTGCGGCACGACGACGCCCTTGGGGCGGCCGGTGGAGCCGGAGGTGTGGATGACGTACGCGGCCGAGGCGGGGGGTACGGCGATCTCCGGGGCGCCGGTGGGGAGTTCCGCCAGTTCGGCCACGACCGCAGGGTCGTCCAGGACGAGGAGGGGCGGGCCGTCGCTGCCGTGGGCCGCGGCGTGCGCGGAGTCGGTGACCAGCAGGGCGGCGCCGCAGTCGTCGAGGACGTACCGGAGCCGGTCGGCGGGCCACGCCGGGTCGACGGGGACGTGCACGCCGCCCGCCCGGGCCACGCCGAGGACGGCCGGCGCCCACGCGGCCGACCGGGGCAGCAGCACCGCCACCCGCGTCTCGGCGTCGGTGCCGCGCCCGCGCAGCAGCCGGGCCAGCCGGTCGGCGCGGGCGTCCACCTCGGCGTACGACAGTTCCGTGGTGCCCACCGAGACGGCGGGCGCGTCCGGGCGGGCCGCCGCCTGCCGGGCGAACCAGCTGCCGAGGGGCACGGGCGGCTCGGCGGCCGGGCCGGTGCCCCGGCGCAGGGCCTCGCGCGCCTCGTCGGCGGAGAGGGCCGGGACCTCGCCGAGGGGGCGGTCCGGGTCGGCGCAGACCTCCTCGACCAGGCGGGCCAGGTCGGCCGCGAGGCGGCCGGCGGTGGTGCCGTCGAACAGCTCCGGGTCGTAGGCGAGGGTGAGGCTCAGGCCGGTGCTCCCGGGGGCGTCCCCGGCGGCCGTGCCCGCGATCAGGGTGAGCGGGTAGTTGGTCGCCTCGACGGCCTCGGGCTCGCGGAGCCGGACGCCGTGCCGGGCGGCGCCCTCGGGGTCCACCGGGTAGTTCTCGAAGACCAGCAGGGTGTCGAAGAGGGCGGTGCCCGGCGGCAGTTCGGTGGCGATGTCGCGTAGCGCGACGTACTCGTGGCGGCCCGCCTCGGCGGCGTCCCGCTGGATGGTGGCGAGCCACTCGCCGACCCGCAGTCCGGGCGAGGTGTCGACGCGGACGGGCAGCGTGTTGATGAAGAGGCCCAGGATCTCCTCGGCGCCGGGCAGTTCGGCGGGGCGGCCGGAGACCGTCGCGCCGAACACCACGTCACGGGTGGACCCGTGGTGGGCGAGCAGCAGCGACCAGGCTCCCTGCACCAGGGCGTTGGGGGTGACGCGCAGGCGCCGGGCGAAGGCGGTCGCGCCGCTCCCCGCCGCCGGGGTGAGCGGGACCTCGACGCGGGCCGTGGAGCGGCCCCGGTGCGCCTGCGGTGCCGGGCGGTCGGTGGGCAGCGCCACCGGTTCGATGAAGCCGGCCAGCCGCTGCTGCCAGTAGGCGCGGCCCTCGGCGTGGTCGCGCCCGGCCAGCCAGTCGAGGTAGTCGCGGAACGGGCCGCGCGGGGCGGCGCCCGGCCCGCCGCCGGTCAGGGCCGCGTACTCGGCGACCACGTCGGTGAGCAGGGCGGCGCTGCTCCAGCCGTCCAGCAGCAGGTGGTGGAAGGTCCAGACGAGCTGGACGCGTTCCTCGTCGAGGCGGGCCAGCAGCACCCTGGAGAGCGGCGCCGCGGTGAGGTCGAGACCGCGCCGCCGCTCCTCGGCGAGGACGCCGGCGAGGGCGTTCGCGCGCTCCTCCTCGGTGCGGCCGGTCCAGTCCGCCACCTCCAGCGGCAGCACCACCTCGCGGTGGACGACCCGCACCGGCCGGCCGACGGCCTCCCAGACGACCGAGGAGCGCAGCGCGTCGGACCGCTCCACCACCCGCTGCCAGGCACGGGCCAGGGCGCCGGTGTCGCGCACCCCGTCGAGGACGCAGGTGAACTGCTCCAGGTACGCCTCGGTGCCCGGCCCGTCGAGGGTGTGGAAGAGCATACCGGCCTGGAGGGGGGTGAGCGGGCAGAGGTCGGCGACGTTCCGCCCGTCGCCCGCCAGCAGGTCCACCTCCTCCTGGCCGAGGGGGACCAGCGGGAAGTCGGCGGGCGAGCAGCCGCCCGCGCCGGGTTCGGCGCAGTGCGCGACGAACGCCTCCAGTTCGGCGAAGAAGGCGTCGGCCAGCGCGCGGACCGTCTCCTCGCGGTGCAGACCCGGTGAGTAGGTCCAGGCGAAGGTGAGGCGGCCGTCCTCGATGCCGCCGACCACGTCCAGGAGGTGGGTGCGGAGCTCCCGGCCGCTGCGGTCGCCGCCCGCGTCGGGCAGCTCGGCGGCGTACAGCCCGGCCGGGGCGGTGGCCGTTCCCTCGCCGGAGGGCGCCACCACGTCGAACTGGCCGTGGTAGTTGAAGGAGATCTGCGGTTCGGGGAGGTCCCGCAGGGCGTCGGCGGCGGTGCCGGGCGCGCCGAGGTGGCGCAGGGCGCCGTGGCCGATCCCCCGGTCGGGGACGGCCCGGAGCTGCTCCTTGACCGCCGTCACCGACTCCTTCCACCCCCCGCCCGCCGGCAGGGCCGGGGCGAACGGGTAGAGCGAGGTGAACCAGCCCACGGTGCGGGTCAGGTCGACGTCGGCGAAGAGTTCCTCACGGCCGTGGCCCTCCAGGGCGACGGCCACCCGGTCCTGTCCGGTCCAGCCGCGCAGGGCGCGGGCCAGCGCGGTCAGGAGCACCTCGTCGGTGCGGGTGCGGTAGACGGCGGGGACACGGCGGAGCAGGGCGGTGGTCCGCTCGGCGCTCAGGGAGCCGAGCAGGGTCCGCTCCTCGCCGACGGTGCGGGAGCCGCCGGGGGTGTCCACCGGCAGCTCGGTCGTGGCGCCCTCCAGCGCCGTACGCCAGTAGGCGGCCTGCGCGTCGAAGCCGCCGGCCGCCACGTGGGCCGCGAGCCGGTCGGCCCACTGGGCGACGGAGGTGGTCTTCGGGCCCAGGTCGACCGCCTGCCCGGCGGCCAGCTGCCGGCAGGCGGTCTCCAGGTCGGCGAGGACCACTCGCCACGAGACGCCGTCGACCACGAGGTGGTGGGCGGTGAACTGGGCCCGCAGCGGCTGCCCGTCCCCGGCCACGCCGATCAGGACCCGGAACAGCGGCCCGCCGAGGGCGATCCCGGCCGGGACGGCGGCCGCCCGCTCCCGCCAGGCGGTTTCCATGGCCTCGGCGTCCTGGGCGCCGCTCAGGTCGTACGTCTCCAGGACGGCGTCCAGGTCGGCGTCCGGGAGGATCGTCGCGGTGACGGGGCCATCTGGGCCGGGTGCGGTGAAGACGGTGCGCAAGGCGTCGTGGTGGGCGAGGACGGCGGCGACGGCCGAGCGCAGGTGGCCGAGGGCGGTCCCGGCGCGCAGCTCGAACGCCATCGACATGGCGAAGTGGTCCGGGGCCGCCGGGTGGTGGGCGAAGAACCACTCGCGGATCGGGGTGGTGGCGACCGGTCCGGTCACCGTGGACTGCTGGGCCGTCACCCGCGTCGCCGCCTCCGCGCCGGACGGCCGGGCGACGGCGGCCAGGGCGGCGACGGTCTGGCGGGCGAAGACGTCCCGCGAGGAGAGGTCGAACCCGGCCCGGCGGGCCTTGGCCACCAGCTGGATGGAGAGGATCGAGTCGCCGCCCAGGTCGAAGAAGTTGTCGTGCGCGCCGACCCGTTCCACGCCCAGCACCTCGGCCCAGATCCCCGCGAGGACCGCTTCCGCGCCCGGCCGGGGTGCGGTGTACGTGCCGTCGGGGGCGGCGTCCGGAGCGGGCAGCGCCGCCCGGTCGGTCTTGCCGTGGGCGTTGAGCGGCAGCCGGTCCAGCACCACGAAAGCCGAGGGGACCATGTACTCCGGCAGCGCCGCCGCCGCGTGCTCCCGCAGCGCCGCCGCGTCGGCCGCGCCGGGCGTCACCGGCACGACGTACGCCACCAGCCGCGTCGTACCGGCGGCGGAGCCGGCCGGGCGGGCGTCCACCACGACCTGCGCCACCGAGGCGTGGCGCGCGAGCACGTTCTCGATCTCGCGGGGCTCGACCCGGAAGCCGCGCACCTTCAGCTGGTCGTCGCGGCGGGCCAGGTACTCCAGTGCGCCGTCGGCGCGGCGGCGCACCACGTCACCGGTCCGGTACAGGCGCCCGCCGCTGCCGAAGGGGTCGGCGACGAAGGCGCCCGAGGTGAGCCCGGGCCGGTCCAGGTAGCCGCGCGCCAGCCCGCTGCCGGCCACGTACAGCTCACCCGGCACCCCCGTCGGCACCGGCCGCAGCCAGGCGTCCAGAACGTACGTTTCGGCGGCGGTCACCGGGGTGCCGATGGGCGGCGTGCCGGGGCCGGGGACGAGCGGGGCGCTCATGGTGGCGCAGACGGAGGTCTCGGTCGGGCCGTAGGCGTTGACCAGGGTGCGGCCCGGCGCGTACCGCTGCACCGTCTCCGGCGGGCACGCCTCGCCGGCCACCACCAGCACCGGCGGCAGGACGGCCGGGTCGAGCGCGGCCACCAGGGCGGGCGGCAGGGTCGCGTGGGTGACCCCGGTGGCCGCGACGACGGGGCCGAGCCTGCCGCCCCAGTCGGTGGTGGCCGCGCCCGGCTCCGGGGGGTCGACGACCAGGGCCGCGCCGGTCAGCAGCGCCATCGACAGCTCCCACCAGGAGGCGTCGAAACCGGGCGAGGCGAACTGGAGGACCCGGGAGCCCGGACCGGCGCCGAGCCGGGCCGCCTGGGTGGCGGCGAGCGCGGAGAGCCCGGCGTGGGTGACGGTCACGCCCTTGGGGCGGCCGGTCGAGCCGGAGGTGTAGATGACGTACGCCCCAGCGGTGAGCGGGACTTCGGGCAGCGGGGGCAGGCCGGCAGCGGGTACCGAGGGGGTCTCGGCGGTGTCCGGCGCGTCGTCGAGGAGGAGAAGGGAGAGGCCGGGCTCCTCCGGGAGGCGGCCGGCCTCGCGGAGCTTTCGGGCCTGTTCCCGGTGGGTGAGCAGGAGGCGGGCCCCGCAGTCGGCGAGGACGTAGCCGGTGCGGTCGGCCGGGTAGGACGGGTCGACCGGGACGAAGGCCGCGCCCGCCTTGAGCACCGCGAGGACCGAGACGACCTGGTCGGGCGAGCGGGGCAGCAGCAGCGCCACCCGCTCCTCGGGGCCGGCGCCCGCCCGGACCAGGCGGCGGGCGAGGCGGTCGGCCCGCTCGTCCAGCTCGCGGTAGGTGAGGGTGGTGCCGTCGGTGTGGATCAGGGCGGGCGCGTCCGGGGCGGCCGCGACCCGGCGGGCGAAGAGGGCGGGGGCGCTGAGCGGCGGCACCTCGGGGCGCGGCGCGGGGGCGGCCGGGGCCGCCGGCTCGTCGGGCAGGGCGGGCAGCGCCAGCAGCGGGGTGCCGGGCGCGGTGAGGACGGCCTCGGCCAGCCGCAGCCACCAGCGGGAGAGCCGGTTCACGGTGGCCGCGTCGAAGAGGCCGGTGTGGTACTCGACGCCCGCCAGCAGCGCGCCGCCCTCCTCGCGGAAGCCGAAGGTGAGGTCGAACTGGGCGGTGTCCCGCGCCACCTCGACCGGGGCCACCTCCAGCCCCGGCAGGGCGAGCGGCTCCTCGTCCGGGGTGTTCTGGAGGCTCACCATCGCCTGCACCAGCGGGGTGCGGCTGGTGTCACGGTCCGGGGCGAGCCGGTCCACCAGGAGGCTGAACGGCACGCTCTGGTGGGCGAAGGCGTCCAGTACGTTCCCGCGCACCCCGGCGAGCAGCCCGGTGAACGGCAGCCGCTCGTCGACCTGAGACCGCAGCACCAGGGTGTTGACGAAGAAGCCGACCAGCCCTTCGAGTTCGGCCCGGTCGCGACCGGAGACGGCGGTGCCCACGGCCACGTCCCGCTGCCCCGTCCACCGGGAGAGCAGCAGCTGGGTGACGGCGGTCAGCACCATGAACAGGCTCGCGCCCTCGCTCCGTCCGGCCGCGGCGAGGCGGGCCGCGAGGGCGTCGGGGACCTCGAAGGTGTGCAGGGCTCCCTCGCTGGTCCGGACGGCGGGGCGGGGCCGGTCGGTGGGCAGCGCCAGCGGCTCCAGCCCGGCGAGCGCCCCGGCCCAGTACGCGATCTCGTCCTCGGCCACCGAGCGGCCCCGCTGCCAGGCGGCGTAGTCCGGGTACTGGAGGGGCAGGGCGGGCAGCGCCGCGTCCCGGCCCTCGACGGCGGCGGTGTAGAGGGCGCCCAGTTCGCGGGTGAGGACGCCCATGGACCAGCCGTCGGTGACGATGTGGTGCAGCGCGAGCACGAGCACGTGTTCCCGCGCGGACCGGCGCAGCAGCAGCACCCGCAGCAGCGGCCCGGTCCGCAGGTCGAAGGGCCGGGCCGCCTCCTGGCGCACCGCCTCGGCGAGCCGCGCGGTACCGTCCTCGCCCGCGTCCACCTCGGCGGTGCGGAACTCCACCGGCTGCCCGGCCTCGTGCACCACCTGGACGCCGCGGCCCTCGACGGAGCCGAAGGTGGTGCGCAGCGCCTCGTGCCGGGCGACCAGGGCGGCGAAGGCGGCGCGGAGCGCGCCGGTGTCGAGCGGGCCGGTCAGCCGCAGGGCCTCCACCACGTTGTACTCGACGGTGGAACCGGCGAACTCCTCCAGGAACCACAGGCGTTCCTGGGCGAAGGAGAGCGGCAGGTCGCCGTCGCGCGGGGCCGGGGTGATGGCGCCCGCGTCGGTACCGGCGGCCTCGGCCACGGTGGCGGCGAGCCCGGCGACGGTCGGCTGCTCGAAGAGGGCGCGCGGGGACAGTTCCACCGCACAGGCCGCCCGGATGCGCGAGACGACCTGGAGGCTGGTGATGGAGTCGCCGCCGAGGGAGAAGAAGTTGTCGTGGACGCCGACGCGTTCGGCGCCGAGGACCTCGGCCCAGATGGCGGCGAGGGTCTCTTCGATGGGGGTGGCGGGCGCGGTGTACGCGGTACCCGTGGTGAGGTGCGGGTCGGGCAGCGCGCGGTGGTCGATCTTGCCGTTGGCGGTCAGCGGGATCGTCTCGACCGGTACGAAGGCGCTCGGCACCAGGTAGTCGGGGAGCGTCGCGGCGAGGTGGGAGCGCAACTCCGCCTCGGGAAGCGGGCGCCCGGTGACGACGTAGGCCACGAGGTGGCGCCCGCCGGAGGGGAGGGGGCGGGCCAGGACGCAGGCGCGGGTGACCTCGGGGTGGGTCAGGAGGACCGTCTCGGTCTCGGCGGGTTCGATGCGGTGGCCGCGGATCTTGACCTGGGTGTCGGTGCGGCCGAGGAAGTGGAGGCGGCCGTCGGGGTGGCGGGTGACGAGGTCGCCGGTGCGGTAGAGGCGGGCTCCGGGGTGGTGCGGGTCGGGGATGAAGCGGCTCGCGGTGAGGGCGGGTTGGCTGTCGTAGCCGCGGGCGAGGCCGGTGCCGCCGAGGTAGAGCTCGCCGGGGACGCCTGCGGGGACCGGGGCCAGGGAGGTGTCCAGGACGTAGGCCTGGGTGTTGTCCATGGGCAGGCCGAGCGGGACCGGGCCGTGTGCGGTGTCGGCCGGGGTCAGGGGGCCGCTGATGGCGAAGGTGGTTGTCTCGGTGGGCCCGTAGACGTGCACCACGGTCAGGTCCGGGTTGGTGGCCTGGACGCGGGCCATGGCGGTCGGGGAGGCGGCTTCGCCGCCGGTCCAGACTTCCTGGAGGCCGGTGAAGCAGCCGGGGTCCTCCTCGGCGAGGAGGTCGAAGAGGGCTTTGGTGAGGAAGAGGGAGCTGACGCCCTCGGTGACCGCCCGGCGGACGGAGCGGGCGGTGATGTCCTCCTGGGCGACGGTGAGGGTGTGGCCGTTGAGGAGGGCGGCCCAGATCTCGTAGGTGGCGGCGTCGAAGGAGTGGGGGGAGTGGAAGAGGAGGTGGTGGTGGGCGCCGTTGTGCCAGCGGGAGTCTGCGGCGAGCGCGGTGATGTCGGCGTGGGTGATCGCGACGCCCTTGGGCTTGCCCGTGGAACCCGAGGTGTACATGACGTAGGCGAGGCCGTCGGGGTGGACCGTGGCCGGGGTCCGGCCGGACGACGTAGGTGCGGTGTGCACCGGGAGCGCGGGGACGCCGGCGACGGAGGGCAGGTCGCGGTCGGTGAGAACCAGTTCCGTGCGGCTGCGGGTGAGGAGGTCGCGGGTGCGCTCCTCGGGGTTGGCGGTGTGGAGGGGGACGTACGTGCCGCCCGCCTTCAGGACGGCGAGCAGGGCGACGACCAGGTCCGCCGAACGCTCCAGGAGCAGGCCCACCCGGGACTCGGCGGTGACACCCCGTTCGGCGAGAGCGCGGGCCAGGCGGTCGGCGCGCTCGTCCAGCTCCGCGTACGTCAGCCGTCCTGAAGGTGAGAGGAGGGCGAGGGCGTCGGGGTTCTCCGCCACCCGGGCCGCGAAGGCGGCCGGGACCGACAGGGACGGGGTACCGGTCGCCCTGCCCTCGGCGGCTGTCAGGGCCTCGGCCTGCTCGGCGGGGCCGAGCATCGGCACCTCGCGCAGGGGGCGCTCGGGGTCGCCGGTGGCGAGCCGCGTGGCCAGCTCCAGCCAGTGCGCGGCCAGCCGCGCCACTGTGGCGGCCTCGTACAAGTCGGTGCTGTACGAGACGACGGCGAAGAGCCCGTCGTCGGGCCTCGGCTCGAACTCGACGTTCAGGTCGAAGGGGGCCGTCTCCACCGGCGGCAGCGTCTCCTCGACCAGCAGCCCGGGCAGCGCGAACGAGTCCCGGGGCGCGTTCTGGAGCGTGACGGCGGCCTGCACCAGCGGGGTGCGGCTCGGGTCGCGGTCGGGGGCCAGCTCCTCCACCAGGCGGCTGAACGGCACCTCCTGGTGGGCGAAGGCGGCCAGCGTGGTCCCGCGCACCTGGTCGAGCAGGGCACCGAAACCGGCCGCCTCGTCGATCCGGGAGCGCAGTACCAGCGTGTTGACGAAGAAGCCGACGAGCCCTTCGAGTTCGGTGCGGTCACGGCCCGAGACGGCGGTCCCCACCGCCAGGTCGCGCTGTCCGCTGTGCCGGGCCAGCACCAGCTGGGTGACGGCGGTCAGCGCCATCGACAGGGTCGCGCCCCGCCGTCGCGCCGCCTCTCCGAGGGCCACGGCCACCTCACGCGGCACCGGGAAGGAGTGCAGGGCGCCGCGCCCGCTGCGGACCGCCGGGCGGGGCCGGTCGGTGGGCAGCTCCAGTACCGGGAGGCCATCCAACTGGCCGCGCCAGTAGGTGAGATGCGGTTCCAGTGCCATGTCGGTGAGGCGGTCGCGCTGCCAGGCCGCGTAGTCCGGGTAGTGCGCCGGGAGCGCGGGCAGCGCCGGTTCGGTGCCGCGTACGGCACAGGCGTACAGCTCGCTCAGCTCGCGGGCGACGATCCCCATCGACCAGCCGTCGGTGACGATGTGGTGGAGGGTGAGCATCAGCGTGGCGCCGTCCGGGGAGGCGCCGGGGGCGTCGCGGACCAGCAGGACGCGGATCAGCGGGCCGGTGCGCAGGTCGAACGGCCGGATCGCCTCGGCGCGCAGGGCGGCGCGGGCCTCCTCGCCGGAGCCGGGCTCCGCCACGCGCACCGGAACCTCCAGGTGGGCGTGGACCGTCTGCGTGCCACGGCCGTCCACCGGGGCGAAGGTGGTGCGCAGCGCCTCGTGACGGGTGACCAGGCCCGCGACCGCCGTGCGCAGCGCCGGCAGGTCGAGGGCGCCGGTCAGCCGGAGCGTCGTCACCACGTTGTACTCGCCGGAGCCGGGCGCGAACTCGTCGAGGAACCACAGGCGTTCCTGCGCGAAGGAGAGCGGCAGCGCACCGTCGCGGGGTGCCCGGGGCACCGGGCCGCCGGAGCCGGGACCGTTCCCGGCCGGGGCCGCGTCGACGGCCGCCGCGAGGGAGGCGACGGTCGGGTGGTCGAAGAGCGTCCTCGGGGAGAGGTCCGCCCCCAGCCGCGTCCGCAGCCGCGAGACCACCTTCAGCCCCGCGATGGAGTCCCCGCCCAGCGTGAAGAAGTCCTGGTGCGCGCCGACCCGCTCGGCCCCGAGCACCTCGGCCCAGACCTCCGCCACCACGGTCTGCGTCCCGGGCAGCGGCGCGGTGTACTCCGCGCCCTCCTCGTCCCGGCCGCCGTCCGCGTCGCCGGGCGCGGGCAGCGCCCGCCGGTCGACCTTGCCGTTGACGGTCAGCGGCAGCGCCGCCAGCTCGACCAGGTCCGAGGGGACCATGTACGCGGGCAGCCGCCCGGCCAGGTCGGCCCGGACGGCCGGCACGTCCAGCGCCGCACCTCCCGCCGGGACCACGTACGCCACCAGCCGCTGCGACCCGGAGCGGCTCTCCCGGGCCGCCACCGCGACCCCGCCGACGTCGGCGCGGGCCCGCAGCGCCGCTTCGATCTCGCCCAGTTCGACGCGGTGGCCGCGGATCTTCACCTGGCCGTCACCGCGGCCGAGGAAGGCGAGGCGGCCGTCGGGACCCCGCCGCACCACGTCCCCCGAGCGGTACAGCCGCTGGCCCGAGCCGAAGGGGTCGGCCACGAACCGGGACGAGGTCAGCGCGGACTGCCCGTCGTAGCCGCGGGCCAGCCCCGGACCGCCCAGGTACAGCTCACCCGGGACACCGACGCCGACCGGGCGCAGCGCGCCGTCCAGCACGTAGGCCAGCGTCTCGTCCATGGGGCGGCCGAGGGGGACGGGGCGGGGGCGGGCGGTGTCGTCGGGAGTGACGGGGCCGCAGAGGGCGAAGGTGGTGGCCTCGGTCGGGCCGTAGACGTGGACGAGTTCCGTCCCCGGGCAGTGCGCGGCCATCCGCGCCATCGCGGGGGCGGAGGCGGCCTCACCGCCGGTCCACACTTCGCGCAGCCCCGCGAAGCAGGCCGGGTCCTCCTCGGCCAGCGCGCCGAAGAGCGCCGTGGTCAGGAAGACCGCCGTCACCCCGCGACCGGCCGCGCGCCGCACCACCGGCGCCGACAGGTCCTCCTCGGCCACCTCCACGCAGCCGCCGTTCAGCAGCGGCACCCACACCTCGTAGGTGGCGGCGTCGAAGGAGTGCGGCGAGTGGAACAGCACGTGCCGGTGGGCGCCCGACTCCCAGCGCCGGTCGGCCGCGAGACAGACCACGGCCCGGTGGGTGACGGTGACGCCCTTCGGCGTGCCGGTCGACCCGGAGGTGGACATGACGTACGCCGGCTCGTCGGCCGGGACCGCCCGCGCCGGGGTGCCCGCGCCCGCCCCGGCGGGGTCGCTCGCCCGCCGGGTGGCGTCCGCGAGCCGCAGCACGCCGACCCCGGCCGGGAGGTGCGGGGCGTCGGCGTCGGCGAGCAGGAGCTGGGCCCCGGCGCTGCCGAGGATCTGCTCCATCCGCTCCACCGGGTGGGCCGCGTGCAGCGGGACGTAGGCCGCGCCCGTCTTCAGCACCGCCAGCATCGCCACCACCACGTCGGGCGAGCGGCGCAGCAGCAGCCCCACCCGGGCCCCGGCTCCGGCCCCGCGCCGGCGCAGCGCCGCCGCGACCCGGTCCGAGCGGGCGTCCAGTTCGCGGTAGGTGAAGGTGAGGGCGCCGCAGCGGACGGCGGGCGCGTCCGGCGTCGCGGCCACCCGCAGGGCGAACGCCTCGGGCACCGAGGAGTCCGCGGTCGCCCCGCCCAGGCCGCCGCTCCACTCGCCCAGCACCCGCTCGCGCTCGGCCCCGGCCAGCAGCGGAAGCGCCGCCAGGCTCCCCTCGCCGGTGTCCTCGGCGAGGGCGGTGAGGGCCCGCAGGAAACCGTCAGTGAGCCGCTCGGCGGTGTCGGTGTCGAACAGCGCCGGGTCGTAACCGACGGTCAGCTCGTAGGTGGCGGAGGGGCGGACGGTCAGGGTCAGCGGGTAGTTGGTGGACTCGACCGCGTCCAGCTCGCGGACCGTCACCCCGTGACCGGCGGCCTCGCCCGTGGCCACCGGGTAGTTCTCGACCACCAGCAGGCTCTCGAAGAGCGCGGCCGGGGCGGGCACGTCGGCGGGGATCTCGTGCAGCGGCACGTGGGCGTACTCGTCGGCCCCTGCCTGCGCCTCGCCGATCCGCCGCAGCCACGGCCCGACCGGCTCGCCGGGCAGGGCGGTGACCCGCACGGGCACGGTGTTGATGAAGAGGCCCACCGTCGACTCGGCGCCCGGCAGCCCGGCGGGCCGCCCCGAGACCGTCGTCCCGAAGACCACGTCCCGCGTACCGGCGTGCGCGGCCAGCGTCAGCGCCCAGGCGGCCTGCGCCATCGTGCCGGGCGTCACCCGGTGGCGGCGGGCGGCGGCGGTGACGGCCGCCGAGGCGTCCGCGCCGAGCCGGGTGGCGAACCGTCCGGTGGACCCGGTGCGGTGCGCCTCACCCGGGGCGCGGTCGTAGGGCAGCGCGGTCGGCCCGGCGAACCCGGCGAGCCGGTCCCGCCAGAACGCCCGGCCCGCCGCCCGGTCCCGTCCGGCCAGCCACACCAGGTGGTCGCGGAAGGCGCCGCGCACGGGGAGCCGCGCCGGCTCCCCGCCCCGGGCGGCGGCGTACGCGGCCACCACGTCGGCGACGACGGCCGCGCTGCTCCACCCGTCGAGCAGCAGATGGTGGAAGGTCCACACCACCCGCACCCGTCCGCCCGGCAGCGCCGCCAGCGCGACCCGGGTCAGCGGGCCGTCCCCGGCCAGCTCCATCCCGGCGGCCCGGTCCTCGGCGAGCAGCGCGGTCAGCAGCGCCGCGCACTCGGCCTCCGTACGGTCACTCCAGTCCAGCCGCGCCACCGGGACCCGCACCTCCCGGTGGACCACCTGCACCGGCTCGGGCAGTCCGGCCCAGGTGAGCGAGACCCGCAGCGCGTCCGAGGCGTTGACCACCCGCCGCCACGCCCCGGCCAGGGCGTCCAGGTCGTCCGCCCCGTCCAGCACGAAGGTGAACTGCTCCAGGTAGGAGCCCTGTTCCGGGTCGTTCAGGGCGTGGAAGAGCATCCCCGCCTGCAGGGGCGTCAGCGGGTACACGTCCGCCACCTCACGCGGCCCGCGCCCCTCGCCGTCGCCCAGGGTGATCCGGTCCACCTCGTCCTGGGTGAGCCGCACCAGGGGGAAGTCGGAGGGGGTGCAGCGGCCCGCGCCGGGCCGGGCGCAGTGCGCGAGGAGCCCGCGCAGCTCGGTCGCGTAGCGCTCGGCCAGCGCCGCCACCGTCGCCCGCTCGTGCAGCGTCCCGGAGTACGCCCAGGTGAAGGTCAGCCGCCCGTCCTGGACGGCGCCGACCACCTCCAGGACGTGGCCGCGCCGCTCGCCCGGGTCGTGCTCGCCGCCCGGGTTGAGCACGAGGGAGCGGGCCCAGCCGGCGTCGTCGGCCGTGCCGAAGTGGCCGAGGTAGTTGAAGGCCAGTTCGGGGGTGGGCGACGCGGCGAGCGCGCGGGCCCGGTCCCCGGCGGGGCCCGGCTCGGCGGCCCGCAGGTACCGCAGCGCGCCGTACCCCACGCCCTGCCCGGGGACCGACCGCAGCCGCTCCTTGACGGCGGGCAGCAGCTCCCGCCAGTCGCCGTCCTCCGGGGCGGCGGGGAGGTCGAGGGTGACGGGGTGCAGGGAGGTGAACCAGCCGACGGTGCGGGTCAGGTCGACATCCTCGAACAGCTCCGCGCGGCCGTGCGCCTCCAGGTGCACGGCCAGCCGGCCGCCGCCGGCCCACGGGCCGAGCGTCCGGGCGAGCGCGGCCAGCAGGACGTCGTTGGGCCGGGTGCGGTAGACGGACGGGACGGCGTGCAGCAGCGCCTCGGTCTCCTCGGCGGTGAGGCCCACCGAGACGGAACGCTCGCTGCCGACGGTGTTCGCCCCGCCTGGCAGGTCCACCGGGAGCCGGGTGGCCGTGTCCGCCAGCACCCCTTCCCAGTACGGGAGTTCCCCATCGAAGTTCCCCGCCGTGGTGTGCGTGGCCAGCCGCTCGGCCCACTGCCGGACCGAGGTGCCCTTGGGGCCGTACGCGGGCTCGGCGCCCTCCGCGATCCGCCGGTACGCCGACTCCAGGTCCTCCAGGAGCACCCGCCAGGAGACGCCGTCCATCACCAGGTGGTGGGCGGCGATCAGGACCTGCGGGGGCGCGTCGGGCCCGGCGGTCCGCACCAGGACGCGGACGAGCGGCCCCTGGGCCAGGTCCAGCCCGGCCTGGACCCGGGCGGTCAGCGTCGCCCAGGCGGCGTCCCCCTCGTCCGGGACCGGGGTGAAGACCTCGTCCACGTCGAGGGTGGCGGCGATCCGCCCGGCCCAACTGCCGTCGGCGGCCCGGGTGAAGGTGGAGCGCAGCGCGTCGTGCCGCTCCAGCACGGCGGCCACCGCGGCCCGCAGGACGGCGAGGTCCGTACCGGCGGGGAGCAGGAACCCGGCGCCCATGTGGAAGTGGTGCGGCGCGGCGGGGTGGGTGGCGAAGAACCACTCGCGGATCGGCGTCGTGGCGACCTCGCCGCTCACCACGCCCTGCTCCGCGAGAGACCGCGGCTCCGTGGCGGCCTCGCCGGTCCGGGCGGCGAGGGCGGCGACGGTCGGGTTGAGGAAGACGTCGCGGGAGGTGAGGGCGAGCCCGGCGCGGCGGGCGCGGGAGACCACCTGGAGGCTGATGATCGAGTCGCCGCCGAGGTCGAAGAAGTTGTCGCGGGAGCCGACCTGTTCGCGCCCCAGCACCTCCGCCCAGATGCCGGCGAGCAGCTGTTCGGTCTCCGTGCGGGGCGCGGTGTACGCGGTGGTGCCGGCGGTGAAGTGGGGAGCGGGCAGGGCGGTCCGGTCGAGCTTGCCGGCGGCGTTGAGCGGCAGCGCGTCCAGCGTCACGAAGGCCGCCGGGACCATGTGGCCGGGAAGGGCCCCGGCCAGGTGCGCCCGGACCCCGGCCGCGTCTGGGGCGGCTCCCCCCGCGGGGACCAGGTAGGCGGCGAGGTACTTGGTGCCGGGGGTGTCCTCGCGGAGGACGACGGCGGCCCGGGCGATCCCCGGGTGCCCGGTGAGGACGGTCTCGATCTCGCCGGTCTCCACGCGGTGGCCGCGGATCTTGATCTGCTGGTCGTTGCGGCCGGCGTACTCCAGGGTGCCGTCGGGGCGGCGCCGGACGAGGTCGCCGGTGCGGTAGAGCCGCTGTCCCGGGTGGTACGGGTGGGCGACGAAGCGGGCGGCCGTCAGGCCGGGCTGACCGTGGTAGCCGCGGGCCAGGCTGCCCGCCAGGTACAGCTCGCCGCGGACGCCGTCCGGGACCGGGTTGAGCGTCGCGTCCAGGACGTAGGCGCTCTTGCCCGCCAGGGCGCGGCCGATGGGGACGGTGGCGCCCTCCGGGGCCGGGCCCGTGTCGGAGAACCAGCCGGTGGCGTAGACGGTGGCCTCGGTGGGGCCGTAGATGTTGGCGACGGTGGCGCCGGGCAGAGTGCGCCGCGCCGTGTGGAGGAGCGAGGCCGGGAACGCCTCGCCCGCGAGGACGAGGAGTTTCGGGCGCAGGCGCGTCGTGGGGTCGTCCAGGACGGCGGCGACCGCGGAGGGGACGGCGGAGATCAGCGTGCCGTCCCAGGCCGGCCGGTCGGTGAGGCTGAGGATGTCGTGCGCGATCTCCAGCGTGCCGCCCGCCGCCAGGGTGCCGAAGAGTTCGAAGACGGAGACGTCGAAGTTGAGGCTGGTGGAGAAGAAGGTGTGGCGGAAGGTCTCCTCGCCCAGCGTCGTCGCCCAGGCGATCAGGCGGCTCATGGCCTGGTGGGGGACGACCACACCCTTGGGCCTGCCGGTCGAGCCGGAGGTGTGGATGACGTACGCCGCGTTGGCCGGGGCGAGGGGCGGGGACGGCACCGGGCTGTCGTCGGCCGTCAGGGCCCCGGCGACGACGGCCGCGTCCACGGTGAGGTGGACGCCGCTCTCCTGCCGCATGTGGCGGAGGCGGTCGGCCGGGTACTCCGGGTCGAGCGGGACGTAGGCCGCACCGGTCTTGAGGACGGCGAGGGCGGCGATCACGAGGTCCGGGGTACGCGGCAGCGAGATGCCGATCCGGCGTTCCGGTCCGGCGCCCAGGGCCAGCAGGTGCCGGGCGAGCTGGTCGGAGCGGCGGCCCAGCTCCGCGTACGGGACGGAAGCGTCCCCGTGCCGGAGCGCGATCGCCTCCGGGGCCGCCGCGACGCGCTCGGCGACCAGCTCCACGACCGTGCGGAAGGGGGCGCCCTCCGTCTCCGCGGCCTCGGACGGCGGGAGCAGGGCGGCGCGTTCGGCGGCGTCCTGCAGGGTGAGGCGGGCCAGCGGCAGCGCGGGCGTGCGCGCCGCCTGCCCGGCGAGGGTCAGCCAGTGGCGGCCGAGCCGCTCCACGGTGGCGGCGTCGAAGAGGTCGGAGTTGTACTCCACCTCGGCCGTGAGCCGCCCGTCGGGCTCCGTGAAGAACTCCCACAGCAGGTCGAACCGGGAGGAGGCCCGGGGCACCGGCTGCCGGCGGGCCGGGCGGCCCGCGAAGTCGGGAGCGATGTCCAGGGAGTTCTGGAGCACCAGCAGGGCCTGCACGAGCGGGGTACGGCTCGGGTCGCGGTCGGCGCCCACCGCCTCCACCACCCGGTCGAACGGGGCCTCCTGGTGGGCGAAGGCGTCCAGCACCGTGGCGCGGACCTGCCGCAGGAAGCCGTCGAACGGCAGCTGCCCCGGTACCTGCTGCCGCAGCACCAAGGTGTTGACGAAGAACCCGGCCAGCTCCTCCACTTCGGGCCGCTCGCGCCCGGCGACCACCGTGCCGAGCGCGATGTCCCGCTGCCCGGTGTGCCGGGAGAGCAGCAGCTGGGTGACGGCGGTCAGCGCCATGAAGAGGCTGGCGCCGCCCTCCCGGGCCACCGTGGTGAGCCGGGCCGCCAGCTCCGCCGGGACCTCGAAGGTGTGCAGGGCGCCGGCCGTGGTGCGGACGGCCGGGCGGGGCCGGTCGGTGGGCAGGTCCAGGGGCTCGGTTCCGGCCAGCTTCTCGCGCCAGTAGGCGAGCTGGCCGTCGAAGGCGTCGCCGGCCACCCGGTCGCGCTGCCAGGCGGCGAAGTCCGCGTACCGCACGGGCAGCGGCGGGAGCGGGGCCCGCTCGCCGCGTACCGCAGCCGTGTACAGGGTGCTCAGCTCGCGCGTGATGATCCCCATCGACCAGCCGTCGGTGACGATGTGGTGCACCGTCAGGGCCAGCACGGTCGCCGCCTGCCGGGGGAGTCGCACCACCAGGACGCGTGCGGGCGGCCCGGTGCGCAGATCGAACGGGGTGGCCTGCTCCGCCGCCAGCACCTGGCGCAGCTCCTCCTCGCCGTCCGCGTCGACCGCGCGCAGCGGCAGCGGAAGCGCGGGGTGCACGGTCTGCCCGCCCTCGGTGAAGGTGGTGCGCAGCGGCTCGTGCCGCGCGGCGAGGCCGTCCAGCGCGCCGCGCAGCGCCGTCAGGTCCAGCCCGCCCGCGACGCGCAGCGCGAGGCCGGTGTTGTACTCGACGCCGCCCGGCGCGAACGTGTCCAGGAACCAGAGCCGTTCCTGCCCCGGCGAGAGCGGCAGCGGCCCTCCGTCGCGGGTCGCGGCCGGGATCTCCCCGCCCGGGGCCGCCGCCGTGCCCGTGGTCTCCCGGGTCAGCACGGCCGCCAGCCGGGCCGGGGTCGGGTGGTCGAAGAGGGTACGGGCGGGCAGGTCGACGGCGAGCGTGCGGCGCAGCCGTGACAGCGCCTTCAGAGCGGTGACCGAGTCCCCGCCCAGGGCGAAGAAGTCGTCGTCGGCGCCGGCCCGTTCGACCCCGAGGAGGCCGGCCCACAGCTCGCACAGGGCGCGCTCGGTGTCGTTGCGCGGCGCGCGGTACGGGGACTCGGCGGTGGCCGGGCCCGGGGCGGGCAGCGCGCGCTGGTCGATCTTGCCGTTGGGGGTCAGCGGCAGCGTGTCGAGGGTGACGAAGGCGGCCGGGACCATGTACTCCGGAAGCGTCCGGGCGAGCCGGTCGCGCAGCGCCGACGGGTCCTGCGGGGCGGCGGCCACCAGGTAGGCGACGAGGCGCCGGACGCCGGGGCGGTCCTCGCGGGCGACGACGCAGGCGCGGGTGACGGCCGGGTCGGCGAGGAGGGCGGTCTCGATCTCGGCGGGTTCGATGCGGTGACCGCGGATCTTGACCTGGGTGTCGGTGCGGCCGAGGAAGTCGATCCGGCCGTCCGGGCGGCGGCGGACCAGGTCACCGGTACGGTACAGCCGCTCGCCGGGCCTCTCGGGGTCGGGCACGAACCGCGTCGCGGTGAGGTCGGGCCGGCCGTCGTAGCCGCGGGCGAGGCCGGTGCCGCCGAGGTACAGCTCGCCCGCGGTGCCCACCGGTACCGGGGCGAGGGCGGTGTCGAGGATGTGGGCGGCGGTGCCGTCCATCGCGGAGCCCAGGGGGACCGGGGTGTCGCGGGTGTCGGCCGGGGTGAGGGGGCCGCAGACGGCGAAGGTGGTCGTCTCGGTGGGGCCGTAGACGTGGACCAGGGTGAGCTCCGGCACGGCCTGCTGGACGCGGGCCATCGCGGCGGGGGAGGCGGCCTCGCCGCCGGTCCAGACCTCGCGCAGGCCCGAGAAGCAGCCCGGGTCCTCCTCCGCGAGGAGGTCGAAGAGGGCCTTGGTGAGGAAGACGGCCGTCACCCCGCCCGCCACGGCCCGGCGCAGCACGGGCGGGCTGATCTCCTCCTCGGCGACGGTGACCGTGCCGCCGCGCAGCAGCGGCACCCAGATCTCGTACGTCGCCGCGTCGAAGGAGTGCGGGGAGTGGAAGAGGACATGGGTGTGGGCGCCGCCGCGCCAGCGGGTGTCGGAGGCCAGCGCGGTGACGGCGGCGTGGGGGACGGCCACCCCCTTGGGGACGCCGGTCGAGCCCGAGGTGAACATGACGTACGCGAGCGCGTCCGGGAGAGGGGCCGCGGCGGGCAGGGGGAGCTGCCCGCCGCGGAGGTGTCCGCCCGTAGCGCGGGGAACCCGGCGACGGTGGACCGGTCCTGGTCGGTGAGGACGAGCACGGCACGGCTGCGCGTGAGGAGGGAACGGGTCCGCTCCTCGGGGCTGTCCGGATGCAGCGGGACGTACACGGACCCCGCCTTCAGCACGGCGAGCATGGCGACGACGACCTCCGCCGAGCGGGCCATCAGCAGCCCCACCCGGGACTCCGCGCCCACTCCCCGCCCGGCCAGCGCGCGCGCCAGGCCGTCCGCCCGCCGGTCGAGTTCGCGGTAGGTCAGGGCGCGCCCGCCGCAGACGAGGGCCACCGCGTCCGGGGTGGCCGCCGCGCGGGCCGCGAACCCCTCCACGACCGTCGCGTGCTGGACCGCCGGCATCGACCGCTCATCCTGGAACATCGTGAACTCTCCGGATATCTCGAAACTGATGGCGCACGGACACGGCGGCTCCCGGCGGGCGGGAAGGCCGGAGCGCGGGCACCCGTCGCGGGGCGCCCGGCCGGCCAGAGGGGGCGGGTCAGAGCCGGTGCATGGCCCGGCCGCCGTACTGGAGCAGGGCGACCGGCCCCGCCGGGTGCTCCCGGACGAAGCGGCCGGTGATCGGGAGCGCGCCGGGTTCGCCGCTCCGGGCCACGAAGAGGTCGTCCTCGTGCAGGGAGAGGCGGTAGTCGGAGTAGCTCTCGCGGGTCAGGAGGAGGTCGCCGGCGGCGTCGTGGGCCACCATCAGCGCCAGGTCGCCGTTGGCGTAGGTGCCGAGGTGGCCGGCGTCCGGGGCGAGGGGCGGGGAGTCGGGGACGGGCAGCGCGTAGTGGCCCACGTCGAGCCCGGCCTCCGGCAGCCGCGCGACCAGCGCCTCCCACAGCTTCGGCCCGGCGGTGGAGTTGGCGGTCAGCGCCAGCGCCAGCGAACGGTCCGGGTGGATACGGAGGTTGCAGGAGGCGCCGCCCACCGCGCCGTCGTGGCCGTACCAGGCGCCGTCGCCGGTGCCGTGGCGCATCAGGCCCAGCCCCCAGCCGTCGGCCAGGCCGAACGGCTCGGCGTCCGGCACGCAGGTGCGCATGGCGAGGACGGCGTCCTCGGGGAGCAGGTCGTGCTGGGCGAAGGTCTTCCGGTCGGCCAGGTGGGGGCGGGCCGCGGTGACCAGGTCGGTGGCGCTGCCGACCAGTCCGCCGGCGGCGGCCAGCGAGAGCGAGGCCATGTGGTCGACGCGCTCGGCCCGCTCGCCGCCGGCGCGCAGCGCGTGGCCCTCGGCCACCGGCCGGGTGGCGCCGCCCTGGCCGGGGCGCGGGTCGTGCAGGAAGGCCGGCTCGATGCCGAGCGGACGCAGCAGGCAACTGTCCATCGCCGTCCACCAGTCCATCCCCGACGCCGCCTCGATCACCGCGCCCAGCAGGCAGTAGCCGGTGTTGGAGTAGGAGAAGGCGAGGCCCGGCGGGAAGAGCGCGGGCTGCCGGGCGCACGCCCCGGCGAACCGCCGGTAGGAGGGACCGCGCATCTCGTCGTACTCGATGCTGTCCACCACCCCGGCGGTGTGGCTGAGGAGCTGGCGGACGGTGGCGGTGCCGAGGGCCGGGTCGGCGGCGCGTCCCAGGTCGGGGAGGAGCCCGGCGAGGGGGTCGTCGAGGTCCAGGTCGCCGTCGCAGACGAACTGCATGACCAGCTCGGCCGTGAGGAACTTGGTCACCGAGCCGAAGGGGAAACCCGTCCGGGTGGTCACCGGTTCACCGGTGCGGACCGAGGCGAGGCCGGTGGCGTACTCGCTGAGGGTGCCGTCGCGGTAGACGGCCAGCTGCGCCCCGGTGACCCGGTGCTCGCGCACCAGCTCCTCGAAGAGCGCGCCGACCGCGTCCCGTTCCGCCCCCTCGGCACCCACTGCGTCCCCTGCGCCCACTGCACCCACCGGACCCTTCACGCTGATCGTCGTGCCCCGGCGCGGACCACAGCGCGACACGCCGCGGTACGGCGTCGACTACGGGGGCGGCGGGACATGCCTCGCCTGCCTCACCAGACTCCCGTGCGCCGGGAGCTACCGCAATCAGCTTCAGCAGCAGCGGAAAGCCGCTGGTCACAGGGGAGTTGACCGCAAGCGGAACGGGCCGGCCCGCCCTCGCGGTCAGCCGAGGGCGAGCACCACACCGGCCGCCGCGCCCAGCACCAGGACCACGGCGCAGCCGGCCAGGAGGCGGCGGTTGGCGAGGTTGACCGTCCAGCCCAGGCCGACGCGCTTGGGGACCAGCACGGCCGGGTCGTCGGCGTTGACGTACACGGTCCCGGCCGCCCGCCAGAACCGGTCGTCGTCCCGCGTCACCAGGCCGGTCGCCTCGTCCTCCCCGGCCCCGGCCCGCGCCATCGGCAGGAAGGGGTACACCGCGCCGGCCACCGCCAGCAGCGCCGGCACGCCGACGACCACCGCGAGCAGCGCGCCCGAGCGGTTGCCGGTCCACATCATCGCGGAGAGGCCGAGCAGCATCACGTTGACCAGCGCGCCCACACCGAGCAGGGCACGGACGGTCAGGACGAGCCTGCGGCGGTACTCGGCCGCGCTGGCGCGGGGCCGGGAGGCGTCCACGTCGGCACGGGCCCGCAGGACCGCGGCGACCGTGCCGACCATGGTGAGGGTGACCGCGAGCTGGGCGAGGACCAGGCTGAAGGCCGACCAGAAGGTGGTGGCGAACGCGCGGTACGCGGTGCCGGAGGGGGAGCGCTCGGGCAGCCACAGCGTGTCCGGCAGCTCCGGGTAGGCGAAGGCCCCGGCCGTCGCGCTCACCGCGAGGACCAGCAGCGAGGGGACCACCCAGAGCCAGGGCATCCGCACCGGGTCGGTGCGCAGCGAGGTGTCCATGGCGACGCCCTGCCGCAGCTCCTCGTACCAGCCGCCCTCCTCCTTGGCGCGGGTGAGCGCCTGGTGGGCGCGGAGCCAGAGCACGGCGGCGACCCCGCAGAGCACCAGCGCCGCCACGGAGCCGACCAGGGCGCTGTCGGTGAGGGCGCCGAGGCCGAGCGAGACCGCGGTGAGGACCGCGGTGGCGGGCAGCAGCAGGGCCCGGTAGCGGCGGCGCTCCCGGTGGACCTCGGGCGCCTCGGCCCGGCCGGGGGGCACCCGGACGCCGAACAGCACCGCGTGCGGACTCAGGCGCGGGCTCGGTGCCGCGTAGAAGACGGCGCCCAGGAGCAGGAGCACCGTGGAGTTGACGAGAAGGCTGACGAGCACGGCGTTCACCTGATCCGTCCGACGAAGTCATGGTCATGGCTGTCATGGTCATGGGAGCGGCCTCGCGGGAGCGGTCCTGCCGGGTGCGCCGCCGCGCGGCCGCGCACCCGGCACCGTCCGGCAACCTCCCCCGCGGGCGGCCCGGCCCGCAACCGTCTTCGGCGAGCGCCGAATACGCGGCGGCCGCCCGGTCGTACGGTCACCATCCCCTATCCACCTCCGTCCTTCTCCTCGTCCGCCCGGCCGAGCGCGAACCCGTCGAGGGCCGCGCGGACGTACGCCGCGACCTCCGCCTCGGGCACGCCCCGGACGACCGCCTCGGCGAGCAGGACGCGCAGCCGGGGCCGCCAGTCCTCGCCCGCCCGCAGTTCGGGCGTGGCACGGCCGACGTCGGGGTGGACCACCGCGCCGCTCTTGCGGTTGATGCGGATGATCCCCTCCCGGCGGAGCAGGTCGTAGGCCTTGTTGACGGTGTGGAAGTTGATCGCGAGGTCGACGGCGCACTGCCGGGTCGAGGGCAGGGAAGCGCCCGGGCCCAGCGTGCCGTCCGCGACGGATTCCACCACCCGGTCCCGGATCTGCTGGTAGATCGGGACCTCGCTGTCGAGATCGAGTAGGAGCTGCACAGCTTCAATCTATCTGATATACAACTACTAGAACAGATGGCCAGCGCAGAAGTCGCAGCGGACCTCACGGGTCCCCGAGGGATGGGAAGCTCCCCATGGCACTGATGAAGATCTCCGGCACCGACCTCACCGTGACGTTCAGCGGCTGGGAGCGGATGTGGCTCAAGCGCGACAAGGTGACCGTCCCGCTGGCGGCCCTGCGCCGCGTCGACCCCGTCCGCGACCCGCTGCGCGAGGCCCACGGCACCCGCAGCGGCATACAGGTCTCCGGCTTCGCGAAGGTCGGCACCTGGGGCCTGGTCAAGGGGCCGCGCCAGCTCGTCGCCGCCTACCGGGGCTCGCCCGGACTGCACGTCCTGCTGGACCGCGCCGCCGCCTCCGCCGACTTCGACGAGCTGGTGCTCTCGGTCGACGAGGCCGACCAGCTCGCCGAGCAGCTCACCCACCACCTGGGGAGGGGCCGGTGAAGGCGTACGGGATCGAGGTGACCGGCCTGACCAAGCGGTTCGGCGAGGTCACCGCCGTGGACTCGGTGAGCTTCGCCGTGGAGCCGGGCGTCGTCACCGGCTTCCTCGGCCCCAACGGCGCGGGCAAGACCACCACGATGCGCATGATCCTCGGCCTGGTCACCCCCACCGAGGGCACCGCCACCATCGGTGGCCGGCGCTACACGGAGCTGGACCGCCCCACCAGGACGGTCGGCGCGGTCCTCGACGCCGGCGCCTTCCACCCCAACCACTCGGCCCGCGACCACCTGCGGATCTACTGTGCGATGGGCGGCCACCCGGACAGCCGGGTGGACGAGCTGCTGGACCGTCTCGGCCTCGCCGAGCACGCCCACCGCCGCACCCGCACCTTCTCCACCGGCATGAAGCAGCGGCTCAGCCTCGCCACCGCGCTCCTCGGCGACCCGAGCGTCCTGCTGCTCGACGAGCCGAGCAACGGCCTCGACCCCGAGGGCATCGCCTGGCTCCGTACCTTCCTGCGCGAACTGGCCGCCGAGGGCCGCACGGTCCTCGTCTCCAGCCACGTGCTCAGCGAGGTCCAGCAGATCGTCGACGACGTCGTGGTGATCCGGCGCGGCAGGATGGTCGCCGCCGGACCGCTGGCGGAGATCGCGCGGCGCCGGCCCCCCACCGTCCTGGTCCACTCGCCCGACGCCGAGCAGCTGCGGGCGCTGATCCTCGACGGCACCCGGGGCCCGGACGCCGAGGTGGCCACCGCCGAGGACGGCTCGCTGCGGGTCAGCGGGCTCACCGCCGCCGAGACGGCCGACCTGGCCGCGGCCGCCGGGCTGCGGGTGCACGGACTCGGCGCCGAGGACGGCAGCCTGGAGCAGCTGTTCCTCGACCTGACCCAGGACCGGGCCGGACAGGCCGGGCAGTACGAGGGGGACGCACGGTGAACGCGCTGATCAAGGCGGAGTTCCGCCGGCTGGCGGCGACCAGGATGTGGCGGTGGGCGCTGGTGACCGCCGTCCTGCTCGGCGGCGGGCTGGTCGGCCTGATGGCCGTCGTGGGCCCGGAGAACTTCAGCCCGCCGATGCCCGGCCTGGACACCGAGGAGGGGGTGCTCTCCGTCCTCGGGATGCTCGGCTTCACCGTCTTCGTCCCGGCCGCCCTCGGCACGCTGGCGATGACCGCGGAGTACCGGCACCGCACCGCCACGTACACCTTCCTCTTCGCGCCGAAGCGCTGGCAGGTGCTCACCGCCAAGCTGGTCACCTTCGGGGGCGCCGGACTGGTCTACGGGCTGGTGCTGGCGGTGAGCGCGGGGGCCGGGTTCTACGGGGCGCTGGCCGCGCGGGGCGTCACGCCCGGCCTGGCCGCGGGCACCGTCTGGGAGCTGCTGCTGCGGCTGGCCCTGACGATGGCGGTCTACACCCTGCTCGGGGTGGCGATGGGCGCGCTGATCCGCAACATGACCGTCGCCCTCGCCGTGGTCATCGGCTACCTCTACATGGGCGAGCTGATCCTCATGATGATCCCGGGCGTCAACCTGGTCTACCCGCTGCTCCCCGGCGGCGCCACGGCTTCCCTGACCAGCTTCACCTACGTCGCCGAGGCCGTCGCCGGCGAACTGGCCACCAGTCCCGTCTCGTTGCTCTCCCCGGTGGGTGGCGGACTGCTGCTGGCCGGTTACGCCCTGGTGGCCGCGGCGGTGGCGGTGCTGGTGCCGATGCGCCGCGACGTGGTCTGAACACGCGGGAGCGGGTGCCCCGGACTGCACTCCGGGACACCCGCGACGGTTCGCGCCGGTCGATCAGGCGGGTACGGCGGTCTGGGCCGCCGTACCCCGGGAGGTGGCCGGGACTCCGTCCATCTCGCGGATCAGGCTGGCGGGCCGCATGTCGGTCCAGTTCTTCTCGACGTAGTCGAGGCAGTTCTGGCGGCTGTCCTCGCCGAAGACGACCGTCCAGCCGTCCGGCACCTTGGCGAACGTGGGCCACAGCGAGTGCTGGTTCTCGTCGTTGACCAGCACGTAGAAGATGCCGTTGTCGTCGTCGAACGGGTTCTCCATGAGTTTCCCTTTCCTCATGTTGGGGTTCCGGTCAGATCCCGGTTCCCGCGGCATGGTTTCCCGGCCGTGTCGACCGGTTCAACGTGTTTCACCTGGGCTCGAACCGGCCCGGGCTGGTGCGGTCCGGTGGGGCCGGGAGACGCCGCGCGAGGCGCCTCCCGGCCCCCTGCCGGTTCAGGCGCGCTGCGCGAAGAAGTCGAGCAGGGCGTTGTTGACCTGGTCGGGGCGTTCCAGGTAGCCGTAGTGGCCCGCGTCCGCCACCTCCACGTACCGGGCGCCGGGGATCGCGTCGGCGACCTCGCGGCCCAGGTGCGGAGGGAGGATCAGGTCGTCGGCGAACCCGACGACCAGGCAGGGCGTGGCGATCCGCCGGTAGGCCGGCAGCCGGTCGGCGGTCATGTCGATGCCGAGCTGGGCGCGGTGGCCCGGTGCCCCGGAGAGGGGTGCCATCTCGAAGATGTCCAGCCAGTCCTGGATCTCCTTCTCGGAGCGGAGCGTGGCCGGCGACAGGTTCTGCAGGGCGCGCACGGTGGCGCCGTACAGCGGGGTCAGCACGCCGCCCTCGTCGTGGAACTCGCGCTCGGCGCGCGACTGCGCCCGGCGCATCGCGTCGTCCCGGCCGCGGGTGGCCAGCAGCGCCACCTGGCTGACCAGCTCCGGCCGGGCCAGGCAGAGTTCCTGGGCGACGTGGGCGCCGAGCGAGGTGCCCACCAGGCGGCACGGGCCGAGCCCCAGGTGCTCGATGAGCCCTGCCGTGTCGGCCACCATGTCGTCGACGGTGAACCCCTCGGCGCAGGCGTCGGTCGGCGGGATGCCCCGGTTGTCGAAGGTGACGACCCGGTACCCGGCGGCGCGCAGCGCCGGCACCTGGTGCAGGTGCCAGGAGCGGCCGCCCGCGCCGGAGCCCATCACCATGACGACCGGCTCGCCGCTGCCGCTTTCCTCGTAGTGGAGCCTGATTCCGTTGATGCGTTCGATCGGCACGACTTGCCCTTCTTTTCGGCCGTTCCGCGTAGGCCGTCAGGCGTCCGCGGGGGCGAGGAGCCGGGGGTGGGACGGGGCCGCGGTGTCCGCGCGGTACGGGGCGAAGAGCGCCGCCTCGTCGGGGACCCGGGCCGGGATGGGCCGGGAGACCGTGGTGTGGTTGAGGAAGTGGCGCCAGGTGACGTTGCCGGCGACGCTGGAGCCGCCCCAGCTGCCGGCGGAGAGCGTGGTGGTGAAGGGGACACCGGCGGAGAGGCTGCCGGTGTTGGTCATCGTCGACTGGTTGACGACGACCCGGCAGTGGGTGACCTCCTCGGCCAGCCGCAGCACCCGGTCCTCGCGGGTGGTGTGCACCGCGCAGCTGTGGCCGAGGCCGCACCGCTCCGCGATGGACTGCACCAGGCGGACCGCCTCGCCGAACTCCCGGTAGACGCAGAGGGTCAGCAGCGGTGAGATCTTCTCCCGCAGCAGCGGCTGGTCCCGCCAGGGGTCGGCGCAACGGGCGGCGAGGACGGTGACCTCCCGCCCGCCCAGGTCGATCCCGGCCGCCGCGGCCAGCTCCGTGGCGGGGCGGCCGATCAGGTCACGGTCGAGTGTCGCGCCGTCCGGCCACAGCCGCCGGGTCAGCCGGTCCGTCTCCGCCTCGTCGCAGAGGTACGAGCCGGCGTCGGCCAGGCCCTGCTCGAAGGCGGCCGCCACCGAGTGGTGGACCAGGACGTTGCTCTCCGAGGAGCACGAGGTGCCGTGGTTGAACCCGGCGCCGTGCTGCACGGCGGCCACCGCCGCCGCCAGGTCCGCCGTCTCGTCCACCACCACCGTCGGGTTGCCGACCCCGGCCCCGATCGCGGGCGTACCGCTGCGGTACGCGCGGCGTACGGTGCCCGAGCCGCCGATGGCGACGACCGAGTCCGCCTCGGCCATCAGCTGCGAGCCCGCCTCCCGGCCCGCCTCGGGCAGGCAGGCCAGCAGGTCCGGAGGCGCGCCCACCGAGGCGAGGGCGGCCCGCATCACGTCGATCGTGGCCCGCGCACTGCGCCGGGCCCGGGGGTTGGGGCTGAAGACGGCGGCGTTACGGGTCTTCAGCATCGGCAGCGCGTTGCAGATGATGCCGGGGGCCGGGGCCGTCGCCGGGCTCGCCACCGCGATCACCCCCAGCGGTTTGGCGATCTTCACCAGACCCAGTGCCGGGTCCGACTCGACCACGCCGGTCGTCCGGGCCCCGTGCAGGTCGTGCAGGATGCCCAGCACCCGCCTGCGCTGGAGGGCGTACAGGTCCTCGGCGTCCCCGAGCCCGGTCTCCCGGTGGCTCAGCCGGGCCAGCCGGCGCGCCGTCTCCTCCTGGTAGCAGTGCCAGCCGACGGCCGCGACGGCCCGGTCGGCCTCCTCCTGCGACCACGAGGCGATCTCGGCCTGGGCCGCTCTGGCCCGGACGACCACGTCCTCCACGGATTCCCTGATCACAGCTCTCCCCCAAGGGCGCTCGCTGGGAAGCGGTCTCCTGAAGCGCACAGGGACCCGCCTTCGTCTCGGGGCGCCGGGCGCTCCCGGGCCTCCCGCAGAGAACTCCACGTTCCCGCCGGCGCAGCGTAGGTCTCCCGCACATCCGCGAGCCACAGTTTCGGTCCTCGGCAAACCCTCCCGGGGGCCCGGGACTTGGCCACCTTTCTCCTCCCGGCCGGGCCGGCGGCCGAGGACCCCCCACCGCCGCACCGGACACCGGAACGGCGAGAATCAGCCAGGCGCGGCCCCTGATGGCCGAAGGGCACGCCTCGGCCGGGTGCCGGGTCCTGGCCGTCTTGAACGCACCCCGATGGCCGGGACACGCCCCCTCCGGGCCACCCTCCGGCGTCCCCCGCCCTCGGGCGGACCCCGGCTCAGGGGCGGCGGACGCAGACCCCCGGGAAGCCCCGCCCGGTCCTGTGGCCTCGTAACTCGTAGTGATGGGCCGCCACATGCCCGCGCCCCCGGGGCCGCCGGGCAGGCCCGGCGGGCCGCGCGCGGCGCGAAACCCGAGCCCCGGAACGGGGCCGGGATCTTTCGCCGGGCCCCGCCCGGAGCCACACCTGAAGAATTCATGATCGTGGTGGTGAATCGGCCATGGCGGCTCAAGGAGCGCGGCACTGTCCGCACGCCACCCGCCGTGGCACCGTCTGGAAAGGTCTGGACAGGAGCGGCCGCACGCCGGCGCCCCTGGCACCAGCACACGAGGTATTCGTGCGTATCCGTGCGTACGGCACCCGCCCTCGGACACCGTCCGGCCGGGCGGGCAGCGGCACAGCCCCTCCACCGCGACCCGGTGGAGGCGGTCCGGCCGCGCGCCTGCCGCGGGTCCACCACACATCAACGGGGGAACACATGCAGAGGATTCACTTCTCCGCCGCGGACCTGGCCCGCACGCGCCTGCAGAGCACGCTCGGGCCGGTCGCCGAGGGGATCTTCGCGCTCGGCGCGCTGGCCCACTCCCGCAACGCGGAGTACGCCCGATGGCGCGGCGAGACCCTGGCGAGACTCCGCGACACCTACTCCCTCAGCCGCCCTCTGCTGCCCCTGCTCCGCTCGCTGCGCGCCCCCGACGACCTGCTCTTCCTCCTCGACTCCTCCCCGAAGGCCGACAGTTCGGTGCTCTCCGCGCTGCACCTGACCCGTACCGAGGTGACCCGGCTCGCCGTGGACATGTGGCGGGCGGGCGGCGCCCCGTACTGGGACCGCGTCCTCGAACACCTCGACCACGAGTGCGCCGAGCACGGCAGGATCGTGATGACCGGCGGCGTCGAGCGCCTCCTCGCCACGCTCCATCCGAGGATCGTGTGGAACCCGCCGGTGCTGGAGATCCACGACGGCCCGGAGCTGGACCTCCACCTCAAGGGCCGCGGACTGCTGCTGAGTCCGTCCGCCTTCCTCCCGGGCCTGGTGGGCCGCGCGCTGCACGCCGAACGCGACAGCGGCCAGCCCGCGCTGGTCTTCGCCGTACCCTCCGAGGTCTCCGAGCTGTTCGCCCCGACCGACGAGGCCGACGCGATCGGCGGGGAGGCCCTGCGGGCCCTGGTCGGCCAGACCCGGGCGGCCGCCCTGCGCGCGCTGACCAGCACCTGCACCACCAGCCAGCTCGCCGCGCGGCTCGGCGTCTCGCCCGGCAGTGCCAGCCAGCACGCCTCGATACTGCGCGAGTCGGGCCTCATCACCACCCGCCGGGTCCGCAACTGCGCGCTGCACTCGGTGACGCCGCTGGGCATGGCCCTGCTCGGCGGCCGGCTGCGTACGCCGGCGCCGGCCCCGCTGCTCGCCCCGAGCCCGGCCGCCTGAACCGCCCCGGTTAATCTGCACCCCGGTCCGCCGTACGGCCCCCTGTTTCGGGCTGCGCCGAACGCAGTCGTCGGCGTCATGAGAATTTCATGGCCGCTTGGTGACGCGCAGGTCTGTCCGGCGTTCACCGTGTACGCCCAGAATCGCAGGAACGGACCCCGACCGGGGGGCCTCGGGGGAGGCGCCGGACACGACCGGGCGCGCGCACCCCACGGACGAAAGGGAAGCCATCACCATGAGCTCTGCCACGATCTCCGCCACCCGCGCCGACGGAGCGGCTTCCTCGGCCCGCACGCTGGTCATCGAGGACCTGGAGACCCTGCCCGAGCACGGCACCGCGCTCTTCACCATCTGCATCGCCGCCTCTCCGGCCGTCCCGGCCCCGTCCGGCCGCGAGCAGCGCCAGGCATGACCGGCCTGGGGGGAGACGGCCGGGGGCCCGCCGGTGACCGCGGCGGGCTGATCGGCTTCAAGAGTCATCTGCGGGCGACCGTGGTGCCCGGCGAGGCGGCCTACCTCGTCTCCCAGCGCGGGGTGACCGCCCTGCGCGGCGCCCCCGCCGAGGTGCTGGCGCCGCTGCTGGACGGAACCCGCGACCACGCCGAGGTGATCAGCGCGGCCACACCGGCGCTGACGGCCGAGGAGGCGGCCGGCTCGCTGCGCGCACTCGACGCGGCCGGCCTGCTCCGCCTCCGTACGCCCGGCACGGCCGACCCGGCCGCCGAGGCGTACTGGGACCTCGCGGGCCCCGGCGCCCCCGCCGCCCTGGCCGCGCTGGCCGGGGCGACGGTGGCGCTCGTCCCCCTGGCCGGCACCGACGCGGCCGGGGCCGCCGAGGCGTGCCGCGCCTCGGGGCTGACGGTGACCGACGGAGCGGAGCGCGCCGACCTCGCGCTCGTCCTGTGCGACGACTACCTCGCCCCGGAACTCGCCGAGATCGACGCCCGGCAGCGTACGGCCGGCACCCCCTGGCTCCCCGTGCGGACCGGCTCGGCCGCGCTCTGGCTCGGGCCTGTCCTTCGCCCGCACGACGGCCCGTGCTGGCACTGCCTCGCCACCCGGCTGCGCGGCCACCGGTACGCCGAACGTCCGCTCCAGCGGGCGCTGGGCGAGGAGGGCCCCGTACGGCGCCCGCCCGCCACGCTGGCGGCCGGCCGGGCCGTCGCCGCGCACCTGGCCGTCCTGGAGGCGGCCAAGTGGCTGGCGGGCGCGCGCGGCGCGAGCCACGACGGAATCACCACCCTGGACACGCTGACCCTGGAGACCGCGACCCACCCCGCCGCCCGGCTCCCGCAGTGCGCGGTCTGCGGCGACCCGGGGCTGACGGCCCGCAGGATCGAGACTCCGTTCGTCCCCGTGTCCCGTCCCAAGGCCGCCGGCGAGCTGAACGGCCACCGGGCCCTGACCCCCGCCCAGATGCTGGAGCGGTACGGGCACCTGGTCGGCCCCGTCACCGGCATCGTCAAGGAGATCCGCCGGGCGCCGGGCAGCCCCGGCTTCATCAGCAGCTACCTCTCCGGGCAGAACCTCGCCATGCGCAGCGGCACCCTCGCCGGACTGCGGGCGGGGCTGCGTTCGCTCAGCGGCGGCAAGGGGCTCACCGACACCGAGGCGCGGACCAGCGCGCTCTGCGAGGCGGTCGAGCGGTACAGCGGGACCCGGCAGGGCGACGAGCCGGTGGTGCGCGACACCTACCGCGCGCTCGGCGAGGCCGCCGTACACCCCAACGCCGTCCAGCTCTTCCACGACCGGCAGTTCGCCGACCGCGACCACTGGAACGGCGGCGGCTCCCACCTGCACCACGTGCCGCGCCGCTTCGACGAGGACCGCCCCACCGAGTGGACCCCGGTCTGGTCGCTGACCCACGGGAGGCAGCGGCTGCTGCCGACCTCGCTGCTCTTCTTCGGCGAACACGAGGCGCCCGACGGGGTGTGGGCCGACTCCAACGGCAACGCCGCGGGCAGCAGCCCCGAGGACGCCCTGGTCCAGGGGTTCCTGGAACTGGTCGAGCGGGACGCCGTGGCGATCTGGTGGTACAACCGCACCCGCCATCCGGCCGTCGACCTCGACGCGTTCGACGAGCCGTACATCGAGCGACTGCGCGCCGGTTACGGGTCGGTGGACCGCGAGGTGTGGGCGCTGGACCTCACCGCCGACCTCGGCATCCCGGTGGTCGCCGCGCTCTCCCGGCGCACCGACAAGCAGGCCGAGGACATCGTCTTCGGCTTCGGCGCCCACTTCGACCCGCGGGTGGCGCTGCGCCGGGCCCTGACCGAGATGGGCCAACTGCTGCCCCTGGTCAACGACGTGACCCCGGACGGTCGCGGCTACCGCTGCACCGACCCCGACCCGCTGGACTGGTGGCGGCACGCCACCGCCGCCAACCGCCCCTACCTACGGGCCGATCCGGCCACCCCGGCACGCACCCCCGGCCACTGGGCGTACACCCCCGCGGGTGATCTCCTGGACGACGTCCGCTCCATCACGGAACTGTTGCGATCACGTGGCCTCGAACTCCTCGTTCTGGACCAGACCAGGCCGGATCTGGATCTTCCGGTTGTCAAGGTTCTGGTGCCGGGCCTGCGCCACTTCTGGCCCCGTTTCGCCCCCGGCCGCCTCTACGACACGCCTGTGGAGCTGGGATTGCGTACGGAACGCTGCCGACTGGAGGAGTTGAACCCGACCCCGCTCTTCGTCTGATTCCGGTTACGGTTCCCACGCGCCGCCCTCCGGTGGCGCGTGGATTCCGCGCGCACCCCCGCCACGATTCCGGCACAGCCTCCCCGCAGATCACTTACGCTCCTTGCGTAGCACGGAGGTTCGACGGGGGAAGGGTTGTACGCGGATGCGACGGGGCGATGGCAGGCCGCTGGAGGGCCCCGGGGCGGCCGGGGAGGCGGAACCGGAGACCGGCGATGCCTTCGTCCCGGGCGTGCCGGCCGACCCGCTGTACCTGCCCGCGCCGAGAATAGCCCGGGTCATCCTGGTCGTCGTCCTGCTCGGCTATCTCAGCGTCACCTCCCTCAACCTCGCGGCTGCGCCGCACACCCGGTCGTCGCTGGCCATGTCGTTCGTCTGCCAGGCCGGGGTCTTCCTGCTCCAGATCGGCCACTCGCGCGCGCGGGCGCGGCTCTCCCCGCTGCCCCGGCGGTGCGCCACCCTCGGCAGCCAGGCGGTGCTGACCTTCGCGCCGTTGGTCTTCTTCCAGTCCCAGTGGGGCTCGATGGCCGGGTTCCTCGCCGGGTCGCTGCTGCTCCTGCTGCCGCCGCGCTGGGCCTGGCCCGCCTACGGCCTGGTCGGCCTCACCATGGCGCTCCCGCCGCTGCTGGAGGGCCTGCCGCTGCGCGACGCCTTCTACCTGGTGCAGTCCACGCTGCTGACCGGCCTGGTGGTCTACGGCCTCTCCCGCCTGGCGGAGCTGGTCCAGGTGCTGCACGACACCCGCGTCGAGCGGACCCGGATGGCGGTCACGCAGGAACGGCTGCGCTTCGCCCGCGACCTGCACGATCTGCTCGGGTACAGCCTCTCCGTGATCACGCTGAAGAGCGAGCTGATCCACCGCCTGGTGCCCAGCCACCCCGAGCGGGCGATGGAGGAGGTCGGCGAAGTCCTCGCCGTGTCACGGAAATCCCTCGCCGACGTACGCTCGGTCGCCGCCGGGCTGCGTGGGATGTCCTTGGAGCAGGAGCTGTCGTCGGCCGAGTCGCTGCTGCGGTCGGCGGACGTCACCGTCCACGCCGACATCCGGCTCGGCGCCATCGATCCGGAGGTCGACACGGTGCTGGCGGCGGTGGCCCGCGAGGCGGTCACCAATCTGCTGCGCCACTCGCGCGCCGGCATCTGCGCCATCACGGCGGTCCGGGAGGGCGGCCTGGTGCGGCTGCGCATCTCCAACGACGGTGTCGACCCCGGCTACCGCGACATGTCGCCGCACAGCGGCAGCGGCCTCGGCAACCTGGAGACTCGGCTGCGGGCGGTCCAGGGCCGGCTCTCCGTCTCCCGCGCGGAGGCGGAGACCTTCGCCCTCACCGCCGAGGCCCCCGCGCGGCCGGACCGCGGCGCCTCCGGCACCCGGGCCGAGGCGTACGCCCAGGGCCCCGTCGCGTAACCGCACCCGAACCTCCCCCACGAACACTGAGGAGCGGCCTCCATGGCGATACGCATCCTGCTGGCCGAGGACATGCACATGGTCCGGGGCGCGCTGGTCGCCCTGCTGAACCTGGAGAACGACCTGGAGGTCGTCTGCGAGGTGGGCCGTGGCGACGAGATCCTGCCGCGCGCGCTGGAACTCCGGCCGGACATCGCGATCATCGACATCGATCTGCCCGGCATCGACGGACTGACCGCCGCCGCCCGGCTGCGCGAGTCGCTCCCGGAGTGCCGGACGCTGATCCTGACCAACCTCGGCCGCCCGGGCACCCTGCGCCGCGCGCTGTCGGCGCACGTCTCCGGCTACCTGCTCAAGGACGCCCCGCCGCAGGAACTGGCCGCCGCCGTACGCCGGGTGGTCGCCGGTCACCGGGTGATCGACCCGCAGCTCGCCCTCTCGGCGTGGGACGGCGCGGACAGCCCGCTCACCGAGCGGGAGACCGAAGTGCTGCGGCTGGTCGCGCAGGGCTGGGAGCCGGGCGAGATCGCCAGGGAACTACACCTGTCCGCCGGAACCGTCCGCAACTACCTGACCACGGTCGTCTCCAAGCTCAACGCCCGCAACCGGGTGGACGCGATCAGGATCGCCCAGGCCTCCGACTGGCTGCTGTGAAACCCCTGCTCACCCGGTCAGCCGGGAGCGCGGGGCCGTACGGCCGGGCATCGGACCGAGGACCGGCCGCGCCATCCCGGCGGCGGTCAGGTAGCCGATGACGCCCGGGGGCACCGCCCCCGGCACCGGCAGCGCGTCGGCGGCGTCCTCCGGCGTCACCGGCCACCCCAGCAGCGAGGCGACCAGCGCCGCTTCCGGCCGGTGCAGCAGGACCCGGTGGGAGGCGGCCGCCGACCACATCGCGATGCCGCCGCTCTCCTGGGTCAGCGAGACCCCGCTCGCCATCCGCACCGCCCGCCGCGGCGGCGGTCGCACCGGGGTGAAGGGGGCGGAGCGGGAGAGGGGGAAGGCGGAGAGCAGCGGCCCCCCGAGGTCGTCGATGGCCAGGGTGCGCACCACCAGGTGGGTGATGCTCGCCAGGACCCGGGACAGCCCGGGGTCCCCGCCGGCGGCCGGCAGCGGCTCGTCCGGCGCGCATCCTCTGCCCCGCTCCGGGGCGAGGTTGGCGAGAAGGACGGGCCCCAACTGCATCCGCCGCAGCGCCTCCCGCACCAGGGGCGAGACCTCGGGCACCCGGTCGACCCCGTCGGGCCCGGTGAGTACGAGCCCGTCACCGGAGGAGTCGTCCTCGATGCCGATCTCCTCGCTGAGGGACCAGAGATGGACCGCGCTGTGCCCGTCCGCCCTTCTCACGCTGCCCCTCGGTCCGTTGCGTGCAAGCCCCTTACTCGTCAGTATCCCGCGTGTCGGGTACCGGCGGGCAGCGAGGGAATCACCAATCAGACATGCGGAATTCATGGCCGGGCCACCGCGCGCCTGGTTGAGGTGACCAAGCGGACGGCATATGCCGTGCGATCCGGGCGCGTCACCCCCCAGAGACGCCACCCGCCCCGGGAAACGTTCCCCGGCCGGCTCCCCTCCCTGGATCCGGGCCCGTCCCCTCCCCCGCTCCGGGTCCGCTTCGGGTTCCGCTTTCGGTCCCCCCTCCCGTCGCCGCCCCCGTCATCCACCGGTCCGGCTGTGCCGTGCGGCGGCCCGTGCGGGACCGGTCGGCCTGGTCGCGGAGGAGGGTGGCGGCCTCGTCGGCGTCGCGGAGGTGGGCGACGACCGTCTTGGAGGCGCCGGTGTCGACGTGGAGGTCGGCGACGCCCTGGTGGCGTTGCCACGGGCCCTGCTTCAGGCGGACACTCTGCACCTTGGCGTGCGGGACGAGGGCGACGGTGCGGTGGAACAGGCCGTGCCGGGCGGCGAAGAGGCGGTCGGTGACGGCGAGGCCGTACCCGCGCCACCAGGCCGGTACGCACCAGGCCGCGCGGCCCGGCGGCCGGACGAACTCCCCGGGTACCTCGGCTCCGGCCAGGACGCGCCCGATGATCTCGCGGGCGGTGGCGTGGTCGGCCACCGGCAGCAGGACGCCGTTGTCCGAGCCGGCGACGTCCAGCTCCACCCGTACCCAGCCGAGCCGCCGCCACAGCCACGGCTCGACGATCCGCACCGTCTGCACACGGCCGGGCGGCACCGTCTCGTGCGACCGGTCGAGCAGCCCGTGGTCCAGCCGCAGCCCGTCGGGGGACTCGCCGAGCGTCCAGTCGTACTCGCGGACGAACCGCCCGGCGCTCGTGGCTCCGGCGGCGCCCAGCAGCGGGACGCCGGCGGCCAGCACCGTCCACAGGTTGTGGGTGGCGAACCAGAGGAAGCCCGGCACCAGCAGCGCGCCGATCAGCGACAGCCAGGTGGTGGCCGTCAGCAGCAGCGAGACGGCGAGCATGCGCGGCGCCACCCGGACCAGCTCCCGGACCGGCGCCTCCCCGACCTCGCCCGCCTCCTCGGGGGAGAACCCGGCGGCGCGCGCCAGCAGTTCGGCCCGCAGCGCGCGTGCCTCCGCCTGGCCGAGGTAGGCCAGTTCGTCCTTGCTGCTGGTCCCGATGACGTCCATCTTCAACTTGGCCACGCCGAGGAACCGGGCGAGCAGCGGCTGCGTCACGTCGACCGCCTGCAACCGGTCGAGCCGGATGTGCGCGGTACGCCGGAACAGCACGCCCGTCCGGATGCGCAACTCCGTGTCGGTGACCGAGAAGTGCGTCACCCACCAGGAGAGGAACCCGTACAGCGCGGCCGCGGGCAGCAGCACCCCGAGCCCCAGCAGCAGGGTCTCGGTCGCCAGATCGCTGACATGCCGGTACGCGCTGTTCGGATCGTGCAGGGCCCACCCCGCCAGCAGCGCCACGGGCGCCCAGGCCCGGCGCAGCGGGGTGACGGGGTGCAGCCGGCGTTCGGCGGGCGGGTCCGCCTCCGGCGGGCCGGACGAGCCGGGCGGATCAACGGGGTTGGACGGATCGCCGGGGCCGGACGGATCGCCCGGGCCAGGTGGTGTGCCGGGGCCCGGCCCCGTCTCCTCGTTCACAGCCCCGCCGAGCGGGCCTCGCCCAGTTCGGTGAGGCGGTCGCGGAGGCGTTCGGCCTCGGCCGGGTTCAGGCCGGGGATGCGGGCGTCGGTCGCGGCGGCCGCCGTGTGCAGCTGCACCCCGGCCAGGCCGAACCGGCGCTCCAGCGGGCCCGAGGTGACCTCCACCAGTTGCATCCGGCCGTACGGCACCACCGTCTGCTCGTGCCAGAGGACGCCCCGGCTGATCAGCAGGTCGTCGGCGCGTTCGGCGTACCGCCACGAGCGCCAGTTCCGGCCCAGCAGGGGCCACCCCCAGGGCAGGACCGAGAGGGGGACCAGGGCGAACAGGGCCCAGGCGGGGCCGACCAGCACGCCGAGTGTCACCCCGGCCACCAGGGCGAGCCCCGCCGACCAGGCCACCAGCAGCAGCCGGCGCATCACCAGCAGGCCGGGTGGCAGCGCGGTCCAGACGGGGTCGCCGGACGGGCCTTCGCGCCCCGTGCCGCCGGCCGCCGGTCCGCCTGCCGCTGTCCCGCTCCCCGTCTCCATGCCCCCAGCGTAGATGCGAGAGACTGGCCCCATGACGGAGACGATGATCGGCATCGGCGGCGGCGCGGAGAGCACCGACATGGTGCTCAACATCGGGCCCCAGCACCCCTCCACCCACGGCGTGCTCAGGCTGCGCATCGTGCTCGACGGGGAGCAGGTCGTCTCGGCCGAACCAGTCGTCGGCTACATGCACCGGGGTGCCGAGAAACTCTTCGAGGCGCGTGACTACCGGCAGATCATCATGCTCGCCAACCGCCACGACTGGCTGTCGGCCTTCTCCAACGAGCTCGGCGTGGTCCTCGGCGTCGAGCGGATGCTCGGCATGGAGGTGCCCGAGCGCGCCGTCTGGCTCAGGACGCTCCTCGCCGAGCTGAACCGGGTCCTCAACCACCTGATGTTCCTCGGCTCGTACCCGCTCGAACTCGGCGGCATCACGCCGATGTTCCACGCGTTCACCGAGCGCGAGGAGCTCCAGGCCGTCATGGAGGAGCTCTCCGGCGGGCGGATGCACTACATGTTCAACCGGGTCGGCGGCCTCAAGGAGGACCTGCCGGCGGGGTGGCCCGAGCGCGCCCGCGCCGCCGTCGCCGCCGTCCGCGCCCGCATGGACGTCTTCGACCGGCTCGTCCTCGGCAACGAGATCTTCCGCGGCCGCACCCGGGGCATCGGGGTCCTCAGCCAGGAACACGTCCACGCCTACGGGGTCAGCGGCCCCATCGCCCGCGCCTCCGGCGTCGACTTCGACCTCCGCCGCGACGAGCCGTACCTCGCCTACGGCGAGCTGGCCGGTGTCCTCAAGGTCGTCACCCGGGAGGAGGGAGACTGCCTGGCCCGGTTCGAGTGCCTGCTGGAGCAGACCTACAACTCCCTCGACCTCGCCGACGCCTGCCTCGACCGGTACGCCGAGCTGCCGCCCGGCCCCGTCAACCAGCGGCTGCCGAAGGTCCTCAAGGCCCCCGAGGGCCACACCTACGCCTGGACCGAGAACCCGCTCGGCATCAACGGCTACTACCTGGTCAGCAAGGGGGAGAAGACCCCCTACCGGCTCAAGCTCCGCTCCGCCTCCTACAACAACATCCAGGCGCTGACCGTGCTGCTGCCCGGCACCCTCGTCTCGGACATGGTCTCGATCCTGGGCTCGCTCTTCTTCGTCGTCGGGGACATCGACAAGTAGGCCGCCGAGGAGCCCGCCAGAGAGGCCGCCGAGCAGGGCACGGAGGCGGGAGCGGGCCCTTGCGTACCGGCGGAGCCACCAGTTCCGCACCGCTCGCGCCGCGCGCCGTGCCCGCTCCGGGCACCTGAGCCGCCTCATCAGCCGCCGCCTTCCGGGCCGGCGGCGAGCGGCGGCAGCGGGATGCCCACCGGACAGAGCAGCCAGCCGAAGTCGCCGAGGCCGCCGCGGGCCGTCAGCTCGGCCGCCTCACCGGCGCCGCTCAGCGCCCGTACGTACGCGCCCGGATCGGTGGAGGCCAGCGCGAGCGGCGGGCGCCCGCCCCGGACCCCGAGACCGTGGAGGGCCTCGCGCTGGGTGAGCAGGACCGGGCCGGGACCCGAGGCGCCCGCCGGGGTCGCGGTGAACGCCGCCGCGCAGGCGTCCAGGGCCACGTGCGCCGTGAGGTCGCAGGAGCCGTCCGGCACCGGACGCGTCTCGCACCCCTCGCGGAAGCCGGTCAGCGTGCCGAACGGGGGCCGGGCCGCGCGCTCGTGGCCGTAGTCCACCGCCACGGCCAGGCCCTGCCGCACCGCCTGGGCGGCCTCGGCCCAGGCGGCGTCGCGCGGCCCCCCGAGCTCCGCGCGCGCCCCGGGTGCGGCCCCCGCCAGCGGCCACCACCGCTCCAGCCAGGCGACATCCTCGGCCGAGACCCCGGCGCCCAGCCGTTCCGTACCGTCCGGCGCGACCTCCACCAGGCGCACCGTGCCGTCCGGCGCGACCTCGGCGACCTCGGCCGGGACGTTGTCCAGCCACTCGTTGGCGAAGAGCAGGCCCGTCACCCCGCCGGGGGGAGTGGCCCGCCACTCGATGCGCGGGTCCAGCCCGGGCGGGCGGCCCACTGCCCGTTCCACCGCGTACACCGTGGTGCGCGCCGCCAGTTCGGGCGCCAGCGCGCGGAGCACTCCGGCGCTCAGCTCGCCCCGGCCCGCGCCCATGTCGACGAAGGCCAGTTCCGGCGGCCCGCCGAGCGCCCGGTCGACCGCGCCGAGCAGCCGGGCCACCGCCCCCGCGAACAGCGCCGAGGCGTGCACCGAGGTACGGAAGTGCCCGGCCGGACCCGCCTCACCCGTGTAGAACCCGTCCGCCCCGTACAGCGCCTCTTCCGTCGCCGCCCGCCACCCACGCCACGCGCCCTCGCTCGTCATCCGGCCAAGGCTAGGGGCGCCCGCCGGGTGGTCCGGCCTCGGTTCCGTCGGGGAAGCGGGAGGCAGGGGCGTGTGGTGCTGCCAGGGGGTGCGTGTGACGGGCGTCCACCTAGGGGAGTACGCGTGGCGGACACGGATCGGCCCTCCGGTTGACCCGGGTGCTTCGGCGACCTGCATACGCTGGGTCACGTGCAGCGTCTCTACGATTTCATCCGCCGACACCCCACGTGGGTCGACTGCTTCTGGGCCGTCGTCCTGCTCGGTGTCAGCTCGATGGAGCTGCTGCCGGCCGACCCGGGCGCCCCCCGGCGGATCGCCCTCGTTCCGCACCTCGTGATCACCGTGGTGTTCTGCGTGGTGGTCGCGCTGCGCCGGAAGGCGCCGGAGCGGATGCTGCTCCTCGCCGTCGCGGGCGGCGTGGCCCAGCTGATCCTGGACGTGCCGGTGATCCCGGCCGACTTCGCGATGCTGGTGGTCATCCACACCGCCGCGGCCCACGGGGAGAAGTGGGCCTCGCGGCTGGCGCTCGTCGGCGGAATCCTCGCGGCGCCGCTCGCCCAGGCCCGCTGGCCGCTGGAGAGCGGAGGGACGGCGGCCCGGCTGTTCTGGGCGGCCGTGATGACGGTGCCGTTCGTCCTCGCCTGGGTGCTGGGTGACTCGCTGCGCACCCGCCGGGCCTACTTCGAGCAGCTGGAGGAGCGGGCCGACCGGCTGGAGCGGGAACGCGAGGCCCAGGCCAAGATCGTCGTCGCCGCCGAACGGGCCCGCATCGCCCGGGAACTCCACGACGTGGTCGCCCACAACGTCTCGGTCATGGTGGTCCAGGCCGACGGCGCCGCGTACGTCATCGACGCCGCCCCCGAGCAGGCCAAGGCCGCGCTGGAGACCATTTCCACCACCGGCCGCCAGGCGCTCGCCGAGATGCGCCGGCTGCTCGGCGTGCTGCGCAGCGACGGCCAGCCCGACACCGGCGAGTACGTTCCGCAGCCCGACGCCGACCAGCTCGGCGAGCTGATCGAGCAGGTGCGGGCCGCCGGGCTCGCCGTCGACTACCGCGTCGAGGGCTCCCCGCGCCCGCTGCCCAGCGGCGTCGGCCTCACCGCCTACCGCATCGTCCAGGAAGCCCTGACCAACACCCGCAAGCACGCCGGGCCCGACGTCGGCGCCAGCGTCCGGCTCGTCTACTTCGACGACGGCGTCGGCGTCCTGGTCGAGGACGACGGCGCCGGTGCCCCCCGCGAGCTGTACGGGGAGGGCGGCGCCGACGGCCAGGGCCAGGGGCTGATCGGGATGCGCGAACGCGTCGGCATGGTCGGCGGCACGCTGGACGCGGGCCCGCGCCCGGGCGGCGGCTTCCGCGTCAGCGTCCTGCTCCCGCTGAAACCGGCGGGGTGACATCCTCGACGGACCGCCCCGGCAGGCGGCCCACGCCCGGCGGACCGGGCCGCGAAAGCCACCACCGCAGCAGTACCAGGCAGTACCCGGACAGGACAGGGAAGGGATTCGCATGGCGCCGATCCGCGTGATGCTCGTCGACGACCAGGCGCTGCTGCGCACCGGCTTCCGCATGGTGCTCTCGGCCCAGCCCGACATGGAGGTGGTCGCGGAGGCGAGCGACGGCGCCGAGGCGATCGAGGCGCTGCGCTCCACCGCCACCGACGTGGTGCTGATGGACGTGCGGATGCCGCGCCTGGACGGCGTGGAGGCCACCCGGCGGATCTGCGCCGCCGAGAACCCGCCGAAGGTGCTGATCCTGACCACCTTCGACCTGGACGAGTACGCCTTCACCGGCCTCAGGGCCGGCGCCAGCGGGTTCATGCTCAAGGACGTTCCTCCTTCCGAACTGCTCACCGCGATCCGTTCCGTGCACAGCGGGGACGCCGTGGTCGCGCCGTCGACCACACGCCGCCTCCTCGACCGGTTCGCCCCGATGCTCCCCGACGCCTCCGCCGCCCCCCGGCACGCCGGACTGGACCGGCTCACCGGGCGGGAGCGCGAGGTGATGGTCCTCGTCGCCCAGGGCCTCTCCAACGGCGAGATCGCCGCCCACCTCGTCCTCTCCGAGGCCACCGTCAAGACCCACGTGGGCCGCATCCTCACCAAGCTCGGCCTGCGCGACCGCGTCCAGGTCGTCGTCCTCGCCTACGAGACGCGCCTGGTCCGCGCCGGCTCCGGGGGGACCGGCGGCGCCCGCTGAGGCCGCGGCCCCCGCTCAGCCCCGGCTCACCCCGCCGACACCCGCCGCGCGAACTCCTCGGCGGCCCCGGCGACCTCCTCCCGCGACCACGCCAGCCCCGGCCCCGCCACCGTCACCTCGGCCATCGAGACGCCCGGCGCGTCCCCCGGCGTCCAGCGGCGGAACAGGGCCGTGCCCGTCTCCTCGGCCAGCTCCGTGACGGCCGCGTCCAGCGCCTTCGCCTCGTACGGCAGCCAGACCTGGAACTGGTGGGTGTGGACCGGCCGGGGGTGGAGCCGGAACCACGGCAGGCCGGCCGCGGTGAACCCGGCGCCGATCGCCTCGGCGACCTCCTGGGCCTTGGCCACGTAGGAGGGGAGCAGCGGCAGGACCGTCTCCGAGCCGTGCAGGGCGGCGAGGGCGGTGGGGAACTGCTGAAAGACCTGGCCGCCGTACCGGTGGCGCCAGGTCCTGGCCTCCTCCACCAGCTCGGCCGGGCCCGCCAGGGCGGCGCCGCCGATGCCCTCCAGCGACTTGTAGAAGGAGACGTAGACGGTGTCGGCGAGGGCGGCGATCTCCTGCAGGGGGCGGCCGAAGTGGGTGGTGCACTCCCAGAGCCGGGCGCCGTCGAGGTGGACCACGGCGTCCCGCTCGCGGGCGGCGGCCACCACCTCCGTCAGCTCCTCCCAGGTGGGCAGGGTGAAACCGGCGTCCCGTAGCGGCAGCTCCAGCATCAGGGTGCCGAAGGGCTCCGGGAAGTCCCGCACCTCGGCGGCGGTCGGCAGCCTTCGCTCCCGCGTCGGGTGGACCGTGCGCAGCCCGCTGACCGAGCCGAGCGCGCCACCCTCGTGCACCTCGGGGTGGGACAGCGGATGGAGCGCCACCGTGTTGTTCCCCGAACGCCCCGCCCAGCAGCGCAGAGCGACCTGCTGGGCCATCGTCCCGGTGGGGAAGAAGGCGGCGGCCTCGGTGCCGAGCGCGTCGGCGACCCGGTCCTCCAGGGCCTCGACCACGCCGTTGCCGTACACGTCCACCGGCTCCGCCAGGTCGTAGACGGAGGCAGCCTGCGCGGGCAGCGCGGCCAGCCGCTCCTGGAGGGTGGCGTCCATGCTGTGGCGCGCGAGGACGCGTTCCGCGCCCCGCAGGGCCGCCGCGCGCCGGGCGTGCGCCTCGCTCTCGCCGGGAGCCTCGCCCTGCTCGCTTCCCTCCGGGACGGGTGACACCCTCCCGGTCCGCTCCGCGGGGTCCGTCACCCTCTGCCGATTCCGCTCGTTCTCGTTCATGCCCCGATGATGTCCCAGCCGTGGGAGAGCGTGGCGGGCGTCGCGGAAGCAGGTGCGGAGGCATTCGGTCCGGTTCGCCGGTCCGGTGCCCGCCGCTCCGGCGCGACCTGCGGAGAGACCAAATGGAGGCTGTCACTCCGCCGGTCGTACAAATATGCACAGCCTGTGGACAACCGCGCGCCCCGCCCGAATGGCCCGCGTTAGCATGACGGAAATCGTCCGGTACCCCCAGCGGACTGGAACGGAAGGCCCCAGCCGAGTGAACACACCCTCCCTCCCCGACCCCCACGACCGCCCCGCCCGCCTCACCGTCGGCGTGGTCGGCGCGGGCCGTGTCGGTCCCGCCCTCGCGGCCGCGCTCCAGCTCGCCGGGCACCGCCCCGTCGCCGTCTCCGGGGTCTCCGACGCCTCCCGGCGCCGCGCCGACGCCCTGCTGCCGGGCGTCCCCCTGGTCACCCCGGCCGAGGTGCTGGCCGCCGCCGACCTCGTCCTCCTCACCGTCCCGGACGACACCCTGCCCGGCCTGGTCGAAGGACTCGCCGCCACCGGCGCCGTCCGCCCGGGCCAGCTCCTGGTGCACACCTCCGGCCGGTACGGGGTCGGCGTGCTCGACCCCGCCCGCCGGGCCGGTGCGCTGCCGCTCGCCCTGCACCCCGCCATGACCTTCACCGGCACCCCGGTCGACGTGCAGCGCCTGGCCGGCTGCTCCTTCGGCGTCACCGCCCCCGACGAACTGCGGCTCGCCGCCGAGGCCCTCGTCATCGAGATGGGCGGGGAGCCCGAGTGGATCGCGGAAGAGGCCCGTCCGCTCTACCACGCGGCCCTCGCGCTCGGCGCCAACCACCTGGTCACCCTGGTCGCCGAGGCGATGGAGCTGCTGGGCACGGCCGGGGTCACCGCCCCCGACCGGATGCTCGGCCCCCTCCTCGGCGCCGCCCTCGACAACGCCCTGCGCTCCGGCGACGCCGCCCTCACCGGCCCCGTCGCCCGTGGTGACGCCGGGACGGTCGAGGCCCACGTCGAGCAGTTGCGCGCGCACGCCCCGCGCACCGTCCCCGGGTACCTCGCGATGGCCCGCGCCACCGCCGACCGCGCCCTCGACCAGGGCCTGCTCAAGCCCGACCTCGCCGCCGCCCTCCTCGCCGTCCTCGCCGACCGCGCCGAGGACGCCGTACCCCGCCAGGCACCCGGCGCCGCCGACGGCGACCACCAGGACGAGCGCCCCGACGGCGAAGACCAGGACGGACAGGACCGATGACCCACCCCACCCCCACCTCCCCGGCGCCGGCCGCCACCCTCGTCCGCACCGCCGCCGAACTGCACGCCGCGCCGCGCCCCGGGCGCCGGGCCGTGGTGATGACCATGGGCGCGCTCCACGAGGGCCACGCCCAGCTCGTCCGCACCGCCCGCGAACTGGCCGGAGACGACGGGCAGGTCGTCGTCACCGTCTTCGTCAACCCGCTCCAGTTCGGCGCGGGCGAGGACCTCGACCGGTATCCGCGCACCCTCGACGCCGACCTGGCCACCGCCCGCGCGGCCGGCGCCGACCTGGTCTTCGCGCCCTCCGTCGACGAGGTCTACCCGGGCGGCGAACCGCAGGTCAGGATCACCGCCGGGCCGCTCGGCGGACTCCTGGAGGGCGCCACCCGCCCCGGTCACTTCGACGGCATGCTCACCGTCGTCGCCAAACTCCTCCACCTCACCCGGCCCGACCTCGCCCTCTACGGCCAGAAGGACGCCCAGCAGCTCGCGCTGATCCGGCGGATGGTCCAGGACCTCAACTTCGGCGTCGAGATCGTCGCCGTCCCCACCGTCCGCGAGGACGACGGGCTGGCCCGCTCCAGCCGCAACCGCTTCCTCTCCCCGGCCGAGCGCCGCACCGCCCTCGCCCTCTCCCGCGCCCTGTTCGCCGGACGCGACCGCCTCGGTGCCCAGGAAGCCCTGCGCGACCGTGCCGACGCGGCCCCCGGCGACGCCGCCCGCGCCGAGGCGCTCGACGCCCTCGGCGAGTCCCGGCTCGCCGCCGACGCGCACGCCGTGGCCCACGCGCGGCTCCCGGGCCCGGCCGCCGTCCGCGAGTCCGCCCGTGCCGTCCTGGAGGAAGCGGCCCGCGCCGAGCCGCCGCTCGTCCTCGACTACCTCGCCCTCATCGACCCGGCCACCTTCGCCGAGATCACCGAGGACCACGAAGGGGACGCCCTCCTCGCCGTCGCGGCCAAGGTCGGCACCACCCGCCTCATCGACAACCTCCCCCTCCACTTCGCACCGCACGGAGCCGCCTCGTGACCGGCCAGCCCTCCGCACCGACCGCCCCCCGCACGGCGATACGGCTGCCCGCGCCCGCCCCGGGCTGGGCCGAGCCCGCCGACGTCGTGGTGGTCGGCAGCGGCGTCGCCGGACTCACCGCCGCCCTGCGCTGCGCCGCGGCCGGACTGCGTACGGTCGTCGTCACCAAGGCGCGGCTCGACGACGGGTCGACGCGGTGGGCGCAGGGCGGGATCGCCGCCGCGCTCGGCGAGGGCGACACCCCCGAGCAGCACCTCGACGACACCCTCGTCGCCGGCGCCGGACTCTGCGACGCGGACGCCGTCCGCCTGCTCGTCACCGAGGGGCCCGACGCCGTACGCCGCCTCATCGACACCGGCGCCGTCTTCGACAAGGCCGACGCGGCGGGCACCATCGCGCTCACCCGCGAGGGCGGCCACCACCGGCGCCGCATCGCCCACGCGGGCGGCGACGCGACCGGCGCGGAGATCTCCCGCGCCCTGGTCGAGGCCGTGCGCGCCCGCCGCATCCGCACCGTCGAGAACGCCCTCGTCCTCGACCTGCTCACCGACGCCGAGGGCCGCACCGCGGGCGTCACCCTGCACGTCATGGGGGAGGGGCGGCACGACGGCGTCGGCGCCATCCACGCCCCCGCCGTGGTCCTCGCCACCGGCGGCATGGGCCAGGTCTTCTCCGCCACCACCAACCCGGCCGTCTCCACCGGGGACGGCGTGGCGCTCGCCCTGCGCGCCGGGGCCGAGGTCTCCGACCTGGAGTTCGTCCAGTTCCACCCGACCGTCCTCTTCCTCGGCGCCGACGCCGAGGGCCAGCAGCCGCTGGTCTCCGAGGCGGTCCGGGGCGAGGGGGCGTACCTGGTCGACGCCGGCGGCACGCGGTTCATGGTGGGCCGGCACGAGCTGGCCGAGCTGGCCCCCCGCGACATCGTCGCCAAGGCGATCACCCGCCGGATGCTGGAGCAGGACGCCGAGCACATGTACCTCGACGGCCGTCATTTCGGCGCCGAGATGTGGGCCGAGCGCTTCCCGACCATCCTCGCCGCCTGCCGCGCCCACGGCATCGACCCGGTCACCGAGCCGGTCCCGGTCGCCCCCGCCGCCCACTACGCCTCCGGCGGCATCCGCACCGACCGCTCGGGCCGCACCACCCTCCCCGGCCTCTACGCCTGCGGGGAGACCGCCTGCACCGGCGTCCACGGCGCCAACCGGCTCGCCTCCAACTCCCTCCTGGAGGGCCTGGTCTACGCCGAGCGCATCGCCGAGGCGATCGTGGCGGCCCGCCCGGCCGGTGCCCCCGCGCCCGTACCGGCCGAGCCCGCCCGGACCGAGACGATCCCGCTCCTCGCCCCCGAGCAGCGGTTCGCGATCCAGCGGGCCATGACGCGCGGCGCCGGAGTGATCCGTTCCGAAGCCTCCCTGGCCGAGGCCGCCGAGACCCTCTCCGCCCTCCGCGCGCAGGCCGGGGACACGACGGCCGAGGGCGCGCCCGCCGAGGCCAAGCCCGCCGAGCCGGGCGCCGAGAGCTGGGAGGCGACCAACCTCCTCTGCGTCGCCCGGGTCCTCGTCGACTCCGCCCGCCGCCGCACCGAGACCCGCGGCTGCCACTGGCGCGAGGACCACCCGGACCGGGACGACACCCACTGGCGCCGCCATCTCGTCACCCGGCTGAACCAGGACCGTACGCTCAGTGTGCACACCACCGACGGAGCCGGTCTCCCGGCCACCGTCCCGGCCGGGGAGACGCCGTGAGCCGTACCGGCGGCCACGCACCGGCCGACCCCCGCCCATCCGGACCCCACCCTCCCCAGGAGCCCCGACCGTGAGCAGCACCCCCGACCTCCCCCTCCACCGGATCGGCGCCCAGGACGAGGGCGGCGGCTGCGGTGACTCCTGCGGCTGCGGGCACGCGCCCGAGGAGAGCGACCTGACCATCGACCCGGCGCTGGCCGCCCTCTTCACCGCCGCCGGCATCGACCCGTTCGACGTCGAGCAGGTCGCCCTGCTGGCGCTCGCCGAGGACCTCGCCGACGGCGAGGACGTCACCACCGTCGCCACCATCCCCGAGTCCGCCGTCGCCGTCGCCGACTTCACCGCGCGGGAGAACGGCACGGTCGCCGGTCTCCAGATCGCCGAGGCGGTGCTGTCGATCGTGGCCACCGAGGAGTTCGAGGTGGAGCGGCACGCCGAGGACGGCGACCGGATCGTCGCCGGCGAGCCCCTGCTGACCGTCACCGCCCGCACCCGCGACCTGCTCACCGCCGAGCGCAGCGCCCTCAACCTCCTCTGTCGCCTCTCCGGCATCGCCACCGCCACCCGCGCCTGGGCCGACGCCCTGGAAGGCACCAAGGCGAAGGTCCGCGACACCCGCAAGACCACCCCGGGCCTGCGCGCCCTGGAGAAGTACGCGGTCCGCTGCGGCGGCGGCGTCAACCACCGGATGTCGCTCTCGGACGCGGCCCTGGTCAAGGACAACCACGTGGTGGCCGCGGGCGGCGTCGCCGCCGCCTTCCGCGCGGTCCGCGAGCGGTTCCCCGAGGTACCCATCGAGGTGGAGGTCGACACCCTGCACCAGCTCCGCGAGGTGGTGGACGCGGGCGCCGACCTGATCCTGCTGGACAACTTCACCACCATCGAGACCGAGGAGGCCGTCGCCCTGGTCGACGGCCGCGCCCTGCTGGAGTCCTCGGGCCGCCTCACCCTGGAGAACGCCCGCGCCTACGCCGAGACCGGCGTCGACTACCTCGCGGTGGGTGCCCTCACCCACTCCGCGCCCATCCTCGACATCGGCCTGGACCTGCGCGAGGCCCGCCTCACCCTCGTCGAGGGAGCGGGCGCCTGATGCTGCTCACCATCGACGTCGGCAACACCCACACCGTTCTCGGTCTCTTCGACGCCGACGAGATCGTCGAGCACTGGCGGATCTCCACCGACCCGAGGCGCACCGCCGACGAACTGGCCGTCCTCCTCCAGGGCCTGATGGGCACCCACCCGCTGCTCGGCGAGGAACTGGGCGACGGCATCGACGGCATCGCCATCTGCTCGACGGTCCCCTCGGTCCTGCACGAGCTGCGCGAGGTCACCCGGCGGTACTACGGCGACGTGCCCGCCGTCCTGGTCGAGCCCGGCATCAAGACCGGCGTGCCGATCCTCATGGACAACCCGAAGGAGGTCGGCGCCGACCGCATCATCAACGCGGCCGCCGCCATGGAACTCTTCGGCGGCCCCGCGGTCGTCGTCGACTTCGGCACCGCCACCACCTTCGACGCCGTCTCGGCCCGCGGCGAGTACGTCGGCGGCGTGATCGCCCCCGGCATCGAGATCTCGGTCGAGGCGCTCGGCGCGAAGGGCGCCCAGCTCCGCAAGTTCGAGGTGGCCCGCCCCCGCAGCGTGATCGGCAAGAACACCGTGGAGGCGATGCAGTCCGGCATCATCTACGGCTTCGCCGGCCAGGTCGACGGCGTGGTCGCCCGGATGGCCCGCGAACTGGCCGACGACCCCGAGGACGTCACCGTCATCGCCACCGGCGGCCTCGCCCCGCTGGTCCTCAAGGAGTCCACCGTCATCGACGAGCACGAGCCCTGGCTCACCCTCATCGGCCTCCGCCTGGTCTACGAGCGCAACCGCCCCCGTATCTGACCGCGCCCCGCGTCCCCGGCCCCCGGCCCCCGTCCGTCCGCCCTTCCGGCGGAGCGGCGGGGGCCGTTCGGTGGGCCCTGACGTGCGGAACCGCGCCACCCCATTTACGTTAAGCGGATTTTGTCTGGTTTGTGCGTATCGTCGGCCCATGCCCACGCCATACGGATTCCGCGGCGGCATGGCGTTCAGCGCAGACGAGCTGCGTGTGCTCCGACGCGCCCTCGCCATCGCCCTCCATCCCAGCACCGCCGACGACGAAGACGTCTCCACCTGTCTGCGTCTGGCCCACTCGGTCGACGAGGCGGTCCACGAGAGTGCCCGGCTCCGTGACTTCCTCCTCGCCGACCTCGCCCGCTACCGGGCGGCCCTGCCGGGCACGGTCGCCGGGTACCTCCCGCTGCTGGAGGAAGCCCTCGGTGCCGGGTACCAGCCGGTTCCCGACGACCTCGCCGCCCTCAGAGCGCTGCGTGGCAACGCGGTGGCGTCCGACCTGCTCGCCCGCTGCCGGGCCCTCGTCGAGCGCGCGGTCCGGGCCAAACTGGCCGGCCACAAGGCCCCGGCCGAGCCCGCACGGGCCACGGTGCCCGCCTCCCGCACCCGCCTGCACGCCCTGCCCGGCGGCGGCGACGCGGCCGAGGAGCGACGCCCGGCCGGACCCGGCCCCGACCGGCGCCCCGCCACGCCCGAGCCGGAGCGCGAGCGTCCGGTCCCCACCCCCGCCGAGGTCTTCCCGCCCAAGCGCAAACCGGCCCCGCCGGAACCCCCAAGAAAGCTCGCCGCCGGCTGACCGGCGCCTCGTCCTCCGCCCCCGCGCCGACACGGCCGGGGGCGGACGCGTGCCCGGGAAGCCGGTGGCTACCCTGGACCCATGGACTACGTCTCCGCGCTTCTGCCTCCCACGGTGATGGCCCTCTTCTTCGGCGGCCTCATCGTGACCATCGTGAAGACCCAGGGTGGCGCCAACAAGGCCAAGGAGGACGCGGCCGTCGACGCCGTCCTCGCCCGCGCCGACCACACCCGGCAGGCCACCGCACCGGCCAAGGACGCCTGACCGGCCCGGTCCCCCGACGCACCCCGCCCGCCGTGCCCCGCCGCACGGCCGGAGCGGGGTTTCCGCATTCCTGGGACGGGGAAGGGGCGATCCCTTTTCGTGCGCCGCGCCATGTCCGCCGGGGAATGCGCCTGTTCCCGCACTAAGGTGCACCTGTGCCTCGGCCCCTGGGAGAACTTGAAGACGCCGTCATGACACGGGTGTGGAAGTGGAACCGTCCGGTGACGGTTCGGGAAGTGCTGGAAGATCTCCAGCAGGAACGATCGATCGCTTACACCACCGTGATGACGGTAATGGACAATCTCTATCAGAAGGGCTGGGTGCGGAGAGAAGCGGAGGGGCGGGCCTATCGATATGCGGCCGTCTCGACCCGGGCCGCGTACGCCGCGGCCTTGATGAACGAGGCGTGGCAGCGCAGCGACAACCAGGCCGCCGCACTCGTCGCCTTCTTCGGCATGATGTCGCCGGAACAACGCGATGCCCTCGGTGATGCGATGCGTGTCATCCAACTTCCCGCGGAAGGGGCCCGGGAAGTCCCCGCGCCACCGGAAGGCGCGGAAGGTGCGGAAGAGTCCGAAGGCGCGGAAGAAGCCGCAGAAGCCGGAGAAGCGCAAGGCCCCCCGGAACCGGCACAAGACTCCGAGGCGCCCTCCGCTCCCGCCGCGCGGGCGGAACTCCCGGAATCGGAGGGCGGTGCCCCCGGGACCGGTGGCGGGCGATAGCGTCGCCGGTATGTCCTCAGGGTCGGCGGATGACTCCGCAGAAGCAGCAGCAGAACACCCGGCCGCGCCGGACGGGGCCGCACCGGGCCGCGCGCCGGGCGGCAATGGCGCACTCCCCGCGAAAGCCCTGAGCGTCCGCCGCGCCCGCACCAGCGACATCCCCGCGGTCCGCTCTCTGCTCGACTCCTACGTACGCAAGGGCATCCTGCTCGACAAAGCGACGGTGACCCTTTACGAGGACATCCAGGAGTTCTGGGTGGCGGAACGCGACGACAACGCCGAGGTGGTGGGGTGCGGCGCCCTTCACGTGATGTGGGAAGACCTCGCCGAAGTCCGCACTCTCGCGGTGAATCCTGAGGTCAGAGGCGCGGGTGTGGGGCATCAGGTGCTCGGCAAGCTCCTTCAGACCGCGCGCTGGCTGGGAGTGCGAAGGGTTTTCTGCCTCACCTTCGAGGTCGACTTCTTCGCCCGTCACGGCTTCGTCGAGATCGGTGAGACACCGGTCGATCACGACGTCTACAGCGAGCTGCTGCGTTCCTATGACGAGGGTGTCGCGGAGTTCCTCGGGCTCGAACGGGTGAAACCGAACACCCTCGGCAACAGCCGGATGCTTCTGCATCTCTGAGCCCCGGAGCTGTACGGCGATCGCCCGCCATTTCCCGAACGCGGCCCGACTGTGGTGAGCTATGTCCGAAACGCGCACGTTTCCGGACCTCATCCCGGACTCTTGCGCGCATCGGTTCCCTCCGGGGGTTTGTGTTTTCCGGTGAAAAGCGGTTTGCTTTCCGGCGTACTGCATATAACAGGGGACGGCGAAACAGCGGACGTCCGCTGCAGCCTCGGCCCTGAAGTTATCGATGAAAGGAAATCCCGTGGCACAGAAGGTTCAGGTCCTTCTTGTCGATGACCTCGACGGTGGCGAGGCGGACGAGACCGTGACGTTCGCGCTCGACGGCAAGTCCTACGAGATCGACCTCAAGTCCGAGCACGCGGAAGAGCTGCGCTCGCTCCTGGAGCGGTACGTGAAGGGCGGCCGGCGCACCGGCGGCCGCAGCACCGGCGGCCGTGGCCGCGCGACCCGCGCCACCTCCGGCGGTTCCGGCCCCGAGACCGCGGTCATCCGTGCCTGGGCCAAGGAGAACGGTTACGACATCAACGACCGTGGCCGCGTCCCCGCCAACATCCGCGCCGAGTACGAGAAGGCCAACGGCTGATCTCCGCTCCTCCCCAGCCTGAGCCGGTGGCACGCGGTGGCCGCCACGCTCACCAGCCGTACGAGGTCGGGGGCGCCGCCGTCGCCCAGACGCGTCAGACCGGGCAGGACGGGCGCGCGCCCCGGCCCGCGGGCCACCGGCGGCCGCAGCCACCGCGCGGCCACCCCGGACCCCGGCAGCCCCGGCGGCGGGGGCGCCACCAGGTGGCCGCCCTCCCCGACACCGCGCAGCTCCGGTACGAGCGGCCCCCACTCCAGCCAGTCGAGCAGCCCCGGCAGCTCGCCCGCGGAGCCGGGTGCCACCAGCAGGTGCATCGTTTCCCCGTCGAGCGCCACCGGCGCCGCGGGGCGCAGCCGGTCCAGCACCTCCCGCCCCGCCGCCGCGGGCAGCGAGAGCGCGTCGAAGGCGGCCCCGGCCGGCAGCAGCGGCGGCGCCCCGCCCGTCACCGCCCACCCCGGCACCCGCGCGTACCACCGGCGCCAGGCGCCGTACGCCCCGTCCTCGCGGTCCGTCGATGTCATGTGGGGGAGAACGCCGGGAACCATCCCGGGGTTACGGAGCGTCGTTACGTGTGTGCGAAGCGTTCGTACGGCGAGAGGTCCGCGCGGCATTCGGCGGCGCAAGGCTGTTCGCCCGTAGCTGAGGGATGGGGGGTGATCGGCATGGACTGCCGGTCGGCGCGGGTAAGAGATGCCTAGTGGGGAGGGGCGCGAGCCTCGTCCGGCCGTCCCGCGTTCGCCATCGGCGTAGTGGCAGTGCGGGTAACAGCTTGGCCTGCGGGAACATCGTCTCGCACCATCGGGTTGGAGCAGTTGTCGGCGTTCGGGGTCAGGAGGCCATCGACGGGTGTCGGCAGTTGGAATGAGCGGTCCCCGCTTGCGGGACTAAGCTGCGGAAGGACAGGGAGGGGACCGACCCCTTACTGCCTGACCGCTCTGAGGAGCGATTAACGATGTTCGAGAGGTTCACCGACCGCGCGCGGCGGGTTGTCGTCCTGGCTCAGGAAGAAGCCCGGATGCTCAACCACAACTACATCGGCACCGAGCACATTCTCCTGGGACTGATCCACGAGGGTGAGGGTGTCGCCGCTAAGGCCCTGGAGAGCCTCGGGATTTCGCTCGAGGCGGTCCGCCAGCAGGTGGAGGAGATCATCGGCCAGGGCCAGCAGGCCCCGTCCGGCCACATCCCCTTCACCCCTCGCGCCAAGAAGGTCCTGGAGCTGTCGCTCCGCGAGGCCCTCCAGCTCGGCCACAACTACATCGGCACGGAGCACATCCTGCTCGGCCTGATCCGCGAGGGCGAGGGCGTCGCCGCCCAGGTCCTCGTGAAGCTGGGCGCCGACCTGAACCGGGTGCGGCAGCAGGTCATCCAGCTGCTCTCCGGTTACTCGGGGGGCAAGGAGGCCGCCACGGCAGGCGGTCCGGCCGAGGGCACGCCCTCGACCTCCCTGGTCCTCGACCAGTTCGGCCGCAACCTCACGCAGGCCGCCCGCGAATCCAAGCTCGACCCGGTCATCGGGCGCGAGAAGGAGATCGAGCGGGTCATGCAGGTGCTCTCGCGCCGCACCAAGAACAACCCGGTCCTCATCGGCGAGCCCGGCGTCGGCAAGACCGCCGTCGTCGAGGGACTGGCGCAGGCCATCGTCAAGGGCGAGGTGCCCGAGACCCTCAAGGACAAGCACCTCTACACCCTGGACCTCGGCGCACTGGTCGCCGGCTCCCGGTACCGCGGTGACTTCGAGGAGCGCCTGAAGAAGGTCCTCAAGGAGATCCGCACCCGCGGCGACATCGTCCTGTTCATCGACGAGCTGCACACGCTCGTCGGCGCGGGCGCCGCCGAGGGCGCGATCGACGCCGCCTCGATCCTCAAGCCGATGCTCGCCCGCGGTGAGCTCCAGACGATCGGTGCGACCACCCTCGACGAGTACCGCAAGCACCTGGAGAAGGACGCCGCGCTGGAGCGCCGCTTCCAGCCGATCCAGGTCGCCGAGCCCTCGCTGCCGCACACCATCGAGATCCTCAAGGGTCTGCGGGACCGGTACGAGGCCCACCACCGGGTCTCCATCACCGACTCCGCGCTGGTGGCCGCCGCGACCCTGGCCGACCGGTACATCTCGGACCGCTTCCTGCCGGACAAGGCGATCGACCTGATCGACGAGGCCGGTTCCCGGATGCGCATCCGCCGGATGACCGCGCCGCCGGACCTCCGCGAGTTCGACGAGAAGATCGCCGGTGTCCGCCGGGACAAGGAGTCCGCGATCGACTCGCAGGACTTCGAGAAGGCCGCCTCCCTCCGCGACAAGGAGAAGCAGCTCCTGGCCGCCAAGGCCAAGCGGGAGAAGGAGTGGAAGGCCGGCGACATGGACGTCGTCGCCGAGGTCGACGAGGACCTGATCGCCGAGGTCCTGGCCACGGCCACGGGCATCCCGGTCTTCAAGCTGACCGAGGAGGAGTCCTCGCGTCTGCTGCGCATGGAGGACGAGCTCCACAAGCGCGTCATCGGCCAGAAGGACGCCGTCAAGGCGCTCTCCCGGGCGATCCGGCGTACGCGGGCCGGCCTCAAGGACCCGAAGCGTCCCGGTGGCTCGTTCATCTTCGCCGGCCCGTCCGGTGTCGGTAAGACCGAGCTGTCCAAGGCGCTCGCCGAGTTCCTCTTCGGTGACGAGGAGGCACTGATCTCCCTCGACATGTCGGAGTTCAGCGAGAAGCACACGGTCTCCCGCCTCTTCGGCTCGCCCCCCGGCTACGTGGGGTACGAGGAGGGCGGTCAGCTGACCGAGAAGGTACGCCGCAAGCCGTTCTCCGTCGTCCTCTTCGACGAGGTGGAGAAGGCCCACCCGGACATCTTCAACTCGCTGCTCCAGATCCTGGAGGACGGTCGCCTGACCGACTCCCAGGGCCGGGTCGTCGACTTCAAGAACACGGTCATCATCATGACGACCAACCTCGGCACCCGGGACATCTCCAAGGGCTTCAACCTGGGCTTCGCCGCCCAGGGCGACACCAAGAGCAACTACGAGCGGATGAAGGCGAAGGTCAGCGACGAGCTGAAGCAGCACTTCCGCCCCGAGTTCCTCAACCGTGTCGACGACGTCATCGTCTTCCCGCAGCTCAGCCAGGACGACATCCTCCAGATCGTCGACCTCATGGTCGGCCGCGTGGACGAGCGTCTGAAGGACCGGGACATGGGCCTGGAGCTCAGCCAGGAGGCCAAGGAGCTGCTCGCCAAGAAGGGTTACGACCCGGTGCTGGGCGCGCGCCCGCTGCGGCGCACGATCCAGCGGGAGATCGAGGACACCCTGTCCGAGAAGATCCTCTTCGGCGACCTCCGCCCCGGCCACATCGTGGTCGTCGGCACGGAGGGCGAGGGCGACGCCAAGACCTTCACCTTCCGGGGTGAGGAGAAGGCCGCGCTCCCGGACGCCCCGCCGGTCGAGTCGGCCGCCGGCGGCGGTCCGAACCTGAGCAAGGAGTAAGCCGGAGCGCCCCCTCGGGGGCGCCCCCGCGCTGAGCCGCCTCCCTGGGCCTGTTCTTCGGAACGGGGCCGGGGAGGCGGCTTTTTCTCTGGCGGGGCGCGGTCCCGGGGCGCCGCGGCCAGGTCAAGCCTGAGGCAGCGCCCGCTTGACCCCCACCAGCCGCCGGTAGCGGGGCCTCGCCGCGAAGTCGTCGGGGTGCCAGAGGGCCGGGCGACCCACCTCGCGGCACAGGTGCAGCACGGAGCCCTCGGCCACCCAGACGCCGACGTGGGCGCCGTACGCCGTGCCGTCGGGGCTGTACAGGAGCAGGTCGAGCGGGGCGGGACCGGGGACCTCGCGGGTGGCGGTGCGGTCCGCCCACAGCTCGGCCGAGCGCAGGGGCGGCAGGGGGCGGCCGAAGTGGCGCAGGACCTCGTAGGCGTAGAGCTGGCAGTTGGCGCCGAGGGCCAGGTCGGGGCGGGCGGTGGCGGCGGGGGAGCCCGGGTAGCGGGAGCCTGCGTACGGGACGGTCCAGAGGTCGGCCGGGAGGCCGGTGAGGAGTGGGGGCACGGGGGCAATCCTGCCGGGCCGGAGGGGCAGCGGGAGAAGGCAGGCAGGTTCCGGCCGTCGCCCCTGCTCCCGCACCCTTGCCTGCTTCCGCGTCCTCGCGGGCCCGTCCCGGTGATCCCATGGCCGCACGCTGGCCGCCCGGGCGGCCCGGATCAAGGCCGTTCCGGGGCTCCTCGGCGGAGGGGCGAGGCGCCGAGGCTCTGCGCAGGGCCTGTCGAGCCCCGTTCTCAGGCGCCCGGACCTCTCCCGAGGCCCTTGTGGAGGCCCCCGACCCCCCCCGCATCCCCCTTGTCCGGGGGTTGCGGCGGCGTCCTAGGCCCCGGATGCCCTCCTGGGAGTGGCCTGGGCCACTTCCAGGGGCCTCATTCGGGCTTCGGGGAGGGCGAGTTGAGGGGCTCGGGTGGGTGGCCCAGGCCACTTTCGAGGGGGTCTCGGAGGGGGTGCCGGGTGACAAGCGACACAGGGGGTTCTGGGCCTACTACGCCCCATAGGAGTGCATCGGTCCGATTTGAGGGTTTAAGCGGCGGTTTGGCGGGTTGGTGTGCGGGCTTGGCGTGTGAACGGCTTCACTTCGACGGGGTGACCCCCCTCTTTCGGTCCCGATCTGGGGCCTCGCCCCCTTCTGAGGGGTGTTTCGGGTGGGTTCGGGGCTCTGAGGTTGAACTGTCAAGGGCGTGGGTTACCCCCCTCCGATATACGACATCCGGTAGTAGATGGGCCCTTTGTCCTGAGGTGGGGCGGCGGGTTACCAAGGTGAGGCACCGGCGAAACGTCGGGCTCATTCGTTCCCCCCTCACGGAGGTCCACCCCGTATGTCGAAGCGCGCCACGAACCTCAACCTCGCCTCGCCCCAGCTCCGTACTCGGGTCGCCGTCCTGGCCGCCGGTCTCGGCGCCTCGGCGATGCTCGGGGTCGGGGTCGCGTCCGCCGCGACCGGTGCGGACACCGCTCCTGGTGCTGCGGCCGGTGCGGTCGCCGCCCAGGCCGACGCGCAGTCGAAGGCGGCCACGGCCGTCAAGCACGCCGAGCAGTCGAAGAAGGAAGCGCCCAAGGGCAAGCCCGCCGAGAAGAAGGCGGAGAAGAAGCCGGAGAGCAAGCCCGCGAAGAAGAAGTCCGCGTGGACCGTCCCGGTGAACAACGCGACCATCTCGGCCACCTACGGCACCGGCGGTGACCGCTGGGCCAACAAGCACTCCGGCCAGGACTACGCGGTGTCGGTCGGCACCGACGTCCACTCCGCCGCCGGCGGCACGGTCGTCAAGGCCGGCGGCAACGGTGCCGGTGACGGCCCCGCCTACGGCAACGCCGTCGTCGTCAAGCACACCGACAACACGTACACCCAGTACGCGCACCTGTCGCAGATCAACGTGAGCCCTGGCCAGACGGTCAAGGAGGGCCAGAAGATCGCCCTCTCCGGCAACACCGGTAACTCCAGCGGTCCCCACCTGCACTTCGAGGTCCGCACCAGCCCCAACTACGGCTCCGCCATCGACCCCGCCGCGTTCCTGCGCAGCAAGGGCCTGTGATCCGGCCGTAGCACCCCGCGCCCCGGCGCGGACGGCACCCCGGAACGGCGGTGCGGGCTCTCAGCCCGCGCCGCCGTTCGGCGTGCCACGCCACCAGGGCCCGCGCCGGCCGCCCGCGCCCTGACCGTCGTCCGGGAGCCGGACCACCGGGAAGCTCCCCGTGCTGGTCGGGGCGTGGTCGGGCAGCCAGAGCACCGCGACCGCGCCCTCGGGCGGGGCACCGGGCGCGGCGCCGGGGGTCCGGACGTTGCGGAAGGTGAGCCGTGCCCCCAGCACCCGGGCCTGCCCGGCGGCGATGGTGAGCCCCAGTCCGTGGCCCCGGCCCGCCCGGTCGGCGCTGCCGGTGCGGAACCGGCTCGGCCCGTCCGCCAGCAGCGCCTCGGGGAAACCCGGCCCGTGGTCCCGGACCCGGATCACCCGGCCCTCGACGGTGACCTGGACCGGGGGCCTGCCGTGTTTGGCGGCGTTGGCCAGCAGGTTGCCGAGGACGCGTTCCAGGCGGCGCGGGTCGGTCGCCACGTCGGCGTCGTAGAGGACCCGCACCTCGACCTCGGGGCCGAGCGTGCGGACCCGGCGGGTGACGAACTCGCCCAGCGCGATGTCCTGGAGTTCGGCGCGCTCGGCGGCGGTGTCCAGGCGGGAGACCTCCAGGACGTCCTCGACCAGGGTGCGCATGGCCTGCGCCCGGTCCCGTACCAGCTCGGTGGGGCGGCCCGGCGGCAGCAGCTCGGCGGCGGTCAGCAGCCCGGTGACCGGGGTGCGCAGTTCGTGGGCGATGTCGGCGGTGACCCGGCGCTCCGCCTCCAGCCGCTGCTTCAGCGCGTCCGCCATGGCGTCCACCGCCCGGGCCAGGTCGTCGGTCTCGTCCCGGACCACCCCGCCGATCGCCGACCGCACCCGTACGTCGGTACGCCCCTCGGCGACCTGGCCCGCGGCGGCCGCCGCCTTGCGCAGCCGGTGGGAGAGCTGCCCGCCGATGAGGACGCCCAGCGCGCAGCCGCCCAGGATGACCGCGCCCGAACCGATCAGCAGGGCCCGGTCGAGGTCGCGCATGATCGTGGAGCTGCGGTCGGTGAAGCGAGTGTGCACGGAGAGGATGCGGCCGTCACCGAGCGGCACCGCGCCCCAGATGTCGGGGACGCCCTCGCGGAACTCCTGGATGAAGGTGGCGCGGCGGCCCGCCTCGGCGCGCTCCCGCAGCTCGTCGGGGATCTCCGGGTCGTCGATCTTGGCGCCGAACTGGAGCCGGCCCGTCCCCGCGTAGATCCGCTGGGCGAACTGGACCCGCTCGTCCTGGAGGTCCCGGGCGTTGTCGAGCATCGAGATCCGGGCGGCGTTGTGCACGACGAGGCTGAGGGCGAGCGCGACGAGCGCCCCGACCAGGGTGATGGCCGCGCTCAGCTTCCACCGCAGCCCGGTGTGCAGCTGCCCGCGCAGCCGCTCACGCAGCCGTCTCCACCAGCTCCCCTGGTGGGCCCCGGCGGCTGGGGACGCGCCGCCGGGGCCGGTACCGGAGGCAGCCCCTGGCCCGGCGGGGGCGGAGCGGCGGCGGAAGGGGCCGGACACCTCAGGCCCTCAGTTTGTAGCCGAAGCCGCGGACGGTCTCTATCCGCTCCTGGCCGATCTTGGCGCGCAGCCGCTGCACGTGCACGTCGACCACCCGGGTGTCGCCGCCCCAGCCGTAGTCCCAGACGCGTTCCAGCAGCTTGTCGCGGGAGAGGACGGTGCCCGGCGCGGCCGAGAACTCCAGCAGCAGCCGCATCTCGGTCGGCGTCAGCGCGACCGGGGTGCCGGCCCGCCGCACCACCATGCCCTCGGTGTCCAGCTCCAGGTCCCCGAAGCGGAGCAGCCCGTCGTCCTCGGCGGGCCCGGCGGAGGGCTCCTCCTCGGCCCTGGCGCCCTGGGCCCCGGCGGCGTGGCCGAAGCGGCGCAGCACGGCGCGGATGCGGGCGACCAGGACCGAGCCGTCGAACGGCTTGGTGACGTAGTCGTCGGCGCCCGCCTCCAGGCCGAGGACCACGTCGATGGAGTCGGCCCGCGCCGAGAGCATGATCACCGGCACGGTCGACTCGTCGCGTATGCGGCGGCAGAGGCTGACCCCGTCCATGCCGGGCACCATCACGTCGAGCAGGGCGATGTCCGGCCGGTCGGCGCGGAACGCCTCCAGACCCGAGAGCCCGTCGGGCATGGCGGTCACCCGGAAGCCGACCCGCTCCAGGGCGAGCTGGGTCGCCTCCCGGATCACGTCGTCGTCCTCCACGAACAGGACATGGGTGTGGTCGGCCATCGGGCGGGTCCTCTGTCTCTCCAGTTCTCGGGGGCGGTCGCGAAACGATGGTGTCAGGCCGCGGGCGCGCCCTCGCTCCGGGCCGGCGCCGGGGTCTCGGCCAGCGCCTGCGGCGGCTCGGAGGTGACGGTGTTGCTGTAGTCGTTGTGCTGCCGGAACCGCTCCGCGAAGGAATCGTCCTTCCACCGGTAGGTCACGACCTCCTCGCCCGAGGGGTACGCGACCGAGTCGCCCTTGTCGTACATCTGCCGGGTCACCACGAGGTCGCCCCGGTCGATCTCGGCGTAGACGGGGGGCGTCTCGTTGCGGAAGACGTTGACGTAGCCCTGGGTGGCGGCCGCCTTCTCGGCGGCCTTGCCCTCCGCGGCCACGCGGTAGACGTAGGCGCCGACCCCGACGGCGTCGCCGCAGGTCAGTACGTTGATCACGACGTCGGAGACCTTGGCGCCGGTCAGGTCGCCGTAGCTGACGTCGACCGGGTACTCGTCGCCGACGCAGGGCTTCAGGTCGCGCTTGATCCCCGCGTCGACCTCGGGGTCGGCCTTGAGCAGCTTCACCGCGTCGGCCCGCTTCACCCGGGGGGTGGGGCTCGCCGCGCCGGTGGGGGAGGAGGCGACCGGTTCGCTTCGGGCCGGGCCCTCGTCGCGGGTGCCGGTGCTGGTCGCGGTGCAGGCCATGAGGGCGGCCACGAGGAGGAGGGAGACGACGGCGGCGCAGACCACCGCTCCTCTGGGATTAGCCCTCAGGCCGCGCAACGCTCCTGCTCCTCACGCTCGGGCGCGCGGCTCTCCAGTTCACGGCTCTCCAGCTCCTGGCGGAGCCGGGCGAGCGCCCGGTGCAGCGTGCTCTTGACCGTGCCGGCCGACATGCCGAGGGCGGCGGCGGTCTCCTCAGTGGACATCTGCTCCCAGTGTCGCAGCACCACGACACTGCGCTGCTTCGGAGCCAGCACCTTGAGCACGTCCATGAGCAGGGCGCGGTCGGCGTGCTGCTCGGTGCCGTCGGTGACCGCGGGCTCGGGAAGCTCCTCGGTCGGGACCTCCTGGAGCTTGCGCGAGCGCCACCACTCCGTCCGCGTGTTGATCATGACACGCCGCAGATAGGCGTCGGCCAGCCGCTTGTCCGCTATCAGCTCCCACCGCCGGTACGTGCGCACCAGCGCCGTCTGGAGCAGGTCCTGGGCGTCGACGGGATCGGGGACCAGCCGGCGCGCGCTGCGCAGCAGGGCGTCCTGCCGCGTGCGGACGTACTCCTCGAACTCCAGCACCTCGTTCTGCGCCATGTCCGCCTCCGCTCGACCCCGTGAATCCCCTGGCCACCGCTGACCGCCCGGGAGGCGGTGGGGTGGTACGGACAGGAACCTACGGGCGCGGTGTAACGGGGCCCGGCGCGTGGGACGGCGGTGGGCGCACGGATGTACGTCGGTTGTGTAACAGTCCTCCGCGCGCCCCCGGAGCGGGGGCGCGCGGAGGGCTTACGTCCGGTTTCGTGCGCGGACGGTCAGGAGTGCGGCAGCCGGTACAGCCCGTCGGGCAGCGGCTCGACCAGGCCGTCGGCGACCAGCCCGTCCAGCGCGCGGGCCCGCTGCACGGCGTCGTCCCACTCGCGGTCGAGCACCGCCTGCGGAACCGGCGCCACCGCTTCCCGCAGGACCGCGAGCAGCTTGCCGCGGACCTGGCGGTCGGTGCCGGCGTAACTCTGGCCGCGGCGGGCCGGACCGCTGTGCGGCGGCTTGCCGGCGGCCTTCCAGGCGCACCGGGAGGCGAGCGGGCAGCGGGCGCAGCTCTCGTTGCGCGCGGTGCAGACCAGCGCCCCCAGCTCCATCGAGGCGGCGGCCCACCGGGCGGCCGTCTCGTCCCGCTCCGGCAGCAGCTCCCGGGCGAGGCGGCGCTCGGCCGCGGTGGTCGCGTTCGGCGGGTACTGCACGCCGGTCACCGCCCGCGCCAGCACGCGGCGCACATTGGTGTCGAGCACCGCGTGCCGCTGCCCGTAGGCGAAGGAGGCGACGGCCGCGGCCGTGTACTCGCCGATGCCGGGCAGGGCGAGCAGCTGGGCGTGCTCGGCCGGGACGTCGCCGCCGTGGCGTTCCGCTATGGCGACGGCCGCGCCGTGCAGGCGCAGCGCGCGGCGCGGGTAGCCGAGCCGGCCCCAGGCGCGGACCGCCTCGCCGGGCGCCTCGGCGGCCAGGTCGGCGGGGCGCGGCCAGCGGGCCATCCACTGCTCGTAGACCGGCAGGACCCGGTTGACCGGGGTCTGCTGGAGCATGAACTCGCTGACCATCACCGCCCAGGCGCCCGCGTCCGGGTCGCGCCAGGGCAGGTCGCGGGCGTGCTGCTCGAACCAGGCGATGACCGGGGTGTGCAGGTCGGCTCCGGCCTGCGGTTCGCCGGCGGCCGGGCGCGGCACGGTGGCGCAGGGCGTGGGCTCGGCGGCCGGTTCGTGGGCCGCCTGGGGGGTGCGGGCCGGTGGGGTGGTGGGGGGAGTGGCGGTGCGGACGGCTTCAGGCCGGTCGGGGGCGGGGGTGTTCGGCATGGGCTTCATCGACGCAGTCATGGCGTTCTCGATCCTGCCACGAGGACCCCTCGCGACACGCGCAGCGGTGCGGCGCCCCGCCGGGGCACCGCACCGCTGTCCGTGTGAATCACCCGGCAGGCCGGGTGACAGGTCACCTCACCTGGTCGCCCCCGGCCGAGTGCCGGGGCGCGCCCGGCCCCGCCAGCCAGACCACGGCCTCCGAGCCCGAGCCGCGCATCGTCACCACCAGTCTGGTGAGCGGCTTGGTGCAGAGCCGGACCAGGCCCCAGGCGACCAGGCCGCCGAAGACCAGGCCGACCGCGACGTCGTGCGGGTAGTGCACGCCGACGAAGATCCGCGAGAAGCCCATCAGGATCGCCATCGGCACGGTGAGCCGCCACAGGTGGCGCCAGGCCAGCGCCAGGCCGATGGCGGCGGCCCCGGCGATGGTCGAGTGGTTGCTGGGGAACGACCAGTCGCCGTACGGCGGGCAGGGCACCAGCGAGGCGGCGGCGTTCGCCACGGCCCGGCAGGGGCGCTCCTCCTGGATGACCGACTTGAAGGTCTCGCTCAGTACGTAGGCGACGCCGGTGACCAGCGGTGCGAGCACCGCCACGGCGGTGGCCTGCGGGCTGAACCGGCGTGAGCGCCACCAGCCGGCGAGGAACAGTGCCGCGAAGACCAGCAGGCCCAGCTCCGTCCACAGCTCGGCGACGTCCTTGGTCCAGGTCGGGGTGGAGTGGGCGAAGTCGAGGATGTCGCGGTAGAGACCGGAGGTCCCTCCCAGGTCGCCCGCGGCGGCGAGGGTCTCGCCGGCGGCCTCACCCGTGCTCCCGTCGGGGAGCGGGGCGGCGTGCGCCGCGGCGGCGGGCGCGAGATCCGGTTCCAAGATGCTGTTCATGCCGTCCAAGCTGTCGAGCGGTCCAGGCCGTCCTGGGCGGTGTGCGGTCGGCGGAGTGGTGCCCGGCCTGCCGGCACCGCTCCGCGCTGATGATTCTCTCGCCGTACATACGGTTTACCGACACCGGTGGTTCCGCTGTAACCCGGCGGTCCGTGCGGCGTGCGTCTCATCGGGCGCCCCGGAACCGGGAATCTGCCGTTCCGTGCACGCTTGGTGACCCTCTGTCGACAGGGTGGCCGCAGGTGTGCTGTCCCGGGGCCTGAATCGGGTGCCCGGTGGAATGATGATCCGGAAAAGATGTACTCCGAGCGGCGGGTAGGGCCGGAGACGCGCCTGATCTCTCGTAAGGTTTGGGCGTGGGATCTCTGCGCAATCCGATCGGGCCGCTTCCCTCCTCCATCTACTGGCGACGGAGGGTTGTTCTGCTGTCCGTCGTGGCGGTGCTCGCCCTCCTCGTGACCTGGCTGGTGGTGTCGGTCGGCGGCGGCGGGAAGCGCGACGGAGCCTCCGGTTCCGGCGGCCACAGCCCCGCGCCCTCCATCACCCCCGGCGACTCCCCCTCGGGCCCCGCGATCAGCGAACACCCGGGCGGCCGCGACGAGTCCGGCGAGGACGACGAGAGCGGTACGGATGGCTCCGGCGGCACGGGCGGCGAGGGCGCCGGAGGCGGCGAGGCCGGTGACGGGAACTCCGGTTCCGGTCCCGGTGCGGGCGGCGCGGGCGCGGGCGGCGGCGAGACCACCGGCGAACAGGTTCCCACCGGGTCCACCCTGCCCAACTGCCCGGCCGGTGCGGTGGAGATGAGCCTGCGCCCCACCAAGAACACCTACGAGCCGGACCAGAAGCCGAAACTCGTCCTCAAGGCCGAGAACACCTCCAAGGCCGACTGCAAGGTCGATCTCGGGCCCAAGACAGCCGTGCTGACGATCACTGAGACCGGCGAGGACAAGCCGCTCTGGTCCTCCGCGCACTGCCCCGCCACCGGCAGCCTGCTGCTGAAGCTCCCGGCCCAGGGCAGCGTCACCCACACCGTCACCTGGGACCGCCGCGCCAGCGCCGACAAGTGCGCCACCCCGCCGGCCGGCGCCGCCGGACCCGGCACCTACCTCGCCGAGGTCGAGGCGCCCGTCGCCACGGCCAAGATCTCCTTCGTCCTCGCCAAGGACTGACCGGCCCGCTCCGGTACGGACACGAGAAGCGCCGCCGCACGAACTCCGTGCGGCGGCGCTTCTCATGGGACGGGCGGAGCGGTCAGACGTACCGCTCCAGGATCGACGACTCGGCCAGGCGGGAGAGGCCCTCGCGGACGCTGCGGGCACGGGCCTCGCCGACGCCGTCCACCGTCTGGAGGTCGTCCACGCTGGCCGCCAGCAGCTTCTGGAGGCCGCCGAAGTGCTCCACCAGCCGGTCGATGATGGCGCCGGGCAGCCTCGGCACCTTCGCCAGGAGGCGGAAGCCGCGCGGCGACACCGCCGAGTCCAGCGCCTCCGGCGAGCCGGTGTAGCCGAGCGCCCGCGCCACCACGGGGAGTTCGAGCAACTCGGTGTGGCTGAGCTTGCCCAGCTCCGCCAGCGCCTCGTCCACCGTGCGGGAACGCTTCGCCGTGGGCTCCGGCACGTAGTCCCGGACGACCAGCTCGCGTTCGGGCTCGACGCCGGCGATCAGTTCGTCCAGCTGGAGGGCGAGCAGCCGCCCGTCGGTGCCCAGTTCCACCACGTACTCGGCGATCTCGGCGGCGATCCGGCGGACCATCTCCAGCCGCTGCGAGACGGCCGTGACGTCGCGGACCGTGACCAGGTCCTCGATCTCCAGCGCCGAGAGCGTGCCGGCCACCTCGTCCAGCCGGAGCTTGTACCGCTCCAATGTGGCGAGAGCCTGGTTGGCGCGAGAGAGGATGGCGGCCGAGTCCTCCAGGACCCGGCGCTGCCCGTCCACGTAGAGCGCGATCAGCCGCATCGACTGGCTGACCGAGACCACGGGGAAGTTGACCTGCTTGGAGACGCGGTCGGCGGTGCGGTGCCGGGTGCCGGTCTCGTCGGTGGGGATGGTCGGGTCGGGGACGAGCTGGACTCCGGCGCGCAGGATCTTGGTGAGGTCCTTGTCGAGGACGATGCCGCCGTCGAGCTTGCACAGCTCGCGCAGGCGGGTCGCGGAGAACTCGACGTCCAGCACGAAGCCGCCGGTACACATCGACTCGACGGTCTTGTCCCAGCCGAGCACGATGAGTCCGCCGGTGTTCCCCCGCAGAATCCGCTCCAGCCCGTCCCGCAGCTGGGTGCCGGGGGCGACGGCGCTCAGCGAGGCACGCATCAGCCCGTCGGCACCGGGCCCGCCGGACTTGCCGGGGGCCGTTGCCCGGTCATTGGCTGCCACTGCACTCCTCCGGTCGCGGGTTTGCCTCTGCCGCCCCGCCCTGGTCGCGGCCCGTCGGGCCGGGGGACCGCAGCCCCCGAGGCCACAGCTCCACCGGCGCGGCCGACCAGGTCACGGCGCGTCCGGACCGTACGACGACTCCTGCCGGACCGGCGAGACCTGGCAAAAGTCTACCGGCGCTCCTCCGCCTCCTGGGGGCTTGCCGGGCTCTGGGCCCGGCGCCGCCGCGGCAGAACCCGCAACGCGTCCCCCATGTCGGCCACTTCGACCACCTTCATCCCCGGCGGCACCTTCCCCGGGTCGGCCGGTACGAGGGCGTGGGTGAAGCCCAGCCGGGCCGCCTCCGCCAGCCGCCGCTGGACGCCCGTCACCCGCCGGACCTCGCCCGCGAGACCGACCTCGCCGATCGCCACCAGGTTCTTCGGCAGCGGGGTGTCGCTCGCCGCGCTGGCCAGGGCCAGGGCCACCGCCAGGTCGGCGGCGGGCTCGGAGAGCTTCACGCCACCGACCGTCGCCGAGTAGATGTCCCGCTTGCCGAGCGCGGTGATGCGGCCGCGCTGCTCCAGCACCGCCAGCATCATCGAGACCCGGGAGGTCTCCAGGCCCGAGGTGGTCCGGCGCGGGGAGGGGATCTGCGAGTCGACGGTGAGCGCCTGGACCTCGGCGACCAGCGGGCGGCGGCCCTCCAGCGTCACCGTCAGGCAGGTGCCCGGGACCGGCTCGGCGCGGCGGGTCAGGAAGAGGCCGCTGGGGTCGGCGAGGCCGGTGATGCCCTCGTCGTGCAGCTCGAAGCAGCCGACCTCGTCGGTGGTGCCGTAGCGGTTCTTGACGCCGCGGACCAGGCGGAGCCGGGCGTGCCGGTCGCCCTCGAAGTGGAGCACCACGTCGACCAGGTGCTCCAGCAGGCGCGGGCCGGCGATGGCGCCGTCCTTGGTGACGTGGCCGACCAGGAGCGTGGACATGCCGCGCTCCTTGGAGGCCCGGATCAGCGCCCCGGCGACCTCCCTGACCTGCGCCATGCCGCCGGGCGCGCCGTCGATCTCGGGGGAGGCGACGGTCTGCACGGAGTCCAGGACCAGCAGCGAGGGCTTGACCGCGTCGAGATGGCCGAGAACGGCGGAGAGGTCGGTCTCGGCGGTGAGATAGAGGTGGTCGCTGAGCGCGTCGATCCGGTCCGCGCGCAGCCGGACCTGGCTGGCCGACTCCTCGCCGGTGACGTACAACGTGCGGTGCTCGTCCGAGGCGGCCTTCGCCGCGACGTCCAGCAGCAGCGTGGACTTGCCGACGCCCGGCTCGCCCGCGACCAGCACCACGGCGCCGGGCACCAGACCGCCGCCGAGCACCCGGTCCAGCTCGGGCACGCCGGTCGGGCGGGCCGTCGCCTGCTTGCCGTCGACCTGCGCGATGGGCAGGGCGGAGCTGGTCACCCGCCCCGGGGCGGTGGTGCGGACGGCGGGCGCGCCGTACTCCTCGACCGTGCCCCAGGCCTGGCACTCCGGGCAGCGGCCGAGCCACTTCGCCGTCTGCCAGCCGCACTCGGTGCACCGGTAGGACGGCCGTTCCTTGGCGGATTTCGTACGGGCAGCCATGCGCCCCACCGTAGCGGCGCCCACCGACACTCCACGCCGCGCGGGGGCCGGACCCTACCGGCTGACCCGGAACCGCAGGTGCGTCACGCCCGGCGACATCACCACCTGGAGCCGCTCCAGCTGGACGTGGACCCCCTCCAGGTTGTCGAAGAGGCGGGTGCCGGAACCGAGGATGACCGGGGTCAGGCTGACGCACAGCTCGTCGACGAGTCCCGCGCGCAGCGCCTGCTGGACCGGGGAGGCGCCGTGCAGCACGACGTCCTTGCCGCCCGCCAGCTCCCCGGCCCGCTCCAGCGCCTCCCCGATGCCGCCGGTGACGAAGGTGAACACCTCGGGGGCGCCGACCTCGTCGGGCTTGGGCGGGGAGTGGGTGAGGACGACGCACGGGATCGGGCCGAGCGGGCCCGCGGTGCCCCCCTCGTACGGGGCGTAGCCGTTGCGGCCCATGACGACCGCGCCGGTGCGGGCGCGCATCCCGGCGAGCAGGGCGCGGTCCCCCGTCGCCATCGGTTCGTCCAGCCAGCGGCGCAGCACCTCCCCGCGCTCGCCGAGCGGGCGTTCGCGGGTGGGGCCCGGGCCGGTGACGAAGCCGTCGAGTGACATGGAGATGCCGGAGGCGATGTATCCCATGACTGCCCTGACCCGGGTGGTGCGCGGGGCTCATCGGTCCCGGCGGAACTTTCTTCGCGCTCCCCGCCGGGACCGCAAGGATTCGGCCATGTCGGGACCGGGCGACTCCGGGGCGCGTTCGCCTCACCTGAAGTGAGCCGTCCGGCGGGCTGAAACCTTATCTCCTGTCCCCTTATGAGGGATGTGTTCACCCGTATGGATGAAAAGCGTTCAAGTTGGCGGAAGGTTCCGCCGAACGCGCCTACGGTCGTCCGGGTGATGAGCAGCAGGACCGACCGCCCCACGCACCCCGCCGGCGCGCCAAGGGCACACCGCGCCCCGGTCTCCCGGAAGGCCGGAACGCCTGCCCAGGCCGCCGTCACCGCCGCCCGGGGAGAGGGCGACGACGTCCATCTGGACGGCCTGTTCACCTACTGCCTCTCGATCCTGCACGACCACGACCTCGCCCACTCCGCCCTGGGCGAGGTGGTCGCCCTCGCCGCCCGGAACAGCTCCCGCCCCGCCCGCGGCCCGGCCGGCCGCCGCGCCTGGCTCTACGCCCTGGCCCGCTGGGTCTGCCTCCGCGAACTGGCCGAGGCGCAGGCCGGACGGCCCCCGGCGCACGCCCCCCGGGAACGCCGCCGCGCCCCCGACGAGATGCGCGCCGCCGAACTGGCCCGGCTCGCCTGGCCGGAGGCGGCCGGAACCAGCCCCGAGCAGCGCGAGGCCCTGGAGCTCTCCGTCCGCCACGGCCTGGCCCCCGAGGAGATCGCGGCGGTGCTCGGCGCCGACCCCGCCGCCACCCGGACCCTGCTCGCCGCCGCCTCCTGCGAGGTCGAGCGGACCAGGGCCGCGCTCAGTGTGGTCGAACGCGGCACCTGCCCCAGCGTCGCCCGCCTCACCGGCGACCGGCGGGTCCTGCTCAGCACGGCCCTGCGCACCGAACTGGTCCGGCACGTCGACGACTGCCCCCGCTGCCGCCGCGCCGCCGAGCGCGCCGAGGCCGCCGCCCCCTGGCCGGGCACCGCCCGTCCCGTCTCCGGGCCGCTGCCCCTGGTCGCCCCCGACCGGGCCGCGCTGGCCGCCGCCTTCCCCGCCGGAGCGCGGCCGCACCGCGTGGTCCGCACCGCCCCGCGCTTCAACCGCGAGGGCTTTCCGATGGACCCCCGGGACCGTGCCGCCCGCCGCGAGCGGATGCGGGCCCGCGCCGTCACCACCACCCTGGTCGCCACCGTCGTCGCCGCACCGGTGCTCGCCCTGTGGGCCGCCTACCGGGGCGCGCCCCAGACCGGCGAGGCGGAGGGCGGGCGTCCGGTCGCGGCCAGCGAGAGCGGGGACCCGGACGCGGGCCCCGGCGCCGACGGCCACTACGAGAACACCGGCAGCGCCCGCCCCTCCGACCGCCCCGACGTCTCCGTCGAGGTCACCGCCCCCGGCGTACCGCCCGAGGGCTCGCCCCACGGCTCCCTCGCCGTCGAGGCCCGGCACACCCGCGACGGCACCCTCGTCACCCTGACCGCCACCGGCACGACCCCCGTCGACTGGTCCGCACGCGCAGGCTCCGCCTGGCTCCGACTGAGCCGTACCTCCGGCACGCTGGCACCTGGCGAAACGGTCATCCTCCGGGTGTTCGTCGACGCTGACCGCGAGCCGCGTGGCCACTGGAGCGCCCGCATCGCCATCGGCCCGCACGGCGCCGTGGTCACCGTCCGGGGGTACGGCGCCGCCCCCGGCGTCCCCGGCCGCCCCGGCCCGCCCAACCCGGGCACCTCCCCGCCGGGCCCCAGCGATCCCGGCCCGACCGACCCCGGCACCCCGAAGCCGACCGACCCCGGCCCCACGGACCCGGGACCGACCGACCCGGGCCCCACCGACCCGGGACCCACGGACCCCGGCCCGTCCGACCCGGGCCCGACCGACCCGGGACCCACGGACCCGGGCCCGATCCCCTCCGAACCGGGCCCGTCGGAGCCGGAGCCTTCGGAATCCGGGCCGTTCGAGCCGGGCAGCGGGTAACGGGCAGCGGGCAAGACGCCCCGACGGTGTGCGCCTCAACGATCACGGCCGAGCCGCAACGGCAAGCCGCCCACGGACGTTCGTGAGTGGAGATCCAACTTGACCGGAGCCCCAGGGAGACTGGGCATGCCTGTGCCAGGAGGCCAGAACGAGGACGGGCCGCCGCACCGGAAAGGCGAGACCGGCGTCTTCCTGGGCGGAGCGCTGACGGTACTGCTCGTCCGGTCTACGCACCGGGCATGCCGCACGTGCCGGACATGGGGCCCTCGTCGTCTCCGTGCTGGCGGGGTGATCGTGATGGCGCTGTACCGGCGGTGGCGGCGACGGCGGGCGGGGCGTGGGTGACGCGGGGGAGTGGGGCGGGGACCACTGAATGCCGGAGGCGGGGCGGGACGAGGGAACCCGGGGAATGCCCGTGCGGACTGAGGGCGGGACGGCCAGGATGGCGGTGTGGCCGATCTGCTCTGGGACGACGTCAGCGGCTTCTTCGACCCCGACCTGATGGGGGCGCTGCCGGCGTGGTCGTCCCCGGGACCTCGGTGGAGGACTGGCAGGCGGTTCTCGACCTCGTGGAGGAGAGCGGCTGGACCTGCCGCTCCTCCGAGGGCGGGGCGGGACTCCCGATGCCTCGCGCGGAGGCCGTGCTGTCCCGCCCGGCCGAGGCGGAGCGCGCGGAACTCCGGGTCCGGCCGATCACCGAGGTCCTGGCGATCTTCCGCTTCCACTCGGCGGAGGAGATCGACTTCGACGTCGATCTACGGGAACCCAGGGCCAGGACCGGCTCGACGTGCTCTGCGACTTCTTTACCGCGATCGGCCGGCGCCTGGGCAAGCCGGTGCTGATGTGCGGCGAGGGCGGCGCCGGCCACCCGGTGCTCGGATTCGACGTCGGTCGCGACCGGGTGGAGCTGCTTGCGGAGCCGCTGGTGACGGCTGAGGAGGAGACCCGTGGTCGGGCGTGGCGACCCGGCCGGCCTCCGGCTCAGTCAGGCTGAGGGGAACGCCGACGCGAGCCGCCGGCCGTGACGGTCCTGCCGCCCACGCCGGCCAGGCCCCGGCCCGACTACTTCCCCGCCCCCGGATCAGCCGGATGCGGCGCCACCATCGGCAGCTGGGAAGCGAGGCGGGCCTCGCAGAGTTCGGAGAGGCGGTCGTAGCCGTCCTTGCCCATGAGTTCGCGGAGTTCGGGGGCGTAGCTCACGTAGACGGGGTCGCCCGCGCCGTGGGCGGAGGTGGCGGAGGTGCACCACCAGTGCAGGTCGTGGCCGCCGGGGCCCCAGCCGCGCCGGTCGTACTCACCGATGGAGACCTGGAGGACGCGGGTGTCGTCGGGGCGGTCGATCCACTCGTAGGTGCGGCGGACCGGAAGCTGCCAGCAGACGTCCGGCTTGGTCTCCAGGGGCTCGCGGCCCTCGCGGAGCGCCAGGATGTGCAGCGAGCAGCCGGCGCCGCCGGCGAAGCCCGGGCGGTTCTGGAAGATGCAGGAGCCCTGCCAGCGGCGGGTCTGGCGGTCGCCGTCCTCGTCCTCCTGCGTCCAGCCGGAGTCGGTGCCCACGTCGTGGTGCTGCCAGATGTCGGGCGTGAGCCTTGCCACATGGCCGGCCACCCGCTCCTCGTCCTCCTCGTCGGAGAAGTGGGCGCCCAGCGTGCAGCAGCCGTCGTCGGCACGGCCCGCCTGGATGCCCTGGCAGCCGCTGCCGAAGACGCAGTTCCAGCGGGAGGTCAGCCAGGTCAGGTCGCAGCGGAAGACCTGCTCGTCGTCGGCGGGATCGGGAAACTCCACCCAGGCACGGGCGAAATCGAGCCCCTGCTCGTCCTGGACCCGCTCGTCCCGCGCGTCCTTGTCCGCCTTCGCCGCCTTCACCTTGCCCTTCTTCCCCTTGACCGATGCTTCCGCCGCCCCGGCGGGGCGGTCGTCCTTCGCCTTTTTCGTCTTTGGCACGTTTCCAGCCTATGCGGGAGCCCGGTGAACCGGGACCGCGCGGCGCCGGGCGGGCAGTAGCGTTCCCCGTATGAGACTCGGTGTCCTCGACGTGGGTTCGAACACGGTGCATCTGCTGGTGGTCGACGCCCACCCCGGCGCGCGCCCGCTGCCCGCGCACTCCCACAAGACCGACCTGCGCCTCGCCCAGCTCCTGGACGAGGCCGGCGCGATCACGCCCGACGGCGTCGAGCGGCTGGTCGCCACCGTCCGCGAGGCGCTGGCCGCCGCCGAGGACAAGGGCGTCGAGGAGCTGCTGCCCTTCGCCACCTCGGCGGTCCGGGAGGCGGTCAACGGGGACGAGGTGCTGGCCCGCGTCCACGAGGAGACCGGCGTGGCGCTGCGGGTCATCTCCGGCGAGGACGAGGCGCGCCTGACCTTCCTGGCCGCCCGCCGCTGGTACGGCTGGTCGGCCGGACGGCTGCTCGTCCTCGACATCGGCGGGGGCTCCCTGGAGATCGCGTACGGCACGGACGAGGAGCCGGACGTCTGCGTCTCGCTCCCCCTCGGCGCCGGGCGGCTCACGGCCGGGCGGCTGCTCGGCGACCCGCCGGACGCCGAGGACGTACGGGCGCTGCGCAAGGACGTACGGACGCAGATCGCCCGGGTCGTCGGCGAGTTCAGCCGCTTCGGCGCGCCGGACCGCGTCGTCGCCACCTCCAAGACCTTCAAGCAGCTGGCGCGGCTGGCCGGGGCGGCCCGCTCCGCCGAGGGGCTGTACGTCCAGCGCGAGCTGAAGCGGAAGTCGCTGGAGGAGTGGGTGCCCCGGCTGGCGGCCATGCCGGCCGCCGAGCGGGCGCTGCTGCCCGGGGTCTCGGAGGGCAGGGCGGCCCAGCTCCCGGCGGGTGCCCTGGTCGCCGAGGCGGCGATGGACCTCTTCGGCGTGGAGACGCTGGAGATCTGCCCGTGGGCGCTGCGCGAAGGCGTCATTCTCCGGCACCTGGACCACATGCCGGCGCAGTGACGGCGGGGCGGTGGGCGGAACGGGGGCCGGGGCGGGGCCATGCAGGCCCGCCCGCCGGCGCGCCAGCCGCCCGCGAACCTGCCACACCGCCCACACCGGCCACACCGCGCGTGCCCGGGCGATCACCCTCGCCGCTACCGCCACCATCACCACCACAGCCCCGCCCCGCCGTCGCCCGTGCGCCTCGCCCGCCCCCGATCAGGCGGTTCGAGGTGGTCATGCCCGGCCCTGCCGGCCCCACCCAGGCGCACGGGTGTGCGAATCGCGGAGCGGTGTGCGCCCCCACGAGCCCCGCGCGTCTCGCACGCCCCACGCGCCCACGCCGCCCGGGCGCCGAACCACCCCCGCCCGGCGAGATTGACGGCCCGCGCAACGGGAACGCACATAACGGGAACGGACATACGAGGCGTAACACCCTGTTCGTCCCGTGACCCACGCGGAACCCGCAGCGCACAGCCGTCCCAGGAGGCGACCCATGACCCTCGCGACCATCGCGGTACTCGGCGCCACCGGCGGCCAGGGCGGTGCCGTCACCGCCGCGCTGCTGCGCACAGGGCACCAGGTCAGAGCCATGGTGCGGGACCCGGGCAGCGTCCGGGCCCAGGTGCTCGCGGGGGCGGGCGTCTCCATCGTCGAGGGCGACCTCACCGACACCGACGCGCTGGCCACGCTCTTCCGCTCCACCGACGCGGCCTTCGCGGTCACCACGCCGTTCCAGGACGGCCTCGACGCCGAGAAGGAGCAGGGGGCCGCCGTCGTCCGCGCCGCCGAGCGGGCGGGCCTGCCGCACCTGGTCTTCTCCTCCGTCGCGGGGGCCGACCTCCACACCGGCATCCCGCACTTCGAGACCAAGGCGCACACCGAGCGCCTCCTCGCCGCCGCCGACGTGCCCTCCACCGTCGTCGCCCCCACCTACTTCTACGAGAACGCCCTCGGCCTGGCCGACGAGGTCGAGGCCGGATTCCTCGCCCTCCCGCTCGACCCGGAGACCCGGCTCCAGCAGATCGCCCGCCATGACCTCGGTCACGTCGTCGCCGAGATCATCGCCGCCCCCGGGGCGTGGGAGGGCGAGCGCGTCGAGCTGGCCGGCGACGACCCCACCGGCCCGCAGATGGCGGCCGCGATCGGCGCCGCCACCGACCGCGAGCTGGCGTACCGCCCCACCCCGCTGGAGGCGGTCCGCGAGGCCGACCCGGACATGGGCGCCATGTGGGCCTTCCTCGCCGGGCACGGCTACGACGTCGACATCCCCGCCCTGCACGCCCGCTTCCCCGGCGTCCCCTGGACCACCTACGCCGACTGGGCCGAGTCCCAGCGCTGGCCCGAGGAGCGCTGACCGTGGACCGCCGCCGTACCCGCGGTGGGGTGTCGCACCCCACGCCCCCGTCCCGGGCCGCGCGCCTGCGGCCCCGTTACGCTGTTCCTCGTGGCAGAACCAGTGGTGCGCATCCCCGATGCGAAGGTCGCCCTGTCGACGGCCTCGGTCTATCCGGAGTCGACGGCGACGGCCTTCGAGATCGCCGCGCGCCTGGGCTACGACGGCGTCGAGGTCATGGTCTGGACCGACCCGGTCAGCCAGGACATCGAGGCGCTGCGCCGGCTCTCCGACTACCACCGGATACCGGTCCTCGCCGTCCACGCCCCCTGCCTGCTGATCACCCAGCGCGTCTGGTCGACCGACCCGTGGACCAAGCTCCAGCGCGCCAAGTCCGCCGCCGAGCGGCTCGGCGCGTCCACCGTCGTCGTGCACCCCCCGTTCCGCTGGCAGCGGCAGTACGCCAAGGACTTCGTCTCCGGCATCTGGCGGATGGCCGACGAGACGGATGTCCGCTTCGCCGTGGAGAACATGTACCCGTGGCGCTACCGCGACCGCGAGATGCTCGCCTACGCGCCCGACTGGGACGTCACCAAGGACGACTACCGGCACTTCACGGTCGACCTCTCGCACACCGCGACGGCCCGCACCGACGCCCTCGACATGGTCGACCGCATGGGTGACCGCCTCGCCCACCTCCACCTCGCCGACGGCGCCGGCTCCAACAAGGACGAGCACCTCGTCCCCGGCCGGGGCACACAGCCCTGCGCCGAGACCCTGGAGCGCCTGGCCGCCCGCGGCTTCGACGGCCACGTCGTCATCGAGGTCAACACCCGGCGCGCCATGTCCAGCGCCGAACGCGAGGCCGACCTCGCCGAGGCGCTCGCCTTCACCCGCCTCCACCTGGCCGCCACCCCGTCGCCGCACACCCCCGGCCCCGGCCGGTGACACCGGACGCGCCCCGCCGCCGGGGACGCCCCTCCCTCCGCTCGGCCGACGGCACCCCGGCCGCCCGCGACCGCATCCTGGCCGCCGCCCGCGAGGAGTTCTCCGCCCGCGGCTACGACAACACCTCGATCCGCCGGATCGCCCAGGCCGCGGGCGTCGACCCGGCCCTCGTCCACCACTACTTCGGCACCAAGGACGAGATCTTCGCCGCCGCCGTCGACCTCTCCCTCGCCTTCCCCGCCAAGGAGCTCCCGGCCCTCCTCGCCGACGGCATCGACGGCGTCGGCGAACGCGTCGCCCGCCTCTTCCTGGGCTTCTGGGAGGACCCGAGGACCCGCGGGCCCGTGCTGGCGGTGGTCCGCTCGGCCCTCACCCACGAGGCGGCCCGCGACATCATGCGCGGCTTCGTCACGCGCAACCTGCTGGAGCGCATCGCCGCCCAGGTCCCCGTCCCCGACCCCACGCTCCGCGCCGAACTGGCCGCCTCCCAGCTCATCGGCGTCGCCATGCTCCGGTACGTACTGGAGCTGGAGCCGCTGGCCTCCGCCGACCCGGAGACGATCGTGGCCACGGTCGCCCCGACGCTCCAGCGGTACCTGACGGACCCGGAGGCCGTACCGGCCGCCGGCGCCTGAGCCGCCGCCGGTCCCGCGCGCCCTGTCCCACGGCGTGGACAAACTGTCCACGAAGCGGCACGGAAGGCGTACGCTCGAAGCCAGACCCATTCCCCCAGAAGGCCCAGAAGGAGCGAGCGACGATGCCCGAGCTGAGGTCCCGCACAGTCACCCACGGCCGGAACATGGCGGGCGCCCGCGCCCTCATGCGGGCCTCCGGTGTAGCCAGCGAGGACATCGGCAAGCCGATCATCGCCGTGGCCAACTCCTTCACCGAGTTCGTCCCCGGGCACACCCACCTCCAGCCGGTCGGCCGGATCGTCTCCGAGGCGATCAAGGCGGCGGGCGCGGTGCCCCGCGAGTTCAACACCATCGCGGTGGACGACGGCATCGCCATGGGCCACGGCGGCATGCTCTACTCGCTGCCCTCCCGCGACCTCATCGCGGACTCGGTCGAGTACATGGTCGAGGCGCACTGCGCCGACGCCCTGATCTGCATCTCCAACTGCGACAAGATCACCCCGGGCATGCTGATGGCCGCCCTGCGGCTCAACATCCCGACGATCTTCGTCTCCGGCGGCCCCATGGAGGCCGGCCAGGCCACGCTGGTCGACGGCACGGTGCGAAAACTCGACCTGGTCAACGCGATCAGCGACGCGGTCGACGAGTCCGTCTCCGACGAGGACATCCTCCGCATCGAGGAGAACGCCTGCCCGACCTGCGGCTCGTGTTCGGGCATGTTCACCGCCAACTCGATGAACTGCCTCACCGAGGCCATCGGCCTCTCCCTCCCGGGCAACGGCTCGGTCCTCGCCACCCACACCGCCCGCAAGGCGCTCTACGAGCGGGCCGGCGCCACCGTGGTCGAGCTGGCCAAGCGGTACTACCAGGACGACGACGCCTCGGTCCTGCCCCGCAACATCGCCACCCGCGAGGCCTTCGAGAACGCCATGGCCCTCGACATCGCCATGGGCGGCTCCACCAACACCATCCTCCACCTGCTCGCCGCCGCCCAGGAGGCCGAGCTGGGGTACGACCTGACCGACATCGACGCCATCTCGCGCCGCGTCCCCTGCCTCGCCAAGGTCGCCCCGAACGTCGCCCCCGGCGGCACGTACTACATGGAGGACGTGCACCGCGCCGGCGGCATCCCCGCCCTCCTCGGCGAGCTGTACCGCGGCGGCCTGCTCAACGAGAACGTCCACACCGTCCACTCCGACACCATCGACGAGTGGCTGAAGACCTGGGACATCCGCGGCGGCGCGGCCTCCGCCGAAGCCCTGGACCTCTGGTACGCGGCCCCCGGCTGCCGCCGCTCCGCCGAGGCGTTCTCCCAGTCCGAGCGGTGGGACTCGCTCGACACCGACGCGGCCGGCGGCTGCATCCGCTCCGTCGAGCACGCGTACTCCGCCGACGGCGGCCTCGCCGTGCTGCGCGGGAACATCGCGGTGGACGGCTGCGTCGTCAAGACCGCCGGCGTCGACGAGTCGATCTGGACCTTCGAGGGCCCGGCCGTCGTCTGCGAGTCGCAGGAGGAGGCCGTCGACAAGATCCTCCGCAAGGAGATCACCCACGGCGACGTGGTCGTCATCCGCTACGAGGGCCCCAAGGGCGGCCCCGGCATGCAGGAGATGCTCTACCCGACCTCCTTCCTGAAGGGCCGGGGGCTCGGCAAGACCTGCGCGCTCATCACCGACGGCCGCTTCTCCGGCGGCACCTCGGGCCTCTCCATCGGCCACGCCTCCCCGGAGGCGGCCTCCGGCGGCGCCATCGCCCTGGTCGAGGACGGCGACCGCATCCGGATCGACATCCCGAACCGCTCCATCGACCTGCTGGTCGACGACGCCACCCTCGACGCCCGCCGCGAGGCCCTCGGCGGCCGCTACGAGCCGGTCGCCCGTGAGCGCAAGGTCTCCGCCGCCCTGCGCGCCTACGCCGCCATGGCCACCAGCGCCGACAAGGGCGCGGTCCGCGACGTGACGAAGCTGGGCTGACCCGCCTGCGACCCCCCCCGGCCCCGGCCGCCCCCAGCGGGCGCCGGGGCCGAGGCGTACCCGGCCTCACTCCGCCCAGGGCAGCCGCCGCGGCTCCGGGCTCCCCGGCGTCGTCACCACACCCCCGGCGGTCATCGCGACCAGCGCCTCGGCCGGGCCCCGCGCCGTCCGCACCCGGCGCGTCGCCCCGGCCGGGAGGATGGCGGTCCCGCCCGCGGAGACGGTGGCGGCCTCCCCCTCGCAGGTGAATTCCAGCGCCCCGTTCAGCACCGTCCAGACCTGCTCCCGGTCGGCCGTGTGCACCGGACCGGCAGCCTCCGCCTCCATCCGCACCCGCCAGGTGCTGAGTTCGGTGCTGCCCCGGCTGGGCGCGGCCAGCCCGGTCATGACGGCGTTCGGGGTGGCGGTGACATGGGCGGGGGAGGGCGCGACGACCTGCACGGCGGAGGCTCCTTCGGTGACGGCGACAGTGAGTCAAGCTGCTTTACTTAGTGGGAGTAAAGCAGCTTGTCTCCTGCGTGTCATCATGAATCCCGTGCGCCGAGACGACCCGCTGCCCGAGGCCGAGCTGACCTTCCTGCTCGGCATGGCGTTCCAGCTGGTGCTGGCCGAGTTCAACGACCGGGTCGCCGCCGCCGGCGAGCGCGACCTGCGCCCCGTCCACGGCATGGTCTTCCAGCTGCTCGCCCGCACCCCCGTCACCAGCAGCGAACTGGCCGAACGCCTCGGCGTCACCAAGCAGGCCGCCGGGCAGCTCGTGGACGACCTGGAACACCGGGGCTACCTCCGCCGCGACCCCCACCCGGCGGGCGGCCGCCGCAAGCTCCTCGTCCTGACCGACGCCGCCCGCACCCACCTCGCCGTCGCCGGCCGCGTCCTCCACACCCTGGAGGGCGAACTCGCCGACCGCCAGGAGGGCGCCACCCTCGCCCCCCTCCGCACCGAACTGGCCGCCCTCATCCGCACCCTCACGGGCGACGACCTCCCCCCGCTCCGGCCCGTCTGGTGACCCCGCACGCCGGGCCTCTCCCCGCCCCCGCCCCCGACCGGAGACAATCGCCACCGTGACCGACTCGACCCGCCCCACCGCCCCCGGCCCGCACCCCGAGCCGATCCGGTTCTTCGGCACCACCTGGCTCGACCACTCCGGCCACTACGGCCTGCGCCGCGCCGGTGTCGCCGCCGGCTCCCTCGCACTGGCCGCCGTCAGCGCCGTGCTGCTGCGGATCGGCTACCAGGGCATGGCCCTGGCCGAGGTCGGCTGGGTGCTCAACGTCCTGGTCGTCGGCATGTTCGCGCTCTGCACCGCCATCGCCTTCGGCCGGGAGTGGGAGAGCTTCACCAAGCGCCCCGACCCCGAGCGCCAGCAGTCGCTGCGCGGCCTCATGGCCATCGGCTTCCTCGGCGTCCTCGTCGCCTGGGCCCTGCGCAGCCTCCGCGAGGCGCCGGGCGAGGGGCTGCGCCGCGCCGAGTACGAGGAGGCCGTCACCCAGGCGTCCCGGCGCCGCGCCCGCCGCACCGGCCACCCGGGACGCCGCGCCAAGCGCTGACCGCCCGCTACTGCGCGCGCTCCTCGGCGAGGGTGTGCGCCACGAGCGCGTTGGCGTGCCCGTGCCCCAGCCCGTGCTCGGCCTTGAGCCAGGCCACCAGCTCCATGTGCCGGGTCAGCGGCGACGAGCGCACCAGCTCCTGCCACTCCGCCACCGGCCGCCCGTACTTCTTTTCGATCGACGGGAAGTAACTGGCCGGGCCCTTCACGTTTTCCGCCATGACGGACAACCCCCTCCGGGACGACTCCGCGACGCACACCGCGCCACCTGTCACCCCCTACGACCGTCCCGCCCGCGCAAACTCATCGCCGTCCCGCGCCTCACTTCCCGCCCGGTACGGAAACCCCTGGCCCCCACAACCCCCCTGGTGATAGCCACGACCTGAACCAGCGCCCACCCCCGGAGGAGCCCGCATGCCCAACCCCCTGGCCGACCGCACCCGCCGAGCCGCCTCCTTCAACACCGCCTCGGCCCACTACGCCACGTACCGCCCCTCCTACCCGCCGGCCCTGTACGAGGCCCTGGAGGAAGCGCTCGGCCGCCCCCTCGCCGGAGTCCGGGTCGCCGACATCGGCGCCGGAACCGGCATCGCCACCGCCCAGCTCCGCGAACGCGGCGCCCACGTCCTGGCCGTCGAGCCCGGCGAAGGCATGGCGGCCGAACTCCGCCGCACCCTGCCCGGCACCCCTCTGGTCCGCGGCGACGGCAACGCCCTCCCCCTCGCGGACGGCACCGCCGACCTCGTCACCTTCGCCCAGTCCTTCCACTGGACCGACCCCGGGCGCGCCCTCCCGGAGGCGTACCGCGTGCTGCGCCCCGGCGGCGTCCTGGCCCGCTGGTGGAACATCTCCGACTCCTCCCACGCCTGGGTCGCGGACCAGGCCGACCGCCTGCTCGCCCACTTCGGCCCGGAAGGCGCCGCCCACGGCGCGCACATCCCGGGCCGCGCCGACGCCGGCGCCGCCCCCGCCGTCGGGGACCCCGTCGTGGGAGCGCTGGCCAAGGCCCCCTCCCGCCCCGGCGCCCCCGAACCCGAGCCGGTGGCCGACGCCCCGCTCACCCACCGGATTCCCTGGTCCCGCAGACTCACCGTCGACGACCACCTGGCCAACCTCGCCAGCCACTCCCTCTTCCTGGTCGCCGACGCCGCCCTGGCCCAGGACTTCCTCGACCGCGAGCGCGCCCGGCTGCTCCGGCTCTTCCCCGACGGCCACGTCGAGGAGCGGTACGTGGTGGACCTCGTCCTGACCACCCGGCCCGCCACCGCCTGACCGCCCCGCCCGGCGCGCCGCCCTCCCGGAGCTTCACCGGGCCGGGCGGCGCGCCGTTCGCGTACGCGTACCGCTCCTCCTCGTCCCTTGACCCGGACCCGCCCCAGGAGGAGTATTCAACAGGTGATGAATAAAAAGCCGCCGCCCGACGACGCCCCGCCCGACGACGCCCCGGGCGCCGCCGTCACCGCCACCGCCCTCACCGTCACCCGGGGCTCCCGCACCGTCCTGGACGACCTCCACTTCACCGTGGAAACCGGCCGGGTCACCGGCCTCCTCGGCCCCTCCGGCTGCGGCAAGACCACCCTCATGCGCGCCCTCGCCGGCACCCAGGCCAAGGTCACCGGCACCCTCGCCGTCCTCGGCCACCCGGCCGGCGACCCCCGCCTGCGCCACCGCATCGGCTACGTCCCCCAGGCGCCCTCCGTCTACGACGACCTGACCGTCCGCCAGAACCTCGCCTACTTCGCGGCCGTCCTCGACCCGGGCCGCCCCGCCACCGCCCGCCGTGCCGAGGCCGTCACCCGCGCCCTCGCCGACGTCGATCTCACCGCGTACGCCGACGCCCTCGCCGGACAGCTCTCCGGCGGCCAGCGCAGCCGGGTCTCCCTCGCCGTCGCCCTGCTCGGCGCCCCCGAACTCCTCGTCCTCGACGAACCGACCGTCGGCCTCGACCCCGTACTCCGCCGCGACCTGTGGAACCTCTTCCACCGCCTCGCCGCCGGACACGGCACCACCCTCCTCGTCTCCTCGCACGTCATGGACGAGGCCGAGCGCTGCCACCGCCTCCTCCTCATGCGCGAGGGCCGCGTCCTCGCCGAGGGCACCCCCGAGGCCCTGCGCACGCGCACGAACCGCCCCACCGTCGAAGAAGCCTTCCTCCACCTGGTCGACACCGCCGGCCACCCGGCCACGACCCCCGAGGAGCGCACCCCATGACCGCCACCACCACACCGGCGCGCCCCACCGCCTTCTCCGCCGCCCGCACCCTCGCCACCGCCGCCCGCGTCCTGCGCCAGCTCCGCCACGACCCGCGCACCATTGCCCTGCTGCTCCTGGTCCCCTGTGTGATGATCACGCTGCTCCGCTACGTCTTCGACGGCAGCCCGGACACCTTCGACGCCATCGGCGCCTCCCTGCTCGGGATCTTCCCGCTCATCACGATGTTCCTGGTCACCTCCATCGCCACCCTGCGCGAACGCACCTCGGGCACCCTGGAACGCCTCCTCGCCCTGCCGCTCGGCAAGGCCGACCTCATCGCCGGCTACGCCCTCGCCTTCGGCGCCCTCGCGGTGGTCCAGTCGGCGCTCGCCACCGCCCTCTCCGTCTGGCTCCTCGGCCTCGACGTCACCGGCTCCCCGTGGCTGCTGCTCCTGGTCGCCGTCCTCGACGCGCTGCTCGGCACCGCCCTCGGCCTCTTCGTCTCGGCCTTCGCCGCCTCCGAGTTCCAGGCCGTCCAGTTCATGCCGGCGGTGATCTTCCCGCAGCTGCTGCTCTGCGGCCTCTTCACCCCGCGCGCCACCATGCACCCCGCCCTGGAGGCCGTCTCGAACGTGCTCCCCATGTCGTACGCCGTCGACGCCATGAACGAGGTCCTCACCCGCCCGGGGGTCACCGGCACCTTCGTCCGCGACCTCGCGATCGTCGCCGGAAGCGCCGTACTCGTCCTGGTCCTCGGCGCCGCCACCCTGCGCCGCCGCACCACCTGACCGACCGCCCAGCGGACACCTCCGCGCCCCCTCGCCCACCGGTGCGAGGATGACGGGCGGAACGGCACGTACGGCACCACGCGGAGGGCGAACCCCGACATGACCCAGAAAGTCGCAGTGCTCGGCACCGGCAAGATCGGCGAGGCCCTGCTGAGCGGAATGATCCGCGCCGGCTGGTCCCCCGCGGACCTCCTCGTCACCGCCCGCCGCCCCGAGCGCGCCGACACCCTCCGCGAGCGGTACGGCGTCACCCCGGTCACCAACGCCGAGGCCGCCAAGACCGCCGACACCCTCATCCTCACCGTCAAGCCGCAGGACATGGGCGCCCTCGTCGAGGAGCTGGCCCCGCACGTTCCCGCCGACCGCCTCGTCATCAGCGGCGCCGCCGGCATCCCCACCGCGTACTTCGAGGAGCGCCTCGCCGCCGGCACCCCCGTGGTCCGCGTCATGACCAACACGCCCGCCCTGGTGGACGAGGCGATGTCGGTGATCTCCGGCGGTACGCACGCCAACCCGGCGCACCTCGCCATCGCCCAGGAGATCTTCGGCGGCGTCGGCAAGACCCTGCGCGTCCCCGAGTCCCAGCAGGACGCCGCCACCGCCCTCTCCGGCTCCGGCCCCGCCTACTTCTACTTCCTGGTCGAGGCGATGACCGACGCCGGCATCCTGCTCGGCCTGCCCCGCTCCCAGGCCCACGACCTCATCGTGCAGGCCGCGATCGGCGCCGCCGTCATGCTCCGCGACAGCGGCGAACACCCCGTGAAGCTCCGCGAGGCCGTGACCTCCCCGGCCGGCACCACCATCAACGCCATCCGCGAACTGGAGAACCACGGCGTCCGCGCCGCCCTCATCGCCGCCCTCGAAGCCGCCCGCGACCGCAGCCGCGAACTGGCCTCCGGCAAGGGCTGACCGGAACGGGGTGGGGCGCCGGGGCAGCCCCACCCCCCCGCCCCTTCAGGCCGGCAGCAGCCCCACCGCCCGGTACGCCTCGTCGACCACGGGCCGCGCCATCGCCCGCGCCCGCTCGGCCCCGCGCCGCAGCACCGCGTCCACCTCACCGGGATCGGCCACCAGCGCGGCATGCCGCTCCCGCACCGGCCGCAGCACCTCCTCCACCGCCTCGGCAGTGTCCTTCTTCAACGCGCCGTACGAGGTGTACTGCCCGGCGAGCTTCTCGGGATCGGCGCCGGTGCACCCCGCCAGGATCTCCAGCAGGTTGGTGACCCCGGGCATCCGTTCCCGGTCGTGGCGCACCTCGCGGCCGCTGTCGGTCACCGCCCGCATCACCTTCCGCCGCACCACCTCCGGCTCGTCCAGCAGATAGACGATGCCCGCCCCCGACTCGTGCGACTTCCCCATCTTGGCGCCCGGCTCCTGCAGATCCATGACCCGCGCCCCCACCGGCGGGTTGGTCGCCCGGGGCACCACGAACGCCTGCCCGTACCGCTGGTTGAACCGTTCCGCGAGGTCCCGCGTCAGCTCGACGTGCTGCGTCTGGTCCTCACCCACCGGCACCTCGTCCGTCCGGTACGCCAGGATGTCCGCCGCCATCAGCACGGGATAGGTCAGCAGCGACAGCCGCACACTCCCACCGCGCTCCCGCTCCTTCACGGACTTCTCCTTGTACTGGATCATCCGCCGCATCTCCCCGTCGGTGGCGACGCATTCCAGGAGATAGGAGAGGCGCGCGTGCTCGTCGACGTGGCTCTGCACGAAAACCGTGCACTGCTCGGGGTCGAGCCCCGCCGCCAGCAGCAGCGTCGCGGCCTGCCGGCTCAGTCTGCGGACCCGCGCCGGATCGTGCTCGACGGTCAGCGCGTGCAGATCCACCACGCAGAACAGCGCGTCCGCCCGGTGCTGGTCACGCTCGACCCACTGCCGTACGGCGCCCAGGTAGTTCCCCAGCGTCAGATGCCCGGTCGGCTTGATCCCGCTGAATACCCGCGTCATCTCTCTCGCTCTCTCCGAGGGGCCCCGCACCGTCCGGCCGGCCGCCCCCGGTCAGGGAGGAGATACGCCAACGGCCGCCGATGCGGCGGCCGTTGTCTGCATACGTCAGGGCTGGCCGCCGTCAGGCGGCCCACCAGAGCCCGTTGTGCGTACGCGTGGTCACGAGGCGAGCTTAGACGGGACCACCCCAAGTTGACAGCCCCTGGAGCCCCTCCGTAAGGTCCACCGAGTTGCCCGACGTGAGCGCCGGTTCCCACCGGTCCCCGGGCAACCACTCCGCAGGACCTCTTCAGAACGCACAGCGGTCTCCGCTGCTCGTTCCGTTGCGCATTGCGGAATGAGGAATCCGCGTCCCGACAGGGCCGCCCCCGATTAGCTCGGGGAAAGGGAATCCGCTAAAGTCTCACCAGTCGGAACGGCTCAACAGCCGCGAAGGCGAATCCCGCTGACTGGGAATCAGGCCCGAAAGGATCTGATAGAGTCGGAACCGCCGAAAGGGAAAAGCGAAGCGGAAACGCGGAGCTGGCACCGGAAAGGCACCGAGGAAATCGGACGCGAAAGAGTCTGATAGAGTCGGAAACACGAAGTACCGAAGGGAAGCGCCCGGAGGAAAGCCCGAGAGGGTGAGTACAAAGGAAGCGTCCGTTCCTTGAGAACTCAACAGCGTGCTAAAAGTCAACGCCAGATATGTTGATACCCCGACCGGCCAGGTTTCTGGTTGGTTGAGGTTCCTTTGAAATACAACAGCGAGGACGCTGTGTGCGACAGGGACTATTCCTCCTTGTCGCACCGCTCTCATGTCTGTTGCACCCGATTACGGGTACACATTCACGGAGAGTTTGATCCTGGCTCAGGACGAACGCTGGCGGCGTGCTTAACACATGCAAGTCGAACGATGAACCGCTTTCGGGCGGGGATTAGTGGCGAACGGGTGAGTAACACGTGGGCAATCTGCCCTGCACTCTGGGACAAGCCCTGGAAACGGGGTCTAATACCGGATATGACCGTCTGCCGCATGGTGGATGGTGTAAAGCTCCGGCGGTGCAGGATGAGCCCGCGGCCTATCAGCTTGTTGGTGAGGTAGTGGCTCACCAAGGCGACGACGGGTAGCCGGCCTGAGAGGGCGACCGGCCACACTGGGACTGAGACACGGCCCAGACTCCTACGGGAGGCAGCAGTGGGGAATATTGCACAATGGGCGAAAGCCTGATGCAGCGACGCCGCGTGAGGGATGACGGCCTTCGGGTTGTAAACCTCTTTCAGCAGGGAAGAAGCGAAAGTGACGGTACCTGCAGAAGAAGCGCCGGCTAACTACGTGCCAGCAGCCGCGGTAATACGTAGGGCGCAAGCGTTGTCCGGAATTATTGGGCGTAAAGAGCTCGTAGGCGGCTTGTCACGTCGGTTGTGAAAGCCCGGGGCTTAACCCCGGGTCTGCAGTCGATACGGGCAGGCTAGAGTTCGGTAGGGGAGATCGGAATTCCTGGTGTAGCGGTGAAATGCGCAGATATCAGGAGGAACACCGGTGGCGAAGGCGGATCTCTGGGCCGATACTGACGCTGAGGAGCGAAAGCGTGGGGAGCGAACAGGATTAGATACCCTGGTAGTCCACGCCGTAAACGGTGGGCACTAGGTGTGGGCAACATTCCACGTTGTCCGTGCCGCAGCTAACGCATTAAGTGCCCCGCCTGGGGAGTACGGCCGCAAGGCTAAAACTCAAAGGAATTGACGGGGGCCCGCACAAGCGGCGGAGCATGTGGCTTAATTCGACGCAACGCGAAGAACCTTACCAAGGCTTGACATACACCGGAAACGTCTGGAGACAGGCGCCCCCTTGTGGTCGGTGTACAGGTGGTGCATGGCTGTCGTCAGCTCGTGTCGTGAGATGTTGGGTTAAGTCCCGCAACGAGCGCAACCCTTGTCCCGTGTTGCCAGCAGGCCCTTGTGGTGCTGGGGACTCACGGGAGACCGCCGGGGTCAACTCGGAGGAAGGTGGGGACGACGTCAAGTCATCATGCCCCTTATGTCTTGGGCTGCACACGTGCTACAATGGCCGGTACAATGAGCTGCGATACCGTGAGGTGGAGCGAATCTCAAAAAGCCGGTCTCAGTTCGGATTGGGGTCTGCAACTCGACCCCATGAAGTCGGAGTCGCTAGTAATCGCAGATCAGCATTGCTGCGGTGAATACGTTCCCGGGCCTTGTACACACCGCCCGTCACGTCACGAAAGTCGGTAACACCCGAAGCCGGTGGCCCAACCCCTTGTGGGAGGGAGCTGTCGAAGGTGGGACTGGCGATTGGGACGAAGTCGTAACAAGGTAGCCGTACCGGAAGGTGCGGCTGGATCACCTCCTTTCTAAGGAGCACTTCTTGACTGCCGGCCCTCGGGCTTGGTGGTCCAGAGGCCAGTTCATCAGCGAACGTCTGATGCTGGTTGCTCATGGGTGGAACGTTGACTATTCGGCACATTCGGTCTGCTGGGACTGTGAGTACTGCTTCGGCGTGGAAAACAGTTCAAGGGGATGGAAGGTGTCGGGCACGCTGTTGGGTGTCTGAGGGAGCGGCCACGATGTGGCTGTTTCTTCGGTTGCCGGCCCCAGTGAACTCGGGATGTATGTCTCGGGGTGGTGGGTGGTTGGTCGTTGTTTGAGAACTGCACAGTGGACGCGAGCATCTGTGGCCAAGTTTTTAAGGGCGCACGGTGGATGCCTTGGCACCAGGAACCGATGAAGGACGTGGGAGGCCACGATAGTCCCCGGGGAGTCGTCAACCAGGCTTTGATCCGGGGTTTCCGAATGGGGAAACCCGGCAGTCGTCATGGGCTGTCACCCGCTGCTGAACTCATAGGCAGTGTGGAGGGAACGCGGGGAAGTGAAACATCTCAGTACCCGCAGGAAGAGAAAACAACCGTGATTCCGGGAGTAGTGGCGAGCGAAACTGGATGAGGCCAAACCGTATGTGTGTGATACCCGGCAGGGGTTGCGCATGCGGGGTTGTGGGATCTCTCTTCTACGGTCTGCCGGCCGTGGGACGAGTCAGAAACCGTTGATGTAGGCGAAGGACATGCGAAAGGTCCGGCGTAGAGGGTAAGACCCCCGTAGTCGAAACATCAGCGGCTCGTTTGAGAGACACCCAAGTAGCACGGGGCCCGAGAAATCCCGTGTGAATCTGGCGGGACCACCCGCTAAGCCTAAATATTCCCTGGTGACCGATAGCGGATAGTACCGTGAGGGAATGGTGAAAAGTACCGCGGGAGCGGAGTGAAATAGTACCTGAAACCGTGTGCCTACAAGCCGTGGGAGCGTCGCGCATCGAGCTTGCTCGGTGCGTCGTGACTGCGTGCCTTTTGAAGAATGAGCCTGCGAGTTAGCGGTGTGTAGCGAGGTTAACCCGTGTGGGGAAGCCGTAGCGAAAGCGAGTCCGAAGAGGGCGTTTGAGTTGCACGCTCTAGACCCGAAGCGGAGTGATCTAGCCATGGGCAGGTTGAAGCGGCTGTAAGAGGTCGTGGAGGACCGAACCCACCAGGGTTGAAAACCTGGGGGATGACCTGTGGTTAGGGGTGAAAGGCCAATCAAACTCCGTGATAGCTGGTTCTCCCCGAAATGCATTTAGGTGCAGCGTCGTGTGTTTCTTGCCGGAGGTAGAGCACTGGATAGGCGATGGGCCCTACCGGGTTACTGACCTTAGCCAAACTCCGAATGCCGGTAAGTGAGAGCGCGGCAGTGAGACTGTGGGGGATAAGCTCCATGGTCGAGAGGGAAACAGCCCAGAGCATCGACTAAGGCCCCTAAGCGTACGCTAAGTGGGAAAGGATGTGGAGTCGCAGAGACAACCAGGAGGTTGGCTTAGAAGCAGCCACCCTTGAAAGAGTGCGTAATAGCTCACTGGTCTAGTGATTCCGCGCCGACAATGTAGCGGGGCTCAAGCGTACCGCCGAAGTCGTGTCATTGCAGCATGAGGGCCAACGCCCGCTGTGATGGGTAGGGGAGCGTCGTGTGCCGGGTGAAGCAGCCGTGGAAGCGAGTTGTGGACGGTTCACGAGTGAGAATGCAGGCATGAGTAGCGATTCACACGTGAGAAACGTGTGCGCCGATTGACTAAGGGTTCCTGGGTCAAGCTGATCTGCCCAGGGTAAGTCGGGACCTAAGGCGAGGCCGACAGGCGTAGTCGATGGATAACCGGTTGATATTCCGGTACCCGCTGTGAAGCGTCAAACATTGAATCCAGTAATGCTAAGCCCGTGAAGCCGTTCCGGACCCTTCGGGGAATGGAAAGTGGTGGAGCCGGTGGCCCGAGCTGGTAGTAGGTGAGTGATGGGGTGACGCAGGAAGGTAGTCCATCCCGGGCGGTGGTTGTCCCGGGGTAAGGGTGTAGGACGTCAGGTAGGTAAATCCGTCTGGCAATAGTCTGAGACCTGATGCCGAGCCGATTGTGGTGAAGTGGATGATCCTATGCTGTCGAGAAAAGCCTCTAGCGAGTTTCATGGCGGCCCGTACCCTAAACCGACTCAGGTGGTCAGGTAGAGAATACCGAGGCGTTCGGGTGAACTATGGTTAAGGAACTCGGCAAAATGCCCCCGTAACTTCGGGAGAAGGGGGCCATGTCTGGTGATCCGATTTACTCGGTGAGCTGGGTGTGGCCGCAGAGACCAGCGAGAAGCGACTGTTTACTAAAAACACAGGTCCGTGCGAAGCCGTAAGGCGATGTATACGGACTGACGCCTGCCCGGTGCTGGAACGTTAAGGGGACCGGTTAGTCACATTTCGGTGTGGCGAAGCTGAGAACTTAAGCGCCAGTAAACGGCGGTGGTAACTATAACCATCCTAAGGTAGCGAAATTCCTTGTCGGGTAAGTTCCGACCTGCACGAATGGCGTAACGACTTCTCGACTGTCTCAACCATAGGCCCGGTGAAATTGCATTACGAGTAAAGATGCTCGTTTCGCGCAGCAGGACGGAAAGACCCCGGGACCTTTACTACAGTTTGATATTGGTGTTCGGTTCGGCTTGTGTAGGATAGGTGGGAGACTGTGAAGCATGCACGCCAGTGTGTGTGGAGTCGTCGTTGAAATACCACTCTGGTCGTGCTGGATGTCTAACCTGGGTCCGTGATCCGGATCAGGGACAGTGTCTGATGGGTAGTTTAACTGGGGCGGTTGCCTCCTAAAGAGTAACGGAGGCGCCCAAAGGTTCCCTCAGCCTGGTTGGTAATCAGGTGTTGAGTGTAAGTGCACAAGGGAGCTTGACTGTGAGACCGACGGGTCGAGCAGGGACGAAAGTCGGGACTAGTGATCCGGCGGTGGCTTGTGGAAGCGCCGTCGCTCAACGGATAAAAGGTACCCCGGGGATAACAGGCTGATCTTCCCCAAGAGTCCATATCGACGGGATGGTTTGGCACCTCGATGTCGGCTCGTCGCATCCTGGGGCTGGAGTCGGTCCCAAGGGTTGGGCTGTTCGCCCATTAAAGCGGTACGCGAGCTGGGTTTAGAACGTCGTGAGACAGTTCGGTCCCTATCCGCTGTGCGCGTAGGAATATTGAGAAGGGCTGTCCCTAGTACGAGAGGACCGGGACGGACGAACCTCTGGTGTGCCAGTTGTTCTGCCAAGGGCATGGCTGGTTGGCTACGTTCGGGAGGGATAACCGCTGAAAGCATCTAAGCGGGAAGCCTGCTTCGAGATGAGTATTCCCACCTCCTTGAGAGGGTAAGGCTCCCAGTAGACGACTGGGTTGATAGGCCGGATATGGAAGCCCTGTAAGGGGTGGAGTTGACCGGTACTAATAGGCCGAGGGCTTGTCCTCAGTTGCTCGCGTCCACTGTGTTGGTTCTGAAACCACGAACACCAATCACATACCTGTCTAGAGGTGGGTTGTGGTTGCTGGTGTGTTTCGTAGTGTTTCGGTGGTCATAGCGTGAGGGAAACGCCCGGTTACATTCCGAACCCGGAAGCTAAGCCTTACAGCGCCGATGGTACTGCAGGGGGGACCCTGTGGGAGAGTAGGACGCCGCCGAACTTTCTTTGGCCTCGGGCCCTGGAAATCTTGTGTAAACAGGTTTCCGGGGCCCGAGGCATTTCTGCGTCCAGGAGAATTAGGGTCGATGGCATGCGCTACGACCTGGTCGTCTTCGACAACGACGGGGTGCTCGTGGACAGCGAGCCCCTTTCCAACACCATCCTCGCCGGCTATCTGACGGAGTTGGGCCACCCCACCAGCTATGAGGACTCGCTGCGGGACTACATGGGCGGGGCGGTGCACCGTATCCACGACCTGGTGCTGGAGCGGTCGGGCCGGCGGCTTCCCCCGGAGTTCGACGAGGAGTTCCACGGACGGGTCTTCGAGGCGTTCCGGCGGGAGCTGGAGCCCGTGCGGGGTGTCATGGAGGTCCTGGCGGAGCTGCGATCCGCGGGTGTGCCCTACTGCGTGGCCTCGTCCGGGAGTCATGAGCGCATCCGGGTCGGGCACCGGAAGACCGGTCTTGACGCGTGGTTCCCCGAGGAGCACGTCTTCAGCGCGGACGACGTCGGGCGGGGCAAGCCCGCGCCGGACCTCTTCCTGCGGGCGGCCGCGCGTATGGGGGTGGCGCCGGAGCGGTGTGCCGTGGTCGAGGACAGTCCGCTCGGGATCGAGGCGGCGCGGGCGGCCGGGATGGACGTGTACGGGTTCAGCGCGACGACGCCGGCCGAGCGGCTCGCGGGGGCCACCGAACTCTTCGCGGACATGGCCGAGTTGCCTCGGCTGGTCATGGGTTCCACCTGATCAGGTCAAAGGGATACCGGCGGGTAGCGGGCGGTCGTACGCTCTGCGGCCATGACCGACACGCGTATGCGGCGGGGGCGGGCGGCCCTGGCGTTCAGCTTCCTCGTCCAGGGAGTGGCGTTCGCGCTGCTCGTCACTCGCATCCCGGCGATCCAGGACCGGTACGGGATCTCCGACGCCCTGCTGCCCGCCTTCCTCGCCGCCGTGCCGGTCCTCGCCGGTGTCGGGAGCGTCGTCACCGAGTGGGTCGTCCGCAGGGTGGCGCCCAGCCTCGTCCTGCGGTGGGCCCAGCCGGTGGTCCTCCTCGCGCTGCTGGCGGTCGGGGTCGGTCAGGGGATGATCCAGTTCGCTCTCGCGCTGGCCGTCTTCGGTCTCGCGGTGGGCGCGCTCGACGCCTCGATGAACATGCTCGGGGTGAGTCTCCAGCGGGCCTACGGGCGGTCGATCATGCTCGGTTTCCACGCCGCGTACAGCCTGGGCGGGATCGCCGGGGCCTCGCTGGCGTGGCTCGGGGCGCACGGCGGGTGGGCGCTCGGGGTCTCGTACGCGCCGGTCGTCGGGGTGCTGCTGCCGCTCGCGCTGCTGGGGAGCCGCTGGTACGTGGACGCGGCGGCCGGGCCTGTGGGGGTGGCGGGCGGCACGGGGAGCGGGCGCGGGGTGGCGTTCGCCGTGCTGCTGCCGTTCTGCCTGGTGATGAGCTTCGCGTACATCGGGGACTCGACGGTCTCCAACTGGAGTGCGAAGTACCTCCAGGACGTGCTGGGGAGTTCGGAGCAGACGGCGACCGTGCCCTACAACGTGTACATGGTGATGACCCTGCTCGGGCGGACGCTCGGGGACCTCGGGGTGCGGCGGTTCGGGGCGGCGGCCGTGGTGCGGGCCGGGGCGGTGCTGGCCGCCGCCGGGTTCGCGCTGGTCGCGGGCGCGCCCGGGGTGGCGGCCGGGATGGCCGGTTTCACCCTGCTCGGCCTCGGGCTCTGCGTGCTGGTGCCGCAGACCTTCGCGGCGGCCGGGCGGATCGGGTTCGAGAAGGGCGGGCCGGCCGGGTCGGACGCGGCGGTGGCCCGGCTCAACGTCTTCAACTACGTCGGCTTCCTCGTCGGCTCCCCGCTGGTCGGCGTCGTCGGCGACGCCTGGAGCTACCGGGGGGCCATGCTGGTGCCGATGGTGCTGGTCCTGGTGACCGTCGGGTATGCCCGCTCGTTCGAGGGAACCGGCGGCCGGTACGGTGACGGGCATGAGCGGGCGCGCGCAGCTGATGTGGGACGAGACGGTCACCGGCTATGACTTCGGTCCTCGCCATCCGATGGACCCGGTGCGGCTCACGCTGACCCGGGGCCTGATCTCGGCGTACGGCGTCGACCGGCAGCTGAAGGTCACCGGGGCCAAGCCCGCCGGGGACTCCACGCTGCGGCTGGTCCACCGGCAGGACTACGTGGACGCGGTCAAGGCCGTCTCCGCCGATCCGGCCTCGGCGGACGGGTCGTACGGGCTGGGGACCGAGGACGACCCGGCGTTCGCCGGGATGCACGAGGTGTCGGCGGCCATCGCCGGGCTCTCCGTCGGCGCCGCCGAGGCGGTCTGGCGCGGCGAGGCCGAGCACGCCGTGAACTTCTCCGGCGGCCTGCACCACGCCATGCCGGGGGCCGCCTCAGGCTTCTGCGTCTACAACGACGCCGCCCTCGCCATCGCCCGTCTCCTCGAACTCGGCGCCGAACGCGTCGCGTACGTCGACACCGACGTCCACCACGGCGACGGCGTCGAGGCGGCCTTCTGGGAGGACCCACGGGTCCTCACCGTCTCGCTGCACGAGCATCCGCGCACCCTCTTCCCGCACACCGGCTGGCCCGAGGAGACCGGCGGGCCGGGCGCCGAGGGCAGTTCGGTCAACCTGGCGCTGCCGGCCGGGACCGGCGACGCCGGGTGGCTGCGGGCCTTCCACGCCGTCGTGCCCGAGCTGCTGGCGGAGTTCCGGCCGCAGGTGCTGGTCACCCAGCACGGCGCCGACACCCACTTCGAGGACCCGCTCGCCCACTTCGCCATCTCCCTCGACGCCCAGCGCGCCGTGCAGCTCGCCTGCCACGGCCTGGCGCACGACCACGCCGACGGCCGCTGGGTGGCGCTCGGCGGCGGCGGGTACGCGGTCGTGGACGTCGTCCCGCGCGCCTGGACGCACCTGGCCGCGGTCGCCGCCGGGCAGCCCATTCCGCCGGAGTCGATGATTCCGGAGGAGTGGAAGCAGCTCGTCTACGCCCGCACCCGTCAGCCCGGCCCGATGCGGATGACCGACGGCCGCTGGCCCGTCAGCTACCGCGACTGGCAAGGCGGTTACGACCCGGCCGACCGGCTCGACCAGGCCGTCCTGGCCACCCGGAAGGCGGCGTTCCCGCAGCGCGGGCTGCTGCCGTAGAAGCCCGGGGCGCGGCCGGGGTGTTCCGGCGGGGGCGCTCGCGGGCCGCGCGAACGCTGGGCCGACCGGGGGGATTTCCGGCGAACCGGGCTCGTACGCTCCACGGTGCGTCAGCATCGCGTACGTGTCCCTCCTGCCGACCCCGCGCACCCCGGCCCCGTCGCCCTCCCGGGCGGCCCTGCGCGCGCACCTGCTCGCCAGCGGGATCGCCGGGCCCGTCGCGACCACCCGGGAGGCGAGCCTGCGCAGCTACCGCCTCTTCGCCGCCCGCGATCCCCGCGTGCTGCTCGGCCTCGACCCGGCCGGCGTCTGGCGCGAGCGCGACGTGCTGGCACTGATGGCACGGCGGTGCGGGGTCTCGGCCGACCCGCGCCGGACCGACGGCGCCGACACCGTCGACCCGGACCGGACCCTGCTGGCCCTCGACCGCTTCGCCGTACGGCTCGGCCGGGCCGTCGCCGAGCGGCGCCCCGTCCTCTTCGGCACCGGGCACCCCCACCGCCTCCTCGGTTTCTACGCCGCCCTGTCGCGGGCCGTCTCGGCGGCGGGAGGGCACGTCCTCACCCCCGCGCAGGGCCGAAGTGTCGACATAACGACCCGGTTCGGTCTACGCACGCACCGGATCGACTACGTACAGGGCGTCGCGTTGGTGAGAGCGGAAGCGGCCCCGGGGGCGGGTTGTGAGCCGGGCGCGCACTGTCATTCGCCGCTGCCCGTACGCGTGGTGCTCGGCGCGGCCGCGGAGGGCGGCGGGCCGCTGCCCGGGCTCGTCGTCGGCGACCACGGCTGGGCCTGCGGGGCAGGTCAGCTGGGGTTCGAGGCGATCGGGCCGGCCGACACCGACGACCCCGCGCCCTTCGTCGGGGAGGCAGAGGGGCGGGTGGCGGTGGCGGTGCCGCTCGATGACGGAGTGCGGTCGGCCTGCTACGAGCCGCTGACGCGCTATGTACTCAATCGGGCGTGTCTGTCACCGTAGGGACCCGGCAGGGGCTCCTCTTCCCCACTCGCATCACCCGCCCCTACATTGGGGAGTGAGCGCACAGAGACGAGGAGTCACCGGAGGGGAAGCCGGTGCCCGTCATGTGCGGAAGGTTCAGGTGTGACATGGCTGCTGCTGACCGGCCTCTCAACGAGGTCCAGTTTCTGACCGTGGCGGAAGTCGCCTCGGTGATGCGCGTGTCCAAGATGACCGTGTACCGCCTGGTGCACAGCGGTCATCTGCCCGCCATCCGGGTCGGAAGGTCCTTCCGCGTCCCGGAACAGGCGGTTCACGAGTACCTTCGCGACTCCTACGTGGGGGTGGAGACGGCCTGACGGCCGGGGCCGCGGGACCTCGATTACGGGCTCGGGCGTGGGGCGGGTAGGCTAAGCCGACGTAGGTCGTGTGGGCCCATGCAGCCCCGCACCAATGACCCCCGGTGAAAACGGGGGTTGTCCGAGAAGTGAGCGAGGGTAGTCGTGGGCTCTGTTATCAAGAAGCGGCGTAAGCGGATGGCCAAGAAGAAGCACCGCAAGCTGCTGAAGCGGACGCGTGTGCAGCGTCGCAACAAGAAGTAAGCGCCTAGCGGCGTGCTTTACGAGGTCCTCCTGCCTGTGGGTGGGAGGGCCTCGTTTTTTGTGGCCCCGGCCACTTGGGGTGGCCTCAAGCGCCGGCCGGGCTGAGTTTGGCTGGGGTCCGGGTCGTACGCGCGCGTACAAGATGGCCTCAAGCGCCGGCCGGGCTGAATTTCGTGGCCTGGCTGAGAGCAGTGGTTGGGCGGCACGGTGTCGTCGTGGGGCGATGTTGAGCCGTTACCGTGAGGTGGCAAGGGTTGCCGGGGCACAGCTGACTGGGGAAGGCAGGCGCTGACTTGGGCAGGGTCGTGCTCGTGACGGGGGTCGCGCGTCCGTTGAGTGGGCGGTTCGTGCGGCGGGTGCAGCGGGAGGAGGGGGTCGACAAGGTGGTGGCCGTCGACTCGGTGGCGCCCGCGCATCAGCTGGGGGACGCCGAGTTCGTGCAGGCCGACATCGGGCGGCCGGCCATCGGGCGGTTGCTCGCGGAGTACCGCGTCGACACCGTGGTGCATCTCGATGTGTCCGGGACGCCGCTCGGCGGTGGTGGGCGGTCCTCCGTGAAGGAGGCCAACGTCATCGGGACGCTCCAGCTGCTCGGGGCGTGCCAGAAGGCGCCCAGCGTGCGGCGGCTCGTCGTGAAGTCGTCCACCAACGTCTACGGTTCCGCCTCCCGTGACCCGGCCGTCTTCACCGAGACGACCCCGGCCAAGGCGCTCCCCAGTGGCGGCTTCGCCAAGGACGCCGTCGAGGTCGAGGGGTACGTGCGCGGGTTCGCGCGGCGGCGGCCGGACGTGGCCGTCTGCGTGCTGCGGTTCGCCAACATCCTCGGGCCCGGCGCGGACACCCCGCTCGCCGAGTACTTCTCGCTGCCGGTGCTGCCGACCGTCCTCGGCTACGACCCGCGCCTCCAGTTCGTCCACGAGGAGGACTGCCTGGAGGTGCTGAGCATCGCCGCCGGGGAACCCGCCCGGGGGACGCTCAACAGCGGCACCTTCAACATCGCCGGGGACGGCGTGGTCCTGCTCTCCCAGTGCGCGCGGCGGCTCGGGAGCCCCACCGTGCCCGTGCTGCTCCCCGCCGTCACCTGGGTCGGGGCGGCGCTGCGGACCGTCGGCGTCACCGACTTCTCCCGGGAACAGATCCGGCTGCTCACCCACGGGAGGGTCGTCTCCACCGTGCAGATGCGCGAGACCCTCGGCTTCCACCCCGCCTGGACCACCGCGCAGACCTTCGCCGACTTCGCCCGCGCCCGCGGCAGCGGACTCCTCCCGCCGCACGCCGTGGCCCACGCCGTCGACCGGGTCGCCGAGACCGTACGAGCACCCAGCACCGCGTACCCCGTACCGAGCGCCGACTAAGGAGCAGAGCACCATGGCGGACGCCAAGGTCATCCCCTTCGACGACGACCGGCCGCGCCGTCGCCGCCCCCGCACCCCGGCCCCCGTACGCGCGCTGCCCGAGCAGCCGCAGCCGGCCGCCGGGCCGGAACCCGGGCCCGCCCGGGACGACGGCGGCTGGGACCGGCGCATCGCGGGCGGCCTCGCCTTCCTGCGGCGCCGCCTCACCGGCGAGTACGAGGTCGACGCGTTCGGCTACGACGAGGAACTCACCGACCAGGTCCTGATGTCGCTGCTGCGCCCGGTGTACAAGAAGTACTTCCGGGTCGAGGTGAAGGGGATCGAGAACATCCCCGCCGACGGCGGCGCCCTGATCGTCGCCAACCACTCCGGGACGCTGCCCCTGGACGGGCTGATGCTCCAGGTCGCCGTCCACGACCGGCACCCGGCCGAACGCCACCTGCGGCTGCTCGCCGCCGACCTGGTCTTCCGGCTGCCGGTGGTCAACGAGGTCGCCCGCAAGGCCGGTCACACCCTCGCCTGCGCCGAGGACGCCGAACGGCTGCTGGGGGCGGGCGAGATCGTCGGGGTGATGCCCGAGGGGTTCAAGGGGATCGGCAAGCCGTTCAGCGAGCGGTACAAGCTCCAGCGGTTCGGGCGGGGCGGCTTCGTCTCGACGGCGCTGCGCGCGGGCGTCCCGATCGTGCCCTGCTCCATCGTGGGCGCCGAGGAGATCTACCCGATGGTCGGCAACGCCCGCACCCTCGCGCGGGTGCTGGGGCTGCCGTACTTCCCGCTGACGCCGACCTTCCCGTGGCTCGGGCCGCTCGGCGCGCTGCCGCTGCCGACCAAGTGGACCATCCAGTTCGGCGAGCCGATCCCCACCGACGGGTACCCGATGGAGGCGGCCGAGGACCCGATGCTCATGTTCAACCTCACCGACCAGGTGCGCGAGCAGATCCAGCACACGCTGTACAAGCTGCTGGTGCAGCGGCGGTCGGTCTTCTTCTGAGGTCCCCCGGGGGGCCCGCCCGCGTTCAGAAGTGGTCGGGGCACCACGGCTCGGCGGAGGTACGGAAAAGGGTGTCCGCGAGGCGGGCCGCGCCCGGGGTCAACTCGGTGGCCAGCCCGGCCGCAGCCAGCCTGCTCGCCTGCTCGCCGCCGAGGTGGAGCGCGGCTAGGGCGGCCGCGTCCAGGGCCAGGCCGGCCGGGCCGCCGTCCGGGGTGACCTCGGCCGAGCCGTCGGCGCCGGTGCGCAGCAGCCACGTCCCGTCGACGTGACCGGCCGGGTCGGCGACGCGCAGCGTCAGCCGCAGGCCGGGCGGGTAGGTGCGGACGGTCAGCGCGGCGGGCAGGTCGAGCAGGCGCAGCCAGAGGCAGTCCGCCGGGTGGGGGAGCGGGCGGACGGCGCGCGGGTCGCGCAGGAGGAGCGGTAGCGGGTCGTCCGGGGCGGCGTCCGGGACCTCGATCCTGCGCACCCAGTCGACGGAGAGCAGGTGGGCCCAGAGCGCGCGGCGGGCCTGCGCGGTGGTGGCGATGAGGTCGGTGACGGTCAGCGTCGCGTCGGGGACGCGGTCGCTCCACTTCCCGTCGACCGTGTACGCGACGAGGCCGCGCACCTGTCCCGCGCCATCCTGGTGGACGAGGACGGTCGGCGCGTCCCACTCCTCCCCGGGCAGCAGCGCCGCCCCGGTCCGCCGCCGCCAGCTCCACTCCGGGCGGCTCACCGCGCCGGCCCGGTTGCGGCGGGCCTCGTCGAACAGGGCCGGGCCGAGGCGGCGTACCTCCTCCGGGGCGGCCTCGCGGAGGCTGCCGGAGATGTCGAGGCCCGGGCGGAGGCCGCCCGAGGCCGTGACATCGACGGTGAAGCCGCCGTGCCGGGTGGCGGGCGCGAAGCCGTACCGGCCGTACACCGGGTACGCGGCCGAGTGCAGCACCGCCGCCGCCTCGCCCCGTTCGACCGCCGCGTTCAGCCCGTGGGCCATCAGCGCGGAGAGGATGCCCCGCCGCCGGTGCGCGGGCACGACCGCGAGCGAGCTGACACCGAGGACAGGCAGCAGGGCCCCGCCCGGCACGCTCAGATCGAGCGCGAGCCCCCGGAACGTCCCCACACACTCCTCACCCTCGTACGCGCCGAGCCACCGGCCCGGTTCGAAGACGCGCCGGCGCCGTTCCAGGGAGGCGGCCCGGTAGGGCACGAAGTTGCCCTTGCTGTAGGCGCGGCCCCAGCCGTCCAGGTCGTCCTCGGTGATCTCCCGGACCGTCAAGGTGGTGGGCTGGGGGGATGCGGACGTGATCGTCGCGTCGGTCATCCGAGGAGGGTAAGGGCACCGGGCCGGGCCGGCGCACACGCCGGAGGGCCCCACCGCGCACGGTGAGGCCCTCCGGTTCGTACGGGTGCCGGGTTGGTCAGTCCCGGTCGCCCGCGTCGATGCCGAGGCCGGGGAGGAGGCCCGGGAGGAGGGGCGGGAGGGTGACGTCCGGGGCGGTGCCGGGCTCGCGCTGCTCCTGGGAGGGGGCCGGGGAGTCCTGGCCGGTCCGGGGCGGGTCGAGCAGGCCGCCGGTCGAGCCGCCGAGGAGGCCGTCGTCCTGCTGGTCACCGGCGGACGGCATCGGGCTGCCCTTCTCGCCGGTGCCGCCCTGGCCGCCGCCCTCGCGCTCCGCCGAGCCGGACGGGTCCGGCTCGCCGGGGGCCACCGAGCCGGACCCGGCGGGCGGGGACGAGCCGGGGGCGGGGGAGCCGCCCGGCCGGTCGTCCTGGGAGGGGGCGCCGGGCAGCAGCGAACGGAGCGGCTCGACCTCCTCCTCTATGGCGTCGAAGACCTCGCTCACCTGGTCGCTCACGTCGAACAGGGTGGGCGGGAGCTGGTCGCGCAGCGAGGTCCAGGTGGCCCGGTGCGACTGGGAGAAGGAGGAGAGCTGCTGGATGGGCCGGAGCGAACCGCCCTCCTGGTAGGCGGCGCTGAGCAGCCGGTGGCCCTGGCCGGCGTCGTGGTGCACGGCGCCCAGGGCGCGGCGGATCTCGGCGAGCGACTCGTGGTCCAGGGAGCCCGAGCGGCCGCGCTCCATCAGACGGCGGGCCTCGCTCAGCCGGGTCGAGGCGTGGTCGAGGTAGATCCCGCCGCGGTCGGCCGCGTCACCGGCCATGCCGAGCTTGATGTCCTCCATGCCGCGCTTCAGCCCGTAGAGCGAGTCACCGGGGAGGGCGTCGGAGCTGGCCGCGGCCACGCCGCCGAAGGCTCCCGCCGCGACGCCCACCGTGAGGCCGCCCGCGGCGAGGCCCTTGGTGAGGCGCGAGCGGGGGCGGAGTTTCCGCAGGGGGCTGGCCCGGTGCGCGCCCCGGCCGGAGCGCTGCTCGGGCACCGAAGGGTCCGGCGCGGAGCCGGCCATCGCCTCCATCGCGGCGACCAGCTGGGCGCGCTGGACGGTTCTCACCTCGGGGTCCAGTTGGGGTCTGGGCACTTCGCCGAGCCCGGCTGCCAGGGAGAGCATCCTGCTCTCCTCGGCGCGCTCCGCGGGAGCCGCGCCGGGCTGCTCCCCGGACGCCGCCGGTGGCCGGACCTCGGCCGCCTGGCCCGGGGGCGTCTGCTCCTCCAGGGCCTGGGCGAAGGCGTTCGCCCGCCGGTGTGCCGATACATTCGCGATCACGGGCGGCACCTCCTCTCGTCATGACGATCGACTCCCCGCGCGATCCGGGAGTTCCGCACCGCGGCGGCGTCCACCCGATCGAGTGAGGGCGGGGCTGCTGAAGCGCATCCGGGGGAAGTCTGCAATCCCCCCAACGACTGGCCCGGCCCCCTGGTTACGGAACTGCCGCGATCGGTCCGCGGAACCCAGCGAACAGCCACGCACGGCCAGTTGACGGGCACGGTGCGTGGCGGTCGGCGGGACGGCGAGCTCGGTACGGGGACAGGGGCGGGACAGGGTGGGACAGCGGTGGGGACGGGTGGTGCGGGACGGTCAGCGGGCGTCGTCCGGGAGCAGGCGGGCCAGGGTGCGGACCGCCCGGTACTGGAGCGTTTTGATCGCGCCCTCGTTCTTCCCCATGACGCGTGCGGTCTCGGCGACCGACAGGCCCTGGAGAAATCGGAGCGTGACGCATTCCTGCTGCTGGGGGTTGAGACGTCGGACGGCGTCGAGGAGGGCGGCGTTGGAGAGGGACTCCAGGACCGAGTCCTCGGGACTGCGTTCGACCTCGTTGGCGTCGAGCATCTCGCCGGTGGTCACTTCGAGGCGGAAGCGGCTCGACTTGAAGTGGTCGGCGACCAGGTTGCGGGCGATGGTGACCAGCCAGGCGCCGAAGTCGCGGCCCTGCCAGGTGAAGGTGCCGATCCTGCGCAGGGCGCGCAGGAAGGTCTCGCTGGTCAGGTCCTCGGCGGTGGCCTTTCCGCCCACCCGGTAGTAGATGTAGCGGTAGACGGTGTCGCTGTACTGGTCGTACAGCTTCCCGAACGCCTCGGCCTCCCCGTCCTGGGCGCGTTCGACCAGTTCCATCATGCGGGCGCTGTCGCTGTCGGCCGCGGGACGGCGGGCCGTGGTGGTGGCCCCGCCGGCGCGGCGGGCGGAGCCGGTGCGGCCCCGTCTGCCGACGGCGGCGCCGCTTTCGGCGAGGGCGTAGGCGGAACCGGCGGACCCGGATGAGGGGAGCGCGGGGGCGGCGAGGGCGGGGACGGCGTAAACGGTGGGGACGAAGCTGCGCAGGCGGTCGACGACCGTTGCGCGCAGCGTAGCCAGGCCCGAGGCGTCAACCCCGACGTGTGGGTACACGGGACTCCCAGAGGCAGAGCTTCCATCACGTACGGTGCGTCGCCGTTCACTCGATGTGGCGGTGTGAGGCACCGGAATTGCGTCTGAGGAGAATAACGCTTCGTACAGGCGGCGCTACACCGAGTTGCTCAAATCACCGATTGCGACGGTTCCGTGGCCCTTATCGGTCTGTTCGCTTGGCACAGAGTGATCGCCAGCTGATCGGAAGAGTCCGAATTCCGGCCGTGTGGGGGACGTGTTGTGGTCGTCTCGGGTGAACGTGCGTGCCGTGGGGCGCGGCGGGGTAAGAACGCCGTTTTGTCGGGTAGTCGGTCCGGCCGGGCGCACGGTGGTGCGAGGGGCGCGATGGTGGAGGCACGTACGCCGAAAGGCCGCCCCCGGCGTGCCGGAAGGGCGGCCTGTGCGTGTCGCGTCAGGAGCGGCGGCGGTGGATGGCGACCGCGGCGGCGGTGCCGCCGGCCAGCGCGCCGACCCCGGCGGCGGCCGGGATGCCGATCTTCACGGCCTTGCGCCCGGTCCGGTAGTCGCGCAGCCGCCAGTCGTGCTCCCGGGCGTGCTTGCGGAGCTTGGAGTCCGGGTTGATGGCGTAGGGGTGGCCGACCAGCGAGAGCATCGGGATGTCGTTGTGCGAGTCGCTGTACGCGGCGCAGCGGTCGAGGTCCAGCTCCTCGGCGGCGGCCAGCGCGCGGACCGCCTCGGCCTTGGCGGGGCCGTGCAGCGGCTCGCCGACCAGGCGGCCGGTGTACACCCCGCCGACCGACTCGGCGACGGTGCCCAGCGCCCCGGTCAGACCGAGCCTGCGGGCGATGATCGTGGCGGTCTCCACCGGCGCCGCGGTCACCAGCCAGACCCGCTGGCCCGCGTCGAGGTGGGCCTGGGCGAGGGCGCGGGTGCCGGACCAGATGCGGCCGGCGAGGTACTCGTCGTAGATCTCCTCGCCGATCGACATGAGTTCGGCGACGCGGTGGCCCTTGACGATGGAGAGGGCGGACTCGCGGACGTCCTGGATGTGCCCCGCGTCCTCGGTGCCCGCGATCCGGAAGTACGCCTGCTGCCAGGCGAAGCGGGTCAGTTCGCGGCGCTCGAAGAACTTCCGCTTGTACAGGCCGCGGCCGAAGTGGAAGAGGGAGGCGCCCTGCATCACCGTGTTGTCCAGGTCGAAGAAGGCGGCGGCGCGTTCGTCCCCGGCGACCGGGAACTCCGGCTCGGCCGGCTCCTCGGCGGGCGTGACCTCGGTGGCTCCGGCCTCCAGTGCCTCCTCCGGCGCCTGCGAGGTCTTGCGGGCCGCCTCGGCGCTCGCCTCGCCCGCCAGCACGCTGCGCGCGGTGGCCGGGCGTCTGCGGGGGGTCAGCCATTCCCAGGAGAGGCGCATCCTCAGCGGGTTCCGGCCGGACTTGCCGTCGGGCGTGGGGAGGGGCATGTCGAGAGCATAGTCAGTCCTCGGGGCACGCCCGGACCCCGGAGGGTGCCCGGTCGTGAACACTTCGGGTCGGGGGTGTGACGGGCCGTCGCGGGCGGTGTGGCGGCCCCCGGCGCGCGGGCCGCGGAGGGGTCGGGGCCACAATGGGCGGTATGAGTCCGGTGTTCCGTCGTGCGAAGAAGGCTCCCGCAGAGCGGGTCGTCACCCTGGTGGGCAAGCCCGGGTGCCATCTCTGCGATGACGCCCGCGAGGTGGTGGCGGCGGTCTGCGCCGAGGTCGGCGCGGTGTGGGAGGAGAAGGACATCCTCCAGGACCAGGCGCTCCACGACGCCTACTGGGAGCAGATCCCGGTGGTGCTCGTCGACGGGGAGCAGCACGACTTCTGGCGGGTCAGCCCGGAGCGGCTGCGGAAGGCGCTGAGCTGAGCGCGCGGGCGCTCGTACGGGCGGGGGGTTTCGGCCCGGGAAACGGCCGGCGAGCGGGCGGTGACGGCGGGGCGAACGGCTCCCCGGCTCCGTAGCCGCAGGTCCGGAGCGGTTTTCCAGGGACGTGCGGGGCGGGCCGGACGGTTCCCGGACCGGCTGGTAAGTACGCGTGACCCCGGTCACTTTGGGTGGACAAATGGGACACCATCTTTGTGCACGCGTTCACAAAGGCATAGCCTGCACGGGACGGGGCGGTCTGCGCAGGCGCGGCCGCCCACAGCCTCGCTCTACCCGCAGGAGCACCGTGGCAACTGGCCGAACTCACCGACCGGCGACCCGCAGCCGAGGAATTCCCGAGGCCACGGTCGCCAGGCTTCCGCTCTACCTGCGAGCCCTCACCGCGCTGTCGGAGCGCTCCGTCCCCACGGTCTCCTCCGAGGAGCTGGCGACGGCGGCGGGCGTCAACTCGGCGAAGCTGCGCAAGGACTTCTCGTACCTCGGCTCCTACGGGACGCGCGGGGTCGGCTACGACGTCGAGTACCTCGTGTACCAGATCTCCCGCGAGCTGGGCCTGACCCAGGACTGGCCCGTCGTCATCGTCGGCGTCGGTAACCTCGGCGCGGCCCTCGCCAACTACGGCGGCTTCGCCTCGCGCGGCTTCCGGGTCGCCGCCCTGCTCGACCAGGACCCGGCGCTGACCGGCCGCACCGTCGCGGGGATGCCCGTCTCGCACACCGACGACCTGGAGCGGATCGTCACCGAGAACGGCGTCTCCATCGGCGTCATCACCATCCCCGCCGGCGGCGCCCAGCAGGTCTGCGACCGGCTCGTGGCGGCCGGGGTCACCTCCATCCTGAACTTCGCGCCGACCGTCCTCTCGGTGCCCGAGGGCGTCGACGTGCGCAAGGTCGACCTCTCCATCGAGCTGCAGATCCTCGCCTTCCACGAGCAGCGCAAGGCCGGCGAGGACGCCACCGCGCCCGCCGCCCCCGCGGAGCTGCCCGCGGGCCCGCACACCACCCCCCGCAAGGGACCCGACGGGGACGTTCCCGCCGTGATGCCGGCATGAGTCTTCTCGTCGTGGGGCTGAGCCACCGCAGCGCGCCCGTGAGCATCCTGGAACGCGCCGCGCTGAGCGCCGACGCGCAGGCCAAGCTCCTCCAGGACGCGCTCGCCGTCGAGCCCGTCACCGAGGCGGCCGTCCTCGCCACCTGCAACCGCATCGAGCTCTACGCCGACGTGGACAAGTTTCACGCCGGTGTCGCCGAGGTCTCCACCCTGCTCGCCCAGCACAGCGGGGTCGGCCTCGACGAACTCACGCCGTACCTCTACGTCCACTACGAGGACCGCGCCGTCCACCACCTGTTCTCGGTGGCCTGCGGGCTGGACTCGATGGTGGTCGGGGAGGGGCAGATCCTCGGGCAGATCAAGGACTCCCTCGCCACCGCGCAGCGGCTGCACACCGCCGGACGGCTGCTGAACGACCTGTTCCAGCAGTCCCTGCGGGTCGGCAAGCGCGCTCACAGCGAGACCGGCATCGACCGCGCCGGGCAGTCCCTGGTCACCTTCGGCCTGGAGCAGCTGGCCCAGGGCGAGCAGGTCGCCGACTGGGCCGCCAAGAAGCGCGCGCTGATCATCGGCGCCGGCTCGATGTCCTCGCTGGCCGCCGCCACCCTGGCCCGCGCCGGGGTCCAGGAGATCGTGGTCGCCAACCGCACCCTGGAGCGCGCCGAGCGGCTCGCCGAGATCCTCGCCCAGCCCGGCGGGGCCGCGGCCGCCGAGGGCTTCGCCGCCCGCGCCGTGCCGATGGCCTCGGTCAGCGGCGAGCTGGCCCGCGCCGACATCGCCGTCTCCTGCACCGGCGCCACCGGCCTCGTCCTCACCGCCGAGGCGGTCGCCGCCGCGGTCGCCGGGCGCACCGACGGCGACCCGCTGACCCTGCTCGACCTGGCCATGCCGCGCGACGTGGACGCCGCCGTGCACCGCGTCGCCGGCGCCCGCCTGGTCGACATCGAATCCCTCGCCGAGGCGTCCGCCGACGCCCCGATGGCCGCCGACGTGGACGCGGTCCGCACCCTCGTCTCCGAGGAGGTCGCCGCCTTCGGCGCGGCCCAGCGTGCCGCCCACATCACGCCGACCGTGGTCGCCCTGCGCACCATGGCCGCCGACGTGGTGGCCGGCGAGATGGGGCGGCTCCGCGGCCGCCTCCCCGACCTCGGCGAACGCGAGCAGGCGGAGATCACGCAGACCGTCCGCCGCGTCGTCGACAAGCTCCTGCACGCCCCGACCGTGCGGGTCAAGCAGCTGGCCCAAGAGCCCGGGGGCGCCGGGTACGCCGACGCCCTGCGGACCCTCTTCGACCTCGACCCGCAGACGGTCGCGGCCGTCAGCCGGGCCGACAACGGGGCGCGCGGCGACAGTGCCGCGCCCGCCCGCACCACCACGGACGACCTGAATCGAGACCGGTCATGACCGAGAAGGCATTGCGACTCGGGACCAGGCGCAGCAAGCTCGCCATGGCCCAGTCCGGACAGGTGGCCGACGCCGTCCACCAGCTGACGGGGCGGCCCGTCGAGCTGGTGGAGATCACGACGTACGGCGACACCTCCCGCGAGCACCTGGCGCAGATCGGGGGCACCGGCGTCTTCGTCGCCGCCCTGCGCGAGGCGCTGGTGCGCGGGGAGGTGGACTTCGCGGTGCACTCGCTCAAGGACCTGCCGACGGCCCAGCCGGACGAGCTCGTCCTGGCCGCCGTACCGGCCCGCGAGGACCCGCGCGACGTGCTGATCGCCCGCGACGGGCTCCGCTTCGAGGAGCTGCCCGAGGGGGCGCGCATCGGCACCGGTTCGCCCCGGCGCATGGCGCAGCTCAACGCGTACGCCCGTGGGCACCGGATGGCGATCGAGACCGTGCCGATCCGGGGGAACATCGACACCCGCATCGGTTTCGTCCGCAGCGGTGAGCTGGACGCGGTGGTTCTCGCCGCGGCCGGGCTGCACCGTGTCGGCAGGAGCGAGGAGGTGACCGAGTACCTCTCGGTCGACACGATTCTGCCCGCCCCCGGCCAGGGGGCCCTGGCGATCGAGTGCGCCGCCGGCCATGAGGCCGACGGGCTGCCGCTCGCCGCCGTGCTCGCGGAGCTGGACGACCCGGTGACCCGGGCCGCCGTCACCGCCGAGCGTTCCCTGCTCGCTGCCCTGGAGGCCGGTTGCAGCGCACCCGTGGGTGGGCTGGCCGACCTTCTGGCCGACGGGCAGGTTGTCAAGGAAATGCGCCTGCGGGGCGTCGTCGGTTCGCCCGACGGTTCCGCGCTGGTGCAGCTGTCCACCACCGGTCCCGTGCCCACGACGCATGACGAGGCGGCCGCGCTCGGCACCGAACTCGCTGCCGAGATGCTGGCCAAGGGTGCGGCCGGTCTGATGGGGGAGCGAGCACTTTGAGCCCCACCACCGCTGTAAATGCAATGTTCTCCGACCATGGGCACGTCACCTTCCTCGGTGCCGGTCCCGGCGACCCGGGGCTTCTCACTCTGCGCGCCGTCGAGGCGCTGGCCGCCGCCGACGTCCTGGTCGCGGAGGAGCAGGTGCTCGACGTCGTCAGGGCGCATGCCAGGGCGGGCGCGGACATGCCGCAACTTTCCGCTGACGAGGCGTCAACCCCCGCGGAGGCCCGCCGATTCGGCGATGCCGCCAATCTTGTCATGGGGGCCGCGCGGGCCGGAAAGCGGGTCGTGCGGGCCGTCCAGGGCGACCCGGGGCTCGACTCCGAGGCCGTCCGCGAGATGCTCGCCTGCGCCGCCGAGGGCGTCACCTTCGAGGTGGTCCCCGGCATCGCGGAGGCGGTCGGCGTCCCCGCGTACGCCGGTATCCCGCTGCGCGACGAGACCGGCGCCGACGTGCGCTTCGTCGACGCGCGCACCGCCACCGAGCGCTGCTGGACCGAGCTGGGCGCGAGCGACGGCACCGTCGTCGTCTCCACCAGCCTCGACCAGGCCGCGGCCACGGCGGGCGAACTGGTGGCGGCCGGGCGCAAGCCCGACACCCCGATGACGCTCACCGTCGCCGGGACCACCACCCGTCAGCGGACCTGGGAGGCGACGCTCGGCACCGTCGCGCAGGTCCTCAAGCAGGCCAAGGTGCTGCCCTCGCCGGACGGCGGCCGACCGGTCATAGCCGTGGTCGGTGAGCACTGCGCCCCGGCCCGCCGCGACCAGCTCTCCTGGTTCGAGTCGAAGCCGCTCTTCGGCTGGAAGGTCCTGGTGCCGCGCACCAAGGAACAGGCGGCCTCGCTCTCCGACCAGCTGCGCTCCTACGGCGCGGTGCCGCACGAGGTGCCGACCATCGCCGTCGAGCCGCCGCGCACCCCGCAGCAGATGGAGCGGGCCGTCAAGGGCCTGGTCACCGGACGTTACGAGTGGATCGCGTTCACCAGCGTCAACGCGGTCAAGGCGGTCCGGGAGAAGTTCGAGGAGTACGGGCTCGACGCGCGGGCCTTCGCGGGCATCAAGGTCGCCGCCGTCGGCGAGCAGACCGCGGCCGCGCTGATCGCCTTCGGCGTCAAGCCCGACCTCGTCCCCTCGGGCGAGCAGTCCGCGGCCGGGCTCCTGGAGGACTGGCCGCCGTACGACCCGGTCTTCGACCCGATCGACCGGGTGTTCCTGCCGCGCGCCGACATTGCCACCGAGACCCTGGTGGCCGGGCTGATCGAGCTGGGCTGGGAGGTGGACGACGTCACCGCCTACCGGACGGTGCGCGCCTCGCCGCCGCCGGCCGACACCCGCGAGGCGATCAAGGGCGGCGGCTTCGACGCGGTCCTGTTCACCTCGTCCTCGACCGTCCGCAACCTGGTCGGCATCGCGGGCAAGCCGCACAACGTCACGATCATCGCCTGTATCGGGCCCGCCACCGCCAAGACGGCGGAGGAGCACGGGCTGAGAGTCGACGTGATGGCGCCCGAGCCCTCGGTGCACAAGCTGGCCGAGGCGCTCGCCTCCTTCGGCGCGGAGCGCAGGGCGGCCGCGCTGGAGGCCGGGGAGAACGTCGCCCGGCCCAGCGAGCGGCGCCCCGGCGCCCGGCGCCGCAGGGCCGCCTCCTCCTCGTGAGGCGGGGGCGCTGAACCAGGACGTACCGGAGCGGGCCTACCCTTTGGGGTGGGCCCGCTCCCGCGTTTCCTCGCCCGGCGCGCCCGTCCCGTTCTCGGTTCGTCGGAGTAGGTGTTTGTGGTCGTGAGTGCGTACGGATCGTTCCCCGGTAGCCGGCCCCGCAGGCTGCGGAGCAGCGCGGTGATGCGCCGGATGGTCGCCGAGACCCGGCTCCACCCGGCCGACCTCGTCCTGCCGGCCTTCGTCCGCGAGTCCATCTCGGAGCCGGTCGAGATCGGCTCGATGCCCGGCGTGTACCAGCACACCCGCGACACCCTCCGCAAGGCCGCCGCCGAGGCCGTCGCCGCCGGAGTCTCCGGCATCATGCTCTTCGGCGTGCCCGAGGACGCGAAGAAGGATGCCGTCGGCACGGCCGGCACCGACCCCGACGGCATCCTCCAGCTCGCCCTGCGCGACGTCCGCTCCGAGGTCGGCGACGACCTGCTGGTCATGTCCGACCTCTGCCTTGACGAGTTCACCGACCACGGTCACTGCGGCGTCCTGACCGCCGACGGCCGGATCGACAACGACGCCACCCTGGAGCGGTACGCCGAGATGGCCCAGGTCCAGGCCGACGCCGGCGCCCACGTGGTCGGCCCCAGCGGCATGATGGACGGCCAGGTCGGCGTCATCCGCGACGCCCTCGACCAGACCGGCCACGAGGACGTGGCGATCCTCGCCTACGCCGTCAAGTACGCCTCGGCCTTCTACGGCCCCTTCCGCGAGGCCGTCGGCTCCTCCCTCCAGGGCGACCGCAAGACCTACCAGCAGGACGCCGCCGGCACCCGCGACGCCCTCCGCGAACTCGCTCTCGACCTCCAGGAGGGCGCCGACATGGTCATGGTCAAGCCGGCCGGCCCCTACCTCGACATCCTCACCAAGGTCGCCGAAGCCTCCGACGTGCCGGTCGCGGCCTACCAGATCAGCGGGGAGTACTCGATGATCGAGGCGGCGGCCCAGCGGGGCTGGATCGACCGGGACGCGGCGATCATGGAGTCGCTGACGGGGATCAAGCGGGCTGGGGCGCAGGTCATCCTGACGTACTGGGCCACTGAGGTGGCGCGGAAGCTGGGGTGACGGGATAGCCCTGGTGAACAGGGCTGCACCGACCGGGGGCGCGAATCTGTGCAGATTCGCGCCCCGAGCTGTACAGTTTTCCCATGCGGAATCTCAGCGAAGCGCACATGGTCCTGTCGGTCACCGACGCGACGGGTAAGGGTGTGGCCGGACTGGTCAAGGAGGCGGAGGCCGGCCGTGACGTCGTGGTCGAGCGCCGCAACAAGCCGGTCGCTGCCGTGGTCGGCGTGGACCGGCTGAACCGGATCGAGCAGCTGGAGGAGGACCTGCTCGACGCGCTGGTGGTGCTCACTCGGGCCGTGGACGACACCGGGGAGCGCTTCACTTTCGACGAAGTGCTGGAGCGTTTCGGGATGACGCGCGAGGACCTGGACGAAACGCAGGACCAGGCAGCCTGAACTACCCCCTCGGGCGCGCGGTCCAGGCGGTCCACGCGTCCACGGCCTCCCGGAGGCTCATGGCGGCCACCTTGTCGGCCGGGAGTCCGGCCTGGTCGAGGAGGCGCTCGCGGAGCCAGCCGGGCACCGGCTCCTCGGGTGGTGCGGCCGAAGGCTCCTGAGTGGGGCTGTCCATGCCGAAACGCCTGAGCAAGTCGGCCAGGTCCGCGCGGGCCTCGGACGGCTCCATGCGTTCGAGTCGCTTGCGGGCCTCCTCGTAGACGCGGTTGTTCTCGCGCGCGCCGATGGCCAGCGCTTCGGAGATCTCGATACTGGTGTTGCCCTCGGCGTCCGTGAGGACCCGCCAGACGATGCGCCACGTGCGGTCACCGACGACCAGCTTCCGGCAGCCGACCAGGTCCCCGAGGAGCGGGCGGCCCGCGTAGGGGTTGCTCTCCAGCAGGCGGATCTTCTGGAGTGCCGCTCGGAGGATCTGGGGGTCTTGGCGGTAGAGGCGGAGCAGATCCTTCAGGGCGTCGGGGGTGACGCGCACAGGGTGCGTGATCATGCGACCACTGTACGTATCGGCCGCCTTCGCGGCAAACGTGCGACGTCAGATACTTACGCCGTCCGCGATGGGATTGGTTATAACTTTACAACGCTACGTTGTATGGTTGGGCTTCACGAGGGTGAGTGCGATGACAGATGTGACGACTGTCCAGGCGGCAGCACGGCTGGATCTGGCAGTCGGAACGCTGCGGCGACTCATTGCCTCGGGCCTCCTGCCCACCCTCCGCGCACGAGGCAATCGCACCGTTATGCCGACGGTCGACATCGAGACCCTGGCCCGTCGCGAGGCCGTCGGCCCCCCGGCTGTCGGCAGTCACGAACTGCCTGTTCTGCGGGTCGGGGTGGCGGAGAAGGCCGATGACACGGAGCGGGGTTGGACCGGCTTCTCCACCCAGCTCACCCCCGGCCAACTCCAAGCCGCCCTCTCCGGCTGGTGGCGCTGTGATCCCGAGCGGGTCGTCCGGGCCGGGCTCATGGCCGTCACCCTCGGCCAGTACGTCGTGGCTGTGCTGACCGGCATCGATGGGTACGACAGCCGTGGCGACGGGCGGTACCGGTTTCACGGGGCCCTTGCCGGAAGCGTCACCGAGCTGGTCACCCCGCAGCAGTGGGTGAATCCCGACGCCCCCGGCGCCGACCGCGCCCGCCTGTTGCTCGGGCGGCGGCTGGAGTCCGAGTCGGGTGGGCCCGTGGCGTACGTGCGGCCTGGTGGCTGAGGGCGTATCCGTGCGTCGGCCCCGGCTCCCCTCCGCAGGGCCGGGGCCTTCGCATGGTGCGGGTCACCACATCAGCGCGTCCGCCGCCGAGGTCTGCCAGTAGGTGACGGCGTTGCTGCTGTCGATGCGGACCGAGTCGGAGGGGAGGGCGGGGTGGCTCGGGGCGCCGGTGGAGCCCTGGCCGGAGCGGGCGGCGTAGTAGAGGGTCAGGGAGGTGGCGTCGTAGGGGTGGGAGCCGTCGGGGGTGGAGGTGAGGACGCCGGCGTAGCCGGACTCGCCGGGGGCGAGGGTGACGACGGCCTGGGGCTTGCTCTCCTCGATGAAGGGGACGGCGGACTGGGCCTGGTCGAAGCGGAGGTAGGGGGCGTAGTAGAGGTGGCAGGTGGTGTCGCTGGTGTTGGTGGCCTTGATCAGGAGGTGGTTGATCGGGCGGGGGGCCTCGGTGACGGTGACCTTGGTGCCCTCGGCGGTGCAGGAGGTGGTCTTCGCGGGGGACTTGCGGCCGGCGACCTGGGTGGCCTCCTCGCCGGTGGCCGGCGCCTCCTGCGCTGCCTCCGCCGCGGGCACCGGCGGCTGGGTGGAGTCGACGACTCCGGTGGCGTCGGCGGCGCCGGTCTGGCAGGCCGTGAGGGAGAGGGCTGCGGTGGTGACGAGGGCGGCGGCGAGGGTGCGCAGGCGGCGGGAGCGGGGCGTGGCGGTCATGGTGACGTCCTTTCAGCGGTGCGGCGTGCTTGGATGACCGAAGCTTGCGGCGCGCTTCGTCCCGGCCGCCAGCAAGATCCGGGGGAACGGGACGCTGGAACGATGAAGTAGGGCCTGACCTGCGGGAACGTGGGTGCCCTGGAACGGTCTTACGGGATGGGGGACGGGTGGGGACCGCAGATTCCACGGGGGCGGCGGCGCAGCTCGCCGCGCTGCTGAGCACGCTCAAGGAGCGGTCGGGGCTCAGTTACGGGGCGCTCGGCAAGAGGCTGCATCTGTCGGCCTCGACGCTCCACCGGTACTGCAACGGGGACGCCGTACCGGCCGACTTCGCGCCCCTCAACCGGTTCGCCCGCCTCTGCCGGGCGACTCCGGAGGAGCTGGTCGAGGTGCACCGGCGGTGGATTCTCGCCGACGCGGCCCGGGAGCAGCGGGGGAAGGGCGCCGGAGGCGGGGCAGGAGGCGACGCCCCTGCTGCCGGTTCCGGTACGCAGGCCAGCACCCCGGATGCCGACGGCGTCCCGGGAAGCCCGGACTCCCCGGAGAGCCCGGAGGGCTCGAAGACCTCCGACGCCCCGCCCTCCCTCCGGCCCCGTCGCCGCCTCGTCCTGGCCGCCACCGCCGGCGTCGTCGCCGTGGCCGCCGCCGGAGCCCTGCTCGTAGGCCGGCTCGGCAGCGAGGGGCCCGGTGCCGGGGCCGGACAACCGGCGGGAGCCACGCGCGGCCCGGTGGCCTCGTCGCAGGCGTCCGGGTCCGGGAGCCCGAGCCCGTCCGGCTCCGCGTCGGACGAGCCGTCCGCGTCGCCGTCCCCCTCGGGCACCCCCAGTGCCTCCCCGGGGAGTCCGGCGGACGGCAAGCCCGCAGCCCCCGCGTCCACCGGCGTCCCCTTCCACGCCTCCGTGCGGGCGCACGCCTGGGAGGACCAGTGCAGTCAGCGGTACCTGGTGGACCGGGAGCCCGACGCGGTGCGACCGCCGCCCGTCGAGCAGGACGCGCCCGCGTGGGTGGCGGCGATGGGGGCGGTGTCGGCGGACGAGCAGGTGGTGGAGGTGACGCTTCAGGGGAAGGGGAGCGAGACGGTCGTCCTCCAGGCGCTGCACGTGCGGGTGGTGCGTACCGGGGAGCCGCTGCCGTGGACCGACTACGGGACCGGGGTCGGCTGCGGCGGCGGGGTCGCGCTGCGCGCCTTCGACGTCGACCTCGACCAGGGCGCTCCCGCCGCCCGCGCGGCCGAGGGGCAGCGCCCGTTCCCGTACAAGATCAGGGAGAGCGATCCGGAGATGTTCCGGGTGACGGCGCACACCGGGGGGCGGGACGTGAGCTGGTACCTGGAGGTGGAGTGGTCGAGCGGGGAGCGGCAGGGGGTGTTCAGGGTGGACGACCGGGGGCGGCCGTTCCGGACCAGCGCGTCGGCCGGGCGGCCGGCGTACGACTATCCGCCCGGTGCCTCCGAGTGGAGCGAGCACCAGCCCGGGTAGGGCGGGGGCGGCCGGGTGTCCACATGGCGGGCTCCTAGAGTGCGGGGAGGCCGCCCCGGCGCGGGCGGAGTACGCAGAACGAGGAGTGCCCCATGTCGCTGAGCCCTGCCGCATCCGTCCCCACGCCGCCGCTCGCGGGGCGGGCCGTAGGCGGCGGGGGGTCGCCGGTCGGGGACATCCTGGCGGTGACGGCGCGGCCCGAGGTGATCAACTTCGCGGGCGGGCTGCCGGCACGGGAGCTGTTCGACGCCGAGGGGATCGCCGAGGCGTTCCGGGCGGTCCTGGCCGAGCAGGCGCCCCGCGCGCTCCAGTACGCGACGACCGAGGGCGAGCCGGCGCTGCGCGGGGCGCTCGCCGAGCGGATGACGGTGCGCGGGCTTGCCACCGGGCCGGACGACGTGCTGGTCACCACCGGCTCGCAGCAGGGCCTGTCCCTGGTCGCGCAGGCGCTGATCGAGCCGGGCGACACCGTGCTGGTGGAGAGCCCCTGCTACCTGGCCGCGCTCCAGGTCTTCGCCTTCGCCGGGGCCCGGATCGTGCCGGTGGCCTGCGACGACGACGGGATCGACCCGGCCGCCCTGGAGGAGCTGGTGGTCCGCGAGCGCCCCAAGTTCCTCTACACCGTGCCCACCTTCCAGAACCCGACCGGCCGCACCATGACCGTCGCCCGGCGCCGTGAGGTCGCCCGGATCGCGGCCCGGCGCGGCCTGTGGATCGTCGAGGACGACCCGTACGGCGAGCTGCGGTTCGCCGGGGAGCGGCTGCCGTGGATCGCCTCGCTGCCCGAGGCGGCCGACCGGACGGTGCTGCTCGGCAGCTTCTCCAAGGTGATGGCGCCGGGGCTCCGCCTCGGCTGGCTGCGCGCGCCCCGCCCGCTGCGCGCCGCCTGCGCCCTGGTCAAGGAGGGCACCGACCTGCACACCCCGACCGTCAACCAGCTGGCCGCCGCCCGCTACCTCGCCGACAACGACCTCGACGCCCACGTGGCCCGCGTGGCCGCCGTCTACGGCACCCGCCGCGACGCCCTCCTGGCGGGCCTGCCCGACGCCCTGCCCGCCGGTTCGACGTGGACCACCCCGGAGGGCGGCATGTTCGTCTGGGCGCGGCTGCCCGAGGGGCACGACACCGCCGCCCTGCTGCGCACCGTGGTCGGCTTCGACGTGGCGTACGTGCCGGGCGCGCCCTTCTTCGCCGACCGCCCCGACCACGGCACCCTGCGGCTCTGCTTCGTGACGCAGACCCCGGACGAGATCGCCGAGGGACTGCGGCGCCTGGAGAAGGGGTTCGCGGCGGCCCGCTGAGACGCCCGGAACGCGGCAGGGGCCGGACGGTACGCGCGTACCGTCCGGCCCCTGCCGCTGTCGTCGTGCCGCTCGCTCAGAGCTGCTCGGGCGTGCGGATGCCCAGCAGTTCCATCCCCTGGTGGAGGGTGCGGCCGGTGAGGTCGCAGAGGAAGAGGCGGTTCTCCACGACCTCCGGCGGGTTGTCGGCGGAGAGCACGTGGCACTGGTCGTAGAAGGTCGTGTACAGCGAGGCCGTCTGGTAGAGGTACGCGGCCAGCTTGTGCGGGGCGTACTCGGCGGCGGCGTCCGAGGCGATCTCGCCGAACTGGTCCAGGTGCAGCCCGAGCGCCCGCTCGGCCGGGGCCAGCGCCAGCTCCGGGTGGGCCACCGGGCGGGCCTCGCCCGCCCGGCGCAGGATCGACTGGATACGGGCGTAGGCGTACTGGAGGTAGACCGAGGTGTCGCCGTTGAGCGAGACCATCTGGTCCAGGTCGAACTTGTAGTCGCGGGCGGCGGAGGTCGACAGGTCGGCGTACTTGACCGCGCCGATGCCCACCTCGGCGCCGCGCTCGGCGATCTGCTCCTCGGTGAGCTGCTCCTTGACGTCCTTCTCGCGGACCACGGCGGTGGCGCGCTCCACGGCCTCGTCGAGCAGGTCGACCAGCCGGACCGTCTCGCCCTCGCGGGTCTTGAAGGGCTTGCCGTCCTTGCCGAGGACGGTGCCGAAGGCGAGCTGGACCGCCTTCACCTCCTCGCCGAGCCAGCCGGCCCGCCGGGCCGTCTCGAAGACCATCTTGAAGTGGAGCGACTGCCGTGCGTCCACCACGTAGAGCAGGGTGTCGGCCTTGAGCTGGAAGACGCGGTCGCGGATGGCGGAGAGGTCGGTGGCCGCGTAGCCGAAGCCGCCGTCGGACTTCTGCACGATCAGCGGGACCGGCTGGCCGTCGGGGCCCTTCACGTCGTCGAAGAAGACGCAGAGGGCGCCCTCGGAGCGGACCGCGACACCGGACTCCTCCAGCAGGCGGCAGGTCTCCGCGAGCATGGCGTTGTACCCGGACTCGCCCACCACGTCGGCGTCGTGGATCTCCATGTCGAGCTTGTTGAAGACGGAGTAGAAGTAGACCTTCGACTCGTCCACGAACCGCTGCCACATGGCCAGCGTCTCCGGGTCGCCCGCCTGGAGGTCGACCACCCGGCGCCGGGCGCGGGTCTTGAACTCCTCGTCGGAGTCGAAGAGGGCGCGGCTCGCCTTGTAGAGCCGGTTGAGGCTCGACATGGCCTGCTCACCGGCCTCCACGCTGGCCTGGCCGGCCTCCACGGCGGCACTCTCGGCGGTGGCGGCCAGCTCGCCCGGGTGCTCGATCAGGTACTGGATGAGCATGCCGAACTGGGTGCCCCAGTCGCCGATGTGGTGGCGGCGGACCACCTGCTCACCGGTGAACTCCAGCATCCGCACGACCGCGTCGCCGATCACGGCCGAGCGCAGGTGGCCGACGTGCATCTCCTTGGCGACGTTCGGCTGGGCGTAGTCGATCACCGTGGTGCCGGGCGCCTCGGCGAGCGGCACGCCGAGGCGGGCCGGGTCGGCGGCGCGGGCCGCGAGGTTCCGGGTGATGGCGGCGTCGGAGAGGGTGAGGTTGAGGAAGCCGGGCCCGGAGACCTCGACGTCCTGGATCACCTCGTCCGCCCCGATGGCGTCGACGACCTTGGCGGCCAGCTCGCGCGGGTTGCCCTTGAGCTTCTTGGCGAGGGCCAGGATGCCGTTGGCCTGGTAGTCGGCCCGGTCGCTACGTCGCAGCAGCGGGTCGGCGGCGCCGGCCTCCGGCAGGGCAGCCGCGAGGGCGTCCGCGAGACGCTGGTGGACGGAAGCGGTGAGCGAGGTGACCGAGGCCATGGGGTGGGGTGCCGTTCTCCTTGGGGTGCTAGGGGGTTCCTGGGAACCCCCTGAGGTCGCGCCAAGTATCCCACCTGGCGCGAGCGCCGTGAAAAGCGGTTTTCGTGGTAGGGCGGCGAGCTGGGACAATGGTGGCGGGCCGCGACCGAAGTCCCGGGCGGCCACCGAAGGTGAATGAGAAAGAAGGACGTGCCGATCGTGGCTCAGAGCACAGAGACCGCCGACTGGGTCTCCCGTTACGCGGACGAGGTCATCGCCGAGGCGGAGCGACGAGCCGGTGCCAAAAAGGCCGACGGCACGGCGGACGAGGCGCCCGGCGCGGACGGCCTGACGGTCGTCGTCGCCTCCGGGCTCTCCCCTTCCGGCCCCATCCACCTGGGCAACCTCCGCGAGGTCATGACCCCGCACCTGGTCGCCGACGAGGTCCGCCGCCGCGGCCACACCGTGCGCCACCTCATCTCCTGGGACGACTACGACCGGTACCGCAAGGTCCCCGCCGGCGTCGCGGGCATCGACGAGAGCTGGGCCGAGCACATCGGCAAGCCGCTCACCGCCGTCCCCGCCCCGGCCGGCTCGGCGTACCCGAACTGGGCCGAGCACTTCAAGGCCGCCATGACCGAGGCGCTGGCCGCGCTCGGCGTGGAGTACGACGGGATCAGCCAGACCACGCAGTACACCTCGGGCGCCTACCGCGAGCAGATCCTGCACGCCATGCGCCACCGCGGCGACATCGACGCGATCCTCGCCCAGTACCGCACCAAGAAGGCCCCCGGCAAGAAGTCGCAGAAGCCGGTGGACGAGGCCGAGCTGGAGGCCGCCGAGGGCTCCGGCGCCGCGGCCGAGGACGACGGCACGACGGCGGGCGGCGGCTACTACCCGTACAAGCCGTACTGCACCGTCTGCAACAAGGACCTCACCACCGTCACCTCGTACGACGACGAGACGACGGAGCTGGCCTACACCTGCGCCTGCGGCCACGGAGAGACGGTCAAGCTCTCCACCTTCGACCACGGCAAGCTGGTCTGGAAGGTCGACTGGCCGATGCGCTGGGCCTACGAGGGCGTCATCTTCGAGCCCTCCGGCGTCGACCACTCCTCGCCCGGCTCCTCCTTCCAGGTCGGCGGCCAGATCGTGGAGATCTTCGACGGCGTCCAGCCGATCGGCCCGATGTACGCCTTCGTCGGCATCTCGGGCATGGCGAAGATGTCCTCCTCCAAGGGCGGCGTGCCCACCCCGTCCGACGCCCTGAAGATCATGGAGCCCCAGCTCCTGCGCTGGCTCTACGCCCGCCGCCGCCCCAACCAGTCCTTCAAGATCGCCTTCGACCAGGAGATCCAGCGGCTCTACGACGAGTGGGACAAGCTGGAGGCCAAGGTCGCCGACGGCACCGCGCTGCCCGCCGACGCCGCCGCCCACAGCCGCGCCGCCGCCACCGCCGCCGGTGAGCTGCCGCGCACCCCGCGCCCGCTGCCGTACCGCACGCTCGCCTCGGTCGCCGACATCACCGCCGGCGCCGAGGACCAGACCCTGCGCATCCTCAGCGAGCTGGACCCCACCCGCCCGATCACCGGCCTGGACGAGGTCCGCCCCCGGCTCGACCGCGCCGAGGCGTGGATCAACACCTACGTCGACGCCGAGGCCCGCACCGTCGTCCGCGCCGAGCCCGACACCGAGGCGCTGGCCGGCCTCGGCGACGAGGCGCGCGAGTCGCTGCGCCTCCTCCTCGACGGCCTCGACAGCCACTGGTCGCTCGACGGGCTGACCACCCTGGTCTACGGCGTGCCGAAGATCCAGGCCGGTTTCCCCGCCGACGCCAAGCCGACCCCCGAGCTGAAGGCGGCCCAGCGCGGCTTCTTCGCCCTGCTCTACCAGCTCCTCGTCGGCCGCGACACCGGCCCGCGCCTGCCCACCCTGCTGCTCGCCGTCGGCGAGGACCGGGTCCGCCGCCTCTTGGGCGCCTGACCGCTCTGCGGCGTACGTACGGCGAAGGCCGCCTCCCCCGAGTACCGGGGAGGCGGCCTTCGCCGTGTGCGGGGTGCGCCGGGCGGTCAGGCGCTGGTGAAGTCGGGCTCGGGAGCGGCCTGGGCCTGCTCCTGCTCGTAGCGGCGGCGGCACTCGCGCAGGTACGGCCAGAGGTCGCCCTCGGGAAGCGGGCCACCGGCCTCGTTGCTGACCTGGTGGTGGTCCTGGAGGTACAGGCCGAACTTGCGGGCGTTCGGGTAGTTCCCGTTGACCTCCACGTACCGCCGGAAGGCCGCGAAGAAGGTCTCCTCGTCGATCGCGCCCCCGCCGGGGACCTGCGGGACCTCGTCCTCCGGAAGCGTGGGCTGCGACTGCTCCAACTCCTCGCCCTCGGCGGGCCGGCCGCCCTCGCGCTGGGCCGGGATCGCCGGGGCGCCGCCGAGCGGACGGGTTCGGCCCGGGCCCGCCGGAACCTGCACGCCGTCCCGCCGCTCCTCCTCGGCGGCCTGCTGCTGGGCCTCGGCCGCCTGCGCCGCCTGCGCCTCCTGGGCCACCTGGGCCTCGTGCGCGGCGAACCGCTGGTACCGCTGGTACTCCGCGAAGGTCTGCGGGTCCGGCTCGTACTGCGGGTCGTACGTGCCCGCGTACTGCACCGGGCCCTGCTGCCCGGCGAACCACGGGCTGCCCTCCGGCGGGGGCGCCTGCTGCTCCTGCGGCGCCTCCGCGGCCGGGCGCTCCGCGGGCTGCTTCTCCAGGGAGGTGGGCGCCGGGGCCGGGGCCGTCTCCGTGGCCGGCCGGTCGGCGCGCTCCAGTTCCTGGCGGGCGGGGGCGGGGGCCGGGGGGAGGAGGGCCGGTTCGATGCCGGCGGCGGCGAGGCCGGCCGGGGCCGTCTCCGCGAGCGGGACGCCGTACCGGGCCAGGCGCAGCGGCATCAGCGACTCCACCGGGGCCTTGCGGCGCCAGGAGCGGCCGAAGCGGGAACGCAACCGGGCCTGGTAGACGAGACGTTCCTGCTCCAGCTTGATGACCTGTTCGTAGGAGCGCAGCTCCCACAGCTTCATCCGGCGCCACAGCAGGAAGGTCGGCAGCGGGGAGAGCAGCCAGCGGGTGATCCGCACGCCCTCCATGTGCTTGTCGGCGGTGATGTCCGCGATCCGGCCGATGGCGTGCCGGGCGGCCTCCACCGCGACGACGAAGAGCACCGGGATCACCGCGTGCATGCCGACCCCGAGCGGGTCGGGCCAGGCGGCGGCGCCGTTGAAGGCGATGGTGGCCGCGGTGAGCAGCCAGGCCGTCTGACGCAGCATCGGGAACGGGATGCGCATCCAGGTCAGCAGCAGATCGAGGGCGAGCAGCACGCAGATGCCCGCGTCGATGCCGATCGGGAAGAAGTACGAGAAGGTGCCGAACCCCTTGTCCAGGGCGAGTTCACGCACCGCCGTGTACGAACCGGCGAAACCGATGGCCGCGATGACCACCGCACCGGCCACGACCACCCCGATGAGTATGCGGTGAGTCCGTGTCAGCTCTGTCGCCGCCACTGGCGCTCCCTCTCCGTCGTCCTGCGGGTCCGTCGGGTCCCGGCGGATTGCGTCCTGTTGCGCCCAACAGACTGGCACATGTGTGCGGACGCCTGTGCCGGGGTACGACAGGGACCCCGTTCGCGTGCTGGCATGATGCTCGCCACCGGTGGCCCGCCGGCGAACGGACGCGCGGAGGAGAGACTGCCTTGACCACGACCGACACGGACAGGGCAGTGCTGCGTGCCGAGGAGACACCCGAGGAGCCACGCCGGAACGCGGGCCCGGACACCGGCCGCGACGTACCGGGGGAGGCGCCGGGCAGGAGCGGGCGGCAGCCGTCCCCGTCCAGGCTGTCGGCCGCCGACATACTGACCCTGGGGAACGCGGTCTGCGGGTTCTCCTCGGTGTACTTCATCACCACCGCCGTGCTGGTCCCCTACCTGACCGGCGGGCCGGGCGACGGCACCCTGCGGCAGGGCGCGGCCACCGCCGTCATGCTGATCCTGCTGGCCTCCCTCTTCGACCTGTGCGACGGGCTGGTGGCACGGAAGTTCCGCAGCTCCGGCATGGGCGCGGAGCTGGACAACCTCTCGGACCTGATCAGCTTCGGTCTCGCGCCGGCCTACTTCGTCGTGGTCTGGGGGCTCGTCGGCGAGGGCTACCACCTGGGCCTGACGGTGGTCGGCGCGGTCGCCGTGCTGCTGGCCGGGGTGCTGCGACTGGCCCGCTTCTCCGTCACCACCTCGCGCGACGGCATGTTCGAGGGCATGCCGATCCCCTTCGCGGCGCTCACCGTCGTCTCGGTCGTCCTGCTGGAACTGCCCTTCGCCCTCACCCTCGCGCTGGTGGTGGGCGTCGCCTGGCTCATGGTGAGCCGGGTCGAGTACCCGAAGCCGACGGGCCGGATGGCGGTCGCCACGGTCGTCTGGGCCGCCGTCAACATCGGCTGCCTCGTCGCCTGGGCCGCCGGCGCCCCCGGGGCCGAGCGCCTGCTGGTGACCGGCTGCGCCCTCCAGCTCTCCCTGGCTGCGCTGCTGCCCCTGGTCGCCACGGGCCGCCGGATCAAGGCCCGGCGCGACCGGCGCGCGGCGTAACGCCCCACGAGCCTCCGGAACGCGCCGGAGCCCGGCCACCGGAAGGTGACCGGGCTCCGCGGAGGGAAGCGGGACGAGGCGCTGTCCGTCAGGACTTGCCGGGGTCCGCGCCCTGGCCGGCGTTCTCGTCGTCGTCCTTCTCGGACTTCTTGCCGGTGTCCTTCTCCGACTCCTTGCCCGAGTCCTCGCCCGAGGAGCCCTTGGCGTCCGCGCTGTTGGCCTTGGTGACCGCCGCGACGGCCTCCTTGCCGGCCTTGGTGGCGTCCTCGACCAGGCCCGCGGTCTTCGGAGAGCTCTGGCCCGCGAGGCCGGCGCCGTTGTAGTCGACGGTCACCACGACGTTCTCGACGCGGGTCACCAGCGACTGCTGCTTGAAGGTGCCTTCCTTCTTCTTCAGCTCGTACGAGACCACTGTCGCGGCGTCGCCCGTGCCGGAGACCGGCTCGGCGGCGACCTCCTTGGCGTCCTCGGTGGCCTTGGCGTCGGCGATCTGCTTGGCGTAGTACTTCTCGGCGCGCTCCGCGCCCGAGCCGAGCGCCTCGTCCGAGTCGAACCGCATCAGGGAGACGTGCAGCCAGCGGAACTGCGAGCCGTCGACGCCCTTGGTGTCCAGGCTGTTCCACGAGCAGGTGGCGCGCGAGGCGGTGTCGTCGGACTTGCCGGTCTTGCCCTTGAGGCTGTCCGCGTCGGGGACCAGGTCCTTCAGCGTTTTCTTGGAGAGCGTGGAGCACGCCTCCGGGAGCGTGCCGTACGCGGCCTTCTCCACGGCCGGTGCGGAGGCCGCGGACGAGGAGGCCGGCTTGTCCTTCTGCGCGTCGTCGGTGCCCGAGGAGTCGTCCGAGGAGCAGCCGGCGGCCACGAGCATCACCGGGACGGCGGCGCAGGCGAGTATGCGGGTCAGTCGCTGTGCTGGTCGGTGCATGGTTCCTTCGCTCAAGTCGTGCGGTCGGGCCGAACCGGACGGATCGGATGGTCCGAGGGGTCACCGTACGCCGAAGCGGCGGGGCGACCCACCCGCTCCGGAGGTGCGCGCCGGGGCGCGCGGGGTCACACGTCGCTCAGCCGCTCGGCCAGCAGGCCGGCCAACTCACGCGCCTTTTCCTGCATGGACGCGCTGTCGGGGACCTCGGCGACCTGCTTCGGCTGGACCTCGTACTCCACGGTGACGATGACGTTGGACGTGCGGAACACCACAGTCACGGTGCGCTGGCCGGAGCCGGAGGAGGAGGTGGTGAGCTGGTCGTCGATGAACGCGTCGTCTGCCAGTTCCCGAAGGAGGCGCGGCTCCAGCCCCTCGGCCGGGGCGGACGGGTCCACCGTCTCGTCTGCGGGCTCCTCGCTCTTCCCGGCTTCCTTCTCCTTCCCCTTGCCCGGCTTCTCCGAGGTCTCGGGGGAGGCGCCCTGGCCCGCCTCGTCGTCGGCGGGGGCGGTGGCGCGGGCCTCGTCGCGGTCGGCCTTCGCGGAGTCGTCGGCGCGGCGCTCCGGCTGCTCCTCGCGGGGGTCGGAGGGCAGCGGCAGCTCCGCCTCCTTCATCCGGTCCCCGTAGACGGCCTGCGCGCGGGCGTCGTCGCTGACCGAGGCCGAGTACGAGACGACCCGCTCGAAGTCGATCCGCAGCAGGTGTCCGGCGTCCGCCGAGTCCACCTTCCAGCGGCAGCCGGTGCGCCGGTCCGAGTCGTAGGTGACCGAGGAGGTCCCCTCGTACGCCTTCTGCCGCTGCTCCTGGTCGAGCTGGGCCAGCCCCGGCAGCATCGCGTCGAGCGTGCCGGTCTCCACCGCGCGGCAGGGCTGCGGCAGCGTCTGGTACTTGCCGGGCTCGGCCCGGGCGGTGGTCGCCTCGCCGCCGGCCGGCTTGGCGTCGGGGGAGTCCTCGGCGGCCGGGTCGCCGGTGCAGCCCGCCGCGCCGAGGGCGACCAGCAGCATCAGTGTGCCGGTCACCCGTGCCCTGCGGGAATACGCCTTACGCGCCACGGTCGGGGCTCCTCTCGTACGGCTTCGTCGCCCGGCGCCGCGCCGGAAATCCGGTTGCCGTGCTGCGGCGGCCGATGGACACAATGTGTATCGCACGCGCCGCCGGGGTCGCCGGTCGCCCGCCCTGTATGCGGGCGTTGCTCCCGTTATTTGGCCAGGTATTCGCGCGTGACGTCCAGCGGCCCCGCCTTCCAGAGCAGCGTGCGGCCGACGTACCGGGGGAACGAGACAACCATGGCTTACCAGGAGATTCCGGGCGCGCGGGTACCCATTCGCATGTGGGCTGACCCGGCGGGGGTCGAGGAGGCGGCGATGCGCCAGCTCCAGAACGTCGCCACCCTGCCGTGGATCAAGGGCCTCGCCGTCATGCCCGACGTGCACTACGGCAAGGGCGCCACCGTCGGCTCGGTGATCGCCATGCGCGACGCGGTCTGCCCGGCCGCCGTCGGCGTCGACATCGGCTGCGGCATGTCGGCGGTGCGGACCTCGCTCACCGCCAACGACCTGCCCGGGGATCTCTCCCGGCTGCGTTCCAAGATCGAGGAGGCCATCCCGGTCGGGCGCGGGATGCACGAGCGGCCCGTCGACCCGACGCGCACGCACGGCTTCGGCACCAACCGCTGGGAAGCCTTCTGGGACCGCTTCGACACCGTCGCCGACTCCGTCCACTTCCGCCGCGAGCGGGCCGCGCACCAGATGGGCACGCTCGGCTCGGGCAACCACTTCGTCGAGGTCTGCGTCGACACCGACGGGGACGTCTGGCTGATGCTCCACTCCGGCTCGCGCAACATCGGCAAGGAACTCGCCGACCACCACATCGGCGTCGCCCGCGACCTGCCGCACAACCAGGGCCTGGTCGACCGTGACCTCGCCGTCTTCGTCGCGGACACCCCGCAGATGGCGGCGTACCGGAACGACCTGTTCTGGGCGCAGGAGTACGCCAGGTACAACCGCACGCTGATGATGGACCTGCTCAAGCAGGTGGTCTCCCGCGAGTTCAAGAAGGCGCGGGTCACCTTCGAGCCGGAGATCTCCTGCCACCACAACTACGTGAGTGAGGAGCGGTACGACGGGATGGATCTGCTCGTCACGCGGAAGGGGGCGATCCGGGCCGGCAGCGGGGACTACGGGATCATCCCCGGGTCGATGGGGACCGGGTCGTACATCGTGAAGGGGCTCGGGAACGAGGCCTCCTTCAACTCCGCCTCGCACGGGGCCGGGCGGCGGATGAGCCGGAACGCGGCCAAGCGGAGGTTTTCCCTGCGGGACCTGGCCGAGCAGACGCGGGGGGTGGAGTGCCGGAAGGACTCCGGGGTCGTGGATGAGATCCCGGGGGCCTACAAGCCCATTGAGCAGGTCATCGACCAGCAGCGGGATCTGGTCGAGGTCGTGGCTCAGCTCAAGCAGGTCGTCTGCGTCAAGGGGTGACGCCTGCGGCTGGGCTGGGCTGGGCGTTCCGGCTTTCGCCCGGCCGGCCTTGCGGTCAGAGATGGCCTCAAGCGCCGGCCGGGCTGATCTTTGGCCTCAAGCGCCGGCCGGGCTGATTTTGGCTGGGGTCCGGGGCGCACGCGCGCGTAGCCAGATGGCCTCAAGCGCCGGCCGGGGGCGAAGTGGGCGCGCGGGCCGTGTGGGGGCTCGGCTCGGTACAGTCGGGTGGGTGCCCGGCCGTGTCTGTGCGGGGGTGCTGGTCCGTAGTCGCGTGCCGGTTGTGTGGTGCGCCCCTAGTACGACAGGTCTCGCGGTTCTCTTGGCTCTTTCCTCTGCTTCGCTGCTGTCTCCTGCCCCTGCCCCTGCCTCTGCTCCTGCGCCCGTGCCGCCGTCCGGTGGCGGGGGGCTGCTGGGGCGGTTCCGGATGTCGCCGCGGCGGTTGTGGACCGAGGTGCTGGCAGGGCTGGTGGTGGCGCTGGCGCTGATTCCGGAGGTCATCAGTTTCTCGGTGATCGCGGGGGTGGAGCCGGCCGTGGGGCTGTTCGCCTCGTTCACCACGGCCGTGGTGATCTCCGTGGTCGGCGGGCGGCCGGCGATGATCTCGGCCGCCGCCGGGGCCGTCGCGCTGGTGATCGCGCCGCTCAACCGGGAGCACGGGCTCGGGTACCTGGTCGCCGCCGTGATCCTCGGCGGGGTGATCCAGATCGTGCTGGGGGCGCTGGGCGTGGCCCGGCTGATGCGGTTCGTGCCGCGCGCGGTCATGGTCGGGTTCGTCAACGCGCTCGCCGTGCTGATCTTCCTGGCGCAGGTCCCGGAGATGGAGCACGTGCCGTGGGCGGTCTATCCGCTGATCGCCGGCGGGATCGCGCTGATGATCGTCTTCCCGAAGGTGACGACCGTGGTGCCCGCGCCGCTCGTCTCCATCGTGGTGCTCACCCTGATCACCGTCGGCGCCGGGCTCGCCGTGCCGACCGTCGGCGACCGGGGCGCCCTGCCCACCTCACTGCCGGCCCCGGGCCTGCCGGACGTGCCCTTCACCCTCGACACCCTGACGCTGATCGCCCCGTACGCCCTCGCGCTGGCGCTGGTGGGGCTGATGGAGTCGCTGCTGACCGCGCAGCTCGTCGACGATCTCACCGACACCCCCTCCGACAAGCGGCGCGAGTCGGTCGGGCAGGGCGTCGCCAACGTCGTCACCGGCTTCTTCGGCGGCCTCGGCGGCTGCGCCATGATCGGCCAGACCATGGTCAACGTGAAGACGGCCGGGGCCCGCACCCGCCTCTCCACCTTCCTCGCCGGGGTCTTCCTGCTGCTGCTCTGCCTCACCCTCGGCCCGGCCGTCTCGGCGATCCCGATGGCGGCGCTGGTCGCGGTGATGGTGATGGTCTCCTTCACCACCTTCGACTGGCGCTCGATCACTCCGGCGACCCTGCGCCGCCTGCCGGTGGGCGAGACCGCGGTCATGGCGGTCACCGTCGTCTTCGTGGTCGCCACCCACAACCTGGCCGTCGGCGTCATCGCCGGCTGCCTGGCCGCGCTCGGGGTCTTCGCGCGCCGGGTCGCGGGCCGCGCCGAGCTGGCCGTCACCCGCGCCCCGGACGGCTCCACCGTGCGGTACGCGGTCACCGGCGACCTCTTCTTCGCCTCCGCCAACGGCCTCGCCGACCGCTTCGACTACGCCGGGGACCCGGACCAGGTCGTGGTGGACCTCGGCGCGGCCCGGCTCTGGGACGCCTCGGCCGTCGCCGTGCTGGACACGATCACGGCCAAGTACGCCCAGCGCGGCAAGCACGCCGAGGTGACCGGGCTGACCGGCGCGGGCGCCGAGCTGCACGCGCGGCTCAGCGAGCGTGCGTGACGGCGTAGATCATCACGAAGGCGACGATGTGGATGCCGAAGAAGAAGTAGCCCAGCGACCACCAGACGTACTTCTCGGTCCGGGTCTCCTCCGCCAGCCGGCGGCGTTCCTGGGGGGTGGCGACGGGACGCTCGGGCGGCCCGGGGGCCAGGTCGGGGCCGGGGCCGGGGGCGTCCGGGCCGGGGGCGGCGGAGGCGGTCATCGGCGGATCACAGCTCCCGGTGGACCTTGGTGTTGGAGGCCTGCGCGCGCGGGCGGAGGACGAGCAGGTCGACGTTGACGTGGCTGGGGCGGGTCACCGCCCAGGCGACGGTGTCGGCGACATCGTCGGCGGTCAGCGGCTCGGCGACGCCCGCGTAGACCTTGGCGGCCTTCTCGCTGTCGCCCCGGAAGCGGGTCAGGGCGAACTCGTCGGTCTTCACCATGCCGGGGGCGATCTCGATGACCCGCACCGGCGTCCCGACGATCTCCAGCCGCAGTGTCTCGGCGAGGACGTGCTCGCCGTGCTTGGCCGCGACGTACCCGGCGCCGCCCTCGTAGGTGGCGAGCCCGGCCGTGGAGGAGATGACCACCACGGTGCCGTCGCCGCTCGCGGTGAGGGCGGGCAGCAGGGCCTGGGTGATGTTGAGGGTGCCGATGACGTTGGTCTCGTACATCTGGCGCCAGTCGTCCGGGGAGCTGGCGGCCACCGGGTCGGCGCCGAGCGCGCCGCCGGCGTTGTTCACCAGCACCGCGATCTTCTGGAAGGCGGTGGCGAACTCGTCGACGGCCGCCCGGTCGGTCACGTCCAGCGGGTACGCGGTGACGCTGTGCCCCGCCTCGGTCAACTCGGCCGCGAGCGCCTCGATGCGGTCCTTGCGGCGGGCGGTCAGCACCACCCGGTACCCGGCCTCGGCCAGCTTGCGCGCGCTGGCGGCGCCGATGCCGCTGCTCGCACCGGTGACGACGGCGATCCGGTTGCCGGGGGTGGGCGCGGCGCTCATGACGGTGCTCCTCGGAGAAGGTCGGCGGGACGACTCCCGAGGCCGGACGACCCCCGGAACCAACCGCCAGCATAGGCACCGCGCCCACCGGGTCCGCGCCCGAGGCGGCCCTCAGCGCAGCAGCTTGGTGAAGTGGAACGCGCGGATCGAGAACCGCTCGCGCAGGTAGAAGCGGTGGGCGTCGGTGCGCTGGGTGCCCGAGTCGAGATCCAGGACGCGGCAGTCCAGCTCGCGGGCCCGGTCCTCCAGGTACGCGACGAGTTCCCGGCCGGCGCCGGTGGAGCGGGCCGCCTCGGCGGTGACCAGGTCGTCCACGTAGAGCTTGCGGATGGCGCTGGTGTTGGCGATCACCCGCCAGCCCGCGACCGCCACGCACCGGCCCTCCGTGTCGTACAGCGCGCTGAAGCGCAGGCCCTGCGGGTGGCCGGCGGCGTGGACCTCCTCCAGGAGGCGGGCGGTGAGGTGGGGGCGCAGCTCGGCCAGGACGGGGAGGGCGTCGGTGGTGAGGCGGGGGTCGCCGGGGGCCAGGTCGATGATGTTCATGTCAGCACGGTAGGTGCTGCCGCCGGGCCTCCTCCCCAGGTGGGGGCGGGGTGATCCTGGCACACTGGGACGGGGGTCGGTATGGGGCGGTGCAGGCGCTTTGTCCCTCCGTCGGGGCCGGGGGAATACCTCGGGGGAGCTCCTCGTTGGACGGGTATAGTTGAACAATCAACAACCTGCGGAAGGTGACCAGCCATGCAGTTCGGGATCTTCAGCGTCGGCGACGTCACGCCGGACCCCACCACCGGCCGGACCCCGACGGAGGCCGAGCGGATCAAGGCGATCCTGCGGATCGCGGAGAAGGCGGAAGAGGTCGGCCTCGACGTCTTCGCCACCGGCGAGCACCACAACCCGCCGTTCGTCCCCTCCTCGCCCACCACCATGCTCGGCTGGGTCGCCGCCCGCACCGAGAACCTCATCCTCTCCACCGCGACCACCCTCATCACCACCAACGACCCGGTGAAGATCGCCGAGGACTTCGCGATGCTCCAGCACGTCGCGGACGGCCGGGTGGACCTGATGCTCGGCCGCGGCAACACCGGCCCGGTCTACCCCTGGTTCGGCAAGGACATCCGCGAGGGCATCCCGCTGGCCATCGAGAACTACGCCCTGCTGCACAAGCTGTGGCGCGAGGACGTGGTCGACTGGGAGGGCAAGTTCCGCACGCCGCTCCAGTCCTTCACCGCCACCCCGCGCCCGCTCGACGGCGTCCCCCCGTTCGTCTGGCACGGCTCGATCCGCTCCCCGGAGATCGCCGAACAGGCCGCGTACTACGGCGACGGCTTCTTCCACAACAACATCTTCTGGCCCATGGAGCACACCAAGCGCATGGTGCGCCTCTACCGCAACCGGTACGCGCACTACGGCCACGGCACCCCCGAACAGGCCGTCGTCGGCCTCGGGGGCCAGGTCTTCATGCGGAAGAACTCCCAGGAGGCGGTCCGCGAGTTCCGCCCGTACTTCGACAACGCGCCGGTCTACGGGCACGGGCCGAGCCTGGAGGAGTTCACCAGCCAGACCCCGCTGACCGTCGGCTCGCCCCAGCAGGTGATCGAGCGGACCCTCAGCTTCCGTAAGGACGTCGGCGACTACCAGCGCCAGCTCTTCCTGATGGACCACGCCGGGCTCCCGCTCAAGACGGTCCTGGAGCAGCTCGACATCCTCGGTGAGGAGGTCGTCCCGGTCCTGCGCGAGGAGTTCGCCAAGGACCGCCCGGCCGACGTCCCCGACGCCCCCACCCACGCCTCCCTGCGCGCCCGCGCCCAGGAGAGCGCCGATTCCGAGGCGGTGACCAAGTGACCGAGTTCCCCCTCCAGTCCGGCGACCGCCCCGCCGCCGAGGCCCCCGACGACAGGGCCAACGACCCGCGCTACAGCGCCAACGAGCCCGTCTCCCCCTCCGGCCCCCTGCGGGTCGTGGTGGTCTCGGCCGGCCTGAGCGTGCCTTCCTCCACCCGGCTGCTCGCCGACCGACTCGGCGAGGCCGTCGCCCGGGACCTCGGGGCCGCCGAGGTCCCGGTCCGGGTCGAGGCGGTCGAACTCCGTGACCTGGCCAACGACATCGCCCAGAACTTCACCGCCGGCTTCCCCGGCCCGAAGCTCACCGCCGCCCTCGACCAGGTCACCGGGGCCGACGCGGTCATCGCCGTCACGCCGATCTTCACCGCCTCCTACAGCGGTCTGTTCAAGTCCTTCTTCGACGTGCTCGACCAGGAGGCCCTGACCGGCAAGCCGGTGCTGATCGCCGCCACCGGCGGCACCGCCCGCCACTCCCTCGCCCTCGAACACGCCCTGCGCCCGCTCTTCGCCTACCTGCGGGCCGTGGTCGTCCCCACCGCCGTCTACGCGGCCTCCGAGGACTGGGGCAACACCGACGGACTCAACCGCCGCATCGACCGGGCCGCCGCCGAACTGGCCGCCCTGCTCACCGGGTCCGGCGGACGCCGGGCGGCCCCCGCCGACGACCCGCTGGAGGAGGTCGTCCCCTTCGCCGAGCAACTGGCCGCCCTGCGCGTCCAGGAGTGACAGGGGTGAGGCGCGGACGCCGGTGACGGCGACGCGACACGGCGGGTGCCCCGGACCGGGCGAGGTCCGGGGCACCCGCCGTGTGCGGGGTCAGGTCACGTCAGGCCGGGCGGGAGCCCGGGTTCTGCGGGTCCGGCCGGCCCTGCTGCCCGTCCGCCGGGCGGGGCTGCTGCTCGGGGAGCGGCTCGGTGGCGTAGTACACCGCCTGGCCGGGACGGTCCTGGCCGTCCACGCCCTGGCGGGACTCCTCCTTCATGGCTTTGGCCTCGCTCTTGAGAATGCGCGCCGCCTTGCCCGAGGAACGGGCCAGGTCCGGCAGCCGCTTCACGGCGAGAACGGCGACGATCACTAGCAGGATGACGGCGAGTTCGCTGATGCCGAGCATGGGTGTCCTGTCTGTTCCTCGGGCAGCCGCACCCGCTCGGGGCGACCGGTACTACAGCACTGTAAAAGGGCGGGCGTCCGTGCGACAGGGCCCCTGCCGGGACCGGCCACCGGGCCCGCCCCCGTGGTCACCCCTCGTCGCCGCCGTCGTCCTCGTCGCCCTCGAAGAAGTCGCCGACCTCGTCGACGACCTCGGCCGCGACCAGGCCGCCCGCGACCCCGACCGCCAGCCCCGCCGCACCGGCGGCGATCGCCGTCCCCATCCCGGGCCCGGACCGGTGGCCGTCGTGGTGGCCGTCGTGGTGGCCGTGGTGCCCGCCCGCGTACGGGTCGTGGTGGCCGTACGAGGCGTGCGTGCCGTAGGCCGCCCGGTGCTCGACCAGCTGGCGGACCCAGCCGTCGACCTCGGCGGCCCAGTCGCGCGAGGCCACGTCCTCGTGGGAGACGGTGAAGCGGGTCAGGGCGTCGTGGCCCGGGGTGAACATCCCGCCGCGCTTGTCGGCCTCCAGGACGACCTCCAGGCCGCCGGGGTGGGCGAGGAAGGTCACCTCGATCTCGTTGAGCGCGTGGGCGTACTGGGGCGCCGGGGAGAGCTCGATCTCCTGGTAGAAGGGGAGCTGCTGGCCGGTGCCGCCGATCCGCCCGTACTCCAGGTCGGCCGAGCGGAAGCCGAAGCCCAGCCGGCCCAGCGTCTCCAGGATCGCCTCCTGGGCCGGGAGCGGGCCGACCGCCAGCGGGTCCAGGTCGCCCTTGTCCTTGGCGCCGGCCACCGCCAGCTCGGTCCGCACCCCCAGCACGATGCCGAGCGGCTGCCCGTACAGCTCGCTCACCGGGGTCTCCCAGGGCAGCACCACCGAGAACGGCACCACCTGCTCGGTCTCGGCCGCCAGCCGGAACCCGCCACCGACCACGTACCGCTCGAAGGCGACCGTCCCGTGCTGCTCACCTTCCTCGGTCTCGGCCTCGACCCGGGCGATCAGCTCCAGGGTGATCTCGGAGATGTCGAAGTCCGAGCCACCACCCTTGAGATGCACCCGTCCGGTCAGCGCCCCACCGGGCACGGCCGCACTGCCGGAACCGGGCGCGGCGTCGAGGACGGTGTCGACGGTGGGCCCGCCCACGCCGAGCGAACCGAGGAGCCGTTTGAACACCATGTCGGGCGTTCTCCTTCACGATCTGCGTACAGCCCTGCCTGCGGAAACTGCTTCTACAGTCCCGTCGAAGCATAGAACTGCCCAGACCGCTGACGCCGCATCATCATCCGGCCGGAGAAGCCGAATACGGCTGGAAAACGCCCCTCGTGGCCAGGGGATGCCTCGTGGTTAGGGCCACACCAAGCAGTACGGCTGGTGCCCCGCCTCATGGAGCCGGTGGGAGAAGTCCTGCCATTCGTGGAGGAGTTGGTAGACGTTGAAGGCGTCGCTCGGGCCGCCGCGGTCGGGGACGGTGGACCAGATGAAGGCGGCCGCGCCGACCGATTCCTCGCCGATGCCGCGGAGGGGGTCCACCACGGTCATCGGGAGCTTGACGACGGCGTAGTCCGGGTGGAGGACGACCAGTTCGAGGGGCGGGACGCGGTGCAGCGGTATGCCCTCGATGCCGGTCAGGACCATGGCCGAGACCGTCTCGGGCTTGATGCGGGTGAACATGCCGCCCATGCCCAGCTCGTCGCCGCCCAGTTCCTCGGGGCGCATCGAGAGCGGCACCCGGGCCGCCGTGGCGCCGTTCGGCGCGCCGAAGTACTTGTAGGTCACCCCCACCCGGCCCCCACTCCTGATCTCGCTCTGCCCGGTCTCCCCCCGGTCGGTCCCCTCGCGCACCGGCTCCACGCCACCGCGTGCCGGTCCCTGGTCCTGAGCCCGAGATGCGGCGTCGCGCCGGTGCTTTCCCCTCCGGGCACGCCGGGGTCCGAGGTCGCCGGTCCCCTCGCCCAGTCCGCCACCGCGATGCATATCTCCACCCGAGTGCTTTTCCGCGCCGCACAGCCCGCCGCGCAACCCGATCATCGTGTCATTGGCCTCCCCCGCCGACGTGGAGCGAAACGTCCGCCGAACACCGGTCCGCAGGAACTTCGAAGGCTCTGACACCATGGCTTGTGTGACCTATCAGTACGAAGCCCCAGTTTCGCAGACGCTCTTCGACCGTGCGGCCTCCGTGACGCCCGGCGGCGTGAACTCTCCCGTACGCGCGTTCGGCGCGGTGGGCGGTACGCCCCGGTTCATGGTGTCCGGTACGGGTCCGTACCTCACCGACGCCGACGGCCGGGAGTACGTCGACCTCGTCTGCTCGTGGGGGCCGATGATCCTCGGCCATGCCCACCCCGAGGTCGTCGCCGCCGTCCAGGAGGCCGTGGCCCGCGGCACATCCTTCGGGACGCCCGGGGAGGGCGAGGTGGCGCTCGCCGAGGAGATCGTCGCCCGGATCGAGCCGGTCGAGCAGGTCCGCCTGGTCTCCTCCGGGACCGAGGCGACCATGTCCGCGATCCGGCTCGCCAGGGGCTTCACCGGCCGCGCCAAGGTGATCAAGTTCGCCGGCTGCTACCACGGGCACGTCGACGCGCTGCTCGCCGCGGCCGGCTCCGGGCTCGCCACCTTCGCGCTGCCCGACACCCCCGGCGTCACCGGTGCCCAGGCCGGCGACACCATCGTGCTGCCCTACAACGACCTCGACGCCGTCGCCGCCGCCTTCGCCGCCCACCCCGGCGAGATCGCGTGCGTCATCACCGAGGCCGCCCCCGGCAACATGGGCGTCGTCCCGCCCGGCGAGGGGTTCAACGCCGGGCTGGCCCGGCTCTGCCGCGAGAACGGCGCGCTCTTCGTCTCCGACGAGGTCATGACCGGGTTCCGTACCTCGCGGGCCGGCTGGTACGGCGTCGAGGGCGTCCGGCCCGACCTGATGACCTTCGGCAAGGTCATGGGCGGCGGCTTCCCGGCGGCGGCCTTCGGCGGCCGCGCCGACGTGATGGCCTCGCTCGCCCCCGCCGGGCCCGTCTACCAGGCCGGCACCCTCTCCGGGAACCCGGTCGCCACCGCCGCCGGGCTCGCCCAGTTCCGCCTGCTCGACCAGGGCGCGTACGACAGGATCGACGCGGTCTCCGCCGAGCTGCGCGGGCTGGTCTCGGCGGCGCTCGCCAAGGAGGGCGTTGCGCACCGGGTGCAGAACGCCTCCAATATGTTCTCGGTGTTCTTCACCGCCGACGAGGTCCGCGACTACGACGACGCGAAGCGGCAGGAAAGCTTCCGCTTCACCGCGTTCTTCCACTCGATGCTGGCCCAGGGGGTCTACCTGCCCCCGTCCTCCTTCGAGTCCTGGTTCGTCTCGACGGCGCACGACGACCGCGCCGTCGAGCGGATCGCCGCCGCCCTGCCGGCCGCGGCCCGCGCGGCGGCCGAGGCCACGGCATGAGCCAGGGCCGGAGAAACAGCCGACGAGCAGCGAAGCGGAAGGGAACGCGATGAGCGCCGACGAGATCACCGTCGTCCATCTGATGCGGCACGGTGAGGTCGAGAACCCTTCGGGGATTCTGTACGGGCGGCTGCCCGGGTACCACCTCTCCGAGCTGGGCCGGAAGATGGCCGACCGGGTGGCGGAGCATCTCGCCGGGCGGGACGTCACCCATGTCGTCGCCTCCCCGCTGGAGCGGGCGCAGGAGACCGCGACGCCGGTCGCGCAGGCGCACGGGGTGGAGCTCGGGGCCGACGCGCGGCTCATCGAGGCCGGGAACGTCTTCCAGGGGAAGACGTTCGGGGTCGGGGACGGGGCGCTGCGGAAGCCTGCCAACTGGCGGCATCTGACCAATCCGTTCCGGCCCTCGTGGGGGGAGCCGTACATCGACCAGGTCGTGCGGATGACCAGGGCGCTCGACGCGGCCGCCGCCGCGGCCCGGGGGCACGAGGCTGTGCTCGTCAGTCATCAGCTGCCGATCTGGACCGTGCGGAGCTACGTCGAGCGGCGGCGGCTCTGGCACGATCCTCGGCGGCGGCAGTGCTCGCTCGCCTCCCTGACCTCGTTCACCTACCGCGGCGACCGGATCGTCTCCGTCGGCTACTCCGAGCCGGCCCGGGACCTCGTGCCCGAGCATCTGCTTCCGCGACGCTGAGGGTCCCTGTTGCGGGGGTCAGGCCCGGTGGGCCTGGCCCCCATTTTTTTTGGCCTCAAGCGCCGGCCCGGCTAGCGCCGGCCGGGCTGATTGACAGCCCCGCCGGCGCCTGAGGCGTCACCGGTTGTGACCCCCAGGGGTGAGGTGTGAAGGTCTGGCAGACGGGTGGTCGAGTGGGGAACCTGTGTGTGGGTCTCGGCCTCTAACCCCTTGTCGGCGTTGTATGGGGGCAGCGCGGAAAGGGGATATCATGCGACAAATCACCCGTCGAGACCTGCTGGCGCTGGGCGCGGGAGCGACCGCCGCTCCCCTGCTGGCCGCCTGTGGGGTGGGGAACGCGGGCAGCGGTGGCCCGGGGTCGGGGGAGGGCCCGGGCAGGGGCGAGCAGGGCGGGGGGAAGCCCGACAAGCCCGAGGCGGAGCTGATCGGGGACGGCTCGACCTCGTACACCGGGAAGCAGCCGCACCAGCCCGGGGCGCCGAAGCCGCTGGAGCCCGGGGAGAAGCCGCCGCAGTTCGTGGTCTTCTCCTGGGACGGGGCGGGGGAGGTGGGGAACGGGCTGTTCACCCGGTTCCTGGACCTGGCCGAGCAGCACGACGCCCACATGACCTTCTTCCTCTCGGGGCTCTACCTCCTGCCGGAGTCGAAGAAGCGGCTGTACAGCCCGCCGAACAACCCGGTCGGCGCCTCCGACATCGGGTACCTGACCGACGCGCACATCAAGGACACCCTCGCGGGGGTGCGGCGCGCCTGGCTCGACGGGCACGAGATCGGCACCCACTTCAACGGCCACTTCTGCGGCGGCTCCGGCTCGGTGGCCAACTGGACCCCGGCCCAGTGGGGCGCGGAGATCGAGCAGGCCAAGGCGTTCGTCCAGCAGTGGCGCACCCACACCGGGTGGGAGGACGAGGACCCGCTGCCGTTCGACTACGACAAGGAACTGGTCGGCGGCCGCACCCCCTGCCTGCTCGGCCAGAACAACCTGCTGCCGAAGGCCCGCGAACTGGGCTGGCGGTACGACGCCTCCTCGCCCGGCGGCCGGCAGACCTGGCCGGTCAAGCGCGAGGGGCTGTGGGACCTGCCCTTGCAGGCCGTGCCCTTCCCGGGGCGCTCCTTCGAGACGCTCTCGATGGACTACAACTTCATGTACAACCAGTCCCAGAACTCCACCCAGGGCCCGCCCGGCAACTACCCGGCCTGGCGCGAGCAGGCGACCGGCGCGTACATGGCCGGTTTCCGCCGGGCGTACGAGTCGAACCGCGCGCCCCTGTTCATCGGCAACCACTTCGAGGAGTGGAACGGCGGCATCTACATGGACGCCGTCGAGGAGTCGCTGAAGCAGATGGCGGGCGAGAAGGACGTCCGGCTGGTCTCCTTCCGGCAGCTCGTCGACTGGCTCGACGTGCAGAAGCCCGAGGTGCTGGGCAAGCTCCGCGCCCTGGGCGTCGGCGAGACCCCGCCCGGCGGCTGGAAGGCGTACCTGAGGCCCGACGGGACGGAGAGTCCCGACGGGACGGAGGGCACCGGCGGTACCGGTGGTACGGGTGGCGTAGGGCGGAAGGGGCCCGGTACCTGACGCTGAAGGAACGATTCCGCAAGCCGGTCAGGGGGTCTGCCTGAGCCATGCCCGGCGTTCCCGGCCGCGCGGGTCGTCGGTCAGGGTCCACTCGGCGCCGATGCGCATCGTGGCCCGGCGCTCGCCCTCGTACGCCTCCCAGCCGGGGTCGCCGGTCCTGGCGAACCGGACCCAGGTGGCGTGCGTGCGGGCGGCGAGGCCGGGCGGGGGCGCGGCGGGGCCGAGCAGGGCGGACGGGCCGTGCAGCTCGGGCAGGTGCGTCAGGTCGAAGACGAAGGGGAGCTCCACGGTGTGGGCGGCGCCGAGCTGTCCGTCCAGGGCGTGGGAGCGCCAGCCGAAGGTGTAGGCGTAGGTAGCGGAACCGGGGTGGGCGGCGTGGGCGTCGGCCAGGGCCCAGCTGCCCGCGCCGAACAGGGCGTCGCCCAGGAGGGCGGAGCGCAGCTCGGCGGGGGAGGCGCCGGGGCGGGAGGTGCGGTACGTCTCCACGAGGCGGGACGGGTCCGGGTGCGCGATTGCCGCGGTGGCGGCCACGTCCTCGGCGGTCGAGGTGGCGTAGGTGCCGGCGGGGACCAGGTAGAGGTTGCCCTCCTCGGTGGTGGTGCCGATGAGCAGGTCGACGCCGGAGCCGGGGCCGGTGGCGACGGAGTCGGCGGGCTGTGTGTCGAGGACCAGGCTGAAGGGGCTGAGGCCGAGCAGCGGATCGTGGTGCGTCGCGGTCCGCAGGTCGAGGCCGGCGAGCCGGGCGGCCGCCTCGACCAGCCGGTCGTCGGGGAGGTGCGCGAAGGCGTCGGCGTGGGGTGCGACGCCCAGTTCCTCCGCCGCCGCCCGGGTCACGCGGGCGGCCTGCTCCGGGGTGAACGCGCCCAGGCCGCTGCCGCTCTGGACGATCGCCCGGCGGACGAGCCCGGCGGCCTCGGGGGTGGCGAGGACGCCGCCGACGAGGGTGGCCCCGGCCGACTGTCCGAAGAGGGTGACGTTGCCCGGGTCGCCGCCGAAGGCCGCGATGTTCTCCCGCACCCAGCCGAGGGCGGCGAGGATGTCGAGCAGGCCGCGGTTGGCGGGCGCGCCGGGGAGGTCGAGGAAGCCGGTGATGCCGAGCCGGTAGTTGAGGGTGACGAGGACGACCCCGTCGCGGGCGAAGGCGGAGCCGTCGTACAGGGCGGACCGCGTCGAGCCAGCGACGAACCCGCCGCCGTGGACGAAGACCATGACGGGCAGGGTGCCGCCGTCCGGGACGGCGGCGGGCGTCCGGACGTCGACGGTGAGGTAGTCCGCGCCCCGGCTCCAGCCGGTGCCGAAGTAGGGGGAGAGGTCCACGCTGCCGAGGGCACGCCCGGACTGCGGGGCGTTGGGGCCGGGCGCGGTGGCGTCCCGTACGCCGTCCCACGGGGCGTGCGGCCGGGGCGGCGCGAACCGGGCGGCGCCGAGGGGCGGGGCGGCGTAGGGGATGTTCCGGTAGGCGGTGGTGGCGCCCTGGCGCAGGCCGCGGACGGCTCCCCGGGCGGTGGTCACGACGGGGCCGGGACCGGTGGGGTGGTGCATGGCGTGTGCCTTTCCGCGGTGCTCAGACCCGCTCGGTGTACGGGGCGAAGGGCGCCCAGCCCTGGACGGCGAACGTGTCGCCCGCGCGGGTCACTTCGACGGCGCCGTGGCCGCCGAAGTGGGCGGGGACGACGAGGGCGTGGTGGTCGGCGGCCCAGCCCAGCACCTTGCGGCGGGTGGCGCGGGCCTCGGCGGGGTCCTCGCAGAAGCAGCTGTTGGTGTCGGGTTCGAGGATCTGTACGGGGCTGTGCAGCAGGTCGCCGACGAAGACCGCGCGGTCCGTCCCGGAGGTGAGGGTCAGCACGGAGGAGCCCGGGGTGTGGCCGGGGGCGGCGTCGAGGCGGAGACCGGCGTCGATCCGGTGGCTGTCCTCCCACAGCAGTGTCTGCCCGGCCCGGTGCACCGGGGCCACACTGTCCTCGAAGACGTTCTGGTTGCCCCGGCCGAGGCGTGGCGTGTGGCCGTTCTCGGGATTCCAGAAGGCGAAGTCGGCCTTCGGCATCAGATAGGTGGCGTTGGGGAAAGTCGGCACCCATTGCCGGTCGTGCAGATAAGTGTTCCAGCCGACGTGGTCGACGTGGAGATGGGTGTTGACGACGAGGTCCACGTCCTCGGGGGTGACACCGGCGCGGGCGAGACTGGCCAGGAATTCGGTCTCCCTGCGGTTCCAGACCGGGGCGTACGGGCGGTCCTTGTGATTGCCCACACCGGTGTCGACCAGGATGGTCCTGCCCTCGCTGCGCAGCAGCCAGGTCTGGATCGCGGAATGGACGTGCCGGGTTCCGGCGTCGAGGAAATGCGGGGTCAGCCAGGAGGCGCCGTCGTCCCACACCTCCTTCGGGCTTTCGGGGAAGAAGGTCTCGGGCGTCATGTCGACGGAGCCGAAGTATTCCCGTACCCGGGTGACGGTGATGTTTCCCAGGGTGATTTCTTCCATGGGGGTTCCTCGGGGAAGTGGGGTGCGGTGGGGTTTTCCTGGAACCGTAGGAGCGGGCGGGGCGGGTGCGGTATCCGTCAGGTGACTGCACCCGTGCGAACGGCCCGGGGAGGGGGCGCGGCCGCTTGTAGCCTGGGCGGCCCGGGGCCGGGCGACCCCGGGCGACAGCCGTACTTCCGGGAGACGCCGTGGTGGACGAGCAGACAGCGGTGGTCGGCCGGGACGCGGAACTGACCCGGCTCTTCCGCGCGGTGGAGCCGGAATCGGCCGAGCCGGTGCTGATGGTCGTCGGTGACCTGGGCACCGGGAAGAGCGCGCTGCTGGAGCAGGCGGCGCGCCGGGCCGGGGCCGGTGGCGGTCGGGTCCTGCGGGCCGGGGGCAGCGAGTCGGAGTCGAGCCTCGCCCACTCCGCCCTGCACCAGTTGCTGCGGCCGGTGCGGGCCGAGGTGGCGGCGCTGCCGGAGCGGCAGCGGGCGGCGCTGCGGGACGTGCTCGGCGAAGGGCCGGCCACCTCGCCCGGGCCCGGACTGCTGCTCGTCGGGGTCGCCGTGCTGAGCCTGTTGTCGGGGCTGGGGGACGGGCGCCGTCCCGTACTCGTGGTGCTGGACGACGCGCAGTGGTGCGACCGGGCCTCGCTGGCCGTGCTGTCCTTCGTCGCCGGGCGGCTGGAGGGCGAACCGGTCCGGCTGCTGATCGGGGCCCGGGGCGGCGGGCACCTCCCGGGCTTCGACCGGCGGGTGCCAGCGCTCACCCTGGGACCGCTCGACGGGACGGCCGCCCGGCAGCTGCTGGAGCGGCGACCCGACCGCCCCGCCGGGCAGACCGGGCAGCGGATTCTCGACGAGGCGGGCGGCAACCCGCTGGCCCTGTGGGAACTGGCCAGGACCGACACGGCGCCGGGCGCGGGCGCGGGGCTGCCGCCCGCCGGTCCGCTGCCGCTCACCGACCGCCTCGAACAGCTCTTCGCCGCCCGCCTGGCCGGACTGTCCGCCGCCACCGCGAGGGCCCTGCTGCTCCTGGCCGCCATGGACAGCGCCGACTCCGCGACCGTCCTCCCGGCGGGGCTGCCGCCCGCAGGGGACGCGGTCTGGGCGCCCGCCGAACGGGCCGGGCTGGTCCGGGCGGCGGGACGGGAGGTGCGGTTCCGGCACCCGCTGGTCCGGTCGGCGGTGTACCAGGCCGCCTCCCCGGGCGACCGGCGCGCGGCCCACCGCGCCCTCGCCGGGCTGCTGCGCGAGGAGCCGGACCGGCGCGCCTGGCACCTGGCCGCCGCCTGCCCGGGCCCGGACGCGGCCGTCTCGGCGGAGCTGGAGCGGACCGCCGGCCGGGCCCGCCGCCGGGGCGGCCACGCGGCGGCCGCGCAGGCCCTGCGGCGCGCCGCCGAACTCGCGCCCCGGCGCGAGGAGAGCGCCCGGCTGCTGGTCGAGGCGTCGGCGGCGGCCGTCTTCACCGGGGAACTCGCCTGGGTCGAGGAGCTGGTCGCCGCGGCCCGCGCCCGTACGGAGGACCCGGCCCTGCTCGCCTCGGCCGCCGTCCAGGCCGGGCGCCTCGCGGTCCTGACCGCGCGCCACACCCCGGTCTTCGCCCAGCTGGCCGACGAGGCCGAGCGGTGGGCGGCCATGCGGCCCGGCGCCGCGCTGGACCTGGTGGCCAACGCCGCCGTGGTCCGCTTCTACTCCGGGGAGGACAGCCAGCGCCGCCGCGTCCAGGAACTGCTGCGGCACCTTCCCGACGACGGCCCCCACGCGGCGACGCACGGCTGGGCGCGGGCGGTGGCGGACCCCTTCACGGACCGGGACCGGCTCGTCGCCCTGCTGCCGCGGCTGGCCGTCGAGGCGGAGGCGGAGGCCCGGCCGGAACGGCTCACCGCCGTCGGGATCATGGCGTGGCTGCTGGACGAGACCCCGCGCGCCGTCCGCGCCTTCGACGAGGCGCTGGGCCGCCGGGAGGCGTGGGGAGCCCTGCCCGAGGGACTGGGCGGCGCGGTCGCCTGGGCCTATCTGGAGCGGGGCAGATGGGACCAGGCCCGCACGGTCTGCGCCCGTGTTCTCGCGGTCGGCCGGGCGGCCGGCCTCGACCACGCCGTGGCCTGCGCCGCAGCCGTGGACGCCACCGTGCTGGCCCTCCAGGGCGACACGGCCGCCGCCCGCGCCCGGGCCGAGGAGGCGCTCGGCCTGGTCGATCCGCTGGAGAGCCGCTCGGTCTCCGTCTACGCCCGCCGCGCGCTCGGCCTCGCGGCTACGGCCGACGGCGCCCACGCGACCGCGTACGCCCACCTCCGCCGGGTCTTCACGGCGGACGGCGCGCCCGTGCACTACCACGCGTCCTTCCCGGCCCTCGCGGAGCTGGCCGCCGCCGCCGTGCGCTGCGGCCGCCGCGCCGAGGCCGCGGCGATCGTCGAGCGCGCGGCGGACGGCGCCTCCCCTCGGCTGCGGGCGCTGATCAGCCGGGCCCGTGGCCTGCTGGCGGACCCCGAGGACGCCGAACCGCACTTCCGGGCGGCGCTGGCCGATCCGGTAGGGGAGCACTGGCCCTTCGAGCACGCGCAGGCGCTGCTCGACCTGGCCGAGTGGCTGCGGCGCCGCCGCCGGATCGCCGAGGCCCGGGGCCCGCTCACCGAGGCGCTGGAGACCTTCCGGCGCCTGGGCGCGCACCCGTGGGCCGAGCGGGCCCGGGCCGAGGCGCGTGCCGCCGGGCTCGACGCCGGCGGTACGGCCCCCGACGCGCTCGCCGAACTCTCCCCGCAGCAGCGGCAGATCGTCCGGCTCGCCGCGGGCGGGCTGACCAACCGGGAGATCGGCGAACGGCTCTTCCTCTCCCCGCGCACGGTCGGCTCGCACCTCTACCGCAGCTTCCCGAAACTGGGCGTCACCGCCCGTTCCCAACTGCGCGATGTTCTGGCGGCCACCCCGTAGAGGGGGGTGCCCAAGATCCCCGGAACCGGCATGGGAAACTTTTCACATGAGTGCCGCCAGCCGTGCCCCCCGCTCTCGCCGTGTCCTCACCCGGCGCCTCTCGCTGACCGCGTCGGCCGCCGTCGCCGCCCTGCTGCTGACGGCCTGCGGTGAAGGGAACGGCGGCACCACGCAGAGCGGCTCCGGCGCCAACTACGTCGCGGGCAAGGACGGCATCGCCAAGGTCGACAAGGGGGAGCGCAAGGACGCCCCCGCCATCGGCGGCGAGACCCTCGACGGCTCCACCTTCGACCTCGCCGACCACAAGGGCAAGGTCGTCGTCGTCAACGTCTGGGGCTCCTGGTGCGCCCCCTGCCGCGCCGAGGCCCCCAACCTGGTCAAGGTCGCCGAGGACACCGCCGACCAGGGCGTCCAGTTCGTCGGCATCAACACCCGCGACTCCAACAAGGGCCCGGCCATCGCCTTCGAGAAGGACTACGAGGTCGGGTACCCGAGCCTGTACGACCCGCAGGGCAAGCAGATCCTGCGCTTCCCGCGCGGCAGCCTCTCACCGCAGGCCATCCCCTCCACGGTCGTCATCGACCGGGACGGGAAGATCGCGGCCCGCACCCTCCAGGCGGTGAGCGAGAAGCAGCTGCGGGCGATGATCGACCCGGTCCTCGCGGAGAAGTGACCCCCGTGTCCGCGCCCGTGACCGAGGCCGCCCTCCTCGCGGTCGAGCAGAACCAGACCGTCTTCGGCGGCGCCCTCCTGCTGGCCCTGCCGATCGCGCTGCTCGCCGGGCTCGTCTCGTTCTTCTCGCCCTGCGTGCTGCCGCTCGTCCCCGGCTACCTCTCCTACGTCACCGGCATCAGCGGCACCGACCTCGGCGAGGCGCGCCGGGGCCGGATGGCGCTCGGTGCCTCGCTCTTCGTCCTCGGCTTCACCGTGGTCTTCGTCTCCGGCGGCGCCCTCTTCGGCGGCATCGGGATGACCCTCCAGGAGCACCGCGAGATCATCTCCCGCGTGCTGGGCGGCCTGACGATCCTCCTCGGCCTCTTCTTCATGGGCGGCATGTCCTGGCTGACCCGCCGGGAGTTCCGCTTCCACGCCAAGCCCGAACGGGGCCTGTGGGGCGCGCCGATGCTCGGAATCCTCTTCGGCATCGGCTGGACGCCGTGCATGGGCCCGACCCTGGCCGCCGTCACCAACCTCGCCCTCGTCGACGGCACCGCCGGGCGCGGGGCGCTGCTGATGGTGGTCTACTGCCTGGGCCTGGGCGTCCCCTTCATACTGGCCGCCGTGGCCTTCCGGAAGGCGCTCGGTGCCTTCGGCTGGGTCAAGAAGCACTACGCCTGGGTGATGCGGATCGGCGGCCTCATGCTGATCGCCACCGGCCTGCTCCTGGTCACCGGCGCCTGGGACCACCTGGTCCAGGAGATGCAGGTGTGGACCAGCGGCTTCGAGGTGGGGATCTGAACGTGCCCGACCGACCCGTACCCCCGCCCGCCGAAGACCCCGAAGAGAAGCGCGAAGGCACCCTGGTGACGAACAGCCCCGATCCGGCGAAGGCGGACACCGCCGTCGCGGACGACCGCGAGCTGAGCGAGGCCGGCTCCCAGCTCTCCACGACCCCCCTGGAGGCGCCGGAGGAGGGGCAGTCCGTCCCGGGCTCCTTCGGCGGCGTCCGCAAGCCGGGCCTCGGCGGCGCGCTCGCCTGGACCTGGCGCGAGTGCGTGGGCTGGGCCCGCTGGTTCTGGCGGCAGCTCACCTCGATGCGGGTCGCGCTGATCCTGCTCTTCCTGCTCTCCTTCGGCGCGATCCCCGGCTCGCTCATCCCGCAGACCGGCATCGACGAGCTGAAGGTCGAGGAGTTCCGCGAGGCCCACGAGACGCTCTCGCCGATCTACGACAAGCTCGGCCTCTTCAACGTCTACAGCTCGGTGTGGTTCTCCGCGATCTACATCCTGCTCTTCGTCTCCCTCATCGGCTGCATCGTCCCGCGCACCTGGCAGTTCGTCGGCCAGCTCCGCGGCCGCCCGCCCCGCGCCCCGCGCCGCCTGGACCGGCTCCCGGCGTACGCGACCTGGCGCACCGAGGCCGACCCCGAGGAGGTACGCGAGGTCGCGCTCGGGCTGCTGAAGAAGCGCCGCTTCCGGGCCGACCGGGCGGGCGACGCCGTCTCCGCCGAGAAGGGCTTCCTGCGGGAGGCGGGGAACCTGATCTTCCACGTCGCCCTGATCGTCATCCTGGTGGCCTTCGGCATCGGCCAGCTCTACAAGTACGAGGGCGGCAAGCTCATCGTGCAGGGCGACGGCTTTTCCAACACGCTGACCCAGTTCGACGACTTCAAGCCCGGCAGCCTCTTCGACACCGATGACCTGCCGCCGTTCAGCTTCACCCTGGACAAGTTCAGCGGCACGTACGAGCAGAGCGGGCCGCAGCGCGGTACCCCGCGCACCTTCGAGGCGGACGTCACCTACACCGAGTCGCCGGACGCCGCGCCGAAGAAGCGGACCATCGAGGTCAACCGGCCGCTGGAGATCGACGGCTCCAAGGTCTACCTGATCAGCCACGGCTACGCCCCGGTCGTCACCGTCCGGGACGCGCGCGGCGAGGTCGCCTTCAGCGGCCCGGTCCCGCTGCTGCCCAGGGACGCCAACCTCACCTCCACCGGCGCCATCAAGGTCCTCGACGGCTACCGCGACAAGGACGGCGAGAAGACCCAGCTCGGCTTCCAGGCGTTCTTCGTGCCCACCTTCGCCGGTGAGGGCAAGGGCGACATGTTCTCGCAGTTCCCCGCGCTGGACTTCCCCGTGCTCGCGCTCAACGCGTACCACGGCAGCCTCGGCGTGGACTCCGGGCTGCCGCAGAACGTCTACCAGCTCGACACCACCAAGATGACCGAGTTCAAGGACGAGAACGGGGAGCTGCTCAAGCAGCGCATGCTGCCCGGCGAGACCATGGAGCTGCCCGACGGGATGGGCTCGGTCACCTTCGAGAAGAAGATCGAGGAGTGGGCCAGCTTCCAGGTGTCGCACCAGCCCGGCAGCGGGCTCGCGCTCACCGGAGCCGTCGCGGCCATCGCGGGCCTGGCCGGCTCCCTGTTCATCCAGCGGCGCCGGGTGTGGGTCCGGGCCGTGCGGGGTGACGACGGCGTGACCGTCGTCGAGATGGCCGGACTCGGCCGCAGCGAATCCGCGAAGCTTCCCGAGGAACTGGCCGAGCTGGCCGGGGACCTCCACGACCGGGCGCCCACCGCCGCCGAACCCGACGCCGTACCTTCCGAAGGGGCAGAGAAGTGAATCTCGCCGCCGCCGCCAACGAGAACCTGGCCCAGTACAGCAACTGGCTGGTCTACTCCTCGATGGCCGTCTACACCCTGGCCTTCTTCGCCCACATCGCCGAGTGGGTGCTCGGCGGGCGCAGCAAGGTCGGCCGCACCGCCGCCGCGCTCAGCGGCGGGCAGGCCGAGAAGGCCGCCGCGCCCGCCGTGACCGTCCGCCAGAAGGACGGCGGGACCGCCGTCCTGGACCGTCCCAAGGTCGTCACCCGCTCGGCCGCCGGCACCCGCGACGTCCCCGACGGGCCCGGCGCCGCCGGCCACGACGCGCAGGGCGATGTCTACGGCCGGATCGCGATCTCGCTGACGGTCCTCGCCTTCGTCCTGGAGGCGGCCGGAGTCGTCGCCCGCGCCCTGTCGGTGCAGCGCGCGCCCTGGGGCAACATGTACGAGTTCTCGATCACCTTCACCACGGTGGCCGTCGGCACGTACCTCGCCTTCCTCTTCGCCAAGAAGAAGGTCCGCTGGGTCGGCCTGCCCCTGGTCACCACGGTCCTGCTCGACCTGGGCCTGGCCACCACGGTCCTCTACACCAACAGCGACCAGCTGGCCCCCGCCCTCGACTCGTACTGGCTGTGGATCCACGTCTCCACCGCCATCTTCTGCGGCGCCGTCTTCTACCTCGGCGCCGTCGGCACCCTCGGCTACCTGCTGAAGGACTTCTACGAGGCCAAGGTCGCCCGGGGCGAGAAGCCCGGTGCGCTGCGCTCCTCGATCATGGAGCGGCTGCCCGCCGCCTCGACCCTGGACAAGTTCGCCTACCGGGTCAACGCCGCCGTCTTCCCGCTGTGGACCTTCACGATCATCGCGGGCGCCATCTGGGCCGGCGACGCCTGGGGCCGGTACTGGGGCTGGGACCCCAAGGAGGTCTGGTCCTTCATCACCTGGGTCGCCTACGCCTGCTACCTGCACGCCCGCGCCACCGCCGGCTGGAAGGGCCGCAAGGCCGCCACCCTGGCGCTGATCGCCTTCGGCTGCTGGCTCTTCAACTACTACGGCGTCAACATCTTCGTCACCGGCAAGCACTCCTACGCCGGAGTCTGACCGGACACCGGAGACGCCCAGGAGGGACCGGCCCGCACCCAGGGCCGGTCCCTCCTGCGTGTCCCGCCGCGTGTCACAGGGAGCGGCCCGGCGGGTCGCGGCGATCCTTGGTCCCATGACCGACAGCACCGTCCGCCCCGGCGCGGGCCACGCCTGGGGGCACTACCAGACGCTCCGCTTCCTGCTGCCCCTGCCGCACCCCGTGGACCGGGTCTGGCAGGCGGTCGCCACGCCGGAGGGACTGCCGGGCTGGCTGGCCGCCGCCGAGGTCCTGGAGCCGCGGCTCGGCGGGGCCGTCACCCTGCGCTGCCTGAGCGGCGGCGGCCTCCCCGAGGAGGCGGCCGTGGTCACCGGCCGCGTCACCGCCTGGGACGTCTGGCGGGTCGCCGAGTACACCGTCGCGCCCTACCACGGCCGGGTCCGCTTCCACCTGGAGCCCACCGGGCCCGATGCGACCGCCCTGCGCTTCACCAACGAGTTCAAGGGCGGCGCGGCGATGCGCCTGGACGCCCTCGCCGGCTGGCACCAGCACTTCGAGTACCTGCGCGAAGCCCTCGACGGCCGCGCCCCCGACTGGTCCACCTGGACCCTGGACCGCTGGCGCCAGCTGCGCGACGCCTACGCGGCCGGCTGAGCCGCCGTACGCGCCCGGTCTTTCACTTCTCCTCGTCCGGGTCCTTCGGACGCGGCTCGTCCTTCGACTCGCGGCGCTTCAGCTCCTCCTCGCGGCGGCGCAGGTCCGCCTCCCAGCTGTCGCGGAAGGCGGCGTCGTCGGAGGCGCCCTTGCCCTCGTCCTTCAGCGACTTGAGGAAGTCCGGGTTGTCGTCCGGCGCGACCCAGCCGCCGCCCGAGCGGCGTCCGGCCAGCGGGCCGGGGCCCGCCGTGGCGCGGTCCTTGCCGACGATCAGCCAGGAGATGGAGCCCACCAGGGGGAAGAGCAGCACGAGGATGGCCCAGAGGGGCTTCGGGATGTGCTTGATGTCCTTCTCGTCGGTGGTGATGCAGTCGATGAACGCGTAGATGCTCAGTGCCAGAGGCACAAGGATCATCAGCACCCGGAGCATGAGGCGTCCCCCTGTGTGTGGCGGTAGGAGACCCGATCAGGGCCCCATTACCGGCCAAGGTTAGCCGGTGCCGGATACTGGACGGCATGGCTTACGACGATCTTCGCTCGCTCCTCCGCGCCCTGGAGCGCGATGGCGACCTCAAGCGCATCAAGGCCGAAGTCGATCCGTACCTGGAGATCGGGGAGATCGTCGACCGCGTCAACAAGGCCGGCGGCCCGGCGCTGCTCTTCGAGAACGTCAAGGGCTCGGACATGCCCCTGGCGATGAACGTCTTCGGCACCGACCGGCGGCTGCTCAAGTCGCTGGGGCTGAAGTCCTTCGACCAGATCACCGAGAAGATCGGCTCGCTGCTCAAGCCGGAGCTGCCGCAGGGCTTCATGGGGATGCGGGACGCCCTCGGCAAGCTAGGCTCGGTCGCGCACATCCCGCCGAAGAAGGTGAAGGACGCGCCCGTCCAGGAGGTCGTGCTCCAGGGCGACCAGGTCGACCTGGACCGGCTCCCGGCCCTCTTCACCTGGCCCGAGGACGGCGGCTCCTTCTTCAACCTGGGCCTGACCCACACCAAGAGCCCCGTCAACGGCATGCGCAACCTCGGGCTCTACCGCCTCCAGCGCCACGACAAGCGCACCATCGGCATGCACTGGCAGATCCACAAGAACAGCCACAACCACTACCAGCTCGCCGCCCAGCGCGGTGAGCGGCTGCCGGTCGCCATCGCCTTCGGCTGCCCGCCCGCCGTCACCTACGCCTCCACCGCGCCGCTCCCCGGCGACATGGACGAGTACCTGTTCGCCGGGTTCCTCCAGGGCAAGCGGGTCGAGATGGTCGACTGCAAGACGGTGCCGCTCCAGGTCCCGGCCCAGGCCGAGGTGGTCCTGGAGGGGTGGCTGGAGCCGGGCGAGATGCTGCCCGAGGGCCCGTTCGGCGACCACACCGGCTTCTACACGCCGCAGGAACCGTTCCCCGCGCTGACCATCGACTGCGTGACGATGCGCCGCCGCCCGCTGCTCCAGTCCATCGTGGTCGGCCGGCCGCCGACCGAGGACGGGCCGCTGGGCCGCGCCACCGAGCGGTTCTTCCTGCCGCTGCTCAAGATCATCATTCCGGACATCGTCGACTACCACCTGCCCGAGGCCGGCGGCTTCCACAACTGCGCGATCGTCTCGATCGACAAGAAGTACCCGAAGCACGCGCAGAAGGTCATGCACGCCATCTGGGGCGCGCACATGATGTCGCTGACCAAGCTGATCGTCGTGGTCGACGCCGACTGCGACGTCCACGACCTGCACGAGGTGGCCTGGCGGGCGCTGGGCAACACCGACTACGCCCGGGACCTCACTGTCGTGGAGGGCCCCGTCGACCACCTCGACCACTCCTCGTACCAGCAGTTCTGGGGCGGCAAGGCCGGGATCGACGCGACGAAGAAGCTCCCCGAGGAGGGGTACACCCGCGACGGCGGCTGGCCCGAGATGGTCGTCTCCGACCCGGACACCGCCGCCCTCGTCGACAAGCGGTGGAAGGAGTACGGACTGTGAGCGCCTCCGCCGCCTCCGAGGCCGTGGGGCCCGAACCGGTGCGGTCGGGGAAGGTCAAGAGCTTCCTCAGGCTGGTGATGATCGAGCACTCGGTCTTCGCGCTGCCCTTCGCCTACATCGCCGCCTTCACCGCCGGTTTCCTGATGGACGGCCGGGTCCACTGGCTCGACCTGCTCCTCGTCACGATCGCCATGGTGGGCCTGCGCACCTTCGCGATGGCCGCCAACCGGATCATCGACCGCGAGATCGACGCCCGGAACCCGCGCACCGCCACCCGCGAACTGGTCACCGGCGCCGTCTCGGTCCGCTCGGCCTGGACCGGCGCGCTGGTCGCCCTCGCCGTCTTCCTCGCCGCCGCCGCCGCGCTCAACCCGCTCTGCCTGGCGCTGGCCCCGATCGCCGTCGTGCCGATGGTGGTCTACCCGTACGGCAAGCGGTTCACCACCTACCCGCACGCCATCCTCGGCCTCGCCCAGGCGATGGGCCCGGTCGGCGCCTGGCTCGCCATCACCGGTGCCTGGTCGTGGGAGGCCGTGGTGCTGGGCCTCGCGGTGGGCGTCTGGATCGGCGGCTTCGACCTGATCTTCGCCTGCCAGGACGTGGCGGCCGACCGCGCCCACGGTGTGAAGTCGGTCCCGGCCCGCTTCGGCATCCCGGCCGCCCTGTGGGGCGCGCGCGTCAGCCACGCCGTGGTGACCGGCCTCTTCGTCTGGTACGGCCTGCTCACCGACGCCGGGGTGCTCTTCTGGACCGGCCTCGTCGTGGTCGCCGCGGCCTTCGTCTACGAGCACTCCATCGTGCGGCCGCACGACCTGTCCCGGCTCAACCGGGCCTTCTTCACCACCAACGGCTTCATCGGCATCAGCCTCTTCGTCTTCGCCTTCGCCGACCTGCTGGTCCGCGGGCTGAGCCTCGGCTGAGCCGCGCCGCCGCCACCCGTACACGAGAGGAAGGGCGTCCATGACCGCCGACCGGCGCCGCCCCTGGATCGTCGGCGTCTCGGGCGCCTCCGGCACCCCGTTCGCGGCGGCCGTGCTGCGCGGCCTGCTGGCGGCCGGCGAGGACGTCGACCTGGTCGTCAGCCGGGCCGCCCGGCTGACCCTGCTGGACGAGACCGGCATCTCCTTCCGCGACGCCCACTGGCGCGAGGACCTGGCGGCCTGGCTCGCCCGGGGCGCCGACGGCAAGCCGCACACCTTCGAGGTGGCCGACGCGCTGGCGGGGGAGCGGGTGCGGTACTGGCCCGCCGGGGACCTGGCGGCCGGGCCGTCCTCCGGCTCGTACCCGGCGCGCGGGATGCTGGTGGTGCCCGCCTCGACGGCGAGCGTGGCCGGGATCGCGCTGGGGCTCTCCAAGGACCTGCTCCAGCGCGCCGCGAGCGTCACCCTCAAGGAGCGCAGGCCGCTGGTGGTGACGGTGCGGGAGACCCCGCTGAACCGGGCCACCCTCCAGCAGCTGGTGGCGCTGGACGAGGCCGGCGCGATCGTGCTGCCCGCCTCCCCGGCCTTCTACGCGGGCGCCACCCACATCCAGGACCTGGTCGACTTCGTCGCCGGGCGGGTGCTGGACGCGGCCGGGGTCGAGCACGGGCTGTACCGCCGCTGGCGCGGGGAGCTGGGCGGGGGGCGTCCGGCGTGAGACCGGCCTCCCTACGACGACCGGCGCGGACCCTGTCGGGTGCCGCGCCGGGACGGTGCGTGGACGGGGTGCGGCCCGTCCTGGTCAGCGCTGTTCCGCCAGGTCTTCCTGGTCAGCGCTTGGGTCGCGCTCGGTCAGCGCTTCTTCGTGGTGCGCCGCGGGCCCCGGGTCCGGTCGACCTTGTGGGCGGCTGCGGGCTGCTCGGAACGCGAACGGTTGGCCAGCTCCTGGAGGGAGCGCATGTGCGCGTAGGCCATCTCGATCGTGTACACGGTGTGGTCACTCCTGATGATCGTCTTTGATCGTTCCCCTGGCTGAGCGGTCGGGTGGCAGTCGTTGGTGAATCGCTCCGATCGGGAAAGATTCTCAGGACCTTGACCCTGCTCGCCTTTGATTCTATACATAGTTCCGCGAGAACGCTAAACAATGGAAGGCTTCTGGTATGGACGCGGTGGACAGGCAGCTCATTCAGGCGCTCCGGGAGAACGGCCGGGCCTCCTACGCCGAGCTGGGCCGGCTCGTCGGGCTCTCCGGGCCGAGCGTCACGGACCGCATCAACCGGCTGGAGGCCGCCGGGGTCATCACCGGCTACCGCGCCACCGTCGCCTCGGAGGCGCTCGGCCTCGGGGTCACCGCGCTGATCGGCATCTCCCTCTCGGACGCCGCCGACCACGAGGACGTGGCCCAGCGCCTGCGCGACCTGCACGAGATCGAGGACTGCTGGTTCATCGCGGGTGACGACTCGTACATGCTCAAGGTCCGCGTCGGCAACGTCGACGGCCTCGAGCGCACCATCCGCCGCCTCTCCGGCACCCGGGGCGTCTCCCGCACCCGCACCACCGTCGTCCTCTCCACCAAGTGGGAGAACCGGGTGGGGGAGCTGCCCGAGGAGGAGTGAGCCGACGCGTCCCAGGGCCCGGGCGGCTTCGGCCCGCCCGGGCCCTGGGCGTAGGCTCGACCCGGCTCCTCCGTCGACGGGAGGGGTCGCGACGCAGGCGAGAGGAAGGCAGCCGGATGGACGCGGGGCTCAAGCGTGAGCTGGAGGAGAAGGTCCGGGCCGGTGAGCGGCTGACCCGCGAGGACGGCATCGCCCTCTACGGCTGCGACGACCTGGCGTGGCTCGGCGGCCTCGCCCACGAGGTGCGGACGCGCAAGAACGGCGACGTCGTCCACTTCAACGTCAACCGCCACCTCAACATGACCAACGTGTGCACCGCCTCGTGCGCCTACTGCTCGTTCCAGCGCAAGCCGGGCGAGAAGGACGCGTACACGATGCGGATCGAGGAGGCGGTGAAGCTCGCCAAGGCGATGGAGGGCGAGAACCTCACCGAGCTGCACATCGTCAACGGCCTGCACCCCTCGCTGCCGTGGCGGTACTACCCGCGCTCGCTCTCCGCCCTCAAGGAGGCGCTGCCGCAGGTCTCCCTGAAGGCGTTCACCGCCACCGAGATCCACCACTTCGAGACCATCTCGGGCATGCCCGCCTCCGAGATCCTCGACGAGCTGATCGAGGCCGGCCTGGAGTCGCTGACCGGCGGCGGCGCGGAGATCTTCGACTGGGAGGTCCGCCAGCACATCGTCGACCACGCCACCCACTGGGAGGACTGGTCGCGCATCCACCGCCTCGCCCACGAGAAGGGGCTGAAGACCCCGGCGACGATGCTCTACGGCCACATCGAGGAGCCCCGCCACCGCGTCGACCACGTGCTGCGGCTGCGCGAGCTCCAGGACGAGACCGGCGGCTTCCAGGTTTTCATCCCGCTGCGCTACCAGCACGACTTCGTGGACATGAAGGACGGCAAGGTCCGCAACAAGCTCCAGGCCCGCACCACCATGGCCACCGGCGCCGAGGCGCTGAAGACCTTCGCGGTCTCCCGGCTGCTCTTCGACAACGTCCCGCACGTGAAGGTCTTCTGGGTGATGCACGGCGTGCAGACCGCCCAGCTCGCCCTTCAGCACGGCGCCGACGACATGGACGGCTCGGTGGTCGAGTACAAGATCACCCACGACGCGGACAACTACGGCACGCCGAACAAGCTGACCCGCGACGACCTCCTGGACCTGATCCGCGACGCCGGCTTCCGGCCCGTCGAGCGGAACACCCGGTACGAGATCATCCGCGAGTACGACGGCCCCGACGCGGGCCGCCGCGACGAGCCGCAGCCGATGCGGGTCTGAGTCCGCCCCTCCGGCTCCCGCTTCCCCCGAGAGGCCCCGTCCGCACTGCGGACGGGGCCTCTCCCGTTTCTCGGTAAGGATTAGCATCGCCCCATGACCCTTACGTTCACGGTGGACCCGCCGCAGACCCCGGAGCTGCGCGACCAGATCATCGGCCTGTGGACCGACGTCTCCAACGCCGGTGGCGCCGTCGGCTTCGTCCCGCCCGTCACCGCCGAGGACGTCCGGCCCGACTACCTCAAACACCTCGTCGCCCTGGAGGCCCGCCAGATGCACCTGGTCGCCGGCCGCGACGCGGACGGCCGGGTCGCCGCCACCGCCTTCCTCGGCCGCAACACCCACCGGCTCCAGCGCCACTGGGTCTGGGCGTACACGGTCATGGTCCACCCCCGCCTCCAGGGCCAGGGGTGCGGCCGGGAGCTGATGGACGCCGTCGAGCGGGCCGGGCGCTCCTTCGACGGCATCGAGGCGATACGGCTGACCTGCCGCGGCGGGACCGGCGTCGACCGCTTCTACGCCTCCTGCGGCTACAAGGAGGTCGGCCGTGTCCCGGGCATGATCCGGGTGGGTCCGGGCGACGACCGGGACGACATCACCATGCTGCTGCCGCTCTGAGCCGCTGCCGCGCCGGGTGGTGGATGCCTGGAATGCCGGACACCGGCCCCCTGGAGGCGGCGGCTTCGGGGGCCCGTGTTTCACTGGATGCGCCCGCCCCTGTGGGGCCCTGTTGACCGGAAGAGTGGATTCCTCATGCTCCGCTACACCCTGAAGCGCTTCGGGATCTTCGCCGCCTGCTTCGTGGTCGTCGGACTGCTGGTCCAGTTCGGAATCGTGCCCAAGGGCGTGGGCGGCTCCAACGTCCTGTGGATGCTCCTGCTGGCCATGGTGATCTCGGCGCCCATCAGCTTCGTCGCCCTCCGCAAGGACCGCGACCAGGCCTCGGTGAACGTGGTGGCCAAGGTCGACCGCACCAAGGCCAGGCTCGACGCCAACCGCAGCCAGGAGGACGCCGCCGTCGACGCGGCCGCCACCGCGGGCAAGTCCGGCTGACCTCGCTCTTCCCGGCCCCGGCAGGCCGGCCCCCTCGGGCCGCCGCCGGGGCTTTCGCGTGCCCGGGGAGCGCGCGGAGCGGGGAGGAGGCGTGTGAGGCGTTCCCCACTCCCCAAAGAAGTCCTTTGATGTTCCCAAAGTACCGGTGTTAACGTATCCGCCATGATGACCGCAGCCGCGCACCGCCAGGCCAGGAGCACCCCGCTCGTGGCGCGTCTGCACGTCGACCTCTGCCGCCGCGTCTCGGCGGCGTGTCGCCGTCCGGCGGTCTGTCGCACCGCCTGAGACCCGCCCGGCGGGGGCCGACGCACGACCGCGTCACGCCGCTCAACCCCGCCGCCCGGGCCCGGCCCTTCGGGGCGCTCAGGCACCGGCACCGCCCAGACGCCCGGCCGCACGGTCATCCCGTACGTCCGCTCCCGCGCGCTTCGCACCGCGCGGGAGCGCGTGCCCCGGGCACCGCCCTTCGTCCCCCACCCCCACCGCATCCACCGGAGTGTGTCCGTGTCCGCGCAGAACCCTGCCTCCGAGCCCAGCCCCGAGGACGCCCAGGCCAGAGGGGCCGGGCAGCCCCGTACCGGCTCCCGCATACCGAAGATCCCCTTCTGGGCGCAGATACTCGGCGGCCTCGTCCTCGGTGTGCTCCTCGGCTGGCTCGCCCGCAGCCAGCAGATCGACTGGCTGGTCACCACGCTGGAGCAGGTCGGCGGTGTCTTCATCGGCCTGCTGAAGCTGGCCGTGGCCCCCCTCGTCTTCTTCGCGATCCTGGTCTCCATCACCAACCTGCGGAAGGTGAACAACGCCGCCCGGCTCGCCTCCCGCACGCTGCTCTGGTTCATGATCACCTCGCTGATCGCGGTCGCCATCGGCCTCGTCATCGGCCTGGTCACCAACCCGGGCGCGGGCACCGGCCTCACCCCGAAGGACGGCGCCAAGCCGGACAGCACCGGCTCCTGGATCGACTTCCTCACCGGGATCATCCCGACCGACGTGATCACGCCGTTCACCGAGCTGAACGTGCTCCAGATCGTCTTCATGGCCGCCGTCGCCGGTATCGCCGCGCTCCAGCTCGGGGAGAAGGCGCAGCCGATCCTCACCCTCAGCGAGTCGGTGCTGAGCCTGCTCCAGAAGGCCCTGTGGTGGGTCATCCGCCTCGCCCCGATCGGCACCATCGGCCTCATCGGCAGCGCCATCGCCACCTACGGCTGGGACCTGATCGGCAAGTACGCGACCTTCACCGCCGACATCTACATCGGTTGCGCCATCGTCCTCTTCGGCGTCTACCCGCTGCTGCTGTCGACCGTCGCCAAGCTCAACCCGGTCCAGTTCTTCAAGGGCGCCTGGCCCGCGATCCAGCTGGCCTTCGTCTCCCGCTCCTCGGTCGGCACCATGCCGGTCACCCAGAAGGTCACCGAGCGGCTCGGCGTGCCGAAGGAGTACACCTCCTTCGCGGTGCCCTTCGGCGCCACCACCAAGATGGACGGCTGCGCCGCGATCTACCCGGCGATCGCCGCGATCTTCGTCGCGCAGATCTTCGACATCCAGCTCGGCCTCACCGACTACCTGCTGATCGCCTTCGTCTCGGTCGTCGGCTCCGCCGCCACCGCGGGGCTCACCGGCGCCACGGTCATGCTGACCCTGACCCTCTCCACCCTGGGCCTGCCCATGGAGGGCGTCGGCCTGCTGCTCGCCATCGACCCGATCCTGGACATGATCCGCACCGCCACCAACGTGGCCGGCCAGGCCCTCGTCCCGGTCCTCGTCTCGGCGCGCGAGAACATCCTCGACCGCACGGCGTACGACAACGCGACCAGCTTCGAACTGGACGCCAAGGAAGCGCCCGCCGCCGCCTGATCCCGGCTGCGTACGGTCCGCGACGCCCCGCCCTCCTCCGGGAGAGCGGGGCGTTCCGCGTTCTCCGGGGCGGCCGCAGGCGCGGGGGAGGAGGCGCGTCAGCCGTGGTCGGCCGCTCCGGGCCCGGCCGGTCCGAAGACCTCTTCGCGGTGGGCGCGCCAGCGGCTGAGCAGGCTCTCCCTCGCGTTCCGCATGAAGTCGGAGAACTCCAGCGTCTCGGTCATCCGGCGGCCCGGCGTGGACTCGGGTCCGACCGTGGCGATCCCGTCCCGCAGGGTGCCCGGCCGGCGGACCAGGCGGGCGTCCCGGCTGGTCCGCGCCTCGTACCACTGGTCGGCGCCGCCTTCGTCCTGCGCGCGGCGGGCGACGCCGCCCGCGACGACGGCTCCTCGCCGCTGACCTGGCTCTCCCCGCCGTCACCCTCACCCTGGCCGCGACCTCCCCACCCTCCTCCTCGCCTGCCTGGCCCGACTCCCCGCCGTCTGGACCCTGGCCGCCGTCGCCTTCACCCTCTACGCCTTCCTCCCCCGGGCCGCCCCGGCCTGCTGGGCGATCGCCACGCTCTGCCTGCTGATCGGCTGGGCCGGCCCCGTCCTCGACCTGCCCGCCGTGGTCATGGACCTCTCCTCCTTCACCCACGTACCGAAGCTCCCGGGCGCCGATCCGGACTGGGGGCCGGTGGGCGTGCTGGTGGCGGTCGCGGAGGGGGTGCTCGGGACCGGGCCGGCACGGCTGCGGAGACGTGACCTGGCGACGTGAAGCAGTGAGAAGCCCGCCCGCCTCAGTCGTCGGCACCCTCTTCCGGCAGCCGCAGCGACGCGATGGTGAACGGCAGGGTCCGCGGGGGCAGCCCCGCCGACCACCGGTCGAACTGGCTGTTGACGACGAGGAGGCGCGGCTCCTCGCCGCCGGTCAGGGCGATGGCACTGGGGTGCTGGAGCCCTTCCGGCGGGGTGAGTCCGTCGACCACGCGTCCGCTCGCGAGATCGGCGTCGAGTGCCACGACGGCGACCCGCGCCTCGGCGCCGGGCGCGTCGAAGAGGTTGCCCTGGGCGACGTAGAGGCGGCCGTCGCGCCAGGCCAGCCCGTCGCCGTTGCGCAGGAGTTCGTCGCCCAGGTCGACCTCGACCACCTCGCGGCTGGCCGGGTCGATGCGCCAGAGCTGCCCTGTGTTGCTCTGCACCGCGAGCAGGTGGCGGCCGACCGAGATGATGCCGTTGAGATTGTGCTCGCCGTCGACCCAGTCGATCCCGGCGGCCCGCACGTCGAGCCAGGGGCGCATCGTCCACCGGTCCCCGGAGCGGGCGACGCGGTAGATGACGGGTTTGAAGGAGTCGGTCACGTAGGCGACCTTGCCCGAGACCGGCGCCACGTCGTTGACGAAGCCGCCCGGCTTCCCCTTCAGGGTGGCCAGCAGGGTGGCGTCGTCGGGATCGTAGACGCGCAGGGTGCTGGTCGGGCCGCCGTTGACGTACAGATGGCCCGCGCCGTCCAGCGCCAGTGCCGAGGTGAACGACCTGCCGTCCGTTCCGTCGGGGGACCACACCTCGGTACGGGGTTCGTCCACGTGGCCCCGCTGGATCGTGCCGTCCTCGGCGCTGCCGACATAGAAGTGTCCGCTGCTCGGGTCGTGGGCCACCCCCGTGGGGAACGCCCGGTCACCCGGCACCACGTAGCGCTCGGGAGGGGCTGGCGGAGACTGCGGGGCGAGGGTGAGCGCACCGGCGGCCAGTACGGCGACGGTGGAGGCGAGCAGACGCATGGGGTTTCCTTCCCTGGCAGGGGTGGGGCTGCCGCTCCATCGTGTGCGGTGCGGCCCGTCCGTCCGGCTGCCCGGTCCTGCCGTGGGCCGGCCCGACCTGGGTACCGCCGCACCCCCCCACGCCGTACCGCGGCACGGCTCACTCCTTGCCCAGAAGGCGCAGCGCGGCCTCCTCCCGTGATCCTGGCGCGGCCGTGTACACCAGCAGGCTCACCTCGGGGTCCTGCGGGAAGCGCGTCAACTCGTAGGAGAGGGCCAGACGCCCGGCCTCCGGATGGTCGATGAGCTTGATGCCGTACGCCTTGGTGCGCACCGTGTGGCGCTGCCAGTGGGTTTCGAACTCCACGCTCTCGCGGCGCAGTTCCTCCACCAGCTCGGCCAGCAGCGGATCGTCGGGGTGGGCGCCCGCGGCGATGCGCAGGTGCCCGACTGTCTCGCGGGCGACCATGTCGCGGTCCGGGTAGCGGGCGCCGATCACGGGGTCGAGGAGATGGAGCCGGGAGAGGTTGCGCTCGCGTGGTGCCAGCCGGCTGAAGTCGGTGATGAGCCGGGTCGCGGGCCGGTTCCACGCGAGGACGTCCATGCGCCGCCCGAGGGCCAGCGCCGGGGCACTGATCCAGTCAAGCAGGTGGCGCATGCCGGCACGGGGTGGTTCGGCGGTCTGGGCGGGCGGCCCGTCGCGGGAGCCGGGTCTTCCGGGACGCGCCAGCCGGAACAGGTGGGCGCGCTCGTCCGCGTCGAGCCGCAGGGCCTCGGCGACGGCGCCGAGCACCGCGTCGGAGGCGCTGTGGTTCCGGCCCTGTTCGAGCCGTACGTAGTAGTCGACGCTCACGCCCGCCAGGTGGGCCAGTTCCTCGCGGCGGAGACCCGGGACGCGTCGCTTGCCCGCGCCGGAGGCGAAGCCGGCCTCCTCGGGGCGGACCCGCGCCCGTCGCGAGCGGAGGAACGCGCCCAACTCCTTTGCTTCTCCCATGTGTTCATTGTCCGTCCTCGGGCGGCCGGTCGGTCCGCGACGGCACCTCAGGCGGTTCGCGGGCTCCGCCGCGCCGGGACCAGCCGGGGTACGACCCGCACGTACACCACCATGCCGACGACCTCCACCAGCGTCTGCGTCACCACCACCGCCCCGGCGGCCGCGAACCGGTCCGGCAAGGCCAGTGCCAGGGGGAGGACGACCAGGGAGTTGCGGGTGGCGCCGCTGAAGACGACGGCGCGTCCGGCCGGGGAGGGGAGGCGGAAGAGACGGGCCACGGCCCGGCCCGCCAAGGCCATGATCACCAGGAAGGCGGCGTAGAACGGGACGACGGCGGCCACGTCGCCGAGGCTGTCGCCGATCCTGGGCACCTGGGAGGCGACCACCGCGAGCAGGGTCGCCGCCATCAGCGGGACCATGGCGGTGCCCGCCGCGTCGGCCGCGCGCCGCCCGGCGGGCCTGCGGGCAGCCCAGCCCTGGACCGTCCACGCCAGCGCCAGCGGAATCACGATCAGCACGAGGAACGCCTCGACGAACGGCCCCACGTCGACGACCTCGGCCAGCTCCGCCCCCATGAACAGGTACAGGAACCCGGGCAGCAGCACCATCTGCGCGACCAGCAGCAGGGGAGTCGCCGCCAGCAGACGGCGGCTGGAGCCCCCGGCCAGGCCGGAGAAGACGATGACGTAGTCGACGCAGGGGCAGAGCAGCACCAGCAGGACGCCGATCCGCACCGCCTGGTCGGCCGGGAGCAGCACGAACACCGCCGCCACCACCAGCGGGACCACGAGGAAGTTCACCACCAGCACGGCCGCCAGAAACCGCCCGTCCCGCAGCGACCGGAACAGCTCGGCCGCCGGGACCTGGAGAAAGGTGACGAAGAGCAGGGCCCCGAGTACGGGGTTCACGGCGTGCTCCAGCCCCGGCGCGATCCCGGGCGCGGCCCACCCCACCAGCGCCCCGGTCACCATGGCCCCCACGTACACCGCGACCTGGTGCACCTCCATCCGCTCGACCAGCCCCACCCGCTCCTGGGCCACGTCCGCACTCCCTCACTCGCCGTCCCGCCGTGCGGGGGTCAGACTCGCACGGTCGAGGAATACGTACGGAAGCCCCGCCCCGCCTCTGCCGAAGAGGCGGGGCGGGGCTTCCGTAGGCGTTCCGGCTCAGGCGCTTGCGGGTGCCTGAGCGCGCAGACCGGCGACGAAGGCGGACCAGGTCGCCGTGCCCACGGCGACCACGGGCCCGCCTTCGACCTTGCTGTCCCGGAAGGGAACGACGCCGGGGGCGCCTCGGCCTACCTCTACGCAGTTGCCGCCCGCGTTGCTGTAGGAGGACTTGTGCCAGGTGACGTCTGCGACGACGAGGGGAAAGTTCATCCTTCAGTCTCTCTAACTAGTTGGTGCAAGATCTTCGGGGTGTCCATGGGGGGAAGGGCGCCAGCCACCATGGCATCGAACTGGCGGGAGAAGCGGTGCACTTCCTTCGGCTTGTCGCTCACCGCGACGGTGGCCCAAGCGGTGTCGGTCTGCACGGTGGTGGGCAGCCCGTCGCCGAGGCTCATGACGTTCACGTCGTGGAACGCCACGTAGGCGCCTTCGGTCTGAGGAAGCACCTGAAGAGTGATGTTGTCACGTGTCGCCAGCTCGGCCAGATGCGTGTACTGCTCCCGCATGACGTGCGGCGCGCCGATCGGGTAGCGCAAGGCCGGTTCGTAGAGCACAGCCCATAGCTTCAACGGTTCCTCGTCACGAGTCAGCGCCTCCTGCCGCCTCATCCGCAGGCGAACGCTTTCCTCCATGAACTCGGTGGTGATCTCGTCAATGGGCTTGTGTAGCTGGTGCAGTGTCCGCGCGTACGCCTCCGTCTGAAGCAACCCGGGCACGGCGGTCGGATGGAATATCCGGATCTCCCGAGCCGCCGACTCCACGCCGAGGAAGCGCGGCATTCCGGAGAGAAGCGACGTGCTGACGCCCGTCCACCACTCCCGGCTCGCTCCCTCCCGCTGGAGGGTGACGAGGCGGTCGATCTCCTCCTCGTCCTCGATGCCGTACCGCTCCAGCAGTGCGCGCAGGTGGGACCCCTGCCGGAACGACTTCCAGCCCGTCTCCACCCGCTGGAGCGTGGATTCGTCGAAGGGCAGCCCGTCCACCGCTTGCGCCAGCGTGAGGCCGGCCTCTTTACGCATCTGGCGCAGCGCGTGCCCTGACCCGATGCGTCGTGCGGTCGGTTGCGGTCTTGCGGCCATGTGCCCGAGCTGGGGTCCCCCGATGAGTAAACGAAGCGATCCCGAGGCCGGTACCGTGCCGTGCCCCACCTGCCGAGCCCTGGTACGCGGCGAAGCCGCCGCCCGCGCCGAGGACGACTGGAGCAGGGCCACCGACTGCCGGGTCCTGCTCCGCCGTCATCACCTCGCGGACCACCAGGGGCGGTCGTGAACTGGACCGATCCCATGCAGGCCCCGCCCGAGTTCAACCCCATGCGCTTCCCGCCGTGCCGCTGCAAGCGCTGTGTGCAACCGCCCGGCGACGAGGCCGAGACCGCCGAGACCGCCGAGCCCGCCGAGGCCGACCCGGCAGCGCGACAGCCCGCCCCCGTCGACCCCCGGCCCCGCTACGTCCGCTGCCCGATGCTGGCTTGCGGGCGGCTGCACGAACTGGGGCCCGGCATGGCGGAGTAGGGATCACCCCTGCCCGTAGCCGCATTCACCGCACCGACGTCACCCGAGCGAGAGACCCCTACATGTCCAGGACCACCGCCCCCCGGGGCACCAGCCGTATGCGGCCCTACGTGGCCGCCGTCCCCGTCCCGCAGACCATGCCGACGATCGACCCGGAGGCCCAGATCGCCCTGGTCGTGGGCGGGGACGGCCGTACCGTCGGACTCGGCGGGCACGGCCCCCGTACCAGCGGCCTCATGCCGACCACCACCATGCCCGGTGACGGCGCCGGGCCGGACGGCTCGACCGGCGCGGACAGGGTCGAGTCCTATGAGGCCAGTCAGTGACCGGCACCGGAGTGCCACCCCCACCACCCCGCCCCAGCCCCAGCCCGGCCGGCGCCTGAGGCCACCCCCGTGCCGGGGTCCCGGGCAAGCCAGGCAGAGAGTCCGCCCGCCCCCGGGCGTCCCCCAGGCAACGGCACACCCCCGTACTCTTGGACGGGACTTTTTGACTCAGGGAGGCGGGCCGCGTGGCCGAGACGAAGTCCGGTCGGGGGACGGGGCGGAGCAAGCGGATGCCCCGCGAGGTGCGGGAGCGGCAGATGCTGGACGCCGCCGTGGCCACGTTCGCGCGCCACGGCTACCGGGCCGCCTCCATGGACGGCATCGCCGAACTGGCCGGCGTGTCCAAGCCCTTGGTGTACCTCTACCTGAACTCCAAGGAAGACCTCTTCACCGCCTGCATCCGCCGCGAGGCTGCCGCCCTGGTGCGCGCGGTGCGCCAGGGCGTGGACCCGGCGACGCCTCCGGACCGCCAGCTCTGGGAAGGGCTCGGTGCCTTCTTCACGCACACCGCCGAGCACCCGGACGGCTGGGCGGTGCTGCACAACCAGGCCCGCACCAGCGGCGAGCCCTTCGTCCGCGAGGTCGCCACGATGCGGGCGGACCTGGTGGCCTTCGTGACGGAGCTGATCGCGGCCGCCGCCCGCGAGGCCCACGACGACCCGGAGCTGGGCGACCGGGAGGTGGTGGGCCTCGCCCACGCCCTGGTGGGCGCCGCCGAGTCGCTGGCGGGGTGGGCCAACACCGACGGCTCGGTCACCGCCAAGGAGGCGGCCGCGACGCTGATGAACTTCGCCTGGGCCGGCCTCGGCAACCTCATGGAGGGCGAGCGCTGGACCCCGCGCTGAGCGGGGCTGCCTACCCGGCCGGCAGCGGCACCGCCCGCCCGCTCACGTGGAGCCTGCCGGGGGTGCCGTCCGGCCGGTCGGGTCCGCGCACGGTGAAGTCGGGCCCCGCGGAGGCGTAGACCACGGTCGAGGGGAGCAGGACGGGGGCGTGGAAGGTGGCGCTCGCCGTGACCGGGCCCCGGACGGCGTGCGCGGCGAAGGCGCGGGCCGCCGTCCACATGCCGTGGGCGATGGCGCGCGGGAAGCCGAAGGGCTTGGCGGTCAGCGCCGAGAGGTGGATGGGGTTCCGGTCGCCGGCGACGGCGGCGTAGCGGCGGCCGAGGGAGGCGGGGAGCTTCCAGGTGGACTCGGCGGGGAGGGCGGGCGGTTCGGCGGGCCGTCCGGCGTCCGCCGGGGCGTTCGCGCCGGAGTGCCGGGCCAGGTAGGTGGAGCGCGAGGACCAGACGGTACGCCCGGCCAGCCGCGCCTCGGTCACCACGACGGCCTCGGTGCCGCGCCGGTGGGGCCGGAACTCCTCCACGTACACGATCAGTTCGGGCCCGTCGTCGCCGCGCAGTTCGCGGTGCTGGGTGATCGTGATCGAGGTGTGGACCAGGCCCATCAGCGGGAACGGGAAGGCGGCCGAGGTCATCAGGCGGAGCTGGAGCGGGAAGCCCAGCAGGTGCGGATAGGTGACGGGCAGGACCGACTGCTCGTCCGGGACGCCGTCGGCGGCGAAGCCGCAGAGTTCGGCGTACGCGCGGAGGGCCTTCGGGTCGACCTCGGCGCGGGAGAGGACGAGCCGGGTGGCGGGCGGCGCGGCCCCGGCCGAGGCGCGCTTGAAGAGGGAGGTGGCGCCGCCCTTGGCGAGCAGCGGGAGGAGCGCGGGCGGGGTGGCGAGGTGGGTGTCGGTCATGGTCAGGCCCCCAGCAGCGACTGGCCGCAGACCCGGACGACCTGGCCGTTGACGGCGCCCGAGCCGGGGTGCGCGAACCAGGCGGTGGTCTCGGCGACGTCGGCCGGGCGCCCGCCCTGCGCGAGGGAGTTCATGCGGCGGCCCGCCTCGCGGATGAAGAGGGGGACGGCGGCGGTCATCTTGGTCTCGATGAAGCCGGGGGCGACCGCGTTGACGGTGACGCCGTGCTCGGCGAGGGCGCGCGGCCCCAGCGAGCGGACCAGGCCGACGATTCCGGCCTTGGAGGCGGCGTAGTTGGTCTGGCCGGAGTTGCCGGCCAGACCCGCTATGGAGGCGGTGGCGACGATGCGGCCGCCGGGGCGGATCGTGCCGGCCTTGAGCAGGGCGTCGGTGGTGGTGAGGACCGAGGCGAGGTTGACGTCGAGGACGGAGGCCCAGCGGTCGGCGGGCATGTTCTGGAGCCGCCGGTCCCGGGTGATACCGGCGTTGTGGACGAGGATGTCGAGGCCGTCGGGGAGGGCGGCGGCGATGCGTTCGCCCGCGTCCTCGGCGGTGATGTCGAGCGGCAGCGCGGTCCCGCCGAGCCGTTCGGCGACGGCGACCAGGTCGGACTGGGCGGCGGGCACGTCCAGGACGACGACGTGCGCCCCGTCCCGGGCGAGGGTCGCGGCGACCGCCTCACCGATGCCCCGGGCGGCCCCGGTGACCAGCGCGGTCCGCCCGGCCAGCGGCTTGTCCTCGTCGGCGGCCCCGGTCGCGGCGGCCTGCTCTCCGAGGGCCCCGGTGGTGATGACCTGCCCGCTGACGTAGGCGGACTTGGGGGAGAGGAGGAAGCGGAGGGTGGTCTCGGCGCCGGGGACATCGGTGATCCGGACCAGCTGGACGGTCCTGCCGCGCCCGGTCTCCTTGCCGAGGGAGCGGACGAACCCCTCCAACGCCTGCTGGGCGGCGGCCTGGTGGTGGTCGGCCGGGTCGGGGGCGGTGCCGAGGACGACGATCCGGCCGCTGTCGCGGACGCCCCGCACGACGGGGTGGAGCGCCGCGTGGACCGCGCCGAGCCCGGCGGTGTCCCGTACGCCGGTGGCGTCGAGGACCACGGCGGCCGGGCGCTCGGCCTGGTCGCGTACATCGAGCCCGGTCCGCGCCAGGGCCGCCGCCAGCGCGTCGCGGTGGGCGGAGATCCCGGCGGTGAGGTGGAGCAACGGCCCGTCGAGGGTGGGGTGTTCCGCCGACCAGCGGCGCAGCTCGGCGGGCTGGGGCAGGCCGAGGCGGCGGGTGGCGAACCGGCCCGGGGTGGAGTGGGTGAAACGCAGATAGCGGTCGGCCATTGTCGAACTCCCGGGTTGGTCGGTAATTTACTTCCGAGTAAGGTTACTCAAGGGTCAGGAGCTGGTCGAGATGAAACCGCCCCACCGCACCGCACGTCCCGTCGCCGTCATCGGCGGCAGCCGCATCCCGTTTGCCCGCTCCGACGGCCCGTACGCCGCCGCCTCCAACCAGCAGATGCTGACCGCCGCCCTGGACGGCCTGGTCGAGCGGTACGGCCTGGGCGGCGAGCGGGTCGGCGAGTTCGTCGCCGGGGCCGTGCTCAAGCACAGCCGCGACTTCAACCTCGCCCGCGAGACCGTTCTCGGCTCCGCCCTCGACCCGCGTACTCCCGCCTACGACATCCAGCAGGCGTGCGGCACCGGACTCCAGGCGGTCATCGCCGCCGCCAACAAGATCGCCCTCGGCCAGACCGACTCGGCGATCGCGGGCGGCTCCGACACCGCGAGCGACGCCCCGATCGGCCTCAACGACCGGCTCCGCCGCATCCTGCTGGAGGCGCGCCGCGCCAAGTCCGCGGGCGCCCGCGCCAAGGCGCTCGCCAAGATCCGGCCCGGCCACGTGATCCCGGACATCCCGCGCAACGCCGAACCGCGCACCCACCTCTCCATGGGCGAGCACGCCGCCGTCACCGCCCGCGCCTGGGGCATCAGCCGCGAGGACCAGGACGAACTGGCCGCCACCAGCCACCAGCGGCTCGCCGCCGCCTACGAACGCGGCTTCCTCGACGACCTGGTCGTCCCCTTCCGCGGCGTCGCCCGCGACCAGAACCTCCGCCCCGGCTCCACCACCGCCAAACTCGCCACCCTCAAGCCCGTCTTCGGCACCGCCCACCCCGGCGCCACCATGACCGCGGGCAACTCGACCCCGCTCACCGACGGCGCCGCCACCGTCCTGCTCGGCAGCGAGGAGTGGGCCGCGGCCCGCGGCCTGACCCCGCTCGCCCACCTCACCTGGTACGAGACGGCCGCCGTCGACTTCGTCTCCGGCGACGTCACCGACTGCGTCCCCGAGGCCGACGGCCTGCTGATGGCGCCCACCCACGCCGTGCCCCGGCTGCTGGAACGCGCCGGCCTCACCCTCGCCGACTTCGACCTGGTCGAGATCCACGAGGCGTTCGCCTCCCAGGTCCTCGCCACCCTCGCCTCCTGGGAGAAGCAGGGGCTCGGCACCGTCGACCGCGACCGGCTCAACGTCGCCGGCTCCTCGCTCGCCACCGGCCACCCCTTCGCCGCGACCGGCGCCCGCATCGTCGCCACCCTCGCCAAGCTGCTCGCCGAACGCGGCGGCCCCGGCCGGGGGCTGATCTCCATCTGCGCCGCCGGAGGCCAGGGCGTCACCGCGATCCTGGAACGTCCCTGACGGCCACCCGGCCCGCCCTCACCACACGTCCCCCGACCGCACACACCGCCGACTCCACCCGACTCGACGTCCGAGCAACCCTCGTACGCACCGGTGACCGTCCGCACCGGACCGCACCCGGTACGTACGCCCGTACCGGCACCCCGTCCCCCGGACCGGGACGCCGCCCGCCCGCCGAGCCCACCTGCCGAGGAGCCGCCCTCATGACCGCGCCCACCACCCCGCCCGCCACGCCGCTCGCCCGCACCACCGGGGAGGACGGACGGCCCCGCCTGGTCGAACCGGAGCTGACCCGGGTGGACGGCGCGGTCCGCGAGGTCGCCGTGCTGGCCTTCGCCCCGGCCCCGGCCGCCGGCTCGCTGGCCGACATCCCCTTCGACAACGCGCGCGAGGCGCCCGGCGAGGCGGTCCTCTCCCGCAAGGACGCGGCGGGGCGGTGGCGGGACCTGAGCGCCGCCGACTTCGCCGCCGACGTGCTCGCCCTCGCCAAGGGCCTGGTCGCCACCGGCCTGGAGCCCGGCGACCGGCTCGCCATCATGGCCCGCACCACCTACGAGTGGACGCTGCTGGACTTCGCCGCCTGGGCCGCCGGCCTGGTCACCGTCCCGGTCTACCCGACCTCCTCGGCCTTCCAGACCCGCTGGATACTCCAGAACTCCGGGGCCAAGGCCCTCGCGGTCGAGACCGCCGAACAGGCCGCCGCGATCGGCCCCGAACGCGACCGGCTCCCCGACCTCGCCCACCTCTGGTCCTTCGCCACCTCCGAGAAGGACCCGGTGGGCGACCTCGGCCGCCTCAAGGAGGCCGGGAGCGCGGTCGACGACGAGGAGGTCACCCGCCGGCGTACCGCCCTCACCCCCGACACCACCGCCACCCTCATCTACACCTCCGGCACCACCGGCCGCCCCAAGGGGTGCGTCCTGACCCACGGCAACTTCTTCGCCGAGGTCGACAACGCCATCGAGCTCCTCCACCCCGTCTTCAAGTCGGTCTCCAAGGACCCCGCCTCCACCCTCCTCTTCCTCCCCCTCTCCCACGTCTTCGGCCGGATGGTCGCCATCGGCTGCCTCCGTGCCCGCGTCCGCCTCGGCCACGCCCCCAGCATCAAGACCGACGACCTCCTCGCCGACCTCGCGGGCTTCCGCCCCACCTTCCTCCTGGCCATCCCCTACGTCCTGGAGAAGGTCTTCAACACCGGCCGCGCCACCGCGGAGAAGCTGGGCCGCGCCTCCTCCTTCGACCGCGCCGCACGGATCGCCCGCGCCTGGGGCGAGGCCACCGAGGCCCAGCAGCACGGCACGGGCCCCGGCCCCGGCCTCGGCCTGCGCACCGCCCGCGCCCTCTACGACCCGCTGGTCTACCGCCGTATCCGCGCCGCCCTCGGCGGCCGCGTCCGGTACGCCATCTGCGGCGGCTCCCCCCTCGGCCGCCGCCTCGCCGCCTTCTACGCCGGTGCGGGCATCGAGATCTTCGAGGGGTACGGCCTCACCGAGACCACCGCCGCCGCCGTCGTCACCCCGCCGCTCAAACCCCGGCTCGGCACGGTCGGCTGGCCCCTGCCCGGCGGCCGCGTGAAGATCGCCGACGACGGGGAGGTGCTGCTCGGGGGCGGCCACGTCTTCTCCGGCTACTGGGACGCCGAGAGCGGCGAGGTCACCCGCGGCCCGGTCGACGGCTGGTTCCCCACCGGCGACCTCGGCGCCCTCGACGAGGACGGCTACCTCACCATCACCGGCCGCAAGAAGGACATCCTCATCACCACCGGCGGCAAGAACGTCGCCCCTGCCCCGCTGGAGGACTGGCTGCGCGCCCACCCGCTGGTCGGCCAGTGCATGGTGGTCGGCGACGACCGCCCGTACATCACCGCCCTGCTCACCCTGGAGCCCGAGGGGATCGCGCACTGGCGGAAGATGCGGAAGAAGGAGGCGCTGTCCACCGAGGAGCTGGTCGGTGACCCGGAGCTGCTGGAGGCGCTCCAGAAGGCGGTGGACGACGCCAACAAGCTCGTCTCGCGGGCCGAGTCGATCCGCCGCTTCACCGTGCTGCCGGTCGACTTCACCGAGGAGGGCGGCCACCTCACCCCCTCGCTGAAGATCAAGCGGCCGGCCGTCGAGAAGGACTTCGCCGAGGAGATCGAGGCGCTGTACCGGAAGTGAGCCCCGGCGGGCAGCCCGGGAAAGGCAGGAGCCCCGTCCCCTCCGCCGAGGCGGAGGAGCGGGGCTCCTTGGGTACTGCTATCGGGACCGGATCAGTCGGCCACTCCCAGCTGAGCGGATGCTCAGGCGGGGGTGACGTTCTCCGCCTGCGGGCCCTTCGGGCCCTGCGTGACGTCGAAGGTCACGGCCTGGTTCTCCTCGAGGGAGCGGAAGCCGTTGGCGTTGATCGCGGAGTAGTGGACGAAGACGTCGGGGCCTCCGCCTTCCTGGGCGATGAATCCAAAGCCCTTTTCGGCGTTGAACCACTTCACGGTTCCGGTAGCCATAAGCCCTCCTTGGGCCAAAGGGTTGCCCTGCTCCAGAACCTGCAAGTGTGAAAACAAGTGCAAAAGTCTGAAAATGACGAGAGCCTGCGGTCACATGCTCCGCAGGCTCTGTACTGCAAGGGAAACCAAACTGCAACTTGCGGCGAGCCTAGCATGCAGAAGCTCGGCACCGGTAGAGGGAAAGATCACTTCACCCGGATGTTTGATTGTCGCAGGTCAGGCGTTGACAACGGTACACCTGCCGTACTCGTGGCGCCGCGCGCCGGCACCGTTCGGCGGGCCCCGGCGCGAGGGCGCCGCAAGCCGGGGCTAGCCTCACGAGGTGGACAATTCTCGCGCTGACGCATCCGACGACCTCCCGACCGACTCCAGCGCGCGAGCGCACCGCGACGCGCCCGCCGGGCCGGCCCCAGGGCCCAGCCGCCCCCGGGTCGGCCACATCCAGTTCCTCAACTGCGTCCCCCTCTACTGGGGACTCGCCCGCACCGGGACCCTGCTCGACCTGGAGCTGACCAAGGACACCCCGGAGAAGCTCTCCGAGCAGCTCGTCCGGGGCGACCTCGACATCGGCCCGATCACCCTGGTCGAGTTCCTCAAGCACGCCGACGGCCTGGTCGCCCTGCCCGACATCGCGGTCGGCTGCGACGGGCCCGTCATGTCCTGCGTGATCGTTTCCCAGCTCCCGCTGGAGCAGCTCGACGGCCGCCGGGTCGCGCTCGGCTCGACCTCCCGCACCTCGGTCCGCCTCGCCGAACTGCTGCTCGCCGAGCGGTACGGCGTCACCCCGGACTACTACACCTGCCCGCCCGACCTCGGCTCGATGATGCAGGAGGCCGACGCCGCCGTCCTCATCGGCGACGCCGCCCTGCGCGCCAGCCTCCACGACGCCCCGCGCCTCGGCCTCCAGGTCCACGACCTCGGCCAGATGTGGAAGGAGTGGACGGGCCTGCCCTTCGTCTTCGCCGTCTGGGCCGCCCGCAAGGAGTACCTGGCCGAGCAGGAGCAGACCGTGCGCCAGGTCCACGAGGCCTTCCTCGCCTCCCGCGACCTCTCCCTGGAGGAGGTCGCCAAGGTCGCCGAGCAGGCCGCCCGCTGGGAGGCGTTCGACGCCGCCCTGCTGGAGCGTTACTTCACCACCCTGGACTTCCGCTTCGGCCTCGAACAGCTCGGCGGCGTCCGCGCCTTCGCCTCCCGGATCGGCGCCGGAGAGGTCCCGGTCACGCTGCTGCCGCCGGCCTGAACCACCGTCCGCGCACCCCGGAGCGGGACGAAGGGGACGGGCCCGCGTACGGGCGGGTACGGCGCCGGAGCGTTCCGTTAGCCTCGACGGACCAATGGGCTGACGGGGAGGAACACGGCCATGCGTGTGTTGGTGACCGTAGTCGGGGAGGGCACCCAGCCCCACGACGTCATGGTCGACGCGGAGGAGTCGGCCACCGCCGCCGACGTCGCCCTGGCGCTGACCGGCGCCGAACCGTTCCAGAAGGGGGCCGGCGGCGTCGTCACCGCCCTGCGCGCCCCCGCCGCCGGCGGCGGACACCACCTCTCTCTCTGGGCCGACGGCCGGCTCTGCGACCCGGCCGCCCCCGCCTCCGCCGTCCTCAGCGACGGCATGCGCGTCTCCACCGACGACAGCGTCGGCCCGCTGCTGCGCCGGGGCGAGCCGGTCGGCTGGTACGAGATACGGGTGGCCGGCGGGCCCGCCTCCGGGCGGGTCGTCCGGCTCGGCGCGGGCGCCGCCGACATCGGCTCCGGCGCCCACTGCACCGTGCAGGTCCCCGACCCGACCCTCCCCGCCACCGCGCTGCGCGTCCGGATCGACGTCCAGGGCGAAGCGGTCCTCGTGCCCGCGCCCGACACCGGGCTCACCGTGCTGGTCGACAGCGAGGAGGCCGACGGCGAGACCCCCTGGCCGCTCGGGGACACCGTCCGGGTGGGCGACACCCTCCTCGTCCTCGACCGGGCCGTCGCCCCCGACGCCCACCTCTCCCGGATGAGCGAGGGCGGCCTCGCCTACAACCGGCCGCCCCGCCTCAACCCGCTGCGGCGCCGCTCCCGGCTGATCGTCCCCCAGCCGCCCACCAAGGCGGAACGGGCCAAGTTCCAGTTCATCATGGCGTTCATGCCGATGCTCTTCGGCATCACCATGTGGCTCATCACCAAGCAGATCTTCATGCTGCTGTTCTGCCTGATGAGCCCGCTGATGATGGCCGGCCAGTGGATCAGCGACAACCGCGACGGCAAGAAGAAGCACCGCACGTCGATGAAGCAGTACCGCCAGGACCTCGCCGCCCACGAGGACCTGCTCGCCACCACCTGCAAGCAGGAGCAGCGCGAGCGGCGCGCAGAGATGCCCGACCCCGCCGAGATCCTGCTCTTCGCCACCGGGCCCCGCCGCCGCCTCTGGGAGCGCCGCCTCACCGACCCGGACGCGATGCTGCTGCGGGTCGGCACCGGCACCCTCCACTCCGACGTCGAACTCGCCCTCGGCCGGGGCGGCATGTGGGGCGAGGAGGACCGGCCCGACCAGCCCGAACTGCTCGACGTCCCCGTCGCCCTGCCCTTCCAGGACCTCGGTGTCGTCGGCGTCGCGGGCGACCGGGCCCGCGCCCTGTCCACGGCCCGCTGGCTCACCGTCCAGGCCGCCGCCCTGCACAGCCCCCGCGACCTCTCCGTCGTCTGCCTCACCTCGCACACCCCGTCCGGCGCCGACTGGTCCTGGCTGCACTGGCTGCCGCACACCGCCCCCGCCCAGGGGCAGGACTGCATGGCGCTGGTCGCCTTCGACTCCGAGACGGTCGCCCGCCGGGTCAACGAACTCCTCGGCGAGCTGAACCGCCGCAAGGCCGCCCGCGACAACCACAACGCGCTGGGCAACCTCTACCCGGACACCAACGTCCTCGTCGTCCTGGACGGCGCCCGCATCCTGCGCCGCATGCCCGGCGTCCCCCAACTCCTCACCGAGGGACCCCGCTTCGGCATCTACGCGCTCTGCCTCGACGAGGACGAGCGGCTGCTCCCCGAGGAGTGCCGCGCCGTCGCCGCCTGGACCGCGGAGAGCCCGCACCACTTCCGGCTGCGCGGCCACGGCCTGGAGGAAGCCGGGGAGGTCCTCGGCGACCAGGTCACCGCCGACTGGTGCGAACTGCTCGCCCGCTCCCTCGCCCCCGTCCGCGACGTCAGCCGCGACGACGCCGACAGCGCCCTGCCCACCGCCGCCCGCCTCCTCAACCTCCTGGAGATGCCCGACCCGTCCGGTGCCGACATCGAACGGATCTGGCGGGCCGGCGGCTCCACCACCGCCGCCCCCATCGGCATCGCCGCCGACGGCACCTTCGTCCTCGACATCCGCCGCGACGGGCCGCACGCCCTGGTCGCCGGCACCACCGGCGCGGGCAAGTCCGAACTCCTCCAGACGATCATCGCCTCGCTCGCCGTCGCCAACCGCCCGGACGCCCTCAACTACGTCCTCATCGACTACAAGGGCGGCAGCGCCTTCATGGACTGCGCCCGGCTGCCGCACACCGTCGGCATGGTCAGCGACCTCGACGCGCACCTCACCGAACGCGCCCTCGCCTCGCTCGCCGCCGAGCTCCACCGCCGGGAGGAGATCCTCTTCAACACCGGCACCAAGGACATCGAGGACTACAACGACACCCGCAAGCTCCGCCCCGAACTCGAACCGATGCCCCGGCTCGTCCTGGTCATCGACGAGTTCGCCTCCCTCGTCGCCGAACTCCCCGACTTCATCGCCGGCCTCGTCGACATCGCCCGCCGGGGCCGCTCGCTCGGCGTCCACCTGATCCTCGCCACCCAGCGCCCCGCCGGTGTGGTCAGCGCCGACATCCGCGCCAACACCAACCTGCGGATCGCCCTGCGCGTCACCGACGCCTCCGAGTCCCTCGACGTCATCGAGGCCCCCGACTCCGGCGCCATCGCCAAGTCCACCCCGGGCCGCGCCTACGTCCGCTCCGGCGCCCAGTCCCTGGTCGGCGTCCAGTCCGCCCGCATCGGTGGCCGCCGCCCCGCCGTCGGCGGAACCGGCCCGAAGGCCACCCACACCCCGGTGCCCTGGCAGGCGTACAGCCGCCCGCTGCCCCGCAAGGCCGAGGCCGAGGACGACGGGACGATGGTCACCGACCTCGCCGTGCTGGTCGACGCGGTCCGCGGCGGGGCCGAACTGATGGGCTTCAGCGAGCAGCGCAGCCCCTGGCTGCCGCCGCTCGCCGAGCAGATCTCCCTCGACGCCATGGCCGCCTACCCGCCGCCGCCCGCCGACCACGACGACGTCCAGCCCGTCCCGTACGGCCTCGTCGACCGGCCCTCCGAGCAGAGCCGCCGGCCGCTCGTCCTCGACCTGGTCCACGGCGAGCACACCATGCTCGTCGGCGGCGCCCGCTCCGGCCGCTCCACCGCGCTGCGCACCCTCGCCGGCTCGCTGGCCCGCTCCACCTCCCCGCACGACGTGCACGTCTACGGCATCGACTGCGGCTCCAACGCGCTGCTGCCGCTGATCCGGATGCCGCACGTCGGCGCCGTCGTCAGCCGCGACGAGCCCGACCGCGCCCGGCGGCTCATCAACCGCCTCCTCGTCGAGATCGCCCGCCGCCAGCAACTCCTCGCCGCCGAGGGCGCCTCCAGCGCCGCCGAGCAACGCGCCGGGGCCGCCCCCGAGGACCGGCTGCCGTGGATGGTGCTTCTCCTCGACAGCTGGGAGGGGTTCATGTCCACCTTCGAGAGCTACAACTACGGGCAGCTCATCGAGATGGTCCAGCGCATCTTCCGCGAGGGCTCGGCCGTCGGCCTCAAGGTCGTCATGACCGCCGACCGCACCGGCCTCAGCGGCCACGTCGCCTCCTCCTTCGCCGACCGCCTGGTGCTGCGCTTCGCCGACGCCAACGACTACTCCACCGCCGGACTCCAGGCCCGCGAGGTGCCCAAGAGCATGCCGCCCGGCCGCGCCCTGCGCGTCACCGACACCGGCGTGGACGAGACCCAGCTCGCCCTCCTCACCGAGGACCCGGCAGGCCAGGCCCAGGTCCGTGCCCTGCGCGAACTCGCCGACGCGGCCACCGAGCGGTACGGCCGGCTGCCCGCCGACCGGCGCCCGCTGCGGGTCGACGCCCTGCCCGCCCGCATCGACGCCGCCGAGGCGATGGCGCTGGAGCCCGACTTCACCCCGCCCTCGCCGCTCTGGGCGCTGCTCGCGGTCGGCGGCGACGAACTCGCCCCGCTCGGCATCGACCTGGAGGAGGACGGCCCCGGCTACGTCATCGCGGGCCCGCCCAAGTCGGGCCGCTCCACCGCGCTCCGCTCGGCCGCCGAATCCCTGCTGGCCCGGGGCACACCGGTCATCCTCGTCCTGCCCCGCCGCTCCCCGCTGCGTACGCTCGAAGGCCGCGACGGCGTCCTCGGCATCCTCGACTCCGAGTCCCGCGAGGACGACCTCGAGGAGCTGGAGGAGAAGGCGGCGGGCCGCCCGTACGTGGTCCTCGTCGACGACGCCGAACTGGTCTACGACACCTCGCTCGACGAGGCGCTCGAAGGCGTCGTCAAGAAGGGCGCGGACGGCGGGGTCGGCCTCATCGCCGCCGGCACCTCGGACACCCTCGCCGGGCAGTACCGCGGTTTCGTGGTCGACGCCCGCAAGTCCCGCAACGGCCTTCTGCTCACCCCGCAGAGCCCGCAGGAGGGCGAGCTGTTCGGCATCCGGCTGCCCGCCAACAGCGGCGGCGGCCCGGCCGGCAGCGGCCTGATGGTCTCCGGCGGCACCTTCCAGCCGGTCCAGGCGGTCATGGTCTCCTGACCGCCCCGCCCGCCGCGGCACGCGAAAGGGGAGCCGCCCCGGCCGGGGCGGCTCCCCTTTCGCGTCGGCTGCCTGCCTGGGATCAGGTGGCGCGCTCGATGTTGTCGGCGCTGGTCTGCGCGGACTTGCCGGCCTCGTTGAGGGTCGTCACCCACTTCTCGAAGGTGGGCTTCACTTCCTGCCAGTCGTCACGGAAGCGGTCCGCCTTGGGGCCCTTCCAGTAGCCGGTGCTGTCGGAGGTGGCCGACTGAAGCGCCTTGATCAGCGCCTGGAGGTCGGTGGCCTTCCGGTTGAAGGTCTTGGAAAGTTCCCGGAGTCGAGTGAGATCTGCACCGCGATCCATGACGATCCTCCCCGTGTAGACAACGATGAACGGACGATCCGTTCGTATCAGGGGACGCTATCGCATGGGAAGCAGTTCCCCGGAAGGGAGTTGGTGGAGATGCGGAGGGGGCTTCGCTGACCCCTCCACCAGGGCCCCCGCACGGCCCCCGGCTGCCCCTGGCGGCCCGTGCACCGATCGCTATGCTGGACGGGATCGAGCGACGGGGGAGACGGAAATGGCCGATCCGCAGATCGAGGAGCTGACCCAGCGGGCGCAGCGGCTGCGTTCGCTGGCCGACCACATAGACAGTCTGGTCGACCAGCCCAAGCGGCACTCCACCACCCAGATGAAGAGCTGGTCGGGGCCGAACGCCGACGCGGTCCGGGGCAAGCTCAGGACCTGGCACACCACGTGCACCAACGTGGCGAAGTCCCTGCGGGACGAGGCCCAGCAGTGCACCAACGACGCCAAGGACCTGAAGAAGGACGACAAGAAGTGAACCGCGTCGCCGCGGACTCACGGGAGGAACCGAGACCAGTGCCCTCGTACGACAGCTCGCGGGCGCGCCTGCGCCTCGCAGACCGCCACATAGCAGTCCTCGCCCACCTGGTCGACGGCCAGAACCCGCCCGACGAGCTGTGGGACTCGCTGGTCGAACTCCAGGCGGCGGCCCTGGTCGGCGCCGAGGGCGAACTCTCGCAGGTCCTCGCCCCGCTGCTGGGCGCCCTCGCCGAGCCCATGGTGATGGTCCAGGTGGAGGTCACCGGCGAGCACGGCCCGGTCAACCACGGCGTCGTCGTCGGCCAGGAAGCGGTCTACTCGCACGACGGCTGGCCCGGCGAGGAGGAGTCCGAGTACACCCCGGTGGAGCCGACCTTCCTGGTGTGGGAGCTGGCCCGCAAGGTCAACCTCCGCAAGGACAGGGTCGCCGCGCCCGAGCGGCCCGTCTCCCGCCTGGAGACGACCATGGCCACGCTCGACGCCGCCTTCACCGCGCTGGCCGAGCCGAGCGAGGACGAGGCCGCCCTGCTCGCCGCCACCCGCGCGGCCGTGCGGGAGGCGGACAGCAGCCTCACCGGCGACGCCCTGGAACTCTTCGTCGAACTGGTCGCCTCCCTCAACTCCCACTGGCGGATCACCACCGTCTGGGACGGCGACCACGAGGGCGAGCGCACCGCCATGGTCCGCGCCCTCGCCGTCTGGGACGCGGGCCCCCTCGGCTACTGGATTCGCGAGCAGCCCGCCGAGCCGATCCTGCCCGGCGCCGTGGGCCCGGACTCGCCGCTGGTCGTCGTCGCCTCGGACGTGGGCGAGATCTGGGACAAGGTCACCGACCTCCTCCCGGACAAGGAGGACCTGCACGTGGACACCCCGGGCACGCCCGCCGCCTGACCCGTACTTCGCCACCTCCCCCCCCCACCACCGCAGGCAGGACGTATGAGTTCCCCCCAGCCCGACTTCCTGGGCCCCGACGCCGCCTACCAGGCCACCCCGCAGAAGCCGGGGAAACCGCGCAGGCCGTGGCGGGCGACGCTCATGGTGGCGCTCCTCCTGCCGCCGGTGCTGCTGGGGTCGGGGTGGCTGGCGCAGAGCGAGAGCACGCTGCTGCTCCTGCTCGGCGTCGTCGTGGCCCTGGCGGCCCTCCTCGTCGCCTGGGCCTACGCGGGGGCGGGCCCCGGCACCTTCGTCGCCGTTCTCGGCTTCGCCTTCATGCTCTTCGTGGGGCCGGCGATGGGGGAAACGGTCCTGGACCGGCACGGCGTGCGCACTCCGGCCGTCGTCGCCGGCTTCGGTGAGATGAGCGCCAGGTACGACCGGGCGCGCACCTGCAAGCTGGTCTGGGAGGACCGCGACACCGGCGAGATCGGCCGGGTCGAGACCGGCGGCCTGTCGGCCTGCACCGACGACATCAAGGCCGGCGACCCGGCCGTCGTCGTGGTCGACCCGACCGGCTGGCAGTTCCCCCGCATGGCGGCCGACGTGAAGCCGGCCTCCACCACGGCCTGGGCGATCAGCGGAGGGCTGTGCGTGGCGATGGAGCTGATGTTCCTGTGGGGACGGGCGCGGAAGTTCGACTGAGGGGCGCGCCTCGCAGGCTGTCCCCGAGGGCCGCGAGCCGGTAAGGCGGAACGGGGCCGGCCGAGGACGGACGGCCCCGCCGCTCAGCTTCCCGCAGCCCCCTTCGCGGGCTTCGGGCCGTCGCCGATCAGGGCGAAGGCGAAGGCGAGGCGGCGGTCGAGCCAGTCGGCGCGGACGGAGACCGTGTCGCTGCCCTCGGACTCCATCACCTTCTCCTCGCCCGCGTACCAGTGCAGCGTGCGGGGCTTCTTCTGCTTCCTGGCACCGTCCTGGGCGGTGAGGGCGCGGGTGACCAGGTCGACGGCGATGCCGGCCGAGGCGCCCAGCTTCTTGCCGGGGCTCTTCAGGCTGCCGAGCTTGCCGGTGCCAGTGACCTCGGGACGGCCGGGCTGGTCGATCCGCCAGGTGTGCGGGCTGAGCGGGCCGCCGGCCACCCGGCGTACCGTACCGATCAGTTCGCCCGACGCGTCCCGGACCGCGTACAGCAGGTCGTGCCCGTCGGAGTCCGGGGTCGTGACCGTGCACAGGAGGTGCTGGAGTCCGGGGTCCTCGAAGAGGGTGAAGGCGGCGCCGGGGGCGGCCCGTCGGGTGTCCTCGTGCTCGCCGACGTAGGCGCAGGGGGCGTGGACGCGCTGGGCGAGGGGGCCGCGGAGGACGCGGACGGCGTGCGCGCCCAGGACGGCCTGCGGTCGCCTACTGCCGCGCGGCCGCTCCACCCAGCCCACCACGAACCGGTCGGCGTCGGCCCAGCCGACCTGCTCCACCGGGGGTTCCGGGTTCGGGTTGGTCGTGCCACCACGTGTCATGCGTCGTCCTCCGTGCGTACCGGAACGGGTCAGAACCAGTTTCTCGGGTCGGCCTTCTTGGCCAGGTCCTTGGCCCCGTCGACGAGTTTGCCGCCCTTGTCCTTGGCCCAGTCGGCGGCCTTGCCGGCGCCGGCCTTGATGTCGTCCCAGTTCTCGACGATCTTGGCGCCGCCGTAGATGGCGCCCGTGACCACGGCGGCGCCGATGGTGATCGGGTTGGGGGCGACCATGGCGGCGGTGAGGGAGGCGTTGAAGCCGACCTCGGCGACGTCGGCGACGTATCCGGCGCCGTTGCGCTTGAAGGCGTCGACCGGGTTGCCCTGCGAGATGACGTTGGCCGCGCTCACGCCGGTGGAGACCACGCCGCCGACGACGCCCGCGCCGCGCAGGAACCCCGCCGCCTTCGCGGTACCGGCCGCCGCGAACCGGAGCGAGGAGCCGGGGTTGGCCATGCCGCCCCGGGCGGTGAAGAGGTTCCGGCCGACGGTGGTGAGGCTGGCCTGCGCGGAGCGCGTCACCGCCTGCCCGGAGTGGGTCAGGCCGCCGTACCGGCCGGCGAGGCCGTCGTGGCCGACCAGGAAGTTGATGGCGGGGTTCACCCGCAGGTTCCGCGCGAGGGACGAGCGGCGCAGCGCGTCGTAGCCGGTGCCCAGCCACGTCGCGCGCACACCGCTGGTCAGCGGGACGCGGCTGAGGTTCTGGTACAGCGAACTCTGCTGGAACAGCGCGCCCAGCCGCCCCGGCAGCCAGGCTCCCGGCGCCGAGAGGGAGCGGATCGGGGGGCGGGTCCTGATCAGCCAGTTGCCGGCGGACCGGACCCAGCCGAGGTTGCTGGAGCGCATGGTGACGCCCAGCCGCGTCTTCCACGTACGCAGGGCCCCCTGCTTCAGGGAGTTGCCGACCAGGACCTTGGTCAGGGAGGCACCCTGCACGGTGAAGACGGTGCCGGCCGCGACGATGGAGCCGTAGTCGCCCACCGCCTTGATCATGCGCTCGATGGTCTGCTCGTGCGGGCCGAGCCCCGGAATCCTGGAGAGGGCGTTGGCCTGGAGGCGGGTCACCCAGTCCTTCAGGGACTCGTTCTCCTGGCGCTTGAACGATTCCGCGTTCGGGTCGTCGCTCGCGGCCACCGAGTTGGCGAGCAGCAGGGCGTCAGGGGTGAGCCCCTCGCCCTTGTACTTCGCCAGATCCTTGTCGGTGAACCCCGCCCAGCGCAGCCCCGCTTCGGGATCACCGTCCTCCAACCTGGCGAAGGTGGCGCGTTTGCGCAGATCGGGCGCGGTGTCGGAGACCCAGGAGCGCAGCGGGCGCAGGGTGGTCAGCTTGCTGGTGACCCCCAGGTTGGAGGCGCGGGTGAATGCCTCGTCCAGCTTGTCCGAAAGCCCTCCACGCCCGTCCAGCAGCTTCGCCAGCTGCTCCAGATCCTGCGGATTGACCGTCCTCACGCTGTATCCCCCGTTCGCTGCCTCATCCGTGCGAGCCGGTACGCCGCCGCTCGCCACGAAGCTCAGTACGAACACGGTACTGGGCGACGACAGGTGTGTAGTAGGGGCGGCCGGACATCCGGGGGGCGGTCACGGCCGGTTCGCCCGAATAGGGCGTCTACGCCGTTCCGGTGAGGTCAGCAGGGCAGGGGCGGGGCGTCGCCGACGAGGGGGAAGGCGAAGGCGGGGCGGCGGTCCAGCCAGACGGCGGTGATGGTCATCTTCTTGCTGGCTTCGGAGAGCATGACTTCCTCCTCGCCCGCCTGCCAGACGAGGGTGCGGTACTTCTTCGGCTTCTTTCCGCCCTCGGCCTCCGGCAGGGAGTCGAGGAGGCGCATGGCCACGACAGCGGCGCGATAGCCGACCGAACTGCGGCTGGCCAGTTCGCCCACCCCGTTGACCGGCGGACGGCCGGGCTGGTCGATGCGCCAGGTGTGGCGGGTGAAGCGGTTGCCGGCGATGCGGTGGAGGGTGCCGAGGGGATTGCCGGCGGCGTCGCGTACCTCGTAGCTGAGGGTGCGGCCCTCCTCGACCGGCCCCATGACCGAACAGAGGAGGCGTTCCTGGGCCGGGTCCTCGTACAGGGTGAAGGCGGCGCCGGGGACGCGGGAGGTGGTCTGCTCGTCCGAACCGGCATACGCGCAAGGTACGTTGACAGGATGCTCCTCCGTTCCCATGGGGACGCGGATGGCGCGGTCGCCGAACTTGTTGCCGGGCTGCTCGGGGGTGTGGGGGCGCCAGACCATGCCGAGGACGAAGGTACGGACGTCGTACCAGTCCACCTGCGCGGGCGCCGGCGGCGGAGGCGGTGCCTCGCTCCGCGCGCGCTCGCTTCTTCCTCGCCCGAACGCCATGTGTGCCTCCTGTCCGGAGCGCCGGGGACGCCCAGTGGTTCGTACGATTCCACCTGTTAGAACCAGTTTCTCGGATCGGCCTTCTTTGCCACATCCTTGGCCCCGTCCAAGACTTTGCCGCCGGTGCCCTTCGCCCAGTCCACCGCCTTGCCCGCACCCTTCTTGACGTCGTCCCAGTTCTCCACGACTTTCGCCCCGCCGTAGATGAGGCCGGTTCCGACGACAAGGCCGATGGTGTCGGGGTTCGGTGCGACCGTGGCGGCGGTGAGGGAGGCGTTGAAGCCCACCTCCGCGACGTCGGCGACGTACTCGGCCCCCTTCTCCTTGAAGGCGTTGACCGGATTGCCGTGCGAAACGACGTTGGCGACGCTGACGCCGGTGGAGAGTGCGTTGCCGACGACGCTCGTCGTACGCAGGAAGCCAGCCGTTTTCACCGTTCCGGCCACGGCGAAGCGCAGCGATTTACCGGGGTTGGCCATGCCGCCGCGGGCCTGGAACAGGCCCTGGCCGACCCTGGTGAGACTGGCGTTGGCGGCCCGCTTCACCTGCTGTCCGGAATGGGGCAGGCCGCCGTATCGACCGGCGAGCTTGTCATGCCCGACCAAGAAGTTGATCACCCGGTTGACCCTGAGGGAACGAACCGTGGAGGAGGACCGGACTCTGTTGACCCCGTTTCCGATCAGGTCGCCCCGCACTCCGTCGGTCAACGGGACGCTGGTCAGGCTCTGGTAGAACCTGCTCCCCTGGAAGGCAGCGCCCAGCCGCGAGGGAAGCCAGGAGTCCGCCGCGCCCGTCGAGCAGCTCGGCGAGCTGTTCGAGATCCTGCGGATTGACCGTCCTCACGCCGCCTACTCCGTTCATCCCGCTGCCTGGTGTCACGTCTGGACGAAACGTTAGGCAGCGGAGGAACGGTGCTCGGCGGCCGGGTGCGGTATCCGGCCAGGGGGTCGGAGGGTGCTGTTCCGCTCCTCACACGTGGACATCCTCGAACAACACCCGCACCCCCGCCTCCGACAAGGTCACCCCCAGAGGGCGGATGCGGGTCGTCCGGAGTTCTATCGCCTCGCCGGAGTGGAGGTGGAGGTCGGCAGCGGCGCGTCCTCGGCCGGCGGGGAGGAGGAGGACGCCGAGGATGTCGGTGAAGGGGATGTCGAGTGATTCGCCGCTCTCGGCGCGGAGTTGAAGGGTGTCGTCCTGGACGGAGACCACGGCGTCGCGGGGTGGGGTGGTGTCCCAGAGGTGGCCGGGGCTACGGCCCGGTTCGTTGAGGCCCGTCCGGACCGGGTGGCAGTCGGGGCCGAGGGGGTGGGCGGCGCGGATCTCGGTGATCAGGGCGGCGGCGCGGCGGCGTTCGCCGACGCGCAGGGCGAGGGGAACGCCGGCGGCGAAGCCGATGAGGAGGAAGGTGAGGCCGACGACGCCGAGTTCGGCGCGCTGCACGGTCAGGCAGTAGGCAGCGACGGCGAAGGGGACACCGGTGAAGACGGCGTACAGGGTGAGGGCGTCGGCGGCGGGTTCGACCAGGACGCCGCGTTCGCCGGAGGCCAGGCGGGCGCGTCTGCGGGCGCGTTCCTCGGTCATCTCGTACGGGCCTTCCGGGTGGTGGGGGAGGTGCACGAGCGTGCCGGGCGCGGGCGGCTGCGGGGCCGGAGGGACCGGCCCTCCCCGGAGACCGGGCGTTCGAAGTGCGAGCGGCTCCGCAGGTGGTGCCAGCACCAGGGAGCGAACTGGAGGAGGAGGCCGGCCAGGCCGAGCAGGGCGGAGCCCCGGGCGGCGGCCGGGGACTCGATGCGGACGACCGGCGCCCACCAGAAGGAGAAGCTCGAGGAGAACATCATGAACATCGTGGAGTGGAGTGTCCCGATGCTGCGGGTGAAGAGCGCGTCCTGCCGTGCCTCCTTCGCCCTTGGCCCGGGAAAAGCGGCGCCGGGGCCCCTGGTGAGACTCGGGGTGAGCGCCACCGCGCTCACCTTCCGCTCCTCGCAGGGCAGCGGCACCGCACGACGGAACCGGCCCCATGCCGCCTCTCCGCCCGGCCCCGCGAACCAGCCGGCCCACGCGCCGATCGGCGCCCGGACCCCCGAGGCGTAGCGCAGTTCCACCCCGACCGGTTCGCCGTCGGGGCCCGTCATCCTGACCACCGCGACAGCTCCCGCAGGGCCGGAGAGGGCACGGCGTACGTCCGCACCGTACGGGTCGACCACCGACAGCTCGCCGGGGAAGACCCGCAGGACGGCCCGGGAGACGAAACGCCTGGTGGCCACAGTGCCGTCCTCTTCGGGCGGCCCGGGACAGGGGGAGATCTCCACGAGCGGGGCCGGATCGAGACGGGCGGCCGAACGGTTGCGCAGGGCGGTGACGCGTCGCACCGTCAGCCGCGCCACGGGGGCGAGGAACGCGGTCCCCGCCGCCAGCAGCATCAGCCGGGGCAGGCTCGCCTCGGAGAAGAACAGCACCGTGAACGCCAGGAACCACACGCCGCCCAGCGCGATGCGCAGTGCCTGGTACCACAGGGGAAGGGCCGGCCCCGGGCTGAGGAGGAGGGTCAGCTTCTGCCACCAGGGCACGCGTGGCGCGTCGGCCCGGTCCTGGGTGGTCCGTTCGACCGGGATGCCGCACGCCTTGAACAGGGCGGCGATCCCACTGCGCCGCACCGCCTCCTCGAAGTTCAGCCAGGGCGCGCCCGCCGGAATCCACTGGTACGGCAGGAGCCGGGCCACCGGGCGCCCCGAGGCGTCCAGGAGCCACACCTCACCGGCGCCACGCTCACGGGCGGCCGTCTCGGCGTCCGGGAAGACCAGCACCGCCCGCCTGATGCCCTGCGGTCCCGACAGCGGGTACCGCCTCTCGCGGCGCTCGCCGAAGAACCCGCGCGAGCGCAGGACGAGCGCCTTGCCGTCGAAGAACAGCCGTGACCAGATGCTGATCTCGACCCCGGACCCCGGTTCGGCCGCAGGGCGGAGCGCCGGCTCCGGCGCCGTGCGATGCCGGTCGTGGGGGCGTACCGCGTCGGTGGTGGACATCGCTGGGGAACTCACTGCCGTGGGCGGAGGGGGCTGGCGCCCACCGTACGAGAGCCTGCCCGTACCGTCCACGGGCGGTTCCGGCTGAACCTGCCCGGACGGCGGTCGCCGCCCGTCAGCCGTCGGGCCCGTCCTCCTCCAGCAGCCTCCGGAGCTGCGTAGAGAGTTCGGGTACGGCCGCTCCGGCCGCCTGGGCCGCTCGGAGGTCCGCCAGGTGGCGCAGGGCCGCCTCCCGGCCGCGTTCCTTACGGACGCCCTGCCGGTGGCCCAGCACCCAGACGGCGATCGCCGAGGCCAGGCCCAGGACCAGGCCGGTGTAGCCGACCGGCTGGTCCTCGACGTAGGCCCAGACGGCCGCGCCCGCTCCGGCCAACGCCAGCAGCCCTCCCAACTCGTCGTGCCAGCCGCCCTGACCGGCCGTCCGCTCCCAGGCGGTGACCTCGGCCGGCTTGTGCGGGGGCCGGACGCCCGCGTCGCGGGGCGCGGACGGCGGCGGTGGCGGGGTCGTGCCCGTGGCGGCTCCGGGCGGCGCGACCTCTGGCAGCGGGTACCAGGGTTGGCTCGAACCGCCGGCCTTCCCCACCAGCCAGTCCGGTACGTGGGTCAAGGTCAGGCCGTGCGCCTGAGCGAGGGAGAGAACCTCGCGGTAAGCGGCGAGGAACGGGTCCCGGCGGGCCCGCTGCCACCGCGCCACGGCCCAGCCCATGGCGGCGACCGCCAGAACGGCACAGACGCCCGCGCCGGCGAGGAGGGCCGGGCGGTGGGCCGTGAGTGCGGGCGAGATCTGGTCGGCGACCGCCAGCCCCGCCGCCACGATCAGGAGCAGGAAGGCGAGGCAGCCGGGGCCGGTCGTGGCCGAGCCGTCGGCCAGGGCGTCACGTCCCCGCCGCAGTTCCTCCCGCACCCTCTCGTCGTCCGTGAAGTCCACGCCCACCCGCTGCCCCACGCGGCGTACGGCCTCGTGCAGGGCGGGGTCACGGCGCAGCTCGGCGCCGCCCACCGGGAGCAGTGGCGGGGCGGTCGGGGACGTGTCGCGGCTGTCGGACATGGCGGGCAGCGTACCCACTTGCGGGTGACAGGGATGCCGTCGAGCCAACTTCCGTGCCGCTCAACGTCGTTCGGCGGCTCGGCGAAAGTCGCCCCGGTTCACCAGCGGGGCCAGCGGGACGCCGGTGAGAGAGCCGAAGCCGGTGGCCGCCCACAGGCTCTGATCCGACGGGACCTCGTAGTACGGGACGAGGCGGCCCTCGTGCCGGACGGTGAGGGACTGCGGGGTGCGGCGGGCCGCGAGGGCGGCGGCGCACTCCGCGCAGACGGCGACCGTCAGCAGGTCCCGGCGGCCCAGCATCCGCCAGGACACCTCCCCGGCGGTGGCCAGGCCGTGGAACGGGTTGAAGAAGCAGGTCAGCGGCGTGTGCGGCTGGGCGGGGACCGGGCGGCGCGAAAGCAGCCGCCTGCGGCGGGGCCGGGCCGCGTTCATCGCCGCCCGGATGGGCGCGGTGCCCTCCTCGACCAGGGCGACGACTCCGGCGAGGTCGGCCACGTCGCGGGCGCCGTCCAGCACGGTCCCGGCGGCGGCGTACGCGTCGAGCGCCCGCTCGATGCCGGGCGTTCCGCCGGGCAGTGCGACCGGGGCCTCCGCGATCAACAGACCCAGCTCCGGCAGGAGTTCGGCGGCCTTGGCCCGCATCCGGACGAAGGCCGCCTCCTCGGCGGTGGTGAAGACGGTGCGCGGTTCCGCCCGGCGCTCGCCCGGGTGGCGCCGGCCGTACACCGCGCCGATGGCCGCGCCCACGAACAGCGGCAGCGGGACGAGCCAGTTGACGCTTCCGCCCGCCCCGGCCTGCCCGGCCAGCGCGACGATCGCCGCCAGCCCGAGGGCGGCCGAGGCCACCAGGAGCGGGCCGCGCCGGTCACGGACTCGGGACGGTTCTGTACGCACCGGCGTCTCCTTGATCTCGCGGATGAGGGCGTTGAGGCCCCCGTCGACGGGGGGCAGCGGGCCGGCCGCCTCCAGGTACGGCACCCGGGTACGACGCGGTCCGGGCAGCAGGAGCAGGCCGGGGGACGGGCTGACGAAGGGGAGCCGGAGGTAGTCGGAGCACAGGGAACAGACCGGCAGTTCGGTACCGGGGCCGCCGCCCGGCACCCGCAGCCGCTCGCGGAGGCTGGCCGGGCCGTGCAGCGGGTTGAGCGCACAGCAGGCGGCGGCCATCCGCACCGGAGGCCGCGTACCGGGCCGGGCGCCGCAGGTGCCGAGTCCCGCGCGGACGCAGCGGACAAGGACGAGGGCGGCGGTGAGCGCGGCGGGGTCGCGGTGGCCGCCGCCCGCCTCGTCCTGGTGGCCGACGGCCAGGATGGCGGCGTCCAGCCCGGACCAGGCCCACTCCCTGGCCGGCCCGGCAGGCAGTGCGGCCGCTTCGAACTCGGCCAGCGCGAGGCGCAGTTCATGCCGGAGCGCGCCGGTCAGCCAGCGGCGGGACGGCTCGGTGGGCGCGGTGAAGACCGGCTGGGCGTCGGCCCGGGCGTACCGCAGGACGAGCGGGACCCCGCGCCCCAGACGCCCCCGGACCACGTGGAGGAGCGCGGCGCCGATCCGGACCAGGAGCAACAGCAGAAGGGCCGCCCCCGGCCCGACGAGAAGCAGCCCGGGCCAGAAGTCCCCGGACCACAGCGGCGCCAGCTCCCGTACGCCCTCCCGCCCGGCTCCGGTCCGCTCGCCGGTGGCCCCCAGCGTCCACAGCGCGGCCCCGGCCACCGCCACGGCCACCCCGGCGGCCGCCCGGGCCTCCCCTCGCGTGGGCCTCAGCGCGGGCGGCTCCTCCTCCGACCCCGCCGCGGTCACCCGCCCGTACCGTGCCCGGCGTACGACCGTGCCCGACAGCAGGACGCTCAACGGCAGCAGGGCCAGCAGCCCTCCGGTCACGAAGCTCTGGTTCCGCCGCTCGACGGGCGAGGTGAGCCCGTCCGACCCGGCAAGCACGTGCCGGGCACCGTCCGGCGCGACGACGTGCGCGGCGACCACGAGCCCCGCGCCGAGCGCCAGGGCGAGCAGCAGCACGGAGAGCCAGGAGGCGGTGGGGCGGCGGTCGGTCATCGGGCTCCCCCCCCCATGCCGGTGTGCCCGTCGGCGTTTCCTCCCAAGGACCCTATTACCCGCCCTGATGCGCTGACCTTCGCCTGCTGGACCGAAGGGCCCGAACCCACCCCATCTCGGCCGACTCTCGCAGGCTTCGCCGTACCGCTGCGAGGCGTGTGGCGGTGGTGCGAGGCTCGGACGGCGATCGGCGGAACAGCCGCCGGAACCCGAGAGGAAGGAGCGCCGGGGTGGACGGGCTCGACGGGACGCGCGGCGCGCGGCTGAGGCTGTCGGCCGTGGCGGCGCTGGCGTTGTTAGGGATGCTGGCCGGCTGCGGGCTGGGCGAGCCGAAGCAGACCTACGAGCAGGCGTACGAGGCGATGCGTCCGGATGCCATGGCGGCGATGAAGGAGGCGTGGCCGGGTGTGGAGATGGTGAAGGACTCCGCTGATCTTGAGGAGTGCGGAGGGCTCGACATGAGCGCGGACAAGAACGCGAGCAAGATTCAGCAGGGTGTTACCTACCGTGGCCAAGCCTCGTCCAGAGACAAGCGGAGTATCGAGGAGCTGGCTCGGGCAGCAGGGGAGCGGTTGCTGGAGCGTGGCTGGCAGAACGGAAGTAGAACCCGGAGCCCCGACGAGGGGGATCTGCAGTTCACGGAAGAACTCCCGGACGAGGTACTCCTCACCATGGAGAAGCCCGGGGTTAATGGGTGGGTGTCGGTGAGGGTTGATGTGGGCCTACAGCAGAGGCGCAGCCTTTCCTTCAGCCTGGTCACCGAGTGTCTGCGAAATCCCGAATGGGAGAAGCGCTGAAGGCACGGTCAACCAGTCTGTGGCCGGCGGTGAGGGCGAAGGTAGCCCCCTCGCCCCATGCCGGGTGATCACGAGCCCTGCTTGTCGATTTCTCGCAAAGCCATTGCGGCCGATTCCTTCTCCAGTGAGGCGGCCGACACGCGGAGCTTGGCTGTGAGTACCCGGAGTTCACCCCGGATGCGTGTCGCAGTGGGGCCCTGCCACTGATCCGCTGGCGAAGGCTTCTCGTCCTTGGCTATGTCGTTGGTCCCTGTCAGGAGTTCTCCGACGTCATCCGCAAGCTTGCGTAGCTCGATGTGCTTCTTTGGCACGACAACTCCCGGGATTGCACGGCCTGATGTGCCCGTCGCGGTGGCGGGCCTTCTTGGGTGGGCGGCCACGGTATCCGGCCGGGAAGCGGTAGGTGCCATTCCGCCTTGTTCGGCCATCGCTTTTCGGCCCCGCGCACGTGCGTGGCACCGCCGGACGCCCGAAACCCATGGACCGACCGGCCGCAGGTCGTACGGCCACGCCGTTTGGCGGCCTCACTTAACCTCCGCAAAATTTTGGTCAGTTCGGACGTTCTGCGGCCCGGATGCTACGTCTCGGCGGCTACCTTCCCGGGCCATGGGAATGGTCTTCGCTGATCCGGCCATGCTGGAGAAGCTCGCCGCGTCGATGGATGGCACCGCCAAGGAGATACCAGCACTGAGGAGGAGAGCGTCCGACCTGGATGTCCTGAGCGAGGTCGGCCATCTGTTGCCGTTGCTGAGCTACCTGAACGAAACGGCCCGTGAATTGCGCAAGAAGGCGAGCATCCTGCGGTCGCCTTCGAAGTCGCCGTTCGACGCGCTCGCGCAGCACGGGTTACCCGTCAGCCTGGCCCGGAAGGCCGGTGCGGGTGGAGAGTTCAAGGCCGGACTCAAGAAGGTCCTGGCCGAGTACGAGACGGCCGTTCCAGAGGCGCGGGCAAGGGCGGTGAAGGAGTATGTGGAAGGTCTTACGCCCGAGCAGCAGGCCGCGTTGGCGGTCGCCGACCCCGTGAGGGTCGGAAATCTGGACGGTGTTCCGCCGCCCCTGAGGTTCGCGGCCAACCGGATCTCCATCCAGAGGCAGTATGAGAAGGAGGCGCGCCACTTGGAGGGTCTCTCCCCGGACTCTCCCGCGTTCGAGCGCAGCAGGAGACGATTGCTTGCGCTTCAACGGTTCCTTTCCCTCCGAAGGCAGGCGGTTGCGGATCCGGAGACCGGGAAGATTACCTACCGCGAGATTCCTCGTCAGTTCCTCATGTTCCAACCGGATGCGGGTGGTGTCGCCGACCCGGTTGCCAACCCCTTTGCGGATGGGAAGATCGCAGAGGTGCTGGGTGATCTGGAGACGGCCGGTGATGTGGCTTTCCGTGTGCCAGGAGTTACCAATCGTCTGGACAACTTCCAGAGTTTCGCGGACGGAGGTGTCGATCTGCTGGTGGATGGCGACGGTGTCGAACGTCCCGATGGGGCCGTGATCAGTTGGCTGGGATATGACACTCCTGAACAAGGTGATTCGGTCGACCCTGCCAAGGCGGAGGTCGGAGGCCGGGAGCTCAGGGCCTTCAGGCGAGGAATAGGGGTAAGTTTGCGGCCCGACGCCAGGTTGGGCATCTTCGCCCACAGCTACGGCACCTTGGTCACCAGCAAGGCGTTGCAGGAGGGGATGGACGACGTCGACAAGGTCGTCTTCATGGGGAGTCCGGGACTGGGGCCGAACATTCGCAGTATCAAGGACTTTCAAATGCCCAACACTCACTTCTTCGCGATGCGCGCCCCGGGGGATGCGGTCTCTTACAGCCAGGGGCACGGATCCGATCCGGCGGACTTTCCGGACATCACCCGACTCGACACGATGAGAGCTTTCGGCCATTCCGACTACTACGACCCCAAGGCTGAGGGAGTGCACAATCTGAGGCGTGTCTTCGCCGGAGAGTACGACTCCCTGACGACTGTCGACAGCTCCCTCGACGAGGAGATGACCGGTGCCACCGAGATTCGTCGCCTCGTCGGATTCCTCCAGGAGCGGCTGACGCCGGAGGAAGTCGCTCGTCTCGGTGGGGACATCGACCCGATCGCCCAGGGAATCGTGAGCGGACGGATGGGCTTCACCGACGCGGCGGCCCCCCTGTACACGAGTCTCAAAGACCACGACCTCCTCGACAAAGTACCGCCCGGCGAGCTGTTCTCCGAGGTCACTTCGCTGGCGAGTGACGTCGCGGCGAAGGAGACCAACAAGAGGATGCTGGCGGGCGGTTCCTCGGAGGAGAAGGCCATCCTCTACGCGGGTGCCGCCAAGGCCGCCTCGTGGGGTCTCGCCGAGGTCGTCACCCAGCCTCTGGAGGTCGCCGCCAAGGGCACCCGCGCGGTCAACAACTGGACCCAGTTCGCGGAAGTCCTGGCTGAGGGCGACCTGAACACCGAATCCTGGAAGAAGTCCCTCGACAAGGGCTCTGATGCGGTGACCGCGACCATCGACCTGCTGAACCCTTTCTGACCCACAGATCCCGCACGGCACGTCCCCTCCTCCTAGGTGAAAGATTCGCGCCCCATGCCACAGAAGCGGTCCAGTCCCGGCCCGTCCCAGCTCGCCGAAGCCGTCAGGCCGGTGATCGACTCGGTACTGCCCGGGGCCGAGGTGACCCTGATCAGTTCCCCCCTGTCCGTCCACGGCGTGGCTGTGACGGCCGTCAGCTCCGAGGACACGCGTACGGCCGACCAGCTCTACGACGCCTTCGCCTTCCGCCTCCGGGAGGACGGCTGGTCGGTGGACGAGCGGCCGAGGGCGGCGGACGAGCCGTACGTGGTGGCGGGCAAGGCCGGCCTGGGTGCCGCCGGCTTCAGTTGCCGACCGGGAGGGGTCTCCTTCAGCCTGCTGCCGGACGGCGGCCGCGAGAGGCCGGCCGGGGAGGAACTGCCCGACGAGCGGGAAGCGGCACAGCGAGCGGTCGCCGCCGAGATCCGGGAGGCGATCGGGGCGGTCTTCCGGCGCCCCGTCCACCCGGACGACCTCTTCGGCGACCCGGAACCCGGTTCTGTACGGGTGGCCGGGTGGCCGCGGGGCGGTGACGGGCCGGAGAGCGAGACGGCGTTGGAGGCGAGTTGCGCGTATCTGCGGGAGCGCGGCTGGCAGGCACTCCCCGAGTCGACTGACAGCGACGACCGTTCCGTGCGCCTCTACCGGGAGGGAGTCAAGGGCGCCCACCTGTACGCGGCCAACGGGCAGCTCGTCTTCACGGGGGAGGTCAGGGGGTGAAGTCGACGCGGAAGCCCGGATTCCCAGGCGGGCGACGTACCGGCGGGCGGCGGTGAGGTGGATGCCGACGTCCGGCGCAGCCTCGCGAATCTGGTGCGAGCGAGGGGGGCGCGGGCTCGACCGGCGTGAGGTCACGACGTCGGTGTCCACGAAGTGCCTGCGCGACGCCGAGTGGAAGGAGGGCGAGGACGACAGCTGGTGACCGGCGGCCCGGTGACGTTCTGGGGAGATTCTGGGGAGATGCGGGGACGGAGGTGGCTCGCGGAGGGCCCGTGCGCGGGGCGGGGGTCCCCTTCGGGTGGGTGCGGAAGTAGGTGTGACGAGGTTCCAGGGGCGGGCCGGGAACCGCCCGCCCCGTCTCCGGCGTGAAAAGCACCAGTCCGGCAGGTGCTCCTGAGGGCGGTTCAGCCCTTGAGGCCGCCCCGCCCGCTGCTGATACGGTGCGATGGCCCGACGCGTGACCATGCGCGGCGCGCCGGACCGCCAGACGGGGTGGGGCGCGGCGGACGACCGCAGGTGGTGTCACCACCTTGCGGACCGGGCGGGCCACGGTGTCATGACGACAGATTCTTGGGTACGGGGAGCGGCTGCGTGAAGATCCAGGAGCGTGCGGGCGGGGGCAACAACCGGGCCTCCGCACCGGCTCAGCCGGGTGCGGGGGAGCGGCTTCCCACGCCGCCCAGGGAGCGCAAGCCGGCCCTCGCGGCCCTCGCCGTCCTGCTCATCCTCGTAGGCGCCCTCGGCGCGACCGTGCTGGTGCTGCGCGCGGGTGACCGAATATCGGCGGTCAAGATCGAGAAGGAGATCCCGGTCGGGGCCGCCGTCACCGACGACGCCGTGACCGAAGTCCTGGTCGCCGCCGACGAGTCGGTGAACTACGTCGAGTGGTCGCAGCTCGCCTCGCTGAAGAAGCTCAAGGCCAAGTACACGATCCCGAGCGGTGCCGTCGCCGTCGGGGAGATGTTCGCCGAGGGCACCGGCCTGCCCGAGGGCAAGGTCAACGTCGGCCTCTCCCTCAAGGAGGGCCAGTACCCGTCCGGGCTCAAGCCCGGTGACACCGTCACCGCGTACCGGGTGGGCGACGCCGCCGCCAAGTCGCGGAACGACGGGGCCGAGACCGGCTCCGGTTCGGCCGCGGGTGCCCCGCTGGTCGAGAGCGCCCAGATCGCGCTGGTCAGGGAGGCCGAGGAGGGCACGGTCAGCTCCGGCACCCTGCCCGTCACGGTCACCGTGGACAAGGCTGTCGCCGGACCGCTCGCCCAGGCGGCCAACGCCGGTGAGGTCGCCCTGGTGCGTCTGCCCGCCGGCAGCGCTGCCGGCGGCGCCTCCGACGGCAGCTGAGGGGGCCCGCCATGGCCTTGATCGTCCTCGCCGCCGACAAGGGATCGCCCGGTGTCACCACCGCCGCCGTCGCCCTGTCCGCCGTCTGGCCGCGCCGTGTCCTGCTCGCCGAGACCGACCCGGCCGGCGGTGACCTGCTCTACCGCAGCGCCGCCGCGCACGGGGGCTCGCTCGACCCGAACACCGGCATGCTGTCGATAGCCGCCACCGCCCGGCGCGGCCTCGTCCCCGATCAGCTCTGGGACCACACCCAGCCGCTCTCCGGCGGACTCGACGTGCTGGTCGGCATCGGCAGCGCCGAGCAGGCCGCCGGGTTCACCGGCCTCTGGCCCACGCTCGGCCAGTCCTTCGCCCAGCTCGGCGACTCCCCGCACGCCCCGGCCGACGTCATCGCCGACTGCGGGCGGATCAGCGGCGACACCGCCGCCGTCGAACTCTTCCCGTACGCCCAGCTCGTGCTGCTCGTCTCGCGGACGACCCCGGAGGCGCTGGCGCGCGTACGGGACCGGGCCAGCCATCTCACGCAGCGGCTGCACGGCGGGCCGCGCGGGGCCGCGGGGATCGCGACGCCGCTGATCGGGGTCGTGCTCGTCACCGACCCGGGCGGCTCGGCCAAACTCGTCCACCAGGTCAACGACATGCTGGTGGCCGGACAGACCGGGGCCCGCGTCGTCGGCACCCTCGCCGAGGACCCGGCCGGGGCCGACCAGCTCGCCGGGCGCCGGCGCGGGCGGCTCGACAAGTCGCTGCTCATCCGGTCCGCCCGGAAGATCAGCGCCGACCTGTACCAGCAGTTCGGCGCCGCCTGGAGCACCCCCGCCGCGGGGGCCGGGCGATGAGCGTCGACCACCAGCTCGTCAAGCGGTTCCGGCAGGAGGCCGGCGACCGCATCGCCGAGCAGCGCCGCCTCGACCAGGTGTCCGGCGTCGCCGCGATGTCCGGCGAGGACGAGCGGCAGTACGCGCGCGCCGTCATCGCGCAGATCCTGGAGGAGTACGCCCGCGCGGAGATCAACGCCGGGCGCACCCCGCTGGACGCCGAGACCGAGGAGCAGTACGCGGCGGCCGTGCACGCGGCGCTCTTCGGCGTCGGCCGGCTCCAGCCGCTGCTGGACGACCCCGAGGTCGAGAACATCGACATCAACGGCGCCGACCAGGTCTTCGTCGGGTACGCCGACGGCCGTGAGGCCAAGGTCGACCCGGTCGCCGACTCCGACGAGGAACTGGTCGAGCTGATCCAGATCCTCGGTGCCTACTCCGGTCTCTCCTCGCGCCCCTTCGACTCCGCCAACCCCCAGCTCGACCTGCGGCTGCCCGACGGCTCCCGGCTCTCCGCCGTCATGGACGTCACCCGCCGCCCGGCCCTGTCCATCCGCCGCGCGCGCATGGGCAAGGTCTTCATGTCGGACCTGGTCGGCAACGGCACCCTCACCCCGGAGGTCGGTCACTTCCTGGCCTGCGCGGTCCGCGCCCGGAAGAACATCATGATCGCCGGGGCCACCAACGCCGGAAAGACGACCCTGCTGCGGGCGCTGGCCAACGAGATCCCGCCCGCCGAACGCCTCATCACCGTCGAACGCGCCCTGGAGCTGGGCCTCGACACCTTCGCCGACCTCCACCCCAACGTGGTCGCCTTCGAGGAGCGCCTGCCCAACTCCGAGGGCCAGGGCATGATCTCGATGGCCGAGCTGGTCCGCCGCTCCCTGCGCATGAACCCCTCGCGGGTCATCGTCGGTGAGGTCCTCGGCGACGAGATCGTCACCATGCTCAACGCGATGTCGCAGGGCAACGACGGCTCGCTCTCCACGATCCACGCCAACAGCTCGCACGAGGTCTTCAACCGCATCTCGACCTACGCCCTCCAGGCCAGCGAGCGCCTCCCCATCGAGGCCAGCCAGATGCTCGTCGCCGGAGCCGTCAACTTCGTCGTCTTCATCCAGCGGCGCAACAACTACCAGACCGGCGGCCGGCTCCAGCGCATGGTGACCTCCATCCGCGAGGTCAACGGCGTCGACGGACGCGTCCTGTCCAGCGAGATCTTCGCCGAGACCCCGGACGGACGCGTCGTCCCGCACGCCCCGATCGCCTGCCTCGACGACCTGGTGGCCTTCGGCTACCGGGGGAACTGGGCGTGAGCCGCATGAACCGTCCCCTGCACCTCGCCGCCGGCCCCCTCGACGGCATGGGCGGCCTCTTCTCCCTCCCCGTGCTCTACGCGCTGGGCTGCGGCCTCGCCGTCGGCGGCGGCATCGCCCTGCTCGTCACCGCCATCCGCGGGCTGCCCGCCAAGCCCGAGCACGAGAAGGCCAAGGCCGGTGAACGCGCCGCCGAACTGCTCCGGTTCGCCGGACAGCGCGGCTCGCTCGCGGCCGGCGTCGGCCTGGTCGTTCTGCTGGTCACCCGCTGGGCGGTGGCCGGTATCGCCGCGGGCGTCCTCGTCTTCTTCTGGGACAAGCTCTTCGGCGGTGCCGCCGAGGAGCGGGCCGCCATGCGCCGGGTGGAGGCGCTGGCCTCCTGGACCGAGTCGCTGCGCGACACCATCGCCGGCGCCGTCGGCCTCGAACAGGCCATCCCTGCCTCGGCCCGCGCCGCCGCCCCCGTCCTCCGTCCGCACCTGGACGCCCTCGTCGACCGGCTGCGCTCGCGCACCCCGCTGCCCGAGGCGCTCCAGCACCTCGCCGACGAGATCGACGACGCCTCCGCCGACATCATCGTCGCCGCGCTCATGCTCAACGCCCGGCTGCGCGGGCCCGGTCTGCGCCAGGTCCTCGGCGCGCTCGCCAAGTCGGCCCGCGAGGAGGTCGACATGCGGCAGCGCGTCATGGCGCAGCGCTCCTCGACCCGCCGCTCCGTGCAGATCGTCGTCGCCGTCTCGGTCGCCTTCGTCCTCGGACTCGCCGTCTTCAACCGGGACTTCGTCGCGCCGTACGGCACCCCCGTCGGCCAGGCCGTACTCGCCTGCGTCTGCGGCCTCTTCGCGCTCGGCTTCTGGTGGCTGCGCAAGCTCTCCACCATCGAGACGCCGGAACGCTTCCTCGTCCGCGACCAGCCCGCCGTCCAGCAGTTCGTCCGGCCCCGCACCCCTGACGCGCCGGGCCAGGCCGCGCCCTACGGCGCCGCCCCCGAGCAGGAAGGGACGCGGCGATGAGCCTGACCACGCCGATCCTCATCGGTGCCGTCCTCGGCCTCGGCATCTACGCGCTGGTCCGCGCCCTGATGCCGGCCAAGTCCAGCCCCGTCGCCCAGGTCGCCCGCATCGACGCGCTCCGCGCCCGGGGCAGTGCCTACTCCTCGGGACGCGGCGCCGGCGACAGCACGGGCCGCCTCGACACGCTGCGCTCCAAGGTCGGTACGCGCGTCGCCGAGCTCTACTTCCAGCAGGGCTGGGAGCAGCGCTCGCTCCGTGCCGACCTCGCGGTCCTCGACCGGAGCTGGGAGAAGTTCCTCGCCACCAAGGTGCTGCTGGCGGGGGCCGGGCTCTTCTTCGGCCCGTTCCTCTTCGTCATCGTGTGGCGGCTCGGCTTCGGCTCCAGCCCGATCATCCCCGTCTGGATGGCGCTCGCCTTCGCCCTGGTCTTCTTCTTCCTGCCCGACCTGGAGGTCCGCCGGGACGCCGCCGACCGCCGCCGCGACCTGCGGCGCGTCATCGGCGCCTACCTCGACCTGGTCTCCATGAGCCTGGCGGGCGGCCGCGGCCTGCCCGAGGCGCTGATGGCGGCCGCCGAGGTCAGCGACGGCTGGGCCGCCAAGCGCATCCGTAACGCCCTCAACGACGCCCGGATCACCGGGCACAGCCAGTGGCAGGCGCTCGGTGAGCTCGGTGAGGAACTGGGTATCGAGGAGCTGAAGGACCTGGCCGCCTCGCTGGCCCTGGTCGCCGACGACGGCGCCAAGGTCCGCGAGTCGCTGGCATCCCGCGCGGAGACCATGCGGCACCGCGAGATGGCCGAGATCGAGGGCGCGGCGGGCGAGAAGTCCCAGTCCATGCTCGTCGCCCAGCTCCTGCTCTGCGCCGGCTTCCTCGTCTTCCTGATCTTCCCGGCCGCCATGCGTGTGTTCCAGGTCTGAACCGGCTCCTCACACCCGCCCACCCGACCTCGACCGACCCCACCGACCATCCGAGAGGACTCGCCATGCGATTCGGACGGAGCTTCAGCCACCCCGCCGTCGACTTCCTGATCACCTTCCTCCAGGCGCGCGTCGAGCGCGCCCGTGACGAGGACACCGACCGCGGTGCCTCCGCGGTCGAGTGGGTCATCATCTCCGCCGTCGTCGTCGCCATCGTCGGCGTCGTCGCGGCCATCCTCAACGCCGCCCTCAGCGAGGGTGCCAACAAGGTGGGCGACTGCATCAAGGGCGCCGACGCGGGCAGCACCTGCTGACCCCGCCCCTCTCACCCCGGACGCCCCGGGGTCCGGGCCGCGCGCCCGGACCCCTTGCCGTCCACCCATGAGTCCGCCTGTCCCAGGAGCCCCGAACCCGTGCAGCCCGTACCGAGAAGGCCAGGCCCCCGAGGGGATGCCCGCAGACCGCGCCGTGCCGTGCCCGCGCGCGGCTCGGCCCTGCGCCGGTTCGCCGCCTCGCGGCGGGCGGCGGCCAGGGAGTCGGGCGACAGCGGCATGACGGCGATCGAGTTCGTCTTCCTCACCCCGATCCTCTTCTTCATGATCTTCGCGACGGTCCAGTTCGCGCTGTACTTCTTCGCCGACCACGTCGCCCAGGCCGCCGCCCAGGCCGGGGCCCGCAAGGCCCGCGCCACCGCCGACGAGAACCCCGGGGGCTGGCGCGGCGAGGCCCGCACCGTCACCAACGCCTACATCCGGCAGCTCGGGCCGCAGCTCGTCGTCAGCCCGAACGTGACCATGCTCCAGCCCGAACCGAACACCGTGGGCGTGGAGATCACCGCCCGCATCCCCACCGTCTTCCCCGGGCTCGACCTCACCGTCCACGCGCAGTCCTCCGGCCCGGTCGAGCGCTTCGTCGAGGAGGGCGGCTGATGACTCCGCCGGCACCCACGGCACGTACGGCACGCAGGACGCGCCTGGCCTCCCTCGTACGGGACCGCCGGGCCAGGCTCCTCGGCCGCCCCGGGGCCTCCCGGCCCGCCGCCGACGCGGGGATCTCCACCATCGAGGTGGTCATCCTCGCCCCGGTGATGATCCTCTTCATCCTCGTCCTGGTCGCCTTCGGCCAACTGGTCGACGGACGCGGCGCGTTGGACGGGGCCGCCCGGGACGCCGCCCGTGCCGGGTCGATCCAGAAGGACCACGGCACCGCCCTCGCCGAGGCCCGCCGGGCCGCCGAGGCCAACCTCGCCGACGTCTGCGCCGGCCCGGTCAGCGTGCGCCAGACCAGCGCCGGGTTCGAGCCGGACACCCTGTTCACCGTCGAGGTCAGCTGCCAGATCCGGGGCCTCGCCATGATCGGCGTCAACGTCCCCACCACGCTCACGGCGAGCTTCAGCTCGCCCCTGGACCCGTTCCGGAGGACGGCGTGACGATCCCCGCGCGCCTGCGCGCCGCCGTACGCCGACGCCGGCCCGACGACCGGGGCTCCGGAGCCGGGGCCGTCATCATCTTCGCCCTCGTCTTCCTCACCCTCGCCGCCTTCGTCATCGACGGCGGACTCTCCATCTCCAAGCGCGAACGCGCCGCCGACATCGCCGAACAGGCCGCCCGCTACGCCGCCCAGGACATCGACCGGGAAGCCCTCTACGAGGACGAGGGCGGCCCCGCTCCCATCAACTACGCCAACTGCGGGGCGCGCGTGCGCCAGTTCGCCGCCGAGATGGGCATGAACGGGGCCGACATCGCGGCCAGCGGCTGCGTGGCCGCCTCCGTCGACCAGGTCGAGGTGGAGATCCAGCTCACCTACGACCCCGTCTTCACCGGAATGTTCTACGGCGGGGCCGTCACCGTGAAGGGCCGCTCGGTCGCCGAGAACGCCGTCGGCTGAGGCTCGCCTCCCGGCAGGGGCTCGCCTCCCGGCTGGGGCTCGCCTCCCGGCAGGGGCTGGGACCGGCTGGGCTCCGTCGCGACCCGCACCCCCTCGACCGTGCCGGTCACTGATTGGCCTCAAGCGCCGGCCGGGCTAAGTTCGGTTGCGCTGCGGCCGGGCCCGCCGCCGTCTGCCCCGCCGTGACCCTGCGGGTCACTGACTGGCCTCAAGCGCCGGCCGGGCTGTCAAGGTCGCGGTTCCTCCGGCACGGGGGTGGGGCGGGGCCGCGCCGGGGTACCTCCTCACAAACTGCATGGTGCGGGGTCAATTGGAGTATGGCGGCCGTGTGTGCAGTTTGCTGCGGGGGCACCCCGACACGTCCCCACCCCACGGTCTCGTACGCGGCCGACCGCCGGGGGAGGGGATGAGGCCGTCCCCGATACCGGGCTTCTCCACAGCGGCCACCGTCGTCACTTCAGTTGGTCACACAGATCAATGGGTGGCGGTCTGTCTTTTCTCCTCCCACCGGCGGGACGACGCCGGCGAGACGGAAGGGCGGGGTCGTGCCGGGGTGCCCCCGCAGCAAACTGCACACACGGCCGTCTTGAAGCGACTGACCCCGCACCTTGCAGTTTGTGAGGAGGTACCCCGAGCCGGCCCCGCCCGACCCAGACGGCGAACGAACCGCGAACCCCTACAGCCCGGCCGGCGTTTGAGGCCATCGGTGACCGGCACGGTCGACAGAGGCGTGGGCAAAGGACAAGCCCAGCCCCGGATGCCCCCGGCAGGGAACCGCCACCCCCAGTTCCCGGTCCCTAAAGACAAGGGGGAATCCCCGCCCCCAAGCGGGAACCCCGCGGGTCCAGACCCGCATCCCTTCGACAGGGTCATGCCGACTAAGTAGGCTCAGGCCACACCCAACCCGACCCCGTACGACAGGCGGCGAAGCCGCCCCCGTACCCGTCCACAGGACTGTGCCCATGGCCCGCCGCACCCCCCACAGCTCGACGCGTTCGACGCATGCGACGCGACAGCCGCAGCCCCAGCCGCTGCCCCGCACGCGGCGGACCTTCGGCGACTTCGCCAAGGCGGTCCTCGCCTTCCTGGCGCTGGCCGTGCTCGTGGTCGGCGTGCCGCTGGCCCTGGCCTCCGTGATCGGCTGGCCGCTGCCGGACGAGGCCCCCTCGCTGGACATGCTCCAGCAGGAGATCACGGTGGACACGTTCCTGAACGTGCTCGCGGTCGTGGTGTGGTTCGCCTGGGCGCAGTTCACCGCCTGTGTGCTGGTCGAGGTGAAGGCGGCGCTCTCCGGCGTGGGGCTGCCCTCCCGGGTGCCGGGCGCGGGCCCGAGCCAGGCGCTGGCCCGTCAACTGGTCGCCGCCGTCCTGCTCCTGGGCGCGACCGCCGCCAGCTTCTCGCCCGGACTGGGCCAGCTCGGCCAGCAGCTGGAAGGGCACCAGCAGCCCGCCGCCGCGGCTGCCCAGCAGACCCCGGGCCTCTTCGGCCAGGACCGGACCGCCGCCCAGTCGGCCGCCTCCGCCGTCGCCGAACAGGCGGGCGCCCAGGCGGAGCAGGCCGCTGCCAAGCCCGCCGCGGCCAAGGGCGACACGAAGTACTACCGCATCCAGCCGCCCGAGGGCCGCCACCACGACTCCCTGTGGGAGATATCGGAGCGCCACCTCGGCGACGGCCGCCGCTACCACGAGATCTACCAGCTCAACAAGGACCGGGTGCAGCCCGACGGTTCGCGGCTCTCCGAGGCCAGCCTGATCCGGCCGGGCTGGATCATGGAGATGCCCGCCGACGCCACCGGCGGCGAACTGGTCGAGATGCCCGACGAGGCCCCCCAGGTCTCCGAGGAACTCCGCGAGCAGATCGCCGACTACGCCAAGTCCGGCGACACCGCCACCGGCGGCGGCTCCGCCGCCCAGGAGCAGAAGCCGGACACCGGCGCCACCGACCGCGACACCCAGCAGATCTCGATCCCGACGGAACGCCCGGCCGAGCAGCCCCAGACGGCCGCCCCGGCCGCCGAGGGCTTCTCCTTCGGCCTCCCCGAGGCCCTGATCACCGCGCCGCTGCTCGCCGCCGGCCTCCTCGGCGCCCTCGGCCGGCGCCGCCGGGCCGCCCTGTGGCAGTCGGCGATGAGCGCCGTCGGCGGCCGCCGCGGCATGGAGCCGCCGGTTCCGGCCGGCTCCGCCGCCGACGTCCAGGACGCCCTGCTGATCGGCGCCGACTCCGAGGGCGTACGCCTCCTCGACCGCTCCCTGCGCGGCCTCGCCGCCTCGCTCGCCGACGAGTCGCGCCCGCTGCCCACCGTCTACGCGGCCTGGCTCAGCGACGGCGACCTCCACCTCCAGCTCGCCCAGCCCGCCGGGGAGCCGCCCGCGCCGTGGCAGACCGGCCAGGACGAGACCTTCTGGATGCTGGCGCGGGCCGACGGCGAGCGGTACGGCGACAGCGAGGCGGCCGCGCCCTTCCCGGGCCTGGTCTCGCTCGGCACGCTCGACGACTCCCGCCTCCTGCTCAACCTGGAGGCCGTCCCCGGCATCGTCTCGCTGAGCGGCGCCGCCGCCGACCGGGACGCCGTCTTCGCCTCGGTCGCCGCCGAACTGGCCACCAGCGGCTGGTCGGACCGGATGACCGTCACCCTGGTCGGCTTCGGCGAGGAGCTGACCGCCATCGCCCCGACCCGGCTGCGCCACCTCGACGGGGTCCCCGCGCTGCTGGAGACGATGGAGGCCGAGACCCGCCAGCGGCGCGGCGCGCTCGGCACCGCCGGCCACGACTCGGTCCTCACCGGTCGCACCGGCCCCGCCCAGCACACCCGCTGGGCCCCGCACCTGGTCCTGCTGGCCGCCGAGCCCACCGCCGAACAGGCCACCCGCCTCGCCGAACTGGCCGCCGACGCCCCGCGCCTCGGCTTCGGCTACCTCATCGGCACCGAGAGCGGCGAACTCCCCGGCGCCGCCTGGGAGATGGAGATCACCCCGGAGGGCCGCCTGCTCGCCCCGCTGCTCGGCCTGGAGCTGGACGCGCAGCGCGTCGAGGCCGCCGAACAGCGCGCCCTGGTCGACCTGTTCACCACCGCCGACCCGGACCACGAGCCCGAGCCGGGCGCCGCCCCGCCGCCCTTCCTGGTCGACGTCACCGAACAGGGCCGCCCGGCCGTCTACGCCCGCATGGTCGGCCCGTACGAGATCATCGGCATCGACGCGCCCGACGGCTCCCGCTCCGTCCTGCTCCACGAGGCGCTGGCCCAGCTCCTGCTGCACCGCGAGGGCGTCCACGTACGCGTGCTCGCCTCGGCGCTCTGGCCGCGCGGGGTCACCGAGGACGTGCGGGACGCGCTGGTGGACCGGCTGCGCGACTGGCTCGGCACCGACGAGGACGGCACGCCCCGCCTGACCACCGACGAGGCGGGCCGCCTCCACCTGGCCAAGTCCGTCGTCTCCGACCTCGACGTGCTCCGCTCGCTCTACCACGAGGCCACCCAGGGCCGTGGCGCCACCGACCGTGCCGTGCGCGGCCGGGCCCTCACCGACGCCCTCGGCCTGGTCCGCGGCCCGCTCCTCGCCGACCGGCCCGAGGGACGGTACGGCTGGCTCTCGCACGAGATCGTCGACGCCCAACTGCCGCTCCTCGTCGCCGACATCGGCCTCGCCCTCTCCGCCTTCCACCTGGAGAAGGAGCGGGCCGGCAAGGCCATCGAGGCGCTGGAGCGCGCCCTGTCCACCGCCCCCGACGACGAGCGCCTCTGGAACGAACTGCTCCGCGCCACCCACGCGGGCGGCGACACCGAGGCCCTCGCCCGCCGCGCCGCCGGCCTGGTGGCCCGCAGCGGTGCCCGGGGCCTGCCCCCGCGCACCGAGGCCCTCCTCGACGAGCTCCTTCCGGCCTGGCGCGACACCGCGTCCGCCGCCGGGTGACCGGCCCCCTCTGGCTCGCCCCGCTCGCCGCCCTCTGGGGCGCGGGCTGGGGCGCGCTGCTGCCCCGCGCCGCGTACCGCTTCGCCGCCCCGGCGGGCGAGGAGTGGCACACCGCCTGCCCGGACGGCCACCCGCTCGGCGGCTGGCTGGGCGGGCCGAACTGTCCCGACTGCCGTACGCCACTGGGCCGCCGGGCGCTCCCCGTACTCCTGACCGCCGCCCTCTGCGCCGCCCTCGCCCTCACCACCGGACCGCGTCCCGAACTGGCGGTCTGGCTGCTCGCCGCCCCGGTCGGCCTGCTCCTCGCCGTGGTCGACCTGCGCGTCATGCGGCTGCCCGACCCGCTGACCCTGCCGCTCGCCGCCGGGGTCCTCGCCCTGCTGGGGGTGGCCGCCGCCCTGCCCGGCGCCGCCGGCTCCTGGCTCGGCGCCCTGTACGGCCTGCTCGCCCTCGGCGGCGGCGCCTTCGTCCTCTTCCTGATCAACCCGGACGGCTTCGCCTTCGGCGACGTGAAACTCTGCCTCGCCCTCGGCGCCGCCCTCGGCTGGTACGGCCTCGGCGCCGTCTTCCTCGGCGCCTTCGCGGGGCTGGTCGTGGGCGCGGTCCACGGCCTGTTCCTCGTCCTGGCGAAGGGCGCGGGCCGCCGCACCGCCTTCGCCTTCGGCCCGAGCCTGCTGGCGGGCGCGTACGGGGTGCTGCTGGTGGCGGGGGCGGCGGCCGCCTGAGCCGGGTGGCCGCAGCCCGGAAACGCCAGGTCGCATTCCCGCCAGCGCCCCCGCCCCGCCCGCGAGAGGGTCGCAGAGGCCGCGCCCCAGCGCGGACCCTCCGCCGGAACTCCGCGAAAGGCGCCGCCCATGCACGTCGTCCCCGGACTCAAGGTCCTCTACTTCGGCACCCCGGTGGTGCTGGTCAGCACCCGCAACGAGGACGGCACGGCCAACCTCGCGCCGATCTCCTCCGCCTGGTGGCTCGGGCAGTACGCCATGCTCGGCCTAGGCGACGCCGCCCGGACCACCGCCAACCTGCTGCGCGAGCGCGAGTGCGTCCTCAGCCTCCCCTCCTCGGCCCTGGCGGACGCGGTCGACCGCCTCGCCCTCACCACCGGCAGACCCGACGTCCCGGAGAAGAAGGCGAAGCAGGGCTACCGGTACGAGCCGGAGAAGTTCGCGGCCGCGCACCTGACCGAGCAGCCCTCCGACCTGGTCCGCCCTCCCCGCGTCGCCGAGTGCCCGGTCCAGCTGGAGTGCCGGGTCGTCGCGGCCCACCCCTTCGGCGGCCCGGCATTGCACGCCACCGCCTTCCAGGCCGAGGTCCTGCGCACCCATGTGGAGGAGGACCTGGTCGTCCCGGACACGCACCACGTGGACCCGGAGGGCTGGGACCCGCTGATCACGAAGTTCTGCGAGTTCTACGGCGGCGGCCACCGGCTGCGCCCCTCGCGGCTGGCGGACGGCTGGAACATGCCCCACCAGCGCCCCGGAGGCGAGCGAACCGCACGAACGGGTACGGCGTAGTCTGAGGTGGACAGGTAATCCCCCCGCGCCGAGAGGTGTCAGCCGCGTGACCGAGAAGGCCGACCTCCAGTCCGTCCTCGACCGTGCCGCGGCGGGCGGCCGCATCACCCCCGAGGAGGCGGTGGCGCTCTACCGGGACGCTCCGCTGCACGCCCTCGGCGCCGCCGCCGACGCCGTACGCCGCCGCCGGTACGCCGGTACGGAGCACATCGCGACGTACATCATCGAGCGGAACATCAACTACACCAACGTATGCGTCACCGCCTGCCGCTTCTGCGCGTTCTACGCCGCGCCGAAGGACACGGCGAAGGGCTGGACCCGCGACCTCGACGACATCCTGCGCCGCTGCGCGGAGACGATCGAGCTGGGCGGCACGCAGATCATGTTCCAGGGCGGCCACCACCCGGACTTCGGCGTGGAGTACTACGAGAAGCACTTCGCCGCGATCAAGAAGGAGTTCCCCGAGCTGGTGATCCACTCGCTCGGTGCCTCCGAGGTCGAGCACATGGCGCGGATCTCCAAGACCACCGTCGAGGACGCCATCGAGCGCATCCACGCCGCCGGTATGGACTCCTTCGCGGGCGCCGGCGCCGAGCTGCTGCCGGCCCGCCCCCGCAAGGCCATCGCCCCGCTCAAGGAGTCGGGCGAGCGCTGGCTGGAGATCATGGAGACCGCCCACCGGCTGGGCGTCGAGTCGACCTCGACCATGCTCATGGGCACCGGCGAGACCAACGCCGAGCGCATCGAGCACCTGCGGATGATCCGCGACTCGCAGGACCGGACCGGCGGCTTCCGCGCCTTCATCCCGTACACGTACCAGCCGGAGAACAACCACCTGAAGGGGCGCACGCAGGCGACCCTCTTCGAGTACCTGCGGATGATCGCCATCGCGCGGCTCTTCCTCGACAACGTGGCGCACATCCAGGGCTCCTGGCTGACCACCGGCAAGGAGGTCGGCCAGCTGTCGCTGCACTACGGCGCCGACGACCTCGGGTCGATCATGCTGGAGGAGAACGTCGTCTCCTCGGCCGGTGCCAAGCACCGCTCCAACCGCCTGGAGATCATCGACCTGATCCGCAAGGCCGGCCGCGTCCCCGCCCAGCGCGCCACCACCTACGAGCACCTCGTCGTCCACGACGACCCGGCCGACGACCCCGTCGACGACCGCGTGGCCTCGCACATCTCCTCCATCGCCATCGACGGCGGCACCGCCCACCCCGAACTGAAGCTGCTCGCCCCCAACTGACCGGGCCGCTCCCCATGCTGACCCTCCACACCGCCCCGCTGCTGCTGCCGCCCGGTGCCGAACCGCTGCCGGACGGCGCCGTCCTGGTCCAGGGCGAGGCGGTGCTGGCCGTCGGCCCCCGCGCGGACCTGGCCGCCGCCCACCCCGGCGCCCGCACCCGCGCCTGGCCCGGCCTCCTCACCACCGGCCTCACCCACACCCGGGCCGCCCCCCTGCTGGAGGCGGCCTACCACCCGGACCCGCGCGAGTACGACCAGCTCGGCGAGACCCCGCTCACCGGCGACGCCCTCGCCCGCCTCGCCCCCGACCGGACCCGCTGGGCGGGCAGCGTCCGGCGCGGCCTCCAGCGGCTGCTGCGGCACGGCGTGACCCGGGTGGCCGGGCCCGTCACCGACCCGGCCGTGCGCTCGGCGCTGGCGCGGTCCGGGGTCTCCGTCGTCGCGGGGCCGGTCTCCGGCGAGGGCGTGCCGTCCTTCGACCCCTTCGCGGGCGGCCACGACGCCCTCTCCGGCGTACCGCTCGCCCCCGGTGCCCGGGCCGACCTCGCCGCCTTCGACGTACCCGACGCCGCTGCCCTGCGGGACGGGGGAGCGACCGCCTGCGTGGCGACCGTGCTGGCCGGGCGGCTGGTGCACCGGGCCCGCTGAGCGGGCGGGGCGCGCCGGGGGTGGCCCGGCCCCGGGGCGCGCGGCGGCCGGAGGCACAATGGCGGGGTGACGCGTGCATCTCTGGACAAGCAGCCGCAGGAAGTCGCCTCGATGTTCGATGACGTGGCGGCCCATTACGACCTGACCAACGACGTGCTGTCGCTTGGGCAGGCCCGGCTGTGGCGGAAGGAGGTGGCCCGGGCCGTCGACGCGCGGCCCGCGCAGAAGATCCTCGACCTGGCGGCCGGCACCGCCACCTCCTCGCAGCCCTTCGCCCGCGCCGGCGCGTACGTCGTGCCCTGCGACTTCTCGCTCGGCATGCTCCAGGTCGGCAAGCAGCGCCACCCCTGGATGCCGTTCACGGCCGGCGACGCGATGCGGCTCCCCTTCCGCGACGACACCTTCGACGCGGTGACGATCTCCTTCGGCCTGCGCAACGTCCAGGACACCTCGGCCGCCCTCGCCGAGCTGTACCGGGTGACCAGGCCCGGCGGCCGCGTCGTGATCTGCGAGTTCTCCCAGCCGACCTGGGCGCCGTTCCGGTCCGTCTACACCGAGTACCTGATGCGCGCCCTGCCGCCCGTGGCCCGCGCCGTCTCCTCCAACCCGGACGCCTACGTCTACCTCGCCGAGTCCATCCGCGCGTGGCCCGACCAGCCGGCGCTGGCCGGGCTCCTTCAGAAGGCCGGCTGGGGCAGGGTCGCGTGGCGCGACCTCACTGGGGGGATCGTCGCCCTGCACCGGGGCTACAAGGCTCCCTGAGCCCGCCTCTTCCGGCCACGCCGGTGGCGCCGGGTGTGCCCTGCCGGTCACTGACTCGCCTCACTCGCCGGCCGGGCTGGGTTCGGTTGCGCTGTGGCTGGGCTCCGCCGCCGTCTGCCCCGCCGTGACCCTGCGGGTCACTGATTGGCCTCAAGCGCCGGCCGGGCTGTGAGGTTCGCGGTTTCTCCGGTGCGGGGGTGGGGCGGGGCCGCGCCGGGGTACCTCCTCACAAACTGCAGGGTGCGGGGTCAGTTGGAGCATGGCGGCCGTGTGTGCAGTTTGCTGCGGGGGCACCCCGACACGTCCCCACCCCACGGTCTCGTACGCGGCCGACCGCCGGAGGGGGGGACGAGGCCGTCCCCCATACCGGGCTTCTCCACAGCGACCACCGTCGTGGCTTCAGCCGGCCACACAGATCAATAGGGGACGGTCTGTCTTTTCTCCTCCCACCGGCGGGACGACGCCGGCGAGACGGAAGGGCGGGGTCGTGCCGGGGTGCCCCCGCAGCAAACTGCACACACGGCCGTCTTGAAGCGACTGACCCCGCACCCTGCAGTTTGTGAGGAGGTACCCCGGTGCGGCCCCGCCCGACCAGACGGCGAACGAACCGCGAATCCCTATAGCCCGGCCGGCGTTTGAGGCCAGTCAGTGACCCGCAGGGTCAAGGCGCGGCACGCTGAGGCGGACCCCAGCCACCCCCAGCCAAAGACAGCCCGGCCGACGCTTGAGGCCAAAGGCCGGGGCGGCCCCAGCCCAGCCCACCCCGGCCCCCGTCAGAGCTTCAGCCGGTAGCAGTAGGCAGCCCGCCCGGACGGCGTCCGGAACTCCTCGGGCTCGCCCATGCCCAGCCGCCGAGCCACGGCCGAGGAGCGATGGTTGGCCGCGTCCACCAGAGCCACGACCTCCTCGACCCCGGCGGCGCGCACCCGCTCCAGCGTCTCGCGGGCCGCGGCCGTCACGTACCCCCGGCCCCAGGCGGCCCGAGTCAGCCTCCAGCCGATCTCGATCTGCCCGACAGCGGGGCTCCAGTCGTGCGGCCAGGGCTGGGCCCCGGTGAAGCCCAGCACTTCACCCCGGGCATCGGTCAGCGTCCAGAAGCAGAAGCCGTGTTCGGCGTCGTGCCGGCGCTGGCGGGCGGTCATCTCCTCGTAGACGGAACGCTCGGCGGACTTCCCGCCGAGGAACTCCATGACCTCGGGGTCGTCGAACGCCCGGTGCCAGGCGTAGGCGTCCTCCTCGGTGGGGACGCGCAGGCCGATCGCGGGCGGAGGGTTGGTCATCTTCGGTGCGGCCCTTCAGTTCGGTGACAGGTACCGCTGCATAGACTGCACCTGTCCCGTGCCGGACGGCACCCGATAACCCAGTCCCGGGGAGAGCCAGCAGTGAACGAGCCCCGCACCGAACAGACCGCGGATGTCATCGTCGTCGGCGCCGGGCCGGCCGGCTCGACGACCGCCTACCACCTGGCCAAGGCCGGACTCGACGTCCTGCTCCTGGAGAAGACCGCCTTCCCGCGCGAGAAGGTCTGCGGTGACGGCCTCACCCCCCGCGCCACCAAGCAGCTGGTGGCGATGGGCATCGACATCTCCGAAGAGGCCGGCTGGCTGCGGAACAAGGGCCTGCGCATCATCGGCGGCGGACACCGCCTCCAGCTCGACTGGCCGGATCTCGCCTCCTTCCCGGACTACGGACTGGTCCGCAAGCGCGACGACTTCGACGAGCAGCTCGCCCGCCAGGCCCAGAAGGCCGGCGCCCGCCTCCACGAGCGGTGCAACGTCGGCGCCCCGATCACCGACCCGCGCACCGGCCGCATCACGGGCGTCGAGGCCAAGCTCGGCGAGGAGAAGACCCCGGTCACCTTCCACGCCCCGCTGGTCGTCGCCGCCGACGGCAACTCCACCCGGCTCTCCCTCGCCATGGGCCTGCACCGGCGCGAGGACCGCCCGATGGGCGTCGCGGTCCGCACGTACTTCACCTCGCCCCGCCACGACGACGACTACCTGGAGTCCTGGCTGGAGCTGTGGGACAAGCGCGGCCCCGGGCCGGACCGGCTGCTGCCCGGTTACGGCTGGGTCTTCGGCATGGGCGACGGCACCTCCAACGTCGGCCTCGGCGTCCTCAACACCTCCGCCTCCTTCAAGGAGCTGGACTGGCGCGAGGTCCTGAAGGCGTGGACCGCCTCCATGCCCGAGGAGTGGGGCTACACCGAGGAGAACATGACGGGCCCGATCCGCGGCGCCGCCCTCCCGATGGCCTTCAACCGCCAGCCCCACTACACCAAGGGCCTGCTCCTGGTCGGCGACGCGGGCGGCCTGGTCAACCCGTTCAACGGCGAGGGCATCGCCTACGCCATGGAGTCCGGCCAGATCGCCGCCGACGTCATCGTCCAGGCCCACGCCCGCTCCACCCCGGCCCAGCGCGAACGCGCCCTCCTCGGCTACCCCAAGGTCCTCAAGGAGACCTACGGCGGCTACTACTCCCTGGGCCGCGCCTTCGTGAAGCTCATCGGCAACCCCAAGGTCATGAAACTCGCCACGGAACGCGGCCTGACCCACCCGGTCCTGATGCGCTTCACCCTCAAGATGCTGGCCAACCTCACCGACCCCACCGGCGGCGACGCGATGGACCGCGTCATCAACGGCCTGACGAAGGTCGCGCCGAAGGCGTAACTCCCGGCGCGGGCGCGGCCCGTACGCACAGCGAAAGACCCGCCTCCCTTCAGGGAGGCGGGTCTTCGCGTGTTCTGGGGACGGGGGTACTGCTAGCTCACAGGACGCGGACCGCGCCGTCGGCCGGGTAGCCGGAGAGGTCCTGGATGACGACGCCCTTGGAGGGGTTGGCGGCGTCGAGGTACTTGCCGTCGCCGATGTAGACGCCGGTGTGGTACGCCGAGCCCTGGCCGCCCCAGTAGAGGATGTCGCCGACCTGGAGGTTGGAGGTGCCGACCTGGGTGCCGGCGGTCGACTGCTCCTGCGAGGTGCGCGGGAGGTCCACGCCGACCTGCTTGAAGGCGGCCTGGACGAGGCCGGAGCAGTCCCAGGAGTTGGGGCCGGTGCCGCCCATGACGTAGGCGTCGCCGACCTGCGCCTGGAGGAAGCTGACGACCGAGGCGACGGAGCCGGAGGCCGGGGCCGGGACGTCCTGGCTCGGCGCGGAGGCGCTGGAGCCGGAGGAGGACGAGGTGGCGGCGGCGGTCTGGACGCCGGACAGGTCGGTGCGCTCGGCGCTGCGGGCGGCCCGCTCGGCGGCGGCGGCGCGCTCCTCGGCCTTCTTCTTGGCGGCGGCCTCGGCCTTCTTCTCGGCCGCCTTGTGCGCCTTCTTGGCGTCCTTGACGGCCTTCTCGGCCGCGGACTGCTGCTCGGCGCGGTACTGGTACGCGTCGGCGGCCTGCTGGGTCGCCTCGGCGGAGAGGGCCACCTTCGAGGTGAGGGCGGCGGTCAGCGTGGGCATCTCGATGGTCTCGGTGACCGGTTCGGCGGCCGTGGCGGCGTTGGCGCTGCCGGCGACCGCGATGGTGCTGAGGACGCCACCGGCGACTCCGGCTCGCAGCGCCATGGTCGACGTGCTGCGGCGGCGGGGCTTCCGGTGGCTGCGTATGGGAGCGGAGTGGGACATGGGACAACCGCTACCAGGGTCGTCCGGTTACCCACAAGAAACGTGGGGTGCGCCACAGCTGTCCGTTTTGCCCGCCGAACGCGCGGCGCACGGGCCCTTATTGACGCCACAACGGGCAAATCGGGCCGTCGTGATCATGCGTGTGATCACTGGTTTTCCGCGTTACGCCCGAATTGCCCACGGCATACCACCGCAGTGGGCGGATGGCCAAGCCCCGGATCCGGCCGTCGGTGACGACGTGGCGCAGGTCACGGAACGGTCACTGCGTCAGCTGCGTCCCGCGCGCTCGTGAACGTGTGCACGCACACCGGTGCGGAGGAGTCCGGGGCCCCTTGCGGAGTGCTTGCGGAGGTGTGGTGGCGAGGAGTCCGCTTTTCGCCGGTCCGTCCCGAGTCGACAGGAGGGCGAGGCTCCGCTTGTCCGTGGCCGGATAGATGGCCTGTCCCTATATCAAGCCGGGGCGTCCATCGCAAAGTTGCTCCGGACAGTCGATCTTGCTAGCGAAACCCCCTCCGACCTGCTCCGATGATCGAAGATGTCACCTCTGGTGATCACTCGGGTGCTTCACGTGTGAAGATCACCGCTCATCCGACTTCATGATCCTTCGTCAGGTGGTGGAGATCACAAAGACGTTGGTGACCCCCGTGTCGCAGATCACAGGACGGCAGGCATAGGATGCGGGGCAGTTGGGCTTGTGAACTGCCTCACATGTTCGCGATCTTCGTGGGCGTGCCGGGGCGGATCGGGCGGAATCGCCGAGGGGCCCACGTCGCCGAATGCAGTCAGTGCCGACTGAGAGGAGCGAGGAGCGGTGAACGCGTATGCGCCCATCCTCGTACTGGGAGCCCTGGGGGCGGCCTTCGCGGTCTTCTCCGTGGTCATGGCCACCCTGATCGGACCGAAGCGGTACAACCGGGCCAAGCTCGAAGCCTATGAATGCGGCATCGAGCCGACCCCGACTCCGGCCGGCGGTGGGCGATTTCCCATCAAGTACTACCTGACGGCGATGCTCTTCATCGTCTTCGACATCGAGATCGTCTTCCTTTACCCCTGGGCCGTGAGCTTCGACGCCCTGGGGCTTTTCGGGCTCGTCGAGATGCTCCTCTTCGTGCTCACCGTCTTCGTCGCCTACGCCTACGTCTGGCGCCGCGGCGGCCTGGAATGGGACTGAACCGCACGCCCACGAGGGATCACGAGGGATAGAGGGGTCTGAGAGCCACCCATGGGACTCGAAGAGAAACTTCCGAGCGGTTTCCTGCTCACCACCGTCGAACAGGCCGCGGGCTGGGTACGCAAGTCGTCCATGTTCCCGGCCACGTTCGGCCTCGCCTGCTGCGCCATCGAGATGATGACCACCGGCGCCGGCCGCTACGACCTGGCCCGCTTCGGCATGGAGGTCTTCCGCGGCTCGCCCCGGCAGGCCGACCTGATGATCGTCGCCGGCCGGGTCAGCCAGAAGATGGCGCCCGTACTGCGCCAGGTCTACGACCAGATGCCCAACCCCAAGTGGGTCATCTCCATGGGCGTCTGCGCCTCCTCCGGCGGCATGTTCAACAACTACGCGATCGTCCAGGGCGTCGACCACATCGTCCCCGTCGACATCTACCTGCCGGGCTGCCCGCCGCGCCCCGAGATGCTCGTCGACGCGATCGTCAAGCTCCACCAGAAGGTGCAGAGCTCCAAGCTCGGCGTCAACAAGGAGGAGGCGGCCCGCGAGGCGGAGGAAGCCGCCCTCAAGGCGCTGCCGACCATCGAGATGAAGGGGCTGCTGCGGTGAGCGACACCCACCAGGACCCCGAGGAGCCGCGCGAGGAGTCCGCGCTCCCGGCCGCCCGCCGCGAGGGCGGCGACGTCATCGGCGTCCGCCGGGGCATGTTCGGCGCCCAGGACACCGGCGACACCAGCGGGTACGGCGGCCTCGTCCGCACCGTCTCGCTCCCGGGACCGGCCAGCCGGCCCTACGGCGGCCCCACCTCCCGCGAGGGGTACGGCGTCTTCGACGAGATCGCCGACGAACTCGAAGGCGCCCTCGAGGAGCAGGGCCTGCTCCCGGCGAACGCCATCGACCGCACCGTGGTCGACCGGGGCGAACTCACCTTCCACATCGAGCGCGAGCACCTGGTGCGCGTCGCCCGCACCCTGCGGGACGACCCGGCGCTCCGCTTCGAGCTGTGCACCGGGGTGAGCGCCGTGCACTACCCGGAGGACAAGGGACGCGAGCTGCACGCCGTCTACCACCTGCGCTCGATCACCCACAACCGGCTGATCCGCCTGGAGGTCTCGGCCCCCGACGCCGACCCGCACGTCCCCTCGCTGGTCTCCGTCTACCCGACCAACGACTGGCACGAGCGCGAGGCGTACGACTTCTTCGGCCTCGTCTTCGACGGCCACCCCGCGCTGACCCGGCTGATGATGCCCGACGACTGGCAGGGCCACCCGCAGCGCAAGGACTACCCGCTCGGCGGCATCGCCGTCGAGTACAAGGGCGCCCAGATCCCGGCTCCCGACCAGCGGAGGTCGTACAGCTGATGAGCACTTCCCACCCCCGGCAGGAGGCCGGGCACGCAACCGCCGCCGAGGAGGACGCGGTCGGCTACTCGGCCGGGCGCGAGACCACCGAGGGCACCGTCTACACGGTGACCGGCGGCGACTGGGACGAGATCGCCGAGGCCGCGGCCAAGTCCGACGACGAGCGCATCATCGTCAACATGGGTCCCCAGCACCCGTCCACCCACGGCGTGCTGCGGCTGATCCTGGAGATCGACGGCGAGACCGTCACCGAGGCCCGCTGCGGAATCGGTTACCTGCACACCGGCATCGAGAAGAACCTCGAGTACCGGACCTGGACGCAGGGGACCACCTTCGTCACCCGCATGGACTACCTGACCCCCTTCTACAACGAGGCCGCCTACTGCCTCGGCGTGGAGAAGCTCCTCGGCATCGAGGACCAGGTACCCGACCGCGCGTCGGTGATCCGTGTCCTGCTGATGGAGCTGAACCGGCTCTCCTCGCACCTGGTGGCCATCGCCACCGGCGGCATGGAGCTGGGCGCCACCACCATCATGATCTACGGCTTCCGCGACCGCGAAGTGGTCCTCGACCTCTTCGAGCTGATCACGGGCCTGCGCATGAACCACGCGTTCATCCGCCCCGGCGGCCTCGCCCAGGACCTCCCGGCCGGCGCCCTCGACCAGGTCCGCGAGGGGGTGAAGACCCTCCGCAAGAACATCGACGAGTACGACAAACTCGCCACCGGGAACCCGCTGTTCCAGGGCCGCATGAAGGGCATCGGCCATCTCGACCTGGCCGGCTGCATGTCGCTCGGCATCACCGGGCCGGTGCTCCGCTCGACCGGCCTGCCGCACGACCTGCGCAAGACCGACCCGTACTGCGGCTACGAGACGTACGACTTCGAGGTGCCGACCGCCGACACCTGCGACTCCTACGGGCGGTTCCTCATCCGGCTCGCCGAGATGCGCGAGTCGCTGAAGATCGTCGAGCAGTGTCTCGACCGGCTCCGCGAGCCCGGTGAGGTCATGGTCTCCGACAAGAAGATCGCCTGGCCGGCGCAGCTCGCCCTCGGCCCGGACGGCCTCGGCAACTCCCTCGACCACATCAAGAAGATCATGGGCACCTCGATGGAGTCCCTGATCCACCACTTCAAGCTGGTCACCGAGGGCTTCCGGGTCCCGCCCGGCCAGGCGTACGCCGCCGTCGAGTCGCCCAAGGGCGAACTGGGCGCGCACGTCGTCTCCGACGGCTCCACCCGTCCCTACCGGGTCCACTTCCGCGACCCGTCCTTCACCAACCTCCAGGCCGTGGCGGCCATGTGCGAAGGCGGCCAGGTCGCCGACGTCATCGTCGCCGTCGCGTCCATCGACCCCGTGATGGGAGGCGTCGACCGGTGACCGCCACACCGCCCAGCCCCTCGGTGGCCCTGGGCATGCCCCAGCTCCCCGCCCCCGCGTACCCGGCCGAGACCCACGCCCGGCTCAAGGCCGACGCCGAGGCGATCATCGCCCGCTACCCGGACTCCCGTTCCGCGCTGCTGCCGATGCTCCACCTCGTCCAGTCCGAGGAGGGGTACGTCACCCGGACCGGCATGGCCTTCTGCGCCGAACTCCTCGGCCTGACCACCGCCGAGGTCACCGCCGTCGCCACCTTCTACACGATGTACCGGCGCAAGCCCTCCGGCGACTACCAGGTCGGGGTCTGCACCAACACGCTCTGCGCCGTGATGGGCGGCGACGCCATCTTCGACGAGCTGAAGGAGCACCTCGGCGTCGGCAACGACGAGACCACCGAGGACGGCAAGATCACCCTGGAGCACATCGAGTGCAACGCGGCGTGCGACTACGCCCCCGTGGTGATGGTGAACTGGGAGTTCTTCGACAACCAGACGCCCGACTCCGCCAAGCGCCTCGTCGACGACCTCCGCGAGGGCCGCACCGTCGAGCCCACCCGGGGCGCGCCGCTCTGCACGTACAAGGAGACCGCGCGCATCCTCGCAGGCTTCCCCGACGAGCGGCCGGGCGCGGTCGAGGCCACCGGCGGTGCCGGGCCCGCCTCGCTGATCGGCCTCAGGCTCGCCAAGGGCGAACTGCCGCAGCAGCGCGTGGTCCACCCGCGCGGCCAGGACGGCGCCCCCGACGCCACCGGCCACACGCCCTCGCCCGCCGAACACCTCAGCTCGCACGACGCGCCGCAGCAGACCGCGCCCGCCGACCCGGAGAACCCGGCCGGTCCGGTCACCGGCGACGGCTCCGAGGAGGGGAAGTGATGACGGTGGCCACCGAGATGAACCAGACCAGCCCCGACAAGCTGCTCGCACCCGTCCTGTCGGCCTTCTGGGACCAGCCCGAATCCTGGACCCTGGAGACCTATCGCCGCCACGACGGCTACGAGGGCCTGCGAAAAGCCCTCGCGATGAGCCCCGACGACCTCATCGCGTACGTCAAGGACGCCGGCCTGCGCGGACGCGGCGGCGCCGGCTTCCCCACCGGGATGAAGTGGCAGTTCATCCCGCAGGGCGACGGCAAGCCGCACTACCTCGTCGTCAACGCCGACGAGTCCGAGCCCGGCACCTGCAAGGACATCCCCCTCCTCTTCGCCAACCCGCACTCCCTCATCGAAGGCATCGTGATCGCCTGCTACGCGATCCGCTCCAGCCACGCCTTCATCTACCTGCGCGGCGAGGTCGTCCCCGTCCTGCGCCGGCTCCACGAGGCGGTCCGCGAGGCGTACGAGGCCGGCTACCTCGGCAAGGACATCCTCGGCAGCGGTCTCGACCTCGACCTCACCGTGCACGCGGGCGCCGGCGCCTACATCTGCGGTGAGGAGACCGCCCTCCTCGACTCGCTCGAAGGCCGTCGCGGCCAGCCCCGCCTGCGGCCCCCCTTCCCCGCCGTGGCCGGCCTCTACGCCTGCCCCACCGTGGTGAACAACGTCGAGTCGATCGCCTCGGTTCCCGCCATCCTCCAGCAGGGAAAGGAGTGGTTCCGCTCGATGGGCAGCGAGAAGTCCCCGGGCTTCACGCTCTACTCGCTCAGCGGGCACGTCGCCGGACCCGGCCAGTACGAGGCGCCGCTCGGCATCACCCTGCGCCAGCTCCTCGACATGAGCGGCGGGATGCGCCCCGGCCACCGCCTCAAGTTCTGGACGCCCGGCGGCTCCTCCACCCCGATGTTCACCGACGAGCACCTCGACGTCCCCCTCGACTACGAGGGCGTCGGCGCCGCCGGCTCGATGCTCGGCACCAAGGCGCTCCAGTGCTTCGACGAGACCACCTGTGTGGTCCGCGCCGTCACCCGCTGGACGGAGTTCTACGCCCACGAGTCCTGCGGCAAGTGCACGCCCTGCCGCGAAGGCACGTACTGGCTCGTGCAGTTGCTGCGCGACATCGAGGCGGGCCAGGGGAAGATGTCCGACCTCGACAAGCTGAACGACATCGCCGACAACATCAACGGCAAGTCCTTCTGCGCGCTCGGCGACGGCGCCGCGTCCCCCATCTTCTCCTCGCTCAAGTACTTCCGCGACGAGTACGAACAGCACATCACCGGCAAGGGCTGCCCCTTCGACCCCGCGAAGTCGACGCTCTGGGCGGACCAGCACCTGGAGGCCAAGGCATGACCGTGACGACCGGCGCCGCACCCGGCACCCCGGCCGGGGTGCCGCCCGAGGACCTGGTGACGCTCACCATCGACGGCATCGAGATCTCCGTGCCCAAGGGCACCCTGGTGATCCGCGCCGCCGAACTCCTCGGCATCGAGATCCCGCGCTTCTGCGACCACCCGCTCCTCGACCCGGCCGGCGCCTGCCGCCAGTGCATCGTCGAGGTGGAGGGCCAGCGCAAGCCGATGGCCTCCTGCACCATCACCTGCACCGAGGGGATGGAGGTCCGCACCCAGCTGACCTCCCCGGTCGCCGAGAAGGCCCAGCGCGGGGTGATGGAGCTGCTGCTCATCAACCACCCGCTGGACTGCCCCGTCTGCGACAAGGGCGGCGAGTGCCCGCTCCAGAACCAGGCGATGCAGGTCGGCGACCCCGACTCCCGCTTCGAGGGGAAGAAGCGGACCTACGAGAAGCCCGTCCCGATCTCCACCCAGGTCCTCCTGGACCGTGAGCGGTGCGTGCTCTGCGCCCGCTGCACCCGCTTCTCCAACCAGGTCGCGGGCGACCCGATGATCGAGCTGATCGAGCGCGGCGCGCTCCAGCAGGTCGGCACCGGCGACGGCGACCCCTTCGAGTCGTACTTCTCCGGCAACACCATCCAGATCTGCCCGGTCGGCGCCCTCACCTCGGCCGCCTACCGGTTCCGCTCGCGCCCCTTCGACCTGGTCTCCTCGCCCAGTGTCTGCGAGCACTGTGCCGGGGGCTGCGCCACCCGCACCGACCACCGCCGGGGCAAGGTCATGCGGCGTCTCGCCGCCGACGACCCCGAGGTCAACGAGGAGTGGATGTGCGACAAGGGGCGGTTCGGCTTCCGCTACGCCCAGTCGCCCGAACGCCTCACCCAGCCCCTGGTCCGTTCCGAGAGCGGCACCCTGGAGCCGGCCAGCTGGCCGGAGGCGCTGGAGGCCGCCGCCCGCGGGCTCCACGCCGCCCGCGGGCGCGCCGGAGTGCTGACCGGTGGCCGCCTCACCGTCGAGGACGCCTACGCGTACAGCAAGTTCGCCCGGGTCGCGCTCGACACCAACGACATCGACTTCCGGGCCCGCCCGCACAGCGGTGAGGAGGCCGACTTCCTCGCCTCCCAGGTCGCCGGACGCGGCCGCGACCTCGACGGCGGCGGCCTCACCTACGCCGACCTGGAGCAGGCGCCCGCCGTCCTGCTCGCCGGGATCGAGGCCGAGGAGGAGGCGCCCGGCGTCTTCCTCAGGCTCCGCAAGGCGTGGCGCAAGAAGGGCCAGCGCACCTTCGCGCTGGCCACCCACACCACCCGCGGCCTCACCAAGGCGGGCGGCACCCTGCTCCCCGCCGCTCCCGGCACCGAGACCGAGTGGCTCAAGGCGCTCGGCACCGGCTTCGGCCTGGAGGGCGTCGGCAAGGAGGCGGGCGAGGCGCTGCGCGCCGAGGGCTCCGTCATCCTCGTCGGCGAACGGCTCGCCACCGTCGAGGGCGGCCTGACCGCCGCCGTCCGCGCCGCCGCCGCCCTCGGCGCCCGGCTGGTGTGGATTCCGCGCCGGGCCGGGGAGCGCGGCGCCGTCGAGGCCGGGGCGCTGCCCTCGCTGCTGCCCGGCGGCCGCCCGGCCACCGACCCGCGCGCCCGCGACGAGGTCGCCGCCGCCTGGGGCGTGGCCGAACTCCCGCCCCGGTACGGCCGCGACACCGGCCAGATCGTCGAGGCCGCCGCCTCCGGCGAGCTGACCGCGCTGCTGGTCGGCGGCGTCGAGGTGGCCGACCTGCCCGACCCCGCTCGCGCCCGGCAGGCTCTGGACCGGGCGGAGTTCGTGGTCTCGCTGGAACAGCGGCCCTCCGAGGTGACCGAGCGCGCCGACGTGGTGCTCCCGGTCGCCGCCGTCGCCGAGAAGTCCGGCACCTTCCTCAACTGGGAAGGCCGCTCCCGGATGTTCGAGGCGGCGCTCAAGCCCGAGCAGATGACCCGCCGCCTCGCCCCCGGCGACCTGCGCGTCCTGCACATGCTGGCCGACGCGGTCGCCGAGGTGGACGAGACGGGCCGCGGCGAACTGGCGCTGCCCGACATCCGCGCCGCCCGCCGCGAACTGGACCGGCTCGGCGGCTGGGACGCCCGCCCGTCGCGCCCCGCCGTGCCGCCGGAGGCCCCGGCCGGCTCCGCGCTGCCGAGGCCCGCCGCCGGCGAGGCCGTCCTCGCCGGGCACCGGATGCTGCTCGACCAGGGGCTGCTCCAGCGCGGCGACGAGGCGCTGGCCGGGACCCGGCACGCCGCCCCGGCCCGGCTCTCCGCCGCCACCGCCGCCGAGATCGGGGCCGCCGACGGCACCGTCCTCACCGTGGCGGGCCCGGCGGGCAGCGTCGCACTGCCGCTGCTCGTCACCGACATGCCCGACCGGGTGGTCTGGCTGCCGCTCAACTCCACCGGCACCGGGGTGGCCTCGGACACCGGGGCCGTCCCCGGCCAGCTGGTGCGGATCGCGCCGGCCGCCGCGGCCCCGGCGGAAGTGGAGGAGTCGTGAACCCTGAGCGCACCGGAGGTGCCGCCGTGCCCGCAACCCCCGTCCACCGCGCCCGCCGCGCGCGCGCCCGAGCCCGGGGGGTGGCGGCGTGAGTCCGATCCTGCTGGCGGCCGAGGACCTCTCGATGTTCGGCCGCGACCCATGGTGGCTGGTCCTGGTCAAGGCGGTCTTCTGCTTCGCCTTCCTGCTGCTGACGGTGCTCTTCGCGATCGTCTGGGAGCGCAAGGTCGTCGCCTGGATGCAGCGCCGCATCGGCCCCAACCGGGCCGGGCCCTGGGGCATGCTCCAGTCGCTGGCCGACGGCGCCAAGCTGATGCTGAAGGAAGACGTCGTCGTCAAGCGCGCCGACAAGGCCGTCTACGTGCTGGCGCCGGTCATCGCCGCGATCCCCGCCTTCATGGCCTTCGCGGTGATCCCCTTCGGCCCCGCCGACAACCAGGTCTCGATCTTCGGCCAGCGCACCACGATGCAACTGACCGACCTGCCGATCGCGCTCCTCTACATCCTCGCGGTCGCCTCGATCGGGATCTACGGCATCGTGCTGGCCGGCTGGTCCTCCGGCTCGACCTACCCGCTCCTGGGCAGCCTGCGCTCCTGCGCCCAGATGATCTCGTACGAGATCGCCATGGGCGCCGCCTTCGCCTCGGTCTTCCTCTACTCCGGCTCGATGTCGACCTCGACCATCGTGGAGTCGCAGGCGGACCGCTGGTACATCGTGCTGCTGCCGGTCTCCTTCCTCATCTACATCGTGACGATGGTCGGCGAGGTCAACCGCGCCCCCTTCGACATGCCGGAGTCCGAGGGCGACCTGGTCGGCGGCTTCAACACCGAGTACTCGTCGATCAAGTTCGCGATGTTCATGCTCGCCGAGTACATCAACATGGTGACCGTCTCGGCGGTGGCGGTGACGCTCTTCCTCGGCGGCTGGCGGGCCCCCTTCCCCGTCACCGCCTTCTGGGAAGGGGCCAACCAGGGCTGGTGGCCCATGCTCTGGTTCACCCTCAAGCTGCAACTGCTGCTCTTCCTCTTCATCTGGCTGCGCGGCACCCTGCCCCGGGTCCGCTACGACCAGCTGATGAAGCTCGGCTGGAAGGTGCTCATCCCGGTCTCCGTGGTCTGGCTGATGCTGGTCGCCACCGTGCGGACGCTGCGGAACGAGAACATGCCGTTCGCCGACATCGCCCTGTACGTCTTCGGCGGGCTGATCTTCCTGCTGCTGCTCTCCTTCGTCATCGACTTCTACCGCGACCGCCGCGACCAGGAGCGCGAGGCCGAACAGCGTACGGAGGAACCCGCGTTCGACCCGATGGCCGGCGGCTACCCGGTGCCGCCGCTGCCCGGCCAGGCCCTGCCGCCGGTGCCCAGGAGGCCCGCGCGCGGCGAGCGGGAGCTCGTTGTCAGTGGCGCGCCGGACACTGTGAGTGACCGTGGTGACACGGAAGGAAAGGAGGCGTCCGATGACTGAGGGAGCCAATCAGTCGGACCAGGGGTTCCAGAACCCCGTCGCGGGCTTCGGCGTGACCTTCAAGGCCATGTTCAAGAAGCGGCTGACCGAGCAGTACCCGGAGCAGCCCAAGACGACGGCGCCCCGCTTCCACGGCCGCCACCAGCTCAACCGCCACCCGGACGGGCTGGAGAAGTGCGTCGGCTGCGAGCTGTGCGCCTGGGCCTGTCCGGCCGACGCGATCTACGTCGAGGGCGCGGACAACACCGACGAGGAGCGCTACTCGCCCGGCGAGCGGTACGGCCGCGTCTACCAGATCAACTACGCCCGCTGCATCCTCTGCGGCCTGTGCATCGAGGCGTGCCCCACCCGGGCACTCACGATGACCAACGAGTTCGAACTGGCCGACTCCACGCGGGAGAACCTGATCTACACCAAGGACCAGCTCCTCGCCGGGCTGACCGAGGGCATGGTCGACTCCCCGCACGCGATCTTCCCGGGCACCGACGAGCAGGACTACTACCGGGGCCTGGTCACCGAGGCCGCCCCCGGCACCGTCCGCCAGCCCGCCGTCTCCCAGGGCGAGCCCGCGGTGGTCGACAGCGAGCCGGTCGCCCCGGCCGAGGGCGCTCCGGCGGCCCCGGCCCCGGCCTCCTCGACCGCCGCCTCGGCCGGATCGGCCGCCAAGCCCGGTCAGGAGGGACAGGGATGAGCCTGCTCGCTGCCTCCGCCACCTCCACCGGCGAGGCCGTCCAGTTCTGGATTCTCGGCACGGTCGCCGTCCTCGGCGCCCTGTCGACGGTCCTGATGAAGAAGGCGGTGCACAGCGCGCTCTGCCTCGCCGCCACCATGATCGTCCTGGCCGTCTTCTACCTGGCCAACGGCGCGTACTTCCTCGGCATCGTGCAGATCGTCGTCTACACCGGCGCGATCATGATGCTCTTCCTCTTCGTGGTCATGCTGGTCGGCGTCACCGCCGCCGACTCGCTCAAGGAGACCCTGAAGGGCCAGCGCTGGCTGGCCGCCCTCGCCGCCCTCGGCTTCGGCATCCTGCTGATCGCCGGCATCGGCCAGGTCGGCATCAGCCAGTTCAACGGCCTGGCCGCCGCCAACTCCGGGGGCAACGTCCAGGGACTCGCCGCGCTGATCTTCACCAAGTACGTCTTCGCCTTCGAGATCACCGGCGCCCTGCTCATCACCGCCACGGTCGGCGCGATGCTGCTCACCCACCGCGAGCGCACCGAACGCGCCTCCACCCAGCGCGAGCTGGCCGAGAAGCGCGTCCGCGAGAACAAGCACGTACCGCCGCTGCCGGCCCCCGGCGTCTACGCCCGGCACAACGCGGTGGACATCCCCGGCCTGCTCCCCGACGGCACCCCGTCCGAGCTGACCGTCAACAAGACGCTGCGCGAGCGCGGCCAGATCCGGGACGTCTCCCAGGAGGCCCTCGACGACCTCAAGGCGCTGGAGCAGCGCTCCGCCGAGCGTCTGGGCCGTGACCGGGAGGAGGAGAACGCCCAGTGAACCCCGTCAACTACCTCTACCTCGCGGCGCTGCTGTTCACCATCGGGGCCACCGGTGTGGTCATCCGCAAGAACGCCATCGTCGTCTTCATGTGCGTCGAGCTGATGCTCAACGCCTGCAATCTTTCGCTCGTCGCCTTCTCCCGCATGCACGGCAACCTCGACGGCCAGATCCTCGCCTTCTTCACGATGGTCGTCGCCGCCGCGGAGGTCGTGGTCGGGCTCGCGATCATCGTGTCGCTGTTCCGTGCCCGCCATTCGGCCTCGGTCGACGACGCCAGCCTGATGAAGCTGTAAGGGGTCGCTGAATCGTGGAGAACCTGATTGCGCTGCTCGTCGCGGCGCCCCTGCTCGGAGCCGCCGTGCTCCTCCTCGGCGGCCGGCGCCTGGACCGCGCCGGCCACCTGCTCGGCACCGTGATGGCGGCCGCCTCCTTCGGCCTCGCCGTGGTGCTCTTCACCGACATGCTGGGCCGCGCCGGGGACGACCGGGCGCTGCACCAGCACCTGTTCAGCTGGATTCCGGTGGGCGGCTTCCAGGCCGACATCGCCTTCCAGCTCGACCAGCTGTCGATGACCTTCGTCCTGCTGATCACCGGCGTCGGCACCCTGATCCACGTCTACTCCATCGGCTACATGGAGCACGACGAACGCCGCCGCCGCTTCTTCGCCTACCTCAACCTCTTCCTCGCGGCGATGCTCCTGCTGGTCCTCGCCGACAACTACCTCCTGCTGTACGTCGGCTGGGAGGGCGTCGGTGTCGCCTCGTACCTGCTGATCGGGTTCTGGCAGCACAAGCCGAGCGCGGCGACGGCGGCGAAGAAGGCGTTCCTGGTCAACCGCGTCGGCGACGTGGGCCTCTCCATCGCGATCATGCTGATGTTCACCACCTTCGGCACCTTCGCGTTCGGCCCCGTCCTCGCCTCCACCGGCGAGACCGGCGAGGGCAAGCTGACCGCCATCGCCCTGATGCTGCTCCTGGCCGCCTGCGGCAAGTCGGCCCAGGTGCCGCTCCAGTCCTGGCTGGGCGACGCGATGGAGGGCCCGACCCCGGTCTCCGCCCTGATCCACGCGGCGACCATGGTCACCGCCGGCGTCTACCTCATCACCCGCTCCGGCGCGATCTTCAACGCCGCCCCCGACGCCCAGACCGTGGTCGTCGTGGTCGGCGCGGTGACGCTCCTCTTCGGTGCGATCGTCGGTTGCGCCAAGGACGACATCAAGAAGGCGCTCGCCGGCTCGACCATGTCGCAGATCGGCTACATGGTCCTCGCGGCCGGACTCGGCCCGATCGGCTACGTCTTCGCGATCATGCACCTGGTGACGCACGGCTTCTTCAAGGCCGGGCTCTTCCTCGGCGCCGGCTCGGTCATGCACGGCATGAACGACGAGGTCGACATGAGGAAGTACGGCGGCCTGCGGAAGTACATGCCGGTCACCTTCGTCACCTTCGGCCTCGGGTACCTGGCGATCATCGGCTTCCCCGGCCTCTCCGGCTTCTGGTCCAAGGACAAGATCATCGAGGCGGCCTTCGCCAAGGGCGGGGCCGAGGGCTGGATTCTGGGCGCGGTCACCCTGCTGGGCGCCGCCCTCACCGCGTACTACATGACGCGCGTGATGCTGATGACCTTCTTCGGCGAGAAGCGCTGGCAGCCGGACGCCCAGGGGAACGAACCCCACCCGCACGAGTCCCCGAAGTCCATGACGATCCCCATGATCGTGCTCGCCTTCGGCTCGGTCTTCGCGGGCGGACTCTTCAGCTTCGGTGACTCCTTCATCAAGTGGCTGGAGCCGGTCACCGCCTTCGAGCACGGCCACTCGCCGCTCAGCGCCGCCGTCGTCACCTCGGCGACCGTGGTGGTCCTGCTGATCGGCGTCGGGCTGGCCTGGCTCCAGTACGGCCGGAAGCCGGTGCCGGTGGTCGCGCCGCGCGGCTCGCTGCTCACCCGGGCGGCCCGCCGCGACCTCGGCCAGGACGACTTCAACCACGTCGTCCTCGTCCGCGGCGGCGAGCACCTGACCCGCTCCCTGGTCTACGTCGACCACACCCTGGTCGACGGCGTGGTCAACGGCACGGCCGCCTCCGTCGGCGGCCTCTCCGGCCGGCTGCGCAAACTCCAGACGGGTTACGCCCGTACGTACGCGGTCTCCATGTTCGGGGGTACGGCGGTGCTCATCGCCGCGACCCTGCTGATGAGGGCGGTCTGATACCGATGTCGTTTCCCCTGCTGACAGCGACGGCCGCGCTCCCGGCGATCGGCGCGATCGTGACGGCCGCCGTCCCGGCGGCCCGCAGCCGCTCCGACGGCGACGGACCACGGGGCTCCGGCACGGCCAAGGTCGTGGCGCTCCTCTTCTCCGTGGCCACCTTCGTCCTCGCGATGACGGTCCTGGTCCGCTTCGAGCCCGGCGGCGCCCGGTACCAGCTCACCGAGTCGTACGACTGGATTCCCGCCTTCGGCGTCCGCTACGAACTGGGCGTCGACGGCATCGGGGTGGCGCTGATCGCGCTGACCGCCCTGCTGATCCCGTTCGTCATCCTCGCGGGCTGGCGCGACGCCGACCACCTGGAGAACAGCTCCAAGCGGTGGCGCCCCACCCAGGGCTTCTTCGCGCTGATCCTCATGGTCGAGGCGATGGTGATCCTCTCCTTCGAGGCCACCGACGTCTTCCTCTTCTACCTCTTCTTCGAAGCCATGCTGATCCCGATGTACTTCCTCATCGGCGGCTTCGGGGACCGGGCGAGCGGCACCGACGAGGCGCAGGCCGCCACCCAGCGGTCGTACGCGGCGGTCAAGTTCCTCCTCTACAACCTGGCCGGCGGCCTGATCATGCTGGCCGCCGTCATCGGGCTGTACGCGGTGGCGGGCACCTTCTCGCTCAGCGAGATCGCCCAGGCGCGGGCGGACGGCACGCTGGAGATGGCCGCCTCCACCGAGAAGTGGCTCTTCCTCGGCTTCTTCTTCGCCTTCGCGATCAAGGCGCCGCTCTGGCCGCTGCACACCTGGCTGCCCAACGCCATGGGCGAGGCCACCGCTCCCGTCGCGGTCCTCATCACGGCCGTGGTCGACAAGGTCGGCACCTTCGCGATGCTCCGCTTCTGCCTCGGCCTCTTCCCGGAGGCCAGCAAGTGGGCGACGCCGGTGGTGCTGGTCCTCGCCCTGGTCTCGATCATCTACGGCGCCCTGCTCGCCGTCGGCCAGCGCGACATCAAGCGGCTGGTGGCGTACGCCTCCCTCTCGCACTTCGGCTTCATCATCCTCGGCATCTTCGCCATGACCAGCCAGGGCCAGTCCGGCGCCACCCTCTACATGGTCAACCACGGCCTGTCGACGGCGGCGCTGATGCTGGTCGCGGGCTTCCTGATCTCGCGGCGCGGCTCGCGGCTCATCGCCGACTACGGCGGTGTCCAGAAGGTCGCCCCGGTCCTCGCCGGGACCTTCCTGGTCGGCTCGCTGGCCACGCTCTCGCTGCCCGGACTCGCCCCGTTCGTCAGCGAGTTCCTGGTCCTGGTCGGCACCTTCGCGCGCTACCCGGTGATCGGCATCATCGCCACCGTCGGCATCGTGCTCGGCGCGCTCTACACCCTGGTCCTCTACCAGCGCACCATGACCGGCCCGGTCAAGCCGTCGGTCGCGAAGATGCCTGACCTCAAGGTGCGGGAACTCGCCGTCATCGGCCCGCTGATCGCGCTCCTGCTCTTCCTCGGCTTCTACCCGAAGCCGCTGACGGAGCTGGTCGACCCGGCGGTCAACCACACCCTCTCGGACGTACAGCAGAAGGACCCGAAGCCCGACGTGGAGGCGGCCAAGTGAACGCAAACGCCGTCCACACCCTGTGGACAAGCGCGGCGGCCGACCCGATCTCCAAGATCCCGTCGCCGACCATCGAGTACGCCCAGCTCGCCCCCGTGATGATCGTCATCGGGGCGGCCGTCATCGGCATCGTCGTGGAGGCCTTCGCGCCCCGCCGGGCCCGCTACCACATCCAGCTCTGGCTGACCGTGGTCGCGCTCGGCGCCGCCTTCGCCTCGGTCGTCGCCCTCGCGGTCGGCGGGTACGCCACCACCAAGCAGACCAGTGTCGCCATGGGCGCCCTCGCGGTGGACGGGCCCGCCCTCTTCCTCCAGGGCGTCATCCTGCTCTCCGGCGTCCTGGCCGCCTTCACCTTCGCCGAGCGCCGCCTCGACCGGGCGCACGGCAAGCGGGTCGACTCCTTCGTGGCGCAGGCCGGGGCCGTCCCCGGCAGCGAGGCCGAACAGGCGGCCGTCAAGGCCGGGTTCGCCACCACCGAGGTCTTCCCGCTGATGCTCTTCGCGGTCGGCGGCATGATCGTCTTCCCCGCAGCCAACGACCTGCTGACCCTCTTCATCGCGCTGGAGGTCTTCTCCCTCCCGCTCTACCTGATGTGCGCCCTGGCCCGCCGCCGGCGGCTCATGTCGCAGGAGTCGGCGGTCAAGTACTTCCTCCTCGGCGCCTTCTCCTCCGCCTTTCTTCTCTTCGGCATCGCCCTGCTCTACGGCTACTCGGGCTCCGTCTCGTACGCCGTGATCGCCGACGTGGTGGACGGGACGCTGATCAGCAACGACCCGGTCCTCGCCCAGACGATGGGCAACGACGCGCTGCTCCTGATCGGCATGGCCCTGGTCCTGATGGGGCTGCTCTTCAAGGTCGGCGCCGTCCCGTTCCACATGTGGACGCCCGACGTCTACCAGGGCGCCCCGACCCCGGTCACCGGCTTCATGGCCGCCGCCACCAAGGTCGCCGCCTTCGGCGCCCTGCTCCGCCTGCTCTACGTGGTGCTGCCCGGCATGCGCTGGGACTGGCGGCCGGTGATGTGGGGAGTGGCCATCGCCACGATGGTGGTCGGCGCGATCGTCGCCGTCACCCAGACCGACGTGAAGCGGCTGCTCGCGTACTCCTCGGTGGCGCACGCGGGCTTCATCCTCGCCGGTGTGATCGCCGCCAGCCCGGCCGGCGTCTCCTCCGTCCTCTTCTACCTCGCCGCCTACTCCTTCGTGACCATCGGCGCCTTCGCCGTCGTCACCCTGGTGCGGGACGCCGGGGGAGAGGCCACCCACCTCTCCAAGTGGGCGGGGCTCGGCCGGCGCTCTCCGCTGGTCGCCGCGGTCTTCGCGGTCTTCCTGCTGGCCTTCGCCGGCATTCCGCTGACCAGCGGCTTCTCGGGGAAGTTCGCGGTCTTCTCGGCGGCGGCCGAGGGCGGCGCCGGGGCCCTGGTGATCATCGGTGTCCTCTCCTCCGCCGTCGCCGCGTTCTTCTACGTCCGGGTGATCGTCCTGATGTTCTTCAGCGAGCCGCGCGCCGACGGGCCGACCGTCACCGTGCCCTCGCCGCTGACCATGAGCGTGATCGGCGTGGGCGTCGTGGTCACGGTGGTGCTGGGGGTCGCTCCCCAGTACTTCCTGGACCTGGCGGGCCAGGCGAGCGTCTTCGTCCGCTGACCGCACCCGCCGCCCCTGGCACACCGCCGCCGCCCGGCGCCCCTCCGCGGAGGGGCGCCGGGCGGCGGCGGTGTGCCAGGGGCGGACCGGACCCGGCCGATTGTGGACAACTCCGTCACCCTCTCTCCCGGCCCCCGTTTCCGCAGCTCACCGCCGGTGTGACGGCCGACCCTGTGGACAACTTCCCGGGCTGTCCCTCCGGCCCCCTACGCTGGAGGCAGCCTCAGGGACCACACGTGGCCCCGGGCACCGCAGGGAGCGGACGGGCAGGCGAGCGAGGGGCACGGGGCACGGAGCGATGAACGGAACGAGCGGCATGGCGAGCACCAGCACGGACGGCGGCACCCCCGCGTACGACGGGCCCGAGGGCTTCCCCGACGACCTCTTCGACGACGGCCCCCCGGAGGAGGACCCGTTCGGCGACGAGCCCTTCCCGGACGACGCGTTCGGGGAGGAGGGGGCCCGCGAGGAGCTTTCCGGTGCCTTCCCCGAGGGGAGCGGCGAGGCCCCGGTCCACGACCGCCGGGACGCGCTCGCCACCCTGCGCTCCGTCTTCGGGTACGACGCGTTCCGCGGCGACCAGGAAGCCGTCATCGACCACCTGGTCGGCGGCGGCGACGCGGTCGTCCTCATGCCCACCGGCGGCGGCAAGTCCCTCTGCTACCAGATCCCGGCCATGGTGCGCCCCGGCACCGGCGTCGTCGTCTCCCCGCTGATCGCCCTCATGCAGGACCAGGTCGACGCCCTGCGCGCGGCCGGCGTCCGCGCCGGGTTCATCAACTCCACCCAGGACTTCGAGGAGCGCCGCCTCACCGAGGCCGAGTTCCTCGCCGGCGAACTGGACCTGCTCTACCTCGCCCCCGAGCGGCTGCGCGTCGACACCACCCTGCAACTGCTCCAGCGCGGCAAGATCTCCCTCTTCGCCATCGACGAGGCGCACTGTGTGGCCCAGTGGGGCCACGACTTCCGCCCCGACTACCTCGCCCTCTCCGTCCTCGGCGAGCGCTGGCCGGATGTCCCCCGGGTCGCCCTCACCGCCACCGCGACCGATGCCACGCACCAGGAGATCACCCGCCGGCTCGCCCTGCCGGACGCCAAACACTTCGTCGCCAGCTTCGACCGGCCCAACATCCAGTACCGGATCGTCCCCAAGAACGACCCGAAGAAGCAGCTCCTCACCTTCCTCAAGGAGGAGCACCCGGGCGACGCGGGCATCGTCTACTGCCTCTCACGCAACTCCGTGGAGCGCACCGCCGACTTCCTCCGCGACCACGGGGTCGAGGCCGTCCCGTACCACGCGGGGCTCGACGCGCGGACCCGCGCCACCAACCAGTCCCGGTTCCTGCGCGAGGACGGCCTCGTGGTCGTCGCCACCATCGCCTTCGGCATGGGCATCGACAAGCCCGACGTCCGCTTCGTCGCCCACCTCGACCTGCCGAAGTCGGTCGAGGGGTACTACCAGGAGACCGGCCGCGCGGGCCGCGACGGCCGCCCCTCCACGGCCTGGATGGCGTACGGCCTCCAGGACGTCGTGCAGCAGCGCAAGCTCATCCAGTCCGGAGAGGGGGACGAGGCGCACCGGCGCCGCTCCCAGTCCCACCTGGACGCGATGCTCGCCCTCTGCGAGACCGCCCAGTGCCGCCGCGCCCAGCTGCTCCGCTACTTCGGCCAGGAGCCCACCGGCGAGAACTGCGGCAACTGCGACACCTGCCTCACCCCGCCGGAGACCTGGGACGGCACGGTCGCCGCGCAGAAGGCCATGTCGACGGTGGTCCGCCTCAAGCGCGAGCGGAACCAGAAGTTCGGCACCGGCCAGATCATCGACATCCTGATGGGCCGCAAGACGGCCAAGGTCATCCAGTTCGACCACGACCAGCTCTCCGTCTTCGGCGTCGGCCAGGAGCTGACCGAGGGCGAGTGGCGCGGGGCCGTGCGCCAGCTGCTGGCCCAGGGGCTGCTGGCCGTCGAGGGGGAGTACGGCACGCTGGTCCTCACCGACGAGGCGGGCGAGGTGCTCGGCGGCCGCCGCGAGGTCCGCTTCCGCAAGGAGCCCAAGAAGGCACCCTCCTCACGGGGCAGCCGGTCCGGCTCGGCCGGCGGCTCGGGCGCCAAGAAGAGCAAGGCCGTCATCGACCTCCCCGAAGAATCCCTCCCCGTCTTCGAGGCCCTCCGCGCCTGGCGCGCCGCCCAGGCCAGGGAACAGGGCGTCCCCGCCTACGTGATCTTCCACGACGCCACCCTCCGCGAGATCACCGCCGCCCGCCCCACCACCCTCGACGCCCTCGCCCAGATCGGCGGCATCGGCGACAAGAAACTCCAGAACTACGGGCCGGGGGTGCTGGCCACTTTGGCGGAACAGGGCATCGGGGAGGCCGCCCCAGACAGCCCGGCCGGCGTCTGAGGCCAGATCCCGGCCCGGCCGGCGTTTGAGGCCATCTTGTACGCGCGGCCGGGCTGCGGGGCCCGGCCGCAATCCAGCCCGGCCGGCGTTCGAGGCCATCCTGAACGCCGGCAGCGCGACCGGGCCGAGCCGAGACACAGCCCAGCCCGGCGCAAGCCGAAATACCGCCCAGCCCGGCGCAAGCCGAACGATCAGGCGCCGGGCACGACAGTGCCCCGCACCTCACCCAGCCCCACGGGCACGCCCTGAGGCCCGGGCGCCCAAGCCCGAAGCACCACCTCGTCCCCGTCCTCCAGGAAGCTCCGCTCGCCGGAGCCAAGCTCCAAGGGCCGCTCCCCGTTCCAGGTCAGCTCCAGCAGCGACCCCCGCTGCCCGGCCTCGGCCCCGCTGACGGTCCCGGAGCCGTACAGGTCCCCGGTCCGAAGCGAAGCCCCGTTCACCGTGGTCTGCGCCAGCATCTGCGCGGCCGTCCAGTACATCGTGGTGAACGGCGGCTCGGACACCACCTCCCCGTTGATCTCCACGCTGATCCGCAGGTCGTACCCGCCGGGCTCGGCCGAGGAGTCGTCCAGGTAGGGCAGCAGGGCCTCGTCGCGGGCGGGCGGCACGACCCGCGCCGTCTCCAGCGCCTCCAGCGGCGTCACCCAGGCCGACACCGAGGTGGCGAAGGACTTGCCCAGGAACGGCCCGAGCGGCACGTACTCCCAGGCCTGGATGTCCCGGGCCGACCAGTCGTTGAGCAGGCAGAGCCCGAAGACGTGCTCCCGGTACGCCTCCAGCGGCACCGCGCGCCCCCGCTCGGAGCCGACGCCGACGACGAAACCGACCTCCGCCTCGATGTCCAGCTTGACCGAGGGCCCGAAGACCGGCGCCGGGTCGGCGGGCGCCTTCCGCTGGCCGCTGGGCCGCACCACGTCGGTGCCGGAGACCACGACGGTGCCGGAGCGGCCGTGGTAACCGATGGGCAGGTGCTTCCAGTTGGGGGTGAGCGGGGTGGGCGCGTCGGGGCGGAAGATGCGGCCGACGTTGGAGGCGTGGTGCTCGCTGGCGTAGAAGTCGACGTAGTCGCCGACCTCGAAGGGCAGGTGCAGGGAGACCTCGCCGAGCGGGTGGGCGTGGCGCTCGACGGCCGGGTGGTGGGCGGGATCGGTGACCCAGGTGGTCAGCGCGGCGCGTACCTCCGACCAGACCGGGCGACCGGCGGCCAGCAGCGGGTTGAGGGTCGGGCCGGTCAGCAGGGCGGCGTGCGGCGAGCCCAGTTCGGCGGCGAGGGAACCCGCGTCCAGGACGTGGTCGCCGAGGCGGACGCCGATCCGGCGCGGGGCGTCACCGGGCGAGAAGACACCGTACGGAAGGTTGTGCGGACCGAAGGGGTGGCCTTCGGGGAGGGCGAGCGGGGTGGGCTCGGGCATCTGGGTGCGGCCTCGCTTTCCGTGCGTGCGGTCGGTCAGCCCGTGGGACGCCCGCACCCCGGATGAGGGGGTCGCGAGGCAGCCGTGGGCCGGGCCACACGTTACGTGCGCGGAACCCGCTCACGGCAGGGGCGGCCCGCTCCCACCCCGCCGCCCACGCACACGCGCTCCCCGAAGGGGGGGCGTACGGGGACAACAGCGGTGGTATGACCGCCCCATGGCCTCTTCATACCGCACCAACGACGGCGGAACCGTAGGCATCGGCAGCACGGTGTGGGGCGTGAACGGACAGGGCCCCTTCACGCTCGTCAAGCCAGAATCGGCCCCCGAGGGCTGGGTCTCCGTGGTGAGCGCCGACGGCGAGGGCTGGCGCCTCCACGCCCCCGAGGACATCACCCTCTACTACGCCACGGCGCCGTCCTAGCGAAGCCGCCCGCCCGCGACGGCCACCCGGTCAGGCCTCGCGCCGATCACGCCTCGCGCCGGTCACTCCTCGCGTTCGAAATCCGCTTCAGCCTCCTCCTCGCCGAGATCGTTCTGCGCGGCGGTGTACAGATCGTGCACGAACGACCGCGCCCGGTTCTCCTCAAGCCCCGGGGCGGTGTCGCGCAGCCGGTCGGTCCAGGTCTCAATCGGGTCACTCATACCTCCAGCAGACAACGCCCCCACCACCCTCGCCACCCGAACGGCCCTCAACCGAAACCCCGAACAGCCCCCAACCGACACCCCGAGCACCCCCAGCCACGATCCAGCCCGGCCACGATCCAGCCCGGCCGGCGCTTGAGGCCATCTCGCAGGGGCGGCGCCCCACAGAAGCCCAGCCAAACCCGCCCCCGCGCCGCAGGCACCCCCCCCGAACGGGGTGGCCGCACCCCCACCCGGCCACCCCGCACCCCAGCCCGCGCAGCGCCCCCCCAACGCCCCACCCCGCCAGGGAAATCCGTGCATGCCGGGGTGGCGCATGCCAGGGGCGTATCTCCGTATCGTGGGGATCATGGCCCTCCCCTCCGCACACCCGTCCCCCGCGCCCCCCGAGGCGCCACCCCACGCGCACACCCCGGTCCTCACCCAGCCGGGCCCCGCCCAGGCGGAGGCGCAGGCGGACGCCGCCCCCTGGCGGGCGCCGACCCGGGAGCGGCCCCGGCCGGCGGGCGGCCGGCGGACGTACGGGCTGGTCGCGACCGACCTGGACGGGACGCTGCTGCGGGCGGGGGACCGGGTCTCGGCCCGTACGCGGGCCGCGCTGGAGCTGGCGCGCGGCGCCGGGGCCCGGCACATCGTGGTGACCGGGCGGCCCGTGCCGGGGGTGCGCGGGCTGCTGGCCGCGCTGGGGTACGAGGGGATCGCGGTCTGCGGCCAGGGCGCCCAGGTCTACGACGCGGCGAGCGGCCGCATGCTGAGCGCCCTGACCCTGGACCGGGAGACCGCCGCCACCGCGCTCGGCAAGATCGAGGCGGAGACGGGCGCGCTCTACGCCGCCGTCGACCAGGACGGCGCCGACGGCCACACGCTGATCGAGCCCGGCTACCGCATGGCCCACCCCACGCTCCCGGCCCGCCCGGTCCCGCACCGCGACGCGCTGTGGGAGCGGCCGATCGCCAAAGTCCTGGTCCGCCACCCGGAGCTGACCGACGACGAGCTGGCCGCCACCGCCCGCTCTGCCGTGGACGGCCTGGCCACGGTCACGATGGCCGGCCCGGGCACGGTCGAGCTCCAGCCGCTCGGCGTCACCAAGGCCACCGGCCTGGCCCGCGCCGCCGAACTGCTCGGCCTCGGCCCCGCCGACACCCTCGCCTTCGGCGACATGCCGAACGACGTGCCGATGCTCCAGTGGGCCGCGCACGGCGTCGCCATGGCCAACTCGCACACGGAACTCCTCGCCGTCGCCGACGAGATCACCACCAGCAACGAGGAGGACGGCGTGGCCCGGGTCCTGGAACGCGTCTACGGCTGACCGGCGACCACGTGGGGCTCAGCCCAGTTCGCCGCTCTCCTCGACCGTCGCCTCGCAGGCGTCGCAGAGGGTGAGCCAGAGGCGGCGGGTGCGGCGCAGCCGGGCGGGGGCCGCGCACCGTTCGCACAGGCTCTCACTGCGGGCCGTGGTCGCGTCGAGCAGGTCGTGCAGCCGGGCGTGCTCCTCGGGGGTCCAGCTCCGCTCGCCCGGCCGCCACGGCCTCGGGAACGCCTGGAAGGAGAGCCGCCCGTACTTCTGCTTCACCGCGAGGAGTTCGTACGCGGGGAACTCGGCGGATATCCGGTGGTGGCAGTCGAGCACCAGCCGCCGCCAGCCGGGGCCTATCGCGAACTGCTGGCCCGCCGTGCGCAGTCGGGGCCGGAGCACCTCCAGCGCGGAGGCGGGCGGCGGGGCCGGCGGACCGGTCGCCTCGTCAGGGCCTGGCGGCTGGTGTCCCAGTACCGTCATCCCTGCCTCCTCCGGGCGTCGCGCCGCCGTCACACGCGGGCGGCATGTGCGGGACATCACTCCACGACAGTGTGCATGGTGCTTGACGCGGGCGGAGGGCCGGGGCGCGATCCGGACCCCGGACGGCCGGGATCGGGCGGTATCGTCCCGGTCCGGGCGGCCTTCGGGCGCCCGCGCGGAGCCGCCCGGGCGGGCCCGCGCCCGATTCCCGGCGGGGAAGCCGCCTGTTCACGTCGTACGGGGGCGAGCCGTCCGATGGTCGTCCGCCCGAGAGGAGTCCGCGTGTCCGAGGGCAAGGAACCAGCCGTTCCCGGCCGGAAGCGGCCGCCCGGCCCCGCCCCGGAGGCGGTCTGGATCGGCGGGCCGCCCGGCGCGGGCAAGACCACCCTGGCGCGGGCGCTGGCCCACCGCCGGGGCCTGCGCCTCTACCGGAGCGACACCCTGACCTGGGAGCACCGCGACCGCGCCCTGGCCGCCGGCCACCCGGCCGCGACCCGCTGGGAGGCGCTCACCCCGGCCGACCGGTGGTCGGCGCCGCCCGCCGCCCTGCTCGCCATGTCCCTGCACGCCGAGCGCGGCGCGATGATCGCCGACGACGTACGGGCGCTGGGGCCCGGCCCGCTCACCGTGGTGGAGGGGACGCCGGTCACCCCGGACACCGTGCCGGACCCGGGCCGCGCGGTGTGGCTGATGCCCTCGCCGGAGCTCCAGCGCCGCCGCCTCGCCGAACGCGGGCTGCCCGAGGGCGTCCACACCCTGTACACCCTGCTCCTCGCCGACCTGGCCGCCCGGATCGAGGCGCACGGCCTCGCCGACCGCGTCGTCACGGTGACCCCTGACGCCACCCCGGCCGACACCCGCACCGCCGCCGAGGCCCTGCTCGCCGGCCCCCTCGCCGAAGGCCCCACGGCCGCCACCCCGCACGGCCGCAGGGCCCTGCGCCGCGCGGAGAACGAGGCGGTGGCCACTCAGTACCGCACCTACCTCGCCCGCCCCTGGACCACCGGCGACCCGGAGACGGTTCCCGTCACCTTCACCTGCGAGTGCGCCGACCCGGAGTGCACCGCCCAGCTCACCCTCCCGCTCGGCACCTTCCCGCCGGCGGGCGGGGGCACGCTGCGCTGCCACTGAGCGCCTCCGGCGGGAGTCGGCCGCCCCCGCTACCCCGCCGTCCGCGGAATCCGCCGCTCCCAGGTCCGCTGGAAGATCACCTCACCCCCTTCCGAGCAGGTCAGCTCGTTGTGGGTGAGGAAGTCACCGGCGTCGCAGGTGATCTCGGAGCGGGTGCGGACCTCGGCGTCCCAGGCCAGTTCCGGGCGCCGGAGACGGACCGTCCAGGAGGAGCGGGTGGCGGCGCTGAGCGGGTCGTTGTCGGTGATCGTGTACTGCTCCAGGGCGTCCTCGTGGAACTCCAGGCCGTCCGGGTAGATCCGGGTGCCGCCGTACCGGGGGTCGACGTCCAGGCGCCAGCTCCCGGCGGCCACGTCGTGGACGACGAGGCGTTCGGGCCGCTGGTCGGCCGGGTCCTCGGGGGCCGGGTAGATGACGGCGAGCGGTTCGGACTGCTCGGGCTCGGCGAAGGCGATGGTGGCGTCGAGCGCCCGGTCGCCGGCGCCGCGCACCGGCAGTTCGAGGCCGCTGCCCGCCGGGTCGAGGGTGAAGCCCTCCTCGGAGCCGGGCTGCGGCCAGATCCACGGCCAGTACGCCGAGGAGACGGCGAGCCGGATGCGGTGGCCGGGCGGGAAGGCGTGGCCGATGCCGTTCAGCTCGAAGGTGACGTCCTCGGTGTCGCCGGGCTTCCACGGGGCGACCGTGTCCCGCCCGTACCGGGAGGAGAGGTTGAGGACGCCCCGGGTGACCAGGGTCGAGGAGCCGTCGGGGGCGACGTCGCAGAGCCGGGCGATGACCTGGCCGCGCGGGGCCGGGCTGGTGAGGCGGAGCCGGACGCGGGGGCGGCCGAGGATCTGGAGCCGCTCGTCGACGGCGAACTCGAAGGCGGCCGAGTTGGCGTCCTCCTCGCGCTGGTCGGGCGGGAGGTCCGCGTCGTTGCCGAAGGGGAAGAACCGGCCGGCGGCGAGCCCGGTGTGCTGCGGGGAGCGGACCAGGATCGGGTCGCCCCGGAAGGCGTACTCGACCGGGGTGACGTACGGGGAGGGCCAGGCCGGGTCGCCGACCCAGTGGCCCTCCAGCTCCGGGTAGACGGTGGCGGGCGGGTGGGACTCGCTGATCCAGGAGCGGAGCTTGGGCTCGTTCATGACACCGCTGTCCTCGCCCTTGAGGTGCTGGTCCCACCAGCGCAGGGTCTCCTGGAGGAAGCCGATGGCGGGGCCGGGCGGCAGGCCCCGGTCCGGGTACTGGTGCGACCAGGGACCGATCAGGCCGCGCACCTGGTCGTCGGGGAGGTGGCGGACCAGCCGCAGCACGGTGTCCCGGTACGGGTCGTGCCAGCCGCCGACCGCCAGCACCTTCGCCTTGATCGCGGAGTAGTCCTCGCTGACGCTGCCGTGCCGCCAGTAGGCGTCGCGGGTCTGGTGGTCGAGCCAGGTGTGGATGAACGGGTCGACCGCCTCCAGCCGCTTCAGCCACATGTCGCGCCAGGCGGGGCCCACGAACTCCGGGTCCGGCGGCCGGGAGACGAAGGCCAGCATGGTGGAGGCCCAGGCGTGCATGTCGACGGCGAGGACGGAGCCGCCCATGTAGTGCACGTCGTTGTCGTACCGGTCGTCCGCCGAGCAGACGGTGACGATCGCCTTGAGGGGCTCGGGGGCGAGCGCGGCGATCTGGAGCGAGTTGAAGCCGCCCCAGGAGATGCCGAACATGCCGACCTTGCCGTCGCACCAGGGCTGGCCGGCCAGCCAGTGGATCACCGCGACGCCGTCGGCCAGCTCGGTGGCGTCGTACTCGTCGCCGGGCAGCCCCTCGCTGTTGCCGTGGCCGCGCACGTCGACGCGGACGGAGGCGTAGCCGTGGCCCGCGTACCAGGGGTGGCGCTGCTGGTCGCGCGGGGCGGTCCAGTCGCTGAGCCGGTAGGGCAGGTACTCCAGGAGGGCCGGGACCGGGTCGTCGGTGACCGGCCGCCAGATCCGGGCGTACAGGTGGGTGATCTCGGAGCCGTCGGCTCCGGGGCGGCCGGTCGGCAGCGGGATGCGGACGTCCTCGCGGATCGTCCGGTACGGCAGGCCGGTGGCGATGTGCAGGGACATGGCGGGGGACCTCGCAGTGGGGGTGTTCGCGTGGGGGCGCGGGTCAGTGGACGGGGTGCATGGTGCGGCGCAGCCAGGGGGCCGCGGCGATCACGGCGAGACCGGCGACGACGGCGATACCGCCGTTGACGCCGAAGTAGGCGGGGTTGGAGACCTCGCCGTAGAGCCGCACCACCTGGGACTGGATGCCGTTGGCGGCGGCCAGCGAGAGGAACCAGAGCGCCATGGTCTGGCTGGAGAAGGCGGCCGGTGCCAGCTTGGTGGTGGCCGACATCCCGGAGGTCTCCAGCAGGATGTCGCCGAGCCCGAGCAGCAGGTACGAGCCGACGATCCACCAGGCCGCCATGCGGTACGTGTCGTCGGCGTGGCCGGAGGTCGGCAGCACCATCAGCAGGAAGGAGAGGCCGCCCAGGATCACCCCGAGGGCGATCTTGTTGGAGGCGTGCGGCTGCCGCGTCCCCATCCGCGCCCAGACGGCCGCCACCACCGGCGCCAGCAGCACCTCGAAGGCACCGAGCGCCGAGGCGTACCAGCTGGCCGGGAAGGTGAAGCCGAGGATCTCGGTGCGGGCGTTGGTCGACGCCAGCAGGATCATCGTGGAGTACGCCTGGAAGAGGATGAAGTTGAAGACCACCGAGGCGAGGAAGAGCACGATGTACGGGCGGAGCCGGCCGCGCTCGGCGGCGGTGACCCGGGGGCTCTTGAACATCACCCAGAAGTAGGCGATCGGCGCCAGCACCGAGATCAGGGTGAGCGCGTCCACGAACCGGCTCAGCGTCAGCCACCCGGCGAGGCTCAGCAGCCCGGCGATCACGGCGACCGCGACCAGCCCGCCGACGATCAGCAGCACCGCCCGGCGCATCGCGGTCGGCGGCAGCGCGAACTCGGCGGCGTGCTTGCGGCCCGCGAGGTGGCGCCGGCCCAGCACGTACTGGACGAGGCCGAGCGTCATGCCGACGGCCGCCGCCGAGAAGCCCCAGTGCCAGCCCTGGTGCTCGCCGAGCCAGCCGGTGATGAGCGGCCCGAGGAAGGCGCCGATGTTGATGCCCATGTAGTAGAGGGCGAAGCCGGCGTCGCGGCGGTCGTCGTCGGTGCGGTAGAGCTTGCCGACCATGGTGGCGACGTTCGGCTTGAGCAGGCCGGTGCCGGCGCTGATCAGGCCGAGCCCGGTCCAGGTCATGGCGTCGGTGGGGACCGCCATGGAGTAGTGGCCGAGCGCGATGAGGATGCCGCCCCACAGCACCGCCCGGTACGAGCCGAGCATGCGGTCGGCGAGCCAGCCGCCGGCCACCGAGACGAGGTAGACCATCGTGCCGTAGGCGGCGGAGACCGAGGCGGCGGTGCCCGGGTCCATGCCCATGCCGCCGCCCGCGACGGTGTCGGCGAAGAACAGGACGAGGATCGCCTGCATGCCGAGGAAGGAGAACCGCTCCCACACCTCCAGGCCGGAGAGGGTCGCGAGCCCCCTCGGCTGGCCGAAGAAGGCCGTGTCGTCCTGGGGCGGCGGCGCGCCCTCCGGCGGCGGCTCGTCGTCCGCGACGGCCGGGGGCCGCTTGGTCGGTTCGTCGTCTGCTGGGTTGCTGCTGGGCACGTCGCCTGCTTCCGCTCGTTCGGGCAGCCGGGGCCGGGCGGGTGCGGCCTGGGCTGCGTGCCAGGGTGACAAACGGGGTGAAGGGCGGAGGGAAGGGGGTCGGGGGCGGTCGATGGGGCCGGTGAGGTAGCCGGGGGCATTTGCGAACATACCGGTCACCGATGGCCTCCGCCCGGGGGGCGGCGCGGGCGCGTCCCGGACACGCCTCCACCCGGCCGGGGGTGAGGCGTGACGGGCGATTCGACGGGCAGGCGCTCACGGTGATCGAAAGCGGACCGGATACGCTGACGTGAGCGCCGACGGCGACACATCGACAAACACTGGTGTTCGATCGACAATCGCCAGCGGCGCCGGGAAGACCGGTGCCACCGGCGGACCGGGCCGACCGGGCGATCCGGGCACCATCAGCAGACAGGAGACCCCCTCGTGACCGTCGTCGGGCCGTTCGGGCTGAGCGTGCGGGACCAGGCACTCGAAGCCGATGTCCAGGCGGGAATGACGGCTGTCGAGGCCGGCCTCCTGGAGGCCACCAAGAGCGAGGTCTCCTTCATCACGGACGCCGCGCAGCACCTGGTGAAGGCCGGCGGCAAGCGCTTCCGCCCGCTCCTGGTGATGCTGGCCGCGCAGTTCGGCGACCCGGACGCGCCGGGCATCGTCCCCTCCGGCGTGGTGGTCGAGCTGACCCACCTCGCCACCCTCTACCACGACGACGTCATGGACGAGGCCGAGGTGCGCCGCGGGGTGCCCAGCGCCAACGCCCGCTGGGACAACTCGGTGGCCGTCCTCACCGGCGACTTCCTCTTCGCCCGCGCCTCCCACATCCTCGCCGACCTCGGCCCCGAGGCCGTCCGCGTCCAGGCCGAGGCGTTCGAACGCCTGGTCACCGGCCAGATCATGGAGACCGCGGGCCCGCGCGACGGCCGCGACCCGGTCGACCACTACCTCGACGTCATCGGCGGCAAGACCGGCTCGCTGATCGCGGTCGCGGGGCGGTTCGGCGCGATGATGTCCGGCGCCGACGAGCGCGTCGTCGACATCCTCACCCAGTACGGCGAGCGCCTCGGCGTCGCCTTCCAGCTCGCCGACGACGTCCTCGACATCGCCAGCGACAGCCACGAGTCGGGCAAGACCCCCGGCACCGACCTGCGCGAGGGCATCCCCACCCTCCCCGTCCTCCTGCTGCGCGACCGCGCCCGCCGCGAGGCCCGTCCCGAGGACCTGGCCCTGGTCGCCCTCCTCGACTCCGACCTCACCGACGACGCCCGCCACGCCGAGGCCCTGGCCGCCATGCGCGCCCACCCGGCGCTGGAACAGGCCCGCCGCGAGACCGTCCGGTACGCCGAGGAGGCCCGCGCCGCCCTCACCCCGCTGCGCGAGTGCTCGGCCAAGGCCGCCCTCATCGAACTCTGCGACGCCGTGGTGCACCGGGCGGGCTGACGCACCTCCTGGTCACCGAGGGCCGGCGCGCGTCCCCTACGGGTCGTCACCTCCCGGACCCACCCGCCGTCATCCTCCAGCGGTACACCGGGTTGGGCCCGGGGGCTGACGCTTGACGCGCCCCGTTTTGGTCAGATGGTGGAAGACCGCTCCTTGCCCCGACCGGGTGAGCGCGAAAGGCGCCGCAGGGCGCGAGCGGACCCCGAGTACCACCGCGACCACGGAGGAAGCGCCATGGCACCGAACGATTCCGCTACGAGCACCCCGGCACCCGACGCCAAGCGCCGGCCCGGCCGACTGGCCGCCCGGTACGGCGTCCCGGTCGCCGTCATCGGCGTGGCCGCCGCCACCATCGGCCTGGTCCCGGCGCTGGCCGCGGGCGGCGACCCGGACCTCCCCGAGGTCACCGCCCAGGAGCTGGTCGAGAAGATCGCCGCCTCCGAGACCGACCAGTTCTCCGGCACCGTCAAGGTCTCCGTCGACCTGGGCCTGCCCTCCTTCGGCGGCCTCGACCTCTCCGAACTGGCCGGCAGCCTCGGCGCCGAGGGTGAGGACGGCAAGGACGGCAAGGGTGGCTCCACCGCCACACCCGAGGAGAAGCTGACCTCGCTCGCCTCCGGCACCCACACCCTGCGCGTCGCCGGCGACGGCCCCGACCGCCAGAAGCTCACCTTCGTGGACGGCGCCGACGAGTACAGCCTCATCCGCGACGGCGACCAGGCCTGGGCCTACGACGGCTCCACCGGCGAGGCCCTGCACACCCGGGACGCCGGAGCCAAGGGCGACCGCCCGGCCGACGACCACGTCTCCGACATGTCCCCGAAGGAACTGGCCACCCAGGCCCTCGACGCCGCCGACGAGACCACCCGCGTCACCGTCGACGGCACCACCACCGTCGCCGGCCGGGACGCCTACCGCCTCGCCCTCACCCCCAAGGACTCCGGTTCCACCGTCAAGGCCGTCCGCATCGCCGTGGACGCCGAGACCGGCACCCCGCTGAAGTTCACCGTCGCCCCGTCCGACGGCGGCAAGGCCATCGTCGACGCCGGCTTCTCCAAGATCGACTTCGCCCGTCCGTCCACCGGCACCTTCGCCCCGCCGAAGGACGCCAAGATCACCGAGACGAAGGAACTCGCCCCGGGCGACGCCACCCCGGGCAAGGACGCATCCGGCAAGGACGCCAAGGGCGACGCCCACGCCATGGCCCCCAAGTCCCCCAAGGACGCCGAGGAAGCCCTCAACTCCCTGCCCGCCCCCCTCGCCGGCCTCGCCTCCGCCGAAGGAACCGAGATCCACGGCAAGGGCTGGGCCTCGGTCGCCGAACTGACCTTCCCGAAGGGCGAGGGCCTTCCGGCGGCGGGCTCGGGGTCCGACGCCCCTGGCGGCCTCTCCCTCGACTCCCTCGGCAAGAAGGTGAAGGGCGACTTCGGCACGGGGACGCTCTTCTCGACCCGCGTGGTGAACGCCCTGGTCACGGAGGACGGGCGGGCGTTCGTGGGCGCGGTCACGCCGGAGAAGCTGACGGAGGTGGCGGGGAAGTAGGGCTCCCGCGCCTCGTAGCTGACCTCGCGTCTGCTTGCGGCGAGGCCCTGTCACCCTCCGGGCGGAGGGCGACAGGGCCTCGCTGATTCTTTCTGTCCTCTACGCGAATCGCGTAAGGGTTCATGTCATTTGCAGCGTCGCAGGCGTGCCATCCGGCAGCCCTCAGGAACTTGATCATCGCTGAGTGCATGATTTTGGTGAGCGATCTGAAATACAAGGTCGGCACTTACTCGGAATCTGCCCGACCTAGGAAGTGCTCCGTACCGCGAGGGGGCGAATCCTGCCAGGATCAGCTTCTCCGTGACCCGCTCGGCCAATTCTATACGTCTGGCGATCTCTGCTTCGCCCGCCAATCCTGCACCGCACATTTACTGTCTCTCCTTCACGGAAAACCCGGCTGACTTGCGGTCAGCGGGGCCAGGCGAGGGCGGGGTGTGCGGTCGGGCGATCATGGAGTTGAAGTACCCGGGTAAGCAGCGGGTGGCGACCGCGCCGGTCACGCCGTCATTCCTAGTTCACGCAGAACTCGTTCCCCTCCGGGTCCCGCATCACCACCCACGTGCCCCCGGCCTCCGCCACCTCCCTCTCCACCGTCGCGCCCAGTTCGGTGAGCCGCCGCACCTCGGACTCGCGGGGACGGTCGCCGGAGTGCAGGTCGAGGTGGAGGCGGTTCTTGGCGGACTTGGGTTCGGGGACGCGCTGGAAGAGGACGCGGCGGCCCTCGCCGATGCCGGTGTCCTTGTCGAAGGGGTCGTCGGGGTGGCGTACGGCGATCAGGTCGCGCCAGGCGCGGCGGCCCTGGAACTCGACGGTGGCCTCCTCGGGGGCGCCGCCGAAGCTGAGGACGCGGGCGATCAGGGCGTCGTTGTCCTCGATCGTGTAGCCGAGCGCCGCCGACCAGAAGAGGGCCTGGGCGTGCGGGTCCGCGGCGTCGATGACGAGCTTCCAGTGGACGGGCGGGATGGGTGGGACGGGCGGGGTCGTGGAAGTCATGGGGTCATTCAAACGCCGGAGGGCGGGGAGCGTGGGGTGAACGGTGCGAACGGGCGTGCGCGGGGCGCGCGGACGTCCGGGTACGGTTCGGGCAACCGCTGTGGGGGGCCCGGCGGAGGAAGGGGGGGACGACATGCCGGGTGTGGGTGTGCGCGTGGACGGTCAGGTGGCGGGGGCCGGGCGGTGTGGGTGGCAGATGACCGGGGTGGCCAATCTCTGCCTGGGCGTGATCGGGCTCTTCCCCTTCTTTCTCCTCTCGGTCTACGTGTCCAACCTGGGCCTCGCCGGCGGCGCTCCGCTCGGCTGGACGCTGGTCGTCGTCCCGTTGACCGTCGGCTACGGCGCCCTCTGGTTCCTGGTCAACCGGGGTCTGCTGAAGCTCACCACCCCCGCGCACGCCCGGCGCCACTGGTGGCTCGCGGCCCTGCTGACCAGCGCCCCCACCCTCTCCCTGCCGGTGGGCGCGCTGGTCAGCGGCGCGTTCTGAGGCTCAGCCCGCCGACGCCGTCACCCTGCCGCCCGCCAGCTCCAGCCGCCGCCCGCTGAACCGTTCCCGGAAGCGCCGGTCGTGCGAGACGACGACGACCGCGCCCGCGTACGCCTCCAGTGCCTCCTCGATCTCCTCGACCAGGGTGAGCGAGAGGTGGTTGGCCGGTTCGTCCAGGACGAGCAGGTCGGCGGGGCGGGAGACGAGCCGGGCCAGGGAGAGCCTGCGCCGCTGCCCGGCCGAGAGCGCGGGGACCGGCACGGTCAGGTCGTCCTCGCGGAAGAGGCCGAGTTCCAGGAGTTCGGCCGCGTACTCGTCGGGGTGGCCGGGGCGGCCCGCCGCGTACGCCGTGAGCAGCGGTACGGGGGCAGGGACGACGGCCAGTTCCTGGGCGAGGTGGGCGATGCGGGTGCCGGGAGCGCGTTCGACCGTGCCGGCGTCGGGGCGGAGGGCGCCGGAGATCACCCGGAGGAGGGTGGTCTTGCCCGCGCCGTTGGGGCCGGTGACCAGCAGGCGGCCGCCCGGTCCGACCTGGAGCGCGTCGACGTGGAGACGGTCGGCGACGCGTACGCCGGTGAGGGTCAGCAGCGGCGTGGCCGCCTTGAGGGCCCTCCCGGCCGGGTCGGTGTGCGGGGTGAGGGCGGCGCGGAAGCGGAGGGGTTCGGGCGGGGGCGGGACGGGGGAGGTGTGGAGCCGGGTGAGGCGTTCGCGGGCGGCCCTGACCTGGGCCGAGAGCTTGTTCTCGGAGGAGCGGCGGTGTTTGCCGAACCCCTCGCCGGGGTCGCGGCCGGTGGTGGCCAGGCGGTGGCCGGCCGCCGCGACCAGTTCCTCGGTGCGGGCCAGCTCGGCCACGTACTCCTCGTGCTCCTGGGCCCAGCGGCGGCGGGCGGCGGCCTTGGCGCGGCGGTAGCCCTGCCAGCCGTCGCCGTAGCGGGTGACGGCGCGGGTGTCGCGGTCGACCTCCAGGATCGTGGTGGTCACCCGCTCCAGGAACGCGCGGTCGTGGGTGACGGTGACCAGCGTGCCGCGGTGGGCGCGGAGCCGGTCGGCGAGCCAGTCGGTGGAGCGGTCGTCGAGGTGGTTGGTCGGCTCGTCGAGGAGGAGCAGTTCGGGGGCGGCCGCCAGGACGCAGGCGAGCGCGAGGCGGGACTGCTCGCCGCCGGAGAGCGAGCCGAGCGCCCGGTCGCGGCCGAGGTGGCCGAGGCCCAGGTGGTGCAGGGCGGTCTCGACGCGGGTGTCGGCCTGGTAGCCGTCGCGGGCCTCGAAGGCGGCGAGCAGTTCGCCGTACTCGGCCAGCTCGCGGCCGCCGGCGTCGCCGAGCCGTTCCCCGGCCGCCTGGAGCCGGGTTTCCAGCTCCCGCAGGTCGGCGAGGGCGTCGTCCACGGCGTCCTGGACGGTGAGGTGCGGCGGCAGGTCGAGGGTCTGGCGGAGGTGTCCGGTGCCGCCCGGCGCGACGACGGTGACCTCGCCGGAGTCGGGCGTCTCGGCCCCGGCGATCAGCTTGAGCAGCGTCGACTTGCCGGAGCCGTTCTCGCCGATGACCCCGGCGCGTTCACCGGGGCGGACGGTCAGCGAGACCTGGTCGAGGACGGCCCGCTCGCCGTACGCCTTGGAGACGTCCTTCAGGGCGAGCTGGGCGGAACGGGCGGGGGAGACGGGGGCGTGGGTGCGCGAAGGCATGAGTGTCCCTGGGATGCGTACGGCCGGTGGGCGCGGAAGATCGCGTTCCGGCATGCCCGGGCGCGCCGACGGCCGTTTTCGTCCTCAGGGGGCGACGGACGCGCGGCTTCGCTCACGGGCGCGGAACGCGCTCGCGCTCAGCGGAAGTAGTAGTACGAGTACGTACGCATACGGCCAGGCTAACGGGACCGGGCCGAGGCGGGCCAGCGAGTTTCAGGGCCGGGGTGCGGGGTCCTCGGCGGCGGCCACGATCTCCGGGCCGGGGGCCTCCTCGACGGAAGCGGAAGCGGAAGCGGCGAGCGGTGCCGTGGCCGGGGCCTGCGGGAGCTGGGCGGCCAGTTCGGCGGCGCGGGCCCGGTTGGTGCGGGCGGTGCGCAGGGCGTCCCAGGTCAGCAGGGTCAGCGCCAGCCAGACCAGGCCGAAGCCGGCCCAGCGCTCCGGCGGCATCGCCTCCTTGAAGTAGAGGACGCCCAGCGCGAACTGGAAGACCGGCGCCAGGTACTGGAGCAGCCCCAGCGTGGAGAGCGGCACCCGGATCGCCGCCGCGCCGAAGCAGACCAGCGGCACCGCCGTCACCACCCCGGTCAGCGCCAGCAGCACCGCGTGCCCGCCGCCCTCGGTGCCGAAGGTCGACTCGCCGCGCGCCCCGAGCCAGAGCAGGAAACCGAGGGCCGGCAGGAACTGGATGGCGGTCTCGGCGGCCAGCGACTCGACGCCGCCGAGGTTCACCTTCTTCTTGACCAGGCCGTATGTGGCGAAGGAGAAGGCCAGGACGAGGGAGATCCAGGGCGGCTGCCCGTAGCCGAAGGCGAGGACCAGCACGGCGGCGAGGCCGGTGCCGACCGCCGCCCACTGGGCGGGGCGCAGCCGCTCCTTGAGGAGCAGCACGCCCATGGCGATGGTGACCAGCGGATTGATGAAGTAGCCGAGCGACGCCTCGACCACGTGGTTGTTGTTGACGGACCAGATGTACAGGCCCCAGTTGACCGTGATCACCGCCGCCGCGACCGTCACCAGAGCGAGCCGCTTCGGCTGGCGTATCAGCTCGCCCGCCCAGCTCCAGCGGCGCAGCACCAGCAGGACCACCCCGACCACGACCAGCGACCACACCATCCGGTGGGCCAGGATCTCCCCGGCCCCGGAGGGCATCAGCAGCGGCCAGAAGAGGGGCACCAGGCCCCACATGCTGTACGCGGCGATGCCGTTGAACAGCCCGGCACGGCTCGACAGGGCGCCCTCGGCGGGCTCCCCGGGCGCGGTCGGTGCGGGTGCGGCGGATGACGACGACGGCTTCACGGGCCCTCCAGCGGCGACGCGGCCGACTGTCCAGCGCGGCCCTCAGCCGAATGTAACGCCGCCCGCCCGGGCTGTCATGTCCGTATCGCGATACGGTCCTGACAGTCCCGGCGGAGGGGTGCGGAGAGTGCTGGTCAGCCCTTCAGGGCGGCCACCGCGTCGGCGACGGTCTCCGCTATCGGGGTGGTCGGTCGGCCGATGAGGCGGGCCAGGTCGCCCGGGGTGGCGGCGAGCAGACCACGGCCGACGGCGCGGTCCACGTCGACGAGGATCGCCGCCAGTTCCTCGGGCAGGCCCGCGCCGGTGAAGATCGCCAGGTGGGCGTCGGCCGGGATCTCGCGGTAGGCGATCTCGCGCCCGGTGGCCTCGGAGACCAGGGCGGCGTACTCCGGCAGCGACCAGGCGGTGTCGCCGCTCAGCTCGTACGCGGTGTTCAGGTGGCCCTCGCCGGTCAGTACGGCGGCAGCGGCGGCGGCGTAGTCGGCGCGCGGGGCGGAGGCGATCCGGCCCTCGCGCGGGGCGCTGCCGGTGACGGCGCCGTGCTCCAGGGCGGTGGCCAGCTGCTCGGTGTAGACCTCGGAGTACCAGCCGTTGCGCAGCAGCGTGTACGGCAGGCCCGACTCCAGGATCAGCTTCTCGGTGACCTGGTGCTCGCGGGCCAGCTCGAAGTCGGCCTCGGGCCCGCCGAGCACGCTGGTGTACGCGAGCTGGGCGACGCCCGCGCGGCTCGCGGCCTCGACGACCGCGGTGTGCTGCGGGACGCGGCGGCCGATCTCGCTGCCGGAGATGAGCAGCACCCGGTCCCCGGCGTGGAAGGCGGCCTCCAGCGTCTCGGGTCGGTCGTAGTCGGCGAGGCGGACCTCGATGCCGAGCGCGGCCAGCGGGGCGGCCTTCCGCTCGTCGCGGGCGAGGGCCGCGATCTGGCCGGCCGGTACGCCGCCGCGCAGCAGCTCGTCCACGACGAGGCGGCCGAGCGATCCGGTGGCTCCGGTGACGACGGTGCTCATGGGGGTGCTCCTTGGAGTGCGGGGTGTGGTGGGGCGGGGGAGCGTGGTGGGGCGCTCCCTGCTCACTCACTCTAAGGCGGGCACTTTCGATTCGTAAGTACCCACTTCGGAGTAAGGTACTGGGGTGAGTGAAAGTGTCCGGGAGAGGGAGGCGTGGCCGTGGCGCAGCCGGCGGGGCCCGATGTGAACAGCCCGATGTGCCCTTCGCGCTCGATCCTGGAGCACGTCACGAGCCGCTGGGGGGTGCTGGTGCTGGCCGCGCTCGCCGAGCGGACTTACCGCTTCAGCGAGTTGCGGCGGGCGGTCGGCGGGGTCAGCGAGAAGATGCTCGCGCAGACCCTCCAGACGCTGGAGCGGGACGGCATCGTCCACCGCGACGCCCACCCGGTCATCCCGCCGCGCGTCGACTACTCCCTCACCCCGCTCGGCCAGGAGGCCGCCGACCTCGTCCACGCCCTCGCCCGCTGGACCGAGGGGCGCGTACCGGAGGTGGAGGCGGCGCGGGTCGCCTACGACGTGCGCCGGGCGGAGGCGCCGTAGCGGCCGCCCGGGACACGGCGACGGGCCGGGGCGCGCCCAGCGGCGTGCCCCGGCCAGTGGCAGGTGGTGGTGGCGGGGGTCAGCCCGCGACCGTCCAGGTGTCGTTGCCTGTGAGCAGGGCCGACAGGTCGCCCTGGCCCTGGCGCTCGACGGCCTCGTCCAGCTGGTCGGACATGAGGGTGTCGTAGACCGGGCGGTCTGCGCTGCGGAAGACGCCGATCGGCGTGTGGTGCAGCGTGTCCGGGTCGGCCAGCCGGGAGAGGGCGAAGGCGGTCGTCGGCGAGGCGTTGTGCGCGTCGTGGACGAGGATGTCCGCCTCGTTCTCCGGCGTGACGTCGACGACCTTCAGGTCACCGGTGGCCGGGTCGCGGACGACGCCCTTGGCCTGGTCGACGCCGAAGCGGATCGGCTTGCCGTGCTCCAGGCGGATCACGGCCTCCTCCGCCTGCTGCTTGTCCTTGAGGACCTCGAAGGCGCCGTCGTTGAAGATGTTGCAGTTCTGGTAGATCTCCACCAGCGCCGTGCCCGGGTGGTCGGCGGCGGCCCGCAGCACCTCGGTGAGGTGCTTGCGGTCGGAGTCGACCGTGCGCGCGACGAACGACGCCTCGGCGCCGATCGCCAGCGAGACCGGGTTGAACGGCGCGTCCAGCGAGCCCATGGGCGAGGACTTGGTCAGCTTGCCGACCTCGGAGGTGGGCGAGTACTGGCCCTTGGTCAGCCCGTAGATCCGGTTGTTGAAGAGGAGGATCTTGAGGTTGACGTTGCGGCGCAGGGCGTGGATCAGGTGGTTGCCGCCGATGGAGAGCGCGTCGCCGTCACCGGTGACCACCCAGACCGACAGGTCGCGGCGCGAGGTGGCCAGGCCCGTGGCGATGGCCGGGGCGCGGCCGTGGATGGAGTGCATCCCGTAGGTGTTCATGTAGTACGGGAAGCGCGAGGAGCAGCCGATGCCGGAGACGAAGACGATGTTCTCCTTCGCCAGCCCCAGCTCCGGCATGAAGCCCTGGACGGCGGCGAGGACCGCGTAGTCGCCGCAGCCCGGGCACCAGCGGACCTCCTGGTCGGACTTGAAGTCCTTCATGGACTGCTTGGCCTCGCTCTTGGGCACCAGCGACAGCGACTGGAAGGAGCGAGGGGCGTCCGCGGCTGTGGTGGCGTCAGCCATCGAGGGCCTCCTTGAGCGCGGTGGCGAGCTGCTCGGCCTTGAAGGGCAGGCCGGTCACCTGGGTGAAGGACTGGGCGTCGACGAGGTACTTGGCCCGGATCAGCGAGGCGAGCTGGCCGAGGTTCATCTCGGGGATGACGACCTTGTCGTACCGCTTCAGGATCTCGCCGAGGTTCTTCGGGAACGGGTTGAGGTGGCGCAGGTGGGCCTGGGCGACGTACTCGCCGTCGGTCCGCAGGCGGCGCACGGCCGCGGCGATCGGGCCGTAGGTCGAGCCCCAGCCGAGGACCAGCAGGCGGGCGCCGCCGGACGGGTCGTCGACCTCGATGTCCGGCACCTCGATGCCGTCGATCTTGGCCTGCCGGGTGCGGACCATGAACTCGTGGTTGGCCGGGTCGTAGGAGATGTTGCCCGTGCCGTCCTGCTTCTCGATGCCGCCGATGCGGTGCTCCAGGCCGGCCGTGCCGGGCACGGCCCACGGGCGGGCCAGCGTCTCGGGGTCGCGCTTGTACGGCCAGAAGACCTCGGTGCCGTCCTCCTGCGTGTGGTTCGGGCCCGTGGCGAACGGGGTGCGCAGGTCGGGCAGGGAGTCGGTCTCCGGGACGCGCCACGGCTCGGAGCCGTTGGCCAGGTACCCGTCGGAGAGCAGGAAGACCGGCGTCCGGTACTCCAGCGCGATCCGCGCCGCCTCGATCGCCGCGTCGAAGCAGTCGGCCGGGGTCTGCGGGGCGACGACCGGGACCGGCGCTTCGCCGTTGCGGCCGTACATCGCCTGGAGCAGGTCGGCCTGCTCGGTCTTGGTGGGCAGGCCGGTGGAGGGGCCGCCGCGCTGGATGTCGACGATGAGCAGCGGCAGCTCCAGGGAGACCGCCAGGCCGATCGTCTCCGACTTCAGCGCCACACCCGGGCCGGAGGTCGTCGTCACCGCGAGCGACCCGCCGAAGGCGGCGCCGAGCGCGGCCCCGATGCCCGCGATCTCGTCCTCGGCCTGGAAGGTCCGCACGCCGAAGTTCTTGTGCTTCGACAGCTCGTGCAGGATGTCCGAGGCCGGCGTGATCGGGTACGAGCCGAGGTACAGCGGCAGCCGGGCCTGCTGCCCGGCGGCGACCAGGCCGTAGGAGAGCGCCAGGTTCCCCGAGATGTTCCGGTAGGTGCCGGTGGGGAAGGCCGAGGCGGCCGGGGCGACCTCGTAGGAGACGGCGAAGTCCTCGGTGGTCTCGCCGAAGTTCCACCCGGCGCGGAAGGCGGCGATGTTGGCCGCCATGATGTCCGGCTTCTTGGCGAACTTCGACTTCAGGAACTTCTCGGTGCCCTCGGTCGGACGGTGGTACATCCACGAGAGCAGCCCGAGCGCGAACATGTTCTTCGAGCGCCCGGCGTCCTTGCGGGAGAGGTCGAACTCCTTGAGCGCCTCGACCGTCAGGGTGGTCAGCGGCACCGGGTGGACGCTGAAGCCGTCCAGCGAGCCGTCCTCCAGCGGGGACTGGGCGTACCCGACCTTCTGCATGGCGCGCTTGGTGAACTCGTCGGTGTTGACGATGATCTCCGCGCCGCGCGGCACGTCCGCGATGTTGGCCTTGAGCGCCGCCGGGTTCATCGCGACCAGGACGTTCGGGGCGTCGCCCGGGGTGAGGATGTCGTGGTCGGCGAAGTGCAGCTGGAACGAGGAGACGCCCGGCAGGGTGCCTGCGGGGGCGCGGATCTCGGCGGGGAAGTTGGGCAGGGTCGAGAGGTCGTTGCCGAAGGAGGCCGTCTCCGAGGTGAAGCGGTCACCGGTCAGCTGCATGCCGTCGCCGGAGTCGCCCGCGAAGCGGATGATCACCCGGTCCAGCTTGCGGACCTCCTTGGCCTCGGCCTGCTGACCGCTCTCCGGCGACGGGCCGGACGCGCCGTCCTGACCGGCGCCCGGCAGCGGCGGCCGCTGTTCGGCGACAACGGCGCCGTCGGCCTGCTCGGCTGTGCTACTGACCTGGCTGGTCACGGAACTGGTCCTCCCGTCGGGGCAGTGTGGTCTCCCCGCCGCGGGGCAGGGACAGCAAGGGAAGCGCCGGCCCGTCGGCTCTCCCGTGGACCACCCTACGTCGGTAAGGGTGGCCTTCCTCGGGCTGCTCGCATGATGGACGGGCAGGTGAGACGGCTTCCCGAGGCACTTTGTACGGCTATGTAAGCATCCGCGCTCCCGTTTACGCCTCCGCGCTCCGGCGCGCACCTGGTTCTTTCGTCCCGGGCTGGATCAGCCCTGAAGGCTAGGTCCTCCGGCCGTCGGGCCGTCCCCCGGGCGTCCACCAGGACGCCCGCACCGGCCCCGGCGGGGGTCAGGAGTTCAGGTAGGTGAGCACCGCCAGCACCCTCCGGTGGTCGCCGTCGCTCGGCGAGAGGCCGAGCTTCTGGAAGATGTTGCTCACATGCTTCTCGACGGCGCCGTCGCTCACGACCAGCCGGCGGGCGATGGCGGCGTTGGTCCGGCCCTCCGCCATCAGCTCCAGCACCTCCCGCTCGCGGGGGGTCAGGACCGCCAGCACGTCCTGCTTCCGGCTGCGGCCCAGCAGCTGCGCCACCACCTCCGGATCGAGGGCCGTGCCGCCCCTCGCCACCCGCGCCACCGCGTCCACGAACTCCCGGACCTCCGCCACGCGGTCCTTCAGCAGATAGCCGACGCCCCGCGTCTCCCCGGCGAGCAGCTCCACGGCGTACTGCTCCTCCACGTACTGCGACAGGACCAGGACCCCGACCTGCGGGTGGGTCTGCCGCAGCAGCACCGCCGCCCGGACGCCCTCGTCCGTATGGGTGGGCGGCATCCGCACGTCGGCGACGACCACGTCCGGCAGGTTCCCCTCCGCGCCCAGCTCGTCGATGGTTTTCAGCAGGGCCTGCGCGTCCCCGACCCCCGCGACGACCTCGTGTCCCCGGTCGGTGAGGAGCCGGGTCAGCCCCTCCCGCAGCAGGACCGAGTCCTCCGCGATGACCACCCGCACCTTGTCCTCCACCGCACCTGCTCCCTGCACACCCACGTCCTGCGCCCCCCGCTCGTCCCGGTCGACCCCGACCGCCGCGGCCTCGTGCCCCGGCGGCCCGTACAGCATCCCAGGGAACGCCGTCGCGCGTCGGCGGGCGGCCGGAACGGTGGACGGCCGGGGGATTGTGGACAACTTCCTCGCTCGCACGGGTGAACCCGGGCCGGACCGCCACCCTCCGGGTGTGGGCGGCGAGCGGCGCGGGGAGGAGCGCCCCGAACGGACGGTTACACAGAGTGACGACGAGGGTGGGGGTGGCTGTGGTGGGCCGGAAGAGCTGGGCGGGTGTGGCGGGGACGTGGTGGGCGTGGGCGCGAAGGGCGGGGGAGCGGCAGGGGAGCGGGCTGCGCCCCGGCCGGGCCCGGTGGTCAGCTCTCCCGCCACGGAATCTCCGCCGTGACCGTCGTCCCGGTGCCGGGCGGGGAGTCGACCACCAGGACGCCGTCGACCGCGTCCATCCGCCGTGCCAGGGAGGCGAGCCCCGTCCCGGCCCCGGGATCGGCGCCGCCCGTTCCGTCGTCCGCCACCTGGAGCATCAGGTGGGGCCCGGAGCGCCAGGCGTCGACCCGGGCCGACCGCGCCCCGCTGTGCGCGCCGACGTTCTGGAGCAGCTCGGAGACGGCGAAGTACGCGATGCCCTCCACCGCCGGAGCCGGGCGGTCCGCCAGATCCACCTGGACCCGCACCGGCACCGGGCACCGCGCCGCGAGGGCGGAGAGCGCCGGGCCCAGGCCCCGGTCGGTGAGGATCGCCGGGTGGATGCCCCGGGCCAGGCCCCGCAGTTCCTGGAGGACCGACTTCACCTCACCGTGGGCCGCCGCCACCAGGCGGGCCGCCGCCTCCGGGTCCTGCGTCAGCTTGGCCTTGGCCAGCCCCAGTTCGCTCTCCAGCCCCTCCAGCCGGGCCTGCGCCCCGTCGCGCAGCTCCCGCTCGATCCGCCGCAGATCCTCCGCGGCGGTGTCGACCACCACACCCCGGTCCGACTCCAGCTCGGACACCCGGTGCTCCAGCCGCGACGGCCCCAGCAGCCCCGTCACCAGCAGCCGGTCCACCGTGGTCAGCCCCCGGATCAGGTACGGCACGAGCAGTGTCATCACCAGGCCGATCCCGGCGGCCAGAGCGATCTCCGGGGGCGAGTCGAGGTAGATCTCCCGGTGCTCGTCCCCGTAGAGCTGGATGCCGGGCACGTCCGCGTACCGGGGGAAGACCCACTGCCACAGCGGGTACGTCAGCATCGCCCAGCCGTACGCCCAGACGGGCACGGCCAGGCAGAAGGTGAACACCGCCCAGGGGAAGTGCAGGAAGGCGTAGAGGAGGTGGCGCCAGGACTCGCCGCTCTTGATCACCGAGGTCATCCAGCCGAGCACGCCCGGCTTGCGCCCCCGCAGCGGACGCGGTTCCGCCACCCGGGCCCCCAGCAGCGCCCGCGCCCGGGCCCGTTCCAGCACGCCGATGCCCCGGCACCCGGCGAGCCCCAGGGCCAGGACCGGCACGCCGACGAAGGTCACCAGGAGGCCGGCGCCGAGCGCCAGCGTCGTCACCGCGTAGACGAAGGTGGCGGTGGCGATCGGCAGGCTCAGCCAGATGTAGCCGAACGCGCGCCAGGTCCGGGCCGCGAACGGGCCGCCCAGGAAGGCCGGCGGCCGCTGCCCCCGCCCCGGCCGGGAGAGCGCCGAACTCTCCCCGGCCCCGCCCGTGTGCCCGTACTCCGTGGCCATCCGTTCGCCCTCTCCCGCGCTCGCTCCCGGCCGTCCGGTCGTCCGGCCGCACCGCCTTCTCCCGGCGACCTCACCAGCTTCGCCGTGCCCGCCGGGCGGAGCCATGGAGCACGTGGGGGTCTTCGTACGGGGGTTTTCCCTACCCCCGTCCGTGCGGGGCAGGGGAGCCGGCGCCCCGCGTCAGGGCTGCTCGGTGGCGGGCCTGGCACGCCAGGGGAGTTCCGCCGTGGCCACCGTCGGGCCGCCCTCGGGGGAGGCCAGCGTGAAGACGCCGTCCACCGCGTCGAGGCGTTCGGCGAGCCCGGACAGGCCGGTGCCGCCGGCCGGCCGCGCGCCCCCGCGCCCGTCGTCCTCCACCCGCAGCAGGAGCCGGTCGCCGGTGCGCCACACGTCGACCGAGGCCGAGCGGGCCCCGCTGTGCTTGCTGATGTTCTGGAGGAGTTCGGAGACGGTGAAGTAGGCGATGCCCTCGATGGCCGCCGCCGGACGCTCGGGGAGGTCGACTGCGGTCTTCACCGGAACCGTGCACCGACCGCCGAGCGAGGAGAGCGCGGCGCCCAGACCCCGGTCGGTCAGGACCGCCGGGTGGATGCCGCGCGCCAGGTCCCGCAGCTCCTGGAGGGCCAGCTTCACCTCGCCGTGCGCCTCGTCGACCATCGCCGCCACCGTCGCGTCGGCCGTCCCCTCGGCCAGCTTCTCCTTGGCCAGGCCCAGCCCCATCGCGAGGTTGACCAGCCGCGCCTGCGCCCCGTCGTGCAGATCCCGCTCGATCCTGCGCAGGTCCGCCGCGGCGGTGTCGACCACCACGCCCCGGTCCGACTCCAGTTCGGCGATCCGCCGCTCCAACTCGTCGGAGGGGGAGAGCAGCCCGCGCACCATCGCCCGGTCGGCGTCGGCCAGCAGCCGGACGAGGAACGGCAGCACCGGCCACAGCACGAACAGCCCGACCAGCGTCAGCGAGAAGGTGAGGACACCCCACGGCAGCCGCATCAGCGAGAAGAGCATCGCCCGCCAGCCGACCGGGTCCCGCAGCGCCTGCCACACCGCGCTCAGCCCGCCGCCCTTCCCCCGGGGCAGCCGGCTGGGTTCGTCCACCCGTACGCCCAGCAACCGCCGCGCGCGCCCCCGCTCGAACCGGCCCAGCAGCCGCGCCCCGCCGAGCGCCAGCGCCAGCAGCGGCAGACCGATCACGGTGACGGCCAGGCCGCCGCCGAGGGCGAGCAGGGTCACCGCGTAGACGAAACCGACGATCGTGCACGGCAGGTTGGCCAGGAGATAGGCGATCTCCCGCCAGGTCCTGCCGTCCAGGGCGAGGGACGGGCGGGGAGGCGTCGGCTCGCCGGACGTGCCGGGGGCGCTCTCGGTGGTCGGTGTGCTCATGTCTGCCAGGGTCCCCCGCAGCGGGGGCGGCCCGCCATGAGGTGCGCCGGTCGCCGTGCCGGGGGTTAACCCCACCCCTCCTTCGGCCCGCGGGCGTCCTTCGGCCCGCCCGGGACACGGGCGGGCTGCTTACCGCATCTTTAGCAGGCCCTAGACTCCCGTGCGTACAGATCGTCGGACGCACGGCGTCAGGGAACACGGGCGCGGGAGAGAGGTCGTCGCATGACGGTGCTCGCCGGGGAGTACTTCCGGTCGTACGCGGTCGTCGGCCTGCTCGCCGTCGTGGGCGTGCTGTTCTTGGCCGTCGCCTTCGGCGCGGGCCGCCTGCTGCGGCCGGTGGTCCCCACGCCGGAGAAGCTGCTGACCTACGAGTGCGGCGTCGACCCCGTCGGCGAGGGCTGGGCCCACACCCAGGTCCGCTACTACGTCTACGCGTTCCTGTACGTGATCTTCGCCGTCGACTCGATCTTCCTCTTCCCCTGGGCGACGGTCTTCGCCGAGACCGGGTACGGGGCGACGACGCTCGTGGAGATGTTCATCTTCCTGGGCTTCCTGACCATCGGCCTGCTGTACGCATGGAAGAAGGGCGTCCTCACATGGACGTGACACCCCCCGCGACCGGCCAGGGCGACGCCCCCGCGTCCGCCCCCGTGGCCCTCCCCGCACCCCAGCGCCTCGGCGGCCTCGCCCGCCTGGCCCCCGCCCCGATGAAGGTGGTCCTCAACTGGGGCCGCCGCTACAGCCTCTGGGTCTTCAATTTCGGACTGGCCTGCTGCGCCATCGAGTTCATCGCCGCCTCGATGGCCCGCCACGACTTCATGCGCCTGGGCGTCATCCCCTTCGCCCCCGGGCCGCGCCAGGCCGACCTGATGGTCGTCTCCGGCACCGTCACCGACAAGATGGCCCCCGCCGTCAAGCGCCTCTACGAGCAGATGCCCGAACCGAAGTACGTCATCTCCTTCGGCGCCTGCTCCAACTGCGGCGGCCCCTACTGGGACTCGTACTCCGTCACCAAGGGCGTCGACCAGATCATCCCCGTCGACGTGTACGTGCCCGGCTGCCCGCCCCGGCCCGAGGCGCTGCTCCAGGGCATCATCAAGCTCCAGGAGAAGATCGCCCGCGAATCGCTCGGCGAACGGTACGGACACCGTGCCGACCGTCCCTCCACGGCCGCTCTCACCAGCGGCCTGGTCACTCCGCCGCCCGCACCGGGCACGGCGGGCGACACCCCGGGGGAGGACCGGTGACCGGCTGGCTCCCGCACCCCGCCGACACCCTCTTCGGCCCCGACGCGCACGCCGAGGAGTCGTACGACGTCCTGACGGTGGACGTGCCCGCCGCGAGCTGGACCAGTGCGCTCGGCACTGCCCGTTCCGTCCTCGGCTGCACCTTCTTCGACTGGCTCAGCGCGGTCGACGAACCCGGCACCGGCTTCCTGGTCTCCGCCCACCTGGTCGCCCTGGCGCCGGTGCGCCGGCTGCTGCTGCGCACCACCGTGCCGCACGAGGCGCCGGTACTGGAGAGCGCCGTCGAGGTGTTCGCGGGCGCCGCCTGGCACGAGCGGGAGACGCACGAGATGTTCGGCGTCTCCTTCACCGGGCATCCCGCACTGGACCCGCTCCTGCTGCCCGAGAACTTCGAAGGGCACCCCCTGCGCAAGGACTTCGTCCTCGCCGCCCGCGTCGCCAAGGCATGGCCCGGCGCCAAGGAACCCGGCGAGGGCCCCGACCACGGCGGCCCCAAGCGCCGCCAGATGCTCCCGCCCGGCGTCCCCGACCCCAACGAGTGGGGCCCCCTCAAGGGCACCCTCCCCGCCGCCCCGGCCCGCCCGGCCCGACGCACCGCTTCCGCCGACGCCACCCGGCCGCCGCGCCGGACGCGCACCGCGACCGAGGGGTCCGCGTCGCAGGGCCCGGCCTCGCAGGGCGGCCCGGACACCCCGGCAGCCGGGGCGACTCCGACGGGCGTCGGCGCCCCGGAGGCAGCCGGAACCCCGGAGGCCCCCTCCCGCCCCCGCCGCAACCGCTCGGCCTCGCAGGGCTCGGCCTCCCAGCAGGCGGCGCCCCAGCAGGCGGACTCGCCCCCGCAGGCGGGCCCACCCCAGGAAGTGACCGGGGCCGCCCCGGCCACGCCCGCCGATGCTCCGGCCACCCCGGAGGCGCCCGCGTCCCCGGCGCCCGGCCGCCCGCGCCGCAACCGCTCGGCCTCGCAGGGCAGCGCCTCGCAGCAGCCGCCCGCGACCCCGGAGCCGGCTGACACCGGCGCGGCCGAACCGCCCGGGCCCACGGCACCCGAGACTCCGGCCGCCCCGGCCACCGACTCCCCGGACCGCCCCGCGCCCGCCCGGCCCCGCCGCAACCGCTCGGCCGCCGACGGCTCCGCCTCGCAGCAGCGACCCCCCGCTTCGGGCAGCCGCCCCGCCCGCGCGGGCAGCTCCGACGCCCCCTGGCACCACGCCAAGCCGGCTCACGAGGAAACACCGCGCCCGGAGGCCGAAGCCCCCGAACCCGAGAACCCCGCGCGTCCGCCCCGGAGCCCCGAAGAGGACGCCCCGGCCGACGACACCCCCACCGGAGGCGACCCCGCATGAACGACGTACTCGACGTCGCGCTGCGTCTGCTCGTCCTCCTCGTCGCCTTCCTCGTGCTGCCGCTCGTCGTCGGGCAGGCCGAGCACAAGACGATGGCGCACATGCAGGGGCGGCTCGGGCCCATGTACGCCGGCGGGTTCCACGGCTGGGCGCAGCTCATGGCCGACGGCGTCAAGTTCGTGCAGAAGGAGGACATCGTCCCGGCCGAGGCCGACCGGCGGGTCTTCCAGCTGGCCCCGGCCGTCGCGCTCCTGCCGTACCTGCTGGTCCTCGCCGTGCTGCCGGTCGGCCCGGGGGAGTCCGGCTCCGGTGTCCACGTCGACGGGGGGGTCTTCTTCGTCCTCGCCGTGATGGGCGTCGGGGTGCTCGGCTCGCTCATGGGCGGCTGGGCCTCGGCCAACAAGTACTCGCTCCTCGGCGGTCTGCGCACCGCCGCCCAGCTCCTCGCGTACGAACTGCCGATGCTGCTCGCGGCGGCCTCCGTCGCCATGGCGGCCGGGACCGTGTCGCTGAGCGGGATTCTCGACGGCTTCCAGTGGTGGTGGCTGCCGTGGCAGATCGTCGGCGCGGTCGTCTTCTTCGTGGCGGGCCTTGCCGAGCTCCAGCGGCCGCCCTTCGACATGCCGGTGGCCGACTCGGAGATCATCTTCGGCGCGTACACCGAGTACACCGGTCTGCGGTTCGCCTTCTTCCTGCTCGCCGAGTACGCGGGCATCGTGATCCTCTGCGGCCTCACCACCGTGCTGTTCCTCGGCGGCTGGCACGGGCCCTGGGGCGCCGACGGGCTCGGCTGGGTGTGGACCCTGCTGAAGACCGCCGTCCTGGCCTTCGTGGTGATCTGGCTGCGGGTCAGCTTCCCCCGGATGCGGGAGGACCAGCTCCAGAAACTCGCCTGGACCACCCTCGTCCCGCTCGCCCTCGCGCAGATCGCGCTCACCGGCATCGTGAAGGTGGCGATCCAGTAAATGACCGCGTCCCCGCAGCCCTCCGGCCGCAGCTTCCCCGGCTCCGGCCTCGCCAAGGGCCTCGCCGTCACCCTGCGGACGATGACGAGGAAGACCGTCACCGCCCAGTACCCCGCCGTGCAGCCCGACCTGCCGCCGCGCACCCGCGGCGTCATCGGCCTGTTCGAGGAGAACTGCACGGTCTGCATGCTCTGCGCCCGCGAATGCCCCGACTGGTGCATCTACATCGACTCCCACAAGGAGACGGTGCCGCCGGCCGCCCCCGGCGGACGCGAGCGCAGCCGCAACGTCCTGGACCGCTTCGCCATCGACTTCTCCCTCTGCATGTACTGCGGTATCTGCATCGAGGTGTGCCCCTTCGACGCGCTGTTCTGGTCCCCGGAGTTCGAGTACGCCGAGACCGACATCCGCGACCTCACCCACGAGCGCGACAAGCTCCGCGACTGGATGTGGACCGTGCCGGCCCCGCCCGCCCTGGTCCCCGCCGCCGAGGAGCCCAAGGAGTACGCGGCCGCCCGCAAGTCCGCCGACCGCACCGCGGCCCAGCAGGCCGCCGAAGCCGCCGCGGCCGCCGAGGCGGCGCAGCCGGACTCCGGCCGGCCCGGCTCCACCCAGCCCGAGTCCGACCGGCCCGAGGACGGCGACGCCCGATGACCGCCCTGACCACGGCAGCCCTCGCCACGGCCGCCCAGAGTGCCGACGCCGTCCAGCACCGGGGGTTCCTGTCGCCGACCGGCGTCGAGGTCGTCTTCCTCCTCGTCGGGCTGGTCACCGTGGGCGCGGCCGTCCTCACCGTGACCACCCGGCAACTGGTCCACGCCGCCCTCTGGCTGGTCGTCGCCCTCGGCGGCATCGCCGTCGAGTACCTGCTGCTGACCGCCGAGTTCATCGCCTGGGTCCAGGTCCTCATCTACGTCGGTTCCGTCGTCGTCCTCCTCCTCTTCGGACTGATGCTGACCCGCGCGCCCATCGGCCGCTCCCCGGACACCGACTCCGGCAACCGGCCCGTCGCCCTGGCCGTCGCCCTGGCCACCGCCGCCACCCTGGTCTGGGTGGTCGTCGACGGCTTCCGCACCACCTGGATCGACCTCGACCAGGCCGTGCAGGGCTCCACCGAGGTCACCGGCGCGGCCCTCTTCAGCTCCTGGGTCCTGCCCTTCGAAGCGCTCTCGGTCCTCCTCCTCGCCGCCCTGGTCGGCGCGATCGTTCTCTCCCGCCGCACGGGCGACGAGGACCCCGGCTCCCCCGCCTCCGGCGACGGAGCAACCCCCGGCCCCGAGGGGACCCGCTGATGCATCTCGCCTACCCGGCCGTCCTGTCGGCCCTCCTCTTCGCCATCGGCGTCTACGGCCTCCTCGCCCGGCGCAACGCGATCCTCGTCCTGATGTCCGTCGAGCTGATGCTCAACGCCGTCAACCTCAACCTCGTCGCCTTCGACGTCTGGCTGAGCACCACCCTGCGCGACACCCTCCACGGCGGACAGGCGCTCACCCTCTTCACCATCGCCCTGGCCGCCGCCGAGATCGGCATCGGCCTCGCGATCGTCCTCCTCGTCTACCGCAACCGCGGATCCTCCGACATCGACCGGCTCCGCGACACCGCCGAGACGGAGGCCGACGACGACGCCGAGGCCACGGCAGCCGAAGCCGCCCTCGCCGCCGACGAGGCACGCGCCGCCACCCCGTACGACAGCCCGGCCGAGAAGGCGGAGGCCGCCCGGTGACCACCACGACCCTCGCCGTCCTCGTCCCGGTCCTGCCGCTGCTCGGCGCCCTCGCGGGACTCGCCCTCGGCCGCGTCGCCCCCGGCTTCGTCCGCCCGCTGGCCGTCCTGCCGCCGCTGGCCGCCACGGTCCTGGCCGCCCTGGTCGCCGCCCGCCAGCACGGCGGACCCGCGATCAACGCCGCCACCGAGCTGACCCCGACCGGCTCCGTCCCCGTCGAACTCGCCCTGCACCTGGACGGCTTCGCCGTGGTCGTCGCCGGGCTGGTCGCCGCCGTCGCCACCTGCGTGCAGCTCTACTCCACCGGCTACCTGCGCGAGGACCCGCGCTACCCCTCGTACGCCGCGCTCGTCTCCCTCTTCACCTCCGCGATGCTGCTCGTCGTCTACTCCGGCGACCTGATCGTGCTGCTGGTCGGCTGGGAGGTCATGGGCATCTGCTCGTACTTCCTCGTCGGCCACTACTGGGAGACCCCCGAGGCCCGGTCCGCCTCGCTCAAGGCCTTCCTCGTCACCAAGCTCGGCGACGTCCCCTTCCTGATCGGGCTCTTCGCGCTCGCCGCCGACACCGGGTCCTTCCGGATCACCCGCATCCTCGACGCGGTCGGCAGCGGCGGCCTCGACCACCCGACCCTCATCGCCCTGCTGCTCCTCGCCGGAGTCGCCGGCAAGTCGGCCCAGTTCCCCCTCCACATCTGGCTGCCCGACGCGATGGCCGGCCCCACGCCCGTCTCCGCGCTGATCCACGCCGCGACGATGGTCGCCGCCGGCGTCTACTTCGTCGCCCGCCTCCTCCCGGTCTTCACGGCCTCCGCCGCCGCCCTCGTGGTCCTCGCGCTGATGGCCGCCGTCACCATGGCCGGGTCGGCGCTCGCGGCCCTGGCCCAGGACGACATCAAACGCGTCCTCGCCTACTCGACCATCGGCCAGCTCGGTTACATGACGGCTGCCCTCGCCGTCGCCGACCGGTCCGCGGCCGTCTTCCACCTCCTCACCCACGGCGCCTTCAAGGCGCTCCTCTTCCTCGCCGCCGGCGCCCTCATCCACGCCGCCGGGACCAACTCGCTGACCGCCATGGCCCGCACCGGCGCCCTGCGGACGCGGGCCGCCGACGCGTACTGGACGATGACCGTCGCCCTGCTCGCCCTCGCCGCCCTGCCTCCCTTCAGCGGCTTCTTCTCCAAGGAAGCCGTCCTCGGCGCCGCCGAACGCGCCGCAGTCGGTCACACCGAGGCCGCCCCGGTCGTCGCCGGGTGGATCGTCCTCGTCGCCGGGCTCGCGACCGCCGTCCTCACCGCCGCCTACGCCACCCGGCTCTGGCTCCGCGCCTTCCACGGCCAGGGCGCCGAACGCCCCGTCCACAGCTCGCAGCCCCTCGTCATGAACGTCATCCTCTGGGTCCTCGCCGCTCCCTCCCTCGCCCTCGGCCTCGCCTACGGCGTCCTCGGCGACTGGTTCGGCGGCGCCTCCCTCGCCCCCACCCTCACCACCTCGGTCCTCGCCACCGGGCTCGCCCTCGTCGGCGGCCTGGTCACCTACGGCACCTGGCGCCACACCACGGCCCTGGCCGCCGCCCGGCCGCGCGGACCGCTGGAGCCGCAGCCCGAGTCCGAGGCCGAGATGGCGACCGAGGCGCTCACCGGACACGCCCCCGAGGACGGCGACCTCGCCGAACGCCCCGACCCGGCCGACCCGGGCCGCCTCCTGCTCGGCCCGCTCCACCGGCACGCCGCCGCCGGCTTCCACCTCGACGCCGCCGCACGGGCCCTCTTCGTCCGCCCGACCCTGGCCGCCGCCCGGCTCGCCGCCTTCCTCGACCGCGAGGTCGTCGACACGTACGTCCGCGCGGGTGCCGCCGTGCCCAGGCTGCTCGGTGCCGCCGTCCGCAAGAGCCAGACCGGCAACGCGCAGACCTACCTCACCGTGCTCCTCGCCGGTGCTCTCGTCCTGGCGGTCGCCGCCGTCCTCGTCACCGCCGCCGGAGCGTGAGAGCCGTGCCCGATATCAGCGAACCCGTGCTCCAGCTGCTCCTCGCCGCCACCGTCGCCGGACCGCTCGTCGGCGCGGTCGCCGCCCTGCTGCCCGCCCCGCCCGGCCTCCAGGGCAAGAGCCCCGACCAGGCCGTGCTGCGCCACGGCGTCGTCGTCACCGGCGCGATCCTGCTGCTCACCCTCGCCCTGGCCGCCGGGTTCGACCACAGCAGGCCCTCGGTGATGCAGGCGAGCACCGACATCAGCTGGATTCCCGCCCTCGACATCCGCCTCCACCTGGGCGTCGACGGGATCTCGCTCCCCCTGCTCGTCCTCACCGCGCTCCTCACCTTCCTCTGCGCGCTCTACAGCTACTTCCGGCCCCCCACCGGGGCCTCGCCGAAGGCGTTCGTCGCGCTGCTGCTCCTGCTGGAGACCGGCACGCTCGCCACCTTCGCCGTCCTCGACCTGGTCCTGTTCTTCCTGGCCTTCGAGACGGTCCTCATCCCCATGTACTTCCTCATCGCCCGCTGGGGCGGCGCCGCCCGCGAACAGGCGGCGGGGAAGTTCATCGTCTACACCCTCCTCGGCTCCGTGATCATGCTGCTCGGCCTGCTCCTCATCGGGCTGAAGGCAGGCACGTTCGACATGGTGGCGCTCGCCGCGGACGGCGGCTCGTCACTCTCCGTAACTGTACAGGTTCTCGCCGTCATCGCGGTAGGCCTCGGCCTCGCCGTCAAATCCCCCATGTGGCCGCTGCACAGCTGGCTCCCCGACGCGCACACCGCCGCGCCCACCGTCGGCTCGGTCCTCCTCGCCGGCGTCCTGCTGAAGATGGGCACCTACGGCTTCGTCCGCATCCTGCTGCCCGCCACCCCCGACGGCCTCCACGCCTTCGCCCCCTACCTGGGCGCCTTCGCCGCCGTCGGCATCGTCTACGGCTCGCTGGTCTGCCTCTCCCTGGTCCGCGAGGGCGGCAAGGGCGACCTGAAGCGCCTCATCGCGTACTCCTCCGTCGGCCACATGGGCTTCGTCCTGCTCGGCATCGCCACCATGACGCCCACCGGCGTCAACGGCGCCCTCTTCGCCAACGTCGCCCACGGCCTCATCACCGGCCTGCTCTTCTTCCTCGTCGGCGCCCTCAAGGACCGCACCGGCTCCACCGACATCGACGCCCTCGCCGGAGTCGCCGGAGCCGCCCTCTACGGCCGCGCCCCACGCCTCGGCGCCCTCCTCGCCTTCGCCGCCGTCGCCTCGCTCGGCCTGCCGGGACTCGCCGGCTTCTGGGGCGAGATGCTCGCCATGTTCGGCGCCTTCCAGCCCGCCGCCGGACTCAGCCGCCCCGCCTTCCTCGTCTACCTCGGCCTCGCCGGACTCGGCACCCTGCTCACCGCCGCGTACCTGCTCCTCGTGGTCCGCCGGATCTGCATGGGCGCCGTCCCCGAGGGCGCCCCGCCGCTCGCCGACGTCCGGGGGCACGAAGCCGCCACCTGGACCCCGCTCGTCGCCCTGACCGTCCTCGCCGGAGTCTGGCCCGCAGTCCTGCTCGGCCTCACCGACCCCGCCGTGCAGAAGCTTCTCGCAGGAGGCGCCTCATGACCGCGCCGGCCATGGCCGCCCTCGCCCAGCCCGCGCTCGCCGCCCAGGCGCAGTCCGTGGACTGGCTCGCGATCACCCCGCCGACCCTCACGGCCGTCCTCGCACTGGCCGTCCTCGTCACCGACCTGTTCCTGCCCGAGCGCCGTAAACCACTCCTCGGAGTGATCACGCTCGCCGGACTCGCCGCGGCCCTGCTCACCCTGCTGCCCCTGCTCGGCGAAAACCGCGCCACCTTCTGCGTCGCCGAGGAGGCGGGCGGCGCGTGCAGCTACACCGCCGACGGCTTCACCCTCGTCGTCCAGCTCCTCGTCCTGGGCGGCGCGCTGCTCACCGCCGTCCTCTCGCAGGCCGCCGTCCGCGACGACCGCCTCCCCGCCGGCGAGTACTGGTTCCTCCTGCTGGCCTCCGCCGCCGGAGCCGCCCTGCTCCCCGCCTCCCGCGACCTCGCCACCCTCGTCATCGCCCTCGAAGTGGCCTCCCTGCCCGCCTTCGCCCTGGTGGGCCTGCGCCGCGGGGAGCGCCGCTCCTCCGAGGCCGCGCTCAAGTTCTTCCTCTCCTCGGTCGCCGCCACCGCCGTCACCCTCCTGGGCGTCAGCTTCGTCTACGCCGTCACCGGCACCCTCCACCTCACCGAGATCGCCGAGCGCCTCCCCGCCGCCGACCCCGGGCTGCACACCCTCGCCCAGGCCGGCGTCGCCCTCACCCTCGTCGGCTTCGCCTTCAAGACCGCCGCCGCCCCCTTCCACTTCTGGGTCCCCGACACCTACACCGGCGCCCCCGTCCCGGTCGCCGGCTACCTCTCCGTGGTCGGCAAGACCGTCGGCCTGACCGGCATCGCCCTCGTGACCGTCCTCGCCTTTCCCTCCTACGGCGAGGTCTGGGGCCCGCTGCTCGCCGTCCTCGCCGCCGTCACCATGACCGCGGGCAACACCGCCGCCCTCCGCCGGCGCCCCGGCCGCCGCCACAGCGCCGTACGGCTGCTCGCCTGGTCCTCCGTCGGACAGGCCGGCTACCTCCTGGTGCCGCTCGCCGCCGCCGCGTACACCGGCGCCCCCGACGAGGCCGTCGGCGCCACCCTCGCCTACGCCCTCATGTACGCCGCCGTGAACCTCGGCGCCTTCGCCGTCGTCGCCCTGGTCGCCCGCACCCGCCCCGCCGGCCGCCTCACCGACCACCGCGCCCTGTACGCCACCCACCCGGCCCACGCCCTCGCCCTCGGCTTCTTCCTGCTCTGCCTGGCCGGGCTGCCGCCGGGCGTCGTCGGCCTCTTCGCCAAGGTCGCCGTCTTCTCGGCCGCCGTCGAGGCCGGACTCGGCTGGCTCGCCGTCGTCATGGCCCTCAACGTGGTCGTCGCCCTCGTCTACTACCTGCGCTGGACCGCCCTGCTCTTCCGGCCCGCCGCAGACGGGGCCGCCGCCCTGCCGCGCGCCGTCCCCCGGCCGCTCACCGCCGCCGTCGCGCTGGCCGCCCTCATCGGCGTGGCCCTCTCCGGCGCCCCGCAGCTGATCCTCCGGTTCACCGACACCGGCCTCTTCTGACCGGCCCCGGGCACGGGCCGTACGGCCCCTTGCGCCCGGACGGCCGGGAACTGGTGCCGCTCGCCTCGCGTTGACCAGGGAGGAAGGGTCCACTGGGTGCAGAAGAACGCACCCGGTCCGCAAGGGCCCCCCTGCCGCACCATCCTGGAGGGCGTACCGTGCACCGCCGGCACAACGGGCTGAAAACCGCCGTACTCCTCGGGGGCCTGTCCGCGCTCATCCTCGTCATCGGCAGCTTCTTCGGCCGGACGGGGTTGTTCGTCGCGCTCCTCGTCGCTCTCGGCACCAACGCCTACGCGTACTGGAACAGCGACAAACTGGCCCTGCGCGCCATGCGGGCGCGGCCGGTCAGCGAGTTCGAGGCGCCCCAGCTCTACCGCATGGTCCGCGACCTCTCGACGCAGGCCCGCCAGCCCATGCCCCGCCTCTACATCTCCCCGACCGAGGCCCCCAACGCCTTCGCCACCGGCCGCAACCCGCGCAACGCCGCGGTCTGCTGCACCGACGGCATCCTCCGCCTCCTCGACGAGCGCGAACTGCGCGGCGTCATCGGCCACGAGCTGAGCCACGTCTACAACCGCGACATCCTCATCTCCTCGGTCGCCGGAGCCCTCGCCTCCGTGATCATGTTCCTGGTCAACTTCGCCTGGCTGATCCCGTTCGGCCGCTCCCACAACGACGAGGGCCCCGGCCTCTTCGGCATGCTCCTGATCATGCTGCTCGGCCCGCTCGCCGCCTCCGTCATCCAGCTCGCCATCAGCCGCTCCCGCGAGTACGAGGCCGACGCCTCCGGCGCCCAGCTGACCGGAGACCCGCTGGCGCTCGCCTCCGCCCTGCGTAAGCTGGACGCCGGGACGAAACGGCTGCCGTTGCCCCCGGAACCGCGCATCGAGACGGCCAGCCACATGATGATCGCCAACCCCTTCCGCCCGGGGGAGAGCATGGCGAAGATGTTCTCCACACACCCGCCGATGGCGGAACGCATCGCCCGACTCGAACGGATGGCAGGCAGCCGTTGAAGACCCTCCTCAACATCATCTGGCTCGTCCTCAGCGGCTTCTGGCTCTTCCTCGCCTACATGGTCGCCGGTGTGCTGCTCTGCGTCACGATCATCGGCATCCCGTTCGGCGTCGCCGCCTTCCGGATCGGCGTCTACGCCCTCTGGCCCTTCGGCTACTCCGCCGTCGAGCGGCGCGACGCGGGCGCCCCGTCCTGCGTGGGGAACGTGCTGTGGCTGGTCCTGGCCGGCTGGTGGCTGGCGCTCGGCCACATCACCACCGGCATCGCCCTCTGCGTCACGATCATCGGCATCCCGCTGGGCATCGCCAACTTCAAGCTGATCCCCGTCTCGCTGATGCCGCTCGGCCGCGAGATCGTCCGTACCGACCAGCCCTTCGCGGCCCGCTGACGCTCCCGGGCAACCACGCGTCCGCCCGGCACGTCCTCCTGGGAGGACGGCGTCCGGGCGCATGGAACGACGACCCGCACGGGGGACCGCGGTGTGTGCCGCGGAGGGGCCTGCGGTGAAGATCCACGACATGTACCCGCCCGACGCATGAACATGTTTGCGAGAGGCAGGATCACCGCATGGGCATCATCAGCTGGATCATTCTCGGCCTGCTGGCCGGAGCAATCGCGAAGATCATCCTCCCCGGGCGCGACCCGGGCGGCTTCATCGGCACCATCCTCATCGGCGTCGCGGGCGCCTTCATCGGCGGCTGGATATCCAGCCGCTTCCTGGACCGCCCCATCGCCAACGAGTTCTTCGACGCCGCCACCTGGGTCTCCGCCATCGGCGGCTCCCTGGTGCTGCTCATCGCCTACCGCCTGCTCTTCGGCCACTCCCGACGCTGAACCGCCGGCGGCCGCCCCCTGACCAGGGGCGGCCGCCGCTGTGCCGTACGCCGTCCCGGTCCCCGGGTCAGCGGTAGTTCACGTACTGCAGCGCGAAGTCGAAGTCCTGGTTCTTCAGCAGGGCCTGCACGGCCTGGAGGTCGTCCCGGCTCTTGGAACTGACGCGCAGCTCGTCACCCTGCACCTGCGCCTTGACGCCCTTCGGGCCCTCGTCGCGGATGAGCTTGGCGACCTTCTTGGCGTTCTCCTGCGAGATGCCCTCCTGGATGGAGGCGAAGAGCTTGTACTCCTTGCCCGAGAGCTGCGGCTCCCCGGCGTCCAGGGCCTTCAGCGAGATCCCGCGCTTGATCAGCTTGGACTGGAAGACGTCGAGGATGGCGTTGACCCGCTCCTCGGAGTTGGCCTCCATCAGGATCTTCTCGCCGGACCAGGCGATCGACGCCCCGACGTTCCTGAAGTCGTAACGCTGCGAGATCTCCTTGGCGGCCTGGTTGAGGGCGTTGTCGACCTCCTGCCGCTCGACCTTCGAGACGATGTCGAAACTGGAGTCGGCCATGTCCTGTGGCTCCTTGATTCGGTGGTGTGCTGGCAACGGTCGGGCAGAAAGGCGGCCGGGGTCCGCCCCGGCCGCACCCGCAAAGACTAGCCACCACCGCCACCACCGGCCCGCGAACAACCGGGTGGCGGACCACCCCCGAGCATCAGGTATCGTTTACGTCGTTGCCACGGAGCACCGCCCCGAAGCGGGGCTACGAGGCGGCATCCCAGGCGGTGTGCCCGAGCGGCCAAAGGGAGCAGACTGTAAATCTGCCGGCTCAGCCTTCCCAGGTTCGAATCCTGGCGCCGCCACACTGGGTGGAGATCCCCTCCTCCTGCTTCTCGAAGCAGGAGGAGGGGATCTTTCGTTGTGCCGTGTGCGTCCGCGAAGGCGGGCGGGGCGGATCAGTTGCCCGCGACGTCCTTCACGGCGACGGGGACGGGGGTCTCGCCGGAGATCAGCTCCAGGGTGAGGCCCGCCGTGGCCGGGGTGTCGATCAGCTCCATCAGGACGCGGGCGACGTCGTCGCGGGCGACGCTGCCGCGGCCCGTGGAGGCTTCCAGGCGGACCTTGCCGGTGCCGGCGTCGTCGGTGAGGGAGCCGGGGCGCAGGACCGTCCAGTCGAGGTTCCGGTGGGCCCGGACGGCGTCGTCGGCGGCGCCCTTGGCGCGGAGGTAGACGTCGAAGACCTCGTCGCCCGGGTGTTCGGCGTCGGCGGCCATCGAGGAGACGATCAGGAAGCGGCGTACCGAGGCGCGTTCGGCGGCGGTGGCGAAGAGTTCGGCGCCGTCGCGGTCCATGGTCTCCTTGCGGGCCGTACCGCTGCCCGGGCCCGAGCCGGCCGCGAAGACCGCCGCGTCGGCGCCCCGCAGCACCTCGGTGACCTCCTCGACGGTCGCCGACTCCAAGTCGCACAGGACGGCCTGGGCGCCCGCCTCGCGCAGGTCGTCGACCTGCTCCGGGTTACGGATCAGTCCTGTCACGTCGTCTCCGCGCGCGGCGAGCAGCCGCTCCAGCCGCAGCGCGATCTTTCCGTGTCCACCAGCGATGACAATGCGCATGATCCCGACCGTACGCCCGGCCGCGCCGTCCCGCCCGTCCAGCGCCGAACCGGCGTGCCGTTCAGGCAGGTTCGGTCCCGGTGCGCCCTTGCCTCGGCAGCCCGGCGACGGCCGCGGTGGCCGAGTCGCAGTACTCGCGCACCGCGCTGGTCCGGGCGACGACCCGGCCCCGGTGGACCACGATCCGGCTGTACCCGAGCGAGAGCGCCTCGGAGAGCCCCGTCCCCCGCACCGCCAGCAGCTCCGCGGGGAACCCCGCCTCGATCCGCACGGGGGCGAGCCCCAGCGCCTCGCGTGCGGCGCCGGCCACCGCCTCGTACGCCTCGTCGGGGCGCAGCCCGTGCCGGGAGGCGAGCAGCTGGGCGGCCTGGAGGGGGTCGCCGCGGCCGACCGGGTTGGCGAGGTCGCGCAGGGCGCCGCTGCCGGCCGTGACGCGGACCCCGGCGGCCCGCAGCAGGTGGACCGGGGTGTCGTGGCCCCGGCGGCGCTCCAGGCCGCCGCAGGGGCCCTGTGGGAGGCAGACCACGGTGATGCCGGCGGCGGCCAGTGCCTCGGCGGTCCGTCCGGCGACGTCGGCGGGGAGGCGGCCGAGCCCGTCGCAGGGGCCGATGGTGACGCCGGGGCGCAGCCCGCCCGCCATCGCGGCGAGGCGGGTGAGGCGGACCGGGTCGGAGCCGTCGGTGTGCAGGTCCACCGGGCAGCCGTGCTGGGCGGCGGCGTCGAGGACGGCCTCGGCGCATCCGGTCGGGTCCGGGTCGAGGTCGGGGCAGGCGCCGACGACGGAGGCGCCCATCTTGACCGCGTCGTGGAGCATGGCGAGCCCGTCGGCCCCGGCGACGCCGGTGAGCAGCCGGGGCATGGCGACGGCGGTCAGCTCGGTGAGGCCCCGGACCGCCCGGCGGGCCTGGAGGACGGCCTCCATGGCGCCGAGGCCCTGTACGTCGCCGATGCGTACGTGCGAGCGGAGCGCGGTGGCGCCGTGGCCGAGCTGGAGGAGGGCGGCCTCGGTGGCGCGGCGCTGGACGTCGGCCGGGTCGGGGGAGACGGGGCCCGCGGCGTCGGCGGTGAGGGCGAGGTCGCTGTGGGCGTGCGGCTCGGCCGGGGCGGGGAGGAGCAGGTAGCCGCGGAGGTCGACGCGGAGGCCGAGCGGGGCCAGGGTCCCGGCGGTGCCGACGGCCTGGATGCGGCCGCGCCCGAGGCGGACGTCGACGGTGCGGCCGTCGGTCAGGGTGGCCCCGGTGAGCAGGACGTCGGCGCCGCCCGGGCCGCCGGGTGACCCGGGGGAGCCGGGGGACGGCGAAGGCTGCGGCTGGCTGTCGGACATCGCGCTCCTGGGGGCTCGGGCGGCGGGCGGGCGCTGCTGACCCGCGGGCCGCACCCGTTCGGCCACCGCGGCACGGGCGCGGTGGGGCGGCGTCACGTTGCGTCCGTCAAGATCACACCGTGTGTGGCCGAGCCTAGGCCGCCTCCGGAGTGCCATCGAGGAGGAGCGGATAAGTCGTACCGGCGTGCGCTGCGGGGTCCCCGTGAGGCCCGGGGGAACCGCCGGGACCTGCGAGGACGGTGGGGCGGGCGGGTGCGGCCGGGGCGGGCGCGGGGGGTGCCGAATCGGATTTGGGCGATCGGCGGGTGGGCGTGTAATGTCTTCCTCGCTCGCCCCAATAGCTCAGTCGGCAGAGCGTCTCCATGGTAAGGAGAAGGTCAACGGTTCGATTCCGTTTTGGGGCTCTGGTGTGAAAGGGGTCCCCGCCTTCGGGCGGGGGTCCGGATCACATCGCAGCGGTGTAGCTCAGTCGGTAGAGCAAGCGGCTCATAATCGCTGTGTCACCGGTTCAAGTCCGGTCACCGCTACGAAAAGTAGCCGATTGTGGGGTCGGTCCTTCGATCGGCTACTCTTTTTTGTGCAAGACCTTTCCATCCGTTCGTCATCAGGAGCACTCACGTGGCTGCCACCGACGTCCGCCCGAAGATCACGCTGGCCTGCGTGGAGTGCAAGGAGCGGAACTACATCACCAAGAAGAACCGGCGTAACAACCCGGACCGACTGGAGATGAAGAAGCACTGCCCGCGCTGCAACTCGCACACCGCGCACCGCGAGACGCGCTGATCAAGGGCTGATCTTTTCAGGCTCGTCCATGAGGCCGTCCCCTTCCGAGGGGGCGGCCTCATGGCGTTGTCGGAGGTACCGCCGCCGGTGCTGCCGGCGCGGGGTGCCAGGATGAGTCGTACGACACAAGTTCCGGTGAACCAGGAGGTATCGGGCCCATGGCGCTCGACCAGTCCTTCGTGGGGCGGACGTATCCGCCCACCGAGCCCTACGAAGTGGGCCGCGAGAAGATCCGCGAGTTCGCCCAGGCCGTGGGCGACGCCAACCCGGTGTACACCGACGTCGAGGCGGCCAAGGCGCTCGGGTACGCGGACGTGATCGCCCCGCCGACCTTCGTGTTCTCCCTCACGTTCCGCGAGGCCGGGCAGGTGATCGAGGACCCGCAGCTCGGGCTCGACTACAGCCGGGTGGTCCACGGCGACCAGAAGTTCGCGTACACGCGGCCCGTGCGGGCCGGGGACCGGCTGACGGTGACCTCGGTCATCGAGGCGGTCAAGTCCATGGCGGGCAACGACATCCTCGACATCCGCGGCGAGGTCCACGACGAGGCCGGCGAGCACGTGGTGACCGCCTGGACCAAGCTGGTGGCCCGCGCCGCCGAGGAGGGATGAGCGAGATGGCCGCGAAGATCTCCCACGCCGACGTCGAGGTCGGCACCGAACTTCCCGCGCGGAGCTTCCCGGTGACCCGCGCCACCCTGGTGCGGTACGCGGGCGCCTCCGGCGACTTCAACCCGATCCACTGGAACGAGCGGTTCGCCAAGGAGGTCGGCCTGCCCGACGTCATCGCGCACGGCATGTTCACCATGGCCGAGGCGATCCGGGTGGTCACCGACTGGACCGGCGACCCGGGCGCCGTCGTCGACTACGGCGTCCGCTTCACCAAGCCCGTCGTCGTCCCCGACGACGACACCGGCGCGCTGATCGAGGTCTCCGGCAAGGTCGCCGTCAAGAACGACGACGGCACCGTCCGCGTCGACCTCACCGCCATGAGCGACGGCAAGAAGGTGCTCGGCATGAGCCGGGCCACCGTCCGGCTGGCCTGACCCGGGCGGCGGGGGCAGGTCGCGCGGCCGGCCTGCCCCCGTACGCTGGTGCCGTGCAGGAACTCCATGACGCTCCCCTCGCCCCGCTGACCACCTTCCGCCTGGGCGGGCCCGCGACCAGGCTGCTGACGGCCACCACGGACGACGAGGTGATCGCCGCCGTCCGCGAGGCCGACGCCTCCGGGACCCCGCTGCTGGTCATCGGCGGCGGCTCCAACCTCGTCATCGGCGACAAGGGCTTCGACGGCACGGCCCTGCTCCTCGCCACCCAGGGCTTCCGCCTCGACGGCACCGAACTGGAACTGGCGGCCGGCGAGGTCTGGACCGACGCCGTCGCCCGCACCGTCGAGGCCGGGCTCGCCGGGATCGAGTGCCTCGCCGGAATCCCCGGCTCCGCCGGCGCCGTCCCCGTGCAGAACGTGGGGGCGTACGGCCAGGAGGTCGCCCAGACCATCACCGAGGTGGTCGCCTACGACCGCCGCGCGGGGGAGACCGTCACCCTCACCGCCGAGGAGTGCGCCTTCTCCTACCGGCACAGCCGCTTCAAGGCCGACCCCGAGCGGTACGTCGTCCTCCGCGTCCGCTTCCGTCTGGAGGACGCCGACGGACTCTCCGCCCCGATCCGGTACGCCGAGACGGCCCGTGCCCTCGGCACCGAGCAGGGCGAGCGGGTCGCGCTCAGCGAGGCCCGGGAGACGGTACTCAAGCTGCGCGCGGGCAAGGGCATGGTGCTCGACCCGGAGGACCACGACACCTGGTCGGCCGGCTCCTTCTTCACCAACCCGATCCTCGACGACGCCCAGCTCGCCGACTTCCTCGGCCGCGTCGCCGACCGCCTCGGCCCCGACGTCCACCCGCCGGCCTTCCCCGCCGGCGAGGGCCGCACCAAGACCTCCGCCGCCTGGCTGATCGACAAGGCCGGCTTCACCAAGGGGTACGGCGAGGGACCCGCCCGCATCTCCACCAAGCACACCCTCGCCCTGACCAACCGGGGCTCCGCCACCACCGAGGACCTGCTCGCGCTCGCCCGCGAGGTGGTCGCAGGCGTCCGGGACGCCTTCGGGGTGACGCTGGTCAACGAGCCGGTGACGGTCGGCGTCGAGCTTTGAGCCGTAGGGCGAGAGTCAGTAGGCGACGCCCACCCCCTGGCGGACCGTGCCCGGGTCCTCGACCGCGCCCAGCATCGCGTGGGCGGTGTCGGCGCGGGAGAGGGAACGGCCGGCGCGCGGGTTGGCGCCGGTGACGCGGCGGTAGGTGCCGGTCAGCGGGCCATCGGTCAGGCGGGGCGGCCGCACCGCCGTCCACTCGGTGCCGGAGCGGGCCAGCAGGGCTTCGGCGCCGGCGAGGTCGGCGTAGACCTCGCCGAAGACCTGGCGGACGACGGCGCGGGTGAGCCGGGCCGTCAGGGGCTCGTCCGGGGGCGGCTGGATCACCGGGGCGGCGCTCACCATGACCAGGCGGCGGGTGGACTCGGCCTCCATCGCCGCGACCACGGCGCCGGTCAGGCGGGAGACCAGGCCGTCCGTGCGGCGGCCGCGCGCGCCGAGGCCGGAGAGGACCGCGTCGCGGCCCGCCACCAGGGGGCCGAGCGACGGGACGTCGGAGAGGTCGGCACGGGCCACCTCCAGCCGCTCCCCGTCGGCCTTCAGCGCCGCCGGGTCGCGGACCACCGCCGTGACCTCGTGGCCGGCCTCCAGTGCCTGCCGGACGACCTCGCCGCCGACGCCGCCGGTCGCGCCGAACACCGTGATCCGCATGGCAACTCCTCGGATGGGCGACGGGGTCAGGCCGGGTCGGGCTGGCCGGCCCGGTCGCGCGGGGCCGGCTCGTCGCGGGCGGTCGGCACCGAGGTGCCGGTCAGCCACGCGTCGATGTCCGCCAGCAGCCCGCGCCGCACCTCCTCCGGCGCCGCCGAGCCGCGCACCGACTGGCGGGCCAGCTCGGCCAGTTCGGCGTCGCTGAAGCCGTGCTCGCGGCGGGCGATCTCGTACTGGGCGGCCAGCCGGGAGCCGAAGAGGAGCGGGTCGTCGGCGCCGAGGGCGAGCGGGACGCCCGCGTCGAAGAGGGTGCGCAGCGGGACGTCGCCCTCCTTGTCGTAGACGCCGAGCGCCACGTTGGAGGCGGGGCAGACCTCGCAGGTGATCTGCCGGTCGGCGAGGCGGCTCAGCAGGCGGGGGTCCTCGGCGGCGCGGACGCCGTGGCCGATCCGGGCGGCGTCCAGGTCGTCGAGGCAGGAGCGGATGGAGGCGGGGCCGCTCAGCTCGCCGCCGTGCGGGGCCGCCAGCAGGCCCCCCTCGCGGGCGATGGCGAAGGCCCGGTCGAAGTCGCGGGCCATGCCGCGCCGCTCGTCGTTGGAGAGGCCGAAGCCGACGATGCCCCGGTCCGCGTACCGCACCGCGAGGCGGGCCAGGGTACGGGCGTCCAGCGGGTGCTTCATCCGGTTGGCGGCGACCACCACGCGCATCCCGAGCCCGGTCTCCCGCGAGGCGCTGTCGACCGCGTCCAGGATGATCTCCAGCGCCGGGGTGAGCCCGCCGAGCAGCGGGGCGTACGAGGTCGGGTCGACCTGGATCTCCAGCCAGCGCGAGCCGTCCCGTACGTCCTCCTCGGCGGCCTCGCGGACCAGCCGCCGGATGTCCTCGGGCTCGCGCAGGCAGGAGCGGGCGGTGTCGTAGAGGCGCTGGAAGCGGAACCAGCCGCGTTCGTCGGTGGCGCGGAGCTTCGGCGGGCGCCCCGAGGTGAGCGCGTCCGGGAGCCGCACCCCGTACTTGTCCGCCAGCTCCAGCAGCGTGCCGGGCCGCATCGAGCCGGTGAAGTGGAGATGGAGGTGGGCCTTGGGCAGCAGCCGCACGTCGCGGGCGGTCGGGGTGCGCAGGGGTCCTCCCGAAGAACTCAACATCCCAGGATCTTGCCGTACGCCTGCCCCCGTGCGGCAACGGGATTCCCCGTACGGGCGGTTGCCCGAACAGAGAAACGGCGGCGGCGCGGGTCCCCGGCACTCCGGGGACCCGCGCCGCCGCGCGCGAGAAGGCGTCCGCTCAGTCGCGGGCCTCGGCCAGCAGCTTCTGCATCCGGGAGACGCCCTCGACCAGGTCGTCGTCGCCGAGCGCGTAGGAGAGCCGCAGGTAGCCGGGGGTGCCGAACGCCTCGCCCGGGACCACCGCGACCTCGACCTCCTCCAGGATCAGCGCGGCCAGCTCGACCGAGCTCTGCGGGCGCCTGCCGCGGATCTCCTTGCCGAGCAGCCCCTTCACCGACGGGTACGCGTAGAAGGCGCCCTCCGGCTCCGGGCAGACGACGCCGTCGATCTCGCCCAGCATCCGCACGATGGTCCGGCGGCGGCGGTCGAAGGCCTCGCGCATCTTCTCCACCGCCGACAGGTCGCCGGAGACGGCCGCGAGCGCGGCGGCCTGGGCGACGTTGGAGACGTTGGAGGTGGCGTGCGACTGGAGGTTGGTGGCCGCCTTGACGATGTCCTTGGGGCCGATGATCCACCCGACCCGCCAGCCGGTCATCGCGTACGTCTTGGCGACGCCGTTGACCACGACGCACTTGTCGCGCAGCTCGGGGACGATCGCGGGGAGCGAGGTGAACTCGGCGTCGCCGTAGACGAGGTGCTCGTAGATCTCGTCGGTCATCACCCACAGGCCGTGCTCGGCGGCCCAGCGGCCGATCGCCTCGGTCTGGGCGCGGTCGTAGACGGCGCCGGTCGGGTTGGAGGGCGAGACGAAGAGGACGACCTTGGTCCGCTCGGTGCGGGCCGCCTCCAGCTGCTCCACCGAGACCCGGTACCCGGTGGTCTCGTCGGCGACGACCTCCACCGGGACACCCCCGGCCAGCCGGATCGACTCGGGGTACGTCGTCCAGTACGGCGCCGGGACGATGACCTCGTCGCCCGGGTCGAGCATCGCGGCGAACGCCTCGTAGATGGCCTGCTTGCCGCCGTTGGTCACCAGGATCTGGGCCGGGTCGACCTCGTAGCCGGAGTCGCGGAGCGTCTTGGCGGCGATGGCGGCCTTCAGCTCGGGGAGCCCGCCGGCCGGCGTGTAGCGGTGGTTCCGGGGGTTCTTGCACGCCTCGACGGCGGCGTCGACGATGTAGTCGGGGGTCGGGAAGTCCGGTTCACCGGCGCCGAATCCGATGACGGGACGCCCGGCGGCCTTGAGGGCCTTGGCCTTCGCGTCGACGGCGAGAGTGGCGGACTCGGAGATCGCGCCGATGCGCGCGGAGACCCGGCGCTCGGTGGGAGGGGTTGCAGCGCTCATGGGCCCCATGGTTCCAGACCGGAAACACGGCGGGCACACGGGTTTCATCCCTCGGTCACCCGCCCCGGCGGGCCCGGCGGAGGATCGTGTTCGACGCCCGGCCCGAGAACACGTACACTCTCACCTCGTTGGCCCTCAGCGGGCCGCACTGATCACCGGCACACAGTGCACGGGAGCGGATGCGGTACGTTGGGGTACATCAAAGGGTCGTAGCTCAATTGGTAGAGCACTGGTCTCCAAAACCAGCGGTTGGGGGTTCAAGTCCCTCCGGCCCTGCTACACACTCCATCGCCAGGATGTGTGCGCATGTACGTACTGCAATGCACCGCCGTGCGGCTCCACCGGGCGCGGCACGGCCACGACCCGGAAATCAGGTGAGGACGCGTGACGGACGCCGTGGGCTCCATCGACATGCCTGATGCCCAGGACGACGACGGCAAGAAGAAGAACCGCAAGGGCGGCAAGCGCGGCAAGAAGGGCCCCTTCGGGCGCCTTGCCCTCTTCTACCGGCAGATCGTCGCGGAACTCCGCAAGGTCGTCTGGCCGACGCGCAGTCAGCTCACCACCTATACGACGGTGGTCATCATCTTCGTCGTGATCATGATCGGTCTGGTGACCGTGTTTGACTACGGCTTCTCCAACGCCGTCAAGTACATCTTCGGCTAGAGCCCAGAAGCGAAGGGCGCCCTAGGGCGCCCCTTTCGCGCGTTCCACCCTTTGTATCCAGGAAGAAGCAGCCACCGTGTCTGACCCGAACCCGAACGACGTGGTCGAGCCTCAGGGCGCTCCCGAGTCCACTGAGGACGCGCTCGGCATTGTCGAGTCGGCGGACGCCGTGACGCCGGACCAGGCCGAAGCTGCCGACGCCGCCGCGGGCGAGCCCGCCGAGGAGATCACCGAGGACACCGTCGGTGAGCCCGAGGACGTCGCCGCCGCCGAGGAGACCGAGGCCGAGGCCGAGGAAGCTCCGGCCGAGGAGGCCGAGCCGGTCGACCCGATCGCCGCCCTCCGCGACGAGCTGCGGCTCCTGCCCGGCGAGTGGTACGTGATCCACACCTACGCCGGTTACGAGAACCGCGTGAAGACCAACCTCGAGCAGCGCGCCGTCTCGCTCAACGTCGAGGACTACATCTTCCAGGCCGAGGTGCCGCAGGAAGAGGTCGTCCAGATCAAGAACGGCGACCGCAAGACCATCCGGCAGAACAAGCTCCCCGGCTACGTGCTGGTGCGCATGGACCTGACCAACGAGTCCTGGGGCGTCGTCCGCAACACCCCCGGCGTCACCGGCTTCGTCGGCAACGCCTACGACCCGTACCCGCTGACCCTGGACGAGATCGTCAAGATGCTCGCCCCGGAGGCCGAGGAGAAGGCCGCCCGCGAGGCCGCCGAGGCCGAGGGCAAGCCGGCGCCGCAGCGCAAGGTCGAGGTCCAGGTGCTGGACTTCGAGGTCGGCGACTCGGTCACCGTCACCGACGGCCCCTTCGCCACCCTCCAGGCGACCATCAACGAGATCAACGCCGACTCGAAGAAGGTCAAGGGCCTCGTCGAGATCTTCGGCCGCGAGACCCCGGTCGAGCTGAGCTTCGACCAGATCCAGAAGAACTGAGCCGCGCCGGTTCCGACCGGCCGCGCAGTCGCTGGACCACACGCCTCCGACCAGGTCAGACGGGCTTCACAGCCCGTCTGACCTGTCGGTTTTTGGTCGCGCCGCGATACCCGTTATCGTGGTGCGGTATGCCTCCATCCGGATGAACCGGGTGAAGGCGGAAAACTCTCACTAGGACCCGGAGAGAGCAATGCCTCCCAAGAAGAAGAAGGTCACGGGGCTGATCAAGCTCCAGATCCAGGCCGGCGCGGCCAACCCGGCTCCGCCGGTCGGCCCCGCGCTCGGTCAGCACGGCGTCAACATCATGGAGTTCTGCAAGGCCTACAACGCGGCCACCGAGTCGCAGCGTGGCTGGGTCATCCCGGTGGAGATCACGGTCTACGAGGACCGCTCCTTCACCTTCGTGACCAAGACCCCGCCGGCCTCCAAGATGATCCTGAAGGCCGCCGGCGTGGAGAAGGGCTCGGGCGAGCCGCACAAGACCAAGGTCGCGAAGATCACCGACGCGCAGGTCCGCGAGATCGCCACCACCAAGATGCCCGACCTCAACGCGAACGACCTGGACCAGGCGGCCAAGATCATCGCCGGTACCGCTCGTTCCATGGGCATCACGGTCGAGGGCTGACCTCAACCCCGCCTGACCTCTCTGTGGCAGGGCCATGCGCCGGCCCGTACCACGACTCCACCCTGTCCGGCACCCCCGGACGTAACTGCCAGGAGCAGAAGTGAAGCGCAGCAAGACTCTCCGCGCTGCGGACGCCAAGATCGACCGGGAGAAGCTCTACGCCCCGCTCGAGGCGATCCGTCTCGCCAAGGAGACCTCCGCGACCAAGTTCGACGGGACCGTCGAGGTCGCCTTCCGCCTGGGTGTCGACCCGCGCAAGGCCGACCAGATGGTCCGCGGCACCGTGAACCTTCCGCACGGCACCGGCAAGACCGCCCGGGTCCTGGTCTTCGCGACCGGTGACCGTGCCGAGGCCGCGCGTGCCGCCGGCGCCGACATCGTCGGCTCCGACGAACTGATCGACGAGATCTCGAAGGGCAACCGCCTCAACGAGTTCGACGCCGTCGTCGCCACCCCGGACCTCATGGGCAAGGTCGGCCGCCTCGGCCGTGTCCTCGGCCCGCGTGGTCTGATGCCGAACCCGAAGACCGGCACCGTGACCCCGGACGTGGCCAAGGCCGTGAACGAGATCAAGGGCGGCAAGATCGAGTTCCGCGTCGACAAGCACTCCAACCTCCACTTCATCATCGGCAAGGTGTCCTTCGACGACACCCAGCTCGTGGAGAACTACGGCGCGGCCCTGGACGAGATCCTTCGTCTGAAGCCCTCCGCCGCCAAGGGTCGCTACATCAAGAAGGCCGCCGTCGCCACCACCATGGGCCCCGGCATCCAGGTCGACCCGAACCGCACCCGCAACCTCCTCGTCGAGGAGGACCCGGCCGCCGTCTGATCCTCGTGATCAACCGGCGCCGCGGTCGCGTACGCGTCTGAAGGGACCGGCCCCCACAGCTCTGAGCTGCGGGGGCCGGTCCTTTTTTCGTACGGGGTTGTCGTACGCGTGCGGTACCGTGCAAAACGAAAGTAAAGCGTGCCCGGGGGGACCGGTCACCGAGAGAGCAAGCAGGGGTGGGGACAGTGGGGAAGAAGAACCTGGCGCGCCGGGTCGCGGTTCCGGCGGCGGCGGTCGCGATGGTGCTGGGGCTGGCGGCCTGTGAGGGCGGCGAGACCGAGTCCAAGGGCGACGGCAAGGCCGCGGACAGCGCGCCGAAGGTGCTCTCGCGTGCCGAGGCCGGCAAGGCGCTCAACGCCGCGTACAAGAGCACCAGCGAGGCCAAGTCGGCCAAGGTCGAGATGACCATGACGATGCCGGAGGGGACCCCCGGCGGCGGCGACATGAAGATGTCCGGCGTCATGGGCTGGGACCCGACCGTGCTCGACATGACGATGTCCGGCTCCGCCCTCCAGGAGTCGGACCCGACGGCGCCCGAGTCGAGCCGCGTCATCATGGACGGCTCCGTCATGTACGTCGACATGGGCGCCGAGGCGGCCAAGGAGATGGACGGCCGTCGCTGGATGAAGATGGACCTCGGCGAGCTGGCCGAGCAGATGGACAAGTCCGGTGAGGCCGGCGGCGGCGAGATGGCCAAGGCCATGACCGGTGGCCTGGAGAACATGAACCAGGACCCGGCGCAGCAGATCGCCGTGCTGATGGAGTCGCCCAACCTCAAGCACGTCGGTCCGGCCAAGGTCGGCGGCGAGGAGACCCAGCACTACAAGGGCACGCTCTCCCTCAAGGAGATGCTGGACGCCAACTCCTCCTTCGACGCCCTGCCGGAGAAGGACCGCAAGGAGCTCGTCGAGGCCATGGAGAAGTCCGGCCTGGAGGGCTACCAGACCCAGGTCTGGGTCAACGGCGACGACCTCCCCGTGAAGATGGACGTCACCATGGAGACGCCCGAGGGCGACGTCCGGATCGTCCAGACCTTCTCCGACTACGGCGCCGCCGCCAAGGTGGACACCCCGGCCGAGAAGGACACCCTGGACCTGATGGACATGCTCCAGGAGCTGGCCGAGATGGGCGAGGGCGCCTGATCCACCCCTCCGGGCGGGGTCCGCGGACCCCGCCCGGAGGCCGTGCTTCCGGGCGATTTGCCTCCCGCCGCCCGGCTCCCGTACTCTTCCCCAGAAGCCAAAGACCGCTGGTCGTTACCGTCTGCTCCTCGGAGAGGGCGGTGGCCGAAGGATTCCGCTCACGCGGACGGCCTGCGTAGGTGACTGTGGATGTGCTCCTGGACGTGTTACGCCCAGTCGAGCTCACGCCCCGTGCGCCTGCGCCGGGGCGTTTTTCGTCTTAAAGCAGACTTCTGCCCGACGTCCTTCCTCACGTGCCTGATCCAGACGGTCCCAGTGCTGTACGAGGCTGATCGCAAGGTCAGTCGAGGATCATCACCCCGGAAGGAGGCCGAGGCTCATGGCGACGTCCGACAAGGTCGCAGCCGTCGAGGAGGTCACGGACAAGCTCCGTAACTCCAACGCCGCTGTCGTGACCGCGTACACCGGACTGTCCGTGGCGCAGCTCAAGCAGCTGCGCCGTTCTCTCGGCGAGAACGCTCAGTACCGAGTGGTGAAGAACACGCTGACCAAGATCGCGGCCAAGGAGGCCGGGGTCGAGCTGGACGAGCACCTCAAGGGCTCGACGGCTGTCGCCTTCGTGACCGGTGACCCGGTCGAGGCGGCGAAGAGTCTTCGTGACTTCGCCAAGGAGAACCCCGCTCTCGTCATCAAGGGCGGTGTCCTTGAGGGTAAGGCGCTGTCCGCCGACGAGATCAAGAAGCTTGCGGACCTCGAGTCCCGCGAGGTTCTGCTCGCCAAGCTGGCGGGCGCTCTGAAGGGCAACCAGGCCAAGGCCGCGGCTGTCTTCCAGGCGCTCCCGCAGAAGTTCGTCCGCACCGCGGACGCGCTGCGCGCCAAGCGCGACGAGCAGGGCGGTGCCGAGTAATTCGGCTCGCGTCATGACCTGGGGCCGACCCGGCTCCCGGTCGCAGCGGGCCCACGTACGCCCGCCTTCATGTACATCCGGCACCTGCCGAATTAGTGGAAGGACGCCATCATGGCGAAGCTGTCTCAGGACGACCTGCTCGCGCAGTTCGAGGAAATGACCCTCATCGAGCTCTCCGAGTTCGTGAAGGCGTTCGAGGAGAAGTTCGACGTCGAGGCTGCCGCCCCGGTCGCCGTCGCCGCCGCCGGTGCCCCGGGCGCCCCGGCCGAGGCCGCCGAGGAGCAGGACGAGTTCGACGTCGTCCTCACCGGCGCCGGCGACAAGAAGATCCAGGTCATCAAGGTCGTGCGTGAGCTGACCTCGCTGGGTCTGAAGGAGGCCAAGGACCTCGTGGACGGCACCCCGAAGCCGGTCCTCGAGAAGGTCACCAAGGAGGCCGCTGAGAAGGCCGCCGAGTCCCTCAAGGGCGCCGGCGCGTCCGTCGAGGTCAAGTGACTCTCCTGAGTCTCTGACTCGTCCGTCCAGCGCCCCTCAGGGGGCCGGACGACCTGTTCCCGAAGGCGATCACCCATCCGGGTGGTCGCCTTCGGGCGTGGTCGGGCCGGGGTCCTTGCGCCCTGCTCACCTGCGGGTATGGTGATCATCGTTGTGCCGTCCGGTGACCGGCGGGCGCCCGCGTGAAGGGGCCCCGGGCCGAGGTCGGGAGGCGGCAGACGAGGCGGTTCCGCCCCCGGTTCGGGGGACGGGGCCTTGACGAACAGCACGCCGCGCGCAATTCTCAGGACGCGTCGTCACACCGATCCGGGTATCGAGGCATGGATCGGCGGCGAACCGGGCAGTGTTGATATGCGTCCAAGAGGGCGCGAGGGCATCGTGGAGTTGAGAACAGCGAGGGTCTTTGACCATCCAGGTCACCCGCACTGGACATCAGTGGGCCAAGTGGCTACACTGACCCTTTGCGCTGCCTGTTAGCTGCCTCCTGCCCGTCACCAGGGGCATGCCCGTGCTTGAGCACCGTGGAGTGAAACCGCCCTGACCTGGGATTTCTTCCGCTGTGTCGGCTCGGGACCGGTACGCGCGTAGTGAGTCCGAGCCCTCGGAAGGACCCCCTCTTGGCCGCCTCGCGCACTGCCTCCGCGAATTCGAACAACGGCGCCAGCACCGCCCCGCTGCGCATTTCCTTTGCAAAGATCAAGGAGCCCCTCGAGGTTCCGAACCTCCTTGCCCTCCAGACCGAGAGCTTCGACTGGCTGCTCGGCAACGACGCATGGAAGGCCCGGGTCGAGGCGGCTCTGGACAGCGGACAGGACGTCCCCACCAAGTCCGGTCTGGAGGAGATCTTCGAGGAGATCTCCCCGATCGAGGACTTCTCCGGGTCGATGTCGCTGACCTTCCGCGACCACCGCTTCGAGCCCCCGAAGAACTCCATCGACGAGTGCAAGGAGCGCGACTTCACCTTCGCCGCGCCGCTCTTCGTCACCGCCGAGTTCACCAACAACGAGACCGGCGAGATCAAGTCCCAGACGGTCTTCATGGGCGACTTCCCGCTCATGACCAACAAGGGCACCTTCGTCATCAACGGCACCGAGCGTGTCGTCGTGTCGCAGCTGGTCCGCTCGCCCGGCGTCTACTTCGACTCCTCCATCGACAAGACGTCCGACAAGGACATCTTCTCCGCCAAGATCATCCCCTCCCGGGGTGCCTGGCTGGAGATGGAGATCGACAAGCGCGACATGGTCGGCGTCCGCATCGACCGTAAGCGCAAGCAGTCCGTCACCGTCCTCCTCAAGGCTCTCGGCTGGACGACCGAGCAGATCCTCGAGGAGTTCGGCGAGTACGAGTCGATGCGCGCCACCCTGGAGAAGGACCACACCCAGGGCCAGGACGACGCGCTGCTCGACATCTACCGCAAGCTGCGCCCGGGCGAGCCGCCCACGCGTGAGGCCGCGCAGACGCTGCTGGAGAACCTCTACTTCAACCCCAAGCGTTACGACCTCGCCAAGGTCGGCCGCTACAAGGTGAACAAGAAGCTCGGCGGCGACGCGCCCCTGGACGCCGGCGTGCTCACCACCGACGACGTCATCGCCACCATCAAGTACCTGGTCAAGCTGCACGCCGGCGAGACCGAGACGACCGGCGAGAACGGCACTCAGATCGTCGTCGAGACCGACGACATCGACCACTTCGGCAACCGCCGTCTGCGCAACGTCGGCGAGCTGATCCAGAACCAGGTCCGTACGGGTCTCGCCCGTATGGAGCGCGTCGTGCGTGAGCGCATGACCACCCAGGACGTCGAGGCGATCACGCCGCAGACCCTGATCAACATCCGGCCGGTCGTCGCCTCCATCAAGGAGTTCTTCGGCACCAGCCAGCTGTCGCAGTTCATGGACCAGAACAACCCGCTCTCGGGTCTCACCCACAAGCGCCGTCTGTCGGCGCTCGGCCCGGGTGGTCTCTCGCGTGAGCGGGCCGGCTTCGAGGTCCGTGACGTGCACCCCTCGCACTACGGCCGCATGTGCCCGATCGAGACGCCTGAAGGCCCGAACATCGGTCTGATCGGCTCGCTCGCCTCCTACGGCCGGGTCAACGCCTTCGGCTTCGTCGAGACGCCCTACCGCCGGGTCACCGACGGCATCGTCACCGACGAGGTCGACTACCTGACCGCCGACGAGGAGGACCGCTTCGTCATCGCCCAGGCCAACGCCGGCCTGACCGAGGACCTCCACTTCGCCGAGGACCGCGTCCTGGTCCGCCGTCGTGGCGGAGAGGTCGACTACGTCCCCGGGGACGACGTCGACTACATGGACGTCTCGCCGCGCCAGATGGTGTCGGTCGCGACCGCCATGATCCCCTTCCTCGAGCACGACGACGCCAACCGTGCCCTCATGGGCGCGAACATGATGCGCCAGGCGGTCCCGCTCATCAAGAGCGAGGCCCCGCTCGTCGGCACCGGCATGGAGTACCGCTGTGCCACCGACGCCGGCGACGTGCTGAAGGCGGAGAAGGACGGTGTGGTCCAGGAGGTCTCCGCGGACTACATCACCACCACCAACGACGACGGCACGTACACCACGTACCGCCTCGCCAAGTTCTCCCGCTCGAACCAGGGCACCTCGGTCAACCAGAAGGTCGTCGTCGACGAGGGCGACCGGATCATCGAGGGCCAGGTGCTCGCCGACGGTCCGGCGACCGAGCTCGGCGAGATGGCGCTCGGCAAGAACCTCCTCGTGGCGTTCATGTCGTGGGAGGGCCACAACTACGAGGACGCGATCATCCTGTCGCAGCGCCTCGTCCAGGACGACGTCCTCTCCTCGATCCACATCGAGGAGCACGAGGTCGACGCCCGTGACACCAAGCTCGGCCCCGAGGAGATCACCCGGGACATCCCGAACGTCTCCGAGGAGGTCCTCGCCGACCTCGACGAGCGCGGCATCATCCGCATCGGTGCCGAGGTCGACGCCGGCGACATCCTGGTCGGCAAGGTCACGCCCAAGGGTGAGACCGAGCTGACCCCGGAGGAGCGCCTGCTCCGCGCGATCTTCGGTGAGAAGGCGCGCGAGGTCCGCGACACCTCGCTGAAGGTGCCGCACGGCGAGACCGGCAAGGTCATCGGCGTGCGCGTCTTCGACCGCGAGGAGGGCGACGAGCTTCCCCCGGGCGTCAACCAGCTGGTCCGCGTCTACGTGGCCCAGAAGCGCAAGATCACCGACGGTGACAAGCTCGCCGGCCGTCACGGCAACAAGGGCGTCATCTCGAAGATCCTGCCGATCGAGGACATGCCGTTCCTGGAGGACGGCACCCCGGTCGACATCATCCTCAACCCGCTCGGTGTGCCGTCCCGAATGAACCCGGGACAGGTCATGGAGATCCACCTCGGCTGGCTCGCCAGCCAGGGCTGGGACATCTCCGGTGTCGAGACCGAGTGGGCCCAGCGGCTCCAGTCGATCGGCATCGACCGGGTCGAGCCGGGTACCAACGTCGCCACCCCGGTGTTCGACGGCACCCGCGAGGACGAGCTGGCCGGCCTGATCGACCACACCATCCCCAACCGCGACGGTGAGCGGATGGTGCAGTCCTCGGGCAAGGCGCGGCTCTTCGACGGCCGCTCCGGCGAGCCGTTCCCGGACCCGGTCTCGGTCGGGTACATGTACATCCTCAAGCTGCACCACCTGGTCGACGACAAGCTGCACGCGCGCTCGACCGGTCCCTACTCGATGATCACCCAGCAGCCGCTGGGTGGTAAGGCCCAGTTCGGTGGTCAGCGCTTCGGTGAGATGGAGGTGTGGGCGCTGGAGGCTTACGGCGCCGCGTACGCCCTCCAGGAGCTGCTGACGATCAAGTCCGACGACGTGACCGGCCGTGTGAAGGTCTACGAGGCCATCGTCAAGGGCGAGAACATCCCCGAGCCCGGCATCCCCGAGTCCTTCAAGGTCCTCATCAAGGAAATGCAGTCGCTCTGCCTCAACGTGGAGGTGCTGTCCTCGGACGGCATGTCCATCGAGATGCGCGACACCGACGAGGACGTCTTCCGCGCGGCGGAGGAGCTCGGTATCGACCTGTCCCGGCGCGAGCCGAGCAGCGTCGAAGAGGTCTGACGGGCCTGGCCGGGCCTCGCTCCACCGCGAGGCCCGGCCGCCCCGGACCCGTACAGACCATGATGTGAGCCCCGTTCCGCCTCCGGGCGGTGGGGCACGAACCCTGAAAGAGGGATTGACGACAAAGTGCTCGACGTCAACTTCTTCGACGAGCTGCGGATCGGCCTGGCGACCGCGGACGACATCCGACAGTGGTCCCACGGCGAGGTCAAGAAGCCGGAGACCATCAACTACCGCACCCTCAAGCCGGAGAAGGACGGGCTCTTCTGCGAGAAGATCTTCGGTCCGACCCGGGACTGGGAGTGCTACTGCGGCAAGTACAAGCGGGTCCGCTTCAAGGGCATCATCTGTGAGCGCTGCGGCGTCGAGGTGACCCGTGCCAAGGTGCGCCGTGAGCGGATGGGCCACATCGAGCTCGCCGCTCCCGTGACCCACATCTGGTACTTCAAGGGCGTCCCCTCGCGCCTGGGCTACCTGCTGGACCTCGCGCCGAAGGACCTCGAGAAGGTCATCTACTTCGCCGCGTACATGATCACGTTCGTGGACGAGGAGCGCCGCACCCGCGACCTCCCGTCGCTGGAGGCGCACGTCTCCGTCGAGCGTCAGCAGATCGAGAACCGGCGCGACGCCGACCTCGAGGCCCGTGCCAAGAAGCTCGAGACCGACCTGGCCGAGCTGGAGGCCGAGGGTGCCAAGGCCGACGTGCGCCGCAAGGTGCGCGAAGGTGCCGAGCGGGAGATGAAGCAGCTGCGCGACCGCGCGCAGCGCGAGATCGACCGTCTCGACGAGGTCTGGAACCGCTTCAAGAACCTCAAGGTCCAGGACCTGGAGGGCGACGAGCTGCTCTACCGCGAGCTGCGTGACCGCTTCGGCACGTACTTCGACGGCTCGATGGGCGCCGCCGCGCTCCAGAAGCGGCTGGAGACCTTCGACCTGGACGAGGAGGCCGAGCGCCTCCGCGAGATCATCCGGACCGGCAAGGGCCAGAAGAAGACCCGTGCGCTCAAGCGCCTCAAGGTCGTCTCCGCCTTCCTCCAGACCAGCAACAGCCCCAAGGGCATGGTCCTGGACTGCGTCCCGGTCATCCCGCCGGACCTGCGTCCGATGGTGCAGCTGGACGGTGGCCGCTTCGCGACCTCCGACCTGAACGACCTGTACCGCCGCGTCATCAACCGCAACAACCGCCTGAAGCGGCTTCTCGACCTCGGCGCGCCCGAGATCATCGTGAACAACGAGAAGCGCATGCTCCAGGAGGCCGTCGACGCGCTCTTCGACAACGGCCGCCGCGGCCGCCCCGTCACGGGCCCCGGCAACCGTCCGCTGAAGTCGCTCTCCGACATGCTCAAGGGCAAGCAGGGCCGCTTCCGTCAGAACCTCCTCGGCAAGCGTGTGGACTACTCCGCGCGTTCCGTGATCGTCGTCGGTCCGCAGCTCAAGCTGCACCAGTGCGGTCTGCCGAAGGCGATGGCGCTGGAGCTCTTCAAGCCGTTCGTGATGAAGCGCCTGGTCGACCTGAACCACGCGCAGAACATCAAGTCGGCCAAGCGCATGGTCGAGCGTGGCCGCACCGTGGTGTACGACGTCCTCGAAGAGGTCATCGCCGAGCACCCGGTGCTGCTGAACCGCGCGCCCACCCTGCACCGCCTCGGCATCCAGGCCTTCGAGCCGCAGCTGGTCGAGGGCAAGGCCATCCAGATCCACCCGCTCGTCTGCACCGCGTTCAACGCGGACTTCGACGGTGACCAGATGGCCGTCCACCTGCCGCTCTCCGCGGAGGCGCAGGCCGAGGCCCGCATCCTGATGCTGTCCTCGAACAACATCCTCAAGCCGGCCGACGGCCGTCCGGTCACCATGCCGACCCAGGACATGGTGCTCGGCCTCTTCTTCCTCACCACGGACGGCGACGGCCGGCACGTGAAGGGCGAGGGGCGTGCCTTCGGTTCGACCGCCGAGGCGATCATGGCCTTCGACGCGGGCGAGCTGTCGCTCCAGTCGAAGATCGACATCCGCTTCCCGGTCGGCACCATCCCGCCGCGTGGCTGGACCCCGCCGGTCGCCGAGGAGGGTGAGCCGGAGTACCAGCCGGGCGACAGCTTCCGGCTGAACACCACCCTGGGCCGCGCGCTCTTCAACGAGCTGCTGCCCGAGGACTACCCCTTCGTCGACTACGAGGTCGGCAAGAAGCAGCTCTCCCAGATCGTCAACGACCTGGCCGAGCGGTACCCGAAGGTCGTCGTCGCGGCGACGCTCGACAACCTGAAGGCCTCCGGCTTCCACTGGGCCACCCGGTCCGGCGTCACCGTGGCCATCTCGGACGTCGTCGTCCCCGAGGCCAAGCGCAACATCGTGACGTCGTACGAGGCTCAGGACGTCAAGGTCCAGAAGCAGTACGAGCGGGGTCTGATCACGAAGGACGAGCGGACCCAGGAGCTCATCGCGATCTGGACCAAGGCGACCAACGAGGTCGCCGAGGCGATGAACGACAACTTCCCGAAGACCAACCCGATCGCCATGATGGTGAACTCGGGCGCGCGCGGAAACATGATGCAGCTGCGTCAGATCGCCGGTATGCGTGGTCTCGTGTCGAACGCCAAGAACGAGACGATCCCGCGTCCCATCAAGGCGTCGTTCCGCGAGGGCCTCTCGGTCCTCGAGTACTTCATCGCCACCCACGGTGCCCGTAAGGGCCTCGCGGACACCGCCCTGCGTACCGCCGACTCGGGTTACCTCACCCGTCGTCTGGTGGACGTCTCGCAGGACGTCATCATCCGCGAGGAGGACTGCGGTACCGAGCGCGGTCTCAAGCTCAAGATCGCCGACCGCGGTGCGGACGGTGTCCTGCGCAAGACCGAGGATGTCGAGACCAGCGTCTACGCCCGCATGCTGGCCGAGGACGTCGTCGTCGACGGCAAGGTCATCGCGCCGGCCAACGTCGACCTCGGTGACGTCCTCATCGATCAGCTGGTCCTGCACGGCGTCGAGGAGGTCAAGACCCGCTCGGTCCTGACCTGCGAGTCGGCCGTCGGCACCTGTGCGTACTGCTACGGCCGTTCGCTCGCCACCGGCAAGCTGGTCGACATCGGTGAGGCGGTCGGCATCATCGCCGCCCAGTCCATCGGTGAGCCCGGTACCCAGCTGACGATGCGTACCTTCCACACCGGTGGTGTGGCCGGTGACGACATCACCCAGGGTCTGCCCCGAGTCGTCGAGCTCTTCGAAGCCCGTACGCCGAAGGGTGTCGCCCCGATCTCCGAGTCCGCCGGACGCGTGCGGATCGAGGAGACCGAGAAGACCAAGAAGCTCGTCGTCACCCCGGACGACGGCAGCGACGAGGTGGCGTTCCCGATCTCGAAGCGTGCCCGTCTGCTGGTGGGCGAGGGCGACCACGTCGAGGTGGGCCAGAAGCTCACCGTGGGTGCCACCAACCCGCACGACGTGCTGCGCATCCTCGGCCAGCGCGCGGTGCAGGTGCACCTCGTGGGCGAGGTCCAGAAGGTCTACAACTCGCAGGGTGTGTCGATCCACGACAAGCACATCGAGATCATCATCCGGCAGATGCTCCGCCGCGTGACGATCATCGAGTCCGGCGACGCCGAGCTGCTGCCCGGCGAGCTGGTCGAGCGGTCGAAGTTCGAGACCGAGAACCGTCGTGTGGTCACCGAGGGCGGTCACCCCGCCTCCGGCCGTCCGCAGCTGATGGGTATCACCAAGGCCTCGCTGGCGACCGAGTCGTGGCTGTCGGCGGCGTCCTTCCAGGAGACGACCAGGGTCCTGACCGACGCGGCGATCAACGCCAAGTCGGACTCCCTGATCGGCCTCAAGGAGAACGTCATCATCGGTAAGCTCATCCCGGCCGGTACGGGCCTGTCCCGCTACCGCAACATCCGGGTCGAGCCGACCGAGGAGGCCAAGGCCGCGATGTACTCGGCCGTCGGTTACGACGACATCGACTACTCGCCGTTCGGCACCGGCTCCGGCCAGGCCGTCCCGCTGGAGGACTACGACTACGGTCCGTACAACCAGTGAGCTGGTAGGCCGGTAAGGCCGTGAAGGGCGGCCACCCCCTCGGGGGTGGCCGCCCTTCGGCGTGTCCGGGGCCCGGCGGTGAGGTCAGCGCGGGGGCTGGGGCTGGAGCCAGGGCTGGAGGTGGTGCAGGCGGGTGTGGTGGTCGGGGTGGGTGGCGAGCAGCTTGGCCATCGCCGACTCCTTGGGGAGCCGGGTACCGGCCGCGCGGGCGGCCAGGGCTGCCTGCTGCTTGGCCGCCTGGTCGGCGCCGTGCATCTGGTGGAGGACGGAGGCGAGCATCGGGGCGAAGCCGAGGGCGGCGGCGTGCTGGTCGGCCCGGAGTTCCGCGCGGCGGCCCACGGCGGCCAGGGCGTAGGGGGCGGCGAGGATCAGCAGGGGGAGCCCGTAGAGGGTGGTGATCGTGCCGAAGGCGACGATGCCGAGGAAGAACGCGATCACCAGGAAGCCGAGGAGCGAGAAGACCGCCGCGACGCGCAGGGTGATCACGGCGAGGAACCGGATCACGCGGTAGGCGAGCCGGGCGGGCAGCGCGTACCAGTAGCCGAGCAGGGAGGCCCAGGCGTGGCCGCCGACGTGGTGGCCGAGTTCGTGGGCGAGGACGGCGGCGAGTTCGCCGTTGGGCAGGCGGTTGAGGGCGAAGGTGGTGACGCCGACGATGTGGCCGGCGGCGGCGACCGCGTTGAGGTCGGTGTCGTTCTCCTCGATCCACAGCTCGTAGTTCTGCGCGTCGACCCCGGCCCGCGCGGTCACCTCCTGCCAGACCGGCGCCAGCCGGGAGAACTCCTCCCGCGTCGGGTGGCGCAGCCCCAGCAGGCGGCGGGCGAGGGTCGACTCGGTCGGGCGGTGGAAGATCAGCAGCCCGGTCAGCAGCCAGCCGACGATGCCGAGGAAGGCCAGGTCGCCCAGGACGAGCAGCGAGACCAGGCTCACCACGACCAGGCTGGAGAGGAAGTGCGGCAGGTAGATCAGGAGCGAGCCGAGAGCGGTGGCGTCCGCGTGCCGCTGGTGTGCCTTGAGGTAGACGCGGCGCTGGTCGGTGCTGATGTGGTGGGCGTGGAGCGGTGCCGGGGTGATGGGCTTCGGCGGGATCGCGGGCTGGGGCTGGGGCGGTACCGGCGGTGCGGCGTGCTGCGCCGGGGGAGGGGTCTGCGGGGTGGGGCTCGGGTACGCCGGGGGCGCGTACTGGGCCGGGTACGCCGGGGGCGCGGGCGGCTGGGTGGGCCCGGTGGGGTAGGCCGGGGGCTGCTGGGGGTACTGCGGGGGCGTGGGCCCGGCGGCGGGGTGCGGGTCGGTGCTGTCCGGCGGGTTGGGTGTGGTGGTCATGGGATACCTCGCGGTGCGGTGGTGGCGTGAGCGGTGCCGGGCGGAGGCGGGGGACGGAAGGGGACGGGTCAGCCGGTGAGGACGGCCGTGGGGAGCAGGACGCTGCCGGCACTGAAGGCGATCAGCCCGGCCCTGATCCAGCGGTGCTTGACGGCGGCGATCCGGCTCGTCCCGGTCAGGGCGCGGGCCAGCCCGTGCAGCGGGTCGCGTTCGGTGGCGGCCAGCGCCCGGGTCAGCTCGGCCTCGCCCGCCGCCGCTGCCTGGCGGATGTCGGCGAAGTAGGAGAGCGGCTCGCCCGGGGCCCAGGCGTCGGCGCGGTAGCGGGGGAGGACCGCGAGGAGCAGGGCGAGCAGGGAGACGGCGAGGGCGGCGGCCCCGGCCCACCACAGGAGGAGCCCGGCCGGGCCGAGCGAGCCCGGGGCCCAGTCCTTGCCCGCCAGCAGCCCGGTGAAGACGCCCGCCGTCATGCCGAGCGCCGCCACCAGCACGGCCGCCTTGCTGTCGGCCCGCCCGATCTCGGTGTGCAGGTCTGCCAGGAGGCGGGCGGCGACGGTGGCGCCGGGCGGGGGCGGGGACGGGGGCTGCGTGGCGGGGAGCGGGAGGTGGGCGGGATGGGGCCGGGTGTGGTCGGCGTCCTGGTCCGGGGGCGGGGCGGGGTCCGGGGTGGTGAGGTCGAGGTCGGTCATGGGGTGCCGTCCTGGGCCGGGGCGGTGTCCTCGTGCGGGGTGTCGGGGCGGGGCTGGGGCTCGGGCTGGGGCGGGGCCGCCGGGGGAGCGGGTGGCGGCTGGGCCGGGCCCGGGGCGGTGGGGACGGTGCCGTAGCCGGGCGGGGCCTGCCAGGGCGGGGGCGGGGGTGCGTACGGGTGGGGCTGGGTGTACGGGCCGGCCTGGGGCGGGGAGGCGTACGGGTTGCCGGGGGGCGGGGTGGGCGGAGCCGCCTCGGGCCCGGTGGTCTCGGGCGGGGCCTGCTGGGGGAGCCGCGGGGGTTCCGGGAGCGTCTGGCCGGGGACGGTCTGGCCCGGGTAGGGCGGGGTCTGCGGGGGCGGCGGGCCGATGACCGGGGGCTCGTGGGGGACGCCGGGGAGGCGCTGGTTGAAGATCTCCGTCATGGTGCGCAGGGCGAGCTTCTTCGGCTCGTCCAGCTCGTACGCCTCGGCGTGGTCGCCCTTGAGGACCTGTTCGACCAGCTGGAGCTGGGAGTGCATGAGCTGGATCTGGTCCTGGCGCATGTTCTCCATCACCAGCCGCATGTCCTCGGGGTGTTCGGCGAGGCGGAACGCGAGGGCGTGGATGCCGCCCTGGGCCAGGTGGTGCTGGTAGTAGTCGATCTTCTGGGCGTTGACCCGCTGGAGCTCCATCTGCTGGTAGCTGGCGGCCAGGGCCTGTTCGTGCTGCCACTGCTGCTGCTGGAGCGCGAGCCGCTGCGCCTGCTCGCCGTACTCCAGGGAGCGGCTGATCTGGAGCGCGTCCTGCTGGAGTTCGCGCTTGTGGCGGACCAGGTCGGCCTCCATGCCGCCCTGGTCGGCGCGGATCTGCTCGGCCACGTTCTGGTCGATCTCGCGCAGCCGCCGCTGGTGGGCGATGTCGCCCTCGTCGCGGCGGACCCGCAGGGTCCAGGTGACCTGGAGCCCGGCCGTCGCCCCGAGCGGGCCGAGTCCGGCCGTCGCCCGCAGCAGCTCCCGCTCCGCCTCGGCGCTGGCCGAGACCGGGAAACGCCGGGTGACCGGGCGCGCCGCCTGCTGCAACTCCCCGACGAGCAGCGCCGGTACGTCCCGGTGTCCGCCCGCGACGTACCGCGCCGGGTCGACCACCTGCCAGGAGAAGTCGACCTCGGCGCCGAACTCGAAGGCGTCGTTGTCGCTGGGCAGTGCCAGCTCCTCGCGCCACGGGTGGATGCCCATGTCCACCTCGTAGACCGAGGTGTAGCGCCTGGCGGCGACCTCGCTGCGGCTGGGCCTGCGGGGTGGCAGGTAGACCTCGTGGCCGCCACGCGGGGTCGTGAAGACCAGGGCGTGGTCGATGCGGGTGAGGGCCTTGCGGCTGAACTCGAACCGCGAGATCTGCCGCACGGTCAGCACGGGGTCGCGCAACTCGGTGTGGCGGTCGGCGTTCTGCTGCCACTCCGGCGGGCGGCGGTGGTCGGGCATGGCTCGCGTCTCCTCGGCGTGCGGTGGTGCGGTCGGGCGGTACGGCGGTTCAGCGGGGCTGGGGCACGGGGTGGCCGGCGGCCGGGACGACGGTCAGCAGGCGGGCGGCGACCGGCGGCGGGGGCGCGCCGTCCTCGCCGGGCATGGTGCGCAGCAGGTGGGCCAGGCGCAGCGCGTCCTCCGGTGCGGCGACCAGCGCCGGGAGCAGCGCGGCCAGCGCCCACTCCACGTCTTGGCGGTGGGCGGCGGCCAGCACCCACAGCCGCAGCACCTCCAGGGCGTCCCGGCTGTGCAGGGAGTCGCCGAGGGCCGCGCGCCACAGCCGGGTCAGGCCGTGCGCGGCCCAGGCGGTGGCCGGGTCGGCGGCGGCCTCGCGGTACCAGTCGAGGACCAGCGGCCAGCCGTGCGGGTGCTCCTCGTCCGGGCCTTCCTCCTCGGCCGGGTCGGGACCGAGACCGGACTCCGGGTCGGTACGGAGTTCGGCGCCGCGTCCGCAGGCGCGCAGGAATCCGGCGAGGGTGAGGTCGCGGGCGGGCCGGTCCACCTCGTAGCTGGCCAGCAGCTCTCCGAGGACCGTCTCGCGGGCTTCGGAGAGGAGCAGCAGCTCCACCGCCCCGGCCAGCTCCTCGACCATCACCTCGTCCAGCGGCGCCGGCGGGTCCTCGCGCCGGGACTCCTCGTACTCCTTGCGGACCACCGTGCGCAGGAGGCGCAGGGTGCGGGCCGGGCGTTCGGGGCCGATCAGGGCGTGGGTGCGGATCGCCACCCAGCGCATCGGGCGGTCCTCGCCCTGGCTCCAGCCGTCCAGGACGCGGGGGACGTTGGGGGCGCCCACGAAGTGGGCCAGGGCCAGGGAGCCGGCCGCGACCATGCGGTGGCGGTAGCGCGGGGAGGCCGCCCACTCCTCGATCAGCAGGGCCATCGCGGAGGGCAGGTCGGCGTGGGCGAGGACGGCCGTGGTCGCCGCCGCCCGGGTGCGTACCAGCGGGCGCCCGTCCTCGGCCAGCGCGCGCAGCCAGCGGACCAGCGCGGGCCGTGCCGAGGGGTGGCCGGTCCACAGCTCCCGCAGCAGGACCAGGGCCGCCCGGTCGTCGCGGAAGGCGGCCACCCACTGCCGTACCGGGCCCCACTCGGTCGCCTCCTCGGCCTGGCGCCGCTCCGCGCGCGCCAGTTGGAGCCGCTTGCCGATGTGTGTCCCGAAGACCGGTACGTCGGCGGGAGCGTGCGGGCGCTGGGTGCGCAGGAGTTCGGCGTAGAGCCGGTCGCTGAGTTCGGCGGTCAGGGCGTACGGCCCGCCGTCGAAGGCGGCCAGCGAGATGAGGAACGCCTTGTCGCGCAGGGGCAGCGCCGCCTCGTCCTCCTCGAACCACTCCCGCACCTGGCTCTCCAGCGCCCCCAGCGAGAAGGCGTCCAGCTCGTCGGCGGCGAGGCCCCCGGCCGCGTGCCGGGCCAGCGCCGGTGCGAAGGCGGCGGCCTCGCGGAGCTGGTGGTCGCGGGCGAGGAAACCGGTGACGGCCGGCAGAGCCAGCAGGCGGGCCGACTCGCGCCCGGCGTACTCCTCGCGCGTCGCCGGGTCCGGGGCGGTGGCGCGCAGGTGGGCGGTGAGGTGGGCGGTGAGCACCTCGGCGACCGAGGGCGGCTGCCAGCCGGCCGGGTCGACCTCCTCCAGGACGGCGGTGGGGCCGGCCGTCACCACCAGGTAGCCGTCGTGCGCGGCGAGCCGGTCGCGAACGGCCAGCAGGTGCGGCTCGCGCAGCGGGCGGGTGCGGTCGGCCATCAGGTCGCAGAGCACGTAGCCGACCGGGCCCGCGGCGGGCGCGTCCCCGGCCCGCGCCTGCTCGGCGCGCTGCTGCTCGGCGTCGAGCTGCGCGGCCAGCTCGGCGGGCGGGCGGTCACGCAGCAGGGAGCGTACGGAGGTGGCGCCGGCCCGCCGGAGCAGCATCAGGGCGGCGGTGCGGCGGCCGGTGAAGGCGGAGCCCCGGACGACCAGGACGCGCTCCTCGCGCAGCCGGTCCGCGAGCGCCGCGAACGCCTCCTCGTCGGCGACGAACGACTCGGCCAGCCGCTCCAGCGTGGCCGCCGGGACCTCGCCCGAGGCGTGCGGCGCGGGCGGCCCGAGCTGCCAGATCTCGGTCTTGCTCCCCATGATCACGTCACCGGCGACCCGCCCGCCGGAGACGCCGTGCTGATCCCCCTGGACCAGGGCGCCGCCGAACCCGGCACCGGAGCCGATCCGCAGGGCGGGCGGCGCGTGGTCGGCCAGTTCCCGCCGGGACGACCAGGCGTCCTGCGGGCGGTCCTGCTCCTCGCCCGCCTCGTCCTGCTCCTCGGCCTGGCCCTGGCCCTGCTGCTGCGGGGCGTTCGGGTCGGCCGGGGGCGCGGCCGGGCCGTTCGGGGCGGGGTTCGCCGGGGGAGTGGCGGTGTCGGCGGCGCTCATCGGGGGCCTGCCCCGCCGGTGCCGGGGGTCTGCCGGTCGTCGGGGGAAGGAGCGTCCTGGTCCGGGGTGTCGACGCCCGGCGCGTGTCCGTCCGGGGTGCGCCCCGGGCGCGGGGGCCCGCCGACGCTGCCCATCACGACGTCGCCGTCGACCCGGCCGCCGGAGACGCCGTGCTGGTTCCCCATGACGAGGCTGCCGCCGAAGGCGGGGGCGCCGCCGGTGAAGTGGATGCCCGCCGGGGGCTGGGTGGCCGGAGCGGGCGCGGGTGCCGGGGTGGAGGTGGAGGCCGAGCCGCCCCCCGACGGCCCGGCCTCCGTTCCCCCGGCCGGTCCCGGGCGCTCCCCCGAAGCGTCCGGGACCGGGGTCGGTGCGGGCCCCGCCGCGCCCGGCGCCGCCGCGGCCTGTCCCGAGGCGGGGACCGGGCCGAGGAGCCAGGCGGGCAGGGGCCCGTTCTTGCTGGCGAGGGTGACCTCGTGGAACTCCTCGGCGGGGATGCCGAGGTGACCGTGGCGCACGATCCCGGCGTGGACGCTCTGCGAGACGCAGAGGGCGACGTCGCCGGGGCGCTCGCGCAGGGCGGCGCGCAGGAGGTCGGCGTCGAGGAGGCGGCAGGCGTGGTTGAGGTCGCTGCCGACCCAGATGCCACGCTCGTCCAGGGCGATGAACCCGCTGGCCACCACGGTCCGCAGCCGCATCTGGGCGGCGCTGGAGGCCATCCGGTTGACCGCCTTCAGCTGCGCGGGCAGCTCGGAGATGACCGAGCGCAGCACCTGCGGCACCGGGACGTTCGGGTCGATGAACTCCATGACGCTGTCGCCCTGGTCGGCCCGCAGCCGCAGCGTCTCGTCGATCCCGGCCCGCTCCATGGTCCGGTCGACCACGTCGTACAACATCCGCCGCAGGAAGGCCTGTTCGACGTCGTCGCGGTCGCTGAACTTCTCGATGTCGACCAGCAGCATCGTCCGGTTGACGGGATCGTTCATCGTGCCCTGCCTACCTCTCGGAACGGCCCTGGGGGCCGGAGTGCGAACGGCGGTACCCGGCCCGGCGCGGACTGGGCCGGGCGAGTGGTCTCAGCGTGGCGCCCGAGCGCCGGACCGCGTGAGGACGGATGGCGCGCTCGGACTGTGACGGTGTTTACAGAGAACGGGGAGGGAGAGAGCCCGGCCGGCCGTCAGGGCCCGCCCCCCGCGATCCGGCGCAGCACGTCGGGGCGGCGCACGACCAGGGCCCGGCGTCCGGTGACGACGGCGTCCCGGTCCCGCAGTTCCTTCAGCAGCCGCTGCACCATCTCCCGCGAGGCCCCGACCGAACCGGCCAACTCCTGTTTGCTGAGCGGCACTTGCAGCTCGACCCCGTCGGCGGTCCGCTGCCCGAAGCCGCGGGCGAGCTCCAGCAGGAGCGAGGCGAACCGCTCCCGCACGGTCATCGAGGCGAACTCCAGCCGGCGCCGGTCGGCCGCCCGGGTGCGGTCCGACACCAGCGCCAGCAGCGTCATCGACACCGGGGGCGCCGACCGCAGGAACTCCGTGAACCGGGCCGGCTCCACCGCGACGGCCCGCACCTCCTCCAGCGCCGTCACGTGCGCCGAGCGGGGCTTGCTGGTCAGGGCCGCGAACTCGCCCACGATGTCGCCGGGGCCGCGCAGCGCGAGCAGCGCCTCGTACCCGTTGGGTGCCGCGGCCGTCACCTTGGTCCACCCGGTGAGCAGGAGCAGGACGTGCGCGGAGGGCTCGTGCTCGCGCAGCAGGGCCTGCCGGGGCGCGTACGTCATCGGTGAGCCGAGGGCGAGGAGCGCCTGCCGCTCGCCGCCCTCCAGCCGGGCCAGGAACGGCACCCGGTCGTCCAGCCCGTCTCCCCCGGCCGTCATCGGCTCCCTCCCCGTGGTTCCCCGCACCGCGTCCGTGCCCGCGCGCCCCGTCCGGCGGTACGGACGGGGCGGGACGGGTCAACGTACTGACCCCCCGGCCCAGGTGGCCCGCCCTTGACCGGAATGAATCCCCCCGCCCCGCTACTCGGCGGGAAAGCTGCGCTCTGTGGCCGAAAACGCACAGAGGGTGGGAGTGAGTGTGCCGGGGCCCGGCGAACGATTCAGGCCAGGGCGCCCCTGGCACCACCTCGCGGCCCGGTGTAGCGTCCCCCGCGGGACCAGAAGACGATCATGCAGCGGAGGGTGCCGGTCCGCCCCGGGGTACGGGGCGTCTGACCAGCGCGTCCGCTGCGCGTGCATTTGTTTTGACCGAACTCCGTGCGATAGGTACGCTCAGACCTTGTGCCTGGGGTGTGCCTAGGCTCCCGTGCGTGTCCAGCCCGCGCGGTGAGCGATAGGCGTCAGCACCGCAATCTGCGCTTCTCCCGTGTGCTAGCGGGGCATCCGCGGTATTCGACACACCCGACCGCGTGGGTCGGGTGGGTTCCAGGTTAGCTTTACCTGTTCGGCACACAGAAACCGGAGAAGTAGTGCCTACGATCCAGCAGCTGGTCCGTAAGGGCCGGCAGGACAAGGTCGAAAAGAACAAGACGCCCGCACTCGAGGGTTCGCCCCAGCGCCGCGGCGTCTGCACGCGTGTGTTCACGACCACCCCGAAGAAGCCGAACTCGGCCCTCCGTAAGGTCGCGCGTGTGCGTCTGACCTCGGGCATCGAGGTCACGGCCTACATCCCGGGTGAGGGACACAACCTGCAGGAGCACTCCATCGTGCTCGTGCGTGGTGGCCGTGTGAAGGACCTGCCGGGTGTTCGCTACAAGATCATCCGCGGCTCCCTCGACACCCAGGGTGTCAAGAACCGCAAGCAGGCCCGCAGCCGCTACGGCGCCAAGAAGGAGAAGTAAGAATGCCTCGTAAGGGCCCCGCCCCGAAGCGCCCGGTCATCATCGACCCGGTCTACGGTTCTCCTCTGGTGACCTCCCTCATCAACAAGGTGCTGCTGAACGGCAAGCGCTCCACCGCCGAGCGCATCGTGTACGGCGCCATGGAGGGCCTGCGCGAGAAGACCGGCAACGACCCGATCATCACCCTGAAGCGTGCGCTGGAGAACATCAAGCCCACCCTCGAGGTCAAGTCCCGCCGTGTCGGTGGCGCGACCTACCAGGTCCCGATCGAGGTCAAGCCCGGCCGCGCCAACACGCTCGCGCTGCGCTGGCTGGTCGGCTACTCGCGCGCCCGCCGTGAGAAGACGATGACCGAGCGCCTCATGAACGAGCTTCTCGACGCCTCCAACGGCCTGGGTGCCGCTGTGAAGAAGCGCGAGGACACGCACAAGATGGCCGAGTCCAACAAGGCCTTCGCGCACTACCGCTGGTAGTCGCTACCCCCATCGAGACCGAGAGAAGACTGAAGCCTTATGGCTACCACTTCACTTGACCTGGCCAAGGTCCGCAACATCGGGATCATGGCCCACATCGACGCGGGCAAGACGACGACCACCGAGCGGATTCTGTTCTACACCGGTGTCTCGTACAAGATCGGTGAGGTCCACGACGGCGCTGCCACGATGGACTGGATGGAGCAGGAGCAGGAGCGCGGCATCACGATCACGTCCGCCGCGACGACCTGCCACTGGCCGCTCGAGGACGTCGACCACACCATCAACATCATCGACACCCCGGGCCACGTGGACTTCACGGTCGAGGTGGAGCGTTCGCTCCGCGTCCTCGACGGTGCCGTCACCGTGTTCGACGGCGTCGCCGGTGTGGAGCCGCAGTCCGAGACGGTCTGGCGTCAGGCCGACCGTTACGGCGTCCCGCGCATCTGCTTCGTCAACAAGCTGGACCGCACCGGCGCCGAGTTCCTGCGCTGCGTCGACATGATCACGGACCGCCTCGGCGCGACCCCGATCGTCATGCAGCTGCCGATCGGTTCCGAGGCCGACTTCCAGGGTGTCGTCGACCTGGTGACGATGAAGGCGTACGTCTGGTCGGCGGACGCCGCCAAGGGCGAGATGTACGACACCGTCGACATCCCGGAGACCCACACCGAGCTGGCCGCCGAGTGGCGCGCCAAGCTGCTGGAGACCGTCGCCGAGAACGACGACGCGCTGATGGAGCTGTACCTGGAGGGCAACGAGCCCTCGGTCGAGCAGCTCTACGCGGCCATCCGCCGCATCACCATCGCGTCGGGCAAGTCCTCGGACACCACGGTCACCCCGGTGTTCTGCGGTACGGCGTTCAAGAACAAGGGCGTCCAGCCCCTGCTCGACGCGGTCGTGCGCTACCTCCCCTCGCCCCTCGACGTCGAGGCCATCGAAGGCCAGGACGTCAAGGACGCGGAGAAGGTCGTCTCCCGCAAGCCGTCCGACGAGGAGCCGCTGTCGGCGCTGGCGTTCAAGATCATGAGCGACCCGCACCTCGGCAAGCTCACCTTCGTGCGCGTCTACTCGGGCCGTCTCCAGTCCGGCACCTCGGTGCTGAACTCGGTGAAGGGCAAGAAGGAGCGCATCGGCAAGATCTACCGCATGCACGCCAACAAGCGTGAGGAGATCGAGTCGGTGGGCGCCGGTGACATCGTCGCCGTCATGGGTCTCAAGCAGACCACGACGGGTGAGACGCTGTCCGACGAGAAGGCCCCGGTGATCCTGGAGTCCATGGACTTCCCGGCTCCCGTCATCGAGGTCGCGATCGAGCCCAAGTCCAAGGGTGACCAGGAGAAGCTGGGTGTCGCCATCCAGCGTCTCGCGGAGGAGGACCCCTCCTTCCAGGTGCACACCAACGAGGAGACCGGCCAGACCGTCATCGGCGGCATGGGCGAGCTCCACCTCGAGGTCCTGGTCGACCGCATGAAGCGGGAGTTCCGGGTCGAGGCCAACGTCGGTAAGCCGCAGGTCGCCTACCGTGAGACGATCCGCAAGACCGTCGAGCGCGTGGACTTCACCCACAAGAAGCAGACCGGTGGCACGGGTCAGTTCGCCAAGGTTCAGATCATGATCGAGCCTCTGACGGACAGCGACGCGAGCTACGAGTTCGTCAACAAGGTCACCGGTGGCCGCATCCCGAGGGAGTACATCCCCTCGGTCGACGCGGGCGCCCAGGAAGCCATGCAGTTCGGCATCCTCGCCGGTTACGAGATGACCGGTGTGCGCGTGACCCTGCTCGACGGCGCCTACCACGAGGTCGACTCCTCCGAGCTCGCCTTCAAGATCGCCGGTTCGCAGGCGTTCAAGGAGGGTGCCCGTAAGGCCGGCCCCGTGCTCCTCGAGCCGATGATGGCCGTAGAGGTCACCACGCCCGAGGACTACATGGGCGACGTCATCGGCGACATCAACTCCCGCCGTGGCCAGATCCAGGCCATGGAGGAGCGGGCCGGCGCCCGGGTCGTCAAGGGCCTGGTGCCGCTCTCGGAGATGTTCGGCTACGTCGGCGACCTCCGCAGCAAGACCTCGGGTCGCGCAAGCTACTCGATGCAGTTCGACTCCTACGCCGAGGTTCCCCGGAACGTCGCCGAGGAGATCATCGCGAAGGCCAAGGGCGAGTAACTCTTCCGAGCACACGCTTTAGGCTTGTCACCGGAAGCCCGCGGACACCTCGTCCGCACCCCGGAAGGGGTGTCCCGGGCCCGGCATCCCAGCAAAGATCACCTGGCGCCGATGAGTAAGGCGTACAGAACCACTCTCCAGGAGGACCCCAGTGGCGAAGGCGAAGTTCGAGCGGACTAAGCCGCACGTCAACATCGGCACCATCGGTCACATCGACCACGGTAAGACGACCCTCACGGCCGCCATTACCAAGGTGCTGCACGACGCGTACCCGGACCTGAACGAGGCCTCGGCCTTCGACATGATCGACAAGGCGCCCGAGGAGCGCCAGCGCGGTATCACCATCTCCATCGCGCACGTCGAGTACCAGACCGAGACGCGCCACTACGCGCACGTCGACTGCCCCGGTCACGCGGACTACATCAAGAACATGATCACGGGTGCGGCGCAGATGGACGGCGCCATCCTCGTGGTCGCCGCCACCGACGGCCCGATGCCGCAGACCAAGGAGCACGTGCTCCTGGCCCGCCAGGTCGGCGTTCCGTACATCGTCGTCGCCCTGAACAAGGCCGACATGGTGGACGACGAGGAGATCCTCGAGCTCGTCGAGCTCGAGGTCCGTGAGCTCCTCTCCGAGTACGAGTTCCCGGGCGACGACCTGCCGGTCGTCAAGGTCTCGGCGCTCAAGGCGCTCGAGGGCGACAAGGAGTGGGGCCAGTCCGTCCTCAACCTCATGCAGGCTGTGGACGAGTCCATCCCGGAGCCCGAGCGTGACGTCGACAAGCCGTTCCTGATGCCGATCGAGGACGTCTTCACCATCACCGGTCGCGGTACGGTCGTCACCGGCCGCATCGAGCGTGGTGTCCTCAAGGTCAACGAGACCGTCGACATCATCGGCATCAAGACCGAGAAGACCACCACCACGGTCACCGGCATCGAGATGTTCCGCAAGCTGCTCGACGAGGGCCAGGCCGGTGAGAACGTCGGTCTGCTCCTCCGTGGCATCAAGCGCGAGGACGTCGAGCGCGGCCAGGTCATCATCAAGCCCGGTTCGGTCACCCCGCACACCGAGTTCGAGGCCCAGGCCTACATCCTGTCGAAGGACGAGGGTGGCCGTCACACCCCCTTCTTCAACAACTACCGCCCGCAGTTCTACTTCCGTACGACTGACGTGACCGGTGTGGTGAACCTCCCCGAGGGCACCGAGATGGTCATGCCGGGCGACAACACCGAGATGCGCGTCGAGCTGATCCAGCCCGTCGCCATGGAGGAGGGCCTGAAGTTCGCCATCCGTGAGGGTGGCCGGACCGTGGGCGCCGGCCAGGTCACCAAGATCATCAAGTAATTGATGGCCTTGCGCTGATCTGGTAGCTCTCCGAGCTGCTTGAGAAGGGCCCGTACGACTTCGGTCGTACGGGCCCTTCGGCGTGTGCGGGGCCTGCTCAGGCGCCGGCCGTCGTCCCGCTCGCCGTGAGCCGGGTGTATGCCTCGCGGACCGTGGGGACCAGGGTGGCGGCGGCCGGGTCGGCGGCCTCCGGGCGGAGTTCGAAGAGGTCGCCGCTGCGGCGGTCGGCGGGGACGTCGGCGCCGCGGGCGGTGATCAGGGCGTGGAAGTGCGGGCGGTTCTCGCCGAAGACGACCGGGTAGGTCGCGGGGCGCCGGTCGCCTCGGTGACCGCCGCCACCAGGTCGCGGGCGCGGCGGCCGAAAGTGGCGGCCTCGGTGTCGTCCAGGCCGGTGATCCGTTCGGCGTGGCGCCGGGCGCGCAGGACGAACCAGCGCGGGACGTCGTAGCCCGGGACCGTCTGCGCCGTCCAGAGCGGGTCGCGGAAGACGACGGCGGACTCCTCGGTCGTCTGCTCCAGGCCGCACATGAAGCAGTCGGCGTCGGCGGGGTGGGGTGGGGCAAGGGGGAAGGGCCGGCGCCGCCGGTGGTGCGGCGGGGTCCCGGCCCTTGTGGCGTGGGGCGGCTCAGACGGCGCCGCTCAGGACGAGCATCGGGTCCGGCGGTTCGCTGCGCAGTGCCCAGGCGCGGTCGGTCAGCTCCTCCGGCGTGACCGGCGCGGCGGGCGGCGAGCTGGGCGTCCGGGGCGAAGGGCGGGGCCGCGGAGTCGGCCGCGTACTCGGGGCCGTGCAGGTAGGCGGTCGCCTCGTCCGGCTCGGCGGAGTTGTCGATCTGCATAGGGCGCTATATGTGATAACGGCAGGAGGTCGGGGTGGGATTTCGGGGGTGGGGTCACCCGGAGTCGGTGGCTGGAAGGCGGGGGTGCGGGTGGGGGGACATGATGGGGGCACCGACCCGGTGAGAGGCGGTGGTGACGGCACCATGGGTGCGAGCGAGGCGGGTGGTGGTCCGCCGGAGGGTGCTGCGGTGGCGCTGGTCGACCGCCGGGGCATCGTCGCGGGGTGGTCGCGGGCGGCCGGGGAGCTGGTGGGGCGCCCGGCGGACGAGGTACTGGGCCGCTCCGTGCTGCGGCTGCTGGCCGAGGAGCGCCGGGCCCGGCTGCCGGAGCGCGGTGAGGCCGTCCTGCGGTGCGGCGGGGCCGGGAGCGTACGCGTGCGGTACCGGGTCGAGGAGCTGCGGGGTTCCCCGTTCTCGCTGGTGGTGGCGGTCGGTGCCGGCCGGGCCGCCGAGGCCGAGGACGCCGACGCCGTCTTCCGGGCGCTGCTCTCCCAGGACCGCCTGGGCTTCCTGCTGCGGGACGCCGGTCTCGCCGTCCTGCGGAGCAATGTGCTGCCCGGGAAGTTCGGCGGGCCGCCCCAGCCGGTGGGCAGCGTGCTGAGTGAGGTGATGGACGGGAAGGACGCCGAGGAGACCGAGCGGACGCTGCGGGACGTGCTGGAGACCGGCAGGCCGCTGGCCGCGCAGGAGCAGCACGTACGTTCCACCCGCCCGCCGTACCAGGAGTGGTCGCTCTCCTACTCCGCCGTACGGACCGAGGACGCCGCGGGGAGGCCCACCGGCGTCGCGATCTTCCTCACCGACGCCACCGAGCACTGGCGTGCCGGGCAGCGGGCCGAGCTGCGCCACCGGGCCTCCGCGGGGGTCGGCAACTCCCTCGACATCGAGCGGACGGCGCAGGAGATCGCCGACACCCTGGTCCCGGAGTTCGCCGACATCGCCTGGGTCGACCTGGCCGACGCCGTCCTCACCGGCGAGGAGCCGCCGAAGACCTCCGGCGGGGGAGACCTGCTGCTGCGCAGGGTGGCGGTGCGCTCCGCCGACGGGCCCTGGCCCGACCAACTGCTGCCGGTCGGCGCGACCGTGCCGCCCTTCCCCGACCGGCCGATGGTGCGCGAGGTCCAGGAGGGCCGCACCATCCGGATGGACCGGGGTGCCGTGGAGGAGATGCTGAAGGACCCCGCCAGCATCCGGCTCGCGGCGCCCGAGGGCGGCCACTCCCTGGTCATCGCCCCGCTCTTCGCCCGCGCCCTGCTGCTCGGGGCCGTCGGCGTCTGGCGCGCCGAGCGGCCCGAGCCCTTCGACGAGGACGACGCGGAGCTGCTCACCGAGATCGCCGCGCAGGCCGCGCTGAGCGTGGACAACGCCCGCCGGTACACCCGCGAGCACCGGGCGGTGGACAGCCTCCAGCGGCGGCTGCTGCCGCAGGCGTCCACCTCCACCCGGGTCATGGAGACCACCGGCTCGTACGTTCCCGCGGAGGCCGGGGCGGAGATCGGCGGCGACTGGTTCGACGCCATCGCACTGCCCTCGCTGCGTACCGCGCTGGTCGTCGGCGACGTGTTCGGCAGCGGGCTGCACGCCACCGCCACCATGGGCCGGCTGCGGACCGCCGTGCAGACCCTGGCCGACCTGGAGCTGGCCCCCGACGAGGTGCTGACCCAGCTCGACACGCTGGTGGCGAGGCTGGCCGCCGAGGCCGAGCCCGGCCACCGCGACACGGTCGGCGCCACCTGCCTGGTCGCCCTGCACGACCCGGTCACCCGGCGCTGCGTGATGGCCTCGGCGGGCCATCCGCCGCCGATCCTCGCCCTCCCCGACGGGCCCGCCGAGCCGGTCGACCTCCAGCCGGGGCCGCCGCTGGGGGTCGGGGGCCTGCCCTTCGAGACGGCCGCCGTGGACACCCCGCCGGGCAGCGTGCTGTGTCTGTACACCGACGGGCTGCTCCGGCGGTACGGGCCCGACCTCGACACCGCCACCCTCGACCTGGCCGACCGCCTGGCCCGGCTCCAGCGCTCCGAGGAGAGCCTGCCCTCGCTCTCCAAGGGACTGATGACCGGCGGGGACGGCACCCCGTTCCTCGACGACGCGGCCCTGCTGCTCGCCCGTCCCTCCGCGCTGGACCCGGGGTCCGTCGCGAGCTGGGAGTTCCCGGCGGAGCCCGGCGCGGTGGGGGCGGCCCGCAACGCGGCCACCGGGAAGCTGACCGAGTGGGGGCTGGAGGGCAACGCCTTCGTCACCGAGCTGATCGTCAGCGAACTCGTCACCAACGCGGTGCGCCACGCTGGCGGCCCCATCGGCCTGCGCCTGATCCGCGGCGAACTCCTGTACTGCGAGGTCACCGACCCCAGCAACACCCAGCCCCGCCTGCGCCGGGCCCGCACCACCGACGAGGGCGGGCGCGGCCTCTTCCTGGTGGCCCAGCTCAGCCGCCGGTGGGGGAGCCGGTACGGGCAGAGCGGGAAGACCATCTGGGCGGAGCAGGAGCTGGTGGAGGAGTTCCCGGAGTGAGCCCGGGGGCCTGGCCGAGGGCCTGACCCGGGGTCTGACCGGGGGCAGGCGGAGGCGCGGTCCGCTGTCGCGCGGGCCCGCGGCCGCCGGACCCACCCGCACCTCGCACCCGGCCCGGACCCCGGCCCGCCGCGAACCCCGTTTCCGGCCCGCCGAGGGTCCGTCACCCGTGCGGCCCCGCACCCCCGGAGTGCCCGATGAACCCCGCCTCCACCGCCCACGGCACCCGGCCACGCCCCGGCTGCCCGGGCGTCCTCCTCGCCTCGTCATCCTCTGCGTCGAGGGGTACGACCTCTTCATCCTGGGCGCGGTAGGCCCCTCGCTCCTCGCCCACCCCGGCTGGGAGGTCACCACGTCGACGCTTGGGCTGTTGGGCAGCTGACGGCGCTCGGGATGCCGTTCGAGTCGATCGCCGCGGGCTGGTGGGGCGACCTCTACGGGCGCCGGCTGCCGATGGCGGTCAGCCTCGCCGTGCTCTCGCTGAGCATGCTGCTGAGCGCCGTCGCCGGCGACCTCACCCTCTTCGCCGCCACCCCGTTCCTCACCGGCATGGGCACCGGCGCCCTGATCCCCCTGGTCACCGCCTACGTCAGCGAGGCCGCCGCCCCCGCCCGCCACTCGCTCCAGGTCGGAGCCGCCCAGACCGGTATCGCCCTCGGCGGCATCATCGCCGGCGTCGTCGGCAGCACTCTGCTGCCGTCCTGGGACTTCCACACCCTCTTCCACTTCGGTGTCGTCCCGCTGCTCTTCGTCCCGGTCGGTGCCCGCCCCGCGCGCCGAAGGCGCTGCCGAGCCCGCCCCGGGCGCCTCCGCCGGGCGCCTCCGCCGGGCGCCTCCGCCGGCCGGCTCCGCGCGCTGCTGGCCCCCGGGCCGCCGCCGCACCACCCTGCTCTTCTGGGCCGCCACCTTCGCCGGACCCGTCATCGTCTACGGCGCCAGCACCTGGCTGCCCACCCTGATGGTCGACTCCGGCTACGACCTCAGCTCCTCGCTGGAGTTCTCCATCGCCTTGAACGCGGGCGCCGTCCTCGGCACCCTGGCCGCCGCCGCCGCCGTCGTCGTCGCCGACCGGGGCTTCCTCAAGGCCGCCACCCTCACCAGCTTCCTCTGCGCCACCGCCGCGATGATCACCCGGCAGCACCCCGCAGCCCCGGCCCGTACTGCTGCTCGCCGCCGCCGTCGTCGGCTGCGGCGCCCTCGGTACCCAGGCCCTGGTCAACATCTACGTCGCTCACGCGCACCCTGCCCCGCGGCGCGGCACCGCGCTCGGCTTCAGCCTGGGGGTGGGCCGGATCGGCGCCATCGCCGGCCCCGGCTACCTGGCGGCGGTCGCTGTCCTGGTCGCCGCGCCGCAGGCAGGCTTCTACGCGTTCGTGGTCCCGGCCGTCCTCGGCGCGGTCCTCACCGGCCTGCTCAGGCCGGGTACGCGCGGCGCCCGGCAGGCTCGGTCCGACGCGCCGAACTCCGAGGTGACGACGGCCTCGTGACGTAACGGCGGCTCCCACCCGTCGCCGACATGGCGGCGGGGTCCGGTGTCAGGAGAGGGCGGCCAGGGCGATCTTCTCGTTCCGGGCCAGGTGGCGTTCGACGGCGGCGGAGACCGTGGCGGGGTCGCGGGTGCGGAAGGCGGCGACCAGTTCGCCGTGGGCCTCGCCGCGCCGCTGGTGCTCGGCCGGGCCGGGGTCGAGCCGGCCGAAGCCGATCCGGATGTACCGCTCGCCGGCCCGCCACAGCGTGGTCAGCACCCGGATGTCCCATGTGGTCGCGGCGGGCGCCACCAGAGCGAGGTGGAAGGCGTGGTGGTCGTCGTAGATCTCGGCCATGCCGTGGCCGACGGCGCCGAACTCGGCCGCGCGCTCCGCCAGTCGGTCGAGTTCGGCCTCGCTCAGCAGGAGGCAGGAGCGGGCGGCGATCTCCGGCTCCAGGGTGCGGCGCAGCCGGTAGATGCCCTGGAGGTCGTCGAGGCCGAGCGGGGCGATGACGGCACTGCGGCCCGGCCGCATGATGACCAGGCCCTCGCTCTCCAGACTGCGCAGGGCCTCGCGGATCGGGATGAAGCTGATGTCGAGCATGCCGGCCAGCTCGCGCAGGGAGTACTCCGCGCCGGGGGCCAGCGCCCCGGTCAGGATCGCCCGCCGCAGCGCCTGCGTGGCCTGCTCCACCACGGACCGCGCCGTGACCGGCTGGACCGCCCCTCGGGGTGTCCCCACGCTGCGTCCCCCGCTCCGGCCGACCGTTGTCCCGGCCAACTATAGCGACGGGGCCCCGGCCGGCCGGGGCGAAGGCGTACGCCGCCGGCCAGGGCGAAGCCGGAGGCGAAGAGGGCCTCGGTGGGGCCGTCGAGGTAGGGGGGCGTGCACGTCGATGCGGTCGCGGGGCATCGGGGCGCTTTCTGTTCAGGTGGTGCGCGTACGGGCGTACGGGCGTACGGGCGGTCAGCGCGGTGCCGCGGCCGGGGCCGGGTGGCCGGTGAGCCGGTCGATCAGGGCGAGGGAGGCGGGTGGCGCCGTCGCCCCGGCCCAGCCGACGACCTGGTCCGGTCGGACCAGGAGCAGGACGCGCGGCCCTGCCCACCCGGTGAGGACGGCGGCCAGTTTCCAGCCGAGGTCGACGGCGTCGCCGATCCCGGTGTTGAGGCCGTGGCCGCCGAACGGCGGGTTGAGAAGGGCCGCGTCCCCGGCGAGGAAGACCCGGTCCCGGCGCATCCGGTCGGCGATCTGCATGCGGGCCGCCCAGGGGTCGGTGGAGACCACCCGGGCCTGCACCGGACGGCCCGCCACCTCCTCGACCAGCCGCGCCCCCGCCAGCTCGCCGACGGCCTCGCGCAGCAGCTCCTCCAGGACGTACTGGGGTGCCTGCTGGCCGGTCTCGGCGAACCGGCCGGCGTCCGGTGCCAGGCCCAGGACGCCGGTGAAGCGGGAGATCTCCCGGCCGCTCAGCGAGGTGCGGAAGACCACGCCTGGGACCACGCCACCGGCAGCGGCCGCGCCGGGTACGAACCGCGCCCCTCACAGCCCGGCCGGCGTTTGAGGCCATCTGTGACCGGCACGGTCGATGGGGGCGCGGGCGAAAGACGGCCCAGCCCCCGGCACCCCCAGCGCCCACGGGGGGGGCAGCCCTATGATCGCCCCGCGACCGACAACAGCGCGCCCCCGCGCCAGGGCATCCAGTCCGTCGAGCTGGCCATGACGGTACTGCAAGCCCTGGAGGAGGGAAGGGGCCCCATGAGCCTCACCCAGATCGCCACGGCCAGCGGAACGCACCCAGCAAGGCCCACCGCTACCTGGTGAGCCTGGCCAGGGCCGGCCTGGTGGCCCAGTCACCCGGCTCGGGCAGGTACGACCTGGGCCCGGCCATGCGCCGCCTCGGCGTCGAGTCACTCCGCAGGATGCACGAGGTCGCCCTGGTCGGCGAACACCTCCCAGGACTCCGCGACCGCACCACGCACGCCGTCAACCTCTCGGGCTGGGGCGACCACGGCCCCGTCGTGGTCCGCTGGGAGTACGGCGCCCGCGCCCTCCCCATCACCGTCCGGTCCGACGCCACCATGCCCCTGCTCAACAGCGCGATGGGCGGCGCCTACCTCACCCACCTCCCCGAACAGCTCACCGACCCGGTCCTCCGCTCCCAGCTGGAGGAGGGCCCCTGACCGAGGCCACCCGCACCCGCGTCACCGAGACCCGCACCGAGACCCGCCGCGAGGGCGTCACCCCCCCCTCGCGGCCCCCGTCTTCACCGCCGGCGACTCCCTCCCCCTGGTCGTCACCCTCGTCATGCCGTCCCGCGGCCTCACCGACACCACCCTCACCGAGCTGGGGGAGGAGCTGCGGGAGACTGCGCGCACGATGTCGGAGCAGCTGGGCCACGCTTCGCCCGCGCAGTAGGGAAGCGGTCGCCCCCTCGCTCCGCGCCGCCCCGCTCTACCATGGCGACGTAGGCGCGCACCTCCCCGAGGGCGCGACCCCTTCCCCCAGGAGTGCACCCGCATGCTGCGCACCATGTTCAAGTCCAAGATCCACCGCGCCACCGTCACCCACGCCGACCTGCACTACGTCGGCTCGGTGACCGTCGACCGCGACCTGATGGACGCCGCCGACCTGCTCCCCGGCGAGCTGGTCCACATCGTCGACATCACCAACGGGGCCCGGCTGGAGACGTACGTCATCGAGGGCGAACGCGGCTCCGGCGTCATCGGCGTCAACGGCGCCGCCGCCCACCTCGTCCACCCCGGGGACCTGGTCATCCTCATCAGCTACGCCCAGGTCGACGACACCGAGGCCCGCTCCCTCGTCCCGTCCGTCGTCCACGTCGACGCCCAGAACCGCGTGGTCACGCTCGGCACGGACCCGGCCGAGCCGGTCCCCGGGACCGACCAGCTGCGCAGCCCCGAGAGCGTCTAGCTCCCGCGCGTACGGCGAGGGGCCCGCAGCACGATCGCCGTGCCGCGGGCCCCTCGCCGTACGGCGCCGGATCAGTCCTCGCGGAAGACCTCGTCAAGGCTGTCAGCCGTCGCCGCGCGCGACAGCCACTGGTTCAGGGTCCGCGAGTCCCGGCACTCCGAGACCTTCTGCTCCGTCGCGGCCGGCAGCTCGAACCCTCGGGCCTGAAGCACGACGAGCAACGCCCGCGCTTCTCCTTCCGCCTTTCCCTCCGCGCGGATCTCCTGGCTGATCGGCGACTTGTAGAACGAGAGATCCACGGCCATCAGGGTCCTCCACAGATCGGCGGCCGGGAGCTTCCCGAGCCCTTGTGCGGTGAGTTCGGCGAGGGGGTCCGCCACGTCCTCCGGGACATCGCGCAACGCTGCGGACAGGGCTTTCAGTATGGCACCGACGGCCGGTTCCTTCGCGTGGGTGACGGCGGCCAGGACCGCTAGCGCGAGGTCCTCCGCGGCCTCTGCCGGATCGGTGATCGTCGGCAGGTTGTGCGGGCCCGCCACCAGAGGGCGCAGAGTCAAGGAGGTCCACGGGGCCGGGCCGATCCGAACCGGCCGCGAAGCCCATTCCGCCGTTCCCCGGTCCTGGCAGACGACCAGCAGGACCGGGGGCAGCCGGTGCTTCGAGTGCAGGTACGACAGGTAGTACGCCCAGCTTGCCGTTTTGGCGGGGTCCTTCTTCCCCTGGGCCTCGACGGCGAGCAGGAACGGCCCGTCGCGCTCGGTGTCGAAGCGTAAGAGGGTGTCGACCCGGCGCTCCACGGGCTGGAGCTCGGTGAGGTCGGTGGGCATGACGTCGAACGAGGTGTACGGGGGGAAGTCCACGCCGAGCGCCGGGCCGACCCGGCTGAACAGGCCCGGGTGGTCCTGGAAGACGCGGTGCATCGCCTCGTGGGGCGAGCTGACCATGAATGCTCCTGCCTCGGGACCGGCCAGGTGGCGGCCGGTCTGATCATCGGGGCAGAAACGTATGACTCCGGCACATGCCAGAGAGCTCCGAAGGGGGGAGTTCGCCCTGATGAGGGAGTGGGGGAACGTGTGTGCGGTGTATCGGGGCGAAGCCCCTCGCCCTCGTTCGGCCGCGTCCGCGTTTGACGGCGGGAAGGCCGGGGGTAAGCTTCTCGGCTCGATTGGCTCTATGCGGGGCCCGTGTGGCAGACTGTCCGGGTTGCTCGGTTGAGTGCCGATGCCGCGCGCCTCCCGCCGGGAGGACTGGAAGCGAGTCCCACAGTACTCGTCGCCTCAACTGCCCCAGGTTCGCCGAAGGCAGCGCTGTGGCGGACGTACGGGAATCTTCCGGGAAGCGTGTGCGGGGTACCAGCCAGGCGCCCGGTGGTCACCACATCGCAAGGTGTGGCTTCACCGAACCGCGTGGCCACGGTGTGGAACGCAGCCCCCCAGATGGGATTCCGCGAGGAAATTCGTACGGGCGGGAAGGCGACACACCCGACCGCGTGGGTCGGAGAGAGAGACCGGACCCCGGGTCCCAGAGCGTTACGAGAGACAGGACTACCAAGTAGCCATGGCGGGACAGAAGATCCGCATCCGGCTCAAGGCCTACGACCACGAGGTCATCGACTCTTCGGCGAAGAAGATCGTCGAGACGGTGACCCGCACTGGTGCGTCGGTCGCAGGCCCGGTGCCGCTGCCCACTGAGAAGAACGTGTACTGCGTCATCAAGTCGCCGCACAAGTACAAGGACTCTCGCGAGCACTTCGAGATGCGCACCCACAAGCGCCTCATCGACATCCTCGACCCGACGCCCAAGACCGTTGACTCTCTGATGCGACTCGACCTTCCGGCCGGCGTCGACATCGAGATCAAGCTCTGAGAGGCGCGCTAGAGATGGCTAAGCAGATTAAGGGCATCCTGGGCGAGAAGCTCGGCATGACTCAGGTCTGGGACGAGAACAACCGGGTCGTCCCGGTGACCGTCGTCAAGGCCGGTGCCAATGTCGTGACCCAGGTCCGCACCAATGACACCGACGGCTACGAGGCCGTGCAGATCGCCTTCGGTGAGATCGACCCGCGCAAGGTGAACAAGCCCCTCAAGGGTCACTTCGCCAAGGCCGACGTCACCCCTCGCCGTCACCTCGTCGAGATCCGTACCGCTGACGCCAGCGAGTACACCCTCGGCCAGGAGCTGAACGCCGACACCTTCGAGGCCGGCCTCAAGGTCGACGTGACCGGCAAGAGCAAGGGCAAGGGCTTCGCCGGTGTCATGAAGCGTCACAACTTCAAGGGCCTCGGCGCCGGTCACGGCACCCAGCGCAAGCACCGCTCGCCCGGTTCCATCGGTGGCTGCGCCACCCCGGGCCGTGTGTTCAAGGGCCTCCGCATGGCGGGCCGCATGGGCAACGAGCGGGTCACCACCCAGAACCTGACCGTCCACGCCGTTGACGCGGAGAAGGGACTGCTCCTCATCAAGGGCGCCGTCCCCGGTCCGAACGGCGGCCTCGTCCTGGTCCGTACCGCGGCCAAGGGGGCCTGAGGTAACGATGAGCACCATTGACATCCTTTCGCCGGCAGGCGACAAGGCCGGGACCGTCGAGCTCCCCGCGGAGATCTTCGACGCGAAGACCAGCGTTCCGCTGATCCACCAGGTCGTCGTCGCCCAGCTGGCCGCTGCCCGACAGGGCACGCACAAGACCAAGACGCGTGGCGAGGTGCGCGGCGGTGGCCGCAAGCCGTACCGCCAGAAGGGCACCGGCCGCGCCCGTCAGGGTTCGACCCGCGCCCCGCAGTTCGCCGGCGGTGGCGTCGTCCACGGCCCCGTGCCGCGTGACTACTCGCAGCGGACCCCGAAGAAGATGAAGGCCGCCGCCCTGCGCGGTGCCCTCTCCGACCGGGCCCGCCACAACCGCATCCACGTCGTCACCGGCGTGGTCGAGGGCGAGATCTCGACGAAGGCCGCCAAGGGTCTGCTCGGCAAGATCAGCGAGCGCAAGAACGTGCTCCTGGTCATCGAGCGCTCCGACGAGGCCGCGCTGCTCTCCGCCCGCAACCTGCCCCAGGTGCACATCCTGGAGCCGGGCCAGCTGAACACGTACGACGTGCTCGTCTCGGACGACGTGGTCTTCACCCAGGCCGCCTTCGAGTCCTTCGTGTCCGGCCCCAAGGCCGCCAACGAGACCGAAGGGAGCGACGCCTGATGGCCACGCGTCACCCGAGCATTGCCCCCAAGGCGGCCAAGGCCGCCAAGGCCGCGCGCGTCGCCAAGGCGAAGCGCCACGCCGCGGAGGGCAAGAACACCGTCGAGACCCCGCTGAGCAAGAGCTTCACGGACCCCCGTGACGTTCTCGTCAAGCCGGTCGTCTCGGAAAAGAGCTACGCGCTCCTCGACGAGAACAAGTACACGTTCATCGTCGCGCCCAACGCCAACAAGACCCAGATCAAGGAAGCCGTCCAGGCGGTCTTCGAGGTCAAGGTCACCGGGGTGAACACGATCAACCGCCAGGGGAAGCGCAAGCGGACCCGCACCGGTTTCGGCAAGCGTGCCGACACCAAGCGCGCGATCGTGACCCTCGCCGAGGGCGACCGTATCGACATCTTCGGCCAGGCCTCCTAACGGAGCGCCCTGGTCCGATATCGGACGAGGACTGAGAAATGGGTATCCGCAAGTACAAGCCGACGACTCCGGGCCGTCGTGGTTCCAGCGTCGCCGACTTCGTCGAGGTCACGCGGTCCACGCCGGAGAAGTCGCTGGTCCGCCCGCTGCACAGCAAGGGCGGCCGTAACAACACCGGTCGTGTGACCGTTCGCCACCAGGGTGGCGGACACAAGCGCGCCTACCGCGTGATCGACTTCCGTCGTCACGACAAGGACGGCGTGCCGGCGAAGGTCGCGCACATCGAGTACGACCCCAACCGCACCGCGCGTATCGCGCTGCTGCACTACGCGGACGGCGAGAAGCGCTACATCCTCGCCCCCCGCAACCTGTCGCAGGGCGACCGGATCGAGAACGGTCCCGGCGCGGACATCAAGCCCGGCAACAACCTGGCGCTCCGCAACATCCCGGTCGGTACGACCATCCACGCCATCGAGCTGCGGCCCGGCGGCGGCGCGAAGTTCGCCCGTTCCGCGGGTGCCTCCGTGCAGCTGCTCGCGAAGGAAGGGGCCATGGCCCACCTTCGTATGCCGTCCGGCGAGATCCGTCTGGTCGACGTCCGCTGCCGCGCCACCATCGGCGAGGTCGGCAACGCCGAGCAGTCGAACATCAACTGGGGCAAGGCCGGCCGTAAGCGCTGGCTGGGCGTCCGCCCGACCGTTCGCGGTGTGGCGATGAACCCGGTTGACCACCCCCACGGTGGTGGTGAGGGCAAGACCAGCGGTGGTCGCCACCCGGTCTCCCCCTGGGGTCAGAAGGAGGGTCGTACGCGTTCTCCCAAGAAGGCGAGCAACAAGTACATCGTCCGCCGCCGCAAGACGAACAAGAAGCGCTAGGAGCGGGTTTAGATGCCGCGTAGTCTCAAGAAGGGGCCCTTCGTCGACGACCACCTGATCAAGAAGGTGGATGTCCAGAACGAAGCCGGCACCAAGAACGTCATCAAGACCTGGTCCCGTCGCTCGATGATCGTCCCGGCCATGCTCGGCCACACGATCGCGGTGCACAACGGCAAGACCCACATCCCGGTGTTCGTCACCGAGTCGATGGTCGGCCACAAGCTCGGCGAGTTCTCGCCGACTCGCACCTTCCGCGGCCACGTCAAGGACGACCGGAAGTCGAAGCGCCGCTAAAGGCGGGGTGGAAACGACTTATGACTAACACCGAAGGGACAACCATGGAAGCCAGGGCCCAGGCGCGGTACATCCGCGTCACGCCCATGAAGGCCCGCCGCGTGGTGGACCTCATCCGTGGCATGGACGCCACGGAGGCTCAGGCGGTCCTGCGTTTCGCCCCGCAGGCCGCGAGCGTGCCGGTCGGCAAGGTGCTGGACAGCGCCATCGCCAACGCCGCGCACAACTACGACCACACCGACGCCTCTTCGCTGGTCATCAGCGAGGCGTACGTGGACGAGGGCCCGACCCTGAAGCGGTTCCGGCCGCGCGCCCAGGGCCGTGCCTACCGGATCCGTAAGCGGACCAGCCACATCACCGTGGTCGTCAGCAGCAAGGAAGGAACCCGGTAATGGGCCAGAAGGTAAACCCGCACGGGTTCCGGCTCGGTGTCACGACCGACTTCAAGTCGCGTTGGTACGCCGACAAGCTGTACAAGGACTACGTCAAGGAAGACGTCGCCATTCGTCGCATGATGACGAAGGGCATGGAGCGGGCCGGCATCTCCAAGGTGGAGATCGAGCGCACCCGCGACCGCGTCCGCGTTGACATCCACACCGCGCGTCCGGGCATCGTCATCGGCCGCCGCGGCGCCGAGGCCGACCGCATCCGCGGCGAGCTGGAGAAGCTCACCGGCAAGCAGGTGCAGCTGAACATCCTCGAGGTCAAGAACCCCGAGACCGACGCTCAGCTGGTGGCCCAGGCCGTCGCCGAGCAGCTGTCCTCCCGCGTCTCCTTCCGTCGCGCCATGCGTAAGAGCATGCAGTCGTCGATGAAGGCCGGCGCCAAGGGCATCAAGATCCAGTGCGGCGGTCGTCTCGGCGGCGCCGAGATGTCCCGTTCGGAGTTCTACCGCGAGGGCCGTGTGCCCCTGCACACGCTCCGCGCCAACGTGGACTACGGCTTCTTCGAGGCCAAGACGACCTTCGGCCGCATCGGCGTGAAGGTCTGGATCTACAAGGGCGACGTCAAGAACATCGCCGAGGTTCGCGCCGAGAACGCCGCGGCCCGCGCCGGCAACCGCCCGGCCCGTGGCGGCGGCAACGACCGCCCGGCCCGTGGCCGTGGTGGCGAGCGTCGCGGTCGTAAGCCGCAGCAGCAGTCCGCGCCGGCTGCCGAGGCCCCCAAGGCCGAAGCGCCCGCCGCTGCCGCTCCGGCTGAGAGCACCGGAACGGAGGCCTGAGGGTCATGCTGATCCCCCGTAGGGTCAAGCACCGCAAGCAGCACCACCCCAAGCGGAACGGTATGGCCAAGGGCGGTACCGAGGTCGCGTTCGGCGAGTACGGCATTCAGGCGGTCACCCCCGCCTACGTGACGAACCGCCAGATCGAGGCCGCTCGTATCGCGATGACCCGCCACATCAAGCGTGGCGGCAAGGTCTGGATCAACATCTACCCGGACCGTCCGCTCACGAAGAAGCCCGCCGAGACCCGCATGGGTTCCGGTAAGGGTTCCCCCGAGTGGTGGATCGCGAACGTCAAGCCGGGTCGGGTGATGTTCGAGCTGTCCTACCCGAACGAGAAGATTGCGCGTGAGGCGCTTACCCGCGCTGCTCACAAGCTTCCGATGAAGTGCCGGATTGTTCGGCGCGAGGCAGGTGAGTCGTGATGTCGGCCGGTACCAAGGCGTCCGAGCTGCGCGAGCTGGGCAACGAGGAGCTTCTGGCGAAGCTCCGCGAGGCCAAGGACGAGCTGTTCAAGCTCCGCTTCCAGGCGGCGACGGGTCAGCTCGAGAACCACGGTCGGCTGAAGGCCGTCCGTAAGGACATCGCCCGGATCTACACCCTGATGCGCGAGCGCGAGCTGGGCATCGAGACGGTGGAGAGCGCCTGATGAGCGAGAGCAATGTGACTGAAGAGACCAAGGACGCCCGCGGCTTCCGCAAGACCCGCGAGGGTCTGGTGGTCAGCGACAAGATGGACAAGACCGTCGTCGTCGCCGTCGAGGACCGCGTCAAGCACGCCCTGTACGGCAAGGTCATCCGCCGTACGAACAAGCTCAAGGCCCACGACGAGCAGAACGCTGCCGGCGTCGGTGACCGTGTCCTCCTGATGGAGACCCGGCCGCTGTCCGCCACCAAGCGCTGGCGCATCGTCGAGATCCTCGAGAAGGCCAAGTAATCCCTTCCGGGACTACAGGCAAGAGCATCCCTCCGAGGGGTAACCCTCGGACCAGTTCCGCCAGGCTCGGCAGGGGAGCGGCCCCACGGGGTTCCTCCCCTGCCGGGAACCGGCAGACGATCAGGAGATAGACGTGATCCAGCAGGAGTCGCGACTTCGCGTCGCCGACAACACGGGTGCGAAGGAGATCCTCACCATCCGCGTTCTCGGTGGCTCGGGCCGCCGCTACGCGGGCATCGGTGATGTCATCGTCGCCACCGTCAAGGACGCGATCCCGGGCGGCAATGTGAAGAAGGGTGACGTCGTCAAGGCCGTCATCGTTCGCACCGTCAAGGAGCGCCGTCGCGCGGATGGCTCGTACATCCGCTTCGACGAGAACGCCGCCGTCATTCTGAAGAACGACGGCGACCCCCGCGGCACCCGTATCTTCGGCCCGGTCGGCCGTGAGCTGCGCGAGAAGAAGTTCATGAAGATCATCTCGCTCGCGCCGGAGGTGCTGTAAGCATGAAGATCAAGAAGGGCGACCTGGTCCAGGTCATCACCGGTAAGGACAAGGGCAAGCAGGGCAAGGTCATTGCCGCTTTCCCGCGCGAGGAGCGCGTCCTGGTCGAGGGTGTCAACCGGGTCAAGAAGCACACCAAGGCGAACCAGCCGGGCCGCGCATCGCAGGCCGGCGGGATCGTGACCACCGAAGCCCCGGTCCACGTGAGCAACGTACAGCTCGTCGTGGAGAAGGACGGCAACAAGGTCGTCACCCGCGTCGGGTACCGCTTCGACGAGGACGGCAACAAGATCCGCGTTGCCAAGCGGACCGGTGAGGACATCTGATGACGACCACCACTGCACCCCGTCTGAAGCTGAAGTACCGCGAGGAGATCGCGGGCAAGCTGCGTGACGAGTTCAAGTACGAGAACGTCATGCAGGTCCCCGGCCTGACCAAGATCGTGGTCAACATGGGTGTGGGCGACGCCGCCCGCGACTCCAAGCTGATCGAGGGCGCCATCCGCGACCTCACCACGATCACCGGCCAGAAGCCGGCCGTCACCAAGGCCCGGAAGTCCATCGCGCAGTTCAAGCTGCGTGAGGGTCAGCCGATCGGTGCCCACGTGACCCTGCGCGGCGACCGCATGTGGGAGTTCCTGGACCGCACCCTGTCGCTGGCGCTCCCGCGCATCCGCGACTTCCGCGGCCTGTCCCCCAAGCAGTTCGACGGCCGTGGCAACTACACCTTCGGTCTCACGGAGCAGGTCATGTTCCACGAGATCGACCAGGACAAGATCGACCGCGTCCGGGGTATGGACATCACCGTGGTCACCACGGCGACCAACGACGCTGAGGGCCGTGCGCTCCTTCGTCACCTCGGCTTCCCGTTCAAGGAGGCGTGAGCCGTGGCGAAGAAGGCTCTCATCGCAAAGGCCGCTCGCAAGCCGAAGTTCGGCGTGCGCGGCTACACCCGCTGCCAGCGGTGCGGCCGTCCGCACTCTGTCTACCGCAAGTTCGGCCTGTGCCGCGTCTGCCTTCGTGAGATGGCTCACCGCGGCGAGCTGCCGGGCGTGACCAAGAGCTCCTGGTAGATCCCGCTTCAGGGATTCACCGGGCCTCTGGTAAGCAACCAGGCGGCGGACGATCTTCCTCCGATGGCTTAGGCTGGAGAGGTTGGCCGTCCGCCGCCCTGGACAGCCCGCGGACGCTCACCACTGAGCAGTCCGCATATGACGCTTACTACGCCGCAGGTCCCCGCGCCGCACCCGTCCCGTCCCGGATCGGGGAGAGGGATGGCGCATACAGGAAACCCCGGCGAGAAAGGCCGAAGGCCGATTCATGACCATGACTGATCCGATCGCAGACATGCTTACGCGTCTGCGTAACGCCAACTCGGCGTACCACGACTCCGTCGTGATGCCGCACAGCAAGATCAAGTCGCACATCGCGGAGATCCTCCAGCAGGAGGGCTTCATCACGGGCTGGAAGACCGAGGACGCCGAGGTCGGCAAGAACCTCGTCCTCGAGCTGAAGTTCGGTCCCAACCGTGAGCGCTCCATCGCGGGCATCAAGCGGATCTCCAAGCCCGGTCTCCGGGTCTACGCGAAGTCCACCAACCTGCCGAAGGTCCTCGGCGGTCTCGGCGTGGCGATCATCTCCACGTCGCACGGCCTCCTGACCGGCCAGCAGGCGCAGAAGAAGGGCGTGGGTGGGGAAGTCCTCGCCTACGTCTGGTAGTCGGGAACGGAGGAAAAGCTCATGTCGCGTATTGGCAAGCTTCCCATCACGGTTCCCGCCGGCGTGGACGTCACCATCGATGGCCGCACGGTCGGCGTGAAGGGTCCCAAGGGCACCCTCGCGCACACCATCGTCGCGCCGATCGAGATCGCTAAGGGCGAGGACGGCACCCTCTCGGTGACGCGCCCGAACGACGAGCGTCAGAACAGGGCTCTGCACGGCCTGTCCCGCACGCTGGTGGCGAACATGATCACCGGTGTGACCCAGGGATACGTCAAGAAGCTCGAAATCAACGGTGTCGGTTACCGCGTGGTCGCGAAGGGCTCCAACCTGGAGTTCTCTCTCGGCTACTCCCACCCGATCCTGGTCGAGGCCCCCGAGGGCATCACCTTCAAGGTCGAGTCCCCCACCCGTTTCTCGGTCGAGGGCATCGACAAGCAGAAGGTCGGCGAGGTTGCGGCCAACATCCGCAAGCTGCGCAAGCCCGACCCGTACAAGGCCAAGGGCGTCAAGTACGAGGGCGAAGTCATCCGCCGCAAGGTCGGAAAGGCGGGTAAGTAAGCCATGGCATACGGTGTGAAGATCGCTAAGGGCAACGCCTACAAGGCCGCTGCCATCAAGCGCCGCCACATCCGCGTCCGCAAGAAGGTCTCGGGCACCGAAGTGCGCCCGCGCCTGGTCGTGACGCGTTCCAACCGCCACATGGTCGCCCAGGTGATCGACGACATCAAGGGTCACACCCTGGCGTCGGCGTCCACCCTGGACACGTCCATCCGCAGTGCCGAAGGCGACAAGTCCGCCCACGCCAAGCAGGTCGGCGCGCTCGTCGCCGAGCGTGCCAAGGCCGCGGGTGTCGAGGCTGTCGTGTTCGACCGTGGTGGCAACAAGTACGCCGGGCGCATCGCCGCCCTGGCGGACGCCGCCCGCGAAGCCGGGCTCAAGTTCTGAGCCTCCGTCGCGGACAGCGACTCAATGTCGCTGCGTAGCTAGCGGAAACAGAGAGAGGTAAATCCAATGGCTGGACCCCAGCGCCGCGGAAGCGGTGCCGGTGGCGGCGAGCGGCGGGACCGGAAGGGCCGTGACGGCGGCGCAGCTGCCGAGAAGACCGCGTACGTCGAGCGTGTCGTCGCGATCAACCGAGTCGCCAAGGTTGTGAAGGGTGGTCGCCGCTTCAGCTTCACCGCGCTGGTCGTGGTGGGCGACGCGGACGGCACCGTGGGTGTCGGTTACGGCAAGGCCAAGGAGGTGCCGGCCGCCATCGCCAAGGGTGTTGAGGAGGCCAAGAAGCACTTCTTCAAGGTCCCCCGTATCCAGGGCACCATCCCGCACCCCATCACCGGCGAGAAGGCCGCGGGCGTCGTCCTGCTCAAGCCTGCTTCCCCCGGTACCGGTGTGATCGCCGGTGGCCCCGTGCGTGCCGTCCTCGAGTGCGCCGGTGTTCACGACATCCTGTCGAAGTCCCTGGGCTCCGACAACGCGATCAACATCGTGCACGCGACCGTGGCGGCCCTCAAGGGCCTCCAGCGTCCCGAGGAGATCGCGGCCCGCCGCGGTCTGCCCCTCGAGGACGTGGCCCCCGCGGCCCTGCTGCGTGCGCGTGCGGGAGCGGGTGCGTAATGCCGCAGCTCAAGATCACGCAGAAGAAGTCGTACATCGGCAGCAAGCAGAACCACCGCGACACCCTGCGTTCGCTCGGCCTCAAGAAGGTCAACGACGTGGTTGTCAAGGAGGACCGCCCCGAGTTCCGCGGCATGGTGCACACCGTCCGCCACCTCGTGACGGTCGAGGAGGTCGACTGACATGGCGGAGCAGAACCCGCTGAAGGTCCACAACCTCCGTCCTGCCCCGGGCGCCAAGACCGCCAAGACCCGTGTGGGTCGTGGTGAGGCGTCGAAGGGTAAGACCGCTGGTCGTGGCACCAAGGGCACCAAGGCCCGTTACCAGGTTCCGGAGCGCTTCGAGGGTGGGCAGATGCCCCTCCACATGCGTCTCCCGAAGCTCAAGGGCTTCAAGAACCCGTTCAAGACCGAGTTCCAGGTCGTGAACCTCGACAAGCTGGCCGAGCTGTTCCCCGAGGGTGGCGAGGTCACCGTCGAGGGCCTGGTCGCCAAGGGTGCCGTTCGCAAGAACAGCCTCGTCAAGGTGCTCGGCCAGGGCGAGGTCTCCGTGGCGCTGCAGGTGACGGTCGACGCCGTCTCCGGCTCCGCCAAGGAGAAGATCACCGCCGCCGGCGGTACCGTCACCGAGCTCGTCTGAGTTCGTTGACCGTTACGTAACCCACCGGGGATGCCTCATAAATGGGGCATCCCCGGTTGGTCGTTCCAAGGGGGGCGCTCTCGCCGGTAAGGTGGCGTCCGCTGTTGCTGTAACAGGGGACATCCCGTCCCCGGGGTCGAGTGGTCCGCCGCCCGGCTCATCCGCCGATCCCTATTCGTCGAACCTCAAGACCGTCACCTCTGACGCACGTGCGCGGGGGTCGCAGGAGGCACCGTGCTCACCGCGTTCGCCCGGGCGTTCAAGACGCCCGACCTGCGCAAGAAGCTGCTCTTCACGCTCGGCATCATCGTCCTCTACCGGATCGGCGCGCACGTACCGATCCCGGGCGTGAGCTACCAGAACGTCCAGATCTGCATGGACCAGGCGAACGCCACCCAGGGCCTCTTCGGCCTGGTGAACATGTTCTCCGGTGGCGCGCTGCTCCAGATCACGATCTTCGCCCTGGGCATCATGCCCTACATCACGGCGAGCATCATTCTCCAGCTGTTGACCGTGGTCATCCCGCGTCTGGAGGCCCTCAAGAAGGAGGGCTCCTCCGGCCAGGCGAAGATCACGCAGTACACCCGGTACCTGACGGTGGCGCTCGCCGTCCTCCAGGGCACCGGCCTGGTCGCGACCGCCCGCAGCGGCTCGCTCTTCCAGGGCTGCCCGGTCGCCGGCGAGATCGTGCCGGACCAGTCGATCTTCGTGACCGCCGTCATGATCCTCACCATGACCGCCGGCACCGCCCTCGTCATGTGGCTCGGTGAGCTCATCACCGACCGCGGCATCGGCAACGGCATGTCGATCCTGATGTTCATCTCGATCGCCGCGAGCTTCCCCGCCTCCCTGTGGGCCATCAAGGAGCAGGGCGACCTGGCCGGCGGCTGGATCGAGTTCGGCACCGTGATCCTGGTGGGTCTCGCCATGGTCGGCCTGGTGGTCTTCGTCGAGCAGGCGCAGCGCCGCATCCCCGTCCAGTACGCGAAGCGGATGATCGGCCGCCGTTCCTACGGCGGTACGTCCACCTACATCCCGCTCAAGGTGAACCAGGCCGGTGTGATCCCGGTCATCTTCGCCTCGTCGCTGCTCTACATCCCCGCGTTGATCGTCCAGTTCTCCAACTCCCAGGCGGGTTGGGCCCAATGGATCAACAACAACCTGGCGGACACGGGCGCGACGGCCCACGTGATCCTGTACTTCTTCCTCATCGTGTTCTTCGCGTTCTTCTACGTGGCCATCTCCTTCAACCCCGAAGAAGTCGCCGACAACATGAAGAAGTATGGTGGGTTCATCCCGGGCATCCGGGCTGGCCGACCGACCGCTGAGTATCTGAGTTACGTGCTCAACCGGATCACCTGGCCGGGTTCGCTGTATCTGGGGCTGATCGCCCTGGTGCCGACGATGGCGTTGGCCGGCTTCGGGGCCAACCAGAACTTCCCGTTCGGCGGGACGAGCATCCTGATCATCGTGGGTGTGGGTCTGGAGACCGTGAAGCAGATCGAGAGCCAGCTTCAGCAGCGCAATTACGAAGGGTTCCTCCGCTGATGCGAATCGTCCTCGTCGGACCGCCTGGTGCCGGCAAGGGAACGCAGGCCGCGTTCCTCGCCAAGAACCTGTCGATCCCGCACATCTCCACGGGTGACTTGTTCCGCGCCAACATCAGCCAGGGCACAGAACTGGGCAAGCAGGCCAAGTCCTACATGGACGCCGGCAACCTCGTCCCCGACGAGGTGACCATCGGCATGGCGGAGGACCGTATGGCCCAGCCGGACGCCGCCAACGGCTTCCTCCTCGACGGCTTCCCCCGGAACGTGTCGCAGGCCAAGGCGCTCGACGAGTCCCTCAAGGCGCAGGGTGTCGCGCTCGACGCGGTCCTGGACCTGGAGGTCCCCGAGGACGAGGTGGTCAAGCGCATCGCCGGCCGCCGCATCTGCCGCAACGACTCCAGCCACGTCTTCCACGTGGAGTACAGCAAGCCCAAGACCGAGGGCGTCTGCGACGTCTGCGGCGGCGAGCTGTACCAGCGCGCGGACGACAAGGAGGAGACCGTCCGCAAGCGGCTCGAGGTCTACCACAACGAGACCGAGCCGATCATCGACCACTACAAGGCCCAGGGCCTCGTGGTGACGATCTCCGCGCTCGGCAAGGTCGACGAGGTCACCGCCCGCGCGATGGCGGCCCTCGGCGCCGACCAGAAGTGACGTAGGGCTACGCGCCCAGCGACGGCCGCGGTCCCCGCCAGGGGCCCGCGGCCGTCGCGCGTCCGGCAGACTGGAAGACGGTGCGTCCCGCGGCCGGTACCGAGGCCGGCGGTGAATCCCGCCCACAATCAGGAGGTTCAAGTCCCGTGGTGCAGATCAAGAGTCCCGAGCAGATCGCCAAGATGCGTGAGGCCGGGCTGGTCGTGGCCGCCATCCACCGTGCCACGCGTGAGGCGGCCGTGCCCGGCGCCACCACCCGGGACCTGGACCAGGTGGCCCGCAAGGTGCTGGAGGAGCACGGGGCCCGCTCCAACTTCCTCGGCTACGGCGGCTTCCCGGCGACCATCTGCACCTCGGTCAACGAGGTCGTGGTGCACGGCATCCCGGACGAGAAGACGGTGCTCGCCGACGGCGACATCATCTCCATCGACTGCGGCGCCATCGTCGACGGCTGGCACGGCGACGCCGCGTACACCGCCTTCGTCGGCTCCGGCCACGCCCCGGAACTGGTCGAGCTCTCCCGGGTGACCGAGGAGTCGATGTGGGCCGGGATCGCCGCGATGAAGCAGGGCAACCGGCTGGTCGACATCTCCCGCGCCATCGAGACGTACATCCGCCGGCAGCCGAAGCCGGGCGGCGGCAAGTACGGGATCGTCGAGGACTACGGCGGCCACGGCATCGGCACCGAGATGCACATGGACCCGCACCTGCTGAACTACGTCGAGCGGCGCCGGGGCAAGGGCCCGAAGCTGGTCCCGGGCTTCTGCCTGGCGATCGAGCCGATGGTGAGCCTCGGCACCCCGAAGACCGAGGTGCTGGAGGACGACTGGACGGTGATCACCACCGACGGGACCTGGTCCTCGCACTGGGAGCACTCGGTGGCCCTCACCGAGCAGGGCCCGCTGGTGCTGACCGCCGAGGACGGCGGCAAGGCGAAGCTGGCCGAGTTCGGGATCGCCACGGCCCCGGACCCGGCGGCCTGATCAGGGTTTTCCGGCGTGCGCGTCCTGTGGGACGGGTGGGCCGGTGGACTCGTCCGTCCGGGCGGGTCCTGCGATGGTCTGCGGCAGGAACGCATAAGGATCAGCGCATCGGGGCATTGTTCCTCGATTCGCCTTTTGCGGGAGGCCTGACGTAGACTGACGCGTCGGCTCTCGTGCATCCGCATGCCTGCATGGGTGTGCAAATGTGACGGAGCCGGTCAAGGTAGTCGATTCGAAGGGCGAAGCGTGGCCAAGAAGCAAGGTGCCATCGAGATCGAGGGCACTGTCGTCGAGTCTCTTCCGAACGCCATGTTCAAGGTTGAGCTCCAGAACGGCCACCAGGTCCTGGCACACATCAGCGGCAAGATGCGTATGCACTACATCCGCATCCTCCCTGACGACCGGGTCGTGGTGGAGCTGTCTCCGTACGACCTGACGCGTGGCCGGATCGTCTACCGGTACAAGTAGATCTTGCCCGCTCGCCACCCCTCTCCCGGGGTGGTGGCCGGCACCTGACCCGGAGAACCTCACCATGAAGGTCAAGCCGAGCGTCAAGAAGATCTGCGACAAGTGCAGGGTGATCCGCCGTCACGGCCGGGTCATGATCATCTGCGACAACCCGCGCCACAAGCAGCGCCAGGGCTGACGTACACCTGCCTCTCGCAGATCACGCGCGACGCACAGCAGTATCACCAAACGCAGTGCCCGCCTCTTCCCGTGGACTGACCACGTGAGAAGGGCGGTACCCCCGGTCGGAGGCCGGGGACCCGTTCCGTTCCATGCCCCTCGGCGGCTTCGACCGCCCCGGTGGATCGGCGGTCGGGAGCGGCACTGCGGCAGACCTCCGACAGACAACTGGAGCCATTAGATGGCACGCGTTTCCGGTGTCGACATCCCGCGCGAGAAGCGTGTGGAGGTCGCCCTCACCTACGTGTTCGGCATCGGCCGGACCCTTTCGCAGCAGACGCTGGAGGCCACCGGCGTCAACCCCAACGCCCGCGTTCGCGACCTGTCCGAAGAGGACCTGGTCAAGATCCGCGAGTACGTGGACAACAACATCAAGACCGAGGGTGACCTCCGTCGCGAGATCCAGGCCGACATCCGCCGCAAGGTCGAGATCGGCTGCTACCAGGGTCTGCGTCACCGCCGTGGCCTGCCCGTCCACGGTCAGCGCACCAGCACCAACGCCCGCACCCGCAAGGGCCCGCGTCGCGCCATCGCCGGTAAGAAGAAGCCGGGCAAGAAGTAGTCCGCAGCGGACGCTCGTCAGCGGTCTTCGCTGTAGGACCGACCACCTCCCACTGGAGATAAGACATGCCCCCCAAGGGACGTCAGGGCGCTGCCAAGAAGGTGCGCCGCAAGGAAAAGAAGAACGTCGCTCACGGCCACGCGCACATCAAGAGCACGTTCAACAACACGATCGTCTCGATCACCGACCCCACGGGCAACGTGATCTCCTGGGCCTCCGCCGGCCACGTCGGCTTCAAGGGCTCGCGCAAGTCCACCCCCTTCGCCGCGCAGATGGCCGCCGAGTCGGCCGCCCGCCGCGCGCAGGAGCACGGCATGCGCAAGGTCGACGTCTTCGTCAAGGGTCCCGGCTCCGGCCGTGAGACCGCGATCCGCTCGCTCCAGGCCACCGGCCTGGAGGTCGGCTCGATCCAGGACGTCACCCCCACCCCGCACAACGGCTGCCGTCCCCCCAAGCGCCGCCGCGTTTGACCGGACCGCCGGGGCGTGAGCCCCGGCCGGCTGTGGGTTTCCGGGCGGTACGGCCGATTCGGCCGTACCGCCCGTACCCTTGAGCAGTGTCATTGCCGGGCTCACCGCCCGGCGGGTCGGGCGTCAAATAGCGGGCGCCCCTGACTGAAGGAACAGAAAGCATGCTGATCGCTCAGCGTCCCTCGTTGACCGAAGAGGTCGTCGACGAATTCCGCTCCCGGTTCGTGATCGAGCCGCTGGAGCCGGGCTTCGGCTACACCCTCGGCAACTCCCTGCGGCGCACGCTGCTCTCCTCGATCCCGGGTGCGGCGGTCACGTCCATCCGCATCGACGGTGTCCTGCACGAGTTCACCACCGTGCCGGGCGTCAAGGAGGACGTCACCGACCTGATCCTCAACATCAAGCAGCTGGTCGTCTCCTCGGAGCACGACGAGCCGGTCGTGATGTACCTGCGCAAGCAGGGCCCGGGTCTGGTCACCGCCGCCGACATCGCGCCCCCGGCCGGTGTCGAGGTGCACAACCCCGACCTGGTGCTCGCCACGCTGAACGCCAAGGGCAAGCTGGAGATGGAGCTGACCGTCGAGCGCGGTCGCGGCTACGTCTCCGCCGTCCAGAACAAGCAGGCGGGCCAGGAGATCGGCCGGGTTCCGGTCGACTCGATCTACTCGCCCGTCCTCAAGGTCACCTACAAGGTCGAGGCGACCCGAGTCGAGCAGCGGACCGACTTCGACAAGCTCATCGTCGACGTCGAGACCAAGCAGGCGATGCGTCCGCGTGACGCCATGGCCTCCGCCGGCAAGACCCTGGTCGAGCTGTTCGGTCTGGCCCGTGAGCTCAACGTCGACGCCGAGGGCATCGACATGGGCCCCTCGCCGACGGACGCCGCGCTCGCGGCCGACCTGGCGCTGCCGATCGAGGAGCTGGAGCTGACGGTTCGCTCCTACAACTGCCTCAAGCGTGAGGGCATCCACTCCGTGGGTGAGCTCGTCGCCCGGTCCGAGGCCGACCTGCTCGACATCCGGAACTTCGGGGCCAAGTCGATCGACGAGGTCAAGGCGAAGCTGGCCGGGATGTCGCTGGCGCTCAAGGACAGCCCGCCCGGATTCGACCCGACCGCCGCCGCTGACGCCTTTGGCGCCGACGACGACGCGGACGCCGGGTTCGTGGAGACCGAGCAGTACTGAGGTTCTGCTCGGCAGGGGTGAGCCTTCGGGCTTGCCCCTGCCGGGGCTCGGGTGTCCTCAAGCGCCGGACGGGCTGGAAAAGATGTCCTCAAGCGCCGGACGGGCTGGATTTCCGGGCTGAGATGTGGCCGGGCTGCCGGGGGATTCCTCGGGGGCGTGGCCGGTTTGAGAAGATGTCCTCAATCGCCGGACGGGCTTTAGGTGGCTCGCCGGGCAGGCTTTCGGCCGACGGTTGAGGTGAGACTCCGGCGGACACAAGTTCGTGCGGACACTGTCATCGGTACCTGGTACGGCCGGTGCAGATCACAAGGAGAAAGACCATGCCGAAGCCCACCAAGGGTGCCCGTCTGGGCGGCAGCGCCGCGCACGAGCGGCTCATGCTCGCGAACCTCGCGCGCTCGCTGTTCGAGCACGGCCGGATCAAGACGACCGAGGCGAAGGCGCGCCGTCTGCGTCCGTACGCCGAGCGTCTGGTCACCAAGGCGAAGAAGGGCGACCTTCACAACCGCCGTCAGGTTCTCCAGGTCATCACGGACAAGAGCGTCGTCCACACGCTCTTCACCGAGATCGGCCCCCGTTACGAGAACCGCCCGGGTGGCTACACCCGGATCACCAAGGTCGGTAACCGCCGTGGCGACAACGCGCCCATGGCCGTCATCGAGCTGGTGGAGGCCCTGACCGTGGCCCAGGAGGCCACTGGCGAGGCCGAGGCCGCGACCAAGCGCGCGGTCAAGGAAGACGCCGCGAGCAAGGACCAGGCCGCCACCGAGGCGCCCGAGGCCGCTGCCGAGGCCAAGGACGACGAGGCGAAGGACGCCTGAGCCGGTCGTACGCGTGTGTGCGGGCCCGTATCCCCTCGGGGGTGCGGGCCCGCCGCCGTACCGGGACGGTGGAGACGAGGATGCGCGGGTGAGCGAGCAGGTGGAGTACACGGAGCGGCGGGACGGGCCCGAGGACGGGCACGTGCGGGTGCGGCTGGACCTCAGTTACGACGGGCGGGACTTCTCCGGCTGGGCCAAGCAGGCCGCGGGCCGGCGGACCGTGCAGGGCGAGATCGAGGACGCCTTGCGGACCGTGACGCGGGCGGGGGAGCGGACGTACGAGCTGACGGTGGCCGGGCGGACCGACTCGGGGGTGCATGCGCGCGGGCAGGTGGCCCACGTGGACCTGCCGGGGGAGGTCTGGGAGGAGCACCGGGAGAAGCTGCTGCGGCGGCTCGCGGGGCGGCTGCCGCACGATGTGCGGATCTGGCGGGTCGCGGAGGCGCCGGCCGGGTTCGACGCGCGGTTCTCGGCGGTCTGGCGGCGGTACGCGTACCGGGTCACCGACCACCCCGGCGGGGTCGACCCGCTGCTGCGCGGGCACGTGCTGTGGCACGACTGGACGCTCGACGTGGAGGCGATGAACGCGGCCTCCGTGGCGCTGCTCGGCGAGCACGACTTCGCGGCGTACTGCAAGCGGCGTGAGGGGGCGACGACCATCCGCACCCTCCAGGAGCTGAGCTGGGAGCGGGACGCGGACGGGATCGTCACGGCGACCGTGCGGGCCGACGCGTTCTGCCACAACATGGTGCGCTCGCTGGTCGGCGCGCTGCTCTTCGTCGGTGACGGCCACCGGCCCGTGGAATGGCCCGGGAAGGTGCTGGCGGCCGGGGTGCGCGACTCCGCGGTGCACGTGGTGCGCCCGCACGGGCTGACCCTGGAGGAGGTCGGCTACCCGGCCGACGAGCTGCTGGCGGCCCGCAACCGGGAGGCCCGCAACAAGCGGACCCTGCCCGGCACCGCCTGCTGCGGCTGAGCGGCCGGGCTCACTGCGCGGCGGCCGCCTGGGACGCCTGGGCGACGCCGCGCCGGTGGATCTGGCGCAGGGTGAATTCGGCCACGTCGTCGCCGGTGGTGAAGACGGCCCGGTCCTGCTTGGTGACGTCGTCGCCGTTGGTGAAGCCGCCGACGGTGAAGTAGACGTAGCGGCCGTAGGCGTTGGCGGTGGAGCGGCAGACCGTGGTGCGGCAGAAGGTGGGGACGCCCTCGCCGGCCAGCGAGGCGACGTTGCCGCTGGTCTCCTCCTTCACCTTGGCGGCCACGTCGGCCGTCTTGAAGGTGGCGACGCCCACGGTGACCGCGACGCCGTCGCGCCGGTAGGTGGCGCGGATCAGCTGCTCGCAGCCGTTCTTGGTGAGGACCTGGCCCAGCGCGCCCTGGGTGCCGCTCGCGCACTTGGTGGTGCGGTGCAGGGCGCCCTTGGCGTACACGCGGTCGCCGACGGTGAGCTTCTTGCCCGGGTAGAGCGAGAGCGCCGTCAGCGGGGCCTTGTCCTTCTCGGCGCTGGAGACGAAGTCCTTCGGGTCCGGCGGGGGCGGCGGGGCCACCTCGGAGAAGGACGGCGCCGGGGCCGTGGTGTCCTCGGGCAGCGTCGAGGAGCTGGAGACCCCGCCGATCGGGTCGGCCGCCTTCGGGTCGTCGCTGTTGGCGCGCACCACCAGGGTCGCGACCAGCGCGGCGACCGCGACCGTGGCGACCGCGCCGCCCCCGATCAGCGTCCAGCGGCGCTTACGTCCCCGCGCCTCGGAGGCCGAGGCGAGCGCCTCCCAGTCCGGCGTGGCCGGCTGCTGCTGCCCGTACGGCTGCTGCCCCTGCGGGCCCCTGTCCCCCTGGCCCCACGGAGGGCCCCCCTGCCCATAGCTCATGGCCCGCATCCTACGACCGGGGTTGGTTATGGTGGAGGGGCGGATACGCCTCGGCTCGCGGTCCGGATCTTCGGGTCCGCCCCGCGCGCACTCGCGTTTTGACCCGTTCGGGGAAACGCGGGTATCGTGCGTGTTCGTTATGTGTATTGGCTTGCTCATTCTCACGTGAGGGGCCCTTACACCGGTCCCACCGGGCCGATGACCAGCGGCAAGCACTCGGATGCGTCACCGATGTGCGGCCAGGGCTGTCGTGATCGTCCGTGGTGGCCATGTCAGGACCCACTCACTGAAGAAGCGAAGGCTACGAACCGTGCGTACGTACAGCCCCAAGCCCGGCGATGTCACCCGCCAGTGGCACGTCATCGATGCCCGGGACGTTGTCCTGGGCCGTCTGGCGACCACTGCCGCCACCCTCCTGCGGGGCAAGCACAAGCCGATCTACGCCCCCCACGTCGACACCGGTGACTTCGTCGTCATCATCAACGCCGACAAGATCCACCTCTCGGGCAACAAGCGCACCCAGAAGATGGCGTACCGCCACTCCGGTTACCCGGGCGGTCTGCGCTCGGTGCGCTACGACGAGCTGATGGACAAGAACCCCGAGAAGGCCGTCGAGAAGGCCGTCAAGGGCATGCTCCCGAAGAACACCCTGGGCCGTCAGATGCTCTCGAAGCTGAAGGTCTACGCGGGCGAGCAGCACCCGCACGCTGCCCAGCAGCCGGTGCCGTTCGAGATCACCCAGGTCGCGCAGTAGTTCCGGCCACACCCCTAAGACTGAAACGAATCTGAGGAGAATCGTGGCCGAGACCACCGCCGAGCTCCCCCTCGACGACATCGAGCAGTACACCACCGAGTCCGAGACCCCCGAGGGCGACTACACCTCGGAGTCCCTCGCGTCCGGCTTCGGTGAGCCCCAGCCGGCCGCCGGCCTGGGCCGCCGCAAGAACGCCATCGCCCGCGTCCGGATCGTTCCGGGCACCGGCAAGTGGAAGATCAACGGCCGCACCCTCGAGGACTACTTCCCCAACAAGGTGCACCAGCAGGAAGTCAACGAGCCCTTCAAGGTGCTCGAGCTCGAAGGCCGTTACGACGTCATCGCCCGCATCTCGGGTGGCGGCGTCTCCGGTCAGGCCGGTGCCCTGCGCCTCGGCGTGGCCCGCGCGCTGAACGAGGCCGACGTGGACAACAACCGCGGCGCCCTCAAGAAGGCCGGCTTCCTCACGCGTGACGACCGCGCGGTCGAGCGCAAGAAGGCCGGTCTCAAGAAGGCCCGCAAGGCCCCGCAGTACAGCAAGCGCTAAATCGCTCGCTGCTCTCGCGACGCCTCGCCCCGGCGGCACGTGCTGTGCCGCCGGGGCGTACGTCTATCTGTTCCCGGTCTGTGTGCCCCCGCGAGGGTGCGGACCGGGAATCTCGGGCATACGGGGCTGTACGCGCCGTGCGATCACCGGTCGTGCAGCCGTATGCCGTACAACGGTATGAAGCATGAGCACGGGCCCCGGCATGCCCGCGTCGCGTTCGCGCATCCGCGCGTCCGTCGTACGTGCGCGCGGCCGGCGGGCCCTGAGGTTCGGAGGACACACCAGTGGGACGACTCTTCGGCACGGACGGGGTACGCGGCGTCGCCAACGCGGATCTGACGGCGGAGCTGGCGCTCGGCCTGTCGGTCGCGGCGGCGCACGTGCTCGCCGAGGCGGGCACGGCGAGCACCGGTCACCGGCAGGTGGCCGTGGTGGGGCGGGACCCCCGGGCGTCCGGTGAGTTCCTGGAGGCCGCGGTCGTCGCGGGCCTGGCCAGTGCCGGGGTGGACGTGCTGCGGGTCGGCGTGCTGCCGACGCCCGCGGTGGCGTACCTCACGGGTGCGCTCGGCGCGGACCTCGGTGTGATGCTCTCCGCCAGCCACAACGCGATGCCCGACAACGGCATCAAGTTCTTCGCCCGCGGCGGGCACAAGCTCGCCGACGAGCTGGAGGACCGGATCGAGGCGCTGTACGAGGAGCACCGTACCGGCGCCGCCTGGGAGCGGCCCACCGGCGCGGGCGTCGGCCGGGTCCGCGACTACGACGAGGGGTTCGACCAGTACGTCGCGCACCTCATCGGGGTGCTGCCCAACCGCCTCGACGGCCTGAAGATCGTGCTGGACGAGGCGCACGGCGCGGCCGCCCGCGTCTCGCCCGAGGCGTTCGCCCGGGCCGGGGCCGAGGTCGTCACCATCGGTGCCGACCCCGACGGCCTCAACATCAACGACGGCTGCGGCTCCACCCACATGGAGCTGCTGCGCGCCGCCGTGGTCGAGCACGGCGCCCACCTGGGCATCGCCCACGACGGCGACGCCGACCGGTGCCTGGCGGTCGACGCCGAGGGCCGGGAGATCGACGGCGACCAGATCCTCGCGGTGCTGGCCCTGTCGATGCGCGAGCACGGCGGGCTGCGCTCGCAGACCGTGGTGGCCACCGTCATGTCCAACCTCGGCTTCAAGCTGGCGCTGGAGCGCGAGGGCATCTCCCTGGTCCAGACGGCGGTCGGCGACCGGTACGTCCTGGAGGAGATGAAGGAGCACGGCTACGCGCTGGGCGGCGAGCAGTCCGGCCACGTCATCATCCTCGACCACGCCACCACCGGCGACGGCACCCTGACCGGCCTGATGCTGGCGGCCCGGGTCGCCGAGACCGGCCGTCCGCTGGCCGAGCTGGCCGGAGTCATGGAGCGGCTGCCGCAGGTCCTGGTCAACGTGCCCGACGTGGACCGCAGCCGGGTGACCACCTCGGCCGAGCTGGCCTCGGCGGTGGCCCGGGCCGAGCAGGAGCTGGGCGCGACCGGCCGGGTGCTGCTGCGCCCCTCGGGGACCGAGCCGCTGGTGCGGGTCATGGTCGAGGCCGCCGACATCGAGCAGGCCGGGGCCATCGCGGGGCGGCTGGCGGATGTGGTGAAGTCGGCGCTCGGATAAGGCGGTCGGGGCTGCGCCCCGCTTGTCGGACGTCCCGTCACCGGGTCCCGGTGACGGGACGTTCCGCGTGCGGGGGGCCTACAGCTTCCGCAGGCTCAGCTTGCGGACCTTGTGGTCCGGGCCCTTCCTTATGACCAGGTTGGCGCGGCCCCGGGTGGGGGCGACGTTCTCCACCAGGTTGGGCAGGTTGATGGTGCGCCAGGTGGTGCGCGCGTAGTCGAGCGCTTCCTCCTCGCTGACCTGGGTGTAGCGGCGGAAGTACGAGGACGGGTCCTGGAAGGCGGTGGCGCGCAGCTTGCGGAAGCGGTTGAGGTACCAGCGCTCGATGTCCTCGGGGCGCGCGTCGACGTAGACGCTGAAGTCGAAGTGGTCGGCGAGGCCGACCCGGGTGCGGCCGTCCTTGCCGGGCAGGGCGGGCTGGAGGACGTTGAGCCCCTCGACGATGAGGATGTCGGGCCGGTTCACGGTCAGGCGGCGGTCCGGGACGATGTCGTAGACCAGGTGCGAGTAGACCGGCGCGGTCACCTGGTCCTTGCCGGCCTTGATGTCGGCGACGAAGCGGGTCAGCGCCCGCCGGTCGTACGACTCCGGGAAGCCTTTGCGGGCGGTGAGGCCGCGGGCGCGCAGCTCGGCCATGGGGAGCAGGAAGCCGTCGGTGGTGACCAGCTCCACCCGGGGGTGTTCGGGCCAGCGGGCGAGGAGCGCCTGGAGCAGACGGGCCACCGTGGACTTCCCGACGGCGACGCTGCCCGCGACGCCGATCACGAACGGGGTGCCGGACTGCTCGCCCTTCTCGCCGAGGAAGGTGTTGAGCGCCGAGCGCAGGCCGTCGGTGGCGCCCACGTAGAGGTTGAGCAGGCGTGAGAGCGGCAGGTAGATGTCCCGGACCTCGTCGAGGTCGATCACGTCCCCGAGGCCGCGCAACTTTTCGACTTCTTCGGCGGTCAGAGGCAGCGGAGTCTTCTCACGAAGAGCGCTCCACTGCTCGCGGGTGAGGTCCACGTAGGGAGTCGCCTCCGGCTTGCGGTGGGCGCTCCGGGACTCGGGAGTGATCACCCCCTCATTGTTGCGGCTGTGTGAACGCCGTGGGGGGTGGGTTCGGTCACGTGGCCGAACGGACGGGACGACCGAAGGGGGACGGAATGGGGCACGCGATGAGCACGGGAGCCGTCGGCGGGGCGTACGGGGCGGGCGGTGTGGTCTGGTTCGCCGTGGGGAGCGCCGGGGCGGCTCCGGCCGTGCGGCGGGGGCCGCTGGCGGCCTGGCGCCGGTGGCGGGGCGGGGCGCAGGCGCGCCGGGACCGGGCGCTGCTCGCCCGCTCGGCGGTGGTCGCGGAGCTGGCGCGGGAGCTGCCCGACGAGGACTTCGGGGAGTACCTGGAGGACGCGGTGGTGCTCTACCACGACGGCAGCAAGCCGTACGCGGAGGAGGCCGAGTACCTCGACCTGGTGGAGGACGCGCTCGACCGGGTGGGGTGAGCGGGGCGGGAAGGGGTGCGGTGCGTTCGTCCGCAGGGCCGGGATCGTGCGCGTCGTCCGCACCGGCGGCACCCTCCGTCCGGGCGATCCGGTCGGCGTGGAACTGCCCGCCGGCGAGCTCCGCCCGCTCGAACGTGTCCGACCTGCAAGGGAGTTGCTCCGGCGAGGGGCGGCGAGCGCGCCGCGCGCGAAAACGGTCGCTCATCGTACAAGAGCGCTCACTCTGCGAACATGCGAACCGGTCGCCGTACGGGCGGCCTGCGGCGTGGGCGAAAGGGTGCGCGAATGTGCGGGATCGTGGGCTATGTCGGGGCGCAGTCGGCGCTCGACGTCGTACTCGCCGGGCTGCGGCGGCTGGAGTACCGGGGGTACGACTCGGCGGGCGTCGCCGTCCTCGCCGGGGACCAGGTCGCCTGCGTCAAGAAGGCCGGCAAGCTCTCGCAGCTGGAGAAGGCCCTGGTCGACGACCCGCTGCCCGGCTGTGACGCCACCGGTGACGGGCACGGCGGCGCCACCGGCATCGGCCACACCCGCTGGGCCACCCACGGCGGCCCCACCGACACCAACGCCCACCCGCACCTCGACGCGAGCGGCCGCTGCGCCGTCGTCCACAACGGCATCATCGAGAACTTCGCCGCCCTCCGCGAGGAGCTGGCCGCCCGGGGCGCCGAGGTCCGCTCGCAGACCGACAGCGAGGTCGCCGCCCACCTGCTCGCCGAGGAGTACGCGGCGCTGGAGGGCACGGGCCGGGAGGGCGGGCCCCGCCTCGCGGGGGCGCTGCGGGCCGTCTGCCGCCGGCTGGAGGGCGCGTTCACGCTGGTCGCGCTGCACGCGGACGTGCCGGACGTGATCGTGGGGGCGCGCCGCAACTCGCCGCTGGTCGTCGGCTGCGGCGAGGGCGAGGCCTTCCTCGCCTCCGACGTCTCCGCCTTCATCGACCACACCCGCACCGCCATGGAACTGGGCCAGGACCAGGTGGTCGAGGTCCACCCGGACCGTGCCGTCGTCACCGGCTTCGACGGGTCACCGGCGGACGCCCGCACCTACCGCGTCGACTGGGACGCCTCCGCCGCCGAGAAGGACGGCTACGACTCCTTCATGCTCAAGGAGATCGCCGAGCAGCCCAAGGCCGTCGCCGACACCCTCCTCGGCCGCCTCGACCCGGCCCTCGGCACCCTCAGCCTCGGCGCGGAACTGGGCCTGGACCCGGCCGTCCTGCGCGAGGCCGAGAAGGTCGTCGTCATCGCCTGCGGCACCGCCCACCACGCCGGCCTCGTCGCCCGCCTCGCCGTCGAACGCTGGGCCCAGCTGCCCTGCGAGGTCGAGCTGGCCAGTGAGTTCCGCTACCGGGACCCCATCGTCGGCCCGCGCACCCTGGTGGTCGCCGTCTCCCAGTCCGGGGAGACCGCCGACACCCTGATGGCCCTGCGCCACGCCCGCGAACAGGGCGCGACCGTCCTCGCCGTCTGCAACACCAACGGCTCGACGATCCCGCGCGAGTCCGACGCCGTCCTCTACACCCACGCCGGCCCCGAGGTCGCCGTCGCCTCCACCAAGGCGTTCCTCACCCAGCTCGTCGTCTGCCTCCTCCTCGCCCTCCACCTGGGCGAGGTACGGCGCGGCCCCTCCGACGAACTCCGCGAGGCCGCCCGGGCGCTGGGCCGCGCCCCCGAGGACGTCGCCGCCGTCCTCGCCACCATGGAGCCGGTACGCGAACTGGCCCGCGGCCTCGCCCACAAGGAGACGGTGCTCTTCCTCGGCCGCCACTCCGGCTACCCGGTCGCCCTCGAAGGCGCCCTCAAGCTCAAGGAGCTGGCCTACTTCCACGCCGAGGGTTTCGCCGCCGGGGAGCTGAAGCACGGCCCGATCGCCCTCATCGAACCCGATCTCCCGGTCATCGTCGTCGTCCCGTCACCGGCCACCTCCGCCCTCCTCCACGGCAAGATCGTCTCCAACATCCAGGAGATCCGCGCTCGCGGCGCCCGCACGATCGTGCTCGCGGAGAAGGGCGACGAGGCCGTGGCCCCCTACGCCGACCACCTGATCCGCCTCCCGGCCGTGCCGCCGCTGATCCAGCCCCTGGTGGCGGCGGTGCCGTTGCAGGTGTTCGCCTGCGAGCTGGCGACGGCCCGGGGGAACGACGTGGACCAGCCGAGGAACCTGGCGAAGTCGGTCACGGTGGAGTGAGGGCCGGGGCGGCCGGGGTGGCCGCTGCCTGACCGGGCGTACCGGGCTGAGTCTGCGGCCGGAGGCCCCTACCACCGAGTTGTGGCGTGGCTGCGGGAAGCGGGAGTACCGGACGGTCACACTGCGGGGCATGGGTGAGGGATCTTCCGCCGCCGAGGTGCGGGCGGCCGGGGCGGTGCGGCGGTTCTCGGGCGGGGTGCGGGGGCCGTGGCTGTTGCGGGCGGAGCGGTGGGGCTGGGTGGTGCCCGCCGTGTTCTTCGTGGTGGTGGGGGTGGTGGGGTTCTGGGTGCGGCGCTCGGCAGATGTCGAGAACTGGCTGCTGATGGTGCCCCTGCTGGCGGCGGCCCTGTGCTCGCCCCGGGTGACAGCCCTCTTCGGCGTGCTCGCCCTGCTGCTGAACCGGCTGTTCACGGTGGTGGCGCCGGGGCCGAACCTCCGGGTGGAGAGCTTCCTGCTGGACCTGTGCGTGGTCACGGTCGCGGTCCTGGTGGCCGTGCTGCGCTCCCGTACCCGGGACTATGTCGTCCGGCTCCAGACCGCGGTGCTCGCCGCCCGGGAGGTGGTGGTGCGGCCCATCCCGCGTGGCTGGGGAGGGGTGGAGTCGGCCACCTCGTACCTGCCCGCCGACACCGAGGCCCGGATGGGCGGCGACTTCTACGACGTGCTGACCACCCCGCACGGGGCGCGGATCGTTCTCGGCGACGTCCAGGGGAAAGGGGTGGCCTCCCTGTCGACGGCCGGGGCCGTCGTGGGTGCCTTCCGCGAGGCCGGCTACCACGAGCGGGACATGGCCGTGGTCGCCGCCCGCGTCGAGGACGGCCTGCGCCGCCACAACGCGCTCCTGGCCGCCGTCGACCCGGGCCACGAGCCGCGCTTCGTCACCGCCGTCGTCATCGGCTTCCTCGGTGACGGCCGCCACGCCGAGGTCGTCAACTTCGGCCACGAGGGGCCGCTCGTCCTCGGCCCCGGCGGAGTACGGCACCTCCCCGAGGGCCAGAACCCCCCGCTCGGCCTGGCCGAACTCACCGGCAGCGGCCCGGCCAGGATCAGCCGCGTCCCCCTGGCGCCGGGGGAGACGGTCCTGCTGGTCACCGACGGCGTCACCGAGGCCCGCGACCGCCAGGGCGCGTTCTTCCCCCTCGCCGCCTGGGCCCGCGACCTTGTGGCCTCGGACGCCGGACGGCGGACCACGGCGCCCGACGCGCTGCTCGACCGGCTCGTCGGAGACCTGGCCGACCACACCGCGGGCCACCTGGCGGACGACGCCACCCTCCTCGCCGTCCGCCGCACCGCCTGACGCTTCGCGGCCCCACGTACCCTCGTCCCGTGCCGCCTTCCCCCCTCCACCGCGTAGCCGTCCTCGTGCTCGAAGGGGCCAAGCCGCTCGATGTCGGGATTCCGGCGCAGGTGTTCACGACGCGGGCGAGCATGCCGTACGAGGTGCGGGTGTGCGGGGCGGCGCCGGGGCTGGTGGCCGGGGGTGACGGGCTGGCGTACCACGTGGAGCACGGGCTCTCCGCGCTCGGCTGGGCCGACATCGTCTTCGTGCCCGGGTACCGGCGTCCGGACCGGGAGGACCCGCCGCCGGCCGTCGTGGCGGCACTGGTCGGGGCGCACGTGCGCGGGGCGCGGCTCGCCGCCATCTCGACGGGGGCCTTCGCGCTCGCCGCGACGGGGCTGCTCGACGGGCGGCGGGCGACGACGCACTGGCACTACACGCGGGCGCTCGCGGCCCGGTACCCGCTGGTCCAGGTCGACGAGAACGTGCTCTTCGTGGACGAGGGGACGGTGCTGACCTCGGCCGGGGCCGCCTCCGGGATCGACCTGTGCCTGCACATCCTGCGCGGGGACCTCGGCGTGGCCGCCTCCAACCACGCGGCCCGCCGGCTGGTGGCGGCGCCGTACCGCAGCGGCGGGCAGGCGCAGTACGTGCCGCGGAGCGTGCCCGAGCCGCTGGGGGAGCGGTTCGCGGAGACGCGGGAGTGGGCGCTGTACCGGCTCGGCGAGCCCCTCACCCTCGACCTGCTGGCGCGTCAGGCCGGGGTCTCGGCGCGTACGTTCTCCCGGCGCTTCGTCGAGGAGACCGGCTACACGCCGATGCAGTGGGTGATGCGGGCCCGGCTCGACCTCGCCCGGGAACTCCTCGAACGCTCCGAGCGCAGCGTCGAGCAGATCGCCGCCGACGTGGGCCTCGGCACCGGCGCCAACCTGCGCCTCCACTTCCAGCGCATCCTCGGCACCACCCCGAGCGAGTACCGGCGGACCTTCACGCGGGGCGAGTGACGCGTCCCGCCGCCTGTTGGCGAGATCCTCGCGAACCATGGCGATCCCGCCACTGTCGGCGGCGCGACCGGAGAACGACGCTGGTGGGACGGGACAGAAGCACAAGGGAGAGCACCCTCATGACCACTCGCATCGCCATCAACGGCTTCGGCCGCATCGGCCGCAACGTGCTGCGCGCACTGCTGGAGCGCGACACCACCCTGGAGGTCGTCGCCGTCAACGACCTCACCGAGCCCACCGCCCTCGCCCGGCTGCTCGCCTTCGACTCGACCTCCGGCCGCCTCGGCCGCCCGGTCACCGCCGACGGCGACACCCTCGTGGTCGACGGCCACCGCATCAAGGTGCTGGCCGAACGCGACCCGGCGCAGCTGCCCTGGGCCGACCTGGATGTCGACCTCGTCCTGGAGGCCACCGGCCGCTTCACCTCGGCCAAGGCCGCCCGCGCCCACCTCGACGCGGGCGCGCGCAAGGTCCTGGTCAGCGCCCCCTCCGACGGTGCCGACGTCACCCTGGCCTACGGCGTCAACACCGAGGCGTACGACCCGGCCGCGCACACCGTCGTCTCCAACGCCTCCTGCACCACCAACGCGCTGGCCCCGCTCGCCGCCGTACTCGACGAACTCGCCGGGATCGAGCACGGGTTCATGACCACGGTGCACGCCTACACCCAGGAGCAGAACCTCCAGGACGGCCCGCACCGCGACCCCCGCCGCGCCCGCGCCGCCGGCGTCAACATCGTCCCCACCACGACCGGCGCGGCCAAGGCCATCGGCCTGGTGCTGCCGGCTCTCGACGGCAAGCTGTCGGGCGACTCGATCCGCGTCCCGGTCCCGGTCGGCTCGATTGTCGAGCTGAACACGACCGTCGCCCGCGACGTCACCCGCGACGACGTGCTCGCCGCCTACCGCAAGGCGGCGGACGGCCCCCTGGCCGGCGTCCTGGAGTACTCGGAGGACCCCCTGGTCTCCTCCGACATCACCGGCAACCCGGCCTCGTCCATCTTCGACTCGGCGCTGACCCGGGTGGACGGGCGCCACGTGAAGGTCGTCGCCTGGTACGACAACGAGTGGGGCTTCTCGAACCGGGTGATCGACTCGCTGGAGCTGCTGGCGCGGGGGTGAGGCCAGGCTGAGACGGGGCGCGGTCCACCGCCCGTGATCGGGAGCTCTCCAGCCCGGCCTAGCATGGAGCGGTCGGCAGAAGGATGAGCGGCAGGCGTGCAGCGGTTGCCCCGGACCTCCGTGAGGTAGCCCCATGATCATCGGCGTAGGCATCGACGTGGCCGAGATCGAGCGTTTCGCCGCCTCGCTTCAGCGCACCCCCGCCCTCCACGACCGGCTCTTCGTCGCCGCCGAGCTGGTCACCCCCAGTGGCGACCGGCGTGGCCCCGCCTCCCTCGCCGCCCGTTTCGCGGCCAAGGAAGCCGTGGCCAAGGCGCTCGGGGCGCCGGCCGGGCTGCTCTGGACGGACTGCGAGGTGTACGCCGAGGACACCGGGCGGCCCCGGTTGCGGGTGCGCGGGACGGTGGCGGCGCGGGCGGCGGAGCTGGGGGTGACCGGGTGGCATGTGTCGCTCAGTCACGACGCGGGAGTGGCGTCCGCCGTGGTGATCGCGGAAGGTTGAGGCCATGCGACATGCCCACAGCGTGCAAGCCGTCCGTGCTGCCGAGAGTGAGTTGATGGCGCGGTTGCCCGAGGGGGCGCTCATGCAGCGCGCCGCCGCCGGGCTGGCCGCCGCCTGCGCCGCCCTGCTGGCGGGGCGCGGACCCGTACCCGCCGTACGTCCCGGGCGCGGTCCCGGGGTGTACGGGGCGCGGGTCGTCCTGCTGATCGGCGCCGGGGGCAACGGCGGCGACGCCCTGTACGCCGGCGCGCGCCTGGTACGGCGCGGGGCCGGGGTGACCGCCCTGCTGCTCGCCCCGGCCAAGGCGCACGCGGGCGGGCTGGCCGCGCTGGCGGCCGCCGGGGGCGAGATCATCGAGACGGCGGAGGAGACGGCGACCGATCCCGCCTACGCCGCCCACTGGCACCACGTCGAGCGGATGCTGACCCGCGCCGACCTGGTGGTGGACGGGATCACCGGACTCGGCGGGCACGGCGGGCTGCGGACCGGCGCGGCACGGCTGGCGCACGCCGCCGAGGCCGACAAGGTGCCCGTCGTGGCCGTCGACCTGCCGAGCGGGGTCGACGCCGACACCGGCGAGGTGCACGGGCCCGCCGTCACCGCCGACCTCACCGTCACCTTCGGTACGCACAAGCCGGGGCTGCTGGTCGACCCGGCCCGGGAGCACGCGGGCACGGTCCGCCTCATCGACATCGGCCTCGACCTGCCGGGACCGGCGGCGGCCGAGGCCTTGCAGCACGCCGACGTGGCCGCGCTGCTACCGCGTCCGGCGCCGGAGAGCGACAAGTACCGGCGGGGTGTGGTGGGGATCTGCGCCGGGTCGGCGCGTTATCCGGGGGCCGCCGTGCTGTGCGTGCACGGGGCGCTGCGGACCGGGGCGGGGGCCGTGCGGTACGCGGGTCCCGGGGACCAGGCGGTGGTCGCGCGGCATCCCGAGACGCTGGTCAGCGCCGGGCTGCCGTCCGAGGCGGGGCGGGTGCAGGCGTGGGTGGTCGGGCCGGGGCTGGGGGAGGACGAGGAGGCCGGGCGGCGCGTCGCCGACGTGCTGGCGCAGGACGTGCCCGTACTCGTCGACGCCGACGGCCTGCGCTTCCTCGACCGGGAGCGGCTGCGGGCCCGTACCGCGCCGACCCTGCTCACCCCGCACGCGGGTGAGGCGGCCCGGCTGCTCGGCGTCGAGCGGGAACACGTGGAGGCGGCCCGGCTGGCCTCGGTGCGGCGGCTGGCGCTGGAGTACGGGGCGACGGTGCTGCTGAAGGGCTCGACCACGCTGGTGGCCGCGCCCGACGAGTCGATGCCGGTCCGCGTCAACGCCACCGGCACGCCGTGGCTGGCCACCGCCGGTTCCGGCGACGTGCTCTCCGGCGTCGTCGGCTCCCTGCTGGCCGCCGGCCTCTCCGCCCGTGACGCCGCCTCGGCCGGGGCGTACCTGCACGGCCTCGCCGCCCGCCACGCGGCCGACGGCGCCCCGGTCGACGCGCAGGACGTGGCCGGCGCGCTCCCGGCGGCCTGGCGGGACGTCAAGCGGGGCTGAAGGCGGGCGGGGAGCCCTGCCTCGTGTTCACCCCGCCCGGCCTCCCGCCGGCCTTCTGACCGCAGGTCAGCCGCAGACCACGTCGTGCAGCTCGATCGGGTCGGAGTCGAGGGCCACGTACGCGGTGAGCGTCTGGCGGGCGCCGCCCGCCCAGGAGGTCGTCACCGTGGCCCAGCCGAACCCGGCGGACTGGGCGACCGTGACCGGGCCGACCTCGATGGCGACCGGCTCGTTCTGGGCGCAGAGGATCACGTCGTGGTCGGGGGTCTCGGCCTGCTTGGCCTTCAGGTAGTCGGAGGTCCAGTGCTCGCGCTGGTACGGGGAGGGGCCGGTGCCGTCGTAGAACCAGCGGAGGAAGCCGCGGATCTCCTCGGCCGTGTGCCGGTCCGCCGCCTTCAGCGGGGCGGACGCCGCCACGGCGTTGGCGTGCGGCGGGGGCGCGGGTACGGCCGCCGACGCGGCCGGGGCCAGGGACAGGAGGCAGGCCGCGAGCGCGGCGGCCGTCAGGTGCTTCATCATGCGGCCGATCCTGCGGCCGCCGCCGGGCCCGGGCCGCCCGGACGCGCCCCCGCCTCCTGCGGATGGCGTACGGAGATCCCGCCTTCGGTCCGCCGCCGTGCCGCTGTGCCGCTGTGCCGCTGTGCCGCTGTGCCGCCGTGTCGCCGGGTCCCGGGGACTGTCCGTTCCGGTCAGGTCTCCTCGCTCGGCCAGCTCTCCTCGCTCCGCGCCCGCCGGAGCAGCCACCCGAAGCGGACGGCGGCGGCCGCGCCCAGCAGGGCCCCGGTCCAGCAGAGCCCGGCCAGCCAGGCGTTCCGGGCGACGGTGAGCCACAGCAGACTCACCGCGATCAGGCCCAGGGAGATCAGGAACCGGTCCTTGTCGGTCGTCTCTGGCCGCATCCTCGTCCCGCCTCTCGTCGCTCGGGCCGAGGGTAGTGGCCGGAGCGCGGGATTCCGGGGACCACCGCTTCGGGGTGGGGGCAAATGGCCCATCGGGCCCGGGGGTTTACCCCATGGTGGCCCCGGTAGCCGGTGCCATAGCGTCGACTGAGCCGGGCCGGCCAGGGCCCGGCGGATCTCGGAACGGGGTACTTCCATGCGTCAGCTCTTCCGCGCTCTCGGCGCGCTCACGGTGTCCGTCGTCGCCGCCGGCGCGCTCACCTCCTGCGGCCTCGGCCAGGGCGAACGGTACGAGGACGAGCACACGCTCACCGGCGCGGACGGAATCACCGCGGTACGCCTGGAGAACGACTCGGGCAGCGTCAAGGTCAACGGCGTCGAGGACGGCGCCTCCGCCCCGTACAAGCTGCACCGTGAACTCGACTACAAGGGCGAGCGGCCCTCGGGCGCCACCCACCGGATCGAGGACGGCGTCCTGGTCCTCGGCGACTGCGGCAACCGCTGCTCCGTCAGTTACACCGTCGACGTGCCGGCCGGGGTGCCGGTCACCGGCGGGCTCTCCAGCGGCACGATCCGGCTCGCGCGGGTCGGGGCGGTCGAGGTGTCCACGGGCAACGGCCGCGTGGAGATGGACGGGGTCACCGGCACGGTCAAGGTACGGAGCAGCAACGGCCGCATCGAGGGCACCGGCATCCAGGCCGACCGCATCCAGGCCCGCACCTCCAACGGCAAGATCGACCTCGCCTCCGACACCCCCGCCGACATACGCGCCGAGACCTCCAACGGCGCCGTCACCCTCACCGTCCCGGAGGCCGCCTACCAAGTCTCCGCCTCCACCTCCAACGGCAGCCGCGCCATCGACGTCCCCGACGACCCGAAGGGCGAGTTCACGCTCGACATCCGCACCAGCAACGGGGCCGTCACGGTCCGGAACGGCTGACCGGGGCGGACCCCCGCCCCCGCCCCCACTCCTACGCCTGCGCCTGCGCCGGGTACTTCCGGCGCCACTCGGGCACGCGCTCCCGCAGATGCGGTTCCGGGACCTCGTAGACCGCGCTGAGGCGTTCGAGCGAGTACCCGTCGCGGAGCTGCCCGAGAATCTGCTCGGCCTTCCACTCCAGGTGACCGAAGAGGGCGGGGTTTGCGGGGGCGGGCACGGTTACGGCATTCACGGCATTCACGGTGTTCACGGTGTTCACGGTCCTCAGGGGGCTCGACGGGTTCAGGGGGTGGTTCATAGGGTTCGCGGGGGTCACGGGGTTCACGGGGTTCCTTCCACGGCGAGGAAGACGGCGACGACGGTGGAGGTGACGATGAGCAGTGCGGTCAGAGGCCCGGCCCACCGGCCGAGGACCGCCTGTACGCGACGCGCGGCGCGGCGAGCACCCACTTTCCGTACCCCTCCAGCTCCAGCAGCCTGCTCCCGGCCGAGTACGGGGCCAACGCCCGCACCCGCCGCGCACACCCCACGACGACCACCCAGTCCCCTTCCCGCACGGCGTGCGGGGTGTCCAGCAGCACCGCGAGGAACCCCGGCGGCGCGTGCGGATCGGCGGCCCACGGATAGTGCTGGAGCTCCGAGGCGGGCACCTCGAAGGGGACCTCGCTGTGGACGAGCCGCACTTTCGCGCAGGGCCCGGAACGGTTCAGGACAACCAGGGGGCGGCGGGTACGGGGGTGCCAGGCGATGTAGGGCATGAGGTGCGCCTCAAGGGGGTGAGGGGATCTGCAACTACCCCTCAATCTGGTCCATTCCTCGATAACTTGGCGACGGATACATGTGCCGATTCGGAAGTCGGCTCATGGCACATGGAGGGCATATGCCGGGTGGGCAAACACCCAAGGAGCTGACCCCGGATTCGGGCCGCATGTTGTTCGGGCTGCAACTGCGCAAGGCTCGTCAGCAACGTGGCCTGAGCATGGACGCGTTCATCGAGGAGTTCGTGGGGCGCACCCGCACGCCGATCAGCAAGGCGAGTCTCGGGCGCATCGAGCGGGGGGAGTACTTGGCGCAGCCGGTGCTGCCGGCGCTTCTCGACCGGTTCTTCGAGACGAAGAACGACATGTTCGCCGACATGTACGATTTGGCTTGCCTGGAGTCGGTTCCGCATCAATACAAGTTGCGCTCGAACTTGGAGCGTGACGCTGTAGCCATCAAGGCGTACGGCGGCACCGTGATACCGGGTCTGTTGCAGACCGAGGAGTACGCGCGCGAGCTGTTTCGTGCGTGGAGGCCCGGTGACGAAGGCTGGTCGGAGACGCAGGGCATCCTGCGTCGGAAACGGCAGGCCCGTCTCTCCTCCGACGATCCTCCGTTGTTGTCCGTATTGGTGGACGAGACCGTGCTGACCCGGCAGATCGGGACGCCCGACGTCATGCGAACCCAATGGGAGTTCGTGCTCAGCATGGTGGACACTCCGACGTGCGAGATCCACATGGTTCCAGCAGGTCTCGGAGCCCACGGACTTCTCGGCGGCACGTTGATCCTCATGACCACCCCGAAGGGGCAGACGTACGCGTACGAGGAAGCCATCTCCACGGGCACGCTCGTAGAGGCGCCGGAGCGCGTGCAGCACCTTGAGCGTCACTGGGATCGGCTATGGGGCCGTTCTCTGTCTCCCATGGAGACGGCCCGGTTCTTGAAAAAGGCGTTGGAGGCGTTTCCATGATCGATCCTGAATGGATCAAGTCCACCTACAGCAATGGGTCCGGCGGAGACTGTCTGGAGTGGGCGAGAGGGCACGCCGTAGCCACCGGCCTCGTTCCGGTCCGAGACAGTAAGGACACGAGCCTCCCCGGCTTCACCGTGAGCGGTTCCGCCTGGTCCACCTTCGTGGGCTCGTTGAAGGCGCAAGGCTGAACGCGGCCTCTCAGGGGTAGGTCCTCCGCGCTGGAGTGCGGCCGAACCCCTGGGAGGACAGCCGTGTTTGACCCCGAGTGGACCAAGTCCTCGTACAGCAATGCGTCCGGCGGGAACTGCCTGGAGTGGGCGAAAGAGTACGCCCTCGCTCATGGCCGGGTTCCCGTCCGTGACAGCAAGGACACGAGTGTCCCGGGGTTCACGGTCTCCGGTCCGGCTTGGCCCGTTTTCGTTCGCTCGCCCGAGGTGCAGTACGGCGCCGACCGTCGGTGAGCGTCCGCCGCAAGGGGCTGCCGCTGTCGGGTCGGGCGGTGGCGTCACGACCTCAGCGCTACCTGTTCCGGTGAGTGCAGCTCGCCGGTCGTTGCGTCGACGATCGCCCCGTAGTGTTCACGTTCGGTCTGCACGGAAAGTATCCAGTGCACTCGCCAGTTACCGTCGCGCTCCTGAGCCAGCAGCACTGGTTCCGCGCGTTCGCCGCCTTGCACGCTGCCGTTGAAATGATCCTCGAATATCTTCCAAGCGCGACCGATGGTTGTGCGCATCGGTGGCAGGTCGGGATCGGCGATGTTTCGCCTGAATACGCTGGTGAGACTGCCGTTCCTCTCCATCCGAATGTCGAGTCGCATAGGCAGGAGGACATCCCCCTGCCATCTGCGCCAGCTTGCTTGCCAGCCGGCGTCCTCGCTCTCATCGAGAGGATCGACCGTGAGCTGAGTGCCCTCGGTCGCCCACGGCGCATACCTTTCGGCATAAGCTTCTGCCACCTCGCGGGCTTGGTCCTCTGTTCGCGCCGGTTGTGGTGCGTCAGGAACCTTGAAAGTGAACCCTTCTTCAACGCTGGTGGGCACGAGGCTGACACTCAGTTGGTCCGTGTCGGGCCATGCCAGTTCTGCGGAACCTGCCCCGTCACGCCCGTCGGCGGCGAGTGCCGCGGTAACGGTTCCCGAGTCGCCTTCTCCTCGCGTGAACTGCACGGAAGTCACGCTGTAATGGCCGCCGAACTCCTTTCTGACGGCTGACTTCACGGAAGCCTCCTGCTCGCTGGAGGCGTGGGTTTCGCTGACGGTGTATTCCACGACGTGGGGAGTGATGCGGAACACCCATGTAGCCGTGATGGCAATCGCCGTCACGCAGGCGGCCAGTGTCAGGGTGCGTGCCGTTCGGGCAGTCAGTTGCTTGCCCGTTTCCTTGTCGAAGCGATTGAGTGCCAGACCCAGTACTACGCCCATGGCCACACCGGAAGCGTTAGCCACCAGGTCGGAGGTGTCGCACAGGCGGCCCACGACAGAAGCCGAACCCTGCACCGTCTCCACCCCTGCCGACAGCAGCAGCCCCAGCCCGGCAACCAGCGCGGGCCTTCGGGTGGCCACGGTCCCGATAAGACCGAACGGTACGAACATCCCCATGTTGAGAAGTCCCTGAGCGCCGCGGAACGGCTCAAGAACGTCCTTGTTGACGAGGCACACAGCCGATTCGGAGACGTTGCCAGTGGTCCACGTGGTCAATATGGCAACGCTCGCTGCTGATGTGATCCACAGAGCATATGTGCCTGGTCGAGAGGTACGTCGGCGAGCCATTCGATACGCCACCGCGGCGGTGGCGATGACGAGGAGGGTGCCGATGGCGATGAAACCCTCTTGGTCACGGAATACTGCTGTCAGCACGGGTCATGTTCTTTCCGGAATGCAGGTTTGCCCCGCCCGGCCGGGCGGGGCAAACCTGGGATGTGCGAGGCGAAGGGCTCAGCAGGGCGGGTACGCCGGCGTCGGGTACGTGTCGCCGGCGGAGGTGTTCAGCTTCCCGATGACTGACTTGCAGCTGGACGAAAGGCTGAACGAGTTGGTGTAGTGGAAGGGAGTGTTGTTCATGTTGCGGTAACTCGCCCAAGTGTTGGAGCCGTTTCGCTCCATACCGTTTCGTGCGGTGAGCGATCCACCGCTCTTCCTGTAGTAGTTGACCGTGATGTACGTGCTCGACCCGCGTACGGTCAGAACGCCATTACCGATGGTGGTGCATCGCTGACCACCCCCGGGGTCGCCATCTCGAGGGCAGCTCGTCACGCTCATCACTGATACGTCTCCCCCAGCGACTGTGGCCGCCGTGTTCTTGGTATCGGCGGTGGCTGTCGTAGCTGCCGTGAGGGGTGCGGCTATGGCCGCACCAATAACGATGGAATTGCGAATTGCCGTCTTCATTTTCCCGCCCCTTTGAAGATTTTGTATAGATCGCGCAAAGGCTTGGTAATAATGACACGCGTGATCACGCTCCGCAATCGCTTGATACGCGTGCGAAATTGTCGACATCGGTGCAAAGTTTGGCTGAGTGACGTGGATCACTAGGTCTCTGCGGGCTTGAGGGTCAGGCGGGGTGCCGGCAGGGGGTGTGGCGCCGCCGTCCGCGTCGAGCCGCCCCTTCCCCAGTCGTGCGACTCAGGCTCATGGGGAAAACCCGATGAATCTCGGGAAGCCCGCCGGTCAACACCGCGACAGAAACGGCCACTTGGGCCGACCAGATGCGAGAGGTACTGACATGAGCGCGCACACCACCACCACCGGCTTCCCCTACCGCGTCTCGCGGGTCATGGACGCCACGGCCGCGCGTGCCTGGGAGGCGTACACGACGGCGGCCGAGTGGCAGGAGTGGTTCGGTGCGGAGGAGGGGAGCGCCGAGCTGGACGTGCGGGTCGGGGGCGGGTGGAAGTGCGTGCTGCTCGGGCCGGACGGTGGGCGGTACCCGCTCGGCGGGACCTTCCTGGAGGTCGAGGAAGGGCGTCGGCTCGTCCTCTCGATGGCGGTGCCCGGCGCTCCGGACGAGGTCATGGGGGTGACGTTCGAGGAGGCCGAGGGCGGGGTCGAGGTCACCATCGACCAGACCAACGCGACCGCCGACGCCTGTGACCGGGCACGGGAGGGCAGCACGATGATCCTCGCCAACCTGGCCGCCCACGTCGAGGGCTGACGGAAGGCGCCGAGGCGGAAGGCGCTGAGGCCCCGGCACGGCGGTGAGCCGGGTGCCGGGGCCTCGGCGGGCGCTTCAGGCGGGCGTCACGCGTGCCGGTTGTAGATCACCGTGCCGGGGCAGGCCGTGAGGCCCTGGCGGGTGCCGCAGCCGGAGTACTGGGCGTTGCCGTTGTACCAGGTCCAGCCGCCGATGGTGCGGCCGTTGAGCCAGGTGTACGTGCCGTTGAGGTTGGCGTCGTAGGTGCGCAGGCTCCAGTGGACGTGGGGGCCGGTCGCCGAGCCGCCGGCGCAGGTGTCGACGCCGATGGAGCCGAGGCGGGTGCTGGCGGAGATGGCCGTTCCGTTGAAGTAGGCCGTGTTGTGCATGTGGTAGTAGTCCGTCGAGAAGCCGCCGGGGTGGATGACCCGGGTCCAGCCGCCGCCGGCGCCGCACATCGAGGTGGCGGTGCCCTCACGGGAGGGGCGGACCTCGCCGCTGCCGCCCGCGAAGTCGAGGGCGCTCCAGTAGCCGGTCGCGCTGTCGTGGGCGTGGGGGCCGCCGGTGAGCGTCATGACGGTGTCGGGGGCCCAGGGCAGCAGCAGGCCGCCCGCGTTGGCCTGGGTGCCGATCTCGCCGGGCTTCGCCTGCGGGTCGGCCTCGCGCTCGGCGTAGGCGGTGATCGTCGCGCGCTCGGCCTTGCCGACCAGCGGGGAGGTGGCCACGTGATCGGCGAACGCCTCGTCGCCCTCCAGGCCCGGCACCCAGGTGCCGTTCTCGCGCTGGGCGAGGAAGAGCCAGCCCTCGGGCCCGCCGTGGTGCTCGCGGGACGCCTCGACGTAGGCGACGCCGCGCGCCCAGTCGCCCTTGGCCTCGCGGACGTCGACGACGACCTTGCGGCCCTCCTCGGCGAGCTGGGCCACGGCGGTCTTCGGCGACAACTCGCTCGCGTCGTGCGAGCGGGCGAGGACATCCGCGGAGACGGCGTCCACCAGGGCCTTGCGGGCGGTGCCGAGGCGGTCGGCGGCGCTCTGGGCCACCTTCACGGTGACCCCGGCGGAGGGGGAGGCGGCCGGGGCCGGGCTCTCGGGGTCCGCGGTGGCGGCGGGCACGGCGGCGAGCAGGCCGGCCGTGGCGGCGAGGGCGACGAGGGTGGCTCTGACGGACCGTCTGGAACGCATGGGGGGATTCCCTTTCCTGGGTGGGGCGGGCCCTGCCGGGTGGCGGGATGAGAGCGCAGCCTTCCGAGTCCAGCGAATAATTGTCAATGTTCAGTCAAAAGCTGGGCTGGAACTGGTCTGGGCCGGCTGCCCGAAACGGGCGCGGTGGCTGGTATCCGCCGTGTCCCGGCGCCTGACCAGCCCTCCCGGAGGCTCCGGTTACGCTTACGGGCGAGCCGGGGCCCGTCGCGAGGCAGGCCCCAGCCCCCGAAAGCGGGGCGCAGCCCCCACCCCGTCTGCCCCGATGAGCGTCGCGGTCTGCGTCCCCGGGCGAAGACCGCCAGAACCACCGGAGGTAGCGGATGCGGGCGCGGGTCGAGATCGATCTCGGGGCCCTGCGGGCCAATGTGCGGGCCCTGCGCGCCCGGACGGACGGCGCCGCCTACATGGCGGTGGTCAAGGCCGACGCCTACGGGCACGGCATGGTGCGCTGCGCCGAGGCCGCGCTCCAGGCCGGGGCCGGCTGGGTCGGCGTCGCCACGCCGTACGAGGCGCTGGAGCTGCGGGCCGCCGGGATCACGCCCGAGCGGGCCCGCGTCATGTGCTGGCTCTGGACGCCCGGCGGACCCTGGCGCGAGGGGATCGAGGCCGACCTCGACATGTCGGTGAGCGCCCCGTGGGCGCTGGCCGAGGTCACCGAGGCGGCCCGCGCCACCGGCCGCAGGGCCAAGATCCAGCTGAAGGCCGACACCGGCCTCGGCCGCAACGGCTGCCAGCCCGCCGACTGGGCCGACCTCGTCGGCAAGGCGCGGGCCGCCGAACGCGAGGGGCTGGTCACCGTCACCGGCCTCTGGTCCCACTTCGCCTGCGCCGACGAGCCCGGCCACCCCTCCATCGCCGCCCAGCTCGCCCGCTTCGACGAGATGAGTGCCCGGGCGTACGCCGGGGGCCTGCGCCCCGAGGTGCGGCACATGGCCAACTCGCCCGCCGTCCTCACCCTCCCCGAGGCCCGCTTCGACCTGGTCCGCCCGGGCATCGCCATGTACGGCCTCTCGCCCGCGCCGGAACTCGGCACCCCGGCCGACCACGGACTGCGCCCGGTGATGACGCTGGCGGCGCCCCTCGCCCTGGTCAAGCACGTCCCCGGCGGCCACGGCGTCAGCTACGGCCACCACTACGTCACCCCCGGCCCCACCACCCTCGGCCTCGTCCCGCTCGGCTACGGCGACGGCGTACCGCGCCACGCCTCCGGCGCCGGGCCCGTCCTGGTCGACGGCAAGTGGCGCACGGTCGCCGGGCGGATCGCGATGGACCAGTTCGTGGTCGACCTCGGCGGCGAGATGCCGCCCGAGGGCACCGAGGCCGTGCTCTTCGGCCCGGGCGACCGGGGCGAGCCGGGCGCCGAGGACTGGGCACGGGCGGCCGGCACCATCGGCTACGAGATCGTCACCCGGATCGGCGGCCGGGTCCCGCGCGTCTACGTGGACGGGGACGCGCCCGGCGCCGACGCGGCCGGTCCGCGCGATTGATCGCTGCCCGCGCCCCGGCGCGGGCAGGATGGCAGGAGTGGGCCCGGACCGGCGAAGGGAGCGGCAGGTGGACGAGGTCGAGGCACGGATCGCGGCAGCGGCCGCCGAGGCGCTGGCGGCGCCGAAGACCGCCGCCGAGGCCGCCGCGGGCGGCTGGCGCCGGGCGGGGCTCGCCGGGGCGGCCATAGGGGTCGTCGCCGCCGGAGCCGCCGCCGGGGTCGCCGTGGAGCGGCTGACCGTCGGGCGCGGCATGCGCAGGCGCGCGCGGCTGGCCCTGGACGCCTCGGGCCCGTACGGCACGCTGCGCGGTACGCCGGGGACCGCCGTCGCCGAGGACGGGACGGCGCTCCACTACGAGGTGGACGAGCCCGACGCGGCGCCGCAGGCGGCCACGGCGCGCCGCAGACGGCTCTTCGGGCGGAAGGCGCCCGCCCCCGCCACCGTCGTCTTCAGCCACGGCTACTGCCTCACCCAGGACTCCTGGCACTTCCAGCGGGCCGCCCTCGCCGGGGTGGTCCGCACCGTCCACTGGGACCAGCGCAGCCACGGGAGGTCCGGGCGCGGCCGGGCCCAGGCCGAGGGCGTGCCGGTCACCATGGAGCAGCTGGGCCGGGACCTGAAGGCGGTCATCGACGCGGCCGCGCCCGAGGGGCCGCTGGTGCTGGTCGGCCACTCGATGGGCGGCATGACGGTGATGGCGCTGGCCGAGCAGTTCCCCGAGCTGGTGCGGGAGCGGGTGGCCGGGGTCGCGCTGGTCGGCTCCTCGGGCGGGAAGCTCTCCGAGGTCGACTTCGGGCTGCCGGTCGTCGGGGTCAACGCCGTCCGGCGGGTGCTGCCGGGCGTGCTGAAGGTGCTGGGCTCGCAGGTGGACCTGGTCGAGCGGGGGCGGCGGGCGACGGCCGACCTCTTCGCCGGGGTGGTCAAGCGGTACTCGTTCGGCTCGCGGGACGTCGACCCGGGGGTGGTCCGGTTCGCGGAACGGCTGATCGAGTCGACGCCGATCGACGTGGTCGCGGAGTTCTACCCGGCCTTCACCGAGCACGACAAGGCCGAGGCGCTGCCGCTCCTGGCCGGGGTGCCCGTCCTGGTGCTGGCAGGCGACCGGGACCTGATCACGCCGAGCGCCCACAGCGAGGTCATCGCCGCCGCCCTGCCCGACGCCGAACTGGTACTGGTCCCCGACGCCGGGCACCTGGTGATGCTGGAGCACCCGGAGGCGGTCACCGACCGGCTCGCCGACCTGCTGGTCCGCGCGGGAGCCGTACCCGGGGCGACTACCGTTGGCGGGCATGGAAACACCGCACACCCGGACCGCCCCCGTGAGCGGCCCTGACGCCCTCCGCCTCACCGTCGACTCGCCCGAGGCCATGCGGCGGCTCGGCCTCCGCCTGGCGGGCGTCCTGCGCCCCGGCGACCTGGTCCTGCTCAGCGGCGAACTGGGCGCGGGCAAGACCACGCTGACCCGGGGGCTGGGCGAAGGGCTCGGCGTCCGCGGGGCCGTCACCTCGCCGACCTTCGTCATCGCCCGCGTCCACCCCTCGCTGACCGGCGGGCCGGCGCTGGTCCACGTCGACGCGTACCGGCTGGCCGGCGGGCTCGACGAGATGGAGGACCTGGACCTCGACGTCTCGCTGCCCGACTCCGTGGTGGTCGTGGAGTGGGGCGACGGCAAGGTCGAGGAGCTCTCCGCCGACCGTCTGCACGTCCGCATCGACCGCGCCACCGGAGACGAGCTGCCCGCCGGGGTGGCCGACGCGGACGTGGACGATGTGCGTCTGGTCACGGTCGGCGGCGTCGGCGAGCGCTGGGCCGGCGGCGCGCTGGACGGACTGCGGGAGCGCGGGGACGAGAGCGCGGGCGAAGGGGCGTACGGGCGGGAGGGCTGAGCGGCGCCCGATTCGATCAAGCGGGCAGGTGGGAGCGGGTGTTCGGGCCGGGCTCCCGCGCGCGGGTGTTTTCCGACGCGCTGTCGGGAAGATGTTGCGCGGGGGGTGTCGGCCGTGTTCCCATGGTCGGGGAGTACAGGTTAGGTCTGCCTTACCTGCTCCGTACGCCTTCCCCCTGATCGCAGGAGGCACCCTGATGACGACGTCCGCATCCGACACGCCCGCCGTCCAGGCCCTGCCCGAGGTTCCGTCGCACGGGGCACTCGCCGGGATTCCCGCCGACGCGGCAGCCGAGGCCGGCCAGGAGAAGAAGGGCGCCGTCTCGATGAGTGCCCTGCTCCAGTCCTGCGCCGCCGCCTCCGCCGTCTCCACGCCCCCGGACGTACCGACGCCCCGGGCCGCCTGAGCCCCGCCCGGCCCCCACCCGTACAGCACAGCGCCCCGGCAGCCTCTCGGCCGCCGGGGCGCTGACGTGGGTGAAGGCGGAGGTCAGGGGAGGACGACGACCTTGGTGCCGACGGTGGCGAAGACCCACATGGCCTTGCCGTCCTCGCGGGTCTCGCGGACCCCGCCGGTGCGCTGGGCCGGGTCCAGCTCGGGCATCGCGCCGTTGACCGCGGCCGAGAAGCCGATGACGACGCCGTCGCGGGTGGCGAAGCGGACCACGTGCTCGATCGGGACGCCGTCCGACCCGGTGATGGAACCCGACCGGGAGGTCACCGCGTAGGTCCCCGGCTCTGGGTCGACCGTGCTCGGCGAGACCTTGTACGTCCGCTCGACCTTGTCCTTGGCGTCCACCAGCCAGACCCGGTCCTTGCCCAGCGCGTACACCACGCGGGTGCCGCTGCCGGACTCCTCGGGCAGGGCGTCCGGGCGGGGCTTCGCCGAGGGCTTCGCGGAGCCCGTCGGGCCCGGCCCGGAACTGGCGGCGGGGGCCTTGCCGAGGTTGTCGGGAACGTTGGCGGATGCCTGATAGGCGAGGAAACCGACCACGGCGATGGCCGCCGCGGTGAGCCCGGCGACGGCTCCCGAGCTGCTCCTGGACACCTGGTCCACCTCTCGTACGGCGCCGGGGTACGGCGTCTGCGCATACGGATACCCGGTGACCGTAGCAGGAGCCCCGGCCGGGCCCGGGCAGGCGGTGTTCGCAGCGCGGGCGCCGTAGGCTGTTTGCGTGCTCTTGCTCGCTCTGGATACCGCCACCCCCGCCGTCACGGTCGCCCTGCACGACGGCGAACGGGTCCTCGCCTCCGACACCCAGGTGGACGCCCGCCGCCACGGGGAGCTGCTGCTCCCCGCCGTCGACACGCTGCTGACCGGCGCGGGGCTCGCCCTCGCCGACGTCACCGGCGTCGTCGTCGGCGTCGGCCCCGGCCCGTACACCGGGCTGCGCGTCGGCCTGATGACCGCCGACACCTTCGGCTTCGCCCTCGGCGTCCCCGTCCACGGGGTCTGCACCCTGGACGGCCTCGCCTACGCCAGCGACCTCGGCCCGGACGCCGGCCCCTTCGTGGTCGCCACCGACGCCCGCCGCAAGGAGGTCTACTGGGGGCTCTACGCCGACTCCCGCACCCCGCTGTCCGGGCCCGCCGTCGACCGGCCCGCCGACCTCGCCGACCGCGTCGCGGGCCTCCCGGCCGTCGGGGCGGGCGCCCTGCTCTACCCGGAGACCTTCGCCGACGCCCGCGCCCCCGAGCACGTCTCGGCCGCCGCCCTCGCCTCCGTCGCCGCCGAACGCCTCGCCGCCGGAGAGGAGCTGCTGCCGCCCCGGCCGCTCTACCTGCGCCGGCCCGACGCCCAGGTGCCGAAGAACTACAAGGTGGTCACCCCGAAGTGAGCAGCCAGGAGACCGCACCGCCCGAGCAGCCCGTCCTGCGCGAGATGCGCTGGTGGGACATCGACCCGGTGCTCGCCCTGGAACGGGAGCTGTTCCCCGACGACGCCTGGTCGCGCGGCATGTTCTGGTCCGAGCTGGCCCACGCCCGCGGCCCCGAGGCCACCCACCGCTACGTCGCCGCGTACACCGGGGACCGCCTCGTCGGCTACGCCGGACTCGCCACCGCAGGCGGCACCGGCGACGTCCAGACCATCGCCGTCGCCCGCGACCAGTGGGGGAGCGGGCTCGGCTCGCGACTCCTCACCGACCTCCTCGAACACGCCACCGCCTTCGACTGCACCGAGGTCATGCTGGAGGTACGGGTCGACAACACCCGCGCCCAGGCGCTCTACGCCCGCTTCGGCTTCGAGCCCATCGGCTTCCGGCGCGGCTACTACCAGCCGGGCAACGTCGACGCCCTCGTGATGCGCCTCAGCGACCCGTCGGTCAACCCGGCCGCCCCCGCCACCCCCGCCACGGACGACCCCGACTCCGTGCCCGCACAAGGAACCGAACACCATGGCTGACCACCGCGACGAACCCCTCGTCCTCGGCATCGAGACCTCCTGCGACGAGACCGGCGTCGGCATCGTGCACGGCACGACGCTGCTCGCCGACGCGGTCGCCTCCAGCGTCGACGAGCACGCGCGGTTCGGCGGGGTCGTCCCCGAGGTCGCCTCCCGCGCCCACCTGGAGGCCATGGTCGCCACCATCGAGCGCGCGCTGACCGACGCCGGGGTCAAGGCCCGCGACCTCGACGGCATCGCGGTCACCGCAGGACCCGGCCTCGCCGGCGCCCTCCTGGTCGGCGTCACCGCCGCCAAGGCGTACGCCTACGCGCTGGGCAAGCCCCTCTACGGCGTCAACCACCTCGCGTCGCACATCTGCGTCGACCAGCTGGAGCACGGCCGGCTGCCCGAGCCCACGATGGCCCTGCTGGTCAGCGGCGGCCACTCCTCCCTGCTGCTCTCCTCCGACATCACCTCCGACGTGCGCCCGCTCGGCGCCACCATCGACGACGCGGCCGGCGAGGCGTTCGACAAGATCGCCCGCGTGCTCCAGCTGGGCTTCCCCGGGGGGCCCGTCATCGACCGCCTCGCCCGCGAGGGCGACCCGGAGGCCATCGCCTTCCCGCGCGGCCTGACCGGGCCGCGCGACGCCGCGTACGACTTCTCCTTCTCCGGGCTGAAGACGGCCGTGGCCCGCTGGATCGAGGCGAAGCGGGCCGCCGGCGAGGAGATCCCGGTCCGCGACGTGGCCGCCTCCTTCCAGGAGGCCGTGGTCGACGTGCTGACCCGCAAGGCCGTCCGCGCCTGCAAGGACGAGGGCGTCGACCACCTGATGATCGGCGGCGGCGTCGCCGCCAACTCCCGGCTGCGCGCCCTCGCCGAGGAGCGCTGCGAACGCGCCGGCATCCGCCTCCGCGTCCCGCGCCCCGGCCTGTGCACCGACAACGGCGCCATGGTCGCCGCCCTCGGCGCCGAGATGGTCGCCCGTAACCGGGCCGCCTCCGACTGGCAGCTCTCCGCCGACTCCTCCCTGCCCGTCACCGAGACCCACGTCCCCGGCGACGCCCACCTCCACCCCCACCCGCACAGCCACGCCCACTCCCACGACCACGTCCACGAGACCGCCAAGGACAACCTCTACTCATGACCACCCACACCCTCATGTGGGAGGCCCGCGCCACCGAGGGCCGAGGCGACGACCTCCTCGAATGGACCCGCACCCGCGCCACCGAACTCGCCGGCGCGACCCCGGCCCCCCTCCGCACCGAACTCTTCCAGGCCCCCCAGGACCGCGTTCTCTGCCTCACCTGGTGGCACTCCGACGACGCCCCGGACCTCCCCGAACTGCCGGAGCCCCCCGCCGAACTGATCACCAGGGCCGTACACCGGTGGCGGTTCGAGTCGGTCGAGGTCCTGTAGCAGCCTGGCCGGCGTTCGAGGCCGTCTGTGACCGGGCCGGCAAAGAACAGCCCGGCCGGCGCTTGAGGCCACCCCCACCCGGGGCGGCCCGGACCCCGGCGGAAGAGGTCCCCCGATCGGCGGCCCCCGATCGCCGGAGGCGAGCCCCCCGGTGACCCTTGGACCGGGGCGGACAGGCCCCCCGGAACCCAAGGAGCCCCGATGGCAGACGCCCGCACCCTCATGTCCACCGACGTCCAGTCGATCCTGGCGGAGGAGACGATCGACCGAGCCGCCCAGGTCATGCGGGACCACAACGTAGGCGCCCTCCCGGTCAAGAGCGCCGACGGCGCTCTGATCGGCATCGTCACCGACCGAGACCTGGTCGTCCACGTCCTGGCCGCAGGCAAGACCCCGGACCGCACCACCGTGGAAGACCTCATCGAGGACGCCCCGGTGGCCGTCGCCCCCGACGCCCACAGCGCCGAGGTCCTCCAGGCGATGGGCAACGCCCAGGTCCGCCGGGTCGTGGTCGTGGACGACGGCGACCTCCTCGGCATCATCAGCGAGGCCGACCTCGCCCAGCACCTCGCCGACGAGGACCTCGCCGCCTTCGTCCGCCGCGTCTACCAGGGCTGAACGCGAGAACGAACGCGAGAAGGCCGGGCGCCCCCGTCACGGGGGCGCCCGGCCTTCTCGTACGTACGAGCCGGTCGCCGGCGGGTTTCCGGGCCCGCCGAGAGGGGGCCGTCAGAGGTCGTCCGCGTCCTCCTCGACGAGGTGCACGGCGGCCTCCTCGGCGGAGGCGGCGGCCCCGTCGAGTCCCACGTCCTCGGCGATTATGTCCTTCTCGGCGTCCTCGTGGGCGCCCTCGTCCGGCGCGACCAGGCGCCCGGCGCGCACGTCCCCGACCTCGTCGTCGATCAGCTCGCCGTCGGTGTCGACGGCGTCGCCGATGCCGTCGCCGGGCGGCACCTGCACGTCCGGCACCTCCTCGGTGAGGCGTTCGTCCAGGCTCTCGCCCTCGCGTTCCTCCTCGGCGGTGGTCCCGGTGTGCTCGACGGCCCGGGGTTTCTCCGGGGGTGAGTACCCCTCGTCCCGCAGGTCGTCGAGCCCGGTGTTCATGAGGTTGTCCTCCTCGTCGAAGATCCCGGAGTCGTCCGTGGTGTCCTCGCCCTGAGGCTGGTACACGTCGTCGCCGAAGGCGTCGAAGTCTTCGCTGTCGCTCATCTGGTGCCCTTCTCCCGGCCGGCCGACCGCTCAGCGACCAGGTTCGCCGCTGGCGGCAGGCGCCGCGAGTGCGTCGGCGCCATCCGGATGACCGGGTCGCGGTCCGTCCGGTACCGCGCGTACCCACATGAGGGCACCCGCACCCACCACGGCCGCCGTCAGCAGCAGCGGCAGCGGGCCCAGCGGCAGGAGCCCCGCGACCAGGCCGCCGAGGGAGGCCACCGCCTGGAGCGCGAGGGACTGCACGGAGAGCGCGGTGGCACGGGCGGTGCTGGCCACGCGGTGGTGGAGCAGGTCGTTCTCGTTGGGCCCGGCGGTGCCGAGGCAGAGGTAGACCAGGACGTAGCCGAGGACGCCGGTGACGACGGCCGGGCTGGAGGCGGACTCGCCCGCGCCCGGCGCCGAGATGCCGAGCAGGGCCAGCCCGCACGCCATCCCGCCGAGCGCGAAGAGCACGGCCCGGCCGCTGCCCCCGGTGAGGCGGGCGAGGAGCGGGGCGAGCCGGGCGCCCAGCGAGGAGCTGGCGAAACCGGCGGTGGCGAGCCCCGCGTAGACGACGGCGCCCGACTCGGAGGCCCCGGTGATCGCGGCGGCCCGGCCCGGGGTCAGCAGCTCGATGGCTCCGAGGGCCGCGCCGACGGCGGCGGTGGTGAGCACGACCTTGCGGACGACGCGCTCGCGGGTGGCGAGGCGGACGCCGGAGGCGATGGTGCCCGGGACACTCCCGAGGACCGAGCGGAGGGTGCCGGGGGCGCGCGGCGGCTCCGGGAGGCGCAGCAGGACGTAGGCGAGGTAGCAGAGGACCAGGGCGGCGCTGAGCAGCCCGGGCAGGGAGAGGGGCAGAACGGTGCCGCCGGTGGCCTCCGCGAGCCCGGAGCCGGCGAAGAGCCACGGCAGCAGCCCGCCGAGCAGGGTGGCGACGGCCAGCGAGGCGCCCATGGCGGAGCTGCCACGTGACAGACCGGTGCGCAGCTCCGCCCCCGGCCCGGAGTGGGCCTGCACCATGTCGACGTACCAGGCTTCGGCCGGGCCCGAGGCGAGCGCGCGGGAGGCGCCCATCAGCACCACGCCGACGATGAGCACCCAGGGGGCGGTGCCGAGGGCGAGCAGCAGGAGTCCCGCGAAGGAGAGCACGCCACCGGCGGCCAGCACCGCCCTGCGGCCCAGCACGTCGCTGAGACCCCCGGTGGGCAGTTCGAGCAGCGCCACGGTGAGCCCCTGCGAACTGAGCACGGCGGCGACGGCGGCGAGCGTGAGCCCCCGCTCACCGAGGATCAGCACGAGGGAGGGGACGTAGAGGCCGATGGGGAACCAGAACAGGGCGCTGACGGTCACGTAGCGGCGGCGGGCCGTCTCCGGGTCCAGGACGTGCGAGTCGGCGGGGGCCGGTGCGGCGGTCACGGGGTCTCTCCGTCCTGGGCGGGTCTGGCGTCCGCGCCGGTGGATTCCTCGGCACGGGGGCTGTCCGGGTGCCCGGCCACCGGGAGCGCGGCCGTGACCACGACGACCCGGGCGGCCTCGGGGTTCCCGGCGTCGCGGGCGGCCAGCTCGGCCGCGCGGGCGGCGAACTCCCGGCACAGCCCGGCGGCCGAAGCCGGGGTCAGCCGCAGCTCGTAGTCGTCGAGGTGGGCGGCGGCGCGCCAGGCGGGGGCCAGCCGTCCGGCGGCGAGGTCGGCCTCGTGGCGGTCCAGGGTGCGCCCGAGGTGGTCCACCTGCTGGCGGCGGGTGGTGGCGAGGAATACCTCGCCGCCCGGCTGGTCGAGCAGCGCCTCGTTGTCCCAGGTGGTCAGCGTGTGCGCGGCCTGCCAGCGGCGCTCGCGGGCGTCGCGGGCGGCGGCCTCGGAGACGAAGCCGTGCCGGGCCAGCACCCGCAGGTGGTAGCTGGTGGAGGCAGAGGTCTCGCCGGTGGTGGCGGCCAGTTCGCTGGCGGTGGCGGGGCCCTCCGACCGCAGCAGTCCCAGGAGCCGGACGCGCAGCGGGTGGGTGAGGGCCTTGAGCGCGGCCGGGTTGTGGGTGAGGTCGATGCGGGAGGAGGGCTGTTCGGGCATGCAAGGAGCGTAGGCGGGGGTCGGCCGTTTGCAAAAGAAGTTTTGCAGAATTTCTTTGGGGAAATGTGGAGGTGTGAACTCCGCTGTGGCGTCCGGGAGTTCTGGTCAGGGAGTCGGGGCGGGGCCGCCCACCAGCATCGTCGGCGCCCCGGCCACCCGGGTCAGGAAGACCGTGGCGGCGTTCGGGCCGCGCAGCTTCATCCGGCGCCGGACCTCCTCCGGCTCCACCGCCGAACCCCGCTTCTTCACGGTCAGCACGCCGACCTCGCGCTCCCGCAGCAGCGCCTTCAGCCGCTTGAGGTTGAACGGCAGGGCATCGGTGATCTCGTACGCGGCGGCGAACGGCGTCGGGCGCAGGCTGTCCGAGGTGACGTAGGCGATCGTCTCGTCGACCAGGTGGCCGCCGACCCGCTCGGCCACCTCCGCAACCTGGTGGGCACGGATCACCGCGCCGTCCGGCTCGTAGAGGTACCGGCCGACCGGGCCCGCCGGCACGTCCGGCGGCGGCTCCGGGCTCCAGAGCTGGTCGCCGGCGGGCAGCAGGGTCGCGCGCACCGAACCGGGCGCCGGGCGTACGCCCTCGGGCGCGTCCGCCCCGCCGAACCACAGCACGGCCTCCTTCACGTCCCCGCCGTACGAGATCCACTCGGCCTCGGCCTGCGGCGGGATCGCCTCGTGCGGCACGCCCGGCGCGATCTTCAGCGCCGCCACCGGCGCGCGCAGCGCCGCCTCGACGGCCCAGGAGAGCGGCGGGGAGTACGCCTCGGGGTCGAAGACCCGCCCGCCGCGCCCGCCCCGCCGCGCCGGGTCGACGAAGACCGCGTCGTAGCCGCCCGCCTCCACCTCGGCGGCCTCCGCCTCCCGGACCTCGATCAGTTCCTCCAGCCCCAGCGCCTCGGCGTTGGCCCGCGCCACGGCCGCCGTCGCCGGGTCCCGGTCCACCGCGAGCACCCGCACCCCGGCCCGGGCCAGCGCGATCGCGTCCCCCCCGATCCCGCAGCACAGGTCGGCGACGCTGCCGGCGCCCAGCGCCGCGATCCGGGCCGCGCGGTGGGCGGCGACCTCGGTACGGGTCGCCTGCTCCACGCCGTGCGGGGTGAAGAACATCCGGGCCGCGTCCGCGCCGAACTTGGCCGCCGCCCGCTGCCGCAGCCGGGCCTGGCCGAGCGCGGCCGAGACCAGCGGCGCCGGGTGGTCGCGGCGCAGCCGGGTCGCGGTGGCCAGCTCGTCGGCCGGATCGTGGCCGGCGACGGCGTCGAGCAGGGCGCGGCCCTCGGGGGTGAGCAGGGCGGTGAAGGAGTCCAGGTCGGTCACCCGGCCATTCTCCCGGCCCCTGTCGGCCACTCGGTGGACCGGGGGGCGCCCCTCGCGGTGTCGGGGCGGCGGGAGCACCGGGCGCTGCCAGGATGCGGATTCATGGGACAAGTACGACAAAATGAACAATCGGGTGGACGGAGGCTCCGCCCGGGCGGCCTGCTGCGCCGCACCCGCGCCGCCCGGCTCGTCGCCGCCGGACTCACCGCCGCCGCGCTCCTCTCGGGGTGCGCGCTCGGCACGGAGAGCGGCTCCGGCGGGCCGGGTGCGGCCGGCCAGGCGGGCCCCGCCCCCGAGACCAAGGCCCAGCGGCTCGCCAAGAAGCAGGCCGCCATCGCCGCCGCCACCCGCCGGTGGGGCCTCGCGCAGGTCCCCCTGACCGCACCCGCCCCGCCCGACGCCAAACCCACCCTCAGCACGCGCGACGGCTTCGAGGTCGAGGGCCAGGAGGACCTGCCCCACGTCTTCACCACCGTCCCCGTCAAGGAACGCGTCGTCTTCCTGACCATCGACGACGGCGCCGAGAAGGACCCCGAGTTCCTCCGCATGATGAAGGAACTCGACATCCCCTACTCGGCGTTCCTCAGCGACTACCTGGTCAGCGAGGACTACGACTACTTCCGCACCATGCAGAAGCAGGGCGCCGCCCTCCACAACCACACCCTCGACCACCCCTACCTGCCCGGCCTCTCCTACGAGGAGCAGCGCCACCAGATCTGCGGCATGCAGGACATCATCGAGAAGCAGTACGGCAAGCGTCCCCGCCTCTTCCGCCCCCCGTACGGCAACTACAACCAGGACACCCTCAAGGCCGCCAAGTCCTGCGGCATCGAGGCCGTCCCCCTCTGGAACGCCGAGGCCTTCACCGACCGGGTCGACTACCGCGAATGGGATCGGGATCTGCATCCCGGGGACATCGTGCTCACCCATTTCCGGGGGACGGGGGAGTGGGACGGGACCATGGTGGACATGGTTCGCCAGGCGATGAAGGTGATCACCTCCAAGGGGTATGCCGTGGCCCGGCTGGAGGACTACGTCTGAGGCTGGCCAGCCTCGGCCCGGCCAACCTCAGCCCGGCCGGCGCTTGAGGCCGATGAGCCGCGGAGCGGCGAGTCTTCCGCCCGGACGGTCCGGGTGGCCTCAAGCGCCGGCCGGGCTGGGTTTTGTGCGGACACGTCTGACCGTGCCGGTCCGGGTGGCCTCAAGCGCCGGCCGGCTTGGGGGTGGTGGCCGAGGCTTCGGTCGCACGTGTCAGCCCGCAGGGGCTTCGGTGGGGTGGCCTCAAGCGCCGGCCGGGCTGAGGTTGGTCAGCCGAGACCAGGCTGTCGGGCCGAGTCCAGGTTGGCCGACCGGGGCCGGGTCGGCCCGCCCGAGTAGAGGCCCGGCAAGGCCGGGGGAGCAGGGCAGGCGGCCCTGTAAGGCAGGGCGGGAGAGCAGCGCGCGCCGCGCGCATTGGCACTCCGCTTGACCGAGTGCTAATCGCGGTCATAGTCTCAGGTCTGGCACTCCCCGCAGGAGAGTGCCAACACAGCGACGGGCAGGTCCGGCACCCGCGACGACGGATCGACCTGGTCGCCACACTCAGATCAGTTAACCCCGTGATCTCCGAAGGGGGAGGTCGGATCGTGACGACCGCCAGCTCCAAGGTTGCCATCAAGCCGCTCGAGGACCGCATCGTGGTCCAGCCGCTCGACGCCGAGCAGACCACGGCTTCGGGCCTGGTCATCCCGGACACCGCGAAGGAGAAGCCCCAGGAGGGCGTCGTCCTCGCGGTCGGCCCGGGCCGCTTCGAGAACGGCGAGCGCCTGCCGCTCGACGTCAAGACCGGCGACGTCGTGCTGTACAGCAAGTACGGCGGCACCGAGGTCAAGTACAACGGCGAGGAGTACCTCGTCCTCTCGGCCCGCGACGTTCTCGCCATCATCGAGAAGTAGCAGGCCGGAGGCGTCCGGTCGTCAGCCCGGACGGCAGACTCCACCTTTTTCCTGAAGCGCGCCCCTGGCCCCCGCGAGTGTTTGCCGGGTGGCGAGGGGCGCGTTTCATTTCGAGAGCGCGGCGGCAGGCCGCTCCGAGAGGATTCGAAAAGCTCCCATGGCGAAGATTCTGAAGTTCGACGAGGACGCCCGTCGCGCCCTTGAGCGCGGCGTGAACCAGCTGGCCGACACCGTCAAGGTGACCATCGGCCCCAAGGGCCGCAACGTCGTCATCGACAAGAAGTTCGGCGCCCCGACCATCACCAACGACGGCGTCACCATCGCCCGTGAGGTCGAGTGCGACGACCCGTACGAGAACCTCGGCGCCCAGCTCGTCAAGGAGGTGGCGACCAAGACCAACGACATCGCGGGTGACGGCACCACCACCGCGACCGTGCTGGCCCAGGCGCTGGTCCGCGAGGGCCTGCGCAACGTCGCCGCCGGCGCCTCCCCGGCCGCCCTGAAGAAGGGCATCGACGCCGCGGTCGCCGCCGTCTCCGCCGAGCTGCTCGACACCGCGCGCCCGATCGACGACAAGTCCGACATCGCCGCCGTCGCCGCGCTCTCCGCGCAGGACAAGCAGGTCGGTGAGCTCATCGCCGAGGCGATGGACAAGGTCGGCAAGGACGGTGTCATCACCGTCGAGGAGTCCAACACCTTCGGTGTGGACCTGGACTTCACCGAGGGCATGGCCTTCGACAAGGGCTACCTGTCCCCGTACATGGTGACCGACCAGGAGCGTATGGAGGCCGTCCTCGACGACCCGTACATCCTGATCCACCAGGGCAAGATCGGTTCCATCCAGGACCTGCTGCCGCTGCTGGAGAAGGTCATCCAGGCGGGTGGCTCCAAGCCGCTGCTGATCATCGCCGAGGACGTCGAGGGCGAGGCCCTGTCGACCCTGGTGGTCAACAAGATCCGCGGCACGTTCAACGCCGTCGCCGTCAAGGCGCCCGGCTTCGGTGACCGCCGCAAGGCGATGCTCGGCGACATGGCCACCCTCACCGGTGCCACCGTCATCGCCGAGGAGGTCGGCCTCAAGCTCGACCAGGCCGGTCTGGACGTGCTGGGCACCGCCCGCCGCGTCACCGTCACCAAGGACGACACGACCATCGTGGACGGCGGCGGCAACGCCGAGGACGTCCAGGGCCGCGTCGCCCAGATCAAGGCCGAGATCGAGTCGACCGACTCGGACTGGGACCGCGAGAAGCTCCAGGAGCGCCTCGCCAAGCTGGCCGGCGGCGTCTGCGTGATCCGCGTCGGCGCGGCCACCGAGGTCGAGCTGAAGGAGCGCAAGCACCGTCTGGAGGACGCCATCTCCGCGACCCGCGCCGCGGTCGAGGAGGGCATCGTCTCCGGTGGTGGCTCCGCGCTGGTCCACGCCGTCAAGGTCCTGGACGACAACCTCGGCCGCAGTGGCGACGAGGCCACCGGTGTCGCGGTCGTCCGCCGCGCCGCCGTCGAGCCGCTGCGCTGGATCGCCGAGAACGCCGGCCTCGAGGGCTACGTCATCACCACCAAGGTGGCGGAGCTCGACAAGGGCCAGGGCTTCAACGCGGCCACCGGCGAGTACGGCGACCTGGTCAAGGCCGGCGTCATCGACCCGGTCAAGGTCACCCGCTCCGCCCTGGAGAACGCGGCCTCCATCGCCTCCCTGCTCCTGACGACCGAGACCCTGGTCGTCGAGAAGCCGGCCGAGGAAGAGCCCGAGGCCGGTCACGGCCACGGGCACAGCCACTGAGGCTGACCCCCACCGCAGCCGAGGCCCGGCTCCCCGTCGCGGGGAGCCGGGCCTCCGGCGTGCTCGGGGACCCGCCCCGGACGTGCGGCGCCTACTGCGGCCCGTACTTGCGGCCGGTCCGCGAGGTCATCCCGGTCAGCAGGGCGCGCGGGGTCAGCTTCACCAGGCCCATCAGCGCCTTGTACCGCGGGTCCGGGATGGAGACGGTACGGCCCCGGGCCAGGTCGGTGAGGGCCGCGGCGACCAGCTTGTCCGCGTCGAGCCACATCCACCCCGGGATGTTGTCGGTGCCCATCTTCGCCCGCTGGTGGAACTCGGTCCGTACGAAGCCGGGGCAGAGCGCCATCAGCCGGACCCCCGAACCGGCCAGGTCGTGGGCGGCGCCCTGGGTGAACTGCACCACCCACGCCTTGGACGCGCCGTAGGTGCCGCGCGGCACGAAGGCGGCGACCGAGGCGACGTTGACGACGCCGCCCCGCCCCCGCTCGCGCATCGAGGCGGTGGCCGCGGTGGTGAGCCGCAGCACCGCCTCGCAGTGCACCTTCAGCATCTTCAGCTCGTCGTCGAGCGGCACTTCGAGGTACTCGCCCTTGTTGCCGAACCCCGCGTTGTTGACGAGCAGGTCGACCGGGTGCGTACGGTCGGCCAGCCGGGCCTCCACGGCCCCGATCCCCTCGTCGGTGGAGAGGTCCGCGGGCAGCACCTCCACCTCCACGCCGTGCCGGTCGTGGAGCTCGGTCGCCTGCCGCCGCAGCCGCTCCCGGTCCCGGGCCACCAGGACGAGGTGGTGCCCGGCGCCGTGGCCCCGGTCCGCCCCGCTCCCGTCGGTGCCGGAGGCGGCGAGCCGCCGGGCGAAGGCGGCGCCGATGCCCGCGGTCGATCCCGTAATCAGAGCCGTAGTCATGGGGTCAGGCTACGAGTTGATGATCAGCGCCCGTGCAGGGGCGGGGTACGGGCCACCCGCGCGAGGGTCCCGGTCACCCAGGGTCAAAGCCCGGGACCGATATTTCCGGTCGCCCCCAAGACTCGCTTATGCTCGACCCATGATCGAGGCACGCCACCTGCGCGTCCTGCGCGCCGTCGCCGCCACCGGCTCCTTCTCCGCCGCCGCCCGGGAACTGGGCTGCACCCAGCCGGCCGTCAGCCAGCAGATGAAGGCCCTGGAGAGCTCGGCCGGCACCCCGCTGCTCATCCGCACCGGCCGCGAGATGCGCCTCACCCAGGCGGGCGAGGCGCTGACCCGGCACGCCGCGGGCATCCTCGCCGGGCTGACCGCCGCCGAGGAGGAGGTCGCCGCCATCGCCGGGCTGCGCGCCGGCCGGGTCCGCCTGGTCTCCTTCCCGAGCGGCAGCTCCAGCCTGGTCCCGGCCGCCCTCGCCGCCCTGCGCGCGGCCCACCCCGGCACCCGCGTCTCCCTGGAGGAGGCCGAGCCCCCGCGCTCCGCCGAACTCCTCCGGGCCGGCGACTGCGACATCGCCCTCGCCTTCCGGTACGCGGGCGCCACCGCCCCCGACGAGTGGGATGACCTGGTGGTCCGCCCCCTCCTCGCCGACCGCCTGGTCGGCCTGGTCCCCGAGGGTCACCGCCTCGCCGACGCCGCGTCCGTCGGCATCGGCGAACTGGCCGCCGACCCCTGGATCGCCGGTTGCCCCCGCTGCCGCCGCCAACTGGTCGAGGTCTGCGAGACCGAGGGCTTCACCCCGCGCATCGACTTCGCCACCGACGACTACCCGGCCGTCCTCGGCCTCGTCGCGGCGGGCCTCGGCGTGGCCGTCCTCCCCGCCCTCGCCCTGGAGTCCCTCCGCCCGAAGGGCGTCCGCACCCTCGCGGTCGAGCCGGCTGTGGAGCGGGAGATCGTCGCGCTGACCTTGCCTGACCTGGCCCAGGTCCCGGCGGTGGCGGCGACTCTGGATCATTTGGCGGCTACCGCGGGGCGGTGACGAGGCCGGGGCGGGGGCGGGGGTCGCGCGCCGCACGCCGGAGCGCGCCGGAGCTGGCCGAGCCTTCCCCGCTCCGCCAAGGCCGGGCTGTCACGCACACCTCGCGGAAGCACCCCAGCGGCCCCCGGCCCCTGGCCCCTGGCCACCGCATGGCGAAACGTTCCTTCCGGAAGGTCAGGGGAAGCCGGGCCCGGGCGGGGTAGGACCCGGCGCCGGCGCTGCCCCCGCCGGGGTCAGCCGGGTCCGGGCGCGGCCCATCAGTTCTTCGCGTTCGTCCTCGGTGAGGCCGCCCCAGACGCCGTAGGGCTCGCGGACGGCGAGGGCGTGGGCGGCGCACTCGGCGCGTACGGGGCAGCGCATGCAGACCTCCTTGGCGGAGGTCTCCCGGGCGCTGCGGGCGGCTCCCCGTTCGCCCTCGGGGTGGAAGAAGAGGGAGCTGTCGACGCCTCGGCAGGCGGCTAGCAGCTGCCAGTCCCACAGGTCGGCGTTCGGTCCGGGCAGGCGGGAGAAATCAGCCATTACTGGTCCCGTCGTAGCAGTGTCGGCCGTACTGGCGTGGTGACGGCCCTGGGGGTGAGGGACGGGCGCCGGGCGGGTGTCCGGGGTGCTCGCTCTCGAAGACCGCACATCTACTGTCCTAGGAGATGAAAATATGACTCATTGCGAATCTAGTCACAGACACTGCCAAAAGGGAAGAAGAGGCGCTAAATGGGGCATAGCAGAGTTCGTGGAGTACGGCTCTCCTCGATGACCGCGCCCTCACCGCCCCGTGTCCGGCTCCTCACGTAGAGTGCCGAATGCGGTCGGTGACCCCGTAACTCTTTCGGGTGACCGTCGTTGAGAGGGCTAGGCGATTGAAGGAAAAAGGCGGTCGGGCAGATGTCCGACCGCGTCGATCGCGCAGGTGACGATTACGTACCAGCCTGGAGGCTCAAAGTGACGCGCATCAGCTCGGGAGGGCGGGTATGACATCCGTCCTCGTCTGCGACGACTCCCCGCTTGCCCGAGAGGCACTCCGCCGGGCGGTCGCGACCGTGCCCGGCGTCGAGCGTGTGACGACCGCGGCCAACGGCGAGGAAGTCCTCCGCCGCTGGGGCGCCGACCGCTCGGACCTGATTCTCATGGACGTCCGGATGCCCGGACTCGGCGGTGTGGAGACCGTCCGGCGGCTGCTCTCGGCCGACCCGGGCGCCCGCATCATCATGCTCACCGTCGCCGAGGACCTCGACGGGGTCGCTCTCGCGGTGGCGGCCGGCGCCCGCGGCTACCTCCACAAGGACGCCTCCCGGGCCGAACTGCGGGCCACCGTCACCCAGGCGCTCGCCGACCCGACCTGGCGCCTCGCCCCGCGCCGCCTGCGCTCCGCCGAGATGGGCGCCGCGCCCACCCTCACGGCGCGCGAGATCCAGGTGCTGGAGGGGATGAGCCACGGCCGCTCCAACGCCGAGATCGGCCGCGAGCTGTTCCTCTCCGAGGACACCGTCAAGACACACGCCCGGCGCCTGTTCAAGAAACTCGGCGCCTCCGACCGCGCGCACGCCGTGGCCCTCGGATTCCGCTGGGGCCTCGTCCGCTGACCTGCCGGTCCTCCCCGTCCGCCGCCCGGCGGACGGGGCGCACACCCCCGTTTCTCCGCCTCGCCAGGAGGGCTCGCGCCGGTTCGCGCGCCGATGCCGCATCCTTGAGGGGTGGAGTTCCTCGGGAACGAGTCGGTCGAGCGGCAGGGGAGGGCGCAGTCGATGAGGTCCGGCGCACCTGCTCATAACGCTTCGGTGCACAACGAGGGACGCGATGTCCCGGATCGTTCGGCGCCAAGGCACCATGGACCGATGCGTGACGACGAGACGACGGCGATCAGCGGCCTCGTCCATCGCGCGGTGGAGGGTGACGAGCAGGCCACCCACGACCTGCTCGCGCACGTCCATCCGCTGGCGCTGCGGTACTGCCGCACCCGCCTCTCCCGGCTGCCCGGCGACGCCCGGCACTTCGTGGAGGACCTCGCGCAGGAGGTCTGCGTCGCCGTCCTCCTCGCCCTGCCGCGTTACAAGGACACCGGGCGCCCCTTCGAGGCGTTCGTCTTCGCCATCGCCGGACACAAGGTCGCCGACCTCCAGCGCGCCGCGATGCGCCACCCCGGCTCGACCGCCGTCCCCTCCGACGAGATGCCCGAGCGGCCCGACGACTCCCTCGGCCCCGAGGAGCGCGCCCTGCTCAGCAGCGACGCGGCCTGGGCCAAGCAGCTCCTCGCCAACCTCCCGCAGAACCAGCGCGAGCTGCTGCTCCTGCGGATCGCCGTCGGTCTCACCGCCGAGGAGACCGGCCAGATGCTGGGGATGTCGCCGGGCGCGGTCCGGGTCGCCCAGCACCGGGCGCTGAGCCGGCTGCGGGCGCTGGCGGAGCAGTAGCCGGGCGGCGGGCGGGCAGAAGCGCGGGGGAGACGTCGGACACATGTGTCCGGAGCCATCCCGTCCATCTCCCAGGAGTGGAATGGGAGCGGGCAGAATCCCGTTAGCATGGACATCCGCACCGATCAAGGCCATTTGGGGAAGGTGTCATGACTGCAAACGTCGACGGAGTGCCCGAGAAATTCGCGACACTCGGGCTGACCTACGACGACGTGCTGCTGCTGCCGGGCGCGTCGGACATGGCGCCCGACCAGATCGACACCACTTCACGCCTGTCGAAGAACGTCAAGGTGAACGTCCCGCTGCTCTCCGCCGCGATGGACAAGGTCACCGAGTCGCGGATGGCCATCGCCATGGCCCGCCAGGGCGGTGCCGGTGTCCTGCACCGCAACCTCTCCATCGAGGACCAGGCCAACCAGGTCGACCTCGTCAAGCGCTCCGAGTCGGGCATGGTCACCGACCCGATCACCGTGCACCCGGACGCCACCCTCGGCGAGGCCGACGCGATCTGCGCCAAGTTCCGCATCAGCGGCGTGCCGGTCACCGACGGCTCGGGCCGCCTGCTCGGCATCGTCACCAACCGCGACATGGCCTTCGAGTCGGACCGTACGCGCCAGGTGCGCGAGGTCATGACGCCGATGCCGCTGGTCACCGGCAAGGTCGGCATCTCCGGCGTCGACGCCATGGAGCTGCTGCGCCGCCACAAGATCGAGAAGCTGCCGCTCGTCGACGACGAGGGTGTCCTCAAGGGCCTCATCACCGTCAAGGACTTCGTCAAGGCGGAGAAGTACCCGAACGCCGCCAAGGACTCCGAGGGCCGCCTGCTGGTCGGCGCCGCCGTCGGCGTGGCGGGCGACGCCTTCGAGCGCGCCCAGGCGCTGATCGCCGCCGGCGTCGACTTCATCGTGGTCGACACCGCGCACGGCCACTCGCGTCTGGTCGGCGACATGGTCGCCAAGATCAAGTCGAACAGCTCCGGCGTGGACGTCATCGGCGGCAACATCGCCACCCGCGACGGCGCCCAGATGCTCATCGACTCCGGCGCCGACGGCGTCAAGGTCGGTGTCGGCCCGGGCTCCATCTGCACCACCCGCGTCGTCGCCGGCATCGGCGTCCCGCAGGTCACCGCGATCTACGAGGCCTCCCTCGCCGCCCAGGCGGCCGGCGTCCCGGTCATCGGCGACGGCGGCCTCCAGTACTCCGGCGACATCGCCAAGGCCCTGGTGGCCGGCGCCGACACGGTGATGCTCGGCTCGCTGCTGGCCGGCTGCGAGGAGTCCCCCGGCGAGCTGCTCTTCATCAACGGCAAGCAGTTCAAGTCGTACCGCGGCATGGGCTCGCTCGGCGCGATGCAGACCCGCGGCGACCGCAAGTCGTTCTCCAAGGACCGGTACTTCCAGGAGGGCGTCGCCTCCGACGAGAAGCTGGTCCCCGAGGGCATCGAGGGCCAGGTGCCCTACCGCGGCCCGCTCGCGCAGGTCGTGCACCAGCTCGTCGGCGGTCTGCGCCAGTCGATGTTCTACGTCGGCGGCCCCACCGTCCCCGAGCTCCAGCGCAACGGCCGGTTCGTCCGGATCACCTCGGCGGGGCTCAAGGAGAGCCACCCGCACGACATCCAGATGACGGTCGAGGCGCCGAACTACGCCGCCAAGCGCTGACCCGTCGCACGGTCGAAGAGGCGGCCCGGGACACCGGGCCGCCTCTTCGGCGTGCGGGCGGGGGATACTGATGGACTTGAGACCCACAGGAAAGGCCACCCAGTGACTGAGATCGAGATCGGGCGCGGCAAGCGCGGCCGGAGGGCGTACGCATTCGACGACATCGCCGTCGTCCCGAGTCGCCGCACCCGCGACCCGAAGGAGGTCTCGATCGCCTGGCAGATCGACGCCTACCGCTTCGAGCTTCCCTTCCTCGCCGCCCCCATGGACTCCATCGTCTCCCCCGAGACGGCGATCCGCGTCGGGCAGCTCGGCGGCCTCGGCGTGCTCAACCTCGAAGGGCTCTGGACCCGCTACGAGGACCCGCAGCCGCTGCTCGACGAGATCGCCGAGGAGCTGGACGAGGAGCGCGCCACCCGCCGCCTCCAGGAGATCTACGACGCGCCGATCCAGGAGGAGCTGATCGGCCGCCGGATCAAGGAGGTCCGCGACGCGGGCGTCATCACCGCCGCCGCGCTCTCCCCGCAGCGCACCGCCCAGTTCTCCAAGGCCGTCGTGGACGCCGGGGTCGACATCTTCGTCATCCGCGGCACCACCGTCTCCGCCGAGCACGTCTCCGGCGCCGCCGAGCCGCTCAACCTCAAGCAGTTCATCTACGAGCTGGACGTCCCGGTCATCGTCGGCGGCTGCGCCACGTACACCGCGGCCCTGCACCTGATGCGCACCGGTGCCGCCGGTGTGCTGGTCGGCTTCGGCGGCGGCGCCGCCCACACCACCCGCAACGTGCTCGGCATCCAGGTCCCGATGGCCACCGCCGTCGCCGACGTGGCCGCCGCCCGCCGTGACTACCTCGACGAGTCCGGCGGCCGGTACGTGCACGTCATCGCCGACGGCGGCGTCGGCTGGTCCGGCGACCTGCCGAAGGCCGTCGCCTGCGGCGCCGACGCCGTGATGATGGGCTCGCCGCTGGCCCGCGCCACCGACGCGCCCGGCAAGGGGCACCACTGGGGCATGGAGGCCGTCCACGAGGACGTGCCGCGCGGCAAGCTGGTCGACCTCGGCATGGTCGGCACCACCGAGGAGATCCTCACCGGCCCGTCCCGCACCCCCGACGGCTCGATGAACATGTTCGGCGCGCTCCGCCGGTCGATGGCGACCACCGGCTACAGCGAGCTGAAGGAGTTCCAGCGCGTCGAGGTCACCGTCGCGGACTCGCACCACAAGCGCTGACCGCCCCGCCCTCGCACGTCCCGCTGCCCGGCGCCCCCTCGCGGAGTGCCGGGCAGCGGTGTGTCCTGGCCGGTCAGAGGCGGTGGGCCGCACCCGCCGGGGTGGTGCCCCGGGTGTCGAGGAGCAGCTGCGCCTTCACGGCGATGCCCTGGAGGTCGTACGTGCGGTGGTTCTGGAGCAGGATCGTCAGGTCCGCCTCGGCCGCCGCCTCGTAGAGGGAGTCGGCGCGCGGCACCGGGCGCCCGGCCGGCGACCAGTGCGGGACGTACGGGTCGTGGTAGCTGACCGAGGCGCCGCGCTCGGTGAGGCGCAGGGCGATCTCCTGGGCGGGGGCGCCCTGCTGGTCGGCGACGTCCGGCTTGTAGGTGACGCCGAGCAGCAGCACCCGGGCGGCGCGGGCCGACTTGCCGTGCTCGTTGAGGAGCTGGGTGGCGCGCTGGATGACGTACTGGGGCATGCGGGCGTTGATGTCGCGGGCCAGGGAGACCATGCGCAGGCCGTTGCCGGGGGTGGCGTCGGCGTGCGGGAGGCAGCTGGGGTCGAGCGGGAGGCCGTGGCCGCCGACGCCGGGGCCCGGGCGGAACGCCTGGAAGCCGTAGGGCTTGGTCTCGGCGCAGCGGATGACGTCCCAGAGGTCGACGCCGAGGTCGTGGCAGAGCACCGCCATCTCGTTGACCAGGGCGAGGTTGACGTGCCGGTAGTTGGTCTCCAGGACGTGCACGGTCTCGGCCTCGCGGGGGCCCCGGGCGCGGACCACCTTGTCGGTGAGGCGGCCGTAGAAGGCGGCGGCCGACTCGGTGCAGGCCGGGGTGAGGCCGCCGATGACCTTGGGGGTGGCGGCGTAGCCGTGGGTGCGGTTGCCGGGGTCGGTGCGGCCGGGGGAGTAGGCGAGGTGGAAGTCGCGGCCGGCCGTCAGGCCCGAGCCGGACTCCAGGAGGGGGCGCAGGAACTCCTCGGTGGTGCCGGGGCCCGCCGGGGACTCCAGGATGACCGTGGTGTGCGGCCGCAGGCGGGCCGCGAGGGCGCGGGCGGCCTCGGCGAGCGGTCCGAGGTCGACGCCGCCGGAGGGGCCGGGGGGCGCGGGGGCGCAGATGACGGCGGTCCGTACCCGGCCCAGTTCGCGGGGGTCGGCGGTGGGGCGGAAGCCGCCGGAGAGCATCCGGCGGACGTCGGCCGCGGTGAGGGCGCCCTCGGCGCCGGTGCCGGGGAGGCGGCCCGAGGCCAGGTCGCGGGCGCGGTCCGGGTCGTAGCCGATGGTGTCGACGCCCGCGCCGACGGCGGCCTGGGCGAGTGGCAGGCCGTGCGAGCCGAGTCCGATGACGGCGAGGTCTGCGGGCATGGCGGTGGACCGTCCTTCGAGGGGGCCGGGGCGTCGAGGGGGGGCGCGGGACGCGCCGGCCCGGGCTCCCCGAGGTGCCGCTGGACCGGCGCGGACCTGCGTGAATGTCAGACTAGGCATACATATGAACGAGATGCGGTATTGATGTCGGATCGCGCGCATGTCGGCGCGCAGAGGTGTCACGCATACCGCCGGTCAGGTGCCCCTCCCGCACCCGGCCGGTGGCCGATACGGGACGAGCGGGTCAGAATTCGGGCAGAGGGAGCGGGTTTCCGGGAGGCCGCGCGTGGGCCGCCCGGGGAACGGGAACACGAGGGCCGTGGGCCCGCCCCGGCCGCGAGCATCGCGCCCGTCCCGCCGCGGCACCAGACCAGACCAGTCCGGATCAGGCAGACGTCACGGGAGGTTACGGGTGAGGACAGGCACACTGGGACCGGACGAGCGGGCCGAGGCGCTCGCCGCGATGGCCGAACGGGAACTGGACATCCTCGTGGTCGGCGGCGGGGTGGTCGGCGCGGGCACGGCGCTGGACGCCGTCACCCGGGGCCTGTCCACCGGCCTCGTCGAGGCCCGCGACTGGGCGTCCGGCACCTCCAGCCGCTCCAGCAAGCTCATCCACGGCGGTCTGCGCTACCTGGAGATGCTCGACTTCGCCCTGGTCAGGGAGGCGTTGAAGGAACGCGGCCTGCTCCTGGAGCGGCTCGCCCCGCACCTGGTCAAGCCGGTGCCCTTCCTCTACCCGCTCCAGCACGCCGGCTGGGAGCGCCTCTACGCCGGAGCCGGCGTCGCCCTCTACGACGGCATGGCGATGGCCCGCGGCCACGGCCGGGGCCTGCCCACCCACCGCCACCTCAGCCGCCGGCACGCCCTGCGCGTCGCCCCCTGCCTGCGCAAGGACGCCCTGGTCGGCGCCCTCCAGTACTACGACGCCCAGATGGACGACGCCCGCTTCGTCCTCGACCTGATCCGCACCGCCTCCTCGTACGGCGCCAAGGTCGCCAACGGGGCGCGGGTCACCGGATTCATCCGCGAGGGCGAACGCGTGGTCGGCGCCATGGTCACCGACGTCGAGAAGGGCGGCGAGTACGAGGTCCGCGCCAAGCAGGTCGTCAACGCCACCGGCGTCTGGACCGACGACACCCAGGCCATGGTCGGCGAACGCGGCCAGTTCCACGTCCGCGCCTCCAAGGGCGTCCACCTGGTCGTCCCCAAGGACCGCATCAACTCCTCCACCGGGCTCATCCTGCGCACCGAGAAGTCGGTCCTCTTCGTCATCCCCTGGGGCCGGCACTGGATCGTCGGCACCACGGACACCGAGTGGGACCTGGACAAGGCCCACCCGGCCGCCTCCAGCGCCGACATCGACTACGTCCTCGAACACGTCAACTCCGTCCTCGCCGTCCCGCTCTCCCGCGACGACGTCGAGGGCGTCTACGCCGGGCTCCGCCCGCTCCTCGCCGGCGAGTCCGACGCCACCAGCAAGCTCTCCCGCGAGCACACCGTGGCCCATCCGGTGCCCGGGCTCGTCGTGGTCGCCGGCGGCAAGTACACGACGTACCGGATCATGGCGAAGGACGCCGTGGACGAGGCGGTGCGCGGGCTCAACCAGCGCGTCGCCGACTGCGTCACCGAGGAGGTCCCGCTGCTCGGCGCCGAGGGGTACCAGGCCCTGTGGAACGCCCGCGCCCGCACCGCCGCCCGCACCGGGCTGCACGTGGTCCGCATCGAGCACCTGCTCAACCGCTACGGCACCCTCACCGACGAACTCCTCCAGCTCATCGCCGAGGACCCCTCCCTCGGCGAACCGCTGCGCTACGCCGACGACTACCTCCGCGCCGAGATCGTCTACGCCGCCACCCACGAGAGCGCCCACCACCTCGACGACATCCTCACCCGCCGCACCCGCATCTCCATCGAGACCTTCGACCGGGGAACCCGCAGCGCCCGCGAGTGCGCCGAACTGGTCGCCCCCGTCCTCGGCTGGGACCAGGAGCGGATCGACAACGAGGTCGCGCACTACGAGATGCGCGTCGAGGCCGAACGGGAGTCGCAGCGCCAGCCCGACGACCTGACGGCGGACGCGGCTCGGCTGGGGGCGCCGGACATCGTGCAGGGGTAGGCGCGCCCCTGGGGGCACGGGGGCCACGCGGGCCTCTGTGACAGGCGCGTACCAAGCTCCTCCTGGCCCGGATCGCCGTCGGCGATCCGGGCTAGCGTATGCGCCAGTCCGGGAGAACTCCCGGCCAGAACAGGGGGATTGACGTGGAACAGGACAGACGGAACGGTTTCTCGCGGCGCGGGCTGCTCCGGGGCGGGCTGCTGGCGGTGGCGGCGTCCGGGGCGGCGGTGGTCGGCTTCGCCGGGACGGCGAGCGCGGCCGCGGTCAACCTCGGCCTCGACAACCAGGGCGCCAAGCGCGTCCAGCGGTGGGTCCTCACCATGTACGGCTACACGGGGGCGATCGACGGGGCGCTCGGCCCCAACAGCTGGAAGGCGATGCAGCGCTTCCTCGCCACCTGGCCCAGCCAGCCGGCTCCCTACAAGGGGGCCATCGACGGGGTCGTGGGGCCCGCGACGATCGTGTCCCTCCAGGCGTACCTGAAGAAGTTCCGCGGCTACACCGGGGCTCTCGACGGGCGTGCGGGAGCGGGAACCCAGGCAACGTTCTGGCGCTTCGCCTACTCGAACCCGGCGGTCTGACCTCACGTGCCGGCCGGGGGCCTGGGGCTGGCCCCCGGCCGGGCGGTCTTCGGCCGGTCTGTCCGGTGGGGTGTGCCGGTCACCGACCGGGCTTTCGGGGCGTGGGCGCGCCTGGTGGTCTTCCGTGAAGGCTTCCGGGTGTGCGCTCATCCAGAGTTCTTCGCGTCTGGTCGCTGGACGGGGTCGAACCCCGCCGAAGTGGGTTGCTCTGATGTCGAGATCGAAGTCCCGGAATGCGTCACAGGGTGGACGGCTGGCTCCTCCGGTGTTGCTCCCCTCTCGCAGGCTGGAGCGGATTCCGGCACGCTCATCACGGGCCGAGTTGTCGGATTCGGCGATGGTGATGATGCGGTCGTAGAGGTCAGAGTGGGATCGGACATCCTCCTGCTGGAAATCCCGAATCGTAGGTCGGAGCTTCCTGCGGTGGAGGGGTGGATTTCCTTCCGGGCTTCGCAAATCCAGCTCTACCCGCACGATCTGTGATGTGCCCAGATGAATGGCGGCTCCCGAAAGCTCCGGCCGACTGGGGCTCCCGATCCTGCGGATGAAGCCCCGCCGAGCGTGCCGTTGAGAGTGCCGAGGGCACGCCGCTGAAGAGGCGACTGGTGTGAGGAGGCGGTGAACGCCGCCGTGCAGGGGCATCTGGGGAGGTGAGTGCTGGGTGGGCGGTCACTGTCGAGGTGGGCCCCGCCCCCGCCCGTATCGCCCCACCTGGCCATGATGTGTCGTCATATCGTGCGGCAGGCGGCCCCGCTGAAGGCCGGCTCGTCTTGCCCGGTGTGGCTTTCGCACCCCACAGTGGCCCCATCCCCCAGGCGCAGTCTGCTCCCCGCGTGAGGGACAATGGTGGCTCTGTCGGGGCGGGTTCAGAGGGGACGCATGACGGACGCGGAGCAGTCGCAGAAGGGCCGTCGGGACGACGGGGCCAAGGACGGCGGCCGGCTGCTCGCCGGGCGGTACCGGCTGGGTGGTGTGCTGGGCCGGGGCGGCATGGGCACGGTGTGGCGGGCCGAGGACGAGACGCTGGGGCGGACCGTCGCGGTGAAGGAACTGCGGTTCCCCTCGTCGATCGACGAGGAGGAGAAGCGGCGGCTCATCACGCGGACCCTGCGCGAGGCGAAGGCCATCGCCCGTATCCGGAGCAACGGCGCGGTCACCGTCTACGACGTCGTGGACGAGGACGACCGGCCGTGGATCGTGATGGAGCTGATCGAGGGCAAGTCCCTCGCCGAGGTGATCCGGGAGGACGGCACGCTCACCCCCAAGCGGGCCGCCGAGGTCGGGCTCGCCATTCTCGGGGTGCTCCGGGCCGCGCACCGGGAGGGCATCCTGCACCGGGACGTGAAGCCGTCGAACGTGCTCATCGAGGGTGACGACGGCCGGGTGGTGCTCACCGACTTCGGTATCGCGCAGGTGGAGGGCGACCCCTCGATCACCTCGACCGGCATGCTGGTCGGCGCCCCCTCGTACATCTCGCCGGAACGCGCGCGGGGCCACAAGCCCGGCCCGGCGGCGGACCTGTGGTCGCTGGGCGGGCTCCTGTACGCGGCGGTGGAGGGCGTCCCGCCGTACGACAAGGGGTCGGCCATCGCGACGCTCACCGCGGTGATGACGGAGCCGCTGGACCCGCCGAAGAACGCGGGGCCGCTGAGCGAGGTCATCTACGGGCTGCTCGCCAAGGACCCCGGGCAGCGGCTCGACGAGGCGGGCGCGCGGGCCCTGCTGCGTGACGTGATCGCCAGTGAGGAGGCGGGCGCGGGCCAGGTCGCCGACGCGACCAAGGTCGTACCGCTGCCGAAGCCGGCCGACGGCGCCGCCCGGGAGAGCCGGCCGAAGCTGGAGAAGACGCCGAAGGCGGCCAAGGCCCCGAAGGCGGCGGCGGCCGCGGGTGCCGCCGGTGCCGCCAGGTCTCCCGCGCTCTGGCCGAAGATGCAGGCGTCCGACGACGCGCCGGTCGTTCCCCCGGCCGCCGTGTCGCACGCCGCGGCCCCCACCACGGCCACCGCCGCGGGCGGGCGCCCGCCCGCCGCGCGGGCCTCGCTCACCGACGTGGTCTCGCGGCGCTCGCTGCTGGTGGCGCTGGGCGTCGCCGTGCTGCTGGTCGCGGCCGTGCTCGGCTTCGTCCTCACCCGGGGCGGCGACTCCGGCGGCGGGGACGACGCGGCCAAGGGCGGCGACAAGAACGCCTCGGCCGGGGCCACCGGCGGCGAGAGCGGGGACAAGGCCGACGGCGGCAACGGCCCCGCGCAGGACGGCGGGAAGGGCGGCGAGGCCGCGGACGGCGGCAAGGACGGCGGCAAGGACGACCAGGGCACCGGGGACGCGGACGGGGACAAGGGCGAGGACGGTGACGGGGGCAAGGGCGACGAGGCCGGCGAGGGCAGCGGCCACGACCCCGGCGAGCCGGGTGACGACACCCTCGACCACACCACGTACCGCCACTCCCAGGGGTTCAGGATCGGGCTGCCGAAGGGGTGGAAGTACACCACCACCGGGGCCGCCGGGGCCCGGTTCGCCGGGCCCGACGGACAGAAGCTGCTGGTCGGGTGGACGGGGACGCCGAAGGACGACCCGGTCGCGGACTGGAAGGCGCAGGAGAAGTACATGCGCCGGGCGCAGTACGAGCGCATCCAGATCGAGGCGGTCGACTACCGGGGCTGGAACACGGCCGACTGGGAGTTCACCTACGTCGACGGCGGCGTGAAGTACCGCTCGATCGACCGGGGCCTGGTCGTCAACAAGAGCCTCGGGTACGGCCTGATGTACACCGCCAAGGACGCGAACTGGCACACCGACCTGCGTGAGGGCACCTGGCGGACCTTCACGGAGACCTTCCGGCCGAAGAAGTGAGGCGGCGCTTCCCGGGCAGATGTTCCCTGGATCGCCTATCGCCTCATCTCCGCCCGCCTCGCCACGTATCGTGAGGGGCGGCGTCCGGGGGTAGAACCAACGGGCGTGTGTGCGAACGGATTTGGCCGCCGGGGAAGGGGGACGGGATGGACGAGTACGCGGGACGGGTCCTCGCCGACCGGTACCGCCTGCCGCTTCCCCCGGCGGGCGCCTTCGAGCTGTCCGAGACCCCGGCCTTCGACTCCTACAGCGGCCAGGAGGTCCTGGTCCGCCAGGTGCTGCTGCCCGAGGTGGTCGAGGCCGAGGTCCTCGACGGGCAGGCCGGTACGCACGACTACGCGCAGGCCGCGCCGCCCGGTGCCCGCGCCACCCGCCGGCCCGCCGACCCGGCCGTCCGCCGCGCCATGGAGGCCGCCCAGGCCGCCGCCCGCATCCCCGACCACCCCCGGCTCGACCAGGTCTTCGACGTCTTCGCCGAGGACGGCTCGCTCTGGATCGTCAGCGAGGCCGTGCCCGCCCGGCCGCTCGCCGCCCTGCTCGCCGAGCGGCCGCTGACGCCGTACCGCGCCGCCGAGGTCGCCGCCGACGTGCTGACCGCGCTCCGGGTGCTGCACGCCCACGGCTGGGTCCACCGCAACATCACCGCCCGCACCGTGCTGGTCTGCGAGGACGGCCGCGTCATGCTCACCGGGCTGGCCGCCGGCGCCGCCGAGGAGGCCCTCTGCGGCTACGACCCGGTCCCGGTCCCCGAGGGCGAGGAGGAGCCCGCTCCCGCCGGGCCCGAGCCCGCGTCTCCCGCCCGGCCGGACCCCGCCCCGCAGCCCGAACTCCCTGCCACGACTGCCCAGGACCCCGCCGCCGAGGCCCGTGCCGCCCGTGCCGGAGCCATCGCCGCGTACCGCGCCGGGACCTCGCGGGCCGCCGCCCGGCTCAGCGAGGAGCAGCGGCGCCGGCTGGGCGAACAGCCCGCGCCCGCCGCCGAGGAGCCCGAGGAGCGGGTGCCGGGCCGGATAGCCGACCCGTACGGTGTCGGCGCGCGCGAGCAGGCGGCCCCGTCCTGGCACGGCGCCACCCCGCGCCCCCGCGACCCGGCCGCCGGCGAGCAGGACGGCGACGAGGACCGGCCCCGGCTGCCCCACCAGGACCACCCCGAGCCGTACGGCACCGCGCACCGCGACCCGCACGCCCTGCCGCCCGGCCTGCACCCCGAGGCGCTCGCGCCCGGCGACGCGGCCCCCTCGCCCTACGCCGACCACGTCGTCCTGCCCAGCCCGGACCACCTCCCCGTCGCCGCCGTCCCGTACGTGCCCGAGCAGGCGGCGGTGGAGCTGGAGAAGCCCGCGCCGGCCAGCTGGGACGAGGTCATGGCCACGCCCCGCGCCACGGGCGGCCCGGACACCCCGCTGGAGGCCGAGCGGGCGCGCCAGGCCCGGATGACCGTGGTCGGGGCCGTCACCGAGCGGTGGGCGCCCGAGCAGGCGGGGCCCGTGCACGACCGGTGGCAGCTCGCGGCGCCGGTCGGGCCCGCCGCCGACCTGTGGGCGCTGGGCGCGCTGCTCTTCCGCAGCGTGCAGGGCCACGCGCCCTACCCGGAGGAGAGCGTCGCCGAACTGGTCCAGATGGTGTGCGCGGAGCCGCCCGCCTTCGCCGAGGAGTGCGGCCCGCTGCGGCCCGTCGTGGAGTCGCTGCTGCGCCAGGACCCCACCGAGCGGCCCGACTTCGAGGAGCTGAGCGGCTGGTTGCGCTCGCTGGTGCGTTCGGCGCCGGAGCCGGACGCCGGACGCGACATCGTCGCCGCCCCGCCCTACGAGCCCCGCAAGCTCCCCGAGAAGCGCCGCCGGGGCGACCTCGTCCGCCGTCGCGGCAAGCGGCGCAGGGGTGCCGCCGCCGCGCCGAGGCCGCCCGTCCGCGAGGAGCGGCCCGCGCCCCCGGCGCCCCGGGCCGAGTACGGAGACGGCGCCGACCTGGACCGCGCGTACAGCACCCCCCGCGCCCGCCGCGCCCCCCGGCAGGGGCGGCCGCCCAAGGAGCGGGGCGAGCCGAAGTCGCTGGGCAGGACCCTGCTGCTGAGCATCCTCGGCGGGGTGACCGTGGTGATCGTGGCGGCCGTGCTCTTCCTGCCCAAGGAGGGGGAGGGCGACGGTGTCGGCCCCGCCGCGCCGCCCGCCCCCAGCGAGACCCGCGAGGCGCCCGCAGGCTCCGCGCCCCCCGAGGCGGGCACCTCGCCCGACGGGGGGAACACCGGGCCCACGGAGGACGAGGAGAGCGAGGAGCCGCCCGCCGACGGGAACGCCCCCGAGGTCGCCGAGGGCTTCACCCTGCGCAAGGACGCCGAGGGCTTCCAGGTGGCCGTCGCCAAGGGCTGGCAGCGGCAGCCCAGGAACGGCCGGGGTCAGGTCGTCTACACCAACGGCAGCTTCGAGCTGATCGTCGTCCCCGGCCGCGACTCCACCAGCCGCTACGGCGACGACCTCCTCAAGTACCAGCTGGAGCACGAGCGGGAACTCGACCCGTACCGCGCCTCCTCCTGGACCACCTCGCAGAACCTGCGGCTGATCGAGGTGGGTGGCCGGTCGATGGCCGAGGGCACCTTCACCTGGGACTCCGCCAACGGCACCCCGCTGTACGTCCGCAATCTCGCGATGCTGGTCGGCGACCGCTACCACGTCGTCCAGGTGCGCGGACCCGACGCCGAACGCGACCAGGTGGACCGCCTGTTCGAGCAGGCCTCGGGGAGCTACACCCCGAAGTAGGCGGGGAGCGCCCGACGTTCGCCGTGTCACGGTGCGGACACCGAGTCGCCTTCGCGGTGGATTCCGGCCGGTCGCTGCCCACAGGATGTGGGCATGACGAACAACGGGGGACAGCAGAACGACCCCACCAGCTACGACCTGCGCCCGCCGCAGCAGCCGCCCCCGCCCCGCCAGGGCGAGCCCTCCCCGGCCGGGCAGTACGGCTACCCGCCGGCGCCGCGCCCGCCCGAGCCCGCCCGCCCGAGCCCGCCCGCCCGAACCCGTACGCCACCCCGGCGCCCCCGGCGGCCGGCCCCGGCGCCGGGCGGGTGGTCGGCGGGCGGTACCGGCTCGACGACCGGCTCGGGCACGGCGGGATGGGCACCGTCTGGCGCGGCTTCGACCTGGTGGTGCACCGGGCGGTGGCCGTCAAGGAGCCCCGGCTGCCGGACCAGTTGAGCGAGGCCGAGCGGGAGAACGCGTACCGGCGGATGCACCGCGAGGCGCGGGCGGCCGCCCGGATCGAGCATCCGGCCGTCGTCACCGTGCACGACGTGGTGGTGGAGGAGGGCAGGCCCTGGGTGGTCATGGAGCTGGTCACGGGCCACTCGCTCGGTGACCGCCTCCAGGACGGCACCCTCGACGCCCGCGAGGCGGCCAGGATCGGCCTCGCCGTCCTCGGCGCGCTGGAGGCGGCCCACGAGGCCGGGGTCCTGCACCGGGACGTCAAGCCGGACAACGTGCTGCTCGGCAAGGGCGACCGGGTCGTCCTCACCGACTTCGGCATCGCCCAGGTCGAGGGCGAGCAGGGGCTCACCGAGACCGGCGCGTTCGTCGGCTCCCCGGAGTTCATCGCGCCCGAGCGGGTCCTCGGCCAGCAGCCGGGCCCTGCTCCGACCTCTGGTCGCTCGGCGTCGTGCTGTACGCGGCCGTCGAGGGCGTCTCGCCGTTCCGCCGCTCGCACACCCCGGCCACCCTCCAGGCCGTCCTGTCGGCCGACCCCGCCACACCGTCCCGGGCCCCCGGCGCGCTCGGCCAGGTGATCATGCAGCTCCTGCGCAAGGACCCGGCGTTCCGCCCCGGCCCGGCCGAGGTCCGCCAGGCCCTCACCGCCCTCGCCCAGCCGGCCGCCGCCCCGGCCACCCGGCTGCTGGGCTCGGGTCGCAGCACCAGCCAGTGGCTGCCGCCGGTCATGCAGCGCAGCCCGAAGGCGAAGTACGGGGTGCTCGGCGGCCTCGTCGCGGTCGTCCTGGTGCTGGTGCTGATCGCGGTCAACCCGTTCGGCGGCGGGCTGCCCGAGGACTGGGTCTCCCGGCCGGAGGCGGAGACGGTCGCCGCCGACATCGGCGTACCCAAGGAGTACAAGCGGTCCGCCACCGACAGCGACGACACCAGCGTCCGCTTCGACGACCCGAGCGGTGTCTTCTTCGTCTACGTCGAGCGGGTCGACCGCGCGGTGGCCGAGCCTGATGACAAGCCCCTCCCGCCGACCGCCTCCGCCTGGAAGCGGCACTACGAGAAGGGCGGCACCGACGGCACGGAGTTCGAGGAGACCAAGGTGGTGACCACGGCCGTCGAGCACCAGGGCCGCCGGGGCTCCTTCGAGACGGTCCTCGACTACTACCGCTACGGCGAGGCCGACGACGAGGACCCGCTGCGCCGCCGGTACCGCGAGTTGGTCGTCCCCGGCGAGAAGCAGGTCTACTGGCGGCTGCGGGTCGGCATGCCCGGCGCGGGCAAGGCCCTGGACGACGGCGAGGAGCTGTTCCGCACCATCGCGGAGAACTTCACGGTCCAGCTGTAGGTGCGGGACATGCGGCCCCGCCGGTCCCCGGGCGTAGGTCCGGGGCCCGATGCGGGGCCGTCCGCCTCTTCCTAGGGTCGTCCCATGACCACCGAGGACCCCGCCGCCCCCGCCGGACCCCGCACCCGCGCCGAGCGGCGCCGCGACACCCTGGCCCGGCTCGGCGCCGAGCGGGACGTGTGGCTCGCCACCGCCCACCCCGAGCACGGCCCCTACCAGGTCCCGCTCTGGTTCCGGTGGGACGGCCGGGCGGTGTGGTGCTGCACCGCCGCCGCCTCCCCGACCGTCCGCAACCTGCGCGCCGACCCCCGCGCCCGGCTCGCCCTGCCCGACAGCTCCGACGTGGTCCAGCTGGAGGGGAGGGCCGCGTGCCTCACGGCGGCTGAGGTCCCCGGCCAGGCGGCCGACGGCTTCGCGGCCCGGTTCGGGTGGGACCCGCGGACCGAGGAGGCGCCGTACGTGTACCTGCGGGTGGTGCCGGACGCCGTCCGCGCCTGGCGGGGTGTGCCGGAGCTGCGGGGGCGGCTGATCCTGCGCGACGGGGAGTGGCGGGAGTAGCGGAACACTGGCCTCCGGACGGCTTCCGTGCCCCGCGCCGTCGCATGGCGCACACGCCCGTGATCGAGTTCGCCACGGCTCCTCACGGCGTCAAGCCGCTGATCAGCGCATATGTGCCAGTGACCGCTGGCGCGATGTGAGGGCGGGGTGAAACGTACTTACCGGCGGGTACCCAAAAGCGCTGGGTGGCCGTACGCTCACGCTCATGACGGAGACGCAGGCCGCCGGTGCGCGCACCGGCACCAACCCCCTCGCCCCGGCCCCCGAAGGGACCCGCACCGCGGCCGACGTGGTGACGCCCCAGGTGGTCGCGCAGCTCACCCGCGACGTGGTGGGCTCCGGGCGGACCGCCAACCACGCGCCCTTCACCGGCGAGAAGCTGGCCGACCTGCCGGAGTCGACGCCCGAGGATGTCGCGGACGCCTTCGCGCGGGCCCGTGCCGCGCAGGAGGCGTGGGCCGCCACCCCGGTCGCCCGCCGCGCCGCCGTGCTGCTGCGCTTCCACGACCTGGTGCTGGCCCGCCAGGCCGAGGTGCTCGACCTCATCCAGGTGGAGACCGGCAAGGCCCGGCTGCACGCCCACGAGGAGGTGCAAGCGGTCGCGCTGGCCGCCCGCCACTACGGCCGCAAGGCCCCCTCGTACCTGCGGCCCAAGCGGCACACCGGCGCCGTCCCCGTCCTGACGAAGATCACCGAGCTGCGCCAGCCGCGCGGGGTCGTCGGCCAGATCGTGCCGTGGAACTACCCCTTCGAACTCTCCGTCGGCGACGCCCTGCCCGCCTTCGTCTCCGGCAACGCCGTCGTGATGAAGCCCGACACCGAGACCGCGCTGACCGCCCTGTGGGGCCGCGACCTGCTCATCGAAGCGGGGCTGCCCGCCGAGGTGTTCCAGGTGGTCGTCGGCGAGGGTCCGGTCGTCGGCACCGAGGTCGTCCGCCACGCCGACTACGTCTCGTTCACCGGCTCCACCACCACCGGCAAGATCGTCGCCCAGCGCGCCGCCGCCCGGCTGATCGGCTGCTCGCTGGAGCTGGGCGGCAAGAACGCCATGCTGGTGCTGGAGGACGCCGACATCGAGAAGGCCGCCGCCGGAGCCGTCCGCGCCTGCTTCTCCTCCGCCGGGCAGCTCTGCATCTCCATCGAGCGGCTGCTGGTCCACGAGTCGGTCGCCGACGCCTTCCTGGAGCGGTTCACCGCCCTCACCAAGGCGATGCGGCTCGGCAACTCCCTCGCCTACGGCGCCGACATGGGCTCACTCGCCGGTGAGCGCCAGTTCGAGGCGGTCCGCGCCCACGTCGAGGAGGCCGTCGCCAAGGGCGCCAAGGTCCTGGCCGGCGGACAGCCCCGGCCGGACATCGGCCCGTACTTCTTCGAGCCGACCATCCTGGACGGCGTCGAGGAGGCCATGGCGGTCTGCAACGACGAGACCTTCGGCCCGGTCGTCTCCGTCTACCGCTTCCGCGACGAGGAGGAGGCGGTCACCCGCGCCAACGCCACCTCGTTCGGCCTCAACTCCAGCGTCTGGACCAAGGACGGCCGCCGCGGCCGGGCCCTCGCCGCCCGCCTGCGCACCGGCACCGTCAACGTCAACGAGGCGTACGCCTCCGCCTACGGCTCGGTGCAGGCGCCGATGGGCGGCATGAAGGAGTCCGGGATCGGCCGCCGGCACGGCTCCGAGGGCATCCTGAAGTACACCGAGCCGCAGACCGTCGCCCACCAGCGGCTGCTGCCGATGGCCCCGTCGTTCGGCATGGACGACGCCAAGTACGCCGAGTTCATGACCCGCAGCCTGCGCGCCATGAAGGTCTTCCGCCTGCGCTGAACCACCCCGGCGCCGGGCCGGTCACCCCGCCCGGCGCCCGCACCACCCCGCCGCGCGCGGGGACCCGCGACCCGGCACGGGACGGCCGGACGGGTCCCGCGCGCCGGCCGGCCGCGCCCGTACGAACCGAGGAGTGCCCATGTCACAGGAGAGCTCTGCCCAGAGCCGGGACGTCACCCCCGAGCCCGCCGCGGCGGCGCCCCCGACGGACGGGGACGGGTACGACTACGACGTGCTGGTCGTCGGCTCCGGCTTCGGCGGGGCCGTCTCCGCGCTCCGGCTGACCGAGAAGGGGTACCGCGTCGGCGTCCTGGAGGCCGGGCGCCGCTTCACCCGCGCCACCCTCCCGCGCAACTCCTGGGACCTGAAGAACTACCTCTGGGCCCCGGCGCTGGGCCTCTTCGGCATCCAGCGCATCCACCTGCTCGGCAACGTCATGGTGCTGGCCGGCGCGGGCGTCGGCGGCGGCTCCCTCAACTACGCCAACACCCTTTACGTGCCGCCGAAGCCCTTCTTCACCGACCCCCAGTGGGGCGCCATCACGGACTGGCAGGACGAGCTAAAGCCGTACTACGACCAGGCGCAGAAGATGCTCGGCGTGCGGCTCAACCCGACCACCACCCCCTCCGACGTCCACCTCAAGGCGGCCGCCGAGAAGATGGGCGTCGGCGACACCTTCCACATGGCGCCCGTCGGGGTCTTCTTCGGCGACGGCAAGGACGCGACGGGGGAGAGCCGCGCCAAGCCCGGCGAGGAGGTCCCCGACCCGTACTTCGGCGGGGCCGGGCCCTCGCGGCGGGCGTGCAGCGAGTGCGGCGAGTGCATGACGGGCTGCCGGCACGGCGCCAAGAACACCCTCAACGAGAACTACCTCTACCTCGCCGAGAAGGCCGGGGCCACCATCCACCCGATGACCTCCGTGGTCGCGGTCACCGAGGACTCGCGCGGCGGCTTCGCCGTCCGCACCCTGCCGACCAACGCCCAGCGCAAGGGCCGCGGCCGCACCTTCACCGCCCGCCGCGTCGTGCTGGCCGCCGGCACCTACGGCACCCAGACGCTGCTGCACCGGATGAAGGACACCGGGCTGCTCCCGCGCCTCTCCGACAAGCTGGGCACCCTCACCCGGACCAACTCCGAGGGCCTGGTCGGCGCGCAGACCACCGACCGCCGCTACCGCAAGGCGCACGGCGCAAAGAAGGTCGACTTCACCAAGGGCGTCGCCATCACCTCCTCGGTGCACCCCAACGACTCGACCCACATCGAGCCGGTCCGCTACGGCAAGAAGTCCAACGCCATGGGCGGCCTCACCATCCTCCAGGTGCCGTACGCCGAGAACTCCTCGCGCGTCGCGGGCTTCCTCGCCAACTGCGCCAAGCACCCGCTGCTCGTGCTCCGTTCGCTCTCCAACCGCCGCTGGTCGGAGCGGACCATCATCGGCCTGGTCATGCAGACCCTGGACAACTCGCTGACCACCTACCGCAAGCCGAAGGGGATCGGCAAGGGCCTGCTCACCGCCCGCCAGGGCCACGGCGCGCCCAACCCGACGCAGATCAAGGAGGCAGGCGAGGCCGCCACCGCGATCGCCGCCGAGATCAACGGCTTCGCCGGGTCCAACATCGGCGAGCTGATGGGCACCCCGCTCACCGCCCACTTCCTCGGCGGCTGCCCCATCGGCGCCACCGCCGACGAGGGCGTCATCGACCCGTACCACCGGCTCTACGGCCACCCCGGCATCTCCGTGGTCGACGGCTCCGCGGTCTCCGCCAACCTCGGCGTCAACCCCTCGCTGACCATCACCGCCCAGGCCGAACGCGCCGCCTCGCTCTGGCCCAACAAGGGCGAGGCCGACCCGCGCCCCGCCCAGGGCCGCCCCTACGAGCGGATCGCGCCCGTCGCGCCGGTCCGCCCGGCGGTCCCGGCCAAGGCCTTCGCCGCGCTCGACCTGCCCTTCCTGGGGATGCCCGCGATGCCGCCGAAGCAGCGGCCCGCCGACGAGACGGCCGAGGCGACCGAGGGGGCGTAACTCCCGGGCCCGATAGGGCCGTTCCGGAAACGACGAAGGACCTGCGCCCCCCTCCGAGCGCAGGTCCTTCGCTGTGTGCACGCCTTTCCCCGCGCGGCCCCGGCACGTCGCCGGGACCGCGTGAGGAGGATCAGGCGGCGGTGCCGACGCCGCCGCGACGGCGGACGGCGAAGACGACGCCGGTGCCCGCGAGGACGGTCACGCCGCCCACGAGGCCGATGACCGGCAGCATCGAACCGGCGCCGGTCTCGGCCAGCTGGCCGGTCGGCTCCAGGGTCTTCTTCTCCTCGACGGGCTTGAGGCCGCCCTGCGGCTTCTTGCCCTCGTTCTCCTCGGCGTCACCCGGCTTCGGGGTGGCGCTCGCGCCGATCACGGTGAAGTCGTAGAAGGCGTACGCCTCGGTGGCGCAGTTCTCCTCCTCGTTCACGTAGCCGGTGAACCCGAACGCGTAGCCGGCGCCCAGCGGGGCGTCCTTGGCGACGGTCATGCGGAGCTTGATGTCGACCGTCTGGCCGGCCTTGAGGGTGGTCTCACCGAAGGCGACACCGATGCCGGACGGGACCCACTGCTTCGCCTCGGGGTCGTAGAACGCCAGGTCGATCTTGGAGATGAGGCTGCCGTCCTCCAGCCACAGGTCGTCGTTCTCGTTGGCGATCATGGCGCCCCACTCGACCGACTCCAGGGTGGTCTTGCCGGAGTTGACGGCGCTCAGGGTGAACTCGTGGGTGGAGCCGGCGCGGACCTGGCCGGGCAGGCCGGAGACGGAGACGCCCAGGTCGGCCAGCTCGTTGCCGTCCTCGTCGACGCAGATCTCGTAGCCGTCGTCCGGGTCCTCGTCATCGTCCTCGTCGTCGGACGGGGACGGCGACGGCTCGGTGCCCTCGGTCGGCTCCTCGGTGGGCTCGTCGGTCGGCTCGCCGCTCGGGTCCTCGGTGCCGGGGGTCTCCTCGGGCGCCGACTCGCTCTCGGCCGGGGCCGGCTCGGTCTCCGCCGGGTCGGTCGTCGGCTCGGCCGACTCCTCGGGAGCCGTCGTCTCGCTCTCCGACGCGGTGGGCGCCGGGGTGGTCTCGCTGCTCTGGCCGTCCTGCTGTCCGTCCGTCGCGAAGGCGGCGGGGGCCGCGAGCAGCGCGACGGGGCTGATGACGGCGGTCGCGGCGGCGACGGCCATGGCACGGCGAAGCTTCATTCAGACCTCGTGTGTAGGCGTACCGCCTGGAGGGCGGTACGGAGGTGAAGGCGGCCGCCCGCCGCAAGGAGCACGGAAGTGGCCGGTGTTTCGCATGGATGACCGTGCGCCCGCACGAATGGTTGTACGGAACTTCACAGAATTCTTACGCCGTCGGGCACATGCCCCGGGCAGTGTCCTGGTTGCCGCCCCTTGATCCCGCAATGCCCGGCAGAAAGGGAGTGCCGCCCTCCGGGCGCGCGAAGGGCCCCGCGGCGTCCTCGTCCTGGACGCGGCGTGGCCCTTCGGTGCGGCACGGCGTCGTCGGACGCCAGGGTGCCGGGCGGCGGCGCCGGGGGAGGGGAGCGGCGCCGGAAAGTCGTACGGAGGTGAGGGTGAGGGGGTGCCGGGCCCGCGCGGGGAGACGGGGCCCGAGACGACCGGTTCCGGGCGTCCCCGGAGCCGGCCGTTCAGGGGGTGACCGGACCGCTGTCCCCTGCCGTCCGGTCACGCTGGAGCGAGGTCCCACGACGTGCGGACAGGCGCCGCACGTCTCATCGCTCCAGTGAAAGCCACGCGTGGTTCTTGCTGGCCCGCCCCTGGCTGGCACGGACACCGGGACCAACGAAGCCCGGCGCCCGGCGGTCACGCGCCGTACGGGTGAGAAGCGATGCGAACTCAGGTGCGGGGCCTTGCGGCGCGCCCTCAGACCCGGCCCCGGGAGAGTTCCAGCAGCGTCATGGCGAGCGAGGTGCCGGGCGCGCCGAGGGCGTCCCGGTAGTGGCTGAGGATCTCCATCTCGCGGGAGAGGTTGACGCGGCGGCCGCCCGAGGAGATCCGCGCCTCCTGGATGACGGCGGAGACCGCGATCCGCTCCTGGACCAGGCCGATGATCCGGTCGTCGAGCGCGTCGATCCGCTCCCGCGCCCCGCCGATCAGCTCGGCCGCCTCGGGGGTGCGGGCGCCGGTGCGTTCGGCGGGGCGGTCGGTGGCGGTCGTGGCTGTCACGGCGGTCGTGGTGGTGGTCATGGGGTGGGCTCCTGCTCCGTCGGGCCGGTCCGGGTGGGCCGGTGGGTGGGGGCGGGCGGGGAGCCCCGGGTGCGAGAGGTCCGGGAAACGGAAGGCGCCCCGGGCCGTTCGGCCCGGGGCGCCTTCGCACGCTTGTCAGTGGATCAAGCAGCACGACCATGGCAGCCGGCGGGCCGGGTGCCATAGGTAAAGAGGAAGCTCAGGTGCTGGATCACGGGGCCAGTATGCACCCGTCGCCCGGCCCCCGGGCAAGCCGGGCCGGATGGTGAGACGGCCCACACGCCCGGGGCGGCCCGCGCCCGAACTGGCCGATGCCGCCGCCCGGCCCGGCGCGGAGCGGGTCCCTCCGCGGGGACGAGACGGAATGAAGCGGACCGGGGCCCCGTTAGAATCAGTGGACATCCACCCCCTGTGATCAGCCCATGAATCACCCGATCACCCGCCGGAAGGCCGCCGCAGTGCCCTCAGCGTCCCCCGCGTCGCCCGCCGCAGCCGAGACCGTCCTGGTCGTCGACTTCGGCGCGCAGTACGCCCAGCTCATCGCCCGCCGCGTCCGTGAGGCCCGCGTCTACAGCGAGATCGTGCCCAGCACGATGCCCGTCTCGGAGATGCTCGCCAAGAACCCGGCGGCCATCATCCTCTCCGGCGGCCCCTCCTCGGTGTACGCGGAGCACGCCCCCACCCTGGACCGCGCGCTCTTCGAGGCCGGAGTCCCGGTCTTCGGCATGTGCTACGGCTTCCAGCTGATGGCGCAGACCCTCGGCGGCACCGTCGACAACAGCGGCGCCCGCGAGTACGGCCGTACCGAGCTGACCGTCTCCAAGTCCGGCTCGACGCTCTTCGAGGGCACCCCCGACGAGCAGTCGGTGTGGATGTCGCACGGCGACGCCTGCTCGGCCGCGCCCGAGGGCTTCGCCGTGACCGCCTCCACCGCCGTGGTCCCGGTCGCCGCCTTCGAGAACGACGAGAAGAAGCTCTACGGCGTGCAGTACCACCCCGAGGTGATGCACTCCACCCACGGCCAGCAGGTGCTGGAGCACTTCCTGTACCGGGGCGCGGGGCTCTCCCCGACCTGGACCATGGGCAACGTCATCGAGGAGCAGGTCGCCGAGATCCGCGCCCGGGTCGGCACCAAGCGCGCCATCTGCGGCCTCTCCGGCGGCGTGGACTCCGCGGTCGCCGCGGCCCTCGTCCAGAAGGCCATCGGCACCCAGCTGACCTGCGTCTACGTCGACCACGGCCTGATGCGCAAGGGCGAGACCGAGCAGGTCGAGAAGGACTTCGTCGCCGCCACCGGCGTCCAGCTGAAGGTGGTCGACGCCGAGGAGCGCTTCCTGACCGCGCTCGCCGGGGTCAGCGACCCCGAGCAGAAGCGCAAGATCATCGGCCGGGAGTTCATCCGCGTCTTCGAGCAGGCCCAGGCCGAGATCGTCGCCGAGGCGGCCGGTGAGGGCGAGGACGTCGCCTTCCTGGTCCAGGGCACCCTCTACCCGGACGTGGTCGAGTCCGGCGGCGGCACCGGCACCGCCAACATCAAGTCCCACCACAACGTGGGCGGCCTCCCCGACGACATCGAGTTCGAGCTCGTCGAGCCGCTGCGCATGCTGTTCAAGGACGAGGTCCGGATGGTCGGCCAGGAACTGGGCCTGCCCGAGGAGATCGTCCAGCGCCAGCCCTTCCCCGGGCCCGGGCTCGGCATCCGCATCGTCGGCGAGGTCACCAAGGACCGCCTCGACCTGCTGCGCGAGGCCGACGCCATCGCCCGCGAGGAGCTGACCGCGGCCGGGCTCGACCGCGACATCTGGCAGTGCCCCGTCGTGCTCCTCGCCGACGTGCGCTCGGTCGGCGTCCAGGGCGACGGGCGGACCTACGGGCACCCGATCGTGCTGCGGCCCGTGTCGTCCGAGGACGCGATGACCGCCGACTGGACGCGGATGCCGTACGACGTGCTGGCGCGGATCTCGACGCGGATCACCAACGAGGTGGCCGAGGTCAACCGGGTCGTGCTCGATGTGACGAGCAAGCCGCCGGGGACCATCGAGTGGGAGTGAGCCTGGTGGCTCAGGTTTGATGCCGGGTGCCGTTGTGTCCCCTTGCCGGGGGTGCGGCGGCATTTGGCGTTTCCGGGGCGCGCCCCGCCGCTGGATTTGCGTGCGCGCCGTCGGGGTGCGCGTCACGGATGGCCTCAAGCGCCGGCCGGGCTGAGTTTTGGCCTCAAGCGCCGGCCGGGCTGGGGATTGGCCGGGGTGGGGAGGTCCGGAGGTGTTCCGGACGGTGCGCACGCCCCCCCCGCGCCCGCTCCGTCGCAGGTCAGCGGCGTGCTCGTGGGCGTATGCGCCCCCGGGTGATCCCCGCGCGCCCCTGATGTGCCCCGGACCCCGCCCATACGGCACAATTTGCAGTCACCGCGCGGCAGTTGGCAGGCCCCTGAACGGGCCCCGGACCGGCGCGCGCCGAGGGTGCCGTACGGCACCGGGACCAGCGTGGACGACGGGGAAGGCGGGCATGGACCGTGGCGGGGCGAGAGGCCGGTAACCCGGCGGACGACACCAGCGGGGCCGGCGTGCCGCCCGCCCCGGGCCACCCCACGGACGAGGCCCCGCCGCCCGTACCGCACCAGGCCGGCTCCCCGGAGGACAAGCCCGGCCCCGGGGACGGGAAGCCGGGCGGCGAGGCGGAGCAGGCCGACGCCCCGCACCCGCACCCGCACACCTGCACGTGCCCGGTCTGCCCGCGCGGCACCCGGGCCGCCCACCGCGAGGCGCAGGCCGCCTTCCGGGCCCGGCGGGACGCGCTGGCGGCGGGCGAGGGGCTGCCCGCCGCCGTCTCGTACTCGGCCGGGGCCTCCCGCCAGTGGATCTCCGACGAGCTGACCCAGGCGGCCCGCGAGGTCGGCGCCCGTGCCCGGGCCGAGGCCGAGGGGTGGTACGTGCTGCTGTGGCGGCGCACCCTGTACGTCGTCTGGGGCACGGTCGCCGCGCTCTTCCTCGGCCAGGTCGCCACTGCCTTCACCGCCGGGTGGACCGCCGCCCGTACGGCCGGACTGCTCGCCGCCCTCCTCGGCGGCGGACTGCTCACCGGCGCGGCCCGCCTCCACGGCCGGCGCGGCGGCGTCCTCGCCCCCGTGATCGGCGAGGACAACCGGCTCTCCACCTCCCGCGCGGTCGCCGCGCTCTGGGTGCTGCTCACCGCGTACGCCGTCCTCGTCCTCGCCGGGCGGCTCGCCTTCGCCTCCGGTGACGGGGAACGCGACACGCTCATCGCCGGGCTCGACCTCGCCCGGGGCGCGGGGCTGGTCACCGTGCTCGCCGTGACCTGCGCGGTGGCCGTCGTGGTCCGCCGCGTGGTCGCCGTACGCGTCCAGGGGCAGCGGCTCCAGAAGGCGCAGGCGCCCCGGCCGCGCGCCGCCGACCTGCTCACCGACGACAGCGGCCGCGCCCACTTCGCCGACACCCAGTACGTCCTGGTCAGCGCGGTCGCCGTGGTCTACGCGCTGGTCCGCCTGGCCCGCCGCCCCGACCAGCTGCCCGACCTCCCCTGGGGCCTGGCCCTGCTCGTCCTCGTCTCCGCCGCGACCTACCTGGCCAGCAAGTACGCCGAGGGGTCCCGGCCGGTCATCCACGCCGTGGTGCGCGCCCGCGAGGCCGGTGACCTGGACGGCCCGATCCGTACGGGTGACGACATCGAGATCCGCGGCGCCGGATTCCTGCCGCCGAGCGCCCGCACCCCGGACCGGCTCGCGCGGATGGTCGTCCGGATAGGAGCCGTCCACGTCCACGTCCCGCTGGTGCCGGTGCCCGGCGGCTTCACCAACCCCTCCGACACCACGCTGATCGTCCCGGTGCCGGTCGAGGTCGAGCCCGGCAAGGCCGAGGTGCAGCTCGTCTCGGCGGCGGGCGTGGAGACCAACAAGGTGACCATCGAGGTCGGAGACTGACCGGTCGCCGGCCGCCGTTACGGTGAGGACGGCCCTCCGCGCCCGGCGGGGGAGCGTGCGACGCGGAGGTCTCCCACGATGACGACCACAACCGGTACGACCAGCCGGCAGCCCCTGACCGTGGTGACCGGCGGCAGCCGGGGCATCGGCGCCGCCGTCTGCGCCCGCCTCGCCGCCGACGGCCACGACCTCGTCGTCGGCTACCGCTCCGACCGGGCCGCCGCCGAGGCCGTCGCCGAACGGGTCCGCGCCGCCGGGCGCCGGGCGCTCGCCGTCGCCGTCGACACCGCCGACGCCGCCTCCGTCGACGCCCTCTTCGACGAGGCCGCCACCCTCGGCACCGTCACCGGCCTGGTCAACAACGCCGGGATGAGCGGCCCCGTCGGCCGCCTCGCCGACGCCGACCCGGCCGGACTCTCCCGCGCCCTGGACGTCAACCTCCTCGGCTACCTCCTCTGCGCCCGCCGCGCCGTCCGCGACCTGGCCGCCTCCGGCGGCGGCGCCCTCGTCAACATCTCGTCCGCCGCCGCCACCCTCGGCAGCCCCGGCGAGTACGTCCACTACGCCGCCGCCAAGGCCGCCGTCGACACCCTCACCGTCGGCCTCGCCAAGGAGGTCGCGGAGGACGGCATCCGCGTCAACTGCGTGGCCCCCGGCGTCATCTGGACCGAGTTCCACGCCGACCCCGAGCGCCCCGCCAAGCAGGCCCCGGGCATTCCGCTCGGACGCTCAGGCCGGCCCGAGGAGATCGCCGCAGCCGTCTCCTGGCTCCTCTCCGCCGACGCCTCGTACACCACGGGCGCCGTCCTCCGCGTCGCCGGCGGCCGCTGACCCTCCGTCCGCCACGCGGGTACGTATGGTCGGAGCCCGGAACGGGCAGGGGCGCCGACGACCCCCGCACCCTCCTGCAACCTGAAAGGCGGCCGACCAGCCATGGCCCACGGAACCCTGCTCGAACAGCCCGGAGGCCTCGGCCCCCGGCGCGGCATCCGCGCCACCCTGCGCCGGTACGCCCTGCTCCCCCTCCGCGCCTTCCTCGGCGTCACCTTCACCTACGCCGGCCTCGACAAACTCACCGACTCCGCCTTCCTCTCCGCCTCCGGCCCCGGCTCCCTCGGCGAACTCCTCGACAACGTCCGCTCCACCGCGGGCGCCCCCTTCCTCATCGACCTCGCCCAGCACAGCCCCACCGCCTTCGGCTACGCCCTGGCCATCGGCGAACTCCTCGTCGGCCTCGCCACCTTGCTGGGCCTCTGGGCCCGCGTGGCCGCAACCGGCGGCGCCCTCATCTCCCTCGTCCTGTGGCTCACCGTCAGCTGGCCGACCACCCCGTACTACTACGGCAACGACCTGGCGTACCTGATGGCCTGGCTCCCCCTGGCCCTGGCCGGCGCGGAACACTTCTCGGCGGACAACGCGCTGCGGTTGCGGAGGAGGAGGGGGCTGGACATGGGGTTGGGGGTGGGGGACTGAGTCACCCCAGGTAGGGCGCGTCCCGCCCCTCCAGGAAGTGGGTCAGCCGCAGTCGTTGCGTCGGGTGCATGTCCAGCGAGCCCAGGTCGGCCGGGGCCACCCACCGCAGCGCCAGCGACTCGTCCGACACCGTCAGGGTGCCGCCCACGAGGCGGGCCCGGAAGCAGATGTTGAACTGGCGGCGTACCTCTCCGTCCGGGTACGCGATGACGTGGCGCGGGTCCGTGTACGTGCCGACGAGGCCGGTGATCTCCACGTCGAGGCCGGTCTCCTCCTTGACCTCGCGGACAGCGGTGCCGGGGAGGGTGTCGGACAGCTCCATGCCGCCGCCGGGGAGGGCCCAGAGCCCCGAGTCCGCCCGGCGCTGCATCAGGATGCGGCCCCGGTCGTCGGTGACGACGGCGGAGGCGGCGACGACCAGGCTGTTGGGCTCGGGGGCGTGGGGGGCGTCGTAGAACTCGGTGCGTGTCATTGCTGAACCTCCCGGGCGGTCGACCAGACCGCGTCGAATGACTCCGCGTATCCGTTGAACATGGTTCCGCTTTCTGCGCGGCGGAGGTGCCAGACGGGTGCTCCGTACGCGTTCACGCCCCAGACATGGGCGTTGACAAGCATCTGATCGTCGGCGCGGAAGATGCTGTTGTAGAGCGTTGTTCCGTGAGTTCTGGTCTCGACCCCAGGGACATCGAGAAGGGGTTTGTAGTGAAGTAGGGCGAGTCGGCATCGGGACTCGATTCCGTGTCCGAACTTCTCCTCCTCGCCACGGAGACGGACGTTGGGCGAATCCGCGTCCCCTGAGCAGATCTGGACCCTGCACCCCGCCTCCGCCTTCTCTTTCAACAGGGAGTTCAACCTTGGATAAGCCTCGTGCAGGAACAGTGCTGCGTAGACCAAAAACTGGATTCGCTCTCGCGCCGAGGACAAAAGGTCGATGAACACCGAAACGGGGAGGTCGGCCCTCTGCTCGTACAGGGCTGCCAACTCGGGGCTCACGGCTCGTGCCGACCTGGGCTGCCTGAGCGCAGGCCACAGCTCGTGCGTGTTCTTCTGGAGAGCCTGAGCCGCCTTGATTGCCGTCACCTTCCTGGGGACTCTGCCGAAGTTCACCCACCGCTCGACGCTCTTCGGGTCCACGCCGACTGCTGAGGCCAAGGCCGCGTGAGTCCAGCCCCCGGCGGCCATTACTGCTCGCAGGCGCTCGTTACCAACCATAGGGACGGTCTACCGTCCGCGGGACGTCCGGATGTGGGAAACGTACGTAGTTCCCCTGTCCTGGGTGCCGATCGGAACATGAAGGCCGACCGAACTCAGGCGAAAGGAACGTGGCTTCCGCATGGCCGACCCCAGGACCTATCCGTCTCCTCCGGTGGAACTGCCGATCGAACCGTGGCTTCTGGAGGGAAAACCGGCCCCAGGCTGCAAGGTCTGCACCGCCCTCGCCCGCGAACGAGAGGAGGCGTTGGCGCAGGGCGACCGGAGCAAGGCGTACGAGGTCAGTCGGGAGATTCGGAATCACCGGCGCGTCAGCACCCCTTGACGTGTTCGCCCGTCCTCCGGCGGCGCCGCCTGCGGAGCAGGTGCCCGAACACCCCCACCGCCGCCGCCACCCACAACCCCCCGCAGACGAGCGGGAACAGGACCCACCACGGGATCGACCAGGCGGACACCGCGTCGCCGGCGTAGAGGACGGCGGCGGTGATCAGGACGGTGCCGGCGAGGAGGCGGCCGGGCTGGGGTTCATGGCGTAGCACGGATGACCTCCGTCAGGCCGAAGCCTGTCTCGACATGGACGGTGAGGAGGCCGCCTTCCGGGGCGCGGTAGGTGGCCTTGCGGGAGACGTCGTTGCCGACGGGGATGCCGTCGTACCGGTCGCCGGGGAGGTGGACGGTGCCGACGCCGGACTCGGCGCGGAGGTCGACCGTGGTGGTGCGGGGGAGGAGGACGCGCAGGTGGCCGGTGGCGACGCGGGCCCGGACCGAGGCGCGTTCGCCCTTCGGGACGGTGACCTCGCGGAGGTCGAGGGTGGCGTCGCCGGTGCCGATGCGGTAGTCGGGGCGGAGAGCGGCCGTGTCGGCGGGGCGCCAGGTCGGGGAGGCCCAGCCGGCGGTGGCGTCGGCGGGGAGGTTGGCGGCGCCGGCCAGGGCGACGGCGGTGAGGACGGCGAGGAAGACCGTGCCCAGGCCGGTCCGGCCGAGGAAGGCGCTGACCGTGATGCCGAGGCCGAAGACGCCGAGGGCGACGGCCAGCGCGGTCTGGAGGGTGGGGCCGAGCGGCTGGGTGTTCCAGTCGGCGAGGGCGGTGAGGGTGCCCGCCGCCCCGGCCAGCAGGAAGGTGAGGAAGCCCAGGGAGCGGGGGCGGCGCGGGCGTTCGGCCAGGGGGTCGGCGGGGCGGCGGCCGGGGGTGCGGGCCCGGGTGCTGGTGGCACCGCCGGTGTCGTCGCCGAGGGCGGCCGGGCCCCAGAGGTAGCCGGTGGAGCCTTCGTGGGTGCCGTCCTTGACGATCGGGCCGCGCCACCACGACCCGGGCCCGTCGGGCACCGGCGGCGCCTTCGGCTCGGGCGGCATCCCCTCCTGGGCGTGTTCGCCCTGCTCCGGCCGGGCCTTCGACCAGCGAGCGGCCCCGGCGAGCAGCAGCCCCAGCAGCACGGCGAACCAGAGGAGCTTGCCGTTGTTGATGACCGAGAGCAGCAGCCCGCAGCCGACCAGGGCGAAGAGGACGGCGGTGAGCGCGGGCCCGTCGACCCGCCCGGAGAGCAGCCGGCGCGCCTCGTTCTCCTCCTCGCCCTCGTACGGCACCAGGAGCCAGGCGAAGCCGTAGAAGAGGAGGCCGATGCCGCCGGTCGCGGAGAGGACGGCGAGGCAGATGCGGAAGATCAGCGGGTCGAGGCCGTAGTGGAGGCCGAGCCCCGCGCAGACGCCGCCGATCTTGCGGTGGCGCCGGTCGCGGCGGAAGCCGGGCGGCCGCTCCTCGGCGGGCGGCTCGGGGGCGGGCGGGGCACCGGTGGCTCCGGCGGGCGGCGGGGTCATGGCTCCATGGTGACGGGGCGCGCGGCGTCCGGGCAGCCGGTACGACCCTGGGCGGACCCTGAAATCGACCCCGAGAGGCGGACCGGGGGCGTCCTCGGGGACAACCCTGATGCCTCCGGCCGCGCGCCCGTGTGACGATCGGTCCATGCCGGACGCCGCAGCAGGGACCATCGAGCAGGAGCGGGAGCCGCGCAAGCTCTACCGCAGCAGCGACGGCCGCTGGCTGGGCGGGGTGGCGCGCGGTCTCGCCGGCCACCTCGGTCTGCCCGTCTTCTGGGTCCGGCTCGCCTTCGTCGCCCTCTTCGTCGCCAACGGCCTGGGCGCGCTGCTCTACGCCGCGTTCTGGTCCTTCGTCCCGCTGGGGGTCGGCGGGCTCGCGCCGCAGCCGCCGAGCGCGCCCGCCAAGGCCGACCGGGGACAGCTGGTCGCCCTGCTGGCGCTGCTGGTCGCCTCCATGGTCTTCGTCGCCTCGGTCGACCTCAACGGCACCGCCCGCGCCTATCTCTTCCCCGCCCTGCTGGTCGGCGCCGGTGTCGCCGTGGTGTGGCGGCAGGCCGACAACGCCCGGCGGGCCCGCTGGGCCGAGGCCGGGCGCAGGCGGCGGAACCTGACGCTGGCCCGGTCGGCGGCGGGCGTGCTGCTGGTCGGGGCCGGGGTCTCGGGGATGTTCGTCATCCAGGGGTCGGCCGAGCACCTGGGGGCGGTCCTTCAGGCCTCGCTCGCCGTGCTGGTCGGGGTGGCGCTGCTGGCCGGGCCGTGGCTGGTGCGGATGGCGCAGGACCTCGGGCAGGAGCGGCTGATGCGCATCCGGGCCCAGGAGCGGGCCGAGGTCGCCGCCCACGTCCACGACTCGGTGCTGCACACCCTCACCCTGATCCAGCGCAACGCCGACCGCCCCGCCGAGGTCCGCCGCCTGGCCCGCTCCCAGGAGCGCGAGCTGCGCAACTGGCTGCACCGGCCGGAAGGGTCGGGCCGCGCCGCCGAGGACGAGCCGGCGACGCTGGCCGAGGCGGTCAAGCGCGCCGCCGCCGAGGTCGAGGACAAGCACGGCGTACCGCTGGAGGTCGTCCTGGTCGGCGACTGCCCGCTGGACGAGCCGCTGCCCGCGCTGATCCAGGCCGCGCGGGAAGCCATGGTGAACGCCGCCAAGTACGGTGGCGAGGGTCCGGTGCAGGTGTTCGCGGAGGTCGCGGGTCCGGAGGTCTTCGTCTCCGTACGGGACCGGGGCCCCGGCTTCGACCTGGACGCGGTGCCCGCCGACCGGATGGGCGTCCGCGAGTCGATCATCGGCCGCATGGAACGCCACGGCGGCACCGCCCGGCTCCGCTCGGCGCCCGACGGCGGGACCGAGGTGGAGCTGGAGATGAAGCGGACGACCACGTGACGGCACGTGATGACACGTGATGATGGGTGCCTGCGGGCTGATGATGGGTACAGGCGGGCTCCAGAGCCGGGCCGGGAGAGAGGGCGACGAGATGAGTGACGAGACCACGGCCGGCGGCGGCGCGGGTGAGGACGGCGGGCGGCGCGTACGGGTCGTCCTCGTCGACGACCACCGGATGTTCCGCACCGGCGTCCAGGCGGAGATCGGGCAGACCGAGGAGACCGGCGTCGAGGTGGTCGGCGAGGCCGACGACGTGGACCAGGCGGTCACCGTCATCACCGCGACCCGCCCCGAGGTCGTCCTGCTCGACGTGCACCTGCCGGGCGGCGGCGGTGTCGAGGTGCTGCGCCGCTGCGCCCCGCTGATGGGCGCCGCCGAGCGCCCGGTGCGCTTCCTCGCGCTCTCCGTCTCCGACGCCGCCGAGGACGTCATCGGCGTCATCCGGGGCGGCGCCCGCGGCTACGTCACCAAGAACATCACCGGCGCCGACCTGGTCGACTCGATTTTCCGCGTGCAGGACGGCGACGCCGTCTTCTCGCCCCGGCTGGCCGGGTTCGTGCTGGATGCCTTCGCCTCCACCGACGCCCCGCCGGTCGACGAGGACCTGGACCGGCTCACCCAGCGTGAACGCGAGGTGCTGCGGCTGATCGCCCGGGGCTACGCGTACAAGGAGGTGGCCAAGCAGCTGTACATCTCGGTGAAGACGGTCGAGTCGCACGTCTCGGCGGTGCTGCGCAAGCTCCAGCTCTCCAACCGGCACGAGCTGACCCGCTGGGCCACCGCCCGCCGTCTGGTCTGACCCCGGGGAGACGGCGCGGCGGCCGGGCCGGGCCGCCGCGCCGTTCGGCGGCGTTCCGGCGTGGTAGGTGACGGTATGCCCGGTGTGCGGACCATAGTGGGCAGCTATGAGCACCACCGACACCGACCTGCCCCCGGACAGTCCGCACGGCCCGACGTCCGCCGAACCGCCCGGCGCCGACTCCCGGCCGGACGTCCCGGTCGTCGCCATCGGGGTGCTCGGCATCCTCGGGGTCGTCCTGTGGGCGAGCCTCGGCAAGAGTTCGTTCAAGAACTTCTCGGACTCCGCCCTGCCGTGGGTGCTGAAGAACTTCGAGTGGCTCTTCGTGATCGCCGCCGATGTCTTCCTGATCCTCTGCGTGATTCTCGCCTTCAGCCGCTTCGGCCGCATCAAACTGGCCCGCGAGGGCGACGACGAACCGGAGTTCACCGACTTCGCCTGGGTCGCGATGATGTTCGCCGCCGGCATGGGCATCGGCCTCATCTTCTACGGCGTCGGCGAACCGGTCGCCCACTACCTGAGCCCGCCGCCCTCCACCGACGCCACCGCCGGCACCCCAGAGGCGGCCGGCCGCGCCTTGGAGTACTCGTTCTTCCACTGGACGCTGACCCCCTGGGCGATCTACGGCGTGGTCGGCCTCTCCCTCGCGTACACCACCTTCCGGCTGGGGCGCGGCAACCGGATCAGCGCGGTCTTCGTCCCGCTCATCGGGGAACGCCGGGCCAACGGCGTCATCGGCCGGCTGCTCGACCTGCTCGCGGTCTTCGCCACCGTCTTCGGCACCGCCACCAGCCTCGGCATCGGCGCCCTCCAGATCGCCACCGGGCTCCAGCTGACGGCGGGCGTGGAGAACACCACCGGGCTCCAGCTGCTGATCATCGTGGTGCTCGGCGCCGCCTTCGTGGTCTCCGCCTTCACGGGGCTGCACGGCGGGGTGAAGTGGCTCAGCTCGGTCAACCTGGTGCTGGCCGCGTTGCTGATGCTCTTCATCTTCCTCGTCGGCCCGACCGTCTACATCCTCGACGCCATCCCCTCCAGCGTCGGCGGGTACTTCAACGAGCTGATCTCGATGGCGACCCGCACCGGTGCCTTCACCGATGCCGAGTGGCTCGGCTCGTGGACGATCTTCTACTGGGCGTGGTGGCTCTCCTGGGCGCCCTTCGTGGGAACCTTCATCGCCCGTATCTCCAAGGGGCGCAGCATCCGCGAGTTCCTCCTCGCCGTCCTGCTGATCCCCTCCGGCGCCTCCGCCGTCTGGTTCTGCGTGCTGGGGGGCACCGGTATCCGGCTGGACGAGACGGGCGTGGTCGACATGGCCGAGAAGGAGTCCGAGGGCACCGAGGCCGCCCTCTTCTCGATGCTCGACGCGCTGCCGATCGGCCAGGTCACCTCCTGGTTCGCGATGGTCCTCATCATGATGTACTTCATCACCAGCGCCGACTCGGCCTCCCTGGTGATGGGGTCGCTGACCAGCCGGGGCGCCCTGCACCCACGGGCCTGGCTCAATGTCACCTGGGGCGTCCTGATGGCCGCTGTCGCCGCCGCCCTGCTCCTTGAGGGCGGTCTGGAATCCCTCCAGTCGGCCACCATCCTCGTCGCCCTCCCCTTCGTCGTCGTCATGCTGGGGCTGTGCTGGGCCACCGTCCGCGAACTCCGCGAGGACCCCGGCGCGGGGCCCCGCCGCCACCAGCCTCTGCACGGCCTGCGCGACGCCGTCCGCAAGATGATCGGCGAGGCCATGTCCGAGGGCCGGGGCGACCCCACCGCCCACCCCCGCCTGCGCCGCGCCGCCCGCAGCCGTACCCAGGGCGAGACCGGCCCGGCGGGGAGTACGGACCCGGGTCCGGAGCGCGGCCCGGACCAGACACCCCCCGACAAGGAGTAGGCCGGGCCCGCCGCATGACGGGGAGTCCGGCCGGAAAGGACCCCCGCCATGCGGCGCCACGTCCTCACGGGCACCCCCGGGGCCGGCAAGACCACCGTCCTGCGCGCCCTCGCGGCCCGCGGCCACCGCACCGTCGCCGAGGCGGCCACCGACGTCATCGCCCGCGAACAGGCCCGCGGCGTCCCCGAACCCTGGACCGCCCCGGACTTCATCGCCCACGTCACCGCCGAGCAGCGCGCCCGCCAGGAAGCCGCCGACGCCCCCGGCCCCTGCTTCTTCGACCGCTCTCCGGTCTGCACCCACGCCCTCGCCACCTACCTCGGCCACCCCGTCCCGCCCGCCCTCACCGCCGAGCTGACCCGCCTCACCACCCCGCCGGGCCTCTACGAGCCGTACGTCTTCCTCCTCCGCCCCCTCGGCTTCGTGGAACCCACCGCGGCCCGGCGCATCAGCTACGAGGACGCGCTCGCCTTCGAGAAGGTGCACGAGGAGAGTTACCGGCGGTTCGGCTTCCGCCTGGTCGAGATCCCGGCGGCGAGTGTGGAGGAACGCGTCGACCGGATTCTGGCGTCGGTCGGGGCGGGGGAGGATTGAGCCGGGCGGCAGGCGAAGGAGGGGGAGCGGTGCGGGCGTGCGAGGTGGGGCGGTGGCTCGGTCCGGGGGCGGCGGTCGCCGGGGTGGGCGCGGCGCCGGCAGGGGCGGCGGAGCCCCGGGCCGGGGGGAGCACGGCGACCCCCGCCCCACCGGCGAGGAGGACGGCGGCGGCGACGAGCGGCCGGGGACGGGGCGTACGGGTGCTCGCTGTTCCGGGTTTCAATGCGGGGACGCCAGGCGGGGGCGTGGGGCCCGGGCCTCCCCCGGACGACGGGGGAGTGGGGTGACCTTCGTCGGGATCTGCGCGGGACGGCGGTGGTAGGTTCGGCGGCCGAGACGTGCCGAACAAGAGTTCAACGGGGGGAATCGTGCAGAAGCCGGGACGGAAGAGTCCGCGCCGGACGACGGTACGGGTGGCGGCCGCGGCCGCGGCCGTGCTGCTCGCCGCCGGGTGCTCGGCGAGCGTGAGCACCGGCGGGTCGGTCGGCAAGGACGAGGTCGCGAAGCAGGCCAAGACCGCGCTGGGCGAGCAGGTCGGCCAGGAGCCCGACTCCGTGACCTGCGAGGACGACCTCAAGGCCGAGAAGGGCGCCACCGTGCGCTGCGAGTTGACGTCGGACGGCAAGAAGCTGGGGCTCACGGCCACCACGACCTCCGTCAAGGACGGCAAGGCCCAGATCGGCTTCAAGGTGGACGACCTCCCGGGCGAGGGAGCCTCCACCACCCCGCCCGAGCCCACCGGCACGCCGGACGACGCGGCCGGGGCGCCCGCCGTCGACAAGGCCGAGGTCGCCCGCCAGGGCAAGGCCGCCCTGGCCGCGCAGACGGGCCGTCAGCCCGACGCGCTGGCCTGCAAGGAGGACCTGCCGGCCCGGGTGGGCGCCACCGTACGCTGCCAACTCGCCGCCGACGGCGAGCAGTACGGCGTGACGGTCACCGCCAAGTCGGTCACCGGCGGAACCGTCCAGATGGACTTCAAGGTCGACGACGCCCCGGGCGGCTGACCCGGACGCGGGGCCAGGGGCGGTGTCGCGACACCGCCCCTGGCCCCGCGCCTCGGCGTCCGCGTCACACGGGCAGCGCGTGCAGCTTCTTGCCGTGCAGGGCGAAGACCCGCTTCCCGTCGGTGGCGACCAGCCAGGAGTGGTGGTCGCCCGTGCCGTCGTTGAAGGTCCAGCGCAGCTCGCCCGTGGCCGCGTCGAGGGCGGCGACCCCGCCGTCCTTGTCGAGGTCGGTGGCGACGCAGAGGAGCGTGCCCGCCTTCACGTACTGCCGGGGCACCTGGAACCCCGCCTCGGCGAGCGCCTTCGACTGCCAGAGCTCCTTGCCGGTGGCCGGGTCCAGGGCGAGTACCGTGCGGGCGGTGTCGGCGATGTGGAGGACGCCGTCCACCACGGCGGGCTCCTTGAAGGTGGTGAGGTGCCCGGCCTTCACCGTCCACTTGCGGGCGCCGTCGGCCAGGGCGTACGCGTGGAGCCGGTCGCCCTGCGGGACGATCACCAGCTCCTCGTGGACGGTGAAGAAGCCGTAGTTGGTCTTCTCCGTCTTCTGCGTCCACACCTGGCGGCCGGTGCTGGTGTCGCGCACGGTGAGGTTCTTCTTGAAGTCGGTGTAGACGAGGTGGCGGCCCTGGACGGCGGCGTGGATGCCGTTCTGCTCGGTGCCGAGGTCGCGCTGCTCGCTCCAGACGATCTTGCCCGAGCCGGCGTCGAGGGCGGCGATCAGGTTGGTGTGCGAGGAGTTGTCCTTCTCCAGGATCTCGGCGACCACGTACACCTGCCGCGCGTCCACCGCGATCGGCCTCGGCTGGCGGTACTCCTTGCCCAGCCGGCCCTGCCAGGTCTCCTTGCCACTCGCCGGGTCGTAACCGGAGACCGTGCCGTCGTACTTGCCGCTCGCCAGGTACAGCGTGCCGTCGCCGAGCAGCAGCGGGGCGCCGGGGGCCACGCCGTCCGGCAGGGACCAGCGCTCCTTGCCGGTGGCGGCGTCCCGGGCGGAGAGCGGCGAGCCACTGGCGATCACCATGCCGGCCACGGCGACGAGTTCGTCGTTGTCCCCGTAGGTCTCGGCCGGCACCGACTGGCTCCACAGCGCCTTCGGCGCCTTCCCGTCCTCCCCGTCCCCGCCCGCCGAGGGGTCCTTGCTCCCGGCCGGCTTGTCGCCCCCGGCCGCCGGCCGGTCGGCGTCGTCCTCACGGCACCCCGCCGCCCCCGCCCCCAACGCCGCCAGCGCCAGCCCGCCCCCGGCCAGCCGCAGCACCCGCCGTCTGGAAGCCCCGCCCGCCGTCGTCTTCGCCATCGTGCCGTCCCCCTGTGGTGATCTGTGTCCGGAATCCCGCTTGCGCCGAGGAACGTAGGCCGTGCGGGGACGGTCGCGGAAGGTGGTGCGGCCCAACCGGGACGACATCGTGAACAGGCCGGTACATACGCCGAGGGGTGCTGACAGGGGCCGCCCCTCCCCGCCGTACAGTCCCCCCATGACGCGCTTCGAGCTCGAGACCCGGATCGCCGCACCGGTGCCGCTGGTCTTCGGCCTCTCCCTCGACGTCGACGCGCACACCGCCTCCATGGCCCGCTCCGGCGAACGCGCCGTCGCCGGCGTCACCACCGGCACCATGTCCCTGGGCGACACGGTCACCTGGCGCGCCCGCCACTTCGGCGTCGTCTGGCGCATGACCTCCCGCATCACCGCCTACGGCCACCCCACCCACTTCGTCGACGAACAGACCGCCGGCCCCTTCCACCACTGGCGGCACGCCCACCACTTCACCCCCGACGGCCACGGCGGCACCCTGATGCGCGACGAGATCGACTTCCGCGCCCCCTTCGGCCCACTGGGCCGCCTCGCCGAACGGGTCGCCCTCGACCGCTACATGGCTCGCCTGATCCGCGAGCGGAACGAGCATCTGCGGGTGGTGGCGGAGGGGGAGGCCGGGGGTGCGCCCGGAATCGGGGCGGACAGCGGATGACCTGCTCCGGTACGCCTCCGAGACCCCGCACGCGGTGAACGTCACCCCCGCCGGAATCCCGGTCGTGGGCGCGCTGACGGCGCTGGGCGTCCTCGCCTTCCTGGTGTGGGACGCCCTCCGGGGCCCCGGGGAGCCCTGGTTCCGGTGGCTTGCCCCGGCAGGGTTCTGCTTGGCGCTGGTGGCCGTCGCCCGGCAGTGGCTGCCCCTGATCGCGGTGGCCGCCCTGCTCATGGGCGCGGGAATGGCACTCTCCAACTACTGGCGGTGGACGAGGCGTCGCAGGACGCGGAGGCCGTCCCGGCGGGCGAAGCTCCCGCCGCTGGACCTCTGATGACCTGGGGCGCGACCGGGGGCTTCGCCGTGTGGGTCGCGTGGAGGCGGGCATGGGCGCGCTGCGCGGCGGGCGGGGACGGTAGCTGGTGCGGCGGGCCGGTGTGGCCACCTCGGGGGACTGCTTCACCTGCAGCAGCGGCCCGTTGTGCCGTGGCGACGGCGGCGGGGTCCGTGGAGCTGTCCGGGTAGCAGTAGGTGGCGCGGGCCGACGCCTCCGGGCGCAGGCGGAAGTGGGACGAGCCGAAGCGCGGGGCGGCGCCGACCGGGCGGTGGCGGAAGTTCAGCGCCCCGTACACCGGCCGCACCCCGGGCGGGCAGTCGTCGTACGCCCCGCCGAACAGGCGGCTCTCCCAGCGCCACCGGTCGCCGCCGGGGCGGGCGGTCATGCCGCCGTTGCTGGTGCCGGTGGCGAACTGCGAACGGTAGGCGCCCGCCTCGGCCATCGCCCGGAGGACGGGCATGCCCCGGCAGGAGCGGTCGGGGTGGAAGTTCAGGGTGACGCGCAGGTCGCCGGGGACGGGCGGCGCGTCCGGCGCCAGGGCCGCCACGTGCCCGAGAGCCCGCTCCTGTCGTGCCCGCGCCGCGCGTGTCCGAGCCATGCGGGCAGTGTGGCGGGGGAGAGGCCGGGGGTGCCCGCGATTTTCGCGGGGCGGGGCGCGGGAGGGCCGGGTGCTGCCGCCCCCGCGCTCCGATTGCGACCCGGTCCCACTCCCCCAAAACTGGACGAAATGCCACCCCCGCTCACCACCGGAGGACCGCATGGCGTCCCAGCTCCCCCCGCCCCCCGACCCCTACCTCGAGACGGCCGCCAAGGAACTGGCCGAGGCGACCGATCCGCATCCCCGGATCTACGAGGTGCCGCCCGCGCAGGGGCGGGACATCCTCGCCGGGCTCCAGAGCGGGGAGGGTGTGGAGCGGCCCGAGGTCGACGAGGAGTGGGTGACCGTCGATGCGGGGCAGTGGGGGCAGGTGCGGACCCGGATCATCCGGCCGAAGGGGGCCACCGGGCCGCTGCCCGTGGTCTTCTACATCCACGGCGCGGGCTGGGTCTTCGGCGACGAGAACACCCATGACCGGCTCTTCCGCGAGCTGACCGTGGGCGCCGGCGCGGCGGGCGTCTTCCCCGTCTACGACCGGGCGCCCGAGGCCCAGTACCCGACGCAGGTCGAGCAGAACTACGCGGTCGGCCAGTGGGTGCTCCAGCACGGCGCCGAGCACGGGCTCGACACCTCGCGGATCGCGGTCACCGGCGAGTCCGTCGGCGGCGCCATGTCGGCGGTCTTCGCGATCATGAACAAGGAGCGCGGCGGCATCGACCTGAAGGGGCAGGTGCTGCTGTATCCGGTCGCCAACGCGGACTTCGGCACCCCCTCGTACCTCCAGTTCGCCGAGGGGTACTACCTCACCCGGGACGGCATGAAGTGGTTCTGGGACCAGTACGCCCCCAACCCCGCCCACCGCACCGAGGTCTACGCCTCCCCGCTCCAGGCCACCACGGAGCAGCTGCGCGGGCTGCCCCCGGCGCTGGTCGTCACGGACGAGGCAGACGTCCTGCGCGACGAGGGCGAGGCGTACGCGGCGCGGCTGCGGGAGGCCGGGGTCGACGTGACGGCCGTGCGGGTCGCCGGCATGGTCCACGACTTCCTGCTCCTGGACAGCCTGCGCGACACCCGCGCCGCCAACGTCGCCCGCCACCTCGCGATCGACGCCCTCACCAAGGCCCTGCACGACTGAGACCCCGTACGGCCGAGTCCCCGTACGCCCTCCCGCGCGCCGTCGTCCCCCCGCCGGGCGGCGGCGCGTGGTGCAGGGCCCCGGCCGCGCGGGTAACCGCATCAGCATGAGCCATACACACAGGCGCGACGGGCACGGGCGGCGGCGGGGCGGACCGGATCAGGCGCGGGGGCGGCCGCGCGGGGTGTGGGGCGCGGCCCTCGCCCTCGCCTGTGCGGCGGCGCTCTCGGCGTGCGGGCCCGACGGCGGGGACGCGGACGCCGCCGGTGCCGCGAGCGAGGCCCCCACCTCGCCCACGTCGCCCACCTCGCCCACCGCCACCCCGACACCCACGGGCACCCCGGCGGAGCCGACCCAGTCACCGCCGCCGACGACGAGCGCGGCCCCGTCCGCCACACCGAAGCCCGGCGGGATCGCCCGGTGCGAGACGGAGGGCCTGGCGCTGTCGCTGGTGGCCAACGGACAGGAGATGAACAGCAAGTACTTCGACCTGCGCCTGACCAACACCGGCAGCGAGCCCTGCGCCCTCCTCGGCCACCCCGGGGTCTCCCTGCTGGACGCCGGCGGCAGGCGCGTCGGTGAGCCCGCCACCCGCAGCCAGGACGGCACGGGCGACGGCGGCGCGGTCCGGCTGCGCCCGGGTCAGGCGGCCCACGCGACCGTCAAGACGGCGGGCGAGGGCGTCACCGACGGGCGGTGCTGGCCCGAGGCCGCGACCCTGCTCGTCTACCCGCCCGGCTCCCGGCAGACGGTGACCACGGGCGACCTGGCCGGCCTGCGCGTCTGCGGCGACAGCTTCCAGGTCGGGCCGGTGGGCGACCGGGCGCCGTGACGCCTTCCCCGGCCCCCGCACACGGAAAGGGCGGCCACGAGGATCGTCCTCGTGGCCGCCCGTCGCCGTACCGGAGGGGGCGCGTCAGCGCCGGTTCCCCGTGAGCAGGCGGTAGAGCAGCAGCACGATCACCGAACCGGCGATGGCGGCGATCCACGTCGACAGGTGGAAGAACCCGTTGATCGAGTGGACCCCGAAGACGACCTTGCCGAGCCAGCCGCCCAGCAGGCCACCCACGATGCCGATGACCATCGTGATCAGGCAGCCCCCGGGGTCCTTGCCGGGGGTCAGTGCCTTGGCGATGGCGCCGGCGATGAGGCCGATCAGAATCCAGGCGATGATGCCCATGAGCGCGTCCTTTGCTTTCCCGGTCTGCTGCCCAGCAGCCGCTTCTACACGTGTGTCGTACCGGGGACTCATGCCCAGGGCGCGCCGACCCATGTACGGGGACGGGCAACACCTCTAGGCCATGTCGCCCGTCCGCTTCTCGAACCAGTGGTGCGCGTACGGCTCGTCGTTGAAGGGCGGGACCTCGGTGTAGCCGCTCTCCCGGTAGAGGCGGGTCGCCGCCGTCAGGGCCCGGTGGGTGTCGAGCCGGACCGTCTCGGCGCCGTGGCGGGCGGCGCGTTCCTCCAGCTCCGCCAGGAGGCGCCGGGCGAGGCCCAGGCCGCGCGCGCTCGGGCGGACCCAGAGGCGCTTGATCTCGGCCGGGGCGCCCGGCGGCAGCTTGAGCCCGCCGCAGCCCACCGGCTCGCCGTGCAGCCGGGCGACGAGGAAGAGCCCGCGCGGGGCGCGCAGCGCGTCCGGGTCGGGCAGCAGGCTGGCCGCCGGGTCGAAGCCCTCCGCGAAGAGCTCCGCCAGCTCGGCGGCGTACGAGCGCAGGCAGTACGCGGCGTCCGGGTGATCCGGGTCGAGCGGGTCCAGGGCGACCGTGGAGGCGGTGAGCAGGTGCTCGACCCGGGCCATGGCGCCGGTCAGCTCAGCGCGCCGGCGTGGGGTCAGCGGGGCGAGGAGGGCGGTGGCGTGGGCGTCGCTGCGCTCGTCGAGCCGGGCCCGCTCCCGCCGCCCGGCCTCGGTCAGCCGTACGGTGCGCACCCGCCGGTCGTCCGGGTGGGGCTCGACGGTGACCAGGCCGTCGCCTTCCAGTGCCCGCAGGAGGCGGCTCAGGTAACCGGAGTCCAGGCCGAGCCGCTCCCGTACCGTCCGGACGTCGTGCGGGCCGCCGCCGTCGCCGAGCTGCCAGAGCAGCCGCGCCTGGCCGTAGGGACGGGCGCCGCCCAGGTGGTGCTCGTGGAGCACGCCGATCCGCTCGGCGGTCGTCCTGCTGAACCGTCGTACCTGTTCCACCTGCTCCTTCTCCATTCCCTGACCTTAGTCAGAGAAGTCTCGGCGGGGCAATCGGGCGACGGCTGACCCGGCTGGCGCACGCCCTCCGCCCGCCGTCGCCAAAACGGACGTTCCGGGCAATAGGCTCTGCCGCCGCGGTGATATTTCCTGACCGCGAGCCGCGACTTCCGGGGAGTGCCCGTGCCGAGGAAGAACCTGACCGCCAACCGCAGAACCCTCGCCCACCGCGTCCGCTACGCCGCGCGGTACCCGGAGCGGGTGCCCCGCTACCTCGCCCGCGCGGGCCGGGACGCCTGGCTGCGGCTGCGCCACCCCGACCACGTCGACTACTACCGGGCCGTGATGCGCCACGACACGGCGGCGAGCCCCGAGGCCGCGGTCGGCAGCAAGTCCCACGAGCGCTGGCTCGCCCTCGGCGCCCTCCAGTTCGACTACCTCACCGGCCACGGCCTGCGGCCCGAGGACCACCTGCTGGAGATCGGCTGCGGCAACCTGCGCGGCGGCTGGCGCTTCATCGAGTACCTCGACCCCGGCCACTACTACGGCCTCGACATCTCCCCGGACATCCTCTTCGCCGCGCAGGAGACCCTGGTCCGCCGGCACCTCCAGGAGAAGCTGCCCCGGCTCACCCCGGTCCGCGACCTGACCCTCGCCTTCCTGCCCGAGGCGCACTTCCGCGTCGTCCACGCGCACAGCGTCTTCTCGCACTCCCCGATCGAGGTCGTCGAGGAGTGCCTGGCCCACGTCGGCCGGGTGCTGCGGCCCGACGGCTGGTTCGACTTCACCTTCGACCGCACGGAGCGCGAGGAGCACCACGTCCTGCGGGAGGACTTCTACTACCGCACCGAGACCCTGGTGGCCCTGGCCGAGAAGTACGGCTTCACCGCCGAGTTCATGGACGACTGGGAGGCCCTGCCGCACGGCCAGTCCAAGCTCCGCATCCGCCCCCGCTCACCCCGCCCGGCGCCCACCGCCGACCGGGACGGCTCCGCCGGCCCCGGCGAGGTGGCGGGCCAACCGGCGGTCTAAGGAGCGTCCGGCCGCCGGTGGACCACCCCGCCCTTCATGACGAAGTCGACCCGGCCCGTCACCTCGATGTCGGTGAACGGATCGCCCGGCATGGCGACCAGGTCGGCGGTCCGCCCCTCGGCGACCACCCCGAGACCGTCGAGCCCCAGCAGCTCGGCGGCGACACTGGTCGCCGCCCTCAGCGCGCGCGGCGGCGAGATCCCGGCGGAGACCAGCGCCGGGAACTCCCGCCAGTTCTCCGCGTGCGGGAACATCCCCGCGTCCGTCCCGAAGGCGATCTTCACCTCACTGGCGGCCAGGTGCTCGGCGGCCGCCACCAACGCGTCGTGGAACTCCCGGAACTTGCGCCGCTTGTACGCCGGCCGCGTGGCCCAGTACGCGTCGTCGTCCACCCGCCGCGCGTCCGTGAGGATCGTGTACAGCGTCGGGACGAGGAAGACCCCGGCCTCCTCGATCATCGCCAGCGTCCCGGCCGAGGCGAGGTTGCCGTGCTCGACGCTGCGGACCCCGGCCCGCACCGCGCGCCGGACCCCCTCGTCGCTGTAGACGTGCGGGGTCGCCGGGACACCGAGGTCGGCGGCGGTCGCGACCAGGGTGTCCATCTCCTCCTGGCTGTACGTCGGGCGGCTGGGATCGTCGGAGGGGGAACTGAACCCGCCGGAGGCCGCGAACTTGATCCAGTCGGCACCGGCCCGGATCTCCTGGCGTACCCGGGCGCGGATCTCGTCGGGCCCGTCGGCCGCCGCCATCTCCAGCACCCGGTCACGGCCCTGCCGCTGGTCGTCGAGGGCGCCGCTGAAGTCACCGTGGCCGCCGCGCGCCGAGATCAGGTGCGGGGCGACCAGCATGCGCGGCCCCTCGACCAGCCCCGCCGCCACCGCGTCCCGCAGGTCCAGCGTGGTGTACGCGACGTCGGCGCAGGTCAGGTCGCGGATCGTGGTGAAGCCGTGGTCGAGCAGGGTCCGCAGTACCGGGACCGCGCGCAGGGCGGCCGCCGCCGAGGAACTGAGCAGGGAGCGCGTGAGGTCCGGCTCGATGGCGACATGGGTGTGGCAGTCGATGAAGCCCGGTGTGAGGGTGTGCCCGGTCAGGTCGATCCGCTCCGTGCCGGGCGGCGGGGCCAGCTCCGCGCCGACCGCCCGGACCCGGCCGTCCTCCACCCAGACGTCCCGTACTCCCGCCGGGGCGTCGGCGAGCCCGTCCCAGACGGACGCCCCGCTGATCAGCATCGCGGCCATGACGCCAGGCTAGGCGCGGCCCCGGTGGCCCGCACCCGGAGCCGGGGCGGGGCCGGGCCGGGGCCGGTCAGACGGGACGTACGCGCCTCCGCAGCAGGCAGAACTCGTTGCCCTCGGGGTCGGCCAGCACGTGCCAGCTCTCCTCGCCGCTCTGGCCGATCTCCGCGGGCCGGGCGCCGAGGGCGAGCAGGCGTTCCAGCTCGGCGTCCTGGTCGCGGTCGGTCGGGCTGACGTCGAGGTGGAGGCGGAGCCGCCGGGGGCGCGGGTCGGTGCTCGGGCTGAGGACGAGGGTGGGCTGCGGTCCGCCGAAGCCGGTCCGGGGAGGCCCGATCTCGATGCTGCCGTCGTCCTCCCGGCCGACCTCGACGTAGCCGAGCACCTCGCTCCAGAAGACGGCGAGCCCTTCGGCGTCGGCGGCGTCCAGGACCAGCTCACTGATGCGGCATGCCATGGCGGGCAGTGTAGGCGCCGGCCGCACCCTGGCCCGCCGCCCTGTTCTGTGCCACCCTCCCAACGGGCGTACCAGCGCCCGGAGTTGTGCGGAGAGGGGAACAGCGGTGCGGGCATGTCGTACGTTCACGGGCCGGAGCGCGGTGGCCGCCGCGGCCCTCGCGCTGGTGCTCACCGGGCTCACCGGCCAGGCGTCCGCCGCCGGGCGGGAACCCATGCCCGCGGACCCCACCCTCGCCGACCTGACCTTCCTCACCGCCCACAACGCCATGCACAACACCGAGGACCAGGGCCGCTCGACCCTCGCCGCCCCCAACCAGCCGCACCGCATCGCCCGTCAACTGGACGACGGCGTACGGGCGCTGATGCTGGACGCGCACCACGCCGACGGACGGGTGCGGATGTGCCACGCCATCCCGGTCCTCAACCCCTGCGGCTCGAACGCCGACGCGGCCACCGTCTTCACCGCGATCGCCGACTTCCTCGACCGCGACCGGGAGGCCGTGGTCACCGTCTTCCTGGAGGACTACACCACCGCTGACCAGCTCACCGCGGAACTCGGCCCCCTCCTCGGCCCCGACGGCCGCCTCGGCTCCAAGGTCTTCCGGCCCGACGCCGCCGGGGTGCGCGAGAACGGCTGGCCCACGGTCAGCTCCCTGCGCGAGGCGGGCCGCCGGCTCCTCCTCTTCACCGACGACACTGCCGCCTCCGGCCGCGACCACGGCAAGAACCGCCTCGGCTTCATGGCGCAGAAGGACTGGACGGTGGAGAACTACTGGTCCATGGGCGGCGGCATCGGCGACGCCGACTGGTCCTGCTACAGCCGCTGGGACGACGTGCCGCTCACCCGCGAGGAACCCGGCTTCCGCCGCCTCTTCGTCATGAACCACTTCCGCGACGTCCCCATGTACCCGACCTACCGCAACGACAACGCCAAACTCCAGGACCGCGCCGAGAACCACTGCCTTCCGGCCGCCGCCAAGAAGCCCAACTTCCTCGCCGTCGACCAGTACGGCGACGGCAACCCGATGTCCGCCGTCGACGCCCTGAACACCTACACGTACCGCTGACCCGTACGCATCAGGTGGTGAGTACCTCTACTCAGGCCGCAGCGCCCCGACCCTGAGAACGTGGAACCGACAGCAACCGCCACGATCATCAGGAGGCCCCTCAGATGGCTGCCGCCCAGCGCTCCGCCGGTACGACCTTCCGCCGCACCCTGCTCAACCCGGCGGCCCTCGGCTACCTGGCCGTCGTGGCCGCCGTCTGGGCCTGGATCGGCGTGGACACCCTGCTGGTCACCCACGCAGACGCCAGCATGGCCGGCGTCTGGGGCTTCTTCGTCACCGCCCCGACCTCCTTCCTCCTCGTCTCCCTGCCCGGCCCGCTCCCCCTCGTCGGCGTGGCCGTAGGCGCCCTGGTCCAGGCGCTCGCCCTGGGCGCGGCGTACCGCTGGGCGACCGGCCGGCCCCGCGGGCAGGGGTGGGCTAGCCACGCCTGAGCGGCCTCCTCACCCCACCCGCGTCGCCCCCGCGAACGGCATCTCGCTGATCGGGGCGACGCGGACCGGGGCGTTCGGGTTGGGGGCGTGGATCATCTGGCCGTTGCCGATGTACAGGCCGACGTGGCTGATGGAGGAGTAGAAGAAGACCAGGTCGCCGGGGGCGAGCTGGGAGCGGGGGACGCGCTGGCCGGCGTTGATCTGGGTGTAGGTGGTGCGGGGGAGGGAGACGCCGGCGGCGCGCCAGGCGGCCTGGGTGAGGCCGGAGCAGTCGAAGGCGTTGGGGCCGGTGGCGCCCCAGACGTAGGGCTTGCCGATGGCGGTGTGGGCGAAGGCGATGGCTTGCGCCGCACGGGAGTTGGGGGCCTTGACCGCCCCGGCCGCGGGGGTCGCCGATGCGGCGGCGGGGCGGGCCTGGGCGCGGGAGGCGCGCGGGGTCTCGCCGGTGACCTCGGCGCGTTCGGCGGCGGTGAGGCGGGCGAGCAGGGCGCGGGACTCCGCCAGCTTGCCGGTGACCGTCTTCTTGTGGGTCCGCAGTTCGCCGCGGCGCTTCTCCAGCCCGGCGAGGACGGAGTCGGCCTCGGTGCGCAGCTGGTCGACGGCGCGCATCTTCTGGCGCACCCCGGCGATCTGGGCGGACTGGCGCCCGGCGGCGCGGTCGGCGCGGGCGGCCCGGTCGAGGTAGCCGTCGGGGTCGGAGGACAGGAAGAGCTCGACGGCCGGGTCGACGGCGCCCGCTCGGTACTGCGCGGCGGCGGTGGCGCCGAGCGCCGTACGGGCCTGGTTGAGCTGGGCGGTGCGCCGGGCGGCCTCGTCCTGGAGCCGGCCGAGGCGCTGTTCGGCCTTGTCGGCCTTCTCCTTGGCCCCGTTGTACTTCTCGGTGGCGATCTCCGCCTCCCGGTGCAGCCGGTCCACCTTGGCCTTGACCTGCGCGGTCGTCGGGCCGGGCGCGGCCTGGGCCACCGGCGCCCCGGCGACCACCGACCCGGCCGCCCCGGCGAGGGCCAGCGCGGTGGCGGTGGCGGTACGCAGGGAGGCTCCCGGAGTGAGGCGCCCGGGGGCGGGGAGATTCACCGCCAGCTTGCGGAATCGAGGCTTCCGGTGCGAGGCCACAGCCGCGCGTCCTTCCGGTCGGGGTCAGGGGGTGAGCCGGGCCCGGGCGGAGCCCGCACAGGGGGAGCGGGTGCCGCCGGGGCCGTCTCGGTGACGCGGCCGGTGCCTGTGGACTATGCCGAGTGCCGGTTGCGCCAGGGAGGAGCTAAGCCCGGATGTCACGGCCCGGTGACGGATTGTCCGCAAACATCCGAAGCGGGGCCGGGGCCGACCGGTTCGGAGCGCCAGGCTTCCGGGTTGTGCCCTCTCTCAGGGGCGCGTGATCGAACTCGGGCGGAGGCTCCCGGGCGTCCGCACGTGCCCGCGATCAGCGCCACGGCAGCCGCGACCAGGGCGGCCCAGCCGCTCCCCGCCAGGAGCAGCCCCGCCACCGGGCAGACACCCCCTAGGACCCTGGTGGTCAGGGGGCAGGTCGGCCCTCGTTAGGGTGCGGGCCATGGACGTCCTCATCAATGTGTTCGTCGGCCTGCACATCATCGGTATCGCCTCACTGCTGGGTGGCTTCCTCACCCAGATGAAGGCGATCGGTGCGGGCACGGCCCGCTTCATCCCCGCCATGCTCCACGGCGCCCTCACCATGCTCGTGACCGGCATCATCCTGGTCGGTCTCCGGGAGATGGACGGCGGCACCCTCAACCACATGAAGATCGGCATCAAACTGCTGGTCCTCATAGTCATCCTCGCGCTGGTCTACGTGAAACGCGACGACGAGAAGGTCGACAAGGGCGTCTTCGGCGCCGTCGGCGGCCTGACCGTCCTCAACATCTTCATCGCCACCCTCTGGACCTGACCCCGCCGCCCACCGGACACCACGCGGGCCGCGGCACACACGGCGAAGGCCGGGTTCCCCACCGTCGAGAACGACGTTGAGGAACCCGGCCTTCGCCGTGCGCGGCCGGGCCGCGCGACGTGGAGAGCCCCGAACCCGCCCTCGCCGTCCGAATCTGCACGCGGTGATGTGCTGTGCGCGGTGCGCCGTCACCTGTGCGTGGTGCTGGGCTGCACTGTCGAGGGGGAATCGAACCCCGCGTCGCCCTTCACGCGCCAGGAGGCGGACCGGAACCGCCGGCCCTCGGTTGTGCACGCCTCCGAACGGCTACCTGCTGCTCCACGTCACGGGACCAGGTCCGCCTCCCAGTTGGCGCGCTGGACACGGACGTCCAGCTGCCGCAGGTCCCGGGCGACGAGGTCGGCCCGCTCCCGCAGCTCGGCCACGGGCAGGGCCGAGAGCATGAGCAGCTCGGACCGCAGCTGCCGCCCGTACCCGCCCCGGCCACCACTGCCCGCGGCCGCGTCGGCCGCCGCCGTGAGCGTGGCGTGGCGCAGCCGCAGCACGTCCCGGCGGGCCAGCGCGTCGGTGAGGGTGCCGTCCGGGCCCAGCTCCACGGTGGCGTTGGTCCGGTTGATACGCCGGATCAGCGCCTCCAGGGTGTCCAGCACCTCGTCGGCCTCGGCGAGCAGCCGCGCCGCGTCCTCGGCCGGGGTCTCCCCCTCCTGGTAGCGCGCGCTCGCCTCGACGCGTGAACGCAGCTGCTCCACGCGCCGGACCGCCGCCGCCCGTTCCGCCAGTGCCTCCGCGAGCTTCACCGGCCCCCCCTCCCGTGTCGGCCGCGACGGACGCCGCGGACCGGTCCGACAGTAGGACGGCCGTGCTCGCGGTCGCCACGGAATTTCCGCCGGTCAGGCCGGCCGCACCACGCTGTGGATCGGCATGTAGTAGATCGACTCGACCCGGACGTTCGCCCCGGGCTTCGGGGCGTGGATCATCTCGCCGCCGCCGATGTAGATGCCGACGTGGCTGATGTCGTCGTAGAAGAAGACCAGGTCACCGGGTTGGGCGGAGTCCACGGAGACCTTCTGGCCGACGCCGACCTGGTCCCAGGTGGTGCGGGGCAGCGAGATGCCGGCGGTCCTCCAGGCGGCCTGGGTGAGGCCGGAGCAGTCGAAGGAGTCGGGCCCGGCCGCGCCCCAGACGTACGGCTTGCCCATCTGGGCGCGGGCGAAGGCGATGACCTTCTCGGCCTTGGCCGCGTACGAGGAGTCGGGGGCCGTGGAGCCGCCGCCGGAGCCGGTGCCCGTGCCGGAACCGGAGCCCGGGCCGGAGCCCGAGCCGGACTCCTCGCGCTCCTTCTCCTCGGCCGCCTCGCGGGCCTTGCGCTCCGCCTCCTCCTTCTCGGCGCGCTCCTTCGCCTTCCGCTCCGCCTCGGCCTGCTTCTTCCGCTCGATCTCGGCCAGCCGCTCCTTCTCCTCGGCGGTCAGCTCGGAGAGCAGGGTGCGGGCCTCGGTGAGCTTGCCCTGCACCTCGCGCTTGCTGTCCTTGAGGGCGCGCTGCGACTCGGTGAGGCTCTCCAGCTGGCGTGCGGCCCTGGCGCGCTCGCGGCCCGCCTCGGCCTGCTGGGTCTGGTAGTCGTCGATGACCGCCTTCTGGCGCTGGGTGAGGCGGTTCATCAGCTGGTTCTGGTCGAACCAGCTCTGCGGGTCGTCGGCGAGCAGCAGGGTGGCGGTCTCGGAGACGCCGCCGCTGCGGTACTGGGCGGCGGCGAAGGCGCCCAGCTCGCCCCGGGCGGCGTTCAGCTTGTCGGCCCGCTTGGCGACCCCGTCCAGCAGCTTGTCGACCTTGGCGCGCTGGGTCCTGGTCCGCTCCTGGGCCGCGTTGTACTTCTGGGTCGCCGTGCCCGCCTCGCGGTAGAGCCGGTCCACCTTCTTCTGCACCTCCTCCAGGGAGGGCTTGGCCGCCGGACGCTGCGGGGCCGCCTGCGCGGTCTGGGAGAGCAGGGCCACCGAGGTCAGGGCGGCGGTGGTGAGGCCGAGGGCACCGGCGGTGCGGTGGCGCGGGGCACGAGGCTTGCGATGCGACGCCAAGGCGTGCGACTCCTTCCGTGGACCGCCTGCCGGGTTAGCTGTCGGGTTCGGGCGTACGGAAGGCTGCCCTACGGTTCGGATCAGAACCGATTCACCCCGGTGGTGCGCGGTGGGTCCCCGGCTCCGGGGCCCGTGGGGGCGGACCGGATTCGGCAGGGGGCGGTGCGCTCCGGCGCGAGTCGCCGGCGGGGGACGAACCGACCCGGCGAGCACGCTAGCCAACTCGTGTGGTGCCTGTGAAGGTTGGTGAGCGATATGCCCGATACATTTTCGTTATCTTGTCGGTGAACGGTCGAAAAGCAGCTCCGGGCGGCGGTTCGTGTGACCTGGCGCACGCTCCCTCGTACGTCCCCGCGTGCGTCCCCCGTGTCCGGTACGTCACGTCCCCCGAGGTCAGGGCTCCGGTCGCCGGAAGGGCGGCCCGGTTGTCGGCGCGGCGGCCTAGACTCGGTAGGCGATGAGCAGCCTCTTTGACGACAGCTTCCTGGCCGACCTCCAGTCCTCGGCGCCCTCTGCCCGGCTCGGTGACGAGCCGCCGCCCCCGCCCGAGGAGGAGGCACCGGAGGAGATCCCGGCCGACCTGTTCGGCGGGAAGTTCGACGCGCCCGCGGACCGGGACGCGTACTACCGGGACGGCGCCCCGCGTCCCGCCGTCGATCCGGCCGCCCTGCTCGACGGGCTCAACGACGAGCAGCGCGCCGCCGTCGTCCACAGCGGGTCGCCGCTGCTCATCGTCGCCGGAGCCGGTTCCGGCAAGACCCGCGTGCTCACCCACCGCATCGCCCACCTGCTCGGCGAGCGCGGTGTGCACCCGGGCCAGATCCTCGCGATCACCTTCACCAACAAGGCCGCGGGCGAGATGAAGGAGCGCGTGGAGGAGCTGGTCGGCCCGCGCGCCAACGCCATGTGGGTCTCCACCTTCCACAGCGCCTGCGTGCGCATCCTGCGCCGCGAGTCGAAGCACCTCGGCTTCACCTCGTCGTTCTCGATCTACGACGCGGCCGACTCCAAGCGGCTGATGGCCCTGGTCTGCCGCGACCTCGACCTCGACCCGAAGCGCTTCCCGCCGAAGTCCTTCACCGCCAAGGTCTCGAACCTCAAGAACGAGCTGGTCGACCCCGAGGACTTCGCCGCCCAGGCCGCCGACGGTTTCGAGAAGACGCTGGCGCAGGCGTACACGATGTACCAGTCGCGGCTGCGCGAGGCCAACGCGCTCGACTTCGACGACATCATCATGACCACGGTCCACCTGCTTCAGGCGTTCCCGGACGTCGCCGACCACTACCGGCGCCGCTTCCGGCATGTCCTGGTCGACGAGTACCAGGACACCAACCACGCCCAGTACTCCCTGGTCAGGGAGTTGGTCGGCACCCCGGCCGACCGCCCGGCGGACGTCCCCGAGGGCGCCGAGTCCGACCACGACCCGCTCCACCCGGCCCCCGAGCCGGCCGAGCTGTGCGTGGTGGGCGACGCCGATCAGTCGATCTACGCCTTCCGCGGCGCCACGATCCGCAACATCCTCCAGTTCGAGGAGGACTACCCGAACGCCACCACGATCCTCCTGGAACGGAACTACCGCTCCACCCAGACCATCCTCACCGCGGCCAACGCCGTCATCGAGCGGAACGAGAACCGCCGCCCGAAGAACCTCTGGACCGACGCCGGGGCGGGCGCCGGCATCACCGGGTACGTCGCGGACACCGAGCACGACGAGGCCCAGTTCGTCGCCGAGGAGATCGACCGGCTGACCGACGCGGGCGACGCCAAGGCGGGCGACATCGCGGTCTTCTACCGCACCAACGCCCAGTCCCGTGTCTTCGAGGAGATCTTCATCCGGGTCGGCCTGCCCTACAAGGTCGTCGGCGGCGTCCGCTTCTACGAGCGCAAGGAGGTCCGCGACGTCCTCGCCTACCTGCGTGTCCTCGCCAACCCGGAGGACAGCGTCTCCCTGCGCCGCATCCTCAACACCCCTAAGCGCGGCATCGGCGACCGCGCCGAGGCGATGATCGACGCCCTCTCGCAGCGCGAGCGGGTCAGCTTCCCGCAGGCCCTGCGCCGCGTCGACGAGGCGTACGGCATGGCGGCCCGCTCGGCCAACGCCGTCAAGCGGTTCAACACGCTGATGGAGGAGCTGCGCACGGTGGTCGAGTCCGGCGCCGGGCCCGCCACCGTCCTGGAGGCGGTCATGGAGCGCACCGGCTACCTCGCCGAACTCCAGGCCTCCACCGACCCGCAGGACGAGACTCGCATCGAGAACCTCCAGGAACTGGCCGCCGTGGCCCTGGAGTTCGAGCAGGACCGCAGCGAGGAGGAGGGCGCGGGCACGCTCCCCGAGTTCCTGGAGCAGGTCGCCCTGGTCGCCGACTCCGACCAGATCCCCGACGAGGACGAGGACGGCTCCGGCGTCATCACCCTGATGACCCTGCACACCGCCAAGGGCCTCGAATTCCCCGTCGTCTTCCTCACCGGCATGGAGGACGGCGTCTTCCCGCACATGCGCGCCCTCGGCCAGACCAAGGAGCTGGAGGAGGAGCGGCGCCTCGCCTACGTCGGCATCACCCGCGCCCGTGAGCGGCTCTACCTCACCCGCGCCGCCATGCGCAGCGCCTGGGGCCAGCCCTCGTACAACCCGCCCTCCCGCTTCCTGGAGGAGATCCCCGAGCAGCACCTGAAGTGGAAGCGGACCGGGGCCATCGGCGCCCCGGCCGCCGCGAGCCCGCGCGGCCCGGCCGGTTCCGTCGCCTCCTCGCTCTCCTCCTCCACCCGCGCCAAGGGCGCCCCGGCCTTCGCCACCCGGCGCGCCGCCGAGCAGCCGGTGGTCGCGCTGGCCGTCGGTGACCGCGTCACCCACGACCAGTTCGGCCTGGGCACGGTCGTCGGCGTCAAGGGCGCGGGCTCGGCCGCCGAGGCCACCGTCGACTTCGGCGGCGAGAAGCCCAAGCGGCTGCTGCTGCGGTACGCGCCGGTCGAGAAGCTGTAGCGGGACCTGGCCCCGGACCCGTACCGGGTCAGTCCTCGTGCGGGACCCGGTACGTGCAGACGTTGACGCCGGCGGGGCTGGTCGTGGTGGAGACCAGCTCCAGCGGGCGCTTGCCGCCGTCCGCCGGGTAGAGCGACTTGCCGCCGCCGAGCAGCACCGGCATGACGATCAGCTGCAGCTCGTCGGCCAGCCCCTCGGCGAGGAGCGTCCGGGCCAGTGAGGGGCTGCCCAGCACGAGGAGGTCGCGCCCCTCGCCCGCGCGCAGCTCGCGGATGCGGTCCAGCGCCTTGTCCCCGGCGAGCAGCGTGCTGTTGTTCCAGGTCAGGTCGGCCTCGCCGAGCGTGCCGGAGACCACGTACTTGCGGATCGCGTTCATCCGGTCGGCGAACGGGTCGTCCTTCTGCTGCGGCCAGGCCGCCGCCATCCCCTGCCAGGTGCGGCGGCCGTAGAGCAGGGCGTCGGCCTGCTCCAGCACGGAGTCCCAGGCGCCGCCGACGATCTCCGGGTCGAAGTAGGGGCCCGACCAGCCGCCGTGGGCGAAGCCGCCGTCGGTGTCCTCCGCGGCGCCGCCGGGCGCCTGGACGACGCCGTCGAGGCTGACGAACTCGGTGATGACGATGCGCATGGCGGAAGCTCCCCAGGGTCGGCGCGTACAGCGTTCCCGTACACGGTGCGGCAGGACAGACCCGTGGGGCGGCAGGAAATCATCGCGTCGCGCCCTCCTTTCCGCCCAGGCTTCGCCCAGACTGGGCGGGCGCGGTCCCGAGGCGGCCGGAGGGGCACGCCGGGCGGCCGCCGGGAGGAGCGAGCCGTGCGGTCACCGATCCCCGAGTACCTGGACGAGGTCCTCCGGACCTGCGCGGGCGACCGGGCGGGTGCCGTCGCCGACTACGTGCCGGAGCTGGCCGCCGCCGACGCGGAGCAACTGGCCGTCGCGGTCTCGGCGGTCGACGGCACGGTCTACGAGGCGGGCGACAGCCGCACCTCCTTCACCATCCAGTCGATCTCCAAACCCTTCACCTACGCCCTCGCCCTCGCCGACCGGGGGTGCGAGGCGGTCCTCGCCAAGATCGGGGTGGAGCCCTCGGGCGAGGCGTTCAACGAGCTGTCGCTGGAGGAGGGCTCGGCCCGCCCCCGCAACCCGATGATCAACGTCGGCGCCCTCACCGCCCACACCCTCGCGGGCCCGCCCGGCGCCCCGCGCGAGGAGCGGTTCGAGCGGGTCGTCTCCGGCATCTCCGCCTTCGCCGGGCGCCGGCTGGAGATCGACGAGGCCGTCTGCCGCTCCGAGATGGAGACCGCCCACCGCAACCTCGCCATCGCCCACATGCTGCGCGGCTACGACGTCATCGAGGAGGCCGCCCCGCACGTCGTCGAGGACTACGTCCGCCAGTGCTCGCTGCTGGTCACCACCCGCGACCTCGCCCTGATGGCCGCCACCCTCGCCAACGGCGGCGTGCAGCCCGTCACCGGCGAACAGGTGGTCAGCCGCGAGGTGGTCCGCCAGGTCCTCAGCGTCATGACCACCTGCGGCATGTACGACGCGGCCGGCGACTGGGTCACCACCGTCGGCATCCCCGCCAAGAGCGGCGTCTCCGGCGGCATCCTCGGCGCGCTTCCCGGGCAGGTCGGCATCGGCGTCTTCTCCCCGCGCCTGGACCGGCACGGCAACAGCGTGCGCGGCGTCCGCGTCTGCGAACGGCTCTCCGCCGACATGGGCCTGCACCTGATGGAGGCCCCGGCCCCGGCCCGCTCGGTCCTGCGCGGCGGCCGCGTCCTGCACGGCCCGGCCGGCAGGTCGGCCCTCGTCTACGAACTCCAGGGCACCATCCAGTTCGCGGGCGCCGAACGCCTCGTGCACGGCATCGCCCACACCCCGCCCGGCCACAACGAGGTGGCCCTCGATCTCACCCGGGTGTACTCCATCAACCCGGTCGCCCGCCGGATGATCCTGGAAACGGTCCGCCGCCTCACCCACGACGGCCATGCCGTCACCCTGATCGACCCGGACCGCGTCCTGTCCGACCCGGTCGCGGGCGACGGAATCCGGCCGCGCGTCGTCGACACCTGGGAATGGGGCGAGGCACCCGCCACCTGACCGGCGCGCGGGGTCCGCGGCTACTGCGGGTCGAGGCCGTGGCTGCGGAACCAGGCGAGCGGGTCGATCGAGGCGCCGCCGCCCGGGCGGACCTCGAAGTGCAGGTGCGGGCCGGTCGACTTGCCGGAGGTGCCGGCGTGGCCGATGGTCTGGCCCGCCTTGACCTCGCCGCTCTGCATGGTGGTGCTGGAGAGGTGGCAGTACCAGGTCTCCGTGCCGTCCTTGGCGGTGACGATGACCATGTTGCCGTAGGCGTCGTTCCACTGCGTGCGGACCGTGCCGTCGGTCGCCGCCATCACCGGCGTGCCGTGCGAGACGGGGAAGTCGATGCCGGTGTGCACGGAGAGCCAGTTGATACCGGCCTGGCCGTAGTAGGCGCTCAGGCCGTGCTGCGCCACCGGGAGGGCGAATTTCGGCCTCAGTCGCTCGGCGCGGGCGGCGTCCTCGGCGGCCTTCTTCCGGGCGAGCTCCTGGCGCTCCTTGAGGTCGATGCGCTCCTGGGTCCGGCTGGCCCGGTCGGCGAAACTGCTCACGTCCGCCTGGAGGTTGGTGAGCTGGGTGTCGAGCGTGCGGTTGGCGACGGCGGGCTTGACCGCGCTCGTGTCGGGTGCCGCCTGCGTCGTCACCTTGTCCTGGTCGTCGCCGCCGAGGTCACCGACGGAGGCCGCCGCGATCCCGGTCACGCCCATCACGCAGACCGAGGGCACCGCCACGGTCAGCAGCGCCGACCGCTTGGCGGGCTGACGCCGCCGGGAGGAGCGGCCACCCCGGGAGACCTGCCGTCCGACAGCCGCCGACCGGCCGTCGCCCGCGCCGTCGCCGTCCTCGTACGGGTCGTAGTAGGACTCGGGCGTGTCGTCCTCGGCCGCGTAGGCGTGCGGCGCGTCGTCCTCGCCGGCCCGCCCGGCCGGGGCGGGTTCACGGGCGTCGGCCTCGTCGGCGGGGTGCGCCGCCGTCTGCCACTCGCCGGTGTCGAACTGACCGGTGTCGAACTGGCCGGTGGCGTACCCGGTGGCGTCCTGGACCGTGTCGAACTGGCCGGTCTCGAACTGGCCGGTCTCGAACGGGGCCGTCTCGAAGGCGTGCTGATCCGGTTCGGGCGCGGCGGCCGGAGTGCCGGTGGCCTGGTCCCACTGGCCCGTGGTGTCCCACTGGCCGGTCTCCCACTGGCCCGTCGTGTCCCACTGCCCGGTCTCGAACTGGCCGGTGGCGTCGTACGTGCCCGGCGGGGTCCACGTGCCGGTCGTCTGGGCGGGGGTGCCGGAGAGATCCGCCTGCTCGTAGCCGGAGGCCGCCCCCAGGGCGGTGGTGTCGTACGTACCGGTGCCGTAGGCGGTCCCGCTGCCCGAGGTGTCGTACGTGCCCGTGTCGTACGGCGTCTGCTGCGCCGCGTACGGGTCGAAAGTCTGGGTGTGCTGCTCGGCCGGCGTGGCCGCCTGGCCGGCGTCCGTCCACTGGGTGGCGTCGTACTGGCCGGTGTCGTAGGCCCCGGTCGCGTACCCCGCGTTGCCGTAGAGCCCGCTCGTCCCGGAGCCGTAGGCGGGGTCGCCCGCATAGGCGCCCGGGTCCTGGGCATGCGTGCCGTAGCTCTCGTACCCGGTGTAGCCGAACTGCGCGTTCTGCTGGTCGTACGTGGCGTACTGCGTGTAGTCGGCGTCTGGAGCCGGGTCGGGGGTGTGCGTGCTCCCCGACGGGTGACGGTCGTTCACCAACTTCTCTTTCGCCTCGACAGCAGGGCTGGGGGTCTGGCGTGGGGCACCCCCAGAGGCAGAGCAGTGCGGCGACTGTACCCGCCGGTTCGCGGAGCCGACAATCTTCGGCAGGTTTCCTGGCGTTGAGAAAGGGGCATTCGGTCGCCTTTCGGGGGACGGCGGGCGCAGGCTTGGCCGGAGATTCGATTCTTGTTCGAATGCGGCGGGCCGGTGCGGGCGCTGGGCGGGCGGCCGGATGGTTGCGTCCGTTGCCGTTTCGAGTCCTCCCCGACATGGGAGCGAGACGGCGAAGCGGGGTGAACGGGGTCAATCGGGCGTGGCGGGGCGACTCCTGCCGCAAGGTGATGGCCACGGCATTGCACCGCGTGGGCTGGGTGCCGCCGGCCGCCCGGCGGTGCCTCCGCCCGGCCCGCGAGGGCTCAGGCGACCGTGCCGCCGGCGCTTTCCGGCGCACCCGGGGCCTCGTACGCCCTGGTGTCGGCCCCTTGCCCGGCGGGGGCGGCCAGCGCCTCGCGCACCAGGGAGGTGACCGTGGGGTGGACGGGCAGGGCGAGGTGGCCGATGCCGGTGACCAGGACGTTCTCCACGCGGAGGTCGGGATGGTCGAGCCGGGCGGTGCTCGTCGGGACCATGATCTGGTCGAGATCGCTGCGGACGGCGACGAACCGCGTCCGGCATCCCGGCGCCGGCCGCCCCAACTCCTCGATCACCGGCGACCCCGGCCGCATCTGCCGCACGATCGGGTGCACGTCGGCGGGGCGTGCGACGCGCGTACCGCTGTGCGGGGTGCCCAGCGTCACCAGGGTGCGGACGGCGGCGTCCCCGCCGAGCCGCTGCACGTGGTAGCGGGCGATCAGGCCGCCGAGGCTGTGCCCGACCACGTCCACGCGATCCGCCCCGGTCCGCCTGCGCACCTCCTCGACGTGCCGCCCCAGCAGCTCGGCGGCCGCCCTGATGTCGCAGGTCAGCGGCGAGTAGTTGAGGGAGACCACCGTCCGGCGCCGAGCTGTGCCGTCCGCGTCGCGCAGCAGGGCCCGGCGCAGCAGCACGAAGACGGAACGGTTGTCGGCGAAACCGTGCAGGAGGACGACCGGGGGGAGCGGGGCGAGGGGGAGGCGTGGGGAGGCGGGGGCGGACGGCCCGGCCGTGTCCGCCTCGTCCGCCGGCCGCTCGGCGGCCAACCCGGTCGGGTAGAGCGCGAGATGGGCCACCAGGACGGACAACTCCAGCGCGGCCGCGCGCAGTAACGCCCCCGGGGTGTGCGAGGCGGTCGGTGTGCCGGGGAGGCGGACGAACGAAGGGAGACGGAGGAGAGGGGCGAGACGGGAAGGAGAGAGGAGGGGGAAGGGCGGCGACAGTGCTGACATGGGCCGACCTCCGGCCTGAGTACGAGGCGGGTGCGTCCTGCCGCCTCGCCATCCGTGTCCCACGTGTGATTTCCCCCTCGCGCCCGACCCCGAAACTGCCGGTTGGGCGAGGCTGGCGATAACGTTCGTTCACATTCCCGGCCCGTGAGGGTGCGCGGACATCTCGCTACATGGAGGCAGTGATGGGTGTGGCAGCCGGACCGATCCGCGTGGTGGTGGCCAAGCCGGGGCTCGACGGCCATGACCGGGGCGCCAAGGTCATCGCCAGGGCCCTGCGTGACGCGGGCATGGAGGTCATCTACACCGGGCTGCACCAGACGCCCGAACAGATCGTGGACACCGCCATCCAGGAGGACGCCGACGCCATCGGGCTCTCCGTACTCTCCGGCGCCCACAACACGCTCTTCGCCAAGGTCATCGAGCTCCTCGCCGAACGCGAGGCCGCCGACATCCGCCTCTTCGGCGGCGGGATCATCCCCGAGGAGGACATCCCGCTGCTGAAGGAGAAGGGGGTGGCGGAGATCTTCACGCCCGGGGCGACCACCGGGGCGATCGTGGAGTGGGTCCGGGCCAACATCGGCGTGGAGAAGGGCGTGGAGAAGTAGGACACGCCCCTCGTCAGGCACAGGCTCAGGCTCGCGCTCACGCCGGGGCCCGGGTGAGTTCGGCGTGCATGGCTTCGCGCAGGCGGAGGGTGCCGGTGAGGCGTGCGAAGGCGTCCGTCCAGTAGGCCGTGGTGGAGTTGGCCGGCGGGTCGGCCACGGGCGGGTCGGGCTGGGCGAGGGTGGCGAGGCGCGGGGCCTCCGCCGGGTCGAGGCAGCGCTCGGCGAGGCCCATGATGCCGCTGTAGCTCCACGGGTAACCGCCCGCCCGGCGCGCCGTCGTGAGCGCGTCGACCACGGCAGCGCCGAGCGGCCCGGCCCACGGGGCCGTGCAGGTGGCGAGGAGCTGGAACGAGTCGGAGAGCCCGTGCGCCGCGATGAACCCGGCCACCCACGCGGCCCGTTCTCCGTCGGGCAGCGCCCCGAGCAACTGGGCCCGCTCGGCGAGGGAGACCGCTCCCGGCCCGTCCGCCACGGGCGAGCCGGGAGCACCCAGCAGGGCACGTGACCACGCGGCGTCCCGCTGGCGCACCGCCGCCCGGCACCAGGCACCGTGCAGCTCGCTCTGCCATCCCTCGTCCACCGGCAGGGCCACCACCTCCTCCGGCGTCCGCCCGCCGAGCCGCGCCGGCCAGGTCGCGAGCGGGGCCGCCTCCACCAACTGGCCGAACCACCAGGAGCGTTCCCCCCGGTCGGCGGGCGGCTTGGCGGCCACGCCGTCGCGCTCCATCCCCGCGTCGCACTCGTGCGGGGCCTCCACCGTGATCCGGGGCTCGCCGGTCAGGGCGAGACTGACGCAGGAGGCCGCCCGCTCGGCCATCCGCCCGGCCAGCGCCGACCCCGGCAGCGCGGAGAGCAACTCGGCAGCCGTCGACCGGACGTTACGGCTGCGGTCCGCCAGCGCCTCGTCGAGGAAGGGCTCGTCCGCCTCGCCGAGCCCGGCGCGCAGGGAGTCGAGGAAGAGCAGACGGTCCTCGGCGCGCTCGGTACGCCAGGTCGTGGCCAGCAACTCCCTCGCGCGGGCCGGGTCGCGCTCCCGCAGGGTGCCCAGCAGCGCCACCCGCTCGGCGAACAGCCCCTCCTCCCACAACCGGGCCACCCCCTCGGCGTCCTCCGGCGCCGGTGTGCCCGCCGCCCCGCCCGGCACACCCCGCAGCGCGAACCGCCAGGCCGGGTTGAGCCGCGCCAGCCACAGGGCGCGCGGCCCCGCGAAGGCCAGCGCGGCGGGCCGCAGATCGGTCCGGGCCCGTGCGGCGTCCAGCAGGGCCGGAAGCAGATCGTGCGGGGCCGCGAACCCCTGCCGGAGCGCCGTCGCCAGCCACTGCGGCAGCAGCTCCGTGAGATCCGGGGCCGCTCCTCTGCGGTCCGTCCCCCCGGCCGTCCGTACCGCCAGCAGTTGCGCCAGCCGGTTCCGCGCGGCCCGGGGCAGCGGCGGCCGCTCGTCCGGCCTCGCCGCCGACAGCGGCGCACCCGCCGGAGCCGCCGGCCGCAGCCCCGCCCGGTACCGCACCGTCCGCACCGCCGCGGCCGCCAGCAGGGCCCCCGGCGCGTTCCCCTCCGCCCCGGCCCGGACGGGAGCGGCCCGCCGGTCGGTCCCGAGCAGCGCGGTCTTCACCAGTTCCTCCCAGGGGAGGGGGTGGGGAGGGGTTCCGTTCGCGGAGGTTGCCTCGGGGCCGGCCTCGTTGCCCGCCTCGGGGCCGGGGCCGGAGTCGCCGGCCCCTTCCGGGGCTGCCGCGTCCCTCAGGCCGGGGGCGTCGGCCGGGCGTGCGGGTGTGCCGGGCCGCCGCTCGCGCACGCCGGGGCTGACGGCTGGTCCGCCGTCCGGCTCGACGGGGGTGCCGGCCGGTCCGCCGCGTGGACCGACGGGCTCTGTCGTGTCTCGCACGCCCGCCTCACCCTGCCGGGCCCCCTGCTCGGCCACCCGCTGGGCCGCGCCCACCATCTCGTCACGCATGTCCGCCGTCCTCCGCACCGGTCTGCCCCCGCTTCCTCTCGTCCCGCTCGCCACTTGCTACTCGCCACTCGCCGCTCGGGGCGCACGTGCCCGCTCTGCGCCCCGGCAGAGTCCGCTCGCCGGGCCCGTTCTCGTACCGCCCGCGAAGCCGGTTGCCAGTGCGGTGCCCGCTGCCCGCACGTGACCGCCGGGCCATTCCTCAACTCAGCGGCACCACCGCCTCGTCCCCCTCCACCCACGCGGACAGAGGGGTGAACCCCCGGTGGCCGCACTCGCCGAAGACCGTGACCGGGGCGCCGCCGGAAAGCGCGACCAAGCGCCACAGGCCCGGCCCCGCGGCGGCCGAGGCACTCACGGGGAGTGCGGCGGAGCCGTCCGGGGCGACGAGCTGCCAGCCCCGGCCGTCGGGGAGCGGCGCCGGGACGACCGGGCCGAGGGCGACCGGGCAGTGCGGGGTCCACGGGTCCTCCCGCACGGCCTGCCCGTACCGGCCGAGCGCCTCCGTCACGTCCACCCCCGTGGGGCGTGACGAAGGGACGGCCGGGGTGCCGAACCGCTCGCCCAGCTCCGCCCGCCCCCCGGTACCGCGCGGGAACCAGGTCAGCTCCGCCTCCATGGCCAGCCCGACCGGAAGGGTCAGCTCCGGTGCCTTTCCCGCGGCCCCGTAAGAGAGGAGAAGCGCCGTCCGGCCCGAGGTGGCCCCGTGGAGCCAGGCGCGGCGGGTGGTCAGGCGGGCGTCGGCGGTGTCGTACTGGGCGAGGACCAGCCAGGTGTCACGGAGCGGCGGGCCCTCCGCGCGCACCGGCAGGCCCAGCCGCGCGCCGACCACCGAGGAGAGCGCCTCGGGCAGTTCGGCCTGCCGACGGCGCGCCCGCACCAGCAGGTACAGCAGCGAGCTCTCCTCCAGGAGCCGCACCGGCCAGCCCGGCCCCGAACCGGGTATCGCCCCCAGCTCCCGCACCCGCGCGGCCAGCCCCGGCGCCTGGGCGTCGACCATGCGGGCCGCCGTCTCCTCCCAGAGGGAGTACCCGGACTGCTCCGCCGCGGCCAACCCGCCGCGCAGCAGGTCCTCCAGGCGCTGCTCCAGCTCGGAGGCGCCCGCCGAGACCCGCTCGGCGCGCTGCTCCGCACGCCTGCGCGCCGCCCCGGAGTCGGCGGGAGCGGCCGGGGCGGTCTTCTTCCCGGCGGTGCGCTCCGCCCGGCCCGCCAGCCAGGTACGGGCCCAGTCGGGCGCGCCCTCACCGTCGCCGGGCGCGACCGGCCCCTCGGGGTCGCTCCAGAGGAGGAGCAGCCCCAGCGCGTGCTTGCAGGGGAACTTCCGGCTCGGGCAGCTGCACTGGTACGCCGGACCGGTCGTGTCGACCACCGTCCGGTAGGGCTTGCTGCCGCTGCCCTTGCAGAGTCCCCACACCGCCCCCTCATTCGAACATCCGGCTTCGGACCACGGGCCCGAAGCGCCGAGTCTGCTTCCCGCTTTGCGCGACGCCGCGTCAGGAGCAAGTGCCAGCACCTGCTCCGCCGCCCAGCGCACCCCCTGCTGAGTCATGTCGTCGAAGGTAGGGCCCGCCACTGACAATCCGTCATCGACGCAGGTCAGAGCGATTGTCAGTGGCGGGGTGCACGGTGGACACCAGCAATCGGGCCGAAGGGGGATCGTGGGAATGAGCGTGTCGGTGGAGAGCGGGAAGGCCGCGGGTGACGTGGCGCGTACGGCGGCGGAGCAGAACGGGCAGCGGGGGACGGACGACATGGAGAATTCGAACAAGCGGCAGGCGGAGAGCGCCCCGCAGGAGGCGCTGCGGCCGCACGCCGAGACCGCCTTCGCCGGTGAGCTGGCCGCCCTCGCGGCCCAGGACGACCGCCCCCGTCCGGCCCGGTGGAACCTCTCCCCGTGGGCGGTGGCGACCTATCTTCTGGGCGGCACCCTGCCGGACGGCACGGTGATCACCCCGAAGTACGTGGGGCCGCGCCGCATCGTCGAGGTCGCCGTCACCACCCTCGCCACCGACCGCGCGCTCCTCCTCCTCGGCGTGCCCGGCACCGCCAAGACGTGGGTCTCCGAGCACCTGGCGGCCGCCGTCAGCGGCGACTCCACCCTTCTGGTCCAGGGCACCGCCGGCACCCCCGAGGAAGCCATCCGGTACGGGTGGAACTACGCCCAGCTCCTCGCCCACGGCCCCAGCAGGGACGCCCTGGTGCCCAGCCCCGTCATGCGGGCGATGGCGGACGGTATGACCGCCCGGGTGGAGGAGCTGACCCGTATCCCGGCGGACGTGCAGGACACCCTCATCACGATCCTCTCGGAGAAGACCCTGCCCATCCCCGAGCTGGGCGCCGAGGTCCAGGCCGTCCCCGGCTTCAACCTCATCGCCACCGCCAACGACCGCGACCGCGGGGTCAACGAACTCTCCAGCGCTCTGCGCCGCCGCTTCAACACGGTCGTGCTGCCGCTGCCGGAGAGCGTCCAGGCGGAGGTCGACATCGTCTCCCGCCGGGTCGAGCAGCTCGGCCGTTCCCTCGACCTGCCGCGCCTGCCCGACGGCACCGAGGAGATCCTGCGGGTCGTCACCGTCTTCCGCGAGCTGCGCGGCGGGGTCACCGACGACGGCCGTACCAAGGTCAAGTCGCCCAGCGGCACCCTCTCCACCGCCGAGGCCATCTCGGTCGTCACCAACGGCCTGGCGCTCGCCGCCCACTTCGGCGACGGCGTCCTGCGGCCCACCGATGTGGCCGCCGGCATCCTCGGCGCCGTCGTCCGCGACCCGGCCGCCGACCGGGTCGTCTGGCAGGAGTACCTGGAGACGGTCGTCCGCGAGCGGGACGGCTGGAAGGACTTCTACCGCGCCTGCCGCGAGGTCAGCGCGTGACCGGCGACGTGACGGACGGGGGCAGCGTGAGCGAGGAGAGGGGGACGGTGATGCGGCAGCCGGCCGGCGGTCAGGCGGGGACGCGGGGGCCCTGGCTGTTCGGGGTACGGCACCACGGGCCCGGCTCGGCCCGGTCGGTGCGGGCCGCGCTCGACGCGGTCCAGCCCGGCGCCGTCCTCATCGAAGGGCCGCCCGAGGCGGACGCACTGGCCCACCTCGCCGCCGACATGGAGATGCGGCCCCCGGTCGCCCTGCTGGCCCACGCCACCGACGACCCCGGCCGCTCCGCCTTCTGGCCGTTCGCGGAGTTCTCCCCGGAGTGGGTCGCGCTGCGCTGGGCCCTGGACCGGGGCGTCCCGGTCCACTTCATCGACCTCCCCGCCACCCACACGCTGGCCCTGCGCGCGGCGGACGAGGCCGAAGACGACGGCGCCGGTACCGACGCCGACAAGGTGGGGGAGGCGGGCAAGGAGGAGCACCCCGCGCGCCCGCATCCCGAGGCCCTGCGGGTGGACCCGCTGGCCGTCCTCGCCGACGCCGCCGGCTACGACGACCCGGAGCGCTGGTGGGAGGACGTGGTCGAGCACCGGGGCGGCCACGGGAGCGGCGCCGAGGACGACGCGGGCGAGGCCGCGCTCGCCTCGTTCCGCGCGCTCGGCGAGGCGATGGGCGCGCTGCGCGAGGAGTTCGGGGACGGCGGACACGCCCGCGACCTCGTCCGCGAGGCCCACATGCGGGTCCGGCTCAAGGCCGCCCGCAAGGAGCACGGGGACTCCGTCGCCGTGATCTGCGGCGCCTGGCACGTGCCGGCCCTGGCGCTGCGCACCACGCTCACCGCCGACCGCGCCCTGCTCAAGGGCCTTCCCAAGGTCAAGACCGGCCTGACCTGGGTGCCGTGGACCCACCGCCGGCTCGCCCGGGCCGGGGGATACGGCGCGGGGATCGCCTCGCCCGGCTGGTACGGCCACCTCTTCTCCGCTCCCGACCGGCCGGTGGAGCGCTGGCTCACCAAGGTCGCCGGGCTGCTCCGGGAGGAGGGCCGGCACATCTCCTCCGCCCACGTCATCGAGGCCGTCCGGCTCGCCGGGGCCCTCGCCACGCTGCGGGGCCGGCCGCTGGCCGGGCTCACCGAGACCACCGACGCGATCCGCTCCGTCCTCTGCGAGGGCTCCGACGTGCCCCTCGCGCTGATCGAGGACCGGCTGACGGTCGGCGACGTCCTCGGCGAAGTCCCCGCCGCCGCACCGGCCGTGCCGCTCCAGCGCGACCTGGAACGCCTCCAGCGGAGCCTGCGGTTCAAGCCCGAGGCGGCGGACCGCGAGATCGACCTGGACCTCCGCAAGGAGAACGACGCCGCCCGCAGCCGCCTGCTCCACCGCCTCAGCCTGCTGCGCGTCGACTGGGGCACACCGGCCGCCGCACGCTCCGGCACCGGCACCTTCCGGGAGAGCTGGCGCCTCTCCTGGCAGCCGGAACTCGCGGTGCGGGTCGCCGAGGCCGGCGTCTGGGGCACCACCGTCGCCTCCGCCGCCACCGCCAAGGCGCGCGCCGACGCCACCTCGGCCACCCACCTCGCCGACATCACCGCCCTCGCCGAACTCTGCCTGCGCGCCGAGCTGTCCGAGGCGCTCCCCGAGGTCATGCGCGCCCTCGCCGACCGCGCCGCACTCGACACCGACGTGGGCCACCTGGCACAGGCGCTGCCCGCCCTGGTGCGGTCGGTGCGGTACGGCGACGTACGGGGCACGGACACCGCCTCCCTCGCGGAGGTCGCCGCCGGGCTGGCCGAGCGGGTCTTCGTCGGCCTCCCGCCCGCCTGCACCGGCCTCGACACCGACGGCGCGCAGGAACTCCGGCGCCAGATCGAGGCGGTGCACACCGCGGTGGGGCTGCTCGCCGACACCGCCGCCGCCCAGGTCGACGGCCCCGGGCTGCGGCAGCGCTGGCGGGCGGTGCTGCGGAACATCGCCGACCGGGAGAGCGCGCCCGGCCTGGTCCGGGGACGTGCGGTCCGCCTCCTCCTCGACGAGGGCACCCTCGACGAGGACGCGGTGGCCCGGCGGATGGGCCTCGCCCTCTCCCCGGGCACCCCGCCCCCGGACGCGGCCGCCTGGATCGAGGGGTTCCTCGGCGGCGCGGCCGGCGGCGGCATGCTCCTCGTCCACGACGAACGCCTGCGCCATCTGCTGGACACCTGGCTCGCCGCGGTCCCGGCCACCGCCTTCACCGACGTCCTGCCCCTCCTGCGCCGCACCTTCTCCGCCTACGAGACCGGCATACGCCGCACCCTCGGCGAACTGGTCCGCCGCGGCAGCCCGGTCCCCGGCACCGAGCTCCTTCCCGGCACCCCGGCTGACGGCTTCGGCCCGGGCCTCGACCCCGGACGCGCCGACGCGGTCACCGAGGTGCTGCGCCACCTCCTGGGCGAGCTGGTGCCGGTGGGCGTGGGGGACGGGGGCTCCGGATGACCAGGCCGAGCGTCGACGGCGCCCACCGGCCGACCCCCGGCACCCAGTACCCGAAGCCCGGCCCCAGCCGGCCCCACGTGACGGAAGGAACCCAGCGATGACCGAGGTCAGGACGGCTCAGCCGGCCCACGCGAGCGACGTGCCCGGGGACGGTGGCGTCGGCCCGGTGCCGGCCAGTCGCGGGGAGGAGGAGCGCCTGCGGCGCTGGCGGATGGTGCTCGGTGGCGGGCCCGCGGACGGTACGGGGTACGTGCCGGCGGGGAACGACGTGGCGATGGACAAGGCGCTGGCCGCGCTGTACGGGCGAGGTGAGGGGAAGGACGGGCGGCTGAAGGCGGGGGCGGAGCGGGGGGCGGGGCTCGGTGGGTCGGCGCCGTCGGTGGCGCGCTGGCTGGGGGACGTCCGGACGTACTTCCCCAGTTCGGTGGTGCAGGTGATGCAGCGCGACGCCATCGACCGGCTCGGGCTGGCGGCCCTGCTGCTGGAGCCGGAGATGCTGGAGGCGGTCGAGGCCGACGTGCACCTGGTCGGGACGCTGCTGTCGCTGAACAAGGCGATGCCCGAGGAGACCAAGGAGACGGCGCGGGCCGTGGTCCGCAAGGTCGTGGAGGAGCTGGAGAAGCGGCTGGCCTCGCGGACCCGGACCGCGCTGACGGGGGCGCTCGACCGCAGCGCCCGGATCAGCCGCCCGCGCCACCACGACATCGACTGGAACCGCACCATCGCCGCCAACCTGCGGCACTACCTCCCCGAGTACCGCACGATCGTGCCGGAGCGGCTGATCGGGTACGGCCGGGCCTCGCAGGCGGTGAAGAAGGAAGTGGTGCTCTGCGTCGACCAGTCGGGGTCGATGGCCGCCTCGGTGGTGTACGCCTCGGTGTTCGGCGCGGTGCTGGCCTCGATGCGGTCGCTCGCGACCCGGCTCGTCGTCTTCGACACGGCCGTGGTCGACCTGACCGACCAGCTGGAGGACCCGGTCGACGTCCTCTTCGGCACCCAGCTCGGCGGCGGTACCGACATCAACCGCGCCCTCGCCTACTGCCAGAGCAGGATCACCCGCCCCGCCGACACCGTCGTCGTCCTCATCAGCGACCTCTACGAGGGCGGGATCAAGGACGAGATGCTGAAGCGGGTCGCGGCGATGAAGGCGGCGGGCGTCCAGTTCGTCACCCTCCTCGCCCTCTCCGACGAGGGCGCCCCCTCCTACGACCGCGAGCACGCGGCGGCCCTCGCGGCACTGGGTGCCCCCGCCTTCGCCTGCACCCCCGACCTCTTCCCGGACGTCATGGCTGCGGCCCTGGAGAAGGGGACGATCCCGATACCGGAGGGGGCGGCGGCCTGAGGGCACCGGTCGGCGGTGTCCCGCGCCCGCCCTCCTGTCCCGCCCGTTCGCCCCTGGCGAAGTCGATCAGCCGGCCGACTGGAGCCGGGGCCCCGTTCCCGCCGTCCCGGCCCCCGCGTCCGGTCTGCCCGTGAGGACACCTCGGCGGCGGGAACCACAGGGCGCGGGGGTCTCCCGGGCGCGGGACCGGGACCGGGCCGGGCCGGGGAGGAGTGGCGGCACTCTGTGACAGGTATCACCGCTCAGGTGTGATCTGCGATTTAGAGGCGGCACGGCGGCGGCGTTAACCTGCCAGACGGACATGCCGCGTACCGGTGACCGAGTACGCCTCCCCTGTGACAGTGCGCAGTCACGTTGCCCGCCGCGGCACGCCCATGCAGACCATCGACCGCACAGCGGCGAGACCACTGATAAGGGACGGACGCGCGTGGACCTGTTCGAGTACCAGGCGAGGGACCTCTTCGCCAAGCACGGTGTACCGGTGCTGGCCGGTGAAGTCATCGACACGCCTGAGGCGGCCCGCGAGGCGACCGAGCGGCTGGGCGGCAAGTCCGTCGTCAAGGCCCAGGTGAAGGTCGGCGGGCGCGGCAAGGCCGGTGGCGTCAAGCTGGCCGCCACCCCCGACGAGGCGGTCGCCCGGGCGACCGACATCCTCGGCATGGACATCAAGGGCCACACGGTCCACAAGGTGATGATCGCCGAGACCGCTCCCGAGATCGTCGAGGAGTACTACGTCTCGTACCTCCTCGACCGCACCAACCGCACCTTCCTGGCCATGGCCTCGGTGCAGGGCGGCATGGACATCGAGGAGGTCGCGGAGAAGACCCCCGAGGCCCTCGCGAAGGTCCCGGTCGACTCCAACACCGGTGTGACCATCGAGAAGGCCCGCGAGATCGTCGCGCAGGCGAAGTTCCCGGCCGAGGTGGCCGAGAAGGTCGCCGAGGTCATGGTGACGCTGTGGGACACCTTCGTCGCCGAGGACGCGCTCCTCGTCGAGGTCAACCCGCTGGCCAAGGTCGCCTCCGGTGAGGTCCTGGCCCTCGACGGCAAGGTCTCGCTCGACGAGAACGCCGACTTCCGCCAGCCCGATCACGAGGCCCTTGAGGACAAGGCCGCGGCCAACCCGCTCGAGGCCGCCGCCAAGGCCAAGAACCTCAACTACGTCAAGCTCGACGGCGAGGTCGGCATCATCGGCAACGGCGCGGGTCTCGTCATGAGCACCCTGGACGTCGTCGCGTACGCCGGTGAGAAGCACGGCAACGTGAAGCCCGCCAACTTCCTCGACATCGGTGGCGGCGCCTCCGCCGAGGTCATGGCGAACGGCCTGGAGATCATCCTCGGCGACCCGGACGTCAAGTCCGTCTTCGTCAACGTGTTCGGCGGCATCACCGCCTGTGACGAGGTCGCCAACGGCATCGTCCAGGCCCTGGAGCTGCTCAAGACCAAGGGTGAGGACGTCACCAAGCCGCTGGTCGTGCGCCTCGACGGCAACAACGCGGAGCTGGGTCGCAAGATCCTGTCGGACGCGAACCACCCGCTGGTGCAGCGCGTGGACACCATGGACGGTGCGGCCGACAAGGCCGCCGAGCTCGCGGCTGCGAAGTAAGGACGAGGGACTCCAACACCATGGCTATCTTCCTCACCAAGGACAGCAAGGTCATCGTCCAGGGCATGACCGGTGCCACGGGCATGAAGCACACCAAGCTCATGCTGGGTGACGGCACCAACATCGTCGGTGGCGTCAACCCGCGCAAGGCCGGCACCAGCGTCGACTTCGACGGCACCGAGGTTCCCGTCTTCGGCTCGGTCGCCGAGGCGATGGAGAAGACCGGCGCCGACGTCAGCGTCATCTTCGTCCCGCCGAAGTTCGCCAAGGCCGCCGTCGTCGAGGCGATCGACGCCGAGATCGGCCTGGCCGTCGTGATCACCGAGGGCATCGCCGTGCACGACTCGGCCGCCTTCTGGGCGTACGCGTCGAGCAAGGGCAACAAGACCCGGATCATCGGCCCGAACTGCCCCGGCCTGATCACCCCCGGCCAGTCCAACGCCGGCATCATCCCGGGCGACATCACCAAGCCCGGCCGCATCGGTCTCGTGTCCAAGTCCGGCACGCTGACCTACCAGATGATGTACGAGCTGCGTGACATCGGCTTCTCCTCCGCCGTCGGCATCGGTGGCGACCCGGTCATCGGCACCACGCACATCGACGCCCTCGCGGCGTTCGAGGCGGACCCCGAGACCGACCTGATCGTCATGATCGGCGAGATCGGCGGCGACGCCGAGGAGCGTGCGGCCGACTACATCAAGGCCAACGTCACCAAGCCGGTCGTCGGCTACGTCGCGGGCTTCACCGCGCCCGAGGGCAAGACCATGGGCCACGCCGGTGCCATCGTCTCCGGCTCCTCCGGCACCGCCCAGGCGAAGAAGGAGGCCCTTGAGGCCGCCGGTGTCAAGGTCGGCAAGACCCCGACCGAGACCGCCGAGCTCGCCCGCGCGATCCTCGCCGGCTGACGCGCGGACCGGTCCCGCGCCTGACGGCGCGACCAGCGACGCCTGAGGGCCCGCACCCCCGGCAGGGGGTGCGGGCCCTCAGGCGTCCCCGGGGACGGGCGGTGCTCAGCGCGGCAGCGGCCTGACTCGTTCCGGTCCGGCCGCCGGGTGCTCGCGCAGCTTCTCCCGCAGCGAGCGGTCCTCCTCCGAGAGGGGGCCGGGTCCCGCGTGCGGCGGGACCCCGGTGATCGCCTGGCCCGCCGCGGGCGGCCGGACGTAGTGGTCGGGGGCGACGCTGACGCAGAAGCCGGTCGCCCCGGCGATCACCGCGGTGAGCGCCACGGCCGACCGTGTCCACCGGCGTACCTTGCGCTCACCCACCGTACGGATGAGCGCCCCCTGCTCCTCCGTGGCCGCATCCAGCGGGGAGAGGGCGTCGAGTCGCCGGTGCAGGGTGGCCGGGTCGGCGAGGGCCGGGACGCGCTCGGCGACGGCGGCCCGGGCCGAGAGCACCCGGTGGGCGGCGGCGCGGGTGGTCGCCTCGGTCTCCGCCGCCGTCTCGGGGAGGTCCAGGCCCACGCCGTCGTAGAGCAGCAGCGTGCGGCGGTGGCGGGGGGCGAGCGAGAGCAGGGCGTTCATCAGGTCGTGGTCGGCGCGGCCGCGGGGCGGCGGGACGGCGGCGCCGGGTGCGGCCGGGCGGCGGTGGGCGGCCCGCATCCGGTGCCAGGGCGAGAGGGCGTACTCGTGCGCGGCGGCCCGCACCCACCCCGCCGGGTCCCGGTCCACCGCCACCTCCGGCCACCGCGCCCAGGCCAGCTGGAACGCCCGCTCCACCGACTCCACCGCCACGGTGTGCCGGCCCGTCAGCAGATAGGCCTGCCGGACGAGCACCCCCGCGCAGGAGGCGTAGAGCGCGTCGAACGCCTCACGGGGGCTCGCCCCGGTCGGCCGCGGGGGACGCGGGGACGGACGCGGGGGTTCCGGCCGGGCGGGACGCGGGCGGGACGCCTCCGCGCGAGCCGGTTCCGGCGGGGCCTCGGCCTCCCTGACCACCTCCCTCCGGGCCTTGTCCTCGCCCTTCCGGGCCGCCGTCCCCGGCTGCGTTCGCCGCTTCCTGACGGGCTCTCCGGCCGGTCCGGGGCGGTCGGCCGTGGTGGTGAGGAAGGTGGCGTACGCCTCCAGGGCGCGGCCGCGAGGGGTGGTGCGCCCGGTCTCCCAGGAGTGGATGGTCGTGCTGGTGACGCTCATCCGCGCGGCCAGCGCCGCCTGGCTGAGCGAGGCCGCCTCGCGGAGTCTCCGGCGTTCCGCGGGGGCCGGGAGCGTCGGGGCGGGACGGTTCGTCATGTCGCGTTCTCCACAGCAGGGGCCGGGACCGCCAGGACAGGCAGAGGGCACGGGCAGCGCGGGCACACCCCACCCGTCCGTACGGAAAAGTACATAACCGTATCTTCGGCGACACCTCCGGACTTCGCCTGTTGCGCGCATCCCCTCCGTGGCATTGGGAGCATGACCGGTGTGACCCGAATGACCGATGACTCCCTTTCACCCGCCGCCCGTCTCCGGGCACTTGCCGACCGCCTCCGCGACCGGTCGCCGGCCCTGGCGGGGTGTCTGTTCGGCGGCGCGGTCGCCGCCGGTCTGAGCCTCGGCGCGTACGCGGTGGTGGTCATGGCGCTCTGGATCGGCTCGCCCTACCCGGACAGCGGACCCGGCGGCGCCACCGGGACCGCCGTGAGCCTGTGGCTGCTGGGCCACGGCGTCGGCCTCACCCGCGCCGACACCCTCACCGGCGTCCCCGCCCCGCTCGGCCTGACCCCGCTGCTCTTGGCCCTCCTCCCGTTCTGGCTGGTCCGCCGCGCCGCCCGGGACGCCGCCGAACCCGAGACACCCGAGGCCCCCGAGATCCCCGCCCGCACCGTCGTCTGGGGCGTCACCGGCGGCTACACCGCCGTCGGCGCCCTCGCCGCCCTCTACGCCGCCGGGGGCGAGCTGCGCCCCACCCTGCGTGAGGCCGCCTGGCACCTGCCGCTGCTGGCGCTCGCCGCCGCCCTCACCGGACTCCGCTCGGTACGGGGCCGCGTCGCCGACGTGCCGTCACCCGCCGGGCCGGAGGGCCGGTTCGGAGGCGTCCGCGCGGCGCTGACCGGGCGGCGCGGGGCCACCGCCTGCCGGGCCGGGCTCGCCGCCGCCCTCACCCTCGCGGGCGGCGGCGCCGTCCTCGTCGGCGTCTCGCTCACCCTGCACTGGGAACCGGCCCGCGCCTCGTACCTGATGCTCACCGACGTCTGGTCCGGACGGCTCGCCGTCCTCCTGCTCGCCCTCGCCCTCCTCCCCAACGCGGTGATCTGGGGCGCCGCCTACGCGCTCGGCACCGGGTTCCAGGTCGGCACCGACACCCTGGTGACGCCGCTCGCCGCCACCTCGGGCCCCGCCCTGCCGCCCTTCCCGCTGCTCGCCGCGTTCCCGCCGGACGGGCCAGGCACGCCGCTGACCTGGGCCTGCGCCGCGATCCCGGTGGTGGCGGGGATCACCGCGGGCTGGTTCACGGGGCGCGCGGCGGCCCCGGACCGCTCCTCCGGTACAGGCACGGACGGAGCGCCCCCGCCCTGGCCGGCCTCGGTCACCGCCGGGACCGCCGCCCTGGCCGCCCTCGTCGCCGGCCTGGTCTGCGCGGGCGCGGCCCGGGCGGCGGGCGGCCCGCTCGGGACCGGGCGGCTGGCGGAGCTGGGCCCCGTCTGGTGGGCGGCCGGCGGGGCCGCGCTCGCCTGGACCCTGCTCCTCGGCGTCCCCACCGCCCTCGCCCTGCGCGCCTGGCGGCTGCGCACCCGCAAGCCGCGCGGGGCCGGGGCCGGGGCCGGGGGCGGCCGGTGGGCCGGGGCCGGGCTCTTCGGGATCGCGATGACGGGGACGGGGCTGGCGGTGCCGGGGGCGGCGGACGGCGGTACGGACCCGGTGCCCGGTCCCGGCGCGGAGGACGAACCCCGGGACGCCACGGACGCGGACGAGCCCGAGGACGACGACCCGGAACGCGTCGACCCGCTGGACTGGTGGGAGCGGGTCTCCCGTCCCGACCCGGTGGCCGCGCTCGGCGGCTCCTTCGGGACCTCGTACGACCTGTACGACCAGCTTCCGGCCCACGGCCCCGAGGACTGGCGCGCCCTGCCCGCCGAACCGCAGGACCCGCCGGGGGAGCGGCCGCCAGGGCGCGGGTGAGACACGTGAGCGGGCGGACGGGAGTGCCCCGTCCGCCCGCTCACGCGTGCTGGTCGCTCAGCCGTTGTTCTCGGTGTTGACGCCCAGCAGCGGGCGCAGGTCCTTCGGGAGGTGCTTCTCGCAGGTGTCGCGGGTGGCGTTGGTCAGCGCGTCGTCCATGCAGGAGTAGTAGTCGCTGTAGACGATCCGGGCGCTGAACATCGCGGCCACCAGGGCGAGCCCCAGCCCCGCCGTCACCAGGCCGCTGACGGCGGCCGTGGTCTGCTGGCGGGTGCCCGAGTCGGTGGGCGCCGGGGCGCTCTCGCCCGGCTTGCGCTCCTCGCGTGCCTCGCCGTCGGCGCCCTCGGCGGGCTTGCCGCGCATCTTCAGCGAGGTCACGCCCCAGTACACCGAGAGGGCGCCGAGCAGCAGCGCGACCGAGGGCCAGTTGAAGAGGGCGAAGAAGAACGACCACATGCCCGACAGCAGGGCGTACCGGGCGCGGCGCTGGCCGGGGTCGCGCGGGTCCCAGCGGGGGCCGGGCGGGCGGCCCTCGCCGCTGCCGTCGCGCGAACCGGAACCGAAGGGGTTGGGCGAGCGGCCCGGCTGGCGGTCGCTCCAGCGGCCACCCCCGCCACCCTGCCCGGAACCGTCCTCGGAGCCGCCGGCGGGCGTCCGGGGCTTCCACGGCTGGTCGGGCCGGCCCTCGGGCGGCGGCGCGAACGGGTTGTCCGACTGGCCGGAACCGGAGTCGGACCCCGACCCGGAACGGCCTTCCGGCTCGGAGGAGGACTTCCGTTCCTTCTCCGAGCTCTCCCTGACCGCCACCACGCCCCACCCCTCCGGGGCCGTCGCGGCGGCGCCCGGCAGGGCGAGGCCCCCGAAGCCGGGGGCGGCGGTGGGCAGGGGGAGGCGGAGGCTCGCGGCGGAGCGTCGGTCCGGCATCAGGTGCGTGTCTTCCCTCGGTGGTGATCCGGTGATCCGGTGCGGGTGGTGTGCTGCCGGGACGGGCCCGAGGGCCCCCTGGGGACCCCTCCCAGACGCTACCGCCCCCTCGGGCCCCCGTCCCGTGGGGGCCGGTGAGTGTGCCGGTATCGTTGCTGACGGTCGGGAGCTTCGTAGAGTTCCCCGTATCGCGGAGAGCGCGACCTTTGTACGACCGCACAAAGGCGTCCGAGCGGACAAGGCAGCGCCTCCCGCACCGCCCGTACGCGCCGTGCCCGCACGGCCGGCGTCACCGTAGAAAGGCCCCCGTCGTGGCCTCGCCGCTTCCCAGCGCCGCGTCTTCACGCCCGAAGCGCCTCGTCGTCCTCGTCTCCGGCTCCGGGACCAATCTTCAGGCCCTCCTCGACGCCATCGCCGCCGAGGGCGCCGGGGCGTACGGGGCCGAGGTGGTCGCCGTCGGCGCCGACCGGGGCGCGATCGCCGGACTGGAGCGGGCCGGGCGCGCCGGAATCCCCTCGTTCGTGTGCCGGGTCAAGGACCACCCCGACCGGGCGGCCTGGGACCGGGCACTGACCGAGGCGGTCGCCGCGTACGAGCCGGACCTCGTCGTCTCGGCCGGGTTCATGAAGATCCTGGGCAAGGAGTTCCTCGCCCGCTTCGGCGGCCGGGTGGTCAACACCCACCCCGCGCTGCTCCCCAGTTTTCCCGGAGCCCACGGCGTACGCGACGCGCTCGCGTACGGCGTCAAGGTCACCGGCTGCACCGTTCATCTCGTCGACGACGGGGTCGACACCGGCCCGATCATCGCCCAGGGCGTGGTCGAGGTCGTCGAGGACGACTCGGCGGAGGGCGAAGCCGCCCTCCACGAACGCATCAAGGACGTCGAGCGCACGCTGCTCGTCGAGGTCGTGGGGCGTCTGGCCCGCAACGGCCACCGCATTGAGGGACGAAAGGTTCTGATTCCGTGACCGCCGAAGGTACGAAGCGGCCCATCCGCCGCGCGCTGGTCAGCGTCTACGACAAGACGGGCCTGGAGGAGCTGGCCCGCGGGCTGCACGAGGCGGGCGTCGAGCTGGTCTCCACCGGCTCCACCGCCGGGCGGATCGCCGCCGCCGGTGTCCCCGTCACCAAGGTCGAGGAGCTGACCGGCTTCCCCGAGTGCCTGGACGGCCGGGTCAAGACGCTCCACCCCCGCGTCCACGCCGGCATCCTCGCCGACCTGCGCCTGGACAGCCACCGCGAGCAGCTCACCGAGCTGGGCGTCGAGCCGTTCCAGCTGGTGATCGTCAACCTCTACCCGTTCCGGGAGACCGTCGCCTCCGGCGCCACCCCCGACGAGTGCGTCGAGCAGATCGACATCGGCGGCCCCTCCATGGTCCGCGCCGCCGCCAAGAACCACCCGTCCGTGGCGGTCGTCACCGACCCCGGCCAGTACGGCGCCGTCCTCGCGGCCGCCCGCGACGGCGGCTTCGAGCTGGCCGCCCGCAAGCGGCTCGCCGCCAAGGCCTTCCAGCACACCGCCGCGTACGACGTGGCGGTCGCCTCCTGGTTCGCCGACGACTACGCGGCGGCCGACGACAGCGGCTTCCCCGACTTCCTCGGCTCCGCCCTGACCCGCTCCACCGTGCTGCGCTACGGCGAGAACCCGCACCAGCCCGCCGCGCTCTACACCCTCGGCGAGGGCGGCCTCGCCGAGGCCGAGCAGCTGCACGGCAAGGAGATGTCGTACAACAACTACACCGACACCGACGCCGCCCGCCGCGCCGCCTACGACCACGCGGACCCGTGCGTAGCGATCATCAAGCACGCCAACCCCTGCGGCATCGCCATCGCCGGTGACGTCGCCGAGGCCCACCGCAAGGCGCACGCCTGCGACCCGCTCTCCGCCTTCGGCGGCGTCATCGCCGTCAACCGGCCCGTCACCCGGGAGATGGCCGAGCAGGTCGCGGAGATCTTCACCGAGGTCATCGTCGCCCCGGACTACGAGGACGGCGCCCTGGAGGCGCTGACCCGCAAGAAGAACATCCGGGTGCTGCGCTGCCCCGAGCCGCCCGCCGCCACCGTCGAGACCAAGCAGATCGACGGCGGCGCCCTCCTCCAGGAGGCCGACCGCCTCCAGGCGCCCGGTGACGACCCGGCCAACTGGACGCTCGCCACCGGCGACGCGCTCAGCGAGGGCGAACTGGCCGAGCTGGCCTTCGCCTGGCGGGCCTGCCGCGCCGTCAAGTCCAACGCGATCCTGCTCGCCAAGGGCGGCGCCTCGGTCGGTGTCGGCATGGGCCAGGTCAACCGCGTCGACTCCGCCAAGCTCGCCGTCGAGCGGGCCGGGGAGGAGCGCGCCCGGGGCGCCTTCGCCGCCTCCGACGCCTTCTTCCCCTTCCCCGACGGGCTGGAGATCGTGCTGGAGGCCGGCGTCCGCGCCGTCGTCCAGCCCGGCGGCTCGGTCCGCGACGAACTGGTCGTCGAGGCCGCCAAGAAGGCCGGCGTCACCATGTACTTCACGGGGACCCGTCACTTCTTCCACTGACCGGTACGCGAGACGGCCGAGGGCCGCGTCCCCGAGCGGGCGGCGCGGCCCTCGGCCGTCTCAACTGCTCGCGCGGGTCAGTAACGCGGGCGGTTGAACCAGACGGACGCCTGGCTGTTGACCATCGCGGCGAGGATGATGCCGTAGATCGCCAGCGCGATGATGCCGCCGAAGGTGGCGGAGCCGCCCTCGCCCGCGAAGAGGTTGCTCAGCGAGCCGAGCAGCATCAGCGAGGCGTAGACGATGGTCGTGATGCGTATGCCGGAGCCGCCGGTGGAGAACTTCACGCCGAGCACGATGGCGAGGACGGCCAGCGCGAGCAGGAAGAAGACCAGGGCGTAGCCCAGGCCGACCAGGCCGTCGGCGGCGCTGGTCTCCATGCCGTTGGCGACGTCCTTGGCGGCGCCGATGGCGACACCGAGGACGAGGCCGAGCAGGATCTGGAGACCGGCCACGATGAAGAGCAGCACGCGGGCCGTCTTCATCAGACCGGGCATCTCCGGCTTCATCCCCGGGACGCCCGGGTACCCCGGCTGCTGCGGGTAGCCGTAACCGGGCTGGCCCGGCTGGCCGCCGCCCTGCTGCGGGTAGCCGTAGGCCGGCTGCCCCTGGGGAGCGCCGTAGCCCGGCTGGCCGCCCTGCGGCGCACCGTAACCGCCGGGCTGGCCCTGCTGCGGCTGGCCCTGCGGGGGGCCGTAAGGATTGTTGGGGTCGCCGAAACTCATGGCGGGATTCCTCCGTTGAAGCGCGGGGACGCGCGGCCCGCGCAGGAGGTTGCGATGAAAGACGTAAGCGGCGCTTCCCCCCGGCACTGCCCGCGGCACTGTCTGCGCATCATCGTTCTCAATGCACCGGGGTCTTGTCCAGTCACCAGCCGTGGACGTTGTGCAAGTGCAACCTCCGTGATCATTCGGGCGGAGCGGACCAGCTGGCCGAAAACGACCGCCCGTGGACGGCACCCTCCCCGCCCCTCCGTCCGTACTCCGGCCCGGATTGGCGGCGGAGGGCGCGCATCCGCGAGGATGGGGGCATGAGCGCCCAGATTCTCGATGGCAAGGCCACCGCGGCCGCGATCAAGTCCGAGCTGGCCCAGCGTGTGGCCGCTCTCCGAGCCCAGGGCGTGCTGCCCGGCCTCGGTACCGTCCTGGTCGGCGAGGACCCGGGCAGCCAGAAGTACGTCGCGGGCAAGCACCGCGACTGCGCCCAGGTCGGCATCGCCTCCATCCAGCGCGAACTGCCCGCCACCGCCACCCAGGAGGAGATCGAGGCGGTCGTCCGGGAGCTCAACGAGGACCCGGCCTGCACCGGTTACATCGTCCAGCTCCCGCTCCCCAAGGGCATCGACGAGAACCGCATCCTCGAACTCATGGACCCGGCCAAGGACGCCGACGGCCTCCACCCGACCAACCTCGGCCGCCTCGTCCTGGGCGAGCCCGCGCCGCTGCCCTGCACGCCGTTCGGCATCGTCACGCTGCTGCGCCACTTCGGCGTCGAGATCAACGGCGCCGAGGTGGTCGTCGTCGGCCGCGGCGTCACCATCGGCCGCCCGATGCCGCTGCTGCTCACCCGCCGCTCCGAGAACGCCACGGTCACCCAGTGCCACACCGGCACCCGCGACCTCGCCGCCCACCTGCGCCGCGCCGACATCATCGTGGCCGCCGCCGGGGTGCCGCACCTGGTCAAGCCCGAGGACGTGAAGCCCGGCGCCGCCGTCCTCGACGTCGGCGTCAGCCGCGACGAGCACGGCAAGATCGTCGGCGACGTCCACCCCGGCGTCGCCGAGGTGGCCGGCTGGCTCTCCCCCAACCCGGGTGGAGTCGGCCCGATGACCCGCGCCCAGCTCCTCGTCAACGTCGTCGAGGCGGCCGAGCGCCAGGCCGCCTCCGCCGCCTGATCCCCCGAAGAGGCCGCCACCGATGAGCACCGACGCCCCCGACGACCGGCCCACCGCCGAGCGGACCCCCGAGGCCCCGGAGCCGCGCCCCGAGCCCGCCGGCGGGGCCAGCCGCGCCGGGGCCGGGGTGCGCACCGGCGTGGCCAAGCTGGGCTGGACGCGGCGGGAGCCTGGGTCGCGGCGCTTCCCGCGGATCACCCGCTCCATCGCCCGGCCCGAGGGCGGGGGGCGGGCCGCCGCCGGGGACGCGCCCGCGCCCGCCCGGCAGTGGCCGATGCTGCTGGTGCTCTCGCTGGTGGGGCTGGGGTTGATCCTCACGGCCTTCGACGTGACGCGGGTCGGCACCCTGCTCGTCGGAGTGGCGCTGCTCGTGGGAGCCGGGTTGCGGTGGTGGTTGCCCTCCGTGGGGATGCTCGCTGTCCGCTCGCGGTTCACGGACCTGGTGACGTACACCGTGCTCGGCGTGGTGATCGTGGTGCTCGCGCTGATGCAGCAGCCCGATCCTTGGCTGGAACTCCCGTTCCTGGACCGGACGTTGCACTTCACGGTGGACTAGCCTCGCGGCGCGGTCCGGGGTGGCCTCAAGCGCCGGCCGGGCTCTGAGGTGTGGTTCAGGGGGCGGCCGGGCCCAGTCGTCAGGTCATGCTGTTGCCCAGGCGAAGAGGAACAGGACGGCGCCGAAGAGGCCGGGGAGGACGAGGCGGGCGGGGCGGCCTACGCCGAAGATGGCGCCGAAGGCGGTGAAGACGAGGGTGAGCATGCCGGCGAGGCCCGCCAGGAGGCGTAGTGCTTCGCGGACGGGGAGATCCTGGGCGATCTGGGTGCCGGTGGCGATGAAGGCGATGACCGCTGCCAGCAGACCGAGGCTTGCCAGGGTTTCGGAGCGGAGCCGGGTGAGTTCCTTCTGCTCGTGGGCGCGGGTCTCCTCCGCCACCCGCCGTACGCGCTCCTCCATCGAGCGTTCCAGGCGGTCGGCGGTCTCCCGCAGGGTCCTGCGGTTCTGCTCGGTCTCCCGGCGCAGGACGATGTCGGCCCGTATGCGGTGGTACTCGACGATGCGCACGGCGTAGCCGGAGCGTGAGGAGTCCTCCAGGTCCAGGGCGCGCTGGACGGAGGCGAGCGCGGTGTCGAAGTCGTCGAGCAGGGCGGCGAGCTGGGCGCGGACCGCCCGGTAGCGGGCCTGTTCGGGGCTGATCTCCACGGCCCGCTCCACCTGGGTCAGAGCCTCGCGCAACTCGTCCTCGGAGGTCTCGCCGCCGCTCCAGCCGTACTCGGCGAGGACACGGGCGTGGTGGGCGACCAGGGCGAGGTTGTCCGGGTAGGCGGTCACGGCCGTGACGGCGTGGCGCAGGGCGGCCGGCAGGTTCGGGCCCATCGGGTCGAGGAGGGCCAGGTCGGATTCGAGGACGGCGCGCATCGGTATCGCGCTGAAGCGTCCCGCGTGGCGGAGGTAGAGGGTGCGGAACCGGCCGCCGTCCAGGGCCCGGCGGTGGCGGGCCAGCAGGATGTAGAAGGCGTTGAAGGCCCGTAACGGATCGGCGGTGTCGCGGACCAGTTCCTCGAGCTCCGCCACGTCGGCCTCGGTCAGCGAGGTGCAGATGGCCATCGCGGCGCTGTGGTGCTCGGCCGACTCCAGTGGCGGCAGGGCCTCCAGGGCAGCCGTCGTATCCCCCGATCGCATGGGCGTCACAGTAGTGGCGGGGGTGGTCACGGTCGAGGGGGAGCCGCCGCCGGACCCGTGTCTCCGTGTTTCCGTGTACCAGCCGGGGGAGACGAAGCCCGACTCGTACGCGGCGATGACCGCCTGGGTGCGGTCGCGGGCGCCGAGTTTGGAGAGGGGGCGCTGGCGTGGGACTTGACGGTCTCGGTGCCGACGGCCAGGTGGGTGGTGATCTCCGTGTTGGACAGGCCGCGGGCCATCGGGCGGAGCACTTGGGCCTCGCGGTCGGTGAGGGCGGCCCGGCGCAGGGTCTCCCGGGCCTCGGCGGAGCCGGGCTCCTGGGCGTGGGCGGCCGCCAACTCCCGTACGGCGGAGGGGAGGAGGAGCGAGTCTCCGGCGGCGACGGCGCGCAGGGCGTGCGCGATCTCGGCCGGGCGGGCGCGCTTGAGGAGGAAGCCGTCGGCGCCCGCGCGCGGCGCCCCGTACAGGTACGCGTCGTTCTCGAAGGTGGTGACGACCACGATCTTCGGCGGGTCGGGGCCCGTGCGCGGGACGGCGCGGGTGGCCTCGAACGGCCGGCGTTCGAGGCCCTCGGTGACCCCGCCGCCACGGCGAGGCAGACCGATCAGCACCCGGTTCCCAGGCACCCCGCGGCGCGCGACCCAAGTCGCGAGCCGCACGCGCGCTGTTCGCGCCGTGCGGGCCACCGCACGCGCCCGGCACACTCCGGCGCAACCCCCGGCAGAGGTCTCCGGATCGGGTGATTACGGGCCGTATCGCGCATGGACGGCCCGGTCGGTCCGCCATGCTTCGGCCTGAGGGCGACCGCCGGTGACGGGTGGTGGCGGGCGGAGCGGGTGACAGGGGCGGCACACATGGCACGTTGGGCGGAACTGCCCGCCGGTCTCGACCGGCGTGAGCGGCAGCTCGTCGTACAGCTGCGGCGGCTGAAGGACCACAGCGGGCTCAGCCTCTCGGCGCTCGGCGCGCGCACCGGGTACAGCAGGTCGTCGTGGGAGCGGTACCTCAGCGGGCGGGCGCCCGTGCCGCGCGCCGCCGTGATCGGGCTGGCGGAGGCCTGCGGCGTCGACCCGACGCGGCTGCTGGCCCTGCACGAGGTGGCCACCGAGCACCGGGCCGCCGACGGGCACAGTACGGGGACCGCCCAGCCGGTCGCCGACACCGGCCCGGCCTCGCGCTCCTGGCCCGGGGAGCACCCGGAGCCGCCCGGTCCGCCGGCGGGGCGGCGGCGCAGGGCGGTGGCGGCCGCGCTCCTGGTGGGGGCGGTGGCGCTGGGGTTCGCGGTGGGGCTGACCACCGGTCTGGTCGCCGGTTCGGGGACGCGGGCCGCCGCCGGGCCGGGCCGCGCCGACGGCCCCGACCTGGTGCGGCCGGACGGGGAGCGCTGGCGGCGCGGGGCCGAGCACACCTGCCGTGTCCGCCGTGCCGAGGGCCTGTTGCACGCGGGCCACAGCCGCGAACGTACCGCGTACCTCGACATCAACAGCTCCGGCTGGCACGTGGTCGAGGCCCAGTGCCTGCTGCGCCGGCACGGGGTGGACCCGGGCGCCGTCGACGGGCTGTACGGGCCGGTGGTCCAGGAGGCGGTCCGGCGTTTCCAGGCCGCCCGGCGCATCCCGGTCGACGGGGTCGTGGGCCCCGACACCTGGGGGGAGCTGCGCCGATGACCGACGACGCGACGCCCCCGGAGTGCCGCCGCCTCCTCGGCGAACTCCGTTCCCTGCGCGAGCGGTCGGGGCACAGCCTGGCCGCCCTCGCCGCCGCGACCCCGTACAGCAAGTCGTCCTGGGGCCGGTACCTCTCCGGTGCCCAGCCCGTGCCCCGGGCCGCCGTGGTGGCGCTCTGCCAGGTGGCGGGGGAGCGGCCGGGGCGGCTGCTGGCGCTGTGGGAGCTGGCCGACGCGGAGTGGAGCGGGCGCGGGGCGTGCACGATCCGGGAGCAGGCGGGGCCGTCCGGGGTTCCCGCCGACCCTCCGGAGCCGGACGCCGCGGCCGAGCCCGTCGCCCGGTCGCCCCGGCGGCGCCGGGCCTGGTGGCTGCTGGCGGCGGGTGCGGTTATGGCGGTCGTCGCCGGGGCGGGCGCCGGGGTGAAGGAGCTGGTCGAACGCGCCCCGCTGGCCGCCGCGTCCGAGCCGGGCACCGGCCCCTGGCGGCAGGACGGCCCCCTCGTGCACGGCTGTACCGGCCCGGAGTGCGACGGGCTGGCCCCCGGCGCGATGGGGTGCGACCGGGCCGACGCCGTGGTCACCCTCGCCGAGCACCGCACCGAGGAGGGCCGGCGCGTCCAGGTGCGGTACGGGCGGCACTGCCGGGCGTTGTGGGCGCGGGCCAGCGGACTGCGGGCCGGGGACCGGTTCGCGCTGCGGTTGCCCGGGGCGCCCGCGCGGACGGCGGGGCCGGTGGGTGAGGAGGAGGCCGCCGGGTACCTGGCGACGCTGATGACCGGGCTCCCCGAGCCGGGTGCCGCGGCCGGGGCGACGGCCTGCCTGCTGCCGGTGCACGGCCGCGAGGAGTGCGCCCCCGTGCGCTGATCCGCGCGGACGAAGGGCTTCCGGCGGGCGGCGGAAGGAGGGGCGCCCGTCCTCTCCCCCGTCGGAGGGCGGGCGCCCTGGTACAGACTGGGCGAGGCGCCATGGGCACCTCAAGGTCGGGAGGGGCGCTGTCGCACGGAAGTGACGGTTCCGGCACGGTGTTCCCATCCCGCAACGGGCGGGCGTCCCGGGGTGACGCATTCCGGTGGGAGACTGTGTGCGTCCCGTGAAGGCCACCACCCTTCACCGGGGCGTGCGATGTGCGCGGCGGATGCCTCCGTGCACCCGTGCGCCCCGTGTCCGGGAACTGGCATCCTTGCCGCACGCATCCTTGGGGTAGGTCGGAACTCGGCCGCACGACCGGCGGCCAGAGCTTCCGGAGGGACTCCGTCCGCCACGCGGGCCGGGGAAATAGGGTGGAGCGGCGGCACCGGGGGCGACCGCACACCGCACGGGGAAGCAGCAGCAGGGCAGGCACGGGGGGAATGGGGGGCACGTCATGGCTCGATGGAAACCACTGCCGGAGGAACTCGATCCGCAGGTCCGTGAGTTCGCGGGACAGCTGCGCCGGCTGGTCGACCGCAGCGGGCTGAGCATCGCCGCGGTCTCGGACCGCACCGGCTACAGCAAGACGTCCTGGGAGCGGTATCTGAACGGGCGCCTCCTCGCGCCCAAGCGGGCGATCATCGCCCTGGCCGAGGCGACCGGCACCAACCCGGTCCACCTCACCACCATGTGGGAGCTGGCCGAGCGCGCCTGGAGCCGCTCCGAGATGCGCCACGACATGACCATGGAGGCCATCCGCATCACCCAGGCGCGGGCCGCCCTCGGTGACTTCACCCCGCCGCAGGGCATCGACCTCGGACACCGGGCCACCAAGGCGGGGGCGCGCGCCAAGGTCAACGGCGCGGACGGCCCCGGCGCGCGCGGCGGCGCCCCGGCGGGCGTCCGCGAGGCTCCCCCGATACCCTCCGTACCCCGCCAGCCCGGCCCGCCCGGCGGCCCGGCCCCGCAGGGACCCCCGCCCGGCGGCGGCGTCTCCGGCGGCAGCGGCAAGGGCGGCAAGGGCAAGCGCCTGCCGCTGATCCTCGGCGGCGTCGTCGCCGCCGTCGCCCTCGTCGCGGGCGGCTTCTTCCTCCTCGCCCCCGGCGAGGAGCCCGCCCCGCAGCCCACCGCCAAGCCCACCAAGACGGCCAAGAAACTGCCGGCGGGCGTGAAGTGCGCGGGCGCCGACTGCACCGGGGAGGACCCGGAGGCGATGGGGTGCGCGGGCGAACAGGCCGTCACCAGCGCCACCGCCACCGTCGGCCCCACCGTGGTGGAGATCCGCTACAGCAAGACCTGCGAGGCCGCCTGGGCCCGCATCACCCAGGCCGCGACGGGGGACGAGATCGCCATCGACGTCGGCAGCAAGGCGCAGGAGAGCGCCAAGGTCACCACCACCTTCGACGCCTACACCGCGATGCTCGCCGTCGAGAACCCGGCCGACGCGAAGGCGTGCGCCACCCTGGCCGCCGGCACGACGGGGTGCACGACTCCGACGCCGTGATCCCGTCCGGCGGGGGCGGGCGCGCTCCGGGTGTGAACGGAGCCCCCGCGGGGTGACCCCGCCCGCCGCCGACGGAACGTCACCGGCCGTACGTCCGTGCCCCGGGCCGGGGCACGGACGGGACGGCCCCGGGCGGGGGAGGCGGCACGTGAGGCCCGCCACAGCACCCGCACCTGGCGTGACCCCGGGAGCGCGATAGCCTGACCACCGGAACTCTCTTGATACCAAGAGATCGATCATCCAGCGCCGCGCGACCCGGGTGCCGGATGACCGGCCCGGGCCCGGCCCGGTGGGTCCACCGCACCTGGGGTACGCCCCACCGCCCGCTGTCTAACGGAGATCGCCATGACCCGCACTCCCGTGAATGTCACCGTCACCGGCGCGGCCGGCCAGATCGGCTACGCGCTGCTGTTCCGCATCGCCTCCGGCCACCTGCTCGGCGCGGACGTGCCGGTCCGGCTCCGCCTCCTGGAGATCCCGCAGGGCCTCAAGGCCGCCGAGGGCACCGCCATGGAGCTCGACGACTGCGCCTTCCCGCTGCTCCAGGGCATCGAGATCACCGACGACCCGAACGTCGGCTTCGACGGCGCCAACGTCGCGCTGCTGGTCGGCGCCCGCCCCCGCACCAAGGGCATGGAGCGCGGTGACCTGCTGGAGGCCAACGGCGGCATCTTCAAGCCCCAGGGCAAGGCCATCAACGACCACGCCGCGGACGACATCAAGGTCCTGGTCGTCGGCAACCCGGCCAACACCAACGCCCTGATCGCCCAGGCCGCCGCCCCGGACGTACCGGCCGAGCGCTTCACCGCGATGACCCGCCTGGACCACAACCGCGCCCTGTCGCAGCTGGCCAAGAAGACCGGCGCGCAGGTCTCGGACATCAAGAAGCTGACGATCTGGGGCAACCACTCGGCCACCCAGTACCCGGACATCTTCCACGCGGAGATCGCGGGCAAGAACGCCGCCGAGGTCGTGGGCGACGAGCAGTGGCTGGCCGACGACTTCATCCCGACCGTCGCCAAGCGCGGCGCGGCCATCATCGAGGCGCGCGGCGCCTCCTCCGCCGCCTCCGCCGCCAACGCCGCCATCGACCACGTCCACACCTGGGTCAACGGCACCGCCGAGGGCAACTGGACCTCCATGGGCATCCCGTCGGACGGCTCGTACGGCGTCCCCGAGGGCCTCATCTCCTCCTTCCCGGTGACCACCAAGAACGGCACCTACGAGATCGTCCAGGGCCTGGACATCAACGAGTTCTCCCGCGCCCGCATCGACGCCTCGGTGCAGGAGCTGGCCGAGGAGCGCGACGCCGTCCGCGCCCTGGGCCTCATCTGAGCCACCCCCGGCCCCCGGGCCGCCCCCGTCTCCCGTGACCGCGCGAGCGCACCGACCACGCGGCCACGGTGACCCAGAAGCAGCCTCCGACCACCCGCGACCCGGGCGGCCGGAGGCTGCTTCGCGTCGCACGCCGACCCGTACGCCGTTCCCGTACGCCCCTCAGAGCGGCCCGAGCCGGTCACGCAGCGTGCTCAGGTCCACCGTGTCCTCCTCGGCCGGCGCCTCGGCACGGACCTCGGCCCCGTAGCCGGTCACGGTGACCGTGTCCTCCTTGACGTCGGAGGTACGGGTCGCCTGGACCAGGCGGGGCGGGCCCTCCGAGGCCACGTAGAGGGTGACGCGCTCGCCGTCCTCCTGGCGCAGCAGCGGGACCACCGGGGTGAGGACGGCCGTGGTGGCCCTGCCCTTGGTCATCCGGGTGCCCTCGTCCGGGGTGGCCTCGCCGATCAGGTCCTCCTTGAGGGAGCCCAGGTCGCACGCCTCGGTGACCGCCGCGAGGACGCCGTCCCGGGTGGAGCCGTGCACGTAGCGGCCGTGCAGGGTGTCGGCGGCGGCCCTGCCCTGACCGCCGGGGAGCTGGGCCTCCCAGAAGTCCCGGTCGGGCTTCACCCACACCTCGTCGCCCCGCTTGACCAGCTCGACGCTGCCCCGGCCGCGGGTGAGCGTCACGTTCCCCGCGCACCGGCCCTCCTCGTCCATGGCGAGGTCGGCGGTGGCCGGGTCCTCCAGGGCGCCGGTGCCCCCGTCGAACTGGTCCTGGTCGAGGGTGACCCGCAGCGAGGCGGCATCGCGCAGCTCGCTGCGGGCGCGCTCGGCGATCTCCTCGGCGCTCAGCCGGCTCAGGTCGTCCTCGGCGGCGGCGGCCGCTCCGGGCGCCGCCAGCGCCGCGGTCGCCGCGAGCAGGGTGGACGCCGCGGCTGCGGCTGCCGCGCGGATGGGATGGGGCATGGCTTCACCTCCGCCGATCTGCGGCTTCTCCCAGCGTACGAGCGGGGGAGCGGACCCGCAGATCGGCGGCGCTCAGCCCTCCGGGCGGGCGGCCGAGGCGGCTTCGTGACGCCGGAGCCGCCTGCGCAGCGCGTACAGATCGAAGATCCACACGGCGACCAGCAGAGCCGAGGACAGGATCTGGAGAGGGGGGTCTCCCTCGACCATCCGCATCACGAGGAGGCACACGGACAGGGCCAGCACCGACCAGTAGAGCCACCACGCCCGCCGCAGCCACCGCTCGTGCCGGGGCGACAGCAGTTCCGTGCGTTCCGAGTCCCGCCAGTCCCCACCCGTGCCCGGCGTGTACCCCTGTCGGCAGCCCAGTCTCATATCTTGCTCAACTGGCGTGTAGCTGGACCGCGTTCAGGTAGGGAACCGTCATGTGGGGAACACCGAAGAACCAGACCCGGCTGCGCTTCGTCCAGGACTCCGACGAGGTCCTCGCCGCCTTGGGGCGAGCCCTCGCCGACGCGCCTGAAGACGAACGCCCCGGCCTGCAACGCGCCCTCGCCGTGGCCGGCGCCGCCCGCCTCGACGAGGACACCCTGCGCACCCGCTGGCTCGACGGCCGCCTCGCCTCCGTCGCCTTCACCGGAGAGCGCGACTCCGTAGCCGCAGTCCGTGCCCTCCGCAAAGCCGAACCCACCCTCTCCCTCACCGAAGCGGTAGCCCTCCTCCGCCCCCCGAAGCCACGCACCTAGCCCGGCCGGCCGCCTTCCAGTCCGGCCGCCACCTTCCAGCCCGGCCGGCGCCTGAGGCCACCCCACCCCCGGCCCGGAGGGCCGAAACACACCGCCCGGCAACACACCGCCGCACCGACGTGACCAACGGTAAGGCCCCCTTTGCCCGGTAAAGGCGCCGTATGCCATACGGCGCGGGTGAGCCATCCCACGATGCCCCCGCCGCACGGCATGGATTCGACGCCCATGGGCAGGTGCACCGGGCTGCCGTGCAGGCAGGCGGCAGCACACCCCTTGGATCGAAAGGCAAACACGACGTGTCGGCAGAACAGACCATTTACGTGGACGGAACGTGGCGTGCGGCCACGTCGGGGGCCGTCCGGGAGATCATCGACCCGGCGGACGCCAAGCCGTTCGCGGTGGTCGCCGAGGGCGGCACCGAGGACGCGGACGCCGCCGTCGCCGCCGCCCGCCGCGCCTTCGACCAGGGCCCCTGGCCCCACACCCCGGTCGCCGAGCGCGCCGCCCTGCTGCGCCGCGTCGCCGACCTGCTGGTCCGCGACCGCGAGGAGATCGGCCTGCTGGAGAGCCGCGACGCGGGCAAGACCCTGGAGGAGGGCCGGGTCGACGTCGACTGCGTCGCCGACGCCTTCCGCTACTTCGCCGACCTGGTCGTCGGCGAGGGCGCGGGCCGCGTGGTCGACGCCGGTACCGACGAGGTCCACAGCGTCGTCGTACACGAGCCGGTCGGCGTCTGCGGCCTGATCACGCCGTGGAACTACCCGCTGCTCCAGGCGAGTTGGAAGGTGGCTCCCGCGCTGGCGGCGGGCAACACCTTCGTGCTGAAGCCCAGCGAGATCACCCCGCTGAGCACGATCGCCCTGATCCGCCTGCTCGCCGAGGCGGGCCTGCCCGAGGGCGTCGCCAACCTGGTGACCGGCCCCGGCCACACCGTCGGCGCCCGCTTCGGCACCCACGACGACGTCGACCTGGTCTCCTTCACCGGCGGTCTGGTCAGCGGCACCAAGGTGGCCCAGGCCGCCGCCGCCTCGGTCAAGAAGGTCGCGCTGGAACTGGGCGGCAAGAACCCGAACGTGGTCTTCGCCGACGCCTGCGCCACCGACGAGGACTTCGACACCGCCGTCGACCAGGCTCTCAACGCCGCCTTCATCCACAGCGGCCAGGTCTGCTCGGCCGGCTCGCGCCTGATCATCGAGGAGTCGGTGCGCGAACGGTTCGTCACCGAACTCACCCGCCGCGCCCAGCTCATCCGCCTCGGCCGGGGCACCGAGGAGGGCGTCGAGTGCGGCCCCCTCGTCTCCCAGGCCCAGCTGGAGAAGACCCAGGGGTACGTGGCCTCCGCGCTGGAGGAGGGCGCCGTGCTGCGCACCGGCGGCAAGCAGCCCGAGCCCAGTGAAGTCCGCCCGGCCACCGGCTACTTCTACGAGCCGACCGTCCTCGACGGCTGCCACCGCGAGATGCGGGTGGTCCGCGAGGAGGTCTTCGGCCCGGTCCTCACCGTGGAGACCTTCACCACCGAGGACGAGGCCGTCGCGCTCGCCAACGACACCGAGTACGGCCTGGCCGGCGCCGTCTGGACCACCGACGCGGGCCGCGCCCGCCGGGTCGCCGCCCGGCTGCGCCACGGCACCGTCTGGATCAACGACTTCCACCCCTACCTGCCGCAGGCCGAATGGGGCGGCTTCGGCAAGTCCGGCACCGGCCGCGAACTCGGCCCCGCCGGACTCGCCGAGTACCGCGAGTCCAAGCACGTCTACCAGAACCTCGCGCCCAAGCCGGTGCGCTGGTTCGCGGGCTGACCCCAGGTCCGCCACCCCGTCCGGCCGCCGGAACCCGATCCTGCGGCCGGGCCAGGGCGCCCCGCCCCACCCGGGACGCCCGCACCCCCCACGCAGAGCCACGACCGCAAGTCCCGCAGCACGCAGGCGGCCGCACCAGGCGGCGAACGCCCCACCACGCGCAGCACCTTGCAGGCCAAGGAGGAGCAACATGCCCACGTACGACTACGTCGTCATCGGCGGCGGCACCGCAGGATCGGTGATCGCCTCCCGGCTGACCGAGAACCCGGACACCACCGTCGCGATCATCGAGGGCGGCCCCTCCGACATCGACCGGCCCGACGTCCTCACACTGCGCCGCTGGATGGGCCTGCTCGGCGGCGACCTCGACTACGACTACCCCACCACCGAGCAGCCACGCGGCAACAGCCACATCCGGCACAGCCGCGCCAAGGTCCTCGGCGGCTGCTCCTCCCACAACACCCTCATCGCCTTCAAGCCGCTCCCCTCCGACTGGGACGAGTGGGAGACCGCGGGCGCCGAGGGCTGGGGCGCCGTGCCGATGGAGGCGTACTTCGCGCGGCTGAAGAACAACATCGTGCCGGTCGACGAGAAGGACCGGAACGCCATCGCGCGCGACTTCGTCGACGCCGCGCAGGGCGCGCTCGGCGTGCCGCACGTCGACGGGTTCAACCAGAAGCCGTTCAGCGAGGGCGTCGGCTTCTTCGACCTCGCCTACCACCCGGAGAACAACAAGCGGTCCTCCGCCTCGGTCGCCTACCTCCACCCGTACCTGGACCGGCCCAACCTCCACCTCATGCTGGAGACCTGGGCGTACCAGCTCGCCTTCGACGGCGACCGCGCCACCGGCGTGCACGTGCGCACCAAGGACGGCGAGGAGATCCTGGTCGAGGCCGGGCGCGAGGTGCTGCTCTGCGCCGGGGCCGTCGACTCGCCGCGGCTGCTGCTGCACTCCGGCATCGGGCCCCGCGCCGACCTGGAGAAGCTCGGCATCAAGGTCCGCCACGACCTGCCGGGCGTCGGCGAGAACCTGCTCGACCACCCGGAGTCGGTCATCGTCTGGGAGACCGACGGGCCCATACCCGAGAACTCGGCGATGGACAGCGACGCCGGGCTCTTCGTCCGCCGCGACCCCAAGGGACGCGGCCCGGACCTGATGTTCCACTTCTACCAGATCCCCTTCACCGACAACCCCGAGCGCCTGGGCTACGAACGCCCCGCGCACGGCGTGTCGATGACCCCGAACATCCCCAAGCCGCACAGCCGCGGCCGCCTCTACCTGACCAGCGCCGACCCCGAGGTCAAGCCGGCCCTCGACTTCCGGTACTTCACCGACGAGGACGACTACGACGCCCAGACCCTGGTCGACGGCATCAAGATCGCCCGCCGCATCGCCCGTACCGAACCGCTGGCCGGCTGGCTCAAGCGCGAGGTCGCCCCCGGCCCCGAGATCACCGACGACGAAGCGCTCAGCGAGTACGCCCGCAAGGTCGCGCACACCGTCTACCACCCCGCCGGAACCTGCCGGATGGGCGCAGAGGACGACGAACTCGCCGTGGTCACCCCTGAGCTGAAGATCCGCGGCCTGCACAACATCCGCATTGCCGACGCCTCCGTCTTCCCGACGATGCCGGCGGTCAACCCGATGATCGGAGTCCTCATGGTCGGAGAGAAGTGCGCCGAGATGCTGGGCGGTGACGCCCGATGAGTACCACCGTCGCCGCCAGTACGCCGCCGGGCCAGGACGCCCCCGCGGACCGGAACACCCCCGTCTTCTCCGTCGAGAACCTCTGGAAGGTCTTCGGCCCCAAGGCCGAGCGGGTCCCCGCCGACCCGGCGCTCGCCGCCCTCGACCCCGTCGAGCTGCGCGCCGCCACCGGCTGCACCGCCGCCGTCCACGACGTCAGCTTCGACGTCCGCCAGGGCGAGGTCTTCGTCGTCATGGGCCTCTCCGGCTCCGGCAAGTCCACCCTGGTCCGCTGCCTGACCCGGCTCATCGAGCCCACCGCGGGCAAGCTCGCCATGGACGGCGAGGACGTCCGCGCCATGGACAAGAACCGGCTGCGCGAACTGCGTCGCCGCCGCGCCGCCATGGTCTTCCAGCACTTCGGCCTGCTGCCGCACCGCACCGTCCTCGACAACGTCGCCTACGGCCTGGAGATCCAGGGCGTCCCGCGCGCCGAACGCCGCGCCAAGGCCGCCGAGACCGCCGCCCTGGTCGGCCTCGAAGGGCTGGAGGACCGCCGCCCCGGCCAGCTCTCCGGCGGCCAGCAGCAGCGCGTCGGCCTTGCCCGCGCCCTCGCCGTCGACCCCGAAGTCCTCCTCTTCGACGAGCCGTTCAGCGCGCTCGACCCGCTGATCCGGCGCGACATGCAGGAGGAGGTCAAGCGGCTCCACCAGGAGGAGGGCCGCACCATGGTCTTCATCACCCACGACCTCTCCGAGGCCCTGCGCCTGGGCGACCGCATCGCGCTGATGCGCGACGGGCGCGTCGTCCAGCTCGGCACCCCCGAGGAGATCGTCGGCTCGCCCGCCGACGACTACGTCCGCGACTTCGTCCGCGACGTGCCGCGCGAGCAGGTCCTCACCGTGCGCACCGCGATGCGCCCCGCCACCGGCGACGAGGCCCGGCAGGGCCCCGCCCTCGCCCCCGGCGCCACCGTCTCCGAGGCCATCGAGGCCGTCGCCCGCACCGGCGAGACCGCCCGCGTCGTCGACGCCGGCCGCTGCCTCGGCGTCGTCGACCACCACCGGCTCCTCGGCGTGGTCGCGGGCGCCGACCCCGGACCCGCCGCACCGCCCGCGAAGGCGGGGGAGGCGGTGCTCTGATGGCCGCCACCACCGCCCCGACCACGGGCGCCGCCGCCCCGCCGGGCCGTACCGGCGCCGGGCTCGCCGGCCTCGCCCGCCGCCACCCGGCCCTCACCAAGCTGCTGGCCCTCGCGGTCCTCGCCGCCGTCCTGGTGCCGCTCGCCCACGCCCGCTGGGCCTCGGGCAGCTGGCCCGAGGCGCTCACCGTCGACGTCTCAGGACCGCTCGGCTCCGCCAGCGACTGGATCATCGACAACCGCGACAGCCACCCGCTCTTCCTCTACTTCTTCGGCCACGTCTCAGGCGCCGTCGTCCTCTCCGTACGCGCCGTCTACATGGTGCTGCTCGCGGCCGGCTGGGCCGGAGTCACCGTGGCCGCCGGGCTGATCGCCTGGCGCGTGGCGGGCGTGAAGCTCGCCGTCACCGCCGCCGTCGCCTTCCTGCTCTGCGGCGTCCTCGGCATGTGGGTGCCGACCATGCAGACGCTCGCCCTGATGATCGTCGCGGTCCTCGCCTCGGTGATCCTCGGCGCCCTGCTCGGCCTCGCCGCCGGCCTCTCCGACCGGGTCTTCCGCCTGCTGCGGCCGGTCCTCGACACCATGCAGGTCCTCCCGGCCTTCGCCTACCTGCTCCCGGTCGTCCTGGTCTTCGGCATCGGCGTCCCCGCCGCCGTGCTCGCCACCGTCATCTACGCCGCGCCGCCCATGGCCCGGCTCACCGCGCTCGGCCTGCGCGGCGCCGACGCGGGCGTCATGGAGGCCGTCACCTCGCTCGGTACCACCGCCCGCCAGCGCCTCTTCACCGCCCGGCTGCCGCTGGCCCGCAAGGAGCTGCTGCTCGGCGTCAACCAGACGATCATGCTGGCCCTGTCGATGGCCGTGATCGCCTCCGTCATCGGCGCCGGCGGCCTCGGCGACCGCGTCTACCAGGCGCTCGCCTCCGTCGACGTCGGCGCGGCGCTCGCCGCGGGCATCCCCATCGTGCTGCTCGCCGTCGTCCTGGACCGCACCACCGCCGCCGCAGGCCGCCGCATCGGCGCCGGGGAGGCCCCCTCGGGCTCCCTCTCCCCGGCCGTCGGCTGGGCCCTGGCCGCCGTCGCTACCCTCGCCGTCGCGCTCTCCACCCGGTTCGCCTCCGTCCTGGAATGGCCCACCACCTGGACCTACGGCATCGCCGAACCGGTCAACAGGGCCGTCGACTGGATGACCGACCACCTCTACTCCGGGGTGCCCCTGATCGGCGGCACCGCCGACTGGGCCGGGCACTTCACCACCTGGGTCCTCGACCCGGTCCGCGGCGGCCTCCAGTGGCTGCCCTGGTGGGGCCTGCTGCTGATCGTCGCCGCCCTCGCCTGGCTCATCGGCACCTGGCGCACCGCGCTCACCGCCACCCTGGCGATGGCCGCGGTCGGCGTCCTCGGCGTCTGGAACCCCTCGCTCGACACCCTCTCCCAGGTGCTCGCCGCCGTCGCCGTCACCCTCGTGCTCGGCTTCGCCACCGGCATCGCCGCCGCCCGCTCCCACCGGGTGGAGGCCGCGCTCAGGCCCGTCCTGGACGTCTTCCAGACCATGCCGCAGTTCGTCTACCTGATCCCGGTCGTCGCCCTCTTCGGCGTCGGCCGCGCCCCGGCCGTCGCCGCCGCCGTGGTCTACGCGCTGCCCGCCGTCGTCCGCATCACCACGCAGGGGCTGCGCGGCGTCGACGCCGGCGCCCTGGAGTCGGCCCGCTCGCTCGGCGCCACCAGCGGCCAGCAGATCCGCCAGGTCCAGCTGCCGCTGGCCCGCTCCTCGCTGCTCCTCGCCGTCAACCAGGGTGTCGTCCTGGTCCTCGCCGTCGTCATCATCGGCGGCCTGGTCGGCGGTGGCGCGCTCGGCTACGACGTGGTCTTCGGCCTCGCCCAGGGCGACCTCGCCGTCGGCCTCGTCGCCGGCGCCGCGATCGTCTGCCTCGGCCTGATGCTCGACCGCGTCACCCAGCCCACCGAACGCCGCACCACGACGAAGGGGGCCTGACATGAAGCTCCGCCCGTCGCGCCGTGCCACCCGCACCGCCGCCGCCCTCACCGCCTCCGGCGCCCTGCTCGCCGTGGCCGGCTGCGGCGCCGCCGACATGACCCAGCAGGCGTCGCCGTACGCCAACGCCGGGGACGGCAAGTCCGTCACCCTCTCCCTCCAGTCCTGGGTCGGCGCCCAGGCCAACGTCGCCGTCGCCCAGTACCTCCTGGAACACGAGCTCGGCTACCGCGTCGACACCGTGCAGATCGACGAGGTCCCGGCCTGGGACGCGCTCAGCCAGGGGCGCGTCGACGCCATCCTGGAGGACTGGGGGCACCCGGAGGAGGAGAAGCGGTACGTCGAGGAGAAGAAGACGATCACCGCCGCCGGGGACGTCGGCGTCACCGGCCACATCGGCTGGTTCGTCCCGGCGTACTTCGCGAAGAAGCACCCCGACGTCACCCACTGGAAGAACCTCAACAAGTACGCCGACCAGCTCCGCACCCCCGAGAGCGGCGGCAAGGGCCAGCTGATGGACGGCTCGCCCTCCTACGTCACCAACGACAAGGCCCTGGTGAAGAACCTGGACCTGGACTACCAGGTCGTCTTCGCCGGCTCCGAGGCCGCGCAGATCACCCAGATCAAGCAGTTCGCCAAGGAGAAGAAGCCCTTCCTCACCTACTGGTACCAGCCCCAGTGGCTCTTCGAGAAGGTGCCCATGACAGAGGTGGAGCTGCCCGAGTACGAGGAGGGCTGCGACGCCGATCCGGACAAGGTCGCCTGCGCCTACCCCGAGACCCCGCTCCAGAAGTACCTGAACACGGACTTCGCGGAGAACGGCGGCGAGGCCGCGGAGTTCCTGAAGAACTTCGAGTGGACCACCGAGGACCAGAACCAGGTCTCCCTCTGGATCGCCGACCAGAAGATGGACCCGCAGAAGGCCGCCGAGAAGTGGGTGAAGGCCAACGAGTCCACCTGGAAGAAGTGGCTGCCGTAACGGCCCCGCCACCCCTCCTTCCGTACCCGAGCGCCCCCGCGGACCACCGTCCGCCGGGGCGCTCCGGCGCGTACGCCCCCTCGGCCGCCCTTGATCGTCTTTCGCGTCCGGCTCCCCGGCCCCACCGTGGGAGAGGACCCGACAGCGATACAGACTGGGGGAACGACCCCATGGCCGAGAAAAGCTTTCCCGCGCCCGAGTCCGGGATGCTCCTCTCCTACTTCCTCACCGTGGCCGACGTGCCGCGCTCCCGCGCCTTCTACAGCGAGGTGCTGGGCGGCGAGGTGATCCTGGAGGAGAACCCCTGCACGGTCCGCCTCGCCAACAGCTGGCTCATCATGAACCCCGGCGGCGGCCCCACCCCCGACAAGCCCGGCATCACCCTCCACCCGCCCCAGGACTCCTCCACCGCCACCTGCTTCCTCAACATCCGGGTCGCCGACATCCAGGCGGTGTACGAGGAGTGGAGTGCCAAGGGCGCCGAGTTCGTCACCCCGCCCATCGACCGCAAGGCCGAGATCCGCTGCTACCTGCGTGACCCCGACGGCTACCTCATCGAGATCGGCCAGGCCACCGGCATGCTCCACGGCGTCTACGCCGACCCGCCCGCCGGCAAGGGCCCCGGCACGGGATGAGGCGCCCTCCCCGCGTACGGCGGGAAGGGCGCCCCGGAGAGCCGGCGGTACGGCGGAGGGTCAGCGCAGGAAGCTGCCGAACGTCGCCTTGCTGACCGGGCCGTCGACGTGGCCGGGCCCGAAGGCGGAGGCGCTTTCCACCGTCAGCCCCTCGCCGGTGCCGCGCAGCGCCCAGACCGCGCCCGCCTGCTCGTTCTCCTCGGCCGCGGCGGCGACCAGGTCACGGTGACCGTCGCCGTCGGTGTCGAGCAGGGCGCAGGCGGAGCCGAACATGTCGCCGCTCTCCGCGACGCCGGGCACCCCGGCGGAATTCTGGTGGAGGACCTGGCTGCCCTCGCCGGTCACGCCGGAGGCGGTGCCGTGGAGCAGGGCGACCGAACCGGCGTCGGTGAGGCCGCTGAAGTCCTCGCCGCTGATCCCGAGCGCGATCTCGGCCCGGCCGTCGCCGGTCACGTCGGCCACCGCGACGCAGGAGCCGAAGTGGTCGCCCTTCTCCTGGGCGCCGTGGAGGCCGGGCAGGCTCTGGTCGAACGCGTCCTCGCGGCCTTCGAGGCCGGCGGCCGAGCCGTAACGGACGGTGACCTTGGCGGTGGCCTCGCCGCTGCCGGTCACCACGTCGTCGTAGCCGTCGCCGTCCACGTCGCCGATGCCGATGGCCGCGTCGTCGCCGCGGCTGCCGATCGGGCCGGCCTCCTGGGCGTCCCGGAAGCCGGTGCCGCTGCCGGTGAACAGGTGGTGGGCCCAGACGCCGTCGCCCTCGTAGAGCCAGGTGACCAGGTCGTCGGAGCCGTCGCCGTTCACGTCGCCGACCGCCTTCGGCTGGACCGGGCCGCCGACCGAGGCGGGTCCGTCCACGCAACTGTCGTCCTCGGCGCAGGCCGGGCCGTCGCTGCCGTAGCCCCACCACTCGGAGCGGTCGAGGAAGTCGAGCTGCTCGGCCGGGGTGCCCTCGCGGGTGAGCGGGCCCTGGAAGAGGCGGGCCTCCTGGGTGACCGGGTCGTCGCCCGCGACCTGGGCGGCGCCGAAGAGCGCCAGGTCCGCCTGGCCGTCGCCGTCGAAGTCGCCGACCTGCGGGGCCTGCCCGAAGCCGGCCACGGCGGTGCCGCCGGTCAGCCCCTCCGGCGAGCCCCAGAGGATCACCGCGCCGGGTTCGGCGGTGGCCGAGCCGATCACCAGGTCGCTGTAGCCGTCGCCGTCCAGGTCGCCCTTGGCGAAGGTCTCGCCGAACCGCTGCTTGGCGGTGGCCGCGCCCGGGACCCCGGCCGTGGAACGGCTCACCACGGTGCCGGGAGCGGGGGCGGGCCCCTTCGCCGAGCCGTAGGTCACCGCGACGTACCCCGCGCCGGTCTTGCCGGAGACCGTGCCGCCGGGGGCGCCGGTGACCAGGTCCGCGTACCCGTCGCCGTTGAAGTCGTCGGCGGCCGCGGCGGCGGGCCCGTCCGCCGCGAGGGCGGTGGCCGGGGCCAGGGCGGCGGCGCTCAGCCCGCCGGAGACGAGCAGCGCCGCCGCCAGGGAGGCCGCCGCTCTGCCGGCCCGTCCGCGCCGGGTCGTGGGGGTGTCGGGGCGTCGCATCCAGGCCATGCCGTCTTCCTTCGTTTGCCGGTCATGTACACCTGCTGTGACGCCCCGACCCCGTGCGAAGTTGCACAACTCCTGCGCCCACCGGGGCGCGTGGGCTCAGACGGCCCGGCCGGGAAGCTCCCGCGTACGCCCCAGCGAGCCGAGCCAGACGGCCGAGGGGCGGGCGGTGCGCTCGAAGGTCTCCCAGTCGACGGCGATGAGGCCGAAGGTCGGCCGGAAGGAGCCCCATTCGTAGTTGTCCAGCGCGCTCCAGGCGAGGTACCCCTCGACCTTGAGCCCGTCCTCGATCGCGGCGGCGACCTCGCCGAGGGCGCCCGTGTAGTAGGCGGTGCGCCGCTCGTCGTCGGCGGTGGCGATGCCGTTCTCGGTGACGATCAGGGGCACGTCGCCCACGACGTCGGCGGTGTGCCGCAGGGCGTGGCCGACCGCCGTCGGGTAGTACTCCCACTCGGTCAGGGTGCGCTCGGCCTCCGCGGGCGCCGGAATCGGGCCGTCGGGGCCGATCCGGGTACGGGTGTAGGACTGCACGCCGATCCAGTCGTCCCCGCGGGCCGCCTCGATGAAGACGTCCTCGCGCGGGTGGCGGTAGGCGGCGGTGACCTCCTCGGCGCCGGGGAGGGCCTGGTAGACCTGGTTGGCGACGGTCCAGCCGACCTTGATGCCGGGGGAGACCGCCCGGACCTCCTTGACCGCCGCGTGGTGGGCGGCGATCACCGCGTGGGTGGTCTCCTCGTCGGGCGTGGGCAGCCCGGCGGGCGGGAAGCCGATGTCGCCGCGCTTGGCCTGGCCTGCCATGACGGCGATCATGTTCGGCTCGTTGATGGTGCAGACGTGGGCCACGCCGGTGGCGATGACCGGCGCGCACGCGGCCACGTACCGGGCGAACAGCTCGGTGGCGCCCTCGGCGGTCCAGCCGCCGCGCGCCTCGAACCACTGCGGCACGGTGAAGTGGTGCAGGGTGACCATGGGACGCAGGCCCCGCTCGATCGCGCCCTCCACCATCCGCCGGTAGTGGGCGAGTTCGGCCCGCGAGAAGTGCCCCTCGACCGGTTCGATCCGGGCCCACTCGACGCTGAACCGGTAGTCGGTGAAGCCGAGCGAGGCGAGCAGGTCCATGTCCTCGGGCCAGCGGTGGTAGCTGTCGCAGGCGTCGTAGCTGGGCTCCTGGATGTGCGTACCGGCGGTGTGTTCCTTGACCCACCAGTCGCTGTCGGTGTTGTTGCCCTCGATCTGGTGGGCGGCGGTCGACGCGCCCCACAGGAAGCCTTCGGGGAACGGGGTGCTGGTCGTCATCAGGGCACGCCTTTCTGGTGCGGTGGTGCGGTGGGGGAGGTACTAGGGGGCGGGCGCGGGCCGGTCACTTCATGCCGGCGGTGGCGATCCCCTGCGTGAAGTGCCGCTGGAGGGCGATGAAGACGGCCAGCACCGGCAGCACGATCAGGAAGGACCCGGCCATCAGGACCCCGTTGGAGCCGCCGGCCTTGTTCGGGTCGGTGGCGAAGGTGGCGAGCGCCACCGGGAGCGTGTACTTGTCCGGGTCGTTGGTGGCGATCAGCGGCCAGACGAAGTTGTTCCAGGAGCCGAGGAAGGTGAGGATCGCCAGCGTCGCCAGGGCCGGCTTGACCAGCGGCATCACGATCCGCCAGAAGATGAACCACTCCCCGGCCCCGTCCATCCGGGCCGCCTCCAGCAGCTCGTCCGGGATCGACTGCATGAACTGCCGCATCAGGAAGACCCCGAAGGCGCCCGCCGCGAACGGCAGCACCAGACCGGCGTACGAGTCGATCAGCTGGAGCTTGCTCATCAGCACGAAGAGCGGCAGCAGCATCAGGTTGCCCGGCACCATCAGGGCGCCCAGCACCACCCCGAAGACCTTGCTCCGCCCGGCGAACCTCAGCTTCGCCAGGGCGTAGCCGAGCATCGAGCAGAAGACCAGGTTGGAGACGGTGACCAGGACGGCCACGATCACCGAGTTCATGAAGTACAGCGGGAGATCGAGGTCGGCCAGGAGCTGCCGGAAGTTCGCGAGCGTCCACTGGCCGGGTATCCACACCGGCGGGCTCGCCGACAGCTCCCGCTGCGTCTTGAAGGCGGAGAGCCCCATCCACAGGAACGGCGCCGCCATCACCAGCAGCCCGCCGGAGAGCAGGACGTACGTCAGGGGCCTGCGCACACGGCCTTCGGCGCTCATCGGGTGTTGTCCTTCAGCAGTCGGAGCTGGAGCACCGTGATGCCCATGATCACGACGAACAGCACGTACGCCATCGCGCTCGCGTAGCCCAAGTGGAAGAAGTTGAAGCCCTCGCGGTACATGTTCAGCGAGACCGTCAGGGTCGAGTCCGACGGTCCGCCCTGCGTCATCACGAACGGCTCCTCGAAGACGTTCAGGTATCCGATGGTGGTGATGACGCTGGCGTACAGCAGGGTCGGCCGCAGCAGCGGAATGGTGATCCGGCGCAGCTCCTGCCAGGGCCCGGCCCCGTCGAGGCGGGCGGCCTCGCGGACCTCGGTCGGGATGGCCTGGAGACCGGCGATGAAGAGGACCATCACCGTGCCCAGGTTGCGCCAGACCGCCATCGCGATCAGCGAAGGCATCGCCAGCGCCTCGGAGCCGAGGAAGTCCGGAGCGGTCAGGCCCACTTCGGAGGCGAGTCCGGCGACCAGCCCGTCACTCGGGTCGAGCACGAACCGCCAGACCACCGCCACGGCCACGATCGAGGTGACCACAGGGGCGTAGAAACCGACCCGGAAGAAGGTCCGGGCCCGGTCGATCCCGTTGTTGAGCAGGACGGCCACGAGCAGCCCGAGCCCGATCGTCAGCGGCACGCCGACCACGACGAAGTACGCGGTGTTGAAGAGGGACTTCAAAAACCGCTCGTCCCCGAACAGCCGCGTGTAGTTCTCGAACCCGATGAACTCGGCGTCCAGCGGCCGGGTCACGTTGCCCAGTCCGAAGTCGGTGAAGCTCATCAGCAGCGTCGCCACGATGGGGAACGCCATGAAGACCGCGAACAGCACGAGGAACGGCGTCGAGAAGAGCCAGCCGGCCGCGTGCTGCACGCCCAGCGAACCCCGCCGGCGCCCCGGCCGCCGCGGGCCGGGCGCCGCGTCGGCGGCCTTACGGGTGGTGGTGCTCATGGCTCCTACTTCTGGACGAGGCCCTCGATCTGGTCCTTGGCCTTGCCGAGCGCCTCCTCCGCGGTGGCCTTGCCCTGGGTGACCTGGGCTATCGCCTGGTCGACCTTGTCGGTGACCTCGGAGAGGTTGGCGAGGGTCGGGGACGCCTTGGCCGTCTTCATCTGCTTCTCGAAGACCTTCAGCGCCGGGTCGTCGGCGAGCGCGCCGGACTCCCAGGCGGTGGTGTTGGCGGGCAGGTCCTTGGTCCGCTCGTACCAGTCGGCCTGGCCCTCGGTGCTGGTCAGGTAGGAGATGAACTCCTCGGCGGCGGCCTTGTGCGGGCTGTCCTTGGAGACGGTCAGCGAGGAGCCGCCCGCCATCGAGACGGAGGCCTCGTCGGCGGGCACCTCGGCCACGGCCCACTTGCCCTCGATGTCGGGCTGGCCCTCGTTGAGCAGGGTCACGTGCCAGGGGCCGCCGAAGAACATCGGGACGCGGCCGTTGCCGAAGTCCTTGACCACGTCGTAGCCGGGCTGCACCGACTTGTTGGCGAGGCCCTTGTCGAAGTACGCGCCGTACTCCTTGAGCGCCCTGACGGCGGCCGGGCTGTCGACGACGACCTTGCCGTCCTCGTCGATGATCTCGCCCCCCGCCGAGTACAGGAACGGGTAGAAGCTCTGCACCGTGTCGAGCCCGCTCGGCTGGATCGACAGGCCCCACTTGGTCCCGGCGTCCTTCTGGTACGCCGAGGCGAGCGCCCGCAGCTCCTTCCAGTCGGTCGGCGCCTTGTCGACGCCGGCCTTCTCGGCGAGGTCGGTCCGGTAGTAGAGGACGCGGGTGTCGACGTACCAGGGCACGCCGTAGACCTCGCCGTCCACCTCGCCCTGCTGCCATCCGGCCGGGAAGAAGTCCTTCTTCTGGAACCGCTGGGTGTCGACCGGTTCCAGCACGCCCAGCTCGGCGAACTCCCCGAGGTAGCTCCCGCCCATCTGCGCGATGTCCGGCAGGTTCCCCGCCGCCGCGGCCGACACCAGCTTCTGGTGGGCGACGTCCCAGCCGACCGGGGTCACCTTCACCTTCAGGTGCGGGTTCTCCTTCTCGTACTCCTCGGCGACCTCGGCGAGCTTCTCGCCCTCGGCCCCCATGGCCCACACGGTCAGGGTCTGCTCGGCGTCGGCGGCGACCTCGGTCCCCGAGGAGCCCCCGCAGCCCGTGACGACGGCCAACGCCGTACTCGCGGCGATCACGGCCGTGGCGGTTCTGGCGGCGCGGTGCATGGCGGCTCCTCCTTGAGCGCTACCGGACATGTATGCGCTGCCTGTAAGCGCATACATGACTCTGAACCAGGGGTTCCGCTCGCCGCAAGAGGGGGTTTGGTCACACTCGCGTAACGGGGGCTGGCCAGCGGCGCGGCCGGGGGAGCCGTGTTGTGCCGGGGGTGGAATGGATGGTTCCGGAACCAATCAAGCAGGTGGGTGAGGGGGGTGGGGTGGTTTGTGAGGGAATTCGCAGGGGGGCCGCCTTTGGCGGCGGGGCTCGGGGTGGTTGGGCCGGGGGTTGGCTGAGGGGCCGCTTCCGGTGCGGCTTCAAGGTGGCCTCAAGCGCCGGCCGGGCTGTTCGTCGGGCGGTGCTGGGTTCTGGGCGGTGTTTACAGTCGGCGGTATGGCGTCGTCATCGTTCTCAGGTGTTGCTGGTTCTGGGGCCGGGTTTCGGCACGGGTATTCCTTTGATCCGTCGTACGGGTACGGGGTGGAGGAGTTGCTGCGGGTTGGGGTGCCGGTCGCGACGGAGGGGTTCGAGGGGTTCTGGCGGGGGCGGTACGAGGAGGCGTTGGAGGTGGACACCGCGCCTGAGGTGGGGGTGGTGGAGGAGGTGCGGGACGGGGTGCGGGTGTGCCGGGTGTCGTTCAGTTCGGTGGGTGGGGTGCGGCTCGGGGGGTGGCTCGCGCTGCCCGTGGACGGGCCGGTCGAGCACGGGTTCGTCGTGGGGCACGGGTACGGCGGGCGGGACGCGCCCGGGCCCGATCTGCCCTTGCCGCTGCCGCGCTCGGCGGCGCTGCTGCCCTGCGTACGCGGCATGGGGGAGCGCTCGCGTCTGCCCGGGGTGCCCTCGGTGGCCGCTGCGCACGTGCTGCACGGCATCGCGTCCCGCGACACGTACGTCATCGGGGCGTGCGTGGCCGACCTGTGGTGCGCCGCCTCGGCCCTGCTGGAACTCGTCCCCGAGCTGTCCCGCCACCCCTCCGGCCCCAGGCTCGGCTACCTCGGGGAGAGCTTCGGCGGCGGCCTCGGCGCCCTCGCCCTGCCCTGGGACGACCGGTTCGCCGCCGCCCGGCTCACCGTCCCCACCTTCGGCAACCACCCGCTCCGCCTCACCCTGCCCTGCGCCGGAAGCGGCGAGTCCGTCCGCCGCCATCACCGCGACCATCCCCAAGTCGTCGATGTACTGCGCTACTTCGACGCCGCCACAGCGGCCACGTTCGTCAGCGTCCCCACCCTGGTCGCGGCCGCCCTCTTCGACCCGGCCGTCCCGCCACCCGGCCAGTTCGCCGTGCACAATGCCCTGCCGGACGACCTGCGCACGCTGCACGTCCTGAGCGCCGGGCACTTCGACCACCCCGGCGCGGCCGATGAGGCGGCCGGACTGGCGCGCGCCGACCGGGAGTTCTTCGCGCGTCTCTGAACTCGGCTCCGCGTGTGCGAGGTTCGGGAGTGGTACCGGTGACCGCCCGGTGGCGCAGACTGGTCGGGCCCGTTCGTTCGACGTACCCGGCCCGAGGGGGACGACCAGAGATGTCCGGAGCTTCCAGCAGCAGCCGGAGTCCGGGTGAGCCCCGGCTCCCGGTGCACGCCACCGTCTGGGACCACCGCCTCAATACCGCGGGGATTGCGGCTGGTTGGCCGGTCGTTTTCGTCCACGGCATTCTGACCTGGGGCACGGATCCCCGCTACGGCTTCGCCGCCCAGCGCCCCCTGGCCGCCCGCCGCCGGCTCCTCCTCATGGACCGCCGGGGTTACGGCCGCAGCCCGGACATCGCCCGGAGCGACTGGGCGGTGGACGCCGAGGACATCGTGGGGCTGCTCGGGGCCGGCGCCCACCTGGTCGGCCACGCGTACGGCGGGGTCGGCGCCATGGCGGCCGCCGTACGCCGCCCCGACCTGGTCCGCTCGCTGACGCTGATCCAGCCCGGCGCCCTGCGCCCCGCCGAGCGGCACCCGGTCGTGGCCGAGGCGCTGGCACGGGCCCGCGCGGCCACCGCCGCCATGCCGCCTGACCTCACCCCGGCCGAATTCCTGCGCGGCGCCACCGAGTCCGTAGGCATGGAGATCCCGGAGGCGACCCCCGACCGCCTGCGCGCCGCCGCCACGACCATGGCCGAACTCCCGTGCTGGGACGCGGACATCGATCTCGTCCCGCTGGCCCGCGCCGCCTTCCCCAAGCTCCTGGTCTCCGGCGACTGGGAGGGCGCCCCCGAGCCGTACCGCACGTACGCGGGCCTCCCGCTCATCGCCTGCGCCGAGGAGACCGCCGAAGCGACCGGCGCCGCCCACCTCGTCGTCCCCGGCTACTACCCGCACACCCAGCAGCCGGAGCGCGTCAACGCCGCGCTGGAAGACCTGTGGGACGCCTCTGAACAGGGATGACCCGATGGGGTGAAGCACCCCGACTCCCTTCGGCGGGGCTCGGCGCCGCCCAGGGAGCTTCCTGGGCCGGGGACTACGCGTCCCTCGCCAGCGCTACTTCAGCCAGCGCGACCCAGAGGTTCTGGCGGGAGCCGCTGCGCCGCTCGGGGGTGGACTCCGGCGGCTGAGCACCTTCTTCGGCCAGCTCCGCCCCGTCCCGACGCAGCCCCCTTACGGCGGCGGTGGCCTACGCCGGCCGGATGCTCCCGAGCTGCACCAGCAACAGCACGACCCGGTACGCCTGGGCGAAATCGGGGGCGGTGAACGCGACCGTACGAGCGCTGCGGGCGCCCTCGGCGCGGGTCACACCCGGGATCAGCACGGCCAGGTCGACCGTGTGCGCCGCCGCCAGATCGACCTCGACCGCGACGGGACCGGACAGCGCGAACGGCCGGACCTCCTCCCGCCCGGCCACGGCCTCGGCGGCAGCCCGTCGCAGCCGCTCCCGCGCCTCCTCGGGGTGCAGGCCCGCGGCGGCGAACTGGCCCAGCGCCTCCTTGACGGCGACCGTACGCACCCCGGGCACCAGCTCCCGCACCTCCGCACAGGCCGCGTCGTCGCCGCTGAGCAGCACCACCGGTACGCCGAGGTGCCCGGCCATCGCCGCGTTGAGGCCGATCTCGCCGAGCGAGCGCCCGTCCACCCGTACGTCGAGGAGCGCGTCGCTCATCGTGTGGGCGAGGACGCCCGGTCCCGCGCCCGCTCGTACGTGATAGCCGACGAAGAGGACCGCGTCCGTCCGCTCGTCGATCCCGCCGAGCATCCCCAGCGGCCGCGGCTTGCCCCGCACCAGCCGGGCCCGCCGGTCGACCTCCTGGGGCAGCAGATTCCGGTACGACCCGTGCGCGTCGGCCACCCACACCTCGGCGCCGGGCTCGGCGTCCAGCACACCGGCGACGGCGGCGTTGGCCTCGGCGGTCATCAACGCCCGCGCCCGCCCGTAGTCGTACCCGTCCGGATTGGTCTCCCGGGGATGCACGATCCCCGAGACGCCCTCCATGTCGACCGAGATCAGTATCCGGGGGCGCTTGGCCTTCTCCGTGGAGTCGTGGTTGTGGTTGTCCATGGACCGGAGCGTACGCGCGCCCGCCCCGCCCCTGCTTACGCCTCGTGCCCGCAGCCGCAGCTGGCGCGGCGGACCACCTCGACCGGCAGCACCAGCGACTCCGGCTCCCCGCGCCGCTCCTCGGCCAGCCGCCTGACCAGCAGCTCCACCGCCTCCTCGCCGAGCCGCCGCATCGGCTGCCGGACCGTGGTCAGCGCCGGCTGCACCAGCCGCCCGAGCGGAATCCCGTCGAACCCGGTCACCGCCAGATCCTCCGGTACGCGCAGACCCCGGCCGGCCAGGGCGTGCAGGGCGCCCACCGCCATCTGGTCGTTGGCGAAGAGCACGCCCTCGGGCAGCCCGCGCGGCCCGGCCCGGTCGACCAGTTCCTCCGCCGCCCGCGCGCCCCCGGCCTGCGTCATCAGCTCGGCCCGCAGATCCGGCTCGTCCGGCACGGGCAGCCCCGCCGCCCGGCAGGCGTCCCGGAACCCGGCGAACCGCGCCTCGGCGTCCGGGGAGTCCTCGATCCCGCCGACGAAGGTGAGGCGGCGCAGCCCGTGGTCCTCGATGAGGTGCCGGGTCAGCTCCCGCTGGCCGTCGGCGTTGGCCACCTCGATGTGGTCGAGCCGGTCGAGCCCGCCGGGGCCGTCCTGCTCGGGCGGACCGGCCAGCATCACCACCGGCAGCCGCCGCGAGATGACCTCCAGATCCTCGGTCGGCACCGTCCGCGCCAGCACCGCGCACCCGTCGACCCGCCCGGCGACCTTCGCCACCAGACTCTCCGGCCCACCGGTCAGCGAGGCGGCGATGAGCAGCGCGTACCCGTGCCGGCGCGCGGCCCGCTCCATACCCCGGATGATCTGGTCGGAGTAGAGCATGAAGGCGTGGTCGTCATCGGCGTCCACCGAGGCCGCCTCGCTCTCCGCGTCCGGGTCGGAGTAGTCGGGAAAGCAGAGCCCCAACACCCCGGTCGACCGGCTGGCCAGCCCGCGCGCACTCCCACTGGGCACATACCCCAGCTCCCGCGCCGCCACGAGCACCCGCTCCCGCGTAGCCTCCCGCACCGACTCCGGACTCCGGTACACCCGCGACACGGTCGCGATCGACACCCCCGCCCGCCCCGCAACGTCATACACCGTCGGCGTCCCCGCCACCCCGTCACCCACGCGCCCCTGCCCTCATCCCATCCGGCCCATCACGACATTCCGACCACTGCGTCCACCGCGTCCACTGCGCGCATTGTGTCCACCGCGTTCCCTGCATCCATCGCGTCCACCGCGCCACTGCGAACCCCCGCCCCAGCCCGCCTCAACCGTTGTGAAAGCGCATTCATGCTAGGGGGCGGGGGTGGGGGGAGCAAGGTGGGGCGGGGGTGAGGTGGGGGCGACTCGGATGGGCGTCATCGCTCGGCGCTCCGGTGGTGTGACTGTGCCCCGGTTCGATGCGGCAGGGGAGGGTGAGGTGGGGGCGGCGGCTGTCAGTCGAGGCCACGCGGGGGCCGGAACGGCGTGGGGCTGTCCCAGCGGTCCGGGGTACGGCGTGTCGACCGCCCGCGCCGATGCCACGCCGACGCCCGCCCCGCGTGAAGCGAGAGCAGACTCCAGGCACCCCCGGAACCACATCGCCGAATCACCACGCGAACGAACGCACCTCATCCCGGCCCCACACCCAGCCCCCGCACCCCCTCGTTCCACCCTCCTGACCCCACCGAGTCACGGAGGCCGCAATGCTCACCACAACTCGCCCGCGCACCACCCCCGTTCCCCCGCCCTGCCCCGACCGGGCGTGCCACTCCGACATCCACGGCCTCCTCTGGAAGGACACCACCTACCTCCGCAACGATCCGGACAACTGGCGTTGGTACTGCCCCAGGTGCGGCCAGCACTGGATGCCCACCAGCGAACAGTTCGTTGCGCACCGGACTTTCCCCACCGTGTAACGACCACGGACTTTCGTGCGGGCCCATCCCCGCCCGCACCGGGACCACGGCACCAGCTCGACTCGATCACGACGGAGCAGGGGCCGCCCCACCAAGCGGCGCCGTGCCCACGCTGCCCGCCCCCTCCTGCCCCGCCCCCAGCCTCACCACCGTCGGCGTCTGCTCCACCCACCCCGCGGCAAAAGGCAAAGCGGGAGCCCCCCCCGGACCCCCGCTTACGCCCCCCCCGCCCCGTAGCCGCAGCCCCTCACTACCCCAACGACCCCGGCACGTAATGCCCCGGCACATTCCGCGCCGCCACCGACAGCCTGTTCCAGGCATTGATCACCGTGATGGCGCCGATCAGGTGGGCCAGTTCCTTCTCGTCGAAGTGTTCGGCGGCGTGGGCGTAGACCTCGTCCGGGACGAAGCCGTCGGTGAGGACCGTGATGGCCTCGGTCAGTTCGATCGCGGCGATCTCCTTGGCCGTGTAGTAGTGCTTCGACTCCTCCCAGGCGCTGAGCTGGACGATGCGCTCGACGGACTCGCCCATCGCCAGGGCGTCCTTGGTGTGCATGTCGAGGCAGAACGCGCAGTGGTTGATCTGGGAGGCGCGGATCTTGACCAGTTCGCCGATGACCGGGTCCAGGCCCTTGCGGGTGGCCGCGTCAGCGCGGGCCAGGGCGCGGTAGAGGTCGGGGGCCAGTTCGGCGACGGAGATGCGGGGGGTGTGCTCCGGCAGGTAGGCGGCGGTCTTCTCGTCGGGGGAGGTGTCGGTGGTGGGAGTGGTGGGGGAGGCGGGGGTGTTCTCGGTGGTCATGGTGGTGGTGTCCCCGATCTTTCCGGTCTGTGTCGGTTCAGGTGGTCCGGGTGGTTCAGGTGGTTCGTGTCTTCGAGCCTAGGTGGGGGACAGCCCAGGGGTATGGTCCATTTCCGTGACGGAATCTTGGGCCAATCTCGGCATCGACCTTCATCTGGAGCCGGCCGGGCCGGGGCTGCGGAAGGGGCTCACCGACGCCTTGCGGGAGGCGGTGCGGTCGGGGCGGCTCGCTCCCGGTACGCGGCTGCCCTCGTCCCGTACGCTCGCGGGCGACCTCGGGATCGCGCGGAACACGGTGGCCGACGCCTACGCCGATCTGGTGGCCGAGGGGCATCTCACCGCGCGCCAGGGTTCCGGGACGCGGGTCGCCGAGCAGGCGGGTCCTGCCGCGTCGGTGCCGCGTCGTCAGCGTCCGGTGCGGGTCCCCGAGCGGGCCGGGCCCGCGCACGACCTGACCCCGGGGACGCCGGACCTGTCGGCCTTCCCCCGTGCTGCCTGGCTGAAGGCGGCCCGGCGGGCCCTGACCGCCGCGCCCAACGACGCCTTCGGGTACGGCGATCCGCGCGGGCGGCCGGAGTTGCGGGCGGCGCTCGCCGAGTACCTGGCGCGGGTGAGAGGGGTCGCCGCCGATCCGGAGCGGATCGTGGTGTGCGCCGGGGTGGCGCACGGGCTGAAGCTGGTGACGGAGGTGCTGGCGGCGCGGGCCGGGCATGGCGGGCGGCAGGGGCCCGGCACCGTGGCCGTGGAGACGTACGGGCTGCGGTTCCACCGGGAGTGGCTGGCGGAGGAGGGGGTGGGGACGGTTCCGCTGCCCTTCGACGCGGAGGGGACCGATCCGGCGGGGCTGGGCGGGGAGCGGGCGGTGCTGCTGACGCCGACGCACCAGTTCCCGATGGGCGGCACGCTCTCGCCGGCGCGACGGGCGGCGGTGGTCGACTGGGCGCGGCGGACCGGCGGACTGATCCTGGAGGACGACTACGACGGGGAGTTCCGGCACGACCGGCGGCCGGTCGGCGCCCTGCAAGGGCTGGCCCCGGACCGGGTCGCCTACTTCGGTACCGCCAGCAAGGCGCTCGCCCCCGGCCTGCGCCTCGGCTGGCTGGTGCTGCCGCCAGGGCTGGTGGACGAGGTGCTGGCGGCCAAGGGGTACGCGGACACGTGCGGGGCGCCGGATCAGCTGACGCTCGCCGAGTTCCTTTCCTCGGGGGCGTACGACCGGCAGGTGCGGCTGATGCGGCTGCGGTACCGGCGCCGCCGTGACGAGATGGTGGCGACCCTCGCGCGGCGGGCGCCCTCGGTGCGGGTCGGCGGGATCGCGGCCGGGCTGCACGCCGTGCTGCTGCTGCCGTCCGGCACCGAGAGCGAGGTGTTGCGGGCGGCGGCCTGGCACGGGCTGGGGGTGCAGGGGCTCTCCTGGTTCCGGCACCCGGACGCGGAGGCGGCGGGCAGGCCGGTGCCGGAGGGCCTGGTCATCGGGTACGGGCGGCCGCCGGACCATGCCTGGCAGAGCGCGCTGGAGACGCTCTGCCGGTGCCTGCCCTGAGGCGAGCCCCGACGGCCATACGCCCGCTGTTTCCGGCCGGGGCGGAACCGTGCGGCCTCCCGCGGGGTCCCTTCTGAGAGCAGCGGCGTAGGCTGCGCATAAAGGCGAGATCCGGTCAGGGAGCCCCCGTCAGGGCCCCCTTGGCCGGTCGGCCCCGCCGGGACGGCGCCGCGGACGGCGGACGCCACGCCAGGGCGGCGGCCGAAAAGAGCTGTCGACCCCGGGGGAGGACGCGTGTCCTGGGCGGGGTCGCCAGGGGAGACGAACGGGGAGCTGAGACAAGCATGGCCGAGAACATCACCGTGCCCGCCGTCAGGGCACTGGACGCGCCCGTGGCCCGCCCGGCCACCGGCCCGGGCAGCGGGACGGCACCGCAGGACCCGCTGGTCGCCGACGAGCGGCCGCCCGCGCCGGTCCGCCTCACCAAGTCCGGCGCGGGGGAGCGCAACTCCGGTTCCGGGGAGCAGGCGGCGAAGCAGCGGCGCAAGAAGGCGGCCCGCCGCCGGGTGCGCTCCAGCACCGTGGCGCTGGGCTCGATGGGCGTGCTGGCCGCCGCCCTCGCCGCGTGCAGTTCGGAGCCCGACCGTCGCTGCGTGGACCGCAACAGCTACTCGTACGGCGGCGGGTACAAGGTGGTCGACTCCAGCCAGTGCCGGAACGGTTCCTCGGGCTCGACCGGCGGGACGGGCGGGGGCGGCAGCTCCGGGGGCAGCGGCCGCTACGGCAGCGACCGGGGTTCCAACGCCGGGTGGTACTACGGCGGCGACAGCAAGAGCGGGTACGCCAGCGACGGTTCGTTCAACAAGAGTTCGGTCAGCTCCGGCGGCTTCGGCTGCTCGGGGAAGGGCAGCGGCGGCGGCTGACCGGCCGCCCCCGCCTCCACTCGCAGCAGCGCACACGCCCGGGGCGCGCGCCGGTCAGGCCGCGCCCCCGGGCCCGTACCCCCTGCCCATCCGCCCGTGCGGGCCGCGCCGCCCGCGCCCGCCGCGTACAGGACGGACCACCCCCATGCAGCGCCACACCATCGAACCGCGCCCCGGCTGGCAGGAGACCGTCGAGGCCCAGGGCGTCATCTACCCGCTGACCCGCTACCCCGACGACACGCTCCGCCCGTACTGGGACGAGAGCGCGTACTACTCCTTCAGCCTGGCCGAGGTCGAGGCGCTGGAGGAGGTCGTCGAGGAACTGCACGCGATGTGCCTCGCCGCTGCCGCGCACATCGTGGAGAAGGACCGCTTCGCCGAACTCGGCATCACCGATCCGCGCCTCGCCTCACTCGTCACCGAGGCCTGGCACCGCAAGGCCGAACTGCCTTCGCTGTACGGCCGGTTCGACCTCTGGTACGACGGGTCGGGGTCGCCCGCCAAGATGCTGGAGTACAACGCCGACACCCCCACCTCGCTGGTGGAGGCGGCCAGTGCCCAGTGGTTCTGGATGGAGGAGCGGTTCCCCGGCGCCGACCAGTGGAACTCCCTGCACGAACGGCTCGTCGACGCCTGGCGCGCGCAGGCCGCGCTGCTGCCGCCGGGCAGCCCCGTGCACTTCGCGCACACCATCGACGACGAGTGCGGCGAGGACCTGATGACCGTCGCCTACCTGCGCGAGACCGCCGTCCAGGCGGGTCTGGAGACCGAGGCGATAGCCGTCGAGGACATCGGCTGGGACAGCCTCTCCCACCGCTTCGTCGACCAGCGGCTCCGCTTCATCCGCAGCTGCTTCAAGCTGTACCCGTGGGAGTGGCTGGCCACCGACGAGTTCGGCCCGCACGTCCTGGACACCCTCGACAACGGCGGCGGCACCGGCTCCACCCTCTGGATCGAACCGGCCTGGAAGATGCTCCTCTCCAACAAGGCCCTCCTCGCCATCCTCTGGGAGCTCTACCCCGGCCACCCCAACCTCCTCGCCTCCTACCTCGACGGCCCGCGCGAACTCGCCGCCACCACCGGGTACGTCACCAAGCCCCTGCTCGGCCGCGAAGGCGCCGGCGTCACCCTCCACCAGCCGGGCGAGACGCCGACCCCCGCGCCCGCCACCGGCCCGAGCTGCTACCAGCAACTCGCCCTCCTGCCGGACCTGTCGACCCCGGCCCCCGGCGCCCACAGCCCCACCAACCACGTCGTCCTCGGCGCCTGGGTCGTCGCCGACGAGGCCGCGGGGCTCGGCATCCGCGAATCGTCCGGGCCCGTCACCGACGGCTACGCCCGCTTCCTCCCGCACGTCATCCTCTGACCCGCTCCGAAAGAGTCTCCGGTGCCCGAACTCCAGCGCCTGCGCGCCGACCACGCCCCCGCCCTCCTCGCCTTCGAACGCGAGAACCGCGCCTGGTTCGCCCGCACCATCAGCGACCGGGGCGACGCCTACTTCGCCGAGTTCCCCGCCCGCCACCAGGCCCTTCTCACCTACCAGGACGAGGGAACCGACCACTTCCACGTCCTGGTCGCCGACGACGGCACCACGATCCTGGGCCGCTTCAACCTGATGGACATCGAAGACGGCGAGGCCGAACTCGGCTTCCGCATGGCCGAGTCGGCCACGGGCCAGGGCCTCGCCACCCAGGCCGCCCACGCCGTCTGCCACCTGGCCGCCACCGACTACGCCCTCACCTCCCTCCGCGCCCAGGCAAACCTGGACAACCTCGCCTCCCACACCGTGCTGACCCGCGCCGGCTTCACGGTGACGGGGGAGACGGTGCTGCGGAACGGGACGGCGGGGCGGCGGTACGTGAAGGAGCTGGCGGGCGGGGCGGCCGGGGCGACCGGGCTCTGAGGGGCCGGGCCCCTACGCCATCCCCAGCACCCCCCGCAGCTCCCCGACCCCCCAGTCCAGGTCCTCCGCCGAGATCACCAGCGGCGGGGCGATGCGGATGGTCGAGCCGTGGGTGTCCTTGACCAGGACGCCTCGTGCCATGAGGCGTTCGGAGATGTCGCGGCCGGTGCCGACGGCGGGGTCGATGTCGACGCCGGCCCACAGGCCGCGGCCGCGGACGGCGCGGACCGGGCCGTCGGCCTTGACGAGGTCGGCGAGGGCGTTGTGGAGGCGGGTGCCGAGTTCGGTGGCACGGGTCTGGTACTCGCCGGTGCGGAGCATGGCGATGACTTCCAGGGCGACGGCGCAGGCCAGGGGGTTGCCGCCGAAGGTGGAGCCGTGCTCGCCGGGGCGGAAGACGCCGAGGACGTCGCTGTCGCCGACCACCGCGGAGACGGGGACGACGCCGCCGCCGAGGGCCTTGCCCAGCAGGTAGAGGTCGGGGACGACGCCCTCGTGCTCGCAGGCGAAGGTCGCGCCGGTGCGGCCGAGGCCGGACTGGATCTCGTCGGCGATGAAGAGGATGTTCCGCTCGGCGGTCAGCTCGCGGACCCGGCGCAGGTAGCCGGCGGGCGGCACCAGGACCCCGGCCTCGCCCTGGATCGGCTCCAGCAGGACGGCCACCGTGTCGTCGGTGAGGACGGCCTCCAGGGCGTCGGCGTCGCCGTACGGGACGAGGTCGAAGCCCGGGGTGTAGGGGCCGTAGTCGGCGCGGGCCTCCTCGTCGGTGGAGAAGCTGACGATGGTGGTCGTGCGGCCGTGGAAGTTGTCGGTGGCGACGACGATGCGGGCGGCGCCGTCCGGGACGCCCTTGACCCGGTACCCCCACTTGCGGGCGGTCTTCACCGCCGTCTCGACCGCCTCGGCGCCGGTGTTCATCGGCAGCACCATGTCCTTGCCGCAGAGCGCGGCCAACTCCTCGCAGAAGGCGGCGAACCGGTCGTGGAAGAAGGCGCGCGAGGTGAGCGTCACCCGGTCCAGCTGGGCCTTGGCGGCGGCGATCAGACGGGGGTTGGCGTGGCCGAAGTTGAGCGCGGAGTACCCGGCGAGCAGGTCCAGGTACCGCTTGCCCTCGACGTCGGTCATCCAGGCGCCCTCGGCGCTCGCCACCACGACGGGCAGCGGATGGTAGTTGTGCGCGCTGTGCGCCTCGGCGGCGTCGATGGCCTCGGCGGTCGCGGAACCGGGAGCGGGGGAGGAGTGCGTACCAGAAGGCGTACCAGACACGGGATCTCCGTTCGTCCTGCTGCGGGTGAGGCCGGGGTGCGGCCCCCTTTCTATCGTCGCTCGCGGCCGGGGCCCGGAAACCCGGCCCTCTCCGGCGAGGCGGTCGGGGCGGCCGGTGCCAGCCGGCGCGCAGGGGGCGTTATCCAACCGTGACCCCCCGGGCGTCCCGACTCGTCCGCCCCTGACCGGTTATCCGGCGAAATTCTGCGGTGCGCCGACCCGTTGCCGCCGCGTGCCCGGGGCGTTGGAGAGGTTGTGCGGTGGTTGCTGTGCTCACCCTGGGTGCGCGGCCGCCGGGACGGCGCGAAGAGGGAAGTCGACAGGGCCGGTCAACGGCGAGGAGCGGCAGGAGAGATATGAGCGCGCTGGATTTCTGTGCCGAGGTACTGATCGAGGGCCGGATCAGGGGGGCCGGTCTCGGCGACTCCATGGCGGTCTGGGACCGGTGCATGGGCTACGAGTACACCGACGGCCTCAGCCGGGGGCGGCTGCGCCGTGACTACGGCCTGGTCGAGATCATCTTCGAGCAGTACGACACCGGCTGGCACGCCACGGGCATCGAGATCCAGGCGTACCGTCTCGGCCGGTTCGGCGTCGGGATCGTGCCGCAGGTGCTCGCGCCGTACTTCGGCGCCGTGGAGAGCCGGGTCAACGCCAAGGAGCTGCTGGAGACGGTGGCGGCCAAGGGGTTCGGGATCGAGGCCGTCCACGAGGAGGGCGCCCGCACCCACGCCTACCGCGTCGACAGCAGCGGCGGCGTGGTCTACGTCCTCATGGCGGAGACGCGCACCATGAAGGTGCCCTCGGTGGGCGACGTGTGGACGGTGGTGCTGGAGCTGCCCGACGAGGAGTGAGCCCCGCGAGGGGCCCGGCAGGGCGCGGACGCCGGTGCGGCGGAGGGTGAGGGAACGATTCCCCTGGCCTCCTTGCCGTACCGGCGTCCGCGTTTCAGCGGCGGCCGCCCTTCCAGTCCGGGTCGTCCTCGGCCGTGGGCAGCTCCCCGTGGCCCTCGTACCAGGGGTTGACCCAGCCGCAGACCGCGCAGGAGTAGCGGCCGTTCACGCCGTAGATCTCGGTGCCGCACTGCCGGCACTCGGTCCGGGTGATCTCGCTGGCGCTCATGAAGGGCCAGCTTAGGGGAGTTGGCGGGGGCGGTGGCTGAAATTGGTCCCTTGTCCGGCCGAAGGTGTGCGCCAACAATGCGCATGTCAATTCGTCCGCACGCCCGTGCCGCGCCCCCCACCTGTCCGGCACGGGCCGCAGAGAGGCCCCCCACATGAAGAAGCCCCTGGCCGGAGCCTTGCTCGCCGCCGCCCTGCTCGGCGTCTTTGCCGCTCCCGCCGTCGCCGCTCCCGGCCCGGCCGCCCCCGCGCCCGCCGCCGTCGACCTGGCCGGCACCGTCGCGCTCTCCAACTGTTCCGGCTCCGTCGTGCGCACCCCGTCCGCCTCGGCCGACGACCCCGCGCTGGTCCTCTCCAACGGGCACTGCCTGGAGACCGGGTTCCCCGCGCCCGGCGAGGTCCTGGTCGACCAGCCCTCCTCGCGCTCCTTCACCCTGCTCGACGGCGCCGGAAACGGCGTCGGCACGCTCCGCGCCGCCAAGCTGGCGTACGGCACCATGACCGACACCGACGTCTCCCTCTACCAGCTCGGCGAGAGCTACGCCGAGATCGAGAGCGCCTACGGCATCGAGGCCCTGGAACTCGACGCCGCCCGCCCGTCCGAGGGCACCGCGATCACCGTCGCCTCCGGCTACTGGAAGCGGACGTACACCTGCTCCGTCGACGGCTTCGCCCACCAGCTCAAGGAGGGCAGCTGGACCTGGAAGGACTCGGTCCGCTACACCGACGCGTGCGACACCATCGGCGGAACCTCCGGCTCCCCGGTGATCGACGACGCCACCGGCAAGGTCGTCGCCGTCAACAACACGGGCAACGAGAGCGGCGGCCGCTGCACCGACAACAACCCGTGCGAGGTCGACGAGAACGGTGAGGTGACCGTCCGCGAGGGCATCAACTACGGCCAGCAGACCTACACCCTCGTCCCCTGCATAGGCCCCGGCAGCGAGATCGACCTCGGCCGCGAGGGCTGCGCCGTGCCGAAGCCCTGAGGCGCCACGCTCCCGCACCGACGGGCGCCCCCGGACCGGCCGGTCCGGGGCGCCCCCCCGCGCTCCGGGCTCGCCTCCCGCGCCGCCCTCAGACCTTGCGCCACTTGGCGTTGGCGAAGGAGAAGAGGCCGAAGGCGGCGAGCCCGACCGCGACCAGGACCAGCAGCCACGGGCCCGCCGGGGTGTCCGCGAAGGAGCGCAGTGTGTCGTCCATGCCCTTGGCCTCGTCGGGGTCGTAGTCGACGGCCGCCGTCACGGCGAAGACCCCGGCGGCCGCGAAGACCAGGCCGCGCGCGGCGCCGCCGAAGACGCCGGTCACGTCCACGAACTGGCGGACACGGCGGGACATCGCGCCCATCCGCAGATGCTTGTGGTACTTCCGCAGCACCGCCCGCGCGCCGACCACGAGGCCCGCGACGGCCACGCCCAGCGCCGCCACGCCGACGATCCACTGCCCGCCGGGCAGCCCCAGCGCCTGCGCGGTGATGTCCTGCGACTGCTTGTCGCTGGAGCCGCCGCCGCTCTTCTCCCCCGCGGCGAACGACAGCACCGAGTACGCGACGAAGGCGTAGAAGACGGCCCGCGCCCCGGAGGCCAGCCGCTTCGTCGCCTTGCCGCCGTCCGGCCCCGCCACGCCGAACGTCGCCTCCGAGAGCCGCCACAGCGCCATGCCCACCAGCGCGACACCGAGCACCCAGAGGAGTATCCCGCCGAAGGGCTGCCCGGACATCTCCTGGAGCGCGCCACCCCGGTCGGCCTGCTTCCCGCCGCCCTGGAAGGCGATCTGGCCCGCGAGGAGCCCGACCAGCAGGTAGATCACGCCGCGCGCGGCGAAGCCGGCGCGCGCCCCGGCGGAGACCACTGTGCTGTCGGCCGCCCGCCGCGCCCGGCGGTGGCCCTCACGTGCCATCGATGAGGAATTCATGGAACTCCGGATGCCCCCGGGGAACGTGAAGAAACAGAAAAGGAGGGCAGGGCGCGGGGGTGGCGAGACGTGGTGGGGGAATGTCCGTGAATTCCCGGACGGAGGGGAGGTGGAGGGAGGGGGTGGTGAGTCGGGTCCGCCGCTTCGGACATTCTTCTCCGCGCACGAAGAAGCGGGGTGGCAGGATCGGGAAATCCTGCCACCCCGCTTCTGGCCCGTCCCCGCTCACCCGCCGCGAAAAGGAAAGGAAAGGGAGGCGCGGTGGGCCCCGCCGGGAGGGGGAGCGGGCCTTCGGGTCAGCCGGGCCGACGGGCCCGGAAGCGGCGGAGAGGGCTGCCGCTCTGCCGGAAAGCCCCGGCCGTCAGGGTGAGGAGCCGCCGGGCGGCCCGTGTCAGCCCTCCGCCGGGGCGTGGCCGTCTGGGCCGGGACACCCGGGGGTCCGAGGCCGCCGGGGCGGCCGGTCCGCCGGGCCTGAGCGCGGCGGCGCCGGTGCGGCCGGCCAGCAGCCGGCCCGGCAGGAGGCGGGCGGCGAGCCCGCCCCGGCGCGGCACCGCGCGGCCCCGGCGGTCAGTGGCGGAAGGCATCCTTGCCCTTCTCCTTCGCCTGCCGCAGGTCGCCCTTGCTCTGCTCGGCCCGGCCCTCGGCGGCCAGTCGCTCGTTGCCCACGGCCCGGCCGACGGTCTCCTTGGCCTTGCCCTTGGCCTGCTCGACGCGGCTCTTGCTCTTCTCGTCGGTCATGCGCTTCTCGTTCATGGTCTGCGACTCCTTTGAGAGAGGGCGTTGAACTCTGAGGGGTCGCATGACCGACGATCCGGACGGCAAACATCCGCACCGGTAAACGCCCTCCGGCGGCCCCGGTGAGGTGGCGCGCAGGGGCTCCTCACGTGCGCGCGTTCACTGTCCCCGCATTTGCCGGACGCGCCCTTTGCGCGGCCCTCACCTGCGAGTTCCCGTCTTTACCAATCTGTGAGGAACGTGTCGGGAATCTGTCCGGTGATCGAGGGCACATGGGCTCTCGACGGAGAAACCGATACTGCGGAGGTTGATCGAAATGGTGCCCCTTCTTCTTGTTCTTCTGCTCGCCGCTCTTCTTTTCGGCGCGGGTTTCGCTCTCGACATCCTGTGGTGGATCGCGGCGATCGTGATCATCGTCTGGGTCCTGGGCTTCGTCTTCCGCTCCGCCGGTGCCGGGGGCAAGCGAGGTCGCTGGTACCGCTGGTGACCGGCGCCTTACGCCACCCCGCCCCCGTCCCGGGGGCGATGACCGGGACCCCCGCCCGCCAGGGCGGCATGAGCCCCGCACGGCAGCCCGCCGCGCGGGGCTCACCCGTGTCCGGGTGCGCGCCCCCGCTCGCGGGTCGTGCGCTCCCCGTACACCCGGCACCCCCCGGGGTATGACGGGTCCGATTCCGGCAGGCCCGGCGGACCTGAGACAATGGGTCCATGGCTTCTGATCGTCCTCGCGTGCTCTCCGGAATCCAGCCCACCGCAGGCTCGTTCCACCTCGGCAACTACCTCGGCGCGGTGCGCCAGTGGGTGGCGCTCCAGGAGACCCACGACGCCTTCTACACGGTGGTGGACCTGCACGCGATCACGGTCCCGCAGGACCCCGCGGAGCTGCGGGCCAACACCCGGCTCGCCGCCGCCCAGCTGCTCGCCGCCGGGCTCGACCCCGAGCGCTGCACCCTGTTCGTCCAGAGCCAGGTGCCCGAGCACGCCCAGCTCGGCTGGGTGATGAACTGCCTCACCGGCTTCGGCGAGGCGTCCCGGATGACCCAGTTCAAGGACAAGTCCGCCAAGCAGGGCAACGACCGCACCACCGTCGGCCTCTTCACCTACCCGATGCTGATGGTCGGCGACATCCTGCTCTACCAGGCCGACCAGGTCCCCGTCGGCGAGGACCAGCGCCAGCACCTGGAGCTGACCCGCACGCTGGCCGAGCGGTTCAACGCCACGTACGGCGAGACGTTCACCGTCCCCGGCGCGCACATCCTCAAGGAGACGGCGAAGATCTACGACCTCCAGGACCCGACGGCCAAGATGAGCAAGTCGGCCGCCAACCCCAAGGGCCTGATCAACCTCCTCGACGAGCCCAAGGTGACCGCGAAGAAGATCAAGAGCGCGGTCACCGACACCGGCTCGGAGATCCGCTTCGACCGCGCCGAGAAGGCCGGCGTCAGCAACCTCCTCTCCCTCCTCTCCACCCTCTCCGGCGCGACAATCGCCGAACTGGAGGAGAAGTACACCGGCAAGGGCTACGGTGCGCTGAAGACGGACCTCGCCGAGGTCATGGTCGACTTCGTCACCCCGTTCCGCGAGCGCACCCAGGCGTACCTGGACGACCCGGAGACGCTGGACGCGATCCTCGCCGCGGGCGCCGAGAAGGCCCGCGCCGTCGCGGCCGAGACCCTGGCGCAGACCTACGACCGGCTCGGCCTGGTGCCCGCCAAGCACTGAAGGGTCCCGGACCCGGCGGGCGCGGCCGTGCCCGCACCTGAAGGCGGTGCCGTCCGGCAGGGGACGGCGCCGCCACCTTCGAAGGACAGGAGTACGACGTGGGGACCGTAACGCTCGGCGTTTCGCTCGCGGTCCCGGAGCCGCACGGCAGCCTCCTCCAGGAGCGGCGTGCCGGCTTCGGCGACACCGCGGCCTACGGCATCCCCACCCACGTCACGCTGGTCCCGCCCACCGAGGTGGACGCGGAGACGGTGCCCGCCATCGAGCGCCACCTCGCCGAGGTCGCCGCCACCGGCCGCCCCTTCCCGATGCGGCTCAGCGGCACCGGCACCTTCCGCCCGCTCTCGCCCGTGGTCTACGTCCGGGTCGCCGCCGGCGCGGACGCCTGCACCTGGCTCCAGAAGCAGGTCAGGGACGCCTCGGGCCCCATCGCCCGCGAGCTCCAGTTCCCGTACCACCCGCACGTCACCATCGCCCACGGCATCGCCGAGGAGGCGATGGACGAGGCGTACGAGGCGCTGAAGGATTTCGAGGCGAGCTGGACCTGCACCGGGTTCGCCCTCTACGAGCAGGGCCCGGACGGCGTCTGGCGCAAGCTCCGCGACTTCCCCTTCGGCCGCGAGGGCTGAGAGCGGCCCCGGGGCGGCAGGGGTACGCTGCCCGCCAGTTGCGGGCGGACCATCCCGGCCCGCCCGGGGAAGGGGACCCATGGCGCGCCGTACCGCATGCGCGGGAACGCTCACCGTGCTCACGCTGGTGCTGACCGGCTGCGGGGCCGGGCAGGGGGGCGGGGAGAAGGACGACGCGCGGCCCGGCCGGTCCGCCGCCCCCGAGGGAGCCCCGGCCGCCTTCCGCCTGGACCACGTCGGCGACCGGGACGGCCGGCTCACCGACCTGGCCGCGCTCGGCCCCGACGACCTGTGGGCCAGCGGGTACGACCAGAAGAACGGCGAGGTCACGGCCCGCCACCCGCTGCGCGACACCGGCGAGGGCTGGCGCCGCCTGCCGCTCCCCGACACCCTCGCCGGCCTCCCGTACCCGCCGCGCCTGGACGCGGCGGGGCCCGGCACCCTCTGGGCGACCGGCACCACCGCCGAGCAGAACGGCACGCCCGTCATCGCGCGGTACGAGGACGGCCGCTGGTCCACCGTCGCCCCGCCGCCCGGCGGCCACCTGCTCGACCTGGTCGCCTTCGGCCCCGACGACGTCACCCTCCTCCAGGACCCGCACCTGCCCGACCAGGACGACGGCGCCGGGAACATCACCAGCGACGACCGCAGCCGGGCCGCCCACTGGGACGGCACCCGCTGGACCACCACCCTGCTGCCCTCGGCCGCCACCGCCCTCGACGGCACCTCCGGCGACGACCTCTGGGCCGTCGGCCACCGCTCGACGGGACCCGGCATCGGCGGCGAGGGCCAGGAGATGACCCAGACCGCCGCCCACCACTTCGACGGCAGCCGCTGGAAGACCGTCGACACCCCGCTGCGGCGGTTCGCCGACCCGGTCCCGCCCGAGGCGGGCGCCGCGCTCGGCACCGTCTTCGCCGTCGCCCCGGACGAGGTCTACGCCTACGGGCGGCACTCCTTCAACCACGGCGAGGTGGAGGACGAGCCCGACGACGAGGAGCTGCGGCTGCGCTGGGACGGCAAGCGCTGGCGCGACCTGCCCGGAGCCGAGGGCGCCTGCGGCACCCGCCCCCCGCTGCTGGTCGACGGCGACACCGGCACCCTCCACGAGAACCTCTGGTACCAGGCCGCCGACGGCCCCTGCTACAAGGTGAAGCGCCCCGAACTGCCCACCGGCGGCGAGGTCCGCGAGGGCGCCCGGCAGGGACTGGGACTCGCCGAGGTGGCCGTCGTCCCCGGCACCGACCGGATCGTCGGCGTCGGCCACATCGCGGTCATGCAGAGCGGCAACCCGTTCAGCCGGCCCGTGACCGTGCACGCCACCCGCTGACCCCGGCGCGGCCCGGCGGCCCCGCCCCCGCCTCCGGATGCGACGATCCCCGCACGGACCCGATCCCGCGCAGAGGAGCCGCCCATGTCCTCCATCCCTCTTCCCGCCGGCCTGCTCGACCGGGCCGCCCTCGCCGTGGGGCCCGGCACCGCCCCGGCCGTCGCCGAGGAGCTGACCGCGCTCACCGGCCGCCCGGTGCTCGGCTACGACGCCGAAGGGCGGCTGAGCGGGGCGGCCGGCGGGGCGCAGGACGCCCCGCTCGTCCTGGTCGGCGCCACCCTGCCGCCCGCGCTGCGCGGCGACCCCCGGGTCCGCTGGTTCCACAGCGTCAACGCCGGGGTCGACGGGCTGCTCGACGGGGGCTGGCCCGCCGGGGTGCTGCTGACCCGCACCGTGGGCCGGATGGGCGAGCGCATCGGCCAGTACGCGCTGGCCTGGGTCCTCGCCGACTGCCAGGGCGTCCCCGGCCACCTGGCCCGCACCGCGGCCCGCGCCTGGCGCCGCGAACCCTCCGAACTGGCCGCAGGGCAGACCGCGTTGGTCTACGGCACCGGGCACATCGGCACCGCCGTGGCGAGCGCGCTGGGCGCCGCCGGGGTGCACACCGTGGGCGTGGGACGCGCCGAGCACGCGCCGGGCGGCCCCTTCGACGAGCGGATCACCGCCGAGGAGGACGGGCCGTGGCTGGGCCGCGCCCGGTTCGTGGTGGACGCGCTGCCGCTGACCGACGCCACCCGGGACTTCTTCGCCGGCCCCCGGCTCTCCGCCCTGCGCGGCGCCACCTTCCTCAACGTCGGCCGGGGCGCCACCGTCAGCCTCCCCGCCCTCGGCCGCGCCCTGGCCGCCGGCCACGTCCGTACCGCCGTCCTCGACGTGCTCACCGACGAACCCCCGGCCCCCGACCACCCCGTCTGGGAACTGCCGCGCACCACCCTCACCTCCCACTCGGCCGGGATCACCGCCGGCACCGACATCACCGCCGACTTCCGCGCCTGCTGGGAGGCGCTCCGGGCGGGGGAGGCGCCGGAACTGGCGGTACGGATCGGGCGCGGGTACTGAACGGGCGTACGCCTGGCCGGGGTCAGCTGCCGAGCAGGGCCCCCGGCCGTTCCGGCGCGCCCTCCAGCCATTCGCGGTACGGGCCCGCCCGGAGCGCCGCCGCGCGGTAGGCGGCGGTCAGCTCCTCGTAGGCGGGACCGGCGGCCGGGCAGCGCGGCGGGGTGACCAGGAGGAGGCGGACGGCGAGCGGGTCGTCGCGGAGCGGGCGGATGACCATGTCGTCGCGCGGGCCCGAGGTGGGCTGGCAGGGGGCGACGGCCTCGCCGAGCGCCACCAGGGAGGCGGTGGTCAGGTAGTCGCCGTGCAGCACCGGCGGGTCGATCCCGGCGGCGGCCAGCACCCGGCGTACGCCGTCCCACTCGCCGTCGACCGAGGGGTCGACCATCCACCGGTCGTGGGCGAGGTCGGCGAGGTCCACCACCGGGCGGGCGGCCGCCGGATGGTCGGGGGCCAACGAGATGAACTGGGGCTCGCGCTCCAGCAGGGTGTGCTGCACCAGGCCGTCCGGGACGCGCAGCGGACTGCCCTCCACCTCGTGGACGAAGGCGAGGTCCAGCCGCCCGGCGCGCAGCGAGCGGAGCAGCACGGTGGCCGAGACGTCGACCTGGAGGGTGATGTCGGTCTCCGGCATCCGCCCCCGCAGCCGGCGCAGCCAGTCGCCGACGATCCGGCTCGCGGTCGAGCCGACCCGCAGCCGGGGCCCGGGCCGGCCGAGGGCGGCCGCCTCGGCGCGGGCCTCCTCGACCAGGACCGCCATCGAGTCGACCACGGTGCGGGCCCGGGAGAGCACGGTGCGGCCCAGCAGGGTGGGGCGGCAGCCGTCGCGGCCCCGGTGGAAGAGTTCGGCGCCGAGGCTCTGCTCGATGCGGCGCAGTTGCGTGGTCAGCGCGGGCTGGCTCACGCCGAGTTCGCGCGCGGCGCGACGCACGCTCCCGGTGTCGGCGATGGCGCAGAGCGCGCGAAGGTGACGCACCTCGAGCTCCATGGACCGAGGCTAGAAGCGCCCCGCCCGCCCCGCCAGTGGCCCCAAGCACGCCAAAAGCCCTCAACCATGCGGAAGCGTACGGGGCTTGGCCAGGAATATAAGACCGGGTTATCGCAGGTTGGCATCATGTGCCCGACCTCGGTGCGCTCCAGACTCGTTCCCGGACCGAACTCCTCGGTCCGGTACGCGGCGGACCCCACTCCGCCCGTGCCGCGGACAGTCAGGAGACCCCCACATGCGTATGACCCGGACCGCCTCCGCCCTCGCCGGGCTCGGCCTCGCCGTCGCCGCCGCCCTCGGCTCGGTCGCCCCCGCCTCGGCCGCCGCCGAGACCTCGACCCCGCGCTCGGTCGCCGCCTACGAGGCGTCCACCGAGAACGCCGCCGCCACCCGCGCCTTCCAGGAGGCGGTCATGAAGGCGGTCGCCGAGAAGCGCGCCGCCAACCCGGGCGCGCTCGCCGTCACCGTCACCTACGACGCCTCGGCCGCCCCCACCTTCCGCTCGCAGATCGCCAGCTCCACCTCGATCTGGAACGGCGCGGTCTCCAACGTCCGCCTCCAGGAGGGCTCCAACGCCGACTTCACGTACCGCGAGGGCAACGACCCGCGCGGCTCGTACGCCAGCACCGACGGCCACGGCCGGGGTTACATCTTCCTCGACTACGCCCAGAACCAGCAGTACAACTCCACCCGGGTGACCACCCACGAGACCGGCCACGTGCTCGGCCTGCCCGACACCTACTCCGGCCCGTGCAGCCAGCTGATGTCCGGCGGCGGCCCCGGCCCGTCCTGCACCAACGCCCAGCCCGACGCCGCCGAGCGCTCCCGCGTCGAGCAGCTCTGGGCCAACGGCCTCGCCGAGGCCGTCGCCGAGGTCCGCTGACCCCGGTCGTCCGACACCCCTGGCCCGGGCGGCTCCCTCCCCCATGGGGAGCCACCCGGGCACCTTTCCGCTCAGACCACCAGCCGCCGGAACAGCGGCCGGGGCAGCCCGCGCACGGCCGACATGACCAGGCGCAGACCCCCGGGGACCCAGACGGTCTCCGAGCCGCGGCGCAGGCCCAGTTCGATCGCGGCGGCCACCTGGCCGGGGGTGGTGGTCAGGCGGGCGTCGCCGCGCGGCGTGCCCGGGTCGAGGACCGTACCGGGGCGGACCACCATGACCCGGACGCCCGTGCCGTACAGGGCGTCGCCCAGCCCCTGCGCGAAGGCGTCCAGGCCCGCCTTGGACGAGCCGTAGATGAAGTCGGTGCGGCGGGCCCGTACCCCGGCGGCCGAGGAGAGGACCACCAGCGTGCCGTGGCCCTGCTCCTGGAGCGCGGCGCCGCAGAGCAGTCCGGCGCCGACCGCGCCCGTGTAGTTGGTCTGCGCCACCCGGACCGCGTCCAGCGGGCGGGACTCGTCCCGCGCCTGGTCGCCGGCGATGCCGAAGGCCAGCAGCACCAGGTCCACGTCCCCGGCGGCGAACACCGGTCCCAGCGAGGCCTGGTGGGACTCGGGGACGAGCGCGTCGAAGGGCACCGTACGGACCTCCGCGCCCAGTGCCGTGAGTTCGCCGGCCGCCTTCTCCAGCGCGGGGGAGGGGCGCCCCGCCAGGTGCACCAGCCGTGCCCCGCGCGCGATGAGGCGGCGTGCGGTGGCCAGGCCGATGGCCGAGGTGCCGCCGAGGACCAGCAGGGACCGGGGCGGACCGGAGGCGTCCTTGGGCATGCCGCTCCTTCGCGGGTGTCCCGCCGGCCGGTTCACAGGCCGAGCCGCCGGGCGAGGTCGGAGGTGAAGACGGAGCCGGGGTCCACAGCCGCCCGCAGCTCCCGGAAGTCGTCGAGCAGCGGGTACATCGCCTCCAGCAGCTCCGGCCGGACCCGGCTGTCCCGGGCCAGGCAGACCCGGCCTCCGGCCGCCGCCACCTCCTCGTCCAGCTCGTCGAGGAGGGCGGTCAACCCCGGTGCTCGGGCCGGGAGTTCCAGCGACAGGCCCCAGCCGCGCGCCGGGAAGGAGAGCCACCCCGGCGACCCCTCCCCGAACCGCTTCAGCAGCCCCGGCCGGGTGGCGTACCCCTGCTCCGCGACCCGCCGCACCAGGTGCCGCAGCACGTCCTCACAGCCGTGCCCGACCGCGCACCGGTACGCCACCGAGCCCTCGCCCCGGCCCAGCGCGTGCCCGCCGTCCAGCACGGGCAGGGCGGTGGCCAGGCCGCGCAGGGTCCCGGCACGGCGGCGCGGTGCCGCCCGGTGCCGCAGGTCGTGGAGGAGGCCCAGCGCCCGGCGGCCCAGCGGCCGGTCCGGGCTCAGCTGGGGGACGAGGCCGGGCGGGAGCTGCGGCGGGGCCGGCAGCTGGGGGCGGGCGGCCAGCGGGCGGCGGGCGAGGCGGGCCGGGAGCGCCTCAGGCGGGGCGTGGTCGGCGTGGAGGACGGTGCCCCGGCCGGTGGCGGCGCCCCGGGCCAGCAGGTCGACGCGGGCGCTCGCGTAGGTGTGGCGGAGGTCGGCGTCGCAGAGCCGGGCCATCAGGTCGTCCAGGTCGGTGGCGCGGGCCGAGCCGGTCAGCAGCAGGGAGGTGGCCACCGGCTGGAGCTGGAGGGTGGCGGTGAGGACCACGCCGGTCAGGCCGAGCCCGCCGGTGGTCGCGTCGAAGAGCGGCGTACCCCGGTCCACGACGTGCACCGCGCCGTCGGCGGTGAGGAGTTCGAAGGCGAGCAGGTGGCGGGCGAAGGAGCCGGCGCGGTGGTGGTTGGGGCCGTGCAGGTCGGCGCCGACCGCGCCGCCCACCGTGACCTGCTCCGCCCCCGGCGGCACGGGCACGAACCAGCCCAGCGGCAGCACCAGTTCGGCCAGCCGGTGCAGGGTGATCCCGGCGTCGCACAGGACGGTCCCGCCGGCCGCGTCGATGGCGTGCACCCGGTCGAGCGCGGACATGTCGAGGACGTCGCCCCCGGTGTCCCTGGCGGTGTCCCCGGGGGCCCTGCCCCGGCCCCGGGCGATGGCGCCGCGATGCCCGCAGTCGCGGACGGCCTCGGCCGCCTCCTCGTAGCTGCGCGGTCGCAGCAGGCGCGCGGCGGTGGGGGCGCCGCGGCCCCGGCCGGTGAGCGGAACGGTGGTGTCGACAGCCATGCCCGCGACCGTATCGCCCGGATCGGTGCTGTTCATGCCGGAACATCCCGAGTTTCACTGGGATGGTCCATTCATTGAATTGTCTCCGCTCATGCCGTAATTGTGGGGGTGTGCGGCCGGTCATGGCCGTGTCCCCAGCGGGTAGGCGGAGCGAGTGGACTGGCTGACGAAGCTTCCGGTGGTCGGGCCGTGGATGACCCGGTTCATGCACACCCACCTGTGGCGCACCTACGAGACGCTGGACCGCACCAAGTGGTCGCAGCTGGCCGCCGCGATGACGTACCTCAGCTTTCTCGCGCTCTTCCCGCTGCTCACCCTGGTCGCCGCCGTCGCCGCCTCCACCCTCTCCAAGGAGCGGCAGCGCGAACTCCAGGACCAGCTGGCCGAGCAGGTCCCCGGCATCTCCGACCAGCTCGACATCGCCTCCCTGGTCGACAACGCCGGCACGGTCTCCCTCATCGCCGGCGCCCTGCTCCTCTTCACCGGCGTCGGCTGGGTCGGCTCCGTCCGCGACTGCCTGCGCGCCGTCTGGGAACTCCCCGACCTGGAGGGCAACCCGGTCGCGCGCAAGGCCAAGGACGTGCTCGTGCTGCTCGGCCTCGGCGCCGCCGGGATCGTCTCGCTGGTCGCCTCCACGGCCGGCGGCAGCGCGCTCGGCTGGATCGCCCGGCAGATCGGCCTCGCCGAGACCGGCATCGGCACCGTCCTGCTCCGGGCCGCCGCCTTCGCCCTCGCCGTCCTGGCCGGCTTCCTCGTCCTGCTCTACGTCCTCACGCTGCTCCCCGCCGTCCACCCCCGGCGCCGCGCCCTGCTCGGCGCGGCCCTGCTCGGCGCGGTCGGCTTCGAACTCCTCAAGCTGCTGCTCGGCGGCTACATCAGCGGGGTCGCCGCCAAGAGCATGTACGGCGCCTTCGGCGTCCCCATCGCCCTGCTCCTGTGGATCAACTTCACCGCCAAACTCGTCCTCGTCTGCGCGGCCTGGACGGCGACCCCGCTGGAGGAGGGCGGGGCCCGGGAGGCGGACGCGGACGACGGCGACGGCACCGGTGGGGCCACGGACCCGGAAGGCGGCGCCACCCGGGCCCGCCCGGCCGGGGAGACTCCCCGGCGCGAGCCCTTCCAGCGGTAGCCCGGCTCCTCAGCGGCGCCGGCTGCCCGTCCCCTGCCCGGGCAGCGGGCGGCGCCGGTTGACCACGTACACCGCGCCGCCGAGCAGCACCAGCGAGCCGCCCGCCACCGCCAGCGCCGTGCCGACCCCGTCCGAGCCGCCGGAGGCGGCCGCCTGCGCCTCGCCGCCGGCCGCCGGAGCCGGGGCCCCGCCCGCCGCACCCTCGTCCTTCGGCGCGCCCGAGGCACCGGTGGCCGGTACGGCGCTGACCGGCGGCACCAGGGTGCCGACCGGCTCGGCCTTCTCCGCCGCCTCGAAGCCCCAGTCGAAGAGGCGGGCCGTCTCCTGGTAGACGGCGTTGCTCTCCTTGCCGTCCGGGTTCATCACGGTGACCAGCAGCACCCGGCCGTCCCGCTCGGCCACACCGGTGAAGGTGGCCCCGGCGTTGGTGGTGTTGCCGTTCTTCACCCCCGCGATGCCCTCGTACCGCTCCATGCCGTACGCGCCGGTGAGCAGGCGGTTGGTGTTCTGGATGCCGAAGTGCTCGCGCTTCTTGCCCTTCTTCTTCTCGCCCGGGAACTCCGCGCTCACCGTCGCGCAGTACTCCCGGAAGTCCTTCTTCTGCATCCCCGACCGGGCGATCAGCGTCAGGTCGTACGCGCTGGAGAGCTGGCCCTTGGCGTCGTAGCCGTCCGGGCTGACCACATGGGTGTCGAGCGCCTGGAGCTCCTCGGCGTGCGCGTTCATGTCGGCGACCGTCTTGTCGATGCCGTCGTTCATCGCGGACAGCACGTGCACGGCGTCGTTGCCCGAGGAGAGGAAGACGCCGAGCCACAGGTCGTGGACGGTGTACGTCTGGTCCTCCTTGACCCCGACCAGGCTGGAGCCCGCGCCCACACCGGCCAGCTCCTCGTCGGTGACCAGGTGCTCCTCGTCCTTGGGGAGCTTGGGCAGCACGGTGTCGGCGAAGAGCATCTTCATCGTGGAGGCCGGGGGAAGCCTCCAGTGCGCGTTGTGCGCGGCGAGGACGTCCCCGCTCTCCGCGTCCGCGACGATCCAGGACCGCCCGGTGAGCTTCTTCGGGAGCTTGGGCACCCCCGGCCCGGCGTTCACCTGCGTACCGGCCTGCCCCAGCCGCGCGCCGCCGATCTCCGACATCTTCCCCGGCGGCTTCGCCTTGTCGTCGTCCGGCTTCTCGGCGGCAACTGCCGGGAACGCGGCGGAAAGAGTCAGCAAGACGGTGGAGGCGACCAGCACGGTGGTCTTTCGCAAGGCAGGCACGATCGAGAACGTACAGGTACGGGCGGATGCTGTCTGCGCCCCGGTCGGCCGACTGCCCGCCGCCCCGAGCGGAACGCCTGCCACCGGCTCCCGACCCCGGCGCGGGGCGGTGGAGCCGGGCCGCGATACTGGGCGTATGAAGCTCAGCCGCCCGGTCTCCTGGTTCCTGCTCGCCTTCGGGGTGTGGAGCTGGTTCATCTGGGTCACCTTCGTCAAGAATCTCTGGAACGACGCGAGCGGGCTCGCCTTCGACGCCGCCGGGGACCCCACCGCCTACTTCTGGGTCCACCTGCTGCTCGCCGTGACGTCCTTCCTTCTGGGGACGGCCGTGGGGATCGTCGGGTTGCGCGGTCTGCGCGCCCTGCGCCGTGAGAAGAACCCCGCCCCCGCCACCAGCCCCGCCCCGCCCGGCCCCACCCCCTGACCCGAGGACCGAACGAGCGCCATGAACCCCCTCTTCGTCGTCGTCGCCTGCGCCGTCCTGGCCTCGCTGGTGGCCCTGCACTGGTACGTCTGGCGCCGCATGGTCCGGGACACCACCCGGCCCGGCTCGCCCGTGCGCCACGTCGCCACGGCGCTCTTCGTCCTCGGCCCGGTGCTCTTCGTCGGCGCCTTCGCCACCGGCCGCTCCGGCCTGCCGTTCCTGGTCAAGCAGATCGTGGCCTGGCCCGGCTACCTCTGGGCCGCCGTCTTCCTCTACCTCCTCCTGGCCCTCCTCGCCGGCGAGCTGGTCCGCCCGCTGCTGCTGCGCATGCGGGCACCGGGGGAGCGGGGACGTGAGGCCGGCCCGGCGACCCCGGCCGAGCCCGCCGACCCCGCCGAGCCCTCGGCTCCGGTGGACTCCACGGGTACGGGTACGGGCGCCGGCACCGCTACCGGCACCGCCACCGGCGGCTGCGCCGTCGCCGAGCCGGCCACCGCGACCGCTCCGGCCGCCCCGGCGCCCCCGGCCCCGCCCGCCGGCACCCTGCCGCCCGGCGACCCGGACCCGAAGCCCCGCCCCACCCCCTCCCGCCGCCTCTTCGTCTCCCGGATCGTCGGCGGGACGGCCGCCGCCGTCGCCCTCGGCACGGTCGGCGCCGGAACGTACGGCGTACTGCGCGGACCCAGGCTCAAGCACGTCACGGTGCCGCTGGCCAAGCTGCCGCGCGCCGCCCACGGCTACCGCATCGCCGTCGTCAGCGATGTCCACCTCGGGCCGATACTCGGCCGGGGGCACACCCAGCGCATCGTCGACACGGTCAACTCCGCCCAGCCCGACCTCATCGCCGTCGTCGGCGACCTGGTCGACGGCAGCGTGGCGGAGCTGGGCCACGCCGCCGAACCCCTCGCCCAGCTGCGGGCCCGCGACGGCAGCTACTTCGTCACCGGCAACCACGAGTACTTCTCCGGCGCCGCCGAGTGGGTCGACCACGTCCGCGAGCTGGGGCTGCGCCCGCTGGAGAACGCCCGCGTGGAGAAGGCCGGCTTCGACCTCGCCGGGGTCAACGACGTGGCGGGCGAGAGCTACGGCCAGGGCCCCGACTTCGTCCGCGCCCTCGGCGACCGGGACCGCTCCCGGGCCAGCGTCCTCCTCGCCCACCAGCCGATCGTCATCGACGAGGCGGTCGAGCACGGCGTCGATCTCCAGCTCTCCGGCCACACCCACGGCGGCCAGCTCTGGCCCGGCAACCTCATCGCCGGCCTCGCCAACCCGACCGTCGAGGGCCTGGAGCGATACGGCGACACCCAGCTCTACGTCTCCCGGGGTGCGGGCGCCTGGGGCCCGCCGGTACGGGTCGGCGCCCCCTCCGACATCACGATCGTCCAGCTCGCCGCCAAGCGGAGCTGACCCTTCCGACCCCCTCGGCGGGCCGTGGGCGCCTTTTTCCGCCCGCTGCCCGCCGAAACAGCGGGCCACCACCCGCCGGGCCGCTCCGGAGTGATCCGTGGGCGGCCCGCGGCGTTCTTCTTCCTCCTTTGACGTTGCGTCATGTGAGAGAAGTGTGTGCACTGTGGGGATGACGGAGTCGGTTGTGCTGAGACGCAAGGCGTTCCGGCTGCCCCGGCACCCCGCTTCGGTGGGTGAGGCCAGGCACCGGACCGGGGGCCATCTGGCCAGTTGGGGACACCCGCCACGGAGCGCGATACGCGAGGAGACCGTCCTGCTGGTCTCCGAACTCGCCGCCGACACCGTCCTCCACGGCCCCCGCGACGAACCCGACTTCGAGGTCGCCGTCACCGTCCTCGCCCACGGCTCCTGCCTCGTCGAGGTCTCCGACGGCATCCCCGACGAGGCCGTCCTCCCCACCCCCGACCCCGACCAGTCCCCCGGCGTCCCGTCCCCCACCACACCCCCCGACACCCTCCTCCCCGGCCACGCCCGCACGGTGGTCACGGCCGTCGCGGAGGCGTGGGGCGTCCGCGACCGGGGGCGGTACGGGAAGACGGTGTGGGCGCTGGCGACGGTCGCACCATGACGCCTCCGGCTCCACACCGCGGGTCCCGTCGGCAAGATCGGTTCCTTCGCCGGGCAGGCATTCGACGCGCTGGCGGGTGGCGACGGCGAAGACATGGCCGAACGAAAGCTGGTGTGGCACGCGGGCCAGGAGAAGGTCATGGATTCCCGAGGCGGCACCGTGGACATCCGCGCCGAATGGCTCGACCGGCGCCTCGCTTTCACCTACGCCCTGATCGGTGATGCCCCGGTTCCTCGCTGAACTAGGGCTGGGAAGCGCGACCATCGCGGGGTTTCCCAAGGCGCCCATCCCCGCCTTCACCGGGACCGGTGCTCAGTGCCCGGCAGAGGGGGAGGTTTCGTTCCGCTGTGGTGTGTCCGTGGGATCGGGCGCAGCTTCCCCGCCCGCCTTCCGTCGTTCCCTGGCGCTGAGCGTCTCGCTCGCCCCCGGCAGGAAGTCCATCAGCAGTTCGTGCACCTCCCGCACCAGCGGCCGTAGCACCCGGAACCGCGACAAGCTCACCCCCCGGGCCGTCAGCCGCGCCCCCCGCACCGCGAGCCTGCGGGTGCGTTCCGTGTCCGGGGAGGAGTCGAAGACCCAGTAGAGGACGAGGCCCATCTGGGCCAGCCACATCAGTTCGGGGAGGAGGGTGGCCAGTTCGGCGGGGGGCTTGGCGCGGGAGCCGGTGAGGACCTCGCGTTGGATGGCGATGGCGGCGTCGCGGGCGGGGGAGGAGTCGGTGGAGAAGGGGCTCAGGGGGCTGGCGGGGTCGGCGGCGTTCTTGAAGAACTGGGCGGCGAACTCGTGGTATGGGGCCGCGATGTCGAGCCAGGCGGTGAGGACCCCGGCGAAGCGCTCCTCCAGGCCCGTCTCGCGCGCGAGGACCGGGGCCACGGCCGCCCGGTGTTCGTCGGCGATGCGGTCGTAGAAGCCCTGGACCAGGTGTTCCTTGGAGGCGAAGTAGTAGTACGTGTTGCCGGTGGAGACGCCGGCCTCGCGGGCGATGGCGCGCATCGTGGTCTTGTCGAAGCCGCGCTCCTGGAAGAGGCGCAGGGCCGTCTCCAGGATCAGGGTGCGGGTCTGCTCGCTCTTGGCGGTCCGGCCGTCCGGCTCCTTGGCCGCCGGGGCCGCCGTACCCGCCCGTGCCGACGGGGCGGCCGCCCCCCGCGCGCTCGCCCCGTCGTGTTCCTCGCTGGTCTTCTTGCCTGCCACGCGTCCGAGCCTAGCCGTCCGCCGGGCAGGTCGTGTCGCACCCCGGGGGCTCGAAGACCCAGCCCGTACGGGGGTCGTACCGCCATCCGTCCGTGGCCGGGTAACTGGTCCCGCCCCACTGCCGGGTGGTCTCCCGCAGGCGGGCGGCGGCCAGGACCGCGCCCCGGGCCAGGAGGGCGCCGGAGGTGGTGGTGGCGAGGCGGTGGGCGAGGGCGCGGTAGCCGTCCAGGGCCCACAGGACGGTGATCCAGGCCGCCGTCCCCCGGAAGACCTGGCCGCCGTCGCCCACCACGGTGATCTCGTCCAGGGTGGCCGCGTGGTCCAGGCCCGGCAGCAGCTCCCTGGCCCGCTCGGACCCGGCCGGGACCAGGTCGAGCGGGACGAGCTGGCGGCGGCGCTCCAGCCAGCCGCGCAGCTGGGTGCAGAGCGGGCACCCGGCGTCGTACAGCACGGTCAGCCGCCGTACGGGCCGGTGGGTGGCGGGCACCGGGGTCAGCCCTTGGCCGGGGCGGCGAACGGGCCGGCGGTGAGGTGGGCGTCGGGGGTGACCGGCGGGTGGGTCTCCTGGTCGCGGATGCCGCGGCGGCGGATTTTGGAGAGGACCCAGACGTTGCCCAGGTGGAGGACGCCGAGGACCAGCAGGACCACGCCGAGCTTGGCGGAGAGTTCCTCGAAGAGGGCGGCGGTGGAGGCGATGTCGTCGCCACCGCGCAGGTAGAGGGCGACGAAGCCGAGGTTGACGAGGTAGAAGCCGACCACCAGGAGGTGGTTGACGGCGTCGGCCAGCCGCTCGTCGCCGTGCAGGACGTCGGCGATGAAGAGGCGGCCGTTGCGGCTCAGCGTCCGGGCCACCCAGATCGTCAGGGCGATGCTGACGACCAGGTAGACGGCGTACGAGACCACTGTGAGGTCCATGTGCCCCACCCTTCTTGAACGTGTTCAAAAAGCTGTCACGCGTGACAGTAGACCTCTTTTTGAACATGTTCAAGAAAGCTGCCCCGGGCATGCCGAAGGCCCCGCCCCCGGACGTACCGGGAACGGGGCCTTCGGGCCTGAGCAGGGCTCTGAGCGGGTCCCTGAGGGAGGCTCAGTAGCGGCGCGTGATGAGCGCCTTCTTGACCTCGGCGATTGCCTTGGTGACCTCGATACCGCGCGGGCAGGCGTCCGTGCAGTTGAACGTGGTGCGGCAGCGCCACACGCCGTCCTTGTCGTTGAGGATCTCCAGCCGCTGCTCGCCGGCCTCGTCACGCGAGTCGAAGATGAAGCGGTGGGCGTTGACGATGGCGGCCGGACCGAAGTACTGGCCGTCGTTCCAGAAGACCGGGCACGACGAGGTGCACGCGGCGCACAGGATGCACTTGGTGGTGTCGTCGAACCGCTCGCGGTCCTCGGCCGACTGCAGGCGCTCCCGGGTCGGCTCGTTCCCCTTGGTGACCAGGAACGGCATGACGTCCCGGTACGCCTGGAAGAACGGCTCCATGTCCACCACGAGGTCCTTGAGGACCGCGAGACCCTTGATGGGCTCGACCGTGATGGGCTTCTCCGGGTTGATGTCCTTGATCAGCGTCTTGCACGCGAGGCGGTTGCGGCCGTTGATGCGCATGGCGTCGGAGCCGCAGATGCCGTGGGCGCAGGAGCGGCGGAACGTCAGGGTCCCGTCCATCTCCCACTTGACCTTGTGGAGCGCGTCGAGGACCCGCTCCTTGGGGTCGATCTCCAGGACGAAGTCCTCCCAGGTGACCTCGTCGGAGACCTCGGGCAGGAACCGGCGCACGCGCAGCGTGATCGTGATCAGGTGGGACGCGGTGGCGTCCTGGACCGGCTTGTCGAGTACGGGGGTAGCCATCAGTACTTACGCTCCATCGGCTGGTAGCGGGTCTGGACGACCGGCTTGTAGTCGAGCCGGATCGACTCCTGGCCGTCGTCGCCGACCTCGCGGTACGCCATGGTGTGGCGCATGAAGTTGACGTCGTCGCGGTTGGGGAAGTCCTCGCGGTAGTGACCGCCGCGCGACTCCTTGCGGGCGAGGGCCGACTGCGCCATGACCTCGGCCAGGTCGAGCAGGTTGCCCAGCTCGATGGCCTCCAGCAGGTCCGTGTTGAAGCGGCGGCCCTTGTCCTGGACGGAGACGTTCTTGTACCGGGCGCGCAGCTCGGCGATCTTGTCGACGGCCGTCTTGATGGTCTGCTCGGTGCGGAAGACCATGACGTTGGCGTCCATCGTCTCCTGGAGCTCGGTGCGCAGTTCGGTGACGCGCTCCGTGCCGTTGGAGTCCCGCAGCCGCTCCACCATCTCGACCACCTGGGCGGCCGGGTTCTCCGGCAGCTCCACGTAGTCGTTGCTGTGGGAGTACTCGGCGGCGGCGATGCCCGCGCGACGCCCGAAGACGTTGATGTCGAGCAGCGAGTTGGTACCGAGGCGGTTGGCGCCGTGCACCGAGACGCAGGCGACCTCACCGGCGGCGTACAGGCCCGGGACGACCGTGGTGTTGTCCGCGAGGACCTCACCCTGGACGTTGGTGGGGATGCCGCCCATGGCGTAGTGCGCGGTGGGCTGGATCGGGATCGGGTCCGTGTAGGGCTCGATGCCGAGGTAGGTGCGCGCGAACTCGGTGATGTCCGGGAGCTTCGCGTCCAGCTGCTCCGGCGGCAGGTGGGTGAGGTCGAGGAAGACGTGGTCGCCCTCGGGGCCGCAGCCACGGCCCTCGCGGATCTCCGTGTAGATGGAGCGCGAGACGACGTCACGCGAGGCGAGGTCCTTCATGACGGGCGCGTACTTCTCCATGAAGCGCTCGCCGTCCTTGTTGCGGAGGATGCCGCCCTCACCGCGGGCGCCCTCGGTCAGGAGGATGCCCATGCGCCAGATGCCGGTCGGGTGGAACTGGAAGAACTCCATGTCCTCCAGCGGCAGGCCCCGGCGGAAGCAGGCGGCCTGGCCGTCACCGGTCAGCGTGTGCGCGTTCGACGTCACCTTGAAGAACTTGCCGGTGCCGCCGGAGGCGTAGACGACCGACTTGGCCTGGAAGACGTGGATCTCGCCGGTGGCCAGCTCGTAGGCGACGACGCCGGCGGACTTCTTGACCCCGTCGACCTCGGTGATGAGCTGGTCCAGGACGTAGAACTCGTTGAAGAACTCCACGCCCTCCTTGACGCAGTTCTGGTACAGCGTCTGGAGGATCATGTGGCCGGTGCGGTCGGCCGCGTAGCACGCGCGGCGGACCGGGGCCTCGCCGTGGCTGCGGGTGTGACCGCCGAAGCGGCGCTGGTCGATCCGGCCCTCGGGCGTCCGGTTGAACGGCAGGCCCATCTTCTCGAGGTCCAGGACCGCGTCGATGGCCTCCTTCGCCAGGATCTCGGCGGCGTCCTGGTCGACCAGGTAGTCACCGCCCTTGACCGTGTCGAAGGTGTGCCACTCCCAGTTGTCGTCCTCGACGTTGGCGAGGGCGGCGGCCATGCCGCCCTGGGCCGCGCCGGTGTGGGAGCGGGTCGGGTAGAGCTTGGTCAGCACGGCGGTGCGGCTGCGCTTCGTCGCCTCGATGGCGGCGCGCATGCCGGCGCCGCCGGCGCCGACGATGACGGTGTCGTACTTGTGGATCTTCATGTCGGTTGCCTCAGCCCCGTGCCTAGCGGATGTTCGGGTCGAAGGTGAAGATCACCAGCGTGCCCAGCAGAATGGTGAACACCGTGGCCGTGTAGAGCAGGCCCTTCAGCCACAGTCGGGTGTTGGCGCGCTCGGCGTAGTCGTTGATGACGGTGCGCAGGCCGTTGGAGCCGTGCAGCATCGCCAGCCAGAGCATGGCCAGGTCCCAGACCTGCCAGAACGGGGACGCCCAGCGGCCGGCCACGAAGGCGAAGCCGATCTTGGAGACGCCGCCGTCCAGCACGAGCTGGATCAGCAGGTGGCCGATGACCAGGACGACGAGGACGACACCGGACAGGCGCATGAAGAGCCACGCGGCCAGTTCGAAGTTGCCGCGGGTCGACTTGGGCGTCTTGCGGGTGCGCTGGCGGGGCGGCTCGATGATCGGCGCGGGGTGGTCGACGTCGTAGAGGGAAGCGCCCTCGACGGGGCCGACGGCGGCGTTGGTCTCAGTGAACATCAGCGTCAGCTCCCGAACACTTCGCGTACGGCGTGGCCGAGGACGGGGTACAGGGCCCCGACCATCAGAACGAGCCACACTCCCACCACGGACCACAGCATCTGCTTCTGGTAGCGGGCGCCCTTCGACCAGAAGTCGACGGCGATCACCCGCAGGCCGTTGAGCGCGTGGAAGAGCACGGCGGCGACGAGGCCGTACTCCAGCAGGGCGACGATGGGCGTCTTGTAGGTGGCAACGACCTCGTCGTACGCCTCGGGAGAGACGCGGACGAGAGCGGTGTCCAGCACGTGTACGAACAGGAAGAAGAAAATGAGGACGCCGGTGACTCGATGAGCCACCCAGGACCACATTCCTTCCCGGCCGCGGTACAGCGTTCCAGCCGGCACGGAAGAACCCTCCGGGGAAAGGATTTGGGGCCTGCCGGCTTCCTAGGTCGGTCTTGGCCCGGCCGGGTACGGTCCACCGGCCCTGGACATCGTAGCGACGTGTTGTCGGTTCCCTCGCGCCGGGGCCTTCGGTGTGATCAAACTGGCACGTACGGGCTATCAGGACGCCCCGAATCCCGCGATTCCGGGCATACGGCGTCTTCTGGCGACCCGTACGGGCGGTCAGGGCCGTGCCTGCCGGGGGCGGGGAGCGAGGCCGCCGGCCGGGCCGCGCCCGCCGCCCGGCGGGCCAGCCGCCCCCGGACCAGGCGCCGCAGCTCCTCGGTGGCCAGCGCCAGCTCGGCCTCCTCGTCGTGGTCGAGGCGGGTGTGGATCGCGGTCAGCCGCTGGTTCAGGGCGTGCGCCGCGCTCGCCCCGTCCAGGCAGACGACGAAGGGGAAGCGGAACTTCGCCGCGTACGCCGTCTGGGCGTGGGCCAGCGCGGTGTCCGCCGCCGAGTAGCCGCTCGGCGGGGCGGCGGAGCGGTCGGCCTCGCCGGTCAGCGCCTCGCGGCGGTCGCCGGGCGGCAGATCGTAGAGCGCCTCGTCGCTCGCGGCGAGCAGGGCCGCGACGTCCGGGTACGGGCGGTGGACCGCCAGCCGCTTCGCCCAGGCCGGGCTGGCGCAGCAGGTCAGGAGCGCGGCGACGGCCCGGTCGGCCGGGTCCGAGTTGAGCCGGGCGAGTCCGGGCGGCACCGTGGGGTAGCCGGGTACGGCCGGGGCGTGGGTGCTCCGGCCTCGTTCTGCGGGCAGCGTGCGCTCCTCGTACGGGGGCGGGGACAGCGCCGCCACGCTAGCGAGGGATGACGGAAAGAGTCCGACGCATGCGCGAATTTCATCCGAACGGGAGAGTTTCGAGACGTTTCGTGGACGCCCGCACGCTGCGCTGACACCCCCGACCGAGCGATTTCCCGCCGCCGGCGGCGCCCGGGCGTGTCCCTCGCGCTCCCCGCGCCCCCACCCGCTCCACCGGACGGGTGACCCGCCCCCACCGCACCCCGTTCACCCGGACGGACCAACCCCCGCCCCCGAACCCGCACTCCCCCTCCCCAGATCCGCCAGCCCCTACGACGTACGGAGCCTCCATGGACGCCGACCGCCCGCGCGAACCGCAGGACCCCGACGGCCCCCACGCGCCCGGTGGTGGCTCGACCCCGGCCCGGCCGCGCGGCCACCGCAAGCCGTCCGGCGGGCGGGCCCGGTACCTCGCGGGCATCGCCGCGGTGGTCGTCGCCGGGGCCGCCGCGCTGGCCGTCGCGTTCTGGCCGCACGAGGACCGGGCCCCCGACGGCTCCACCCCGGACGGCGGCTCCGCCGAGGCGCCGGTCCGCGACCCTTCCTCGTACCCGGTGTCGAAGGAGCCCGCCACCGTCCCCTCGGTGCGCGAGCACGAGGCGGCGCGTGGACCCGGGTGGAAGCCGGGGGAGGGCAGCAGAGTCGTCGTCGCCGACGGGCAGCTGGCCGACGAGGGCCGGCTGCTCGCCCGCGAGCTGAACGTCGACTACGGCGGCGAGGCCGAGCCCGAGCGCGGCGACGTCCGCCTCGACGTGGAGGGCGACACCCCCGGCGGCCCCCAGTCGTACGAGCTGCGGGTCGCCGACGGCCAGGTCCGGATCACCGCGCCCGACCAGGCCGGCGTCTTCTACGGCACCCGCACCCTCAAGCAGGCGCTGCGCACCGGGTCGAGCGCGCCCGAGGGCGTGATCAAGGACGCCCCGGCCAAGCCGCAGCGGGGCTTCATGCTGGACATCGCCCGCAAGCCCTACCCGGTCGACTGGATCGAGGACCGGATACGCGAGCTGGGCGACCTCAAGTACAACCAGCTCTCGCTCCACTTCTCCGACGACCAGGCGTTCCGGATCGAGTCCGAGAGCCACCCCGAGATCGTCTCGGACGACCACCTCACCAAGGACCAGGTCCGCCGCCTGCTCAAGGTCGCCGCCGAGCGGCACATCACCGTCATCCCCGAGATCGACTCCCCGGGCCACCTCGGCGCCGTCATCAAGGCCCACCCGGACCTCCAGCTCCGCGCCGCGGGCGGCGACACCCCGCGCGGCGCCATCGACATCGCCAACCCGGACTCCGCCCGCATCGTCGACGACCTGCTGAAGGAGTACGCGGAGCTCTTCAAGGGCGGCTACTGGCACCTCGGCGCCGACGAGTACCCGGCCCTGATGGCGCAGAACCCCGAGCAGTCCTACCCCCAGCTGGCCCGCGCCGCCCGCGAGAAGCACGGGCAGAACGCCCGCGTCGAAGACCTCGCCACCAGCTGGGTCGCCGACCGGGCCGCCACCATGCGCCCCTTCGACCGCACCCTCAAGGTCTGGAACGACGGCCTCTTCGCCGACACCCAGGTCGAGCCGCCGAAGGGCCTGGAGGTCGAGTACTGGACCGGCAAGGAGATCGGCGCCCGCCCGCCCCTCCAGTACCTGGAGGAGGGGTTCAAGGTGATCAACATGAACGACGAGTACCTCTACTACGTGCTCGGCGAGCCCCAGACCTTCACCTATCCCACCGGCGAGCGGATCTACCGCGAGTGGACCCCGCTGGTGCTGCGCGGCTCCGAGCCGGTCGCCGGCCGCTGGAACGACCAGATCCTCGGCGCCCGCTTCGCCGTCTGGGGCGACATCGCGGGCGCCCAGACCACCGACGAGATCGCCGAGGGCATCCGGATGCCGCTCGCCGCCCTGGCCGAGAAGGTGTGGCACAGCGGCAAGCCGGAGCGGAGCTGGACCGAGTTCCGCCAGCTCGCCGACAAGGTGACGACGGAGGAGTGACCCGGCGGCCCACCCGCGTACCGGAAAAGAAGCTTCCGGAGGCGGCGCCGCTGCCTTACTCTTCGCTGGTCAACGCCCCGTCCGCCGCCGGATGACCGCGCACGGACGGGGCTTTCCGCTGTGCGCGGCCGCACGCCTCGGGGGAGGGGCGCGGGCGCACGGCTCCACCCGTGGGGGGTTCCTTCGTCATGCTCTGTGTCAGGTGCCGCACCGCCGAGGCCCGGCCGGACTCGGTGCGCTGCGAACTGTGCGAGGCCGCCGAACGGCTCGACGGCCGTACGCACCTCGGCGGCCGCAGGCGGGTCCCGGTCTCCGGCACCGCCGTGCTCCGCTCGCCGGTCGCCCTCGGCTGGGCGACCGCCGGGCTGTTCGCGCTGGTCGGTCTCACCGACCTGGTCGCCGCCGTGCTGGACCTGGTGATGGCGGGCTTCGCGGACCAGGCGGCGGGCGGAGACTGGTCCGTCGAGGACGACTGGACGGTGGCCGAGCGGTTCTCCGCGTACGCCACGTACTTCTGGTCGCTCGTGTACCTCTCCAGCGTCGTGGTCTTCCTCGTGTGGTTCCGCCGGACCCGGGTCAACGCCGAGGTCTTCGACCCGTACGGGCACACCATGCTGCGCGGCTGGGCGATCGGTGGCTGGTTCGTGCCGGTGGTCAGCCTGTGGTTCCCGCGCCGGATCGCCTCCGAGACCTGGTACGCCTCCGTTTCGCCGGCCGACCGGCGCGGCCCGCTGCTGCTCAACCTCTGGTGGGGCGCCTTCCTCCTCGACAACGCCGTCAGCCAGTTCGTCGCCCGCCAGCTGGACCGTGCCGAGGAAGTGGACGAGATCGCCCGCGCCTACCGGTACGTCGCCTACTCCGAGCTGTTCAGCGTCGTGCACGCGGTCATCGCCGTCCTCTTCGTGCTGGCGCTGACCGGGCGCCAGAACGCCCGCGCCCACCAGCCCTGGCCCCCGGCGGCGCCCGGGCCCGTCCCGGAGGTCCCGGACGCTCCGGCGCCCGAGAAGGTCTGAGCCCGGCGCGCGCCCGCGCGGCCCGCATCCCTCCGCCCGACGGGATGCGGGCTTTCGGTGGCGCGCGCGGCCCCTGATGTGCTGAAGTCGCCGCAGGCCCCCGGCCGGGAACGTTCGGGCACCCGAGCGGCGTCCCTGCCGGTGGAGTCACGCACACGAGCGCGGGGGAGCACGGTTATGGGGTACTGGGGCTATTACGTCGTGGCCAGGAGCGCCGCACCGCTCGACACACTGGCGGCCCTGCGGCCGGTCGGCGGAGCGCTGACCCTGCTGGAGCACCGGACCGACGACTGGCAGATCTGGGAGTGCCCCACCCAGGGCGGCCCCACCGACATCGGCAGCATGAACACCCTCGCCGAGGAGACCGGCCACCCCGCCCTCTTCGGCTACGTCATGGACAGCGCCTGCGTCGTCATCGAGGCGGCCGGGCCGGAGAGCGGCGGGTGGACCGCCTGCCTCGCCCGGGACGCGATGGCCCAGCGGCTGGCCGCCGACGGCCTCGCCGTCGAGGACTACTTCCTGGAGCCGCCCGACGCCGCCGACCGGGCCGTGGCCTGGGCCGCCGAGGCCGGGCACGAGGCGGCGTACCGGCCGCTGCTCGACACCTTCACCGCCCCGGCGGACCCCTTCGCCGAACCGCTCTTCTTCCGGTTCCTGGACCGGGTGAAGATTCTCCCGATGTGAGGCCCGGTCAGCGGGTCAGCCCGCGAATCCGGTACTGCATCACCCGGTAGTTCTGGGCGTCGTACCACTGGCTGACGGCCAGGTGCAGGTCCCCGGCGGTGGAGCCCGGGACGATGAAGCCGCCGTAGGGGCTGGCCACCGCGTTGCCGGTCTCGCGGCCCGGGACGGTGGGGACGATCGTGGTCTGCTCCGGTGTGGTGAAGAGGTTGGAGGTCGGCAGCGGGAAGAACTGTGCCCGCAGGTCGAGCGGGGCCATGTTGAGCCAGCTCAGCGCGTAGCCGCCGTCCATCGCGCGGAAGCAGATCTCGCCCCAGCGGCGGGCGGCGGTCACCGTGGTCGGCGGGTTCCCCCAGGCCCAGGCCCCGCCCGCGTACCCCCACGGCTCGTAAGCGGCCGGGTTCCCCAGGGCGTCCTGGCGGACCCGGTGCAGGAGCAGGCCGGAGGCGATGTCGCGGTTGAAGACGGTGGAGAGGACGTAGCAGTAGCCGTCGTCGGCGACCGCGTACGTCTTCTGCTGGAACTGGCCGCCGTACTGGTCGCCGGGCCACTGGCAGAGGTACTGCCAGGTCTCGCCGTTGTCGTCGGAGCGCCAGAAGTCGGAGTGGTGGGTCCGGTAGATCACGCCGCGCATCAGGTGCATGTACATGGTCGAGCCGACGGTGAAGACGTCGGAGGGGATGGCGGTGGTGCCGCCCTCGTGGCCCTCCGGGACCAGGCCCACCGCCCGGCCGCCGCCCACGCAGCCGTCGACGGTGAGGGCGGCCGGGTCGGCGTGCGAGGAGCGCAGCCCCACCGGCGAGCGCCAGTCCGGGCCGCCGACGCCCTCGCCGTCGAAGGTGTCCCCGCAGACCAGCAGCATCGAGCCGTCGGGGCAGCGCGCCGGAATGCCGAGGTCGGTCCAGGGGGCGCCGAAGCGCCCGGTCTGGGAGGGGCCCGTGAGGTCGCGGACCTTGGCGCCGGTGGCCCGCGCCCCCGGGGCCCACGCGGCGGCGTGCGCGCCCGGAGCGGCGGCGGCCAGGCCGGTCAGGGCGAGGCCGCCGCCCGCGGCGCCGCGCAGCAGCGCGCGGCGGGTCGGCCGCGGGCCGGGCGGGGTGGGTCCGTGCATGTCGGGCTCCCGGGAGGTCGGCGGAGGGGCGGCGGTCAGGCCTTGCGGAGGCGGGCGACGATCCCGTCCAGGTCGCGGATGAACAGGTCGGGGCGGACGAAGTGGCCGCCGGGGACCTCGTGCCCCTCGTGCGGGATGCCGGCCGCGCCGAGCACGCTCTTGAACTCCCGTTGCCCGGCGAGGACTTGCGTCTCGTTGACGGTGTCGAACCAGTTGACCGGGTCGGGGCTGGTGCCCGCGACCAGGAAGACCCGCTTGTTCCGGTAGCTCTCGACGCGCTGCACCGGGTTGTCGGCGCTGACCCGGGCCTCGTCCCACAGGGGCGCGCCGTAGACCGTGCCGCCGCCCAGTTCCACCGCGGCCGAGGAGACGTTGGCCCAGTGCGTGACGAGCCCCGCGTCGCGGCGCAGGCTGGCCGGGCCGGAGTGCGAGCTGACCGAGGCGAAGTGGCCGTAGTACTTGGCGGCGTACTTCAGCGCGCCGAAGCCGCCCATCGAGAAGCCGGAGACGGCCCGGCCGTCGTACTCGGCGTAGGTGCGGAAGTTGGCGTCGATCCAGGGGAGCAGCTGGGCGATGTGGAAGGTCTCCCAGTTGCGCGGGCCCACGTTCGAGGAGACCGGGTTGGAGTACCAGCCGGCGGGGCCGCCGTCGGGCATGACGACGATGAGCGGCTTGCCGGCGGTCCAGGCGCGGATGCCCATCCGGTCGAAGGTGATGAAGTCCTGGCCGGTGCCGCCGCCGTGGAAGAGGTACAGCACGGGGTAGCGGCGCCCGCCGGCGTGGTAGCCGTCCGGGAGGAGGACGTTGACGCCGGGGTCCCAGCCGATCGCGTCGGTGGCGAAGCGGTAGTACCACATGCGCGCGTCGCTCTCGTTGCGGTCGACGATGCGCAGCCCGAAGCCGTCGCCGGCCGCGTGGGCGGCGGACGCCGACGCGAGGACACTGGTGGCGCCGAGCGCCGTGGTCGCGGTGAGCCCCGCGGCGGCCTTCAGAACGCCTCTGCGGGTGGGGCGGGACGTGCTCAACGTGGCCTCCGGAGGTGTGGGGGTCTGGCCGGGCAGGCACAGCGTGGGGGCGCTGCCTCCCCGGGCACAAGAGCCGTAAGGGAGGGCTTACGGCCGGTGTTCCTCGGCGGCCAGCAGGGCGCGGCCCTCGGCGGTCGCGAGGTGAAAGGAGCGGCCGGCGGTACGGACGGTGGTGATCAGGCCGGCCGCCCGCAGCACGTTCATGTGCTGACTGACCGCCGGGTGTGTCACCTGGAGCATCCGGGCCGCCTCCACGGTCGAACAGCCCGTGCCGGTGGCGCGCAGCAGCTCCGCCCGGGTCTGCCCGAGGAGGCGGCCGAGCGGCCCCGGTCCCGTCCGGGGCGCGGCCCAGCCCGGGGTGTGGCGGATGGGGTGGACCAGGACGGGCCGCAGCGTGCCGTCGGCGAGGGTGGTCGGGGCGGGCCAGCAGAAGAAGGACGGCTGGAGGACCAGCCCGCGCCCCTCCAGCCGCAGGCAGTGCTCGACCGGGTAGGTGACCTCCAGCACCGGGGGCCGCCAGCGGGCGTCGGGCCCGAGCCCGGACAGCAGCGCCTCGGTGCCGCCGTCCATCAGGTCCCGCAGCCGCCGCGCCCGGTCGGCCTCGACGTCCGCCCGTATCTGCCGCCAGTGCGGGACGAGGGCGCGTGCCTGGTACGCGTGGAGGGCGTCGCCGAGCCGCGTCAGCGTCTCCGTGTCCCCCCGGGCCAGCGAGGCCGCCCACACCGGCAGCCGCGCCGACCGGGCGAGCCGGGCCAGTTCCGCCCGCAGCCTCGCGGGCTCCGTCCCGAGCAGGGCCTCGACGGCGGCCCGGAACGTGGGCCGCTCCCCGGCGCTCGGCGTGAGGAAGTCCGGCGAGTAGCCGTACGGCGGCAGCAGCGGCGAGAGCAGTTCCCGGCTCTCCGGGAGGCGGGGCCGCGCCCACCGCCGCCAGGCGCCGAAGACCCGCTCCCCGTCCCTCCGCTGCAAGGTCTGCACGCTGTTGCTGATCTCCCACAGGAGGTCGGGGCCCGGGGCCACCCGGACCCGGGTGAGGTCCTCGGGCGTGAAGTGGATACGCAGCACCGCAGCTCCCTGCTCCGTCGCGAGGCGGGGAACGGCCTCTACCCGTCGGGGTGGGGGAGTATGCGGCACCGGTGGCGGCGGCCCCGCCCGGTGGGGAGGACCTGCGTGTCGCTCCCTGTTCGATCGCGATGTTTGAATGGACCGTCGTTCCGGCCGAGCAAGGAGAATCGCGTGCCCCTGGTGTCTGTCGTCATGCCCGTGTACAACTCGGCGGCAACGCTCGGCGCGGCGGTCCGGTCGGTCCTCACGCAGACCCACACCGACCTGGAGCTGCTGATCACCGACGACCAGTCGTCGGACGACTCCATGGAGCTGCTGCGGGAGTTCGCCCGGCAGGACGAGCGCGTGCTGCCCGAGACGGCGCCCGAGCGGGGTGGCGCGGGCCGCGCCCGCAACCTCGCCATGGAACGGGCCCGGGGCGACTACGTGGCCTTCCTCGACAGCGACGACATGTGGCTCCCGGAGAAGACCGAGCGGCAGCTCGCCTTCGCGCGCGAAGGCACCGCCCCGCTGACCTTCACCTCGTACTACAAGATGGACGCCGACTACGCGGGCGAGAGCACCGACTTCGCCCCGAACGGCCGGGTGATCCGCGCCCGGGCACACGTCGACTACCGCGCGATGCTGGTGCGGGACCACATCGGCGCCCTGACCGCCATGTACGACCGCTCCGTCCTCGGCACGCGGCTGATGCCGGAGATGCGCAAGCGCCAGGACTACGCCCTGTGGCTGTCGATCATGCGCGACGGCGCCGACGCCCGCGGCCTGGCCGAGCCGCTCGCCGTCTACCGGGCCGGCCAGGCGACCTCGCTCTCCTCCAACAAGCTCTCCCTGGTCCAGTACAACTGGGAGCTGTACCGCGAGCACGAGAAGCTCTCCGTCGCCCGGTCGGCGCGGGCCCTCGCCGGCGCGGTGTGGCAGTCGGTGCGGAACTCGCGGATCTAGGTTCTCCGTCCGGCGAGGCCCCGGAGCAGAACAACGGCCGGGGCCGCCACCCCCCACAGGAGTGACCCCGGCCGTTGCCGACGCGAGTCGCGGGCGACCCGTCTCTCCCTACTGCGCCGCCGGTGCGTTTTCTGTCACACCCCGGTGGGTGACAGGGTGACAGCGGGGTGTGCGGGGCGTGGACGGCGGGGGCGTGCAGGTCGTAGCGTGCTGGTCCGCGCGGGCGCGTTCGGTGGCAGGGGGTGCCGGGCATCCCCGAGGGGCCCGGCCGGGCCGGTGACGGCGCGGCCGACTAGTGGGGCAGGATGAGGGAGTGCTGGGGGACGACGCGGAGCTGACCGCCGCGGTTCACGCGGCGCAGGACGGGGACGAGAACGCCTTCCGGACTGTGTACCGCGCGGTGCAGCCGCGGCTGCTGGGATACGTGCGGACACTCGTCGGGGAGGCCGACGCCGAGGACGTGGCGTCGGAGGCGTGGTTGCAGATCGCGCGCGACCTCGACCGGTTCAGCGGCGACGCCGACCGGTTCCGGGGGTGGGCCGCGCGGATCGCCCGTAACCGCGCCCTCGACCACATCCGCATGCGCGGCCGCCGGCCCGCCATAGGGGGCGACGAAACCGAACTGACCGGCCGGGCCGCCGAGACGGACACCGCCGGTGAGGCCATGGAGGCGCTGTCGACGGGGGACACCCTCGCGCTGATAGCGCAACTCCCGCAGGACCAGGCCGAGGCGGTCGTCCTCCGCGTCGTCGTCGGCCTGGACGCCAAGAGCGCCGCCCACACGCTGGGCAAACGCCCCGGCGCCGTACGCACCGCCGCCCACCGGGGACTGAAGCGGCTCGGCGAACTCCTCGCCGACCGCACCGGCCGGAGCGAGGACACCCCCGGCTCCGTACCGCCCCAGAGGTCGCCGCACCGATCCCCGGCGACAACCGTCAGTGTGACGCGAACACCTCCGCGGACGCAGGAAGAAATGTGATGGCCGACGAGCACCACGGATGGCCGACCGAGGACGCCACCGAACGTTTGCTGCGCGGCGAGCACTCCGGCCCCGCCGACGCACCCCCCGACCCGCCGGAGGCCGCCGCCCTGCGGGCCGCGTTCGCGACGCTCACCGCGCCCGGCCCGGCCGAACAGGCCGCCGCCCGCGAGGAGGAGGCCGTCGCCGCCTTCCGCACCGCCCACCGGGAGACCGGGGCCGGTGTGGTGCGGCTCGGCCGCCCCGCCCCGGCACCCTCGCGCTGGGGGCGGCCGGTGCGGTTCGGACTGGCGGTGGCGCTGGGCGGGTTCATGATCGGCGGGGTGGCGATGGCCGCCGGTGCCGGCGTGCTGCCCTCCCCGTTCCGCGGGACCGAGAACCCGGCACCGGCCGCCTCCGTCTCCGCCGACAGCTCCTCGCCCGAGGTCCTGGTCTCCCCGGAGCCGGACCCGTCCGAGCCCGCCTCCCCGACTCCGCCCGACTCCCCGTCGCCGCCGGCGTCCTCGCCCGGCGAGCCGACCCCGGAGGAGGACGAGACCGACCCGCCCCGCTCGGGCACCCCGACACCCGAGAGCTCCCCGCACCCGGGCCGGACGCCCTCCCGGGGCGGCGGCTGGGACTGGGAGGAGCGCACCGAGACCGCCTGCCGCGCCTACGAGGACGGCACGATGGACGCCGAACACCGCCGCCGCCTGGAGCGGCTGGCCAAGGGTGGCCCCGGCGCGATCGAACGGTTCTGCCGCGGCGTCCTCGACCTGCCTCGACAGGAGCCCCAGTTGACCCTCCCGGCCGTCCCGGTGCCGGGCACCGGCGGCGACCGCCCCGACGGCGGCACCCCGGATTTCGGGTACGCCCCGTCTCCGTCGACCGGTGACGGTGAGGACGCGGAGGACGGGGCGGGGCCGGAGGAAGAGGGCCAGGACGAGGGCCAGGACGAGGGCGACGGCACCGGGGAGTCCGGCGCGCCCACGCCCTGGCCCGTACCGTCCGGGGACAACAGCCCCTAAGGCTTCCGGAACTGCTCCACCAGTGCCGAGTAGCCGCTCTCGGCGTGCCCGTCCGCGACCGCGCGGTCGGCCAGGAGCTGGAAGAGGCGGGGGAGTTCGGCGTTGACGCCGAGGGCTTCGCTCTCCTCGGCGAGGTGGCGCATGGCCTCCTGGTGAACGGTGAGGGTGGCGTCGCCCGCCGGGTGGGAGCCCGCGTCGACCTCGGGGGCGGCGGCGGTGACGTAGCCGGCGACCACGGTGGTCATCCGGGCGGCGAGCGGGGCGAAGGTCTCGGCGCGGACGCCCGCCGTGCCGAGCAGGGCCGCGCCGTGCAGGAAGCCGTTGAGGACGCCCCACATGATGCCGAGCAGGGACAGGTCGTGGAGGGCGGCGAGACCGGGGTCGGAGTCGAGGTAGGTGGTGCCGGCCGGGCTCAGGGCGCGCAGGGCCGGCTCGTGCGGGGTGAAGGCGTCGCGCGGGCCGCTGTAGAGGAGGACCGCGTCGTCGGTGGCGATGTCCTCGGGTACGGCCATGATCGCGCCGTCGAGGAAGGCCGCGCCCCGCTCCTTCGCCCAGGCGGCGTTGGCGCGGGCCTGGGCGGAGGTGCCGGTGGTGAGGTTCACCAGGGTGCGGCCGGCGAGGGCGCCCTCCAGCGGGTCGAGGAGCTGGTGCACGGCCTCGTCGTCGGCGACGCAGACCACCACGAGCGGGGCGGCGGCCACCGCCTCCGCGACCGATCCGGCGCGGCGCGCGCCCCGGACGACCAGGGCGTCGGCCTTGCCGGGAGACCGGTTCCAGACGGTGGTGGGGTGGCCCGCCGCGAGGAAGGCGGCGGCCAGGGCGCCGCCCATCCGGCCGAGGCCCAGGACGGTCACGGCGGCGGGGGCGGTGCTGCTGTGCGGGGGCGTGGACATGGCGGGTCTCCTCGGTTCGGGGCCGGCGGCACCGCCGTCTCGCGGCGCCGTCCCAGGGAGATGCTCCGGGCTCACACCGGTGTGAAGGTCAAGGGAGACGCCGTACGGGGCCGGCCCCGCGAAACCCCGGTGTGACACTTCCCGGACGTACGGCGCAGTAGGAAGTGAGCCGACTGGTCATCGGCGTGGCACGACGAGCCGGGGTTCCCCCCGTACCTCTGGGCTCAGTGCCGTCGGCGCGGGCGGGACACGTTCCCCCGGTCCCGCCCGCGCCTCTTTTCGTCCCGGCCTCCGGGCTCAGTAGACGATGACGCGGTCGCCCTCGCGGACCTGGTCGAAGAGGGCGGCGACCTTCTTCTTGTCCCGGACGTTGACGCAGCCGTGCGAGGCGCCGGCGTACCCCTGGGTGGCGAAGTCCTTCGAATAGTGGACCGCCTGCCCGCCGCTGAAGAAGAGGGCGTAGGGCATCGGGGTGTCGTAGAGCGTCGAGTGGTGGTCGCGGGACTTCCAGTAGACCTTGAACGCGCCGTCGCGGGTGGGCGTGTACTGGGAGCCGAACCGTACGTCCATCGCCGCGCGCACCTTGCCGTCGACCATCCACGCCAGCGAGCGGCTCTGCTTGCTGATGCAGAGCACCCGGCCGGTCAGGCAGCGCTTGTCGGGCTTGGCCAGCGGGAGGGTGGTCGGCGGGTGCAGGTCGTCCTGGGTGGGGCGGGGGGTGCCCGCGCGCAGCCGGTCCCAGGTGACGGTGTCGGTGGTGCCGGTGACCGGCAGGGCGCCCTTGCGCTGGTAGGCGGAGACCGCCTCGCTGGTGACGTCGCCGTAGAAACCGGTCGGGGAGCGGCCGAAGAGGCCGAGCGAGGCCAGCCGCGCCTGGAGTTCGCGGACCTGCTCGCTGGTCTGGCCGGGCCGCATGAGGACGGCCGGGGCGGCGGGCTTCGTCGCGGACGGCGTGGGCGGGGGTGGCGGGGGCTTGGGCGTCGCGGTGGTGGGCGCCGGGGAAGGCGTCGGCGGTGGCGGGGGCGGCGAGGGCTTCGGCGGGCGGGCGTCCTCCATGGTGGCCGGCGGTGGCGGTGCCGGGGAGAGCCCCGGTCCGGCCGCGGCGTCGACCCGGCAGCCCGCGAGGGCCAGCAGTGCCAGTGCCCCGATCGTCGCCGTGGCGACCGGTCTTCCTCGTCCCGTGTGCCCAGTGGGCATGAGCCGCACCCTCCCCTTGGCGGTCGGCGGGGCCCGGCGCGTGGGCGCGCGGACATGCCCGCTCCTGGCCCCTGAATGCCCACCCCGGGAGCCGGTGGAACCTCCCGCGCGCGGGCTGGCCCGAACCCGCCCCGGAGGTGGCCGTTCCACTTCCTGGAATCGAGAGGTGTGAAGCCGCACGGACGTGCGAAACTCCGCTCATGCTGGGTGTCACCGATCTACCGACCTACCTCGCCGGGCTCGCCGTCATCGTGCTGCTCCCCGGCCCGAACTCGCTCTACGTCCTCTCCGTGGCCGCACGGCGCGGACCGAGGACCGGGTACGCGGCCGCGGCCGGCGTCTTCACCGGTGACGCGATCCTGATGACGCTGGCGGCGGCCGGCGCGGCCTCGCTGCTGCGCACCAACCCGCTGGTCTTCGCCGTCATCAAGTACGCGGGCGCCGCCTACCTGACCTGGATGGCGATCGGGATGCTCCGCAGCGCCTGGCGGCTCTGGCGCGACCGGCGCGAGGAGAGCGGCCCGGAGCCCGAGGCGGCCCCGGCCGACGCCGCCCGCGAACGCCCGTACCGCAGGGCGCTGGTGGCCAGCCTGCTCAACCCGAAGGCGATCCTCTTCCTGCTGTCGTTCTTCGTGCAGTTCGTGGACCCGGCCTACGCCTATCCGGCGCTCTCCTTCCTGATCCTCGGCGCCCTGCTGCAACTGGCCAGCTTCGCCTACCTGTCCACGCTGATCTTCGCCGGGCACCGGCTGGCCGCCGCCTTCCGCCGCCGCCGGAGTCTGTCGGCGGGGGCGACGACGGCGGCCGGGGCGCTCTTCCTCGGCTTCGCGGTGAAGCTCTCCCTCAGCGGCGTCTGACCGGCGCCGCCCTCACCCCATCGCCTTCGACAGGCGGGGCGAGAGCCGCCGCGCCCGCCGGGCCAGTCCCCGTACGGCCCGGTTGCGCGGCACGAAGGCCAGCCGTTCCGGTACGCCGCCGGGCAGCGCCAGCGCGGTGAGGCGGCGGCGCTTGAAGTAGCGGGCGAGGGCCGGGGTGTGCCGCAGCCGGGCCAGGTGGCGTTCCGCGACCGGGCGCAGCTGCGGGTTGAGGGCCGGCTGCATCGCGAACCCGACGGTGGCGACCAGTTCGGCCAGCCCCTCGGGCAGCCCGGCCCCGTCCGTCCCCGGCGGCGTCCAGGCGTCGACCGCCGCCTCGTCCTCCAGCGCCGGGAGCAGCGCGTCGACCAGGGTGACGGGCACCCGGTTGCTGTTCTGGTACGGGGTCAGGCGCTCCAGGAGCAGGTCGGTGCCGGTGCGGGCGACGGGCAGGCCGTAGCAGACGGCGGCGGTCAGCAGGGCGGTGGAGAAGCAGCCGGCCACCAGCGCGGGGCGCAGCCGCTGGAAGACGACCTCCGCGAGGACGGGCTCGTCCAGCACCCCGAACCGCACGCCGAGCCGGTCCGCCTCCTCCGCCAGCGCGCGGGTCCACCCGGCGGGCGCGGAGGGGTGCGGCTTGAAGACGATGTCGCGGTGGCCGAGGGCGGCGGCGCCGCGCAGCAGCCGCAGGTGGAGGCGTTCCTCCTCGTCGGGGGTGAGCACGTCGATCGCGGAGAGGTACTGGCCGAGCAGGAGCGCGGGCGATCCGGTGCCCGCCGCTCCGGCCGCGTCGGCGGCGCGTACGGAGGCCGGGTCCTCGGCCAGTTCACCGAGGACCTTCACGAACTCCTCGGTGGGGACCACCTCCGGCTCGACGCCGAACTCGCCGAGCAGCAGCGGGCGCAGCCCCGGCACGAGGTCGAGGTGGAGCAGGCGGGCCACCCGGGTGCCGATCAGCGGGTCGAGCCGGGAGCGGGTCGGGCCGTAGCTCATCAGGCCGTCGGCGTAGAGGTGGACGGGGGCGTCGGAGAAGATCCGGACCACCGCCTGGGAGGGGTTGGCCTGGAGCGATTCGCAGGCCACCTCCAGCGGGCCGTCGCCGAGTTGCCACGCCTCGCGCACCGCGCGCTCCCACAGCGGGCAGTCCTGCTCACGCGGGGACCAGCCGGCCGGGTGGAAGGGCTGGATGAAGGCGTTCCAGGAGTGCACGGCGTCGAACTCGCCGGCGAGCGCCGCGAAGCCGGGCATGGCGTCGAGCGGGGTGCCGACCTCGGGGACGGCCGAGGTGTCGCTGACCACCAGGACGCGCCGGTGCTCGGCACGCGGCCCGAACCGCCCGGCGCGGAGCGCGGCCACCACGGTCGCCGCGGCGTACTGGGTGGCGGCGAGGAAGAGCTGGGTGGAGCCCGGGCGGACGCCGGCGGGCGCGGGGGCGTCGTTCATCGGGCCGCCTCCTCGTGGACGCGGGTGGCGGGGACGGCGGCGGGGGCGCCGGGGCGCAGGGCCTGGTGGCGCCGGACGCGGCGGAGCCGGGCGGCGCGCTCGGGGCCGAGGGCCGACAGGGTGGAGCGGAGGATGTCCTGCGGCAGCCGCCCGAGGGCGGCCGCGCTCTCGGCGCGCAGAGTCCGGGCCACGGCGGGTTCGAACCTTTCGATGGATTCCAGATGGTGCGCCATCACGGCGCAATAGGTGCGAATGGCTTTCGGCAGGAGTTCCGCCCCCTGTTCGTGCGCCGCCGTCTCCTCGACCACCTGGTCGAATGCGCGCAGGAAATCGAGTTGGCGGACGTCGCCGATCTGGGTCAGGGAAGAGGCGACCCCGCGCCGGTAGAAAACACCGTAAAGGCTGGTCACCGCGAAGGATTCCGCCTCGCGGTGCAGCCGCCAGATCCACGGGCGGTCCTCGGCGGTGCGCAGTCCGTCCCGGAATCGCAGGACTCCGGAGTCGAGCAGCCGCCGGTGGTAGACGCCCGCCCAGGCGTACGGGTAGTCGACCGAGGTGGAGCGGTCGGCGGGGAGGATCGCGTCGAGGGGGCGCAGCGGCACCTCGCGGCGGCCGTGCGGCATGCGGTGGATCTGGCGGGCCTTCCCCGTCACCTGGACGTGGTCGACGCGGACGAAGTCCGTCCCCAGTCTCTCGGCGGCGTCGAGGAGTTGGCCGCAGTAGCCGGGGGCGTACCAGTCGTCCCCGTCCAGGAACGTCAGGTAGGTGCCGCGGGCCGCGTCCAGGCCGGTGTTGCGGGCCGTCGCGAGGCCGCCGTTGACCTCGTGGGGGAGGAGGACGGCGCCGGGCACCTCCTCCACGGCCCGTTCCAGCAGGTCCCGGGTGCCGTCCGACGAACAGTCGTCGACCAGGAGGAATTCGACATCGTCCCGCGCGTTCGCCTTCAGGCTGCGCAGAGTGTCGGGCGCGAATTGCCGCACGTTGTAGAACGGCACGATGACGGAGAGCTTGACCACGGAATCGACGCTAAGGGGCGTCCGAGGCCCGCTCCGCGAAGCCCTCGGGTACACCAGGTGAACGCCGGGCGGACAGCTTGTTAACCCCCTCGCCGCATTCCGTCCCGGGCCCGGCAATTCCTTTCGTCGGTGCGCTGTTAACCCTTTGTTGCCATCCCGTTGGGCCCTTTGGCGCCGACCCTTCCTAACGTCGGCGACGTGCCAGCAAGCAACCACCGAACCCCGCGCATCGCCGTTCTCGCGGATTCCGACACCCGCTGGAAATGGGGTGCCCTCACCGCCGGACGGCTCGCCCCCGAGGGCGCCACCACCGACGGCTACCTGCTGCGCGGCCGGGCCACCCCCACCGAGCGGCAGCTCGCCGAGGTCGGCCTGCGCCCCGACGCCCTCGCCGAGGTCCCCCTCGCCGGCTTCCTCGCGGAACTGCGGCGCCGCCATGCCGACGACGCCGCCGCCCCCTACGACCTGGTCGTCCTCGCCCTGGTCGGCGGCGCCGTCCAGGCCGCCCTGCACGGCCTCGCCCGCCTCGGCCAGGACCACGGCGTGCGCCCGGTCGTGGTCACCGGCTACGTCGGCGTCGTCTACGAGAAGCTCGCCGACGGCCTGCTGCTGCGCCACGGCGCCGACCTGGTCCTCGCCAACTCGACGGTCGACGCGGAACGCTTCCGCGCCGTCTACGAGGGCGTCGGCGCCGACTGCACGGCTGTCACCGAGGCCGCGCTGCCCTTCCTCGGCGGCGCCCCGCACCGCCCGGCCGGCCCCGACGGCCGCCCGTACACCGTGGTCTTCGCCGCCCAGCCCTCGGTGCCCGCCGGCCGCGCCGACCGCGCCCACCTGCTGGACCGGCTCATCGGCCACGCCCGCGCCCACCCCGACCGCGAGGTCCTGCTCAAGCTGCGCTCCAAGCCCGGCGAGCACACCACGCACCTGGAGGAGATTCCCTACCAGCGGCTCGCCCGCGACCGGGGACCGCTGCCGGCCAACTTCCGCCTGGTCCACGGCAACATGGGCGAGGTCCTGGACCACACCGACCTGCTGGTCACCGTCAGCTCCACGGCCGCCCTGGAGTCGCTGCACCGGTCGATCCCGACCGCGGTCCTCACCGACCTCGGGGTGCGCGAGGCACTCGGCAACCACCACTTCATCGGCTCCGGCTGCCTCACCTCCTTCGACCGGCTCGACGAGGGCCACACCCCGGTCGCCGACCCCACCTGGCAGGACCGCAACGGCGTCGCCCCCGGCACCGCCTACGCGAGCGCCTTCGACACCGCCCGCGCCCGCACCGCCGCCCTGCTGGAACTGGCCGGGGCGAAGGAACTCCCGCCGATCACGCCGTACTACACGGCGCGCACCGCCCCCGGCTACCTGCCCGGGCTGCTCGCCCGCCACCACCTCGCGCCCGACGGCACCCCGCTGCCCGGGGCCCTCGACCCCGCCCCCGCCGAGGGGCTGCGCGGCCGGGCCCGCACCGCCGTCAACGGCGCGGTGCGCGGCGCCGCCCGCGCCGCCTACCGGCACGGCGTCCAGAACGTCGCCCCCCTCGTCCGCCGCCTGGGCCGGCTGTGACCGGCACCGGCGAGCCCCGACCCGTACGCCCGACCCTCGAAGGAGACGCCATGCGCGACCCCGCTCCCCGCGTCCTCGCCGTCATCCCCGCCCGGGGCGGCTCCAAGGGCGTGCCCGGCAAGAACCTCGCCGAGGTCGGCGGAGTGCCGCTGGTCGCCCGGGCCGTGCACGCCTGCCGCACCGCCCGCCTCGTCAGCGAGGTGCTGGTCTCCACCGACGACCCGGCCATCGCCGAGGCGGCCCGCGCCGCCGGGGCCACCACGGTGGAGCGGCCCGCGCCGCTCTCCGGGGACACCGCCACCAGCGAGGCCGCCGTGCTGCACGCGCTGGACACCGACGAGGCCCGCCACGGCCGCCTCGCCGACGTGGTCCTCCTCGTCCAGTGCACCAGCCCGTTCCTCACCGCCGACGACGTCGACGGCGTGACCGCGGCGGTCCTGGAAGGCGCCGACACGGCCGTCACCGCCGCCCCCTTCCACGGCTTCCTCTGGCGGGACCTGGCCACCGGCGCCACGCCGAGCAGCGGCCACGGCGTCAACCACGACGCCGCCCACCGCCCCCGCCGCCAGGACCGGCCCGAGGACCTGCTGGAGACCGGCGCCGCCTACGCGATGCGCGGCGACGGCTTCCGCGCCGTACGCCACCGCTTCTTCGGCCGCACCGCGCTGGTCCGCACCGACCCCGCCCGCGTCCTGGAGATCGACGACCCGCACGACCTCGCCCGGGCCCGCGCCCTCGCCCCGCTCCTCGACCGGAACGAGGCGCCCGGCGCCCGCCGGCCCGGACCCGGCGACGTGGACGCGGTCGTCCTCGACTTCGACGGCACGCAGACCGACGACACCGTGCAGATCGACGCCGAGGGCCGCGAACGCGTCAGCGTCCACCGCGGCGACGGCCTCGGCATCGCCGCCCTGCGCGACGCCGGCATCCCGCTGCTCATCCTCTCCACCGAGCAGAACCCGGTCGTCACCGCCCGCGCCCGCAAGCTGCGCATCCCCGTCCTGCACGGCGTCGACCGCAAGGACGAGGCGCTCAAGCAGTGGTGCGACGAACAGGGCGTCGACCCCGCCCGCGTCCTCTACGCCGGCAACGACGCCAACGACCTGCCCTGCTTCGCGCTGGCCGGCTGGCCCGTCGCCGTCGCCAGTGCCCACGAACCGGTACGCCGCGCCGCCCGCGCGGTCACCACCGCCCCCGGCGGCCGCGGCGCCGTCCGGGAGATCGCCTCCTGGCTCCTCGGCCCCGACCTCAAGAGCCCTTACCCGGCCCGGCCCTGACCCGGCTCACACCCCGACCACCACCCGTACACCGGACCCACCACGTGAGGAACCACCCATGAGCAACCAGAGCACCAACCCCCGCCTGCGCACCCTCGGCACCCGCACCGCCGGCCCCGGCCAGCCCGTCTACGTCACCGGCGAGATCGGCATCAACCACAACGGCGACCTGGAGAACGCGCTCGCCCTCATCGACGCCGCCGCCGACGCCGGCTGCGACGCGGTCAAGTTCCAGAAGCGCACCCCGGAGATCTGCACCCCGCGCGACCAGTGGGACATCGAGCGCGACACCCCCTGGGGCCGCATGACCTACATCGACTACCGCCACCGCGTGGAGTTCGGCGAGGACGAGTACCGCGCCATCGACGCCTACTGCAAGAAGCGCGGCATCGACTGGTTCGCCTCCCCGTGGGACACCGAGGCCGTCGCCTTCCTGGAGAAGTTCGACGTGCCCGCCCACAAGGTGGCCTCCGCCTCCCTCACCGACGACGAGCTGCTGCGCGCCCTGCGCGCCACCGGCCGCACGATCATCCTCTCCACAGGCATGTCCACCCCGCGCCAGATCCGGCACGCGGTCGAGGTCCTCGGCAGCGACAACATCCTGCTCTGCCACGCCACCTCCACCTACCCGGCCAAGGCCGAGGAGCTGAACCTGCGGGTCATCCACACCCTCCAGGCCGAGTACCCCAACGTCCCGATCGGCTACTCCGGCCACGAGACGGGTCTCCAGACCACGCTGGCCGCCGTCGCCCTCGGCGCCGCCTTCGTCGAGCGCCACATCACCCTCGACCGCGCCATGTGGGGCTCCGACCAGGCCGCCTCCGTCGAGCCCCAGGGCCTGTCCCGCCTGGTCCGCGACATCCGCACCATCGAGGAGTCGCTCGGCGACGGCGTCAAGCAGGTCTACGAGTCGGAGCTCGGCCCGATGAAGAAGCTCCGCCGCGTCCCCGGCGTCGTCGCCGAGGCCCAGGCCGAGGCCGGCCGTGAGCCCGCCGCCGTCTGACCCCCGCCCCGGGCGCCCGGGGGCCGGGAACCCCGCGCCGGCCCCCGCCTACGGCGGGCCCGCCCGGCGCGCCCAGGGCGAGGACGAGGCGCTGGCCTTCGTGGAGAGCCCCGTCCAGCTCCTCAACGTGCTGGAGTGGGCCCACGCCTCCGGGCAGGACCCCGACCGCCTCACCCTGGTCGTCCTCTCGCCCCTCGACCCGATGTCCCGGGGCCAGCTCCGCCGCATGGCCGAGCTGGCCCGGGGCGAGGGCGTCGAGGTCCGCTGGGAGGAGGCCAGGGGCGGGATGGCCGCACCGCTGGCCACCGTCCGGGGCCTCGCGCCCCGGCTGCGCGAGGCGGGCCGGGTCGTCATCGGCGACCCGTTCTCCCGCTACGTGCAACTGCTGCTCGCCCTCAGCCGCGCCCGCGACCTGGTCGTGGTGGACGACGGGACGGCCACCGTGGAGTTCCTCGCGCAGCTGGCCCGGGGCGAACGCCTGGTCCGCTGGCACCGGCGCGGCGGCCGCCGGGGCCCGCGCGAACTGCTGCTCGCCCCGGTCTCCGCCGCCGCCCGGCGCCGGCTGACCCCCGGCGAGGGGCACCCGCGCATCGAGGTCTTCTCGGCGATGCCGGTGGACGCGGCGCCCGAGGGGCTGACCCTCACCCGCAACACGCTGGCCTGGACCCGGGCCCGCTTCGGCCCGCCCCGGCTGACCGGCGGGGCGGACCTGGTCGGGACCTCGCTGGTGGAGACCGGCGTCGTCGACGAGGCCCGCTACCGCGAGGCCGTGCACGCCCTGGTCCGCGCGCACGGTGTCACCCGCTACTTCGCCCACCGCCGGGAGAGCGCCGCCAAGCTGCGCCACCTCACCGACGGCACCGGCCTGGAGGTGGTCCGCCCCGACCTGCCGCTGGAGCTGATAGCGCGGCGCGGCCCGACCGGCCGCACCCTGCTCAGCTTCCCCTCGACCGTGGTGCACACCCTGCCCCTGGCGCTGGCCGGGACCGGGGTGCGGATCGCCGTCCTGGACATCGACCCGGAGTGGCTGACCGGCCACGCCTCACCGCGCGCCCAGGGCTTCCTCTCCGGGGTCACCAGCAGCGCTCGAGCGGCCCACCGGCTCACTTCCGTACCCTTGAACCCGTGAGACGCCCACGGCGGCCCGGGAGACCGGGCCGTTGCCGCCCGGGCGCCACGGGTGCCCACCAGATGAGACGGATACCTGTCCGATCCGGCCCGGCCGTCCTGCGTTCCCCATGGCTTGAACAGAATGCCATCACCGCAGGTGAACGCCGGGCAAAAGCAAATTTCATACCCTCCGTGCTCGCACGACAATCATCCGGAGCCCGTTTTTCTTACGTCTTTCCGGCTGAAGTTTTGTTGATCGATGGTGAGTTGGCTCCCGTGGCGGCCTAACCTTGCCAAGGTGAACCAACTGATGTCCCGCGAACCCGGTGCCCCTGCCCCTGCCGAGACCGCCCGCGACCTGGCCGCCGACGTACCGGCCGCCATCGAGCTCGCCGGCACGATCCCCGACCGGCTCTGTGCGGAGCTCATCGCCTTCCGGCGCGACCTGCACATGCACCCGGAGCTCGGCAACCAGGAATTCCGGACGACGCTGGCCATCAAGACCCGGCTGGAACAGGCCGGCCTCACCCCCCGCGTCCTCGACTCCGGCACCGGCCTCATCTGCGACATCGGCACCCGCGCCGAGGGCGACGAGCGCGGCATGCTGGCGCTGCGCGCCGACATCGACGCGCTGCCCATCCCGGACACCAAGGCGGACGCCCCGTACCGCTCCACCGTCCCGGACCGCGCCCACGCCTGCGGGCACGACGTGCACACCACCACCGTCCTCGGCGCCGGCCTCGTCCTGGCCGCCCTGGACCGCGAGGGCAAGCTGCCCCGCCCGGTGCGGCTGCTCTTCCAGCCCGCCGAGGAGGTGCTGCCCGGCGGCGCCGCCGACGCCATCGAGAACGGCGTCCTGGACGGCGTCGGCCGCATCCTCGCCGTCCACTGCGACCCCAAGGTCGACGCGGGCCGCATCGGCCTGCGCGTCGGCCCCATCACCTCCGCCTGCGACCGGCTGGAGATCGCCCTCGACGGCCCCGGCGGCCACACCGCCCGCCCGCACCTGACCACCGACCTGGTCACCGCCGCCGCCAAGGTCGTCACCGACGTGCCCGCGCTGGTCGCCCGCCGCGTCGACGCCCGCTCCGGGCTCGCCGTCACCTGGGGCCGCATCGACTCCGGCCACGCCTGCAACGTCATCCCGCAGCACGCCGAACTCTCCGGCACGGTCCGCTGCCTCGACCTCGACGCCTGGCGGCTCGCCCCCGACCTGATCCACTCCGCCATCGACGAGATCGCCGCCCTGTACGGCGCCAAGTCCGAGATCACCTACATCCGCGGCGTCCCGCCCGTCGTCAACGACCCCGCGGCCGCCGACCTCCTCCACACCGCCATGGCCGCCCGCCGCGGCGCCGCCTCCGTCGAGGGCACCGAGCAGAGCCTGGGCGGCGAGGACTTCTCCTGGTACCTCGAACACGTCCCCGGCGCCATGGCCCGCCTCGGCGTCCGCCGCCCCGGGGACCCCGTCTCCCGCGACCTCCACCGCGGCGACTTCGACGTCGACGAGTCGGCGATCCGGGTGGGCGTGGAGATGTTCACCGCGGCGGCCCTGCTGGACGCGGGCGAACGGCCGTGAGCGCGGGAGAGGCCGGGCCGTGCCGGGTCCGGCCTCTTCGCGGGGGTCTCCACGACCCCCTGTGATCTCTGTCCAGGGGAAGGCCTAGGCGTATCCGCAGGTCGTCGGCCCGGGGCGAGGCCGTGGGGAGCGGCTGAGCTGCGGGCGCGGCTCACTCCTCCCGCCGCCGCAGCAGTACGACCACCATCACCAGGCAGCCCGCCATGACCAGCACGGTCAGCCACGGGGGGACGTTCTCCCCGTTCTGCTGCGCCAGGGTGTTCACCGTGTCGAGGGTGTGCATGACGTCTCCTCTTCCCGTGCTGTCGGGGGCTGTTCCCTTTGTCCGCGTCTGCCCCCGGGCGGAGCGGCGAACCAGGCGGCGGTCGACTGGGTGGACGTGCCGGACGGCTGGCTGCTGCGGGGACGCCCGCCGAGGCGGTCGCGGAGGTGGCCGAGCGGTACGCGCGGACCGGGGTGCCGGTGGAGTGGTACCGCAAGGAGGCGCCCCGCAGCCGGGTCCGCGTACCCGCGTTCCTGATCGCGCGGACGCAGGTCGCGGTGGGGCAGTGGGTTCCGTTCGCGCGGGCCACCGGGCGTCCCCCGCCCGTGGCCCCGGCGGACCACCCGGTCACCGGCGTCACCTGGGAGGCGGCCACCGCGTACTGCCGCCGGCTCGGTGCACGGTCCGGCACGCCCGGGCGGATCCGGCTGCCCACCGAGGACGAGTGGGAGCGGGCGGCCCGGGGCGACGACGACCGCGAGTTCCCCCGGGGCGACACCTACCGCACCGGCCTCGCCAATCTCGTCGACCTCGGCCTCGGCACCACCGCGCCGGTCGGCTCGTTCCCCGGGGGCGCGAGCCCGTACGGCGTGCTGGACCTCGCGGGCAACGCCGACGAGGCCCGCTGCGCCCGCCGCCACGGCGCCTACGAGCGCGACCTCACCGCGATCGGCGTCGGCCTCCGCCTGGCCACCGACGCGGACACGCCCTGAACCCCGGCCACGGGCGCCCCCGCCCGGCCTAACCTGCCGTCATGCTGCACTTGCGGATCATCACCCCGGCCGAGCGCACCGAGGAGACCCTCACCACGCTGCGGGGCGTCCCCGGCACGTACAACCTCATCGTGCTCCCCGGGGCGGCCCGCGAACCGGAAGGGGATGTGATCCTCTGCGACGTGGCCCGCGAGTCGGGCGACGACGCGGTGCACGCGCTGCGCCGGCTCGGCGTCGACACGTCCGGGTCGATCGCGGTCGAGAACGTCGACCTGACGGTGTCGCAGGGGGCCGACCGGGCCGAGAAGGAGGCGCCGGGGGACAGCGCGGACGCCGTGCTGTGGGACCAGCTCGCCGAGATCACCCACGAGGAGTCGACGCTCTCCGTCACCTACCTGTCGTTCATGACCCTCGCCACCACGCTGGCCGCCTGCGGCGTGGTCCTCGACAACGCCGTGCTGATCGTCGGCGCCATGGCCATCGGCCCGGACTTCGGGCCCCTCGCGGGCGTCTCGGTGGCCGTCGTGGAGAAGCGCCACCGGCTCGTGGCGCGGTGCCTGATCTGCCTGCTCGTCGGGTTCGCCGTCGCCATCGCGGTGACCGTGCTGTTCAGCCTCGCCATGGACGCGGCCGGACTCTTCCACGCCGAGCAGCTGACCAGGCACCGCCCGATCACCGAATTCATCGTCTCGCCCGACGAGTTCTCCCTGATCGTCGGCGTCCTCGCCGGAGTCGCCGGCACCCTCTCCCTCACCTCCGCCAAGTCCGGCGCCCTGGTCGGCGTCGCCATCTCCGTCACCACCATCCCCGCCGCCGCCAACGCCGCCGTCGCCCTCTCCTACGGCAACTACGCCCAGACCCGCGCCAGCAGCGAACAACTCCTCCTCAACCTGGTCGCCATCTCCGTCGCGGGGACGCTGACACTGCTGGCCCAGAAATGGCTGTGGCGGCTGCGGCGCGGGCGAGGTGCCGAACCGGCGGGTGCGCGCGAGGACCGGTGATTCTGCCGATGGCGGGGGTGCCGTAGCGCCCTGACAGTGGCAGAGCCAACTCGCCCGTGGCGCACGGCCGGTGAGGGTGTGACGCCGTCGGTGTCCGCGCCGCCGGCGGACCTGCGCCGCGGAAGGGCCCCACGACCGAGAGGACGCTCGCCGTGCAATCCACCCCGCGTACCGGAACCACCACGCCGCCCCCCACGCGTCGCACCCGGACCCGCCGCCTGGCCGGGACGGCCGCCGCCGTCGCCGCGGTCGTCAGCCTCACCACGCTGTCCACCCCCGGCGCGCACGCCGCCGACAACCCGTACGAGCGCGGCCCCGCGCCCACCCGGGCGAGCATCGAGGCGCCGCGCGGCCCCTACGCCGTCTCGCAGACCTCCGTCTCCTCACTGCTCGTCTCCGGCTTCGGCGGCGGCACCATCTACTACCCGACCAGCACCAGCGACGGCACCTTCGGGGCCGTCGTGGTCACCCCGGGCTTCACCGCGACCGAGTCCTCCATGGCCTGGCTCGGGCCGCGCCTGGCCTCGCAGGGCTTCGTCGTCTTCACCATCGACACGCTGACCACCCTCGACCAGCCCGACTCACGCGGCCGCCAGATGCTCGCCGCCCTCGACTACCTGACGGAGCGCAGCTCCGCCAGAACACGGATCGACGGCACGCGGCTCGGCGTCATCGGCCACTCGATGGGTGGCGGCGGCACCCTGGAGGCGGCCAAGTCGCGGCCCTCGTTGAAGGCGGCGATCCCGCTCACGCCGTGGAACCTGGACAAGACCTGGCCCGAGGTGACCACCCCGACGCTGGTCGTGGGCGCCGACGGCGACACCGTCGCCCCGGTCGCCACCCACGCGAAGCCGTTCTACTCCACCCTGCCGTCCACCACGGACCGCGCCTACCTGGAGCTGAACAACGCCACCCACTTCGCGCCCAACATTTCGAACACCACCATCGCCAAGTACAGCGTCTCCTGGCTGAAGCGCTTCATCGACGACGACACCCGCTACGAGCAGTTCCTCTGCCCGTTGCCGGAGCCCGACCGCGACATCGAGGAGTACCGGGGCACGTGCCCCCTCGGTGGCTGACGGACGGCCCCTCGCACGGCCGAAGTGGCGGACGGCCCGCTTCCGCACCGGGTTACGCACGCGTAACCTCCCGGGGATGACTGGCGAGGAATCCGCCCTCCCCACGGTGCGGTTGCACGGCCGCGCGCCGCAGTTGAGCCGTATCCGTGCCTGGTGGCACCAGCCCCCCGCCCACCGCTCCGCCCTGCTGGTGGCCGGGGAGCCCGGCCTCGGACGCACCGCCGTGCTGCGCTGGGCGGCCCGTGCCCTGGGCGCGGACAGTACCGGCCACCTGGTGGCGGGGCCCGGCGCCGGGCCCCGCCACCAGGAGTGGACCCCCGGGACCCTGCTGCGCGCCGTGGAGAACGGCGAGGGCAGGGTCCCGGCGCTGGTGTGCGCGGACGACGCCGACCAGTGGCCGCCCACCGCCCGGCGGCTCCTCGGGGAGGCGGCCGAGCGGCTGTCCGAGGCGGGTGGCGGCCTCCTGCTCACCGCCGCCACCCACCGGCCGCTGCCCGGGGAACTGGCCTCGCTGCCCGTCGTCCACCTGGACCCGCTGGCGCCCGAGGAGGCCGCGGCCCTGCTGGAGGAGGCGGCACGGGAGACGGTGGAACCGTCCGTGGCCGCCGCACTGATCGCCGAGGGCGAGGGCAACCCGGCCCTGCTACACGCCCTGGTCCGCCACCTGTCCCCGGCGGCGCTGCGCGGACGCGCCCCGCTGCCCCGCCCCCTCGCCGACGCGGCAACCCTCGCGAGGGTCGCCGGCCGGGCCCTGACCGGCCACACCACCAGGGCCGCCGGACCGGAGGCCCTGGTGGCGGCTGCCACCCGGCCGGCCGGGGCCGACCGCGTCGACGCCCGTCTCGTCCTGCGCGCCCTGCGCCGCCTCGCCCCCGACACGGCCCAGGACGCCGCGCCCCCACCCGCCGTGCTCCGGGAGGCCGACGGCACGCTCGGGTTCCGCAGCCCCCTGCTGTGCCGGGCGGTGTACGCCGGCGTGGACCCGGCCGGGCGGCGGTCCGCCCACCACGCGCTCGCCGAGGAGTACGCGGCCGACGGGCACCGGCTCACCGCCCTGCTGCACCGGTCCTGGTCGGCGGCGGCCGGCGCGGAGGATGCCCGGCTCGCGGCCCGCCTGGCCGCCGAGGCCGCAGAGGCCGCAGGAAACGAGCCGCTTTCTTTGCGCTCCCTGGCCTACGCCCGCGCCGCCGCCCTCGCCGGGCCCGGCCCCCAGGGCTCCGCCTGGCAGACCCTCGCGGCGGAACTCGCCCTGAGCGCCGGTGACGTGGCGCGGGCCCGGCTGCTCGCCGAAACCGTCCCCGAGAGCGCCCTGCCCGCCCAGGACCGCGGCCGCCCCACCCTCGTACGCGGCCTGGTCACGCTCGCCGAGGGGCCGGCCGGGGACGCCCACCACGCCCTGCTGCTCGCCGCCGCCCTCGCCACGCCCGCCGCCCCCGAACGGGCCGCCGCCGCCCGCCTCGCCGCCGCCGACGCCGCGTGGGCCGCCGGTGACCGCACGGCCTGCCTCGGCTCCCTCGGCCCGGACACCCCGGGCAGCCAGGAACCGGAGGCGGCCGGCCATCAGCGGGCGGGCATGCGGGCCCTGCTGGAAGGCCGCTTCGGCCCGGCGGCTCGGCGACTGGGCCGGTTGCGGGAGCAGGGCACCGCCGGGCCGGCGGCACCGGAGACGCTGCTGCGCTCCGCGACCGCCGCGCTGCTGCTGGGCGACGTGGAGGCGGCCCGCCGCACCGGTGCGCGCGCTCTGGCCGGAGCCCGGTACGACGGTTCGGCCGCGCTGGTGCCGCGCGCCCTGGAGTACCTCGCCTACGCCGAACTGCGCGCCGGACGCCACGCCGAGGCGCGGGCGCACGCCGAGGAGGGGCTGCGCGCCGCGCTGCGGTCCGGGCAGCGCAACACGGCCGCGCACCACCACGCCGTCCTGGCGCTCGCCGCCTCCATCGAGGACGAGCCGCACGTGGTCGAGGAACACGTCGAGGCCGCCTGCGCCACCGCCCGCAGTCACGGCCTGGCCCAGGTGCTCACCCTGGCCCAGTGGGCGGCTGGCCGGGCCGACCTGGGGCGCGGCCGGCCCCTGGACGCCGCCGACCGGCTCGGCCTGCTGGTCCTGGCGGGACCGCAGCGCGGCCACTTCGCGGTGTGGCGGCTGGCCGTGCCCTGCTTCGTGGAGGCCGCCGTCCCCGCCGGACGCGCCGCCGAGGCCCGTACGCTGCTGGAGGACTACGCCGGCTGGGCGGAGTTCGGCGCGGACCCCCAGGCCGCGGCCCAACTCGCGCGCTGCCAGGCCCTGCTGGACCCGACCGACGGGGCGGACGCCCTCTTCCGGCTGGCCCTGGACCGGCACGCCACGGCGGGCGGCGACTTCGAGCACGCTCGCACCACGCTGCTGTACGGCAAGTGGCTGCGCCGGCGCCGCCGGCCCCGCGAGGCACGCGACCGGCTCGGCGCCGCCGTCGCCCGCTTCGCCCGCTGCGGCGCCGAGGTGTGGGCGCGCCAGGCCAGGGACGAACTCCGTTCGCTGGCCACCCCGCCGTCCTCGCCGGACCCCACCGCCCTGACCGGGCTCACCCCGCAGCAGCGCCGCATCGCCCGGCACGTCGCCCAGGGCGGCACCAACCGGGAGATCGCCCTCGCGCTCTCGGTGAGCGTCCGCACCGTCGACTACCACCTGCGCCGGATCTACGCGGCTCTCGGGGTGCGGTCCCGGCTGGAGCTGGCCCGGCTGGTGGACGAGGTGGAACAGCCGGCCGGGGGATGAGTCCTCCGGCGGGCGCCGCCCCACGGTCTTCACACCTTCCTGCCCTGCCTGACGCCGGATCGCTATGGCGAAACCAACACCGGCGCCGGTAGCGTCAGTTCCTCAGAGGGAACGTTTGTCTCACGGGGAGTCCATGGTGAACCGCCGCTCTTTGCCCGCAGTCCCACTGGCGGTGGCCGCCGTGCTGTCGCTGTCCGCCTGCGGCGGCGGGGGCGAGAAGTCCGCTGAGGACGACAGGATCGCGGGGGCCGACGGCGGCGGGAGTACGAGTGCCGCGCCCGGCCCCAGTGCGTCGCCCGAGGTCAAGCGCCCCGCGATCAAGCTGCCGAAGGACATGAAGAACGTCTTCGAGGGCGGCGGCACGGGTGACCCGGTGGTCGAGGCCGTCCTGCGGGACAGCGAGGGGCGGATCAACTCCCTGGACGAGGCGATCCACACGCGCTCCCTGGAACGCCCCGCCTTCGGCTTCTACAACACGGGCGACGCCGCGCGGGGTGCCGCCGTCTGGGTGCAGGGCTTCTACGACGACAAGATCACCTGGACCGGCACCGTCCGCTACTACGACCGCAAGGTCACCGTCGAGGGCAGGAAGAAGGACAAGGCGACCCTGTCCTACTGCGCGGACGAGTCCAAGGCGTTCAACAAGGAGCTGAAGTCCGGGAAGGTCTCGGACGCGGTCGACGGCTCGGGCGACTCCCTGGTCTTCTACCACACCCGGCTGGTGAAGAACGACAAGGGCGTCTGGCAGACCACCGATGTGTATTCGAAGAGGGGGACTTCGCCATGCCAGTGACATCCGTGAGGTCGAGGACCGGCAGGGCCCTGACCGTGCTGACCGCGGCCGCCGCCCTGGCCGTGCTGCCGCAGACCGCGTGGGCGGCCCGCGGCGGCTCCGGCGGCTCGACGGAGGGCACCGCCACGCCCTCCGGCGGCACCGGCGGGGACAGCATCTACGCCAGCGTCGTCACGTACGACGAGTCGAAGAACGGCTCCGGCGGGAGCGGCGCGGGTCCGGTCGCCCCGGCCGGTGACTGGACGCCGCCCGCCTGCTGGTACGAGCCGAAGTGGACGCCCGAGGAGTTCGAGGAGGAGTTCCGCAAGAGCTGGGACATCCCGCACTTCAGCGGCGCCGGCGAGGCGTACCGGATGTCCCAGGACCACTACATCAACGGCGAGCCCTACGACGACTTCAACAAGGAGAAGTCCGGCGAGGGCATGTGGTGGGAGGCGGTCCGCGACCCGGTGCGGGAGGAGGCACTCGACCCGGCCGCATTCGCCTGTGACGAGGCGACCTTCTGGGTCGACAACGGCGAGACCCCCGAGGTGGAGAACGCCATCACCCCGGACATCCTCGCCCAGCTCGCCTACAGCCGGCTCAAGGTGCCCGGTACCAAGGTCGCGCTCGCCCCGGAGGTGGCCACCAAGGTCAACCTGCCGACCTGGGCCTGGCTCGACAAGGCCACCTTCAAGGAGGTCGCCGTCACCGCCTCGCTCGACGCCGGCGGCCTGAACATCCAGGCGACCACCACGGCCAAGCCCGTCTCCCTCAAGCTGGAGCCGGGGACCAAGGACGCCACGACCTTCCCGGCCTCCGGGGAGTGCGCGATCAACGCCGACGGGTCGATCGGCGAGCCGTACGCCAAGGGCAAGGCGGACGAGACGCCCGACTGCGGGCTGACGTACCTCCGTTCCTCCGGCGGCAAGACCTTCCCGCTCCAGGCCACCGTGACCTGGGAGATCGCCTGGACCGGCAGCGGCGGCACCGGCGGCGACCTGCCCGACGGCACCTTCGGCGCCGAGCAGGCGGTCACGGTCGAGGAGATCCAGTCGATCAACCGGTGAGCAGCGTGCCGAACGGGGCCGCGTCCGCGAGGGAGACCTCCCGGGCGCGGCCCCGCCGCGGTTCGTATGCGATCCCGGTGGCCGGTCCTGGCCCCTCGCGGCCCCCGGCCGCCCCGCGCCCCTTGTCGCGTAACCCCGCGGAAACCCCGTACCGCCACCCCGCGCCACCGGACCGACGCCCTGCGTCAACCCTCCGTCCGCCCGCGCGACGTGGCCGGTTCGCGTCGAATCGATAACGGCTGCGGAAGGGGGCTTTCCCCGACATCTACGCGCGTTACGATGCGGCGAAACCAGCGCCGGGAGCCGGCGCTCTCGGGTCAGTGGAAGGAAACCCTCGTGCGCCGGGTAACCAGGATTCTCACCGCGGGCATAGCAACCGCGTCTCTCGCGTTCACCGCCACCGCGTGTGGCGAGTCCTCCACCGAGGCGTCCTCGGGCGAGAACAAGGGCATCGGCCTCTCCTACGACGAAGGCGGCCGCGGCGACCACTCGTTCAACGACTCCGCCGCCAAGGGCTACGACAAGGCCAAGAAGGAGCTGAAGCTCGGCGGCAAGGAGATCACCGCGAAGACCGGTGAGACCGAGGCCGACCGCTACCAGCACCTCGCCGACCTCGCCGACGCCGGCTACAACCCCGTCATCGCGGTCGGCTTCGCCTACGCGCCCTCGGTGACCAAGGCGGCCAAGAAGTACAAGGACGTCGACTTCGCCATCGTCGACGCCGTGGTCGACCTGCCCAACGTCACCAGCCTGGTCTTCAACGAGCACGAGGCGTCCTACCTGGCCGGCGTGGCCGCCGCCCTCAAGTCGAAGTCCGACCACGTCGGCTTCATCGGCGGCACCGACTCCGTCCTCATCAAGAAGTTCGCGGGCGGCTTCGAGCAGGGCATCAAGGACACCAACCCCAAGGCCAAGCTGGACGTCCAGTGGGTCAAGGAGGGCAACGACACGGCCGGCTTCGGCCAGCCCGACCGCGGCAAGGAGATCGCCGAGGGCATGCTCGCCCGCGACATCGACGTGATCTACTCCGCCGCCGGTGCCTCCGGTTCGGGTGCCATCGAGGCCACCGCGAAGAAGAAGGGCACCTGGTCGATCGGGGTCGACGGCGACCAGTACAACTCCGAGCCGCTGGCCCCGTACAAGAACTCGATCCTGACCTCCGCGGTCAAGAACGTGGACGTCGCGGTCTACGACTTCGTCAAGTCCATCGAGGACGGCAAGAAGCTCACCGGTGTCCAGTCCTTCACCCTGGAGCAGGGCGGCGTGAGCCTCTCCTACTCCGGCGGCTTCATCGACGACATCAAGCCGAAGATCGAAGAGGCCCAGAAGAAGATCTCGGACGGCGACATCAAGGTCACCGACACCTACAAGGGCTGAGCCCGCAAGGGCCCGCCCACGCGGACCGATTGCCGCTCGCGGGGCCACCCCCCGCGGCGACCGTCGCGCCGCCCGCCCCACCGGCCTCCGGGCCGGCTGGGCGGCGCGACGTCCACCCCCAGCCGACCCCCGCACCAAGCCCCCACCTCCCAGAGACCGGGCGCGGCAGCCGGACCAAGCCCCGGGCCCTTCACGGGACCCGGGCACGGTCACACCCTCGGCGGCCGGACCCAGGGGTCGGCCCCCAACCGGCCCGCAGCGGCCCGGACCCGGGGTCCGCCCCACGGCAGCCCCGGGTCCGTTCCGTGTGAGGCCGCGGGCTCCACGCCCTCGTACGCCCCCGGGCGCACACCACCCCCGCACGCCCCTTGCGCACCGCCCCCAGGTGCGCGGAGTGTTCGTACGGCCCGTCAGCCGTGCCCAGCCACCACCCTCCAGTCAGCCAGGAGCGCGTCATCAAAGCCGCCAGCGCCCCCCAGGGCGAGCCTCCCACCGGCGAGTCCGGCTCCGGCTCCGCCGGTGCCGACATCGCCGTCGAGCTCCGCGGAATCACCAAGCGGTTCCCCGGAGTCGTCGCCAACCACGACATCGACATCACCGTCCGCCGCGGCACGGTGCACGCCCTCGTCGGCGAGAACGGCGCGGGCAAGTCGACCTTGATGAAGATCCTTTACGGGATGCAGCGTCCCGACGAGGGCACCATCACGCTCGACGGCACCCGGGCCGACCTGCACTCGCCCGGCGACGCCATCGCCCGCGGCGTCGGCATGGTCCACCAGCACTTCATGCTGGCCGACAACTTCACCGTGCTGGAGAACATCGTTCTCGGCGCCGAGAAGCTGCACGGCATCGGCGGCAAGGCGCGCCGGAAGATCCAGGAGATCTCCGACGCGTACGGCCTGGGCGTGCGGCCCGACGTCCTCGTGGAGGACCTCGGCGTCGCCGACCGGCAGCGGGTGGAGATCCTCAAGGTCCTCTACCGGGGCGCGCGCACCCTGATCCTCGACGAGCCCACCGCCGTGCTGGTGCCGCAGGAGGTGGACGCCCTCTTCGACAACCTGCGCGAGCTGAAGGCCGAGGGGCTCACCGTCCTGTTCATCTCGCACAAGCTGGGCGAGGTGCTCTCGGTCGCCGACGCCATCACGGTCATCCGGCGCGGCACCACCGTCGCCTCGGTGGACCCGGCCGAGACCACCGCCCGGCACCTCGCCGAGCTGATGGTCGGCTCGGCCCTGCCCACCCCGGAGACCCGCGAGTCGACCGTCACCGACAAGCCGATGCTGGCCGTGGAGGGGCTCACCGTCCACGACCCGCAGACCGGCCGGCCCGTCTGCGACGACATCACCTTCACCATCCACGCCGGTGAGGTCATGGGCATCGCCGGCGTCGAGGGCAACGGCCAGGCCGAACTGGTCGAGGCCGTCATGGGCATGCGCGAGGCGGCCGAGGGCGCCCTGCGCCTGGACGGCCAGGACATCTCGCGCACCCCGACCCGGCAGCGCCGCGAGGGCGGCATCGGCTACATCCCCGAGGACCGCCACCGCCACGGCCTGCTCCTGGAGGCCCCGCTCTGGGAGAACCGCATCCTCGGCCACGTCACCGAGGCCCCCAACTCCAAGGGCGCCTTCCTCGACCCGGGCGCGGCCCGCCGCGACACCGAGCGGATCGTCACCGAGTACGACGTGCGCACGCCCGGCATCGACGTGCCCGCCTCCTCGCTCTCCGGCGGCAACCAGCAGAAGCTGATCGTCGGCCGCGAGATGAGCCACCACCCCAAGCTGCTCATCGCCGCCCACCCGACGCGCGGCGTCGACGTCGGCGCGCAGGCACAGATCTGGGACCAGATCCGCGAGGCCCGCCGCGAGGGGCTGGCGGTGCTGCTGATCTCCGCCGACCTCGACGAGCTGATCGGCCTCTCCGACTCGCTGCGGGTCATGTACCGGGGCCGCCTGGTCGCCGACGCCGACCCGGCCGCGATCACCCCCGAGGAGCTGGGCTCCGCCATGACCGGCGCCGCCTCCGGCCACCTGGAGCACCCGGACGGGCCGCCGCCCGTGCCCGGCGCCCGTACTCCGGAGGACGAGCCGCGCGAGGCCGTCGCCGGCTCGCAGAACGACGACCACCCCCGCGAGGACGGTGACACCCGATGAAGCGCTTCTCCGTGGAGCGTGTGCTGCTCACGCTGCTCGCGCCCGTCCTCGCGCTGGCCGCCGCCTTCGTCATCACCTCGGTGGTGCTGATCGCGACCGGCAAGGACCCGTTCACCGCCTTCTGGGTGATGTTCGACTACGGCACCAAGTCCGACAGCCAGGTCTTCATCCTCAACAAGGCGACCACGTACTACCTCGCCGGACTCGCCGTCGCCGTCGGCTTCCGGATGAACCTCTTCAACATCGGCGTGGACGGCCAGTACCGCCTGGCCGCGTTCTTCGCCGCCGCCGTCGGCGGTGCGCTGGAACTGCCCGTCCTGGTGCACATCCCGCTGATCATCCTGGTGGCGATGCTGGTCGGCGCCATGTGGGCCTCGATCGCCGCGCTGCTCAAGGTCTACCGGGGCGTCAGCGAGGTGATCTCCACGATCATGCTCAACTCGCTGGCCACCAGCTTCATCGGCTACCTGCTGGTCGAGGACCGGCTCGCCGTGCTGCACAAGGACACCAACAGCGTCTCCACCCAGCCGCTCCCCGAGTCCGGGCAGTTCTTCTCCTTCGACATGGGCGCCGACGGCGAGATCTGGGGCTTCATCCTCGTCTCGGTCCTCGCCGGCATCGGCTTCTGGTTCCTGCTGGGCCGCACCCGGTTCGGCTTCGACCTGCGCGCCGTCGGCCGCTCCGAGGAGGCCGCCAAGGCCAGCGGGGTCGGCGTCAAGCGCATGGTGATCACCAGCATGGCGCTCTCCGGCGCCGTCGCCGGCCTCACCGGCCTGCCGCTGCTGCTCAACGACAGCCACCAGTTCACCAGCAACTTCCCCACCGGCATCGGCTTCACCGGCATCGCCATCGCGCTGCTCGGCCGCAACAACCCGGTCGGCATCGCCTTCGCCGCCCTGCTCTGGGGCTTCCTCGAACGCGGCGGCAACCGCCTGGAGTTCCACGGCTACGACAAGGAGATCGTCGGCGTCATGCAGGGCGTCATCGTCCTCTGCGTCGTCATCGCCTACGAACTGGTCCGCCGCTACTCCCTCAAGTCCCAGCAGCGCATGGTCGGCGCCGAACTCGCCGCCGCCGGACAGGGGCCCGCCGGTCCCGACGCCGGCCCCGGCGGCGAGGGACCCGGTGACGGCGGCGACGGCCCGGACGACCGCGGCCCCGACGCCGGACCGAACACCCCGGACAGCCCTGAGAAGAAGGAGGTGCCGGCATGAGCGCCACGGTCACCGCTGAGAAGGCCGCCCCGCCCGCGCCCACCCGCTCGCGGCGGATGAGCCTGCCGCGCGTCCTGCTGCTCCTCTCCGGGGCGCTGCTCGCCCTGTGCGCCGTACGCGTCATCACCGGCGCCGACAACATCACCGGCTCCAGCCAGATCGCCGCCGCCCTCTCCCTCGCCGTGCCGATCGGCCTCGCCGGTCTCGGCGGCCTGTGGGCCGAGCGGGCGGGCGTGGTCAACATCGGCCTCGAAGGCATGATGATCCTCGGCACCTTCTTCGGTGCCTGGGCCGGCTACCAGTGGGGCCCGTGGACCGGCGTCGTCGTCGGCGTCCTCGCCGGCGCCATCGGCGGCCTGGTGCACGCGGTCGCCACCGTCTCCTTCGGCGTCGACCACATCATCTCCGGTGTCGCCATCAACATCCTCGCCCTCGGCGCCACCTCCTACCTCGCCAAGCGCTGGTTCGAGCCGCTGTCCCACCTCGGCGCCAGCCCCAAGCAGTCCCCGGCCGTGGACGACCTCCCGTCGTTCACCGTGCCCGGCCTCTCCGACGGGCTGAAGTCGCTGGAGAGCCACCACTGGTTCCTCGTCTCCGACGTCGCCGGCATCCTCGGCGGCCTGGTCACCAACGTCTCGGCGCTCACCGCGCTGACCGTGCTCCTGGTCGTCGGCTCGTACTTCGTCCTGTGGCGCACGCCGTTCGGTCTCAGGCTGCGCTCCTGCGGCGAGAACCCGCTGGCCGCCGAGTCCCTCGGCGTCAACGTCTACCTGTACAAGTACGCGGCCGTCGCCACCTCCGGCGCGCTCGCCGGACTCGGCGGCGTCTTCCTCGCCATGGTCCGCTCGCACATCTACAACGAGGGCCAGACCGGCGGCCGCGGCTACATCGGCCTCGCCGCGATGATCTTCGGCAACTGGCGTCCCGGCGGCCTCGCCGCGGGCGCGGGCCTCTTCGGCTACTCCGACGCGCTCCAGCTCCGCAACGGCGGCACCACCGTGCACGCCCTGCTGCTGCTGATCGCGGTGGTGCTGGTCCTGCTGGCGGTATGGAAGATCTACCGCAAGAGCTACCTGACGGGCGCGGTGTCGGCCGGCTTCGCCGTCCTCGTGCTGGTCTGGTACTTCATGACGGACACCGTGCCCAACGAGATGGTCGGCGCCACCCCGTACGTCGTCACCCTGCTGGTGATGGCGCTGGCGGCGCAGAAACTACGCATGCCGAAGTACAACAACAAGCCGTACCGGAAGGGCCAGGCCGGATGACGGCCCCCGGCCCCGCCGCCACCGAGCCGCCCGGCGGCTGGGGCCCCCTGCTGGAGGCCGCCCGGGACGCCATGTCCCGGGCGTACGCCCCCTACTCGGGGTACCCGGTCGGCGCCGCCGCCCGTACCGACGACGGCCGGATCGTCACCGGGTGCAACGTCGAGAACGCCAGCTACGGCATCGGCCTCTGCGCCGAGTGCGGCCTGGTCTCGCAGCTGCACGCCACCGGCGGCGGCCGCCTCACGCACTTCGCGTGCGTCGACGGCGCGGGCAACGCCCTCGTCCCCTGCGGCCGCTGCCGCCAGCTCCTCTACGAGGCCGGTGGTCCGGGGCTGCTGCTGCGCACCCCCGAGGGCGTCCGCACCCTCGACGCGATGCTGCCGCAGGCGTTCGGCGCCGGGCACCTGACGGCGCGGGACGCGCCTGAGGCGTAGGCACCATCCCCGGGGCGGGGCGCCAGGACCGGCGCCCCGCCTCTCCCGTTTTCCGCTCCGAGGCGGCGCGGCCCGCACGCCCGCCTCCCCGAAGAAAGGCCGGACCGATGGACGTCATCTCGGTCATCCGCGCCAAGCGCGACCGCATCCCCCTCACCGACGCCCAGATCGACTGGACCGTCGACGCCTACACGCGCGGCGCCGTCGCCGACGAGCAGATGTCCGCGCTGGCCATGGCGATCCTGCTGAACGGCATGGACCGCCGCGAGATCGCCCGCTGGACCGCCGCCATGATCGCCTCCGGCGAGCGCCTCGACTTCTCCTCGCTGGCCCGCCCCACCGCCGACAAGCACTCCACCGGCGGCGTCGGCGACAAGATCACCCTGCCGCTCGCCCCGCTCGTCGCGGCCTGCGGCGCCGCCGTGCCGCAGCTCAGCGGGCGCGGCCTCGGCCACACCGGCGGCACTCTCGACAAGCTGGAGTCCATCCCCGGCTGGCGCGCCTCGCTCAGCAACGCCGAACTCCTCGACGTCCTCGCCTCCACCGGCGCCGTCATCTGCGCCGCCGGCGACGGCCTGGCCCCCGCAGACAAGAAGCTGTACGCGCTGCGCGACGTCACCGGCACCGTCGAGGCCATCCCGCTGATCGCCTCCTCGATCATGTCGAAGAAGATCGCCGAGGGCACCGGCTCCCTCGTCCTGGACGTCAAGTGCGGCACCGGCGCCTTCATGAAGACCGTCGAGGACGCCCGTGAACTGGCCGAGACCATGGTCTCCCTCGGCACCGACCACGGCGTGAAGACGGTCGCCCTGCTCACCCACATGTCCACGCCGCTCGGCCTGACCGCGGGCAACGCCCTGGAGGTCCGCGAATCGGTCGAGGTGCTGGCCGGCGGCGGCCCCGCCGACGTGGTCGAACTGACCCTCGCCCTCGCCCGCGACATGCTGGAGGCGGCCGGCATCCACGACGCCGACCCGGCGAAGAAGCTCGCCGACGGCTCCGCCATGGACGTCTGGCGCCGCATGATCTCCGCCCAGGGCGGCGACCCGGACGCCCCGCTCCCCGCCGCCCGCCACACCCACACCGTCACCGCCCCCGCCAGCGGCGTCCTCTCCCGCCTCGACGCCTACGACATCGGCGTGGCCGCCTGGCGGCTCGGCGCGGGCCGCGCCCGCAAGGAGGACCCGGTGCAGGCCGCCGCCGGCATCGAGCTGCACGCCAAGCCGGGCGACACCGTCACCGAGGGCGCGCCCCTGCTGACCCTGCACACCGACACCGACGAGCGGTTCGCGGGCGCCCTCGACGCCCTCGGCTCCGCCTGGGACATCGCCGCCCCGGGCACCACCGTCGACACCCCGCCGATCGTCCTGGACCGCATCGCCTGACCCCTCCACACCCTCACGGCCGGGCCGCACCGATGACTTTCGGGCGGCCCGGCCGTCTGCCCGGGTGTGGATGCCGACGTCACCGACCCCGCCGTGCTGAGGCTGGCCAGTCCCGTCCCCCCCTCGGACGGGCCCCGCCTCTGCGCCGAACTGACCCGCCTCGCGGCCACCGGGGCCACCGAGATCGTCTGCGACGTCTCCGCCCTCCACGCCCCTGGGCTCACCGCGGTCGACACCCTGGCCCGCCTCCACCTCACCGCCCGCCGCACCGGCTGCCACCTGCGCCTGCGCCACCCGACCCCGCAACTGCGCGCCCTGCTGGAGCTGACGGGGCTGGCCGAAGCCCTCCTCGGCGACGAAGGTTTTTCGCCACCCGTCCCGCCGGATTAACCCCCTTCGGCAGGATAAGTCCCGCCCAGGGTAATGAAATCGATAGGTTTTCGGTCATTTCCCGGTCAGGTGTCCGCTTACCGTTGTCGAGCCCCTTTCGCACCCTGACCAACGAAAGAACGACACCTCATGCAAGGAACGGTTGACGGGTTCAGCTACGGCCTGGTCACCCCGGTCGCGGCCTTCCTGATGGCGGCACTCGGCGGCGCCCTCGGACTGCGCTGCACGGTCCGCTCGCTGCACGGCGGACAGACCTTCAAGGCCGGATGGCTGGCACTGGGGGCCGCCGCCATCGGCTGCGGCGTCTGGACCATGCACTTCGTCGGCATGATGGGCTTCTCCGTCGCCGAGTCCGCCATCAGCTACGACGTACCGCTCACCCTGGTCAGCCTCGGCGTGGCCATCGTCGTCGTCGGCATCGGCGTCTTCATCGTGGGCTACCGGGGCACCCGTCCGGCCGCCCTCGCCACCGCCGGCCTCGTCACCGGGCTGGGCGTCGCGGCGATGCACTACATCGGCATGTACAGCATGAGCCTGCGCGGGGAGTTCGCCTACGACCCGGTCCTCGTCGTGCTCTCCGTGCTGATCGCCGTCGTCGCCGCGACCGCCGCGCTCTGGGCGGCCATGACGGTCCGCGGTTTCCTGCCGAGCCTCGGCGCCAGCGCCATCATGGGCGTCGCCGTCACCGGCATGCACTACACCGGCATGTCCGCGATGACCGTCCACCTCGACGGCCACGCCAGCCGCATGGTGCAGGGCGGGTCCATGACCACCGTGCTGCTCCCGATGCTCTTCGGCCCACTGGTCCTGCTGCTGGTCGCGGGCGTCATCGTGATGTTCGACCCGCTGCTGATCTCGGGCGAGGACACCTGGGACGGCGCGCGCGAGCCGCGTGGTGGCCGCCGCCCGCGGGGCCGGCACACGGCACCCGCGCCTGCCCCCGTGGCGGCCCGGCGGACCCTGGCGGAGGACGACTTCTGGCCGCAGCCCGCCCCCGCCCCTGCTGCTCCCGCCGCCCCGGCCGCCGAGCCCGCGAGCCGCTACCCGGACTCGTACGGACCCCGCTGACCGGGGCGTGCGGCGAACCCTCGGTGCCGTCAGGCCCCCGCGGCCCGCTCCGCCTCGATGATCTTCCGGGCCCGCTCGACCGGCGAGGGCAGGTCGGGGGCCTCGTCCCCGCCGACCGGCCGCCCCTCGGCGTCCAGCGCCGGGGCCAGGCCGAAGAGCGGGAACCACTTCGGGGTGTCCAGGAAGCAGTGCAGCCCCGTGATCCGGCCCCCGGAGAGGTCCAGGACCTGCACCGCCCAGGGCACGAAGCCGGGTTCGCCGTCCTCGCGGGGCTTGTAGTGGGCGAAGGCGGGGGCGCCGTTGGCCACCGTCGGGATCAGACGGGAGCCGGCGCAGGCGGCGCCGATGGTGGTCATGAAGCCGGTGATGTCGGCGGTGCCGGCCAGCCACAGGTCGAACGGCGGCATCGTCATCACCGCGTCCTCGTGGAGGAGGGCGGTGAGCGCCGTCATGTCGTACCCCTCGAAGGCCGCCACGTACCGCTCCAGGAGCTTCTGCTGCTCGGCGTCGAGCGGGTCGGCGGTGTCGGCCGCCTCCTCGGCGCCCGCGTGCTCGGCGAGGGTCGCGCGGGCCCGCTGGAGGGCGCTGTTGACCGAGGCGGTGGTGGTCTCCAGCAACTCGGCGACCTCGGCGGCCTTCCAGGCCAGCACCTCGCGGAGGATCAGCACGGCGCGCTGCTTGGGCGGCAGGTGCTGGAGGGCGGCCATGAAGGCGAGCCGCACCGACTCGCGCGCCACCGCCGTCTGGGCCGGGTCGGAGTGCGAGGGCAGTACGCGGGCGTCGGGCACCGGCTCCAGCCAGGTGTTGTCGGGACGGGGACTCAGCGCCGCCTGGGCCAGCGGCGTCGCCAGGGTCAGGTCGACCGGGCGGGCGCGGCGGTTGCCCGCGTTGAGCGAGTCCATGCAGACGTTGGTGGCGATGCGGTACAGCCAGGAGCGGAGCGAGGAGCGCCCCTCGAACCGGTCGTACGCCCGCCAGGCGCGGACGAAGGTGTCCTGCACCGCGTCCTCCGCCTCGAAGGCGGAGCCGAGCACGCGGTAGCAGTAACCGGTCAGCTCCGTGCGATGGCTCTCCAGCAGGACGTCCAGCTCGCCCGCTGCCCCCGCACCCCCGTCCGTCCCCGTCGCCTGCGTCGTCACCGGCACCTGTGCCATCAGCCCCACTCACCCGTCGTCGCCCGGAAAAGCTCCCGTACCCGGAAGCTACCGCAGGGCGCCGACAATCGCGCCCGGAGTACGAAACTGCCCCAACCGGCCCTGTTCACAGGGCAGTCGGGGCAGTAGGGGAGTGGCGCGAGCCGGTTCAGCAGCCGGCCGGCACCTGCCGGTGCCGCTCGGCGCGAGCCGCGTACGTCCCCATCAGCGTCAGCCCCGCCACCGCCAGCACGGCCAGCGCGCCGATCAGCGCGGTGCCGGTCCAGCCGGCCGCGTGGAAGGCCGTGGCGCCGAGGACGCCACCGAGGCTGGAGCCGATGTAGTACGCCGACTGGTACAGGGCGGACGCCTGCGCGCGGCCCCGGGTCGCGGTGGCCGAGACCGAGGAGGAGGCGACCGCGTGCCCGGCGAAGAACCCGGCGGTGATCAGGACCAGGCCGGCCACGATCAGCACCAGCGAGTCGGCCAGCGAGACCACGAGTCCGGCCGCGGTGGTCCCCGCCGACAGGTAGAGCGTGCCGCGCCGCCCGAGCCGCGCCACCAGCCGCCCGGCCCGCGCCGAGGCGACCGTACCGACCAGGTAGACGACGAAGATCGAGCCGACGACGCCCTGCGGCAGCGAGAAGGGCTCGGCGCTCAGGCGGTAGCCGATCACCGTGTAGACGGCGCCGAAGACCGTCATGAACATCCCGCCGATCGCGTACAGGCGCAGCAGCAGCGGGTTGCGCAGGTGCCCGGCGACGGTGGCCGCCACCGAACGGGGGTGCAGCGTCGCCGGGGTGAAGTGGCGCGGCGCCGGCAGCAGCGCGCGGAAGAGGAAACCGCAGGCGACCGAGACCAGGCCGATCACGGCGAGGGCCGGACGCCACCCCCACTCCTGCGCGACCCAGCCGGTGACGATCCGGCCGCTCATCCCGCCGATGCTGTTGCCCGCCACGAACATGCCGATCGCGCCGACCAGCGCCCGCGGCCGCACCTCCTCACCGAGGTACGCCATCGCCGAGGCGGGCACGCCCGCCAGCGCCGCACCCTGCACCGCGCGGAGCGCCACCAGGGCACCGAGGTTCGGGGCGAAGGGCACCAGCACCGCCACCACCAGGGCGACCGAGAGCGAGACCGTCATCAGCCGGGCCCGCCCGAACCGCTCGGAGAGGGCGCTCAGCGGCAGCACACACAGGGCGAGTCCGCCGGTGGCCGCCGAGACCGTCCAGCTGGCCGCGCTCGCGGTCGCGCCGAGGTCGGCGGAGATCAGCGGCAGCAGCGCCTGGGTGGAGTAGAGGAGGGCGAAGGTGGCGAGGCCCGCGGCGAAGAGGGCGAGGCTCATCCGGCGGTAGCCGGGGCCGCCGGGCACCATCCGCGTGTCGGCGGGGGCCGGGGCGGTCGCCTGAGGAGGAGAGGAGTTCTGGGAGGTCGGGGAGACAGACGGAACACGGGCGTCCACGAGAGTCACGGACGCCCCGGTACTGGCGGGAGGCATGAGTCGAAGGTAGGACGCATGGATTCATCCGTCCAATGCATGGATCGGAGACAATCGATCCCATGACGCATCAGCACAGCTCACAGCGGCGGCTGTCGCAGAACAGTAACGCGCAAGACATTCCGGTGACCGCCGCCACAGGCCCGGGCGCCACCGGGAGCACCCCGGCCACCGCCCTCGAACCGGGCTCCTGGCCCGCCCTGCTCACCCCCCGCCTCGCCCACTTCGCCGCCGTCGCCCGCACCGAGCACGTCACCCGCGCCGCCGAGGAACTCGGCATGCCGCAGTCGACCCTCTCCCGCTCGCTGGCCCGGCTGGAGGGAGAACTCGGCGTCGACCTCTTCGCCCGGCACGGCCGCACCCTCACCCTCACCCCGGCGGGCCGCGCCTTCTCGGCTTCCGTCGAACGCGCCCTCGGCGAGGTCGAGAAGGCCGCCGAGACGGTCCGCGCCGACGCCGACCTCACCTCCGGCAAGGTCGCCTTCGGCTTCCTGCACACCATGGGCTCGGAGACCGTCCCCGCCCTGATCCGCGCCTTCCGCGCCGACCACCCGCACGTCCGCTTCACCCTGGTCCAGAACTACGGCGAGTGGATGATCGAGGCCCTGCGCGCCGGCCGCCTCGACCTCTGCCTCACCTCACCCGTCCCGGACGCCCCCGACCTGGTCGCCCGCCGCCTCGACGAACAGCGGCTGCGCCTCGTCGTCCCCGACGACCACCGCCTCGCCACCCGCCGCCGCATCCGCCTCGCCGAGGCGGCCGACGAAGCCTTCGTCACCCTCGAACCCGGCTACGGCCTGCGCCGCATCACCGACGCCCTCTGCGCCGAGGCCGGCTTCCGCCCCCGCGTCGCCTTCGAGGGCGAGGAGGCCGAGACCCTGCGCGGCCTGGTCGCCGCCGGCCTCGGCGTCGCCCTCCTCCCACCCCCGGCCGTCCCCCGCCCCGGCGTCGTCGAACTCACCGTCACCGCCCCCCGCGCGGTCCGCGAGATCGGGGTGGCCTGGATGTCCGGCCACCCGGACACGCCCCCGGTCGCGGCGTTCAAGCGGTTCCTGCTGTCCCGGCGGGGGCATCTGCTGCCGGGGTGACGGGCGGGCGGTACGTCCTATCCCGCGGCCCGGACCGCCACGTACGGATCCTCCCGCAAAGCCGTACGCCCACCAGCCCAGGCCCCCGCACCCAGCCCGACCACCGGCAGCACCAGCGCCGCCAGCGCCCACCCCAGGCCAGGCAGAGCGTCGGTGTGGCCGATCGGCAGGCCGAGCACACCGCTCAGCGGGCCCGCCAGCGCCAGCGAGAGCGCTGAGCCGAGTACGAGACCGATGCTCCCGGCGGCCAAGCCGGTCAGCGCAGCCTCCCCGAGCAGCAGCCGCCGCAAGTCGTCGCGACCGCTGCCCAGTACCCGCAGGACGGCGAAGCTCTCCAGCCGGGCCCGCGCGCTGTCCCGGGCCCGCACCCAGCCCAGGACGAAGGCCGACAGGCCGAGCACCGCGACCCCCGCACGCATCCCGAGGTCGGCCACGCCGAACAGGCCTGGCAGCTGTCGCACTCGGTCGGCCACCGGCGAGGCGGCGAAGCCCGCCTCCTGCAAGGCTTGGGTCACCTGGGCCACCTGCCTCTGGTGGCCGACAGCGACTACCGCACCGGCCGCACCGTCCTGCGCACGGAAGACCCCGACAGGCTTCCCCGCCCTGGCAGCGGCCAGCCCGGCGGCCGTCCCCTCGGCGAGGTAGGCGCCCCCGACGCCGTCCACCTGCCATGCCGGGTCGTACAGAGCCACCACCTCCAGCCGCATCACCTCGGAGGTCCCGGTCCCCGCACCGGTCGCCCGGGTGTACCCGAACGGCACCGTCCGCCCCAGCACCGCACGGAAGTCCGTCCCCTGCGCCTCGGCGGGAAGCACGACCTGCCGCGCCCCCAGCACCTCGGGCAGCCGCCCCGCCACCACCGGCAGCTCGCCCCCGGCGGGCAACGTGTGGCTCCCGAGGTCATACGTCCCCTCGCGCTCGGCGTACAGCGTCGCCGGGTAGTCCGCCACCACGTCCTCGACACCCGGCAGGGCAGCGGCCTCGCGCAGGGCGGTGGTGGTGAGAGGGCGGACGGAGTCCTCTCCCTCGAAGGAAGTCAGCTCGATGCGGGTCAGTCCACCAGCGCCCAGCACTTGGGTGTCGATGGCTCGCGCGGCTCCCGCCGCAACTCCGGAGGCCACGACGAGGAGAAATACGGGCACCGTCATAGCCACCAGAGCACCGCGGAGAGACCGGGCGTCCCGCCGCCAGCTCAGCAGAGCCCAACTCTTCACCGCTGCGCCTCCTCGGAAGCCATCTGCTCCGGCCGGGGGGCAGGCGCGACGCTCTGGTCATCGGTTGCCTGACGGGTCAAAGACCCTCGCTCGACCACGTACTGCTCCGCACAGCACTCCGCTACGGCTGGATCGTGCGTGACGAGCAAGACAGCTGCCCCCCGCGCTGCCTGCGCCCCCAAGGCGTCCAGTACGAGCTTGGCGGCGGCAGGATCGAGGCCCGCGGTCGGTTCGTCCGCCAGGATCACGGCTGGTTGCTTCACGGCTGCCCGGGCCACGGCGATACGCCGCCGCTCACCCCCTGACAACGTCGTAACCGGAGCGTCGGCGAGTTCTCCCATGCCGAGGCGTTCCACGAGCCCCCGGGCCTCCTTCCGGTGGGCTCCCAGACGGGGGCCGAAAGCGGTTGCCACGTTCTCCCAGGCATTGAGGTACGGCAGGAGGCCCACATCCTGAAGGACTACGCCGATCCTCTGCCGGCGAAGGCGGTCCCGTTCTCGCCGGCTGAGTCGTCCTGTGTCCGTACCGGCGAGGGAGAGTGTTCCTGAGGCGGGCGTGAGGATCAGCCCCAACAACGCCAGCAACGTGCTCTTGCCCGAGCCTGACGGCCCCCGGACCGAGGCTGTGACCGACGCCGACAAGGCGAGCGACGCGGAGCGGATGCCTCCCCGTTCGCCGGGATAGGCGAAGCAGAGGTTGTCGGCTACGAGTACGGGTGAGGTGTGTGCGCGCATGGTGGTCTTTCAGCAGGAGGCGCCGGCGATATGGCCAGACTCAGGCCAAGAGGTAGTAGGCGGCTCGAGTAGCCCGGGCCGAGGCGGGGCCACCCGGCCGTTCCGAGAAGAGAGCCGGGTGCTCCTTGTTCCGGTACCGGGCCAGCAGCGAGGGGAGCTCTTGATGAAGGGCTTGCGGAATAGGCTTGTTGGTGGCCAGAGCAGCCTGGAGCGCGTCTCCGGCGGCCAACAGGTCCCCTTCTGACAACTTCGCGCGTACCAAACCGACCAGGTTGACTCCCGAGACCAGATGGGCAGCGGCTTGTCGGCAGCCCGCTTCACCAAGAGCAGCTGCGAGCTGGATGGACTCGGGTTTGAGAGCTGGCGACTCCGGCCCACTCGCTGTCGCGTCGTCGGTGCGGTCCGGGCACCCCAACTCGAACTCGGCGCGGGCGGTCAGTAGCCGGTGCCATGCGCGGTGTTGGAGGGGAGCCGGCTGGACAGGGGCGCTCATTCGGCCCACTCGGCGAACTCCCTTGTCCGCCTGGGGCCCGCAATCCAGATGCAACCGGTGACAGCTGAGGGCGAGCAGCACTTGGTCGGCCCCGTCGAGCTCTTCCCGGCCTCCCTGGTCCCGAAGGCCGTTCTTCAACCACTCCGGTGCGGCCTCCCATTGCCCGCTCGCGGTCAAGGCCCGAGCGATGTCGTAGGTGGCGGTGAGGGTGCCGAGCTGCCTGGGAGCCTTTGCCCCCAGACCGTCCGGTCGCAGATCTGCTGTGGGGGACGGAAGCGTCGCGTCAGGGTTCGCAGCCAGAAGTGCGCGGCGTGAGAGCCAACGTGTCTGGGGGTCTTCATCGCGCAGGGACTGCCGAAGGCAGGCACGGCTCTCCGGTGGCAAACGCGCAGACAGGATGGAGAGCGCGGCGCGAGCGACGGGCTCCAGGCGAGCACAATCCGCTTCCTCCAGTTCTCCCACGCGGTCTAGCACACGGAGGGTCGGAGAAGAACGCCCCGCTGAGGTGAGGGCGTCACGGGCCTGTAGCACGGGAGCGGGCTCTCGCGCCTGAGCGGCGTCGGAGGAAAGCTGCTTCCAGGCCGTGGCGGGGACGGTTTCTCGCTGACCCAAGCACGTGAGGGTCTGAACGAAGGCTGCACGGGTGGCGAGGGACGTCAGGTGGTCATCCTGCGCCGACGGCTTCCGTACGTAGCTGCTCGCCTCCTCCTGTGCGGCTTCCCTGATACCGGCACGCGTCAGGACGTCCGTTGCCCGCCGGGAAGTTCTCACCACCGAGGCGGGGTTGTCGGACAAGGCCAAGCAGACGTAGTAGGCCCGCCAGGCAGGAGTGTCGAGGACATCGCGTCTCGCCAAGCCCGCCAGTTCGTCCAGAGCGGCCGGGGGAACAGGCTTAACGCGATCGCCTCGGCCGACGCCGAGGCCGACTTCCAGACGCTGGTATGCCGTCGGGTACAGGCTTGGATCGTCGCCCACCACCTGGGTGGTGCTCCGGGCCAGGTCGTTGGCTCCCCGTAGGGCCGCCAACTGCTCGACCAGCTCAGACCCCGGTCGGCCGGGCCGTTCCACCGGACTCTTGCCCAGTTCGAGGAAGGCCACCGCGGAGAATACGCCGGCGCCGAGCAGCCCGCAGAGGGAGAGGAGGAAACGCTTCCGGGTGCTTTCCGGTCTCTTCATGACGTGTTCGCAGACCGTTGCGCAGGTGACCTCATGGCAACGGGTACGCCGCTCAGCCGTTGGCGCACGCTGACGCGAAGACCTTCGTACCGGACTTGAACGCTCCCCCGTCGGAGCAGGTCGTGATGCTGGTGTTGATGGAGCCCCCAGGGTCCGCGACACCGCTGATGTCGGAGATCCAGGTGTTCGTGTTGGTCCAGCTGATGCTGCGGGTGTTCTCGCTGACCCTGGTTCCGCTGGGGGCGAGTGACAGGGTCGCCTGCCAGCCGTTCGCCTTGACGGTGGCGACGTTCGACACCTTGCTCACCTTGAACGGGTTCTTTCCTTTGCGGACCTTCGTCGAGGTCTTGAAGGAGCATTTGTCCGCATAGACGTTGCAGTGCCAGGCATTGGCGGTGACCACGGCTCTGGTCCCCGGCAACTTCGCGGTCGCGTTGTCGGAGACGGCCGAGGTGGGAGCTGCGCACACCAGGGTCATGGCACCGGAGACGGCAAGGGTCGCGACAGGGGTGGACCATCTCACGAGATGTCCGATCTTTATGGAGTGATGTTGCTTCGGTGCCCGTGATCTTAAGGAGCGCCCGTGGGCGAAACTCCCGGTATCGCGCAAATGGCACCCGAAGGGATGATCACCGCGTCAGTGCCGCAGCGACCGCCCGAACCCCGAGGCCAGCGGCATCCTGAGCCCCAGCGGCGGCGGGGCCGCGAAGGCGTCGGTGACCGGGCGGGCGAAGTCGGTGCCGAGGAGGGCGCCGAGGACGAAGTCGGTGGCGAGGGAGAGGACTTCGGTGCGGTGCTGCGCCAGGGCGTGGCCGTCCGAGTGGACCTCGAAGCGGCAGATGTCGCGGTTGGACTTCTTGGCGCGTTCGGCGAGGCGGAAGGAGAGTTCCGGATCGCAGCGCTCGTCGTTGGTGCCGTGCACGATCATCACCTGGCGTCCGGCGAGCTGGCGTACCGGCTCCGGCTCGGCGTCGGTGGACTCCTCGGGGAGCCAGGGGGCGACGGCGAGTACCGAGGTGACCGCGTGGTGTCCGGCGGTGCGCAGGGCCGCCCGTCCTCCCATGCCGCGTCCGGCGAGGCAGACGGGGACGTCGCCGTAGCGGCGGACGGCCTCGTCGGCGGCCCAGGCGGCGTCCTGGGCGAGGTCGGCGCGGTCGCCGTTCCAGCCCCGGCAGCGGTAGCGCACCACATGGGCGGCGATGCCGTGGGTGCTGCCCTCGGCGGCGAGGCGGCGCGCGAGGGCCCGGGTGCGGCGGTCGGCCAGGGGCGGGGGTCTGCGGTCGGAGTCGGGCAGGCCGGAGGGGAGCAGCAGCACCACCCCGGCGACGGCGGCCGGGGTGGCGGCGATGATGCGTCCGAGCCGGGGGTCCCGTACCGGCGTCGTGTGCTGGGTCACGACAGAACAGTCTCAGAAGCGCGGGCGTACGCCACCTGTACGGCGGGTCACCGTTGCATATCGGCGCACTGCGATCCAGGGCCGTACCCGCACGGCCCTGACGGTCTACGCGCGTAGGAGGTACAGTGCCGCAATGACGAGCCAGATCGCGGGCCAGATGGCCCCCTCCCCGGACGCCGACCAGATCCGCCGCGCCCCGAAGGTGCTCCTCCACGACCACCTCGACGGCGGCCTGCGCCCCGGCACGATCGCCGAACTCGCCGCCGAACAGGGGTACTCGGCGCTCCCCGAGAGCGACCCGGTCAAGCTCGGCGCCTGGTTCAGGGAGGCCGCGGACTCCGGCTCGCTGGAGCGGTACCTGGAGACGTTCTCGCACACCGTCGGCGTCATGCAGACCCGCGAGGCCCTCTTCCGGGTCGCCGCCGAGGCCGCCGAGGACCTCGCGGCCGACGGCGTCGTCTATGCCGAGATCCGGTACGCCCCCGAGCAGCACCTCGACGGCGACCTCTCCCTCGAAGAGGTCGTCGAGGCGGTCAACGAAGGGTTCCGCGAGGGCGAGCGCCGGGCGCTGGCGGCCGGTCACCGCATCCGCGTCGGCGCCCTGCTGACCGCCATGCGGCACGCCGCCCGTTCGCTGGAGATCGCCGAACTGGCCAACCGTTACCGGGACTCGGGCGTCGTCGGCTTCGACATCGCGGGCGCCGAGGCCGGCTTCCCGCCCACCCGCCACCTCGACGCCTTCGAGTACCTGAAGCGGGAGAACAACCACTTCACCATCCACGCCGGTGAGGCATTCGGCCTGCCCTCGATCTGGCAGGCGCTCCAGTGGTGCGGCGCCGACCGGCTCGGCCACGGCGTGCGGATCATCGACGACATCGAGGTGGCCGGCGACGGCTCGGTCAAGCTCGGCCGCCTCGCCTCCTACGTCCGCGACAAGCGCGTCCCGCTGGAGCTCTGCCCGACCTCCAACCTCCAGACCGGCGCCGCCCCCTCCTACACGGAGCACCCCATCGGCCTGCTCCGCAGCCTCGGCTTCCGCGCCACGGTCAACACCGACAACCGCCTCATGAGCGGCACCTCGATGAGCGCGGAGTTCGCGCACCTGGTCGAGGCATTCGGCTACACGCTCGACGACATGCAGTGGTTCACCGTCAATGCGATGAAGTCCGCGTTCATTCCTTTCGATGAACGCCTCGCGATGATCAACGAGGTGATCAAGCCCGGTTACGCCGCACTCCGCTCGGCCTGGCTCTTCCGGGAGACCGTCCCGACCAGCGGTTCCGTCGGAACCGGCGACTGAGAACGGTTTCCCCGGGCAACGGCTGAACCGTCAATTCCGGGTGCGGACACGGCTGCGGCCGGTGTTTGTGGGCCGCCCGGCGGCGTGGCTACGGTCGCCACGGCCGCCGGAGCGGTGGCAGTCACCCGCCCCCCCCACAAGGACGTGTCCCATGAAGAAGCAGGCGAAGCACGCCAAGCCCTCGAAGTCGTCGCAGTTCGCGGCGAGGTCCCTCGGAGCCGTCGCGCTCGGCGCCGCCTTCGCGGCCGCCGGCGGCGGCGTGGCCTCGGCCGACACCGGTCTGCCCAAGCCCTCCGACGCCCTGACGACCGTCGACCAGACCCTGCCGCTCGGCGAGGTCGCCCAGTCGACGCTGCCCGCCGGCGCCCCCGAGGCGGTCGGCAGCGGGGTGCGGGCCGTGGGCATGGGCGCCGACGCCCTCGTCGACAAGGCGAGCGACCCGCGCGCCCTCCTCGCCGAGCTGCCCAACGTCGACGACCTCGGCGTCGAGGGCCTGCCCACCGACGCCCTGCTCCGCCGCTGAGCCCAGCCGCCTCCCGCGCACCGCACGCCGACGGCCGGGTCTCCCGCAGAAGGGAGACCCGGCCGTCGGTGCTGTCCGGGGGCGGGCGGGGCGCACCCGCGGTGCGGCGTCACCAGGACTGCCGGGCGGCGCTCTTCTCGCTCGGCAGCAGGAACCACAGAGCCAGGTAGAGCAGGAACTGCGGGCCCGGCAGCAGGCAGGAGACGACGAAGATCACGCGCATGGTGCCGGCGGAGGTGCCGAAGCGCTGGGCGAGCGCCGCGCACACGCCGCCGATCATCCGTCCGTGGGTGGGCCGGACCAGGCTGGAGGCCATGAGAACTCCTTCGCGTACGTCGGGACGGAACCCGGTCGGGCCCCGCGCGGGCTCCGGCCTCCCCGGCCGGACCTCCCGCTCTTCTTCCACGGTACGCAGGACGAATGCGTCCAAGCCTCGCTCTACGGGGCGATGCCCACCCTGGAAATCGTCGGGGTCGCACCCTGAGCGCGTCCCTCCTCCCAGCGGCGCAGCACCTCGGGGGAGCCCTGCCCCGCCCGCCGTGTCGGCCCCGGCCGCGCCCCGCCGCCCCGTGCCCCGGGTGCCGGACGGCGCGGCCGGCCGGGCTCCCGGCGCAGCCGGGCCCGCGCGGCGGGGACCACGGCGAGATGGAGCACGGCCACACCTGCCGTGTTGAGCAGCACCGAGTCGACATCCACCACCCGGCCGGGCACGCCCGTCTGGAGGAGTTCGATCGCCAGCGAGATGAGGGCGGCCGCCGAAACCGTACGCAGGAGCGAACCGAGCGGGGAGACGTGGAGCCGCCCGTCGGCCAGCGGCAGGAGGATGCCGAGCGGCGCGAGGAGGGCCAGACCGGAGCCGATCCGGGTGGCCGCCTCGGCGGGGCCGCGGGCGAGGTCGGCGCGGATGCCGGCCAGCGGATGCAGATTGGTCGCGCTCACCCAGGGAACGTCCAGGGGACGCAGCGTGACCCATCCGACGAGAAGGAGATGGGCGACGAGGAGGAGACCCCCAGCCGCACGGAAGCCGATCGGGGCGCTCTCGCCGCCCCAGCCTTGACGCTGCACGCAGTCAAGGACGCGGGGGGCGGCTCCGGCGGTTCCCGCCGATCGCGGGGAAGTGGCCGGGCGTCGTAGCGCACCGTGTCCGTACCGGCCGGACGGTCGGCCCCGGGTCAGGGCGCGACGGTCTGGGCCGGCGTCGGCGCGGTGCCGGGCCGGGTGCGTACCTCGTCGGTGCAGGAGTAACGGCGCAACGGCGCGTCGTCCGGTCCGCCGAGGACGACGGAGCCGTCGGAGGCGGCCGCCGGGCTCCCCGAGAAGGTGCAGACGACCTGTGCGAGTGCGAATACGGAAAGGTTCTCCGGGAGGGTGCCCAGGCGCAGCGCCTCCTGCGGGTCGCCCTCGCCGGGGCCCGTCACGGTCAGCCCCTTGCGGACGTCCGTGGAGAAACCGGCCCGCTCCTCGTCGTCGGCCGGGGCGCGGCCCAGCTCCTCCAGCAGAGCCCGCGCCATGCGGACCGGGTCGCCGGCGTGCCGCTCGCGCACCGGCAGCACCCGGTCGACGTCGACCAGCCGGCCGCCGCACATCAGCGCGACCGGCGCGGTGAACTCCCCGGCCTCCGGCTCGACGACCTGGCCGCCCGCCACCTGGCAGGCGGCCCGCGAGGGGGCCGGGCCGAAGTCGGTCGGCACCTCCGTCGCCCGGATGCCGCAGCCGCTCAGCACGGTCGCCGCCACCGCCGCCAGGAGCGGCCAGGCCGCCCGTACCGTCTTCCTGCCCGTCACCGCCGGTCGCCGCCTTCCCCGCCCGGTGTCGCGGGGTGGGCCCCGCCGTCGTCGCCGGTGTCCTCGTCGCCCTCGGCCTCCACCGCGCCGCCGTCCATCGGCAGCCGCAGCGTGAAGACCGCTCCGCCCTCGGGGGAGTTGGCGGCGCTGATGTCGCCGCCGTGGATGTGCGCGTTCTCCACCGCGATGGAGAGGCCGAGTCCGCTGCCGTCCGAACGCGGCCGGGAGGCGCTCGCCTTGTAGAACCGGTCGAAGACGTGCGGCAGCACCTCCTCCGGGATGCCGGGGCCGTGGTCCCGTACCCGGATCACCAGCCGGTCCCCGGCCTCCTCGCCGTCCTGTGGCGGCTCGACGCGGACCGAGACGCGGACCGGGGAGCCGCCGTGCTTGAGCGCGTTGCCGATGAGGTTGGCGAGGATCACGTCGAGGCGGCGCGGGTCGACGTGGGCCATGATGCCCCGCTCGGCGTCCAGCTCGACCGCGTCCAGCCAGGCCCGCGCGTCGATGCAGGCGGTGATCTGGTCGGCGATGTCCACGGTGTCCAGGACCAGCCGGGCGGTGCCCGCGTCGAAGCGGGTCACCTCCATCAGGTTCTCCACCAGCGTGTTGAGCCGCCGGGTCTCGCCGATGACCAGCCGGACCGCCGGTTCGATCATCGGGTCGACGCTGCCGGTCTCCGCGTCCAGCTCCTCCTCCAGCACCTCGGTGACGGCGGTGATCGCGGTCAGCGGGGTCCGCAGCTCGTGCGACATGTCGGCGACGAACCTGCGGCTCGCCTCCTCCCGGTCGCTCATCGCGTCGACCTGCTTCTCCAAGGCTGCCGCCGTCCGGTTGAAGGTCCGCGACAGCTCGGCCAGTTCGTCGGTGCCCGAGACCCGCAGCCTGGTGTGGAGCTTGCCCTCGCCGAGCCGCCGGGCCGCGATGCCGAGCCGGTGCACCGGCTTCAGCACGGTGGTCGCCGCCGCGTGGGCCAGCAGCGCGGCGCCGATCAGCGCCAGCGTCGTGGCGATCCCCAGCGACCAGGCCAGCGAGTTGAGGTCGTCCGCCTCCGCCTGGAGCGACTTCTTCAGATAGCCGGTCGGTCCGCCCCCGGCCACCCGCGCCCCGCCGATCAGGTACGGCGTCCCGTCCTCCACCGTCCGCTGCCAGAACAGGTGGTACGCCGCCGGGTCGCCCGAGGCCCCCTCCTGCTCCTCGCCGACCGCGTCGCGCAGTGCGCGCGGCACGTCGGCCACGGTGAAGGTGTCGAGGTCGGAGTTGCCCGCGACCCGGTGCCCGTCCTCGTTCTCGTCCAGCAGGACCACCGCGTAATGCTGACTGGAGTCCGCCATCCCGGTGGCCGCGTCCCGCAGTTCGGCCTGCGAGGGGTGGGGCGGCAGCGCGGCCGCGTGACTCTGCAACTCCTGGTGGAAGTCGCTCAGCGCGGCGTCCTGTGTCCGGGTCAGCACCGCCTCCCGGTTCAGCCAGTACGCGATCCCCGACGCGGAGACGGCGGCGGTCAGCGCGACCAGCCCGAAGACCAGCACGAGCCGCAGCCGCAGACTGGTGAACCGCAGCCCGGCCAGCAGCCGCCCGCGCGCACCCCGGTCCTCGCCCGTCTCGTCGATCACGCCCTCGTCGCCCGTACCGCCCGGTTCCTCGGGCGCGCGGGTCTCGCCGCCCCGGGAGGCGGCCGTGTGTGCCGGTCTCACTGAGGCGCGTCCAGCCGGTAGCCCACCCCGCGCACGGTACGGATCAGCGTCGGGGAGGACGGCACGTCCTCCACCTTGGCGCGCAGCCGCTGCACACAGGCGTCGACCAGCCGCGAGTCACCGAGGTAGTCGTGCTCCCAGACCAGCCGCAGCAACTGCTGCCGGGAGAGCGCCTGCCCCGGCCTGCGGGACAGCTCCAGGAGCAACCGCAGCTCGGTCGGGGTCAGTTGCAGATCCTCGCCGTTCTTGGTGACCGTCATCGCGGCCCGGTCGATCACCAGCGACCCGAAGACCGCCGCGTCGTTCGACTCCCGCTCGCCCCGCCGCAGCACGGCACGGATACGCGCGTCCAGCACCCGGCCCTGGACCGGCTTGACCACGTAGTCGTCGGCGCCGGACTCCAGCCCCACCACCACGTCGATGTCGTCGCTGCGCGCGGTCAGCAGGATGATCGGCAACTGGTCCGTGCGGCGGATGCGCCGGCACACCTCGAAGCCGTCGATGCCCGGCAGCATCACGTCCAGCACGATCAGGTCCGGCCGCTGCTCGCGCAGGAGCGTCAGACCCTCCTCGCCGGTGGCAGCGGTCGCCACCCGATGCCCCTGGCGCGTCAGCGACAGCTCCAGAGCGGTACGGATGGCGTCGTCGTCCTCGATCAGCAACAGGGAAGGCACGCCCGCCATTCTGTCCCATGCCGCCGCCGAGTTCGACAGGTGGAGGGTTCCCTTACTTCATCCACACCCCGACGGGCCCTGTGACAGGGCTGTGACAGTCGGCGGACACCGCCATGATGTCGCTTCGGCAGGCTTCTGGGCAGACGGGAAAACCCAGGCTCCACGACGAGGAGGGCACGCGATGAACGCACCGCACAGCAAGAACTCTGGTGCGGTTGTCACGCGTCTGCACGACGTGGCGCTGCGGTCCACCGAGAAGTCCGGTGCCGTGAGCGGGCGGGGGTGCGCTCGCGGCGCCGGGCGTCAGCACGTCGTGTATGCGGAGCGCCAGCCCCGCGTCACCGTGTTCGACGCACTCCAGACGGGCCGGGGGGCCACGGGGGACCCCCGGAACCGGGACGCGTACGGGGAGACGGGGGACCGGCCCGAGCAGACCGAGCGGGACGACGCCGAAGCGGCGTTCACCGCCTACGTCCGCGAGCGCCGCGCCTCCCTGTACGCGACCGCCTACCACCTGACCGGCGACCGGTACGAGGCCGAGGACCTGCTCCAGAGCGCCCTCTTCTCCACCTACCGCGCCTGGCACCGGATCAGCGACAAGGCGGCCGTCGGCGGCTACCTCCGCCGCACCATGACCAACCTGCACATCAGCGCCTGGCGGCGCCGCAAGCTCAACGAGTACCCGACCGAGGAGCTGCCCGAGACGGCCGGCGACACGGACGCCATGCGCGGCACCGAACTCCGCGCCGTCCTGTGGCAGGCACTCGCCCGGCTCCCCGAACTCCAGCGCACCATGCTGGTCCTCCGCTACTACGAGGGCCGTACGGACCCGGAGATCGCGGACATACTCGACATCAGTGTCGGCACGGTCAAGTCCAGCATCTGGCGCTCCCTGCGCCGGCTGCGCGACGACGAAGTCCTCAGCTTCGGCCGTGACCAGGAGGAGTCCTTCGGCGAACTCGTCGCCTGAAGGATCAGGCCCCGCACAGCGGGGCCGGACGGGGGAAAGGCGGGCAGCCCACGGGGGACGTGGGGCAGCCCGAGGGGGAACCGGGACCGCTCACGATCGGGGGATCAGGCGCGGGCCCTGACCAGGGGGGAACGGGGGAACAGGGGGAAAACGGGGGACGCCAGGGCCGGGGGGCCTTGGCGGACCACGGGGGAACACGGGGGTCCGGGGGGATCACCGGAAGGGCGCGGGACCGGAGGGCCGGGGGGTCTGTCCGGTTCCGCGCTCGTCTTTCGTTTGAGGGGGAGAGGGCGTCCTTTCGAGGGCGCCCTTTCGGTTTATCAGGGGTGTGTGTGCCAATGGGCTGCAAGGTCCGACGTGCTACTGATTGCCGTCACCCTGACGGCAGTTGAGGCTGGAGCGGCAGGCGTGAGCGGGGCGTTCAGACATGGCAGCAGCGGCTGGCGGCGGGGGTACTTCGGCGGAGAAAGGACGGGCCGGACAGGAGTCAGATTCTGCGCGCGACCCGTTCGACTTGGCCCGAGAGACCATGCAGCGCATATATGACGAGCGCCGGAAGGGCTCCGAGCAGCAGGTGGTGCAGTCGGCCGGTGAAGCCGACAACGTTTTCATCGCCCACTCCGGCACCGGTGCGATCACCATCCCCCCGTCGACAGGCTGGCGCAGCAGCAGAAGTTCCACTTCCACTTCCTGCACCACACGCTGAAGCAGGCGGAGTGGTGCACGCCGGCAACCCTGACCTCAGCTACCTGCCGTACGCGACGAGCCTCACCGGGGCCCTGATCACCGTCGGGGGCGGGGCGCTGGCGCTGCACTCGAAGCGGACCACGGCCAATCTGACCAAGGCCGCCGAGGACAACGAGTAGAAGATCGACATCGATCACAAGCTCGAAGTCGCCACGACCTTCATCGACCGGGTCGAGGACGCCAGGCAGAAGGACGACCTCAACTCGGCCGCCGCGATGAAGGCACTGGACATGGATGCGGCTCCCGAGGCCATGGTCCAGCGGCTCCTGCCGGAACAGTCGAAGCAGCTCGGGCAGGGTGACTCGGCGTGCTGAGGCAGGGCTTCCTTTCAGACGCCTGTACGCGTCTCAAGCCTTGACCCGTTCCGTCAACAACTCGTCCCCGGCCCGGAACCGCTCGGTCCCGCCCTCCTCCCACGTGACCCTCACGAACAGGCCGCCCATCGCCCCGATGTCGGTCGCCGTCGCCTTGACCGTGCGCCACACGCCCTCGTAGCCGATCCGGTCGCCCGGGGCGACGGGGGCGGCCAGTCTGGTCGACCTCGTTCCCGCGTCCTCGCTCACGAACGGCCGCCGTTCCGCAGGGCTTCCGTCGGCTGGGCGGCCACGTCGGCGCGGACTCGGCCCAGTTCCACGAGGCCGAGGTGCGGGGAGGCGGTGTCCACGGCGAGGGAGGGGAGGACGATGCCGGCGTCGGCGAGCGCGGTCCGGAGCGACTCGACCGCTGTGGACGGGGCGATGGCCTGGTGATTCGTGGTCGTCATGGACGGGACGGTAGGGCTGGGGTGTTGATGCGCGAGGTGTTGTTTTCTTGTGTTTGCTCGACAGAGCAGACATGTGCTGGTGTTTTCTCTCCGGTTCGGCGGCCGTGGCCGTACCGCGCGAACTGTTGGTGAACTGGGGACCGAAGGAGAGGGAGCGGGTGCCCGAGCTCGTGGACCGGGAGGGGTTCCGCCGCCTCTTCGAGACCTTCCGGCACACCGCCTGGCGGCTGGAGACGCGGCGAGGTTACGCCTCGGATCGCGAGGACCCGGACTACCAGGAGTTCCTGGCCACCGGCTCCGCGCCCTGCGACCTGAACGAGCCCTGGTTCGTCAACATCAAGGCCCAGACCGAGGCGGGCAAGACGGTCGGGCGGGTGCGTATCGCCGACAAGCCGATGACGACGGGGCAGCGGTTCCTGCTCGACTACTCCAGGTACAACGCGGCGGTCGGCGAGGACATCCGGTACCTGTGGCGCGAGGACGCCGCTGATCTGCCTGCCGAAGATTTCTGGATCTTCGACTCGCGCCTGGTCGCGCTGCTCCACTTCGACGACGCCGACAACATCGTGAACATCGAGCTGATCACCGAACCGGCCGAGGTCGTGCGGTACGCCATCGTCCGTGACGCGGCGAGGCACCACGCCGTTCCGTTCAACCAGTTCGCCTCGACGGAATGACGTGTGACCGGTGAGCACCGACTACCAGCAAGCCAGGGTGGCCCTCGGAGTGCGGCTGCGCGAACTCCGTTTCACGTGCCCTGGTGGTCGGCTCACCGGTCAGCAGCTCGCCCAGCGACTCGGGTGGGCGGGCTCCAAGGTCAGCAAGCTGGAGCACGGCAGGCAGACGGCCACTCCCGAGGATCTGCGAGCGTGGGCGTACGCCACCGGGCAGCCAGAGGCGTACGCCGAGCTGGCCGCCCGGCTGGCGGGGTTCGAATCGCACATCAGGTCGTGGCGTCGCGCGCTCGCCAACGGTTTCCAACCGATGCACGAGGGGCTGAGCGCCGAGATCGGCCGGGTTTCCGAGATGTGGATCTGGGAGGAGTCCGTGATCCCCGGCCTCCTCCAGACCCCCGAATACGCCCGCCACGTCATCCAGCGGTACGCGGAGTTGCTGGGCGGGGCCAGCGACGTCGAAGCGGCTGTGCTCTCGCGGGTGCGGCGGCAGGAGTGGCTGTACCGGCCCGGACGGAAGCTGTACGTCCTGGTGTGGGAAGCGGCGCTGCGGTCGCTGATCTGCCCGCGTGACGTGCTGGCCGCGCAGCTCGACCGTCTTGCCGGGATGATCGGCATGGAGACGGTGGAGCTGGGGGTCATCCCGTTCAGCGCCTCGGTCAGGATCGTGCCCGCCAACGGGTTCTGGGTCCTCGACGACCGTCTGGTGGTCGCCGAGGACTGGCACGCCGAGATGTGGCTGGACGACGCCGACAACGTCACCCTCTACAGGAGGGTCTGGCGCACCTTGCACGCGTCAGCCGTTCACGGGACCGAAGCGCATCGCGTCATCCACACCGCCCGCCGCGCCCTAAACCCGGCCTAACGAGCCGCCTCCGACCCCGCGACCGGGCGGTCCCCCGTCCCCCGTGCCGTCACACGGCGCCCCGCCGCTGCCGCGGCCAAGCGGCAGAGGGCCTCCTCGCGGGTGCAGGGGTGGGCGCCGAGGGCCGACTGGCGGGCGATGATGGCGCGTTCGGCGCGGAGGAGGCGCCAGCCTCGGCGGAGGAGGACCGGGAGGGGTTTGCGGGCCTCGCGGAGGTCGCGGGCGAGGCGGCGGCGGAAGGTGGTGGTGGGGTGGCCGCGCAGGCAGAGGGCGTCGGCGAGCAGGCCCCGTTCGCGGCAGCGTTCCACCAGGTCGGCGGCGAAGATGCCCTCCGCGATGAAGAGCGGGGTGCGGTCGATGTCCAGGGTGGACGCGCCGACGCGGGCGCTCGCCCCGATGTCGTAGACCGGGACGCGTGCGCGGCCCCGGCGGCAGAGGGACTCGATGGCGTCGAGGGCCGCGTCGGAGTCCCAGGAGAGCGGGGAGTCCCAGTCGGTCTCGCCCGTGGCGGGGAGCAGCGGCAGCGTGGGGTCGCCGGTCTCCTTGTAGAAGTCGTCGAGTGCCAGCACCGGCAGGCCGGAGTGGGCGGCGAGCGAGGTCTTGCCGGAACCGGAGGGACCGGTCAGCAGGACCACGCGGGTCGGTATCGGACTGAGGCTGCTCACGGGAGAACAGTGTGCGGCATCCACCCGAAGGGTTCACCTTCCGGGGCGGGCTTTGGAACGCACGTCACGCCTCAACTACGCTGGGTGTCCGTATGCTCACGCATGTCCGCAACTTCCCCTCAGGTGGCGCACCATGGCACGACACGCAGCACCCTCCCGACCGACCGCCCCGCGCGCGCTGCTCCGCGCCGGCCTCACCCTCGGCGCGCTGGGCGCCGCGCTGACCGCCGGGGCGGCCACCGCCCAGGCCGCCGAGGAGCAGCCGGGCGCCGCGACCGGCGAGACCCTGTCCGCCGTCACCGGCGCCGTCGGCATCGCCACCGGCTCGCTCGACTCGGCGACCACGCACAGCCTCGGCCCGGTCAAGAACCTCCAGATCAACCCGCTGGCGGGCACCGGGACCGACCCGCTGGACAACACCGTCGGCACCCAGGTCGCCGACTTCCAGCCGGTCTCCACCGAGGCGGTCACCGGGTCGCTCGCGAACGGCGGCTCGCTCACCGACCTGCCGGTGGTCGGCCAGGTCGCGGGGCTGCTGCCGGGCTGAGCCGCGAGGAGTACGCGCGAGAAGTACGTACGTACGCGGGTGGGGCGGGGTCTGCGCGACCCCGCCCCACCCGCGTCGTACCCGTGGTGCGTCCGTGCGTCGTGCGTCAGTACGCCGAGCCGGAGACGCCCAGCGAACCCGTGGGGTGCCAGACCGTCTTGGTCTCCAGGAACGGGGTCAGGCGGCGGATGCCCGGGTCGGCGGTGAAGTCCTCGCCGTTGCCCTCGGCGTCGGCCGGGCGCAGGACGCGCTTGAGGTTGTCGGCGGCGGCCCGCTCCAGTTCCACGGCGAGTTCGGCCGGGGCGCCGGTCAGGTCGATCGCGTTGACGTCCTGGTGGGCGGCGAGCGGGGCCGCCAGCTCGGCGGTGCGGCCGCTGAGGATGTTGACCGCGCCGCCGGGGACGTCCGAGGTGGCCAGGACCTCGCCGAGGGTCAGCGCGGGCAGCGGCCGGTCCTCGGAGGCAACCGCCACGGCGGTGCAGCCGGTGGCGAGCACGGGGGCGAGCACCGAGACCAGGCCGAGCAGCGAGGAGCGCTGCGGGGCGAGGACGGCGACGACGCCGGTCGGCTCGGGCGAGGAGAGGTTGAAGAAGGGGCCGGCGACCGGGTTGGCGCCGCCCGCGACCTGGGCGATCTTGTCGGTCCACCCGGCGTACCAGACCCAGCGGTCGACGGCGGCCGACACCTGGGCGGCGGCCTTGGCGCGGGAGAGCCCCTCGGCCTCGGCGACCTCGCGGGTGAACTGGTCCGCGCGGCCCTCCAGCATCTCAGCGACCCGGTACAGGACCTGGCCCCGGTTGTACGCGGTCGCGCCCGACCAGCCGCCGAACGCCTTGCGGGCGGCGACCACCGCGTCCCGGGCGTCCTTGCGGGAACCCTGGGGGGCGCCTGCGAGCGGGCGGTCCTTGGAGTCGGTCACCTCGTACACCCGGCCGCTCTCGCTGCGGGGGAACTTCCCCCCGACGTACAGCTTGTAGGTCTTGAACACGGAGAGCCGCACCGGCGGCTCCGGCTTATCGGACATCGAGGTACGCCTCCAGACCGTGCCGGCCGCCCTCGCGGCCGTGGCCCGACTCCTTGTAGCCGCCGAAGGGCGACGTGGGGTCGAACTTGTTGAACGAGTTGGCCCACACCACGCCCGCGCGCAGCTTCTCGGCGACCGCGAGGATGCGCGAGCCCTTCTCCGACCAGATGCCGGCGGAGAGGCCGTACGGCGTGTTGTTGGCCTTGGCGACCGCCTCGGCCGGGGTGCGGAAGGTCAGCACCGACAGGACCGGGCCGAAGATCTCCTCGCGGGCGATCCGGTGGGCCTGGGTGACCTGGGTGAAGACGGTCGGCGCGAACCAGTGGCCGGTGGACGGCAGCTCGCAGGGGGCGCTCCAGCGCTCGGCGCCCTCGGCCTCGCCCGCGTCGGTCAGCGCGGTGATCCGGGCCAGCTGCTCGGCGGAGTTGATCGCGCCGATGTCGGTGTTCTTGTCCAGCGGGTCGCCGAGGCGCAGCGTGGTCAGCCGTCGCTTGAGGGCGTCCACCACCTCCTCGGCCACCGACTCCTGGACCAGCAGGCGCGAGCCGGCGCAGCAGACCTGGCCCTGGTTGAAGAAGATGCCGCTGACGATGCCCTCGACGGCCTGGTCCAGCGGGGCGTCGTCGAAGACGATGTTGGCGCCCTTGCCGCCCAGTTCCAGGGTGAGCTTCTTGCGGGTGCCCGCGACCGTGCGGGCGATCTCCTTGCCGACGGCGGTCGAGCCGGTGAAGGCGACCTTGTCGACGTCCGGGTGGGCGGTCAGGGCCGCGCCCGCGTCGCCGTAGCCGGGGAGGATGTTGACGACGCCCTTGGGCAGGCCCGCGCTGCGGCAGATGTCGGCGAAGAAGAGCGCCGAGAGCGGCGTCGTCTCGGCCGGCTTCAGCACGACGGTGTTGCCGGCCGCCAGCGCCGGGGCGATCTTCCACGCCAGCATGAGGAGCGGGAAGTTCCACGGGATGACCTGCGCGGCCACGCCGAGCGGGCGCGGGTCGGGCCCGAAGCCGGCGTGGGCCAGCTTGTCGGCCCAGCCCGCGTAGTAGAAGAAGTGCGCGGCGACCAGCGGGAGGTCGCTGTCGCGGGTCTCCTTGATCGGCTTGCCGTTGTCCAGGGTCTCCAGGACGGCCAGTTCGCGGCTGCGCTCCTGGATGATCCGGGCGATCCGGAAGAGGTACTTGGCGCGCTCGGCGCCGGGCAGCGCCGACCAGGGGCCGAAGGCCCGGCGGGCCGCCTTCACCGCGCGGTCCACGTCCTCGGCGCCCGCGCGGGCCACCTCGGAGAGGACTTCCTCGGTCGAGGGGGAGAGGGTCTTGAAGACCTGCCCGTCGGCCGCCTCGGTGAACTCGCCGTCGATGAAGAGCCCGTAGGAGGGGGCGAGGTCCACCACCGCGCGGGACTCGGGCGCGGGTGCGTAGAGGAAGGGGCCGCCGAAGGCGTCCTTCGCGGTGCCGCCGGATGTCGTCTCGCTCATCTCGGCCATCTCAGTCCACCGTGACGTAGTCGGGGCCGGAGTACCGGCCGGTACGGAGCTTCTGGCGCTGCATCAGCAGGTCGCCGAGGAGGCTGGAGGCGCCGAAGCGGAACCAGTGGCTGTCCAGCCAGTCCGGGCCCGCCGTCTCGTTCACCAGCACCAGGAACTTCACGGCGTCCTTGGCCGTACGGATGCCGCCCGCGGGCTTCACCCCGATCTGGACGCCGGTCCGGTCGCGGAAGTCGCGGACGGCCTGGAGCATCAGCAAGGTGTTGGCGGGGGTGGCGTTGACGCCGACCTTGCCGGTCGAGGTCTTGATGAAGTCGGCGCCGGCCAGCATCGCCAGCCACGAGGCGCGGCGGATGTTGTCGTACGTGGAGAGTTCGCCGGTCTCGAAGATGACCTTCAGCCGGGCGTCGCCCGCGGCCTCCTTGACGGCGGTGATCTCCTCGTGGACCTTGCCGTAGTTCCCCGCGAGGAACGCGCCCCGGTCGATCACCATGTCGATCTCGTCGGCGCCGGCCGCGACCGCCTCGCGGGTGTCGGCCAGCTTCACGTCGAGCGTGACCCGCCCGGCCGGGAAGCCGGTCGCCACCGAGGCGACCTTCACCGGCGAACCGGCGACGGCGGCCTTGGCGGTGGCCACCATGTCGGGGTAGACGCAGACGGCGGCGGTCTGCGGCGTCGAGCGGTCGGACGGATCGGGCAGGACGGCCTTGGCGCCGAGCGCCCGCACCTTCCCGGCCGTGTCCGACCCCTCCAGCGTGGTCAGGTCGATCATGGAGATCGCCAGGTCCAAGGCGTACGCCTTGGCCGTGGTCTTGATGGACCTGGTCCCGAGCGCGGCGGCGCGGGCCTCCAGTCCTACCGGGTCGACGCCGGGCAGCCCGTGCAGGAACCGGCGGAGGCCGGTCTCCGTGGCGGTCACGTCGCCGAACTCACTCTTGAGTTCCTTCCTGGACATACTCACGCCGGTGAGCATATCTACGCGCGTAGGACGGTGTACAGCCGCAGGGGCGGGAGAGTGGGGGCGCGGACGCCGCGAGGCGTGCGCGGGTGGGCGGACAGGGCGCGCGCGGGTGGCCGTACGGCGGGCCAGGGTGGGCCGTGGGGCAGAATCGCACTCATGAGCACCCCGCAGTCCTCCGCACCGGAGCCGAGAACCTACCGGTCCACCGCCTCCCTGGTGACCGGCGCCCTGCTGCTGGCACTCGGCGCCTGGTTCGGCGTCGACGCGATCTGGCGCGGCGACGGGCGCACCCCGTGGCTGGCCCTGGCGGCGCTGGTGCTGCTGGTCCCGCTGGTCGTCGCCTACACGCTGCGCCCCGCCGTCGTCTCCGACGAGGACCGCCTCACCGTCCGCAACCCCTTCCGCACCGTCACGCTGCCCTGGGCCGCCGTGGCCGAACTGCGCTCCGGCTTCACCAACGAGGTCCGCAGCGACGGCCGCACCTACCAGCTCTGGGCGCTCCCGGTCTCGCTCCGCGCCCGCAAGAAGGCCGCCCGCGCCCAGATGCGCAACGCCGTGGCCGACCCGCACGGGGCCACCCCGACCACCGTCTCCCAGCCGAGCCGCAGCGACTCCGACCAGGCCGTCGAGGACCTGCGGGAGATCGCCGAGCGCCGCGCCGCCGCGCCGAGCGCGCAGGGGCCGGCCGTGGTGCGCTGGGCGTACGAGATCATCGCGCCGACCGCCGTGGGCGCCATCGCGCTGGTGGTGCTGGTCGCGACCGGCTGAACCCCGGCCTCAGGGCCGCCCGTCCGCGCGTACAGCTCCGCCGCCCTCCCCTCGGGGACGGGCGGCGGAGTCGTTCGTACGGTGCGGGCGGTCAGAGCCCGGCGGCCTCGGCGAGGTCCGTCTCGACGGCGGCCAGGGTGCGGGCGGCGGCGGCCCGTGCCTCGGGCAGCCCCTCGGGGCCGCCGACCGGGACGACCGCCTCCAGGTAGCACTTGAGCTTGGGCTCGGTGCCGCTCGGGCGGACCACGACGCGGGCGCCGTCCAGCGTGTACCGCAGGCCGTCGGTGGGCGGCAGCCCGCCCGCGCCCGCGCTCAGGTCCTCGGTCCGGACCACCGGCAGGCCGCCGAGACGCTCCGGCGGGGCCGAGCGCAGCCGCTCCATGGCGTCGGCGATGAGGGACAGGTCCTCCACCCGGACAGAGAGCTGCGAGGTGGCGTGGACGCCGTGGCGGACCGCCAGTTCGTCCAGCAGGTCCAGCAGGGTCCGCCCGTCCTCCTTCAGCTCCGAGGCCAGCTCGGTCAGGAGCAGCGCCGCCGTGATGCCGTCCTTGTCGCGGACGCCCTCCGGGTCGACGCAGTAGCCGAGCGCCTCCTCGTAGCCGTAGGCCAGGCCCTCGGCGCGGGAGATCCACTTGAAGCCGGTCAGCGTCTCCGCGTACCCGGCGCCGGCCGCCTCCGCGATCCGCGACAGCAGCGAGGAGGAGACGATCGAGGTGGCGAGCACGCCGCCCCTGGGCAGTCCCCGGCGGACCAGATGGGCGGCGAGCAGCGCGCCCGTCTCGTCGCCGCGCAGCATCCGCCAGCCGCCCTCGGCCGCCTCGTCCGGGACGGCGGCGGCGAGCCGGTCGGCGTCCGGGTCGTTGGCGAGGACCAGGTCGGGGGAGACGCGGCGGGCCGTGGCGAGCGCCAGGTCCATGGCGCCGGGCTCCTCCGGGTTGGGGAAGGCCACGGTGGGGAAGTCCGGGTCCGGCTCGGCCTGCTCGGCCACCGGCACCGGCGCCGGGAACCCGGCCCGCGCGAAGGCGGCCGCCAGCGGGGCCGCGCCCACGCCGTGCAGCGCGGTGTGGACGGTGGTCGCCGTCCGGGCGGAACCGGGGGCGAGAACACCGGCGGCCCGGTCCAGGTACGCCTCGACCACCGCCTCGTCGAGCACCGTGCCGCCGCCCTCGGTACGCGGTACGGAGTCCAGCGCGCCGATCGCCGCGATCCGGGCCGCGATCTCGCGGTCGGCGGGCTCCACGATCTGGCTGCCGTCGCCGAGGTAGACCTTGTAGCCGTTGTCCCTCGGGGGGTTGTGGCTGGCCGTCACCTCGACGCCCGCGACCGCGCCCAGGTGCCGGACGGCGAAGGCGAGGACCGGGGTGGGCAGCGGGCGGGGCAGGAGGAGGGCGGTGAGCCCCGCGCCCGCCATCACCTCGGCGGTGTCGCGGGCGAACCGCGCGGAGTTGTGCCGCGCGTCGTAGCCGATGACGACCGGCCCGGCCCCGGCCTGCCCGGTGTCCCGCAGGTAGGCGGCGAGTCCGGCGGCGGCCCGGATCACCACGGCCCGGTTCATCCGGGTCGGGCCCGCGCCCAGCTCCCCGCGGAGCCCCGCCGTACCGAAGGTCAGCGTCCCCGCGAACCGCTCGGCCAGCGGCGCCGGATCGGACTCGGCGGCCTTGATCAGGGCGGCCAGCTCCGCGCGGGTCTCGGGATCGGGGTCCTCGGCGAGCCAGGCGGCGGCCCGCCGGTTCAGGTCGTCGGAGGGGGCGGACATGCGGTGCCTCTCTGCGGGCGGGACGGCGGACGGGCGGGCCGGAGCCTGCCGGAATCAGACGCGGCCGAGGACCTGGCGCAGGAGCGCTCCCATCCGGGTGGCGGAGTCGCGGCCGGCCTGGAGCACCTCCTCGTGGCTCAGCGGCTGGCCGGTCATGCCGGCGGCGAGGTTGGTGACCAGGGAGATGCCCAGCACCTCGGCCCCGGCCTCACGGGCGGCGATGGCCTCCAGCGCGGTCGACATGCCGACCAGGTCGGCGCCGAGGGTGCGGGCCATCCGGATCTCGGCCGGCGTCTCGTAGTGCGGCCCGGTGAACTGGGCGTAGACGCCCTCCTCCAGGCTCGGGTCGATCTCCTTGCACAGGGCGCGCAGCCGCGGCGAGTACAGGTCGGTCAGGTCGATGAAGTTGGCGCCGACGACCGGGGAGGAGGCGGTGAGGTTCAGGTGGTCGCTGATGAGGACCGGCTGGCCGGGGGCCATGCCCTCGCGCAGGCCGCCGCAGCCGTTGGTCAGCACGATGGTCTTGCAGCCGGCGGCGACCGCCGTCCGCACCCCGTGCACGACCGCGGCGACGCCCCGGCCCTCGTAGAAGTGGGTGCGGCCGAGGAAGACCAGGGCGCGGCGGCCCTCGATGAGCTGGGAGCGGACCGTGCCGGCGTGGCCCTCGACGGCCGGCGGCGGGAAGCCCGGCAGCTCGGTGACGGGGAACTCGTGGTCCGCCGGGCCCAGCTGGTCGGCCGCGGGCAGCCAGCCCGAGCCCATCACCAGGGCGACGTCGTGGGTCTCGGCACCGGTCAGCGCGCGCAGCGTGGCGGCCGCGTCGTTCGCGGCGGTGTACGGGTCGCTGGGCAGATGTCCGGGGATGGCAGATGCGTTCACGGGGGAGAGCGTAGCCGCTCGCTGCCTACGCGCGTAGACGGCGGGGGTGATTCAGGTACGGACCAGTCAGGGGCCCGTCGCCGGTCAGCAGGGTCGTTTGCGCAGTTCCATCACGTAGTCGTGCGGGGCGCCGGCCGACTCGGCGGCGTCCGCGATCTCGCCGAGGTAGCGGGCGGAGGGCAGGCCGCCCTCGTAGCCGTTGAGGACGTAGACCCAGGCCGGCTCGGTGGCGTCCAGGGTGTCCACCCGGACCCGCATCCGGCGGTAGATGTCCAGGCCCACGCCCTCCCACCGGTCCATCGCGTCCTCGTCCATCGGCGCGATGTCGTACAGCGCCACGAAGACCTGCGAGCGCGGCGCCTCCACGATGGTGGCGAGCGCCCCTTCCCAGCCCAGGTGCTCGCCCCCGAAGGTGAGCCGCCACCCGTTGAGCCAGCCGGTGGCGCGCAGCGGGGAGTGCGGGGCGCGGCGGGACATGAGCCGCGCGTCGAGGGTGCCGGCGTAGGCGGCGAAGAGCGACATGGTTCCGAGGGTACGGCAGGAGCGGCGGGTGTCCGGGGGTTACGGAACCACAGCTCGGAGCGGCGCGACGCCCTCCGCACCCCGGACGGAGGGCCCCGGGGCGTCGCTCCCCGAGGCGTGCGGGACAATGGAGTACGTGACTCGGATCGTGATCATCGGTGGCGGACCTGGCGGCTACGAGGCGGCGCTGGTGGCCGCACAGCTCGGCGCGGAGGTGACCGTCGTCGACTGCGACGGCCTGGGCGGGGCGTCGGTGCTGACCGACTGCGTCCCGTCCAAGACCCTCATCGCCACGGCCGAGGTGATGACGACCTTCGACTCCTCCTACGAGGAGCTGGGCATCATCGTCGCCGACGACACCCCGCACATCGACTCACCCGCCCGGGTGGTCGGTGTCGACCTCGGCAAGGTCAACCGACGGGTGAAGCGCCTCGCGCTCGCCCAGTCCCACGACATCACCGCCTCGGTCACCCGGGCCGGCGCGCGTGTGCTGCGCGGCCGGGGCCGGCTGGAGGGCCAGCAGCAGACCGACGGCTCGCGCACCGTCGTGGTGACCGCCGCCGACGGCACCGAGGAGCGGCTGACCGCCGACGCGGTGCTGCTGGCGACCGGCGGCCACCCGCGCGAGCTGCCCGACGCCCAGCCCGACGGCGAGCGCATCCTCAACTGGACCCAGGTCTACGACCTCGACGAGCTCCCCGAGGAGCTGATCGTGGTCGGCTCCGGCGTCACCGGCGCCGAGTTCGCCGGGGCGTACCAGGCACTCGGTTCCCGGGTCACGCTGGTCTCCAGCCGCGACCGGGTGCTCCCCGGCGAGGACCCGGACGCCGCCGCCGTCCTGGAGGACGTCTTCCGCCGCCGCGGCATGAACGTCATGGCCCGCTCCCGCGCCCAGTCCGCCAAGCGGGTCGGCGACCGCGTCGAGGTCACCCTCGCCGACGGCCGGGTCATCTCCGGCAGCCACTGCCTGATGGCGGTCGGCGCCGTCCCCAACAGCCAGGGGATGGGCCTGGAGGAGGCGGGCGTCCGCCTCAAGGAGTCCGGCCACATCTGGACCGACAAGGTCTCCCGCACCTCGGCCCCCGGCGTCTACGCGGCCGGTGACGTGACCGGTGTCTTCGCCCTCGCCTCGGTCGCCGCCATGCAGGGCCGGATCGCGATGTACCACTTCCTCGGCGACGCGGTCGCGCCGCTCGACCTGAAGACGGTCTCCGGCAACATCTTCACCGACCCCGAGATCGCCACCGTCGGCTACAGCCAGGCCGACGTCGACAAGGGCGTGATAGACGCCCGCGTCGTCAAGCTGCCGCTGCTGCGCAACCCGCGCGCCAAGATGCAGGGCATCCGGGACGGCTTCGTGAAGCTCTTCTGCCGTCCGGGCACCGGGATCGTGGTCGGCGGAGTCGTGGTGGCGCCGCGCGCCTCGGAACTGATCCACCCGATCTCGATCGCGGTCGACAACAACCTGACCGTCGAGCAGATCGCCAACACCTTCACGGTCTACCCCTCGCTCTCGGGTTCGATCGCCGAGGTGGCCCGCCAGCTCCACACCCGGAAGCTGGCCTCCGACTCCTGACGCCCTCGCACCCCGGACCCCGGCAGCCGCACCCGGCCGCCGGGGTCCCGGTGTTTCCGGGGTGCCCGCGCAGGTCAGAAGTGGGGTGTGCGGGAGCGTTTCTGCTCAGGGAGCACGGGGTTCCCGGCTGCCCGGAGACGGCTCCGCAGGTGCTTCCGGGGTGCGCCAGTCGCATATACCACCCCGGCGGACCCGGTGCGAACAATTTCTGTTATCCGGCGCAAAGTGCTGAAAGCAGACGGTCGTTGGCATTACTGTCAGTTCCGTGTTCGCTGCAGAACGTCGCCAATTGATCCTCGAAATGGTGCGCGCCAACGGAGCCGTGTCGCTCCGGGAGCTCGCCCGCGTCGTCCAGACCTCCGAAGTGACCGTACGGCGGGACGTGCGGGCGCTGGAGGCGGAAGGACTCCTCGACCGCCGCCACGGCGGCGCCGTACTCCCGGGAGGTTTCACCCGCGAATCCGGGTTCCCGCAGAAATCCCACCTCGCCTCGGCGGAGAAGACTGCCATCGCCGACCTCGCCGCCGGACTGGTCGGCGAGGGGGAAGCCGTGGTCGTCGGCGCCGGTACGACCACCCAGGAGCTGGCCCGCCGCCTTGCCCGGGTCCCCGGGCTGACCGTCGTCACCAACTCCCTGCTGGTCGCCCAGGCCCTCGCCCACGCCAACCGGGTGGAGGTCGTCATGACCGGCGGCACCCTGCGCGGCTCCAACTACGCCCTGGTCGGCAGCGGGGCCGAACAGTCCCTCCAGGGGCTGCGGGTCTCCCGCGCCTTCCTCTCCGGCACCGGGCTGACCGCCGAACGCGGCCTGTCCACCTCGAACATGCTCTCCGCCAGCGTCGACCGGGCCCTCGTCCAGGCCGCCGCCGAAGTCGTCGTCCTCGCCGACCACACCAAGCTCGGCAGCGACACCATGTTCCAGACGGTCCCCACCGACCTCATCACCCGCCTGGTCACCGACGAGCCGCCGGCCCACGAGGAGCGCGCCGCCGGCGAACTCCAGGCCCTCGCCGACCAGGGGGTGCAGATCTCCCTGGCCGGCTCCCACCAGCCGCCCGCCGAGGCGCCGCCCCCTCCCGCCGCCCCCGGCGGCTCCCGGAGCGGCGGCGGGGTACGCCGTGAGGCCCCGCTGCCCGGCCAGCGCCGCACCGTCCACGGAGCGCCGCCCCCGGGCGGGCCGCAGCTGCGCGGGAGCGCGGGGCCCGGCCCCCTCGGGGAGCAGCAGCTGGGGGAGCGCGGAAGGATGGCGGACCTGCGGCGGAGGTGAGCCGCCGCGCGGCCCCGGGCCGGCCGGGGCCGGTCAGTCCGGGCGGATGCCGCGCAGGGTGAGGGAGAGCAGGCGGTCGGCCAGCTCCGGCTCGTCCGGGGTGGCCTCGGCGGCCAGCGCGATGGCGTTGGTCAGCTGGAGCAGGTCGCCGATGGAGATGTCGGCGCGCACCACCCCCGCCTCCTGCGCGCGGCCCAGCAGCGCCGCACCGGCGTCCCGCATCGGGTCGCTGCACCGCGACAGCTCCGAACCGGCCCCGCTGGAGGCCGACATGAGCGCCCCGGACAGCCCCTGGTACTCACTCGCATGAGTGATCAGCGAACGGAGCCACTCCACCAGCGCCGCACACGGGTGCTCCGCCTCCAGCAACTCCCGTGCCCGCTCCAGCAGCTCTCCCACGGCATCGGCGAAGACCGCGCTGAGCAGGGCCTCGCGGTGCGGGAAGTGACGGTAGAGGGTGCCGATCCCGACGCCCGCCCGGCGCGCGATCTCCTCCAGCGAGGTGTCCGTGCCGTGCGCCGCGAAGGCGCGCCGGGCCTCGACGAGCAGGCGCTCACGGTTACGCCGCGCGTCGGCGCGCAGGGGGCGCTGGTCCGTTTCGGTCGGCATGGGTTTCCCTCCCGGGGTGGGGCTCGGCCGCCCCTCGCTGCTCCTTCAGGATGCCATGGGGCGGAAGGGGGACGGGGCGCTGCGGGCCCGGGCGGCGCCGGCACGGGGCCCGACCGCGGAAAGGCCCAGCCCCTCGGCGCCGGTCGCGCCGGTGAGGGGCCGGGCCCGGCGTTCGGTCAGCGCGGGTCGGCCGCGGTCACCACGCGCAGGGAGAGGTGCGGGCCGTCGGTGCCGGTGACGGCGAACAGGCGGGTGCCGTCCGGCGACCAGGCCAGTCCGTTGGGACGCAGGTACGAACCGGTACCCGGGTCGAGGTCGACCACGCGGTAGGGCTCGGACTCGCCCTGCCGGAACAGGTAGACGTCCTCACCCCAGCTGTTGTTCACGCCCGCCGCCACCGCGCCCCGCGCCGAGACCGCCGACGCGTTGGGGTACGCCACCGTCGGGTAGACGTGGTCGACCTCCAGGGAGCCGAGGGCCAGCGAGAGGTGGTGGTACGGGTAACCGCCCGTGGCCAGCAGGCTCTTGCCGTCCGGGGTCAGGGTCAGCCCGACCAGCGAGCCGAGGTCACCCGGATTGTCCTCGGCGACCAGCGGCTTCGGCGTCCCGGAGCTGACGTCGTACACGGTGACGCCCGCGTTGCTCATGTACTGCTCGCCCGCGACGAGCTTGCCCGGGGCGGCGGGGGAGGCGGTCAGCCGCGGGGGCCCGCCCCAGTAGCCCTCGGGCGTCAGGTGCAGGCGGACGACCGGTTTCGGTCCGCCGAGGTCCAGCGAGCCGATGCTGCTCTCCCAGTCCTCGCCGTGGCTGAACCACAACTTCCCGCCGGTCAGCGCGAGCTGCGCGGGCCCGGTCCCCTCGCCGGTGGGATACCGCGCCTTCTGCCGGTACGTGGCCGTGTCGAGGGCGACGACGGCGTCCCCCTCCGCGAGGGCGACGTACAGGGTGCGGTCGTCCTTCGACAGGGCCAGGTCGGCGGCGCCGGGCAGCCCGTCGAGCTTGCGGACCACCTGCCCGTCGAAGTCGGTGACGAGCACGGAGCCGGTGACCCGGTCCGAGATGTACAGCCGCTGGTGCCGCGCGTCCGTCTCCAGGCCGGAGTGGTACGCGAAGGGCAGCTCGGTCGTTCCGGGCTGCCCCGCCGACGTTCCGGCGGCTCCCGCGGTGGCCGACCCCGGCCCGAACAGGGCCAGCGCCCCCACCACGCTCACGGCGAGCAGGCGCCCCCAGCGGGGCCCACGATCCGGTCTCTGCTGCACGGTTGGTCCGTCCTTACGTCAGGGAGGTACGGGGCGCGACGGGCCGGCAGTCGTCGCCGCTACTGCGGGGAGAACGGCACGCCCTGTGCGCGGAACGTGCAACATCTGCCCTGTGCAAGGGAGTTCACGCTTTCTCCACGACGCGGACATCGGTGGTCCTGCCGTCCGGGCGGGAGAGGCGGGAGGGAAGGGTGGTGTCCGTGCGGACAGGTGGACCGGCGGACCGGCGGACCGGCGGACCGGAAAAGGGAACAGGCCCTTCACGCGGTGCTCGCGTGAAGGGCCTGTCGCCGTGCGGCCGGGCCGGCCGGTCAGTCCTTGATCTCGCAGATGACGGCGCCCGAGGTGATCGAGGCGCCGACCTCGGCGGCCAGGCCCTTGACGGTGCCGGAACGGTGGGCGTTCAGCGGCTGCTCCATCTTCATGGCCTCCAGGACGACGACGAGGTCGCCCTCCTTGACCTCCTGGCCCTCCTCCACCGCGATCTTGACGATGGTGCCCTGCATGGGGGAGGCGAGGCTGTCGCCGGAGGCGGCCGGGCCGGACTTCTTGGCGGCGCGGCGCTTCGGCTTGGCTCCGGCGGCGAGGCCGGTACGGGCCAGGGACATGCCCAGCGAGGACGGGAGGGAGACCTCCAGGCGCTTGCCACCGACCTCCACCACGACCGTCTCGCGACCGGACTCGTCCTCGGCGTCACCGTCGGCGGGGGCGTTGAACGGCTTGATCTCGTTGACGAACTCGGTCTCGATCCACCGGGTGTGGACGGTGAACGGGTCGCTGGACCCGGTGAGTTCGGGTGCGAAGGCCGGGTCGGCGACGACTGCCCGATGGAACGGGATGGCCGTCGCCATGCCCTCGACGTTGAACTCCGCCAGCGCCCGGGCGGCGCGCTGGAGCGCCTGCTCGCGGGTGGCGCCGGTGACGATGAGCTTGGCCAGCAGGGAGTCCCAGGCCGGACCGATCACGCTGCCCGACTCCACGCCCGCGTCCACCCGGACACCGGGGCCGGCCGGCGGGTCGAAGACGGTGACGGTGCCGGGGGCGGGCAGGAAGTTCCGGCCCGGGTCCTCGCCGTTGATGCGGAACTCGAAGGAGTGGCCGCGCAGCGCGGGGTCCCCGTAGCCCAGCTCCTCGCCGTCGGCGATCCGGAACATCTCCCGGACCAGGTCGATCCCCGCGACCTCCTCGGTGACCGGGTGCTCCACCTGGAGACGGGTGTTGACCTCCAGGAAGGAGATCGTGCCGTCGTTGCCGACGAGGAACTCGACGGTGCCCGCGCCGACGTAGCCGGCCTCCTTGAGGATGGCCTTGGACGCCGAGTACAGCTGCTCGACCTGAGCCTCGCTCAGGAAGGGCGCGGGCGCCTCCTCGACCAGCTTCTGGTGGCGGCGCTGGAGCGAGCAGTCACGGGTGGAGACGACGACGACGTTGCCGTGCTGGTCGGCCAGGCACTGCGTCTCGACGTGGCGCGGCTTGTCCAGGTAGCGCTCGACGAAGCACTCGCCCCGGCCGAAGGCCGCGACGGCCTCACGCACGGCCGAGTCGTACAGCTCCGGCACCTCTTCGAGGGTGCGGGCCACCTTCAGTCCGCGGCCGCCGCCGCCGAACGCCGCCTTGATGGCGATGGGCAGACCGTGCTCCTCGGCGAAGGCCACCACCTCGTCGGAACCGGAGACCGGGTCCGGGGTGCCGGCGACCAGCGGAGCGCCGGCGCGCTGCGCGATGTGACGGGCCGCCACCTTGTCGCCGAGGTCGCGGATGGCCTGCGGCGGGGGACCGATCCAGGTCAGCCCCGCGTCGAGGACCGCCTGCGCGAACTCCGCGTTCTCGGAGAGGAACCCGTAGCCCGGGTGGATCGCGTCCGCACCGGAGTCCGCGGCGGCCTGGAGCACCTTGGCGATGTCCAGATAGCTGGCCGCGGGCGTGTCACCGCCCAGGGCGAACGCCTCGTCGGCCGCGCGGACGTGCAGCGCGTCCCGGTCCGGGTCGGCGTAGACGGCTACGCTCTCGATCCCCGCGTCCCGGCAGGCCCTGGCAACGCGGACAGCGATTTCGCCTCGGTTGGCGATGAGCACCTTGCGCACGATGGCTCCCTCCTTGAAACAAGCTGAGTTTAGGGACTGCCCACACGGCTCCACGACCCGTCCCCAGAGGTGAGCTTGCCCACACGGAGTGTGATCCGAGGCTCACGAAGGTGGCTGCATCCCTTGTCGCACCAAGGTACGCGGGGAATCCTCAAGAGGCAGCAGGTCCCCGGTGTGGTCAAGGTCTCTGTAGCCGGACGCGTCCCGCGCTCCAGGTTCTTTGTGGAATCCCTACGAAGGGCGTGGGATTTCTTTGCGGTCCGGCAGAGTGTCGCAGGAGTCTTGTCCGGGGGTTTACCGGTAAGTAGCGTTCGCGCTGTCGCCGTACTGCGGGTAACCGTGTGCGGCGCCCCGTCGGCGCACCCAACCGGGCTGGCGCGCGGGCCGAGGTTCCGGCCGCCCGGCCGGACGGAGCAGGGGGTGGCGCGATGGTGCGGAGAGTGGCGGCGGTCGCGGCGGGAGTCGTGCTGTTCGCGGAGGCGTTCGGCGTCTTCATGCTGCTGATGACGGTCGGCATCGTGGTGGAGAACCAGTCGATGTCCCTCGACGGGCTCGACCCGGCGATGATGTCCGGCGGGGCCCTCGGCTTCGGCATCTTCTCGGCGGTCTTCCTCGCCGGCTGCGGCCTGGTGCTCCTGTTCGTCGGCGCGCGCGACCGCGCCCCGGCGCGCTTCGCCCGCATCCTGCTGGTCGTCGTCGCCGTCGTCCACGGCGTCCTGGGCGCCCTCACGGTCGGCCTGGTCGGCTGGGAAGCCTTCGCCGTACTGATGGTGGTGCTCGCGCTGATCGTGTTCACGCTGGTGGCGTACGGGCCCGGCGGCCGGCCGGAGAGGCCCAAGGCGCAGCAGGGCGCGGGTGGCGAACAGGGCGAGGAGCGGACCCAGAAGCAGGAGCCGTTCCAGGGGGAGCCGGGGCCGAAGCCCGCCGCCTCCTAGTCTGCGGCGCCGGGCGCCTGATGAGGCGTCCCGTGTCATGAGCCGCTCTCCCCCTTCTTCTCCCCGCGTACGGTCCGCTCGGCCCCGCCCCCGGGGGTTCCTCGCGCCGTCGCGCGGCCTGAACTCCTGTGCGAGGGAGTCTTGTCCGCTTCACACGCCTTCTACGCACCGTTGTCCGCATATCCCCCATTCGAGCGAACGAGGGCTCCGGGACTGGTCGATCACGCATGCGATGACTACTCTCCGTGATCGACAGCGTGATGCACGGCTCTGGAGGTTCGGTGCGCAGTCTCGTTCCGGCGGCGGTGGCCGTCGCCCTCTCTCCTCGCGGCGCGGACGCCGCTCGCCCCGCAACGTGCGGTGGAAACAGTCGACTTCAGGGGCCCGGAGGCTCGGAGCCGGCCAGCGCGGGCAGGCCGAACTCTCCGCCCTCCCGTCGGGTCGGCCGCGTACCCGGGCGGGGCGGAGTCACTGAGGGTGTCCGGTGGTCGATGCGATGGAGCGGCGTGTGGCTCTCGGTCCGGGAGCGGCTGGGCCGGGCGGGCGGAGTGAGTCCGCTACTCCCAGAAGTCGGTGATCGCCAGGTCGAGTTCGGTGAGGAGACGGCGCAGCAGGGGCAGCGAGAGGCCGATCACGTTGCCTGGGTCGCCGTCGATGCCGTCGATGAACGGCGCCGACCTGCCGTCCAGGGTGAACGCACCGGCCACGTGCAGCGGTTCACCGCTCGCCACGTAGGCGGCGATCTCCTCGTCCGAGGGCTCGCCGAAGCGGACCGTGGTGGAGGCGGTGGCGGAAGCCCGGCGGCCGCTGGCGGTGTCGATCACGCAATGGCCGGTGCGCAGGACGCCGTTGCGCCCCCGCATGGCCTTCCAGCGGGCCGTGGCGTCCTCGGCATCGGCCGGTTTGCCGAGCGCCACCCCGTCCAGGTCCAGCACCGAGTCGCAGCCGATCAGGACCGAGCCCGTCGCCTCGGGCCTGAGCGCCACCGCGGCCGCCTTGGCCTCGGCGAGGACCAGCGCCAGCGCCCCGGGGGAACCGGCGGTCAGCGCGTCCTCGTCCACCCCGCTGACGATCACCTCGGGCACCAGCCCGGCCTGCCTCAGCAGACCGAGACGGGCGGGGGAGGCCGATGCCAGAACCACACGACGATTACTCATCCTCCGACCCTAACCGCCCGCCCTGGGGCCTCGTCAGCGCAGCCCCAGCACACACATCACGACCACCGCCGCCACCGCCAGCAGCACCCACGCGCGGCGCAGCATCGCGTGTGCCTCGCGCGCCGCGCGGCCCACCTCTTCCTCACGTTCCACGGAATCGGACCACAACATGAATCCGATCCTCCGCTCCGCACGCCGGAGGCGCTTGAGTACGGATACTCAAGCGCCTCCCGGGCCACCGGGGACCCCGGGGCCGTGCCCGCGCGGGGCGGCGGAACCTATGACGGCCAGAACGTCCGCGCCCACGAGCGCGGGCCGGGCGCCGGCATCCGGGTCCGGGCGATGCGCGCCGGGTCGGACCAGCCCTCGGGCGTGCGCGGCCCCTCGTCGGAACCGGGCGCGGAGGCGGCCCGTGCCCGGACCACGGCGAGCGCGGCGGCCAGTTCCTCCGGCGTCGGGTTGCCCCGTACCACCTTGATCATCATCTCGGGCCTCCAGGCAGTGCCGAATCCGTCAGAGCGGGATGTTGCCGTGCTTCTTCGGCGGCAGGCTCTCCCGCTTGGTGCGCAGCTGCCGCAGCCCGCGCACGATGTGGCTGCGGGTGTCCGACGGCATGATCACCGCGTCGATGTAGCCGCGCTCGGCCGCCGTGTACGGGTTGAGCAGCGCCTCCTCGTACTCCTGGATGAGGCGCGTGCGGACCGCCTCCAGCTCGTCGGCGGGGGTCTGCGCCAGGGTGCGGCGGTGCAGGATGTTGACCGCGCCCTGCGCGCCCATCACGGCGATCTGCGCCGTCGGCCAGGCCAGATTGAGGTCGGCCCCCAGGTGCTTGGAGCCCATCACGTCGTACGCCCCGCCGAACGCCTTGCGGGTGATCACGGTGATCAGCGGCACCGTCGCCTCGGCGTAGGCGTAGATCAGCTTGGCGCCGCGCCGGATGATGCCGGTGTGCTCCTGGTCGACGCCCGGCAGGAAGCCCGGCACGTCGACGAAGGTCAGGACCGGGATGTTGAAGGCGTCGCAGGTGCGCACGAAGCGGGCGGCCTTCTCGCTCGCGTCGATGTCGAGACAGCCGGCGAACTGCATCGGCTGGTTGGCGACGACGCCCACCGGGTGGCCCTCGACCCGGCCGAAGCCGGTGACGATGTTCGGCGCGAACAGGGCCTGCGTCTCCAGGAACTCCCCGTCGTCCACCACGTGCTCGATGACCCGCAGCATCTCGTACGGCTGGTTCGCGCTGTCCGGGACGATGACGTCCAGTTCGCGGTCCTCGTCGCTGATCTCCAGATCGGCCTCCTCGGCGAAGACCGGGGCCTCGCTGAGGTTGTTCGACGGCAGGTAGGACAGCAGCGACTTGACGTACTCGATGGCGTCCTTCTCGTCGCCCGCCATGTGGTGCGCGACGCCCGACGTCGCGTTGTGGGTCCGTGCGCCGCCCAGCTCCTCGAAGCCGACGTCCTCGCCGGTGACCGTCTTGATGACGTCCGGGCCCGTGATGAACATGTGCGAGGTCTGGTCGACCATCACCGTGAAGTCGGTGATCGCCGGCGAGTAGACCGCGCCGCCCGCCGCCGGCCCCACCACCAGGGAGATCTGCGGGATCACGCCGGAGGCGTGGGTGTTGCGGCGGAAGATCTCGCCGTACATGCCGAGGGCGCTCACGCCCTCCTGGATGCGCGCGCCGCCGGAGTCGTTGATCCCGATGACCGGGCAGCCGTTCTTCAGCGCGAAGTCCATCACCTTGATGATCTTCTGCCCGAAGACCTCGCCGAGCGCCCCGCCGAAGACCGTGAAGTCCTGCGAGAAGACCGCCACGGGCCGGCCGTCGACCATGCCGTAACCCGTCACGACGCCGTCCCCGTAGGGGCGGTTCGCCTCCAGGCCGAAGTTGGTGGAGCGGTGCCGGGCGAACTCGTCCAGCTCCACGAAGGAGCCCTCGTCGAGAAGGAGACCGATGCGCTCACGCGCCGTCAGTTTGCCCTTGGCGTGCTGCTTCTCGACCGCACGCGCGGAACCGGCGTGCGTGGCCTCCTCGATCCGGCGCTGCAGGTCCGCGAGCTTGCCCGCGGTGGTGTGCAGCTCGGGGTTGGGCGGTGTGGTGGCGTTTTCCGGCGCGGACATCGGGATGCGGCTCCCTGCCTGGTCACGAGGGGTGGACGGTCGGCGTCCGGCGCCGTGAGGGCGGCGGCCGGAGGCCGGAACGGCGCAAGGCCGCTGAGCTACTGTTCCGTAGCGTATCGGCGCCGCTCCGCTTCGTCAGTGCGGTGTTTGCCACACCCGTGTGCGCTTGCGTACGGAGTGAAGAGGGGCATTCCGGGGGAGACGGGAGGGCCCGCCGAACGGGGCTTCCGGCCGAGGCCAGGCTCGCGGGAGCCCCCGTTGAGCCCGTCCGGCCGCGTGCGGGCGTTGGCCAGGAGTGCCCGACCAGGGGCAGGCTGGGACCCATGACACCGACCGACCGCCCCGGGCGTAACGGCCCCGCTCCCTGGTCCGACCTCAGCAGGCCCCCGCTCCACGAGTCCGCGCTGCGGCGTGCGCTCGTGCGGCCCGGCGGACTCTGGACCTCCCTCGACGTGGTCCGGGAGACCGGCTCCACCAACGCCGACCTCGCCGCCCGGGCCCCGGAGCTGCCCGAGGGCACGGTCCTCGTGGCCGAGGAGCAGCTCTCCGGGCGCGGCCGCCTCGACCGCCGCTGGTCGGCTCCGGCCCGGTCCGGGATCTTCTTCTCGGTCCTGTTGCGTCCCACGGCGCCCGTCGAGAAGTGGGGCTGGCTGCCGTTGCTCACCGGCGTGGCCGTCGCCTCGGCCGTCTCCCGGATCGCGGGCGTCGACACCGGACTCAAGTGGCCCAACGACCTCATGGTCACCGTGGGCGACGAGGAGCGGAAGGCGGGCGGCATCCTCGCGGAGATGGCGGGCGGCGGCATCGTGATCGGCGTCGGCGTCAACGTCACCCTCCGCGCCGACGAGCTGCCCGTCCCCACTGCGGGCTCGCTCGGCCTCGCCCAGGCCGCCGTCACCGACCGGGACCCGCTGCTGCGCGCCGTCCTGCGGTCGCTGGAGGAGTGGTACGGGCGCTGGCAGGAGGAGGACGGTGACGCCGCCGCCTCCGGGGTGCAGGCGGCGTACGCGGCGGGGTGCGTCACCCTCGGCCGCGCCGTGCGGGCCGAGCTGCCGGGCGGGGAGGCACTCACCGGGGAGGCCGTGGCCCTCGACGCGGACGGGCGGCTCGTCCTCGCCACCGCGGACGGCGTGCAGCGTCCCGTGGGTGCCGGGGACATCGTCCACCTGCGCCCGGACGGTCCCCCGGAGGGCTCCGGCGGGGAGTGAGCCACGGCACACCTGCCGTATCGTTGGGCCCGGTCCACAGGCGACCGCCGCAGATCGGAAGGGCAGCTGGCAGTGACCGTCGACGACACGGGTTCCGGTACCGGGACGCCGCGCGGTCCCCACGGCCGGGACACCGGCGGCGGGGCCGGGGCGTCCGACAGCGCTGCCCCCGACGGCTCCGCGCGGGGCGGTGGGCGCGGGACCGGCCCCGGTGCCCCCGAGCGTGGTCTGCCCGATCTTCCCGACCGGTCCGAGCGCGGTGGCGAGCCGCAGGAGGACGGCGGGCAGACCGAGCCCAAGCAGGACCCGCTGGCCCTGCGTATCGAGGGGCTGATCCTCGGGGCGGAGCGCCGGTACACGCCGTTCCAGGCCGCCCGGGCCGCCGGGGTCTCCATGGAGCTGGCCTCACGGTTCTGGCGCGCCATGGGGTTCGCCGACATCGGGCAGGCCAAGGCGCTCACCGAGGCGGACGTCCTGGCGCTGCGGCGGCTGGCCGGTCTGGTCGAGGCGGGGCTGCTCAGCGAGGCCATGGCCGTGCAGGTGGCCCGGTCCACCGGACAGACCACGGCCCGGCTGGCCGAGTGGCAGATCGACTCCTTCCTGGAAGGGCTCACCGAGCCGCCCGAGCCCGGAATGACCCGGACCGAGGTCACGTATCCGCTGATCGAGCTGCTCCTGCCGGAGCTGGAGGAGTTCCTCGTCTACGTGTGGAGGCGGCAGCTGGCCGCCTCCACCGGCCGGGTCATCCAGGTGGCGGACGACGAGGAGATGGTCGACCGGAGGTTCGCGGTCGCCTTCGCGGACCTGGTCGGCTTCACCCGGCTCACCCGGCGCATGGAGGAGGAGGAGCTCGGGGAGCTGGTCGAGGCGTTCGAGACCACCGCCGCCGACCTGGTGGCCGCACGGGGTGGGCGCCTGGTCAAGACCCTCGGGGACGAGGTGCTCTTCGCCGCGGACGACGCGGGGACGGCCGCGGAGATCGCCCTGCTGCTGATCGAGACCATGGCCAACGACGGGAGCATGCCTGAGCTGCGGGTGGGGATGACCTTCGGGACCATCACCACCCGGATGGGCGATGTGTTCGGGACGACCGTGAACCTCGCCTCCCGGCTCACCTCCATAGCCCCCAAGAACGCGATCCTGGTGGACAGCGCGTTCGCCGCCGAACTGGTACGGACCGGGGAGGCGCCGGCCTCCGAGGCGGAGGCGGCGGCCGCGGAGGAGCCCGCCCAGTACCGGTTCGCCCTCCAGCCGATGCACCAGCGGCCGGTACGGGGGCTCGGGGCGGTCGAGCCCTGGCTGCTCACCCGCCGGGACTGACTTCCCGCGACGACGGTTGCCGGGCTGCCGTCTCTTTCTGCCTCGGCCTGGGCGGGACGCTCTTGGGCCGCGACGCGTTTTTGTTCGGCCGTGGCGGCCGTGGGTGGCCTCAAGCGCCGGGCGGGCTGTGGTGAGTTGTCCCGTCGGGTTCGGAGGCGCCGGTTCCTGGTGGCCTCAGGCGTCGGCCGGGCTGGAGTGGGCTTGTGGAGGCCTGGATAGGATCGGGTAACGATCGTTAACCTCAGCCAGGAGCAGGCCATGCCGCAGACCGCAGAGCACCTCACGATCACCCGCCACGGTCACGTGGCTGAACTGGCCCTCGACCGGCCCGAGGCGATGAACGCCGTCTCCACCGATCTGGCACGTCAACTGGCCGCTGCCTGCGAGGAACTGGCGCGCGATCAGGACGTACGGGTCACCGTGCTGACCTCCACGCACCCCAAGGCGTTCTGCGTGGGAGCCGATCTCAAGGAGCGCAACCGCTTCACCGACGCCGAGCTGGTCCGGCAGCGGCCCACCGCGCGGGCGGCCTACACGGGGGTGCTGGAACTGCCGATGCCGACCATCGCGGCGGTCCACGGGTACGCCCTCGGGGGCGGTTACGAACTGGCGCTGGCCTGCGACCTGATCGTCGCCGACCCGACAGCGGTGGTGGGGCTGCCCGAGGTCTCCGTGGGGGTGATCCCGGGTGGGGGCGGTACGCAGCTCCTGCCGCGCCGGGTGGGTGCGGCCCGCGCGGCCGAGCTGGTCTTCAGCGCTCGCCGGGTCGCCGGGGCGGAGGCTCTGGCCCTCGGGCTGGTCGACCGGCTGGCCGAGGAAGGACAGGACCGCGCGGAGGCCCTGGAGCTGGCGACGGCCATGGCCGCCCACTCCCCGGTCGGCCTGCGCAACGCCAAGCGCGCCCTGCGCCTCGGGCAGGGCCTGGACCTGCGGGCGGGCCTGGAGGTCGAGGACGCGGCCTGGCGCGCCACCGCCTTCTCCGGCGACCGCGCCGAGGGAGTCGCGGCCTTCAACGAGAAGCGCGCGCCGAAGTGGCCGGGGCAGTGACCGCGCCTTTCGGGCCCCGGGCGGGCCGGGGCCGGCCGCTGACCTCGCGGCCGTGACGGGCCCGGGGCGGTCGGCCGCCGATCTCCCGGGCGGGCGCCGTGCGTATCCGCTGCTCCCGCTCGGGCTCTCTCGCGGCCCGGCCGCCGGGCCGGAGCGCGTGAGGGGTTCTGGCCCTCGGTGGCGTCCGGGGGAGCCCGCGAGGTGGCTGTGCGCGGAGCGGGGCGTGGCCGGATGCTGGGGGCGGCCGCGCGGAGGCCGCGTAAGTCCTGGTTCTGGTGCGGAGTGGGAGCGGGACGGAGCTGAGGCGCGCCGCATCGGCGCGCCGGAGCGGCGACCTGGGCCGGAGGAAGGCGGAAGTACGGAGGGTGTGCCGCGTCTGTGCAGGTGGCGGGTGGTGGGGCGGTGGGGCTGTTCGGCAGGCGCGGTTCTCGGTCCGGCCGGGCATGTGCCGAGCAGAGTCGTGGGGGCGGTGTGCCGCTGCTCCCGGCTTCCACGGGGCGCGGAGAAGGCGTCCCCGCGACGGCGGCGGCGTCAGGGCGCGATGGGAAGGTCTGCTTCGTGCTCGCGGCGGGGTGGCGCTCCGAAGGCGGAGGCCGCGTTTCGCCCGGGAGTCGCCGTACGCGGGGCCCGGGGCGCGGCGGGTGCGGCCCCGCTCCGGTCCGCCCGGCTGAGGCGGAGTGATGGCCTCCCCGCGCCCCACAGCGCAGCAAAAAGTCTCACTTGGCGGCATATGTCCATAGCCTGGAGGGATGGGAGACGATCTCCGGCTCCGGGCCGTGGTGGGGCTGGCGCAGGCGATGGCGGCGGCTCAGGGGCCGCGTGAGGTGTGGCGGGCGGCCGCGCTCGGGGCCTGTCGGGCGCTCGGGGGGAGTTTCGCGGCGCTCTCGGTGTGGGAGCGGGAGCAGGGGCGGTTGCGGGTGCTGGTCAACGCGGGGCGGCTGGCGGCGGGAGAGGAGGAGTATCCGGAGGCTGAGACGTATCCGGTGCATCAGTTCCCGGAGATCACGGAGTTTCTGCACGAGCGGTGGGCGGGGGGCGGGGAGCCGGACGCCTGGGTGGAGACGTCGGACGGGCGGGCCGAGGGGCGGCCCGGCTACTGCCATCAGCGAGTGGCGGCCCTGCGGCGGCGGGGCCGGGGCTGTTGCGTGGTGGCGCCGATCGTGCTGCACGGGCACGCGTGGGGTGAGCTGTACGTGGCGCGGGAGGCGGGGGCCGAGGTGTTCGGGCGGGCCGACGCCGATTTCGCGACGGTGCTGGCGGCGGTGGCGGCCGCCGGGATCGTGCAGTGCGAGCGGCTGGAGGAGGCGCGGCGGCTGGCGTACACCGACGCGTTGACGGGGCTGGCCAACCGGCGGGCGGTCGACGCGCGGCTCGACGAGGCGGTGGAGGCGCACCGGGCCGAGGGCGCGGTGGTGTCGCTGGTGGTCTGCGACGTCAACGGGCTCAAGCGGGTCAACGACACCCACGGCCACGCGGTCGGCGACCGGCTGCTGGAGCGGTTCGGCTCGCTGCTGTCGCTCTGCGGGGCGATGCTGCCGGGGACGCTGGCGGCCCGGCTCGGCGGGGACGAGTTCTGCCTGGTCAGCGTCGGTCCCGGGGCGGACGAGGTGGTGGGGGTGGCCGAGGAGCTGTGCGAGCGGGCGTACGGGCTGGCGACGGGGGAGGGGGTGGCCTGCGGGGTCGCCTCGACGGGGGACGCGATCGGCGAGGTCCGCTCGGCGCGCCGTCTCTTCCGGCTGGCGGACGCCGCGCAGTACCGGGCGAAGGCGGTACGGGCCCGGGGGCCGGTCGTCGCCGGTCGCGAGGCCGAGCCGGAGACCGGCGCCGACGCGGTGCTGAAACTGGCCGACACCCCACCGCCGGAGGGCGGCGAGCGGCGGCGGCTGCGCGGGCGGAGGGGCGGGAGCGGTGACGCGGGTGCGCCGGGATGACCCCGCCCGCCCCTGGTGAAACCGGTAACGGTCTCCCCCGCCCACCACCCGTGACAGCGCGGGATTCACTGCGTACGCTCCTGAATATGGATATGCACACTGTGGTGGTGGGAACCTCCGGCACCAGCGCGGCCGACGTCGTCGCGGTCGCCCGTGACGGAGCCCGCGTCGCACTCTCCCCGGAAGCCCTGGCCGCGCTCGCCCACGCCAGGGAGGCGGTCGACGCGCTGGCCGCCAAGCCCGAACCGGTCTACGGGGTCTCCACCGGGTTCGGCGCCCTCGCCACCCGGCACATCGGCCCGGAGCTGCGCACCCAGCTCCAGCGCAACATCGTGCGCTCGCACGCGGCGGGGATGGGCCCGCGGGTGGAGCGCGAGGTGGTGCGGGCGCTGATGTTCCTGCGGCTGAAGACGCTCTGCTCCGGCTACACCGGCGTCCGCCCCGAGGTGGCGCAGACCGTCGCCGACGTGCTGAACGCGGGGATCACCCCGGTGGTGCACGAGTACGGCTCGCTGGGCTGCTCCGGCGACCTGGCACCGCTCAGCCACTGCGCGCTGGCGCTGATGGGCGAGGGCGACGCCGAGGGCCCCGACGGCACCGTGCGGCCCGCCGCCGAGCTGCTGGCCGAGCACGGCATCACCCCGGTCGAGCTGCGCGAGAAGGAGGGGCTCGCGCTGCTCAACGGCACCGACGGCATGCTCGGCATGCTGGTCATGGCCCTCGCCGACCTCGACCGGCTCTACACGACGGCCGACATCACCGCCGCCCTCACCCTGGAGGCGCTGCTCGGCACCGACCGCGTTCTCGCCCCCGAGCTGCATGCCGTGCGCCCGCACCCGGGCCAGGCGGCCTCCGCCGCCAACATGGCCGCCGTGCTGGCCGGCTCCGGGCTGGTCGGCGGGCACCAGGACGACGCCCCGCGTGTGCAGGACGCGTACTCGGTGCGGTGTGCGCCCCAGGTCGCCGGGGCGGGCCGGGACACGCTGGCGCACGCCCGGCTCGTGGCCGAGCGCGAGCTGGCGGCGGCCGTGGACAACCCGCTGGTCATCGACGGGCGGGTGGAGTCCAACGGCAACTTCCACGGGGCGCCCGTCGCCTACGTGCTGGACTTCGTGGCCATCGCCGTCGCCGACCTCGCCTCGATCGCCGAGCGCCGCACCGACCGGCTGCTGGACAAGAACCGGTCGCACGGGCTGCCGCCCTTCCTCGCCGACGACCCGGGCGTCGACTCCGGCCTCATGATCGCCCAGTACACGCAGGCCGCCCTGGTCAGCGAGTTGAAGCGGCTCGCCGTTCCGGCCTCCGCCGACTCCATCCCGTCCTCCGCGATGCAGGAGGACCACGTCTCCATGGGCTGGTCCGCCGCCCGCAAGCTGCGGACCGCCGTGGACGCGCTGGCCCGGGTGCTCGCGGTCGAGCTGTACGCGGCGACCCGCGCCGTCGAGCTGCGGGCCGGTCTCACCCCGGCCCCGGCCTCCGCCGCCGTCATCGCGGCGCTGCGCGCGGCCGGTGTCGAGGGACCGGGGCAGGACCGGGTGCTCGCCCCGGACCTGGCGCTGACCACCGAGTTCGTCCGCTCCGGCCGCCCGGTCGAAGCCGCCGAGCAGCACACCGGGCCGCTGGCGTGAGCAACTGCCCTGCCGGGTGACGGCGGGGTGGGGAGGGGTGCGGTCGCCGCCGTCCGGCGGGAGGGGGACGGACGGCGGAGCCCGTACGCAGTGCGTGGTGGGTGGTTCGCGCGGGAGTGTGCGCGGGGGGTGGCGGGGGTGTGGCTGATTGTCGCCCGTGGCGGGATGTGGGGAGTTTGGGGGGAGGGGGTGCGGGGAGCGGGGCGGGCTGTGCGGTGCACGGCGCGGGCCCGCGCCCCGCGGCGGCGGGATCAGGTCAGTCCCGCGTCCTCGCTGCCCCAGGGCCCGCGACGGGCCGAGTAGGCCACGAAGCCCGCCCCGATCAGCAGGAACGCGGTTCCGCCGACGAGGTACGGGGTGGTGTCCACGCTGCCGGAGTCGGCGAGCAGGAGCTCCTCGCCGGCCGGTTCGGCGGCGGGGCCGGCCGCGGTGGCGGTCCGCACCTCCTGCGGGGCGGTGTCGCCCGCCGTGCCGGAGGCGTTGGCGGACGGCACGAACCACAGCGCCCCCAGCAGGGTGGCGGCGGTGGTGGCGGTGAGAAGTGATCGTCGTGCGGTGGACGACACGGAAGCGATCCCCCTTGTGGCGCTGGCGAATTGGCCGTGTGGGCCGATCGTAGTGACCGCCCGGGGCGGGGGAAAGCGGAGGGGCAGATTACGGGTGGGGCTACTGCCCGGGGGCGCGAGTGTGCGACGGTGGGGCACAACGGTTCGTATGAGTTCGGGCGAATTGGGCAGGAGACCACCGTGCCGGGAGTGGCCGAATCCGATCGCCCCTGGTGGCCGGTGGTGTGAGCTGCTAGAACGTCCCCTGACGAGTGGGTCGTGGCGTAGCTCACATCGGTGAGCGAAGGGGAACCGGACTTACCGGGCGGGTGTTGTAAACCTGTAGTGGGGACAGGCGTCCTTGGAGGCGCGGTCCGGACCGCGTCAGGGGCCGGGCCGCCAGGACGTCCGGGGATCAGCAACGATGGAGAAGCGTGTGATGACGGACAGCAAGCGGCGCAGGGCTCTGTCGGCCGCGTCCGCACTGCTCGGCGGAGTGCTCGTGCTCACGGCGTGCGGTGGCGGCGACGGCGGGAGCGGCGGGGGCTCGTCGGAGAGCCGCGAGAAGTCGCAGGCGGAGGTCGACGAGGCCGCGGCGAAGAAGACCTCGGCGGCCCGAATAAAGATCACGCCCAAGGACGGTGCGGACAACGCCAGCATCAACAACGACGCCGAGGTCTCCGTCACCAAGGGCAAGCTGACCGACGTCAGCATGAAGTCCGCCGACGGCACCGACGTGCCGGGCACCTTCTCCGCCGACAAGACCTCCTGGAAGCCCGAGGGCCAGCTCCAGCGCGCCACGGTCTACAAGATCGCCGCCGAGGCGGAGGACGGCGAGGGCCGCAAGGCCCACGAGAACGCCTCCTTCACCACCGTCTCGCCGGACAACAGCTTCATCGGCAACTTCACGCCGGAGGACGGCTCGACCGTCGGCGTCGGCATGCCCGTCTCGATCAACTTCGACAAGGGCATCACCAACAAGGCGGCCGTGCAGAACGGCATCAAGGTCTCCAGCAGCAGCGGCCAGGAGGTCGTCGGCCACTGGTTCAACGAGAAGCGGCTCGACTTCCGCCCCGAGGACTACTGGGCCGGGAACTCCACCGTCACCCTCAAGCTCGACCTCGACGGCGTCGAGGGCGCGGACGGCGTCTACGGCGTCCAGCAGAAGACGGTCACCTTCAAGATCGCCCGGAACCAGGTCAGCATCGTCGACGCCAAGACCAAGACGATGAAGATCACCCGGGACGGCAAGACGGTCAAGACCATCCCGATCTCGGCCGGCTCGCCCGAGAACAAGACGTACGAAGGCCGGATGGTGATCTCCGAGAAGTTCAAGGAGACCCGGATGAACGGCGCCACCGTCGGCTTCACCGACGACGACGGCAAGGGCGAGTACGACATCAAGGACGTGCCGCACGCCATGCGGCTCTCCACCTCGGGCACCTTCATCCACGGCAACTACTGGGGCGACAAGTCCATCTTCGGCAACGCCAACACCAGCCACGGCTGTGTCGGCCTCGCCGACGCCAAGGGCGCCAACGACGCCTCCACCCCCGGCGCCTGGTTCTACAACAACTCGATGGTCGGTGACGTGGTCGACGTCCGGAACACCGGCGACAAGACCATCGCCCCCGACAACGGCCTCAACGGCTGGAACATGGACTGGGCGCAGTGGAAGGCCGGCTCCGCCGTCTGATCCCCTCCCCGTCCGGTTCCGCACCGGCCCCGAAGACCCCGCGTCCCTCCCGGGCGCGGGGTCTTCTCATGCCGCTCTCACGTACGCCTTAACCGTTCATCACGGAGCGTTTCTACGGTCGCGGCATGTTCCTCACCTACCTCCGGCGCGAACTGCGGCGCCGCAGAAAGGCGGCGCTCGTCGTCGCCTCCGGTCTCGCGCTCGGCATCGCCCTGGTCATCGTCGTCACCTCGGTCACCGCCGGGATGCAGCGCGCCCAGGACCAGGTCCTCGGCTCCCTCTACGGCCTGGGCACCGACCTGACCGTCACCAAGGCCCGCTCCGCCCCGGCCGACGGCGAGCGCCCCGAGCGCCCCACCTTCGACTTCGACGCCGACGAGGACGGCGAGGAGCAGTCCGGCGAACGCCTCGTCGTCCAGGGCCTCGCCACCCTGGACGCCGCCACCGTCACCACCGCCGCCGCCCAGGACGGCGTCGCCCGCGCCGCCGGCGGCCTCAGCCTCACCAGCATCAGCGTCGACGGCCAGTTCCGCCGCGGCCAGGTCCAGCAGGAGGGCAGCTCGGGCAACTCCGCCACCCCGCCGAACGGCGGCCCCGGCGGCGGCAGTTCGGGCGGCCCGGGCGGCGGCTCCGGCGGCGGTGTCGAGGGCGGCGGCGCCGCGTTCGGCATCGACTCCTTCACGGTCTACGGCACCGACGTCACCGCCGACGGCTTCGGTCCCCTCGCCTCCTCGGCCCTCACCGAAGGACGCGCCTTCACCAAGGCCGACGCCGACGCCGCCGTGGCCGTCGTGGACAGCGGCTACGCCCAGCAGGAGAAGCTCGCCAAGGGCGACAAGGTCACCGTCGGCGGAACCGAGTTCACCGTCGTCGGCATCGCCACCGCCGACAGCGGCCAGGCCGCCGCCGACGTGTACCTCCCGCTGAAGCGCGCCCAGACCCTGGCCGACGCCAAGGACAAGATCACCACCGTCTACGTCCAGGCCGCCGACTCCCAGCAGCTCGGCGCCCTCAAGACGGCGCTCACCAAGAAGCTGCCCGGCACCACCGTCACCAGCTCCGCCGACCTCGCCGACACCGTCTCCGGCTCCCTCTCCACCGCCGCCTCGCTCGCCGGGACCGTCGGCCGCTGGCTCTCCTGGACCGTGCTCGCCGCCGCCTTCCTCGTCGCCGGGCTGCTCACCACGGCCTCGGTCGGCCGCCGGGTCCGCGAGTTCGGGACGCTCAAGGCGCTCGGCTGGCGCAGCGGCCGGGTCACCCGGCAGATCGTCGGCGAGGCCGTGGTCAACGGCCTGATCGGCGGCGTCCTCGGCATCGCGGTCGGCCTCGGCGCCGCGTACGCCATCACGGCGGCCGGACCGACGCTCACCGCCCAACTGGGCTCCCTCGGCGGGGGCATGGGCGGCGGCGTGGGGCGCGGGCCCGGCAGTGGGGGTGGCCCGGGCACCGGGGCGCAGAGCCTGGACGTCGCGCTCACCGCGCCGGTCTCCGCGACCACCCTCGCGCTCGCCGTCGGCCTGGCCGTCGCCGGGGGCCTGGTCGCCGGGGCGTTCGGCGGCTGGCGGGCCTCGCGGCTGCGGCCCGCCGACGCCCTGCGGCGGGTGGAGTGAGACCCGGCTCCCCGTCCCCGGCCCGCACCCCCATCCCACGCAGGAGCAGCAGCACCATGTACCGACTCAGCGGCGTCACCAAGCACTACCGGCGGGGCAAGCAGACCGTCGCGGCCCTCGACGGTGTCGACCTCACCCTCGCCGACGGCGACCGGCTCGTCATCCAGGGCCCCACCGGCGGCGGCAAGTCGACCCTCCTCCAGATGCTCGGCGGACTCGACCGGCCCACCTCCGGCACCGTCGAACTCGACGGCACCGACCTCGCCGCGCTCCCCGAGGCCCGCCTCACCCGGGTCCGCGCCGAGACCATCGGCTTCGTCTTCCAGAGCTTCAACCTCATCCCCACCCTCACCGCCCAGGAGAACGTCGAGACGGCCCTGGTCCCGCTCAGGCTGCGCGCCGCCGACCGCCGCGAACGGGCCGCCGAGGCACTTGCCTCCGTGGGCCTCGGCGAACGCGCCGGCCACGTCCCAGCCGAGCTCTCCGGCGGCCAGCAGCAGCGCGTCGCCATCGCCCGGGCCCTGGTCAAGCGCCCCAAGGTGCTCCTCGCCGACGAACCCACCGGCAACCTCGACACCGCCACCCGCGACGACATCATGGAACTCCTCGACACCCTCTGGCGCGAGCACGGCCTCACCTTCGTCATGGTCACCCACGACCCCGCCCTCACCCGCCGCGCCGCCCGCCTCGCCACCCTCACCGGCGGCAGCCTCACCCTCACCGAGAACCGCGCGGACGCCTCCTGAAGCCGTGGTTCCGGGGCCGGCGAGGGCCCGCCCCGGAACCGTTGGCCCCTGCACAGGCCGACGCCGTAGGGTCGGGAGGCTGAACCCTGTACGACCTGGAGGCCACCCCCATGACCCAGACGGTTCCCGCCTACGCGGCCCCCGCGCCCGGCGCACCCCTGGAGCGCACGACCATCGAGCGGCGCACCCCCGGTCCGCACGACGTGCTGATCGACATCGCCTACGCGGGCATCTGCCACAGCGACATCCACCAGGCCCGCGACGGCTGGGCCGAGGGCATCTTCCCGATGGTCCCCGGCCACGAGATCGCCGGTACGGTCGCCGCCGTGGGCGAGGCCGTGACGCGCTTCTCCGTCGGCGACCGGGTCGGCGTCGGGTGCATGGTCGACTCCTGCCGCACCTGCGAGTTCTGCCTCGCCGGCCAGGAGCAGAACTGCGCGAACGGCTCCACCGGCACGTACAACGCGATAGGCCGGGACGGTGAGCCCACCTACGGCGGCTACGCGACCCACGTCGTCGTCGACGAGAACTTCACCGTCCGCATCCCCGGCAGCCTGCCGCTGGACGTGGCCGCGCCGCTGCTCTGCGCCGGCATCACCGTGTACTCCCCGCTGCGCCACTGGCAGGCGGGCCCGGGCAAGAAGGTCGCCATCGTCGGCCTCGGCGGGCTCGGGCACATGGGCGTCAAGATCGCCCACGCCCTCGGCGCCGAGGTGACCGTGCTCAGCCAGTCCCTGCGCAAGCGCGAGGACGGCCTGAAGCTCGGCGCCGACCACTACTACGCGACCGCCGACGGCACGGTCTTCGACGAACTGGCCGGCACCTTCGACCTGATCGTCTCCACCGTCTCGGCCCCGCTCAAGCTCGGCGGCTACCTCAAGCTGCTCCGCCCCGACGGCGCCCTCGTCAACGTCGGCGCCCCCGAGGAGCCGGTCTCGCTCAACCTCTTCTCGCTGATCGGCGGCCGCAAGACGCTGGCCGGCTCCAACATCGGCGGCATCCCCGAGACCCAGGAGATGCTGGACTTCTGCGCCGAGCACGGCCTCGGCGCCGAGATCGAGGTGATCCGCGCCGACCAGATCAACGAGGCGTACGAGCGGGTCGTCCACAGCGACGTGCGCTACCGCTTCGTCATCGACACCGCCACCATCTGACCGGCGCCCCCCGCCAGGCGGGGCGCCTCAGACGCCGACGGCCCCGTCGACCCCCTCGCGCAGGAGGTCGGCGTGGCCGTTGTGGCGGGCGTAGTCGTGGATCAGGTGGAGCATGATCGCCCGCAGCGACACCTCCGCCTCCCACCGCGGGGACCAGGCCGTCTCGTCCAGCGAGGCGGCCGCCGCCTCGATCCGCCGGGCGTGCGCCACCTCGGCCCGCCACACCGCGAACGCCTCCCCGGCATCCGCCCGGTCCGCGTCGTACGCCACCTGGAAGTCACCCTCCGGCGACCACACCAGCCCGATGTCCTCACCGGCGAAGGTGCGGCGGAACCAGGCCCGTTCGACCTCGGCCATGTGCCGGACCAGGCCCAGCAGCGACAGCGCCGAGGGCGGCGAGGACTTCGTGCGGAGCTGTTCGGTGGTCAGACCGGCGCACTTGGCCAGCAACGTCGCCCGGTGGAAGTCCAGGTGGCCGCGGAGCGACTCCCGCTCGCTGCCGTTCACCGGCGGTGAGATCCGCTCCGCCATGCCGTCCGCCGGCACCACGGTCCCGCTCATACGAGCCCCCGTCTCCCTGGCGCCGACGGGCCTCTCCCGCCGCGCCGGAGCGATCATGCCAGGCGGGCGACGCCCCGTCTCCGGTGTTTTGGCTCAGCCGCGCAGGGTGGCCGGGCTGCCGCCGTTGGCCTCGTACCCGCCGACCGCCAGCGCGCGGTAGACGGCGAACTGCGCGGCCGGGTCGGCCGACACGGTCCACGGCAGCGCCCCCACGTACCCGTCGACGCGGACGAACTGGTGCATCGCCTCGCCCCACCGCTCCGAGCTGACCAGGAAGAAGACCAGCAGGTGCCGGACGTGCGGCAGCACCGGGTCGTCCTGGCGCGCCGACTGGGCGGCGAACTGGGCACCCTCCAGGGCACGGGTGAAGGTCTGGCTCTGGAAGAAGTTGCGGACCAGGTTCACCTCGGGCAGGTGCTCGTACAGGGAGAAGAGGGGCAGCGCGGAGAGCAGCGAGCCGCCCGGCGCGCGGGCCGCGGCCGCCTCGGCGAACGCCATCGACTGCTGCCGAGAGCCGTGCCACTTCTCCGACCAGTACGGCAGCGCCACCAGGTGCGCCCCCATGTGCGCCGGGGCGCGGTCCAGGATCTTCAGCCAGAGCTGGTCGAACTCCTGCTGGGTGTAGCCGAGCCCGCGCGCGACGGCCAGCTCGCTGATGTACGGCACCGGGTCGCCCGGGGCGAGCAGCGCGGCCTGGGCCACGGCCGACCTGGCCTCCTCCAGGATGATCCGGAAGTCGTCGCTCCCGGCCGTCGAGGAGCGCCATGCCTGCTGCACCAGGAACTCGGCGTGCACCGCGGCGCCGCCCGCGTCCTTGGGCTCCTGCGCCCGCCAGTCGCGCAGCCAGCGGCCGCCCTCGCCCGGGCGCTGCTGGAGCTCCAGCGAGGCGGCCCCGGCGAACGCCTGCACGCGCTGCCAGCGCAGCTCGCCGTGTTTGTCGGTGCCGGCCAGCAGCTGGGAGGCGGCCCGCCAGTCCTGGGTGCGCTGGACGACGTCCAGGACGTCGAGGAGGTCCTGGTCGGGGCCGGGCAGGCGGATGTCGAGGGTCTCCTGCGGGCGGAAGCCGTACTGGGCGGGGTCGGCCGCCTCGGGGGTGCCGGGCTGCACCTGCCGTATCCCGCGGCGGCGCCGCAGGATGACCGGTCCGAGGACCGCTCCGATCATGACCACTGCCATCAGGGCCCACAGAATCTCCATGGCTCCAAGCGAACCAGACGGCGCCGACAGTTGGCGAACCCCCTCCGTAACGGAGTGGTCTCCATCCGCAGGCGGGACGGGGTGCCGCAACGGCCGGGACGGGGCCGTGGAGGCGTTAGGCTCGGGCCGCATGAGCGACAGGCAGAGTGACGGGCACGGCACGCACGGCTTCGAGACCGTGGCGATCCACGCCGGCAACACCCCCGACCCGATGACCGGGGCCGTGGTCCCCGCGATCTACCAGGTGTCCACGTACAAGCAGGACGGCGTGGGCGGGCTGCGCGGCGGCTACGAGTACAGCCGCAGCGGCAACCCGACCCGGACCGCGCTGGAGGAGAACCTCGCGGCGCTCGAGGGCGGCCGGCGCGGCCTCGCCTTCGCCTCGGGGCTCGCGGCCGAGGACTGCCTGCTGCGGACCCTGCTGGCCCCGGGCGACCACCTCGTCATCCCCGACGACGCCTACGGCGGCACCTTCCGGCTGATCTCCAAGGTCGTGGCCCGCTGGGGCGTCGACTACACCGTGGCCGACACCTCTGACCCGGCTGCCGTCCGGGACGCGCTGACCGACCGCACCAAGGCGATCTGGGTCGAGACCCCCTCCAACCCGCTGCTCGGCATCAGCGACATCGCGGCGCTCGCCGGGGTCGCGCGCGCCGCCGGTGTGCGCCTGGTGGTCGACAACACCTTCGCCTCGCCCTACCTCCAGCAGCCGCTGGCGCTCGGCGCCGACGTCGTCGTGCACTCCACCACCAAGTACATGGGCGGCCACTCCGACGTGGTCGGCGGCGCCCTCGTCACCGACGACCAGGAGCTGGCCGACGAGCTGGCCTACCACCAGAACGCCATGGGCGCGGTGGCAGGCCCCTTCGACTCCTGGCTTGTGCTGCGCGGCATCAAGACGCTGGCGGTGCGGATGGACCGCCACTCGGCCAACGCCGAGCGGATCGTGGAGATGCTCAGCCGCCACCCCAAGGTCACCAAGGTCCTCTACCCGGGGCTGGCCGAGCACCCCGGCCACGAGGTCGCCGCCAAGCAGATGCGTTCCTTCGGCGGCATGGTCTCCTTCCAGGTCGCCGGCGGCGAGGAGGAGGCGGTCGCCGTCTGCGACCGGACCAAGGTCTTCACCCTCGGTGAGTCCCTGGGCGGCGTCGAGTCCCTCATCGAGCACCCCGGCCGGATGACGCACGCCTCGGTGGCCGGCTCCCAGCTGGAGGTCCCCTCCGACCTGGTGCGCCTCTCCGTCGGCATCGAGAACGCCGACGACCTGCTCGCCGACCTCCAGCAGGCGCTGGGCTGAGCGGCACACGGCGTACGCCGGTACGCCGGTGAGCGCGGGGCCGGGTCCGTACGCGGGCCCGGCCCCGCGCCGTGTCACCAGCCGGTCAGCGGCGGCGTGACGGGCACCTCGGGGGCGGCCCAGGGCCGGGCCGCCACCAGCCAGACGACGAGCCCGGCCACGACTACCGCCACCACCACCCAGAGGAACCGGCGCGCCCCGGCGCGCAGTCGGCGCAGCCGCTCACCCCGGCGCACCGCCTCGGCCAGCAGCTCCTGCGGTACGGGCGGCGGCGGGGTGTCCAGCAGCCGGCGGACGTGATCCTTGCGGCGGTCCTCGCCGCTCACCGGGCCGGCTCCGGGGCGCCCGGGGCACCACCCGGCGGCCGTGCCAGCCGCACCGTGGCCCGCGCGGTCAGCGCCCTGACCCGCTCGACGGGCAGCCCCAGCAGCGCCGCCGCCTGCTCCTCGGGCACCCCCTCGTACAGCCTCAGGACCACCGCGACGCGCTCGTGCGGGGTGAGCGGGCCGAGGGGACCGGGATCCCGCGTCCGCCCTGCCGCGCCGAGCCGGCGGTGCCAGGCGGCACGGGCGTAGCGGGCGACGAGGTCCCGGCGGGCGCGGTCGTACGGGTCGTCGCCGCGCAGGGCGTCCCAGTCGGCGTAGGTGCGGCTGAGCGCGGCGGTGAGCAGGCGGCGGGCGTACGGGGTGCTGCCGGGGGGTTCGCCGGTGAGCAGCGCGGCCAGATGGAGCAGGCGGCCGCCCGCGCCGGCGGCGAAGGAGACGAACGCGCGGGCGCGGGCGGTGCGGGGGATCTCGTGACGTGGGATCACCGGGGCCTCCTGCCCGCCGCTGCGGTCCGGCCTCCCATCTGAGGCCAGGGGGCGCGCGGGGTCAAGAGGCGGGGAGGGATCAGCTCTCGGCGGGGTCGGTGCCCGGGGTGCCGCTCTGGGCGAGGCGGTTCTGGCGGGCCACGATCTCCTCGTTGAACCGGGTCAGCAGGCGGCAGAAGGCCTCCTGGTCGCCGTCGCTCCAGCCGCCGGTCAGCTCCTTGAGCAGCTCGCGGCGGCCGGCCCGCACCTCTTCGAGGCGGTTGCGGCCGAGCGCGGAGAGCTGGAGGACGACGGCGCGCCCGTCCTCGGGGTGGCTGGTGCGGCTGACCAGCCCGCCGTCGACCAGCGGCGCGACCTGCCGGGTGACGGTGGAGGAGTCGATGCCCATGCTGGCGGCGAGCGCCTTCACGCCCATCGGGCCCTCGTTGTCGAGGTGGTTGAGGAGCAGGTACGCGGCGCGGTCCATCGAGTTGCGGACGGCGCCCACCCCGCCCAGGCGGGTCTGCTCGGCGCGCCGCGCGAAGACGGCGACCTGGTGCTGGAGCGTGTCGAAGAGGGCGGACGGCTCCCCGGAGGCTCCGGAGGGACCCGGATCGCCGGAAGCGGTGGTCGACATGTCCTCAGTCATGGGCATGGCCAGGGCTCACTTCGTGCGGGAGGGACGGTTGGGGGGACAGCGTACGCGGCCCGGCCGCCGCCCGTACGGGCGCTGTCGCGGTTGCCCGGGGCCGCCGGGTCCGGTGGGGGCGCGGCGTATCCCGCACCACCCTCCAGCAGCCACACTGGGGCCATGACAGACAGCAAGGCCGTCCAGCCGCCCAGGGTGACGCTCGACGACGTGCGCGGTGCGCAGAAGATGCTCGCCGGGGTGGCGAGGGTCACGATGATGGAGGGCAGCCGCCACCTCTCCGACCTGGTCGGCGCCCCCGTCCACCTCAAGTGCGAGAACCTCCAGCGCACCGGCTCCTTCAAACTCCGCGGCGCCTACGTGCGGATCGCCGGGCTCTCCCCCGAGGAGCGGGCCGTGGGCGTGGTCGCCGCCAGCGCGGGCAACCACGCCCAGGGCGTGGCTCTCGCCTCGACCCTGCTGGGCGTCCGCTCCACGGTCTTCATGCCGGTCGGTGCGCCGCTGCCCAAGGTCGCGGCCACCCGGGAGTACGGCGCCGAGGTGCGGCTGCACGGCGAGGTGGTCGACGAGACGCTGGCTGCGGCCCAGGAGTACGCGGAGCGGACCGGCGCCGTCTTCATCCACCCCTTCGACCACCCCGACGTCATCGCGGGCCAGGGCACGCTGGGGCTGGAGATCCTGGAGCAGTGCCCCGAGGTGCGCACGATCGTCATGGGCATCGGCGGCGGCGGCCTGGCCGCGGGGATAGCGGTCGCGGTCAAGGCGGTCCGCCCCGACGTGCGGATCGTCGGCGTCCAGGCGGCGGGCGCCGCGGCCTACCCGCCCTCGCTGGCCGCGGGCCGGCCGGTGGCGGTCGAGCGCCCCTCGACGATGGCCGACGGGATCAAGGTGGGGCGGCCGGGCGAGGTGCCCTTCCGGATCGTCGGGGAACTGGTCGACGAGGTCGTCACGGTCACCGAGGACGCCCTCTCCAGCGGCCTGCTGCTCTGCCTGGAGCGGGCCAAGCAGGTGGTGGAGCCGGCCGGGGCCAGCCCGGTCGCGGCCCTGCTGAGCAGGCCCGAGGCGTTCGAGGGCCCGGTCGTGGCGGTGCTCTCCGGCGGCAACGTCGACCCGCTGCTGATGCAGCGCGTCCTCACCCACGGCATGGCGGCGGCCGGCCGCTACCTCTCGCTGCGACTGCGGCTGACCGACAGCCCAGGCGCCCTCGCCACCCTGCTGTCGGTCCTCTCCGGCGTCGACGCCAACGTGCTCGACGTCAGCCATGTGCGGACCGATCCCCGGCTGGGGCTCACGGAGGCGGAGGTGGAGGTCCACCTGGAGACGAAGGGGCCCGAGCACTGCGCGAGCGTCGGGGCGGCGCTGCGGGCGGCGGGATACCTCGTCATGGACTGAAGCGGCACGCGCCTCGGCGCGGGGGAGGGGCGGGCAACCGGTTGGCCGGCGGCCCGCCCCTTTCGTCGGCGCGGGGCCGCGCCGGAGGAGGGCGTTCCCCTTCTCCTCGCCACCAGATGCCGAAATCCGTTGTGACACGCGATACATCGCGTTATGGTGTGTCTCGCGCCACTTCAGTCACTCTCCGTGATCGTGGCGCGTCCCGCCCTTGCTCTGCCCCGCCCTCCGCGCGTCGCGAGAATCGCGGACATACCTGAGCAAACCTACTATTCCGTACACGGCGACACGTCAGGAGATCCCTATGCCAGGCGCCATCTACGCGGAAGGTCTCGTCAAGACCTTCGGCGACGTCAGAGCGCTGGACGGCGTCGACCTCGACGTCCCCGAGGGCACCGTCCTCGGCATGCTCGGCCCGAACGGCGCGGGCAAGACCACCGCCGTCCGCTGCCTCACCACCCTCCTCGTGCCCGACGGCGGCCGCGCCCTGGTCGCCGGGATCGACGTGGTCGAGAACCCGGACGAGGTGCGCCGCGCCATCGGTCTCTCCGGCCAGTTCGCCGCCATCGACGAGTACCTGACCGGCCGCGAGAACCTCCAGATGGTCGGCCGCCTCTACCAGCTCTCCGGACGCGAGGCGAAGGCCCGCGCCGGTGAGCTGCTGGAGCGGTTCGGCCTCGCCGACGCGGGGGACCGCACCGCGAAGACCTACTCCGGGGGCATGCGCCGCCGCCTGGACCTCGCCGCGGCCCTCGTCGTCTCCCCGCCGGTGATGTTCATGGACGAGCCCACCACCGGCCTCGACCCGCGCAACCGGCAGGCGCTGTGGGACGTCATCCAGGAACTGGTCGAGGGCGGCACCACCCTGCTCCTCACCACCCAGTACCTCGAGGAGGCCGACCACCTCGCCGACGACATCTGCGTGGTGGACCACGGCCGGGTCATCGCCCGGGGCACCTCGGACGAGCTGAAGGCCCGCACCGGTGGCGAGCGCGTCGAGCTGGTCGTGCACGAGCGGGAGCGGATCACCGACGCCGTGGAGGTCCTCACCCGCGTGGGCGAGGGCGCCCCGACGGTCAGCGAACACACCCGCAAGCTCACCGTCCCGGTTTCCGGCGGCGCCAAGCTCCTCGCCGAGGTCATCCGCGAGCTGGACGTGCGGAAGATCGAGATCGACGACATCGGGCTCCGCCGCCCCACCCTCGACGACGTCTTCATCTCCCTGACCGGCCACGCCGCCCAGGCGGCCGAGGGCGAGAACGGCGAGGACGGCGACGGCCCGGCCAACGGAGAGCGCAGTGCGGCCGAGCGCCGTGCCCAGGCCATGAAAGAGGTCGACTGATGAGCACCGTCGCCGAGCACGCCGCCCGCCCCCAGCGCCGCGGGAGAGTCGCCCAGTCGGTCATGGACTCCCTGGTCATGGCCAGACGGAACCTGATCAGAATGACCCGCATCCCCGAGGTCGTCCTCTTCGGGCTCATCCAGCCGATCATGTTCGTGGTGCTCTTCACCTACGTCTTCGGCGGCTCGATCCAGGTGGGGGGTTCGCTCTCGCAGGCGGCCTACCGCGAGTTCCTCATGGCGGGCATCTTCGCGCAGACCGTCACCTTCGCCACCGCCGGCGCCAGCGCGGGCATCGCCGAGGACATGCACAAGGGGCTGGTCGACCGGTTCCGGTCCCTGCCGATGGCCCGGGGCGCGGTGCTCACCGGCCGCACCCTCGCGGACTTCGTGCAGACCGCCCTCACCCTGGTCGTTCTCACCGGCGTGGCGCTCCTCATCGGCTGGCGTACCCACGAGAACTTCGGCAGCGTCCTCGCCGGCTTCGGCCTGCTCCTGCTGCTGGGGTACGCCTTCTCCTGGATCGGGGCGCTCATCGGGCTGCTGGTCCGCACCCCGGAGGCGGCCACCTCGGGCGGCCTCATCTGGCTCTTCCCGCTGACCTTCATCTCCAACGCCTTCGTCGACTCCAACAGGCTGCCGACGGTCTTCCGGCACATCGCCGAGTGGAACCCGTTCTCCACCACCGTCCAGGCATGTCGCGAGCTGTTCGGGAACCTGCCGCCCGACTTCGTCACACCGGACGCCTGGCCCATGCGGCACCCGATCTGGGCCTCCATCATCTGGTCCCTGCTCATCCTGGTGGTCTTCCGCACGCTGGCGGTTCGCAGATACCGGAAATCCGCCGTCTGACCCCGCCGACGTGGCCGCGCCGCGACCGGGATGCGGCTGCGCCGCGTCTGGGGGTGCCGGCCGCTGCCCGTGCCGGTCAAAGATTGGCCTCAAGCGCCGGCCGGGCTGTGAGGGTCGCGGTTCCTCCGGCACGTGGGTGGGGCGGGGCCGCGCCGGGGTACCTCCTCACAAACTGCATGGTGCGGGGTCAATTGGAGTATGGCGGCCTCGTGTGCAGTTTGCTGCGGGGGCACCCCGACACGTCCCCACCCCACGGTCTCGTACGCGGCCGACCGCCGGTGGGTGGATGAGGGCCGTCACCGATACCGGGCCTCTCCACAGCGACCACCGTCGTCACTTCAGCTGGTCACACAGATCAATGGGGGGCGGCCTGTCTTTTCTCCTCCCACCGGCGGGACGACGCCGACGAGACGGAAGGGCGGGGTCGTGCCGGGGTGCCCCCGCAGCAAACTGCACACACGGCCGTCTTGAAGCGACTGACCCCGCACCATGCAGTTTGTGAGGAGGTACCCCGGTGCGGCCCCGCCCGACCCAGACGGCGAACGAACCGCGAACCCCACAGCCCGGCCGGCGTTTGAGGCCAATCGGTGACCCGCAGGGTCAGGGGCGGACAGGCAGAGACGGAGCCCAGCCACAGTGCAACCAAAAAGCACCCCCAGCTCCGGGCAAACCGGAGCCGAGGGCGCTTGGTGCAGCCTGTGACGGCCGCCCCGCCCGGCGAGGGCGGAGGGTCAGGACGAGTAGGGCTTGGCGGCCAGAATCTTCACCGAGGCCTGCTTGCCGTTAGGCAGCTCGTACTCGGCCGTGTCCCCGACCTTCTTCCCGTTGACCCCCGTCCCCAGCGGCGACTGCGGCGAGTAGGTCTCGATGTCCGCGCTGGCGTACTCGCGCGAGGCCATCAGGAAGGTCAGCGTGTCGTCAGGATCGCCGTCGAAGGCGATCGTGACGACCATGCCCGGCTCCACGATGCCGTCGTCGGCAGGCGGCTCACCCACCTTCGCCTGGGCCAGGAGCTGGGTCAGCTGTCGCACCCGGAGCTCCTGCTTGCCCTGCTCCTCCTTGGCCGCGTGGTACCCGCCGTTCTCGCGCAGGTCGCCCTCCTCACGCGCCGCCTCGATCTTCTTGGAGATCTCGGTGCGCGCGGGACCAGACAGGTACTCCAGCTCGGCCTTGAGCTGGTTGTACGCCTCCTGGGTCAGCCAGGTGACGTTGTCGCTGGTCTGGGTCACAGGTGCTCCTCGTAGGTACTGGGATACAAAGCATCGCCCTACTCGGAAGGATGTTCCGTACCGGGTGGGCGAAACCACGAGCCTAACAATTCAGGCGCGAAAGGGGGAGGACGAATCTGGCGGGTGCGGCGTCTTCGCAGGTGGCGGGCGTTTCCCGGCTCGGCGGGGTGGGCGCCGTCACCCGGCGCGGCGGGGTGGCCGGTCAGGCGGGGGAGCAGCCGACCAGCTCGACGGCGGTGGCCTGGGAGGTGGTCCGCAACGAGATCACCTTGTCGACGCGGGCCGCGTCCTGGTCGAAGAGGGCGTCCTTGCGGCCGACCTCGCTGCCGTCCTCCGCCAGGGCCCGCACGGTGCAGTAGCCGGCACCCTCGCGGTCCTTGCGCACCTCCAGGTGCACCTTGGCCTGGGTGGCGGCGGAGACGTCGAACTTGATCATCTCGCCGCTGATCGCGGTGCTGGTCACGTGCGACCAGCCGAACCAGACGATCATGGCGACGAAGAGCACGCCCAGCACGCCGCCGGTGACCTTCAGCCGGCGGTCGGTCTGCTCCTCGGCGGACCGGGCCCGTCCGTACCGGCCCTCGGGAAGGTCCTCGCGCACCGCGCTCATGATCAATCCTCTCGGGCTGGGGGCCACCGGAATTTTCCACCGTCCGGTTCGGTCACTATAGAAGCCGACCATCGCGCCGATGCATTGAGGGCGCCGTATTCACGAGGAACGAGTCTTGACAGAGCAGCTGCGACTGATGGCCGTGCACGCCCACCCCGACGACGAGTCGAGCAAGGGCGCGGCGACCATGGCGAAGTATGTGTCCGAGGGGGTGGACGTGCTGGTCGTGACCTGCACCGGGGGCGAGCGCGGTGACGTCCTCAACCCGAAGCTCAAGGGCGACCCGTACATCGAGGAGAACATCCACGAGGTGCGGGCCAAGGAGATGGAGGAGGCCCGGCAGATCCTCGGCGTGCGGCAGGAGTGGCTCGGCTTCGTCGACTCCGGCCTGCCCGAGGGCGACCCGCTGCCGCCGCTGCCCGAGGGCTGCTTCGCGCTGGAGGACGTCGAGGAGGCGGCCGGCCGGCTGGTGAAGTCGATCCGCGCGTTCCGCCCGCAGGTCGTCACGACCTACGACGAGAACGGCGGCTACCCGCACCCCGACCACATCATGACCCACAAGATCACGATGGTGGCCTTCGAGGGCGCCGGGGACCCGGACCGCTTCCCGGAGGACGAGTTCGGCAAGGTCTTCCAGCCGATGAAGCTCTACTACAACCAGGGCTTCAACCGCCCGCGCACCACCGCCCTGCACGAGGCGCTGCTCGCGCGCGGCATGGAGTCGCCGTACGGCGAGTGGCTGGAGCGGTGGCACGAGATGGAGCGGGTCGAGCGCGAGCTGACCACCCACGTGCCCTGCGCGGACTTCTTCGAGATCCGCGACAAGGCGCTGATCGCCCACGCCACCCAGATCGACCCGGACGGCGGCTGGTTCCGCATCCCGATGGAGCTCCAGAAGGAGGTCTGGCCCACCGAGGAGTACGAGCTGGCCAAGTCGCACGTCGCCACGTCCCTCCCCGAGGACGACCTCTTCGCGGGCATCCGCGACAATGGCTGACATGAGCGCTAGCGCAAACCTGGCAATGACGCACCTCGTTCCTCTCGCCAAGGAGCTGGACGAGAACAAGGTGACCCCGGGTGTCCTCGGGTTCATCGTGTTCGCCGTGATGGCCCTCGCCGTCTGGGCCCTGATGAAGTCCATGAACCGCCACATGGGCAAGGTCGACTTCGCCGAGCCCGAGGCGGCCCAGGGCGGCACCCCCGCCCGGGGCTCCGCCGGCAAGTAGCCCCACCGGACCCGCCGGGCCCGCACCGCCCCGGCCGCGCACACCGCGCGCCGGGGCTCTTCGGGGTTCCCGGAGCCCTCGTCCACGCCCCGGCGCGCTCCTACTCGCCCCCGCCCTCCGCAGGCACTCCCGCGCGCATCCGGTCGAGGGCCCGCAGCACCTCGCCCCGGTTCCCCGCCCGCTTGACCCAGACCGGCAGCCGGGCCACCAGCGTCATCTTCTGCCCCGTGTCGTACCAGGGCGCCCGTTCCCGCAGCGAGGCTCCGACGAACCGGCGGACCAGGTCGAGGTGGTCGAGGTTGTACGCCCACAAGGTCCCGTGCCGGGTCTCGGCCCGGAGCCACAGCGGCCTGCCGAAGTAGGGGTCGGTCACCGGGCCGGCGGCGCCGAGCGGGAAGGTCAGCGGCGTGCCGTCGTACCTTCGCGAAGCCGCGCAGCCCCCGCAGACCAGCCGCCTCGCCGCGAAGAGGCGCCGCCCTCCCGGACCCTCGTCTCCCGGAACCCGGCTCACCCGTGCGGCGCCCGCACACCCCGGACACCGCACGAGCACCAGGTCGAGGAAGTCGTACACGGTGGAGCGCGGGTCACGGAAACGGGCGGCGGGGGTGTCCATGCGGCGAGTATGCGAGGGGACGGCGGGCCGTGGCACCCCGGTTTTCGTCCGGGCGCACGGGACCGTACGCGCAGGGTGCGGCCGCCTCACCCCACCCCCATCACCTCCCGCGCGTGTCGCCCCGGCACCAGCCCCAGCCCCCACACCGGCCACTCCCCGGCCGGGTCCACGCCGCGCTCAAGGAGGAGGCGGAAGGCGGGGAGGCAGGTGGTGAGGCGCGGGTCGCGGGCGGGGGAGGGGGAGGCCATCAGGTCGTCGAGGAGGGCGAGGGCCTGGGCGGTGCCGGACTCCGTGCCGCCGGGGGCGGCGAAGGGGAGGAGGGTGGCGGTCAGGAAGCGGGACCACTCCTCGCCCCGGGTGTCGCCGTACGAGGTGAAGAGGGCGGTGGCCTCCTCGGCGAGGGTGAGGGCCTGGCCGGTGCGGCCGTTGCCCGCGTCGGTGACCGCCAGTTCCAGGCAGGTCCAGGCTTCGCCGTGGGCGACGCCGATGCGCCGGAAGTCGGCCCGGGCGTCGACCAGCAACTGCCGGGCGAAGCCGCTGTTGCGCAGGGAGCCGGTCTGCGCGGCCCGCAGGTCGCGGGTGACCCGCGCCGAATGGTGCCGGGCGCAGGCCAGCCCGTACACGTCGCGCATCCGGGAGAACATCGTGCGGGCCCGTTCCAGTTCGCGGACGGCCGTGGCCAGGTCGCCGGAGTCCTCCAGGGCCTGGCCCAGGTGGTAGCGGGTCCACGCCTCGCCGCGGGCGTCCTCGTTGTCACGGTGGCGGGAGAGGGCGCCGCGCAGTTCCTCGGCGGCCTCGGGGCCCTCGGAGCCCTGGTCCCGGTGGAGCCGGGCGCGGCCCAGCTGGGTGAGGGCCCACGCCTGGCCGCGTACGTCGCCTGTCCTGCCGTACAGCTCCAGTGCGGCGCGCAGCTCCTCCTCGGCCCGCTCGACGGTGCCCTGGCGCAGCCGGACCTGGCCGAGCTGGAAGCGGGTCCACGCCTGGCCGTGCAGCGAGGAGTTGGCGGTGTGCAGGCGGTCCGCCTGGACGAGCAGCCGCTCGGCCTCGGTGAGGCGGGAGCGGTCGCGTTCGACAGCGCCCAGCGCGTGCAGGGTCCAGGCCCGGTCCGCCGCCAGTTCGCCGGGCTGCTGGAGCGCCAGCGCCTCACGGAGCTTCTCGGCGGCCTCGGCCAGTTTCCCCTGGTGGTGCAGGGTGATGCCGAGCGAGCAGAGGGCGAGGGCGGCGCCGGGCTCGTGGTGCGCCTCGTAGTACAGGCCGACCACCGAGGTCAGCGTGGTGCGGGCCTTGTCCAGCTCGCCGAGCTGGCGTTCGGCGATGCCGGTGCGCCACTGCACCGAGCGGGCCAGGAGCCCCTGGTCGACGGCGCGGGCCAGGTCGTTCAGCTCGCCGAGGCGGTAGAGGTCGCCGCGGAGCAGGCAGTAGTCGCACAGGGCGCCGAGGAGGTTGCGGACGGCGCCCTGGTCGACGCCCTCCGCGTCGCGCAGCGCGGCGGTGATGAAACTCGACTCCTGGTCCAGCCAGTTGAGCGCGTACTCCAGTGAGCTGAAGCCGTGCGTTCCCATCGCCCCGGCCTGGAACGCCGAGTCGGCCCGGGTCGAGGACCTGCCGTCGACCAGGCCGATCACCTGCTCGGCCAGTTCCGCGTAGTTGACGATCAGCCGTTCCTGCGCCGCCGTCCGCTCCGCCGCCGGCTCCTCGTCGGTCAGCCGGGCCCGGGCGAAGCCGCGGACCAGGGTGTGCAGCCGGTAGCGGCTGCCGCGCACCCTGTCGATCAGCCCGGCCGCCGCCAGCACGCCGAGAAGCCGCTCCGCCTCCTGTTCGCCGGTGTCCAGCAGCGCCGCCGCCGCGGCCGCCCCCAGCGAGGCCCGCCCCGCCAGCGCCAGCCGCCGCAGCAGCCGGCGCGCCGCCTCCTCCTGATCGGTGTGACGCAGCCACAGGGCCCGCTCCACCGGGCTCACCGGGCCGTACGCCTCCAGCGCCGAGGCCAGTTCGCGCGGCGTGCGCCCGGCCAGCGCCGAGCCCGCCACCCGCAGCGCCAGCGGCAGCCCGCCGCACAGCTCCACGATCCGGTCGGTGGCCTGCGCGTCGTACGGGTCGGCCGCCTCGCCCGCCGCCGCCCGCAGCACCTCCTCGGCACCGGCCGCGTCCAGCGCCGTCACCGGCAGCTGCCGCACCCGGGCGGCCGTCCCCTCGGGCAGCTCCATCGGCTCCCGGGCCGTCACCAGGACCAGGCTGTCGGAGTGTTCCGGTACCAGCGCCGCCACCTGCCCGGCGTCCGAGGCGTCGTCCAGCACCACGATCACGGGGACGTCGGTCAGATGCCGCTGGTACAGCTCGGCCAGGCGTCGCGTCTGCTGCTCCGGTGTGCTTCCCTCCCGCTGGAGCAGCTGCTCACGCGGCGCGCCCAGCCGGTTGAGCAGGTGCAGCAGTGCCTCCCGGGTCGACAGCGGCACCGTCCTGCTCTGCCCGCCGCCGCGCAGGTCCACCACGCACGCGCCCCGGAACTGGTCCTTCAGCTCCCGCGCGGCCCGCACCGCCAGCGTGGTGCGGCCCGCGCCCGGCTCGCCGTGCAGCACCAGCACCACCGGCCGGGTCTCCGTCGCCGCCCGTGCCGCCCGCACCTCCTGGGTGATCCGCGCCATCAGCTCCCTGCGGCCCGCGAACGGCCCGTCCCCCGACGGCAGCCGCTCGAACGACCGCTGGAGCACCGAACGCCGCCTGGCCAGCGCGCTCTTGTCGGTCCGCCCCAGCACCGGGCCGGCATGGCGGCGGGCCGGTGCCGCCCGCCGCGCCGCCGGCACCGCGGGTGTCCGCTGCCGCTCCAGGAACGGCCGCACCCCGCGCACCTCCAGCGCCGTGAGCCAGGCCAGCCGCAACTGCTCGGGCCCGCCCGGCTGGCCCAGCGCCCCCGCCTGCCGGTGCGCGGCCGGCCAGTGCACGGCGCCCACCTTCACCACGGTCGCCGCCGCCCCGGCCACACCCACCACGGCCCCCGCGCCCAGCGCCGTACCCGCGCCGGTGCCGAAGGCCAGGTCCGCCGCACAGGCCGCGGCCGCCGCGACCCCGGCGACCAGCAGCGGTGTCCCCACGCCCTCCCGCGCGTACCGCCGGCCGAAACTCTGCCGCTCGGCCTCGGCGGCGGCGACGGCCGCCTCGTACGCCGTGTACTCCTCGTCGGCCGTGCGCAGCAGGGCGTCCAGCTCGCCGCGGGCCCGGGAGAGGAGCACCTGCCCGTCGGTGCGGCCGCCGGAGCGCCGCACCTCCTCCTCGACCGCCCGCGCCAGCACTTCCTCGGCCTGGGTCCGATGACTGGTCCGCATCGCGATCCCCCTTCACGTCACCCGGCCGCGTCCGGCCGGTCCCTGCGGAGCCCCACCGCGCCCATCCCGCCTCCGCCGCCCCAGTGTGGAGCCTGGCGCGCTCCGGCGCGAGGGGGTCGTACGCCGGAGCGAACGGCCCGTCACCTTCCGCTCCTGGCCGAAAACCGCAGGTGTGGGCGGTTCCGGAGTGGGCAGACGGCCGCCGACAGCCCATGGCGCCCCGGCCGCACCGGCCCCGAGGACAAGGACACCCCCATGCTGATGGCGCACCCCGTGGTCCTGCGAGACCTGATCGGCCAGTACGAGACTCTGCGAGCGCTCAACGCCCAGGACGGCGGCGAGGAGGCCCAGCGCCGCCTGGCCGACGTGTCGTACACGCTCTGCGTCGTCACCGGCACCCGGGACGCCGACGCCGCCCTGATCGCCGCCCGCCATCAGCTCCCCGGCGCCCGCGTCACCGACGACTCGGTGCTCACCGCGCCCCCCGCACCCCTCGCCTGACCGCCTCGATCAGGGCCCCGTACGGGAACGGGCCGGTGCTCCCGAGGGAGCCCGGCCCGTTCCCGTACGGGGCCCACGCGGGCGTCAGACCTGGCCGCGCCAGCCGCCGGTCTCCGTGCCGCGCTTCTCGATGAAGCTCTTGAACCGCTCCAGGTCGCCCACGGCCTGCCGCCGGACGAGGCCGAGCTTGTCGCCGACCTGTTCGGTGACGCCGTGCGGCTCGTGCTCCAGTTGCAGCATGACCTTGGTCCGGTCGTCGGAGATCCGGTGGAAGGTGACCACACCGGCCTGCCGCACCTCGCCCCCGACGGTCGTCCAGGCCACCCGCTCGTCCGGGATCTGCTCGGTGACCTCGGCGTCGAACTCCCGCCGTACGCCGTCCACCTGGGTCACCCAGTGGGTCAGCGTCGGCGTGCGCTGCTCGATCCGTTCGACCCCGGACATGAAGCGCGGGTACTCCTCGAACTGCGTCCACTGGTTGTAGACCGCCGACAGCGGGGCCGTTACCTCGACGGACTCTTCGATGTGGCTCATGAATGGCTGCCTTTCCGTGTGGTGGTGACGGGGGGACCTGGAGCGTGTTGCCGGGTGGGCGGGGGGTCATGCGAAAAGGCTTCGACAGAAGCTGCGCCGATGCCCTGTCATGGGAAGCGGCCTTCGTGCACCCGCCTGCCCCGAACCCCAGGAGCGCTCTTGCCGACCGACAGCCCTGCCATCGACACCCCCCTGGTCAGGCGCCTGGTCGATGCCCAGTTCCCGCACTGGGCCCACCTGCCGCTGACCCCGCTGGAGCCGGCCGGGTCGGACCATGTGATCCACCGGCTGGGGGACGGGCTGACCGTGCGGCTGCCGCGCCATGCCGGGGCCGTCGGGCAGGCCCGCAAGGAGGCCGAGTGGCTGCCGCGGCTCGCCGCGCACGTGTCGCTGGCGGTGCCCGAGCCGGCCGGGGTCGGAAAGCCCGCTTTCGGCTATCCCTGGCCGTGGGCGGTGACCCGGTGGCTGGAGGGGGAGGTGGCGACCGTCGAGACGCTGGGCGACTCCGTGACGGCGGCCGGGCAGCTCGTCGGGTTCCTCACCGAGCTGCAGCGCTTCGAGCCGGGGGCGGTCGCCGAGGCGGCCACCCGGGGCGACCTGGCCGGGGACGTGCTGGCCGCGAGGGACGCCTCGACCCGCGCCTCCATCGCCGCGACCGCCGGGGTGTTCGACGCCGCCGCCATGACGGGCCTGTGGGAGGCGGCTCTCGCCGCTCCCGAGTGGCACCGCCCGCCGGTCTGGTTCCACGGCGACTTCCACACCGGCAACCTCCTCGTCACCGGCGGCCGCCTCAGCGCCGTCATCGACTTCGGCGGCTTCGGCGCCGGCGACCCCGCCCGCGACATGATGATCGCCCACACCCTGCTCTCCCCCCGGACCCGCGCCGTCTTCCGCGAGACCCTGGACGTGGACGACGCGACCTGGCTGCGCGGCCGCGGGTGGTCCCTGGCGGCGGGGCTGAGCGCGTACACCGCCTACGCGGCGGTGAACCAGCGGGTGGCGGCCGCGACGACACGGCAGATCCTGGCGGCGCTGGAGGGGTAGGCCCGGACGGCGCACTCCACGGGCGGGAGTGCGGGCACCGGCCCGCTACACCGGCTGCCACGGCACCGCCCGCCTCCACTCGGCCGTCCTGCCGCCGCGATTGCGGGCCCGCGCGCCTGTGCCCAGGGTGGAAAGGAGGGGGCACCCGCGAGGAAGGACGAGGGCCCATGGCTGTGATCTCCCGGGGTTTCCACGGACGGCGCGGCCCCGGCGGCGACCGCCTCCCGCCCGGCCAGTACCTCACCGAGGACTTCCCCGTCCTCTCGGCGGGCCCGACGCCGCACATCCCGCTCGACCGCTGGAGCTTCACCCTCACCACCGCCGCCGGTGAGAAGCACACCTGGGACTGGGACGCCCTGATGTCCCTGCCCAGCGAGACCCCGCAGGCCGACATCCACTGCGTCACCCGCTGGTCCAAGTACGGCACCCGCTGGCGCGGCGTCCCCGTGGACGCCTTCCTTGAGGGCGTCGACCCGGACGGTACGTACGTCCTGGTCACCTCCTACGGCGGCTACTCCACCGACATGCCGCTGGCCGACGTCACCGGCGGCAGGGCGTGGATCGTCCACGAGTACGACGGCGCGCCGCTGCCTCCCGAGCACGGCGGACCCGCGCGGATGCTCGTGCCGCACCTGTACTTCTGGAAGTCGGCCAAATGGGTGAACGGCATGCGGCTGACCAGGACCGACGAGCCGGGATTCTGGGAGCAGCTCGGCTATCACGCGTACGGCGACCCGTGGCGCGAGCAGCGCGTCCAGGGCGACTGATGCGGGCCCCCGCCCGCTGGCGCGCGGCCGTCGTCGCCGAGGTGCGCCAGGAGACGGCCGACGCCCGCACCCTGGTACTCACCGCCGACGGCTGGCCGGGCCACCTGGCGGGCCAGCACGTGGACCTCCGCCTGACCGCCGAGGACGGCTACCAGGCGGTCCGCAGCTACTCACTCTGCGCCCCCGCCGACGGCGCCCGGCTGGAGGTGTCCGTGCAGCCCGTCGCGGACGGCGAGGTCTCGCCCTACCTCGCCGGGGAGGTACGCCCCGGCGACGAGCTGGAGGTCCGCGGCCCCCTCGGCGGCTGGTTCGTCTGGGACCCCGCCGACGGCGTGCCCGACCCCGTCCTGCTGGCCGGCGGCGGCTCCGGCGTCGCCCCGCTGATGGCGATGGTCCGCGCCCGCCGGAACGCCCCCGCCCCCGCCCCGCTGCGCCTGCTGCACTCGGTACGCGCACCTGACCAGCGCTGGTACGCGGCGGAACTGGACCGGCTGGCCGCCGAGCCGGGCGGCCCCGTGGTGGACACCGTCCACACCCGCCAGGCACCGCCCGGCGCGGTACGGCCGCCCGGCCGCCTGACCCTGCCGGATCTGGAGCGCCCCGGCTGGCGGGCACAGGACGCCCCGCGCTGCTTCGTCTGCGGCCCCACCGCGTTCGTGGAGGCCGTCTCCGGCCTCCTGGTCGAGGTGGGCCACCCGCCCGACCGGATCAGGACCGAGCGCTTCGGCTGACGCGACGGCCGGACCCGCCCCGACCGACCCCGCCCCCTGCCCCCGACCCGCCAGGAGCCCACCGATGACCTCCGCCGCCACCACCGCCCACCAGCCCACCCACCGGGACGGCAACGTCCTGGCGGGCCTCCTCTCCGAGGTCTTCGACGTCGACCTGACCGGCGCCCTGCGCCGCTGCCCCCACTGCGGCCTCCTCGGCGCCCTCGCCCAGCTCCACGTCTACGGCCGCCTGCCCGGCCTGGTGGCCCGCTGCCCCGCCTGTTCCGCGATCGCCCTGCGGGTCGCCCGACACCCGGGCGCCCTGTGGCTGGAGTTCGGCGGCACGGGCGCGGTGCGCATCCCGCTCGACGGCGGCTGAGCGCGGGGGGCGCTGCCTGGCCCCAGTCCCCTACGTGTGCTGGTGCTCGTGCCGCCTGATCATCTGGGCGAAGCCGACCAGCGCACGATCAGCACGTCCACGATCAGTACGCCCACCGCGATGATCAGCCAGAGCGGGGTGGCGCCGAACTGGTCGTCGGCGAGGTGGAGCAGGAGTCTCGACACCTCCCGTTGTTCACCCAGTTGCAGTACCTTGCCCCTCCCGCCGCGCGGCGGCGTGGAGGCCGGCGGAGGGCCGGTCCGGGCTCGACGGGGGCAGAGGCATGAGCGCTGGGGACGTCGTAGGTCTCGTAGGGGCTGTCGTGATCATCGTGGGCGTGGTCGCCATCGTCCGGATTCTGCGCAGCGGCACCATCATCAGTCCGGTGGTCATCCACCCCACCTGCGCCGACTGCGGGCACTCCTTGCCCAAGCACTGGGACGGGGGCCGCTGCCACCACGAGTTCGGCCACCACACCTGGAACAACGACAGTTACGGAAACAGCCAGCAGAGGTTCGGGGACGTGTGCGGGTGCGGGAGGTTCCGGGCGAAGGGCGCCGGGGGCTGACCGGACCGCCTCCGGCGGGCCCGCGGCGCGGACCAGCTTTTTTGCTGGTCAGCTTTTTGGGATTGTGGCGGTGATGTGCCGACGTGAAAAGGCCCGAATTCCACCTGTAGGACCGGCGGTGGGCGTAAGTGTTTTCATGGCGCGACCATCTCGACCTGAGGGAGAGGCGCTGCGGCATCGAAGTCTGTTACCGCGTTGTGGTCGAGGCTGGCGGCTGTGTCCCAGGCGTCAGCCAGGTTCGGTACGGGGCAGCAGGTTGTGCTGCTTGTAGGCGTTCGTGCTCACGACGACCACCTCGCCCGTCTGCTCCGGGTTGGCTGGTGTGTGCATCTGCGCGGGCGCCACCGTCTCGGCGGTCCATCCACCTCTTTCGAGGGGCTTCGGAGGCGCAGCACTTTGGTGTCGACCTCCTGTCCGTCGATGCCGCGCCGACCGGCTTCGGAAGCGCACATCACTCTCACTTGCCCGTTTCCTTCCTGCCTCGTGGCGCGTGGGTGTCGTGGGGGCCGGTGCGCGAGGATTGAGGTATGGCCAACCGACTAGCGCAGTCCACCTCCCCCTATCTCCTCCAGCACGCCGACAACCCCGTCGACTGGCACCCCTGGGGCCCGGACGCCTTCGAGGAGGCCCGCCGCCGCGACGTGCCCGTCCTGCTCTCCGTCGGCTACTCCGCCTGTCACTGGTGCCACGTCATGGCCCACGAGAGCTTCGAGGACGAGGCGACCGCCGCGGTGATGAACGCGGGGTTCGTCAACGTCAAGGTGGATCGGGAGGAGCGGCCCGATGTCGATGCCGTCTACATGGAGGCGGTGCAGGCGGCGACCGGGCACGGGGGGTGGCCCATGACGGTGTTTCTGACGCCGGAGGGGGAGCCGTTCTACTTCGGGACGTACTTTCCGCCGGAGCCTCGGCACGGGATGCCCGGGTTCCGGGAGGTGTTGGAAGGGGTGCGGGTCGCCTGGGCCGAGCGGCGGGGGGAGGTCGACGAGGTGGCCGGGAAGATCGTGGCCGATCTGCGGGAGCGGCGGCTGACGCTGGGGGAGCCGCGACAGCCCGGTGCCGAGGAGACGGCGCAGGCGCTGCTCGGGCTCACCCGGGAGTACGACCCGGTGAACGGGGGGTTCGGGGGCGCGCCCAAGTTCCCGCCGTCCATGGTGCTGGAGTTCCTGCTGCGGCATTACGCCCGTACCGGCGCCGAGGGGGCGCTCCAGATGGCGGCCGACACCGCTGAGCGGATGGCGCGCGGGGGGATCTACGACCAGCTCGGCGGCGGGTTCGCCCGGTACTCCGTCGACCGGGAGTGGATCGTGCCGCACTTCGAGAAGATGTTGTACGACAATGCGCTGCTGTGCAGGGTGTACGTCCATCTGTGGCGGACCACCGGGGCCGAGCTGGCGCGGCGGGTGGCGTTGGAGACCGCCGAGTTCATGGTGCGGGATCTGGCCACTCCGCAGGGCGGGTTCGCCTCGGCGCTCGACGCGGACAGTGCGGACGCGAGCGGGCGGATGGTGGAGGGGGCGTACTACGTGTGGACGCCCGCGCAGCTCGTCGAGGTGCTCGGGGAGGAGGACGGGCGGATCGCCGCCGCGCACTTCGGGGTGACCGAGGAGGGCACCTTCGAGGAGGGGGCCTCGGTGCTGCGGCTGCCGCAGGAGGACGGGGCCGTCCAGGAGGCGGGGCGGATGGCGTCGATCCGCGAGCGGCTGTACGAGGCGCGGCTGCGCCGGCCCGAGCCGGGGCGGGACGACAAGGTGGTGGCCGCCTGGAACGGGCTGGCGATCGCCGCGCTGGCCGAGGCCGGGGCCTGCTTCGAGCGGCCGGACCTGGTCGACGCCGCGGTGACCGCCGCCGACCTGCTGGTCCGGGTCCACCTCGACGACCACGCGCGGCTCACCCGCACCTCCCGCGACGGCCGGGCGTCGAGCAACGCGGGCGTCCTGGAGGACTACGCCGACGTCGCCGAAGGCTTCCTCGCGCTGGCCTCCGTCACGGGGGAGGGCGTCTGGCTCGACTTCGCGGGGCTGCTCCTCGACGGGGTCCTCGACCGCTTCACCGACGAGAGCGGCGCCCTCTACGACACCGCCTCCGACGCCGAACAGCTCATCCGGCGCCCGCAGGACCCGACCGACAACGCCACCCCGTCCGGCTGGACCGCCGCCGCCGGAGCGCTGCTCGGCTACGCGGCGCAGACCGGCTCCGAGCCGCACCGCACCGCCGCCGAACGGGCGCTCGGCGTGGTGGCGGCGCTCGGGCCGAAGGTGCCGCGCTTCATCGGCCACGGCCTGGCCGTCACCGAGGCGCTGCTCGACGGTCCCCGCGAGGTGGCCGTGGTGGGCGACCCGGACGACCCGCGCACTGCCGCACTGCACCGTACGGCGCTGCTCTCGACGGCGCCCGGCGCGGTCGTCGCGGTCGGCCCGGCCGACGGCGAACTGCCGCTGCTGGCCGGGCGGGTACCGGCCGACGGCGCGCCCACCGCGTACGTCTGCCGCGGTTTCGTCTGTGACGCGCCGACGACCGATCCGGCCCTGCTCGTCGCCCAGCTCGGCGGCTGACGCGGTGCCGGCCGGGGTCTCAGGCCCTGGCCGGCACCTTGCCGAACTCGCGGAGCGCCTGGCGGACGATGGTCTCCAGGCGGTCGTGGTGGGCGCCGCGCCAGTAGACCCGGCCGCAGGCGTCGCACCGGGCGAAGACGTCGTACGTGGCCTTGGTGCCGCCCTCCAAATCGCGGGCGACCTCGTCCTTGTCGGCGTCGCGAAGCCGGCCGTTGCAGGCGGTGCACCGTGTCCAGGGGGTCAGGACGGGGGCGAACCTGCCGAGGACGTCGCGTAGTTGCTCGTCGGGCTTGTCGCTGTAGACGTACCCGCCGGCCCACAGTTCGCGGCGGCGGAGCAGCCCCCGGTCGCGGCTGAGCAGGACCCGCTGTTCGGCGGCGGAGCGGGCGGCCAGGGCGGGGTCGCCGAGGTCGTGGCTCTCGTAGGCGGTGTCGATGCCGAGCAGCCGCATCCGGCGGGCCAGGGTGCCCAGGTGCACGTCGAGGAGGAAGCGCAACGGCGCCCCCTCGACCTGCTGCGGGCGGGCCACGGCCCCCACGGTGACGTGTTCCCCGGCGGCGGGGACGTGGCCGCGCCCCACCTCGCGGCCGTCGACGGTGAGTGAGCCGACCTCGGTCAGCGGGACGCCGAGCGACTCCACCACGTGGCCGAGGGTCGAGGCCCCGTCGGTGATCACGGTGCTGGGACCTGCCCGGCGCTCGTGCGAGACGAAGAGGCCCAGCCCGGGCGCGAAGGTGAGGAGGATCTCCGGTCCGTTCATCCGGCCAGGATGGCACGGGCCCGGACGGCTCGGGGGACGCTTTCCGGTCCTGTGCCCCTTCCGGTGCGGCTTCGTGTCACCTGGGTGGGGGAGGCGGCGGGGGCGCGTGAGGGGGGTGGGGTGCGTGGGCCGGGCGGGGTCCGCGGGAGTCGTGGGCGCGGAGCTGGGGCCGACTGGCGAGAGAAGTAAGCGGACTCTGTGGGGTGTGGTGGGACAGCTCCACGAGCTGCGGCGGGGATGGGGTTGGAGGCTGAATCGGAGGGCTGCCTGATGGGCCGGAGCGGGAGAACCGCCGTCGTTTGTCAGAGCCGTATGTCACTCTCGGATGAAGTAGCGCTCACATGGAGTTACTTCGGTCGCCGGTGCGGCCGGGGGAGAGAGGGGACGCGGATGTACGCGGATGCGAAGAGGGTGCCTGGCGCGCGGCGCGGGCGGCGGGCCGAGGTGTTCGCCCTGCTGGCGGCGGTGGCCTGCGTCGTGGGGTACGCGCTGCTGGGGGCGGCCGGGGTGCTCGGCGTCGTGCTGCTGGTGGTGGTCGGGCTCGCCGTGGCGGTGGCCTCGGCGTCGAGACCGGCGGCGGCCGGGGGCCGCAGGCCGGTGCGGGCCACCGCGGCCGAGCGGCGGGAGGCCCGGCGGGCGGTGCGGGCGCTGGTCCGGGCCGAGCAGGCGGCGGAGCGGGCGGAGCGCCAGGTCGCCCGGGGCCGCCCGGCCCGGCTCTCGCTCGGGGGCGACGGCGTGGTGCCGGGCGACTCGGGGTGAACGCGAGGGGCGGCGGGCGTGGTGCCCGCCGCCCCTGGCGGCCCGGTTCCGGTTGTCCTGCCGCGGAGTCAGCCCCGCTGGTACGCCACCAGGGAGATGGCGACGTAGTGCACGACGAAGGCCGCGAGGGTCAGCGAGTGGAAGACCTCGTGGAAGCCGAAGTAGCGCGGGGAGGGGTTGGGGCGCTTGAGGCCGTAGATGATGCCGCCGGCGCTGTAGAGGAGACCGCCCACGACGACGAGGACCAGGACGGCGACGCCGCCCGCGCGCATGAAGTCCGGGAGGAAGAAGACGGCCGCCCAGCCCATGGCGATGTAGCAGGGGGTGTAGAGCCAGCGGGGCGCGCCCACCCAGAAGACGCGGAAGAGTATCCCGGCCAGTGCGGCGGCCCAGATGCCCCACAACAGCCAGCGGCTCTTCTCCTCGGGCAGCAGCAGCATCGTCAGGGGCGTGTAGGTGCCCGCGATGATCAGGAAGATGTTGGCGTGGTCGAGGCGGCGCAGGATGGCCTCGCCGCGCGCTCCCCAGGTGCCCCGGTGGTACAGAGCGCTGACGCCGAAGAGGAGGCAGGCGCTGAGGGCGTAGATCGCACAGGCGACGCGCCCCCGGGTGGAATCGGTGAACGCGGTCAGGACCAGCCCCGCGATGACGACGGCCGGGAACATTCCGGCGTGCAGCCAGCCGCGGAGCTTGGGCTTGACGATGGCGGGGATCTCGGCCGCGAGCTTGGCCGCGGTCGAACCCTTCGACGGGGAGGTCGTCGCCTCGGAGGCGGGCTGAGTCATGTTCCGCATCGTAGCTACGGCCCCGTAGGTAGGGAATCAGTGGCTCCCGCACGGGGGCCGGGCGGGTGTCCGGGGCGGTGCGGGCAGGGCGGGACGGCGGTGGGCGGCGTGTCCGATACGTGGCGATGCTCACGTGGGCGGCCCCCTGGACATATGGGCGCGACAGGCGGATGATCAAATGAGTGCGGTCGGCACCGGATGAGCGGCTACGAAGCATCCGGGTCGCGGCCCCCACGGGGCACTCACCTCTCACACCCTCACTTAGGAGCGATCGTGGCGCGCGACATCGCGGCTCCCCCTGCCCCCACCAACCACCAGGAACTCGTCGCCTGGGTGGACGAGATCGCCGAACTGACGCAGCCGGACCAGGTGGTCTGGTGCGACGGTTCGGAGGCCGAGTACGAGCGTCTCGCCGAGGAGCTCGTGGCCAAGGGCACCTTCACGAAACTGGACCCGATCAAGCGCCCCAACTCCTACTACGCCGCCTCCGACCCCTCGGACGTCGCCCGCGTCGAGGACCGCACCTTCATCTGCTCCGCCAAGGAGGAGGACGCGGGCCCGACCAACCACTGGAAGGACCCCGCCGAGATGCGGGAGATCTTCGTCGGTGAGCAGGGCATCTTCCGCGGCTCGATGCGGGGCCGCACCATGTACGTGGTGCCCTTCTGCATGGGCCCCGTCGGCTCGCCGCTCTCCGCGATCGGCGTCGAGATCACCGACTCCGCGTACGTGGCCGTGGCGATGCGCACCATGACCCGCATGGGGCAGCAGGTCCTCGACGAGCTGGGCTCCGACGGCTTCTTCGTCAAGGCCGTCCACACCCTCGGCGCGCCGCTCGCCGAGGGCGAGCAGGACGTCCCGTGGCCCTGCAACACCACCAAGTACATCTCGCACTTCCCCGAGGACCGCGAGATCTGGTCGTACGGCTCGGGCTACGGCGGCAACGCCCTGCTCGGCAAGAAGTGCTACGCCCTGCGGATCGCCTCCGTGATGGCCCGCGACGAGGGCTGGCTCGCCGAGCACATGCTGATCCTCAAGCTGACCCCGCCGCGCGGCGAGGCCAAGTACGTCGCCGCCGCCTTCCCGTCGGCCTGCGGCAAGACCAACCTCGCCATGCTGGAGCCGACCATCTCCGGCTGGACCGTGGAGACCATCGGCGACGATATCGCCTGGATGCGCTTCGGCGAGGACGGCCGCCTCTACGCGATCAACCCGGAGGCCGGTTTCTTCGGCGTCGCGCCCGGCACCGGCGAGCACACCAACGCCAACGCCATGAAGACCATGTGGGGCAACTCCGTCTTCACCAACGTCGCGCTCACCGACGACGGCGACGTCTGGTGGGAGGGGATGACCGAGGAGCCGCCGGCCCACCTCACCGACTGGAAGGGCAACGACTGGACCCCCGAGTCCGCCACGCCCGCCGCCCACCCCAACGCCCGCTTCACCGTCCCGGCCGGCCAGTGCCCGATCATCGCGCCGGAGTGGGAGGACCCGAAGGGCGTGCCGATCTCGGCCATCCTCTTCGGCGGCCGCCGCGCCACCGCCGTGCCGCTGGTCACCGAGTCGCTCAGCTGGAACCACGGCGTCTTCCTGGGCGCCAACGTCGCCTCCGAGAAGACCGCCGCCGCCGAGGGCAAGGTCGGCGAGCTGCGCCGCGACCCCTTCGCGATGCTGCCCTTCTGCGGCTACAACATGGGCGACTACATGGCCCACTGGGTCAAGGTCGGCGCCGACAAGGACCAGGCCAAGCTGCCGAAGATCTACTACGTCAACTGGTTCCGCAAGAACGACGCGGGCAAGTTCGTCTGGCCCGGCTTCGGTGAGAACAGCCGCGTCCTGAAGTGGATCGTGGAGCGCCTGGACGGCACCGCCGAGGGCGTCGAGACCCCGATCGGCGTGCTGCCCACCAAGGAGTCGCTGGACACCGAGGGCCTGGACATCTCCGACGCCGACCTCGACTTCCTGCTCACCGTCGACAAGGGCGCCTGGCGCGAGGAGGCCGCCCTGGTCCCGGACCACTTCAACACCTTCGGCGACCACACGCCCAAGGAGCTGTGGGACGAGCACCGCGCCCTGGTCGAGCGCCTGGGCTGATCGATCCCGCCGGCCGCGTGGCGTGTCACGAGCGCCCACGCGGCCGGCGTCCCGCGTACCACGCGGAGGCCGGAGGTGTACGAGCACCCGAGGCGTCCGCGTCGCACGCACCGACCGCGTACCCGGGGGTCCAGCCGGGGTACGCGGAAGGGCCGGTCCCCGCACAACGGCGTGCGGGGACCGGCCCTTTTCCGTGCCCGCTTGCTGTGCCGGGCTCTCCGTGCCCGGTCAGGCGGCGGTCGCGTACTCCCGGCGGCCGGCCTCGTGGGCCTCCATCCGGCGGGCCGCCAGGATGGCCGCCGCGGTGTCGGCGCGCGAGGCGGCGACGACCAGGGCCCGGCCCGCGAGGGCGTGAGCGCGCTGGTGGAGGGCGGCGAGCCGCGGCTCGTGGATGGCGGCGGCGACGGCGGACCTGACCGGCGGGGCGCCCTGGCGAAGCCGGGCGACGGCGCCGGACAGCTGCTCGGCCGCGTCGTCCAGCGCCGGGTCGGGGCGCAGGCCGCGCAGCTCGTCGGTGACGGCGAGCAGGGCCGACAGGTGTCCCGCGAGCTGGATGTCCAGCTCCTCCTCGCGGCTGCGGTGCGGGAAGTCGGCGACGTCCGGGAGGGTGTGCGCCGACGTGGTGCGGATCGGTTCGTACATGGGGACGGCCTCCAGCTTCTTGCTTGAGCACCATCCTACCTTGGAATCAGTCTAAAGTTGTCGTCGGTCTGGAACCGTACCGGCCTCGGTACTCTCCGTGGCCGAAAACGGGACAAGGAGCCCGAAGGGGGCTCCTTGTCGTCGTGCGATCGTGCGGCCGCGCACTCGCGCGAGTGCCGGTCAGGGCTGGCTGTACCCGTCGAGGAAGTGCCCGATCCGGGTCACGGCCTCCTTGAGATCCTCCGCCGCCGGCAGGGTCACGATGCGGAAGTGGTCGGGTTCGGGCCAGTTGAACCCGGTTCCCTGCACGCACATGATCCGCTCCTGGCGCAGCAGGTCCAGGATCATCTGCCGGTCGTCCTTGATCTTGTAGACCTTCGGGTCCAGGCGTGGGAAGAGGTAGAGCGCGCCCTTCGGCTTCACGCAGGTGACGCCGGGGATCTGGGTCAGCAGGTCGTACGCGGCGTCGCGCTGCTCCAGGAGGCGGCCGCCGGGCAGGACCAGGTCGCGGATGGTCTGGCGTCCGGTGAGCGCCGCGACCACGCCGTGCTGGGCCGGCATGTTGGCGCAGAGCCGCATGTTGGCGAGGATGTTCAGGCCCTCGATGTACGACTGGGCGTGCGCCTTCGGGCCCGAGATGGCCAGCCAGCCCGAGCGGTAACCGGCCACGCGGTACGCCTTCGACATGCCGTTGAAGGTCAGCGTCAGCAGGTCCGGGGCGAAGGCGGCGGTCGGGGTGTGGGTGGCGCCGTCGTAGAGGATCTTGTCGTAGATCTCGTCGGAGCAGACCAGCAGGTTGTGGCGGCGGGCGATGTCGGTGAGCGAGCGCAGCATCTCGTCGCTGTAGACGGCGCCGGTCGGGTTGTTCGGGTTGATGATCACCAGGGCCTTGGTGCGGTCGGTGATCTTCCGCTCGATGTCGGCCAGGTCCGGCATCCAGTCCGACTCCTCGTCGCACCGGTAGTGCACCGCCGTACCGCCCGCCAGCGAGACCGAGGCGGTCCACAGCGGGTAGTCGGGGGCCGGGACGAGGACCTCGTCGCCGTCGTCGAGGAGGCCCTGCATCGCCATGGTGATCAGCTCGGAGACGCCGTTGCCCATGAAGACGTGCTCGACGTCGGTCTCCACGCCCAGCGTCTGGTAGTGCATCATCACCGCGCGGCGCGCCGCGAGCAGCCCCTTCGCGTCGCCGTACCCGTGGGCGGAGCCGACGTTGCGGAGGATGTCCTCCAGGATCTCGGGCGGGCACTCGAAACCGAACGCCGCCGGGTTGCCCGTGTTGAGCTTGAGGATGCGGTGACCGGCTGCCTCCAGCCGCATCGCCTCCTCCAGCACCGGACCCCGGATCTCGTAACAGACGTTGGCGAGCTTCGTGGACTGGATCACCTGCATGTCCGTGAGCTTACGACCGCGTTTCCCGGTCCGCTCCATGATTTGGGCCACGCGATACGTCCGGAAGGTGGCGGTAGGCACCGTTTGCGGGGTGGGGGTGGCGCAGGCCGCGAAACGCCCGCGCCGACCCATTCCCTGCCGGGACGGGCGGCGCGCCATCGTTCCCTCAGCCCGGGACACGCTTCCGCTTGCGATCCGATGGCGGGTGCACGGACCCGGACGGGGCCCGTACGCGCCCGGGAAACAGGAACGTGACCTTCGCCGCATCGGGGGTCCGCCCCCGCCCGGCCCCGGCCGAGAATGGGGCGGCCCGGCGCCCCGCCCGGGCCCCCGCCGACCCGTACCGGAGCCCGCGTGCGCCTCGTCTTCCCCCTCTTCGACGGCTTCACCGCCCTCGACCTCGTCGGCCCCTACGAGATCCTCCGCATGCTGCCCGGGGCGGAGATCGTCCTCGCCGGGGAGCGGGCCGGGCAGGCCGTGTCCGACGGCGTGGGCGGGCTCAGCCTCGTCGCCACCCACGCCCGCGCCGAGGTGCGCGCGGCCGACGTCCTGCTCGTCCCCGGCGGCCCCGGCGCCCGCCGGGACGTGGACGACCCCGCCCTGCTGGAGTGGATCACCGGCGTCCACGCCACCACCCGCTGGACCGCCTCCGTCTGCACCGGCGCCCTCCTCCTCGGCGCCGCCGGGCTGCTGACCGGCAAGTCCGCCACCACCCACTGGAGCGCCGCCCGCGAACTGGAGTCCTACGGCGCGACCTACACCCCCGAGCGCGTCGTCACCCACCCCGGCGACCGGCTGATCATCGGCGCCGGGGTCTCGGCCGGGATCGACCTCGCGCTCACCCTGGCCGCCGAGCTGACCTCGCCCGTCCACGCCCAGGCGTACCAGCTGGGGCTGGAGTACGACCCCCGGCCGCCGTACGACGCCGGGTCGCTCGCCAAGGCGCCGGCGGAGGCGAAGGCGCTGCTGGGGGTCGTCGACGGGTGAGGCGGGGCCGGGGCATAACGCCGTGGAACGGGGTGGATGAGATCTCCTGGCCGGGGCGGCGGCGCCGCTACGTTGGCGCCAATTCCCCCTGAGAGCAAGGAGATTGCCGTGCGGCACATCCCTCTCCGCAGACGTGTGGCGGCCGCCTGTACCGGTGTCGTCGCCGTCGGCGCCCTCACCCTCGCCGGGCTGACCGGCTCCGCGACCGCCGCCCCCGAACCCCGCGCCACCCCGGCCTCCTCCCCGGACGCCGCCCTGCTCCGGGCCATGGAGCGCGACCTCGGCCTCACCCCCGCCGAGGCGCGGCAGCGGATCGCCGGGGAGGCGGCCGCCACCGACATCGCCGCCACGCTGAAGCAGCGGCTGGGCGCCAGCTTCGCCGGGGCGCGGGTCACCGGCGACGGGGCCACCCTGATCGTGGCCACCACCGACCCGGCCGAGCGGCGGACCATCACCGCCGCCGGGGCCAGGGCCGAACTCGCCGATCACGGGCTGGCGCGGCTGGAGGCGGCCAAGGCGGAGCTGGACGCCGCCGCCGGCCGGCGCGCCCCCGAGGGCGTGCCCCTCTGGTACGTCGACACCACCGCGAGCCGCGTCGTCCTCCAGGCCGCCGACCGTGCCGCCGCCGACCGGTTCGCGGCCGACGCCGGGGTCGACCGCGCCCTGGTCAAGGTGGTGCGGGCCAGCGAGGAGCCCCGTACCTACGCCGACCTGCGGGGCGGGGACGCGTACTACATGAACGGCTCGGGGCGTTGTTCCGTCGGGTTCCCGGTGAAGCGGGGCGCGAGCCAGGCCGGGTTCGTCACCGCCGGGCACTGCGGCACCGTCGGGACCACGACCACCGGGGTCAACCAGCAGGCCCAGGGCACCTTCCAGGGCTCCACCTTCCCCGGGCGCGACTACGCCTGGGTCGCCACCAACGCCAACTGGACGCCGCGCAACCTGGTCAACGGCTACGGCAACGCCGACGTGACCGTGGCCGGTTCGACGCAGGCGCTGGTCGGCGCGTCGATCTGCCGCTCCGGCTCCACCACCGGCTGGCGGTGCGGCACCGTGCAGCAGCTCAACACCTCCGTCACCTACCCGCAGGGCACCGTCTCCGGGGTGACCCGCACCAGCGTCTGCGCCGAACCGGGCGACTCCGGCGGCTCGTTCATCTCCGGCAACCAGGCCCAGGGGATGACCTCGGGCGGCTCCGGCAACTGCTCGCAGGGCGGCACCACCTACTTCCAGCCGCTCGCCCCGGCGCTCTCCGCCTACGGTCTGACCCTCGTCACCAGCAACGACGGCGGCGGCCCCGGCCCGACCGACCCGCCGACCGAGCCCGGCGGCACCTGGGCGGCCGGCACCTCGTACGCGGTCGGGGCGACCGTCACCTACGGCGGCGCCACCTACCGCTGCCTCCAGGCGCACACCGCGCAGGCCGGCTGGCAGCCGCCGAACACCCCCTCGCTCTGGCAGCGCGTCTGAGCCCGGTGCGGGCCCCGGACGCCCCGGGGCCCGCACCGTCCCCCCCCCACTCACGGAGGAGACCCCCATGCCCGCCGTACCCGAACGCCCCGAGACCCCGGAGCCGCGCGGCGTCAGCCGCAAGAACCTGCTGCGGGCCGCGCTCGGCGCCGGTGCCCTGCCCCTGCTGACCGGCGGCGGCGTCGCCCTGGCCCGTGACACCACCGGCACCGCGGGCCCGCTCGACCCCACCCCCGCCTGCGACGACGGCGACGATCCGACGCCGGAGCAGATGGAGGGCCCGTACTTCAAACCCCACAGCCCGCTGCGGACGAGCCTCGCCGAACCGGGGACGCCGGGGACCCCGCTGACGGTCGGCGGGTACGTCTTCGACCGGGGGTGCCGGCCGCTCGCCGGCGTGCTCCTCGACTTCTGGCAGGGCGACGACGGGGGCGCGTACGACAACGCCGGGTTCCGGTTCCGGGGGCACCAGTTCACCACCGCCGCCGGGGAGTTCCGGCTCACCACGATCGTGCCCGGCCTCTACCCGGGGCGCACCCGCCACCTGCACGTCAAGGTCCAGCCGCCCGGCGGGCAGGTCCTCACCACGCAGCTCTACTTCCCGGGCGAGCCCCGCAATGCCACCGACGCCCTCTTCGACCCGGCGCTCCTGATGAACGTCCGGGACGCGGGCGGCGGCCGCGAGGCCACCTTCGACGTCGTCCTCGCCGTGGGGCAGGGGCCCGGCGCCACCACCTGGGCCGCCGGACGGGAGTACACGACCGGGGACCGGGTCTCGTACGACGGGGCCGGCTACCGCTGCCTCCAGTCGCACCGGGCGACGGCGGGGTGGGAGCCGCCGCGCGCACCCGCGCTCTGGCAGCGCGGCTGAGTCCCTGACCCGGGGCCGCCCGGTCAGCGTCCCCGGTACGGCGTGCGGCGGACCGAGCGGCCCGCCAGGACCTGGGTGCGGCGGCCGTCCTCGACGGCGAGGCGGCCGTCGACCAGGACGTACGGGATGCCGGTCGGCAGGGTGCGCGGGGCGTCGAAGGTGGCGCCGGAGGCGACCGTGTCCGGGTCGAAGAGGACCAGGTCGGCGCGGTATCCCTCACGGACCAGGCCCCGGTCGGGGAGGCGGAGCCGGGCGGCGGGGCGCGAGGTGAGGTGGGCGACGCACTCCTCCAGGGAGAGCAGGCCCAGTTCGCGGACGTAGTGGCCGAGGTAGTGCGGGAAGGTGCCGTAGGCGCGCGGGTGGGGCTTGGCGCCCTGGAGGATGCCGTCCGAGCCGCCGGTGTGGACGCGGTGGCGCATGATGGCGCGGACGTTCTCCTCATGGCCGACGTGCTGGAGGATCGAGGTGCCGAGCCGGTCCTCGGTGAGCAGCCGCACGGCGGTGGTCCACGGCTCCTCGCCCCGCGCGGCGGCCGAGGCGGCGACGGTCCGGCCGACGTAGGGGGCCAGGTCGGGGTTGGCCGTCCCCGAGATCTCGATGGTCTCCCAGTCGATGGGGACGCCGTGGCAGCCGTCGGAGCCGGTCACCTCCAGACCGGTGCGTATCCGGGCGGCGGTCGCCGGGTCGGTGAGCCGGGCGAGCAGCGCCTCCGGGCCGCCCTCGGCCGCCCAGGAGGGCAGCATGGCGACGAGGGTGGTGGCGCCCGGGGTGTACGGGTAGCTGTCCAGGCTGATGTCGGCACCCGCCGCCAGCGCCCCGTCGAGCAGGGCGAGCAGGTCGCCCGCCCGGCCCTCGTTGACCCTGAAGTTCATGGTGGCGTGCGCCAGGTGGAGCGCGCACCCCGCCTCCCGGCTGAGCGCCACCATCTCCTCGTACGCCTCCAGGGCGCCCGCCCCGTAACTGCGGTGGTGCGGGCAGTAGTAGCCACCGTAGGAGGCCACCACCCGGCACAGCTCGGTGAGTTCGGCGTCGGAGGCGTACATGCCGGGGGTGTAGGTGAGGCCGGAGGAGAGGCCGACGGCGCCCTCGGCCAGGCCCTCGGCGACCAGGCGGCGCATGTGGTCGAGTTCGGCGGGGGTGGGGGTGCGGTCCTCCCAGCCCATCGCGTGCATGCGGACGGTGCCCTGGGGGACGAGGTAGGCGGCGTTGACGGCGATGCCCTCGCCGTCGTACCCGGCGCCCGCGAAGGCGGTGTCGAGGCGGTCGAGGTAGCCGCCGACGGTGCGCCAGTCGAAGGTGACGCGGTCGTCGCCCGGGCCGCCGCCGTTCCAGCCGGTGATCTGGGTGCGGACCTCGACGAGGGTGTCCTCGTCCACCGGCGCGTACGACAGGCCGTCCTGGCCGAGGACTTCGAGGGTGACGCCCTGCGCGGCCTTGGCGCTGTGGTCCGGGTCGCGCAGGAGGGCCAGGTCGCTGTGGGCGTGCATGTCGATGAAGCCGGGGGCCAGCGCGAGGCCGGAGGCGTCGAGGACGCGGCGGGCGTCCGGGCGCGGGCCGCCCGCCCCGGCGCGGTGGACGGCGGCGATCCGGCCGCCGGAGACGGCGACGTCGGCCCGGTAGGAGGGGCCGCCGGTGCCGTCGACGACGCGGGCGTCCCTGAGGACGAGATCCATGAGGGGTGGGGCCTCTCGGTGGTGCGGGGTGGATCAGAAGAAGGTGCGGACCAGTTCGGTGACGGTGCCGTCGGCCTCGGTGACCGGGATGAGCTGCCACTTGTCGAAGGAGGTGCAGGGGTGGGAGAGGCCGAGGCCGATCCAGTCGCCGACCTCCAGCTCCGCGCCCGCCTCGGTCCTGAGCCAGCCGTGCTGGTCGGAGAGGCCGGTGAGGGTGATGCCCTCGGCGGGGCGCAGGACGCCGGTGCGGGCGTCGCGGACCACCTGGGCCTCGGGCAGGTGCAGGTCGTAGGCGGCGTCCCGCTTGCCCGCGTTGACGAAGGCCTGGTCCGGGCTGGGGCGGGAGACGACCTGGGCCCAGAGCCGGAAGGCGGGACGCAGCGTGCCCTCCTCGGGGACCCGGTTGAACGGCGTGACGTGCTGGTAGTGCCCGTCGTCGTGGGAGACGTACGCGCCCGAGCGGAGCAGCTTGAGCACCGGCAGGGACAGCGGCGGGAGTTCGGCGAAGACGTCGGCGACCGCGTCGAACCAGGCGCTGCCGCCCGCACTCACCACGATCTGGTCGAGCCCGGCGAAGCGGCCCTCGGTGTCGAAGGCGGCGGCCAGCGCGGTCAGCCGGCGCAGCCAGGCGCGGACCCGCTCCGGGTCGGCGTCCGGCACCTCGCCCTCGTACCCGGCGACGCCCGCCAGGCGCAGCGTGTCGCTGGCCTCGACGGCGTCGGCGACCGCGCGGCAGCCCGCCTCGTCGCGGACGCCGGTCCGCGCGCCCTCGCCCGCCGCCAGCTCCACCACCACGTCCAGCGGGCGCAGCGCCCCCGCCTCGGTGCGGGCCCGGTCCATCAGCTCGATGCCGCGCACCGAGTCGACGTAGACGAGGAGCTGGAACTCCGGGTCCGCGTCGAGGTCGGCGGTGAGCGCGGTGAGGGCGGCGGCGTCGACCAGCTCGTTGGCGAGGAAGATCCGGCGCACGCCGAACTCGCGGGCCACGCGCACCTGGTGGGGGACGGCCACGGTGATGCCCCAGGCGCCGTGGGCGAGCTGGCGGGCGAAGAGCTCGGGGGCCATCGAGGTCTTGCCGTGCGGGGCGAAGGCGAGGCCGTGGCGGTCGGTGTAGCTCTCCAGCAGGGCCAGGTTGTGGGTGAGGGAGGCCGCGTCGAGGGTGAGGACCGGCGTGGTGAAGCCGCCGGTGAACAGCGAGCGGCGCTCGGCCGCCAGCGCTCCCACGGTCAGGCCGTCGGCGTCCGGCGGCAGCCCCTTGAAGCGCGGGCCGACCCGCTCCTCGCCGAGCCGGGCGGCGCGCTCGGCGACGGTGCGGGCCCCTTCCGGGTCGGCGAAGGCATGTCCGGCGGCGCGGGCGGGCACGGAGCCGTGCGGGGACGCGGGCTGCTCGGCGGCGGACGACAAGGGGGCCTCCCGGAGGGTGACGGAGCGGGCGGGGCGGACCGGGCCTGGCGGCCCTGTGTTGCGTGCTGTGCAACGCTCGTTGCGTAGAACGCTCCGAGCTGTCTAACATCCCCGACGATGCCGGGTCAATGGTGCGCGAACCCGCCCCGGCCGCACCGCACCCCGTCCGGCGTCACCCGGCCACCACCCGGACAGCGGTGCGCCGGGAGCCGACCGACCCGCCGCGACCGCGCGCCGGGAGCCGCCCACCACGAGGAGTACGCCGTGACAGCAGCGGGAGCGCCCGCACCGCGCCCCACCACCGACTGGGACGTCGTCTGCCTCGGCGAATCCATGATCACCTTCCTGCCGGACCGGCCGGGACCCCTCGCCGAGGTGCCCTCCTTCACCCGCGCCATCGGCGGCGCCGAGTCCAACGTGGCCTGCGCGCTGGCCGCCGCCGGACACCGCGCCCGCTGGGTCAGCCGGGTCGGCACCGACGGCTTCGGCGACCACCTGCTCGCCGCCGTCGCCGCCTACGGCACCGACACCACCGCCGTCACCCGCGACCCCGACCGCCCCACCGGCCTCTACTTCCGCACCGCCGACGACCGGGGCGCCGCCCGCCACGAGGTCGCCTACTACCGGCACGGCTCGGCCGCCTCCGCGATGAGCCCCGACACCGTCCCGTACGCCGCCCTCGACGCCACCCGCGTCCTCCACCTCACCGGGATCACCGCCGCCCTCTCCGACGGCTGCCTCGCCCTGCTGCGCGACCTCACCGCGCCCCGCCCCGGCCGCCCCCTCGTCTCCTTCGACGTCAACCACCGGCCCCGGCTCTGGCAGGGGCGCGCCGACGGACCCGCCGTCCTCGCCGAACTGGCCGGCCGCGCCGACCTGGTCCTGGTCGGCGAGGACGAGGCCGCCGAGGTCTGGGACCTGCACACCCCCGAGGCGATCCGCGCCGCGCTGCCGGGCCCGCGCCACCTCGTCGTCAAACGCGGCAGCCGGGGCGCCCTCGCCTACGACGGGCGGACGGCGACCGAGGAACCCGCGCCCACCGTCGACGTGGTCGCGCCCGTCGGCGCCGGTGACGCCTTCGCCGCCGGCTTCCTCTCCGCCCTGCTGCGCGGCCTGCCCGCCCGCGACCGGCTCCGCCACGGCCACCTCGCGGCCGCCGCCGCCCTCACCGTCCCCGGCGACCTCACCACCCCGCCCGCCCGCGCCCACGCCGACAGCCTGGCCGCGCTCGACGAGGCGGCGTGGGGGAGACTGCGCCTTGGCCCCGGCTGGACCCGGGCGGGGGCCGCCGAGGAGGTACGCGTCCCATGAGCCAGACCGTCGACCGCGCGCTCAGCATCCTGCCGCTGCTCGCCGAGGGCCCCGCCGACCTCGGCAAGGTCGCCGACCGGCTCGGCGTCCACAAGTCCACCGCGCTGCGGCTGCTGCGCACCCTGCACGAGCACGGCCTCGTCCACCGCCAGGCCGACCAGCGCTACCGGCTCGGCGCCCGCCTCTTCGCCCTGGCCCAGGAGGCGGTGGAGAACCTCGACGTGCGCGAGATCGCCCACCCGCACCTGGTCGCCCTCAACGACCGCTGCGGCCACACCGTGCACCTCGCCGTCCACGAGGAGCACGAGGTCCTCTACATCGACAAGGTGGAGAGCCGCTACCCGGTCCGGATGTACTCCCGGATCGGCAAGCCCGTCGCCACCACGGTCGCCGCCGTCGCCAAACTCATCCTCGCCGACCTCCCCGAGGCCGAGCGCCGCACCCTCGCCGAACGCCTCGACTACCCCCAGTACACGCCCCGTTCGACGCCCAACGCCGCCGCCTTCCTCAAGGAACTGGCGCTCGTGCGCGAACAGGGCTGGGCCACCGACCTCGGGGGCCACGAGGAGTCGATCAACTGCGTGGCCGCGCCCGTCCGGGGCCCCGACGGCCGGGTGGTGGCCGCCATGTCGGTCTCCGCCCCCAACGTCGTCGTCACCGCCGAGGAACTCCTCGCCCTGCTCCCGCTGGTCCGCCGCACCGCCGACGCGATCAGCCGCGAGTACTCGGGCAGCGCCCCCGTCCCGGCCGAGCAGGCCCCCACCCAGTAAGAACGGAAAGAGATCATGAGCGACGCCACGCCCCTCACCAAGACCGCCCTCACCCCGGCCACCCACACCACGCCGCCGGCCAAGTTCTCGCACGGCGTGCGCAAGGGCAACATCCTCCAGGTCGCCGGCCAGGTCGGCTTCCTGCCCGCCGTCGAGGGCCAGGCGCCGACCCCGGCCGGGCCGACCCTGCGCGAGCAGACCCTCCAGACCTTCGCCAACGTCAAGGCGATCCTGGAGGAGGGCGGCGCGAGCTGGGACGACGTCATGATGATGCGCGTCTACCTCACCGACACCGACCACTTCGCCGAGATGAACGAGATCTACAACCAGTACTTCGCGGAGCAGAACCTCCAGGCTCCGCCGGCCGCCCGCACCACGGTCTACGTCGGCCTCCCCAAGGGCCTCCTCATCGAGATCGACGCCCTCGCCGTCCTGGGCTGACCTCCCCGCACTTCCCGTCCCACGCCCCCGCCCGCCCCGGCGCGCGGGGGCGTCGGCCTGCCCGGGGAGGTGCGCAAGGGCGCACGCGGGGACGCCGTACGCCCGCCGGGCGGGTGACGGGAGGGCTGTCCGCGCCGCCCGTGGGGGAGATCGGGTCCGGCGAGCCAGACGGATGCGAAAGAGGCCGGACGACGATGGGCGACAGGACCACCTGTACGGAGAGCGGCAGCCGGACCGCCGGGGCGGACAGCGCCGTGCCCCGCGCGGACGAGGCGGGCCCCGACCCCGGCGACGACGGCGGCGGGTGTACCGGCGGCGGGGCCCGCCTGCCCGCCGCCCCGGCCCGCCCGCTCCCGGTCGCCACCCGTCCGCGCCCGGCCTCGGAGCGCCGCCCCTCCCGCGCCGGCGCGACCGCCGCCGGCGCCACCGCCCTGCTGGTGGTGCTGCTCCTCGGCGGCGTGGCCGGGGAGGCCGGCGGCATCACCGGGATCGCCCTCGGACTGGCCCTCTTCGCCGTCCTGGTGGCCACCGCCCGCCCCTGGCGGTACGTCCTGCCGCACTTCCTCGCCGGGCTCTGGATCATCGGCTTCGCCTCCGCCGCCTTCCAGGACGCCCTGCTGCTGACCCGCGGAGAGTGGGTCTCCGCCGTCGTCACCCGCGACCTGCACGCCCGCACCGGACCCCGCTGCGACCTCGCCGACCTCCGGGGCCGCGCCCTGCCGCCCACCACCACCGGCTGCGGCTCCCACGGCACCGGCGACCGGGTACGCGTCCTCGCCGACCCGCTGCGCCTGGTCCCCAGCCGCTTCGAGAGCCCGCCGGTCCGCGACGCCTGCCTGACCTGGGGCGCGGCCGGCGCCGTCCACGTGGCGGCCGGGGCCGCGGCCGGCTACGGAGCCCGGCGAGGTGGCCGCGGCCCGGGGCACGGCCTGGGCGGGATCAGGGCGAGCCGGAGCAACACATAGGCACAGAGGCCCTGTTGGGGGGGGCGACGGGCGCCTTCACCTGCCCCCACGTCGGGAACCGGCCATGCCGGCCGAACCCGGCCCGCAGCCACCGGGCCCCGCCTTCCCGCACACGGGGACGCGGGCCGCCGCCGGGGCCGCGTACGCCGACCGGGTGCTGAGCGGCGGCGCGGCGGGTCCCGGCGAACCGCGCGCCGCCGCCGAGGAGATGCGGCCCTTCCGCGAGGAGCACCTCACCCGCTCGGCCCGAGCCGGCACCCCGCCCGAATCCTGGGCCCGCGACGCGGCCACCTACGCGGCCCAACCGCACCGGCGGGCCGCCGCTCCGACCAGGCGGCCGTGGACGAGGGCGCGGCGGGGGCGGAGTACGCAGGCGCGCTGACGTTGGCGGCCACCGCAGGCTGGTCAGGCCGCCAACACGGTGCCGCTCGGCCGGGCCGGGCCCGAGCAGATCGAGCAGATCCGCGCCCGGGGCCGCGAACGCGCCCTGCCCGCCGCCGGATCGTCTTCGCCGACGACTGAGCCGCGCGTATCGCCGTAAAGGGCTCGACCCGATGGGGAATCTGTCATTCCGGGCCGGGTGGGACCACTTGTGCCGCCACCCCTTGTGACAGGCCCGGCTTTACGGTTTCTTGATCTCCGCGTACCGAACGCCGACCGCGCCCCCGGGTGCGGACACGACAGCGGGGAGCAGGCAGATGAGCGAGACGGACGGCGCGGCAGCGGCGCCACAGGCGACGGACCCGGGCCCGCGCACATCGAGCTGGAAGTACATCGGTCCGGGCATCGTGGTGGCCGCCACCGGCGTCGGCGCGGGCGACCTGGTGGCCACCCTCATCGCGGGCAGCAAGTTCGGCTACACGCTGCTGTGGGCGGCGGTCATCGGCTGCCTGGTGAAGATCTCGCTGGCCGAGGCGACCGGCCGCTGGCACCTGGCCACCGGCCGCACCATCTTCGAGGGCTGGCGCAGCCTGGGCCGGTGGACCACCTGGTACTTCGCCGTCTACATCGTGGTCTGGGGCTTCGTCTACGGCGCCACCGCGATGTCCTCCTCCGCCCTGCCGATCGTGGCGCTCTTCCCCGACGGGCCCGGCCTGAAGGTGTGGGCGGTGATCACGGGCATCCTCGGCCTGGTCTTCGTCTGGTTCAACCGGTACGCGGTCTTCGAGAAGGTCATGACCGTGATGATCGGCGTGATGTTCGTCGTGGTCGTCTACGTCGCCGTCCGCGTCGGCCCGAGCCTGCCGAAGACCTTCGCGGGCCTGGTCCCGGCCCTCCCCGACGGCTCGCTCCTCTACACGCTGGGCATCGTCGGCGGCGTCGGCGGCACCATCACGATGGCGGCCTACGGCTACTGGGTGAACGCCAAGGGGTGGACCACCACCGGCTGGATGAAGGTGATGCGCCTGGACAACCGGGTCGCCTACGTCACCACCGGCATCTTCGTCGTCGCCATGCTGATCATCGGCGCCGAGCTGCTGCACTCCACCAACATCGTGCTGACCTCCGGCGACAAGGGCCTCGTCGACCTCGGTGACGTCCTGGAGCAGCGGTTCGGCTCCGCCACGGCCACCCTCTTCCTGGTCGGCTTCTTCGCCACCTCCTTCTCCTCCCTGATCGGCGTCTGGCACGGCGTCAGCCTGATGTTCGCCGACTTCGTCGAGCGGCTGCGCAAGGAGGCCGTCCGCGCCGAGGCGGCCGAGGCGGGCGGCGCCGCCGAGGTCGCCAAGGGCGAGCGGGAGAAGTCCGTGCCGTTCCGCGCGTACCTGCTGTGGCTGACCTTCCCGCCGATGGCACTGCTCTTCCTCGACCAGCCGTTCGGCCTGGTCCTGGTCTACGGCGTGCTCGGCGCCTTCTTCATGCCGTTCCTCGCCTTCACCCTCATCGCCCTGCTCAACTCCCGCCGCACACCCGACGAGTGGCGCAACGGCTGGCTCAGCAACACCATGCTGGCCGCCGCCGGACTCCTCTTCGTGGTCCTGTGCGTCCAGCAGCTCCGCGATCTGCTCTGAGCACCTGAGAAACCGTCCCGGACGCGCCCCTGGAGGCCCCCGGGACGGCCCTCCACGGGGGGGCGGCCGGGTGTACGCACCGGGCCGCGCCCTCGCTGCCGTGACGGCCGGGGCGGGCCGTCCAAGGGACGTACGCGACTTCGCCGAATACCGTCTGACCTGGGCATTCGGCGGTTCCCTGGCTACCTTCCCAGTATCGCGAGGAGAGGGGGCCCCGATGGGGAACACCGGTGCGACGAAGAGCGCGTACGGCATGGGCCGGGCCGAGCCGGGAGGGCGCCAGGTGCGGACGGCGGACGACGTGCTGCGGCTGCTGGACGGGCTGTTCACGGAGGGCGTCGACCGCTGGACGGCTGCGGCCGGCCCGCACTGGGACGGGTTCTACGCCGACCGCGAGCGGCCCGTCCCCTTCTTCGTGGCCAAGCCCGACGCCAACCTCGCCCGCCACCTCGCGGCGGGCCTGCTCCCACCCGGCGCCCGCGCCCTCGACCTGGGCTGCGGGCCCGGCCGCAACGCGCTCCACCTCGCCGCCCAGGGGTACCGCGTCGACGCCGTGGACCTCTCACCGGCCGCCCTCGACTGGGCCCGCGAACGCGCCCGCGCGGCCGGCGCCGAGATCCGCTTCCACCTCGGTGACGCCTTCGCCCCCGACGCGGCCGGACTCGCCGGCCCGTACGACCTGATCCACGACTCGGGGTGCTTCCACCACCTGCCGCCGCACCGCCGCGTCAGCTACCTCGACCTCCTCGACCGCCTCCTCGCCCCCGGCGGCCACCTCGTCCTCACCTGCTTCGCCGCGGGCGAGGAGGGCGCCGGCACCTCCGCTGCCGACGCGGAGCTGTACCGGCACCCCGAACGGCTGCGCGGCGGCCTCGCCTACACCGCCGGGCAGTTGCGGTGGGTCTTCTCCGGCCTGGAGGAGGTGGAGCTGCACCGTATGGACGAGGAGCCGCAGGACTCCCCGTACTTCGGCGTGCCCTTCCTGTGGAGCGGCCTCTTCCGCAGGCCCGCGGCCTGACCCCGACGCACCGCAGCGCCGCCGGGGGAGCGGCGGCGCTGCGGGGGTGCGGGGGAAGCGGGCGGGGTGCCCGGCTCCGGGGTTACGGCAGGTCGTCGACGTGCGGGCCGACCGCGTTCGACCAGGCGTTGCCGGTGTCGGCGTCCCAGTTGGTCGACCAGGTCATGGCGCCGCGCAGCGCCGGGTAGGTCTTCTCCGGCTTGAAGGTGCCGCAGTTGGTGCCCCGGGTCAGGCAGTCCAGCGCGTCGTTGACCACGGAGGGCTCGACGTAGCCGCCGCCGGCCGCCTTCGGGGAGGCCGGGACGCCGATGCCGACCTGGGAGGCGTCGAGCCCGTTCTCCAGCTGGACGCAGGCGAGCGCGGTGAGGAAGTCGACGGTGCCCTGCGAGTAGACCTGGCCGTCGCAGCCGAGCATCGAACCGCTGTTGTAGTACTGCATGTTGACGACGGTCAGGAAGTCCTTCACCGCCAGCGCCGTCTTGAAGTACTCGTTCTCGGGCGACTGCATGTCGATGGTCTGCGGCGCCATGGTGAGGACCAGCCCGTCGCCGGCCTTCTCGTGGAGCTTGGTGAGGGCCTCGGTCATGTAGGTGGAGTTGAGGCCGTTCTCCAGGTCGATGTCGACGCCGTCGAAGCCGTACTCCTCCATCAGCGCGTACGTGCTGTCGGCGAACCGCTGGGCGGAGGCGCTGTCGTTGACGGCGACCGCGCCCTTCTCGCCGCCGACCGAGATGATCACCGACTTGCCGTCGGCCTGCTTGGCGGCGAGGTCGGCGCGGAACTGCTCGTCGGTGTAGCCGGCGAGCCCGGCGGAATCGAGGGTGAAGGTGATCTCGCCCGGGTTGGCCGTGGCGTCGGCGAAGGAGACGGCGATGATGTCGTAGGCGTCCGGCACGTCGGCGAGGGTCTGCACGGTCGCGCCGTTGTTGAAGTTCTGCCAGTAGCCGGTGACCGCGTGGGCCGGTACGGCGGCCGGGGCGGCGGGGGCTGCCTCGGCGGCGGTCGCGGGCCCGGTGAGGGCGAGCCCGGAGGCGCCGAGGACGGCCGCGGCGAGGGCGGCGGTCAGCCGGCCCCTGCGGTGGAGGCCGGGCGTGGAGGGGCGCCGGCCGGGGTGCGGGAGGGGGTAGGTGCGTGCCACTGCTGCCTCCGGTGGGGGGAGTCACGGACGTGGGGGGACGCGCCGACGGGGCCCGCCTCCGGCGAGGGGGGCGGGGAGTTGGCGCACGGTGGCCACCGCGATGGGCACCAAACTGGTCCAGACCAATGGGGTTGTCAAGGGTTCCCGCAGGGGTCGGCCGAGGAGGCCGTACGGCGGTCCGCCCGGAGCGGTCGCGGCCGGCCCCCGTTCCCCGCCAACCGGTCAACTTCGGCGATTGTGCGCACGATTCCGGCCAAGTTGGCGGATCGGCGCCGGCGGAGACCTGGCGGCGTGATCCCGTCTGATCCGGACGAACCCGGTGGTGGCGCGGGGGAAACGGCCGGTACGGACGCACGTGTGGCGGGGTGGACGCCGGGAACGCGCCACCCACGGCGGACGAACACCCTTGACCGGAGCGGAAGATACCGAAGGAGACGCCTCAACACCGGTGTGTCGGGACAGATTTGTGGCGATGATGAGGGGCGTCCGGCCCGCGCGGCCGGACAGCCGGACCGCCCCCGCCGACGTGGGCGGACGGACGGCGGGCGACCGCCGGACAAGCACGCGGGCGGCCGGGCCGGCCGCCGAGGGGATCGGGGGTGTCCTGGATGCCGACCGCCGTCGCGGTCACCAGTCCTGAACTGGTGCTGCCCTCCCCCGACCGGCACACCCCGCCCGCCGCCATCCTCCAGTCCGCCGAACCGGGCGAGCGCGGCGGCGGCCTCGACCGCACCCTCGCCGAGATCCACACCCTCGTCGAGCAGCACGGCCACGTCCTCGTCGTCCACCCCGCCGCCGCCCCGCCCGCCCTCGTCCACCGGCTGCACGCCGCCCGCGCCGCCCTGGAGACCGACCGGCTCGCCCTGGTCGGCGTCGACCTGCCCCCGCTCGGCACCGCCCTGCTCGCCCTGCAACTGCGCCAGCTCTCCATCTGCGACTTCTCCCCGGGCGTCCTCGCCAGCGCCGCCCGCCTCCTCGCCCACTACCTCCACGCCGGCGCGATCCTCGGCTCCGTCGCCCGCCTCGACCAGGTCCCCGTCGGCCTCAAGGCGCACGCCAAGTCCTGGCTCCCCGGCAGCCAGTTCGCGGTCCTCGCCCGCCCCGAACCGCAGCTGGTCCGGCTCACCGGCGACCAGGACCCCGGCCTGAAGGCCCCCGGCTTCCCCACCCGCCTGGTCGTCGCCGAGGGCGGCCTGCCCGCCGAACGCGTCACCGGCGCCCTCGCCCGCGCCTGGCACGTCCGCGAGGTCACCCCCACCAAGCTCCCGGCCGCCTCCGCCGACTGGTGGGGCACCCCCAAGCTCACCGAGTTCGCCGCCGCCATCCCCGACATCTCCGTCCTCTACCAGCTCGTCTCCTCCGTCCGCCGCGAGGAGTGCCACTGGTGCGGCCTCGAACTCATCGGCGACCGCTGCGCCTTCTGCGCCGCCCCCCTCCCGCCACCCGGCGAACGCGGCCGCCGGGCCCTGCCCGCCACCCGCCCGGCCCCGGGCCGCCTGCGCGGCCGCGAACCCGCGCCCGCCCTCGCCAGGACCGCCCCGGCCCCGGCACCCGCCGGCCGGGCCCTGCCCGCCGCCCGCGACCCCCGCCTCGCCCCGGCCCTGGACACCGGCGCGGCCCCGCCCGCCACGCCCCAGGCCCCGGCCGGACCCACCGGCGGCCCCGCCACCGGCGTCCACGCCCTGCGTCCCGCCCAGCGCGAGGCCCCCGCCGACTGGGGCCCGCACCGCCCGTACGAGGACCCCCACCAGCCCCCGCCGCCGTCCCGATCAAGGAATCCCCGCCCATGAACGCACGCCAGCGTCGAGGTGTTCTGCTGCTGCTCCTGTCGGTGCTCTGCGCCGTCGGAGCCTTCGCCGGAGTGCTCTCGGTCGTCCGGGACGTCAACGCCAAGGTCGGCCCGGAGGTCCCCGCCTACCGGCTGAAGACCGACGTCGCCCCCTACAAGGAGCTGAGCGCCGACCAGTTCGAGAAGGTGTCGATGCCCGAGCGGTGGCGCTCCGAGAACGCCGTCACCGACCTGCGCCAGATACGCGGCAAGATCGCCGTCACCACCCTGCGCCAGGGCTCCCTGCTCCAGACCGACATGATCGTCGCCCGCCCCGAGGTCCGCCCCGGCGAGCAGGAGATCGCCATCATGATCGACGCGGCCACCGGCGTCGCCGGCAAGATCACCCCGGGCTCCGACGTCAACATCTACGCCACCTTCAAGGCCGAGAACGACGGCGAGAAGGACCAGTCCCGGATCATCGTGGAGAACGCCCGCGTCATCGACGTCGGCAAACTCACCGCCCTCGAACCCGACCAGGACGACCGGCGCCGCCAGCCCGTCGACGCCGTCCCGATCACCTTCGCCCTCTCCGCCGCCGACGCCCAGCGCGTCGCCTACGCCGAGTCGTTCGCCGCCCACGTCCGCCTCGCCCTGGTCGGGCCCGGCAGCGACGAGGGCCTGCGCCGCGGCGACCGTACGTACACCCTCGACGAGGACAAGTGAGAGGCGGCCGATGACGCTGCGCATTCTCCCCGCCGCCGGTGACCAGGACGCCGCCCGCGTCCTCGCCACCCTCCTCGCCCAGCTGCCCGACGCCGAACCGGCGCAGGCCCTGCCCGACTCGACGGCGCTGCTCGACACCCTCGCCGCGCTCGCCGCCGAGTCCCTCGACGAGCTGCCCGAGGTCGTCCTCGTCCACGAGCGGATGGGCCCGGCCCCCGCGCTCGACCTGGTCCGCGAGGTCACCCGGCGCTTCCCCTCGGTCGGCGTCGTCCTGCTCACCACCGACACCGGCACCGCCGTCATCACCGCCGCCATGGACGCCGGGGCCCGCGGCATCGTCGCCCTCCCGATGAGCTACGAGGCGCTGGCCGAGCGCGTCCAGGCCGCCGCCGTCTGGTCCCTCGACATGCGCCGTCACCTCGCCACCGGCAGCGGCCGCGAACTCCTCGCCGCCGGGGGCGGCGGCCGCGTCGTCACCGTCTCCGGCGCCAAGGGCGGCGTCGGCACCACCCTCACCGCCGTCCAACTGGCCCTGGCCGCGCAGGCGTCCGGCCGCTCCACCGCCCTCCTCGACCTCGACCTCCAGTCCGGCGACACCGCCTCCTACCTCGACGTGCAGTTCCGCCGCTCCGTCGCCGACCTCGCCGCCATCCGCGACGTCACCCCACGCGTCCTCGCCGACGTGGTCTTCACCCACGAGAGCGGCCTCGCCGTCATCCCCGCCCCCGCCGAGGGCGAACGCGGCGAGGACGTCACCGACCGCACCGCCCGCCAGGTCGTCACCGTCCTGCGCGGCCGCTACGACGTGGTGATCGTCGACTGCGGCACCCAGATGGCCGCCGCCAACGCCGCCGCCGTCGAACTCGCCGACGACGCCCTCCTCGTCCTCACCCCCGACGTGGTCGCCGTCCGCGCCGCCAAACGCCAGATCCGCCTCTGGGAACGACTCCAGATCCGCAAGGCCGAGGAGACCACCACCGTCGTCAACCGGTACGGCAAGGGCACCGAGATCACCCCCGCCCTCGTCGCCCGCATCACCGGCACCCGCGTCGCCCGCACCAGCGTCCCGGCCCACTACCGCGAACTCCAGTCGGTCCTGGACGCCGGACGCGTCCAGGACCTCGACGCCAAGTCGACCGTCAAACAAGCCCTCTGGGGACTCGCCGGCGAACTGGGCCTGGGCCCCGCCGAGTCCGACCGCCCCACCGGCCGCAGGCGCCGCGCCGCCCACGGCGACCGGGGCGCCGTCACCCTCGAATTCGCCGGGATCTTCCCCCTGGTCCTCGTCGTCCTCGCCCTGCTCTGGCAGTGCGCCCTCTACGGCTACTCCTACACCCTCGCCGGAAACGCCGCCGACGAAGGCGCCCGCGCCGCCACCGCCGCCCACGCCGCCGGCGACTCGGGCCCCGCCGCCTGCCGCACCGCCGCCAGCCGCCACCTCCCCTCAGCCTGGTCCGCCGCCGACATCACCTGCACCGACGCGGGCTCCGTGTGGCAGGCCACGGTGAAGGCGGACGTCCCGCTGTTCTTCCCGGGGGTCAACCCCGGGTGGAGGGTGACGGGGCGGGCGGGGGCGGCGTTCGAGGGGGAGCGGTGAGGGGGCGGGGCCGGGGGCGGCCGCAGAGGAGGCCCGACGACCGAGGCGCCGCCATCCTCGAATTCGCCGGGTTCCTGCCGATCCTCCTCCTGATCGGCCTGGCCGCCATCCAGCTCGGCCTCGTCGGCTACGCCGCCAACCAGGCCGGGTCCGCCGCCCGTGCCGCCGCCCGGGTCGCCTCGCAGGAGGACACCGGGGCCGGGGCGGCGGCCGGGCAGGCGGCGGTCGGCGCCGGGATGGACGTCAGCTTCAGCTGGGGTGGCGGGGACGGGACCACCAAGGCGACCGCTGCCGTGAAGGTGCCGACCCTGCTGCCGTTCGTCGGCGACGGCTGGACCGTGACCCGCTCGGCCACCATGCCCAACGACGACGACCGATGACCCCGCCCGCCCCTGCCCGTACCCCGGCTGCTCCAGGCCGCCCGACCCCCGCCCGAGGAGGCGACACCGTATGAGCCTCAGGTCACGTATCACCGGCCCCGAGGAGCAGGGGAGCGCCCGGCCCGGGCGGGAGGACGGGCACCTGGTCGCGCTGTTCCGGGCCAAGCTGCTGGAGGAGATCGACCTCGCCGAGATGTCCTCGCTGGCCACCGCCGACCGGCGGGCCCGGCTGGAACGCGTCCTCGGCCACATCATCAGCCGCGAGGGGCCGGTCCTCTCCGGCGCCGAACGCACCCAGCTCATCCGCCGCGTCGTCGACGAGGCACTCGGCCTCGGCGTCCTCGAACCGCTCCTCGAAGACCCGTCCATCACCGAGATCATGGTCAACGGACCCGACGCGATCTTCGTCGAACGGGCGGGCCGCGTAGAGCAGTTGCCGCTGCGGTTCGCCTCGCACGAGCAGCTGATGCAGACCATCGAACGCATCGTCTCCACCGTCAACCGCCGCGTCGACGAGTCCCACCCCATGGTCGACGCCCGGCTCCCCTCCGGCGAACGCGTCAACGTCATCATCCCGCCGCTCTCCCTGACCGGCGCCACCCTCACCATCCGCCGCTTCCCGCGCGCCTACACCCTCCCCGAACTGATCCAGCTCGGCTCCCTCGACGACCACCTGCTGATGCTGCTCGCCGCCTTCGTCCGGGCCCGCCTCAACGTCATCGTCTCCGGCGGCACCGGCAGCGGGAAGACCACCCTGCTCAACGCCCTCTCCGGCCTCATCCCCGGCCACGAGCGCATCATCACCATCGAGGACTCCGCCGAACTCCAGCTCCAGCAGGCCCACGTGGTACGCCTCGAATCCCGCCCCGCCAACGTCGAGGGCAAGGGCCACATCACCATCCGCGATCTCGTCCGCAACTCCCTGCGCATGCGCCCCGACCGCATCATCGTCGGCGAGGTCCGCGGCGGCGAGACCCTGGACATGCTGCAAGCCATGTCCACCGGCCACGACGGCTCCCTCGCCACCGTCCACGCCAACAGCGCCGAGGACGCCCTCATGCGGCTCCAGACGCTCGGCTCCATGGCCGAGGTGCAGATCCCCTTCGAGGCCCTCCGCGACCAGATCAACTCCGCCGTCGACGTCGTCGTCCAGCTCAGCCGCGCCGCCGACGGCTCCCGCCGCCTCGCCGAGATCGCCGTCCTCGTCTCGCACGGCCGCGAGCCCTTCCGCATCGCCACCGTCTCCCGCCACCACCCCGGGCCCCCGGGCCCCGACCGCGCCGCCCCGGGCTGGTTCGAACACCTCCCGCTGCCCCGCCCCGTCGCCGACCGCCTCCACCTCGCCGGAGAGGGCGTACCCCCCGCCTTCGGCGTCACCGACACCGCCGACCCCGCCCACGTCCGAGAGGCGCTGGCATGACCGACCCCACCCGCCTCGCCCTCGGCGCCGCCCTGCTCTGCCTGCTGCTCGCCGTGGCCGGCGTCCACGTGTACGCCTCCGGGCGCGCCCAGCGCCAGGCCCTGGTCGACCGGCTCTCGGCCACCTCCGCACCCCCCGCCGGACGCGGCCGCCGCTTCACCGGCATCGACCGCCGGGTGCGCCGCACCCGCCTCGGCCGGGACCTCTCGCTGCGCCTCTCCGCCACCGGACTCGACGTCACCGTCGGCGAGTTCACCGTCTACGCCCTCGCCGCCACCGCCGCTCTGTGGATCGTCGCCTCCGCCGCCCTCGCCCCCTTCTTCGGGCCGATCGCCGCCCTGGCCGCCGCCTGGGGCGCCGTCGTCTTCCTCAACTGGCAGCGCCAGAAGCGCATCGAGGCGTTCATCAACCAGCTCCCCGACGTGGCCCGGCTCCTCGCCAACGCCACCGCCGCCGGCCTCGCCCTGCGCACCGCCCTCGCCATGGCCGCCGAGGAGCTGGAGGCTCCGGCAGGCGAGGAACTCTCGCGTGTGGCCGACCAGTTGGCGCTGGGCAGGTCGGTCGACGCCGCCCTCGGCGAACTCGCCGAACGGCTCCCCTCCCGTGAACTGGTCGTCCTCGTCACCACCCTGGTCCTCTCCAACCAGGCGGGCGGCACCGTCGTCTCCTCGCTGCGCAACCTCACCGCCACCCTGGAGGAGCGCAAGGAGACCCGGCGCGAGGTCCGCACCATGCTCTCCGAGGTGCACGCCACCGCCCTGACCGTGCCCGCCCTCGGCCTCGGCTCGCTGCTGCTCATCAACTCGCAGAACGAGGGCGCCCTGGCCCGCGTCACCGGCTCCGCCCTCGGCCAGATCCTCATCCTGATCGCGCTCGGCCTGTACGCGGTCGGCTTCCTCGTCATCCGCCGCCTCGGAAAGATCGAGGTCTGACCGTGCCCACCCTCGCCGCCGATCTCACCCTCCAGTCGCCCCTGCTGGCGCTCGGCCTCGCCCTCCTCGCCGCCGCCGCGGTCGCCGCCGCCCTCGCCGCCCTGCGCCTGCTGCGCGGGGAGGCGAAACTCCCCGACGATCTCGCCGTCGCCCTGGAGTCCGGCGCCGCCCGCGTCTCCACCGCCGAGTCCGCCGTCGACCGGCTCGGCATCCGCTTCGCCCCGCTCGTCCTGAGGCTGATGGGCCCGCGCCGTGTCGACGCCAAACGCCGCCGCATCGACATGGCCGGCAACCCCGGCGGCCTCACCCTCGACCGGTACGCCGCCCGCCGCTTCGTCTACGGCGTCTTCGGCCTCGTCCTCGGCCTGGTCTTCCTCACCAACGAATCCACCCTCTTCGCCCTGCTGACCTTCGCCTTCGGCCTCACCGCCGCCGACGCCCTGATCTGGCAGGCGGTCCGCGACCGGCGCGAGGTCATCGACCGCACCCTCCCCGACTTCCTCGACGTGCTCGCCGTCGTCGTCAGCTCCGGCCTCGGCTTCCGCCAGGCCCTGGACCGCGTCGCGGAACGGTACGAGGGCCCCTGGGCCGACGAACTCCGCATCACCCTGCGCCAGATGGACATGGGCGTCTCCCGCCGCCAGGCCTTCGACGAACTCCGCCGCCGCAACTCCTCCGAGCAGGTCGCCCAGTTCGTCTCCGCCCTCCAGCAGGGCGAGGAACTCGGCTCACCCATCGCCGACACCCTCATCCAGATCGCCACCGACATGCGCCGCACCGACGCCCAGAACTCCCGCCGCCGCGCCGCCAAGACCATCCCCAAGGCCACCATGGTGACCCTCGTCTTCCTCCTCCCCGCCACGATGATCCTCATCGCCGCCGGCATGTTCCTCGGCTCGGGCTCCGACCTGGGCTCGATCCTCGGCGGATGACGGGCGAGGGGACGCCCAGAAGCGGCTCCGGGGCGGCGGGCGGCGGCCACGAGCCGCCTGCCGGCGTTCCCGGACCGCCGGCAGCGAGCGGCCACGAGCCGCCCGGCGCCACCCCGGCGGGACCACCACCGGCCTCCCGCCCCCGCCTCGGCAGAACCGGCCAGGTCCCCCGTACCGAACCGGGCCGCCCCACCCCGCCCGGCCGCACGCCCCGCCACCTCCCGCCCACCCCGCCGACCCTCTACGCCGGCCACACCACCCACCCCGGCCCCACCGCCTCCGCCCTCGCCGACGACGTCCCCGCCCCCAGCCCCCGCGTCCAGCTCAACGCCCTCCAGGCCCTCTGCCGCCAGGTGTTCGGCGTCCGCCTCGCCCTGATCGCCCTCGGCGCCCCCTTCGCCCTCCAGAACGCCGCCGACGGCGCCCCCCGCTACCTTGTCCTCGCCGCCGCGGTCACCGGCTTCATGGCCTCGTACGCGATGCTCCGCGACTGGGAGCGGTTCGGCCCCCTCGTCCTGCGCCACCCCGCTCTGCTCGGCCTCGACCTGCTCATCGGCGCCGTCCTCCTCCTCACCGCCTCACCCGCCTCCCCGCTCGGCTACGCCGCCGCCTGCACCCCGCTCCTCGCGGGCCTCCTCTACGGCTGGCGCGGCGCCGGCGTCCTCACCGGCTGCCAGCTCGTCGTCCTCCTCGTCGCCCACCGCGCCTGGGCCGACGCGCTCACCAGCGGCGCCAGCACCCTCCTCGTCGCCGGGTTCTGCGTCGCCGCCGGGATCACCGGAGTGACCCTGCGCAACCTCATGTTCCGGTTCGGCGCCGCCACCACCGCCCTCGCCGAGGCCAACGCCCGCCTCGCCGTCGCCGGCGCCGTCGAGGCCGAACGCGCCCGCCTCGCCCGCGACCTCCACGACTCCCTCGCCAAGACCCTGCACGGCCTCGCCCTCACCGCCGACGCCCTGGCCGAGGGCACCGGCCACCTGCCGCCCGACACCCTCCGCCATCGCGCCGTCCAGGTCGCCGACGCCGCCCGCCGCGCCGCCGCCGACTCCCGCGACCTGCTGACCGGACTCCGCCACGACGCGGCCGACCCCACCGACCCGGTCGACCTCGCCGAAACCCTCCGTACGGGACTGCCGCCCGGCACGCCCCTCGACGCGGCCGCGCCTCTGCCACCCGTACCCCACGCCGTCGCCCGGCACCTGCTGGCCATCGCCGCCGAGGCCGTCGAGAACGCCCACCGCCACGCCACCTCCCCACCCCGGACCACCCTCACCACCACCGGCACCGCCCTCCGCCTCACCGTCACCGACCAGGGCCCCGGCCTCCCCACCGGCCTCACCCTCCGATCGGCCTCCGACTCCGGCCACTTCGGCCTCGTCGGCATGGCGGAACGCGCCACCGCGATCGGCGGCGCCCTCCGGGTGGGCCCCGCCGGCCAGACGACTACGGGCCCGGGCACGGAGGTACGGGTCGACCTCCCCCTCGCCGTCCTGGACGCCGCCCCGACACCAGGAACGCGTCGTTCCGCCCCGGGGGAACACCTATCCGGCCAAAACCCACCCGCGAGGCCCCCGGACTGAGGACACTCTTAACGCGGGCCCCGCGACCCGGGCCGCCCGCACCAGGACGGCGTACCACCGACCCCGCCCCGAGAGGAGGCCACCATGCCGGACGCACCCCCTTCCGAGCCCCACGGCCGAACGGCCGCGCCCGAACCGCGCACCACCCGCACCCGCCCGGACGCGCGCACGGCCCCTCTCCGCCCGCACCACGCCCCGGCCCACGGCCGCACCCTGCGCGTCGTCGTCGCCGACGACAACCAGGTGGTCCGCGCCGGACTCAGCGCCCTGCTCTCCGCGCGCCCGGGCATCCGCGTCGTCGCCGAGGCCGGCGACGGCCACCGCGCCCTCGCCGCCACCCGCCACCACCGCCCCGACGTGGTCCTCCTCGACGTCCGCATGCCCGGCGTCGACGGCCTCACCGCCCTGCCCCACCTGGCCCGCCTCGCCCCCGTCCTGATGCTCACCTACAGCCGCGCACGCGACACCGTCCAGCGGGCGCTGGGCCTGGGCGCCGTCGGCTACCTCGTCCACGGCGAATTCACCGCCGACCAACTGGCCCGCGCCGTACGCGACGCCCACGAGGGCCACGCCCACCTCACCCCGTCCGCCAGGAACGCCCTCCTCGCCCACCTTGTCGCCCCGGCCGCCCCCCACCGGCCACCCGTCTCGAATCCGCCAACCTCCGGCGAAACCCCTTCGCGACTGCAATCCCCTGTGGGAGAGTCGAACAGGGCCGCGCACGGGCTGAGTTCACGGGAGGTCGAGGTCATGGAGCTGATCGCCTCGGGGATGAGCAACCAGCAGATAGCCGCCACCTGCTTCATCAGCGAAAAAACGGTCAAGAACCACATCAACCGCATCTTCGCCAAACTCCACGCCCCGAACCGCAGCGCGGCGATAGCCACCTGGCTGGGCACCGCCTCCACCGGCCGGACGGCCCCCCGATGACCCCCGAGCCCCCTCCCGCCCGCCTGTCCCCTCCGGCCCTCCTGCCCCCTCCCGCACCTCCGGCCCCTCCCGCCCCGGACACCCCACGCCACCAGCGCACTTGGGCCCCCCGATGGGCCCCCGGACCCTCCTCCGTCCCCCGCGCCACCTCATACCGTCCCCGAACCACCCTTGACCAAGGAGGCCCCCGCCATGAGCCACACCACCTTGAGGGCAGCACTGGCCCTGCACCGGGCGGCCCAGACCTGGACCACCCGCGCACTCGACCGCGCCACGAACAGCAACCGGGGGGACCGGGGGGCTGGGTTCGTGGAGTATGCGGGGTTGATGATTCTGATTGCGGGGATCTTTGTTCTGATCGACGGTCTGGCCCTGGACAACGTCATCTCGAAGGCGATCGGCGACGCAGTGCAAGACGTCGTGGGTGGGTAGGCCTCCAGGTTGGTGGATCGGATCGGGGGCAGTCTCTGCCTCTCTTCATCTGGATCACTGGATTCGTTCTCTTCGTTTCCTTGGCGTTCTTCGCCTTCGCACAGGCGGCGGTGGCACGGAACGGGGCTCAGTCCGCTGCCGACGCTGCGGCGCTCGCGGCCGCGCAGGATGCGCGGGGTGAGCTCACGGAAGAGCTCCTGCTGTCCGTGCAGGAGGGCGACGAAGACTGGAGTGACTGGCTCAGTATCGACCGAATGGTGGGTGAGACCGCTGAGGAGGCTGCCGGACGTCTGGCCGCAGCCAATGATGCTCAAGTCACTGCCTTCCGCGGAGCCGAGGTCGGGGGGAAGGGCGGGTACGCGGTAGAGGTCCGATCGGTGGACCCAGTTGGCGACTCCGTGTTGCCGATGACGAGTGGAACCTACGCCAACGCCGAGGCGACAGCCGTGGTCGAGCCGCTCTGTGAGCCGGATTCTGAGAGTGATCCATCGGAGCGGATCTCTTTCTCCTGCGATGACGGGACCATCGTGGATGTTGATGCCGAAGATTTCGATATGTCAGATCTCCCTACCCCCTCCACCCTTTTCTCGGTATATCTTGCGAATTGATCAGTGCCCATTCAGGAAGGCTTGGTGTGGACGTGCCACGGTTTCGCGGTGACAAAAAGATGCTGATCCTCGCAGCTATGGCCATTAGCTCCAGCCTTGTGATTTCAGGGTGCGGAGGCAGTGATGATGCCGGCGAAGGTGGGAAGCCTACTGCCAGTGCTCAGAAGGATGGCAAGGGGGAATCCCGGGACGGCACTCCTGCCGCTTCGGCAGCCGACGAAGTCCTTGCTGAAGTCTCCAGTGCCGGGCTGACGCTCACCGTGACCTCTGCCCAGCGAGACAGCGCCGGATTCCTCACGGTTTCCGGAAACGTGAGGAACGGGACGGACGGACTGTGGACTGGGGGAGACTGGCTTGGAGATGAGCGGGAGCTCCGTCGCAACGGAGGGTCGATCGCCGGCGCCAGTCTGATCGATAAGAACTCCAAGAAGAAGTACCTCGTGCTCCGGGATACGAGTGGTCGCTGCTTGTGCACCAAGTTCGAGGGGGGAGTGAGGTCTGGCGACTCGGCCGACTGGTTTGCTCAATTCCCTGCTCCCCCGAATGACGTGGGAGAGGTCGATTTCCAGGTAGGGAACATGCCTCCTGCTCCTGTCAAACTCTCGTAGGGGTGAACAGTGTCAACGCCACTTCGTCTCCACCGCCTCGGTGTGTCGTCGGCAGCCGCAGCGCTCTCCTGTTCCTTGATTTTCTTCGGCCAGACAGCCCACGCCGACGATGACGATCCCGTAGCGCCTCCCGGCAGTACGACCAGTTCCCCGCCCCCGGAGATTTCCGAGGACAGTGCGGGGCTGAAGCTGGCCGACGGGGCGGAGTTGGCGCCGCCGAAGGTGTTGGACATCAAGTCGGTCGTGGAGGATCTGGGGGGTGAGGAGCGCAGGGAGGACACCAATACGGATGTGAAGTTCGCGCTCCAGGCGGAGGTGTTGTTCGGGAAGGACAGCGCCAAGCTGAACCCGGAGGCGCGGGGTCGTATTCAGGCCATCGCCGAGGAGGCGCAGGCCCAGCAGGCCAACAAGGTGCGGGTGTTCGGGTTCACCGACGATCTCGGCTCGTACGAGCACGGGAAGAAGCTGTCGAAGAACCGGGCCGACGCCGTGCACGAGGAGTTGGTGAAGACCCTCGGGCCGAACGTCACCTACGAGGTGCGCGGCTACAGCGAGGACTACCCGATCGCCGACAACTCCACGGAGGCCGGCCGGATGAAGAACCGCCGGGTCGAGGTGTCGTTCCCGCGCGGCGCTGCCCCGCAGACGCAGGAGTCGGGCGACCCCGCCGTGAGCTGAGCAGGGATCAGCGCAACCCCGCGATCCCGCGTTCCCTGGTTGCCACACCGTCCATCCTGGCCATCCGTGGAACGCCGTTCCAGCTCGTCGGAACTGGAACGTTGTTCCATGCTGGCGTGAGTGGAACGCCGTTCCAGATCGCTGCCCGCCGGGACCGCCGTCTGGGGGCGGAAGGCCGCCGGAACCCGTCCCCTCGGCGGCGGCCGGTACGAGGTCGCCTTCGGCGGCGGGGAGGCGGTGGAGACCGGGCTCCTGGTCGGCGCGGACGGCGCCTGGTCGCGGGTCCGCCCCCTGCTGGCCGGGGCGAAGCCGCGGTACGTCGGCACGGTGTTCGTCGACGTACCTGTTCGATGCCGGCCGGCCTCTTTCGGCCAGTGCCGGGGCGGTCGGCGGGGGCTCCATGCTGGCGCTGGCGCCCGGCAAGGGGATCGTCGCCCACGGTGAGCCGGGGGGGTGTGCTGCACACCTACGACCAGCTCACCCGGGACCGGGCGTGGGCCGACGCCCCCTCGACTTCGCCGGCGGGTTCGCGGCTCTGGAGCGGGTCGCCGAGGAGTTCGCGGGGTGGGCGCCGGAGCTGACGGCGCTCCTCACCGACGGCGAGACCGCTCCGGTGGCGCGCGTCCTGCGCGCGCTGCCGGAGGAGCGTCGCTGGGAGCGCGTCCCGGGCGTCACCCTGCTCGGCGACGCCGCCCACCTCATGCCGCCCTCCGGCGAGGGCGCCAACCTCGCCGTGCTGGACGCCGCCGAACTGGGCGAAGCCCTCACGGCCCACCCGGGCGACGTCGAGGCCGCCCTCGCCGCGTACGAGGCGAGACTCTTCCCGCGCAGCACCCGGGCCGCCGTCGAAGCCGCCGAACTGCTCGACCTCTGCCGCGGTGACCGGGCCCCGTACGGCCTCATCGAGATGTTCACCGCCGCCGAGGGGTGAGGGCGGGGGAGTCGCGGAGGGGAGGGGCCCCACCTGTAGCCGATAACCCGCGCTTGCAATCATCCCGCGCGTGCAATTAGTGTGGACGCTCGTAAGGCGCTGCGAGCGACTACTCGTCCTGTCGGGGTCGGTCAGCTGTGGAGCGGCGCCCTCCCACCCCCTTCCAGGAAGGCACCCCCATGCCTCTAGCCCTGCTGGCCCTGGCCATCGGCGCCTTCGGGATCGGCACCACCGAGTTCGTGATCATGGGCCTGCTCCCCGAGGTGGCCGCCGACTTCGGCGTCACCGTGCCGACGGCCGGGCTGCTGGTCACCGGGTACGCGCTCGGGGTCGTCGCGGGCGCGCCGGTCATGACCGTGCTCGGGACCAAGGTGTCCCGCAAGCGCATGCTGATGCTGCTGATGGGCCTGTTCATCGCGGGCAACCTGCTCTCCGCCGCGGCCCCCGTCTTCGGCGTGATGCTCACCGGCCGCATCGTCGCCTCCCTCGCCCACGGCGCCTTCTTCGGCATCGGCTCCGTCGTCGCCGCCGGCCTGGTCGCGCCCCAGAAGCGGGCCGGGGCCATCGCGCTGATGTTCACCGGGCTGACCGTCGCCAACGTGGTCGGGGTGCCGCTCGGCACCTTCATCGGGCAGAACGCCGGCTGGCGGACCACCTTCGTCGTCGTGGCCGGGCTCGGCGTCCTCGGCCTGCTCGGCGTGGCCCGGCTCGTCCCGGACATGCCGAAGCCCGAGGGCGTACGGCTGGGGCACGAACTGGCGGCGTTCCGGAACGCGCAGGTGCTGCTGGCCATGGCGATGACCGTGCTCGGCTTCGGCGGGGTCTTCGCCGCCGTCACTTACGTCGCGCCGATGATGACCGAGGTCGCGGGCTTCGCCGGCTCCTCGGTGACCTGGCTGCTCGTCCTCTTCGGGCTCGGCATGGTCGCGGGCAACCTGATCGGCGGCCGGTTCGCCGACCGCGCGCTGATGCCGATGCTCTACGTCTCGCTCGGCGGGCTGACCCTGGTCCTCGCCCTGTTCACCGTCACCGCGCACCACAAGGTCGCCGCCGCGCTCACCCTCGCCCTGATCGGCGCCCTCGGCTTCGCCACCGTGCCGCCGCTCCAGAAGCGGGTCCTGGACCACGCCCACGGCGCCCCCACCCTGGCCTCGGCCGTCAACATCGGCGCCTTCAACCTCGGCAACGCCCTCGCCGCCTGGCTCGGTGGCCTCGTCATCGCCGCCGGCCTCGGCTACACCGCCCCCAACTGGGTCGGCGCCCTGCTCGCCGGCTCGGCCCTGCTGCTGGCCTTCCTCTCGGCCGCACTCCAGCGCCGCGACGAGGCCCGAGAGGCCCAGGAGGCCCAGGCGACCCAGGAGCCCAGGCCGACCACCCCCGAACCCGTACACCTCTGACACTCCGGAAACCCGAAGAGCCCGTAAGAACGAGGAACAGCACATGAGCACCACCCCCGCCCCCGTCCCCACCGTCACCCTCAACAACGGCGTCACCATGCCGCAGCTCGGCTTCGGTGTCTTCCAGGTGCCCGACGAGGAGACCACCGCGGCCGTCGCCACCGCCCTGGAATCCGGCTACCGCTCCCTCGACACCGCCGCCGTCTACGGCAACGAGGCGGGCGTCGGCCGCGCCCTCGCCGACTCCGGCATACCGCGCGACGAACTCTTCGTCACCACCAAACTGTGGAACGACGACCAGGGGTACGACGCCACCCTCCGCGCTTTCGACACCTCACTGGCCAAGCTCGGCCTCGACCACGTCGACCTCTACCTGATCCACTGGCCGGCCCCGGCCCGCGACCGCTACCTCGACACCTGGCGCGCCCTGGAGAAGCTGCTCGCCGACGGCCGCACCCGCGCCATCGGCGTCTCCAACTTCCAGCCGGCCCACCTCACCCGCCTCGTCGACGCCTCCGGCATCGTCCCCGCGGTCAACCAGATCGAGCTGCACCCGGGCCTCCAGCAGAGCGCACTGCGCGCCCTGCACGCCGAGCACGGCATCACCACCGAGGCGTGGAGCCCCCTCGCCCAGGGCGCCCTGCTGAACCACGAGGCGATCACCACGCTCGCCGCCCGCCACGGCCGCACCCCGGCCCAGATCGTCCTGCGCTGGCACCTCCAGCTCGGCAACGTGGTCATCCCCAAGTCCGTCACCCCCTCGCGCATCCGCGAGAACCTCGACGTCCTCGGCTTCACCCTCACCGCCGACGACATGGCCGCCCTCGCCACCCTCGACGAGGGCCTGCGCACCGGCCCGGACCCGGACACCCTCAACTGACGACCTGCCGCCCGGCGACCGAGGCTCCCTGTACGGCTCACGTCCCCGTACGGGGAGCCTCCCCGTGCAGTCCCAGCGCCCCCGCCGTCTCCAGCCAGGCCGGGAACTCGGCCAGCAGCGCGTCGTACAGCGCCTCGTCCGTCCAGGACAGGGGCCGGAGGCCCGCCGCGAAGAACCCGGCGTTGTCGACGACCCGCCTCCTCGGCACGGCCAGCTCGTCCAGCTTCCGCAGGAAGGCGAACCGGTCGTCACCGAAGCCGACGAACTGCCAGAAGAGCGGCAGGCGCGCGGCCCGGCACAGCACCCGCTCGGCCTCACGCCTCGCGTCGGGGCCACCGTCGGTCTGGAAGATCACGAAGGCCGGGGCGGTCGCGCCGGAGGCGGTGTAGTGCTCGATCACCTCCAGCATGGCCGCCGCGTAGTTGGTGGTCCCCATGTGGCCGTACCGCTCGTGGAGTTCCTGGACGCGGCCCTCGTAGGAGTCGAGGCTCACCTCGGTGGCGGGATGGGCGTCGGTGTCGAAGAAGACGACCGGGACGGTCCCGTCGTCGTCCAGATGCGCGGCGAGGGCCAGGGCCTGTTCGGCCAGGTGCTGCACGGTGCCGTCGCGGTAGTACGGGCGCATCGAGCCGGAGCGGTCGAGAACGAGGTACACGGCGGCCCGCAGGCCCCGGTCCGCGAGCCCGCGCTTGCGGAGCGAGACGGCGGCGGTCTTGGTGAGATCGACCTGACCGGGCGGGATCTTGTCGAGGCTGATCGGCATACGGGCTCCCCGGGCGCGGCTCCAACTCCGCATGGGGGGACGCGTGGCAGCGCACGGAGCCCGGAGCGACAGGATCCGGGCCCTTCATGATGTGCGTCGCCGCCGCCCTCCGCAGGCGAATGCCGCAAGTGACGACCGCCCGGGGCCTGCCCGAAAGCCCCGGCCCGGACTGCCACGGACCCACCCGGCCCGCCCCGCTCCGACACGCCACTCGACATGGCTGGCACGCTACTCGGCGGTGACCCGCACCCCGTCCCCGTCCCCGCCCGGAAGGAACCCCCGTGCCCGACACCCGCCTCACCACCCTCCCCCCACCCGCCCGCGCCCGTCTCCTCGCCCGCTTCGGTCCCGCAGTCGACGCGTGGTGCGAGGCGTTGCCGGGCCAGGTGGCGGAGCTCGCCGAGCGGTGGGGGGTGGAGCCGCTGGCGGCCGGGGGCGGTGGGACCTCGCGGGTGTTCCGGTGCCGGCGGCGCGCGGACGAGCGGGCGGTCTGGCTGAAGGTGACCCCCGATCCCCAGGTGGCCGCCGAGGAGGCGGAGGCGCTGGCGGGGTGGGAGCGGACGCCGTCGGTGGCCGGGCTCCTCGCGGCCGACCCCGGAGCCGGGGCCCTGCTGCTGGACGGGGTGGAGCCGGGGACGCCGGTACGCGGCCAGGAGTGGGAGCCGGCCCAGGTGGCGGCCCTGTTGCGGGAACTCCGGGAGAGCGGCCCGGACCAGGCGCCCGGCGAGGGCTCGGCCCTGCGGCCGCTCGCGCACCGGGTGGGCTTCCTCTTCGGCCTCGCCCTGCGGCGGGCCGGACCGGACGGGCCCGAGGCGGAGATCCGGCTCCGCCGGGCCCGCGCCCAGGCGCTGGAACTGGCGGCCTCCGCGCCCGCGGCCGGACTCGTCCACGGGGACCTCCACGCGGCCAACGTGCTGCGCGGCCCCGGCGGCCGCCTGGTCGCCATCGACCCGAGGCCCGCCTGGGGCGACCCCGACTTCGACGCGGTCGACTGGGTGCTGGAGGGGGTCAGCACGTCCGAGGCCCTGCGCGAGCGGACCGTCCTCCTCGCCGACATCGTGCCGGGGCTCGACGCCGACCGGCTGCACGCCTGGGCCCACGCCCTCGGCGCCCTCCTCGCGGCCCCCGCCGCCCGCGCCGGCCACGACGACGCCCGTACGCGCTTCCTGCTGGGGCTGGGTGGTTAATCCCCGTTCGCGGGCCGCAGCGGCCGCCCCCTGCTCGCGCGCCCGACCGCGATCTTCAGCGGGACGAGGGCGAGCCAGCTGTACATCGCGGCGGCCGGGTCGAACAGGGCGATGACCGCGGCTGTCCCGAACACCAGGATGGTGGAGCCCAGTTCGGCGCTGAAGCCCCAGAGCAGGCGCCGGGGGACGGCGCGGGTGCGCAGGCGGGGCCGACGGCAGAGCAGGGTGAACTGGGCGAGGTGGATCAGGTCGATCGCGGCGATCACGGCGGAGTAGAGCGCCACCGCCACCGGCTCGTCGGTGTAGTCGGAGAGCATCGAGGTCGGGAAGGGGACCAGGGCCACCGCCCCGAGCCCGAGCGCGGTGAGCCGGATGAACCCCTCGTCGGCCTGGCGGACCAGCAGGTGGATGCGCCGCTGGTCCTGCCAGAAGCCGACCAGCAGGGTGAAGCTCAGCCCGTAGGCGAGGAACTGCGGGATCATCGCGTGGAGTTCACGGCGGAACTCGGCCGGGTCCAGCCCCTCGGGGAGGGAGAGGTCGAGGACGAGCAGGGTCATCGCGATGGCGTAGATGCCGTCGGAGAGCGCGAGGAGGCGGGCCGGGGGGCCCACCGCCATCGCCGAGGCGGCGGGAAGCTGCTCGTGGGAGGGTGCGACGAACGCGGACGGGTCCTCGGGTACGGAACTCACCGCACGCGCACCCGGTGCGCCCCGCGCACTCCACGCGCCCCCGCCCGCGCCCCGCGCCCGGCCCCGCCGCCCACTGACCGCACGAAGCCCTCCTAGTACCCCTTGTACCGCCGCACCCGGACCCCGCCAGGGTCCCGCCGCGCCCGGACGCCCCGCCCGATTGCGCCGACGGGCGGCGTGTCGTCCAGGGGGGGGCGCGGACCCGCGCCCGGTGCTCCGGCGCCCGCACCCGTAGGGGACCCCCGACCTTCCGATCGGGGGGTATCCCCATGGATCGGCGCGGGCGGGGAACTTACCGTCGAAGGAGGCCGGAGAGGGGCCGGCCCACGCGCCGGGGGACGCGTCGCGCGGACGACCAGAGGGGGAACCACCATGTACCGCACCCGCAGTTCGCCGGGCGGCACGGTCGCGCTCGCCGCCGTGCTCGTCCTGGCCCTGGGCGGGCTCACCGCCTGCGGCCTCGCCCGGGCCGACGAGGCCCGCGACGACCAGCGGGTGCGGGGCGAGGTCAGCTCCGTGCGGCTCGACTCGGTCGCCGGAGCCGTCACCCTGCGCGGCGACCGCGCCGCCACCTCGGTCCGGGTCCAGCGCGCCCTGCGCTACCAGGGCGAGGGGCCCGAGGGTGCCACCCACCGGGTCCAGGACGGCGTCCTCGTCCTCTCCGGCTGCGGCCCGGACTGCTCGGTGGCGTACACCGTCGACCTCCCGGCCGGGGTCCCCGTCAGCGGCAGCGCTGGTCCCGGCCGTGTCCACCTGGCCAACGTGGGCACGGTCGACGTCTCCACCACCGACGGCCCCGTCGAGGTGACCGGCGCCACCGGCAAGGTCTCGGTCCGCACCGGCGACGGCCGGGTCAAGGGCCGCGACCTGTACGGCGACGGCATCAGCGTCCGCACCACGAGCGGCGTCGTCGACGTCGTCCCCGCCACGGCCCAGGACGTCAGCGCCACCACCGCCGACGGCTCCATCATCGTCTCGGCCCCGCCCGCCGCCTACCGCATCGCCGCCGTCACCGCCCACGGCACCCGGGCCGTCACCCTCACCGACGACCCGCACGGCGAGTACCGCCTCGACCTGCACAGCGGAGGCGGCGCGATCACGGTCCGGCCGTCCTGACACGTGCCGCCCGTCCTGGAAGAGAAGAGGAGAAGAGAGGAGAAGGGGAGAAGGGAGGGGCGCGAGGCACCTGAGCCGGGCGCACGAGGACGCGTCGAGTGTGGAGTCAATGATTCCGCATTGTTATCGAACGGGGCTCGTGGGGCGGTTGGTCCTCGCGTAGGTTCAGACCAACGAATTCGCGCCAGCAAAGGCCGTGGCTCCGTGTCCCGACCGGAGTGTGCCCCCGGCGCGATGCACGGGGCCCGGGGTGTCGTGCGGTGGAGGGGGCCGCGCGACATGCCCGCCCGGCCTTCGCTCCGGTCCGGGTACGTCAAGTCGAGGACCGCAGCGGACGTAACCCGTGCGGGTGGAGCGCGTCCCACCCCGCACTCGTGCCCCACGCGGCCCACGGGTCGGGAAACCCGCCGGTGGGAGGGGGCCCGCGGCCCGGGAAGAGGCTCCCCGGCGCGTCGCTGGGCAACTCCGGAGCGTAATTTTTCTGCCGGAATGCACGCAGCATCACTTACGAAGGGTTATGGTGGAAACCCCCCCTCGGGCCGGTCCGTAACCCCCCCCACGGACCGGCCCGCTTTCTTGGGTACGGCGCGCACCGCCCGTACCGCGAAGGGCGCCCCTCCCCGAACGACTCGGTGGAGGGGCGCCCTTTCCGCTGTGCTCAGCCCCGGTCGGCCCAGATGTTGGTGCCCGGCGTCGAGACGGCGAAGGAGTCGATCTCCCGCAGCTCCTCGTCGGTGAGCGGCGGGCCCGAGAGCGCGGCCACGTTCTGCTCCACCTGGCGCGGGCTCGAGGCGCCGATCAGCGCCGAGGTCATCCGCGGGTCCCGCAGCACCCAGCTCAGCGCCAGCTGCGCCAGCGACTGGCCGCGGCGGGCGGCGATGTCGTTGAGGCCGTTGAGCCGGCGGGTGACCTCGTCCGAGAGCAGGTTCGGGTCGAGGGACTTGCCCTGGGTGGCGCGCGAGCCCTCCGGGATGCCCTTCAGGTACTTGTCCGTCAGCAGTCCCTGCGCCAGCGGGACGAAGGAGATGCAGCCCATGCCGGCCGCCTCCAGCGTGTCCAGCAGGCCGTCGTCCTCGGTCCAGCGGTTGATCATGGAGTACGAGGGCTGGTGGATCAGCGGGCGCACCCCCATCTCGCGCAGGATGCGGGCGGCCTCGGCGGTCTGCTCGCTGTTGTAGGAGGAGACGCCGACGTAGAGCGCCTTGCCCTGCTGCACCGCGCTGGCCAGCGCGCCCATCGTCTCCTCCAGGGGAGTCTCCGGGTCGAAGCGGTGCGAGTAGAAGATGTCGACGTAGTCGGTGCCCATCCGCTTCAGCGAGGCGTCGAGCGAGGAGAGCAGGTACTTGCGCGAACCCCACTCGCCGTACGGGCCCGGGTGCATCAGGTAGCCGGCCTTGGTGGAGAGGACCAGCTCGTCGCGGTACGGGGCGAAGTCCTGCTTCAGGAGCTTGCCGAAGTTCAGCTCCGCCGAGCCGGGCGGCGGGCCGTAGTTGTTGGCCAGGTCGAAGTGGGTGATGCCCAGGTCGAAGGCGCGGCGCAGGATCGCGCGCTGGGAGTCGAGGGAGCGGTCGTCGCCGAAGTTGTGCCACAGGCCCAGGGAGATCGCCGGGAGCCTGAGGCCGCTGTGGCCCGTGCGCCGGTACTCCATGGAGTCGTAGCGGTCGGCCGCGGCCGTGTACGCAGACGTGTCGGTCATGGTCACGAAAGTACGCCAGCGCGGCCGGTTGTTCCGAAGGAGTTCCTTCCGCTTGTCCGGAAGGGCCAGTTGGGGCCCGCCGGCCGGGCCCGCGGCCCCACCGCACCTCCGGGGCGCGGTGCTATCGTCTCCACGGCGAACCCGGCGCATCCCGACGCGGCCACGCACCGCGCGGAGCGAGAAGCAGGCCCGCGCCACCTCTCCGGAACGTCCCCCACCCTCTGTGGGCGGAGCCGTATCCGCCGGGACGAGCAGTCCGCTCCCGCGGGCAGGAGCGGCGACCAACCCGACGACGGACCCGGCCGGCACAGCGATAGTGTGGCGGCCTCGGTGACCGGTCGATTCCAGGAGGGGCTGAACAGACGTGAATCTGCGCGACCTGGTGTACAAACTCTACGCACGCCGGGTGGAAGGCCGCCTCGATCACGACCAGGTCCCCGGGCACATCGGGGTCATCCTCGACGGGAACCGGCGCTGGGCCAAGGCGTCCGGCGGCACCACGGCGCAGGGCCACCGGGCGGGCGCCGACAAGATCACCGAGTTCCTGGGCTGGTGCGCCGAGACCAAGGTGCGCGTCGTCACCCTGTGGATGCTCTCCACCGACAACTTCGACCGGCCCGAGTCCGAGCTGACCCCGCTCCTCGGCATCATCGAGGACTCGGTACGCGGCCTCGCCGCCGACGGCCGCTGGCGTGTCCACCACGTCGGCACCCTGGACATGCTCCCCGACCGCACCCGCACCGTCCTCAAGGAGGCGGAGGAGGCCACCGCCGCCAACCAGGGGATACTGGTCAACGTCGCCGTCGGCTACGGCGGCCGCCAGGAGATCGCCGACGCGGTCCGCTCGCTCCTCCTCGACCACGCCGAGCGCGGCACCTCCTTCGAGGAGCTGGCCGAGACCGTCTCCATCGACTCCATCTCGGAGCACCTCTACACCCGCGGGCAGCCCGACCCGGACCTCGTCATCCGCACCAGCGGCGAGCAGCGCCTCTCCGGCTTCATGCTCTGGCAGAGCGCCCATTCGGAGTACTACTTCTGCGAGGTCTTCTGGCCCGCCTTCCGCAAGGTCGACTTCCTGCGGGCACTGCGCGACTACGCGTACCGCAACCGCCGCTACGGCGGCTGACGCACCGTTCGCGCCACCTGGACTCCCGGTCCCGGATCTCCCTCCGGCACCGGGAGTTCATCCTTGTGCGTGACACCACCACGCATGGTGCGGCGGCAAGGAGGGAATATCACTGCCAGGCCGGCGCCCGGGCAGTGCAGGGGCGGGCGTCGGAGCTCAGCGGGCGGCCCGGCCGCCCGCCCGGGAGGCCCTTTGCACCACCTCGACCGAGCCCTCGGCACGGACGGAGCGGAGGGCCGGAGCCCGGCCCGCGCAGGGGCCGCGCCCGGCCCGTCCTCCTCCCCGGGACACCTCCGTCCCCGGGGAGGCCCCCGCGACCCCGTCGCACCCCGACCTCATCCGAGGGGGTACGTCCTTCCGTGGTGACCAGCTCAAAGCGCCGCATGCCCGACAGGCGCACCTACGTTCTCGACACCAGCGTGCTGCTGGCCGATCCGAACGCCATGATCCGATTCGACGAGCACGAAGTGGTGCTCCCGATCGTCGTGGTCACGGAACTGGAGGCCAAGAGGCAGCACCCGGAACTCGGGTACTTCGCCCGCCAGGCCCTGCGCCTGCTGGACGACTTCCGGGTCCGGTACGGCCGGCTCGACGCCCCCATCCCGCTCGGGGACCTCGGCGGCAGCCTCCGTGTCGAACTGAACCACTCCGATCCGGGCGTCCTGCCCGCCGGATACCGCCTGGGGGACAACGACTCGCGCATCCTCGCCGTCGCCCGGAACCTCCAGGCCGAGGGGTTCGACGTCACCGTCGTCTCCAAGGACCTGCCGCTGCGCATCAAGGCTTCGTCGGTCGGTCTGCTCGCCGAGGAGTACCGGGCGGAGCTGGCCATCACCGACTCCGGCTGGACCGGGATGGCCGAGCTGACCCTCTCCGGGGAACAGGTCGACCTCCTCTTCGAGCAGGACACCCTGCTCGTCCCGGAGGCCGCCGAGCTGCCGGTGCACACCGGGCTCACCATCCAGTCCGAGCGCGGCAAGGCGCTCGGGCGGGTCACCGAGACCGGCGAGGTGCGCCTGGTCCGGGGCGACCGGGAGGCGTTCGGCATCCACGGCCGCAGCGCCGAGCAGCGGATCGCGCTGGACCTGCTCCTCGACCCGGAGATCGGCATCATCTCGATGGGCGGCCGGGCCGGCACCGGCAAGTCGGCGCTGGCGCTCTGCGCCGGCCTGGAGGCGGTGCTGGAGCGCGGCCAGCACAAGAAGGTGATGGTCTTCCGGCCGCTGTACGCCGTCGGCGGGCAGGAGCTCGGCTTCCTGCCGGGCAGCGAGGCCGAGAAGATGGGCCCCTGGGCGCAGGCGGTCTTCGACACCCTCTCGGCCGTCACCACCCGCGAGGTCATCGAGGAGGTGGTGGCCCGCGGCATGCTGGAGGTGCTGCCGCTCACCCACATCCGCGGCCGCTCCCTGCACGACGCCTTCGTCATCGTCGACGAGGCCCAGTCGCTGGAGCGGAACGTCCTGCTGACGGTTTTGTCCCGGATCGGGGCCGACTCCCGGGTCGTCCTCACCCACGACGTCGCCCAGCGCGACAACCTGCGGGTCGGGCGGTACGACGGCGTGGTGGCCGTGGTGGAGAAGCTGAAGGGGCACCCGCTCTTCGCCCATGTGACGCTGACCCGCTCCGAGCGCTCCCGGATCGCCGCCCTGGTGACCGAGCTGCTGGAGGACGGCCATTTGTGAGCGGGGCCGACCGGGTGACCGAAGCCTCCTGAACCGGGGCGAGTTGGGCGTTCGGGCGGCGCAGTCGTAGGCCATTTGATCGGTACGTCAGAAAAGTATGACCGGTGGTACAAAGCGCCGTCGGGGAAGGCCAAGCAGCCTAGCCCGGCGGCGCTTTGCTGCGCGCACGTTTCCAGGAACCCCATGGGGCAAACAACGTGTGAGCTTAAACACGCGGGAGAGAATTGCCTTGCGGCGGGGGCGTCCGGCAGAGTCTTGCTCCTGTCAGGCCCCGCATACGGCAACGCGGTACCCCTAGCAGTACCAAGTAGGTCGAGAACTCCATAGAGACGCCGTATGCCACCCGAGCTGAACGGGGCGCTCCTCGCTTGCGAGGCAGCCCTGTCGGGTCCGTGCTTCCCGTGACCACGTTCGAGAGGAAGCCAGCGCCAAGGGCACGATTGCGTCCGCGAGGTCACCCATGCGGACGACGCTGGAAGGAAACCGTGTGAGCCGGATCTCGGTCCGGGGATTCGCTGTGGCATCGGCCACGGCGGTCACCACTGTCGGTGCTGTCGTGGGCGTTGCCTCCGGCGGTGCCCAGCAGCCCGCGAACGACTTCGAGGCAGCCGCAGGCGAGGCGACTCTCCTCGCGGACATCCCGGCGGGCCAGCAGGCCCAGGTGCAGACCGCGTCGCTGGCCCAGCAGGCCGACGCGCAGTCGATCGCCGCGGATGCCGTGACCAAGAAGGCCGTGGAGGAAGCGGCCCGCAAGGCGGCCGCCGAGGCGGCCACGGAGAAGAAGGCCGCCGCCGAGAAGGCGGCGGAGCAGGCCGAGCGTGAGGCCAAGGAGCGCAAGGAGGCCGAGGAGAAGGCCAGCCGCTCCGAGACCCGCGACGCCACCAGCTTCGCCACCCAGTCCTCGTACACGGTCGCCCAGGTGCAGGCCATGGCGCGGCAGATGGTCCCGGCGGACCAGTTCCAGTGCTTCAGCAACATCGTGAACCACGAGTCCACGTGGAACTACCGGGCCAGCAACCCGTCCTCCGGCGCCTACGGCCTCGTCCAGGCACTGCCCGGCTCCAAGATGGCCTCGGCCGGAGCCGACTGGCAGACCAACCCGGCCACCCAGATCAAGTGGGGCCTGAACTACATGGACCAGCGCTACGGTTCGCCGTGCGGCGCCTGGAGCTTCTGGCAGGCCAACAACTGGTACTAGGCCCGGCTGCGGGACGCCTCACAGGGCCCCGCTCCCGTCAACCTTGTCCGGCCCCTCACCGTCCCTACGGTGGGGGGCCGCTGCCATGTACGGTCGACTCCGCGTCGTCGGGGCCGCCGGGGGTATCCGCACCCGACGCGGAACGGGGACGAGGAACGGGGACGGGAAGAAGATGTCACGACTGCCAGGGTGGCTGGAGCGCGCGGGCGCCGAGCTGACACGGATCGGTGAGGCGCTCGACGAACGCCGGGCGCGCGCCGAGGCGTCCGAGGACGCGGCCGCCCACGGCACCTCCGGGGTGCCGGAACGTCCCTCCTGCCCGCCCAGGCCGGCGGTGCCCCCGGCGCCCCGCGCCGCCCCGCTCGTCAAGGCCCCGCCGGAGGCGCAGACGGAGACCGAGGCCGTCCACGTACCGGCCCCGCCCGCCTACGCGCCCGCCGTCTCCGCGCGCCCCGACCCGGTGGCCGCGGTGCCGTGGGGGATGCGGGTCGCCGCCGAGGCGGGGTGGCGGCTGCTGGTGCTCGCCGGGGCCCTCTGGGTCCTGATGAAGATCATCGTCTCGGTCCAGCTGGTCGTCTTCGCCTTCATCGCGGCGCTGCTGGTGACCGCCCTGCTCCAGCCCACCGTCACGGCCCTGCGGCGGATGGGGATGCCCAGAGGGGCGGCGACCGCCGTCACCGCCGTGCTCGGCTTCGTCATCATGGGGCTGGTCGGCTGGTTCGTGGTCTGGCAGGTGATGGAGAACGTCGACACCCTCGCCAGCCAGGTCCAGGACGGCATCGACGAGTTGCGCGGCTGGCTGCTGAACAGCCCGTTCCACGTGACCGAGGATCAGATCAACGACATCGCCAAGACCTTGCGCGACGCCGTCGGCACCAACACCGAGGAGCTGACCTCGGCCGGCCTCGAAGGCGTCACCGTCCTGGTCGAGGTCCTCACCGGCATGGTGCTGGCGATGTTCTCCACCCTCTTCCTCCTCTACGACGGCAAGCGCATCTGGCGCTGGACGCTCAACCTGGTCCCCGCGACGGCGCGGCCGGGCATCGCCGGGGCCGGGCCGCGCGCCTGGCGGACCCTCACCGCGTACGTGCGCGGCACGGTGATGGTGGCGCTCATCGACGCGATCTTCATCGGCCTCGGCCTCTGGTTCCTCGACGTGCCGATGGCGGTGCCGCTGGCCGTCTTCATCTTCCTCTTCGCCTTCATCCCGTTGGTCGGCGCCGTCGTCTCCGGCGCGCTGGCGGTGGTGGTCGCGCTGGTGACGCAGGGCGTCTTCACCGCACTGATGGTGCTGATCGTGGTGCTCGCCGTGCAGCAGATCGAGGGCCACATCCTCCAGCCGTTCATCCTCGGCCGCGCGGTGCGGGTCCACCCGCTCGCGGTGGTGCTCGCGGTGGCGGCCGGCGGGCTGGTCGGCGGGATCGGCGGCGCCGTGGTCGCCGTGCCCCTGGTCGCCGTCATCAACACCGTCGTCGGCTACCTGCGTGCCTACAGCCGCGAGACGGCCCTGCGGACCGCGCCGGGCCCGCACGGCGCCTCCGCGCTCGACGTCGCCCCGGTCGGCGGCGACGGCCCGGACCGCGCCCCCGAGCCGGAAACCACCGCCGCCTCCGGTGACGGCCCGAAGGCGGACCGAGGCGCCGGGCCCGCGCCCGGGACGGGGGAGGACCCGCCGCCTGGCGAGAAGTGAGGCGGAGCGTCCCGCCGGGGCTCAGCTCTCCCTGAGCCGGACCGGCAGCGGGCGGAGCGCCTCGCGCAGGGCGGCGGCCAGTTCCTCGTACTCGTGGGTGCGGGCCGCGCCCGAGCGCAGGACCAGGCCGACCCGGCGGCTCGGGGCCGGGGCGGTGAAGGTGCCGGTGAGCAGCTGGGAGCTGCGGCCCGCCTCGACCTTGAGGGCGGTGCGGGGGAGCAGGGTGACGCCGAGTCCGCCCGCGACCAGCTGGACCAGCGTGGCGAGGCCGGCCGCGCTGGTGGTGACCGGGCGGTCCGTGCGGCCGGCGTCGCGGCAGACGTCGAGGGCCTGGTCGCGCAGGCAGTGCCCCTCGTCGAGGAGGAGCAGGTCGACCTCGCGCAGCGCCTCGCGGGGGACGCCCTCGCGTCCGCCGAGCGGGTGGCCGAGCGGGGTGAGCAGGACGAAGTCCTCGTCGAAGAGCGGGAGTTCGCTCAGTCCGGGGACGCCGAGCGGGGTGGCGAGCAGCAGCAGGTCCAGGCGGCCGGCGAGCAGGCCCTCGACCAGGGAGGCGGTCTGCTCCTCGTGGACCTGGAGTTCCAGCTTCGGGTAGGCGGTGCGGATCAGGCGGAGCACGGTCGGCAGCAGGTAGGGCGCGACGGTGGGGATGACGCCGAGGCGGACGGTGCCGGTGAAGGGGGCGCGGACCGCCTCGGCCTCCTCCAGCAGCGAGCCGACCTCGGTGAGTACGGCCTTGGCGCGCGGGGCGAGGCGTTCTCCGGCGGGGGAGAGGAGGACCCGGCGGGTGGTGCGCTCCAGCAGGGTGACGCCGAGGATCTCCTCCAGGGTGGAGACGGCGCCGGAGAGCGCGGGCTGGCTCATCCCGAGGGCGGCGGCCGCGTCCCGGAAGTGCAGGTGCTCGGCGACGGCGGCGAAGGCCCGGAGCTGGGCGAGGGTGGGGCCCTTGGCGGCGCGGCCGGGGCGGGCCGGGGCGGTGCTGTGGTGCATGGGGCTCTAGGTCTCCGGCCGGTGCTGCGGTGCTGCTACGGGGGGTGGCGTCGGCGATCCCGCCCGCCGGTTCTCCAGCCTACGGGGGCCGGTGGGCGCGAGGCCGGTGACGCCTGCCACGTCGCAGGGGCCGCTCGGCCCCTTTCGATGCGGAGGGTGACCGGTCCGGGTGGCACTCAGGGCATGGAATGATGCGTTCCGATCGATTGCCGACCGTGTTCCGCCGTCGGGGGCCGACGGCGCGTCGCTCGCGGCCGCGTCTCCCCGCTCCGGGAACATGCGGGAGAACCGCTGGTGACCGGCGGGTAACTGATTCGTTCGCCCTATCGGTGGAACGGAACTGATCGATTTCTCGGCATGATCTCCCGTGTGGCACGCTGGGCCACAGTCCAACCCCTCAGCACCAAACGGAGGACCACAGTGCTCACTGTCGGTGACAAGTTCCCCGAGTTCGACCTCACGGCCTGCGTCTCGCTGGAGAAGGGCAAGGAGTTCGAGCAGATCAACCACAAGACCTACGAGGGCAAGTGGAAGATCGTCTTCGCGTGGCCGAAGGACTTCACCTTCGTCTGCCCGACCGAGATCGCCGCGTTCGGCAAGCTGAACGAGGAGTTCGCCGACCGTGACGCGCAGGTCCTCGGCTTCTCGGGTGACTCGGAGTTCGTGCACCACGCCTGGCGCAAGGACCACCCGGACCTGACCGACCTGCCCTTCCCGATGCTGGCCGACTCGAAGCACGAGCTCATGCGTGACCTCGGCATCGAGGGCGAGGACGGCTTCGCGCAGCGCGCCGTCTTCATCGTCGACCAGAACAACGAGATCCAGTTCACCATGGTGACCGCGGGCTCCGTCGGCCGTAACCCGAAGGAGGTCCTCCGGGTCCTCGACGCCCTCCAGACGGACGAGCTCTGCCCGTGCAACTGGAGCAAGGGCGACGAGACCCTGGACCCGGTCGCGCTCCTCTCGGGCGAGTGAGGTAATCCCATGGCTCTCGACGCACTCAAGTCCGTGATACCGGACTTCGCCAAGGACCTGAAGCTCAACCTGGGCTCCGTCATCGGCAACAGCCCGCTCCCGCAGCAGCAGCTGTGGGGCACCGTGCTGGCCTGCGCGATCGCCTCGCGCTCGCCGAAGGTGCTCAGCGAGCTGGAGCCGGAGGCCAAGGAGAACCTGTCGCCCGAGGCGTACCAGGCCGCCAAGTCCGCCGCCGCCATCATGGCGATGAACAACGTCTTCTACCGGACCCGGCACCTGCTGTCGGACCCCGAGTACGGGACGCTCCGCGCCGGTCTGCGGATGAACGTCATCGGCAACCCGGGCGTGGAGAAGGTCGACTTCGAGCTCTGGTCGCTCGCGGTCTCCGCCATCAACGGCTGCGGCCAGTGCCTCGACTCGCACGAGCAGGTGCTGCGCAAGGCCGGGATCGACCGCGAGACGATCCAGGAGGCCGTGAAGATCGCCGCCGTCCTCCAGGCCGTCGGCGCGACCCTCGACTCCGAGGCGGTCCTGGCGGGCGCGTGACGCGCTCCCGGTGACCCCGGATCAGGCAGTTGTTCGCAGGGGAGCCCCCCACCGGAATCGGTGGGGGGCTCCCCTGCGTCTACGCACCCGGTCGCACGGGTCACTCGGTGCGCAGGCCCTCCGGCCGGGTCATCCGCAGCAGCGGCGGCAGCGAGGCGAGGGTGATCAGCAGGATCACCCCGGCGCCCGTCAGCGCGTACGGCCAGAAGACCCACCAGGACTGGACGGGCTTGCCGATCACCCCGGTCATCACCTTGCCGAGGCCGAGCCCGCCCAGTACGGCGACACCGACGCCGAGGACGACCGGGACGGCGGTCTGCCACAGCGTGGAGAGGGCCAGCGTCCGGCGCGGGGTGCCGAAGGCGACCAGGGCGGCGAGCACCCGGCGGCGTTCCCGCAACTGCTCGATGGTGGAGACCAGCAGCGAGGCCGCGATCAGCACCAGCAGCACCGAGGCGCCGACCATCAGGGCGGTCTGGGCGCTGGCGTAGTTGCGGTCCCGGGTGACGGCGACGAAGTTGGTGACCCGCATCGTCGGGTCGATGGCGGCGGCGGTGTTGCGCACGTGCTCCACGCCGTCCGGGACCGACGGGTCCAGCTTGATCATGGCGGTGGTCATCGCCGGGGCGCGCTCCAGCTCCTTGCCGATGGCGCTCGGGGTGACGTAGATGCCGTCCCGGTGGTTGCCGCCCGGGTCCTTCCGGGTGCGGACCACGGGGCTGTCGGCGGGGAGGGTCCAGAGGATCTCGCCGGCCGGCTTGCGGTCGGAGAACTCGGCGTCCTCCGGGTTGTCGCCGAGGTTGACCGGCTTGCCGGGGCGGGCCGACTGGTCGACCCAGGCGTTCATCTCCTCGTCCGGGCTGTGCGCGACGAAGGTGTCCCCGTCCTCGCACCGGTCGATCCGGGCCAGCTCGCGCAGCGTGGCGCAGTCGGCGACGTGCAGCTCGGTCGTGGGACGGATGTCCCCCTTGTACGGGCCGGGGCGGGTCGCGTAGACGTTGACCGTGCCGATGACCTTCCGGACGCCCTCGGTGGCGCGGAAGTCGGCGATCATCCGCCGGGCCAGTTCGCCGTCGGCGTGGTTGGTGGCGACGCCGACCTCGGCGCGGGCCGGGTCCTGGCCGGTGAGCTTGATGAAGTCCTCGTGCATCGAACCGAGGAGCATCTGGATGGCGATGGCCCCCGCCACGGCCACGGTGATCCCGCCGACCGCCCGCGACACGGAGCCGCTCTCCAGCTGGAGCCGGCGGGTGGCGAGCTGCCACGGGACGGGCCCGCCGCGCAGCCGCCGGACCACCACCTCCACCGCCCAGGGGAGCAGGGCGATCAGGCCGACCAGGACCAGCGCGCTGCCGACGCCGATCACGTACTCGCTGAACATGACGGTGTGGAAGGTGACGTCCCCGCTGAACGGGAGCAGCAGCGCGACGCCCAGGGCCGGCAGCAGCAGGCGCCACCACAGGCGGCGGCGGTGCGGCTTGGCGTGGCGGACCACGCCGAGCGGTTCGATCGCCACCGACTTGAGCGAGACGAGCGTGACCAGCACCGCCGCCAGCGGCACCCCGAGGAGGACCACCAGGCCCAGCAGCGGGTCCGGCACCAGGTCGCCCGCGAAGACGCCGACGTCCCAGACCTCGACGTACTGGGCCAGTGGCCGCAGCGCCAGGAAGAGGGCGGCGCCGACGGCGAGGCCCAGTAGTGCGCCGCCGAGTGCCTCGCCGCCCGCGATCCGGCGGACGGTGGGCCGGTCGGCGCCGACCAGGCGCAGCGCGGCGAGCCGCCGGTCGCGCCGCTCGCCGCCGAAGCGGACGGCGGTGGCGATGAAGACCGCGACAGGGGTGAGCAGGACCACGCACATCAGCGTGATCAGGATGAGCAGCGGAGGGGCCAGGTCCTCCCCCTCGGAGGCCAGGCCGAATCCGTCGGTGCGCGCGACCTTCCCCGGGGCGAGCGCGTCATGGCCCGCGTAGAAGAGGAGTTCGCGCGGGTTGACCAGCCCCGCGTCGCCGATGGTGCCGACGATCTCCTGGGGCAGCCGCTCGCGGAGCAGGGCGCCCTCCTCGGTGCCCAGCAGGTCGCGCAGGGCGGGCGAGGCGTACAGCTCGCCGTCGGCGGGGAGTCCGGGCAGGCCCGGCGGGAGCGCCGGGTGGTTCCCCTCGGCCTTGAGGTACGTGCCCCAGATCGTCTCGGAGCGGTAGTCGGACTCCGAGGTGGAGTAGAGCACGGTGGAGTCGGAGCGTGCGGGGCTCTCCCGGTCGAGCGTCGCGGAGGCGGTACGGGCGTCGCCGCGGGCGGCGCGTTCGGCGAGCAGGTGCGGGGTGCTGGCGGCGCCGAGCAGCACGGCGACGGCGGCGCCGACCCCGACGGCGGTCAGCAGGGTGCGCGACCAGCCCTCGCGGCCGCCGCCGAAGGCGAACCGCAGGCCCGTCAGCAGGTCCTGGAGCCAGGTGCTGCGGCCGGAGCCGCGCGGGGCGGAGGGGAGCGGCGGCGCGGGGGCCGCCTGCGGAGCGGTGGTCGTCACGCGTACCGCTCCATGTCCCGGCAGCGGCCGTCGCGGACGACGATCTCGCGGTCGGAGTAGGCGGCCACCCGGTTCTCGTGGGTGACCAGGACGACGGCGGTGCCGGCCGCCCGGGCCGCCTCGGTGAGCAGCTCCATGACCCGCTCGCCGTTGAGGGAGTCGAGGGCGCCGGTCGGCTCGTCGGCGAAGAGCACGCGTGGGGCGGTGACCAGCGCGCGGGCGACCGCGACCCGCTGGCCCTGGCCGCCGGAGACCTCGCCGGGCCGGTGGTCGCGGACGTCGTCCACCTCCAGCCGTTCCAGCCAGGAGGCGGCGGCGGCCTTGCGCCGCACACCGTTCAGCCGCAGCGGCAGCGCCACGTTCTCCACGCAGGTCAGCTCGGGCACCAGCTGGCCGAACTGGAAGACGAAGCCGAACTCGGTGCGCCGCAGGGCGGACAGGCGCTGGTCGGGGAGGCCGGCGATCTCGGCGCCCTGGTAGGTGAGCGATCCGCTGTCCGGGCGGACGATCCCGGCCAGGCAGTGCAGCAGCGTGGACTTGCCGGAGCCGGAGGGCCCCATCACGGCGACCACCTCTCCGGCGTGGATGGAGAAGTCGGCGCCGTCCAGCGCGGTGGTCCGCCCGTACGTCTTGTGCAGCCCGCTCGCGGCGAGCAGCGACCCGGCCGGGGCGGCGACCGGGGCGGGGGCCTCGGGGGAGGGGGCACTCACGCGCCGACCGCCTTTCCGAGCGCGCCGAGGCGGGCCGCGGTCAGCTCCAGCCAGCGCAGGTCCGCCTCCAGGTGGAACAGGGCGTGGTCGCAGATGAGCTGGTCGGCGAGGTCGCCCTGGCGTTTGCGGGCGGTCAGCGCCCGCATCAGGCGCAGGTGTTCGGCGCGCTGGGTGTCGAGCAGGTCACCGGCGTCGCGGCCGGTGAGCAGGGCGAGGACGACCTTGGTGTACAGGGTCGACTGGAGGTAGGGCTCCGGCTTCTCCGGGGTGGCGAGCCAGGTGGCGACATCGGTGATGCCCGCCTCCGTGATGGCGTACCGCTTCCGTTCGGGGCCGGCGCCCGCCTCCACGCCGTCGACCTCCACGAGGCCGTTCTTCAGCAGGCGGGACATGGTGGCGTAGACCTGGCCGTAGTGCAGGGGCCGGTCGTGGCCGAACTTGTCGTCGAAGGCGCGCTTGAGGTCGTAGCCGTGGCGGGGGCCGGACTCCAGCAGGCCGAGCAGGGTGTGACCGATGGACATGGCGAGCACTGTACATGGGGTGTATACCTGCGGTGAATAGCGGGGTGGGAGCCGGAAACGGCCCGAGCCGGGTGGGCCGGAGGTCCGGCCCACCCGGCTCGGGTGGTGTGCTCGTGGCGGCGGTCAGCCGCCCGCCCCGGGCTCCTCGCTCCGGGGCGGGCGGCCCCGGCGTGGCAGCGGCCCGGTGGCCCCGGGGAGGCGGCCCGCCTCCGAGAGGGCGCGGCGGAGGAGGAACTCGATCTGCGCGTTGGTGCTGCGCAGCTCGTCGGCGGCCCAGCGGGCCAGGGCGTCATGGACGAGCGGGTCGAGCCGCAGCAGGACCTGCTTGCGCTGCTGCCGGGTCCGCCGCGGCCGTTCGGCCGCTCCGTCCTCCGTCGCCCCGGTCACTGGTAGAGCGTGCCCGTGTTGACGACCGGCTGGGCGGACCGGTCGCCGCAGAGGACCACCATCAGATTGCTGACCATGGCGGCCTTGCGGTCGGAGTCGAGCTCCACGATGTCGTCCTCCTGGATGCGGGAGAGCGCCTGCTCGACCATGCCCACCGCGCCCTCGACGATCAGGCGGCGGGCGGCGACGACGGCACCGGCCTGCTGGCGCTGGAGCATCGCCGAGGCGATCTCCGGGGCGTAGGCGAGGTGGGTGAAGCGGGACTCGACGATCTTGACGCCGGCCGCCTCGACCCGGGCGTGCAGCTCGACCGCGAGCTTCTCGGTGATCTCCTCGGCGTTGCCGCGCAGGGAGAGGCCGCCCTCGTCGTGGGCGTCGTAGGGGTACTCGATGGCGATGTGGCGGACGGCGGCCTCGGTCTGGGTGGAGACGAACTCCAGGAAGTCGTCCACCTCGAAGACGGCGCGGGCGGTGTCCTCGACCTTCCAGACGACGACGGCGGCCAGCTCGATCGGGTTGCCGTAGGCGTCGTTGACCTTGAGGACGGCCGTCTCGTGGTTGCGGACGCGGGTGGAGATCTTCTCGCGGGTGGTCAGCGGGTTGACCCAGCGCAGGCCGTCGGTGCGGATCGTGCCGCGGTACCGGCCGAAGAGCTGGACGACGCGGGCCTCACCCGGCGCCACCATGTTCAGCCCGCACATCGCGAGGAAGGCGCCGATGCCCACCAGGATGCCGACGATGATCAGCGCCGCCTTGGCGCCGTTCGACTCGGCCGCCGCGCCCAGGGCGACCAGGGCCGCGCCGGCGATCAGGCCGAGGAGGCCGAGGAGCAGGGCCATCGCCCCGCCGATGCTGTGCGCCTTGAACTCGCGGACCGACGGCTGCGGCATGGCCGGCAGGTCCGGCGTGGAGTCGTCGGCTGGGGTGTGGGAGGAGGTGGTCACGGTGTCCCCGTTTCTGTGGTCGTTCTGCTCTCGCTGGTCCATCAAACTGATATCACTTTAACGGAGGAATGGCGTGCGCGCCAGCCCCTTCCCCTGGGCCGCCTTTTGGCCGGAAATGGGCGGTGACAGCAACCCGGAGACCTGTTCGTGAGTCGGTTCCCTTGGCTGCGGGTGCTCATTCTCACGTCCGGAAAAGGCTGGATCGGCAACCGTTTGTCCTCGGGCGCGGTGTTAGCTTTCAAAGCTGACCGGACGGGTGTGACCGCAGGGCCCGGGTACCCGCCGAACGCGGATGTCCGGTCCAGCCGGGCGGGATCAGGCCCCGTACACCCCGGGGTTCTCGGAGCGGAAAGAAGCGGAGCGACTCACCATGAGCCGATCGGACGAAGGACGAGCGGGACGGGGCGGCATAGGCCGCTTCTTCACGCTCAAGAAACTCCTCGGCGCCTTCTTCACCGTCTGCCTGCTCGGCATGCTGGGCTTCGTCGGCCTCTACCTCGCCGTCGACGTCCCCGAGGGCAACGCCGACGCCAAGCGCCAGAGCAACGTCTACAAGTACGCCGACGGCTCCCAGATCACCCACACCGGTACCGTCAACCGCGAGATCGTCGGTCTTGACCGGATACCCAAGGACGTGCAGCGCACGTTCGTGGCAGCCGAGAACAAGACGTTCTACACCGACGGCGGCATCGACCTGAAGGGCACCGCCCGGGGACTGATCAACACCGTCTCCGGCAAGGGCAAGCAGGGCGGCTCCACCATCACCCAGCAGTACGTGAAGAACTACTACCTCACCTCCGACCAGACGGTCAGCCGCAAGGTGAAGGAACTGGTCATCGCCCTCAAGGTCGACCAGCGGATGAGCAAGGACGACATCCTCGCCGGCTACATCAACACCAGCTACTACGGCCGCGGCGCCCACGGCATCCAGGCCGCCGCCCAGTCGTACTACGGCGTCGACGCCGACGACCTCACCGTCTCCCAGGGCGCCTACCTCGCCGCTCTCCTCCAGGCCCCGAGCCAGTACGACTGGGCCGTCGCCTCGGACCGGGGCAAGCAGCTCGTCAAGGAGCGCTGGCGGTACGTCCTGAACAACATGGTCGACCAGGGCTGGCTCGACAAGGCGACCGCCGCCGAGCAGAAGTTCCCGGTCCCCGACGAGCCGAAGCCCGCCCCCGGCCTCGCGGGCCAGAAGGGCTACCTGGTCAACGCCGCCAACAACGCCCTGCGCAAGCAGCTGATGGCCGAGGGCGCCAGCGCCGAGGAGGCCCAGACCTCCGTCGAGGCCGGCGGCTGGACCATGACGCTCAACATCGACAAGAAGAAGCAGCGCGAGCTGGAACGCTCCGTCGACTCCTCGCTCAACGACAAGCTCGACCCGAAGGCCCGCAAGGTCGACGCCCGCGTCCAGACCGGCGCCGCCTCCGTCGACCCGCGCAACGGCAAGGTCCTCGCCCTCTACGGCGGCCGCGACTACGTCGAGCACCAGCTCTCCAACGCCACCCGCCGCGACTACCAGGCGGCCTCCACCTTCAAGCCGCTGATCCTCGCCTCCGCCCTGGAGAACGACGCCACCACCCAGGACGGCCAGCCCGTCACCGCCGGCACCATCTACGACGGCACCAGCGAACGCCCCCTGGAGGGCTCGCCCACGCCGTACGCGCCGCCCAACGAGGACGACGTCGACTACGGCCCGGTCACCGTCCAGAAGGCGATGAACAAGTCCATCAACTCCGTCTTCGCGCAGATGGGCGTGGACGTCGGCATGGACAAGGTGATGAAGACCGCGGGCGACCTCGGCATGGACGTCGAGGGCCTGGAGGCGGTCCCCGCCCAGACGCTCGGCTCGATGGGCGCCAGCCCCCTGGAGATGGCCGGGGTCTACGCCACCTTCGCCAACCACGGCAAGCTGGTCACCCCCGCCGTCCTCAAGAGCGCCGAGAACCGCGACCGCACCGTCGACCTGCCCAAGGCCGTCGGCGAGCAGGTGATCAAGCGCTCCACCGCCGACTCCGTCACCTCCGTCCTCACCGGCGTGGTCGACGACGGCACCGGCGCGGCCGTCCGCAACCCCGCCCAGGACGTGGCCGGCAAGACCGGAACCTCGGACGACAACAAGTCCGCCTGGTTCACCGGCTTCACCCCCAAGCTCGTCACCTCCGTCGGCCTCTTCGGCGAGGACATGGAGAAGCAGGGCCAGCAGGTGTCGCTCTACGGCGCGGCCGGCGGCGGCCGGGTCAACGGCGGCGGCTTCCCCGCACAGATCTGGGCCGACTACACCTTCGACGTGATGGGCGCCCCGGCCGCCTTCGACCTCGACACCGACATGGGCGCGGGCGTCGCCCCGCCGCCGGAGCCCGACCCCAGCACCCCGCCGGAGCCCGAGGAGTCCACGCCGGTGGAGCCGAGCACCCCGCCGGAGCCCAGCGACGACCCGACCAGCGAGGAGCCGACCGACCCGGAACCCTCGGACGAGCCCACCGGCGGCCCGTCGATCCCCGAGCCGCCGGAGGAGTCCCCGCCCGGCCCGGAGCTGCCCACCATCGAGCCCGGCGTGCCGGGCGAGGAGGAGTAGCCGGCGGTACACGAAGGAGCCCGGCCCCCTTTCTCCTACGTGAGGGAGAGGGCCGGGCTCCTTCGTGTCCGCGAGGTCAGCCCGCCTCGACCGTGCGGGCCACGGTGTCGCCGAGGTTCTGGTCGACGTTGCGCCAGTAGGCCAGCGCCCGCTCCAGCACGGGGCGGGTCACCCCGTCCAGCAGGTGGCCCGCGATGTTCGAGGCGAGCCGCTCACGGGCCGCGTCGTCCAGCACCTCCCGGACCATCGTCCCGGCCTGGCCCCAGTCACTGTCGTCCCGCCGCGACGCGTACGCCTCGTGGACCATCTCCCCGGCCGAGTACCACCCGGCCGGCTCGCCGAACCGTGCCGTGTCGGCGTCCGGCCCGCCGTAGGAGTTGGGCGCGTACACCGCGTTCACCCGCGCCGGCTCGTACCGCATCGGGCCGTCCTTGGCGTACGAGGCGATCGGGGAGCGGGGGCGGTTGGGCGGGAGCTGGGTGTAGTTGGGGCCGATCCGGTACCGGTGGGTGTCCGGGTACGAGAAGAGGCGGCCCAGCAGCATCTTGTCCGGGGACGGGCCGATGCCCGGCACCAGGTTGGACGGCTCGAACGACGCCTGCTCGATGTGGATGAACCAGTCCTCGGGGTTCTCGTCCAGCGTCATCCGGCCGACCTCGATCAGCGGGTAGTCGCCGTACGGCCACACCTTGGTCAGGTCGAAGGGGTTGAAGCGGTAGTCGGCCGCGTCCTCGAACGGCATGACCTGCACGTACATCGTCCAGGTCGGGTGGTCACCGCGCTCGATCGCGTCGAAGAGGTCGCGGCGGTGGATGTCGGCGTCCTCGCCGGCCACCCGGTCCGCCTCCTCCTGGGTGTAGAACTCGATGCCCTGGTCGGTCTTGAAGCGGTACTTCACCCAGAACCGCTCGCCGCCCTCGTTGACCCACATGTAGGTGTGCGAGCTGAAGCCGTCCATGTGGCGGTAGGTGCGCGGGATGCCCCGGTCGCCCATCAGCCACGTCACCATGTGCGCCGACTCCGGCGAGAGCGTCCAGAAGTCCCACTGCATGTCGTGGTCGCGCAGGGCGTTGTCCGGGCGCCGCTTCTGCGAGCGGATGAAGTCCTGGAACTTCATCGGGTCCCGGACGAAGAAGACCGGCGTGTTGTTGCCGACCATGTCGTAGTTGCCCAGCTCGGTGTAGAACTTCAGCGCGAAGCCGCGCGGGTCACGCCAGGTGTCGGGCGAGCCCTGCTCCCCGGCCACTGTCGAGAACCGGGCCAGCATGGGCGTGCGCTTGCCCGGCTGGAACAGGTCCGCCTTGGTGAACTGGCTGACGTCGTTGGTCACCTCGAAGAAGCCGTACGCCCCCGACCCCTTCGCGTGCACCACCCGCTCGGGGACCCGCTCCCGGTTGAACTGGGCCATCTTCTCGATGAGGTAGTGGTCCTGGAGCAGGATCGGCCCGTCCCGGCCCACGGTCAGCGAGTGCTCGTCGCTCTCCACCGGGATGCCGGAGTTGTCGGTCGTGTACGGGGCCTGCTGCGCTGCGTCGGACACCGGGTCCTCCCATCGGTGCGGGTCTCTCACGGGCGCGGGCAGCGCCCGCACACCAGGAGGACACCGCCGCACCACTCCACCCAGCAGTCAAATCCGCCGACAGGGCGTCGGCAACGCGGGTGGGCCGTCCGGTACGCCCGCCCGCCTGCCCCGCCCGCGCCCCGGCATGCCCGCCCAGGTCAGGGCATCGGCAGCTCGAACCAGACGACCTTGCCGTTGCTCAGCCGGGTCGCGTCCCAGCGCCGGGCCACCTTGTTGACCAGGTACAGGCCGCGCCCGCCCTCGTCGGTGGCGCGGGCCTGCCGCAGCCTCGGGAGCTGGGGCACGTCGTCGCCGACCTCGACGCGCAGCACGTCGGTGCGCAGCAGCCGCAGCGTCACCGGACGCGAGGCGTACCGGACCGCGTTGGTCACCACCTCGCTGACCAGCAGCTCCACCGAGTCCGTCAGCTCCTCCAGACCCCACCGGGCCAGCGCCGCCCGGGCCAGGCGCCGGGCCCGGCCCGGCGCCGCCGGGTCGGGGTCCAGGAACCAGTACGCCACGTCGCTCGGCGCGATCCCGTCGAAGCGGGCCGCGAGCAGCGCGATGTCGTCGTCCCGGTCGCCCGGACCCAGCATGTCCAGCACGTCGTCGCAGAGCGCCTCCAGCGGCGGCGGATGGTCGGGGCCGGTCAGCCGGGCCGTCGCCGCCAGCCGCTCCCGCAGCTGCTCGATGCCGGTCCACACGTCCCGCAGCCGCGACTCCACCAGGCCGTCGGTGTACAGCAGCAGCGTCGCCCCGGCCGGCGCGTCCAGCTCCACCGCCTCGAAGTCGACCCCGCCGACGCCGATCGGCGCGCCCGGCGGCACCCGCAGCACCTCCGCGCGCCCGCCCAGGTGGAGCAGGACCGGCGGCGGATGCCCGGCGTTGGCCACCGTGATGCGGTGCGACACCGGGTCGTAGACCGCGTAGACGCAGGTCGCCATCCGGTCCGAACCCAGCCGCTGCGCCTGCTCGTCGAGATGGTGCAGCACCTCCTGCGGCGGCAGGTCGAGCCCGGCCAGGGTCTGCGCGGTGGTCCGCAGCTGCCCCATGATCGCCGCCGAGGTCATCGAGTGGCCCATCACGTCGCCGACCACCAGCGCCACCCGTGAACCCGGCAGCGGGATCGCGTCGTACCAGTCGCCGCCGACCCGGGCCGTCTCGGCGGCCGGCAGATAGCGGCTGGCCAGCCGGACCCCGGTCGCCTTCGGCAGGGTCTCGGGGAGCATGGTGCGCTGCAACTCGTCGGCGATGTACGCCTCGCGGCCGTACAGCACCGCCTTGTCGATGCCGAGCGCGCTGTGCGTCGCCAGCTGGGCCGCCACCAGCAGGTCGTCCTGCTCGAAGGCGGGCCGGTCCGGGCTGCGCAGGAAGACGGCCGCGCCGATCACCCGGCGGCGGCCGCGCAGCGGCGCGAGCACGGTACGCATCCCGCCGGGCACCGTCCGCCCCTCGCCCAGCAGTTCGGCCAGGGCCGCCTGGGCGCCGGGCGCCTCGGAGAAGACCGGGCGCACCCCGCGCAGCACCTCGGCGAGGGCGCCGCCCGGACGCACCTCGCACAGCTCGGGCGAGAGCAGCGCCTCCGGCGAGAGCGGGATCTGCGCGGCGAGCGACTGGTCGCCCTCCTCGTCGCCCTCCCCGAGGTGGCGCAGCCGGTCGGTGCGGCGCAGCCGGAGCACCAGCGGCCCGGTCGGCCGCTCGTCGCCGACCAGCAGCGGGTCGCTGAGGTAGACGAGGATCGCGTCGGAGAAGGTCGGCACCGTCGCCCGGCACAGCCCCATCACGATCTCGTCCGGGTCGATGCCGCGGGCGATGCGCCGGGTGGCCGCGCCGACGAACCGCAGCCGGTCGCCGTCGCGCCGGGCCGTGCCCGGCAGCTGGCCCGGCACCTGCCCGCCGTCGCCGAGGCCGCCACCGCGTCCGGGCGGCTCCTCGCGGGAGCCGCGGGCCGCGCCGGCACCGGCCTGCGCCGGCGTCGCGCCGTGCTCGACCGGGGCGTCGGGCGCGCCCTGGCCGGAGCGGCCGGAGCGACGGCGTCCGCCGCCGGAGCCCTTGGCGGGGGCGGGGGAGTCCTGTGCAGGTAAGGCCGCGGCCCGCCGGGAGCCGCCTTTACGGCGGCGCCGTCCCTTGGCCGGCGGCGGCACGGAGGCGTCCTTGGCGCGCCCCCGCTCCGGTGGACCGGACTGCTCCGGGCTCTCCGGCTCCTCGGCCGGATCGGGGGTACGCAGCCGCGCCCCGCGCCGTTCGGCGGGGGCGGTCGGGCCGGCAGCTCGCGGCTGCCGGCCCTCGTGGGAGGTGGGGTGCTCCGTCACGCGTGTCGAATCCGTCCGTCCGGGGCTGCGCCGTGTCAGTCGCGCCGGCAGTTCAGGAAGAGCTGGTACTCGGGTGGGGCGTCGGTGCTGGCCGGTGCGTAGGCGTAGTCGTCCTCGCCGGTGATCTCGAAGCCCGCCTCGGTCACCACCCGGCGCAGCTCCTCCCGGAGGTAGCCGGAGACCCGCAGGGTGTGGCCGAGGAAAGGGATGCCCGCGTCGTCCAGGTCGGCCTCGACCATCGACAGGGCGAGGTGGCCGCCGGGCACCAGCAGCGAGCGGAGCAGCCGCAGGGCGTGGGGGATCTCCTCGCGCGGCAGCATCAGCAGGGTGAAGAAACAGGTGACGCCGTCGAACCGGCCGAGTCCGCCGGGCCCGTCCGCGCGAAGCGAGGCCAGGTCGCGCTGGAGGAACTCGGCGCCGGGGACGTTGGCCCGGGCCAGCTCCAGCATGCCGGCGGAGAGGTCGACCCCGGTCACCCGGTGGCCGGCGTCGGCGAGCTGGCCGGAGGTCGGCAGGCCGGTGCCGCAGCCGACGTCCAGAACCCGTGCCTGGGCGGGGAGTTCGGCGAGCAGACGCTGCACGGCGGCGATCTGGCCCTCCTTGTGCGGGAAGGCCTCGTCGTACCGCTTGCCTATCGCGTCGAACGCCTCGGCCTGCCCGGTGCGGTCCACGACCAGCCCCGGGCCGTAACCGCCCGCCGCGCCGTACTCCCGCTGCCCTGGACCCTCGTTCACGTCGTGTCCCGCCCCTCGATGCCTGTCTGCCTGACGTGCGCTGCCGCGTTCCGATCGTGCGACGGCGGAGGGCCCGGCCGAAGTGGCCGGGCCGTCGCCGTGTCGTGCGCTGCGGCCTTCCGGAACCGGTCCGGCGGCTGCTGTGTCCTTGCGGACGACGATCCTACGTTTGGAGTACGGGCCTGTAGCAAGGGTCTCACGGCCCCACTGAGACCCCCGCGCGATCCCAATCGCCCGGAAGCACCGGAATCGGCCACCCCGGATCAGGCCGCCAGTCGGGCCAGCCGTCGCCGAACGGGGCTCCCCAGGCGGCGATCCGCTCGACGGCCCTGGCGCCCGCCTCGCGGACGGCGGCGGCCTGGTCCCGGGTCATCAGGCCGGCGGCCTGGGCCTCGGCGAACTCGTCCTCGTCGAGCCAGCGCCAGCTGCGGTCGGGGGCGACCGCGATGTCGAGGAAATGGTCCTGGGAGTCGACGCCGCCCGACCATCTCTCCAGCGGTTGTTCCAGGTTGACGTACCAGTTCTTGAACCGCCAGCCCGGCTCCCAGAAGAGCCAGACCGACCAGGGCTCGCCCGGGCGGGCCAGTTTCAGCACCCCGGTGCCGAACCAGCGGTCGCGGCGGACGGCGCGGGGCTTGGTGTAGCGCGTGGTCAGCGGTTCGCGGTGGAGCGGGGTGCCGTCCGCGAGGACCGGGCGGACCACCTCGGTGCCAGGGGCCATCCACACCGCGAGCAGGTCGGCGGTGTCCTGGACCACCGTGACCGGGCGGCAGATGTGGAACCGCTCCCCGGCGTTCTCCCGGTACCGCCACAGGACCGGCGTGCCGGGTGCCCACCGCCCGCCCCGCGCCGCCGCACCGCCTGCCGCACTCTCCGTCTGTGCCATGGCCAGATATTAGGCGGTGCGGGGCGGACGGTGGGGCGACCATGGCGGGGCGGCGGAGTCTCCCCGCCGCCCCGCCGCAGGTCAGGGCCGGGTCATCCGCAGGACGTCCAGAGCCTCGTCGAGCTGTTCCAGCGTCAGGTCGCCGCGCTCCACGTACCCCCCGTCGAGCACCACCTCGCGGATGGTGCGCCGCTCGGCCAGCGACCGCTTGGCGACCTTCGCCGCCTCCTCGTAGCCGAGGTACTTGTTGAGCGGGGTGACCACCGAGGGCGAGGACTCGGCGTACTCGCGGGCCCGCTCCACGTTCGCCGTGATGCCGTCCACCGTGCGGTCGGCCAGCAGCCGGGAGACGTTGGCGAGCAGCCGGACCGACTCCAGCACGTTCTTGGCGATGACCGGGAGCATGACGTTCAGCTCGAAGTTGCCCGCCGCCCCGGCCGCCGCCACCGTCGCGTCGTTGCCGGTCACCTGGGCCGCCACCATGAGCACCGCCTCCGGGATCACCGGGTTGACCTTGCCCGGCATGATCGAGGAGCCCGGCTGGAGGTCGGGGAGCTGGATCTCGGCCAGACCGGTGCGCGGACCCGAGGCCATCCACCGCAGATCGTTGGCGATCTTGGTCAGCCCGACCGCGATCGTCCGCAGCTGCCCGCTGGTCTCCACCACCCCGTCCCGGGCGCCCTGCGCCTCGAAGTGGTCGCGGGCCTCGGTCAGTTCGAGCCCGGTGGCCCGCGCCACCTCGGCGATCACGGCGGGCGAGAACCCCTGGGGCGTGTTGATCCCGGTGCCCACCGCCGTCCCGCCCAGCGGCAGTTCGGACAGCCGGGGCAGCGAGGCACGCAGCCGCTCCACGCCGTACGACACCTGGGACGCGTAGCCGCCGAACTCCTGGCCGAGGGTGACCGGGGTGGCGTCCATCAGGTGGGTACGGCCGGACTTCACCACGTCCGCGAACTCCTCGGCCTTGCGCCGCAGCGCCGCCGCGAGGTGCTCCAGGGCCGGGATCAGGTCGCGGGTGACGGCGGCGGTGGCCGCGATGTGGATCGAGGAGGGGAAGACGTCGTTGGACGACTGGGAGGCGTTGACGTGGTCGTTGGGGTGGACCCGGCGGCCCAGGCGCTCGGTGGCCAGCGTCGCCAGCACCTCGTTCATGTTCATGTTCGACGAGGTGCCCGAGCCGGTCTGGAAGACGTCGACCGGGAACTCGGCGTCCCACCGGCCCGCCGCCACCTCCTCGGCGGCCGAGGCGACGGCCCCCGCGATCTCCTCGTCCAGCACACCGAGCCGGGCGTTGACCGTGGCCGCCGCCCCCTTGATCCGGGCCAGCGCCTCGATGTGGGCCCGCTCCAGCCGCTGCCCGGAGACGGGGAAGTTCTCCACCGCCCGCTGCGTCTGCGCCCGCCACTTGGCGTCGGCCGGGACGCGTACCTCGCCCATGGAGTCGTGCTCGACGCGGAAGCCACCGGCCGCCGCGTCCGCGCGGGAAGCGTCACTCGTCATGTCGTCCTACCTCCGAAACCGGCGGGCGAGGGGAGGCGCCGGGGGCGGGAAAGGGCCTCCGGCGCGCGGGGCCCGCCGAAAAAGTTGAGCGATTGTCTGGTTCGACGTATTCCCCTGACGTCTACCGACCAGTAAAAACCCTCGGTAGCACCCGGTACCCGCAACGTCACCGAACCCGTGGGGACGCCCCGTACGGACACCCTCATGGGCCACACGTGCCCCCTGGAGACGCCATGAAGCGCACCAGCACCACCCGCGAGCCGTACGCACCCCGCAGACCCCGCCGCGCGGCCGCCGCGCTCGCCGCGTCCGCCGCCGTCCTCGCCGCCCTGCTCACCCCGGCGACAGCCTCCGCCGCCCCGGCCCCGGCGGCCTCGGCCCCGCTCCCCGCCGAACTGGAGGCGATCCGCGCCGCCGAGGCCACCGCCCTCTACGGCGACCCGGCCGAGCGCCCCCTCGACCAGCGCAAGACCTCCCTCATCTCGCTCGGCGACAGCCAGATCTCCGGCGAGGGCGTCGGCAACTACGAACCGGGCACCGACGGCCCCACCAACTGGTGCCACCGCTCCAAGGACGCCGCCGTCCACCGCACCAGCATCCCCGCCGACGTCACGTACAACGTCTCCTGCTCCGGCGCCAACTCCGCCAACATCCGCATCGGCGGCAGCCGCCAGTACGCCGACGAACTGGTCCAGAGCGACAACCTCGCCATCAAGGCCCGCAACACCCGGATCAAGCAGGTCCTGGTGGTCGCCGGAGCCAACGACGACCTCCAGTTCGGCCCGGTCATGACCGACTGCGTCACCCGCTACCTGCTCCTCCAGGGCGCCTGCAACCCCAAGTACGACCCCGGCTGGCAGGGCCGCGTCGACGGCCTGATCCCCAAGGTCACCGCCACCCTCGGCGACCTCAAGAAGGTCATGGGCGACGCCGGGTACGCGGACGGCTCCTACGAACTCGTCCTCATGAGCTACTCCAGCCCCATCACCCCGGACTTCCGCGACAACCCCAAGTTCCCCGGCAAGCTCCCCGGCGGCTGCGTGGGCTACGACGCGGACGCCCGCTGGGGCCGCGACACCGCCGTGCCCGCCTTCCAGAAGGGGCTGCGCACCGCCGCCCGCCAGGCCGGCGCCACCTACCTCGACGGCTCCCGCCTCTTCCAGGGCCACGAGGTCTGCACCGACAACACCTGGGTCCGCGGCCTGACCGTCGACCTCTCCAACCCCTTCCCGCCGGACGCCAACTCCGTCCGCCAGTCCTTCCACCCCAACGGCCGCGGCCACGCCGCCTTCGCCGCCTGCCTCAGCGCCCTGCACGGCACCGGGCTGCGGGAGGCCGGCTGCGCCGACCCCGGCTCCACCGGGCAGCCCGTCCTGCGCGCCGGAGCCTGGGACGACGCCTTCAAGCCGCTGCGCGCCGGCACCGGCGTCTGTCTCGACGCCAAGGGCGGCGACACCCTCAACGACACCGCCCTGATCGGCTGGGACTGCACCGGCACCCGCAACCAGGGCTGGTGGCAGAGCCCCGACACCGGCACTGTCCACATCGAGACCACCCACGACCGCTGCCTCGACGTCCCCGGCGCCGACTACCGCGCCGGCCGCGCCCTCGTCCTCTACGACTGCGCCGGCCAGCCCAACCAGAAGTTCACCCGCACCGGCACCACCCTGCGCCCCACCGCCGCCCAGGACCTCTGCGTCACCCTGACCGCCAAGAACACCCCGGCCCGCCTCCAGAACTGCGACGGCTCGGCCGCGCAGAGTCTGGCGTGACGCCCGGCCTGGGCTGACTCCCCGTACGGAAGCGTGTGGCCCCGCCCGCCGGAAGTCCGGCAGGGCGGGGCCACACGTACGCGCGAGGGGGGTGGCTACGGCTACGCCAGTCCCGGTCCCCGCACCGGAATCGACGTGAACGTCGGGGCGGGGGCCGGCTCGGTGAAGAAGTCGTTGCCCTTGTCGTCGACGACGACGAAGGCGGGGAAGTCCTCGACCTCGATGCGCCAGACGGCCTCCATGCCCAGCTCCTCGTACTCCAGGACCTCGACCTTCTTGATGCAGTCCTGGGCGAGGCGGGCGGCGGGGCCGCCGATGGAGCCGAGGTAGAAGCCGCCGTGGGCGCCGCAGGCCTCGGTGACCTGGCGGGAGCGGTTGCCCTTGGCCAGCATCACCTTGGAGCCGCCGGCGGCCTGGAACTGCTCGACGTAGGAGTCCATGCGGCCGGCCGTGGTCGGGCCGAAGGAGCCGGAGGCGTAACCCTCGGGGGTCTTGGCGGGGCCGGCGTAGTAGACCGGGTGGTCCTTGAGGTACTGCGGCATGCCCTCGCCGGCGTCCAGCCGCTCCTTGATCTTGGCGTGGGCGATGTCGCGGGCGACGACCAGCGGGCCGGTCAGCGAGAGGCGGGTCTTGACCGGGTACTTGGTCAGCTCGGCGAGGATCTCGTCCATGGGGCGGTTGAGGTCGATCTCGACCACGTCGCCCGACTCGTCGAGGTGCTCGTCGGTGGTCTCGGGGAGGAAGCGCGCCGGGTCGGTCTCCAGCTGCTCCAGGAAGACGCCCTCGGCGGTGATCTTGGCGACGGCCTGGCGGTCGGCCGAACAGGAGACGGCGATGGCGACCGGGCAGGAGGCGCCGTGGCGGGGGAGGCGGACGACGCGGACGTCGTGGCAGAAGTACTTGCCGCCGAACTGCGCGCCGATGCCGATCTTCTGGGTCAGCTCGAAGACCTTCTCCTCCAGCTCCTTGTCCCGGAAGCCGTTGCCGAGCTCGGAGCCTTCGGCGGGCAGCTCGTCGAGGTAGTGCGCGGAGGCGTACTTGGCGGTCTTCAGCGCGTACTCGGCCGAGGTGCCACCGACCACGATCGCCAGGTGGTACGGCGGGCAGGCGGCCGTTCCGAGCGAGCGGATCTTCTCCTCCAGGAACTTCATCATGGAGGACTCGTTGAGGACGGCCTTGGTCTCCTGGTACAGGAAGGACTTGTTGGCCGAGCCGCCGCCCTTGGCCATGAAGAGGAACTTGTAGGCGCCGCCGTCGGTCGCGTACAGCTCGATCTGCGCGGGCAGGTTCGAGCCGGTGTTCTTCTCGTCCCACATGGTCAGCGGGGCCATCTGGGAGTAGCGCAGGTTGAGCTGGGTGTACGCGTCGTAGATGCCGCGCGAGAGGGCCGCCTCGTCGCCGCCCTCGGTGAGGACGTTCTGGCCGCGTTTGCCCATGACGATCGCGGTGCCGGTGTCCTGGCACATGGGGAGCACGCCGGCGGCGGCGATGTTGGCGTTCTTCAGCAGGTCCAGCGCGACGAACTTGTCGTTGGAGGACGCCTCGGGGTCGTCGATGATCTTGCGGAGCTGGGCGAGGTGGGCCGGGCGCAGGTAGTGCTGGATGTCTTTGATCGCCTCGGCGGCGAGCTTGCGCAGCGCTTCCGGCTCGACCTTGAGGAAGGTGCGCCCGTCGGCCTCGAAGGTCGAGACGCCCTCGGAGGTGACCAGCCGGTAGGGCGTGGTGTCCTCTCCGGTCGGCAGCAGATCGGTGTACGCAAACTCCGGCATTTCGCCCATTCCTCACTCAAGGGTCGCTGGCTGTCCTCCCTCGGGCAGCGTCCACCAGCGTAAGACGCGCCGAGGACCCCGGTCCTGTGAGGTAAGGCTCACTTGGGGCCGGGGCCTTCGAGGGCGGGGCCAGCGGGTGACCGAGGCCTCCAGAGTGAAGGGCGCGGAGAAGACCGGCGTGGTCCGCCGGGACTCCACGACCAGCTCCCAGACGCCCGGCTTCGGGTTGCCGGGTGGGGACCTGCCGGGCCAGGGCCTCGATCACTCGGCTGATCAGCGGGCCTGCGGCGTTCAGGCGCTAATCACGGTCGCCGAGGACGGCGTGGCGGGCAGGGCGCGGGACCACTGCACCTTCACCTCACCGATCTTCGGCAGCTTCAGGCGGCCCGTATCGGTGATCTTCCAGCGGGCATGCGCGGCGAACCGCACAGACTGCCTTGCGTCCTTGCGTCCTTGCGGGACTTGAACCTTGGTGCTCCCACTCGCGGTCCCTTGCGCGTGCCCTTGAGGGAGGCGAAGAAGTTGCGGTACGCCCTCTCCGCGTCCCGCAGGGACTGCTGGAGCATCGCCATGGAGACCTCACCCAGCCAGGCCCGTTCCGGGGTCCGCTTCGCCTAGGGGGTCAGCGTCCGGGGCAGCTCACCTGCCGTCGGGAACGCTTCCCCTGCCTTCCGGGCCTGCTCGCGGGCCCGCACCGCGTCGTTGAACACCACACGGGCACACCCGAACGCCCGTCCCGACGCGGCCCGCTGGACGGCCTCCGGGTGCAGGCGAAAGCTGTACCGAAGCTGCGTGAACATCACCCCACATAATGGGTAATGAGCGAGATGCGGGAAATAAGGACAGGGGCGAATTCCGGTAGCCGACCTCGGCGTCGGTCTCCGGGTGACCTCGGCGCCGCCGCCGTCCGGCCCTCCTGGACCGCCACGATCAGCGTGACGAAGTCCGGGGCGGCGCGGAGCGCGTCCGGCTGGGCGGAGACGGAGAGCGTGCCCGCGGCGAGAGCGGCGGTGGCTGTCGCCGAGACGGTGGGTCTGAGAAACGGCATGCGTGTCCTTACGCGACTTCGATGACGTCCGGGGGACCTCGAACAGCGCCACCGTGCCATGGAGCGCGCCCTCGAATAACGGTCCTCACCCGGCGGTTCGATGCCTTGTCGTGAAAGCGACAGTGACGGCGCCGGTGGCAACATCCGCTCGTCGCTGGGGCGTTCGTGTACGACCGGAGGGCCTTCCTCGCGCCGGGCGCCGCCTTGCCCCGCGATTCGGCGGAACCGCCCTGCCCCTCCCTCGGAGCCAGTGCAACTGCGCTGCCCGTCACTCCAGTTGGAGTCACTCTGCACCCCCGCCAGCGCCAGAAGCCGGTGTATCCGCCGCTGCACGGTCCGCACGCTCAGCCCGAGCTGGGAGGCGCGCCCGGGCTGTCCTCGGCGAGCCCCGAGGCCAGCAGGGCGGCCAGCAGCGCCAGATAGATCCGCTCCTGGCCCGCGTCGAGCCCGATCCCCTCCAGCGCGCCCCGCTCCTTCCGCCCCAGGTCGACCGGTACCCGGAGACGTCCCGGGCGGCCTCACCCTTCCCCCGGAGATCACCGGGCGCAAGAGCCGTCCCGCCCACGACACCGGAACTCACCTCTGGTTACTCCTCCGGAGCATGACAGGGCGTCTAATCTTGCCTGGACCATGGAGTGCACAGGGGGGTCGTATGAGTGACGCAGGCGGAGCCGGCCGGGCCGGTGAAGGGGTCGCGCCGGGCCCGCAGGCCCCGCGCACCGTCATCGAGGGCCGCTACGAGCTGCTGGAGTCGATCGGCAGCGGCGCGATGGGCGAGGTCTGGAAGGCGTACGACCGCAGGCTGCGGCGTCATGTCGCCGTCAAAGGACTCCTGGCCCGCACCGCCATGACCGCCGACACGCGGCGGACGGCGATGCAGCGCGCCCGGCGGGAGGCCGAGGCCCTCGCCAAGATCGAGCACCAGAACGTGGTGACCGTCCACGACCAGGTCGAGACCGACAGCCAGGTCTGGATCGTGATGAAGCTGCTCGAAGGCCGGTCGCTGGCCGACCTGCTGCGCCGCGAACGGGTGCTGGGCGTACCCCGGGCCGCCGGTATCGGCCTCCAGATCCTCCAGGGCCTCCGGGCGGTCCACCAGGCGAAGGTCCTGCACCGCGACGTGAAGCCGGGCAACGTCCTCGTCCGCGACGAGGGCCTGGCGATCCTGGTCGACTTCGGCATCGCCTCCTTCGCCGGCGCCAACCGGGTGACCAAGTTCGGCATCCCCATCGGCACGCCCCCGTACATGGCCCCCGAACTCTTCGCCCCCGCCTCCCCGGGCCCCACCCCGGCCTCCGACCTGTGGGCACTGGGGGTCACCCTGTACGAGATGGCCGAGGGGCGCCTGCCCTTCCGCGGTCACGAGGTCTGGGAGGTCCAGGAGAACATCCGCAGCAGCCCGGAGCCGCCCTACCGCTACTCGGGCCCGCTCGCCCCCGTCATCCAGGGCCTCCTCGCCCCCGACAAGGACGACCGCCTGGACGCCGCCACGGCCGAGGCGATGCTCCACGAGGTCCTGCGCGATCCGGACCTCCCGGCAGCCGCCCTGGCCGAACAGCGCACCCAGGCCGCGCTGCCGGACTTCACCCCGGACCCGGAGCAGCCCGCGCCGGTCGAGGTGGCCGTGCCGGACGAGCCCGAGGGGAAGCCGGGCGGACGCCGGGGCTGGAAAGTGGGGCTGGCCGTGGTGCTGGCGGCCGTGCTGGCCGGGGGAGGCTGGTACCTCTCGCCGGATGACGAGCCGTCGGGGTCATCCGGGAGCGAGAGCGAAGCACCGGCCGTGACCGCCGCGGAGAAGCGGTGGGAGAAGTGGCGGAGCGCCAACGAGGTCCTGCGCGTCGGCGTCAAGAAGGATCAGCCCCAGCTCAGTGAGGAGAAGGACGGGGAATACCGGGGCTTCGACATCTCCATGGCCCTCGCCATCGCCGAAGCCCTGGGCTACGAGAAGGGCGAAGTGCGGTTCGTCCCGGTGAACACCGAGAACCGGCCCACCATGCTGGACAACAAGCGGGCACATCTGATCGTGGCCTCGTACAGCATCACCGATGAACGCGAGGAGGAAGTCCACTTCGTGGGGCCCTACTTCCGCGCGGGCCGGACGTTCCTCGTCCGCGAGAAGTCCACGCGGTACGACCTTCGCAGTGCCGCCGACATCAAGCAGAAGAAGGTCCCGGTGTGCACGGCGGCCCACTCGACCTACGAGCGCCACCTCAAGGAGGGCGGGTACAAGGCGTACGCGCCCCAGCCCGCCAACTACGAAACGTGTGTGAACAAGCTGCTGGACGAATCGGCCGACGTGTACGCGGTCGCCTCCGACGACGTCCTCCTCGCCGGACTCGCTTACGAGAAGCGGGGCCAGGTGAGGCTGCTGGACAGCGGTGCGGGCACGGAGGAGTACGGCGTGGCCATGCGGCCCGAGGACCAGCCGCTGAAGGGCAAGGTGTGTACGGCACTGCGGCAGATCATCACCAGCGGTGAGTGGGACCGCATGTACAAGGACCACCTGGCCGTCCTGAACCTGCCGCCCTGGGACGCCCCCGATCCGCCCACGTGCGGCACCTGACGCCGGCTCCGCCCATGCAGGAGGCCGTGAGTTCGGCCGAATCGTTTCGACGCCATCCCTGGTCGCGATCTATCGCGTCTGGGTACCCTGGCGGGGTGGACCTCCAGAAGCAGCCCCAGAGCTCATCCGAAGCGGCCCAGCCGCCCCCCGCCCCGCCCACGGCGGAGGCCGAGCTGCGTGCCTCGGACGCCGACCGCGACCGCATCGCCGACCTCCTGCGCGACGCCCTCGCCGAGGGCCGCCTGACCGCCGAGGAGCACTCCGAGCGCATCGACGGGGTCTACGCGGCCCGCACCCTCGGTGAACTGGAGCCCCTCGTCCGGGACTTGCCGGGCGCCCGGCCCGCCCAGGCCCCCGCGCCCGGCCCGGGCACGGCCCCGGCCGAGCCGGACGAGAACCTGGTCGCGGTCTTCTCCAGCGCCGTCCGCAAGGGCCGCTGGCGCCCCGGCCGCCGCACCCACGCGTACGCGGTCTTCGGGAACGTCGAGATCGATCTCAGCGAGGCCCTGTTCGAGTACCAGCACGTCGTGATCAAGGCGTTCTCCGTCTTCGGGAACGTGGAGGTGACGGTCCCCGAGAACGTCACCCTGCGCGGCTCCGGCAGCGGCATCCTCGGCAACTGGGAGATCGACCACCTGGAGTCGTCCGAGCCGGGCGCCCCCGTCGTGCAGATCACGGGCGTGGCCGTCCTCGGGAACGTCGAGGCCAAGCCGAAGCGCGGCTCGCTCCTGCGCGACCTGCACCACAAGATGCGTAAGCATCTGGGCAGTTGAGGCCGGTGCCCGGTCGCCGTGTCCGATGACCGGGCGGACACGTCCTGACGGCGGTACGCGCCAACGCAGTGCATAGGCCCGCGCACAGCGGGTATTGCTTGGGGCATCGCCGCTCGCTCGCGAAGCCGTCGTCAGGAGTAGACCGTGCAGCATCCGCCGCATCAGTCCCTGGTCGCCACCGTGCCGCCCCAGCGGGTGCCCGCGCGAGAGCGCGACCAGGACACCCCATGGCATTCGGACGCGGTCTGCCGCAGGGATGAAGCGGGCCTCTTCTTCGCCCCGTCCAAGGAGCCCACCGCGGCCCGCCTCGCCCGCGAGGAGGCCGCCAAGCGGGTCTGTGCCCAGTGTCCCGTCATGATCCAGTGCCGGGAGCACGCCCTGCTCCAGCCCGAGCCCTACGGCGTCTGGGGCGGCCTGACCGCCGCCGAGCGCCGCGTGGTCCTGGCCCGCCGCAGGCGCCGCGACCTCGACCTCACCTCCGGCCCGATAGCCGCCGCGGGCTGAGGCCCGCGGAGCGAAGGGGCGCCCCTCCGGCGGGGGGCGCCCCTTCGTCGTGCTCGCGGGCGCCGCCGCACACGGCGTCCGCGGGTGGTGCTGCCCGGGTGCTACTTGGCCCGGTCGAAGTCCACGGCGCTGTAGGCGCGCAGCTTGGACAGGCGGTGGGTGGAGTCGATCCGGCGGATCGTGCCCGACTTGGAGCGCATCACCAGCGAGGAGGTGGTGGCCGAGCCGGCGCTGTAGCGCACGCCCGGCAGCAGCTCGCCGTCGGTGATGCCGGTGGCGACGAAGAAGACGTTCTCGCCGCTGACCAGGTCGTCGGTGGCCAGGACCCGGTCCAGGTCGTGCCCGGCGTCCAGGGCGCGGGCACGCTCCTCGTCGTCCTTGGGCCAGAGCTTGCCCTGGATGGTGCCGCCGAGGCACTTGATGGCGCAGGCCGAGATGATGCCCTCGGGGGTGCCGCCGATGCCGAGCAGCATGTCGACGCCGCTGCCCTCGCGCACCGCCATGATCGAGCCGGCCACGTCGCCGTCGGAGATGAGCTTGATCCGGGCGCCCGTCTGCCGGATCTCGCGCATGATCCCCTCGTGGCGCGGCCGGTCCAGGATGACCACGGTGACGTCCTCGGGCGTCGCGCCCTTGGCCTTGGCGACCCGGCGGATGTTGACCGAGACGGGCGCGTTGATGTCCACGTAGTCGGCGGCGGCCGGACCGGTGACCAGCTTGTCCATGTAGAAGACGGCCGACGGGTCGAACATCGTGCCGCGGTCGGCGGCGGCCAGCACCGCGACGGCGTTCGGCTGGCCCTTGGCGGTGAGCGAGGTGCCGTCGATCGGGTCGACGGCGATGTCGCACTCCGCGCCGGTCCCGTCGCCGATCCGCTCCCCGTTGAAGAGCATCGGGGCCTCGTCCTTCTCGCCCTCGCCGATGACGACGACGCCGTTCATCGAGACGGTGGAGACGAGGGTGCGCATGGCCTTCACGGCCGCGCCGTCGGCGCCGTTCTTCTCACCGCGGCCGACCCAGCGGCCGGCGGCCATGGCGGCGGCCTCGGTGACCCGCACGAGTTCCAGCGCGAGGTTGCGGTCGGGGGCCTCCGGTGAGACCTCGAGGGGGGCGGGCAGATGGTGCTCGGTCATCGGGCGCACCTTTCTGTACGACGACGGCCGGATGAGGGTATGGAAGCGACTCTATCGGTAGGCCGACAATATGAGCAGACCGGGGCACGGATGAGCAGATCGTCTGGTTTTCCTACCGGTGGAGTCCGGAAACCGCTGCTCAGGGCGGGTCGGTCGGGGTGGGGGAGGGGTGGTCCGGAGCACCTGCGACGATGGTCCCGTGGCAGGTATGAAAGGCAAGCAGACGGTCAAGGACATGATCCTCTCGATGGCCGCCATCGGCATCGTGGTCGCGGGGATCTACGTCTTCATCCCGCACGACGACACCGAGAAGCCCCCGGAGGCGATCAGCTACGACGTGGAGCTGAGCACCGCCCGCCGCGCGGCCTCGTACCCGGTCGCGGCCCCGGTCGGGCTGCCGGACGACTGGCGCGCGACCACCGTGCGCTACAAGGGCGCCGAGAACGAGCGCTGGCACCTCGGCTTCTACACGCCGGACGGCAAGTACGTCGGGGTGGAGCAGTCGATCGACCAGCCGGAGCGCTTCATCAAGGAGGCCACGCAGAACGCGGAGGCCACCAAGATCACCCAGACCATCAAGGGCGAGCCCTGGAAGCGGTACGAGGGCGAGCGGTACGACGCCCTCGTCCGCCAGGACGGCGACGCCACCACGGTCGTCACCGGCAGCGCCTCGATCGGCCAGCTCAGCAAGGTCGCGGCGGCCCTGGAGACGGCCCCGCCGGAGGGCGAGGAGCCGGGCCAGGCCTCCTGAGCCCGTCCGCGCCCGGACGCACGCACGGCACACGCGAAAGGCTCCGCTCCCCGAGGCCGGGGGGCGGAGCCTTTCGCGTGTGCGGAACCGTCCGTGATCAGACGGTCGTGACGACGTCCTCGTACTCCAGGCGCGGGGAGCGCGGGAACCAGGCGTCCTCCCCGGGCTTGCCGATGTTGACGATCATCAGCGGGGTGTGGTCGGCGTCGAGGAACTCCTTCTGGACGCCGGCGAAGTCGAAGCCGGTCATCGGGCCCGCGGCCAGGCCGGCGGCGCGGACGCCGACGATGAAGTAACCGGCCTGGAGGGCGGCGTTCAGGGAGCCGGCGGCCTCGCGGACCGGGCGCTCGGAGAAGAAGGTCTCGGCGATGCCCGGGGCGTGCGGCATGAGCCGGGGCAGCTCCTCGTGGAACTCGTGGTCCGTGGAGAGGATGGCGACCAGCGGCGCGGTGGCGGTCTTCGGGCGGTTGCCCTCGGCCATGTGCGGCAGCAGGCGCTCGCGGGCCTCGGCCGAGCGGACCAGGGTCACGCGCAGCGGGCTCTGGTTGAACGCGGTGGGGCCGTACTTGACCAGGTCGTAGATGGCCTGGACCTGCTCGTCGGTCACCGGCTCGTCGGTGAAGGTGTTCGCGGTGCGGGCCTCGCGGAACAGCAGGTCCTGGGCGGCGGGGTCAAGAACGAGAGACATGCGGGGGAACCTCTTCGTGGGGTGCGGTGACGTGCGTGACCGACCGTACGACGAAGACGTTTAAGGTTCAACAAAAACGGGGGTACATGTGAGGCGACTCACCTGACGCCGTCCTTGCCCGCCCTCCCGTTTGCGCGTAATGGTGCCGCCCTTTACCCGCTCTTGGTGATCAAGGCCCGGCGGCCTACTCCCCGGCACCCCCGGCGTCCCCCGCCTCCTGCTCCTCCTCGGCCAGCGCCGCGTCCAGGCGGGCGCGGGCACCGTCCAGCCAGCGGCGGCAGATCTTCGCCAGCTCCTCGCCGCGCTCCCAGAGCGCCAGCGACTCCTCCAGCGTGGTGCCGCCCGCCTCCAGCTTGCGGACCACCTCGATCAGCTCGTCACGCGCCTGCTCGTAGCCGAGCGCCGCCTCGCCGGGGGTGGGTGTCGTGGTCATCGTGTGCGTCCTTCTCCTTCGCCCGCCGCTCGGCCGGCCCGTCGTCTCGTCCCGGCGGCCTCGCCGCCACCTGCCCTGTCCCCGCGGGGGCGCCTCCGCCCGCCGCGCCCCTCTCAGCCTCCGGCGGCGTCCGCCCCGCCCGCCCCGTCCTCGTCCACTCGGCGCACCACCAGCTCGCCCTCCGCGACCCGGGCCCGCAGCTCGGACCCGTACGCCACCTCGTCCGGCGCCCGCACCACGGCCCCCTCGGCCGTCTGGAGGACCGCGTACCCCCGCTGGAGCGTCGCCGCCGGGGAGAGCGCCACCACCCGGGCGCGGGTGTGGGCCAGCTCGGAGTCGGCGCGGTCCAGGAGGTGGCCCAGGGTCCGCCGGGAGCGGTCCAGCAGGGCCGAGACCCGCTCCTCGCGCTCCTCGACCATGCGGTGCGGGTGCTGTATCGAGGGGCGGGCCAGCGCGTGGGCGAGGCCCCGCTCCTCGCGGTCGACCAGGCCGTGCGCGGCACGGCGGGCCCGGTCGCGGAGCTGGCGTACCCGCTCGTGCTCCTCGCCGACGTCCGGGACGACCTTCTTGGCGGCGTCCGTGGGCGTGGAGGCCCGCAGGTCGGCCACCAGGTCCAGCAGCGGGGTGTCCGGCTCGTGGCCGATCGCGGAGACCACCGGGGTGCGGGCGGCCGAGACGGTGCGGATCAGCTCCTCGTCGGAGAAGGGCAGCAGGTCCTCTACGCTGCCGCCGCCGCGCGCCACCACGATGACGTCGACCTCCGGGTGCGCGTCCAGCTCCCGGACCGCCTCGGTCACCTGGGCGACCGCGTGCACGCCCTGCACCGCGACGTTGCGCACCTCGAAGCGGACGGCGGGCCAGCGGTGCCGGGCGTTCTCCAGCACGTCCCGCTCGGCCGCCGAGGCGCGGCCGCAGACCAGGCCGATCAGCTGCGGCAGGAAGGGCAGCGGCCGCTTGCGCTCCAGCGCGAACAGCCCCTCCGCCGCCAGCGCCTTGCGCCGCTGCTCCAGCCGGACCAGCAGCTCGCCCACACCGACCGGGCGGATCTCGGCGGCCCGCAGCGACAGCTGCCCCCGGGGCGCGTACCACTCTGGCTTGGCGTGGACGACCACGCGGGCGCCCTCGGTGACCACGTCCGCGACGGCGTCGAAGACCTTGCGGTAGCAGGTCACGCCCACCGAGATGTCGTGCGCCGGGTCGCGGAGCGTCAGGAAGACCACGCCCGCCCCCGGCCGCCGCGAGAGCTGCGTGATCTGTCCCTCGACCCAGACCGCGCCCAGCCGGTCGATCCACCCCCCGATCAGCCGGGAGACGGCTCCGACGGGCAGCGGCGCGTCCGCAGACGTATCTACACCCATGCGCCCGAGCGTAACGGCCGCCGCCGACACCCCGGCCGGAACCGCAGAGCGGCCCGGCTCAGGACCCGCCTACCCCTCGATCCCGCGTCCCCGCTGCACGAAGAGCACCACCAGCCCCACCGCCAGCCACACCAGGCCCACCACCTGCGCCGCCCCCGAGGCCTCCACGATCACCGCGAGGGTCACCGCCGCGCCCACCACCGGCAGCAGCAGGTGCCGCCACCAGCTCACCCGGCCGCCCTCACCGCCCCGCTTGACCACGAACCAGCCGACGACCGAGGCGTGCAGCAGGGTGAAGGCGGTCAGCGCGCCGATGTCCACCACCGAGACCAGGTGGTCGAGCCCCTCCGCCTGGTCGGCCGCCCAGACCGCCGCCACCATCGTCACCACCGCCGCGCTCAGCAGCGCCACCCGCGGCACCCCGGAGTCCGTCCGCGACAGCGCCTTCGGCAGCCGCCGCTCCCTGGCCATCGCGAAGAGCAGCCGCCCGGCCGCCGCCTGCCCCGCCAGCGCCGCAAAGGCCGCGCCGATCGCCTTGCTCACCGCCACCAGGTCGTGCAGCCAGGTCCCCACCGAGGCGTCCACCGCGTCGTAGAAGGCCGAGCCCTGCTTCTCCGGCTGGTCCGCCAGCTCGGCCGAGCTGGCCGGCTCCAGCAGCGCCACCAGGTACGTCTGCACCACGAAGAGCGTCCCCGCCAGCACCAGGCAGAACAGCACGGCCCGCGCCACCCGCCGCGACCCCCCGGTGACCTCCTCGGCGAACGAGGCGATGGCGTCGAACCCGAGGTACGACAGGACGGCCACCGAGACCGCTCCGAGCACCGCGCCCAGCGAGAAGGCGCCCTGCGTCCCGTCGCCGGTCAGCGGGGAGAGCCAGTCCCGGGCCGCGCCGTCCTGGACCAGCACCACCGCGGCCGCCACCACGAAGACCAGCAGCACCGCGATCTCCATCGCCAGCACCGCGAAACCGACCCGGGCCGCCGCCCGCACCCCCCACAGGTTCAGCAGCGTCGTCACGATCACCGCCAGCGCCGTCCAGGCCCACGAGGGGACCGAGGGCACCAGCGCGTTCATCGCGATGCCGGAGAAGAGGTACGCCACCGCCGGGATCAGCAGGTAGTCGAGCATCGCCATCCACCCGGCGACGAACCCCGTCCCCTTGCCGAGCCCGGCCCGCGCGTAGGCGAAGACCGACCCGGCGCGCGGTACGACCCGCACCATCTGGGCGTAGCTGTACGCGGTGAACGCCATGGCGACCGTGGCGCAGAGGTAGACGAGCGCCACCGCGCCGTGCGAGCGGGCGTCCAGCGCCCCGTACACGCCGACCGGGGCCATCGGCGCGATGAAGAGCAGGCCGTACACCACCAGGTCGCGGAAGCCCAGCGTCCGCCGCAGCCCGTCCCGCTCCGTCCCGGCCGACGCGCCCGTCGTACCCGGTCCGCTTCCGTCCGCACTCGTCATCGGGCCGCACGCCTTTCGCCTGGCTGCCCCGCGCACCTCGGGCACGCGGGCCGGAACCCCCACCTCCACCCGCACCAGTCTCACCAGACGGGGCGTCCGCCGGGCCGTCCGACACGGCCTTACGATGGGTCCATGACTGCTACGCCCAGCCCGTCGCCCACCGCCAAGCGTGTCCTGCTCGCCGCTCCCCGGGGGTACTGCGCGGGCGTGGACCGTGCCGTGATCGCCGTCGAGAAGGCCCTGGAGCAGTACGGCTCCCCGATCTACGTCCGGCACGAGATCGTGCACAACAAGTACGTCGTCCAGACCCTGGAGCGGAAGGGCGCGATCTTCGTCGAGGAGACCGCCGAGGTCCCCGAGGGCTCGATCGTGATGTTCTCCGCGCACGGCGTCGCACCGACCGTCCACGCCGAGGCCGCCGAGCGGGGGCTCGCCACCATCGACGCGACCTGCCCGCTGGTCACCAAGGTCCACAAGGAAGCCGTCCGCTTCGCCCAGGACGACTACGACATCCTCCTCATCGGCCACGAGGGCCACGAGGAGGTCATCGGCACCTCCGGCGAGGCCCCCGACCACATCACCCTGGTGGACGGCCCCGAGGACGTGGAGAACGTCGAGGTCCGCGACGACTCCAAGGTGGTCTGGCTCTCCCAGACCACCCTCTCCGTCGACGAGACGATGGAGACCGTCGACCGGCTCAAGGAGAAGTTCCCGAAGCTCATCTCCCCGCCGAGCGACGACATCTGCTACGCCACGCAGAACCGCCAGATCGCCGTCAAGCAGATGGGCGGCCAGGCCGACCTCGTCATCGTCGTCGGCTCCAAGAACTCCTCCAACTCCGTGCGCCTGGTCGAGGTCGCCCTCGGCGCCGGCGCCCGCGACGCCCACCTGGTCGACTTCGCCGAGGAGATCGACGAGGCGTGGCTGGAGGGGGTCAGCACGGTCGGCGTCACCTCCGGCGCCTCGGTCCCCGACGTCCTGGTCGAGGGCGTACTCGAATGGCTCAGCACCCGGGGCTTCGAGGACGTCGAGCTGGTCAAGGCGGCCGAGGAGTCCATCACCTTCTCGCTGCCCAAGGAACTCCGCCGGGACCTGCGCGCCGAGGCCGCAGCGCTCGGCTCCGCCGAGTAAGCCCCGCACCACCCCGCACGCCCGCACCGGTGGACCGACACCCGGTGACGGAGCGTGTTTCGCCGTACCGTGGACGGTATGCAGATCTTCGGCGTGGACATCGGCGGTTCCGGCATCAAGGGCGCCCCAGTGGACCTGGAACGCGGGGACCTGGCCCAGGAACGGCACAAAGTGCTCACCCCGCAGCCGGCCACCCCGGACGGCGTGGCCGACGGCGTCCGCGAGGTCGTCCGGCACTTCGGCTGGACGGGGCCGGTCGGCGTCACCTTCCCCGGCGTCGTCACCGGCGGGACGACCATCCGCACCGCCGCCAACGTCGACAAGGAGTGGATCGGCGTCGACGCCGCCGCCCTCCTCTCCGAACGCCTCGACGGCCTCCCCGTCACCGTCCTCAACGACGCCGACGCCGCCGGGGTGGCCGAAATGCACGGGGGCGCCGGACGGGGCCGTACCGGAACCGTCATCATGCTCACCTTCGGCACCGGCATCGGCAGCGCCCTCTTCACCGACGGCCACCTCGTCCCCAACACCGAGCTGGGCCACCTGGAGCTGCACGGCCACGACGCCGAGAAGCGCGCCTCCACCAAGGCCAAGGAGGACCACGACCTCAGTTGGGAGCACTGGGCCCGCCGCGTCCAGAAGTACCTGACCCACGTCGAGATGCTCTTCTCGCCGGAACTCTTCATCATCGGCGGCGGCATCAGCCGCAAGGCCCACAAGTTCCTGCCCCTCATCGAGGGCGTCCGCGCCGAGATGATCCCCGCCGAGCTCCGCAACAACGCCGGCATCGTCGGCGCCGCCATGGCCGCCGCCGCGGCGGGCGCGGCCCCCGTCCTGGTCGTCGAGGAGGCCACGGAGGGCTGGGCGGAACCGGAGGGGCTGGCCTGACCGCCGCCTGATCCCTTGACGGGCTACGGCGCCACGCGGCTGCGCGGCGCCCGCCGGCCGGACTGCCCGGACTGTCCGGCCTCCTGGCCCGTACGGGGCGCGGCCTGCTCGGCGGCGGGCCGCCGCGGCGCGGAACGGGCCTTGCGCCGCGCCGCCGACATGAGCCGCACCTTCCGCACGGTCACGATCACCCCGGCGACCAGCGTCCCGCCGTAGAGCCATCCCGCGTTCAGCGCCAGCGTCGTCACCAGCCCCATCACCTGCCCGGTGAAGCCCGCGCCACCGCCCTCGGCCACCGGCAGCACCCCGACCGCGTACGCCAGCGGGACCACCACCGGCCCCATCGCCAGGTCGGCCGGCCGCACCCACAGCCCGGTCAGCGCGCAGACCGGCAGGAACAGCACCCCGAAGACCACCGTCTGCGCCCCGGCGGGCAGCAGCCACGCCACCGCTCCGGCCACCACCATGGACGCCGTCGACAACAGCCCCGCCCCGAGCCCGGTCAGCCGGGGCCGGGGCATCCGCCGCACCACGCCCCGGGGGCGCGCGGCGGGCCGGGCGGGTCGGCCGGCCCGGGGCCGTACGGGCCGCGCCGCGTCCTGCCCCCGGCGGGGGCCCGGAGCCGCGGGCGGGCGGGCGTCGGCCGGGGAGCCCTGCGCGGGCAGGGGTGCGGGGCGGCGGGTTTGCTGGGCGGACGTGCTGGGTTGCTCCACCGGGACAAAGTAGGGGGCGCCCCGCCCCGCCCCCCACCAGGAACACGCGTTTCGGCCGAGCTTGCCCGCACCTGGCGGGTACGGCTCACCCCTTGCGGCGTACACCTTCGCCCGTCCGGCCGCCACCCCGGTGGCGGACCGGTCACGGGCGGCCCGCCGTAGACTGGGTCACCGGTCCGGCGCCAGACGCCGTACGCCACCTCGCACCACGCCACTCCACACACACCCTGGGAAGTCGCCACCGTGTCGCTCACGATCGGAATCGTCGGCCTGCCGAATGTCGGCAAGTCGACCCTGTTCAACGCCCTGACCAAGAACGACGTGCTGGCGGCCAACTACCCGTTCGCCACCATCGAGCCCAACGTCGGCGTCGTCGGCGTCCCCGACCCCCGTCTGGCCAAGCTCGCCGAGATCTTCGGCTCGGCCAAGATCCTCCCGGCCACCGTCGACTTCGTCGACATCGCCGGCATCGTGCGCGGCGCCAGCGAGGGCGAGGGCCTGGGCAACAAGTTCCTCGCGAACATCCGCGAGTCCGACGCCATCTGCCAGGTCATCCGCGCCTTCAAGGACGAGAACGTCGTCCACGTCGACGGCAAGATCTCGCCCAAGAGCGACATCGAGACGATCAACACCGAGCTGATCCTCGCCGACCTCCAGACCATCGAGAAGGTCCTCCCGCGCCTGGCGAAGGAGTCCCGGATCAAGAAGGACGTCCAGCCGAAGGTCAAGGCCATCGAGGAGGCCAAGGAGATCCTGGAGACCGGCCAGACCCTCTTCGCCGCCGGCATCGTCCAGGGCACCGAGAAGGCCGAGCCCCTCCACGACCTCCACCTCCTCACCACCAAGCCCTTCCTCTACGTCTTCAACGTCGACGAGGACGAGCTCACCGACGACGCCTTCAAGGCCGAGCAGCGCGCCCTGGTCGCCCCCGCCGAGGCGATCTTCCTCAACGCCAAGCTCGAAGCCGACCTCGCCGAACTCGACGACGACGAGGCCCTCGAACTCCTCCAGTCCGTAGGCCAGGAAGAACCCGGCCTCGCCACCCTGGCCCACGTCGGCTTCAACACCCTCGGCCTCCAGACCTACCTCACGGCAGGCCCCAAGGAGACCCGGGCCTGGACCATCAAGAAGAACGCCACGGCCCCCGAAGCCGCCGGAGTCATCCACACCGACTTCCAGAAGGGCTTCATCAAGGCCGAGGTCATCTCCTTCGACGACCTGGTGGAAACGGGCTCGGTGGCGGAGGCCCGCTCGGCGGGCAAGGCCCGCATGGAGGGCAAGGAGTATGTGATGCGGGACGGGGATGTGGTGGAGTTCCGGTTCAATGTCTAATACGTCCGGCGAAGGCCGTCTGACCTGCGACGGATCGGGTTGGGCGGCCTTTGCGGTCCGCACGGAGTCCGCAGCGTGCTGACTTCGGTCAGCACGCTGGGGAGCGGCTACGCCGCTTCGTCGACCTATGGCTGGGCATCGGCGGACTGGTCCGCGTACGCCTTGTCGACGGCGGCCCGGGTCCGCTCCTCGGAGTCGGGCCACAGGTGGGTGTAGATGTTCAGCGTCATGGCCGCGTTGGTATGGCCGAGGCGCTCGGAGACCGTCTTCACGGATTCGCCGTGCTTGATCAGCAGGCTGGCGTAGTGGTGCCGGAGGGCGTGGGGTCCGGTGCGGGAAGGCATGACCTCCGACCGCACCCGCAAGGCGATCACCTCGATCCGCTCCACCCTCGCGGTCTACCAGCGCCGCCGCGTCCCCGGCGCCGCCGATCTCACCCGCCGCGCCCGCGAAGCCCTCGCCTAACATGCCCAACAACCCGCTCGACGAAGGGAACACCGTGACCCCGCAGACCGACGACCAGCCGAAGGCCCTGAAGCCGGCGCGCGAATCCATGACCCCGTTGGTCGCCGCGGTCATCGTCCACGACAAGGCCACCAACCGCGTCGTCCTCCTCCAACGCAGCGAGAACGCCAAGTTCGCCCAACTTGGGTGGCAACTCTCAGGTATCACTTGACGGGTGGAACTAGCCCGCCTATCCAAGGCGGGCGAATCTGAATCAGCCAACGACAGCACTGGAGACCCGGGTGCAGGGGCCGTCCGTATCACGGCGTTCGATCAAGAATTGCGAGCAAGCGTGGCTCGAAGGGGTTGCACAACTGAGGGTGGGTAATCAGGCCGCTGCGGCTGCGTCCTTTCACACGGCCGTCGCGCACAACCCTCTTGCTGCTGACGCCTGGCTGGGACTGCATGCCGCGGGGCAGCTCCAGGGCCAGGCGATCGAGGCCATGCACGGTCAAGCTCAGTCCTTCGGTGCCATGCGCACGCAGCTACAGACCCCGTTGTCCTCCCGGTTCCAGATCGGGAGCTATGTGAACTTCCGTTTAGAGACGTCCCGTGATCTGTGGCTCGCGAGGGCGGCGAAGTTCTTGGACGACGGCCTACTCGATCAAGCATGGAACATGCTCTCCCACGCAGTGCTCGACTGCGACGAGACCCGCTTCGTCTGCGCCCGCTACGCCGTCTCGAAGAAGGACTGGCCACTCCTTCTGACCTTTGCCGAGGGAATCCGGGACTCCTTCCTACGGGACGAGTCGCAGCTTTGTGTTGCGGCCAGTCTTATCGCCCAAGGCGTATCCCATGAGGCGCTCAACGTGCTGAACCCACTCCCACAAGCGCTGGCTGATAACGCCGGCTTTCTCGGGGAGGTTGCCTACCTTCGTGGCCGTGCGTATGAGCAGCTCGGCCAGGCTGAGGATGCCCTGAAGCAGTTCCAGACAGCGTTCCGGTACAGCCCGACCCTGGGTGATGTGGCCCAGCGGGCGAAGGTGGTGGCCTCGCCTGCTGCGCGCCTGCCCACCCAGGCAGCTGGGGCTGCGCAAGAACAACGTGAGGACTCCTCCAGCATCACTTTGAGCGACGAGGAGCGTTCGGCATTGCTGGACGAGGCGATGGCCGAACTCGACGAGATGGTCGGGCTGGCCCCGGTGAAACGCCAGGTGCGGACCCTGTCGGCACAGCTGAGGATGGCGTCAGTGCGAAGAGGCCAGGGCCTGGCTGCGGCACCGGCTCCACAGCACTTGGTATTTGCCGGGCCGCCCGGCACGGGCAAGACCACGGTGGCCCGCGTCGTAGGCAAGGTCTTCGCAGGGCTTGGCTTGCTGGCCCGAGGCCACGTCGTCGAGGCCCAGCGCGTTGATCTCGTGGGACAGCACCTCGGAGAGACGGCGATCAAGACATCGAAGATCATCGACGAGGCCCTGGATGGTGTTCTCTTCATCGACGAGGCGTACGCACTGTCCAACACCGGGTACTCGGGAGGTGACGCCTTCGGCAAGGAAGCCCTACAGGTGCTCCTCAAACGAGCCGAAGACGACAGGCGCCGCCTGGTTGTGGTTCTCGCCGGGTACCCGAGCGAGATCGATGACCTCCTGTCCACCAACCCAGGCCTCACCTCCCGCTTCAACACTCGGGTGGACTTCCCTGCCTACTCGGCTGACGAGCTGGTGCTGATCGCGGAGTCGTTCCTGGTAGCCCAAGGCGACGCCCTTACCGACGAGGCAGCGGTTGCGCTGCGCACGTCATGTGACCTCGTCGTCACCAATGGCCTGATCGACCGGCTTGGTAATGGTCGCTTCGCGCGCGAACTCGCTCGGAAGGCTGCCGCAGTGCGGGACCTGCGGGTCTACGAGGCGCACGGCAGCTCTGGAGTCCCGTCGGAGGACGAGGTCATCACGCTGCACGTGGGTGATGTCATGGACGCGTACCAGGAACTCACTGAAAGCGTTCCGCCGTCCCGCTGACTGGGGGATCGCGGATGTCTGCCAGTCCGCAGCCAGTCCGCAGGAAACCCGTAAACGTCCGTCGAGAGCCAACGCGTGCCAACCGGGAAGTCCCAGGTCAGAGCCCTGGATGGGGCGCAGCCGCAGGTCAGGATCAGTCCGTAGACATTCCGGTTCAATGTGTAGAGGGCCGGGCCCGAAGACGGGTGTCGACATGGGGTTCCGGCGGTCCTGCCCTATGGCGCGGCCCGCTTCCCGTAGCCACGGATTCGCCTCAGGCCTGCCCCCGCCCCTCTGCTAACGTGCCCCCGAATTCGCGAGTACGGGGGGACGGGTGGGAGGCGTAGGGCGGGGCCGTGCCGAGGTCGGGGCACGGGAGGAGCGGGCGCGGGTTCTGCGGTACTGGCGGGCTGTGGAGTACTTCTCGCCCCCGAAGGTCGAGTCGGTCAACCCTCGCAAGCATCTTTACGCCGTGAGAGCGGGGCAGCCGTTGCCCTGGGAGGCCGGGTCGGCTGTCAGCCGCGTTCAGGCTCGTCCGAACCGAGTGTGGCAGCACACGGTATACGCAGGGGTCTTCGGCGTGCACAAAGTGCGGGACGCCTTGTTGCAGGCGTTCCGGGCGCCCGATTCCGAGCAGGACCTCGACGGGCGGAACGGTGGCGAGAGCGCCGTGCTCTGTTTCACGGTCAACCAGGACGGGCGGCTGATAAAGGAGAGCGTGACGCTCTCCTCGTGCGCCTGGGCGGTGGGGCAGACCCTGAGTCCGGGGCCGCACAGCGACCGGTGGCTGACCGGGTTCGATGAGGACAACAAGCGGTTGCTGGGGCGGCTGCTGGACCTCGGTGACGGGAAGGTACAGGTCGAGCGGCGGCCCCCGGAGGTTTCCGGTGCGTCTGAGCCCGGGCTCGGGCCCGTCGCGGGGCTGATGTCCCGTCTCGTCGTCAGCGCGGCCAAAGGTGGGCTGGGGGTGGCGGCCGGAGTGGCCGGGGCGGGGCTGGGGCCGATCGCGGGGGCGATGGCCGCGAAGGTCATCGAGGGGGCCGGCGGGGAGCTCATCGACACGGCCGCCGCCCGGTTCGCCGAGCGCGTCCAGGGCGACGGTGCGGCGGCCGGACAGGACGAGGACGAGGGCGGCGAGCACGAGGGCGCGGCGGAGGGGCCTGAGCAGCGCGAGGTTGAGGCGGAAGAGCCGCCGTCCGAGGTGGGCGTGAAGATCCTGGACGTGTACGACCTGGCGGCCATTACCCGGTGGGTGACCGACCAACTCGGTGTTGCCGTTGCTCTCCGGCCCGACGCGATCCGGGTCAAGAGCTATCAGGTCGTAGCCCGCCACGCGGACGAGAGTAGCGGTGACATCTTCCTCAACAGCTTCTACGCCGATGACTTGGAGCAGGTCGCCGATGCCGTGGCGGCTGGCGGAGCGGGTACCGCCCTCTTGGACTACCTGAGTGCTGAGGCGGATCTGGACGCGATGCACCGCTTCGACGTGCGGCGCCTGCCCGAGGTGGTGAGGGAGAGCGTACAGCCGTCGAGCATGCCGCTCGGGCGGTGGCCGGCCGATTCCGACAAACCCCTGGTGCTCTCCCAGCAGTTCGCGGTCAACCGCGTGATGGCGAGCCTCGGGGAGGACGGCGGCCGCGGACTGTACGCGGTCAACGGGCCGCCTGGGACCGGCAAGACGACGATGCTGCGAGACCTCATCGCAGCCCTGGTGGTCCAGCGGGCCGAACGGCTGGCCGCGCTGGCCCGGCCGGAGGACGCCTTCGCCAAGAAGCCGCGTACCTGGCGTACCGAGGAGACAGCGGGGAAGTCCTACCCGCGCACCATTCATCCCTTGATCCCGGAGCTCACCGGCTTCGAGATCGTGATCGCCTCGTCCAACAACGGAGCGGTGGAGAACGTCACGCTGGAGATCCCCGGCGCCCGTTCGATCGGCGAGGCGTGGCGCGGCCGCGCCGAGTACCTCGCGGGCCCGGCCAGTCTGGCGCTGGAGGAGGACGCGTGGGGCGCGATCGCGGCACGGCTGGGCCGGCGCGGCAACCGCTCCGACTTCGTGCAGCGCTTCTGGTGGGGCGATCAGCCCAAGGGAAGTGCCGGGTCGAAGCCGGACGGGGACGACCCGGTGCTGGGTCTGCACAGAATGTTGCAGCTTCAGGCGAACTTCCACGGGCCCGCCTCCGCCCGCGACACCCCGTGGCCGGGCCCAGACGCGGACGCGGACCCTCCGCTGGGGCGGGAGACCTGGCAGCAGGCGGTACGCCGCTTCACTCGGGCCCGGGACCACGTACGTGCGCTCGCTGCGGAGCGGCAGGAGATCGCGGAGCAGCTCGACCGGCTTGCGGGTCCCGACGCCCTCCTGGAGGAGCTGGAGAGCAGGGAGTCCGGCGCCCGGGGTGCGCTGTCGCTCCTGCGGCAGGAACAGCGGCGGGTGGCCGCTGAGCTCGTCGGTCACCGGCAGGAGCACGCCCGGCGCCAGGCCGTGGTCGCCGCGGAGCGCACGCGGCTCGACCTCGCCGAAGCGGTCACCCGTCGGGGGGAGGAGGGTGTCCGGGCTGCGGAGTTGGCCCTCCACGCCCACGGCGCGTCCAGGCCTGGCCTGCTCAGGAGGATGGTCACCCGCGAGCCCATGCGGCAGTGGGAGGCCGCTCGTCTCCCTCTGCTCAGCCAGCGGGAAGCTGCGGACACCCGTCTCGCAGAGCTGGAGTCGGCCCGGGCAGCGCAACAGGCGGTGCTGCGCTCGGCCCAGGCGGACGTGGATCAGGCATGGGGAGCGGTCCTGCGTGCGGAGGCCCGGGCCTCCGCCTGCGAGCAAGCACGTGAGCGGCAGGTCGCCACGGCCGCCGAGGCCGGGCAGCGAGTGGCCGGACGGCGCCGCGAGAGGGAGGCCGAGCAGGACCGACTGGCCGAGGCCAGGGCCCGCTGGGGGGACCGTGTGCCGGGCGACGCATGGCTGGCGGCCCCGGACGACCGTGGGGCGATGGAGTCCCGGGAGCAGTCGGCGCCCTGGATGGATGCCGCGTTCGCCGATGCGCGCTCCGAACTCTTTCTAGCGGCCCTGGATCTGCACCGCGCGCTGCTGGCCACGGCGCCCGAGCGCATGCGGAAGAACCTGCTGGCCGCGATGGAGGTGGTCAAGGGCCAGGCGCCAGGGGACCTGGACGCCGGGACTGTGCTGGCCGCCTGGCAGATGCTGTTCCTGGTGGTGCCGGCGGTCTCGACGACCTTTGCCTCGGTGGGGCGTATGTTCGCCGGGCTGGGAAGTGAGGCGCTGGGCTGGCTGTTCGTCGACGAGGCCGGGCAGGCCGCCCCGCAGGCGGTGGTCGGCGCCCTGTGGCGGGTGCGCCGGGCTGTCGTCGTCGGTGACCCGCTGCAACTGGAACCAGTCGTCCCCCTTCCGTGGACCGGCCAGCGGCGTCTGGCCGGGCACTTCTCGGTGGATCGTCGGTGGGCTCCGGCGGCCGCGTCAGTCCAGACTCTGGCCGACCGCCTCAATCCGTACGGCACTTGGTTGAGGGACCAGGAGGGCGAGGCCATCTGGCTCGGCTCGCCGCTGAGGGTGCACCGCCGCTGCGACCGGCTGATGTTCGACATCAGCAACAAGATCGCCTACGACGGGATGATGGTCTACGGGGTCCACCGGGACCAGGACGACTTCGCGCTGGCCCAGCGCAGTGTGTGGTGGGATGTCCCCGCGCTGCCGGGCGAGGAGAAGTGGAACCCGGCGGAAGGGCATGCGCTGGAGATCACCCTCGACCGGATCCGTACCCGTATCGAGGAAGCGGTCCGTCAGGAGGCTGAGAGCGCAGCGGAGCTGTTCACGGGCGAGCTGGTGGGGGGCGGTTCCGGCGCGGAGCACAAGCGCCGCCTGAACGAATCCGTTTTCGTCGTCAGCCCGTTCCGGGACGTCGTTCACGGCCTCGGCCGGGTCGTCGGCGGGTCCCTCACCCCCAAGCGCTACGGCACGGTGCACACGACTCAGGGCAAGGAAGCGGACATCGTGATCCTGGTGCTGGGGACCGGAGCCGGGCAGGTCGGGTCGCGGAACTGGGCCGCGCAGAAGCCCAACCTCCTGAACGTCGCCGTCACCCGCGCCCGTCGGCGCCTCATCGTCATCGGTGATCACGAGGCATGGTCGCGCCACCGGTATTTCGAGGATCTGGCAAGGCACGAGCTGATGCACAGGTGGACCCCCCGGCGTTGAGTCGCTCGGCAGCGTGTTCTCTATGAAAGGACCCGATATCCGTGCCCGCTTCCCCGCAGCCCTTGCCTCCCGCCCTGGGCTCGATGACCCTGCTCGCCGCCGCCGTCATCGTGTACGACCGGGACGCCGGGCGGGTCGTGCTGCTCCGGCGTGGGGCGGGCGCCAAGTACGGGCACGGGCTGTGGGATCTGCCCATCGGCAAGTGCGACCCCGGGGAGCCGGTGACCGAGGCGGCCGCCCGGGAGCTGTACGAGGAGACCGGGGTGACCGTACGGCCCGAAGACCTGCGGGTCGCGCATCTGGTGCACGGGGCGTGGGGTGTCGAGGCGCCTGACGGGTACCTCACGGTTGTTTTCGCCGTGGAGCGGTGGGGCGGCGAGCCGGAGAACCGGGAGCCGGGGAAGCACGACCACGTGGGCTGGGTCCCCGTCGGTGAGCTGCCCCAGGAGTTCGTGCCGGGGTCGGCTGCCGCGCTGGGGGAGTATCTGCGGGGTGGGGGCGTGGGGGTGTCGCTCAGGGGGTGGGCGGCAGGGGCGCCGCCTCAGCTCGGAGGAACACTGAGCGAGGGTTGAGTCCTACACCTTGACGACTTCGACGGCCGGGCCGCAAAGAAGGCTCAGATCCTCCGGATCGGAGGTCAAGAGGGTGGCAGGCAGGGCTGCCGACTGGGCGATTGCGGCAAGGACGGCGTCGATCGCGTACTTGTGGCCGTGCAGGCGGTGTGTGCGCAGGAGCCGGGTGGCCTGGTCGGCGACCTCCCTGGTGACGTCGTGGACGTCGATACGGGAGAGCGTCCAGCTGATTCGGGCGGGGTGCACGCGCTCGTGGCCGGCTTGCACGACAGTCATCGTGCTGGTTGCCACGCGAACGCTTTCCTGCCTGGCAGCCTGGATGAAACCCAGGACGGTGGGGTCCTTGCGGTAGAGCTTGGAAAGACCTTCGGAGTCGAGGAGGAGAGTTCCGGCCATCAGGTGGCTGCCCCGCCCGCTCGGCGGTGATCGTGGCGCAGCAACGCGCGAGCGGCCTCGACGTCCTCTTTGTTCAGCTCGCCGTGGTCGGACTCGTAGTCGTCGACAATCTCCTGCAGCTTGTCCATGGCGATCCGCTGTTCCAGGGCCTCGGCGACGTAGGCGGAGAATCCGCCTCGGCCCACGTGGGCGCGCGCAGCCTCGGCCAGATCTTCCGGCAAGCTGATCGAGTACTTTTTGCTACCAGGCATGATCCCGATGCTGCCAGCGGGAGCAAGGTGCGCTACCTCGCGTTCTGCGGCGTACCCCCGCGAGAGGTGAGGCAGGTCGGGTCGGTGTGATGATGAAGGTGAAGCACGACACGTACGGCGAAAGGCCCCGCATGGCACCGCGCATTCTGCTGGCACGGCACGGACAGACCGCCTGGTCGCGGTCGGGGCGGCACACGGGGTTGACCGATATTCCCTTGCTGGACGAGGGGCGGGCCGATGCGGGGCTGCTGGGCGGGAGGCTGGAGGCCGAGCCGTTCGCGGGGCTGCCGCGGGTCGAGGTGCGGACCAGTCCGCTGGTACGGGCGCGGGAGACGGCCGAGCTGGCCGGGTTCGGGGAGCGGGCCACGCCCTGGGACGCGCTGGTCGAGTGGCGGTACGGGGAGTACGAGGGGCTGACCCCCGACGAGATCCACGCCCGGCAGCCGGGGTGGCTGGTCTGGCGGGACGGGGCGCCCGGCGGTGAGAGCACGCAGGAGGTGTCGGACCGGGCCGACGAGGTGGTCGACTGGGCCAGGTCCGCCGACCGGGACGTGCTGCTCTTCGCCCACGGCCACATCCTGCGCGCCCTCGGCGCCCGCTGGCTCGGCCTGCCTGTCTCCTTCGGCGCCCGCATCCGGCTCGCGCCCGCCTCGCTCTCGGTGCTCGGCTGGTCGTACGGCGAACCGGCGCTGGAGTCCTGGAACGACACCGGGCACCTCGCCGCCTAGGGAGCGCCCTGGCCAGGTCCGCTCACACCGCCAGGGCCTCGTGGCGGTCGAGGAAGACGCCCACCGGGCGGTGGCGGCGGTGCGGGCCGAGCAGTTCGGCGGTGGCCGACAGGCGGGACTGGACGCGGCTGGACTGCACCTCGTCGAGGAGGGCCAGGACGCGTGTGGCGGCGTCGGCGGCCTCGTCCGGGCGGCCGGCGCGGGCCAGGCCGGAGGCCAGCTCGGAGGTGTACAGGGCGATGTTGCGCGTCAGGTGCGGGGTGCGGACCGTCGCCTGCGAGGCGGCGCGTCCGGCGTGGCCGGCGGCGCGGGCGTGGTCGCCGAGCGCCCCCCAGCACTGCGCCTGGAGCATCTCCAGCTCGGCCTCGCTGAAGAAGGACATCCACTCCGGGTCGGCCTCGCGCGCGCCCCGGCCGAACAGCTCCCCGGCCCGCGCGACCGCGCCCTCGCAGCCGCCGCGGTCGCCGAGCCCGGCCCAGCCGCCCGCCTCGCGCAGCGCCAGCAGCGCCAGCAGGCGGGGCGAGCCCAGCTTCGCGGCGGCGCGCTGGGCGGCCTGGGCGGCGCGGACGGCCTCGCGGTAGCGGCCGGTGTCGCGGGCGAGGAAGGCGGTGTTGCAGAAGGCGTGGGCCTCCAGGGCCGCGTCGCCGGACATGCGGGCGGTGGCGAGGGCCTCGGCGTAGTGCGAGCGGGCCTCCTGCTGGCGGCCGGAGTCGTGGGCCAGCCAGCCCACCGAGATGGCCAGTTCTCCGGCGCCGGCGTGCAGCCGGTCGGCGGTGGACTGGCGGGTGGTGCCCGCGTCGAGCAGGGCGTAGGCGGTACGGAGCTGGCGGGCGGCCCGGCGGTAGAGCCCGTCGGCGCCGTGCCGGTCGTCCAGCGTACGGATCAGCCGCACCGCCTGCTCGACGGCGCCCGCCTCGGCCTCGCCGACGCGTTGGTGCGGAATGGTGCCCTCGTCGCCGGTGAGGGTGCCCAGCGCACCCAGGGAGGCCGCCGCCACCGTGGCGGTCGAACCGGTCATGAACGCGCGCCGTTGCACGTCGCTCTCCTCGCGCATCTGTCTCCCGGAACCCGGGTGTGAATCCGGAGGATCCGGGGGGATCGGGTACTCGTACGGGGTGTCCGAAGGAGGGTGCGCGCCGCGCGAGGCGGCTCTGCCCCGTACGGCCTGGCGCGGGGTGAAGCCGAGCGCGGTGAGGTCCCGGCCGGGGAACATGTGCCGGAACACCCGCTCGTAGGCGTAGTTGGGGCAGCGGATCTCCCCTGCCTCGACCCGGCCCACGTACCGGGCGTCGCAGCTCACGTGCTCGCCGATCTCGCGGCCCGCCCTGCGGACCGCGGCGGCGAACTCGGCCGGTGAGAGCTGTCCGCGCAGTTCCCTGAAGACCGTGTTGGGCCTCGGGGGGTGCGCGGAGGAAGCCACCGGTGACGACGTCATGGCCGACCCCTCTCCTGCGGATCACGCCGGAACGGTGACCGCCGGCTGCGGACCGTGTTCCGACGGAGCAGCAACGTACCTTCTGTAACCGGTCCGGCACACAGGGTTTGACTACAAAAGGGATATCTCTCCCGCGATCTGCCATGAAGTGCCATCCTTCGCGGCCATCGCGTGCCGTAGCCGTTGACGCTCCGTCGCGTTGGGTCTTGCGGAGGGAAGCGCAGTGGCTGCTCTCCGCGAGGAGGGATTTCCTTGTTGGACGCCGGAACGGACACCCGAGACCCCTGGACGCCCGCGGCGGGCGGCCAGGCCGCCGACCGCCGCCCCTGTGACCTGGTCACCGTCCCCGCCCGGCAGGGGCTGGAGGCCGTCGACATCCTCCGCCGGGGCGCCGAGCCGGCCGTCGGCCCCGTCCTGCTCGTCGGCCGCTGCGACACCCTCGGCTTCCTGGTGCCGCCCGGCACCGCCGACCGGTGGGACGTACCGGGCAGCGCCTGTACGACCGCCGGGCGCCGGCCCGGCGGAGCCCCCGCCGTCGCCGGGACCGGCTGGCTGCTGCCGCCCGGCGACGGCGGGACCGTCACCGACCCGGCGAGACTCCGGGCCGCCCTGGACGAGGCGGCCCGCCTCATCGCCGCCGCCGACCGCCGCCGCTGACCCCGGCCGCCGGGGCCCGCCCGCGCCGCCCGCCGCCCGTCCCCGCAGAATGAGGGCATGGCACGAGGCAAGGCGGGCAAGGGGCGCGAACGCGGTGAGGGGCGGCGACGCGGCGGGCGGGAGGCCGTGGTCGAGGCCGTCGACGGGGGCACCGCCGAGCTGCGGCCCGACCCCGAGCGGGCCGAGGGCTGGTCGCTGCTGATCGACGGGGCGCCGCAGTCGCACGTCGACCTGGCCGACCCCTCCCACCTGGCTTTTTCCTACCAGCGCCGGCTCGGGCACGTCATCGACCTGGTCGCGCCCGCCGGGCAGCCGTTGCGGGTGCTGCACCTCGGCGGGGGTGCGCTGACGCTGGCGCGGTACGTGGGGGAGACGCGGCCCCGGTCCACGCAGCAGGTGGTGGAGAAGGACGCCGCGTTGGTGCGGCTGGTGCGCAGGGTGTTGCCCCTCGATCCGCAGGCGCGGGTCAAGGTGCGGGAAGGGGATGCCCGAGAAGGGCTCGGGCGGGTTGCCGACGGGTGGGCCGATCTCGTCGTGGCCGACGTGTTCAGTGGGGCGCGGACTCCTGCGCACCTGACCAGTGTGGAGTTCCTGGCGGAGGTGCGGAGGGTGTTGGCCCCTGGGGGCTGGTACGCGGCCAACCTGGCCGATGGGCCGCCGTTGGCGTATCTGCGGGGGCAGGTGGCTACCGCCGGCGCGGTCTTCTCCGAGTTGGCGGTTGCCGCTGATCCGGTGGTGTGGCGGGGGAGGCGGTTCGGGAACGCGGTGCTTGTTGCGGCTGGGCAGCCGTTGCCTGTGGGGGAGTTCACCCGGAGGGTGGCGGGCGACCCGCATCCTGGGCGGGTGGAGCACGGGGCCGGGTTGCTGGGGTTCACCGGGGGTGCGGGGGTGGTCTCCGACGCCGTGGCCAAGGCTTCGCCTGCGCCGCCGCCGGGGGCGTTCGACTGATTGGCCTCAGGCGCCGGCCGGGCTGGGGTGGGGTGGCCTCAAACGCCGGCCGGGCTTGATTCGGCCAGAGCCTGGTTCACCGTTCGTCGATGTCCACCCGTGGTGGATACCCGTTCCAGGAGCAGAAGACCGAGGAGCTGCGGTCGCCCTGGGTGAAGGTGACGCGGACCCAGGCGCCGCCGCTTTCCTCGCGGGTCCAGACCTGCATGGTCCAGCCGGGGGTGGGGGTGGCGGAGACGAAGTCGGCGGAGTCGGGGCCGATGTCGAGGACCACCTGGCCGCCGGCGACGGTGTAGCCCTTGACGCCCGTGGCCGGGTCGGACGGTGGGGGTTCGGGGGAGGGGGGTGTGGGGGTCGGGGTCGGTGTGGGGGTGGGGCTCGGGGGTTTCGGTGTGGGGGAAGGTGGCGGGGGTGGGGTCGGCTGGGGGGAAGGTGCCGGTTTGGGGCGGTGGGTGGAGGCGGCCTGGGGCTCGGGGGCGACCTCGGTGAGGGGGAGGGCGCGCGGGGGGTCGTAGACCGTGCCGGAGAGGACGGTGTGGACGCCGAACCAGGACAGGGTGACCGCCGCTCCGGTCGCCGCCGTCCACGCCAGGGCGTGGAGCACTCCTCTCCGCATGTGCGTCATCCTCCCGCAGGCGCCGGTCGGTTGTCGCCCCGCGTGAGCCGTCAAGCCCGCGCCTGCCGTTTCCCCCGGATGGCGTACGGTGCCGCCCATGCCCCATGTGCTCGTGGTCGAGGACGACCAGTTCGTCCGCTCGGCGCTGATCCGCCATCTCACCGAGGCGTCCCACACCGTACGCAGCGTCGGCACGGCGCTCGAAGCGCTGCGCGAGGTCGCCCACTTCCGGTACGACGTGGTCGTTCTCGATCTGGGGCTGCCCGATCTCGACGGGGCCGAGGCGCTGAAGATGCTCCGGTCGATCACCGACGTGCCGGTCATCGTCGCCACCGCGAGAGACGACGAGAGCGAGATCGTGCGGCTCCTCAACGACGGCGCCGACGACTACCTCACCAAGCCCTTCTCCGTCGCCCATCTCTCGGCCCGGATCGCCGCCGTGCTGCGCCGGGCCAGGGCGGCCGGACCCGAGGCGCCGCCCGACCGGGTGCTGCGGGTGGGCGGGCTCGCCGTCGACCCGCTGCGGCGCCAGGCCGAACTCGACTCCGTACCGCTGGACCTGACCCGCCGCGAGTTCGACCTGCTCGCCTACCTGGCCGGGCGGCCCGGGGTCGTCGTCCCCCGCAAGGAACTCCTCGCCGAGGTCTGGCAGCAGAGTTACGGCGACGACCAGACCATCGACGTGCACCTCTCCTGGTTGCGCCGCAAGCTGGGTGAGACCGCCGCCGCGCCCCGCTACCTGCACACCCTGCGCGGGGTCGGGGTGAAGCTGGAGCCACCGGCGTGAGATGGGCGCTGGTGAAGGTGGCGCTGGCGGTCACCGTGATGGTGGTGGTGGCGTTCGCGGTGCCGCTCGGGCTGGTGGTCCGCGAGACGGCCCGGGACCGCGCCGTCTCGCACGCCGAACGGCAGGCGGCGGCGCTCGGCCCGGCCCTCACCGTCACCACCGAACGGGCCGCACTGGAGCGGGCGGTGCAGTTCACCACCGCCGGGTCCGAGGGCCGGATGGCGGTGCACGTCCCGGCCGACGGCGACCGCCCGGCCCTGACCGTCGGCACCGCCCGCGCCTCCGTCCGTGACCTCGCCTCCACCCGCCGTCTGGCCCGCGCCGTCACCACCGCCACCCCCGGCGGACAGCTCCTCCTCCAGCCGACGGCGCTGAGCGGTTCGCGGACGGCGGTCGTGGAGGTCTACGTGCCCGAGGCCGAGGCCGACCGGGGGGTGGCCGCCGCCTGGCTGATGCTGGCCGGGGTCGCCGTCGCCCTGGTCATCGGCTCGGTCGCGGTCGCCGACCGGCTCGGGGTGCGCCTGGTGGGGCCCGCCCGGCGGCTGGCCGGGGCGGCCCACGCGCTCGGCGAGGGCTCGCTCGGGGTGCGGGTCCCCGAGGAGGGCCCGGCCGAACTGCGGCAGGCGGCCGTGGCGTTCAACTCCATGGCCGACCAGGTGGTGGAACTCCTCGCCAACGAGCGGGAGTTGGCGGCCGATCTTTCGCACCGCCTGCGGACCCCGCTCACCGTGCTCCGCCTCAACGCGGCCTCCCTCGGGGAAGGGCCCGCCGCCGAGCAGACCCGGGCGGCGGTGGAGCAGCTGGAGTGCGAGGTGGACGCCATCATCCGGACCGCCCGCGAGCAGAAGCCCCGTACCCAGCCGGACGGTTCGGGGGCCGGGTGCGACGCGGCCGAGGTCATCCGGGAGCGGATGGCGTTCTGGTCGGCGCTGGCCGAGGACGAGGGGCGCACCGCGCGGGTGGCGGGGGTGGACCGGCCGGTGCGCATCCCGGTGGCCCGGGGGGACCTGGTGGCGGCGCTGGACGCGTTGCTCGGCAACGTCTTCCGGCACACCCCCGAGGGGACGCCGTTCGCGGTCGACCTGCACGACGGGGGCGAGGGCGCGCACTCGGTGATCGTGCTGGTCTCCGACGCGGGACCCGGCATCGCCGACCCCGAGGCGGCGCTGGCGCGCGGCCGGGGCGGGGCCGGCGGGGAGGCGTCGGCGGTCGGCTCGACCGGGCTCGGCCTGGACATCGTGCGCCGCCTCGCCGAGTCGACCGGCGGGGACGTGCGTATCGGCCGTTCGGTGCTGGGCGGGACCGAGGTGCGGCTCTGGGTCCAGCTGCGGGACACGGGCGAGGCGCCGGTGACGGGGCGCCGGGCGAGGCGGCGCGGGCAGCGGAAGGGGTGGGCCGGGCGGCGTGGAGTTCCCCATTCCTCTTAACCCCGTCCGAGTGCTGCCCTAAGGGAACCTTAAGAACCCGGCGCCCTGTCCGGTCCGCCCGTTTCGCGAGGTGCCCGGGGGCTAACGTCTTCCTCGTCGGCGCCCCACCGCCGGCATCCGGACGACCACCGGAAAAAAGTTCCGCCTGCTCGGGAATCCAGCCGCTCACCCGGGGTACACGGGCGGTACCCCACGGGATTCCGGAGTAACACTCCCCCCACAGGAAAGAACGTGCCCCGGCCGGGCACCATCCCCCCACCCCGGCCGGGGCACGACCTTGTTCCGGGCGGAACAGCGGGTGGAGCCGGGCCCCGTGCGCGGGACGAAGGGCGGGCGGTGGCCCGGGGTCAGAACCCGCGCCACCGCCCGCCCCGGCTCCGGGGGGATCAGCCCGCGTCGGGCTCCGGGCGGAAGTCCGCCGGGGGCAGCACGCCGTCCCGGGCCGCCCGCGCGTACCAGTGGGCGCTCGACCGCGGGGTGCGCACCTGCGTGTCGTAGTCCACGTGGACCGCGCCGAACCGCTTGCCGTAGCCGTAGGACCACTCGAAGTTGTCCAGCAGCGACCAGAGGTAGTAGCCCCGCACGTCGGCGCCGTCGCGGATCGCGTCCAGCACCGCCGAGAGGTGGCCGTGCAGGTAGCGGATGCGGTCCGGGTCGTGGAAGCGGCCCTGGGCGTCGGGCGCGTCCGGGTAGGCCGCGCCGTTCTCGGTGACCAGCAGCGGCACGCCCGGCGCCTCGGCCGCGTACTTCACCAGCAGGTCGTACAGGCCGGTCGGGTCCACGCCCCAGCCCATCGCGGTCCGTTCGCCCTCGGCCTGGTGGAAGGTGACGTCGTCGGCGGCCGGCCAAGGAGAGTGGGCGCTCGCCCCGTGCCCGTCGTCGCGCGGCCCGTCCACGCGGCCGCCGGAGACGATCGCCGGGGCGTAGTAGTTGATGCCCAGCAGGTCCAGCGGCTGGCACGCCGTGCGGGCGTCGCCGTCCTGGACGAAGGACCAGTCGGTGAGCCCCGCGGTGTCCGCGAAGAGGTCCTCCGGGTACGCGCCGCGCAGCATCGGCCCGCTGAAGACCCGGTTGGCCAGTGCGTCGATGCGGCGCCGCGCGTCCTCGTCCTCCGGCGCGGCCGTACGGGCCCGCACCGCGCTCGGGTTGAGGCTCACCGCGATCTTCGGGGTGCGCCCGGCCGGCACCGAGGCCCGCAGCGCCTGCGCGCCCAGGCCGTGGGCCAGGTTGAGGTGGTGGGCGGCGCGCAGCGCGTCGACCGGGTCGGTGCGGCCGGGGGCGTGCACCCCGGAGCCGTAGCCGAGGAAGGCGCTGCACCAGGGCTCGTTGAGGGTGGTGAAGAGCTCGACGCGGTCGCCGAGCGCCTCGCCGACGAGGGCCGCGTACTCGGCGAACCGGTGCGCGGTCTCCCGCTCGGGCCAGCCGCCGGCGTCCTCCAGCTCCTGCGGAAGGTCCCAGTGGTACAGGGTCACCATCGGCCGGATGCCGCGGGCCAGCAGGTCGTCGACGAGCCGCCGGTAGAAGTCGAGGCCGCGCCGCTCGGCGGGGCCGCGCCCGGTCGGCTGCACCCGGGACCAGGAGACGGAGAAGCGGTACGTGCCGAGGCCGAGCCGGGCCATCAGCGCCACGTCCTCGGCGCTGCGGTGGTAGTGGTCGACAGCCGTGTCACCGGTGTCGCCGTTCTCCGTCTTCCCCGGGGTGTGGCTGAAGGTGTCCCAGATCGACGGGGTCCGGCCGTCCTCGGCCACCGCCCCCTCGATCTGGTACGAGGCGGTCGCCGCGCCCCAGAGGAAGTCGGTGGGGAATCTGCCCTGCCGGGCCAGGGCGGCCGCCTCCCCGGGCACCTCCCCGGCGGTGGGCGTGGCGGAGGTGGCTGCGGTGGGGACTGTGGTCAAGACGTACTCCCGTTCTCGCTTGGGATGGGGAAGGGCGGGGTGGGCGGCGGGTGGTCGGGCCCGCCGCCCGGGGGTGTCCTCAAAGGGCCGCTCAGCCCTTCACCGCGCCCTGCATGATGCCGCCGACGATCTGCTTGCCGAAGACCACGAAGGCGATCAGCAGCGGCAGCGTGCCCAGCAGCGCGCCGGCCATGATCACCGACTGGTCGGGGATGTAGCCCCGGCCCAGGCCGGTGAGGGCCACCTGCACGGTGGGGCTGCCGTTCTGGGTCAGCGCGATGATCGGCCAGAAGAAGTCGTTCCAGGACTGCACGAAGGTCAGCATCCCGAGCACCGCCATCGCGGGCCGGGCCGCCGGGAAGACCACGTGCCACAGGACCCGCAGGCTGTTGGCACCGTCGACCCGGGCCGCCTCGATGATCTCGGTGGGCAGCGCCTGGAGCAGGTACTGCCGCATGAAGAAGACGCCGAAGGCGGTGACCAGGGTCGGCAGGATGACCGCCTGGAGCTGGTCGGACCAGGAGAGCTTGGCCACCATCATGTACAGCGGGACGACGCTGAGCTGGGGCGGCACCATCATCGTGCCGATCACCAGCAGCAGCAGCGCGTTCTTGAACCGGAACCGCAGCTTGGCGAAGGCGAACCCGGCCAGGGTCGAGAAGAGCACCGTGCCGACGGAGACGGTGCCGGCCACCACCACGGTGTTCAGCAGGGCCGACCCCATGTTGGCGTCGGTCCAGGCGATCTCCAGGTTCTTGAAGAGGTTCCCGCCGAACCAGAAGGGCGGCGGGGTCTCGGCCAGCCGCGTGTTGTTCCGCGAGGCCGCGATGGCCGTCCAGACCAGCGGGAAGAGCGAGACGACGGTGACCAGGCCGAGCACGGCGTACGTGATCCGGCCGCCGTGCAGCTGGCGCCCGGCCCCGCTGCGGCGCGGGCGCCGGGACCGCTTGCCGGGCGGGTCGGCGGGGGCGCCGGGCGCGGAGTCCGCCCGGACGGGCGGTGGTGCGATGCTCATGCTTTCCCCTCGCCTCGGCGCAGCCACCGGGTGACCGCGAGAGAGACCAGCCCGATCACGATCAGCAGCAGGAACATGGCCCAGGCGATGGCGGACGCCCGGCCCAGGTGCAGGTTGGTCCAGCCCTGTTCGTACAGGTACAGGCCGAGGGTCTGGAACTGGTGGTCGGAGCCGCCGGTCGCCCCGCCGCCGCCGTTGAAGAGCAGCGGCTCGCCGAAGAGCTGGATGGCGCCGATGGTCGAGACGACCACGGTGAACAGGATGGTCGGCCGCAGCGAGGGCAGCGTCACGTGCAGGAACTGCTGCCAGCGCGAGGCGCCGTCCAGCGCCGCCGACTCGTACAGGTCGGAGGGGATGGACTGCATCGCGGCCAGGTAGATCAGCGCGTTGTAGCCCGTCCAGCGCCACACGACGATGGAGGAGACGGCCAGTTGTGAGGTGAAGCTGCCGTTCTGCCAGTCGATGTGCTCGAAACCGGCCAGCGACAGGAACCAGTTGATCATCCCGTAGTCGCGCCCGAAGAGCATGACGAAGACCAGGGTCGCCGCCGCCACCGAGGTGGCGTACGGCGTGAGCGCCGCCACCCGGAAGAACATCGAGCCGCGCAGGCGGTAGTTGAGGAGGTGGGCGATGCCCAGCGCCATCAGCAGCTGCGGCACCGTGGAGAGGATGCCGATGGTGAAGGTGTTCTGGAGCGCGTTCCAGAAGAACTCGTCGTCGAGCAGGCGCGTGTAGTTGCGCAGCCCGATCCATTCCATGTCGTTGGGGGCCGTCAGCTCCACCCGGTGGAGCGAGGCCCACCCGGTGTAGAGCAGCGGGAAGAGGCCGAAGGCCGCGAAGAAGAGGAAGAACGGCGCGATGAACGCGTACGGACTCCACTTCACGTCCCGCCGGTACCAGCGGGAGCGCCGCTCGCGCCGCCGGTCGGCCGCTTCCCTGCCGGGGTCCTGGGGCGGCCCCGCGGCCACCGCCACCCCGCTCGCGGGGGCCGCCGCGCCCTCCTCCACCGAGGAGGGCGCGGCCGCCGAGAATTCACTCGCCATCGCGGGTCACTGGTCCAGAGCGTTGTCGATCGCCTTGACCGCGGCCTTCCAGCCCTCCTCGGAGGACTTGCCCTTCTGGTCGACCTGGAGCATGCCCACGTCGGCCAGGTTCTGCGCGATCACCAGGTCCTTCGGGCCGAGGATCTGCACCGGGGCGCCCTTGGCGGCCTCGGCGAAGATCTTGCCGATCGGCGCGTCGTCGAAGTACTCGTGCTTGGCGTCGGCGATCTCCGGCAGGTCGTAGGCGGCCTGCGCGCTCGGGAAGGAGCCGCGCTCGGCGAAGAGCTTCGCCTGCTGCTTCGGCGCGGTCAGCCACGCCGCGAGCTTCGCCGCCTCCTCCTTGTTCTTGCCGGCCGAGGGGACCGTCAGGAAGGAGCCGCCCCAGTTGCCGGGCTTCGGCGCCTGGGCGACGTCCCACTTGTCGGCGCCCTTCTCACCGCCCTTGTCCTGGATGTAGCCGAGCATCCACGCCGGGCAGGAGACCGTGGCGAAGGTGCCGTTGGAGAAACCCTGGTCCCAGCCGGGGGTGAACTGCTGGAGCTTGGCGGTCAGTCCCTCGGAGGCGAACTCGGCCGCCAGGTCCCAGGCTTCCTTCACCGCCGGGTTCGACTTGTAGACGACCTCGCCCTTGTCGTCGTAGTAGCGGGTCTCGCTGCTGCCGGTCACCGCGGCCATCACACCGGGCGCGCCGTCGACGAACTTGGCGCCCTTGGGAGCCTTCTTCTGGAACTCCTTGCCGGCTTCCAGGTACTTGTCCCAGTCGCCCGCCCACAACTTGCCGACCTCCTCGCGGTCGGTCGGCAGGCCCGCCTTCTCGAAGAGGTCCTTGCGGTAGCAGATGCCCTGCGGACCGATGTCCGTGCCGAGCCCCACCGTCTTGCCCGCCTCGGTGGTGCCCTGCGCCCACTTCCACTCCAGGAAGGCGGCCTTGTCGGCGCCGGGGGCCTTGGAGAGGTCCTCCAGCTTGTCGCCCTGGGTCTGGACGATCTCCGCGATGTTGTTGGCCTCGACGGCCTGGATGTCGGCGAGACCGCTGCCGGTGCCCAGGTGGGTGAGGAGCTGCGGGTAGTAGTTCTCGTTCCGCTCGATGGACGTCTGCTTGATGACGACGTCCTTGTTCTCCTTCATGTACTGGTCGTAGAGTCCGGCCTCCTTGAGGCCGAACGCACCGAAGACCCCGACGGTCAGCGTGGTCTTCCCCTGGTCCGAACCGGCATCGCCCCCGGCGGCCTCGGGCTCGTCGTCCGACGCGCAGCCCGCGAGCAGGCTGGTCCCCAGGGCGGCGACGGCCGCCAGGACCACCGCCTTGCGGGCCGTACGGCTTCTCGTACGCATGGTGCGCATGGTCTCCTCCTGACGCCGGTCCGGTCCCGGCCCGTCAACCCCCTTGCGGGCGGCTGAAGTCGGCTCCTCCGGGTCGAACCAGGGAATGTACGGGTGTTGGAGTGGCAGCTAGGGTGGGAGCGCTCCCACCCGTGATGTCGTGAAGAGTCGCGGCTGCGGGCAGGAGTGTCAAGACACATGACGCCGCCAGGTCCGGTCGGTTATCGGGCTGTTACGGTCTCCTCCGATCCTGGGGCACGACACGGGCGCGTGCCCACTACTGGGAGGCAACGGATGACGGCTGGTCGGAGCAACGGGCGCAGCGGGGGCCGCCCCACCCTCGAAGAGGTCGCCGCCCGCGCCGGGGTCGGCCGCGGCACGGTCTCCCGCGTCATCAACGGCTCCCCCCGCGTCAGCGAGGCCACCCGCGCCGCCGTCGAGGCCGCCGTCGCGGAACTGGGTTACGTCCCGAACACCGCCGCCCGCGCCCTGGCCGCCAACCGCACCGACGCCATCGCCCTGGTCGTCCCCGAACCCGAGACCCGCTTCTTCACCGAGCCGTACTTCTCCGACATCCTCAGCGGCATCGGCGCCGCCCTCGGCCCGACCGACCTCCAGCTCCTCCTCACCTTCGCCGACGGCGCCCGCGAACGACGCCGCCTCGCCCAGTACCTCGCCGCCCACCGCGTCGACGGCGTCCTCCTGGTCTCCGTCCACGCCGACGACCCGCTGCCCGACCTCCTCTCCCAGCTGGAGATCCCCGCCGTCATCAGCGGCCGCCGCAGCGAGGACGAGCCGCTGGCCTCCGTCGACACCGACAACTACTCCGGCGCCCGCGCCGCCGTCACCCACCTCCTGGAGCGGGGCCGCACCACCATCGCCACCATCAGCGGCCGCCTCGACGTCTACGGCGCCCAGCGCCGCCTCGACGGCTACCGCTCCGCCCTCGGCGACGCCGGCCGGCCCCCCGAGGACAGCCTGGTCGCCGCCGGCGACTTCACCGAGGAGGGCGGCCGGCAGGCCATGCGCCTCCTCCTGGACCGGCATCCGGAACTCGACGCCGTCTTCGCCTGCTCCGACGTGATGGCCGCCGGTGCCCTCCAGGTGCTGCGCGAGGCCGGCCGCCGCATCCCCGAGGACGTGGCCCTGGTCGGCTTCGACGACTCCGCCGTCGCCCGCCTGATGGACCCTCCGCTCACCTCCGTCCGCCAGCCCACCGCCGCCATGGGCCGCGCCATGACCGAGGCGCTCCTCGCAGAGATCGCCGAGGGCCGCCCCGACAGCTCACGGCTGCGCAGACCCCGGCAGGTCGTCCTGGACACGGAGTTGGTGGTGCGGGCCTCCACCTGAGCCTGTCGCGCCGCCGACCGGCGGTGCGCCCGGGGCGCGCGGCCGAGCCTCCCGCCCCCGGCGCGACCCTCGCCGTACCATCCCTCGGGTGGAACTCCCCGACTACCTGATCAGGCTTCAGCGCGCGGCCGACGACGAGGGGCGCCGGCTCGAGCACCTCGACGAGGACGAGCGGGACGCGGCGCGGCGCCTCTACTTCAACGCCGCGGCCGAGGTCGACGTGGCCGTACGCGACTTCGCCGCCACCGCCGGGCTCGACCGGCACACCGTGGAGAAGGAACTGCGCCAGCGCGCCCGCCAGCCCCCCTCGGAGTGAGCGCGGCCCGCTGTCGTACCCCCGGAGTACGGTCGGCTCCATGAACACCCGTACGGACACCGCGCCCCGCCCCGCCGCCGTGGTCAACGCCGAGATCCGCGCCCTCCTCATGCGCCGCGGCGGCCTGGCCCCCGCCGAGCGCGCGGCGTACGAGCGGCTGCTCGTGGAGTGGGCCGAGGCGGTCCGCGCCGAGGTGGTCGTCGCCGCCTGATCCTTCCGCAACCGCCGCGCCCTCTCCCTCGTCATGATCGACAACGGTCAGACGAGCGAGAGGACCCCCATGACCAGGTGGAAGAGACAGCGGAAGAGACGGAAGAGCGGCCGCGGAGCCCTTCCGGCAGCCCTGGTGGCCGCCGCCCTGCTGGCCACCGGATGCGGCGCCGCCGACACTGGCGGCCCGGCGGCCCACCCGGGCCTCGACGCCTTCCACGCCCAGGAATGCCCCGAGCTGACCGTGAGTGAGAAGGAGAACGGCAACCTCCTCACCCTCGCCCACGACCAGCCCGAGGACGGCGTCACCCTGCGCCCCGGCGGCGCCCCCGCCACCGTCCTCGTCAAGCTCTGCAACACCACCGACCGGCCCCTGACCGACATCGCCCTCTCCACCCAACTGGAGTGGTCCGACGCCGGGGAGCGCGACCCCCGGCTGAAGGTGGAGCACCGGGAGACCCCCGACGGCCAGTGGCGCACCGCCGAACTGGTCGTCGCCAACGACTACCAGCCCCTCAGGGGCGCCGACGCCGCCCGCGACCTGGCCCCCGGGGCGACCCGGGTCGTCGAGTACCGGTTCAGCGCGGCCGAGGACGCCCCGTCCGGCGCCAGGCCCCTCATGATCCGCGCCGTCCGGGCCGACGAGCAGCGGGGCGGCGGCCTGGCCGGCCTGCGTCTCAGCGTCCTGCCCTCGGACTGACGGCCGGTCACCGGCGGCCCGGCACGTACCCTCACCACCCATGGCCAGCTCCGCCGCCCACCCGCCGCCGCGTGCACGACCCACACCGCTCACCCCGCGCCCGCCACGCGGCCCTGCGCACCTGCGTCACCCTCTTCGCCCCTACGGCTTCCGCGCCACCTACCACCACCTGTGCCGCAGCGCCCGCGTCCCCGCCGACCTGGACCGGCGGCCCTGGTCCGTGCCGTGGACGAGCTGCACGAAGCCCAACAGCTCTGGCTCGCCGAGGCCGTCGCCTTCTCCGTCCGGCGCCGCGTGGAGAAGGCGGCCGGGGTACGGGCGCCGGACGAGCCGGCCCGGCTGGCGCGGGGCCCGGAGGGCAGCCTGGCCTACTGTCCGGACCCCGAGGCCCATCCCACCGCCCGCCTCGCCGAGGTGGTCCGCGCCCTGCGGCCCGCCGCCGGGCCGGCCTGCCCCCTGTGCGGCGGCACGGGCCCGGACGCCGCCGTGTCCTGGGGCTCCGGCCGCCGCCGGCACCTGCTCTGCGCCCGCTGCGGGAGCAATCTGCGGGCCGCGGTGACCGCCCCCGGCCCGGCGCTCGTGCGCGTACGTGCCGAGCGCCGGCGGCAGGTGTGGCGCCGTACGGTCTGAGAGGCGCGGCGGAGGCTCAGCCCGCGTGTTCCAGGACGTCGTCGGCGACCTTCTTCTCCAGGGCGGCCCGGACCAGCGCGGCGGCGAGGACGGCCGGGCCCGCGTCCCCGGCGAGGCGGGCCAGGCGCTTCGGGTCCTGGGGGAGGCCGAGCCGTTCGGCGCCCTGGAGGGCCTTGCCGTCGAAGTGGGGCGCGTACTCGGGCCAGACCGCCTGGGCCTCGCGGAGGAAGATCCCGGCGCCCGCAGGACCCATGCCCGGCGTCTCCCGCAGGCCCTGGACGAGGGTCTGCTCGTCGCCGTCGGCCTCCTCGCGGAGCTGCCGCAGGTCCCCCCGGTGTTCGTCCAGGAGCAGTTCGGCACCGTCGCCGAGCTGGGTGGCGGTCCGCTCGTCGTAGCGCCGGTAGCCGCCCTCGCCCAGCGCGTCCACCCGCTCCTGCCAGCTCGCGTCGGCCATGGCGCGCGGGTTGCGCATCCCGTCCTGGAACAGGGCGCGGGCGGCGGCCACCGCGACGGAGGCCCGGATGCGGGCGCTGAGCAGGGAACTGAGAACGAGCAACTGGTAGAGCGGCTGCGGGGTGTCCTTGAGGGTGATCCCCGCCTCGCGCGCGTAGGTGGTGCCGTGCCGGTCGAGGAGCGTGGCGGCGACGGCGGACTGCGAAGCACTCACGTCCGGTCTCCCTTCGTACGAGGCGTACGGGTCTTCGGGGCGTGCCTGCTTCCCACTGTGGCGCGGATCGGGCGGGGACGCGCGGGGAGCGTCCTGCGGAAACGCCTGGAGCCCCGTCCTGATCTCTCAGGACGGGGCTCCAGGCCACAGGGTGAGTGACGGGACTTGAACCCGCGGCCACCTGGACCACAACCAGGTGCTCTACCAACTGAGCTACACCCACCGCGTCCGGTCGTTTCCGACCGGCCGAGAAAAAGTGTACAGGGTCCGAGGGGGTGCTCGCGCACACCTTTTCCCGGGGGCCGCGCGGGGCCCTATTCCGAGGTCAGCACGTGCTGGGCGGCGATCGCCTTCGCGGTGTCGGAGTCGGGCCCGGGCTGCGGCACGAAGATCGCCTCGCGGTAGTAGCGGAGCTCGGCGATGGACTCGCGGATGTCGGCGAGGGCGCGGTGGTTGCCGTTCTTGTCGGGGCTGTTGAAGTAGGCCCGCGGGTACCACCGGCGCGCCAGCTCCTTCACCGAGGAGACGTCCACGATGCGGTAGTGGAGGTACCCCTCCAGCGCCGCCATGTCCCGCGCGAGGAAGTTCCGGTCGGTGCCGACCGAGTTCCCGCAGAGCGGAGCCTTGCCGGGCTCCTTGACGTGCTCACGGACGTACGCGAGAACCTGCGCCTCCGCGTCGGCCAGCGTGGTGCCCTCCGCCAGCTCGGCGAGGAGCCCGGAGGCGGTGTGCATCTTGCGCACCACCTCGGGCATGGTCTCCAGCGCCTCGTCCGGCGGACGGATCACGATGTCCACGCCGTCGCCGAGCACGTTCAGTTCCGAGTCGGTGACCAGCGCGGCCACCTCGATGAGTGCGTCGTCCGCCAGCGAGAGCCCGGTCATCTCGCAGTCGATCCACACCATGCGGTCGTTCATACGGCTCAGCCTAGGCCCTGTCCGCGAAAACCCGTCCGGCCCGTACGGGTCCGGCACACACCCGGAAGTGCGTGCCGGACCCGCACGGGCCGGAGCCGCCCTCTCTCAGATGCCGCCCAGCGGACGTTCCCGCTGGCCCGGGAGTGCCGCGCGCCCCTGGAGGTAGGCGTCCGGAGCTCCCCGGCCCGGGTCCCCGTGGTGGGCGCCGACCCCCTGCGGCGTGCGGCGCAGCTGCGGCGGGAGCGGCCCGTCGAAGACCTGCACCGGCTGCGTGGGCTGCACCGGCTCGGGCCGCTGCTGCTCCTGCTGCGGACGGCGGGCGCGGTAGGCGGCCCGGTACGCGGCGGGGGAGGAGCCGAGCTGGCGGCGGAAGTGCCCGCGCAGCGCGACCGGCGACCGGAAGCCGCAACGGCCTGCGACCTCGTCCACCGAGTAGTCGGAGGTCTCCAGCAGGCGCTGGGCCTGGAGGACGCGCTGGGTGATGAGCCACTGGAGCGGGGCGCTGCCGGTCAGCGAGCGGAAGCGCCGGTCGAAGGTCCGGCGGCTCATGTACGCGCGCGCGGCCAGCGTCTCCACGTCGAACTGCTCGTGGAGGTGCTCCAGCGCCCAGGCGACGACCTCGGCCAGCGGGTCGGCGCCGATCTCCTCCGGTAAAGACCTGTCGAGGTAGCGCTCCTGCCCGCCGGCCCGGCGCGGCGGCACGACCAGGCGGCGCGCCAGGGCGCCCGCGGCCTCGCTGCCGTGATCGGTCCGGACGATGTGCAGGCAGAGGTCGATCCCGGCGGCGGTGCCCGCCGAGGTGAGCACGTCCCCGTCGTCGACGAAGAGCTCCCGCGGGTCGACGTGGACCGAGGGGTAGCGCTTGGCCAGCGTCGGCGCGTACATCCAGTGCGTGGTGGCCGGCCTGCCGTCGAGCAGCCCGGCGGCGGCCAGGACGAACGCGCCGGTGCACAGACCGACGATGCGCGCGCCCTCCTCGTGCGCCCGGCGCAGCGCGTCCAGCGCGGCGGCGGGCGGGGGTGAGGTGATGGACCGCCAGGCGGGCACCACCACCGTCCCTGCCCGGGCGAGGGCCTCCAGGCCCTGAGGTGCCGTCAGTTCCAGTCCGCCGGTGGTCCGCAGCGGTCCGTCCTCCCCGGCGCAGACCAGCAGCCGGTAGCGCGGCACGCCCGCGTCCTGGCGGTCGATGCCGAAGACGGAGAGCGGGATGGAACTCTCGAAGATGGGACCGCCGCTGAAGAGGAGAACCGCGACGATCTCCTTGCGGCGCCGCCCGGAGAGTTTGCGGCCCGCGAGGTCCGCCGTGACGGTGGAGTCGTGGCTCATGTGGCTAAGCCCCCCTCGGTGGCCGTGTCACTCCAGTCCTGTCGGATCTGTCGCTCCTGCACGTTTCCCCTCGGTCCTGCGCGTGTCCCCCGCCATAAGACAGTCATGATCGAATCTACTGTGTCCCGTGGTGCCACCGTGACCAGTTGAGCAGACGCCGGAATGTCGACAAGGCAACGTGGCGTAAAGCATTCGATCACGAAGCGTCGCACTCCAGGGCTCGACTGGGAAGTGCGTCTGCGGCGGGTGGCCGGTCCCCGTAGGGTGCGAACGCCTCGCACGGTCCTGTCCTCGCAGGTCGTGCCGGGGGTGGCGGGGGTCCACCCACCCTGGTGCAACGGTTCGTCAACTTGGCTGAAAACATACGGGCGCGTGCGTGCGAACCGGTCAGCTCTCCGGTGTACGGAAAGTGCGCCCCCTGACCGCCCCCGTGCGCCCCTCTCCCCCCTACCTGGGAACGTCTCCCGCCGCGCACCGGGCGCCCGCCGCGCCCCGCTCCGCCCGGCGCAACAGCAGCCGGCAGATCCCGGTCACCGCGGCCAGCACCGGCGCCACCCACGTCACCCCGCCCGCCGACGCCCCGTAGACCACCAAAACCACCGGGGCGAGGACGCAGCCGAAGGCGGCCCAGCGCGCCGCGGTGCTCACGGGGGCCGGTCCGGCGCCCCGCGCCGCCGTGGAGGCCGCGGGTGCGCAGGCCGCGCCGGGTGCGGTACGGGCCCCGGGGAGGCCGCGCGGGGCCCTGGCGCCCGCACAGGCGGCTCCGGGCGCCCGCGAGCCGCGTTCCGGCGCCCGTGCGGGCGTGGGGCGGGGGAGGAGGGTGGCGGGGTCCGGGCCGGAGACGTGGGGGACGGGCACGAAGGGCTCCCAGGGTGGGCGGGTACGCCGGTTCAACGCTCCGCCCGCGCCCGGGTCACTGCGGGGCGGCGCGGGCTGGGCCGACCCGGGGACCCCGTGTCCCCCGGGCGGCGGGGCCGTCCGGCCGTTGCGATCGGGGCGCCGCTCCGGCATGCTCCCTCCAGCGCACCGCCCGGCGGTGGCGTCCGGGCGGCCTCACCAGGCCGGTTCGGGACCCTCCGGGAGCTTTCGCCGGGCGGTGCGCGCCGGTCCGCGAGAACGGCGCATGGGGGAGCCCTCTTCTGGGTACGGGCGGTGCAAGGTCCGAACGCGGGAGAAGTGGCGCCGTACCCTTGGGGCGAGTGGTTGGGAAGATGCTTCCCGGACACAGCGGGCCGGTCCCACCGGCCGGTCGTCGCCCCTCCGGGCGCCGTCGGCACCGCTGCCCGACCTCCGGACCCGGGGTTCCCCCCGGAGCCGTGCTCATTCCGTCAGCCGTCCCCTTCCCACAAGTCCCCCAAGGACCTCTCCCGCCGAGACACCGATGGCCGGTCACGAATCCTTTGAATCAGCGGACCGCAAGCGGCAGGTGGCCGATCCCTCGGCCCAGCCCCTGGCGGCGGAAGAAACACGTCAGCCCTGCGATCCGGCCTTCCGGCACGGCGTCGTCGTCGGCTTCGACGGCTCGACCTCCAGCGAGCGCGCCCTCGCCTACGCGATCGGCATGGCCCGCCGCTCGGGCTCGGGCCTGATCATCGTCCACGTGGCCAACCGGCTGCCCACCACGGTGTGGGCCGGCTGCGAGCCACCCGTCTTCGTCGACGTGCCCGACCACCGCACCGAGGTGCTGGGGCTGGAGCTGGCCTGCGCCGAGTACCTGGGGGACGTCTCCTGGATTCTCGTCGAGCGCGGTGGCGACATCTGCCACGAGCTGGAGGAGGTCGGCACCGAGTACGAGGCCGACGCCATCGTGGTCGGCTCCAGCCAGGGCGTCGTGGGGCGGCTCTTCGGCTCGGTCGCCGGGCGGCTGGCCCGGCGGGCGCGCAGACCGGTGGTCGTCATCCCCTGAGCCGGGCGGGCCCAGGGGACGACGAGGGGACCGGCTACTCGACGGTGACGGACTTCGCCAGGTTGCGCGGCTTGTCGATGTCGCGGCCGAGCTTCAGCGCGGTGTGGTACGCCAGCAGCTGGAGCGGGATGCCCATGAGGATCGGGTCGAGCTCGTCCTCGTTCTTCGGCACGACGATGGTGTGGTCGGCCTTCTCCTGCTCGCGGTGGGCGACGGCGAGGATCTTGCCCTCACGGGCCTTGATCTCCTCCAGCGCGGCCCGGTTCTTCTCCAGCAGGTCGTCGTCGGGGACGATCGCCACGGTCGGCATGGCCGGCTCGATGAGGGCCAGCGGGCCGTGCTTCAGCTCGGAGGCCGGGTACGCCTCGGCGTGGATGTACGAGACCTCCTTGAGCTTCAGCGAGGCCTCGCGGGCCACCGGATAGCCCCGCACGCGGCCGATGAAGAGCATCGAGCGGGCCTCGGTGAACTCCTCGGCCAGCTTCTCGATCTCGTCCTCGCGGGAGAGGATGTCGGCGATCTGCTCGGGCAGCTTGCGCAGGCCCGCGATGATCCGCTTGCCGTCGGCCACCGACAGGTCGCGGGTGCGGCCCAGGTGCAGCGCGAGCAGGCCGAAGGCGACCACGGTGTTGGTGAAGCACTTGGTGGAGACCACGCACACCTCGGGCCCGGCGTGCACGTACAGCCCGCCGTCGGCCTCGCGGGCGATGGCCGAGCCGACCACGTTGACCACGCCGAGGACGCGGGCGCCCTTGCGCTTCAGCTCCTGCACGGCGGCGAGCACGTCGTAGGTCTCGCCGGACTGGGAGACGGCGATGTAGAGCGTGTCCGGGTCGACCACCGGGTTGCGGTAGCGGAACTCGGAGGCCGGCTCGGCGTCGGCGGGGATGCGGGCCAGCTCCTCGATGAGCTGGGCGCCGATCTGGCCGGCGTGGTACGAGGTGCCGCAGCCCAGGATCTTGATCCGGCGGACCCCGCGCGCCTCCCGGGCGTCGAGGTTGAGGCCGCCGAGGTGCACGGTGGAGAACCGGTCGTCGATCCGGCCGCGCAGCACCCGGTCGACCGCCTCGGCCTGCTCGAAGATCTCCTTGTGCATGTACGTGTCGTGGCCGCCCATGTCCCAGGACTCGGCCTCGTACTCCACCGTGGTGGGCGTGGCGGAGGTGCGCGAGCCCTCGGTGGTGTAGGTGCGGAAGTCGTCGGCCTTCAGGGTCGCCATCTCGCCGTCGTCCAGGGTCACGACCTGGCGGGTGTGGGAGACCAGGGCGGCGACGTCGGAGGCGACGAACATCTCCTTCTCGCCGATGCCGAGGACGACCGGAGAGCCGTTGCGGGCGACGACGATCCGGTCCGGGAAGTCGGCGTGCAGCACGGCGACGCCGTAGGTGCCCTCGATCTGGCCGACGGCCTCGCGGACCTTGCCCTCCAGGGTGTCGGCCTCGGAGCGGCCGATGAGGTGGGCGAGGACCTCGGTGTCGGTCTCGGAGAGGAAGACCACGCCGTCGGCGGTGAGCCGGGCGCGCAGGTCGGAGGCGTTGTCGAAGATGCCGTTGTGGACGACGGCGACCTTGGAGTCGGCGTCCAGGTGCGGGTGGGCGTTCTCGTCGTTCGGGGCGCCGTGGGTGGCCCAGCGGGTGTGCGCGATGCCGACGCTGCCCTTGAAGCGGGCCGGGACCTTGGCCTCCAGGTCGCGGACGCGGCCCTTGGCCTTGACCGACTTCAGCCCGGTCGACTTGGAGCCCGACTTGCCGTGGATGGCGATGCCGGCCGAGTCGTAACCCCGGTACTCCAAGCGCTGGAGGCCCTCCAGCAGCAGCGGCGCCACGTCGTCGCGACGGCCGATGTATCCCACGATTCCGCACATAGGTGAAACCCCTCCTGGACGTGTTCCGGCGGGCCGGTGGGCCCGCCCGGGTGCTCGGCGCTCCCGGCATGAGGGTGCCGGGCGGCCTGGTCAGCCGTAGACGATGCGCCGCAGCTGGCGCAGGGAGAGTGCCGGGGGCGCCACGGCCCTGCGCGGCAGCTCCTCGGCGATCCGCTCGAAGATCTCCGTGTTGCCCAGGCCCTGGGCCTGGAGTTCGCGGTGACGGCGGCGGACGCACTCCTCGGTCGTCTCGTCGAAGTACGCCAGGACGTCCATGACCACCCGGCCGGCCTCGCCGCGGCTCAGCGGCGTGGTGCGGACCAGGTGGTCGACCAGGTCGTCGTGGTTCGTACGGCGTTCGAGCACGGATCGATACTGGGTCGCGCGGACGGGTTTCGCAACATTCCTGCCCGATATCGGGCACGGGGGAGGGGTAAGTGGGGCGGAATGGGGGATTCCAGCGGCTTCGCGTGCTCCGGCCGCGCTCAGAGCCGGCGCAGCACCGCCTGCTTGGCGAGGCTGAACTCCTCGTCCGTGAGCACCCCGTCCCGATGCAGCTCGCCCAGCTCCCGCAGCCGGCGCAGCAGCGCGTCCGGGTCGTCGGCGGAGGCGGCCTGCGGGGCCGGGGCGGACGGCAGCGGGAGCTGGGCGGGCGCCTCGGCCCTGTCGAGTGCGCCGGGAGTGCGCTCCGGCTCGCCCCGGGCCGCCAGCGCCACCAGGACCGCCGCCGCGACCAGCACGGCCGTGTGCTCCTTCTTCGACAGGCCCCACAGGTCCAGGGCGTGCGGGTCGTGCTCGGGCGCCACGGTCTTGCCGCCGCCGGAGCGGGTGAGGAAGCGGAGGTGCCCGTTCTCCAGGCCCTGGGCGGGCACCCAGGAGACGCCGGTGAGGTCGGCGAGGGCCAGCGTGGTCGGGCCGGCGGAGGTCTTCGTCTCCTTGCCCTTCCAGTTCCAGGTCAGCCGTACCTCACGCCCGTCGAAGGCGGCCGTCCCGTCCCCGCCGCCGCCCGACACCGGCAGCGCCGGACCGGGCAGCAGGAACCGCTCGACCGGGCCCTCGGGGATCTGCTCCAGCAGCAGCGCCTGGCGTACCTCGGCCACGACGTACTCGGCCAGGTCCTCCCGGCCCGACTCGACCACCAGCCGGTACGGGTCGGCGCCCTCGGGCAGCCGTCCCTCGGCGGCCCGCACCACCGGGCAGGCCCCGTCCCGCAGCCGCAGCCGGAGCCGCCCGCCCTTGCGGTCCCGCTCGAAGGTGATCCCGGCGACCGCCGTCAGCGGCACCACCACCTCGCCGAGCACCTGCCGCACCGGATGGGCCTTGGCGCCCGGCACGATCCGTATGCGCCCGTCCTCGTAGCTCCAGCTGCCGTCCCGCTGCGTGATCTCCGCCATGCGGGGATTCTTTCAGTACGAAGGAGACGGCGGGCGCCGCCCGGGGACCGTACCCGGGTGGCGCCCGCCGTGGCGTGGGGCGGGACTCAGCGGCCCGCGAGGGGGTTGACCAGGTCGCCGACGAGCTGGAGGGCGCCCGAGGGGTCGGCCAGGTCGACCATCTGCTGGTTGTTGCGCAGCTGGAGCCGGTTGAGGCAGGAGAGTGCGAAGGTGGGCGCGAACATGTCGTACTGGGCGAACCTGTCGGCCAGCTGCGGCATGGACTCCTGGTACGCGCGGACGCTCTCCGCCGCCGTGCGCCAGAAGGTGTCCTCGTCGAGCACGCCCTCGCCGGCCAGGGTGGCGTTGAGGAAGCGCAGGTAGCAGTCGAAGACGTCGGTGAAGATCGAGAGGATCTTCATCTCCTCCGGCACCTCGGCCTTGATGCGCTCGACCGCGGGCGGCAGCACCGCGTCCGGGTCCATGACGCAGATCTCCTCGGCGATGTCCTTGAAGATCACCCGGTCGACCGCGCCGTCCTCGATGACGAGGATGACGTTCTCGCCGTGCGGCATGTACACCAGGTCGTACTGGTAGAAGGAGTGCAGCACCGGCACGAGGTACGCGTCCAGGTAGCGGCGCAGCCACACCTCGGGGGCCAGCCCCGACTCGGCGATCAGCGCGCCCGCCAGGGAGGCGCCGTCGGCGTCGGTGTGGAGCAGCGAGGCCATGGTGGCCAGCCGCTGCCCCTCGCCGAGCTGCGGCACCGGGCTCTCGCGCCAGAGCGCGGCCAGCATCTTGCGGTACGGCGAGTACCGGTCGGTGGCCCGCTCGTACTGGCGGTGGTGGTAGCCGATGGCGGCGCGCTCTCGGATGATCGAGAAGCGCGCGGCCCGGAAGACCTCGTCACCGGCGATGAGCTGGGCCAGCCAGTCGTTGATCGCCGGGGTGGCCTCCATGTAGGCGGCCGACAGGCCCCGCATGAAGCCCATGTTCAGCACCGACATGGCGGTCTTCACGTAGTGCTTGTCGGGGTGGCTGGTGTTGAAGAAGGTCCGGATCGACTGCTGCGCGAGGTACGCGTCGTCGCCCTCGCCGAGCAGGACCAGGCGCTGCTGGGCGACCTCGGCGGCGAAGGAGACGGAGAGCTTGTTCCACCACTGCCAGGGGTGGACCGGCAGCAGGTGGTAGTCGGCCAGGTCGAGCCCCTGATCGGCCAGGGTGGCGGCGAACCGGGCCAGCGTCGCCGGGTCCAGCTCGCCCTTGACCAGCGTGTCGTAGTCGAGCCCGGCGCCGCTGGTGAAGGTGGAACGGTCGCGGCGGGCGGCCAGCCAGAGCAGCCGGATGGGGGAGGCGGTCTCGGGGGCGTACTGGTGGTACTCGCGGACGTCGAAGCCGATCCGCCCGTTGTTGGCTACGAAGCAGGGGTGGCCCTCGGTCATCCCCGTCTCGATGGCCTGGAAGCCGGCGCGGGCCAGTTCGGCGGCGCTCGGGCGGGCCTGGGCCAGTTTCCAGGCGGCGCCGGAGAGGGTGGAGGAGATCTCCTCCAGGTAGACCGGGAGGATGGCGTCGCCGATGCCCAGCGAGGTCCGCGTGTCGAGGATGAAGTCGAGGGCGTCCAGCGGGAGTTCGGTGCCGCCCTCGCCGTGCCGGGTGATCGAGTCGGCGGCGATGTCCCAGTGGTCCAGGCTCAGCAGTTTCGCCGCGAAGCGGTACTCGGTCACGCCGTCGTCGGTCACCACGCGGTGGGCGGTGCGGCCCTCGGCGTCCGGCTCGGCGCCGGGCAGCGGCTCGGGCGTCAGCAGCCGCTCGTGGGAGAACTCGGCGAGGCCCTTGCGGACCAGGTGGCGCCCGGCGGCGGCCCACAGCTCCGGGGTGAGGTGCGCGGTGGGCGCGGCGAGCTGGTCGGTGGGGCTGGTGTCACTCATCGGGGAGCCTGCTCCTTCGTGTCGTCCCCCGCCGGTACGGCCGCCGCTTTTTTCGCCGCCTCGAAGGCGTCCCGGGTGCAGACGCTCAGGTACGCCTCCTTCTCGGGCTTGGCGATCTTCCGGGCGATTTCGAAGCCGACGGCCTCGTTGAGCGCGTGGACGGCCGCGTTGCGCACGTCGGGCTCGACCACGACGCGGACGGTGTCCGGGTCGGCGAAGAGGTACTCCATGACCGCGAAGATCACCGCGCGGGTGAAGCCGTGCAGCGGTGTGTCGGTCGGCGCGCAGAGGAAGTGCATGCCGACGTCGCCGGGCTCGGGGTCGTAGAGGCCGACCAGCTCCACGTGGGCGGGGTCGTACCGCTCCATGAGGAAGGCCGGGGAGTCCTCGTACAGCCCGATGAAGGCGTCGTGGTGCGGGTGGTCCGCGATCGAGGCGTACTCGCGGCGGACCTCGTCGACGCTGAGCCCCTGCATCAGCCAGAAGGCCGATTTCGGGTGGGTGACCCAGCCGTGGACCAGGCCGGCGTCGGCGTCCAGGTCGAGGGGGCGTATCGCGAGCCGGTCGGGGCGGACTTTCGCGGTGCGGGGGGTGGTCATACGGAGAACTCCTGGAAGGCGATCGACTTCTCCACCGCGTAGGGGGCGGTGCCCAGCAGCTCGCGCAGGATGACGGAGTTGCGGTAGGCGCCCATGCCCAGGTCGGGGGAGGTGAGGGCGTGGGTGTGGACGCCGGCGTTCTGCACGAAGATGCCGCGCCCGGTGGTGTCGATGCTGTAGTTGCGGGCGATGTCGAACCGGCCGCGCCCGTCCCAGCGGATGCGGTCGCGGACCGGCTCCAGGAAGCCGGGGACGCGGTACTGGTAGCCGGTGGCCAGCACCAGGCCCTCGCTGCTCAGCTCGAAGTCCTTGCCCTGCTCCTCCTGGCGGAGCCCGAGCGTGTACGTGCCCTCGGACTCGTCCCAAGCAGCGGTCTTGAGCGCGGTGTTGGTGAGCAGCCGGGTGGGGACGGGGCCGCGCACGTTCTTCTCGTAGAGCAGGTCGAAGATGGCGTTGATGAGTTCGCCGTCGATGCCCTTGAAGAGGTTCTTCTGCTTCTGCTCCAGGCCGTACCGGGTGTCCTCGGGCAGCGCGTGGAAGTAGTCGATGTACTCCGGGGAGGTCATCTCCAGCGTGAGCTTGGTGTACTCCAGCGGGAAGAACCGGGGCGAGCGGGTGACCCAGTTCAGCTGGTAGCCGTGGACGTCGATCTCGGCGAGGAGGTCGTGGTAGATCTCCGCCGCGCTCTGGCCGCTGCCGACCAGGGTGATCGACTTCTTGGCCTGGAGGGCCGCTTTGTGCTCCAGGTAGCGGGAGTTGTGCAGCACGTCGCCGCCGAGGTTCTGGCAGGGCTCGGGGATGTGCGGCGGGGTGCCGGTGCCGAGCGCCAGGTGGCGGGCGCGGTAGGTGTCGCCCTGTTCGGTGGTGACGGTGTAGAGCGCGTTCTCCTCGTCGTACGTCACCTCGGTGACGGTGGTCGAGAAGCGGACCGAGCTGAGGCGGGCGGCGGCCCAGCGGCAGTAGTCGTTGTACTCCGTGCGCAGCGGGTAGAAGTTCTCCCGGATGTAGAAGGAGTACAGCCGCCCGGACTCCTTCAGGTAGTTGAGGAAGGAGTACGGCGAGGTCGGGTCGGCCAGGGTGACCAGGTCGGACATGAACGGCGTCTGGAGGTGGGCGCCGTCCAGGAACATGCCGGAGTGCCAGTCGAAGTCCGGCTTCGTCTCCAGGAAGAGCGCGTCGATCTCGTCCAGCGGCTCGGCGAGGCAGGCCAGCCCGAGGTTGAACGGCCCGAGGCCGATGCCGAGCAGGTCGAGCGGCTCGGCGGAGCCGGAGGCGGTGCGGGACGATCGCTCAAGAGGCGTGGACAAGGGACTCTCCCAGGTACTGCTCGGCGTGGCCGGCTATGAGGTCGAGGACGGCGGCGATGTCGGACGCCTTCGTCTCGGGGTTGAGAAGGGTGAACTTGAGGTAGTGCCGCCCGTCCACCTTGGTGCCCGCCACGACGGCGTCACCGGAGGCGAACAGGGCCTTGCGGGCGTACAGGTTGGCGCGGTCGATCTGCGCCGGGTCGGCGGGCTGCCCGGGCAGGTAGCGGAAGACCAGGGTGGAGAGCGAGGGCTCGACGACCACGTCGAAGCGCGGGTCGGCGACGAGCAGCTTCCAGCCCTCGCCGGCGAGGTCGCAGACCTCGTCGAAGAGCTGGCCGACGCCGTCGGCGCCCATCACGCGCAGCGTCATCCACAGTTTCAGGGCGTCGAACCGGCGGGTGGTCTGGAGCGACTTGTCCACCTGGTTGGGGATGCGCTCCTCGGCGGCCCGGCGCGGGTTGAGGTAGTCCGCGTGGTACGTGGCGTGCCGTAGCGTGGCACCGTCGCGGACCAGCAGCGCGGAGGAACTCACGGGCTGGAAGAAGGACTTGTGGTAGTCGACGGTGACCGAGTCGGCGTGCTCGATGCCGGTGAGCAGCGCGCGCCGGGTGGGCGAGACGAGCAGACCGCAGCCGTAGGCGGCGTCGACGTGCATCCAGGTGTTGTGCCGGGCGCACAGCTCGGCGATCTCGGGCAGCGGGTCGATGGAGCCGAAGTCGGTGGTGCCGGCGGTGCCGACGACCGCCATCGGGACCAGGCCCTCGGCCTCGCAGCGGCGCAGCTCGGCGGCGAGCACCTCGATCCGCATGCGGCGCTCGCGGTCGGTGGGGATGGTCACCACCGCGTCCGGGCCGAGGCCGAGCAGCGTCGCCGACTTGCGGACGCTGAAGTGGCTGACGTCGGAGGTGAAGACGCGCAGCTGGGTGGGGTGCGCGGCCTTGGCCTCCTCGCGGGCGAGCAGCATCGCCTGGAGGTTGGACTGCGAGCCGCCGCTGGTGAAGACGCCGTCGGCGCACTCGCCGAGTCCGATCCGGCCCGCCGTCCAGTCGACGAGGCGCCGCTCGATGAGGGTGCCGCCCGCCGACTGGTCCCAGGTGTCCAGGGAGGAGTTGACCGCCGAGAGGACCGCTTCGCCGAGCACCGCCGGGATGACGACCGGGCAGTTGAGGTGGGCCAGGTAGCGCGGGTGGTGGAAGTAGACGGCGTCACGGAGGTACACGTCGGTCAGCTCGTCCAGCGCCGCGGCGGTGTCGCCGAGCGGGCGGTCGAGGTCGACGGAGTCGACCACGGGGGCGAGCGCGGCCGGGGTGACGCCGGTGAACGGGCTGGTGGCACCTGTCAGCGATGCGGCCACGCGCTCGACACCTTCGGTGACGGAGCGGCGGTACGCCTCCACGTTCAGGTCGTTCAGCAGGTGAGACCTGGGCGCGAGGAGACTCATGAGCGGTCCTCCCGGTGAGGGGACTAGTGATGCTCCTGGGGGTGAGCACCACAGGGGGCGATGGACTTAGGTGAGCCTAACCTAATGTCGACCTGAGGAAGTCCACAGGGGGCGATTCACGTCAACTGTGGCCGGATGCGCAGCGTTTGGCCGTGAAGCGTCCGCCGGGGGGGCCGGGTTCGCGGCCGACGTGTCCTCCTTCGCGCCTCTTGTTCGAGTGGTCGGGGTTTGCGGTGGGCGTGTGGGGAACGTGTGCGTATCTGACACCCTGTCAGCCGGGCGGACCGCAAAGAGCCCCGCCCACCCCTCTCCGGGGTGCGCGGGGCCGGGTTCCTCAGGCCGTACGCCGTTTGCCGGTCGTCAGCGACTCCGCGCGCAGCTGCTCCTCGCTCGCGCCCTCACGCCAGTACCCGACGAAGGTCACCGCCCGCCGGTCGAAGCCGCGCTCGCCCACCAGGTGGCGGCGGAGCGTCCGCATCCGGCCCGCCTCCCCGGCGATCCACGCGTACGGCTCGCCCGCGGGCAGCTCCGCCGCCCGGACCGCCTCGGCGGCCGAGGGGGCGCCCTCGTCCGCGACCAGCCAGGTGATCTCGGCGTCCGCCGCGGTGGCCAGCTCGCGCCGGTCCTCGGCGTGCGGCACCTCGATCCACAGCCGCACCGGGAAACCGGCCGGCAGCCACTCCAGGATCGCCTCGGTGGCCGGCAGCGAGGTCACATCCGCCCACATCAGCGCCCACGCGGCCGACTCCGGCGGCCGGAACCGCACCGACACGTTCTCCGTCACCGCCGGGCCCAGCGCCACGATCCGGTCCCCGGGCAGCGCCCGCGCCGCCCACCGGCAGGCCGGGCCGCTGTCGCCGTGCAGCGCGAAGTCGACGTCGAACTCGGTCGTCCCGTCGTCGGCCCGCCGCTGCGCCCGCACGGTGTACGAGCGCATCACCGCCCGCTCCTCCTCGGGCATCGCCCGGTATGCCGCCCACCAGTTCTCGCCCGCCTCGACCGGCACCCGCGGCACGCGCTGCCCCGGGTGCGGCAGGAAGAGCGAGCAACTCTGGTCCCGGCCGCCCGACTCGAAGAGCGCCAGCTCCTCGCCGCCGAAGGTGAGCCGCACCAGCGAGGGCGACAGGCGTCGACTGCCGCGCACCTCCGCGTCGAAGAAGCGGAACGGCGTACGGGCGGGAGCGGTGGGCGTGGTGGTCATGAGACGGGCCTTCCCTCGGCGTCGAAATGGCGCTGAGGTAAGCCTAACCTCACCATGGCGGCGTGGGGAGAGGCAGGGGGCGCCCTCGTGCCGGCGGCTCAGCGCGGCAGCCCCGCCTCCGCGATGGCCAGTACCTCGGTGATGGCCTCGCCCGGGGAGCCGGCGCCCGGGGCGGTGTTCCAGGCCCACTCCTCGACGGCCACGCGCAGGGCGGTGTTGAGCAGGGCGGCCTGGACGCGGGGTGCGAGGGCGTCCGGGGAGAGGCCGGTGCGGGCGGCGAAGACGCGGGCGAGGGCCGGTTCGGCCGCGTGGTGGACCTGGAGCCAGACCGCGCGCAGCCCCGGCTCGGTGCGGACCAGGCGGACCAGGTCGCGCAGCGCCTGCTCGTCCTCGGCGAGGGCGGTTGCCGAACGGCCGGGCGGGTGCGCGCTGATGCCGTCGGTCAGGGTGCGCTCGCGCGGCCAGGAGGTCAGTCGTTCGGCGGCCGCGTCCAGGGCGGTGGTCAGCAGCGGGCCGACGCACTCCTCCTTGGAGGAGCAGTACCGCCACAGGGTGCGCGGGGAGATCCCGGCCGCCGCCGCGATCTCGTCGGCCGTGGTGGCCGCGACGCCCTGGGCCGCGAAGAGCCGGACCGCCTCGCGGGCGATCTCCAGCCGCGTGGCCGCCTTGCGCCGCTCGGTCAGCGGCGGCCGGCCGACCCGCCGCCCGTCCTTCTCCTCCGCCACACCCTCACCTCGTCCCGCGTCCCGGCCGTCACCTGCGGTGATCCTACGTCCACGGCCTGATCGTACGCCTTTGTGGCGCACTCTGCCTTTATGGCGCACGCCGCCATAAAGGAGGTACCGTCGCTCGTGCACACCCCCTGAACCCAGGAGCACGCCATGAGCAGCACCACCGGCCTCGCGGGCCGCGCCGTCGTCGTCACCGGAGCCGGGTCCGGCATAGGCAGGGCGGCGGCCCTGCGCTTCGCCGCCGAGGGCGCCAAGGTCCTCCTCGCCGACCTGAACGGCGAGGCCGCCGAGGCCGTCGCCCGGGAGATCACCGAGGCGGGCGGCACCGCCGTCACCGTCGCCGGCGACCTCAGCGACCAGGCCGTCGTCGACCAGGTCGTCGCCACCTCCGTCGAGCGGTTCGGCTCCCTCGACGTCCTCGTCAACAACGCCGGGATCATGGACCGCATGTCGGCCGCCGGGGAGACCGACGACGCCGAGTGGGAGCGGGTCGTCCGGGTCAACCTCACCGCCCCGTTCCTGCTGACCCGCGCCGCACTGCCGCACCTGCTCGCCACCGGCAAGGGCGCCATCGTCTTCACCGCCTCCGAGGCGTCCCTGCGCGGCAGCGCCGCCGGTGCCGCGTACACCGCCTCCAAGCACGGCGTCGCCGGGCTCACCAAGTCCGTCGCCGTCATGTACCGCGAGAAGGGTCTGCGCGCCAACGCCGTCGCGCCCGGCGGCACCGCCACCAATATCCAGGTCGACGCCGACCGCGAGGCCCACGGCCCCGCCGTCCTCGGCTCCTACATGCGCAACGTCGGCAGCCCCGCCCAGGCCGAGGAGCAGGCCGCGGCCATCGTCTTCCTCGCCTCCGACGCCGCCAGCAACATCAACGGGGTGATCCTCCCGGTCGACGGCGGGTGGGCCGCCGTCTGAGCCTCCGGCCCGCCGTACGGTCGTCGTGGTGAAGGGCGCGGCCCCCGCTCCGGGGCCGCGCCGCAGCGACCGCGCGAGGAGCCGCCGTGAACCAGGACGAGGAACAGATCCGCCGCCTCATCGAGGAGTGGGCGTCCGCCGTCCACCGCGGCGACCTCGCCACCGTCGTCCGCGACCACGCCGACGACCTCGTGATGTACGACGTGCCGCCCCCGTACGAGGGGCTGCGCGGCCTCGACGCCTACCGCGCCGTCTGGCCCGGCTTCTTCGCCTGGCAGGCCTCAGGCGCCGAGTTCACCCTCGACACCCTCGACGTCACGGCCGGCCAGGACGTCGCGTACGCCCACGCCCTCCTGCGCTGCGGCACCCCCGGGGAACTGGCCGAACACCCCGCGCTGCGCCTGCGGTTGACGCTGGGGCTGCGCAAGGAGGACGGCCGGTGGGTGGTCGCCCACGAGCATCACTCGTTCCCGGACCTCTCCTCGCCGCCCGAGCCGTCCTCGTCGGCAGGCCGAGCCTCGTAGCACGGCGAGGTAGCGGCGGACCGGAGCTGGGTCCAGGCAGCGCCGGCTCCCGCGGCGCCCCGCCCGCCACCGCGTCGGCCGTCAGCGCGTGGGCGCACGTGCGGCGGTGATCGGTGCGCGGGACGGAGCCGTACCAGGACATGTCCCTCGTCGACCGATGGACGCACGACCTGGCCGAGGTCGCCGGGTCGCCGGCGCCTGGCCCTCGTCGGCCCCTGTCCGGTCGCGAACGACGACGGGACGTACGGGGTCGGCACGGGCATGCTCACCCCGGACCTCGGCCTGTTCGCGACCGGGGGGTGACGGTCCGGGGCCGGCCCGGAGCGGCTCAGGCGGACCCGCCGGGCTCCTCGGGCGCCGGCGGCGCCGTCAGTCCGGCCAGGACGAAGGCGGTCACCGTCGCCGTGGCCGGGAAGGAGGCGTTCTCCGCGGGGCCCTTGGCCGTCGGGCGCCCGTAGGTCTCCATCACCAGGGTGAACGCGAGGGCGCACCGCTCGCTGACCTCCCTCGGGGACAGCTCCGGCAGGGCCCGGCCGACGCGTACCTCGAAGGGGGCCGGGGTGAAGGCGGTCGGGACGTGGGGGAGCTGGCCCGAGGGGAGGGCCGTCCGGGCGAGGAGGTGGCACAGGACCCGGCCGTCGCGTGTCGCGACCAGGTCGGCGAAGGGCTCGACCAGCCCCTCCACCAGGCGCCGGACCTCCTGGACCCCGGTCGCGCGGCCCTCGGAGGAGGCGGCCCAGCGGGAGTTCCAGACGGGTCCCAGCTCCTGTTCCAGCAGGGCCGACACCAGGCCCTCACGGGAGCCGAAGTGATAGTGGACCGCGCCCGGGTTGAGCCCGGCGGCGGCGTTGACGGCGCGCAGGGAGACCTGGTCGGCCCCCTTCTCCAGGAAAAGCTGCTTGGCCGCCGCCAGGAGGCGCTGCCGGGTCGAGGCGTCCGCTGTCACGCCGCACATTCCATCACAGCCGGGAGCACGCGGGACTCCCGTTCAATCAGTGATTGGATTATGTTGGGAAAGCGGAGGCCGGGTCGCGCGACACGGCCCTCCGCGCCGAACAGCAGCAAGGCAAGGAGCACGGTCATGGGTACGTACGCGGTCACCGGAAGCGCCTCGGGCATGGGGGCCGCCAGCGCGGCCCGGCTGCGGGAGGCCGGACACCAGGTCGTCGGCGTCGACCTGCGGGACGCCGACGTCACCGCCGACCTCGGCACCGCCGGCGGACGCCGTCACGCCGCCGACGAGATCCTGCGGCTCTGCGACGGGGCCCTGGACGGCGTCGCCGCCGTGGCAGGCGTCGGCCCGAACCTCCCCGACGCGGCCGCCGTCGCCTCGATCAACTACTTCGGCCCCGTCGCCCTCCTCGACGCCCTGCGCCCCGCCCTGGAGCGAAACGGCGGCGGCCGCGCCGTCGTCATCGGCTCCAACTCGGCCACCACCGTGCCGATGATCGACGACCACCTCGTCGGCCTGCTCCTCGCCGGCGACGAGGAGGCCGCCCGTGCCCACGCGGCCGGCGCGCAGCGTTCCCTCCCCGCCGAACTGGCCGCCACCAGCCCCAGCATCAGCGCCTACGCCACCTCGAAGTTCGCCCTCGCCCGCTGGGTCAGGCGGACCGCCGTCACCCCCGAGTGGGCCCGGCGCGGCATCACCCTCAACACCATCGCCCCCGGCGCCGTCGTCACCCCGCTGATGACCGGCTCCACCATGTCCGAGGACGACCTCGACCCGGATGCCTTCCCCACCCCGATGCCGCGCGGGATCTTCGGCCGCCCCGCCGACATCGCTTTCTGGGTCGCCCAGTTCCTCAGCCCTGAGGCCGGGTTCACCACCGGGGCGACCCTCACCGTCGACGGCGGCACGGACGCCGCCCTGCGCCCCGACGCCCAGCCCACGGCCATGCCCCGCTGACCCGAACCGCACCCGGGCCCACTGCCCGCCGCACCGCAGGCAGGACAGCACCATGCAGCCGCGCACCACCCCCTCCGGCCCTCTTCGAACCCGCCCGCCTCGGCCCTCTCACCCTGCGCAACCGCTTCATCAAGGCGGCCACGTTCGAGGGGATGACCCCGGGGGCGCTGGTCAGCGACGAGCTGATCGACTTCCACCGCCGCCACGCCGCCGGCGGTGTCGCCCTCACCACCGTCGCCCACTGCGCCGTCGCCCCCGACGGCCGGACCGAGCGCGACCAGATCTGGATGCGACCCGAGGCCCTGCCCGGCCTGCGCCGCCTCACCGACGCCGTACACGCCGAGGGCGCGGCCGCCTCCGCCCAGATCGGCCACGCCGGTCCGGTCGCCGACGGACGCTCCAACGGTCTGCCCGCCGTCTCCTCCTCGCCGAACTTCAACCCGCGGAGCCTCGGCGTCATCCGCCAGGCGAGCCGCCAGGACATCGCCCGCATCACCCGCGGCCACGCCGAGGCCGCCCGGCTCGCCGTCGACGCGGGCTTCGACGCCGTCGAGATCCACCTCGGCCACAACTACTTCGCCAGCTCCTTCCTCAGCCCGAAGCTCAACAAGCGCAAGGACGAGTACGGCGGCTCGCTCGCCCACCGTGCCCGGGTGGCCCGGGACGCCGCCCGCGCCGTCCGGGAGGCCGTCGGCGACCGGATCGCGATCCTCGCCAAGCTCAACCTGGACGACGGCGTCCCCGGCGGCCTCTGGCTCGACGAGAGCCTCCAGGTGGCCCAGTGGCTCCAGGCGGACGGCAGCGTCGACGCCCTCGAACTCACCGCCGGCAGCTCGTCCGCGCCCTCCTCCGCGAACCCGACCTGATCCGCCGCATGCGGGACGACGCCACCACCCGCTCCCTGTGCATCCACTGCAACAAGGGCATGCCGACCATCTTCAGCGGCACCCACTGCCCCCTCGCCACCCCGGCGGCCTCCTGACCCGGCCGCCCCGCCGGGCCCCGGTGGCGAGGACGTTCGTACGCTGTCCGCTGTCCGTCCTCGCCACCGCACCGCACAGGAGGCCCCATGGACCAGCGAGGCCAGGCCACCCCCGCCGTGGACCGTACGGTCACCTACCAGGAGGACCCGCCCCGCACCTGGACCCGGATCTGCCTCGCCGCCTACGCCCTCTGGGCCGTCTACCAGGCGTTCCAGCTCCTCCCGGACGAGCTCACCGCCTGGCTGGTGGTCTGCGCCATGTCCCTGCTCCTTCTCCTCTGCCTCCTCGCGGTCCCCCTCTCCAAACGCCTCTACCACCGCATCCGCCTCGCCGACGGCGAACTCCGCGTCGGCCGCGAACGCCTGGCCGTCGCCTCCCTCACCCCCGTCTCCCTCACCGCCGCCGCCGGCGAACCAGACCGCGCCGGCCTGCGCGAGTACCGCGCCTCCCTCACCCCCGACCAGCTCAAGGAAGCCCGTCGCCGCACCAACGCCCTCACCCGGCCGCGGCTGGTGGGCGGGGCGTGGGCGGTCCCGGTCGGCATGGAGGAGCTGGTGGTGGAGACGGTGGAGGGCGCGTCCCTGGTCATCGCCACGCGGGACCGGGCGGGGTTGCTGGGGGCGTTGACGCGGGCGCGGGGGGTCTGAGGGTGTCGGTGACGGGTCGTAGCCTGGTCGACACGGCTCGCGGTAGGGGTGACGGGGACATGGTGGTCTACGAGGAGAAACTGCCCAGGCGCTGGACGATCGGCACCCTGGTGGTGCTGACCGCCTGGGTCGTCTGGCAGGGCACCAAGCTCCTCCCCGAGAACAGCACGGTGTGGTTCGTGATCCTCGGCTCCTCAGCCCTCTTCGCCGTCGTCTTCAACGGCGTCCCTCTCTCCAAACGCCGCTACCACCGCATCCGCCTGCGGGACGGCCACCTCACCGTGGGCCGGGAGACGATCCCGGTCGCCTCCCTCACCCCGGAGTCGATACGAGAGGCACGCGAACAGCCCTCCGCGTCCGAACTGATGGCCTTCCTGAAGTCCAGCACGCCGGAGGAGCTGGCGGAAATGCGCCGCAGGAGCCGGGAGACTGGCCCGCCGAGGCTCGTGGGCGGGGCGTGGGCGGTGCCCCTGGGCATGGAGGAGTTCGTGGTGGAGACCGAGGAGGGGGAGGCGCTGCTGATCGCGACGCACGACCGGGAAAGGCTGCTGGAGGCGCTCAACCGGGCGCGGCAGGAGAGCTGAACTGCCCACCCGGTCACCATCGGCCTCGCGGTCGGCACCGGCGTCGCCCACGCGGGCACCCTCGCCTGGGACAACTGGGGCGACTGGGACGACATCAGCAAAGGTGCCGAGAAGGCGAAGGACTGGGTCGGTGACAGAGCTGAGAAGACAGGAAGGGCCCTGGCCTATGGTGCCTCGAAACTGGGGAGTGCCCTCAACCCGTCCGACTGATACGGGACGGCCCGCTTCCGCGTCGGCCGGTGCGATGGGAAGGGACGTATGGAACAGCGAACGTTCACGCTCGGCTACTGGGAGGACCGGTCGGGCCACCGCCTGGACTGGAAGTTCGGGTACCGGGGCGAAGCGTCGTCCTTCGGGCGCATCGAGGTGGTCTATCCGGCCCGCAGGCACGGCGATCACCACGTGACCGAGGTGACCGGGGACCGCGTCCCCACCACCACCTTCGACGGGTGGGCGTACGTGCGTACCCCCTCCCTGTTGTTCGCCTCCCTGACCCTCGGGGGAGCAGGGGTCCGGCTGCGGCGGAACCGGTGGGCGCAGACCAGGGCGGGCCGCGCCGTCAAGATGCAAGTCGAGGGCAGGAGCTACCGGTACCAAGCCACCAGCGGGGGCACGAAGAACCACGCCCTGATCCGCGACGGGGTGGAGATCCGTACCCAGCACCACGGACGCGGCAAGGCCAAGAAGGTCACGTTCACCATTACCGGAGCAGTCACACCGACGGATGTGGCCCTGGCGGCGGTGATGTGCGGCGTCGACACCCGCAACCTCACCCGGAACGGCGCGATCCGCTCCGTCTTCTCCCGCTCTCTCACCTGGCTCGACTGAGGAGCGGACCGATTCCGCGCCCCGCCCGTCCGACCGAAAGTGACACACCCTGCCCTCCTACGACAGCACCCGAGGCCGTTTCCGCCTCCCGCAGCGGCGCGGGGCTCACCCGGAAGTCTGAGGTGTCCACCCTCGCCAAGCTCGTCGCGGGGATGCGGTCCAGCTGGCGGATGACGGCCGCCTGGCAGGGCCACGACGAGGGCAAGCTGGCCATGCAGGTGCGCGGTTTCGCCGTCTGGGACTGCGGCCCGCTCGGCTACTGGCACCGCGAACTGCCCGGCGAGCCGATCCTGCCCGGCCAGGTGGACGACACGACCCCGCTGAAACTGGTCCGGGTCGACCCGAAGCAGGTGTGGCAGCTGATCACCGACCTGCTCCCGGTCGAGGAGGAGTTCGCGGCGGAGCCTGTCGTCGCCTGAGGACAGCACGGCCTCGTCCGTGAGGACCGGGTGCGCCGCATCCGTCCGGAAGAGGAACTGAGGCGCGTCTGAAGTCGCGTACGGCAAAGAGGACAGAGGAGGCCCGGGCTGCCGCCCGGTGAGGATCGCCGGCGGGCAGCAGCCTGGGCCGTCCCGGTCGGCACGGAGGACCTGGTGGCGGAGGGCGCGTCCCTGGTCGACGCCACCGGGCCGGTCCGGGGTGCCGAGGCGTTGACGCGGGCGCGGGGGGCCTGACCCTTCGCCCCGGGGCAACGTGCGGCGGTGAGCCGGCCGGCGGACCTCCTGAGGACGGGCGCGGGTGAGGCGGACGCTCGGCCGTAGCGACGGCAAGTGGCGGCTTCAGCACGGGGGTTGGGCCGCGAGAACTGGTGATGCGGCTGTGTGTCCGCGTGGGCGAGGAGGTTCAATGGGGGCGCGAGGTGCCGTGGGCACCGGAGGAGGGGCGGTAGGGGCATGGGGTCGCGGGAGAGCAGATACACCCTGAAACGCTGGAAGCAGACGGGCCCCCGGTGGCACCGGAAGCACGGCTACCGGGGTTCGCTGGGTGAGTTCCGGCACGTCGAGACGGAGACTCCGGCCCGGCTTGTCGGACCCCACTTCGTCACGGAGCTCCGCGGGAAGTCCGTCCCCCTGGTGACCTTCAGCGGGTGGCCCTTGGGGGTAAGCCCTCTCTGGCCTCCGGGCAGCTCATGGTGGCCGGGGAGAGCGTCCCGCTGCGGCGCGACCGGTGGGCGTTCAGCAGGCAGGGCCGTGCCCTGCGCTTCGAGGTGGCTGGTCGCGCGTACCGCTACTACGCGACCAGCCGCCGGCACCGGCACCGCGCGCTGGCACGGGAGGGCGTGGAGATAGTGACCCACCGGCCGCGCCGGGGCGAGGGGAAGAGCGCGACCGTGAGCGTGCGGGGGCCCGCCGACGCCACGGACGTGGCGCTGGCGGTCCTGCTGTGCGGGGTCAACACCCGCAACCTCACCCCGGGCGGTGCCGTGCGGACCTTCTTCTACCGGGTCTTCCCCTTCCTGTAGAGGCAGCGGGCTCACCCCCGCCCCCCACCCACCCCCAACTCCCGCGCGATCAGCATCCGCTGGACCTCGCTCGTGCCCTCGCCGATCTCCAGGATCTTGGAGTCGCGCCACATACGGGCGACCGGGTACTCGTTCATGAAGCCGTAGCCGCCGTGGATCTGGGTGGCGTCGCGGGCGTTGTCGACGGCGACGGTGGAGGAGTAGAGCTTGGCGGCGGCGGCCTGCTTCTTGAAGGGTTCGCCGGCGACCAGGCGGCTGGCGGCGTCGCGCCAGGCGAGGCGGGCCGTGTAGGCGCGGGTGTCCATGTCGGCGATCTTGAACTGGATGGCCTGGTTGGCGCCGATGGGCTTGCCGAAGGCGTGGCGTTCGGCGGCGTACTTGACCGACTCGTCGACGCAGCCCTGGGCGAGGCCGGTGCCGAGGGCGGCGATGGCGATGCGGCCCTCGTCGAGGATGCGGAGGAACTGGGCGTAGCCGCGGCCCTCTTCGCCGAGGAGGTTGGCGGCGGGGACGCGGACCTCGTCGAAGGAGAGTTCGCGGGTGTCGGAGGCGTTCCAGCCGACCTTGGAGTACGGGGCGGCCACGGTGAAGCCGGGGGTGCCCGAGGGGACGATGATCGCGGAGATCAGCGGGGAGCCGTCGGGCTTGCGGCCGGTGACGGCGGTGACGGTGACCAGGCCGGTGATGTCGGTGCCGGAGTTGGTGATGAAGCACTTGCCGCCGTTGATGACCCACTCGTTCGTCGCCTCGTCCAGGCGGGCGGTGGTGCGGGTGCCCCCGGCGTCGGAGCCCGCGCCGGGCTCGGTGAGGCCGAAGGCGCCGAGGATCTCGCCGGAGCACAGGCGCGGCAGCCATGCGCGCTTCTGCTCCTCGGTGCCGAAGAGGTGGATCGGCATGGCGCCCAGCGAGACGCCCGCCTCCAGGGTGATGGCGACGGAGGAGTCGACGCGGGCCAGTTCCTCCAGGGCGATGCCGAGGGCGAGGTAGTCGCCGCCCATGCCGCCGTACTCCTCGGGGAAGGGCAGGCCGAACAGGCCCATGCGGCCCATCTCGCGGACGATCTCGTAGGGGAACTCGTGGCGCTCGTAGAGGTCGCCGATCTTGGGGGCGATGACATCGTGGGCGAACGCCTCGACGGTACGGCGGAGTTCCTCGTGTTCGGCGGAGAGCCGGTGGTCCAGGGACATCGGGTACGACTCCTAGTGAGCTGCGGCGACGGGGTACGGCGGCTGAGCGGGGGAGCGCGCTACTCCTGGTGGGAGAGGGCGCGGACGGTGCGGGAGGGGCTGGGGCGGCCCAGCCGGGCGGCGAGCCAGTCGCTGGTGGCGACGAGCGCGCCGAGGTCGGTGCCGGTGTCGATGCCGAGGCCGTGCAGCATCCAGACCAGGTCCTCGGTGGCGAGGTTCCCGGTGGCGCTCTGGGCGTACGGGCAGCCGCCGAGGCCCCCGGCGGAGGCGTCGACGACGGTGACGCCGTGCTGGAGGGCGGCGAGGGTGTTGGAGAGGGCCTGGCCGTAGGTGTCGTGGAAGTGGACGGCCAGGGCGCCGGGATCGACCCCCGCCGCGTGCAGGGCGCGCAGCAGGGAGCCGACCTGGCCGGGGGTGGCGACGCCGATGGTGTCGCCGAGGGAGAGTTCGTCGCACCCCATGGCGTGCAGGGCTGCGGCGACCTGGACCACCTGGGCCTCGGGGACCGGGCCCTCCCACGGGTCGCCGAAGCACATCGAGAGGTAGCCGCGGACCCGCAGGCCCTCGGCCTTGGCGCGGGTGACGACCGGCTCGAACATGGCGAGGGACTCGGTGACGGTCCGGTTGAGGTTGCGGCGGGCGAAGGTCTCGGTGGCGGAGGCGAAGACCGCGACGTGCCGGGCACCGAGGGCCAGCGCCCGGTCCAGGCCCCGGGCGTTGGGGACCAGCACGGGCAGGTCGGTGCCGGCCTCGCGCACCTCGTCCAGCATCGGGAAGAGCTGTTCGGCGTCGGCGAGCTGGGGCACCCACTCGGGGCGGACGAAGCTGGTCGCCTCCACGGTGGTGAGCCCGGCCGCCGCGAGGCGCCGTACGAACTCGGCCTTGACGTCGGTGGGGACGACCGTCTTCTCGTTCTGGAGGCCGTCGCGCGGACCGACCTCGTGGATGCGGACCCGGGAGGGCAACCCGTCGGCGCGGACCACCATGGGCAGGCCCGGGGTGCCGGGCCCGGTGGCGGGAGTGGGTGATTCCGTCATGCCTGGGCCTCCTCGGCGGGGGTGGCGGGAGCCTGCCGTACGACGGCGGTCTCGGCGGGGGCGTCCCCGGAGGGAACCTCGGGGGCCTCCGGCGGGGTGACGACGGCGAGGACCTGGTCCATGGCGACCGTGGTGCCGGGGGAGACGTCGAGTTCGGTGACGGTGCCGGCGTGCGGGGCGCAGATGAGGTGCTCCATCTTCATCGCCTCGACCACCAGCAGGCCCTGCCCCTCCTCGACCTCCTCGCCGACGGCGACCTTGACCAGCGTCACCGTGCCCGGCATCGGCGCCGTCAGCGCCTTCGCCCCGGCCGCCCGGTCGGCCCCGGCCAGTGCCTCCGCGACCGGGTCGACGTCGGTGACCTGCCAGGCGTCCCCCTCACGGGCCAGCCACTGCCCGGCCCGGCGGAAGGAGTGCCGTACGCCGTCGAGGGTGACGGCGACGGTGCCGTCGGTGACCCGGTGGCTGTCGGGGGCCTCGGCGGTGTACGCCACGGTCTCCTGGCCGGGGACGCGCAGATGGTGGACGACCGGTGCGGGCGGGCCCGCCAGGCGCCAGCCGTCGGCGGCGGCGAACGGGTCGCTCCAGCCCCGGGCGTCGGGGACGGGGGCCAGCTCGGCCAGGCGGACGGCGGCCGCCGCCTCGTAGACCTCCGGCGGGACGCCCGGGTCGGCGAGGGCGTCGGCCTCGCGGGCGACGAGGCCGGTGTCGAGGGCGCCCGCGACCACGTCGGGGTGGGCGAGGAGGCGGCGCAGGAACCCGGCGTTGGTGGGGACGCCCAGGGTGACGGTGCCGGCGAGGGCGGCGCGCAGGCGGCGCAGGGCGGTGGGGCGGTCGGTGCCGTAGGCGATGACCTTGGCGAGCATCGGGTCGTAGACGCTGGTGACCTCGGTCCCCTCGCTCAGGCCCGAGTCGGTGCGGACGCCCGGCCCGGTGGGCTCGGTGAGGGCGAGGACGGTGCCGCCGGAGGGGAGGAAGCCGCGGGCGGGGTCCTCGGCGCAGAGGCGGGCCTCGACGGCGTGGCCGGTGAGGGTGATGGACTCCTGGGCGAAGGGGAGCGGTTCGCCGGCGGCCACCCGCAGCTGCCACTCGACGAGGTCGACGCCGGTGACCAGCTCGGTGACGGGGTGTTCGACCTGGAGGCGGGTGTTCATCTCCATGAAGCAGTACCCGGCCGGGTCGTCGCCGGGGACGATGAACTCGACCGTCCCGGCGCCGGTGTAGCCGCAGGAGCGGGCGGCCTGGACGGCGGCCTCGCCCATCGCGGCCCGGGTCGCCTCGTCCAGCAGGACGCTCGGCGCCTCCTCGACGATCTTCTGGTGGCGGCGCTGGAGCGAGCACTCGCGCTCCCCGAGGTGGACTACGTTGCCGTGACCGTCGGCCAGTACCTGGATCTCGATGTGCCGGGGCCGGTCGATCCACCGCTCCACCAGCAGGGTGTCGTCGCCGAAGGAGGAGCGGGCCTCGCGCCGGGCGGCGGCGATCTCCTCGGCGAGCGCCGCCTCCTCGCGAACCAGCCGCATGCCCTTGCCGCCGCCGCCCGCGGACGGCTTCAGCAGGACGGGCATGCCGATCTCGCGGGCGGCGGCGGCCAGCTCGGCGTCGGTCAGGCCGCTGCCCGAGGAGCCGGGGACGACGGGGACCCCGGCCGCGCGCACCGTCTCCTTGGCGCGGATCTTGTCGCCCATCAGCGCGATGGCGTCGGCGGGCGGCCCGATGAAGACCAGCCCCTCCTCGGCGCAGGCCCGCGCGAAGGCGGCGTTCTCGGCGAGGAAGCCGTACCCGGGGTGGACCGCCTGGGCGCCGGTGCGGCGGGCCGCCTCCAGCAGGCGGGGGATGTGCAGATAGCTCTCGGCGGCGGCCGCCGGGCCGATCCGTACGGCCGTGTCGGCCTCGCGGACGTGCCGGGCGTCGGCGTCGGCGTCGCTGTACACCGCGACCGAGCGCACGCCCAGCTCGCGCAGGGTGCGGATGACGCGGACCGCGATCTCGCCCCGGTTGGCGACGAGCACCGTGTCGAACATGGTTCTGGCTCCTCCTGGTGCGGCGGGGGCGCTGCGTGGTGCCTGGTCGGTGGCCATGCCGCTCACATCCGGAAGACGCCGAAGCCCTGGGCCTCGGAGTCGCGCGCGGGGACCGGCGCCTGGGCGCAGGCGGTCAGGGCCAGGCCGACGACGCGGCGGGTCTCCAGCGGGTCGATGACGCCGTCGTCCCAGAGGCGGGCGGTGGCGTAGTAGGCGTCGCCCTGCGTCTCGTACTGGGCCCGGACCGGCGCCTTGAACTCCTCCTCGGCCTCGGCGGGCCACTCCTCGCCGCGTGCCTCCAGCTGGTCCCGCTTGACGGTGGCCAGCACCGAGGCGGCCTGCTCGCCGCCCATCACGGAGATCTTGGCGTTGGGCCACATCCACAGGAAGCGGGGGCTGTAGGCCCGGCCGCACATCGAGTAGTTGCCCGCGCCGTACGAGCCGCCGATGACGACGGTGAGCTTGGGGACGCGGGCGCAGGCGACGGCGGTGACCATCTTGGCGCCGTGCTTGGCGATGCCGCCCGCCTCGTAGTCCCGGCCGACCATGAAGCCGGAGATGTTCTGGAGGAAGAGCAGCGGAATGCCGCGCTGGTCGCACAGCTCGATGAAGTGGGCGCCCTTCTGGGCGGACTCCGAGAAGAGGATGCCGTTGTTGGCGACGATGCCGACCGGATGGCCGTGGATACGCGCGAACCCGGTGACCAGCGTCTGCCCGTACTCCTGCTTGAACTCCGCGAAGCGCGAGCCGTCGACGACGCGCCCGATGACCTCGCGCACGTCGTACGGGGTGCGCGAGTCGGCCGGGACGGCGCCGTACAGGCCCGCCGGGTCCAGGGCCGGTTCCTCGACGGGGAGCAGTTCCCAGCTGGGCTCGGGAGAGGGCGGCAGGGTGGCGACGATGGAGCGGACGATGCGCAGGGCGTGGGCGTCGTCCTCGGCGAGGTGGTCGGTGACGCCGGAGGTGCGCGAGTGGACCTCGCCGCCGCCCAGCTCCTCCGCGGTGACGACCTCACCGGTGGCGGCCTTCACCAGCGGCGGCCCGCCGAGGAAGATCGTGCCCTGGTTGCGCACGATGACGGCCTCGTCGCTCATCGCCGGGACGTAGGCGCCGCCGGCGGTGCAGGAGCCGAGGACGGCGGCGATCTGGGCGATGCCGGAGCCCGACAGCCGCGCCTGGTTGTAGAAGATGCGGCCGAAGTGGTCCCGGTCGGGGAAGACCTCGTCCTGCATCGGCAGGAAGGCGCCGCCGGAGTCGACCAGGTAGAGGCAGGGGAGCCGGTTCTCCAGCGCCACCTCCTGGGCGCGCAGGTGCTTCTTGACCGTCATCGGGTAGTACGTGCCGCCCTTGACCGTGGCGTCGTTGGCCACGATCACGCAGAGCCGGCCCGAGACCCGCCCGATCCCGGCGATCACCCCGGCGGCCGGGGCGCCCCCGCCGTACATCCCGTCGGCGGCCAGCGGGGCCAGCTCCAGGAAGGGCGAGCCCGGATCGAGCAGGGCGTCGACCCGGTCGCGGGGGAGGAGCTTGCCGCGGGCCACGTGGCGGGCCCGGGAGCGTTCGCCGCCGCCGAGGCGGGCCTCGGCCAGCTTCTCGCGCAGCCGCGCGGCGAGCTTGGTGTGCGCCTCTTCGTTGGTCCGCCAGGTGTCGGACGCCGGATCGGCGGCGCTCCCCAGCACTGGTGCCTCTCGCATGGCCTGTGGCTCCCTTGCCGTGACCGGCGCGGCCTCCGGTGGGGCGACCGCTCCGGCGTTAATGACCGTTAACGCGTTGCGGACAGGTTAACGACCGCTAACGACCCTGTCTAGAATGAGTTCCATGACTCCCACCGCCACCCCCACCCGCCGCGAGCAGATCCTCAAGGAGGCCGCCCGCCTCTTCGCCGAGCGGGGCTTCCACGGGGTCGGCGTGGACGAGATAGGGGCCGCCGTCGGCATCAGCGGGCCCGGCCTCTACCGCCACTTCGCGGGCAAGGACGCGATGCTCGCCGAACTGCTCGTCGGCATCTCCGAACAGCTCCTGGAGGGCGGCAGGCGGCGCACCGAGGGGGCCGCCGGGGTGGCTCCCGAGGCCGTCCTCGACTCGCTCATCGCGGGCCACATCGACTTCGCCCTCGACGACCGCCCCCTGATCACCCTCCACGACCGCGAGCTGGACCGCCTGCGCGACGCCGACCGCAAGCGGGTCCGCCGCCTCCAGCGCCAGTACGTCGAGTTGTGGGTCGAGGCCGTCCGCCGTCTCTACCCGGAGTTCGACGAGCCCGCCGCCCGCGCGACCGTCCATGCGGTGTTCGGCCTGCTCAACTCCACTCCGCACCTCGGCCGCCCGGGCGCCCTGCCGGGCCGGGCGGGCATGTCCGAGCTGCTGCACCGCCTCGCCCGCGGCGCCTTCGCGGCCGGCGCCGGGGCGCCCGCGCGGGGCTGAGGGGGCCGGCGGGGCATGGCTCCACCGGAGTGACGCGTACCGCGCGGTGTCCGCGCTCCCGGTGCCGCGTGACGGCCGTCGCATGCCCTGGACAGCCACCGGAACCGCCGGGTAACTTGCGTCTGAGCAAGCGCTTAGCCGGGTGGTCTGTGCTGGTTGGCGAAGCGTGCTTGCGCACCCATGGCCGGACCGGAGACGCGGCCCGGACGAGAGTGGGCCGACCGCCCGGCGGCCGGTCCCGAGCCGATCTAGGAGCATCACCATGCGTCGTACGGTGTACAACGAGGACCACGAGGCGTTCCGCGACACCCTCCGGTCCTTCATCGAGGCCGAGGTCGTCCCGGTCTACGACGAGTGGCTGGCCGCCGGCCAGGCGCCGCGCGAGTTCTACTACAAGCTGGGTGAGCTGGGGATCTTCGGCATCGAGGTGCCCGAGGAGTTCGGCGGCGCCGGCGAGGAGTCCTTCAAGTACCAGGCGATCATCTCCGAGGAGTGCGCCCGCGCCGGCGTCTCCTTCGGCGGCTCCGGCGTCCACGTCGCGCTCTGCCTGCCCTACCTCAAGGCGTACGCCACCGAGGACCAGAAGAAGCGGTGGCTGCCCGACTTCGTCACCGGCACCACCATGTACGCCATCGCCATGACCGAGCCCGGCACCGGCTCCGACCTGGCCGGCATGAAGACCACCGCCAAGCTCTCGGCCGACGGCACCCACTACGTGCTCAACGGCGCCAAGACCTTCATCACCGGCGGCGTCCACGCCGACCGCGTCATCGTCTGCGCCCGCACCGCCGCGCCCACCCCCGAGGACCGCCGCTTCGGCATCTCCCTCTTCGTGGTCGACACCAAGTCCGAGGGGTACGCCGTCGGCCGCAAGCTCGACAAGCTCGGCCTGCGCACCTCCGACACCGCCGAACTCTCCTTCACCGACGTCAAGGTCCCCGTCGAGGACCTGCTCGGCGAGGAGAACACGGGCTTCGCCTACCTCGGCCAGAACCTCCCCCAGGAGCGCCTGGGCATCGCCGTCGGCGCCTACGCCCAGGCCGCCGCCGCGATCCGGTTCGCCAAGGAGTACGTCCAGGACCGCACGGTCTTCGGCAAGACGGTCGCCTCCTTCCAGAACACCAAGTTCGAGCTGGCCGCCTGCCAGGCCGAGGTCGACGCCGCCGAGGCCGTCTGCGACCGCGCCCTGGAGGCCCACGACGCCGGTGAGCTGAGCGCCGCCGAGGCCGCCTCCGCCAAGCTCTTCTGCACCGAGGTCGCCTCCCGCGTCATCGACCGCTGCCTCCAGCTGCACGGCGGCTACGGCTACATGAACGAGTACCCGATCGCCCGCCTGTACGCGGACAACCGCGTCAACCGCATCTACGGCGGCACCAGCGAGGTCATGAAGATGATCATCGCGAAGAACATGGGTCTCTGAGACCTGACCGGCAGCACCCCAGCAGTCCGTCCAGCCCTGACCGGAAGCGGAGCCACCCTCACGTGAACGACGCACTGGCCGGACTGCTGGTCCTGCTCGACCTGGAACAGATCGAGCAGGACATCTTCCGCGGGCAGTCCCGCTCGGCCGTCATCCCCCGCGTCTTCGGCGGCCAGGTCGCCGCCCAGGCGCTGGTGGCGGCCGGGCGGACCGTCCCGGACGACCGGCACACCCACTCCCTGCACGCGTACTTCCTGCGCCCCGGGGACCCGGGCGCGCCGATCGTCTACACCGTCGACCGCATCCGCGACGGCCGCTCCTTCACCACCCGGCGGGTCGTCGCCGTCCAGCACGGCCAGCCGATCTTCCACCTCTCCGCCTCCTTCCAGACCTGGGAGGAGGGCCTGGACCACCAGGAGCCGATGCCGCCCGCGCCGGACCCGGAGACCCTCGCCACCGGCGAGGAGATGGTCCCGCGCTACGCCGCCGCCTTCACCGACGAGGGCGTCGCCGGCCGCCTCCTGGAGGCCCGCGCCGCCGTCGACCTGCGCTACGTCCACGAGCCCCCGTACGCCACCCGCGGCACCCCGCGCGAACCCCGCTCCCAGGTCTGGTTCCGCACCAACGGCAAGCTCGGCGACGTCGACCCGCTCACCCACGTCTGCCTGACAACCTACGTCTCGGACATGACGTTGCTCGACTCGGTCCTGCTCGCCCACGGCCGGGGCGGCTGGACCACCGGCGACATCACCGGCGCCAGCCTCGACCACGCCATGTGGTTCCACCGCCCGCTCCGCGCCGACGACTGGCTCCTCTACGACCAGCACTCCCCGTCGGCCTCCGGCGGCCGGGGACTGGGCCAGGGCCGCATCTACACGCGGGACGGCAAGCTCGCCGTGACGGTCATCCAGGAAGGCGTCATGCGCGTCCCGCGCTGACCCCGCGAGGCATACCGGGCGCACCCGCCCCCACCGGGCATAATCCCCGCCCATGGGTGCAGCCTCAGCGGAACCGGACGACCACGGCGACTCCATGCCCACCGGCCCCGGCACCGGAACCCCCGGCGGCGGCCCGGGCGCCGACCGGGGCGAGTCGACCTTCACCGTCCTCGTCGCCGCCGGAGCCAACCTCGGCATCGCCGTCGCCAAGGCCGTCGCGGGCATCATCAGCGGCTCCAGCGCCATGCTCTCCGAGGCGGCCCACTCGGTCGCCGACACCGTCACCGAACTGCTCCTGCTCACCGCCCTGCGCCGCAGCGCCCACCCCGCCGACGAGGCCCACCCCCTCGGCTACGCCGCCGCCCGCTACGTCTGGGCTCTGCTCGCCTCGGTCGCCACCTTCGTCGGCGGCGCCGTCTTCGCCGTCTACGACGGCGTCCACACCCTGGCCGTCGGCGAGGAACTGGGCAACCCCACCCTGTCGTACGCCGTCCTCGGCATCGCCTTCCTCCTGGAGGGGTTCAGCCTGCGCACCGGCATCCGCCAGATGCGCGGCGAGGCCCGCCGGGCCCGCACCCCGCTGCGCCACTACCTCCGCCACACCCCCGACACCACCGTCAAGGCCGTCGTCATGGAGGACTCCGCCGCCCTGGTCGGCCTGGTCCTCGCGGCCGGCGGCCTCACCGGCGCCCACCTCACCCGCTCCCCGGTCTTCGACGGCGTCGCCTCCCTCCTCATCGGCCTCCTCCTCGTCTACGTCGCCTGGGTCCTGGGCCGCTCCAACGTCGAACTCCTCCTCGGCCGCCCCCTCCCCGCCCCCGTCCGCGAGGCCATCCACGCCGAACTCCTCGCCGTCGACCAGGTCCACTCCGTCCTGGAACTGACCACCCTCATGCAGGGCCCCGACGAGGCCCTCGCCGCCGCCAAGATCGACTTCCGCGACACGGCCACGGCAGCCGAGATCGAGTGGGCCTGCGAACGCGCCGAGCGCCGACTCCGCGAGAGTTCCCGCAGATCAGGCGGGTGTACCTGGACCCGACGCCGGGGGCGGGGCAGCGGCGGCGGGAGGGGCTTGATCCTTGGGGGGACGAGGGGGAGGGGTGAGGCCGGCCCGGCGCGACACGGCCCGCCCCTCCGGTGAGGGGCGGGCCGTGGGGTGGTGCGAGAGCTGCTCGCGCATGACGCCCTGGTCCTTGACGCGTACGCGGAGAGCCGCCTCAGCGAGGGTCGCCCAGAGATCCACCGGACGCTCCCTGGGGAGGACGGCCTGGCGGGCGAGGCGCACCTCGACCAAGGCGTCGACCTTCGCCTGGACGCCGTCCGACATCGCTGTGGTGCGAATGAACTCGCGCGCGTAGTCACCGGTCTGGAGCAGTCCCGGAATGGTCCCCATCTGCCACATGCAGACCGACGACGCCTCGGTACGAGTGCCACCAGCCGCGCTGAGAACCGGCCTTGGTGAGGTCGAGGAGGGCGGCCCGCAACTCGTCGTCCACATCGCGGCCGAGCTTGGCGTAGAGGTCGAGAAGTCTGTCGATGTCGGCAGGCTTGGCCGCGTTCCTGGCGTTCTCCAGCCGGGAGAGTTTCGACAGCGCGAACGCCCCCTCCGAGGCTCTTCAGGCATATCGCCCCCGCAAGGTGGTACGCCGAGTACTGACGTACGAACAGCCGGGCTGAGCGGGCGGGCTGGGGATCGCTAGTGAGGAGCATGTCGAAACCGTCGCGCTCGTCACCTGTGAACTGGTCACCGATGCCATCCGCTACGGCACCGAGCCCGGAGACTCTCTCCGGATGGTGCTGGACGCGGATGGAGACCGTACGCGCGTGGAGGTGCACGACCCGGTGCGTCGTCATCCCAGGCGCAGGTGTCCGTCGGATGAACGGGAGCGTGGCCGTGGGCTGTTGCTCCTCGACGCCCTGTGTCCGGAGAGGTGGGGCGTGAGCGACATTCCGTTCGGCAAGGCGGTGTGGGCCGAGGTGGCCGTGAAGCCCTGTTGGTGAGGGGTCAGCCGCCCTCGTGGCGTTCCCGTTCCAGTTGCTGCACCTGCTCCGCCGGTGTCCGGCTCATGTACCAGCCGTCCACGCGCGGGCAGACCCAGTCGGCGGGCCAGCCGGAGAGGTCGACGGCGGCTGCGTAGACCGCGTCGCCGAAGTCGACGATGGACTGGACCGGGTCCGGGGTCTGGAGGAGGGCGGGCCAGGGGAGTTGGATCAGGCCCGCGTCGGGGTGCCAGGTGGCGCCGGGGACGGTCCAGTCGCGGGAGTCGAGGCCGTCGGGCTGGGGCCAGATGTAGGCGTACATGCCGGGGTGCGGGGCGTCGGGGGTGCCGAAGGAGAAGCCGACGGAGACGTAGGCGTGGAGTTCGGCGTTCTGCTGGAAGGCGGGGCGGCCGGGGGTGGGGGTGGTGCGCTGGGGGCGCCAGCGGGTGGCGGAGAGGTCGAAGCCGCCCCACATCACGCCGACGCGGGGGCGGTGGCCGAGGTACGGGGCCTGCCACGCCTCCAGGCCGGCGGTGGCGAGGTTCCAGGCGGTGCACATCAGGCGGGCCGCGTCGGGGTCCCAGGTGCGGGGGGCGCGGTCCTCCTCGAAGGTGGAGGGGGAGCCGGGGATCTCGCAGATCAGCGGGGAGTCGGGCGGGTCGACGCCCAGGTCGCGGGCGGCGTCGCAGAACGCGGTGTAGAAGGAGGCGACCGAGTCGTGGCGCAGGGCGAGGGCGCGCGTGCCCCGGTCGGACTCGATCCGTACGTCGCCGTCGAGCAGCCCGTAGTGGACCTGGAAGGAGAGGTCGGGGCGGCGGAAGGTCCGGGTGGCCAGGCCGCGCGGGGTGACGTCGAGGACGACGTTGCCCCAGCCGGCCTCGAAGGGCTCGTCCAGGGTGTACTTGCCGCCGACCTGCACCACCCGGTTCACGTAGTCGGCGGTGGGTGCCAGGTGCTCGTAGTCGAGGTCGGGCCGTGCGGTGCCGCGTTGGCTCATGGGAGGGGCCTCCCCGCGCAGATGCGGGACGGAAACGGGACTATGGGGCGTTTCGTCCCAGTTTCGCAGCGTCCGCGGACCTCGGCACGTCCTGGGGAAGGCCCTACGGCGTCAGTCCCGCCGCGTTCAGCAGGTACGCCGTCATCGGGTCGTAGAAGCGCGGGTCGAGGACGTGGTCGTCCAGGGGGACGGTGACCTGCATGGTGCCCTCGGCCTCGCCGATGAAGAGGGCCGGGTCGTTGCAGTCGGCGTAGCCGAGCGAGTCGAGGCCGCGCTGGGCCGCGCAGCCCGCCCAGCCGTGGTCGGCGACGACCAGGTCGGGCAGCGGGCTGCCCTCGCGCTCCAGGCCGTCGAGGATGACGGTCATCGGCTCGGGGGAGTGGGTGTGCCAGAGGGTGGCGCCGCGCTCCAGCATCGCCACGTCGGCGAACTGGAAGACCATGCCCTCGGAGGTCCGCAGCCCGCCGGGGATGACGACGATGTCGCAGCCGGCGGCGCGCAGGGCGGCGGCGGTCGCGCGGTGGACGTCGAGGAGGCCGCCGGGGTGGCCGGTGGCGAACAGGACCCGCTCCTTGCTCTCGGCCGCCTTGCGGAGCCGGGCCGCCATGCGCTCCAGGCCGTCGACGGTCAGCTCCGGGTCGATGGTGTCCTGGCCGTGCCGGTGCTCCGGGTCGTCGCTGACGCCGCACCGCTCGGCCATCACGGCCAGCACGTCCTGCTCGTCGGCCCAGCGGTCGCCCAGCTCCAGTCCCAGCCAGTAGTGGCGGTCACCGTTGGCGAGCCTGCGGTAGTGGTCGAGGTTGTTGTCGCGGGGCGTGGCGACGGCACCGGCGATCCGGGCGCGGACGAGATGCTCGACGAGGGTGGCGCGACTGGGTATCGACATGGAGACCATTGTGCCCGGCGACCCCGCCGCCTGGGGCGGCTCGTGAGGGTTGGCTGCGCCTTTCGTGCCGGTCGGGCGAATTCCGCATCGAGGACGCCGTACACCGGCACCCCTCACTCCCCACCCCGCCCCAGCGCGAACCACAGCTCCATCCGGACGTCCGCGTCGTCCAGGTCGGTGGCGAGGAGGCGGGCGCAGCGGGCGATGCGGCCGCGGACGGTGTTGCGGTGGACGGTCAGGGCGGTGGCGGTCCGGTCCCAGCTGCCGTGGAGGGAGAGCCAGACGCGGAGGGTTTCGGCGAGTTCCGGGGCGCCGTCGAGCGGGGCCAACAGTTCGCGGGCGTACGCCTCGGCGTCGGCCGGGTCGACCAGTGCGGCAAGGCCCTGGGCGGCGTCCGCCCGGTCGCGGACCAGGGGGCGGTGGGTGGCGCGGGCGCGGGCCAGGGCGCGGGCCGCGCGGGCGTCGGCGGCGGGGAGGTCCGGCGGGTCTCCGGCGGCGGTGGCGGCGCCCAGGGTCCAGCCGCGTTGCGGGGTGGGCTCGGTGCCGGCGGGGAGCAGGACGCGGACCGTGTCGGCGTCGGGTCCCGTGCCGACCAGGGGGGAGCCCAGGGCCGTGCCGAGTCCGGAGGCGGCCAGGGCGTCGACCGGGCCGCCGTGCGGGGAGCGGCGGGCGCGGACCACCGTCCACGGGCCGGTGGAGAGGGAGGCGGCGACCGTGGCGGGCGCGTCGCCGAGCAGGAGCGCCACCAGCGCCGAGGTGCGGCCCGCCCAGGAGGCGCCGGGCTGGTCGGCGGTGAGGAGGGAGAGGAGGACGACGGCGATCTGGGCGAGGGCCTGTTCGCCCTCGGTGCCCGCCGGGCAGACCGTGCCCAGGGCGTGGCCGCCGGTGCCGGTCAGCGCGTACACCGCGATGCGGTCGCGGCCCGCCGTCTCCGTGGCCGAGGCAGGGGCGGGACGGGTGGCAGGGCCCGGGCGGATCTTGGTGGCGAGGCCGCCGAGCAGGGCACGGGCCGGCTCCGGCGGGGCGCCCCGGCCGCCGGGGACGAGGATCTCGCCGGTGGGGCCGAGCAGCACCGCGTACCCGTCGAGGAGCGCGGCGAGGCGGGTCAGCACGGCGCGGACCGGATCGGGTCCGGCGGCCGCCGTGGCCAGGCCGCGCTGGGCCTCGGCGGCGCGGCGCAGCCCCGCGTGCCGGGACTCGGCCATCAGCCGCCACACCGCGCGCGCCACCGCGCTGAACGGGGTCGCCGACGGCACCTCGATCAGCGGCAGCCCCCAGCGGTCACAGGCGGCGACCAGGCCGCGCGGCACCGCCTCGTGCACCGGCGCCACCCCGAAGCCGAGCGCCGCACCGCCCGCCGCCACGATCCGGCCCACGTACGCGTCGAGGTAGGCGCCCGCCCCCGCCGCCTCCGGCAGGTGCAGCCCCGCGCTGAGCAGCAGCTCGCCGCCGAGCAGGTACGGGTACGGGTCCTCCATCTCCGAGGTGTGCACCCACTGCACCAGCCGCTCCCCGTCCCCCTCGTCCACCGGCGGCCCGCCCACCTGTCGCAGCCCGAGGCCGAGATCGGCGCGGCCGAGCAGTGCGGAGAGGCGGACCGGCGGGGTCGGCGGGAGGACGGCGGACGCGGGACCGGCCGGGGAGGCGGCCGAGGAGCCGGGCGGAGGGGTGGTGCTCATGGGTGGACGATCCATCCAGCGAGAGGGCCGAAGAGGGATGAAACCTACACTTCAGCCGGGCCCGGGGGCCACCTAGGGTCGAGCCACGCCCGCCCCCTCTTCCCTTCCTCCCCCTCCTCCGCATCCGGACGAACGGAGCCCCCCGTGGCAGTCGACTACGCGGTCATCTTTCTCTACCTGGCCGGCATGCTCGCCATGGGCTGGTGGGGGATGCGCCGGGCCCGCTCCAAGAGCGACTTCCTGGTCGCCGGGCGGCGCCTCGGCCCGTTCCTCTACTCCGGCACCATGGCCGCCATCGTCCTCGGCGGCGCCTCCACCATCGGCGGCGTCGGCCTGGGCTACAAGCACGGCCTCTCCGGCGCCTGGATGGTCCTCACCATCGGCTTCGGCCTGCTCGCCCTCTCCCTCTTCTTCTCCGCGCGCATCTCCCGGCTGAAGGTGTACACCGTCTCCGAGATGCTCGACCTGCGGTACGGCGGCCGGGCCGGGCTCATCACGGGGCTGGTGATGTGGGCGTACACGCTGATGCTCGCCGTCACCTCGACCATCGCCTACGCCACCATCTTCGACGTCCTCCTCGACGTGCCCCGCACCCTCGCCATCGTGCTGGGCGGCGGCATCGTCGTCGCGTACTCGACGCTCGGCGGGATGTGGTCGATCACCCTCACCGACATGGTGCAGTTCGTCGTCAAGACGATCGGGGTGCTGCTCCTGCTGCTGCCCATCGCCGTCGTCAAGGCCGGCGGCTTCGGGGCGCTCCGGGACGAGCTGCCCACCACCTACTTCGAGCCGCTCGGCATCGGCGGCGAGACGATCTTCACGTACGTGCTGATCTACACCTTCGGCATGCTCATCGGGCAGGACATCTGGCAGCGGGTCTTCACCGCCCGCGACGACCGCACGGCCCGCTGGGGCGGCACCGTCGCCGGTACGTACTGCCTGGTCTACGCGGTAGCCGGCGCCGTCATCGGCACCGCCGCCAAGGTCATCTACCCCAACCTCGCCAGCGCCGACGACGCCTTCGCCACCATCGTCACCCACGAACTGCCCGTCGGCGTCCGGGGCCTGGTGCTGGCCGCCGCGCTCGCCGCCGTGATGTCGACCTCCTCCGGCGCCCTCATCGCCTGCGCCACCGTCGCCAACAACGACATCTGGTCCCGGCTGCGCGCCGCCGCCCGGGGCGGGCAGCCCGCGCCCGACGCGGGCGCCCACGACGAGGTGCGCGGCAACCGCCTCTTCATCCTGATCATGGGCGCCGCCGTGGTCGTCATCGCCATCGCCCTCAACGACGTGGTCCAGGCGCTCACCGTCGCCTACAACCTCCTCGTCGGCGGGCTGCTCATCCCGATCCTCGGCGGCCTGCTGTGGAAGCGCGGCACCGTGCAGGGCGCGCTCACCTCCGTCGCCGTCGGCGGCCTCACCGTCTCCGCCCTGATGTGGCACTACGGCATCCTCGCCGACCAGCCCATCTACTACGGCCTGCTCGCCTCCCTCGCCGCGTACGTGGTCGTCTCCCTCCTCACTCCGCCCACCGACCCGGCCGTCCTCGCCACCTGGCGCGAACGTCTTGCCGGGCGGGGCGCGCCCGAGAGCGCGTACGCCCCGGCGGCCGAGGGAGCCGACGCTGTCCCCGCCGCGCACGCCGGGGCGCATCCTGGAACCGGCGACGGACGCTGACCCCGCGCCGCCGCGCCGACCGCCCGTACCCGGGCGACCCGCACCCGCACCCGCACCCGCCCCCGACCGGGGCCCACGGAAGGACACCCGCACCCATGACCGCATCCGCCTCCACGTCCCGTCCCGAGCCGCGCGGCCCCGTCGACTCCTCGCGCGTCCCGCGCTTCGCCGGGCCCGCCACCTTCGCGCGGCTGCCGCGGCTGGACGAGGTCGGCTCCGCCGACATCGCCGTGGTCGGCGTCCCCTTCGACACCGGTGTCTCCTACCGGCCCGGCGCCCGCTTCGGCGGCAACGCCATCCGCGAGGCGTCCCGGCTGCTGCGGCCCTATAACCCGGCGCAGGACGCCTCCCCGTTCGCCCTCGCCCAGGTCGCCGACGCCGGTGACATCGCGGCCAACCCCTTCCACATCGAGGAGGCCGTCGAGACCGTCGAGGCCGCCGCCGACGACCTGCTGGCCACCGGCGCCCGCCTCATGACGCTGGGCGGCGACCACACCATCGCCCTGCCGCTGCTCCGCTCGGTCGCCAAGGTGCACGGGCCCGTGGCCCTGCTCCACTTCGACGCCCACCTCGACACCTGGGACACCTACTTCGGGGCCGAGTACACACACGGGACGCCGTTCCGGCGGGCCGTCGAGGAGGGCATCCTCGACACCTCCGCCCTCTCCCACGTCGGCACGCGCGGCCCGCTCTACGGCAAGCAGGACCTCGACGACGACGAGAAGCTCGGCTTCGGGATCGTGACCAGCGCCGACGTGATGCGGCGCGGGGTCGACGAGATCACCGACCAGCTGCGGCAGCGGATCGGGGACCGGCCGCTCTACATCTCCGTGGACATCGACGTCCTCGACCCCGCGCATGCGCCCGGGACCGGGACGCCGGAGGCCGGGGGGCTCACCTCGCGGGAGCTGCTGGAGATCATCCGGGGGCTCGCCTCGTGCCGGCTCGTCTCGGCCGACCTGGTCGAGGTCGCGCCCGCCTACGACCACGCCGAGATCACGGCGGTGGCCGCCAGCCACACGGCGTACGAGCTCACCACGATCATGGCGCGCCAGATCTCGGCCTGACGGCCGGGGCTCGGGGGCGGGGCCCTTGCCCGGCCTGAGCTCTGCCCGGCCTCCGGCCTGGGGCGGCCTCAGACGCCGGCCGGGCTGTTTTGGCCTCAAGCGCCGGCCAGGCTCAGTGGCCTCAAGCGCCGGCCAGGCTGTCGTGTGGCTGAGCGCTCAGCCAGTCTCAGCCCGGCCGGCGCTTGAGGCCGCCCAGTCCCCAGGCCGCAGGCCGGGCCAACCCCCACCAAGGCACCCCACCCCCACGACAAGCCAAGTGACACCATGGCCAAAACCCCACCGACCCGACACGAGGCCACCCGCACCATGACCCACGACCACCACGGCCCCGAGCTGATCCCGACCCCCGCCCAGACGGCGGCAGCCCTGTCCCCTCCGCCCGGCCGCACCGGCGGTGACCTGGTCATGGAGACCCTGCACGGGCTGGGCGCCACCACCGTGTTCGGCCTGCCGGGCCAGCACGCGCTGGGCATGTTCGACGCGCTGCGCCGCGCCCCGATGGCGTACGTGGGCCTGCGGGTCGAGAACAACGCCGGGTTCGCCGCCGACGCGTACGGCCGGGTGAGCGGCGAGGCGGCCCCGCTGCTGCTCTCCACCGGCCCGGGGGCCCTCACCTCGCTGGCCGCGCTCCAGGAGGCGGCCGCCGCCAGCGCGCCGGTGCTGGCGATCTCCAGCCAGATCCCGGTGGCGGGGCTCGGCGGCGGGCGCCACGGGTACCTGCACGAGCTGCGGGACCAGCAGGCGTCGTTCCGGGACGTGGTGAAGTCCGTGCACACGGTGCGTACCGCCTCACAGATCCCGACCGCGATCGCCGAGGCGTGGCAGAGCGCCCTGACCGCGCCGCACGGCCCGGTGTGGGTGGAGATCCCCGCCGACATCCTCAGCGCGGAGACGACCTTGCCGCAGGTCACGGCCCCGGACGCGTTCCCGGAGGAGCCGGCGCCGCGGCCCGAGCTGACGGCGGTGGCCGCCGACTGGCTCGGCCGTGCCGAGCGGCCGGTGATCATCGCGGGTGGCGGCGTGGTCCGCGCCGACGCGGCCGGCAAGCTGACCGCGCTGGCCGAGCGGCTCCAGGCCCCGGTGGTCACCACCTTCGGCGGCAAGGGGGCCTTCGCCTGGGACCACCCGCTCTCGCTCCGGTCGTGGATGGAGGACCGGCACACCACAGCCTTCCTGGAGGAGGCCGACGTGGTCCTCGTCGTCGGCTCGGGCCTCGGCGAGCTGTCCTCGCACTACGGGACGTTCACCCCGCGCGGCCGGATCATCCAGATCGACGCCGACCTCGGCAAGCTGGAGGCCAACTACCCGGCCCTCGGCATCCACGCCGACGCCCGCCTCGCGCTCACCGCCCTGCTGGAGACCGTCCCGGAGCGCACGGACACCGGCGCCCCGGACCGCGTCGCCGCCACCCTCGCCGCGATCCGCGACCGGATCGACGGCCAGGGCCTCGACACCGAGCAGCGTGTCCTGGCCGCCGTTCGCGAGGCGCTGCCCGACACCTCGCCCAGCTTCTGGGACATGACCATCCTCGCCTACTGGGCCTGGTCAGCCTTCGACCCCCGCCAGGGCGCCTTCCACTCCGCCCAGGGCGCGGGCGGCCTCGGCTACGCCTACCCGGCCGCGCTCGGCGCCGCCGTGGCCGACCCGACCCGCCCGGTCCTCGCCGTCTCCGGCGACGGCGGCGCCCTGTACTCGATCGCGGAGCTGGCCACCGCCCGCCAGCACGACCTGAACGTCACCTGGCTCATCGTGGACGACGGCGGCTACGGCATCCTCCGCGAGTACATGCACGACGCCTTCGGCACCACCACCGCCACCGAGCTGAGCCGCCCGGACTACGCGGCCCTCGCCGCCGCCTTCCACATCCCGGCCACCACCACCTCGGTGGACCACCTGGCCACGGACCTCGCCAAGGCGCTGGCCGCCCCCGGCCCGTCCGTGGTCGTCCTCCCGGTCCACCTGCGGATGTTCGCCGCGACCCATGAGGAGAGCGGCGAGGCGTGACGTACGCGCCCTTCCGTGCTGGAGTGCTCCCGTCGCGGGGCACTCCGGCCGGGAGCCGCCCGGCCCGCCGCGCGGCCACGGCGTGAGGAGCCGATCATGCACGTACGGCGGGTCGTCCCCAACCTGCGGACCGAGGACCCCGAGGCGTGCGGCGCGTTCTACGCCCGCCTCGGCCTCACCCCCGCGATGGACATGGGCTGGATCACCACCCTGACCGGCACTGGCACTGGCACTGGCACCGGTACAGGTACCAGTACCGACAGCGGCACCGCCCCGGCCCAGCTCAGCCTGATGACCGAGGACCTGACCGGCCCGGTCGTCCCCGACCTGAGCATCGAGGTCGACGACGTGGACGCCGCGTACGAGGAGCTGCGGGCGGCCGGCGCCGACCTGCTCTTTCCCGTCCGCGACGAGGAGTGGGGCGTCCGCCGCTTCTTCGTCCGCGACCCGGACGGCCGCGTCGTCAACGTCCTCGGCCACCGCTGAGGGCCGCCGCCCGCGCGCCCTCCTGGCTCCCTTCGCACACCCGTGCGCCCCACCCGGTTTGTTGCGGCGGGATGAAATCCCCCGCTCCGGACGTTGGCGCTGGCGGTAGTGGCAGGAGACCGGACGACGGAAGGACCACGGGGTGGCGGGCGCGCGGCAGGACCGGCAGGAGCAGGGGGAACCGGGGCGTACCCCGGTGGCCGGGCCGGAGGCGGCGATCGAGAACCGGGGCTGGGCCAAGCGGCTCACCGCGTACGCCTGGCGGCACCCCAAGGACGTGATCCTCTCGCTCGGCGCCTCGCTCGCCGGGATGGGCGTCATGGCCCTGGTGCCGCTGATCACCAAGATCGTCATCGACGACGTGATCGGCGGCAGCCGCTCGCTGGCCGTCTGGACCGGCCTGCTGGTCGTGGCCGCCCTGGTCGTCTACGGGCTGACGTACATCCGCCGCTACTACGGCGGGCGGCTCGCCCTGGACGTCCAGCACGAGCTGCGGACCGACATGTTCTCCACCATCACCAGGCTCGACGGCAGACGGCAGGACGAACTCTCGACCGGCCAGGTCGTCGGCCGCGCCACCAGCGACCTCCAGCTCATCCAGGGCCTGCTCTTCATGCTGCCGATGACCATCGGCAACGTCCTGCTCTTCCTCATGTCCCTGGCGATCATGGCCTGGCTCTCGCTGCCGCTGACCCTGGTCGTCGTCGCCGTCGCCCCCGCCCTGTGGTGGATCGCCCGCCGCAGCCGCACCCGGCTCCACCCCGCCACCTGGTACGCCCAGGGGCAGGCGGCCGCCGTCGCCGGGGTGGTCGACGGGGCCGTCTCCGGCGTCCGCGTCGTCAAGGGGTTCGGCCAGGAGGACCAGGAGACCGGCAAGGTCCGCGAGGTCAGCCGCCGCCTCTTCGCCGGCCGCCTGCGCACCGTCAAGCTCAACGCCCGCTACACCCCCGCCCTCCAGGCCGTCCCCATGCTCGGCCAGGTCGCCATGCTCGCCCTCGGCGGCTGGCTGGCGGTGCGCGGGCAGATCACGCTCGGCACCTTCGTCGCCTTCTCCACCTACCTCGCGCAGCTGGTCGGCCCGGTGCGGATGCTCGCCATGGTCCTCACCGTCGGCCAGCAGGCCCGGGCCGGCGCCGAACGCGTCCTGGAGCTGATCGACACCGAGCCCACCCTCACCGACGGCACCCGCGAGCTGCCCGCCGACGCCCCCGCCACCGTCGAGTTCGACTCCGTCACCTTCGGGTACGGCGACGGGCGGCCCGTCCTCGACGGCTTCAGCATGGAGATCCGCGAGGGCGAGACCCTGGCCCTGGTCGGCGCCTCCGGCAGCGGCAAGTCCACCGTCTCCACCCTCCTGCCCCGCTACTACGACGTGCGCGCGGGCGCCGTCCTCGTCGGCGGCCGCGACGTGCGCGAACTGACCCTCGACTCGCTGCGCGCCGCCATCGGCCTGGTCCCCGAGGACAGCTTCCTCTTCTCCGACACCATCCGCGCCAACCTCGCCTACGGCCGCCCCGACGCCACCGACGAGCAGATCACCGCCGCCGCCCGGGCCGCCCGCGCCGACCGCTTCATCGACGAGCTGCCCGACGGCTACGACACGGCCGTCGGCGAGCACGGCCTGACCCTCTCCGGCGGCCAGCGCCAGCGCCTGGCCCTGGCCCGCGCCCTGCTCACCGACCCCCGGCTGCTCGTCCTGGACGACGCCACCTCGGCCGTCGACGCCCGCGTCGAGCACGAGATCCACGAGACCCTCGCCGAGGTCATGGCGGGCCGCACCACGCTGCTCATCGCCCACCGCCGCTCCACCCTGAACCTCGCCGACCGCATCGCCGTCCTCGACGAGGGCCGCGTCGCCGCCGTCGGCACCCACGCGGAGCTGGAGCGCACCTCGCCGCTCTACCGCCGCCTGCTCACCGACCCCGAAGCCCTCGGCGGCACCTCGCCCGGCCACACCCCGCAGCAGCCCCCGCTCTCCGTCCTGCCCGAGGAGGAGATGCTCACCGACGAGCTGCGGGACGAGCTGGAAGCCGAGTTCGACGCCGAACGCGGCATCACCCCGGCCCTGTGGGTCCGCGACAAGGAGGCCCGCGACCCGGCCGCCGCCCTCGCCGGGATGCCCGCCACCCCCGAACTCCTCGCCCAGGTCGAGGCGCTGCCGCCGGCCGACGAGAAACCCCGGGTGGACGAGGCCCGCGCCGTCACCCCGGAGGAGTCGTACGGCCTGAGGCGGCTGCTGCGCGGCTTCGGCAAGCCGCTCGCCGTCGCCTTCCTCTTCGTCGCCGCCGACGCCGGGCTCGGCCTGCTGCTTCCGGTGCTGATCCGGCACGGCATCGACGAGGGCGTCAACCAGCTCGCGCTGGGCGCCGTGTGGACCGCCGCCGGGCTCGCCCTGCTCGCCGTGATCGCCCAGTGGGCCGCGCAGACCGTCGAGATCCGCAAGACCGGACGTACCGGCGAGCGGGTCCTGTACGCGCTGCGGCTGAAGATCTTCGCCCAGCTCCAGCGGCTCGGCCTGGACTTCTACGAGCGCGAGCTGACCGGCCGGATCATGACCCGGATGACCACCGACGTCGACGCGCTCTCCACCTTCCTCCAGACCGGCCTGGTCACCGCCTTCGTCTCGGTCGTCACCTTCTTCGGCATCATGGGCGTGCTCCTCGCCATCGACCTCCAGCTGGCGCTGGTCGTCTTCGCGACCCTGCCCGTCCTGATCGTCGGCACGTACTTCTTCCGCAAGCGCAGCGTCAAGGCGTACGAGCTGGCCCGCGAGCGGGTCTCGGGGGTCAACGCCGATCTCCAGGAGAACGTCGCCGGGCTGCGGATCGTGCAGGCGTTCCGGCGCGAGCCCACCACCACCCGGCGGTTCACCGAGCACAGCGACAGCTACCGGCTGGCGCGGCTCAAGGGCCAGTGGCTGATCTCGGTCTACTTCCCCTTCGTGCAGCTGCTCGCCTCGGTGGCGGCCGCCGCCGTCCTCATCGTCGGCGCCGGCCGGATCGAGGCCGGCACGCTCACCACGGGCGCGCTGGTGGCGTACCTGCTCTACATCGACCTGTTCTTCGCCCCGGTCCAGCAGCTCTCGCAGGTCTTCGACGGCTACCAGCAGGCCACCGTCTCGCTCGGCCGCATCCAGCAGCTGCTCCGCGAGAAACCGTCCACCGGGCGGGCCGCCGAACCGCTCGACGTGCTCTCGCTGCGCGGCGAGATCGCTTTCGAGTCCACCGGTTTCGCCTACCGTCCGGCCGAGGGCGGGGGCCAGGCCGAGGAGGCGCTGACCGGCGTCGACCTGAGGATCGAGCCCGGCGAGACGGTCGCCTTCGTCGGCGAGACCGGCGCCGGCAAGTCGACGCTGGTCAAGCTGGTCGCCCGGTTCTACGACCCGACCAGCGGCCGGGTCACCGTGGACGGCACCGACCTGCGCGACCTGGACCTGACGGCCTACCGGCACCGGCTCGGCGTCGTCCCGCAGGAGGCGTACCTCTTCGAGGGCACCGTCCGGGACGCCATCGCCTACGGGCGGCCCGAGGCGAGCGACGCCGAGGTGGAGGCGGCGGCCCGCGCGGTCGGCGCGCACGACATGATCGCCCGGCTGGACGGGGGCTACCTGCACACCGTCGCCGAACGCGGCCGCAACCTCTCGGCCGGCCAGCGCCAGCTGATCGCCCTGGCCCGCGCCGAGCTGGTCGACCCGGACATCCTGCTCCTGGACGAGGCGACCGCCGCCCTCGACCTCGCCACGGAAGCCCTGGTCAACCGGGCCACCGAGCGGGTCGCCGGCCGCCGCACCACCCTGGTCGTCGCCCACCGCCTGACCACCGCCGCCCGCGCCGACCGCGTCGTCGTCATGGACCACGGCAAGGTCGCCGAGGTCGGCACCCACGACGAACTCCTCGCCAAGAACGGGGCCTACGCCGAGCTCTGGGACGCCTTCGTCGGAGCCCCCGCCGCCTGACCCCCGTCGGGCCGCCGCACCTCGCGCCCCCTGCCCCCTTCCGGGGCAGGGGGCGCCGCGCTGTTCGCCTTCCCCCGGCCGGCACCCCGTCACCCCCAGGAGCAGGCCGTCTGGTGGACCGGGCGTCACTCCGCTAAGTTCCGGCGGGCCGGGACGCGCCCGGAGTGACGAGAGGAACAGGGGAGGGCTCATGCGCACGGTGTTGCGCTGGTTGCTGTCGCTCGTGGTCCTGGCGGGGGCCGTCACGGCCCAGGCCGGTACCGCGATGGCGGGCCAGGACCCGGCACGCGACGGCGGCCGGGACATCCTTCAGCGGCTGCTCGCCGTCAAGGGCGTCGAACTGGTCGAGGAGAAGCCGTACGAGGGGTACCGGTACTTCGTCCTCACCTACACCCAGCCGGTCGACCACCGGCACCCGAAGCGGGGCACCTTCGAGCAGCGGTTCACCGTGCTGCACAAGGACACCTCGCGCCCCACCGTCTTCCACACCTCCGGCTACGGCGTCTCCACCACCCCCGGCCGCAGCGAGCCCACCCGGATCATCGACGGCAACCAGATCTCCCTGGAGTACCGTTACTTCACCCCCTCGCGCCCCGAACCGGCCGACTGGTCGAAGCTGACGATCTGGCAGGCCGCCAGCGACCAGCACCGCCTCTTCCAGGCCCTCAAGCCCGTCTACGGCAAGAAGTGGCTGGCCACCGGCGGCTCCAAGGGCGGCATGACCGCCACCTACTACGAGCGGTTCTACCCGCGCGACATGGACGCCGTCGTCGCCTACGTCGCCCCCAACGACGTGGTCGACAGCGAGGACTCCGCCTACGACCGCTTCCTGGAGCAGGTCGGCACCGCCGAGTGCCGCGACGCCCTGCACGCCGTCCAGCGCGAGGCCCTGCTGCGCCGCGAGCCCCTCAGCGAGCAGTACCGGGAGCTGGCCGAGAAGGCGGGCGCCACCTTCACCACGGTCGGCAGCCTCGACAAGGCCTTCGAGGCCGTCGTCATGGACCTGGCCTGGGGCTTCTGGCAGTACGCCGACGAGGCCGACTGCGCGAACGTCCCCGAGGCCCGCACCGCCGGTGACGCCGAACTCTTCGCCTACGTCGACGAGATCTCCGGCTGGTCCTTCTACACAGACCAGGGCCTCGCCCCGTACACGCCGTACTACTACCAGGCGGGCACCCAGCTCGGCTCGCCCGGCATCGCCCAGCCACACCTCGCCGACCTCAGCCGCTACGGCTACCAGGCACCCCGCGAGTTCGTGCCGCGCTCCATCCCCATGCGGTTCGAGAAGCACGCCATGCGCGACGTCGACACCTGGGTCCGCCACCACGCCCAGCGCATGATGTTCGTCTACGGCGAGAACGACCCGTGGAGCGCCGAGCCGTTCCGCCTCGGGTCCGGTGCCCGCGACTCCTACGTGCTGACCGCGCCCGGCGCCAACCACGGCGCCAACGTCGCCGGGCTCGTCCCCGACGAGAGCGCCCGCGCCACCGCCCGCATCCAGCAGTGGGCCGGGGTCGCCCCGGCCACCGCCCAGGCCGACCCCGAGTCCGCCGCGCCGCTGGCCGCCTACGACAAGACCCTCGACTCCCTCGACGAGAAGCTGCTCCAGAAGTACCGGGGCGGCAGGCTCTGACCCGACCCCGTCCGCCGTACCGGAAGGCGCCGCCCGCACCCCGTGAACCTCGGGGTGCGGGCGGCGCTTCGTCGTTCCGTCCGCCCGTCAGTACCGCAGCCCGAACCCGACCGGCAGCAGCTCCTTCGACGGGTCGTCGGCCCGCTGCACCGGCACCGGCAGCTTCCCGCGCGGCCGCGCCCGGCCGGCCAGCACCCGCACCGCCGCCCGCAGCTCCACGTCGGTCCAGGAGTAGGTGGCGAGCACCGCGTCCGCCTCGGGCAGGTGCGCCACGTCGTACGGGTTGCGAATGGCCAGCGCCACCACCGGCACCCCGGTCGCCGCCAGCGCCCGCACCAGCTTCTGCTGCGCGCTGCCCGCCGCCACGTTGTACGTCCCGACGACCACCGCGTCCTTGCCCCCGGCCGCCGCCACCGCCGCGTCGATGACCGCTTGGCCGGGCGCCGTCCCGGTCGACAGCGTGGTCACCCGGAAGCCGAGCCCGGTCAGCTCCTCGGTGAGCGTGGTGGTGGGCGGCCCCGTGGTGCCCGAGGGGGAGGCCGGGTCGGCGCCGACGACCAGGAGGTCCCGGTGGGTGCGGCGGCTCAGCGGGAGCAGCCCGTTCTCGTGGGCCAGCAGCGTCGTGGTGCGCTCGGCGATCCGGTCGGCCTCAGCCAGGTGCGGGCGGATGCCCACCGTCCGGTCGACCTCCCGCCGGGTCACGTACGGGTCCTCGAACAGGCCGCGCTTGGCCTTCAGTTCGAGGATGCGCAGCACCGAGGTGTCGATCCGCTCCTCGGTCAGCTCGCCCTCGCGCACCGCCGCCAGCACCGCGTCGTACGCCACCTTGATGCTCGGCGGGTTGAGCAGCTGGTCGACCCCGGCGAGCAGCGCCAGCACCGGCACCCGGTCGTCGCCGTACTTGGTGCGCACCCCCTCCATCCCGAGCGAGTCGGTGACCACCACCCCGTCGTACCCCAGCTCCTCGCGGAGGATGCCGGTGAGGATCGGGCGGGAGAGCGTCGCCGGGTCCTCGGCCGGGTCGAGGGAGGGCACCACGATGTGGGCGGTCATGATCGAGTCGATGCCCGCCGCGATCGCCGCCCGGAACGGCGGCGCGTCCAGCCGCTCCCACTCCTCGCGGGTGTGGTGGATGGTCGGCAGCGCCTCGTGGCTGTCGGTGGTGGTGTCGCCGTGGCCCGGGAAGTGCTTGGCGCAGGAGGCGACCCCGGCCCCCTGGTACCCCTTCACCTGCGCGGCCACCAGGTCGGCCACCACCTCGGGGTCGGAGCTGAAGGAGCGGACGCCGATCACCGGGTTGGCCGGGTTGACGTTGACGTCGGCGTCCGGCGCGTAGTTCTGGAGGATGCCGAGGGCGGCCAGCTCGGCCCCGGCGATGTGCGCGGCCCGCCGCGTGTCGGTGCGGCTGCCGCCCGCGCCCAGCGCCATCGCCCCCGGCAGCAGGGTGGCCGGAGCGCCGACCCGGCAGACGATGCCGTGCTCCTGGTCGGTGGAGACCAGCACCGGCAAACCGTTTCTCCGCCCCAGCGAGGCGCGCTGGATGCCGTTGGACAGTTCGGCGATCTGGTGCGGGTCGCGGGTGTTGCGCGCCCAGGTGAAGTAGATGATGCCGCCGACGTGGTACGTCGAGATCAGCTCGGCGGCGTCGCGGACACCCAGCTCCTTGAGGTTGGCGTCGACGTCCGCCGGGTCCGGGTCGGTCGCGGTGTGGCCGTAGACCCGCATCACGAAGAGCTGGCCGACCTTCTCCTCCAGGCTCATCCGGGAGAGCAGCTTCCGGAGCTGTTCGCGGGTGGGCCTGCGCGCGGCGGGCCGCACGGCGCCCGCCTCGCCCTGGGGGCCGACGGCGGCGGAGGCCGAGGTGCTGACGGTGGCCGCGGCGGCGGCTCCCGCGCCCGCCGCGAGCACGGCGCGGCGGGAGGTGCCGGGGGATCGGTGGTGCACGTGCGCTCCTTCCGGTGGGAGGGGCGCCGGGCGGGTGCGCGCTGCCCGTGCCGCCTCGACGGGCAGCCCCTGAAGGAAACTGCCAGGAATCACGGATAGCCCGAAGATTTCTGCCAGTCAAGAGGTGGGGCGCGTGTTGCGAACCCGGCCCGCGCCGCTTGTCCGCCTTTGCCTCGCCTGGGGCAGCCCCCGCACGACATTCGAGGGGCCCGGTCCACGGACCAGGCCCCTCGTGTCTCCCCCCGGAGGTCCCCCCTCCAGATCAGAACTCCCTGAATCCCCCCCCGGGAAATTCCCCCAGAAGTCCTGATGCCACGTAAGACAGACGACCCCCGCGCGGGGTTGTACGGGGATCACGACGAGTTGTGAAAACTTTCCGGGCCCGCCCGCCGCGCCCCGTTCGGCGTAACGTCGAGGCCATGCCCAGCACTCCCCAGAACGGGCCCCGCCCCGCCCTCGCCGTCCTCGAAGCCGTCCTCGAACGGATCACCTATGCCAACGAGGAGAACGGCTACACCGTGGCCCGGGTGGACACCGGGCGGGGTGGCGGGGATCTGCTCACCGTGGTCGGGGCGCTGTTGGGGGCGCAGCCGGGGGAGTCGTTGCGGATGGAGGGGCGGTGGGGGTCGCATCCGCAGTACGGCAAGCAGTTCACCGTGGAGAACTACACGACGGTGCTGCCCGCCACGGTGCAGGGCATCCGCCGCTACCTGGGGTCCGGGCTGATCAAGGGCATCGGGCCGCGGATCGCCGACCGGATCACCGAGCACTTCGGGGTCGACACCCTGGACGTCATCGAGACCGACGCCAAGCGGCTGGTGGAGGTGCCGGGGCTCGGGCCCAAGCGGACGAAGATGATCGCGGCGGCCTGGGAGGAGCAGAAGGCGATCAAGGAGGTGATGGTCTTCCTCCAGGGGGTCGGGGTCACCACCTCCATCGCCGTGCGCATCTACAAGAAGTACGGGGACGCCTCCATCTCCGTCGTGCGCAACCAGCCCTACCGGCTCGCCGCCGACGTCTGGGGCATCGGCTTCCTCACCGCCGACCGGATCGCCCAGGCCGTCGGCATCCCGCACGACAGCCCGGACCGGGTCAAGGCCGGACTCCAGTACGCCCTCTCCCAGTCCAGCGACCAGGGCCACGTCTACCTCCCCGAGGACCGGCTCATCGCGGACGCCGTCAAGCTGCTCCAGGTCGACACCGGCCTGGTCATCGACTGCCTCGGGGAACTCGCCGCCGACGAGGAGGGCGTGGTCCGGGAGAAGGTGCCGGGGCCTGACGGCGAGCCGGTCACCGCCGTCTACCTGGTCCCCTTCCACCGGGCCGAAGTCTCCCTCGCCGCCCAGCTGTTGCGGCTGCTGCGCGCTCCGGACGACCGGATGCCCGCCTTCCAGGGCGTCGACTGGGAGAAGGCGCTCGGCTGGCTGGCCCGCCGTACCGGTACCGAGCTCGCCCCCGAGCAGCGGGACGCGGTCCGGCTCGCCCTCACCGAGAAGGCGGCCGTGCTGACCGGCGGGCCCGGCTGCGGCAAGTCGTTCACCGTGCGGTCGGTGGTCGAACTGGCCCGGGCCAAGGGAGCCAAGGTGGTGCTCGCCGCCCCCACCGGCCGGGCCGCCAAGCGGCTCGCCGAGCTGACCGGAGCCGAAGCCTCCACCGTCCACCGGCTGCTGGAGCTGCGCCCCGGCGGCGACGCGGCGTACGACCGGGAGCGGCCGCTCGACGCCGACCTCGTGGTGGTCGACGAGGCTTCCATGCTGGACGTGCTGCTCGCCAACAAGCTGGTCAAGGCGGTGGCGCCCGGCGCTCACCTGCTCTTCGTCGGTGACGTGGACCAGCTGCCCAGCGTCGGCGCCGGCGAGGTCCTGCGCGACCTGCTCGCCGAGGGCGGACCGATCCCCTCCGTCCGCCTGACCAGGATCTTCCGCCAGGCCCAGCGCTCCGGGGTCGTCACCAACGCCCACCGCATCAACGCCGGCACCCCGCCGCTCACCCAGGGCCTCGACGACTTCTTCCTCTTCGTGGAGGACGACACCGAGGAGGTCGGCCGCCTCACCGTCGACGTCGCCGCCCGCCGCGTCCCGGCCCGCTTCGGCCTCGACCCGCGCCGCGACATCCAGGTCCTCGCGCCCATGCACCGCGGCCCGGCCGGCGCGGGCACCCTGAACGGCCTCCTCCAGCAGGCCATCACCCCGGCCCGGCCCGACCTCCCCGAGAAGCGGTTCGGCGGCCGCGTCTTCCGCGTCGGGGACAAAGTCACCCAGATCCGTAACAATTATGAGAAAGGGCTCAACGGCGTCTTCAACGGAACCGTCGGCGTCGTCACCGCCCTCAACGCCGAGGAGCAGCGGCTGACCGTGCTCACCGACGAGGACGAGGAGGTCCCGTACGACTTCGACGAGCTGGACGAGCTGGCGCACGCCTACGCCGTGACCATCCACCGCTCGCAGGGCAGCGAGTACCCCGCGGTGGTGGTGCCGGTGACCACCAGCGCCTGGATGATGCTTCAGCGGAACCTGCTCTACACCGCCGTCACCCGGGCCAAGAAGCTGGTCGTCCTGGTCGGGTCGCGGAAGGCGATCGGGCAGGCGGTGCGTACCGTCTCCGCAGGCAGGAGGTGCACCGCGCTCGACCACCGGCTGCTCTCCGGGACGCCCGGCCGGCCGTTCCCCCAGAAATGATCGATCAAATCGGTGGGATACGTCACGCAGCCCTTCCGGAACCGGGGAGAGAGGGGCAGGATGAACAGGTTGGCGGCACTGAGTGCCGCCAAAGGGCCGAAGGGTCGACCCCGAGTGCACTCTCCTGAGCCAAATGGGGGATGGTAGAGACAGTCAGGGCACCTCGAAGATGAGGCACTACGTCGGTGAGGGAAAGACGTGAGCGACAACTCTGTAGTACTGCGGTTCGGCGACAGTGAGCACACCTACCCGGTGATCGACTCCACCGTCGGCGACAAGGGCTTCGACATCGGGAAGCTTCGCGCCCAGACGGGTCTGGTGACCCTCGACAGCGGCTATGGCAACACCGCGGCGTACAAATCCGGGATCACCTATCTCGACGGCGAGCAGGGCATTCTCCGCTATCGCGGGTACCCGATCGAGCAGCTGGCGGAGAACTCCACCTTCACCGAGGTGGCGTACCTGCTGATCAACGGTGAGCTGCCGACCGTCGACGAGCTGGCGGGCTTCAAGAACGAGATCACGCAGCACACCCTCCTCCACGAGGACGTGAAGCGGTTCTTCGACGGCTTCCCGCGCGACGCGCACCCGATGGCGATGCTGTCGTCCGTGGTCAGCGCGCTGTCGACCTTCTACCAGGACAGCCACAACCCGTTCGACGAGGAGCAGCGCCACCTCTCGACGATCCGCCTGCTGGCCAAGCTGCCGACGATCGCGGCCTACGCCTACAAGAAGTCGATCGGCCAGCCCTTCGTCTACCCGCGCAACGACCTGGGCTACGTCGAGAACTTCCTGCGGATGACCTTCTCGGTCCCCGCCCAGGAGTACGAGCTCGACCCGGTCGTCGTCTCGGCGCTCGACAAGCTCTTCATCCTGCACGCCGACCACGAGCAGAACTGCTCCACGTCGACCGTGCGCCTGGTCGGCTCCTCGCAGGCCAACATGTTCGCCTCCATCTCGGCCGGCATCTCCGCGCTGTGGGGCCCGCTGCACGGCGGCGCCAACCAGTCGGTGCTGGAGATGCTGGAAGGCATCAAGGCCGACGGCGGCGACGTCGACTCCTTCATCCGCAAGGTGAAGAACAAGGAGGACGGCGTCCGGCTGATGGGCTTCGGCCACCGCGTCTACAAGAGCTTCGACCCCCGGGCGAAGATCATCAAGGCGGCGGCGCACGACGTCCTCTCCGCGCTCGGCAAGTCCGACGAGCTGCTGGACATCGCGCTCAAGCTGGAGGAGCACGCGCTCTCCGACGACTACTTCGTCTCGCGGAACCTCTACCCGAACGTGGACTTCTACACCGGGCTGATCTACCGCGCCATGGGCTTCCCGACCGAGATGTTCACCGTGCTCTTCGCGCTGGGCCGTCTCCCGGGCTGGATCGCCCAGTGGACCGAGATGATCAAGGAGCCCGGATCGCGTATCGGGCGTCCGCGCCAGATCTACACCGGCGAGGTCCTGCGCGACTTCGTCCCGGTCGAGGCCCGCTGACCGGGGCTGTCGCCTCGGGATTCTCAGGGGTACGCCCCGCTTGGCCCGTTCTTTCCCCGCTGTGCGGCGGGGGAGGGGCGGGCTTTCGGCTTGCCTCATCCGGCGGGCGCGGCCGTCCCGGGCCGCTGCCAGAGATGGCCTCAAGCGCCGGCCGGGCTGGGTTCTGCCGGGCTCGGGCGAGTTCTCATGGTGCTGGCGGAGCCGGCCGGGTCGGCCAAGTAGAAAGCGCCCCGGCACCAGTCCCCCCACGGGCCGATGCTCGGGGCGCTTTCCTGTGTCCCGAGCGGATTCCCCCCACGGGATCCGGCCGGGCGTCTGTGCGGTCTGCCAGGACACGTACGTACGGGAGGGCCGCTCAAAGCTCCCCGGTGCACGTGCCCCGGCCTACACGGTCGAAGGACGTCCCCCAAGACGTCCTCCCGATTCCGGAAACGTCCCCCAAGACATTTCCGGTATCGCCTTCTTAGACTCACGAGCCCCCCACATGGTTACGTTGCGGGGAGTGTGATCTGCGTCTCTCGCACGACCTGAATACTGCTGCGAGAGCCCCAGGGTTCGGGGTCCAAGAGTAAGGGTAGTGCGTCAACTATGTGAAGGACTTGAGGCGAAGACTGTTGGTAACGACGAAGACCGAGGAGAAGGCCATCGCGGCCCCCGCGATCATCGGGTTCAGCAGTCCCGCGGCGGCCAGCGGAAGCGCCGCCACGTTGTAGCCGAAGGCCCAGCAGAGGTTGCCCTTGATGGTGGCCAGCGTGCGCCGGGAGAGCCGGATCGCGTCGGCCGCCGCCCGCAGGTCCCCGCGGACGAGGGTGAGATCCCCGGCCTCGATCGCCGCGTCCGTCCCGGTGCCCATGGCGAGCCCCAGGTCGGCGGTGGCCAGCGCGGCCGCGTCGTTGACGCCGTCGCCCACCATCGCCACCGTACGGCCTTCCGCGCGCAGCCGCTCGACCTCCGCGACCTTGCCCTCGGGGAGCACCCCGGCCACCACCCGGTCGATGCCGACCGCGCGGGCCGCCTCGGCGGCCACGGCCTGGTTGTCGCCGGTGAGCAGGACGGGCGTGAGGCCGAGCGCGCGCAGCTCCCGGACCGCCTCGGCGCTGGTCTCCCGCAGGGCGTCGGCGAGCGTCAGCAGCCCGCGTACGGCCCCGTCCCAGCCGACCGCCACCACGGTCCGCCCGCGGGCCTCGGCGTCCGCCAGGGCCCGTTCCAGCTCCTCGGGGACCGGCATCCCGGCCTCGGCGAGGAGCTGGGGGCGGCCGGCGGCCACCTGGCGCCCCTCTACGGTGCCGCGGACGCCCAGTCCGGACGTACTGGCGAAGCCGGAGACGGGCGGGAGCGGCCCGTGGCGTTCCTCGGCGGCACGCGCCAGGGCGCGGGCGATGGGGTGCTCGGAGGCGTGCTCCAGGGCGCCCGCGAGGCGCAGCAGCTCGGTCGCGTCGGTGCCGGGGGCGGGCAGGAGCTCGGTCAGTTCCATGCGGCCGGTGGTGAGGGTGCCGGTCTTGTCGAGGACGACGGTGTCGACGCGGCGGGTGTTCTCCAGGACCTCGGGGCCCCGGATGAGGATGCCGAGCTGCGCGCCGCGCCCGGTGCCGACCAGCAGGGCGGTGGGCGTGGCCAGGCCCAGCGCGCACGGGCAGGCGATGATCAGGACCGCCACGGCGGCGGTGAAGGCGGCCGTGGTGTCGTCCGTGGCGAGCAGCCAGCCCACCAGCGTGCCCAGGGCGAGGACCAGCACGACCGGCACGAAGACCGCCGAGACCCGGTCGGCCAGCCGCTGCACGGCCGCCTTGCCGTTCTGGGCCTGCTCGACCAGGCGGGCCATCCGGGCCAGCTGGGTGTCGGCGCCGATGCGGGTGGCCTCCACGGTGAGGCGGCCGCCGGTGTTGACGGTGGCGCCGGTGACCTGGTCGCCGGGGGCCACGTCGACCGGCACCGACTCGCCGGTCAGCAGGGAGGTGTCGACCGCCGAGCGGCCCTCCAGGACCCGGCCGTCGGTGGCGATGGTCTCGCCGGGCCGGACCGTGAACCGGTCGCCGACCACCAGCCGCGCCACCGGGACCCGTACCTCACGCCCGTCCCGTACCACGGTGGCCTCGCGCGCCCCCAGCTCCAGCAGGGCGCGCAGCGCGGCGCCCGCCCTGCGCTTGGCGCGCGCCTCCAGCCAGCGGCCGAGCAGCAGGAAGGTGACGACGCCCGCCGCCACCTCCAGGTAGATCATCGAGGAGGCGTCGGCGCGGGAGGCGGTCAGGTCGAAGCCGTGCCGCATCCCGGACATCCCGGCGTGGCCGAGGAAGAGCGCCCAGAGCGACCAGCCGAAGGCGGCGAGGGTGCCGACCGAGACGAGGGTGTCCATGGTGGTCGCGCCGTGCCGCAGATTGGTCCAGGCGGCCCGGTGGAAGGGCAGGCCGCCCCAGACCACCACCGGCGCGGTCAGCGTCAGGCAGAGCCACTGCCAGTGGTCGAACTGGAACGCCGGGACCATCGACAGCAGGATCACCGGCGCCGCGAGCACCGCGGAGACGGTGAACCGCTGCCGCAGCGCCTCGGTCTCGGCGTCGCCGGGCGCGCCGGAAGCCCCCGCGCCGCCCTCCGGGGTGTCCGCGGCCGGCTCGGGCTCCGGCGGGCGGATCTCCTCGGCGGTGTAACCGGTCCTGACCACCGTGGCGATCAGGTCGTCGACGCCCAGCTCCTCGCCCGGCTCGTAGGCGATCTTCGCCTTCTCGGTGGCGTAGTTGACGGTGGCGGTGACGCCCGGCATCCGGTTGAGCTTCTTCTCCACCCGGGCCGCGCACGAGGCGCAGGTCATCCCGCCGACGCTCAGCTCGACCTCGGTGGTCGCGGATGGTGCCGGCCGCTCGGGCGCGGTACTGGTGGTCATGGTCTGGCGGTCTCCGCTACGAGGGGTACGGGCTGGGGGTACGGGCGGACCCGGTCCTTCCATGGTGCGGCCCCGCCCGGGTCACGTGCCGGGCGGGGCGGGGTGCGCCGGGGTCAGGCGCGGCCGGTCAGCTCGTACCCGGCCTCGTCGACGGCGGCGCGGACGGCCTCCTCGTCGAGCGGGGCGGCGGAGGTGACGGTGACCTTGCCGGTGGCGGCCTCGGCCTTCACGGAGGAGACGCCGGGCAGCGCGGAGAGCTCCTCGGAGACGGCGCCCTCGCAGTGGCCGCAGGTCATGCCGGTGACCGCGTAGACCGTGGTGACGGCGCCGGTGTCGGCGCAGCCGCCGGAGGAGGCGGCGGAGCCGGAGCAGCAGGAGCCGGAGGTCTGCGTCTGGGCCTGGGTGTCGCTGGTCATGGTGTCCTCCTGAGGGGCCGTCCCGTTCGGGCGGGTCCGGTCGTGATGGTGCTGATGGTCGTGATGTCCAGGATGGTGCAGCGGTGGTGCGCGCGGCGCCGGTGGGGCGGGCGTGCGCTACGGGGCTTCCCGGGCGGGCGAGGTCAGAGGTGCGCCCGGGAAGGCGGGCCGTACAGCCAGACTATACCCCTAGGGGGTATGAATCCACCTCCGGGGCGGCACAGTGAGCCGCGCGGCCCGCCCCCGGGCCGCCAGGACGAAGGGTGATCCGATGCGCGCAGTGGTCTTCGAACGGTTCGGCGAGCGCCCCGAGGTACGGGAACTGCCCGACCCCGCGCCCTCACCCGACGGGGTGGTCGTCCGCGTCGAGGCCACCGGCGTCTGCCGCAGCGACTGGCACGGCTGGCAGGGCCACGACCCGGACATCGCGCTGCCCCACGTCCCCGGCCACGAACTCTCCGGCACCGTCGCCGCCACCGGCGCCCGCGTCACCCGCTTCCGGGCCGGGGACCGGGTCACCGTCCCCTTCGTCTGCGCCTGCGGCAGCTGCGCGGCCTGCGCCCAGGGCGACCACCAGGTCTGCGAGAACCAGACCCAGCCCGGCTTCACCCGCCACGGCTCCTTCGCCGAGTACGTCGCCCTCGACCACGCCGACACCAACCTCGTCGCCCTCCCCGACGGCCTCGCCCACCCCACCGCCGCGGGCCTCGGCTGCCGTTTCGCCACCGCCCACCGGGCCGTCACCGTCCAGGGCCGGGTCGCCCCCGGCGAATGGGTCGCCGTCCACGGCTGCGGCGGGGTCGGGCTCTCCGCCGTGATGATCGCGGCCGCCGCCGGGGCCCGCGTCCTCGCCGTCGACGTCTCACCCGACGCGCTGGAACTCGCCCGGCGGTTCGGCGCCGAGGTCTGCCTGGACGCCCGGGTGGGCGTGGTTCCCGTCGACGGGGCGGTGCGGGCCGGGGCCGGGGGTGAGGTCGCGGCTGCCGTCCGGGAGCTCACCGGCGGCGGGGCCCACCTCTCCCTCGACGCGCTCGGGTCGCCGGGTACGTGCGTCGCCTCCGTCGAGGGGCTGCGGCGGCGGGGCCGCCATGTCCAGGTAGGGCTGTTGCCTTCCGCCACGGGGCGGCCCGTGATCCCGATGGAGCGGGTCATCGCCCACGAGCTGGAAATCCTCGGCAGCCATGGCATGGCCGCGCATGCCTATCCCGGGCTGCTCGCCCAGGTGGCCGACGGGACCCTTCGGCCCGACCTCCTGGTCACGGCTGTGCGGCCGCTTGCCGAGGCGCCGGACGCGCTGGCGGCGCTGTCGGCACCTGGGGTGCCGGGGATCACGGTGATCGAGCCTTGGGGGTAGCGGGGTTCCGGCCCCCAGGCCCGCCGATCTCAGCCCGGCCGGCGTTTGAGGCCACCCCGCCTCGCCCTCGGGGCGGGAAAGGTGGGACGGCTCGGCGGCCGCCGGGTGCCGGGTGCCGGGTGCCGGTCAAAGATGGCCTCAAGCGCCGGCCGGGCTGAGATTGGTCGGCCGGGCCGGGCAGAGGTTGTTGGGCCGGGCCGGGTTTGGTCCGCCGGGGCGGAATCGGCGCCCGGCTGAGCCTTCCCGGGGTGGCCCCGGAGCGGCCCCGCCTATTTCCCCCTGTTGCGGGCCCGCCCCGCCACCCACTGGCGGATCGTGTCGGAGCGGCGGGCCGCGCGCGCCCGGGAGCGCGGGCAGGCGTGTGGAGCGACCGTGACACGGGTGTGGCGGGACCGGGACATCCCGGGCCCGTTCAGCCGTTCAGGTACGACTCCAGCAGCGCCCGCGTGCGCCGGGCCACCGGGAGCGGGCGGTCCGGCGGGCACGGGTACATGTCCTGCTCGACGATGGCGAAGAGGTCGATGCCGAGGGGGCGGGTGGCCGCCAGTACCGGTGCGAGGGCGGGCACGCCGAGCGGGGGCTCGCACATGACGCCCTGGGCCACGGCGGGGCCGAACGGCAGGTCCTCGGCGCGGACCCGGGCCAGGACCTCGGGGTCGACCTGTTTGAGGTGGAGGTAGCCGAGGCGTTCGCCGTAGGTCTCGACGAGGCGGACGCTGTCGCCGCCGCAGTAGGCGTAGTGGCCGGTGTCCAGGCAGAGTTCGACCAGGTCCGGGTCGGTGGTGTCGAGGAGGCGGACCACGTGTTCCTCGGTGTCGACGTGGGTGTCGGCGTGCGGGTGGACCACGGTGCGCAGCCCGTACTCCTCGCGGACCCGGCGGGCCAGACGCTCCGTCAGCCGGGAGAGGTCGCGCCAGGCGGCGGGGGTCAGCTCGCGGTCCTCCAGGACCTGGCCGGTCTTGTCGTCGCGCCAGAACGCGGGGATCGCCACCAGGTAGCCGGCGCCCGCCGCCCGGGTCAGTTCCGCGACCTTCGCCACGTGCGCCCACGTCTCCTCCCAGACCGCCTCACCCCGGTGCAGCCCGGTGAAGACGGTCCCCGCCGACACGCCCAGCCCGCGCCGCGCCGTCTCGTCCCGCAGCCGTACCGGGTCGGTGGGGAGGTAGCCGTACGGGCCCAGTTCGATCCACTGGTACCCGGCCTCGGCCACCTCGTCCAGGAAGCGGTCCCAGCCCACCTGGTGCGGGTCCTCGGGGAACCAGACGCCCCACGAGTCGGGTGCCGAGCCGATCCGCAGCCGGGAGGCCGGGGGCGCGGGCTCGTTCGTACGGTCCATCAGATGTCCGCCTTCCGGTTCCGGTCGCCGTCCGGGTCAAGCCTGCCCGATCTCCGGGCGTGAGGGTTCGTCCGAATGTCCGGACAAAATGTTGACAGGGTTCCGTGCCGCCGACTAGACCTGGGCACGCCCCGGGTCCGTACCGGCACCACGGGGAGCACCACCGCCGCAACGACGCAGCGAGGGGGAGACCGTGACGGGCGCACAGCCGGGACGCGGGAGTGGGCAGCGGCCACCCGGGCAGCCGCCGGGTGAGGCGGCGTACGACGTGATCGCTCTCGGGCGGCTCGGCGTCGACCTCTACCCGCTCAGGACCGGGGTGCCGCTGGCCGAGGTGGAGACCTTCGGGAAGTTCCTCGGCGGGTCGCCCGCCAACGTGGTGGTCGCGGCGGCGCGGCTGGGGCGGCGTACCGCCCTGGTCAGCCGGACCGGGGAGGACCCGTTCGGCGACTATCTGCGGGCCGAGCTGGAGAAGTTCGGCGTCGACGCGCGATGGGTGCCGGCCGTGCCGGGACTGCCCACGCCCGTCACCTTCTGCGAGATCTTCCCGCCCGACGACTTCCCGCTGTACTTCTACCGGCGGCCCGAGGCCCCTGATCTGAGGATCACCGCCGACGCCCTCGACCTCGACGCGATCGGGGCGGCCCGCGTCCTGTGGGCCACCGGTACCGGGCTGAGCGCCGAGCCGAGCCGTACCGCCACCCTCGCCGCCCTCGCCCACCGGGGCCGGGCCGCCCACACCGTCCTCGACCTCGACTGGCGCCCCGTGCTCTGGGACGAGGCCGAACGCCCGGAGGCCCGCGCCCACTACGCCGCCGCCCTCGCCCACGCCACCGTCGCCGTCGGCAACCTCGCCGAGTGCGAACAGGCCACCGGAGAGCGCGAGCCGGAGGCCGCGGCCGACGCCCTGCTCGCCGCCGGAGTCACCCTCGCCGTGGTCAAACAGGGGCCGGACGGCGTCCTCGCCGCCCACCGCGACGGCACCCGCGTCACCGCCCCGCCCGTCCCCGTCGAGGTGGTCAACGGCCTCGGCGCCGGGGACGCCTTCGGTGGCGCCCTCTGCCACGGACTGCTCGCCGGGTGGCCGCTGGCGGACAGCGTCCGGTACGCCAACGCCGCCGGGGCCCTCGTCGCGGGCCGCCTCGCCTGCTCCTCCGCGATGCCCCGCGCCGACGAGATCGAAGCCCTCCTCGGCGGTGCGGAATGAACCCCGCCCATGCCGCGCACGCCGTCGACCCGGCCGCCCTCGCCCGGCTGCGCGCCCACCGGCCCGAAGCGGTCGCCGAGGCCGCCGCCCGCCGGGTCCGCCGCCCGCTGCTGGGCCGTGACGGGCGGCTGCTGATCCTCGCCGCCGACCACCCGGCGCGGGGCGCCCTCGGCGCGGGACGCGGCGACCGCGCCATGGCCGACCGCGCCGGACTCCTCGCCCGGCTGCGGCTCGGCCTCTCCCGCCCGGGCGTCGACGGCGTCCTCGCCAGCGCCGACGTCCTGGACGACCTGCTGCTGCTCGGGGCGCTGGAGGGCAAGGCCGTCATCGGCTCGATGAACCGGGGCGGCCTGGCCGGGGCCGCCTTCGAACTCGACGACCGCTTCACCGGGTTCCGCCCGGAGGATCTGGCCCGCTCCCGCTACGACGCCGGGAAGCTGCTGCTCCGCCTCGACTACGACGACCCCGGCTCGCTCACCACCCTGCACACGGCGGCCCGCGCCGTCGACGCCATGGCCGCGCTGCACCTGCCGGTCTTCGTGGAACCCTTCCTCTGCCGCCGGGTCGGCGGTGAACTCCGTACCGACCTCGGGGCCGCCGCCGTCACCACCTCGCTCGCCGTCGCCTCCGGCCTCGGCGGGACCTCCGCGTACACCTGGCTCAAGGTGCCCGTCACCGAGGACCCCGACGACATGGCGCGGGTCACGGCCGCCACCACGCTGCCCGTGGTGCTGCTCGGCGGGCCGGTCGGTGCGGCGCGCGGCGGGGACGCCACCTACGAGCGGTGGCGGAGCGCCCTCGCGCTGCCCACGGTGCGCGGCCTCGTCGCCGGCCGCGCCCTGCTCTACCCGCCCGACGGGGACGTGGCCGCCGCCGTCGACACCGCCGCCGCCCTCGTCCACGGGGAGGCCCGGCACGAGGGAACCCGCGCCCTGCCCGGCCCGTCGCGCGGGCTGCCCGCCCCGCGCGGGGTAGGTGATGAGCCATGACGACGATGCCCCCCACCGACCCGCACCCGCTCCACCTGCGGCCCGGCGCCACCGCGCACCCCGGCAGCCCGTACCGGCTCACCGCCGGGCCCGCCCAGGGGCTGCGCCACACCGCCCTGCACATCCTCGAACTGGCCTCCGGCGACACGCACGCCTTCGCCACCGGCGGCGCCGAATGGATCGTGCTTCCGCTCTCCGGGGGCGGTACGGTCCGGGTGCGGCCCGACGGGGGGCAACAGGGCGACGAGGAGCGCGAGTTCACCCTCGACGGGCGCCCGGACGTCTTCGCCGGGCCCACCGACTTCGCGTACGTCCCCCGGGACGCGCGCGTAGAGATCACCTCCGGCGCCGCCGGCCGGTTCGCTCTGGCAGGAGCGAGGTGCGGGCGCCGACTCCCCGCCCGCCGAGGCCCGGCGCCGGAGGTACCCGTCGAGGAGCGGGGCAGCGGGACGCGCGCGCGGCAGGTGCGGAACTTCGCCGCCGCCCACACCTTCGCCTGCGACCGCCTCATCGCCGTCGAGGTCGTCACCCCGCCCGGCCACTGGTCCTCGTACCCGCCGCACAAGCACGACGAGCACCGGCCGGGGGAGGAGAGCGAGCTGGAGGAGATCTACTGGTTCGCGCTGGACGGGCCCACCCCGGCCTTCCACCGCGTGGCGCCCTCCCGGCCCGGCGGCGCGGACCTCCTCGCCGAGGTGCGGGACGGGGAAGCGGTCCTCGTGCCCGACGGCTGGCACGGCCCGTCCGTCGCCCCGCCCGGCCACCCGCTCTACTACCTCAACGTCATGGCCGGGCCCGGCCCCGGACGGGACTGGCACATCACCTTCCACCCCGACCACGCGGAGGGCTACCGGTGAGGCTCACCACCGCCCAGGCACTGATCCGCTTCCTCTCCGTCCAGTACAGCGAGCGCGACGGCGAGCGGCAGCGGCTGATCCCGGCCGTCTGGGCCATCTTCGGCCACGGCAACGTCGCCGGGCTCGGCCAGGCCCTCGCCGAGCACACCGCCGAACGGCCCGAGGGGACCGGCGGCCTCCGCTTCCACCAGGGCCGCAGTGAGCAGGCCATGGTGCACGCCGCCACCGGCTTCGCCCGCCAGAGCCGCCGCCTCGCCACCCACGCCGTCACCACCTCCATCGGGCCGGGCGCCACCAACCTCGTCACCGGCGCCGCCCTGGCCACCGTCAACCGCCTGCCCGTCCTGCTCCTCCCCGGCGACACCTTCGCCACCCGCCCCGCCGACCCCGTCCTCCAGCAGCTCGAAGTGGCCTACGCGGGCGACATCACCGTCAACGACTGCCTGCGGCCCGTCTCCCGCCACTTCGACCGCGTCACCCGGCCCGAGGCGCTGATCCCCGCCGCCCTCACCGCGATGCGCGTCCTCACCGACCCGGCCGCCACCGGCGCCGTCACCCTCGCCCTGCCGCAGGACGTACAGGCCGAGGCGTACGACTGGCCCGAGGAGTTCTTCGCCGAGCGGACCTGGCACATCCGCCGCCCCGCCCCCGACACCGCCTCCCTCACCGAGGCCGCCGCCCTGCTCCGCCGGGCCCGCCGCCCCCTCGTCGTGGCGGGCGGCGGCGTCAAGTACGCGGGAGCCGAGGCGGCGCTCGACGCCTTCGCCCGCGCCACCGGCATCCCGGTCGCCGCCACCCAGGCCGGCAAGGGCGCCCTGCCCCACGACCACCCCCAGGACGTCGGCGCGCTCGGCCACACCGGCACCGCCACCGCCGACGACCTGGCCCGCACCGCCGACCTCGTCCTCGCCGTCGGCACCCGCCTCACCGACTTCACCACCGCCTCCGGCACCCTCTTCGCCGCCGACGGCGTCCGCTTCGCCCACCTCAACCTCGACCCCGCCGACGCCCACAAACTCGCCGCGCACGCCGTGGTCGGCGACGCCCGCGAAGGGCTCACCGCCCTCACCGGGCTCGTCGAGGGCCACCGCCTGCCGGACGCCCACATCACCGCGTACACCGCCGCCAAAGCCGGCTGGGAGGCCCGCGTCGCCGCCGCCTACGCCGCCCCCGACCCCACGGCCCGCCCCACCCAGACCCAGCTGCTCGGCGCCCTCGACGCCCTGGTCACCGGCGAGGACATCCTCGTCAACGCCGCCGGCTCCCTCCCCGGCGACCTGCACCGCCTCTGGCGGGCCCGCTCGGCGGACCAGTACCACGTCGAGTACGGCTACTCCTGCATGGGCTACGAGATCCCCGGCACCCTCGGCATCCTCCTCGCCGACCCGGACCGCCCCGTCTGGGCCCTGGTCGGCGACGGCACGTACCTGATGAACCCGACCGAACTGGTCACCGCCGTCCAGGAGTCACTGCCGCTCAAGCTCGTCCTCGTCGACAACCACGGGTACGCCTCCATCGGCGGCCTCTCCCGCGCCGTCGGCGCCGAGGGCTTCGGCACCGGCTACCGGATGCCCGGCCCCGGCGGCCTCCTCGACGGGGAGCCGCTGCCGCTCGACCTCGCCGCCAACGCCGCCTCCCTCGGCGTCCGCATGCTCCGCGCCGACACCGTCGCGGAGCTGCGCGAGGCCCTCGCCGAGGTACGGGCCGCCACCGTCCCCACGGGTGTCTACGTGCGGACCGAAACGCCCGACACAGTGTCCAGCCCGACGCCCGCACAGGCGTGGTGGGATGTTCCCGTGGCCCGGACCGCGCACCGCGAGGCAGCGAACCGGGCCCGGCAGGAGTACGACCGGAACGTCGCAGCCCGGCGCCGCCATCTGTGAAGGAGCGACCCCGTATGAAGACCGTCCACCACTGGATCGGCGGCCAGGCCGTCGACGGCGCCTCGGGCAGCTTCGGCCCCGTCACCGACCCCGCCACCGGCGAGGTCACCACCCAGGTCGCGCTCGCCTCCGCCGACGAGGTGGACGCCGCCGTCGCCGCCGCCAAGGCCGCCTACGCGAGCTGGGGCACCTCCTCGCTCGCCCAGCGCACCACCGTCCTCTTCTCGTTCCGCGCCCTCCTCGACCAGCACCGCGAGGAGATCGCCCGGCTCATCACCGCCGAGCACGGCAAGGTCCACGACGACGCCCTCGGCGAGGTCGCCCGCGGCCTGGAGATCGTCGACCTGGCCTGCGGCATCACCGTGCAGCTCAAGGGTGAGCTGTCCACCCAGGTCGCCAGCCGCGTCGACGTCGCCTCGATCCGCCAGCCGCTCGGCGTGGTCGCCGGCATCACGCCGTTCAACTTCCCGGCCATGGTGCCGATGTGGATGTTCCCGCTCGCCATCGCCTGCGGCAACACCTTCGTCCTCAAGCCCAGCGAGAAGGACCCCTCGGCCGCCCTCCGGCTCGCCGAGCTGTTCAGCGAGGCCGGACTGCCCGACGGCGTCCTCAACGTCGTCAACGGCGACAAGCCGGCCGTCGACCGCCTCCTGGAGCACCCGGACGTCGCCGCCGTCTCCTTCGTCGGCTCCACCCCGATCGCCCGCCACATCCACGCCACCGCCTCCGCGAACGGCAAGCGCGTCCAGGCCCTCGGCGGCGCCAAGAACCACATGCTGGTCCTGCCCGACGCCGACCTCGACGCCGCCGCCGACGCCGCCGTCTCCGCCGCGTACGGCTCGGCGGGCGAGCGGTGCATGGCGGTCTCCGCCGTCGTCGCCGTCGGCGCGATCGGTGACGAACTGGTCGCCAAGATCAAGGAGCGGGCCGAGAAGATCACCATCGGCCCCGGCCACGACCCCGCCTCCGAGATGGGCCCGCTCATCACCGCCGCCCACCGCGACAAGGTCGCCGGCTACGTGGCGGGCGCCGCCGCCCAGGGCGCCGACGTGGTCCTCGACGGCACCGGCTTCACCGTCGAGGGGTACGAGAAGGGGCACTGGATCGGCCTCTCCCTCCTCGACAAGGTCTCCACCGACTCCGACGCCTACCGCGACGAGATCTTCGGCCCGGTCCTGTGCGTCCTGCGCGCCGAGACCTACGAGGAGGGCCTGGCCCTCATCAACGCCTCCCCGTACGGCAACGGCACCGCCGTCTTCACCCGCGACGGAGGCGCCGCCCGCCGCTTCCAGCTGGAGGTCGAGGCCGGCATGGTCGGCGTCAACGTCCCGATCCCGGTCCCCGTCGGCTACCACTCCTTCGGCGGCTGGAAGGACTCCCTCTTCGGCGACCACCACATCTACGGCAACGACGGCACCCACTTCTACACCCGGGGCAAGGTCGTCACCACCCGCTGGCCCGACCCCGCCGACGCCCCCACCGGCGTCGACCTGGGCTTCCCGCGCAACCACTGACGCCCGCCCCACCTCCCCGCACGCCCCCGGCGCTCTCCCGCGAGCACCGGGGGCGTGCTACACCCACGGGATGATCAGCCGACTGCCCCTGGACGGACAACTCCCCGCCCTCCGCACCACCTTGTCCCACAACCCCACCCTCCTCACCGTCCTCGACCGCGCCGCCACCCTCGCCCTCCCCGGCTGGTACCTCACCGCCGGCTGCCTCTTCCAGACCATCTGGAACGTCACCACCGGCCGCCCGCCCGAACAGGGCATCAAGGACTACGACCTCTTCTACTACGACCCCACCGACCTCTCCTACGAGGCCGAGGACCGCGCCATCCGCACCGCCCGCACCCTCTTCGCCGACCTCCCCGCCGAGGTCGAACTCCGCAACCAGGCCCGCGTCCACCTCTGGTACGAGGCGAAATTCGGCACCCCCTGCCCACCCCACCCCTCCACCGAGGCCGCCATCGACACCTTCGCCGCCACGACCTGCTGCCTCGGCATCCGCCTCGAACCGGACGACCACTGGCGCGTCTACGCCCCGCACGGCTTGGCGGACGTCTTCAACCTGGTCCTCCGGCCGAATCCGGTCCTGGCTCCGCGTGAGGTGTACGAGGCGAAGGCGGAGCGGTGGCGGGGGGAGTGGCCGGAGCTGCGGGTGCTGGGGTGGCCGGAGGCGGACTGACGGCGCCCGTGCCCACCGCCCCCTCACTCCAACTCCCACCCCAGCATCGCGAACCGCCCCTCGTTCACCGCCCCCGCCGACCGATAGGCAGCCAGCGCCGCCCTGTTCCCCGGCTCCACCCCGACCCACATGCCCCGACACCCCCGTTCCCGGGCCACCTCGGCCAGAGCCTCGATCAGCGCCCGCCCGATGCCGAGGCGGCGGTGTGCGGGTGCGACCCCCAGTTCGTAGAGGAGCATTTCGGGGCCTTTGTCGGGGTGGGTGGTCTCCACGCCGGAGATGAAGCCGACAGGTTCGCCGTCGGCGTACGCGAGGAAGAGGTGATGCCCCTCACGTCCGAGGAAGTCGAGGGCGTGGGAGGGGTGAACCGGAGCGTCGAACAGGGGGCTGGCGGCGAGGAGTTCGGCAACGCTGCGAGCTGGGCGGATGTCCGGCGGGGGCGAGGGCTGCGTCATGGGTAGGGCCTACCACGGATGCGGTACGCGGGACGTGGGTATACGCCTCGCGCAGCACGTCAGGGTCCCCCTGGAGGGGGCACGGAGCACCCTTCGGGCGCCCGTACCGTGGGTCCATGCGTCTCAACAAGCACGGACCGCCCAGGTGGCGGGCAGCCCTCGCCTCGGCGGGTGTCCTGGCCGCCCTGCTCGTTCCGGCGGGCTCCGCCTCGGCGGCCGAGGACGGCGGCGGGGTGAAGCGGCAGGACCAGATCCTGAGGACCGGCGACGGGGTGCGGATCGACACCTCGTACTTCACCGCGGGCGGTGAGGGGCGCCGGCCCGCCGTGATGCTCGCCCACGGCTTCGGCAGCAGCAAGACCGACCTGAAGCAGCAGGCGGAGAAGCTGGCCGAGAGCGGGTACGCCGTCCTCACCTGGACCGCGCGCGGCTTCGGCAGGTCGACCGGGAAGATCGGGCTCAACGACCCGAAGGGCGAGGTAGCCGACGCGCGCAAGCTCATCGACTGGCTCGCCGAGCGGCCCGAGGTGCAGCTCGACGCCGAGGGCGACCCGCGCGTCGGCATGACCGGTGCCTCCTACGGCGGCGCCGTCTCCCTGCTCACCGCCGGGTACGACGAGCGGGTGGACGCCATCGCGCCGCTCATCACCTGGTGGGACCTGCCCGAGGCGCTCTTCCCGAACGGGGTCTTCAAGAAGCTGTGGACCGGCATGTTCCTGTCCACCGGCGGGGGCTGCGAGCGGTTCGAGGACGAGCTGTGCGCGATGTACAACCGCGTCGCCGTCTCCGGCAAGCCCGACGCGAAGGCGGCCGAGCTGCTCGCCGCGCGCTCCCCGAAGGCGGTCGCCGACCGCATCAAGGTGCCCGCCCTCTTCGTCCAGGGCCAGCAGGACTCGCTCTTCCCCCTCTCCCACACCGACCAGGCCGCCAAGGCGCTGAAGAAGAACGGGCAGCCCGTCGCCGTCGACTGGATGGCCGGCGGCCACGACGGCGGCAACCCCGAGGCGGCCCGCGTCGAGCAGCGCGTCACCGGCTGGTTCGACCGGTACCTGAAGCAGGACAAGAACGCCGACACCGGGCCCGCCTTCCGCGTCACCCGCACCGGAGGCGTCGACTCCACCAACGGCGCCGCCGAACTGCGCGGCGCCACCGGCTCCAGCTACCCCGGCCTCGGCCACGACCCGGTCCGCATCCCGTTGACGGGCCGCGAGCAGAAGGTCGACAACCCGGCCGGCGCCGTCCCGCCGTCCATCTCCACCCTGCCGGGCCTCGGCGGCGGCGGACCGGGCGGCGGCGAGAGCGCGGACCAGGGCAGCAGCCTCGCCCAGCTCTCCTCGCTCGGCATCGGCGTCTCCTTCGACTTCCCCGGCCAGCACGCCCGGTTCGACTCGGCCCCCGTCGAGAAGGACCTGCGGATCACCGGCTCCCCGACGGTCCGCGTCAAGGTCTCCGCCGACACGAAGGACGCCGTCCTCTTCGGCAAGGTCTACGACGTCGGCCCCGGCGGCCGCAGCCAGATCCTCCCCGGCCAGCTGGTCTCCCCGGTCCGGGTCACCGGCGCCGACCAGGGACGCACCCTCACCCTGAACCTCCCGGCCATCGACCACGAGGTCCGCAAGGGCCACTCGCTGCGCGTCGTCCTCGCCGCCACCGACCTCGGCTACGCCTCACCCACCGAACCGGCCACGTACCGGATCGCCGCCGAGGGCGACCTGAACGTGCCCACGGCCCCGGCCGTCCGCACCGCCGCGACCCCGCTGCCCACCTGGGTGTGGGCGCTGCCGCTCGGCGCGGCCGTGATCGCCGCCGGGCTGCTCCTCCTCGGCCGTCGCCGCACCAGCGCGCCCCCGGCCGACCCGGAGCTGGCCGAGGTACCGCTCAGGATCACCGGCCTCAGCAAGAAGTACGCCGGCTCCACCGACCGGTACGCCGTCCGCGACCTCTCCTTCGGGGTCGAGCGCGGCCAGGTGCTCGGCCTGCTCGGTCCCAACGGTGCGGGCAAGACCACCACCCTGCGCATGCTGATGGGGCTCATCCGGCCCGACGAGGGCGAGATCCGCGTCTTCGGCCAGGCCATCCGGCCCGGCGCGCCCGTCCTCTCCCGCGTCGGCGCCTTCGTCGAGGGCGCCGGCTTCCTGCCGCACCTCAGCGGCCGCGCCAACCTCGACCTGTACTGGCAGGCCACCGGCCGCCCGGCCGAGGACGCCCACATCGAGCAGGCCCTGGAGATCGCCGGGCTCGGCGGCGCCCTGGAACGCGCCGTCCGCACCTACTCGCAGGGCATGCGGCAGCGGCTCGCCATCGCCCAGGCCATGCTGGGCCTGCCCGACCTGCTGATCCTGGACGAGCCCACCAACGGGCTCGACCCGCCCCAGATCCGCGAGATGCGCGAGGTGATGATCCGGTACGCGGCGGCCGGGCGCACCGTCATCGTCTCCAGCCACCTGCTCGCCGAGGTCGAGCAGACCTGCACCCACCTGGTCGTCATGGACCAGGGACAGCTGGTGCAGGCCGGGCCGGTCGCGGAGATCGTCGGCAGCGGCGACACCCTGCACGTCGGGCTCGCCGCGCCCGTGGACGCGCCGCTCGCCGACAAGGTCGCGGCGCTGGACGGCATCGCCGCCGTCGACCCGACCGAGAACGGGCTGCTGGTCCGGCTCGACGGCATCGGCGCCGACCAGCTCGTCGTCGAACTCGTCCGCCTCGGCGTGCCGGTGGCCTCGGTCATGCCGCACCGCCGCCTGGAGGACGCCTTCCTCACCCTGATCGGAGGTACCGGATGAGCACCCCCGGCACCCTCACCGACCCCGCCCGCACCGACCCGACCGCCCCCGGCTACCGGCCCGGCCGGACCCTGCCGCTGCGCGTCGAGGCCGTCCGCCAGCTGCGCCGCCGCCGTACCCAGGTGATGGCGGCGATCCTGGCCCTGCTGCCGGTCGTCATGGTCGCCGCCTTCGCGATCGGCGGCGAGCCCGAGCGGCGCGGCCGGGTCAACCTGATGGACACCGCCACCGCCTCCGGGCTCAACTTCGCGGCCGTCTGCCTCTTCGTCTCGGCCGGGTTCCTGCTGGTCGTCCCGGTCGCGCTGTTCTGCGGCGACACGGTGGCGAGCGAGGCGGGCTGGTCCTCGCTGCGGTACCTGCTGGCGGCACCCGTACCCCGGGCCCGCCTGCTGTGGAGCAAGCTCGTCGTCGCCCTGGCCTTCAGCGCCGCCGCGATGGTGCTGCTGCCCCTGGTCGGCCTGCTGGTGGGCACCCTCGCCTACGGCTGGGGCCCCCTCCAGATCCCCACCGGCGGCGCCCTCCCGGCCGGGGAGGCGGTGGGCCGGCTGGCCGTGGTGGTGGCGTACGTGTACGTGTCGCAGCTGGTCACCGCCGGTCTGGCGTTCTGGCTCTCGACCCGCACCGACGCCCCGCTCGGCGCGGTCGGCGGCGCGGTCGGCCTGACCATCGTCGGCAACGTCCTGGACGCCGTGACCGCCCTCGGCGACTGGCGCGCCTTCCTCCCCGCCCACTGGCAGTTCGCCTGGGCCGACGCCCTCCAGACCGACATCGCCTGGTCCGGCATGCTCCAGGGCGCCTCGGTCTCCGTCAGCTACGCCCTGATCCTCTTCGCGCTGGCCTTCCGGGGCTTCGCGGGGAAGGACATCGTGTCCTGAGGGGTGGGACACCCGGCGACGGCCGCCCTCTCCCTCCGGAGCGGGCGGCCGTTGCCTTCCGCGGTTCCACGGTGCGCGGTGCGGTGGCCGTGGTGTCAGGCGGTCCGCAGCTTCGACCAGGTGTTCTTGCCGACGATGCCGTCGACGGCCAGACCCTTGCGGGACTGGAACCAGCGCACGGCGCTCTCCGTCGCCGGGCCGAAGTTGCCGTCGACCGTGAGCTTCGGCGAGTAGCTGGTGGCCGCGTTGATCAGGGCCTGGATCTCCTTGACCCGGTTGCCCACCTGGCCGCGCGAGGTCATCGCGTTGCCCGAGTAGAAACGGCAGTAGTTGCCGATGTACAGATCCTGCACACACCCCTGGGCCGCCGCGACCGGCGCCGCGGCGGCTGCGGTCGCCGTGGAGGTGACAGCCGATCCGGCGAGCAGTGCGGCGGCGACGGTGGTGACGGCGAGGATTTTGCGGGGACCTGCGGCGGACGACGACATGGTGGATTCCCTCCCTGGTGGACCTGTGGACGGAGCAGACGCTACGCAGCGCCACCGCGCCGGCACAGACCGCGGGCGACCCAGCTTCGATCCTGGACCGTCCCACCCCCCGACCTGCGGGGACGCCGAGCGGAGTGATCACCTCCGTCCCGAAGGACGGCGCCTCGGGCCCGGGACCACGCCGGGGCCTGGCCGGAGCTCCGGGGGCCCCTGCCGATAATGACCCCATGGCACAAGCGACCCCCACCGCCGAGCGGGCCTACGAGCACGTGAAGGAACTCATCCTCGACGGCACCTACGGCAGCGGTGAACTCCTCTCCGAAGGGCAGGTCGCCGCCGAGCTGGGCATCTCCCGTACGCCGGTCCGCGAGGCGTTCCTCAGGCTGCGCTCCGACGGCTTCCTGGAGCTGTACCCGAAGCGCGGTGCCCTCGTCGTGCCCGTCTCGCTCGGTGAGGGGCGCGACATCATGCAGGCCCGGCTGCTGCTGGAGAGTTACGCGCTCGACACCCTCGCCGCCCGCGGCCCCGAGGCGCTGCGCCGCGTCGGTGACGACCTGGCCGCGCGCTGCGGGCCCGCCGCCACCCCGCGCGAGGCCCGCGACGCCGGGCACGCCTACCACGCCGCGCTGGTCGCCGCCGCGGGCAACCGCACCGTGACCGGGCTCTTCGAGACGCTCTGGCACCAGCACCAGCGGTTCACCGCCGCCGCCCTCATCGGCCGCCAGGAGGTCGCCGAGGACACCGCCGAACACCTGGCCCTGGCCCGCGCCCTCCAGAACGGCGACGCGGCCGGCGCCAAGGACCTCCTCCACCGCCACATCGGCTCCATCCTGCGCCGTGCGGGCGCCGACGGCGACAGCCTGTCCCTGCCGGACCGGGTGGCCTGACCACCCGCCCCGGCCGGGCCTCGCCTCAGCGTCGCCCGCCCGCCACCACGTACGCCGTGATCGCGTCGCAGCCCTGCTCGGCGCGGGCCACCCGGCGTTCCAGGACCGGGAAGCGGTCGGGGTCCCGGTGGGGTTCGGCGCCTGCCGTGTCCAGGGCCTGGCGGGCCTCGGCGAGGCGGCGGTAGGCGGTGCGGCGGAGCTGGTGGCGCTCGTCGGGGGAGGCGGCCGGGGCGCGCCGGTCGTAGCGGCGCCAGGCGCGGTCGGCGGCGGCGACGCGCAGCTCGGCCCGCACCCGCCAGGAGTCGGGGCGGGTGAGGAAGTGCGCGGTGAGGACCAGGGCGGCGGCGATCACTGTCTCCAGGACCCGGGAGGGCAGGAGCTGCCGGTCGTCGCCGAGGAAGTCGATGAAGACGAAGACGATCACGGTCAGGCCGAAGGTGGAGAGGGCGTAGTGGTAGCGCACGCCCGCCGCCATCACCGCGCCGAACACGGCGGCGACCAGGATCAGCGCCCACTGGTCGGTGACCAGCCACGCCACCACCGCGACCATGCCCACCCCGGCCACCGTGCCGAGGCAGCGGTTGAGGGCCCGCCCGAAGACCGGGCCGAGATCCGGCTTGTAGAGGAAGGCCACGGTCATCGGCAGCCAGTAGCCGCGCGGGCCGTGCAGCAGGTACGCCACGACCGCCGCCGCCAGCGTGCAGCCGCCCAGCAGCAGGGCGAACCGCAACCGGTCGGCGAGACGTGGCCCGGCGTAGGCGGGCGGGTCGGGCAGCAGGGTCAGCGAGCGGCCCGGTGCCCGGTACACCTCGGCCAGCGCGCGCAGCCCCGGGGTGTCGGCGGTGAACGGCGGCTCCGGCTCCCGGTCCGGCTCAGGGGCGTGGCCGGCCGGCTCCGGTGCCGGGCGTCCGGCGCGTACCGGCGGAACCACCCGGGCGGCCAGCAGCGAGGGCACCCGGACCACCGCCGGGGGCAGCGGGCGGCCCTCGACCATGAGCGCGGTGGCCGCCTCGACCAGCTGCACCGCCGCCCGGAAGGCCGTGATCAGCCCGCCGATGGGGGTCTCCCGCTCGGCGTGCTTGCGGGAGCTGTGCACGGCCAGCAGGTCCTGGGCGGTGTTGAGGGCCAGCGTCATCCGCGCCCGCGCCTCGGTCGCCCCCGGGGTGCCGGCCCGCGACAGGGCCCGCTCGGCCGCGTCGAAGACGGCGATGACCGCCTCCCGCTCCGGGCTGTGGCGTCGCCAGAGCCAGGGCAGGCAGGTCAGCGTGAGGGCGAACAGGGCGCCGCCCAGCAGCTCCAGCGGCCCCGCCCACCACGGGCCGGGCACGGGGATGCCGGTGCCGACGGTCGCCCCCAGCAGCAGGTGCATCCCGGCCACCGAGGCGAGCGGCCCGCCGACGCTCACCCACCCCGACACCAGCCCCGCCACCGCCAGCAGCGCCGCGATCACCACCGCGTCGCCGTACCGGAGCGCCGTCGCGCCGGCCAGCAGCCCGGCCGCCGCCGAGCCGCCGAGCGCCGCGATCCGCAGGGCCCGCGCCTTGTAGGGGGCGGCGCTGTCCTGTCCCACCGCCCACAGTCCGCCGAGCCCCACGACGACGCCCGCCACCGGGTGCCCGGTCAGCAGCCCCACCATCAACGGCACCGAGACCGCGAGCGCACCCCGCACGGCGGCGGCGCGCGGGAAGGGCGCGCGGGCGGCGCGCAGCGAGCGCCCGAGCCACCCGGGCACCACCCCGCGCAGCGTCCCCGCACGGGCTCGCAGGGCTGTGGGCTCGCTCATCCACGTCCTCCTGTGCGTTCGGCCGGCCCTTTCCTCTCCACCTCCGGGCAGCAGCGGCCGGAGGACGTTGCATACAAGGATAGATGCAACAGATGCCGAACGCGTTGCCCACGGATGTCAGCCGCCTGAACAGCTCCGGGGCTCACCTTTCCCCGGGGTCCCCGGGCGCCACCCGGAACGAGACCCGGCACAGATGCCGTCCCGTACGGATCACCAGGGGCTCCCCCAGCTCCGTACCCCCGGCCGTGCCCGCGTCCGAGCTCGCCGCCACGTGCACGGCGCAGGCCACCAGGACCGGGTCGAGCCGCGCGCGGGCAGCGCCCCAGGGCCGGTCGGCCTGGGCCTCCCACACCCGGCCGTCCCGCACCCGCACCAGGCAGCGGTCGGTGTCGAGGGCGGCGCCGACCACGCTCAGGCCCGGCAGCCGCCGGAACGCCTCCTCGGCCCAGACGGTCGGCGGTGTCGCCGCGTCCACCAGGGTCCGGGCCAGTACGTCGGCGCTCTGCGGCCAGAGCGGATGAGTCTCCTCGTCGGTCACCGCGTAGAACCCGCGCGGCTCGACGGCGTGGCGCGGGGCGAGCGGATGCCGCTGTATCTCCACGGCTCCGTCCGCGCCGACCCGGCCGGTCACGTCGAAGGCGGTCGGTGCCCGGTGGGCCAGCGGTTTCGGGTCGGGGACCGGTTCCGGCTCGGGCGTCGCGGCCGGCGCCCCCACCCCGGCGTCGGCGAGCAGGCCGTACAGCAGGTCCTGGGTCAGCACCGTCGACTTGTCCGGCGCCTCCCACTGGCTGTCGACCACCGGAGCCAGCAGCTCCGGGTCGTGCTCGGCATCGGCCCGCAGCAGCTGGGCGTACAGGTCCCCGGCGACGTCCAGGCGCGGCGCGCGGCGGGCGAAGCCGGCGGTGGGCGAGGCGGCGTCCAGCTCGTCCAGGCCGGTCGCGGCGAGCAGCACCGTCCGGTCGAGGGCGGCCGAGTACAGCGAGGTGCTGCCGTGGTCCCCGACCACCCAGTCCCCGGCGACGACCGCCGCCCGCCACCCCTCCTCGGGCGGGATCACCAGCAGCCCGGCGTCCATCGCCCGCTCCAGCCGCTCCAGCACCCCGCGCCGGCTGTGCCGGGCCCAGACGTTGGGGTGCAGGACGGCGGCGACCGCGTACTCGTCCACGGGCAGCGAGGTGACCAGCTCCAGCGGCAGTTCCGGGTGGGTGCCGAGCAGGGAGTGGCTGGACCAGGTGGAGTGGAGGACCACCAGGCGGCGGCCGTCGACCGCGCCGAGCAGCGCCCGGTAGCGGTCGCGCAGCGGCAGGCTGCGGCGGATGCGGTCCAGGCAGATGTCGCCCACGACCGCCGCCCGCTCCACCGCCTCCGGGCAGCTCCCGGCGAGCCGTCCCAGCTGCTCCGAGTGGGAGACCCCGATCGCGGCCGGGACCACCTTGCCGCGCCAGGTCAGTTCCCGGCGGGAGAGTCCGGCGGGCGCCGAGGCGTCCCCGGTGGTCTCGGTGACCAGCCGGTTGTACCCGGCGCCGTGCGGCAGCACCACCAGCGGCGCGTCGAGCTGCCGCATCGAGTTGTTGACGGTGCACGCCACCGCCAGGTCGAAGGGCCGCCGGGTCGCCTCCTCCCAGCTCAGCAGACGGTCACCGACCCCGAGCGAGGTGAAGTAGGCGGGCAGCCCCTCCGCGAAGGCCGACCCGGGGTTGACGGTGTAGTACGTCTCGATGCCGTCCTCGCGGCGCAGCAGCGGCAGTACGTCCAGCAGCCGGGTCGCCGAGGTCAGCGTCCGCGCCACGCACAGGACGTGGGCCCGGGGCGCCTCCCAGGTGTCCCAGCGGTCACGGCCCGGCCGGCGCTCCCGGCCGGCCAGCGGGCGCCCGGAACGGCGCGCCCGGGTCGGCCAGGGCAGGCGGAACTCCACGGATCACGCACCTCCGGCCCGGTCGCCCGGCCCCCGCAGCTCGGCGAGGCGGCGCTCGCAGCTCTCGGCCAGCACGGTGTCCCCGGAACGCCGGGCGAGCCCCAGCAGCAGCTCCAGCGCCTCCCGGATCTTGGAGGTCAGCCCCTGCTCACCGGCCTGCTCGGCCGCGTCCGTGGCGGCGGCGACCGCCTCGGCCACCTCGCCCGCGTCCGCGTGCACCCGCGCCGTCAGCAGGGTCAACTTGGGGATCATCGCCAGGTCTCCGGTCTCCCGGGCCAGCCCCAGCGCCGCGGTGAGCAGGCGACGCGCCTCGGCGTGGTCGCCCGAGGCCCGTACCGCGTCGGCCAGGTGGTAGCTCTGCACGACGATGCCGTGCTGGTCCCCGCGCTCGGTGTTGGCGGCGAGCGACGCGGAGAACCGGTCGCGGGCGTCGGCCGTACGGCCCTGGGCGAGCGCCACCAGGCCGCCGGTCTCCGCCAGCATGCCGCGCAGCCGGGGGTCCTCGGTCAGCGCCAGCAGGGGTTCCCCGGCGCGCAGTTCCTCCGCCGCCCGGTCCAGGTCGCCGAGGGCGGCGTGGGCGCGGGCCAGCTGGTTGTGCATGCGGATCTCGGCGTCGGGCCGGTTCTCCCAGCGGGCCGCCTCGATGCCCAGCGGGTGCGCCTCCAGGGAGTCCGCGTACCGGGCCCGCTCGTGGAAGAGCGGCCACAGCGACTCGCAGATCCGCCACACCGCGTCGTGCAGCCCCTCGCGGGCGGCGGCCCGCAGCACCGCGAGGATGTTGCCGCGCTCCGCGTCGAGCCAGTCGAGCCCCTGCCCCTCACCGCTGAACGCCCCCTCGGCGAAGCCGAGTTCGGACAGCGAACGGGCAGGCGGCCCCTGGAGACGGAAGCGGCCGCCGATCGACCGGTCGGCGTGTGCCACCGCCTCGGCGTAGAAGTCGGTGACCGTACGGAGCAGGGACAGGGCCGCCTCCTCGGGCAGCGCCGCCGCCTCCGTGGCAGCGTGCGCCCGGGCCAGATCGTGCATCCGGAACCGGTGCGGCGGACCGGCCGGAGCCGCGCCGTCCCGCCCGGGCCCGACCGCGACGACGAGGTGGCTGGTCATCAGGTCTCCGAGGGCCGCGTCGGCCCGGGGGAGTCCGGCCGCGCGGGGGAGCGCGGCCGGGAAGGTGGCGCCGGGCAGTGCGCCCAGGAAGCGGTACAGGGCCCGCGTGTGCTCGGGCATCTGCCGCAGCACCGAGTCGAAGACCCGCTCCATCACGTCCACCGTTCCCTCATCGGCCGAACCCGCCCCCGCCGTACCGCGCGCCGTCTCGCCCCACGGCCCGCCGGGCCTCGTCGCCAGCGAGCGCACCGCGTCGTCCAGTCCCAGCTGGGGCCGCTCCACCAGCCACTCGCCGACCGCCCGCAACGCCAGCGGCAACCCGCCGCACCGCCGCACCAGTTCGGCGGCGGCCGGCCCGTCGCCCTGCGCCACCGGCCAGCCCCGGACGATGCCGATCGCCTCCCGCTCGTCCAGCGGATCGACGACCAGCTGCACCGCGCCGTCCATCCGCAACGCGGGCAGCATGGTACGGCTCGTCGCCACCAGCAGCCCGTCCCCGGGGGTCAGCGCCCGGATCTCCGGCGCCTGCCGCACGTTGTCGACCACCACCAGCACCCGCTTGCCCGTGGTGACCGTACGGAACAGATCGGCGCGGCCCCCGAGCCCGGCCGGCTGATGCCCGTACGGCACCCCGAAGGCGTGCAGCCAGTCCCCGAGCACCCCCGCCACATCCACGGCACCGTCCCGCCGCACGTCGGCGAGGTCCACGTACACCTGCCCGTCAGGAAAGAAGGCGCCCAGGTCGTTACGCACGCAATGCGCGATCAACTGCGTCTTCCCGACCCCGCCCAACCCCGTCACCACCACCGTCCGCACCCCTTGCCCCACAGCCGCCTCGGCCAGCTCCCGCAAGGTCCGCCGCTCCTTGGTCCGGTTCACGAACCCCGGCAGCGGAGGCGGCAGTTGGCGCGGCGGCCATACCTGCGGCGGAGCCTCGACGTTCAGCGAGTCGATCCGCTGCGCCTGCACCACGGGCCCGAACACGGTCCCACCCGACACGCTGTTCCACACCCCCGCACCCGCCCCCGCGTCGTCCCCGTCCACCACAGAACCCCTCCCCGTAGACCGGTTTGCCGCTGCGGATCAGCCTAGGGGACGGGGGTGGGGAGTTGTGGGGGTTGGGGGATTGGGGGGGCGTTGGTGTGGGGTCTGGGGGAGGATGGGCGTGGCCGAGGCAACCAGGAGGTCGATATGGGCCTTTCCTGCGATAGGCCGCAATCTGGCAAGCTTGCAGGAATGGGTGGAGGCTGCGGGTAAAGCCGCAGGTCAAGGAGTGCTCCCCGCGCCCGCGGGGTCAACTCATCCCGGCCTCCCTCAGCTCCGCCCCCGCCCCCTCACGGCTCGCACTCCCCACCCCTGCCACTGGCCCCCTCCACCCCCGCAAAGAACCCCACGACCCGCCCCGCGCACCCCCCACCAGCCATCCCCCCGTGCTCCCCATCCCGCACCACCAACAACGACCCCCCAGTCCGCGCCCGCATCGCCCGAGCCCACGGCAACGGTGTGATCACCTCGTCCCGATGGGCCACCAGCAGCAAGGGCCCGCCCGCCCGGCCCGGTTCCACCGGCGGCCGCTCGGGAGCGGGCAGGCCCGCGCACGTGCTGGTCCCCGGGATCTCGCCGCTCCCCGGGAACATCGGGCGGGTCGCGCCCAGTGCCGGGTAGGCGGTGCGGCGTTCGCCGTAGGCCGTCCACTGTTCGGTGAAGGAGGCGGCGTGGGTCACCTGGGAGCAGAGAAGTGCGGTGCCTGCGAAGGGGGCCACCAGGGGCGGTGTGGCGGCTCGGGGTTTCCCGTCGCCGCCCCCTGCCGGGGCCCGGCCCCGCGCCAGGGCCGCCAATGCGGCCCCGGCCCCCGCCCGGTCGGCCGGTTCGGCGTCCAGGTACTGGTCGGCCTCCACCCGCCCGTACGTCCCGCCGGAGGTGCGCAGCGGACGTGTCGTCAGTCGCTCGCGCAGGCCCAGCAGACGGGTCCGTACCCCGTCGGCGGTGGTGCCCAGCCCGTAGCGGCCCGAGCGGTCCGCCAGCCAGGTGGTGAAGCGTTCGAAGCGTTGTTCGCGGGCGCGGGTCACTCCGTCCAGGAGGCCGCGTAGGTCCGGGTCGGGGGAGATCACCGACTCCAGGAGCATGCGGCCGGAGTGGGTGGGGAACAGGGTGCGGTACGTGGCGCCGAGGCTGGTGCCCCAGGAGACGCCGTAGTAGTGGAGGCGGGGGGCGCGCAGGGCGCGGCGCAGGGCGTCCAGGTCGTGGGCGGCGTTGGCGGTGGTCAGGGAGGCGAGCAGGGCCGGGTCGGCTTCCGCGCAGGTGGCGTGGGCCTGGGCGAGGCGGTTCCAGTAGGCGCGGGCGGTGCGGTGGGTGGGGGCGGCGGGCTGGGGGCCGGGGTCCAGGGAATCGGCGGCGGGGCAGGTGGCGGGGTGGGAGCGGCCGGTGCCGCGTACGTCGAGGCCGACCAGGTCGTAGCGGTCCAGGAGGGCGCGGGCGCCGCCGGAGGCGAGGCCGATCGGCATCAGGCGGCCGGAGACGCCGGGGCCGCCCGGATTCAGGGCGAGGGGTTCGGCGGGGCCGTCGCCGGTGGAGGGGAGGACCGTCACCGCCAGTTCCAGGCGCCGCCCCCGAGGGGCCGTCCAGTCGACGGGCACCGTGAGGGTGCCGCAGCGCAGCCGGGCCGCGTGGCGGGCGTACGCGGGCCGGTGCTCGGCAGCGCCCCAGACCTGCGCCTCGGCCTCGCTCGGTTCCGGGCACGTACCCCAGGTCAGCGCGCCGGTCCGGGGCGGGGTCCCGGTGGCCGCAGCCTGCGGCCGTACGTCACCATCGGCGCAGGCGGCTGCCAGGAGGCCGGCGAGTACCACCCCGGCCACCATCCGCACGCCCCGCGACCGCGCGCCGCCCACCGCACCTCCACCCGGAGAGAGCCAAGCCCAGCCCGCCCGACGATAGGCATCACCACGCGCGGGCCCGGGCGACGCGCCCCGGGCCTGGGCCGACCGGGTGGCGACGCGGCGAGGGCCCCCGGGCGGAACCGGGGGCCCGGTACGTCCACCGTCTCAGCGCTTGCCGTAGCGCAGCATCTCCCAGGTCTTCGGGCCGACCATGCCGTCCGAGAGGGCTTCGCTGCCGTAGTACCACTGGAACCAGAAGACGGCCGACTCGGTGGACGGGCCGAAGTCCCCGTCGACGGCCAGCCGCTTGCCGGTCTGCTTCGGCCAGATGGTGGTCTCGTTGATGAGCGCCTGGACCTCCTTGACGTGGGCGCCCTTGCTGCCGCGCTGGGCGAAGGCGTTGCTGGTGCTGTAACCGCAGTAGAGGCCGACGGTGCTGACGCCGCGGCAGGTGTCGGCGGTGGGCGCGGCGGGCGCCGGTGCTGCGGTGGCCGGGGTGGCCGGGAGCAGGGCCAGAGCGGCGGCGGCGACCACCCCGGCGCCGACGGAGCGGGTGTACGGACGGCTGCGCATGAGATCCCCCTGTCGTCCGGCCGGGGCGGCCGCCCCGGCCCGTCGGAAGCCACCGCCGCGCCCTCCGGGCCGGTCCCCCGTGCCGGCCCGGCGGGCGCCGGTGGTGCGGTCCGCGCGGCACACCCGGGGCGCGGCCCGAGGAGTTCTCGGGAGCGCCGGGCGGCGCTGCGTGACGGCCCTCAGCTTGGCGAGGGGTGGCCGATCACCGCCACCCGGCCCGGCGACTTGGCGGTATTCTGGGTCGTCCCAGGCTCTGACCAGGGAGTTTTCCCGCCCGGCGGAGCACGCTGGGGGCCACTGGAGCCGGGGCGAGTGGGGGAGGACGTAGCGCATGGCGCCGTGGAAGGTACTTCCGGAGCACCTCGATCCGCAGGCCGGACGGCTGGTGGACCGGCTGCGGAGGCTCAAGGACGCCACCGGGCTCAGTTTCACGGCCCTGGCCGCGAGGACGAGTTACAGCCGTTCTTCCTGGGAGCGGTATCTCAACGGCCGCAAGCTCCCGCCGGCCGACGCCGTCACCGAACTGGCCGCCCTCGCGGGCGCCGACCCCGACCGCATGCTCGCCCTGCACGCCCTCGCCGCCCAGACCTGGCCGGGCCCGCAGCCGAAGGACACCGCCGTACCGGGTACGTCCGGTGCCGCGCCGGAGCCGGAGGAGCCCGCCTCCGAGCCGGCCGCCCCCGAAGCTGCTGCTGTCGCCCCCACTCCGGCGGAGCCGGACACCCCCGCCTCCGTACCGCCCGTTCTCATCGGCGAGCCGGCCGACCCGGCCGAGCCCGCCCGGGCGCGTCCGGCCCGGCGTACCCTGCTGGCCGCCGGTGGCGCCCTGGTCGTCGTGGCGGCCGTCCTGACCGTCGTCCTCACGCTGGTCCTGCCCGGGCGGGGCTCGGCCGGGGCCGGTGAGGAGGAGCACCGCCGGGTCGCCGCCGAGGAGTTCGCCTTCAAGCCCGACCGCACCTACGACTGCGACATCCACCGCTTCCAGGGCCGCCTCTACGCCGGGCACAGCGACACCGAGGACGCCCTGCTCCAGCAGATATCGACCACCTGGGACGTGGTCGAGGCGCAGTGCCTGCTGGAACACCGCGGGTACCGCATCGGCGGAATCGACGGCGCCTACGGGGCCGCCACCGAACGGGCCGTCAAGCGGCTCCAGGACAAGGAAGGTCTCGTCGTCGACGGGATCATGGGCCCGCACACCTGGGAAGCGCTGCGGCGATGAGCGGCGAACTCCCCCTGGAATGCGCCCACCTCGCCCGCGAACTGGCCGGACTGCGCGCCACCACCGGGCTGAGCCTCGCCGGGCTGGCCGCCCGCACCACCGCCAGCAAGTCCTCCTGGCAGCGCTACCTCGGCGGCACCCAGATCCCGCCGCCGGAACTCGTCACCGAGCTGTGCGCCCTCGCCGGTGAACCGCCTGCCCGCCTGCTGGCCCTGCGCGAACTGGCCGAACTCTCCCGGCGCCACCCGCCGTCCCGTCCCGAGCCTTCCGCGCCGCCCACTCCGCCCGCGCCTGCGGAGCCGAGCCAGGAGACCGGGCCCGCCACGGGCGAGGAGCCGCCCGCCGCCGGCACCCCGGACGCCGGGCGGCCCCACGCACCCCCGGCCGAGCCCGCGCCCGTCCCCTTCTTCCGCCGCCGCAAGGTCGCCCTCGCCGGGGCCGGGGCGCTGGCGACCGCCGCCATGGTGGCCGGCGCGCTGTTGCTCGGCGGGGCCGGGGAGGAGCCGGAGGACTCCGGGCTCTGGCCCGGCTGCGTGGGCGAGCGGTGCCGGGGCAAGGACTCCCAGTCGCAGGGCTGCGGGCTCAAGGGCAGCGGGATGCGGACGGTGGCGGAGCGGGAGTTCGGCAGGCAGACGGTGGTCGAACTCCGGTACAGCCCCTCGTGCCGGGCCAGTTGGGTGCGCGTCCGGTTCGGCGCGATCGGTGACCGCATCGAGATCACCGGGCCGGACGAGGAGAGCCAGTCCGCCGAGGTCGCCGACAAGTTCGACGCGCAGAACTACCTGCCCACCCCGATGCTCGCGGGCGGCCCCGAGGGGATGACGGCCTGCCTCGTCCGGGCGGGCAGCGGGGAGCGGCACTGCTTCGGGCGGTGACGCGCGCGGTCGGCGGGCCGGCCGCCCCGCTGCCGGACTACCGCGTGACGGGCTCCTTGATCATCGCCATCAGCAGCGCGTGCGTCTCGGCGTCCGCCGCCACCACCAGCCCCCGGCCGCCCGGCCCGGCCGGGGCGCCGTCGACCACGACACCGGCGCCGATGCCGGTGGAGGCCTTGACGAAGACGAAGGCCCGGCAGCCGGGGTGGCGGGTGCGCTGCTCGCCGAGGGCACGCCCGCAGCCCTCAGGCATGGGCGGGCGCCACCCCGCTGGCACTGCTGGCGAGCCTGGAAGGACGGACTCCGGGTCAGTTGTCGGAGTAACTGAAGTCGCCCACGGTCCACGCGCTGACATCCTCGATCGCCACGCGGTACATTCCGCCGGTCTCGGGGATGCCCACCGTGCCCTGGAGAATCCGCGCCACGTGGAAGTGCAGGTGCCGGGGCGGGCCGTCCGCGGGCCGCTCCTCGGTGAAGACGGCGGCGAACGCGCCCAGCTGCGCCGAGTCCGCCAGGACCTCCGAGACGCGTTCGCGCCACACGGCCTCCGGAGCCAGCCGGCCCGTGATGACGGTGCCCCCCGTGACCACCGTCAGAGACATCTGGTTGCTGCGCCCGGACTCCACCAGCGTGGCGAGGTCAACGAGCAGTGCGTCAGTCTTCGACATGAAACCCGAGTCTAATCGGCCCGCCGGGCGGCGGCCCGCTGCCGGGACGCCTCGTAGAGCACCGCGGTCGCCGCGTTGGCCGCGTTCAGCGAACTCGCCGCACCCGCCATCGGAATGCTCACCGTGACGTCGCACAGTTCCCGCCACGACCCCGCCAGACCCGAGGTCTCGTTCCCCACCAGCAGCAGCACCGGCTGGGTGAAGTCGAAGTCGTAGACGTCCGCGTCCCCCTTCTCGTCGGTCGCCACCAGCACCAGCGGCAGCCCCGCCGCCCGCCGCCGCTCCACCCACGCCATCACCTCGGCGGGCGAGGGCACCCGCACGGTCGGCAGGGAGAACAGCGACCCGGTCGTCGCCCGCACGCTCTTCGGGTCGTACACGTCGGCGGCATGCCCGGACACGATCATCCCGTGCGCCCCGAACGCGTCCGCCGACCGGATGATGCTCCCGATGTTCCCCGGACTGGTCGGCCGGTCGAACAGCACCCCCAGAAACTCCGGCCCCGCCTCGATCCGCTCCAGATCGTCCGCCGGCACCTCCACCACGGCCACGACCTCGGGCGCGCCGCCACTCTTCTCCCCGAGCTCCGCCATCAACTCCGGCGCCAGCGCCACCCGCTCACCCTCGGCCGCCCCCAGCAGCTCCCGCGCCCACCCCGACAGCTTCCGGCTGTCGTCGTACAACAACGCCCGCACCCGCCACCCGTACTCCACGGCCAACGAGATCGGCCGCACCCCCTGCACGAGAAACTCCCGCAGCTGATTCCGCTTCTTCCGGTTCCCGAGCAGGGCCTCCCACTGCTGGAACCGGGCATTCCGCGACGTGACCCGCTGCACCGACGGCATCCGCCCTCCCACATGATCGACAACGAGGATGCGAACCCGACCTCCGCGGAAGGCGCACCAGCGAATCCGAAAGCGTACCCGGGCCCCGCCCGCGCTCCGCACACGGTGAGCGCTCAATCGGCGACGTCGACCCCGTACCCCCGGGCGAGAGCGGCGAGGCCGTGGTCGTACCCCTGCCCGACCGCGCGGAAGCGCCAGACGGGGCCCCGGCGGTACAGCTCGGCGAGGAGCAGGGTGCGTTCGCTGGTCGCGGCGTCGAGGGTGGCCCGCGCCGACGGGGCGGCGGCGCTGCCGCCAGGGGCGAGGGCCACCTGGACCGCGCCGACGTCACCGAAGGCCAGGTCCCCGTCGACGGCGGCCGCGACGACCACCTTGTGCGCGGACGGCGGCAGCGAGGCAAGGTCGACGGCGATGGTCTGTTCGGCGGGGCTGCCGGTGAGGAGGCGGACCGTGCCGGCCGGGTTCTCGGGAGCGCCGTAGAACACGAAGTCCTCGTCGAAGGCGACCTGTTCGTCCTCGTCGAGCACGAAGGCGACGACATCGACCTCGCCGTGGACCGGCTGCTCCCAGGCGGCGGTGACGTGGCAGGTGGGCGCGGGCGTGCCGGAGGGCGGCGCGGGCAGATCCACGACGCCGCCACGGGGCAGGACGAGGGGAGTCCGGGAGCGCACGGCTGTCGCCGGCTCCTCGGCCGGCCGCACGGCGGTCAGGGCTGCAAGGGCGCCGGTGCCGGTGGGCTCGCCGAGCCACTGCGCGTCGCGCACGGGTATCCCCAGCTCCACGACGCGCCGCATGCGGCGGTCGCGCTCACCGCCGGCCAGGACCACGACGGCGGTGACGCTGCGCGACAGGTTGACGGCGGCGGAGCCACCCCGCTCGACGACGCGCGTACGGGCGGCGGCCGCCTCGGCGTGTGGTCCGCCCAGGACGAGTACCCGCTGCCCGGCGAGCGGCCCACCGGCAGCCACCGGCTCCGGACGGCGGGGTGCCGGTACGGGGAGCGCGGACGCGGACGGCCTCGGCGCGGGGGCCTGGTGCGACGTCCCGGCCCGCACGTCGCCGAGCAGCTTCAGGAAGGTGTCCTCGTCGATCACGGGAACGCCTTCGGCGTCGGCCCTGCGTACCTTCGTCGAGTCGGATGCCGGTTCGTTGGTGACCAGGACGCTGGTGCGGTGGCTGACGCAGGTCATCATGTTCAGCCCGGCCGCGACTCCCCGGCCGGTCAGCTCCGCCCGGGCCAGGGTGGTCTCACCGCTGACAGCGATCTTCATCCCCTGCCGGAGCGGCCCGCCGGGTGTCAGCCGGCCGGGGTTGCGGTAGGCGCACGGCGTCTTGGGCGGCTTCGGGGTGAACTGGGACTCCGCCCGGGGAGGACAGGTCACCAGCGGCAACGGCAGAGCCAGCCGCTCGGCCTCGCGCAGCGACGCCCGCAGGACCCCGGCGAGCACCCGCGTGTCGTCCAGCGCGTCGTGTGCCCGCCGCTGCGGTACGCCGTAGTGGGCGGCGAGCGTCCCCAGCTTCAGGTCCTCCGTCGGCGGGTCCACCTGGCGGCTCAGCGCCAGCGTGCAGAGCCGCTGCGACACCGGCAGCCACCTGCGTGCCCGCGCGAACTCGTAGGCGAGGAAGTCGTAGTCGAACTGGGCGTTGTGGGCGACCAGGACCCGGCCCTGGAGCATCGCCGCCATCTCCTCGGCCACTAGGTCGAAGGTCGGGGCGCCGAGCAGCCGCTCGGTGGTCAGTCCGTGGATGTCCACCGGGCCCGGGTCGCACCCGGGGTTCAGCAGGGTGGAGAACTCCCCGGTCCGCTCACCGTCCGGACCGACCGTCACCACCGCGACGGACAGCACCCGGTCGCGGCGGGCGATGAGCCCGGAGGTCTCCACATCGACGAGTGCCCAGTCGCGCGCGTAGTCGCCCATGAGGCGCTCCTCCCACCGGTATGCCGAACAGCCTCTGAGGAACGAGAAGCCCCTCCTGGACAGGAGGGGCGTGTGGAGCAAGCTGTGCGCCCCCGGCAGGACTCGAACCTGCGGCCAAGCGCTTAGAAGGCGCCTGCTCTATCCACTGAGCTACGGGGGCCGGTGCGGTGTGCCCGGCGGTACCGGGTGGTCCGGGGGCTGCGGCCGGGGACAAGGATAGGGCTCCGGTCGGGCTGGCCCGGTTGCTTCACGCGCGTGGCATGATGTGGAGGTTCGGTGAAGCACAGCGATAATCGCAGGTGAGTGCCGATCGCGCAGTTCTTTTGGCGCCTTGTGCGGCGGGTGTTGTGCACTCGTTATACCTGCGACACCTGGAGATCTGACCTTTCCTGTCATACGGGGGCGATCGGGAGCGGTGGCCGGGGGTGTCAGCGTCCCATCCGCAGGCCGTCCTGCTCCGCGCCCCGGCTGAGTACGGCCTTGCGGACGGCGGCCAGGGCGGCGGTGTCCTCGGGGGCGGGGGCGGGCCGTTCGGTGGCGCGGGGGAGGTTGACCAGGCGGAGCGGGTCGTTGGCCATGCGGTGGGGGATGTACTCGGCCGAGGTCACCTGCCAGGCGGCGCCGGCTGTGCGGGGTGCGGTGAAGGTGAAGCGGGCGGCTGAGCCGAGCTGGCCGCGCGGGTCGGTCATCTCGCCCGCGACCTGGTCGCCCATGCCGTAGACGACCCAGGTGCCGTTGACCTTCTCGTACGCCTGGGGGACGTGGGCGTGGGTGCCGAGGATGAGGTCGATGTCGCGGCGGCCCTGGCTGCGGGAGGCGGTGAGCTGCTGGGCGACCTCGCGTTGCTGCCGGTCGGGGGCCTCCTGCCACTCGGTGCCCCAGTGGACGCTGGCGATCACCACGTCGGCGCCGGCGGCGCGGGCGGCCCGGGCGTCGGCGACGACCTGCTCCGGGTCGAGCTGGTCGACGAGGAAGGGCTTGCCGGGCGGGACCTCCTTGTTGGTCCAGTGGACGTAGGAGAGGTGGGCGACGCGGGCGTCCCCGGCGCGCAGCAGGAGGGGGCGGACGCGGTCCTCGGGGGCGCGGGCGGTGCCGGTGTGGGCGACGTCGGCACGGTCGAGGGCGTCGAGGGTTCTGCGGACGCCTTCCTCGCCGTCGTCCATCGCGTGGTTGGAGGCGGTGGAGCAGGTGTCGTAGCCGGTGCTGCGGATCGCGCGGGCGATGTGCGGGGGCGTCTTGAACAGGGGGTAGCCGGTGAACGGCCCGTAGTCCTCGCCGACGATGGTCTCCAGGTGGCAGACGGCCAGGTCGGCGCCGTCTGTGACGGCGCGGGCGCCCGCGAGCATCGGGGCGAAGTCGTACCGTCCGTCGTTCTCCGGTGCGAAGGGGTCCGGTCCCGCGTCCCGGTCGGGCACGCCGGAGGCGTCGGCGGCGGCCTGCCGGATCACCGCGTCGTGGGCGAGGATGTCGCCGGTCGCGACCAGGGTGAACCGCCCGGGCGCGGGTGCCGGGGGAGCGGCGGCGCCCGGCCGGGGCGCGGGCGGTCCGGGCTCGGCGCAGCCCGCGGCCAGGGCGCCGAGGGTGAGCGCCGTGGCGAGGGCGGCGGTGCGGCGCGGGAGCGTCCGGCGGTGGGGCGAGGGCATGGCCTGCTCCGTGGGGGTAGAAGGCATTACCTCCATTTATGTGATGATCCGACAGTGCGCCATGCGCAGAGCGCCGGTGTCTCGGCACAACGGAGCAGCGGAGTCACCCGGGAGGCGGGGCGGCCGGGGGTGCGCCCGTTCCGGGCCAACCCTTCCTGGCGGGGGGATTCGGTCGAGGAGTGGTGCCCGTTCCGCTCGGTCCGGACATATCGGCGCGCACGCCCGCCTAGGGTGTGCTGGCTGTACGTTCACTCCTCGTCACTCGGTGTGTGTGGGGGGTCGGGGTGTGCTTATCAGGGAGTTGTACGTGTCGAAGAAGAAGCTGTGGCTGCGCGCGGCCGCCTCGGCCGGTGTGCTGACGCTGGCCCTCACCGGGTGCGGCGGGTCCGACGAGGGGGACGGCGCCGCCACCACCGACAAGGGCGGGTCCGTCTCCAAGGAGCAGGACAAGGAGAAGGCCGAGGAGCAGCCCGAGGAGGAGAAGGGCGGCGGCGAGCTGGCGGCCGGGGAGAAGGCCACCAGCGAGTTCGACGAGGACGGCACCAAGGTCACGTACGAGATCGTCGCGCAGAAGGTCGACGTCGGTACGGCCGAGGACACCGAGAAGCTGGTCTCGGACCCGAAGAAGGCGGCGGGGCTGGTGCCGGCGGTGGCGCACGTCGAGTTCACCGTGAAGGACGGCGGCCCGGTCGCGGACTACCCGGACGTCGGCCGCGAGATCGAGGTCTACGCGGACGGGCAGCGCGGCACGATCCTGATCGGTGCCGCCGACGACGCCTCCGGCTGCGAGAAGAGCACCGACGTCAAGGACTGGAAGGCCGGCGAGAGCCACGTCCTCTGCGACACCTACATGGTGCCGGAGGGGGCGAAGGAGCTGACCGTCCAGTGGGCGGCCGACAGCGACGCCGAACCGTTCATCTGGAAGTTCGCGAACTCCTGAGCACGCGGCCGGGCCCGCGCTCCCCGAGGGGGCGCGGGCCCGGCGCTGTCCGAGGGGGCGGTCGGCTACGGGTTGATGTCGATCGTGAACGTGCTGGTGTCGTTCTTCACGTGGTGGTTGCCGTTCATGGTGAGGCCGTGGATCGTGACCTCGCCGACGGCCGGGCCCTGCCCCGTCTCCGGCATTTCGTTGGCTCAGAGGCCGAAGCCGGACGTGGCGTCGAAGGCGTCACCGGACTTCTTCGCGCCGGTGATCGAGATGTCGCTGAGGACGGTGTCCTTGATGGGGAACTGGGGCTGTCCGCCGACGTCGTTGGTCTGGAACATGATGCCGCTGTACATGGGGTCGACGATGTCGGCGTTGTTGGTCCGGATGCCCTGGAAGACCTTCGAGGCGGAGAAGAGTCAGTTGCCGGGGAAGGTCTGCGAGCCCCAGAAGTGGCCGCCGGTGCGGACCAGGGAGACGTTCTCGATGGTGGTCGGTTCGGTCCCGAAGCCGCTCATCGCGGCTCTCCTTCGTGGACACCCCGGTCTCAGCCGTGGGAGGGAACGAAGCTCGCGGAGCAGGGCGGGAAATGTCGGTTCGCCGCCAGGGCGGACTGGTTCGCATCCTCCAACCGCCGGCGTTTCGTCACGAGCCGGCGCGTTACTGTGTGCGTCGTGCAGGCCACCCCGGTGAGGCGGGCTTTCAAGTACCCCTTCTAGCCGTCCGATGCGCAGGCGGCTGAGCTGTCGCGCACGTTCGGTTGTGCGCGGAAGGTTCACCACCTGTCTCTTGCCGCGCGTACGGAGGCGTGGGCGCGGCAGGAGCGGGTGAACTACATCCAGACGTCGGCGATGCTGACCGTCTGGAAGAAGACCGAGGAGCTGGCCTACCTCAACGAGGTCTCCGCCGTCCCGCTGCAACAGGCTCTGCGGCACCTCCAGACGGCGTTCACGAACTTCTTCGGCAAGCGGGCGAAGTGTCCGCGGTTCAAGTCGCGGAAGAGGTCGCCGAAGTCGGCTGAGTACACCACCAGCGCGTTCCGGTTCCGGGGTGGGAAGCTGACTTCGGCGAAGATGGCGGAGCCGCTGGACATCGTGTGGTCCCGCCCGCTCCCCGAGGGCGCGCAGCCGTCGACGGTGACCGTGTCGCAGGACGCGGCGGGACGCTGGTACGTGTCCCTGCTGGTCGAGGACCCAACGGTACGGCCGCCGGCCGCCGGTACGGCCGCCGGCCGCCGAGGCGGGCAGAGCGGGCAGGCCGAGGAGCAGCAGGGAGGCGGTGTCCAGGGCGGGCGCCGTCCTCCGGCCTGGTCTCGGGAGACGGCCGGGGGAGGCCGGGGGTCTGGGGCTGGCGGGCTTCAGCAGGGGGTGTTCCTCTCCGCGGGGCCTCGGACGCGGGTGCGCCCGAGGGTGGCTCGGGTGGTTCCTTCGTGCAGAGCGGGGGCGCGCCGGGCCTTGCCGGGCGGGGCCGCTCGGCCCCCACCACCTGTGCCGGTGCTCGGTTCTTGCGTTCGGCCATCGGAGAATTACAGAGACGTGTGCGCCGGTGCGCCGGTCTACAGAGCTGGCGCGAGTTAATACCTCACCGGCCCCCTGGTCCCGCCTCCCGGGCGACAGCCACGCAGAAAAGCCGCATACGCTTCAAAACAGCGCCAAAATTGGGCATTCTTCGCTTGTGGTGACCTTGGACGTACGGCCTCAGCTCCTGGACGCTCTCTCCGCCCTGCGCGACCGCGTCGCCGCCGCGCGCTTCCCGCTACCCGTGCCCGGCGCCCCCCGAGCCCGCGTCAACCGCGACGAACTCCTCGCCCAGCTCGACGACTACCTGCTGCCCCGCCTCCGCGCCCCCGAGGCGCCCCTCCTCGCGGTCATCGGCGGCTCCACCGGCGCGGGCAAGTCCACCCTGGTCAACTCCCTGGTCGGACGGCAGGTCAGCGAAGCGGGCGTGCTGCGCCCCACCACCCGCACCCCGGTCCTCGTCTGCCACCCCGACGACCACCACTGGTTCGGCACCGGCCGCGTCCTGCCCGGCCTCGCCCGCATCCCGCACCCCACCCGGCACCACGGCGGCCGCCCCGGCCCCGACCTGGACGAGGACGACGACACCGGCCGCACGGACACCCCCGTCCTGCGCGTCGAGACCGCCCCGACCCTGCCCCGCGGCCTCGCCCTCCTCGACGCCCCCGACATCGACTCCCTGGTCACCGGCAACCGCCTGCTCGCCGCCGAACTCATCACCGCCGCCGACATCTGGGTCATGGTCACCACCGCCGCCCGCTACGCCGACGCCGTCCCCTGGCACCTCCTGCGCACCGCCAAGGAACACGACGCCACCCTCGTCAGCGTCCTCGACCGGGTCCCCCACCAGCTCGTCGCCGAGGTCTCCCGGCACTACGCCGCCCTCCTCACCAAGGCCGGACTCGGCCACGTCCCCCGCTTCACCGTCCCCGAACTCCCCGAATCCGCGGGCGGCGGCGGCCTCCTCCCCGCCACCGCCGTCGCCCCGCTCCGCGCCTGGCTCACCCACCGCGCCCAGGACCCCGACGCCCGCCGGCACGCCGTCTCCCGCACCGCCGAAGGCGCCCTCGACTCCCTCCGCGCCCGCATGCCCGAACTCGCCTCCGCCGTGGCCGCCCAGTACGCCGCCGCCCTGCGCCTCGCCGGCGCCGTCGAGGACGCGTACGCGGGCCAGTACGACCGGCTGCGCGCCCGGCTCGACGACGGCGAGGTCCTGACCGGCGACGCCGTCAACCGCTGGCGCAGCTTCCCCCTCGACTGCACCGGCACCGAACTCCTCGACTCCCTCGTCGACGGCCTCGTCTCCCTCGTGCTGTGCGCCGTCACCGCCGCAGACGCCGCCGTCGACGAGGCGTGGCGCGCCGAACCCGCCGCCCGCGCCGAACCGCTGGCCGCCGCCCCGCCCGACCACGCCGCCGCCGAGCACCGCCTCGGCATGGCCGTACGGCGCTGGCGACGCGTCATGGACGAGTACGTCGAGGACGAACTGCGCGGCCACGAACGGGCCACCGCCCCCGAACCGGAGACGGTCGCCGGGCTCCTCGGCACCGTGCTGCTCGGCGGCCGCCGGGGCCGGGCGGCCGGCGAGGAACTCGCCGAACGCGTCGGCGCCCAGGGCGCCACCCGCCTGCGCGACCGGGCCGGACGCCTCCTCGACGAGTACCTCGACCGGGCCGTGCACGCCGAACGCGACCGGCGCCTGGCCGCCGTCGAGAACCTCGGGGTCCACCCCGAGCCGCAGGCCGAACTCATCGCCGCCCTGTCGGCCCTTCAGAAGGAGAGGTGACGCGAGGGTGACCAGCACCACCGACCACACCCAGCAGACCAGGGAAGCGGAGGAGGCGCGGGAGGGCGAGGGCACCACCGGGACCGGGCCGGACGCGGGCTCCGGGGCCTGGGACGACGGGCTCATCGCCCGCCGCGCCGCGGCCGCCTCCGCCACCGCGGGCGGACAGCCGGTGGTGCCCCTCCTCCCCGCACCCCACACCGGCACGCCCGCCTCCGGCCCGGACGGCGCCGACGACGACCTCACGGCCCGCCTCGACGCCCTGCGCGAACTGACCGGGCTCTCCCGGCCGCGCGTCGACGCCGCCACCCTCGCCGAGGCCGGCCGGGTTCTCGACGACGCGGCCGCCCGCCGCCGCCTCTCCCGCAGGCACACCGTCGTCGCCCTCGCCGGAGCCACCGGAAGCGGCAAGTCCACGCTCTTCAACACCCTCGCCGGAGTGACCATCTCCGACACCGGCGTCCGCCGCCCCACCACCTCCGCCGCCCTGGCGTGCAGCTGGACCGACGGCGCCGCCGGACTCCTCGACCGCCTGGAGATCCCCGGCCGCCTGCGCCGCCGCCCCGTCCAGGGCCCCGACGGGCCCGGCCCTCTCGACGGCCTGGTCCTCATCGACCTGCCCGACCACGACTCGGCCGCCGTCGAACACCGCGCCCAGGTCGACCGCGTCCTCGCCCACGTGGACGCCGTGATCTGGGTCGTCGACCCCGAGAAGTACGGCGACGCCCTCCTCCACGAGCGGTACCTGCGCCCGATGGCCGGGCACGCCGAAGTCACCTTCGTCGTCCTCAACCAGGTCGACCGGCTCCCCGAGGACGCCGCCGACCAGGTCCTGGACGACCTGCGCCGCCTCCTCGACGAGGACGGCATCGCCCTCGGCGAGCACGGCGAGCCCGGCGCCACCGTCCTCGCCCTCTCCGCCCTCACCGGCGAGGGCGTCGGCGAACTCCGCGACTGCCTCGGCCAGCTCACCTCCGAACGCCGCGCCGCCGCCCGCCGCATCGGCGCCGACCTCGACGCCGCCGCCGACCGGCTGCGCCCCGCCTACGTGCCGACCGGCCGGGTCGGACTCAGCGAGGAGGCCCGCGAGGAGTTCGCCGACCGCCTCGCCGAAGCCGTCGGCGCCGCCGCAGCCGGCCAGACCGCCGAACGCGCCTGGCGCCGCAACGCGGGCCGCGCCTGCGGCACCCCGTGGCTGCGCCTGTGGCGCTGGTACGAGGCCCGCCGCACGCCGGGGACCGCCGAGCGGCCCCCCGGCGGCACTCCCGGCGCCGAGGCGACCGCCGCCCGCCAGCGCGTCGAACAGGCCGTCCGCGTCGTCGCCGACGAGGCCGCCTCGGGACTCCCCACCCCCTGGGCCGACGCCGTACGGGAGGCCGCGGCGCGCGGCGCCGACGGCCTGCCCGAGGCGCTGGACGGCCTCACCGCGCCCGAGCCGGCCCCGGCCCGCCCGCCCCGGCCCGGCTGGTGGCCGGTGGCGGTGCTGGCCCAGGTGTCGATGACCCTCCTCCAGGTCGTCGGCGGCATCTGGCTCCTCGGCCAGGTGCTCGGCGTGTTCACCCCCGACCTCCTCCCGCCGGTCCTGCTGATGGTCGCGGGCATTCTCGGCGGCCCCTGCGTCGAGTACGGCAGCAGGCTGGCCGCCCGGGGGCCCGCCCGCCGGTACGGGGCCGACGCCGAACGGGCCCTGCGGGACGCGGCGGCCGGTTGCGGACGGGCCCGCGTCCTCGACCCGGTCGCGGCGGAACTGCTGCGGTACCGGGAGGTGCGCGAACAGTACGCGCGGGTGCTCGACCCGGTCGGCGGGGACGGCGCGCGGGGACGCGCCGGCGGCAGGCACGTCCGGGTGACGGAGTTGTCCACAACCGGCCGGTAACCCACAGGTCCCGGCGGGCCCCTTGCGGCCCGGCCAGAGTGGGCGGTGCGCGGGACACCGGTCCCGCGCACCGGTGGGCAGGTGACGGCGCGGGCGGTCCGCGCGGCCTCCCTCCGCACCTGGCGGGAGTGGACGAGGATGAACGAGACGATGGTCACCGTGGTCGGCAACGTGGCGACCACGCCGGTCTACCGCGAGTCGGCGCACGGCCCCATGGCCCGCTTCCGGATGGCGGCCACCCCGCGCCGCTGGGACCGCGAACGGCAGAGCTGGACCGACGGGCCCACCAGCTTCTTCACCATCTGGACCACCCGGCAACTGGCCTCCAACGTCACGGCGTCGGTCACCGTCGGCGAGCCCGTCATCGTCCAGGGCCGCCTGCGCGTCCGCGAGACCGAGCGCGGTGGCCAGCAGTGGACCACCGCCGAGATCGACGCCGCCTCGGTCGGCCACGACCTCACCCGGGGAACGGCCGCCTTCCGCCGCGTGCGCAAGCCCGTCGGCACCTGGCCGGGCGGGACGGCCACCGAGGACAGCCGTTCCGCCGCGGCGGCGCAGCGGGCGGCGGGGGAGCCGGACTGGAGCGTGAGCGGGGTGGGGGCTGGTGGCGAATGGGGAGCTGGGGGCGAGGGCGGTGGTGCTGGTGGGGAGAAGGCCGAGGGCGGGGAGGGGGCTGAGGTCGTGGACGGGGAGCCGGAAGGAGAGGCGGAGACGGAGGGGGTGTCGCCTGGGCGGGGGGAGTCTTGAGGCAGGTGTCGGCTCACCCGAGCCGAATCCGGTCCCGCACCTCCGGCCGCACCTCGAACCCTGCCGCCCTGTACGTGGCGACGGCTCCCGCATAGGAACTCGGTGTGCACACGCGGGCGCTGGACGAGCCCAGCTTCCGCAGCGCGGACGCCCCGGCCACGGTGATCGCCCTGCCGTAGCCGCGGCCGCGGTGGTCCTCGTGGACGCCCATCGGCTCGACCAGCCCCGGCCTTCCCGGCCCGGCGGACCACACCGTCACGACCGCCGCCACCTCGCCCTGGTCGTCGTAGGCGCCCAGGCAGCGGGCGTCGGCGTGGAAGGGGCCCGCCGACATCGCGTGCCGGTACTCGCTCGTGGGCCGGGAGGTGTGGAACGCCGACCGCAGGACGTCGGCGAAGTCCTGGGCCTGATCAGGGCCGATCGGTGCGATCCGTACGCCGGGGTCCGCCACGGGCTCGGTGAGGTCGCGGAAGAGGGGCGTCCATGGTTCGTCGACTCCCCAGCCCTCCGTGCTCAGCAGGTCGTGGAGGAGCAGGCCCACCGGCGCCTCGACGGAGACTGCTCCAGCCGGCAGTACGCCGCGCTCAGGCAGGGAGAGGTCCTCGACGAGCCGCCGCGCCAGGTCCTCGTCCTGGAAGGCGTCGGGGGCGACCGTCATCCGGAACAGCGTCGGCGAGTCGAGCATCCCGACCGCGACGATCCGCCCGGCGCGACTCCAGGTCCGGATCACCGGGGCCGTCTCGGCCGGTCCGAACCGGTAGTGCCAGCCGATGTCCCCCGGATGCAACTGCATCGGTGCTTCGTCCCCCTGCCACTCCCGCAGCGCGGCCATGGCCTCGCATACCCCGTCGACTGTCGGCGTGCCCAGCGCAATGGTCATGGCCGGGATCAGACACAACGTTTCCGGAGGCCCGCAACCGAATAACCGGCGGCGGACGACACCCTGCGTCGGCCCCGCCGGACAGGGCCTGACGGTCCCGGGGTTCGGTCGCGTGTACGTGGCCGTGCTGATCGTCCAACTACTGCTCCCACTACGGCGACTACGCCACGCGGGCGTCGTCATCCACCTGGCCGTCTGTACGGCGACCGCCTGGTACGTCTGCCGGCTGCGGCGGCTCGCGACGGACGGGCACTGAGGGCCCTGCGCCGCGAGGATGCTTGCCCGCCGATCCCGTGCCCCATACACCCAACAAGCCCCCACCCCCTCCCCAAGAGCACCCGTATGCCGTTTCTACGCCTCTTCCCCCCGACTTCTGACGCCCCGCCAATAACGATTCCGACGCGGATCGATTGGGCGGAGGCTCTCGTGGGCAAGGCCCTGGTTTCGCCTCCATAGGATGCCCGGCATAGCTCACGGGGCACTTGATTCTGCTGGCGGGACGACTTCCCCCCTCGTGAACGCGTCCTGCCCGGAGGGGAATTGCATGTTTTCTGTTAGAAGTCGGGCTGTTTCGCGCCTGGCGGCGGCGACCGTTGCCTCGGGCCTGGTCGCGGCGGGTGTCCTGACCGGAGCCGGGACCGCGGTGGCCGACGAGGCGGCGGCCGGGCACCCCGGTGGCGCCTCCGCCACGCTGAGCGGACTGAAGACGTACGACCAGGCCGTCATCCGCGGGGAGGGCCGCGACCAGAAGGTGTCCGCTGGGCTCTTCGAGATGGTGGTCGACGGCGGCGGCTCGCTCCAGACGTACTGCATCGACATTCACAACCCCACGCAGAAGGAGGCCAAGTACCGGGAGACCGCCTGGGACGCGACCTCCCTCAACGCCAACAAGGACGCCGGGAAGATCCGCTGGATTCTCCAGAACTCCTACCCGCAGGTGAACGACCTCGCGGCGCTGGCGAGCAAGGCCGGTGCGGGCGCGCTCACCGAGAAGACGGCGGCCGCCGGTACGCAGGTGGCCATCTGGCGATACTCGGACGGTGCCGACGTCGAGGCGCTCGACCCGGCGGCCGAGAAGCTCGCCGACTACCTGGAGCAGAGCGCGCAGGCGCTGGCCGAGCCGAAGGCCTCCCTGACCCTCGACCCGCCGGCCGTCTCCGGCAAGGCCGGCGAGAAGCTGGGCCCGGTCACCGTCCACACCGACGCCGACAGTGTCAGCGTCACCGGCCCGGCCGACGCCGCCGCCGGCGTCACCGTGGTGGACGAGGCGGGCAAGCCCGTCACCGAGGCCGCCGACGGCAGCCGCCTCTTCTTCGACGTGCCCGCCGCCGAGGAGGGCGCCGAGCACAGCGGCAGCGCCGCGCTGACCGTCCAGGCGTCGACCACCGTCCCGGTCGGCCGTGCCTTCGCCTCGGACACCAAGAGCCAGACGCAGATCCTGGCCGGTTCCAGCGAGTCGACCGTCTCCGCGACGGCCACCGCGCACTGGGCCGGCAAGGGCGCGATCCCGGCGGTCTCCGCCGAGAAGAACTGCTCCGCCTCGGGCATCGACCTCACCGCCTCCAACCAGGGCGACGAGGACTTCACCTTCGAGCTGATGGGCGTCGAGCACACCATCGCCGCGGGCAAGACGCAGACGGTCACGGTCCCGCTCAAGGAGGACCAGGCGTACGACTTCACGATCACCGGCCCGAACGGTTTCGAGAAGCGCGTCACCGGCGTCCTCGACTGCAAGACCGCCGGTGAGACCGGTGCCGGCGACGGCCGGCCGTCCAGCGAGCCCAGCCCGGCCTCCGCGGGCAGCACCCCGGTCGGCGGCGCCGGTGAGGACCTGGCCGCCACCGGTGGCTCCAGCGCCACCCCCGTCATCGGCGGCATCGCCGTGGCGCTCGTGGTGATCGGCGGCGCGACCGTCTTCCTGCTCCGCCGCAAGAAGGTCGCCACCGAGAGCTGATGTGATCCCGGCGCCTCACCCGCGCCACCTGGTGTCCGCCGCCGTCCCGGCGCGCGGCGGGCATCGCGGGACCCTGCCCTGACCTGGGTTCCGCGCCCCGGCGCCGGGGTCCGTCCTTCCGACGGACCCCGGCGTTCCGCTGGTGCCGGCGTGCCCGTCCGGGAGCCCCGGGCCCGTGCCGGACCGCGCGTCCGCCGTGATACCCGTTTTCGCCGTGCGCCGCCGGTGCGGCAAGATGGGTGTATCTGCCCTCACGGCGGAGCTGACCACCCACACGCCTGATCCAGACTGCCGGACGGTTTCTCTTGGCTGAGTACATCTACACCATGCGCAAGGCGCGTAAAGCGCACGGCGACAAGGTGATCCTCGACGACGTCACGCTGAGCTTCCTCCCGGGGGCCAAGATCGGCGTCGTCGGGCCCAACGGTGCCGGTAAGTCGACGGTGCTGAAGATCATGGCCGGGCTGGAGCAGCCGTCCAACGGCGACGCCTTCCTCTCCCCGGGCTACACCGTCGGCATCCTGCTCCAGGAGCCGCCGCTCGACGAGTCGAAGACGGTCCTGGAGAACGTCCAGCAGGGCGTCGCCGAGACCAAGGGCAAGCTCGACCGGTTCAACGAGATCGCCGAGCAGATGGCGACCGACTACTCGGACGCGCTGCTGGAGGAGATGGGCAAGCTCCAGGAGGAGCTGGACCACGCCAATGCCTGGGACCTCGACGCCCAGCTGGAGCAGGCCATGGACGCCCTCGGCTGCCCGCCCGGCGACTGGGCCGTCACCAACCTCTCCGGTGGTGAGAAGCGCCGCGTCGCGCTCTGCAAGCTCCTCCTTGAGGCGCCGGACCTGCTCCTCCTCGACGAGCCCACCAACCACCTCGACGCCGAGTCGGTGAACTGGCTGGAGCAGCACCTCGCCCAGTACCCGGGCACCGTCGTCGCCATCACCCACGACCGGTACTTCCTGGACAACGTCGCGGGCTGGATCATGGAGCTCGACCGCGGCCGCGCCATCGGCTACGAGGGCAACTACTCCACCTACCTGGAGACCAAGCAGACCCGGCTCAAGGTCGAGGGGCAGAAGGACGCCAAGCGCGCCAAGCGCCTCAAGGAAGAGCTGGAGTGGGTCCGCTCCAACGCCAAGGGCCGCCAGGCCAAGTCCAAGGCCCGCCTCGCCCGGTACGAGGAGATGGCGGCCGAGGCCGACAAGATGCGGAAGCTGGACTTCGAGGAGATCCAGATCCCGCCGGGCCCGCGTCTGGGCAGCATGGTCGTGGAGGTCGAGCACCTCAGCAAGGCGTTCGGCGACAAGGTCCTCATCGACGACCTCTCCTTCACCCTGCCGCGCAACGGCATCGTCGGCATCATCGGCCCCAACGGCGCCGGCAAGACCACGCTCTTCAAGATGATCCAGGGCCTGGAGGAGGCCGACTCCGGCTCCATCAAGGTCGGCGACACGGTCAAGATCAGCTACGTCGACCAGTCGCGCGCCAACATCGACCCGAAGAAGACGCTGTGGGCCGTCGTCTCCGACGAGCTCGACTACATCAACGTCGGCCAGGTCGAGATGCCGTCCCGCGCCTACGTCTCCGCCTTCGGCTTCAAGGGCCCGGACCAGCAGAAGCCGGCCGGCGTCCTCTCCGGCGGTGAGCGCAACCGCCTCAACCTCGCGCTCACCCTCAAGCAGGGCGGCAACCTCCTCCTCCTCGACGAGCCCACCAACGACCTGGACGTCGAGACGCTCTCCTCGCTGGAGAACGCCTTGCTGGAGTTCCCCGGCTGCGCCGTGGTCGTCTCCCACGACCGCTGGTTCCTGGACCGCGTCGCCACGCACATCCTGGCGTACGAGGGCAACTCCAAGTGGTTCTGGTTCGAGGGCAACTTCGAGTCGTACGAGAAGAACAAGGTGGAGCGGCTCGGCGCCGACGCCGCCCGGCCGCACCGCGCCACCTACAAGAAGCTGACCCGGAGCTGACCGCAGTGGCCCGCCACCTCTACCGCTGCCCCCTGCGCTGGTCGGACATGGACGCCTTCGGGCACGTCAACAACGTCGTCTTCCTGCGGTACCTGGAAGAGGCGCGGATCGACTTCATGTTCCGGCTGGCGCCGGGGAACGGCAGCAAGTCCTTCTCCGGCGGCTCCGTCGTCGCCCGCCACGAGATCGACTACAAGCGCCCGCTCGTCCACCGGCACGAGCCGGTGCTCGTCGAGTCCTGGGTGACCGGCATCCGCGGCGCCTCGCTGACCATCGCCTACGAGGTCAAGGACCCCGACACCGAGGAAGGACCGGGCACCGTCTACGTCCGCGCCTCGACCGTCGTCGTCCCCTACGACTTCGAGACGCAGCGACCGCGCCGCATCACCGAGGAGGAGCGGCACTTCCTGGAGAAGTACCTCCCGGAGGAGCCCGGGCCCGAGGACGCGGGCGTGCCGGGGGCGCGGACCGCGTGAGTACGGCACCACTGCGCCCGGCGGACCGCGGGGAGGCGGCCGATCTGGCCGCCTTCCTGCGCCGCCTGGTCCACTACGACAAGGCCGCCGCCGTCCGCCTCCAGCTCACCGGGGAGCGGCTGGCGGTCTTCGGCCGGCCCGCCTCGTTCGAGGTGCTGGCAGTTCGCACCGTGCTGCTCGACGACGCCCCGGCGGAGCTGGACCGCACCGTCTCCGCCGGTGAGCTGCTGGAGCTGGTCCACGCGGAGAGCGAGCCGGGCGCGCCCTTCGGCGTCCCCGAAGCGGTCACCGGCCCGCCCTGGGCCGGGGTCCTGCCACCCCGCACCGGCTGGCGGGCCGAACCGGGCCTGCCCGCCCCCGACGCGATCCGCGCCGCCGTCGCGGCCGTCGTCGCCGAGTTCCGCACCCGCACCGAGGCGCTGGCCCCCGAGAAGCGGACCCGCACGGCGCTCGACGCGATCGGCCACGAGATCTGGTCCCGGCCGCTCGGCGACACCGCCCTGCCGGTCCGCGCCGCCCACGCCGCCCACGCCATGGGCTTCCTGCGCCCGGCCCCGGTCCGCGTGCCCGCCGCCTCCGTCCCCGGCGACGGTGGCGCCCCGGCCGAGCCGTTCGCCCTGCGCTCGGCCGGCGCATGGCTGCGGCTGCGCACGCCGTACGGCTCGGTGGCGGTACGCCGCGCCGGGCTAGGGGCGTTCGGGGTCAGCGTCCGCTGACCGCGGTCCGGCGGCGGCAGCCGGTCGAGCCCTCAGGCGGCCGACCCGGTCAGCTCTCGTGCTGCTCGGGGTCCGGCCAGACCCCGAGGTGGTCGCTCTCCAGCTCCAGCAGGACGCGGTCGCGCAGGTCGAGGGCGGCCACGTGGTCGGCGGGGAGCTGGAGGCGTCCGGCGCGGTCGAGCATCGCGTACTCCCGGGCCACCACCGCCTCCTGGCCGGTGGCCGCGTCGACCTCGGTGCGGCGCAGGACCTCGGTGGAGGTGCGGCCGTCGCGGATGGCGACGGTGCGGCGGACCTCGGAGGCCACCGCCTGGTCGTGGGTGACGATGACGATGGTGGTGCCCAGCTCCTCGTTGGCGGTGCGGAAGGCGGCGAAGATCTCCTCGGCGGTGTGCGAGTCGAGTTCACCGGTCGGCTCGTCGGCGAGGAGGACCGCCGGTTCGTTGGCGAGGGCCACCGCCAGCGCCACCCGCTGCTGCTGGCCGCCGGACATCTGGTGCGGCCGCCGGTCCCGGCACTGCCCCACCCCGAGCAGGTCCAGCAACTCCTGGGCGCGGCCCGCGCGCTTGCGGGCGCCGCCGCGCAACTGCATGGGCAGCGAGACGTTCTGGGCCGCCGTCAGGTACGGCAGGAGGTTGCGGGCGGTCTGCTGCCAGACGAAGCCCACCACCTCCCGCCGGTAGCGCAGCCGCTCCTTTGCGCCCATCGCCAGCAGGTCGCACCCGGCGACGGTGGCCGCCCCGGCGCTCGGCTCGTCGAGACCGGCGAGGATGTTCATCAGTGTCGACTTGCCGCTGCCCGAGGCACCGACCAGCGCCATCAGCTCACCTTCGCGCACCAGCAGGTCCAGCCCCTGGAGCGCCTGCACCTCCACCCCGTCGGCGGAGAAGATCCGCACCAGCCGGTCGCAGGTGATCAGCGCGTTGTGCCCGTACGCCGGACGGTCCCGGCGGGCGGCGGCCCGCGCCTCCAGCTCGGCCAGCGAGACGCCGCCGGTGCCGGGCCCGGATTCGGTGGAGTGGGTCATGGTCGGACTCCCGCCTTGGATGCCGTACGGAATGGGGGACGCGCCCGCGCGGAACGGTCCCGGGGACCGGGGCGGGGCCTCACCGGCCGTCCCCGGCGCGCAGCTCGGTCGCCGCCGTGCGGCGCGCCGTCCACCAGGCCTGTGCGGCCGCCACCGCCACGGTCAGCAGGACGCTCCCGGCGGCCGGGAGCAGCAACGACCAGGCATCGGCGCGCAGTTCGGCGGTGACCGCGTCGAAGCCGGGCGGCAGGGCGAGCAGCTCCAGGCTCACCCCGTCCGCCATGAGCGCGACCGCCGCCCGGCCGACGAGCACGCACCCGGCCGCCGCCAGCACCGCCTGCGGCAGCGCCTCCAGGACCAGCAGCCGCCGGCCCTGCCGCGCGCTCAGCCCCATCGTGCGCAGCCGCGCCAGCAGCGCCGTCCGTTCCGAGGCCGACTGGAGCAGCGCCAGCAGCACGGCGAGGGCGGCGAAGGCGATGCCTGCCGCGACCGCGCCGAGGTAGAGGCGTTCGGCGCCGGACTGGAGCGGCGAGTCGGTGAAGGCGGCCCGTTCGACGCTCCGCAGGGTCAGCTCGGTGTGCGAGCCGCCCGCCTCCGTGACCTTCTTCAGCGCGGCCGTGTCCAGGCCCGAGCCGGTGGCGAGGACCAGGGTCGGCAGCGCCTTCGGCAGCTCGGCCCCGTCGATCACCAGGAACTCCTGGTCGGGCAGGGCGGGCGTGGTGGCCCGCACCTCGGTGACCTGGAGTGTGAAGGAGCCGAGCGGCCCGCCCCAGCGGTGCCGTTCCTCGCCGAGCAGTGCGGCGGTCTTCGGCGAGGCGACGGCGGAGAGGACGGGGCCGGAGTCCTTGGTGGCGGCCGGGCCCGGCGGCGTCTCGCGCAGCGCCTGCGCGTCGAAGGCACCGAGCCCGGTCTCCCGGGTCAGCCGCGCGTACCCGTCGGGCTCGACCACGGCCAGCGCGACGGTGGTGCCGTCGGGCAGGGAGAGGCTGTAGTCGAGGTGGACGGCGGTGGTCCGCCGTACGCCCTCCACGGCGGCGACCTGGTCCGCGAAACCGTCCGGGAGCGGCGCCCGGCTCCGCTCCACGCGGGCGTCGGCGCCGGTGGCCAGCAGGGCGGCCCGGTCGCGGGCGTCGTCGATCCCGGTGAGCACCGCCCCGCCGAAGGCCGCCGTGGTCAGCGCGGTCAGCACCGCGAGCAGCGGCAGCACCTGCGCCGGTGAGCCGCGCCCGGTGCGGGCCACGGCGAGGAAGCCGAGGGCGCCCCGGGTCCGGGCGAGCGGCCGCAGCGCCAGGCGCAGCGGCAGCGGGTAGAGGCGGACCAGGACCAGCGCGGCCATCACCGCGACCAGCACCGGCGCGGCCGCGACCAGCGGGCTGATGCTGGTCGCGGCCACTTCGGTACCGCCACCACGCAGAGCGAGGACGGCTCCGGCGGCGAGGACCAGCAGGCAGAGTTCGGCGACGGTACGGCGCCGGGAGGGGCGGGCCAGCACCAGGTCGCCGCGGGCCTCGTGGACGCGGGGCGTGCGGTGGGCGAGGGCGGCGCGGACCGGCAGGGCCAGGCAGGCGAGGGCGGCGACGGCGGCCGAGGCGGCGAGCGAGGGCCAGACGCGGGCCTCGGGCAGCAGCAGCCAGGCCAGCGCCTGCCCGGCGGCGGCCGCCGGGAGCACCACCACGGCGGTCTCGGCCAGCAGCCGCCCGGCGATCCCGGCGACGGAGGCGCCACGGGCCCGCAGCAGGGTCAGTTCGGGGCGCCGCCGGGCCGCGGTCAGCGCCTGCGCCATCAGCAGCACCACCCCGGCGACGGTGCCGGCCCCGACGAGGGCGACGGCGGTCACCGAGGAGACGGCCCGGCTGAGCCCGGCGAAGGCGTCCACCGCCCCGTCGAGCCCGGTGCTGACCGCGGCGCCGGAGGCGACCTCGCTCCGCAGCGTGGACTGGAGCGGCCCGCCCTCCAGCGAGGCCAGCCCCGCCTGGAGCGCCGGCACGTCCCGCGCGGTGAGCCCGCTGGTGTCGGGGCTGATCCGCCAGTACGCCTGGGGCAGCGGGTCCAGGCCGTACAGGAAGGGGCCCGCGTCGGGGGCGAGCAGCAGGGCGGCCTGCCAGTAGTAGCTGGTGTTGAAGGGGGAGTTGCTGGGCGCGGCGAGCAGGCCGGGGGTGCGCAGGACGTCGGTGTGGGACCAGTAGGTGGTGGCGGGGGCGAGGGGTTCGACGACGCCGGTGATCTTCACGGCGCGGTCCGGGCCCTGGACGGCGGGGAGGTGGACGACCGAGCCGGGCTTCAGCCGCATGGTCTTCGCGGTGGCGCGGGTGACGACGGCCTCGGCGCTCCGGTCGGCGGAGCGGACCCCCTGGCCCCGGGGCCAGGCGCCGGCCACCAGCCGGGCGTGGTCGGTGAGGCCGTCCTGGGCGGCGACGAGGAAACGCGGCGGGAGCCCGTCCGGCCGGGGCAGGCCCGCGTCCTCGGAGGGCAGCGGCTCGGAGAGCTGCACGCCGCGCGAGCCGCGCTCCTCGGCGGGGGTCAGGGGCGCCGGGAGGAGTGCGTCGATCCGGGCGCCGACCTCGCGCAGCGCCGCCGGACGCGCCGCCTTCTCCCGTACGGGGACGGGGTGGTGCGGCGCCGGGGTGTCGGCCAGTACCTCGATCGCGCCGTCGGCCGGCCCGGCCTCGGCCAGGGCGTGCCGAAGCCCCTCCGCCTCGGCGCCCTCCACGGCGCGCGGCAGCGCCCCGGCGAGGAAGGCGGTGACGAGGACGAGCACGGCGAGGGAGAGCGCCTGGAGCGGCGCGGCCCGCAGCCGGGTGCGCACCCAGGGTGCGGCCGGTCGTACGGCCATGTCAGCGGCCTCCCTCGTGGCGCAGGGTCACGGTCGGGTCGCCCCGGCGCAGGGCGAGCGCGGCGACGATGAGGAGGGGGACGGCGACGACCCCGGCGAGCAGCGCGGCGACCTGGCCCGCGGGGAGTTCGACCAGGACGTCCGGGAGGGGGCGGGTCGCCTCCCCGGTGAGGACTACCAGCGGCACCACGGCACGGGCCAGGAGCGCGCCGAGCAGCGGCCCCACCAGCAGGGCGATGCCGATGAGCACCGCCTGTTCGATGGCGATGAGCCGGGCGAGCTGGCGGCGGGGGGCGCCGAGGGCCCGCAGGACGGAGAGTTCGGCGCCGCGTTCGCGCAGGGAGCCCGCCGCGCTGACGGCGAAGCCGACGGCGGCCAGCGCGGCGGCGACCACGGCGACGGCCAGCAGGGCGGCCTGCGGCCCGGCGCCCAGCGGGTCGTCGCGCAGCCGCTCGCCGATGGCCTGGCGGTCGGTGATCTGCTCCGGGTCGGTGTCGGGCCGGGCGGCGAGGGCGGCGGCGGTCCGCGCCGCGTCGCCGGGCGCGGTCCGCAGCCACCACTCGCCGGGGACGGGGGCGGTGGCGCCGCTCTCGTGCAGGACGGCGTTGACGGCCGCCAGGTCCAGCAGGAGCGCCCCGCCGTCCCCGCTGGAGGTGCCCGGGGCGCGGTCGCCGGTGGTGGGCACCGCCTCGACGGTGCCGGTGATCTCGGCGCTGAGCGTCTCGGCGCCCACCGGCACGTCGACCACCGAGCCGATCTTCGCGCCGCTGGAGGCGAGGAAGCGTGGGGTGGCGACCGCCGTCAGCTTCGGCGGCCCGGGCCGCTTCACGCCGACGGTGATGCCGAGCCCGGGCGATACCCCCGGCTCGAACCGGTAGCGGGAGTCCTCGGTGGCGGGGGCGACCCCCGTGCGGTAGCTGACGCGCAGCGGGGTCCTGGCCGTGGTGGCGGGCTCCAGCGGTGTCAGCTGCGGCGGGCCGCCCTCCGGGGCCTCCTCGCCGGTGTCGCGCAGGCCCTCCCAGGCGAAGCCGTCGGGCAGCGGCACCGGCGCGCCCGCGCCGTCCTCGCCCGCCGGTACGGCCCGGATCTTCTCGACGGTGAGTTCGTGTTGCTGCCCGCGCTCGAAGGGCTGCTCGACCTGGAGTCGCAGCTCGGCGACGGTGTACGGCGCGGCGGCGTCGCGCGGTTTCGCGCCCGGCTCCCCGGCGGCGAGCGGCACCGCGACGTCCCGGGCCCTGCCGTCGGCGGGCAGCTCCCCGGCGTGGACCAGGTGCCGGGCGCCGAACCGGTCCTCGACCACCACCGTGAGCCGGGGTGCCAGCGGCTCCCCGTGGTCCCCGCCGACCGCCTTCAGCCGCGTCGTCAGCACCGCACGGCCGGTCTGCTCCGGCAACGGCAGCCCCGCCTGGCGCGTGGGCGCGGGCCGCAACTGCCGGGCCAGCTCCGCCCGGTCGCCGAGATCCTCGCGGAGCAGCAGCCCCTCGGCGGTGAACCCGGCGTCCACCGCCAGGACCTCCGCCGTCCGGTCGGCGGCCAGGTCCATGGTGGAGCGCAGCACCGGCGCCGCGTCGCGTACGCCGTCCACGCTCCCGTACACCCGCCCCCGGTCGGCCTCCGGGACGCGGCCGCCCGCCACCCGGACCTCGGTGCCCGCGGCGAAGTCGGCCTGGTCGCGCTGGGACCGTTCCCAGGTGGCGCCCTGGGCGACGGCGAGCATGCCCATCGCCATGGCGAGGACCATCAGCAGCACCGGCCCGGCGCCGCGCAGCGGGCGGCGGCTGAGCTGCCAGCCGGCGAGCGCCCCCGCCAGCCCCCGGCCCTTCGCGGCGCGCCGCTCGGCGAGCTTGGCGACCGGCGGCAGCAGGCGCAGGGTCAGCACGGTGCCCGCGAGCAGTGCGAGGGCGGGCGCGGCCACCAGCAGCGGGTCGACGCCGAACGCCCCCTCGCCCGGAGTTCCCTGACGGTCCAGCTGCCAGTACGCGGCCCCGGCGACGACCAGCAGCGCCACGTCCGCGCCCGCCTTCACCCAGCCGGGCAGCGCCCCCGTCCGGGCCCCGGCCCGCTGCTCGCCGGAGGCGGCCGAGAGCGCCGGCGCGACCACGGCCAGCGCGCAGCCCAGCGCGGTGGCGGCGGCCACCAGCCACACGGCGGGCGTCGGCGAGGTGTCGAGCCGCAGCCCGATCCGCTCCAGCGCGCCCTGCCCCGCCAGCAGCCGGGTCAGCGGCCCGGCGAGCGGCGGCGCGAGGACCACGGCGGGCAGCGCGAGCAGCAGCGCCTCGACGGCGGCGAGGGCGGCGACCCGGCGGCGCGAGGCACCCCGCGCCAGCAGCAGCCCCGTCTCCCCGGCCCGCTCGGTGCTCAGCAGCCGGGCGACCAGCAGCAGCGCGTACCCGGCGAGCAGGACCAGCTGGAGGGCGACCACCAGCAGCGTGGTCCGGGAGACGGTCAGGGCCCGCTCGGAGCGCTCCAGGACCTGCGGCAGCCCGGTCTCGGCCGAGGCGCCCGTCCCGAGCACCGGGTCCTTGGCGAGGGCGGCGGCCGAGGCGGTGGCGGTCCGGGCGAGGGCGTCGGTGGTGGAGGTGTCGAGGGTGGCGTAGTCGGCGGTGGCGAGCCAGCCGGTGGGGCCCGGCGCGACCCGGGGCGCGGCCAGCGCCTTGGGCCCGGTGAGCAGCGGGCCGTACGTGGTGAAGTCGACGGTGCGCTGGCCGCGCCCGCCCAGTTCGTCCAGGAGCCAGTACGGCGCCGAGGTGTCGGCGGGCCGGTACAGGCCGGTGATCTCCACGGTCAGGGTGCGGTCGGTGGTCCGGTCGGTGAGTGTCAGCGGCTCGCCGCCCGGCGCCAGCTTCAGCGCGGCGGCGGCGCTCTCCGGCAGCGCCACCCGCAGCGGGTCCTCGCGGGTCCCGCTGCCACCGTCGCCCGGCCACGTCCCGGCGGCCAGCCGCAGCTGGGAGCGGTCGAGCGCGGCGAGATGGGTGAGCGGCGGCTCGTCGCCGCCCCGGGCCCCGGGCAGTGCGTACGTGGCCGAGCGGGGCAGGGTACGGACGGTGACCGGCAGTCCGCCGAAGGCGCGGCGGGCTCCTTCGGCGACGGCCGCGTCGGCGGCCTCGCGGGCCTTGGGCTCCGGTTCGCCCCGGACGACGAGGGCGGCGTCGGCGGCGGCGCGGTGGTCGAGGGTGTGGCGCAGGGCCGCCTCGCCCACCGAGCCGGAGAAGGCGGTGAGGGTCGCCAGGACGGAGGCGGTGAGCAGGACGGCGGTGAGCGCCGCGGTGAGCAGCAGCCGGTGGGCGCGCAGCCGCAGGAGCACGAACCTGGTCACGAACATCCCCCGAATCCCCGTCGTGGGGAGGCGCCCCCGCACCCCCGCGGCTCTCCCGCACGTCTGCCGGGAAGCCTCTCCGGCGCGGGGCGGCCGCCACAACGCTCCGGGAGCCGACTTGATCAGATTGTGACCGGAATGCGTACGCGCGGTGCCGGAATGTGAGCATCCCCTCACGCAGGGGAGGGGATGCGGGGAGCCGGGGGCGACGAAGGGGCCGGGCCGGGTCAGCCCTCGGTGTTGACCATGGAGGCGGCGGCGTACGTGAGGTAGTCCCACAACATCCGCTCCTGCTCCTCGGGCAGGGCCAGCTCGTCCAGTGCGACCCGCATGTGCCCGAGCCAGGCGTCGTGCGCGGCCCGGTCGACCTTGAACGGGGCGTGCCGCATCCGCAGGCGGGGGTGGCCGCGCTCGTCGCTGTAGGTCCGGGGGCCGCCCCAGTACTGCATCAGGAACAGGGCGAACCGCTCCTCCGCCGGGCCGAGATCCTCCTCCGGGTACATGGGCCGCAGCAGCGGGTCCTCCGCGACCCCCTGGTAGAAGCGGTGCACCAGGCGTCGGAAGGTCGCCTCGCCGCCGACCTGCTCGTAGAAGGACTGCTCCTGAAGCGTGTCGCGCGGATCGTTAGTCACGTCACCATGGTGGCAGACGCGGGGGCGGAGGACCGGGGGCCTAGGTCCTCGGGACGGTGGCAGGATGACGGCATGGACGAGCGGACATTCGACAGGACGGATCAGCACGCCTCGGTGATCGGCCTCGGCACCTGGCAACTGGGCGCCGACTGGGGAGACGTGGACGACCGGCAGGCCCACGCGGTGCTGGAGGCGGCCGCCGAGTCGGGGGTGACCTTCTTCGACACCGCCGACGTCTACGGGGACGGACGCAGCGAGCAGACCATCGCCACGTTCCTGCGCGGCCGCCCGGACCTGCGCGTCACCGTCGCCACCAAGATGGGCCGCCGGGCCGAGCAGCTCCCGCAGAACTACGTGCTGGACAACTTCCGCGCGTGGAACGACCGCTCCCGCCGCAACCTCGGCGTGGACGTCATCGACCTCGTGCAGCTGCACTGCCCGCCGACCCCCGTCTACTCCCGCGACGAGGTCTACGACGCGCTGGACACCCTCGTCGCCGAGGAGCGCGTGGCCGCCTACGGCGTCAGCGTGGAGACCTGCGAGGAGGCCCTGACCGCCATCGCCCGGCCGCACGTGGCCAGTGTGCAGATCATCCTCAACCCGTTCCGGACGAAGCCCCTGCGCGAGGTGCTGCCCGCGGCCCGTGCGGCGGGCGTCGGCGTCATCGCCCGGGTGCCGCTCGCCTCCGGGCTGCTGTCCGGCAAGTACACCCGCGACACCGTCTTCGCCGCCGACGACCACCGCACCTACAACCGCCACGGCGAAGCCTTCGACCAGGGCGAGACTTTCTCCGGCGTCGACTTCGCCACCGGCGTGGAGGCCGCCGCCGAGTTCGCCGCGCTCGCACCCGAGGGGTACACGCCGGCCCAGCTCGCGCTCCGCTGGATCGTCCAGCAGCCCGGCGTCACCACCGTCATCCCCGGCGCCCGCTCGCCCGAGCAGGCCCGGTCCAACGCGGCCGCCGCCCAGCTCCCCGAACTGTCCCCACAGACGCTCGCGGCCATCGGCGACCTCTACGACCGGCGCGTCCGGGAACAGGTCGAGGGCCGCTGGTAGCCACGGGCACGCGCTGGCCTCCTTCGGCTCCGCGCAGCACAGTGGAGGTATGACCGATCCGCAGGGAGTCGAAGGGCCGCCGGGGCCGCGCCGGGCGCCGGAGGGGGACGCGGCCGGGGGCGAGTGGGAGCAGGCCGTGGTCCGGGCACGGGCCCGGCTGTCGCAGGACATCGCCGACCAGGGCGGCTTCGACGGTGAGCCGGAGTGGCGGGAGGCGTTCGCGGCCGTTCCGCGCCACCTCTTCGTGCCGAGCTACTTCGGGCCCTCGGCCGGCGGGTGGCGGCGGATGTGGGGCGAGGACCCCGACCCGGTGCGCCGCCTGGCCTGGCTCGAAGGGGTCTACACCGACACCCCGCTCGCCACGCGGCTGCGCGACGGCGAACTCCTCTCCTCCAGCAGCCAGCCCTCGCTGATGGCGAAGATGCTCGCCGAACTGCGGGTCCGCGAGGGCGACAAGGTCCTGGAGATCGGCGCGGGCACCGGCTGGAACGCCGCCCTCCTCGCCTACCGGCTCGGCTCCGCCCACGTCACCACCGTGGACCTCGACCCGGACATCACCGACTCCGCCCGCCGCCACCTGGAGGCTGCCGGACTCCACCCGCACGTCGTCACCGGCGACGGCGCCCGAGGCTGCCGCGCCGACGCCCCCTACGACCGCATCCTCGCCACCTGCGCGCTGGACACCGTGCCGCGCCCCTGGCTGGAGCAGACCCGGCCCGGCGGGCTGATCCTCACCCCCTTCGCGACCGGCCTCGTCCGCCTCACCGTGCACGGGCCCGACCGGGCCGAGGGCCGCTTCCTGCCCACCCCGGCCTTCTTCGTCCCGCTGCGCGGCACCACACCCCGCGCCGCCCGCGACCTGCCCACCGACGGCATCGCCCGGCACCTGCTCAATAACGACGGGTTCCGCTTCCTGCTGACGCTCACCGCCGGCCGGCTCAGCCCCGCCGACGCCCTGGAGGTGTGGCAGCGTGCGCGCCACCCCGTCCGCGAACGGTTCGGCCTCACCGCCGACTCCGGCACCCTGACCGCCTGGCTCGACGACCCGGAGGGGCCGGACCGCTGGCAGCTGGCCTGACCCCGGGGGTGTACGCGCGAGGCCGCGCCCACCCCGTCGCGGGGGAGGGCGCGGCCTCGGCCGGAGCGGGGCTCCGGGTCAGTCGCGGTGCAGGGTGATCGTGGTCCAGGCGCCGACGTGGACCCGGTCGCCGTCGGAGAGCGGTACCGGCACGTACGGCTGGATCGGGTCCTCGCCGCCGTTGACGGTGGTGCCGTTGGTGGAGTTCTGGTCCACCACCGCCCAGCCGCCGTCCGGCTGCTGCACCAGCATCGCGTGCTGGTGCGAGACGCCCGGGTCCTCCGGCGGCACCGACAGGTCGATGTCCGGGGTGTCACCCGTGGAGTGGCGCCGCCGGCCGATGGTGAACTGGTTCCCCACCAGGGCGTGGCGCTGCTCCGGCGAGTACGCGGGCAGGTTGAGCCCGTTGGCCTCCGGGCCGCTGCGCTGCATCATCGCCATGAAGTAGCTCCGGTCCGGGCCCACCGACACCGACCAGCTCGCCGGTCCCGCGGGCGCGGGCGGCTGCGGCGGCCGGCCCTGCGGAGCCCCGGCCGGGGCCGACGGCGGGGAGAGTACCCAGTCGTCGTCCTGCCCGGCCGTGCCCGGTGCCTGCGCGGGGAAGGTCCCGCCGCCGGTCGCGGGCGGGGGCGGCGGCGGAGCCTGCGCGGGCCCGCCCGCGTACGGCGGCGCCGGATAGGCCGTCGGTACGCCCGGCTGGTTCGGCACCACCGGCGGGGGCGGCGTCTGCTCGGGGCCGGGGGTGAGCGGCTCGGCCGGGCGGTTCATCTGCGAGGGCCGCGAGCCCTGGTAGTCGTACGACTGCGGGGGCGTGCGGAAGCCGCCGGGCGGGGAGCCGGCGGGGGGCCGGGGTGCGGCGGGCGTGTACGAGGTGGCCATGTTGGTGAGGAAGTTCCACCGGCACTCCTCGCAGAACGGCTCGTCGGCCTCGCGCGGGGTGTGGCACTGCGGGCACAGCTGCGGCGGGCCGCCGGGAGCGCCCGGGCCGCCGGGGCCACCGGGTCCGCTCTGCGGGCCGCCGGGCCCGGGGAAGGCGGGGCCGGGGCCGCCGGGCTGGTGGCCCGGGCCGGGCGGCGGGTAGCCGTAACCGGGGGCGGGTGGCGGCGGGGGCGGCGGGGGAACGGTGCCGGCGGGGCCGCCCGGGCCCGGAGGCACACCCGGGCCCGCCATGCGGTGGCCGCAGACCTCGCACCAGTCGTCGGCGTCCGACCGGTGTCCGTTCGGGCAGGTGGGCATGGTGGGCCTTTCCCCTCTCCTCCGGCGGCCACGCGGCCGCGTCCGTGCCCTCGGGCACGTCGTCGTCTCGTCGGTGTACGGCACCGCCGCCCACCACGGGCACCGGGCACCGGCGACCGCAGTCGTCAGTCTCCGCTGTGACCGCACGGACGGCAATGCCCGCCGTCACGTCCCGGATCGAGGCGCCGGCGGGCGATGGTGAAGGCGGGCCGTCTTCGTCGAGCGGGTGTCCAAGGTCATCTCGTCGGCGTCCTCGACCCGTGCCTTCAGCCGCACAGTACCGTTCGCCTCGTCGATCACGTCCACCACCTTGGCCAGCAGCTTCGCCGTATCGGCGTGGCCGGAGGCGCCCGCCAGCTGTACCGCCCGGCCCAGTTTCGCGGTCGCCCCGTCGACGTCCCCGGCCTTCCGCGCGGCCAGCCCGTCCTGGATCGCCTGGGCCAGTTCCGCCTGGCCCGTGTAGTGCGCGACCTGCGGGTTCAGCGAGGTGGAGACGGCCGTGTCGTCGGTCCACACCGCCCGCACCAGCCCCTGCGCGAGCGGCGTCGCACCGCCGTCCGGCTGGGGGACGACCAGCGAGACGCGGGCGGCCAGCATCTCCCGGCCCACGTCGGCCGCGGGCACCCGTACGCAGACGTGGTAGTCGCGGGACTCGTCGCCCCAGGAACCGGTCGGGTAGTCCCCGGCGCGCGGTCCCGCGGCGGACCGGCGGGCCGTCAGGTCGTGGACGCTGGGCGCCACTTGCTTGACGAAGGTGACCTCCGCGCCCTGCGGCGTCCAGAGCCGCAGCGCCACGTCGGCGACCTCCTTGCCCATCGCCGCCTCCATCATCCGGCCGAAGTCCGGGGCGAGCCCGGCCGGGTCGGCGACGATGTCCGCCGAGCCGAGCAGCGAGGTGGCGATCCCTGTGACCTCTTTCACCTCCCAGTCGGTGCCGACGCCGCGCGCGTCGCAGGTGAACCGCCCGGCGCAGAGGTCCAGCGCCGCCCGCAGCTCCTCGGGTGTCTCGTGCTCGTTGCGCCCGTCGGTGAGGAGGATGCCGTGCCGGACGCCGGCCGGTTCCGAGGTGAGCAGCTGCTCGGCCAGGCGCAGCCAGGAGCCGATCGCGGTACCGCCGCCCGCCCGCAGCCGCAGCACCGCCTCCCTGGCCTCCTCCCGCGTCCGGTCGTCGGCGGTGGCGAGCCGCCCGCCGCCCGGGTAGACCTCCCGGGCGACGTGGGTCCCGGCGATCACCGCGAACCGGGTGCCGTCGCGGAGCGCGGAGACGGCGGTCCGGGTGGCGTCCCGGGCGTGGCGCATCTTCGAGGAGGGGTGGTCCATCGAACCCGAGCAGTCCACCATCAGCGCCACCGCCGACGCGGTCCCCGGGGCGCCGTCGTGCGCGGGGAGCCCGCCGAGGGTGCCGCCACCCGTGGCGGTGACGGTGACGATCGCGTTGACGTCCTGCCCGCCCTCCGGCAGGAACTCGTTCTGGTAGACCTCCACGGCGAAGCGCGGTACGTCCGGTTTGGCGAAGTTGGCCATCTTTCCGGTCCCCCCTGGGAACCGCGTGGCCGGGCCGGAACCCGGCGCGCGCGGACAGCGTTGACGTACGCCGGGCGGCTTCGGCCCGGCCCGGTCAGCCCGATCCTGCCCCTGCCGGGCGGCCGGTCAATCCTGTGCCGTGTCCGGCGTGTCGGTCATGTGCCGTCCGGCGGGGCGGAGCAACGGGCCCGCCGGACGGTCAGGAGCCCTCCTGCGGCTGTACGTCGAACGGGACAACGGCGACCGTCACGTTGTCGTGCCCGCCGCCGTCCAGAGCGTGGCCCACCAGGACCTGGGCACTGTGCAGCGGGCGGGTGAGGGCGTCGGCCGGGAGCGCCGCCGCCATCTCCTCGGCGGACTCCGCGTAGTTCCACAGGCCGTCGCTGCACACCACCGCGACGCCCGGCCGGTCCGGCTTGAACGAGGCGGTGTGCGGGTCGAGTTCGTAGGCGTCGGCGCCGAGCCAGCCGGTGATGGCGTGGGCCCGCGAGTCGGCGTACGCCTCGGCCTCGTTCATCAGCCCGGCGGCGACCATCTGGGCCGCCCACGAGTCGTCCTCGGTGAGCCGGGCGACCGGGCCCTCGCGGTCGGCGGGCACCCAGTAGACGCGGCTGTCGCCGATCCAGCCGACGACCAGCAGCCCGCCCGCCGCGACGGCGCCGACGATGGTGCAGGCCGGGGCGTTCTGCCGGGGCGCCTCCGCGTCGGCGGGCCGCTCCTCGGCCAGGTCGTCCACGGCCCGGGCGGCCGCGACGATCGCCTCGTGCATCGCCGTCTGCGGGTGCGCGCCCTGGCCCAGCGAGGCCACCAGGGCCTCACTGGCGGCGCGGGAGGCGGCCAGGGACGCCTCGTCGGGCCGGGTCGCGGAGGACACCCCGTCGCAGACGATCGCCACCACGGCGGGCGAGCCGTCCGGCAGCGCCGCCTCGGCGAGCGCGAACGCGTCCTCGTTGCGGTGGTGACGCAGCCCCCGGTCGCTGACGGCCGCGGCCCCCGCGATCTCCTCCTCCATGTGGTCCCGTTCGCGCGGCTGGGCGTGCCCGCAGTTCTCGCAGTACCCGTCCGGGTCCACCTGCCCGGCCCGGCACGCCACACAGGTCTTCCCGCCACCATCGGCGGGAGCGGCCACGGCCTCCCGGGGATCGGCGGGCGCGTCCTCCCCGGCAGGAACCGCCTCCGCGTCCCCCTCGGCGGGCTCCACTGCCGGAGCCGGGTCCACCAGCGTCGGCGGCCCGTCCCCGGCGGGCGGCGCGGGCGGCGCCTCGGGCACGGGCGGTACGGGCGGCGCCGGTACGGCCCCGGGCTCGGCCAGCGCGAAGTCGCCCTGCTCAGCCGCGGGTTCCGCCCCGCCGCTCCGGGCCTCCGGAACGCGCGCCCCGGCCGCCGGCGGCGCTCCCCACGGCTGCCCGGCCGCGGGCGCCGGGGCGGCGGGAGTGCCCGCCGGGGCGGGCGTGTCCGGCGCGGCGGGACCGGCCGGGGGAGGGGGCTCGGCCGGCGCGCCCGGCAGCGGAGCCCCCGCCGAGTCCGTGCCCGGCAGGTCCTCCGCCCGGTGCAGCGGCGAGGTCTCGCCGGGGGCCGTCGGCGGCGGGAGGGGCGGGGCGGCCGGCCAGGCGACCGGGGTGCCCGTGGCGCCCTGGGGGGCCGGGCCGTCGGGCGGGACCGCTCCGGGCCGGCCGGCGGGCGGCTCGGGCACGGACGACAGGTCGAACCCGCACGCCCCGCAGAAGTGGTCGGCCGGCTCCAGCGGCTCCTCGCAGCTGGGGCAGGCGGAGAGTTGGGGAATCCGCGACATCAATCACACCATCGTCCGGGGGCGGAAGCGGTTGGCCCGCTCCACCAGTTCGATCCGCTCCTCGCCGCGCCGGGCGAGTCTGGCCAGCGTCCGGTAGGCGCGCTCCAGACCGAATCGGAGACCGCGCTCGTCCAGTTCGCTGCCCAGCAGCACCGTACGGGCCGTGCCACCGGCCCGAAGCCCGGAACCGGAAGCTCCGTCGGGCGTCTGCCCCGGGCTACCCGAGAGTACCCAGTCGAGTGCCGTTCCCAGCACTTCCGTGGCCAGCCGTTCCCGGCGGACCGGGTCGAGACCGAGCCCCTCCAACGCCTCCAACTGGGACGCGGCCGCCGTCAGGTCGGGCAGCAGCGGTTCGGTGGGGTCGCGTCTGCGCAGCCGGGCGCGGATCGCCGCGACCCGCGCCGCCGTGTAGTGGATGGAGGCTTCCGGAACCGACTCCAGGGTCCGCACCGCCTCCTGGCGCAGCCCGGCCGCCCACTGCACGCGCGCCAGCGAGAACGCCGCGCTCACGTAGCTGGGGTCGCAGCTCCACACCAGGCGGTAGTACTCGGCGGCGTTCTCCCCCTGCCCCAGTACCTCGGCGGCCAGGCCCAGCGCCAGCTTGGGCGCCGGCTCGCCGGGGAACGCGTCGTACAGCGCGTCGAAGGAGAGCGCCGCCCCCTCGAAGTCCCCCGAGGCCAGGCTCGTGACCCCCCGGTACCAGACCAGCCGCCAGTCGTCCGGGACGTGACCCTCCAGCTCCCGCAGCCCCTGCTCGGCGGCGGCCACCCGGCCCCGCTCCAGCTCGGCCCGGAGCTTGCGCAGCCGAAGTTCCGGCGAGTCGACCGAGGCCAGTCCGAGCGCCGAGGCCAGCTCGCCGGGGGCGGCGGCCGCCAGCCCCGCGAGGAACCCCGCGTTCGGGTCGCCCGGGTCGACCCGGGGCATCGGCAGGGCCAGCGCGGCCGCCGCCGGGTCCGGGGCGCCGTGCCCGGCCGGGCCGCCCGGCGGCAGCACCGGCGCCGGGGGAGCCCCGGCCGCGAGCTCCGGCGAGGTCCGTGCCCGCCGCAGGGCGCGGGCGACCGGCGCGGGCCGCTCGCCGAGCCGCGAGACCACTCCGTCGTCCGGCACCACCTCGGTGTCGGTGACCCGCAGTTCGGGCCCGAAGAGCGTGGAGACCGCCGGGCGCGGCCGCCCCGACTGGAGCGCCACCACCTCCCGCAGCACCCCCGTCAGCTGCTCCGCCATCTCCTCGGCCGTCGCGAACCGCCGCGTCGGATCGGGGTCGGTGGCGCGGATCAGCAGCCGGTAGAACGACTCGTACGTCCAGAAGACCGGCACGTCGTGCGGGTCCGGGAGGCTGTCCGCGTAGACGTTGGTGTAGCCCTGGAAGTCGAAGGTCAGGACGGCCAGGGTGCGGGCGACCGTGTACAGGTCGGAGGCGACCGACGGGCCGTGGGTGGCGACCTCGGGGGCCTGGTAGCCGACCGTGCCGTATATCGCCGACTCCTCGTCGTCCATCCGGCGGACCGCGCCCATGTCGATCAGCTTCAGCTGGCCCTCGGTCTGGATGGCGTTGTCGACCTTGAAGTCGCAGTACAGCAGGTTCCGGCTGTGCAGATGGCCCAGCGCCTCCAGCGCCTCGATGCCGTACGCGCACGCCTGCTCCACCGGCAGCGGGTCGCGCCGGCCCTCCGGGGTGCGCCGCTCGTTGGCCAGCTCCTTGAGGGACTTGCCGCCGACGTACTCCATCACGATGTAGCCGTCGAGGGAGCCGGTGCGCTGGTCGAGGTGTTCCACGAAGTTGTAGATCCGCACGATGTTGGCGTGCTCGATCTCGGCGAGGAAGCGCCGCTCGGAGATGGCCGCCTCCATGGCGTCCTGGTCCCCGGTGTCCAGCAGGCCCTTCAGCACCACCCACCGGTCCGAGACCGCCCGGTCCACCGCGAGGTAGACCCAGCCGAGCCCGCCGTGCGCCAGACATCCCACCACCTCGTACTGCCCGTGCACCACCTCACCCGCCCGCAGCTTCGGCACGAACGAGTACGGGTGGCCGCACTTGGTGCAGAACCCCTCGGTACGGCCCGGCCGCTCACCCCGCGACCGCCCCACCGGCGCCCCGCACTCCGCGCGGCTGCAGAACCGCTTGCGCTCCGGCACCCGGGGATCGGCCGCCACCGCCGTGCGCGGATCGGGGCGCGGCACGTCCGGTACCGCCACCAGCCCCGCACCGAGCCGACCCCGCTGCGAGGAGCTGTTCGAGGCCGAACTGCGCACCGACACCGACCGCGTGGTGGCCCGGCCCGACTGCGACCGGGACAGCTGCCCCGACACCGACCGGCGCGAGGAACGCGACCCGGACGACGCCGCCGTACGCGCCGACCCCGAACCCCGTGCCGACCCCACCGAGCCCCGCGCCGACCGGCCCGAACGCCCCGAGCCGCCCGCCGCCACCCCCGTCGGCGGCGAGGAGAGCGACCCGTCGGGCGACACCACCGGTGCCATCCCGCACTCGTCGCAGTACAACTCACCCCCGCCGACGTCCTCGTACGCGCCGGCACACCCCGGCCGCTGGCAGCTCCGTCTCACGCCCCGCCCCTCCCGTCGTCACTCGCCCCCGGCTCCAGCGCCTCGGCGGCCGCCCGCTGGAACCTGAGGACGGCCTCCTCGGCCACCCGCAGATCGCACGGGGCGCTCCACAGCACCCGCCGCGCCGCGTCGTACCGCTCGGCCAGCACCGGGTCCTCCGCCAGCCCCAGCCGGGACACCTTCGCCCGGTACGCGTCCAGCCGCCCGCGCAGCTCCGCGCGGACCGCCAGCGGTGCCGTCACCGCCGTCAACGAGGCGCGGGCCCGCTCCAGTTCGTCGTCGGCCCGCCGCTCCAGCGCCTCCAGGAGCGGTGACAGCCGGTGCCAGCGGCCGTGCCTGCGGTGGTCCGCCGCCGCCGCCACCTGCTCCTTCAGCGCGCTCGGCGGCCCGCTCACCGCGGGCACCTCCGAGGCGGCGATCTTCGCCAGCACCTCGCCGCGCGCCGTCCGCGCCTCCGCCAGCGTCCGGTCGGCCCGCGACAGCACGTCCCGCAGCCGGGCGAGCCGCGCCTCGGCGTCCTGGCGCACCTGCAGGACCGCCTCGATCTCCCGGCGAACCTCCTCCAGCGCCCGCGCCTCCCGGTCGTACCGCCGGGTGTCCGGGCGGCCCGCGCCGGGCGTGGCGCCGCCGTCCGAGGCCACCCAGAAGGAGAGCGGGTCCGAGACGACCTGCTCCCGCAGGACCGTCAGCACCCGCCCGATCCGCTCCAGGTCGTCCCCGGCCGGATGCTCACCCGGCAGCACCCCCACCGAGCCGGCCAGCGACTTCGTCCGGCGCTGCTCGGCGGCGAGCAAATCGATCCGGGCGGGCAGCGCCGACCACACCGCGTCGGCCGCCACCACCACCGCCAGCGACTGGGCGTACAGCGTGTTCATCCGGTCCACCAGCTCGGCCAGCGACAACCGTTCGGCCAGCACCGCGGCCCCCGGCCCGCCGCCGGGCGTGCCCGGCACCGTCACCGAGGCGCCCCGCAGCAGCCCGCTGAGGGCCGCCAGCTCCTCCCGGCCCGGCCAGCGCCGCCGCGCCCGCACCTCACGGGCCTCGGTGACCGCCGCCGAGTAGGCGTCGAAGTACGCCCACAGCCGGGTGATGTCGGCCTCCGTCGCCCGCCACCGCTCGGCCGTCGTCCCGGTCAGCTCGGCTCCCTCCAGCAGCCGCCGCCCGGCGTGGTCCTGGAGCGCCAGCAGCGAGGTCTCGACGGCCTCCCGCTCCGCGCCGAGCCGCGCCAGCGCGCGGTCCGCCTCGTCCCTGTCGAGCACCGGCCCACCGGCCGTACCACCGGAACCCTCGGCCCCGGGGTCCGCTCGCGCGACACCCATCGCTCCCCTTTCACCGTGCGGCCGCCGGGCGAGTACCGCCCGGCGGCCCGCCGCCGCTTCCGTCCCGTGCCCACGCGCCCCGTGCCGCCGCCCCGTCCCCGGGCCCGGTCAGTCCCGGTAGGTGGCGGACGGCGGCCCGGGGGACTTCCCCATGCCGTCCTTCAGCCACTTGTCGTACGACCGCTCCCAGCCGTCCTCGCGGTACTCCACCAGCACCTGGTTGACCCGGGCCACCAGGTCCTTCGCGTCCTTGTGCATCGCCACGCCGTAGAACTCCTCGGTGAACGGCTCGCCCACCAGCTCCACCATCGGGTCCTGCGCCGCCTGCCCGGCCGCCAGCGCGCTGTCGGTGACGACCGCGTCGACCTCGCCGAGCTGGAGCCGCACCAGGCAGTCCAGCTGGTTGGGGACGGTGGTGGAGATGTCCGCGCCGTGCGACTCCGTCTCCAGTTCCGCCAGTGCCGTCGACCCGGCCGCCGCGCAGACCCTGCGGCCCTTCAACGACGTGTCATGACCGGTGATCTTCGACCCCTTCGGCACCAGCAGCTGCTGTCCGGTCTCGAAGTAGGCGGTGGAGAACGCCACCTCCTTGATCCGGTCGCAGGTGATGGTCATGGTGCGCACCACCATGTCCACCTCGCCGCTGTCGATCGCCTGGACACGCCGGTTGGTCGGTATCGCCCGGAAGACCACCGCCTCCGGATCGCCCATCAGCTCCTCCGCTATGGCCCGCACCAGGTCGATGTCGAAGCCCTCCAGCGAACCGGTGGCCGGGTCCCGGTAGCCCCAGCGGTAACTGTTCTGGTCGATCCCGACGATCAGCTTCCGCGGCTTGTCCGTACGGGACTTGATCCGCTCCAGCGTCGCCCCCTCCGCCCGCGAGGGCCGCGCCGTCGACGCCTCCGGCTTCTCGCACGCCTCGGCCCGGGCCGGCTCCGCCGCCGCCGGACCGCGCGGGGCGGTGTCGTCCATGCCGAGCGTCGCCTCGCTCACCCGCTGGAGCGGCAGCAGCGCCAGCGCCGCCGTCAGCGCGCACGCCACCGCCATCGCGCTCACCCCGCCCCAGCCGCGCAGCCGGGGGCGGGGGCGCGGCCGCTCGCGGTCGCTACGGTTCATGGCGTCTCCTGTCACCGGTACTCCGCCAGTCTGCGGGCGATGCCGACCCCGGCCCCCGCCGTGCCCAGCGCGGCGAGCACCAGCGACCAGGCGACCAGCCCGGTCAGGGAGCCGCCGCCGGCCCGCGCGGCCCGCTCGAACTCGCCCTGTTCATGGGCGAGAGCCTTCTCCAGCGCGGCGTCCAGCCGGTCGAAGGAGGCCCCGGTCGCCTCGTCCTCCTCGGTGCCGATCACCCGCTTCAGCGCCTGCTCGTACTCGCCCGCCTCGTCGTACTCCCGGGCTTCGAGGTGGCGTTCGCGCCACTCCCCGGCCCGGTCGGCGGCAGCCCGCACCGGGTCACCGCCCCCGGCGTCGTCGGCCAGCTCCAGCGCCCGCCCGAGCAGCCCGCCGCTCCCGCCGGCGCCCTCCGGACCCAGCAGCCGCGCCATCTCCGCCCGGTACGCCACGTCGTAACTGTCCTGCCCCGCGAACTTCTGCCCCGCCGGAACCGTCACGGCCCCCCGCGCCACCAGCGTCAGGTTCTCCCCGCCCCGCGCCTTCAGCGCGCTGATCCGCGCGTCGTTCAGTACGTTCAGCGACCGCACGCCGTGCTCGTACGAGTCGGAGAGCCCGGCGGAGGCCAGCGTATGACCGGCCGTCACCCACACCAGCAGCACCCCGCAGGCGGCGGTGGCGCCGAGCAGCCCCACGTTGAACCGCCGATTGGTCCGCCGGTACAGGGCGTGCTGCACCCCGCCCAGCGCCCCCACCGTCAGCACACCCAGCCCGACCGCCACCCACGGGAAGCCCTGCGCGGTGGCGTAGTCGGTACGCAGCCGCTCCTTCTCCGCCTGGTAGAGCCGTTCGGCGGCGGGCAGCATCTCCTCCTGCATCAGGTCGTTGGCGTTCCGCAGCCAGGCCCCGCCGAGCGGCAGCCCCTGGCGGTTGTTGGCCCGCGCCGCCTCGATCCGCGCCGTGTACACCGGCAGCAGCCGGCTCAACTTCTCGATCTCCGCCGCCGAATCCGCCGACCCGTCGGTAGCCGCAGCGGCCGTCACCAGCTTCCGCGACGCGGTCGCGATGTCCCGGTCGTACCGCTCCCGCACCTCCACCGGCTCCAGCCCCCCGGCCAGAAACCCACTGGAAGCCGCCGTGTTGGCATCGGCCAGCGACCGGTACACCGCCGCCGCGTCGGCACTGAGCGGCTGCGACCGACTCAACACGTCCCGCGCCGCATCCGACCTCTCCGCCACCTGGAACGAGGCCACCACCCCGAACGCCCCGATCAACACCGTCAACAACCCCGCCACCACCCGCAGCCCACCGGGCACGGTACGGGCCTGCGCCCGGAGACGGGCGGGCAGGCCGGACTCTTGGGGTGGGTCGGGAACAGGCCCGGGCACACCGGCCGGACCAGGCGGGTCGGGGAGGGGCGCAGGCGAACGAGGCGGGGGCACCGACAACGCGCCCACGGCGGACCCCGGCGGCGCCCCGCCCGTCGGCTGACTGCTCACGCGACCTCCCCCTCGGTCCTGTCGCAGAACACCCTTCCCCACTCCCGGGGAAGCTAGTGCCCGGCCGCCAGTATGGCCGCACTCCCCACGAACCACACGGGCGTTCACCTGATCCGGGGGCGGGCGCCCGGGTGGGCGGGGGGTGCGGTGGGCGGCTCTGTGGGGGATACGTGGTGGGGGGTGGGGTTGGTTCCCGGGGCTGGGGGATCGGGGGTGTGCGGGGTGGGGTGGTTGGGTGCGGGTTTAGCCCACTGGATCGGGCTTGACGTGGGTGAAGCCCTGCCTGCGCGGGGACCACTCGCTTCCTGCGGCGGGCGCGCCGGGCGGCATGGGACCACCCCCGCATGCGCGGGGACCACTCTCTCCAACCTGCGGGTTTACCCCGCCCAACCCCCGACCCACGCCAACTTCAGAAATTCCGGCATTCCGCGCGAACGGTTCATGAGATCCCCCCGGCCTCGCAAACGCCAACCTCCCCCCATTGAAGCCCACCTCAAGCCCCCCCACAGCCCCCCTCACCCAAACCACCCCCGCACCCGCTCATAAGCCCCCACCCCCGCCCCCACCGCATCCATCCCCAACAGCACCGCCCCCAACACCGGTGCAGCCTCCACCACTCGCACCTCCGCCAACGGCGCCCGCCGCGCCAACTCCCCCCGCACCCCCGCATCCAGCCCCGGCCGCCGCGCAGCCAGGATGCTCCCGCCCAGCACCACCGGAGCCGGCGAGTCCAGCAACGCCAACCGCCCCAGCGCGACAGCCGCCATGTTGGCGACCTCCTCCGCCAGCCGGTCCACCAGCCCGGCCGCCACCGGGTCGCCCGCCTCCGCCACCGTGAACAGCACGGGCGTCAGCTCGTGTCGTCGCCCGGGCGGGACGTGCCCCAGGTGCAGCGCCTCGATCAGCGCGTACATCGACCCCAGCCCGAAGTGCCCGGGCAGGGCGCGCGCCAACTCCGTAGGCTCCCCCCGCCCGTCCTCCGCGCGGGCCGCGTGCCACAGGGCCTCCTCGGCGAGGCCGCCCCCGCCGCCCCAGTCGCCGGAGATGCGGCCGAGGGCGGGGAAGCGGGCGGTGCGGCCGTCGGGGAGCATGCCGGCGCAGTTGATGCCGGCGCCGCAGACGACGGCGACGCCTCGGGGGGCGGCGTCCTCCAGGAGGCCGGCGCGGAGGACGGCGAAGGTGTCGTTGCGGACCTCGACCGACGCGCCCCAGCCCCGGGCGGTTATCGCGGCGGAGAGCTGTGCCTCCTCGACGGGGAGGTCGGCGTTGGCGAGGCAGGCCGAAACCTGGGCGACGGGGAGGTGTCCCGCCGCCTCCTGGGCGCGCGCGACGGCCTCGGCCAGGGTGTCGACGGCCGCCTCGACGCCGGTCGCGGGCGGCCGGAAGCCGCCGCCGCGCGCGGTGCCGGCGACCTCGCCGCCGGCGGTCACCACGGCCACGTCGGTCTTGCTGTTGCCCGCGTCGATGGCGAGCACGGCTCCGCTCAGGCCCACGGCAGGTGCTCCTGGTTGTGGGCGAGGAGGAGGTCGGTGAGGGCCTCGGCCTGGTCGTACTGGCCGATCAGGGGGTGCGCGAACAGGGCGGCGAAGACGCGGTCGCGGCCGCCTTCCAGGGCCGCCCGGAGCGCCAGGTCCTCGTACGCGGTGACGTGCTGGACCAGTCCGGCGTACAGCGGGTCGAGGGTGGGGACGGCCAGCGGGCGGGCGCCCTCGGGGCCGACCTCGGCCTGGACCTCGATGACGGCGTCGTCGGGGAGAAAGGGGAGGGTGCCGTCGTTGCGGGCGTTGACCACCTGGAGGGGGCTGCCGCCACGGCCGAGGAGGGCGGCGGCGAGGTCGACGGCGGCCTCCGAGTAGAAGGCGCCGCCGCGCTGGGACAGCAGCTCGGGCTTCTCGTCGAGCGCGGGGTCGGCGTACAGCTCCAGGAGTTCGCGTTCCATGGCCGCGACCTTCTCGGCGCGGGAGGGGCCGGTGCGCAGCTCGTCGACGACCACGTCGTGCGCGTAGAAGTAGCGGAGGTAGTAGGAGGGGACGACCCCGAGGCGGTCCAGGAGGGGGCGGGGGAGGTGCAGGTCGGCGGCGAGGGTGTCGCCGTGGTCGGTGAGCAGACGCGGCAGGACGTCCTCGCCGGTGGGGCCGCCGAGCCGGACGGAGGTCTCCCAGGAGAGGTGGTTGAGGCCGACGTGGCCGAGGTGGACCTCGGCGGGTGCCACGTCGAGGAGGCGGGCGAACTTCCGCTGGAAGCCGATGGCGACGTTGCAGAGCCCGACCGCCTTGTGGCCGGCCTGGAGCAGGGCGCGGGTGACGATGCCGACCGGGTTGGTGAAGTCGATGATCCACGCGTCGGGGTTGGTACGCCGGACGCGCTCGGCCATGTCGAGGACGACGGGTACGGTGCGCAGCGCCTTGGCGAGGCCGCCCGCGCCGGTGGTCTCCTGGCCGACGCACCCGCACTCCAGCGGCCAGCTCTCGTCGCGCTGCCGGGCCGCCTGCCCGCCCACCCGGAGCTGGAGCAGCACGGCGTCCGCGCCCTCCACCCCGGCGTCCAGGTCGGCGGTGGTGGTGATGGTCCCGGGGTGGCCCTGCCGGGCGAAGATCCGCCGGGCCAGCCCGCCGACCAGCTCCAGCCGCCCGGCGTCGGGGTCGACCAGGACCAGTTCGGTCAGCGGCAGCGTGTCCCGCAGCCGCGCGAACCCGTCGATCAGCTCGGGGGTGTAGGTGGACCCGCCCCCTACGACGGTCAGCTTCATTGATGGCTCCTCGGGTGTGGAGTGGGTGGAGTGTGTGGGTACGCGCCGCAGTCGCTACAGGGCGGCGGTGTCGAAGACCTCGTCGCGGACGGTGGTGAGGGCGACCTCCAGGCCGCCGCGCACCACCGGGTCGCCGGTGACCTCGCCGGCCAGCAGGCGGGGCCGGGACGGTGCGAGCTCGGCCAGTTCCGCCTCGGTCAGCCGCAGCAGCGGCTCGCCGCCGGCGGCCAGCACCCGGCCGGTCAGCACGATCACCGCCGGGTCGAGCACGGCGACGAGCGAGGCGATCCCGGTCGCGAGCCGCACGGCGTACGCCCGCAGCAGCGCCACCGGGCCGGCGTGCGGGGAGAAGGTCCCGTCGTGCGGCAGCTCCGCCCCTCCCGGGACCGGGTCCTCGCCGGGCCGCGGGTACGCCTCGGCCGCCGTGCGCAGCAACGCCGCCGCGACGGCCTCCCCGTCGGCCGGGTCCGCGCCCCCGGGCCCCGCCTCCGGCACCGGAACTCCCAGCTCCCGTGCCAGCCGGGGCAGCGCCTGCGCCCCCGCCAGCTCCTGGAAGCCGCCGCTGCCCGTCCTGGCCACGCCTCGCACCAGCGGGGTTCCCGCCACGGGGAGGAAGCCGATCTCGCCCGCGCCGCCGGTCCAGCCCCGGTGCAGGCGGCCGCCGAGGACCAGGGCCGCGCCCAGTCCGGTGCCGTTCCACAGCAGGACGAAGTCCTCGTGGCCGCGGGCCGCGCCGAGACGCCGCTCGGCGACGGCGGCGAGGTTGACGTCGTTCTCGTACTCGACCGGTACGGGGTGCAGGGCGGCGGCCACCTCGGCCAGCAGGCCGGGGGAGTGCCAGCCCGCGAGGTGGCCCGCGTACCGCAGGCGGCCGGTGCGCGGGTCGAAGGCGCCGGGCGTGCCGACCACCACCCGGCGCAGGGCCGGGCGCTCGATCCCGGCGGCCCTGGCCGCGCCGTCGAGGGCGGCGGTGAGCTGGGCCGCGACACCGCCGGGGCCCGGCCGGGCGGGGGTGGCCAGGGTGTGGGTGGCGAGGACGGCGCCGGTGACGTCGGCGACCGCCGCACGGACGCGGCCGGGGCGTACGTCGAGCGCGGCCACGTACGCCACCTCGCCGCGCAGGGCGTACAGCCGCGCGCCGGGGCCGGGCCTGCCCTCGCTGGTGCCGGCGGAACCGACCAGTCCGGCCGCCTCCAGGCGGGCCAGGAGCTGCGAGACCGTGGGCTTGGAGAGACCGGTCAGCGCGCCGAGCCGGGCCCGCGAGAGGGCGCCGTGCTCGGTCAGCAGGTCCAGCGCGGCCCGCTCGTTCATCACCCGCAGTACCCGGGGAGTCCCCGCCACCATCCGCGCCGCCCGTCTCCGCACCGGTCACCGGGACGCCCACGAGGCGCCTTCCGGCAACTGACAGGAAACTTTCCTGCCAGTTCGTGAACCTACCGATCCGCGCCCCGCAGGACAAGCCTCCGGAACCTGCGGGAACCTGCGCGGGAACGCCGCCGCCCCGCCCCCGGAGGACCGGGAACGGGGCGGCGGTACGGAGCGGGGCGGGTCGGAGCCGGTTACTTGCCGAGCTTCGGGCCGGACGCGGGCGGCGGTATCGGGGAGGCGGCCAGCGACTGCGGCGAGGTCGCGGAGGCGTACGCCGAGGGCGCGGCCATCCCGGCCGACGGGTCGGCGGCGTCCTCCTCGGCGATCTCCGCGGGGCCGCCCACGAGGGAGATGCCCGCCGCGTCGAGCGCCTTCTTGATCCGCCAGCGCAGCTCCCGCTCCACGGCCAGGTCCTGGGCGGGCATGGTCTTGGCGGAGACGCCGACCACCATGGAGTCCAGCAGGACGGAGTCGAGGCCCAGGACCTCCACCGGGCCCCACAGCCGCTCGTTCCACGGCTCGTCCTTGGCGATCTGCGCGCCCACCTCGGTGAGCGTGTCGCGGACCTTGTCGAGGTCCTCGTCGGAGCGGACGGTGACCTCGACGGAGGCGGTGGCCCAGCCCTGGCTGAGGTTGCCGATCCGCTTGACCTCGCCGTTGCGGACGTACCAGACGGCGCCGTTCGGGCCGCGCAGCTTGGTGACGCGCAGGCCGACCTCGACCACCTCGCCGGTGGCGACCCCCGCGTCGATGGTGTCGCCGACGCCGTACTGGTCCTCCAGGATCATGAAGACGCCGGAGAGGAAGTCCGTGACCAGGTTGCGCGCGCCGAAACCGATGGCCACACCGGCGACACCGGCCGAGGCCAGCAGCGGCGCCAGGTTGATCTGGAAGGTGTCGAGGATCATCAGCGCGGCCGTGCCCACGATGAGGAACGAGGCGACCGAGCGCAGCACCGAGCCGATCGCCTGCGACCGCTGACGCCGCCGCTCCGCGTTGACCAGCAGCCCGCCCAGGGCCGTCCCGTCCACCGCCGAGGCGGTGCGGTTCATCCGGTCTATGAGGTTGGTGATCGTCTTACGGATGACCATCCGCAGCGCCGCCGCCACGACGATGATCAGCAGGATGCGCAGCCCGGTCTCCAGCCACGTCGACCAGTTCTCCGACACCCAGCCCGCCGCGTCGGTGGCCCGCTCCTGGGCCTCTTCGAGCGTGACGGTGTCCTCCCGGCCTGCGGCCGGTGCGGATGGGAACACGGGGTACCTCCGGGCGGTGACGAGCCGTCCACCGGAGTACGCGGCCCCGCCGCGCGGTGCGGCGGGGTGAAGACGGTGTGGACGGCTCCTCCACACTAACGGCCCCTCATGCGCGCGCCGGGCGCCCGGCTCCGGCGCACCACCCCCGGCCTGCGGCGCTGCCCGCACGCCCCGCCACCGGTGTGGCCGACCGCACACCCGGGTACCCTTCGCGACCCCCGGACCGGTCGCACCCCAGGTCACAGCCGTCCGTCCGGCCCCACGGCGGGCCCGGACGCGGAAAAACCCCCTCACCCCGTTACCCGGACATGGTGGCGCTCCGGCCGGGCGTGAGGGGAAACTGAAACAGATCGTCCCGGCGCGAGCCACGCGCCGCCGGCGTACAAGGAGGCACACGTGCCGCACGTCCTCGTCCTCAACGCGTCCTACGAGCCACTCGGCGTCGTACCGCTCCGCCGCGCACTCGTGCTCGTGCTGGAGAGCAAGGCGGTGTGCCTGGAGGAATCCGGCGCCTTCCTGCACAGCGAGAGCCGTACCGTCCCCGCGCCGAGCGTCGTCCGGCTCAAGCGCTTCGTGAAGGTGCCGTACCGGGGGCCCGTGCCGCTGACGCGGCGGGCGCTGTTCGCCCGGGACGGTGGGCGGTGCGTGTACTGCGGGGGTGTCGCCACCAGCGTGGACCATGTCATTCCGCGGAGCCGGGGCGGGCGGCACGTGTGGGACAACGTGGTCGCCTCCTGCCGGAGGTGCAACCACGTCAAGGCCGACCGGCACCTCATGGAGCTGGGGTGGAGGCTGCGCCACAAGCCGGCGCCGCCCACCGGGCTGGCCTGGCGGATCATCGGGACGGGGCACCGTGATCCGCGGTGGCTGCCTTATCTTCAGCCCTTCGGTGGGGATGACGCGCTGGCGCGCATCGAGCATGTGGGGGGCGGGGGTGAGGCTGTTGCTGTGCGGCCCGCCCGGGCCGGGGCCTAGTCTCGAGCGCCGGCTGGGCTTTTCTGGCCTCGAGCGCCGGCCGGGCTGGATTTTGCTGAGTTCCGGCTTCCTGTGCCGGTTCACGATGGCCTCAAGCGCCGGCCGGGCTTGAAAGGTGACCTCAAGCGCCGGCCGGGCTTGAGAAGTGGCCTCATACGCCGGCCGGGCTTGGAGTGTGTCGGCCGGGCTGATTTTTGCCGGGCTCGGAGCTGGTTCTGGCCGCGCCTGAAGATGCCCTGCCGTAAATGGGCCCGGACCCCATAGCCCTCTCCCCTCCATGGGGTGCCGCCCCGTGCCGCCGGGCCTTTGGCGCGGCCTACCGTCCCTGGCAGTACCCCGCCGGGGCCGGGTGGCGGGGGTGAGCCGAGGGAGTCGCGATGAGGCTGTCATTCGTCCGCGCACGCGTAGGCCGGGAGGGGGCGCGGCGCGGCCCCGGCGGTTTTCGGAGGCCGTTCGCGGGGGCCGCGGTCGGGGCCTTGCTGGTCTCCCTCCTCGGAGTGGCAGGCCCGGCCTCGCTCACCGCTCCCGCGCGGGCCGCCTCGCTGACCGAGGTGACGGGGTTCGGGAGCAATCCGGGGAATCTGCGGATGTTCCGGTACGTGCCGGACGGGCTGCCCGCGGGGCGGCCGCTGGTGGTGGCGATGCACGGGTGCACGCAGTCGGCGGGCGGGTTCGACGACGAGACCGGGTGGACGAAGTGGGCCGACCAGTGGGGGTTCGCGCTGGTGCTGCCGCAGCAGCAGTCGGCCAACAACCTGAACAGCTGCTTCAACTGGTTCGAGGCGGGTGACATCCGGCGGGGCGCCGGCGAGGCGCTGTCGGTCAAGCAGATGACCGACCGGATGAAGGCGGACGTGGGGAGCGACCCGGCGCGGGTGCACGCCACGGGGCTGTCGGCCGGGGCCGCCATGACCAACGTGATGCTCGCCGCCTACCCGGACGTCTTCGCCTCCGGCGCGCCGGTCGCCGGGCTGCCGTACGCCTGCGCCACCAGCGTCGTCGCCGCGTACTCCTGCATGAATCCGGGGAGCAACCTCACCCCGGCCGCCTGGGCCGCCAAGGTGCGCGACGCCTACCCCGGGTACGCCGGGCCCTGGCCGGCCGTCTCCGTCTGGCAGGGGACGACGGACACCACCGTCGTCCCGGCCAACCTCACCGAGACCGTCGAGCAGTGGACCGCCGTGCACGGCACCGACACCACCCCGGACGCCACCGGCACCGTGGGCGGTCACCCGCACGCCGTCTACCGGGACGGCAGCGGCCGGGACGTCGTCGAGACGTACACGATCACCGGGATGGGCCACGGGCAGCCCGTCGACCCGGGGAGCGGGGCCGAGCAGTGCGGGAGGGCGGGGGCGTAAATCCTCGACGTGAACATCTGCGCCGCCTATCACATCGGGCGGTTCTGGGGCCTGGCCGAGGACGGCGGCGGCACCGGCCCGGGCACCCCCGCCCAGCGGGCCGTCATCCCCAGCACCGCCGCCGAGGACGGGTACGTGAAGGCGTCCGCGAGCGGGACCGGGGCCGCGGTCGGCACGCTGGAGGGGGCCATGGGCGCCGCCGTCGGGCGGGGCACCGACGGGCAGCACAACCGGACGCTGCTCTCCTTCGACACCTCCGCCGTGCCCGACGACGCCACGGTCACCCGGGCCTACGTCACCGTCAGCCGGGCCAGTGGCAGCGGGGACCCGTGGGCCGGCGGGAACCGGCTGCTGATCGACGTGCGCAACGGCTGCTTCGGCGCGAGCTGCGCCACCGCCGCCGAGGACTGGGCCGCGCCCGCCACCGCCTCCGGCGCCGCCGAACTGGCCCGCTTCACCTCAGGCAGCGCCGACTCGACCGCCTTCACCGAGGTCAACCGCACCGGCCCGACCCAGCTGAGACTGCGCCTCGCCGACGCGCCCGCCTCGACCGCGTACCTCTTCCTGCGCACGGGGACGGAGGCCAAGCTCACCGTCGAGTGGGAGTGAGGGCCCGGACAGGACCTAGTCGCGGCCGGGCTTCTCCTCCGCCTTCCCGTCGCCCTTCCCCTTGTCCTCGCCCTTCTCCTTCTCTCTCTCCGCGACCGCGTACGCCTCGACGGAGAAGAGGGAGTAGCCGTACCGGGTGGCGCGCTTGTCGCCCTGGACGCGGAGGAACCGTACGTTCTTCGCGTCCAGGCCGACCCGTTCGCGGCCGCCCTTGCCGTCCTTGACCGTCGCCGCCGTGCGCCAGATCCGGCCGTCCTCGGAGACCTGGACGCGGTAGGCGGCGGCGTAGGCGTCCTGCCAGTGGAGTTCCACGCGGCCGACGCGGGCCGGTTCGGGGAGTTCCGTCTGCCACCAGGCGTTGTCCTCGGCGGGGGAGGACCAGCGGCTCTCCGGGTCGCCGTCGGCCGCCGCCCGGGCCGGGAAGTCCTCCGTCTCGTCGGCCGAGGAGGTGGCCTTGCCGGAGCGGACCAGGTCGCGGTCCTCGGTGGGCGGGAACGCGCGGACCGTCAGCGTGGCCGAGCGGCCGCCGAACTCCACCGGCACCTCGTAACTCCCCGGGCGCACACCGTCCGCGACCCGCACGGAGACCGGGATGCGGACCTCGGTGCCGCGCGGCAGGACGGACTCGCCGGGGGCGGAGACCTGGATGCCCTCCGGGGTCTTCGCCTTCAGCGCGCCGCGTACGGTGCCGGGGCGGTGGGCCGTCAGACGGGCCGTCACCTCGCCGGCCTTGCCGCCGATCTCGGCGTCCGCCTCGCCCCGGCCCAGCCGCAGCGCGGCCTCGGCGCCGTCCTCGTACCAGGGCACCAGCCGGTCGACCCGCTCCGCCTCGGGGCCGGTGACCCGCAGCGCGTCGGCGCGCAGCCCCCGGCTCTCCACGTCGGTCCAGCCGCCGGGCTCCAGCCGCGTCACCGGCTGCCAGCCCTTGCCCGGGACCCGCGCCTCGACCACCCCGGAGACGCCCGGGTCGGTCCGCACCGTCACCCCGGCCAGCGGGCGGACCCGGGGCAGCGCCACCGTGTACGCCGAGCCGGTGTCGGCGACCTTCTCGCCGTCGCCGCCGACCGTGCCGTGCCAGCTGTCGGCGGTCTTCTCGACCTGGTCGAGGAAGGGGCCGAGGACGCCGTCGCCGACCGTCACCTTGTTCCGCGAGGTCTCCGCGCGGACCGCCCGCAGCGCCCGCTCGGCGTGCCAGGCGGCCGTGCCGTCGCCCCGCGCCTGCGCCGCCAGCAGGTCGACCGCCAGCTCACCGGCCTGCCCGAACCGCGCCAGCTGCTCCGACCAGGGCCGCACCTCCTCGCCCAGCCCCGACCCGCCGCCGTCCAGCCGCTCGGGCGTCGCCCGCATCACCGAGAAGGCGGCGCGCAGCTCCTTGGCTGCCCGCGCGGCGGCGTTCGCGGCCTCGGTGCCGGGCCGCCCGGCTGCCCGCGCCGCGTCCGCCCGGGTCGCCCAGAACTTCGCCAGCAGCGGCCGCAGGTACGCCGACTCGTCGGCGCCCAGCACCGAGGAGGCGGTGTTGCGGGCCAGCGCCCGGACCGCCTCGCGGGTCTCGGGGTCCTCCCCGGCGAGCGTGTCCATGGCGGCCTGCCAGGACTCCATGGGCCGGTAGTCCTTCGGGTTCCACGCGTAGTCCCCTGAGGTGAACAGGGGGATGCGCGAGGCGGCCGGCTGCTCCATCGCGGTGGCGATCAGCGCCGCCGAGCCGGTCGCGACCGCCGGTTCACGGCCCGTGTAGGGGCCGAGGAAGATCCGGTCCTGCGCGTAGTCGTTGACCGGGTAGTTGTCCAGGGTGACCAGCGGGTGGTCGAGCACCTCGCGGGTGCCCGCCAGCTCCCGGCCGGTGATGGTGCGCGGCACCACCCCGACGCCGGTCCACGCCACCTGCACGTCCGCCTCCAGCTCGGTGGCGAGCTCGCGGCGGTACTCCGTCGCGCCCTTCTGGTAGTACTCCGTCGGCATCAGCGACAGCGGCCGCGAACCGGGGTGACGCTCCGCCAGGTGCGCGGCGACCGCGTTGGCCACCCGCGCCTGGGCACGGGCCGCCGCGGCCGGGCCCGAGCCGAACTCCGCCTCGTCCTCGCCGCAGTGCCACTCGCTGTACGACACGTCCTGGAACTGGAGCTGGAAGGCACGCGCCCCCAGCGCCCACATCGCGTCGATCTTCCGGTTGAGCGCCTTCACGTCGTCCTCGGAGGCGAGGCACATCGCCTGACCCGGCGCCACCGCCCAGGCCAGCGTCACGTGGTTCTCGCGGGCACGCTCCGCCAGCGCGCGGAACGCCGTGCGCTGCTCGGCCGGGTACGGCTCCCGCCAGCGCGCCTGCCGGAACAGGTCGTCGCCCGGCGCGTACAGGTAGTGGTTCTGCTTGGTGCGGCCCAGGAAGTCCAGCTGGCCCAGCCGCTGCTCGGTCGTCCACGGGGTGCCGTAGAAGCCCTCGGAGAGGCCGCGCACCGGCGTCCCGGGCCAGTCGCGGACCACCACACCCGGCACCACCCCGTCGCGCACCAGCTGACGGAGCGTCTGGACCGCGTGGAAGAGGCCGTCCTCGCCGACGCCCGCCATCGCCACCGTCGGCCGCCCGCCGGCCTCACCGGCCGCCAGCCGGTACCCGCCCTGCGGCAGATCGTCCCGGGCGCTCGCGCCCAGCGCGCGCAGCGTCTTCTCCAGCCCCGTCGCGCCGGCCGAGGCCCGGGCGGCGGACTCGCCGCCGACCCGCACCACCGGCGTCGCGCCCGCGGGCACGTCGCTCTCGGCGCTCACCTCGTCGATGTCACGGACCCCGGCCTCCCGCAGCACCTCCCGCAGCGCCTTCAGCGCGTACGGGTCGGTACCGATCGGCGCCAGAAGCACCACCCGCGACCCCAGCGCCACCCTGCCGTCGGCGGCGCGCAGCGACTGCGGGCGCGGCCAGACGGAGGGCAGCCCCGCGGTCTCGCCCTTCGCGTCGTCCGGGGCCTCGTCGGCGGCGGTGGCGGGGTCCGGGGCGGGCGGAGCGGCCAGCGCGGTCGGTGCGCCCCCCAGCGTTCCGGCGATCACGGCCACGGCCAGAGCGGCGGCGGTCCTGCTGCGGCGGAGCTGCACGGGTCCTCTCCCAACGGGCGGCGGGGACGGGTGGGCCAGAAGGAGTATGACGCGCGAGGTGTGGCGCGCGGATGACGGGGCATGCGCGGGACGAGCCTGTTCCGGCCACACGGCCGGACGGCTAGGAAGCCCATCACCCCCAAGTGCCGGTGTCAACGGCCGGAAGGGGGCGTTCGGCGTTCCCGGCGGCCCCTCCATTGTGCGTGCCCCGGGCGCGCCCCCTCGCGATGGACCGCCCACCGCGCACAATGTGACCCGGAACACGTTGGCCGAACGCACACGTCTGCGTGTCGACAAGCTGGGTAGGGCTGCCCTGACCGTGCTTCGCACCCGCGACCAAGGAGGCCCCCGTGGCCGCATCGGCACACCTGCTTCTGTCCGCCCTTTCCAAACGTCCGGAACTGCACGACCTCCCGGCGATTCCCCACCCCACCACCCTCGCCGGCCGACCCGACGACCCCTTCGACCCCGACACCGTCGACTACTCCCTGGTGTCCCACCCCGACTCCGGCCTCGAAGGCTCGTGCGCCTACGGACTCTCCGAGCCGCCCCTCACCAGTGAGCCGCCGCTGGCCGACGCCGCGCCGCTCACCAGCGAACCACCCCTGCCCGACACCGCCCCGCTGACCAGCGAGCCGGCCGCGGCCGCCGCCGTCGTCGCGGAGGACGCCCTGCTCGGAGCGGTTTCCTCAGGAGGCTGAATTGGCCCTGTCCCGGCTCGCCAAGCTCCATGGTGTCGCCACCTCTTACTCCCCTTCCCCGGACCGCACCGTTCCGGCCGCCGAATCCGCCGTCGTGGCCGCCCTGGCCGCCCTCGGCGTCGACGCGAGCAGCCCCGAAGCGATCCGGACCGCCCTGGAGAAAGCCGAAGCCGGACAGGCCGCCCGCCTGCTGCCGCCCACCGTGGTGCTCCGGTCCGCCGCCCCGTCGGCCGACCCGCGCACCGCGCCCGAGCTGGCGGCACTGCCCCCGGGCACCCGGGTCCGCCTGACCCGCGACCCCGACCCCGTCCCGGCCCGCCCCGCCCCCGCGGGGGGCCGGGACGCGGGCGAGGCGGTCCGCCGCGCCGCCCCCGTCGGCGAGGCCCCGCCGCCCGCCTGGAACTGGACCGTCCCCCTGGTCCCGGCCGCCACCGCGCCCCCGCCCCCCGCCGACAGCGCCCTCCCCCCGGCCGCCGACGTGCTGTGGGCCGTACCGTTCGGCGTCCACCGGATCGAGGCCACCACGCCCGACGGACGCACCGCCACCAGCCACCTCGTCATCGCCCCCGACCACATCCGCGGGCCCGAGTCCCGCGCCTGGGGCCTGCTCGTCCAGCTCTACTCCCTCCTCTCGCACCGCTCCTGGGGCATGGGCGACCTCGGCGACCTCACCGAACTCGCCACCTGGGCCGGACGCGTCCACGGCGCCGGATTCGTCCAGGTCAACCCCCTGCACGCGGCCGTCCCCGGCACCCCCACCGACCCCTCCCCGTACCGGCCGTCCTCCCGGCGCTTCCCCGACCCGGTGCACCTGCGCGTCGAGGCGATCCCCGAGTACACCGCGCTCACCGCCGACGTCCGCCCGCACCTCGACGGGCTGCTGCGCCGCGCCGCCGAACTCCGCGGCCAGGTCCTCTCCGGCCAGGCCCTCATCGACCGCGACGCCGTCTGGGAGCTGAAGCGCGAAGCGCTCGAACACCTCTGCGCCGTACCGCTCCCGCCGGGCCGCCAGGCCGCCTACGACGACTTCACCGCCGCCCACGGCCAGGCCCTCACCGACCACGCCACCTGGGCCGCCCTCACCGAACGCCACGGCCCGCACTGGTCCGAATGGCCCGCCCCGCTCACCGACCCGCGCTCCCCGCAGACCGCCGCCGCCCGCACCGAACTCGCCGCCCGGGTCGACTTCCACCGCCGCCTCGCCTGGTACACCGACACCCAGCTCGCCGAGGCCCAGCGCGCCGCCCGCGAGGCCGGGATGGCCGTCGGCCTCGTCCACGACCTGGCCGTCGGCGTCCACCCCGACGGCTCCGACGCCTGGTCCCAGCAGGACGTCTTCGCCGCCGGCATGTCGGTCGGCGCGCCCCCCGACGCCTTCAACGCCCTCGGCCAGGACTGGGGGCTGCCGCCCTGGCGCCCCGACCGCCTCGCCGCCGGCGGCTACGCCCCCTACCGCGGCCTCCTCCGCTCCCTGCTGCGCAACGCGGGCGCCCTGCGCATCGACCACGTCATGGGCCTCTTCCGCCTGTGGTGGGTCCCCGTCGGCGCCCCGCCCACCGACGGCACCTACGTCCACTACGACGCCGAGGCCATGCTCGCCGTCCTCGCCCTGGAGGCCCACCGCGCCGACGCCGTCGTCATCGGCGAGGACCTCGGCACCGTCGAACCGGGCGTCCGCGAGACCCTCCAGCGGCACGGCGTGCTCGGCACCTCCGTCCTCTGGTTCGAGCGCGACTGGGACGGCACCGGGCTGCCGCTGCCCGCCGAGGCGTGGCGCGCCTCCTGCGTCGCCACCGCCACCACCCACGACCTGCCCTCCACCGCCTCCCGCCTCACCGGCGACCACGTCCGCCTCCGCAACCGCCTCGGGCTGCTCACCCGCCCCCTCGCCGAGGAGGAGGCCGAGGAGGCCGCCGCCACCGCCACCTGGCTCACCGTCCTCGACGGCCTCGGCCTGATGGGCGCGGCCCCCGGCGGCCACCTTCCCGGCGCCGCCCCCGACGAGGAGGCCGCCGTCCTCGCCGTCCACCGCTTCCTGCTCCGCACCCCCGCCCGCATGATCGGCGTCTGGCTCCCCGACGGCACCGGCGACCGCCGCCCCCAGAACCTCCCGGGCACCTGGGACCAGTACCCCAACTGGCGGCTCCCCGTCGCCGACGCCCAGGGACACCCCGTCGCCCTCGAACAACTGACCGCCTCCCCGCGCGTGGCCCGCCTGCTGCGCACCGTCGCCACCGAGGACCAGACACCCGCCCCCATGGCCCGTACGGCACCCCCGGACGCGCGGCCCGTCTAGGCGTTCGCTACGTTGGCACCGTGGACAAGAAGAACTCTCTGCGCGCCGGTGCGGTGGTCGCCGGTACGACGCTGACGACGCTGCTCATGACGTCCCCCGCGCTGGCGCTGACGCGCGATGACGGGGATGACCCGGGGACGGGGCTGAGCGTGGTGGAGACCCTCGGGCTCTACGTGGCGCTGCCCATCGTGCTCTTCCTGGTGATCGCTGGGCTGGTCATGGTCATGGACAAGTCCGGCAAGCGTTCCTGAACCCTGGTTTGCCTGCCCGGCTCGGTGGCCCTCGGCCTCCCGGCCGGGCTTGTCCTTTGCCTGGGCGCCCGCTCGCCCGCGCCCCTCACTGAGGCCTCAAGCGCCGGCCGGGCTGGAATGTGGCTGCGCCGCGTTTGGGAGTGCCGGTTTGCTGCCCGTGCCGGTCACTGATTGGCCTCAATCGCCGGCCGGGCTGTGAGGGTCGCGGTTCCTCCGGTGCGTGGGTGGGGCGGGGCCGCGCCGGGGTACCTCCTCACAAACTGCAGGGTGCGGGGTGAGTTGGAGCATGGCGGCCTCGTGTGCAGTTTGCTGCGGGGGCACCCCGACACGTCCCCACCCCACGGTCTCGTACGCGGCCAACCGCCGGAGGGGGGAAGAGGCCGTCACCCATACCGGGCTTCTCCACAGCGACCACCGTCGTCGGTCCAGTTGGCCACAAAGATCAATCGGGGACGGTCTGTCTTTTCCTCTCCCACCGGCGGGACGACGCCGACGAGACGGAAGGGCGGGGTCGTGCCGGGGTGCCCCCGCAGCAAACTGCACACACGGCCGTCTTGGAGCGACTGACCCCGCACCTTGCAGTTTGTGAGGAGGTACCCCGGTGCGGCCCCGCCCGACCCAGACGGCGAACGAACCGCGAATCCCACAGCCCGGCCGGCGATTGAGGCCATCTGTGACCGGCGCGGTGGAGACGGAGCCCAGCCAAAAGCAGCCCGGCCGGCGATTGAGGCCATCCGACCGGTGCGGGGCAAGCGGCCCCCAGGCAAAAGACAAGCCCAGCGGCAGGTGGGGCCGGGCGTAAGGTGCGGGACATGGCGCCCCCCGCCCCGGAATGGGACCTCCGCAAACTGAGAATCCTGCGTGCCCTGCACCAGCACGGCACGGTCACGGCGACAGCCGAGGCTCTGCTGATGGCCCCGTCGGCGGTCTCCCAGCAACTGTCGAACTTCGCCCGGCAGCTGGGCGTCCCCCTGCTGGAGGCACACGGCCGCCGCGTCCGCCTCACGGACGCCGCCCACCTGGTCCTGCACCACGCCGACGAGGTCTTCGCCCAGCTGGAGCGGGCCGACGCCGACCTGGCGGCCCTGGTCCGGGGCGACGCGGGCCAGGTCCGGATCGGCGCGTTCTCGACGGCGGTGGCCGCCCTGGTCGTCCCCCTGGTGACGAGGCTGCGCGAGGAGGCCCCCGGCCTGGAGCTACGCGTCCGCGAGGCCGAGGCGGGGGAGGCCTACGACCTCCTGGCCGCCGGCGAGGTCGACCTCGCCCTGTCGCTGGCGGCCCACGCCCCGACCGTCCGCGACCCCAGGTTCACGAGGGTCCCCCTGCGGGCCGACCCCCTGGACGTGGCGCTCCCCAGCGCCCACCCCCTGGCCGGCGCCCCGGACCTGCGCCTGGCCGACCTGGCGGCCGACCCCTGGATCTACGGCGCCGACGGCCCCTGGTCGGACATCACCCGCGCCGCCTGCGAGGCCGCCGGGTTCCGCCCGGAACAGGCCCACACCGCGACGGGCTGGCCCGCCATCCTGGCGCTGGTCGGCGCGGAACTGGGCGTCGCCCTGGTCCCGCGCATGGTCAGCGCCGAGTACACCCCGGGAAGCGTCGTGATCCGCCCCCTGGAGGCCGACCGCCCGCGCCGCCACGTCATCGCCGCCGTCCGCCGGGGCGCCGAACAGGGCGGCGGCCCGGTCGCCCGGGTCCTGGCGGCGCTCAGGGCCGGGGCCTGACGCACCGTCCGCCGGCCGGGCGCTTACCGTACGGGGGCGCAGGCACGGGGCCGCGCAGAGGGAGGGGAGACCATGAGCGAGCACGACCAGGGGCGGGGGCGCTGGGGTGACGCCGGGGGACTGGACGGGGCGATCACCGGGTCGCCGCGGTTCTCGGTGGCCGGGGGCGGGACGCGGCTGCGGGTGGAGTACCGGGTCGAGGGACGCGGCGTCGTCGAGTTGACCTACGCGCCGAAGGGGGAGGAGGGCGAGGAGGAGATCTCCGTCGACCAGCCCCGGCTGCCGTGGCGCCAGGAGGTCACCATGCGCGGCCCGGTCGCCATCCCGGTGCTGAGCGCCACCCTGGACGAGGACGGGGGCCGGGCCGATCTGGTGGTCACCGTCGGCGGACGGGAGCGCGCCCGGGTCACCGTCAGCGGCCCGTCCGCCACGGGCGTCTGCGTCGCCGACCCGGGGGTGTGAACGCGAGCGGCCCCCGCCGGTGAGGCGGGGGCCGCTCCAGACATCCTGGGCGTCAGGTCAGTGACCTCACCTGGCCCCACGTGCCGTCCTGCACGGTCACCGGGGTGCCGGGCGCCGAGGTGCCGCCCCGGTGGAAGAGGAGCGCGCCGCCCTGGGCGGAGGGCGCCGTCGTCCACAGGTCGCCCACGCCGTCGCCGTTCGCGTCGCCGGGTGCGGCGAGCAGCGGGTGGGCGGCGGGGGTGAAGCCCGTGCCGTAGGCGGTGCGGCGGGTGTCGTCGGCCAGCGAGAGCGGGTCGGTCGAGCCGTCCGCCCCGGCCCGTCCCCGGTACAGCCAGAGCTTGCCGTCGGCGGTGTCACGGACCAGCAGGTCGGGGCGGCCGTCGCCGTCCAGGTCGCCGGGGGAGACCAGGGTGCGGCCCGCCCAGCCGCTGTCGGCCAGCGGATAGCCCTCGTCCAGGTAGCCGCTGCCGAAGCCGGGCAGGTACCAGAGCGCGTCGCCGATCACCGCGAGGAAGTCCGGGCTGGCGGCCTGGTCGGGCTGGCCGAGGTCGCCGAGGGAGACCAGCTGCCGGAAGGTGGCGGGGTCGATGTGCCCCTCGTCGCCGGGCCGGGTGAACTGGCGGACCTGCTGCCGGGTGAGGTCGGCGACCCGGCCGGTGCCGTCGGCCGGGTAGAGCCAGAGCGTGCCGTCGGCGTGCCGGGCCACCAGGTCCTCGAAGGAGTCGGCGGTCCAGTCCCCGCGCCGGGTGACCAGCGCGTCCTTCAGCCCGAGCGCGGGCAGGGCCGCCGCGGTGCCGACGGTGCCACCGCTGCCGGCGCCGGGATGCAGCCGCAGCCCGCCGGAGGCGTCGAGCGAGTACAGGTCGGGGAAGCCGTCGCCGTTGGCGTCGCCGGGCTTGTCGGGCGTACCCGGGCTGTCCGCGTAGAAGGAGTACGCCTGGGTGTCGGACTTGTTGCCGGCGCGGTCGGTGCTGAAGACGTACAGGGTGTGCGGTCCGGCGTAGCCCGGGGTGAGCCTGACGGTGACCGGGCCGCCGGCGGTGGCCGGTTCCGCCTTGGTGGTGGGCGGGGAGACGTTGAGGCCGTAGGTGTAGGAGACGACGTCGGAGACGCCGCCGGAGGTGAAGGTGAAGGAGCCGGGGGTGCGGGCGGGCGCGCCGACCGAACCGTCACCGCTGCCGGGGAACTCAGGCGAGCTGACCTGGGGCAGGGCGGAGGGCCGGGCGGAGTCGAAGCCGAACTGGCAGCCGGGCGCGCCCTGGGTCGGGAGCCAGTCCGAGGCGCTGTGCGCGTCCCTGGCCTGCACCTTCCAGGAGAAGCGGCCGCCGCTGCCGAACCCTTCGTACTTCTTCAGGGTGTCCTTGCTGACGGTGTGCTCGGCCCAGCCGCCGCTGGTGATGTTGGTCTTGTCGACGTTGACGACGAAGACGCCGTCGGCCGCGTCGTTGGGGTGCTTGCCGGTCGGCCAGAGGTGGAAGCGGGCGGTGACCTTGTCGCCGTCGGGGTCGCTGACGCGGGCCCGAAGGGTCACGTCGGTGTTGCCGACGAAGACGTACGGGGCCACCGCGCAGGCGGTGTCGTTGGCCGTGCTGGGCCGGGTCTCCATCGCCAGGGCGGTGTTCGGGGTGCGGTTGTAGCTGACGATGATCTTCGGGTTGGAGTTGAACCGCTTCCAGGTGAAGGTGTCCGACTCCGAGCTGGCGCGCAGGCCCAGGGTGATGTTGGCCCAGCCGTTGGCGGCGGAGCGCTTGGCGGCCTCGGTGGCGTTGAAGTCGACGGACTTCGCGCCGCAGCCGGTGTAGCCGTGGGCGAAGGACTTGGTCTGGAGGTGGGTCGCCCAGGAGGGCTGCTTGTTCCAGGTGGTGGAGGCGGAGATGCCGCCGGTCAGCCAGAGTTCGACGTTGCGGGCCTGGCAGGACCACGAATAGGTGTTGGTGATCTGGAACTGGGCGGAGAGCACCGTGGCCCCCGCCAGCTCCTTGGAGTTGAGGCGGAAGAAGGCCCGCGAGGTGCCCTTGGTGTCGCTCTCGTAGCCGACCCGGGCCTCGTTGGCGTAACTCCCGGTCCAGTTGGTGCCGTTCCAGAAGGACGAGCTCTTGTGGCGGTCGTAGGCGATCGTCCAGGCCAGCTTGGAGCCGCTGAAGTTGGGGTCGATGTAGACCGGGTAGCTGGTCTCCTCGCCGCGGAGCAACTCCGGGTCCGGGGTGAGCGTCAGGGTGGAGTCGGAGGTCTTCATGCCGACCTCTGCGGAGCGGACGTCAGGGGCGAGCGGGTCGACGGGGGAGAGCGTGTCGGCGGAGCGGGCGCCCTGGGACCGCTGGGCCGGGGCGTCGCCCGAGTCCCACATGCGGGGTGTGGCGGTGGCGAACAACTCCTGGCCGGCCGGGTTGACGGCGCGCAGCGTGTTGGACTCCGCATCGCGCTCGACGGTGACGCCCTCGCCCTTCAGGCCGTAGGAGATCTCCTTCAGCGCGGGGTCGGCGGCCGCCTCGGCGCTGTGCACGACGAGGACGTGCGAGAAGCCGTCGACCTGGGCGGTGACCGCGAGGTCGACGCCGTCGAGGACGTTCCGGTACGTGGCGGTGTTGCCCTGGAGGGCCGGTGCGGGGAGTGTTTCCGGCCAACTCAGCTCGACGCTGCGGCCCTGGTCGGTGAGGACGGCGAGCGGTCCGTCACCGCCGCCGGAGAAGCTCACGTCACCGGCGGCCGAGCGGGGCGCGACGCGGCCGTCCCGGGTGGAGAGGGTGGTGTCGATGTCCTTCCACACGCCGTCCCGCTGGGTACGGACCGGGGCGGCGTGCTGGGTGAGGCGCAGGGTGCCGTCCGGCATGGCGTGCACCTCGCCGGTCTCGGTGCGGGCGGAGGCCACCTCCACCGGTGTCCCGGAATCCTGGGACCGGGCCACCGCCCGTGACTCCTCGGTGAGGTCGCCGCCGGTGCTCGGCGGGGGCGCGGTGGGCGGGGCCGCCTGGGCGGGTGCGGCGGTGATCAGGCAGGCGAGCGCGGCGACGGCGGCGGATATCGCGAGCCGTCCGCGGCGCGGCGCGCCGGGTCTCTTCATGACCGGCATGGCACGTCTCTCTGTTCGGAAGGAGCCGGACCCGGGCGGGCACGCCCGGGGCGGAGCGGTACGGAAACGAGCTGAAGTGACTGACGTGTGGTCAAGTTTTAGCCAACCATGACCATTTGATGAAGGTGATCACACCTTGCCATTACACAATCATCACTCTTAAGGTGCGTCCGTTCCGGTCGGATCGAACAAGGGCGCACCCGTGTACGTGGACCACACCCTTCCGAAGCTCAAGCACGTCGCGAGAGTGCTGGTCTCCGTGGCGGTCCTCACCGCCGTGGCGCTCCTGGTCGCCCTCATCCCGTCCACCGACGTCGCGTACGCGGCCTCGCTGAAGGACGAGCGGCCCGAGCTGGTCGACGACAAGTCGGTGCCCGGCACCGACCACGTCCCGAAGAAGCGCTCCAGACCCGACGACGCCGCGCGCCCCCACGCCCCCGGCGCCACCAGCTGGCCCGCCGGCCGCACCGTCACCCCCGTCACCTTGGCGGGCGAGACCCCCGCGAAGGAGCAGGCGCCGCTCCTCGGTGAGAAGGCCGACCGCGTCCCCGGCCTCCGCACCGACCTGCCCGTCGCCGCCCGCCCCGCGGGCAAGGCCGCCGCACGCGCCGCCGCCGAGGACCCCGCCGCCCACGTCGCCGTAGAGATCGCCGACCGCGCCGCCGCCCGCAAGGCCGGGGTCCCCGACGGCCTGCTCCTGACCGTCGCCCCCGCCGAGCCCGGTCTCCTGGCCCGCTCCGCCGACTCCGACGCCACGCCCGCCGAGGGCAAGATCCGCGTCGAACTCGACTACTCCGCCTACGAGAAGAACTTCGGCGCCGACTGGGGCAGCCGCCTGGGCCTGGTCGACCTGGCCACCGGCGAAGAGGTCACCACCGCCAACGACACCGCCGACCGCACCCTGACCGGCGAGATCACCCTCCCCAAGTCCGCCTCGGCCGCTCCCGTCACCCTCGCCGCCGTCGCCTCGGCCGGCGGCGCGGGCGGCAACTACGGCGCCACCTCCCTGTCACCCTCCGGCTCCTGGATGGCCGGCAGCTCCTCCGGCGGCTTCTCCTGGAGCTACCCGGTCGACGTCCCCGAGACCCCGGGCGGCCCCGCCCCCGACATCGAGATCGGCTACTCCTCGCAGGCCGTCGACGGCCGCACCGCCTCCACCAACTCCCAGTCCTCCTGGATCGCCGAGGGCTGGGACTGGGAGCCCGGCTTCATCGAGCGCCGCTACCGCCCCTGCGCCGACGACCAGGGCAGCGGCGCCAACAACCCCGGCGAGAGCGGCAAAACCGGTGACCTGTGCTGGGGCACCGAGCAGATGGTCATGTCCCTCGACGGCTCCAGCAACGAGCTGGTCAAGGACGACAAGACCGGCGTCTGGCGCCCCGCCGACGACGACGGCACCCGGCTGGAGCGCAAGACCGGCGCCGACAACGGCGCGTACAAGGGCGAGTACTGGGTCCTCACCACCACCGACGGCACCCAGTACCACTTCGGCCTGAACAAGCTGCCCGGCGCCGGGAGCCAGCGCACCAACTCCGTGCTCACCGTCCCCGTCGCGGGCAACCACCCCGGCGAGGACTGCCACGCTTCCGCCTTCGCCTCGTCCTTCTGCACCCAGGGCTGGCGCTGGATGCTCGACCAGGTCGTCGACCCGCTCGGCGACGCCATGACGGTCTGGTGGACCAAGGAGACCAACCGCTACGGGCAGAACGACAAGCCCGCCGGTGTCACCTACGACCGGGCCGCCTACCCGCACCGCATCGACTACGGCCAGCGCGCCGACAAGCTCTTCACCAGCGACCCGGCCGCCCGCGTCGAGTTCGGCGTCACCGAACGGTGCGTGCCCACCGAGGCGTTCGCCTGCGCCGAGGCCGACCGCAAGGCGGCCAACGCCAAGCACTGGCCCGACACCCCGCTGGACCAGCAGTGCCTGCCCGGCGAGGAGTGCAAGAACAAGAACACCCCGACCTTCTGGTCCACCAAGCGGCTCGCCAAGATCACCACCAAGGTGCTGGCCGGCTCCACCCTCCGCCCGGTCGACACCTTCACCCTCGACCAGAGCTTCCCCGCCACCGGCGACGGCACCTCGCCCGCCCTCTGGCTCAAGTCCATCGGCCGCACCGGCCACGCGGCCGACGGCGCCACCGCCGACATGCCGAAGGTCACCTTCCGCGGCCAGCAGCTGGACAACCGCGTCGACGGCTTCGAAGGGCTGGAGCCCTTCTCCCGGCTGCGCGTCCAGGCGGTCGACACCGAGACCGGCGGCACCATCGGCGTCACCTACTCCGACGCCGAGTGCAGCGCCCGCGCCCCCGTGAAGCTCCCGGCCTCGCCGCACACCAACACGATGCGCTGCTACCCGCAGTTCTGGACCCCGAAGGGCGCCACCGACCCGGTCCAGGACTGGTTCCACAAGTACGTCGTCACCAAGGTCCGCGAGGAGGACAACGTCGCGGGTGCCCGCGCCACCGTCACCTCCTACGAGTACCTGGGCGGCGCCGCCTGGGCGTACGACGACAGCGAGCACACCGCGGCCAAGGAACGCACCTGGTCGCAGTACCGGGGCTACGAGCGGGTCCGCACCCGCGTCGGCGACGCCGGCGACGGCGACCCCCAGCAGCTCACCGAGCACCGCTACTTCCGCGGCATGCACGGCGACAAGCTGCCCTCGGGCACCCGCACCGCCTCCGTCACCGACTCCGAGGGCGGCACCCACCCCGACCGCACCGAGTTCCAGGGCCAGCTGCGCGAGGAGATCACCTACGACGCCGTCGGCGGCTCCGTCGACTCCGCCGTCAAGGTGACCCCGTCCGCCGTGAAGACGGCCTCCCGGGCCCGTACCGGCACCACCGCGCTGGAGGCGTGGATGGTCCACCCGGTCACCTCCGAGACCCGCGAACTGGTCAAGGGCGACACGTACCGCCGCTCCACCGAGACCACCGCCTACGACAGCTACGGCATGCCCACCAAGGTCGAGGAGAAGACCGCGGGCGGCCGCCTGGTCTGCACCCTGACCAGCTACGTCCGAGACACCGACGCGTACATCGTGGACACCGAGTCGCGCGAGGTGACCCGGAACGGCGCCTGCGACGACGCCTCCGCCACCGTCATCGACGACACCCGCTCCCTCTACGACGGCGGCGCCTTCGGCGACAAGCCCACCAAGGGCCTGGTCACCGAGGTCCAGGAACTGGACGTCGACGGCAAGAGCTACACCACCACCGACCGCACCTCCTACGACCTGCACGGCCGCGAGACCGCCACCTGGGACGCCGAGGGCAACAAGACCACCGTCGCCTTCACCCCGGCCACCGTCGCCGTCCCGCACACCCAGGTCACCACCGACCCGCTCGGCCACACCGAGACCACCGAGTTCGACGTCCAGCGCGGCCTGAGCACCGCCGACATCGGGCCCAACGGCGAGCGCGTCGACATGGAGTACGACCCGCTGGGCCGCCTGCTCAAGGTCTGGGACATCGACCGCGACAAGACCAAGGCGCCCAACGCCCGCTACCAGTACGCCATCACCAAGACCAAGCCCACCGTCGTCACCAACGAGACCCTCAAGGACGACGGCAGCTACGCCGTCAGCCACGAGATCCTCGACGGCCACCTGCGTGTCCGCCAGACCCAGGACCCCGCCGTCGGCGGCGAGGGCCGCATCGTCAACGACACCTTCTACGACTCCGCCGGCCGCGAGGTCGTCACCAACGACGGCTACTACAACGACCAGCCCGTCAGCACCACCCTCCTGGTCGTCGGCGACAACGTCGTCCCCAGCCAGAACCGCGTCACCTACGACGGCTCCGGCGAGGCGGTCCGCGAGGTCTCGTACGCCTACGGCGAGGAGACCACCCGCACCACCCTGGAGAAGGACGGCGACGCCTCCACCGTCGTCCCGCCCGAGGGCGACACGGTGACCACCACCTACACCGACGCCGAGGGCCGCCAGTCCCGCCTGCGCGAGTACACCAAGAAGGACCGCAGCGCCTGGCGCGACACCACGTACCACTACGACGCCCTCGACCAGCTCACCAAGATCGTCGAGCCCGGAGGGGCCGAGTACACCTTCAGCTACGACGCGCGGGGCCGCCAGACCGCCACCACCGACCCCGACGGCGGCCGCACCACCTACGAGTTCGACGCGACCGACAACCTCGTCGCCACCACCAACCCCAACGGCGAACGCCTCGTCACCACCTACGACAAGGCCGGCCGCCCCACCTCCCTGCGCGAGGACTCCGCCGACGGCAAGAAGCGCCTGGAGTGGACCTACGACACCCTCGGCAAGGGTCTGCCCACCGCGGCGATCCGCTACGACGACGAGGGCAACGCCTATCGCGAGGAGATCACCTCCTACGACAAGGCCAACCGTCCCCTCGCCACCCGCACCACCGTCTCGGCGGCCGCGGGCAAGGTCGCCGGCACGTACGACTACCGGTACGACTACACCGACACCGGAAACCTCGCCTGGGTCCAGCTCCCCAAGGCCGGAACCCTCGCCTCCGAGCGCCTGGTCTTCCGCTACACCACCACCGACGACCTGCCGCTCTCCATCACCGGCAACACCACCTACGTCGCGAACGTCACCTACTCCCGCTTCGGCGAGGTCCTGCGCACCGAGGCCGGCCCGGTCGGCCGCAAGCTCTTCTCCTCGTACTACTACGACGAGTTCAGCCGCCAGCTCACCCGCACCGTGCACGACCGCGGCGTCCAGCCCGCCCTCATCGACGACACCGGCTACACCTACGACGACGCGGGCAACCTCACCTCCATCAAGCGCACGCCCGGCCAGGGCATGCCCGACGGCCAGGCCGGCCCCGACACCCAGTGCTTCGTCTACGACCAGCTCCGCCGGATGACCTCCGCCTGGACCGCCGCCGACGACACCTGCACCGGCGGCCCCAGCAAGGCGACGGTCGGCGGCGACCAGCCGTACTGGCACAGCTACACCTTCGACGACTCCGGCAACCGCACCGCCCTCACCGAGCACGACCCCGCCGGGAACACCGCCAAGGACATCAAGCGCACCTACTCCTACGGCGGCGAGGCCGGCGGCCCCAACCGCCTGGCCGAGGTCGCCTCCGAGGGCCCGGGCGGCACCACCCGCTCCGTCTACGGCTACGACAAGGCCGGCAACACCACCTCCCGCCAGCACAACGGCACCACCCAGACCCTCAAGTGGGACCCCGAGGGCGCCCTCACCGAGGTCAGCGAGCCCGTCGAGGGCGGCACCACCAAGACCACCAAGTACCTCAACGACGCCGGCGGCGAACGCCTCCTGCGCCACGGCCCCGACGGCTCCACCACGCTCTACCTCGGCGAGACCGAGCTGACCGCCAAGCCCGACGGCACCACCACCACCGAACGCTTCTACTCCCACCCCGACGGCTCCACCACGGTCCGCAGCAGCGACGGCGGACTCCAGGTCCTCCTCGCCGACCACCACGGCTCCACCCAGACCTCCGTCGACATGACGCAGGCGTCCATGCCGGTCACCCGCCGCCAGCTCACGCCGTTCGGCGAGGACCGGGGCGAGGCCCCGTCCCGGTGGCCCGGCGGACGCGGGTTCGTCGGCGGACTGAAGGACGAGGACACCGGTCTCACCCAGCTCGGCGCCCGCCCCTACGACCCGGCCACCGGCCGCTTCCTCTCCGTCGACCCCATGGTCGACTTCACCGACCCGGCCACCATCAACCCCTACGCCTACGCCAACAACGCGCCGGCCACCTTCTCCGACCCCGACGGCCTGTTCTTCCCGATCCTGGTCGGCATCGCCGCCCGCATCGCGATCCGCGCCGCCATCCGCGCGGCCGCCCGCGCCGCCGCCAAGCGCGCCGCCCGCATCGCCGCCCGCAAGGCGGCCCAGCGCCGGGCCCGCGCCCTGGCCAAGGCCCGCGCCCGGGCCGCCGCCAAGGCCCGCGCGAAGGCCCGCGCCAAGGCCCGCCGCGAGGCGGCCCGCAAGCGCGCGGCGGCCGCCCGCGCCGCGGCCAAGCGGGCAGCGGCCCGCGCGGCGGCCAAGCGGGCGGCGGCGAAGCGCGCCGCCGCGGCCGCCCGCCAGCGGGCCCAGCGCGCCGCCGCCAAGCGCGCCCAGGCGGCCCGCGCCGCCGCCCGCAAGGCCCGCGCCAACAAGGCCCCCAAGGCCAAGGCGAAGCCCAAGTCCCAGCCGAAACCGAAGTCGAAGCCCTCCCAGAAGTCCAAGCCGACCCAGCGCAAGACCAACAAGGTCAAGGAGGAGGCCCGCGAACAGGCCAAGGACGCGGTCGGTGAGGAGGCACAGGCACAGAGCTGCGAGGTCAACAGCTTCGTCCCCGGCACCAAGGTCCTGATGGCCGACGGCTCGAAGAAGCCCATCGAGGACGTCAGGACGGGCGACAAGGTCCTCGCCACCGACCCGAAGACCGGCGATACCAAGCCACAGCCGGTCGCCGCCACCATCATCGGCAAGGGCGACAAGACCCTCGTCACCGTCACCGTCACCGTCCGCACCACCACCGAGCGCGCCCCGACCACCCTCACCACCCCACCGCCCGACGGCTCGGTCCCGGTCGACGCCACCCAGCTCGCTCCCGACGAGGACGGCGAGGACGGCGAAGCCACCTCGACCATCGTCGCCACCGACGGCCACCCGTTCTGGGTCCCGGAACTGAACACCTGGCTCGACGCCGGCCAACTCCAGCCGGGCCAGTGGCTCCACACCTCGGCAGGCACCTGGGTCCAGATCACCGCGGTCTCCAGCACCACCCAGCGCGCGACCGTCCACAACCTGACGGTGGCGGACGTCCATACGTACTATGTGCTGGCGGGCGCTACTCCGGTTCTTGTTCACAATTGCGGAAATGCGTCCGTGGACGAGCTGGCTGAGGTGGCGGCTGGGCCGTACAAGAAGGCCAAAATCGACACGCGTACCGGTAAGATTGCTCGCGGTCAAAGCAATGCAGGACGGGCGTTGCAAAAGCATGCAGACCCCAGCCGAGGGCCAGCGCATGCGAGCAAGTTCCCGACCCTCGCGTCGGATGCAGAGCGTACGGAAATGGGCGACAATATGGTCCTTGAGTTGCTGACCAATCCAGGTAGTACAGACACCCTGGGTTCCGCCTCGGCGCACTATGGGGGAACTGTTCGCGACATATGGCATCCAAGCGGAAGCTATGGTGCACGCTGGAGTATGCGCGGAGGCAGACTCACGTTCGAAGGGTTCCTCGGGTGAAGATTGCGGAGATTTCCGGGCGTCAATATCGCATCTTCATGGTGGCCAGCATTCACGAAGATGCCAGCTATGTTGAATGCCGTGCCATGGATAATGGAGATTGCGTATGCGAGATCCGTATCGATTCTCCAGAGGGGCTCTATCTGATGCCCATGGCGAGTGAGGCTGATGTCGATGTGGTCGCCGAGACGATCGGTTACGCGAAAGAAGTAGCGCGCCCTTCAGCGGGTGCGGCGAGCAATTAGAATTCATTCGCCGAATGATCGCAAAGCCCCACCGGCTGTGGTGCCGGTGGGGCTTTCGGGTGCCTTGACGGCAACGGTGACGGCAACGTCAGCGGACGACGGCTGTAACGGATGGGTTGTCGGGGTTGTCGTCGGTTGATGCGAGGACGACTCCGAGGGTGTCGATCGCTTGGCGTTGGAGGCGGAGTCGGACGTGGGCGTAGACGCCGGCGGTGACGCCGATGTGGGCGTGTCCGAGGAGTTCCTTGATGACGACGAGGTCGACGCCTTGTTCGAGGAGCAAGGTGGCGGTCGAGTGCCGGAGGTCGTGGAAGCGGCGGGTGAGGTTGGCCGGGTCGAGAGGCCGGCCGGTAGGGGTGGTGAAGACGAGGCCGCTGTCCTGCCAGGCTGACCCTGCCGTCCCGCGCTCCTTGTCCTGCTGCTGTTTGTGCTCCTTGAGGGAGTGGAGGCATTCGGTCGGGAGCGCGATACGGCGCTCAGATGCCCGGGTCTTGGTGGGCAGATGCGTGAGGCCGCCGGTGCGGGTGCGCTGGAGCGAGCGGCGGATGCTGGCCGTTCCGGTCGTGAGGTCGAGGTCTTCCCAGAGGAGGCCCAGGAGTTCGCCCTTGCGGAGTCCGGTGCGCAGCGCGAGTTCGTACAGCGCGTGGAGCCGGTCCGTGCGGGCGGCGTCGAGGAACTGACGAGCCTCCGTCGCAGTCAGGGGCCGGAAGTGCCTGAGCCGGGGCGTGGCGGCTTTGACGTTCCGGGCGACGTTGCGCGGCAGCTCGTCCTCGCGGACAGCGTGTTCCAGAGCCGACTTGAGCACCGAGTGCACGTAGGTCACGGTCAAGGGGGACAGCCGTTTCTGGCAGCACTTGCCGATCGTGCAGCACTTCTTTCGTTCGGTGTCCAGGCCCTGGGTGCAGCACTGACAGGTGGTGCGGAGCCGGTCGAGGAAGGTGCGGACGTCCTTGGCGGTGAGCCTCGCGATCTTCTTGGTGCCGAGGCCGGGGATGAGGTGGAGGCGGACGCAGGCGGCGTAGCGGGTGTGGGTGTTCTCGCGGAGCCGGTGGACCGCGACACTGCCGAGCCAGTACGTCAGGTAGTCACCAAGCGTGCTGTCAGCGGTGGCGACCGGCAGCCCGCGGTTGCTATCGGCGATCTTCTCGGCGAGCTTGTCAGCCGCGTTCTTGCGCGTGGTGCCGTAGACACGGACACGCTTTTCGTCTGCAGTCGGTGGCGAGGACGTAGCCGGCGGCTTCCCAGCGGCCGTCCTTGCGCTGGTAGATGGTGCCTTCGCCGTTGGCGCGGGCCTTCTTGCGCTTGGGGGCGGTCATCGAGCGGCTTCTTCCAGGTGGCGCTGGACGTAGTCGTCCAGGGCGTGGGTGGGGATGCGGCGGGCGCGGCCGATGGTCAGGGAGGCGAGGCGGCGGGTGCGCAGGAGGTCGTAGAGGGCGGAGCGGCCGATCTTGAGGCGGGCCATTGCCTCGGGGACGGTGAGGAGTTCGTCGTCACGCACGAGTCGCTACCCCCTGTTCGCCCGTCGGGCCACCTCCGATGAGTGCGGCGAGGCGTTCGAGGTCGGGGGTGAGGCCGGTGCCGTCGTAGGCCCAGTGGGCGAGGACGAGGGTGGTCGGGGAGGGTGGAGGAGTGTGGCGGCGGTGCCAGGCGGCTCGGGCGGCCCGGAGGGCGCCGAGGGTGGTGGAGTAGGCGCGGGTCGATCTGCTCGCCGAAGACGAAGGCGCGGGCGCGGCCGTTGATCTCCGGCCCGTCGATGCGGGCGCGGGTGGCCGCGCCCCGGATGGCGTCGGCCAAGAGGTCGGGTGTGGCCCAGGCGGGTGGCGGGGTGTAGGGGCCTGCGGGGCCGTCGAGGCGGATCACGGCGTGGAAGTGGATCAGTCCGTTCGAGAACCGCCTCTGGTGGGACGACGAGGAGCACTGGACGAGGATGGCGGCGGATCTCCTCTCCTCGCACGTACAGCGGGGTGAGCGGATCGCCGTCATCTGGGGCAACTATCTGATGCCGGTCGTGACGATGCCTGCGGATGTCGCGGTGCGACGTGCGAGGGACATCCTGGACGCCGGGCCGCACTTCTGGATGCACCCGCTGGGCGGTTCGGTGCTCATCGAATGCCTGATGGATGGGCAAGTCACAGTTGCGACGATTCCGTCAAGCTAAGACGCCGTTTCTCATGGCTTGATCGTCGTTGAGCTGTGCATCTCGATTCTGGTTGAGCGGCTGGTGCCGGAGGAGTTGTGGGTGCTGTTCCGGCGGGTGGTGCCGCTCGCGGAGGTGAAGCCGTCCGCAGGGCGGAGGTCGCCGTCGGGCTGGCGACCGTGAGGTTCCGGCCGAACCGCTCATTCGCGGAATCCGCCCGTCCGTTCCCGTCGCGGCCCGCACCGCAGGCGGCCGGCGAAGCTGCATGCGGACAAGGGCTACGACTGTGATCACCTGCGGCGATGACTCCGTTCGCTGAGCCAGCTCCGTGTAGATCCCCTTCAGACTGCCTGAACCGAGTTCGAGAGATGTTGTGACGTCTGTAGTGGGAGGTAGACGGTGAGTTCGGTGCGGTGGCTTCCGTTCAAGGAAGCGACGATGCGGTCAGCTGGGCTGCGGGCGGAGGACAGGGAACTGCTGTCGGTGCGTGGGCTGCCGGATGACTCGAACCGCATGTTCGTTCGCGATCCACGACGCGAGCTGGAGGTGCGGGAACTCGCGGACGTGGGAGCTGCGGCATTCCTGGGTGACTTCGAAGACGGGGTCAACAGTTACTGGCTCTCGGTCAGCGCCGGCTCCGTCTGGATGAAGAAAGGGTACGGGCTTGACGAGGGCGACGTCAGTCTGGCCAACACGACTCTGAGGGCTTTTCAGGAGATGCCGAGGATCTGGGAAGAGTTCGTCTTCTCAGGCGTGCACGAAGAGTCTGACGCGTACGAGCCTCTGGTGGAGAGGACCCTGGCCAAGGCCGAGGAGACGGACCCGGTTGTGTTCGAGGATGAGGAATCCTGGTGGGCGCGCGTGTTCGAGGAGGTCGAGTTGGGGTCCCTCGCGCCGGAATGAGCGGGGTTCTCGGAGGCGCCCCGTCGCCCGCGACCATTCACCCCACCCGAACATTCCCATCGGAAAGTTTCGATGGACGCGAGCATTCGGCCCCTGTCACAGTCGACCCATGACCACACACCCCGCCACCCCGGACAGCCAGGACGCCCACGCCGACGACCCGCACGCCAACGATGCCGCGCCGTACCCGGGCGGTGACCCGTACGGCGACTACCGGACCCACGGAGTCGACTTCTCCGCCACCGACCTGGTCGACCTCGCCGACCGGCGGCTGGGGGCCGGGGTGATCGCGGCCAACGACGAGTTCTTCGCGCAGCGGGAGAACCTGCTGGTGCGCGAGCGGGCCGTCTTCGACCCGGAGCACTTCGGGCACAAGGGCAAGGTCATGGACGGGTGGGAGACCCGGCGCCGGCGCGGCGCGGGTCCCGAGACGCCGTTCCCGGCGCCGGAGGAGCACGACTGGGCGCTCATCCGCCTCGGCGCGCCCGGCGTCGTCAAGGGTGTGGTGGTCGACACCGCGCACTTCCGCGGCAACTACCCGCAGCGCGTCTCACTCCAGGCCACCGCCGTCGAGGGCAACCCCGGCCCCGAGGAACTGCTCGCCTCCGACGTGAAGTGGGAGGAGCTGCTGCCGCCCACCCCGGTCCTCGGCCACGCCGCCAACGGCTTCGCCTTCGACGTGGAGCGCCGCTTCACCCACCTGCGGCTCTGCCAGCACCCCGACGGCGGCATCGCCCGCCTGCGGGTCTACGGCGAGGTCGTCCCCGACCCCGAATGGCTCGGCCTGCTCGGCACCGTCGACCTCGCCTCCGTGCTCAACGGCGGCGTGTACGAGGACGCCTCCGACCGCTTCTACTCCTCGCCGACGCAGATCATCCTGCCGGGCACCTCGCGGAAGATGGACGACGGCTGGGAGAACCGGCGCCGCCGGGTCCGCGACACCAACGACTGGGTGCGGTTCCGGCTCGCCGCGCAGGGCGTGATCCGTGCCGTGGAGATCGACACCGCCTACCTCAAGGGCAACTCGGCCGGCTGGGTCGCGCTCAGCGCCCGGGACGGCGAGGACGGCGAGTGGTACGAGATCCTGCCGCGCACCCGGCTCCAGCCCGACACCCCGCACCGCTACCGCCTGGCCACCCCGGCCACCGCGACCCACGTCCGTCTCGACGCCTTCCCCGACGGCGGCGTCGCCCGGATGCGGCTGCACGGCGAGCTGACCGAGGCCGGGGCCGCCGCCCTCGCCGACCGTTACCGGCGCCTGGCCGGCTGAGGCAGCTCCCGGTACGTACGACGGTCCCGCCCGCCCCTGACGACCAGGGGCGGGCGGGACCGTTCGCGTCCGGCGGGGGAGGGGCGGTCAGGCGCGGCCGGCCGCCGCGTCCGCCTCGCGGGCGCGCAGGGCGCGCTCGACACCCGCCCGGCACTCGGTGATCATGCGGCGCAGGCCCGGGGTCGGGTCGTTGGCCGCGATCCAGGCGTCGGTCGCGTCCAGGGTCTCCTGGGAGATCTGGAGCGCCGGGTAGAGCCCCACCACGATCTGCTGGACCATCTCGTGGCTGCGGCTGGCGGCCACGTCCTTGACGGCCGCGAAGTACTTCGCGGTGTACGGCGCCAGCAGCTCGCGCTGGTCGTACTGGACGAAGCCGCCGATGACGGCCTCCTGGACCGCGTTGGCCAGCTTGTCCGACTCGACGACCGACGCCCAGGCGGCGGCCTTGGCCTCCTCGGTCGGGCGGGCCGAACGTGCCGAGGCGGCGTGCCGCTCACCGGCGGCCGTGCGGTCCCGGGCCAGTTCCGCGTCGACGGCGCCCTCGTCGGCGCGGCCGGTCGCGGCCAGGCGGTGCAGCAGGGCCCAGCGCAGCTCGGTGTCGACGGCCAGGCCCTCGATGGTCTCGCCGCCGTCCAGCAGCGCCTCCAGCAGGTCGAGCTGGGTGTCGGTGCGGGCGGTGTCGGCGAAGGCGCGGGCCCAGGCCAGCTGGTGGTCGCTGCCGGGGGCGGCGGCGCGCAGCTGCTCCAGGGCGAACTCCGTCCAGCGGGCCAGGCCCTCGGGGCGCCAGGCGGGGTCGGCGTACTGCTCGATCGCCATGTGGACCTGCCGCTGGAGCGACTGGACCACGCCGATGTCGCTCTCCTTGGGGATGCCGGAGATCACCAGGTCGAGGTAGTCGCGGGTGGCCAGTTCGCCGTCGCGGGTCATGTCCCAGGCGGAGGCCCAGGACAGGGCGCGCGGCAGCGACTCGGCGAAGTCGCCCAGGTGGGCGGTGACGACGGCGAGGGAGCCCTCGTCGAGGCGGACCTTGGCGTACGACAGGTCGTCGTCGTTGAGGAGGAAGACGGCCGGGCGGGCGGTGCCGACCAGCTCGGGGACCTCGGTCAGCTCCCCGTCGACGTCCAGCTCGATCCGGCCGGTGCGCACCAGGCGGCCCGCGTCGTCCAGGTCGTAGGAGCCGATGGCGATGCGGTGCGGGCGCAGCACGGCGGTGCCCTTGGCGCCGGCGGGCAGCGCGGGGGCGGTCTGGCGGACCGCGAAGGAGGTGACGGTCCCGTCGGCGTCGGTGGTGATCTCCGGGCGGAGCACGTTGATGCCGGCCGTCTGGAGCCACTTCTGGGCCCAGGTCGTCAGGTCGCGCCCGGAGGTCTTCTCCAGCGCGCCGAGCAGGTCGGTCAGCTTGGTGTTGCCGAAGGCGTGCTGCTTGAAGTACGCCTGCACGCCCGCGAAGAACGCGTCCTCGCCGACGTAGGCGACGAGCTGCTTGAGGACGGACGCGCCCTTGGCGTACGTGATGCCGTCGAAGTTGACCAGGACGTCGTCCAGGTCGTTGATCTCGGCCATGATCGGGTGCGTCGAGGGCAGCTGGTCCTGCCGGTACGCCCACGTCTTCTCGGCGTTGGCGAAGGTGGTCCAGGAGTGCGGCCAGCGCGAGCCGGGCGCGGCGGCCTGGCAGGCGACCGAGGTGAAGGTGGCGAACGACTCGTTCAGCCACAGGTCGTTCCACCACTCCATGGTGACCAGGTCGCCGAACCACATGTGCGCCAGCTCGTGGAGGATGGTCTCCGCGCGCCGCTCGTACGCCGCGTCGGTCACCTTGGAGCGGAAGACGTACTGGTCGCGGATGGTGACCGCGCCCGCGTTCTCCATCGCGCCCGCGTTGAACTCCGGGACGAAGAGCTGGTCGTACTTGGCGAACGGGTACGCGTAGTCGAACTTCTCCTGGAACCAGTCGAAGCCCTGCCGGGTGACGTCGAAGATGTGCTCGGCGTCGAGGTGCTCGGCGAGCGAGGGCCGGCAGTAGATGCCGAGCGGCACCCGCTGGCCGTCCTTCTCGTAGACCGAGTGGACCGCGTGGTAGGGGCCGGCGATCAGCGCGGTGATGTACGAGGAGATCCGCGGGGTCGGCTCGAACTTCCAGACGTCGCCGTCGGGTTCGGGCGTCGGCGAGTTGGAGATCACCGTCCAGCCGGTGGGCGCGGTCACGGTGAAGGTGAAGGTGCCCTTGAGGTCGGGCTGCTCGAAGACGGCGAAGACCCGCCGCGAGTCCGGTACCTCGAACTGGGTGTACAGGTACGCCTGCTCGTCCACCGGGTCGACGAAGCGGTGCAGGCCCTCGCCGGTGTTGGTGTACGCGCAGTCGGCGACGACCCGCAGCTCGTTGCGGCCCTGGAGCAGGCCGTCGAGGGCGATCCGGGAGTCGCGGAAGACGGCGGCCACGTCGAGCGCGGTGCCGTTGAGGACGACCTCGTGCACGGCCGGGGCGATCAGGTCGACGAAGGTCGAGGCACCGGCCTCCGCGCTGTCGAAGCGCACCGAGGTCACCGAGCGGAACGTGCCGCCCTCCTGGGCGCCGGAGAGGTCCAGCTCGATCTCGTACGCGTCCACGGTCAGCAGGCGCGCCCGCTCCTGCGCCTCTTCACGGGTCAGATTCGTGCCAGGCACGCGGTCATCTCCTTCGATGGGTACGCCGATGGTGACGTTTCGCTCATCCTTCCACGGGCGGTCCGGGTACGGGGAAGGGCGGGCACCGGATATCGGTGCCCGCCCTCCGCAGAGCGGTACGCGGCGCGCGGCGGTTCCGCGCGGCGGCGTCAGCCCTTGAGCTCGGCGGCGACCAGCTCGGCGATCTGGACGGCGTTGAGGGCCGCGCCCTTGCGCAGGTTGTCGCTCGAGACGAAGAGCGAGAGGCCGTTCTCGACGGTCTCGTCCACCCGGATGCGGCCCACGTACGAGGGGTCCTGGCCGGCGGCCTGGAGCGGGGTGGGGATCTCGGAGAGCTCGACGCCCTCGGCGTCCTTCAGCAGCTCGGTGGCGCGCTCGACGCCCAGCGGGCGGGCGAAGCGGGCGTTGATCTGGAGCGAGTGGCCGGAGAAGACCGGGACGCGCACGCAGGTGCCGGAGACCTTGAGCTCCGGGATCTCCAGGATCTTGCGGGACTCGTTGCGGAGCTTCTGCTCCTCGTCGGTCTCGAAGGAGCCGTCGTCGACGACGGAGCCGGCCAGCGGCAGCACGTTGAAGGCGATGGGGCGGGCGTAGACGCCGGGCTCGGGGAAGTCCACGGCGGCGCCGTCGTGGGTGAGCTGGTCCGCCTCGGCGACGACCTTCTGGGTCTGGCCGTGCAGCTCGGCGACGCCGGCCAGGCCCGAGCCGGAGACGGCCTGGTAGGTGGCGACGACGAGGGCTTCGAGGCCCGCCTCGTCGTGGAGCGGGCGCAGCACCGGCATGGCCGCCATGGTGGTGCAGTTCGGGTTGGCGATGATGCCCTTGGGGCGGTCCGCGATCGCGTGCGGGTTGACCTCGGAGACGACCAGGGGGACCTCCGGGTCGCGGCGCCAGGCGGAGGAGTTGTCGATGACGACCGGGCCCTGGGCGGCGACCTTCTCGGCGAGCGCCCGGGAGGTGGCGCCGCCGGCCGAGAAGAGCACGATGTCCAGGCCGGAGTAGTCGGCGGTGGAGGCGTCCTCGACGGTGACCTCGCTGCCCTGCCACTCGATCGTGGACCCGGCGGAGCGGGCCGAGGCGAAGAGGCGCAGCTCGGAGACGGGGAAGTTCCGCTCGACGAGGATTCTGCGCATGACCGTGCCGACCTGACCGGTGGCTCCGACGATTCCGACCCGCACTGTGACTCCTTCAGTCTGGCTCACCGGCGGGCGCCCGCCGGACGTACGAAATGGGCAGCCTGCCCATGATGCGACAGCCTGCCCATGATGCTTATGACCAGCACCTTCCTGTCCAATCCTTTGTCCGGAGGATGGGACGTGATCGTCCGCCTGGTGAGCGGCGCGGCCGGGCCGATCCGCCGTCCTGCCCGCTTTCGCCCCGATTTTCTGTGACGCACGTCCCACCGGCCCGGGCACGGGCAAGCGGAAGGGGCGGGCCCCCGGAGGAACCCGCCCCGAACCCGGTGGCCGTACGCGGTGGCCCGGGTGGGTGGGGCTACCGCGTACGGCCGGGGGTCACTCGGTGACCTTGCCGATCTCGACGCTGCCGCTGCCCGCGGCGGTGCCCTTGGCGTTCAGCACCTGCACCTGGCCGAAGAACTTCCGGCCCTCGGGCGCCGGAGCGGCGACCACGACCTCGGCGCCGATCTTCGCCGAGGCGCCGGTGGCGAGCTTCACCGTCTTCGCCGTGTCGACCTTCACCTCGCCGAGGGCGGCGGAGAAGTACACGTCGCGGTAGTCGTACGCGGTGCTCCCGGAGGGGACCGAGTAGGCGTAGACCTCGACGGTGTACGTGCCCGGCTTCGGCTTGGCGACCGACAGGGCCTCCTCGGAGTCGCCGTCGGCGGTCTGCGCGACCTGGTTGCCCTGCTCGTCGTAGAGGGTCAGGTCCAGGTCGGCGGCGACGTCGGAGACGTTGCCGATGGCGACGTCGAGGCGCTCGACGCCCTCACCGACGGTGATCTCGCTGGTCTGCGCCTCGCCGTTCTTGATCTCGGGACGCTTGCTCAGCGAGGAGCCGAGCGGGCCGCCCTTGAGCTTGCCCTCCAGCGCGGCGTTCTCGTTGGTGATCGTCCACTCGACCGGGGCGGGGGTGCCGACCTCGGCCTCGGGGACGGTCTGGACCGCCGGGTCGAAGGCGACGCCGAGCAGCGACACCTCCAGCTGGTACGGGTTGCGCAGCAGCGGCGAGGTGCGGCGCGCCTCGACCTCGATCTCCCAGACGCCCGGAGCCGGGTCGGCGTAGGAGCGCAGGTCGGGACGGCAGCCGTTGCCGTCGTTGTAGTTGTTGTAGCAGTTCGGGGTCGAGGTCGAGTCGACCGGGACGCCGTACGGGTGGATCGAGATGAACCGAACCTGGCTCTTGCCGAAGAGGCCGCCGAGGGAGACCTCCAGCGACTTGGCGCCCTCGGGCACCTCCACGAAGTAGGAGCGGGTCTCGTTGCGGTCGACCTCGCCCGACTTCTTCACCGTGAACGAGGGCTTGGCCAGCTCGTCCGCGGCGACCACGGTCGTCATGATCTGCTGGTCGGTGCCCTGCGTGGACGGGTCGTCCACGGTCAGGATCGCCGAGTGCAGGCCCTTGGTGGCCGCCTTGGCGGAGACCGTCAGGGTGACCGGCTTGTTCAGCTTGAGGTCGACCTTCTTGCCGCCGACCAGCTTGAACGTCTCGTCGTGGTTGTTGACCAGGGCCAGCTTGTGGCTGACGGCCTTCTTCGGGCCGGTGGTGCGGGTCACCGTGATGTCGTACAGCCGCTTCTTGCCGACCTTCAGGCCGCCCTCCCGGTCGTAGACGCCGGTGCCGTGGCCCGGGTCCTCCAGCAGCTCGTCGATGGCCGTGTCGACGGGGGCGCGCACGGTGTACTCGTGCACGTCGCCGTCCTGCTTCTTGATCTGCTTCCAGGCGTCGACGATGTTGATCAGGCCGGCACCCTGCTCGTACGCCTGGACGCCGTCGATCTGGGTGGCGGTCGAGGTGAGCGCGGAGCGCAGCTTGGCCGGGGTCAGGTCGATGCCCTGCTGCTTCGCCTTGGAGAGCAGCAGCGCGGAGGCGCCGGCCGCCTGCGGGGAGGCCATCGAGGTGCCCTGGAGCATCGAGTAGCCGGCGGGCAGGTCGTAACCGGCCTCCAGCGTCGGGCCGCCCGGGAACCAGGTCTGCGTGGTGTTGATGGCCGCGCCGGGCGCGGAGAGGGTCGGCGTGAAGCCGCCGTCCTCACGCGGGCCGCGCGAGGAGAAGGGCATCATCGCGTACGGCTTGCGGACCTCGGAGCCGTAGTTGGCGAGCCAGGTCTCCTTGGAGATGGTCGCGCCGACCGAGATGACCTTGTCGGCGAGGCTGGGGTCGCCGATGGTGTTGGCGCCGGGGCCGCTGTTGCCCGCCGAGATGACGAGCTGGACGCCGAACGCGTCGATGATGCGGGTGTACAGCTCCGCGCGGGCGTTGTTGCCGTCGTTGAGCGCCGGCAGGCCGCCGATGGACATGTTGATGATGTCCACGCCGCGGTTGGCGGCGAGGTCGATCATGCCCTCGGTCAGCGCGACGGAGGTGCAGCCGCCGCTCCAGGTGCAGGCGCGCGAGGAGACCAGCTTGGCGCCGGGCGCCGCGCCGTTCATCTTGCCGCCGAAGAGCGAGTTGGCGGCGGTGATGCCCGCGACGTGGGTACCGTGCGAGCCCTCGATGATGCCGATGTTGACGAAGTCGGCCTTCTTGCCGACCCAGCTGCCCCCGTACGGGTCCATGGGGACGCCCTTGCGGAGCTCCACCACGAAGGGGATCTGCTCGACCACGTCGGTCTTCGGGTCGTCCTTGCCGAAGTAGCCGACCTGGAACTTGTCCTTGTACGGCCGCAGCACCTCGTCGTCGGTGAAGTCGCCGTTGTCGTTCAGGTCGACCCGCACCGTGCCGTTCTTGGCGTCGTAGAGCACGCCCCAGGTGTCGGTGGTGTCGCCGTCGCGGTTGAGGTCGCCGTCGGCGTCGCCGCCCTTGGAAGCCGCCTCCGCGAAGACGCTGACCTGGTACGAACCGGCCGGGGCCTTGTACGTACGGCCCTTGTAGGTGAAGGACGGCCCGGAGACCGCGTCCACCATCGGGCGCCAGGTCTGGTCGCCGTCGACGATCGGGTCGGTCGCGGTCACCCAGTCGGTGATCTTGCGCTCGCCCGTGGTGGTCTTCTGGAGCGCCGGGTGACCCAGGTCGATGCCCGAGTCGAGGATGCCGATGGTGATGCCCCGGCCGTCCGCCTTCGGGTTCTTCTCGACGAACTCGACCGCGCCCGTCTCGAAGGACGGGTTGAACGGGTTCTTCGCCGGGGTCTTCGCGCCGGGCGCCCCGTAGAAGTCGTCGCTGTCCACGGCGGCGCTCTTGGTGCCCTTCGCCCGGTCGCCCGCGGGCGTCGGGTCGTCCAGCTGGATCTCCTGGTTCAGGTCGATCCCGTGGACAGCGGAGAGCTTGGCCGCGGCCTTGATGGCGGCGTCGGCCTGGCCGGTGGGGACGGTCGCCCGGACGTAGCCGAGCTTGTCGTGGGTCTTGCCCACCGACCCGCCCTTGACCGCCTTCAGCTTCCCGGCGACCTCGGAGGTCTTCCCCGGCTGGGTGGCGATCATCATGGTGACGTGCTTGTCGCCGTCGGCCTTGGCCTCGGCGAGGCGTTCGGCGTCGGCGGAGCCGAGCTTCTCGGCGGCGCTCTTGACGGTCGGCGCGGTGGCCGGCTCGTCGGCCGCGAAGGCCATGGGCAGCGGTGCGCCGGCGCAGAGGGCGGCCACCAGGCCGGCCGCGACCGCGACGCGGGCGGCCCGTCTGGCACCCGATATGGGCACCTGCGGGGATTCGGAGGTCATCAGCATCCCTGTATGTGGAAGAAAGGGTCCGGATTTCGGTGCCGGATGACCGGTCAGCTTTGCGTAAGTGGCCGTTGTTTGGGGAGAGTTGCCCGGGCCTGACGGGGAAGCTGGCGGCATTCCGCCATACGCCAACGGCGCCGTATGCACCCATAGGTGGACAGGTCCACGTCAGGCGGAACGGTCTCTTCCGGTCACCCGGGCCGCCCCGGCCCCCGGAATGTGCCGCTTCCGTGAGGGGAGTGGAGGGGTCGCGGGAAACCGCTGGGCCGAGAGCCCCGTCCGTGCTGGCATGCCCCCTGCGGACACGGCCGGGCAAGGCCGAAAACCGCCTCTTGCGCCCGGCGCTCCGGCAACTGCCCCGTCACCGCGCCGGTCCCTTCCCGCACCGGACGACCCGCCCCCTGGTCAGGGCGGCTCCACGAGGAAGGGACCACCGATGGCCGGTACCACCGCAGAGCCGCGCACCGCCCGCAGACGCCGGGGCCCGGCGCGCCTCGCCGCCGCCGCGCTCGCCGCCGCGACCGCGCTCGTCACCCTCACCCTGGCCCCGCAGGCCGCCGCCGCACCCACCGCCGGCCACGAGGGCACCCAGCGGGTCCTGGACGCCGCCGTCGCCGACGGTCTCCCCGGCGCCCTCGCCCGCGCCCGCGACCGTCACGGGGTCTGGAACGGGACGGCCGGCACCGCCGACCTCGACACCGGCCGGGCACGCGGCGCCGACGACCGCTTCCGCATCGGCTCCGTCACCAAGACCTTCGTCGCCACCGTCCTCCTCCAGCTCCAGGGCGAGCGGCGGATCGACCTCGACGACACCGTCGACCAGCACCTCCCCGGCCTCGTCGAGGGCCACGGCCACGACGGCACCGCGATCACCCTGCGCCAGCTCCTCAACCACACCAGCGGCATCAGCAACTACACCGCCGACCCCGCGTTCCAGCGCGAAGCCTTCGGCGAGGGATTCCTCGACCACCGCTACGACACCTGGCAGCCCGGACAGCTCGTCGCCGTCGCCATGCGCCACGCCCCGGACTTCGCCCCCGGCACCTCCTGGAACTACTCCAACACCAACTACATCCTCGCCGGGATGGTCATCGAGAAGGTGACCGGCCACGGCTGGGAGAAGGAGGTCGAGCGCCGCATCCTGCGCCCCCTCGGCCTGCGCGCCACCAGCGCCCCCCGCACCGACCCGCACATGCCCCGTCCGGCCGGCCGCGCCTACTCCTCCCTCGGCGAACCGGCCCGCGAACGCCCGTACGACGTCACCGAGCTGAACCCCAGCCAGGCCGGGGCCGCCGGAGCGATGATCTCGACCACCGCCGACCTCGACCGCTTCCAGCGCGCCCTGCTCGGCGGCAGGCTCCTCCCGCCCGCCCAGCTCCGCCAGATGACCACCACCGTCCAGGCCCACCCCTCCGCACCCCAGGTCCGGTACGGCCTGGGCCTCATGCGCCAGACCCTCTCCTGCGGCATCCGGATCTGGGGCCACGACGGCGGCATCCACGGCTCCGCCACCCTCGCCTACACCACCCGCGACACCCGCCACAGCTACCAGGCGAACCTCAACGGCGAATGGGTCCCGTCCGACCCCGCCGACGCCGTCGCCCTGACCCAGGCGGAGTTCTGCCGCGAGGGCTGACCTCCGGCATGCCGACGGGCCCGCCGCCCCACCCCGGGCGGGGGAGGGGCGGCGGGCCCGTCGGCCGGAGCGGCCCGGTTCAGGCCGCCGTACCGGCGTCCGTCACCTGGGCCCGGTGGGCGCGGGCCAGGTCGTCGCGGGACTCCAGGACCAGGCGGCGCAGGGCCGGTGGCGCGTCCGTGTGCTCGCCCAGCCAGGCGTCGGCCGCCGCCAGCGGCTCGGGCCCGTCCTGGAGCGAGGGGAACAGGCCCCGCACGACGAGCACGCCGATCTGGATGGACCGCTCGTCCCAGACCCGGCCGATCGCCTCGAAGTACTTGGCCGCGTACGGCGCGATCAGCTCGCGCTGCGAGGGCTGGGCGAACCCGGCGATGGTCGCCTCCACCAGCGCGTTCGACAGGGTGTCGGACTCGACCACCTGCGCCCACGCCTGCGCCTTGACCGCCTCGGAGGGCCGCGCCGCCAGGCACCGCACCTGGTGCCGCTTGCCCGAGGCCGTGTCGTCCCGGGCCAGTTCGGCCGCGATCCGCTCCTCGTCGACGACGCCGTGGGTGGCCAGCGGTTCCAGGAAGGTCCAGCGCAGCTCCTGGTCCATGTCGAGGCCGTCGATCCGGGCCGGCCCGTCGAGCAGCGCCCCCAGCAGCTGGAGGTCGGCCTCGTCGGAGGCGACCGAGGCGAAGAACCGCGCCCAGGTCAGCTGCGCGGGCCCGCCCGGCTCGGCCGCCCGCAGCTCCGCCAGCGCCCCCTGCGCCAGCGCCCGCCCGGCCTCCTCGCGGTGGGCCGGGACGACGTAGTGCACCAGCGCGGTGCGCGCCCAGGCGTGCAGCATCTGGAGGACGCCGATGTCGGACTCGCGGCCCGCGTGCTCCAGCGCCAGGGAGAGGAAGTTCCGGGCGGGCATCAACCCGTCGCGGGTCATGTTCCACAGCGCCGACCAGCAGAGCGCGCGGGCCAGCGGGTCGGCGATGTCACCGAGCCGGGACCGGAGCGTGGCCAGCGAGTTCTCGTCGAACCGCACCTTGCAGTAGGTGAGGTCGTCGTCGTTGACGAGGACCAGGTCGGGCGCCTGGGCACCGGCCAGCTCGGTGACGACGGTGCGCGGCCCGGTCACGTCCAGCTCGGCGCGGGCGTACCGCACCAGCGACCCCTCGACCCCGTCCAGCCGGTACAGGCCGACCGCGACCCGGTGCGGGCGCAGCTCGGGGTGGGAGGCGGCGGCCTCCTGGGCGACGGCCAGTTCGGTGATGCGGTTCTCGGCGTCCAGGGTGAGTTCGGGGGTGAGCGCGTTGACGCCCGCCGTCTGGAGCCACGCCTTCGACCAGCCGGTGAGGTCGCGCCCGGAGGTCTCCTCCAGCACGGCCAGCAGGTCGGCGAGGGTGGTGTTGCCGAAGGCGTGGCGCTGGAAGTAGCGGCGGGCGCCCTCCAGGAAGGCGTCCCGGCCGACGTAGGCGACGAGCTGCTTGAGGACGGAGGCGCCCTTGGCGTAGGTGATGCCGTCGAAGTTGAGCTTGGCGTCCTGGAGGTCGCGGATGTCGGCGGTGATCGGGTGCGTCGAGGGGAGCTGGTCGGCGCGGTAGGCCCACGCCTTGCGGTTGTTGGCGAAGGTGGTCCAGCCGCCCGTGAACCGGGTCGCCTCGACCAGCGCGAAGCTGCCCATGAAGTCGGCGAAGGACTCCTTCAGCCACAGGTCGTCCCACCACTTCATGGTGACCAGGTCACCGAACCACATGTGCGCCATCTCGTGCAGGATCGTGGTGGCGCGCCGCTCGTAGGAGGCGGCGGTGACCTTGCCCCGGTAGATGTACTCCTCGCGGAAGGTCACCATCCCCGGGTTCTCCATCGCCCCGAGGTTGTACTCCGGCACGAACGCCTGGTCGTACTTGCCGAACGGGTACGGGTAGCCGAAGTGGTCGTGGAAGAAGTCCAGGCCCTGCTTGGTGACGAGGAAGACGTCGTCCGCGTCGAAGTGCGGCGCCAGCCCCTTGCGGCACATCGCGCCGAGCGGAATCCGCAGCTCGGACCCGTCGGGCAGGGTCCGCCGGTAGTCGTCGGTCACGTAGTGGTACGGCCCGGCGACCACGCAGGTGATGTACGTGGAGACGGGCTCGGTCTCGGCGAACCGCCACACCCCGTCGGCGTCCCGCTCGCCCGCGCCGTTGGACCAGACGCCCCAGCCGTCGGGGGCGGTGACCGAGAAGCGGTAGCGGCCCTTCAGGTCGGGCTGCTCGAAGTTGGCGTAGACCCGGCGCGAGTCGGCCGGCTCGTACTGGGTGTAGAGGTAGACCTCGCCGTCCTCCGGGTCGACGAAGCGGTGCATGCCCTCGCCGGTTCGGCTGTACGCGCACTGCGCGTCGACCACCAGGGTGTTCTCGGCCTCCAGCCCCTCCAGGGCGATCCGGGTGCCGTCGAAGACCTCGGCCACGTCCAGGGCGCGCCCGTTGAGGGTCACCGCGTTCACCGAGGGCGCGATCAGGTCCACGAAGGTGGCGGCCCCGGGCCGCAGCCCGGCGAACCGGATGGTGGTCACCGACCGGAAGGTGCGCGGCCCGCCCCCGGCCACCTCCCCGAGCGCCGAGCGCAGGTCGAGCGCGACGTCGTAGGACTCGACGGCGACCAGGGCGGCCCGCTCACGGGCCTCGTCTCGGGTCAGGTTCTCTCCGGGCACTGCGTACTCCTTCGTGGCGCATTTCCGACCGTCCGATCCTGTCATGGGCGCTTCCCGGTACTTCCCGTGACGCCCGGGAATGCGCCCGGTCCCCGCGCGGTTGCCGCTCGCGTACGGCCGCAGCCGGCCCGCCCGACACCGAGCCCGACCACTGAGGGAGAGACATGACCGACCCGCAGCAGAACACCGAGGTCACCGCCGATTTCTGGTTCGACCCGCTGTGCCCCTGGGCCTGGATGACCTCCCGCTGGATGCTGGAGGTCGAGAAGGTCCGCCCCGTGCGCGTCCGCTGGAACGTCATGAGCCTCGCCGTCCTCAACGAGGACCGGCTCGACGAACTCCCCGAGAGCTACCGCGAGCTGCTGACCCAGGCGTGGGGCCCGGTACGCGTCGTCATCGCCGCCCAGCAGCTGCACGGCGCCGAGGTCGCGGGCCCCCTCTACACCGCGCTGGGCACCCGCTACCACAACCAGCAGCAGCCCAAGGACCGCGCCACCCTGGTCGCCGCCCTCGAAGGGGTGGGCCTCCCCGCCGACCTCGCCGACTACGCCGACAAGGACACCTACGACGCCGAGCTGCGCGCCTCGCACGCCGCCGGCATCACCAAGGTCGGCCAGGACGTCGGCACCCCCGTCATCGCCGTCCCCGGCGCCGACGGCGAGGAGGTCGCCTTCTTCGGCCCCGTCGTCACCCCCGCCCCCAAGGGCGACCAGGCCGCCGCCCTCTGGGACGGCACCCTGCTGGTCGCCTCGGTCCCCGGCTTCTACGAGCTGAAGCGCACCCGCACCGCCGAGCCCAGCTTCGACTGACCTCGTCGTGCGGGGCCCGCCCGTGCCACCGGGCGGGCCCCGCACGGGCATTGCCCCGCACCAGGGGCGGCGGCAGGATGACGCGCATGCCGACGCCCGAGCCACCCGCGCGCCCCGAGGTGCTGAAGGAACTCGCCGCCCTGCGCGAGGCCGACGCCCCCACCCGGGGCGGCCGCACCTTCGCCTACGTCTACGACCCGGCCGTCGAGGGGCTCGACGCGCTGGCCGCCGACGCCTACCGGGCCTTCGCCGACGTCAACGCCCTCGACATGACGGTCTTCCCGAGCGTGGCCCGCCTGGAGAACGACGTCGTCGCCCGGCTCGCCGCCCACCTGGGCGCCCCCGGCTGCCAGGGGACCTTCACCAGCGGCGGCACCGAGTCGATCCTGCTCGCCGTGAAGACCGCCCGCGACCACGCCCGCGCCACCCGCGGCGTCCGCGCCGGCGAACTGGTCCTGCCCGCCACCGCCCACGCCGCCTTCCACAAGGCCGCCCACTACCTCGGCCTCACCCCGGTCACCGTCCCCGTCGACCCGGACACCTACCGCGCCGACCCGGCCGCCACCGCCCGCGCCCTCACCCCCGACACCGTCCTGGTCGTCGCCTCCGCCCCCAGCTACGCCCACGGCGTCCTCGACCCGGTCGCGGAGATCGCGGCCCTCGCCGCCGAGGCCGGCGTCCTCTGCCACGTCGACGCCTGCGTCGGCGGCTGGCTCCTGCCCTTCCTGCGCCGGGCCGGCCGCGAAGTCCCCGACTTCGGCCTGACCGTCCCCGGCGTCACCTCCCTCTCCGTCGACCTGCACAAGTACGGGTACGCCGACAAGGGCGCCTCCGTCGTGCTGTACCGGGACGCCGCCCTCCGCCGCCACCAGTACTTCGCCCACGCCGACTGGCCCGGCTACCCCGTCGTCAACCCCACCGTCCAGGGCACCAAGTCGGCCGGCCTGCTCGCCCAGGCGTGGGCGGTCCTCCGCCGCCTCACCGACGAGGACTACACCGCCCTCGCCGCCCGCGTCGCCGACGCCGAGACCCGCCTGCTCACCGGCCTCGCCGCCCTCGACGGCCTCCGCGTCCTCGGCGCCCCGGCCGCCGGCCTCGTCGCGGTCACCGCCACCGGCCCGGACGGTGCCCCCGACCTCTCCACCGTCCTCCACCTGGCCGACGAGATGCGCGCCCGCGGCTGGTACCTCCAGCCCCAACTGGCCCACGGCCTCCTCCCGCCCAACCTCCACCTCACCCTGACCCCCGCCACCGCCGACCGCGTCGACGCCCTCCTGGCCGACCTCACCACCACCCTGGCCACCGCCCGCGCCCTCCCCCCGGCGACCCCGGCCCCCCGGCTCACCGCCCTCGCGGCCACCCTGGACCCCGACACCCTCACCGACGAGGAAGCAGCAGCCGTCCTCACCTACGCGGGCCTCGGCCCCGACACCGGCACCCCCGACCGCATGGCCCCCGTCCTGGCCCTCCTCGACGCCCTCCCCACCCGTCTCAAGGAACGCCTCCTCACGGAGTACATCGGGTCGCTGTTCCAGATCTGACACCCGGCCGGCAACTTCCGGCCCGGGCCGGTACCCCTCAGCCCGGCCGGCGCTTGAGGCCACCCCACCCCAGCGGCCACAGAAAGGCCCCCGCGAGTCACGTCCTCACGGGGGTCCTTCCTTCATCCGCCCGCCAAGCGAAGGTTGAGAAGACGATCACGAGGCGGGACGCTCAAGGTGGCTCAGGGAGCCAGCAGCACGTTCTCCCGCGCCTTGGCCGCGGCAAGGCGCCGAGCCACGTCCTGCCAGTTGACGACCCGCCACATCGCCTCGATGAAGTCCACCTTCTGGTTCTTGTACTGGAGGTAGAAGGCGTGCTCCCAGGCGTCGAAGACCAGGATCGGCGTGGAGCCCTGCCCCACGTTCCCCTGGTGGTCGTAGATCTGCTCGACGATCAGCCGCCCGGAGAGCGGCTCGTAGGCGAGGACGCCCCAGCCGGAGCCCTGGGTGGTGGCGGCGGCCTTGGTCAGCTGCGCCTTGAACCCGGAGAAGGAGCCGAAGGACTCGCGGATGGCGTCGGCGAGCTCGCCCACCCCGTCCTCGGCCAGCGGCTCCCCGCCGCCGTCGCCCGTCATGTTGTGCCAGTAGATCGAGTGCAGGATGTGGCCGGAGAGGTTGAAGGCCAGGCTTTTCTCCAGGCCCGTCACCGCCCCCCACTGGTCCTTGTCCCGGGCCTCCGCGAGCTGCTCCAGCGTGTCGTTGGCGCCCTTGACGTAGGCCGCGTGGTGCTTGTCGTGGTGCAGCTCGATGATCGCGGGGCTGATGACGGGCTCGAGCGCCGCGTAGTCGTAAGGGAGTTCAGGAAGCGTGTAGACGGACAAGGCGTATTCCCTCCGGACTGCAATTGCGAACGACTTGCAAGAGCACGCTATCAACAACAGGTCAGGTCCGCGCGTCCAGACCGGGCGCCTACGACGAAAGACCCCCGCCCCTGGGTCCCGGGGCGGGGGTCCTGGCGTACCGGACGGGAGAGCGGCGGAGGTCAGTCCTTGCCGGCGCCGGCGGGCGCTGCGGCGCGCCTGCGCTGGAGGAGGTACCCGGCGAGCGCCAGCGCCACTGTCAGGGAGCCGGTCGACAGCAGCTGGACGCGGGTGTCGGGCTCCTTCGCCATCAGCACGAAGACCCCGACCATCGCGGCGAGCGCCACCCAGGTCAGCCCGGGGAACAGCCACATCCGCACCACCAGCCGCTCCGGCGCCTCCCGCTCGGTGCGGCGGCGCAGCACCAGCTGCGAGGCGGCGGTGAAGAACCAGACGACCAGGATGACCGCGCCGATCATGTTGAGCAGCCAGGCGAAGACGTCGTCGGGCCGCCAGTAGCTGAGCAGCACGCAGACGAAGCCGAAGAAGGAGGAGGCCAGCACGGCGATGCGCGGCACCCCGTTGAAGACCTGGCCGAGCTTCCTCGGGCCCTGGCCGCGGGCCACCAGCGAGCAGGCCATGCGGGAGGCGCCGTAGATGTTGGCGTTCATCGCGGAGAGCAGCGCGATCAGCACGACCGCGTTCATGATCTGGCCGGAGCCGGGGATGCCCAGGTGGTCCAGGGTCGCCACGTACGGGCCCTTCTCGGCGACCGCAGGGTCGTCCCACGGCACCAGGGTGACGATGACCGCCATCGAGCCGACGTAGAAGACGCCGATCCGCCACATCGCCGTACGGACGGCCTTGGCGACCCCCTCCGCCGGCCGCTCCGACTCGGCGGCCGCGATGGTCACCGTCTCCAGCCCGCCGTACGCGAAGACCGAGGCGAGCAGGCCGATGATGAATCCCTCGGAACCGTTCGGCAGGAAGCCGCCCTCGCCGGTGAGGTTCGAGGTGCCCGGGGCCTCGCTGCCCGGCAGCACGCCGAGTATCGCCAGCACGCCGATGACCAGGAAGACGACGATGGCCACCACCTTCAGCGTGGCGAACCAGAACTCGAACTCGCCGAAGTTCTTCACGGCGGCCAGGTTGGTGCCGCAGAAGATCACCATGAAGAGGGCCACCCAGGCCCACTCCGGGGTGCCCGGCAGCCAGCCCGACATGATCTCGGCCGCGCCGATCCCCTCCAGGCCCACCGCCACGCAGAGCAGGAACCAGAACGCCCAGCCCGAGGTGAACCCGGCCCACGGGCCGATCGCCCGCTCGGCGTGGACGGAGAACGAGCCGGAGGCGGGGTTGGCCGCCGACATCTCGCCGAGCATCCGCATGACCAGCATCACCAGCAGGCCGGAGGCCGCGTAGGCGAAGACGATCGACGGGCCCGCCGCGGCGATGCCCGCGCCCGAGCCGACGAAGAGGCCGGCGCCGATGACGCCGCCGAGGGCGATCATCGACAGGTGGCGCTGCTTCAGCCCGTTCGACAGGGCGGAACCGGTGTCGGACGCCTGGTCGCCACCGGGGCGCTGGTCGGCGCCCGGCGTGTCCCCAGGAGTGAGGGTTGTCCGAGTCATGGTCGTATCGGTCCAGTACGTGAGACGACGGGGAAGTCCCTCAGTCTGCGCGCACCGTCCGCTCAGGCGAAGAGCCCGCCCGTTATCCGGACACTTCCCTCACCTGGCGTGAACACCCGCGCACAACGGCGGCGCACCCCGTCCACACCGCCACCCCGCCCGTACGGTCACTGCCCCGTCCGTACGGTCACCCGGCGGCCGCGCCCGCCCCGCGCCGCAGCCGCCACTCCCGTACCCCGGCGCCCAGCAGCACCAGCGCCGCCGCGCCCGAGGACCAGAGCAACTGGGGCCGGGCGGTGGAGTCGAAGAGCATCAGCGTGAACACCGCCGCCATCGCCACCAGCGCGGCCCAGGTCAGCCACGGGTACCCCCACATCCGCAGGACGAGCCGCTCCGGCGCCTCCCGCTCGATCAGCCGCCGCAGCCGCAGCTGCGAGACGGCGATCAGGGCCCATACGAAGATGAGCACCGCGCCCACCGCGTTGAGCATGTAGAGGAAGACCGAGTCGGGCCACTTCAGATTGAGCAGCACCGAGACGAAGCCGAACGCCACCGAGGCCAGCACCGCCCGCCGCGGCACCCCGCCCGGTGCCACCTTCAGCAGCGCACGCGGCGCCTCCCCGCGCTCCGCCAGCGAGAAGACCATCCGCGAGGAGCCGTACAGGTTGGCGTTGAGGGCCGACAGCAGCGCCACGAAGACCACGATGTTCATGATCTGCCCGGCCGAGGGGATGCCGATCCCGTCCAGCACCGCGACGTACGGGCTCAGCCCCGGCCGCATCGCCGTCCACGGCAGCAGCGTCACGATCACCAGCATCGAGCCGACGTAGAAGAAGAGAATCCGGTAGACCGCGCTGCGCACCGCGCGCGCCACCGAGCGGGCCGGGTCGTCGGACTCGGCCGCCGCGATCGTCACGACCTCCAGGCCGCCGAAGGCGAAGACCACGGCCAGCACGCCGGAGATCACCCCCGACCAGCCGTTCGGCAGGAAGCCGCCATCCCCCGACAGATGGGTCAGCCCCACCGGCTCCGTCTCCGGCAGCCACCCGAGGATCGCCAGCACGCCCAGCACCAGGAAGAGGACGATCGCCCCCACCTTCAGCGCCGCGAACCAGAACTCGAACTCGCCGAAGTGCTTCACCGCCGCCAGGTTGGCCCCGGTGAAGACCAGCATGAAGACGAGCACCCACGCCCACTGCGGTACGGAGGGCACCCAGCCGCCTGCGATCTGGGCGGCCCCCGTCGCCTCCACCGCCAGCACCACCACCAGCAGGAACCAGTACAGCCACCCCACGCTGAACCCGGCCCACCGCCCGAGCGCACGCTCCGCGTGCACCGAGAACGAGCCCGAGGACGGCATCGCCGCCGACATCTCCCCGAGCATCCGCATCACCAGCATCGCCAGCGTCCCCGCGATCAGGTACGACACCACGATGCCCGGCCCCGCCACCGCGATGCCCGCGCCCGAGCCCACGAAGAGGCCCGCGCCGATCACCCCGCCGAGCCCCAGCATCGTCAGGTGACGCTGCTTCAGTCCGTGGCCGAGCGGCTCGGCGGAGTCGAAGGGGTCCCGGGCCGTGGTGGCACTGGTGGCCCCGGGATCGTCGGGGCCTGGGGGGGCGTCGTGCATGGCGGTGCTCGCTGCTTCGTCGGTCCCCGCGGGACGGGCTGCGCCCGTGCGCGAGGGGTGTGGGGGGCCTGCGTGGGGGAGGTCCCGCGAATTGGCGGGACCCTACAGTCTCCCCATCTCACGGCCCCGGGAGCAACGCAGTAAAGCCGCCGCACGGGGCCGAGTGAGCAGCATCACGCCACCGCGGGTGTACAAGCGGACCTTTGTGCGGAGTCCACCAAGGGCCCAACCGCCGCTTTGTCGGCGGCTGCTGGTGATCGCGTGGACGCGCTGGGATAGCGTCGGCCTGTCCTCAGCTGTCCCATGAGCTGTCCCACCCTTCACCCTCGGGGAGCCCCGATGAGCACTGCCGCCGCCTCCACCCGCCCGGGACAGGTCCTCGCCGACCTGCTGCCCGCCTCCACCGTTCCGAGGGCGCGGCTGCGCGACGCCGCCCTCGTCACCGGCGGTGCCGCTCTCACCGGGCTGGCGGCGCAGATCGTCCTGCCCGTCCCCGGCTCGCCCGTCCCCGTCACCGGCCAGACCTTCGCCGCCCTCCTCGTGGGCACCGCGCTCGGCGCCGGACGCGGCTTCGCCTCCCTCGCCCTGTACGCCCTCGTGGGCATGGCCGGGGTGCCGTGGTTCGCCGAGGGGGCCTCGGGGGCCTCGATGCCGTCCTTCGGCTACGTCCTCGGGATGCTCCTCGCCGCCACCGTCGTCGGCGCCCTCGCCCGGCGTGGGGCCGACCGCTCGGTGCTGCGCACGGCCGGCCTCATGGTGCTGGGCTCCGCCCTCATCTACGCCGTCGGCGTCCCCTACCTGGCCCTCTCCACCGGCATGTCCCTCACCTCCGCCGTCGCCGCCGGCCTCGTCCCCTTCCTCATCGGCGACGCCCTCAAGGCCGCCCTCGCCATGGGCACCCTCCCCCTCGCCTGGCGCCTCACCCGCGACTAGGGGGTGGCTGTGCCGCTGCTGGGGGTGCCTGGCCTCACTCTGGCCGGCGTGCCGGCTGGCCCGGCCTGACCGTGGTCTCCCGCCCCGAGTCGTCCTGCGGCCCGTGGCCTCAAGCGCCGGCCGGGCTGCGGTCCGACTGGGTGCGCTCCGTCCCCACCTGCCGGTTCTCGACCCTGCGGGTCACCGATTGGCCTCAATCGCCGGCCGGGCTGTGGGGCTCGCGGTTCGTTCGCCGTCTTGGCCGGGCGGGGCCGCACCGGGGTACCTCCTCACAAACTGCATGGTGCGGGGTCAGTTGGAGTATGGCTGCCTCGTGTGCAGTTTGCTGCGGGGGCACCCCGGCACGTCCCCGCCCTTCCGTCTCGTCGGCGTCGTCCCGCCGGTGAGGGGTCGGGGCCGTCACCCAGCACTCTTTCGTCCCCCACCGACCACCCGGTGGTCGCACCTCGAAGCGGGCGGTGTCCTGTCGCCGCCCGCTTCGCCGTGGAACGCTCTTTGGCGAACCGAGCAATGGGTGACGGCCTCTTCCTCCCTCCGGCGGTCGGCCGCGTACGAGACCGTGGGGTGGGGTCGTGTCGGGGTGCCCCCGCAGCAAACTGCACACACGGCCGTCTTGAAGCGACTGACCCCGCACCTTGCAGTTTGTGAGGAGGTACCCCGGCGCGGCCCCGCCCCACCCCCGCACCGGCGAAACCGCGAACCTGACAGCCCGGCCGGCGTTTGAGGCCAGTCAGTGACCGGCACGGTCAAGACGAAGCCCAGCCCAAAGACAGCCCGGCGGGCGCAAGCCCCGCCCCGAGGCCAAGAAAGGGCCCCGGGCCCACAAAGGGACCCGGGGCGAGAGGGGGAGACGGGACGGCCTAGACCCGCGCCCCCCGGTGCTTCACGAGGGAAACGGCCACCACCAGCACAGCCACGAGCAAAGACAGAGCCATCTGCGTCCGCCCAGCCTCGTCGAAGAGCATGTACCCGATGACGAAGACGATCCCGGCAATGGTCACCCAGGTGAGATACGGGAACAGCCACATCCGCACCACGAGCTTCTCGGGCGTCTCCCGAGCAATGACCCCCCGCAGCCGCAGCTGCGAGAAGCAGATGACGAGCCACACGAACAACGCCACCGCTCCGGAGGAGTTGAGCAGGAACTGGAACACCGTCTCAGGCCACTGATAGTTGAACCACACCGCGGCGAACCCGAAGACGACCGACCCGAGAATCGCCGCCTGCGGCACCCCACGCGCGTTGACCCGGGCGAAAGCCGCAGGCGCGTCCCCCCGCTTCCCGAGCGAGAACGCCATCCGGGAGGCGGTGTAGAGCCCGGAGTTGAGACAGGACAGCACCGCGGTGAGCACGATGACGTTCATGATCTGCCCGGCGTGCGGAATCCCGATCGAGTTGAGCGCGGCCACGTACGACCCGTCCTCGACGATCGACTTGGAGTCCCAGGGCAGCAGCGCCACGACGACGAAGATCGACCCGAGGTAGAAGACGGCGATCCGCCAGATCACGCTGTTGGTCGCCTTGCGCACCGCCCGCTGCGGGTTGGCCGACTCACCGGCGGCCAGCGTGACGATCTCGCTTCCCATGAAGGAGAAGACCACCATCAGCACACCGGTGAGGATCGACCCGGCCCCGTTGGGCAGGAACCCGCCGTGAGCCGTGAGGTTGGCGAACCCGGCGCCAGGGTTGTCCGAGCCGGGCAGCACCCCGAAGACGGCCAGCACGCCGATGAGGACGAAGGCCGCGATGGCCACCACCTTGATCCCGGCGAACCAGAACTCGAACTCCCCGTAGGAGGCGACCGAGGCGAGGTTGGTCCCGGTGAGGACCACCATCACGATCAGCGCCCATCCCCACTGGGGCACGGCCGGAATCCACCCGTTGAGGATCACGGCCCCGGCGGTCGCCTCCACGGCGAGCACCACGACCCAGAAGAACCAGTAGAGCCAGCCGATGGAGAAGCCGGCCCAGCGGCCGAGCGCCATGTCGGCGTAGGCGGAGAAGGAGCCCGAGGAGGGCCGGGCGGCGGCCATCTCCCCGAGCATCCGCATCACCAGGACGACCATGAGGCCGACGATGGCGTACGAGACGAGGATGGCCGGTCCGGCGGCGGCGATGCCCGCGCTGGAGCCGACGAAGAGGCCGGCGCCGATCACACCGCCGATGGCGATCATCGACAGATGGCGGTTCTTGAGTCCGGCCTGGAGGCCGTCGCTCCCCTGTCCCTCGGCCGGAGTGGGGCCGGCGGGTCCTTCGGGGGCTTGTTCCACCTTCGCAAGTGGGGGCTGCGAGGTCATGCGCCTTATTCCTTTGCTCTCGGGTTCCGAGCTGAGCCAATGAATCCACAAGAACCCACAGTTCGGAACCCCTGATTCCGTTTTGTTCCGTCGCTCGGCGTCGCTCCGCGCCCGGACCAGGAGCCGGAAACCCAGTTCCCCCAGGGCTTGTCGGTACCGGCCGGACGGTGTGTGAAACAGATCACATCAGGTGCTGCTGTGGAACGAATCACGGCCTCCGGACGTCCCCGGTGAGCGCACCCGGAACCGCCCGCACCCCCAGGTGGTGGCGACAGCGGAATCCCTGCGGGACGGCCTCCGGCGCCCCTGCCACCACCCACCCGCCGCGGACCCGGGATCAGCTACCCCGCCCCGGGCATGCCACACTCCCCTTCATGCGCGTGTACCTCGGCTCCGACCATGCCGGCTACGAACTCAAGAACCACCTCGTCGACTGGCTGAAGGCCAACGGCCACGACCCGGTGGACTGCGGCCCCCACATCTACGACGCCGCCGACGACTACCCGCCGTTCTGCCTCCGGGCGGCCGAGCGGACCGCCGCCGACCCCGACTCGCTCGGCATCGTCATCGGCGGCTCCGGCAACGGCGAGCAGATCGCCGCCAACAAGGTCAAGGGCGTCCGCTGCGCCCTCGCCTGGAGCAAGGAGACCGCCGCCCTCGGCCGCGAGCACAACAACGCCAACGTCGTCTCCGTCGGCGCCCGCATGCACACCGAGGAGGAGGCGACCGACTTCGTCGCCACCTTCCTGGCCACCCCGTACTCCGACGAGGCGCGCCACACCCGCCGGATCGACATGCTCTCCGCCTACGAGACCACCGGCGAGCTGCCCCCGGTCCCGGCCCACCACCCCCAGCACGACGCCTGATGCCCGAAGGGCACACCCTGCACCGGCTGGCCGCCGACCACCAGGAGTGGTTCGGCGGCCGGCCGGTGCGCGTCTCCAGCCCCCAGGGCCGCTTCGCCGCCTCCGCCGCCCTGCTGGACGGCGCCGAGTTCGCCGGGGCCGAGGCACACGGCAAACACCTCTTCCTGGACTTCGGCGACCACGGCTGGGTCCACATCCACCTCGGCCTCTTCGGCAAGGTCGCCCGCGGCACCGGCGCCCCGCCGCCGCCCACCGACACCATCCGGCTCCGGATCACCGCCGAGGACGCCTGGTCGGACCTGCGCGGCCCCACCGCCTGCACGCTCCTGACCGACGAGGGCAAGCAGGCCGTCCACGACCGCCTCGGGCCCGATCCGCTGCGCGCCGACGACACCCCCGACGCCGCCTGGCGCCGCATGTCCCGCTCGCGCACCACCGTCGCCGCCCTGCTCATGGACCAGAAGGTCGTCGCGGGCGTAGGCAACGTCTACCGGGCCGAGGTCCTCTTCCGGCACGGCATCGACCCGTACACCCCCGGCAACCGCCTGTCCCGCGCCACCTGGGACACCCTCTGGTACGACCTCGTGGAGCTGATGCGCGAGGGTGTACGCCACGACCGGATCGACACCGTCCGCCCCGAGCACACCCCCGAGGCGATGGGCCGCCCGCCCCGCGTCGACGACCACGGCGGCGAGGTCTACGTCTACCGCCGCGACGGGCGCCCCTGCCTCGTCTGCGGCGAGCAGATCCGTACCGCCTCCCTCGCCGCCCGCAACCTCTTCTGGTGCCCGCGCTGCCAGACGGGCACCACCGCCCTGGAGCCTCAGAAGCCGTGCGGCAGCCAGGGCGCCACGTCGGAGCCGAATGCCGTCGAGGTCTGAGCCAGCGCCCCCGGCCGCAGTTCTCGCACCCGCCCGGCCGCCGCCAGCCCGCTCAGCGGCACCCCGCCGAGATAGGCCGCTCCCAGCTCCCGTACCGACAGCGCCAGATCCGGCTCGGCCTCGGTCCGCTCGCAGGCGGCGCCCTCGGCGTCGGCGCTCAGCCGCCAACGCCCCTCGTTCCAGGGGCAGAACGCGTCGCTCACCTCCAACACCACGTCCAGCGGCGCACGGTAGGAACGCTGCTGGAGCGCGGCCCCCACCTCGACCAGCCGCACCTGGAGCTCGTCCCGCACCCGGGGCACACACCGCCGCAGGTCGCTCACCAGGTGCTGCCAGGCGTCGTCCACCGGCCGGTTGTCCAGCCGCACCGTCCGCATCAGGTCGATCCCGCACAGGTAGCGGAGCAGCGCCGCGTACTCCGCCGGCCCGGACGCCTCCAGATCCCGTACGACCACCGTGCCGTCGGGCCCGCCCAACCCCCAGGTGGGACGGGTCTGGTAGCGGGTGTACCCGACCACCTCGCCGTCCCGCTCGGCCAGCACGCACTGGAGCGGCGAACCGCCCTCGCGCCCGGCCGGCGGGTCGAGCAGCCCCTGCTCCTCCCACCCCGGCGCCCGTACGAGCATCCCCGGCCGCCCGGCCACCTGCCGCGCGTACACCTCCTCGCAGACCTTCAGCGCGTCGCGCGGGTCGGCCCGCCGCAGCACCACCTCGTCCGTCCCTTCCGGAACGGTGAGCCGCACCTGCGTGGTGTCGATCTCGGCGCTCAGCTTCATCGTGGCGATCCCGTACCCGAACCGCCCGTAGATCCCCGGCTCGGAGGCGGTCAGCACCGCGAGGGCCTCCCCGCGCGCCCGTACGTCGTCGAGCTGCCGGCGCATCATCGAGGTGAGGATGCCCCGGCGCCGGTGCGTGGGCGCCACCCCCACCATCGTCACCCCGGCCGCCGCCACCGGCCGCCCGCCGGGCACCGTGACCCGGAAGGTGAACGCCCCCGCGGTCCCCACGACCTCCGACCCGTCCCACACCGCGAGCGAGCGCTCCGGCTCGGTCAGCCGCTGGTACAACTCCCGCTCCTCGGGAGCCTCCGGCACTCCGCCGAAGGCCAGCTCCAGCATGCCGTACCACTGATCCCAGTCCTCGGCCCGCAATACCTCTGCACCAGATGTCATACGCCATCCCTACCAGCGAAGACGGGACGCTGCGAGGCGTTTTTGCTCCGCCCGGAGCAGGGGACAAGAGGGACCTCCCGTGCGAAGTGACGGCCCGGCTCGGTAAGGTCCCGAACAATGGCACAAGCAAGGGCGGCAGCAGAGACGACCCGGGCCCGGATGCGCAAGCGCTGGCACCGGGCCCGCACCGGGCTGCGCAAGTCCGCCGTCGACTACTTCCGCGGGGACGGCTCCGACTGGGTCGCCTTCGCCGGCCTCTTCCTCACGGTCCCCGCGATCGCCGTCGGCACCGTCGTCGGCCCCGAGTGGTGCGACCCCGCCGCCCTGGTCCTCCCGGTCATCGCCGGCGGCCTCGTCCTGCGCCCCGCCACCCTCCTGCTCCTCTACGCCTCGGCCACCGCGGCCCTCGTCGTGGAGTCGCTGGTCCTCGGCAGCGGCCCGACCTCCCAGGTGCCCGTCGGCGTCACCCCGGGCACGGTGCTGACGGTCGCCGCCGCCGGACTCTTCGGCCTGGTCATCGCCCAGTTCCGCAGCCGGGTCGGGGTGCCCTGGCGGCGCGGCGGCACCATGCTCTTCGACCTGCGCGAACGCATCCGTGTCCAGAGCCGCCTGCCGCACCTGCCCTCCGGCTGGCACCACGAGATGGCGCTGCGCCCGGCGGGCGGCCAGTCCTTCTCCGGGGACTTCGTCGTCGCCGCCCGCACCCACGGCGGCCGCACCCTCGAAGTGGTCCTCACCGACGTCTCCGGCAAGGGCATGGACGCCGGTTCACGCGCCCTGCTCCTCTCCGGCGCCTTCGGCGGCCTCCTGGGCTCCCTGCCCCCGCACGCCTTCCTCCCCGCCGCCAACGGCTACCTCCTCCGCCAGGACTGGGACGAGGGCTTCGCCACCTCCATCCACCTCGTCCTGGACCTGGACTCCGGCGACTACGAACTCTTCTCCGCCGGCCACCTCCCCGCCGTCCAGCTCCACTCCGGCACCGGCCAGTGGGAGGAGAAGGCCGCCGAGGGTCCCCTCCTCGGCGTCTACGACGGCTGCCAGTTCGACCCGGTCAAAGGCTCCCTCGCGCCCGGCGACGTCCTCATGCTCTACACCGACGGCCTCGTCGAGGCAGCCGGCCGCGACCTCTCCGAGGGCATCGACCGCCTCACCGGCGAGGCCGACCGCTACGTCCCCGGCGGTTTCGAAGGCGCCGCCTGGCACCTCATAGAAGCCGTAGCCAAGGACGTCAACGACGACCGCGCCCTGCTTCTCCTCTGCCGGGCCGCCCCCACCCCGGCCATCCCGCGCCCCGCCCGGACCGAGTCCCCCTCCGTACCGTCCAAGGACCACTCCGCCTGAGCCGCCGGTCAGCCGACGGGGGGCGGCGCTCCGGCTCCCACCCCGGTCGTCCAGTACCCCGGACAAGCCGCAGGCCCGCCTCCCCGAAGGGAGACGGGCCGGTGAGGACGGGACACCGAAGGGATCAGACCGAAGCCCGGTCGGGGACCGAGGACCCTGACGCCCCCGCGTCGTCATCCCCCGCCTCCGAAGCCTTCGGCTTCCCCCCGGGCAGCACACGAGCCAGCCATTCGCTGCGGCCGGCGGCCAGCGGCGCCATGATCGCGAGCACCAGCACGTATCCCGCGATGAAGGGCGAGAGCCGGGAGTCCAGCCCCGCGGCAGCCGCCATCGTGGCGAGGATCAGCGCGAACTCACCGCGTGCCAGCAGCGTGGTGGCGATGTTGGCGGCGGGCTGCGCACCGAACCGGTAGATCCGTGCCGCGGTGATACCCGAGATGACGTTCATGGAGAGCGTGAGGGCCACGGCGATCAGCACGGGCCACACGACGCCCGGCAGGTCACCCGGGTTGATGGAGAGTCCGAAGACGAAGAAGAAGATGGCACCGAACGCGTCCCGCAGCGGATGGACCAGCTTGAGGATCCGTTTGCCCGAGGTGGTGGACCCGAGCATCAGACCGACCATGAAGGCACCGATGGCGTCGGCCACGCCGAACCACTCGGAGACGCCGGCCATCAGCACCGCCGCACCGAGGAAGGAGATGGTCAGGATCTCGTCGTCCGGCGTGCTGATGAGCCGTCCGACGACACGTGTGCCGTAGCGGGCCACGAGCGCCAGCGCGATCAGGAAGCCGAACGCTTTGCCACCGTCGACCAGGGCGCCGCTCAGGCTGTCCGCGCCGGACAGGATGGGCTGGAGCGCGGCGAGGTAGAGCGCGATGAAGACGTCCTCGACGACGATGATGCCGAGGATCGGTTTGGTCTCCGGATTACCGAGGCGGCTGGTGTCGACCAGGATCTTGGTGACGATCGCCGAGGAGGAGAAGCCGAGGACTCCGGCGAGGACCAGTGCTTCGGAGACCCCCCATCCGAGGGCGAAGCCGAAGCCGAGGCCGGCGCCGACGTTCAGCGCGAGATAGATCCCGCCGGCGAGGGCCATGTTGCGCCCACCGGCTTTGAGGTCGTCGATGTGGAACTCAAGACCCAGGTAGAAGAGCAGCAGCACCAGGCCGAGGGCCGAGAGCATCTCCAGGTCGTGCGGGTCGGAGACGAGCACGACTCCGGGAGTGTGGGGGCCGAGCAGTATGCCGGCCAGGATGAACAGCGGAATGGTCGGCAACCCGATACGGCCGCCGAGGCGTGCCAGCACAGCCGCGGCGACAAAGGCACCGCCCATGGCTATCAGCGTTTCTGCGTGTCCGATGAGCCCGTCCTCCTTCTTGAGTCAAGGGGGCGTCAAGGAATCGTCAATACTTAGCTTACCAAAGCATTACCTCCGCTCGGGCGTGACTGTGAGCAGCGCGGCACAGGGCGTCAACTCGCCGTCACCAAGAGGAAGTTGGGGGAGTCGAGAGGGGCTGGAGCGGCGGTTGCGCCACGCCGCCGGGGTGCGGCCCGCACGCGCAAAGGCGAGAGCCCGGCCGGGGAGTGGAGAACTCCCCGGCCGGGCTCCCGGACGTTCCGTCACCGGCCCCGGCGGCCCGCCCTCGGGCGTGCCGCGCGGGCGGGTCAGCGGATGGCCGCTCCCGACTTGGCGCGCTCGCGCGCCAGCTCGGTCGCGTCCCGCTTGAAGGCCCAGTTCATCTTCGGCTCCATCGCGAAGCGGAAGAGGCGCTGCACCGGTGGCGTGCAGAGCACGGTGACGATCGCGCCGGCGATCAGCGTCACCCCGATCATGCCGAGCGGCGTCCGCACCCAGTCGTACGTCTCGTACCAGCCCCAGAAGCGCGACCCCTTGGCGAGGAAGCCGTGCAGCAGGTAGCCGTAGAGCGTGCCGGCGCCCAGCGCGGTGAACCACATGTGGCGGCGCGGCACCCAGGCGAAGAAGCAGGCGGTCAGGACCATGGAGCAGCCGAAGAGGGCCAGGGTCATGATGACCCCCACCCACCAGGCGAAGCCCATCTCCTGGGCGCTGTCGCGGTGGTAGAACCACGCCGACGACATCCTCGGCGCGGCCCAGTAGCCGACCAGCAGCGCGGCGGCGAAGACCGGGAGCGCCAGCAGCCGGACCTCGCGGCGGCGCACCATCTGGAAGTGCTCCGGCTTGAGGACCAGGCCGACCACGAAGAACGGCAGGAACTGCAGGACCCGCTGGAGGTCCAGGTCGTCGCCGATGTCGGGGGAGACGGAGGCGAGCAGCGCCAGGGCCAGCGCCAGCGGTACGGGCCAGCGGACGATCTTCCACAGAGGTGTGGTGAGCCGCCAGATGAAGAGCGCGATCAGGAACCAGGTGAGGTACCAGGGATCGAGCAGGCTGATCGGATGGGTCGGATCGTCGTCGGCCCAGCGCTTGAAGAGGCTGTACGCGGTCTCGAAGAGGATGTACGGGACGGCGACGCCCGTGACGAGCCGCTGGAGCCGGTCCTTGCGCATGTCGAAGCTGCGCGAGAAGTAGCCGGAGATCACGATGAACGCCGGCATGTGGAAGGCGTAGACCACCATGTACAGGGCTTCGGCGGCCCGGCTGTCGCTGGTCAGCGGCTGCCAGGCGTGGCCCATCGCGACCAGCACGATCGCGAGGTACTTGGCGTTGTCGAAGAAGGGGTCCCGCGACGTGGCGGGTTTCGTGGCTGCGGCGGGGGGTCTCTCAGGACCGGGGGGCCGCTCCTGTGACGTGGGGGAGGGCCGTGGAGCCGTCATGCCGTCCGCCGGTTCCTGGACCGGGGGCAGCGGCTGGCTGTGGTGGCCGTGCGGACGCAGCGAGTTCGTCACCAGGCGCCCTGCCCGAGTTCGGGGGAGACGCGCCATGACCTCACTGCACGGGTGGGGGTCGGGGCGGTGGGGAACATTTTCAGCACCCTAGCGTCGGCGGAACGGGTTCGTAAAACCACGTGGTTCATTCGTGGTGTGGCTCTCGCGTACCCCCGATACGGCGAAGTCTGCCTCCCCGCCCCGATACCGCACACCGGGGCACAGGACAAGGTGAAAGGTGCCGGAGTGTCCAGATGTAAAGGGCGGATTCGTCCCGCTCCATGCCCTCCGCGCACCTCTCTGACCTGCGTCTGCGGGGTGGACGGCCCTTGCGGGGCGCGAGGTTGACGCCGGTCGGCGGGTGCCGGGTGGCACGGGGTGCCGCAATGCGGCAATTCACCGGGCGGACCGCCGTTATCTGTCGCCTATTTCACAGAGTGTGTTCGTCGGGTGAGCGATCGGGTGCGTAATTCGAATTCCTTGCGGAGGGCTCGTGAGCGAGCGTGGGGACAGGGAAACGATCAAGCCGAATTCGGTGCCCGGGTAATGGGCCGGGCACCCGGGACCGGTACGCCGGTCCGGTGGGGTCCCACCCCGCCACCGGCGCACTCTCCGCGCAGGTCGCGGCCGCGGGCACCCGGGTGTGGCCCAGGCCATGGCCGACGTTGCGTCACCAGCCGCATGAAGAGGGGCTGTTGGTGGCACGATGGTCCTGGCGAGGGGTGCGCGCGGTGTGTGTCACCCGGGCCGGGAGAGCGGACCGACGCGAAGGTGTGATCAGTTGTGGCCATTTCACTGTCCGTGGTGGTGCTGTTGGCGATCGTCATGGTCGTCCTCATCCGGGGCGGCTCACTCAAGGCCGGCCCCGCCGTGGTGGCCATCCTGTTCGGCTTCTTCCTCGCCTCCAGCGGCATGGCCCCGGCGATCCAGCGCGTCCTCGACTCGATAGCGCAGACCGTCAGCGGCATCAGCTTCTGACCCACGGGCGCCCCGGCGCGCGTCCGGCCACCCCGCCCACCGGCCGCGCGCCCGCACGCTCCCCGCGCCTCCCGAACACCTCCGGCCGCCCCTGCCCGGCGCCGGAACGCGGAAACACCGAAGGGCCCGGCAGCTGCTGCCGGGCCCTTCGGTCTCGCTGGAGCGGGCGACGGGAATCGAACCCGCGTAGCTAGTTTGGAAGACTAGGGCTCTACCATTGAGCTACGCCCGCACATCGCGTACCGCCGGTCAGCGACCGGGGGCACGCAGAGCATGTTAGCCGGTCACCGGGCCGGCGCGCACACCCCGGCGCCGGGCCTCCCGCGCCCCGCATTTCCGGGCGCCGACGGGCCACGGGGCATGTACCCTACGTGTCGCACCGACGGGGTGTGGCGCAGCTTGGTAGCGCGTCCGCTTTGGGAGCGGAAGGTCGTCGGTTCGAATCCGGCCACCCCGACCACCTGCAAGATCGCGTTGGGGGTCTCCTCCACCACACGGTTACTATGCAAAGTGCGAGCCCGTGTGTCCGCGTGCCTCTGTGCGTGTCCGCGGCGGGCTCGATCCGTCGGTAGCCCCCGCCACCCCTGTGTGCGCGGTGTCCGGCAGAACCCCCAGAAGTCAGCCATCAAGGAGACCGAACCGTGAAGAGCGCCGTGGAGACCCTGAACCCGACCCGGGTTCGGCTCACTGTCGAGGTGCCCTTCGAGGAGCTCAAGGACAGCCTCGACGCGGCGTACAAGAAGATCAACCAGCAGGTCACGGTGAAGGGCTTCCGCAAGGGCAAGATCCCGGCCCGCGTCATCGACCAGCGGTTCGGCCGCGGCGCCGTGCTGGAGGAGGCCGTCAACGACGCGCTCCCGAAGTTCTACACCGAAGCGGTCAACGAGGGTGAGCTGAACGTCCTCGGCCAGCCCGAGGTCGACATCACCGAGCTGAAGGACGGCGAGCTGCTGGCCTTCACCGCCGAGGTCGACATCCGCCCCGAGATCGAGATCCCGGACTACTCCGGCATCGAGGTCGAGGTGGACCCGGTCGAGGTCACCGACGAGGACGTCGACAAGGCCGTGGAGGAACTGCGCGAGCGCTTCGCCTCCACCGCCCCGGTCGAGCGCCCCGCGGAGGACGGCGACGTCGTCACCCTGGACCTCGAGGCCAAGGTCGACGGAGAGGTGCTGGAGGACGGGCTCGCGTCCGACGTCTCCTACACCATCGGCTCCGGTGAGCTGCTGGACGGTATCGACGACGCCGTGAAGGGCCTGGAGGCCGGTGGCGAGGCCACCTTCACCTCCGAGCTGAAGGGCGGCTCGGCGGCCGGCAAGGAGGCCGAGATCACGGTCAAGGTCTCCAAGGTCGCCAAGCGTGAACTCCCCGAGCTGGACGACGACTTCGCCCAGCTGGCCAGCGAGTTCGACACGCTGGAGGAGGTGCGCGCGGACAGCCGCAAGCGCCTGGAGAACATGAAGCAGTACGACCAGGCCACCCAGGCCCAGGAGCGCGTCCTGGACGCCCTGCTGGAGCTGGCGGAGGTCCCGATCCCCGAGAAGCTGCTCGAGGACGAGGTCAACACCCGCAAGCACAACCTGGAGCACCACCAGCTCGGCCAGATGGGCCTCGACCTCGCGAAGTACCTGGAGATCCAGGGCAAGACCGCCGAGGAGTTCGACGCCGAGACGCGCGAGCAGGCGATCAAGGGCATCAAGACCCAGTTCATCCTCGACGAGCTGGTCAACAAGGAGAAGCTCAACGTCGACCAGGAGGAGCTCACCGAGCACCTCATGCGTCGCGCCGCCTCCTCCGGCATGTCCCCCGACCAGTTCGCCCAGGCCGTCGTCGAAGGCGGCCAGGTCCCGATGCTGGTCGGCGAGGTGGCCCGCGGCAAGGCGCTGGCCGTCGTCGTCGAGGCCGTCACGGTCAAGGACACCAACGGTGAGGTCGTCGACCTCTCGGACGACGAGGACGAGGCGGCCGAGGCCACCGAGGCCGCCGCCGAGCAGACCGAGGGCGACGCCGCCGAGGCCAAGGCCGACAGCGACAAGTAAGCACCTTCGGGCGGACGGCCCCGTACCGCCGTCACCGAGCGCCGGGCCGGCTGATCCCTCAGCCGGTCCGGCGCTCGTGTTCCCGGGCCCGAAGAGGCCCCCGGGGTACCGGACCTGCGCTCACAGCGAACAGTTCCGAATGCGGGATGGCCCGCGACGGCCCGCGCGTTAGGGTCCATGAATAACGAGGGCTGGGGAGTCCCCTCATATCGCCGCCCAAACGGCGGGCGCGGACCCCCGCGCCCCGTCAGAAGACGTGAGACGGCCCGGCGCCGTCGTAAGACGAGCAGGTGGATACGTGACGAATCTGATGCCCTCCGCCGCCGGCGACCCCTCCATCGGTGGTGGCCTCGGCGACCAGGTCTACAACCGGCTGCTCGGTGAGCGGATCATCTTCCTCGGCCAGCCCGTGGACGACGACATCGCCAACAAGATCACCGCGCAGCTGCTGCTCCTTGCCAGCGACCCTGACAAGGACATCAACCTCTACATCAACAGCCCCGGCGGTTCGATCAGCGCCGGCATGGCGATCTACGACACCATGCAGTTCATCAAGAACGACGTGGTCACCATCGCCATGGGGCTGGCCGCCTCGATGGGTCAGTTCCTGCTGAGCGCCGGCACCCCCGGCAAGCGCTTCGCCCTGCCGAACGCCGAAATCCTGATCCACCAGCCTTCCGCCGGTCTGGCCGGTTCCGCCTCGGACATCAAGATCCACGCGGAGCGGCTGCTGCACACCAAGAAGCGGATGGCCGAGCTGACCGCGTTCCACACCGGTCAGAGCGTCGAGCAGATCACCCGGGACTCGGACCGCGACCGCTGGTTCTCCGCCGACGAGGCCAAGGAGTACGGCCTGATCGACGAGGTCATCGCCTCCGCGGCCAACGTGCCCGGCGGCGGCGGCACCGGCGCCTGATCAGACCTTTACCGGTACCCAGGCCGATTCCAGACCACTGCTCATCACCAGGACGGTGAACACCCAGATGAACAACTTCCCCGGCAGCGGCGCACTCGGCGCCGACGGCGAATACGCGGGCCCGCGTGCCGAATCCCGTTACATCGTTCCGCGGTTCGTCGAGCGCACCTCGCAGGGCGTGCGGGAGTACGACCCGTACGCGAAGCTCTTCGAGGAGCGCGTGATCTTCCTCGGCGTGCAGATCGACGACGCGTCGGCCAACGACGTGATGGCGCAGCTGCTGTGCCTGGAGTCGATCGACCCCGACCGGGACATCTCGATCTACATCAACAGCCCCGGCGGCTCCTTCACGGCGCTGACCGCGATCTACGACACGATGCAGTTCGTGAAGCCCGACATCCAGACGGTCTGCATGGGCCAGGCGGCCTCCGCCGCCGCCGTGCTGCTGGCCGCCGGCTCGCCGGGCAAGCGCATGGCGCTGCCCAACGCCCGCGTCCTGATCCACCAGCCGTACAGTGAGACGGGGCGCGGTCAGGTCTCCGACCTGGAGATCGCGGCCAACGAAATCCTCCGGATGCGTTCGCAGTTGGAGGAGATGCTGGCCAAGCACTCGACGACGCCGCTGGACAAGATCCGCGACGACATCGAGCGCGACAAGATCCTCACGGCCGAGGACGCCCTCGCCTACGGTCTGATCGACCAGATCGTGTCGACCCGGAAGCTCAACGCCGGAGTCTGACCCGACCAGGCGGCGGCTTTGTCTCCCCTTGGCGGGTTTCGCCCCACAGCGGACCCTGCCAAGGGGGGCCCGGACGAGGGCCCCGGCAAGGTACCGTCGAATATGAGGCACCAGGAGGGGCTCGCACGAGCGCCTCCCAGGCGAAGGGGAAGTACCTCGTGGCACGCATCGGTGACGGCGGCGATCTGCTCAAGTGCTCGTTCTGCGGCAAGAGTCAGAAGCAGGTCAAGAAGCTCATCGCAGGCCCCGGTGTGTACATCTGCGACGAGTGCATCGACCTCTGCAACGAGATCATCGAGGAGGAGCTCGCCGAGACCTCGGAAGTGCGCTGGGACGAACTGCCCAAGCCGCGCGAGATCTACGAGTTCCTGGAGAGCTACGTCGTGGGCCAGGAGCCCGCGAAGAAGGCGCTCTCCGTCGCGGTGTACAACCACTACAAGCGCGTGCAGGCGGGGCAGAACGGCGCACCCGGCGGGCGTGAGGACGCCATCGAGCTGGGCAAGTCCAACATCCTGCTGCTGGGCCCGACCGGCTCCGGCAAGACCCTGCTCGCGCAGACGCTGGCCCGGATGCTCAACGTGCCGTTCGCCATCGCGGACGCCACGGCGCTGACCGAGGCCGGCTACGTCGGCGAGGATGTCGAGAACATCCTCCTCAAGCTCATCCAGGCCGCCGACTACGACGTCAAGAAGGCCGAGACCGGGATCATCTACATCGATGAGATCGACAAGGTCGCCCGCAAGAGCGAGAACCCGTCGATCACCCGTGACGTCTCCGGCGAGGGCGTGCAGCAGGCGCTGCTGAAGATCCTGGAGGGCACCACCGCCTCGGTGCCGCCGCAGGGCGGGCGGAAACACCCCCACCAGGAGTTCATCCAGATCGACACGACGAACGTGCTGTTCATCGTGGGCGGTGCCTTCTCGGGGCTGGAGAAGATCATCGAGGCCCGGGCCGGCGCCAAGGGCATCGGGTTCGGCGCCACGATCCGCTCCAAGCGGGAGATCGAGGAGAAGGACCAGTTCCAGGAGGTCATGCCGGAGGACCTGGTGAAGTTCGGGATGATCCCCGAGTTCATCGGCCGCCTGCCGGTCATCACCTCGGTCCACAACCTCGACCGCGAGGCGCTCCTCCAGATCCTCATCGAGCCGCGCAACGCGCTGGTCAAGCAGTACCAGCGCCTCTTCGAACTCGACGGTGTGGAGCTGGACTTCGAGCGCGAGGCCCTGGAGGCCATCGCCGACCAGGCGATCCTGCGCCAGACCGGCGCCCGCGGCCTGCGCGCCATCATGGAGGAGGTCCTCATGTCGGTGATGTACGAGGTGCCGTCCCGCAAGGACGTCGCCCGCGTCGTCATCACCGCCGAGGTCGTCCAGTCCAACGTCAACCCGACCCTGATCCCCCGGGACGCCCGGGGCCGGGGCAACGGCGAGCAGAAGTCGGCCTGAGCGCCGGCACACCCGGCAGACGCACGCGGAAGGGCCCCACCGGCGCGGTGGGGCCCTTCCGTCGTGTACGCGCGGGGACTGCCGTACCCGCCCCGTCCTACTGCGGCACCCGCACCTCGGCGCGGAGCTTGGCGGCGATCTCCGCGGCCTCGTCCATGGTGGTGCCGGTGGCGCCCTGCACCGGCTCGACCAGGCCGATGGTGCTGTAATCCGCCCACATGCACATGTTGGTCTTCTGCTGGAGACCGGTGGTCGGGTTCTTGGTCTCGGCGCCCTGGCACTTCATGACCGCCCCGTCGAGCCCGTCGGGGGTGACCGCCTCGGCCTCGCCGGAGAGCGTCGTGCCGTTCTGCTCGGCGCTCTTGGTGAACTCCGCGAAGGTCTTGTCGAGCGTCGCCTGCGGGTCCGCGACCTTGCCGAAGACGCCGAAGAACGTGACGTTCTTGGCGGCCGCGACCTTCTCCGCCGTCTGGGCGTCGTTCGGGTCGAGCGTGGTCAGGTCGATCGTCGAGTAGATCGTGCCGAGGCCCTTGGCGCCGGTGATGCCCGCCGTGGCCAGCGACTTGGCGTCCGAGGTCGAGGCGTCCTTGGCCGGGGTGTCGGGCGTACCGCGGGTGTACTGGCCGCCGAGGACCTTGTCCGGGGTGGTCAGCTTGTGCGGGCCGTCGTCCTTCAGGCCGCCGGAGGCGACCTGGTCCCCACCGCCGCCGCCCGGCTTGTCGTCGTCGCCGCCCGAGGTCAGCAGCCAGGCGCCGCCCGCGAGGACGGCCACCGCAACCACGCTCGCCGCCACGATCAGCCCGGTCTTCTTCCCGCCGCCCCCCGAGGGCGGCGGGGGGACCTGGCCGTAGGGGCCGCCGGGCTGACCGGGCTGCTGCGGCGGGACCTGGCCGTAGGGGCCGGGCTGCTGGCCCTGCTGCGGGTACCCGTACCCGGGCTGCTGCTGGGGTGCCCCGCCCTGCTGGGGGTAGCCGTAACCGGGCTGGCCGCCGGGGGGCGGGCCCTGGGGCGGCTGCTGGCCGTAGGGGCCGGGCTGCTGGGGCTGGCCTCCGTACGGGCCGGGCTGGTTGTAGCTCATGGGCGTGGTTCCCCTCCGTCGTGCATGCGTTGGGCTCATCCTGACGGACATGGCCGCGTCATGGGGAAACCGGGGCGGCTCCGTTACCGAAGAATCCGGTTTCGGGACCAGGTGGTGACGCCCGTAAACTGTGCCTCGTGACCGACAACACTCAGCATCAGCAAGCAGCCACCCCCGAACTGCCGACCCAGTACGTGCCGGCCGACGTAGAGGGGAAGCTGTACGAGCGCTGGGTGGAACGGGGCTATTTCGAGGCTGACGAGCACAGCGAGAAGCCCCCGTACACCATCGTCATCCCGCCGCCGAACGTCACCGGCTCGCTCCACCTGGGCCACGCCTTCGAGCACACGCTGATCGACGCCCTCACCCGCCGCAAGCGGATGCAGGGGTACGAGACGCTGTGGCAGCCCGGCATGGACCACGCCGGCATCGCCACCCAGAACGTCGTCGAGCGCGAGCTGGCCAAGGAGGGCAAGTCCCGCCACGACCTCGGCCGTGAGGCGTTCATCGAGCGCGTCTGGAAGTGGAAGAACGAGTCGGGCGGCCAGATCTCCGGCCAGATGCGCCGCCTCGGCGACGGCGTCGCCTGGTCCCGTGAGCGGTTCACCATGGACGAGGGGCTCTCCCGCGCGGTCCAGACCGTCTTCAAGAAGATGTACGAGGACGAGCTGATCTACCGCGCCGAGCGCATCATCAACTGGTGCCCGCGCTGTCTGACGGCCATCTCCGACATCGAGGTCGAGTACAGCGACGACGACGGCGAGCTGGTCTCGATGAAGTACGGCGAGGGCGAGGAGAGCCTCGTCGTCGCCACCACCCGCGCCGAGACGATGCTCGGGGACACCGCGGTCGCCGTCCACCCGGACGACGAGCGGTACCAGCACCTCGTCGGCAAGCGGATCAAGCTGCCGTTGACCGACCGGACCATCCCGGTCGTCGCCGACACCCACGTCGACCCGGAGTTCGGCACCGGCGCGGTCAAGGTCACCCCGGCCCACGACCCGAACGACTTCGAGATCGGCCGCCGCCACGACCTGCCCTCGCTCACCGTCATGGACGAGCGCGCGGTCATCACCGTCCCCGGCCCCTTCGAGGGCCTGGACCGGCTGGAGGCCCGCTCGGCGATCGTCGCCGCGCTGCGCGCCGAGGGCCGGATCGTCGCGGAGAAGCGCCCCTACGTCCACTCGGTCGGCCACTGCTCGCGGTGCAAGACCACCGTCGAGCCGCGGCTGTCGATGCAGTGGTGGGTCAAGGTCGGCCCGCTCGCCCAGGCCGCCGGTGACGCGGTCCGCGACGGCCAGGTCAAGATCCACCCGCAGGAGATGGAGAAGCGCTACTTCGACTGGGTCGACGACCTGCGCGACTGGTGCATCTCCCGGCAGCTGTGGTGGGGCCACCGCATCCCCATCTGGTACGGCCCCGACGGGGAGATCGTCTGCGTCGGCCCCGACGAGGAGCCGCCGAGCGGCGAGGGCTGGCACCAGGAGACCGACGTCCTCGACACGTGGTTCTCCTCGGGCCTGTGGCCCTTCTCCACCCTCGGCTGGCCCGAGCAGACCGACAGCCTCGCGAAGTTCTACCCGAACTCCGTCCTGGTCACCGGCTACGACATCCTCTTCTTCTGGGTCGCCCGGATGATGATGTTCGGCCTCTACGCGATGGACGGCACCCCGCCGTTCCACACCATCGCCCTGCACGGCATGGTCCGCGACCAGTTCGGCAAGAAGATGTCGAAGTCCTTCGGCAACGCGGTCAACCCGCTCGACTGGATGGACGCCTACGGCTCCGACGCCCTGCGCTTCACCCTGGCGCGTGGCGCCAACCCGGGCGTCGACGTCCCGATCGGCGAGGACTGGGTCCAGGGTTCGCGGAACTTCGCCAACAAGATCTGGAACGCCACCCGCTTCGCCCTGATGAACGGCGCCACGGTCGAGGGTGAACTGCCCGCCGCCGAGGAGCAGTCCGCCACCGACCGGTGGATTCTCTCCCGCCTCAACACGGTGGTCGCGGAGGTCGACGCGTACTACGAGGACTACCAGTTCGCGAAGGTCTCCGACGCCCTCTTCCACTTCGCGTGGGACGAGGTCTTCGACTGGTACGTCGAGCTGTCCAAGACCACCTTCATGGGCGGCGGGCGCCCGGCCGAGGTCTCGGCGCGCGTCCTCGGCGAGGTCCTCGACACGACGCTGCGGCTGCTCCACCCGGTCATGCCGTTCGTCACCGAGACCCTCTGGACCACCCTCACCGGCCAGGAGTCCCTGGTCATCGCGGACTGGCCGGCCGACAGCGGGTTCCGCGACAAGGCCGCCGAGGCCGAGATCGAGCAGGTCCAGCAGGTCATCACCGAGGTTCGCCGGTTCCGCTCCGACCAGGGACTCCAGCCCGGCCAGAAGGTCCCGGCCCGCCTCGCCCTGGAGGGCACCGCCTTCGCCCCGCACGAGGCGGCCATCCGCCAGCTGCTCCGGCTGACCCCGGAGGGCGACGCCTTCCAGGCCACCGCGAGCCTCCCGGTCTCCGGCGCCACCGTCGCCCTCGACCTCTCCGGCACCATCGACGTCGAGGCCGAGCGCAAGCGCCTGACCAAGGACCTCGGGAACGCCGAGAAGGAGAAGGCCGCCGCCGAGGCCAAGCTGGGCAACGAGGCGTTCCTCGCCAAGGCCCCGGACAAGGTCGTGGACAAGATCCGCGGCCGGCTCACCAAGGCCGAGGCCGACATCGAGCGCATCACCGCGCAGCTCGCCGGACTGCCCACCGGCTGACCCGCGGCACCGCGCGTGAGTCGAGGAGGCCGCCACCGGAACCCCGGTGGCGGCCTCCTCGCGACATACCCGGGCCCTGCGGGAGCTTCCGCACGCTCTCCGTAGACTGGGGCGCGTGAGCGACCACCCCCCGCACGACAGCGGCGAGCCCGAGCAGCCCGGACCCGATGACGAAGCCTTCCAGGAGATCGTCGACGCAGAACAGGACCGCGACCCCGACCTCGCCGTGATCGAGGCGGGCAGCCGCACCCTGCGCACCCACACCGCTCCGCCGCAGGACGAGCCGGTCCGCCCCGCCGACCCCGAGACCGCCGCCGCGCTGCGCGAGGTCGAGACGGAACTGGCCGGCCGCTGGGGCGAGACCAAGCTGGAGCCCTCCGTCACCCGTATCAAGGGGCTGGTGGACGTGCTGGGCGACCCGCAGCGCGCGTACCCCTCGATCCACATCACCGGGACCAACGGCAAGACCTCCACGGCCCGCATGATCGAGGCGCTGCTCGGCGCCTTCGAGCTGCGCACCGGGCGGTACACCTCGCCGCACGTCCAGTCGATCACCGAGCGGATCAGCCTGGACGGCGCGCCGATCGCCCCCGACCGGTTCGTCGAGACCTACCAGGACGTCAAGCCCTACGTCGAGATGATCGACAACCAGGGCGAGTACCGGCTCTCCTTCTTCGAGGTGCTCACCGGGATGGCCTACGCGGCCTTCGCGGACGCGCCGGTGGACGTCGCCGTGGTCGAGGTCGGCATGGGCGGCAGCTGGGACGCGACCAACGTCATCGACGGCCAGGTCGCGGTCATCACCCCGATCGACCTGGACCACACCGACAGGCTCGGCAACACGCCCGGCGAGATCGCCGGGGAGAAGGCCGGGATCATCAACCCCGACGCCACCGTGATCATGGCGCAGCAGCCGGTCGACGCCGCCCAGGTCATCCTCAAGAAGGCCGTGGAGGCCGACGCGACGGTGGCCCGCGAGGGCATGGAGTTCGGCGTGGTCTCCCGGCAGATCGCCGTCGACGGCCAGCTGGTCACCCTGCGCGGGCTCGGCGGCGAGTACGAGGACATCTACCTGCCGCTGCACGGCCCCTACCAGGCGCACAACGCGGCGGTCGCGCTCGCCGCCGTCGAGGCGTTCTTCGGCGTCGGCTCCGAGCACGCCCGCGAGCTGGACATCGACACCCTGCGCAAGGGGTTCGCCTCGGTGACCTCGCCGGGCCGCCTGGAGATCGTCCGCAAGTCGCCGACGGTCGTCCTGGACGCCGCCCACAACCCCTCGGGTGCCCGCGCCACCGCGACCGCCGTCACCGAGGCGTTCGACTTCAGCCGCCTGATCGGCGTGGTCGGGGTGAGCGACGGCAAGGACGCCAAGGGACTCCTCGAAGCCTTCGAGCCGCTGCTCGCCGAGGTCGTCGTCACCCGCAACTCCAGCGAGCGGGCGATGGACGCCGACGCGCTGGCGGCGCTCGCCGTCGAGGTCTTCGGCGAGGACCGCGTCCAGGTCGAACCCCGGCTCGACGACGCCCTGGAGGCGGCGGTCACCCTCGCCGAGGAAGAGGGCGAGTACTCCGGCGGTGGCGTCCTCGTCACCGGCTCCGTCATCACGGTCGGCGAGGCCCGGCTGCTTCTGGGAAGGGGCTGAGCGACGCCATGCGGATGCTCTGCGCTTCGACACTCATCGGTGAGTTCTTCGTCATCGGCTTCGCCGGCCTGGTCGCGATGAAGGACCCGGACCTCGCCATGGGCACCGTCTGGACGGTCTGCGGCATCCTGATGGCCGTCAGCGTCCTGCTCTGCGGGCTGCTCTCCCGGCCCGCCGGCGTCTGGCTGGGCTGGGCGCTCCAGGGCGCGCTGGTCCTCAGCGGATTCTTCGTGCCGGTGATGTTCGTGCTGGGGGCGTGCTTCGCCGGGCTGTGGTGGGCCTCGATCCACTTCGGCCGGAAGATCGACGAGGCCAAGGCGCGCTGGGCGGAGCAGGCGGCCGCCGGGCCCGAGGCGGCCTAAAAGGGGACGGGCCGGGCGGGGGAGCGCACCGTTGGGGGTCCGGCTGCGGCCCCGCCGGTCACACCCGGTAATCTCGGCCCAACCGCACACCCCCGGCCGCCCAAGGAGCCGTCCATGACCGAGCGCACCCTCGTCCTGCTCAAGCCCGATGCCCACCGCCGTGGCCTGATCGGCGAGATCATCGGCCGCATCGAGCGCAAGGCGAACTGGGAGATCACCGCGCTGGAGCTGCGCACGCTGGACGCCGGGACGCTGGAGCAGCACTACGGCGAGCACCAGGGCAAGCCCTTCTACGAGCCGCTGATGGGCTTCATGCAGTCCGGCCCGGTCGTCGCCCTGATCGTCGAGGGCGAGCGTGTCGTCGAGGGCGTCCGCCAGCTGGCCGGCCCGACCGACCCGATCGCCGCCGCCCCCGGCTCCATCCGCGGCGACTTCGGCACCATCGTCCGCGAGAACCTCATCCACGCCTCCGACTCGCCCGAGTCGGCCGAGCGCGAGGTCAAGCTTTTCTTCCCCGGGCGCGTCTGAGCCCGTGACCCCGTGACCGGGGAGTAAGACATTCCGTTTCGTGGATTGCGCAGCGGGCCCGTCCGCACCAGACTGTGCGGACGGCCGCGCGGCGCGCCGGGGTCCGCCCCGGCCGGTGACGTCGGGTCAGCACGACGACGTGCCGACGCGCGGCGGCCGGCAGGAGTCGGCCGCCTTTCGCATATGCGGGCTGTTCGGGGGAACCCATGGCCCGGACGGCACGTCTCCCAGGGCGAGGCGGCCCGTCATCTGCTGACAATGGCGAAGACCCTTGCGCCGTGCCCGTGCGGGCGAGACTACGATGGAAGCCTTCACGCCACAGCACCCACCCTCGCCATCCTGAAAAGCCGTCAACGCTCCACTTTGGGAAGGCCAGACGAATCCTGATGGGGAACACAATGTCGTTCATCGGCCGTGACATGGCTGTCGACCTCGGGACCGCCAACACGCTGGTGTACGTCAGGGGCCGGGGGATCGTTCTCAACGAACCGTCCGTCGTCGCCATCAACACCAACACCGGCGGCATCCTCGCGGTAGGTGCCGAAGCCAAGAAGATGATCGGCCGCACGCCCGGCAACATCGTCGCCGTGCGGCCACTGAAGGACGGCGTCATCGCCGACTTCGAGATCACCGAGCGGATGCTCCGCTACTTCATCCTCAAGATCCACAAGCGGCGCTACCTCGCCCGCCCCCGGGTCGTCGTCTGCGTCCCCTCCGGCATCACCGGGGTCGAACGCCGCGCCGTCATCGAGGCGTCCACGCAGGCCGGCGCCCGCCAGGTGCACATCATCGAGGAGCCCATGGCCGCCGCCATCGGCTCCGGCCTGCCCGTCCACGAGGCCACCGGCAACATGGTCGTGGACATCGGCGGCGGCACCACCGAGGTCGCCGTCATCTCGCTCGGCGGCATCGTCACCGCCCAGTCCATCCGGGTGGCCGGCGACGAGCTGGACAACGCGATCATCCAGCACGTCAAGAAGGAGTACAGCCTCCTCCTCGGCGAGCGGACCGCGGAGCAGATCAAGCTCACCATCGGCTCCGCCTACGACCTGGACACCGACGAGCACACCGAGATCCGCGGCCGCGACCTGGTCAGCGGGCTCCCCAAGACCGTCGTGATCTCGGCCGCCGAGGTCCGCAAGGCGATCGAGGAGCCCGTCAACGCCATCGTCGACGCGGTCAAGACCACCCTCGACAAGTGCCCGCCCGAGCTCTCCGGCGACGTCATGGACCGGGGCATCGTCCTCACCGGCGGCGGCGCCCTGCTCCGCGGCCTGGACGAGCGGCTCCGCCGCGAGACGGGCATGCCGATCCACATCGCCGAGGACCCGCTCGACTCCGTCGCGCTCGGCTCTGGCAAGTGCGTCGAGGAGTTCGAGGCCCTCCAGCAGGTCCTGGACGCCTCTCCGCGCCGCTGATCCTCCCGGGCGGGCCCCCGCGGCCCGCCCGGTGACTCGGCCGCCGGCGCCGGCCCTCTCCCCGGGCCCGGCCCGCCGCCCCTTGCACGACCCGAAGCCCGAACCCATTCCGACGAGGAAGGCACGGCCGCCGCACGTGAGGGACACACGAGAGAGCCGGCTGCTCCTGGTGCTGCTGATCGTCATCGCGTTCGCACTGATCACGGTGGACATCCGCGGCGGCGAGGACTCGCCGATCGACGGCGCCCGCAAGGCCGCGGCCACCGTCCTCGGACCGGTGGAGAGCGGCGTCGCCGGCGCGGTCGACCCGATCGGCAACGCCATCGGAGCCGTCCGCGACTCCGGCAGCCGCCACGACCGCATCGCCGCCCTGGAGCGCGAGAACGCCGCACTCAAGACGCGCCTCGGCAGCGACGCGCGCAACCAGAGCCGCGTCCGCCAGCTCGACGCCATGCTGAAGAAGGCCGGCGCCGGGCAGTACGGCATCCGCGGCGCCGAGGTGGTCGCCATCGGCCCCGCCCAGGGCTTCTCCTGGACCATCACCATCGACGCGGGCAGCAAGGACGGCGTCGCCCGCGACATGACCGTCATCAACGGCGACGGCCTCGTCGGCCGCATCACCACCGTCGGCCCGCACACCGCCACTGTCCTGCTCGCCAGCGACCCCGACTTCACCGTCGGCACCCGCATGGAGGGCTCCGACGAACTCGGCTTCGCCACCGGCCAGGGCGACCGCCCGCTCGCCGTCCAGCTGCTCAACGGCAAGTCCAAGGTGAAGAAGGGCGACCGCATGGTCACCTTCGGCTCCCACGCCGACCGGCCCTTCGTGCCCGGCGTCCCCATCGGCGAGGTGGTCCGCGTCGACCCGCTCGGCGGCGACCTGACCCGTACCGTCCACCTCAAGCCGTACGTCGGCTTCACCAAGCTCGACATCGTCGGCATCGTCGTCCAGGCCCCGCGCGAGGACCCCCGCGACACCGTGCTGCCGCCCAAGTCGAAGCCGGTCCCCACCCCGACCGTGACGGTCACCGCCCCTCCGCCCGGCGAGAACCCCGAGGGCGAGGCCGAAGAGGCCGGCGCCCCCGTGGCGGGGCAGCCCGAGCCCGGAACCGACCAGGAGTAGAGCTGCTGCCATGCGCCTCAACCGGATTCTGCTCTCCGCCTCGCTGATCGTCGTCGCCCTCGTCGTCCAGGTCAGCATCCTCGCCCGGCTCCAGCTGCCCGGCGCCGTCCCCGACCTGCTGCTGCTCACCGTCCTCGCCCTGGCCATGGTCTACGGGCCCACCGGCGGCAGCCTGGTGGGCTTCGGCGCCGGACTCCTCGCCGACCTCGCACCGCCGGCCGACCACGCGGTGGGCCGGTACGCCCTGGTCCTCTGCATCGTGGGCTACCTCGCCGGACTCGCCAAGCCCGAAGGCGGCAAGCTCCGCTCCGCCACCGGCCCGCTGGTCGTCGTGGTCGGCGCCGCCATCGGCTCCACCCTGCTCTACGCGGGCGTCGGCGCCCTCGTCGGTGACACCGCCGCCCGCGACGTCGGCCTCGGCGGGCTCCTCTTCACCGCCTCCCTGTACGACCTGCTGCTCGCCCCGTTCACCGTGCCGTGGATCATGGCGCTGGCCCGGCGCGGCGAGCACGACCCGGTCGCCGACGCCTCCGGAGGCGGGGGCGACGTCGCCGCCGGCTGGCTCACCTCCGGCGGCGCCAAGGGGCTCGCCATCGGCCGCCAGCGCGGCCTGCGGGCCAGAGCCATGAAGTCCCGGGTCGCCCGGGCCGGACGCATCAAGGGGGTCAAGCGCCTGTGACCGCGACTCCCGCCGCACCTCGCGCGAGGAGGCCCCGCCCGTGAGCAACATCCCCGAGACCGGCCGCACCCCCCGGGTGCAGATCCGGCTCATCGTCATCCAGGTCCTCGTCGTCTCCCTGCTGCTGACCCTCGGCGGGCGGCTCTGGTACCTCCAGATCCGCCAGGGCGACGAGTACGCCGCCAAGGCCTCCGGCAACCACGTCCAGCAGGTCGTCAAGCCCGCCGTGCGCGGCGCCATCCTCGACGCCCGCGGCGTGCCCATCGCCGACAACGAGACCCGCCTCGTCGTCTCCGCCTCGCGCACCGAGCTGATGAAGATGAAGGACGACGGGAAGGCCGTCCTCGCCCGGCTCGCCGGCGTCCTCGGCATGACGGCGGAGGAGGTCGCCGAGAAGGTCCGCCTCTGCGACGCCGAGACCCCGCAGCCCTGCTGGAACGGCTCCCCGTACCAGCCCATCCCCATCACCGACGAGGCCACCGCCAAGCAGGCCCTCCAGATCCGCGAGCGGACCGAGGAGTTCCCCGGCATCACCGCCGAGCCGACGGCCGTCCGCCGCTACCCGGCCCCCGGCAAGTCCCGGACCTCCCAGGTCCTCGGCTACCTCTCCCCGGTCACCGACGAGGAGATCAAGAAGGCCGAGAACACCGACTCGCCCTACCTCCGCTCCGACCAGGTCGGCCGCTCGGGCCTGGAGCGCACCTACGACAAGGAGCTGCGCGGCAAGGCCGGCGTCACCCGCTACGAGGTCGACAACCTCGGCCGCGTCATCGGCGAGGCCGAGTCCGACCCCGCCGAGGCCGGCGCCAACGTCGTCACCAGCATCGACTCCCGCGTCCAGGCGGTCACCGAGTACGAGCTGAACGAGGCGATGAAGGCCGCCCGCAAGGAGATGGACCGCAACACCAACCGGCTCTACGAGGCCGACGCGGGCGCCGCCGTCGTCATGGAGAACAAGACCGGCCGCGTCGTCGCCATGGCCTCGCTGCCCGACTACGACCCCAACTCCTGGGTCGGCGGCATCTCCGGCAAGGACTACGCCAAGTTCACCAGCAAGAAGTCGAACTACCCGCTGCTCAACCGGGCCATCCAGGGCCAGGCAGCACCCGGCTCGATCTTCAAGGTGATCTCCTCCACCGCCGCGGTCAACGCCGGGTACGACTTCAACGGCAACTACCCCTGCCCCAGCTCGTACTCGATCGGCGGGCAGGTCTTCAAGAACTTCGAGTCCCAGGGATACGGCTCCATCAACCTCGGCCGCGCCCTGGAGGTCTCCTGCGACACCGTCTTCTACCACCTCGCCCACGAGCAGTGGAAGAAGGACGGCGGCAACAACCCCAAGAAGCCCAAGGACTGGTTCTACAAGACCGCCCACCAGTTCGGCCTCGGCAAGGAGACCGGCATCGACCTCCCCAACGAGGTCACCGGCCGCGTCCCCGACCGCCAGTGGAAGAAGGACTACTGGGAGGCCAACAAGGACGGCTGGTGCAAGACCGGCAAGAAGGGCGGCGAGTACGCCGAGCAGATCGCCTACGAGAACTGCCTCGAAGGCATGCGGATGCGCGCCGGTGACTCGGTCAACTACTCCATCGGCCAGGGCGACACCCTCGTCACCCCCATCCAGATGGCCACCATCTACGCGGCCATCGCCAACGGCGGCACCCTCTACGACCCGACCGTCGGCAAGGCCGTCATCAGCGCCGACGGCAAGAAGACCACCGAGATCGAGCCCAAGGCCCACGGCAAGCTGCCGATGAACCAGAAGACCAGGAAGCAGATAGAGCAGGCACTCGCGGGCGTCGCGACCACCGGCTCCGCCGCCTGGCGCTTCGGCGGCTGGCCGCAGGACAAGATCCCGATGCACGCCAAGACCGGCACCGCCGAGGTCTACGGCAAGCAGACGACCTCCTGGTTCGCCAGCTACACCCCCGACTACACCATCGTCATGACGATCTCCCAGGGCGGCACCGGCTCCGGCGCCTCCGGCCCCGCGGTCCGCAAGATCTACGAGGCGATGTACGGGCTCACCGAGGACGGCGAGCAGGACGTCAAGAAGGCGTTGCTGCCCAAGCCCCAGTCGGCGCTGCCCAAGGTCGAGCCCGACGGCTCGATCCACGCCCCGACCGTCAAGCCCTACCTGCCCGTGAAGCCCTCCCCGCCCGCCGACACCCAGGACCTCGCCACCGCCGGCGGAGGCCCCCTTCTCTGGAGGCGCGACTGATGGCCGGCTTCTCCGTCCCCGGCTACGGGCCCGAACGCACCCCCTGGACCAAGGCGTTCGCCCGCGACTCCGTGGTGCGCCGGCTCGACTGGCCGATGCTGCTGAGCGCGCTCGCCCTCTCCCTGGTCGGCGTCGTCCTCGTCTACTCCGCCACCCGCAACCGCATGGGGCTCAACCAGGGCGACCCGTACTTCTTCCTCGTCCGCCACCTGCTCAACACCGGCATCGGCATCGCGCTGATGGCGGGCACCATCTGGCTGGGCCACCGCACCCTCAGGACCGCGGTCCCGGTCCTCTACGGCATCTCGGTGCTGCTGATCCTGCTGGTCCTCACCCCGCTGGGCGCCACCATCAACGGCGCCCACGCCTGGCTGGTCATCGGCGGTTTCAGCCTCCAGCCCTCCGAGTTCGTCAAGATCACCATCATCCTCGGCATGGCGATGCTGCTGGCCGCCCGCGTCGACGCCGGCGACCGGGAACATCCCGACCACCGCACCGTCCTGCTCGCCCTGGCCCTCGCCACCGTGCCGATGCTCATCGTCATGCTGATGCCGGACCTCGGCTCCGTGATGGTCATGGTGATGATCGTGCTCGGCGTGCTGCTCACCTCCGGCGCCTCCAACCGCTGGATTCTCGGCCTCATCGGCGCGGGGGCCACCGGGGCGATCCTGGTCTGGCAGCTCGGCGTCCTGGACGAGTACCAGATCAACCGGTTCGCCGCCTTCGCCAACCCCCAGCTCGACCCCGCCGGCGTCGGCTACAACACCAACCAGGCCCGTATCGCCATCGGCTCCGGCGGGCTCACCGGCACCGGCCTCTTCCAGGGCACCCAGACCACCGGCCAGTTCGTCCCCGAGCAGCAGACCGACTTCGTCTTCACCGTCGCCGGTGAGGAACTCGGCTTCCTCGGCGCCGGCCTCATCATCGCCCTGCTCGGCGTCGTCCTCTGGCGCGCCTGCCGCATCGCCCGCGCCACCACCGAGCTGTACGGCACCATCGTGGCCGGCGGCATCATCGCCTGGTTCGCCTTCCAGTCCTTCGAGAACATCGGCATGACGCTCGGCATCATGCCCGTCGCGGGTCTGCCGCTGCCCTTCGTCAGTTACGGCGGTACCGCCATGTTCGCGGCCTGGATCGCCATAGGGCTCCTCCAGTCGATCAAGCTGCAACGCCCTCTCTCCGCCAGCTGACGCGACCCGCCACCGGTACGGGCGCCGGGGCAGTACCCGCACAGGGACTGCCCCGGCGCCCGTATCGCCGTTAATGTCGGACCATGGCCTCTGTCACGCGCGAGACCGAGCGGAAGTACGAAGCCCCCGCCACAGCCGAGGAGACCGACGGCCCGGACGCCGCCGCCTCCGGCGCCCTCCTCGACGCACTGGCCCGCACCGAGGGCGTCGACCGCGTCACCGGCCGGGGCATCGAGGAACTCGACGCCACCTACTACGACACCGACGACGGCCGCCTCGCCGCCACCCGCACCACCCTGCGCCGCCGCACCGGCGGCCACGACGCCGGCTGGCACCTCAAACTCCCCGTCCCCACCGACGGCGACGCCCGCGACGAACTCCACGCCCCGCTCGCCGACACCCTCCCCGCCGACCTCGCCCGCCTGCTCCGCTCCCGCACCCGGGACGCGCCCGTCGGCCCCGTCCTGCGGCTGCGCACCACCCGACGCCGCCACACCCTCCACGGAACCGACGGCACCCTCCTGGCCGAGGCCGCCACCGACACCGTCCACGCCGAACGCCTCGACGGCGCCCCCGGCGGCCTCGCCGGAGCCACCACCACCTGGCGCGAGATCGAGATCGAACTCGCCGAAGGCGCCCCCGCCTCCCTCCTCGACCGGATCGAGGAACGCCTCACCGCCGCCGGCATCCACCGCTCGCGGGACCGCTCCAAGTTCGCCCGCGCCCTCACCGACACCGGCCCGCCGCCCGAGACCTGGCCCGCCCCCGACCCGGCTCCCGCCCCCGGCACCGCCGGCGCCGAGGTCCTCGCCCACCTCGCCCGGTGGCACGGCGCCCTCGTCGCCCTCGACACCGACGTCCGCCGCGACCTGCCCGACTCCGTCCACCAGCTCCGCGTCGCCACCCGCCGCCTGCGCAGCGCCTTCAAGACGTACCGCAAGGTCCTCGACCGGGCCGTCACCGATCCGGTCGGCGAGGAACTGAAGTGGCTCGCCGGGGAACTCGCCCCCGCCCGCGACAACGAGGTCCTCACCGCCCGCCTCGCCCACCTCCTCGACACCACCGACGCCACCCTGGTCCTCGGCCCCGCCCCCGCCCGGCTCCGGCTCCACTCCACCCCCCGCGCCACCGAGGCCCGCGACCGCGTACGCGCCGCCCTCGACAGCCCGCGCCACCTCGCCCTGCTCACCACCCTGGCCCGCCTCGCCACCGACCCACCGCTGCGCCCCGCCGCCCACCGGCCCGCCCGCAAGGTGCTCCCCGCCGGCCTCGCCCGCGACCACCGCCGCCTGGCCACCCGACTCGACCACGCCCTCGCCCTGCCGCCGGGCCCCGGCCGCGACCACGCCCTCCACCAGGCCCGCAAGGCCGCCAAGCGCGCCCGTTACGCCGCCGAGGCCGCCCGCCCCGCCCTCGGCAAGCCGGCCAAGCGCTACCGCAAGCACGTCAAGGCCGTCCAGCAGCTCCTCGGCGTCCACCAGGACAGCGTCGTCGCCCGCGAGGCCCTGCGGCAGCTCGCCGTCGAGGCGCACGGAGCGGGGGAGTCCGCCTTCACCTGGGGGCTGCTGTACGGCAGGGAGCAGGCCCGCGCCGAGGCGGCCGAACGCGAACTGCCCGGGGTGTGGGCGGCGGTCCGCGACGAGGGCCCTCCGTAGCCGGGCGGCCGACGGTGTCAAGGGCCGGTCCGTACCACGCTACGCTTGAGGATCAGCCCTGCCCGCTCACGAAGGTTCCCGATGACTGACCAGTCGACTGCGGAGTCGGTCTTCCCCCAGCTCGAAGCGCTGCTCCCGCACGTACAGAAGCCCATCCAGTACGTCGGCGGTGAGCTGAACTCCACCGTCAAGCCGTGGGAGTCCTGCGACGTCCGCTGGGCCCTGATGTACCCCGACGCGTACGAGGTCGGGCTGCCCAACCAGGGCGTCATGATCCTCTACGAGGTGCTCAACGAGCGCGAGGGCGTCCTCGCCGAGCGCACCTACAGCGTCTGGCCCGACCTCGAAGAGCTGATGCGCGAGCACCGCGTACCGCAGTTCACCGTGGACAGCCACCGGCCCGTCGGCGCCTTCGACGTCTTCGGCCTCAGCTTCTCCACCGAGCTGGGCTACACCAACATGCTCACCGCGCTCGACCTCGCGGGCATCCCGCTGAACGCCGCCGACCGCACCGTCGACGACCCGATCGTCCTCGCCGGCGGCCACGCGGCCTTCAACCCGGAGCCGATCGCCGAGTTCATCGACTGCGCCGTCGTCGGCGACGGCGAGCAGGCCGTCCTGGAGATCACCGACATCATCCGGGCCTGGAAGGCCGAGGGCCGCCCCGGCGGCCGCGAGGAGGTCCTCTTCCGCCTCGCCCGCACCGGCGGCGTCTACGTCCCCGCCTTCTACGACGTCGAGTACCTGCCCGACGGCCGCATCGCCCGCGTCGTGCCCAACCGCTCCGGCGTCCCGTGGCGCGTCTCCAAGCACACCGTCATGGACCTCGACGAGTGGCCCTACCCCAAGCAGCCGCTGGTCCCGCTCGCCGAGACCGTCCACGAGCGGATGTCGGTGGAGATCTTCCGCGGCTGCACCCGCGGCTGCCGCTTCTGCCAGGCCGGCATGATCACCCGCCCGGTCCGCGAGCGCTCCATCACCGGCATCGGCGAGATGGTCGACAAGGGGCTCAAGGCCACCGGCTTCGAGGAGGTCGGCCTGCTCTCCCTCTCCTCCGCGGACCACAGCGAGATCGGCGACGTCGCCAAGGGCCTCGCCGACCGGTACGAGGAGGACAAGATCGGCCTGTCCCTCCCCTCGACCCGCGTCGACGCCTTCAACGTCGACCTCGCCAACGAGCTGACCCGCAACGGCCGCCGCTCCGGCCTCACCTTCGCCCCCGAGGGCGGCTCCGAGCGGATGCGGAAGGTCATCAACAAGATGGTCTCCGAGGAGGACCTGATCCGCACCGTCGCCACCGCCTACGGCAACGGCTGGCGCCAGGTGAAGCTGTACTTCATGTGCGGCCTGCCCACCGAGACCGACGAGGACGTCCTCCAGATCGCCGACATGGCGACCAACGTCATCGCCAAGGGCCGCCAGGTCTCCGGCTCCCAGGACATCCGCTGCACCGTCTCCATCGGCGGTTTCGTCCCCAAGCCGCACACCCCCTTCCAGTGGGCCCCGCAGCTCTCCGCCGAGCAGACCGACGCCCGCCTGGAGAAGCTCCGCGACAAGATCCGCGGCGACAAGAAGTACGGCCGCTCCATCGGCTTCCGCTACCACGACGGCAAGCCCGGCATCGTCGAGGGCCTCCTCTCCCGCGGCGACCGCCGCATCGGCTCGGTCATCCGCGCCGTCTACGAGGACGGCGGCCGCTTCGACGGCTGGCGCGAGTACTTCAGCTACGACCGCTGGATGGCCTGCGCCGAGAAGACCCTCCCCGCACAGGGCGTCGACGTCGACTGGTACACCACCCGCGAGCGCACCTACGAGGAAGTCCTCCCCTGGGACCACCTCGACTCCGGCCTCGACAAGGAATGGCTCTGGGAGGACTGGCAGGACGCCCTCGACGAGACCGAGGTCGAGGACTGCCGCTGGACGCCTTGCTTCGACTGCGGGGTGTGTCCGCAGCTCGACCTCGACATCCAGATCGGGCCGACGGGCAAGAAGCTGCTGCCGTTGACGGTGGTCAACAAGTAGGAAACGGGCCCTGCGGTCGTCGGTGCCGACCGCAGGGCCCGCTCTTTCGTCACGGCGCGGACGGGAACTCCTCGACGCGTACGACCAGCCGCGCGGGGGCGTCGGCGGGGACTCTGAGTTCCAGCTCCACGGACGGAGCCCGTGTGCCGGGAGCCCGCGTCCGCCGCACCGCGCAGGTGACGCCCGCACGCAGCAGGTCTCCGGCCATCGCCTGCCGGCCGCCCTCCTCCCAGACCTGACGGTGGCTCCTTCCCTGGTCGGCCACCTCCCACCTGGACCGGGATTCCTGGTCCTCACCGGTTGCCGGAACGTACCTCCGCCACTGCACGGGCAGCTCCCCGAGCGCCTTCATGGCCTCCTCGGCCAACCGCTGGTACACCGACTCGGGGTCCGGCGCGCCCATCCCCCCGTTCCTGCACCTTGAGCAGCGCAGGTACGTGTAGACGCGCCCCTTGTTCCTCGTCGTCTGCACCGTCATGTTGCCCGAGCAGTCGGCGCAGACGAGCACTCCCGCGAACTGGGTGGTCCCGCCCCGGTGGCGGGGTGGCTGCCGCTTCGCTCTGCGGTCGAGTGCCTCCTGGAGCCCGGCGAACTCCTCGTCGGTGAAGATCGCGGGTGCCACACGTATCGGCTCTCCCGAGGCGTCCAGCACCGACCTGGACCGGCGCCCTCCACCGGTCTTGTCCTCCTCCACGCGGTGCCCCAGCAGGGCGGGATTGCGTAGGCGCCGGAGCAGGGTGGCGGTGGTCAGGCCGTCGGACATCAGGCCGGCGCGTCTGAGGCAGACGGCCATCCGCCGAGCAGAGACGCCTCGCAGCGCCATCCGCCTGGCCCAGTGCAGAGCCTTGGCGGCCTCCGGATGAACGGCCAGTCTCGACCGGCCGTCCTCCGCGACGACGGTGAAGCCGTACGCAGGCTTTCCGACGAGCCAGCTTTTCTGGGAACGGGAGTAGCGCCAGAGCGAGGCGGTACGGACGGAACCGCGAGCGCCCTCGATCTCGGCCACGCTGCCCATCAGCCGGACCAGCTCCCGGCCGGACTCGGTGCCTAGGTCGATGGGGTCGTTCCGCGAGACGAGGTTCTTCCCGTGCCGGTCGCACCAGTCGATCATGACTGAGAGGTCTGCGCTGGACCGGATCAGCCGGTCGAGCTGCCAGAAGAGCAGGACGTCGAACTCGGGGACCCGGTTGTTCAGCCACTCGCCCAGCTCTTTCCTTCTCCACGGCGGGACTTTGGTGGCCGAGACGTGGAGATCCGAGGCCACCCCCACCACGCGGTACCCGCGCTCCCTCGCCAGCACCCGCAGATCGAGTTCCTGCCGCACCGGAGAGGTGGTGTTGCTGCTCAGCACGGAGAGGCGGACGGAGAGCAGTGCACGAGGAGCGCCAGCCTGCAGTGCTTCCCCGGTCTTCTTCAGTGCGTCCAGAAGTTCAAGGTCGGCGGCCGACCATAAGCGGCTGGGAGTGGCTTCTTTCATGAAATAAGAGAATATGCGGACTTCGGACTGCCTTGGGACCTTTCAGGAGGACGCGGCCGAGTGGCAGGTGGTTCGCGCCAGCCTGAAGGTGGCTTCATGGCATCTCCCGCAGCGACGGCCGCCAGGCGTAAGCGGCCCCTCATGGCGATCGGCCCCGTAGCCGGTGCCGCCGTGATGGCCACCGGGATCGTCTCCGTCGGTTGTCATCTGGTCGGGGCCGAGGTGTTGTCCCGTGTGCTGCTCGGGGTGGCGGCTGTCGGGTGGGTGGTGCTGGTGGGGGTTTTTCTGGGGCACTTCTTCGGGGAGCGGGAGCAGTGGTGGGCGGAGTCGCGCACGGCGGCCTCGTTGACCGGGGTGGCGGGGACGGCTGTGGTGGGGACGCGGTCGGTGTTGCTGGGGTGGACGGGGGTCGGGTGGGTGTTGCTGGGGGTGGCGGCGGTGAGCTGGCTGGGGTTGTTGCCGCAGGTGGTGCGGCGGCTGGGGCGGCGGGTGCCCGGTTCGGCGTATCTGACCTGTGTCGCGACGCAGTCGCTCGGGGTGCTGGGGGCGACGCTGGCCGCCGCCACAGGGGTGACCTGGCCGTTGCCGGTCGCGGTGGTGCTGCTGGTCGTGGGGTTCGGGCTGTACGTGCTGGTGCTGCTGCACTTCGACTTCCACCAGCTCAAGGAGGGGGCGGGGGACCACTGGGTGGCGTGCGGGGCGCTGGCCATCTCGGCGCTGGCCGCGGGCAAACTGACGGCGGCGAGCGGGGCGCCGCCGCGGTGGGCCGAGCCGCTGCGGCCCTGGCTGCTGGCGGTCACCTTCGTGCTGCTGCTGGCCGCCCTCGCCTGGTACGCGGTGATCGCCGTGGCCGAGCTGCGCTGGCCGCGGCCGGGGTACGACCCCAGGCGGTGGGCCACCGTCTTCCCGCTCGGGATGACGGCGGTGGCCGCGCTGACCGCCGCCGGGGAGGTCGGGCCCACCACCTCCGGCTGGCTCGAACCCCTCGGGCGGGTGCTGCTCTGGGTGGCCGTGGCGGTCTGGGCGCTGGCGGCGGCGGGGCTGGCGAAGCGGCTGGCGGAAGGGGCGTTGCGCCGTACGCCGTAACCGGGGGAGCGGGGGCCGGGGACGGGGCCGAGCATGGGGGTGAGCGGGCGGTCCGGCGCTCCCGACGACGCCACTCTGCCGGAGCGGACCGCCCGCTTGCCCCTGCCGCCGTGGGAAGGCGCCGGGCCCGGGAACCTCCCGGCGGCGTGGCGCGTACCCTAGGTAGTGGTACGACCGCACTCACGAGGGACTGAACGACACTGGGTAAGCGACAGCCCGTAGGGCCTCCGCCCGCGCCGACGGTGCAGCGGATTCGTCTGCGCTACACCAAGCGCGGCCGCCTGCGGTTCACCAGCCACCGAGACTTCCAGCGCGCCTTCGAGCGGGCCCTGCGCCGCGCCGAGGTGCCGATGGCCTACTCGGCGGGTTTCACGCCCCACCCGAAGGTGAGTTACGCCAACGCCGCGCCCACCGGTACGGGCAGCGAGGCGGAGTACCTGGAGATCGGGCTCTCCGCGCCCCGCGACCCCGCCACGTTGCGGGAACTGCTGGACGCCTCGATGCCCGACGGGCTCGACATCACCGACGCCGTCGAGGCGCGTACCTCCGGTCTCGCCGACCGGCTCCAGGCCTCCGTCTGGGAGCTGCGGCTCGACCAGGTCGAGCCCGAGGCGGCCCGCGCCGCCGTCGCCGCCTTCGAGGCGGCGGAGACGGTCGAGGTCCAGCGGCGCACCAAGAACGGCATGCGGACCTTCGACGCCCGCGCCGCCGTGGTCGCGCTGGAGGTCGCCGATGCCTCGGTCGAGCCGGATGATAGGCCGTCGGCGCGGCCCTGTGCGATACTGCGGCTGGTTGTGCGGCACGAGACACCCGCCGTGCGACCCGACGACGTCCTGTCCGGTCTCCGAGTAGTGGCCGACCTGGCGCCGCCGGTCCCCGCTGCGGTGACCAGGCTGGCGCAGGGGCCTTTCGACGACGAGACCGGCACGGTGACCGATCCGCTCGCGCCCGACCGCGAGGCAGTCGAGGCCGCCCCCTCCGAGGGCGCCCCGCACGCCGCCGCGCAGGCCACCACAGCGGTGGGTCCCGCGTAGGGACGCTCGCCGCAGCGCCGCCCTCGAATCCGGGAGCCACCTGGGTCGGGCAGCGCACCGACCAGAAGACTTTCGCCAGGCCGCCCGCGAGACGCGTACGGAACCGGCGAGAACAGGACAGAGAAGCTCCCGTGCGGCGCCCGCGCCCCGGAGGACGGTCCCGCGCACCTTTCGCGCGAAGGCGACCGCCACCGGATTCGACGCGGCGCCCGGGAGCGTGACGGGAGATACCCCCGCATGCTCGGATCGAACGATCCCGCCGAAGGCGTGGACGTGGACAACGACAGCCCCAGCGACACCCTGCCGCCGCGCCGGCGACGGCGGGCCGCCTCCCGGCCCGCCGGACCGCCCGTGGCGGCCGGGAGCGAGGCCGGGACCGAGGCCGTGGCCATACCGGCTCCGGTACCGGCTGAGACCGAGGCGCCCGCCGCCGCGGTGCCGTCCGGCGACGAGCCGGCCGCGCGCCCGCGCCGCCGCGCCTCCCGGCGGGCCACCGCGCCCGCCGGAACCCCCACCGCCGAGGCGGAGACCACCGTGGAGAGCCCGGCGGAACCGCAGCCCGCCGCCGCTCAGGCGGAGGAGCCGGCCGAGGCCGCTCCGGCCCGCCCGCGCCGCCGCGCCACCCGCCGTGCCTCCGCACCGGCCGGGGCACCCGCCGGTACGCCGGACGCGCCCGCCGCCGAGCCGGCTGAGACGGCCAAGACGGCCGAGCCGCCGGCCGCCGAGACCCCGGCCGAGACGGTCGAGGCCGCCCCCGCGCGGCCCCGCCGCCGTGCCACCCGGCGGGCCACCGCGCCCGCCGGAACCCCCGCCGCCGAGGCGGAGACCACCGTGGAGAGCCCGGCGGAACCGCAGCCCGCCGAGGTCGCGGCCCCGGCGGAGGAGCCGGCCGAGGAGGCCGCCCCCGCCCGCCCGCGCCGTCGCGCCGCCCGCCGGGCCTCCGCGCCCGCCGGTGCCCCCGGGACCTCCGAGGTCGTGGAGCAGGCCGAGCAGGCCGCCCCCGTCGAGGAGGCCGCCCCCGTCGAGGAGAGCGCCGCTCCGGCCCGTAAGCGCCGCCGCGCCACCCGGCCCGCCGAGGCCGCCGCGCCCGCGCCCGTCGAGGAGGAGGCGGCCGAGGAGCCCGCCGCCGCCGAGGCGGAGTCCGCCGCGCCGGCCGAGGAGGCCGCCCCCACCCGTACGCGCCGTCGTGCCACTCGTCGCGTTTCCGCACCCGTCTCCAGCCCCGTGGCTGCCGAGGCCGAAGGCACGCCGGAGGAGCCCACCGTGGCCGAGGACAGCAGCACCGAAGCGAGCAGCGGCGACACCGCCGAGGAGTCCGCGCCGCGCCGCGCCCGCCGCAAGCCGGTCCGCAAGGGCGGGCTGTTCAGCGAGCCCGACCAGCCGAAGGGCGACCGCGAGGAGCGCCAGGAGAAGGAGTCGGGCGGGCGGGGTTCGCGCCGCCGTCCGGCGGTCGCCGTCTTCCAGGCGCCGGTCTTCTCCGAGCCCATGTTCCAGACGCCGGAGCGCGCCGCCGCCGAGGCCGCCTCCTCGGCCGCCGCCGACACCGCCGCGCCCGAGCCGGAGGCCGAGGAGCAGGCGCCGCGCAAGCGTCGTCGCCGCCGCGGTGAGGACGCCCCGGCGCAGGAGGCCGCGCCGGTGCGGGAGAAGCCGGCCGAGCGGGCCCCCGAGCCCGAGGCCGCCGAGACCGAGGCCGAGGACGAGCAGCACGGTGCCCGGGACGACGAGGAGTACGAGAACGGCGAGCGTCCCTCGCGCCGTCGCCGCCGGGGTGGCCGCCGCCGCCGTCGCGGTGAGCCGGGCGACGCCGACCACGAGCAGGAGCAGGACGAGCAGCAGGAGCAGGGCGCCGACGCGCGGACCGGTGACGAGGACAGCGCCGCCGAGGACGAGAAGGACGACCAGGCCGAGGACGAGGGCCGCGACGAGTACCGGGACGAGGACGCCGACAACGGCTCGGGTTCCAGCAGCAGCCGTCGTCGCCGGCGGCGTCGTCGCCGTGCCGGGGACGGCGGGGGCGAGCCGGAGCAGGCCACGTCCGGGGACGACCCGGAGCGCACCGTCGTCAAGGTCCGCGAGCCGCGCGAGCGGAAGAAGGACGAGCCGGGTACCGGCCCCGACGAGGTCCAGTCCATCAAGGGCTCGACCCGCCTGGAGGCGAAGAAGCAGCGCCGCCGGGAGGGCCGCGAGCAGGGCCGCCGCCGGGTGCCGATCATCACCGAGGCGGAGTTCCTGGCGCGCCGCGAGGCCGTCGAGCGGGTGATGGTCGTCCGCCAGAGCGGCGAGCGCACCCAGATCGGGGTGCTGGAGGACGACGTCCTCGTCGAGCACTACGTCAACAAGGAGCAGGCCACCTCCTACGTCGGCAACGTCTACCTGGGCAAGGTCCAGAACGTCCTGCCGTCGATGGAGGCCGCCTTCATCGACATCGGCAAGGGCCGCAACGCCGTGCTGTACGCCGGTGAGGTCAACTTCGCCGCGCTCGGCATGGCCCACGGCCCGCGCCGCATCGAGTCGGCGCTCAAGTCCGGCCAGTCGGTCCTGGTGCAGGTCACCAAGGACCCGATCGGTCACAAGGGCGCCCGCCTGACCAGCCAGGTCTCGCTGCCCGGCCGGTACCTCGTCTACGTCCCCGAGGGGTCGATGACGGGCATCAGCCGCAAGCTGCCCGACACCGAGCGGGCCCGCCTCAAGAGCATCCTCAAGAAGATCGTCCCCGAGGACGCGGGCGTCATCGTGCGCACCGCCGCCGAGGGGGCGAGCGAGGAGGAGCTGCGCCGCGACGTGGAGCGGCTGCACGGCCAGTGGCAGGAGATCCAGAAGAAGGCGAACGCGAGCAACGCCAGCTCGCCGAGCCTGCTCTACGGCGAGCCCGACATGACGGTCCGGGTCGTCCGCGACATCTTCAACGAGGACTTCTCCAAGGTCATCGTCAGCGGCGACGAGGCGTGGAAGACCGTCCACGGCTACGTCAGCAAGGTCGCCCCCGACCTGGTCGACCGGCTCCAGCGGTGGACCTCGGAGACGGACGTCTTCGCGACGTACCGGATCGACGAGGGGCTCGCCAAGGCGCTGGACCGCAAGGTGTGGCTGCCCTCGGGCGGTTCGCTGGTGATCGACAAGACCGAGGCGATGATCGTCGTCGACGTCAACACCGGCAAGTTCACCGGCCAGGGCGGCAACCTCGAGGAGACCGTCACCAGGAACAACCTGGAGGCGGCCGAGGAGATCGTGCGCCAGCTGCGGCTGCGCGACCTCGGCGGGATCGTCGTCATCGACTTCATCGACATGGTCCTGGAGTCCAACCGCGACCTGGTCCTGCGCCGCCTGCTGGAGTGCCTGGGCCGGGACCGGACCAAGCACCAGGTGGCCGAGGTGACCTCGCTGGGCCTGGTCCAGATGACCCGTAAGCGGGTCGGCCAGGGGCTGCTGGAGTCGTTCTCGGAGACCTGCGTCCACTGCAACGGCCGGGGTGTCATCGTCCACCTCGACCAGCCGGCCGCCGGCAACGGTGGCGGCGGCAAGCGCAAGAAGCGCGGCAAGGGCGGCCAGGAGGACACCGTCCACACGCACGACCACGGCCACGACCACGAGACGGAGCCGGAGAGCTTCGAGGTCGAGACCGAGGCCGAGGTCGCCGCCGAGACGGCCGAGCCCGCCGCCCTGCCGGCGCCGGAGTTCGTCCCGGACGAGGAGCTGTACAGCAGCGCCGCCGAGGCCGAGGCCGCCGCCGGCTCGGGCCGCCGCAACCGCCGCCGCGCCACCCGCCGGGCCTCCGCGCCCGCCGGTACGCCGCGCCGCTCCCAGGAGCCGGGCCGCGAGCAGGCCCCGGCCACCGAGCCGGAGCAGACCGTGCCCGTCGCCGAGGAGCCGGCCGCCGCGCCGGAGCCGGTCGTCGAGGCGCCCGTCGCCGAGGCCCCGGCCGCCGAGGTGCCGAAGGAGGACGAGGCGCCCAAGCGTGGCCGTCGCCGTGCCGTCCGCCGGGCCTCCGCGCCCGCCGGTGCGCCGGCCGCGGCCGAGCCGGTGAGTGAGCCGGTCGCCGAGGCCCCCGCCCCGGTCGCCGAGGTGCCCGAGGCCTCCCCGGTGGCCCCGGAGCCCGAGGCCGAGCCGCAGCCGGAGCCCGCTCCCGCCACCGCGGCCCCGGCCCGGCCGCGCCGGCGCGCCGTCCGCAAGGCGTCGGCGCCGACCGCGTCGGCCGAGGCGGCCGTGGTGGTCGTCGCCGCCGACCGTCCGGAGCCCGTACCCGAGGCGGCCCCCGCCGAGGCCCCGGCCGAGACCCCCGCGGGGGAGGAGGCCGAGGCGGCGCCCGCCAAGAAGACGGCGGCCCGCAAGACGACGAAGAAGGCCACCACGAAGAAGGCCGCCACCAAGAAGACGACGGCGAAGAAGGCCACGGCCAAGTCGGCGGCGGCCGAGGAGGCGGCTCCGAAGGAGGCGGCCTCGGACGAGGCGGCGTCCGAGGCGCCCGCCAAGAAGACGACGGCCCGTAAGACGGCCGCCAAGAAGGCCCCGGCGAAGAAGGCCGCCACGGCCAAGAAGGCTCCGGCGAAGAAGGCCACGACCAAGAAGGCGGCGGCCAAGAAGACGGCCGCCACCGCCCAGTCCGACGAGGACTGAGCAGCGTGGCCGCGCGGGCCGGCCGGGATCGTTCCGGCCGGCCCGCGCTCGCCAGGTGAGCCGGTGGGACCCGGTTTGACCCTCGGGACAGCGGTCCCGTAGCCTTTACCCTCGGCGTTTGTGCGCCACCCTCTGAGCACCTTCCTCCCGCGATGCGGCGCTCGCAGCGCCTGTCAGGGAGAGGCCGCTCGTCCCTCCCAGGATTTCCCGGGCCCCTCGCGGGCCCGTGTGGGCGGCTGGCTTCAGAGGTCCGTTTTCTGAGTGACAGAGAGTGAGATCCGCGTGTACGCCATCGTGCGCAGCGGTGGCCGCCAGCACAAGGTTGCTGTCGGTGACATCGTTGAGGTTGACAAGATTTCCACCGCCAAGGTCGGCGACACGGTCGAGCTCTCGACCCTGCTGCTCGTGGACGGCGAGTCGGTCACCAGCGACCCGTGGGTGCTGGACGGCATCAAGGTCCAGGCCGAGGTCGTCGACCACCACAAGGGTGCGAAGATCGACATCCTTCGCTACAAGAACAAGACCGGTTACCGCCGTCGCCAGGGCCACCGCCAGCAGTACACGGCGGTCAAGGTCACCGGCATCCCCACGGCTGCGAAGTAAGGGACTGAGGAGACATGGCACACAAGAAGGGCGCATCGTCCACTCGGAACGGTCGCGATTCCAATGCTCAGCGGCTCGGCGTGAAGCGCTTCGGCGGTCAGGTCGTCAACGCCGGTGAGATCCTGGTCCGCCAGCGCGGCACCCACTTCCACCCCGGCGCGGGCGTCGGCCGTGGCAAGGACGACACGCTGTTCGCGCTGAACGCCGGCGCGGTGGAGTTCGGTACCCACCGCGGCCGCAAGGTCGTGAACATCGTTCCGGCCGCCTGATCTTCTTCCCAGGCAGCTGACAGCGGTTTTTCGCGAGGGCGGACCTCACTTCCCCGAACGGGAAGGGGGTCCGCCCTTCGCTTGTTGTGGACAATTGAAGAGGAGGGCGGCTTTTCGCCGTGCTCCGCAGCACCAGCAGCACCAGCAGCACCATCAGTACCCCTGTTTTTCCCCTGTGCGTATCGGAGGCACCTTCCATGACCACCTTCGTGGACCGCGTCGAACTGCATGTCGCCGCGGGTAACGGAGGCCACGGCTGTGCCTCCGTCCACCGTGAGAAGTTCAAGCCGCTCGGCGGCCCGGACGGCGGCAACGGCGGCCGGGGCGGGGACGTCGTCCTCGTCGTCGACCAGTCCGTGACCACCCTGCTCGAGTACCACTACAGCCCGCACCGCAAGGCGACCAACGGCAAGCCCGGTGAGGGCGGCAACCGCTCCGGCAAGGACGGCCAGGACCTGGTCCTGCCGGTGCCGGACGGCACCGTCGTCCTCGACCGGAACGGCGAGGTCCTCGCCGACCTGATCGGTGAGGGCACCACCTACGTCGCCGCCAGTGGCGGCCGCGGCGGCCTCGGCAACGCCGCGCTGGCCTCGGCCCGCCGCAAGGCGCCCGGCTTCGCGCTGCTCGGCGAGCCCGGTGACGCCGGCGACGTGGTGCTGGAGCTGAAGACCGTCGCCGACGTGGCGCTGGTCGGCTACCCGAGCGCCGGCAAGTCCTCGCTGATCTCGGTGCTCTCCGCGGCCCGCCCGAAGATCGCCGACTACCCGTTCACCACGCTGGTCCCGAACCTCGGCGTGGTCACCGCCGGCTCGACCGTCTACACGGTGGCGGACGTGCCCGGCCTCATCCCCGGCGCCAGCCAGGGCAAGGGGCTCGGCCTGGAGTTCCTGCGGCACGTCGAGCGGTGCTCGGTGCTGGTGCACGTGCTGGACACGGCGACGCTGGAGTCGGACCGCGACCCGGTCTCCGACCTCGATGTGATCGAGGAGGAGCTGAAGAGCTACGGCGGCCTGGACGACCGTCCGCGCATCGTCGTCCTCAACAAGATCGACGTGACCGACGGCCAGGACCTCGCCGAGATGGTCCGCCCGGACCTGGAGGCACGCGGCTACCGCGTCTTCGAGGTCTCCGCCGTCGCCCACAAGGGGCTCAAGGAGCTCTCCTTCGCGCTGGCGGAGCTGGTCGGCGAGGCCCGCGCGGCCCGCCCGAAGGAGGAGGCGACCCGGGTCGTCATCCGCCCGAAGGCCGTCGACGACTCCGGGTTCACGGTGACCCGCGAGGAGGAGTCGCTGTACCGGGTGCGGGGCGAGAAGCCGGAGCGCTGGGTGCGGCAGACCGACTTCAACAACGACGAGGCGGTGGGCTACCTCGCCGACCGCCTCAACCGCCTCGGTGTCGAGGAGGAGCTGATGAAGGCCGGTGCCCGCGCGGGCGACGGCGTCGCCATCGGCCCCGAGGACAACGCCGTGGTCTTCGACTGGGAGCCGACCATGCTGGCCGGCGCCGAGATGCTCGGCCGCCGCGGTGAGGACCACCGCCTGGAGGGCGAGCGTCCCGCCGCCCAGCGCCGCCGCGACAAGCAGGCCGCGCGCGACGAGGCGCAGGACGAGTACGAGGGCTTCCACCCGTTCGCGGGTGGCTGAGCCCGGACAGCAGTACGCCGAAGGGGCGGACCCCAGCTGGGGTCCGCCCCTTCGGCGTACGTACCGCGCGGTGGCGGGTCAGATGCGGGCGTCGTCGCCCTGCTTCTGGTTCTGCTCGGCGGCGGGGGCCTCGGCCTGGGCCGGGACGGTCGCCTCGGCGGGGGCGGCCACCGGCTCGGGCACCGGGTACTTGGCGAGGGTGCGCTCGAAGTCCCGGGTGGAGAGCAGCAGCTTGTAGATGATGGCCAGCTCGAAGACCATCAGCAGGACACCGCTGCCGATGGTGACGGGCAGGACGGCGCCGAAGAGCGGGCCGACGATGAAGACGCCCATCTGGAACTCGATGCCGCTGATGAGGTGGGCGCGGATGCGGTGGCGCAGCAGCAGGCTGCGGAACTTGCCGTACCAGGGGAAGCGGCTCTTGAACTCCTGGTGGAGGTCGACGACGACCTTCTCGCGGGCCGGGGCGGCGGTGCCGTCGGCGTTCTCCTGCTCGTCCGCGGTGGCGGAGACCTGGCCGGTGGTGACCTGCTCGGCCAGCTCGTCGTGGGTGTTGTCGATGTCGGCCGCGGGGTTGTCGCGGAGCAGGTCCTCCATGAAGTGCAGCTCGTCGCGCTGCTCCTGCTCGACGCTGTCGGGGTGCTGGTTCTCCATGCTGCGGCGGGCGGCGCGGGCGCGGGCCTTGATCTTCTTGCGCATGCTGTGGCGCACCTTGAAGATCTGGAGCGCGTCGATGTAGCGCAGCATGTCGAGGAAGACCACGACCAGGGCGAGCCACACGTAGACGACGTCGCCGGTGCGCGAGTACTGGCCGCCCATCAGGGCGACGGCGCAGGCCAGCACGCGGATGCGGTCGAAGACGTAGTCGAGCCAGCCGCCGAACTCCGAGCCACGGCCGGTGAGCCGGGCGAGCTTGCCGTCCATGCAGTCGAGGATGAAGCTGACGTGGTACAGGACCGCGCCGATGATCAGCCACATCCAGTCGGCCTGCGCGAAGCAGGCCGCCGCGCCGAGTCCGAGGAAGAGGGCCGCCCAGGTGATCTGGTTGGGCGTCACCCAGCGGGCGTACTTGGCCGTCCAGCGGACCAGCGGGGTGGCGACCGGGTCGACCAGCAGCACCGTCCACCAGGCGTCGCGCTTCTTCTCGGTCAGGCGACGCACTTCGGAGAGCGGAGGTATTTCCATGGAGTCAGCAATCTTCCCGTGGGGTGGGTCCAGACAAGGCCTGCGGCCGTGGTCATGCCGGAGGCCGTGCGGCTGCGGCGGACGGCGCAGGGGCATCGGGACCGGCGTCTCTCAGTGGAGGAGGCCGCCGAAAGACTAGCCCAGCCGTGATCGCCTGCGTGGGCGCCGAGTTGACGCCCTGAGACCACTACGGATCACCGTCGCCGATTTATGCGGCTCTTTGTCCTGAATGGACTATTGGCTTCCGCTCAGGTTGCGTTTGGCCCCGCGTGACATAAGTCATAGTGCCGATTGTTCACCGTCCCGTCGGCCGGGGGAAGTGGACGACCCCCCACCGCTTGGGGTATTGGGGGCGTCCGAGGGGCGCGCGGGGTCGTGGAAGAGCCAGTCGAGTTTCGGTTCCATCACGCAGCGGAAGACCCGGCGGACCGGTGCCGTGGTGAGGACGACCGCGAGGACGGCCGCCAGCGCGCTGATGGTGACCGCGCCGAGGACGGTGCCCGAGAAGTCGTTGTCGTACCAGCCCCAGAAGTGCGCGCCCTTCGCCAGGAAGCCGTGCAGGAGGTACGCGTAGAGGGTGCCGGCGCCGAGCGCGGTGAACCAGGTGCGGCGGCTGGGCACCAGGGCGAGGAAGGCGAAGCTGAGCACCAGCGAGCAGACGAGCATCCCGACCGTCATCGAAACCCCGGCCCACCAGGGGGCGTTGAGGTCCTGGGCGGCGTCACGGCGGTAGAACCAGTCCGGGTTCATCCGCAGCACGGCCCAGTACGCGACCAGCGCGCCGCCCGCGAGGACGGGGACGGCGGCGATCCGCACCCGGCGGTCCCGCAGCCGCGTGAAGTGCTCGGGGCGCATCCTCAGGCCGAGGACGAAGAACGGCAGGAACTGGAGCACCCGCTGGAGACCGAGGTCCGGGCCGATCCAGGGGTCGATCGAGGCGAGCGCGGCGATGGCGGTGGAGAGCAGGAACGGGTGGCGGACCTGCTGCCAGAGCGGCGCGGTCAGCCGCCAGATGAACAGCGCCATCAGGAACCAGGTCAGGTACCAGGGGTGCAGCAGGCTGATCTTCAGCTCCTCGCCGTCCGCCCAGGCCCGGAAGACGTTGAGGGCGATCTCGAAGACCGCGTACGGCACCAGGACGCTGCCGACCAGGCGCTTGAGCTGGCGCGGCTCGTGGCGGAAACTCCGCGAGAAGTAGCCGGATATGAGGGTGAAGGCCGGCATGTGGAAGGCGTAGAGCAGGAGGTAGCCGGCGGCCAGGACGCGGTTGTCGTCGCGCAGCGCCTCCCAGGAGTGGCCGACCACGACGAGGACGATCGCGAGGAACTTCGCGTTGTCGAAGAAGGGGTCGCGAGCGGCGGCCGGGGGCTTGGCCGCGGGGGCGGTGCCGTCGGCCGGGGTGGTGGCGCCGGGGGCCGTGCCGAGGGAGGTGGGGGGCACGGGGGCTCCCTCCGTTCTGTTGTCGCGGGCCCGGCGCCGGGTGCGCCGTCCGTGGGGACGTCAGTGTGAGCGGAGCCGCCGCGCGCTCGCAAATGCGGCCGCGTCGCCCAGCCGGGGCCGAAGTGGTCCCCGGACGGCGGGAAAGTGGCCGGAAAAAGCCCGGAGGGGCCCGGTTCTCACCGGGCCCCTCCGGGGGTGTGCTGTACCGCTTTTCGCTCAGGACGGCGAGGGTGCCGCCTCCGCCGGGGCGGCCGTGTCGGCGGCTGCCAGGTGGTCGCGCTGGGTGGGGATGCCGGAGGCGGGGGCCTCCGGGCGGGCCGTGCCGCGGAGCAGCGTCTTCTGCTCCAGCGCCCGCGCCGCGTCCCGGAGCCGGCTGACCGACGGCGGGTCGGAGGGGCCGAGCAGATGCAGCTTCAGCTCGGCGCGGTCCTTCACCAGGGTGTCCTGGCCAGGGTCGCGCACCGCGGCGAGCAGACCCGGGACGCCGTCGCCGGCCGGGGCGAGGATGGTGGCCGCGCGCACCGTGGTGAAGGCGGCGCGGAACTCGTCCTCGGTCATCCCGCTGGTGTTGGCCACGGCGTACGGCTTCTCGCTGGCGAGCCAGTCGGAGACGACCGAGGAGACGTCGCTGATGAGGACGTCGGCCTGGTTGAAGCAGGAGAAGATGCCGGGGCGGGCGGCGGTGATGATCTGGTGCTGGGCCTCGTCGAAGGAGCCCCAGTACGCGGCGTCCCAGGCGGCGGTGGCCCGCTCGACCTCGGCCGCCCGGCCGGAGTCCGGCTCGCCCTGCGCGAGCATCCGCTCCACGTCGTCGGCGGCGGCGCGGAAGGAGGAGCTGGTGGCCCGCTCCAGTTCGGCGGTGCGGCGGGCCAGTTCGGCGGCGTCGACCGTGGGCCCGGAGGTGGCCGGGCGGCGCCGGTTGGCCTCGCGGATCATGGCCTGGATGCGCTCGTTGGCGGCGCCGGCGCGCGGGTCGACCGAGCCGGTCATCGGGTGCGGCTTGTAGAGGAGCCGGACACCGGGGTCGGCCAGCAGCGCGCGGACGATGTTCTCGCCGGCCAGGACCACCGAGGTGTTGCCCGGGTTGCCGTCCCAGCCCTCCCAGGTGGGGGCGTACAGCACGGTCGTGTACGTGCCGGTGGGCGGGCCCGCGTAGGGCAGGACCGGGTCGAGCTGGGGGCGGCCCACCTCCACGACGTCCCGGTCGTCGATGCCGACGTCGGCGAGGGCGTACCTCTCGCGCGCGGCCGGGCCCGCCACCCAGACCTCGTCGTACGCCTTGGCGTAGGGATTGCAGGAGGAGAGCTTGTCGCTCTCGCCGTGGTTGACGAAGGCGTGCTTGATGGTGGGCACGCGCAGGATCTGCGAGGTCTTCCCGGAGTTGGCCGGGTGGATCATCATGCGCAGGGTGGAGTGCTCCAGCCGCATCAGGGTGGCCACCTTGGGCAGGCAGATCACCGGGATGTCGGTGGCGGCGATCTTCTGCACCATGAAGCGCTCACGCAGCACGATCACCGGCCGCCCGTCCAGCGCGGCCAGCGGTTCCAGCCACATGTTGGCCTGGTACGCCGAGGTGGTGCCGCCGGAGAAGTACATGCCGACGGTGGGCCGGTACTCCGCGAGCCAGGCGTCCAGCCACGCCAGCGCCTCCGCCTCGGAGACCGGGCGGCGCGAGGGCAGCAGGTGCAGTGCCAGCCGCACCAGGCCGACGGCCATCAGCGTCACCGAGACGGCCACGCCGACGGCGGAGGGCAGGCCGTCGTCGACGATGGCGGTCACCAGCAGGCCGAGCGTCGCGGGCGCGCCGAAGGCGAGCAGCCGGTGGCCCGCGCGACGGGTCAGCAGGCTCGGCGGGGCGGAGCTGAGACGCAGGGCCGAGGCGTCGATGTTGCGGGTGACGAACGGCAGCGTGCGGCTCCGGCGGACCTTGACCGACACCGCCTGGACGGTGAAGTGCAGGGCGTAGAGGACCAGCAGGCCGATCACCACGGGCAGGAAGACCGACTCCTGGCTCTGCTGCTCTATCCGCAGCAGGCCGACGACCAGGAGCAGGTCACGCAGCAGCTGGCGGACGGTGACATCGGCGTGGGCCTTCGCCAGCAGGGTCACCGTGCGGCGCTGCCAGCGGTGCAGAGCGGCGTCGGTGGCCAGGCCGACCGCGGTGGCGACGGCCAGCAGCAGGGTGTTGGGGAGCAGGGCTCCGACGACCTGGGCGACGAAGGCGCCGGCCAGCACGGCGGGCGGCAGCAGCCGGGCCGACTTCCGCAGAGCGGCAGCCGCGCGCGGGGCGGCAGGGGGGATCGTAGACAAGGTGCACTCTCTCCAGTCAGGTCCGGCACGCGACGGCGGGAGTGGGGGATGTCGGCGTGGCCTGGGCTTGCTGGTCAACGGCGAGGGTGAGTCCTCGGTAATGGGCTCGGATCAGACCACGCTACGGCCCGCGTGCGGCATACCTGTGCGTTATACGTGAAGACGATGTGAGAGAAAGCTGACTGTTTGTTGTGGGTCTCGTGACCAGATCGTGTGCACGACGTGGCGTGGTCACGCTCCGTCGTCTGTGAAGAAGTTGGTGTGAGTCGTCGCCTTGGGGCGTTTTGTGGGCATTTTGAGGCTTCCGCCTGTGGCTCCGGTCACCGTATGACCTGGGGTGCGGTGAAGGGCGGGTGGCGATGCGCGGGCGGGCAGGTGCCGCCCGCCGGTCACGGAACGTATCTGTGGAGGTTTGATGAAGATCACAACCGGAGGTGCCGCCCCGGCGCCCTGGGAGCGGTTCCGCGGGCCGGTCCGCGCGGTCCCGCCCCTCGGAACGCGGAGGCGGCCCGGCGGGGCTCTCGCGTAGATTGCGCACCGTCCGGGTACCGGGCAGGTCAAGACCATTGGGGAAAGCGCGTGGCAGCGGCAAGGCAAGGTGTGGCTCAGGCCCGCAGGATCGTGGTGAAGGTCGGCTCCTCCTCGCTGACCACCGCGTCAGGAGGACTCGACGCCGACCGCGTCGACGCCCTGGTCGACGTCCTCGCGAAGGCCCGGTCCGGCGGCACCCGCGAGATCGTCCTCGTCTCCTCCGGCGCCATCGCCGCCGGCCTCGCCCCGCTCGGCTTCCCGCGCCGCCCCCGCGACCTCGCCCGCCAGCAGGCCGCCGCCAGCGTCGGCCAGGGCCTGCTCGTCGCCCGCTACACCGCCTCCTTCGCGCGGTACGGCGTCCGCGTCGGCCAGGTGCTGCTCACCGGCGACGACACCAGCCGCCGCGCCCACTACCGCAACGCCTACCGCACCCTCGACCAGCTGCTCACCCTCGGCGCGCTCCCCGTCGTCAACGAGAACGACACCGTCGCCACCGACGAGATCCGCTTCGGCGACAACGACCGGCTCGCCGCCCTCGTCGCCCACCTGGTCCGCGCCGACCTGCTGGTCCTCCTCTCCGACGTGGACGGCCTCTACGACGGCGACCCGGCCCGCCCCACCAGCTCCCGCATCCAGGACGTGCACGGCCCCGAGGACCTCGAAGGTGTCGAGATCGGCAGCGCGGGCAAGGCCGGGGTCGGCACCGGCGGCATGGTCACCAAGGTCGAGGCGGCCCAGATCGCCGCCAACGCCGGCATCGACGTCGTCCTCACCTCGGCCAGCCAGGCCGCCGACGCCCTCGCCGGACACCCCACCGGCACCCACTTCCACCAGCGCGGCCGCCGCTCCGCGGGCCGCCTCCTCTGGCTCCAGCACGCCTCCACCCCCAAGGGCGCCCTCACCCTCGACGACGGAGCCGTCCGCGCCGTCGTCGAGCGGCGCACCTCGCTGCTGCCCGCCGGGGTCGAGGCGGTCGAGGGGGAGTTCACCGCCGGCGACCCGGTCGAGCTGCGCGACGCCACCGGCCGCGCCGTCGCCCGCGGCCTCGTCAACTTCGACGCCACCGAGATCCCCCGTCTGCTCGGCCGGTCCACCCGCGACCTCGCCCGGGAACTGGGACCCGCCTACGAACGCGAGATCGTCCACCGCGACGACCTGGTTCTTCTCTAGGACGCCCCTGGGGCGCGCCGGCCCGCACGGCTCACGCGCTCGGCCGTACGGAGGACGGGGGCGGCCGAAACGCGTGCCCGCGCGCGGGGAGGTTCCGCAAAACCGCCACACGGGACCACCGCGCCTGTTCCACTTTGAAGCGGACAGACTTCGCGGCGGGCCGACACCGCCCCGGAGCGAAGAGTCGGTCGGGACGTCGATGTGGCAGGAGGCCGCCGTGAGACGAGGGCGCCCGGGGCCGGGGTCCCGCGCGAACAGCACCTCCCCGACCCGCCGGGGGACCGGGGACCAGCGCGCGCTCAGCAGCGTCCGGCCCGGCGACCGCGCCGTGCCCGGCGCCGACGAGCAGGACGGCAGGCCACGCCCCCGGCTCTGGCACGTCACCCTCAGCGCCGCCGGACAGACCACCCCGCTGGCCGAGGTACGGGCCGGGCTCGAACAGCTCGCCCACGACCACCCCTTCCTGCTGACCAGCCGCTACGCCGAGGACCACGCCGAGATCCGGTACTGGGAGGAGGCCCGCGACCTCCACGACGCCGCCGCCGTCGCCCTGCGGCTGTGGGGCGAGCACCGGCAGACCGCCGGGCTCCCGCCCTGGGAGATCGTCGGCCTGGAGGTCATCGACCGGGAGACCTACCACCAGCGCATCGCCGAGGGGTACGGCCCGCCCCCGGCCAGGCCGATCGGCGTCCACCCTTACTGAACCCCGGCCCCGCCCGCCGTCCAGGACGCCTCTCGCATCCTGAAACGCGCTCCGGGACGGGGCACACGGCGACGTAGGCTCGCGGCCATGACGACGTATGACGCCACCAGCCCCGTCACCCTCGCGGGGCGCCGCGCCCAGGAAGCCGCCGCCGACCTCGCCGCGCTGCCGCGCGCGGTCAAGGACGACGCCCTGCGCGCCGTCGCCGACGCCCTTCAGGCGCGGAGCGAGGAGATCGTCGCCGCCAACGCGGGCGACGTCCGGCGCGCCGAGGAGGCCGGGACCGCCGCCTCCGTCGTGGACCGCCTCACCCTCACCACCGAGAGGGTCCGCGCCATCGCGGCCGACGTGCGCCACATCGTCACCCTGCCCGACCCGGTCGGCGAGGTGGTCCGCGGCTCGACCCTGCCGAACGGCATCGACCTGCGCCAGGTCCGCGTCCCGCTCGGCGTGGTCGGCATCATCTACGAGGCCCGTCCCAACGTCACCGTCGACGCCGCCGCCCTCTGCCTCAAGTCCGGCAACGCCGTCCTGCTGCGCGGCTCCTCCTCCGCCAAGGAGTCCAACACCGCCCTCGTCGCCGTCCTGCGCGACGCCGTGGCCGCCGCCGGGCTGCCCGCCGACGCCGTGCAGCTGGTCCCCGGCGACACCCACGACTCGGTCCGCGAGCTGATGCGCGCCCGCGGCCTGGTCGACGTGCTGATCCCGCGCGGCGGCGCCGCCCTGATCCGCCGCACCGTCGAGGAGTCCACCGTCCCGGTCATCGAGACCGGCACCGGCAACTGCCACGTCTACGTCGACGCCGAGGCCGACCTGGACACCGCCGTCGACGTCCTGGTCAACTCCAAGGCCCAGCGCCCCAGCGTCTGCAACAGCGCCGAGACCGTCCTGGTCCACCGGGACATCGCCGCCGCCTTCCTGCCCCGCGCCCTCGACGCCCTCGCCGAGGCGCAGGTCACCGTGCACGGCGACGCGCGGGTCCGGGAGCTCGCCGGGGACTCCAAGGCCACTGTGGTCGAGGCCACCGACGAGGACTGGGCCACCGAGTACCTCTCGTACGACCTGGCCGCCGCCGTGGTCGACAGCCTCGACGACGCCGTCGCCCACATCCGCCGCTGGAGCTCCGGGCACACCGAGGCGATCGTCACGACCTCGCAGGCGGCGGCCCGCCGGTTCACCCAGAGGGTGGATTCGACCACCGTCGCCGTGAACGCCTCCACCCGCTTCACCGACGGCGGCGCGTTCGGCTTCGGCGCCGAGATCGGCATCTCCACGCAGAAGCTGCACGCCCGGGGCCCGATGGGCCTTCCCGAGCTGACCAGCACCAAGTACATCCTCACCGGGGACGGGCACATCCGCTGATGCCCTGACTTGCCCCACGGTCTGCCCAAAAACGCCCCCCAGGTCTACTCTGGTCCCGTGCCGGAGGACGTGGGGGGCTCGCCGTTTCCGGACGGCCGACAGCCCGACGACGACCACGACCGCGGAGGCGCGGACGACGCGTTCGCCTCCGTGGTCTTCGACGAGGACTTCATCAGGGCCGCCGAGTTCCACGAAGCCACCGCCGTGGAGCGGCTGGTCGCCGCCGCCCACGCCCGGGCGGAGGCCGAGGCGCGCCGCGCCCGCACCAGGACCCGTGACGCCTACTACGAGGCCGCCCAGCCCTTCGGCCCCGACCCGGCGGTGAACGAGGACTACGACCCGAGCGAGGCCGACGACGCCGCGCTGCACCCCACCCGGGTCAGCTGGCACCGGCCCATCGCCTGGCTCCTCGCCCTGCTGATGGGCATCGGCATGATCGCGCTCGCCTTCAGCGCCGTCTACCGGGGCTCCGCCGCCTCCGGCGACCGCTCCACCCCGCCGCCCGCCACCACCGGCGCCGACCCCACCGCGGATGCCGGGTTCACCCGTCCGGCCGCCTCGGCGGCACCTCTGGACCCGTGACGCGGGCGGCCGAGCCGACGCGCGCCCCAACGGGGGCGTTTACCGGCGGCCCGCACGACCCAACCTGAAGATATGAACAGGCCGGGGCAGCCGCCCGACGGACCCCCCGACAACCCCGGGGACGGCCCGTCCGGCAGTGACGACGACTACGGGTACGTCTTCGACGACTCCTTCGTCCGCGCCGCCTCGATCCAGGAGTACTCGGCCAGCGAACGCGGCGCGGCCGAGCACGCCCCCGCCGTCCGCGACCGCCCGCCCCTCGCCGCCGCCGAGCGCACCGGCCCCCGCCTCACCCGGCAGGTGCTGGTGCTGGCCGCCCTGCTCACCGTCGCCTTCCTCGTCGCCGTCTACCTCGGCATCAGCCCGCCCGGCCAGACCCAGTCCGCCCCGCCGCCCCGCCCGGCCCGGATGAGCCTCGTCCCGCTCGCCCCCGCGAAGGCGGTCCGCCCCGCCGACCCGGACCGGCCCTTCGACGCCACCCCCGCCGCCCAGTACGCCACCGGGGCCGCCGGGATCAACCTGCCGGGCGCGCACGCCACCCCGCACTTCGACGAGGGGCAGGTCATCGCCGCCCTCAGTACCGCCAAGGAGTACCTGGTCCACTCCTCGCTCTCCCCGGAGGTCCTCGCAGGGCGGGAGGAGCGCGCCGTCCGCCTCCTGGTCGACCCGGCCCAGGCCGACCAGTTCGACGCCGCCCTTCGCCGCCCCGCCGCCGACGGCCTGCACGCCGCCACCGGCTGGCTGGTCCGCCTCGACCCCGCCCACGCCGTGCTCGCCGTCCCCGACATCCGCGTCCAGGGCGTCCTGGACTACGCCGAGACCGGCCCCGGCACCCTGGAGATCACCACCGACCACACCTTCGTCTACGCGGTCCGGCCCGCCGCCGACCCGGAGGCCGATCCCTCGCTGATGGTGGTCCGCCGCGCTCTGCGCCTCAGCTTCGACCGCGACACCCTCCGGTCCCACCAGCTCGAACTCCTCAACTCCCGCACCGAGGCCGGCCCCCTGGCGTGCGGAACCCCCACCGCCGCCCACCTCCGCCCCCTCCTCGCCGGCGAGAACGCCCCCGCCGGCCGCCCGCCCGCCACCGACCCGTACGCCCGCGAGGGCGGCGGAGCCGTCTGCGGCACCCTCGCGGAGCCCCGGCCCGTCGGCAGCGGGGGAGCGGGGCGGCGCGCCGACGCCTCCGGCGGGGCCGGGCCGAGCGCGATCGCCGGCGACCCGGGGGCGGTGCGCTGAGTCAGCCGTACCGGTCGAACAGGGCCGCCAGGTACTCCTCCAGCCTCCGGGTGAGCACCTCACTCGTCAGGTCGGACCGGCCCAGCTCCCGCCAGGGAACCGCCACCTTCTCCGCGTCCGGGGCGTGGCCGAGCGCGTCCAGCAGCCGCCAGTAGAGATGGGCGCCTTCGTCCCCCGCCAGGGTTCCCCCGGCGGCGACGTAGCGGTCCGCGAACCGCATGCCCGCCGGGACCCCGTGCAGCAGGGCGAGCGCGGTCGAGCAGTGGGCCACGTCCAGGTCGGCCGGGCCCCAGGAGGTCTCCACCCAGTCGACGACCCCGCTGACCCGCAGCCCGGCGCCGGTGCCGGTGAACAGGACGTTGCCGGGGTGGAAGTCGCGGTGGAGGAAGCAGCCCCGGTAGGGCGGGGGAGGGCCTGCGATGACGTCGACCGCACGCTGCCAGAGGCCGGGCCGGCCGGTGCCCGGGGGCCGGACGACCCGCTCGGGGGAGGCCCACGCCTGGTACCTGCGGGGCCGCTGCCCGGCGTCCACCGGCACCCGGTGGACGCGGAGCAACTGCCGGGCCAGCAGCCCTTCCGCGTGCCGGACGTAGAGGGGTTTGACGAAGGAGCGCAGGACGAGGGAGCGGCGGCCGAGGGGGCCACGGAGGTCCAGGCGGCGCATGTGCGAGGTCCAGCCGCCGAGCAGCGGGACGACCTCCTCGACGCGCTCGCCCTCGGACAGCCACCGCTCCACCCAGGCGCCGGTGGCGTCCGGGGCCTCGTCCCCGGGCGAGTGCCGCGAGGGCTCAGCCCCGCCCGTCGCCGCCGGACGGGCCCTCCGGTCCCGTCCCCGGGTTCCCGTTCGGCCGGTTGCCGCCCGTGAAACGGTCGCGGAGCCGGCCGCCGAGGTCGCCGGCGCCGTCGGCCAGGTCCGTGACCAGCTTCATCAGCGGGTCCTTGCTGGTCCTGACCTCCTCGGCGTAGCCGGAGGCCGACTGCCGGAAGGAGTCGCTGACCTTGGTGTCCTTGTCCTCGTCGCGCCGCGGGTAGTGGCCGTCCATCAGGCGCTGGTAGTCACGGCTCCCGGACCACCGCTTCAGCTCGGCCGCCCGGACCGTGGTGAAGGGGTGGGTGCGCGGCAGCACGTTGAGGATCTTCAGCACCGAGTCGCGCAGGTCGCCCCCGGCCTCGTACTCCTCGGCCTGGGCGAGGAACGCGTCGGTGTTCATCTCGTGCAGGTGGTTGCCGCCCGCCATCTTCATCAGGCCGCGCATCGAGGCCGAGAGATCCTGGCCGACCAGCAGCCCGGCCCGGTCCGCCGACAGCTCCGACTTGCGGAACCACTCGCGCAGCGCCGTCACGATCGCCATGACCGCGACGTTCCCCAGCGGAATCCAGGCGACCTTCACGGCCAGGCTGGTCAGGAAGAGGAGCACCGTGCGGTAGACGGAGTGGCCGGAGAGGGCGTGCCCCACCTCGTGGCCGACGACCGCCCGCATCTCCTCCTCGTCCAGCAGCTCCACCAGCCCCGTGGTGACCACGATGATCGGCTCGTCCAGGCCGACGCACATGGCGTTGGGGACCGGGTTCTGCGTGACGTACATCGGCGGGACCTTCTCCAGGTCCAGGATGTAGCAGGCGTCCAGCAGCATCGTGTGCAGGTGGGGGAACTGCGCCTCCGAGACCCGTACCGAGTCCGAGAGGAAGAGCAGCCGCAGGCTCCGCTCGGGCAGCAGCCCGCTGAGTGCCTTGAAGACCGTGTCGAATCCGCTCAGCTTGCGCAGCGCCACCAGCGCCGAGCGGTCCGCCGGATGTTCGTACGCCCGTGAGGAGATCCCCGGGAAGCGGCGCCGGCTGCGCGCCGGCTGCTTCTCGGTCCCGTACGTGCCGTCCCTGTCCTGGTCGGTCATCCGACTCCTCCGCCTCGCCTCGTACCGGCCGTCCCCCGGGGACGGTGCGCGCTGGCCGCGATGGGGCCAGCCTACGGCCGCCCGGTGAACAGGACCGTGAGCCGGGCGTGTTGGTTGCCTGCCCCGCGGCGCGGGCGGGCCGCTCCGGAGCGGCCGGGGCGGCGGGCCTAGAGTGGAACGGCACCGCACGCAAGGAGCCCCCATGGATCACGCCGCCCACCTCGCCCTGCTGCTCGCGGCGGACCAGCCGCCGGCCAACGGCCTCCCCTTCCGGATCTTCATCGTCGTCTCGGTCGTCGGCGCCGTCCTCCTCGCCTGGTTCCTGCTGCGCGGTTACCGCGACAACGGCTGACCCGCAGGCCGCACCCCTCCACCGCGCCCCCGGCACCCGAACACCCGAGTCGGCGTGGGCCTCCCGCACGCCCCCGCATACGATGTCGGCAGATCACCCGCCCGCCCCACCACCGGATAGGTCCTGCCGACGATGAGCCTCCACAGCACCGCTGCCCAGCTGGTCACCCTCGCTTCCGAGGGCGGCGAGCACGGCGGGCACGAAAGCCTCAACCCGTACCTCACCGGCGGCGGTGCGCTCGTCGTGCTGCTCCTGCTGCTCTGGATCACCACGCGCTTCAACCGCGACCGCTGAGCACCCCGCCCCACCACCACGCGGCGCTGACCAGCCCCGCAGAGCGCCGCCCCCGCCAGGGGGTGTCCGGAGCGGGTCCGCCGGGCCAGTAGGCTCTGCTCGCATGGGAGAGCAGGACATGCCTACGGGCCCGGCCGCCGCGGCGGCACCCGAGCGTCCGCGTAGGCGCCTGGGCGTCATGGGCGGCACGTTCGACCCGATCCACCACGGCCACCTCGTCGCCGCGAGTGAGGTCGCCGCGCAGTTCCACCTCGACGAGGTGGTCTTCGTCCCGACCGGTGAGCCCTGGCAGAAGAGCCACAAAGAGGTCACCCCGGCCGAGGACCGCTATCTGATGACGGTCATCGCGACCGCCGAGAACCCGCAGTTCTCCGTCAGCCGCATCGACATCGACCGCGGCGGGCCCACCTACACCACGGACACCCTGCGCGACCTCGCCGTGCTCAACGCCGAGACGGACCTGTTCTTCATCACCGGCGCCGACGCGCTCGGACAGATCCTCACCTGGCGCCACACGGACGAACTCTTCTCCCTCGCCCACTTCATCGGCGTCACCCGGCCCGGCCACACCCTGGCCGACCCCGGGCTGCCCGAAGGCCGGGTCTCCCTGGTCGAGGTCCCGGCGCTGGCCATCTCCTCCACGGACTGCCGCGCCCGGGTCGCCGAGGGAAACCCCGTCTGGTACCTGGTGCCCGACGGCGTGGTGCGTTACATCGACAAGCGCGAGCTGTACCGCGGCGACTGAGCCGAGAGGGGCACCGGTGAACGACCGACGACACGCGTCCGACCCGTACGGCGGGGAGTACGCGTCCGAGCAGTACGGCCCCGTGAGCTACGACGAGTACGGCCGTCCCATCCCCCAGCAGCCCCCGCAGGGCCACGACCCCTACGCCGGACAGCAGCAGGGTTACGGCTACGACCCGTACGCCCAGGGCGGCCCCGGCACGGGCCAGCAGCCGCCGGTGCCCGCCGATCCGTACGCGGGGCAGCAGCAGGGGTACGGCTACGAGCAGCAGGGCTACGACCCGTACGGCCAGGGCGGCCCGGGCACGGGGCAGCAGCCGCCGGTGCCGGCCGATCCGTACGCGGGGCAGCAGCAGGGGTACGGGTACGAGCAGCAGGGCTACGACCCGTACGGTCAGGGTGGTCCCGGCACCGGGCAGCAGCCGCGCGTGCCCCAGCAGCAGACGCGCGAGGACGCCGGGCCCGAGGGGTACGGGGACCAGGGGTACGGCGGTCCGGACGAGGGTGGTGCGCCCGACTACAGGACCGAGCAGTTCTCCTTCATCGAGGAGCCGGACGAGGAGTCCGAGGACGTCATCGACTGGCTCGCCTTCACGGAGAGCCGCACCGAGCGCCGCGAGGAGGCCAAGCGGCGCGGCCGCAGCCGGATGATCGCGCTGGTCGTCGTCCTGGCCCTCGTCCTGGCCGGCGGCGTCGGCTACCTCTGGTACGCCGGGAAGCTCCCCGGCACCTCCTCCCCGGCCTCCTCCGGCGGCGCGGCGGACACGGCCGGGCCCCAGAAGCGCGACGTCGTCATGGTCCACCTGCACGACACCCGCACCGAGAAGACCTCCACCGTGCTCCTGGTCGACAACACCACCAGCGAGCGCGGCGCCACGGTGCTGCTCCCCAACTCCCTCGCCCTGACCGGCGAGGACGGCACCGCCACCACCCTCGCCGACTCCGTGGACGACGACGGCTCCACCGGCACCCGGGAGGCCGTCGACCAGCTGCTGGGCACCAGCGTCGAGGGCACCTGGCGGCTCGACACCCCGTACCTCAACAACCTCGTCGAACTGGTCGGCAACATCGAGCTGGACGCCGACGCCACCGTCCCCGCGCCCAAGAAGGGCGACTCCCCGCTCGTCACCAAGGGCGCCGACCGCACCCTCGGCGGGCCCGCGGCCGTCGCCTACGCCACCTACCGGGCCGAGGGCGAGCCGCAGACCGCCCAGCTCCAGCGGTTCGGCCAGGTCTTCCACGCCGTCCTGCGCAAGCTCTCCTCGGACCCGCAGGCCGCCACCGTGACCGTCGAGACGCTCGCCCAGATCCTCGACCCCTCGCTGAAGGAGAAGGACCTCGGCGCCTTCCTCGCCCGCCTCGCCGACCGCGCCAAGGGCGGCGACCACACCACCGAGCTGCTCCCGGTCGGCCAGGACGGGCGTCCCGCCCAGGAGGCCACCGACAAGATCGTCAAGCAGATCCTCGGCGGCTCGGTGAGCGAGGGCGCCCAGGGCGACGCGACCCGCGTCGGCCTCCAGGACGCCACCGGCGCCCAGGGCCGTGCCGAGAAGGCCCGGGCCTCGCTGGTCAACGGCGGCTACGCGTACGTCGGCCGGGGCAGCGGCGACACGGCGCAGGCCGCCTCCTCGGTCACGTACGAGAAGGCCGGCGACAAGGCGGAGGCCGTCGAGGTGGCCCGCACCCTGGGTCTGCCGGACAGTGTCGTCACCAAGGGCAGCACGCCGGGCAACGTCGACGTCTCGGTGGTGCTCGGCGGGGACTACCAGCCGGGCGAGTGAGCGGAGGCCGGGCCGGGGGCGCTGCACGCGCCTCACCGGCCCGGCCGAAACTCCCGGCGGCCGGCCGCGCGGTCCGTGAGACCCTGGGGACAGCCCCCACCGGGGTTCTCGACCGCCTACCGAAAGCCCAGCAGTGACCGCGACCGACCGTTCCACCGAGCTGATCACCGTTGCCGCCCAGGCGGCGGCCGACAAGCTCGCCCACGACATCATCGCCTACGACGTGAGCGATGTGCTGTCGATCACCGACGCCTTCCTCCTCGCGTCGGCGCCCAACGACCGCCAGGTCAAGTCCATCGTGGACGAGATCGAGGAGCAGCTGAACAAGCAGCTCGGCGCCAAGCCCGTCCGCCGCGAGGGCGACCGCGACGCGCGCTGGATCCTCCTCGACTACGTCGACATCGTCGTCCACGTCCAGCACAGCGAGGAGCGCGTCTTCTACGCGCTGGAGCGCCTGTGGAAGGACTGCCCCGAGATCGAGCTGCCCGAGGACGCCAAGGCGACCCGCGGCAAGGGTGAGGCCCACGCCCAGCAGCAGGCCGACGAGGCCGGTGAGGCGATGTGAACAGCCCGCGGCAGGGCCGTCGCCTCATCCTGTGGCGACACGGCCAGACCTCGTGGAACCTGGAGCGCCGCTTCCAGGGCACCACGGACATCGACCTGACCGAGGCCGGCCGCGGCCAGGCCCGCCGGGCCGCGCGGCTGCTCGCCTCCCTGGAGCCGGACGCGATCATCGCCTCCGACCTCCAGCGGGCGCGGGACACCGCCGCCGAGCTCTCCGCCCTCACCGGCCTGGAGGTCCACCACGACTCCGCGCTGCGCGAGACGTACGCGGGGGACTGGCAGGGGCTGACCCACGAGGAGATCATCGCCGCCCACGGCGAGCAGTACGCGGCGTGGAAGCGCGGCGAGCCGGTCCGGCGCGGTGGTGGCGAACTGGAGACCGAGGTCGCCGACCGGGCCGCCCCGGTGGTCCTCGCGCACGCCGAGAAGCTGCCGGAGAACGGCACCCTGGTCGTCGCCTCGCACGGCGGCACCATCCGCACCACCATCGGGCGCCTGCTCGGCCTCGACTCCCGTCACTGGGAGAGCCTCGGCGGCCTCAGCAACTGCTGCTGGTCGATCCTGGGCGAGGGCGCGCGCGGCTGGCGGCTCATGGAGCACAACGCCGGCACCCTGCCGGAGCCGGTCCTCGGCGACGACGACTGACGGCCGCCCGACACCCGTGCGGGCCCCCGGACCCGGATTTCACTTTCCGGCTGGTCACGGGCTAGAGTTCTTCTTGTTCGCACCGCGGGAGCGGGAAGAACACCAGGGGCTATAGCTCAGTTGGTAGAGCGCCTGCATGGCATGCAGGAGGTCAGGAGTTCAATTCTCCTTAGCTCCACAGTCCGGAAGATCCCACCCCCCACGGGGGGTGGGATCTTTCGTCTGTCCGGTCGCTGTTCCGGAGACCTTTCCGGTACCTTCGCGCCGCTGACCGGCGGCCTTCTCCGTGGCAGAATCGGACGGCCGGAAGGGGGACGCGGCCCGACGGGAGGGAGAGGGATGCCTGCGCGCATCGCCGAGAAGGCGGACCACCTGCTCGGCCAGGTGCCGGACCAGCTCACGAGGACCCGCGTGGCCCGTACCTCTGCTGCGAACGACGGGGGCTGAGCGATGGGCGCGCACAGGAGGAAGTGCGACTGGTGCGGCGGTGGCACGCCCATCGTCCGCGACATGGAGCCGGTCAACCCGCGCTACCAGTACTGGTGCGAGGAGTGCGCCAGGGCGCTGATCATAAAAGGCGACCCCATCGAGACCTACCGCGAGCTGGAGGGCGAGCCCATCTACGGACGGCTTCTCGACGAGCACTGCACCCTCAAGCGCTTCTACTCCTTCGCCACGGCCTGACGCCCCGCCCGGCCCCGCTCGGCCCTCGCCGGCTCCCGCTGCTCCGGCACCTGCCCGGCGGGCGGCACCTCCACCGCCCCCGAGCGCAGGGCCACCCGCCACGCCACGACGAGGAAGCCCAGCGCGGCCAGCGGGTAGAGCGCCGACAGCGCGAACTCGGCCGGGCCCTGGTGGAGTTCGGGCCGCTCGGGACCGTGCGGCACCCACCACAGGGCGTACGTGAAGAAGAGGCCGGTCAGCACGGCCGCGCCCGTCCGGCGCCACCAGCCCCCGGCGCGTACCGCCTCGTGGAGGACGAGGACCGCCGCGGGGACGGACCAGACCCAGTGGTGCGACCAGGAGACCGGGCTGACCAGCAGCGCCGTCATCCCGCACGCGGTCGCCGCCCAGGCCGGCCGGGAGCGCAGCCCGGCGAGGACCGCCACGGCGAGCCCGGCCGCGCCGGTCAGCAGCGCGCCCGCCAGCCACCACAGACCCGGGTCGGCGGTGTGCAGCAGGCGGGCGATCAGGCCGCGCAACGACTGGTTGGCGGTCTGCTCGGGGTGGCCCGCGCGGTCCGCCGCGAGGAAGGTGCCGGACCAGAACTGCCAGGAGTCGCGCGGCAGTACGGCCGCCGCCAGCGCGGTGGCCCCCAGGAACCAGCAGACCGCGTTCCGGGCCAGGGCCAGCCACGGCCGGGCCGCGCCCCCGCGCACCGCCGCGACCACCCCGGCCAGCAGCAGGAAGACGACGAACAGCCCGGGGGTCAGTTTCACGGCCGCCGCCAGGCCGATCCCCGCTCCCGCCCAGCGCCGCCCCCGCGCCGGCCCGGCGCCCGGCAGGTACCGCATGTCCCACAGCACCAGGACCGTGACCAGCAGGTTGATCTGCCCGTACCGCAGGGTCGTCCAGACCGGCTCCGACCAGACCGCGACGGCGGCCAGCGCGGGGGCGCCGAGCCAGGCCAGGGGGTGCGGCAGGCGGCGGCCGCCGGTAATCAGGCGGAGCGTCAGCAGGGCCAGCGCGAGGAGCAGCAGGAGGTTGCCCGCGGTGGCCAGGGTGCGCATCAGGCCGGTGCCCAGCAGGGGGAGCGGGGTGAACAGCAGTGCGGCGAACGGGGGATAGGTGGCCGGCAGGTCGTTCTCGGTGGCCCGCAGCGCGTACAGGTCGGCGCCGTCGAGGACCGCCCGGCCCTCCGCGCGGTAGACCATCAGGTCCACCATCGTGACGCCGGCCAGTCGCTGGGCCACCCAGAACGCGGCGAAGGAGAGCAGGCAGAGTGCGGTGGCCCGGACCGGGAAGGTGCGCCGGAGGCGGAAGAGCGAGGCGGCAGTCACGCTCGGCGAGGCTACCCGCCGGGAGCCCTCCGGGAGAGGGGGCGAGCGCGGCCGGGAACGGATTTGGTGGAAACCCCGGGGGCCCGCTAATGTTGTCGATGTCGCCGGGGGAACCGGAAAGACAGCAGCAAGGGGCTATAGCTCAGTTGGTAGAGCGCCTGCATGGCATGCAGGAGGTCAGGAGTTCAATTCTCCTTAGCTCCACAGGAGAGAGATCCGGAAACGGACTCTCATCCACCGAAGTGTGAAGCGGGTCATCCGGACAGGGTGGCCCGCTTCTTCGTGCGCCTCTCTCGTCCCGCGAGCCGTGCGGGCCCGGTGACCGCTGCGGTACCCTGACGCCATGCGTGCTGTACGCCTTCTGCTTACCGAGCCGCGCTGATCAAGAGCCGGACCCCCGACGAAGGGGCCGGTACCAGCGCGGCCACCCCCTCCTGTGCGAGGGGTTTTTTCATTGGGCGGCGGCTCCGGTTCCGGGGCACGGCCGCCGGGCGGAGCCCCGGGGTCCCGCCCCGCCGGAAGCGTGAGCAGAGACGACCGATGGAGCTTGAGGATCATGAGCGAGACGAATTCCGCCGCGTCCCCCGCGGAGGGCGCCACCGCGCCGCACCGCTACACGGCGGCGATGGCCGCCGAGATCGAGCCTCGCTGGCAGGACTTCTGGGACGCCGAGGGGACCTACGAGGCGCCGAACCCCACCGGTGAGCTGGCCGGGGACCCGGAGCTGGCCGCCCGCCCCAAGAAGTTCATCATGGACATGTTCCCGTACCCCTCCGGTGCGGGTCTGCACGTCGGCCACCCGCTCGGCTACATCGCGACCGACGTCTACGCCCGCTTCCAGCGGATGACCGGCCACAACGTCCTGCACACCCTGGGCTTCGACGCCTTCGGCCTGCCCGCCGAGCAGTACGCCGTGCAGACCGGCACGCACCCGCGCACCTCCACCGAGGCCAACATGGCCAACATGCGCAGCCAGCTGCGCCGCCTGGGCCTGGGTCACGACAACCGCCGCTCGTTCGCCACGATCGACCCCGAGTACTACAAGTGGACGCAGTGGATCTTCCTGAAGATCTTCAACTCCTGGTACGACGAGGAGGCCGGCCGCGCCCGCCCCATCGAGGAGCTGATCGCCCAGTTCGCCAACGGTGACCGGGTCGCCGTCGAGGGCCGCGACTGGGCCGACCTGGACGCCCGCGAGCGCGCCGAGGTGCTGGGCCGGTACCGGCTGGCCTACGCCTCCGACGCGCCGGTCAACTGGGCGCCCGGCCTGGGCACCGTGCTGGCCAACGAGGAGGTCACCTCCGAGGGCCGCTCCGAGCGCGGCAACTTCCCCGTCTTCAAGGCCAAGCTGCGCCAGTGGAACATGCGCATCACCGCCTACGCCGACCGCCTGCTGGACGACCTGGACGGGCTGGACTGGCCCGAGGCGATCAAGCTCCAGCAGCGGAACTGGATCGGCCGCTCCGAGGGCGCCCGCGTCGACTTCCCCTTCGACGGGGAGCACACCGGCAAGGCCGTCACCGTCTTCACCACCCGCCAGGACACCCTGTTCGGCGCCACCTACATGGTGCTGGCGCCCGAGCACGAGCTGGTCGACGAGATCGTCCCGGCCGCCTGGCCCGACGGCACCCGCGAGAGCTGGACCGGCGGCCACGCCACCCCGGCCGAGGCCGTGGAGAAGTACCGCGCCTTCGCCGCCGGCAAGTCCGACGTGGAGCGGCAGGCCGACGCCAAGGAGAAGACCGGCGTCTTCACCGGCGCCTACGCGGTCAACCCGGTCAGCGGCGAGCACATCCCGGTCTTCATCGCCGACTACGTCCTGATGGGGTACGGCACCGGCGCGATCATGGCCGTCCCGGCCCACGACAGCCGCGACTTCGCCTTCGCCCGCGCCTTCGACCTGCCGATCCGCTGCGTCGTCGAGCCCACCGACGGCCGCTCGACCGACCCCCTGACCTGGGACGACGCCTTCAACGCGCACGACGCGACGCTGATGGCCTCCGCCAACGCCGAGGTCAGCCTGGACGGGCTGGACGTCACCACCGCCAAGGCCCGCATCACCGGCTGGCTGCGTGAGCGCGGCATCGGCGAGGGCACCGTCAACTTCCGCCTGCGCGACTGGCTGTTCAGCCGCCAGCGGTACTGGGGCGAGCCCTTCCCGATCGTCTACGACGAGGACGGCGTCGCCCACGCGCTGCCCGAGTCGATGCTGCCGCTGGAGCTGCCGGAGGTCGACGACTACAGCCCGCGCACCTTCGACCCGGACGACGCCGACACCCAGCCGGAGACCCCGCTCTCCCGCAACGAGGACTGGGTCAACGTCACCCTGGACCTGGGCGACGGCCCGAAGAAGTACCGACGCGAGACCAACACCATGCCCAACTGGGCCGGCTCCTGCTGGTACGAGCTGCGGTACCTGGACCCGCACAACGACCAGCGGCTGGTCGACCCCGAGACCGAGAAGTACTGGATGGGGCCGCGCGAGGGCATGCCCGCCGGCGGCGTCGACCTGTACATCGGCGGCGCCGAGCACGCCGTGCTGCACCTGCTGTACGCGCGCTTCTGGTCCAAGGTCCTCTTCGACCTGGGGTACATCTCCTCGTCCGAGCCGTTCCACAAGCTCTACAACCAGGGCATGATCCAGGCGTACGTCTACCGCGACAGCCGGGGCATCCCCGTCCCGGCCGCCGAGGTCGAGGAGCGCGACGGCACCTTCTGGTACCAGGGCGAGCAGGTCTCCCGGCTGCTGGGCAAGATGGGCAAGTCCCTGAAGAACGCCGTCACCCCGGACGAGATCTGCGCCGAGTACGGCGCCGACACGCTGCGGCTGTACGAGATGGCGATGGGCCCCCTCGACGTCTCCCGGCCGTGGGACACCCGCGCCGTCGTCGGCCAGTACCGGCTGCTCCAGCGGCTGTGGCGGAACGTCGTCGACGAGGCGACCGGCGAGGTGTCGGTGGTGGACGTCCCCGAGGCGGAGGCCGGCACCGACACGCTGCGGGCGCTGAACAAGGCGGTCGACGGCGTCACCCAGGACATGGCGGCGCTGCGGTTCAACACCGCCATCGCCAAGGTCACGGAGCTGAACAACTTCCTGACCAAGGCCGACCGGCCGGTGCCGCGCCCGGTGGCGGAGAAGCTGGTGCTGCTGATCGCGCCGCTCGCCCCGCACATCGCCGAGGAGCTGTGGCGGCGCCTGGGCCACCAGGACTCCGTCGTCCACCAGGAGCTGCCGGTCGCCGACCCCGCGTACCTGGTCGACGAGACGGTCACCTGCGTCGTTCAGATCAAGGGCAAGGTCAAGGCCCGCCTGGAGGTCTCCCCGTCGGTCTCGGAGGCCGACCTGGAGCAGGCCGCCCTCGCCGACGAGCGGGTCCAGGCCGCGCTGGGCGGCGCCGGTGTCCGCAAGGTCATCGTCCGCGCCCCCAAGCTGGTCAACATCGTCCCGGCCTGACCGGCACCCCGGAGCCCGGCCCTTCCCGACACGGGACGGGCCGGGCTCCGGCGTGTCCCGCCCGGGGATCTCCCTTACGGGCAGGTTGGGGGTCGCCGAGGAACCGACGAGGGGTCCTTTGCGTTTACGGTGGGAGGGGGCGGCCGGAGCGGACGGCAGGCCGCGCGACCCCGTAGTCCGGCCCGCGCGTCCACTGGAGGACCCACCCCATGGAGACGGCCATCACCATCCTGGCGCTGATCTTCCTTCTGCTGGTCGTCGTCGCGGTCTACGCCTCGGTGAAGGCGGTCAAGGCCGCCAAGCGCGGCGTCGACCGCACCATCAACCAGGCCCGCCGCTCCTACGAGGACACCGCCCTGCGCGCCCGCACCTTCGGCCGCACCGGCCCCGCGGGCGAGGTGGCCCAGCTCCGGCTCACCCTGCGCACCTCGATGCGCGCCACCCAGGACGCGCTGGCCGCCCGGCGCGCCGAGGACGCCTCCCTGAAGGAGACGGCCGAGCTCTTCGACCGGCTCAGCGGCCACGGCCACCAGCTCGACGACGAACTCCGCCGCCTCGAACAGGACCCGGACCGGGACGAGATCGGCCGCCGACTGCCCGACCTGCGCCGCCGCACCGAGCAGATCACCGAGGCCGCCACCTCGCTCCGCTCCGCCCTGCGCGACCGCGCCCACCACGACAGCGAGGACGACCTCGGCGAGCTGGCCGAGCAGATCCGCGTCGAGTCCGGCGCGCTGCGCCACTGGACCAGCGAGCCTGCTCCCGCCGCCCACCAGAAGCCCGAGCCGTGGCCCGAGCCGGAGCGCACCGAGGGCGGCACGCCCGTGCAGACCTGGCCGGAAACCTCCGGCTCCCCCGCGGGCCCGACCCCCACCGCGATCGACCCCGCCACCCCGCACACGCCTTACCCGTGGGAGCGCCAGGGCCGGCGGGACGCCGAGCGGGAGCGGTGAGGCGCCTTCCGGTTCGCCGCTGAGCTGGGGGGACGGGTCCCTGTGCGGGTTCCGTGGCCGACGTGGAGATGATCTTGCCGAGGCGGTCCCGGGCTGCCGGGGCACGCCCGCGGCGGGTAACCTCCAGGCCATGTCCCACCATGTCGCGATCGTCACCGATTCCACGGCCTACCTGCCCCACCGGGAGTCGGAGCGGCATCGGATCACCTCCGTCCCGCTGACCGTCGTCCTGGGCGACGAGGCGCTGGAGGAGGGCACCGAGATCTCCGCCCGCGCGCTGGAGCAGGCGATGCGCAAACGGCGGCCGGTGACCACCTCCCGGCCCGCTCCCGAGCAGTTCGCCCGCACCTACGCGGCGCTCGCCGCCGAAGGTGCCGAGGAGATCGTCTCGCTCCACCTCTCCGCCGAACTGTCCGGTACGTACGACGCGGCCGTGCTCGCCGCGAAGGAGGCGCCGGTTCCGGTCCGGGTGGTCGACACCGGGATGGTCGCGATGGCGCTCGGCTTCTGCGCCCTGGCCGCCGCCGAGGCGACCACGAAGGGCGCGGGCGCCGACGAGGCGGTGGCGGCGGTCCGCGCACGCGCCGCCCGCAGTACGGCCCTGTTCTGCGTCGACACCCTCGAACACCTGCGGCGGGGCGGCCGTATCGGCGCCGCCCAGGCCCTGCTCGGCTCGGCGCTCGCCGTCAAGCCGATCCTGGAACTGGCGGACGGCGCGATCCAGCTGAAGGAGAAGGTGCGGACCTCGGGGAAGGCGCTGGCCCGGCTGGAGGAACTGGTCGCCGAGCAGGTGGCGCAGGCGGGCCCGGTCGATCTGGCCGTCCACCACCTGGCGGCCGAGGAGAAGGCCACGGCACTCGCGGAACGACTGGCGGAACGTCTCGGCGCGAGCGGCGAGCTGTACGTGAGCGAGGTCGGCGCGGTGATCGGAGCCCACACCGGGCCCGGGCTGGTGGGGGTCGTGGTCTCGCCTCGGTAGGGGCGGTGCCGGTGTTCCCTGAGGGGTCCACGCGGTTCGAGTAACCCCTGTGGGTGACGGAGTTATCCACAAGCGCGGGCTTTTCCCCGGAAAATGACCAAGATCCACTTCTTTGGGCGGCCTTGTCTACGGTCGCCGCATGGTGCTGGGATCTTCGTTCTTCGGGGTGAATGTCAAGGATGGGCAAGGCAGAGACGGCGAGCGCGCCGGGGAGGGGACGGGCGACGCGGTACGGGCGCGTGCCGAGGCCCTGTGGGGGGCCGGCGGGCCTGCCGGGGAGCAGCCGGTGGGTGCGCCGCCCGGCCGGGCTGCGGAGGCGGACGCGTGGGACGACGAGCGGCGGATCGTGGGACATCCGTGGTGGGGCAGGGAGGCCGGGGAGCCGGGCACTCGGGGCCGGGTGACCGACGGGGACCCCGGTGCGGCGGAGCGCGGGGCGGGGCGGGAGGGCGGGTCGGCGCCACCGGCGGAAGGGGCGCCCTGTGGCCCTGACGAGCGGCCCTCAGCGCCGGGTGAGACCGGCGTGCTTCGTGAGCGCCCGCCCGCCGGGGAAGCCGCGCGGCCGCGCGGGGCCGCCGGGCGGCGCCGGTCGGGCGCCCGGCGGGGCTGGGGCGGGGTGTCGGTGCTGCTGCGGGCGCGGTGCGGGATGGAATGGCGCAGCGTCGCCGCGCTGGTGGTCGTCGTGGTGGTGGCCGTGGGGTGGGCCGCGCAGCACTTCTGGACGGGGCGCCCGGAGCCCGTGCGGGTGCCCGAGGCCGTCGCGCAAGGGGCCTCGGAGGCGCCGGGGGCGGTCGGCGGGCCTGCGGCGACGGGCCTGCCGTCTCCCACGACAGGGGCGGCGCCCTCGCCGAGCGCGGGTCCGCTCGTGGTCGATGTGAGCGGGAAGGTGGCACGGCCCGGGGTGCACCGGCTGCCCGCCGGTTCGCGGGTGGAGGACGCGCTGGAGGCGGCGGGCGGGGTGCGTCCCGGTACGGACACCTCGGGGCTCAACAGGGCGCGACTGCTGACCGACGGGGAGCAGGTGGCGGTGGGGGTCGACCCGGCGCCCGGCGCCGGACCGGCACCCGGGGCACCGGGGCAGGGCGCCGCCGGGGTCGCGGCGGGCAGCCCCCTCAGCCTGGGCACCGCCACAGCCGAGCAGTTGGAGACGCTGCCCGGTGTCGGCCCCGTCCTCGCCGCGGCGATCATCGCCTACCGCACCGAGAACGGAGGCTTTCGCTCGGTGGACCAACTCCGCGATGTACGGGGCATCGGCGACCGGCGCTTCGAGGATCTGCGGGAGCTGGTGCGGCCGTGAGGGGCGAGGGCTGGGCGGCCGGGGGTGGGAGGGGCCGGCAGGGGGAGTTGGTGGCGCGGGAGGAGTTGGCCGGGGCGGGGGAGCCGGGCGGGCGGCGTGGGACGGCGGTGGGGGACGGGCCGCGCGGCCTGGGCGAGCCGGACGGCCGAGTTGAGCTGGGTGGCGGGGACGAGCCGGGTGGCCGGGATGAGGCCGGCCGCCGGCGGGAGGGGCCTGCCGGTGGTGCGGGTGTGGGGGAGCGGGGACCCCTGGATCTGCGGCTGGCGGTGCCCGCCCTGGCCGCCTGGGGTGCTGCGGCGCTGCTGGTCGGGGTGGGGCCCGGCTGGGCGTGGGGTGTGGTGGGGGTGGCGTTGCTGGGGGCCGGGTGGGTGCTGGCAGGGGCGTGGGGAGGGCGGGAGGCGGGTGGAGCTGGCCGGGTCGGCGTGCGGGCCGGTCGCGAGGCGCCCAGGCGCGGGTGGCGCGGGCGCGGGCGTGGGCGGCGCGGGGGGCCGGCCGGGCAGGAAGTGCCGGGCCGGTTCGGGGCCGGGGCCCTGGGGGGTGCCGGGAGCGGCCCGGTGTCCTCGCTCGCGCTCGCCGAGACGCCGGTGCCCGGGCTGCGGCGGACCAGGCTCTGCGTCGCGGCAGCGCTGCTCTGCGCCGCGGCCGGGGCCGCTTCGGCCGGGCTGCACGGGGCCGACCGCCACCGGGGGCCCGTGCCGGAGCTGGTCGGGCGGCACGCGCGGGTGACCGCCGAGGTCGAGGTGACGGGGGACGCCCGTCCCGTACGGCAGCCCGGCGGGGCGGCGGGGGACGAGTCGGGGCGGCCGCCCTCGCTGCTCGTCGACGGCCGGATCGTCACCGTGGCGGAGGCGTCCGGCACGGCGGTCCGGACGCGTACCCCGGTGCTGCTCGTCGTGCCCGTCCCCGACCGGGCGGACGGTGAGCGGTGGCGCGGGCTGCTGCCCTCGACGCGGCTGCGGCTGACCGGGCGGCTCGCCCCGCCGCTCGAACCCGGCGGGCCTCATGCCGCCGTCCTGCGGCCCTCCCGGCCGGGCCCGCCCGTGGTGACCGGTGAGCCCAGCCGCCTCCAGCGGATCGCCGGGGAGTTGCGCGCCGGTCTCCGGACGGCCTCCGACGGGTTGGAGGCGGATGCCCGGGCGTTGCTTCCCGCCCTGGTCGTCGGTGACACCGGGCGGGTTCCGGACGACCTGAGGGAGGCGTTCCGGGCCACCGACCTGACCCACCTCATGGCGGTCAGCGGCTCCAACCTCACCATCGTGCTGGCCCTGCTCATCGGGCCGCCGGGCCGCGCCCACCGGGCCGAACGCGGCGGTCTGGCACCGCTGCTCGGGCTCGGACTGCGCACGACGGCGGTCGCGGGCGGCGCGCTGACCCTCGCCTTCGTCGTCGTCTGCCGGCCCGAACCCAGCGTGGTGCGGGCCGCCGCCTGCGGAGCCGTGACCCTGCTGGCCGTCGCCACCGGACGCCGCCGCAGCCTGGTCCCGGCGCTCGCCGCCGCGGTGCTGCTGCTCTCCCTCTGGGACCCGTGGCTGGCGCGCGGCTACGGCTTCCTGCTGTCGGTGCTCGCCACGGGGGCGCTGCTGCTGCTCGCACCCCGCTGGAGCGAGGCGCTCCGGGAACGCGGGACGCCGGCCCGGATCGCCGAGGCGGTGGCGGCGGCAGCGGCGGCACAGGCGGTCTGCGCACCGGTCGTCGCGGTGCTGTCGGCGCGCGTCGGGCTGGTCGCGGTCCCCTGCAACCTCGTCGCGGAGTTCGCCGTGGCCCCCGCCACCGTGCTCGGCTTCGCCGCCCTGGCGCTGGCGCCCGTGCTGCCCGGCGCCGCCGAGCTGGTCGCCCGGGCCGCGGGCGTGCCCGCCGGGTGGATCGCCGAGGTGGCGCGCACGGGGGCCGCGCTGCCGGGCGCCGGCTTCGGCTGGCCGGGCGGCTGGGGAGGCGGCGCACTCCTGGCCGTCGTCACGGTGGCCGTGGTTCTGGCGGCCCGCCGTCTTCTGCGAGGGCGGCGCCTGGTCGCGGTCGCCGTCGCGGTGCTGCTGGTGCTGTTCGTGGTGCAGCCGCCCGAGGTGACCCGTGTCGTCACCGGGTGGCCTCCGCCGGGGTGGCGGATGGTCCTCTGCGACGTGGGCCAGGGCGACGCGCTCGTCCTCTCCGCCGGCCCGGGCGCGGCCGTCGTCGTCGACACGGGCCCCGACCCGCTCGCCGTCGACCGGTGCCTGCGCGTCCTGGGGGTCAGCCGCGTCCCCCTGATCGTCCTGACGCACTTCTTCTTTCTGCTGTTAAAAACTGTCTCAGGAAAAGTGTGGTTCAGTCCGATGCGTCGTTGCGATATGAGACGGGCGAGCTGACGGGGTTCCTCACGAGCCCCTAGGGAAGGACAGTGTGGATCTTGCTTTTGTGCAGTCTGGGCTGCTGGAGAAGTTCTTGGACACGGATGCGATCTCTGTGGCGGAGGTCGCTTCTCTCCTGAAGCGGCGAGGTATGCGTGATGGGGCGCCGGTGTTCCTCGACGAGGAGACGCAGATGCCGGTGTCGCCCCTGTGCGAGTACGGCAAGTATCTGTCGACAGCGTTGCTGGACGAGACCACGCTGAAGGACTATGGGCGCGTGATCGGCCGGCTGGACAACCATCTTGTCGATCTGAACAGCGACGTGCTGTCGGCGACGGAGACCGATCTCGTTTCGTACCGAAGCCATCGGACCCAGTTCCAGGAGAAGCCGATTGGCGCAGCGGCCTGGGGCAAGGAGTCGTTCGTCCTAGACGACTTCTACGGGTTCCTCGTTAACCGGAAGTTCTTGACGCACCGCCCAGTGCGGCTGGCAGCACGGGGCCGCAACGCCCTGGCCCCGCGGGTTCGGTCCAGCATGGACATCCGGCATCTGACGTTCGAGCAGTACCGGTACTTCCGGGACGTGGGACTGGGCGGCCAACTCCCCAACGCTCAGGTGAATCCGACCTTCCGCGGGTGGTCACCGCTACGCGACCGAGCGGGCGCCGACATCGCCCTGGGGTCGGGGACACGGTGGCGGGAGTGGTCTACGGTGCTGCTGCCCGAGATAGGTCTGTGGCCCGGAATGCCGGGTGGAGCAGCGGAGTTCATCGTCCAGGCCTGTGCGAAGTATGGCAAGGCACGCACTGTCTACGTCCCCGAGGACGCGATCGGGTCCGCTGATCTGTTCTGCCTGCTGGAGCGTCCGGGCATTGTTCGCAGGGCTGCCCGGACTCTGGAGCGGAAGGTGCGCGACCTGTTCATGGTGGGCGAGGTCGACGTGGCCGGCGGGTGGGTGCGGGGCGTCCTGGACGGCGTTGTGCGCGAGTTCCAGATGTCTGCCATGCCCGCCAAGCTGCGGCGGATCACCGTTTTTGAGGGCGAGTTCGGCCTGGAGGCTCTGGCCCTGTTCGTCTGCCGCGGCGGGCTGATGCCGGGGGCGGACGCCTGGAAGGGTTACCGGCACCGGGCCTGGACGCGCATGAACGCGCTCGCCGACGAGACCACCCCGCATCTGCCTACCCGGCGCTGGCGATGGCACGACCTGAGGCACACCTACGCTCTGCGACTTTTGACCTATCTGGAGAACACCATGGACGGCAGCGAGCCGGACCTGCATGCCCGCCGCCGTCGGCACCGCTCCTACCTGACCGGACATATCCGGCACAACCCGCTGCTGATCGTCAGCCGCCGACTCGGTCACGCCAGTCCAGAAACCACCTACCAGTACCTCCAATACACGGATGACCTGATCAACGAGTTCGAGGCGGCATTCTCCAACTGGGTAGGCGACGACGAAGCGACGTACGCCGAGATCGCTTCGCACGCTTTGTCCGGCGCGAGCGCAGTCTGCCGGTGAGCAATCCACGTCGGAGGGGTCGAAACCAACACGAACGCGAGCGGCTCCTGGCTGCCCTTGCGAGTCCGGTGCAGCCCGGGGGGGTCGGCCCCCGGGTGGTTCAAGTCCCGGGGTATCTAATGGCGGTGGATCCGGCGGACTACAGATGTTCGATGCTGGCTGTACAGCTAGCGGATGAGTGGATCGAGTACGTCGCGGCCACCGGGATCGGGGGCCATGCGAGGAACTACGCACAGGCGATTGATTGCTTCTGTGGATACGTGGACAAGGTGCTCGACTCTCGGGCCCAGGGGGCGAGTCTGGCCGATCCGGATCTCTTCGACACGCTGGTGAAGTGGGAGTTGTCCCTGCCTGAGGGCTATGCGCCGGGCTCGACTAGGCCGGGGATGCTGGCTTCCTCTCTGCGCGTGCTGATGATCCGCCGAGACGACCATCCCGACCGTGTGGTCGCTCCGACCCTGGCCCGAATGGCCCGCGGCCCTGCGTTCCTCGGTAGCGGGCAAAAGGCGGAGCGAGACGAGTTCACCCGTCAGGAGAAGCGGGCCATGGTCCGAGCCGCTTGGGAGAGCGCTCATGCCACCCGCAAGCGCCTGGGCAACGGCTGGGCCCTGGCCGAACAGGGACGCCATCCCGAACAAGGCAGCTGGACCAGCCTCAGCGACCTGCTCTGGGGTCTGGCTCACGAGAAGATCACCGCCGACGACTTCCGCCGGTTCCTACCTGCGTCGCGAGAGTGGCCTTTAGAATTACGGGAGTTCACCGCAGACCCGGGCAGGGTCTGTTATCCGCATGCCGCCAGGCTGCAGTTGGTGCGACGGCTGGTCGCGAATTTGTATCCCACCACCTTCGACCTGCATGCGTTCCGCGTCTTGCTGATGGACTCCACCGGCTATACCTCCGAAGAGGTCACCGGGTTCGGCGAGGCAGAGGTGGAATTCCTACCCAAGGGCGTTCGGCTGACCCTGCTCAAGAACCGTGCCGGACGCCTTAGACACCGGGCCTTTCGTGATCAGGCCCCGTCCGGTCTTTCAGGCCGCTCGGATGATGTTCTCGGCGGGCAACTCACCGTGGACTGGCCGCGGCGTGAGGCCAGCGAGGTAGTCCGGCAACTCCTGGACGTTACAGCTCGGGTCCGCGCCAAGGCCCCGCACGTCACCGACACGCTCTTCGTCAGTGCTACCGTCCGCCCCAACTACAGCGACGACATCGTGATCGGTCGGTGGACCCCTGACCACCCCGGAACAAACTTCCGCCGCTGGCTGGCTGCCATGGAGGTCAACGTCAAGGGTGACCTGCACATCGGCCGACTGCGCAAATCGGTCAAGGTTGAGAAGGCCATCGTCACTGAGGGGCGCATCGACGCCGCCGCGGACGATCACACCGAGGAAACCTTCGCCCGCCACTACGCACAGGGCACCACGTTGCGGATCCTCTCCGGTCGGACGATCTCCACAGCTCAGCAGCACTGGTTCAACAAGGCCCTCGACCGCGTCGACGGCCCCACCGTCCTCGGCGCAGAGCACATTGACCAAGGACCGCTGGAAGATTCGGGCCTGTCCGCGCAGGAGGCCGAGGACATCATGTCCGGCCAGCTCGACATGGGCGTCTCCCACTGCAAGAACCCCTACCAGTCGCCCTTCAGTCGCCCCGGCGAACTATGCGCCGTCGCACCGCTGCGCTGCCTGGAATGCCGCAATGCCTGGATCCTGCCCTCCAACCTTCCTCAACTGCTGCTTTTTAAAGCGCACTTGATGCGACTCCGTACACTTCTGACCCCGCAGGTCTTCACTCGGCTATGGGGACAGAGCTGGGTGAACCTCCAGGCCGTACTGGACGACCGCCAACCCGAGGAACTCGCGCAGGCCCGCAAGCACATCGAAGCCGGCCAGGCTGAGCTGGACCTGCCGTTGGCCGCTCACACGGAGTTCGACGCATGATCTTGCCCTTTCCGCAGCAGCGACGTCCATCACTGTTTCTGGACGATGAACCCGTCGTTCAGAGGCACTCGCTGCTGCCCGAGGCCCGCGAGCCGGGCGCCCAAGTTCCTCGGTTCGGCGATACCGTCCTCTGGGACTTCAACGGCGTCCTCAAACGGCCTGCCAACGTCGCCCCCAGTAACTGGAGGATCTGCTTTAGTCTGGAGCTGGAGGATCCGTACTGGAACCTGCTAGCACGCGAGTTGATGATGCTCGCCTTCAACCAGCGCCACCCTGCCGTCCTCAAGAGCGGCGTAGTTCTCGACGATTTCACCAGTCCCCGCACTCTGATCCAGATAGCCTCGCGCCTCCGTACAACTGCCCGATGGGCCCGCGAGAAAGGGCTCTCTCCCTATCCGGACGGATGGACGCTGGAAAACCTGCGGCAACGCATCACCGACCTGGCCGCCGACGGCATCTCCCCGGAAACGATCAGATCCCACGTGAGTACCTTGAAAGGCCTGGCGGCGGCCGAGCCTGCCTTGAGCCTGTCCTGGCCACCAGGGGATCCGTGGCCTGGTCAGAGCGCTCGCAGGGTTGCCGAGGCCACTTCCAGAGGGGCCATCGTCACTCCCACGGTTCCCCCAGCGACTTGGTTCCCGCTGATCCGCGCTGCCTGGGCCTATATCCACGACTTCGCCCCGGATATCCTGCGCGCCGACCGTCGGCTCCGCGAGCTCAAAGCCGCCGTGCGGCCGTCAGCCCGCGGTATGGATGAGCGACTCGCGGAGTGGCTCGCCGACCCTCAGAGCAGGGTCCCCGTCCATGCGGCGTCCTTGGGGGACGAAGTCCCGCAGGTCCAGTGGAGACTGCTGATCCTCCTCCTCGGCTACCAGCCAGCCGTTCGCAGGGCGTTCTCCGAACGCGACAGCCCGACGAGCAATCGTCGACGCATCCTGATCCTGGACGCGGTTGCCGAGGGACGCATCACGACCCACGCACTGGCTGGAGAACTCGCACAGGTCGTCCGGCCGGACGGCAGCACGGGGCCTTGGCATCCTGCCATCGATCAGCGGGCACTGTCTGACCTGAAGACGACACTGCGCGATGCGGCATTTGTGCTGGTCGTGGGCCTATCGATGATGCGTGACTCGGAGATCCACGAGCTCCTCCGAGAGCCCGTCGTCGAGCACTACAGCACCCCAGCCATCGCCTCCACGAAGATCAAGGGCACCACTGACCGCCCTGGCAAGCACTGGTGGATCGCGGAACCCCTCGTGGAGGCCATCAAGGTTGCTGAAGCCGTCTCCCTGCACCCCGAACGCGTTTTCGCGCCCGTCCACGCTTCCAGGCAGGACGGGACCCTCGTGGGCGTCAGGATGCTGGAAGCGTTCGTGACGTTCGCGAATGCCGCCCGGGCATGGACCGGGCTTGACGAGATCCCCACCACTTACATCCGCCCGCACATGTTCCGCAGGACGATGGCGATGCTCACCGACCAGTTCCCCGGGTCCGAGATCGCCACCGGTATTCAGTTGAAACACCTCGCCAGGAGAGCCTTGGCCAACTCCACCACCCGCGGCTATGTCGCCTCGGACACTAAGTGGGCCAAATACCTCGAAGACGCCTTCGACAACGTTAAGTTCCGCAAGATCAAAGAGCTTTACGAGCGTCACACTGCAGGTGAGGAGATTGGATTCGGGCCCGGAGCCGAACGCATCAAAAACGCCTTCGACCAGATCACGGAGACCGTCAATGCCCGCAACGGAGACGCCCGCACCGCCGACACCCTCTTGCGAACCACACGGATCCACATCCGCTTCGGCATGCTCAACAACTGCACCGCCGACCACAGCAACCCGAGTGGCGCCATCTGCCTCGAAAACGCGATCATCCCCGAAGGGCACGTCGGGCCCCTTGACGAACGCTGCCGGCCCGACCGCTGCGCGAACAGCATGATCGGTCCCGAACACCTGCCGATCTATGAGTCTCATCAGCGCAAACAGCTCCAACTCATCAACAACCCCTGCACGCCCGCCTGCCGACGAGACCTCGCCGAACGCGAACTGGACATCACCCGCAACGTGCTCGCGATGGCCGGCGAGCCCCAGTGACCCCTCCCGCCGAGGCACCCATCGACCAGGTCAGCCCCAAAACCGCAGCCGCACTGCGGGCGGCGATGGCACGCCTCTTCAATGGCCGCCCACAGCGAACCGATGGGCGCCTCACCAAGGAGAATCTCTACAAAGAAGCCCAGGTCAGCCGCGCGACCATGAACCGCGCGCACGCCATCCTGGCCGAATGGGACGCGCACATCGCCGCTTACGGCAAGGCCACCGCCGGCGAGGCCAAGCGCGACGCGACCATCGCCGACCTTAAGAAGCGCCTGGCCACGAAGACCCAGGAGTGCACGCTCCTGGAGAACAAGCTCAAGGCCGCCCATACCGCAATCGCCGCCCTCTTCCATGACAACCAAGCCTTGCGGCAACAGCTCGACAAGGACGCCTCAGCCACCGTCACACCACTTCGCCACCGCGGCCCCCGCCAACGTCACTGAGCACCAGGCCAGACACACCGTTCGGGTGTGAGTAGCTGCGGTACAGGCCACGCCGCTGCCTGAACCCGACCGGCGAGGATTCGGGGATCATCTGGCCAGTTCCAACGCGGAGGGTACGGGCCCGACTACCAGGCGATACCTTGGTTTGGTGGATCAAGAACTGCCAAAGCCCGAGGCTGGCGAGCGGGTGACGAGCCGGGAGCAGGATGCCGTACGGCTCTTGCTGCTCATCGACGGCGCCTGCGAGCCCGTATCCGACGCCGATCGCGCTGACCCTGGGCTCGAAGCAGCTGTGGGCGTTGTCCGCACGCAAGTCCGCCTGCAGAAACTGGATTTCTGGCTCCGAAATCCTGACTACCTTGCCGATGAGCTGCTGACGAAGTACGAGGCGAGCGGTGAAGCGCGCCTCTTGGCGCTGGCCGGCCAGATTCTGGATTCTGAGGAACCCGAGGTGCGGTCCTACCCCATGCTGCGCCACCACTTCGGGGCCTACGAGCCTCTGGACGATGCCCTCGCTGTGCTGCGGAGTGCTGGCCTGGTGGCTCGTCGCCGACGTGGCACCGTCAACCGGGTACGACAGCACGACTACTTCCTGCTGACACCGGGCCGCACTGTTGCGCGCGAGATGATTCGGCAGGCACCCGCCTTCCAGTACTACGTCGACCGGGTGGGGCTGGTGCTGGATCTGGCCGACGGGCGTGGTGGCAGTCAGCTGAAGAAGCAGCAGTATCTGCAGCGTGAGTACGCCGAGGCCGCTCGCGGCGACCACATTGGGTCGGTGAGCGCACGAGCACGCGCACGGCTGGAGAGGCTACGTAGCCAGACAACGAGCGGGGATACCGAGACGGGGAACCGTGGCTGACGAGATGGCACTGGAGACACGGATCGCCGCCCGCGCAAAGGTGAGCGTCGACGACGTGCAGACAGTTTTCGAGTCCCAGGGCATTCCGTTGGGTGTGCCTCCAGCCCGACCAAGGCCCTTGCGGATCCACCGGCTGCGCGTGGCCGGCGAGAGGACCGGAGCCCTCGAACCAGGGGAGTTCGACACCACTTTCCGGTTCGGGGAGGGGCTGACGGCCCTGGTGGCCTCGAACCTGCGCGGGAAGTCGAGCGTGCTTGAACTGGTGACCTGGTGTCTGCGGGGAACTCCGCGGGAGAAGAGCGGCGCCATCCACTGGCTGCGCGAGGTCGACCTCGATGCCACGGTCGCTGGCCAGGCCATGGCCTTCCGGCTGAACCTGGAGAGCGAGGAAATCACCTCAGCGATCGCGCTCTCCGGGCCCGATCAGCAGACACTGCAGACCCGCCGCTCCCCGGACCCGACACATGGCGTGCTGCCTCTATTTCGCGCGGCGAGCTCGGAGAGCTACGCCCAGCAGGTACAGGCCCTGATGATGCAGTGGCTGGACCTCCATCCACTGGTCAGCGCCAAGGAGGGCGCGGCCGCCGTCTCGCACGGGTGGCCCGCCTACTACGGGGCCCTGTACATGCCGGGCGCCCGCTCACCCTCGCTGCTGGGCGACGTGGCCATGAGCGGCCTGCCGGGACGTCTTCTGCAGGTATTCCTTGACCTGCCGGCCGCGGCTGTGCTGACCAAAGTCAAGACACACGCAGCGCTGATGTCCACAGCCCGCCAACGACGGCAGACCACGGCGAAGGCTGCACAGGCCGAACGCTCGGAGCAGCGACGGCAGACAGAAGATGATCTGGCAGCAGCCCTGGCCCGACTGGAACAGCTGACTCAAGGCGCAGGGGGCTCGGACCAGGAGTCGTTGGCTGATCTGGCCGCAGCCACAGTGCAGTTCGCCACTGTGGTGGCGGACAGCCAGCAGGCGTGGGACGAGCTGATGCGGATGCATAGGGAGGCCAGGGCCCAGCGCCAGCGGGACGAGAAGCTGCTCAACGATGTACGCGAGAGCGCAATTGCCCGCCGGCTGTTCCATGGGCTGGAACCCACCACCTGTCCACGGTGCGATCAGAGCTTCGCCGCGGAACGCCGCCAGCTGGAACTGCAGGAACACAGTTGTGCGGTGTGCGCACGCTCCGTCCAGGGCGATAACGAGGCCCCCGAAGACGTCTTGGCCGAGGCCGAGGACCGAGTGAAGGCCAGCAGCCAGGCTGAACGGCTGTCGAGAGAGGCCTTGGGACAGGCGGAGCGCGAGCTCGATCGGCTGTCACGTGACCTGCGCACGGCGCAGGACAGGCTGCGCCGGGCCGATGCGGCCGCCCGGGTACCGGAGTACGCGCAGGTCCGAGAGGAAGTGCTGCGGCTTGAGGGAGCGCTGAGCGTTCTTCCCGAGCTGCCACCCTCGTCCGATGATCCGGCGGAGGAGCTGGCGATCAAGGTGCTCCGTGCCGGGGCGAAGACTCTGGAGGACGATCACGCGAAGGAAGCCGACAGGCTGTTCGCGGACCTCAACACTGAGATCTCCGACCTCGGACGCAAGTTCGGATTTGCCGGGTTGGAATCCGTAAGGATCGACCGCGCTGCGCACCTTCGGGTGATGTCGGATGGCGGGCATGAGCGCAGCTTCAGCGACCAAGTGCCCGGAGAGCGCCTGCGCCTACGGATCGCTGTGATCGTGGCGCTCTTGCGTGTGGGCGCAGCGCACCAGGTCTCCACGCACCCGGGACTGCTGCTGATCGACAGTCCGAAGGCGGAGGAGATCCAAGACGTCGACATTCATCTTCTGCTCGAAGAGCTCAACGCCGTGGCGGAAGCAAACCAGCTGCAGGTCCTCGTGACGACTGCGGACTTCGACCTGGCGCACGATGTTCTGCCGTCTGACAGCATCATCGAAGCTGCAGAGGGCAAGCCACTGTGGTGACACACGTCTGAGGGTGGAAGGCGACAGAACATGACGCAGCTCGCCGATCGTCTCAGTGACCTGGCCACCGACGGAGTTCGGGCGATCACGTTCCAGGACATCGGTCTGGCTGCGGACCTGGTACGCGATCAAGTGAGGGAAGTCGCTGCGGGACCGCTTGCGCCCCTCCTGGCTGAGGCGGTCGTCCGCGCCTGTGACCATGCAGACGGCGAATGGAACCAGGCGGCGGCAGAATTTCCCGCTGGGTTCGCCCAGCAGAGCAGCGTGCTGGCTCTCACCTCGTCGCTGGAGACGCTTCTGAGCAGTGCTGCCACCACGAAGGCTCTCGCCAAGTCCCTGAATGGTGCCCTTCTCGACGGGCTCACCGAACAGGTCGTGCGCGGCCCGCTGCTTGCCGCAGCCCGGCTCGAGGGCGCGGTTAGACTCGCTGCTTCCGATGCTGTCAGCCCCTATCGGGTCTGGGATCTACTTGAGGATCTGCCTGCCGATGGGCCTGAGGACTTTCTTGAGCGTCTCCCCCGCGTTCTCGGTGTCGCACTGGACTGCTGGGCCCAGGAGGAGACCCGAGTCTCGACCGCCGTGCGGGCCCTGCTGCAGCACCTGTCCGTCGACGAGGCGGCTGACGTCGACGCACTGTTCGAACTCGGTTGTGACCGGCTGAGGACCGCGCTCTCCTCCACTGAACTGGCCGAGGTGAGCCGCCTCGTCAGCGAGGCACGCGCCTTCTTTGCCGCGGCCGTAGCGGCAGAGGAAGCCCGTGATGATGCCGCCGCATATCTGGCCGTCTGCGACGCCATCCTCGGCTTCACGGCCCACGATGCAGCGAAAGTGTCTGCGGCTGCCGACCGAGTCGATAAGGCTCTGGAGCGGCGGCAGGCCTGGCTGCACGGAACCCACCAGCCTGTATGGCTCCAACCGCGCCGGGCAGCCGAGATCGCCTGGTCCCAGCTCCTGATCCAGCTGAGAGCTGCCGCGGACCTGTTTGCGGCCGACGTCTGGATGGACTCCTGGCAGGCTATCGATGCGGTCCTAACTGCCTACCGGGCTGCCCGCACCATCCAGCCGCTCGGAGCACGCGAAGGTTCTCCCGGTCTCGTGGCACTGGTCGAGCCGGCCGTCGACGACGGTTTCCTGCGCAAAGAGGGCTTCATCAGGGCACTGAAACACGCCGCAGAACACCCTGCAGACTGCCCCCGCTCAGGCTTCGACACCGCTGCCGCCACGGCTATACTCGCCCGCCTCGACGCCCGAGACTCCCGCAGCCCAGCACGTGGTGACGGAGACGACTCAGACCACGAAGACCCCGAAGCCGAAGCGGCCGCGAGGGATCGCGTGCATCGCATCGCACCGACCGTCGTACGACAACTCCATATGAAAGGCGCCCTGTCCCTCGCCGCAAACCTCTCAGACGACAACCTGGCCACCGTCGAAGGCCTCGCCTACGACAGTGACGTTGCCCGTCTCCAGGCCGACGACGCCCTCATCAACCCCCTTCTCGACGGCATCCTCACACGCCTGTCCGAGCACCCGGACTTCAGGGGAACAGTCCGACACACCTTCAGTGTGCTGGTCACCCAGACGCTGCTCTTCCTCAAAAGCCGCGCTGACCTGACCCGCACCAGCCTCGTCGGCCCCGGCAAGCGCGAGGATCCTCCCTTCGACTACCGCCGCAAGCCCGAAAAGGGACATCGCGCGGCAACCGAGGGCGACCTGCAACGCGACTTCCATCAGTGGCTGCAGACCGGGCCGCTTCACAACACCGTCAAGGTCGAACCCACTGACATCGGCATGGGACGCGCCGACGTCATGGTCCAGTTCGGACCGCTGCGCTACCTCACCGAGATGAAACAGGACAGCGACGACAACAGCCGCGCCTACATCGAGAGTAAGTACCTCACCCAGGAAGCCGAATACACCAACACAAACGCCCCCTTCGGCCAGCTCCTTGTCCTCGACCTCACCCCCAAAACCACGAGCGGTGGAACCCTGCGCATCGACGAACTTGCCTGGCTCGCCAGCCACCGCCCCCACGGCGCGACCACTGACCGGCTTGTCCTGGCAGGTATCGTCACCGGCAACCGCCTCACCCCATCCGCCTACTCACGCTGACCGAAGGGGCGCTGAGAGCTGGCTCTCCCCGCTGCGGCTCCGATCTCGATAATCCGCAGCGTGGTCGCCGCCTCCCTAAACATGCTCAGTGCGTCCGTGAGTCTCAGTAGATCCTTCGGCGTGAGGCCGCCGGGTGTCGCCTGTCGGCGGCCGGTTCGAATGGTTCTGATTCACTTGTTTGTGAGGCCGGTGCCGGTGCGTCACAGGACCGCAGTCGAGGCCGCTGTCAGTTGCAGGACCGTTGCGCCACTCGCACGGCCCAGCCGTCATCTCAGCGCCCATAATGTTGTCCCACCACGGAGAAAGATCACTAAAGAAGTCAGGGGGGAGCATGCTTTTCCGGCATCCTGGGTACGTCAGCGGCCTCGTCGAGCTGCGCCCCGAAGCAGAACAAGATCTCGCCAAGCTGCCAAAGTCCCGCCGGGGGGAGTGGAAAGCCGCGATGGAGGTCGCCGAGAGGGACATCCTCCATGACACGGTCGAGCTGACCTGTGAGGAGTGCCGCGGCACCTACGACCCGAAGTGGCAGGAGTGGAGGATGCCGACTGACCTCGGCATCGGGCCCTTCGCCGTCGATGACGGCGTGGCGACAGTGCGGCTCTTGCAGCGCCGCATAGCCGGGCTCGAGACGATCTACCAGGTCGTCTCCTACCTGAACGGCGCGAGCATCCGCCACCAGGTGACCGTCGGCGAGATCGTGGCCACGGGCGAGAAGTCCCGCATCCGCGCTTCCCTGCCGCAGCAGAAGATGACTGCTGCGCCCGGAGACGCCGCGTACAGCATCGGCGCGTATGTGAGACTCCTTGGCGAGGTCGAGGCGTCGTGCCACGAACTCGTTGCGAAGTACCGGACGGTGGACACCGAGCAGCGTGAGGCGAGCTACCAAGACCTTCAGCGGCTCGCCACGTTCCTGGCAGAGCAGACCAGCCTCCTGGAGAAGAAGGCAGCCGCCTCTCCTGCCAAGCCGAAGCCGAAGTTCCGCGCGGTGAAGGACTGGTTCGACCTGACGCCCTCCGAGTTCGAGCAGGCCATCGCCGACCTGTGCCGTGCGGGAGGCTGTTACGGAGTCGAAGTGTCGGGTGGTGCGGGCGACCTCGGCGCGGACGTTGTCGCCTATACCCCTGAAGGCCGCAAGGTCGTCATCCAGTGCAAGCAGTACCGCGGCAAGGTCGGCAGCCCGGAGATGCAGAAGTTCGCCGGCACAGTCTTCAGCGTCCACCAGGCCGACATCGCGCTGATGGTCACGACAGGGTTCGTCACCGGGCCGGCAGCTGACTACGCTGGCGTCGTCGACATCCGGATCGTTGACTCCAACGTTCTGCGCCGGTGGGCCGACGGCACCGATCAGCCTCCGTGGAAGTGAGAACGACCAGCAAACGGATCGCCCGTGACAGTGGGCCTTTGACGGTGTGTCATGCGTGCTCAGTTGCGAAGAGGATCGGCCGGCGTAGTAGGTCGAATCCGGCTCCGCCATATCCATCCCGTTTGACCCGTTTCACGTTGCCCTCGACCTTGCCCGAGTTCCATTCCGAGGTGAGGCCAACGGTGGCGGCATCGAAGTCGGGGCACTGTCCTGTCTCATGGCATCATGCACGTGCTGGCGACCGTCCCGCTGGCCCTGTTCGCGGGTACGGTCGGCAACGGGTGCGCCCATGTGGCGGGTTGGGTGGCTGCGGGCGCGCTGGCCGCGTCCGGCCTGCTCAACGTGTCCATCCCGACCCTGGGCGTTTCCGGTGACACCCTGCACTACCTGACCTGCCTCGCCAGCGGTCAGATCCATGTGCCGCTACTCAGTCTCCTGGTCGCTGCAGGGACCCGCGCTCGCGCCGCGACGGTGCCGCGCTGGACTACGGCGCTGGGTGTGGTCGCGGCCGGGCTGTCCGTACTGTCGCTCGTGTCGTTCGCCACCAAGGCGGCCATGTTGCTGCTCCCGCTAGGCTGATTCACCGCGATCCTGTGGATCGTGATCACGGCGGCACGGATGCGCCTGGGCAAGTGACCCCGAGCGCAGCCGCGTATGCCTGTCCGTAAGGCCTCGCGGCCAGCAGGGTACGCGTGTCGGTGATCTGGGCACTACGTGTACAGGCTCTCCAAGCCGCCGTTCAGATACCACCTGCTCTCTGCGAGGGCGTGAAGTAGTGCCGTTTCGTGGCTGTTCGGGTCGTAGGCCGTGCGGCTCTTGGCATCCTCTCGGATGAAGATCTGCAGCTCCTCAGGGCCGCGGCCCGCGAGGATTTCTGCGTCCCGCCTCCGGCGCCTCGCTATGATGCCGCCCGCTTCCAGGCGGTACCGCTCCCCGAGGTCGTGGCTGTTGAAGTGATGGACCAGCCGCTGGCCCTTGACCTCTGCCCAATGGGTGGGAGGGCGGACCTCGAATACGGCTACGCGCTCCTCCTCGTCAATCCGGGCGTAGAGCCACCGGTCGGTTCCGAGATCGTCGAAGTAGGGATGGAACGCTTCCATGGTCTTCAGGGTGGCGAGCTTGTTGCTCTTGCCCTGATTGCAGGGTCCGCAGACTGGGACGAGGTTCAGAGGGGTCAGCGCCAGGAGGGGAAAGGCAGCCTTCGGCGCGTGGTGATCGAGTTGGGAGACCTGCTGCAGACCGCAGAGTGCGCAGGCCCCGTGTATTGCCCCTGCCTTGATTGCGTTGTATAGCTTGCGGCCTTCCGCCCGCTGTACGAAGGCCGTTGTGTACGTTCTTCTGAGCAGGTCTGCATCCAGATGTCCCGGTTGGAACTGAATCCAGGTCAGCAGCAGGGCCAGGAGATTCTCGGCCTCGCCGGCCGCCTGGTAAGCCATCTCGCGTGCCTTGAGTTCTGGGAGGCGTCTGCGAACGGTGTCGTCCATCCCTTCCGACGTCAGCCAGCTCATGCATGCCTGGACCACTCTCTCTACGTCGAACTGGGGTCTCTGCGGCCAGAGCATCAGCGCCGCCTCCGCGCGTGGCCGTAGGTCATGGCCCGTAGGAGTGCGCGCGCTTCTGACCCCAGGCCAGAAAAGCGCGCCGTGATGTCCTCATAGGTTGCGCCGGTCTCGACCTGCTGGGCGATGGTTGCGTGGAAGCCGGATGAGGTGACCTCCAGACCGAATACATCGTGGGTCAGTTCTCCCACGCTCTCACCGTAGGTCTCCAGGCCCGGGCGGTGGGCGGTGAGCTCGTCCCCGTTGCGGATCATCTTCCATACGCACGTGGCCGGCACTTCCTGGAGGACGACCGGAGAGTGGGTAGCGACGAGGGCCATCCCGTTGCGGTCCGCGACCAGGTCGGACAGGGCTCGTGTGAGCGCGGACAGGAGGGGCGGATGCAGGTGTGTTTCCGGCTCGTCGATCAGGACCAGCGTGCGCTCTCCCACAACTTCGATCAAGCGGGTCACCATGAGGAGCGCTACCTTGTGCCCGGAGCTCAGGTCGTTGAACACGGCACTCATCGTCTCGGTGAGGCGCCTCGGACTCCCCTCTCGCATCATGGAGTCGATCACGTCCATGTGACCGTCGAGGAATCCGCTTGCTGCGTAGTTGAGAGTGCCGATGGCCTTACGCCAGCGCTCCCCTCTAGCGCCGATGCGTGCGACGGCAAAGCTGTCGGCGAACTCTTGGGTTCGCTCTTCGTCGGACTTGAGACGCCCGGCTTCCTGATGGCGGAGGCCGATGTAGTCGAACTTCATGATTGGGGCCGGTGGTGGCTTGTAGAGCTCGTCGAAAGGGCTGAAGGAGACAACGACACAGCGAGTAAAGCTGTTGTCCTCGCCACCGGAATCACTTTCGACCGCGATCCGGCCAGCTGTCGCCTCCGTGGCAATGGCATGCAGCAGCCTGGACTTTCCGACTCCGTTGCGGCCGATCAGCGCATGCAGGTTGGTGGAAGGAAGACTCCACGGCTTCGTCTCGAACTCAAAGTTGTGTGGCGGAAGCAACCCAGCCTGGGGAGGTGTGTACGACCACTTGAAGGGGACGATTCGACGACGAGTTCCTCGTGCGACGCGCTGCTTCCGGCGTAGCTCCTTCATGTCGTGATCCCGGAGCAGCGAGTCCCGGAACACACGGAGCCCCGAAACCTGTTGGGACAGCCCCTCGATATAGGCGACGTCTTTGAGGGCATGCAGGATCTCCCCGTACATGCCGGGAGGTAGGAGGGTCCGCAGGTTCTCGTAGTAGTCGTCCTCCTGGGCCAGGCTGAAGAATCCGCTGTCCAGAGACTGGAAACTGGGTGGCAGCAGATCTGCTGTCCTGGCCACGCCTCCGGTCTCCATCGAGACGTGGGCGATTCGGACGAAACCGAAACGGAGCGGTGCACCCCCATCAGAGAGGCGTACTTGCAGATCGAACAGGGTCCAGAACCCGTAGTCGTTCCAGTTGTCCTTCGTCAGGTATGCCCCGTGATGAGAGGGAATGGTTGCCCCATACTCCAGCATTGTGAACTGCACTACGGATCTCCTATGTCTGAACTGCCGCCGCCCGGTCGCTCAAGTTGCCGCATGGGCGTCCGGGGTGGCGAATTGCTGAGGTAGGGCTGTTGCCGCATAGCGCCGCTAGACCATCCAGTCGTATGCAGGCTTGTCCAGCCTTCGGCAGATCGGCCGCATCTGACCCCTCGCTCAGTGTCATGGCCTGGCGGACCCGAGCAAGAATGCGCGACACTTCAACATGCGAACTCATCAGTCCCAAGGCTGGACCGATCGCAGTAAGCTCGCAAAACTTGTAGCGTGAACCAACCCCTTAGTCGAACAAACTTGGGTCAGGCTCCCAGTCGGGGTCGTCCTCATAGTCGTGGAAGCGCTGCATTCCTATTCCTGCCAATTCGAGTTCGTCTCTTGACAGATCAAGCCCGCAGACCAGGCAGGTGAACTGGCGAGGGAGGAACCACTCCCCGTCGCGAGGGTCGCCGGATGTCCACTCTCGGCCGCGGGCGCTACCTGGGTTATCGCAGGCGGGGCACGTCGTGGGCAGACTGAGCCCCCAGATCTGCGCAGAAGCGAGGCCGGCCTTGAGGGCGTCGTGATCGGGCGCGTTGCGGAGGCGGTGGCTGAAGTCGCTTCCCGCCTTCCGGGCTCTCCGGACTTTCATGTTGTAGCGGAGCTGCTGCTCGCCGATTGACGTCTCCACGATCTGATTGCTCAGGCTGTGGTGTGGTCCCCAGAAAGACTTAGAGGTCTGGAATATCGCAGGAAGGATCTGTTCCACGCACAAGATCCCAGCGGTCAGTAGCTGCCGACAGTCGCTGGGAGTGGCCGAACCCATATGTGTGAGCCCGTTGCGGTTCTGCCGGAGCGAGTCCAAGTCATCGCGCTTTTGGAATGGCTTGCCAAGCTTCTCCTCTGCACGCTTCATCGCAGTCACGCCGTTGACAGTGTGCAGCTTATGGCGGGTTTTTTCATCGCCGAGTGCACGCCGGTCGGCGTTGGTGAGCCGCTCCTTCTGCGTGAGGAGAGCTTCGTCGATGGAGGCCAGGTATGACTTACAGAGGTGTTCGATGGCGACTGCCATGTGGTGGATCGCGAAGTCGGAGTCGGCTGGGTCAGCGGATTCGGAGTACGAGGCGAGTGCTACTTGGGCCCAACGCCGTGCAGAGTTGAAGAGATGTACGTGGGTCTCAGACACCTGACAGACGATAGAGCGTGGTCCTCGCTTTGGGGTACGGAGGCAACGGGTGCCCTCCGCTGACTTTGGTGTGTGGTGCGTTCGGTCACCAACTGAGGGCACAGGTGGCCCGTGCCTGTCCCCCGGCATTGGGGTCGGAGTCGGGGCCTCGTTCGCTGCGTAGTGCATGTCTCACGAGACATGCTGAGCGCGAAGAACGCATCCACGCCGACCACACCGGTGGCCTCGCCGGGGTCCTGCGCGGCCGCTCGGTCGGCCTGGTCGAGACGACCGCCCTCGCCGACCCACCGGCGCAGGCCGCCCTCGTCCACCGCACCGCGGCCGGGGCCGGTGTCCCGGTACGGGTCGCGTCGGCGGGGGAGGCCCGCCGGGCGGAGGGCGGGCTGAGCTGGGAGGTGCTCTGGCCACCCGCCCCGTCCGGGCCGGACACCCAGCCCTTCGGCCTGCCGGACGGCGCCAACGACGCGAGCCTCACCCTGCTCGTCCGCACCGCCGGGCTCATCCTCCTGCTCCTCGGAGACCTGGAGCCGCCCGGCCAGCGGGCACTGGCCCGTACCGGGCGGGTTCCGGCCGGTGTCGACGTGCTCAAGGTCGCGCACCACGGCTCCGCGCACCAGGACCCCGGACTGCTGGCGGCGGCCGCGCCCCGCCTCGCCGTGGTCTCGGTCGGCGCGGACAACGGCTACGGCCACCCCGCGCCGAGCACCCTCGCCGCCTTCCGCGACCGGGGCGTCCCCCTCCACCGGACCGACCGGCAGGGGGACATCGCGGTACTGGGCGGAGACGACGGCGGGGCCGGTCGGCCGGGCGCCCGCGCGTCCGACGCCGTACCTCCCCTGCGGGTCGCCACCCGCGCCGGGGACGCCGCCGAAGCCGTGGCGGCAAGCGGAGACGAAGCGTCCACCGCACTGCGGGACGAGGCGCCCGCCGAGGGGCCTCCGGGGAGCCGGGCCGGGTCCCCCGGCGCCCCAGCCTCCCTGGGACGCTTGGCCCATGGACAAGACCCTGACCGACGCCTACCTCCGTCGGCTTGGCGTCGACCGGCCGGCCCGCCCGGACGCCGCCGCCCTGCACGCCCTGCACCTGGCCCACCTGCTGGCGGTGCCCTTCGAGAACCTCTCCGTCCACCTCGGCGAGGAGATCCGGCTCGACGGGGACAGCCTCGTCGAGAAGATCGCCGTACGCCGGCGAGGAGGCTTCTGCTACGAACTGAACGGGGCCTTCGGCACCCTGTTGGCCGCTCTCGGCTACCGCGTCGACCTCCTCCAGGCCAGAGTGCTGGACCGGGAAGGGTGCCCGGGCATCCCCTACGACCACATGGCGCTGCGGGTCGAGGACGCGGACGGCGGGCGGTGGCTGGCCGACGTCGGCTTCGGGGCGTACCTCCACCGGCCGCTCGCCTACGACCGGCGGGGCGAACAGCGGGACGGGGGCGGCGTCTTCCGGATCGAGGCGGCGGACGGTGGCGACCTGGTGGTGGTGCAGGACGGCGTGGCGCAGTACCTGTGGGAGGAGCGGCCCCGCGCGCCGGCGGAGTTCCGGGCCGGTTCCTGGTGGCACCGGACCTCGCCCGACTCCCACTTCCGGCGTTCGCTGGTGTGCTCCCTGCTCACCGACGGCGGTTCCGGCCGGATCACCCTCAGCGGGCGCACCCTCAAGGCGACCGGCGCCGCCGTTACCGAGGACGCGCCCGCCGACGCCACCCGCACCCGCGAACTGGACTCCGACGCCGAGGTTCTGGAGGCGTACCGGACCTTGTTCGGCATGGAGTTCGCCACCGTTCCGGAAGCCGCCCCGGTGCCGCGCGGGGTCGGCTGTCGTTCGTGAAGTGGCAGGAAAATAGGGGGTGTTGGGAGGGAGAGGCGGTTGCGGGTGATTCGGACGGTCAGGGGTGAGTTGCCCCGAAAGTAGGGGCGGTGATCGAATGGGTGGACTACACGGTAGTTGTTCCGCGGCGTTGGAGGGTGGTCCCCATGTTCGGCTTCGGTGCGAAGCGGCGGGCTCGGCAGGCGGCGGGGCCGCTCTCCACCGTCGAGGTGCCGCCCACGGCCGGGGTGCTCAGCGGGCGGATCGTCGACGGCGAGCAGCGGGACGAGCCGGTGCGGCACGCCGAGTTCACCCTCAGCGATTCGCTGGGGCGGACCGTGATCGAGGGCGGGCTCGACCCGTACGGCTCGTTCGTGGCGACCGTGCCGGCCGGGGAGTACCGGTTCGCGGTCTCGGCCGAGGGGCGCCGTCCCTTCCGCGCCTCGGTCGCGGTGGACGAGGGCGGCCACACGGACCTCGGCGACCTCCCGCTGGACAGCGTGCAGCCGCCGATGCTGCCCGCGCCCGGCGACTGGGACGTGGAGCCGGCGCACTCCTCGATCGCCTTCACCGCCCGGCACATCGGGATGGCCCGGGTGCACGGCCGGTTCAACCTCTTCGCCGGTGCGGTGCGGATCGCCGAGCGGATGGAGGAGTCGGCGCTGCACGTCGTCATCGACGCCGCCTCGATCGACACCAACGTCCCCGCCCGCGACAAGCACCTGCGCTCGCCCGACTTCCTGGACGCGGCACGCTTCCCGACACTGGAGTTCTACGGCGACCGGTTCGCCCACCGGGGCGGCAGCCACTGGGCGGTCACCGGCGCGCTCTCCCTGCACGGCGTCACCCGTACGGTCACGCTGGACACCGAGTACCTCGGGCTCGGCCACGGCATGGAGGGCGAGACCCGCGCCGCCTGCCGGGCCGTCACGGAACTCCACCGCGACGACTTCACCGTCAGCTGGCAGACGATGCTGGCCAAGGGCATCGCGGTCGTCGGGCCCAGCATCACCATCGAGCTGGACATCCAGATCGTTCCCAAGGCCGTCGGCTGATCCGGGTGGCGGGGGGCGGGCACCGGCCGGTTTCCCCTCGCGGCCGGGCGCCGGTGAGAATGGCCCGGTGAGCCAAGAGAACGCCGTCCCCGCCGACGAGGAGCCCCGCCACATCCTGGTCCTCCCGGACCGCGACGCCGCCGAGGAGGCCGCCGCCGAACTGGCCGCACGCTTCGGCCTCCGCGAGGAACCCCAGCTCGTCCGCGACGCCCTGGCCGGCGAGGACGACGCCGAGGACGCCCAGTGGCTGCTGGTACTGACGGCCGCCGCGGGCGACCTCGACCCGGCGGAGCTGGACGCCTTCGCGGGCGAGTGGGACGGCTGGCGCGAGGAGCCGTAGAGAGGCCGCCGCCCGGCCCTTCCGCCGGCGGCGCGAGGCGTGTCCCTGGTGGGTAGCCGCCATGGTTCCTCCGGTGAGCGGCCCCGAAGGACTGGGGCGCCGTACTCCTCGACTTCTCCGGCAGGCTCTTCCCGACGGCCTCCTACGCGGACCGCATCCGGGCAGCGCTCGGTGAGCCGGTCGGTGACGGCCGGATGGCGCGGCTGCTGGGCGGGATGCGGCCTGTCCGGCCCCCTCGTGACGGCCGCCCGGCCCGCCCGCGACATCTCCCCCGAGGCGCACCGGTACGCCTTCGCCACCTGGTACGCCTCGGTGACCGAGCCGGTCCCCGTCGCCGGGCGGCTCTACGAGCAGGCGCCGCCCCGGGCGGTGTGCGCGGGCTCGACGCGGTGCTGAGGCTGGTGGGGCCGTCTGGTGCGTGAGGAAGCGGGTGCCGTACGGGGCTCCGGGCGCCCTGCGTGACCGCTGGCGGCCCCCGTGTCGGTGGCCCGTGGGATGCTGGACGGCGATGCCCAGGAAGACTGTTAACGACGATCCGCTCGCCCCGCTCACCCTCGCCGTGGGCCAGGAGGATCTGCTTCTCGACCGCGCCGTGCAGCAGGTGGTGGCCGCCGCCCGTGCCGCCGACGCCGACACCGACGTACGCGACCTCACCTCGGACCAGCTCCAGCCCGGCACGCTCGCCGAGCTGACCAGCCCCTCGCTCTTCGCCGAGCGGAAGGTGGTCGTGGTGCGCAACGCCCAGGACCTGTCGGCGGACTCGGTCAAGGACGTCAAGGCGTACCTCGGGGGGCCGGTCGAGGAGATCACCCTCGTCCTGCTGCACGCCGGAGGCGCGAAGGGCAAGGGGCTGCTCGATGCGGCCCGCAAGGCGGGGGCCCGCGAGGTCGCCTGTCCGAAGATGACCAAGCCCGCCGACCGGCTCGCCTTCGTCAGGAGCGAGTTCCGGGCGCTGGGGCGCACCGCCACCCCGGAGGCGTCCCAGACGCTGGTCGACGCCATCGGCAGTGACCTGCGGGAGCTGGCCTCCGCAGTGACGCAGCTCGCCGCCGACGTCGAGGGGACCATCGACGAGGCGGTCGTCGGGCGGTACTACACCGGGCGCGCGGAGGCGTCGAGCTTCACCGTGGCCGACCGGGCCGTGGAGGGGCGGACGGCGGAGGCCCTGGAGGCGTTGCGCTGGTCGCTGTCGACCGGGGTGGCGCCGGTGCTCATCACCAGCGCGCTGGCGCAGGGGGTGCGGGCGATCGGGAAGCTCAGTTCCGCGCGCGGGGGGCGGCCCGCCGACCTCGCCCGGGAGCTGGGGATGCCGCCCTGGAAGATCGACCGGGTCCGGCAGCAGATGCGGGGGTGGACCCCCGACGGGGTCGCCACTGCCCTGCGTGCGGTCGCCGCGGCCGACGCCGGGGTCAAGGGGGGCGGGGACGATCCCGAGTACGCCCTGGAGAAGGCGGTGGTCGCCATCGCCGCGGCCGCCCGGGCCCGGCAGGGCCGCTGAGTCGCCTTCCGGCGGGGGCGAGGGGTGGCGCGACCTGGCCGCCATGCCCGGTCGGCCTCAAGCGCCGGCCGGGCTCGGAAGGCGTACATCAGGCGGCCCCGGAAACGCCGGAACCCCCGCCTCGCCCTGGGGAAGGGCGGAACGGGGGTTCCGGTTCACTGCTGTGCTGGGTCCCGCACCCGCGTGGCGAACGCAGGCCGCGTGCGGGAACCGGGGTGCCGGCCGGGGAGCGGATGAGAGGGCCCGCTGTGGTCCCTGGCCGACGGTCGGATCAGATCCGGTCAGCCCTTGAGGGCGGCAGTCTGGGTGGCCAGCGCCGACTTCTTGTTGGCGGCCTGGTTCTTGTGGATGACGCCCTTGGAGACGGCCTTGTCGAGCTGGCGCGACGCGGCGCGCGTGTACTCGGTGGCCTTCTCCGCGTCACCCGCGGCCACGGCCTCGCGGGCCTTGCGGATAGCGGTCTTGAGCGACGACTTGACGGCCTTGTTGCGCAGGCGCGCCTTCTCGTTGGTCTTGTTCCGCTTGATCTGGGACTTGATGTTCGCCACGAAAGAGCCTTTACAGGTTCAGGTTGGGTGTTTCCGGTCGTGTCCCGATGCTGAGAGGGCTACGAGACACATCGGGCCAGGCTACCAGCGGCCCCACGCACGGCCCAAACCGGTCGCCGGTCCCCGCGCATGGGACGATGGGGGCCGCGGACCCTGGGGGTCGTGTGCCGGCCCGGTGGGCGCGCCCAGGCGGCGTGAGCCCACCCGAGGTGAGGCGCGTACTGCCCCCGTCCGGCTCCGCGCCGCCCGCCCGCCTCGACGTCTCGACGTCTCAAGAACCAGGACCACGCGTGCCCGCGACCCCCAGCCACGTTCCCGAGCCGAGTCGCACGGACCCGGCGCTGATCCGTAACTTCTGCATCATCGCCCACATCGACCACGGCAAGTCCACGCTGGCCGACCGGATGCTTCAGCTGACCGGTGTCGTCGAGCAGCGTGCGATGCGCGCGCAGTACCTCGACCGGATGGACATCGAGCGCGAGCGCGGCATCACCATCAAGTCGCAGGCCGTGCGTCTGCCGTGGGCCCCCACCGAGGGCCCCGCCCAGGGCAGCACGCACATCCTCAACATGATCGACACCCCGGGCCACGTCGACTTCACCTACGAGGTCTCCCGGTCGCTCGCCGCCTGCGAGGGCACGGTCCTGCTGGTCGACGCGGCCCAGGGCATCGAGGCGCAGACCCTCGCCAACCTCTACCTGGCGATGGAGAACGACCTCACGATCATCCCGGTCCTCAACAAGATCGACCTGCCGGCCGCCCAGCCGGAGAAGTTCTCCGAGGAGCTGGCCAACCTCATCGGCTGCGACCCCTCCGACGTGCTCAAGGTCTCCGCCAAGACCGGCATGGGCGTCGAGGCGCTGCTCGACAAGGTGGTCGCCGAGGTCCCGGCCCCGGTCGGCGTCAAGGACGCCCCGGCCCGCGCGATGATCTTCGACTCGGTCTACGACTCGTACCGCGGCGTCGTCACCTACGTCCGGGTCGTCGACGGGCAGCTCAACAAGCGTGAGCGCATCCGGATGATGTCCACCGGCGCCACCCACGAGCTGCTGGAGATCGGCACCAACTCCCCGGAGATGCTGCCCGCCGACGGGCTCGGCGTGGGTGAGGTCGGCTACCTCATCACCGGCGTGAAGGACGTCCGCCAGTCCAAGGTCGGTGACACGATCACCTCGCTGTCCAAGGGCGCCGAGGAGGCGCTCGGCGGCTACAAGGACCCGAAGCCGATGGTCTTCTCGGGGCTGTACCCGCTGGACGGTTCGGACTACCCGCTGCTGCGCGACGCCCTCGACAAGCTCCAGCTCAACGACGCGGCCCTGGTCTACGAGCCGGAGACCTCAGCCGCGCTCGGCTTCGGCTTCCGCGTCGGCTTCCTCGGCCTGCTCCACCTCGACGTGATCCGCGAGCGGCTGGAGCGCGAGTTCAACCTCGACCTCATCGCCACCGCGCCCAACGTGGTCTACCGGGTCAACATGGAGGACGGCACCGAGCACCAGGTGACCAACCCCAGCGAGTTTCCCGAGGGCAAGATCGACAAGGTCTTCGAGCCGGTGGTGCGGGCCACGATCCTCGCGCCCAGCGAGTTCATCGGCGCGATCATGGAGCTCTGCCAGTCGCGGCGCGGCGTGCTGCTCGGCATGGACTACCTCTCCGAGGACCGGGTCGAGATCCGCTACACCCTGCCGCTGGCCGAGATCGTCTTCGACTTCTTCGACCAGCTGAAGTCCAAGACCCGCGGCTACGCCTCCCTGGACTACGAGCCCACCGGCGAGCAGAGCGCCCACCTGGTCAAGGTCGACATCCTGCTCCACGGCGACAAGGTCGACGCCTTCTCCGCCATCACCCACCGCGACCAGGCGTACGCCTACGGGGTGCGGCTGGTCGCGAAGCTGAAGGAGCTGATCCCGCGGCAGGCCTTCGAGGTGCCCGTGCAGGCGGCGATCGGCTCCCGGGTGATCGCCCGCGAGACCATCCGCGCCATCCGCAAGGACGTCCTCGCCAAGTGCTACGGCGGTGACATCTCGCGTAAGCGGAAGCTGCTGGAGAAGCAGAAGGAGGGCAAGAAGCGGATGAAGATGGTGGGCTCGGTCGAGGTCCCGCAGGAAGCCTTCATCGCGGTGCTGTCCAGTGACGACAGCGGTGGCGGCAAGGCCAAGAAGTAACCCCCGCGGGAGCGAGGCGGAGCACGGGTGAGGCGCCCGTCCGGCGGTGGGCCGGGCGGGCGCCTCCGTGCGTCCGGGGACGGGCGCCCCGGTTGGCCGATGGCCGGAATTCGCCCTCCCGGCGGCCGGGCGCCGCATCCGGGACACCGTCTGTGGATGTCCCGTACACGGATCGTGGGGGAGTGGTGCCGGGCGTGACGGCGGGGCGCGGCGGTGCGGCCGGGCGGCGGAGCCGGGCGGTGTGTGACCGGACGCACGGGTGGTCCCCGGTTCCCCGGCGGCGGTCGGGGGGATAGTGGCAGGACCAGCAATTGGTGGAAAGTGACAGGTCGCAGCCTCTTACGTGACGGGCGGTGGCGCTCTACCCTGATCACTGCTCGATGGTTACTCGCAAGTTAAACAACAGCCGCACCACCAGTCAGCAGCACGCACTGTCGCGGGCCCGGAGGATGTCGTGAGCGACGCACAGACCATGATCGAGAACCGGCCGCCCTCTGTGGCCACGCTTTTCCTTGAGCGCGTGGAGGCCACCCCCGACGCCGAGGCCTACCGTTACCCGGTGCCGCCGGCCCAGGAGGGCCCGGACGACTGGAAGTCGCTGAGCTGGCAGCAGGCCGCGACCAGGGTCTTCGCCATCGCGGCCGGCCTGATCGAACTCGGCGTCGACGCCGAGCAGCGGGTCGCCCTCGCCTCCGCCACCCGGGTCGAGTGGATTCTGGCCGACCTCGGCATCCTCTGCGCCGGAGCCGCGACCACCACCGTCTATCCCTCCACCAACGCCGACGAGGCCGCCTTCATCCTGGCCGACTCCGAGAGCCGCGTCCTCATCGCCGAGGACGCCGAGCAGCTCGCCAAGGCCCGCGAGAAGCGCGCCGAGCTGCCCCACCTCGCCCACGTCGTGGTCCTCGACCCGGCAGGCGCCGAGGCGGCCGACGGCGACCCGGAGGGCTGGGTCCTCAGCCTCGCCGACCTGGAGAAGCGCGGCGCCGCCCGGCTGGAGCGCGAGCCCGAGCTGATCAAGGAGCGGGTCGCGGCGATCACCGCCGACCAGCTCGCCACCGTCATCTACACCTCCGGCACCACCGGCCGCCCCAAGGGCGTCCGGCTGCCGCACGACAACTGGTCGTACATGGCGAAGGCCATCGCCGCGACCGGCCTCGTCGGCCAGGACGACGTGCAGTACCTGTGGCTGCCGCTCGCCCACGTCTTCGGCAAGGTGCTGACCTCCGGCCAGATCGAGGTCGGCCACGTCACCGCCGTCGACGGCCGGGTCGACAAGATCATCGAGAACCTGCCGGTCGTCCAGCCCACCTACATGGCGGCCGTCCCGCGCATCTTCGAGAAGGTCTACAACGGCGTCGCCGCCAAGGCCCGCGCGGGCGGCGGAGCCAAGTACAAGATCTTCCAGTGGGCCGCCGGGGTCTCCCGCGAGTGGGCGAAGACCACCCAGGACAACTTCCGCCGCACCGGCAAGGCGTCCGCCCCCGCCGCCCTCGCCGCCAAGCACGCCGTCGCCGACAAGCTCGTCTACGCCAAGATCCGTGAGGCGTTCGGCGGCCGGCTGCGGGCCTGCATCTCCGGCTCCGCCGCGCTCGCCCCCGACATCGGCTTCTTCTTCGCCGGCGCCGGCGTGCACATCCTGGAGGGGTACGGCCTCACCGAGACCAGCGCCGCCTCCTTCGTCAACCCGGGCGACGCCTACCGCACCGGCACCGTCGGCAAGCCGCTCCCCGGCACCGAGGTCCGGATCGCCGAGGACGGCGAGATCCTGCTGCGCGGCCCCGGCGTCATGGAGGGCTACCACCAGCTCCCCGAGAAGACCGCCGAGGTGCTGGAGGGCGACGGCTGGTTCCACACCGGCGACATCGGCGAACTCTCCGCCGACGGCTACCTCAAGATCACCGACCGCAAGAAGGACCTGATCAAGACCTCGGGCGGCAAGTACATCGCCCCCGCCGAGGTCGAGGGCCAGTTCAAGGCGATCTGCCCGTTCGTCTCCAACATCCTGGTCCACGGCGCCGACCGGAACTTCTGCACCGCCCTCATCGCCCTGGACGAGCCGACCCTGCTCGGCTGGGCCAAGGAGCAGAACCTCCCCGTCACCACCTACGCCGAGATCGTCGCCCGCCCCGAGACGCAGGCGCTGATCGAGGGGTACGTGAACCGCCTCAACGAGGGTCTCCAGCGGTGGCAGACGATCAAGAAGTTCAAGCTCCTCCCGCGCGACCTCGACATCGAGCACGGCGAGCTGACCCCCAGCCTCAAGCTGAAGCGCCCCGTCGTGGAGCGTGAGTTCGGGCACCTCATCGACGAGATGTACGCGGGCACCCGCGAAGCCTGACCGGGCCCGCGCGCCCCGAGACGCACCCCGCCGGACCCCGGCCGGACGGTCCCCGCGACCGTCCGGCCGGGGTCCGGCCGCGCGTGCGGGACAATGGACCCCATGCCTTCCGCACTCCCCGACGGTGAGCCCGTGCCCGCAGACGGCACGCTGCCCGCCTCCGCCCTCGACGGTGCGGCCGACCGCCCCCTCGGCTTCTACCTGCACGTGCCGTACTGCGCGACGCGCTGCGGCTACTGCGACTTCAACACCTACACCGCGACCGAGCTGCGCTCCTCCGGCGGTGTCCTCGCCTCCCGCGACAACTACGCCGACACCCTCGCCGACGAGGTCCGCCTCGCCCGCAAGGTCCTCGGCGACGACCCGCGCGAGGTCCGCACCGTCTTCGTCGGCGGCGGCACCCCCACCCTGCTGGCCGCCCGCGACCTGGTCCGGATGCTGGAGGCGGTCCGCTCGGAGTTCGGGCTCGCCCCCGACGCGGAGATCACCACCGAGGCCAACCCGGAGTCCGTCGACCCCGCCTACCTCGCCGAGCTGCGCGAAGGCGGCTTCAACCGGATCTCCTTCGGCATGCAGAGCGCCCGCCAGCACGTCCTGAAGGTGCTCGACCGCCAGCACACCCCCGGCCGCCCCGAGGCCTGCGTCGCCGAGGCCCGCGCCGCCGGCTTCGACCACGTCAACCTCGACCTGATCTACGGCACCCCCGGCGAGAGCGACGACGACTGGCGCGCCTCGCTCTCGGCCGCCATCGGCGCCGGGCCCGACCACGTCTCCGCGTACGCCCTGATCGTGGAGGAGGGCACCGGCCTCGCCCGCCGCATCCGGCGCGGCGAGGTCGCCCCCACCGACGACGACGAGCACGCCGACCGCTACCTGATCGCCGACACCATGCTCGCCGAGGCCGGCTACCACTGGTACGAGGTCTCCAACTGGGCCACCACCGAGGCGGGCCGCTGCCTCCACAACGAGCTGTACTGGCGCGGCGCCGACTGGTGGGGCGCGGGCCCCGGCGCCCACAGCCACGTCGGCGGCGTCCGCTGGTGGAACGTGAAACACCCCGGCGCCTACGCCGCCGCCCTCGCCGACTCCCGCTCCCCGGGCGCCGGCCGTGAACTCCTCACCCCCGAGGACCGCCGCGTCGAACGCATCCTCCTGGAACTGCGCCTCGCCGACGGCTGCCCCCTCGACCTCCTCCACCCCACCGGCCTGGCCGCCGCCCACCAGGCCCTGACCGACGGCCTCCTCGCCGAAGCCCCCTTCGCCGCGGGCCGCGCCGTCCTCACTCTGCGCGGCCGCCTGCTGGCGGACGCGGTGGTGCGGGATCTGGTGGACTGAGGGAGGGGCACGCGGCAGAGTCCCGCGCCGCGTACCGGCACCGCCGCCCCTGAGTCCTCGCCTATCCGGCCTCGGCCGGCGCCGTGACGAAGTCGATCAGTTCCTCGACGCGGCCCAGCAGGGCCGGCTCCAGGTCCTTGTAGCTGCGGACGGCGGGGAGGATGCGGCGGTGCCAGGCGGCGCCGGTGTCGGTGGGCCAGCCCAGGGCGCGGCAGGTGCCGGTCTTCCAGTCCTGGCCGCGGGGGACGTCGGGCCAGGCGTCGATGCCGACCGAGGCGGGCTTCACCGCCTGCCAGATGTCGATGTACGGGTGGCCGACGACCAGGGCGTGCGGGCTGCTGACGGCGGCCGCGATGCGGGACTCCTTGGAGCCGGGGACCAGGTGGTCGACGAGGACGCCGAGGCGGGCGTCGGGGCCCGGCGCGAAGGCGTCGACCAGGGCGGGGAGGTCGTCGACGCCCTCCAGGTATTCGACGACGACGCCCTCGATCCGCAGGTCGTCGCCCCAGACCCGCTCCACCAGCTCGGCGTCGTGGCGGCCCTCCACATAGATGCGGCCGGCCCGCGCCACCCGGGCCCGTGCGCCGGGCACCGCCACCGAGCCCGAGGCGGTCCGGGAGGGCGTGCCGGGGGCCTGGCCGGGCTTCGGGCGGACCAGGGTGACCGGGCGGCCCTCCAGGAGGAAGCCGCGCTCCACCATGGGGAAGACGCGATGCTTGCCGAACCGGTCCTCCAGGGTGACCACCGGGCCCTCGGCCGACTTCTCGCAGCGGATCACCGCGCCGCAGAAGCCACTACCGGGCTCCTCCACGACGAGGTCGGCCACCGCCTCGACCTCGGGAGCGGGATTCCGCTTCTTCCACGGCGGGGTCAGGTCCGGCTGGTAGCTGCGCATGGGCAGACGTTATGACAGGGCGAACCGGCGGGCCAGCTCATCGCGTTGGGTCCGGACGAACGCGGCGTCGACCACCGCCCCGTGCCCCGGTACGTAGACGGCGTCGGGGCCGCCGAGCGCCAGCAGCCGGTCCAGCGCCTCGGGCCAGCGCGCGGGCACCGCGTCCGGCCCGGCCTGCGGCTCCCCGGACTCCTCGACCAGGTCGCCGCAGAAAATCACGTCGGGCGTGCCCGGGACGAGGACGGCGAGGTCGTGCGGGGTGTGGCCGGGGCCGAGGTTGGCGAGGAGCGCCCGGCGTTCGCCGCCCAGCTCCACGACGGCCTCGCCGGAGACCAGGTGCCGGGGGACCACCAGCGCGTCGGCGGCCTCGCCCGCCTCGCGGGGGCCGAGCCCGTGGCGTACCGCGTCGGACTCCAGGGTGTCGGTGCGGGTGAGGGCGGTGTCCAGGCCGACGGCGCCGTGGACCGCGGCGCCCGCGAAGGCGGCGGCGCCGAAGACGTGGTCGAAGTGGGCGTGGGTCAGTGCCAGATGCGTCACACGGCGGGGGCCGCCGCGCTCCCGCAGGACCTGTTCGGCCGCGAGGCGCAGCAGGGCGCCCTCGCGCAGGGAGGCGCCCGCGTCGATCACCAGGGCGCCGGCCGGGCCCACGGCCAGCCCGGCCGTCGCGTCCCAGCGGGGCAGCCGCAGCCGCCCGACGCCGGGGGCCGGCCACTCCCAGCGCTGCTCCGGCCCCGTCCCGTACGCGTTCATCGCCTCATCACGCCTCCACCCTCTCAGGCGGCGCGCGGCATACCCGGCGGTACCGGGTGACTTCGCCGCGTCGCCCCCGGCCAGGTGTGCCCCGGCCTTGCCGGGGACGCACCGGTCAGCCGTACACTGGTCCGCGACGTGGTTGGCACTCGCGCGAGGTGAGTGCCAGCAGAGGCCCGCCGAGGAGGCGGGAGCGTGGCAGGCGACTGGGAGGTGCGCGGTGCTCAGTGAACGAAGGCTCGAAGTCCTGCGCGCGATCGTCCAGGACTACGTCGGCACCGAGGAGCCGGTCGGCTCGAAGGCGCTGACCGAACGCCACCAGCTCGGCGTCTCCCCGGCCACGGTCCGCAACGACATGGCCGCGCTGGAGGACGAGGGGTACATCGCCCAGCCGCACACCAGCGCGGGGCGCATCCCGACCGACAAGGGGTACCGCCTCTTCGTCGACCGGCTCGCCGACGTGAAGCCGATGACGGCGCCCGAGCGGCGTGCCATTCATCACTTCCTCGACCAGGCCGTCGACCTCGACGACGTGGTGGCCCGCACGGTGCGGCTGCTCGCGCAGCTCACCCGCCAGGTCGCCGTCGTGCAGTACCCCTCCCTGACCCGGTCCACCGTCCGGCACGTGGAGCTGCTGTCGATGGCCCCGGCCCGGCTGATGCTGGTGCTGATCACCGACACCGGCCGGGTCGAGCAGCGGATGATCGACTGCCCGGCGCCGTTCGGCGAGTCCTCCGTGGCCGACCTGCGGGCCCGGCTGAACAGCCAGGTCGCGGGGCGCCGGTTCGCCGACGTGCCGCAGCTGGTGCAGGACCTTCCGGAGTCCTTCGAGAGCGAGGACCGGCCCACCGTCTCGACGGTGCTGTCCACGCTCCTGGAGACCCTGGTCGAGGAGACCGAGGAGCGGCTGATGATCGGCGGCACCGCCAATCTCACGCGCTTCGGGCATGACTTCCCTCTCACCATCCGCCCCGTCCTGGAGGCGCTGGAGGAGCAGGTCGTCCTGCTCAAACTCCTCGGTGAGGCGAAGGATTCGGCCATGACCGTACGGATCGGTCATGAGAACGCCCATGAGGGCCTCAGCTCCACGTCGGTCGTCTCGGTCGGCTACGGTTCGGGACGCGAGGCAGTCGCCAAACTCGGCGTGGTCGGACCGACCCGCATGGATTACCCCGGAACGATGGGAGCGGTACGCGCAGTGGCACGTTACGTCGGACAGATCCTGGCGGAGTCGTAAGTGGCCACGGACTACTACGCCGTACTCGGCGTGCGCCGCGACGCTTCCCAGGACGAGATCAAGAAGGCGTTCCGCAGACTCGCCCGCGAGCTGCACCCGGACGTCAACCCCGATCCGAAGACGCAGGAGCGCTTCAAGGAGATCAACGCCGCCTACGAGGTCCTCTCCGACCCGCAGAAGAAGCAGGTCTACGACCTCGGCGGCGACCCCCTGTCGCAGAACGGCGGCGGTGGCGGCGCGGGCGGCTTCGGCCAGGGCGGCTTCGGCAACTTCTCCGACATCATGGACGCCTTCTTCGGCACGGCGTCCCAGCGCGGCCCCCGCTCGCGCACCCGTCGCGGCCAGGACGCCATGATCCGGCTCGACATCGAGCTGGACGAGGCCGCCTTCGGCACCACCAAGGACATCCAGGTCGACACGGCCGTCGTCTGCAACACCTGCAACGGCGAGGGCGCCGCCCCCGGCACCTCCGCGCAGACCTGCGACATGTGCCGCGGCCGCGGTGAGGTCTCCCAGGTCACCCGGTCCTTCCTCGGCCAGGTCATGACCTCCCGCCCCTGCCCCCAGTGCCAGGGCTTCGGCACCGTGGTGCCCACCCCCTGCCCCGAGTGCGCCGGGGACGGCCGGGTCCGCTCGCGCCGCACGCTGACGGTGAAGATCCCGGCCGGCGTCGACAACGGCACCCGCATCCAGCTCGCGGGCGAGGGCGAGGTCGGCCCCGGCGGCGGCCCCGCCGGCGACCTCTACGTGGAGATCCACGAGCTGCCGCACTCCGTCTTCCAGCGGCGCGGCGACGACCTGCACTGCACGGTCACCATCCCGATGACGGCCGCGGCCCTCGGCACCAAGGTGCCGCTGGAGACGCTGGACGGCATGGAGGAGATCGACATCCGGCCCGGCACCCAGTCCGGCCAGTCGGTGCCGCTGCACGGCCGGGGCATCACGCACCTGCGCGGCGGCGGCCGCGGTGACCTGATCGTGCACGTCGAGGTGACCACGCCCGGCAAGCTCGACGCCGAGCAGGAGCGCCTGCTGCGCGAACTGGCCAAGCTGCGCGGCGAGGAGCGGCCCACCGGCCAGTTCCAGCCCGGCCAGCAGGGCCTGTTCTCCCGCCTGAAGGACGCGTTCAACGGTCGCTCCTGAGCCACCGCGACCCGTACGCACCGGGGCCCGGCACCGCCACACGGCGGGGCCGGGCCCCGGTGCGTACCCGGCTCGGGCGGTCCGGCGGGAGAGCCCGGCGGATGCGGAGGAGTCGAGATTCGGCGGGATGCGGGGGACATGGCACGATGCGCTCATGTCCCGTGCGCTGACCGACCTCTGCGATGTCCCGATCGTGCAGGCCCCGATGGCCGGCGGCGGCTCCTGCCCCCCTCTCGCGGCGGCCGTCAGCGACGCCGGGGGCCTCGGGTTCCTCGCCGCCGGCTACAAGACCGCCGACGGCATGTACCAGGAGATCACCCAGCTCAGGGCCCTCACCTCGCGCCCGTTCGGCGTCAACCTCTTCCTCCCGCAGCCCGAACTGGCCGACCCCGCCACCATCGAGGTCTACCGCCACCAGCTCGCGGGCGAGGCCGCCTGGTACGAGACCCCGCTCGGCGACAGCGACCTGGGCCAGGACGACAACTGGGACGCCAAGCTCGCCATCCTCCTCGACGACCCCGTCCCCCTGGTCTCCTTCACCTTCGGCTGCCCCACCGCCGAGGTGATCGACTCCTTCCACCGGGTCGGCACCCGCACCGCCGTCACCGTCACCACCCCCGAGGAGGCCCGCGCCGCCGAGGAGGCGGGCGCCGACGCGCTCTGCGTCCAGGGCGTCGAGGCCGGCGGCCACCAGGGCACCCACCGCGACGACCCCGAACGGGACGGCGCGGGCATCGGCCTGCTCACCCTCCTCACCCTGGTCCGCGAGGCGGTGCACCTGCCGATGATCGCGGCCGGCGGCATCATGCGGGGCGAACAGATCGCGGCCGCCTTCGCCGCCGGGGCGCAGGCCGCCCAGCTCGGCACCGCCTTCCTGGTCTGCCCCGAGTCCGGAGCCCCGCTGCTGCACAAGCAGTCCCTCACCAACCCCCTGTTCACCCGCACCGAGCTGACCCGGGCCTTCTCCGGGCGCCCGGCCCGCGGCCTCGTCAACCGCTTCCTGCGCGAACACGGCCCCTACGCCCCCGCGGCCTACCCGCAGGTCCACCACGTCACCTCCCCGCTGCGCAAGGCGGCCGCCCGTACCGGCGACGCCCAGGGCATGGCGCTCTGGGCCGGGCAGGGCCACCGGCTCGCCCGCGAGATGCCCGCCGCGCAACTGGTGGAGGTCCTCGCCGCCGAGACGGCAGCCGCCGTCCTCGCCCTCGGCGGCCCGTCGCCCACAGGAGGAATCCGATGACCGCACCCGTCTTCCTCGTCGACGAGGTGTCCGCGGGCACCGTCGTCCTCGACGGGCCCGAGGGCCGGCACGCCGTCTCCGTACGGCGGCTCAACCCCGGCGAGCCGGTGGTCCTCACGGACGGGGCGGGGCGTGGCGCCTTCGGCACCGTGGTCTCGGTGGAGGGCAAGTCCACGCTGCACGTCGCCGTGGACGAGGTCCGCGAGGAGCCCGCGCCCCGGCCGCGGATCACCGTGGTGCAGGCGCTGCCCAAGGGGGACCGGGGGGAGCTCGCCGTGGAGACGATGACCGAGACCGGCGTCGACGCGATCGTGCCGTGGGCGGCCTCGCGGTGCATCACGCAGTGGAAGGGGGAGCGGGGGCTCAAGTCGCTGGGCAAGTGGCGGGCGACTGCTCGGGAGGCCGGGAAGCAGTCGCGGCGGTTGCGGTTTCCCGAGGTGGCGGAGTTGCACTCCACGCGGCAGGTGGCCGCGTTGCTGGGTGGGGCCGATTTCGCGGCGGTCCTGCACGAGGAGGGGAGTGCGCCGTTGGCGCGGGCCTCGTTGCCCGAGGACGGGTCCATCGTGCTCGTCGTGGGGCCCGAAGGCGGGGTTTCCCCCGAGGAGCTGGGTGCCTTCGGGGAGGCGGGGGCCGGGGCGTTCCGGCTGGGGCCCAGTGTGTTGCGGACCTCCACCGCCGGGACCGCCGGGGCGGCCCTGTTGCTGGGGCGGACCGGGCGCTGGGGGTGAGCCCTCCCGGGCGGGGCTCTGGGGGCGGGGTGCCCCTGGCCGGCGGTCTTTCGGGTGCTCGTCCGTCGGGCGTGCCCGTCACCGATGGCCTCAAACGCCGGCCGGGCTGAGTTTGGCCTCAAGCGCCGGCCGGGCTGGTTGTGGCCTCAAGCGCCGGCCGGGCTGAGTTGGACTGTGTGGGCGGTGGGGTGGCCGGGGCCGGGGTGGGGGATGAGATCCGGGCAAGTGATCCAAGGGCCTCCCCGAGGGGTGGGTCGGCTGCATAGGCTGATCGGGTGACACAGCCTGCGTACCTCCGGTTTCCGCATGTCCACGGCGAGTTGGTCGCCTTCGTCGCAGAGGACGACGTCTGGGTGGCGCCGCTCGACGGCGGGCGCGCCTGGCGGGTGAGCGCCGACAACATGCCGGTCGACCATCCCCGCTTCTCGCCCGACGGCACCACGGTCGCCTGGACCTCCACCCGCGACGGCGCCCCCGAGGTGCACGTCGCCCCCACCGACGGCGGCCCCTCCCGCCGCCTGACCCACTGGGGCAGCAACCGCACCTCCGTGCGCGGCTGGACCCCCGGGGGCGAGGTCCTCGCCCTCACCACCTACGGCGAGGCCTCCCTGCGCCGCAGCTGGGCCCGGGCCGTGCCGCTCGACGGCGGCCCCGCCCCCGCCCTGCCCTTCGGCCCCGTCGGGGGCGTCGCGTACGGCCCCGACGGTCAGGTGCTGCTGGGGTCGGTGTCGATGGGCCGCGAGGCCGCCTGGTGGAAGCGGTACCGGGGCGGGACCGCCGGAAAGCTCTGGACCGGCACCGAGGGCGGCGAGTTCACCCGCCTCCACGCCGGCCTCGACGGCAACATCGAGTACCCGCTCTGGGTCGGCGACCGCGTCGCCTTCCTCAGCGACCACGAGGGCGTCGGCGCGCTCTACTCCTCGCTCCCCGACTCCACCGACCTGCGCCGCCACACCCCGCTCACCGACCCGGACACCGGCCTGCCCGCCTTCTACGCCCGGCACGCCGCCACCGACGGCACCCGCGTCGTCTACACCGCGGCCGGCCGCCTGTGGCTGCTCGACAGCCTCGACGTCCCCGAGGGCCAGGAGGCCGCGCCCGAGCCGCGCCCGCTCGACATCCGGCTCGGCGGCCAGCGTGCCGACCTCCAGCCCCGGCCCGTCGAACCGGGCCGCGACCTCGGCGGCGCCTCGCCCGACCACACCGGCCGGGGCAGCGCCGTCACCGTGCGCGGCGCCGTCCACTGGGTCACCCACCGCTCGGGCCCCGCCCGCCTCCTCTCCGGTGAACCGGGCGTCCGGCACCGCCTGCCGCGCACCTTCCGGGTCGACGGCGAGGAGTACGTCGCCTGGGTCACCGACGCCGAGGGCGAGGACGCCCTGGAGTTCGCGCCCGCCACCGGCACCGCCGCCGGCTCCACCCCGCGCCGGATCGCCGCCGGGCAGCTCGGCCGCGTCCTCCAGTTGCGGATGGCGCCCGACGGAAGCCGGGCCGCCGTCGCCTCGCACGACGGGCGGGTGCTGCTCGTCGACCGGGAGACCGGCGAGGTCCGCGAGGTCGACCGCAGCGAGGACGGCGACGCCACCGGCCTCTGCTTCTCCCCGGACTCCTCCTGGCTCGCCTGGTCCCACCCTGGCCCGGAGCCGCTGCGCCAGCTCAAACTGGCCAACACCACCGACCTCACCGTCTCCGAGGCGACCCCGCTGCGGTTCAACGACCACAGCCCCGCCTTCACCCTCGACGGCAAGCACCTGGCCTTCCTCTCCGAGCGCTCCTTCGACCCGGTCTACGACGACCACGTCTTCGACCTGGCCTTCCTCGACAGCGGCAGGCCGCACCTGATCACCCTGGCGGCCACCACGCCGTCGCCGTTCGGCCCGCAGCGGCACGGCCGGCCCTTCGAGACGCCCGACAAGGACGAGACGCCCGACAGCGAGGGCGCCCCCGCCACCCGGATCGACCTGGACGGACTGGCCGACCGGATCGTGCCCTTCCCCGTCGACGCCGGACGGTACTCGGGGCTGCGCGCCGCCAAGGACGGTGTCCTGTGGCTCAGCCACCCGCTGCGCGGGGTCCTCGGCGCCGCCCACGCCGGTTCGGACAGCCCGCGCCCGCGTCCGGTCCTGGAGCGGTACGACTTCGCCCAGCGCCGGATCGAGGAACTCGCCTCCCCGGCCGACGGGTTCGCCGTCACCGGCGACGGCAAGCGGGTCCTGCTCCGGGCCGACGGCGAGCTGCGGCTGGTCCCCAGCGACCGCCGCGCCCCGCACGAGGACGACGGCGAGCACCGCGTCACCGTCGACCTCGCCCGCGTCCGGCAGAACATCGAACCGGCCGCCGAATGGCGCCAGATGTACGAGGAGGCCGGCCGCCTCACCCGGGACCACTTCTGGCGCCCCGACCTCGGCGGCCTCGACTGGGACGGCGTGCTCGACCGGTACCGCCCGGTGCTGGAGCGCGTCGCCACCCACAGCGACCTGGTCGACCTGCTCTGGGAGGTGCAGGGCGAACTCGGCACCTCGCACGCCTACGTCACCCCGCACGGCACCTGGGTCGGCCCCCGGCTGCGGCAGGGCCTGCTCGGCGCCGACCTCGCCCGCGACGAGGAGGGCGTCTGGCGCGTCGAGCGGGTGCTGCCCTCGGAGACCTCCGACCCGCGCGCCCACTCCCCGCTCGCCGCCCCCGGCGTCGCGGTCCGGGCGGGCGACGCGATCCTCGCCGTCGACGGGCAGCCCGTCGACCCGGTGACCGGCCCCGGCCCGCTGCTCGTCGGTACGGCCGGCAAGCCGGTGGAGCTGACCGTCTCCCCGGCGGGCGGCGGCGACCCGCGCCACACCGTGGTCGTCCCGCTCGCCGACGAGGAGCCGCTGCGCTACCACGCGTGGGTCGCCGACCGCCGGGCCCACGTCCACGCCCTCTCCGACGGCCGCCTCGGCTACCTCCACGTCCCCGACATGCAGGCGCCCGGCTGGGCCCAGATCCACCGCGACCTGCGCGTCGAGGCGGCGCGCGAAGGCCTGGTCGTCGACATCCGGGAGAACCGGGGCGGCCACACCTCGCAGCTCGTGGTGGAGAAGCTGGCCCGCAAGATCGTCGGCTGGGACGTGCCGCGCGGCATGCGGGCCTCCAGCTACCCGCTGGACGCGCCCCGCGGCCCCGTGGTCGCCGTCGCCGACCAGTTCGCCGGCTCGGACGGCGACATCGTCAACGCCGCCATCAAGGCGCGCGGCATCGGCCCGGTCGTCGGCGTCCGCACCTGGGGCGGCGTCATCGGCATCGACAGCCGCTACAGCCTGGTCGACGGCACCGTCGTCACCCAGCCCAAGTACGCCTTCTGGCTGGAGGGCCAGGGCTGGGACGTGGAGAACCACGGCGTCGACCCCGACATCGAGGTGGTCCACGCCCCGCACGACTACGCGGCCGGCCGCGACCCCCAGCTCGACGAGGCGGTACGGGTGGCCCTGGCCGCCTTGGAGGAGACCCCGGCGCTGACCCCGCCGGAACTCCCGGAGCCGAAGCGCCCGGCGGGAGGCCAGTACCGCGACTGACCGGGGGAGCGGAGAGGGTGCGCCGGTGCGCGTACACCGGCGCACTCTCCCCGCCTCGTTCTGGCAGCCGACGCCTACAGCACCCGTAGCGCCTGCCCGCCGTCCCGTTCTCGTCGGGCCAGCGCGTGCAGCACCGCCTGGTCGCCGTGGCGTTCCCGCGCCGCCGCGACCAGCACGTCGACCGCGACGGTGAGGGCGGCCTCCGGCACCGCGCCGGGTATGCCCACGCTCAGCGCCAAGTCCTCGAGATGCACCGCCAGTTCGACGCAGCGGGTCGCGAGGTAGCCGTCGAGCAGCATCTCCTCCCCGGGCCGGTGGAGGACGGCCACCCGCCGGCCGGGCGGCTCCTCTGCCAGCCGTCGCGTCAGGCGCCGCCACGCGGCCCGCGCCTGCTCGGCCACGACGGCTGGCCCCTCCGCGGCCGTCTCCGCACTACGGGCGCGCACCCCGGTGTTGAGCGCGGAACCGTGCTGGTCCGTGCCGGTCAGTCGCGCGTAGTAGTGCACCGCCGAGACCGGCTCCGCCCCGGTCACCCGCCCGTCGAGGAACCACTCGACCTGGAGGACACTCCGCGCCAGATGTCCGGCCAGCGCGCCGACCGGCATCTCCGGCAGCACGGACTCGTGCGCCCACCGATCCGCCACCTCCCCCAACGCCAGCAGTTCTACGGCCTGTTCGGCCGCCTCCAGGTAGGTGTCGCGTATCCCTGTGGTCATGCGCCACATCTTGCGCGTGCGAGGGCTCCGGCGACGGGGATGTCCATCTGACGAGACATGCGTTCAACATGTGAACCGCCTGGCCCGTCGCGGCCGTTCCCCGGCCGTCCGGCCGCCGGGACCGCCATGAGGGGCGGAGAGTTACCATGCGGATCACCGATCAAGAGGGAGCCCCCCAGTGACGGACCAGCCCAGCCCGCCGCACCAGCCCGACTGCCTGTTCTGCAAGATCGCCTCCGGTGACGTGCCGGCGACCATCGTCCGGGAGACCGACACCACCGTCGCCTTCCGCGACATCAACCCGCAGGCGCCCACGCACGTGCTGGTGATCCCCCGTGCCCACTACCCGGACGCAGCCTCGCTGAGCGCCGCCGAGCCCGCCGTCGCCGCCGACGTGCTGCGCGAGGCCGGCGAGATCGCCGCCGAGGAGGGCGTCGCGGAGAGCGGCTACCGGGTCGTGTTCAACACCGGCTCCGGCGCCGGGCAGACCGTCTTCCACGCCCACGCCCACGTGCTCGGAGGCCGCGGCCTCCAGTGGCCTCCCGGCTGAACGCCCCGTGTCCGTGCGTGAGCTGGTGGTGCTGGGCACCGCCAGTCAGGTCCCGACCCGCCACCGCAACCACAACGGCTACCTGCTGCGGTGGGACAGCGAGGGCATCCTGTTCGACCCCGGCGAGGGCACCCAGCGCCAGATGGTGCGCGCCGGGGTCTCCGCGCACGACCTGAACCGGATCTGCGTCACCCACTTCCACGGCGACCACAGCCTCGGCCTCGCCGGCGTGATCCAGCGGATCAACCTCGACAGGGTCCCGCACCCGGTCACCGCGCACTACCCGGCGAGCGGGCAGCGCTTCTTCGAGCGGCTGCGCTACTCCACCGCGTACTACGAGAGCGTCGGCGTCACCGAGGCCCCGGTCGCCGCCGACGGCCCGCTCGCCGCCGGCCCCTCGTACACGCTGGAGGCGCACCGGCTGTCGCACCCGGTGGAGGCGTACGGCTACCGGCTGGTGGAGCCGGACGGGGTGCGGATGGTGCCCGAGAAGCTGGCGGCGCACGGCATCGGGGGGCCCGACGTGGGCGTGCTCCAGCGGGAGGGGAAGCTCGGCGGGGTGACGCTGGCGGAGGTCAGCGAGGTGCGGCGCGGGCAGCGGTTCGGCTTCGTGATGGACACCCGGCTCTGCGACGGCGTGTACGCCCTGGCCGACGGCTGCGACCTGCTCGTCATCGAATCGACCTTCCTCGACGAGGACGAGCGCCTCGCCACCGAACACGGCCATCTGACCGCCGGCCAGGCCGCCCGCGCCGCCGCCGACGCCGGGGTGCGCCACCTCGTTCTGACCCACTTCTCCCAGCGCTACACCGACCCCACCGCCTTCGAACGGCAGGCCCGCGCCGCCGATTACGAGGGTGAGCTGACCATCGCGCGGGACCTGGACCGGATTCCGGTGCCGAGACGGCGCTGAACCCCCGGCCCGTACCGGCCTACTTGGACTCGATCCGCCCCAGAGGGCTGGGTCCGGCGGCGAGTTGGTCGCCCGCCGTCCGCCAGGCCGTGTCGTCGGGGTCGAAGGTGCTGCGCAGGTAGGCCGCGGTGAGTCGCGCGACCGCGGTCACCCGGGCCGGGTCCTCGTCGGTGGTCTCGGCGACGTCGTACCCGGAGACGCCGCCCAGCCCGTGTTCCGCGCCGAAGAGGGTGAGCAGGGACTTGGGGCCCGGGGCGAGGGTGTACGGGTCGACGTGCCACTGCGGGCCCTCGACGGTCAGGAAGGCGGAGTCGTCCTTCTCCCCGGCGACGACGAGCGTCGGCGTGGCCATCCGGGAGAAGTCGGTGGTCAGGAAGAACGGGTAGTGCTCCACCGTGAAGTCGGTGAGAGCGTCGCCGCCCCGGCCGGGCGCCGCCAGCAGCACCCCCGCCGTGATCCGGGGGTCGGCGAGCTTCACCTCGGTCCCGTCGTCCGGATCGGTGAGCCGGGCGCCGAGCAGCAGGCTCGCGGTGTGCCCGCCCATCGAGTGCCCGGCCACCGCCACCTTGCCCCGGTCCAGGCGGCCGGCGAGCCCGGGGACGGCCTCCTCCACCTCGTCCAGCCGGTCGAGGACGCGCCGCATGTCCTCGGCGCGGGAGCGCCAGTGCGGGACGCCCCCGGCGCCGGTGCCCCGGTCCTCGCCCAGGGTGCGCGAGTCCAGGTGGGTCGGCTGGATCACCGCGAATCCGTGGGCCGCCCAGAAGTCGGCGAGGGGCGCGTAGCCGTGCAGCGAGGAGAGGTGGTGCGAGAAGCCGAGCCCGTGCGAGAGGAGGACGACCGGCAGGCCGCTCCCGGTCACGGGCGCCGAGACGCGCAGCTGGAGGTCGACGATCCGGTCGGGGGCCGCCAGGGTGACCGGGCTGACGGAGAGGACGGGGACGGGCCGGCCGAGGACGTCGGCGGTGGGAATCGGTGCACTCATGACAGAGGGGTCCCTTCGAGGGCCCGGCCGCCGGAAGTGCGGCAGGGCAGGGGCGAGACGGGGAAGGGCAGCACGGGAGGTCGGCTACCCTGAAAGCGGAACGCCGTTCGGTTTCGACCATACGGAACAGCGTTCCGTTTCGTCAACGACCACCGGAACCGGAAGGGGAGTGCCGTGCCCGGCGCGAGCGAGTCCAAGGGAGCCTCGGCCCGCAGTACGCGCGCCGACGCGGTGCGCAACCGGCAGGTGCTGCTCGACGCGGCCGCCGAGGTCTTCGTCGCCTCCGGCGTCGACGCGCCGATCCGGGAGATCGCGGCCAGGGCGGGCGTCGGGACGGGCACCGTCTACCGGCACTTCCCGACCCGCGCCGACCTCGTCGTCGCCGTCTACCGCCACCAGGTCGAGGCGTGCGCGGAGGCCGGTCCTGCCCTGCTCGCCGACTCCGCCTCCCCGTTCGCCGCGCTGCGCGCGTGGACCGGCCTCTTCGTCGACTTCCTGGTCACCAAGCACGGCCTCGCCCACGCGATGCGCGCCGACAGCGGCGGCTTCGAGGCCCTGCACGCCTACTTCCTCGACCGCCTGGTCCCCGTCTGCGCCCAGCTCCTCGACGCCGCCGCCGAGGCCGGCGAGACCGAGCCCGGCACACAGGCGTACGAACTCATGCGCGGCATCGGCAACCTCTGCGCCGGGTACGACGACGACCCCCGCTACGACCCGCGCCGCCTGGTCGGGCTGCTTCTTCAAGGGTTGCGGCGGCCCGGGTAGCCGTGTCCAAGTCGCCCTGATCCGTGGGGTGTCGGCGCGCACGTTCCGCCCGCGCACCTCTTGACGGGGGGCAGTGTGGCAGCGTGCAATATATTGCATGCCAGTACCCGAGAGCCGTGGGCTCGTCAGCAGGTCCCTCCTGCGGGAGGAGGCGTACCGGGCCATCCGGGACGCCATCGTGGACGGTACCCTCGCCCCCGGCGAGCGGTTGCAGGATGCCGCGCTCGTCGCCTGGCTGGGTGTCAGCCGCACCCCCGTCCGTGAGGCGCTGGCGCGGCTGGAGCAGGCCGGGCTGGTGCGGACCACGCCGGGGCGGCACACGCTGGTCAGCCCGCTGGACGTGCGGGCGGCCCGGGACGCCCAGTCGGTCACCGCCGCCCTGCACGAACTCGTCGTCCGCCAGGCCGTCCCCCGCCTCTCCGCCGCCGAGCTCGACGCCATGCGCGAGGCCAATGCCCGCTTCGCCCGGGCCCTGCGCGAGAACGACGTGCCCGCCGCCGTCGCCGCCGACGACGCCTTCCACGGGGTGCCCGTCACCGCCGCCGCCAACGCGGCCGCGCGCACCGTCCTGGACCAGTTCACCCCGGTGCTGCGCCGGGTAGAGCGGCTCCGGTTCTCCTCGCTCAGCGGCCGGGCCTCGGTCGCCCAGCACGACCGGATCGTCGAACGGTGCGCGGCCCAGGACGCCGAGGGTGCGGCCGCCGCCACCCGCGAGAACTGGCAGACCCTCGTCCCGCTCCTCGACCGGCTCCACGACGAGAGCGCCGCCGACACCCCCTGACCGCCCGCCCCGTACCGGAGGTACCCGTGTCCCTGGACGACTTCGACCGCCACCCGCTGCTCTTCGGCCCCAGCCCCGTCCACCCGCTCGACCGGCTCACCGCCCACCTCGGCGGCGCCCGGATCTGGGCCAAGCGGGAGGACGTCAACAGCCCGCTGGCCTTCGGCGGCAACAAGACCCGCAAGCTGGAGTACCTGATACCGGACGCGCTGAAGCAGGGCGCGGACACCCTCGTCACCATCGGCGGCGTCCAGTCCAACCACACCCGCCAGGTCGCCGCCGTCGCCGCCCGGCTCGGCCTCAAGGCGGTCCTCGTCCAGGAGAGCTGGGTCGACTGGCCCGACCCGGTCAACGACAAGGTCGGCAACATCCTGCTCTCCCGCCTGATGGGCGCCGACGTCCGGCTGGTCGACGCCGGGTTCGGCATCGGCTTCAAGGAGAGCTGGAACCAGGCGCTGGAGGACGTCCGCCGGGCCGGCGGCACCCCGTACGCCATCCCGGCCGGCGCCTCCGACCACCCCCTCGGCGGGCTCGGCTTCGCCCGCTGGGCCGAGGAGGTGCGCGAGCAGGAGCGGCAGCTCGGCGTCTTCTTCGACACCGTCGTGGTCTGCGGCGTCACCGGCTCCACCCATGCCGGGATGATCGCCGGGTTCGCCGGGCAGGACCGGCCCCGCCGCGTCCTCGGCATCGACGCCTCCGCCAAGCCCGCCGAGACCCGCGCCCAGATCGAGAAGATCGCCCGCGACACCGCCGCCCGCATCGGCCTCGGCCGCGACCTGCGCGACGAGGAGATCACCCTCCTCGAAGGCTGGGCGGGGGAGCGGTACGGCATCCCCGACCGCTCCACCCTGGACGCCATCCGCCTCACCGGCAGCCTGGAGGGCGTCATCCTCGACCCGGTCTACGAGGGCAAGTCGATGGCCGCCCTCATCGACCTGGTCCGCGACGGCGACATCCCCCGCGACGCCAACGTCCTCTACGCCCACCTCGGCGGCCAGCCCGCCCTCAACGCCTACAGCGGCGCCTTCGCCTGACCGCCCGCCAGGACCCGGCCGCCGCCCCTCCTCTCCCCGGGCGGCGGCCGCTCACCCGTCCGGGCGGCGAATCCGGCACAGGGCGCACGGACACCGAAACGGTCCAAGGCCCCCTTTCGCCCGCCGCGACCGCCCAGACCGTACGCTTCCCCCCATGGCGCGGCCCGCGATCCGGGCCCGCCCGTACCACCCGCACCAGCCGAGAGAGCCCGCCCATGCCCCTGCCCAAGGCCGAACTCCATCTCCACATCGAAGGCACCCTCGAACCGGAACTCGCCTTCGAACTGGCCGCGCGCAACGGCGTGACGCTGCCCTACGCCTCCACCGAGGAGCTGCGCCGGGCGTACCTCTTCACCGACCTCCAGTCCTTCCTGGACCTCTACTACGGCCTGATGGCGGTTCTCCGCACCGAGCAGGACTTCGCCGACCTCGCCGACGCCTACCTCGCCCGCGCCGCCGAACAGGGCGTGCGGCACGCGGAGATCTTCTTCGACCCGCAGGCGCACATGGCCCGGGGCGTCTCGATGGAGACGGTGGTCGGCGGCCTGAGCCGGGCGCTCGCCACCAGCGAGGAACGGTTCGGCATCTCCACGCTGCTCATCATGTGCTTCCTGCGCGACCAGAGCGCCGAGTCGGCGATGGAGACGCTGAAGGCCGCCGAGCCGTACCTGAACCGCATCACCGGCGTCGGCCTGGACTCCGCCGAGGTCGGCCACCCGCCGGCCAAGTTCCGCGAGGTGTACGAGGAGGCCGGGCGGCTCGGGCTGCGCAAGGTCGCGCACGCCGGCGAGGAGGGCCCGCCCGCGTACATCACCGAGGCGCTGGACGTGCTGAAGGTGGAGCGGATCGACCACGGGCTGACCGCCATGCAGGACCCGGCCGTCGTGGAGCGGCTGGTCCGCGACCAGATCCCGCTGACGCTCTGCCCGCTCTCCAACGTCCGGCTGCGCGCCATCGACCTCCTGGAGGAGCACCCGCTGCGCGAGATGATGGCCGCCGGGCTGCTCTGCACCGTCAACTCCGACGACCCCTCCTACTTCGGCGGCTACGTCGGCGACACCTTCCACGCCGTGCAGGAGGCGCTCGGCCTGGACCACGAGGCGCTGCGCACCCTGGCCCGCAACTCCTTCCGGGCCTCCTTCCTGGAGGACGACGAGGAGCGCCGCGCCCGCTACCTCGCCGAGGTCGAGGCGTACACCTTCGACTGAGGGCGCGCCTGTCAGCGGTAAAGCGATTGCCGGTGACGGGCGGGCGGGACTACCTTGCCGCCATGAGTTCCTTCCTCCAGATGTACGGCTGACGGCACCTTCCGGTCCGGGGCGCGGCGTGAGCCCCCCGGACCACCGCCGCGACCGCGCCCGCCCCTGACCGGGGCCGGGGCGCGGTCCGGCGACGCCGTCATCCGTCCGTCACCGCAGGAAGAGTTCCGCATGCAGCGCCCCACGCGCCCGCGCGCCCACATCGCCATGGCCGGCGCGCCGATGGTCAGCCACATCCTCCCGAGCCTGGAGATCATCCGGGAACTGGTCGCCCGCGGCCACCGGGTCACCTACGCCGCCGACCCGGCCGTCGCCGGCCTGATCACCCCGACCGGCGCCGAACTGGTCCCGGTCCCCTCCACCCTCCCGTTCGCCGACAACGTCTGGCCCGAGGACGGCGTCGAGGCCATGCGCCTCTTCGTCGCCGACGCCGCCCAGGCCCTCCCGCGCCTGCGCGCCTTCTACGACGAGGACCCGGCCGACCTCTACCTCTACGACATCGGCGCCTACGCGGCCCGCGCCCTGGCCGAGTCCCAGTCCCGCCCCTACGTCCAGCTCTCCCCGACGTACGTCGCCTGGAAGGGGTACGAGGAGACGGTCGGCGCCGCCGTCCGCGCCCTGCCCGGTTACGAGGTGTACGCCAGGGAGGGCAACGCCTGGCTGGCCGGGAGCGGGGCGACCACCCGCGACTTCGAGGAGTTCGCCGGGCTGCCCGCGCGGGTGCTGGCGACCGTGCCGCGCGCCATGCAGCCCTTCGCCGACCAGGTCGACCCGGACGTGGTCACCTTCGTCGGGCTCTGCTTCGGCGACCGGGCCGACCAGGGCACCTGGCAGCGCCCGGCCGGGGCCGAGAAGGTCGTCCTGGTCTCGCTCGGCTCCGCCTACACCCAGCAGCCCGGCTTCTACCGGGCCTGCGTCGAGGCGTTCGGCGGGGACGCCCTGCCGGGCTGGCACACCGTGCTCCAGATCGGCAGGCACACCGACCCGGCGGTGCTCGGCCCGCTCCCGGACGACGTGGAGGTGCACCCCTGGGTGCCGCAGCTCTCCGTCCTCGCGCAGGCCGACGCCTTCGTCACTCACGCCGGGATGGGCGGCTCCAGCGAGGGGCTGTACTTCGGCGTGCCGATGATCGCGGTGCCGCAGGCCGCCGAGCAGTTCGCCAACGCCGACCAGCTGGCCGCCCTCGGAGTGGCCCGGCGGATCGCCACGGCCGAGGCCACCGCCGGGGCGCTGCGCAGCGCGCTCACCGCCCTCACCACCGACCCGGAGGTCGCCGCCCGCTCCGCGAGGCTCCGGGCCGAGCTGCGGGCCGAGGGCGGCACCGCCCGGGCGGCGGATCTGCTGGAGGCCGAACTGCCCGGCTGACGGGCGAAGTTCCCGGCCGCCGTCCGGTTCCGCGGGGGCCGGGCGGCGGTCAGGCCGGCTCCTCCTCCGCGACCTGGATCACGTGCTTGCCGCGTACCCCGCCGGACTCCAGGGCGCGGTGCGCATCGGCGAGGTCGGCCAGCGGACGCACCGTGTCGACCACCGGGCGCAGGGCGCCGCTGTCCACGTAGCCGGTCAGTTCCTTGAGGAGGGCGGTGCGGGGGTTGCCGCTGAAGAAGCGGACGCGGCCCTTGCCGTGGACGGTGGAGGCGAGGAGGTAGCCGAGGCTCGACGCGAGGTGGTCGAGGTCGAAGCTGATCGCGACCATCCGCCCGCCCGGCGCGAGCCTGCGCCGCCAGAGGCGGTGGTCGGTCCCGGCGGTGTCCATGATGACGTCGAAGGGGCCGAGGTCGCCGGGGCCGCACTCGGTGTAGCTGTACGCCTCGTCGGCGCCGAGCTCCCGGACGAAGTCGAGCCGCCCGGCTCCCGCCACCGCCGTGACATGGGCGCCCAGTGCCTTCCCGAGCTGGACGGCGACGCTGCCGACGCCGCCCGCCGCGCCGCGCACCAGCAGGCGTTCGCCGGGGCGCAGGCCCGCGTGGGCCTTCAGCGCGGTCAGGCCGGTCGTGCCGCCGGCGGGCAGCGAGGCGGCCTCGGTGAGGCTGACCGTCCGGGGGGCCCGCGAGAGGCGGCCGGGGCTGATCGCGACGTACTCGGCGGCGCTGCCCATGGTCCGGCCCAGCACGCCCCACACCCGGTCGCCGACGGCCGGGCCGCGCACACCCGGGGTGACCTCGGCGACCTCGCCGGTGAAGTCGATGCCGGTGCGCTGCGGGAAGCGGCGGCCGGTCACCAGCCGGACCCGGCCCGCGCGCCCGGCCAGCTCCCCGCCGTTGACGCTGGTGGCGTGCACTTTGACCAGCACCTCGCCGGGCTTCGGCACGGGGACGGGGACGCGACCCTCGTAGAGGACCTCGGGTGGTCCGTAGCGGTCGAAGAGGGCGGCGCGCATCGTGGTCATGGCGGGTCCTTGAGGGGGAGGGGAGGAGGGGCCCTCTGCCGGGCCCGTCCTCCACGCTAACCGGTTAAACGGAGGAACCCTTCCACTTGGCCTAAAGTGAGAGACATGCCTGCTCAGCCCTCTCGGAACAGCCCCGCCGACAGCTTGCGCGCCGACGCCCGCCACAACCGGGCCCGCATCCTGGAGGCGGCCCGCGCCGCCTACGCCGCCCACGGCATCGACGTCCCCGTCACCACCATCGCGCGGCGCGCCGGGGTCGGCGTCGCCACGCTCTACCGGCGCTTCCCGACCCGGGACGCGCTGGTCGCCGAGGCGTTCACCGAGCAGTTCCAGGCGTGCGCGGCCGTGCTGGACGAGGCGCTGGCCGACCCCGACCCGTGGCGCGGGTTCCGCTCGCTGGTGGAGAAGGTCTGCGCCATGCAGGCCGGCGACCGGGGTTTCACCACCGCCTTCCTCTCCCGATTCCCCGGCCTGCTCGACCCCGGGGGCGAGCGGGAGCGCGCCGAGGAGAAGCTCGCCCTGCTGGTGCGGCGCGCCCAGGAGGCCGGGGTGCTGCGTCCCGACTTCGACGCCAGCGACGTCGTCCTGGTGCTGCTCGCCAACAACGGCCTGGCCGGCGCCGACGAGACGACCTCGCTGGCCGCCTCCCGCCGCCTGACCGCGTACCTCCTGGAGTCCTTCCGCGCCGTCCCGGCGGCGGACGGGGCCCGCCGGGCCGCGCTGCCGCCCCCGGCCCCGGTGGAGTTGCGGCAGCTCCACGAGGGGCCGTGAGCGTCAGCCGCCGTCGCCCGCACCTCCGCCCGCGCCCGGCCCGGTGCCGGGTCCTGCGGTGCTCAGGGCGCGCCGGGTCAGGTGGCGGCCGGTGACGGAGAGCGGGGCGAGGGGCTGGTCGGGGGTGCCGAGCGGAGGCACCGGCACAGGGGGAGTGCCCGGGGAGGCGAGGCCCCCGCGGCGGACCAGGCCGAAGGAGAGCGGGCGCGTGGTGGTGTGGACGGCGACCAGGGTGAGCGGCGCCGCCAGCAGCACCAGGGTCGTGCCGAGCGCCAGCCCCATCACCGGGAACCCGGCGTGCTCCGAGAGGAGCGAACCGGCGAGCGGACCGAAGGCCACGCCCAGCGCGGAGGCCGAGCCGACCATCACGGCCCAGCGGCCGCGCGGGTCGAGGTGGGCGCCCAGACCGATCAGGTAGGAGAGGACGGCGGGGTAGAGGGTGTTCCAGGCGATCTCGCCGGTGGCGAAGGAGGTGAGCCCGTCGGCGCGGGCGCTGGCCGCGATGCACCCGGCGATCAGCACGGTGCCGACGCCGATCGGCGCGGCCCGGCCGAACCGGGCGCCCAGCGCGCTCGCGCCGAGGATGCCGAGGAGCCCGGCGCCGAGGGCCGCCGCGAAGACCGCGCCGACGGCGGCCTCGCTCAGCCCGGCCTGGTCGGTGCCGATCCGGCCGCTCACGCCCCACAGGGCGTTCTGGCAGAGCGCCCACAGGACGATCGCCCCGGCCAGCACCCCGCCCGCGCGCCGGTGCGGCAGCGGGGCGGCGACGGTGGCCACCGAGGGGTCGCGGCTGTCGGGGAGGTGGCCGGTGGCGGGCCAGACCAGCAGGGCGACCACGGCCACCGCCGCCAGCGGCAGGCCGTGGCCGCCGCCGAGCGCGGGCAGTATCAGGTAGAGCGCGCCCGCCGTGGCGGAGACGGCGAGCAGCCCGAGGGTGGAGGCGCGGTGCGGGTCGCGCCGGGCGGCGATCCGGCCCGCGGCGACCGTCATGGTGGTGCCCGAGCCGAACCCGCCGACGGCGGCGCCGGCCACCACCAGCGGCAGCACGGTGGTCGCGGCGGCGGTGCCGTACCCGGCGGCCGTCAGCAGCAGTCCCGCGCGCGACAGTCTCCGCGCGCCGAGCCGCTCCACGCGCGAGGCGAGGAGGAAACCGGCCGACGCGGAGCAGAGCAGCAGGACGCTGCCGAGGACTCCGGCCTGGGGGGTGGTGAGGGGGAGGTGGTCGTCGAGCCGTCCGACCAGGGTCGGCAGCAGGTACGAGGCGAGGTAGCCGGCGGTGAACAGGGCGACGAGGGGCCAGGCGGCACGGTGGCGCGAGGACACAGGCGTTCCTTGAAGAAGGCATGCCGAAGAGGCACGCAGGAAGCGAGAGAGGTGGAAGTCGCTTCCGTTCCGACCACGAGTGGGGGAAGCGCGGGCCAATTTGTATCAAGCGCACGGACGCGCCGGAAAGCTGGCCCGCAGTGATGCCGGTCACATTATGTTTGCATTCCGCTTACCCGGGTATCCCCGGCTGAACTCCCAGTTCAGGGGGGCGTGTTGAGGTTCCGCTTAGCCTTCGCGGGAGGGGAGTGCGCACGAAACGGGCCGAGGCGCTGACACGCGCCCCGGCCCGTCGTCTGACGCTCCGCCAGCCGAAAGCACCCCGGCGCGCGCCTCTTCGCGCCGATTACGCCCCCCATCCGTGCGGGCACGCCTCCAGGACTCCCCGCCCGCCGCCCGGAACTCCGCCCGTGAGGCGCCACCTGGCCGAGCGCACCGGGGCTCGCCGCACGGCACCCCGGGCGCGCGCCCGTCAGCGCGCCGCGCCCTGTCCGTACCGTGCGTGCGCCGGTGTCACGCCCCCGCGCGGGCCAGGACGCGTTCGGCCGCCGCCACCGAGTCCACCAGGGGGTGCAGCGCCACCGCGCGCAGCGCCGCCTCGCGGTCCTTGAAGAGCGCCGCCTCGATCGTGGCCCGCTCCACCGCCTTCAGCTGGAGCACCAGCCCCAGTTCCGCCGGGCCCAGCGGCACCGGCGACACCACCGGCCGCACCCCGGAACCGTCCACCTCGCACACCGTCTCGACCACCGCGTCGGCCGGCAGCGCCGGCAGCACCAGCGGGGCGCCGGGCCCGCCCGAGGAGTTCCGCACGTTGAGGATGAGCCGGGCCGGCCGGTCCCGGGCCAGCGCCCGCATCAGGGCCAGCGCCACCTGGTCGTAACCGCCGCCGTCCAGGTCGCAGGTGTCCCGCTCCCAGCCGCCGGAGGCCGCCCGGCTCTCCGCCATGTACGTTTCCTCGCGCTCCAGGCGGGTCCGCTCCCAGAGCGCGAAGGCCCGCTCGGGCTGCCGGTGCGCCTCGGCGAAGAAGGTGGACTGCTGCCCGTCGAGGAAGGCGCCCCGGGTCTGCTCGGCCGCCCGTACCGCCGCCAGCGTCTCGCGGCGGAAGTAGTAGTAGTGCAGGTACTCGTTGGGCAGCGCGCCCAGCGCCCGCAGCCAGGGCGCGCCGAAGAGGCGGCCCTCCTCGAACGAGCCGAGCGCCGCCTCGTCGGCGAGCAGCCCCGGCAGCAGGTCGCGGCCGTCGGGGGCGGTGAGGGAGCGCAGCCAGCCCAAGTGATTGAGGCCCACGTAGTCGTAGCCGACCGTGTCCGGGTCGGCGCCCGCCGCCCGGGCCGCCCGGCGGACCAGGCCCACCGGGGAGTCGCAGATGCCGATCACCCGGGAGCCGAGCACCGAGGCCATCGCCTCGGTGACCGTCCCGGCCGGGTTGGTGAAGTTGATGACCCAGGCGTCCGGGGCGAGTTCGGCGACCCGCTCGGCGATCCTGAGCGCCACCGGGACGGTGCGCAGCCCGTACAGCACGCCGCCCGCGCCCACCGTCTCCTGGCCGAGCAGCCCCTCGGAGAGCGGGATGTGCTCGTCGGCGACGCGGCCCGCGGTGCCGCCGACCCGGATCGCGGAGAAGACGAAGTCGGCGCCGCGCACCGCCTCGTCGAGGCTCCCGGCGACCACCACGCGGGGCAGTCCGCCGCCGTCCGCCGGGCGCGGCAGCCCGTCGAGGACCGAGCGCATCACACCGGCCCGCAGCGGGTCGGTGTCGTACAGGGTCAGGGTGTCGACCTCGCTCCCCGCCAGCGCCCGGTACACCAGCGGGACGCGGAAGCCGCCGCCCCCGAGAATCGTCAGCCTCATGGGGCGGAACGTACCGCATGGAACGGGTACGCGGTCGGGCAGACTGTCCAGATCCGCACCACGCAGGGGAGTCCGCCGTGAACCTGGCCGAAGGAGACCGCACGCCGCACCGCACCGCCGGTGTGGACCCACTGGTGGGGCTGCGCCGCCCCGCCGATCCGCCGGTGGACGTCTATCTGACGGGCACGGTCTTCCTCGACATCATCTTCACCGGCCTCGACTCGGCGCCGGTGCGCGGCACCGAGTCCTGGGCGCGCGGCATGGGCTCCAGCCCCGGCGGCGTCGCCAACATGGCCACCGCCCTCGCCCGCCTCGGCCTGCGCACCTCACTGGCGGCCGCCTTCGGCGACGACCACTACGGCGAGTACTGCTGGGACGCGTTGGAGAGCGGCGAGGGGATCGACCTCACCGGCTCCCGCCGCGTCGGCGGCTGGCACTCCCCGGTGACGGTCTCGATGGCCTACGAGGACGAGCGGACGATGGTCTCGCACGGCCACGAGGCCCCCGTCGACCTGGCCCCCGTCCCCGCCCACCCGCCGCGCGCCCGCGCGGCGGTGGCCGCCCTCGCGCCCGGCGTGCGCGCCCCCTGGATCGCCGAGGCGGCCCGCGCCGGTACGCGCGTCTTCGGCGACGTCGGCTGGGACGACACCGGCGCCTGGGACCTGGACGCCCTGCCCGACCTGGAGCACTGCGAGGCGTTCCTGCCCAACGCCGCCGAGGCGATGCGCTACACCCGCACCGACTGCCCCCGGGCGGCGGCCCGCGCGCTGGCCGACCGGGTGCCGCTCGCCGTCGTCACCCTCGGCTCGCAGGGGGCGTACGCCGTCGACGGGCGGACCGGGGAGACCGCCGACGTGCCCGCCATCGCGGTGGACGCGCTCGACCCGACCGGCGCGGGGGACGTCTTCGTCGCCGGGTTCGTCACCGGGACGCTCGCCGGGTGGCCGCTGGCCGACCGGCTCGCCTTCGCCGGGCTGACGGCGGCGCTCTCGGTGCAGGAGTTCGGCGGCTCGCTGTCGGCGCCGGGGTGGACGGAGGTGGCCGCCTGGTGGCGGCGCGTGCGGGCGTACACCCGGACCTCGGCGCGCTCGGCCCACGGCCACGACCCGCAGGCACTACGCCGGTACGCCTTCCTGGAGGACCTGGTCCCCGAGGTGTCGACCGCGGCCTGGCCGCTGCGGCGGGCGGTGCCGACCATCGGTTTCGGGAGGTCCGCCTGACGGCGCGTCGCCCGGCCGGGTGAACCCGCCCGGGGGGTCGGGTTCCCCCCGCCCCCCGAGGTCGATAAGGTAAGCCTAACCTTACCGAAGGGGTCACCTGATGTACGCGCACGCCCGAGACGGGGAGCCGACCCCCGCCCAGCGAGTCCGCTCCGTGATCGAGGCCGCGGAGTCACTGACCGTCACTACCGGCGGCCACAGCATCGGCCTGGTCGGCCTGCACACCGTGGACGCCGGCGGCGGCCTCACCCTCCACGACCCGCCGGGCGAGCACCTCGGGGCGGAACTCGACGCCTCCCTCGACGGAACCCTCCCCGCCGTCGTGGAGTTCACCGACATCGCCCCCGTCCACCTGCGCGACCGCGTCCGCGCCCGGCTCAGCCTCCACGGCTGGCTGGGGACCGCCGCCGACCGAGGGCTGCACCTGCACACCGAGTACGCCGTCCTCGCCGAGCACGGCCGCAGCCGCCGCATCGGCGTCGACGAACTGGTCATGGCCCAGCCCGACCCGCTGGCCCGCGCCGAGGCCGAACTCCTCTCCCACCTCGACTCGGCCCACGAGGACATGGTGCGGGCGCTGGCGCGGCTCGCTCCCGCGGACGTACGGGCGGCGGCCGTCCGGGTGCGGCCGGCCCGGCTCGACCAGTACGGGATCACCCTGCGGTTCGAGCACGCCGGGCGCAGCCATCAGGAGGTGCGGCTCGGGTTCGGGAAGGTCGTGCGGTACCCCGAAGAGGTGGGGGAGGGGATTCGCGGACTGGTGGTCGGCAGGGTGTGACCCTCATGTGCCGGGCGGGCTGTTCGCTTGGCGGGGCGCCCCTTGACCGTGCCGGTCATGGAGGTGGCCTCAAGCGCCGGCCGGGCTCTCGGTGGGGGTGCTGTCCGGCTTCCCGTGCCGGTTCAGGATGGCCTCAAGCGCCGGCCGGGCTCGGATTTCGCCGGGCCGGGTTTTCGCCGGGCTGGGGTTCTGCCGGGCTGGGATCTGCCGGGCCCCGCGGGCCGTTCGACCGTGGCGGACAGAGATGGCCTCAAGCGCCGGCCGGGCTGTTCACGGCCTCAGAGCGCTGTCCAGCGTTGGGCGGGGCTCCCGGTGCAGTGGGTGGTGGTGATGCGGGAGCCGTTGACGGTGCCGAGGCAGCCGCCGGTTCCTACGCTTTTGAGGGTGCCTCCTGAGCCGGTGCGCCAGCGGCGGCTTTCGGCCTGGTTGCAGGAGAGGAGCAGGATGCCTCCGGCGCCGGAGGAGATGCAGGAGCGGCCTGACTCGTGGACGATCTCGAAGGAGCCGTCCGAGAGGGGGCGGAAGGCCCAGACCGTGCCGGAACCGTTGCAGTCGGCGGTGGTGGGCGGGCTGTTGAACGGGGCGGCGAGGCATTTGGCGTTCTCGCCGTTGCGGTAGCGGTGCGCGCCGGACGGGGGCTTGGCGTCCCCGTCGGGGTCTTCGGTCGGGCCGGAGCCGCCACCGCCGCCACCGCCGGAGGAGCTGGAGCCGCCGGAATCGCCGGAGCCGCCGTCCTTGTCCCCGCCGCCCGGGGCGGGGGCGTCGGCTCCGTTCCCCGAGTCGTCCCCCTGGCCTGCGCCCTTGCCGGCGCTCTCGGCCTTGTCTCCCTTGTCTCCCTTGTCTCCGTCCTCGTCCTCGCCCTTCTCCCCGTCCTTCTCCTTGTCCTTGTCCTTGGTGGACTTCGCGGGTGAGGCCGAGCCGGACGGGCCGGCGCCCGGGGTGGCGGGGGCCGAGGCGCTGAGGGTGGGGGCGGCGGCGGGGTCGTCGGCGTCGGAGGTGTGGGGGAGCAGCTGGACGGCGAGGGTCGCGCCGCCCGCGATGACGACGGGGACGACGGCGAGGAGGACGCGGCGGCGCCGGCGCTCGCCGGGAGGCTTCGGTTCGGCCTTCTTGCCCAGGTTGAGCGTCTCGACGGAGACGGGGGGCGGGGGATCGAGTTCCTGGACGTCCGCCGCGAAGGCCGCCTTCTTCGCCAGATCGGCGCTGAAGGAGTCCGGCCACAGGGGCGCGGTGAACGGGCCGTGTTCCGTGGCGCGCCGGACCAGTTCGGCCGCGGTGGGACGGGCCTCGGGGGCCTTGGCGAGGCAGGCGGTGACGAGGTCGGCGAGGGCGGGGTCCAGCTCCCGTACCGCCTCCAGGTCGGGCTCCTCGTGCACGATGCGGTACAGGACGGCGGGGCCGGACTCCTCGCCGAAGGGCGGGTTGCCGCCGGCCGCGTAGGCGATGACCGAGCCCAGCGCGAACACGTCGACGGCGCCGGTCAGGTCGCGTCGTGTCGTGGCCTGTTCGGGGGCCATGTAGGCGGGGGTGCCGACCACCATGCCGCTGCGGGTGAGCTGGCTCTGCTCGGTGGCCCGGGCCACGCCGAAGTCGATGACCGTCGCGCCCTCGACCGTCAGCATCACGTTGGACGGCTTCAGGTCCCGGTGGACCATGCCGAGCTCGTGCACCGGGACCAGCCCCTTGGCGGCCTCGCGCAGCAGCAGCCACACCGCCTCGGCGGGCAGCGGGCCCTGGTGGAGCCGGACGGCGTCGCTGAGGGTGAGGCCGGGGACGTAGGCGGTGGCGAGCCACGGAGGGCGGGCGTCGCGGTCGCTGGCGAGCAGCGGGGCGGTGGCCTCCGCGGGCAGCCGGGAGAGGTTGTCCAGCTCGTGCCCGAAGCGGCGGACGAAGTCCTGGTCCTCGCCGGCGACCGAGGGCAGGACCTGTTTGACGGCGACGTACCGCCCCTCGTGGACGCCGAGGAAGACGCGCCCCATCCCGCCGGTCCCGAGACGACCCGCGAGGGGGATGCCGCCGATGTGCGCCGGGTCGTCCGGTTGCAGCGGTTTGGCCCCGCTGCCGGTCAGGTCGAACACGCCCACTTCTTCTCCCCCGTGGCACACCGTCTCGAGTCCAGGCGAAGTCTGGCCAGTGGGTACAGGGAGGGGAAGTGCTTTCTGGAAAAACGCTCCAGAAATTCACGCGAACGTGCCCGCCCGGCGAAGCCACGTCCAGGCCGCTCCCGCACGGCCGGACCGCGTGGGTGGCGGCATGTCGAAAAGCTCTTCGGGTGGAGGCGGGTGGGGACGTACGCTGGGGGTCTAGGCGGGCCGTCGGAGGACGGCTTCCCTGAGCGAGGAGGACGAGCAGGCTGAAAAGCCGGCCCATGACGCAGACACCGACAGGACCGAGCCCCGCACGGGGGCAGGCGCGCGCCCAGTTCACCGTTCCGGCGAAGCACCCGATGGTGACCGTGCTGGGTTCCGGAGACGCGCTGCTGCGCGTGATCGAGAAGGCTTTCCCGGCAGCCGACATCCATGTCCGGGGCAATGAGATCAGCGCGACCGGCGACCCGGCAGAGGTCGCCCTGGTCCAGCGGTTGTTCGACGAGATGATGCTGGTGCTCCGCACCGGTCAGCCGATGACGGAGGACGCAGTGGAACGCTCGATCGCCATGCTGAGGGCGAGCGAGGAGGGCACGGGCCCGGAGGAGACCCCGGCCGAGGTCCTGACCCAGAACATCCTCTCCTCGCGCGGCCGCACCATCCGCCCCAAGACGCTCAACCAGAAGCGGTACGTCGACGCCATCGACAAGCACACGGTGATCTTCGGCATCGGCCCGGCCGGTACCGGCAAGACCTACCTGGCGATGGCCAAGGCCGTGCAGGCGCTCCAGTCCAAGCAGGTCAACCGGATCATCCTGACCCGGCCGGCCGTCGAGGCGGGCGAGCGGCTCGGCTTCCTGCCCGGCACGCTGTACGAGAAGATCGACCCGTACCTGCGCCCGCTCTACGACGCGCTGCACGACATGCTCGACCCCGACTCCATCCCCCGCCTCATGGCGGCCGGGACCATCGAGGTCGCCCCGCTGGCGTACATGCGCGGACGGACGCTGAACGACGCGTTCATCATTCTCGACGAGGCCCAGAACACCAACCCGGAACAGATGAAGATGTTCCTCACCCGGCTGGGCTTCGAGTCGAAGATCGTCATCACCGGTGACGTCACCCAGGTCGACCTGCCGAGCGGCACCAAGAGCGGTCTGCGCCAGGTGCAGGACATCCTGGAGGGCGTGGACGACGTCCATTTCTCCCGCCTCACCTCCGAGGACGTGGTCCGGCACAAGCTGGTCGGCCGTATCGTCGAGGCGTACGAGAAGTACGACAACCGAGACGGCCGCTGAGGCGGCCTCCTCCGTCCGCGCCTCCGGGCACGCCCAGCAGGAGTACAGCACCACCATGTCGATCGACGTCAACAACGAGTCCGGAACCGAGGTCGACGAGCGCGCGATCCTCGACATCGCCCGCTACGCGCTGGCGAGGATGCGTATCCACCCGCTCTCGGAACTCTCGGTGATCGTCGTCGACCCCGAGGCGATGGAGCAGCTGCACATCCAGTGGATGGACCTGCCGGGGCCCACCGACGTCATGTCCTTCCCGATGGACGAACTGCGTCCGCCGGCCAAGGACGAGGAGGAGCCCCCGCAGGGCCTGCTCGGCGACATCGTGCTCTGCCCGGACGTCGCCCGGCAGCAGGGGCAGGACGCGCCGACCCAGCACTCCATGGACGAGGAGCTCCAGCTCCTCACCGTCCACGGCGTGCTGCACCTGCTCGGCTACGACCACGAGGAGCCGGGCGAGAAGGCCGAGATGTTCGGCCTCCAGCAGGCCATCGTGGACGGCTGGCGTGAGGAGAACGGGCTGACCGGCCCCTCTCCGGCCCCGACCGTCTCATGATCGGCGGCCTGCTCACCGGCGCCGTCCTGCTGGTCGTCGTCGCCTGGCTGGCCGCCTGCGCCGAGGCGGGGCTGGCCCGCGTCTCCAGCTTCCGGGCCGAGGGCGCCGTCCGCGCGGGCCGGCGCGGCAGCGCCAAGCTGGCCCAGGTCGCCGAGGACCCCACGCGCTACCTCAACGTCGCGCTGCTGGTCCGGGTCGCCTGCGAGATGGCCGCCGCCGCCCTCGTGACCTACGTCTGCGTCGAGCGGATCAGCGTCACCTGGGAGGCCCTGGCCGTCGCCATCGCCGTGATGGTCCTGGTCAGCTACGTGGCGGTCGGCGTCTCCCCGCGCACCATCGGCCGCCAGCACCCGCTGAACACGGCCACGGCCGCCGCGTACGTGCTGCTGCCGCTCGCCCGGATCATGGGGCCCGTCCCCAAGCTGCTCATCCTGCTCGGCAACGCCCTCACCCCCGGCAAGGGGTTCCGGCAGGGCCCGTTCGCCAGCGAGGCGGAGCTGCGGGCGCTGGTCGACCTCGCCGAGAAGGAGCAGCTCATCGAGGACGAGGAGCGCCGCATGGTGCACTCCGTCTTCGAACTGGGCGACACCCTCGTCCGCGAGGTGATGGTCCCCCGCACCGACCTGGTCTCCATCGAGCGGTACAAGACGATCCGCCAGGCCCTCACCCTCGCCCTGCGCTCCGGTTTCTCGCGGATACCGGTGACCGGGGAGAGCGAGGACGACGTCGTCGGCGTCGTCTACCTCAAGGACCTCGCCCGCAAGACCCACATCAGCCGCGACGCCGAGACCGAACTGGTCTCCACCGCGATGCGGCCCGCCGTCTTCGTCCCCGACACCAAGAACGCCGGGGACCTGCTGCGCGAGATGCAGCAGCAGCGCAACCATGTCGCCGTCGTCATCGACGAGTACGGCGGCACCGCCGGCATCGTCACCATCGAGGACATCCTGGAGGAGATCGTCGGCGAGATCACCGACGAGTACGACCGGGAGCTGCCGCCCGTCGAGGAACTGGGGGAGGGCCGCTGCCGCGTCACCGCCCGCCTCGACATCGGCGACCTCGGCCGCCTCTACGGCCTGGAGTCCTACGACGACGAGGACGTGGAGACCGTCGGCGGCCTGCTCGCCAAGGCGCTCGGCCGGGTCCCGATCGCCGGGGCCGGCGCGGTCGTCCCGCTCCCCGACGGGCGCGGCCTGCGCCTCACAGCCGAGGACTCGGCCGGCCGCCGGAACAAGGTCGCGACGGTCCTCGTCGAACCGCTCGACCAGCACGAGGCGGCCGAGGCCGTCGCCGCCGAGGAGGACCGGGAGACCGACTGGTGAACACGCGCGGGAGCGGTACCGACGACGCCCTGGACGCCGAGAGCCTGCGGGCCTTCTGCCTCTCCTTCAACGGAGCCGCCGAGGAGTTCCCCTTCAACCCGGAGACCTCCGTCTTCAAGGTCGAGGGGAAGGTCTTCGCCCTCACCGACCTCGGCGCCGACCCGCTGAAGATCTCCCTCAAGTGCGACCCGGACGAGGCGGTACGCCTGCGCGCCGCGCACCCTGAGATCGTCCCCGGCTGGCACCTCAACAAGCGCCACTGGAACACGGTCACCGTCGCCCCGCTCCCGCCCCGCCACCTCCGCGAACTCATCGAGGACTCCTACGACCTGGTGGTGGCGGGCCTGCCCCGCGCGGTCCGCCTCCGTCTCGACCGCCCCTGAGGCGCCTCACCCCGCACCTCTTATGCTCGGGACCATGACCGAGAGCACCGAGCTGCACCCCGAGGACCGCAAGATCGTGACCCTGGCCCGCTCGGCCCGGGCCCGCAACGGGGTGCCGGAGGGCGCCGCCGTCCGCGACGAGACCGGCCGCACCTACGTCGCCGGCACCGTCTCCCTCGACTCCCTCCAGCTCAGCGCCCTGCGCACCGCCGTAGCCATGGCCGTGGCCTCCGGCGCCCGCTCCCTCGAAGCCGCCGCCGTCGTCACCACCGCCGACCACCTCCCCCCGGAGGACCGCTCCGCCGTCTCCGACCTCGGCGGCCCCACCACCCCCATCCACCTCGCCACCCCCGACGGCACAGTCCAGGAGACCCTCACCACAACCTGACCCACCCCTCCGCAGAACAGCCCGGCCGGCACACCGACAGTCCGGCCGGCGTACCGACAGTCCGGCGAGCACACCGACAGCCCGGTGGGCCCACAAACAGCCCGGCCGGCGCTTGAGGCCAAAACCAGCCCGGCCGGCGCCTGAGGCCATCCTGTACGGGTGGCGGCCCACCGAACCCAAGCCACCATCCCCGCCCGGGGCAGGGCACGGGAGACAAGGCTCCCCGGGCCACAGCCAGGCCCGCAGCCAAACAGGCCACCCCCAGAACCCGGGGTCCGAGGACCCCCACGCATCGGGGACAATGGGCGCATGAGCGCCCCCTCCTCCTCCGCCACCCCCGCGCACCGCGCGGGCTTCGCGTGCTTCGTCGGCCGTCCGAACGCGGGCAAGTCCACCCTGACGAACGCACTCGTCGGGCAGAAGGTCGCGATCACCTCCAACCGGCCGCAGACCACCCGCCACACCGTGCGCGGCATCGTCCACCGGCCCGATGCGCAGCTGATCCTGGTCGACACCCCCGGCCTGCACAAGCCGCGCACCCTCCTCGGCGAGCGGCTCAACGACGTGGTCCGCACCACTTGGGCCGAGGTCGACGTCATCGGCTTCTGCCTCCCCGCCGACCAGAAGCTCGGCCCAGGCGACCGCTTCATCGCCAAGGAGATCGCCGGGATCAAGAAGACCCCGAAGGTCGCCGTCGTCACCAAGACCGACCTGGTGGACGGCAAGCAGCTCGCCGAGCAGCTGATCGCCGTCGACCAGCTCGCGGCCGAGCTGGGCTTCGAGTGGGCCGAGATCATCCCGGTCTCCGCCGTCAAGGGCGACCAGGTCGAGCTGCTGACCGACCTCCTGGCCCCGCTGATGCCGGAGGGCCCCGCGCTCTACCCCGAGGGCGACCTCACCGACGAGCCCGAGCAGGTCATGGTGGCCGAGCTGATCCGCGAGGCCGCCCTGGAGGGCGTCCGCGACGAGCTGCCGCACTCCATCGCCGTCGTCGTCGAGGAGATGCTGCCCCGCGAGGACCGCCCCGCCGACAAGCCGCTGCTCGACATCCACGCCAACGTCTTCATCGAGCGTCCCAGCCAGAAGGGGATCATCATCGGCCCCAAGGGCAAGCGCCTGAAGGAGGTCGGCGTGAAGTCCCGCAAGCACATCGAGGCCCTGCTCGGCACCCCGGTCTTCCTCGACCTCCATGTCAAGGTCGCCAAGGACTGGCAGCGCGACCCCAAGCAACTCCGCCGCCTGGGCTTCTGACGCAGCCGGCCCCCGACCGCCGGGACGGGACGGACCCAGTCGCAGCCCGCCCCGTCCCGAGTGGCGCCTAAGCTCCCTCCTTCAGCACCCGGGAGACCAGTTCGCGCTGGGCGGGGGTCAGGTGGGGGTCGGTGAAGTGGGCCGAGTGGCCGTCGACGGTCAGCTGGTAGACGAAGCCGTCGGGGACGCCGGTGGCCGGGGCGGGCGTGGCGGTTTCCAGGGCGCGGGCGGCCAGCTCCTCCCAGACCTCGGCGTCGGGGAGCGAGGTGGTGTCCACCCCGGCCCGCCGCTCGATGCCGGAGAAGCCGCCGGTCCGTCGTACGTCGATACGCATGCCCAAGTCCCTACCCGCGAGGTCCGCCCGGCACCGGTGTCCGGGCGGCCCGGCGGTCAGGAGTTCGCCCCCACGCCGACCTCGGACCACGCCTTGAGGACGGCCTCGCGCTCCTCGCCCCGGCCGAACCGCTCCTCGGCCGCCTTGGCGGTGAGGGCCGCGAAGGCGGCGAAGTCGGCCTGGGCGCTCAGCTCGCCGCCGGTCAGCACGTCGTACCAGATCTGGCCGGCGCGCTCCCACGCCTTGCCGCGCAGGGCGGTGGCGACCAGGTAGAAGGCGCGGTTGGGGATGCCGGAGTTGATGTGGACGCCGCCGTTGTCCTGGTCGGTCTCGACGTAGTCGGCCATGGAGCCGGGCTGGGGGTCCTTGCCGAGGACGTCGTCGTCGTAGGCCGTGCCGGGCTCCTTCATGGAGCGCAGGGCCTTGCCCTCGACGCGCGGGCCGAGCACGTCGGCGCCGATCAGCCAGTCGGCGTCCTCGGCGTTCTGCCCCAGCGTGTACTGCTTGAGGAGGGAGCCGAAGACGTCGGAGACCGATTCGTTGAGCGCGCCGGGCTGGCCGCGGTAGACGAGGTTGGCGGTGTACTGGGTGACGCCGTGGGCCAGCTCGTGGCCGATGACGTCGACGGGGAGGGTGAAGTCGAGGAAGACCTCGCCGTCGCCGTCGCCGAAGACCATCTGCTCGCCGTCCCAGAAGGCGTTGGCGTACTCCTTGCCGTAGTGGACGGTGGCGTTGAGCGGGAGGCCGCGGCCGTCGATGGAGTCGCGGCCGAAGCTCTTGAGGAAGAGCTCGAAGGTGGCGCCGAGCCCGGCGTAGGCGCGGTTGACGCTGGCATCGCCGCCGGGGTCGGAGCCCTCGGCGCGGACCTTGACCCCGGGCAGCTCCTCGCGGGTCTCCGCGTCGTAGATGGTGCGCTGGGGGGTGGCTTCCGCACCCTCGGCGCGGCGCGGTGCGGGCGGGGCGGCGGCGCGGGTGGCGGCGACGGCGCTGAGGCGGCGGGTCCGCTCGCGGGCGTCCCGCTCCAGGGTGCGGCGGGCGGGGACGGAGAGGACCGGGTCGTCCAGGTGGCTGAGGTGGTCCAGGACGTGCGGCGGCACGATCGTGCAGAAGACGGGGTGCGGGGCCGGGCGGATCAGGGCGGAGTCGGCGGCGGTGCGGGCGGTCGGGGTGCGCGTCGGGCGCTGATTGTCGGTCATGAGACTGGCTTGCTCTCTGTGACCGGAGCGAAACACTCCGTGCGGAAGATTAGCGAAATAGAGGGACTCGTCACCTCTGGGTCGTTACCTCACCCCGGTCCCGCATACTGATACACGTCAGCGCAACAGGGGCGGCTCGGTTAGGCTGCGGAGCATCATGCGTTACGGGCTGCTTCTCCTTAGCTGCCGCGGCGAGGGCCTGTAGTCGAGGTCGACCCCCTCCCCGCGGAGTTCGGTGTTGCGGTGAACCCGCCGCCCGTCGGCCGTCTCCAGTGGACCACTGAGGAGCCCCGCGCATCATGTCGAATCCCGTTGACGCATCCCGTACCGCCACCGCCGACCAGCCGGTGAGCCGTCGGACCCCCCTCACCCGGGACAGCGTCACCCAGCGCCCCTCCGGCATGCCGACCGGCCGGTACCGCGGCTACGACGCGGTCGACCTGGCCGACCGCACCTGGCCCGAGCAGCGCATCACCCAGGCCCCCCGCTGGCTCTCCACCGACCTGCGGGACGGCAACCAGGCCCTGATCGACCCCATGTCGCCCGCCCGCAAGCGCGAGATGTTCGACCTGCTGGTGCGCATGGGCTACAAGGAGATCGAGGTCGGCTTCCCCTCCTCCGGAGAGACGGACTACGCCTTCGTCCGCTCCATCATCGAAGAGGGCGCCATCCCCGAGGACGTGACCATCTCCGTCCTGACCCAGGCCCGCGAGGACCTGATCGAGCGCACCGTCCAGTCCCTGAAGGGCGCCCACCGCGCCACGGTCCACCTGTACAACGCCACCGCGCCCACCTTCCGCCGGGTCGTCTTCCGCGGCTCGCGCGAGGACGTCAAGCAGATCGCCGTCGACGGCACCCGGCTGGTCATGGAGTACGCCGAGAAGCTGCTGGACGCCCGGACCGCCTTCGGCTACCAGTACAGTCCGGAGATCTTCACCGACACCGAGCTGGACTTCGCGCTGGAGGTCTGCGAGGCGGTGATGGACGTCTGGCAGCCCGAGGAGGGCCGCGAGATCATCCTCAACCTGCCCGCCACCGTGGAGCGCTCCACCCCCTCCACCCACGCCGACCGCTTCGAGTGGATGTCGCGGAACCTGTCCCGCCGCGAGTTCGTCTGCCTCTCCACCCACCCGCACAACGACCGCGGCACCGCCGTGGCCGCCGCCGAACTGGCCGTGATGGCCGGCGCCGACCGCGTCGAGGGCTGCCTGTTCGGCCAGGGCGAGCGCACCGGCAACGTCGACCTGGTCACCCTGGGCATGAACCTCTTCTCCCAGGGCGTCGACCCGATGATCGACTTCTCGCAGATCGACGAGGTCCGCAGGACCGCCGAGTACTGCAACCAGATGGAGGTCCACCCGCGCCACCCGTACGTCGGTGACCTCGTCTACACCGCCTTCTCCGGCTCCCACCAGGACGCCATCAAGAAGGGCTTCGACGCCATGGAGGCCGACGCGGCCGCCCAGGGCAGGACCGTCGACGACATCGAGTGGGCCGTCCCCTACCTGCCCATCGACCCCAAGGACGTCGGCCGCTCCTACGAGGCCGTCATCCGGGTCAACTCGCAGTCCGGCAAGGGCGGCATCGCCTACGTCCTGAAGAACGACCACCACCTCGACCTGCCGCGCCGCATGCAGATCGAGTTCTCCCGGCTGATCCAGGCCAAGACCGACGCCGACGGCGGCGAGGTCACCCCGGCCGCGATCTGGTCCACGTTCCAGGACGAGTACCTGCCCAACCCCGAGAACCCCTGGGGCCGCATCCAGATCCGCGCCGGCCAGACCACCACCGACGTCGAAGGCGTCGACCGGCTGACCGCCGAGGCCGTCGTCGACGGCGAGGAGACCGTCCTCAGCGGCTCCGGCAACGGTCCGATCTCGGCCTTCTTCGACGCCCTGCACGCCGTCGGCATCGACGTACGCCTGCTCGACTACCAGGAGCACACCATGAGCGAGGGCGCCAACGCCGTCGCCGCCTCCTACATCGAGTGCGCCATCGACGACAAGGTGCTCTGGGGCATCGGCATCGACGCCAACACCACCCGCGCCTCCATGAAGGCCGTGGTCTCCGCGGTCAACCGCGCCGCCCGCTGACCCCGGCGGCGCCCGACGCCCCGCCTGTTCCGTACGCGGCCGGGCGTCGGGTTACGGCCAGGTCACACGCGCGGGGCTGACGCCGCCCGGGACATGTGGCTAACATCACGTCCACACGGCAGCCCCGCGCGGGCCCAGCCGCCGCCCCCGGGACGAGGCGGCGGCCGCGCGGGGCACGGCGCGACGGTGCGCCAGACGCGACGGAGGTGCGACGTGCTGCCCAGGAGCCGACCAGGACGGGCCGCGGAGGACCGGCGCCCCCGCGTCTGCGGAGTCCGCACCCACTGGACCACCGTCGCCGACGGTGAGTTCCACTGCCCCGCCTGCGGCGGCGACCGCAACTACCAGCGCCGCACCGGACGCCGCAGGCTCACCCTGCTCGGTCTGCCCGTGCTGCCCCGTGGCGAGGCCGGGCCCGTCGTCGAGTGCGCCTCCTGCGCCGGCCATTTCCCGACCGAGGTCCTCGCCCGGCCCACCACCACCCGCTTCTCGGCCCTGCTCCGCGACGCCGTGCACACCGTCGCGCTCGCCGTCCTCGCCGCCGGCGGCACCGGCTCGCGCACCGCGCTGGCCGCCGCCGTGGAGGCGGTCCGCGACGCCGGGGACGAGGAGTGCACCGCCGAGCGGCTCACCGCCGTCGCCGACGCGCTGGCCGCCGACACCGGCCGGCGGACCGGCGGCGAGGACGGCGCGACCCCGCTCGCCGCCGAGCTGCACGAGGCGCTCGACCCGCTCGCCCCGCACCTCGCCGGCCTCGGCCGCGCCTCGCTGCTGCTGCGCGCCGCCGGCATCGCCCTGGCCGACGGCCCCTACACCCCGGCCGAACGCGACGTCCTCACCACCATCGGCGCCGCCCTCACCCTGCCCCGCGAAGAGGTGACCGACCTCCTCACCGCCGCCCGCACACCCTCCTGAGACCCGGGCCCGCCCGGCCCCGGCCGTGCGGGACAATGGGGCCCATGAGTCTGTTCCGCGACGACGGCATCGTGCTGCGCACCCAGAAGCTGGGTGAGGCGGACAGGATCATCACCTTCCTCACCCGCCGCTACGGCCGGGTCCGCGCCGTCGCGCGCGGGGTGCGGCGCACCAAGTCGAAGTTCGGCGCCCGCCTTGAGCCCTTCTCCCACGTCGACGTGCAGTACTTCGCGCGGGGCAGCGAGCTGATCGGGCGCGGCCTGCCGCTCTGCACCCAGACCGAGACCATCGCCGCGTACGGCTCCGGCATCGTCACCGACTACGACCGGTACACCGCCGGCACCGCCATGCTGGAGACCGCCGAGCGGTTCACCGACCACGAGGGGCAGCCCGCCGTCCAGCAGTACCTCCTGCTCGTCGGCGGGCTGCGCACCCTCGCCCGGGGCGAGCACGCGCCCCGGCTGGTCCTCGACGCCTTCCTGCTGCGCTCGCTCGCCGTCAACGGCTACGCGCCGAGCCTCGGCGACTGCGCGCGCTGCGGAATGCCCGGCCCGAACCGTTTCTTCTCCGTCGCCGCCGGCGGCAGCGTCTGCGGGGAGTGCCGGGTGCCCGGCAGCGTCGTACCCTCTGCGGAGGCCGTCGGCCTGCTCAGCGCGCTGCTCAGCGGCGACTGGACGTCGGCGGACGCGTGCGAGGGGCGGCACGTGCGGGAGGGCAGCTCCCTCGTCTCCGCCTACCTGCACTGGCACCTGGAACGCGGACTGCGCTCGCTGCGGTACGTGGACAAGTAGCGGCCCGGCGCGGGCGGGGGCGACGCGCAGGGGTCCGCCACCGAGCACCTGAGATCTTTGAGAACTGGGAGACGAACACCTCATGGCACGACGCGGAATCCTCGGCCGCAACCGGCGCGACTACCAGACCCCCGAGCCGCACCCCTCGGGCGCCCGCCCGCCGAAGATCCCCGGCGAGCTGGTCCCCGGCCACGTCGCCGTCGTCATGGACGGCAACGGCCGCTGGGCCAAGGAGCGTGGCCTGCCCCGCACCGAGGGCCACAAGGTCGGCGAGGGCGTCGTCATGGACGTCCTCAAGGGCTGCCTGGAGATGGGCGTCAAGAACCTCTCCCTGTACGCCTTCTCCACCGAGAACTGGAAGCGCTCCCCGGACGAGGTCCGCTTCCTGATGAACTTCAACCGCGACGTGATCGCCCGCCGCCGCGACGAGATGGACGCCCTCGGCATCCGTATCCGCTGGGTCGGCCGGATGCCCAAGCTGTGGAAGTCGGTCGTCCAGGAGCTCCAGATCGCCCAGGAGCAGACCAAGGACAACGACGCCATGACGCTGTACTTCTGCGTCAACTACGGCGGCCGCGCCGAGATCGCCGACGCCGCCCAGCGCATCGCCCAGGACGTCGCCGCCGGCCGCCTCGACCCGTCCAAGGTCGGCGAGAAGACCCTCCAGAAGTACCTGTACTACCCGGACATGCCCGACGTGGATCTCTTCGTCCGCCCCAGCGGCGAGCAGCGCACCTCCAACTACCTCATCTGGCAGAGCGCGTACGCCGAGATGGTCTTCCAGGACGTGCTGTGGCCCGATTTCGACCGCCGCGACCTGTGGCGCGCCTGCCTGGAGTACGCCCAGCGCGACCGCCGCTTCGGCGGCGCCGTGGAGGAGCCGCAGCCCTCGCTACCGCCTCAGCAGGGCTGACGGCCCCCGGCGGACACGGCGAGGCCCCTGGGGCGCGTAGGGAGTTCCTACGCGCCCCAGGGGCCTCCTGCGGCTTCCTGGGCCGGTGCTACTCCCCGGGCTTCGCCGTGCTCGCGTGGCACTCGGCGCAGGTGCCGAAGATCTCCACCGTGTGGTCGACGTCCACGAAGCCGTGCGAGGCGGCGACCGAGTCCGCCCACTTCTCGACCGCGGGCCCCTCCACCTCGACCGCCTTGCCGCACACCCGGCAGACCAGGTGGTGATGGTGGTCGCCGGTCGAGCAGCGGCGGTAGACCGCCTCGCCGTCGTGGGTGCGCAGGACGTCCACCTCGCCGGCGTCCGCCAGCGACTGGAGCGTGCGGTAGACCGTGGTCAGCCCGACCGAGTCGCCCTGGTGCTTGAGGATGTCGTGCAGGTCCTGGGCGCTGCGGAACTCGTCCACCTGGGCGAGAGCGGCGGCCACCGCCGCACGCTGCCGGGTGGACCGGCCCTTCACGGGGGGTCCTGCGGTCGTCACTACACGGTCCTTCCGTCTTTCGGAGCGGCCTACTCGCGGGCCGTCGGGGATGCCGCGGTGCCGGCCTCCCCCTCGTCCAGGGTGCAGGATGCCACGTCCTCGGGGGAAGGCGCTGTTCCGCGCGCGCGGCGGCGGGCGAGAGGAGTGGCGGCCAGGCTCAGGATCAGGAAGACCACGATGGCCAGCAGGACGATGGCGGCGCCCGAGGGAGCGTCCACGTAGTACGTGGTGACGGTGCCGGCGAGGGAGACCACCACGCCGATGACCATGGCGCCGGCCAGGGTGGCGCCGAACCCCTTGGTGAGGCGCTGGGCGGCGGCGACCGGGATCACCATCATGGCGCTGACCAGCAGCAGGCCGACGATGCGCATGGCGACGGTGACGGTGACGGCGGCGGTCACCGCGATCACCAGGTTGAGCAGGCGGACCGGCAGGCCGGTGACGCGGGCGAACTCCTCGTCCTGGCAGACCGCGAAGAGCTGGCGGCGCAGGCCCAGCGTGACGGCGAGGACCAGCAGGGCGAGGACGACCACCGCCGTCAGGTCCTCGGGGGAGACCGTGGTGATGGAGCCGAAGAGGTAGGTGTTGAGGTTGGCGGTGGAGCCGCCCGGCGCCAGGTTGATGATCATGACACCGCCGGCCATGCCGCCGTAGAAGAGCAGGGCCAGCGCCACGTCGCCGCTGGTCCGGCCCCGGGAGCGGATCAGTTCCATGCCGACCGAGCCGAGCACGGCGACCGCGGTGGCCATCCAGACCGGGCTGGTGTTGAGCAGGAAGCCGAGCGCCACGCCGGTCATCGCCACGTGGCCGATACCGTCGCCCATGATCGCCTGGCGGCGCTGGACGAGGTAGGTGCCGATGGCCGGCGCGGTGAGGCCGACCAGGACCGCGGCGAGCAGCGCGCGCTGCATGAAGGCGTAGTCGAAGAGGTCCATCAGTCGAACAGCCCCGTCCGGATCGGATCGGCGTTCTCGGGCGCCGCGTGCGGGTGTACGTGGTCGTGGCCGGGCAGCGCGTGCTGGCCGACGGCCTTCGGCGGCGGCCCGTCGTGGGCCACGCAGCCGTCGCGCAGGACGACGGCGCGGTCGATGAGCGGCTCCAGCGGGCCCAGCTCGTGCAGGACGAGCAGGACGGTGGCGCCCGCGTCGACCTGGGCGCGCAGTGTCTGGGCCAGGACCTCCTGGCTGGCCAGGTCGACCCCGGCCATCGGCTCGTCCATGATCAGCAGTTCGGGTTCGCCGGCCAGCGCGCGGGCGATCAGCACCCGCTGGTGCTGGCCGCCGGAGAGGGCGTTGACGGAGTCCTTGGCGCGGTCGGCCAGGCCCACCGCCGCCAGGGCGCGGTCGACGGCCTCGCGGTCGGCCTTGCGCAGCGGGCCCAGCCGGGTCCGGGACAGGCGGCCGGCGGAGACGACCTCGCGGACGGTGGCGGGCACGCCGCCGGCGGCGGTGGTGCGCTGCGGGACGTAGCCGACGCGCGACCAGGCGCGGAAGCGGCGCAACGGGGTGCCGAAGAGGCGGACCTCGCCGCGGGTGAGCGGGACCTGGCCGATGGCGGCGCGGACGGCGGTCGACTTGCCGGAGCCGTTGGCGCCGAGCAGGGCGACCACCTCGCCGCGGTGCACCGTGAGGTCGATGCCGCGCAGCACCGGGCGGGCGCCGAGGGCGGCGACCGCGTCGGTCAGCGAGACGACCGGGTCCGCGTCGGGACGGGGGCTGGGGGAGGCTCCTGCGTTCACCGGGTCCTCCGTGCTGGCTCGGGGGCTGCGGGGGGCGGGGACGGTCACTTGGCGCCGAGCGCCTTCTCCAGGGCGGCCAGGTTGGCCTCCATGACCTCCAGGTAGTCGTCGCCCTTCGACTTCTCGGTGATGCCCTCCAGCGGGTCGAGCACCCCGGTGCGCAGCCCGGTGTCCTCGGCGAGGACCTTGGCGGTGCGGTCGCTGGCCAGGGTCTCGAAGAAGACGGTGGTCACGTTCTCCTCGGTGGCGATCTTCTGGAGCTCCTTCATCCGCGCCGGGCTGGGCTCGGACTCCGGGTCGACACCGGCAATGCTCTCCTGATCCAGGCCGTACCGCTCGGCGAGGTAGCCGAAGGCCGCGTGGGTGGTGATGAAGGTCCTGGTGTCGGTGTTCTTGAGGCCGTCGCGGTAGTCCTGGTCGAGCTTCTTCAGCTTGCCGGTGAGCGCTTCGGTGTTCTTGCGGTAGTCGGCGGCGTGGTCGGGGTCGGCCTTCTGGAGGGCCGCGCCGACGCCGTCGGCCATCTCCGCGTACTTGACCGGGTCGAGCCAGACGTGCGGGTCGAGGCCGGAGTCGCCGTGGTCGTGGCCGTCGCCCTCCTCCTCGGCATGGTCGTGGCCTTCCTCCTCGGCGTGGTCGTGGCCCTCCTCCTCGCCGTGGTCGTGCCCGTCGCCCTCGCCGTGGTCGTGGCCGTCGCCGCTGGAGGAGCCGTGCGCCTCCAGGGTGGTGAGGTCGGCCGCGTCGACGGTGTTCTTCACGCCGGCCTGGTCGACCGCCTTGTCGACGGCGGGCTGGAGGCCGCGCAGGTAGAGCAGGACGTCGGCCTCGCTCATCTGGCCGGTCTGGCGCGGGGTGATGTCCAGGTCGTGGGGTTCGACGCCGGGGCCGGTCAGGGTGGTGACGTCGACGTGGTCGCCGCCGATCTGCTCGACGAGGAACTCCAGCGGGTAGAACGAGGCGGTCACGGCGAGTTTGCCGTCCGCGCTCCCGCCGGAGTCGGCTCCGCCGCACGCCGACAGGACGCCCAGCGAGAGGGCGGCGGCAGAGGCGGTGAGGGCTATGCGGATCGAACGATTCCGGCCACGACGTATGTTCATGACACTCATTTTCAACAAAGGTGGAAACGATTGTCAAAAAATCCTTTCATCGCCACTCGGGATGCGCCACTCGGGGGAGGCCGCCGGAGGGCCCGAGTCCCACTTGTCCCGATGGCGTCCCGGGCGGCCGCCCGCATTGCCCCGTTCCGGCCGCCCGCGCTCCGGCGGATTTGATCCCGGGGGTGCGGGCGCCGGTAATCTGAGGTATTCGCCGGGCCGCGGCCGCACGTGAGCCCCGGCGGACCCACCAACCGCTTCGTCGTAATGAAGAGAGCACCGTGGCCGCCGACAAGATCGACAGCATCGTCAGCCTGAGCAAGCGCCGTGGCTTCGTCTACCCGAGCAGCGAGATCTACGGTGGTCAGCGCGCCGCCTGGGACTACGGACCGCTGGGCGTGGAGCTCAAGGAGAACATCAAGCGCCAGTGGTGGCGCTACATGGTCACCTCCCGTGACGAGGTCGTCGGTCTCGACTCCTCGGTGATCCTCGCCTCCGAGGTGTGGGTCGCCTCCGGTCACGTCGCCACGTTCAGCGACCCGCTGACCGAGTGCACCTCCTGCCACAAGCGCTTCCGCGCCGACCACCTGGAGGAGGCGTACGAGGCCAAGCACGGCCGCCTCCCCGAGAACGGCCTGGCCGACATCAACTGCCCGCACTGCGGCAACAAGGGCCAGTTCACCGAGCCCAAGGAGTTCTCGGGCCTGCTCTCCACCCACCTCGGCCCCACGCAGGACTCCGGCTCCATCGCCTACCTGCGCCCCGAGACCGCCCAGGGCATCTTCACCAACTTCGCCCAGGTGCAGCAGACCTCCCGCCGCAAGCCCCCGTTCGGCATCGCCCAGATGGGCAAGTCCTTCCGCAACGAGATCACGCCCGGCAACTTCATCTTCCGCACCCGCGAGTTCGAGCAGATGGAGATGGAGTTCTTCGTCAAGCCGGGCGAGGACGAGCAGTGGCAGGAGTACTGGATGGAGCAGCGCTGGAACTGGTACACCGGCCTGGGCCTGCGCGAGGAGAACATGCGGTGGTTCGAGCACCCGAAGGAGAAGCTCTCCCACTACTCCAAGCGCACCGCCGACATCGAGTACCGCTTCCAGTTCGGCGGCTCCGAGTGGGGTGAGCTGGAGGGCGTCGCCAACCGTACGGACTACGACCTCTCCGCCCACGCCAAGGCGTCCGGCCAGGACCTGTCCTTCTTCGACCAGGAGGCCGGCGAGCGCTGGACCCCCTACGTCATCGAGCCCGCCGCCGGTGTCGGCCGCGCCATGCTGGCCTTCATGCTCGACGCGTACATCGAGGACGAGGCGCCCAACGCCAAGGGCAAGCTGGAGAAGCGCACGGTCATGCGGTTCGACCCGCGCCTGGCCCCGGTCAAGGCCGCCGTGCTGCCGCTCTCGCGCAACCCCGAGCTGTCCCCGAAGGCCAAGGGCCTGGCGGCGGCGCTGCGCCAGCACTGGAACATCGAGTTCGACGACGCCGGCGCCATCGGCCGCCGCTACCGCCGCCAGGACGAGATCGGCACGCCGTTCTGCGTCACGGTCGACTTCGACACCCTGGACGACAACGCGGTGACCGTCCGCGAGCGCGACACCATGAAGCAGGAGCGCGTCTCCCTCGACCAGATCGAGGGCTACCTCGCCGCCCGCCTCGTCGGCTGCTGACCCACCCGGCACACCCGGACGCCCCCGGTTCCCCTCGCGGGACCGGGGGCGTCCGGCTGTCCGGGGCGCCCTGCCGAAAATGCGTCGCCGGCCCTCTCCGCGCGGGGTAGCCTCATCTCCATGTTCTCGATGACGCCCATCTACGAGTGAGAGCGGGCGGGCCCGCAGCCCGTCCCCACATCGTCCTTCCCCCTTCACCGCGCCGCGTCCGTCGCGCGCCCGGGCCGCACCCCGGCCCGCCGTGCCACGGCGTGGAGGGTCGCGTACGCGTGTCGCCTGCCGATCTGACGCATCGCGGTGTCATCCAGAGCCCAGAAACGGAGATCCCGTGGCCAAGAGCCGCAACAACCTGCTCGGTGTCGGCGGTCAGCGCGACAAGCTGCCCCGCAACGGACGCCCTGCCAGCGCCCCCGGCGGCCCGGCGGACAACCGCCCCGCCGCCCTCGACCAGAAGCAGGAACTCCTCCGCAAGATGCGCGAGCGCACCGCCGCCGCGTCCGCCGACACCCCCGCCGAGGCCCCCGAGGCGGACCGGGCCGAGGCGACCCAGGAGCCGGGCGGCAACGCCTGACCTGCACGGACCTGCACGCGGGCCCGCGCCCTTCCCCCTGCCGGGGGCTGGGCGGGGGCCCGTTCCGTCGCCGGGCGGGGCTCCGGTGAACCAGTGCGACAATGGACGGATGTCCGTGTCATCCTCCGCCCCCACCAGCACCGCCCCGCAGACCGCCGCGCCCGTGGCCGCCACGCTCGCCATCGGCCCGCACCTCGTGTCGCCGCCCGTCGTGCTGGCGCCGATGGCGGGGATCACCAACGCGCCGTTCCGCACCCTGTGCCGGGAGTTCTCCGGCGGCAAGGGGCTGTTCGTCAGCGAGATGATCACCACGCGGGCGCTGGTGGAGCGCAACGAGAAGACGATGCAGCTGATCCAGTTCGGGGAGACGGAGCGGCCCCGGTCGATCCAGCTCTACGGCGTCGATCCGGCCACCGTCGGCAAGGCCGTCCGCATGATCGTGGACGAGGACCTCGCCGACCACATCGACCTCAACTTCGGCTGCCCGGTGCCCAAGGTCACCCGTAAGGGCGGCGGCTCGGCGCTGCCGTACAAGCGGAACCTGCTGCGGGCCATCCTGCGCGAGGCGGTGTCCGGCGCCGGGGAGCTGCCGGTGACGATCAAGATGCGCAAGGGCATCGACGACGACCACACCACCTACCTCGACGCGGGCCGGATCGCCGTCGAGGAGGGCGTCACGGCGGTCGCCCTGCACGGCCGTACCGCTGCCCAGCACTACAGCGGCACCGCCGACTGGGAGGCCATCGCCCGGCTCAAGGAGCACGTCACCGAGATTCCGGTGCTGGGCAACGGCGACATCTGGTCGGCCGCGGACGCCGTCCGCATGATGGCCGAGACCGGGTGCGACGGGGTCGTCGTCGGCCGGGGCTGCCTCGGCCGGCCCTGGCTCTTCGGGGACCTGGTCGCCGCCTTCGAGGGGACGGGCGCGTCGGCCGCGCCGACCCTGCGCGAGGTCGCCGACGTCATGGTGCGCCACGCCCAGCTGCTGGGGGAGTGGATCGGGGACGAGGCGCGCGGGGTGATCGACTTCCGCAAGCACGTCGCCTGGTACCTCAAGGGGTTCTCGGTCGGCTCGGACCTGCGCCGCAGCCTGGCGATCACCTCCTCCCTCGCCGAACTGCGCGAACAGCTCGACACCCTCCACCTCGACCAGCCCTGGCCCGCCGGGGCCGACGGCCCGCGCGGCCGCACCTCCGGCCGCGACCGCGTCGTCCTCCCCGACGGCTGGCTCAACGACCCCTGGGACTGCGCCGGGGTGGCCCCCGAGGCCGAACTGGACACCTCCGGCGGCTGATTCCCCGCCCCCCCGGAGCCCCGGCACCGACGACGGACCCCGCGTGACCTCCCCGGTCGCGCGGGGTCCTCGCATGTCCGGGCCGGGGCCCGTGCGGTGACTGCCTCCGGCCCCGTTCGGCGCATCAGCGCAGGCGGCGTGTCGGCGCGCTGCCGAGACTGAGGCCATGGCAGAGCAACGTACCAGGCCCGCCAAGAGATCCACCGCGTCCAAGGGCTCCCGCGAGGAGCCCGTACGCGGTGCGCGGGGTGCCGCCGAGCGGGCGTGCGAGGGCCTCGCCGACCTGATCGGCCACCGCACCGAGGGGGTCTCGGCCGTCCGCAAGGCCGAGGAGCACCCCGGCTGGCGCGTCGACGTCGACGTGCTGGAGGTACCTCGCATCCCCGACACCACCAGTCTGCTCGCCACCTACGAGGTCGAACTCGACGGTGACGGCGAGCTCCTGGAGTACCGCCGCGTACGCCGCTACCGGCGGGGCGCCGCCGACACCTGAGAAAGCTGGTCCGCCATGACGACCCCTGCGATATACCGCGACGACCTTGTCTGCGCCCCGCGCGCGGGCACGCTCTACGACACCCTGGAACTCATCCTCGACCGCGGCATGGTCATCGACGTGTTCATCCGGGTCTCCCTCGTCGGCATCGAGATCCTCAAGATCGACGCGCGGATCTGCGTCGCCAGCGTCGACACGTACCTCCGTTTCGCCGAGGCGTGCAACCGCCTCGACCTGGAGAGCGACTCCCACAGCCGGACCGTGCCCGAGCTCTTCGGGGGCGGGATGGCCGGGGCCGCCGGCAAGGCCGGGGCCAAGCGGGCCGCCAGTTCCGTCGGCGGCAAGGTCAAGGGCGCCCTCGGCCTCGACGGTGACGAGGCCGACGAGGCCGAGGAGGCCGAAGAGGCCGAGGAGGAGCGGGCCGAGAAGCCGAGGCCCCGCAAGAAGCGTTCCTCGTCGTCCTCGTCGTCCTCCGACCGCCCCCGCCGCCGCCCGGCCAGGAGCTGACCCATGAGCCTGTACGTCTACGGAGTCGTCGCACCCGGCCACCCGGTCCCGGCCGGCCGCACCGGTGTCGGCGCCGGACCCGTGCGCCTGCTCACCACCGGGCCGGACGCGCCGGCCGCGGTGGTCGGCGACGCCCCGGCCGGGCTGCGCGCCCGGCGCCGCGATCTCACCGCCCACCAGGAACTGCTGGTGGCGCTCGCCGCCGACGGGCCGGTGCTGCCGATGCGGTTCGGGGTGGTGCTGCCCGACGAGGCCGTGCTGCTCGACCAGTTGGCCACCCGCCGCGCCGCCTACGAACAGGCGCTGGAGCGGGTCGCCGGCCGCGTCGAGATGAACGTCAAGGCGCTGCCTCCGCAGGGCGAGGCCGCCCTCACCCAACTCCTCGCCGAGGACTCGGGGTTGCGGGCTCTGCGTGACCGCGGTCTGCGCCGGCCCGGGTACGAGGCGAGCGTGCGGCTCGGCCAGGCGGTGTCGGACGCGCTGGAGCGGCGGGCCAGGCTCGCCGCCGAACGGGTCCGCCGGAGCCTGGCCCCGCTCGCGGACCGGTGGTGCGACGGCCCCCAGGTCGAGGGGTGCGTCCTCAACGTGTCGCTGCTGCTGGACCGGGAGGCCGAGCCGGCCTTCCGCGCCGAGGCCGACCGCCTCGCCGCCGCCCTGGCCGGCCGCGCCGAGCTGCTGCTCACCGGCCCGCTGCCCTGCTACAGCTTCGTCCCCGCCGAGGCACCCAGCTCCCCGGCCCCGCACAGGGCGGCGGTCTGAGATGGGTCTCCTCACCGGACTGCTCACCCTGCCGCTCGCCCCCGCGCGCGGCGTCGCCTGGATCGCCGACCGGCTGGAGGAGACGGCCGAGCGCGAGACCGCCGACCCGGCCGTGCTCCGCGCCCGCCTGGCCGCCCTCAACCGCGCGCTGGACGAGGGCGAGATCGACCAGGAGCGCTTCGAGCTGGAGGAGGAGCGCCTGCTGGACCTCTTGGAGGGCCGCCCACCGGTCGCGGCTCCCGCCGACCCCGCACCCCGACCCCCGGGAAGTCACTGATGAACGACACGAACAAAGTGGCCCTCGCCACCGCGATCGCCGCCGGGTACGCACTCGGCCGCACGCGTAAGGCCAAGCTGGCCCTGACCGTCGGCACCTATCTGGCCGGACGCCGGTTCAAACTCAGCCCGCAGGAGCTGGTGACCGAGGGAGTCGGCCGGCTCCGCGAGACCCCGCAGTTCAACGCGCTCAGCGACCAGGTCCGCGGCGACCTGCTGACGGCGGGCCGCAGCGCCCTCACCGCAGCGGCCGACCGGCGCTTCGACTCGCTCGCCGACACCCTCCGCGAACGCACCTCCCTGCTCAGCTCGCCACGCTCCGAGGACGACGAGGAGCCCGAGGGGGACGAGGAGGAGCGGGAGGACGAGCCGGAGGACGAGTCCGCCGAGGAGGACGACGACTTCGGCGAGGCGTACGAGGACGAGGACGAGGAGGACGACGAGGAGGAAGACGACGAGGACGACGAGGAGGAAGACGAGGAGGAAGACGAGGAGGACGACGAGGAGGAAGACGACGAGGAGGAGCCCGAGCCCGAGCCCGAGCCCGAGCCCGAGCCCGCTCCCCGCCGTCGCAGCCCCGCCGCCAAGAAGTCGCCGCCCGCCAAGAAGTCGGCACCCAGCAAGAAGTCGCCCCCGGCGAAGAAGTCCGCCGCGCGGAAGCCCGGGGAGGACCGGCCTGCCAAGAAGGCGGCCAAGAAGCCGTCCGCGGAGAAGAAGCCGTCCGCGGAGAAGAAGCCGTCCGCGGAGAAGAAGCCGTCCGGCAAGAAGGCCCCGGGCAAGAAGGCCCCGGGCAAGAAGGCCGCGGACGAGCGGCCGGCGAAGAAGACGGCCAAGAAGGCACCGGCCAAGAAGGCACCGGCCAAGAAGTCCGCCGCGAAGAAGTCCGCCGCGAAGAAGCCGCCGGCGAAGAGTGCCCGTCGCTCCGGGCGAGAGGGGTGACGGCAGATGGCCGCGAAGAAGGACGACGAGCAGGGTTCGGCGTTCGACCGGCTCAAGGAGGAGGCAAGGTCGCACCTGAGCGCCCGTGCCCAGAGCCTCGCCGACAAGGCGGGCGAGAAGGTCACCGAACTGACCGGGAAACTCACCGACTCCGTCGACGGGCCGACCGGTCAGGCCGGCAAGCGCATCATGGAGGGCGAGTCGCCGGTCAAGGCGATGGCCGCCGAGAAGGCCAAGGACGTCAAGGACAAGGCCGTCGGCAAGGTCAAGGAGGCGTTCGGCGGCGGCACCGGTTCCACCGGCGACACCAAGGTCACCAACATCGTCGAGTCGATCGACATCCCGGTGCCGCTGCGGACGGTCTACGACCACTGGACGCAGTTCGAGGACTTCAGCTCGTTCATGAAGGGCGTCAAGTCGGTCACCCAGAACGAGGACGAGGAGACCGACTGGAAGGCCAAGGTCTTCCTCTCGGAGCGCAGTTGGACCGCCACCATCCAGGAACAGGTCCCCGACGACCGGATCGTCTGGACCTCGGAGGGGGACAAGGGCAGCACCGCCGGCGCCGTCACCTTCCACGAACTGGCGCCGCACCTGACCCGCGTGGTCGCCATCGTCGAGTACTACCCGGCGGGCTTCTTCGAGAAGACCGGCAACCTCTGGCGCGCCCAGGGCCGCCGGCTGCGCCTGGACCTCAAGCACTTCGCCCGCCACGTCACCCTCGGCCCGGACCCGGAGATCGAGGGCTGGCGCGGTGAGATCCGCGACGGCGAGGTGGTCCGCACCGACGAGGAGGCGCGGGAGGACGAGGAGTCCGAGGAGGAGTACGAGGACGGGTACGACGAGGACGAGGACGGCGAGGACGAGGACGGCGAGGACGAGGACGGCGAGGACGAGGACGGCGAGGACGAGGAGGACGGGGAGTACGACGAGGACGAGGAGGACGACGAGGACGACGGCTACGACGACGAGGACGACGAGGACGACGAGGACGACGAGGAGGAGAGGCGGTGAGTGGCGGCGCGGCCGGGCTCCAGAGCTGGGAGCAGACCGACGTGCTGCCGCACAACGGTCCCTCCTCGGGCAACCTCGCCGACATCCTCGAACGCGTCCTCGACAAAGGCATCGTCATCGCCGGCGACATCAAGATCGACCTGCTCGACATCGAACTGCTCACCATCCGCCTGCGGTTGTTCGTCTCCTCGGTCGACACCGCGAGGAAGGCGGGGATCGACTGGTGGGAGACCGACCCGGCCCTCTCCTCCCGCGCCAAACGCGACGCCCTCATGGAGGAGAACGCCTTCCTCCGCGGCCGTCTCAGGGAACTCGATCCGGGCGACGGCGAGGAGGACGGCGCGGCAGAACGGACGACCAGGTCCCCGAGTGAGAGGAGGGCCCCCGCATGACCTTCGCGACCTACGTCTACGCCGTCCGCCGGACCGGCGGCCCCGAGATCCACAGCCCCGGCCACGACGGCGGCGGACCGGTGCGGCTGCTGCCGCTCGGCTCGCTGACCGCCGTCGTGCAGGACGTGCCGGCCGCCGAGTTCACCGAGGAGGCGCTGCGGCAGCGGTTCACCGACCGCCTCGACCTGGAGCGGTGCGCCCGCACCCACCACCGGGTGGTCAGCGCCGCCGCGGCCGGTGCCGCCACCGTGCCGCTGCCGCTCGCCACCCTCTACGCCAATGACGTGCGCACCAAGGTCGTCCTGGAGGAGCACGCCGAGCGGCTGAGCGAGGCCCTGCACCGGGTCGCCGGGCACGTCGAGTGGGCGGTGAAGGTGCACCGCGACACCGCCGTGCCGGTCCTGGAGCCCGAGACGGACGCGAGCGCCCCGGGGGACCCGGCACCCGAGGAGCCCGCCACCGGCCGGGAGTACCTGGCGCGGGTCCGCGACCGCCGCGCCACCCGCGAACGGCGGCAGGAGAGTGCCCTGGACGCCGTCGACCTGGTCGACCGGGTGGTGCGCACCGTCGCCGTCGACTCCGTACGCAGGCCCCTGCACGGGGTGGAGCTGACCGGGCGGGACCGGCCGCAGGTGATGAACGGGGCCTACCTGGTGCCCCGGGACGACGAACGGCTGCTCACCGCGGCCCTCGACACCCTGCGGCAGGACCCCCGGCTGAGCGGCTTCGCCGTCGAGGCGTCCGGGCCGTGGGTGCCGTACTCCTTCGCCTCGGTCGCGCTGACGGAAGGGGCCGGCCGTGGCGGCGCCCCCGCGTGAGGTGGTCGACTGGGAGCACGTCCAGGCGCCGGTCGGGGTGCCGCTGGTCGACCTGCTCGACCGGGTGCTGGCCACCGGCGTGGTGATCAGCGGCGACCTGGTGATCGCCATCGCCGACGTGCCGCTGATCCGGCTCTCGCTGCACGCCCTGCTCGCCTCGGTCAGCGAACGCGTGCCCGCGCCCTGGGCCGACGGGGGGCCGCTGTGACCGGGACCCGGCTCGACATCGACCCGCAGCAGGCCGGGCGGGACCTGGCCGCGCTGGTGCTGACCGTGGTCGAACTCCTCCGCCAGCTGATGGAGCGCCAGGCGCTGCGCAGGCTCGACCTCGGCGACCTCGACGACGGGCAGGAGGAGGCCATCGGCACCACCCTCATGCTGCTCGACCGGCGGATGGACGAGCTCTGCGCCCAGCACGGCCTGCGCCGCGAGGACCTCAACCTCGACCTCGGCCCGCTCGGCACCCTGCTGCCGGACGGGGACTGATGGCGAAACGGGCTGTCACCAAGGGGAGTTGACCCGCACAATCAACGGGCCAGCAGCCCGCCAGGGCGCCGCCGTACGACCGAAGGACCCACCCGTGGCCCAGAACGACGCCCGCAAGGCCCACCTCTCCCTCCTCGACGACCACAGCCGGGGAGTGCTGGTCACCCTGAAGAAGGACGGCCGCCCCCAGCTCTCCAACGTCGACTTCACCTACGACCCGGCGACCGGTCTCATCCGCTTCTCCACGACCGACGGCCGCGCCAAGGTGCGCAACCTGCGCCGCGACCCGCGCGTCAGCCTCCACGTCACGACCCCTGACGGCGGCGCGTACGCGGTCTACGAGGGCACCGCCACCCTCTCCGCCACGGCCGCCGCCGAGGACGACGCGGCCGTGGCGGAGCTGGTCGACGTCTACCGCGCCGTCCAAGGCGAGCACCCCGACTGGGACGAGTACCGCCAGGTCATGGTCGAGGACGGCCGGCTGGTCGTCCGCTTCGCCGTCGACCACACCTACGGCTGGGTGCCCGGCGCCTGACCCGCCCGCCCCCACCGCCGCCTGAGGCACCCCCGGCTCAGACCCCGCCGACCGCCGTCAGCAGCGCCAGCGGGGTCGCCGCCACCCGGGACTCCCGGACACTGGCGTAGGGGTGCGGCACCGGCGCGGGGGAGTCGGACCGGTCGTACCCGGCTGCCACCGAGGGCAGGCCGCCGCCGGTCAGCGCGGCGGCCTCGGCGAAGGCCGCCGCCACCCGCCGGGCCTCGTCGTGCAGCCCGTACCGGGCCAGCCCCAGCGCGGCCAGCGCGTTGTCGTGCGGCCAGACCGCGCCCCGGTGGTAGCCGAGCGGGTGGTAGGCGGGCTGGCCCGCGGCCAGGGTGCGCACACCCCAGCCGGAGAAGAAGTCCGGCTCCAGCAGGCGGCGCCCGACCACCTCCCCGTACTCCTTGTCGAGCAGCCCGGACCAGAGCAGGTGCCCGGCGTCCGAGGCGAGGGCGTCGAGCGGGCGGCCGTCGGCGTCGAGGGCGAGCGCGGGGAAGCCCTGCGGCTCCAGCCAGAAGTCGCGCTGGAAGCGGTCCCGCAGATCGGCGGCGGCCTGGTCGCAGAGGTCGGCGTAGGGCACGTCAGCCCAGACGGTACGGGCCAGTTGGGCGGTACGGCGCAGCGCGTCGTACGCGTACCCCTGGGCGCCCGCCGAGGTGACCGCGCCCACCGGGCGGGAGCCGTCGGCGCGGCACAGGGCGCCGGGGGAGTCCTTCCAGTGGTGGTGGGCGTGGCCGCCCTCGTCGGCCCGGTGCAGCAGATAGCCGCTGGTGGCGAGTCCGCCGTGGTCCAGCATCCAGCCGACCGCCGCCCGGGCGTGCGGCTCCAGCCGCCGCGCGAGCGCCGCCTGTCCGGTCTGCTCGGTGTACGCGCCGAGCAGCACCAGGAAGAGCGGGGTGGCGTCGACCGAGCCGTAGTACCGCCCGTAGGGGACCTGGCCGAAGTGGGCCAGTTCACCGTGGCGCACCTCGTGGACGATCCGGCCGGGCCGGGCCGCCGGGTCGGCCGCGTCCGGGTCGTCCGGGGCCTGGGTCGCGGCGAGCGCCAGCAGGGTGGCCGCCGCCGGGGCCGCGCGGTAGGGCAGCACGAAGAGCGAGGCCAGCAGGGCGTCACGGCCGAAGAGCGCCGCGTACCAGGGGACACCGGCGCCCGGCACGAGCAGCGCCTCACCGTCGGGTCCCGCCGCCTCCACCTGGAGCAGGGCCAGCTCGGTCAGGCCCCGGTCGGCGGCGGCCGCGAGGGCCGGTTCGGAGGCGGGGAGCCGTACGCCCGCGCGGTACTCCTCGACGCTCCGTGCCCGCCGGGCCACCGCGTCGGCCACGGTGGCCGGGGGCGTCCGGGGCGCGGGCGCGTCACCGGGCAGCGCCTGGACGCGCACGGTCAGCACCGCCTCCCCGGCCGCGTCGGGGTCGAGCGTCCAGACCAGGCGCCGGGCACCGGTCCCGGTCTCCTCCACCGCCTCGGGGGCGGGCGTGGCGGTGATCCGCGTACGGGCCAGCCAGCCGCCCCGCCGGTAGCCGAACTCCACGCCGTCGTCCAGGAGTTCACGGCTGCGCTGGAGTGCGGCCTTGACGTAGGTGCGGTGGTCGGAGCGGAGCTCGAAGAGGTCGGCGAAGTCCGCGTCGACGGTGAGCGCGATCCGCAGCGGCGCCGCCGCCGGGGTGTTCCGCACCACCCGCAGCCGGTCGACGAGGCACCCGTCGCTCAGCGCCTGCTCCCGGAAGACGGTGTACGCGGGCGGCTCACCCGGCCCCGACCGGGGCGCCAGCACGCACCGCAGCGTCTCCTCGCCGGAGGCCGGGACCAGCACGTCCGGCGCGGCCCCGTCCAGCGCCAGCTGCCACCGGCTGAGGTGCCGCGCGTCCCGCACGAACAGCCCTTTCGGCACGGCCCCCCGGCCGGCCACCACCGCCTCCCCCTCCTCCCCGAGCGCGGCGAACGCGCCCCCGTGCACCAGCAGATGATGGTCCCGACCGTTCATGGCATGGCCCTCCCTTGACCCCGTGCCGACAAGTCTCAGACGTGGACCCCGGCCGTCCGCCGGTCCGCCCACCGCCCCGCGTGCCCCGCCGCCCGCACCACGGCGGCCGGCTCGCGCGCCGGCTCCTCGCTCAGCAGGTCCACGCAGAGCGCCGCCGTCCAGCTGAAGTCCCGCGCCCCGCAGCTCTCCTTGGTGTAGGGGTCGACGTACTCGGCGAAGCCGGAGGCGGCGGCGGTCTCCACCAGCGCCGCCCGCAGCCCGGCGGCCAGGCCCCGTTCGCCGTGGAGCCGCAGGCCCCGCTCCAGCAGCCAGTTGGTGTTGAACCAGGCCGGGCCCCGCCAGTAGCGGCGCGGGTCGAAGACGGGGCCGAGCAGGTCGTAGCTGGGGACGAGTTCCACCGGGCCGCCGAGGCCGAAGTGGGGGCCGCGCGCGGTGTGCACCAGGGCGTCCACCACCTGCGGCGGCAGGCCGGGCAGCAGCAGCGGGAGCAGCCCGCCGACCGCCCGCTCGGGGACGGGCGCGCCCTCGCCCCCGGGGCCGGCCGACAGGTCGCGACAGAGGAAGAGGCCCGCATCGGCGTCCCAGAGCCGGGCCACCAGGACCTCCGTCAGCCGGCCGGCGCGGGCCAGCCGCTCGGGCTCCGGCTCGCCCAGCTCGGCGGAGATCTCGGCGAGGGCCTGTTCGGAGGCGATCAGCAGGGCGTTGAAGGCGGGGTCCTCCACCGCGAACTCCGGCCCGTCCGCGCCGCCGGGGGCCTGGTCCGCGTAGCCGCCGTCCCGGTAGCGGACCGCGAGCCGGACGTACCGGCCGTAGTCCAGGTCGGTCGGGCGGTCGCTCACCGTGCCGTGGTCGAGGTCGGCGCGGCGGAAGGAGCGGGCCGGTGCCGGGGTGACGCGGGCGAGCGGCGCGTCCCAGCAGGGGCTGTTGTCCATGCCCTGCTCCCAGGGGTGGACCACCGAGGCGAGTCCGGCGCCGCCGAGATCGCGCCGCTCCAGCAGGTAGCGGTGCCAGGCGGCGAGCTGCGGCCGCAGCCGGGCGAGGAAGCCGCGGGCCCGGGAGAGCCCCGGGTCGGCCCGGTGGACGAGGAGCGCGGCGAGCGCGTGCACCGGCGGCTGGACGATCCCGGAGGTCTCCACCGCCTCGGGGGCGCCCGCGCCCCGGCCGTCGGCGGAGGAGCGCCAGAAGCCGGGGCCCGGGAAGTAGGCGCCGGCCGGGACCTCCGGGTTGAAGACGATGTGCGGCACCCGGCCGTCGCCCCACTGGGCCGCCAGCAGCGTCTCCAGTTCGATCTGGGCGCGCAGCGGCGAGAGGTGGCGCAGGCCGATGGCGATGAAGGCGGAGTCCCAGGACCACTGGTGGGGGTAGAGCCCGCGGGAGGGGACCGTGGAGGTGCCGGTCCAGTTGGCGTGCAGCACCCGGGCGGCGGCGGAGCGCAGCCGGGGCGCCGCCTCGGGCGCGGAGAACGGCGGAACCAGGGTGAGCGAGCCGGGGGTGACGTCGGTCACGCCAAGATCGGATGCAATCGTAGGCACACGCTCCGCTTCGGGCGCGGCGGTCTCGGCTGCCGGGTCGGCGGCGGTGCGGTCCACGCGTTCTCTCCCCTGGAGGGTCGTACGGACGCACCACTGCCCCCGTCGTGCGGCAGTGGGTACCGTAGGGTTACGTCTATTTAACACGCAAAACTCACTGTGTAATGCACAGTTGATGAGCGCAAGGGGGTAGGACATGTCGAGTTCGGCCGGAAAGGCCGGTCCCCGGGCCGGTGCGGGGGATCTGCTCGCCCTCGTCCGGAGCGGCCGGGCCACCACGCGCGGCGCCCTCCAGCAGGCCACCGGACTCTCCCGGGCCACCGTCGGCCACCGCCTCGACCGGCTCTTCCGCGCCGGGTGGCTGCGCGAGGGCCCGGCGGGTCCCGGCGGCTCCCCGCTCGGCGGACGCCCCTCCGTACGGCTGGAGTTCGACGACCGCCACGGCCTCGTCCTCGCCGCCGACCTGGAGACCCGGCACGCGCGCGCCGCTGTCCTCACCCTCGGCGGGGAACTCCTCGCCGAGCACACCGGCCCCCTCGACATCGCCGCCGGACCCGGCCCGGTCCTCGACACTCTCGGCCGCTGGTTCGCCGCCCTGCTCGTCCAGGCGCAGAGCCCCGCCGACGCCGTGTGTGGGATTGGTCTCGCCGTGCCCGGACCGGTCGTCCACGCCACCGGCCGGGTCGTCCAGCCGCCGATCATGCCGGGCTGGGACGGAGCCCCCCTCCCCGGTCTCCTCGGCGACGCCTTCCGCCACCACTGCGGCGCCCCGCCTCCGCCGGTCCTGGTCGACAACGACGCCAACCTCATGGCCTACGGCGAGCAGCGCCACGCCCACCGCGACTGCGCCGCCTTCGCCCTCGTCAAGGTCTCCACCGGGATCGGCGCGGGCGTCGTGGTGGACGGCGGGATCTTCCGGGGCGTCGACGGGGGCGCGGGCGACATCGGCCACATCCGGGTCCCCGCCGGACAGGGCGCCCGCTGCACCTGCGGGGCCCACGGCTGCCTCGCCGCCATCGCCAGCGGCCGGGCGCTCGCCGCACGGCTCACCGAGGCCGGGGTCCCGGCCGCCTCCGGCTCGGACGTCCGCGACCTCCTCGCCGCCGGCCACCCCGAGGCGTCCCGGCTGGCCCGCGAGGCCGGCCGGCACGTCGGGGAGGTCCTGGCCACCGTCGTCACCCTGCTCAACCCGGGCGTCCTGATGATCGCCGGCGACCTGGCCGGCACCGCCTTCCTCACCGGCGTCCGGGAACTCCTCTACGAACGGGCCCTGCCCCGCTCCACCGCCCACCTGGAGGTGGTCACCTCCCGGCTGGGGGAGCGGGCCGCCGTGCGCGGGGCCGGGGCGCTCGTCGTGGAGCACGTCTTCGCCCCGGAGCGCGTGGAGGAACGGCTGGCGGCCCTCTCCCTCTGAGGGGCCGGGCTCAGTCGCCCGCCGCCGCGGCCTCGACCAGTGCGTCGGCCGCCAGCAGGCCGAGGGCGTTGGTGGCCGGCGAGCCGCCCCCGGTGAGCAGCTTCCGGTCCTGGTGGGTCTGGCCGGTGATGTCGCTGTCGAGGATCGTCACGCCCTGCCGCGTCAGCCGGTCCGCGACGAGGGCCCCGGCAGGTACCCGATAAGGGGACGACGAGGAGGTCCCGCATGTCTCAGCCGTCCCCCCCGGACCTGGCAGGAGTACGACTTCGTCGTCGGCTCCGGAGCGGGCGGAGACCCGCTCGCCGCCGGCCTGGCCCTCGTCGGACACCGGGTGCTCGTGCTGGAGGCGGGCGGGGACCGGACGACTGCCCGTACCGCTCGGCCGCCCCGGGGCTGGGCGTGCCCGGACTGCGGGTCGTGGACGCCTCGGTCTTCCCCGGCATCCCGAGCCTGTTCATCGCCTCCGCCGCCCACCTCGTCGGCGAGAAGGCCGCCGAGGTCCTGCCGGCGGAACACCCGGCCGGACCCTGTCAGCCCGCGCTCATACGAGCGCGCCCGGCCTCCGCACCCGGATTGGCGCAAACCCGCGCCCCCGCACGGTCGTACGCACGGCACCCCGTGCCGAGAGTGCCGTTATGCGGTGCGAGCTGTTCGCCTGGCGTACGGAAGCGGTCCACATGGTGGCCGGAACCCCCGGGGGAGGGCGTGATTCTCGCCACCCCTGATCGCGCCTCTGCTCAGATGAGCGCGAATGGCGGGCCTGCACTTGTCAAAGGGTGGCACTGGGTGCCAATGCTCGATCATTTTTGAGCCGAACGTCAATGTTGCCGAGCGTGACCGAACCGCACACGGAGTCTCACGTTCCGCCTTCATCCGTTCGACTCTTGAACGCGGATTCTTGATCCGCACTCCCTTGCGATCACTTTCGATCTGCTGGCAGACGGGTGGCGGCAGCCCCATGACGCGCAAGTGGACGTACCGAGGAGCCTTCGATCTGGGTATGTTCCTCGCCGTCAGGGCAGCCAGTCCGCGAGGAGTCGAATCCCGTGTCGGAATCGAAGAACACAGAACCCGCCGTAGCGAACGCCGGTGCCGAGCAGGCGCACGCGCAGAAGTTCGTCTACGACTTCACCGAGGGCAACCGCGACCTCAAGGACCTCCTCGGCGGCAAGGGGGCCAACCTCGCCGAGATGACCAACCTGGGTCTGCCCGTCCCTCCGGGCTTCACCATCACCACCGAGGCGTGCAAGACGTACCTCGACAGCGGTGACGAGCCCAAGGAGCTCCGCGACGAGGTGAGTGCGCACCTCGACGCCCTGGAGCGGACCATGGGCAAGAAGCTCGGCCAGGCCGACGACCCGCTGCTGGTCTCGGTGCGCTCCGGCGCCAAGTTCTCGATGCCGGGCATGATGGACACCGTCCTCAACATCGGCCTCTCCGACAAGTCCGTGAAGGGCCTCGCCGCGCAGTCCGGCGACGAGCGCTTCGCCTGGGACTCGTACCGGCGCCTCATCCAGATGTTCGGCAAGACCGTCCTCGACGTCGACGGCGACCTCTTCGAAGAGGCCCTGGACGCGGCGAAGAAGGCCAAGAAGGTCACGGTCGACACCGACCTGGACGCGGCCGAGCTGAAGAAGCTCGTCACCAAGTTCAAGAAGATCGTCAAGGCCGAGGCCGGGCGCGACTTCCCGCAGGACCCGCGCGAGCAGATGGACCTGGCCATAAAGGCCGTCTTCGAGTCGTGGAACGGCGACCGCGCCAAGCTCTACCGCCGCCAGGAGCGCATCCCGCACGACCTGGGCACCGCGGTCAACATCTGCTCCATGGTCTTCGGCAACCTCGGCCCCGACTCCGGCACCGGCGTCGCCTTCACCCGCGACCCCGCCAGCGGCCACCAGGGCGTCTACGGCGACTACCTCCAGAACGCCCAGGGCGAGGACGTCGTCGCCGGCATCCGCAACACCGTGCCGCTCGCCGAGCTGGAGTCGATCGACAAGAAGTCGTACGACCAGCTCATGGAGATCATGGAGACGCTGGAGACCCACTACAAGGATCTCTGCGACATCGAGTTCACCATCGAGCGCGGCCAGCTCTGGATGCTCCAGACCCGCGTCGGCAAGCGCACCGCCGGTGCCGCCTTCCGCATCGCCACCCAGCTCGTCGACCAGGGCCTCATCGACGAGGCCGAGGCGCTCCAGCGGGTCAACGGCGCACAGCTGGCCCAGCTGATGTTCCCCCGCTTCGACGAGACCACCTCCGTCGAGACCATCGGCCGGGGCATCGCCGCCTCGCCCGGCGCCGCCGTCGGCAAGGCCGTCTTCGACTCGTACACCGCCATCAAGTGGTCGCGTTCCGGCGAGAAGGTCATCCTGATCCGCCGGGAGACCAACCCGGACGACCTGGACGGCATGATCGCCGCCGAGGGCATCCTCACCTCGCGCGGCGGCAAGACCTCGCACGCCGCCGTCGTCGCCCGCGGCATGGGCAAGACCTGTGTCTGCGGCGCCGAGGACCTGGAGGTCGACACCAAGCAGCGCCGGATGACCGCGCCGGGCGGCCTCGTCGTCGAGGAGGGCGATGTCGTCTCCATCGACGGCTCCAGCGGCAAGGTGTACCTCGGTGAGGTGCCCGTCGTGCCCTCGCCCGTGGTCGAGTACTTCGAGGGCCGCATGCACGCCGGCGCCGACGACGCCGACGAACTCGTCGCCGCCGTCCACCGGATCATGGCCTACGCCGACCGCGTCCGCCGCCTGCGGGTGCGCGCCAACGCCGACAACGCCGAGGACGCCCTGCGCGCCCGCCGCTTCGGCGCCCAGGGCATCGGCCTGTGCCGTACCGAGCACATGTTCCTCGGCGAGCGCCGCGAGATGGTCGAGAAGCTGATCCTCGCCGACACCGACGCCGAGCGGGAGACCGCGCTGGAGCAGCTGCTGCCGCTCCAGAGGAAGGACTTCGTCGAGCTGTTCGAGGCGATGGACGGCCTGCCCGTCACCGTCCGCCTCCTCGACCCGCCGCTCCACGAGTTCCTGCCCGACATCACCGAGCTGTCGGTCCGCGTGGCCCTCGCCGAGTCCCGCCAGGACGCCAACGAGAACGACCTGCGGCTGCTCCAGGCCGTCCACCGCCTGCACGAGCAGAACCCGATGCTCGGCCTGCGCGGCGTCCGTCTCGGCCTGGTCATCCCCGGCCTGTTCACCATGCAGGTCCGCGCCATCGCCGAGGCCGCCGCCGAGCGGAAGAAGGCCAACGGCGACCCGCGCGCCGAGATCATGATCCCGCTGGTCGGCACCGTCCAGGAGCTGGAGCTGGTCCGCGACGACGCCGAGCAGGTCCTCGCCGAGGTGCAGAGGGAGACCGGCGTCGACCTGAAGCTGGCGCTCGGCACCATGATCGAGCTGCCCCGCGCCGCGCTGACCGCCGGCCAGATCGCCGAGGCCGCCGAGTTCTTCTCCTTCGGCACCAACGACCTCACCCAGACCGTGTGGGGCTTCTCCCGGGACGACGTGGAGGCCAGCTTCTTCACCGCCTACCTGGAGAAGGGCATCTTCGGGGTCTCGCCCTTCGAGACCATCGACAAGGACGGCGTCGGCAAGCTCGTCCGCGACGCCGTCGAGGCCGGCCGGGCCACCCGCCCCGACCTCAAGCTCGGCGTCTGCGGTGAGCACGGCGGCGACCCGGAGTCGGTTCACTTCTTCCACGAGGTCGGACTCGACTACGTCTCCTGCTCGCCGTTCCGCATCCCGGTCGCCCGGCTGGAGGCCGGCCGTGCCTCGGCCGCCTCGAAGGGCAGCGACAGCCGCTGACCCGCGACCTCCGGAGCCGCCCGCACGCCAGCCCCTGACCCTCACCGGCGTGCACCGCGGAAGGTTCCGGTTCCACCCTGGCCCGGACCCGGCGTCACCCTTGTGCGGGGGAGCGCCGGGCCCGGTCCGGTGACAGAGCCCCTGGGTCCCGCTTCACGAGGGCGGGCCCCAGGGGCGCTGTGGTGTTCCGGACCGGCAGGGGGCGTACGCCGTCTCGGCCCATGGGCTCCCGACGGGCCGCGCGCGCCTCCCGGATAGGGTCATGCCCATGCCTGACATAGCCCTGACCAGCATCATCCTGCTCTGCGTGGCCGCGCTGGCCGCCGGCTGGATCGACGCCGTGGTCGGCGGCGGCGGGCTGCTCCTGCTGCCCGCGCTGCTCCTGGGGCTCCCCGCCAACACCCCCGCCGCCTTCGCCCTCGGCACCAACAAGGCCGTCGCCATCGTCGGCACCACCGGGGCCGCCGTCACCTACGCCCGCCGCGCCCCCGTGGACGTCCGCACCGCCGTCCGGATCGGGCTGGCCGCGCTGGCCGGCTCCACCGGCGGCGCCTTCTTCGCGGCGGGGATGAGCACCGAGGTGCTCAAGCCGGTGATCATGGTGGTGCTGCTCGCCGTCGCCGCCTTCGTCATCCTCAAGCCCGCCTTCGGCACCACCGCGCCCCCGCCGGGCCCGGTCTCGCGGCGCCGCACCCTCGCCGCGATCGGCCTCGTCGGCCTCGGCATCGGCTTCTACGACGGGCTGATCGGCCCCGGCACCGGCACCTTCCTGGTGCTGGCGCTGACCGCCGTCCTCCACCTGAACCTGGTCACCGCCTCCGCCACCGCGAAGATCGTCAACTGCTGCACCAACGCCGGGGCGCTCGCCATGTTCGCCTGGCAGGGCACCGTGTTCTGGCAGCTCGCCGTGGTGATGGCCGTCTTCAACCTCGCCGGCGCCACCCTCGGCGCCCGCACCGCCCTCAAGCGCGGCAGCGGCTTCGTCCGGATCGTCCTGCTGGTCGTCGTCCTCGCCCTCGTCGCCAACATGGCGTACGAACAGTGGATCGCCTGACCGCAGTGCCCGTCACCTGATCCCGCGCGCCAGCAGCCACAGCCCGAGGCAGAAGAAGAACCAGCTCCCGGCGCCGACCGCCAGGCTGACCGCCCTGCGCCGCGACAGCCCCGCCGCCCCGGCCGCGCGGACCGGACGCCGGGCGGGCCCGGTCAGAGCCCGCCGCCGCGCGTGTGGCGGTGCAGCAGCCAGGTGCCGCCGACGGCGGCCAGCCCCAGCGCCGCCACCCCGGCCGTGACCTGCACCGGGTCGGTGCCCAGCGCCGAGTCGACGCCCGCCACGGAACCCTGGGTCACCTTCTCGCCCGCGGCGTCCGCCGGTTCGCCCCCGGGCCCCGAGCGCCCCTCGGACCGCTCGCCCGGCAGCAACTCCTCCCGCTCCCCGGCGTCCTCCTCGCCCAACGAGGTGAGCGTCACCACCAGATCGGCCGCCACCACCTCCCCCTGCGGGCAGCGCGCCACGATCTCGTACGTCCCCGGGACCGCCGAGCGCGGCACCCGGAAGGTGCCCCGCGCCTCCTCGCCCTCCGCGTCCGGCGCCAGGCTGAACCGCCCCGCGCCGACCGCGCCCGCGTCGCCCGTGACGGTCCCGCCGCCCTGGCCCTCCTCCTGGCACGCGCCGGTCATCAGGGTGACCGCGGCGCCGGGCGCCACCTGGCGGGGCTCGACGGCCGCCCGCCCGCCGCCCCCCGCGTCGGCGTACGCGGCCGGGGCGGCGGACAGGGCGAGACCGGCACCGAGGGCGGCGGCCGCTCGGACCGTACCGGTCAGCAGACGGGCAGTACGCATGGTGCTCCTTAGCCACAGACGACAGCGGCACGCGGGTGCCGCCGGGGCGCGTCCCCGCTACCGAGGTAAAGCCGCACCGCCGCGCACCGCCTGTCGGACACCTCGTCACAGCCCCGCGCCCGCCCACCCGGCTGACGCCGCGTCGGCCGCGTCGGCGCAGGTCACAGCAGGTGTACCCGCGACCGGCGGCACCTTCCCCCGACCCGCCGGTGAACGGGTGACCCGCACCCCCGACCGGCCCAACCCCCTCGCCCGCCCCTCGCCCGACGTACCGTGAGCGCGACACTCAGCCCGAGGAAAGGGAATCGAGATGACCGCCCCCGAGGAGCCCACGCCCCCGTCCGCGCTCGTCGTCGTCACGACCGTCGACACCCCCGACCGGGCCGAGACCCTGGCCGCCGGAGCCGTAGCAGCCCGTCTCGCCGCCTGCGTACAGATCGTCGGCCCCGTGACCTCGGTCTACCGCTGGCAGGGCGCGGTCGAGAACGCCCGTGAATGGCAGCTCCATCTCAAGACCGCCGAGCGGCGCTACCCGGCCCTGGAGGAGTGGCTGCTGCGCCACCACGACTACGACACCCCGGAGATCCTCGCCACCCCCGTCACCGGCAGCCCCGCCTACCTCCGCTGGATCGCCGAGGAGACGGCCCCTGACGCCGGGTGATAACCCCGTGCGGGCCGCCCCGCCCGCACGCCAGACTCCCCGCATGACGCCACGCCTGACCCGCCTCAACCCCGACGCCCTGCACCCGACCCCCGGCTACCACCACGTCACCGTGGCCGAGGCGGGCCGCACCGCCCACCTGGCCGGACAGTGCCCCCTCGACCACGAGGGCAACCTCGTCGGCCCCGGCTCCCTCTCCACCCAGACCGACCAGGTGGTCGCCAACGCCCTCACCGCCCTGGCCGCCGCCGGCGCCGGCCCCCACGACGTCGTCCGCGCGGTGGTCTACGTACGCAGCGACGAGCGGGCCGACCTCTCGGCCACCTGGACGCGGCTCATGGACTCCGCCCTGGCTCCCGCCCTCACCGGTGCCGCGACCCTCCTGGGCGTCGCTCAACTGGGCTTCGCGGGGCAGCTCGTGGAGCTCGACCTGACGGCGGCGCTGCCGGACGGGGGCTGAGGGCGGCACTCCGTGGCCGCCCAGCTCTCCCAGACGGCCCTCAGCCCCGCCTCGACCGGCGGAGCCACCCGGTCGAGCAGTCTGACCTGCGCCCCTGGCCCCGCCAGCTCCATCCGGGAGGGATGGGCCGGTCCGGGCGGCCGGACGCCCAGCGAGGTGACCGAGCCGATCACCCGGTGGGGGCCGAGCACGCCGGGCAGTTCGCGCAGCTCCGGGTCGAGCAGGTCGAGGTCCTCCACGAGGAGTTCAGCGCCCTCGTGCCGGGCCCTGGTCAGCGCCCGTACCGCCCCACCACGTTCCCCGGAACGGCCCAGGACCAGCAGGTCCCGCCAGAGCATGCGCCCGCCCGCCGCCACCTCCACCTCCGTCACGCGCTCCACCCTGGCACCCGAGGAGATCACGAACGGGGCTCCTGACCAGAGGAGTTCACCGCCCTCGGCGATCTCCACCCGGGCCCGCCACCGGGAGGCCCCGCCCCGATGGTCGTAGGCGACCAGGCCGGAGGGCTCCACCAGCTCCAGCCGCGCGCCCGGGCCGACCGTGATCCGCAGGTCCAGGGTGTCCCCGGCCAGCAGCCCCGCCCGGGTCGAGACCAGGGCGACGCGGACCCGGTCGGGCGGGGAGCACAGCGGCCGGGGTGCCAGGAACGCGCCGGGGCTCAGCTCGGCGGCCACCTGCCGCCCGGCCGCGTCGCACACCGCTTTGACCAGGGTGGGGCGGGTCTCCTCGCCGGTCGGGTCGGGCCCCGTCATGCGTGACGGTGCGGAGCCATGGGGCCCGGGTCGGTGGGCACATGGACGCCCGCGCGGTGGCGTACCAGCAGAGCCCGTACCCAGTCGGCGAGTTCGGCGACCGAGGCCGGGTCCTTGCGGGAGAGGGCCAGGACCGGGAGCCCGTCGCGGGCCGCCTCGGCGTCGGCGACCATGGCGGCCACGTCGACCTCGACGTGCGGGGCCAGATCCGTCTTGTTGACGATCAGCAGGTCGGCGCCGGTGATGCCGGGGCCGCCCTTGCGGGCCACGTCCCCGCCGCCCGCGACGTCGATGCAGAAGAGCTGGGCGTCGGCGAGGGCCGGGCTGAAGGTCGCGGTGAGGTTGTCGCCGCCGCTCTCCACCAGGACCAGGTCGAGCGGCCCGTACGCCTCCTCCAGGTCCTCGACCGCGTCGAGGTTGGCGGTGACGTCGTCGCGGATCGCGGTGTGCGGGCAGGCGCCCGTCTCCACGGCGCGGATGCGCTCGGTCGGCAGGACCCCGGCGGAGCGCAGGAAGCGGGCGTCCTCGTCGGTGTAGATGTCGTTGGTGACGACGGCCATCGACAGCTCGGAGGCCAGCGCCCGGCAGAGCGCCGCCAGGATGGAGCTCTTCCCGGTGCCGACGGGGCCGGCGACCCCCAGCCGCAGCGCGCGCGGCCGGCCGGTGTGGTGGGTGTGCGGACGGTTCTCGTGGTCAGGCAAGGAAGAGTCTCCGTTCTCGTCGTGCGTGGTCCAGCGCCCACTGTTCGGTGAGCGGGGCCGCGCGGGCGGGCAGGCCGTCCGGGGTCCGGACGGCGAGGGCCAGTTCCACCGCCGCCTCGGCGTCGGGCCGGGCGGCGAGGAGCCAGGCGACCGAGTCGAGCGGGTCGCCGGGCAGGAGTTTGAGCGCGGCGGCCGCGACGGTCTGGAGCTCGTCGTGGACCACCGCGTGGGCCAGTTCGGCCGCCGTCACCCCCATCACCGCGCCGAGCGCGCCGAAGGCCACCGGGCGAAGCGGGCGGGAGCCCAGCCCCGCCAGGGCGGTGACCGCCGGGTGGTCCGGGGCCAGCCGCCGAGCCAGCCGGTGTACGCCCCGGCCGAGGGTGGCCGAGACCTCGCGCTGCGGCGCCGCCGGCATCCGCGCGGCCAGCGCCCGCTGCACGGGCTCGTACGCCACCGGCGTCCGGTGCGCCGCGCGCAGCGCGAGGACGGCGCCGGCCGCCTCGGTGGCCGCCGTGGTGCGCAGCCGGGCCCGCAGCAGCGCCGGGACGCGGTCGCGGGTCAGCCCGGCGGCGACGGCGGGTTCGAGCCCGGCGCTGTAGGTGTGGCCACCGACCGGCAGGCGCCCGTCGCCGAGCAGCAGGGCGGCGAGGGCACCCATCAGAAGAGGCTGTACCGCTGTGCCAGCGGCAGGGTGGTGGCGGGAGCCGGTACGACGGGCTCTCCGTCGATGCTGATGGCGAAGGTCTCCGGGTCGACGTCGATCGACGGGAGCGCGGTGTTGTTCGGCAGGTCCGCCTTGGTGAGGTGCCGGGTCGGCCGGACCGGCACCAACTCCCGGGCGAGGCCGAGGCGTTCGGCGAGCCCGTCGTCCAGGGCGGCCGGGGCGACGAAGCTCACCGACAGGTGGGCCCCGGCTCCGGCGGCCGCGGTGGGGCGCAGCAGTACCGGCTGGGTGGTGGGGATGGCGGCGTTGGCGTCGCCGAGCGGCGCGTACACCACCATGCCGCCCTTGAGGACCGCGGCGGGGCGGATGCCGAAGAAGGCCGGGTCCCACAGGACCAGGTCCGCGAGTTTGCCGGGTTCCACCGAGCCCACCACGTGGTCGATGCCGTGCGCGACGGCCGGGCAGATCGTGTACTTGGCGACGTAGCGGCGGGCCCGTTCGTTGTCGGCGGGCAGCGAGCCGCCGAGGCCGCCGAAGCGCTGCTTCATCGTGTGGGCGACCTGCCAGGTGCGGCAGACGACCTCGCCGATCCGGCCCATCGCCTGGGCGTCGGAGGAGGTGATGGAGAGGGCGCCGAGGTCGTGGAGGACGTCCTCGGCGGCGATGGTGGTGGCGCGGATGCGCGACTCGGCGAAGGCGAGGTCCTCGGGGACGCGCGGGTTGAGGTGGTGGCAGACCATCAGCATGTCGAGGTGTTCGGCGACGGTGTTGACGGTGTGCGGCAGCGTCGGATTGGTGGAGGCGGGCAGGATGTGCGGCTGGGCGGCGACGGTGATGATGTCGGGTGCGTGTCCGCCGCCCGCCCCCTCGGCGTGGAAGACGTGGATGCCCCGCCCGGCGATGGCGTCGAGGGTCCCTTCCACGTAGCCGGTCTCGTTGAGACTGTCGGCATGGAGCGCGACCTGGAGGCCGTACGTGTCGGCGGCGCGCAGGGCGGCGTCGATGGCGGCCGGGGTGGCGCCCCAGTCCTCGTGGACCTTGTAGCCGCCGGCGCCGCCGAGCGCGGCCTCGGCCAGCGCCTGTTCGCAGACGGTGGAGCCCTTGCCGAAGAGCATGACGTTGAGCGGCAGGGCGTCCAGCGAGCGGTGCATCATCGCCAGGTTCCACGGCCCCGGGGTCACGGTGGTCGCCTTGGACGCCTCGGTGGCGCCGGTGCCGCCGCCGATCACGGTGGTGGTGCCGGTGGCGAGCGCCTCGTGCAGGGTCTGCGGCATCAGGAAGTGGACGTGGGTGTCGACGGCCCCGGCCGTGAGGATGCGTCCTTCGCCGGAGACGACGTCGGTGCCGGGGCCGATCACCAGCTCCGGGTGGACCCCGTCGCTGATGTCCGGGTTGCCCGCGCGGCCCAGCGCGACGATCCGCCCGGCGCGGACACCGACGTCGGCCTTGACGACGCCCCAGTGGTCGAGGACGAGGGCGTTGGTGACGACCAGGTCGAGGGCGCCGTCGGCGCGCGAGGTGGTGGCCTGGGCCATCGACTCGCGCAGGGACTTGCCGCCACCGAAGACGGCCTCGTCGCCGCCGAAGCAGCGGTCCTCCTCGACCTCGATCCACAGATCGGTGTCGGCGAGGCGGACGCGGTCTCCGGTGGTGGGTCCGTAGAGCGCCGCGTAGGCGGCACGGGTCAGCCGGGCCATGTCAGGTTCCCTCCGTCGGCAGGGGGCGGGTGGACGGGGCCAGCACCGTCGGGGCCACGGCGGGTGCCCCGGGCGTCAGGAGGGCGGTGGGCCCGGCCGCGCCGGTGCCGGGCGCGGGAGGTTCCGGCCGGGCGGCGCGCACGAGGATGCCGGGGACGTGCCGCCGGCCGCCGAGCGCCACCAGGGGGACGTCGACACCGACTCCCGGCTCGAAGCGCAGCGAGGTGCCGGAAGGAATGTCGAGGCGGAATCCCTCGGCCGCGGAACGGTCGAAGGAAAGCGCTGCATTCGCGTCGGGGAAATGCAGGTGCGAGCCGACCTGAATAGGGCGGTCGCCGTCGTTCACCACGGAAATCAGCATCGTGGAAAGAGTCGCGTTGAGTATCAGTTCGCCGGGCCCGGTCCGGGTCTCGCCGGGGATCACGGGATCGGCGAGGTGATCGTGACGAGCTTGCGCCCGTCCGGGAAGGTCGCCTCGACCTGGACGTCGTGCAGCATCTCCGGGACGCCTTCCAGCACGTCAGCGCGGGTGAGGACGGAACGGCCCGTCGTCATCAGCTCGCTGACCGAGGCGCCTTCCCTGGCCCGTTCCACGGCCCAGCAGGAGAGCAGTGCGACCGCCTCGGGGTAATTGAGGAGAACGCCGCGTTCACGCCGGTCGCGTGCCACCATTCCGGCGACGCTCAGCAGCAGTTTCTCCGTGTCGGACGGAGTGAGAAACATGGGAAACCTCCGTGGCGGCGGCACTCCCCGGAATTCCCGGATTCGCCCCGGCCACGGTCCTCTTATAAGCCCCCGAAGAGCGTGCTGGCAACTTCCGTCGCACCGCAAAAAGTCCCTTTCTGGGGTTAGCTACCCCTATATACGGGCAAATCAGGCAAACTTTGCACCAAAGTCAGCTGCCCGGCCGGCCCCGCCGCCCTTGCAGCACCCCCGCCAGCAGCAGCACCAGCACCCCCGCGAAGGGCACCACCAGCAGCCCCGCCCGCAGGCTCGCCGCGTCGGCGACCAGGCCGACCAGGGGCGGGGAGAGCAGGAAACCGAGACGCATCAGCCAGGAGACCAGGGCGAGACCCGTTCCGGGCTTGAGCCCCGGCAGTTCGTCGGCCTCGTGCATCGCCGCCGGGACCAGCGTGGCCACGCCGAACCCGGCCGCCGCGAAGCCGAGGATCGTCCCCGGCACGGTCGGGAAGGCCAGGGCGAGGCCCATCCCCGCCGCCGTGACGAGCCCTCCGGCGCGGGCCACCGCGCGCTGGCCGAACCGGTCGACCAGCCGGTCCCCGAGGATGCGGCCGACGAACTGGGCCCCGACCAGGGCGATGAAGCCGAAGGCGGCCAGCGCCACCGAGGCGTGCAGCGGTCCCGAGAGGTAGAGCGCCGCCCAGGAACTGCCGGCGTCCTCGACCAGCGTGCCCGCGGTCGCGATGAGGACCAGCGCGGCCAGTACCCAGGCCGTACGGCGGCCCGGGACGACCGTCTTCCCCCGCCCTTCGGCGGGCGCGTCGGCCACCGCATCGAGGGGGGAGTCGGTGTCCGGGCCCGGCAGGCAGAACCGCAGGGCGCCGAAGGCGGCGGCGGTGCACACCGTGCCGGAGACGGCCAGGTGCTGCCCCGGCGGCAGGCCGAGCGCGAGGGCTCCGGCGGCCATGGCCCCGCCGGTGACGGCGCCGATGGACCAGACGGCGTGGAAGGAGTTGATGACCGAGCGCCCGTACCTCCGCTGCACCCGCAACCCGTGGGCGTTCTGCGCCACGTCGGTGATGGCGTCCATCGCCCCGGCGAGGAAGAGCGCGGTGGCGAACAGGCCGACCGTGCCGGAGAATCCGGCGGCGACGATCCCCACGGCCGTCAGCAGCGTCCCGGCCGCCGCCGCCCGCGCCGACCCCAGCCGCCGGATGACCACCCCGGCCGCGAGCCCCGCCGCGACCGCCCCCGCCGGGAACGCGGCCACGGCCAGCCCGTACCCCGCGTTCCCGATGCCGAGGGCCTCCTTGATCTGCGGATACCGCGGCAGGAGATTGGCGAAGAGCGCGCCGTTGGTGAAGAAGAGCACGGCGACGGCCACCCGCGCCCGCCGGACGGCCACGGGGGGCCGGGTCGCTACGTCGACAGTCATGCGCGGGAGCCTATAACCGGGAGTGTACGAACGTACATTCCTCGGCTCGGTTCGCGATGGACCGGGCCGGGCCGGCCGGAGCGGTCAGACGATGCCACCGTTGGCGCGCACCACCTGGCCGTTGACCCAGTGCCCGGCCGGGGAGGCGAGGAGAGCGACCACCTCGGCGATGTCCTCGGGGGTGCCCAGGCGTTCCAGCGGCGGCTGCGCCGCCAGCCGCGCCAGGTCTCCTCGTCCTGCGCCCGGCGGCGTTCACCACCCCCCCCACATCTCCGGCATCACCCTCACCGCCCAGGCCCGCTACGCGGCCGGGACGCGCGAGATCCTGGAGGACTGGCTGAAGGGTGCGCCGATCCGCGAGGAACACCTCATCGTCGACGGCGGCCGCCTCGCCGGAACGGGAGCCGCCTCGTGCACGGCCGGTGAGAAGGCGGAAGAAAAGAACCGAACCGCACCCGGACAACCGGCACGGGGAGATCGGCCCGGTGAATTCCGGCCGTGCGGTCCGAACCACCGGTGGCGCTTTTCCGCGACAAGCGCCACCGACGACTGTCCGCCCGCTGTCGCGCTCACTCCCGCCGGTGCACCGACACCGCGTACGCCCCGCCGTCGTACGGCTCCCGGTCCCAGGTGGCGTACCGCGCCTCAAGGACCAGCCCCGCCGCCGCGGCGTGCGCGTCGTACGCCTCCAGGGTGTACCCCCGGTCCAGCGAGAACCCCGCCACCAGCCGTCCGCCCCCCGGCCGCGCGTGCCGGGCCACCCCGGCGACCAGCGCGGCCTCGGTCCCGGGCGCGGTGAACAGCGGCACGTTGCCCGCCATCACCACCACGTCGAAGGACCGCCCGAGATCGAGCCCGGCCAGATCGCTCCGGTGCCACACGAGCCCGGGCGCGAGGCGCCGCGCGGTCGCCAGCATCGACGCGTCGAGATCCACCCCCACCACCTCGACCCCGTGCCGCGCCAGCTCCACCGCCACCCGCCCCGTCCCGCACCCGGCGTCGAGCACACTGCCCGGCCCGAGCGACCGCACCAGCTCCGCCTCTCCGTGCACGTCCCCGCCCCCGGCGGCGATCTCGTCGAACCGGGCCTGATACGCGTCGCCGTTCCACACCATGGGGGAACTGTGGCACAGGCCGTGTCAGGGGCGCTCGGCGCCGACCCCCGCCACGAGGGCGTGCGCCCGGGTCGCCGTGTGGGTGAGGCTGATCAGCCAGGAGTGGACGCCCGCCGCCTGGGCGAGTGCCGCCGCGCGGCCCGTCAGCAGCAGGGAGGGCTTGCCCTCCGGGGCCCGCCGGACCTCGATCTCGGTGAGGGCCGCGCCGGAGAGGCCGGTGCCCAGGGCTTTCAGGACCGCTTCCTTCGCCGCGAACCGGACCGCGTACCGCTCCGCGGAGTCGTCGCAGATCTCGCAGTAGGCCCGCTCCGCCTCGGTGAACGCCTTGGTGCGGAAGCGTGGTTGCCGGATCAGGGTGGCGCGCATGTCGGCCACGTCCACCAGGTCCGTCCCCACGCACAGGACCGGCCTGCCGACCAGGCTTTGCGACCACACCGTCTGGGCCCTCACCGCGCGTTCCCGTCTCCTTGCTGCCCGACTGCCCTCAGGCTAGGGTGCCTGCCGCCGGCCCAGAATGCACGAGAGAGCGAGAAGCCCCCGCTATGAGTGTGCGGTTCACGATCGAGGCACATCCCAGCCCGGTGAGTCGCGCCCGCCGCGCCGAGATCCTCCAGGACCCGAAGTTCGGGCAGTACTTCACCGATCACATGGCGCGCGTCGTGTGGACGGAGGACGACGGCTGGGGCGACGCGGCCATCGTGCCGCTCGCCCCCGTCCCCCTGCACCCGGCCGCCGCCGTCCTGCACTACGCGCAGGAGATCTTCGAGGGCATGAAGGCGTACCGCCACCCGGACGGCTCGGTGTGGACCTTCCGGCCCGAGGCCAACGCCGAACGCTTCGCCCGCTCCGCCCGCCGTCTGGCCCTGCCCGAGCTGCCCGCCGACGTCTTCCTGGAATCCGTCACCCAGCTGGTGCGCGCGGACCGCGACTGGGTGCCCGGCGAGGGCGAACAGAGCCTGTACCTGCGGCCGTTCATGTTTGCCTCCGAGGCGTTCCTCGGGGTGCGGCCCGCGGCCGAGGTGACGTACATGGTCATCGCCTCGCCGGTCGGCCCCTACTTCTCCGGCGGCGTGCAGCCCGTCTCCATCTGGCTTTCCGACCGGTACACCCGGGCCGGGCGGGGCGGCACCGGCGCCGCCAAGTGCGGCGGCAACTACGCGGCCAGTCTCGCGCCGATGCGGGAGGCGGCGGAGCACGGCTGCGACCAGGTCTGCTTCCTGGACGCCACCGAAGGGCGGTACGTCGAGGAACTCGGCGGTATGAACCTGTACTTCGTCACCCGCGACGGCCGGCTCGTCACCCCGGAGCTGGGCACCATCCTGGAGGGCGTGACCCGCGCCTCCGTCATCACCCTCGCCAAGGACCTCGGCCTCGACATCGAGGAGCGCCGGGTCGACATCGGGGAGTGGCAGGAGGGCGCCCGGACCGGTGAGATCCGCGAGGTGTTCGCCTGCGGCACCGGCGCCGTCGTCACCCCCGTCGGTCGCCTCGTCTGGGAGGGCGGAGAGGTGACCGCCCCGGACACCGCCGCCGAGGACTCGGTCACCATGAGGCTCCGCCGACGCCTGGTGGACCTCCAGTTCGGGCGCGCCGAGGACCCGTACGGGTGGATGCGGCGCCTGGTCTGAGCGGGAGGGTCAGACCGGGGTGGTGAGCAGGCCGAGGCCCACCGCCTCGTTCGGACAGACCCCGCCGCAGTCGTCGCCGGTCAGCGTCCGTCCCTCCGTCACCGGCAGGCAGGCGTCCGCCAGGTCCGCCGCGGTCAGCGCCCGGCCCTTGCCGATGCCCTGCTGCACGGCGAGCGCCACCACCCCGGCCGCGTAGGCCGTCGCCCCGGACGTCCCGCTGGAGACCAGCCAGCCGTCGTCGGGGGCGGTGCCGTCGTACGCGCTGTTACGGCGGTCGAACATGCATCCCGGCTGGGTCGGGAACTCCACGTAGTCACCGTGGGGCAGCATGCCGCAGGGCCCGGACAGGTCGGGGACGCGGCGGCCCGGGAAGAGGTCCGAGCGGTAGCTGGATGCCAGGTCGGCGGCGCGCCTGCGACCGTCCGGTGCCACATGGACCCCGCCGACGGTCAGCGCGCCCGGGGTCGCCACCGACTGGAACATGGCGGTACGCCGGTCCGTGGAGCCGTTGCCGGCGGCGAACAGGACCGTGATCCCGCGCCGCACCGCGTCGGCGACCTCCAGATGGAGGTGAGGTTCGGCGCGCAAGGTGCCCCAGCTGCACGAGATGACGTCCGGCGCCAGTTCCACCGCCCGCTGGAAGGCGGCCACCGGGAAGGAGAAGGTCTCGCAGGCCATCTTGACCATGGTCAGCTCGGCCGCGGGGGCGACCGCGAGCAGCAGCGCGGACATCGCGGTGCCGTGGCCGCGCTCGTCCACGGCGGGATCGAGGGCGGACAGCGCGGGGACGACCGAGGTGCGGTAGCCGTGGGCGCGATGGTGCGGGTGGTCGTACAGGCCGGTGTCGACCATCACCACCCGGACCCCGTCGCCCCGCACCCCGGCCGCGTGCGCCCGGCCGGCGCCGGCGAGGCGCACCGCGTCCTCGGGCAGCCTGAGCCGGCGGGCGTCGCGGGCCAGCGGCGGAGCGGCCCGGGGCGTGGGCGCCGCCCCGGCCACCAGCTCGAAACCCGCCCGGGGCACCCGTACCTCCGCGACCAGTCCGGGGTGGAGCCGGGAGCGGAGCGGGCCGGAGGCGGCGAACTCGTGCCGGACGGTCTCCCGGATGTATCTGTTCCGCACCGGCCGCACCGGGTGGCCGAAGACCTGCGCGAGCAGCTCGGGGGCGCCGGAGACGGTGAGACCCACCTCGGTGCGGGCCTCGACGGCCAGGCCCTCGCGGGCGTACGCGCCGGCCAGCCGGTCCACGCTGCCCGGGGCCGGAAGGAACTCCTCGGCCCCGCGCCGCAGGAGCAGCGCGGGGTCGTCACCGAGCGCCGGACCGTGGGCCGGGCGGGGCACGACCGTGACCACGCCGCACCGCTCGAAGCGGGCAGCCTCCGCCCCGCTCACCGGGGCCCCGCCCCGGTCCCGGCCGCGTCGGCGGCCTCCCGCAGCCGGGCGCGGTCGAGTTTCCCGGACGGCGTCAGGCTGACGTCACCGTCGGTCAGGAACACGATCCGGGCCGGCAGCATGTACGCGGGCAGCCGCAGGGCGAGCGCCTGGCGCAGTTCCTCTTCGCGCGGGCCCGGCCCGCCCTCCCGCGCGCCGAGGACGAAGAGCGTGATCGCCCGGCCGGCCAGCGGGTGCTCCACCGGGACCGCGCAGCAGTCCGTCACCCCGGCCACCGCCAGCGTCGCGGCCTCCACCTCGGAGAGGTGGACGAGGTTGCCGTTGATCTTCCACGCGTCGTCGCGGCGTCCCAGGAAGACCAGCGCCCCGTCCTTCGGCCGCCGCCGCACGTAGTCCCCCGAGCGGTAGTACCGCCGTCCCGAGCCGGGAGGAAGCTCGACCACCGCGCGGGCGGTGCGCTCCGGCTCGCCGCAGTAGCCCGCCATCACCTGCGCCCCGCCGATGAGGAGTTCGCCGGGGACGCCGTCCTCCACCGGCCGCACCGCCTCGTCCACGACGAGGAGATCGACGGCCGGCAGCGGATGGCCGATGGGCAGGAACTCCTCGCCGTCCTCGCCCGGCGCGTCGGTGAGGAAGAGCGTGGCGCTGTGCGTGGTCTCGGTCGGCCCGTATCCGTGCACGTACCGCAGCCCGGGGACGAGGGCGGAGAACGCCTCCAGGACCGAGACCGGGCACGACTCGCCGCCGAACCAGAGCCGGCGCAGCGAGCCGAGGTCGCGCCGCCCGGCGTCGCTGAACCGGCCGACCAGCATCCGGATCACGGAGGGCACCAGCAGCGTGTCGGTGATCCGCCACTCCTCGATCGCGCGGGTGACCTGGGTGGCCAACCGCAGCCGGGGCAGCAGGTGGACCGTCCCGCCGACCAGGAACGTCGACCAGAGGTCCACGACGGAGGCGTCGAAGAAGAGTGGCGCCACGTTGAGGAAGCGCATGCCGTCCTCGAAGCCGACGGTCCGCTGCACCCCTGTGAGCAGCGCGCACATCGACCGGTGGCTGATCACGACGCCTTTGGGCGAACCGGTCGAGCCGGAGGTGAAGACGACGTACGCGTGGTCCTCGGGACCGCGGCCGGTCACCTCGGCCGGCCGGGGCACGGCCTCGGCCGAGGGGTCCCAGCCGATCCCCGCGTCCACCGGGTCGGCGCCGACCGTGACCACCTTCCCGGCCGGCGCGCCGTCGAGAAGCCGTAGGTGGGCGGGGTGGACCAGGGTGGCCGTGGGTGCGCACCTCTCCAGGAGCAGCGCGATCCGGGCGGCCGGCAGCGACTCGTCCAGCGGCACGTAGCGCGCGCCGAGCCGCAGCGTGGCCCACATCACGGCCACCGAGGCGGCGGACTTGTCCATCACCATGGCGACCGTCCCGCCCCGGCCCACGCCGAGCCCGGCCAGCAGGCCGGTCAGCGCCTCGACGCGCCGGGCGAGGGTCCGGTACGAGACCCGCTCGCCGGTCTCCAGGTCCACGACGGCGGTGGCCGTGCTCTCCCTCCGGCGTTCCAGCAGCTCGTCGGCGAGCATGAGGGTCATCGTTCCTCCAGGCGAGGCCCGGCGAGCCGGCGGCGGATCGCCTCCAGCAGCTCCGGGAAGGTGTCCATCCGCTGGTCGTACGAACCGAAGTGGCCCATGCCGCGCATGGCGTGGAAGGTGCTCCCGGTCAGCTCGTGCAGCTCCTCGGCGACCTCGAAGGGCACCCAGGGGTCGTCCTCCGAGTGGAACTGCTCGATGAAGGACTGGTTGGCGCGGATGGCGTCCCAGTCCCACGGGGTGTCGAAGAAGCCGCTGCGCCGTTCCAGTTCGAACCCGCAGTCGTGGTGGTGGCCGGCGACGGCGAAGGTGCCGAGAAGCGGTGCCTTCTCGGCGTACCGGAAGGCGGCCAGCGCGCCGGACGAGTGGCCGACGACGACCGTCCGTTCGTCCGGGCGGATGACGTCGGTGAGGAAGGGCAGCCAGTACCGCATCCGGCCCTTGAGGGGGTCGGGGAAGGTCTTGGCCACCACCTCGGCGCCGAGGGCCTCCAGTTCCCGCTTGAGGTACGGGAACCAGATGCCCTCGACGCTCGCTCCGGCGTTGCCGTGGATCAGCACCACGCGCACGTCCGAACGGATCTCAGACAGGGGACACCTCGTCTTCGAGGAGTTCCTCCAGGAGCGTGGCGAGGGAGCCCAGGGTCGCGAAGTTCTCCGTCGTCAGCAGCTCGGGTTCGAGCTCGATGTCGTAGAACGTCTCGAAGGCCAGGGTGAGTTCGATCATCTGGGTCGAGTTGAGCGACAGGCCGCCGTTGAACAGCGGGGTGCTGGAGTCGAGTTCGACCAGCTGCCCGGGGAATATCTCGGCGATCACCCCGCGGAGGTCGTCCTCGATCTCCTGCTGGGTCTTGCGGTTCTCCACCGGTGGCTCAGCTCCCCTCGGTCTTCGCTGCGTCGTTCTCCTTGGCGGTCTCCTCCGCCGGCTTCGGGCGGGTCTGGAGGAAGAGCGGGGTGCGCGGGATGTTCTGCGCGTCCTGGTGGAAGGGGTTGCGCTTGTTCTTCAGGGAGAGGTACATCGTGCGCCGGGCGCGGGCCTTCTCCTCGTCCGAGTAGAAGAGGAAGGCGATGTTGCCGGCGTTCTCCCGGCCGGCCTCCGTGAGGGTCAGCTCCTCGTCCGTCTCGATCGCGTACTCACCCGCCACCAGCCAGTCCACCTCGCGGCGGTACTTCTCGAAGTTGGCGACGTCGGCCTTGCGGACGGTGCCGAAGACCGGGAAGAAGACCATGACCCGGTTCTCGACCTCGTCCTCGGAGCAGATCCGGCCCTGCTCGATCGGGATGATGCCTTCCTCGACCTCACGCATCCACCGGTCGACATCGGTGTGGTTGCGGTAGCTGCGCTCTCCCATGTAGTTCTCGGCGGCCGGCCCGATGCCGAGGGTGTAGCTGGCGCGGTAGCCGTTGCCGCCGCAGGCGTGGTTGAGGCCGATCTCGCCCGCGTCGTCCAGGTGGGTGAAGAAGTTGATCAGCAGCTGCTTGTCGTAGCCGTACCCGGCCAGACCCTCCTTGATCTGCCGGTACTGCTGCCGCTCGATGGCGCCCGAGGGCTTCACCTCGGCGACCTTGCCGGCCCGGATCTGCTGGTCCAGGCGGGTGCCTTCCCACTGGTTGAAGCGGTACGTCTGCACGAAGCTGGGGCGCAGCTCCGCACAGATGCCCTGCAGGTCCCGGGCCAGGACCTCGTCGTCCTGCCCCGGCAGGTTGTACATGAGGTCCAGGGCGAAGGTGCGGATGCCGGCCTTGCGGATGTTCTCGGCGGTCTGGTGGACCTGCTCGACGCTGGCCTTGATGGTGAGCTTGCGGCGGATGTCCTCGTCGAGGGTCTGCACCCCGAAGGAGATGCGGGTGATGCCGAGGGACTTCAGCATCTCGATGTAGCCGTCCTTGGAGAGCCCGAGCGGGCTGCCTTCCAGGGAGATGCCGTCGACCTCGCTCAGGTCGAACTCGCGGTGCACGGCCTCCAGGATGGTGGCCATCGACTCCTGCTCCAGGGCGGAGGGCGTGCCGCCGCCGAACTGGACGTACTTGACCTTGGTGCCCTGGAAGTACTTCGAGCGGGCGTTGCGCTGGATCTCCTTGACCATCGCCTGGACGAAGCGCTTCTGCCGCTCGCCCTGGTACTTCGCCGCCGACTCCTTGAAGCAGGCGCAGAAGTTGCAGAACGCCTCGCAGAACGGGATGTGGAAGTAGAGCAGGATGTCGGTCTGCTCCGGGTGGGACTGGCGGTTCAGGAAGGAGAAGTACTCCGCCTTCCTCTCCTCGGAGTCGAGGGCGTCCTGGAAGGCGCAGATCTTCGGGTAGAACCAGGTGACGTTGGTGCGCTTCTCGGGGCTCTCGAACTCGTCCTTCAGATAGAAGTTCGAGTCGAGGCCCAGCATGAAGGGGTTCTCGACGTGGGTCGTCATGACCTAGGCTCCCGCTCTCGGGGTCAGGAAGGCTGGCTGGAGGGCTCGGCGGGGGCCGCGGTGGGCTCGCCCTTGGTGCCCCGGCTCTCGGAGATGACCGGGTAGGTGTTGCTCATCTCGCCGTTGATCTCGATCCACTGGAACTTGTCCTCGGGCAGGTCGACGTCCGCCCAGATCGCCTCGGGCGGGCACTCGGCCACGCACGCGTTGCAGTCGATGCATTCCTCGGGGTTGATGTAGAGCATCTCGGGACCCTCGTGGAAACAGCTCACGGGGCAGACGTCCACACAGTCCGTGTACTTGCAGCCCACGCACTCGTCGGTGACGACGTACGCCATGGTTCTCTCCTCCCTCAGACGTGGACGGGTGCCACTTCGGTGATCCGGCGCATCCAGCCGAACCGGTCGACGGACTCGCCCCGGTGGATGCCGTCCAGCAGCTCCCGGAAGCGCGCGGTGACCGGGCCGGCCTCCGCCGAGGCGAACCGGTACTCCTCGCCCTGGTGGCCGAGGGAGACCACCGGCGCCACCCCGTCGGCCGTGCCGGTGGCGAAGCACTCCGTGACGGAGCCGTCCGCGATGCCCTTCAGGACCTCGGCGAGTTCCACCGGCCGCTCGGCCACGGCCGTCCCCGCGTCCCGGGCCAGCTTCACGACCGAGTCGCGGGTGATCCCGGGCAGCACGGTGCGGTCGAGCGCGGGCGTGGTCAGGACGCCGTCGATCACGAAGAACGCGTTCAGCTCGCCGATCTGCTGAACGTGCCGGCCCTCGCCGTCGAGCCACAGCACGTGGTCGTTGCCGTAGTTGCGGGCGATCTCGGCGGGCACCACGCCCACCGCGAGACCGCCCCCGGTCCTCAGGTCACCGGTGCCGCCGGGCCAGGCCCGCACGTACCCGTCCAGCGTCATGGCCTTCAGCGGCTTCTTGGCCGCGGCGGCCGGAACCGAGCCGAGTACGTAGAAGAGGCAGTGGTCCGCCGGCCCGGGAGTCAGCTCCGTGCCGTCGGCGGCGAGCACCGCGCGCAGCCGCAGCGAAGCCCCCGCCCTCTGCGGCAGCCAGCCCTCGTCCAGCTCGATCATCGCCCGTACCGAGCTCCACACCCGGTCGAAGTCGACCTGGGGCAGCGCGAGCCGGCGGGCCCCGTTGTTCAGCCGCTTGATGTGGCTGTCGGGACGGAACACGGCGACCGTGCCGTCCGCGAGCCGGTACGCGGCGAACTCGTCGACGACCGTCTGCCCGGCGAGCAGGGCCCCGGCCGTGTGCCGCAGCGCCGGGATGCCGTCCCGGTCGGCCACCGTCAACCGCTGCCAGCTGCGGCGCTTGCCGGTCCGCATGAAGAAGGCGTGGTCGGTGAGAACGGCTCCGTCCGCCCCGCCCGCCTCCGGCCGCGGGCGCGGGGCGGTCGTGGGGGTGACGGTCAGTTCGTTGCTCATGCGCGGGCACCTTCCTTGTCCTGGTGGCCGACGCCGTCGACGCCGGCCTTCACGTCTGCGAGGACCGAGGCGACGAGGCACTCGACCCGGTCGAGGTCGCCCTCGAAGTGGATACGGGCGACCCGGTTGGCGAAGATGTCGCCCGGGTCGAGCAGCGCCCCCGGCTCCGCCTCCGGCAGGAGGGCGCGGAACTCGGCCGCCCCCGTGAAGGCGTCGACGCCGGGGAGCGTTCCGGAGAACGCGCCGGGCCGGTCGGCGGTGACGAACGCGAGCCCGGCGCTGACGGGCGACAGCGGGCCGGGGTCGTGGGCCAGAGCGCGTGCGGCGTCCGCCGTGGCGGCGCACAGGTCCACGCCGGGCCCGGCGAGCACCAGCTCGGGGATGTTGTCGCCGGCGAGCCGGGCCCCGACCTCGATCAGGACGGGCCCCCGGTCACGGACGATCCGGGTCTCGATGTGGAACGGGCCCACCGTGAGGTCGAAGGCGGCCACGACCTGGCGCGCGAACCGCTCCAGGAGTTCACCGTGCGGCGAGCACCGCGGCGCGGTGGCGATGTGGCCCATCTCGAAGAAGTCCGGCGGGGCGGAGAGGAACTTGGTGGTGACGCTCGCCAGGTGCGGGCCGTCGGCGTCCACCCAGCCGTCGAGGGAGAACTCGGGGCCCTCCAGGTACTCCTCGACCAGGGCGGTCCGCCGCGGATTCGGGTGGAACTTCACGTCCTCGCCGGGGTCGTGGACGAGCGCGCGGGCCCGCGCGTACTCGTCCTCGTCGCGGCAGAGGCTCACCATCAGGCTGCCGCCGCAGTCGACCGGCTTGACCACGACCGGGAAGGGGAGCGGGCAGGGCCCCGTCGTCCGGGGGCCGACCGTGACCGAACGCGGTCGGGCGATCCCGCGCTCCGCGCACCGCCGCCGCATGACGTCCTTCTGCCGCACCGCCTCGGCCGCCCGGGCACCGAGCGCGGGCAGCCCGAGGGCCCGGGCCAGTCCGGCGGCCTCCGGCACCGCGTACTCGAAGCCGGCGACCACCCCGGTGGGGGCGGTGCCGGTCTCCGCGGCGGCCTTCTCGACCAGGCGGAGCAGTCCGGCCACTCCCGCGTCGGGATGCCAGTCGACGACGGTCGCACCGGCGTGCACCTCGGGCGGCAGCAGCCCGGGAAACTGCGTGGGAACGAGGCAGGGAACGCCGGCGGCCACCATCCGGGCGGTGAGCCGGACCCCGGCCGACAAGGGCTGGACGACGATCAGCACGGGCACCCGCCCTGCGCGCCGCCGGCTTCGCCGAGGGTCCGGCCGACGTGCAGGGTGAAAATCATCGGCACCGGGCCGAAGTTCTCGATCAGCCGCAGCCCACTGGCCGCCGCGGCCGGTCCCGTGGTCACGCAGGCGTCGTACCGCCCGGCCGCGCACAGCGCCGCGGCACGCGAGTTGCTGCTGGTCAGCGTGATCTCGCCGCGCTGTGCGACGAGGCTGCTGGGGGCCGGGTGGCTGACGATGGTGGCGAGGGCGGCATGGTCGGGGCGACCGGCCAGCACCATGTCGTGGGTGTCGAGGATGAAGCTGTCGGCCATCTCCAGGCGGTGCAGGTTCTGGAAGACGAGGTCGTGGAGCCGGGGGTAGACCGCGCAGGCGAGGACGGCCTCGGTGCCGTCGAAGGCCATCGCGCCGAGACTGTCCTCCACCTCGGCGTGGAGCACCACCTTGCCGGCGGTTCCCCGCGCGGCGAGCCAGTGGTGGGCGGCCTTCTCCAGGTTGGTGCCCGAAGGGCCCAGGGTGTGGATGACAGTGACTCTCGACAGGGCGGTCTCCCGGCCGCCCTCCGAGGTGGCGTGGTGGTTGTTCATGCGCGTCGTCCCCCGTTCTCGTCGGCCCGTACGACGGTCCGCAGCCAGCCGTGCGAGTCGGGCGTACGTCTGTGCTGGACGTCCAGCAGGCTGCTGCGCAGTGCTGCGGTCATCGGTCCCTCTTCTCCGTCGCCCACCACCAGGTCCTCGCCGTCGATGGCGAGCCGGCCCACCGGGACCACCACACCGGCGGTGCCGCAGGCGAACACCTCGGTCAGCCGGCCGGAGCGCAGGCCGTCCCGGACGGCGTCGATCGTGGTGTGCTCCTCGGCGGCCGCGATGCCCCGGTCGGCCGCCAGGGTCAGCAGCGAGTCGCGGGTCAGGCCGCGGACGATGGTCCCGTCGCACGGCGGGGTCGTGAGCCGTGGCCTGTCTCCGTCGCGCCGGACGAGGAAGAGGTTCATGGTGCTGAGTTCCTCGATCCGGCTCCGTTCGAGCCCGTCGAGCCACAGCACCTCGTCGTACCCGGCGGCCTGCGCCTCGGTACGGGTGAGCAGGCCGGCGGCGTAGTTGCCGGCGCACTTGGCCTCGCCGGTGCCGCCGCGCACCGCGCGTACCGTCTCGGTGGCGGTGGTCACCGCCAGCGGCCGGAAGCCGGCGCCGAAGCAGGGGTCCGCCGGGTAGGCGAGGATCACGCACCGGTAGCGCCGGGAGGGCCGCAGCCCGAGCTCCGGTTCGGTGGCGATGAGGAGCGGCCGCAGGTAGAGGCTCTGCCCGTAACCGCCCGGCACCCACGCCTCGTCGGCCGCGACCAGCTGCGCGCACGCCCGGACGAACAGCTCGGGAGGCATCTCGGCCATGGCGAGCCGGGCGGCGGACCGGGCCAGCCGGCGCCCGTGGTCCTCGGCGCGGAACAGGTGCACCGAGCCGTCCCCGGCCCTGAACGCCTTCAGCCCCTCGAACACCGCCTGCCCGTAGTGGAGTCCGAGCGTGGCCGGGTCCATCGCCAGGTCGGACCAGGGCTCGACGCGCGGGTGCGACCAGCCCGTCGCGGCGTCCCAGTCGACGACGGCGGTGTGTCCGGTGGAGTGGCGGCAGAATCCGGGGTCCCGGAGGACCGCTTCGCGCTCGGGGGCGCCGGGTGGCTCAGACATGGACCTCGGAGCCCCACAGGCCGAGCGGCGCCAGGGGCCCGCCGTACCGGTCGGGTCTGGCCTCGGGGCGGCGGAGCAGCGTCCCGAAGAGGAACTCCACGGCCCCCGCCTTGTACGCCGCGTCGTCCTCGTCGCGCTCGATCTCCTCGATCAGGCCCACGAGTTCGCGTACCGACTCCACGATCCCGGCCTTCGGCCCGAGGGCGCGGCGCCCCTGCTCGTCCTGGGTGAACAGCCCCTGCGCGGCAAGCCAGGTGCCCAGCGCGAAGCCGGTGCCGGCGTCGAAGTTGCGCAGTGGTTCGGGCTGCGCCGGGTAGCGGAAGAGGCGTTCCAGGATGATGTACTCGAACACGACGGGCCCGTACGGTACGTCCTCCTCGAAGCAGGCGATCGCCGACTTCATGTCCACCTTGAGCTCCTCCAGGAGCCCGGGCCGCCAAGTCGTCTTGATGGCCAGGTGCTGGTCGAGGGGGCGCGGGCCGGTGTGGTGGAAGTAGTCGTGCAGGTACCCCCAGACGCAGCGCGCCTGGTACGTGTCCTCCGCGTCCACGTCCGCCGAGACGAGCCCCCGCTCACCGGCGAAGGGGGAACCGGGCCCGCACAGCCGCTCCGTGATCGCCAGCGTCTCCGCGTAGATGTCGGTGTGCCGGTTGAAGAAGAACCAGGCGAAGTGCTGGTCCGTGCACCGGGTGGCGGCCGGGATGTTCTCCGGGAAGAAGACCACGCAGTTGCCCTCCCGCAGGCCGCGGGAGGCGGACAGCAGCCGGGTGGACTGGAAGACCGCTTTGGGGTGCGGGTAGCCCGCCTGGAGCCGGGGGGTGCTCGCCGGGTCCTCGCGGATCACCGAGAACGCCTCGATGTGGACGTCGTGCCGATTGCTGTTGGGCAGGGTCACCGGCCCCACGAACGCGGCGGCCTCGCCGTCCTCGGGCGCGGGCACCGCGTCCCGGGTGGCGTCGAAGTGCGGCACGCCCTCGCACCCCGCCTCCCGCCAGACCCGTAACTCCTCGCAGGTGGCCGCGATCTGCGCCTCCGGCATCAGGCCCCGCAGCCCCGCGACGGCGGTGCGGACGGCGTCGACGGCGGAACGTATCTCCTCGTCCAGGGCGTCCGGCACGCCGCCGTCCGCCTGCCCGGCGCTCTCCCGGCGCCTCTCGCGCAGCTCCCGCAGGGAGTCGACCGCGGGCACGACGTTTCGCTCGAACTCCAGAAGTGTGGCGACGGTACGCGGACCCACAGCACCCCCCGGTTCAGTGGCGGTCGGACGATCCCCCCAGGGAAACGCGTCTGACCGACGCTTCGTCCGAACCGTTCGATCCAGGAAGCTAGCCCCCGACTCCCTTGCAGGCAAGGGCCGTTCGCATGTTGGTAGGTCCCGTCACTCCCCACGCGGCGGCCAAAGCGGCGATCCCGGTGGACGCCCTGCGCCGATGGCCGGGGGCTTGTACTCTGTCACCGCCCTACGGGTGAGAGCGGCACACACCCGACATCTCGGAACGCGGACTCGGCAAAGCGTTCGCCCTCCGGCCGGCCATGACCGCGCAGAGCCTGTCCGACGGACTCGGTGACACGAACGACGGGGGAGCATGAGCCAAGAAGCGAGCGAGAATCCGGCCGGTCCGCCCGTGAGGGACGGGGGCGGCGGGCCTCCGGCACCGGCGCACACCTCGCTGCCGGGCCTGCAGATGGCGCGTTTCGTGGGGGGTCGCGGACTGGCCGCCCTGGGGGACCAGTTCCTCCTCTTCGCCATTCCGCTTCTGGCCTTCAAGCTGACCGGCAGCGCCTCGCAGACCGGCCTGATCTTCCTGGTCGAATGGCTGCCCCGGGTGCTGTTCCTGCCGGTGGCCGGGGTGTTCGCGGACCGCATTCGCGGCTACGTCCTGTACATCGGTTCGGATGTCGTCCGGGCGGTTCTCGGGCTGACCGCGTTCGCGGTGATGTTGCTGGTGCCCGACGGGAAATTCGTCGTCCTGTGCGTGTTCGCCGCCGGTATGTCGGTGGCCGCCGCGCAGTCGTACATCGCCCTCGAAGCCACGCTTCCCCGGTTCGTGCCGCTGGACCAGATGGCCCGGGCGCAGTCGATCATCCAGGGCACGGAGCAGACCAGCGTGGTCGCCGGCCCGGCGCTGGCCGCGCTGCTCGCCTCGGCGCTCCCGACCACCAGCCTCCTCGCGGTCATCGGCGCGGTGTACGCCCTGACCACGGTCAACACCTTCTCGCTCCGTCGCTGGCTGCGCACCGAGACGCTCTCCAGCTCCTCCGGGGAACGCACCACCCTCCGCTCGGTGGCCACCGGCATCGGCGAGGGCGTGACGACCCTGCTGCGGCTGCCCGCCGTCCTCGGCCTGGTCGGAGTGACCATGACGGTCAATCTCGTGGTCGGCGTCGGCATGGCCACCAGCGCCGCCACCACCGTCGGCGTCTTCCGCCAACCGGACGCGTACTACGGTGCGTTGAGTACCGGAGCCGGAATCGTCGGCATCCTCACGTTCCTCGTCGTCCCGAAGCTGATGAGGTGGCTGAGCCCCTTCGCGGCCCTGATGACGTCCTACTCGCTGATCTGCCTGGGCGGCATCGGGGTGGGCCTGGCGAACACCTTCCTCCAGTACGCGCTGAGCTATGCGCTGCTCCTCGGAACCGTCGGGTTCTTCAACGTGGTCATCCGCACGGAACGCGTCCGGAGAATTCCCCGCGAGCAATTCGCGAAGACCATCGCCATCATCATGCTCCTGAACCAGTTGTCCCTGCCCGTCGCCGGACTTCTGGTCACTCTCTTCACCCGGTCCTTCAGTCCCCAGAGCATCGCCCTGGGTTCCGTGATCGGCTCCCTCTGTGCCGCCGTCCTGCTCATTCCGCTTCTCGCCCGTCTGAGGACTTCCCCGGCGCCTCCTGATCCCGCGCCGAGTCACGGAGAAGGTGATCCGGCAGGCGGCCGGGACTGATCACGCGGCCCACGACGTCACCCACGTCGGCCCCCGTCGACACGGTCCTCGCGCTCCCCGAGTTCGACCTGATCGCCGGGGCTCGGGTACGGGCGGCCCTCGGGGTGCCCGTGACCGGGAGGAGGACATCCGGCCCCGGCGGCGGTCCGCGAGGGCGGAGTGGTCCGCGAAGGGCCCGAGCGGGACGGCTTTCGAGGTCAAGGAGTTCGCCACCGCCCCACCACCCCCGTGGACGGCGTCCTGATCGACGGCAAGCCCATGGGGATCCAGGCCGCGCACCTGCCCTCCCGCTACCTGCGACCGGGGCGCCGGCGGCGTGGTTGCGGGAACGAGAAGGGCCGCCGCGTAACCGGCGGCGGCCCTCCTCGTTGCCACGGAACGGATCGGCGAAGAGCCGACCGCGTGGCGGTGGTGGGGCGGAAGGGACTCGAACCCTTGACCGACGGATTATGAGTCCGCTGCTCTAACCGGCTGAGCTACCGCCCCGTAGCGGCGTGTCGCGTACATGTGTACGTGCCGTCTGCCGCAGCATAGCCGCTCATACGATCTGCTGCCCCGGCTGGTCGGCCTTGCCTGATCTTGAGGACTCCGCGGCGGCGTGTGCGGTTCCATCCACGGGGCAGAAGCTCCGCACATGGACTTCGACGAGACGCCGAGCGCACGAAAAAGGACCCCCGAGGGGGCCCTCATCGTTTGCTCTCCCGACTGGACTCGAACCAGTAACCTGCCGGTTAACAGCCGGCTGCTCTGCCAATTGAGCTACAGGAGATCGAGCTCCCCCGACTGGACTCGAACCAGTAACCTGCCGGTTAACAGCCGGCTGCTCTGCCAATTGAGCTACAGGGGAATGCTGCTTCGCATCGAACGGGGCTCCCGCGCGGAGTGCTCCGGAGGGCGCTCGTTCGCTGCGACACATACATTAGCGCAAGCAGGGGGGTGCTTCGCCAATCGGTACCCGGCGGGGCCTCGCCCCTGCCGCCGCGCTCGGCAGAACCGACCACTACGGAAGGGTGGCAGTTGATGCGCTACCGGCTCACCTTCGTCGCCGGAGCGGCCCTGGGCTACGTGCTCGGGAGCCGCGCGGGCCGCGAGCGGTACGAACAGTTGAGGAAGTGCGCGGAGCGCGTGGCGCGGAACCCGGCGGTCCGCAACGCCGCCGAGAGCGCCGCCCAGCAAGGGCGGGGCTTCGCCGACAAGGCGTACCACTCGGTGAGCGAGCGGGTCGGTGACCGGGTCCCGGCGCCGGTCGCCGAGCGGGTGCGGTCGCTGCGCGAGCGCGGCCAGAACCCGGGCGACGACTGGGGCACCGGGAACGTCTGAGACCGGTCTCACACCCCGCCGCCCGGCCGGCGGACCTGGGGGTGTCCCCCCAAGGGCGCCCCGTCTCCACGGGGCGCCCTTCGCGTGCGGCAGAATCGTCCCATGGGCATAGTCGCCGGGCTGGACAGTTCGTCCGCATTCACGCGCATGGTCGTCTGCGACACCGAGACGGGTGCCGTACTGCGGCAGGGGTACGCGCCGCATCCGAAGGAAGGGGAGGGGCCGGTCTCGGACGTCGATCCGCAGAGCTGGCTGCTCTCGCTCGGCGAGGCCGCGGCCGGCGGGCTGCTGGAGAACGTCGAGGCCATCGGGGTCTCCGCCCAGCAGAACGGCCTGGTGCCGCTGGACGCGCAGGGCGGGACCGCGCGGCCCGCCCTGGTCGGCGGGGACAGGCGGGCGCAGGTCGCCGCGGCCGATCTGACGGCGGAGCTGGGCGGGCGTGAGGCGTGGGTGCGGGCGGTCGGCTGCGTGCCGCAGGCCGCCCAGCCGGTGGCCAAGCTGCGCTGGCTGGCGAAGAACGAGCCGGAGAACGCCGCCCGTACCGCCGGGCTGCTCCAGGCCCACGACTGGCTGGTCTGGCAGCTGCTGGGCCGGCCCGTCCGCCGCACCACGGACCGGGGCGGCGCCTCGGGCACCGGCTACTGGTCGGCGGCGGCGGGGGAGTACCGGTCCGAGCTGGTGGAGCTGGCGCTCGGCCACCGGGCCGTGCTGCCCGAGGTGATCGGCCCGGCCGAGGCGGCGGGCACCACCCCGGAGGGGCTGCTGATCTCGGCGGGGACCGGCGAGACGATGGCGGCCGCCTTCGGCCTCGGCGTCGGTCACGGCGACGCCGTGGTCTCGCTGGGCGCCTCCGGCTCGGTGATGGCCGTCCACCACGAGGCCGCCTGGGACCCGGACGGCCTGATCACCTCCTACGCCGACGCCACCGGCATGCACCTCCCGGTGGTCCACACCCTCAACGCGGTGCGGGCGCTGCGCGGCACCGCCGACCTGCTCGGTGTCGACCTGCCCGAACTCTCGCGGCTGGCCCTGGAGTCGACGCCCGGCTCGCACGGCCTGGTGCTGCTGCCGTACCTGGAGGGGGAGCGCACGCCCCGGCTGCCGCACACCGCCGGGACGCTCAGCGGGCTGCGGCGCGAGTCGATGAAGCGCGAGCACCTGGCGCGGGCCGCGTTCGAGGGCATGCTCTGCTCGCTCGCCGACGCCCTCGACGTGCTGCGCGGCCGGGGCGTGGCGATCCGCCGCGTCTTCCTGCTGGGGGCCGCCGCCGACCTGCCGGCGATCCGGGCCGCCGCCCCGATGATCTTCGGCGCCCCGGTGATCGTCCCCGAACCGGCCGACTACGCGGCCCTCGGCGCCGCCCGCCAGGCGGCCTGGGCCCTCGGCGTCGAGCGCGGCACCCTGGACCGCTCGGCCCCGCCGATGTGGGGCGGCGCGGCCGGCCTGCACCTGGAGCCGGGCGAGGAACTCGCCGTCGGCCAGGCCGTACGCCAGCAGTACACGGCCGTGCGGGACCAGACCCACCCGGACGCCTTCGGAGGCGGCCGGCCGGCCTGACCTGCGGCGGGGGCGGGGGTCGGTGCGGGCACCCTGGAGTCTTGACCCAGGCTTGGACAAAACCGGTGGGCTCCGGCGGCCGGGTGGCGCAGGATGGGGGCGCATCCCGTACGGCCGATCCGGAAGAGACCTGTGCTCATACGACTTCTGCGGACGTATCTGCGTCCGTACCAGAAACCCATCGCGCTGGTGATGGTGCTCCAACTGCTCCAGACCTGCGCGGCGCTGTACCTTCCGTCGCTCAACGCGGACATCATCGACCGGGGCGTCGTGCGGGGCGACACGGGCGTCATCCTCGGGCTCGGCGCCGTCATGCTGGCGGTGACGCTGGTGCAGACGGCGGGCAACATCGGCGCCGTCTACTTCGGCGCCCGGACCGCCGCCGCCCTCGGCCGGGACGTGCGGGCGGCCGTCTTCGACCGGGTGCAGTCCTTCTCGGCACGGGAGCTCAACGGCTTCGGGGCGCCGTCCCTGATCACCCGGACCACCAACGACGTCCAGCAGGTCCAGATGCTGGCCCTGATGACCTTCACGCTGATGGTGACGGCGCCCATCATGTGCGTCGGCGGCGTGATCATGGCGCTGGGCCAGGACGTACCGCTCTCCGGGGTGCTGCTGGCGGTGCTGCCCGTGATGGCGGCCTCGGTCGGCGTGGTCGTCTGGCGGCTGCGGCCGCTCTTCCGCTCGATGCAGAAGCGGCTGGACACCGTCAACCGGGTGCTGCGGGAGCAGATCACCGGCAACCGCGTCATCCGCGCCTTCGTCCGCGACCGGTACGAGACCGAGCGGTTCGGCCGGGCCAACACCGACCTGACCGAGGTCTCGCTGGGCACCGGCCGGCTGCTGGCGCTGATGTTCCCGCTGGTGATGCTGGTGGTGAACCTGTCCTCGCTGGCCGTGGTCTGGTTCGGTGCCCACCGGATCGACAGCGGCGCGATGGAGATCGGCGCGCTCACCGCCTTCCTCGCCTACCTGATGCAGATCGTCATGTCCGTGATGATGGCCACCTTCATGTTCATGATGGTGCCGCGCGCCGAGGTGTGCGCCGAGCGCATCCAGGAGGTCCTGGAGACGAGCAGCAGCGTCGTCCCGCCCGCCGAGCCCGTCCGCGAACTGGCCGGCCGGGGCACGCTGGAGATGCGGGCCGCGGGGTTCCGCTACCCGGGCGCGGAGGAGTGGGTCCTGCGCGACGTGGAGCTGTTCGCCGGGCCCGGCGAGACCACCGCCGTCATCGGCTCGACCGGCTCCGGCAAGACCACGCTGCTCGGCCTCGCCGCCCGGCTGATCGACCCCGTCGAGGGCGAGGTCCTGGTCGACGGCGTCGACATCCGCCGGATCGACCCGGCGCTGCTGGCCCGCACCGTCGGCCTCGTCCCGCAGAAGCCGTACCTCTTCTCCGGCACCGTGGCGAGCAACCTGCGGTACGGCAACCCGGAGGCGAGTGACGAGGAGCTGTGGCACGCGCTGGAGGTGGCGCAGGCCAGGGAGTTCGTCGAGCGGCTGGAAGGCGGGCTTCAGGCGCCCGTCTCGCAGGGCGGGACCAACGTCTCCGGCGGCCAGCGGCAGCGGCTCGCCATCGCGCGCACCCTGGTGCAGCGGCCCGAGGTCTACCTCTTCGACGACTCGTTCTCGGCGCTGGACTACGCGACCGACGCGGCGCTGCGGGCGGCCCTGCGCGCGGAGACCGCCGAGGCGGGCGTGGTGATCGTCGCCCAGCGGGTGTCGACCATCCGTGACGCCGACCGGATCGTCGTCCTCGACGAGGGCCGGGTGGTGGCGGTCGGCCGCCACCACGACCTGATGGAACGGGACGAGACCTACCGGGAGATCGTGCTCTCCCAGCTGACGGAAGCGGAGGCCGCGTGATGGCGGGCCCGATGGGCGCGGGAGCGCCGGGACAGCAGTCGATGGACTTCAAGGGTTCGGGAAAGCGGCTGCTGGCCCAGTTCCGCCCCGAGAAGAAGGTGCTGTGGGCGATGCTCGCCACCGGCCTGGTCAGCGTGGCGCTCTCGGTGACCGGCCCGAAGATCCTCGGCTGGGCCACCGACCTGGTCTTCGCGGGCATCGTCGGCCGCGACATGCCGGCCGGCGCCACCCGCGAGCAGGTGCTGGCGGGGATGCGCGAGAGCGGCGACGACGGCGTGGCCGACATGCTCTCCGGGATGGACTTCACCCCCGGCCAGGGCATCGACTTCGGCGCCGTCGGCGAGGTGCTGCTGCTCGCGCTCGGCGTCTTCCTGCTGGCCAGCGCCCTGATGGCGGTCTCGGCCCGGCTGAGCAACCGCGCGATCAACCACACCGTCTTCCGGATGCGCCGCGACGTGCAGACCAAGCTGTCGCGGCTCCCGCTCTCCTACTTCGACCAGCGCCAGCGCGGCGAGGTGCTCAGCCGCGCCACCAACGACATCGACAACATCGGCCAGACGCTTCAGCAGACGATGGGCCAGGTGGTCAACTCCCTGCTGACCGTCATCGGGGTGCTGGTGATGATGTTCTGGATATCGCCGCTGCTCGCCCTGGTGGCGCTGGTGACGGTGCCGCTCTCCTTCGTGGTCGCCACCCGGGTCGGCAAGCGCTCCCAGCCGCACTTCGTCAGCCAGTGGACCTCGACGGGCACGCTCAACGCCCACATCGAGGAGATGTACACCGGCCACAGCCTGGTCAAGGTCTTCGGCCGCCAGGACGAGTCGGCCGAGCGGTTCGCCGAGGAGAACGACGCGCTCTACCAGGCATCCTTCAAGGCCCAGTTCACCAGCGGCATCATGCAGCCGCTGATGATGTTCGTCTCCAACATCAACTACGTGCTGGTCGCCGTCGTCGGCGGCCTCCGGGTCGCCTCGGGCGCCCTGTCCATCGGCGACGTGCAGGCGTTCATCCAGTACTCCCGGCAGTTCTCGATGCCGCTGACCCAGATCGCCTCGATGGCCAACCTGGTGCAGTCCGGCGTCGCCTCCGCCGAGCGGGTCTTCGAACTCCTCGACGCCGACGAGCAGGAGCCCGACCCGGTCCCCGGCGCCCGCCTGGAGAAGCCGCGCGGCCGCGTCGCCCTGGAGAAGGTCTCCTTCCGCTACGAGCCGGACCGGCCCCTGATCGAGGACCTCTCCCTGACCGTCGAACCGGGCCGCACGGTCGCCATCGTCGGCCCGACCGGCGCGGGCAAGACCACCCTGGTCAACCTGCTGATGCGGTTCTACGAGGTCACCGGCGGCCGGATCACCCTGGACGGCGTCGAGATCGCCGCCATGGCCCGGGAGGACCTGCGCTCCCGGATCGGCATGGTCCTCCAGGACACCTGGCTGTTCGGCGGCACCATCGCGGAGAACATCGCCTACGGCGCCTCCCGCGAGGTGAGCCGTGAAGAGGTCGAGGAGGCGGCCCGTGCCGCCCACGCCGACCGCTTCATCCGCACGCTCCCCGACGGCTACGACACCGTCCTGGACGACGAGGGCAGCGGGGTCAGCGCCGGAGAGAAGCAGCTCGTCACCATCGCGCGGGCCTTCCTCTCCGACCCGGTGATCCTCGTCCTGGACGAGGCCACCAGCTCGGTGGACACCCGTACCGAGGTGCTGATCCAGCAGGCCATGGCCCGGCTCGCGCACGGCCGGACCTCGTTCGTCATCGCCCACCGCCTCTCCACGATCCGGGACGCCGACACGATCCTGGTGATGGAGAACGGGGCCATCGTCGAGCAGGGCGCGCACACCGAACTCCTCGCCGCCGAGGGGGCGTACGCCCGCCTCTACGCGGCCCAGTTCGCCGAGGCGGCCGTCGAGGTCGACTGAGGGGCGGCCACGGGGGCCGCCCGGCCCCCGTGGCATGCTGGAAACAGCTGCCCCTGTACAGGACAAGGGCACCGGACGGACGACGGAGTGGGTGGGGGAGTTGGCGGAGGAACCGCGCGAGCCGGGAGCCGACGGGCAGGGCTCCGAGCAGCCCTCGGCGATCGCCCTGTACCTGCCGGTCGGGATGTGCCTCGGGGTGGCGGCCGGCCTGATCCTCGACAACCTCGCCGTCGGGATCGGCGTGGGCCTCGCGCTCGGTGTCGCCCTCGGCGCGGCCGTCGACGCCAGGCGGCGCGGCCACCAGTGAGCCGGGCGGCCCGCCCCGCTCACTCCAGGTAGCCCCGCAACTGCCCCGCCGCCGTGTGCTCGCGGAGCCGGCGCAGGGTCTTCGACTCGATCTGGCGGATCCGTTCGCGGGTGACCCCGAAGAGCCGGCCGATCTCCTCCAGGGTGCGCGGCCGCCCGTCGTCGAACCCGTACCGCAACTGCACCACCTGGCGTTCGCGGTCGCCGAGGGTGGCGAGGACCGCGTCGAGGTGCTGGCGGAGCAGGAGCAGGGCGGCGCTCTCGGCGGGGGAGGCCGCGTCGGCGTCCTCGATGAGGTCGCCGAGGAAGACGTCGTCCTCGCCGCCGACCGGCGCGTGCAGGGAGATGGGTTCGCGGGCCAGCCGCAGCACCTCCTCGACCTTCTCGCCACTCAGCCCGAGCCGCTCGCCGACCTCCTCGGCGGCCGGCTCGCGGCCCGCCTCCTGGAGCAGGGCGCGCTGGGTGCGGACGACCCGGTTGATCAGCTCCACGACGTGCACCGGCACCCGGATGGTGCGGGCCTGGTCGGCGAGGGCGCGGGACATCGCCTGGCGTATCCACCAGGTCGCGTACGTGGAGAACTTGAAGCCCCGCGTGTAGTCGAACTTCTCCACCGCGCGGATCAGTCCGAGGTTGCCCTCCTGCACCAGGTCGAGCATGGTCAGGCCGCGGCCCGTGTACCGCTTGGCCACCGAGACGACGAGCCTGAGGTTGGCCTCGATGAGCCGTCCCTTGGCCCGCTCCCCGAGGGCCACCAGCCGCCGCAGGTCGTGGGCGAGCGCCGGGTCCGCCGAGCCCCCGGCCAGTTTCGCGGCGGCGAACACGCCCGCCTCCACGCGCCGGGCCAGCTCCACCTCGTCGGCGGCGGAGAGCAGCGGGATGCGCCCGATCTCCCGGAGGTACTGCCGGAAGAGGTCGGGGGCGGCCGCCCCGGCCTGCTCGGAACCGGCCGGCGTCCGCCCGCCCGCGCCCTGCGGCCCGGTCCCGGCTCCGCCGGCCGGGGCCCGCTGGGGCGACCTGCGCGGGGTGGGCACGGCCGGGGCGAGGACCGCGGGCGGGGCGGTGGGGGCGGAGCGAGGGGGCCTGGTCTGCACGGGGGTGACCTCCCGGGTGATCGCGTGGCGGATCGGGGGATGGTGCGTACGGCGTGCGGCGGTGCGGGGGAACACGCCCGGGGCCGGGGGCGCGCCGCACCAGTGTGCGGCACACCGCGCCTCCACCACGAGAGTGCGTCCGGACTTTTCCGGCGGGGCCTCCGCCCGGGGCGTGGGGGCTACAGGGCCTGGGCGCCGTTGTTGCGCAGGCTCCGGTCGTACTGCTGGAGGACCCACAACTCGTTCTGGACGGAGGCGAGTTGCTGCTGATCGCCCTGGGCGGCGACGCGGGTGAACGTGCCCTGGAGGTCGCGGATGCGGCGTTCGACGGCGCGCAGGCGGACCTTGACCAGCTGCTCCCCGGCGTAGACCTCGTCGACGGTGCGGCGGCGGATCGCCTCGACGGCCAGTTCGGTGACCATGGCGCGGACCGTGTCGTCGGGGGCGGCCTCGCGGACCCGGGTGAGGTAGTCCATGCCGAGGTCGGCGCCGAGTTCCGCGCCGCCCGCCTCCTCGATGGCCTCGCGGACGGCGGCGTAGGGGGCGGCGGTGAACTCGTCGGAGCCGTAGGCGTCGAAGGCGGGGGAGACGAGTTCGGGGCGTTGCAGAGCGAGCTTCAGCAGTTCGCGTTCGGTGGTGAAGGCGGGGCTGCGGAGGTTGAGGGCGGGGCCGCTGAAGCGGGGGGCGCTCGTCTCGATGGCGTGGCCGGGGCCGTCGGCGCGGCGGGGCGCGGGCCCGGCGTCGGAGCCGCGGTCGCGGGCCCAGCGGGCGAGCTGGCCGATCCGGCGGACGACGAACTGGGTGTCGAGGATGCCGAGCATCCCGGCGAGCTGGACGGCCACCTCGTGCTGGGAGGAGGCGGACTTGATGCGGGCGACGACCGGCCCGGCCTCGTCCAGCGCCGCCGCGCGGCCCGCCGGGGTCTCCAGGTCGTACCGGGAGACGATCTGGCGCAGCGCGAACTCGAAGAGCGGGGTGCGGGGTTCGACCAGGTCGGCGACGGCCTCGTCGCCCTTGGCGAGGCGGAGGTCGCAGGGGTCCATGCCGTCGGGGGCGATGGCGATGTAGGTCTCGGCGGCGAACTTCTGGTCGTCCTCGAAGGCGCGCAGGGCGGCCTTCTGTCCGGCGGCGTCGCCGTCGAAGGTGAAGATCACCCGGGCGCTGCCGTTGTCCATCAGCAGGCGGCGGAGGATCTTAATGTGGTCCTGGCCGAAGGCGGTGCCGCAGGTGGCGACGGCGGTGGTGATCCCCGCCAGGTGGCAGGCCATGACGTCGGTGTACCCCTCGACGACCACGGCCCGGCTCGCCTTGGCGATGTCCTTCTTGGCGAGGTCGATGCCGTAGAGGACCTGCGACTTGCGGTAGATCGGGGTCTCGGGGGTGTTGAGGTACTTGGGGCCGTTGTCGTCCTCGCGCAGGCGGCGGGCGCCGAAGCCGACGACCTCGCCGCCGATGTCGCGGATGGGCCACATCAGGCGGCCCCGGAAGCGGTCGACGGGGCCGCGGCGGCCGTCCTGGGCGAGGCCGGAGGTGATCAGTTCCTTGTCGGTGAAGCCCTGGCCGCGGAGGTAGCGGGTGAGGTGGTCCCAGCCGACCGGGCTGTAGCCGACGCCGAAGTGGGTGGCGGCGGCCTGGTCGAAGCCGCGCTCGGCGAGGAAGCGGCGGCCGGTCTCCGCCTCGGGGCCTTCGAGCTGCCGGGCGTAGAACTCGGCGGCGGCCTTGTGCGCCTCGATCAGCCGGATGCGCTCGCCGCGCTGGTGGGAGGGGTTGTACCCGCCCTCCTCGTACCGCAGCGTGATGCCGGCCTTGGCGGCCAGGCGCTCGACGGCCTCGGAGAACGTGAGGTGATCGACCTTCCGGACGAAGGTGATCGTGTCGCCGCCCTCCTGGCAGCCGAAGCAGTGGAAGAGGCCCTTGGCCGGGCTGACCTGGAACGACGGGGACTTCTCGTCGTGGAAGGGGCAGAGGCCCTTGAGGTTTCCGCCGCCCGCGTTGCGCAGCGACAGGTACTCGGACACGACGGCGTCGATCGGGACCGCGTCCCGGACCGCCTTCACGTCCTCGTCATTGATCCTGCCTGCCACGCGGAAAGTCTACGGCCGTCGCGAGGCTGGTCCGCCGTCCGGTCTCCCCCCGGCCCTCCGGCCCCGGAGCTCAGCGGAGCCGGGGAACGGAGGGAGGCGGACCCGACGGCCCGTGCGGCGTCAGGCCCCGAGGCTCTCCAGCGGCACCGAGGGGTCGGCGAGCGCGTCGGCGTCGACCGGTTCGCCGTGCCGGATGAGCCGCTGGATCTGGTCGGTGACGTCCCACACATTGACGTTCATCCCGGCCAGCACCCGCCCCTCGGAGAGCCAGAAGGCGATGAACTGGCGGCGGCCCGCGTCACCCCGGATGACCACCTGGTCGTAGGTGCCGGGCGGGGCGTAGCCGGAGTACTCCAGCCCGATGTCGTACTGGTCCGAGAAGAAGTACGGGACGCGGTCGTAGCGGACCATGCGGCCCAGCATGGCGCGGGCGGCGGCCGGGCCGCCGTTGAGGGCGTTGGCCCAGTGCTCGACGCGCAGCCGGGTGTCGAGGAGCGGGTGGTGGGCGGCGGCCACGTCGCCCGCCGCGTAGATGTCCGGGTCGGAGGTGCGCAGCGAGGCGTCCACCGCGATGCCGCCGCCGTGCTCTCGGTCGACCAGGGCGAGCCCGGCCGCCTCGGCCAGCGCGGTGCGCGGCGCGGCGCCGACGGCGGCCAGCACGTCGTGGGCCGGGTGCTCCTCGCCGTCGTCGGTGTGCGCGGCCAGGACCACCCCGTCCTGGCCGCTGATGGAGGTGAGGCGGGCGCCGAAGTGGAAGCGGACCCCGTGGTCGCCGTGGAGTTCCGTGAAGACCTGGCCCAGCTCGGGGCCGAGCACGTCGTGCAGCGGCGTCGGCCGGGCCTCCACCACGGTGACCTCGGCGCCGTAGCCACGCGCGGCGGCGGCCACCTCCAGGCCGATCCAGCCGCCACCGGCGATCACCAGGTGGCCGTTGTCGCGGCCGAGCGTGGTGAGGACCTGGCGGAGCCGGTCGGCGTGGGCGAGGCGGCGCAGGTGGTGGACGCCGACCAGGTCGGTGCCCGGGACGTCGAGGCGGCGGGGTTCGGCGCCGGTGGCCAGCAGCAGCTTGTCGTACTTGAGTACCGTGCCGTCGCCGAGCCGGACGGTGTGCGCCTCGCGGTCGAGGGCGACGGCGGGCTGGCCGAGGTGCAGCTCGATGTGGTGGCGCGCGTACCAGGAGGGTTCGTGGACGAAGACGCTGTCCCGCTCGTCCTTGCCGGTCAGATAGCCCTTGGAGAGCGCGGGCCGTTCGTAGGGCCGGTCGCGTTCGTCGCAGACGAGGATCACCCGGCCTCTGAAGCCTTCCTCGCGGAGGGTTTCGGCCGCCTTGGCCCCGGCCAGTCCTCCTCCGACGATGACGAATGTCTGATCCGCGTCGACCACGTCGAGCCTCCCTGTTCTTCCTGCCCTGCGGCGCAGGTGCGGTGCTGCCCGCCTCAGCGAGCGTCCCGTACGGAGCGTAATGCGGGAAGAGGGGGTGGCCCGATCGGGCCAACGAGTCGTCACACCACGTGGTGGGCAAGGGGCTTGAAGCCTGGACCGGCCGGCCCTTGTGCGGCCGCCCGGAGGGGTTGCGCCGCCGGGTGACAATGGTGCGGAGCGTGTGCGTCCGCGCTGGTGGGAGCGGTGGACGCAGAGTTTCAGGCGGTGGCCGAGGGTGACGGGAGTCCTGGCCGGGCCGCGACCGGGACCCGGGGACAGGAGGAGCCGTGGTGGGGCAGCGAGGCCATGACACCGTCCTGGGCAAGGCCGGTACGCCCGGAGACGGGTCCCGCCCGGTGACCGCCGAGCCCGGGGCGGTGCGCGGGGCCGCGCCGCAGCCGCCGCCCGCCCGCCCGCGCCCGTGGGCGCTGCGCGCCCCGCGCCGGATGGCCTCGCAGGTGCTGCTGGTCCAGCTGGTCATCGCCGTCGGTGTGACCGCCCTGGCCACCGCGCTCTTCCTCGCCCCGCTCAGCGACCAGCTCGACGACCAGGCCACCCACCGCGCGCTCGCCGTCGCCCAGGCCATGGCGAGCGACGAGGACCTCGCCGGCGACCTGCTGCGCGCCGAGCCGGTCCGGGGCAACCCGGTGCAGCGCTCGGCGGAACGGGTCCGGCGGGCCACCGGCGCCGAGTACGTCGTCGTCCTGGACCGGCAGGGCATCCGCTACTCGCACACCGACCCGGCGCTGATCGGCCGCCGCGTCTCCACCGACCCCTCCCGGGCCCTGTCCGGGCACGAGGTGCGGGAGATCGACGTCGGCACCCTCGGCCGCTCGGCGCGCGGCAAGACCCCGCTGCGCGACGCGGACGGCCGGGTGATCGGGGCCGTCTCGGCCGGCATCCGCTACGAGTCCGTCCGCGACCGGCTGACCGGGGCCGTCCCGCAGGTCGCCGGGTACGCCACGGGCGCGCTCGGCGTCGGGGTCCTCGGCGCGCTCGCCTTCTCGCGCGTCGTCTACCGGCGCACCCGGGGCCTGACCTTCTCCGACATCGCCGCCCTGCTCGACGAGCGCGAGGCGATGCTCCACTCGATCCGCGAGGGCGTCCTCGCCCTGGACGGCCACGGCAGGGTCCGGCTCGTCAACGACGAGGCGCAGCGGCTGCTGGGCCTCGGCCGCCCGCGCGCCGGGGAGCCCGGCGGGATCGGCCGGCCGGTGGCCGAGCTGCTCGGGCCCGGGCGGCTCACCTCCGTGCTGACCGGCGAGGTGGCGGGGACCGATCTGCTGGCCGTGCGCGGCGGCCGGGTCCTGGTGGTCAACCGGATGCCCACCGAGGACGGCGGCGCCGTCGCCACCCTGCGCGACCGCACGGAGCTGGAGGCGCTCGGCCGCGAGCTGGACGCCACCCGCGCCCTGCTGGACGCCCTGCGCGCCCAGGACCACGAGCACGCCAACCGCCTCCACACCCTGCTGGGCCTGCTGGAACTCGGGCTGTACGAGGAGGCCGTCGACTTCGTCACCGAGACGGTCGGCTCGCACCGGGCCACCGCCGAGCAGATCGCCGAGTCGGTGGGCGACCCGCTGCTGGCCGCGCTGCTGGTCGGCAAGGCCACGGTGGCCGCCGAACGCGGGGTCGCGCTGCGGCTGGCCCCCGGCTCACGGCTGCTCGGCCCGCTGGTCGCCCCGCACGATCTGGTCACCGTCCTCGGCAACCTGGTCGACAACGCCCTGGAGGCGGTCGGCGCGCCGGGGCCCGCCGCGCCCACCGGCGGCGAAGACCGGCTGGTGGAGGTCGGGGTGCGGGCGCGCGGCCGTACGGCGGAGCTGACGGTGCGCGACACCGGCGCGGGCGTGCCGCCCACCCAGCGCGAGCTGGTCTTCGCCGACGGCTTCTCCACCAAGGAGGCGGCGCCCGGCCGGGGCGGCCGCGGACTCGGCCTCGCCCTGGTCAAACGCCACGCCCAGCGGTACGGAGGTACCGTCTCGGTGGCGGGGGCCGAGGGCGGTGGCGCCGTCTTCACCGTCGTCCTGCCCGAGGCGCTGGCCGCGCCGGAGGGACCCGCACCCGACCCGCACGAGGAGGAGGGCCGATGATCGACGTCCTGGTCGTCGACGACGACCCCCTGGTGGCGCGGATCAACGCCGCCTACACCGACCGCGTGCCGGGCTTCCGCACGGCCGGCACCGCCCACACCACCGGCCAGGCCCTGACCTGGCTGGACGGCCACCACGCCGACCTGGTCCTCCTCGACCACTACCTCCCCGACGAGAACGGCCTCGGCCTCGTGCGGCGGCTGCGCGCGGGCGACTCCCGCACCGACGTGATCATGGTGACGGCCGCCCGCGACGTGGCCACCGTGGAGGCGGCGATGCGGTACGGCGCCCTGCACTATCTGGTCAAGCCGTTCAGCTACAGCGGCCTGCGCGCCAAGCTGGAGGGGTACGCCGTCCTGCGCCGCACCCTCGCCGACGGCCCCGAGGCGGGCCAGGAGCGGGTCGACCGGATCTTCGGCGTGCTGGGCAGCGCGGCGGCCGGCCCGATGGCCCTGCCCAAGGGCCACTCGGCGCAGACGGTGCGGCTGGTGCGGCAGGCGCTGAAGGAGGCGGGCCAGCTCTCCGCGACCGGCGTGGCCGACCGGACCGGGCTCAGCCGCCAGACCGCCCAGCGCTACCTGAAGCTGCTGGAACGCTCCGGCCAGGTCGGCCTCAGCCTCCGCTACACCGGCTCCGGGCGCCCGGAGCACGTCTACACCTGGACGGGGACCGGCGAGGACGCGTGACGACGAGGGCGCGCCCCGGTCCCTCGCGGTGGACCGGGGCGCGCCCTCGGGGGAGCGGTACGGGCGGGGGCCTCAGGCGATGCCGAGGAGCAGGGCGGCGGCCAGGATCACCAGGGAGACCAGCACGGCCCACTTGACCGTGGCCCGGGTGTGGTCGCCGAACTCCACCTTGGCCATGCCGACCAGCACGTAGACGGCCGGGACCAGCGGGCTGGACATGTGGAGCGGCTGGGCGATGAGCGAGGCGCGGGCGATCTCCAGCGGGGAGACGCCGTGCTGGGCGCCGGCCTCGGCGAGGATCGGCACGATGCCGAAGTAGAACCCGTCGTTGGACATGAAGTACGTGAACGGGATGCTCAGCAGACCGGTGATGAGGGCCATGTGCGGGCCGAGGCTGTCCGGGACGGCGCCGACCAGTGTCTTCGCCATCTCCTCGACCATGCCGGTACCGGTCAGCACGCCGGTGAAGACGGCGGCGGCAAAGACCATGCCCGCGACGTTCAGGACGTTGTCCGCGTGGGCGGCGATCCGCTCCCGCTGCTGCTTCATGTGCGGGAAGTTGACGGTCAGGGCGAGGGCCGCGCCGAACATGAAGATGACCGGGATCGGCAGCAGCTGGGCGACGAGGGTGACCAGGACCGCCAGCGTCAGCAGGGCGTTGAACCAGAAGAGCTTCGGGCGCAGCGTGGGGCGGTTCGGGTCGAGCGTGCCCCATTCCCCGCCCTCGGCGGGGCCCTCGCCGGAGTCGTCGCCGGTGCCGGGTTTCGCCAGGTCCGGGGTGGCCGTACCGCCGGAACCGCTCGTGGCGGCGGGGCCGGTGGTCGTACGGGCGGCGGCCGACTCGGCGGAGCCGGTGCGGCTGCCCGCGCCCACGCCGACCGGGGTGCGGTCGTGGGTCTCTGCCTCGGCCTCCGCGTCCTCGGTGGTGGTCACGGTGTCCGAGGCCGGGCCGGACTCGGTGAGCAGGCCGAGACGACGGCGCTCGCGCAGCCCCAGAACCCAGGCGAGGGCGAAGACGCTGAGCAGGCCGATGGCGAGGGCGGGCACCATCGGGACGAAGATGTCGCCGGCGTCCAGCTTCAGCGCGGTGGCGGCGCGGGCGGTGGGGCCGCCCCAGGGGACGGTGTTCATCACGCCGTTGGCGGTGGCGGTGACCATCGTCATCGTCAGCACGCTCATCTTCAGCCGCAGGTAGAGCGGGAGCATCGCGGAGACGGTGATCATGAACGTGGTCGAGCCGTCGCCGTCCAGCGAGACGATCGCCGCGAGCACCGCCGTGCCGAGCACGACCCGGGCGGGGTCGGCCTTGCAGAACCGCAGGATGCCCCGGACGATCGGGTCGAACAGGCCGACGTCGATCATCACGCCGAAGAAGATGATCGCGAACATCAGCATGGCCGCCGTGGGCGCCAGCTCGCCGATCCCCTCCAGCACGTACTCACCCAGGTGGGACCCCTGTCCCGCGATCACGCAGAAGAGGGCCGGGATGAGGATGAGCGACGTCATCGGGGACATCTTCTTCGTCATGATCAGCGTCAGGAATGTCGCGATCATGACGAATCCGAGGACCGTCAGCAGCATAGAACTTCCACCTTCGTCCAGCTCGTGGCCACAGCTCCGTGGCCGGACGAAAGTACGAGCGGCGCTCCGGCGGACACAAGGAGTCAACGCGAGAGCAATACGCGCGAAACCTTCCCGCCTCCTTCCGGTCGTCCCGGCGGCGTGGGCGGGGCCTCCGGCACCCGCCTGATCTGCGGTGACGGGCGGGCGAGCGGGTGGCGGGGTGCCGCAAGGCGCCCCGGGCACCGGCTACGGTCGGTGGCGTGGCCGGCCCCGCCCAGACTCCCGCACCCTCCTCCGCCCCGCCGCCCGCGCTGACGCCGCGCCCCGCGACCCGGGCCGAACTGCCGGCGGTGCTCGCCCTGTCGGCCGGGGAGGGCGAGGCGGTCGACAAGCGGCGCGTGGACGCGTACCGCTTCTACGCCGGGCTCGGATTCACGCCGAGCCACGAGGGGTTCGAACTGACCCTGCCTCGGACGACGCCTGCCAAGGACTGACCTCTCGTCAACTGAACGGGTCCTGCGGCAGGTACAGGCGCACGCCGTGCACATCCGTGTCCCGGTGCCGGGGCGGGTCAGGCTCCTCGCTGTCGCGCCGGTACGTGCCGGGCGGCGGCCAGTCGGCCTCCACCCGGGAGGCGGTCTCGATGTCCGGGGCGGAGTTTCAGGGCGGCTCCTCCCGCCGGTGCCTGCGGGCCGCCGCCGGCTTGCCCTTGCGCGCGACCCGCTCGGCCCTGTTCCCGCCTTCGTGCCTCGCACTCCTGCGCGCGGTACGCCCGGAGGAGCCGGCCTCCGCCGTCCGCCGCGCCGTCCGTCCGGCCGACCCCGCCGCCTCCGAGGCCGTGTCCCCGGCTTTGTCCCCCGCTTCGGACACCGTGTCCCCGGCCTCGGAGGCGACATCGGAGGCCGCGCCTCCGGCCTCCTCGACCGCCTCGCCCGCGCTTCCCCCGACCTCCTCCGCCGCCTTTCCGGCGCCCTCCCCGACGCCCTCGACGGCCTTGCGCGCCCCCTTGCCCGTCTCCTCCACGGCTTCCCCTGCGCCCTCGCCCAGCTCCCCGACCGCCTTTCCGGCGCCCTCGCCCAGGTTCTCCGCCGTGGCGCCGAGCCCGGAGGTGATCTGCTCCAGGATCTGCGGGTTCCGGTCGATGGTGGCGAGCACCCGGCCGATGATCGCGGCGACGTTGTCGAGCCGGACGTTGAGCAGGGCCTGCGCGTCCACGCCCTTGATGTCCAGCTCCACGCCGGAGAGCTCGACATCGGCACCGACGTTCAGCTTGAGCAGGCTCAGCACCTCGGCCTGGAGGGAGACCTTGGCCCGCAACTCCTCGACCTGGAGGTCGATCTCGTCCACGTGGAGCTGCGGAACGTCGAGGTGGACGTCCGGGTCCTCGGACGTCCCGGCGGGCGGAGAGGGCGGGGCCGGCTCGGCCAGCTCCCCTTCGATCGGCTCCTCGGGCTCCTCCTCGCGGGCCGCCTCATCCTCCGCGTAGCCGTGCTCCGTCATGCGGGCCCTCCGTGGATCTGTGGGCATGCCGTCACATTTCACCCTAGGTGAGGTGTGCGCGGAGTGCGTCCGGAGAGCCGTCGGCCCAGGTCGAGCAGCATCACGTCGTGCAGCCCCGCGCCCTCGCCCCGGGCCGGCCCTCGCCGACCTTGCGATAGCCCCAGGACCGGTAGGCGGCCGAGGCGGGCCCGCTCGCCGGGTGGACGTTGAGCAGCACCCGCTCCGCGGTGAGGCCGCCGAGGAGCGTCGCGTGCAGGCGGCGCGCGACGCCCTGCCCGCGCCACTTCTCGCGCACGGCCAGCTCCATGAGGCCGAAGGTGCGACGGCCGTCCTCGCGGCTCATGGCCTCCGGCACGGGCTCGGTGAGCTCGCGCCACCACGGGGTGCCGGCGGGGACCAGATGCCCGTACGCCGCGCCGACCGGCTCGCCGTCCCCGGTGCGGGCCAGCGCCGCACGGAAACCGGGTCTGCGGGCCTGCCGGGGGAAGCGCCGGAAGGCGGCGGCGACCGCCTCGCCCGTCTCGAAGTACGGGGGCCCGGCGAACGCCTCGGCGTAGATCAGCCGGAAGGTGCTCGCGGCCCCCACGGCGGCCGCCCCGTCCATCCGCTCCGTCGTGACGTTCCCCTGCCCTGTCATGGGGTTCTCCCTTCGCTCGGCGCGGCCCGGTGTCCGCGCCCGGTCTCAGCAGCGGCCGCCCGGCTCCGTGAGGTCCGCGTGCAGGGAGCGGGCGGAGGCGTCGGTGAGCGAGGCGATCTGGTCGACGACGACGCGCTTGCGCGCCCGGTCGTCCGGCGCGGCCTCGAAGAGCGCCCGGAACTGCGGGTCCAGGCCGAACGGGGCGCGCGCGAGGAGCGCCTGCGCCAGCTCGGCGATGACCACGCGCTGCTCGGCCCGCAGCACCTCCTGCTCGGCGCGCTGCATCACGTACCGGTCGGCCAGCGCCTTCAGCACCGCGCACTCCAGCCGCGCCTCACGCGGCACGACCAGCTCCGCCGCGTACCGCACGGGGGAGGCGCCGCGACCGGCTCCGGTGGGCGGCCCGAGGACGTACGCGGCGCGGGTGGCGGCCTCGGCGGCCAGGCAGAAGCGGCCGATCAGCTGGCTGGTGGCGTCCTTCAGCCGGGCCTGGGCGGCGGCCGTGCCGTCGTACCCGTGCGGCCACCACTCCTCGTCCATGAGGCGGTCCAGCGCGGCCGTCACCTCGGCCGGGTCGCTCCCCGCCGGGGCGTACCGCTCCAGGGCGAGGCGGGTGATGTCGCGGCGCTCGGGCTCCGCGTGCAGCAGATTGGGGTCGATGTGGCCGGCGTGCAGGCCGTCCTCCAGGTCGTGGACGGAGTACGCGACATCGTCCGACCAGTCCATGATCTGGGCCTCGAAGCAGGTCCGCCCGGGCGGGGCCTGGTCACGGAGCCAGGTGAAGACCGGCAGGTCGTCCTCGTAGACGCCGAACTTCGGGGAGGCCGGATCGGTGGGGTGGCCGCCGCGCGGCCACGGGTACTTGGTGGCGGCGTCCAGGGAGGCGCGGGTGAGGTTGAGCCCGACGCTGGTCTGCTCGCCGGTGCGCGGATCGGTGCGGAACCGCTTGGGCTCGATCCGGGTGAGCAGGCGCAGCGACTGGGCGTTGCCCTCGAAGCCGCCGCAGTCCCCGGCGATCTCGCTCAGCGCCTGCTCGCCGTTGTGTCCGAAGGGCGGGTGGCCCAGGTCGTGCGAGAGGCAGGCCGTCTCGACCAGGTCCGGATCACAGCCCAGGGCGGCGGAGAGGTCGCGCCCGACCTGGGCGCACTCCAGGGAGTGGGTGAGGCGGGTGCGGGGCGCGGCGTCCCACACCCGGCTGCGCGTGCCCGGGGTCACCACCTGCGTCTTGCCGGCGAGGCGGCGCAGGGCGGAGGAGTGCAGCACGCGGGCCCGGTCCCGCTGGTACGCGGTCCGGCCCGGCCGTTTGTCCGGCTCCGGGTCCCACCGCTCCACGGCGGTGACCGCCGCCTCGACCGGATGGGGATGCTCTGCTGCCGTCATGGCTCCGACCGTAGCCGCCGCGAGTGACAACCGTGCGCGCGGAGGCTCCGGGGTGTCAGTGCCGAGGTGCAGGCCGGAGAGCGTCGTGGGCCGAGGCGCCGTCAGGCAGGTTGCTCACCCGCTTCGTTGTGGAGGGGCGTGGCGGGAACCGGGGCAGACCGGGCGGCGTTGGAGAGGGCAGGGGGATCACGGAGCGTGAAGTGTGGGGGAAGAGATGGGGAACGGTGGGCGGGCGGCGGCCCGTGAGCGGGCCGGGCGCACGGTGCTGAAGGCCCGGCGGGCGGCGGCGCACCTCGTGGCGGGGCGGGCACCGGCGTCCCGGGCCACGGGCGGGCCGGGCGGGCGCCGGGCGCTGCTCGCGGTGATGGCCCTCTGCGTGCTGGTGCTGCTGCCCGCCGCCTGGATGCGGTTCTCGGCCGACGGCCACCTCCGCGGCACCGCGGACGTGGAGCGGACCGAGGTCGCGGTGGTCTTCGGCGCCGGCCTGTGGGGCGAGGAGCCCTCGCCCTATCTCGCCCGCCGCCTGGACGCGGCGGCCGAGCTGTACGAGACGGGCCGCACCGAGGTGGTCCTGGTGACCGGGGACAACAGCCGCGAGGAGTACGACGAACCGGAGGCGATGCGCCGCTACCTGGTGGCCCGGGGCGTCCCCGACCACCGGATCGTCAGCGACTACGCGGGCTTCGACACCTGGGACTCCTGCGTCCGCGCCCGCAAGATCTTCGGCGTGGACAGGGCCGTCCTGATCAGCCAGGGGTTCCACATACACCGGGCGGTGACGCTCTGCCGCTCCGCCGGGCTCCAGGCGTACGGCATCGGCGTCGACGACCGCCACGACGTGAGCTGGTACGCGGGCGGCGCCCGCGAGGTCCTGGCCTCGGGCAAGGCCGCCCTGGACGTCCTGCTCCGCCCCGACCCGGTCTTCCTGGGCGAGCAGGAGGAAGGGGTGACCCGCGCGCTGGAGTCGGCGCGGTGACCTGGCGGCGAACGGGCCGGAGGGCGGGGGGTGTGGAGCGGCGGCGTGCCGAGGGCGAAGCTGCCGCAGCCCGGCAACCGGTCCCGGCAGCACGGCTCTCCCTCGGCGCGCCACGACGATCAGCGCCGTGCGAACGTCCGGTCTCGCGCGCAGGTGTGCGAGAACCACGTCATGCTGGCCTCCACCACGGCCCACCGGTGGCGTCCGTGACGCGGGTCGAGCAGGTGCCCGACGTCCACGACGACGGCACTCGGCAGCGTGTGCCCGGCTGCACCCCGCGCCGCCCTACGCCGCCAGCGGACTCGTGTCCAGGTGGGCCAGGAGGTCGCCCGGGGTGTCGTAGACCGCGACGGCGCCCGCTTCCTTCAGTTCGGCGGCGCTGACGCCGCCGGAGAGGAGGGCCGTGCAGTCGACGCCCGCGCGGGCGGCCGAGACCACGTCCCAGACCGAGTCGCCGACGAAGTGGGCGCGGTTCGGGGGCACGCGGGCCTCGCGCAGGGCGGCTTCGACCAGATCGGGGGCGGGTTTGCCGGCGTCCACCCGGTCGCTGTCGGTGGTGGCGAGGATGGCGTCGTCGGCGTCGATGGTGCCGAGCATCGCCTTCAGGTCGCGGCCGCGCGCCGAGGTGGCGAGCACCACCCGCCAGCCGCGCCGGGCCAGCGCGCGCAGCAGGTCGGCGGCGCCGGGGACGGGCTGGAGCCGGTCGTGCCAGGTGCCGAAGAGGGTGGCGTGGGCGTCGCTGATCGCGGAGACGTGCTCCTCGGAGTGGCCGGGGCCGATCAGGCGCTCGACGAGGTGGCCGCCGGACATGCCGATGAGCCGGTGGATGTCACGGGTCGCCACCTTGTGTCCGGCCTGCCGGAACGCCTCCCACCAGGCGACGGTGTGGAAGTAGTTGGAGTCGACCAGGGTGCCGTCGACGTCGATGACGGCGGCGCGGGCCTGCTCAGGGGGTGGTGTGGTCACGGCGGGCACCTCGCGGGGGTAGGGCGGACACGGTCACGGAGTGCGGTCCCGCCTGCCCGGCGATCGTCCCGGGAACCGGACAGAGGCGGAACGGAACGAATCGCTCCACCCTTGCGAGCGTAGGCCCGGCCAGGGTGGTGCGGCATCTGGAGCGCCCGGGACGCCCGGCGGGTGACGGAAGCGTGCGTTCCCGATCCCCGGGCAGCCGAAGCCGGAGGGGCATCCGGGGTTTCATTCTCCGCCGATCGGCAAAGCACCTCATATGGTGCAAATCGGATACACGATGATGACCGAGCAGGCAGGCCCCCGGCAGCTCGTCCGGGACGTGGTGAAGGCCGAGGAGGTCGGCTTCGACTTCTCCGTCACCTCCGACCACTACGCCCCCTGGCTGGTGGAGCAGGGCCACGCCCCGTACGCCTGGAGCGTGCTCGGCGCCGCCGCGCAGGCCACCTCCCGCATCCCGCTCATGTCGTACGTGACCTGTCCGACGACCCGGTACCACCCGGCGGTCGTCGCGCAGAAGGCCGCCACGCTCCAGCTGCTCTCCGAGGGCCGTTTCCGGCTCGGGCTCGGCTCGGGGGAGAAGCTCAACGAGCACGTCGTGGGCGGCGGCTGGCCCGGGATCGCCGAACGGCAGGACAAGTTCGACGAGGCGGTCCGGATCATCCGCTCCCTCCTCGACGGGGACACCCTGACCCACCACGGCGAGTACTTCGACGTGGACGCGGCCAAGCTCTGGGACCTGCCCGACGAGCCGCCGCCCATCGGCATCGCCGTCTCCGGTGAAGCCTCCTGCGAGCTGGCGGGCGAGCTGGCCGACCTGGTCATCGCCACCGAGCCCAAGTCCGGACTGATCGACGCCTTCGAGCGGCACGGCGGCGAGGGCAAGCCCCGCGTCGGGCAGCTCCCCATCTGCTGGGACCCCGACCGTGAGGCGGCGGTGCGCCGTGCCCACGCCCAGTTCCGCTGGTTCGGGAGCGGCTGGAAGGTCAACAGCGAGCTGCCCACCCCGGCCGCCTTCGCCGGGGCCACCCAGTTCGTCCGCGAGGAGGACGTGGCCGCCTCCATCCCGTGCGGCGACGACGTGGGGGAGTTCGTTGAGGCCATCGGGGCCTATCAGGAGGCCGGGTTCACCGAGATCGCCGTGGTGCAGGTCGGCGGCGACTCGCAGAGCGGCTTCCTCGACTGGGCCGGCTCCACCCTGCTCCCCGCGCTCCGCGACCGGCTGTGAGCGCGGTGGGCGCGGGAAGCGAGGAACGGGTCCGGGCCGGGCGGCGCACCCTCACCGTCCACCGGCCCGACAAGGTGCTCTATCCGGACGACGGCCTCACCAAGGGCGAGGTCGTCGGCTACTACCGTGGCATCGCCCCGCACATGGTGCCCCACCTGCGCGACCGCCCGCTGATGCTGGAGCGCGACCCCGAAGGCGTCGGCGAACAGCCGCACTTCATGCAGAAGAACGCCGGCGCCCACTATCCGGACTGGGTGCGCCGCGCGCCGATGTCCAAGGAGGGCGGCGGCACCGTCGACCACCCGGTCTGCGACGACACCGCCACCCTCGTCTACCTCGCCGACCAGGCCGTGCTCACCTTCCACCGCTGGCTCTCCACCGTCGGGGACCCCCGCCACCCCGGCCTCCTCGTCTTCGACCTCGACCCGCCGGGCGACGACTTCGCGGCGGTCCGCGAGGCCGCCCTGCGCTTCCGCGACCTCCTCGCCGAGGTGGAGCTGGACCCGCTGCTGATGACCACCGGTTCGCGCGGGCTCCACCTCGTCGTCCGGCTCGACGGCCGCGCCGGGTACGACACCGTCCGCGCCTTCGCCCAGGACGCCGCCGGACTGCTGGCCGCCCGCCACCCCGACCGGCTCACCACCGCCGTCCGCAAGGGCCGCCGGGGCGACCGCCTCTTCCTCGACTCCGGCCGCAACGCCTACGCCCAGACCGCCGTCGCCCCCTGGTCGCTCCGCTCCCGCCCCGGCGCGCCCGTCGCGGCGCCGCTCACCTGGGAGCAGCTCGACGACCCCGAACTGGACGCCCGTACCTTCTCGCTCCGTGACCCGGACGGCGTACACGCGCAGGCCGCGTCCCGGCCGTGGGCCCGGCCGCCGAGGCCGCGGGGGATCGCCCCTGCCGCGCGGCGGCTGGAGAAGCTGCGCGGGAGCACCTGAGCCCCTGCCCCGGCCCCGGCTGCGGAGGGTGATCGGCCCGTGTTGCGGGGTTTTACGGCCCGGGGGACGGTTACGCGAGTGGGAGCCCACCGGCCTCACCCCCAGGTGACCGCAGGAGAGACACGGCATGGCGGAGAACAAGTCCCCCGACCCGAAGCAGCGGCAGCGCGCGGAGGTGCTCGCGCCCGACCCCTGCGGCGGCCCCCTCACCACCGACCAGGGCGTGATCGTCGAGCACACCGACGACTCGCTGCGCGCGGGCGAACGCGGGCCCACCCTGCTGGAGGACTTCCACTTCCGGGAGAAGATCACCCGCTTCGACCACGAGCGCATCCCCGAGCGGGTCGTGCACGCCCGGGGCGCGGGGGCGTACGGCTACTTCGAGCCCTACGCCTCCTGCGCGGAGTTCACCCGGGCCGCCTTCCTCCAGGACCCCGCCGTGCGCACCCCGGTCTTCGTCCGCTTCTCCACCGTGCAGGGGCCGCGCGGCTCCGCCGACACCGTGCGTGACGTGCGCGGCTTCGCGACGAAGTTCTACACCAGCGAGGGCAATTACGACCTGGTGGGCAACAACTTCCCGGTCTTCTTCATCCAGGACGGCATCAAGTTCCCCGACTTCGTGCACGCGGTGAAGATGGAGCCGCACAACGAGATCCCCACCGGCGCCTCCGCCCACGACACCCTCTGGGACTTCGTCTCGCTCCAGCCGGAGACGCTGCACACCATCATGTGGCTGATGTCCGACCGGGCCATCCCGCGCAGCTACCGCATGATGCAGGGCTTCGGGGTGCACACCTTCCGGTTCGTCAACGCCGAGGGCAAGGGCACCTTCGTCAAGTTCCACTGGAAGCCGAAGCTCGGCGTCCACTCGCTGGTCTGGGACGAGGCCCAGGAAGTGATGGGCCGCGACCCCGACTTCAACCGGCGCGACCTCTGGGACACCATCGAGGCCGGCCAGTACCCCGAGTGGGAGCTGGGCGTGCAGCTCGTGCCCGAGGAGGACGAGCACACCTTCGACTTCGACCTCCTCGACGCCACGAAGATCATCCCGGAGGAGCTGGTCCCCGTACGGCCCATCGGCCGCATGGTGCTCGACCGCAACCCGGACAACTTCTTCGCCGAGACCGAGCAGATCGCCTTCTGCACCGCCAACGTCGTGCCCGGCATCGACTTCACCAACGACCCGCTGCTCCAGGCCCGGAACTTCTCCTACCTGGACACCCAGCTCATCCGGCTCGGCGGCCCCAACTTCGCCCACATCCCGGTCAACCGGCCGGTGGTCGACGTCCGCAACAACCAGCGCGACGGCTACCACCAGGAGGAGATCCACCGGGGTACCAACTACTCGCCCAACTCGCTGGGCGGCGGCTGCCCCGCGCTCGGCTCCGTGGACGAGGGCGCCTACCGCCACCTCGCCGAACGCGTCGACGGCGTCAAGATCCGCAAGCGCAGCCCCAGCTTCGACGACCACTACACGCAGGCCGCCCTCTTCTGGCGCTCCATGGCCGACTGGGAGAAGCAGCACATCGTCGACGCCTTCCGCTTCGAACTCGGCAAGGTGGGCGCCATGCCGGTCCGTGAGCGCACCGTCGAGCAGCTCGCCCACGTCGACCACGAGCTGGCCACCGCCGTCGCCGAGGGCATCGGCGTCGCCGCCCCCGCCCGCCAGGAGACCCCGAGCCCGCAGCCGTCCCCGGCGCTCAGCTTCCAGAACAACCAGGGCGATCCCACCATCGCCACCCGGCAGATCGCCCTGCTCGCCACCGACGGCGTCGACGCCCACCAGGCCACCGTCCTCCGCGACACCCTGCGCGAACGCGGCGCCGTCGCCGAGGTGCTGGCCCCGCACGACGGCACCGTACGCGCCGCCGACGGCTCCACCCTCACCGTCGACCGGGCCCTGCCCACCGTCGCCGCCGTCCTGTACGACGCGGTGGTCCTCACCGACGGCAGCGAGCCGGGCGAGGGCTCCGACGGCGACGCGGCCCGCCGCTTCGTCCGCAACGCCTACCGCCACGGCAAGCCCGTCGCCGCCTACGGCTCCGCCACCGAGTTGCTGACCCGGCTGCTCCCCAGGGGGCTGCGGCTGAGCACCCCCGACGGCGAGGTCACCGCCGACCGCGGTGTGGTCAGCGGGGGCACCGCCGACTCGCCCTTCACCGAGGAGCTGGTGAAGGCCGTCGCCGCCCACCGCTTCCGCGACCGCCCGGCGCCCCGAAGCTGACCCCCCGCCGGCATCCGACCGCCGACCACTGCCGACCACCGCCGACCACCGAAAGGGAGGCCCACGTGAGCCCCTCCGACAACGGGACCCAGGTCCTCGTCGTCCTGACGGGTGCCGACGCCCACGACGCCCGGATCGTCTTCGACGCCCTCGGCACGGCCTTCGCACCCGCCGGACCCGAGGAGGGCAGGGCCGCCGCCGAGGACGACAAGGAAGGAGCCTCGCTGCTGCGCTCCGCCCTCTACGAGGCCGGCGAGCAGACCGGCCACCCCCAGGTGGCCGCCCCGCTGCGCACCGTCGTCAACGTCACCCTCCAGGGCGACTACGGCGCGGTGGACCGGGTCGGCGAGATCCTCGCCGACGCCTTCCGGCTGGAGGAGGTCGGCGAGGCGCCGGGCGACCAGGAGAAGGAAGTCGAACTCCGGCTCCACCCGCACGACAGCTGACCGACCGACCTACCGAGAGGTGAGGCACCGATGCCCAGGGCACAGATCAAGGACGAGAAGACCTACCAGGCCATGCGCCGCGAGGGCGAGAGCAAGGAGAAGGCCGCCCGGGTCGCCAACAGCCGCGCGGGCGGCGGCTCGCCGGGGCACAAGGGCGGAAAGTCGGGCACGTACGAGGACCGCTCCAAGCAGGACCTCTACGAGCAGGCCAAGCGGGTCGGGATCGAGGGCCGGTCCCGGATGACCAAGGACCAGCTCATCGACGCCCTGCGCCACCACTGAGCCGAGCCGCCGCCGGGCCGCCTCCCTCGCGCGGGGAGGCGGCCCGGCGGCGTGGCGTCCGGCTCAGGCGGCGGCGGACTCGTGCCCCGCGAGCGGCGCCGTCGGCAGCCCCCCGTGCGAGCGCACCCCGCGCAGGAAGGCGTCCAGCGCCTCGGTCGCGCTGTGCTCCGGCGACCAGCCCAGCTCCTCACGGACCCGCGCGGTGTCCAGCAGCGGTAGCCGCAACACCGCGTCGAAGAGCCCCGGGGAGGCTCCCAGCGCCCGCAGCCGCCACCCCGCCGACAGGGCCGCCCTCGGCAGTGCCGGGGGCAGTTCCACCGACCGGCTCTCCAGCAGTCCGGCGAGGACCTGGCTGTCGATCACCGGGTCGGCGGCGAGGTTGAAGGGGCCGCGCACCTCCTGGACGACGGCCCGTGCGTAGGCGTCGGCCGCGTCGTCGGTGTGCAGCGCCTGGAACCGCAGCCCCCGCACTCCCGGCAGCACCGGCAGCAGGTCGGGCCGGAGCAGGCGCCCCGGCAGCAGCCGGTGGCCGAAGATCCGCAGCTGCTCCCCGGCGGCGCTCTCCTTGAAGAGGAAGGCCGGCCGCATCCGCACCACCCGCATGTCCAGGTGGTCCCGCTCGAAGGTGTCGAGCACCCGCTCCAGGTACGCCTTCTCGCGCGTGTAGGCGGCGCCCGGCCAGCCGTGCGTGGGCCAGGACTCGTCGACCCGGTGGCCGTCGGCGGGCCCCGGCGCGTACGCACCGACCGAGGAGGCGTACACCAGGGCGGGCACCCCGACCGTCGCGGCGGCCTCGAAGACCCGCAACGAACCGAGGACGTTGGCCTCCCAGGTGACCGCCGCGTCCCGGGTCGGCTGGAACCGCCAGGCCAGGTGGACGACGGCGTCCGCGCCCTCGAAGAGCCGCAGCAACTGGTCGGGCGCCTCCGGCGCCGTCAGGTCGCAGGCGGCCCACTCGACCCCCGGGTAGGAGAGCCGGGGCGTCCGCCGGGCCAGACCGAGCGCCGAGACCACCCGGGGCTCCTCGGCCAGCCGCCGCATCACACTGGTGCCGACATTGCCGGTGGCGCCGGTGACGACCACCCGCAGGGGTTTCGGGGTGCTGCTGGTCATGGGCAGTCCTCCTGCCGTACGACGGGACCGGCCGGCAGCCGGGCGGCGCGTCGGCCGTGCTTCTCGTACCTCGCCTCGCCGGCCACTACAGCGGCTGGCCGCCCGTCACGTTCATGATCTCGCCGGTGATGTAACTGGCCTGGTCGGAGGCGAGGAAGACGTAGGCCGGGGCCAGTTCGGCCGGCTGGGCGGCGCGGCCCAGCGGCGACTGGGCGCCGAACTCCTCGGTGCTGGGCAGCGTCGAGGGGATGAGCGGGGTCCAGACGGGGCCGGGCGCGACCGCGTTGACCCGGATGCCGTCGTCGGCCAGCATCTGGGCGAGGCCGTGGGTGAAAGTGGTGATGGCGCCCTTGGTCATGGCGTAGTCGAGCAGGTGTGGGGAGGGCTGGAACCCCTGCACGGACGTGGTGTTGATGATGGAGGAACCCGGGCCCAGGTGCGGGCGGGCCTCCCGGCAGAGCCAGAACATCGCGTACAGGTTGGTGCGCATCACCCGGTCGAACTGCTCGGTGGTGATCGCCTCGATGCCCTCGGGCTGCGACATCTGGTAGGCCGCGTTGTTCACCAGCAGGTCCAGGCCGCCGAGTTCGGCGACGGTCCGGGCGACCAGTTCGCGGCAGCTCTCCTCGTCGCGGATGTCGCAGGGCACCGCGATCCCGGTGCGGCCCGCCTCGGTGATCAGGCGCAGGGTGACGCGGGCCTCGTCGCGCTCCTCGGGCAGGTGGGCGAAGACGATGTCGGCGCCCTCGCGGGCGAAGGCCAGCGCCACCGCCCGCCCGATCCCGGAGTCCCCGCCGGTCAGCAGCACCCGCCGGTCCTGCAGCAGCCCCCGGCCCCGGTAACTCTCCTCGCCGTGGTCGGGTACGGGGTCCATGCGGGCGGTGCTGCCCGGGTGCTCCTGGCTCTGCTCGGGCTGGGGCGGGCGGGGGCGGTCGCCGGTGGCGTCCTGGTGGCCTCGGGGGTCGGTCATGGGAAGCTCCCTTGCGGTTGTCGGGGGTACGGGTCGCGGTCAGGCGGGCTGGGCCACGGCGTCGGCGTGGTGGCCGGGGAGCAGGGCGCTGCGGTCCTGGGTCCAGGCGTCGAGCAGCAGCGCCCCGAGCCGGTCCTCCACCAGGGAGGTGGCGGCGACGCCGAAGGCCACGTCGGCGTCGAGTTCCGGTTCGTCGGCGAGGAGACCGGCCACCACGTCCCGGCGCACCACCTGCTCGTGGACGGCGTCCGCCTCGACGTGCTCCTCGTAGAAACGGACGGCCGCAGGACCGGCCCCGGCCTTGCGGAAGGCGTCCGCGAGCCGCCGCGAGCCGGGGGAGGAGGTCACCTCGACGGCGGCGAAGTGGCCGACCAGCGCGCCGCGCAGCGCCCGGTGCAGCCCGAAGAGCGACATCAGGTTGACGGTGGCGAGGGCGGCGGCCGGGGCGGCGTCCAGGTAGTGGCCGTAGGCGGGCTCCAGGCCGAGATCCGCCATCAGCTCCGCGTAGAGCCGGGCGTGCACGTCCTCGGCGCGCCCCGCCCCGAACTCGTCGTACTCCACCGCGGCCAGCCCCGCCTTGGCCCGGCCGTGCAGCCGGGGGATCATCCAGGCGTGCGGGTCGGCCTCCTTCAGGTGGTACAGGGAGCGCAGCGCCGCGTACTCGCGCAGTTCCGGGAGGCGGTGCGTGCGGCGCAGGTGGTGGCTGACGCTGCCCGGCTGGTGGCCCGCGGGTTCCACCAGCAGGGCGTCCAGGGCGGCCGCCGCGCTCGCCGGGCGTTCGGCGTCCGCCCGCAGCGCCGCCAGGAACGGCTGCTCCAGGGTGGCGCGCAGGGCCAGCAGTTCGGGGTCCCACTCGCGACTGTCGTCGGCCGGGGCGCCCGCGAAGCCCTGGTAGTGGAGTTCGTAGAGGACGTAGAGGGCGAGCTGGAGGTCCTCGCCGTACGGGTCGGCGGTGGCCTCGGCGCCGTCGGTGACGGGGGAGCCGCCGGAGCGCAGCGCCTCCACCACCCCCGCGGACACGGGGCCGCGCGGCTCGGGGAGCCGGGGCCGGGTGAGCCGGGAGCGGGCGGGCGTGGTCATCGGGGTTCCTCCTCGGGGCAGTCGGGTGCGTCGGCCTTCTTCGGGGCGCGTGCCCGGTGGCTGGTGTCGCACCACGGGTAGCGGGCGCTGCGGCGGCAGGTGCAGACGGCGACGGTCGGCCGGTGCGAGAAGTGGGTGACACCGTCCTCGGTGACCACCTCGACGGGCCCGTCCACCAGAATCGGCCCGCCCTCGCGGTCCAGCCGCACCCGCGTGGGTCGCTCAGGCGTGGACGGCACGGACGATCACCAGTTCCTCCCACGGACTGCCGTCGGCCAGCCCCCGCGCCACCAGCCACTCGCGCCGCCCGGTCAGCACCGGCCCGTACGGGATGCGGACCCGGTCGCTGACCTCGGCGCGCATCCCGGCGGCGGCCAGCCGGCGCAGGGTCGCCTCGGTGCCGCAGAGCGCGGAGTGGACCAGCAGCAGGGTGCCGCCGGGGCGCAGCGCCGCCGGGGCGTCGGCGCAGATCCGGTCGAGCAGGGCACGCCCGTCGGGACCGGCGTCCCAGGCGCGGGCCGGGCCGGAGGCGGGCGGTGTCTCCTCGGGCGCGGGCACGTACGGCGGGTTGCTGACCACCAGATCGAAGGTGCGGCCGCTGACGGGCGCCGTCAGGTCGCCGCGGTGGACCCTCATCCGGCAGCCGGCCCGGGCGGCGTTGAGCCGGGCGGTGAGGACGGCCGTCCAGGAGATGTCGACGGCGGTGACGTGGGCGCCGGTGCGGGCCGCGTGCAGGGCGACGGCTCCGGTGCCGGTGCCGAGATCGAGCACCTCGGTACCGGGTCCCGGCCGCTCGGCGGTGACGGCCCGGGCCAGCAGGGCGGTGTCGTGCTGGGGCGCGTAGACCCCGGCCGGGGCCAGCACGGGGGAGAGCGGGGGCGCGGGGGCACTGGTCATGGGGGCTCCGTCCTGGTCGGGGCAGCGGCGAGCGCGGCCGGACCTCCTGTCCACTGTCCGGCCGACGGGCCGGGTCCACCACTTGGCGTACGGCGACGCGTACCCCTGAAGATCGCGTCCACGTCCCGGGGGCCCGATTCCCGTCGGGTGGCCGGGTGGCGGGAATGACTGGCTCCGCAGCGGTCATGCGGGGGGTGAGGGATCTTTCGCGAAGCGCCCGGGCAGCTCCGGGCGTAACGTGGAGAACCAGACATGTCGGACAGCGGTGACGGCTGGGCGGACCGCCCGGACCGACCGACCGCCCAGCGGCAGGAGGCGCGCACATGTACGCAATGACCGAGGCCCAGATCCTGGGAGCCTCCGAGTCGGGGGGAATCGGGTGGGTGCTCGGCATCGGGCTCGCGGTGCTGGCCGTGGCCGTGGTGGGGATGCTCGTCTGGGTGGTCCGCAAGGGCATCAAGACACGCGCGGAGGAGTCGGAACCGCCGAGCCCCGAGTCGCAGCCGCAGAAGCCCGCCCGCCCGACGCATGAAGAGGACTACCGCGAGGACGACGTGGGGGAGTTCCCGACCGACGGCGGTCGGCTCCTGCCCCACGAGATGAAGGGCGTCAGCAGCCACCAGGCCGAGCCCCCCGAGGGCGGCCGGCCCAAGCACACGCCGGGCCACAGTGGTGGCTTCGGCAGCGGCGGCGCCGGCGGCTGAGCCGCGCCCCGCCGCGCCGCGGCGCTACCGCCCGAAGGCCGGGTCCTCGCAGGAGGGCCCGGCCTTCGTCGTGCGCGGGACGGTCGACGCCCGCTCAGGTCATGGGCGGCATCTCGCCCTCGGTGGTGCTGGTGTCGATGACGGAGAAGGACGCGCCCTGCTGGTCGGAGAGGGCCGCGAACCGGCCGAAGGGCGTGGTCGTCGGGCCGTAGTGGACCTGACCGCCCAGGCGGACCGCCGTGTCGAGGGCCGCGTCGCAGTCGGGCACGGAGAAGTAGACGTTGACGTAGCTGGGGACCTCCGGCGGGAAGTCGTCGGTCATCGCCATCCGGCCGAGCACCGGGCGCCCCTCCACGCTCCAGACCCGGAAGTCCATCTCCGGGTCCTCCATCACGCCGACCTGGTAGCCGAAGAGCTCGGGGAAGAACCGGTCGGTCGCCGCCGCGTCCCGGGTGTAGACCTCCGCCCAGGCGTACGCGCCCGGCACCTCGGTCAGCCCGAACCCCGGGTGGGTGCTCGGCTGCCAGAGCGAGAAGGCGGTACCCGCCGGGTCCCGCAGCGAGGAGGTGATGCCGAAGCCGCCGACGTCCTCGGGCCCCATCGCCACCGTGCCGCCCAGCCCCTCCACCCGGCCGGTCACGGCGGCCGCGTCCGAGGTGGCCAGGTAGAGGTTCCACAGGGCGGGGGCGTCGGGGCCGGGCATGACCGGCATGACGGCGGCGACGGGCTTCCCGTCGACCAGCGCCATCGTGTAGTTGCCGTACTCCTCGCCGAGGTCGTCGAAGGTCCAGCCGAGGACCTGGCCGTAGAAGTCACGGGCGGCCGCCACGTCGGGGAACATCGCGTCGGCCCAGCAGGGCGCGCCGTCGGGGAACGGACTCATGGGGTTGCCTCCACAGGGGCGGGGGAAGGGGGTGGTCCGCGGCCGGGTGCGGCCGCCGGACGGGCCGGGGCGGGCGAGGGGCCCGCCCCGGCCCGTGGGTCAGGGGGTTCGCGGAGCGCGCGGCGCGGGCTCGCGCCCGGCGCGGCTCAGGCGGAGAGCGGGTTCAGTGTCATCGGCTCGATCTGCCCGTCGAGCATCGCGCCGAGCCCGGTCACGGAGGCGATGTCGGGCCGCTCGGCGACCTGGACCGGCATCCCGGTCGCCTCCCGGATCATCTGGTCGAGGCCGGGCATCAGGGCGCTGCCGCCGACCATCATGATCCCGCGGTCGGCCAGGTCGGCGACGAGGTCGGGCGGGCAGTCCCGCAGCACCTTGCCGATGCCGTCGAGAACCCCGGTGAGCGGGATGCCGATGGCGCTGCGCAGCCCCGCAGTGTCCACCTCCACCGAGCGGCCGAGGCCGGTGGCGACGTCCCGGCCGTGGATCTCCGTGGTGCCGGTCCCCGTCATGGACAGGTCGCCGCCGCGCAGCGCCACGTGGAGCGGGCGGACCGACTGGCTCGGCAGCATCAGCTCGTGGTGGTGGCGCAGGTAGGAGAGGACGGAGTGGTCGATGGCGTTGCCGCCGACCGGGACGCGCTCGGCCGTCACGATCGAGCCGAGCGAGAGGACCGCGATCTGCGTGGTGGCGGCCCCGCACACCAGGATCATGCTGGCCTCGGGCCGCTCCACGGGCAGCCCGCACCCCACGGCGGCGGCGATCAGCGTGTCGACCAGCTCCACCCGGCGCGCCCCGACCCCCACCAGCGTCTCCACGGTGGCCCGCTGGGCCAGCGGGTCCGCGTCGTGCGGTGTGCAGGCGGCGGCCCGCAGCCGGGGCTTGCGGCGCAGCGCGCGACGCGCCTTGTCACCGAGGAGGTGGCGGAGCATCCGCTGCGCCATGTCGATGTCGATGACGGTGCCGCCCTTCACCGGCCGGACCACACGGATGTAGCCGGGGGTGCGGCCGGTCATCTGCTCGGCCAGCGTGCCGACCGCGATGAGCGCGCCGGTGCGCGTGTTGACCGCCGCCGCACTCGGTTCGTCGACGACGACCCCCTCGCCCTTGATGAAGACCCGGGTCCGCGCGGCCCCCAGGTCGACGGCGAAGTGGCAGCGGCGCAACTGCTCCAGACTTGCGGTCACGGCAGATCCTCCCGAGTGCGGTGACGGGTACGAGCCCGGTGCGGACGGCTCCCCTCGATCCTGGGCCCGCCGCCGGTCCGCCGCCTGCCGGGAGGGTCCGCGCGGGTGGCCGCGGGAGCGCGCACCAGGGGAAACCCGCTCGGCCGGGTCGCGGCGCGCGCGTTAGCATCCGCTCCTGTGCACAGTGAGACCTCGAAGGACGAGCCCCCGGCCCCGGACGACGCGCGAGCGATACTTCCCCCACCCCGCGACCCGGTGGCGGTCCCGCCCCGAAGACGGCTCCTCGCCGACCTGACGCCCCTGCGCACCTCCGCCGACTTCCGGCGGCTGTGGATCGGCAACACCATCTCCTGGGTCGGCCAGGGCATGACCGCCCTCGCCATCTCCCTCCAGGTCTACGACCTCACCCACTCCAGCTTCTCGGTCGGCCTGGTCGGCCTCTTCTCCCTCGTGCCCCTCGTCGTCTTCGGCCTCTACGGCGGCGCCATCGCCGACACCGTCGACCGCCGCCTGCTGGGCCTCGCCAGCTCCACCGGCTCCTGGCTGCTGGCCGTCGCCCTCGCCGTGGCCGCCTTCGCCGGCTTCCACCAGGTCTGGTTCCTCTACGCGGTCGTCGCGCTCCAGGCGGTCTGCGCGGCGCTGAACTCCCCGGCCCGCACCTCGATGATCCCGAGGCTGCTCCCCGCCGAACAGCTCCCCGCCGCCAACGCCCTCAACTCCATGACCACCACCTTCGGCACGATGACCGGGCCGATGCTCGGCGGCGCCCTGGTCGGACTCTGGGGCTACCAGGCGGCGTACCTCATCGACGCCGTCGCCTTCACCGCCGCGCTCTACGCGATGTGGCGGCTCCCCGCGATGCGCCCGCAGCGCGAGGAGGGCAGCCGAGGACGTGCCTCGGTCCTCGACGGCCTGCGCTTCCTCGCCACCCGTCCCAACATCCGCATGACCTTCTTCACCGACCTGTGCGCCATGGTCCTCGCCCATCCCCGCGCCCTCTTCCCCGCCGTCGCCGTCATCTGGTACGGCGGCGACGCGAAGACGGCCGGGCTGCTGGTGGCGGCCCCCGCCGTCGGCGCCCTGCTGGGCAGCGTCTTCTCCGGCTGGCTCGGCCGTATCCACCGGCACGGCGTCGCGATCCTGCTGGCGGTCGGCGGCTGGGGCCTGGCCGTGGCCGTCTTCGGCCTCACCCGGAACCTCTGGCTCGGCCTCCTCTTCCTCGCCCTGGCGGGCGCCGCCGACGCCATCTCCATGGTCTTCCGCTCGACCATGCTCCAGGCGGCCACCCCGGACGCGATGCGCGGCCGGCTCCAGGGCGTCTTCATCGTGGTCGTCGCGGGCGGCCCACGCCTCGGCGACTTCCTCGCCGGCAGCCTCGGCGACCTCGCCTCCCCGACGGCCGCGGTCACCGGCGGCGGCCTTCTCTGCGTCCTCGCTGTCACCGCACTCGGCCTGCGCTGGCGCAACTTCGCCCGCTACGACGCCCGCGACCCGCAGCCCTGACCGTCAGGGGGTGTCCGAACGGCGACGGCGCCGCCTCCCCTTGGGACGAGGGGAGACGGCGCCGCACCTGCCCGGGCTCAGCGCCCGGACGCGCTTCCGACAGGTGTCACACCAGCCAGCCGACGAAGTGGACGATGCCGGCGAGGATGTCGGTGAGCAGGTTCATGGGATGGATCTCCTTGGTGCTGCGCGCCCAGGGACAGGGCGCTCGGGACATGGAACACGGGCCCTGAGAAAGAGACTTGGGCTCCGCCGCGGTGACGGTGTGCACCCCGTCGGTCGCTGAACGCAAGCATTGTCCTTCGTGGCGTGCTCACGCAATTCCTCGCGGAACGATCACCTGTTCAAGGGAACATCCGTCCATCTGTTCGCATGATGGGCATCTGGGGTCACTCACGCCCCTCCACCACCGTGACCTCCTGGAGCAGCCCCCAGGTGAACTTCGCGACCGCCTCCCGCACCGGCCCGCCCTCGCACTCCGGCGCCGCGACACGCAATCGCGACCGGGTCGGCGCCGACCCCTCCATCGGCCGCGCGGGAAAGCCCCGCGCGACCTCCTCGACGGTGTACTCCCAGGGCCGCAACGCGTCCAGCGCCACCGGCACGGGCGGCGCGCCCCCGGGCCCCCGCACCAGCCACTCGTTCCACAGCGCACCCCCGGGCGCCACCACCGCCTCGAACCGCAACGCGGGCCAGAGCACCACCGGCCACCGCAACGCCTCACACTCCAGATCCCCCACAACCCGCCGCTCCACCACCTCCGGCACCCCCAGCACCGACCGCAACAACCCGGCCCCCCGCCGCCCCCGCCCCGACCGCACCCTCGCCTGCCACCGCCGATTGGCCTCCCGCATCGCGCCGGCATCCACCCCCAGCTCCCGCCGAGCCTCCTCCACCATCCCCGGCTGAAAATCAGCCATCCGCCGCAACAACACCAGCTGGAACTCAAGAGCCCCGAACGACCCGTTCCCACCGCCAGCTGCACACATCTCCCCATTGTGCGCCGGACACCGCCCACCCAGCCGAGCCCAAAACCCGCCCGCCCGGCGCTTGAGCCCACCCTGAACGGTCAGGTTTGATCCGGACCTCGGCCCAAAAGATCAGCCCGGCCGGCGCTTGAGGCCGTCTTGAACGGTCAGGTTTGATCCGGGCCTCGGCCCAAAAGATCAGCCCGGCCGGCGCTTGAGGCCACCCCACCGCCCCCAGCCGGGGCGAGGGACCCTCACTCCCCGGCCATTCTCCGCAACATCCCCCGGAGGACCTCCCGCTCCTCGCGGGAAAACCCCGCAAGCGGCTCCCGGGCGAAATCAAGGGAGTCCCGGAGCACCCGGGCAACCTCAACCCCCTCCGCGGTCAGAGCGGCCACCTTGATCCGCCGATCCCCAGGATCGGCCCGCCGCTCGACCAGTCCCCGCAGGGCGAGCCGGTCTACGATCCCGGTCACGTTCGACGGCTCGCACTTGAGCCGCCGGGCGATCTGCCGCATGGGCATCGCCTCGATGGACAGCAGACCCAGTACACGGGCCTGCGCCCCGGTGAGCGCCTGCTCGGCGGCGGCCCGGTCGTACTCCTCGTGGTACCGCGCCACGACGGCGCCGATCAGCTCGACGACTTCGAGGGTCAAGGGGTCCGTGCGGGTGGCCATGCGTCCCAGGATAGCCGGTTGCTTGACAACGTGAAATATTCAGACGCATTGTTGTTTCACCTCATGAAACATTAGGAGGAGACACCGCATGACCGCACTTCCCTCGTCCGGCCGCGAATGGCACCTCGTCGCCCGCCCTGACGGCTGGCCCACCCCCGAGGACTTCGCCCTCCGCGAGGTCCCGGTCGAGGCCCCCACGGCCGGCCGGATTCTCGTCCGCAACCTGTACTTCTCGGTCGACCCGTACATGCGCGGCCGGATGAACGACGTCAAGTCGTACGTCCCGCCGTTCCAGCTGGACGCCCCCATGGACGGCGGCGCGGTCGGCGAGGTCATCGCCTCCGAGGCCGAGGGCTTCGCCGTCGGTGACCACGTCCTGCACGGCCTGGGCTGGCGCGAGTACGCCAGCCTTCCGGCCAAGCACGCCAAGAAGGTCGACGGCTCGCTGGCCCCGCTCAGCGCCTACCTCGGCGTCCTCGGCATGCCGGGCCTGACCGCGTACGCGGGCCTGCTCGACGTCGCCTCGTTCAAGCCCGGCGACGCCGTCTTCGTCTCCGGCGCGGCCGGTGCCGTCGGCAGCGAGGTCGGCCAGATCGCGCGGCTCAAGGGCGCCTCCCGGGTCATCGGCTCGGCCGGCTCCGACGAGAAGGTCAAGCTCCTCGTCGACGAGTACGGCTTCGACGCGGCCTTCAACTACAAGAACGGCCCCGTCGCCGAGCAGCTGAAGGAGGCCGCCCCCGACGGCATCGACGTCTACTTCGACAACGTCGGCGGCGACCACCTGGAGGCCGCCCTCGGTCGCCTCAACCAGTTCGGCAGGGTCGCGCTCTGCGGCGCCATCGCCCAGTACAACGACAAGGGCGCCCCCACCGGCCCGCGCAACCTCGCCCTCGCCATCGGCAAGCGGCTGCGGCTCCAGGGCTTCATCGTGGGCGACCACAGCGACCTCCAGCCGCAGTTCGTCGACGAGGTCTCCGCCTGGGTCCGCTCCGGCGAGCTGAAGTACAACGAGACCTTCGTCGAGGGCATCGACAACGGTGTGGAGGGCTTCCTCGGCATGCTCCGGGGCGAGAACACCGGCAAGATGATCATCGACCTGTCCCGCTGAACGACTCTCTCGTCTAGGCTCGGCCACGGCCCGCCGAGGTCGTGGGCGCGAGCCCCGGCGGAACAATCAGGAGGAACACGTATGTCCATCCCGCAGATAGACGTCGCCTACACCGCCGTCGCCACCGCCGAGAACGGCCGTGACGGCCGGGTCGCGACCGACGACGGCAAGCTCGACGTCGTCGTCAACCCGCCCAAGGAGATGGGCGGAAGCGGCGCCGGCACCAACCCGGAGCAGCTCTTCGCCGCCGGCTACAGCGCCTGCTTCCAGGGCGCGCTGGGCGTCGTGGCCCGGGCCGCCAAGGCCGACATCAAGGGCTCGACCGTCACCGCGCAGGTCGGCATCGGCAAGGCCGAGGCCGGCGGCTTCGGCCTGGAGGTCGAGCTGATCACCTCCATCCCGAACGTCGACCGCGCCACCGCCGAGGAGCTCGTCGCCAAGGCCCACGAGGTCTGCCCGTACTCCAACGCCACCCGCGGCAACATCAAGGTGACCCTCACCGTCGCCTGACCCGCCTCGCGGCCCCGGCCCACCCGCCCCGCGCACGCGGTCCGGGTGGGCCGGTAGGGTTTCCGCATGGGTGATCTCGGCGTCGGTTTCCGGTACTTGATGAACGGCCAGCGCTGGGCGCTGTCCCACGGCAAGACCTTCGGGCTGGGGCTGCTGCCCGGCCTGATCACACTGGTCGTGTACGCGGCGGCGCTGGTCGCGCTCGCCTTCGGTGCCGACGACCTGATCGCCTGGGCCACCCCCTTCGCCGACGGCTGGGGCTCCCCGTGGCTCGGCCTCTTCCGCGGCTTCCTCACCGCGGTCCTCTTCGCGCTGGGCCTGATGCTCGCGGTGATCACCTTCACCTCGGTCACCCTGCTCGTCGGCTCGCCCTTCTACGACGCCGTCTCCGAGCGCGTCGACGCCTCGATCGACGGCAATGTCCCCACCTCCGGCCGCTCCTTCTGGTACGACCTGTGGGTCTCGACCCGCGACAGCCTGCGCATCCTGGTCCGCGCCGCGATCTGGGGCGTGCTGCTCTTCGCGCTCGGCTTCATCCCGGTCGTCGGCCAGACCGCCATCCCCGTCGTCGGCTTCTTCGTCACCGGCTTCTTCCTCACCGAGGAACTGGCCTCCGTCGCCCTCGCCCGGCGCGACGTCGACCTGCGCGCGCGGCTCGCCCTGCTCCGCTCCCGCCGCACGCTCGCCTGGGGCTTCGGCGTACCGCTGGCCCTCGCCTACGTGATCCCGTTCGTCGCCGTCTTCCTGATGCCCGGCGCCGTCGCCGGGGCCACCCTGCTCTCCCGCGACCTGCTGGGCGAGCCGACCGCCCCCACCGGGGACGCCGCCCCCGGCACCGGCGAAGCCGCGCCCGCCGGCCTGGCCAAGCCCCCGGCCGACGCCCCGGCCGAGCGCTGACCGGCCGTAACTCCCCTCCTCAGGACGGCGGCTCCTCGCCCAGCAGGGCGAGGAAGTCGCGGAAGGCCGCTGTCATGTCGACCGCGTCCGGGTCCAGCAGCCACTGGTACTGGAGGCCGTCCAGGACCGCCACCAGCAGCGGGGCCACCTGCTCCGGTGTCAGTCCGCTCGGCAGCCGCTCGCCGTAGGCGGTGCGCAGGATGGCGGTCATGTCCGCGCGCACCACGGTGTACCGCCCGGTGAAGTAGGCGCGGGCCGGGTGGTCCCCGGTGACGCTCTCGCCCAGCAGTGCGGAGAAGGTCCGCACGACGGCGGGCCGGGTCGCGTTGTAGTCGACCAGCGCCGCCAGCAGATCGAGCCGCCAGGTCTCGCGCGGGGTCGCGTCCCACTGGTCGCGGGCCTCCAACACCCCCACCAGCAGCGCCTCCTTGGTGGGAAAGTGGTGCAGCAGCCCCTGCTGGGTGAGGCCGACCCGCTCTGCCACGGCCGCCAGCGAGGCGGCGCGGTAGCCGCGCTCGGAGATCACCTCCAGCGCCGCCCGCAGGATCTCCCCGCGCCGGTCCTCGTTCCTGCCACCCCTGCTCATGGCTGGCGCCGCCCCTCTCCTCGTGGTGCCGTACCGCCGGAAGCCGGACCCGCGCGCCCGGCAGCGGCGACGTTACGACACCTCGTGACCGTCCAGGGACCCGGCACACCCTGACATAACGAAAAGGTCACGAAACCGAACGGTCTACAGGGAGCGGGGGCAAGATGTGACCAGGCGCCGGGCAGGGACCCCCGCGCCGCCCACCCGCGCGAGGAGAGACCATGACGGATCACCCCGGCAAGGAGTACGAGGACCGGCTCGGGCAGGCCGTCGAGGCCGCGTTCGCCGCCCTCGACCTGGACGCCAAGGCCCGCCTCCTGGCCGGGCAGGACATGTGGTCGCTGCCCGCGCTGCCCGAGGCCGGAGTCGGTTCGCTCGTCATGTCCGACGGGCCCGTCGGTGTCCGGGGCGTCCGCTGGACCGCGGCCGACCCCTCCGTGGCGCTCCCCTCGCCGACCGCGCTCGCCGCCTCCTGGGACCCGGAACTGGCCCGCCGCGCCGGCGTCCTCCTCGCCCAGGAGGCCCGTCGCAAGGGCGTCCACGTCCTCCTCGCGCCGACCGTCAACCTCCACCGCTCCCCGCTGGGCGGCCGCCACTTCGAGACGTACAGCGAGGACCCGTACCTGACCGGGGCGATCGGGACCGGCTACGTGCGGGGCGTGCAGAGCGGCGGGGTCGGCACCACCGTCAAGCACTTCGCGGGGAACGACGCGGAGACCGAGCGCTTCACCGTCGACAACCGCATCGACGCCCGGACCCTGCGCGAGGTCTACCTCGCGCCGTTCGAGACGATCACCGCCGAGGCCCGCCCGTGGGGCGTCATGACCGCCTACAACAGCGTCAACGGCACCACCATGACCGAGCACCACGAGCTGGTCACCGGCGTCCTGCGCGGCGAGTGGGGCTTCGACGGGGTCAACGTCTCCGACTGGCTCGCCGCCCGTTCCACCGGCCCCGCCCTCACCGCCGGACTCGACCTGGCGATGCCCGGCCCGCAGACCGTCTTCGGCCCGGCTCTCGCCGCCGCCGTCCGCGCCGGGGAGGTGGACGAGAAGTACGTCGACGCCGCCGTACGCCGGGTGCTGCGCCTGGCCGGACGGGTCGGCATCCTCGACGGTGTCGGCCCCGCCGTGGAGCCCGGGCAGCTGCCCGCCGAGGTCGACGGCGCCGCGGTGGCCCGCGAGGTCGCCCGGCGCGGCTTCGTCCTGCTCCGCAACGCCCCCGCCGCCGACGGCACGCCCGTCCTGCCGCTCGGCCCGGAGCCCGGCACCGTCGCCCTGATCGGCGCCGCCGCCCGCGAGGCCCGCGCCCTCGGCGGCGGCTCCGCCACCGTCTTCCCGACCCACCTCACCTCGCCGCTGGAGGGCTTGCGCGCCGCCCTCGGCGAGGAGGCCGTCACCTTCCGCGTCGGCGCCGACCCGCAGGCCGAACTCGGCCCCGCCACCCAGGGCTTCGACCTGCACGCCGTCTGCCGCGACGCCGAGGGCGCCGTCCTCGGGACCGCGCCGGTGCCGGGCGGCCTCGTCCGGTGGGTCGGCAGCGACCTGCCCGAGGGCGTCACCCACGACACCCTGCACACCATCGAGATCGCCGGTACCTACACCCCGCCCGAGTCCGGCCGCCACACCTTCGGCACCCGGGGCCTGGGCGCCTTCCGCCTGACCGTCGGCGGCCGCGAGCTCTGGTCCGGCACCCAGGGCCCGGGCCCCGCCCGCGACCCCTTCGAGGCGTTCTTCGGCGACCCCACCGAACGCGCCACCGCCGACCTCGCCGCCGGTACCCCCGTCGACATCAGCCTCACCTACGTCCCCGCCCGCAGGACCGACGTGCCCCTGGAGGGCGTCAGCTTCTCCCTCGTCCACCTGCTGCCCCAGCGCGACGCGGACGAGCTGATCGCCGAGGCGGTCGAGGCCGCCCGGCAGGCGGAGACGGCGGTGGTCGTCGTCGCCACCACCGAGGCCGTCGAGTCCGAGGGCTTCGACCGCACCTCGCTGGCGCTCCCCGGCCGCCAGGACGACCTGGTCCGTGCCGTGGCAGCCGCCAATCCCCGCACCGTCGTGGTGGTCAACGCGGGCTCGCCGGTCGAGATGGCCTGGCGCGGGGAGGCCGCCGCCGTGCTGCTGACCTGGTTCCCGGGCCAGGAGGGCGGTTCCGCCCTCGCCGACGTCCTCCTCGGCGACGAAGAGCCCGGCGGCCGCCTCCCCACCACCTGGCCGGCCCGCCTCGCCGACGCCCCCGTCACCGTCACCACCCCCACCGACGGCCGCCTCGACTACACCGAGGGCGTCTTCGTCGGCCACGCCGCCTGGGAGCGGGCCGGCACCACCCCCGCCTACCCCTTCGGCCACGGCCTCGGCTACACCGACTGGGCTTACGAGACCCTGCGCGCGGAGGGCCGCACCGTCACCGTCGGCCTGCGCAACACCGGCACCCGCCCGGGCCGCGAGACCGTCCAGCTCTACCTGGCCCCGCCGCCCGCCGCCCCCGGCGAGCCGGAGCGCCCCGCCCAGCGCCTGGCCGGGTTCGCCCTCGCCGAGGCGGGGCCCGGCGAGTCCACCGAGGTCACCGTCGAACTCCCCGACCGCGCCTTCCAGACCTGGGACGAGGCGGCGGGCGGCTGGTCCCACCGGCCGGGCCGCTACGAGGTGCGCGCCGCCCGCTCCGCGGCCGACCCACGCCTGACCCTCGCCCTCCAGGAGGACTGACCCGTGGGCGGCTCGGGGCGCCGTACGCGTTCCGGGCCGCTCAGCCCTTCGCCGTCACCGCGCGGTAGGCGATCCGCGCGATGTGCGCCTGGCCGTTCTTGCTGGGGTGGAACCAGTCCCACGGCGAGAGTTGCGTACCGGTGAAGCGGAAGTCGAAGACCGCCCCGCCGTCCGTCCGGCAGAGCCGGTCCCGCCCGCAGACCTCCGCCAGCACCCGGTTGTACGCCTTGACCCGCTTGTGCACCTTGGCCCGGCGCTTCACCGACTTCTTGTCGACCGCGTCCGGCTTCGACAGCATCGACCGGCAGATCCCCAGCGCCCACACCTGCTTGCCCAGCTCGCTGGTGCGCCCCTCGGACCAGAGCCGCTTCAGGTCCGGCACGCTCGCCATGTACACCTGGGTGCGGGGAAGTTCCTCGCGCACGATCTCCATCGCCTTCTCGACCGACTTCCGGAAGTCCTTGACCTTGGTCATGTGGCGGGTGGAGGCGCGGCAGGCGTCGTTGGCGCCGACCATCACCGTCAGCAGCTCCGGCCGGTCCTGCACCGCCCGCTCCACCTGTGCCGGGAGGTCCGCCGCCCGCGCCCCCGAGACCGCGTGGTTCCAGCTCCGCTCCGCCGCGCCCCGCTCCCCGAGCAGCCGCAGCGCCAGCGAGCGCACCCCCGGGTCGCTGCCCGTGGCCCACGACGCCTCCGGGCAGTCGGCCAGCACCGAGCAGGCGTCGAAACCGCGCGTGATGGAGTCCCCGACCGCCGCCAGCGAGGCCGGACGGGTGTCCCATCCGGTCTGCTGCCTGGCCCGGGGCGCGGCCTGCTCGTCACTGCCCTGCGAGGAGGGCGGCGCGCTTCCGCAGGCCGGCAGCACCGCGCCCAGGAGCACCGCGAGGGCCGCCGCGGTCCCCGCCCGCGCCCTGCGGCCCCGTACACCCCGCTCGCCCATCGCGCCTCCTTCCGCCTGCTGCTCCGTCCCCGCCGGCCGGGCGGTCCTCCCGCTCAACGGGTTCGCCCCCTCGCGCGGTTCCGGGGCGCCATCGTCGCGCGGTCCGGCCGCCGCCGCGCGCTGTGCTCGGCCGGTCCGGTGCGGACTGCCCCCGGCCGGCCCAGCCGTGCCGCCCGCCCGTCACCCGGCCGCCGGAACGCCGCTCGGCCGGGCGGGTGGCGCCGGGCGTGCGCCGGGCGCGTCCCGCCGGGTGAAAGGCTGGGGATTCGGGGAAACCGGCCCGACGGTACGTCACCCTCCCACGGGTGCGGCACGGTAGCTTTGGCCCCGGGCAGTCCGGCCGGTGGCGTACGGATGCCCCGGGGGCCGCGCCGCCCACCGGTTCCGCTAAGTTACATCACGTCACATCTGTCCCATTTGGGAAATTCGCTCGGCATGGGCGCGAGGCCGCTCGGGACAGCGCCCCTCGGTCCCACACTGGAGGTTCCGGTGACGACACGTGGAGTCCTGTACGTGCACTCCGCTCCGCGCGCGCTCTGCCCGCATGTCGAGTGGGCCGTGGCCGGTGTGCTCGGCGTGCGCGTCAGCCTCGACTGGATTCGGCAGCCCGCCGCCCCGGGCACCTGGAGAGCCGAGTTCTCCTGGCAGGGCCAGGCCGGCATCGCCTCCCGGCTCGCCTCCGCGCTGCGCGGCTGGCAGCAGCTGCGCTTCGAGGTGACCGCCGAACCCAGCCCCGGAGCCGAGGGCGAGCGGTACAGCTCCACCCCGGGCCTCGGCATCTTCCACGCCGTCACCGGCATCCACGGCGACATCCTCATCCCCGAGGACCGGCTGCGCGCCGCCCTGGTCCGCTCGCAGGCCGGCGAGACCGACCTGGAGGCCGAGATCGCCCGCCTCCTCGGCAAGCCCTGGGACGACGAACTGGAACCCTTCCGCCACGCCGGCGAGGGCGCCCCGGTCCGCTGGCTCCACCAGGTCGTCTGAGCCCCGGGCACCCGCGCCCCGTGAAGCGGAAGGGCCTGCCTCCCCCCCCCCCCCTTGGGGTCTGGTGGTCGTCGCAACACTGAGCCGGGCCGCAGCCCGTCGACGGTCAGCCGGGAGATCCGCCGCAACCGGCACCCGGCAAGCGGTGCCTCCCGCCCGCACGCGGCCCAGGCCCGCGCCGACGCCCGCCGGCCCTGCCCCGGGCCAGGCAAGATCGCCCAGAACCCGCAGCTGCGGGACTTCATCCAGCGGCGCCTTCACAGGGCGGTGGAGCCCCGAGCAGATCTGCCAGGCTCTACGGGCACAGTTCCCCGACCGGCCGGAGACGCACGTGGTCCACGAGACGGTCTGCCAGGCCCTCCACGTCCAGGGACGCGGCGAACCCCGCTCCGGACTCGCCCGCGCTCTGCGCTCGGGACGCGTCCGCCGCCGCCCGCACGGCCAGGCCACAACCCGGTAGCCCCGCTTCGCCGACCCGATGGTCGTGATCAGCGAGCGGCCCGCAGAGGCAGAGGGCCGGGCCGTCCCCGGCCACTGGGAGGGCGACCTGATCACAGACAAGGACGGCGCCTCGGCGATCGGCACCCCGGTCGAGCGTGCCACCCGCTGTGTGATGCTGCTGCACCTGCCCGACGGCCGCACCGCCGAGCAGGTCCGCGACGCCCTCGTGAGCACCGTGAAGACCCTGCCCGGACACCTGGTGCGCTCGCCGACCCGGGAGCAGGGCAGCGAGATGGCCGCCCGCAGGCCGGCTCCTGGCAGCGCGGCTCGAACGAGAACAGCAACGGCCTGCTACGGCAGTACTTCCGTCGCCGCCGAACTCAACGGCCGCCCACGCAGAACACTCGGCTGGGAAACCCCAGCCGAGCGCCTGCATAAACTGCTCGCGGCCTGATCAACACCACCACGTGTGGCGACGATCCGCAGAAACCGCCCCCGGGGGCCCTTCGCCCTGCGTACGCGGGCCGGTCAGACCGTGCGGAAGGCGAGGACCACGTTGTGGCCGCCGAAGCCGAACGAGTTGTTGATCGCGGCGACGGTGCCCTCGGGCAGCTCGCGCGCCTCGCCGCGGACCACGTCCGCGCCGGACTCGGTGATCGCCGGGTCCAGGTCGTCGACGTTGAGCGTCGGCGGCGCCTTGCGGTGCTTCAGCGCCAGCACCGTCGCGACCGTCTCGATGCCGCCGGCACCGCCGAGCAGGTGACCCGTCATCGACTTGGTCGCCGAGATCGCCACGTGCTCCAGGTCCTCGCCCAGGATCTGGCGGAGCGCCTTGACCTCGGCGATGTCGCCCTGCGGCGTCGAGGTGGCGTGCGCGTTCAGGTGGACGACCTCGGAGGGCTTCAGGTCGGTGTCGTCCATCAGGTTCTGGAGCGCCGCCGCGATGCCCCGGCCGGTCGGCTCGGGCTGCGCGATGTGGTGGCTGTCGGCCGACAGGCCCTGGCCCAGCACCTCGCAGTAGACGCTCGCCCCGCGGGCAGCCGCGTGCTCGGCCGACTCCAGGACGACGACGCCCGCGCCCTCGCCGAGGACGAAGCCGTCACGGGCGGTGTCGTAGGGACGCGACGCCTTCTCGGGCTCGTCGTTGTTCTTCGACATCGCCATCATGTTGGCGAAGGCGACGACCGGCAGCGGGTGGATGGCCGCCTCGGTACCGCCCGCCACGACCACGTCGGCGCGGCCGGTACGGATCATCTCCACCGCGTAGCCGATCGCCTCGGCGCCGGAGGCGCAGGCCGACACCGGGGTGTGCACGCCCGCCCGGGCGTTGACCTCCAGGCCGACGTTGGCCGAGGGGCTGTTCGGCATCAGCATGGGCACGGTGTGCGGGGATACGCGCCGGGCGCCCTTCTCCTTCAGCACGTCGTACTGGTCCAGCAGCGTGGTGACGCCGCCGATGCCGGAGGCGATGACCGTGCCGAGGCGCTCCGGGCTGATCTGCTCGTCCTCGCCCGCCATCGCCGTGTAACCGGCGTCGGCCCAGGCTTCACGGGCGGCGATCAGCGCGAACTGCGCCGAGCGGTCGAGCTTGCGTGCCAGGGGGCGCGGCAGGACCTCGGTCGGCTCCACCGCGATCCGCGCGGCGATCCGGACCGGCAGGTCCGCGTAGCGGTCGTCGTCCAGCGGACGGACGCCGGAGCGGCCCGCGATCAGACCTTCCCAGGTCGATGCGGCGTCGCCACCCAGCGGGGTGGTCGCGCCGATACCGGTGACGACCACGGTGCGATTGGTCGGGCTCACAGGGCTTGTCTCCACAGGTCAGAGGGTCGAGCTACGAGGCGCGCCACCACCGGTGCGGCGGTCGGGCGCCCGGGCCGGCCGGGGCCGGGGGCCGGGCAGCGGGGAGCGGACCCGGAAGGTCCGGGGCCGCTCCCGGTGCGCCGGGGCTCAGCCCTGGTGCTTCAGGATGTAGGACGTGGCGTCGCCGACGGTCTTGAGGTTCTTGACGTCCTCGTCGGGGATCTTCACGTCGAAGCGCTCCTCGGCGGCGACGACGACCTCGACCATGGACAGCGAGTCGACGTCCAGGTCGTCGGTGAAGGACTTGTCCAGCTGGACGTCCTCGACCGGGATGCCGGCGATCTCGTTCACGATCTCCGCGAGACCTTCGACGATCTCGTCCTGCGTGGCGGCCATGATGGCGCTCCTTCGTTGATGTTCAGAGGTGTATGGTTCCGCGCACTCCGGAGGAACCGGAGGTGAGCGGCGCCTAGGGGAGAGTAACGACCGTCGCGGCGTAGACGAGACCCGCCCCGAAGCCGATGACGAGCGCCGTGTCGCCGCTCTTGGCCTCGCCCGTCGCCAGAAGCCGCTCCATCGCGAGCGGGATCGACGCGGCCGAGGTGTTGCCGGTGGTCTCGATGTCACGGGCGACCGTGACATGCTCCGGCAGTTTGAGGGTCTTCACCATCGAGTCGATGATCCGCATGTTGGCCTGGTGCGGAATGAAGACGTCCAGGTCGTCCGCGGTGATCCCGGCGGCCTCCAGCGCCTGCTGGGCGACCTTGGCCATCTCGAAGACGGCCCAGCGGAACACCGCCTGGCCCTCCTGCGTGATCGCCGGGAACTTCTCCGGGTGGCCGTCGCGGTACTCCTCCCACGACACCGTCTGCTTGATGGTCTCCGACTTGTCGCCCTCGGAGCCCCACACCGTCCGCCCGATGGCCGGGACGTCCGAGGGGCCGACGACGACCGCGCCCGCGCCGTCACCGAAGAGGAAGGCCGTCGCGCGGTCCTCGTGGTCGGTGAGGTCGCTGAGCCGCTCCACGCCGATGACCAGCACGTGCTCGGCCGACCCGTCGACGATCATGCCCTTGGCCAGGGTCAGGCCGTAGCCGAAGCCGGCGCAGCCGGCGGAGATGTCGAAGGCGGCGGGCTTGCCGGCGCCCACCAGGTGGGCGATCTCGGTGGCCACCGCGGGGGTCTGCTTGAAGTGCGAGACCGTCGAGACGACGACGGCGCCGATCTCGGACGGGGCTATACCGGCGTCGGCGATGGCCTTGCCCGCCGCCTCCACCGACATCGCGGTGACGGTCTCCTGGTCGTCGGCCCAGTGCCGGGTCGCGATGCCCGAACGCGAGCGAATCCACTCGTCGGACGAGTCGATCTGCTCCAGGATCACCTCGTTGGGCACCACCCGCGTCGGGCGGTAGCCGCCGACCCCGAGAATGCGCGCGTACGGGGCACCCTTGCTGGGCTTGATCTTCGCCATGCTCTCGGTGCTCCTTCTCAGGCCGTCTGCGAGTCCGCCGGGGCGGCGGGGGAGTGCTCGGCGATCAGGGCGCGCGCGGCGTCGAGGTCGTCGGGGGTCTTCAGGGCGAGCGTCTTGACGCCCGGCATCGCACGCTTGGCCAGTCCGGTCAGCGTGCCGCCCGGGCAGACCTCCAGCAGTGCGGTCGCGCCCAGCTCCTGGAAGGTCTCCATGCACAGGTCCCAGCGGACCGGGTTGGCCACCTGGCCCACCAGCCGCTCCAGCACCTCCGCGCCGGTGGCCACCCGCGCGCCGTCCCGGTTGGAGACGTACGGCACGACCGGGTCGGCCGGGTCCAGCTCCTTGGCGGCCGTCTCCAGCTCCGACACGGCGGGGGCCATGTGCGTGGTGTGGAAGGCACCGGCCACCTTGAGCGGCACCACCCGGCGCACACCCTCGGGCTTGTCGGCGACCAGGGCGTCGATCTGCTCCAGCGTGCCCGCGGCGACGATCTGGCCGGCGCCGTTGACGTTGGCCGGGGTGAGGCCGAGCTTCTCCAGGTGCGCCAGGGTCACCTCCGGGTCGCCGCCGAGCAGGGCGGCCATCCCGGTGGCGGTGACGCCCGAGGCCTCGGCCATCGCCTGGCCGCGGCGGCGCACCAGGCGCAGCGCGGCGGTGTCGTCCAGGACCGAGGCGAAGGCGGCGGCGGTGATCTCACCGACACTGTGCCCCGCGACGGCGCCGGGGGTCACCTCGCCGAGCGCGGCGGTGGAGAGCAGCCCGGCGGCGACCAGCAGCGGCTGGGCGACCGCGGTGTCACGGATCGCCTCGGCGTCCGCCTCGGTGCCGTAGTGCACCAGGTCGAGGCCGATGGCGTCGGACCAGGCCGCGACGCGGTCGGCGGCACCGGGGAGTTCGAGCCAGGGGGTCAGGAAGCCGGGCGTCTGAGCGCCCTGGCCGGGAGCGACGAGTACGAGCACTCTCACACTCTCTCTTGGGGAGGGCCCCGACGGCCGGTGGGGACAGGGACCAAGAACCGTCAGGGGAATTGTTGGTGTCCGACAAAATCCTAGAGTTGCGCCTCGGCGTCCGCCAAGCGCCCCAGGATCAGCGCGATACGCAGCGTGAAGGCCGATCGCACATCGGACGGTGACCACCCGGTGACGTCAGTCACACGTCGAAGCCGGTAGCGCACGGTGTTCGGGTGGACGAACAGCATCCGCGCCGCCCCTTCGAGGCTGCTCGCCTGCTCCAGGTAGACGCTCAAGGTCTCCAGGAGGGCGGACCCCGCCTCCTCCAACGGTCTGTAGATCTCCTCCACCAGCTGGTCCCGCGCGGCGGGATCGCCCGCCATCGCGCGCTCGGGCAGCAGATCGTCCGCGAGGACCGGCCGGGGCGCGTCCTGCCAGGCCGCGCAGGCCTTCAGCCCCGCCGCGGCGGCCTGCGCCGAACGCGTCGCCGCCAGCAGATCCGCCACCACCGGACCGGCCACCACGGGCCCCGCCGCGTACGGCCCGATCAACGCCTTCGCCACGTGCAGCGGATTGTCGCTGCCGCCCGCGATCACCACCAGACGGTTGCCGAGGACGCCGGTCAGCACCTGCACCTTGGCTCCGCGCGAGGCCCGCCGGATCGCCTCCACGGTCAGCTCGCTGTCGCCGTCGGGCGCGGTGCCGAGGATGACGCAGACGTGCTCGGGGGAGTTCCAGCCGAGCGCGGCCGCCCGGGAGACGGCGCCCTCGTCGGCCTCGCCGGAGAGCACCGCGTTGACCACCAGCGACTCCAGCCGGGCGTCCCAGGCGCCGCGCGCCTCGGCGGCCTGCGCGTAGACCTGGGCGGTGGCGAAGGCGATCTCGCGGGCGTAGACCAGCAGCGCCTCCCGCAGCACCGACTCGTCGCCCGGCGCCGCCACCTCGTCGATCGCGGTCTCCATCACCTCGATCGTGGTACGCACCATCTCCACGGTCTGCCGCAGCGTGATCGCCCGCGTCAGCTCGCGCGGCGCCGTGCCGAACACGTCGGTGGAGATCGCCTGCGGCGCGTCCGGCTGCCGGAACCACTCGGTGAACGCCGCGATACCCGCCTGCGCCACCAGGCCGATCCACGAACGGTTCTCCGGGGGCATCGCCCGGTACCAGGGCAGCGTCTCGTCCATCCGCGCGATGGCGTTGGCGGCGAGGCGCCCGGAGGAACGCTCCAGCCGCTTCAGCGTCGCGGTGTGCGGGTGGCCGGCACCCGCTTCCGCGGAGTGCTCCGCGGACTGCTCGGTGGGCCGGTCGGGGGGTGTGGATTCGGGTTGGGACACGGGACAAGACTGCCTTATCGGAGAGGGGTGGTGGGCTGCCGGGTCACGGGGGAGGGGCGCCGGACGCGCGGAAGGCCAGGCCGTACCGTGGTGCGGGTGATCGACGTACGGCGCTCCGGCGACCGGTACCGGGGCGGCGAGCCCTCGTCCGGCATCAGCTCTCTGCACGCCTTCTCCTTCGGCCGGCACTACGACCCGGACAACCTCCGCTTCGGCCCGCTCCTCGCCTGCAACGAGGAACGCCTCGCTCCCGGCGCGGGCTTCGACGAGCACCCGCACAGCCACACCGAGATCGTCACGTGGGTGACCGAGGGAGAGCTGACCCACCAGGACTCCACCGGCCGCACCACCGTGGTCCGCCCAGGCGACGTCCAGCACCTCAGCGCCGCCTCCGGCGTCCGCCACGTCGAGCGCAACGACGGCCCCGCCCCCCTCACCTTCCTCCAGATGTGGCTGGCCCCCCTGACCTGGGACGCCGCCCCCGCCTACCACCTCGTCCGCCGCGAGGGCCTTCCCCAGGACCACCCCGACACCGTCGTCCTCACCCTCCCCGCCGCAGCCGCCACCCTCCACCACCTCCTGCTCACGCCGGGCCATCCGCAGCACTTGCCGGAGGCACCGCTCCGGTACGTCCACGTACTGAACGGCGAGGTCGGGGTCGGCCCTGCCTCGGCGGATGCCCGCCCCGCCGCCCCGGCGGCGGAACTCCGCCCCGGGGACTCCGCGCGGATCGGCGACGCGGCCGAAGGCCCCTTCATGCTCACCGCTCGCGGCGAGTCCCCCGCCGAACTGCTGGTCTGGGCAATGGAGGGGTGACCGGCCTCCGCGTTCGGGCCGTGGAGGACCGAGGCGGGCTTGCAGGCCCGCGGAGCGACCAGGTGCCCGGCTGAGTCCGGCCGACGCCGGGGGACGGCTTGGGTGAGCCTGGTGAAGGAAGCGGGCGCCGCAGAGGCGGTGCGGCAGGAACGGGCCGCCCCTCAACCCCGTTTCCCGTGCCGCCACATGGCCCACATCTCCGGCCCGGAGCCGAACGTGAGCCGCCGCTCGGTCACAAACCCCAGCCGCTGGTAGAACCCCAGGTTCCGCTCATTGCTCGACTCCAGGAAGACCGGACGCCCCTCGGCATCCGCCCGCTCCAGCAACCCACCGAGCACCACGCCCCCGAGCCCCGCCCCCTGAGCCTCGGCCCGCGTCCCCAGGAACTCGACGTACCAGTGCGCCGGCACCTTCGGATGCCGCCGCTCCAGAGCGAGCAACCGCGCCCCGATCCGAGGCAGCTCCCGCCGGCCCGCCCGGACCAGCGTCCCGGCGTTCCGCAGCAGATAGGCGGTCGGCAGCTTCCAGGCACCGGGCTCCGCCCACACGCACACCACCCGCCGGCCGTCATCGGTCCACACCCGCCCGTACGGGATCTGCTGCGCGAGGTGCCCCCGGAACAGCAACCGGAGCCGCCACTCCCGGTCACGGGGCATCAACCACGCCCAGACGGGATCATCCCGGTACGCACTCGCCAACACCCCGGCAAGCACCTCCACATCAGCCGCACGTGCCTGCACGAGTCGCCCCATGCGGGGACGGTACGCGCGGGGGAGTGGGGGCGCCAGGGTGCTGGGGATTCGCCTGGGGCTGCCGTGGGGCGGGCGGGAGCGGGCGTTGGGCGTGGGCTGTCATGGGGAGGCGTGGCTCGGCCATGGGCTCGGTGGGGGTCGGCCGGGAGTCAAGTGAGGCCAGCAGTGGGTCAGCGAGGGTCAGCGAGGGGCGGACGCGGGGCGCAAGGTGAGACGGCCGGGGAGCGTGAACGGGCATGCTGACCGGGCGGGGCGATGGTGAAGAGGGGGAGGCAGGGCAACAGGGGCCGTACAGGGCAGCGGGGCCTGGGCAGCTCCGGGCGCCGCCCGGCTCGGGGGCTGGTCCACGCCGGGCAGTCGGTTCGGCTCGGGAGCTGACCGAAACCGGGAGCGGCCTGGTTCTGGGGCCGGCCCGCGTCGAGGGCCGGCCCGGCTGGCGGGCCACACACCCCAGAATCCGACGGACTCGGGGCCGACCCCCTGTCTCCACGGGCTCACCGGAGCTGGGCATCCGGAGAGCCCAGCCCGAGTCCGGGCAAGGCTCGTCGACCGGAGGTCCGTGCACCGACAAGCCGTGTCCTGAGGCCGAAGCGGAACCCGAAGCGGAACGCCTTGGCCCAGCCCTTCTCCCTTACCCCAGCCCCGGACACAGGGGCCCGTTCAGCTGTCCCCGGCTCCGGCCAGTTCCTTGAGGACGGCGTCCGTGAACTGGGGCCACGCCTCGATGGCCCACGGCCCGAAGTCCCGGTCCGTCAGCGCGACGGCGGCGGCCCGGGCGTCCGGATCGATCCACAGGAAGGTGCCCGACTGCCCGAAGTGCCCGAACGTCCTCGGCGACGACGTCGCCCCCGTCCAGTGCGGCGACTTCCCGTCCCGGATCTCGAAACCCAGCCCCCAGTCGTTCGGATTCTGGCTCCCGTACCCGGGCAGCACCCCCTTCAGCCCTGGGTGCACGACCGACATCGCCTCGGCGACCGTACGGGCGTCCAGCAGCTGGGGCGCCTGCACCTCCGCCGCGAACCGGATCAGGTCGTCCACCGTCGACCACCCGTCCTTCGCCGGAGACTGCCCCCCTTCCAACGTGGTCGACTCCATCCCCAGGGGCTCCAGCACGGCCTGACGCAGGTACTCCGGGAAGGCGATTCCCGTCACCTTGGCCAGGTGCTCCCCCAACGCCTCGAAACCGGCGTTCGAGTAGATCCGACGCGCCCCGGGCTCCGCCTGAACCCGGTTCTCGTCGAAGGCCAGCCCACTGGTGTGCGCCAGCAGGTGCCGCACCGTCGCCCCCTCGGGACCGGCCGGCTCGTCGAGCTCGACGGCCCCTTCCTCGTACGCCACCAGCACGGCGTACGCCGCGATCGGCTTGGTCACCGACGCCAGCGCGAACCGCCGGTCGGTGGGCCCGTGGGCCCCGGCCACCGTCCCGTCGGACCGCACCACGGCCGCCGCCGCGTGCGGTACCGGCCACTCGTCCACCCGTGCCAGAGTCTCAAGGCTTCGCATGTCGGCGAGTCTAGAACGGGCGCCTGGCCCGGCCGGGCGGTGCCCGGCCCTCACCCGGCGGAGTCTGGCGACGAGTGGACGGTGTGGAGGGTGGTGGCGGACGGCCGCCGCAGCGGGTGGGAGGCGGATCGTGCCCGCCTCGGGGCGATCCGCGCTTGCCTGGAGTGGACTCCAACGTTCTAGCGTGGAGGACATGACGGTGACGGATACCACCTCCCTGCCCGCTGTGGTCCGAGACTGCTTGGCCGAACCCGACCCTCTTCCCCGCCCGGACGGCGACGACCGGTACACGATCAGCGAGGTCGCCGAGCTGACCGGCCTGACCCCCCACACCCTCAGGTGGTACGAGCGCATCGGCCTGATGCAGCACATCGACCGCTCCCACTCCGGACAGCGCCGTTACAGCAACGCCGACCTGCGCTGGCTGTCCCTGGTCGGCAAACTGCGCCTCACCGGCATGTCCGTCGCTGACATGATCCGCTACGCCGAACTGGCCCGAGCCGGAGAGCACACCTTCCCCGAACGGCAGGAACTCCTCCAGGCCACCCGCCGGGACGTCCTGACCCGGATCGCCGAACTCCAGGGGACCCTCTCCGTCCTCGACTACAAGATCGACCACTACGCGGGCAAGATCGACCGCCACGCACGCACCCGGACGGCCCAAGCCGCCCCGCGCGCCGAGGGCGCCTGACCTCCCGCTCCACGGCCCGCGCTCGCGATGCGAGCCACCCCCGTCCTTCCGACCTGGCCCCCGTCCACGCTCCCGCGCCGGCGAGGCCGGGACTTTCATGGAGGAATCACCATGACGCAGCACTCGCCCGACTCGCCCGCCGGCGCCGCCGACAGCACCCGCCCGTCTCGCATCGGCACGGTGGCCCTCTCGGCAGGCGGCCCCGAGGTCGGTGTCCAGGGCCTCGGCTGCATGGGCATGAGCTTCGCCTACGGACCCACCGACGCCGACGCGGCCCGCGCCACCCTCACCCGCGCCCTCGACCTCGGCGTCACCTTCTTCGACACCGCGGACGTCTACGGCGCCGGAGAGAACGAACAGTTCCTCGCCCCCTTCTTCCAGGCCCACCGCGACGAGATCACCATCGCCACCAAGTTCGCGCTGAGCATCGACCCGGACCAGCCCGACCTGCGCACGATCCGCAACGACAGGGCCTACATCCGCGAGAGCGTCGACGCCAGCCTCCGCCGACTCGGTGTCGAACACATCGACGTCTACTACATGCACCGCCGCGACACCTCCGTCCCCATCGAGGAGACCGTCGGCACCATGGCGGAACTGGTCAGCGCCGGCAAGGTCGGCCACCTCGGCCTCAGCGAGGTCACCGCCGCCGAACTCCGGGCAGCCCACGCGGTCCACCCGGTCACGGCGGTCCAGTCGGAGTGGTCGCTGTTCAGCCGGGACGTCGAGACGACGGTGGTGCCCGCGGCCGCCGAGCTCGGCGTCGGGTTCGTGCCCTACTCGCCGCTCGGGCGGGGCTTCCTCACCGGCTCCTTCGTCCAGGCCGAGAGCGAACTCACCGACGACGACTTCCGCCGCGGTCAGCCGCGTTTCACCGGCGACAACGCCGCGGCCAACGCCGCCCTGCTGGAACCCCTGCGCACGATCGCCGCCGCCCGCGGAGCCAGCCCCGCCCAGATTGCCCTGGCCTGGGTCCAGCAGCAGGCGGAGGTGCACCGCCTGCCGGTCGTCCCCATCCCGGGCACCCGGAAGCCGACCCGCGTCGAGGAGAACACCGCGGCTACCCGCCTCCACCTCTCCGAAGCGGAGCTGGCCCTCTTGGAGCCCATCGCGGGCAAGGTCGCCGGTGACCGCTACGCCGACATGTCCTTCACGTCGGTGGGCCGTGAATGACCTGTACCGCCTCATCCTGATTTTCCCTCCTCTCCGCCTCTCACGTCCGTGCCTCTCACGCCCGGTCCCGCGGTCTCTCCTGCCTCCGAAGGCCGGGCCTCCTGGCCGCGAGCCCCCGGAACTCAAGCCAGCCGTAGGGCGAATATCGCGAACCCCGCCGCCAGCACACCGGCCGCCACGCGTATCCCTGGGCCTGCTCCGGTCCACGGCGCGTCCAGGCGACGGGCGGATCTCGCGGTCACCATCAGCAGGGCGGCGAAGAGCGGTATCCACATCACCCGTGCGGCGACCCAGGCGGCCGTGTCCGGCGCCGAGATGAGGCCGGGCACCACGCCGAGGGCCGCCCCCGGTATCGCCGCGGTCAGCATCGCCGTCTGATGCCAGCAGAGGATCGTCATCGCCGACAGGTTGACCGCGACGACCGGTGCCCACCAGCACGGGCGCCGGAGCAGCGAGGCGATCCGGTCCCGCAGCAGCACAGCCGCTCCGCTCTGAAAGGCGCCGAGTGCGAGTACCAGCAGTGAGGGCGGGTGTGAGTTGGTCCGGGCCTCGCCCGGCACCCCCACCATGGACGTCGGATACCCGAACTTCCACAGCAGCACAGCGAACAGCGCTGCCCCACCGATCAGCAGCACCCTCGCCGCGCGCCGGCTCATCCGCCCTTCACCCCAGCCCACCCCCAACTGGTAGGCGAACAGCCACCCGGGCAGCAGGTTGAACAGGCTCAGCCACGTCGGCATCCCGGCCGACCAGGGGCCGTACCGGAGCAGATCCACCACGGCGACCGTGCCGAGGAGCGGCGCCGCGGCCCACGGACCCGCCTTCCGGGCGGCCCGCGCGCACCACGGTGTCAGCGCGGTCACCGCCCCGTAGACACCGACGAACCAGAGCGGCTGGATGACGAGGGTGGCCGCTGTGTGCAAGGTGGCGTCAGGCACCCCTGACCACCACAGCACCACCAGGAGGCCCGACCAGATCGCCGTCACTCCCACCACGGGCCGCCCGAGCCGTACCAGCCGTCCGGCGACCCAGCTCCGTGCGGACTCGCCCCGCTCGGACGCCCGCCGGTAGGAGAGCGCCGAGGCGTGTCCCCCGACGAGGAAGAAGATGCCGAGCATCTGCAGCACCCAGCTCAGTGGCGCGAGCGAGGGGAAGGAGGAGAGCGGGCTGGCGTTGTGGAGGCCGCCGTCGCCGTCACGTGTGAACCCGCCGAGGAGCCAGTGGCCGGTCGGCACCGCGAGGAGGGCCAGAGCCCGCAGCCCGTCGAGTGCCCGGTCGCGGTGAGCCGGAGTCGCCGCCTCCACCTTGGCTGCGGCCCGGCGCAGCTGGGTCGCCTTCATGCCGCCTTCCCTTCCGCGATGGCGGCGAAGGCGGCGAGAGCGTCCGTACCGGGGGCGAAGTAGTCGGAGTGGCCGCTCACCCGCTGCGCGGGCACACGGCGGGCGCCGAAGCCGGGCGCGGTCGGGTCGGTGCCGTGGCCCAGCTCGAAGAGCCGCAGATGGGGCACCTTGCCGATCCAGTCCCCGGAGCTGCGTGCCGCCCAGACGCGGGCGGTGGTGCCCAGGGAGCCGGCGTCCGCCACCCGCATCCCCGGCGAGCCGAGGACCACCAGATCGGTCACGCGGAGATGCGGTGCGGCCAGTGCGCACACCACCGATCCGTAGCTGTGGCAGAAGACCGCCGGGCTGGGAAGTCCGGCGGCGTCCAGCCCCTCGACGAACCGCCGCAGGCGCGGTGCGCCCGCCTCTGCCAGGCGGCCGGTGGCCGCGTCGGGGCCGATCCCGACAGGGGTGGTGTAGCCGACCCAGGCGATGACCGCGGTCTGCCCGTCCGTCGCCCCGGCGAGCGAGCGGGCCATGCCGGCCGGTGTGCCGTAGGGGTTGCCTGAGCGGTCGAAGGTGCCGAGGTCGATGTCGGAACCGGGGACGACGACCGCCACGTGCCGGGCCGAGTCGAGGTCGCCGAAGACCTCCGCCACCTGCCCTCGGCCCCGGGGATCGAAGGCGAGTATCTGCCGTCCCGGCTCCAGCAGCCCGCGGTACCGTTCGGCACGCTCGGCCGCCCGGTCTCGTTCCTCGTCGGACAGCCGCCGGTGCGCCGCCCTCTTCTGCTCCTCGGCGCGTGCGTCGGCCAGTGCCCGGGCATTGGCCGCGTAACGGAGGCCGACCGGTGCGCCGTCCAGGTTGCCCAGGACGAGCGGGTGGCGCTCGACGAGGTCCGCCAGCTGCCGCTCCGTCAGGTCGGCCAGGAAGTGGTGGACTTCCGTGGGTGTGGTGCGTGCCGGGTCGGGGAGTTCCCGCCCTGTCAAGGTGTCGCTGCGCCAGGCCGTGACGCCGGGCGGCGGCCCGGTGAGGGGCGTCTGCTGGCCGGTCGACGCCCACCCCGTGGTGGCCGTCATCAGCGTGGACGCCAGCACCAGCCCGGCCATCGTGCGCCGGCCTCGCGAACGTGCTCCCGGCCTCGCCCAACGCACCCGCATCCGCATCATCGGTCCCCGTCTCCCCGTCCGGCCGGCGCTCGTGTCCGGCCTGTTGGAGAGAAAGGTAGGAAGACGACACCCGGCGGGGCTTCACACCGGAGAGCCAAGTGCCACCCCATACCCCAGTAGGGGGTGGGTGAGGCGAAGGAGCGGGGGACAACGGAAGAACCGCCCGGCGCGGAGGCTGCCGGACGGTCGGGTGTGAGGGGGCGAGCGAGAGGTCAGCGCACGCTGTCACCGGGCTTGACCAGCCCGGATTCGTAGGCGGCGATGACCGCTTGGGCGCGGTCGCGGATACCGAGCTTGGCGAGGATGCGGCTGATGTGCGTCTTCACCGTCTGCTCGGCGAGGACGAGTTGCTCGGCGATCTCCAGATTGGAGAGCCCGCGGGCCACCAGCTCCAGTACCTCGGTCTCACGCGGCGTGAGGCCGTTCAACTGCAGACGGGGGTCGCGACGGGGGCGTGGCCGCCGCCTGACGATGTCTTCGATGAAGCGGCGGGTCACGGCGGGGTCGAGCAGCGCGTTCCCGCCGTGGATGACGCGGACCGCCGAGACCAGGCTGGCCGGCGGCGAGTCCTTCAGCAGGAAGCCGGAGGCCCCGGCGTGCAGCGCCTCGTACACGTAGTCGTCCACGTCGAAGGTGGTCAGCATGATGACCTTCGGACGGTGGGCCGTCCCCGGCTCCGGGCTCAGCAACTCCCGGGTCGCCGTCAGGCCGTCCATCTCCGGCATCCGCACATCCATCAGGACGATGTCGGGGTGGGTCTTGCGGCTCACCTCGATACCGGTCCGCCCGTCCGCGGCCTCGCCGACGACGTCGATGTCCGACTGGGCGGACAGCAGGGCGGCGAAACCGGCCCGCACCATGCCCTGGTCGTCGACGATGATCACACGGATGCTCATGCGGGGTCAGGTTCCTTTTCACGACGGGGGAGCCGGGCGGCGACACGGAAGCCTCCGCCGGGCAAGGGGCCGGTGTCGAGGGTCCCACCGACGAGCCGGACCCGCTCCCGCATTCCGACAAGACCATGGCCCGTCCCCGTGGCCTCCAGCGGAACTCGGCGTGCGCGACCGGGCCCGTTGACGATGACCACCGTGACGGAGTCGCTCTCCACGGAGACGGAGATCGTCGTCCGCGCTTCCGGCGCATGCCGCACGACATTGGCCAGGGCCTCCTGGACGATGCGGTAGAGCGACAGGTCGAGCGAGGCGGGCAGGTCGGCCAGCATCGCCGCGATCTCCACCTCGGTCCGCGACATGGTCACCGGTACTCCCGCCCGGACGGTGGCGGCCACCAGTTGGCTCAGCTGCCGAAGACCTGGCTGGGGTGTCCGTTCCCCCTCGGCGTCCTCGCTGCGCAGTACGGAGAGGATGCGGCGCATCTCCGTCAGTGACTCGCGGGCGCTTTCCGCGATGGAGCTGAACTCTCGTGCCGCCTCCTCGTCGAGATGCGGTATGCGGTAGCGCGCCGAGTCCGCCTGCACCGTGATGAGCGACATGTGGTGGGCCACCACGTCGTGCAGTTCCCGTGCGATGCGGTTGCGTTCCTCCAGGAGTGTCCTCTGGGACCGCTCCGCCTCGCTGATGGTCTCCTGCTCGACGAGTTTGCGCTGCGCGTCACCCCTCTCCCGCAGCGTCGCCGAGAGCAGCAGGAGGGCTCCGGACAGGGTGAAGATGAGCAGCTGGGTGCCGTCGCTGTGCTCCTGGGAGAGCAGTTCGAAGAACAGGCCCGCGCACCCGGTGGCCAGCCAGACGGCGAGCAGGGTCCGCCTGCCCGCGCGCAGACCCAGGCAGATCATGAGTAGTTGGTAGCCGACGATGTTCATCGGTGTCCACGGCCAGGACCTTCCGTCGAGGCCAGGGGTCCCCAGCATGGCGACGGCCGCGACGACGTCGGCGGTGAAGATCACCCACCACGCCTGGACGGGGCGCGACACGGCCAGGAGGAGCGGTGCGGTCTGCGCGGTGGCGAAGGCGCCGGCCAGGGCCCCGTTCATTCCGTAGTCCTGGACCAGGACCGTCGTCGTGACCGGCAGCAGAGCCGCCACCGCCGCGAAGGCCAGTCCGTGCGGAAGGCGGCGCACCCAGGCGTTCCGTGCGCCCGAGAGCAGCGGCCGGGTCGAGTCCGCCGGAGTGCCCAGCGCCAGCCCCAGGGAGCGCAGTTCCTCCCGGGAGGAGCGCACGGCCGGGGCGGCGGCCGTGCGTCGGCCCCACTCCCGTACACGGCCGAGCGCCTCGCGAAGTGAGCGGGGCGAGGGGGAGTCGTCTTCGTGGTCACGCGGCGGTTCGGTCTTCATGACTCGCACAGCCTAGGCAGCTCGGCCCTGGACCGCGTCATACTACGGAGCTGCATCGAGGGTCATACCCGGGTATGCAGACACGTGTCCGAAAGAGGGGCATTCTGGGCGACGTGCCAGAGATGATCCTCGGGCCATGTGCCCCTTGTGCACCGTCGCCCCCGGGTGCGTCACGAGGTGGGCGCCGCCCTGGCCCGCTCCCTCCTCACAGTTCGGACAGCAACTGCGTCTTCTTGCTGACGAACTCCTCATCGGTCACCAGGCCGGCCTGGTGCAGATCGCCGAGATGCCGGATGCGCTCGGCGATGTCGGCGGGGTCGCGGCGGAGCGGGATGCGGGCGGCCTCCGCGGGGCGGCTCTCCGGCGTGCGCTCGGCGGCCCGCACGGCGGCCAGAACGGCCGCGGCGAATGGCAGCGACTCGTGAACGGGGCCGTAGCCGGGCCCGAACACCACGCACGTCGGGTCCAGTTCGGAGCGAGCGGCTGGTGCCGCCGACCCGTCCCGCGGCACCAGCCGCAGGCAGCCGTTGAACACTTCCGGCGAGCGCCACTCCACGTCCGCCAGTTCGGTCACCGGAAAGGTCTGGTCGCCCGCCTTCCATTTCTCGGTCGACGCGCCCGTGGGAGACCAGCGGAACGACACCGCTGCCCCGTCGAAGGACGCCTTGCCGTCGTAGGCCTTGAAGTGCAGCGGTGCCTCGGGGGGTGCCACCAGGTCGCGGACGGAGGCCGGGGCAGGGCGGTCCGCGATGAGCTTGTTCAACTCGTCCACCTGCTCGCGGGCCTGCTGCTCCTGGGCCGAGGGCAGCACCAGGCGGTAGGGGTCGCAGCCCTCCTTCAGCTGGCCGGAGGCCGCGTCCATCAGGGGGTCGGCGCCCGCTCGGGCCACCGCGCGCAGCACCACGGTCCCGCGTCTGCCAGGAGTCAGCGAGACCGTGTCCAACGCCTCCAGCGGGACGCGCCGTTCACCGAGCGCCTGAAAGAGCTTCGGTGTCCGGATGCCCCGTTCGAAGCGGATGAGCACGGAGTCGCCATCGAACTCCCAGGCGGCATGAGATCCAGCCAATACGTCACCCATGCGGCTCATCGTATGCGCCACGCTTCTCCTCGTCCCCTTTCCCGGCGGGCCCACCGCCCTGCCGTCTCTACGCGCGTCAGGCGGAGACGACGTCCTCGGCGTCGTGGTAACAGCTGTTGGTGCCGGCCGCGCACCGCAGGGTCTGGTAAGCGCCCACGCCGATCCGGGCGAAGTTGTCGAGGCTCTCCGTCCCCGGCTCGAAGTAGCCCGCGTGCCCCGCGGCCCCGTCGGCGGAGAGCACGCGCGCACCGAACTCGGCCGACACGGGGTCGGTGCCGTGCCCCACTCCGGCGAGTGCGAGGTTGGGGATTTCGCCAATCCAGTCGTCCTGGTCGCGCATCGCCCAGATCCGGGCCTCCGTGCCCAGCTGGGCGGCGTTGGCGGCCCGCATCCCGGGGCTTCCGGCGACCGCGATGTCCGTGACCCGGGACGGCAGGTCGCGGGCGGAGACTCCGCAGACCACCGATCCGTAGCTGTGGCAGTACAGAGCGACCGACTTCTTCCCGGGCAGGCTCCGGACCAGGTTGGAGAGCCGCACGGCGCCGTCCTCCGCCCGCTTGGCGGTGACGGCGTCCACACCGATGCCCGCCGGAGAGGTGTAGTCGGCCCAGGCGATCACCGCCACCCGCGGAGCCCCGGACGCGGAGCGCGGCAGGCTGCCCACGCGCTGTGCGCGCTCCGCCTTGTACAGCGACCTGGCCATGCCGGCGGGGGCCGAGAACGCCCCGTAGGTCCGCTCGTACGTCAGCACGTCGGTGTCGACACCCGGCACGACGACGGAGACGCGTGCCGCGCGGTCGAGATTGCCGAAGACCTCGGCGACCCGCCCCCGCCCGGTCGGGTCGAAGGCGAGTACGTGGCGCTTGGGATGCAGCAGGGAGAGGAAGCGGTGTATCCGGCGGTCGGCCTCCTGCCGCCCCTCCGTGGAGAGCCGGTGGTCACGGGTCCGCTCCCGTTCCACGCCGACCGCCTCCTCGAGCGCGATCCGGTTGGCCCGGTAGCGCAGCTTCGGTGGCGCGCCGTTCATGTTCCCCACCGCCAGCGGATACCGCTCGGCCAGGTCGAGCCGTTGAGCACGGCTGAGCGAGGCGAAGAACCCGGCCAGCTCGGCCGAGGGCGCGTCCGCGTCCGGCAGCGGCTTGCCCTGGAAGCGGCCGTCACTCCATGCGTTCAGCGCGCGCTGCAGCGGGTTGGTGTCGCCCCGCTGGTGACGCGCGGCTGTCCAGCCGGAGGTCGCCAGCATGACGAGGACGATCGCCAGGGCGAGCAGTGTGCGCCAGACGTTGAACTGGGGAGATGCGTCGAAGGAAGTCACTGCGGGACACCCTAGGAGACCGTCGGCGCCGCTTCGGGCAGCCGTGGGTCAGATCACTGAACCGGGCGGGCCTTTACGGCAAACCGGGTGCACGTGCTTTCGCCGGTGACGTTCCGTGTACGGACGTGTAGGTCAATCGATCCCGTCAACGGGCCGGATCCGTCCCGACGGGACACGTCGAGCCTCCGACGAACTCCGATGGCCTTGGCCGGCCGGGAGTCCGAGGCCCGCGTCGGCCAGTGCCCCGGGCATGGTTACGTCACTCGTTAGGGGACAGGGTGTGACCGGCGGAGTGGAGCTGAAGAGCCCTTCCGACGGGGTTGCGGTTCCGTCCGTGCGGCGGGTTCTGCCTGTCTGACGTGGGAGAACGCCTCTTGAGCCCGGTGCGCGGCAGAACCGGGCGCTTCCCCGCCCGAGGCGGAACAACCGCTACCGATGCTGGCTGTGCGTGAAGTTCACCTATCAGGCTGGTGACGGCCGCCGGAGCTTCCCTCCGAGGCCCTCGCCGGTCCACAGTTCACTCACCGGCCGCACCACCGGCGCATCCGGGCTCCGGCCCGATCGCCGGCCGGTGCCTCGTCCGCCGCCACGGTGTGGAGCCGGGACCCAGCCACAGACGCGCACGCCGCAACAGCGGCGCATTCGTCATGGACGCCTCCGGCCATGGCGCCGCCCCCACAAGCGGGCAGGCCCTGCCTGTGGGGCTCAGCACTCCGTGGCCATCCACCCTCCGTCCCTGGGCAACGGCGTCCGCACGCGCCGCGACGAGCCCCTGAACAGCACGACTCACCGCAGCGCAATCGCTCAACGACCAGCACCCCTCACACCGAGAAACGGGGAATCACCATGTCGAAGCCGAAGCACTCCAAGCCGATCCCGACCCACCCGGGACACGGAATCCACCGGGACCGCGTGGTGGCCCCCACCGCGCGTCGGCGTCCGCTGCAGCCGCGCGTCGTGCGGCACGCCGCGGCACCCGCCGCCTCCAGTCCCGCGGGCCCGGACAAGGGACGCGCCAAGGGGTTCGTCCGGGGGCTGCTGGCCCACGCGTCGGCCAACCGCCATCTGGCCCCGCTGACGGCCGTCGCCGTCGTCGCGCTCTCCACCGCCCTGGCCCTCGCCCCGAGCTCGGCTGTCCCGGCCGGACCCGCCGAGATCCCCGCCGAGGCGGCCGGGCAGGGCGGTCTCGCCTCCTGCGGCGCCGGACAGCTCTGTCTCTGGCAGAAGGCGGATTTCGCGGGGAAGCGCCACGTGTTCGAACTCTCCGGCACCGAGATCGAGAGCTGCGTCGCCCTTCCCTCCGGTGCGGTGGCCCACGCACTCGCCAACCGCCTGGGACGGCCTGTCACCACCTATCAGTCGGCCGAGTGCGCCGAGACGGGCGAGTTCGACACCCATCCGGGCAGCGGGACCTGGCAGCCGTCCTCCCCCTACGGTGTGCGCGCGTTCAAGATCTGGGAGAACTGACCGTGCGGCGCCGCCTCCCGCGACCTCCGCGTCCCACGTCCCGTTCCGCCCCGGCACGCACGGTCGCACGCGGTACGGCGGGGTCCGGGCCGGCCGCGCCTCACCGGGCACGGCGACGCCCGGCTGGGCGGGCCGGAAGCGGGCCGCCGGGGAACCGCGGACGCGGCGCCGCCCGGGGCGTCCCGCACCGACGATGCGCCCGTGAGAGTTTGTGCCGTACGACCCCGGCCCGCCGGGAAGGCCCGGATCACACGGGAGCCCGAGGGGTCGCGTACCGCACGACCGCAGCGGTGCGCGGGTGGCTGGGGCGCCTGACGGCCAAGGCGGTCCGCCTGTTCCGGTTGTGCCGGAGGGCGGCGGAGACCTTCACTCCACCGCCCTCCGGGCCGCACCGCGAGGTGCGCGGGTCAGGCGTCGCCGCCCGCCGCTCCCGGGTCCGCGGCTGCCACATCGAGCAGCTGGTACCGGTCCATCGCCTGCTTGGGCGCGGCACGGTCGACCTTGCCCTCACGGGCCAGCTCGGTCAGCACGGCCAGCACGATCGACTGCGCGTCGATGTGGAAGAACCGCCGGGCCGCGCCCCGGGTGTCGGCGAAGCCGAACCCGTCGGCGCCGAGCGACTGGTAAGTCCCGGGCACCCAGCGGGAGATCTGGTCAGGGACCGCGCGCATCCAGTCGGAGACCGCCACGAAGGGGCCCTCCGAACCGGACAGCTTCTGCGTCACGTACGGGACGCGCTGCTCCTCGTCCGGGTGGAGCAGGTTGTACCGCTCCACGTCGATCGCCTCGCGGCGCAGCTCGTTCCAGGAGGTCGCCGACCACACGTCGGCCCGTACGCCCCATTCCTCCGCCAGAATCCGCTGGGCCTCCAGGGCCCACGGCACGGCCACGCCCGAGGCGAGGATCTGTGCCGGGACCTCGCCGGAGTCGCCGGCCCGCAGCCGGTGCACGCCCTTGAGGATGCCCTCGACGTCGACGTCCTCCGGCTCCGCGGGGTGCTGGATCGGCTCGTTGTAGACGGTGAGGTAGAAGAAGACGTCCTCACTGTCGGGCCCGTACATCCGCCGCAGGCCGTCCTGGACGATGTGCGCGATCTCGTAGCCGAACGCCGGGTCGTAGGCGACGACCGCCGGGTTGGTGGAGGCGAGCAGCTGGGAGTGGCCGTCGGCGTGCTGGAGCCCCTCGCCGGTGAGGGTGGTCCGGCCCGCCGTGGCGCCGAGCACGAATCCGCGGGCCAGCTGGTCCGCCATCTGCCAGAACTGGTCGCCGGTGCGCTGGAACCCGAACATCGAGTAGAAGACGTAGACGGGGATCAGCGGTTCGCCGTGGGTGGCGTAGGCGGAGCCGGCCGCGATCAGCGAGGCGGTGCAGCCGGCCTCGGAGATCCCGTCGTGCAGCATCTGCCCGGTCGGCGACTCCTTGTAGGCCAGGAGCAGTTCGCGGTCGACCGACTCGTACTGCTGCCCCAGCGGGTTGTAGATCTTGGCGCTCGGGAAGAACGAGTCCATTCCGAAGGTCCGGTACTCGTCGGGGGCGATCAGCACGAACCGCTTGCCGATCTCCTTGTCCCGCATGAGGTCCTTGAGGAGGCGGACGAAAGCCATCGTCGTGGCGATGGCCTGCTGGCCCGACCCCTTCTTCACGCTCGCGTAGGTCTTGTCGGCCGGCTGCGGAAGCGGCTTGGCCCGCACCACCCGGGTCGGTACGTACCCGCCGAGCGCGCTCCGGCGGTCGTGCATGTACTGGATCTCCTCCGACGCGGGGCCGGGGTGGAAGTACGGCGGCAGGCCGTCCTCCAGCTCCTTGTCGGGGATCGGCAGGTGGAGCCGGTCGCGGAAGCCCTTGAGGTCGGCGACGGTGAGCTTCTTCATCTGGTGGGTGGCGTTGCGACCCTCGAAGTTGGGCCCGAGGGTCCATCCCTTGACGGTCTGCGCCAGGATCACCGTCGGCTGGCCCTTGTGGGCCTTGGCCGCGGCGAACGCCGCATAGATCTTCCGGTGGTCGTGGCCGCCGCGACCCAGGTGCAGGATCTGGTCGTCGGTCATGTTCTCGACCATGCTGCGCAGCCGCTGGTCGCTGCCGAAGAAGTGCTCGCGGATGTAGGAGCCCGTCTCGGTGGCGTAGGTCTGGAACTGTCCGTCCGGCGTGGTGTTCAACTTGTTGACCAGCAGGCCGTCCCGGTCCTGGGCGAGCAGTGGGTCCCAGGAGCGGTCCCAGACGAGCTTGATCACGTTCCAGCCCGCGCCGCGGAACTGCGACTCGAGCTCCTGGATGATCTTGCCGTTGCCGCGCACCGGGCCGTCGAGGCGCTGGAGGTTGCAGTTGACGACGAAGGTGAGGTTGTCGAGTCCCTCGCGGGCCGCGATCGAGAGCTGGCCGAGCGACTCCGGCTCGTCCATCTCGCCGTCGCCGAGGAACGCCCACACGTGCGAGGCGGAGGTGTCGGCGATGCCCCGGGCCTCCATGTAGCGGTTCATCCGCGCCTGGAAGATCGCGCCCAGCGGGCCGAGGCCCATGGAGACGGTGGGGAACTCCCAGAAGTCCGGCATGGACCGGGGGTGCGGATAGCTGGAGAGGCCGTTCGGAGCCTTCGACTTCTCCTGGCGGAAGCCGTCGAGCTGCTCCTCGGTGAAGCGGTCCAGGAGGAACGCGCGGGCGTAGATGCCGGGGGAGGCATGGCCCTGGAAGAAGATCTGGTCGCCGCCGTCACCCCCGTCCTTGCCGCGGAAGAAGTGGTTGAAGCCGACGTCGTACAGCGAGGCCGAGGAGGCGAAGGTCGCGATGTGCCCGCCGACGCCGATCCCGGGGCGCTGCGCGCGGGAGACCATCGCCGCGGCGTTCCACCGGGTCGCGTTGAGGATCTTCCGCTCGACCTCCTCGTTGCCGGGGAAGAAGGGCTCGTCCTTGGTCGCGATCGTGTTGACGTAGTCCGTGCTGCGCATCTCCGGGACGGCGACCCGCTTCTCGCGGGCTCGCTCGATCAGGCGGAGCATGAGATAGCGCGCCCGCTGCCGGCCGCGCTCGTCGACGGCGGCGTCGAGGGAGTCCAGCCATTCCTGGGTCTCTTCGGGATCGAAGTCCGGGACCTGGCTGGGCAGGCCGCCAATGATGATCGGGTTGCGATCGGGTCCGGAAGCCACGCTGTTCCTTCGCTGTTCGGTCGTGCACGTCAGGGAGGTCGGGCCGCTCCCCATGGTCCATCGGTGGGGCGGTTCCGTCATCTCTACCCGGTGGTAACCACCAACCGGGGGCGCCCGGCCGACGGCGCCCCGAGAGCGGGTCGGTGTGAGCCGACCCGAATCGCAACGATACGCCCGGGGCCTCGGCGGATATCGCATGACCGTTCGGGCCGGGGGCCCCGCTGGGACCGCCGGGGAGGCCGATCCGCGCGCTCGACCGTGACCGGCGGCGCGGACCTGCGTAAACTCGTGGTGTCGGATGCGTCGGGACGGGATGGAACGTCACCGTTTCGGCGGTCTCGACGGCCGGGTACTTGCGCGATCCGTCGCGCCCGTGTGGACTACGGCCAATGCTTCGCGCCCGCGCGTGGCAGCAGCATTTCCCGAAACATGATCAGGAGGCACACCGTGAGCGCGACCGCGGACCACGCGGAGGAGCGGACCAACCCTGCCGCAAGGCTGGGTTTCCAGCCCGAGCAGGTGGTCCAGGAGATCGGCTACGACGACGATGTCGATCAGGAGCTCCGTGAGGCCATCGAAGCCCTCATCGGCGGCGAACTCGCCGACGAGGAGTACGACGATGTGGCCGACTCCGTCATGCTCTGGTTCCGCGAGGACGACGGCGATCTGACCGACGCACTGGTCGACGCCTCGCAGCTCGTCGAGGACGGCCAGCCCGTGTGGCTGCTGACCCCGAAGACGGGCAGGGACGGCTACATCGAGCCGAGCGAGATCAACGAGGCCGCCCAGACGGCGGGCCTCGCCCAGACCAAGAGCATCAACGCCGGCAAGGACTGGACCGGCAGCCGCCTGGTCACGCCCAAGGGCGCCAAGTCCAAGCGCTGAACCGCGTCCGTCGCGACGTGGGTGGCGGACCACCCCCCACCGGCGTCCCGGCGCGGCTGTGCCGTCCGCCAGGCCCCCTCGGCCGTGACCGAGGGGGCCTGGCGCGTTCCGGGTGAAGGGGGCCTGCGTAGGGTGGGCTCACCTTCCTCCGGCCGTGTCCGGCCTGGAGGGAGACCGCTCACCGGCCCAGTGAAGGGATGCGTACCCATGGCGATCGAGGTTGGCACCAAGGCCCCGGACTTCGAGCTGAAGGACCAGCACGGCCAGACCGTGCGGCTCTCGGACTTCCGCGGCGAGAAGAACGTGGTGCTCCTCTTCTACCCGTTCGCCTTCACCGGCGTGTGCACGGGTGAGCTCTGCGCGCTGCGCGAGGAGCTGCCGAAGTTCGTCAACGACGACACCCGGCTGCTCGCCGTCTCCAACGACTCGCCGTTCGCGCTGCGGGTCTTCGCGGAGCAGGAGGGGCTCGAGTACCCCCTTCTGTCGGACTTCTGGCCGCACGGCGAGGCCTCGCGCGCCTACGAGGTCTTCGACGAGGCGAAGGGCTGCGCCGTCCGCGGCACCTTCATCATCGACAAGGAGGGCGTCGTGCGCTGGACCGTCGTCAACGGTCTCCCCGACGCCCGCGACCTGAACGAGTACGTGAAGGCGCTGGACACGCTCTGACCGATCAGGGGTAACGGCCGGTGCGGGCGGGAACCCGTCACTAGTATCCAGACGTTCATCCGACAGCACTGAACGACGACAGGGGCGAGGGCGCCCGCGGCACCACCGCACCGTGCCACCACCCCCTCGACACGCGAATGGGAGGACTCGTGGGAGTCAGCCTCAGCAAGGGCGGCAATGTCTCGCTGACCAAGGAGGCGCCTGGCCTGACCGCGGTCACCATCGGTCTGGGGTGGGACGTCCGTACCACCACGGGTACCGACTTCGACCTCGACGCCAGCGCCATCCTGACGAACGCCGACGGCAAGGTCACCAGCGACCAGGGCTTCGTGTTCTTCAACAACCTCAAGAGCCCCGACGGCTCGGTCGAGCACACCGGCGACAACATCACCGGTGAGGGCGAGGGCGACGACGAGCAGATCAAGGTGAACCTGGCCGGTGTCCCGGCCGAGGTCACCAAGATCGTGTTCCCGGTCTCCATCTACGACGCGGAGAACCGCCAGCAGTCCTTCGGCCAGGTGCGCAACGCGTTCATCCGCGTGGTCAACCAGGCCAACGACCAGGAGATCGCCCGCTACGACCTCTCCGAGGACGCCTCCACGGAGACCGCCATGGTCTTCGGCGAGCTCTACCGCAACGGCGCCGAGTGGAAGTTCCGCGCCATCGGCCAGGGGTACGCCTCGGGCCTGCGCGGCATCGCGCAGGACTTCGGCGTCAACGTCTGATCCGAGCAGTCTCCGAGGCTGTTCCCGTCCGGCGCCGCACGTTTCGTGCGGCGCCGGATCTCGTCAAGAATGCGCACGCTGTCACATCGGGGAGGAAAGCGATCATGGGTGTCACGCTCGCCAAAGGGGGAAATGTCTCCCTCTCCAAGGCCGCGCCGAACCTCACACAGGTCCTTGTCGGCCTCGGCTGGGATGCCCGCTCCACCACCGGCGCCCCGTTCGACCTCGACGCGAGCGCGCTGCTCTGCACCTCGGGCCGGGTGATGGGCGACGAGTGGTTCGTCTTCTACAACAACCTCAAGAGCCCGGACGGCTCGGTCGAGCACACCGGCGACAACCTCACGGGCGAGGGTGACGGCGACGACGAGTCCCTGCTGGTCGACCTCTCCCAGGTGCCCGCCCACTGCGAGAAGATCGTCTTCCCCGTCTCGATCCACGAGGCCGACGTCAGGGGCCAGACGTTCGGGCAGGTGAGCAACGCGTTCATCCGCGTGGTCAACCAGGCCGACGGACAGGAGCTCGCCCGCTACGACCTCAGCGAGGACGCTTCCACGGAGACGGCGATGATCTTCGGCGAGCTGTACCGGTACGGCGGCGAGTGGAAGTTCCGGGCGGTGGGACAGGGGTACGCGTCCGGCCTGAGGGGCATCGCTCTAGACTTCGGGGTCAGCGTCTCCTAAAGCCGGGTACGGACGGGGGAGCCTCGTAGTACATACAGGGATTGGGTGTCCAGTGGTTCTGAAAACCTTCGGCTGGTCCTTCGCGGTCACCGCGCTCGGACTCGTCGCAGCCGTGCTCTACGGGGGGTGGGCGGGCTTCGGGGTCGTGGCGATCCTGTCCATCCTCGAGATCTCGCTGTCGTTCGACAACGCGGTGGTCAACGCCGGAATCCTGAAGAAGATGAATGCCTTCTGGCAGAAGATCTTCCTCACCATCGGCATCCTGATCGCCGTCTTCGGTATGCGGCTGGTCTTCCCGGTCGTGATCGTCGCCATCAGTGCCAAGATCGGCCCGATCGAGGCCGTCGACCTGGCGATGACCGACAAGGACCGCTACCAGGAGCTCGTCACCGACGCGCATCCGTCGATCGCCGCCTTCGGTGGCATGTTCCTGTTGATGATCTTCCTCAACTTCCTCTTCGAGGACCGGGAGATCAAGTGGCTCGCCTGGATCGAGCGTCCGCTGGCCAAGCTCGGCCGCGTCGACATGCTCTCGGTCTGCATCGCGCTGATCGTCCTGCTCTTCTCGGCGATGACCTTCGCGAGCCAGGCGCACCAGCACGGCGGGACCTATGCCAACAAGGCGGAGACCGTCTTGCTGGCAGGCATCGCCGGTCTCATCACGTATCTGATCGTCGGCGGTCTCTCCAGCTTCTTCGAGGACAAACTCGAAGAGGGCGAGGAACGCGAGCACGAGGCCGAGGAAGAGGCCAAGCGGCAGGGGAAGCCCGTCTCGGCGGTGAAGCTGGCCGGCAAGGCGGCCTTCTTCATGTTCCTCTACCTGGAAGTGCTCGACGCCTCCTTCTCGTTCGACGGCGTGATCGGTGCCTTCGCGATCACCAACGACATCGTGCTGATGGCGCTCGGCCTCGGTATCGGTGCCATGTACGTGCGTTCGCTCACGGTGTACCTGGTCCGCCAAGGCACCCTCGACGACTACGTGTACCTGGAGCACGGAGCCCACTACGCGATCGGTGCCCTCGCGGTGATCCTGCTCGTCACCATCCGCTTCCAGATCAGCGAGATGATCACGGGCCTCATCGGCGTGGTGCTGATCGGCCTCTCGTTCTGGTCGTCGGTGCGGCGTAACAAGCGGCTGGCCGCCGAGGGCGGCGAGGATTCCAAGGACAAGGCCGGAATTCCCTCCGGAGTCTGACTCCGGGCCGGGCCGCGGGTGTGACCGGGCCCGAACTGAGGAACGCTCCCAGCGGGGCGGTTGTCGAGACGACCTCGGCGCCGCCCCGCTGGCATGGGCGGGACGAGAAAACCGAAGGTCTGGGGGTGGCATGTCCTTCTGGGACGGTCTGCTGGGTGGTCGTAACGCGGCGGCGCAGTTCGACTCGGGAAGCGTCGGCAGCAACTCGATACGCCTGACCAAGCGCCAGCCGCAGGTCTCCCTGGTCAAGCAGGGGGCCGCCACCGGCAACCTCCGCGTCAACCTCTCCTGGCAGATGCGGCCGGCCGACTTCGGCAAGCGGTCCACCACGTCCTCGCGGGCCCTGCTGCGCCACCCCCTCAAGGCGTTTCAGCCGGAGGTCGTGCAGGCCCACACCCAGGGCGTGGTCAACGTCGACCTCGACATGGGCTGCCTCTACGAGATGGCCGACGGCAACAAGGGCGTCGTCCAGCCGCTCGGCGAGCTCTTCGGTGACCTCAACACCGCGCCCTTCGTGAAGCTCAGCGGGGACGACCGGTTCGGCTCGGGCTCGGGCGAGACGCTCTACGTCAATCTCGACCAGCGCGAGGAGATCAAGCGGCTCCTCGTCTTCGTCTACATCTACGACAAGACCCCGGCCTTCGACCGCACCCAGGCCGTCGTCACCCTCTACCCGGCCACCGGCCCGCGCATCGAGATCGAGCTGGAGGAGCGGGCCCCGCAGGCCAGGTCGTGCGCGGTCTTCTCGCTCGACAACCACAAGGGCGAACTGATGGTGCGCCGCGAGGTCAAGTACGTCTACGGGTTCCAGTCCGAGATCGACCGGCTGTACGGCTGGGGGCTCCAGTGGGGCCGCGGATACAAGAGCACCGGCACCCGCTGACGGGTCTGCGGAGCCCCACTGCCCCGGGCCGCCCGTGACCGGTGATCACGGACCTGGCCCGGGCGTCAGCCGCTGATGAACTGCGGTCCCTGCGGAGGCAGCCGGAACGACCCGGCGGGGCCGCCGACCGCCTGCGGGTAGCCGTAGGCGGGCTGGTGCGGCGGCGGGGTCTGCGAAGGGTGCGCGGGCGGCGGTCCGGGGTGCGGGTAGCCGTACCCGGCGGCCGCGGGCTGCGGGTAGCCGTAGGCGGGCTGCGCGGCAGGCGCCTGCGGGGGCAGCGGTGCCCGGGTCGCGTCCGGGTCCGGAGCCGGGGGCGGGAAGTTCGGCGGCGGGGGCATGTCCGGCTGCGCCGGGGGCTGCGGCCCGGCCGTGGTGGGCGGCAGCGGCTGCGAGGCGGGAGGGGCGGAGGCCTCGGGGGCGGCCGGGAACTCCGGGGCGTCCGGAAGCTCGGCGGGCTCCGCCGGGTCGGCGGCCCCGGGCTCTTCCGAGTCGTCGACGGAGATGCCGAAGTCGGTGGCGAGTCCGACGAGCCCGTTGGAGTACCCCTCGCCGAGTGCCCGGAACTTCCAGCCCTCGCCCCGGCGGTACAGCTCGCCGCAGATCAGCGCGGTCTCGGCGCCCGTCTCGGGCTGCACCTCGAAGGTGGCGACGGGAGCGCTCTCGGTGGCGCCGGTCGCGTCGGCGCCGGAGGTGTCGTAGAGGTCGATGCGCAGGGAGGGGACGCGCTCGAAGGGCAGCTCGTCGGTGGAGGCGACCAGGAGTATGCGCCGGACCTGCGGTTCCAGGCCCGCGAGGTCGGCCTGGATGGTGTCGGTCAGCCCCTCGGGCAGGCGTCGCTTGCCCAGTCGCCACACCGCGCCGGAAGGGTGCCGGGGCTGGTTGTAGAAGACGAAGTCCTCGTCGGAGCGCACCCGGTCGTCGTCGGCGAGCAGCAGGGCCGACGCGTCCACGTCCGGCACGTCCGGGGCGGCCGTCCAGCACAGAACGGCGCGGACGGCTGTCGCGTCGAGCGGGACGTTGGACCCCTTCAGCATGGCGTGCGTCATGCGGTCATCCTGCCTGTTGCGAGGTACGGCGGACAATGCGGGGGCCGGTCGGGCTTGGCGGGAGCACTGCGGCGACGCGCCCGGGTTACCAGAAATTCATGGCGGACGGGAACCCTGGATATGCGCTCCTACGTACTATTACCGGCCACATATTCGCGGCCACCCAGGCACTACGGGGGATTTACATGCGTCATTTCGGGCATCTTGCCCCTGAAGCGCGGCGGCGCCTCTTCCACCGGGAGCCCGCCGTCTTCACGGCCGAGTCGCCGGCCCCCATCCTGGCCACCGCCCTGGGGGCGACGCTGTACAGCCCCGCCACGCGCCCCACTCTCGCCGACGACGTCCACAAGCAGGCCGCCCGCGGCGTCGTCTCGATGGTCCTCTGCCTGGAGGACTCGATCGCCGACGCCGACGTCCCCGGCGCCGAGGCCAACCTCGTGGCCCAGTTCGCCGACCTCGCCGCCCGTGCCGAGGCGGGCGAGGCCGAGCCCCCGCTCCTCTTCATCCGGGTCCGTGACCCCGAGCAGATCCCCGACCTGGTGCGCCGCCTCGGCCCCGCCGTCCGCCTGCTCTCCGGCTTCGTCCTCCCGAAGTTCACCGAGGAGCGCGGCGTGCCCTACCTGGAGGCGCTGGCCACCGCCGAGGCCCGCAGCGGCCACCGCCTCTTCGCCATGCCCGTCCTGGAGTCCCCCGAGCTGCTCCACGTCGAGACCCGCACCGCCACGCTCACCGGGATCGCCGGCACCGTCGACAAGTACCGCGACCGGGTCCTGGCCCTGCGGCTGGGCGTCACCGACTTCTGCTCCGCCTACGGACTGCGCCGCCCGCCCGACATGACCGCCTACGACGTCCAGATCGTCGCCTCCGTCATCGCCGACGTGGTCAACGTCCTGGGCAGGGCCGACGGCACCGGCTTCACCGTCACCGGGCCGGTCTGGGAGTACTTCCGCGTCCAGGAGCGCATGTTCAAGCCGCAGCTGCGGCGCAGCCCCTTCCTGGGCCGCGCCGAGGAGCTGCGCGCCTCGCTCATCGAGCACGACATGGACGGCCTGCTCCGTGAGATCGAGCTGGACCGGGCCAACGGCCTGCTCGGCAAGACCTGCATCCATCCGTCCCACGTCCTGCCCGTGCACGCACTCTCCGTGGTCAGCCACGAGGAGTACAGCGACGCCAAGGACATCCTGCGGCCCGAACGGGACGGCGGCGGAGTGATGCGTTCCGCGTACACCAACAAGATGAACGAGGTGAAGCCGCACCGGGCCTGGGCCGAGCGCACCCTGCTGCGCGCCGAGGCCTTCGGGGTCGCGGCGGAGGACGTCGGCTTCGTGGAGCTGCTGGGCGAGGGGCTCGCCGTCTGACCGGCCCCCGCGCTCGGCGGCCGTCACCACCGCGCAAGAGGAACAAGGCGCCCGACAGGCGCACCCTGGAGTACGCGCCCCCGGCGCGCCCTGAGAAGAGAGAAGAGACGAACGACGTGGTGTGGACCGGAACCTGGGTCTCCGACCGGCTCGGCATAGAGCTGGCCGGCGACGACGAGCTGCGCGGCCTGCTGGGCCTTGCGCTGCGCCGCAACCCCAAGCGGGCGCACCTGCTCGTCTCCGGCGTCCTCGGCAAACACGTCCCGCAGCTGCCCTCGGTCGTCCACGGCCACGGCGTCACGCTCGGCCGGCGCGTCCGCGCGCTTCTCGGCCCCGAGGAGGCCGCCCGCGCAGTCGTCCTCGGCTACGCGGAGACGGCGACCGCACTCGGCCACGCCGTCGCCGACGGCCTGGAGTCCGCCCCCTACCTGCACTCGACGCGGCGGCCCGTCGCCTCGGTGCCCAGCGCCGGCGGTTTCGAGGAGTCGCACTCGCACGCCACCTCCCACCTGCTGCTCCCCGAGGACCCCGCCTTCTTCGACCGGGGCGGGGAGGCGGGCCGGGGGCCGCTGGTCCTGGTGGACGACGAGTTCTCCACCGGCAACACCGTCCTCAACACCCTGCGCGACCTGCACGCCCGCCACCCCCGCACCCACTACGTGATCGTCGCCCTGGTCGACATGCGGGCCCCCGGCGACGCCGACCGGCTCGCCGCCTTCGCCGAGGAGACCGGCGCCCGCATCGACGTGGTTGCCCACGCAAGGGGTACGGTCCGCCTTCCGGACGACGTCCTCGCCCGCGGCCTGCGGCTGGTCGAGGAGCAGGACGGCCGCACCGCCGATCCCCTCGTGCCCTGCGCGCCGGCCGTCGCACCCGTCCGCCTGCAACTGGGCTGGCCCGCCGGCCTGCCCGACGGCGGCCGCCACGGCTTCACCCCGGACCACCGGGACCGCCTCCGGCAGGCCCTGCCCGCGATGGCCGCCCGGATCGTCGACGGGCTCGGCGGCCCCGAGCGGGCCGGACGCGTCCTCGTACTCGGCTTCGAAGAGCTGATGTACGCCCCGCTGGTCCTCGCCGGGGCCCTGGAGGAAGCCGGGCTCGACGTGCGGTTCTCCACCACCACCCGCTCACCGGTGCTCGCCGTGGACGACCCCGGCTACGCCATCCGCACCCGCCTCGCCTTCCCCGCCCACGACGACCCGGCCGACGGGCCCGGCGAGCGGTACGCCTACAACGTCGCGGGCGGCGGCTTCGACACCGTCCTCGCCGTCGTCGACAGCGCCGCCGACACCCCGGCCCTGCACGCCCCGGGCGGGCTCCTCGCCCAGCTCGCCACCGCCGCGCCCCGGGTGGCCCTCGCCGTCGTCCCCGCCCACACCCCCGCACCCCGCACCCCCGACCGGCAGGAGCCCCCTGTGCTGCCCGCGCCCCTGCGTGGCCCCGACTTCTCCTCGTACGAGCCCGACGACGTCGGCTGGCTGCTCCAGGACCTCTCCGCCGTGCGGCTGGAGGCTCCCGTGGAGGAGCGTGAGGAGGCCGTCCAGCGTGGCGGGGCCCACTACGCCGAGTCCCTGCCGGTCGAGTACCAGCCGACCGAGGAGTACCAGGAGCTGTACCGGGACGCCCTCGCCGGGTCGGCCGCGCGGATCGCGCGGGCGGTCGGCACCGTGACCGAGCTGGTCCTCGCCGAGCGCTCGCCGCGGCCCGTACTGGTGTCGCTGGCGCGGGCCGGTACCCCGGTGGGTGTCCTCATGCGGCGCTGGGCCCGGCACCGGCACGGCACGGAGCTGCCGCACTACGCGGTCTCCATCGTGCGCGGCCGGGGCATCGACGCCAACGCCCTGCGCTGGCTGGCCGCGCACCACGACCCGGCGGACGTGGTCTTCGTGGACGGCTGGACCGGCAAGGGCGCCATCACCCGCGAACTGGCCGACGCCCTCGCGGAGTTCCCCGGCTTCGACCCGGAGATCGCGGTCCTCGCCGACCCCGGCTCCTGCGTGCGCACCTACGGCACCCGCGAGGACTTCCTGATCCCCTCGGCCTGCCTCAACTCCACCGTCTCGGGACTGATATCCCGCACCGTGCTCCGCGACGACCTGGTCGGCCCGCACGACTACCACGGCGCCAAGTTCTACCGCGAGCTGTCCGGCTCCGACGTCTCGCGGGATTTCGTCGCGGCCGTCGAGGCCCGTTTCGACGAGGTCGCCGACGCCGTGGACCAGCAGGTCAAGGAGGCGGCCTCGGCCGACCGCGCCCCCACCTGGGAAGGCTGGGCGGCGGTCGAGCGGATCAGCGAGGAACAGGGCATCCACGACGTCAACCTGGTCAAGCCCGGTGTCGGCGAGACCACCCGGGTCCTGCTGCGGCGCGTCCCCTGGAAGATCCTGGCCCGCCGGGGCGCCGGCGCCGACCTCGCCCACATACGGCTCCTCGCGGAGCAGCGGGGCGTGCCGGTGGAGGAGCGCGACAACCTCCCGTACACCTGCGTCGGGCTCATCCACCCCCGCTACACCCGGGGCGCGACCGGTGCCGACGGCAAGGCGGTGGGCAGCGCGTGACCACCCTCGTCGCCAGCGACCTCGACCGCACCCTCATCTACTCGGCCGCCGCGCTCGGGCTGACCGTGCCCGACGCCGAGGCGCCCCGCCTGCTCTGCGTCGAGGTCTACGAGAGCCGCCCTCTCTCCTACCTGACGGAGACCGCCGCCGGGCTCCTCGCCGAGCTGGCCCGCGAGACGCTCTTCGTCCCCACCACCACCCGGACCAGGGAGCAGTACCGCCGCATCCGGCTGCCCGTGCCCACTCCCGGCTACGCGATCTGCGCCAACGGCGGGCACCTGCTGGTCGACGGAGTCGCGGACGAGGACTGGAACCGTTCGGTCCGCAGCCGCCTCGACGCCGAGTGCGCACCGCTCGCCGAGGTCAGCGACCATCTGCGGGCGACGGCGGACCCCGCCTGGCTGCTCAAGGAGCGCGTCGCCGAGGACCTCTTCGCCTACCTCGTCGTCGACCGGGCCGAACTCCCCGCGAGCTGGCTGAAGTCCACCGCCGCCTGGGCCGGGGAACGCGGCTGGACCGTCTCCCTCCAGGGACGCAAGGTCTACGCCGTCCCGCGCCCGCTGACCAAGAGCGCGGCCATGCGCGAGGTGGCCCGCCGCGCCGGGGCGGACACCACCCTCGCCGCCGGGGACTCCCTGCTCGACGCCGACCTGCTGCTCGCCGCCGACCGCGCCTGGCGCCCCGGCCACGGGGAACTGGCCGAGGAGGGCTGGACGGCCCCCGGCCTCACGGTGCTGCCCGAGCGGGGCGTCGTGGCGGGCGAGGAGATCCTTCGCCGGTTCCTGGCGGCGGCGAGGGGCGACAGCGGCAGCTGACGGGACCGTAGGCGCGGGACGGGGCAGCCGTACCCGCCGCCGACGGTCAGGAGGTCCGGCAGCGGTCGTGGGCCGCGAGCCAGGCGGCGGCCGCCGTCAGCACCCGGTCGCTGCCCCTGACCCACGCCACCTCCACGTCGGGGCGGAGCGGGCCGTGGTGGACCCGGCCCGTGCGGTCGGCCTCGCGGCCGTGGTCAGGACGACCAGGGCGCCGTCGGGCAGGGGGTAGGGGGCGTTGGCGGTGGGGACGCCGAAGGTCGGTTCCCCGAAGGTCCGGGTGTCGGGGAGTCCCCGGAAGGCGATCGCCACCGCCTCGCCGGCGCTCGCGGTGCGCGGGCCGGTGAGCACCGCCACCGGCGGCATCGGGTGGGCCAGCGGCTCGCCGGGGCCCCACCGGTCCGCGTACCGGCGGGGCGTGCCGTTCTCGGTCGTCCACGGAGTCCGTGTGCCGTCCGCCTCGCCGAAGGCGCCCACCTCGCCGTCGCCGAGAAGGGGGCCGGCGGAGGCGAGCGGCGTCCACATGTCGCCACCGGTGTTGGCCCGCAGGTCCACGACCCAGCCGCAGGCGCCCGCGCGGTCCACCTCGCGGACGGCGGCGCGGGCCGCATGGAGGTAGGGCCTGGCCGCGGTGGCCGAGCGGATCGGGGGCAGCGTGAGGTGGCCGAGGCCCTTGGGGAGCCGTTGGACCTGGGGAGTACATGGTCGTCGGGTGCCTCGTTCTCGGCCCGCGCGGCCTCCTCGGCGGCGAGGAAGGCGCTGTGGCCGTCGCTGAGGTCCCGGAGCGCCCGCTCGATCGCCTCGTGCGTGTCGGCGGGTCCCGAGGCCCCCTCGGCGCGTCCGAGGGCGTCCCGGCGGAGCTTCGGCCAGTCCACCTCGTCCCGGACCAGGGCGTGCCGCTCCATCGTGTCCAGGGCGGAGAGCAGATGGGTACGGGCCGCAGGCGCCGTCGTGGGGCCGGGATCGGCGTCGCGGTCTCCCGCGGTGCAGGCAGCGGTGGCGGTGAGGGCCGCCGCCAAGAGCGGCGAGCCGCCCCGACGCGACCTGCCAGATCCGGCCCCCGAGGTGTGCACCTGACACGCTCCTCTTCTCCGTGGCCCGTGGGCCCAACAGCAGAGAGGGCGCCCGCCCCGGGGGTTCCCGGAGCAGACGCCCGTCAGCCTCGTAGGGAGGATCAGCCGCGCCGCTGGCCCCCGCCCGGACGGAAGATCCGTACGCCGAGGAAGATCAGGACGGCCACGGCCGCCACCGCCAGCACCACCTTCGAGTACACCGAGACGTACTCGGTGACCGACTCCCAGTTGTCACCGAGCAGGTAGCCGGCCATGACGAAGAGGGTGTTCCAGATGGCGCTGCCGAGCGTGGTGAGCCCCAGGAAGATCGGCAGCGGCATCCGTTCGATGCCGGCCGGGACGGAGATGAGGCTGCGGAAGATCGGCAGCATCCGGCCGAAGAACACCGCCTTCGTCCCGTGCTTGTTGAACCATGCCTCGGTCTTCTCGATGTCGGCGACCTTCAGCAGCGGGATCTTGGCGGCGATGGCCACCGTCCGGTCCCGGCCGAGCAGCGCGCCCACCCAGTAGAGCGCCAGCGCACCGACGACCGAACCGACCGTCGTCCAGATCAGCACCGCGACCAGGTTCATCTGGCCGGTGGCCGCCGTGAATCCGGCCAGCGGCAGGATGACCTCGGAGGGGATCGGCGGGAAGAGGTTCTCCAGCGCGATGGCGATGCCCGCTCCCGGCGCGCCGAGGCTCTCCATCAGGCCGGTGATCCACTGAGGTGCGCTGCTGTCGCTCATGGCGGCCACGCTAGAGCGCCGAAGCTGAAGAGTTCCTGAAGCCCGCCGGGCGCCGTCCGATCACTCCGGCATGCCCCGTACGAGGGGTTTTCGCTTCGGGCGCCGGTGTGTCGAGCCGTCGCGCCGCCTGGAAGGGCGCGCCCTCGCGTACGGTGCCCGCCGCCCGGCCGGTGCGGCGGGCGGCGCGGTGTCACGGCGCTCAGCCGCAGCACCCCCCGCCGCAGCAGCCGCCACCGCCGCCCGAGGGAGCCGGGGCGGGGCCCCCTTGGCCGGCGGAGGCCGCCGAACCGCCCACCGCGACGGTCGACAGCAGCTTCACGGTGTCGGGGTGACCCGCCGGGCAGGACGCCGGGTCGGAGGACTCGGCCATCGGCCGGCTGAGCTCGAAGGTGTCACCGCAACTGCGGCAGCGGTATTCGTAACGAGGCATGCACACAGGCTAGCCGCACGGCCGGCGCCGGCGGGGTGCTGATCCCGCCCCGTTCCGGGGAACCCGGCGCAGGTCAGCCCCCGCCGCGTTCCTCGCGTATCCGGGAGACGACCTCGGCCACGGTGGTCCGCACCGCCTCGGTTTCCGTGAGGAAGTGCCAGTAGTCCGGGTGGCGGCCCGCCAGGCCCGCCAGTGCCTGTTCCAGGCGGGCCACGGAGGCGTCGAGCGGGCCTGCGTGGCGCGGGTCCGGGGTGTTGCGGCCGGCCATCGCCAGGCGCTGCGCGTCCCGGATGGCGAACCGGGTCCGGTCCACCTCCTGCTGCGGGTCCTTCGCCACCTCGTTGAGCCGGCGGAGGCGGTCGCCTGCGGCCGAGACGGCCTCGTCGGTGGAGTTCAGCAGCGCGCGCACCGTCGACAGCAGGGAGGTCGCGTCCGGCCAGCGCTGCTCCTCGCGGGCCGTGCGGGCCTCCCGGAGCTTCGCCTCGGCCTGCCGGACGCTCTCCGCCGCCTGCCGGGGGACCGGCTGGAGGTCCTGCCAGCAGGCGGCCGAGAAGCGGCGCCGCAGCTCGCTGAGGACCGGCTCGACCTGGCTCGCCCGGGTGGTCAGCGCTTGTGCCCTGGTCCTGAGGCTCACCAGCCGCCGGTCGATCTCGGCCGCTCGCTCCGGGAGCCGCTCAGCCTCGGCGCGGACGGCCTCCGCCTCCCGCAGCACCTGGTCGGCGCGGTGCAGGGTCTCCTGGACGCCGTGCCGGCCCGCGCCCTGGTTCAGCTTGGTCAGCTCGGGGCCGAGGGCGGCCAGCCGCGCCGCCAGGTCGTCGGCGCGCAGCCCCGCCTCGCGGGTGGCGTCCAGCGCCTGGCTGGCGGCGAGCAGCGCCTGACGGGCCCGCTCGACGGCGGGGGCGAGCCGTGCCAGCTGCGTCTCGGCCTGGTCGAGCAGGGGGGCCAGGCCTCGCTGGAACCGGTCCAGCTCCTGGCGCACCCGGACCAGGTCGTCCTTGGCGCGGGTCAGCTGCGTCCTGGCCTGGGTGGCGACGGACGCCTCCAGGTCGTCGCGGTCCAGGTCGTGGGCGTCGACCGCCTCGATGTAGAAGTGGCTGACCTCGTCGATGCGCTGCCCCAACGCGACGAACTCCTCCTGGGCCCGGCGGGCGGCGGGCGAGGGGTCGACCGCGCCGATGGTCTCTATGGAGATCCGGAGATCGCGCTGGGCCGTGTCCAGCTCGTAGAAGGCGGCGGCCGCCGCGTCCTTGGCCGCCTGGGCGTCGGCCCGCTGGCTCTCGCCGCGCCCGCCGAACCAGCGCCGGGTCCCTCCGCCGGTGAACGCGGCGGGCACCGCCGTCAGCAGCAGGGGAAGGGGGAGCAGTGCCAGGGTGAGGGCGTCCCGCAGCGCGGAGCCCCGGCGGGCCCCGTCCCCCGAAGGGGTCCGGCCGCGTGTCGGTGTGTCCGGCTGCGAAGGTGTCGCCGTCATCCCTCTCCCGTGCTGGTTCCGCCCTGCCCGGCATCATTCTCCCACCGGTTAATGACGAACACAGGGGCCGGAAAGTTCGCGCACGGGGCCGCCGGTTCTCCGCTCCGCGCCCGGGCCTGCGCCCGCGCGCCCGGAACGGCCGGCTCCGGCGGGGTCAGCCCGACGGCCGCACGGTGATGTTGCCGTCCTGGGCGGTGACGGAGACCACCCGGGAACTGGCCGGGTCCTCCAGCACGGAGACGTTGGTCTGACCGTCCTGGACCGCCGTGCGCACGTCGTAGGCGGCCTCCGGCAGTTCCACGGTCACCGGGCCGTCCTTGCTGGCGGCGTCGATCCGGTCGGGCGCCTCCACCAGCCCGAGCACCAGCGAGCCGTCCTCGGTCCGCGCCCGCACCCGCGTGGAGGAGACGGAGCGGGTGGTGATCGCGCCGTCGGTGGTGCGCAGGTCGAGCGGGCCGGAGACCTCCTCGACGGTCAGGGAGGCGTCGGAACCGTGCAGGGTGAGCGGCGCGCTGAAGCCCTTCGCGGTCACCGTGCCGTCCTGGGTCCGCAGGGTCACGGAGGTGTCGGCGGGCACCTCGATCCGGTGCTTGGCGTCGCAGTGCGCCACAAGGCCCCCGCAGCGGACGCGCAGCTTCAGCGCGTCCCCCTCCACCGTCCACTCGGCGCGGGGCGTCGACCCCAGCAGGGCCCGCCCGCTGAACCACCGGGTCACCCGCACCTCCTCGCCGTCCCCCGGCACCAGCTCGATCCGTGAGTCGTCGGAGTCGACGGTGAGGGCGCGCCCGGCCAGGGCGAAGCTCTTGTGCTCCGGCTCCGCACCCCCGTCGGCCGAGGCGTCCTGGGCGCAGCCCGTGGTGAGCAGCGCGAGCGCCGCCGCACCCGCGCCCATCGCCGCCAGCCGCCGGGTCCGGGACGTCGTCCGTACGCTCATGAGCCATTCCTCCAGGTCGGACCGGCGTCTCGGCAGGCGCCGGCGGTCCGCGCCCGGAGCTGCCCGGAACCCGGTAAGGCCGGGCTTCCTCATGGTTCAGAACCCTAGGAAGCGGCGGTCCGCCCCGACATCCGGCGGACCACCGGACCGGGCTGCGGCGGGCCACCCGCGCGAGGTGGGGACAACCCCCGTACGCGGTCGGTGGTGGCCCCCCGGCGCCGCCGGAAGGGGTTTGCGGGGCGGCGGCGGTGGCAGGGTAGGCTGTCGATTCGTCCCGGGCGCGTAGCTCAGGGGTAGAGCGCTGCCCTTACAAGGCAGATGTCGGCGGTTCGAAACCGTCCGCGCCCACCAGCCCGAGGCAACGAGAAGGCCCGGCTCCCCGGTGTGACACCGGAGGGGCCGGGCCTTTCCCGTAGGGCGAGCCGGCCCGACGGGACATCCCGGACGTTCGCGCCGGGCGGCCTGCGGGGCCGGCGCGCTACGCCCTGGTGCGGGCGGACGACCCCGGTCCCCGTACCTCCAGGTCCGCGAGGAGTGCGCGGGTGGCGTCGGTGACGGCCTCGACGGCCCTGTCGAACACCTCCTGGTTGTGCGCGGCCGGAGCCCGGAAACCGGAGACCTTGCGGACGTACTGGAGGGCGGCTGCGCGGATCTCGTCCTCGGTCGCCTCCTCGGGGAGCGCGGGCGGGCGGAGGGTCTTGATGCTGCGGCACATGGTTCCAGTGTCGCGCGCGAGCGCCCGCGCCGCGGGGTCCTCGGGGAAACGTCTCAGCGGGCCGGCGTGGGGCGGCGTATCAGGTAGGCGGCGCCCGCTCCGGCGGCGAAGAGGGCGAGGACGGAGACGCCGGTGGCGAGCCAGTTGGCGCCCAGCCAGTGGCCGCCGAAGTAGCCGAGGCCCACGCTGTAACAGGCCCAGGCGACGCCGGCCGCGGCGGACCAGGGGAGGAAGTCGCGGGTGCGCCGGTCGGTGGTGGCTCCCGCGCCGAGCGACATCAGGGAGCGCCCGGCCGGGGCGAACCGGGCGAGGACCACCAGCAGGCCGCCGCCGCGCGCCAGGGCGCGGCCGAGGCTCTCCTGGCTGTCGCGCAGGCGGCGCGAGCGGGCGAGGGCGCGGTCCAGGCGGACGCCGCCACGCCGTGCCAGCCGGAAGGCGGCGAGGTCGCCGAGGACCGAGGCGGTGGCGGCGATGGCGATGAGGGCGACGATGTCGGGCACCGTGTTCATCTGCCCTGCGGCCCCGGTCCCGGCCGCGGCGGCGGTGGCCGCGGCGATCACCAGGACACCGCTGGGCAGCAGCGGCAGGAAGACGTCCAGCAGCACGGAGGCCGCCACGACCGCGTAGATCCACGGGCCGGCTGTCAGCGGCCCCATGCTCTCGAACACCCGAAACTCCCCGGTACGGACAGCTCCGCGATGTCGCGGGGAGCGGCAGGAGCGGCTGTCCCTCGGCCGCCAAGGTTACGCCGCGGAGAACTCCTGGGGGCCGTGGGGCACCCGGTTGTTCGTCACAGGGGTTTCGCCCGTCCGCCGTCACCCGTCCGGGTCAGCCGATGCGGTGTACGGACCGGTAGTCCCGTAGCAGTGAACCCGACGCGTACGTGTCCGCAGCGGGCACGGTCGGACACGAGGAGTGAGCGCGATGGGTGCTGGGACCGCGGGACTGCTGGCCGGAGCCGCGCTGGCCGCGCTGGTGACCGCTGCGGGGACGGGCGCCGCCGGTGCTCCCGCGCCGGCGGCGGCACCGGTGACGGGCGGGCTGGTGGCCGCCCCCGGGGGCGAGGCGCCGGGGGCGCGCTGGGTGCGCGACGAGGCGCGGTTCGCGCCGGTCGGCGCCTTCGTGCCGTCCGAGGCGGTCACCTACGACCTGGACCTGCTGCCCGCGGCCGCCTGGATCAGGGTCGGCCAGGCCGTCTCGCGGTCGGAGACGACGGTCGTCGCCGAGGTACGGGGCCTCCGCCCGGGACGCGCCTACGGGGCGCACGTCCACACCGGTGTCTGCGGCGCCGACCCGCAGGCCGCCAAGGGCCACTACCAGCACAAGGTGGACCCGGTGCAGCCCTCCACCGACCCCGCCCACGTCAACCCGTACAACGAGGTCTGGCTCGACTTCACCACCGACGCCGAGGGCGCGGGGCGGGCCGTGGCCCGGCACAGCTGGGGATTCCGGCCCGGGGAGGCCGCCTCCGTGGTGATCCACGACCAGCAGGGCGGGGCGGGGGCGCGGCTCGGCTGCTTCAGCGTGCCGTTCGTCTCGCCCGAGGACGCGCCCGGCCGGGGCTGAGGGCCGCCCCGGACCGTCCGGTCGGCGTGGGGTGGACGGACGGTCCGGGACGGGGCGCGGGGGCGGGATCAGGCCACGCTCGGGGTGCGGTCCCTGGGGCGCGGTCCGGGTACCGCCGCCCGGCCGCCGAGCGCGCGGTCCAGGCCGAGGGCACCGGAGCCGGTGAAGACCAGGAGCAGCAGGGCCCAGCAGAAGACCGCGGACAGCTCGCCGCCGTTCTGCAACGGCCAGAGCGCCTCCGGCTGGTGCACCACGAAGTAGGCGTACGCCATCGAGCCCGAGCCGACGAAGGCGGCGGCGCGGGTGGCCAGGCCGAGGGCGACGAGGCCGCCCCCGACCAGCTGGATGACGGCGGCGTACCAGCCTGGCCAGGCGCCGGCCTCCAGGGTGCCGCCGCCCCGTGCGCCGCCCAGCACCCCGAAGAGGGAGGCGGCGCCGTGGCAGGCGAAGAGCAGGCCGATCACGATGCGGTAGAGGCCCAGGGCATAGGGCTGGGCGCTGTCGAGACGGGACGTCATGGGGAACTCCCTCGGCTGGGGTGGGGTGGAGCCGGGCGGAGGAGCGGAGGAGCGCGGCGGGGCCGGAGGCCCGGGAGCGGGCCCGTGCTGTGATGCCGGATGCCGCCGGAAGAACTGGAGAACCAGGGGGAACCGGAAAGCGGGGAAGACTGGATTCCGGGCGGGTACGGGCGTCGTCGGCCGTACGGGCGCCGGACGGGGCCACTGGGGGCCGCCGGTACGGCGTGCGGTGGGGCGGGGTGCGGGAGTGCGGGCCGGAGCGGTGGTGCGGGGACGGAACGCTGCTGACCAGCGGGACTGTTATTTGTCTAGACCAAGTCCGCAGAGCCGTCAATCATCGGGGGCCGACATCGGCCGCTCCGCATCCGGAGTGGCGTGGACACGTGCCCTCTGCACGGGCCGGACGGCCGGCGGCCGTCCGGCACGGCGCCCGGTGGCCGCCCGGGGCCGGTAGCTGCGGTTCCCCGCCGGGGCGCGGTCCCCGGGGCCGGGCGGTGCCGACGGTGGCCCGGGACGTGCCGGGCGCGTGGGAGCGCGACCCCGCGAGATCGCGCATGGCTGAAAAGCGCCGTCGGGAAGCGGCGGGGAAAGCCGCCGGGGAAACGCCGGAGCAGGTCGGGGAACGCCGGAGAGCGGGGTGCCGGGTGGCGCTTCAGCCGTCCAGCCGTCCCTCCCACACCCGCTTCAGGCGGGCCGGGCCCCGCCCGGGGCGGGCCTGGTCCAGGTGGAGGTCGGCGCGGCGGCCGCGCAGGGTGAGGGTCATGAGCTGGTTGCCGAACCAGGGGCCGCCCGAGCGCCGCCAGGTCACCGGCGCCCGGCGGGTGCGCCCGTGCCGGGCGAACACCCTCCCGAGCAGGCCGCCCGCGCGGCTCCAGCCGAGCCGGAACCCGGCCCGTATCGGCAGCGGGATGGCGTTGTGGACCGGCGAGCAGGTCAGCTGGTGGACCCGGGCGCGGCCGACGGGCAGGGATTTCCGGGCGGTGCCGACGGGGCGGCTCTCGGCGGCGTAGGCGTGGTGGACGTCGCCGGAGAGGACGCAGACCGTGGCGGGGCCGCCGGGGGCGGTGGCGGCCTCCTCGGTGAGGTGGGCGAGCCGGTCGAAGGAGGCGGGGAAGGCCGCCCAGTGCTCCAGGTCGGCGGCGCGCCGCAGCCACTCGCCGAAGCGGGCCCAGCGGGGGCCGCGCTCGCCCCCGCAGAGCGCGGCGTTCCACCGCTCCGCCTCGTGGACCAGTCCCGGGAGGAGCCAGGGCAGGGAGCTGCCGATCAGCAGGTGGTCGTGGCCGCCCGGGTCGGTGAGCGCCTGCTCGCGCAGCCACGCCTCCTCGTCCGGGTGGAGCATGGCGCGCTCCTCCTCGGCGAGGACCCGGGCCATGCGGGTGTCGACCATCAGCAGGCGGACCCGCCCCAGGTCGCGGCGGTAGCTCCAGCGGGTGCCCGGCCGGTCGGCGTCGGCCCGCGCGGCGAAGGCGCGCAGCGCCTCGGTGCCGTCCGGGGCCGAGCGGACCGCCTTGTACAGGGGGTCGGTGGCGAGCTCCGCCGGGCCCAGGTTCCCCAGGTGCTGGTAGATCCAGTACGACATCAGGCCGCTGACGATGCGCTCCTGCCACCAGGGGGTCTCGCGCATCTCGGCGAGCCAGGAGGCGCTGGTGTTCCAGTCGTCGATGACGTCGTGGTCGTCGAAGATCATCAGGCTGGGCACGGTGGAGAGCAGCCAGCGGACCTCGGGGTCGGTCCAGGACTCGTCGTAGAGCCGGGTGTACTCCTCGAAGTCCGCGACCTGCTCGCCCGGGGGTTCGGCGAGGTCGCGCCGGGAGGCGAGCCAGCTGCGGGTCTGGGGGGAGGTCTCGTCGGCGTACACCTGGTCGCCGAGCAGGAGGAGCAGGTCGGGGCGGTCCGCGCCGGCGTCCCCGGCGATCCGGGCCGCGAGGGCGTCGAGCGCGTCGGGTCCCACCGGGCTGTCCTGGCCCGACGGGGGTGAGGACCAGCGGCAGGAGCCGAAGGTGACGCGGACGGGGCGGTTCCCGTCGCTCTCGCGCGGGGCGGTCCTGATGGTGGAGGGCGGGAAGGGGGAGCCCGGCGGGGGCCAGACCAGCTCGCCGCCCAGGTGCACCTCGTAGGGGGTGTCGCTCCCCTCGGGGAGGCCGGTGACCGGGATCAGGGCGTAGTGGTGGCCCTCGACGGAGAAGGTCGGGGCGGAGCCGCCGCCCCCGCCGCCGGGGCAGCGGACCTCGGCGGTGCACGGACGGTCCGTCTCCACCCACACGGTGGCGGAGTCGGTGTCGGCGTACCGCAGTACCGGTCCCAGGCGCAGCCCGGCCACGATGGCTCCCTTCGTCAGCTCGCAGGGTACGGAACGCCCCGGGGGCGGTGCGGTGTTCCCGGTTCCGTTTCCGCGTCGGCGGGGAGCCGTGGCCGGCGGCGGAGTGCGCCGCCGGCCACGAGGAGGCCGCGAGGGTCAGCAGCTGTTGAGGGCTGACTGGAGCGCGGACTTCTCGGCGGAGTCCACCGAGAGCCCGTAGTGGTGCTTCACGTGGACCCACATCCGCACGTACACGCACTTGTACGAGGCGAGCGGCGGCATCCACTCGGCCGGGTCCTTGTCGCCCTTGGACTGGTTGACGTTGTCCGTGACGGCGATGAGCTGCGGGCGGGTCAGGTCGTTGGCGAGCTGTTCGCGCTGGGCGTTGGTCCAGCCGCTGGCGCCGGAGCGCCATGCCTCGGCGAGCGGTACGACGTGGTCGATGTCGACGTCGGACGCCTGGGTCCAGGTGGCCCCGTCGTAGGCGGACTTCCAGGTGCCGGAGACGGCCTTGCACGCGGAGTCCTGCTCGACGCCGGTGCCGTCGCGCTTCAGGACGACCTCGCGGGTGTCGCACTGCCCGCTCTGGGTGGACCAGTGCGGGAACTTGTCCCGGCTGTAGCCGCTGGAGGAACCTTCCGCCTTCTCGGTCAGGCCGGAGAGGTACGTCTTGGCGGTGGCGACGCTCACCGGGGTGGGAGGAGCGGCCTGGGCCGGGGAGCCGGTGAGCAGGACGGTGGAGGAGACGACCGCCGTCAGCGTGGCGAGAGCGGCGGGGCGCATCCGGCGACGCGCGTAGATTCCTGACATGCGAACTCCCTGTGGTGTGGGGGACGACAGCCGCTACCGGCCCGTCGGGCCCGGCCATCCTGGCGCCCGTGGGTTTCGTGAGGGTGGGTGCCAGGTAACAGAGTTGCGTCATGCGCACGACACATCAAGAGGTCTGGCGGAAGGTCATCCCCCATTCGGAGCAGGGTCATTGGCGTACGTGGTGGTGTGTCCCGGCATGGGGGAGTGGGTTCCGCGCGGTGGCGACCGGGAGCGCCCCGGCGCGTACGACGGGGCGCGCGGAGGGTGCGGTGGGTGCCCGGCTCTCGTCGGCGCTTGACCTGAAGCGGAGTTGAGGCCGGAGCCTGGGCGGTGGAGGGCGGCCGGTGCAGACGGCTGCTCCCGCCCGTAGAGGAGGACCGGCATGCCCGGCACACCGGCACAGGAGGCCGCCGTCCGCGAGGTCGTCGCGGACGCGGGGAAGTACCAGAGCGACCCGGACCGCTTCCTTCCGCTGCACACCGCGGACGTGGAGATCGTCAACTTCGGCGGCCGGCGCGTGGCCGGGCGGGAGGCGCTGGGCGAGGCGATGCGTGCCGCGCTCGCCTCGCCGCTGGCCGACGTCGTCACCGCCGTGGAGATCACCGGGGTGCGTTTCCCGCGCGAGGGCGTCGCCGTCGTGGCCGCCGTCAAGCGGGTCCACGACGCCCGCGAGGAACCGGACGGAGGCGGTCCGGCGCTCCCCGCCGCCTCGGGCCAGCTCACCTACCTGCTGGTGGAGGAGGGGGACGGGGCCTGGCGCATCTCGCTCGCGCAGACCACCCCGACCACGTCCTGACGGCGCGCCGGGTGCCCGGAGGGGGCGCCGGTGGCGTCCGGCGGTTTTGTTTTGTATGGTGAAGAAACAAAGTGATCCCGTCCGCACTCCCTGACCGGCGGACGGGGTCACTTGTTCACCGAGCCACGCTGCGGGGGCGTCCGCGACCGTCGGGCGGGCCCGACCTCTGGAGCTGCCCGATGACAGCGACCCGTACCGTGCTGACCGCCCGCGCCCTGCTGCTGGACATGGACGGCACGCTCGTCGACTCCGACGCCGTGGTGGAACGCTGCTGGCGCCGCTGGGCCGCCCGGCACGGCCTGGACGAGGAGCACGTACTCGCCGTCGCCCACGGCCGCCAGGGATACGCCACCATGGCCGAACTCCTCCCGGACCGGCCGATGGAGCTCAACCACGCGGACAACCGCGTCCTGCTCGCCGAGGAGACCGCCGACACCGACGGCGTCGTCCCGGTACCCGGCGCACCCGCCTTCCTCGCCTCCCTCACCGGTGTCCCGCACGCCCTCGTCACCTCGGCCGACGACGGCCTGATGCGCAGCCGGATGGGAGCCGCCCGGCTGGCCCTGCCCGACCTGCTCATCACCGCCGAGCAGGTCTCCGCGAGCAAGCCCGACCCCGAGGGATTCCTGAAGGGCGCCGCCGCGCTGGGCGTCGACCCGGCCGACGCCGTCGTCTTCGAGGACTCCGGCGCCGGGATCGCCGCCGGCCTCGCCGCCGGGATGCGCGTGGTCGGGGTGGGGCCCCGCGCCGCCGCGCACGGCCCGACGGCGCACGTCGCCGACCTGCGCGCGGTGCGTGTGGAGAGCGGCGGCGACGGAGTGGTCCGGCTCCACCTGGGCGGCTGACCGCCCGTCACGCAGCGAGGGCGCGCCCTGGTACAGGCGTGCCCGCGCGCGTCACGGCCGCGTGGTCTCGCTCTCCAGCTGCCTGCGGGTCGGCTCGTCGTAGACGCCGAGGTTGTCACGGAGGCCGCGCGCCCACTGGTACACCCGCAGCGAGTCCTCCAGGCGCCGGTCGAAGTCGCCGTCGGCCTGGCCGCGGTAGAGGTGGAGCTGCTGGAGGCGCTGCTGGAGTTCGCGGACCTGCGGGCCCGAGTCGCCCCGGCGCAGCACCGGGTCCTCCTGGGGCGGCTGGTCGGGGGAGGGCTCGTCGGAGGGGTCGGCCGGGGTCCGGGGCGCCGAGGGCTTCGGGGCGGGCGGGCCGTCGGGCCCCGCCGCCGGAGTGGGGGAGCCGGCGGGCTTGCCGTCGCCCGAGGAGGCGGTCGGGAGTGCCGAAGGAGCCGTGGGCGAGGGTGCGGTGGACTCCGGGGAACCCGAGGCGGAGGCCGAGGGGGTCGCCGGACCGGGGGCGATCGTGTGGGGCGCGGTCGCCGAGGGCGTCGGAAGGGCGCGTTCCTCGGGCTTGTCGTCCGGGAGGGAGTCGGTCGCGACGGCGCCGGCCAGGGCCACCACCACGACGGCCCCCACCGACACACCGAGAATCGCCGCCCGTCGCCTGCGCGCCGAGCGGGCCGCCGTCCGCTTGGGCCGGTGCGCGGAAGGGGGCGGCGTGATGTCGGGGGCGTCCGTGCCGTACTCGTCCTCGGCGGCCTGACCCCGCTGATCCGGAGGGAAGAGGTCCAGGTCGGAGACCTTGGGCAGGGGCGCGGTCGCGTCGTGGGCCTGACCTGGGGCGGCGACGGCGCCGATGACCGGCGGGGGCGTGGGGCCTTGGGGCTCGGCGCTGGGGAAACGTTCGCTCCCGGACGGGTGGGAGGCATGGCCGTATCCGACCGCCCCCTCGTCGGCCTGACCCGGGGTGGGGTCGTACGCCTGCCCCGGCGGGACGGGCGGAGCGCCGGCCGCCTGTGGACCGAGATACGGACGGACCCGTTCCCGGTGGCCGCCGTCGGCGCCGTTTCCGCTCTCGGGGGCGCACCCGCAGGCGGGCCCCAGCCCCGTCCCCGGTCTCTCGCCGCCGCACTCCGTGCACCGTTGGCTCATCGCTGCCCCCTCCTCGGCCGCCCCGACTGACGCGATTATGCCGACGCGAGCGCCGTTCGCGCGCAGTGCCCCGCGCAACGGAACGTCCCGACAGGCCGTAACGGGACGCAACGCCCAGGATGGAGGCAGGCGACGGCCGGTCGCCGGAGCGGCGGACGGGCGCGGAGCCCGGGCGGGTCGCCGCGCGCGAGGAAGCCGGGAGGACACGATGGCGCAGGAGGCGACCGGGCGAGCGGCCGGCGGACCCGGGGCCGCGGCCGACGGGCAGTCACCGCCCGGCGTCCTGGTCTCCATCGGGGCCCTGCTGCTGGGCATGCTGCTGGCCGCCCTCGACCAGACCATCGTCGCCACCGCCCTGCCGACCATCGTGAGCGACCTCGGCGGGCTCGACCACCTTTCCTGGGTGGTGACCGCCTACCTCCTCGCCGCCACGGCGGCCACCCCGCTCTGGGGCAAGCTCGGCGACCAGTACGGGCGGAAGAAGCTGTTCCAGACCGCCATCGCGATCTTCCTCGCCGGGTCGGTCCTCTGCGGCATCGCCCAGGACATGCCGCAGCTCATCGGCTTCCGCGCCCTGCAGGGACTGGGCGGCGGCGGCCTGATGGTGCTCTCCATGGCGATCGTCGGCGACCTCGTGCCACCCCGCGAGCGCGGCCGCTACCAGGGGCTGTTCGGCGCCGTCTTCGGCGCCACCAGCGTCCTCGGACCGCTGCTCGGCGGCATCTTCACCGAGCACCTCAGCTGGCGCTGGGTCTTCTACGTCAACGTGCCGCTCGGCGCGATCGCCCTCGTGGTCATCGCCGCCGCCCTGCACATCCCGACCCGCCAGGCCCGGCACGTCATCGACTACCTGGGGACCTTCCTGATCGCCGCCGTCGCCGCCTGCCTGGTGCTCGCCGCCTCCCTCGGCGGCACCACCTGGGCCTGGGGCTCCCCGCAGATCATCGGGCTCGCCGTGCTCGCCGTCGTCCTCGGCGCCTGGTTCGTCAGGGTGGAGCGCCGGGCCGCCGAACCGGTGCTGCCGCTGCGCCTCTTCCGCGTCCACACCTTCACCCTGTCGGCGGTGATCAGCTTCATCATCGGTTTCGCCATGTTCGGCGCGATGACCTACCTGCCGACCTTCCTCCAGGTCGTGCGCGGCATCACCCCCACCCTCTCCGGCGTCCACATGCTGCCGATGGTCGCGGGGGTCCTGCTCGCCTCGACCGTCTCCGGCCAGCTCATCACCCGCACGGGCCACTGGAAGGTCTTCCCCGTCGCGGGCACCGGCATCACGGCGGCCGGGCTGCTCCTGCTGCACCGGCTGCGGCAGAACACCGGCGACCTGGAGATGAGCCTCTACTTCTTCACCTTCGGCGTCGGCCTCGGCCTGGTCATCCAGGTCCTCGTCCTCGTCGTGCAGAACGCCGTCCCCTACGAGGACCTGGGCGTCGCCACCTCCGGCGCCACCTTCTTCCGCTCCATCGGCGCCTCCTTCGGCGTGGCCGTGTTCGGAACGATCTTCACCAGCCGCCTCGACGCGAAGATCACCGCCGTCCTCGCCGGCCGCCCCCTGCCACCCGGCGTCGACGCCGCCACCCTGGAGGCCGACCCGCGCACCGTCGCCGCCCTGCCCCCGCAGCTCCGCCAGGAGATCCTCGGCGCCTACTCCACCGCCATCACCGATGTCTTCCTCTACGCGGCACCGGTCGTCCTCGTCGCCTTCGTCCTCGCCTGGTTCTTCCACGAGGACCCGCTGCGCGGCGCCGTCCTCGCCCCCGACCAGTCCCAGACCTACGCCGGCAACCCGGTCGAGCGCACCTCCCGCGACGAGGCCGAACGCGCCCTCTCCCTGCTGGGCACCCGCGAGGGACGCCGCGAGGTCTACCGCGACATCACCGCCCGGGCCGGGGAGGACCTGCTGCCCGCCGCGAGCTGGCTCCTCCTGCGCATCCGGCGCCACGGCTCCGTGGAACCGGCCCGCCTCGCCGAGCACCACGCCGTCCCCCTCCACCTCGTCGGCGCCGCCGCCCGCCAGCTGGAGGAACGTCACCTCGCCGACCGGCAGGGACTCGGACTGAGCCTCACCCCGGCGGGCGAGGAGAGCGCCGAACGGCTCTCCCGGGCCAGGGAGGAGACGCTGGCGGAACTCCTCGGCGACTGGTGGGGCCCCGAACGCCCCACCGATCTGGCCGAGATCGTGCACCGGCTGAGCACCGCACTCTGCGGCTCCGACGGCGAACGGCCGCACGACGGGGCGCGGCCCGCGCAAGAAGGGGGAGGGGCCTGAGGGGGGCGAGGCCGGGTCAGCCCGCTGCGGGGGCCAGCCGCTTGGTGTACCAGCGTTCCGCGTACGGACCCTCGTTGTACGCCTCGGTGCGGGTGAAGCCGTGCCGTTCGTACAGGCGGTGCGACTCGACCAGGTCGTGACGGGTGTCCAGGACCAGCCGGGCCGCGCCCAGGGCACCGGCGGCCGCGTCGACCGCCGCCATCAGCGCGGAGCCGCCGCGCCGGCCCCGGGCCGACGGGTGGACGAAGACCCGCCGGACCTCGGCGGTCCCGGGCTCCAGCAGCGCCAGACCGGCCATGCCGGACGCCCTGCCCGCCAGCCGCGCCACCAGCAGCAGGCCGCGCGGCGCCACCAGTTGCTCCGGCCCGTCGTCGGCCGCGATGCCACGCGCCAGCTCGCCGGGCGGCGTGTCACTCCCCCGGTGGAGCCGGAACCACCGGTCGCTCACCTCTGTGTAGTACGCGGTCCAGAGCGCTCGGGCGTCGGGCGAGCCGGGCGGTTCGGGAGCGACGGTCCACGGGCCCGAGGCCACCGGGGCCATGGTCCAGGGGGTGAGTGCGGTCATGGGGGCATTGTGGTGCGCGGGCCGGGACACCGCCCCGCCTTTTCCGCCCGTGAGAGCCGCCGCCCGGCACCGCGGGCGGTGGGCCGGGTGTCGCGGTCCCGCCGCCCGCCGCCCGCCGGAGCCCGGGCCGGGGGTCAGGACTGCTTCGGGGCCGCCTGCTGGACCACGTCGAAGGACCACAGGGTGGAACCGGAGGCCGCCGGACGCGGGCGCTCGCCCTGCGGCGCCTCGCCCTGCGCGGAGTCGCCACCGGGGCGGCCCTGCTGGTGGGCCGCCTTCATCGGGCCCTCCATCCACGCCTGGAACGCGGCCTCGTCACGCCAGCGGGTGTACACGAGGTACTGGTCGGTCCCCTCGACCGGACGAAGCAGCTCGAACCACTCGAAACCGTCGGAGTTCTCCACCGCGCCCGCGCGGGAGGCGAAGCGCTTCTCCAGGACCTCGCGCTGCTCGGCCGGGACCTCGAGCACATTGATCTTCACGATACTCATGACGCCCATCCTGCCGCACCGGCACGACAAGCCGGACACCGCGCCCGTGCGGCCGTCGGGTGCGGTCCGCGCGGGGGCGCTCACAGAGCCTGGCCCGTACTGTCCGGAACGGGCCGGCAGGGCGGGCCGGACGGCATCGGGCGGCGCCGACGGTGGTGACTGTCAGTGACGGGTCTCATACTGGTCCACAGATCGCGGGCGGCATCGGCCGACCGCGACGCCAGGCGGCACGGGCGGTGTGCGGACGGGTCCGCGGGCCGGCGGAGCGAAGGGGGAGCGGCATGAGGTGGACGGCGAGAGGGACGGGCGGGGCGGCCCGGGCGGGGGAGCGGCCGCCGGGGTGCCCCGAGAGTGAGACGACGCGGTGGGCGCGCGGGGTGCGGGAGCTGGCCGAGCGCTGGCTGCCACGGGCGGGCCACGGCGACTTCGTCCTCTCCCCGGTCGGCCTCTGGATGGCGCTGGCCGCATTCTCGGTGGGCGCGCGCGGCAGCACGGCGGCCGAACTCGGGCGTCTGCTCGGGGCCGACCGGGCCACGGCGGCCCGCGCGGTGGCCCGGATCGCCGCCACGCTGGACGCCACCGGCGCCCTGCGCCACGCCACCGGGATCTGGAGCCGGGTCCCCCTGGAACCGGAGTACGTGGCCGCGCTGCCCGGCGTCGAGTGCGGCCCGATGGACCCGGCAGCGGTCGACGCCTGGGTGCGTGAGGCCACCGACGGGATGGTGCCGGGGCTGCCCCTGGAGATCACCGACGCGACCCCGCTCGTCCTGGCGGACGCGCTGGTGCTGAAGGCCCGCTGGGCCGACCCCTTCTCCGGCTCGGCCACGCACTCCCGCCCGTTCACCGCCGCCGACGGCACGACCCGCGCGGTCCCCACCATGCACCGCAACTTCCCGGCCACCCAGTCCTGGACCACCCCCGACGGGGTACGCGTCCTCGACCTGGCCTGCCTCTCCCCGGACCCAGGGCAGCGGCCCGCCCGGGTCCGTTTCGCCCTCGGCCCGTGCGACGCCCGGCCCGCCGACGTCCTGGCCGCCACCTGGGCGCCCGCCGCCGGGCGGACCCCGGTCGACGCCGACCTGGTGGCCGTCGCCCTGCCGCGCCTGACCCTCCGGACGACGCGCGACGCCACCGGGGACGTGGCCGCGCTCGGCGCCCCCAGGGCACTGACCGACGCGGCGGAGTTCGGCGGACTCTCCCCCGTCCCGCTCGCGCTGTCGCAGGTGGTCCAGGAAGCCGTGGTGCGGGTGGCCGAGCGGGGCGTGGAGGCCGCCGCGGTGACCGCCGTCGCCATGCGGCTCGGCGCGCCCCCGCCCGACCGCCTCGAACCTCTCGTCTTCGACCGCCCGTTCGGCCTCACGGTGCTCGACGGCTCCGGCACGCTCCCCCTCTTCACCGCCTGGCAGTCCGGCATACCCGAGGACCCGGGTTCCGGGGCGGAGGACGACGGCGACCAGGGGCCCTGGTGAGGCGCGATGCCGGGCGGACGGGCGGAGCGGCACAACCCGCCCGCCGGTTGCGCGGTCCTGTGAGGCGGGACCGAGGGGTACCGGGACGCGCCGGGGACGGACGAGCCTACGGAGCGGTGAGCGGCGGAAGAGGCGACGGAGCGTGGTGGACGTGAAGAGAGCGGGCGGCGGCCTCGCGACGGCCGGGGCGGGCCCCGTGGCCGGAGGCGGCGGAGCGGGCACCGCCCGGCTCCTGCTGTGGCTGGTCGTGGCGGTCCTCGGCGTACGGCAGTTGGTGACGCTGCTGCGCCTGCCGCCCGGTGAACGCTTCCTCGACCTGGGGGCCTGGGCGGCCTTCGGCGGCGCCCGGCAGCCCGGCGAGCTGTACGCGGAGGGCGGCTACTCCGGCACGCCCTTCGCCGCCCTGGTGCTCAGCCCGCTGAAGCGCGCCGGTGAGCAGGGGCTCGGAGTCGGCTGGACGTGCGGGACGCTGCTGCTGGTCGTGGCGGTCGGCGTGGTCGCCGCCCGGGCGCTGCCCCGGCCCGTGCAGGGGCGGACGGTGCTGCTCGCGGTGCCGGTCGCGGTGGCGCTGCTCCTCCTCTCGCTGCCGGTCCGCAACACCTTCTTCCTCGGCCAGACCAGCGTCCTGCCCGTCCTGCTGGTGCTCCTCGGCTGCTGCGTGGCTCAGGACCCCCGTGCCCGGGGCGCGCTGATCGGCGTGGCCGCCGCCTTCCAGCCTGCCCTGCTCCTCTTCGCCGTGCTCCTCTGGTGCACCGGCCGCCGCCGCGAGGCGGGGTGGACCCTCGGCACCTTCGCCGTGGCCGCCGCCGTGGCGTGGGCCGCCCTGCCCCAGGACTCCGCCGCCTACTGGCTCCGGCACCCGGCCGGGTTCGGCCTCGGCGACCCGGCGGACGTGGCCAATCAGTCGCTGCACGGGCTGGTCCTGCGGCTCGGGCTGAGCGGCCCGGTCGCCCTGCTGCTCCTGCTCGCCCTGGCCGGGGTGGTCGGTTACGCCGGACTGCGGCGGGCGGTGCGGTACGCCGGGGACGGGCAGGTGCTGCTCGCGGTCGCCGTCACCGGCTGCGTGGCCGTGGCCGTCGCCCCGGTCTCCTGGCAGCACCAACTGCTCTGGGTGCTGCTGACCGTGGCCGGACGGGCGGGCCGCAGAGCCTCCGACCGGTACGTCTGGCCGGTCGCCGTGGTCCTGGTGATGACCCTGCCCGCCAAGATGATCCTGCCCAACCTGGAACTGCTCTTCCCGGTGCGGGACAACATCCTGCTGCTCACCGCCGTGGCGGCCGCCTGCTGCGTGCCCTTCCTGAGCCGTGCCGAGGAGGAGTTCGCCCGGCCCCGCCCGGCTGTCCACGCCCCGCCCGGCCCCTCGAAGCTGAGCTGGGTGCCGCTGCTGCCCTTCTGGAGACGGGTGCTGACCCGGCCCAACCTCCTCCTGGAGCTGCTGCTCATCCGGGTCGGCTACTCCGCGTACTCCCAGGTGCGGATGGCCGCGGCCGGCAGCCGGAGCACCGCCGAGGCGCACGGCGAGCAGATCCACGCCGTCGAGCAGTTCCTCTTCCTCGACATCGAGCACTGGGTCAACCACGCCGTGGTGCGCACCGGGTGGCTGGAGGATTTCCTCAACTTCTACTACACCTCCTTCCACTTCCTGATCCCGCTGACCGTGCTCGGCGTGCTGTACGTCCGCAGACCCGACGCCTACCGGTGGGCGCGGACGGCGCTGGGCTTCGCCACCGTGCTGGCCCTGCTCGGCTTCTGGCTCTACCCGCTGGCGCCGCCCCGGCTCATGCCGGAGCTGGGGTTCGTCGACACGGTCCACGGCGTCCAGGACTTCAGCCAGCCGGACTACGGCTCGCTGACCGCCTTCACCAACCAGTACGCGGCGATGCCCTCGCTGCACTTCGGCTGGTCGCTGTGGTGCGGGGTGGTCGTGGTGGCGCTGGCCCCGAGACTCTGGATGAAGCTGCTGGGGCTGCTGCATCCCTTCTTCACCGTCTGCGCGATCGTCGGCACGGCCAACCACTGGGTGCTCGACGCCGTCGGCGGGGCGGCGGTCGTGGCCGCGGGCTTCGGCCTGGTCCACGTCCTGGCGGGAGCCCGGCCGCGCACGGAGGCGGGCCCGTCGGCGGATTCCGCGCCCGAGGCGGCGACCGGGCCGCGGCCGGGAGCTGAGGTCGTGGCGGAGGAAGGGGCCCGGGGCGCCGAACCTGAGGCGGCGGGGGAGGGGGACCGGGTGCCGAGCCCGGGGTGAGGGTGACACGCAGGAGGGGGAGCAGTCCGTTCCCGGACATGCCGAAGGGCGGTATCCCTCGGTGGGGGATACCGCCCTTCGGGTCCGGCGTGGGGGACCCGGTGTGGGGGACCGGGGCGCCACCGGGGTGGCGCGGGAGCCGGAGGGGGATGGCTCAGTGCGGGCCGGCTCAGTACCAGCCGTTGGCCTGCCAGAAGTCCCAGGCGGCGGCCGGGCTGCCGTAGCGGTCGTTCATGTAGTTCACGCCCCACTCGATCTGGGTGGCGGGGTTGGACTTCCAGTCCGAGCCGGCGGAGGCCATCTTGTTGGCCGGCAGGGCCTGGACCAGGCCGTAGGCGCCGGACGAGTCGTTGGTGGCGTGCGGGTCCCAGCCGCTCTCACGCTCGACGATGTTGCTGAACGCCTGGTACTGCGCATCGTCCCCGATCATCTGCTGGGCGATGGCCTGCGGCGATCCTTCGGCGGCCTGGGCCGGAGCTGCGGTGAAGGCGAGGCCGGCCGCGGAGGCGGCGAGGGCGGTGCCCACAGCGATCTTCTTCGGGGTGGCCAGGCGACGCATCATGACGAAGGACAAAGGAGAACCTTCCAACGGGGATCAGGGCTGTCGTCCGCTGCCCGGGAACGGTTCGCAGGAGTGCGTTCCGGCCGGTGCGTTCGGCGACGTCACCAGTGATAGCCGGGGTGCCGTTCGCCTGGCAATGCCCCCATTTACTACGGATTCTCGGAGGAGGGGGAAAAGTCTCTTTCGGATAGTTTGGGGATTTGTGCAGGTGGGGAGCGCCTGGCCGGGGGTGCAGGCGGGCCGTCTGGCTACTAAGGGGCGTAGGGGAGGCCGGAGGGGCCGTGGGGCGGCTCACCCGCGCACCCCCGCGTTCTCACGCTGGGTCGGGTGTCGACTACGAGGATCCGGGGGTTTCGTCCTGGTTCCTCCGGGAAGTGGCGGCCGTTTCGCCGCTCTGCGCGGACGCGTCGTCACCCTGAGGCGCCCTCGCCGGTCCGGGGCCGGCGAACCGTGCCGGGGTGTCGAAGGCGGCCCTGCGGGTGGCCCGGCGCAGGGCGCGCAGGACCGAGGGGCCCAGTGTCAGCGCCAGCACCACCGTGAGTGCGGCGCGCGGCAGGTCCCAGCCCAGCGAGGTGGCGAGGCAGTAGACGAGGAAGCGGCCCAGGTTGTCGGCGACCGGGTCGCCCGGAACGAAGGAGACGCCGGTCGACAGGCCGCCCAGGTAGGTCCAGCCCTGGAGGTTCATGACCGTGCCGTACAGCACGGAGGCGACGGCCCCGTAGGCCGCGATGAGCAGCAGTTCGCCGCGGCCCCGCAGGGTGTCGCGGCCCGGCAGCAGACCCGCGCCCATGCAGACCCAGCCCATGGAGAGCATCTGGAACGGCATCCAGGGGCCGACCCCGCCGGTCAGCAGCGCCGAGGCGAACATCGACAGCGCGCCCAGGACGAACCCGAACCCCGGCCCGAGCACCCGGCCCGAGAGCACCATCAGGAAGAACATCGGCTCGATGCCCGCCGTCCCCGCGCCCAGCGGCCGCAGCGCCGCCCCCGCCGCCGCGAGCACGCCGATCATGGCGATGGCCTTGGAGTCGACCCCGTTGTCCGAGAGGGTCGCGACCACCACCGCCAGCAGCAGCGGCAGCAGGGCGGCGAAGAGCCACGGAGCGTCCTGGGCGTGCGCCAGCCCCGAGTCCGGCGCGGCCAGCAACGGCCACCCGAAGGCCGCCACACCGACGGCGCTGACCAGCACCAGCGTCAGCGCCGACCGGAGCCCGATCCGCACCGCCCGCGCCTGCCGCTGCACCCCGTCGGCCGTCGCGTGGCCCGCCGACGCCTTCCGGACGCCCCGCACGCGCCGCGCCCCTTCCAGCGCCGCACCGTCCAGCACGGCGTCCCGGCCGGTCCGGCCGCCCGGCACCCTGCGCCGGCTCACCGCTGTTCCTCGGCGGCTGGGCCTGCCTGGTCGTCCTCGGAGGCCGCGGTCGTGCCCTCCTCCTCTGGGGCCGGGCCCGTATCGGCTCGCCCGGGCGAGGCGGCCTCGTGAACCTGTCCCAGGGGCTGTGCCTCGCCGGTCCGTGGGCGGGTGCGTGCCGTGCTGTTCTCCTCGACCCGCCGGTTGTTCGGCGTCGGGCTCCGGTCGGCGGTGGGCTGGGGGGACCGCGCCGCGTCCTTCTCCCCGGCCGGGGCGCGGTCCGTGGTCGCTCGGTCGTCGGGTCCGGCACCCGGGGGCACCGACCCGGGGGAGCCGAGGGCGGGGAGCCGCGCGCCCGAGGTCGTGGCCTCCGGGGTTGTGGCCCCCGAGGGGCTGGCCGCCTGTGCGGGGGCCGCTGAGCCCGCGATCTCCGGCCTCGCACCCTCCGGCCCCGCACGCCCCGGTTCCACGACCAGGGCACCCGTACCGGCCGCCGCCCTGCTCAGGGCCGTCTCCACCTGCGAGACCGTGAGCCACGGCTGCGGGGACATGATCTTGGTGACCTGGGGGGCGAAGGAGGGGGAGGAGCGGACGACGTCGGCGGTGGGGCCGTCGGCGACCGGTTCGCCCTCGGCGAGAATGACGACGCGGTGGGCGAGTTCGGCGGCCAGTTCCACGTCGTGGGTGGCGAGGACCACCGCGTGGCCCTCGGCGACCAGGTCGCGCAGGACGGTGACGAGGCGGGCCTTGGCCGCGTAGTCCAGACCGCGGGTCGGCTCGTCCAGCAGGATCAGCGGCGGGCGGGCGGTGAGGACGATCGACAGGGCGAGGGTGAGGCGCTGGCCCTCGGAGAGGTCGCGGGGGTGGGTGGCGTCGTCGATGCCCGGCAGCAGGCGGGCGACGAGTGCCCCGCAGGTGCCCGGCTCGGCCGCCGCGTCGGCGTCGGCGGCGGCGCACTCGGCGGCCACCGTGTCGGCGGAGAGCAGGTCCCGGGGGTCCTGCGGTACCAGGCCGACGTGGCCGATCAGTTCCTGCGGGCGGGTCCGGTGCGGGGTGAGGCCACCCACTCGGACCGTGCCGGAGAAGGGCTCGACCATGCCCACCAGGGAGCCCAGCAGGGTCGACTTTCCGGCGCCGTTGCGGCCCATCAGCGCCACCGTCTCCCCGGCGGCGACCGAGAGCGACACCTCGCGCAGCGCCTCGACCCGGCCCCGCCGCACCGCCAGGCCGGAGACCCGGGCGTACGGCTCGTCGGTTGCGGGCTCCGGGCGCTGGTGGCGGCCCGTGCCGAGGAGCCCGCGCAGCAGGCCCCGGCGGCGTTCCCGCCGGGGCGCGGCCAGGTCACCCGGCGCCTCGGCCGGAGCGGCCCCGCCCGGCGGCGGCACCGGCACCTCGGCCAGCCGCTCGCGCAGCCCGGCCGCCCGGCGGCGGGCGTCGCGGACGGTCAGTGGCAGCGGGTCCCAGCCGGCCAGCGCCCCCAGCGCCACCACGGGCGGCCGGACCGGTGAGACGGCCATGACCTCGGCCGGGAGCCCGGTGACCAGTTCGGCGCCCGGGGCGGCCAGCAGGGCGACCCGGTCGGCGTACTGGATCACACGCTCCAGCCGGTGCTCGGCCAGCAGCACCGTGGTGCCCAGGTCGTGGACGAGGCGCTGGAGCACGGCCAGCACCTCCTCGGCGGCGGCCGGGTCGAGCGCGGAGGTCGGCTCGTCCAGGACGAGGACGCGGGGGTGCGGGGTGAGCACCGAGCCGATCGCGACGCGCTGCTGCTGGCCGCCGGAGAGGGTGGCGAGCGGGCGGTCGCGGAGCTCGGCGAGGCCGAGCAGGTCGAGGGTCTCCTCGACGCGGCGCCGCATCACCTCGGGGGCGAGGCCCAGCGACTCCATGGCGTAGGCGAGTTCGTCCTCGACGGTGTCGGTGACGAAGTGGGCCAGCGGGTCCTGGCCGACCGAGCCGACCACGTCGGCGAGTTCGCGCGGCTTGTGGGAGCGGGTGTCGCGGCCCGCGACGGTGACCCTGCCGTGCAGGGTGCCGCCGGTGAAGTGCGGGACGAGGCCGTTGACCGCGCCCAGCAGAGTCGACTTGCCGACCCCCGACGGGCCGACGAGCAGCATCAGCTCGCCCTCCTCGACGGTGAGGTCGACCCCACGCACCGTCGGCTCCGGCGCGCCGTCGTACCGCACCGACACGTCCTCGAACCTGATCACACCGCACCTCCACGAGAGCCCTGCCACCGCGCCACCCCACTGCCCCGCACCACTCCGCCGCCGCTCACGTGGACTCCGGGGGCCGGGGCGCCACGAACGCCGGGACCAGCCCGAGCAGCACCGCCGCCGCCGGCCAGAGTGGCAGCTCCGGAGTGGTCAGCGGCACCGTCGGCGGGTTGAGCTGCGCCGGCGCCAGTGAGCCGAGATGGATCAGGAGCGCGGCGACCGCCACCCCCGAGCCGGCGACCACCCAGGCCCGCACCCCCCACCGGTCGGGCCGGTACCGGCTGCGCACACTCCGCCGCCCGCCGAGCCACAGCCCGGCCAGCGCGGCGGCAAGACCCAGCGCCAGCACCGGCACCCCGAACCCGCCGCCCTGGTCGGCGAGGAGACCGTACGTACCGAGGCAGACGCCGATCAGGCCGCCCACCGTGAGGGCGGCCGTGGTGCGGCGGACGGCGGGCGGGACGGCGGCGGTCCGGCCGTAGCCCCGCGCGTCCATCGCGGCGGCCAGTGCCACCGACCGTTCCAGCGCCCCTTCCAGTACGGGCAGGCCGACCTGGAACAGGCCGCGCAGCCCCCGGTCGGGGCGGCCGCGCAGCCGCCGGGCCGCGCGCAGCCGGCGGACGTCGGCGACCAGGTTCGGGGCGAAGGTCATGGCGACGACCACGGCGACGCCCGCCTCGTACAGGGCGCCCGGCAGCGATTTCAGCAGCCGTGCCGGGCTGGCCAGGGCGTTGGCCGCGCCGACGCAGATGAGCAGGGTCGCCAGCCGCAGCGCGTCGTAGAGCGCGAAGAGCATGCCCTCGGCGGTCACCCGGCCGCCGAGCCGTACCCCGCGTGCCCACTCGGGCAGCGGGACCTCGGGGAGGGTGAACAGGACGTGGGTGCCCGGCACCGGTGAGCCCAGCACCATGGCGAAGAGCAGCCGGATGGCGATGATGACCAGGCCGAGTTTGACGAAGGCCCCGTAGCTGCGGGCCCACGGCGAGCTGGTGCGGCGGGCCGCGACCACGTACCCGGCGACGCCGATCAGCAGGGCGAGCAGCAGCGGGTTGCGGGTCCGCGAGGCGGCGGCGGCCAGCCCGAGCGCCCACAGCCACCACGCCCCGGCGTGCAGCGCGTTGGAGCGCGTCGCGAGCGGGGCGAGCAGCGCCGGGCGTACCCGGCGCGCCTGCTGGAGAGGGCCGTGCGCCATCGTGACCAGCCGCTCAGCCGCGCCGGCGGCGGGACTGCCAGAGGGCCGCCACGCCCAGCACGGCCACCGCGCCAATCCCGACGAGCAGCCCGGCCGAAGGACCGCCCCCGCCCGAAGCGGAACCGGAGTCCGACTCCTCGCTTCCGGGGGAGGCGGCGTCGGAGGACTCCTCGGCGGACGGTCCGCCCGCCCCCGAGACCTGCTCGCCGCACCCGGTTTCCGGGTAGCCGTCGATGGCGCAGAGCATCGCCGAGGAGTCGTACCGCAGCGGCGGGGCTACCGCCGCCAGCGCGTCGGCGGCACTCGCGTCCTCCGCCACGCTGGCACAGGCGGTACGGGCCTTCGGCGGGCGCTCGCCCCCGGGCGCGTCGGCGGTGGTGCCGAAGTCCAGGACGAGCGCGATCCGCTTGCGCCCGTCGCGCTCCTCGGTGCCCGCGCAGATCTCCGCGAAGGCGGCCTTCGGGCGGGGCGCGGCGGAGTCGTCCGCCTCCGCGCTCACCGCGAACCGGAATCCCTGCACCGAGCCGTCCTCCGGGCGGAGCTGGGCCGGTCCCTGGGTGGCGTAGCTCCAGGTGGCGCCCTCGCGCTCCCAGAACGACCAGTAGCGGTACCCGGCGGCCTGCGCGGGCGCCGCCACGAGCACGGCCAGCAGCAGGCCGAGGAGCAGCGCGAGCCCCGCCCGCAGGGTGGTGCGGGCGGGGCGGGACGCGGTGGGGCCGGGGGTCACTTGCGGCCGGACTTGTTGCGCAGGCTGATCATCAGGCCGATGCCCGCGCCGACGAGCACGCCGACACCGACGATCCACCAGACGCTGATCTGCGAGCCGTCCTCGTCCACCACCTGCTTCGCGGAGTCCTGGGCACTGGGGGTGTCCTCCGCGGACTTCGGCGCGGGGCCGGTGGCGTTCAGCCCGGCGACCAGGTCGGTGGAGCCGAAGGCGCGCGGGTCGGTGCCGGTGGCGTGGGCGGTCAGGACGAGCTGGGCCCAGGCGGACGGGCCGGACTGCTCCGCCCAGGCGGGGCCGTTCTTCTCCAGCCAGGCCAGTGGCTTCTTCGCGGCGTCGGTCAGCCCGGCCGCGTACAGCGCGGTGACCGCGTCGGCGGTGTTGCCGGTGTCGGGCTGGTCCTCGGCGCCGGGCATGGCGGAGGTCAGGTGGCCGTCCTTCTTGAGGACGTCGGCGAGGTGGGCGGCGCCGTTGGCGGCGGCCGCGCGGGCGTCGGCCGGCTTCTCGCAGGCGGTCTGCGCGGCGGACTCGCCCTTGGTGACGACGAGGGAGGAGCCGAGGCCGCCGAGGACTCCGGCGGCGGTGGCGTCCTCGTTGGCGGTGAGGTCGCCGTTCTTCTCCGGCTGGAAGGCGAAGGCGCCGCCGTCGGCGCACGTCAGGCTGAGGCCGAGCAGCGCGTCCTCGGGGGTCTTGCCCTTCTTCGAGGTGACCGCGCCGGCCTTGGTGCCGGTGGCGGCGAGGGCGCCTATCACCAGCGAGGTCGAGTTGGTGTCGGTGTCGCCGCCGGGCGTGTAGCCCCAGCCGCCGTCGTCGTTCTGCGCCGCCTTCAGCCAGTCGACGGCCTTGCCGACCGCCTCGTCGTGGCCGCCGAGCGCGGCGAGCGCCTGCACGGCCGTGGCCGTCTGGTTGGTGTCGACCGGAGTCTTCGTGTCGCAGTCGGCCGACGGCTCGGCGCGGAACGGGGCGAACGAGCCGTCCGCGCACTGCTGGCCGGTCAGCCAGTCGACGGCCTTCGCGGCCGGCTCGACCCCGGCGGTGTGCTGCGCGAGCAGCGCGAGGGACTGGCGGTAGACGCCGTCGTAGGTCGGGTCGCTGTCGCCGTACAGGCCCGAGGGCACCTTCTTGACGGAGGGGGCGGGGGAGTCCTCGGCGACGGCGGCCGGAGCGAAGGCGGCCGACGCCGCCGTCAGTGCGGTCAGCGCGGTGAGCGCCAGGGCGCTGCGACGGACGGTCATGGGTGGGGTGCCCTCTCCTGAAGGAAGCCGGGCACGGGCGCGCGAAGGCGCCGGGCTCCGGCTCCGTATGCCTCGACGGTGCCGGCCGCCGGAGGGGTCCGGCGGCGTGAGCCGGTCATGAGTCCGAGGAGGCATTCCGGCTCCGCCGGCCCGCTCTCGCGGGCGGCTCACGGCTGCGGGTCAGCGCCGGATTCCCACCGGCTTCCCCTCACACGGTCCTGACGACGACCCGGTCACTGTACCGGTGCGGGCGCGGGGCGGTCCGGGGCCGCCGTCCGCCCCCGTGCCAAGGGCCGGGAGCCGCAGGGCCGCCCCTGGCCGGCCGTGGTGTGAATCACCTGTTCCGAAGGTTCTGAACGAGCTACCTGCCGGTAGATTCGATGCTTCGTGAACGATCAAGACCGACCGCGGTGAAACTTGTTGCGGATCGGAGTCCCGGCGTAACCTCCCGGGACCATCGGGCTGGCAGAAGGGGACCGGGCAGTGACCGCTGAGGCCATGGAGGCGGACCCCGCACGCGAGGAAGCCGCCCCGGAACAGGCCTCGGGCGATCCCCTCGCCGACGGCGCCAGGCCCCTGCGCATCGCCCTCCTCACCTACAAGGGCGACCCCTTCTGCGGCGGCCAGGGCGTCTACGTCCGCCACCTCTCCCGCGAACTGGCCCGCCTCGGCCACCACGTCGAGGTCATCGGCGCCCAGCCCTACCCCGTCCTCGACGAGGGCGTCCACCTCACCGAGCTGCCCAGCCTCGACCTCTACCGCCAGCCCGACCCGTTCCGCACTCCCGGCCGGGGCGAGTACCGCGACTGGGTCGACGCGCTGGAGGTCGCCACCATGTGGACCGGCGGCTTCCCCGAGCCGCTCACCTTCAGCCTGCGCGCGCGCCGCCACCTCGCGGCCCTCGCCGGGCGGTTCGACGTGATCCACGACAACCAGACGCTCGGCTACGGCCTGCTCGGCGGCGACCGCGCCCTCGGCGCCCCGCTCGTCACCACCGTGCACCACCCCATCACCGTCGACCGGCAACTGGAGCTGGACGCCGCCGGCTCCTTCAGGCGCCGCCTCTCGGTCCGGCGCTGGTACGGCTTCACCCGGATGCAGAAACGTGTCGCCCGGAAGCTGCCCTCGGTCCTCACCGTCTCCGGCACCTCGCGCCAGGAGATCGTCGACCACTTCGGCGTCCGCCCCGACCGCGTCCACGTGGTCCACATCGGTGCCGACACCGACCTCTTCTCGCCCGACCCGTCCGTCGCCGAGGTGCCCGGCCGGATCGTCACCACCTCCAGCGCCGACGTGCCGCTCAAGGGCCTCGTCCACCTGGTGGAGTCGCTCGCCAAGATCCGCACCGAGAACCCCGACGCCCACCTGGTCGTCGTCGGCCGCCCCGCCGAGGACGGACCGGTCGCCCAGGCCATCGAACGGTTCGGCCTCACCGACGCCATCCAGTTCGTCAAGGGCATCAGCGACACCGAACTGGTCGACCTCATCCGCTCCGCCGAGATCGCCTGCGTCCCCTCCCTCTACGAAGGCTTCTCGCTGCCCGCCGCCGAGGCCATGGCCACCGGCACCCCCCTGGTCGCCACCACCGGCGGCGCCATCCCCGAGGTCGCGGGCACCGACGGCGACACCTGCCTCGCCGTGCCGCCCGGCGACGCCGGCGCGCTCGCCGCCGCGCTCGGCAAGCTCCTCGCCGACCCGGAGCTGCGCCGCCGCCTCGGCACCGCGGGCCGCGCCCGGGTCCTCGCCAAGTTCACCTGGCGCCAGGCCGCCCTCGGCACGGTCGCCCACTACCGCCAGGCCATCGCCGGGAGCCCGGGTCGCCCCGCCGCCCCGGTCACCACCGCCCGACCCGACCGCGAAAGCAGGTCCACGTGCTGACCGTCGACTTCACCCGCTTCCCGCTCGCCGCCGGCGACCGTGTGCTCGATCTGGGCTGCGGAGCGGGACGCCACGCCTTCGAGTGCTACCGGCGCGGCGCGCAGGTGGTCGCCCTCGACCAGAACGGCGAGGAGATCCGCGAGGTCGCCACCTGGTTCGCGGCGATGAAGGAGGCCGGTGAGGCCCCGGCCGGCGCCACCGCCACCGCGATGGAGGGCGACGCCCTCAACCTGCCGTTCCCCGACGAGTCCTTCGACGTCGTCATCATCTCCGAGGTGATGGAGCACATCCCCGACGACAAGGGCGTCCTCGCCGAGATGGTCCGCGTCCTCAAGCCCGGCGGCCGCATCGCCGTCACCGTGCCCCGCTACGGCCCCGAGAAGGTCTGCTGGGCGCTCTCCGACGCGTACCACGAGGTCGAGGGCGGCCACATCCGCATCTACAAGGCCGACGAACTCCTCGCCAAGATGCGCGGCGCCGGACTCAAGCCCTACGGCACCCACCACGCGCACGCCCTGCACAGCCCCTACTGGTGGCTCAAGTGCGCGTTCGGCGTCGACAACGACAAGGCGCTGCCGGTCCGCGCGTACCACAAGCTGCTGGTCTGGGACATCATGAAGAAGCCCGCCCTGACCCGGGTCGCCGAGCAGCTGCTCAACCCCGTCGTCGGCAAGAGCTTCGTCGCCTACGCCACCAAGCCGCACACCCCGACGGCGGCCGCCAAGTGACCGCTCCCCGGACGGAACACCTGGTCCTGCCCGGGGTACTGACCGAGCAGCAGGCCCGCGCCACCGTCGCGGGCCTGCTCGCCGTGCAGCGCGCCGACGGCGCCATACCGTGGTTCCGCGGCCACCACCTCGACCCGTGGGACCACACCGAGGCCGCCATGGCCCTCGACGCGGCCGGCGAGCACGAGGCCGCCGCCCGCGCCTACGCCTGGCTCGCCCGCCACCAGCTGCCCGACGGCTCCTGGTACGCCGCCTACGCCGACGGCGACGCCGAGGAGCCCACCGACCTCGGGCGCGAGTCCAACTTCACCGCCTACGTCGCGGTCGGCGTCTGGCACCACTACCTCGCCACCGGCGACGACGCCTTCCTCGACCGGATGTGGCCCGTGGTGGTCGCCGCCGTCGAGCACGTCCTCGCCCTCCAGCAGCCCGGCGGGCAGATCGGCTGGAAGCGCGAGGCCGACGGCACCCCCGTCACCGACGCGCTCCTCACCGGCTCCTCCTCCATCCACCAGGCGCTGCGCTGCGCGCTGGCCATCGCCGAGCAGCGCGAGGAGCCCCAGCCCGACTGGGAACTCGCCACCGGCCTCCTCGCCCACGCGATCCGCCGCCACCCCGAACGGTTCCTCGACAAGAACCGCTACTCGATGGACTGGTACTACCCGGTCCTCGGCGGCGCCGTCAGCGGGGCCGAGGCCAAGGCCCGCATCGACGAGGGCTGGGACCGCTTCGTCGTCCCCAAGCTCGGCGTGCGCTGCGTCGTGCCCAACCCGTGGGTCACCGGCGGCGAGAGCTGCGAACTGGCCCTGACCCTCTGGGTGATGGGCGAGTCCGACCGCGCCCTGGAGATCCTCCAGTCCGTCCAGCACCTGCGCGACACCGAGAGCGGCCTGTACTGGACCGGGTACGTCTTCGAGGACGAGGCGATCTGGCCGCGCGAACTCACCACCTGGACCGCCGGTTCGCTGCTCCTCGCGGTCGCCGCGCTCGGCGGCGACGAGCCGACCTGCGCCGTTTTCTCCGGCTCCCGGCTCCCGGCGGGCCTCGCCCCCGAGTGCTGCTGACCCGCACCCGGACCCGTCCACGCGAAGCGGCCCCGCTCCCGGATTCCTCCGGAGGCGGGGCCGCTTCGCGCGTACGCGAGGGTCAGCCGCGCTGGATGCCCGTGGTGTCCTGGAGGACGCCGCGGCGGCCCTCCTGGGTCTGCGCGATCAGCGCGGCGCCGCGCTGCTCGACCGCCAGGTACCAGTTGCCCGGGGCGAGTTCGGCGATCGGCGTCGGCGCGCCGTCCTCGCCGTAGAGCGGCCGGGCCACCGGCACCGCGAACCAGAACGGGGCGAACTCCCCGCCCTGCGAAGGCGCCTGGGGCTGCTGGGCCTGCTGCTGCGGCTGCGGCGCCTGCTGGGCCTGCGCCTGCTGGGCGTCGAAGGGCTGGCCGGGCTGGCCGCCGTACGACTGGGGCTGGCCGGGCTGCGCGCCGTAGGGCTGCTGCTGGGCGCCCGGGTAGCCGTAACCGCCCTGCGGCTGGCCGCCGTACGGCTGCGGGGTCTGCGGCTTGGGGGCGCCGATGAGGGCGCCCTTGAGGGCCGGGACCAGCGGGGTGGCGACGGCGGCGCCCGCCAGGATCAGCGCGGCGATGAGGCCGAGGATGAGGCCGGCGCCCGCGTCGGGACCGGCGCTCCCGGTGTCCAGCGAGCCGCCCGGGTCGAAGATGGCACCGAGCGCGCTCCACGCGGCGAAGACCGAGATGACGATGCCGGCCTGGCCGAGGTCGATCCCGGCGACCTTGAGGGGGTTGGGGAGCATCCGGGCGACCACGATCAGCGCGGCCCCGATGACGCCGGCGAGGTAGACACCCATCACGAGGGCTCCGTTGTCCCACGCCATCGGGAGCTCCACGCCCGCGCAGGCCGAGCCGTCACAGCTCCAGGTGGAGAGGAACGAGGCGACGAACAGCAGCACCGCTGCCACGATCACCACGCCGTCGCCTCGTGTGAGAGAGCGGATATTCACTTCAGGTCCTTCGTCAGTCGTCTCGTGGTCAAGTGGGCGTCCGCTGTCGCCCTGGCGCAGTGCCGGTGCGAAGCGTGGGGGCGACCCCCCATCGTACGGAGGACACTACCGTCCGTCCCCGTGGGGTGTCTGCCGGGAAAGAAGGTCTGTCAAGACCTGCACAGCCTCCCCCCGAACGGCCTGCGGAGCACCTACCCCCGCAGGTGGAGCGTGATGCCGTCGGCCATCCCGAGCGCCGCCTTCTGACGCCAGTCCGCGTCCTTCAGCAGGGCGGCGTCCTGGGCGTCGCGCATGTTCCCGCACTCCACGAAGACCTTCGGAACCGTGGAGAGGTTGAGTCCGCCGAGATCGTCGCGGACGTCGAGGCCGGTGCCCCCGCCGATGTAGTTGGAGGGCGCGGAGCCGGTGCGCTGCACCAGCTTGCCCGCGATGCGCTCCCCGAGGCGCCGGGAGTCCGCGACGATCGGCCGGGTGTCGGCTCCGCCGCCGTGCACCGCCGCCGGGAGGATCACGTGGAAGCCCCGGTGGCCCGCCGCGGTGGAGCCGTCGGCGTGCACGGAGACGACGGCGTCGGCCTTCGCCTCGTTGCCGATCCGGGCCCGCTCGTCGACGCACGGGCCGAACGGCCGGTCGCCGTCCTGGGTCAACTTCACGGTGGCGCCCCGCTCTTCGAGCAGATCGCGCAGCCGGTGCGCCACGTCGAGGGTGAACTCCGCCTCGGCGTACCCGTCGTTGGTGGAGGTCCCGGTGGTGTCGCACTCCTTGCGGTGTGTCCCCACGTCGACCTGCCGGTTGATCTCGGCCGTGTGATTCCGGTTCCCCGGGTTGTGGCCCGGGTCGACCACCACGGTCTTCCCCGCCAGCGGGCCCGAGGCGGGCTTGCGGGAGGACTCGGTGCCGGAGGGGGGATTCCCGGACGGTTCCGCCGACGACTCCTCGTCCGCATCCGGCGACGGCTCCCCGGAGGGCGAGGCCGGTGCGCTCACCGAGGGCGCGGCCGCGCCCCGCCCGTCCCCGCCGTCCTCCCCGCCCGAGCCCAGCGCCTGCCACAGCAGCCAGCAGGCCAGCGCGGCGGGCACCACGGCCGCCGCGGCCACCAGCCCCCACCGGCGGCCCGCCGGGCGGCGTCCCTCGTCTGCTTCCCCGTCGTACGACACGCCCGCGATGCTATCGGCGCCCGGTGTCCGGCGCGGACTTGCGGAGCACCCGCAGCGAACCTGTCACCGAGACCTCGGTGAACAGGCCCGACTCCAACGCCCGCAGGCAGATCCGGTACGGGGCCTGGCCGCCGTCGGCCGGGTCGGGGAAGACGTCGTGGATCACCAGGAGGCCCCCGTCCGCCACCTTCGGCGCCCAGCCCTCGTAGTCGCCGTTCGCGTGCTCGTCGGTGTGGCCGCCGTCGACGAAGACCAGGCCGAGCGGGCCCTGCCACACCGCCGCCACCTGCGGGGACCGGCCGACCAGCGCCACCACGTGCTCCTCCAGGCCCGCCGCGTGCAGCGTCCTGCGGAAGGTCGGCAGGGTGTCCATCCGCCCGACCACCGGGTCCACCACCTCGGGGTCGTGGTACTCCCAGCCGGGCTGCTGCTCCTCGCTGCCCCGGTGGTGGTCGACGGTGAGCGCGAGCACGCCCGCCCGCCGGGCCGCGTCGGCCAGCAGCACCGTGGAGCGCCCGCAGTAGGTGCCGACCTCCAGCAGCGGCAGCCCCAGACCGGCCGCCTCGACGGCCGCCGCGTACAGCGCCAGCCCCTCATCGACGGGCATGAAGCCCTTGGCGTTCTCGAACGCCGCGAGGACGGCGGGGTCGGGGGCGGCGACGGCCTGCTGTTCCATGCGGGACGCTCCAGTACGCGAGGGGGGCGATGGCCGCCCCATCGTGCCGTACGCCCCGGGCGCGCGGACCGGCGGGGCGCCCCGGCCGCAGGTCAGGGCGCCAGTGCCGCTCCTGTCCTGGCCTGCCCGGTCACCAGTTCCACGGGGGCCGGCGCGGTGGCGCCGCCGGTGTGCACCGGTACGGCCTGCGGGGTGTGCCCGCTCGCCGAGGCGACCAGGAGGTGCCGGCCGGGGCCCGGCGCGGTCAGCCGGAACGCCCCCGCCTCGTCGGCGGTGGTCCGGGCGGTCTGCACGCCGCCCGGGGTGAGCAGGGTGACGTTGGCGTGGGAAACGGGCACCCCGCCGGCGTCGCGGACCCGTCCGGTCAGCGCGTACGGGTCCTCCCGCGGCGCGGCCGGCTCCCCGGGGGGCGGGGTGAGGGCCTGTTCCGGCCGGGCCGGCAGCCCCGCCGGGAGGAAGAAGGCAAGCACCACGCCGACCGCGACCGCCCCCGTGGCGATCAGGAAGGCCAGCCGGAACCCGGTCATCGACGGCACCTCCACCCCGCCGAACGGGACGGCCGTACCGGCCAGCACCATGCCGATGACGGCGCTGGACAGGGAGGTGCCGACCGACCGCATCAGCGTGTTCAGGCCGTTGGCCGCACCGGTCTCGCGCGGGTCGACGGCGCCGATGATCAGCGCGGGCAGCGAGGAGTACGCCAGCCCGATCCCCGCGCCGAGGACCGCCGCGATCACCGCGGTCTGCCAGGCCGCCGAGAGCAGCGCCTGCCCGCCGCCGTAGCCCAGCATGATCACCGCCATGCCCAGCAGCAGCGTCGAGCGGGGCCCGTAGCGGGTGGAGAGGCGGGCGTAGAGCGGGGAGACCAGCATCATCGTCAGGCCGAGGGGGGCCATGCACAGGCCGGCCACGATCATCGACTCGCCCAGGCCGTAGCCGGTGGCGGTGGGGAGCTGCACCAGTTGGGGCAGGACCAGGGAGACGGCGTAGAAGGCGACGCCGAGCATGACCGAGGCGAGGTTGGTCAGCAGGACCGTGCGCCGGACGCTGGTGCGCAGGTCGACCAGGGGCGAGGGGGAGCGCAGCTGGTACAGCCCCCAGCCGGTCAGCACCAGCACGCCCGCGCCGAACAGGCCCAGCGTCGCCGGGGCCGTCCACCCCCACTCGGTGCCCTTGGTGACCGGCAGCAGCAGGCAGATCAGGCCCGCCGCCAGTCCCAGCGCCCCGGGCAGGTCGAAGCGGCCCTCGGCGCGCACCGGGCTCTCCGGGCAGATCCGCCAGGCCAGGGCGAAGGCGGCGGTGCCGAGGAGGGCGGAGGCGACGAACAGGGCGTGCCAGTCGGCGTGCTGGGCGATCAGCGCGGCGGCGGGCAGGGCGAGGCCGCCGCCGACGCCTATGGAGGAACTCATCAGCGCCATCGCCGAGGGCAGCCGCTCCGCCGGGAGCACGTCCCGCATGATGCCGATGCCCAGCGGGATGGCGCCCATCGCGAACCCCTGGAGCGCCCGGCCCACGATCATCGGCACCAGCGCGGAGGTGAGGGCGCAGAGCACCGAGCCGCCCACCATCACGGCGAGGCAGAGCAGCAGCAGCCGCTTCTTGCCGTACAGGTCGCCGAGCCGCCCCATGACCGGCGTCGCCACCGCGCCCGCCAGCAGGGTCGCCGTCATCACCCAGGTCGCGTCGGCGACACCGGTCCCCAGCAGCACCGGCAGATCCTTGATGACCGGCACCAGCAGGGTCTGCATCACCGCCACCGTGATCCCCGCGAAGGCGAGGACGGCGACGATGGCGCGGCCACCGCCGGGAGAAGGGGACGGAACCTCCGGGGCGGGGGCCGGATCGGGGACCTGCGGCAAGGGGACCTCCTGGTGAGCTTGGGGAACGGGCGGGCAGGGGGTATCACCCCGGCGCACCAACTACGTGTACGGAGAAGCTGGTTGACGGCTCCACTATTCCCCCTCGCCGCGCGCTCCGGGTGGGCGCCCCGGAGGCACGCGCCCCCGCACGGGACGCGTCAGGGGGCGCACCGGGGGAGCGCGGACGAGCCCGGACGGTGCCCGGACCTGGCCTCCGTCATGGACCTGGCCCGATCGGCTCGGGCAGAGTGATCCCGTCGCGCGACGCACCACGCCACCCGCCGCGGCCGGGACAGACCCCTGCCGCCCACCAGTGGAGGACGCATGCAGCAGCCCGCCCCCGGGCCGGCCCCCGAGCGCCCCGGCCCGCTCGCCGGAATCCGCGTCGTCGACCTCTCCAAGATCCTCGCCGGGCCCTACCTGACGATGTCCCTCGCCGACCTCGGCGCCGAGGTCGTCAAGGTCGAACACCCCGTCGGCGGCGACCCCACCCGCCGCTGGGGCCCGCCCTTCCAGGGCGACGACGCCACCTATTACCTCGCCGCCAACCGGAACAAACGCTCCCTCACCCTCGACCTCACCACCGAGCGCGGCGAGGAGGCCGCCCACCGCCTCCTCGCCCGCGCCGACATCGCCGTCGAGAACTTCCGCCCCGGCTCCTCCCTCGCCCGCACCTTCGCCTACCAGGAACTGAGCGCCCGCCACCCCCACCTGGTCGTCCTGCACCTCTCCGCCTTCGGCGAGCAGGGCCCCCTCGCCGGGGAACCCGGCTACGACATGACCGCCCAGGCCGCCGCCGGCCTCATGTCCCTCACCGGCGAACCCGACGGCCCCCCGGTGAAGGCCGGCTACGCCATCGGCGACCTCGGCGCCGCCCTCTTCGGCCTCGCCGGAGTCACCGCAGCCCTCGTCGAGCGCGCCCGCACCGGCAGGGGCCAGTACCTCACCACCTCCCTCTACGAGTCGCAGCTCGCCCTGCACGTCAACTGGGCCACCGCCCACTTCGCCACCGGCGAGCGCCCCACCCGGCTCGGCTCGGGCCACCCCAGCCTCGTCCCCTACCAGGCGTACGCCACCGCCGACGGCCACCTCGTCGTCGCCGTCGGCAACGACGCCCTCTTCCGCTCCCTCGCCGGAGCCCTCGGCCTCCCCGCCCTCGCCGACGACCCGCGCTTCACCACCAACAGCGCCCGCGTCACCCACCGCGACGCCCTCAACGCCCACCTCGAACCCCTCCTCGCCACCCGCCCCACCGCCCACTGGAGCACCCTCCTCCAGGGAGCCGGGGTCCCCGCCGCCCCCGTCCGCCACCTCGACGAGGTCTACGCCTCCCCGCAGACCGAGGCACTCGGCATGGTCCAGACCGTCGACCACCCGGCCACCGGCGGCCCCCTGCGCCAGGTCGCCTTCCCGGTCAGCTTCCAGGGCGTCCGCCCACCGGTCCGCACCGCACCGCCCGCCCTGGGCGAGCACAGCGCCGAGATCCTCACCGAACTCGGCTACGACGAGGCCGAGTCGGCCCGCATCCTCGGCGGGCCCGGCACCTGACCCGCCCCCGAACGGCCGCATCCCGTACCACCGCCGCACCCATCCCCGACCCTCAGGGAGACCGCATGTCCGCCAGCACCCGCCGCGCCCCGCTCGACCCCGTCGACCCGCTGGGCCTCGAAGCGCTCCTCGGTGACGAGGACCGGGCCGTCCGCGACACCGTCCGCCAGTACTGCGACGACAGGATCGCCCCGCACATCGGGGACTGGTTCGAGCGCGGCGAGATCCCCGACCTGCCCGAACTCGCCCGCGACTTCGGGTCGATGGGGCTGCTCGGCATGCACCTGGAGGGGTACGGCTGCGCGGGCACCAGCGCGCTGGCCTACGGCGTCGCCTGTCGCGAACTGGAGGCGTGCGACTCCGGGCTGCGCTCCTTCGTCTCCGTGCAGGGCTCGCTCGCCATGTACGCCCTGCACCGGTTCGGCTCCGAGGAGCAGAAGCAGGAGTGGCTGCCGCGGATGGCCGCCGGAGAGGCCATCGGCTGCTTCGGCCTGACCGAGCCCGACCACGGCTCCGACCCCGCCTCGATGCGGACCCGCGCCCGGCGCGACGGCGGTGACTGGGTCCTCGACGGCCGCAAGATGTGGATCACCAACGGCGCTGTGGCCGCCGTCGCCGTCGTCTGGGCCCAGACCGACGACGGCATCCGGGGTTTCGCCGTCCCCACCGACGCCCCCGGCTTCTCCGCCCCCCTGATCAAGCGGAAGATGTCCCTGCGCGCCAGCGTCACCAGCGAACTCGTCCTGGACGGGGTCCGCCTGCCCGCCTCCGCCGAACTCCCCGGCGCCCGGGGCGTCTCCGCACCCCTGACCTGCCTCAACGAGGCCCGCTACGGCATCGTCTGGGGTGCGCTGGGAGCCGCCCGCTCCGCCTGGCAGGCCGCCGCCGACTACGCCGGCCAGCGCGAGCAGTTCGGCAAGCCCATCGCCGCCTTCCAGCTCACCCAGCAGAAGCTGGTGGACATGGCCCTCGAACTCCACAAGGGCACCCTCACCGCCCTGCACCTCGCTCGCCTCAAGGACAGCGAGAGCGGCGTCCACCCCGCGCAGATCAGCTTCGGCAAGCTCAACAACGTCCGCGAGGCCATCGAGATCTGCCGCACCGCCCGCACCATCCTCGGCGCCAACGGCATCTCCCTGGAGTACCCGGTCATCCGCCACATGAACAACCTGGAATCCGTCCTCACCTACGAGGGCACCACCGAGATGCACACCCTCTCCCTCGGCCAGGCCCTCACCGGCCACGCCGCCTTCCGCTGACCGCGTCCCCCTCCCCGCATCGGGCTGGTAACGGTCCGGGCTCCCCTCTCCCCCCCGCCCCTGACCTGCGGATACGTTGGCAGCTCCGGGGGGCGCGGGGGAGCGTGACGGGGGAGTGCGGCACAGGGCGCCCGCCGGCCGGACAACCACCGGCGCGGTCAGGGGACGCGCGCCGTCGACAGGGGGGGACCCACATGACGTACGGACAGCCAGGGCCGGGGCCGGGTGGCCAGGGCGGCGGGCAGGGCCCGGGACAGCCCGGCGGACCCGGGTGGGGGCCGCCGCCCCCGCCGCCCTGGGGCTGGGGATGGCCGCCGCCCGCGCCGAAGCCGGGCGTCATCCCGCTGCGCCCGCTCCAGGCCGGCGACATCTTCGGCGGCGTCTTCGCGACGATGCGCCGGTACCCGGGGGGCCTGTTCGGGGTGGCGGCCGTGCTTCACGGCGGGTACCTCGTGGTCGCGGCCGGAGCGCTGTTCGCCGGCTATCTCACCCAGCGGGAGACGATCGACCGGCTTCTCGACAGCTCCGCCGCCAGGCCACCGCGCGGCTCCGAACTGACCTCGGTGCTGCTGAGCTTCGGCCTGATCTGGTTCCTCGTCGTGGCGCTGGGCCTGGTCGTCAACGCAGCTGTCGCCGTGGCCTGCACCACCGTCACCCGTGAGGCGGTGCTCGGCCGGCCCGCCCGGTTCGGACAGGTCCTCAGGTCGGTCAAGCGCTTCCCGACCGTCGTGGGCATCCAGTTGCTGAGCGGGTTGATCGTGGCGATCCCGGTCGGCCTGATGTTTCTCTTCTTGGTTTTGACCATGGCCGCGCTGCTCTCCCAGGGGGACATGGGCCCCTGGCTGGTGCTGATGCCGTTCCTGATCCTCTGCGCGACCCCGCTCGCCGTCTGGCTGTTGATCAGGCTGGCCCTCGCCACCCCCGCGGCCGTGTTCGAGGGTCAGCGCCCCGTCGGCGCGCTACGCCGCTCCGTCCGGCTGGTCCGTGACAACTGGTGGCGCACCTTCGGCCTGCTGCTGCTCGCCGGCCTCATGGCGATGGGGCTGAACCTGGCCGTGCAGATCCTCACCGAGGTGTTCCAGAGCCCCACCCACCCGCTCGTCGTCGACCCGGCCACGGAGCGGTTCGGCAGCGCGGAGGTGCGCGCCCTCTTCGCCGACGCCCTCGGTGCCACAGCGATCGGGTTCGTGGTGCTCTCCCTGGTCCAGATCGCCACCATGACCCTCACCCACCTCACCGCCGCCCTCGTCTACGTCGACCTCCGTATCCGCAAGGAGGGCCTGGCCGACGCCCTGATCGGCGAAGTGGGGCAGGGCGCTCCGGGACCGCAGACGCCGCCCGCGACGGGTCAGGGCGGCTGAGACCACCTGGTCTCCGGCGCGTGACGGGGCCGCCGCACGGCGGCCCCGTCACGCGCCCCGGCCGAGGTGCCCCAGCGGCCGTCTTGCCCCGGGCGCACGCACGAGGCTCGGGGCGGCACGGAATTCTGCGGCGACCGGCGACCGGCGACCGGCGACCGGCGACCGGCGACCGGCGACCGGCGGGCTCCCGCCCGGCCCCGCCTCGGCGCCGCCCCCCCGCCTCGGCCCGTGGACCTACGTCCCCCCGCCCACCACGTGGTCCCTTGTCCCGGTCTCCCTCTTTCTCGGTGTACGGGCCACGCCCGGCCTGCGACCATGACAGGCATGGCCGACCACCCTCTCCCCGATTCCGCGCGCGCCGCGGGCCGCCGTACCCCTCCGACCTGGGCGGTTCTCCTCGCCGTCTGCGCCGGGCAGTTCCTCGTCGTGCTCGACGTCTCCGTCGTCAACGTCGCGCTGCCCTCGATGCGCGAGGACCTGGCGCTGAGCGCCACGGGCCTCCAGTGGGTGGTCAACGCCTACTCCATCGCCTTCGCCGGGTTCATGCTCTTCGGCGGCCGGGCCGGGGACCTGTACGGCCGCAAGCGGATGTTCCTCGTCGGCCTCGCCGTCTTCACCGCCGCCTCGCTGGCCGGGGGAGTGGCCCAGGAGGGCTGGCAACTCCTCGCCGCCCGTGCCGTCCAGGGTCTGGGCGCCGCCGTCCTCGCCCCCTCCACGCTCACCCTCCTCACCTCCGCCGTCCCGGAGGGCCCCGCCCGGGCCCGCGCCATCGGCACCTGGTCGGCGGTGGGCGCCGGCGGCGGCGCGGCGGGCGGCCTGGTCGGCGGGGTGCTCACCGACGGCCTGTCCTGGCGCTGGGTCCTCCTCATCAACGTCCCCATCGGCATCGCCGTCCTCGCCGCCGCGGCCCGCTGGCTCACCGAGAGCCGCGCCACCACCGGCCGCCGCCTCGACCTGCCCGGCGCCGTCCTCGTCACGGCCGGCCTCGCCGTCCTCGCCTACGGCATCGCCGAGACCGAGGCCCAGGGCTGGGAGGCCCCTGGCACCCTGGTCGCCCTCGTGGTCGCCGTCCTGCTGATCCTCGGTTTCCTTCTGGTCGAGGCCCGTTCCCGCGCCCCGCTGATGCCGCTGAAGCTCTTCCGCGTCCGCTCGGTCTCCGCCGCCAACGCCGTCATGATCATCAGCGGCGCCGCGATGATGGGCATGTGGTTCTTCATGACCCTGTACGCCCAGAACGTACTCGGCTACTCCCCGCTCCTCGCCGGCCTGGCCCTGATCCCCAGCTCCCTCGCCGTCGTCTCCGGCGCCAAACTCGCGCCCGTGCTGATGCGCTCCCTGGGCGCCCGCCCGGTGGTCCTCCTCGGTACCGCCGTGGCCGCCGCCGGGTTCGGCTGGCAGTCGACGATGCGGGCGGACGGCACCTTCCTCGGTGACATCCTGGGCCCCGGCATCGTCATGATGGCCGGCGCCGGCCTCGCCGGAACCCCGCTCGCCTCCCTCGCCGTCTCCGGCGCCGACCCGCGCGACGCCGGACTGGTCTCCGGCCTCATCAACACCTCCCGCACCATGGGCGGGGCCCTGGGCCTCGCCATCCTCTCGACCGTCGCCGCCTCCGCCACCGCGGGCGCCGACGCCCCCGAGGCCCTCACCGACGGCTACGCCCTCGCCTTCCGCACCGCCGCCGTCATGCTCGCCGGCGCCTTCCTCCTCGGCCTGCTCTGGCTCCCCCGCGAACGCCGCCGGACCTCCACCACGGCCCCCGCCGCCTCGGGCCCGCCCACCACGGACCAGGCGACCCAGGAGGAACCGCCCGGCATCAACCCCACGGCGGCCCGTGGCGACACCCCGGGAGCCGCGCCCCTGCGCCAGGAAGGCTGACCGCTGGGGAGTTCCCTCGATCCCGTCCGCACGAGCGGCCCGGGGCGGCGTCCTGGCGGGCGCCGCCCCGGGCCGCCCTCAGAGCCACCCCTGGGGCAGAGGCGCATGTACGGACTCCGGCAGGACAAATGTCACCGACGACCGCCCGCCTGCTCGGCGGACGGAAGTGCCCCTGGACAGACGGAAGTGCCCCGGCCGAATCGGCCGGGGCACTTCACGTACGCGTCTCCGCGAGGACGCCCGCGGGCGGGCTCAGGCCGCCTCGGCCTCCTGGCTCGCGGACGGCTTGCGGTGACGGCCCTTCGGGGCCGCACCCTCGTCGTTCCCTGCGGCCGGGCCACGGTGCTTTCCGGCGCCCGGTGCGGGCTCCTGGACGTGCGGTGGCGTGGCCTCGTGCTCCGTGCTGGTCCTGGTCATGGACAACTCACCCCGTAATGCGGTTGATCTTTACAGCCGGGCGAGTTTAACCAACTGCCGCACGCCCCGTCAGCGGAGCGTGCTGGAGCGGCACCGGGCGCGCCGCCGGAGGGGATTCCGCTTCCGGCTCCTCGGGAGCCAGATCCTCCACAGGTTCCGAGGCCGAGGCGGGGAAGGGCACATCGGCCACGCCGCACGGCACGTTCCGGGTGGCGTACGGAAGTCGCAGGACGCCCGCGCGTGTCCAGCGGCCCGCGCCGGCCAGCCACCCCTCCGGCGGCGTCAGCCCCACCACGTGCCGGCTGGTCGGGCGCCACAGGCCGATCCCGGTTCCCCCCGGCCCGTCCATCCGCAGCGCGACCGCGCACGCCTCCGGGGTGAGGAGCTGCCCCGGCTGGACCGCGAACGGCGTCAGCAGCAGGTCGGGGGCGCGCAGACAGCGGGGGAAACGCACCGGCAGCATGCTGCCGAGCACCCCCCAGCCGATCCGGTCCTCGCCCGCCGCGTCGGAGCGGACCAGCAGCAGCCCGCTCTCCGGATCGGCCAGGAGCAGCCGGTCGTTGCTGCGCTCGGCGATCTGGAGCAGGGGAGTCGTTTCTCCACCCCGCTCCAGGTCCACCACCACGGTCTTCGTCACCCCGTCCCGCTCCTGGTCCAGCGCCAGCAGCCGGCCCGAGGTGTCCAGCCACGCCCCGCCCCCGCAGAACCCCGGCACCTCCGCCACGTGCTCCGGGCCGAAGGCGCCCCCGGCCACCCGCCACACCGCGGTGCTCGCCCCGCCGGGAGCCAGCGCGTAGGCCGTGGCCCCGTCTGGCGCCGCCGGGAGCAGCGACAGCGCGTCGCACTCCACCGAGCCGAGCGGGCGCTCCCCGGTCTGCCGTCCGGTCGCGGGTCCGGTCGCCGGGCCCGTCGGATAGAGCAGCGAGAACGTGTGCAGGCCCGCCGGCGTCCGGTGGATCAGTACCTGCCCGTCGGCCAGCGGCAGCACCTCCGTGCCCGGTTCCTCCGGCTGGTTCCCGGCGAGGGCGACGGCGTACGGCTCCGGGCCGAACGTCCAGCGCTCCGGGTACCAGGAGGGCCCCTCCCTGGTCAGCCGTGCCGCGTACGAGCCGTCGGCGGCGAACACGCATCCGGCCGGGACCGCGTCGGCCCCCACCCGTACCGCCGTCCCCGCCTCCGCCGTGGCACCGCTCTCCCCGGTATCAGGGGGAGCACTGTCGATGGCACAAACACCCGTAGTCATCGGGCCGTCACCTCCGGCGACGAAGCTAGTGACCCCGTGCGCCCCGAGGGCACCGTTTATCTCCCCGATTCACCCCAAAGAGTGGCCGCGTCCCGCGCGGCCGCCGACAGCCGGCGGAGAGGGGAGAGTCCCACCGGCAGCCGTAGTGCGCCCGGCCCCCAGGTAGCCTTGGCCCCGTGCCCCGCCTCTCAGAAGTCCTCACCGCCCTGGACGCCCTCTGGCCCCGTTCCCTGGCCGAGCAGTGGGACGCGGTCGGCACGGTCTGCGGAGACCCGGAGGCCGAGATCAGCCGCGTCCTCTTCGCCGTCGACCCCGTGCAGGAGGTCGCCGACGAGGCGATCCGTCTCGGCGCCGATCTCCTCGTCACCCACCACCCCCTGTACCTGCGGGGCACCACCACGGTGGCCGCCGACACCTTCAAGGGGCGCGTCGTCCACAGCCTGATCAAGAACGACGTCGCCCTGCACGTCGCCCACACCAACGCCGACCGCGCCGACCCCGGCGTCTCGGACGCCCTGGCGGGCGCGCTCGGCCTGCGCGTGGTGGGCCCCCTGGTCCCCGACCCGGAGGACCCGCACGGCCGCCGCGGCCTCGGCCGGATCTGCGAGCCGGCCCACCCCATGACGCTGGCGGAGTTCACGGCGCTGGCCGCCGAGCGCCTGCCCGCCACCGCGCAGGGCGTCCGCGCCACCGGCGACCCCGAGGCCCCGCTCACCCGGATCGCGGTGAGCGGCGGCTCCGGCGACAGCCTCTTCGACGACGTCCGGGCCGCCGGTGTGGACGCCTTCCTCACCGCCGACCTGCGCCACCACCCCGCCTCCGAGGCCGCCCAGCGGCCCGGCGCCCCCGCGCTGATCGACGCGGCGCACTGGGCCACCGAATGGCCCTGGTGCGAACTGGCCGCCACCCAGCTCGACGCGGTCTCCGAACGCCACGGCTGGGGCCTGCGGACCTTCGTCTCGGCGACGGTCACCGACCCCTGGACCGCCCACGCGGCGTCCGCCCCCTCTGTTTCCCACGAATCCTCTGGAGCCCCCAACTGAACGCCGCGCCCGCCGACCAGATCCGCCTCCTGGACGTCCAGGAACTCGACACCCGCCTCGCCCAGCTCGCCCACAAGCTGTCGGGCCTGCCCGAGCACGCCGAGATCGAGTCGCTCACCAAGGACCTCGCCCAGCTCCGGGACCTGCTCGTCGCCTCCCAGACCGAGGAGGGCGACTGCGGACGCGAGCAGACCAAGGCCGAGCAGGACGTCGACCAGGTCCGCCAGCGTGCCGCCCGCAACCAGCAGCGCCTGGACTCCGGCGCCGTCTCCTCCCCGAAGGACCTGGAGAGCCTGCAGAGCGAGATCGCCTCGCTCGCCAAGCGCCAGGGCGACCTGGAGGAGATCGTCCTGGAGATCATGGAGCGCCGCGAGGCCGCCCAGGAGCGCGTCGGCGAGCTGACCGAGCGCGCCGCCTCCGTGCAGACCCGCATCGACGAGGCGACCGCCCGCCGCGACGCCGCCGCCGCCGAGCTGGAGGCCGAGGTGGCCACCGCCACCAAGGAGCGCGCCGTGGTCGCCGGTTCCGTCCCGGCCGACCTGCTCGCCCTCTACGACAAGCTCCGCGCCCAGCAGGGCGGCGTGGGCGCGGCCCGCCTCTACCAGCGCCGCTGCGAGGGCTGCCGCCTGGAGCTGAACATCACCGAGGTCAACGAGGTGAAGGCGGCCGCCCCCGACACCGTGCTGCGCTGCGAGAACTGCCGCCGCATCCTCGTCCGTACGGCCGACTCGGGCGTCTGATGCGGCAGTTCGCCGTCGAGGCGGACGGCGGGTCCCGGGGCAACCCGGGGCCCGCGGGGTACGGCGCCGTGGTGGTCGACGCCGCCACCGGCGAGACCCTCACCGAGACCGCCGGGTTCCTCGGCACCGTCACCAACAACACCGCCGAGTACCGCGGCCTGATCGCCGGACTCCGCGCCGCCCGCGACCTCGACCCCGAGGCGCGGGTCGAGGTCCGCATGGACTCCCGGCTCGTCGTCGAGCAGATGGCGGGCCGCTGGCGGATCAAACACCCCGGCCTGCGGGAACTGGCCGCCGAGGCCGCCGGAATCCTGCCGCCGGACCAGGTCACCTACACCTGGATTCCCCGGGCCGAGAACCAGCACGCCGACCGCCTCGCCAACGAGGCCATGGACGCGGGTGTCCGCGGCGAGCGGTGGAACCCGGCCGCCTCCACGGCCGACCTCCCCGCGCCGGCGCCGCCCCCGGCCGCCGCCCCGCCGGACCTCTCCACCCCCACCACCTTCGTGCTGCTGCGCCACGGCGAGACCGCGCTCACCCCCGAGAAGCGGTTCTCCGGCAGCGGCGGCAGCGATCCCGCGCTCTCCGAGGCGGGCCGCCGCCAGGCAGCCCGTACCGCCGAGGCGCTCGCCGCGCGCGGCACCGTCGAGGCCGTCGTCAGCTCCCCGCTGCTGCGGTGCCGGCAGACCGCCGAGGCCGTCGCCGGCCGGCTCGGACTGCCCGTCGCCGTGGACGAGGGGCTGCGCGAAACCGCGTTCGGTGCCTGGGAGGGGCTGACCTTCGGCGAGGTCCGCGAGAGCTGGCCCGAGGAGCTGAACGCCTGGCTCGCCTCACCCGACGTGGCCCCGGCCGGCGGCGAGTCCTTCGCCGAGGTGGCGGCCCGCGTAGCCGAGACCCGCGACCGGCTCCGCGCCGCCCACGCCGGGCGTACGGTCCTGCTGGTCAGCCACGTCACCCCGGTCAAGACGCTGGTACGGCTGGCGCTCGGCGCGCCCTGGCAGGCCCTGTTCCGCATGGAGCTGGCCGCCGCCTCGCTCTCGGAGATCGCCTGCTACGCCGACGGGAACGCCTCCGTCCGCCTCCTCAACGACACCGGTCACCTGCGCTGATCCTCCCCGCACACGACGCTGCCCCGGACCCCTCCTGAAAGGGGTCCGGGGCAGCGCCGTGTGCGGCTCAGTGGTGGCCGTGGGCCGTGCGTGAGGCACCGCCGAAGAGGCGGGCGACCGCGCGGAACGGCAGGGTGACGACGGTGGCGACCGCACCGCCGATCTGACGGAAAACGTCTCCGATGGCCTTCAGCATGCGTGCTCCTCCGTTCGGTCTCCGACTGGCGGCCGGGGCGCCGGAAAGCGCCGGACCTGGCGCGTACCCCTGCCCCCGGGGAGCGAAACGGGCACCGTTCAGCGCAGCCCGGACGCCTCGCGCGCCAGCCGCTCCACCCGGTCCCAGTCCTTCGCCGCGACCGCCTCGGCCGGGAGCATCCAGGAACCGCCGACGCAGCCGACGTTGGGCAGCGCCAGGTAGGCCGGGGCGTTGGCGGGGGACACCCCGCCGGTCGGGCAGAACCGCGCCTGCGGCAGCGGCCCGGCCAGCGACTTCAGATAGGCCGCGCCGCCCGCCGCCTCGGCCGGGAAGAACTTCATCTCGCGCACCCCGCGCTCCAGCAGCGCCAGCACCTCCGACGCCGTCGAGACCCCCGGCAGGAACGGCACCCCCGACGCCTTCATCGAGGCCAGCAGCGTCTCGCTGCAGGCCGGGCTGACCAGGAAGCGGGCCCCCGCCGCGACCGCCGCGTCCACCGTCTCCGGCGACACCACGGTCCCGGCGCCCACCACGGCTTCCGGCACCTCGGCGCCGATGGCGCGGACGGCGTCCAGCGCCCCGGCCGTCCGCAGCGTCACCTCGACCGCGCGCAGCCCGCCCGCCACCAGCGCCCGCGCCAGCGGCACCGCGTCGGCCGGGTCGTCCACGACCACCACGGGAAGGACGGGGGCCAGCTCCAGAACGGAGTCGGTGACGGGGGTGGGGGAGGGCGACGGCGTAGGGCTCATGGGCCCATGATGACGGGCCGTACGCACACTGCGCAAAGCCCGTTGCGTACTCTGCAACGCGTGCGTGCCGGGAGCGCGCTCAGCGCCCGTGGACGTCGGTCACCACCACGTCCAGCGCCCACGCCGCCCCCGCCTTCTCCGGCTCGCGCGCCTCCACCACGTACCCCAGCTCCCGCAACGCGTCCACCAGCTCCGACGGACCCTCCGGCTCCGCCCCGGACGCCAGCAGGTCGCGGGTCAGCCGCCCCTTGGTCGCCTTGTTGAAGTGGCTCACCACCGACCGCTTCTCCACGCCGCCGACCATCCGCGCGTGCAGCACCCGCACCGTCGCCGTACGCTCCGCCACCTCGCCCTTCGGCTTCCACGCCCCCGCATACGCCGCCGAACGCAGGTCCAGCACCAGCCCCGACCCGGCCACGCCGGGCAGCACCTCGGCCATCGCCCCGCGCCAGTGCGCCGCCAGCGCCCCGAGCCCCGGCAGCTTCACCCCCATCGAGCAGCGGTACGAGGGGATCGCGTCGCCCGGCCGCACCGCGCCCCACAGCCCCGAGAAGACCAGCAGCGACCGCTGCGCCCGCCGCGCCGCCGCCTCGTCGAGGGTGGCCAGGCCCAGCGCGTCGTAGAGCACTCCGGTGTAGATCTCCCCGGCCGGGCGGGTTCCGGCGGTCCGCAGCTCCACGTTCTTGCCGATCTCGCCGCGCAGCCCCTCGCTGAGCCCGAGGACGGTCCGCGCCCTCTCCTCGTCGGCGGCGCACAGCTCCACCAGCTCACCCAGGACCGCTTCCCGGGCCGCGGTGAGCTCCGGCAGCGACAGTTCCTCCAGCTTCAGCGGCGAGCCCTGCCCCGAGGCGGCCTTCCCCTCGGACGGCGGCAGCAGCACGAGCACGATGTGACTCCTTCGGCGACGACAGACCCCAGGCGCGGCCCGCCAGGGCCGCCCCGGCCAGCGTAATGGGCCGCTCGCACGGGCCGCGCCGCGCTCACCGCCACGGCCTGCGGGTACCATGAACGCACGGCAGACGAGCCGGGCGGACGGCCGCGTGGAGATCCCCGGATCTCCCCGAGGAACGTCCGGGCTCCACAGAGCAGGGTGGTGGGTAACGCCCACCCGGGGTGACCCGCGGGACAGTGCCACAGAAAACAGACCGCCGGGGGCCTCGGCCCTCGGTAAGGGTGAAACGGTGGTGTAAGAGACCACCAGCGCCTGAGGTGACTCAGGCGGCTAGGTAAACCCCACCCGGAGCAAGGTCAAGAGGGGCCGCCGCGAGGCGGCCCTGCGCGGACGTTCGAGGGCTGCTCGCCCGAGTCCGCGGGTAGACCGCTCGAGGCCGGCAGCAATGCCGGTCCTAGATGGATGGCCGTCTCCCCGGAGGCCGCGAGGCCCCCGGGCGACAGAACCCGGCGTACAGCCCGACTCGTCTGCCGCCTCTCTCTTGAGTCCTTTGGCCTCCCCGGGGACGCACGATGCCGAAGCGCGCGGGCAGATGCGGATGCCCGACTGCGAGATCCGGGCCGGAGTCTGCACGTCCTTCGGCTTGAGTGGCGCCGCCAGTTGGAGGGCGAGGCGGAGAAGACAGCCAGCCGGCATTCCTGCGCACTCCAGAAATCAGGTGTTCCGGACGTGGCACCCGGCCCTTCGGAGGGGGACGTCGTGCGGGACGCTTCAGGCATGCTGAATGCGCGGCGGAGACGTTCAAGTCTGTCCGCGATTTCTGAGACATCCCGGGCGGTGTCGATACCGCGACCGCCAATCGGTTAGAAGGCCAACAACACTTGCAGCAAGGGAATGCGGGATCTCGACGTCCTGCCGGTGGGGCCGGCCCCCTACGTCGACTTCGGAGGGGCGCGGGTGGCGAGGGGCAACTCGATCGAATTACGGGCCGTTATGTGCTTCCACCGCATCAACTCGAGACTCGTTTCCAGGCCGGTCGGTGAAGCACGTCTGTCCGGGTAGTCCGTTTTCGATGCTTGATGGCAGCCCGTGCTGGCCAGGGCATACTCTACCGAATTTGCGATCACCCATTCCCGCGAATCGAACTGTGCCTCAGAGTGTGTTCTCGCTCGCGGTGCGCCGCCGTTCCCGGAAGAGCCGCGCGAGGTCTGCTTTTCGCCGCCATTCAGTATGGCGGCCGGAAGTCGGAGGTATGGGAAAGGTGTCGGATTGTCGATATCGGACCACTGTGTCGAGGTAGCCGGCGCGCCGTCGGCCACCCTTGTCCGGGACGCGAAGGGAAGGAGCGCGAGGCGGGCTTCTGGTACGCCGCGGTGAAGAGGGCTTCGCTCCGGCGGTGTGCTGCGGAGCCGGGCCATTGCGCCGACCGTCATCGCCACGCGTCATCCCCCGTGTTCAGGTCGACCTGATCGAGTGAAAGGTGACGCGAATGACAGTTGCGAGGCCGGCCGGAACGCAACTTTGTGTCCGCACCGCGCCGATTATTCCCTGACGCGCTGTGCGTCCGATGGGTCATGTACGTACAGAAACGAGGAACCTTTCCCGTGAAACGCTCGACCAACCGGCTTCTTCTCGTGCTCGGCCTGATCACGGCGCTACTCGGGGGATTGACTGCGGGCCCCGCCACCGCCGCCGACGACCCCCCCGCAGCGCATTGTCAATTATCAGACCGGCGGTAGTCTGATGCCGTACAACTTCGGAAACACCCCCGTGACGGCCTTCACATCGTCACCTACGATCCGTCCCGTACGCGCGGTGGCGATCACTGGACGTTCGAGTCTGTCGGGGGAGGCTCCAAGATCATTCGCAACACGAAGACCGGGAAGTGCCTCAAGCCGGGCAAGCCGTACGGCGGTAAGACCTCCGTGGAGCAGTGGACCTGCAACTACACCCCGGAGTTCCAGTGGCGGCTGACGCCCAGCGGCTTCGGCACGTGGAAGATCACCTCGGTTGCCTCGCGGCAGGCGCTGGCTCCCCTCCGTGGCAACCACACCTACGAGAGGGTGGTCCTGGAGCCGGACACGAACATCGCCAAGCAGCGGTGGTCCATCACGCCCCTCTACTGAGGCCGCTGACTCAGGGTTCTGACGTCATCGCGTGACGGCGGGCCATGGTGCCCCGTCACGGCTGTCCGGCCCCGCCGGTGTCCGTGAGGTCACCGCGGCCGGGACGGTGACCGGTCGTCCGCACACCGACGAGGCGGACTGCCGCCTCGTCCATGTCGACCCCCGCCCCGAACAGGTCCAGCTGCCCCGCCCCCGCCGCGCCCGCCCCCACCTCGAAGAGCAGCGGCTGCTCCCCGTCGGGCGGGGCCTGGCGGAGGCTGCCGGTGCAGCTGATCAGGAAGCCGGGGACACCGGAGGAGTCCGGCGGGTCGTGGCGGGCGAACTTGCCGGCCGGGGTGGCGACCGAGCGGTGGCAGACGGGGCAGGTCTGGCGCGGGTGGCGGTAGGACATGGGCCCAGGATGCCGCGTCCCGGTGACAGCGGGCGGCCCGCCCCCGGCGGAGGGGCCGGCTCCGCGCGCCGGTAGGTTGACGCCTCACCACCGCCCCGCACCGCTCCGGGAGTTCCCGTGCCGCAGCCCGCCCGCCCCCGCCTCCTGCTCGTCACCGACCTCAGCTACCCGGCGCGCGGCCGCCGGTACGGCGACGAGGACACCTGGCTCGCCGCCCGGCTGCGGGAGGAGTTCGACCTCGCCCTCTGCCACCCGCTGGACGCGCGGGCGCTGGCCGGCTCCTTCGACGCGGTCCTGGTCCGCAACAGCGGGCCGGTCCTGCCCCACCAGGAGGCGTGGGACGCCTTCCGCGCCCACGCCCTCACCACCGGCCTGCGCGTCTACAACCCGCTGACCGGCAAGGGGGACATGGCGGGTAAGGGGTACCTCCTCGACCTGACCGCCGCCGGCTACCCGGTCATCCCCACCGTCGACCGGGCGGAGGAGCTGCACCGGCTGCCCGAGGCGCCCTCGTACGTGGTCAAGCCGGTCGCCGGGGCCGACTCGACAGGGCTGGAGTTCCTGCCCCGCGAGGAGGTGGCCGCCCGGCTGGACGGCAGCGTGCTGGCCCAGCCGCGCGTCGACTTCCGGTACGAGGTGTCGTTCTTCTACGTCGACCGGGAGTTCCGGTACGCGCTGCACGCCCCGGGCCCCGGGCGCCGCTGGGAGCTGGTGCCCTACGAGGCGACCCCCGCCGACCTGGCCTTCGCCGGCCGTTTCGTCGAGTGGAACGGCCTCGCGCACGGGGTGACACGAGTCGACGCCTGCCGCACCCGCGAGGGGGAGCTGCTCCTCGTCGAGCTGGAGGACCTCAACCCGTACCTCTCCCTGGACCTGCTCGGAGAGGGGGAGCGGGAGGGGTTCGTGGCGGCGCTGACGCGGTCGCTCCAGAAGTTCATCGCTCAGGAATAACGAGTCGCTTTAGTTTCTTTAGTACCCTCGTGGGGTGCGGTGCTCAGCCGTGCCCGCGCCACCCGACTCCCGTTCGTCCGAGGAGAACCCCCGCGCATGTCGAAGCTCGAGATCATCATCGCCAGCACCCGCCCCGGCCGGATCGGCCCCACCGTCGCCGCCTGGGTGGAGGAGTACGCCCAGCGTCACGGCGGGTTCGACGAGATCGAGGTGGTGGACCTCGCCGAGGTCGGGCTGCCCTTCATGGACGAGCCGAACCACCCGCGCCTGGGTCAGTACACCCACGAGCACACCCGCCGCTGGAGCGCCAAGGTCTCCGAGGCGGACGCCTTCGTCTTCGTCATGCCGGAGTACAACTACGGCTTCAACGCCGAGCTGAAGAACGCCATCGACTTCCTGCACTCCGAGTGGGCGTACAAGCCGGTCGGCCTGGTCAGCTACGGCGGTGTCTCGGCCGGTACGCGCGCCGCGCAGATGATCAAGCAGGTGGTGACCACGCTGAAGATGACCCCGCTGAGCGAGGCCGTGTCCATCCCGTTCGCCATGCAGCTCGTCAAGGACGGCGCGCTGGAGGGCAACGACGCCATGGACGCCGGCGCCAAGGCCATGTTCGACGAGCTGGTCCGGGTCACCGAGGCCCTGCGACCGCTGCGGCAGAGCTGAGCCATGGACGACGTCCGGCCCGTCTGCGCACGGTTCCACCTCGCCATCGAGCTGATCGGCGCCCGGTGGACGGGGGCCATCCTGCGCGGCCTGTTCGCCGGACACCGGCAGTTCTCGCAGCTCCGCGCCTCGGTCCCGGGCATCAGCGACGCCATGCTCACGCAGCGGCTGCGCACGCTGGAGACCGAGGGGCTGGTCACCCGCGAGGTGACCGCCTCCTCACCGGTGCGCGTCGAGTACGCGCTGACCGAGAAGGGCCGCGCCCTCGAACCGGTCCTGGAGGCGGTCATCGCCTGGTCCCACCGGTGGGTCCCGGTGCCCGGTGAGGCCGCTCCCGAGGAGTGAGCGGACCGGGACCTTCGCCCCTGGAAGCCCTGCCGGGGCTGTCCTACCGTGGAAAGCGGGAGGCGATGACGATGACCCCGAGCCCGCACGCCACCGAAGCCACCGACGCCGCCGCGGTCACCGACGAGCGGCTGGAGGAGATGGTGCGCGACGCCTGTGCCGCGCCCTCCATGCACAACACCCAGCCCTGGGCGTACGTCTTCCACCGGCGCTCCGGCGTCCTGGAGCTGCTGGCCGACGCCGCGCGGACCCTTCCCGAGGAGGACCCGCGCCGCCGAGCCCTGCACATCGGCTGCGGCGCCGCCCTCTTCAACCTCCGGGTCGCCGCCGCCCGCGCCGGGCTGCACGCCTGGGTCTCGCCGCTGCCGCCCGCCACCGGCGGTGACGTGCTCGCCGCCGTACGGCTGCGGGCCGGCGAGGTCGAGCGGGAGGCCGCGACCCTCCACCCGGCCGTCGCCGAACGCCGCACCAACCGGGAGCCGTACGAGGAGACCCGCATCCCCGGGGTCGTCCGCGAGCAGCTCGGCCGCGCCGCCGCCTTCGAGCGGGCCCGGCTGGTCTTCCCCGAGGGCTGGCACTACCGCATGGTGCTCGACGTCCTCGCCGACGCCGAGGCCGGAGAGACCACCGTCCACCGCGCCGAGGAGGAGGCGTGGCTGCGCGCCGAGGAGGCGGCGGCCGACGGCATCCCCCGTAGCGCGCTCGGTCCCCGGAAGCGCGAGGGCGAAGCCTCGGTGCGGGAGTTCGGCGAGCGCCCCGACGGGCCGTGGGCCGACTTCGAGCGGGAGCCGCAGCTCGCCCTGCTCCTCACCCAGCGCGACGAGCCGGCCGACTGGCTCGCCGCCGGCCAGGCGCTCCAGCGGGTCCTGCTCACCGCGACCCGTGCCGGGCTCAGCGCCGCTCCCGTCACCCGGGCCCTGGAACACCCCTCGCTGCGCTGGCTGCTCCGCGACCCGTCCGAGGGCCCCGGCCACGTCCAGATGGTGCTGCGGATGGGATACGGCCCCTCGGTGCCGCTGAGCACCGGCCGCCGCACCCCCGACGAGGTCCTCACCTTCCGCGACTGAATTCGGCTCGTACGCCTGTTCGTGCACGATGGAGGGAGCAGCAGCCGACCGCCGGGGGGCGACGATGACCGCGATGACCAAGCTGTACTACCGCTTCGTGTACTGGAGACGCCGCCTCGGCCGCTCCGTTCGCCCGGCCCCCGGGCCGCGCCGCCCCGCCCCCGCGCGCGGGCAGCGCCTGCTCGCGGTGAAGCGGAGCGCGTACCGGCTGCGGCCCCTCTACGTCTTCGCGGTCATCGTGGCGATCGTGCTGGTCGTCTCCTATCTGCTGGCGGGCGCCGGGCGGGGCCCGCTGCCCTACTAGCCGCGCAGGACGCCGCGGAGCGCGTCCAGGACCGCCGGGTCCTCGATGGTGGAGGGGGCCGGCTCGTCGCGGCCGTCGGCCAGTGAGCGCATCGTCTTGCGGAGGATCTTGCCCGAGCGGGTCTTGGGCAGGGCCGGAACGATGTCGACCCGGCGGAAGGCGGCCACCGCGCCGATCTCCTCGCGCACCCGCGCCACCAGCTCGGACGCCAGCCGCTCCGGGTCCTCGCCCGCGCCGGCCTTCGGCACCACCAGGCCGCGCGGCAGCTGGCCCTTGAGCGGGTCGGCGGCGCCGATCACCGCGCACTCGGCCACCTCCGGGTGCCCGGCGAGGACCGCTTCGATGGCGCCGGTCGACAGCCGGTGCCCCGCCACGTTGATCACGTCGTCGGTCCGTCCCATCACGAAGAGGTAGCCGTCCTCGTCGAGGTAGCCGCCGTCCCCGGTCAGGTAGTACCCGGGGAAGGCGGAGAGGTACGAGGCCACGTACCGGTCGTCGTCGCCCCAGACCGTGGGCAGCGTCCCCGGCGGCAGCGGCAGCCGGATCGCGAGGGCGCCCTCCTCGCCCGCCGCGCACTCCTCGCCGTCGGCCCGCAGCACCCGTACGTCGTAGCCCGGGACGGGTACCGTCGGCGAGCCCGGCTTCAGCGGCAGCGGCTCCAGCCCCATCGGGTCGGCCGCGACCGGCCACCCGGTCTCGGTCTGCCACCAGTGGTCGATCACCGGCACGCCGAGCTTCCCGCCCGCCCAGTGGTAGGTGTCCGGGTCGAGCCGCTCCCCGGCGAGGAAGAGGTGGCGCAGCGAGGAGGTGTCGTACGCGTCGAGCAGCGCGGCCTCCGGGTCGGCCTTGCGGATGGCGCGGAAGGCGGTGGGCGCCGTGAAGAGGGTCGACACCCGGTGGTCGGCGACCACCCGCCAGAACGCGCCCGCGTCCGGGGTGCCGACCGGCTTGCCCTCGTACAGCACGGTGGTGGCGCCGAGGAGCAGCGGGCCGTAGACGATGTAGGAGTGGCCGACCACCCAGCCGACGTCCGAGGCGGTCCAGAAGACGTCGCCGGGGGAGGCGTCGTAGATGTTCCGCATCGACCAGAGCAGGGCCACCGCGTGGCCGCCGTTGTCGCGGACGATGCCCTTGGGGCGGCCGGTGGTGCCCGAGGTGTACAGCACGTAGAGCGGGTCGGTGGCGGCGACCGGCACCGGGCCGGCGGGGAGCGCGTCGGCCATCAGCTCCGCCCAGTCCAGGTCCCGCCCGGCCACCAGGTCCGCGGTGAGTCGCTCGCGCTGGAGCACGACGCACCGCTCGGGGGCGTGCGCGGCCAGTTCCAGGGCGCGGTCGAGGATCGGGTGGTAGGCGACGACCCGGGAGGGCTCGATGCCGCAGGAGGCGGCGACGACCACCTTCGGCCGTACGTCGTCGATCCGCACCGCCAGTTCGGAGGCGGCGAACCCGCCGAACACCACCGAGTGGACGGCGCCGAGCCGCGCACAGGCCAGCATCGCCACCACTGCCTCGGGCACCATCGGCAGGTAGATCACCACACGGTCGCCCTTCTCCACCCCCAGCCCGCGCAGCACCCCGGCGAACCGTGCGGTCTCGTCGAGGAGTTCGGCGTAGGTCAGGGTCCGCCGGGAGCCGGTCACCGGCGAGTCGTGGATCAGCGCCGGCTGCTCGCCCCGGCCCAGCGCCACGTGCCGGTCCAGGGCGTTGGCGCAGGTGTTCATCTCGCCCCCGGAGAACCAGCGGTACAGCGGCGCCGCCTCCGCGTCCAGCACCCGCTCCGGCTCCCGGGACCAGGTCACCTCCCGGGCGGCCTCGCCCCAGAAGCGCTCGGGGTCGGTGAGGCTCAGCTCATACGCCTCGCGGTACGTGCTCATCGGGCACCGTGGCCTTTCGGGGAGCCCGGGCGGCGGGCGCCGGACCGGGGTGGTCGGATGGGGCGCGATGGTAGGGGGCGACGCCGGTCGGGGGAAGACCCTGAACGGCCCTGATCTGCACCGATGCCCCAGTTCGGGGGCGTCAGGCCCCGCCCTCCCGTGCTCCGCGTGATCGGCGGTCACCCCGGAGGCGGCCGCGTATGCGGCGTGTGCGGCCGGGCGGTGGCCGTCATTCCTGCGGCACCAGCGTCAGATAGGCGAGGCCGAGGACGTTCCGGTAGCCGGAGAGCCAGGCGGCGCGCTGCCGGTCGGTCCGCTCGCGGGTCGCGGCGGCCTCCGGGTGGCCGGGGTGGGCGGCGAGCCACACCTCCACGTCCTCGCGGTACCCCGACTCGAACTCCTCCCACTCGGCGGGCGTCGCCGTCTCGATCCGGGCCGGGCGGAACCCGGCGGCGACCGCCTCGTCCACCAGCTCCGCGAGGCTCGGGTGGTCGCTCGCGGCGGCGTCCGGCCACATCCCGGCCAGCTCGCCGGGGGAGGGCGGCCGCTCCCAGAAGCCCTCGCCCAGCAGCACCCGCCCGCCGGGCCGCACCAGCCGCCGCAACTCCCGCAGCGCCTCGGGGACCAGGCGGGGCGGTGCGGCGCCGGTCAGCGCCTGCGAGGCGCCGAGGCAGAGCACCAGGTCGGCCGGGCCGCGCCGGGTCCCGGTGGCCGACTCGGCGAGGAACTCCACCCGGCCGGCGAGGCCCCGTTCGGCCGCCAGCGCCCGCCCGCGCGCGAGGTCCTCCTCGTCCAGGTCCAGCCCGGTCCCCGTCGCCCCCGGCACTGCCGCGAGCACCCGGAGCAGCAACTCGCCCCAGCCGCAGCCGATGTCCAGCACCGTGGCGGGCCGGTGCGCGGCGAGGCGGGCGGTCAGCTCCGCCGCGCGCGGCTCGCCCAGCGGGCCGTGGAAGGTGAGGGCGCGGGGTCGGGGCGGGCCGGAGGCGGCGTCGGGGGAGGTCATGGGCGCACGGTAGTCGGGGGAGGCGGGTGCCGCGCCTCATTTTCCGCCCCGCCCCGTCCCGTCAGGCGGCCGGCTCCGGCAGCGGGACGCCCGTGCCGCTGACGCGGACGCGGGGGTCGCCGGGGACCAGGGTGACGGTCAGGACGCCGGGGCGGCCCATGTCCTCGCCCTGGCGGAGGGTGAGTTCGGCGTCCTCGGGGACGAGCCCCGCCTCGCGGGCGTAGGCGCCGAAGGCGAGGGCGGCGGCGCCGGTGGCCGGGTCCTCGACCACGCCGCCGACCGGGAACGGGTCGCGGACGTGGAAGGCCAGGGGGTCGGTGGTGTCGCGCCAGACCAGCTGCACGGTGGTGAGGTCGGTGCGGAGCATCAGCGTGCGCAGCCGCTCGAAGTCGTAGTCGAGCCGGGCCAGGCGGTCGCGGGTGGCGGCGGCCAGCACCAGGTGGCGGGCGCCCGCGTAGGCGACGCGCGGGGCGAGGGCCGTATCGAGGTCGGCGCGGTCCCAGCCGAGGGCGGCCAGCGCCTCGGTCAGGTCGGCCTCGCCGTACTCCTCGGTGTGCGGGGGGACGCCGGTGAGGGTGGCGCGCAGGGCGCCGTCCCGCTCGTCGACGGTGACCGGGACCGGGCCCGCCTGGGTGTGGAAGAGGTACTCCCCGGTGCCGTGCCGCTCGCCGAGGGCTACGGCGGTGGCCACCGTGGCGTGGCCGCAGAAGGGCACCTCGGCCTGCGGGCTGAAGTACCGCGCGCGGTAGGCGCGGACGCCCTCGGGGGTCTCGCTGCCGGCCGGCGGCGGGGTGAGGAAGGCGGTCTCGCTGTAGCCGAGGCGGGCGGCGACGGCCAGCATCGTGGCCTCGTCGAGCCCGGCGGCGTCCAGGACGACCCCGGCGGGGTTGCCCCCGGCCGGGTCGCGGGTGAAGGCGGCGTACCGCAGGACGGCGGGCTCGGCGGTGGGCGGGGCGGGCGTGTCGGCGAGGCTCATGGCCGTGCCAACCGGGCCCCGTGGGCCGCTATTCCCGGACCGGGCGGGCCCGCGCCGGAGCGGCCCACCCGGCCTCGCGACCGGCTCAGTGGCAGTTCTTGGTGCCCTTGTCCTTCTTCGTCCACGCGCAGGAGTCGAGGAGGGAGCCGCTGGGCTTGATCAGGCGGGCCTTGTCGCCGTCGTTGTTCCAGACGTAGCTCTTGCGGTTCCAGTACACCGTGCCCGAGACGTTCTTGCCGGTGCCGGTGCGGACCTTGACGGTCTTGCCCGCGCCGATCTTGTAGCTGCCGAAGGTGTAGGTGTAGCCGGTGTTGTCCTTCAGCTTGTAGCCCTTGAGCTGGATCGCCGAGCGGGTGTTGTTGTGGAGGTTGACCCACTCGGCGTTGAGCGAGGTGTTGGAGCGGGTGTCCTTGCCCGGGCTGTCGTACTGGATCTTGGCGAGGTGCAGCCCGCCCTGGTGGGCGGCGGCGGCCGGGCCCGCCGCGAGGAGGGGCGCGGTGAGGGCGGTCGCGGTGACCAGGGCCCAGGCGGCGGTGGGACGTATGCGCATGATGTGCTCCGTGCGTGAAGTTCCTGTGAAGGAGGCTGAGCATAGAGCCTGTTGAGGCGTGCTTGTCCCCGGTATGGAACGTTCCGCTTGTGTGGACGGCCGGGGACCCGGGCGATGCCGGGCCCCGCCCGCATCAGCCCCGTCCGATGTACGGCATCCCGCTCGCCATGACCGTGGCGAACTGCACGTTGGCGTCGAGCGGCAGCTCCGCCATGTGGCGTACGGTCCGCGCCACGTCGGCCACGTCCATCACCGGCTCACTGCGCACCGACCCGTCCGCCTGGAGAATTCCGGCCTGCATCCGGTCGGTCATGTCGGTGGCGGCGTTGCCGATGTCGATCTGCCCGCAGGCGATCCGGTACGGACGCCCGTCCAGCGAGAGGGACTTGGTCAGCCCGGTCATCGCGTGCTTGGTCGCGGTGTACGCGATCGAGTGCGGGCGCGGGGTGTGCGCGGAGATCGAGCCGTTGTTGATGATCCGCCCGCCCTGCGGCCGCTGCTCCTTGAACTCCCGGAAGGCCGCCTGCGCGCAGAGGAAGGCGCCGTTGAGGTTCACCTCGACCACCTCGCGCCACGTCTCGTACGCCAGTTCCTCCACCGGGACGCCCCCGCCGCCGAAGATCCCGGCGTTGTTGAAGAGCAGCCCGAGCGGGCCGAACCGCTCGGCGGCGGAGGCGAAGAGGGCGCGCACCTCCTCGGGGCGGGTCACGTCGGTGGGCACCACCAGGGCGCGCCCGGCGGCCTCGCCCGCCAGCGCCACGGTCTCCTCCAGCCGTCCCCCGTGCCGCCCCGCCAGCGTCACCGTCCAGCCCTGGGCGAGGAGTTCGAGGGCGACGGCCCGGCCGATGCCGGAACCGCCACCCGTCACGACGGCGTTCCGGCCCGGCTCTGCGTTCTGCTGTGCGTCAGTCATGGGCCGCAGCGTAGAGCCACGGCCCCTCCGCTCACCGGTCGCGCCCGGTGCCCGGCGGTGGCGTCCAGGCCGCCCCGTCCACCGGCGGCGGGATCAGCCCGCCGAGCCCCTTCACCGTGTACGCGCAGTCCGTGTACGTGTAGCCGGGCTCGATCCTGGCCCCCGAGGAGTGGCTGCGCACCGTCTCGGAGGACGCGCCCCGCTTGTACAGGAAGTGGTACTGGCCCGCCGGGAGCGAGAGCCGCTGCTTCGGGTACGACTTGCTCTTGTCCTTGCAGGCCCCCGCCTTGCCCGCCGCCACGCTGTCGTACGCCTTGCACCCCTCGCACGCCTTCAGGGTGAGGCGGCCGGTGACCGGGCCGGTGTAGAGGATCTCCACCGTGCCGGGCCCGCCGTTGGAGACGACCAGCTCCATGCGGGCGCCGCCCGGGGACTTGGCCGGCGGCAGCTTCCGCCCGGCCGCCGGGCGTTCCTCGGCGATCTCGGCCGCGATCGCCGCCTTGCGGGCCTTGTCGCGGTTCTTGTTGCCCTTGTAGGTGTCGGCGAAGTCGGTGAAGGTCTTGGCGGCCTCGCTGAACTTCCCGTCCTCGAACTCCTCGACCCCGCAGGAGTACGTGCCCTTCTCCACCCCCGAGCGGGCCTTGTCCGAGACGCCGGAGACCGACTCCTCGGGCAGCTTCTCGGCGAGCGAGTCCAGGGCCCGCAGCCGCGAGGTGTTGTCGCAGGCGTCGTCCGGGAGGGCGCCGGACCGTTCGGAGACCTCGGTCAGCAGCGCCGGGCCGACCTGCCCGGCCTCCTTCGACTCGGGGAACTCCGCGAAGAGCGCGGTGAGATGGTCGCCACCCGTACCGGCCTGGCCCTGGCCGACCAGGTCCATGCCGCAGGTGTAGAGGGCGTCCGCCAGCGGCTTGTCCGGCCAGGTGGCCAGCTTGCCGAGCGCCTTCTCGCCCACCGAGTCCGGCAGACCGCGCAGATAGGTCAGCGGCTCGATCGCCTCGCAGTGGTCGTCCTCGCGGTACGGGGTGGCCACCGACTCGTAGAGCGCCTCCAGCTTCGCCGGCACCTTCTTCGCCGCCCGCCGCTCCGGATGGTCCGCCGCGAGGCCCGCGTACCCCTCGACCGCCTTGGTGTACTCCTTCTTCCCGGCGGCGAACCCGGCCCGCCCGGCGGCCCGTTCGGCCAGCGCGTCGGTCCTGGCCAGCCGCTCCAGCAGCATCTCCTCGACCGCCTCGTCCCGGGCGCTCTCGTACGCCACCGCGCCGCCGGCCGGGACCGCCAGCAGGACCAGGCCGAGTACGAGGGCCAGCGCCGGGCGGGGCCACCCGGGCAGCGGGCGGCGCAGCGCGCGGCGCGCCGCGTCGGCGGCGGCCAGCACCGCGACCGCCACCCAGGCCGCGACGAAGACGCCGGGCACCCCGTCCGGGCTCGCCGGGAGGGCGGCCAGGAGCAGCCCTCCCGTCGCCACCACGCACACACCGGCCAGCAGCCACTGACGCAGCGCCAGGTAACCGAGGCCGAGCCCGCTCAGGTTGAGGAGCCCGGCGCCGACCGCGCGCAGGGCGTCCGGGGGACCCGGCGGAGGGCCTGGCGGGGGCGGGGGAGCGGCGCCCGGCGGGGGCGGCGGAGGCCAGGCGTTGCCCGGCGGCCACGGCCCGGCGGGCGGCGGCGGGGCGGCCGGGGGCGGGGGAGGGGAGACCGGCGGCGGCGGGGGAGGAGAGGCCGGGGGCGGGCCGCCGTAGGGAGCCGAGCGTGGATCGGGGGGCTGGTGGCCTGACCGGGCCGCCCGCTCGGCCGCGTCCTGCGGCTCCGGGCCGCCGTCTCTGTGTTCGTTCTCCTGTGCCACGTCTTCCCCCGTTCCGTCCGGCGCGGGACAGCACGCCGGTTACGGAAACCTTCCGGTCCTGCGCGAAGCGTGTCAATGACACGTCAGGAGGAGATGAGGGGCGCCGCCGCTTCCTGGGGGTGCGGCCTCCGGGTCAGTGGTGGAAGCCCGGCTGCTCGGCCGCGCGGCGGTCGCCGTGGCTCAGCCGTTCCACCGCCTCCCGCAGGTCCTCGGCGAGGAGCATGATCTTGTCGTACCCGATCCCGTGCCGGACCAGGACCCGCTGCACCACGGTCTCCTGCCGGTCGGCGGGGAGTGGATAGGCGGGCACCTGCCAGCCGCGCAGCCGCAGCAGCTCGGTGACGTCGTACAGGGTGAAGCCGGCGGACTCGGGGTCGGTCAGCGTCCAGGAGACGGCGGGCAGCGCGCCCTGCCCGTCGTACAGCAGGGTGAACGGCCCCAGCTCGGCCACCTTCGCGGCGAGGGCGCGGGCGGTGCGGCCGCAGGAGTCGAGGATTGCCCGGTAGCCCTCGCGGCCCAGCCGCAGCAGGTTGTAGTACTGGGCGACGACCTCGCCGCCGGGCCGGGAGAAGTTCAGCGCGAAGGTCGGCATCTTCCCGCCGAGGTAGTCCACGTCGAAGACGAGTTCCTCCGGGAGCAGGTCCCGGAGGCGCCAGACCACCCAGCCCACGCCGAGCGGCGCCATGCCGTACTTGTGGCCGGAGGCGTTGATCGAGGCGACCCGCTCCAGCCGGAAGTCCCACACCACGTCCGGGTGGACGAAGGGCGCGACGAACCCGCCGCTCGCCGCGTCCACGTGCAGCGGCACGTCAAGACCCGTGTCGCGCTGCACCGCGTCCAGTTCGGCGGCCAGCTCGGCCACCGGCTCGTAGTCGCAGGTGAAGGTGACGCCGAGGATCGCCACCACGCCGATGGTGTTCTCGTCGAGGTGGGCGCGGAGCTGGTGCGGGCGCAGCCCCGTCGCCCCCTCCTCCAGCGGGACCTGGCGCAGCTCCACGTCGAAGTAGCGGGCGAACTTCTCCCAGCAGACCTGGACCGGGCCGCAGACCAGGTTCGGCCGGTCCGCCGGCCGGCCCGCCGCCTCGCGTGCCTTGCGCCACCGCCACTTCAGCGCCAGTCCGCCGAGCATCGCGGCCTCGCTCGACCCGGTGGTCGAACAGCCCATCGCCTCGCCGCCGGACGGGCTGTGCCACAGCTCGGCCAGCATCCGCACACACCGCTCCTCGATGGCGGCGGTCTGCGGGTACTCGTCCTTGTCGATCATGTTCTTGTCGAGGCACTCGTCCATCAGCGCGTGCACCTCGGGCTCCGCCCAGGTGGTGCAGAACGTCGCGAGGTTCTGCGAGGAGTTGCCGTCCATCGCCAGCTCGGAGCGGATCAGCTCCAGCACCGCCACCGGATCGGCCTCCCGCTCGGGCACCTGCCGCTTGGGCAGCGTCCGGCGGCTCAGCCGCGTGCTGTACACGTCCTCGATGCCGGCGTCGGCGCCGCCGTTCGGCTCCGGCGCCTGCCCGGGCTCCGGCCGGCCCACCTGATGCAGCGCCACGGTGCTCCTCCTGGAGGGGAAGGGGCGGCCGGGCGCGCGCCCCGCGGCTCGAACGTAGGCCGCGCGCCCCCGCTCCGCACCAGCAGCGGGGCAACCGGGGGACGCGCGCCCAGCACCCGGCTACTCACCCGGGTAGCGCACCCCCACCTCCGCCCGCGCCGCGTCCACCGTCCGCAGCACCCCGAGCGTCGCCTCCAGCGGCACCAGCGGCGACTGGCGCTCACCGGCCCGCAGACAGCGCATCACCTCGGCGGCCTGCGGGGCCCAGGTGTCGTCCGGGCCGCCCGCGCTGCGGAACACCTCCGGCTCGCGACCCGGACGGTGCAGCACGAAGTGGTCCGGGCGGAAGAAACTCTCCGGCACCTCGATCCACCCGCCGGTCCCCGAGACCGAGGCCGCCCGAGGGGTGTCCGCCGTCACCGAGCAGTGCAGCAGCCCCTGTGCGCCGCCCGCCCACTCCAGCAGCAGCGAGGTGTGGGTGTCGACGCCCTCGGCCGAGAGCGTGGCGCGCGCCGTCACCCGCTCCGGCTCGCCCAGCAGCAACTGGGCGAACGCCACCGGGTAGACGCCGAGGTCCAGCAGGGCCCCGCCGCCGCGCGCCGGGTCCAGCAGCCGGTGGCCGGGCGGGAACGGGCCCGGCAGCCCGAAGTCCGCGGCGACCGTGCGCACCTCGCCGACCGCGCCGTCGGCGACCAGCGCCGCCAGCCGCCGCACCAGCGGGTTGCACCACATCCACATGCCCTCCATCAGGAAGACGTCCCGCTTCCGGGCGAGCGCCACCAGCTCCCCGGCCTGTCGCGCACTGAGCGCCAGCGGCTTCTCGCAGAGCACCGCCCGGCCCGCCTCCAGGCACATCCCGGCCGCCCGCAGGTGCTCGCTGTGCGGCGCCGCCACGTAGACCACGTCCACCTGGTCGTCGTCGGCGAACTCCGCCCAGCTCCCGTGCGCCCGGGGTATCCCGAACCGGTCCGCGAAGCTCCGGGCCGGGGCCGCCGACCGTGAACCGACCGCCACCACCTCGGCGTCCGGCAGTTGCCGCAGATCCTCGGTGAACGCGGCCGCCATCGCCCCGGTCGCCAGCACCCCCCACCGCACCGGCGCCGTCTTCGTATCCGCCATGCCCCACCCCTCACGTCAGGACGCCTCTCACGGCGCCGCCTACTCGCCTCCGGCGGACAGATCCGGACAACGCCCGCCCACCGCCGTACCGCCTCCGGCCAGCCCCGGCCGAAAAGGTCTCGACCATCCTCGCCGAGCTGAGAGCATAAGGAGACCGAACGCCCCGAACGACCGGAGGACCGCGACGGCCTGGCGACAGCCCCGGCCCGTGGCCCAGCACAGGAGAGGCAGCATGCCGGACGGCGGCCCGACCACCCACGGGGAGCAGCACCCCCCGACCGCCCCCACGCGGACGACCCCCGAAGCCGTCCCGCCGCCACGCGCAGTCGCCACCCCCGCGCTGCGCCGCACCGGCTTCCTGGTCACCCTGGTCCTCGGCGGACTCACCGCCACACCGCCGCTGGCCATGGACATGTACCTCCCGGCGCTGCCCGCGGTCACCGACAGCTACGGCGCCTCGGCCGCCACCGTCCAGCTCACCCTCACCGCCTGCCTCGCCGGCATGGCGCTCGGCCAGCTCGTGGTCGGCCCGATGAGCGACAAGTGGGGGCGGCGCCGCCCGCTCCTGACCGGCATGGTCCTCTACGTCCTCGCCACCGCGCTGTGCGTCGTCGCCCCCAACGCCGCGCTGCTGGTCACCTTCCGGCTGGTCCAGGGGCTCGCCGGGGCGGCCGGCATCGTCATCGCCCGTGCCGTCGTCCGCGACCTCTACGACGGCCTCGCCATGGCCCGCTTCTTCTCCACCCTGATGCTGATCTCCGGGGCCGCGCCGATCGTCGCCCCGCTCATCGGCGGCCAGCTGCTGCGGTTCACCGACTGGCGCGGCGTCTTCGCCGTCCTCACCCTGATCGGCCTCGGCCTGCTCGTCCTCGTCCACCGGGTGCTGCCCGAGACCCTCGCCCCCGAGGAGCGCCACTCCGGCGGCTTCCGCGCCACCCTCACCACGATGCGCTCGCTGCTCGCCGACCGCCCCTTCGCCGGCTACCTGCTCGCCGCCGGCTTCGCCTCGGCCGCCCTCTTCGCCTACATCAGCGCCTCGCCTTTCGTGGTCCAGGAGATCTACGGTGCCTCCCCGCAGACCTTCAGCCTGCTCTTCGGCCTCAACTCGGTCGGGCTGGTCGGCGCCGGGCAGCTCAACGGCAAGGTCCTCGTCGGCCGCGTCAGCCTCGACAAGGTCCTCGCCACCGGCCTCGCCCTGATGACCGCCGCCGCCCTCGCCCTGCTCCTGATGACCCTCGGTGTCTTCGGCGAGGTCGGCCTGGTCCCCGTCGCCGCCGGACTCTTCGTCCTGGTCTCGGCGCTCGGCCTGGTCACCCCCAACACCACCACCCTCGCCCTGATGCGCACCCGGAACGCGGCCGGCTCCGCCTCCGCGCTCCTCGGCACCTCCTCCTTCCTGGTCGGCGCCGTCGCCTCCCCGCTGGTCGGCGTCGCGGGCGAGCACACCGCCGTCCCCATGGCGGTCCTCCAGCTGACCTGCGCCCTGCTCGCCGCCGCCTGCTGGGCCCTGCTCGCCCGGCCCGGCCGCGCCCCGGCGGGCGCGCCGCACACGGGAGGAGCGGACAGCTGAGCGCCCCCCGCCTGCGCCCCGGCACCCCTGAGAGAGCCGGACTCGACCCCCGCGAGCTGCGCAAGCTCGTCCGTGGCGTCCGCCGCCTGCCGCAGGGCCGCCGCCCCTGGTGCGCCGGGGCCGTCGTGGTCGCCGGACGCGGCCCCTACGTCGCCGTCGAGGAGGCCACCGGCTGGGCCGTCCGGTACGAGGCATGGGACACCGAGGCCGACGCGCCCCGCGAACTCCCGGAGGAGCAGCGGGTCCCGGTCACCCTCGACACCCCCTTCGACCTCGCCTCCCTCACCAAGCTGTTCACCACCGTCGCCGCCGTCCAGCAGATGGAGCGCGGCCCCCTCGGCATCGACGCCCGCGTCGCCGCTTACGTCCCCGAGCTGACCGCCGCCGACGACGCCGGGCTCACCCTGCGCCACCTGCTCACCCACACCTCGGGCCTCCGCCCCGAACTGCCGCTCTACGAGCTGCCGGACCACACCGCGCGACTCGACGCGCTCCGCCACGAGAAGCCGCTCGTCGCCCCCGGCGGCCCGCCCCGCTACTCCGACCTCAACCTCCTCCTCGTCCAGCTCGTCCTGGAACGGATCACCGGGCGCGGGCTCGACCGCCTCGTCCACGACGGCATCACCCGCCCGCTCGGCATGACCGCCACCTCCTTCGGCCCGCGCCCCGAGGCCGCCGCCACCGAGGACCAGCGGCTGCCCTGGGCCAAGGCCGACCGGGGCATGGTGCGCGGCACCGTCCATGACGAGAACGCCTGGGCGCTCGGCGGCGTCGCCGGGCACGCCGGGCTCTTCGCCACCGCCGGAGACCTCGCCGTCTTCGCCCGCGCTTTGCTGGCCGGGGGCGCCCACGGGCAGGCCCGCATCCTCGGCCCCGACTACGTCGACCTGATGCTCCGCCTCGGCCTCGGCTTCGGCATCGACCAGCCCTGGTTCATGGGCGGCCTCGCCGGACGCGGCGCCGCCGGGCACACCGGCTTCACCGGCACCTCCCTGGTCCTGGATCCCGCCACCGACACCTTCCTCGTCCTCCTCGCCAACACCGTCCACCCCCGCCGCCGCCCCGCCGACTCCGCACCCCGCGCGGCCGCCGCGACCCTGCTCGCCCGCGCCGCCCGTACCCCGGGCCCGGGGGTCTGACCGGGCCGCGGTTTCCGGTGCGGGCCCGCCCGCCTCGTACACTTCCCCGGTGCACGCCCCACTCTCCCCCCAGGCCCCCGCCGAAGCGCTCCGCGCCACCCTCGCGGAACTCGTCGACGGGCTGCCGCCCCGGCAGGCCGCCCAGGCCACCGCGCGGCTCATCGCCAACTACCGGGGCGCCACCCCCACCGACGCCCCCGTCCTGCGCGACCGCTCCGACGTGGTCGCCTACGCCGCGTACCGGATGCCCGCAACCTTCGAGGCCGACCGGGCCGCGCTCGGAGCGCTCGCCGATGCCGTGCCGGAGTGGACGCCCTCGGGCCACACCGACATCGGCGGCGGCACCGGCGCCGCCGTCTGGGCCGCCGCCGACATCTGGCCCGACCCGGCCGACGGCTCCGCCCCCCGGCCCGTCACCGTGCTCGACTGGGCCGAACCCGCCCTCGCCCTCGGCCGCGAACTGGCCGCCCGCGCCCCCTCCGCCGCGCTCCGCGACGCCCGGTGGCGCCGGGCCCGGATCGACGCCGCCCTCGACGTCCCGCCCACCGGCCTGGTCACCGTCTCCTACGTGCTCGGGGAGCTGACCCCCGCCGACCGCACCGCCGTGGTGGACGCCGCCGCGGTCGCCGCCGAGGCGGTCGCCGTCGTCGAGCCCGGCACCCCGGACGGCTACCGGCGGATCATCGAGGCCCGCGACCGGCTGGTCGCCGCCGGGTTCCACGTCGCCGCGCCCTGCCCGCACAGCGCCGCCTGCCCGATCGAGGAGGGCACCGACTGGTGCCACTTCGCCGCCCGGGTCAGCCGCTCCTCCCTCCACCGCCAGGTCAAGGGCGCCTCCCTGGCCTGGGAGGACGAGAAGTTCAGCTACGTCGCCGCCACCCGCTTCCCGCCCGCCCCCGCCACCGCCCGGGTCGTCCGCCGGCCGCAGACCCGCAAGGGCCAGGTCCTCCTCGACCTCTGCCGCGACACCGAGGAGCTGAGCCGGGAGACCGTCACCAAACGGCAGGGCCCCCTCTACCGCGCCGCCCGCGACACCGCCTGGGGCGACCCGTGGCCTCCGCGCGAGGACCCCGCCCCCTGACGAGGGCGGGGTCCCGCGTCGCTCAGCCCCGCAGCTCCTGCGTGCAGCACTTCACGCTGCCGCCGCCCTTGAGCAGCTCGCTCAGGTCCAGGCCGACCGGCTCGAACCCGCGCTCCCGCAACGGCCCGAAGAGCCCCTGCGCCGCCTGGGGCAGGAAGACCCGTGCCCCGTCGGAGACCGCGTTGAGCCCGAGGGCGGCCGCGTCCCGTTCCTGGGCGATCAGCGCGTCGGGGAAGAGCCGCCGCAGCACCGCCCGGCTGCCGGGGGAGAAGGCGTCCGGGTAGTACATGATCTCGTCGGTCCGGTCGTCCAGGACGGCCAGCGCGGTGTCCAGGTGGTAGTAGCGCGGGTCGACCAGGTCGAGCCCGATCACCGGGCGTCTCAGCACCTCCTGGGCCTGGGCGTGCGCCAGCGGGCTGGTGCGGAAGCCGCGGCCGGCCAGCAGCCAGTTCCGGGTGACGGCGAAGTCGCCCTCGCCCTCGTTGACATGGAGCGGCTCCACCGGCTCCCCGAAGCCGTGGGCGCGGAACCAGGCCGCGTGCGCCGCCGCCTCCGCCTCCCGCTCCGGATGGGCGAAGCGGGCGCCGAGGACCCGGCCGTCCACCATCGTCGCGCCGTTGGCGGCGAAGACCATGTCGGGCAGGGCGGGGTGCGGCTCCAGCTCCTCCACGGTGTGGCCGAAGGCGCGGTAGCGGTCGCGCAGGTCCTCCCACTGGGCCACGGCCAGCGGGACGTCGACCGGCTTGGCCGGGTTCATCCAGGGGTTGATCGCGTAGGCGACGGTGAAGTACTGAGGCCGGCACATCAGGTAGCGGCGGGCCGCGGCATGACGAGGCAAGGGGACTCCTCTCCTCACGGGCGAAGGGCCCGCCCGGTGGCGGCCCCTGTCGCCATGGTCTGCCCGTAATCTCCCTCCTCGTACCCAACGCGCGGGAATCACCCGCTCTTTGCGGGGGCGCGCCGGGATTGCGAGACGGTACGTTGCGCCTCGCCTCCGCTGTTACATTGGCGGGTATGTCTGAGAAGGCCACCCCCACCGCGATGCCCGACGCCGGCCGCCGCAGCGACCGCTCCCGACGCGCGATCTACGAGGCGGCCCTCGCCCTGGTCTCCGAGACCGGGTACGCCAAGCTCACCATCGAGGCCATCGCCGCCCGCGCCGGAGTCGGCAAGCAGACCATCTACCGCTGGTGGCCCTCCAAGGGCGACGTCGTCCTCGAAGCCTTCCTCGACCTGGCCCAGCGCTCCGCCGTCACCCCCGAGGACGACCCCGGCGCCGCCGCCTTCCCCGACAGCGGCGACCTCGCCGCCGACCTGAAACTGGTCCTCCAGGCCACCGTGGACGAGCTGAACGAGCCCGCGTACGCCGACCCCGCCCGCGCCCTGTCGGCCGAGGGCATCCTCAACCCGCAGCTCGGCGCCCGCTTCCTGGAACATGTCCTCGCCCCCGGCCTCCGCCTCTACGCGACCCGGCTGACCGCCGCCCGCGAGCGCGGCGAGATCCGCCCGGAGACCGAGGTGGCGATCGCCACCGACCTGCTGGTGGCGCCGCTCACCTACCGCTGGCTGATGGGCACGGGCCCGCTCGACCACGCCTACGCCGACGCCCTCGTCGACCACGTCCTCACCGGCCTGCGGGGCGCCTGACCCCGGCCAGGGGGTGCGCTGCCCGCGCGCCTCCCCGAGCCGTACTTGCGCCGTCGTGCGCCCCCCGAGCCTCCGTGCCCGGTACCCCCCGGGCGTCCCACCGGCCTCTCCCTGCTCCGGGAAGTGGCACCATGGAGCGCACGACGTCGAGGTGAGGGGATTGATGGGCGCGGAGTTCGGCCGCCGCTCCGGCGGGCAGAGCAGGTTTTCCCAGTGGCTGCACCGCCGGCCGAAACAGGACCCGGGTGACGAGGCCGCCCGGCGCGAGGAGCTGCTGCTGGCCGCCGCCGGGGCGGGACTGCCCCTGGCCCCCGCCGCCCACCCCGAGGGATACCTCTGTTCGTGCGCGCGCATGGGGTGTCCGACCCCCGCCCGCCACCCGGTCTCCTTCGCCTGGCAGACCCAGTCGACCACCGACAAGGGGCAGGTCGAGCGCTGGGCCCGGCACCAGCCCGAGGCCAACTTCATCACCGCCACCGGCATGGTCCACGACGTCCTGGACGTCCCCCTCCAGGCGGGCCGCGAGGCGCTTCAGGCGCTGGAGGCCGCCGGGGTCGAGGTCGGCCCGGTCGCCGAGACCGGCGACGGCCGCATGCTCTTCTTCGCCATGACCCGGGGCACCCCCGAGGACGAGGACGAGTGGTGGCCCTGCGAACTGGACGCCCACCCCGACACCGACGACGACTCGCCCGGCCTGCGCTGGCACTGCCGCGGCAGCTACGTCCTCGTCCCCCCGGCCCGCCTCCCGGGCGAGGGCCCCGGCGTCTCCTGGCTACGCGGCCCGGAACACCCCCTCCCCGACCCCCTGACTCTCCTCCCCCACCTCACCGACGCCAGCGCCCGCCACACCGGCGAACACGACCCCACGACGGCCTGGCCCTTGGGCCGCTAAGGACAGCCCGGCCGGCGTTTGAGGCCATCTGTGACCGGCACGCACGACGAGCCCCCGCCCCACCTCACCCCGGCCCGCCGCAGGCGCTACTCCCCGACCGCCCCGGTCAACCCCTCGATCCGGTTGAGGAAAACCACCTTCCCGCCGGAGCCGGACCCCTCCGGCCCGGGCACGGTGACGACCTGGTTGGAGACCCGCTCCAGAGTCACCGCCCGCTTGATCTCCCCCTTGAGCAACGCCCCCACCTCGGGGCGCACGGTCAGCGGTACCCCCCGCGCCGCCGTCTGCTTCTCGAAGTGCCGCGTGGCGAAGAGCACCATCGCCCCACCGTCCTCGGTCCGCAGCGCGAGCGGCGCGAAGTCCCCCTTGTCGAGCGGCTGGTCGACCCACTGGGTGGTGCGCCCGGGCCGGTCGGCGTTCTCCTCACGCTGCGCCCGCCAGGAGGAGGTGTGCTGCCCGTCGGCGAACAACTCCCCGCCCTTGCCGAGGAAGTCGGCGTACTCCTTGCTCAGCCGCCCCGGCGCGACGGCGAGTCCCTCGGCTCCGTCCGTCACCGGCACCGCGTTCCCCTTCGCGTCCTCGGAGAACTCCGGTATCTCGTCCGGGGTGAGGATGGAGAGGTAGGCCGCCTTCCACTGCGCGTCGGGCCCGCTCTTGACGAAGGCGACGAACCAGCGGGTGTCCAGCCGGGGATCGTCGTCCACGTCCCGGTTGCTGTCGGTGTCCGCGAGGAACCACCGCGGCCACCCGGCCTTGGCGGGGATGAGGAAACGGGCGTCGGTCAGCTTCAGCGGGCTGTGGCGCGGATTGCCGCCCGGGGTGGTCTTCCCCTTGGCCCGCAGGCTGGCCTGGTTGATCTGGCCGAGCGCCCCGGTCACCCGGCCGGCGCTCAGCTCCGGGTCGTACGCCTTGTCGCCGGCGTTGTACGCCTCGGTGAACTCCGCCAGCGCCCGGGCGGCCTCGCCCTTCGTGGCGGCGGGTACGACCTCCAGCTCACCGTGGACGGTGACGCATCCGCTCGCCGCCAGCGCCAGTGCCGAAACCGCCGCCGACAGCGCCAACCCCCGCCGCCTGCTCATCCCTTGCGACCGCCCTTCCCTGCTCCACGTCCGGGCCCGAACCCTATCGGCCCCGTGCCCGCCCGGCGTACAGGCCGGGCGCGCCTCCCCGGCAGGGAGGCGCGCCCGGAATCCCGGTGCCAGGGTCAGCGTGGGCGCACCGGGACGACCAGAGGGGAGCCGCCCGCCGGATGCGGGAGGACCTCGACGGGCTGGCGGTAGACCTCGCCGATCAGCCCGGCGGTGAAGACCTCGGCGGGCGGGCCCTCGGCGGCGATCCGGCCGCCGTGCAGGACGGCGGCCCGGTCGGCGTAGGCGGCGGCCAGCTGGAGGTCGTGGAGGACGACGACGACGGCGTCCCCGGCCGCGGCCCGCTCGCGGCAGATCCGCAGCACCAGTTCCTGGTGGCGCAGGTCGAGGGCGGCGGTGGGTTCGTCGAGCAGCAGCAGCGGGGCGCGCTGGGCGAGGACCCGGGCGAGGGCGACGCGGGCGCGTTCGCCGCCGGAGAGCGCGGAGAAGGGGCGCCCGGCGAACTCCGTCACCTCGGTCACGGCCATCGCCGCGCGGACCGCCTCCTCGTCCTCGTCCTCCCGCTCGGTCCCGGCCCAGGGGGCACGGCCCATCCGGACCACCTCCTCCACGGGGAACGGGAAGGAGAGCGTGGCCGCCTGCGGCAGCACCGCCCGGCGCAGGGCCAGTTCGGCCGCGCTCCACTCCCCGGCCGGGCGGCCCGCGACGCGTACTATGCCCTCGGCCGCCGGGGTGTCGGCGGCCAGGGCGGCGAGCAGGGTGGACTTGCCGGCGCCGTTCGGGCCGACCAGGGCGAGGACCTGCCCGGCGCGGACGGTGAGGTCGGCCCCGTCGAGGACGGTGCGGTCGCCGAGGCGGACCCGTAGCCGCTCGGCCTCGGCGAGGACGGTGCCGGGCGCGGGCGCGGCGGGCAGGTCGCGGACGGTGCGCGCGGTGCCGAGGAGTCTGGCCGTCAGGCTCATGCCCAGCCTCCCTGCTTGCGCCGGGTGCGGCGCAGGAGCCAGAAGAAGAACGGACTGCCGAACAGGGCGGTGAGGACGCCCAGCGGGAGTTCGGCGGGGGCCGCCACGGTACGGGCGGCGAGGTCGGCGGCGACCAGGACGAGGGCGCCGCCGAGCGCGCTGCCCGGGACGAGGAAGCGGTGTCCGGGTCCGGCCGCCATCCGCAGCAGGTGCGGGACGAGCAGGCCGACGAAGGTGATGATCCCGGCCACCGCCACGGCGGCGGCGGTCAGCAGCGCGACGACCAGCACGAGGACGATCCGCAACCGCTCCACGTCGACCCCGAGGTGCCGGGCCGGGCGCTCGCCGAGGGCGAGCAGGTCGAGCTGGCGGGCGTGGAGCGGGGCGGCGATCAGTCCGGCCAGCGCGCAGGGCAGGACGGCGAGCACCTTGGGCCAGGTGGCCTGGGCCAGTGAGCCGAGCTGCCAGAAGGTGATCTGGCTGACCTGGGCGTTGTCGGCGAAGAAGACGAAGAGGCCGATCAGGGCTCCGGCGAAGGCGTTGACCGCGATGCCGGTGAGGATCAGCGTGACCACCTCGGTCCGGCCGCCCGAGCGGGACATGACGTAGACGAGGAGGACGGTGGCGAGGCCGGCGAGGAAGGCGAAGACCGTCACCGTCCAGTCGCCGAAGAAGGTCAGGCCGAGGGCGATGGAGGCGACCGCGCCGACGGCGGCGCCCGAGGAGATGCCGATGACGCCCGGCTCGGCCAGCGGGTTGCCGAAGACACCCTGCATGAGGGCGCCCGCGCAGCCGAGCGAGGCGCCGACCAGCAGGGCGAGGACGACCCGGGGGAGCCGGATGTTCCACAGCACGCTCTCGCCGACCCGGTCCAGCTCCGCCCCGCCGAGGCCGGTGCGGTGCAGGAGCGAGCCGAGGACATCGCCGATGGGTATGCGGTAGGCGCCGATGCCGGCGGAGAGCAGGCAGAGCAGGACCAGGGCGGCGATCAGGCCGAGGGTGAGGCCGGCGGTGAGGGAGAGGCGGCGGGCGCGGCCGGTGGACTGCCGGGCCGAACCCTCGTCCTGCGGGCCGCCTTTGGTGAGGTCGGCGCGGGGCGCGGTGGTGGTCACTTGGCGCCGTCCTGCCCGGCGTAGAGCTGGTCGACCAGGTCGGCGAGGACCTGGTCGGTGCGCGGGCCGTAGTTGAGGAGGACGCCGTCGTCGATGGAGACGACGCGGCGGTCCATCCCGGCGGGGGTCTCGGCGACGCCCGGGATCTTGACCAGGCCGTCGATCCCGTCGACCGACTTCAGCCCCTTGGCCATGACGAGGATCGCGTCGGGGGCGGCCTTGGCCAGCGCCTCGCTGGTGATGGCGGTGAAGTCCTTGCGCAGCCCGGACTCCTTCCCCGCGTCCAGCGCCCCGGCCGCCTCCAGGAGCGAGCCGGCGCCCGACTCACGGCCGCCGAGCAGGTAGACGGAGGCGGAGCCGCGCAGGTAGAGGAAGGCGACCCGGGGCCGGTCGGCGGCGGGCAGGTCGGGCACGTCGGCGCGGACCTTCTCGATGCGCTGCTCGGTACGGTCCACCAGGGCCTTGCCCGCCTCGGCCACGCCGAGGGCGCCGGCCACGGCCTCGATCCGGGGGCCGATGTCGTCGAGGCTCTTCGGCGGGTCCAGGACGACCAGCGGGATGCCCGCGTCGCGGAGCTGGCTGATGGCCTCGGCTGGCCCGGTGGTGGTGTCGGCGAGGACGACGGTCGGCTTCAGCGAGAGCACGCTCTCGGCGGAGACGTCGTGGGCCCGCGTCACCACGGGGAGATCGGCGGCCTGTTCGAAGGTGGCGGTGATGTCCCGGGCGACCACCTGCTCACCGAGGCCGAGGGTGAAGACGATCTCGTTGAGGCTGCCGGTGAGCGGGACGACGCGGCTGGTGTCCTCGACGGACACGGTGTGGCCGTCGGCCGAGGCGACCTCGGCGGGGAGCTTCGGCTCGGGGGCCGGTCCGGCGAGCGGCTCGATCCGGTCGGTCCGCTCCTCGGCGGCCGGGGCGGCGCCCTTGTGCCCGGTGTCACCGCCTTCTGCCGGTCCGCCGCATGCCGTGAGGGCGAGCGCGAGTCCCGCCGCCAGTGCACCGGCCCGAACTGGGATACGCACCGAGTCCACCGTCCTGTCGTGCTGTTGAGGTTCCGGGGGTTCCGGAGAGACAGGAGGTAGCTTAGGTTAGCCTTACCTAAAATCGCCAGCCTGCCCGAAAGGGAAGTTCCATGCTGTCTGCCAGACGTACCGCCAGAGCGGTCACCGTCACCGTTCTCGCGGCATCCCTGGGGGCGCTGCTTCCCGCCACCACCGCCCACGCCGCCGACCGCACCGTGCAGGGCGGCCGGCTGGACTGGGGGGTCAAGTCCTCGTTCCAGTCGTACGTCACCGGGCCCATCGCGCAGGGGAGTTACACCCTCCAGGGCGGCGCGGCCACGGTCGGCGCCAGCCAGTTCCGGTTCCACTCGGCGACCGGCTCGTACAACCCGGACACCGGCGCCTTCTCGGCCGGCTTCTCCGGCGGCGTCCGCTTCCTCGGCCACCCGAAGAACGGCGGCCACGAACTCGACCTCACCATCGCCCGCCCCACCGTCCGCATCTCCGGCGGCAGCGGCACCCTCTACGCCGACATGACCAGCAAGGCCAAGGGCACCGGCCAGGTCACCACCTCCGCCCAGGTCCCGCTGGCCACGCTCAACGTCTCCGGCATCGAGATGCGCGGCGGCGGCGGTCCGATCGGCCTCAGCAACCTCCCCGCCACCCTCACCTCCCAGGGCGCCCGCGCCTTCGCCGGGTACTACACCGCCGGCACCGCCCTCGACCCGGTCAGCCTCTCCGCCGACCTCCTCGCCGCCGCCCAGCAGCCCTCCAACTCCCCCGGGGGCGAGGAGAAGAAGAAGGACGACGGCGGGAAGAAGAAGGCGGAGAAGGAGAAGAAGGCCGCCCGCATCGAGGACGCCGCCCTCGACTGGGGCGTACGCCGCACCTTCCGCGAGTACGTCACCGGCTCCCTCGCCCAGGGCGAGTGGAAGCTCGCCGACGGCGCCGAGGACGGCGGGGCCCTCTTCCGCTTCACCTCCGGCGCGGGCACCTTCGACAAGGAGGACCAGCGGCTCGACGCCTCCTTCGACGGCAGCGTCCGCTTCACCGGCGACCACGGCCTGGACCTCGAGCTCAGCAAGGTCGCCGTCGCCGTCGAGGACGGCAAGGGCACCCTGCGCGCCGACGTCCGTGACGCGGACGAGGTGACGAAGGGCGTCCCGCTCGTCACCTTCGCCGTGAAGGAACTCCAGGCCGAGGACGGCCTGATCACCCTCACCGAGGTGCCCGCCGCGCTCACCGCGAAGGGCGCCGACGCCTTCGGCTCGCTCTACAAGAAGGGCACCGCGATGGACCCCGTCTCCCTCGCCGTCACCCTCGACGAGAAGGCCGAACTGCCGCCCCTGCCCGACCTCGGCTCCGCCGGCACCCCGACCGCCTCGCCCGAGCCGAAGAAGGCCGCCGCGCAGGAGAAGACCGAACCGGCCGCCGCCGAGAGCTCTTCCCCGGCGCTGCCGCCGGCCGTCGGCGCCGGAGTCGTCGTCCTGGCCGCCGCGGCCGGCGGGTTGATGATCGCCCGCAGGCGCCGTACGGCCACCCCCGCAGACCACCCCTCCCCGCGGGACGACTGACCCCCGTCGGAACCGTCCCGCGCCCCCCACGCAGTACCTCACCACCTCCCCCCATGCACGGCTCCCCTTCCTCTCTCCGGGGGCGCACGACCAGTGCCCCCGGTCCTCACCTCAGGAGATCTCCCGTCATGACCCCCAACCGCCGCCCCGTCGTCCTGGCCGCCGCCGTCGCGACCGCGCTGGGACTGGGCGCGACCGCCCTGACGCTGCCCGCCGTCGCCGCCGAGGCGCCGCGCGCCGGCGCCCCCGTGATGGACCTGACCGACGGCACCCTGAACTGGGGCGTGAAGGAGTCCTTCCGCCGGTACGTCAACGGCGGCGGCACCATCACCACCTCCGGCGGCGCCACGCAGGCCGAGGGCAACGGTCCCTTCACCTTCGTGGGCGGCACCGGCAAGTACAACGAGGCCGGCGACCACGGGGTGAACGTCGCCCTCGACGGTTCCGTCAAGTTCGCCTATCCGGCACACCACTTCACCGTCACCATCGACGACCTGAAGGTCGTCACCGTGGGGAACACCGGCTTCATCAAGGCCGACGTGACCCTCGACGACGACACCCAGGACGACATCGACCTCGCCACCGTCGACCTCGCCGCGGCCACCAAGGGCGACAGCCGCACGGAGCTGGTCTACAAGGACATCCCCACCACGCTGACCGCCGACGGCGCCAAGGCGTTCAACGGCATGTACAAGGCGGGCGACGCCCTCGACCCGGCCACCCTCTCCGTCAAGGCGGCCCCCGCGACGACCGCCCCGCCCACCGGCGAGCCCACGGACGGCCCGACCGACGAGCCCACGGACGATCCCTCGGAGAAGCCCACCGAGCAGCCGACCGGGAAGCCGACGGAGAAGCCCACCGAGGAGCCCACCGGCAAGCCCACCACCGAGCCCACCGAGAAGCCCTCCCCGGGTGCCGGCCAGGAGCCCGGCCAGGTCGCCAAGGGCACCCTCGCCTGGGGCGTCAAGGAGTCCTTCCGCCGGTACATAGCGACCGGAGGCTCCGCCGCCGTCGCGGGCGGCGCCAAGGACAACGGCAACGGCTACGACTTCCCGTACGCCAAGGCCGACCTGGACGCCGACGCCCGCAAGCTCTCCGCCTCCTTCGGTGGCAGCGTCCGCTTCACCTACCCCTCGCACGGCATCGACATGAAGTTCAGCGACGTCAAGGTCGAGGCCGCCGGGAACAAGGGCACCCTCTCCGTCGACGTCACCACGCCTCAGGGCACCGAGGACGACGTCGCGTTCGCCACGCTCGACCTGTCCGGCGTCTCCTACGAGGCCAAGGACGACGTGGTCCGCCTGGAGGAGGTCCCGGCCGCCTTCACCGCCGACGGCGCCGCGGTCTTCGCCAACGACACCACCGGCTCCGTGTACGAGGAGGGCGAGGCCATCGACCCGGTCACCCTCGCCCTCGGCCTCACCGACGACGCCCAGCTGCCCGGCGGCTCCGGCGGCAACGGAGGCTCCGGCAACGGCGGTTCGGGTACCGGCGGCACCGGCGCGGTCGGCTCCGGCACCGTGGGCGGGACCGGTGGCACCGGCGCGCTGGCCTCCACCGGCGCCGAGGTGAACGCGGGCGCCCTCGCCGGCGCCGCCGCCCTGGTCGTGGCCGCGGGCGCGGGCATGGTCGTCGCGGCCCGCCGCCGCAACGCCGCGGGCGACGCCGCCGGCTGACCCCGCGCAGCCCGGCCAGGGGCGCGCGGTGGACCCTCCCGGGACCGCCGCGCGCCCCTGAACCGTGCCCCCGCGCCCCGCACTCCCGGGGTGCGCCAGGGAACGGGCGGCGGTCCTCCGTGCGCCCCGGGGTGCCGCACGGAGCCGGGGCCCGGCGGTGTTTCAATTTCCGGGTGACGCACATCGACGTACTGAGGGTCTTCTGCGGCCCCGACGGCCGGCACGGCAACCGGCTGGGCGTGGTCCGCGACGGCTCCCGGTTCCCGGGGGACGAGGAGCGGCGCGCGCTGGCCGCCCGGCTCGGCTACAGCGAGACGGTCTTCGTCGACGACCCCGAACGCGGCCTCGTCGACATCTGGACCCCGAGCCTGCGCCTGCCCTTCGCCGGACACCCCTGCGTGGGCACCGCCTGGCTCCTGGACGTCCCCGAACTCGTCACCGGCGCCGGGGTGGTGGCGGCCCGCCAGGACGGCGAGTTCACCTGGATCGAGGCGCGCCCCGAGTGGGCCCCGCCGCGCGCCCTGCGCGCCTACGACGACCCGGACGTCGTCGACAAGCTCCAGGTCCCCCCGCCGGGGGAGTGGGTCTACGCCTGGGCGTGGAGCGAGGAGGCGGCGGGCCGCGTCCGCGCCCGCGCCTTCCCCGGCCGGGGCGACGGCGTGGACGAGGACGAGGCCACCGGCGCCGCCGCCCTGCTCCTCACCGCCCAGCTCGGCCGCGCCCTCAACATCAGCCAGGGCCGAGGCTCCCAGCTCCTGACCGCCCCCCAGCGCGACGGCACGGTGGAGGTCGGCGGCCGCGTCGAGATGGCCGGCACCGTACGGCCCTGATCCGCCCCGGACTCGTACGCGGACCCGCCTTCGGGCCCGCTCCCCGGGAGGGTGGAGAGGGCCCGAAGGGGGTCCGGGGACGCGCGCCGGTCAGGCGGCGCTGAGCGGGAACTCCCGGCCCAGCTCGCGGAAGAGGGCCGTGTTGAGGGCGAAGGCGCGCTTGCACTCGTCGACCACGCGCTGCTTCTCGAGGTCGTCGACGGGCAGCGCGTCGAGCAGTTCGCGGTAGCTGCGCTTGAAGGCGGCCGGGTTGCTTATGCCCTCGAAGACGTAGAACCGCACGCCGTCGCCCTTGCGGGCGAAGCCCCAGGTCTTCTCGGCGGTGCCGCGGATGATCTGGCCGCCGGAGAGGTCGCCGAGGTAGCGCGTGTAGTGGTGGGCGACGAAGCCGCCGGGCCAGGTGCGCACGCACTCCCTCACCCGTTCGGCGTACGCCTCGGTGGCGGGCAGGGCGGTGGCCCGCTGCTGCCAGCCCTCGCCGCGCAGATGGGCCAGGTCCCGCTCCAGCTCCGCGGTGCGCTCCAGCTCCGGCTGGAGGAAGGGGCCCGCCACCGGGTCGCCGGCCAGGGCGGCGACGCCCTCCTCCAGGGCGCGGTACACGAACCAGAGCTGCTCGGTGTACCGGGCGTACGCCTCCACGCCGAGCCGGCCGCCGAGCATGTCGCTCATGAAGGTGCTGGTCTCCGCCTCGGTGTGCTGCTCGTGCGAGGCGGTGCGGATGAGTGTCGAGAAGGGGACGGGCGGGGTGTCCACAACGGACCTCCGGAGGCGTGAAGTACGTGAAGTAAGGGTGGAAACTGCGCCCATCATTTAGCTTAGGCTTGCCTAAGTCAACAGCTTGCCGACTGCTCGTCGGTAAGGTTCCCGACACCTGGTCGAGAAAAACCTCCCCGGGCTGTCCGTCCCGTACACGCCGAAGGGGCGGCCCCGGCCTCGCCGGAACCGCCCCTCAGGCGTGTGCGCCGCGTGCTCAGGGCAGCGTCAGGATCTCCGCGCCGGAGTCCGTGACCACCAGGGTGTGCTCGAACTGGGCCGTCCGCTTGCGGTCCTTGGTCACCACGGTCCAGCCGTCGTCCCACATGTCGTAGGTGTGGGTGCCCAGCGTCAGCATCGGCTCGATGGTGAAGGTCATCCCCGGCTCGATCACGGTGGTCGCGTTGGGGGAGTCGTAGTGCGGGATGATCAGGCCGGAGTGGAACGAGGTGTTGATGCCGTGACCGGTGAAGTCACGCACCACCCCGTAGCCGAACCGCTTGGCGTAGGACTCGATGACGCGGCCGATGACGTTGATCTGGCGGCCCGGGCGGACCGCCTTGATGGCGCGGTTCAACGACTCCCGGGTCCGCTCCACCAGCAGCCGCGACTCCTCGTCCACGTCGCCGACCAGGTAGGTCGCGTTGGTGTCGCCGTGCACCCCGCCGATGTACGCGGTCACGTCCAGGTTGATGATGTCGCCGTCGCGCAGCACCGTGGAGTCCGGGATGCCGTGGCAGATCACCTCGTTGACCGAGGTGCAGAGCGACTTGGGGAAGCCCCGGTAACCGAGCGTCGAGGGGTAGGCGCCGTGGTCGACCATGTAGGCGTGGGCGATCCGGTCCAGCTCGTCGGTGGTCACCCCCGGCGCGATGGCCTCGGCCGCGGCCGCCATCGCCTGCGCGGCGATCCGGCCCGCCGTCCGCATCGCCTCGATCGTCTCGGGACTCTGCCGTTCGGGACCGGTGTACGGGGTGGGCGCGGGCCGGCCCACGTACTCGGGGCGCCGGATGTTCCCGGGCACGGTGCGGGTGGGAGAGAGCTCCCCTGGTACGAGCGTCGACTGGCCAGACATGCCGACGAGTGTAGCCAGCCCGACTCGGGCAACATGGCCCTCACGGAGGCCGCAGCGGCGGCGGAAGCGAGGGAGCCCCCATGGCACTGTTCAGGAAGCGCGCGGCAGGCAGGCCCGGCGAGTGGTACTACTGCCTCGAACACGGCACGGTCGAGGAGGGCCCGCAGTGCCCGGCCAAGAACCGCCTCGGCCCCTACCCCAGCCGGCAGGAGGCGGAGAACGCCATGAACACCGCCGCCGAGCGCAACCAGAGCTGGGAGAACGACCCGCGCTGGCACGACAAGGGCGAGGGCGGCGAAGGGGACGACGGCGGCAAGGGCCCGGCAGCCGCCTGACGCGGCCCCGCGAGCCCCGGCGCGCGGCCCCGGACGCGAGGTCCGGGGCGTTCCGCCGCCCCCCTCCTACCAGCAAGTAGGGTCGCTCCCATGACTACTCCTGACTCCGCGGGCGACGCCCCCAAGAAGGCCCCCGCCAAGGACCCCTGGGACCTCCCCGACGTCTCCTCGCTCGTCGTCGGCGTGCTCGGCGGCACCGGCGACCAGGGGCGCGGCCTCGCCTACCGCCTCGCCCAGGCCGGCCAGCGCGTGATCATCGGCTCCCGGGCCGCCGAGCGCGCCCAGTCCGCCGCCGCCGAACTCGGCCACGGCGTCGAGGGTGCCGACAACGCCGAGTGCGCCCGCCGCAGCGACATCGTCATCGTCGCCGTGCCGTGGGACGGCCACGCCAAGACCCTGGAAGGGCTCCGCGAGGAGCTGGCGGGCAAGCTCGTCGTCGACTGCGTCAACCCGCTCGGCTTCGACAAGAAGGGCGCCTACGCCCTCACCCCCGAGGAGGGCAGCGCCGCCGAGCAGGCCGCCGCCCTGCTCCCCGACTCCCGGGTCACCGCCGCCTTCCACCACCTCTCGGCCGTCCTCCTCCAGGACCCGGAGGTCGCCTCCATCGACACCGACGTGATGGTGCTGGGCGAGTCCCGGGCCGACACCGACCTCGTCCAGGCCCTCGCCGGGCGCATCCCCGGCATGCGCGGCGTCTTCGCCGGCCGCCTGCGCAACGCCCACCAGGTCGAGTCGCTGGTCGCCAACCTCATCTCGGTCAACCGCCGCTACAAGGCGCACGCCGGGGTCCGCGTCACCGACATCTGACCGGGGCCCCGTCGGCGGGTCCGGCGAACGGGGCACAGAGGGCATGGGGGACACTGGAGGGCGCCCGTACCGCGCCGCCCGACAGGAGCCGCCCCCATGCCCCGCCTCGCTCTGTACGCCCTCGCCGTCTGCGTCCTCGCCGCGGTCGCCGCCGTCGTCTCCTTCGTCCAGGGCCAGTGGATCGGCGTCGTCTGGGTGCTCATGGCCGGCCTCTCCTCCAACATGGCCTGGTTCTACTTCCGCCGCGCCAAGGCCGAGCGGCAGCGGCAGCAGCAGACCGCCGGCGTCTGACCCCGCTCAGCCGGCCGGCACCTCGTCGGTGCCCAGCCAGAACTGGTAGAGCCGCCGCCCACAGTACGTGTCCCACTCGCTCACCCCGAGCCCGCCGAGGACCGCGTCCACCAGGCCGAAGAAGGCCCGGTTGACCTCCGGAACCCACAGCAGCGCGAAGACCGCGAGCAGCCCGTACGGCGCGAAGGGCTCGACCTGGCGGCGCACCTTCTGCGACAGCCAGGGCTCCACCACGCCGTACCCGTCCAGCCCCGGTACCGGAAGGAAGTTCAGGATCGCCGCCGTCACCTGGAGCAGCGCCAGGAAGCCGAGCGCGTACCGGAAGTAGGGCGGCACCCCGTCCAGCGCGCCCAGCCAGAACGGGGCCGCGCAGACCACCGCGAAGACCACGTTGGTCAGCGGCCCCGCCGCCGAGATCAGCGAGTGGCGCCAGCGGCCCCGGATGCGGCGCCGCTCGATGAAGACCGCCCCGCCGGGCAGCCCGATGCCGCCGAGGATCACGAAGAGCACCGGCAGCACGATGCTGAGCAGGGCGTGGGTGTACTTCAGCGGATTGAGCGTGAGGTAGCCCTTGGCGCCCACCGAGATGTCCCCGCTGTGCAGCGCGGTCCGGGCGTGCGCGTACTCGTGGAGGCAGAGCGAGACCACCCAGGCGCCGGTCACGAAGAGGAAGACGGCGAGCCCCACCGCCGGGACATCCGCCCACACCCCCCACCCCGCGACCGCCGTCACGGCCGTGATCGCGAGGAAGACCGGGCTGATCCGGCGGTCGGCGGAGCGGGCGGGGGACGGCGCGGATGTCGGCACGCGGCACTCCTTCTCGGCTGCCCGGACGCGGCAGCCGCCCGGGCGCCCCACCGTACGGGCCGCGCCCCGGCCCACGGAACGACACCGGCCCGACACCGGGGGAGGAGTCGGGCCGGCGCCGGGGCCGCGCGGCCGGGCGGGCGCGTGGGCGGGGCCCGCCGGCTGCGGCACCGGGACCGCCCGGCACCGGCGGGGGGACACCGGGGCCGGGCGGAGGTAACGGGTCAGTGGAAGGTGTGCTCCTCCGCCGGGAAGGCACCGCCCACGACCTCGTCGGCGAACTCCTTGGTGGCCGCCGTCATGATCGCCCGCAGATCGGTGTACTTCTTGCTGAACCGGGGCGCCTTGCCGGGGGTGAGCCCGAAGGCGTCGGTCCACACCAGCACCTGCGCGTCGGTCCCGGCGCCCGCGCCGATGCCGACGGTCGGGATCTGGAGCATGCCGGTCACCTCGGCGGCCAGCTCGGCCGGTACCGCCTCCAGCACGACCGCGAAGGCGCCCGCGTCCTGCACCGCCTTGGCGTCCCGCATCAGCTGCTGCGCGGCCTCCTCGCCGCGGCCCTGCACGCGGTACCCCATGGCGTTGACGGACTGCGGGGTGAGGCCGATGTGGGCCATCACCGGGATGCCGGCCTCCACCAGCATCCGGATCTGCTCGTGCGAGCGCTCGCCGCCCTCCAGCTTCACCGCGCCCACGCCGGCCTCCTTGACCAGCCGGGTCGCGGAGCGCAGGGCCTGGACGGGTCCCTCCTGGTAGGACCCGAAGGTCAGGTCGGCGACGATCATGGCGCGGCTGGTGCCGCGGACGACGGCCGCGGAGAGGAAGGCCATCTCGTCGAGGGTGACCGGCACCGTGGTGTCGTACCCGAGGTGGCAGTTGCCCATCGAGTCGCCGACGAGGAGGACGGGGATGCCCGCCTCGTCGAAGACCGACGCGGTCATCGCGTCGTAGGCGGTGAGCATGGGCCACTTCTCGCCGCGGTCCTTGGCGCGGGCGATGTCGTGGACGGTGACCCGGCGGGTGGAGGTCCCGCCGTAGAGCGCCTTGGGGTCGGCGGTGGACTGCGTGGGGGCAGCCGGAAGCTGCGTCATCGCAACGGCTCCTTCTGTCATCTCGAGGCGCCCTGACGGCGTCCCCGGACTCTCCTCCATGGTGGCACCCGACCGGGGTGGACGGGAAGACGTGGAGGCCGGGCGGGGGACGTGACGTGCCAGACAGCGCGCGGAGCCGGCGTTCCCCCTGCTACCGGGGGTAACTGTGCCCGTTCTGTCACAGCCGTCCGCCCTGTGCGGGCACCCGGAACTGCGGGGGCGGTGCCGTCCGTCGTCCGGGGAGGAAACCGCCGTCGTGGACGGCACGGAAGGGCGCCGCTCATCCCCTAGGGTCGGGGTTCGAGACGGCGTGGAACAGGCAGCGAGGCGACGACGGCATGGCGCAGGCGTACAGGACGGAACCGGACAGTGACGGCCACGAGCACGGGCGCCCCGAACCCCGGCTCCGCTCCTTCGCCCGCCGGCTCCGGACCCACCGGGGACCCTGGCGGCGCGGGCTGGTCCTCGCCGGTCTCGCGGTCCTCCTCGCCCTGGTCATGGCCGGCCACGCCCGCATCCCCAACTCGGTCGGCAGCCTGGGCAGCCTCGGCGAGACCTTCCTGCCCTGGCTCGGGCTCGCCCTGCCGGTGCTGCTGGTGGCCGGTCTGGTGCGCCGCTCGGCCACCGCGCTGGTCGCGCTCCTGCTGCCCGCGATGGTCTGGCTCAACCTCTTCGGCGGCCTGGTCACCGACAAGTCCGCCACCGGCGGCGACCTCACCGTCGCCACCCACAACGTCAACGCCGACAACCCCGACCCGGCCGCCACCGCCCGCGACGTGGCCGCCTCCGGGGCCGACGTGGTCGCCCTGGAGGAGCTGAGCCCCGAGGCGGTCCCCGCCTTCCGCGAGGCGCTCGCCGCCACCTACCCGCACCACGCCGTCGAGGGCACCGTCGGCCTGTGGAGCAAGTACCCGCTGAGCGCCACCGCCCCGGTCGACATCAAACTCGGCTGGACCCGCGCCCTGCGCTCCACCGTCGACACCCCCTCGGGCCCGCTCGCCGTCTACGTCGCCCACCTGCCCTCGGTACGGGTCAAGGTCGACGCCGGCTTCACCGCCGGCCAGCGCGACAACAGCGCCGAGGCGCTGGGCCTGGCCATCCGCGGGGAGGAGCTGGACCGCGTGGTCCTCCTCGGCGACCTCAACGGCACCATGAACGACCGGGCCCTCTCCCCGGTGACCTCCCAGATGCGCTCCACCCAGGGCGCCGCCGGGAACGGCTTCGGCTTCAGCTGGCCGGCCTCCTTCCCGATGGCCCGGATCGACCAGATCATGGTCCAGGGCGTCGAGCCCGTCTCCTCCTGGACCCTGCCGCGCACTGCCAGCGACCACCTGCCGATAGCGGCACGGATCAGCTTCGGGTAGGGCGTGCCGGTGGCGGTGCGGCCGTCCGGCCCCGCGCCGGGCGGCCGTACGCGGCCTTCCGCCGGGGGTCTACGCGTGTCATGCTCATGACTTTCGCGTCCCCCCACGGACGTCCCCCCACACCGGAAGGACCTCCCATGCGGAGAAGATCTTTCGCCACCGCCCTCGCCCTCGGCGCCACCGGCGCCCTCCTCCACACCGGCACCGCACGCGCCGCGGCCCCCGGCGGCAGCCAGGTCGCCCCGCTGCCGCCGAGCCCCGCCCACCCGAACGGCATCCAGGTCGCGACCGAGGTCGTGGGCCGGACCCGGAGCGCCTTCCCGACCCTGCGGACCAAGGAGGTGCGCACCCGGGGCGAGCACGTCCTCTCGGTGGAGTACCAGGTCCAGGAGACCGGCTACTGGTGCGGTCCCGCCGCCACCCGCTGCGCCCTCTCGGCCCGGGTCGCCGCCCCCAGCCAGGCCACCCTCGCCGCCGAACTCGGCACCCACACCGGCGGCACCGACCACATAGGCCAGGTCACCGCGGTGCTCAACTCCCGCATCGACGCCGGCCAGTACGTCACCCGCGAGATGCCGAACGACCCGCCCACCCAGGCCCAGGTGGACCTGCTCTGGTCGGACGTGGTCGACGACATCGACCACGGCTACGCGATCGTCGCCAACATCGTGGCTCCGCCCGGCAACCAGCCGCCCGGCTACCCGGCGGACCAGACGGTGTACCACTACTTCACCGTCATCGGCTACGACACCGACCACCACACCGTCCTGATCGCGGACTCGGCCTCCTTCAACGGCTGGCAGATCTACTGGCTGGACTTCTCCCAGCTCGCCTCGCTGATCCCGCCGAAGGGCTACGCGGCCTGAGGTCCGGTCCCGTCCGGAAACGGCCGAGGGGCCGCGAGGAGAACGGATCTCCTCGCGGCCCCTCGGCACCCACCGGCGCCGTCAGCCCGACTCGCGCCAGCGGCTGGTGATGGGCAGCCGGCGGTCCTTGCCGAAGCCCTTGGCGGAGATCTTGGTCCCCGGCGGGTACTGCCGCCGCTTGTACTCGGCGTTGTCGACCAGCTTCAGCACCCGCGTGACGGTCTCCGGGTCGAAGCCCGCCGCCAGGATCTCGTCGCGCCCCTCGTCCTGGTCGACGTAGCGGGCGAGGATCGCGTCGAGCACGTCGTAGTCGGGCAGCGAGTCGGTGTCGACCTGGCCGGGGCGCAGCTCGGCGCTGGGCGGCTTGGTGACGGAGTTCTCCGGGATCGGCGGGGTCTCGCCGCGCTCCGCCGCCACCTCGTTGCGCCAGCGGGCCAGCCGGAAGACGGTCGACTTGTAGACGTCCTTGATCGGGCCGTACGCCCCGACCGAGTCCCCGTAGAGAGTCGAGTAGCCGACCGCCAGCTCCGACTTGTTGCCCGGGGCCAGCACGATCTGGCCCTCCTGGTTGGAGATGGCCATCAGCGTGGTGCCGCGCAGGCGCGACTGGAGGTTCTCCTCCGCGAGGCCGGTCAGCCCCAGCTCGCCCATGTACGCGTCGAACATCGGGGCGATGGAGACGGTCCGGTAGTGCAGCCCGGTGCGCCGGGCCAGCTCGGCCGCGTCGTTCTTGGAGTGCTCCGAGGAGTACTTCGAGGGCATCGAGACGCCGTACACGTGCTCTGCGCCGATCGCGTCCACCGCGAGGGCGGCGGTGAGCGCCGAGTCGATGCCGCCGGAGAGCCCGATCAGCACGGAGCGGAAGCCGTTCTTGCGGACGTAGGCGCGCAGACCGGTGACGAGGGCCCGGTAGACCTCCTCGTCGTCGTCGAGCGGCGGGACGGTCGTGCCCGGGTACTCCGCGGGGCCCGGGTCCGCCACCGGCTCGCCGGAGAGGACGACGCGGTCGATCCGCAGCCCGTCGTCGACCGTCCCCTCGGGGGCGTCGGCCGCGGCGGCGGGGAGGTCCAGGTCGAGGACGAGCTGGGTCTCCGTGAACTGCGGGGCGCGGGCCAGCACGGCGCCGGAGGCGTCCACCACGATCGTGTCGCCGTCGAAGACCAGCTCGTCCTGGCCGCCGGTCATCGCCACGTAGGCGGTGGCGCAGCCGGCCTCCTGGGCGCGCTTGCGGACCAGCTCCAGGCGGGTGTCGTCCTTCTCCCGCTCGTAGGGCGAGGCGTTGACCGAGAGCAGCAGCCCCGCGCCGGCCGCCCGGGCCGCCGGGACGCGGCCGCCCTCCTGCCAGAGGTCCTCGCAGATGGCGAGGGCGACGTCGACGCCGCGCACCCGGATCACCGGCATGGTGTCGCCGGGCACGAAGTAGCGGAACTCGTCGAAGACGCCGTAGTTCGGCAGGTGGTGCTTGGCGAAGGAGAGGACCACCTCGCCGCCGTGCAGCACCGCCGCCGCGTTCTGCGGGGCGCCGGCGGGCTGGCCGTAGCGGGGCTGGGCGGTGCTGGAGCGGTCGAGGTAGCCGACGACCACGGGTACGTCGCCGAGGCCCTCGTCGGCGAGGCGCGCGGCGAGCGCCACCAGCGCCGACCGGGAGGCTTCGACGAACGACGAGCGCAGCGCGAGGTCCTCGACCGGGTAGCCGGTGAGGACCATCTCGGGGAAGGCCACGAGGTGCGCGCCCCGCTCGGCCGCCTCACGGGTCCGGTGGACGACGGCGTCGGCGTTGCCGTGGAGGTCGCCGACGGTGGCGTCGATCTGGTTCAGGGCGAGTCGTAGTCGATGCACGTCCGCCAGTGTAATCGTCACAACGACGCGATGTCGCGGCGAGCCAGGCGGCTCCCCGCACGCGGAGGGCGCGGGGAGCCGTCTGGGGACGGGATCGTGGCAGGTCAGCGGCGGTATCCGAGGACCGTCATCATCCCGGCCTCCGCGTGGTAGACGTTGTGGCAGTGCAGCATCCACAGCCCCGGGTTGTCCGCGTCGAAGTCGGCGGTCAGGGTCCGGTGCGGCAGGATCACCGCGGTGTCCTTGCGCGGCGCGCCCTTGGCCGAGGAGAGCGCGAAGGTGTGGCCGTGCAGGTGGAGCGGGTGCCACATGTCGGTCGCGTTGCTGAAGACCAGCCGCACCCGCTCCCCGGCCCGCACCGGGTACCGCTCGGACGCCTTGTACGGCCGCCCGTTGAACGCCCAGTCGTACTTGGCCATCCCGCCGGTCAGCTGGAACCGCACCGTCCGGTCCGGCGTACGGGCGGGCAGCGCCACCGGCTCCGCCGCCACCAGTTGGTCGGCGGTCAGCACCCTCCCGTCCAGCTCATTCGGCCGCGCCCCGGCCTTCGGCGCCACCCCGCCGCCGGTCCGCAGCAGGGCCCGGGCGGTGGCGTCCTTCCCCTCGGCCAGCGCCGTCAGCGGGAAGACCCCGTCGCCCGCCGTCACCAGCACGTCGTACCGCTCACCCATCCCGAGCAGCAGCGCGTCCGTCTCCGCGTGCTCCACCGCGAACCCGTCGGTGTGCGTCACCGTCATCCGGTGCCCGCCCAGCGCCACCCGGTACGCGGTGTCCCCGCCCGCGTTGACCAGCCGCACCCTGATCCGGTCACCCGGCTTCGCCCGGAACACCTCGGGGTCCTCCGCCGTCCGCCCGTTGACCAGGTGGTACGGGTACTTCACGTCCCCGGCGTCCCCGCCGAGCAGCTCGCTGCGGGCGCCCATCATCATGCGCGAGGGCCCGTCCGGCTCCTCCGTCCGCGCCCCCTGCGCCGACATGCCGTGCCCGCTGTGACCACCGCCCTCGTCCCCGCCGCCACCGGAACCGTGGTCCATCCCGGACGCCATCCCCCGGCCCAGCTCCGCCAGCACACCGTCCGGGGTGGACCCCTCCACCCCGTCGACCCAGTCGTCGACGACCACGACCCACTCGTGGTCGTAGGCGAGCGGCTCCTTCGGGTCCTCCACGATCAGCGGGGCGTACAGCCCCCGGTCCTGCTGCGTCCCGCTGTGCGGGTGGAACCAGTACGTGCCCGGGTGTGGCACCTTGAAGCGGTACGAGAAGCCGGCGCCGGGGCGCACTTCCTTCTGGGTCAGGCCCGGGACGCCGTCCATGTCGTTGCGCAGGGCGAGGCCGTGCCAGTGGAGCGAGGTCGGCTCGGGCAGGTGGTTGGCGAGGGTGAGCGCCAGGGTGTCCCCGGCGGTGACCCGTACCTCGCGGCCGGGCAGCCGGTCGCCGTAGGCCCAGGTCGGGACGGTGACGGGGCCGAGGTCGAGCCGGGTCTCGGTGGCGGTCAGCCGGAGCTCGCGGACCCGGCCGCCGCCGGCCCGCGCCTTCTCGGCCTCCGCGACCTCGCGGCCGGCCGGGTCGATCCAGTCACCGGCACCGGTCGTGGACCCGGACCCGGAGCCGTGGTCGGAGCTGGTGCCCCCGGAGGAGGAACAGGCGGCCAGCAGCCCGGTCCCGGCCAGGCCGAGTCCGGCGCCGAGGAGGGAGCGGCGCGTGGGTGTACGCATGGGGAAGTCACCTTTGTCGTCGGTGGAGGTGCGGTGGGGCAAGGCATGCGGAGACGCGCCTGCCGCGCGAGGGGCGCGGAGGCGGCGGTTCCGGCGGCCTAGATCCGCAGGACCGACAGACGGGCGAGGGCGAGACGGGTCGGCGGCGCTATCGGCCACTGGGCGCCCCGGCGGCCGGTGAGGAGCACGCGCGCGGCGGAACCCGGGTCGGCGCCGCGCCACAGCAGGCCGCCCGCGCGCAGCAGGAGGCCGAGGGTGAGGGCCGCGAGGACGGCCAGGCAGACCGACAGGGGGTCGGTGCCGGGCAGGGGGTCGGAGGAATCGGGCGTACCGGCGGTGGCGCCGGCGCCGGGGGAGTGGTGCTCCGCCGCGGCGGTCCCGGTTGCTGCCGCCGGGGCCGCCGCGACCGTTCCCGCCCCGTGGACGGCGTCGTGCGCGCTGCCGTGGTCCCCCGCCGGGTGCCCCAGGGTGTGCATGGTGAGGACGCCGAGGAGCAGGGCGGCGAGCAGCAGCAGGCGGCCCGCCCGCCCGGCCACCGTGCCCGTCCTCGTCCTCATGGGCGGCAGCCTACCCCTCCCGGGTATACGGCCGGGCGGCGGGCCGGTGCCCTAGTCGCGGACGCCCCGCTTGCGCAGCAGCTCCGCCATCAGGTCGATCTCCGACTGCTGGGCGTCCACCATGCCCTGGGCCAGCCGCTTCTCGGCCGGCACCGCGCAGGCGCTGACGCACCCCTCGGCCATGTGGATGCCGCCCTTGTGGTGGTCGGTCATCAGCCGCAGGTAGAGGATCTCGGCCGCCTCACCCTTGGTCTTCCGCAGGCGGTCCAGCTCGGCCCTGGTCGCCATCCCGGGCATCAGCGCGCCGTCCTTGCCCGGCTCGTGCCGCATCCCCATCCAGGCCATCGGCGGCTCCTCGGTGACCTTCGGCAGCCCCCACAGGTCGAGCCAGCCCAGCATCATGCCGCGCTGGTTGGCCTGGGTGTTGGCGATGTCGTAGGCGAGGGTGCGGATCTCCTCGCCGTCCGTGCTGTCCCGGACGAGGAACGACATCTCCACCGCCTGCTGGTGGTGGACGGCCATGTCCCGCGCGAACCCGGCGTCGGCGGAGTCCGACGCCGGGACGGCGGGCGCGGGCGGCGGCTCCTCGCCCCCGGCGGCGGCCACGGTGACCACCGACCCGAGAGCGATCAGCACCGCCGCCGCGCCCGCCGCGAGCGCCGTACGCGTCCTCACGAGGAGAGGCCCCCGGTGCAGGCGGCACCCGGCTCGGGCGTCTGCGGTCCCTGCACGTACTTGGTGAAGAACTGCGCCACGCGCGGGTCGTCCGCGCTGTCCACGGTCACCTGCTTGCCCCAGGCGCTCAGCATCAGCGCGCCCTCCTGCTTCTCCACCGGGCTCATCAGCGAGTACGGGGTGGACCTGACGCGCTCGGTGAGCTTGTCGACGTCGGCCGGGTCGGCGTCGCCGTTGTGGGTCACCCAGACGGCGCCGTGCTCCAGCGAGTGGACGGCGTTGACGTCCGGTATCGCCTTCTCGTAGACGTCGCCGTCGCAGTTCATCCAGACCTGGTTGTGGTCACCGCCCACCGGCGGGGTCATCGGGTAGGAGACCGGGGTCGAGACGTGGTCGCGGCCCAGCTCCTCGGCCTTCCAGGACTTCTCGCCCTTGACCGGCTTCTCGGCCTGCGCCTTCTCCGCCGCCTGGGTCTGCTCCTTCTCGTCGGCCTTCTGGAGGTAGAGGTACCCGCCCCCGCCTATCAGCCCCACCACGACGAGCGTGCTGACCCCTATGAACAGCAGGCGGTTGCGGCGCTCGCGCGCCTGCTCGCCCGCGCGCATGCGCTGGATACGAGCACGGCGGTCCTCCGCGGACCCGGGGGTGTTCCTGGTCGAACCCATGGTGTGTCCTTTGCGCAGTCTTGGGGCGGGCGGGCCCGCTGATCGTAATGGGGAGCGGGGTGTCCAGGGCCATACCGCTGCCCGTAATCTGGCCGAAACCCCTGGCCGTGATACTGGTGGGGCACCCACACGCTGGGCGGTGGCGCACAGACCGTCTGAACTGCAAGGATGTAGCTATGGACAAGCAGCAGGAGTTCGTGCTTCGTACGCTGGAGGAGCGCGACATCCGGTTCGTGCGCCTGTGGTTCACCGACGTCCTCGGCTTCCTCAAGTCGGTTGCCGTGGCCCCGGCCGAGCTGGAGCAGGCGTTCGACGAGGGCATCGGCTTCGACGGCTCCGCCATCGAGGGCTTCGCCCGCGTCTACGAGTCCGACATGATCGCCAAGCCCGACCCCGCCACCTTCCAGGTGCTGCCGTGGCGCGCGGAGGCCCCCGGCACCGCCCGCATGTTCTGCGACATCCTCATGCCCGACGGCTCACCCTCCTTCGCCGACCCGCGCTACGTCCTCAAGCGCGCCCTGGCCAAGACCTCCGACCTGGGCTTCACCTTCTACACCCACCCGGAGATCGAGTTCTTCCTGCTGAAGAACAAGCCGGTGGACGGCTCCCGCCCGGTCCCCGCCGACAGCTCCGGCTACTTCGACCACACCCCGCAGAACGTCGGCATGGACTTCCGCCGCCAGGCGATCACCATGCTCGAATCGATGGGCATCTCCGTCGAGTTCAGCCACCACGAGGGCGCCCCCGGCCAGCAGGAGATCGACCTCCGCTACGCCGACGCCCTCTCCACCGCCGACAACATCATGACCTTCCGCCTCGTCATGAAGCAGGTCGCGCTGGAACAGGGCGTGCAGGCGTCCTTCATGCCCAAGCCCTTCTCGGAGTACCCGGGTTCCGGCATGCACACCCACCTCTCCCTCTTCGAGGGCGACCGCAACGCCTTCTACGAGTCCGGCGCCGAGTACCAGCTCTCCAAGGTCGGCCGCTCCTTCATCGCCGGCCTGCTCCGCCACGCCGCCGAGATCTCCGCCGTCACCAACCAGTGGGTCAACAGCTACAAGCGCATCTGGGGCGGCTCCGCCCGCTCGGCCGGCGCCGGCGGCGAGGCCCCCTCGTACATCTGCTGGGGCCACAACAACCGCTCGGCCCTGATCCGCGTCCCCATGTACAAGCCCGGCAAGACCGGCTCGGCCCGCGTGGAGGTCCGCTCCCTCGACTCCGGCGCCAACCCGTACCTCTCCTACGCCGTCCTCCTCGCCGCCGGCCTCAAGGGCATCGAGGAGGGCTACGAACTCCCCCCGGGCGCCGACGACGACGTCTGGGCCCTCTCCGACGCCGAACGCCGGGCCATGGGCATCGAACCCCTCCCGCAGAACCTCGGCGAAGCCATCTCCCTCATGGAACGCAGCGAACTCGTCGCCGAAACCCTGGGCGAGCACGTGTACGACTTCTTCCTCCGCAACAAGAAGCAGGAGTGGGAGGAGTACCGCTCCGAGGTGACGGCTTTCGAGCTGAAGAATTTGCTGCCGGTGCTGTAGGGGTGCGTCAGCCCCGATCCTGGACGAGGCCCGTGCCTGCCGAGCACGGGCCTCAGAGATGTGTGGGCGGCTCGGCCGGAGGATCGTCCTGCCAGGTGTGGCGGCCGGGGTGTCCTGCGAACAGGTAGCACGCGTCTCCGTGGGGAGGCGGACCGGTGTCGGGGCGGTCGGTGTGGGCGGCCAGGGCGACCTGGTCGGCTCCGGTCCAGCGCAGCCCCAGGGCGGTGCAGCGATCCGTCGTCCAGGAAGCCGTATTGCTCGCTGCCCGCGTGTAAAGCGGTGAGCTGGCACTGTACGGCCACATCGACGCACCCTGACGCGGCCCTCGTCCGGGCTTCGTCGGCCGAGCCTGGCGGCACGCGGCGCCAGTGCGGACACCTCGTCATGACGCCGAGCCTCGGACAGGGGTGGCCTTCGGTTCCGCATGCACGGTGCACCGGCTGCACGTGCAGGGCGGGAACTTGCCGGTGACAACCGGGACAGGATCATCTGCTTCGACCTGCACCACCGTCACCGGCCCCCATGTCCGGCCGGAGTCCCGGGAGACCTTCAGTGTCATGGCAGTCCGCTTTCTCATGGTCAAGGCGGTTCCCTTTCGTTTCCTGGGCCCTTCCTGGCCTGTGATCAGGAAATAGCCCGGTGTGCCGGACGGCCACGGCACTTCTGCGGCATTCTTGACGCAGATCCGTGCATGCCGCCCGAGAGCGCCGGATTCGGGGGAAGGATGGGCGCATGGGACTGGCGGAGCGACGTAGGGCCGTGGGCTACAGCCAGGAGACGCTGGCTCACTTGCTCGGTGTGGACCGCACGACCGTGGGGCGTTGGGAGAGCGGCAGGGTCTCCCCTCAGCCACCGCAGCGGAGAGGGCTCGCCAACGCTCTCGGACTCAGCCTGGACGAGTTGGACTGCCTCTGGGCGATGCCTGCCGTTAGGGTCCAGGAGACCGCTCGGTGCCAGACCGAGGAATCCCCGACACCGGGAGACTCCGACGAGATGATGCGTCGCGCTTTTCTTCGCGTGCTGAGCGTCAGCGGTGCGTTGGCGGTTCTGCCCGTCGACGAGGCCGAGGCCCTCGAGGAAGGGGCCGGTCTGGGTGCTCCGGCCGACTTCGACCGGATGAACGGCCATCTCTGGCAGGTCTACCAACTGGCCCGTTCCAAGAGAGCCGTACACTCTGTCGTTCGTGATCAGCTGACGACGCTGAACGAGGCCCTGGCGAGCGGGCGGGGACCCACCCGCCCCCTGTTGAGCGCCGCTGCCGACCTCTTTCAACTGGCCGGGGAGGTCGCCTTCGACGGCAATCGCTACTCCGAGGCAGCCTCCTCGTACGCCCTCGCGGCCTCGGTCGGAAGAGAAGCCGACGCTTATGACTTGTGGGCCTGCGCCCTGGTACGCCATGCCTACGTGGAGATGTCGGAAGGGCGCCACCGTGAGGCGGTGCAGTTGCTCGGGGCGGCGGCGCGGCTGGCCCGCCAGGGTGACAGTGCTCTGTCGACCCGGCAGTGGGTCGCGTCCGTGCAGGCGGAGGCGTACGCGGGACTCGGTGATCTGACGGCCTGCGAACGAGCGATGGACGAGGCTGAGACCGTGCGTGAGCTGGGCGGGGACAGCGCCAACGGTGGGTGGCTGCGGTTCGACGGGGCGCGGCTCTCGGAGGAGCGGGGAGCGCGCTACGTGCAGCTCGGGCGGTTCGACCTGGCGGAAGAGACCCTGACGGGCGCGTTGAAGCAGACGGATCTGGCGGCCGGGCACTCGTACCGGAGGCGGGGTGCGGTCCTCACCGATCTCGCGGTCGTCGGCGTGCGGCGGGGTGATGCGGAGCAGGTGGTGGCGTACGGGGGCGAGGCTGTGGGGCTGGCTCGGGCTACGGGTTCGGGCTACGTGGTTCGCAGACTCCAGGCTCTGCGTGGCGAGTTGGGCTCCCTGGAGGAGGATCGTCGGGTGGCCGGACTGGGTGCGGAGATTGCCGTGCTGGGGATGTCGTGACGAAAGGGGCAGGTATGTCGGAGGTTGAAGGGGCGCGGTTGTTCCGGGAGAGCTGGATCGCCGGCGTGCGGCGGCATTTTCCTGGGGAGCCGAAGGCGGGTTATGTCACGCCGTGGGAGGGGACTCCGGAGTGGGAGCGGGAGGCTGCCGGGGCCGTGTGTGCGCAGGTGAGGCAGTTCGTGGAGGTGAGTGCGGGGAAGGCGGGGCGGCTTTCGCGGGAGCAGAAGGGGCGGTTCGTCGCCACGTGCTGGACGGCTCAGATGTACAAGCATTTCGAGGAGCCGAAGCCCGGATATGTGGCCGACTGGTCCGAGCTTCCGGAGTGGCAGCGGGAGACCGACGCCGACATTTTCGAGGCGATCGAGAGGCGATTCCCGCTGAGTTGAGCGGGGCTTCCGGCGGAAGGCCGAAGGGGTGTGGGGTGCGTGATCGCGTGCCCCACACCCCTTTCGTGTGCGGTCAGACGAACCGTGCGCCCATCTGGTCCATGGTGATCATCATCAGTTCCGTGGGGTCCTCGGCCTGTTCGTTCTCCTCGATCCAGAGTTGCATGGCGATGCGGAGGGCCACGAGGAAGGCGGCGGCCATGACGCGGGCGCGGACCGGGTCGGTGGGGCTGCGGGCGGTGAGGGTGGCGGCCAGGTCGCGTTCGAGGGTGGCGAGGGTGCTGAGCTGGCGGCCGAGGAGGGAGGGGTGGCTCATCGCGAGGCGGGTCTGCTGGGCCCATTCGCGGCGCGGGGGGTCGAGGCGGGGGTCGCGGAGCACCTGGGTGGCGGCGCGCAGGGCCTGCCAGTGGGTCTCCTCGGCGGGGCGGTCGCGTACCGCGTCGAGGAGGCGCTGGATGTACTGCTCCTTGCCGTAGAGGACGGCGTCCTCCTTGCCGGCGAAGTAGTTGGAGAAGGTGCGCCGGGAGATGCCGGCGGCGTCGGCGATGGCCTCCACCGTGACGTGGTCCAGGCCGTGCTCGCGGGTGAGCCGCATCGCCGCCTCGTGGACGGCCTGACGGGTGGCGGCCTTCTTGCGTTCGCGCAGGCCAAGTGGTGCGTCGGGGGTGGCCGCCGGGGTCTCCTCGGTGCTGTCCATGGGACAGATATTACTCACTCATTACCCAGTGGGCATTATTGCAGGGTGAGCAAACTTGCCCAGTGTGCATGTATGGTGAATCAGTCACCTCATCTGCTCATCACCTCCGGAGGTTGCGCGTGAGCGCACACTCGGCCGCCGCGCCGACGGCAGCCGCCCCGATGGACCACCGGCACGTCATGCGCGCCTTCAGCGGTCTGCTGGTCGTCCTGTTCGTGGCGATGATCAGCGGCACCGTGGTCTCCGTCGCGCTGCCCCAGATCATCGGCTCGCTCGACGGAACCCAGTCGCAATACACCTGGGTCGTCACCGCGACGCTGCTGGCCTCCACGGCCTCGACGCCCATCTGGGGCAAGCTCGCCGACCTGTTCAGCAAGAAGTTGCTGCTCCAGATCGCCATCGGCCTGTTCATCGTCGCCTCGCTGGCCTGCGGCTTCGCCCAGAACACCGGCCAGCTCATCGGCTTCCGCGTCATCCAGGGCCTCGGTATGGGCGCCCTCCAGGTGCTGGTTCAGGTGATCATCGCCGCGATGATCAGCCCCAAGGAGCGCGGCCGGTACAACGGTTACCTCGGCGGCGTCATGGCCGTCGCCACCGTCGGCGGGCCGCTGCTCGGCGGGTTCATCACCGACACCTCCTGGCTCGGCTGGCGCTGGTGCTTCTTCGTCGCGGTGCCCTTCACCCTGATCGCCCTGGTGATGCTGGCCCGCACCCTGCACCTGGACGAGATCAAGCGCCCCGACACCAAGGTCGACTACCTCGGTGCCGCGCTGATCGCCGCCGGTGTCTCGCTGCTCCTGCTCTGGGTCACCTTCGTCGGCAACAACTTCGACTGGATCTCCTGGCAGACCCTCGCCATGGTCGCGGGCAGCGTGCTGCTGCTGGGGGCCGCCGTCACGGTCGAGGCCAAGGTGGCCGAGCCGATCGTGCCGCTGCACGTGGTGCGGCGCCGTGACCCCGCGCTCGCCATCATCGCCTCCCTCGCGGTGGGCATGGCGATGTTCGGCGGGGCCGTCTTCCTCGGGCAGTACTTCCAGATCGGGCGCGGCTACTCGCCGACCGAGGCGGGGCTGCTCACCATCCCGATGATGGCGGGCGTGCTCATCTCCTCCACCGTCGCCGGGCGGCTGGTCTCCAAGTCCGGCAAGGTCAAGCCGTACATCATCGCCGGTGTGGTGCTGTTGACCGTGGGCTTCCTCGGGCTCTCGCTGATCGACCACAAGACCTCGCTGGTCGGGGTCTCGCTCGGGATGCTCGCCGTGGGCGCCGGTGTCGGTATGTCGATGCAGAACCTGGTGCTGGTCCTCCAGAACACCGTGCCGCTCTCCGAGCTGGGGGCGGCCAGTGGGTCGATCACCTTCTTCCGGTCGCTCGGGGGGACCGTCGGGGTCTCCGTGCTCGGGGCGGTTCTCGCCAACCAGGTGTCGGCGAAGATCGCCGACGGGCTCAGCCGGATCGGGGTTGATCCGGCGGCCGGGGGGTCCGGGAGCGGGACGCTCAACATCGCTGCCATGCCGCCGCAGATCCAGGAGATCGTGCGGGCGGCCTACGGGGAGGCGACCGGGCACATCTTCCTGATCTCTGCGGGGATCGCGCTCGTCGGGGTTGTGGCCACGCTCTTCCTCACTCCTACTCGGCTGCGGGACAGCGTGGACCTCGCCGGGGGCGCCGGGGAGGCCGAGGAGCGGGTTCCCGCTGCTGCGGGGTGAGCCCTTCGGGGTGCTGAGGTCGGGCCTTGCCGCCCCTGCTGGGTTCGCCCGCTGGGGGCGGTGGGGTTTGCCCCGGGGCGGGGCGGGGCTGGGGTGGGGTGGCCTCAATTGCCGGCCGGGCTGAATTTGGCCTCAAGCGCCGGCCGGGCTGGGTTGTGCCGGGCTGAATTTGGGCTGAGGTTCGGCCTCAAGCGTCGGCCAGGTTGGGCTGGGCCGGGCCCGGCGGGGCTGGTGCCGGCTCAGCCGAAGTCCCAGCGGGTCTGGCTGAACGGGGTGCCCTTGGTGAAGCCGAAGGCTCGGTGTGGGGGGACGGCGAAGACGAGGGCGCTGGCGCCGTCGGGGTGGTGGAAGGTGCCGTCGGACACGTGGAAGGTCCAGTCGGGGCCGTACTTGGTGGACCAGGCGGTGGCCAGGGAGGTCAGGCGGTCGGTGTCGCTGACCAGGGAGGCTTCGCCCTCCAGGACCAGGTCGAGGCCGGTGGAGAGGGAGTTGGTGCCGGTGGTCAGGATGACCTGCTGGTTCTGGGCGAGGTTGCGGGCCTTGCGTTCCTCGGCGCCGGTGGCGAAGTGCAGGGCGCCGTGCTGCCAGACGGCCAGGAGCGGGGTGACGTGCGGGCGGCCGTCCGGGCGTACCGTCGTCAGCCAGAAGACCTCCGAGCGGTTCAGCAGGTCCTCGGCGGCGGACCACGGGACGGCTTCGGCGTCGGGGGTGCTGTAGCGCGGGTCGAGTGTCGTCGACACCGGGCCGCCCTGTGCCGGGCCGCCGTGACCGGTGGGCGCAGCCGCCGCCGTGCTGTTCGTGTTCGCGTCAGTGTCCGGGTGTGTGCCCATCGGTCCCACTCTCCTTGAACCCCCGCTGTCAGGAACGGCCCCGCCCGCCGCCCGGCCCGGGCGAACCGGGTGGCGGGGCGGGGACCGTCATCCTTACGACCGCGGGGGCGCGCGGAACTCATCGGTGTCCGTCGGCCTTCTTTGCGCGACGCCTGGCCCGGCGGCCCCCGGGGGCGGGAGGGCGAGGCGCTAGGCTCGGGAGCTGCCGGGCGTGTCCGACCCCGAGGACCCGTCCCGACCAGCACATTTCCGGCACGCGGGCAGGCAGGGAGACGGGCGCATGACCATCCCGCAGGGACGACGGAGCAGTACCTTCACCCGGCTGCTGCGGCACGGTTTCACCGACCCCTCCACCGCCGAGCGGCTGCTCGGCTCCGAGGTGCTCGCCCCGGTCGCCGAGGACACCGTCCTGCTCGACGCGCTCGCCGCCACCGCCGACCCCGACCTCGCCCTCCTGGGCCTGGTCCGCCTTGCCGAGGCCGAACCGGAGGAGGAACGGCAGCGGCTGCTCTCCACCGTGGTCACCGCCAAGCCGCTGCGCGACCGGCTGCTCGGCGTGCTCGGCGCCTCCGAGGCGCTCGGCGACCATCTCGCCCGCCATCCGCAGGACTGGCGGGCGCTGGCCATCTACGAGTCGGCCGATCTCCACCCGGGCGTCGAGGAGTTCACCCGGGGGCTCGCGGATGCCACCGATCCGGACTCGCTGCGCGTCGCCTACCGCCGCTGCCTGCTCTCCATCGCCGCCCGTGACGTCTGCGGCACCATCGACGTCGCCGAGACCGCCGCCGAGCTGGCCGACCTCGCCACCGCCACCCTCCGCGCCGCCCTGGGCATCGCCGAGGCGGCCGCGCCCGAGGACGCCGCCCGCTGCCGGCTCGCCGTCATCGCCATGGGCAAGTGCGGCGGCCACGAGCTGAACTACGTCTCGGACGTCGACGTCATCTTCGTCGCCGAACCGGCCGACCCCGGCGAGTCCGACGAGGCGCCCGCCCTCCAGGCCGCCAACCGGCTCGCCGCCCACCTGATGCGGATCTGCTCCGAGACCACCGTCGAGGGCACCATCTGGCCGGTCGACGCCAACCTCCGCCCCGAGGGCCGCAACGGCCCGCTGGTCCGCACCCTCTCCAGCCACCTCGCCTACTACCAGCGGTGGGCCAAGACCTGGGAGTTCCAGGCGCTGCTGAAGGCCCGCCCGGTCGCCGGCGACGCCGAGCTGGGCGCCTCGTACATCGAGACGATCGGGCCGCTGGTCTGGCAGGCGGCGGAGCGGGACAACTTCGTGCCGGACGTGCAGAAGATGCGCCGCCGGGTGGTCGACACCATCCCGGCGCACGAGATCGAGCGGGAGCTGAAGCTCGGCCCGGGCGGGTTGCGGGACGTGGAGTTCGCCGTGCAGCTCCTCCAGCTCGTGCACGGCCGCAGCGACCCGTCCCTGCGCTCCGGCACCACCCTCGACGCGCTCGCCGCGCTGGCCGCCGGCGGCTACGTCGGGCGGACCGACGCCGCCCAGCTCGACGACGCGTACCGCTTCCTGCGCTCCATGGAGCACCGCATCCAGCTCTACCGGCTGCGCCGCACCCACCTCGTCCCCGAGGGCGAGGCGGACCTGCGGCGGCTGGGGCGGTCGCTGGGGCTGCGGACCGAACCGGTGGTCGCGCTCACCCGGGCCTGGCGCCGCCACGCCGGGGTCGTCCGGCGCCTGCACGAGAAGCTTTTCTACCGGCCGCTGCTCGACGCCGTCGCCCAACTCGCTCCGGGCGAGGCACGGTTGTCCACCGAGGCGGCCCGCGAACGGCTCGTCGCGCTCGGCTACGACGACCCCAGCGACGCCCTGCGCCACCTGGAGGCCCTCGCCTCCGGCGTCAGCCGCAAGGCCGCCATCCAGCGCACCCTGCTGCCGGTGCTACTGGGGTGGTTCGCCGACTCCGCCGACCCGGACGCGGGCCTGCTCAACTTCCGCAAGGTCTCCGACGCCCTCGGCCAGACCCCGTGGTACCTGCGGCTGCTGCGCGACGAGGGGGCCGCAGCCGAGAACCTGGCCCGCGTCCTGTCGGCCGGCCGGCTCGCCCCCGACCTGCTGATGCGCGCCCCCGAGGCGGTCGCCCTCCTCGGCGACGTACGCGGCCTGGAGCCGCGCGGCCGCGCGCAGCTGGAACAGGAGGTGCTGGCCGCCGTCCGCCGCTCCGACAACGCCGAACACGCCGTGGCCGTCGCGCGCGGGGTACGCCGCCGCGAACTCTTCCGCACCGCCGCAGGGGACCTCATCGGCTCGTACGGCACCGAGGAGAGCCCCGCCGAGGCCGACCCGGGCGCCCTGGTCGACCGGGTCGGCTCCGCCCTCTCCGACCTCAACGCCGCCACCCTCGCCGGGACGCTGCGCGCCGTGGTCCGCGACGGCTGGGGCGACACCCTGCCGACCCGGTTCACCGTCATCGGCATGGGCCGCTTCGGCGGGCACGAGCAGGGGTACGGCTCCGACGCCGACGTGCTCTTCGTCCACGAGCCGCGCGAAGGCGCCGACGAGCAGGAGGCGGCCAAGGCGGCCAACCGGGTCGTCGCCGAACTGCGCCGCCTGCTGGAGATCCCCAGCGCCGACCCGCCGCTGGTCATCGACCCGGACCTGCGGCCCGAGGGCAAGACCGGGCCGCTGGTCCGCACGCTCGCCTCCTACGCCGCGTACTACCGCCGCTGGTCGCAGGTGTGGGAGGCGCAGGCGCTGCTGAGGGCCGAGCCCGTCGCGGGCGACGCCGAACTCGGGGCGCGCTTCATCGAGCTGGTCGACCCGCTGCGCTACCCGGCGGAAGGGCTCGGCGAGGACGGAGCCCGCGAGATCCGCCGCCTGAAGGCCCGGATGGAGTCCGAGCGGCTGCCGCGCGGCGCCGACCCGACCCTCCACACCAAGCTGGGCCGGGGCGGCCTCTCCGACGTCGAGTGGACCGTCCAGCTCCTCCAGATGCGGCACGGCTGGGCCGAACCGGGTCTGCGCACCACCAGCACCCGCCCCGCGCTGGCCGCCGCCGTCGCCGCCGGGCTGCTCCCCGCCGAGGAGGCCGCCATGCTCGACGAGGCGTGGGTGCTCGCCACCCGGGTCCGCAACGCCGTCATGCTGGTCCGGGGCCGCCCGGGCGACACCTTCCCCTCCGACGGCCGCGAACTGGCCGCCGTCGCCCGCTACCTGGGGTACGAACCGGGCCACGTCGGCGACATGCTGGACGACTACCGCCGCACGACCCGACGGGCCCGCGCCGTGGTGGACGAGGTGTTCTACGGGGCCGCCGCCCACTGAGCCCTCCGAGACCACCCCCTGAGCCGCCGCTGAGCTGCGCCGATGCCGGACGCGGGCGTGATCGTTCCGTTAGGGGAACGGTGCCGTCCGTCGCTTCCGGGCAGGCGGGGCCTCAGCCGCGCAACGCCAGGACGGTCGCGGCGGTCACCGTCGCCGACTGCGGGGGCCCGCACGGTGGGGAGGTCCTCAGCCGGGTGAGCCTCGTGGAGACCGCCGCCGAGAACGAGGACGGCACCTTCCGTGGCGAGGCCCAGGCGGAGGACGCCGCCCGGGCCGCCTGCGCCGAGGAGTTCGCCGAGGAGATGGCCGACCCCTACAGTCACGACTTCATCGTGCGGGTCATCCATCCCGCGTCTCCCGAGGAGTGGGCGGCCCGGCCGTCGGCCGCCTGCTGGGTGTCCGCGCGCGGGCTGCCCGAGTACTGCCTCGTCTGCGAGACGAAGCTGACCGATGACCAGGAGGCGTTCCGGCGCGCACTGGTGCCGTACACCCGGGCCTGGGCGGGGCATCGAGGAGGCCGCCTGGCTGCTGAGGGGCAAGCCGGAGCTGCGCCGCCTCGGTCCCGAAGCCGGGGCGGACCTGGCGGACGCGCTGACCGCGCAGCTCCCGTACTGGCGGGAGGCGGCCGCGGCCAAGGAGCCGGAGGACCACGAGAAGGCGGTGACCGAGGCGGAGTTGGCGCATTCGGCGGGCGGCGAGATCGCCCGCGCCCGCGACCTCATCGGGCTGGCGCCGGTCATCACGGAGTGAGCTGCCGACGGAGCCGCTCAGCCCCGTTCACGCCAGGTGACCGACTTCCGGACCCGGTCAGCCTCCACGGCGGTCAGCGGGCGGCCGCCAGCCGTACGACTGGTCCGCGCGGGCAGGATCGCCGGACACGCGGCACACACAGCCTTCGGTGGGGGACGTCACCCCTCGTACCCCTCCAGCACCCCCCGCGCATACCCCATGAACCCCGCCAGCGCGATCTCGAACGCCGCGTCCGCGCGGCCCTCGCCGATGGCGGCGAGGGCCTGGCTGAGGCGGGGGGTGGAGGTGGTGTCGGCCGGTTCCCACATGGTCTCGGGGGCGGCGAGGTCGAGGGCGGAGCCGAGGACGGTGTTCTCCAGGGCGGTGATCAGGGGCATCACGTCGACCGTGGCGAAGCCGGCGTCCGTCAGGACGCGGACCACCCGTTCGTACTGGTCGAGCATGCCGGGGGCGCGGACCGGGTGGGTGGTCAGCAGCGGGATGACCTTGGGGTGGGCGGCGAAGGCCGCGCGGTAGGAGCGGGCCCAGTCCTGGAGGGCGGTGTCCCAGGCGGGGGCGGAGAGGGTGGAGACATCGATGGCCTGGGTGACGCGTTCGCGGATCAGCTCGATGACGCCGTCCCGGCCGTCCACGTGGTGGTAGAGCGAACCGGTCTGCACCCCGAGCCGCCTGGCGATCGCCGGGACGCTGAACTCGCCGTTCGCGTCCACGAGTTCGAGCGCGACGGTGGCGATGCGCGGGCGGTCGATCAGCGGTGTGCGTGGGCGTCCCATGGTTCTCCGGCTGCTCGGCGTCGGTCGGGCCCGGCGGAGAAAGGGTCTTCCCCGGAGCCTGAACCGGAGGTTACATGGCGAAAACCGAAAGCCTTCAGATTCTGCTTCCCGGCTCGCGATCCGGCCCCTCCTCTCCTGTCGTCCTGCCGTCATGCCGTCAGGAGGGCTCTGCCTCCGCATGTCCGTACCACCGCAGCCCCCGCCGCCCCCGCACCCCGCCGCCCCCGGACGGCGCACCGGCACCCTCACCACCGCCGACATCTCCTTCTTCGTGGTCTCGGCCGCCGCCCGCTCACCGTCATGGCCGGCGTCGCCCCGATCGCCATCATGCTCGGCGGCATCGGCGCCCCCGCCGGCTACCTCCTCGCCGGCCTCACCCTCACCGTCTTCGCCGTCGGCTTCACCACCATGAGCCGCCACGTCGGCCACGGCGGCGGCTTCTCCGCGTACATCACCCGCGGCCTCGGCCGCCCCGCCGGGATGGGCGCGGCCCTGCTCGCGATGCTCGGGTACAACGGCATGGAGACCGGCGTCTACGGGCTGCTCGGCAGCGCCAGCCAGGACACCGCGCTCGCCCTGTTCGGCGCGGAGATCCCCTGGCTGCCCGTCTCGCTCGCCGGGCTCGTCCTCATCTGGTACCTCGGCTACCGCTCCATCGACTTCGGCGGCAAGGTGCTCGGCGTGCTCCTCGTCGCCGAGACCGGCATCCTGCTGCTGCTCACCGGGGGCGTCCTCCTCGACGGCGGCGCGAGCGGCCTCACCCTCGACTCCCTCACCCCGGCCAACGTCGCCGTCCCCGGCATGGCCGCCGTCATCGCCTGTGCCTTCGCCGCCTTCACCGGCTTCGAGTCCACCGCCATCTACCGCCGCGAGGCCCGCGACCCCCACCGCACCATCCCGCGCGCCACCTTCATCGCCGTCGCCTTCCTCGGCCTCTTCTACGCCTTCATCGTCTGGACCGTCATCCAGGCGTACGGCTCCGACAAGGTCGTCCAGGCCGCCACCGACGACGCGGGCGGGCTCTTCTTCGCCGCCATCACGACGTACGTCGGCGCCTGGGCGGCCGACCTGATGCACGTGCTCATCGTCAGCAGCGTCGTCGCCTCGCTGCTCGCCTTCCACAACGCCATCAACCGCTACACCCTCTCGCTCACCGAGGAAGGGCTGCTGCCGCCGGTGCTCGGGCGCATCCACCCGCGCCACCGCTCGCCGTACCTCGCGGGCGCCGCGCAGACCGCCGTGGGCGCCGTCGTGGTCGCCGGGTTCGCACTGGCCGGCGCCGACCCGTACACGCAACTGCTGCTCTGGGTGAACACGCCCGGCATGATCGGGCTCATGGCGCTCCAGCTGCTCGCCGCCGCGGCCGTCCTCTGCTACTTCCGGCGCGTCCGGCACCGGGAAGGGGGCTGGCGGACGGTGGTCGCGCCGGTCGCCGCCGTGCTGCTCGGCGCCGCCGTCGCCCTGGTCACCGCCCATGTCGAGCTCTTCTCCGGCGCCGGGACCGGCACCGCCATCCTCCTCGTCTCCCTCGTCCCGGCCGTCTTCGTCGTCGGCGTCGCCCTCGCGCCGCGCCTGCGCCGCACCCGGCCCGAGGTCTACGCAGGGTTCGCCGCCGAACCGGGAGGGGAGACACCGGCTCCCCGTGAACCCGCCGCCCTCTGACCACCGCCCCACCCCGCAAGGAGCCGCCCCCGTGCCCGCAGCCGACCTCGTCCTCACCGCCGCCCGCGTCCACACCCTCGACCCGGCCGGACCCCGTGCCGAAGCCGTCGCGGTCAAGGACGGCACGATCGTGGCCGTCGGCGACCGCACCGACACCGCCGGCTGGACCGGACCCGGCACCGAGACCGTCGACCTCGGCGGCGCCACCCTCACCCCCGGCCTCGTCGACGCCCACAGCCACCCCGTATGGGGCCTGGAGATGTCGGCCGGCACCGACCTCACCGCCGTCACCGACCTCGCCGGACTCCGCGCCACCCTGCACGCCGCCGCCCCCGAAGGCGGCTGGCTCCTCGGCTGGGGCCTGGACCACAACGCCTTCGGCGACCAGCCCCTGGACCGGAGCCTGATCGAGGACGTCCACCCCGGCGTCCCCGTCTTCCTCCGCCTCTACGACGGCCACTCCGCCCTGGTCAACGGCGCCGCCCTCGACCGCACCGGGATCACCGGCCCGCGCACCTTCGGCCAGCGCGCCAGCGTCGTCTGCGACCCGGACGGGCGCCCCACCGGCCACCTGATCGAGCACGCCGCCATGGACCTGGTCCAGCCCCACCTGCCCACTCCCTCCGACACCGAGCGGATCGCCCGGCTGCGCACCCTGCTCGGCGAGATGGCCGCCACCGGACTGACCGGCGCCCACGTGATGGACCTCGGCGACGGCACCGTGCCCGAGCTGCTCACCGCCTTCGAGGCCGAGGGGGAGCTGCCGCTGCGGCTGCGGCTCGCCCCCTGGTGCATGCCCGGCTCCACCCCGGCCGACCTCGCCGAGCTGATCGCCCTCCAGTCGCGCGCCGGGCGGCTGTGGCGGGTCGGCGGGGTCAAGTTCTTCATGGACGGCACCGTGGAGGGCGGCACCGCCTGGCTCGAACACGCCGACTGCCACGGTCAGGGTGCCGACGCCTTCTGGCCGGACCCCGAGGCGTACAGCGCGGCCGTCCGCACCCTGGACGCGGCCGGGGTCGGCACCGCCACCCACGCCATCGGCGACGCCGCGGTGCGGCACGTGCTCGACACCGTGGCCGCGCTCGGCCCCGGTGCCCGGGGACGGCACCGGATCGAGCACATCGAGACCGTCCCCGACGACCAGCTGCCGCGCTTCGCCGAGCTGGGCGTCGCCGCCTCCATGCAGCCACCGCACACCGCCTACACCCGCGCCGACCACAGTGACGCCTGGTCCCGAAGGCTCGGACCCGAGCGGGCCGGGCGCGCCTGGCGCATCCGGGAGCTGCGCGAGGCCGGGGCGTACGTGGCGCTCGGCTCGGACTGGCCCATCGCCCACCACGGCGCCCGCCAGGTGCTGGCCCTGGCCCAGGAACCGCGCGGCGCCGCGAGCCGGGGCGGCGGGCTGAGCGCCCTGATGGCGCAGGAGGGCGTCACCAGCCACGCGGCCGCCGCGGCGGGCGAGGCGGCCGTGGCCGGGCGGATCGCCCCCGGTCACCGCGCCGACCTCACCGCCTTCGCCGCCGACCCGCTCACCACCCCCGCCGGCGAACTGCCCGAGACGCCGATCGCGCTCACCGTCGTGGGCGGCTCCATCCGGCACCGCGCCGTCTGAGGCGTGCGGGGAGTTGGTCAGGAGCGCCGCCGCCGCTTCAGCTCCGCCTCGTAGAGGTGGCGGCGGCCTCCGGCGAGCCGGCCGGTCAGCTCGGCCTCCAGGGCGGCGAAGGGGCGGTAGTAGCCGTCGTCGTACTCCTCGATCAGCTGGAACGTCCAGTGCCCCGGGGTGACGTTGCGCCCCACCAGTTCCGTGCGGACCCGCTCCGCCTCCTCGGGGTGGCCGGCCTCCCGCAGCAGGCGGACCGCCTCGTCGAGCTGGAAGTCGGCGGTGCCGGTCAGCTGGTGGAAGGAGTAGAGGTGGCCGCGGGCCCGCTCGGTGGTCTCCAGGGCCTTGGAGAGCGCCCCCAGCGCCTCGACGGCCGTGTCGCTCATGGGCTCGGGGCGCCGGTGCGCGGGGTCCGGCCGCCCGTCGTCGTGGTCCTTGGTCATGTCTGGCGTGTGCCCGGCGAGGTCGGGTGCGTATCGCCTGGGCGGCGCGCTTTCGGCGAGCCTCGCCCGACTGGCCGGGCGTCCGGGTGGCCTGGCCGCCGGCCGGGCTGTTTCTGTGGCTGAGGTCCGGCCTTGCGTGCCGGTTCAAGATGGCCTCAAGCGCCGGCCGGGCTGTTCTGGGCTGGTTGGGCTGCTGCCGGGCTGTCGGCCCCGGCGTCAGGACTCGGGGGCGGGGGCCGGTTCCGGGGAGGCGCGGGTCAGGGCGGTGGCGCCCCTCGGGCCGGGGCCGGTGGGGGAGGGCAGCGGGCGTTCCTCGGCCGGGGGCTGCTCGGTGGAGTGCGCCGGTTCGGGGGCCGGGGGGGTGGGGGCGGCGGCCGGGGGAGCCGTGGCTCTGCGCCGGTCGTCCGGGACCTGCCGGGGCAGGCCCTGCGGGAGTGCCCCGTAGCAGAGGCGGGCGACCAGGTAGCCGAAGAGGAGGCAGGCGAGGCCGCCGACCGCGTCGAGCCAGAAGTGGTTGGCGGTGGCCACGATGACGACCAGGGTGAGCGTCGGGTAGAGCAGGCCGAGCACCTTGGCCCAGGGCACCGAGGCGAGGGCGAAGATGGTCAGGCCGCACCAGAGCGACCAGCCGATGTGCATCGAGGGCATCGCCGCGTACTGGTTCGACATGTTCTTCAGGTCGCCGGAAGCCATCGAGCCCCAGGTCTGGTGGACCAGGACGGTGTCGATGAAGTGCTGCCCGTTCATCAGGCGGGGTGGCGCCAGCGGGTAGAGGTAGTAGCCGACCAGGGCGACGGCGGTGGTGGCGAAGAGGACGGTGCGGGCGGCCGCGTAGCGCCCTGGATGGCGGCGGTAGAGCCAGACCAGCACGCCGAGGGTGACGACGAAGTGCAGCGTGGCGTAGTAGTAGTTCATCCCCACGATCAGCCAGGTCACCGAGTTGACCGCGTGGTTGACGCCGTGCTCCACCGCGATGCCGAGCCGCTGCTCGACCTCCCAGATCCAGTCGGCGTTGGCCATCGCCTGGGCCTTCTGCTCCGGCACCGCGTTGCGGATGAGGGAGTACACCCAGTAACTGACGGCGATGAGCAGGATCTCGAACCAGATCCGGGGCCGCCGCGGGGTGCGCAGGCGGCCGAATGGGCCCGCGGGCCGCGTGGAGCGCCCTGCCGGGCCCATGGGCGAGGAATCGGGGGCCGGTCGGCGGCCTTCAGAAGTCGTCACAGTGGTCTCACCCATAGGGAGGGATTCTGTCAGAATCGCGCCTACCGACCGATCATCCCTCGGACGGGTCAGTCCCGCATTCTCTACGCCTTACGGACGATCTCCCTCTGGGGGACCTCACCCAGGCCGGAGGCGTCGGGAGGGGGTGCCGAGGCGGTCGAACCGCGCACCACCAGCTCCGGCATGAAGACGAACTCGCTGGGCGGCGCGGGCGTCCCGCCGATCTCCTCCAGCAGGGCGCGGACCGCCGCCTGCCCCATCGCCGTGACCGGCTTGCGGACGGTGGTGAGCGGCGGGTCGGTGAAGGCGATCAGCGGGGAGTCGTCGAAGCCGACCACGGAGGCGTCGGCGGGGACGTCGAGGCCCCGGCGGCGGACCGCGCGGATGGCGCCGAGCGCCATCATGTCGCTGGCGCACACCACCGCCGTGCATCCGCCGTCCAGCAGGGAGTCGGCGGCGGCCTGGCCGCCCTCCAGTGTGTACAGGGAGTGCCGGACGAACTCCCGCTCGGCCTCGGCCGCGTCGATCCCGAAGGTGTCGTGCAGCGCCCGGGTGAACCCCTCCGTCTTGCGGACCACCGGGACGAACCGTTTCGGGCCGAGGGCCAGCCCGATCCGGGTGTGGCCCAGTGAGGCGAGGTGGGTGACGGCCAGCCGCATCGCCGCACGGTCGTCGGGGGAGATGAACGGGGCGCGCACCTGGTCGGTGAAGCCGTCGATGAGGACGAACGGGACGCCCTGGCCGCGCAGCCGGTCGTACCGCGTCATGTCGGCGGTGGTGTCGGCGTGCAGCCCGGAGACGAAGATGATGCCGGAGACGCCCCGGTCGACCAGCATCTCGGTCAGCTCGTCCTCGGTGGAGCCGCCGGGGGTCTGGGTGGCCAGCACCGGCGTGTACCCCTGCCGGGTCAGGGCCTGCCCGATGACCTGGGCCAGCGCCGGGAAGATCGGGTTCTCCAGCTCCGGGGTGATCAGGCCGACCAGTCCGGCGCTGCGGCGGCGCAGCCGCACCGGGCGTTCGTAGCCGAGGACGTCGAGCGCGGCGAGGACGGATTCGCGGGTGGCCGCGGCGACGCCCTGCTTGCCGTTGAGGACCCGGCTCACGGTCGCTTCGCTGACCCCCGCCTGGGCTGCGATGTCAGCGAGTCGCGCGGTCATGACACGGGACTGTACCGGCCGGGTCCGCGCTTGCCCATCGGCCGGGGGAGGCGGGCCGGTTTCCGGAGATGTCAGGAGCTGGCTCCCGGCCACGGCGGCAACGCCTTGCAAGACCTTTCAACCACGAAGATCACCGTCCTGGTCGGGAACGGTGCACCGAATGGACACGTGGAGGTAACAATCGGCTCGCCTTGCAGAAATTTCTCGCAAGCTCTTTCGGACAGATTTCAGGACTGTTACGTTCCTGCCGACCCGAAGCCGCGAAGGAGCGGCAGGCACGGCTGCCCTCAGCCCTCGCCGGATCGGGACCGTGCTTGAAGGAGTACACATGCGACGTGGCATAGCGGCTACCGCGCTCGTGGCGAGCCTGGCGCTCGCGGCGACGGCCTGCGGCGGGGACACCACCGACGAGAGCGGCGCCAAGGGCGGCAAGAGCGGCGGGGAACTGGCCGGCACGGTCACCTGGTGGGACACCTCGACCGTCGGCAGTGAGGACAAGGTCTTCAAGGCGCTGGCCGAGGGCTTCGAGAAGGAGCACCCCAAGGTCAAGGTCAACTACGTCAACGTGCCCTTCGCGGACGCGCAGAACAAGTTCAAGAACGCCGCCTCCTCCGGCTCCGGCGCCCCCGACGTGATCCGCTCCGAGGTCGCCTGGACCCCGGACTTCGCCTCGCTCGGCTACCTCGCCCCGCTCGACGGCACCGCCGCCCTCGACAAGCAGGACGACTACCTCAAGCAGGCCGCCGCCTCCACCCAGTACGACGGCAAGACCTTCGGCGTCCCGCAGGTCATCGACTCCGTCGGCGTCTTCTACAACAAGAAGCTGCTCAAGGAGGCCGGCGTCGAGGTGCCCAAGACCCTCGACGAGCTGACCGAGGCCGCCAAGGCGATCAAGTCGAAGACCGGCAAGACCGCCCTGTACCTGCGCGGCGACGACGCGTACTGGTTCCTGTCGTTCCTCTACGGCGAGGGCGGCGACATGATCAACACCAAGGACAAGTCGGTCACCATCGACGACAAGCCCGCCGTCGACGCCTTCAAGGCCGTCAAGGAACTGGTCGACTCCAAGGTGGCCGTCACCGACGCCACCAACGGCTGGGACAACATGCAGAAGGCCATCAAGGACGGCGAGGTCGCCATGGCGATCAACGGCCCCTGGGCCGTGACCGACACCCTCGCCGGTGACGCCTTCAAGGACAAGGCCAACTTCGGCGTCGCCCCGGTCCCGGCCGGCTCCAAGACCGCCGGCTCCCCGCAGGGCGGCCACAACTACGCCGTCTACGCCGGGTCGAAGAACCTCGACGCCTCCTACGAGTTCGTCAAGTACATGAGCTCCGCCAAGGTCCAGGCCGAAGTCACCCAGAAGCTCAGCCTGCTGCCGACCCGCTCCTCGGTCTACGGCGACCCGAAGGTCGCGGACAACGAGATCGTGCAGTTCTTCAAGCCGGTCGTCGAGACCGCCGTCGAGCGCCCCTGGGTCCCCGAGGGCGGCAGCCTCTTCGCCCCGCTCCAGACCCAGTACACCAAGGTCCTCACCGGCCAGGCCACGCCCGAGCAGGCCGCCAAGTCCACCGGTGACTCGTACCGCAAGCTCCTGAAGGACTACAAGTAACCGACCCGGCCGCGTGCCGCCGCCGCGCCCCGCGCGCGGCGGCACGCCCCACCCGTACGGAGAAGAAGGAGGCCGGCCGACCGATGGCTGTGCACACGGGCCCGTCGGTGGCCAAGGCGCCGGGGAAGGCAACCGTCCCCGGGCCGCGCCGCCCGGCCAGAACGCGGGAGAGCGGAGTACGCCGCGCCCTCTCCACGCACTGGTACGCCTGGACCATGGTGGCGCCCGTCGTCATCGTCCTCGCGATCATCGTCGGCTACCCGCTGGGCCGGGGTATCTGGCTCTCGCTCACCGACGCCACCGAGGCCAACGTCGAGCGGACCATCGGCGTCAACCACATCCCGGCCACCTACGAGTTCACCGGGCTCCAGAACTACGTGGACGCCTTCGGCGACCCGGTCTTCCTCCAGCGCCTGGTCTGGACGATCGTGTGGACCGTCGCCTGCGTCTCCATCACGTACAGCCTGGGCCTCGCGCTGGCCACCCTGCTCAACCGGCAGGTCGCCGGGCGCGGTTTCTACCGCATGGCGCTGGTCGTGCCGTGGGCCATCCCCGGCTTCGTCTCCGTCTTCTCCTGGAACTTCCTCTACAACGAGAAGCACGGCCTGCTCAACAAGATCCTGGTGGGCGGCGGCATCGACGCCGTGCCGTGGCTCAACGACCCGACCATCGCCAAGCTCTCGGTGATCGCGGTCAACGTCTGGCTCGGTGTCCCCTTCATGATGGTGGCCCTCCTCGGCGGCCTCCAGTCCATCCCCGGCGACCTCTACGAGGCGGCCGAGATGGACGGCGCCAGCGCCTGGCAGCGGTTCCGGCACATCACCCTCCCCGGGCTGCGGCCCGTCTCCACCACGGTGATCCTGCTCTCCACCATCTGGACCTTCAACATGTTCCCGGTGATCTTCCTGCTCACCCGGGGCGGGCCCGGCGACGCCACCGAGATCCTGGTCACCCAGGCGTTCCGGATGACCTTCGTCGACAGCCCGCGCAACTTCTCCACCTCGGCGACCTGGGGCGTCATCATCCTGCTCCTGCTGCTGGTGTTCGCCTTCTTCTACCGCCGCGTCCTCAAGAAGCAGGGAGAGGTGTGGTGACCATGCCCAACACCCGCCGCAGTCGCAGCCCGCTCGCCTCGATCGGCCTGCACGGCACACTGCTGATCGCCACCGTCGTCGCCGTCTTCCCCGCCCTGTGGGTACTGCTGACCTCGCTCAAGCCGGCGAAGTTCGCCACCACCACCGACTTCTTCCGCGACACCACCCTCGCCAACTACACGCACCTGCTGGGGGACACCAAGTTCCTCACCTGGTTCGGCAACTCGGTGGTCGTCGCCGCCACCACCACCGTGATCGGCGTCTTCCTCGCCGCCACCACCGGTTACGCGGTCAGCCGCTTCCGCTTCCCCGGGATGCGGCCGCTGATGTGGGTGCTGCTCATCACCCAGATGTTTCCGATGGCGATCCTCATCGTGCCGCTGTACAACCTCTTCTCCTCGATGGGGCTGCTCAACCAGCCGGTCGGCCTGGTCATCACCTACCTGACGATCGCCGTGCCGTTCTGCGCCTGGATGATGAAGGGCTTCTTCGACGCGATACCCGTCGAGATCGACGAGTCCGGACGCGTCGACGGGCTCAACCCCTTCGGCACCTTCTGGCGGCTCATCCTGCCGCTGGCCCGCCCGGGCCTCGCTGTCACCGGCTTCTACTCGTTCATCACCGCCTGGGGCGAGGTCGCGTACGCCTCCGCCTTCATGGTCGGCGAGGACAACATGACGCTCGCCGGAGGACTCCAGACCTTCGTCAACCAGTACACGGCCCAGTGGGGACCGATGACCGCCGCCTCCGTGCTGATCGCCGTCCCGGCCGTCATCGTCTTCGTCCTCGTCCAGCGCCACCTGGTCACCGGCATGACCGCCGGCGCGACAAAGGGCTAGAGAAGCCGCACTCCAGGCCACCCCTCATGACACCAGGGAAGACATGACCCAGCACCTCACTGCCCCCGCCCCCACCGCCCCGGCCGCCGACACCGCTCCCGGCTGGTGGCGCGACGCGGTGATCTACCAGGTCTACCCCCGCAGCTTCGCCGACGCCGACGGCGACGGCATGGGCGACCTGCCCGGCATCCGCCACCGCCTGCCCTACCTCAAGGAACTGGGCGTCGACGCCGTCTGGCTCAGCCCCTTCTACGCCTCCCCGCAGGCCGACGCCGGGTACGACGTCGCCGACTACCGGGCCATCGACCCGATGTTCGGCACCCTCGCCGACGCCGAGGCGCTCATCGCCGACGCCCGGGCGCTGGGGCTGCGCACCATCGTCGACCTCGTCCCCAACCACTCCTCCGACCAGCACGCCTGGTTCCGCCAGGCGCTGGCCGAGGGCCCCGGCTCGCCGCTGCGGGAGCGCTACCACTTCCGCCCCGGCAAGGGCACCGACGGCGAACTCCCGCCCAACGACTGGGAGTCCATCTTCGGCGGGCCCGCCTGGACCCGCACGGACGACGGCGAGTGGTACCTGCACCTCTTCGCGCCCGAACAGCCCGACTTCAACTGGGAGCACCCGGCCGTCCGTGACGAGTTCCGCTCCATCCTGCGGTTCTGGCTCGACATCGGGGTCGACGGCTTCCGCGTCGACGTGGCGCACGGCCTCATCAAGGCCGAGGGGCTGCCCGACATCGGCGCCGGCGAGCAGGTCAAGCTGCTCGGCAACGAGGTCATGCCCTTCTTCGACCAGGACGGCGTCCACGCGGTCTACCGCGACTGGCGCGCGCTGCTCGCCGAGTACGGCGACGACCGCGTCCTGGTCGCCGAGGCCTGGACCCCGACCGTCGAGCGGACCGCCCACTACGTCCGCCCCGACGAGATGCACCAGGCGTTCAACTTCCAGTACCTGAGCACCTACTGGGACGCCGAGGCGCTGCGCGAGGTCATCGACGCCTCGCTCGCCGCGATGCGCCCGGTCGGCGCCCCCACCACCTGGGTCCTCTCCAACCACGACGTGACCCGGCACGCCACCCGCTTCGCCAACCCGCCCGGCGGCACCCAGCTGCGCACCCCCGGCGACCGCGCCCTGGGCCTGCGCCGGGCCCGCGCCGCCACCCTGCTGATGCTCGCCCTGCCCGGCTCCGCCTACGTCTACCAGGGCGAGGAACTGGGCCTGCCCGACGTCACCGACCTGCCCGACGAGGTCCGCCAGGACCCCTCGTACTTCCGGGCCGCCGGACAGGACGGCTTCCGCGACGGCTGCCGGGTGCCGATCCCGTGGACCGTCGAGGGGCCCTCGGCCGGCTTCGGGCCCGGCGGCAGCTGGCTCCCGCAGCCCGCGGGCTGGGGCGAGCTGAGCGTCGAGGCGCAGACCGGCGACCCCAGTTCCACCCTGGAGCTGTACCGGGCCGCGCTCGCCGTCCGCCGGGAACACCCCGGGCTCGGCGCCGGCCAGGAGATCAGCTGGCTGGAGGCGCCCGAGGGCGTCCTCGCCTTCGCCCGCCCCGAGTTCGCCTGCACCGCCAACACCACCGGCGCCCCGGTCCGGCTCCCCGCCCCCGGCCGCCCGCTGCTCGCCTCCCAGGGCGCGGCCCCGGCCGTCGCCGAGGACGGGACCTTCGAGCTGCCCGCCGACACCACGGTGTGGTGGACGGTGTGACCCTGCCCGCCCCGCGGGACGGCTCCCCGGCCGTCCCGCGGCTCGCGGACATCGCCGCGCAGGCCCAGGTCAGCGAGGCGACCGCCAGCCGTGTCCTCAACGGCCGCCCCGGCGTCGCCCACTCCACCCGGCAGCGCGTCCTCGCCGCCCTCGACCTGCTCGGCTACGAGCGGCCCACCCGGCTGCGCCGCCGCAGCGCCGGGCTCATCGGCCTGATCACCCCCGAGCTGACCAACCCGATCTTCCCGGCCTTCGCCCAGGTCGTCGAACAGGCGCTGGCCGGCTACGGCTACACCCCGGTGCTCTGCACCCAGATCCCCGGCGGCGCCACCGAGGACGAACTGGTCGAGCAGCTGGAGGAGCGCGGCGTCAACGGCATCGTCTTCCTCTCCGGCCTGCACGCCGACACCACCGCCGACCCGCGCCGCTACGCCCGGCTGACCGAGCGCGGCGTCCCCTTCGTCCTCATCAACGGCTACAACGAGCGCATCCGCGCCCCCTTCGTCTCCCCGGACGACCGCTCGGCGGTCCGGATGGCGGTGCGCCACCTCGCCGACCTCGGCCACCGGCGGATCGGTCTCGCCATAGGGCCCGACCGGTACGTGCCCTCGCGCCGCAAGGCGGAAGGATTCGCCGACGCCCTCGCCGAGATCCTCGGGACTCCGCGGGAGGAGGCCGAACAGCGCGTCCGCCGCACCCTGTTCAGCGTCGAGGGCGGCCACGCGGCGGCCGGGTCGCTGCTGGAGCAGGGGTGCACGGGGCTGGTCTGCGGCAGCGACCTGATGGCGCTCGGCGCCGTCCGGGCCGCCCGGGAGCGGGGGCTCGACGTCCCCGCCGACCTCTCGGTGGTCGGCTTCGACGACTCGCAGCTGGTCGCCTTCACCGACCCGCCGCTGACCACGGTCCGCCAGCCGGTCCACGCGATGGCCACCGCCGCCGTCGGCGCCCTGCTGGAGGAGATCACCCACCAGACCGTGCAGCGCACCGAGTTCGTCTTCCAGCCGGAGCTGGTGGTGCGCGGCTCCACCGCCCAGTGGGTGCCGGGTGACGGATGGGACGTACGGGGCGCTTCGTCCTGAGCCGCCCGCAACCTCTTGCAGAGGCTTGCGGGGCCTGCTCTCTGGCGCCCAACCCCTTTGATGTCCGTGGTGTTTCGGGTTCGTGTCCAAAGGGTTGACCGCGGGTACCACTCGCTCTACGGTCTGCTTCGCGACGCTCCTTGCAGTTTTGCTGCAAGAGAATTCAGCCCTCCGCCCCCCGATCAGGAGGCACCACATGGCCCGCAGACTCGCCACCGCGTCCCTAGCCGTGCTGGCGGCAGCCGCCACCGCCCTCACCGCCCCCACCCCCGCCGCTGCCGCCCCGCCCGGGGCGAAGGACGTCACCGCCGTCCTCTTCGAGTGGAAGTTCGCCTCCGTAGCCCGCGCCTGCACCGACAGCCTCGGCCCGGCCGGCTACGGCTACGTCCAGGTCTCCCCGCCCCAGGAGCACATCCAGGGCGCCCAGTGGTGGACCTCCTACCAGCCCGTCAGCTACAAGATCGCCGGACGGCTCGGCGACCGGGCCGCCTTCAAGTCCATGGTCGACACCTGCCACGCGGCCGGCGTCAAAGTCGTCGCCGACTCGGTCATCAACCACATGGCCGCGGGCTCCGGCACCGGCACCGGCGGCACCGCGTACCAGAAGTACGACTACCCGGGCATCTGGTCCGGCGCCGACATGGACGACTGCCGCAGCGAGATCAACGACTACGGCAACCGCGCCAACGTCCAGAACTGCGAACTGGTCGGCCTCGCCGACCTCGACACCGGTGAGCCGTACGTCCGCGACCGCATCGCCGCCTACCTCAACGACCTGCTCTCGCTCGGCGTCGACGGCTTCCGCATCGACGCCGCCAAGCACATGCCCGCCGCCGACCTCGCCGCCATCAAGGCCAAGGTCGGCAACGGGAGCACGTACTGGAAGCAGGAGGCCATCCACGGCGCGGGCGAGGCCGTCCAGCCCAGCGAGTATCTCGGCACGGGCGACGTCCAGGAGTTCCGCTACGCCCGCGACCTCAAGCGGGTCTTCCAGAACGAGAACCTCGCCCACCTGAAGAACTTCGGCGAGGACTGGGGCTACATGGCGAGCGGCAAGTCCGCCGTCTTCGTCGACAACCACGACACCGAGCGCGGCGGCGACACCCTCAACTACAAGAACGGCTCCGCCTACACCCTCGCCGGCGTCTTCATGCTGGCCTGGCCCTACGGCTCCCCGGACGTCCACTCCGGCTACGAGTTCACCGACCACGACGCCGGTCCGCCGGACGGCGGCACCGTCAACTCCTGCTACAGCGACGGCTGGAAGTGCCAGCACGCCTGGCCCGAGCTCTCCTCCATGGTCGGCCTGCGCAACACCGCCTCCGGGCAGCCTGTCACCCACTGGTGGGACAACGGCGGCGACCAGATCGCCTTCGGCCGCGGCGACAAGGCGTACGTCGCCATCAACCACGAGGGCTCCGCGCTGAACCGCACCTTCCAGAGCGGCCTGCCCGGCGGGGCCTACTGCGACGTCCAGAGCCGCAAGCCGGTCACCGTCGCCTCCGACGGCACCTTCACCGCCACCGTCGCCCCCGGCACCGCCCTGGCCCTGCACACCGGCGCCCGTACCTGCTCCGGCGGGGGCACCGGCCCCGGCACCGGGCAGACCTCCGCCTCCTTCCACGTCAACGCCTCCACCGCCTGGGGCGAGAACATCTACGTCACCGGTGACCAGGCCGCCCTCGGCAACTGGGACCCGGCCCGCGCCCTCAAGCTCGACCCGGCCGCCTACCCGGTGTGGAAGCTCGACGTGCCGCTGCCCGCCGGAACCTCCTTCCAGTACAAGTACCTGCGCAAGGACGCCGCAGGGAAGGCCGTCTGGGAGTCCGGCGCCAACCGCACGGCGACCGTCGGCTCCACCGGCGCCCTCACTCTCCACGACACCTGGCGCGGCTGACCCCGCCCCCTTCGGCCCGGCGCCCGCCTCCCCGCGGACGCCGGGCCGCTGCCGCACCCGCCCCGCGAACCCCGCCCGGCGGCCCCCGCCCTCGAAGGAGACCCGTCCCCGTGCGACGGACCACCATCCTCGCGGTGAGTCTCGGCCTGTGCGCCGCCCTCACCGCCACCCTCCCGGCCACTGCCGACACCCCCGACGCCCCGGCTCCGCGGGCCGCCGCCGCCGAGGACACCGCCGAGGCCGTCTGGCTCGACGCCCGCACCGTCGCCTGGCCGCGCGCCGCGAAGACCACGAGCGCCCGCCTCCTCGCCCCGGCCCAGGAGGCCGAGCGGCAGGAGGCGGCGGAGATGCGCCCCGGCTCCGGCACGCGCGCACTGCGGCTCGCCCCGGGCAAGCTCACCCCCGCCCAGCTCAAGAAGTTCCCGCACCTCGCCGCGTACGACGCCTGGCGCGTCGACCCCCGCGACCGGCGCTTCGCCGCCGAGGCGCTGCGCGGCCGGCTCGTCGCCCAGCAACTGGCTTCCGACGGCACCGTCACCGCCGCCACCGCCGTGCAGACCGCCGGCGTCCTCGACGACCTGTACGCCGACGCCGCCCAGCGCCGCGCGCTCGGCGCCACCTTCGACCGCACCGGCCGCCCCACCCTCTCCGTCTGGGCCCCGACCGCCCGCCGCGTCGCCCTCGACCTCGACGGACGCACCGTCCCGATGCGCCGAGACGCCGCCTCCGGCGTCTGGACGGTCACCGGCGAACGCGGCTGGAAGGACCGGGAGTACGCCTACGACGTCACCGTCTACGCCCCCGAGGCCGGCCGCACCGTCACCAACACCGTGACCGACCCCTACGCCGTCGCGCTCACCACCGACTCCCGCCGCAGCCTCGTCACCGACCTGGACGACCCGGAGCTCGCCCCGCCCGGCTGGAAGAACCTCCGCAAGCCGAAGGCCGTCCCGCTGCGCGACGCCCAGATCCAGGAACTCCACGTCCGCGACTTCTCCGCCTCCGACCCGACCAACGCCCACCCCGGCACCTACCGCGCCTTCACCGACCGCGACAGCGACGGCGCCCGCCACCTGCGCCGCCTCGCCGACGCCGGCACCACCCACGTCCACCTCCTCCCCGTCTTCGACATCGCCACCATCCCGGAGAAGGACGCGAAGACCCCCGACTGCGACCTGCCCGCGCTCCCCGCCGACTCCCCGCGCCAGCAGGAGTGCGTCACCGCGAGCGCCGCCGGGGACGCCTACAACTGGGGGTACGACCCGCTGCACTACACCGTGCCCGAGGGCTCGTACGCCACCGACCCCGAAGGGCCCGGTCGCACCCGCGAGTTCCGCGAGATGGTCGGCTCCCTCAACCGGGACGGGCTCGGCGTCGTCATGGACGTCGTCTACAACCACACCGCCGCCTCCGGCCAGGCCGACACCTCCGTCCTCGACCGGATCGTCCCCGGCTACTACCAGCGCCTGCTGGCCGACGGCTCCGTCGCGAACTCCACCTGCTGCGCGGGCACCGCCCCCGAGAACGCCATGATGGGCCGCCTCGTCGTCGACTCCGTCGTCACCTGGGCCAAGCAGTACAAGGTCGACGGCTTCCGCTTCGACCTCATGGGCCACCACCCCAAGGCCAACATGGTCGCCGTCCGCAAGGCCCTCGACGCGCTCACCCCGGCCCGCGACGGCGTCGACGGCAAGCGGATCATCCTCTACGGCGAGGGGTGGACCTTCGGCGAGGTCGCCGACGACGCCCGCTTCGTCCAGGCCGGCCAGGCCAACATGGCCGGCACCGGCATCGCCACCTTCTCCGACCGGGCCCGCGACGCGGTCCGCGGCGGCGGCCCCTTCGACGAGGACCCCGGCGTCCAGGGCTTCGCCTCCGGCCTGTACACCGACCCCAACGACTCGCCCGCCAACGGCACCCGCGCCGAACAGCGCGCCCGGCTCCTGCACTACCAGGACCTGATCAAGGTCGGCCTCACCGGCAACCTCGCGGACTACCGGCTCACCGACTCCACCGGCCGCCGCACCACCGGCGCCGGGGTCGACTACAACGGCGCCCCCGCCGGCTACGCCGAACGCCCCGGCGACGCCCTCGCCTACGCCGACGCCCACGACAACGAGACCCTCTTCGACGCCCTCGCCTTCAAACTGCCCGCCGGCACCCCGGCCGCCGACCGGGCCCGCATGCAGATCCTGGCGATGGCCACCGCCACCCTCTCCCAGGGCCCCGCCCTCTCCCAGGCCGGCACCGACCGGCTCCGCTCCAAGTCCCTGGACCGCAACTCCTACGACAGCGGCGACTGGTTCAACGCCCTGCACTGGGACTGCCGCCAGGGCAACGGCTTCGGCCGGGGTCTGCCGCCCGCCGCCGACAACCAGGACAAGTGGGAGTACGCCAAGCCGCTGCTCACCACCGTCTCCGTCGGCTGCGCCGAGATCGAGGCGAGCGCCGCCGCCCACCGCGACCTGCTCACCCTGCGCGCCACCGAACCCTCCTTCTCCCTGCGCACCACCGCCGAGGTCCAGCGCGCCCTGAGCTTCCCGCTCTCCGGCCCCGACGAGACCCCGGGCGTCCTCACCATGCGCCTCGCCGACCTGGTCGTCGTCCTCAACGCCACCCCCGACACCCAGGACCAGCGCCTGACCTCGGCCGCCGGCACCCGCTACGCCCTCCACCCCGTCCAGGCCCGGGGCGCGGACCCGGTCGTCAAGGACTCCGCCTACGACCGCCGCACCGGCACCTTCACCGTCCCGGCCCGCACCGTCGCGGTCTTCCGCGCGGGCTGAGCCCCAGCGGCCAGGGAGCGCCCGCGAGATCCCGCGCGGGCGCTCCCGCCCACCAGGCGCAGTGCACGTACGTCGTGCCGGAGGAGCGGGGCCGTGGGCTGGGCGGGGTGCTGATCGACGCGGTGCTGGAGCGGGCGGCGGGGCTCGGGGCCGAGCGGGTCACCGTGCACTCCAGCGAGCGTGCCGTACCCGCCTGCGCGCGGCGGGGCTTCGCCGGCTCCCCGTACCTGCTCCAGGTGGACCTTCGGCAGGGCCGCGCGAGGTGAGCCCTCACTCCGCCGGGGCCGGAGCCTGCGCCGGTACCTCGGCCTCGGCCGGGAGGAGGGTGAGCAGGCGTACCGCGAGGTCGGTGAACGGGCCGTCCGGGGGTTCCTGGGCGAGGATGCGGCGGACCACCCCGGCGATCTCCTCGTCGTAGGCGCCGGCCACCGCCACCAGGGCGCCGAAGTCGTGCACCAGCTGGAGTTCCAGCGCGGCCCGTTCGGTCCTGCGGCCGTCGAGCCAGAGCAGCGCCGTCGACTCCGCCAGCGAGACCCAGGACCGCACCACCAGCTCCAGCCGGGGCGGCACCGCGACCAGGTCCAGGTGGGAGACGATCTGCTCGTACGCCGCCTGCCGCACGGAGTCGATCAGCGCCGTGGCCGCCGAGGAGGAGCCGGGGTCGCCGCTGACCGACTGGGCGGGGCCGCCGCGCATCAACGCCGAGAAACCGGGGCCGTGTTCGTCCACGAAGTCGAAGAACCGGCCCATCACGCGCTGAAGCCGGGCCCCCAGCGGGCCTTCGCGCGGCTCGTCGAAGCGCTGGGCCAGGTCTTCGGCGGCCCGGCGCAGCGCCGCCTCGTACAGGCTCGTCTTGCCCGGGAAGTAGTGGTAGACGAGGGGGCGCGAGATGCCGGCGGCCGCGGCTATCTCGTCGATGGAGACCTCGTCGGGGGAGCGGTTGCTGAACAGCTCCAGCGCAACACCGATGAGCTGCTGCCGCCGCTCCTCGACACCCATTCTGCGGCGCGTCCCGGTCGTCATACCGAACAGACTACCGACCTGCGGGAGTCGGGGGTGCCCCTGTGCTCCCGGTGAGAACGGCGAGTGCCGTAGGCGAGGGCGCCACCGCCTGTTCGGCGAGCTGGGCATCACCGACGACGCCGACACCCACCGCCGCGTCCGCGCCGTCCTCACCTACCTGAACCAGGGGTGTGGCCGGGCGCGTTCAGAGATCCAGCACGATCCGCCCGCCCCGGGAGCGGGAGACGCAGAGCAGCATCGCCTCGTCCCGCTCGCCGTCGGTCAGCAGCTCGTCGCGGTGGTCGACCTCGCCGGAGACCACCCGCTGCCGGCAGGTCCCGCAGAATCCCTGCGTGCAGGAGTACGGGGTGTCCGGCAGCTCCTCGCGTACCGCCTCCAGGGCCGTGCGGTCGGCCGGGACGGTCACCGTCCGGCCGGTGCGGCGCAGTTCGACCTCGAAGGGGAGGTCGCCGCGGGCGGCCGAGGGGCGGCCTGCCGGGCCGCCCGCGAAGCGTTCGGTGCGCAGGACGCAGCCCTCGGGCAGGGCCGCCTCGACCGCCGCCATCAGCCCCTCGGGGCCGCAGCAGTAGACGGTGGTGCCCTCAGGGGTGCCGGCCAGTGCCGCCGCCAGGTCGGGCCGGCCGCTCTCGTCCTCGGCGGCCAGGGTGACCCGCTCGGGGCCGCCCAGCCTCTCCAGCTCGTCGGCGAAGGGCATCGAGGCCCGGGTCCGGCCGCCGTAGAGAAGCTTCCAGTCGGCGCCGGCCGCCTGGGCCGCCCGCACCATCGGCAGCAGCGGGGTGATGCCGATGCCGCCGGCGACGAAGAGGTAGGCGGGGGCCGGGGTGAGCCGGAAGCGGTTGCGCGGTCCGCGGACCGTCACCTCCGTGCCCTCGCGCAGCTCCCGGTGGAGCTCCAGCGAACCGCCCCGGCCGCCCTCGGCCAGCTCGATCACCCGGGTCGCCACGGTGTACGCCGACCGGTCGGCCGGGTCGCCGCAGAGCGAGTACTGCCGGACCGTGCCGGAGGGGAGCACCAGGTCGAGGTGGGCGCCCGGCTCCCAGGCCGGCAGCTCGCCCGTACCCTCCAGCCGCAGCCGCACCACCCCGTCGGCCGGGGTGTCGCGCCGCACGACGCGCAGGATCGCCGCCCGGCTGCGCGGCCGCCCCGACACCGGCTCCTCCAGGGCGGGCAGCGGCCACAGCGGCGAGCGGCGGATACGGGTCCGCAGCGCGCGCCGCACCAGGACGGCGGCGCCGGCCGCGAGGACGACGGTACGCAGACGGGCCATCAGCGGGCGTCCTTCGGGGCGTCGGGTGCGGTGGCGGCCTCGGCGGCGAGCGCGGCCGGGGAGGAGGCCAGGTAGGCGACGGCCTGTGCCGTGCTGCCCTCCTGCGAGGGGTGGTAGTCGCGCCGCAGATAGGTCGGCACGGACTTGAGGATCGCCGGGGTGCTCGGCAGCATCCCGGCCCGGCCCTTGCGGTAGAACTCCGTGAAGCTGCCCTTGCCCTCCAGCAGCGTCGGGTCGTTCTCCAGGAAGAAGCGCACCCCGCGCTGCCAGAGGAAGAGCAGCGCGCCGAACGCGGTGGCCCAGGTGCGGGCCCGGCGCCGGTAGCCGCCGTCGACGTGCTGGAAGAGGTCGAAGGCGACCGAGCGGTGCTCGACCTCCTCGGCGCCGTGCCAGCGCAGCAGGTCGAGCATGGTCGGGTCGGCCCCCACCGCGTCCAGCCGCTCGGCGTTGAGCACCCAGTCGCCGAGGAAGGCGGTGTAGTGCTCGATGGCGGCGATCAGCGCCACCCGCTCCATCAGCCACCAGCGGCGCGCCCGACCGGGCGGCAGCGTCCGGTCGCCGAGCATCTTCTCGAACAGCCAGTCCACCTGCGCGGTGTACGGCGTCGGGTCGAGCCCCTGTTCCCGCAGGTGCGGCAGCACCTCGTCGTGGGCCTGCGCGTGCATCGCCTCCTGGCCGATGAAGCCGATGACGTCCTCGCGCAGCTTCTCGTCCCGGATGTACGGCAGGACCTGCTGGTAGACGTGGACGAACCAGCGCTCACCGGCGGGCAGCAGCAGGTGCAGCACGTTGATGGTGTGCGTGGTGAACGGATCGCCGGGCACCCAGTGCAGCGGTGTTTCCTCCCAGGCGAAGGAGACCTTCCGCGCGGTGAGCGGGGTGTGCTCCGAGGCGACCGGCCCCACGCCCTTCGTCGTATTAGGCATGGCGTCAATGTACGTTCGGGCACATCCACTGCCCAGCCCCCTGCACCGCCTTTCTGCACCGGCCAACTCCCCGCTCCCGCACGGCGACCAGGCGAAAAGCGGCTGCGCCCGCCCCCGCCGTGTGCGACAGTCCTCCGCCGTGGACACCGACACCGACACCAGCGACGTCCGCACCGGCGGACCGGCCGTACTCCTGCGCCGCGCCCTGCCCGCCGACGCCCCCGCCCTCGCCGAGGTCTGGCTGCGCTCCTTCGCCGCCGCCCTGCCGACGGTCCGCCGGGCCCACGGGGACGAGGCGGTACGCGACTGGTTCGCCCACCTCGTCACCGGGTGCGAGACCTGGGGCGCCTTCGACGGGGAGCGCGCCGTCGGCCTCCTGGTGCTCGACGGCGACGAGCTGGAGCAGCTCTACCTCGCCCCCGACCGGCGCGGCCAGGGCCTCGGTGACCGCCTCGTCACCCTCGCCAAGGAACGCCGCCCCGCCGGGCTCGTCCTGTGGACCTTCCAGGTCAACACCCCCGCCCACCGCTTCTACGAACGCCACGGCTTCACCGAGACCGAGCGCACCGACGGCACCCGCAACGAGGAACGCGAGCCGGACGTGCGGTACGTCTGGACGCCCTGACCCGCCCTGGGCCGTTTCGTTCGGATCAGGTCGGTCGTTGGTCCGGGTGGGCCGTTGACTGATGCGCAGTGGGCGCGGATCGAGCCGTTGCTCCCGGATCGGACGCCGAAGCGGGGTGGCCGCTGGCGTGACCATCATGAGGTGGTCGACGCGATTGCCTACAAGTTCCGGACCGGTACGCGGTGGGTGCACCTTCCGGAGAGGTACGGCAACTGGCGGGGTGTCTACAACCGGCTGCGGATGTGGGCGGTCGACGGTACCTGGGAGCGGGTTTTCACCGCGCTGGTGGCCCAGGCAGATGCGGACGGGGATCTCGGCCGGGCCGTCTCGGTCGACTCCACGATCGTGCGGGCCCGTCAGCACGCGGCCGGGGCCCGTAAGAAGGTTCGCCGGCCGGCGAACCCGGTGACCACGCCATCGGCCGTTTCCGCGGCGGACTGACCACGAAGATCCACCTCGCCGCCGATGCCCGCTGCCGGCCCCTCGCGTTCGTCCTCACCGCCGGACAGGCCGGTGACGCACCTGCCTTCCCCGAGGTCGCTCTGCCGGTCTTCGCGCGGTTGGCCGCCGATCCCCGTGAGGGTGACGATGCGGCCGTCGCGTGCGAAGAGGGGCGCGCCCACGCGAGCTTCGGGCTTCTTCAGGACCTGGCCGATGCGGCCGGTCGTGACGTGCAGCCGCTCCGCGGTACGCCTGAAGTGAAGCTCTTCGGCGAGCACGAGGAAGGCTTCGAGCCCGAGCCGTTCCGGCAGGCGTCTCCCTTGTCGAGGCGGGGTGGCCGATGGGCGGTACGGAGGGTTTCCGGGCTCTCGGCAGTGTCTTCACCTGGCGCGTTGCCTAAACAAGCGTTTAGCGATCTCGTCTTGTTCGCCTCTTCCCCCCTCGGCAGGATGTGCGAGGCGAGGACAACCGGGGCAGCGCGCCGAACCAACGCGCCACCACCGAGAGCTCGCGACCGTCGGCGGGTTTCCCGAATCACTCTTTCCGTAAGGTGAATTGCTTATGCGTACATTCGGCAGAGTCAGAACGACCGGCATTCTCGCCGGAGCTGTCGCGCTGCTGCTGGGCGGGCCCTCGCAGGTGCACGCCGCGGAGGGCCAGGTCATCCAGTTCATGCGTGGAGGAACCGGTTACTGGGCCCCCGACCCGTGGAACGGGGATCCGGGTGACGCGATCAGGGCGTGCGACAACACCACCGACGGAAAGGGCGTCGAGGTGACGCTGGACATCCATCGCGACGGATCGATCGACCGCGTGGCGACCACACGCGGATACAACGCCGGCTACTGCTCGCCGTGGAAGACCGGCAACCTGAAGGAAGGCACCCTCGTACGCGTCAAGTTCATGGTCGTCAAGGGTGGCACCGTCTACGAGTCCCACTCGTACGACGGCGTCGCGTGAACCGGGACTGCCCGTCCGACCACGAGACCAGACACCTGCGGACGCAACGCACGGCACCCGGGCACTCAGCGTGCCCGCGAGACTGACCCGCGAGGGTCCGCCCGGCACACAGCAGCCACGGTGGAGTTCACCATCGCCGGACGCCCAGCAACGGCCTGTGAGCAAGCGAGGTGCGCGGGGCCCGGAACGGGGGCCGGGGCCCGCACACCTGATGCTGCCGGCGCCCTCAATGTGCCTCCTGGGGGGTGCCTCCATGCCCTTCGTCAAGCGAGTCGGGGGCTTCTCGGCTCGTAGAAGGTTCCGTCGCGGAGCATGGCGAACGGGACGCTGATGCCGGGCGTCTAGGCCGTTTCGTTCGGATCATCGGGCGGACCAGAGGAAGATGCCCGGTGATCCGAACGAAACGGCCTAGCCCCGCCCCAGCAGCGCCGCCTCCTTCTCCTCGGGCAGCCCCACCACCGGCCGGTCGGGGCGCTGCGGTGCCACCCGGCCGGGCAGGGTGGTGAGCCACGCCCAGGTGTCCCGTACCGTCTCGGCCGCCGGGCGGCACCGCAACCCGGCCGCCAGGGCCTTCGAGACGTCGCTGCCGTGCAGGGCCGCGTGGTCCGGGGTGTCCGGCGGAATCCACACCGGCAGCTCCCGCCACGGTTCGGCACCCGCCGCCAGCACTGCTTCCGGGGTGAGCCAGCGCAGTTCGGCGGTGGAGCCGGTCACCGTCACGCAGGTGTCGAGGAGTTCGCCCATGGTGGTGAAGCCGGGCGGGCTCACCAGGTCGTACGCCCCGTGGAGGCCGGACCGCCCGGCCGCGAGCAGCCAGGCGGCGAGGTCGCGGGCGTCGATGTACTGGAGGGGCAGGTCGCGGGGGCCCGGCGCCGGTACCTCGCCGCCCCGGGCGATGCGGCTGAGCCACCACGGCAGGCGGCCGATGTTCTCCCACGGGCCGAGGATCAGCCCGGCCCGCGCCCACAGCGTGCGCTCCTCGCCGAAGGCGCGGGACGCCGCGAGTTCGCCGCCCCGCTTGTCCTCGGCGTAGCCTCGCGCCGCCGCGTCCGGGTCGCCCGCGACGACCGGCGCGCTCTCGTCGGCGCCGCGTGCCACCGGCGGCCCGTACACCGAGCGGCTGGAGACGTACGCGTACCGCCCGGCGTACGCGGCGAGCAGCGCGGCGCTGTCCCGGACCACCGAGGGCGCCCCCGACCAGGTGTCCACCACCAGGTCCCAGCCGGGCCCCTCGGCGGCGGCCCGGGCCAGCGCGTCGAGCCCGCCCGGCGCCGTCCGGTCCCCGAGCAGGGCCCGGGCCCCCTCGGGCGCCGGATGACGGCCCCGGTGGAGGAGGTCCACCTCCCAGCCCCCGGCCCGCGCCGCCTCGACGACCGCGCGCCCCACGAACTCCGTACCGCCCAGCACCAGAAGTCTCATGGGGCCACTCTGCGCCACGGTGGGTCCGGCGCGGGCCGGGTTCTGCTACGGGAAGATCCGGTTAGTCGCGGGCGGTGGACGGGGTGTACTTGTAGCCGACCCGGCGCACCGTCTGGATGGAGCGGCGGTACTCGGCGCCCAGCTTGCGGCGGAGCCGGGCGATGTGGACGTCCACGGTCCGCCCGTCGCCGACGTGCCCGTACCCCCAGACGGTGGTGACGAGCTGGTCGCGGGTGTGCACCCGGTGCGGGTGGCGGACCAGGTGGGCCAGGAGCTCGAACTCCAGGTAGGTCAGCTCCAGCGGGCGGCCGTCCACGAAGGCGGTGCGCCGCTGGGGGTCGACCCGCACCGGATGCCCCTCGCCCTCCGGGGCCGCCTCCTCGGCGGGCGCGGCCGGGGCGGGCTCGGGGACGGGCGGGGCGGTGGCGGGCGCGGCGAGCGGCGCCTCGCCGGCCGGGACCAGCACCAGGTAGCCGATCATCGGCGGGCGGCCCGGCAGCGAGGGGAGGGTGTGCGGGGGAGCGGGCAGCCAGGTGGCGCCGGGCGGCAGCAGCGCGGCGACCCCGGCCGGCGGCACGGTCTCGTCGCGGTCGACGGCGCGCAGGCGGTGGCGGGCGAGCGGCGGGCGCCCCTCGGCCCCGCCGGCGGGGGTGAGGATGGGAGCGGTGGACGCGGTGAACGTACGGGTGTTCGCCATGGTGGGGTCAGCTCTTTCGCGCGGAGGGGAGATCGGGACCGTCGCGGCGGGAGCCGTCCGGGAGGACGGGCCGGGGCCTGACGGGATGTCCGTGCGCGGGCCGAAGACCGGGTGAGCGGTGTTCAGAGGGCCTGCGCGGTCACGCGCGGCAACACACCCGGTCGAAGTCGTGGTGCTGACGGGACGGCCAGAACGGTTCGAGGTCGCATCGCCCCGTGGTGGTGTACTGGTAGCCGGCCATGGAGCCATTGAAGCACGGGCCCGCTCCGCGCAGCAGCCTTCCTGGACACCTTGTCCACTCCTTGATACGCCGACCGTCCGGGCCGCCGAACGCCGCCGGGGACGCCCGCCGTTCGGCGGACGCCCCCGGACGGGCGGTCGTGGCGCGGGCCGGGCTCAGACCTGGCCGGCCTTCTCCAGCGCGGTGCAGCAGGTGTCCACGATGAGGCGGGTCACCACGTACGGGTCGACGTTGGCGTTGGGGCGGCGGTCCTCGATGTACCCCTTCTGGTCCTGCTCGACCTGCCACGGGATGCGGACCGAGGCGCCGCGGTCGGAGACGCCGTAGCTGTACTCGTTCCACGGGGCGGTCTCGTGCAGGCCGGTGAGGCGGTCGTCGATGCCGGCGCCGTAGTGCTTGACGTGGTCCATCGGCTTCGAGCCCTCGCCGAGCGACTCGCAGGCGGTGATGATCGCCTCGTACCCCTCGCGCATCGCCTTGGTGGAGAAGTTGGTGTGCGCGCCGGCGCCGTTCCAGTCGCCCTTGACCGGCTTCGGGTCGAGGGTCGCGGAGATGCCGAACTCCTCGGCCGTGCGGTAGAGCAGCCAGCGGGCCACCCACATCTGGTCGGAGACCTCCAGCGGCGAGAGCGGGCCGACCTGGAACTCCCACTGGCCGGGCATGACCTCGGCGTTGATGCCGGAGATGCCGAGACCGGCGGCGAGGCAGTGGTCGAGGTGCTTCTCGACGATCTCGCGGCCGAAGATCTCGTCGGCTCCGACACCGCAGTAGTAGCCGCCCTGCGCGGCCGGGAAGCCGCCCTCGGGGAATCCGAGCGGGCGCTGCCCGTCGAAGAAGGTGTACTCCTGCTCGATGCCGAAGACGGGCTCCTGGCCCGCGAACTGCTCGGCGACCGGGCGCAGCAGGGCGCGGGTGTTCGACTCGTGCGGGGTCATGTCGATGTGGAAGACCTCGCAGAGCACGAGGATGTCGTCGCCACCGCGGATCGGGTCCGGACACTGGAAGACCGGCTTCAGCACGCGGTCCGAGGCGTGGCCCTCGGCCTGGTTGGTGCTGGAGCCGTCGAAGCCCCAGATGCCCGGCTCGGCACCGTCCGCGAGGATCTTGGTCTTGGACCGCAGCTTGGCGGTCGGCTCGGTGCCGTCGATCCAGATGTACTCAGCCTTGAAGGTCACGAACGCCATCCTTTGCGGGTGCTGCGGGGTATAGCGGGCAGCTTGCCAACGCCCGATGTCGCGTCCGTTGCCCGAGTGTGAATCCCGTGTTACCCGCGCCGGCTCCTCCGGCCGCCGGCTACGGCCGGAGGAGCCGCCCGCCTCAGCTCGCCGGCCGGAAGCCCGGACCGTACCCGCCGATCCGCACCTCGTACGTGGCGTAGCCGCCCTTGCCCTGGTTCCCGTGCTCGTTCCACACCTGACACCGGTGCCCGGTGTCGGTGTCGAGCTCCACCGCCTCGGCCGCCGGCAACGCGTCGCAGGCGAGCTTCGACGCCTCCGGATAGGCCGACTCAGGCCCCCCGAACCGCTGCCAGAACTCCTCGTAGACCGCCTCCGCGACCAGCAGCCCCTTCCCGGCCTTGGTGTTGTACATGGTCAGGAAACCGCCCTCCTTGTACGAGTCGCTGATCTTCACCTCGTAGGGGATCGTGGCGCCCTCGTACGTCGCCTCGCAGGACGAGACGGCCCCCGCCTTCAGCGTGACACCGTCCGGGCACGTCGCCGAGGTCTTCCCCGGCACCTTCGCGGTGCCGAGGACCGTCTCGCGCAGCTTGTGCTCGACCTGCTCGGCGAAGGGCGCCCCGTTCTCCGGCTTCGGCGTGACCTTCAGTTCCTCCGCGCCCCGTTCGAGCACCTTCCCCCGGGACCCGTCGAGGGCGACCGGCAGCACCTTCTGCCCGGCCGCCGGCGACTCCTGTCCCGCCCCCTTCGCCGGTGCGCCCTCCGCCGCGCCCGCCGAGTCCGAGTCCGAGGAGCCGCAGCCGGCCAGGAGAACACCGACGGCGGCCAGTCCGATGAGCTTCTTCGTGTAAAGCATGGGCAAAGAGTAGGAGGGCGGCGGGGCGCCAAGGGCCGGGTCCCGGTGGGCAATTCGGGGTGGAGCGGGGCGAGGCGGGTGGGACCGGGGGCGGGCTGTGGCGTCTTCGTTACGAAGGGTGGGACGCCGGTGGGCCCGGGCGGAAGAGGTACGTGTGGATGCCCCGGTCGGAATCGGCGTGGACGAGGAAGCCGTCGGGGGCGGGGGTGAGGGAGCAGGCGGTGAAGCGGGAGGGGGTGCGGAGGCGGGTCAGGAGGGTCAGGCCGGGCAGGGTGAGGATCTCGACCAGGCCCTCGGAGGTGACCACGCAGCACCAGGTGCCGTCGGGGGAGACGGCGAGGTCGGCGGGGTCGAGGACGCGGCGGGTCGCCAGGGCGGTGCCGGTGGTGAGGTCGTGCAGGGCGAGGGTGTCCGACCAGCCCACCAGGAGGCGGTCCGCGTCCGGGAGGGCGGCGGCGCAGGTGGCCCGCTCGTAGGCGTTCGGGCGCCCCGTCCTGGCCGGTGTCCTGAGCGTGCGGGTGCGGCCCTCGCGGTACAGGACGCCCACCACCGTGTCGCCGAAGTGCCTCTCGACGAGCGACACGGTGCGGCGCCGCACCGAGGCGACCCAGGAGCCGTCCGGCGCCACGGCCAGGAGTGCCGCGTCCGACGGACGCACCTCGGCCCGCCCGCCGAAGACCACGTCACCGGTGGCCGTCTCCCGTACCTCCACGACGTCGTCGTACGCCAGGGCGAACAGGGTGCCGTCGTCGGTCCAGCTGACGCTGCCGAAGACGGAACCGAACTCCACGAGGGGTACGGCCGCCTCGGCGCCGGGGTGGACGAGACCCACCTGGGCGACCGGCCGCTGCCAGTGGAGCGGCAGGTCCTCGACGGCCAGCGGGGTCGCGACTCCGAAGTCCCGGTCCCGTCCGGCGGACCTCGCCCCGGGCACCCAGCGGTCGCAACGCCACGGCGCCCAGACCACCAGGACCGTTCCGCCGGCCAGCTCGACCGCGTGGACCCTGGTCAGCTCGCGCGGGGCCACCTCGCCGTGCTCCTGCCCGGGGTCGGAGACGGCCACCCCGCTCCGCACGCTGCGGGCCATCCGGCCGCCGCCGTCGACCGCGGCCAGCACGGTCTGTCCCTCGCCGTTGTGGAACGCGGCGGGAGCGTCGTCCGCCCGGATCTCCCGCCAGCCGTGGCCGGCGGAGGCCAGGCGGGCGTAGAGCGCGGTCCCGTCCGGGGAGACCGCCAGGCTGTCGGCCGAGGGGTCGCAGGGCCGGTCGTCTTCCTCCCCGGTCAGCAGGTCGCGGAGGCGGGCTTCGCCCCCGACGGCGTAGGCGAGGAAGTCCCCCGCGGCCCCGGAGAGGCGCACGTCCTCCACGCCGAGAACCGTCGGCGTTCCGTCCTCCTCCGTCGTCCGCCAGTCGTGGAGCACCAGGTCGCGGCCGACATGGACCACGGTGACGGCTCCGCCCGAGGAGACCGCCAGGCAGCGCACCCACCCCTCGGCCCGTGCCGCTCGGCGGGGTGCCCGGTCCGGGGCGCCGGCGCCCTCGACGGGGCACACCGCCACTTCGTCCTCGAAGCAGCAGGCGACCCATTCCCCGTCCGGCGAGACCGCCACCGAGATCAGGCCGTCGTCGGGACACGTCGCCACGCGCTCGTTCTCCGTCGCCACCTCCCACACCAGGGCCCGGCCACGGCGGACGTGGACGAACCAGCGCCCGTCCGCGCTGAGGGCGTAGTTCCTGCCGATCTGGTCCGATTCTTCCTGGAGGGTGTACAGCGACACGAACTCCCGCTCCCACAACACCCTCCCGGACTCCACGTCCCGTTGCCGGACGTACCGGCCGTCCACGGTCGTGACGGTCCGGCCGTCCGGCGAGAGGCCGATCTCCATGGCCGGGCCCTCGGTGGGCAGCACCCGGACGACCGACGAGCCCAACAGGTCGGGCGGTGAGCCGTGGTTGACGAGGACCGGGCCCGGGAGCCGGGCGGCCCGCTCCTCGGCCTGTTCCGCCCAGTGCCGCTGCCCGCCCAGCCGGCTGTACAGCACGGCCGCGCGCCCGGCCCAGCCGTCCTCGGGCGCCATCAGATGGCCCACCGCCGACAGTTCGCTCGCCCGCCGCGCCGCCGCCACCGTCGGCACCAGCCGCGCGTCGTTGAACGGCGCGCTCGCGTCCCCGTGCCGCAGCCGCAGCTCCACCCAGCGCAGATCGCCGACCAGAGCCTCCGCCTCGTCCGTCAGGCCGGCCTCGACCAGATGCCGTACCAGGTGGTCATGCAGGTACCCCTGGGGCAGCTCCCACCAGGGCGTCGGAGCCGGGGCGGGCCGGACCCCGGCCACCAGATCGGCGTGGGCGGCCGTCAGCGGCTCCCCCCCAGCTCCGCCCGCAGGTAGTCGCGGATGACGTCGTGCAGGACCAGGCCCCCGGAGTCGGTCAGCCCGACCAGGGCCACGTCCCGCAGACGGCGGCAGAGCGCCCGCGAGCGGACCGGCTCGTACCCGGCCGACTCCCGCCACAGGGCGCAGACCAGCTCCACCGGGATCACCTCGTCCTCGGCGAACACGCCCAGTTCGAGAAGGCGCCGGCGCTCGCCCGCCGACTCGGAGAGCAGGCGTACCGACGCCTCGACCGTGGCGCGTACGGCCTTCTCCCGCTCGGCCGGGTCGTCCAGGTCGAGGGTGTGGGCGCCGCTGCCGAGGTCGGCCCCGGTGGGGCCGGCCGCGCGCAGCAGGGCCAGGGTCTGGGTGCAGGCGTCGGCGGTGGTGAGGCCGGTGGTGGTCTCGGCGGCGAGGAGACGGTTGACCAGGCGGAGGAGGAGCGGCCAGCCGCCGGTGACGGAGAGAAGGGCCGCCACCTGGCCGTCGGTGAGGTTCAGGCCGGCAGTGAGGACGGCGCGGGCCTGGTCGTCGGTCATGCGGTCCACGAGGACGCGGGAGGCGGTGTCCGGGAGGACGGTGGGGATGCGGGTGGTGACCAGGCGGACGCAGTTCCGGCCGCCCACCAGGAAGGGCGCGAGCTGGGCCTCGCTCCACACGTCGTCCAGGACGAGCAGGAGCCGTCCGTCCACGCCGTCCAGGGCGCGGCCGAGCTGCGCCCCCGCCAGCGCCGGGTCCTCGTGGAACAGCGCCTCCTCGCCGGTGACCAGGCGGACCACCTCGGCCGCCTTGGCGGCGATCCTCGGGCCGCCGCGCAGGTCGCCGCCGAGCGTGACGAAGACGACGGTGGAGAAGCGGCGCCGTACCCGCTCGTCCGCGCAGACCGCTTTGGCCAGGGTGGTCTTCCCGAAGCCACCCGCACCCTGGAGGCCGGTGGTCAGGCCGACCGTGCCCGCGTTGCCCGCGAGGACAGCTTCGACGGCCCGTTCGGTCTCCTCCCGGTCCACCAGCCAGCTCGGAGGCGGCGGTACGACGCTGGGCGGGGCAGCGGGGCGCGCGGAGGCCGCCTCGCGCCGCCGGTCGAAGGCGAGCAGCGCCCCCGTCAGCACCAGCATGACGGCGAGGGACGCCCACGGGTGGCGCCGCAGCACGTCCAGCACCCCGGGCCAGCGTGCCGCCTCGGTCGCGGCGTTCCCGGCGAGCGAGGCGGCCAGTGGAATCGCCGCCGCCAGCACCACCCCGACCGCCGCCCCGACGGCCTCCCGCGCCCGCATCGCCCGTTCCCCCCCCACCACGTTGCCCGCCCCGTGTGTCGGGGCGAGCGTAACCGGACACGCACAGGCCGGGACCTCCCGCCGGGCACACTGGCCCCATGAGCGCAGACAACAGCCCCACGCCCCCCGCCAGGACCAAGGTCGCCCTGCTCGGCACCGGTCCCTGGGCGCGGTCCACGCACGCCCCCGCGATCGCCGCGCAGCCCGGAGCCGGACTCGCCGGCGTCTGGGGCCGCCGCGCCGAGGCGGCGGCCGCACTGGCGGGGGAGTACGGCGTGCCCGCGTACACCGGGGAGGACGGGCTCGGGGAACTCCTCGCCGAGGCCGACGCGGTGGCGATCGCGCTGCCGCCGGACGTGCAGGCGCCCCTCGCGGTCCGGGCCGCCGAGGCCGGGTGCCACCTGCTCCTGGACAAGCCGGTGGCGACCACGCCCGCGGCGGCCCGCGAGGTGGCGGCGGCGGCCGAGGCCGCGCGGGTCGCCTCGGTGGTCTTCTGCACCCTGCGGTTCGCCCCGCCCACCGCCGCCTGGATCGCCGAACAGGCCGGGCGCGGCGACTGGTTCACCGCCCGCGCCCAGTGGCTCGCGCCGCTCTTCGCGCCGGGCTCCAGCCACGAGTACGCCTCGCCCTGGCGCAAGGAGAAGGGCGCCCTGTGGGACGTGGGCCCCCACGCCCTGTCCGTGCTGATCCCGGTCCTCGGTGACGTCACCGCCGTCACCGCCGCCCACGGCCCGAACGGCACCGCCCACCTCGTGCTGCGCCACGCCTCGGGCGCCTCCTCCACCGCCACCCTCGGCCTCGGCGCCCCGCCCGCCGCCGGCGGCGTCGAGATCGCCCTGTACGGCGAGCACGGCACCGCCGAACCGCCGCGCTGGGGCGAGTCGGTGACCGCCTACGGCGCGGCCCTCGACGCCCTGCTGGAAGCGGCCCGCACGGGCCGCCCGCACCCCTGCGACGCCGCGTTCGGGGCCCGCCTCACCGAGATCCTCGCGGAGGCGGAGGCCCAGCTCGCCTGAGCGGAGGCGGGCCGGGCCCGGTCAGCTAGCCTCCCGCCCCCGCCCCAGCGCCTCGCGGACCGCCTCCTCGCTGCGGCCCACCACGGCCGAGCCGTCGTCGGCGGTGATCAGGGGCCGCTGGATGAGGCGGGGGCGGGCCGCGAGCGCGGTGACCCAGCGGTCCCGGGCGCCCTCCTCGCGCGGCCAGGAGGCGAGGCCCAGCTCCTTCGCCTCCGGCTCGCCGGTCCGGGTGATGTCCCAGGGCTCCAGGCCGAGCCGGCCCAGCACGGCGCGGATCTCCGCCTCGGTGGGCACGTCCTCCAGGTACCTGCGCACGGTGTACGAGGCTCCTTCGGCGTCGAGCAGGGACAGGGCGCTGCGGCACTTCGAACAGGCCGGGTTGATCCAGATCTCCATGGGCCACACGGTAGCCGCGCCACCCCCTCCCAAACCTCCCGCACCGCCCGTCTGTTCGAATCCGGCCAACCTCCGCCGACCCCCGCGGAACCCGGTCTGGCCAGGGCTGACTGTCAGTCCCCCGCAGTAGAATTGACCCAGTGTTCGAGGGAAGCCGGGGGGTTTCCCGAACCGACAGGAGGATGCCCGTGGCCGTGCTCCACGCAACCGAACCCCTGCCGACCATCGCGCCCGCCGACCCGTCCGCCCAGCAGCCGTACGCCCCGCTCGCCAAGCGCCGGCTGCCCGCCGGCCGGCCCCGCGAGTGGTACGTCCGGCACAACCGCCGCCTCAAGGCCATGCGCCTGGCCATCGCCCTGCTCGACGCGGGCGCCCACGGCCCGGGATTCGTCCACGACCGCACCATCCGGGCCGCCGCCGTGCGCCTGGGCATCCACCCGCCGTCCACCGCCACCTGCCGGATGGTCCGCCAGCTCATGCACTACCCGCGCTGACGCGGACGCGGCGGGGCCCGGCGCGGGAGACTCCCCGCGCCGGGCCCCGGCCGTACGCCCGCCCGCTGTCAGCGGCGCTTGACGCGGACCAGCTTCTTGTTGACGAACTCCTCCATGCCGTACTTGCCCAGCTCCCGGCCGATGCCCGAGCGCTTCACGCCGCCGAAGGGCAGTTCGGCCGCGCTTCCCTCGGCCTGGTTGATGTAGACCATGCCGGTGTCCAGCCGGGAGGCGATCTCCAGCGCCCGGTCCTCGTCGGCGCACTGGATGGCGGCGCCGAGGCCGTAGGGCGTGTTGTTGGCCAGCTCCACCGCCTCGTCCTCCGAGGAGACCCGGTAGATGACCGCGGCCGGGCCGAACAGCTCCTCCTCGAAGGCGCGCATCCCCGGCTCCACGCCGGTCAGCACGGTCGGCTCGTACCAGGCGCCCTCCCGGTCGATGCGGCGGCCGCCGGCCAGCACCGTGGCGCCCTTGGCGACGGCGTCCTCGATCTGCGCGGCGAGCGTCTCGACGGCGCCCGCCGAGGAGAGCGGGCCCATGAAGGTCGACGGGTCCGAGGGGTCACCCGGCACGACCGTGCCGACCGCCGCGGTGAACTTGTCGACGAAGGCGTCGTAGTGCTCGTCGAGGACGATGATGCGCTTGGCCGCGTTGCACGCCTGCCCGGCGTTGCCGAACCGGCCCGTGACCGCGTACTTCACCGTCTTGTCCAGGTCCTCCGGCTGGAGCACCAGGAACGGGTCCGAGCCGCCCAGCTCCAGCACCACCTTCTTCAGGTGGCGCCCCGCCTGCTCCGCGACGGCCGACCCGGCCCGCTCCGAGCCGGTCAGCGAGACGCCCTGGACGCGCGGGTCCGCGATGATCGTGGAGACCTGCTCGTTGGTGGCGAAGAGGTTGACGTACGTGCCGTCGGGGGCGCCCGCCTCCGCGAAGATCCGCTCCATCGCCAGCGCCGACTCGGGACACTGCGGGGCGTGCTTCAGCAGGATGGTGTTGCCGAGCATCAGGTTGGGCGCCGCGAACCGCGCCACCTGGTAGTACGGGAAGTTCCACGGCATGATCCCGAGCAGCGCGCCGATGCCCTCCTTGCGGACCACGGCGCTGCCGCCGCCGGCCACCTCCAGCTCCTCGTCCACCAGGAACTTGGGGCCGTTGGCGGCGTAGTAGCGGTAGATGGAGACGACGATGTCGATCTCGCCGCGGGCCTGGGCGACCGGCTTGCCCATCTCCCGGGTGATGATCGCCGCCAGCTCGTCCTTGCGCTCCGCGTACAGCTCGGCGACCCGGTTCAGCAGCGCGACCCGGTCCTCCTGCGGGCTCGCCCGCCAGCCGCCGAACGCCTGGTGGGCGCGGCCGACCGCCGCCTGGATCTCGGCGTCGGTGGCCTCGGGGAACTCCCGCTCGGTCTTGCCCGTCGCGGGATTGACGATCTTGTACGTGGTCATGCGGTCTCCCCATCAGATCGGCCCGCGCGTACGCGGGCGGTGCTGCTCGGTCCCGGTCGTCCGGCACGCGGCCCGGCCCCCCGCCGCAGGGACGGGGAACCGGGCCGCGCGGAAGTCACCCCGCCACCGTCTCACCCGAAGGCGGCCGGGCGAAGAAGGCCTCACTCGTCGGGGGCGTTCCGGCCGAACGCGGCGAGCACCGACTCGGCGGCCAGCGTCGCCGTCAGCTCCCCGGCCCGGACCCGGGCCTCCAGTTCCGGTGCCACCTCGCGTACCCGTGGGTCGGCGTGCAAACGGTCCAGCAGTGTGTCGTGCACCATGGCCCACACCCACTCGACCTGCTGGTCACGGCGTTTGGCCGCGAGCCGTCCGGTGGAGTCCAGGAGCGTGCGGTGCTGCTCCAGCCGCTCCCAGACCGTCTCCAGGCCGGAGCCCTCGCGCGCCGAGCAGTGCAGCACCGGCGGCGTCCACGCGGCGTCCGCCGGGTGCATCAGCCGGAGCGCCCCCGCCAGTTCCCGCGCCGCCGACCGGGCGTCCCGCTCGTGCGGGCCGTCGGCCTTGTTGACCGCGATCACGTCGGCCAGCTCCAGCACACCCTTCTTGATGCCCTGGAGCTGGTCACCGGTGCGGGCCAGGGTCAGCAGCAGGAAGGTGTCGACCATCTGCGCGACCGCCGTCTCCGACTGGCCCACGCCGACCGTCTCCACCAGCACCACGTCGTACCCGGCGGCCTCCATCACCACCATCGACTCCCGGGTCGCCTTCGCCACCCCGCCGAGCGTCCCCGCCGAGGGCGAGGGCCGCACGAACGCCGCCGGGTCGACCGCGAGGCGCTCCATCCGGGTCTTGTCACCCAGGATCGAGCCGCCGGTACGCCCCGAGGACGGGTCGACGGCGAGCACCGCCACCCGGTGCCCGAGCCCCGTCAGCAGGGTGCCGAAGGCGTCGATGAAGGTGGACTTGCCGACCCCCGGCACCCCGCTGATGCCGATTCTGCGGGCCCGCCCGGAGTGCGGCAGCAGCTCGGTCAGCAGTTGCTGGGCCGCCACCCGGTGGGCGGGGCGGGTGGACTCCACCAGGGTGATGGCGCGCGCGATCTGCGCGCGCCGCCCGTCGAGCACGCCCTTCACGTAGCTGTCGAGATCGATCGTCGCCGCCATCCGTCAGCGGCTCACAGCTCGTGGCCGAGCGACGCGGCCAGCCGCTTCACCAGGTCGTACGCCGCGTCCGGGATGACCGTGCCGGGCGGGAAGACCGCCGTGGCGCCCGCCTCGTGCAGCGCCTCGACGTCCTGCGGCGGGATGACGCCGCCGACCACGATCATGATGTCCTCCCGGCCCTCGGCGGCCAGCTGCTCGCGCAGCGCCGGGACGAGGGTGAGGTGACCGGCGGCCAGCGAGGAGACGCCGACCACGTGCACGTCGGCCTCCACCGCCTGCCGGGCGACCTCCTCCGGCGTCTGGAACAGCGGGCCGACGTCCACGTCGAAACCGAGGTCGGCGAAGGCCGTCGCGATGACCTTCTGCCCCCGGTCGTGGCCGTCCTGGCCCATCTTGGCGACGAGGATGCGGGGCCGGCGGCCCTCCTCCTCGTCGAACTTCTCCACCAGTGCGCGGGTCCGCTCCACCGAGGGCGACTCCCCAGCCTCGTTCCGGTACACCCCGGAGATCGTACGGATCTGCCCGGCGTGCCTGCCGTACACCTTCTCCAGCGCGTCGGAGATCTCGCCGACGGTCGCCTTGGCGCGGGCCGCGTCGACCGCGAGGGCCAGCAGGTTGCCCTCCAGGCCCTGGCCGGAGCCGCGCTCCGCCGAGGCGGTCAGCGCGCGCAGCGCGTCCTGGCAGGCCGCCTCGTCGCGCTCCTCGCGCAGCCGCCGCAACTTGGCGATCTGCTGGGTGCGGACGGAGGAGTTGTCGACCTTCAGCACCTCGATCTGCTCGTCGCTGTCCACCCGGTACTTGTTGACGCCGATCACCGGCTGGCGCCCCGAGTCGATCCGGGCCTGGGTACGCGCCGCCGCCTCCTCGACGCGCAGCTTCGGGATGCCCGCGTCGATGGCCTTGGCCATGCCGCCGGCCGCCTCGACCTCCTCGATGTGCTGCCAGGCCCGCCGCGCCAGGTCGTAGGTGAGCTTCTCCACGTACGCGCTGCCGCCCCACGGGTCGATCGACCGGGTGGTCCCCGACTCCTGCTGGAGCAGCAGCTGGGTGTTGCGGGCGATCCGCGCCGAGAAGTCGGTGGGCAGCGCCAGCGCCTCGTCCAGGGCGTTGGTGTGCAGCGACTGGGTGTGGCCCTGGGTGGCGGCCATCGCCTCCACGCAGGTGCGGGTCACGTTGTTGAAGACGTCCTGCGCCGTCAGCGACCAGCCCGAGGTCTGCGAATGGGTGCGCAGCGAGAGCGACTTGGCGTTCTTCGGGTCGAACTGCCTGACCAGCTTGGCCCAGAGCAGGCGGGCCGCGCGGAGCTTGGCGACCTCCATGAAGAAGTTCATGCCGATCGCCCAGAAGAACGACAGCCGGGGCGCGAACGCGTCCACGTCCAGCCCGGCCTGCTGCCCGGCCCGCAGGTACTCCACGCCGTCCGCCAGCGTGTACGCCAGCTCCAGGTCGGCCGTGGCCCCGGCCTCCTGGATGTGGTAGCCCGAGATGGAGATCGAGTTGTAGCGCGGCATCTTCTGCGAGGTGTACGCGAAGATGTCCGAGATGATCCGCATCGAGGGCGACGGCGGGTAGATGTAGGTGTTGCGGACCATGAACTCCTTGAGGATGTCGTTCTGGATGGTCCCCGCCAGCTTCTCGGGCGACACCCCCTGCTCCTCGGCCGCCACGATGTACAGCGCCAGCACGGGCAGCACCGCGCCGTTCATCGTCATCGACACCGACATCCTGTCCAGCGGAATCCCGTCGAACAGCTGGCGCATGTCGTAGATCGAGTCGATCGCCACGCCCGCCATGCCGACGTCGCCGGTGACCCGCGGGTGGTCGGAGTCGTACCCGCGGTGGGTCGGCAGGTCGAAGGCGACGGACAGACCCTTCTGACCGGCCGCCAGGTTCCGCCGGTAGAAGGCGTTGGACTCCTCGGCCGTCGAGAACCCGGCGTACTGCCGGATGGTCCACGGCTGGTTCACGTACATCGTCGGGTAGGGGCCGCGCAGGTACGGCGCGATCCCCGGGTACGTGCCGAGGAAGTCCAGCCCCTCCACGTCCCGGCCGGTGTACAGCGGCTTCACGCCGATGCCCTCCGGCGTCTCCCAGCGCAGGTCGGCGACGTCGCTGCCGGACGCCTCCTTGACGGCGCTGCGCCACTGCTCCTCACCGGCCGCCGCGCCCGCCCCGGAGGTGAGGCCGACGGTGGAGAAGTCCGGGATCTCGGGCTGGGACATCACGCCACCCCCATGTGGTCGAGAAGAGAGGTGAGCAGGTCCACGGCGGCACAGCCGGCGTAGACCTGCCGGTCGACACCGCCGAACTCGCCCTTGCCCGCCAGGAGTACCTGCCCGGCGCCGGCCGCCTTCAGCGCGGCGGCCACCGGCTCGGCCTCCTCGGCGTAGAGCGCGTCGCTGGAGCAGAGGCAGGCCACGGACGCGCCGCTCGCCGCGAACGCCTCCGCCACCGTCTCGGCGGTGACCGTCACCGGGTCGTGCACCGGCTCGATGCCGCCCGCCTGGAAGAGGTTGGCCGCGAAGGTCACCCGCGCGGTGTGCGCGGCGGCCGGACCCAGCGCCGCCAGGAACACCTTCGGCCGCGACCCGGTCGCCGCCAGGTGCGTGTCCGAGCGGGCCCGCAGCGCCTCGAACGCCTCGTCGCGCCGCACCCGGGGCAGGCCCCCGGCCGGCGGCACGGGAGCGGGCGTCCGCTCGGGCAGCTTCTCCGCGAGGTTCGGGAACTCGCTCACCCCGGTCACCGGTTCCTTGCGGCGCGCCAGCTTCGCGCTGCGCTCCGCCCAGGTCGCCGCCAGCCGCTCGCCGACCAGGCCCGCGCGCAGCGCCTTCGCCTGGCCGCCGGCCCGCTCGATCTCCTGGAAGAACGCCCAGGCCGCCTCGGCCACCTGGTCGGTCAGGGACTCCACGTAGTACGAGCCGCCCGCCGGGTCGGTGACCCGGGCCAGGTGCGACTCCTCGATGAGGATGGTGGAGGTGTTCCGCGCGATCCGCCGGGCGAACGCGTCGGGCACGCCCAGCTCCTGGTCGAACGGGAGCACCGTCACCGCGTCGGCCCCGCCGACCCCGGCGCCCAGCGCCGCGACCGTGGTCCGCAGCATGTTCACCCACGGGTCCCGACGGGTCATCATCACCGGCGAGGTGACCGCGTGCTGGCGCTGCGCGCCCGCCTCCGGCACCCCGCACACCTCGGCGACCCGCGCCCAGACCCGGCGGGCCGCGCGCAGTTTGGCGATGGTGAGGAACTGGTCGGCGACGGCGGCGTAGCGGAACGCGATCTGCCCGAACGCCTCGGCCAGGGTCAGCCCGGCGGCGGTCAGTTCGCGGACGTAGGCGAGCCCGGTGGCGAGCGAGGCGCCCAGCTCCTGCGCGGCCGAGCCGCCCGCCTCGTGGAAGGGGAGCGCGTCGACGGTCAGCGCCCGGACGCCCGGGTAGCCGTCGGCGGCCCGGCGGGCCAGTGCCACGGCGGCGGCGGTGTCCCCGGCGGTGCCGGTGCGCGCCTCGTACCCGAGCGGGTCGGCGCCGAAGGTGCCGCGCAGGGCGTCGGCGGCGACCCCGCGCTCCTCGGCGATCCTCAGCCAGGCGTCGGCCGCCTCGGCGGTCTCGGCGCCCGCGTCCAGGGCGACGGGTGCCAGGTCGAGGTAGACGCCCTCCAGCGCGCGGTCCAGCCCGGCGACGGGCAGGCCGCCCTCGCCGAGCGGGAGCCAGAGCGAGGTGACCCCGTTCTCCAGGTCGGCGAGGACCGCGTCGCGCAGGGCCTCCGCGTCGCTCCCGGTGTGCCGCTGGCGTACGTCCCAGCCGCCCGGGGTGTTGCCCTCGGCCCGCGCACCCCGTACGAAGGGGGCGAAGCCGGGCAGGCCCCGGTCGGGTACGGCGTCGGCCGTGTAGAGCGGGCGGGCGTGGAGCCCGTCGTCGAACGTCGTGGACAGCGCGTCCTCGGCCGCCGTCCCGCTGATGTCCTTGCCCGCTTTGCGCAGTACGCCCGACACCAGGCGCTGCCACTCGTCGTGGGTTGCATCAGGGAACTCGGCGGCCAGAGAGAGCCCGTCGTCAGGCAGGACCGTCATGCTCAGATGCTAGGACAGCGCGGCAGGCGTGCAGCAGTACCCGCGCCTGTGACCTTGCCCTCTCCGCAACGCTGCTGATCCGGTACAGGCAGTGACGTATCCGCACCTCAGGGGCGTGCGGGGCTCCCGCCAGGGAGGCGGGAGCCGTGCCGCGCCTCAGTCGTCGTCCTGGCCGCTCTCCAGGTCGCCTTCAGTCTCCAGATAGGCCTGCTTCAGCGCGGCGAGCACCTCGGGGTCCGGCTCGGCCCACAGGCCGCGCGACTCGGCCTCCAGCAGCCGCTCGGCGATGCCGTGCAGCGCCCAGGGGTTGGCCTCCTTCAGGAACGCCCGGTTCTCCGGGTCCAGGACGTACGTCTCGGTGAGCTTGTCGTACATCCAGTCGGCGACCACGCCGGTCGTCGCGTCGTAGCCGAAGAGGTAGTCGACGGTGGCCGCCAGCTCGAAGGCGCCCTTGTAGCCGTGGCGGCGCATCGCCTCGATCCACTTCGGGTTGACCACCCGCGCCCGGAAGACCCGCGAGGTCTCCTCGACCAGCGTCCGGGTCCGCACCGTCTCCGGGCGTGTCGAGTCCCCGATGTACGCCTCGGGCGCGGTGCCCTTGAGCGCGCGGACCGCCGCGACCATGCCGCCGTGGTACTGGAAGTAGTCGTCCGAGTCCGCGATGTCGTGCTCACGCGTGTCGGTGTTCTTCGCCGCCACCGCGATCCGCCGGTAGGCGCTCTCCATCTCGGCCCGCGCCTCGCGCCCCTCCAGCTCGCGGCCGTACGCGTAGCCGCCCCACACCGTGTAGACCTCGGCGAGGTCGGCGTCGGTGCGCCAGTCGCGGGAGTCGATGAGCTGGAGCAGGCCCGCGCCGTAGGTGCCCGGGCGGGAGCCGAAGATGCGGGTGGTGGCGCGGCGTTCGTCGCCGTGTTCGGCCAGGTCGGCGCGGGCGTGCGCCGCCACGTGGTTGTCCTTGTCCGGCTCGTCCAGCCCGGCCACCAGCCGTACCGCGTCGTCCAGCAGCCCGATGGTGTGCGGGAAGGCGTCCCGGAAGAAACCGGAGATCCTGAGCGTCACGTCGACGCGCGGGCGGCCCAGTTCCTCCAGCGGCACCGCCTCCAGCCCGGTGACGCGCCGCGAGGCGTCGTCCCAGACAGGGCGGACCCCGAGCAGCGCCAGCGCCTCGGCCACGTCGTCTCCGGAGGTCCGCATCGCGCTGGTGCCCCAGAGCGAGAGGCCCACCGAGACCGGCCAGTCGCCGTGGTCGGCCCGGTACCGCTCAAGCAGCGAGTCGGCGAGCGCCTGCCCCGTCTCCCAGGCGAGCCGGCTGGGCACCGCCTTCGGGTCGACGGAGTAGAAGTTGCGGCCGGTCGGCAGGACGTTGACCAGACCGCGCAGCGGCGAGCCCGAAGGCCCGGCCGGGACGAAGCCGCCGTTCAGCGCGTGCACCGCGTGGTCCAGCTCGTCCGTGGTCGCCGCCAGCCGCGGCACCACCTCGCGGGCGGCGAACGCCAGGATGTCCGCGACCGCCTGCCCGTGCCCCTCGGCGACCCGCGCCGCCGCCTCCGGGTCCCAGCCCGCGTCGTCCATCGCCTGGACCAGCGCCCGGGCCCGCTCCTCGGCCTCGTCGGCGGTGGTGCGGGTGGCGGCCGACTCGTCCAGGCCCAGCGCCTCGCGCAGTCCGGGCAGCGCCGTGGTGCCGCCCCAGATCTGGCGGGCCCGCAGGATGGCGAGGACCAGGCTCACCCGGGCCTCGGCGGCCGGGGCCGAGCCCAGCACGTGCAGCCCGTCGCGGATCTGCGCGTCCTTCACCTCGCAGAGCCAGCCGTCGACGTGGAGCAGGAAGTCGTCGAACCCGTCGTCGTCCGGCCGGGCTTCCAGGCCCAGGTCGTGGTCGAGCTTGGCGGCCTGGATCAGCGTCCAGATCTGCGCCCGGATCGCCGGGAGCTTGGCGGGGTCCATCGAGGAGATCGCCGCGTACTCGTCGAGCAGCTGCTCCAGGCGCGCGATGTCGCCGTAGCTCTCCGCGCGGGCCATCGGCGGCACCAGGTGGTCGACGAGGGTGGCGTGCACCCGGCGCTTGGCCTGGGTGCCCTCGCCCGGGTCGTTGACCAGGAACGGGTAGACCAGCGGCAGGTCCCCGAGGGCCGCGTCGGGGCCGCAGGCCGCCGAGAGGCCCGCGTTCTTGCCGGGCAGCCACTCCAGGTTGCCGTGCTTGCCCAGGTGCACCATGGCGTCGGCGCCGAAACCGCCGTCCTCGGCGCGCGCCTGTATCCAGCGGTAGGCGGCCAGGTAGTGGTGGGAAGGCGGCAGGTCCGGGTCGTGGTAGATCGCGATCGGGTTCTCGCCGAAGCCGCGCGGCGGCTGGATCAGGATCAGCAGCCGCCCGAACCGCAGCGCCGCCAGGACGATGTCGCCCTCCGGGTTGTGGCTGCGGTCCACGAACATCTCGCCGGGCGGCGGCCCCCAGTGCTCCTCGACCTGCTCGCGCAGCTCGGCGGGGAGCGTGCCGTACCAGCGGCGGTAGTCGGCCGCCGGGATACGCACCGGGTTGCGGGCCAGCTGCTCCTCGGTCAGCCAGTCCTGGTCGTGGCCGCCCGCCTCGATCAGCGCGTAGATCAGCTCGTCGCCGTCGCCGGACTCCAGCCCGGGGATGGCCTCGGCCCCGAAGTCGTACCCCTCGGCGATCAGCCGCCGCAGCAGCGCCACCGCGCTCGCCGGGGTGTCGAGCCCCACCGCGTTGCCGATCCGGGAGTGCTTCGTCGGGTACGCGGAGAGGACCAGGGCCAAGCGCTTCTCGGCGTTGGGGAGGTGGCGCAGGCGGGCGTGGCGCACCGCGGTGCCGGCCACCCGGGCGGCGCGCTCGGTGTCCGCGACGTAGACCGGCAGGCCGTCCGCGTCCAGCTCCTTGAAGGAGAACGGCACCGTGATCAGGCGGCCGTCGAACTCCGGGACGGCGATCTGGCTCGCCGCGTCCAGCGGTGAGAGTCCCTCGTCGTTTCCCTCCCAGTCGGCGCGCGAACTGGTCAGGCAGAGCGCCTGGAGGATCGGCACGTCCAGCGCGGCCAGCGCCCCCGCGTCCCACGACTCGTCATCGCCCCCGGCCGAGGCCCCGGCCGGCTTGGTGCCGCCCGCCGCCAGCACCGTGGTCACCAGCGCGTCCGCGCGGCCCAGTTCGGCCAGCAGCTCCGGCTCGGGGGAGCGCAGCGAGGCCACGTAGAGCGGCAGGGCGCGGCCCCCCGCCTCCTCGATCGCCCCGCAGAGCGTGTCGACGAAACCGGTGTTGCCGCTCATGTGGTGGGCGCGGTAGTAGAGCACCGCGATCAGCGGGCCCGCGGCGTCCGGGGCCGGGGTGCGCTCCAGCGGGCCCCAGGAGGGGGCGGGCGCCGGCGCCTCGAAGCCGTGGCCGGTCAGCAGCACGGTGTCGGAGAGGAAACGGGCCAGCTGCTCCAGGTTGGCCGGGCCGCCGTGGGCCAGGTAGGCGTGGGCCTCGGCCGCCACCCCGATCGGGACCGTGGACGCCTCCATCAGCTGGGCGTCCGGGGCCTGTTCACCGGTGAGGACCACCACGGGGCGGTCCTGCGCCAGCAGCGCGTCGATCCCCTCCTGCCAGGCGCGCACCCCGCCCAGCAGCCGCACCACGACCAGGTCGGCGCCGTCCAGCAGCTCCGGCAGGTCGTCCAGCGGCAGCCGCGAGGGGTTGGCGAAGCGGTACGGGACCGGGCCGCCGGCGCTGCGGGCGCTCAGCAGGTCGGTGTCGGACGTCGACAGGAGCAGGATCATGCGGCGTCAAGCCTTCCTCCGAGGTCCGCGCCTCGGGGTGGGACACAACGGCGGGAGTTCCTGGCTCGCCCGCCCCTTGCGGGGCGGGGTTCACAGTGGCGGGACCGCGCCGGATTCACACCGGGCTTCCTCCCCTGCCGAGTGCGGCGAGGGCCCGCCCCGGTACCGGCCCGGGCCAAGTCCTCGGCGCACTGGGCGCGCCGTTCTGGCGATGACGGGCCGAACGGCCCGCCGGGAGCATAGTAAGGGCCACCTGGCAGTTCGGGGTACGCCGCCCCTGGCTCCACCTGGGCCGATGACTCCGGGCTGCGGGGGGGGGGGAGCCCCCGCCGGTCAGAGCTGGCCTAAAGCGCCGGCCGGGCTCAAGCGGCCTCAAGCGCCGGCCAGGCTGGTGGCCTCAAGCGCCGGCCGGGCTATCAATAGCCCGGCCGGCGCTTGAGGCCATCTTGAACGGGCGCGTGGGAGCCGGACCGCACGAAAACTCGGCCCGCCTGGCGCAGACGGCCCCGCCCCTCGGCCCAGTGGCCGCGACGCCCCTCGTATCATCGCGGCCATGCCCACTCCCGCCAGGGGCGACGCCTGCCCCGGCGCGCTCCGCCTCCACGAGGCCGCAGACGGCCACCTGGCCCGCATCCGCATCCCGGGCGGCCTGCTCCAGGCACCCCAGGCCACCGCCCTGGCGAGGGCAGCCGAAGACCTGGGCGACGCCCACCTCGACCTGACCTCGCGCGGCAACGTCCAGCTCCGCGCCCTCCCCGCCGACGCGGGCCAGGAACTGGCGGCACGCCTCGCCGAGGCGGCCCTGCTCCCGTCGCCCGCGCACGAGCGGATACGCAATCTCGTCGCGTCCCCCCTGTCGGGCCTGGACGGCGAAGGCCACGCGGACGTGACCCCCCTGGTCCCCGCGGTGGACGCGGCGCTCCTCGCGGACCCGGCCACCACCGCCCTCTCGGGCCGCTTCCTCCTCGCCCTTGACGACGGCCGCGGCGACACCGCCGCCCTCGACGCCGATGTGACAATGCTCGCAACGCCCGACGGCGACCTGGCCCTGACCCTGCCGGGCGTCCCGGGCAGCCTCCGCCTCCCCCCGGACCAGGCCCCGGCCGCCGCCCACGCGGCAGCCCTGCTCTTCCTGGCCGCCGCCCGCGCGAGCGGGACCCGCGCCTGGCGCGTCGCCGAACTCCCGCCCGGACAGGCCCTGTCCACCGCCACCCTCACCGAACTGGCGGCCCGCGTCCCCGGTACCCGTACCGCCCCGGCCCCCGAGCTCCCGGCCCCGTACGGCGGCCCGCGCCCGGGCCCGACCCCGCCCCGCGAGGGCCGGTCGGCGCTGCACGCGCTGGCCCCGCTGGGCCGCCTCACCGCGGACCAGTGGCGGGAGTTGGCGGAGCTGGCCGCCCGCCACGGCGCGGGCACGCTGCGGGCCACGCCCTGGCGCGGGATCGTCGTCCCGGGCCTGACCCCGGCCCGCGCCGCCGAGGCCGCGGCCGGGCTGGCCCGCACGGGCCTGGTCACCGGCGAGGGCTCGCCCTGGGAAGGCGTCGGCGCCTGCACCGGCAGGCCCGGCTGTGTCAAGTCCCTGGCCGACGTACGGGCCGACGCCCGCGCCGCCCTGGATGCGGCACCGGGCGGCCTTCCTGTCTACTGGTCCGGTTGCGAGCGCCGCTGCGGCCACCCCCGGGGGACGGCCTGGGTGGACGCCGTGGCGACCGGCACCGGCTACGACCTGGCCCACCGCCCGGCCGACCCGGCGGCAAAGCCCCGGCCCGCCGGACGGGACGTACCGGCGCACCGGCTGCCCGAGGCGCTCGCGGCCGCCCGCCGGACCCCACCGACCCCCGGCCCACGCGGCACGGCGCCGTCAGGAAAGAGCGAGAGCAGAGTGTTTGAGTACGAGAAGGACGGCGCGGCCATCTACCGCGAGTCCTTTGCCACGATCCGTGCCGAGGCCGACCTCACCGGGCTGCCCCCGGACGTCGCCCAGGTGGCGGTCCGCATGATCCACGCCTGCGGCATGACCGACCTGCCCCGCGACCTCGGCCACACCCCGCAGGTCGTGGCCCGTGCCCGCGAGGCGCTGCGCGCCGGGGCACCGATCCTCTGCGACGCCAACATGGTCGCCAGCGGCGTCACCCGCAAGCGGCTCCCCGCCGACAACGAGGTGATCTGCACCCTCGCCGACCCCTCCGTGCCGGAGCTGGCCGCGCGGCTGGGCACCACCCGCAGCGCCGCCGCCCTCGAACTCTGGCGCGACCGCCTGGACGGCGCCGTGGTCGCCGTCGGCAACGCCCCCACCGCCCTCTTCCGCCTCCTGGAGATGATCGAGGAGGGCGCGCCCCGCCCGGCCGCCGTCATCGGCGTCCCGGTCGGCTTCGTCGGCGCCGCCGAGTCCAAGGACGCACTGGCCGCCCACCCCTCGGGCCTGGACCACCTGATCGTGCGCGGCCGGCGCGGCGGCAGCGCCATGGCCGCCGCCGCCCTCAACGCGATCGCGAGCGAAACCGAATGAGCACCCCCGCCCCCGGCCGTCTCTACGGCGTCGGACTCGGCCCCGGCGACCCGAACCTGATGACGCTGCGCGCCGTCCAGGTCATCGCGGACGCCGACGTCGTCGCGTACCACAGCGCCCGCCACGGCCGCTCCATCGCCCGCTCGATCGCCGCCGCCCACCTGCGCCCCGACCACATCGAGGAAGCCCTGGTCTACCCGGTCACCACCGGCACCACCGACCACCCGGGCGGCTACCAGGGCGCCATGGACGACTTCTACGCGGCCTGCGCCGAACGGCTCGCCGCCCACCTCGACGCCGGCCGGACCGTCGCCGTCATCTCCGAGGGCGACCCGCTCTTCTACGGCTCGTACATGCACATGCACAAGAGGCTGGCCCACCGCTACCCGACCGAGGTCATCCCCGGCGTCACCTCGGTCAGCGCCGCCTCCGCGCGGCTCGGCGCGCCCCTGGTCGAGGGCGAGGAGGTGCTGACCATCCTCCCCGGCACCCTGCCCGAGGAGGAGCTGACCGCCCGGCTCGCCGCCACCGACTCGGCCGTGGTGATGAAGCTCGGCCGCACCTTCCCGGCCGTACGCGGCGCCCTGGAGACGAGCGGGCGGCTGGCCGAGGCCCGTTACGTGGAGCGCGCCACGATGGAGGGCGAGCGCACCGGGCACCTCGCCGACACCGACCCGGAGTCGGTGCCGTACTTCGCCGTCGCGGTGGTACCCAGCCGTGTCGCCGCCCTCCCCGTCGACGCCCCCGCCGCCGGGCAGGCGGCCGTGCCCGCCGAGGAGGAGGCCGCCGCGGTGCCGACCGGCGAGGTCGTCGTGGTCGGCACCGGCCCGGCCGGTCCGCTCTGGCTCACCCCGGAGACCCGGGGCGCGCTCGCCGCCGCCCAGGACCTCGTCGGCTACACCACCTACCTCGACCGGGTGCCGCACCGCCCCGGCCAGATCCGGCACGGCTCCGACAACAAGGTCGAGGCCGAACGCGCCGAGTTCGCCCTCGACCTGGCCCGCCGCGGCCGCCGCGTCGCGGTCGTCTCCGGCGGCGACCCCGGGGTCTTCGCCATGGCCACCGCCGTCCTGGAGGCCGCCGCCGAGGGCCCGTACCGGGACGTGCCGGTCCGCGTGCTGCCCGGGGTCACCGCCGCCAACGCCGCCGCCGCCCGCGCCGGGGCGCCGCTCGGCCACGACTACGCGGTGATCTCCCTCTCCGACCGGCTCAAGCCCTGGGAGGTCATCGCCGAACGGCTCGCCGCCGCCGCCCGCGCCGACCTCGCCCTCGCCCTGTACAACCCGGGCTCCCGCAGCCGCACCTGGCAGGTCGGCAAGGCCCGAGACCTGCTCCTGGAGCACCGCAGCCCCGACACCCCGGTGGTCCTCGCCCGCGACGTCGGCGGCCCCGGCGAACGCGTCCGCACCGTCCGCCTCGCCGACCTGGACCCGGCCGAGGTCGACATGCGCACCCTGCTGATCATCGGCTCCTCCCAGACCCGCACGGTCCGCCGCACCCCGGACGCCCCCGAGACGGTCTGGACCCCACGCCGCTACCCGGAGCCGACCACCGGGGCCTGAGGGCCACCACGCCACTCCGTCACCGGCGAACACCCCCGCAGGCACGGGGGTGTTCGCCGAAGCTCGGTCCGTGCCGCACGCCGGGGCCGCCGGGCCGCCCTCCCGCGCCCCTGACCCCGGCCGCCCGGCGGCTCACCCACCGCCCAGCCACGCCACCGCCTCCTCCGGCGTGCCCACCACCGGCACCCCCTCGGGCACCGGCGGACGCCGGACCACCACCACCGGAATCCCCGCCTCCCTGGCGGCGGTCAGCTTCGGCGCGGTGGCCTCGCCGCCGCTGTCCTTGGTGACCAGCACCTCCACGCCGTACGTCCGCAGCAGCTCCCGCTCGCCCTCCAGGGTGAACGGGCCCCGGTCCAGAAGGACTTCGCACTCCCCGGGCCCCGGGCCCACCGGCGGGTCGACCGACCGCAGCAGGAACCACAGCCCGGGCGCGGCGTCCGCGAACGCCCCGAGCCCCGTCCGCCCCGTGGTCAGAAAGACCCGCCGGCCCAGCGAGGGCAGCAGCGCGGCGGCCTCCTCCAGGGAGGCCACCGGGTACCAGCGGTCGCCCGGGCCCTGCCGCCACGACGGGCGGCGCAGCGCCAGCAGCGGGACGCCCGCCCCGGCCGCCGCCTCGGCGGCGTGGAAGCTCATCACCCCGGCGAACGGATGGGTGGCGTCCACCACGGCGGCCACCCGCTCCTCGCGCAGGTACGCGGTCAGCCCCGCCACCCCGCCGAAGCCGCCGATCCGTACCTCGCCCTCGGGCAGCACGGGTCGTGCCACCCGCCCCGCCAGCGAACTGACCACCCGCAGCGGACCGGCCGCGCCCCGCGTGAGCAGCGCGGCGAGTCGGCGGGACTCGCTGGTGCCGCCCAGGATCAGGACGAGGGCAGGGGCGGAGTCAGCAGACGTGGTCACGGTCGCGGTCCGGCGAGTAGAGATGGCTGTCGCGGAACTGCTCGGCGCCCAGCGTGCGCCCGACCAGGATGACCGCGGTCCGCCTGATCCCGGCCTCGCGCACCTGGTCCGCGATGTCGGCGAGGGTGCCGCGCAGCACCAGCTCCTCGGGCCTGCTCGCGAACGCCACCACCGCGGCCGGGCAGTCGGCCCCGTAGTGCGGCTCCAGCTCGGCGACGACCCGGTCCGCGTATCCGGTGGCCAGGTGCAGCACCAGCAGGGCCCCGCTGCGGCCCAGCGTCGCCAGGTCCTCGCCCTCGGGCATCGGGGTGGCCCGCTGCGCCACGCGGGTCAGGATCACGGTCTGCCCGACGGTCGGCACCGTCAGCTCCCGCTTGAGCGCGGCCGCGGCCGCCGCGAACGCCGGTACGCCCGGGACGACTTCGTACGGCACCCCGGCCGCGTCGAGCCGCCGCATCTGCTCGGCCACCGCGCTGAACACCGAGGTGTCGCCCGAGTGCAGCCGCGCCACGTCGTGCCCCTCCTCGTGGGCGCGGACCAGCTCGGCGGTGATCCGGTCCAGGTCGAGCTGGGCGGTGTCGATCAGCCGGGCGTCCGGCGGGCACTCGGCGAGGAGTTCGGTGGGGACGAGGCTGCCCGCGTAGAGGCAGACCTGGCAGGCGGCGAGGGTGCGCGCGCCCCGCAGGGTGATGAGGTCGGCGGCACCGGGGCCCGCTCCGATGAAGTACACGGTCATAGGGGTCTCCGGTAGAGGGGGGAGGAGGGCGAACGGGGTGTCAGGAACCTTGCGTGACAGGCGGGTTCACGCGCGCTCGGGGGGCTTCGTCACGGACCACTGGGTGACCGGCATCGCCTGCCGCCAGCCGGTGAACGAGCCGACCGGTACGGCCTGCGCCACCGCCAGCCGGGTCAGCTCTCCGCCATGGCGGCGGTACCACTCGGTGAGCAGCGCCTCCGACTCCAGCGTCACCGTGTTGGCGACCAGCCGCCCGCCCGCGGGCAGCGCCGCCCAGCACGTCTCCAGCAGCCCGGCCCCGGTCAGCCCGCCACCGATGAACACCGCGTCCGGTACCGGCAGTCCGGCCAGCGCGCCCGGCGCGGCCCCCGTGACGACCTTGAGCCGGGGCACGCCCAGCGCCCGCGCGTTACGGGTGATCCGCTCGGCCCGCACCGGATCGCGCTCCACGCTCACCGCGCGGCAGGCCCGGTGGGCGCGCAGCCACTCCACGGCGATCGACCCGGAGCCGCCGCCCACGTCCCACAGCAGCTCCCCGGGGGCGGGCGCCAGCGCGGCCAGCGTCGCCGCCCGCACGTACTTCTTGGTGAGCTGCCCGTCGTGCTCGTACGCGTCGTCCGGCAGCCCGGGGACCACCGGCAGCCGGGGCGCGCCGGCCGCCCGTACGCACTCCACCGCGACCACGTTGAGCGGGTCGCCCTCCGGCGCGGACCACGTGTCGGCCACACCGTCCACCCGGTGCTCCGCGGGCCCGCCGAGCTGTTCGAGGACGGTCATCCGGCTCGGTCCGTACCCGCGCTCCCGCAGCAGTTCCGCCACCTTGGCCGGGGTCGCGGCGTCCGGAGCGAGCACCAGCACCCGGCGTCCGTCGTGCAACGCCCCGGCCAGCGCCGCCTGGTCCCGGCCGACCGCCGACACCACGTCCACGTCCTGCATCGCCCAGCCCATCCGCGCGCAGGCGTAGGAGACCGAGGACGGGTGGGGGAGGACGTGCAGGGCGGCGGGCCCCGCCTCCTCGGCGAGGGCCCGTCCGATCCCGTAGAACATCGGGTCGCCGCTGGCCAGCACCGCCAGGCGCCGTCCCGCGTGCTCGGCGAGCAGCTTCGGCACGGCGGGCCGCAACGGCGAGGGCCACGCGACCCGCACGCCCGCGCACTCCGGCGGCAGCAGGTCGAGCTGGCGCGGCCCCCCGACCACGACCTCGGCGGCGGCCAGCGCCTCCCGCCCGGCCGGACCGAGCCCGGCCCAGCCGTCGGCCCCGATCCCGACGACGGTCACGGCGGGCTGGTCGGATGTCGGGGTCACGTGCGGATACCTCGTACGGGGCTGGGGGCCCGGGCGGCGGCCCGGCTGCGGGGAAGTCGCCTCGCACTCTAACGCGCGCCGCACCGGCCCCCACCTGCGGCAAGGCGGTGGGGTTGCTCACGCCCCCACGGCCCCGCCCACCGCTCAGTCGTGCGCCGGGCAGCCCTTCCGGGTGTGGCCGGGACCGTGCCGGTGGGAGTGCTGGTGGCTGTGCCCGTCCTGCGAGAGGCCCTTGACGCGCTTGGCCAGCCGCCTGGCCTCCTTCGCCTCCTGGGCCACCTGCTTGGCCTGCTGGAGATGCCCGTGGCGCCCGGGGCGCCCGCCCTGCTCATGGTGGCAGTGGTGCTGGTGACGGCCACCGTGGCCCTTGAGGTGCTTGAGGTGCTTGTGGTGCTTCTGGTGCGGGCTGAGGGTCAGGGCCAGGCCGATGGCCAGCAGCCAGCTGTCCTTGCTGACGCCGATCCCGTCGGGCGTGGGCCACACGCTGCCCTCCTTGCGCAGGCCTGGGGTCTGCGCGTACACCGCCATCAGACTGCCCGCGAACCCGGTCAGCGCCGCGCCCGCGAGCCGGGTCGGGACCATCGGGGTCAGCAGGGCCGCGCCGAGCGCGATCTCCCCGGCGGCGAGGAGCTTGAGGAACCGGGGCGCGTCGATGTTCTCCAGGAACGGGAAGGTCTGCCGCGCCATCCCGTGGACGCCCTGCGCCTGTTCGTCGGGCCCGTCCCACTTCTCCATCCCCGAGTGCAGGATGAAGGCACCAGTGACCAGCCTGAGCGGCACCTGCCACGCCTTGACCTTGCCGCACCCGCTCATACCGAACTCCTCCCGCAGACCATGGAATCGCGGACCGCGGTGATGGTGACCACGGCGACACGGACATTTCCGCCATTCTCCGACGAAACCGGATGGTCGGCACCTGGGCGCCGGCCCGTCACGGGAACTGGGGCCTCACGGGAGGCGCGGCCTCACAGGAAGCGGCGGATCGGCACCACCAGCGCCTCGCGCCCCCGCTGGAGCCAGGAGCGGCGCCGGTACCGCGCGGCCCGCATCTCCACGCTCACCTCGGTGTCCTCGTCGAAGTGCCGGTCGAGGACGGCCGTGAACTCCTCGTCGATCACGGCGAGCATGACCTCCTCGTCGTGGTCGAGCGAGCGCCGGTTGATGTTGGTCGACCCGGTCAGCGCCGCCACCCGGTCCACCGTGATGACCTTCGCGTGCATCATCGTCGGCTGGTACTGGTGGATGCGGACCCCGCAGCCGAGCAGCTGGTCGTAGTGCCACTGCCCTGCCAGCTGGCAGACCCGCTTGTCGGTGTGCGGCCCCGGCAGCAGGATCTCCACCTCCACCCCGCGCGCCGCCGTCTCGCAGAGCAGGTCGATGAAGTACGCGTCGGGCGCGAAGTAGGCGGTGGCGATCCGTACCCGCTCCTCGGCGGACTGGAGGACCACCCGCAGCAGCGTCTGCATGTCCTGCCAGCCGAAACTGGCCGAACCGCGCACCACCTGCACCACCGCGCCGCCGGAGGACTCCTGCGCGGTGAACCGGTCCCGCTCGTCGAAGAGGTCGTCGCAGCACTCCGCCCAGTTCTGCGCGAAGGCGGCCGCCACGCCGTCCACGGCCGGGCCGCGCAGCCGCACATGGGTGTCGCGCCACTCGTTCTCGTTCCGGGCGTCGCCGCACCACTCCTCGGCGATGCCCACGCCGCCCGTGAAGGCGACCTTCTCGTCCACCACCAGGACCTTCCGGTGGCACCGGTGGTTCTGCTTGAACGGCGAGAGGAGGACCGGCTTGCGGAACCACGAGACGTGCACGCCCGCCTCGTCCATCTCCTCCAGCAGGTGCCGCTCGATCAGCCGGCTGCCGAAGCCGTCGAGGAGCAGCCGCACCCGCACCCCCGCCCGCGCCCGGTCGCACAGGGCGGCGGCGAAGTCGCGGGCGATCTCGCCCTTCCAGTAGACGAAGGTCATGAGGTCGACGGTGTGCTCGGCCGCGCGTATCGCGGACAGCATGGCGGTGAAGATCTCGTCGCCGTTGCGCAGGGCCGTCAGCTCGTTCCCCTCGGTGGCGGCGACGCCGATCAGGCGCTCCAGCCGCCTGCGCAGCCGTCGTGCGCGCGCCTCCAGCACCTCGCCGTCGCTCGCTCCGGCGTCGTCCTCGGCCACTTCGGTCATCGTCATGAGCTCTCCCGCCCTTTGATCGAAAAGGGCGCCGGAGACCCGGCGTCCTGTGCCCGGAGGGTGCCCCCGCTTCCGCTCCGGCGTCACCTCATCTGCCCGGTTCGCACATCTTTACGCTTGGGGAGCGTGTCCCACCGGCCCGGGCGCGGGCGGCCGCACCCGCCTATCCTGGCCCTGCCCGCAGGCTCCGGCGCCGCCTTGGCCGCTCGGACGAGGCGAGAGGGAGGCCGCAGGTGGAGAGCGCAGCCGAGCAGCACGGAGCCGACCGGACCGGACCCGGCATCCACGAGGCCGACGACTCCCTGCTGGAAGGGCTCAGCGTCGACGCCAGCCGCCCCGAACAGCCGCTCCTGCGTGAGGCCGACGGCACCCCCGTTCGCACCTGGCGGGAGAACTACCCCTACGACCGGAAGCTGCGCCGCCGGGAGTACGAGCGGCGCAAGCGGGTCCTCCAGATCGAGCTGCTGAAGATGCAGAGCTGGGTCAAGGAGACCGGGGCGCGCATCGTGATCGTCTGCGAGGGGCGCGACGCCGCCGGGAAGGGCGGCACCATCAAGCGGTTCACCGAGCGGCTCAACCCGCGTGGGGCCCGGGTGGTGGCGCTGGACAAGCCCACCGGGAAGGAGGCGGGCCAGTGGTACTTCCAGCGCTACATCGCCCACCTTCCCTCGCCGGGGGAGATCGTCTTCTTCGACCGGTCCTGGTACAACCGGGCCGGGGTCGAGCGGGTCATGGGGTTCTGCACCGAGGAGCAGTACCAGCAGTTCCTCGTCCAGGCGCCGCTGTTCGAGAAGATGCTCACCTCGGACGGGATTCTGCTGGTGAAGTTCTGGTTCTCCGTCTCGCGGGCCGAGCAGCGGACGCGGTTCGCCATCCGGCAGGTCGACCCGGTCCGGCAGTGGAAGCTGTCTCCGACGGACCTTGCCTCGCTCGACCTCTGGGACGCCTACACCCGGGCCAAGATCGAGATGTTCCGGGCCACCGACACCTCCTGGGCGCCCTGGACCGTGGTCAAGACCAACGACAAGCGGCGCGGGCGGCTCGAGGCGATGCGCAGTCTTCTGCTTCGCGTGGATTACGCCGCCAAGGACGGCGAGGCTCTGGGGGAGGCCGATCCGCTCATCGTCGGGCCGGCCGACACCCTCTTGGAGCCTGGTGAGGAGCCTAGCTCGCTGTCTCCGACGCCCCTGGCCGAGCATGGGGAGGGGCGGGGGAGCCACCCCGAGTCCTAGCCTTGCTCGCCGGCTGCTTTTGTCGGCCTGTGGCCCGGCTGGGCTCTCTTCGGTCGTCTGCGGGTCCTGCCCGTGCCGGTCACTGATTGGCCTCAAGCGCCGGCCGGGCTGTGGGGTTCGCGGTTCGTTCGCCGTGTGGGGCGGGCGGGGCCGGGTCGGGGTACCTCCTCACAAACTGCAGGGTGCGGGGTCAGTCGCTTCAAGGCGGCCGTGTGTGCAGTGTGCTGCGGGGGCACCCCGACCCGTCCCCGCCCTTCCGTTTCGCCGGCGTCGTTCCGCCGGGGGTGGGAGAGAGGGGCTGTCCGCGTGGGTCAGTGTTTCCAGGGGATGCGTACGGCCTCGATCCCGGCGTCTTCCAGGAGGGCCTTGTCCAGGTCGTCGTAGGTCGCCTCCACCGGTCCCGATACGTGCTCGTACAGGGCGTGCAGGACCCACGCCGCATCCGGAAGGGCGGGCGGCATGGACCCGGTGGTGCCCTCGCCGCACAGGTCGTGCAGCCAGTCCGCCTCCGAAGGCGGTGCTATCGCCCAGTTCTCGGCCGACCAGGAAGGCATCTCGGTCACGGCACCATGATCTCAGCGGAGACCAGGGCGCCCCTCGGCAGCAACCGAGCCAGGCGATCGGCGAAGCACCGGGCCCGCGTCCGAGGCCGGCAGCGGGCAGCCGGCAGCCGGCGGTCGGCAGCCGACCGTCGACCGCCGACTCGCACAGCCACGCTCCCCGATCCCGGGCCGACCACCGACCCCGGCCGTGGCCAATCTCAGCCTGGCGAATCCCAGCCCGGCCGGCGGTTGAGGCCATCTTTGACCGGCACGGTCGGGACGAAGCGCAGCCAATCCCAGCCCGGCCGGCGCTTGAGGCCACCCTTCGACCGGCACGGTCGGCACGGGCGCCCCGAGCCGAATGGGAGCCCGGACCGGTACGCCCGGCCAGGGCAGGCGGGGATCATCCCCGCCACCAAGGTTCCCGCACCGTACGGGACGCGAGCCCGGTGCAACCGACCCCGTTGGACACCTCGGCCCGGTCGAGGTCCCACCCGACGACCCCGTTGCCCTGCCGCTGCAACTCGATGAGCCGAGCCGAGTAGACCCGCCCCCCGTCAGCCACTTGGCACCGCACCACCGAGGTCCACGCCTGCCCGTCCAGCGCGGACACCACCCCCAGCAGAGGAAGCACCACCACACTGAGCGTCAGCGCGACCAACTGCTCCCCGGTCGCCAGCCGCCGCTGCCAGGCCGGCGGGGCGAAGTGCGGGTCGTGGTGGCGCCGGCCCCGCCGCCCCGTCCGGTACTCGATGACCACCCCGCGCCGCAGCAGATACGCCGCCACGGCGGTCCCGAGCCCCCACCAGGGCCCGATGAAGCAGGCGACGACGATCCCGGTGGCCACCGGGTTGAGCACGGTGAGCCCGGCACGCCGCAGCCGCGCCGCCGGGTCGTTGCCCCCGGGAACGGCCCCCCGCGCGGCGAAGAGCGCGAACACCACCCGCGAGGCGACCACGCCGAGCACGCACCCCAGCAGCGGCGTGGTCAGGACCATGCCGAGCAGTACGTCCCACCAGTTGCCGGGCCCCATCCCCATCAGGGCGTCGGTCGCGGCGCCCCCGCCGCCCAGCGTGTAGGCGACCTTCACCGCGGGGATCGCCAGCGCCACCGCCAGCAGCACGGTGTGCCCGGGCCCGCCCTTGCGGTCCGCCTCGGTGATCTCGTGCTGCGAGGGCCGTTCCGACACCCGCGAGTGGTGTGCGCGCTCGGCCCGGCCGTCCTCGTGCTCCTGGTTCCCGTCCGGGGGCTGCTTCGGCATGGGGCCAGCCGAGCACGGGAGCGGGCGGACGGCGTGCCGGGTGGGGCGGTGGAGGGAGCGGGGGCGGGAAGGCGCCGGGTGCGGGAGGAGCGCAGGGCGCGTGCGCCCTCTCGTGCGCCGTGCTCGCTCCTTGCGCTCCCCTCGGGGCGCGTGCCCCGTACGTCGCCCGTGGCCTGGTGTTTCCCCGAAACTCGCTTCGGGAAGTCGTACTCGAAAGGACGAGCGACCTGACACATGACTTGCCCCGGGCGACCACCGCGCCCAGCATGAAGAACTACCTGGCGGCCGGCCCGCGGAGCCCCGGGAGGCCCAGCCTTCCGACGGAAGCCGCTCGCGGCCCTCGACGACGGAGGACTCGCATGGCCTCGTACTTCGAGAACAGCAGCGACGCCCTCGTGCCAGACGCCCTCAAGGGCTTCGCGCGGGCCCATGCCGAGCTGGTCACCCTCGACCCCGAGCACGGCTTCCTGCTCAGCCGGACCGCCGCCCCCTCGCGGCGCGTCGCCCTGCTCTCCGGCGGCGGCGCGGGCCACGAGCCCCTGCACGCCGGGTACGTGGGCCGGGGCATGCTCGACGCCGCCTGCCCCGGCCGCGTCTTCGCCTCCCCGCACAACCGCCAGGTCTACGCGGGCTCCCTCGCCGCCGCCCGCGCGGAGGGCGTGCTGCACATCGTCAAGAACTACACCGGCGACCGGATCAACTTCGGCATCGCCGCCGAGCGCCTCGCCCACCGGGGCATCCCCTGCGCGCGGGTGCTGATCGACGACGACCTCGCCTCCGACTCGGCCGACATCGCCTCAGGGCGCCGCGGCACCGGCGGCACGGTCCTCATCGAGAAGATCCTCGGCGCCGCCGCCGACACCGGTCTCGGCCTGTCCGAGCTCCAGGAACTCGGCACCCGCCTCGCCGCGAGGTGCCGTACGCTCGCCGTCGCCTCGGCCGCGCACACCGCGCCCACCACCGGCGAGCCGGCCTTCCCCCTCGCCGCCGGCGAGCTGGAGTACGGCGTCGGCATCCACGGCGAGCGCGCCCAGCAGACCGTCCCCAGGGAGCCGCTCACCGGCCTGGTGGAGCGCATGACCACCGCGCTCCTCGACGCCCTCGCCCCGGACGGCCCGGTGATCGCCCTGGTCAACGGCCTGGGCGCGGTCACCCCGCTGGAGCTCTACGCCGTCCACGGTGAACTCGCCGCCCTCCTCGACGCCCGCGGCACCGACCTGGCCCGCGCCCTCGTCGGCGACTACATCACCGCCCTGGACATGCGCGGCTTCTCCGTCACGCTGCTCGCGGCCGACGAGGAGATCCTCCGCCTCTACGACGCCCCGGTGTACACCGCCGCGCTCCGCTGGTGAGCGCCGCCCGCACCGACGTCCCCCCATCCCACCGGCCACCGAGAGCGGGAGCCACGCCATGACGACGAGCACCTCCCACGACGCCACCGCCACCGACGGCTGGATGCGCCGGTTCGCCGAGTCCGCCCACGCCACCGAGACCCGCCTCACCGCCCTGGACCAGCGGGTCGGCGACGGCGACTTCGGCACCAACCTCACCGCCGGCGCCGACGCCGCCCTCCGCCGCCTCGACCAGCTCTCCGACGGCGACACCGACCCGGCCGCCCCGCTGGAGGCCGCCGCCACCGCCTTCCTCGACGAGGTCGGCGGGACGAGCGGTCCTCTCTTCGGCCTGCTGCTCCAGTCGCTGGCCGCCGCCGTCGCCGGCTCCGGCCCCACCACCGCCGCCTACGCCGAGGGCGTCACCGACGGCCTCGCCGCGATCCGCCGGGTCGGCGACGCCGCCCCCGGCGACAAGACCCTCGTCGACGCCCTCACCCCGGCGGCCGAGGTGCTGCGCGCCACCCCCGCGGGCACCCCGCCCGACCAGGCCCTCGCCGCCGCGGCCGACGCGGCCTGGGAAGGCGTCCGCTCCACGGCCCGGCTGCGCGCCCGCATGGGCCGCTCCAGCTACCTGGGCGAGCGCGCGGAAGGCATCCCCGACCCGGGCGCGGTCGGCGTCGGCCTGCTCTTCGCCTCAGCCCAGGGCGTCGTCACCGACCTCGACACGCACCTGGGCTGAGGCCCCGGCAGCCGTACCCACCGGGGCAGCCCCGACTCCCGGGCAGCCCTACCCCTCGGCGCTCCTGCCCTGCTGCGGCACGTGCGCCCGCACCCACGCCAGCAGCACCGGCGAGTGCAGGGTGGTCACCCACAGATCGGCCCGCGAGGCGTCCTCCTCACCGGGCCGCGGGCCCACCCCCAGCACCCGCAGCCCCGCCCGCCGCGCCGACTCGATACCGGTCAGCGAGTCCTCGACGGCCAGCGTGCTGTCCGGGTCCGCGCCGCAGAGCCACGCCGCCCGCGCGTAGACGTCCGGCCACGGCTTCGGACGTACGGTGGCGCTGCCCGGGGCCGCCCTCGTCGACGGCTCGTCGGGGACCACGACGTGGCGGAAGTGGTGCAGCAGTCCCGCCCGTTCGAGGCTCATCTCCACGACCTCCAGCGGGCAGTTGCTCGCCACCGCCAGCGGCAGCCGCCCGGAGAGCCGGCGGACGAACTCCGCGGCGCCGGGCATGGTCACCGGGTCGTCGGCGACCAGCTCCATGAAGTGGGTCAGGAGCGATTCGGTCAGCTCCCCCGCCAGGTGCGGCTTGTCGGACTCCTCGGCCATCAGCCGCCCGCAGTCGGTGTAGTGCACTCCCTTGGCCCGCTCGGCGAACCCCGGCAGGGGCCGCAGCCCGAACTGCCGGAAGACCTGGCTCCGGGCGTCCTGCCAATGCCGTTCGGTGTCCATCAGGGTGCCGTCGCAGTCGAAGACGACGGCCTCGGGGGACCAGCTGAGGAGCGGGTGTGCCTTGGTGGTCATGGTGTACCTCCTGGGGGAGGGGGGCGGTCGGGCTTGTCGCGCAACCGCGGATTCGTGGGGTCGTGCGTTTCCCTGAGCCGGCCACCGGGACGTCGTACGTCCGCCGGTCTCATGCGGGGCACGGGAGCGCAAAGGTGCAATCCCGTCCAAACCGCGAAACATCACGACGGCTACGTTATTTACGCGACGAAGCGTCACGCAATCACTACTTCGAGTGCTCGACGGGGGGTGGGCGGGGGGTGTAAAGGGGCTCTCCCGACACCGCCTCCGCCGTCAACCTCACAGGCCGTCAATCCCGCTCACGGGCTGCCAAGTTGAGGCATGTTCGCCCGGCACCGCGGAACGGCTGAAAGCGGGGGAGGTGATTCACTCGAATGGCCAGCAACCGCGCCGGAATTCGCGGGAAATCACCCGCACGCGTGCACATTCGAAAGAATTGAACAATATCCGCGCACGGGGAGGTTGTTTTGCTACCGGCGTGCGCGGGCGCACTACATTGCCGTCGTCACGGAAACGTTGAACGAAGGTGGACAGCACGTTGCAGGAACGGGCGAGGGCAACCCGCAGATCACTCCTGGAGGCGGCCGCCCTCCTCTTCGCGGAACAGGGTTACGCAGGCACCAGCGTCAACGACATAAGCGCCAGATCCGGCCGGACCAGCGGCGCCGTCTACTTCCACTACGCCAGCAAGGAGGGCCTCGCCCTCGCCGTCGTCCAGCACCACTTCGCCACCTGGCCCGGGCTGGCCGCCCGCTACACCGACCGCGCCGAACCCCCGCTGGAGAAACTGGTCGCCCTCAGCTTCGACATCGCCCACGCCCTCGCCGAGGACCCCCTCGCCCGCGCGGGCGCACGCCTGTGGGCCGAACGCGACACCATCGACGCCCCCCTCCCCGACCCCTTCGCCCTGTGGACCACCGCCACCACCCGCCTCCTCGCACAGGCCCGCACCGCCGGCCACCTCGCCCCCCACATCCGCCCGGCCCCCACGGCCCGCTCCCTCGTCCGCGCCTTCTTCGGCCTCTGCATGCTGACGGAGGCCCTGGAGGGCCGCGCGGCGGTCACGGCCCGGCTGACGGACTGGTGGTTACTCACACTGGGGTCGTTGCAGCAACGGCCGGATGCGCTCGGGGTGTTGGAGCGGGCACTACGGAGGTCGACGTCTCGAACGGGGGAGCGGATAGTGGGGGCGGCGAGCGGGGAGTGACTGCACGACCGTGCTCCGGGTCGGGGCGCGGGGGCGGGAACCATGGCCACCGGCTTGGAGACGCTGGCCTTGTGGATTTCCCCCTGCCCGACGCAAGCTCAGGGCTGCCTCCCCTTCGGCACCGAAAGCAGGCTTCAGGGCTGTCGTCGAGCGTGACCCGGGACAGGCATGGTCGTGCCTCCCGCGTCTTCCGTGACCCCGGCCGACTGAGATCTCCGACTCTTCTACCGGGCGGCCTCGACGCAGGGTGAGTCGCTGTCGGGAACCACCCTGATGCGAGCGTCCTCCAGGCGGACGCTGGTGTTCTGGCCGGCGGACGGGTCCCAGAACTCGAGCCGGTCACCGGACTGCCCGAACATCACCACTGGACCGTGGGGAGGCGGGGCTCCGTAGTACGGGGCTTCGCGGGAGATCGGCTCCACGCACGCGTATTCAGCGCTGACCCCGAAGTACTCCGGGATGTCGTAGCCGGCCGCCGCGAGCATGCGGTTCTCCACGCCGCTGGTCGCCGCAGTGTGAAGGATGAGCAGGCTGAACGCCACGCCCACGGCCAGGCCTACGGTCACCGTGGGCGCCCAGGAAAGCCAAGGCCCCTGAACTCGCAGGGAAGGGGCGAGGAAGCGCATCCATCCCAGAAACGCCACCGGCAGCAGCGCCGTTGCGACGAACACGCACAGCACCCAGAGTCCCGCCTGGATGTTGCCCAGCCCGTCACTTCCCAGAGTGGGGCGCACGCCGAACGGCGACAGGTACGCTCGCTGGACGAGTGTTCCGAGCCAGGGGACCAGGGGAACCGCCAAGGGCACGGCCAGCGGGACGAGCCACGGAACTGCGCGATGCGTGGGCGTGCGCCGAATCGCCAGAAGTGTTCCGCTCAGCAGATAGCCTCCCGCCAGGACCACGAGTGGAGCGCCAACCCGGGGGTCGTCCGCGCCGATGGCGGGCCAGAGCCCGGCGCCGAGCAAGCAGATGGCTGTGCCGGTGAAGACGAGCGCCAGGAGGGTCAGAACGTGCCAGCCCCGGGACACCGAGGGCCTGCCGACCTCGTGGACTTCTGGGTCAAGACGTCGCAGCGCCAATGGGTGGTGCGAGAGCTCGGCCCGAGCCGCTCGTCGGGTACGTGCCAGGCGGCGCGGCCGAGATTCGTCGAGCCCGGTCGGTACGCGGACCAGCCTGACAGTGCCGGCGTGCGGATCGTGCTCGCCAGTGCGGGCGGCCAGGTGCAGCGCGTGGCCGATGCGTCGACTCAGCGGCCTCCGCTTGCCTCGCAGGTGCCACTCGATCCGCGGGCGTTGGGCGCGCTCGACAAGAGTGGCATCGCGGCAGTGCAGGGAGAGTTCGGCGTTCTGGGCAAGAGTGTCCAGGGTGGCGACCGCCTGTTCGACCGCTGTCTCACGAATCCCGCGAATACGCACCTCGATCACGCGCGGCGTCCAGTCTGCTTCCGTGGCCACAGTGGTCTCCCCGGCCAACGGCTCGCGTATGGGCCAGTTCATCGCATCGCACACCTGCTGGAGCAGGTCCAGCTCCTCAGGGCGGTCCAGGACCTCCGCGACGATGTGAACGCGACGGTTGAAGGGGGGCCCAGCTGGGCCCGCAGGGCCCGGGTCCGGCTGTGGGGCAGAACTCTGCCGGGCCGCGCCCGGTGCGGAAGTCGTCGTGCTCATAGGTGAATTCTGCCGTCACAGGCATTGCCCGGTGATGACCGCTGTGTGCGCAGAGTCCGGATGAGCAGCGAGGGCCGCGCCCCTGATGGGGGTGCGGCCCTCGCTGCTGTGTGACATCAGGTCAGGGAATCGCCGGCGTCGGCCAAGGTCCCCGACCGCGCCCCTTACAGATCGAAGTAAAGCTCGAACTCGTGCGGGTGCGGGCGGAGCTGGATGGGGGCGATTTCCTGGGTGCGCTTGTAGTCGATCCAGGTGTCGATGAGGTCGGGGGTGAAGACGCCGCCGGCCTGGAGGTACTCGTTGTCGGCCTCGAGGGCGTCGAGGACGGCGGGGAGGGAGGTCGGGACCTGGGGGACGCCGGCGTGCTCCTCGGGGGCCAGCTCGTAGAGGTCCTTGTCGATCGGCTCGGCGGGCTCGATCTTGTTCTTGACGCCGTCCAGGCCCGCGAGGAGGAGGGCCGAGAAGGCCAGGTACGGGTTGGAGGACGGGTCCGGGGCGCGGAACTCGACGCGCTTGGCCTTCGGGTTGGAGCCGGTGATCGGGATGCGCATCGCGGCGGAACGGTTCCGCTGCGAGTACACCAGGTTGACCGGGGCCTCGAAGCCGGGGACCAGGCGGTGGTAGGAGTTCACCGTCGGGTTGGTGAAGGCGAGGAGCGAGGGGGCGTGCTTGAGGATGCCGCCGATGTAGTAGCGGGCGGTGTCCGAGAGGCCCGCGTAGCCCTGCTCGTCGTAGAAGAGGGGGGTGCCGCCGGTCCACAGGGACTGGTGGACGTGCATGCCGGAGCCGTTGTCGCCGAAGATCGGCTTGGGCATGAAGGTCGCGGTCTTGCCGTTGCGCCAGGCGACGTTCTTCACGATGTACTTGAAGAGCATCAGGTCGTCGGCGGCGGCGAGCAGCGTGTTGAACTTGTAGTTGATCTCGGCCTGGCCGGCGGTGCCCACCTCGTGGTGCTGGCGCTCGACCTCGAGGCCCGCCCGCTCCAGCTCCAGGGAGATCTCGGCCCGCAGGTCGGCGAAGTGGTCGACCGGCGGGGCCGGGAAGTAGCCGCCCTTGTAGCGGACCTTGTAACCGCGGTTCTCGACCTCGGAGCCGGTGTTCCAGGCGCCGGCCTCGGAGTCGATGTGGTAGAAGCCCTGGTTCGCGGAGGTCTCGAAGCGCACCGAGTCGAAGACGTAGAACTCGGCCTCGGGGCCGAAGTACGCGGTGTCGGCGATGCCGGTGGACGTGAGGTACGCCTCGGCCTTCTTCGCGATGTTGCGCGGGTCGCGGCTGTACTGCTCGCCGGTGATCGGGTCGTGGATGAAGAAGTTGATGTTCAGCGTCTTGTCGCGGCGGAAGGGGTCCACGCGCGCGGTCGACAGGTCCGGGCGGAGCGACATGTCGGACTCGTGGATGGCCTGGAAGCCGCGGATCGACGATCCGTCGAAGGCCAGCTCCTCGTCCGCGTCGAACGCCTTCGCCGGGATCGTGAAGTGCTGCATCACACCCGGGAGGTCGCAGAAGCGGACGTCAACGAACTTGACGTCCTCGTCGGCGATGAACTTCTTCGCGTCGTCGGCGTTCTGGAACATCCAACTCCTCCTACTCCCGACCCGGGGAGGGGCGGGGTGGTAGCTCGGTCGTGCGGCCAGTGCGGTGGCACACGGTGGACCTGACCCTAGGGACAGGGGATTTCTCAAGCATGACCCATTTGTTTCACCGACGTTAATCGGACGGACCCGCGCGAACCGTGTGACCTGGGCCTCATCGCCTGCCCCCTCACCCGGTCGCCCCTCGGGTACCCCGCCGCAGTACCGTGTTTCCGTGGACAACAGGCAAGCAATCGGATCGTGGCTCTCCGGCCCGCGCGCGGCCGCGGAGGAGATGGGTGCCGACTTCGGCTACCGGGGGGAGCGGCTCGGACTGCCCGAGCACGGTCCCGGTTCGGTGGCCCCGGTGGGGCGCCGGTTCGGGGCCCTCGCCGTGGACTGGGCTCTGTGCATGCTCATCGCATACGGCCTGTTCTCCGGTGGTGACGCCCAGTCCACGGGGAACTGGGCCCTCGGCATCCTGCTGGTGATGAACATCCTCACCGTCGGCACCGTCGGCTGCACCCCGGGCAAGCTCCTGCTGCGCCTGCGGGTGGTCTCGGAGAAGGGCGGCCGGCTCGGCTTCGGCTGGGTCGTGGCCCGCAGCGCGCTGCTCTGCCTGGGCGTGCCGGCCCTGATCTGGGACCGCGACTCCCGCGGCCTCCACGACCGGCTCGGCCGCGCCGTCCAGATCCGGGTCTGACTGCCGTAGGCCCGGAGAAAGCCCCGAGAAACACCCGTACGCGAGGAGGGCGGCACCGGAACCAGGTTCCGGTGCCGCCCTCCTCGCGTACGGGTCAGATGTTCAGCGCATCTTCGGGCCGCGCGGCATGCGAGCGCCCTTCGGCATCGGCCCCTTCGGCACGGGCATGTTGCTCATCAGGTCGCCGAGGGCGCGGAGGCGGTCGTTGGTCGCGGTGACCTGCGGGCCGGTGAGGACGCGCGGGTACTTGAGCATCGTGGTGCGGACCTTCTTCAGCGGGGTCTGGCCCTCGCCGGTGCCCACCACGATGTCGTGCACGGGGACGTCCACGACGATCCGCGCCATCTTCTTCTTCTCGGCCGCCAGCAGGCCCTTCACGCGGTTCGGGTTGCCCTCGGCGACGAGGACGATGCCCGCCTTGCCGACGGCGCGGTGCACGACGTCCTGGCTGCGGTTGACCGCCACCGCGGGAGTCGTGGTCCAGCCGCGCCCGATGTTGTCCAGGACTGCCGCCGCCGCTCCGGGCTGGCCCTCCATCTGGCTGAACGCGGCCTTCTCGGCGCGGCGGCCGAAGATGATCGCCATCGCGAGGAAGGCGAGCACGAAGCCGAGGATGCCGAGGTAGACCGGGTGGCCGACGAGGAAGCCGATCGCAAGGAAGACCCCGAAGGTGACGATCCCCACGGCGGCGATGACCCAGCCGATCTTCGGATCGACGCGCTTTGCCATCTTGTACGTCTGGGCGATCTGCTTGATCCGCCCCGGGTTCGCAGAACTCGCTGCGTTGTCCTTGCTCGCCATGTATCGAAGTTTACGTGTCCCTGATGCGTCGGCGTCGTGCGGGCGGGGTATCAGTCGCCGCCCGCTGCCGTAACGATTCGGCGGGGCCTCGCCGGGGCGCGGGTCAGGAGGTCTGCGAACCGGGCGTGGCCGCGGCCTCCAGGACCGCCTGGGTCTCCACCCGGTCCTGCGCGCGGCGGCGGTCCTCCAGGACCGAGGCCCAGGCGTTGCGGCGGGCGGTGCGCTGGCCCGAGCGCATCAGCACCGACTCGACGGCGCGCAGCGCGCCGGTGACCGAGGGCCAGGCGGCGGGACGGGTCGTGGAGGTGCGGAGCGGGGTGACGGGCGCGGCCTGCATCTGGAGATCCCCTCGGAGAACGGCGAACGGAGAACGGCGAAGTGGCGCGGTGCCGGGAACGCGTCGCCCGTGCCCGCCGGTCGGGGGGAGATCCGCCCCGGCCCTGGAGCACGGCGTACGTACAGCGTCACCGACTGGTGTTACCAGGGCGTGACCTGTGGGTCAAACACCCATGAAACCCTCGCGGCGCCGAGCCCGCACCCCGGGACGCGCGAAGCGGCCCCCGTACGGCCGCGAGCTGCGGATTCGTACGAGGGCCGCCAGGAGGCCGGGGTGCGGGCCCGGTCCGGGTGTGCGGGGATTCACAGTCCCGCCACCGGAGGCGTCAGAGCGCGCGGGCCGCCGGGGCGGACTCGGCGGGGACGCCGGAGCGGCGGTCCATCGCCTGCTGGAAGAGACGGCCGGCGCGGTACGAGGAGCGGACCAGCGGGCCCGACATGACGCCGGAGTAGCCCATCTCCTCGGCCTCCTCCTTCAGCTCCACGAACTCGTGGGGCTTGACCCAGCGCTCCACGGGGTGGTGGCGCACCGAGGGGCGCAGGTACTGCGTGATGGTGATCAGCTCGCAGCCGGCGTCGTACAGCCGCTGGAGGGCCTCGCTGACCTCGGCGCGCTCCTCGCCCATGCCCAGGATGAGGTTGGACTTGGTGATCAGGCCGGCCTCGCGGGCGCGGGTGATGACCTCGAGCGAGCGCTCGAAGCGGAAGCCGGGGCGGATGCGCTTGAAGATGCGCGGCACCGTCTCGACGTTGTGCGCCAGGACCTCGGGACGCGAGGAGAAGACCTCGGCGAGCTGGTCGGGGTCGGCGTTGAAGTCGGGGATGAGCAGCTCGACCTTGGTGTGGCCGCCCTCGCGCTCCGAGGTCATCGCGTGGATCTGGCGGACCGTCTCGGCGTACAGCCAGGCGCCGCCGTCCTCCAGGTCGTCGCGGGCGACGCCGGTGATCGTGGCGTAGTTCAGGTCCATCGTGACGACGGACTCGCCGACGCGGCGGGGCTCGTCGCGGTCGAGCGCCTGCGGCTTGCCGGTGTCGATCTGGCAGAAGTCGCAGCGCCGGGTGCACTGGTCGCCGCCGATGAGGAAGGTGGCCTCGCGGTCCTCCCAGCACTCGTAGATGTTGGGGCAGCCGGCCTCCTGGCAGACCGTGTGCAGGCCCTCGCTCTTGACCAGCTTCTGGAGCTCGTTGTACTCGGGACCCATTTTGGCGCGGGTCTTGATCCACTCGGGCTTGCGCTCGATGGGGGTCTGGCTGTTGCGGACCTCCAGGCGCAGCATCTTGCGTCCGTCGGGTGCGACTGCGGACACACCGGCTCCCTGTTGGTTTGCGTGGCTCGCGTCACGGGGTGCGACGTCGATTCTTCGGCGTACATCAGGGTACGCCCCGCGAAGTGCGGGGTGGCTACCCCGGTCAGCCTCCGGGACCGTGGCTCCTTCGCCCGTTCGGCCCAGTCGGGCAAGGGCCCGTGAAGGCCCTCGGTCAGGCCGTGGCGGGCTCGGCGGGGGGCGGTGCGACAGGTTCCGCCTCGCGCTCGCGGGGGAGCGGCAGAGCCTCGCCCAGCACCTCGGCGAGATGCCGCTCGACGACCGGGAGGACCTCGGCGATGGCGACCTCTCGGCCCAGCTCCTGGGTGAGCGAGGCGACGCCCGCGTCCCGGATGCCGCAGGGGACGATCCGGTCGAACCAGGTGTTGTCCGGGTTCACGTTGAGCGAGAAGCCGTGCATGGTGACGCCCTTGGCGACCCGGATGCCGATCGCGGCGAGCTTGCGGTCCTCGTGGCGCTGGCCCGCGTTGGAGGGGGCGTACTCCGGACCGGCCAGGCGCGGGTCGAACTCGTCGTCGCCGCCGAGGCGCGGGTCGAGGTCGAGGGAGAGCCCGCCGAGCGCGGCGCGCTCCTCCTTCGGGGCGCCCAGCACCCAGACGCCGCTGCGGCCCTCGACGCGGGTGGTGGCCAGGCCCAGTTCGGCGCAGGCGCGGATCAGGGCCTCCTCCAGGCGGCGGACGTGGGCGACCACGTCGACCGGGCGGGGGAGCTTGAGGATCGGGTAGCCGACGAGCTGGCCCGGGCCGTGCCAGGTGATCTTGCCGCCGCGGTCCACGTCGATGACGGGGGTGCCGTCGAGCGGACGCTCGCTCTCCTCGGTGCGCCGCCCGGCGGTGTAGACGGGCGGGTGCTCCAGGAGCAGGCAGGTGTCCGGGATCTCGTCGGCGAACCGGGCCGCGTGCACCCGGCGCTGCTCGTCCCACGCCTGCTGGTACTCCACCGCGTCCGCACCGAATCCCAGCCGGACGAACTGCACGTCACCCACGGCCCGCACCTCCTCGTTCGACGGCGCCCTCGCGCCTTCGGGCCACTGTACGACCCGCCGCCGGAAGTCAGGCGTCCGCCCGATACTCACACGATCGGATGAATGTGTGGCGCACCTCACTGCCCGGGCCGCGCGGGCCGTTACATTCACGCCGTTCCATGAGGGCTGCTCCACGGGCCCGGAAGGCAGGAGACCGCACAGCAGATGACGGACCGACCCCCTCAGCGCACCCCCAACCGCCAGCTAGCCGCGCTCATCGCGGAGGCCGGGTTCTCCCATGCGGGGCTGGCCCGCCGCGTCGACCAGCTCGGTCTCGAACACGGGCTCGACCTCAGATACGACAAGACCTCGGTGACCCGCTGGCTGCGCGGACAGCAGCCCAGAGGGACCACCCCGGCCCTGATCGCCGAGGTCTTCACCCGGCGGCTGGGGCGGCGGCTGACCGCCCAGGACCTCGGCCTCGACGCGTGCGCGCCGGTCTACGCCGGGCTGGAGTTCGCGGCCACCCCCGAGGAGGCCGTCGACATCGTCAGCGGCCTGTGGCGCAAGGACTCCGGCAGCCACACCGAACTGCGCAAGATCGCCTTCACCCCGGCGGGGCTGGTCGTCCCCAGCCGCGACTGGCTGATCGGCCGGGCCGACGACCGGGTCGGCCGCGGCGACCCCACCCCGGTCCCGGCCACCGTGCGCATCCCCGCGCAGGGCCGGCCCGTGCAGGCCGGGCCCCGGGCGGTCACCGTCGCTCCGCGCCCCCGGCACCAGACCGAACGCGGCCCGGGCCAGCGCGTCTCGGCCGGCGACGTGGCGGCGCTCCGCTCGGTCGCCGACCTCTTCCGTTCCCTGGACCACGCCTACGGCGGCGGCCACGCCCGCCAGGCCCTCGTCCGCTACCTGGAGCACGAGGCCGAGCCGATGCTCCGTGGCCGGTACGGCGAGGCCACGGGCCGCCGCCTCTTCGCCGCCGCCGCCGACCTGACCCGGCTGGCCGGCTGGACCTCGTACGACATCGGGGCGCACGGGCTGGCCCAGCGGTACTTCGTGCAGGCGCTGCGGCTCTCGCAGGCGGCGGGTGACCGGGCGTACGGCAGTTACGTGCTGATCACCATGAGCCGGCAGGCGGTCTACCTGCACCACGGGCGGGAGGCGGTGCAGCTGGCCCGGGTCGCCCAGCAGGGCGTCGGGACGACGGCGCCGCCGGTGGTGCAGGCGCTGCTGCACGCCGTCGAGGCGCGTGGCCACGGGGTGCTCGGGGAGGGCAGGGCCTGCCAGACCTCGCTGGGGCGGGCCGAGCGGGCGCTGGAGGCGGCGCGGCCGGGGGACGACGTGCCGCACTGGGCGCAGTTCTTCGACGAGGCACAGCTCGCCGACGAGTTCGCGCACTGCTACCGCGATCTCCAGCAGTACCGGCACAGCGCCCAGCACGCGGAGCGCTCGCTCCAGCTCCGCCCGCACGGGTACGCCCGCAGCCGCCTCTTCTGCCGCGTCGTCCTCGCCTCGGCCCGCCTGGGCCTCGGTGAGCTGGACCAGGCGTGCGCCCTCGGCGCGGAGGCGGCGCAGCACGCGGCGGAGATGCGCTCGGCCCGCGCCGTCGAGTACGTCCGCGACTTCGAACGCCGCCTGGAGCCCTACCGGGACGCGGCGGCGGTGCGCGGCTACCGGGACCGGGTGGCGGCGCTGCACTGAGCGGCGGCCGGGCGGGGGAGCACCGTCCCCCGCCCGGCCGGCCTCAGAGCGCCATCCCCATCAGCACGTCGTCCACGTACGTTCCGGCGACGAGGACCTCGCCGGGCAGCACGCCCTCGATGCGGAAGCCCTCGGAGGCGTAGAGGGCGCGGGCGGGGGCGTTGTGGCCGAGGACGCGCAGGGTCAGGCGGCGGGCTCCCTGGGCGCGGGCCTCGGCGACGCAGGCGCGGAGCAGGGCGCGGGCGACGCCTCGGCCGCGTGCCTCCTCGCGGACCGCGAGCCCCTGGATCTGGCGGACGTGGGCGAAGGCAGGCAGGGGGACGGGGCAGCGGACGACGGCGTAGCCGAGGAGTTCGCCGGCCTCCTCGGCGACCAGGTGCTCGCGCGGGTCGCGGTGGCCGTCGAAGAAGGGGTCCGCGGGCGCGTTGGGCCGCTCGGTGACGGCGTGCAGAGGGGACCAGGTGGCGAAGTCGATCCGGGCGAGCGCCGCACCGTCCTCGGACCTGGCGGGGCGTATGAGTGGCCGCATGGCGGCACTCTGCCATGTCACCGGTGTGGCGGGCGGTCGGGGTGGTCATGATGAGCCGTATGCGGATCGCGGTCGCCGGCTCCTCCGGCCTCATCGGAACAGCGCTCACCCACTCCCTGCGGACGGACGGCCACGAGGTGGTGCGGCTGGTCCGCCGCCCCGCCCGGGACGCCGACGAGGTCCAGTGGGACCCGAAGGAGGGCCGGGTCGAGACGGCGGGGCTCGTCGGCTGCTCGGCCGTGGTCAACCTCGCGGGCGCCGGCATCGCCGACCACCGCTGGACCGACTCCTACAAGCGCGAGATCCGCGACAGCCGCGTCTGGGGCACCGCCACCCTCGCCGAGGCGATCGCCTCCCTGGACACCCCGCCCGACGTCTTCGTCAACGCCAGCGCCATCGGCTTCTACGGCGACACCGGCGACCGGGCCGTCGACGAGAGCGCCCCGCCCGGGTACGGCTTCCTGCCCACCGTCTGCGTGGAGTGGGAGGAGGCGGCCGCCGCGGCCGAGGAGGCCGGGGTGCGCACCGTCTTCCCCCGCACCGGGCTGGTGGTCTCGGCGAAGGGCGGCGCCTGGGCCAAGCTCTTCCCGCTCTTCCGGGCCGGGCTCGGCGGCCGGGTCGGCGACGGCCGCCAGTACTGGAGCTACATCGCGCTCCAGGACCACGTCGCGGCCCTGCGCCACCTCATCGACACCGAGGAACTGACCGGCCCGGTCAACCTCACCGCGCCCCGCCCGCTCACCAACCGCGAGGTGACGGCCGCCATGGGCCGGGTGCTGCGCCGCCCCACGCCCTTCCCCGTCCCGGCCGCCGTGCTGAAAGTGGTCCTCGGCGAACTCGCCGGCGACGTGCTCGGCAGCCAGCGCGTGGTCCCGGCCCGGCTGCTGGAGTCCGGGTTCGACTTCCGGTACCCGGGGATCGACGACACGCTGAGGGCCGCCCTCCGCTGACCGCAGGGCGTGCCCTCGCCCCCACCCGGGGGCGCTCATGGCGCGCGGTGTGCGACCGGCGTACGACCGTGCTCGCCTTGTGCGCCTCTGCCCGCGTCCCCGGACCGCTTCTACGCTCGAACCTCGCACGCGGGAATCCCCCACGCGCGCCGGGGGCATGAGCCCCCCACGGATCGCCCAATCTCGGGGAGGGCACGTGAGTGAGCCCGGACAGGAAGCGGACGTCGTGATCGTGGGCGCGGGGGTCGCGGGACTCGCCGCGGCTCATGCGCTGACCAGCGCCGGAGTCGGCGTCACGGTGCTGGAGGCCGCCACACGGGTGGGCGGCAGGATGGCCACCGAAACCCTGGACGGCTACCGGCTGGACCGGTTCGGGCAGCCGCTCCTCACCACCTGGCCCGAGGCGGCGGCCCCGCTCCTCGACGGCCTGGAGATGTGCGAGTTCGCCCCCGGCGTGCTGGTCCACAGCCAGGGACGGCGGACCCGCACCGGCGAACCCGGGAGTGCGAGGGGCGCACTCAGTGCCGCGCGCGCCCGGGCGAGCGCCCCCCGGCGGGTGCCGCGGCAGGGCGGCTCCGAACGGCCCCGGGTCACCACCGCCGTCGACGGCGCCCGGCTCGGCTCCGCCCTCGCCCGCCTCGCCGCCACCTCCGAGGAGCGCCTCGCCGCGCGGCCCGAGCGCACCGCCGCCGAGGCCCTCGCCCTGCGCGGCCTCTCCGCCCGTACCGTCGACGGCTTCGTACGGCCCCTGCTCACCGCCCTCCTCGGCGACCCGGAGCTGACCACCTCCAGCCGGATCGCCGACCTCACCCTGCGCGGCTACGCCCGCGGCAGCCTCGGTGTGCCCGCCGGCGGCGCCGCCGCGCTGCCCCAGTACCTCGCCGACGCCCTGCCGGCCGGCACCGTCCGCACCGGCGTGCACGTCACCGCCGCCTCCATCGACTCCGTCACCACCAAGGAGCACGGCACCTTCGGCTGCCGCGCCCTGCTGCTCGCCACCGGCGCCCGCGCCGCCGCCGAACTCCTCCCCGGGCTGCGGGTGCCCCGCTTCCACGCGGTCACCGTGCTCCACCACGCCGCGCCCGCCCCGCCGTCCACCGGCAGCGCCCTCGTCCTGGACGCCGACCGGAGCGGGCCCGTCGCCTGGTCGGCGGCGCTCAGCGAGGTCGACCCCTCGCGCGCCCCGCGCGGGCGCGCGCTGATCTCCTCGACCGTGCTGGACGCGCCCCCGGACGGCCTCGACGCGGAGGTCCGCGCCCAGCTCGCCCGCATGTACGGCACCTCCACCGCCGGCTGGGAACTGCTCGCCGCCCACCACGACCCCGAGGCGGTCCCCGCGATGACCCCGCCGCACGACGCCCGCCGGCCCGTCCGCGTCCTGGACGGCCTCTACGTCTGCGGCGACCACCGCGACACCAGTTCGGTGCACGGCGCCCTGACCTCCGCCCACCGGGCCGCCCGCGAGATCCTCACCGACTTCGGCCTCCTGCCGCCCGCTCCCGACGTCACCCACGCGGTGGCCTGAGACACCACCCCGGCACGCCCGCCGTTTGCGGCCCGGCCCTCCGCGTAGAACGCTGGAGGCCGGGCCGTCTGGCCCGATGGGCCGGAGCCGGGGAGTGCCGGAGTGGCGAGGAGCGCCGTGTGGAGCCGACGGGGTGACGAACCCCGCTGGATGAGCGGTGCCCCCGCGCCCGCCTGGCTGCGGTGGCTGCCGGTGGGGCTGCTGGTCCTCATCCCGCTGCTCCAGATCCTGGTGGAACGGCCGGTCGACCTCGGCTTCCTGCTCGGCGCCATCCCGCCACTCGCCACCCTCGGCTACGGGCCGCTGGGCACCACCCTCTTCTCCACCGCCGTGCTGGTGCTGCTCAACATCTCCGAGGTCAACCTGGACCGGCCCGGCCAGGCCGACCTCGTCGTCGTCACCTTCGTGGCGGTGCTCAGCATCGCCATCTCCTGGATGCGCCAACGCCGCGCCGCCCAGCTCACCACCATCCGCACCGTCGCCGAGGCCGCCCAGCTCGCCGTTCTGCCCCCGCTGCCACCCCGCGTCGACGGGGTGCGCTGCGCGGGCCTGTACCGCCCGGCGCAGCGCGGCACGCTGGTCGGCGGCGACCTCTTCGACGTACGGCGCGGCCCCTACGGCGTCCGCGCCCTCGTCGGCGACGTGCAGGGCCACGGCATCGCCGCCGTCGGCACCGTCACCTCGATCCTCGGCGCCTTCCGCGAGGCCGTCCTCGACGAGGAGGACCTGGCCGGGGTGGCGGCCCGGCTCGACCGCCGGCTGGTGGTGGACGCCGAGGACGCGGCGGCCGGGGCCATCACCGTCGCCCGGGTCCCCGAGGGCGACCCCGACAGCGTCGTGGGCGAGCCGCCCGCGGGACAGCGCTCCGACCCGACCTCCGGCGAACTCTTCGCCACCGCCCTGCTGCTGGAGTTCCGCCCGCACTCCGCCGAGGTCCGCGTGGTCTCCTGCGGCCACCCCGCGCCGGTCCTGCTGCGCGGCACCACCGCCCACGAGATCGAGGTGCAGCCCTCGCCCCCGCTCGGCCTCGGCATCGCCGGCGTCGCCCGGCCCGTCGAGCGCGGGGTCCCCCTCCAGCCGGGCGACCGCGTCCTCGCCGTCACCGACGGCGTCACCGAGGCACGCAACGACGCCGACGCCTTCTACCCGCTGGTCGACCGGGCCGCCCAGCTCGCCGCCGAGGACCCCGCCGAACTGATCGCCGCCATCTGGCGCGACCTCGTCGCCTACGCCCGCACCATCGACGACGACGTGGCCCTGCTGGTCTTCGCCCCCGACCCCGAGGGCGAGGAGCCCGACACGGGCACCGTCACCGGCGAGGTGCTGGACACCCGGGAGGGCACGAACAAAGAGGCCCGCGGCGAGGGGTGACGCCCGCCGCGGGCCTTGGGGCAGCGCCCCCTCACGCCGTGAAGCGGTCCCAGAGGCGGGGGAAGCGGACCGCCAGCGCGTCGTCGTCCTCCAGATCGATCGGCGTGCCCGAGGGATCGACCGGCGCCGGCGCGATCCCCAGGTCCGGGGTGTCGGCGCCGGTCAGCTGCTCGTACGCCTCGTCGGCCGCGTACCCCAGCTCCTCGCCGTCCCCGTCGATCTCGTCGTCGAAGGGGCCCAGCAGGTCCGCCAGGTCGTCCGGCTCGTGCAGGGCGCCCTCGAAGACCTCCCGGCCCTGGCCGATCAGCCAGCACCGGAAGTAGTCGAAGGCGTCGTCGCTCGCGCCGTCCAGCAGCACCCAGGCCGCGCCCCACAGCTCCCAGGTGTAGGCGCGGTTGTAGCGGGCCTCGAAGTGCCGCGCGAAGTCCAGGACGGCCTCCGGGTCCGCGTCGAGCAGCCGTTCCACCAGCAGCTCCGCGTGGGCCTGCGGATCGCCGCCGGCGCGCTCCCGCGTCGTGTCGATGATCTCCCAGAACTCCGTCTCGTCCATCACGGCTCCAGCATCGTTCCTGGCGCCCGTCGCCGCACGTCCGGACGGCGCGGTTCCCCCGCCCGTGGTGAACAGAGGCGCGACGCACCGCCGTACGGGCGAAAACCCGACGGAAGGTGTCGCCTTTGCGTGCCAGGGTCGGACCCATGACCCACTCCGCATCCGTCCCCGCCGCCTCGCCCACCGCCCCAGCGGGTGCCCGACAAATCCCGCACGGTGCCCACGGCGCCCGGCACGCACTCTCGCCGCACCAGCCAAAGGCCCAAGTAGCTCCTTCCCCAAGCTCTCAGCTTCGTTCGAGCAGGGGAGGCCCCAACCGAGGACCTTCGTCCGGCACGCCGAGAGCACGCACCGAACACCGCGGACACCGCACAGGATTTGTCGGGCACCCCCTAGCCGGCCGCGTCGCCCTCGTCGCCGGAGCCACCCGGGGCGCCGGCCGCGCCTTCGCCGTGGAACTCGGCTCCGCCGGGGCCACCGTCTACGTCACCGGGCGCACCACCCGCGACAAGGTCTCCGAGGTCGGCCGCGCCACCGAGACCGTCGAGGAGACCGCCGCCCTGGTCACCGAGGCCGGCGGCGAGGGCATCGCCGTCCCCACCGACCACCTCGACCCCGAGCAGGTCCGCCGGCTCGCCGCGCGGATCGAGGAGGACCACGGGCGGCTCGACATCCTGGTCAACAACACCTGGGGCGGCGAACACCTCATCCCCTTCGGCCGCGCCCTGTGGGACACCCCGCTCGACGAAGGGCTGCGGATGCTGGACCTCGGGGTCCGCTCCCACCTCATCACCGCCTCCCTGCTGCTGCCCCTCCTCATCCGCCACCCCGGCGGCCTGCACGTCGAGGTCACCGACGGAAGCGCCGAGACCAACCGGCGCTTCCGCGAGAACGTCTTCTTCGACCTCGCCAAGTACGCCCCCATCCGTATGGCCCTCGGCCTCGCCCGCGACCTGGAACCGCACGGCTCCACCGCCGTCTGCGTCACCCCGGGCTTCCTCCGCTCCGAGCAGATGCTCGACGGCTTCGGCGTGACCGAGGAGAACTGGCGCGACGCCCTCACCGAACAGCCCCACTTCGCCGTCGCCGAGTCACCCGCCTACGTCGCCCGGGGCGTCACCGCCCTCGCCGCCGACCCCGACCGCGCCCGCTGGAACGGGCAGTCGGTCACCAGCGGCACCCTCGCCAAGGAGTACGGCTTCACCGACACCGACGGCTCCTCGCCCGACGGCTGGCGCTACTTCGAGGAGGTCGTCTTCGGCGGCAAGGAGGCCGACCCGGAGAGCTACCGCTGAGCCGGCGGCAGCCGCGCTACCCGTACAGCCCCGCCATCCGCCGCGCCGCCTCCCCGAGGCGCTCCCGCAGCGCGGGCGGGGCCACCACCTCCGCCTCCGGGCCGAGCCCCAGCAGCTGGTCGAACGCCACCTCCAGCGACTCCACCGGCAGCACCACGTCCTCCACCCAGCCGGCCGTGTCCTCCCGCCACCCGGCGGCCTCCAGCGCCTCCCGGGCCGCGCGCGGATCGGTCACCCGGGGCAGCTTCCTGGCCCCGGCCGGGCTGAGCCGCAGGCGGATCTCCTCCCGCAGCAGTGAGAGGGCGAACTCCTCGGCCCGCGCCCGCCAGAACTCCGCCAGGTCGAACCCGGTGTCCCGCGCGAACCGCGTCCCCGCCTCGCGCACCCCGGTGAACCGGTCCACCCGGTAGACCCGCGCCTGCCCCGCCCCGTCGGCCCGCGCGCACAGGTACCAGACACCCGCCTTCAGGACCAGGCCGTACGGCTCCAGCTCCCGGCTCACCTCACGGTCCCCGCGCCGGTACGTGGCCGCCACCCGCCGGTCGTCCCAGACCGCCTCGGCCAGCGGGGCCAGCAGCTCCGGCGCCTCGGGGCGGGTGTACCAGGCCGGCGCGTCGAGATGGAACCGCCCGCCCACCGCCCGCGACGCCTCCCGCACCGGCGGGGCCAGCGCCGCCGACACCTTCAGCCGCGCGGCCGACGCCGCCTCGCCGAGCCCCATCTCCCGCAGCGCCCCCGGCACCCCGGACAGGAACAGCGCCTGCGCCTCCTCGGGCGCCAGCCCGGTCAGTCCCGTCCGGTACCCGCCGACCAGCGCGTACCCCCCCGCCCGCCCCCGCTCCGCGTAGACCGGGATGCCCGCCTCGGAGAGCGCCTCCGCGTCCCGCGCGACCGTCCGCTCGCTCACCTCCAGCTCCCCGGCCAGCTCGGCGGCGGTCATCCGGGGGCGGGACTGGAGCAGCAGGACCATACGGATCAGACGGGCGGCACGCATCAGCCCATGATGGCCGCCGCCCGCTCCCCGCCCGTCGCCGGGCGCCCCTCGCCGGACTCCTCCCGGGCCAGCGCGATCACCGCGAACATCGCGCCCTGCGGATCGGCCAGCACGCTGAAGCGGCCCGGCTCGATGGTGGTCGGGGGGAGCAGCACGTTGGCGCCGAGCCTGGCCCCCCGTGCGGCGGCCGCGTCGCAGTCGCGGACCGCGACGTAGACCAGCCAGCGCGGCACCGTCCCCGCCGGGAACGCCTCCGTGATCGGCGTCATGCCGCCGAACGGCTGACCGCCGAGGCTCCACTCGGTGTACGGGAAGCCCGCGCCCGGCGCCGCCCGGCGGGCCTGCCAGCCGAAGACCTCGGTGTAGAAGCCGCGCGAACCGTCCGGGTCGGTGGTGGCCAGGTCGAGCCAGGCGGGGGAGCCGGGGGCGTTGACCCGGCCGAACCCCTGGTGCCCGTCCGGCTCCCACAGCCCGAAGACCGCGCCGGAGCTGTCCGCGCAGAGCGTCGCGCGGCAGACGCCGGGCACCTCGACCGGCTCGCCCAGCACCTTCCCCCGGGCCAGGGCCACCCGTTCGGCCGGGCTCTCGCCGGTGCCGTCCGGGCCGGCCACGAAGTACGGGCGCCAGACGGAGGGGCGGCGCCCGGGGCGGCGCGGCCCGAGCCCGCCGACGGGCGCGCCCTCGCTGAGGAAGGCCCGGTAGCCGTCGAGGCCGGGCACCTCGCCCAGCTCCCAGCCGAAGAGCCGCGCGTAGAAACCGGCGGCGGCCCGGGGGTCCGCCGCGGAGAGGTCGGCCCAGCACGGGGCCGACGGGACGTTCCAGGTCTTCATGGGTGAACCCCCGTACGGTCCGGGTGCCGTGGCGTGGTCAGAGGTTCATTCACGCACGCGCCGCGCCGACCGGCAAAAGGATCTACGCGAGCGGCCGAGCACGCCGAAGGGCGGCACCCCGGGAGATCCCGGAGCCCCGCCCCTCAGTGTTCACGCAGGTCAGAGACCGTACCGCTCGCGGGCCTCCTTGACCGAGCGGGCCGGGACCTCGCCGCGGCGGGCCAGCTGGGCCAGCGCGGCGACCACGACCGACTCGGCGTCGACGCCGAAGTGGCGGCGGGCACCCTCACGGGTGTCGGAGAGGCCGAAGCCGTCCGCGCCCAGCGAGGACCAGTCCTGCTCGACCCACTGCGCGATCTGGTCCGGTACCTGGCGCATGTAGTCGGTGACCGCGAGGACCGGGCCCTCGGCGTCGGCCAGCACCTGGCGGACGTACGGCTCCCGCTGCTCGCCGCGGAGCAGGGCCTCGTCGGCCTCCAGGGCGTCGCGGCGCAGCTCCGTGAAGGAGGTCGCGGACCACACGTCGGCGGCCACGCCCCACTCCTCGGCCAGCATCTTCTGGGCCTGGAGCGCCCAGTGGATGGCGGTGCCGGAGCCGAGCAGCTGGATGCGCGGGGCGCCTGCGGCGGCCACCTCGACGCCGGCCGACTCGGCCGTGTTGAAGCGGTACAGGCCGCGCAGGATGCCCTCGTCGACACCGGCGGGCTTGGCCGGCTGCGGCATCGGCTCGTTGTAGACCGTGAGGTAGTAGAAGACGTCGCGGTCCTCCTCGGGGGTGGCCTCGCCGTACATGCGGCGCAGCCCCTCCTTGACGATCGCGGCGACCTCGTAGGCGAAGGCCGGGTCGTAGCTGAGCGCGGCCGGGTTGGTCGCGGCGATCACCGGCGAGTGGCCGTCGGCGTGCTGGAGCCCCTCACCGGTCAGGGTGGTGCGTCCGGCGGTGGCACCGACGAGGAAGCCGCGGCCGAGCTGGTCGGCGAGCTGCCACATCTGGTCGGCGGTCCGCTGCCAGCCGAACATCGAGTAGAAGATGTAGAAGGGGATCATCGGCTCGCCGTGCGTGGAGTACGCGGAGGCGGCGGCGATGAAGTCGGCCATCGAGCCGGCCTCGGTGATGCCCTCGTTGAGGATCTGGCCGTTGACGGCTTCCTTGTAGTACATGAGCTGGTCGCGGTCGACCGGCTCGTACGTCTGGCCCTTCGGCGAGTAGATGCCGAGGGAGGGGAAGAGCGACTCCATGCCGAAGGTGCGCGCCTCGTCGGGGACGATCGGCACCCAGCGCTTGCCGGTCTCCTTGTCGCGGACCAGGTCCTTGACGAGGCGGACGAAGGCCATGGTGGTGGCGACCGACTGCGAGCCGGAGCCCTTGTCGAAGGCGGCGAACGCCTTGTCGGCCGGGGCGGGCAGCGGCGCGACCGGCTGCGTGCGGCGGGCCGGGGCGGGGCCGCCGAGGGCGGCGCGGCGCTCGGTGAGGTAGCGGACCTCGGGGGAGTCGGCGCCCGGGTGGCCGTAGGGCACCTGGCCGTCGGCGAAGGCGCTGTCCGGGATCGGCAGCTCCAGCAGGTCCCGCATGTCCTTGAACTCGTCCACCGTCAGCTTCTTCATCTGGTGGTTGGCGTTCTTGGACTCGAAGCCCTTGCCGAGGGTGAAGCCCTTGACGGTCTGGGCGAGGATCACCGTCGGCGCGCCCTTGTGGGCGAGGGCCGCGCGGTACGCCGCGTAGACCTTGCGGGGCTCGTGGCCGCCGCGCGAGCGGTGGAAACACTCGCTGATCTTGTCGTCGCTGATCAGCTTGGCCAGCTCGACGAGGGCCGGCTCGGCGCCGAAGAAGTGCTCGCGGATGTAGGCCGCGTCCCGCGTCTGGTACGTCTGGAACTGGGCGTCCGGCACCTCGCGCAGGCGGCGGACGAGCGCGCCGGTGACGTCGAGCTGGAACAGCTCGTCCCAGGCGGAGCCCCACAGCGACTTCACGACGTTCCAGCCGGCGCCGCGGAACTGGGCCTCCAGCTCCTGGACGATCTTGAAGTTGGCGCGGACCGGGCCGTCGAGGCGCTGCAGGTTGCAGTTGATGACGAAGGTGAGGTTGTCCAGGCCCTCGCGGGAGGCGAGCCCCAGGGCCGCCGTCGACTCGGGCTCGTCCATCTCGCCGTCACCGAGGAAGGCCCACACGTGGGAGTCGGAGACGTCCTTGATGCCGCGGCTGGTCAGGTAGCGGTTGAATCGCGCCTGGTAGATCGCGGAGAGCGGGCCGAGCCCCATCGAGACGGTCGGGAACTCCCAGAGCCACGGCAGACGGCGCGGGTGCGGGTACGAGGGGAGGCCGTTGCCGCCGGACTCGCGCCGGAAGTGGTCGAGCTGGTCCTCTCCGATCCGGCCGTCGAGGAAGGCGCGGGCGTAGATGCCGGGGGAGGCGTGGCCCTGGATGTAGAGCTGGTCGCCGGAGCCGTCACCCTCCTTGCCGCGGAAGAAGTGGTTGAACCCGGTCTCGTAGAGCCAGGCGGCGGAGGCGAAGGTGGCGATGTGGCCGCCGACGCCGTACTTCGAGCCGCGGGTGACCATCGCGGCCGCGTTCCACCGGTTCCAGGCGGCGATGCGGCGCTCCATCGTCTCGTCCGTGCCGGGAGCGAACTCCGGCTCGGCCGAGGTGGGGATGGTGTTGACGTAGTCCGTCTCCAGGAGCTTGGGCAGCGAGACGCCCGCGCCCTCGGCGCCCTCCAGGGTGCGCCGCATCAGGTACGCGGCGCGGTGCGGTCCGGCGGCGTCGGTGACCGCCTTCAGGGAGTCCAGCCACTCGGTGGTCTCCTGCGGGTCGCGGTCCGGGAGCTGGTCGAGCTCGCTCGGCTGGAGGGTGCGGGGGTCGGTCATGTCGCCGCCTTCCGGAGTCGAAGGGCGCTCCCGCGGGGGCAGGAGGGTCCCTTGTCGGTAAGGGGTTGGGTGGGGGTGCCCAAGGTCTTTGGCAGGACAGGGCGAGTGGATTCCGGGTGGGAGTCCGAGGGAACTGTAATCCGCTGATCGATGATCGATCAAAGGGTTGAAGGGAAAAACTTCTCAGAACCAAGAAATTGGCATCGAGTGCCCATGTTCAAGGCACCGCGTGCCTTGTTTTCGCAGGTGGGGGCCGGAATGGGGGCGCGCGGCCGGCTCCGGGCGCCGCTCCAGCGCGAACGGGCGGGGGAGCCCCCGGCGAGCGGGTGCCGAACGCGAGAACGGCCCCGCGGGAGGGGGCCGTTCTCGTCGGGGAGCTGCTTTTCGAAGGGGGCGGATCAGGCCCGGGGCGCGCAGCCCAGGACGTGCGACTTCACCAGATGCCCGATGTCCGGGTCCTGCGCGCGGAACGCGTCCACCAGTGCCTGGTGCTCCTCGGCGTACGCCTGCTGGTGGGTGCCGAGCCAGCGGATGGAGAGGGCGGTGAAGACCTCGATGCCCAGCCCCTCCCAGGTGTGCAGCAGCACGCTGTTGCCCGCCGCCCGCACCAGTTCCCGGTGGAAGGCGACGGTGTGCCGCACCTGGCTCTCCCCGTCGGCCAGCCGGTCCGCCTCGTACAGCGCCGCCACCGAGGGCTCCAGCACCGAGACGTCCGCCGCCAGCCGGGGCGCCGCCAGCTCCGCCGCGATCTGCTCCAGGCCCGCCCGCACCGGGTAGATCTCCTCCAGGTCGGCGGCGGTCAGGTCGCGGACCCGGACGCCTTTGTTCGGCGCCGACTCGATGAGCCGCAGCGTCTCCAGCTCGCGCAGCGCCTCGCGTACCGGCGTCTGGCTGACCTCCAGCTCGACCGCGATACGGCGTTCCACGATGCGCTCGCCGGGCTTCCAGCGGCCACTGACGATCCCGTCGACGATGTGCTCGCGGATCTGCTCGCGCAAGCTGTGGACGACGGGTGCGGTCATGGGGGGACTCCTTCGGCAAGGTGTGCCGTCCCCGGGGGACGGTGTCGCGCACGAGTCCCCTCGCGGACACGGCCCCAAGGGGCGTTGACCCTATGACAATACGGCGGCGCCCCCGCCCGGAAGGCTCCGGACGGGGGCGTACGCGCAGGTGAGACGAGCCTTACACCCGTTGTCCACCTGATGGGACCGCAGGGGTCCCGGGGGTCACAGACCCAGGTCGACCTCGAACTCGCCGGCCTCCAGGATCGCCTTGACCGAGGTCAGGTAGCGGGCGGCGTCGGCGCCGTCCACCAGACGGTGGTCGTAGGAGAGCGACAGGTACGTCATGTTGCGCACCGCGATGGTCTCGCCCAGCTCCGGGTGGTCGATGACCACGGGGCGCTTGACGGTGGCACCGATGCCCAGGATGGCGGCCTGGTTCGGCGGCACGATGACCGTGTCGAACAGGGCACCGCGCGAGCCGGTGTTGCTGATCGTGAAGGTGGCACCGGACATGTCGTCCGGGGTCAGGCCGCCGGAGCGGGCCTTGCCGGCCAGCTCGGCGGTCTTCTTCGCGATACCGGCGATGTTCAGGTCGCCCGCACCCTTGATGACCGGCGTCATCAGACCCTTCTCGGCGTCCACGGCGATGCCGATGTTCTCCGAGTCGAAGTACGTGATGGTGCCTTCGTCGTCGTTGATCCGGGCGTTGACGACCGGGTGGGCCTTCAGCGCCTGGGCGGCGGCCTTGACGAAGAACGGCATCGGGGACAGCTTGACGCCCTCACGGGCGGCGAAGGCGTCCTTGGCCTGGCCGCGCAGCTTCATCAGGCGGGTGATGTCGACCTCGACCACCGTGGTGAGCTGCGCCTGCGAGTGCAGGGCCTTCATCATGTTGTCGCCGATGACCTTGCGCATGCGGGTCATCTTGACCGTCTGGCCGCGCAGCGGGGACGCCTCCAGCTTCGGCGCCTTGGCGGCGGCCGGAGCGGCGGGGGCGGCGGCCGGGGCGGGAGCCTTGGCGGCCTCCGCGGCGGCGAGCACGTCCTGCTTGCGGATACGGCCGCCGACGCCGGTGCCCTTGACCGAGCCCAGGTCGACGTTGTTCTCCGAGGCCAGCTTGCGCACCAGCGGCGTCACGTACGCGCCCTCGCCACCGGAGGCCGGGACGGGAGCGGAGGCGGCGGGCTGGGCCGGAGCCGGGGCGGGCTTCGCCGGGGCGGGGGCGGGCTTCTCGGTCTCGGCCGGCGCCTCGGTGGGCGCGGCCGGGGCCGCGGGCTGCGCCGGAGCCGGCTTCTCCTCGGCGGCCGGGGCGGGGGCCTCGGCGGGCTTCTCCTCGGCCTTCGGGGCGGCCGGGGCGGAGGCGCCGGGAGCGCCGATGACGGCGAGCTTGGCGCCGACCTCGGCGGTCTCGTCCTCACCGACGGTGATCTCCAGGAGGACACCGGCGACGGGGGCGGGGATCTCGGTGTCGACCTTGTCGGTCGAGACCTCCAGCAGCGGCTCGTCGACCTCGACGGAGTCGCCGACCTCCTTGAGCCAGCGGGTGACGGTGCCCTCGGTGACGGACTCGCCGAGCGCCGGCAGGGTCACGTCGGTGCCCTCGGCCGAGCCGCCGCCCTGGGCGGAGTCGGCGGTGGGGGCGGGGGCCGGGGCCTCGGACTCGGTGGAGGGAGCGGCAGCGGCCGGCTCCTGCGGCTCGGGAGCCGGCGCCTCCTGCTGGGCCGGAGCGGGCTCCTGGCCGGCCTCGGTGTCACCGGAGCCGTCGTCGATGACGGCCAGCTCGGCGCCGACCTCGACCGTCTCGTCCTCGGCGACCTTGATGGAGGAGAGGACGCCGGCGGAGGGCGAGGGGATCTCGGTGTCGACCTTGTCGGTCGAGACCTCCAGCAGCGGCTCGTCGACCTCGACGCGCTCGCCCTCGGCCTTGAGCCAGCGGGTGACAGTGCCCTCGGTGACGCTCTCGCCGAGCGCCGGAAGGGTTACGGAAACCGCCATGGTTTCAGGTGCTCCTTACGAATGTGCGGAAGTCTGTGGTCGTCTCGCGCCCGGGCACGGTCAGTCGTGCGAGTGCAGCGGCTTGCCCGCGAGGGCCAGGTGCGCTTCGCCGAGCGCCTCGTTCTGCGTCGGGTGGGCGTGGATGAGCTGGGCGACCTCGGCGGGGAGCGCCTCCCAGTTGTAGATGAGCTGGGCCTCGCCGACCTGCTCGCCCATGCGGTCGCCGACCATGTGGACGCCGACCACGGCACCGTCCTTGACCTGGACGAGCTTGATCTCGCCCGCGGTCTTCAGGATCTTGCTCTTGCCGTTGCCCGCGAGGTTGTACTTGAGGGCGACGACCTTGTCCGCGCCGTAGATCTCCTTGGCCTTGGCCTCGGAGATGCCCACGGAGGCGACCTCGGGGTGGCAGTACGTCACGCGCGGCACACCGTCGTAGTCGATCGGCACGGGCCGCTCGCCCGCGAGCCGCTCCGCCACCAGGATGCCCTCGGCGAAGCCGACGTGCGCGAGCTGGAGGGTGGGGACCAGGTCACCGACGGCCGAGACGGTCTCGACGTTGGTGCGCATGTACTCGTCGACCAGGACGTAGCCGCGGTCCATGGCGACGCCGGCCTCCTCGTAGCCCAGACCCTGCGAGACCGGGCCGCGGCCGATGGCGACCAGCAGGACCTCCGCCTCGAAGGTCTTGCCGTCGGCGAGGGTGACCCGCACGCCGTCCTGGGTGTACTCGGCCTTGTCGAAGAAGGTGCCGAGGTTGAACTTGATGCCCCGCTTGCGGAACGCCCGCTCCAGCAGCTTCGAGCTGTTCTCGTCCTCGGCCGGGACCAGGTGCTTCAGGCCCTCGATCACGGTGATCTCGGTGCCGAACGACTTCCACGCCGAGGCGAACTCGACGCCGATGACGCCGCCGCCCAGGATGATCGCCGACTTCGGCACGCGGTTCAGCTTCAGCGCGTGGTCCGAGGAGATGATGCGGTCGCCGTCGATGTCCAGGCCCGGCACCGACTTCGGGACGGAGCCCGTCGCGAGCAGCACGTGGCGGCCCTCGACACGGCGGCCGTCCACGTCGACCGAGGTCGGCGAGGAGAGCCGGCCCTCGCCCTCGATGTAGGTGACCTTCCGCGAGGCGATGAGTCCCTGAAGGCCCTTGTACAGGCCCGAGATCACATCGTTTTTGTACTTGTGGACGGCCTCGATGTCGATGCCCTCGAAGGTGGCCTTCACGCCGAACTGCGCCGACTCACGGGTCTGGTCGGCGACCTCGCCGGCGTGCAGCAGGGCCTTCGTGGGGATGCAGCCGTTGTGCAGGCAGGTGCCGCCGACCTTGCCCTTCTCGATCAGGGCGACGTCAAGACCCAGCTGGGAGGCGCGCAGAGCCGCGGCGTAACCGCCGCTACCGCCGCCGAGGATCACTAGGTCGAAAACGGTGCTGGCGTCGTTCGCCACGTCACGTCCTCCATGCATATGCGCCGTGTGCCGGTCCCCGTGCCCGGGGTGTGAACCGGCGGCCCGGCTCGTGTTCGGCCGCTTGTCTGACGGCCCTGTGGTGGGGCCCTGTCCTGCCGAGAACCCATCTTCGCACTTGTTGAGGGGCGGCGGGACGCGGGGCCCGGCCTCGGGCCCGGTTGTCGCGCGTCTCACGTCCGCCCCGTACGCCCCTTCCCTCCCGGACCGTCCGCAATCCGGCGGGCGGGCCGGGAGGGAGGCGGCGCCGCCGGGGCCGGGCGGCGCGCCCGGCCCCGGCGCGGGTCAGCCCAGCTCGCCGGCGGCGGTCCGCTCGGCCAGCGACACCAGGGTGCGGACGGCCGAGCCGGTGGCGCCCTTGGGCGTGTAGCCGAAGGGGCCGGCCTCGTTGAAGGCGGGGCCCGCGATGTCGAGGTGGGCCCAGGTGATGCCCTCGCCGACGAACTCGTTGAGGAAGACGCCGGCCGCCATGCCGCCGCCCATCCGGCCGCCGACGTTGGCCATGTCGGCCACCGAGGAGTCCAGTCCCTTGCGCAGTTCCTCCGGGAACGGCATCGGCCAGGCCGGCTCGCCCGCCTCCTCGGCCAGCTCGTGGACGGCGGTGCGGAAGGCGTCGTCGTTGCCCATCACGCCGAAGGTGCGGTTGCCGAGCGCCACCACCATGGCGCCGGTCAGCGTCGCCACGTCCACGATCGCGTCCGGCTTCTCCTCGGAGGCCTTGACGATCGCGTCGGCCAGCACCAGGCGGCCCTCGGCGTCGGTGTTGAGCACCTCGACGGTCTTGCCGCCGTACATCCGCAGCACGTCGCCGGGGCGGGTGGCGGTGCCCGAGGGCATGTTCTCGGCCAGCGCCAGCCAGCCGGTGACGTTGACCTTCAGGCCGAGCCGGGCCGCGGTGATCACGGCGGCGAAGACGGCGGCCGCGCCGGCCATGTCGCACTTCATCGTCTCGTTGTGGCCGGCCGGCTTGAGCGAGATGCCGCCCGAGTCGTAGGTGATGCCCTTGCCGACGAAGGCGAGGCTCTTCTCCGCCTTCGGGTGGGTGTAGGCGAGCTTCACCAGGCGAGGGCCGTGGGCCGCGCCCTGGCCGACGCCGGTCAGGCCGCCGAAGCCGCCCTTGAGGAGCGCCTTGTCGTCGGTGACCGTGACCTTGACGCCGTGCTCCTTGCCTGCGGCGGTGGCCACGGCGGCGAAGGACTCCGGGTACAGGTCGTTCGGCGGGGTGTTGACCAGGTCGCGGGCGCGGTTCATCTCCTCGGCGAGGGCGACCGCGCGCTCCACGGCCGTCTTGGCCGCCTTGCCGAGCGCCTTGGCGCCGAGCAGCGCCACCTCGCCCAGCGGACCCTTGCCGGCGCCCTTCTTCGCGCCCTTGCCCTTGCCGGCCTTGGCGTCGTCGCTCTTGTACGCGGTGAAGGCGTACGCGCCGAGCAGCGCGCCCTCGGCCACCGCGGCGACCGCCTCGGCGGAGGCGAGCGGCAGGGCGAACCCGGCCTTCTTGGTCCCGTTCAGGGTGCGGGCGGCGGTGCCGGCGGCACGACGCAGCGCCTCGGCGTCGTACTCCTCGCCGTTCGCGGGCACCGGGCCGAGGCCCACCGCGAGGACCAGCGGGGCCTTCAGGCCCGAGACGGGGAGCTTGGTGGTCTCGCCCTCGGCGCCGGTCGCGCCCAGGGTCTCCAGCACGGTGGCGAGCCCGCCGTCGAACGCCTCGGCGACGGCCTCCGAACCGGAGGCGGGGACGGGACCGTCGGGGCCCTTGGCCACACCCACGACGAGGACGTCGGCGCGCAGGGTCGCCGCGTCGGAGGAGCTGAGAGTGAGAGCAGTCACGGTGGTGAAATCTCGCTTCCGTTGAGTTCCAGTGCCGATGAGGCCGGTTCGGGCGGAGCCCAGGGGCCCCCGCCCGGCGTCCAGGCGGACCGGCCACGGCCCGGGCCCGAGCCTACGCTCCGTGACGAAGCTCGCGACAGGCGGCATATCGACCTGATTCGACGGAGGCCGCCCCGGCCGGTCCCGGCCCGGGTCAGCCGAAGGTCAGGACCAGGAGCGCGGCGGTCAGCGCCGTCTCCTCCAACGCGCCGAACACGTCGCCCGTCACGCCCCCGAACCGCCGCACCGTGTGCCGCAGCAGCACCTCGGCCGCCGCGAGCCCCACCGCCACCGCCAGCCCCGCCCGCACCGCGCCCAGCACCCCGTCCTGCAGCCCGGCGAGGACCGCCGCCACCAGCACCGCCCCGGCGACGGTGGTGGCCAGGCCGGCCGGGACCGTACCGGCGACGGCCGCGCCCAGCCCCTCGGGGCGGGCCGGGGGCACCGAGGGCCGGGAGGCGAGGGTGAGGGCGAGGCGGCCGGTCACCGCGGCGACGGCCGTGCCGGTCGCCCCGGCCGCCCAGCCGTGCCCGTACAGCTGCGCCACCGCCGCCACCTGCGCCAGCACCACCAGCACCAGCGTGACCACGCCGAACGGGCCGATGTCCGAGCGCTTCATGACCGCCAGCGCCCCCTCGGGCGGCCGGCCGCTGCCCAGCCCGTCGGCGGTGTCGGCGAGGCCGTCCAGGTGCAGCCCCCGGGTGAGCGCGGCGGGTACGGCCACGCTCACCACGGCGACCAGCAGCGGGCCCGCCCCCAGCCGCAGCAGCGGCCAGGCGAGCGCGGCCCCCGCCAGCGCCAGGACCAGCCCGGCCAGCGGCGCCGCGGCCATCCCGGCCCGGGCGGCGGCCCGGTCCCAGCGGCCGGCCCGGACCGGCAGCGCGGTGAGCGTGCCGAAGGCGAAGCGCAGCCCGTCGGCGACGGAGGCGCGCGGCGGGTGGCCGGGGGGCGGGGGCAAAGGCGTCTCGCTCATCGCGCGAAGCGTAGCGGGGTGCGGTAGACCGAGGAACAGGCGCTCGGCCGCCGCCCGCGCGGGGCCGCCGGCCGGAAGGGAGCGGCATGGGGGCCTGGTGGGACCGGAACATCATCGACCCGGGCAAGCTGCCGCTGCTGCTGGCGCTGGCCGCCTTCATCCTGGCCTTCGTCGTGGTGCGCGGCATCACCCGGCTGATCCGCGCGGGCAAAGGCCCCTTCCACAACCTCACCCCCGGCGGGCTGCACATCCACCACGCGGTGCCCGGGGTCCTGCTCATGGTGGCCGGCGGCTTCTGCGCGGTCGGCAGCGGCCGGCACGGCGTCGGCGCGGGGATCGCCGCCGTCGTCTTCGGCGTCGGCGCCGGTCTCGTCCTGGACGAGTTCGCGCTCATCCTGCACCTCTCGGACGTGTACTGGACCGAGCAGGGGCGGCAGAGCGTCGAGGTGGTGGTGATGGCCGCGGCCCTCGGCGTGCTGGTGCTGGCCGGGTTCTCGCCGCTGGGCGTCGCCGACGTCGGGCCCGAGGAGCACGACGGCCGCACCGGCGTCCTCGTCGGGACCCTGGTCAACTTCTGCTTCGTCGTCCTCGCCCTGCTCAAGGGCAAGCCCCGGATGGCGGTACTCGGCGTCCTCGTCCCGCTGCTGGCCCTCGTCGGCGCCGTCCGCCTGGCCCGCCCCGACTCCTTCTGGGCCCGCCGCCTCTACCGCGACCGCCACCGCACCCGGGCCCGCGCCACCCTGCGGTACTACCGCCGCGACCGCCGCTGGGCGGGGCCGCGCCACCGCCTGGAGAACCTCATCGGCGGGGCCCCGGACCCGACGGCCTCGGGGGCGGGGAGACGCGCGCGGAAGTGACCTGCGGGCTCCTCAGACGGAGGCCGGCCGCCGGGGCGCGCCCCGGTCCGGCGAGGCCGGGCAGGCGGCCCCCTCCGGGTGGGCTGCGGGCCCGATCAGCACGTCGAGCCGCCGGCCCGCCTCCCCCCGCTCCACCACCGACTCCGGATAGACCCGCTGGTCCGCGCCGGCGCGCTCGGGGGACCTGGCGGGGCTGTACGGGGCGGGGCGGGGCGCTGACCCGGGGTCAGTGCCCCTCGGAGGCCCCGCTCAGCCCTCCGCCTTCTTCAGCAGCCCGCTCTCCCCGGCCGGCTCGTCGGCGGCCTCCGGCGCCGGGCCGGCCTCGCCCTCGGGCGCCGGCTGCTGCTCGGGCAGGGTGCCGGACAGGGCTGCCGCGGCCTGGACGAGGGGGAGGGCCAGGAGGGCGCCCAGGCCCTCGCCGACGCGTACGCCCTGGTCGAGAAGGGGCTCCATGGCGAGGCGGTCCAGGGCCTTGGCCTGGCCGGGCTCGCCGGAGACCTGGCCGCAGACCCACCAGTCGGGGGCGCGGAAGGCGACCCGCTGGGCGACCAGGGCGGCCGCCGAGGTGACGACGCCGTCCAGGATCACCGGCGTACGGCGGACCGCGCTCTGGAGCAGGAAGCCGGTGAGCGCGGCGAGGTCGGCGCCGCCCACCGCGGCCAGCAGTTCGAGCTGGTCACCGAGGACCGGGCGGGCCCGGCGCAGCGCGTCCCGGATCGCGGCGCACTTGCGCATCCAGGCCAGGTCGTCGATGGGCAGCCCGCCCCGGCCGGTGACCACGGAGGCGTCCGTGCCGCAGAGCGCCGCGATCAGGGTCGCGGCGACGGTCGTGCCGCCGACGCTCAGGTCACCGAGGACCACCAGGTCGGTGCCGGCGTCGGCCTCCTCGTCGGCGACGGCCATCCCCGCGCGGAAGGCGCGTTCGGCCTCCCCGGCGGTCAGCGCGTCCTCGCGGTCGATCACGCCCGAGCCCCGGCGGACCCGGTGGCGCACCACCTCGGCGGGGAGGGTGCCGGGATCGCAGTCCACCGCCACGTCCACCACCCGGACCGGCACCCCCAGCCGGTCGGCGAGGACCGCCACCGGGGCCTCGCCCGCCAGCACCGCCCGGACCAGCGCCTCGGCGGTACCCGCAGGGCGCGCGGAGACCTCCAGCCCGGCCACCCCGTGGTCGGCGGCGAACAGCACCACGCGGGGCCGCTCGACCGGCGCCACCGGCACCTCGGCGCGGGCCGCCGCCAGCCACTCGCCCAGTTCGTCCAGGCGCCCCAGGGCTCCGGGCGGCACCGCCAGCCGCTCCCGGCGCTCCTCGGCGGCGCGGCGGACCGTGCTGTCGGGACGCTTGATCAGGTCGGAGAAGTCGTCGAGATTCAGCGCGCTCATTCGCCGAACAGTACCGGCAGCGTGCCCCGGTGCCCTCGCCCGGGAGCCCCCGCCCGGACGACTCCCCGCGACCCTCGCACGGCCGGTCGTTGCACCGGGCCGCCGGGCGCGGAAGGCTGGGCGGCGGTGCCCCTTTCGCGCCGGAATGCGGGTGTTCGCGCCCCGGGTCTCCGGCACGGGGACGCGCCCCACCGCCCCGCCCACGGAAGGCACCCGCCCATGTCGCTTCCCCAGCCCCCCGCCTCCGCACCCCGCGAGCCCGCGCCGGCTCGCCGCCCCGACGACGACTGGGGCGACCTGGTGGGTCTGCTGGGCCCGGCAGGGGAGGCGCCGTGGGGGCCCGAAGGAGCGGTGCCCCCGGCGGCTCCGAGGGGCACGCGCGGTCAGACTCCGGCCACCGGAACTCAGGTGACGGCGCCTCCTCCCGCCGGCGCCCCCACCGACTCCGGCGCCCTCGGTGACCCGTTGGCGCTCCTGCTCCCCGCCCACCAGGTGGTCCCGGCCGACGAGCCGCCCTCCGGGGAGCCCGTCTCCACCGACGGCCTGGCCTGGGAGGCCGAGCAGCGCAGACCCCCGCACCCGGAGTGCGCCCGGCGCGGCTGGGCGGCGGTGCGCGAGGCGGGGCGGGTGCGGCAGCTGGTCCGGTCCATGACGGCGTACGGGGAGCCCGAGAGCTGGCTCGACGTGGGCGCGGGCGACGGCCGGTTCGCGGCGGCCGCCCGTCCCCTCCTGCCCTACACGGCGTTCGACGGGACCGGGCTCGGCGAGGAGGTGGAGCGGGCCCGCGCGGACGGGGCGCTCGACGAGGCGTACCGGGGGACGCTGCCGCTGCTCGCGGGGGAGCTGGCCGGGCGGTACGACGTGGTGGGGCTGCTGCACCAGCTGGGCGACTGCCCCGACCGGGCGGCCGAACTCGCGGCGGCCCGGCGGGTGTTGCGTCCCGGCGGGCTGCTGCTGGTGGAGGCGCCCGACCCCGGCTGCCGTACGGCGAGGCTGCTCGGCCCCTGGTGCCTGCCGCACTGCGCGGCCCGCCCCCAGCCCACCGTCGAGGCGGTGCGGGAGCTGCTCGCGGGGCTGAAGTTCGACGTCCTCGCGGTCGACCGGGTCGCCGGGCACGTGCCGCGCACCCTCGACGCGCTGCGGGCGGCGGCCGGGCTGCCCGGGGCGCGGGCCGCACGGGGTGCCGACCGTCTGCTCGCGCCCCTGCTGCGCCGTACCGGCCTCGCCAACGCCTGGCGGATCGTGGCCCGGCGGCCGCCGCTCAGCCCTTGAGCGGGAGGGGCTGGCCCGCGACGACCAGCAGGACGTGCTCGCACTCGGCGGCCACGGCGGCGTTGAGGCGGCCCAGTTCGTCGCGGTAGCGGCGCCCGGCCGCGGTCGCCGGGACGATGCCGGAGCCGACCTCGTTGGAGACGGCGACCACGGTCCGCCGGGTGGTACGGACGGCGTCGGCCAACTCGGCGCACCGCTCGCGCAGTTCACGCTCCCCACCGCCCGCCCAGGCCGCGTCGTCCCAGGCGTCGGCCCGGTCCATGGCGTCCGTCAGCCAGAGCGAGAGGCAGTCCAGCAGCAGCGGCGGACCCTCCTCGGCGAGCAGCGGCACCAGGTCGCAGGTCTCGGCCGTACGCCACGAGGCGGGCCGCCGCTCCCGGTGGAGGGAGACGCGGGCGGCCCACTCCCGGTCCCCGTCGCGGGTGCCGCCGGTCGCCACGTACAGCACCTCCGGCCAGGCGGCCAGCCGCCGTTCGGCCTCCAGGGACTTGCCGGAGCGGGCGCCGCCGAGGACCAGGGTGCGGCGGGGGAGCGGGGGCCGGGCCGGGGCGGGGCCGGTGCCGGCGGCGAGTCCGCGTACGCCGGGAGCGGGGGGCGGGCCGACGGTGATCCGGGTGCCGTCGGGGACCGCGCGGGCCCCGGCCGCCGTCAGCCGGCGTACCGTCTCGCGGCCCGCCGGGACGTCGTGGCCGAGGTGGACGGCGAGCACGTCGGTGTCGGGGGTGACCGCCCCGGCCTCCCGCAGCCGCGCCAACGCGTCCGGCCGGCCCAGGACGTCCATCAGCACGGTGTCGTACGGCGCGGCCGTCGCCTCCGGGCCGCTGGTCCCCGCGGCGGCCGCCCCCGGCGGCAGGTACAGGAGCCGCTCGCCGTCGTGGCCCGTCACCTCGTAGCCGGTGCCGGGCGCGTCCGTGGCCACCGCCCGCACCCGCTGCCCGCTGATCAGCGTCAGCTCCCGCCCGTCCGGCACCCGGGCGGGCTGCGGCAGCCCGGCCGGGATCTCCATCGCGGGCCCGTCGTGCGGGTGGGAGAGGAGCACCTGCCGGACCTGGCCGAGGTTCTGCCCGGCGCGGGCGGCGGCGAAGGCGATGCCCGGGGTGAGGTCCAGCAGCAGCGACCCGTCGACCAGCAGCGCGGTCGCCGCGCGGGCCTCGTCGCCGAGAGCGGTCGCGCACGCGGCGCACGGGCAGTCCGGGCGGGGCAGGCCCTCGGGTGCCCCGGTGCCGAGCAGAGTCAGTTCCACGGCCCCGATCCTGCCGTGTCCGCCGCCGGGCCGCATGTCCCGCCCGTGTGACGTGGACGACGTCTCGGCGGGGCGTACGCCGTGCGTACACCCCCCGCGCCCGCTCCCGCTCGTCTACGCTGCCCGGACAACCGGACGCTCGGGAGGCAGAACATGGTGCCGTGGACATGGCGGTTCGAGAAGGCCGACGGGACGGAGGTCAGCCCCTCCGTGGAGCCCGACGAGTTCAGCACGCAGGGTGACGCCGAGTCCTGGCTCGGCGAGTACTGGAAGGAACTCCTCGAAGGCGGCGTCGAACAGGTCCGCCTCTTCGAGGACACCACCGAGATCTACGGCCCGATGAGCCTCAGCGAGGCCCAGACGGCCTGACCGCCCCGGGGCGTACGCCCGCGGCCCGCCTCCCCGGAAAGGGGCGGCGGGCCGCGGGCGTACGCGGGCGGGACGGCGTCAGCCGCGCACCCCGCAGAGGTGCAGCAGGGCCGCCACCGAGCGGTACGGGTCCGTGCGCCCCGCCCGCTCCTCGGCGGCCAGCAGCGCCTGGAACTCGGCCTCGTTCACCGGAACGGGCCCGTCCGAGGCCCGGCCGGACAGCACCCGCACCCCGTACCACCGCTCCAGCGGCGCGCCGATCCCGGCCAGCGCCGCGGTCAGCGGGGCGAGCCGGTCCGCGCGGACCGGGCCCTCGGCGGTGGACTCCGCGCCGAAGGCGTCCAGCGCCCCGCGCCAGTCACCGGCGAGGCCGGCGCACAGGGCGAGCGCGTCCGCGTTGCGCACCAGCAGCGAGAGCAGGCCGCCGGGGGCGAGCATCCGGCCGAGGCCCGCGAGGAGCGCGTCCGGCGACTCGACCCGCATCAGCACGCCGTGGCAGAGCACCACGTCGAAACTGCCCGGCAGGAAGTGCACCCCGGTCTCGTGCCCGTCGCCCACCACCGGGCGGAACCGTTCCCGGATGCCCTCGGGCTCCCTCGCCAGCGCCTCCTCGGCCGCCGCGACCAGCGCCGGGTCCGACTCCACCCCGGTCACCTGGTGGCCCAGGCGGGCGAGGCGCAGCGCCTGGCGGCCCTCGCCCATGCCGACGTCGAGCACCCGCAGCCGGCGGCCCACGGCGAACCGCGCCGCCAGCTGCTCGTCGAGCTGGCGCGCGACCAGCTCACACCGGACCCGCTCCCGCAGGCCCTCCCCGGCGGGCGGCACGAGCACGTCGCCCAGCCGCTCGGGACCCGCCTGCGCCGGAACGGCCGCCAGCCGCGCCAGGACGCGGCGCGGGTCCTCGTGCGCGGCGGAGGCGGGGGCCGGCGGCGGCACACCGGGACCGCCGGCGGGCGGCTCCGCGGTGTGGGTGCTCAGGGCTGCTCCCCGCGCTTGACCATCGGCTTCGGCAGGCGCAGACGGCGCATCTGGAGGGTGCGCATCAGGGCGTACATCACGGCGCCCTTCATCGGCTGGCCCTCGAACCGCTCGCGCAGGGCGCGCTTCAGCTTCATGCCGGTGACGACGGAGTCGATCACGATCAGCACGATCAGCGCCATCCACAGCAGCAGCGCGATGTTCTGGAGCTGCGGCACCCGGATCATGCTGAGGATCAGGATGACCACCGCGAACGGCAGGAAGAACTCGGCGACCGCGAACCGCGAGTCGACGTAGTTCCGGGCGAACTTGCGCACCGGCCCCTTGTCGCGAGCGGGCAGGTACCGATCGTCGCCGTTGTTCAGCGCCTCGCGCTGGCGTGCCATCTCGGCCCGCCGGGCGTCACGCTGCTTGCGCGACGCCTCCTTGCGGGACATCTGCGTGTTGGTCACGCTGCGCCGCTGGGACTGGGCCTGCGCACGCTTGGGGGTCGGGCGGCCCTTGGGGGCCTGCGGGTCACGGGGCTCTGTGGAAGGGGCCGCCTGCGCGGCGGGCGCCTTCTCGCTATTCGCACGGCTACGGAACACAAAACCCAAGCGTACGGTGTGCGGGCGCATGGACCCCAGGGCCGCGGGGAACGATCCCGCAACACACCACGTCCCGATTCCGGGGCGTACGGGGACGTGCCGGTGGTTTACCGGTGCTTTGCCCGGGTGCGGGAGCCCGCCGCTACTCCTCGCGCCGGAGCGGCGCGGCCCGCACTCGTCCTTGCGGAGGAGCGCATCGGCGCTCGGACAGTGCGGTAATGGAGGCAGGGCCCGTAGGGTGGGTTCTGTTGGTGTTCTGAGCTGGAGTCCGTCAGAAGGGGGCGCGCGAAGCCCATGAGCGGTGTCATGAAGCGTATGGGGATGATCTTCCGCGCGAAGGCGAACAAGGCCCTTGACCGGGCCGAGGACCCGCGCGAGACCCTCGACTACTCGTACCAGAAGCAGCTGGAGCTGCTCCAGAAGGTCCGCCGGGGCGTCGCCGACGTGGCGACCTCGCGCAAGCGCCTGGAGCTTCAGCTCAACCAGCTCCAGAAGAAGTCCTCCGACCTGGAGGGCCAGGGCCGCAAGGCGCTGGCGCTGGGCCGGGAGGACCTCGCCCGCGAGGCCCTCTCCCGCCGCGCCGCGCTCCAGGGGCAGATCTCCGACCTGGAGACGCAGCACCAGACGCTCCAGGGCGAGGAGGAGAAGCTCACCCTGGCGGCCCAGCGGCTCCAGGCCAAGGTCGACGCCTTCCGCACCAAGAAGGAGACGATCAAGGCCACCTACACCGCGGCCCAGGCGCAGACCCGGATCGCGGAGTCCTTCTCCGGCATCTCCGAGGAGATGAGCGACGTCGGCGTGGCCATCCAGCGCGCCGAGGACAAGACCGCCCAGCTCCAGGCCCGCTCCGGCGCCATCGACGAGCTGCTCGCCTCCGGCGCCCTCGACGACCAGTCCGGCCTCCAGAAGGACGACATCCAGCTGGAGCTGGACCGCCTCTCCGGTGGTAGTGATGTGGAGCTGGAACTCCAGCGGATGAAGGCCGAGCTGGCCGGCGGTCCGTCGGGCGGCCAGCAGGCCATCGAGGGCGGTGCCGAGGGCGAGAAGGACCGGCAGCAGCCGGAGGACACCCCCCGCTTCGAGAAGAACTGAGCGCCGAGGAGGGCGTCGTGATCGTACGGATCATGGGCGAGGGACAGGTGAAGCTGGCCGACAGCCACTTCGCCGAGCTGAACGCGTTGGACGACGAACTGCTCACCGAGATGGAGAGCGGCGACGGACCGGGCTTCCGCGCCACCCTCACCGCACTCCTGGACAAGGTCCGCGAGCTGGGCACCCCGCTCCCCGACGACTCCCTGGAGCCGTCCGAGTTGATCCTCCCGGCCCCCGAGGCCAGCCTCGAAGAGGTCCGCGCACTCCTCAGCGACGACGGCCTCATCCCCGGCTGAACACCACCACGGACCCGCACCGCGGACCCGCAGCGCGCGACGCCCCCCGGCCCGACGGCCGGGGGGCGCCCTGCGTTCAGGCAGAATGACACCACCCCCGGCACGGCGTGCGCACACCGCCGCACCAGGGCTGCGAGACGGCCCGGCCGGGCCGAGCGGTACCGCCAGCGCACCCCGGAGGGGCCCGTGAGCCCGACCCCCACCACCCTCACCACCCCCGCCGCACCCCCGCGCCGCGCCTACGCCCGCCTGCGCCGGAAGGCCCGCGCCCACCCCCGGCTGGTCGACGCGGTCCTCGCCGCGGGCGTCCTCCTCTGCATGCTGGCGTCCTCGCTGACCGACCCGCACCACCCGGACGGCCCCACCTGGCAGGCCGCACCGCCCGGCGCCACCGGTTTCACCCTGATGGCCCTCGGCGCCGCCGCCCTCGTCCTGCGCCGCCGGGCCCCCCGCACGGTGCTCGCCGCGACCTCCGCCGCCTCGCTCGCGGTCCTGGTCTCCAGCGACCCGCGCACCCCCGTCGTGATGAGCGCCGCCGTCGCCCTCTACACCGTCGCCGCCCGCACCGACCGCCCCACCACCTGGCGGATCGGCCTGCTCACCTCGGCCGGCCTCACCGCCGGGGCCATGCTCTGCGGCAACCTGCCCTGGTACGCCCAGGAGAACTTCGGTGTCTTCGCCTGGCTGGGCCTCGCCGCCGCCGCGGGGGACGCCGTGCGCAGCAGGCGGGCGTACATCAGCGCCATCCACGAGCGGGCCGACCGGGCCGAACGCACCCGCGAGGAGGAGGCCCGCCGGCGGGTCGCCGAGGAGCGGCTGCGGATCGCCCGCGACCTGCACGACGTCGTCGCCCACCACATCGCCCTGGTCAACGTCCAGGCAGGCGTCGCCGCCCACGTCATGGACCGCAGGCCCGACCAGGCCAAGGAGGCCCTGGCCCACGTCCGCGAGGCCAGCCGCTCCGCGCTCGACGAACTCCGGGCCACCGTCGGCCTGCTCCGCCAGAGCGGCGACCCCGAGGCCCCCACCGAACCGGCGCCCGGCCTCGCCCGCCTCGACGACCTGGCCGAACGGTTCCGCAACGCCGGCCTGCCGGTCGAGATCGCCTGCCCCGACCGGGGCGACCCGCTGCCGGCCGCCGTCGACCTCGCCGCGTACCGGGTGGTGCAGGAGGCGCTGACCAACGTCCACAAGCACGCCGGGCCCGGCGCCCGCGCCGAGGTCAGCATCGTCCCCGTGGACGGGCAGGTCGAGATCACCGTCCTGGACGGCGGCCCCACCGCCGCGCCCACCCTGGGCGCCGCCCCCGCCGAACCGCCCCCCGGCGGCGGCCACGGCCTGCTCGGCATGCGCGAACGCGTCACCGCGCTCGGCGGCACCTGCACGGCCGGGCCCCGCTTCGGCGGGGGCTTCCGGGTCCATGCGATCCTGCCCGCCCAGGGCGCCGCCCCCGCGAACCGCCCGCCCGCGTCCGTACCTCCGGCGCGGAACCACGCACCGAAGGACGGCCGATGACCATCAGGGTGCTGCTCGCCGACGACCAGGCCCTGCTGCGCAGCGCCTTCCGGGTGCTCGTCGACTCCGAACCCGACATGGAGGTCGTCGGCGAGGCCGCCGACGGCGCCCAGGCCCTCGAACTGGCCCGCACCGCCCGCCCGGACGTCGTCCTCATGGACATCCGGATGCCCGGCACCGACGGCCTCGCCGCCACCCGGCTGATCAGCGCCGACCCGGCCCTCGACAGCGTCCGGGTGGTCATGCTGACCACCTTCGAGGTCGACGAGTACGTGGTCCGCGCCCTGCGCGCCGGGGCCTCCGGCTTCCTCGGCAAGGGCTCCGAGCCCGCCGAGCTGCTCGGCGCCATCCGCGTCGCCCACGCGGGCGAGGCCCTGCTCTCCCCGGCCGCCACCAAGGGCCTCATCGCCTCGTTCCTCGCCCAGTCCGGCCACGCCGCCGACGAGCGTCCCGGCGCGAGCGAGGAGCGGCTCGCCGCCCTCACCGGCCGCGAACGCGAGGTCCTCGTCCACGTCGCGGGCGGCCTCTCCAACGACGAGATAGCCGGCCGCCTCCAGGTCAGCCCACTCACCGTCAAGACCCACGTCAACCGGGCCATGGCCAAACTCGGCGCCCGGGACCGCGCCCAACTCGTCGTCACCGCCTACGAGACGGGCCTCGTACGCCCCCGCACCGCCTGAACCGGCCGCCCGCCGTCCCCCACCCCGCCTCCGGGACGCACCAGGGCGTGGGATAAACCCCGAGGTGTACCACTCCTACTGCGCCCGCAGTACGGGGCGGCCGAGAAATCCGCCCGGAAGCGGCCCCACCATCCGCCACCGTCGCCCATCGTGGAGCGGGGGGCGCGGTCGCGGCCCTCACCGGCGGGTCCGCGAGGCCGCTCACGGACGGCCCTGTGCGGCCGACGCCGTTGCCCAGCACGCCACTTGAGGAGCGACACCACCATGTCCTGGCTGTCCCGGTTCAGCCTCGCGCAACGGGCCCTGATAGGTCTGATGTCGATCATCGCGCTGCTCTTCGGCGCGATAGCCATCCCGCAGCTCAAACAGCAGCTGCTCCCCTCCATCGAACTGCCCATGGTGTCCGTCCTCGCGCCCTACCCCGGCGCCTCGCCCGACGTGGTCGAGAAGCAGGTCGTGGAACCGCTGGAGAAGTCCATCGACGCCGTCGAGGGCATCACCGGCATCACCGCCACCGCCAGCGAGGGCAACGCCGTCCTCATGGCCCAGTTCGACTTCGGCTCCGCCGACTCCCAGCAACTCGTCGCCGACATCCAGCAGGCCGTCAACCGCTCCCGCGCGATGCTGCCGGACGACGTCGACCCGCAGGTCATCGCCGGTTCCACCGACGACATCCCGACCGTGGTGCTCGCCGTCACCTCCGAGAAGGACCAGCAGGCCCTCGCCGGACAGCTGGAGCGGACCGTCATCCCCTCCCTCGAATCGATCGACGGCGTCGGCCAGGTCTCCGTGGACGGCGTCCGCGACCTCCAGATCGCCGTCACCCCCGACGACGCCGACCTCGCCAAGGCCGGCCTGAGCAGCGCCGACCTCGTCCAGGCCCTCCAGGCCGCCGGCGCGACCGTACCGGCCGGCTCCTTCGACGAGAAGGGCGAGAACCGCACCGTCCAGGTCGGCGGCGGCTTCACCTCGGTGAAGCAGATCGAGGACCTGCGGATCGCCCCCGCCGCGGGCGGCGGCCCGGGTGCCCAGGCGGGCCCCGGCGACACCGGCAAGGCCCCCGCGCCGGTCCGCCTCGGCTCGGTCGCCAAGGTCGAGCAGCAGCAGGCCACGGCCACCTCGCTGACCCGCACCAACGGCGAGCCCAGCCTCGCCGTCGTCGTCACCATGGACCGGGACGGCAGCGCCGTCGCCATCTCCGACGCGGTCGCCGAGAAGCTCCCCGAGCTCCGCGCCGACCTCGGCGGCTCCTCCGAGCTGACCGTCGTCAGCGACCAGGGCCCGGCGGTCGCCAAGTCCATCGAGGGGCTGACCACCGAAGGCGCCCTCGGCCTGGTCTTCGCCGTCGTGATCATCCTGATCTTCCTCGCCTCGGTCCGCTCCACCCTGGTCACCGCGGTCTCCATCCCGCTCTCCGTGGTGCTCGCGCTGATCGTGCTGTGGACCCGCGACCTGTCGCTCAACATGCTGACGCTGGGCGCGCTCACCATCGCCATCGGCCGCGTCGTCGACGACTCGATCGTGGTCCTGGAGAACATCAAGCGGCACCTCGGCTACGGCGAGGAGCGCAAGGAGGCGATCCTCACCGCCGTCAAGGAGGTCGCCGGAGCGGTCACCTCCGCGACCCTCACCACGGTCGCCGTCTTCCTGCCGATCGGCCTCGTCGGAGGCATGGTCGGCGAGCTGTTCGGTTCGTTCTCGCTCACCGTCACCGCCGCGCTGCTCGCCTCGCTGCTGGTCTCGCTGACCGTGGTCCCGGTCCTCTCCTTCTGGTTCCTGCGCGCCCCCAAGGGCACCCCCGAGGACGCCGAGGCGGCCCGCGCCGCCGCCGAGGAGAAGGAGGCCAAGAGCCGCCTCCAGCGCCTCTACGTACCGATCCTGAAGTTCGCCACCCGGCGCCGGCTCACCAGCCTCGCCATCGCCGTCGCGGTGCTGCTCGGCACCTTCGGCATGGCCCCGCTGCTGAAGACCAACTTCTTCGACCAGGGCGAGCAGGAGGTCCTCTCCGTCAAGCAGGAGCTGGCCCCCGGCACCAGCCTCGCGGCGACCGACGAGGCCGCCAAGAAGGTCGAGGCGCTGCTGAAGGAGACCGAGGGCGTCGAGGACTACCAGGTCACCATCGGCTCCTCCGGCTTCATGGCGGCCTTCGGCGGCGGCACCGACACCAACCAGGCGTCGTACCAGATCAAGCTCGCCGACTCCGCCTCCTCGGAGACCGTGCAGAAGGCCCTCGACAAGGGCCTCGCCGGCCTCGACGGCATCGGCGACACCCGTGTGGCGGCCGGCGACGGCTTCGCCAGCCAGGACCTGAGCGTCGTCGTCAAGGCCTCCGAGGCCGACGTCCTCGCCAAGGCCTCCGAGCAGGTCCGCGAGGAGGTCGCCAAGCTGGACGACGTGACCGACGTGCAGAGCGACCTCTCCCAGAGCGTCCCGCGGATCTCCGTGCGCGCCAACGAGAAGGCCGCCGCGGCCGGGTTCACCGACGCCAGCCTCGGCCAGGTCGTCGCCCAGTCGGTCCGCGGCACCACCGCCGGGCAGGTCGTCCTGGACGACGCCGAGCGCGACATCGTGGTGAAGTCGGCGAAGCCCGCCGAGACCCTCGCCGCACTGCGCGCCCTGCCGCTCGGCCCGGTGAAGCTCGGCCAGATCGCCGACGTGGCGCTGGTCGACGGCCCGGTCTCGATGACCCGGATCGACGGCTCCCGGGCCGCCACCGTCACCGCCCGCCCGACCGCCGACAACACCGGCGCGGTCACCGCGGAACTCCAGACGAAGATCAACGCGCTGGAGCTCCCGGAGGGCGCCACCGCCACCATCGGCGGCGTCTCCGCCGACCAGGACGAGGCCTTCGGCCAGCTGGGCCTGGCGATGCTCGCGGCCATCGCGATCGTCTTCATGCTCCTGGTCGCGACCTTCCGCTCCCTGGTGCAGCCGCTGATCCTGCTGGTCTCCATCCCGTTCGCGGCGACCGGCGCGGTCGGTCTGCTCATCGCCACCGGCACCCCGATGGGCGTCCCGGCGATGATCGGCATGCTGATGCTGATCGGCATCGTGGTCACCAACGCGATCGTGCTGATCGACCTGATCAACCAGTACCGCGACAAGGGCTACGGCATCATCGAGGCCGTCATCGAGGGCGGCCGGCACCGCTTCCGCCCCATCCTCATGACCGCCCTGGCGACGATCTTCGCCCTGATCCCGATGGCCCTCGGCGTCACCGGCGAAGGCGGCTTCATCGCCCAGCCCCTCGCCGTCGTGGTCATCGGCGGCCTCATCACCTCCACGGTCCTCACCCTGGTCCTGGTCCCGACGCTCTACGCCATGGTCGAACTCCGCAAGGAGCGCCGCGCGGCGAAGAAGGCCGCCAAGCGCGGCGGCCAGGCGAACGTGCCCGAGCAGGGCGAGGCCCCGGCCGAGGAACAGACCCCGGAACCCGCCAGGTCCTGACCTCTGCCCGCACCGACCGGACCGAGGGCGTCCCCGCACCGGGGCGCCCTCGAGACGCAAGCCGGAGCCCCCCTCGCCTCATGGGCGAGGGGGGCTCCGGCACTCCGGGACTCAGGCGTCCCTACGGCAGCGCCAGCATCCGCTCCAGCGCCAGCTTGGCGAAGTCCTCGGTCTCCTTGTCGACCTCGATGCGGTTGACCAGGGTGCCCTCGGCCAGCGACTCCAGGGTCCACACCAGGTGCGGCAGGTCGATCCGGTTCATGGTCGAGCAGAAGCAGACCGTGCGGTCGAGGAAGACGATCTCCTTGTCCTCCTCGGCGAAACGGTTCGCCAGCCGCCGGACCAGGTTCAGTTCGGTACCGATCGCCCACTTCGAGCCGCGCGGCGCCGCCTCCAGCGTCTTGATGATGTACTCCGTCGACCCGACCAGGTCGGCGGCGGCCACCACCTCGTGCTTGCACTCCGGGTGCACCAGGACGTTGACCCCGGGGACCCGGGCGCGTACGTCCTCGACCGACTCCAGCGAGAACCGGCCGTGCACCGAGCAGTGGCCGCGCCACAGGATCATCCGCGCGTCCCGCAGCTGCTCGGCGGTGAGGCCGCCGTTGGGCTTGTGCGGGTTGTAGACGACGCAGTCCTCCAGGGACATGCCGAGGTCGCGGACGGCGGTGTTGCGCCCGAGGTGCTGGTCGGGCAGGAAGAGGATCTTGGTGGTGGCCGGGTCCTGGCCCTGCTCGAAGGCCCACTCCAGCGCCCGCTTGGCGTTGGACGACGTGCAGATGGTGCCGCCGTGCTTGCCGGTGAACGCCTTGATGTCCGCCGAGGAGTTCATGTACGCGACCGGGACCACCTGGTCCGCGACGCCCGCCTCGCTCAGCACGTCCCAGCACTCGGCGACCTGCTCGGCCGTGGCCATGTCGGCCATCGAGCAGCCCGCCGCCAGGTCGGGGAGGACCACCTTCTGCTCGTCGGAGGTGAGGATGTCCGCCGACTCGGCCATGAAGTGCACGCCGCAGAAGACGATGTACTCCGCCTCGGGCCGCGCGGCGGCGTCCCGGGCGAGCTTGAAGGAGTCACCCGTGACGTCGGCGAACTGGATGACCTCGTCGCGCTGGTAGTGGTGACCGAGGACGAAGACCTTGTCCCCGAGCTTCTCCTTGGCCGCGCGGGCGCGCGCCACCAGGTCGGGGTCGGACGGGGAGGGCAGGTCCCCGGGGCAGTCGACGCCGCGCTCGCTCGCGGGGTCGGCCTCACGGCCGAGCAGCAGCAGAGCGAGGGGCGTCGGCTGCACGTCGAGGTCGGTGCGGGGCTGGGCGGTGGTCACGTCACGCACCCTTTCTGTTCTGCAGACGAGCCTTTTCGTCTAATTGACGTTATCTATCATAACCGCATAATGTCACTTTGACGATGCCGCTCGCGTCACTGTGACGCATCCCCCGCTGCCCGGCCCCCTGCCCCGTGCCGTACCGGCGCCCCGTGTGCGAGCATGAAGAGACCGGCCGGACCCCCGCCGTGGCCGGGCCCAGTGGCCCGCACGGCACGCGCCGGAAAACAAACAGGCCGGATGCGGAATGTTCCGGCCTCACCGGCAGTTGCCCATAGTCGGCAAGCAGTCCGTACAACCCGGGAGCGATGTAGATGTCCGTTCAGGACGAGAAGACCACCGTGAGTGACGGCATTCTCCTGTCCGACGCCGCCGCGGCCAAGGTCAAGGCCCTGCTCGACCAGGAAGGTCGTGAGGATCTGGCGCTGCGCGTGGCGGTCCAGCCCGGTGGGTGCTCCGGCCTTCGCTACCAGCTGTTCTTCGACGAGCGTTCGCTCGACGGGGACGTCGTCAAGGACTTCGGCGGAGTCAAGGTCGTCACCGACCGGATGAGCGCCCCGTACCTCGGCGGCGCCTCCATCGACTTCGTCGACACCATCGAGAAGCAGGGGTTCACCATCGACAACCCCAACGCCACGGGCTCCTGCGCCTGCGGTGACTCCTTCAGCTGAGTCGCTTCGCCAAGAGGCGGTGCCCCACTCCGGTGGGGCACCGCTTTTTTGTTGGGCTGGCCTCACTTGCCGGCCGGGCTCGGTGGCCTCAAGCGCCGGCCGGGCTTGTATGGGGGCTTCGTGGTCGGCTGGGCCTGCGTGTCGTGGATGAGGGGCTGGGTGTTGCCTTGCGGTTCTCTGCTGGGCATGTGGTGGTAGCGGGTCGGCTGCCGGGTGAGGGTGGTGCGGCCTGGTCTTCGGTGTGTGCGGTGTGCGGCGTACGGGGCTTCGGGGTGAACCGGGGTGGCTCCTTCCGGGCTGTGAGTGCGAAGGCTGGTTGCGCTGAGGGCTCTGGGGGAGGGAGGGTGGAGCGTCAGGTGGGCGAGGGGGGTGTTATGTGGCTTTCGAGCCAAACGTCGCGATCTGGCAAGCTTGCAGGAATGGGCTGGGTCGGTAGGTAAAGCCGCAGGTCATGGAGAGTGGTCCCCGCGTATGCGGGGGTGGTCCCCAGCTCACCAGCACCGCCGAGGGCACCGTGACCGTGCTCCCCGCGCCAGCGGGCCTACCAACGGCCACCCAGAATCAGCTCTGCCCTGCCCGACCCCGCCCCCTCAGAACGCCAAGATCGTGATCGTAGCCGCGTAGATCACCACCAGCAGCGCTCCGTCGAACCCCAGGCGGAACCAGCCGCGTTCCTGGCGGATGAGGAGGCCGCCGAGGACGACAGTGGTCATGACCAGGGCGGCGCTGGTGAGGAAGAGTTCGTCGTTGCCGGCGGCGTGGTAGAGGGAGCCGGCGCGGTAGGCGAAGTCGCCTACGGCCAGGTTGAGGACGTCGAGGGAGTTGCCGCCGATGATGGCGGCGAAGGCGAGGGTGATGGCGCCGCGGCGGACGGCGGCGATCGAGGTGACCGCTTCCGGGAGGCCGTTGATGACGCCCAGGATCACCGCGCCGACGAAGCCCGCGCGCAGGGTGGTCGCCGACAGGATGCCCTCGGCGGCCTGGGTGACGGCCCATCCGGCGACGACCACGATCCCGGCGATGACCACGAACTCGGCCCAGAGGCGGGGGGTGGACCGGAGGGCGAACGCGCCGTCGCTCTGCGGTACGTCCCAGACGGTCTCCCGGGTGCGTACCGCTCGCCACATCGGCTCGGTGTTCTTGTGGATCAGGTGCAGGCCGCCCAGGTAGAAGAGGATCAGCACGAACGAGGCCGGGTGCACCCCGGCCACCGTCACGTCCGGGCTGAACGAGGCCATCAGCGCCAGCCCCAGCAGCCCGGTCAGCAGGCAGCCGAAGAGGAGGTTCTGGAGCGAGGCGGCGGCGTGTTCCAGATTGACCCGCCGGTAGAAGGCGTCGGCCGCGACCACCGCCAGCGTCTGCGCCGCGATCCCGCCGACCGCGTTGCTGTACGCCAGCTCCGGCTGGCCGTCGGCGGCGCTCACCGCCGTCATCACGATGCCGGAGAGCGAGGTCACCAGGCCGAAGAGGACCGCCCCGAAGAGCGCCTCGCCCCAGCCCGTACGGTCGGCCAGTACGTCCCCGAGCCCCGCCAGCCGCACACTGCACGCCACCGTCAGGGCCCCGGCCAGGCACACCACCACGACGCTCCAGCCCAGTGGCCACTCTCCGGCCAGCATGTCCGGCACCCTCGCCCCGTCCGGTGGTCGACGCCCGTTTCCTCACTGGGTGCCCGGTGCCGGGCGGGCGCCACACCGAAGGGACGAGGGTTCACCGGTGCGGGTCAATACGGCTAGGAGGTGTCTGGCACGTCTCAGTCGCGCGGGACCGCCGAGCCGTCCTCGCCGATGACCTTGCGGTCGCCGAGGGGCTCGTCCAGGGTCACCTTCGCCGTGAGCTGCTTGGCCATCTTCACGCAGACCTTGCCGGGATCCTGCGGCTCGCCGGTGATCCGGACCGTGACGCTGCCGGACTTCTCCTCGGCCTCGGCCGTGTACTTCTCGCAGACCCCGCCCCAGAAGCGGACGGTCAGTTCCTTGCCGTCGGCGCGGTAGGACTCGGCCTGGGACAGCTTGCGGTCCTGGTCGGGGGTGGCGCCGGGGTCGGTGCCCGGCTGCTCCGGCGTCGGGGCCGGGGCCAGGTACTCGGGGACGACGGCCGGGCGGGTCACCGTGTGCGAGCGGTCGTGGCCCTCGGGGCGTACCTCGAAGAGCCAGGACGGGACCAGCGCCTGGCGGCCGGAGACGAACTGGGCGGAGAGGCCGAAGACCGCCCCGCGCACCGCCACCGGCTCGCGCTCCGGCGCGTCACCGCCCGGCGTGCACGGGTCCTTCGGGGGAGCGGAACCGTCGGCCGACCCGTCGCCGTCGAGCGGGGCCGCGCTGGCGCAGCCGCCGATGCCGACCTTGCCGTCGCCCTTCGAGGCGCCGTTGAGCTGGGCGAGCGCCTGCTTCGCGGTCAGCACCGGATAGGTGTCGCCCTTCACCGGCTCGGAGAGCTGCCCGCTGCCGCCGACCAGGGAGCCGTCCGGGGCCACGCGTACGCCGGTGCTCCAGCCGTACGTCGGCAGGCCGTCCACCACCGGCTGGGCGTTGACCACCCGGACCCCGCCCGAGACCTGGCCGGCGTCGAGCTTGGCGTCGTCCTGACCGAGTGCCTTCAGTACGGGGACGGCCGCGCTCTTCGCCGCCTTCTCGCCGACCGGGTCGTCTTCCTTGCCGCCGTCGGAGGAGTTGGCGCACATCTTGCCCTGGGGGCAGTCGTCACCGTGCGGCACGGTGTGGCCCTGGAAGCTCCAGGTGCCGGGCGCCTGCTTGTTGACCCGCAGCAGCGGGCCCTGGCCGTCCTTGGCCGTGCCCACCAGCCAGCTGCCGCCCTCGGTGCGCGGCTCGCCGGAGACGCCGAGCGCCTTCGCCAGCTTCGCCACGTCTGCCTCGCGCGGTCCCTCGAACCGCTGGACGGCCGCCTCGCCCGGGCCCTCGGGCAGCTTCCCCTTCGCCTGGTAGAGGCCGCCTCCCGGGTCCGGTTCACCGGGGGCCACGCCCCGGGTGTGGCCGTCCAGCTCCAGCGGGGGAGGGGTGCCGCCCGCGTCCGCGCCGGCCGGCTGCCCGCCGTCCTTCGCGTCGCCGGAGGCGGCCGCGGTCACCAGGTAGGCTCCTCCGCCGCCCACGATCAGGACGGCTGCCGCCACCGAGGCAACGGCCATCGGGGAACGCCGCCTGGGCCGTTCCTGCTCCTGGTCGGATCGCTCGGTGCTCACCGCATCGCTCCTTCGCCTGGACTGTCCGTACGGCCTTCCCCGGGGAAGGGCCGGCCGTCACCGGTGTCCCCCTGTTGGGGACGCCGGTGGGACGGGGCGGAGCGGAAGTCGGTTCCCGTGGGGCCGGAAGAGGGAGGCGGGAGCGCGTGCCGGTCTAGTCGCCGTACTCCGACATGCCGTCGATCAGGCGCACCGAGGCCGGGGTCACGCGGACGCCGTGGATCGCGGAGAGGGGGACCGTGGTGCGGGGCGCGCCGTGCGGGGCGGGCCAGTCCTTGGACATGCGGGCGCAGTCGCCACGCAGTACTTCGAAACCGTGGTCCAGCTCGAGGGGGCCGGCGTCCTTGACGCTCTGGTTCGACATATCTGCACCGTAGGCATGTCCTCTCCGGAGAGGAAAGCCCTACTATCGGGTAGTTTCGTCGATTCGCGTCGCCTTGGGCCCGGCAGGGGCCAGCGGATAGCGTGAACCGACCGAACTCCGCGTCACCCGCCCGGGCGCCCGCCGCCCCCCACCCCTCGCAGGGAGCAGACCCGCCGTGCGTATCGCTGTCACCGGCTCCATCGCCACCGACCACCTGATGACCTTCCCCGGCCGCTTCGCCGACCAGCTCGTCGCCGACCAGCTCCACACGGTCTCGCTCTCCTTCCTCGTCGACCAGCTCGACGTCCGGCGTGGCGGGGTCGCGGCCAACATCTGCTTCGGCATGGGCCAGCTCGGCACCGCGCCCGTCCTGGTCGGCGCGGCGGGGGCCGACTTCGACGAGTACCGGGCCTGGCTCGACCGGCACGGCGTCGACACCGGCTCGGTCCGCATCTCCGAGGTGCTGCACACCGCGCGCTTCGTCTGCACCACCGACGCCGACCACAACCAGATCGGCTCCTTCTACACCGGTGCCATGAGCGAGGCCCGCCTCATCGAGCTCCAGGCCGTCGCCGAGCGGGTCGGCGGCCTCGACCTCGTCCTCATCGGCGCCGACGACCCCGAGGCGATGCTCCGCCACACCGAGGAGTGCCGCAGCCGGAACATCCCGTTCGCCGCCGACTTCTCCCAGCAGATCGCGCGGATGGACGGCGCGGAGATCCGCACCCTCCTCGACGGCGCCACCTACCTCTTCTCCAACGAGTACGAGAAGGGCCTCATCGAGTCGAAGACCGGCTGGAGCGACGAGGAGATCCTGGGCCGTGTCGGCCACCGCGTCACCACCCTCGGCTCGCGCGGCGTACGCATCGAGCGCGCCGGTACCGACCCGGTCGAGGTCGGCGTGCCCGAGGAGGAGACCAAGGCCGACCCGACCGGCGTCGGCGACGCCTTCCGCGCCGGCTTCCTCTCCGGCCTGTCCTGGGGCGTCTCCCTGGAGCGCGCCGCCCAGGTCGGCTGCATGCTCGCCACCCTGGTCATCGAGACCGTCGGCACCCAGGAGTACACCCTCGGCCGGGTCCCCTTCATGGACCGCTTCACCAAGGCGTACGGCCACGACGCCGCCGCCGAGGTCCAGGCCCACCTGGTCTGAGCCGCACCGGCCGGGCGGCGGCTCGCACCCGCCGCCCGGCCCCGGCTCAGACCCGCCGCCGCACCTGGTAGGCGGTGCCCCGGACGGCCGGCTCCTCGCCGACGTACTCCTGCTCGCGCATCCTGCACCAGGCGGGGATGTCGAGCCGGGCCGCCTCGTCGTCGCTCAGCACGGTGACGGTGCCGCCCACCGGGACCCGGTCGATCACCTTGGCCAGCTCGATCACCGGGATCGGGCAGCGGCGTCCGAGCGCGTCCACCACCAGGGCCTCCTCGACGGCCGGCGGTTCGGCGCCGGGCGCCCCCAGCCGGGCCCGGACCGCGCGGACCGCCTCCGGCAGCACCGTGAGGAAGTGGTCCACGTCGGTGGCGGGCGTCCCGTGCGGCAGCGACACCCGGACGTTCCCCTCGCTCAGTACGCCCATCGCCCGCAGCACATGGCTGGGCGTCAGTGTCGAGGAGGTGCAGGACGAGCCCGAGGAGACGGCGAAGCCGGCCCGGTCCAGCTCGTGCAGGAGGGCCTCGCCGTCGACGTAGAGGCAGGAGAAGGTGACCAGGTGCGGCAGCCGGTGCACCGGGTCGCCGACCACCTCCATGTCGTCCACCAGCTCCGGCAGCCGCAGCCTGATCCGGTCCACCAGCTCCCGCAGCCGCACCCCTTCGGCCTCCGCCTCGGCGCGTACCGCCCGGAGCGAGGCCGCCGCCGCGACCACCGCCGGGAGGTTGCCGAAGCCGGGGGCGCGGCCCGACTCCCGCTCGTCCGCCGGACCCCGCGGCGCGAACCGCGTCCCCTTGCGCACCGCCAGCAGTCCCACCCCGGGCGGGCCGCCCCACTTGTGGGCGCTGCCGGTCAGCAGGGACCACGGGCCGGGGACCGGGCCCCAGGGGAGCGACTGGGCGGCGTCCACCAGCAGCGGGACCGTGGCCGCCCGGCAGGCTTCGGCCACCTCCTCCACCGGCTGGGCGGTGCCCACCTCGTGGTTGGCCGACTGGAGGCAGGCCAGCGCGGTGTCGGCGCGCAGGGCGGCGGCGAAGGCCTGGGCCGGGACGCGGCCGGTGCTCTCCACGCCGACCCGGTCGACCTCGCCGCCCTCGGCCTCGAAGGACTCGGCCGTGTGCAGGACCGAGGAGTGTTCGACCTCGGAGACGACGAGGTGGCGGCCGACGCGGCGGCGGCCCGCCAGGGCGCCGGCCATGCCGGAGTGGACGGCCTGTGTCCCCGAAGGAGTGAAAACCAGCTCGTCCGGGCGGCAGCCCACCGACTCGGCCGCGCTCTCGCGGGCGGCGTCCAGGAGGAGGCGGGCGCGGCGGCCCTCCCGGTAGAGGCGGGCCGGGTCGGCCCAGCCCTCGTCGAGGGAGGCCAGGAGGGCCTGGCGGGCCGTCGGATGCAGGGGGGCGGCCGACGCCGCGTCGAAGTAGGGCACGGCGTCACGCTAACCCCGCGGGATGGGGCCGGCGCCCCGGGGGGAAGAGTGTGGCTCGCCGGTTCTCACGTGGCCGTCCCGTGGGCCCGGGGTGGGGTGGCCTCAGTCGCCGGCCGGGCTTCACAGCTTCACAGGGGGCCCGGTGTCCTCGCGCGCGCCCGCGGGAGAACAAGGTGGGCCAGGGGAGTGGAGGGAGCGGTGGTGTTGGGCGGAAGGGGTGTCAGATGGGAGAAAGGCGCCGGGATTCCGTACGGATTCCACCCCTTCGGGGTGCGGCACGGCGCGTTGGGCACCCTCCCCGCGCGGCCCCAAATCGAGTCCAGTAGGGTTTGGTCCGCATAAACATCCAATCCCCTGCCCGCCGCAGGGCCGGCGACCGACCAGCGTGGAGGCCGCACCCGACCGCGCGGGCGAGACTCTCGGGAAGGCGCTACGTGAGTCCCAACGGCTCCGACCGCTCGTCGCGGCGCCCGATGCGGCGGAAGCTGCCGCAGGTGCTGACTGCGGGCCTGATCCTGGCAACCGCCACCGGTTGCACATACGAGGACTTCCCCCGTCTTGGTATGCCCACTCCGGTGACCGAAGAGGCACCGATCATCCTCTCCCTCTGGCAGGGCTCCTGGGCGGCTGCGCTCGTCACGGGTGTCCTCGTGTGGGCGTTGATCCTCTGGGCCTGCTTCGCCTACCGGCGGACGCGCACCAAGATCGAGGTACCCCCGCAGACCCGGTACAACATGCCGCTCGAGGCGCTGTACACCGTGGTTCCCGTCCTCATCGTCTCGGTGTTCTTCTTCTTCACCGCCCGCGACGAGTCGAAGCTGCTCGAGCTCTCCGACGAGCCCGCCCACACCATCAACGTGGTCGGCTTCCAGTGGAGCTGGGCCTTCAACTACGTCGAGGACGTGGACGGCGACCCGTCCACCGGTGACGCGGCCAAGGACAAGGACCTCAAGGCCATCCCGGACCGCTTCAAGGGCGCGTTCCCCGAGGGAGCCGAGGGCGTCCACGCCGTCGGTACCCCCGGCGAGCGCAACCCGCAGAACGGCAACCCGGGCCCGACCCTGTGGCTCCCCAAGGGCGAGAAGGTCCGCTTCGTGCTGACCTCGCGGGACGTCATCCACTCCTTCTGGGTGGTCCCGTTCCTGATGAAGCAGGACGTCATCCCCGGCCACACCAACTCCTTCGAGGTGACCCCCAACAAGGAGGGCACCTTCATGGGCAAGTGCGCCGAGCTCTGCGGCGTCGACCACTCCCGCATGCTCTTCAATGTCAAGGTCGTGTCTCCCGAGCGCTACCAGCAGCACCTTGAGGAGCTCCGGGAGAAGGGCCAGACCGGGTTCGTCCCGGCCGGCATCGAGCAGACGGACCCGGCCAGGAACTCGGAGAAGAACCAACTGTGAGCATCCTCAACGAACCCCAGGGTGACGCCGCAGCTGACGACTCGTACGAGAACGAGCTGCCGGTTCGCCGCAAGCAGCCGGGCAATGTCGTCGTGAAGTGGCTGACCACCACCGACCACAAGACGATCGGCACGCTGTACCTGGTCACCTCGTTCGCCTTCTTCTGCATCGGCGGCCTGATGGCCCTGGTGATGCGCGCCGAGCTGGCCAGGCCCGGCACGCAGATCATCTCGAACGAGCAGTTCAACCAGGCGTTCACGATGCACGGCACGATCATGCTGCTGATGTTCGCGACGCCCCTCTTCAACGGTTTCGCGAACTGGATCATGCCGCTCCAGATCGGTGCGCCCGACGTGGCGTTCCCGCGGCTGAACATGTTCGCCTACTGGCTCTACCTCTTCGGCTCGCTGATCGCGGTGGCCGGCTTCCTCACCCCGCAGGGTGCGGCCGACTTCGGCTGGTTCGCCTACTCCCCGCTGTCGGACGCCGTCCGCTCGCCGGGTGTCGGCGCCGACATGTGGATCATGGGTCTGGCCCTCTCGGGCTTCGGCACGATCCTCGGTTCGGTCAACTTCATCACCACGATCATCTGCATGCGCGCGCCCGGCATGACGATGTTCCGCATGCCGATCTTCACCTGGAACGTCCTGCTCACCGGTGTCCTGGTGCTGCTGGCCTTCCCGGTCCTGGCCGCCGCGCTGTTCGCCCTGGAGGCGGACCGCAAGTTCGGGGCGCAGATCTTCAGCCCGGAGAACGGCGGAGCACTGCTCTGGCAACACCTCTTCTGGTTCTTCGGGCATCCAGAGGTGTACATCATCGCCCTGCCGTTCTTCGGCATCGTCTCCGAGATCATCCCGGTGTTCTCGCGGAAGCCGATCTTCGGCTACATGGGTCTGGTCGGCGCGACGATCGCGATCGCCGGTCTCTCCGTGACGGTGTGGGCGCACCACATGTACGTCACCGGCGGCGTTCTGTTGCCGTTCTTCTCCTTCATGACCTTCCTGATCGCGGTACCGACCGGTGTGAAGTTCTTCAACTGGATCGGCACCATGTGGAAGGGCTCCTTGTCCTTCGAGAACCCGATGCTGTGGTCGGTCGGCTTCCTGGTCACCTTCCTCTTCGGTGGCCTGACCGGCGTCATCCTGGCCTCCCCGCCGCTGGACTTCCACGTCTCGGACTCGTACTTCGTCGTCGCGCACTTCCACTACGTCGTCTTCGGCACCGTGGTCTTCGCGATGTTCGCCGGATTCCACTTCTGGTGGCCGAAGTTCACCGGCAAGATGCTGGACGAGCGGCTCGGCAAGATCACCTTCTGGACGCTGTTCATCGGCTTCCACGGCACCTTCCTGGTCCAGCACTGGCTGGGTGCCGAGGGCATGCCCCGCCGGTACCCGGACTACCTGGCCGCCGACGGCTTCACCGCCCTGAACACGGTCTCGACGATCAGCTCGTTCCTGCTCGGCCTGTCGCTGCTGCCGTTCTTCTACAACGTCTGGAAGACCGCCAAGTACGGCAAGAAGATCGAGGTGGACGACCCGTGGGGCTACGGCCGTTCGCTGGAGTGGGCGACCTCCTGCCCGCCGCCGCGGCACAACTTCCTCACGCTGCCGCGTATCCGTTCGGAATCCCCGGCGTTCGACCTGCACCACCCTGAGATCGCCGCCATCGACCACCTTGAGGACCACGACCCGCAGCCCAAGGCCGTCGCGGGCACCAAGGAGGCAGGCAAGTGAAGATCCAGGGCAAGATGTTCATCTGGCTGAGCGCCTTCATCCTGCTCGTGGCCGTGGTCTACGGCCTCTGGTCGCGGGAGCCCGCCGGGACGACGGCACTCTTCCTCGCCTTCGGCCTCTCCATCATGGTCGGCTTCTACCTGGCGTTCACCGCCCGGCGGGTCGACGCGATGGCGCAGGACGACAAGGAGGCGGAGGTCGCGGACGAGGCCGGCGAAGTGGGCTTCTTCAGCCCGCACAGCTGGCAGCCGCTCTCCCTCGGCATCGGCGGTTCCCTGCTCTTCCTGGGCGTCGTCTTCGACTGGTGGCTCATGTTCTTCTCCGCCCCGATGCTCCTCATCGGACTCTGGGGATGGATCTACGAGTACTACCGAGGCGAGAACCAGAACCAGTGACACCTCGCTGAACCCCGCCGCCCCGGCGGCCCGTCAGGCCCGGCACCTCCCTCGCGGAGGGGCCGGGCCTGACGGCGTTCCCGCACCCGAACGGCCCAACCCGCCGGGCCGGGCGCCCTGTCCGTTCCTACGGTGTGGACATGAGCCACACTCCGCGAATCCGTACGGTTCTGAGCTGCACCGTGCTGGTGGTCGCCCTCGGGGCCGGGGCCACGGCATGCGGGAGCTCCGAGACCCACCCGCTCGCGGCCGCGCCGTACGACGCGGCCCAGGACGTCGCCATCAGCGCCGGCGGCCGCGCCAAGGCCGACCCGGACAAGCCCCTGGAGGTCACCGCCACCGGCAAGGGGCGGCTGACCGACGTCGTCGCCGTCGACGCCTCCGGACGCCGGGTCGCCGGCGAACTCTCCGCCGACGGCACCCGCTGGCGTACCACCGGCCCGCTGGCCGCCGCCGCCCGCTACACCGTCACCGCCTCCACCGAGAACGGCGACGGGGGCCCAGGGCGGCGCACGATGACCTTCGACACCGCCGCGCAGGGCAAGGGCAAGGACAAGCGCCTCAAGGTCACCTTCGGCCCCGAGAAGGGCACCTACGGCGTCGGGCAGCCGATCGTGGCCGAGCTCAACGCCCCCGTCGAGGACCGCAAGGCCCGCGCGGTGGTCGAGAACTCCCTGAAGGTCACCTCGAAACCGGCCGTGGAGACCGGCGGCTGGTACTGGGTGGACAGCAAGACGCTGCACTACCGGCCCAAGGAGTACTGGCCCGCCAACGCCACCGTGACGGCCCGCAGCGAACTCGGCGGCGTCCGGGTCACCGACAAGGTCCGCGGGGCCGCGGGCAAGCCCCTGACGATCCGCACGGGCAGCAAGATAGAGGCCGTCGTCGACGCCTCCCGGCACGCCATGACGGTCTTCAAGGACGGCGAGGAGCTGACCACCCTCCCGGTCACCACCGGCAAGCCCGGCTTCGCCACCCGCAACGGCGTCAAGGTGGTGCTCGGCAAGGAGTACTTCGTCCGGATGCGCGGCACCTCGGTGGGCATCGCCGCGGGCAGCTCCGAGTCGTACGACCTGCCGGTGTACTACGCGACCCGGGTCACCTGGAGCGGCGAGTACGTGCACGCCGCGCCCTGGTCGGTGGGCTCGCACGGCTCGGCCAACGTCAGCCACGGCTGCGTCGGGATGAGCACGAAGAACGCCGCCTGGTTCTTCGAGACGGTCCGCGAGGGCGACCTGGTCCACGTCGTCAACAGCATCGGCGAGGACATGGACCCGTTCGGCAACGGCTTCGGCGACTGGAACGTCGACTGGGCGGAGTGGAAGGCCGGCAGCGCCAACGCCCCCGAGGCGCCGCCCGGCAAGGCCCCCGGGCCCGCCGACCGCCTCAGTCCCCGGATCTGAGCGCGTGACGCGCCCGACACGCCGCGAGGGGCGGCCCGGATCTCCCGGGCCGCCCCTCGCGGCGGTCGTACGGCTCCAGAAGCGAGGAAGATCACTCTTACGAGTGGCCCCGCGCCCGGACTCAGGCCGTGACGGGCTTGCGCGGCCGCAGCAGGGCCGCCAGCGCCTCGGCGAACTCCACCGGCTCCACCGGCAGCGTCACGGCCGCGTCGGCGCGGCTCCAGGTGGCCAGCCAGGCGTCCTGCGGGCGGCCCATGAGCAGCAGCACCGGCGGGCACTGGAAGATCTCGTCCTTGAGCTGCCTGCACACGCCCATGCCCCCGATCGGGGCGGTCTCGCCGTCCAGCACGCAGGCGTCCACGCCGCCGTGCTCCAGCTCCTTGAGGACGGCCGGGAGGGTCGCGCACTCCACGAACCGCACCGGGGGGACGTCCGCCGCCGGCCTGCGGCCCGCCGCCAGCCGGACCTGCTCGCGGGTGGCGGAATTGTCGCTGTAGACCAGCACCGTGGCGGTCGCCTGCATGGTTCCTCCGTGACGTCGGTGTCTTCGGGCCCTGCGGTCTTGCCACCCCCGGCGGACCCGCCCCACGGGGCGTACGCGGCCGTGCCGGAGGCCGTGCGGCACCGGCCCACCCCTGGGCCGCACCGGGGTCTCCCGGGGGCCGCCCTGCGGGCGGGGCCGATGCGCGGATGCTACTCCGTCCGACACCCCGTCAACACCGGTCCGACAGCCTCGGCGATGGGCCGTTCGAGCTGGGCAGGGAGGGCTGACACTCCGAACGGCACCCCCCGGAGTGAGGGCGGGATAAGGGACCGACATAATGTCGGTCGTGGCGACAGCAACGACAGTAGAAACAGGGCACGCGCACCCGACGGTCAATCGGCCGAACCTCACCAGTGTGGGCACCATCATCTGGCTGAGTTCCGAGCTGATGTTCTTCGCGGCCCTCTTCGCGATGTACTTCACCCTGCGATCGGTGACCGGGCCGGATCACTGGAAGGAAATGGCGGACAGCCTGAACTTCCCGTTCTCGCTCACCAACACCTCCATCCTGGTGCTCTCCTCAGTCACCTGCCAGCTCGGCGTCTTCGCCGCCGAGCGCGGGGACGTGAAGAAGCTCCGGATGTGGTTCATCGTGACCTTCATCATGGGTGCGATCTTCATCGGCGGTCAGGTACTCGAGTACACCGAGCTGGTCAAGCACGAGGGGCTCACCATCTCCTCGGACCCGTACGGCTCCGTGTTCTACCTGACCACCGGCTTCCACGGACTGCACGTGCTGGGCGGTTTGTTCGCCTTCCTTGCCGTCCTCGGCCGCACCTACGCGGCCAGGAGGTTCACCCACGAACAGGCCACGTCCGCCATCGTCGTGTCCTACTACTGGCACTTCGTCGATGTCGTCTGGATCGGCCTCTTCGCCACGATCTACATGATCAAGTAATTAGGTCTCGTACTTCGTACGAAGTCCCACTGCCCAGAAGCATCGACGCAGAAGATCCTGACACCGGGGTAATCCGTGAAAAAGCTCTCCGCACGACGACGCCATCCGCTGGCGGCGTTCGTCGTCCTACTCCTCGCGCTGGCGGCCACCGGGGGGCTGTACACCGCGTTCGCACCCGCGGACAAGGCGCAGGCCGAAGAAACCGCCCAGTCCCTCGCCATCGAGGAGGGCAAGAAGCTCTACGCCGTGGGCTGCTCCAGCTGCCACGGCACCGGCGGTCAGGGCAGCTCTGACGGTCCGAGCCTGGTCGGCGTGGGATCGGCCGCGGTCGACTTCCAGGTCGGCACCGGCCGGATGCCGCTCCAGCAGCCCGGCGCCCAGGCACCGGCCAAGCCGGCGATCTACACCCAGGCCGAGATCGACCAGATGGCGGCCTACATCGCCTCGCTCGGCGCCGGCCCCACGACGCCGACCGCCAAGCAGTACAGCCCCGAGGGCGCCGACATCGCCAACGGCGGCACACTGTTCCGCAACAACTGCGCGCAGTGCCACAACTTCACCGGCGAGGGCGGTGCGCTCACCAACGGCAAGTACGCGCCCGACCTCACGGACGTGAGCCCCAAGCACATCTACGAGGCCATGCAGACCGGCCCGCAGAACATGCCGTCCTTCCCGGACACGGTCCTGCCCGAGCAGGAGAAGAAGGACGTCGTCGCGTACCTCCAGACGGTCAACAGCGACAAGTCCGAGAACCCCGGCGGTCTGAAGCTGGGCGGTATCGGCCCGGTGGCCGAAGGACTCTTCGCGTGGATCTTCGGCCTCGGCACCCTGATCGCCGTGGCCATCTGGGTCGCCGCCCGGACCGCAAAGGCCAAGAAGTCATGAGCAGCCAAGAGAATTCTGAAGAGAACCTGCCGACGAAGCAGGACTCCGCGCACGGCGCGGTGGCCGTGGCGGACGACCCGTTCGCCGACCCCGGCCTGCCCCCTCACGAGGCCCGGCAGCAGGACCTGGACGAGCGGACCGCCAAGCGGTCCGAGCGGACCGTCGCCCTGCTCTTCACGGTGTCGATGCTGGCGACCATCGGGTTCATCGCGTGCTTCGTGATCTTCCCGGTCGACAAGATCGTCCACATCTGGCCCATCGGCAAGGTCAGCGCCCTCAACTTCTCCCTGGGCCTGACCCTCGCCGTGGCGCTGTTCTGCATCGGCGCGGGCGCCGTCCACTGGGCGCGCACCCTGATGTCGGACGTGGAGATCGCCGACGACCGGCACCCGATCTCGGCCGAGCCCGAGGTCAAGGCCAAGGTCCTCAACGACTTCAAGCAGGGCGCCGAGGATTCGGTCCTGGGCCGTCGCAAGCTCATCCGCAACACCATGTTCGGCGCGCTGGCCATGGTGCCGCTCTCCGGCGTCGTCCTCCTGCGCGACCTCGGTCCGCTCCCCGAGGACAAGCTGCGCCACACCCTGTGGGGCAAGGGCAAGGCCCTGGTCAACATGAACACGGGTGAGCCGCTGCGTCCCGAGGACATCGCGGTCGGCTCGCTGACCTTCGCCAAGCCCGAGGGCCTGGAGGAGCACGACCACGGCTTCATGAACGAGATCGCCAAGGCCGCCCTGATGATCGTCCGGCTCCAGCCGGAGGACATCAAGGACAAGCGCGAGCTCGACTGGTCGCACGAGGGCATCGTGGCCTTCTCCAAGATCTGCACGCACGTCGGCTGCCCCATCAGCCTCTACGAGCAGCAGACGCACCACGCGCTCTGCCCGTGCCACCAGTCCACCTTCGACCTCTCCGACGGTGCCCGGGTGATCTTCGGCCCCGCCGGACATGCCCTGCCGCAGCTGCACATCGGCGTGAACGACGAGGGCTACCTTGAAGCCCTCGGCGACTTCGATGAGCCCGTCGGTCCTGCCTTCTGGGAGCGCGGATGAGTAACACGACCACAGCGCCTGCCAATGAGCAGCGGGGCAAGGCTCCCGCGGGCGAGCGGGTGGCGGACTGGGCAGACGGCCGGCTGGGGATCTACTCCCTCGCCAAGGCCAACCTGCGCAAGGTCTTCCCGGACCACTGGTCCTTCATGCTCGGCGAGATCTGCCTCTACAGCTTCATCATCATCATCCTCACGGGTGTGTACCTGACGCTGTTCTTCCACCCGTCGATGAACGAGGTGGAGTACCACGGCGTCTACGCGCCGATGCAGGGCGTGCTGATGTCCGAGGCGTACGCCTCGACGCTCGACATCAGCTTCGAGGTCCGCGGTGGTCTGCTCATCCGGCAGATCCACCACTGGGCCGCGCTGATCTTCCTCGCCGGCATGTTCGTGCACATGATGCGCGTCTTCTTCACGGGCGCCTTCCGCAAGCCGCGTGAGATCAACTGGCTGTTCGGCTTCCTGCTCTTCGTCCTCGGCATGTTCACCGGTTTCACCGGCTACTCGCTCCCGGACGACCTGCTGTCGGGCACCGGTGTCCGGTTCACCCAGGGCGCGATCCTGTCGGTGCCGATCGTCGGTACCTACATCTCGATGTTCCTGTTCGGCGGCGAGTTCCCCGGCACGGACTTCGTGGCCAGGTTCTACTCGATCCACATCCTGCTGCTGCCGGGCATCATGCTCGGCCTCGTGGTGGCCCACCTGATCCTGGTCTTCTACCACAAGCACACGCAGTTCCCCGGTCCCGGCCGGACCGAGAAGAACGTCGTGGGCATGCCGCTCATGCCGGTCTACATGGCGAAGGCCGGAGGCTTCTTCTTCCTGGTCTTCGGTGTCATCGCGGCGGTCGCCGCCATCGCGACGATCAACCCGATCTGGACGATCGGCCCGTACCGGCCGGACATGGTGGGTACCGGCGCCCAGCCGGACTGGTACATGGGCTTCGCCGAGGGCCTGGTCCGCGTGATGCCTGGCTGGGAGATCAACCTCTGGGGCCACACGCTGGTCCTGGGTGTCTTCATCCCGCTGGTGGTCTTCGGTCTGGTGCTGGGCGCGATGGCGGTCTATCCGTTCATCGAGTCCTGGATCACCGGTGACAAGCGCGAGCACCACCTGCTGGACCGCCCGCGCAACGCACCGACGCGTACCGCGCTCGGCGTCGCCTGGATCACGATGTACATGATCACGCTGGTGGGTGGTGGAAACGACCTCTGGGCGACCCACTTCCACCTCTCGATCAACGCGATCACCTGGTTCGTCCGGATCGGCTTCTTCGCCGGACCGGTCATCGCCTTCATCGTGACCAAGCGGATCTGCCTGGGTCTCCAGCGGCGCGACGCCGAGAAGGTGCTGCACGGACGCGAGTCCGGCATCATCAAGCGGCTTCCGCACGGTGAGTTCATCGAGGTCCACGAGCCGCTCAGCCAGGAGCAGCTGCACACCCTCACCCAGCACGAGCAGTACAAGCCGGTCGAGATCGGCCCGACGGTCGACGAGAACGGTGTCGAGCGCAAGGTCAAGGGCGGCGAGAAGCTCAGGGCCAAGCTCTCCCAGGCGTACTTCGGCGAGGGGACCCAGATCCCCAAGCCGACCGCCGAGGAGTACAAGGAGATCCAGGAAGGCCACGGCCACCACTGATCTCCGCGCCACCCTGACCGACTGATCGCCACGCCTGGGGCCCCGTCCATTCGCTGGACGGGGCCCCAGGCCGTTGCCGGGCTTGGTTAGGGTATGGACCATCCCGCAGTTCGAGACGAACCAGGAGCGACCATGAGCGCTGCGCAACCCGCTGGAGGCGACACCACGGCGGTCCGTTCCTGGCCGGAGGTGCTCAACGGCCTGCTGGAGGGACGTGACCAGAGCGCCGACGCCACCGCCTGGGCGATGGACCGCATCATGCGCGGCGAGGCCACCGACGCCCAGATCGCCGGCTTCGCGGTCGCGCTGCGGGCCAAGGGCGAGACGGTCCAGGAGATCAGCGGCCTGGTCCACGGGATGTACGCGCACGCCCGCACCATCGAGGTGCCCGGCGAGAGCGTCGACATCGTCGGCACCGGCGGCGACGGCGCCCGTACGGTCAACATCTCCACCATGTCCGCCATCGTGATCGCGGGGACGGGCGCCAAGGTCGTCAAGCACGGCAACCGGGCCGCCTCCTCGGCCTCGGGCGCCTCCGACGTGCTGGAGAAGCTCGGCGTCAATCTGGAGCTGGCCCCCGGCCGGGTCGCCGAGGTCGCGGAGGAGGCCGGGATCACCTTCTGTTTCGCGGTCCGCTTCCACCCGGCGCTGCGGCACGTCGCCCCGGCCCGCAAGGAACTGGGCATCCGCACGGTCTTCAACTTCCTGGGACCGCTCACCAACCCGGCCCGGGTCCGCGCCCAGGCCACCGGGGTCGCCGACGCGCGGATGGCGCCGATCATCGCCGGCGTCCTCGCCGAACGCGGCTCCTCGGCGCTGGTCTTCCGGGGCGACGACGGGCTCGACGAGCTGACCACCACCGCCACCTCCCGGGTCTGGCTGGTCGGCGGCGGCGAGGTGCGCGAGGAGACCTTCGACCCGCGCGACGTCGGCATCGAACTGGTGCCGGTGGAGGCGCTGCGCGGCGCCGACGCCTCGTACAACGCCGATGTGGCGCGCAGACTCCTGGCGGGCGAGAAGGGCCCCGTCCGGGACGCCGTCCTGCTCAACTCCGCCGCGGCCCTCGCGGCCCTGCGCCCCTCGGCCGCGCCGCTGACCGAGCGCATCGCCGACGGGATGCGGCTGGCCGCCGAGTCGCTGGACTCCGGCCGCGCCCAGGCGGCCCTGGAGCGCTGGGTGGCGGCCTCCCACCGGTGAGGCCGCACCCCAAGTCGCGGCCCGCAGGCGGCCGTTGAGTATCCGCACCGCCGAGGCGCGGTCCGCATGACGGACCGCGCCTTGCGTGTTCCGCCCGGTGTGGCAAGATGCTGGCAGGTCATGAGTGACAGCGACTACGGCCCCGGCCCGCTGTCCGGCAACCCTCCGTCCGTGGCGGGGTGCCCCGGGTGAAGACCAGGCCGCGGTCAGACCGTCCGCGGCAAGCGCGGACCCCTCGCGCCCCGTCGGGGCGAGTGTCCAGGGGTCCTGGTCCTTCGAGGGAGCGGTTCTCGTGAGCAAGCGAATGCGTTAGGGCCGGCCGGCCCGACGGCGTCCCTCTCTTCTTTTCTCCCCGCGGCCTTCGGCCGCGAGGGCAGTGACGCCGTACTTCCCGGGTGACTCCCGGGACCCGGGCCGCGGTTGCCCCCCACCTCGCACCCCCTTCTCCGTCCTCGCCGCCGGGCGTCGCCACGCGCCCCGCCGCGCACCGCTCCGGGAGTACCCATGACCGCCACCGCCGTCCACGCCGTCGCCGAACCGACGATTTGTGCCCCGCTGCCCGTTCTGGGCGCTGACGTGACCGTCCCCCTCGCCACCGGCGGGGAGCGCACCTACGCCGCCCTCGACTACGCCGCCAGCGCCCCCGCCCTCCAGCGGGTCTGGGACGACGTGGCCGCCTACGCCCCCTACTACGGCAGCGTCCACCGGGGGGCCGGGCACCTCTCCCAGCTCTCCACCGACCTCTTCGAGAAGAGCAGGGCCACCGTCGCCGCCTTCCTCGGCTGCCGCCCCGACGACGAACTCCTCTTCACCCGCTCCACCACCGACTCCCTCAACCTGCTGGCCGGCGCCCTTCCCGAGGGGTGCGAGGTCTTCGTCTTCGAGACCGAGCACCACGCCGCACTGCTGCCCTGGCGCTCCGCCCGCCTCACCGTCCTCGACGCGCCCCGCAGCCACGACGAGGCCGTCCGCACCCTGGAGCGGGCCCTCGCCGCCCGCGACCCGTACGGCCCGGCGCTGGTCTGCGTCACCGGCGCCTCCAACGTCACCGGGGAGATCTGGCCGGTCCGCGAACTGGCCGCCGCCACCCACGCGCACGGCGCCCGCATCGTCCTGGACGCCGCCCAGCTCGCCCCGCACCGGCCCGTCTCGCTGACCGAGCTGGACGTCGACTGGGTCGCCTTCTCCGGTCACAAGCTGTACGCGCCGTTCGGCTCCGGGGTGCTGGCCGGACGCGCCGACTGGCTGCGCGCCGCCGAGCCGTACCTCGCCGGGGGCGGGGCCAGCCGGACCGTCACCCGCGCCGAGGACGGCGGGGTGGAGGTCTCCTGGCACACCGGCGCGGCCCGGCACGAGGCCGGCTCGCCCAACGTCATCGGCGCCTACGCCGTCGCCGCCGCCTGCACCGCGCTCACCGAAGCGGGGCAGGAGCAGCTGGCCGTCCGCGAGGAGGCGCTGCTGGAGCGGCTGCTGACCGGCCTCGCGGAACTGCCCGGCATCCGCGTCCTGAACCTCTTCGGGGCCGGCGCCGACCGGGTGGGCGTGGTCTCCTTCACGGCCGAGGGCTGGCACAGCTCGCACCTGGCCGCCGCCCTCTCCGCCGAGTACGGCATCGGCGTCCGCGACGGCCTCTTCTGCGCCCACCCGCTGGTGCGCACCCTGCTGGAGGCGGAGCGGACCGAGCCCGGCGAGTGCGGTGCGCCCCAGGAGACCGACGGGCAGGCGCTCAGCGCGGTCCGGGTCAGCTTCGGGGCGGGGACGCCCGAGGAGCACGTCGAGCGGTTCCTCGGCGCCGTCCGCGAACTGGTCACCACCGGCGCCCGCCTGGACTACCGCACCGTCGACGGGCGCTGGGTCCCGGCCGTCTGAACGACGGCGGCGGCCGCCGCGACCGGGCCGAGCCGTGCCCCGAGCAAAACCATCCGCAGGGCCCGCTCGGTGGCGTCGGTGAGGAACTCCGCGCCCCGGCCCAGCGCCTCCGCCAGCCCCACCGGCGCGGGCAGGATGCCGCTGCAGGCGTCCACGCCGGGTACCTGGCCGTGGCCCTCGCCGAGGGTTCCGGCCAGCGCCAGCACCGGGCGGCCGGAGAGCTTGGCGCGGCGGGCCACCTCGGCGGGCACCTTGCCGCGCGGGGTCTGCGCGTCGAGGGCGCCCTCGGCGGTCACCACCAGGTCGGCCCGGGCCAGCCGGACGTCCAGGTCGAGCCGCCCGAGCAGCACCTCGAAGCGGGGCCGCAGCTCGGCCCCGAGGGCGGCGAGCCCCGCCCCGAGCCCGCCGGAGGCGCCCGTACCGGCGTCCAGCCGGAGGTCGGCGAGGCGGCAGCGGCCCGGTGCCACATCCCGGGCCAGCACCGCCGCCCACCGCTCCAGACCGGCCGCCAGCTGCTCGACCCGCTCGGGCGAGGCCCCCTTCTGCGGACCGAAGACCCGCGCCACGCCCCGCTCCCCGCAGAGCACGTTGTACGGGTTGCAGGCCACCTTGATCCCGGCGCGGGCCAGCCGGGGGTCGAGCCCGGCCGTGTCGATCCGTGCCAGGCGTGACAACTCCACGCCGCCCGGTCCCAGTTCGCGCCCCTCGGCGTCCAGGAGGCGGGCGCCCAGAGCCTGGAGCGCGCCGGCGCCCCCGTCGGACGTACCGGAGTCGCCGCAGCCGACCAGGACGCGGGTGGCGCCGGCGTCGAGGGCGGCGGTGATCAGTTCGCCGACGCCGCGGGTGGTGGTGCGGCCGGGGTCGCGGGCGGTGCGGGGGACCAGGGCGAGGCCCGCGACGGCGGCCATCTCCACCACCGCCGTGGAGTCGGGGAGCAGAGCGAAGTGAGTCGGCACCGGGGCGCCCACGGGGCCGGTGGCGGTGCGGTGGAGGAGCCGGCCGCCCGCCGCCTCGGCCAGTGCCTCGGCGGTGCCCTCGCCGCCGTCGACCAGCGGGATCAGGTCCACCTCGGCGTCGGGGACCACCCGGTGGATGCCGGCGGCGATGGCGCGGGCCGCCTCCGGAGCGGAGAGGGACTCCTTGAATCCGCTGGGGGCGACGGCGAAACGGGTCGGGTACTGCGGCACGGTGACTCCCGGGGATCGGGCGGACAGGACGGTGTGGGGGAGAGGCGCGCGGCCGTCAGGAGACGGGCACGCCGAGCAGCGGCCACACCGCGAGGGCGAAGGCCAGCACCAGCAGGGCGGTCAGCGGCGCGAGCAGCGCCGAGAGCCGCAGCAGGTCGCGCGGGGTGTACGTGGGGGTGTCCGGTATCCCGGCGAAGAGCGTCACCGGCTTCGCGGAGGCGGGCAGGGTGTGGCAGAAGCCCGCTGCGGCGGTGGAGGCGAGGGCGGCCGCGACCGGGTTGACCCCGGCGCCCGCGGCGGCGGCCACCACCAGCGGGACCAGCACGCTGGACCGGGCCGAGCGGGACTGGAGGACCAGGTGGGCCGCCGTGCTGACCCCGATCACCACGGCGAGGAAGGCCCACGGCGGTACGTCCAGCGGCACCCCGCCGACCAGCCAGCGGGCCGCGCCCGAGTCGGCCAGCGCGATGCCCATCGCCATCGTCGCGGCCATGAAGAGCAGCAGCGACCAGGGCACGGTGCGCAGCGCGTCCTTCATCCGGACCGTGCCCAGCGCCGGGGAGGCGGCGACCACCGCGCCGATCAGCGCGACCACCGCCGGGGGCACCCGGTGCAGGGGCTCGCTGCACCAGAGCACCACCACGGTGGTGAGCAGCAGGGCGCAGCGGGCCTCGGCGGGGGAGAGGGGACCGGTCACCGGGGAGTCGCTGTGCTGCTGGATGTCGTCCGCGCCGATCCGCACCGGGCCCTTGCGGTCGGCGCGCCGGGTGGTGGTCAGCAGGACCGCCTCGGCGGCGAGGTGGGAGGAGGCGATGGCGAGGGGGAGCCCCAGCAGCAGCCACTCGGTGAAGCCGATCCGCTCCCCGGTGGCCTCCCAGAGCACCGAGACGGTGATGAGGTGGGCGCCGGCACCGATCAGCGTGGCCACCGCCGACAGCAGGATGACGGTGGGGAAGAGCAGCGCCAGCATCACCACCACCCGGCGCCGGTCGCTCAGCACCTTGGCGAGCGCCAGGAAGACCGGCAGGGCGAGGGCGGCCCGGCCCGAGGTGGCCGGGACGGCGAAGGCGGTGACGACCAGCGCGGCGGTGGTCAGGTGGACCAGTTGGCGCACCGAGCGGGCACCGCTCACCAGGAAAGCCGCCGCCCGGCCCGCGAGCCCGGTCCTGCCCACCGCGGCGGCCAGCACGAAGGCGCAGATCAGCAGCCAGACGGTGTCGTCGCCGAGGGTGCCGAAGAGGGCGTCGCTGCTGATCACGCCGGTCACGGTGAGGGCGAGCCCGGCGCCGAGCGCGACGTAGGTGTCGTCCACCGGGCCGGCGATCCAGGCGGCGGTGGCGAGGACGAAGACGCCGAGCGTCAGCCGCCCCTCGCCGGTCAGGCCGGGGAACTGGCCGGGGACGAGGAGCAGGGCGCAGACGCTCAGCGCCGCGCACCACAGCGCGGCCTGGCGGAGAGTCAGGGTCACCCGTTCAGCCTGGGCGGCGGGGGTGAGCCGCCCATGAGGCCGTCATGAAGGAAGTCTCATGCGGCCCCGGCCCCGGTCACCCCTGCGGCAGCCGGTACCCCATTCCGCGCACCGTCTCGATCCGGTGGGCGCCGAGCTTGCGGCGCAGGGCGCGTACGTAGACGTCGACGATGTTGGAGCCCGGGTCGAAGTCGTACCCCCAGACCTGGGAGAGGATCTGCTCGCGGGCCAGGACCTGGCCGGGATGGCGCAGGAACAGCTCCAGCAGGACGAACTCGCGGGCCGTCAGGTCGACCGTCTCCTCGCCGGAACGGGCCCGCCGGGTGCGCAGGTCGAGGGTGACCTCGCCGCACCGCAGCACCGTCACCTCCGGCGCCCGGGCGGCGGTGCGCAGCCGCAGCCGCACCCGGGCCAGCAGCTCCTCGAACCGGAACGGCTTGGTCATCCAGTCGTCGGCCCCGCCCTCCAGCCCGGCCACCGTGTCCCGTACGGAGTCCCGGGCGGTCAGCACGATCACCGGCGCCGTCACCCGGGCCTCGCGCAGGTCGCGCAGGACGGTGAAGCCGTCCCGGCCGGGCAGCCCGATGTCCAGCAGGACCAGGTCGAAGCCGCCGGTGAGGGCGTAGTCGTGGGCGCTCTCCCCGTCGGCGGCGACCGTGGTGGTGAAGCCGTTGGCGCGCAGCCCCTTCTCGATGAAGGAGGCGATGCGCTCCTCGTCCTCGACGATGAGTATCCGGTTCACGGCGTGGTGGCCCTTTCCAGTACGAGGACGAAGGTGGCGCCGCCCGACTCGGGCGAGCGCAGTTCGACCCGGCCGCCGGGGTGGCCCTCGGCGATGGCCCGGACGATGGCGAGGCCGAGCCCGGCCCCGCTGCCCCGGGCGCCGCGCCGGGCGGTGCCGCGCCGGAACCGTTCGAAGATGACCTCGGCGTCCTGCGGCTGGACGCCGGGCCCGGTGTCGGCGACGTACAGCTCCGTCGTGGAGTTGGCGAGGGTGCGGGAGCCGACGGTGATCCGGGCGCCCTGCACGGTGTGCTGTACGGCGTTCTGGGCGAGCTGGACCATGGCCTGGGTGACGCGCTGCTCGTCGAGGTGGACGAGGTCGTCGTCGGGGCGGTCCGGGCGCAGGTCGGTGTGGCCGTCGAGGACCCAGTCGCGCTCGCCCAGGGTGCGGGCCTTGACGTAGACGTCGGCGGTGAGCTCGGCGAGGCGGACCGGGCCGGGGGTGACGAAGTCGGGGCGTTCGGACTTGGCGAGGAGCAGCAGGTCCTCCACGATCCGGCTCATCCGGTCGAGTTCGTCGGTGACCAGGCGGACCGTCTCCTCGCGCTCGGCCGGGTCGTCGCCCATCAGTTCCAGGTGGCCCCGGACGATGGTGATGGGGGTGCGCAGCTCGTGCCCGGCGTCGTCGACGAACTGGCGCTGGGCGGCGAAGGCCCGCTCCAGCCGGTCCAGCATGGCGTTGAAGGTGCCCGCCAGCGCCGCGATGTCGTCGTGACCGCGGACCGGGATGCGCCGGGTCAGGTCCTGTTCGGTGAGCTGGGCCGCTGTCGTGGTCACCAGCCGGACCGGGGCCAGGATGCGACCGGCGACGGCCCAGCCGATGCCGCAGGTCAGCAGCAGGGCGACGGCCGAGATGGCGAGCAGGATCTGGAAGACGGTGTTCGCCTCCTCCCGCTCCCGCTCGGGGTGGAAGGCGACGACGAAGGCAGCCTCCGGGGCGCCGCCGCCGGGGACCACCCGCACCTTGGCCCAGCGGATCTCGCCCTCGGGGCGGTCCAGCGTGCCGGAGCGGTGCGGGGAGGCGAGGACGGCGGCCCGCGCGTCGGCGTCCCGGTGCAGGGGCAGCCGGACGGGTATCTCGCGGCCCTGGGTGAGCTGGGCGGGTCCCCGGCCGCCGGTGCGGCCGACCAGGCCGATCAACTCCTCGCCCGGGTCGGCGTACTGGCGTTCCAGGAAGACCCGCAGCAGGCGTTCCGGGTCGCGGAAGCGGGTGCCGGTGGAGGGGTCCACGCCGCGTTCGAAGAAGGCGGTGAACTCGCCCGTCTCCTGGGCGAGGAGCCGCTCCACCCGGTGGTCGACGTCCCGCAGCAGGATGGACCGGGTCGTCGCGGCCACCGCCGCCAGGGCGACGGCCATGACGACCAGCAGCCAGAGCAGGATGCGGACCCGGGCGGATATCCGGTGCGGGACGGAGTCAGCCGTCGTCACCGTCGCGGTCGTCCCGGTCGTCGTCGCGGTCGGGGCCGTTGTCGTCCCGGTCGTCGTCCCCGTCGTCGTCCGAGCCGCTCGGGGAGGGGGAGCCGGAGGGCCGGGCGGAGGGGTCGCGGCCGTCATCGCGGCCGTCCTCGGCGGAGGGTGACGGGCCGCCGCTCTCCTGCGTGCCCGAGGGGGCGGGGGAGGGCGAGCCGCTCTCCATCTCCACCCGGGCCGGCGGTGCGGGCGGGTCGGGGCTGTCGGTGAGCGCGAAGCTGGTCGCCGCGATGGCCAGCGGTATCGCGACGACGGCGGCGAGGGTCGCCACCCGGTGGGAGAAGGCCATGCCCGCAGCCTGCCGGGGCCACCCTGCGGTGGGGATGAAGGCCGGATGAGGGTTTCTTCATCTTCGCCGTCACGTGCTGGTGCGCGCGGCCGGCGGTGTGCCGGCCGCCGCGTCCGAGGTCAGCTGTCGAGGCCGATGGCGAAGGCGGCCTCGAGGTCGTGCTGGGAGTAGGTGCGGAAGGCCACGTGGGTGTCGGTGCCCTCGACGCCCTCGATCTTGCTGATCCGGCCGGGGATCACGTCGGCCAGGTCGTCGTGGCGGGGTACCCGCACCATGGCGATCAGGTCGTAGGTGCCGGTCACCGAGAACACCTCGCTGACGTTGTCCAGCGCGGCGATGGCCTCGGCGATCTCGGGAATGCGGTCCACGCTGGTCTTGATGAGCACGATCGCGGTGATCACGGTTTGCTGTCTCCCTCGGTGGCCGTCGCTGGGGTCCTCACTCTAAGCGACCCCGAACGGGTCCACGCATACAGGAACCCCAGCGCGAATCCGATGAGGTGTGCCAGGTAGGCCACGCCCGGGCCCTCGCCGCCGCGCCCGGCCGCGATCCACTGGAGCGCCGCCCAGAACGGCAGCACCACCCAGGCCGGCACCCGCACGGGGAGGAAGAGGAGGAAGGGCAGCAGCGTGGTGACCCGTGCCTTGGGCAGGACGTGGAGGAAGGCGCCGAGCACCGCCGAGATCGCCCCGGAGGCCCCCACCAGGGGCTGGGCGGAGTCGGCGAAGGCGGCCGCGTAGCCGAGCAGGGCCAGGTAGCCGCAGCCGAGGTAGAAGAGCAGGTAGCGGACCGGGCCCATCCGCTCCTCCAGCATGCCGCCGAAGACGTGCAGGAAGAGCAGGTTGCCGAGCAGGTGCAGCCAGCCCCCGTGCACGAAGAGCGCGGTCAGCGGGGTCAGCGCCTCCTCGGCCCGGCCCCGGAACAGCTCGGCGGGGATCACCCCCCAGCGGTCGTAGTAGGCGTACTGCGCCGCGACCAGCCGCTCGCCCGTGCCGTACGCGGTGGTGAACCCGGAGACCGGCCCGAGCAGGAAGACGATCGCGCAGAGGGCGATCAGGCCGTACGTGACGGGGTGGCCGCGCCCCGTCAGCCGCCGGGCCGCCGTCCGCAGGGAGCCGAACCGTGTCACGATCATGATCAGATCATGGCGTAACCGTCGCAAACCACGCATACCGCCTCGCCGGTGCCCGGGGCGGCCCGCGGGGGGCCCGGGCAGGCCGTAGGGTTGCGGCGTCAGGCGGCACGGACGTACCGCGACCCGGTCGCGGTGGCGCCACGTGGTGGCGACGACACCAGCGCAGGCGACAGCGTGGTCGCGGCAGAAGCAGTAGCGACACCGAGTGACACCAAGGACAGCCACGATGACGGTTCCCCAGCCCACCACCGAGACCCGCTGGCGCTGCACGCTCTGCGGCAACCTCACGCGCTTCGACGTGACCCGCTCCTCCAAGGTCGTCGAGTACGTCCACCTCGACCTGGCCGGAGTGCCGAACGTCGAGGAGACCGAGGTCGTCAGTGAGACGATCGACTCGGTCCGCTGCCGCTGGTGCAACGCGGTGGACCAGATCGAACTGGTGGACAGGCCGGGCGCCGGCTCCTGAGGGAGCGGCACCCGCACGGCGATGGGGTGACTCGATGACGGACGGTGCGCGGCCCGCCGGCTCCACCTCGGGAGCGGACGGCCCCGAAGGCGGCGAGACGGCGGACGAATGCCTCGACCGCCCCCTGCCGGAGCCCGTACGCCACCGGGTCATCGCCCTCGCCTCCGAGGGGTTCGGCTCCCTCACCCCGAGCGAACTCCCGGCGCCGCTGCGGCAGTACGCCCGGTTCACCCCCAGCCGCCGCGTCAAGTTCGCCGGGAACGCGCTGGCCGCAGCCCTGGAGCACGAGCCGCTCTTCCGCCAGCGGGTCGGCGAGCGGCTGCGGGAGAACCAGGCCGAGCTGGCCGCCGCCCTGGAGGCCGGTACCGCGCCGCCCGCCGCCGACCCGCTCGACGTGGCGGCCGCCGCCTACGTGCTGCGCCCGGCCGGCTGGGTCAAGCTGGTCACCGCCGGCGGCGAGGAGGCGCAGCGCGCCGACGCCGAGCGCGGCGGCGAGCGCGCCCGCGCCGAGGTGGCCCGGCTCCGCGAGGAGCGCGACGCGGCCCGCGCCCAGGTCCGTACCGAGACCGAGCGGCTGCGCGCCGAACTCGACCAGGCGCGCAAGCAGGCCGACGCGCTCCACCGCAAGCTGCGCAGCGCCCACAGCGACATCAAGCGCGGCGAGGCCGCCGTCCGCAAGGCCGAGGCCCGCACCGAGGAGGTACGGGCCGAGACCGCCGCCCAGCTCTCCGCCGCCGACAGCGAGAGCCGCCGGCTCAAGGCCCGGCTGGCCGAGTCCGAGGCGGCGCTGGAGGCCAGCCGCAAGGCGGCCCGCGAGGGGCGCAGCATCGAGGACATGCGGGTGCGGCTCCTCCTGGACACCGTGCTGGAGGCCTCCCAGGGGCTGCGCAGGGAACTGGCGCTGCCGCCCGCCGGCATCCACCCGGCCGACACCGTGGACGCGGTGGAGCCGGGCCGGATGACACCGAAGGACATCGCGGCCCGCGCCCTCTCCGAGCACGACCCGGCCGTCCTCGACCAGTTGCTGGCGCTGCCCCAGGCCCATCTGGTGGTCGACGGCTACAACGTGACCAAGACCGGCTATCCCACGATGCCGCTGGAGAAGCAGCGGCTGCGGTTGCTCGGCGGCCTCTCGACGCTCGCCGCGCAGACCGGCGCCGAGGTCACCTGCGTCTTCGACGGCGCCGAACTGGCCGCGCCGGTGCTGCTGGCGCCGCCGCGCGGGGTGCGGGTCCTCTTCAGCAAGCCGGGGGTGACCGCCGACGAGCTGATCCGCCAGCTGGTGCGGGCCGAGCCGGAGGGGCGTCCGGTGACCGTGGTCTCCACCGACCGCGAGGTGGCCGACGGGATCGCCGCGGCGGGGGCCCGGCCGGTCGCCTCCGTGGTCCTCCTCAAGCGGCTCTCGCGCGGCTGAGGGCGGGGCGGGCGACGGGGGCGCCGTGACGCCGCGTACCGCCAACTTCCGCCGGTGTCCCGTAAGTCGGCTAAGTGGCAGCCGGGCGCAAATGACCGACTTTGACAGGCCCTTCACGCGACGCCCTGTCAACCCCCCATGACTGACGGTGGATTCTTCGCAACCAAGCCAGGATGTGGCCGAGATTTTTCCTCACAGGATTTGAACTGATCACAAGGAGGTCACTAAGGTCGGCCCGAACCTCCGATCGGTTGATCACCCACCCGGGGTGACAGCGGAGGTACCCGCCCACCGGGTTCGTCGGTAGGCGGCTGAAGGAAGAAGGAGCTCGCCTTCGTGGCGTCCCACCGTCGACCCAAGCAGCCGAGCCGCACCCGCGTGACCGTGCTCACCGCGACCGCCGCCGCTGCCGTGGCACTCACCTCCCAGACCGCGCACGCCGACCCCAAGCCGTCCAAGGCAGAGGTCAAGGCGAAGGTCGACAAGCTGTACGAGGAGGCCGAGAAGGCGTCCGAGAAGTACAACGGCGCCAAGGAGAAGCAGGACAAGCTGGAGGGCCAGATAGGCAACCTCCAGGACAAGGTCGCCCGTGGCCAGGAGGAGCTGAACGAGCTGCGCCAGGCGCTCGGTTCGGCCGCCAGCGCCCAGTACCGCACCGGCGGCATCGACCCCTCGCTCCAGCTCTTCCTCTCCGCCGACCCGGACGACTACCTGGACAAGGCGTCCGCGCTCGACCAGCTCAGCTCCAAGCAGGCCGAGGGCGTCAAGAAGATCCAGGCCAAGCAGCGCGACCTCGCGCAGCAGCGCCAGGAGGCCCAGGCCAAGCTCCAGGACCTCAGCGACACCCGCAAGGAACTCGGCGACAAGAAGAAGCAGGTCCAGGGGAAGCTCGCCGACGCGCAGAAGCTCCTCAACAGCCTCACCGCCGCCGAGCGCGCCGAGATCCAGCAGGAGGAGGAGCGCGCCAGCCGCTCCGCCGGCGACCGCGTGGAGCTCGGAGACGCCGTCCCCGCCTCGAACCGTGGCGCCGCCGCGCTGGCCGCCGCCAAGTCCAAGGTCGGCACGCCGTACGTGTGGGGCGCCACCGGCCCCAACTCCTTCGACTGCTCGGGCCTCACCTCGTGGGCCTTCTCGCAGGCCGGCTACACCATCCCGCGCATGTCGCAGGACCAGGCCAACGCCGGTACCCGGATCGCCTCGCAGAGCGCCCTCAAGCCCGGCGACCTGGTCATCTTCTACAGCGACCTGCACCACGTCGGCTTCTACGCGGGCAACGGCCAGGTGCTGCACGCCCCGAAGCCCGGCGCCAACGTGCGCTACGAGTCGATCAACAACATGCCGTACATGTTCGGCGTCCGTATCTGACGCACGGACACCACGGACACCACGCGAGCCGGAGGGGCCAGGGCCTCTCCGGCTCGCGGCCGTTCGCACCGCGCCGCCTCCCCGCCCCACCGACGGCCGACACCGCCCGAACGAGGGAATCCCCGTGGCTCGTGTCCCCCCGCGACTCCGCCGGTGACCTGCGGATGTCGCACAACACCCCCATTTGCCCCATCCGAGGTCGTTGGAGCGCGGGTGATCGCCCCGCTACTGTCTGCCGCGCACTTCCCCGCCAGAGCCGGGGGAGACTTCAGCGGAGGGGAGAACGGCTTCCAGTGGGGTCCCACCGACACACCGGTACGTCGCACACCGCACGCCACGCCAGAGGCGTCACCGCCGCCACCGCGCTGTCCGCGGCGGCGGCCACCGCGGCCGCCACGCTCGGCGGCGCCGCCCCGGCCGAGGCCAAGCCCGAGCCGGCCGCCACCCGCGCCTCCGTGGAGCGGCTGCTCACCGAGGCCGAGCGGGCCACGGAGGCGTTCAACAAGGCCGACGAGCGCACCGGCGCCCTGCGCGCCGAACTCCGCCGCACCCAGGACCGGGTGGCACGCGGCCAGGACCGGGTCAACACCATGCGCGGCGCCCTCGGCGCGCTCGCCGGGGCCCAGTACCGCAGCGGCGGCGTCGACCCGGCGCTGGAGCTGATCTTCTCCTCCGACCCCGAGCAGTACCTGGAGAAGGCCGCCACCCTGGACCGGATCAGCCTGCGCCGGGCCGGTGAACTCAACCGCCTCACCCAGGCCCAGCGCCTCCTCACCCAGGAGCGCGCCGAGGCCGCCGCCACCCTCGCCGAACTCACCCGCAGCCGGGACGCCACCGCCCGCCACAAGCGGACCGTCGAGGCCAAACTGGCCCGCGCCCGCGCCCTGCTGGCGGCGCTGCCCGACGGCGAGCGCGACGCCCACGACCGGCGCGCCTCCCGCTCCGGCCGGCCCGATCTCGGCGGGATCGCCCTCTCCGGCCGCGCCGGCACCGCCGTGGCCGCCGCCCAGCGGGCCCTGGGCAAGCCCTACGTGTGGGGCGCCAACGGCCCCGGCGGCTTCGACTGCTCCGGCCTCATGCAGTGGGCCTACGCCCAGGCGGGCGTCGGACTCCCGCGCACCTCGCAGGCCCAGCGGTACGCCGGACAGCACGTGCCGCTCTCCCAGGCCCGCCCCGGCGACCTCGTCACCTACCGCGCCGACGCCAGCCACGTCGGCATGTACGTCGGCAACGGCCAGGTCATCCACGCCCCCTACCCGGGCGCCTCGGTCCGCTACGACCCGGTCGGCATGATGCCGATCGCCTCCGTCACCCGGGTCTGACCACCGGCCGGGCCCGCGCGGCCCGTACGATCGGCGACCGTGACCGAAGCTCAGGGCGCCGTCGGGCGGCGCCGGGCGGCCCGGCTGGGGCTCGCCGCGCTGCTGGCGGCGGGGTGCGCCCCCACCTCCGGCCCGCCCCCGCTCGACCGGGCAGAGGCCACCGCCCTGCTCGGCCGGCGCGCCACCGCCCTGCGGGAGCGCGACCTTGCCGCCTGGAGCGCCACCAGCACCGGCGGCACCGGACAGGACAGCCTCTGGGCCCGGCTCGCCGAGGTCCCGCTCGCGGGGTGGGCGTACCGGGTCACCGGGGTCGAGGCGGGCTCCGCCACCGCCACCGCCACCGTCGAGGCCACCCTGCGGTACCGCCTGCGGGGCGAGGACCCGGCCCCCGCCACCGCCCGCCGCCTCCTCGGCCTCGTCCGCCACGAGGGCCGCTGGCGGGTCCGCTCCGAAGAAGCCGCCCCGGGCACCGCCCAGCTCCTCTGGGACCAGGGGACCGTCCGCGCCCGGCGGGGGAGCTGGGGGCTGGTCCTCGGCACCGGGAGCGCAGGGGAGGTCCGGGAGTTCGCCCGGCTCGCCGAGCGGGCCGTACCCGTCGCCGACGAGGCCTGGGGCGGCGACTGGCCCCGCCGGGTCGTCGTCCTCGTCCCCGGCTCGCTCGCCGGGACCGCCGCGCTGCTCGGCGGGGAGCCCGACGGCTACCGGGGCGTCGCCGCCGTCACCACCGGATCGCCCGAGCCCGGCACCCCCGCCGACCGGATCGTCGCCAACCCCGAGGCGTACCGCGAACTGGGCGCCCGGGGACAGCAGTTCGTCCTCACCCACGAGACCGTGCACGTCGCCACCCGGAGCGCGACCGGCCCCGCCACCCCGCTCTGGCTCTCCGAGGGCTTCGCCGACCGGGCCGCGCACCGGGCCGCCCCGCGCCCCCTGGCCGCCGCCGCGCCCGCGCTGAGCGCCGCCGTGGCCCGGGGCGAGGTGCCGCGCGCCCTCCCGGACGACGCCGCCTTCGCCTTCGACGGGGACAGCGGCGCGCTGGACCGGGCCTACGAGGGCGGCTGGCTCGCCTGCCGCCTGATGGCCGAGCGGTGGGGCGAGGAGCGGCTACGCGCCTTCTACCGGGCCGCCGGGACCCGCGCCGGGGAAGCCGCCTTCCGCGAGGTGCTGGGCACCACCCGGGCGGAGTTCACGGCTGCCTGGCGGACGTACCTCCGGGAGCGGCTGGGCTGAGCCCGTCCGGCGCGGCACCGGCCGCCCCGGGCACCGTACGGCGCCACAGCGCCCGGCCCGCCAGCAGGCAGGCCGCCACCAGCAGGCCGTTGCGGAGCAGCATCAGCCCCACCCCCAGCGGCGTGCTGCCCACCACGTCGCCGAAGAAGACCGGGAACTCCAGCACCGTCACCGCCGAGGCGGCCACCACCAGCACGGCGGGCCGCGTCATCCAGCTCCCGGCGAAGAGCAGGCAGACCGCCGCCAGCGCCACCAGCCACAGCAGGTACTGCGGGCTGATCACCCGGCTGGTCGTGGTGAAGAGCAGGACCGCCGTGAACGCCGCGTCGGCCGTCGTGCCCGCCGTGGACACCCGCGCCCGCAGCCGCCAGTACACCAGCCACCCCAGCGCCGCCACCGACAGCAGCTGCGCCGCCACACTCACCCCGGCCACTCCCGGCCCCAGGAACTCCAGCGAGCCGTAGTGCAGCCGCACCTCGCCCTCCCAGCCGAAGTACCGCGCCACATGGAAGACCAGTGCCCCCAGCGACTCCACCTCGGTGCCCCGGTCGCGCTGGGCCGTCAGGAACCCCAGCGCGTTAGGCATCGCGACCGCGAACGCCGCCAGCACCACCGCGCCGGTCACCGCCGCCGCCACCCAGACCCGCCGCACCGCGCCCCGCGCCACCCCGATCAGCAGCAGCGCCGGCCACACCTTCAGCAGCGCCCCGAACGCCACCAGCGCCCCCATGAGCCGGGGCCGGCCCACCCCGGCCAGCAGCGCCGCCACCGCGACCGCCGCCACCATCAGGTCGTAGCGCGCGTACGCCGTCGGGCCGAGCAGCACCACCCCGGCCACCCAGACCCACACCCCGCGCCGCGAGCGGTCCGGGCCGTGCGAGGCCCGCAGCAGCAGCGTGAGGACCGCAGCGTCGGCCAGCAGCACCAGGACGAAGAAGGCGTGCGCGTACTCCAGGAACGGCAGCAGGGCGGGGGAGAGGATCGCCAGCGCCGCCGCGGGCGGGTACTGCCAGGTGACGTCGTCGGCCGGGAAGGCGCCGGTGGAGAGCACCCCGTACCAGTTCCGGTAGATGACCGACACGTCGACCGTGACGTCCGGTCCCGGCACCACCCAGACCTGGAGGACGCAGAGCAGCAGCGCCATCCTGGTCGCCACCCAGGCCGCCACCGGGGCCAGGATCTGGGCCGTCGGCGGGGGCCGGTCCCCGCCTGCCGCACCCCTCGTCGCGGTGGCGTCCGTCGTCGCCGTCATGCCCTCTCGTCCCCTCGTCGCCGTACGGGACCAGCCATGATGCCCGCCGGGCCGCCCGGGCCACCATCGGACACGGCCGTGGCACCGCGCCCGGAGCCGTTCGGTACTGTCGGGCGCGATGGACAAGACCCTGATCGTGACCAACGACTTCCCGCCGCGCCCCGGCGGCATCCAGGCGTTCCTGCACAACATGGCGCTGCGCCTGGACCCGGACCGGATCGTCGTCTACGCCTCCACCTGGAAGCGCGGGCGGGAGGGGGCCGAGGCCACCGCCGCCTTCGACGCCGAACAGCCCTTCCCCGTCGTCCGCGACCGCACCACGATGCTGCTGCCCACCCCGGCCGCCACCCGGCGCGCCACCGGGCTGCTGCGGGAACACGGCTGCACCTCGGTGTGGTTCGGCGCCGCCGCCCCGCTCGGGCTGATGGCGCCCGCGCTGCGCCGCGCCGGCGCCGGGCGGCTGGTCGCCACCACCCACGGCCACGAGGCGGGCTGGGCCCAACTGCCGGGCGCACGCGGCCTGTTGCGGCGGATCGGCCAGTCCACGGACACGATCACCTACCTCGGCGAGTACACCCGCTCGCGGATCGCCCGGGCGCTCACCCCCGAGGCCGCCGCCCGCATGGCGCACCTGCCGCCGGGCGTCGACGAGAAGACCTTCCACCCGGACAGCGGCGGCGACGCCGTCCGCGCCCGCCTCGGCCTCACCGACCGGCCGGTCGTCGTCTGCGTCTCCCGCCTGGTCCCCCGCAAGGGCCAGGACACGCTGATCAAGGCGATGCCCCGGGTGCTCGCCGCGCAGCCCGACGCGGTCCTGCTGATCGTCGGGGGCGGGCCGTACGAGAAGGAGCTGCGCGCCCTCGCCGAGACCACCGGCGTGGCCCGCTCCGTCCACTTCACCGGCCCCGTCCCCTGGTCCGAACTCCCCGCCCACTACGGCGCGGGCGACGTCTTCGCCATGCCCTGCCGCACCCGGCGCGGCGGCCTGGACGTCGAAGGGCTCGGCATCGTCTACCTGGAGGCCTCCGCCACCGGGCTGCCCGTGGTCGCCGGGGACTCCGGCGGCGCCCCCGACGCCGTCCTCGACGGCGAGACCGGCTGGGTGGTGCGCGGCACCCGCCCCGAGGACGTGGCCGACCGGCTCACCACCCTCCTCGCCGACCCCGCCCTCCGTGCCGCCATGGGCGAACGCGGCCGCGCCTGGGTCGAGTCCACCTGGCGCTGGGACCTCCTCGCCGAACGGCTCCGCGCACTGCTCTGAGCCGCGAGCCCCGAGCCCCGAGCCGGTACGCCGAGGGCCCGCCCCCTGTGGCAGGGGGCGGACCCTCGTCCCGTACACGCGCCGGAGATCAGCGGGCGTAGATCGCCTCGATCTCGTCGGCGAAGTCCTTGAGGACCACGCCGCGCTTCAGCTTCAGCGAGGGCGTGATGTGGCCCGACTCCTCGGTGAACTGCGAGGGCAGCACCCGGAACTTGCGGACCGACTCGGCCTTGGAGACCGCCGCGTTGCCGTCGTCCACCGCGCGCTGGATCTCCGCGAGCAGTTCCGGGTCCTCCCGCAGCGAGGCCGCCGTCGAGCCCTCCGGCTTGCCGTGGTCGGCCGCCCAGCGCACCAGGAACTCCTCGTCCACGGTGACCAGCGCGCCCACGAACGGCCGGCCGTCGCCGACCACCATGCACTCGGCGACCAGGGCGTGCCCGCGGATGCGGTCCTCGATCACGGCCGGGGCGACGTTCTTGCCGCCGGCGGTGACGATGATCTCCTTCTTGCGGCCGGTGATCGCGAGGTAGCCGTCCTCGTCGAGGGTGCCGATGTCCCCGGTGTGGAACCAGCCGTCGGCCAGCGCCTCGCGGGTGGCCGCCTCGTTGTTCCAGTACCGGTCGAAGAGGTGCTCGCCGTGGAGGAGGACCTCGCCGTCGTCGGCGATGCGGACCACCGAGCCGGGCAGCGGCTGGCCGACCGTGCCGATCTTCTGACGGTCCCACGGGTTGAAGGCGGTGGCGGCGCAGGACTCGGTGAGGCCGTACCCCTCCAGCACCGAGAAGCCGATGCCGCGGTAGAAGTGGCCGAGCCGCTCGCCGAGCGGGGCGCCGCCGGAGATCGCGTACTCGCCGCGGCCGCCGAGGACCGTGTGGAGCTTGCTGTAGACCAGCTTGGCGAAGAGCTTGTGCTTGAGCCTGAGGCCCAGCGAGGGGCCCTGGGGGGTGTCGAGCGCGCGGCTGTAGGCGATCGCGGTGTCGGCGGCCTTGTCGAAGATCTTGCCCTTGCCGTCGGCCTGGGCCTTGGCGCGCGCCGAGTTGTAGACCTTCTCGAAGACGCGGGGGACGCCCAGGACCATGGTCGGGCGGAACGAGGCCAGCTCGTCGGTGAGGTGCTTGATGTCCGGGACCAGACCCAGGCGGATCGGCGCCATCAGCGCGGCGACCTCCACCAGCCTGCCGAAGACGTGCGCCACCGGGAGGAAGAGCAGCACCGAGCACTCGCCGGTGCGGAAGAGCGGTTTGAGCCGTGCCACCACGTTGCCGCACTCCGCGAAGAAGCTGCGGTGGGTCAGCACGCAGCCCTTGGGGCGGCCCGTGGTGCCCGAGGTGTAGACGATCGTCGCCGGGTCGTCGGCCCCGGCCAGCGCACTGCGCTCGTCGACGGCCTCGTCGCTGAGGCCGGCCCCGGCCCGCTCCAGCTCGGCCACGCCGCCGGCGTCCAGCTGCCAGACGTGCTTGAGGGCGGGCAGGGCGCCGCGGACCGACTCGACCGAGGCGGCGTGCGCCGGGGTTTCCACGACGCAGGCGACGGCGCCCGAGTCACCGAGTATCCACTCGATCTGCTCCGGCGAACTGGTCTCGTACACCGGGACGGTGACCGCGCCGGCGCTCCAGATCGCGAAATCCATCAGCGTCCACTCGTACCGCGTCCGGGAGAGCAGCCCCACCCGGTCGCCGGGCTGGACGCCGGAGGCCATCAGGCCCTTGGCGGCGGCGCGGACCTCGGCGAGGAAGGCCGTGGCGGTCAGGTCCTCCCACGCGCCGTCCACCTTCCGGGCGATCACGGCCACATCCGGGTGCCGCTCCGCGTTGCGCCGGACGATGTCGGTGAGATTTCCGTCCGCTGGTACCTCGTACAGGGCCGGAAGGCTGAACTCGCGCAAGACTGCTGCTCCTCATAGGGCGCCGGCGCCACGACACTGTGCGATGCGACGGTGCGGTCCAAGATCGGGCAGGTGCTCAGTGGGGTGAGCACAACTGGACTGCCCGGACGTTACCCACCGGTACGACGGTTCCGATAGGGGGTCCGGGAGATCTGTCTGATCCATCACACGGCGCGGCGATGCTCCGGGCACCCTAGTCCACCGCCTTTGCCACTGTGAAGTAAGCGCAGGTCCGGCCGGGTCTACCCGGCACGGGCCCGTGGTTCTAGGGTGGCAGACATGGCGGGTACACGAGTCCATGTGGTGAGCGACGTCCACGGCAACGCGAAGGACCTCGCCCGCGCGGGCGAGGGCGCCGACGCCCTGATCTGCCTCGGCGACCTGGTCCTCTTCCTCGACTACCGCGACCACGCGCGCGGCATCTTCCCCGACCTCTTCGGCGCCGAGGCCGCCACCCGCGTCGTCGAGCTGCGCACCGCCCGCCGCTTCGAGGAGGCCCGCGCCTTCCAGCGCACCCTGTGGGCCGGTATCGACCGCGAGAGCGCCCTGGAGGAGGCGGTCCGCCGCCAGTACGCCGAACTCTTCGCCGCCTTCCCCACCCCCACCTACGCGACCTACGGCAACGTCGACGTGCCCCGCCTGTGGCCCGAGTACGCCCGCCCCGGCACCACCGTCCTCGACGGCACCCGCACCGAGATCGGCGGCCGCGTCTTCGGCTTCGTCGGCGGCGGCCTGCCCTCCCCGATGCGCACCCCGTACGAGATTCCCGAGGAGGAGTACGCCGCCAAGATCGAGGCCCTCGGCGAGGTCGACGTCCTCTGCACCCACATCCCGCCCCAGGTCCCCGAACTCCTCTACGACACCGTCGCCCGCCGCTTCGAACGCGGCAGCTCCGCCCTGCTCGACGCCATCCACCGCACCCGCCCCCGGTACGCCCTCTTCGGCCACGTCCACCAGCCGCTGGCCCGCCGGATGCGGATCGGCGCCACCGAGTGCGTCAACGTCGGCCACTTCGCCGGCACCGGCAAGCCCTGGGCCCTCACCTGGTGACCCGGCCCCGCCCGGCGCCGGGGGAGCCACGTGACCTCGCCCACCCCGGCGCGCGGTAGCCTGCACGCGGCGGGACGCCCGACAGCACCCGGCCGAGGCCGCACCCGGACGGGCCCGGCCGCACCGTTCAGCATGGAGGAGCCACGGCGATGGCGGAACACACCAGCTCTAGCATCACGATCGACGCGGCCCCGGCCGAGGTCATGGCCGTCATCGCCGACTTCGCCCGCTACCCGGAGTGGACCGGCGAGGTGAAGGAGGCCGACGTCCTCGCCACCGACGAGCAGGGCCGCGCCGAACAGGTCCGCCTCGTCCTCGACGCCGGCGCCATCAAGGACGACCACACCCTCGCCTACACCTGGAACGGCCCCGACCAGGTCCGCTGGACCCTGGTCAAGTCGCAGATGCTCCGCGAACTGGACGGCTCCTACACCCTCGCCGCCCTCGGCGAGGGCCGCACCGAGGTCACCTACCAGTTGACCGTCGACGTCAAGATCCCCATGCTCGGCATGATCAAGCGCAAGGCCGAGAAGGTCATCATCGACCGCGCCCTCGCCGGGCTGAAGAAGCGCGTCGAGTCCCAACCGGACGCCTGACCCGCCCGCCCCACCAAGGGCACTACCCCCGAACAGGGAGGACGACCGTGCGCACGGTCCTCGTCACCGGACCCGGCGGCGCGGGCCGCACCACCCTCGCCGCCGCCACCGCCCGGGCCGCCGCCCGCACCGGCACCCGCGTCCTGCTGCTCACCGCCGACCCCGGCGACCGCCTCGGCACCGCCCTCGGCACCCCGCTCGGCCCCGCACCCGTCGAGGCCGCCCCCGGCCTGCACGCCCTGCGCCTGGACGCCGCCGACCGGCTCCGCGCCGACCTCCTCGCCCTCCAGGAACGCGCCGCCACCGCCCTGGACGCGCTCGGCGCCACCCCGCTCGCCGCCGACGAACTCACCCCGCTCCCCGGCGCCGAGGAACTCGCCCTGCTCCGCGCCCTGCGCGAACTCGCCGCCCTCCCCGACGGCGACCCCGCCCGCCCCGGCCTCGTCGTCGTCGACCTGCCCGCCGCCCCCCGCGCGCTGGCCCTGCTCTCCCTCCCCGGCGAACTCCGCCGCTACCTCGCCCGGCTCCTGCCCGCCGAACGCCAGGCCGCCCGTGCCCTGCGCCCCTTCCTCGGCCGCCTCGCCGGACTCCCGCTCCCCGGCGAGGGCCTGTACGCGGCCGCCGCCCGCTGGGACACCGAGCTGGCCGCCGCCCAGGCCGCCCTGACCAGGCCCGGCACCAGCGTCACCCTGGTCGCCGAACCCGGCCCCGCCGCCGCCGACGCCCTCCGCGAGGCCCGCACCGCCCTCGCCCTGCACGCCCTGCCCGCCGGCCCCGTCCTCGCCAACCGGGTGCTGCCCGCCGAGGGCACCGGAGCCTGGGCCGCGCCGCTCCTCGCCCAGCAGGCCAAGACCCTCGACGCCTGGGACCAGGACCCCGGCGGCCCGGCCGTCCGCGTCCCGCATCTCGGCCACGACCCGCGCGGCCCCGAGGACCTGGACGCCCTCGGCGTGCCCGCGCCCGGACCCGTACCCGCCGCAGTGGAACCGCGCGTCGAGGACCGGCTCGCCGAGGACGGGGTGCTGCTGTGGCGCCTGGAGCTGCCCGGTGCCACCCGGGACCAGCTCGACCTGGTGCGCCGTTCCGACGAACTGGTCGTCACCGCCGGACCGTTCCGCCGCATCCTCCCGCTCCCCGCCGTCCTGCGCCGCTGCACCGTCGCCGGGGCCGCCCTGCGCGACGGGGCGCTCACCGTCCGCTTCACCCCCGACCCCGCCCAGTGGCCGCAGGGCCGCTGAACCCCGCCCCGAGGCCGCCGTTCCGGTACCGTCGGAAGGGAGTACCCCTCCCTTCACCCGCCGCAGGAGCTGGCCCATGAGCGACGCCACCGAGCGCCCCGGAACCGACCGACCCGGCGCCGACGAGGACGCCTGGGGGCAGGCGTGCGCCGAGGACTTCGCCGCCGAGCGGGAGCGCCGCCGCGCCCGGTACGGCACCCCGCCCGGCTCCGCCGCCGAGGAACTGCGCAAGCTGATGGAGGCCGTCACCGGCAAGCTCGCCGAGGGCAACCTCCTCGGCGCCGCCGTCCAGGGCGCCGAACAGGCCGTACGGCAGGCCCGCGCCGCCGCCGAACCGGTCATCGCCCGCAACCCGGAGGTCTTCGGCCACCTCGCCGCCGCCGGCTCCGAACTCCTCGCCGCCTACCGCTCCGCCGTCGAGAAGCAGGAGAGCGGCTGGACCAAGGGCACCGGCGCCGCCACCCCGCCACCGCGCAGGCCCGAGGAGCCCACCGGCGAGGCGCGCCCCGGCGGCCGCCCGGACGACGAGGGCCCCGGCCCCGCCGAACACATCGACCTCGACTGAACCCGTCCCGAACTCCCGGACGACGCCCGCCCCTCGGGTACCGTGGCCCGCAGCGGGGCTCGACCTGAACTGAGGGACACATGGGACTGACCATCGGCGTCGACATCGGCGGCACGAAGATCGCGGCCGGAGTCGTGGACGAAGAGGGCGCGATCCTCAACACCTTCACGGTGCCGACACCTGCGACCGCCGAGGCCATCGTGGACGCCATCGCCTCCGCGGTCGAAGGGGCCCGCGAGGGCCACGAGATCGAGGCCGTCGGGATCGGCGCCGCCGGATACGTCGACGACAAGCGCGCCACGGTCCTCTTCGCGCCCAACATCGACTGGCGCCACGAGCCGCTCAAGGACAAGGTCGAGCAGCGCGTCGGCCTGCCCGTCGTCGTCGAGAACGACGCCAACGCCGCCGCCTGGGGCGAGTACCGCTTCGGCGCGGGCAAGGGCCACGACGACGTCATCTGCATCACGCTCGGCACCGGCCTCGGCGGCGGCATCATCATCGGCAACAAGCTGCGCCGCGGCCGGTTCGGCGTCGCCGCCGAGTTCGGCCACATCCGCGTCGTCCCCGACGGGCTGCTCTGCGGCTGCGGCAGCCAGGGGTGCTGGGAGCAGTACGCCTCCGGGCGGGCCCTCGTGCGGTACGCGCGGCAGCGGGCGGCGGCCACGCCCGAGAACGCGGTGCTGCTGCTGTCGCTCGGGGACGGGACCACCGAGGGGATTCAGGGGAAGCACGTCTCGGAGGCCGCGCGGCAGGGGGACCCTGTCGCCGTCGACTCGTTCCGGGAGCTGGCGCGGTGGGCCGGGGCCGGGCTGGCCGATCTTGCCTCGCTCTTCGACCCCTCGGCGTTCATCGTCGGAGGGGGCGTCTCCGACGAGGGGGAGCTGGTGCTTGATCCCATCCGGAAGTCGTTCCGGCGGTGGCTCATCGGGGGGGCCTGGCGGCCTCATGCGCAGGTGCTCGCCGCTCAACTGGGCGGGAAGGCCGGGCTGGTCGGTGCGGCCGACCTTGCCCGTCAGGGCTGAGCCGGCGCTCGGCTCGCTCTCGGGGGTTCGGCCCGGTGGGCCGGGCCCCCTTTCTGGCCTCAGGCGCCGGCCGGGCTTCGGTCGGGTGCGGGCCGGCTTGCGGTGCCGGTCACCGATGGCCTCAAGCGCCGGCCGGGCTGGAAGTGTGGCCTCAAGCGCCGGCCGGGCTGGAGGTGTGGCCTCAAGCGCCGGCCGGGCTGGAGGTGTGGCCGTCGCCGGGGACCCGTACGCCGCGACGCAACTCGCCCAGGTCGACAGTGAACGCTGAGTCGTCGGGGGACGGTTAATTTGGGGGCATGGTCGACATGGTGCGGTCCGGGCCGGGGGAGTTGCCCGCGTCCGGGCAGGTGGGCGGGGACGCCGTGGTGCGGGTGCTCAGTTACAACGTGCGGTCGCTGAGGGACGATCCGGCGGCCGTCGCGCGTGTGGTGCGGGCCTGCGCCCCCGACCTCGTCCTGGTGCAGGAGGCGCCCCGGTTCTTCCGCTGGCGCAAACCGCTGGGGCGGCTGGCGGCCGCCTCGGGGCTCGTCGTCCTGTCCGGCGGCGCCCCGGCGGCCGGCCCGGCGCTGCTCTGCTCGCTGCGGGCCACCGTGGAGTCGGCCCACGACGAACTGCTGCCGCTCACTCCGGGGCTGCACCGGCGAGGGTTCTCCACGGCGGTGGTGCGGTTCGGCCAGGTCCGGCTGGGCGTGCTCAGCTACCACCTGAGTCTTCAGAAGGACGAGCGGTACGCGCAGGGCGGGATGGTGCTGGAGCGGCTGGCGGCGATGGGGGTGGAGCACGCCGTGGCCGGGGGTGACGTCAACGAGCGCCCCAAGGGCCGCACCTTCCGGCGGCTGGCCTCGGAGCTCCAGGACGGCTGGGCGGTGCGGCCCTGGGGCGGTGAGTACACCTCGACCCCGGCCGACCCGCACCAGCGGATCGACGCGGTCTTCGCCACCCCGGGCATCGAGGTGCTGGGCTGCGGGGTCCCCGCGCCGGGCACGGCCGCTTCGGGCGTACCGCCGTTCACCGAGGACGACCTGGTCCGGGCCACCGACCATCTGCCGGTGCTGGCGGCCCTGCGGGTGCCCGGTGCCGGGCGCTGAGCCCGGGCCCTGCCCGGCGGTCCGGGCCTGTCAGACCACGGCCCCGCGCCCCGGGTCGTCCTCGTCCTCGTCGCCGTCGTTCATGCGGACGACCAGGGTGGCGAAGCCGCCGAGGAAGCCGCCGACGCCGAGGGTCGTCAGCCACCAGGTCATGTCCCAGTCCAGCAGGACCGCGAGGAGGAGCAGGAGCGGGCCGCCGAGGACGGCCATCCAGGCGAAGCGGGTGGTGGTGTCGGCCTCCGGCAGCGGCGGCGGCTCGGGCGGGACGAAGTGGCCCTCGTCGTCGTCCTCGGTGGCGCCGCCCTTCTCGTCGCCCTTGCTGCCCTTGCCGTCCTTGCCCGCCGGGGTGTTCTCCTCGGCGAGCCGGTAGTCGCGCGGTCCGATGCCCGGGGCGAAGGAGACCGAGCCGCCCAGCGGCGGCCGTTCCGGTTCCAGGGTGTCGGTGCCCCCGGCCGGGTCCGTGGTGACGGACGGCAGCTCGCGGTCCAGGTCGGCCATCTCCTCGACCGACTTGAAGGGCCGGGCGCCCGGCGGGTCGGCCGGCTCCTCGCCGTACCCGGCGACGATCGCCTCCCAGGCGGCCTTCTCGTCCAGCGGGGGCTTCTGCTCGTCGGGCTCGCAGTTCTCCTCGCGGCCCGCGCCCTGTTCAGCCACTGACGGCCTCCCCTTCCGGCCTGCTGTCCGCTCCGTTCGCCCCGGTGCGGGCGAGGAAGGCGGCGCTCTCCTCGAAGACGCGCGGTGCGTCGTGGTCCAGTGTCGCCACATGGAAGCTGTTCTGGAGCAGGATCTCCGTCACGTCCCGCGAGGAGACCCGGCCCAGCACCCGCGCCGAGTCGGCGGGCGGCACCACGTGGTCGCGGGGGCTGCGCAGGAGCAGCAGCGGCTGGGTGACCTGCGGCAGCTCCGCGTCGACCAGCCGGAAGAAGTTCCGCAGGGAGTGCGCGGCGTGCAGCGGCACCCGGTGGTAGCCGACCTCCTCGGAGCCCTCCAGGGCGATGTCGGAGACCAGGCCCTTGGTGGTGCGCACCAGGTGGCGGGCGGCGGGCAGCGCGTAGGCGCTCAGGCCGTGCACCTTGTTGGCCGGGTTGACGACGACCACGCCGCGCACCGCGTCCCCGTGCCGGGCGGCCAGCCGCAGGGCCAGCGCGCCGCCCATCGAGAGCCCGGCGACGTACACCCGCTCGCAGCGGGCCAGGAGTTCGCCGAGGGCCCGGTCGACCTCCGCGTACCAGTCCTGCCAGCCGGTGAGCTGGAGGTCTTCCCAGCGGGTGCCGTGGCCGGGGAGGAGCGGCAGGGAGACGGTGTGGCCGCGGGCGGCGAGGTCCTCGGCCCAGGGGCGCATCGACTGGGGTGTTCCGGTGAAGCCGTGGCAGAGGAGGACACCCGTGGGGCCGCCGTCGTGGCGGTACGGTTCGGCTCCAGGCAGGACCGGCACCTTCGGTCTCCGTTCGTGAGGCGCGGACGGGGGCAGACGGCTCCGGAGGGGGCGTCGCGGCCGCCGCCGGTGCGGGCTGGTGTGGTCTTCACCGTACGCGACCGGGCCTGTACCGACCAGGTTCCGTGACGTCCCGCGGCCACCGCCGGCCGGCCGCTGCCGAGGAGGGCACCGCGCCCGCCACGGGTTAAGGTCTCTGGCGACATACCCGGCAGGAGGAAGACCCTTGATCTACGGAGCCATGAAGGTCGTCATCGGTGGGCCGCTGAAGGTCGCCTTCCGGCCGTGGGTGGAGGGCATCGAGAACATTCCCGCCGACGGTCCGGCGATCCTCGCCAGCAACCACCTGTCGTTCTCCGACTCCTTCTTCCTGCCCACGATGCTCGACCGGAAGGTCACCTTCATCGCCAAGGCGGAGTACTTCACCACGCCGGGCGTGAAGGGCCGGATGACCGCCGCCTTCTTCAAGGGCGTCGGCCAGCTCCCCGTCGACCGCTCCGGCGGCCGGGGCGCCGGCGAGGCCGCCATCCGCAGCGGCATCGAGGTGCTGGAGCGCGGCGAGCTGTTCGGCATCTACCCGGAGGGCACCCGCTCCCCGGACGGCCGCCTCTACCGCGGCAAGCCCGGCGGCCTGGCCCGGGTGGCGCTGGCCACCGGCGCCCCCGTCATCCCCGTCGCGATGATCGACACCGAGAAGATCCAGCCCCCCGGCCAGGTCCGCCCCAAGCTGATGCGCCCCGGCATCCGCATCGGCAAGCCGCTGGACTTCCGCCGGTACGAGGGCATGGACCACGACCGCTTCGTGCTGCGCGCGGTGACCGACGAGGTCATGTACGAGATCATGAAGCTCTCCGGCCAGGAGTACGTCGACGTCTACGCCACCGTCGCCAGGCGGCAGATGGCCGAGGACGCCAAGAAGCGGGCCGATGAGGAGAAGGCCATCGCCAAGGCGGAGAAGGCCGCCGCCAAGGCCGCCACCGCCCGCGAGCAGGACGACAGCGGCCGGGCCGCCTGAGACGTCCTCCGCGCCCGCACCCCGTTTCCGGTTACTTTTGTCGGCGGAAGAGGCCGCCGGTCCTGGCGGCCGGGAGACGGGGGCGCGGGAATGAGACGTGAGGCGGCCGCCATGAGCATGTCGGTGGAGCAACCGCTGTGGCGCGCGCTGACCGCGTACCGCGCGCTGACCGCCGTCTACGCGGTCGCCATCGCCGTCGTCGCCCGCGACTCCTACGAGCGCCCCCAGGTGGCCTTCGGCTACCTCGCGGTCCTGCTGGTGTGGACGCTGGCGACGCTGCCCCGCTTCACCGGCGCCGCCCGCTGCACCCGCCCCTTCCTCGCCGTGGACACCGGCCTCGCGCTGGCCGGCATCCTGCTCACCCCGCTCGCCGACGGCGCCGGACGGCACGCCGCCGACGGCCCGACGCTGCCCTCCATCTGGACCGCCGGGGCCGTCCTCGCCTGCGCGCTCAAGGGCGGCTGGCGCTGGGCGGCGGCCGCCTCCACCCTGGTCGGCGCCGCCAACCTCGCCCAGCGCGGCGAGGCCAGCCCCAACACCCTCCACAACGTGCTGCTGGTCTGGGTGGCCGCCATCGCGATCGGCTACGTGGTCGAGGTCGCCCGTGCCTCCGAGCGCGCCCTCGCCCGCGCCCTGGAGATCCAGGCCGCCACCCGCGAACGCGAACGCCTCGCGCGCGACATCCACGACGGGGTCCTCCAGGTCCTCGCCATGGTCCAGCGCCGGGGCACCGCGGTGGGCGGCGAGGCCGCGGAACTCGGCCGCCTCGCCGGCGAGCAGGAGGCGGCGCTGCGCCGCCTGATCACCCAGGGCCCGGTCCCGGAGCCGCGTACGGCCCCCGGCCCGGACACGGTGCCCGAGGACGGCACGCGGCCCCAGGACCTGATGGCGCTGCTCGGCCGCCACGCCGACGCCCGCGTCACCCTCTCGGGCCCCGGCACCCCGGTGGAGCTGGCCCCGCACGCCGCCCGCGAGACGGCCGCCGCCGTCGGAGCCGCCCTGGACAACGTCCGCACCCACGTCGGCCCCGGCGCCCGCGCCTGGGTCCTGGTGGAGGACGAGCCGGACCAGGTGCTGGTCTCCGTACGCGACGAGGGGCCCGGCATCCCCGAGGGGCGGCTGGCCGAGGCGGCCGAGGAGGGGCGGCTCGGCGTGGCCCAGTCGATCCAGGGCCGCCTGCGCGACCTCGGCGGCACCGCCGAGCTGGTCTCGGTGCCGGGGCAGGGCACCGAGGTGGAGCTGACCGTACCGAAGCAGGACGAGGGCGGCGGGGAGGCGGCGACGAGCCGCCGGTACCCGGCCCAGGCGGGGGAGGGGACGCAGTGACGACCGAAGAGCAGGCGCCCGGCGCGCGGGTGCGGGTCATGGTGGTGGACGACCACCCGATGTGGCGGGACGCGGTAGCCCGGGACCTGGCCGAGGCCGGGTTCGCGGTGGTGGCCACCGCCGGGGACGGGCCGCAGGCGGTCCGCCGGGCCCGGGCCACCCGGCCCGACGTGCTGGTCCTCGACCTGAACCTGCCGGGGCTGCCCGGCGCCCGGGTCTGCCAGGAGGTCGCCGGCGAGGGCGGGCCGCGGGTGCTGGTCCTCTCCGCCAGCGGTGAGCACACCGACGTGCTGGAGGCGGTCAAGGCCGGCGCCACCGGCTATCTGGTGAAGTCCGCCGGCACCGAGGAGCTGATCGACGCCGTCCACCGCACCGCCCGCGGCGACGCCGTCTTCACCCCGGGCCTGGCCGGGCTCGTCCTCGGCGAGTACCGGAGACTGGCCGCCGGACCCGCCCCCACCCGGGGCAAGCCCGACGCGCCCCGGCTGACCGCCCGCGAGACGGAGGTGCTGCGGCTGGTCGCCAAGGGGCTCAGCTACAAGCAGATCGCCGAGCGGCTCGTCATCTCGCACCGCACCGTCCAGAACCACGTGCAGAACACCCTCGGCAAGCTCCAGCTCCACAACCGCGTCGAACTGGTCCGGTACGCCATCGAGGCCGGGCTCGACGAGGAGGACGAGGCCGAGGGGACCCCGGGCGCGGAGCGCTGACCCGCCGTATCCTCACGCTGAGGCGGCCCACCAGCCCAGCGACCCGGGGAGACGGCGTGGAGATCCTGGCATTCGGCGTGCAGGACGACGAGCGGCCGCTGATCGAACGGGCCTTCGCCGACGCCTTCGCGGGCGAGCACGAGGTGCGGTGCGTCGACGTCTTCCTCAACCGGGACACCGCCGCCATCGCCCGCGGCTACGAGGCCGTCTCCACCAGCGTCAACGCCGACCTCGGCGGCCCCGTGCTCCAGACCCTGGCGGCCGGCGGCACCCAGTTCGTCGCGCAGCGCTCCACCGGCTTCAACAACATCGACCTCGACGTCGCCGAACGCCTCGCCCTGACCGTCGCCCGGGTCTCCTCCTACTCGCCGTACTCCGTCGCCGAGTTCGCCTGGACCCTCGCGATGGCCGTCAACCGGCGCATCGTGCGGGCCGCCAACCGCACCCGCGACTTCGACTTCCGGCTGGAGGGGCTGATGGGCCGCGACCTGCGCGGCCGCACCGTCGGCGTGATCGGCACCGGCCGCATCGGCGAGGCGTTCACCCGGATCGCCCACGGCTTCGGGATGAACCTGCTGGGCTGGGACGTGGCGGAGAACCCCGCCTGCCGCGAGCTCGGCATGCGCTACGTCGAGCGCGAGGAGCTGTTCCGCGAGGCCGACGTGGTCAGCCTGCACGTCCCACTGCTGCCCGCCACCGAACACCTCGTGGACGCCCACGCCCTCGACCTGATGAAGGACGACGCGATCCTCGTCAACTCCAGCCGGGGCGGCCTCGTCGACACCCGCGCCCTGGTCGACGTCCTGCGCGCCGGCCGCCTCCTCGGCGTCGGCCTCGACGTCTACGAGGCCGAGGCCGGCCTCTTCTTCTACGACAAGTCCCTCGACGTGGTCACCGACGACGTGCTGGCCCGCCTGATGACCTTCCCCAACGTCGTCGTCACCTCCCACCAGGCGTACTACACCGAGGACGCCGTCACCGAGATCATCGGCACCACCGTCCGCAACATCCGCGACTACCTCGCCGGACGCCGCAGCGAGAACGTCCTGGTCCCGGCCCTCCCGACGCGCTGACCCCGCCGGGGTCCGCCACCGCACGGCGGCGGACCCCGGCCCCGGCCACCTCAGCCCGCCTGGACCGGCACCCCCGCCAGCAGCTCGGCCACCAGCGCCGGCCCGCGCAGCGACAGCACCGACTCCGGGTGGAACTGGACCGACGCGAGCCCAGGACCGCGCAGCGCGTGCACCTCCCCGGCCGCGTCCCGGCTCACCTCGATGCCGTGCGCCGCGAGCTCCGCGGCCGCCTCGTCGTCGCACGAGGCCACGTAACTGTTGTAGAAGCCGACCGTCTCCGGCCGCCCGAACAGGTCGATCCGCACCTGCGCCCCCTGGTACGGCACCCGCTTGCGGACCAGCGGGAGGCCCAGTTCCGCGGCGATCAGTTCGTGGCCCAGGCAGACCCCGAGCACCCCGCGCCCACCGTGCCGCGCGTCGAGTACGTCCGCCGTCACCTCGCGCAGCAGCCGCATCCGGGGATCGGCGGGGTCCGAGGGGTCGCCGGGGCCGGGGCCGAGCACCACCGTTCCCCGGTGCGCCGCCACCGCCTCGCGCAGCCCCGGCTCGTCGAAACGGCGCACCGTCGTCCGGTGCCCCGCCGCCCGCAGCACATGGGCCAGCATCGAGGTGAAGGTGTCCTCGGCGTCCACCACCAGCGCCTCCCCGGCCACCGGGGCCACGGGCTCGCGCATCCGCAGCCAGAACGGGGAGAGCCGCTCCCGGCGGGCATCCAGCGCCGCCCGCACCCGGATGTCGTCGGCGAACCGCACCGGCGCCGGACCCGCCTTCGGCCGGGCCGGCCGCACCCCGAGCGCCGCCAGCACCCCCGCCGCCTTGGCGTGCGTCTCGGCGACCTCTCCCGCCGGGTCCGAACCCCGGACCAGGGTGGCGCCGACCCGGACCTTGACCAGCCCGGCCGCGTCCACGTCGGCGGTACGGATGAGGATGGGCGAGTCCAGGCTCTGGGCACCCGAGGCGTCGGTGGACAGCAGGGCGAGGGCGCCCGCGTAGTAGCCGCGCCCGCCCGGCTCGTACCGCTCGATGACCCGGCAGGCGTTCTGCACCGGCGAGCCGGTCACCGTCGCCGCGAACATGGTCTGCCGCAGCACCTCGCGCACGTCCAGGGTGGAGCGGCCGCGCAGCTCGTACTCGGTGTGCGCCAGGTGCGCCATCTCCTTCAGCCGGGGGCCGACCACCACCCCGCCGAGGTCGCCGACGGCGCACATCATCTTCAGTTCCTCGTCGACCACCATCGACAGCTCGTCGCGCTCCTTGGCGTCGTCGAGGAAGTCCAGCAGGCCCTGCGCTGTCGGCCCCTCGGCCGGGTAGCGGTAGGTCCCGCTGATCGGGTTCATCACCACCGTGCCGCCCGCCTCGTCCCGGCCGCCGCCCGACATCCGCACGTGCACCTCCGGGCTGGCCCCGACCAGGGTCCGCTCGCCGGTGTGCACCACGTACGTCCAGTAGGCGCCCCGCTCCTGGTCCAGCAGGCGGCGGAAGAGGGCCAGCGCGTCGGCGCGTGAGTACCCCTCGATCCTCCCCTCCCAGGTGCGGCTGATCACGAAGTTGGCGCCCTCACCGCCGCCGATCTCGTCCGCGACGACCCGGCGGACCACCTCCTCGTACGCCCCGTCGCCCAGGTCGAAACCGCCGTCCGCCACCTCCACCGGGTGAGCGGGAAGGGCGGCCAGCGCCTCCTCCACCGGCATCTGGCGCACCGCGTCGGCGTGCAGCACCACCAGCCCGGTCGCGTCGTCGCGTACGTCGAAGCCGCGCTCCCGGATCTGGCGGAAGGGCACCAGGGCGAGGGCGGGGCGTTCGTCCACGGGCAGGTCGGCGAGGTGGTGCACCTCGCGCACCGGGCCGGTCAGCACCTCCACGGTCCGCCCGTCGAGACCGGGGGCGGAGCGCCGCAGCAGGGCGAAGGGCGGGGCGTCCGGCGCGGTCAGCCGGGCCAGGTCGAAGGGGGCTTCGGGCGGGGTGGGCGCTGTCGAAGGCAAGGGTGTTCCTTTCCTCAGGGGTGAGGTGGGAGGAACGGCCCCGGACATGCGAAAGGCCGCCCCTCGGGGCGGCCTGGGTGAAGTCTGAGCGCGTCAGTCAGCGGGCCGCCGGATGAGCGGTCCACCACCAGTTCTGGGTCTGCTGCGCAGTCATGGGGCGGAGCCTAGCGCACCCGCCACGGCCACCGGGTGCGCTTTCCGCACCGTGTGTGTCGCTCGTCCCACACTGTGGGCAGAGCGCCGGACGCCCCGGGCCGAGGCCGTACCCTGGCTCTCGTGACATCGACTGTTGAGAACTCAGCTGCCCGTGTGCCGTCCTGGCGAGCCCTGCCTGCCGCGCAGCAGCCCGAGTATCCCGACCAGGAAGCCCTGGCGCGGGTGGTCACGGAGCTGGAGTCCTTCCCGCCGCTCGTCTTCGCGGGCGAGTGCGACCAGCTGCGGGCCCGTCTCGGTGCCGTCGCCCGGGGCGAGGCGTTCCTCCTCCAGGGCGGCGACTGCGCGGAGTCCTTCGACGGCGTGGGCGCGGACGACATCCGCGCCAAGGTCAAGACGCTCCTCCAGATGGGCGCCGTCCTGACCTATGCCGCCTCCGTGCCGGTGGTGAAGGTCGGCCGCATCGCCGGCCAGTACTCCAAGCCGCGCTCCAAGCCCACCGAGACCCGCGACGGCGTGACGCTGCCCACCTACCGGGGCGACTCCGTCAACGGCTTCGACTTCACCGAGGAGGCCCGGGTCCCCGACCCCGAGCGCCTCAAGCGGATGTACCACGCCTCCGCCTCCACGCTGAACCTCGTGCGCGCCTTCACCACCGGCGGCTACGCCGACCTGCGCCAGGTCCACGCCTGGAACCAGGACTTCGTGAAGTCCTCCCCGTCCGGCCAGCGGTACGAGAAGCTCGCCCGCGAGATCGACAACGCGATGAGCTTCATGCGGGCCTGCGGCGCCGACCCGGAGGAGTTCCGCACCGTCGAGTTCTACGCCTCCCACGAGGCGCTGCTCCTGGACTACGAGACGGCGCTGACCCGCACCGACTCGCGCACCGGCCACCTGTACGACGTCTCCGGCCACATGGTGTGGATCGGTGAGCGCACCCGGCAGATGGACGGCGCCCACATCGAGTTCGCCTCCAAGGTGCGCAACCCGATCGGCATCAAGCTCGGCCCCACCACCACCCCGGAGGAGGCGCTGGAGTACATCGAGCGCCTCGACCCGGAGCGCGAGCCCGGGCGGCTCACCTTCATCGTGCGGATGGGCGCGGACAAGATCCGTGACCGGCTGCCCACCCTGGTGGAGAAGGTCACCGCCTCCGGCGCGCAGCCCGTCTGGGTCACCGACCCGATGCACGGGAACACCTTCGAGGCGGCCTCCGGACACAAGACCCGGCGGTTCGACGACGTGCTCGACGAGGTGAAGGGGTTCTTCGAGGTCCACAAGGAGCTCGGGACGCACCCCGGCGGGATTCATGTCGAGCTGACCGGTGACGACGTCACCGAGTGCGTCGGCGGCGGGGACGAGATCTTCGTCGACGACCTTCACCAGCGGTACGAGACGGCCTGCGACCCCCGGCTCAACCGGAGTCAGTCGCTGGACCTCGCCTTCCTGGTGGCGGAGATGTACCGGGGGCAGTGAGGGCCTCCGGCCCGGTTTTGTGTGGGGCTCGGCTTCGGCCGGGCCCTGCGGCCGTTCCTGGTTTGGCCTCAAGCGCCGGCCGGGCTGGGTTTGGCCTCAAGCGCCGGCCGGGCTGCAATGGGTCTCGCGTCGTCTCGACCGTGCCGGTCAAAGATGGCCTCAAACGCCGGCCGGGCTTGAACTGTGGCCTCAAACGCCGGCCGGGCTTGAAGTGCGTCGGCCGAGCTGGGGGTGTGCCCGTCGGGCTGGGGGCGTGGCAGTCGGGCTCGGGGTGTGCTGGATGTGCCGGTCGGGCTGGGAGTGTGCCGGTCGGCTCGGACGTGGCCGCCGGGCTGAGAAGGAGTGGCTGCGGAAGTGGGGCGCGGATTGATCTGTGATCCGCGCCCCAGCGGCTTACCCGGGCTGTTCCGGACATCCCCTGGTGGGTAAGGTTAGGTTAGCCTCACCGAAGGGTCGGTTCGATCGGTCGGTGCGGGGCCGTCCGACCGCCGTATTTCCGGGGAGGTGAACCGCGTGTACGTCTGCTCCTGCTTCGGCATCACCGAGGAAGAAGTCAGGGAACGTGCGGCCGCGGGCGCCGGTACGCCGCGCAGTATCGCCTCCGCGTGCAAGGCCGGGACCGACTGCGGTTCCTGTGTGCGCCGCATCCAGGCCCTGCTGGGCCGGGGCGCCGCCCCCCGTCGCCACGCCGCGGGGTGCCGGGGCGTCGCCGAGAGCGCCGCGCCGCTCGACGAAGCGGCCTGAGCCCGGGAGCCCGTAGCGCTCAGCTGTCGGGCTGCTCGATCTGCTGGGCGATGTACAGCGCCTCACCCATCTTCTCGATGAGCGCCAACTGCGCTTCGAGATAGTCGATGTGGTGCTCCTCGTCCTCCAGGATCTCCTCGAAGAGCCGCCGCGAGGTGTGGTCGCCCTTGGACCGCATCACCTCGATGCCCCGCTTGAGCCGGTCCACCGCCTCCAGCTCGATCTGCATGTCCGCCTCGAACATCTCCGTCACCGTCTGGCCCACCCGGACGTGGAAGAGCCGCTGGTAGTTGGGGAGGGCGTCCAGGAAGAGGATGCGCTCGGTGAGCTTGTCCGCGTGCTTCATCTCGTCCATGGACTCGGCACGCGTGTACTTGGCCAGCTTGTACCAGCCGTTGTTGTCCTGGATCCGGTAGTGCAGCCAGTACTGGTTGATCGCCGTCAGCTCGGCGGTCAGCTGCTCGTTGAGAAACTCGATGACCTCGGGATCGCCCTGCATGGCAAGGGCTCCTTCCAGGGTGCGGACGGGGCAGGAATGCGCGCATCCTCGCAAAGCCGTGACCCCTGGTCCAGTAAGTGCAGGCTTAGTGGCAGATGCCCGAATCGGGACCGCCCTGGTCATTTCCGGCCGCCCGGGTCTGTCAGGATGGAAGGCATGGGACAGCCGGAAAGCCGCGAGGCGCAGCAGCCACAGCTCCCTCCCGGACAGCGGCTCCAGCGCGGGTGGCCGGTCACCCATTACGGGCCCGTGCCGCGCTTCCGCCCCGACCGCTGGGAGTTCCGGGTCTTCGGCGCCACCGCCGAAGAGGGCAAGCACACCTGGACGCACGACGAGTTCACCGCCCTGCCGTACACCACCGTCGTCGCCGACCTGCACTGCGTCACCAAGTTCAGCATGCTCGACGCCGAGTGGGGCGGGGTGCTGGCCCGCACGGTCGCCGAGGCCGCGCCCCCCGCCGGTCACGTCACCCACGTCATGGTCTGGGCCGAGTACGGCTTCAGCTCCAACCTGCGGCTCAGCGACTTCCTCGACGACCGCACCGTCTTCGCCACCCACAAGGACGGCGAACTCCTCACCGCCGAACACGGCTTCCCGCTCCGCCTGGTCGTCCCCCACCTGTACGCCTGGAAGGGCCCCAAGTGGGTGCGCGGCATCGAGTACATGACGGCCGACCGGCGCGGGTTCTGGGAGGAACGCGGCTACCACAACGTCGGCGACCCCTGGCGGGAGCAGCGCTACTCCTACCAGGAGGAACCGGGGGACGGCCCCGGGCTGTAGGACGCGTGTGTCCGGGGACCTGGCGCTCAGCCGCCCTGTGCCACGTCCCGCAGTTCCTTCAGCCGGGCCACGTCCGCGGTGTGGCCCTCCTTGCCGCCCGGCGTCTCGATGACCAGGGGGACCCCGGCCACCGCCGGATGGGCCAGCAGTTCGCCGAAGGGGTCCGCGCCGATCGAGCCCGAGCCGATCGACTCGTGCCGGTCCTTGTGGGCGCCGGCTACGTCCTTGGAGTCGTTGGCGTGGATCAGCCGCAGCCGGCCCTCGCCGACCGTCGCCACCAGCGCGTCCAGCGTCTCCTTCACCCCGCCGGGCGCCGCCAGGTCGTGACCGGCGGCGTGGATGTGGCAGGTGTCCAGGCAGACGCCGAGCTTCGGGTGCCGCTCCAGCACGTCGAAGTACGGGCCGAAGTCGTCGACCTCGGCGCAGAGCGAGGCGCCCTGTCCGGCCGTCGACTCCAGCAGCAGGTACGGGTCGTCGTCGCCCAGCTCGTCCAGGAGCGGCAGCATCAGCTCACGCGCCTGCGCCAGCGCCGTCTCGCGGGAGCGGCCGCCGGTCGCCGAACCGGTGTGCACGACGACGCCGAGGGCGCCGATCTCCCGGCCCCGGCGCAGCGAGTGCCGCAGCGAGTCCACCGACTTCGCGGCGGTCGCCTCGGTGTGCGAGCCGAAGTTGATCAGGTACGGCGCGTGCACGTACGCCGGTATCTCCCGCTCGGCGCAGAGCCGGCGGAACTCCTCGTCCTGCTTCGGGTCGCCGGCGGGCGTCGCCCAGCCGCGCGGGCTGGCGACGAAGACCTGCACCGCCTCGGCGGCGAGGTCCTGGGCGTAGGCGAGGCCGGTCCTGGCGAGGCCGCCCGCGACGGGGATGTGGGCACCGATGCTGCTCTTGTTCACGAGGTCAAGGGTCGCACGGCGGGGCGCGTTCCCCGCCGGACGGCCCTAGCCCCGAGACCCTGGGGTCAGCGGACCCGGATGGTGATCTCCGAGCCGCGCGGAGCGGTCTCGCCGCCCTCGACCGACTGGTCCCACACCGTGTCGCCGAAGAACCAGCGGGAGACGTCGACCTTGAACCCGGCCCCCTCCAGCGTCTTCCGCGCCTCCTCCTCCTTCTGCCCGGTCACGTCCGGGACCTCGACCAGGTCCGGGCCCTTGGAGAGCGTCAGCTCCACCTCGCCGCCCTCGGCCAGCTCCGTCCCGGGCTCCGGGGACTGGGCCGCCACGGCACCCTTCTCGTGCTCGGAGAAGACCCGCTCGTCGGCGGTGCTCACCTTCAGCCCGGCCTCCTTCAGCGCCTCGGTCGCCTCCTGGAGCGAGGAGCCCGCCACGTCCGGCACCTCCACCGGCGCGCCCTTGCTGACCACCAGCGCCACGGCCGAGCCGCCGCGCCGCTCGGTCCCGGCGGCCGGGTCGGTGCTCACCACGTCCCCCTTCGCGACGGACTCGCTGAAGGCCCGGGTCACCATCCCCGGCTCCAGCCCGGCGTCCCGCAGCCGCGCCTTGGCCTTGGCCAGCGACATCCCCTCGACCCGGGGCACCGTCACCTTGCGCGGGCCGAGCGAGACGGTCAGGTTCACCGAGCCGTTGCCCCGCACCCGCTCACCGGTGCCCGGGTCGGTCTTGGTCACCGTGCCCCGGTCGGCCGTGTCGCTGTACGCCTTGTCGACACCGCCCACCTTCAGCCCGGCGTCCGCCAGCCGCTGCCGCGCCTCGTCCTCGGTCTTGGCCAGCAGCGGCGGCACCCGCGTGAACTGCCCCGAGTTGATGTACCAGACCCCCGCGCCCACACAGAGCACCAGCAGCACCGCGACCAGCGCCGCCAGCCCGCCCTTGCGCCGGTTGCCGAAGCGGCTGCGCCGGGCGGGCGCCGGGGGCTCCGGCGGGGCGGCGGCCAGCACGCTGGTCCGCTGCACGCCGTCGTCGGCGGCGGGCCGGGCCGGGGTCGAGAAACGGGGGATGACGCTGGTCCGGTCCTCCGCGATGCTGCGGTCGCCGGCCAGCGCCGCCGGGGGTACGGCGTCCAGCGCCGCGTCGTCCAGCGCGGCCCGAGCGTCCCGGGCCAGCGCCAGCAGGGCCACCGCGTCCTCGGGCCGCCCCTCGGGCGCCCGCGAGGTCGCCACCGCGACCAGCCGGTCCAGCTCCGGACCCAGGTGCGGCACGGCCGCCGACGGCGGCGGCACGTCCTCGTTCAGGTGCCGGTACAGGACCTGCGCCGGGGAGTCCCCGGAGTGCGGGCGCCCGCCCGTCAGCATCTCGTAGAGCACCACCCCGCAGGCGTACACGTCCACGCGGGCGTCGGCGACGTCGTCCTGCTCGATCTGCTCCGGCGCCAGGTACGCGACCGTGCCCAGTACCGCGCCCGTGGTGTTCGTCACCGTGTCCACGGCCTTGACCAGGCCGAAGTCCGCGACCTTGACCCGGCCGTCGTCGCCTATCAGGACGTTCTCCGGCTTCATGTCCCGGTGCACGAACCCGGCCCGGTGGGCGGCGCCGAGCGCCGCGAGCACCGGCTCCAGCACGTCCAGCGCCGCCCTCGGCGTCAGCGCGCCCCGCTCCCGCAGCACGTCCCGCAGGGTGCACCCCGGCACGTACTCCATCGCCAGATAGACGTACGCGCCCTCGGCGCCCTGGTCGAAGACGCCGACCACGTTGGGGTGGGAGAGGCGGGCCACCGAGCGGGCCTCGCGGATGAACCGCTCCACGAAGGAGGCGTCGGCCGCCAGCTCCGGATGCATCACCTTGAGCGCCACCACCCGGTCCAGGCGGGTGTCCAGGGCGCGGTAGACCGTGGCCATGCCGCCGACGGCGATCAGCGCGTCGACGCGGTAGCGCCCGTCGAGCACCAGCCCCAGCGGGGCGGTGCCCGCGGGCCGGGGCGAAGTGTCGGGAAGCGGCGTATCCACGCCCCGGAGTCTACGAGCCACGCGGCCGCGCCGAAGACTCCGGAACCGACCGCAGCCAAGCTGTGACGCCCTGGTCACCGCCGTGCGGCCGGCCCCGTCCCGCGGACCGCCCGGTCAGAACGCGGGGCGCTCCGGATCGAGGTGCGCCACGCCCTCCACCGGCGACGACGCCCGCGCGAAGTGGCGGCGCGGGATACGCCCCGCCCGGTACGCCAGGCGGCCCGCCTCCACCGCGTGCCGCATCGCCGAGGCCATCAGCTCCGGCTCCTGCGCCCGGGTCACCGCCGAGGCGAGCATCACACCGGCGCACCCCAGCTCCATCGCCAGCGCCGCGTCCGAGGCGGTCCCCGCGCCCGCGTCGAGGATCACCGGGACCCCGGCCTGCTCGACGATCAGCTCGAAGTTGTGCGGGTTGCGGATACCGAGCCCCGACCCGATCGGCGAGCCCAGCGGCATCACCGCCGCACACCCCGCCTCCTCCAGGCGCCGCGCCACCACCGGGTCGTCGTTGGTGTACGGCAGCACCGTGAACCCGTCGTCGACCAGCACCTCGGCCGCCTCCAGCGTCTCCACCGGGTCCGGCAGCAGGGTCCGCTCGTCGGCGATGACCTCCAGCTTCACCAGGTCGGTGCCGAGCGCCTCGCGGGCCAGGCGCGCGGTGAGCACCGCCTCGCCCGCCGTGTAGCAGCCGGCGGTGTTCGGCAGCACCTGGATCGCCAGGCGCTCCAGCACCGAGAGGACCGAACCGGCCACCCCCGGGTCCAGCCGCCGCATCGCCACCGTCGTCAGCGTGGTGCCCGAGGCGGTCAGCGCCCGCTCCAGCACCTCCAGGCTCGGCGCCCCGCCAGTCCCCATGATCAGCCGGGAGCCGAACTCGGTCCCCCCGATCGTGAACGTGTCGTCCGCCACGGTCAGCCTCCCTGCACAGCGGTGAGCACCTCGACGCGGTCACCCTCGCCGAGCACGGTCGCGGTCCACGCCCCGCGCGGCACCACGGCCTCGTTGACGGCCGCCGCCACCCCGCGCGGCGCCGAGGTCAACTCCGCCACCAGCGCCTCCAGCGTCGTCCCGGCCGCCAGCTCACGCCGCTCGCCGTTGACGGAGACGGCGTACGTCCCCGCCTCGCTCCTCGTGCCCTCGGTCGTCATCGGGCCCCCTCCTGGACGGGCGCGGCCTCGAACCGCCGCGCGGTGAAGGCGTCCGCGTACCCGGGCAGCGCGCCCGTGGTCAGCACGTCCGCCAGGACGTCTCCGGTCACCGGGGTGAGCAGCACCCCGTTCCGGTGGTGGCCGGTGGCCAGGTGCAGCCCCGGCAGGGCGGTCGGCCCCAGCAGCGGCGCGTTGTCCGGCGAGCCCGGCCGCAGCCCCGCCCGCACCTCGGTGAACGGCAGCTCGGTCAGGCCCGGCACCAGCTCGTGGGCGTCCCGCAGCAGCTCGTAGACGCCGCCGGCGGTCACCGTGGTGTCCCAGCCCAGCTCCTCCGTGGTCGCCCCGATCACCAGCTCGCCGTTCTCCCGGGGGACCAGGTACACGTGGCTGCCGCGCACCACCGCCCGCACCGTCCGGCCGAGGAACGCCGCCCCACGCCGATACGCCTCGGGCACCGCCAGCCGCACCACCTGGCCCTTCACCGGCCGCACCGGCACCGCCACCTCCTTGGGCAGCCCCGCCAGCAGCCCGCTGCGGCTCCCCGCCGCCAGCACGGTCTGCCCGCCCTCCACGAGGGTGCCGTCGGCCAGCTCCACACCCACGGCCCGGCCGCCGCGCACCACCAGCCGCCCGGCGGTGGACCGGCACCAGGCCACCCCGGCCCGCTCGCAGGCGGCCACCAGCGCCGAGGCGAGCCGCCGCGGATCGATCTGATGGTCCCCGTCGACCCGCAGGCCACCCCGCACCCCGGGCGCCAGCATCGGCTCCAGCCGCCGGCACTCCCGGCCCGACAGCCACTCCGACTCCAGCCCCGACCGGAGCTGCAGCGCGTGCAACTCCCGCAGGTACGCCCGGTCGTCGGCGTCCAGCGCCACCGCCAGCGTGCCGCAGCGCCGGTACCCCAGCTCCTGCCCGCTCGCCTCCGCCAGCTCCGCCGCGAACGCCGGATAGCGCTCCGCCGACGCCAGGTTCAGGGCCAGCAGCCGCTCCTCGCCGAAGTGCAGCTCGGTCACGGCCGCCAGCATCCCCGCCGCGACCCGCGCCGCCCCGCCTCCCGGCGCCGGGTCCACCACGGTCACCGTCAGCCCCCGCTGGGCCGCCCGCCACGCCGTGACCAGCCCGATGATCCCGCCGCCGGCCACCACGACATTGCGCGCGCCACCTGCCGTGTACACCGCCGTGCTCCGTACGGCCTCGGCGACGGGTACGGCCTCGGGCCCCACCGGAGCCCCGGACGTGGCCGCACCCGTCCCCTCGTCACCCCTGCTGTCGCTGCTGTCCATGGGCTCCCAGCCCCTCCCTTCGCCGGCATGACCCGGATCAGGTACGTACGGTCGGAGGCCGCAGCCTCCCTCTCAGCCCGGTCCGCCGGGCTCCCGCGATTGGTCTGCGGCCAGCCTAGACCCCCGCCCTCCTCGTCCCGTCGCCCGCCCGGAGATCTACAGTGGCCCGGTGAGCGAGACGCATCAGCAGGTTCCCGGCGTGGTGGTCGTCGGCGCGGGCATGGCCGGGGTGCAGACGGCGGTGGCGCTGCGCGAACAGGGGCACGAGGGCCCGGTGACGCTGCTCGGCGCCGAACCCCATCCGCCCTACGACCGGCCGCCGCTCTCCAAGGCCGTCCTGCTCGGCACCGCCGAGGGCTCAGCCTTCGACGTGGACTTCGAGGGGCTCGGCATCGGGCTGCGGCTCGGCGTCGCCGTCACCGGGGTCCGCCCGGCCGAGCACCTGGTCGACACCGACGCGGGCCCCGTCCCGTACACCGCCCTCGTCCTCGCCACCGGCGCCGAACCCCTCGCCCTCCCCGGCACCCAGGACCACCCCGCCGTCCATCTGCTGCGCACCCTCGACGACGCCACCCGGCTGCGGCCCGTCCTCGCCGACCGGCGCACCGTCGTCGTGGTCGGCGCCGGCTGGATCGGCGCCGAGTTCGCCACCGCCGCGCGGGAGGCCGGGTGCCACGTCACCGTCGTGGAGGCCGCCGACCGGCCGCTTGCCGGGGTGCTGCCCGCCGAGGCGGCCGGGCCGATGGCCGGCTGGTACGCCGAGCAGGGTGTCGAGCTGCTCACCGGGGTGGCCGTCTCCCGGGTCGAGGACCACGGGGTGCGGCTCGCCGACGGGCGGCTGCTCCCCGCCGACGCCGTCGTCGTCGGGATCGGGGCGCGGCCCGCCACCGGGTTCCTCGCCGGTTCCGGCATCGCCCTCGACGCCCACGGGGCCGTCCTGGCGGACGGGCTGCTGCGGTCCTCCGTCCCCGACGTGTACGCGGTCGGGGACTGCGCCTCCTTCCCCTCGGCGCGGTACGGGCGCCGTCTCCTCGTCCACCACTGGGACAACGCCCTCCAGGGGCCCCGCACCGTGGCCGCCGCCCTCACCGGGCAGGAGCCCGCCCCCTACGACCCGGTGCCCTACTTCTGGTCCGAGCAGTTCGGCCGCTTCGTCCAGTACGCCGGCCACCACGCGCCCGAGGACCTCCTCGTCCACCGGGGCGACCCCCACGAGGCCGCCTGGTCCCTCTGCTGGCTCTCCCCTGCGGGGGCGCTGCGCGCCGTTCTCACCGTGGGCCGGCCCCGCGACCTCACCCAGGGCCGCAAACTCATCGCCTCCGGCGCGGTGCTGACCCCCTCCCTCGTCGCCGACCCCGCCGTCCCCCTGAAGTCCGCCACGGCCTGACCCCCGCCGGGGTGTGGCTGCGCCGCGTCTGGGGGTGCCGGCCGCTGCCCTGCCGGTCACCGATTTGGCCTCAAACGCCGGCCGGGCTGGGGTTCGGTGGGGCTGGGCTCCGCCCCGGCCTTCCGCGTCTTGACCCTGCGGGTCACCGACGGCCTCAGCGCCGGCCAGGCTGTTCTGGCTGGGCTCCGTCCCGACCTGCCGGCCGCTGCCCGTGCCGGTCACTGACTGGCCTCAAACGCCGGCCGGGCTGTAGGGGTTCGCGGTTCCTCCGGCACGGGGGTGGGGCGGGGCCGCGCCGGGGTACCTCCTCACAAACTGCATGGTGCGGGGTGAGTTGGAGTATGGCTGCCTCGTGTGCAGTTTGCTGCGGGGGCACCCCGGCACGTCCCCACCCCACGGTCTCGTACGCGGCCGACCGCCGGTGGGTGGATGAGGCCGTCCCCGATACCGGGCTTCTCCACAGCGACCACTGTGACCGCTCTCGCTCGCCACAAAGATCAATCGGGGACGGTCTGTCTTTTCCTCACCCACCGGCGGGACGACGCCGACGAGACGGAAGGGCGGGGTCGTGCCGGGGTGCCCCCGCAGCAAACTGCACACACGGCCGCCTTGAAGCGACTGACCCCGCACCCTGCAGTTTGTGAGGAGGTACCCCGGTGCGGCCCCGCCCGACCCAGACGGCGAACGAACCGCGAACCCCTACAGCCCGGCCGGCGTTTGAGGCCGTCTTTGACCGGCAGGGTCATGGTCGGAAGCCCAGTGCGGAGCCCAGCCACAAAGCAGCCCGGCCGGCGCTTGAGGCCGATCAGTGACCGGCAAGGACAAATCCCCCGCACATCGGGCGAAGCCCAGCGAAAACGGCCCAGCCGGGGCCACCCCCGACAGATCGCGAAGGCACGACAAGGCCCCAGGCAAACAAGCGCACCCCCTGCCGACCCGGCGGCCCCCGTGCCGCCATGGCACTCTTGGGTACGTGACCGAGATTGACGCAAAGATCGATGCTCTCGTCCCCGAGTGGCTCACCCTCCCCGACATCGCCGAACAGCTCGACGTAGAGGTGACCCGGGTCCGCCAGCTGGTGAAGGACGGCCAGCTCCTGGCGGTCCGCCGGGGCGAGAACCGCGTACTGATGGTTCCCGCCGCCTTCATCGACGGCGACAAGGTGGTCAAGGGCCTCAGCGGCCTGCTGACCGTCCTCAGGGACGACGGCTTCGCCGACGACGAGATGCTGGAGTGGCTGTTCACGCCCGACGAGACCCTGCCGGGCACCCCGGCCCAGGCACTGAACGAGAATCGCGGGACAGAGGTGAAGCGCCGCGCCCAGGCGCTCGCCGTCTGACCCAGCCACACGGCGGGCACGGCCCACCCGGGCCCCGCTCGCAACCGGGCACCAGCCCAGTCCGGGCACCAGCCCGGCCCACTCCGGGCGCCAGCCCGGGAGCCCATCCGGATGCGGGCCGCGTCGCGAACGCGGCCCGCACACCGCTGTCAGGGGGGACCCCATGTCCGACACCGCCCGCGCCCGCCTCGCCGACGCCCGCCTCTACCTCTGCGTGGACGCCCGCAAGCGCCAGGGCGACCTCCCGGAGTTCCTGGACGCCGTGCTGGCCGGCGGCGTCGACCTCGTCCAGCTCCGCGACAAGTCGCTGGAGGCCGCCGAGGAGCTGGAACTGCTGGAGGTCTTCGCCGACGCCTGCCGCCGCCACGGCAAGCTGCTGGCGGTCAACGACCGCGCCGACGTGGCCCACGCGGCCAAGGCCGACGTCCTCCACCTGGGCCAGGGCGACCTGCCCGTCCCCGCGGCCCGCGCGGTGATCGGCGGCGCCCCGCTGGTGGGCCGCTCCACGCACAGCGAGGCCGAGGCGGCGGCCGCGGCCGCCCAGCCCGGCGTCGACTACTTCTGCACCGGCCCCTGCTGGCCCACCCCCACCAAGCCGGGCCGCCACGCCCCCGGCCTGGACCTGGTCCGCTACGCCGCGACCCTCACCACCGACCGCCCCTGGTTCGCCATCGGCGGCATCGACGCGGGCAACCTCGACGCGGTGACCGAGGCGGGCGCCCGCCGGGTCGTCGTGGTCCGGGCGCTGACGGAGGCCGACGACCCGAAGGCCGCGGCGGCCGACTTCGCCCGCCGTCTGCGCGCCCTCTGAGCCGGTCCCTTCCGGGGTGTCCACGCCTGTCCAAGGGGTGGACAAGAATCGGTTGAAGGGGGCGAAACGACCAGCTTCGGCCCGCTCGCCCCCTCGCCCTGGTTAACCTGCCCGTATGGCCCTAGGTACCGCTTCCACCAGGACTGACCACGCCGCGACCGTGCGTGATCTGCTCGCCTCCGGCAAGACCTCGTACTCCTTCGAGTTCTGGGCGCCGAAGACCCCGAAGGGCGAGCGCAATCTGTGGGACGCCCTGCGCCGGGTGGAGGCGGTCGCGCCGAGTTTCGTCTCGGTGACGTACGGCGCGGGCGGCTCGACCCGTTCGGGCACCGTCCGTGCCACCCGGCAGATCGCCGACGACACCACGCTCACCCCGGTCGCCCACCTCACCGCGGTGAACCAGTCGGTCGCCGAGCTGCGCAACATCATCGGCCAGTACGCGGACGCCGGTATCCGCAACATGCTGGCGGTCCGGGGCGACCCGCCCGGCGACCCGATGGGGGAGTGGGTGCGCCACCCCGAGGGCGTCACCTACGCCGCCGAGCTGGTCCGGCTCATCAAGGAGTCCGGCGACTTCTGCGTGGGCGTCGCCGCCTTCCCCGAGCGGCACCCCAGGTCCGCGGACTGGGACACGGACATCCGGCACTTCGTCGACAAGTGCCGTGCCGGCGCCGACTACGCCATCACCCAGATGTTCTTCGATCCGGAGGATTATCTGCGCCTGCGGGACAGGGTGGCCGCGGCCGGTTGCGCGACGCCGATCATCCCGGAGATCATGCCCGTCACCAGCCTCCGCCAGATCGAGCGGTTCGCCCAGCTGAGCAACGCGGTCTTCCCCCGGAAGCTGGAGGAGCGCATGCGTGCGTCGGCCGACGACCCGGCGGCGGTACGCTCCATGGGGATCGAGTTCGCCACGGAGTTCTGTGCGAGGCTGCTGGCCGAAGGTGTGCCCGGACTCCACTTCATCACCCTGAACAACTCCACGGCGACACTGGAGATCCACGAGAATCTGGGCCTGCACGACGACAAGGGCTGATCCGCGGCCGCCGGTGAGGGCGACCGCGGGAGAGGGGCGTACATGGGCTGGACGGTCCTCTACATCGCGTTCGGGGTAGTGGCGTTGTGGCTCCTCGGCGAGGTACTGCTCCAGTACAAGGCGCGGCTGCGGTGGCGGCTGCTGGCCTTCGCCGGCTTCTCCTGCGTCGTCCTCGGCGTGCTGACCTCACTCGTGATCGTGATCGCGCTCGGCGCCATCGCCTTCGCGGTCGGGCAGACCTTCGTGACGCTCTCCTTCCGCCGGGGCTTCTCCACCGGCTGGGCGGTCGGCGGCCGGCCCGGCGCCTCGCGCCGCCGCCGTACCCCGGGGGCGACGGAGCAGGACCCGACCCTGGAGGTCTCCGGCCTCCAGGAGGAGACTCCGGACCTGCCGGAGCCCCCCGAGGCCCCGCCGGTCTACGCGACCGTCGAGCCGATGCCCGACGACACCGGCCAGTACGGCGTCTACGACGACGGCCCCGCCAAGCCCGCCACCGACCCCGCCGGCTACGAAACCCCGTACGCCGCCCAGGAATCCGGGTACGCCCCGCAGGACCCGTACGCCGCCGCCCAGTCCGGGTACGACTACGACTACGCCTCCCAGGGATACGGCTACGACACCGGCCAGGGCCAGTACTCCGGCCACGCCGACCCGTACGCCGCCACCGCCGGGTACGACCAGACCACCCAGGGCGACTACGGCGACTGGAGCGGCCAGCAGGCCCACCAGCAGGGACAGGACGCCTACGGCTACCCGCAGGAGACGTACAGCCAGACCGGCTACACCGACACCCCGCCCGGCGGCGTCTGGGTCCCCCAGCAGCGCGACGGGGAGAGCGGCTACGACGCCGGATACGGCACCTACGACGCCGCGGGCCTCCCGCCGCAGCAGCAGCCGGACGGCACCTACGTGCCGCAGCAGGGCTACGACCAGTGGCAGGGCCAGGAGCAGGGGTACGGCGGGCAGTCGCAGGAGCAGCCCCCGGCGCGGGGGCAGGGCGCGCCGGACCAGGGCGGCCAGCAGTACCGCTACTGACGCCACCGATGCCAGGGGAGGCCACCGAGGGGCGGGGGTCCGCTCAGGTGGAGCCGGTGAACTCCGGGCCCTCGACGATCAGTCCGGCCACCAGGGCGCCCGACATTCCCGCGTGCGGCAGCCCGCCGCCCGGGTGGGACCAGCCACCGACCGTGAACAGGCCGGGAACGCGGGTGGAGTTGGCCGGGTGGAGCAGCTTCCCGTCCGCCGCCGCCAGCGCGGGGGCGGGGACGGCGCCGCCCGGGGCGCCGGTGGCGTGGGCGATGTCGGCCGGGGTGAGAGCGTGGCGCCACCGCACCCGCCCGGCGAGGCCCGGCACGGCGGCCTCGGCGCGGGCGGTGATCCGGTCGAGGTCGGCCTCGGTGGGCTCGGTGCCGGGCGCGACGGTCAGCCGTACCGTCACCGCCTCGTGGCCGGGGCCCGGGACCAGGCCGGGGTCCTCGGGGCGGTCCACCGTCAGGGTCGGGTCGGCCGCCACCCCCGGTGCCCCGCCGAAGACATGGGCGGCCTCGGCCTTCGCGTCGCGGCTGTGCACCACGGTGCGGTGGACGGTGCCCGGCGGTCGCTCGCCGTCCAGGGCGAACAGCACCAGCAGGCGCGAGGCGCGGTCGGTCTCCCGCTGGGCCGGGACCTCGCCGGCGGTGCGCGCGGGGGAGCCGAGCAGGGCGTCGAGGACGGACGGCGGGACACCGGCCACCACGTGGTCGGCGTCGACGCGGGTCCCGTCGGCGGTCACCAGCCCCGCCGCGCGCCCCTCCTCGGTACGGATCGCGGTGACCTCGGAGCCCAGGACGAACCGCACCCTCCGCTCCACGCACCGCTCGTACAGCGCGGTCGCCAGCGCCCGCATCCCGCCCCGCACCGACCAGAGCCCGAAGGTCTGCTCCAGGTAGGGCAGGACGGCGGCGCCGGCGGGGGCGGTCCGCGGGTCGAGCCCGGCGGCCAGCGCGTACTGCCCGAGGAGCGCGGCGAGGCGTGCGTCCCGCAGCTCCCAGGCGCCGATCTCGGCGAGGGTGGTGGCACGCCGCTCGCGCCGCAGCGGACGCCGCCAGGGCTCGGCCGGGTACGGCTCGCGCTCGGCCAGGACCTGCCAGTTGGGCCAGAGGGTCTCCTCCAGCAGAGGGCGCCGGGAGCGGTCCCAGGTGTCCCTGGCGCGGTTCAGGAAGGCGCCCCACCGCTGCCCCGCCCCGTCGCCGAGGGCCGCGTCGAGCGCGGCGGCGACCTGGGCGCGCGAGGTGTGCGGCAGGTCGGCGTGGACCCCGTCGGCGAAGACGTGGCGGACGGCCGGTTCCGTCTCGGTGAGGTGGACCCGGTCCTCCAGGGCCTCGCGGCCGGTCTTCAGGAAGAGGTCGCGGGGGACCGCCGGGAGGGTCAGCAGCCCGGGCCCGGTGTCGAAGGTGAACCCCTCCCGCCGGTACTGCCCGAGGGCCCCGCCGTACGTCTCCGTACGCTCGTGCACCTCCACGTCGTGCCCCGCCACCGCCAGCCGGGCCGCCGCCGCCATGGCCCCCATACCGGCGCCGATCACCGCGATTCTTGCCATGGGCCCGATTCTATGGCGGGGGCCGGGGGAGGAGCGGGGGCGGTCGGATGCCGGCTGAGTACCCCTACTCAGCACCCCCTGGGTACGGGCGCGGAGGCGTCCCGGGCCGGTGGCGGGAAGAGTGGAGCGCGCCGGGCGGGGTCGTGCGGTGACGTGTCCGTGCCGCCGACACGGGGCGGCGGGACGGACGGGGCCGAGAGGTCTTCCGGGGCCCCGCCCGGTCTCGTGTGCCGGCGGGTCTCGTGTGCCGGCGGTCAGGGGCGGGCCGGGCCCAGGCCGCCGACCCGGCCCTGGAGGAGGAGCGAGAGGGCGGCGTGGACGTCGTCGATGGAGCGTCCGCGCTGGAAGGACTGCCAGTCCAGGGCGGCCACCAGGACCATCCCCACCAGGGCCGGAGCGGTCAGCGGGATGTCCACCTCGGGGCTCAGCTCTCCGTACTCCACCGCCTCCCTGAGCACCTCCTCGACCACCGCGACCGCCTCCTGCCGGACCACCAGCAGGGTGTCCTGCCAGGCCCGGTTGGTGCGCCACAGCTCGGCGACGTACAGCTGGGTGAAGGCCGGGTAGCGGTCGATGAAGACCAGCCCGGCGCGGATCATGGCGTCCAGCGCGTCGACCCGGCTGCCGCCGCGCGCGGCGGTCTCCTGCTCCGCCGTGCGCAGCGAGGCGGTGAGCAGCCCCACCCCGTGCCGCAGCAACTCCTCGAACAGCACCGTCTTGCTGGCGAAGTTGTAGTACACGGTGCCCTTGGCGACTCCCGCCCGCTCGGCGATCTCGTCGACCGTGGTCGCGGAGAAGCCCTGCTCGGCGATGAGGGTGACGGCTGCCTCGTAGAGCTTCTGCCGGGTCGCCTGGCGCCGTGTGCTGCTGTCCATGGTCCCGATTTTCGCAGGTGCGGCGGGTGCCGCGCGCCCGGCGCTCACAGGCTGAGCTCCGGGTGGAGGCGGTCCACGGTCCACTGCTGCCGGCCGCGCGCGGCCAGCGCGGTGAGCGCCAGGGCGCCCGCCGTGAAGGCCGCCAGCACGGCGCACGCCTGCCACACCGGGCCGAGCGGGCCGCCGGTGATGAGCAGCCGCAGCGCCTCGACCACGTAGGTCATCGGCAGGAACGGGTGGATCGCGTTGAAGAAGCCGGGGCTCGTCTGCACCGGGTAGGTGCCGCCCGCCGAGGTGAGCTGGAGCATCAGCACGGCCAGCACCAGGATGCGCCCCGCCGCGCCGAAGCGGGCGTTGAGCCACTGGACGATCGCCGTGAAGCAGGCGCTGACCAGCACCAGGAAGCCGATCGTGCCGGCCGCCCTGGCCATCTCCAGCCCCAGCCCCCAGTGCAGCACCGACATCAGCGCGGCGACCTGGAGCACCCCGAGCCCCGCCACCGGCAGCCAGCCCGAGAGCGCGGTGCGCCAGGCGGAGGTGCCGACCGCCAGCGCGCGGCGGCTGAGCGGCGGGATGACCATGAACGCGACCATCGCGCCGACCCAGAGGGAGAGCGGGATGAAGTACGGGGCGAAGCCGGTGCCGTAGTTGGGGGCGGCGTGCATCGACTGGGAGGCGAGGCGGACCGGGTCGGCCATCACCTCGGTGCGGTCGTCGCGGTCCTTCTTGTCGTAGTCGGGGATCTTCTCGACGCCGTCGTGCAGGCCGCCCGCGAGCTGTCCGGAGCCGTCGGCGAGCCGGAACATGCCGCCGTTCAGGTTCTTGGCGCCGGTCTGGACCTTGCCGATGCCGGTGTCGAGGTCCGAGGCGCCGGTACGGGCGGCGCCGAGGCCGGTGTGGAGCTTCTTGGCGCCGGCCGCGACCTGCTGGGCGCCCTTGTCGAGCGCGTTGACCCTGGCGACGGCCTCCTTCAGGTCGTCGCCGAGGGTGGGCGCGCTCTTGGCCAGGGCGTCCGCCTGCTTCTGGAGGGTGGCGAGGTGGCCGTCGAGGGCGGCGAGGTCGGCGTCGCCGATCACCGTCTCCAGGTCGTCGGCGACCTTGGCGACGTCGGCCGCCGCGTCCTTCGCCTTCTTCAGGTCCGGGCAGGCCGGGTCGCCCAGCTCGCCGAGGGCGCCCTCGCAGCGGGCGGCGTAGACCTTGTCGAGCGTCTCGGATGCGGCGTGCGCGCTAGGGGCGGCCTTGACGAGTTCGGCCAGGTTGGCGCGGACGATCTTGGTGGAGTCGGCGACCAGCCGCGCGGTGTCCCCGATGAACTTGCCGTCCTTCTCCAGGTACGGCTGGACCTTCGCGGAGGTGGAGTCGACCTTCGACGCCAGGAGCTTGGTCCCCGCGGCGACCTGCGCGGAGCCCTTCTCCAGGTCTCCCGCGCCCTTGTCGAGCCGCTTGACCCCGGAGGCCAGGTCGGTGCTGCCGGTACGGGTCTCCTTCAAGCCGTCGACCAGGTCCTTGGAGCCGTCCTTGGCCTTGCCGATGCCCTTCTTCAGCTCGTCCGCGCCGTCGGCCGCCTCGGCGGTGGCGCCGTGGATGTCGGAGAAGGAGAGGAAGATCCGGTCCAGGAACGAGCGGGACGCCTTGGCCGAGGCGGAGGTGCGGACCTCGGTGAAGACGGTCCGGGAGATCTGCCCGACGATGTAGTTGTTGGCGTCGTTGGTCTCCACCTTCAGCGCGCTGGTCTCCGGGTGGTCGCCGGAGTTGGAGGCGATCCGCTCACTGAAGTTCTTCGGCATCGTCAGCGAGAGGTAGTACGTGCCGTCCTCGACGCCGCGCCGCGCCTCCTCGGAACCGACCTCGTGCCACTGGAACACCTCGCTCTCGTGCAGCCCCTCGGTGATGTCGTCCCCGGCCCGCAGCTCCTCCTTGCCGATCTCCGCCCCCCGGTCCTCGTTGACCAGGGCGACCGGTATGCGGTCGAGACGGCCGTACGGGTCCCAGAAGGACCACAGGTACAGCGCGCCGTAGAGCAGCGGCAGGAGCAGGAGGGCCACCAGAGCGGCGGCGGGCAGGCGTCCCCTGCCGAAGCGCTTCAGCTCAAGCGCGGCCAGTTTCGGCGAGCGCATCCGCCGTCTCCTTCTCGTTCTCGGTCTCGTCGGTGCCGTCGGTCTTCCGGGCCGGTTCGGCGTCCTCGGCGGTACGGGCGCCGGTGGCCCGGTCGGTGACGACCACCACCAGGGGGACATCGCCGGGCAGTCCGGCGGGAGGCTCGCCGCAGACCGCGAGCACGGTCACGCCGGAGGCGGCCACGCTCGCCAGCAGCGCCCACGCCTCCTCGCGCAGCGGCGCCGACAGCTTCAGGTCGACGTCGTCCACGGCGATCAGCCGGGGCCGCCCGATCAGCGCCAGCGCCACGCAGAGCCGCAGCCGCTCCAGGCGTTCCAGGTCCCGTACGGCCGTCCGCGGCCCCTTCGGCAGCGTCGCCAGGTCCAGCCCGGTTGCTTCCAGCGCCTCGTCGTGGACCCGGCGGGCGTCCGCGCGCCGCTGCCGGGGCGGGCGCAGCGCCGCCTTGAGCGCGGCGAGCGGCGCCGTCCCGTACCGGCGCTGGAGCAGCACCCGCTCGCGCAGGTGCTCGCCGACGGTGAGGGAGGGCTCCAGGTCGTCGACGCCGGGTACGTGGGCGAGGGCCGCCGTACGCCGGACCGCCGCGGCCTGTTTGCGCAGCCGCAGCCCGCCGATCCGGGCCTCGCCCTCGGTGAGCTTCATCCGCCCGGTGAGCGCCAGCAGCAGGCAGGTGCGGCCGGTGCCGGAGGCGCCGGTCAGCGCCACCACCGAGCCGGGGGCCGCCTCGGCGGTCACCTCCCGGAAGACCCAGCCGCGCGGGCCCTTCAGCCCGATCCCCTCGGCCTCGACGGCGGCGCCCGCAGGAAGGTCCGGGTCCGGGTCCGGGGCGGGCGCCTCCTCGGCCGGGGAGGCGGGGCCTCTGCTGTCGGCGGGTTCCGGGTGGCGGTGGGGCTCCGGTTCCGGCTGGTGGCGGGTCACGGCCCGTCCCCTCCTCGGCGTAGCTTTTGAACTGACTGGTCAGTACAGAAACTATGCCGGGCCCGCGCCGTGCCGCAATCCGCCCCCGCCGCCGGTGCGCGGCCGAGGGGTGGCGGCCGGGGGAAGTGCCCCGCCCGGTGGTGATTTGCCCGTGGTGTACCTCACGGCCGCCCGCCGGGGCCGCCCCCGCCGCCCCGGCCCCGTCCCGCGCACGGACGGGCCCGCACCCCGCTGACCGGCCGGGGAGGGCCCGACGCCCCGGGCGGGGCGGTGGCGTGGAGGCAATAGGGTGGGAGCCCACTGCACCCGATAGACGCCCGCCGCCCCGAGCGGCGGTGCCGTGCCGAGGAGTCAACTGCCGTGTCGGACCCGATGCGCCCCCGCGCTTCTCTCCGTACCGCCGTGGTCTGGGAGGTCCTCAAGGACGCCCTCGACCGCCAGGTGAAGACCACGGGGAGGCGCTCGCTGGACGTCCTGGACTCCGGCGGCGGCAGCGGCAACTTCGCCGTGCCGGTGGCCCGCCTCGGCCACCGGGTGACCGTCGTCGACCCCAGCCCCAACGCCCTCTTCGCCCTGGAGCGCCGGGCCGCCGAGGCCGGCGTCGCCGACCTCGTCACCGGCGTGCAGGGCGACGCCCTGGGCCTCTTCGACGTGGTCGACCGCGGCGCCTACGACGCGGTCCTGCTCCACGGTGTCCTGGAGCACATGGACGACCCGGCCGAAGGCGTCGCCAGCGTCGCCGCCGCCCTGCGCCCCGCGGGCACCCTCAGCCTGCTCGCCGCCGGACTCGGCGGGGCCGTCCTCGCCCGCGCCCTGGCCGGCCACTTCACCGAGGCCCGTACCGCGCTCGGCGACCCGGCGGGCCGCTGGGGCGAGGCCGACCCGGTGCCGCACCGCTTCACCCCGGACCAGCTCACCGGCCTGGTGGAGGCCGCCGGGGTGCGGGTCGGGGCGGTCCACGGCGTCCGGGTCTTCGCCGACCTGGTCCCCGGCGTCCTGGTCGACACCGAGCCGGGCGCCCTCGACGCCCTCCTCAAGCTGGAGGCCGCCGCCGCCGAGGAACCCGCCTTCCACGCCGTCGCCACCCAGCTCCACGTCCTCGGCGAGAAGACCCCCGCCCAGGGGGACACCCAAGGGGACTAGTCCCTCCGTCCCACCCGCGCACCCCTGTGATCAGGGCACCCGGTCCGGACGGAGTACGGCACGGGAACCCGTTCGGGCGGTCGGCGCCGTATGATCGAGGGAGTCCGGTAAGGCATGGCGGGCCGCTTCCTGGGGAATGGACGCCTCAGTGAATCGGTGTGTCGGCTCGAACCGGATGGCGAATTGGCGCAGAGGGGCGGGTTTCACGGGGGCGATTCCCTGCCTATCCTGAAGGGGACCCCCCTGTCGCCTCGGCGACTGCACGATGAGGAGGACTCCGTGCCGCTCTCAGAGCACGAGCAGCGCATGCTCGAGCAGATGGAGCGAGCGTTGTACGCCGAAGATCCCAAGTTCGCGACAGCGCTTGAGGGAAGCAAGCTGCGTACGTACACCCGTCGCCGGGTGTACCAGGCAGTGGTGGGCTTCCTGGTGGGAATCGTGCTCCTCATGGCCGGGATGGTCGCGCAGCAGATCTGGGTCAGCGTGGTGGGATTCCTCGTCATGCTGGGCTGCGCGGTACTCGCGGTCACCGGCTGGCGCAAGGCGCCGAAGCCGGGCGAGCAGCCGGCCCCTGGCTCCGCGGACCCCGCGGGCGCCGGCGCCAAGCGACGTCAGGGCAAACAAGGCAGACAGCGCCGCTCCGTGATGAACCGTATCGAACAGCGCTGGCAGCAGCGCCGGGACGGACAAGGGCAGTAGACGCGGGGACCGGCCTCAGGGCCGGTCCCGAGCAGCAGTGACGGTGTGGGGTCCGCCTTCCGGGGCGGACCCCACACCGTTGTGCGTGAACGCGTGTGCCGTACACCTGCCTGCGCCCGGACCGCCGGCCGCCGTACGGCAGTGAGGGGGGCCCGTCGTGCGGGCCCTCCTCACTTCACGTCGCCGTGCCGGTCAGCCGCTCCGTGCGTCCCTGTCCCGGAGGCGGGGCAGCCGGGGGAGGCGTCCGGCCTCGGCCCGGCCCCGCTCCCGCAGCCGCTCCCAGCGGTCGGACGCCGCCCACGTCACCCGGACGGCGGAACGCGGCAGCAGCAGGGCGCGCAGCCGGGTGGGGCGCGAGGCCCGGGCGTGCAGCGCGGCCCGGAACCGCTCCACGTCCTCGGCGAGACCCGCCACCGGGACCGGACGCGGCGCGTACAGCTCCTGTTCCACCGCTCCGGCCAGCCGGTGCACCGCCTCCGCGGCCTCCGGGCCCGGATCGGCCAGCTCCACCAGACGGCCGGCGGCCCGGCGCGGGGTCAGCGCCTCGTCCGGCGGGATGCCGTGATCCCAGGCCGTGTCGGTCAGCTCCTGCCAGGCCGCGAGCGGGGGCACCCCCCGGGGGCCCGCGCCGCCTCCCACCGGGGTCAGCCGCAGCCCGCGCACCCGGCGCCGCCAGAGCAGCGGGGCCAGCACCACCGCCGCCAGGAGCAGCAGCCCGCCGGCCGTGCCGAGCAGGGTGCCCCAGGGCGGGCCGCCGGAGCCCGCGGCGGCACCCGCGTCCGGCTCCTCGGAGCCGCACTCGCCGAGCGCCCGCTCAGCGCGCGGGCACTCCGGGTTGTCGCTGGGCCGGGTGGAGGGGGCGTCGGAGGCCGACTCCTCGGGCTGCTCGGGGTCGTCGACCTCGCTGTCGGGGACGTCGGGCCGGGTGTACTCGGGCACCGAGCCCCGGTTGGGGGTCGGCTCGAACCGGGTCCAGCCGATCCCCTCGAAGAACAGCTCGGGCCAGGCGTGGGCGTCCCGCAGCCCCACCGACATCTCGCCGGAGCTCTTCGCCGTCCCCGGGGTGAAGCCGACCGCCACCCGGGAGGGCATCCCGAGGGTGCGGGCCATCGAGGCCATCGCGAAGGAGAAGTGGATGCAGAACCCCTCCTTGTCGCGGAGGAACCGGGCGATGGCCTGCGAGCCGCTGCCCGCCCGCACCTGCGTGTCGTAGGTGAAGCCGCCCTCCTGGGCGAACCAGTCCTGGAGCCGGACCGCCCGCTCGTAGTCGTTGTCCGCGCCCCGGGTCACCTGGCGGGCGGTGCGCTCGACCACGGCCGGGAGGGAGTCGGGGACCGAGGAGAACTCGTCGGGCAGGGTCGGGGCGGCCGCCGCCGAGTCCGCGACGGAGAGCTGTTCGGCGCCGGGGCGCACCAGGAGGCTGTCGACGGAGTACTGGACGCCCCGGGTGTTCTGGGCGCCGTCGCCCACCAGGGTCCGGTTGACCCGCTCGAACCTCCAGTCGCCCGGCACCTCGACCCGGGTCGCCGGGTACGGCATCGGCAGCCAGTCCTGGGCGTACCAGCCGGCCGCCGAGATGTTGGTCGAGACCTCGGTGAACGGGACCTCGGCCGCGAGCCCCGGCGGGGGCGGCAGCCGCTCGGGCACCTCGGAGACGTTGCGGGAGGCGGGCTTCCAGGAAGTCCCGTCGAACTCGTCCAGGGAGACGATCCGCAGGTAGAGGTCGTCGGTGTCGGCGGCGTTGGTGCGGTACTTCAGCACCTCGCGGTTCTCCGGCTGGTTCAGGCTGTTCTGGAGCGAGACCAGCGGATTGACCGCGGAGATCGTGCCGCCGCCGCCGCTTCCGCCGCCCGGCCCTGGACCCGTGCCGCCGAGCAGCCCCGCGCCGAGCGAGGGCAGCACCAGCGGCACCACCAGGGCCAGCCCCAGCGCGACGGCGCCGATCCGGCGGCCCGAGCGCATCGGCGCCGTGGGGGTGCCCACGCTCTCCCTGGGGGCGAAGCCGCCGCGGGCCGGGCCGCCGAAGACGCGGCCCCACTGCGCCAGCCGGTCACGGCTCTCGGCGAGGAGCAGCACCAGGTACCCGGCGCCGGCCAGCGCGAACCAGAGCGCGCCCGCGCCGCCGTCCGAGAGCCCCGCCGCCACCGAGTACAGCGCGAGCAGCGGCAGTCCCGCCGGGGCGGCGAGGCGGTAGGTCACCGCGAAGGTGTCGACCAGCAGGCCGACCAGCAGCACCCCGCCCACCAGCAGCAGCGCGATGCCGTCGGTCAGCGGCGCCGGACTGGTGAACCGGCCCACGTCCCCGACGCCGTTCCCGATCAGCGTCCCCAGCTCGCGCACCGCGTCCGGGCTCGGCAGGAACCAGAGGAACGCCTCCTCGCGGGCGAAGAGCAGGGTCAGCAGCAGCACCCCGGTGATCAACTGGGCGCCCGCCGTCAGCGGCCGGGCCAGCGGCACCCGGCGGGCCGCCGCGCCCGCGCCCGCCGTCAGCCCCAGCAGGATCGCGGCCTGCACCAGCCAGACCGAGCGGTCCACCAGCGGCAGCAGCGAGGCCGAGGCGAGCAGCGTCGCCGCCCACGAGGCGAGGGCGATCCCGATCCGTCCGCTCACGCGGCACCCCCCGAGGAAGTCGAAGCGGTACGTGGCCGCGGAGCGGCGGCCGGGCCGGGCGTCCCGGCGCCGCCCCACAACGGGGCCAGCGGGGCACCCGGCGGGACGGGCACCACGGCCCAGCCCGCCTCCCGCAGCCGCCGGGCGCGGGCGTCGAGCGCCGAGCCGCCGCCACCCGCCCAGAGGGCGGAGTCCAGCAGGAAGGCCACCGCGGTCGAACCGGGCCGCCTCATCCGCGCGGTCAGCGTGGTCTGTTCCTCGTCCAGGTCGCCGAGGAAGGCCACCAGCAGGGCCTCGCCGCTCTCCCCGAGCGCCGCGTGGGCCCGCGAGAGCCCGGCGCCGTCGGAGTGTCCGACCACCGCGAGCAGATCCATCATCAGCGCCGCCGTCTGCCCGGACCGGCCGCCGTGCGAGGTGGCGGAACCCTCGGCGGGGACGGCGTCGCCGGTGTCCGTGACCAGCCGGACCGGGACGTCCTTCTCCAGCAGGTGGAGCAGGGCCGAGGCCGCCCCCGACACCGCCCACTCGAATGCCGAGCCCGGGCCCGAACCGGCGTAACCGGCGGCCCGGGTGTCCAGCAGGACCGTGCAGCCGGTCCGCTGCGGCTGCTCCTCACGGCGGACCATCAGCTCGCCCAGGCGGGCCGTGGAGCGCCAGTGCACCCGGCGCAGGTCGTCGCCGTGCCGGTAGCCGCGCGGGATCAGGTCGTCCTCCCCGGCCAGCGCCAGCGTGTGCTGCCGCCCCTCGCCGAAGCCGCGCGCCTCACCGCCGGGCCGCAGCGGGGGCAGCCGCTCGACGCGCGGCACCACGGTCAGCGTGGACTGCCCGGAGAAGGCCCGGTCCAGCTCGCACATGCCGAACGGGTCGGTCAGCCGCAGCTGGAGCGGGCCCAGCTGGTACCGGCCGCGCAGGTCGGAGCGGACCCGGTACGACACCTCGCGGCGGCCGCCCGGCTCCACCCGGTCCAGCAGGAAGCGGGGGCGCGGCCCGAGCACGTAGGGCACCTTGTCCTGGAGCATCAGCACGCCGGTGGGGAGGCGGGAGACGCTGTCCACCCGGAGGGTCACCCGCGCCTCGGAGCCGGCCGGCACCTGGGCCGGGGTCAGCCGGCGGCTGCCCTCGACGCGGTGGCGGGTGCGGTGCAGGAACAGGACGCAGAGCAGCGGCAGGACGGCCAGCAGCAGACCGACCCGGAGCAGGTCGCCCTGGCCGAGCAGGTAGGCGCAGAAGGCCGCGGCCAGCCCCGCGGCCAGGAACGAGCGGCCCCGGGTGGTGAGCCCGCCGAGCGCCCCGCGCAGCCCGCCCCGCTCCCGCGCCCCGTCGGCGCCGGGCATCACATGCCCCGGGGCGCGGAGTACGGGCGCCGGACGTGCGGCACCGAGCCGTTGGACGAGCCGGGGACGGGCGTGCCCTGGACGATCTCGTGGACCAGCTGCTCGGAGGTGCGGCGGGCCAGCTGGGCCTGGGCGGTCGGCAGCAGCCGGTGCGCGAGGACCGGCACCGCCAGCGCCTGCACGTCGTCGGGGAGCGCGAACTCGCGTCCCGCCAGCGCGGCGGCGGCCCTGGCGGCCCGCACCAGGTGCAGGGTGGCGCGCGGGGATGCCCCCAGCCGCAGCTCGGGGTGGCTGCGGGTGGCGCCGACCAGGGCGACGGCGTAGCGGCGCACCGCGTCCGAGACGTGGACCTCGCGGACCGTCTCCACCAGCTTGAGGATGTCGTGGGCGTGGGCCACCGGCTGGAGGTCGTCCAGCGGCGAGGTGGCGCCGTGCACGTCGAGCATCCGCAGCTCGGCGTCGGGGGAGGGGTAGCCGATGGAGACGCGGGCCATGAAGCGGTCCCGCTGCGCCTCCGGGAGGGGGTAGGTGCCTTCCATCTCGACGGGGTTCTGGGTGGCGACCACCATGAACGGGCCGGGCAGCGCGTAGCTGTGGCCGTCGACGGTGACCTGGCGCTCCTCCATCGACTCCAGCAGCGCCGACTGGGTCTTGGGGGAGGCGCGGTTGATCTCGTCGCCGATGACGATCTGCGCGAAGATCGCCCCGGGCTTGAACTCGAACTCGGCCTGCTGCTGGTCGTAGACGCTCACGCCGGTGATGTCCGAGGGCAGCAGGTCGGGGGTGAACTGGATGCGGCGGACCGAGCAGTCCACCGATCTCGCCAGCGCCTTGGCCAGCATGGTCTTGCCGACCCCGGGCACGTCCTCGATGAGGAGGTGGCCCTCGGCCAGCAGGACGGTCAGCGAGAGCCGTACGACCTCCGGCTTGCCCTCGATCACCCCCTCGACCGACCTGCGCACCCGTTCCGCTGTGGCGGTCAGATCTGTGAGGCTCGCTCGCCCGTCATAGGTCGTCACCCGGCCCTCCTCGGCCCGTTGTCGGGCCGGTGCGCGACGGCGCGGCCGGACCCTCCCCGATCAGTGGGCAGCGCGTACGGCCGGGGGCCGTCGCGCGATGCCTCCTGCGCATTCTTGTTGCCGCCCAGGGCATGTGTCACTCGCATCCGGGCAACTGGTGCCGGTTCGAGGTGAATTGCCGTTTTTCGTCGGGGAGGGCCGAGGCTGACCCGCCGTCAGGCCGGGTCGATCTCCGTGAGGGCGCCGGTCTTCACGTCGAAGACGAAGCCGCGCACGTCGTCGGTGTGGAGCAGGAACGGCGAGGTCCGCACCCGCTGCATCGACTGGCGCACGTCCTGCTCGACGTCGCGGAAGGACTCCACCGCCCACGTCGGCCGCTGCCCGACCTCCGCCTCCAGGTCCTGGCGGAACTCCTCGGTCAGGCTCTCCAGACCGCAGTTGGTGTGGTGGATGAGGACCACGCCGCGGGTCTCCAGCGCGCGCTGGCTGATGGTGAGCGAGCGGATCACGTCGTCGGTGACCACACCGCCCGCGTTGCGGATGGTGTGGCAGTCGCCGAGGTCCAGGCCGAGCGCGGCGTGCAGGTCGAGGCGGGCGTCCATGCACGCCACCACGGCCACCTTGAGGACCGGGCGCGCGTCCATGCCCGGGTCGGTGAACTTGGCCGCGTACCGGCCGTTGGCCTCCACGAGGCGGTCGGTGACATGGGAGCCGGCCTGGGTCGGGCGGCCTTCGGTGTGAGCGGGAGTCGACATGGCTACGACGGTAATGCGCGCCGGGCCCCGCGGTGCGCCCGGAGGGGGACGAAGAGCCCTCGTGGCACCCCTTGTGAGGTAATCCACACCCGGCCTCCCGGCCGTCCTCACCGCCCCGGGCGACGCACGGAGCGGCTGATTGACCGGCGGGACGAGTGGACTAAAGTGACGCGAAGTGGCCGGGGCGACACGCCCTCGCCGCGCCGGGGGACCATCGAACGGCCCCCGCAGAGAAACCCACGCGTGCGGTGCGCGTACGGCGGCTCCCGGCCGCCCTCCGGCCGGCGGCATCCGGGACCGGCCACGCGCCGGGCGGCGCCGCCCCCGGCGGACACCCGGCCCGGCCGCGACGCCCCGCACCGGACCGAGAGGGCGCAATGCCGGTGCGCGACGCAGACGAGACGAGCGGCGCGCCGAGCGCTGCCGGCCACCAGGCCGCGGCCCCCGGGGACGGCAACACCCGCCACGTCCCCGTGATGCTCCGCCGCTGCCTCGACCTCCTCGCCCCGGCTCTCGCCGAACCGGGCGCCGTCGTCGTCGACTGCACCCTCGGCCTCGGCGGCCACAGCGAGGCCCTGCTCGCCACCTTCCCCGCCGCCCGCCTCGTCGCCCTCGACCGCGACAAGGAGGCACTGCGCCTCTCCGGCGAACGCCTCGCCCGCTACGGCGACCGCGCCACCCTCGTCCACGCCGTCTACGACGAACTGCCCGAGGTCCTGGACCGGCTCGGCATCCCCCGCGTCCAGGGCGTCCTCTTCGACCTCGGCGTCTCCTCCATGCAGCTCGACGAGGCCGACCGCGGCTTCGCCTACGCCCAGGACGCCCCGCTCGACATGCGGATGGACCAGACGACGGGCATCAGCGCCGCCGAGGTCCTCAACACCTACGCCCCCGGCGACCTGGTCCGGGTGCTGCGCGCCTACGGCGAGGAGAAGCAGGCCCGCCGCATCGTCTCCGCCGTCGTCGACGAGCGGGCCAAGGAGCCCTTCACCACCAGCGCCCGCCTGGTCGAGGTCATCCGCGACGCCCTGCCGCAGGCCGCCAAGCGCACCGGCGGCAACCCGGCCAAGCGCACCTTCCAGGCCCTGCGCATCGAGGTCAACGGCGAACTCGCCGTCCTGGAGCGGGCGATCCCGGCCGCCGTCGCCTCCCTCGCCGTCGGCGGGCGCCTCGCCGTCCTGTCGTACCACTCGCTGGAGGACCGGCTGGTCAAGCAGGTCCTCGCCGCCGGGGCCGCCTCCACCGCCCCGCCCGGCCTGCCGGTCGTCCCCGAGCGCTACCAGCCGCGGCTGAAGCTGCTCACCCGGGGCGCGGAACTCCCCACCGAGGAGGAGGTCGCCGAGAACCGGCGTGCCGCCCCCGCCCGACTGCGCGGCGCCCAGCGCATCCGCGAGGAGCACCAGGAGTGAGCCGCCAGGTGGGCAGGCCCGAACTCCGCGGCCGCGCCGCCCGGCTGGCGCGGCTGCTGCCCGCCGGTCCGGCGAACGCCGCCCGGACCCCGTTCGTGCTGCTGGTCGTGGTGCTGCTCGGCGGCGGCCTGATCACCCTGCTGGTGCTCAACTCCGCGCTCAACGAAGGCTCCTTCACCCTCAGCGAGCTGAAGCGTGAGAACACCGAGCTGACCGACGAGCAGCAGGAGCTCCAGCGCGACGTCGACGCCCAGGCCCGGCCGGACGCGCTGCGCCGCCGGGCCGACACCCTCGGCCTGGTCCCCGGCGGCATCCCGGTCTTCCTCGACCCGGACGGCACCGTCCGCGGCGTGCCGAGCCCGGCCCCCACCCCGGTCGTCGTCAAGCCGTCCCCCTCCGCCTCGCCGTCCCCGTCCGCCGAGGCGCCCCCCTCGCCGGGCGCGAGCCCGTCCCCCGGCGCCTCCGGGACAAGCCCGGCGCCCGAGCCGGACGCCCCCGCCCCTACCGACACCCCCGCCCCCACCGCCCCGACCCCTGGCAGGTGACGCCGTGTCCGACAGGCAACCCCCGCGCCGCCGCGTCCCCGGCCCCGCCCGCCCGGCCGGCGGCTCCGGCGGGGCGGCCCGTTCCGGTACGGCGGCCAAGGGCGCGGCCGCCAAAGCCAAGGCGGCCAAGGGCACGGCCCGCAGACCCGCCGAGCGCCGCACCCCGCGCGCCGGGCAGGGCTCCGGCAGGCCCGCGTCCCGGCCCCGTACGCCCGGGAACCCGCCGCGCCGGCCGGGCCTCAGGCTCGGCAGACCCCGGCCCCGGCTGCGGCTGATCGGGTTCGCGCTGACCCTGGTGATGGCGGTCTTCGTCGGACGGCTCCTCCAGCTCCAGGCCGTCGACCCCCAGGCGTACGGCGCGGCTGCCGCCGCCAGCCGCTCGTACAGCGGGGTGCTCGCCGCCGAGCGCGGTGCGATCACCGACCGCAACGGCGTCGAACTCGCCTCCAGCGTCGACGCGTACGACATCACCGCCGACCCCTCGATGTTCACCCCGGAGCGGACCGGCGTGAAGGACGCGCCGCTCCAGGCCGCGCAGATCCTCGCCCCCGTGCTCGGCGCCGAGGCCGAGGAGATCACCGCCAAGCTGCGGCGCGACGACACCCGGTACGTGGTGCTGGCCCGGCGCCAGACCCCGCAGGTGTGGAAGCAGATCAAGGACCTGAAGACCAGCTTCGCCGAGGAGTTCGACAAGAGCGGGCGCCGGTCCGCCGACCCGGAGACCAACAGCGTCCTCGCCGGCATCTTCCCCGCGGCCACCAGCAAGCGGGTCTATCCGGGCGGCGACCTCGCCGCCGGGATACTGGGCTGGGTCAACGCCGAGGGCAAGGGCGCCGGCGGCATCGAGGCGCAGTGGGACAAGAAGCTGGCCGGCGAGGACGGCCGGATCAGTTACGCCCAGGCGGGCGGCCGCCAGGTGCCCACCGCCGGCAGCGAGGAGGACCCCGCGGTCCCCGGCTCCGGCCTGGAACTCACCATCGACCGCGACATCCAGTGGGCCGCCCAGAACGCCATCTCCGAACAGGTCACCAAGTCCAAGGCGGCCCGGGGCTACGTCATCGTCCAGTCCACCGCCACCGGCGAGATCCTGGCGCTGGCCAACGCCCCCGGCTTCGACCCCAACGACCTCACCAAGGCCGCCGCCACCTCCCTGGGCAACGCCGCCGTCCAGGACGCCTACGAGCCCGGCTCCACCGCCAAGGTCATGTCGATGGCGGCGGTGCTGGAGGAGAACGCCGCCACCCCCGGCACCCACGTCACCGTCCCCAACCGGCTCCACCGGGGCGACCGCCTCTTCCAGGACGACGTCGACCACCCCACCTGGTACCTCACGCTCAACGGCGTCCTGGCCAAGTCCAGCAACATCGGCACCATCCTCGCCGTCGAACAGCTCGGCAAGACCCAGCCCGAGGCCAACAAGGTCCTCCACTCCTACCTCAGGAAGTTCGGCATCGGCCGCCCCACCGGCCTCGGCTTCCCCGGCGAGACCCCCGGCATCCTCGCCCCGCCCCAGGACTGGTCGACCTCGCAGCAGTACACGATCCCCTTCGGCCAGGGCGTCTCCATCAACGCCCTCCAGGCCGCCTCGGTCTACTCGACCATCGCCAACGGCGGCGTCCGCGTCGCCCCGACCCTGGTCCGCGGCACCCACGACGGCGAGGCGTTCACCCCCGCGCCCGAGCCCGAGAAGACCCGGGTCGTCAGCGAGAAGACCGCCAAGACCCTCTCCCTCATGCTGGAGTCGGTCGTCGACGACGAGGAGGGGACCGGGGTCAAGGCCCGCATCCCCGGCTACCGCGTCGCCGGCAAGACCGGCACCGCCAACCGCGTCGACCCCGAGACCGGCCGCTACAAGGGCTACACCTCGTCCTTCGCCGGCTTCGCCCCCTCCGACAAGCCCCGCGTCACCGTCTACTGCGCCATCCAGGACGCCACCAAGGGCAGCTACTTCGGCGGCCAGATCTGCGGCCCCGTCTACAAGCAGGTCATGGAGTTCGCCCTGAAGACCCTCCAGGTGCCGCCCAGCGGCGCCAAGCAGGCCCGACTGCCCGTCACCTTCACCCCCGAGGACTGACCAGGAACCACGTGGATACGATCACCCCCGAACCGGGGAACCACCGCCCGGAAGGCGACGACGCCACCGGACCCGCCGCCCCCTCATTTCGCGACCGGAGGGGTGCGCCCGGTACGCTCACCGCCGTGCCACACGCTGATCACTCCGAAACACCGCAGGCCGCACTGAAGGGTGCTCCCGTGACCTACCCGGGGCCTCCGCGCCCGCTCCAGGTTCCCGCCACCACGCTGGAGGAACTGGCCGATCAGCTCGGCGTCGACGCCCGAGGGGCCGAGGCCCGTGTCCCAGGCGAAGAGGGCGCCGCCATCGCGCTCAGCGGCATCACCCACGACTCCCGCGCCGTGCGCCCCGGCGACGTCTACGCCGCCCTGCCCGGCGCCCGCGTCCACGGCGCCGACTTCTCCGCCCAGGCCGCGAGCCTCGGCGCCGCCGCCATCCTCACCGACCCGGCCGGCGCGGGCCCCGCCCTCGCGACCGGGCTGCCCGTGCTGGTCGTCGGTGACCCGCGCGGCCGCATGGGCGAGGTCGCCGCCACCCTGTACGGGCACCCCGGCCGCGACCTGCTCCAGATCGGCATCACCGGCACCTCCGGCAAGACGACCACCGCCTACCTCATCGAGGGGGGCCTGCGCGCCGCCCAGGAGGCCCGGGCGAAGGAGACCGGCGAGGAGATCCCGCCCACCGGACTCATCGGCACCGTCGAGATGCGCATCGGCGACGAGCGCATCAAGTCCGAGCGCACCACCCCCGAGGCCACCGACCTCCAGGCGCTCTTCGCCGTCATGCGCGAACGCGGCGTCCGCGCCCTGGCCATGGAGGTCTCCAGCCACGCACTGGTCCTCGGCCGCGTCGACGCCTGCGTCTTCGACGTCGCCGTCTTCAACAACCTCAGCCCGGAACACATGGAGTTCCACTCCGACATGGAGGACTACTTCCGGGCCAAGGCACAGCTCTTCACCAAAGCCCGCTCCAAACTCGGCGTCGTCAACTACGACGACGAGTACGGGCGCCGCCTGCTGACCGAGTCCGAGGTGCCCGTCATCTCCTTCTCGGCCGAGGGCCACCCCGACGCCGACTGGCGCGCCGAGGACGTGCTCGTCGGCAGCCTCGACTCCACCTTCGTCGCGGTCGGCCCGGGGGGCGAGCGGATCAGCGCCCGTTCGCCGCTGGCCGGTCCCTTCAACGTCGCCAACACCCTGGCCGCCGTCGTCGCGCTCGCCGCCGCGGGCGTCGACCCGCAGACCGCCGCCGACGGCATCGCCGCCGTCCCCGGCGTCCCCGGCCGCCTGGAGCGCGTCGACGCCGGACAGCCGTACCTCGCGGTGGTCGACTACGCCCACAAGACCGACGCCGTCGAATCGGTGCTGCGCGCCCTGCGCAAGGTCACCGAGGGGCGGCTGTACATCGTGCTCGGCTGCGGCGGCGACCGGGACACCACCAAGCGCGGCCCGATGGGCGCCGCCGCCGCCCGCCTCGCCGACCTCGCCGTCCTCACCTCGGACAACCCGCGCTCCGAGGACCCCCTCGCGATCCTCTCCACCATGCTCGCCGGTGCCGCCGAGGTGCCCATCCACGAGCGGGGCGACGTCATCATCGACGCCGACCGGGCCGGAGCCATCGCCGAGGCCGTCGTCCGCGCCGAGGCCGGGGACACCGTCCTGGTCGCCGGCAAGGGCCACGAACAGGGCCAGGACATCAACGGCGTGGTCCGCCCCTTCGACGACCGGCTGGTGCTGCGTGCCGCCATCGAGCGGGCCGAGGCCCGCCGGGCCGCCGCGGACCTGCCGGGTACCACCCAGCAGGCCGCCGAGGCGGCCGCTGGCGCACAGGCAACCCCTCAGAAGAACGCGGGATGAACTTGTGATCGCCCTCTCCCTGGCCGAGATCAGCAGCATCGTCGGCGGGCAACCCGCCGACATACCGGACCTGGACGCCCAGGTCACCGGACCGGTCGTGATCGACTCCCGGCTCGCCTCCCCAGGCAGCCTCTTCGCCGCCTTCGCCGGTGAACGGGCCGACGGCCACGACTACGCGGCCACCGCCGTCGAGACCGGAGCGGTCGCCGTCCTCGCGACCCGCCCCGTCGGCGTGCCCGCCCTCGTCGTGGACGACGTGGAGCGCGCCCTCGGCGCGCTCGCGCGCGCCGTCGTCGAGCGCCTGGGCACCACCGTCGTCGCCCTCACCGGCTCCGCGGGCAAGACCTCCACCAAGGACCTCGTCGCGCAGCTCCTGACGCGCGTCGCGCCCACGGTGTGGACGCCCGGCTCCCTCAACAACGAGATCGGGCTGCCGCTCACCGCGCTGCGCGCCGAAGCGGACACCCGCCACCTCGTCCTGGAGATGGGGGCCCGCGGCGTCGGCCACATCCGCTACCTCACCGGCCTCACCCCGCCGCGGATCGGTGTCGTCCTCAACGTCGGCAGCGCCCACATCGGCGAGTTCGGCGGCCGCGAGCAGATCGCCCAGGCCAAGGGCGAACTGGTCGAGGCGCTCCCCGAGGACGGTGTCGCGATCCTCAACGCCGACGACCGTTTCGTCCGTGACATGGCGTCACGCACCAAGGCACGGGTCGTCACCTTCGGCGAAGCGCCCGAAGCGGACATCCGCGCCGAGAATGTCCGTCTCACGGAGAACGGCCGCCCCGCCTTCACGCTGCACACACCCTCCGGGTGCGGCGACGTGACCATGCGCCTGTACGGTGAGCACCACGTGTCGAACGCGCTCGCCGCCGCCGCCGTCGCATCGGAACTGGGCATGCCCGTGGACGAGATCGCCCAAGCGCTCTCCGAGGCGGAGTCCCTGTCCCGGTGGCGGATGGAGGTCACCGAGCGCCCGGACGGTGTGACGATCGTCAACGACGCCTACAACGCGAACCCCGAATCCATGCGGGCCGCCCTGCGCGCGCTCGTGGCGATGGGCGGCGCCCGCCGCGGCGAGGGGGGCCGCACCTGGGCGGTGCTCGGACAGATGGCCGAGCTGGGGGACGAGGCGCTCACCGAACACGATGCCGTCGGGCGGCTCGCCGTCCGGCTGAACGTGAGCAAGCTCGTGGCAGTCGGCGGCAGGGAAGCGGCCTGGCTGCAGATGGGCGCATACAACGAGGGTTCGTGGGGTGAGGAGTCGGTGCACGTGTCCGACGCACAGGCGGCGGTCGACCTGCTGCGCAGCGAGCTGCGCCCAGGCGATGTCGTACTCGTGAAGGCTTCCCGGTCCGTGGGACTGGAGAAGGTCGCCGCCGCTCTGCTGGCGGACGGTACGGGCGAGGGTGAGGTCGCCGCCCGATGATGAAGCAGATCCTGCTCTCCGGCGTCATTGGACTGTTCCTGACGCTGATCGGCACACCACTGCTGATCAAGCTGCTGGCCAAGAAGGGCTACGGCCAGTACATCCGCGACGACGGTCCGCGCGAGCACCACTCCAAGCGCGGGACGCCGACGATGGGCGGTATCGCCTTCATCCTCGCGACGATCATCGCGTACTTCCTGTCCAAGCTCATCACCGGCTACTCGGTGACCTTCTCGGGTCTCCTGGTGCTCGGGCTGATGGCGGGCATGGGCCTCGTCGGGTTCCTCGACGACTACATCAAGATCGTGAAGCGGCGTTCGCTGGGCCTGCGGGCCAAGGCGAAGATGGCCGGACAGCTCATCGTCGGCATCGCCTTCGCCGTGCTGGCGCTCCAGTTCCCCGACAACCGGGACCAGACGCCGGCCTCCACCCGCCTGTCGTTCATCACCGACTTCGGCTGGAAGATCGGCCCGGTGCTCTTCGTCATCTGGGCGCTCTTCATGATCCTCGCCATGTCGAACGGCGTGAACCTCACCGACGGCCTCGACGGCCTCGCCACCGGCGCCTCCGTCATGGTCTTCGGCGCGTACACCTTCATCGGCGTCTGGCAGTTCCAGGAGTCCTGCGCCAACGCGGAGGTCCTCACCAACCCGGCGGCCTGTTTCGAGGTACGAGATCCGCTCGACCTCGCCGTGGTGGCCTCCGCGCTGATGGGCGCCTGCTTCGGCTTCCTCTGGTGGAACACGTCGCCCGCCAAGATCTTCATGGGTGACACCGGTTCGCTCGCCCTCGGCGGCGCCCTCGCCGGTCTCGCCATCTGCTCCCGCACCGAGCTGCTGCTCGCCGTCCTCGGCGGCCTCTTCGTCCTCATCACCATGTCCGTGGTGATCCAGGTCGGCTCGTTCCGCCTCACCGGCAAGCGGGTGTTCCGGATGGCACCACTCCAGCACCACTTCGAACTCAAGGGGTGGTCCGAAGTCCTTGTGGTGGTCCGCTTCTGGATCATCCAGGGCATGTGCGTCATCGTCGGCCTCGGCATCTTCTACGCAGGATGGGCAGCCATCAAGTGACCTGGCAGGACCAGCACATCACCGTGGCCGGCCTCGGGGTGAGCGGCATCAGCGCCGCTCGCGCCCTGGCCGGCCTCGGCGCGCACGTCACCGTCGTCGACGGCGGCGAGAGCGAACAGCACCTGGCGCGCGCCGCCCAGCTCGCCGCCGCCTTCGACGCGTCGGACACCCCCGGCACCGTCACCGTCCGCCTCGGCGACGCCGACACCCTCCCCGAGCCGACCGACCTGGTCGTCACCTCGCCGGGCTGGAAGCCGGACTCGCCGCTCTTCGCGGCCGCCGCCGAGGCGGGCGTCGAGGTCGTCGGCGACGTGGAGATCGCCTGGCGGCTGCGGCCCGAGGGCGCCGCCGACTGGCTCTGCGTCACCGGCACCAACGGCAAGACCACGACCACCCGGATGCTCGCCGCCATCCTCACCGCGGCCGGCCTGCGCACCGAGGCCGTCGGCAACATCGGCACCCCGCTGATCGACGTGGTCCTCGCCGAGGAGCCGTACGACGTCCTCGCCGTCGAACTCTCCAGCTACCAGCTGCACTGGACGCCCTCCCTGCGCGCCCACTCCGCGGCCGTCCTCAACCTCGCCCCCGACCACCTCGACTGGCACGGCTCCATGGAGGCGTACGCCGCCGACAAGGGCCGGATCTACGAGGGCAACCGGGTCGCCTGCGTCTACAACACCGCTGACCCGGCCACCGAGGCCCTGGTCCGCGCCGCCGACGTCGAGGAGGGCTGCCGTGCCGTCGGGTTCACCCTCGGCGCCCCCGGCCCCTCCGAACTGGGTGTCGTCGAAGGGCTCCTGGTCGACCGGGCCTTCGTCCCCGACCGGCACCGGCAGGCCCAGGAACTGGCCGAGGTCGCCGACGTGAACCCGCCCGCCCCGCACAACATCGCCAACGCCCTCGCCGCCGCCGCCCTCGCCCGCGCCTACGGCGTCGAGGCCGGAGCCGTCCGCGACGGCCTGCGCGCCTTCGCCCCGGACCCGCACCGGATCGAGAAGGTCGCCGAGATCGACGGCGTCACCTACGTCGACGACTCCAAGGCCACCAACACCCACGCCGCCGAAGCCTCCCTGAACGCCTACCGGCCGATCGTCTGGATCGCCGGCGGGCTCGCCAAGGGCGCCGTCTTCGACGACCTGGTCGCCTCCGCCGCCGACCGGCTGCGCGGCGTCGTCCTCATCGGCCAGGACCGCGCCCTGATCCGCGAGGCGCTCGCCCGACACGCCCCCGACGTCCCGGTCGTCGACCTGGACCGGACCGACACTGGGGCGATGTCCGCGGCGGTCACCGCCGCCCGGGACCTCGCCGAGGCGGGCGACACCGTGCTGCTGGCCCCGGCCTGCGCCTCGATGGACATGTTCACCAACTACAACCGGCGCGGCGAGGCGTTCGCCGAGGCCGTGCGGGCCCTGGCCACAGGCGCCTGACGCCCGCACCCCGCCTCCGGCCCGCCGCCGCCCGCCGAGGGCGGGGCGGGCCGGTGCGAGGAACCGCCGCGCCGGGGACGACTGGAGGGGACAGCGACCATGCCGGCCGACACCGACCGGAGCCGGCGCACCGCGCCGCGCCCGCGCACCACCGCGCCCCCGGCCGGGCGCCCCCTCGGCGCCCGCCTGCGCGACAACCCGGTCACCCGCTTCCGCCGCCGCGTGCAACGCGCCTGGGACCGCCCGCTGACCGCGTACTACGTCATCGCCGGCGCCAGTGTGCTCCTGATCGTGCTCGGGCTGATCATGGTGTACTCCTCCTCGATGGTGTATGCCATCAACAAGGGCCTGGGCAGCTCCTACTTCTTCTCCAAACAGCTCGTCGCCGCCCTCGCCGGCGGGGTGCTGCTGGTGATCGCCGCCCGGATGCCGGTCAAGCTCCACCGGGCGCTGGCCTACCCGATCATCGTCGGCTCGGTCGCGCTGATGGCCCTGGTCCAGGTCCCCGGCATCGGCCAGGAGATCAACGGCAACACCAACTGGATCTCTCTGGGCGGCCCCTTCCAAATCCAGCCCAGCGAGTTCGGCAAGCTCGCCCTGGTGCTCTGGGGCGCCGACCTCCTCGCCCGCAAACAGGAGCGGCGGCTGCTGGCCCAGTGGAAGCACCTGCTGGTCCCGCTGGTCCCGGCCGCCTTCATCCTGCTCGGCCTGATCATGCTCGGCGGCGACATGGGCACCGCGGTGATCCTCACCGCGATCCTCTTCGGGCTGCTGTGGATCGCCGGCGCCCCCACCCGCCTCTTCGCCTCGGTCCTCGCGGTGGCCGCCGCCATCGGCGCCCTGCTGATCTGGACCAGCCCCAACCGCATGGCGCGGCTCAGCTGCCTCGGGGCGACCGACGCCGGCCCCGCCGACATCTGCCTCCAGCCGCTGCACGGCAGCTACGCGCTCGCGTCCGGCGGATTCTTCGGTTCCGGTCTCGGTGCGGGTGTGGAAAAATGGGGTCAACTGCCGGAAGCGCACACCGACTTCATCTTCGCCATCACGGGGGAGGAACTCGGCCTCGCCGGGACACTGTCGGTACTCGCGCTCTTCGCGGCTCTAGGCTATGCGGGTATCCGCGTGGCCGGACGCACGGAGGACCCCTTCGTGAGGTACGCCGCGGGAGGTGTGATCACCTGGATCATGGCGCAGGCCGTGATCAACATCGGTGCGGTGCTCGGCCTGCTGCCGATCGCCGGTGTCCCGCTCCCGCTGTTCTCCTACGGTGGGTCCGCCCTGCTGCCGACCATGGCCGCCATCGGGCTGCTCATCGCGTTCGCGCGGGCGGACCCGGCCGCACGGGCGGCACTGGACATGAGACTGCCCGGCAGGAAGCGGGCAGCGGTGAGATGGAACACGATGCGACGGCGCGCCCGCGGGCGCTCGTCCGGAGAGCGGTGAATTTCGGTGCATGTCGTACTCGCCGGTGGGGGGACCGCCGGTCATATCGAGCCGGCGCTTGCCCTCGCGGACGCCCTGCGCAGGCAGGACCCGACCGTGGGGATCACGGCGCTGGGCACGGAACGCGGCCTGGAGACCAGGCTCGTGCCGGAGCGCGGCTATGAACTGGCGCTGATCCCCGCCGTCCCCCTGCCCCGCAAGCCCACCCCCGAGCTGATCACCGTCCCCGGGCGGCTGCGCGGCACGATCAAGGCGGCCGAGCAGGTCCTGGAGCGCACCAAGGCGGACGCGGTCGTCGGCTTCGGCGGCTACGTGGCCCTCCCCGGCTACCTGGCGGCCAAGCGGCTCGGCGTGCCGATCGTCGTCCACGAGGCCAACGCCCGCCCGGGCCTGGCCAACAAGATCGGCTCCCGGTACGCCCACGGCGTCGCCGTCTCCACCCCGGACAGCAAGCTGCGGGACGCCCGCTACATCGGCATCCCGCTGCGCCGCGCCATCGCCACCCTGGACCGCGCCCGGGTCCGCCCCGAGGCGCGCGCCGCCTTCGGCCTCGACCCCAACCTGCCGACCCTGCTGGTCTCCGGTGGTTCCCAGGGCGCCCGCCGCCTCAACGAGGTCGTCCAGCAGGCCGCCGCCTCGCTCCAGCGAGCGGGCATCCAGATCCTGCACGCGGTCGGCCCGAAGAACGAACTGCCGCACGTCGACAACATGCCCGGGATGCCGCCCTACATCCCGGTACCGTACGTGGACCGCATGGACCTCGCCTACGCGGCGGCGGACATGATGCTCTGCCGCGCCGGCGCCATGACCGTCGCCGAACTCTCCGCCGTCGGGCTCCCGGCCGCCTACGTCCCGCTGCCCATCGGCAACGGCGAACAGCGGCTCAACGCCCAGCCGGTGGTCAAGGCCGGCGGCGGACTCCTCGTCGACGACGCGGAACTGACGCCGGAGTGGGTGCAGCAGAATGTGCTGCCGGTCCTCGCGGACCCGCACCGGCTGTACGAAATGTCCCGCGCGGCCTCCGAGTTCGGCCGCCGGGACGCCGACGACCTGCTCGTCGGCATGGTGTACGAGGCGATCGCCGCACGGCGCGCCAACCACTGAGGGGGCGGCCCACGCCCCCCATGACGCAGGAGGCGACAGGGAGCGTGGCCGCAACGACGACCGCCCGGCGCGGGCGGAACTCCGGGACCGAGGAGCCGCCCGCGCGGTCCGCGAAGGCACCGGGTTCCGGGCCGCGCCGCGGACGCCTCCTCCTGCTTCTCGCGGCCGCCGCCGCCCTGTTGGGCGGGGCGGCCGTCTGGGCTCTCTACGGCTCCTCGTGGCTGCGGGTCGAGTCCGTGACCGCCGAGGGCACCCGGGTACTGACCCCGGCACAGGTCGAGAAGGCCGCCGCCGTGCCGAAGGGCGTCCCGCTCGCCTCCGTCGACACCGACGCCGTCGCCGCCCGGCTCCTGGCCGAACTGCCCCGCCTGCGCACCGCCGAGGTGGAACGCTCCTGGCCCCACGGCATCGAGCTGCGGGTGAGCGAGCGCCGGCCCGTTCTGATCATCGCGAAGAACGGACAATATGGTGAAGTGGACCGGGAAGGCGTGCGGTTCGCGACGGTGGGTACGCGGCCGAAGGGCGTGCCCCTGCTGAAGCTGGACGCCGCCCGCTCCCCGAGCCTGAAACGCTTTCCCGCGAGCAGGCTCCGGGCCGAGGCGGTCACCGCGGCCGCCGACGTCCCCGCGTCGGTGCGGGGGGAGCTGAGGGCCGTCCGGGTGCGGTCCTTCGACGCCATCTCGCTGGAGTTGAGCGGAAACCGCACGGTTGTCTGGGGAAGTGGTGAGAAGGGTGATACGAAGGCGAAGGCGCTCGCCGCACTCCTGAAAGCGGAGCCGAAGGCCCGTCACTTCGACGTGAGCGTGCCCACCGCCCCTGCGGCATCGGACGGTTGACGGAAGATCCGCAGGCCAGCACCCTGGTTGGCCCGTGCTACGGGTGATCACATAGGGTGAAAAGAAAAACGGGAGGTTCGGCGTGTTCGTTGAACGCGCGCCGCTTGTCGACTTAGTGTCCTGTCCGGAACAGTCCAGGAAACAGGCACACTGGTAACCCTGAACGTCAACGTTAGGGTTCGGGTCGGCGTTCGGACCGTCCCCATTCGACATCAGTCGTCCGCCGAGCGGCATCGCCCGGCGGCGACACGTAATCGAGGCGAGAGGCCTTCGACGTGGCAGCACCGCAGAACTACCTCGCAGTCATCAAAGTCATCGGTGTCGGCGGCGGTGGTGTCAATGCCATCAACCGGATGATCGAGGTCGGTCTCAAGGGCGTCGAGTTCATCGCCATCAACACGGACGCCCAGGCGCTGTTGATGAGCGACGCCGACGTCAAGCTCGACGTCGGCCGGGAACTCACCCGCGGACTCGGCGCCGGAGCCAACCCGGCCGTCGGCCGCAAGGCGGCAGAGGACCACCGCGAGGAGATCGAGGAGGTCCTCAAGGGGGCCGACATGGTCTTCGTCACCGCGGGCGAAGGCGGCGGCACCGGCACCGGCGGCGCCCCCGTCGTGGCCAACATCGCGCGCTCGCTCGGCGCCCTCACGATCGGCGTGGTCACCCGCCCGTTCACCTTCGAGGGACGCCGCCGGGCCAACCAGGCGGAGGACGGCATCGCCGAACTCCGCGAAGAGGTCGACACCCTCATCGTCATCCCCAACGACCGCCTGCTGTCCATCTCGGACCGTCAGGTGAGCGTTCTCGACGCTTTCAAGTCCGCGGACCAGGTGCTCCTCTCCGGCGTCCAGGGCATCACCGACCTCATCACCACCCCCGGCCTGATCAACCTCGACTTCGCCGACGTCAAGTCGGTCATGTCCGAGGCCGGTTCGGCCCTGATGGGGATCGGTTCCGCCCGCGGCGACGACCGCGCGGTGGCCGCGGCCGAGATGGCCATCTCCTCCCCCCTCCTGGAGGCGTCGATCGACGGCGCCCGCGGGGTCCTCCTCTCCATCTCCGGCGGCTCCGACCTCGGTCTGTTCGAGATCAACGAAGCCGCCCAGCTGGTCAGCGAGGCCGCCCACCCGGAGGCCAACATCATCTTCGGCGCCGTCATCGACGACGCGCTCGGCGACGAGGTGCGGGTCACCGTCATCGCCGCCGGCTTCGACGGCGGCCAGCCGCCGGCCAAGCGGGACAACGTCCTCGGCTCCTCCTCCGCCAAGCGCGAGGAGCCGGCACCGGCCGCCCGCCCGGCGGCGGCCGCCGAACCGGCCCGCCCGGCCTTCGGCGGCCTCGGCAGCGTCACCCCGCGCGAGGAGCCGTCCCAGCAGCCGGCCGCCGCGGAACCCGAGCCGGCCCCGGCCGCCGAGCTGCCCACCACCCCGGTGGCACCCCCGCAGGTTCCCCCGGCCCGGTACGACAGCCAGGCCGAGGAACTGGACGTGCCGGACTTCCTCAAGTGATATCGCCGGTGCCCGGACCCGCGTCCGGGGAGCACGGCACCGCGGGCGGCGCCCACTTCGCCTTCACCGACCGGTGGGGCGGAGTGAGCGCCGCTCCGTACGCGCAGCTGAACCTCGGCGGGGCCGTCGGTGACGACCCCGCCGCGGTGCGTGCCAACCGGGTCCGCGCCGCCGGGGCCCTCGGCCTCGACGCCGCCGACGTCGTCTGGATGAACCAGGTGCACGGCCGGGACGTCGCCGTGGTCGAAGGAGCCTGGGGCGAGCGGCCCGTCCCCGAGGTGGACGCCGTGGTCACCGCCCGGCCCGGCCTCGCCCTCGCCGTCCTCACCGCCGACTGCGTCCCCGTGCTGCTGGCCGACCCCGTCGCCGGGGTCTGCGCCGCCGCCCACGCCGGACGCCCCGGCATGGCGGCGGGCGTGGTCCCGGCCACGGTGCAGGCGATGGTACGGCTCGGCGCCGACCCCGCCCGGATCACCGCCCGTACCGGTCCCGCCGTCTGCGGCCGGTGCTACGAGGTGCCCGAGGCGCTGCGTGCCGAGGTGGCCGCGGTGGAACCGGCGGCGTACGCCGAGACGAGCTGGGGTACCCCGGCGGTCGACGTGGTCGCCGGCGTCCACGCCCAGTTGGGGCGGCTCGGGGTGACGGACCGGCAGGCGTCGCCGGTCTGCACCCTGGAGTCGGCCGACCACTTCTCGTACCGGCGCGAGGGGACCACGGGACGGCTCGCCGGTTATGTGTGGCTGGCGCCTCGGAAGGCGGGGTTCGCCGCGCCTTCCGAGGCACTGGACCGATGAGCATGGGCGGACTGGAAGAGATGACCGACCGAAAGACCGAACTCGCCGCCAATCTGGAGCGGGTGGAGCAGCGGATCGTCGGTGCCTGCGCGGCGGCCGGACGGGACCGCGACGAGGTGACCCTGATCGTGGTCACCAAGACCTACCCGGCCTCCGACGTGCGGCTGCTGGCCGAACTGGGGGTCAGGGAGGTCGCCGAGAACCGTGACCAGGACGCCGCCCCCAAGGCGGCGGCCTGTGCGGACCTTGACCTGACCTGGCACTTCGTGGGCCAGTTGCAGACCAATAAAGCCCGTTCCGTGGCGGGTTACGCCGATTTCGTGCAGTCGGTCGACCGCGCGAAGCTGGTGACCTCTCTCTCCTCGGCCGCCGAGCGCGCCGGGCGCGAACTGGGCTGCCTGGTCCAGGTCGCCCTCGACGCGGAGGCCGGCGGCCGCGGCGACCGGGGCGGCGTGGCGCCGGACGGTGTCGAGGAGTTGGCCGGTCTGATCGAGGCGGCGCCCGGGCTCCGGCTCGGTGGCGTGATGACCGTCGCACCTCTGTCCGGCACGTACGCCGGGCAGCCCGCGGCGGCCTTCGAACGACTGAGGGAAATCTCAACCTCCCTGCGCGCGGCCTGGCCTGCTGCCACCATGGTTTCCGCGGGGATGAGCGGGGACCTCGAACACGCCGTGGCCGCCGGGGCGACACATGTACGCGTCGGCAGTGCGGTACTCGGAGTCCGACCCGCGCTCGGGTAACGTCGCGAAGCAAGTCGGACCACAGCAGAAAATATGGTCATTCCCGCAGTTCGGCGGGGTGACTTCGTGGATCGCGGGCACGTTCGACGTCAGTTGATCCACCACAGAGCGGAGGACTCAGAGCATGGCCGGCGCGATGCGCAAGATGGCGGTCTACCTCGGCCTCGTGGAGGACGATGGGTACGACGGCCCGGGGTTCGACCCCGACGACGAGTTCGAGCCCGAGCCGGAGCCCGAGCGCGACCGGCGCCGGCACGCACCGGCGCACCAGGAGCAGGCCGAGGAGCCGGCCCGTGCCCCCCAGCCGCCGGCGCAGCGCGAGCGCGAACCCGTTCCGCTGCCGGCGGAATCCGGACGACCCGCCCGAATCGCCCCCGTGGCATCCATCACACCTGAACGTCAGAGCCTGGAGAAGAACGCCCCGGTGATCATGCCCAAGGTTGTCTCCGAGCGTGAGCCCTACCGCATCACGACTCTGCACCCCCGGACCTACAACGAAGCCCGTACCATCGGGGAACACTTCCGCGAGGGCACTCCGGTGATCATGAATCTCACGGAGATGGACGACACCGACGCGAAGCGACTTGTCGACTTTGCCGCGGGTTTGGTCTTCGGTCTTCATGGAAGCATTGAGCGGGTGACGCAGAAGGTGTTCCTGTTGTCGCCTGCTAACGTCGATGTCACGGCGGAGGACAAGGCTCGCATCGCAGAGGGCGGGTTCTTCAACCAGAGCTGAGACGCCGACGAGAAGACGGACAGCATGAGTCAGGGGAGAGGGCAGCGCGGCAATGAGCGTTTTCGGGGATGTGCTCTACATCGCGCTGATGTGTTTCCTCATCGTGCTGATCTTCCGTTTGGTCATGGACTACGTGTTTCAGTTCGCCCGCTCGTGGCAACCGGGCAAGGCGATGGTCGTGCTTCTGGAGGCGACCTACACTGTCACCGATCCACCGCTCAAGCTTCTGCGGCGGTTCATCCCGCCTCTCCGTCTCGGGGGCGTAGCGCTCGACCTGTCCTTCTTCGTACTGATGATCATCGTCTACATCTTGATCTCCGTCGTGAGTCTGCTGTGAGCGTGATGTCAGCTACGTTCTTGCCGAATGCCGACGACTACGTTGAGGTGAAGAGATGCCGTTGACCCCCGAGGACGTGCGGAACAAGCAGTTCACGACCGTCCGCCTCCGAGAAGGCTATGACGAGGACGAGGTCGATGCCTTCCTCGACGAGGTCGAGTCCGAACTGACGCGCCTGCTCCGTGAGAACGAGGACCTGCGCGCCAAACTCGCCGCCGCCACGCGGGCGGCCGCGCAGAACCAGCAGCAGCAGGGCATGCGCAAGCCGCAGGAGCAGCAGGATCGTCCCGGCGCTCCGGTGCCCGCCGCCATATCGGGACCGCAGCCGGTGCCGCCCCAGCAGCAGCAACAGCAGCAGCACATGGGTGGCCCGCCGCAGCTTCCGGGCGGTGCCCCGCAGCTTCCGGCAGGCCCCGGCGGCCACGGCCACGGTCCCGGCCCGCAGGGCCAGCACGGTCCCGGCCCCCAGGGTCAGCACGGCCCGGGCCCGATGGGTCAGCAGGGTCCCGGCCCCATGGGCCAGCAGGGCCCCGGCGGTCCGATGGGTCAGCAGGGTCCCGGCCCGATGGGCCAGGGCGGTCCGATGGGCGGCCCCATGGGCGGCCACGGCGGTCCACAACTGCCCCAGCCCGGGCAGGGTCCCGGTGGCGACAGCGCCGCCCGGGTGCTCTCGCTCGCCCAGCAGACGGCCGACCAGGCCATCGCCGAGGCGCGCTCCGAGGCCAACAAGATCGTCGGTGAGGCGCGCAGCCGTGCCGAGGGTCTGGAGCGGGACGCCCGTGCCAAGGCCGACGCCCTGGAGCGGGACGCGCAGGAGAAGCACCGCGTCGCGATGGGCTCCCTGGAGTCCGCCCGCGCGACGCTGGAGCGCAAGGTCGAGGACCTGCGCGGCTTCGAGCGCGAGTACCGCACCCGCCTGAAGTCGTACCTGGAGAGCCAGCTGCGTCAGCTGGAGACCCAGTCCGACGACTCGCTGGCGCCCCCGCGCACCCCTGCCGCGGCCTCGCTGCCGCCGGCCCCGCAGATGAGCGGGTCCATGGCGGGAGCCGGTGCCGGTGGCATGGGCGGTCACCCGAACCAGTCGATGGGCGGCAACCAGCAGCAGGGCGGCCCCTCCTACGGCGGCGGCCAGCAGCAGATGTCCCCGGCCATGACCCAGCCGATGGCTCCGGTCCGGCCGCAGGCTCCGGCTCCGATGCAGCAGGCTCCGGCCCCGATGCGCGGCTTCCTCATCGACGAGGACGACAACTGACGGCGCCCTAGGGTGTCCTAGGCATTCAGACGCGGGCCCGGCCCCCCTCGGTGGGGGCCGGGCCCGCGTCGTCGTACGCGGACTTGGGCGGCAGGTCTCGGGCGCGGGGTGAGGCGCGGTCCTCCAGGACGAAGCGACGCCCCCCGCCGGGCCGGCCTCCGGGGCAACACTCTGCGTGCGGACGCCGCCTGGGTCGGGACCGAGCATGACGGCGAAGAGCCGGGCGGTCCTCCGGGGAGGGCCGCCCGGCTCTTCGGCCGGGTGCGGTGCCGGTCAGACGCGGCGCAGCTGGAAGGTGAGGGTAAGGGCCTCGTCGGCGAACGGCTCGCCGTACGACTCGTCACCCGTACCGGTGGCGAAGTCGGTGGCGAGGACCTCGTCGGCGATGAGCCCGGCGTGCTCGCCGAGCGCCTCCGCCACGGCCGGGTCGGCCGCGGTCCAGCGCAGCGCGATCCGGTCGGCCACGTCCAGGCCGCTGTTCTTCCGGGCCTCCTGGATCAGCCGGATCGCGTCGCGGGCGAGGCCCGCCCGGCGCAGCTCCTCGGTGATCTCCAGGTCGAGGGCGACGGTGGCGCCCGCGTCGGAGGCGACCGACCAGCCCTCGCGCGGCGTCTCGGTGACGATGACCTCCTCGGGGGCCAGGTCGATCACCTCGCCGTCCACGGTGATGGTGGCGTTCCCCTCGCGCAGGGCGAGCGAGAGCGCCGCCGCGTCGGCCTGGGCGACCGCCTTGGCGACCTCCTGGACGCGCTTGCCGAACCGCTTGCCGAGCGCCCGGAAGTTGGCCTTGGCGGTGGTGTCGACCAGCGAGCCGCCGACCTCCGAGAGGGACTCGACGGAGGAGACGTTCAGCTCCTCGGTGATCTGGGCGCGCAGTTCGGCCGGCAGCTCGGCGAAGCCGGTGGCGCCGACCAGCGCCCGGGAGAGCGGCTGGCGGGTCTTGACGCCCGACTCGGCGCGGGTGGCCCGGCCCAGTTCCACCAGGCGGCGGACCAGCGCCATCTGCCGGGACAGCTCCGGGTCGACGGCGGCGGTGTCGGCCTGGGGCCAGGCGGCGAGGTGGACCGACTCGGGGGCGTCCGGGGTGACCGGCACCACCAGGTCCTGCCAGACCCGCTCGGTGATGAACGGCACCAGCGGCGCCATCAGCCGCGTCACCGTGTCCACCACGTCGTGCAGGGTGCGCAGCGCCGCGGCGTCGCCCTGCCAGAAGCGGCGGCGCGAGCGGCGGACGTACCAGTTGGAGAGGTCGTCGACGAAGGCGGAGAGGAGCTTGCCGGCGCGCTGGGTGTCGTAGTTGTCCAGTGCCTCGGTGACGCCCTCGACCAGGGTGTTCAGCTCGCCGAGCAGCCAGCGGTCCAGGACGCTGCGGTCGGCCGGGGCCGGGTCGGCGGCGGACGGAGCCCAGCCGGCCGTCCGCGCGTACAGGGCCTGGAAGGCGACGGTGTTCCAGTAGGTCAGCAGCGTCTTGCGGACGACCTCCTGGATGGTGCCGTGGCCGACCCGGCGGGCCGCCCAGGGGGAGCCGCCGGCCGCCATGAACCAGCGGACGGCGTCGGCGCCGTGCTGGTCCATCAGCGGGATGGGCTGGAGGGTGTTGCCCAGGTGCTTGGACATCTTCCGGCCGTCCTCGGCCAGGATGTGGCCGAGGCAGACGACGTTCTCGTAACTGGACTTGTCGAAGACCAGGGTGCCGACGGCCATCAGCGTGTAGAACCAGCCGCGGGTCTGGTCGATCGCCTCGGAGATGAACTGCGCCGGGTAGCGCTGCTCGAACAGCTCCTTGTTCTGGTGTGGGTAGCCCCACTGCGCGAACGGCATCGAGCCCGAGTCGTACCAGGCGTCGATGACCTCCGGCACCCGGTACGCCTCCAGCTGGCAGTTGGCGTGGGTGCAGGTGAAGGTGATCTCGTCGATGTACGGGCGGTGCGGGTCCAGCTCCGACTGGTCGGTGCCGGTCAGCTCGCTCAGCTCGGCCAGCGAGCCGACGCAGGTCAGGTGCCCTTCCTCACAGCGCCAGATGGGCAGCGGGGTGCCCCAGTAGCGGTTGCGGGAGAGCGCCCAGTCGATGTTGTTCTCGAGCCAGTCTCCGAACCGGCCGTGCTTGACGGAGTCGGGGTACCAGTTGGTCCGCTCGTTCTCCTCCAGCAGCCGGTCCTTGACCGTGGTGGTGCGGATGTACCAGGACGGCTGCGCGTAGTAGAGCAGCGCGGTGTGGCAGCGCCAGCAGTGCGGGTAGCTGTGCTCGTACGGCACGTGACGGAAGAGGACGCCGCGGGCGTCCAGGTCGGCGGTGAGCGCCTCGTCGGCCTTCTTGAAGAAGACCCCGCCGACCAGCGGCAGTTCCTCCTCGAAGGTGCCGTCGGGGCGGACCGGGTTGACCACCGGCAGGCCGTACGTCTTGCAGACCTGGAGGTCGTCCTCACCGAAGGCGGGGGACTGGTGGACCAGACCGGTGCCGTCCTCGGTGGTGACGTACTCGGCGTTGACGACGTAGTGTGCCTCGGCCGGGAACTTCACCAGCTCGAAGGGGCGCTGGTAGCTCCACCGCTCCATCTCGCGGCCGGTGAAGGACTCACCCGTCGCCTCCCAGCCCTCGCCGAGCGCCTTCTCCAGCAGCGGCTCGGCGACGACCAGCTTCTCCGTGCCGTCGGTGGCGACCACGTACCGGACGTCCGGGTGGGCGGCGACGGCGGTGTTGGAGACCAGGGTCCACGGCGTCGTCGTCCAGACCAGCAGGGACGCCTGGCCGGCCAGCGGGCCCGAGGTGAGCGGGAAGCGGACGAAGACCGAGGGGTCGACGACGGTCTCGTACCCCTGTGCCAGCTCGTGGTCGGAGAGGCCGGTGCCGCAGCGCGGGCACCACGGGGCGACGCGGTGGTCCTGGACCAGCAGGTCCTTGTCGAAGATCTGCTTCAGCGACCACCAGACCGACTGGACGTAGGAGGGGTCCATGGTGCGGTAGGCGTCGTCCATGTCGACCCAGTAGCCCATGCGGGTGGTCAGCTCGGCGAAGGCGTCGGTGTGCCGGGTCACCGACTCGCGGCACTTGGCGTTGAAGGCGGCGATGCCGTACGCCTCGATGTCCTTCTTGCCGTTGAAGCCCAGCTCCTTCTCCACCGCCAGCTCGACGGGGAGGCCGTGGCAGTCCCAGCCGGCCTTGCGGCCCACGTGGTAGCCGCGCATGGTGCGGAAGCGGGGGAAGACGTCCTTGAAGACCCGGGCCTCGATGTGGTGGGCGCCGGGCATGCCGTTGGCGGTCGGCGGGCCCTCGTAGAAGACCCACTCCGGGCGGCCCTCGGACTGCTCCAGGGTCTTGGCGAAGATCTTGTTCTCGCGCCAGAAGTCGAGGACCGCGTGCTCCAGCGCGGGCAGGTCGACCTGGGCGGGTACCTGGCGGTACTGGGGCGGGTTCACCGGGGCTGTCATCGAGGCGCTCCTCCAACGGACTGCTGCATTCCGTCGGAGGGACGACGGCCTTGCGGACCGCCGCGGTACCACCCTCCTTGGCCTGCGCCGTCACCGGGACGGCGCCGCCCACTCATTGGGGGCGCGATGCCGGTTCTACTCACCCGGACCGGGCTTTCCTCCGGCGGCTCCGGGGTGATCTTCACGTCGGGCGGGCCCCCGGGCTTCCACCGTCCCCGGGTCGCTCACGGCCGCTGACGACGCTACTCGTCCCCATCGTCGCTTCTCGCTGCCGCCAGTGTACGGCGCGCGGGCGCCGTGGCCGACCGGATTACTCGGGGCGCGGGGCCCGCCGTCCGGGGCCGGTCGGCGGGCCGGGGGCATATCCGGCGGGTGGTGGGGGCACAAAGGACTTCGGGCGCCTGAGGGGCGTCCGGCGGGAGGCGGCGTGCCCCGTTGCCGACCGCCGGAAGTCGATTTATCGTCCCAGCACGACGCGCGAGCAGGTCACACCCGGTGGAGCGGGCCGGCGCGCGGCGGTGGGAACGCGGGTGCGGGTGCCGCGGGCAGGACCCGGGAGGACGGCCACGTCCCCGGGCAGGAGGGCCGCCGCCCCGGGCGCCGGCCGACGAGACGCAGGAGGCCGGCTCCGTGGTGGCGAAGAAGACGGGTACGGCGGAGAAGTCCGGGCCGGTGCCGCAGGCACGCGCCGGGGCCGAGGCGCTGGCGGTACGGCCGGGTGAGGACCCCTGGACCGAGGCCGAGGCCGAGGAGGCCCGCGCGGGACTGCGCGCCGACGCCGAGCGCATCCGCACCGAGATCGACGCGTCCGGCCAGGCGCTGGCCGGGCTGATGCGCGACAGCGGCGGCGGGGCCGGGGACGACGAGGCCGACACCGGCACCAAGAACATCACCCGCGAGCACGAACTCTCGCTCGCCGCCAACGCCCGCGAGATGCTCCGCCAGACCGAACAGGCCCTGGTCCGGCTCGACGAGGGCACCTACGGCACCTGCGAGAACTGCGGCAACGCGATCGGCAAGGCCCGCCTCCAGGCGTTCCCGCGGGCCACCCTCTGCGTCGACTGCAAGCAGAAGCAGGAACGCCGGGGCTGAGCCGCCACCGCCGGGCGCGGGGGCTCGCGGGCACGCGTGCCGGCCGCGCGTGCCCCCGCGCTGCTCCGGGGGCGTACTGGCGCCCGGGCGCGCCCGTCCGTGTCGTACCCTCGGGGCATCTATCCCATCGTCGAGGGACACACGTGGCAGAGGCGGAGCGCATCATCGGTATGCCTGAGACCCCTGAAGCGCGCGAGCCGGAGCAGGCCGAGCCGCCGGAGCCGGGCGGGGACGAGCAGGAGGGCGGGGCCACCGCGGCCGCGCCGCGCGGTCCGCGCCGGGTCGCCGTGCTCTTCACCGTCGCCGTCGTGGCGTACCTGCTGGACCTCGGCAGCAAGCTGCTGGTCGTCGCGAAGCTGGAGCACCACGCGCCCATCCAGGTCCTCGGCGACTGGTTCGAGCTGCGCGTCATCCGCAACGCGGGCGCGGCCTTCGGCTTCGGTGAGGCCTTCACCATCATCTTCACGGTGATCGCCGCCGCCGTGATCGTGGTCATCGCCCGGCTCGCCCGCAAGCTCTACAGCCTGCCGTGGGCCCTCGCGCTCGGCCTGCTGCTCGGCGGCGCCCTCGGCAACCTCACCGACCGCGTCTTCCGGGCCCCCGGCGTCCTGGAGGGGGCCGTGGTCGACTTCCTCGCGCCGAAGAACTTCGCGGTCTTCAACCTCGCCGACTCCGCGATCGTCTGCGGCGGCATCCTGATCGTGATCCTCTCCTTCCGCGGACTCGACCCGGACGGCACCGTCCACAAGGACTGAACCGCCCGGTCCGCGCGGCCGCCGTCGTACCTCTGTCCGACGGCGGCGTCCGGCGCGCCGCCGCCGTCCGGCATACTCGACGGGTGAGCACGATTCCCGAGATCCGCACCCTGCCCGTGCCGGACGGCCTGGAGGGCGAGCGCGTGGACGCCGCCATCTCCCGGATGTTCGGCTTCTCCCGCACCAAGGCCGCCGAGCTGGCCGCAGCAGGCAAGGTGCTGGTCGACGGCGCCGCGGTCGGAAAGTCGGAGCGCGTGCACGGCGGCGCCTGGCTGGAGGTCGAGATGCCGGCCGCCCCCGCACCCGTCCAGATCGTCGCCGAGCCCGTCGAGGGCATGGAGATCGTCCACGACGACGACGACATCGTCGTCATCGTCAAGCCGGTCGGCGTCGCCGCGCACCCCAGCCCCGGCTGGACCGGCACCACCGTCATCGGCGGCCTCGCCGCCGCCGGCTACCGCATCTCCACCTCCGGCGCCGCCGAGCGCCAGGGCATCGTCCACCGCCTCGACGTCGGCACCTCCGGCCTGATGGTGGTCGCCAAGTCCGAGCGGGCGTACACGCTGCTCAAGCAGCAGTTCCGGGAGCGGACCGTCGACAAGCGCTACCACGCGCTCGTCCAGGGCCACCCCGACCCGATGAGCGGCACCATCGACGCCCCGATCGGCCGCCACCCCCAGCACGACTACAAGTGGGCCGTCACTGCCGAGGGCAAGCCCTCGGTCACCCACTACGACCTGATCGAGGCGTACCGCGCCGCCTCCCTGCTCGACATCAAGCTGGAGACCGGCCGCACCCACCAGATCCGGGTGCACATGTCGGCCCACCGCCACCCCTGTGTCGGTGACCTCACCTACGGGGCCGACCCCACCCTCGCCAAGCGGCTCGGCCTCACCCGGCAGTGGCTGCACGCGGTGCGGCTCGGCTTCGAGCACCCCGCCGACGGCAGCTGGGTGGAGTTCTCCAGCGAGTACCCGGCCGACCTCCAGCACGCCCTGGACACGGTGCGCGTCGAGAGCAACGCCTGACCGTTCCCGCCCCGACCGGCCAAGGAGAGCCCGCATGAGCCAGACCACCCCTGCCGACGTGCGCGTACGCGTCGCCGAGGGCCCCGCCGACCGTGAGGCGTGCTTCGCGGTCCGCAAGGAGGTCTTCGTCGTCGAGCAGGGCGTCGACGAGGCCATCGAGTACGACGCCCACGACACCGGCAGCGACACCGTGCACGTCCTCGCCGAAGGCCCCGACGGGCCGCTCGGCACCGGGCGGCTGCTCTACGGTCCGGCCGCGGCGGGCGCGACCGGCGGCGACCCGGGCGTGGGTTCCCTCGGCAGGCTCGCCGTCCGCCAGGTGGCGCGGGGACTGGGCGTCGGCGCGGCCTTGGTGCGCGGGCTGGAGGAGGCGGCGGCACAGCTCGGGCTGCGCGCGGTCGACCTGCACGCCCAGACCCACGCCCTCGGCTTCTACGAGCGGCTCGGATACCAGGCGTACGGACCGGAGTTCGAGGACGCGGGCATGCCGCACCGGGCGATGCGCCGGAAGCTGTGACAGCCCGGCCGCGTACCCCCTGACCTGCGGTGCGGCCAGGCAGGTCAGGGGGCCGGGGGACCGGCGGGAGCGGCGGGGTGGCAGAGTGGGGACGTTTTCCTGACGTACCGACCTTGCCGGAGGCCACACCGTGGACCAGTTGGCGCTGCTGCTCCTGCTCCTCCTCGGCGCCGTGATCACGGTGCCGCTGGGGGACCGACTGGGGCTGCCCGCCCCGGTGCTGATGACCCTCGGCGGGATCGTCCTCGCCCTGCTGCCGTTCGTGCCCAACGTGAACGTGCCGCCGGAGTACATCCTCCCGCTGGTCCTGCCACCCCTGCTCTACGCGGCCGTCCAACGGACCTCCTGGCGGCAGTTCACCGCCAACTACCGGCCCATCCTGCTGCTCGCCGTCGCCCTGGTCTTCATCACCACCGCGGCCGTCGCGGGCGTCGCCAACGCCATCGTGCCCGGGCTGCCGCTGGCCGCCGCCGTGGCGCTCGGCGCGCTGGTCGCCCCGCCCGACCCGGTCGCCGCCACCGCCGTCGCGGGGCAGCTGGGGCTGCCCCGGCGCCTGGTCTCCGTGCTGGAGGGCGAGGGGCTCTTCAACGACGTCACCGCGATCGTCCTCTACCACGTGGCGATCGCCGCGGCGGTCACCGGGACCTTCTCCTGGGGCGGGGCCGTCGGGCAGTTCTTCCTGTCGGCGGCGGTCGCCGTCGCGGTCGGTCTGGTGCTCGGCTGGGTCAGCAAGAAGATGATGTCGATGCTGGGCGACGCCACGCTCCAGACGGGGCTGACCCTGCTGGTGCCGTTCGCCAGCTACATCCTCGCCGAGGAGCTGCACGGCTCCGGCGTCCTCGCCGTCCTCACCACCGCGCTGCTGCTGGCCGGCACCGCCCTCGACGCCGACGACGTACTGGGCCGCATCACCGGGCAGACCTTCTGGCACGTGGTCGACACCCTGGTCACCGGGATCGCCTTCGGCCTCATCGGGCTGGAGCTGCACACCGTCATCCGGGCCGCCGAGGGCCGCGAGGGGCAGATGATCGGCTGGGGCGTGGCGATCGTCGCCGTCGTCGTCGGCGTCCGCCTGCTGTGGCTGCTGCCGACCACCTGGCTCGCCCAGAAGATGCACGGCCTGCGCGACGAGAACGAGGAGATCCCCACCTCCTGGCGCGAGACCGTCGTCATGTGGTGGTCCGGGATGCGGGGGGTGGCCTCGGTCGCGCTGGCCCTCGCCATCCCCCTCACCACCGAGGACGGGAAGCCCTTCCCGGCCCGCGACGAGATCATCTTCATCGCCTTCTGCGTGATCATGGCGACCTTGCTGGTGCAGGGGCTGACCCTGCCGTGGCTGGTGCGCAAGCTCGGGGTCAAGGCCGACACCGACGCCGAGCACAAGCTGGAGCACGACCTGGCGGTCCGGGCCGCCAAGGCCGCGCGGCGGCGGCTCAAGGAGATCGAGGCGACCGAGGAGCTGCCCGAGGACATCAGCGAGCGGTTGCAGCGCGGGGCGCTGGACATCGGGGTGCGGATCAGTCCCGATCTGCTCGACGACGAGCGGCGCGAGTGGTGGGTGCAGCGGGCCGAGAGGGTGGCCGCGATGTCGCGGGTGCAGCGGGAGATGATGTCCGCCGCGCGGCGTGAGGTGTTGTCGGCTCGGAACGAGCCTGGGGCTGATCCCGAGGTGGTGGACCGGGTGCTGCGGCAGCTCGATGTGCGCAGCCTTCGCTGAGCTCAGGCTTGGGTTGGGTTGGGGCCCGGGGGTTCGGCATGGTGCGGCCCCGGCTGGGCCGCTGTGGGATGGCCTCAAGCGCCGGCCGGGCTGAGACAGGTGGCCTCAAGCGCCGGCCGGGCTGGATTTTGGCCGGGCTGGATGTTCCCGTACTGGATGTTTTCGTGCTGGATGTCCCGGTCGGGCCGGGGTGGTCCGTGGGTGGGAGGATGCGGGTATGGAGATTTTGTTGATCCACTCCGTGTACGGGGTGCGGCCGGCGTTGGAGCAGGCGGCGGAGCGGTTGCGGGAGGGTGGGCACGAGGTGCATGTGCCTGATCTCTTCGAGGGGCGTAGGCCGGCGGACATGGAGGAAGGGCTGGCGCTGCGGGACGAGATCGGGACGGACGAGCTGCTGAAGCGGGCGGTGCGGGCGGCCGCGCCGTACTCGGACAAGGGGCTGGTCTACGCGGGGTTCTCGCTGGGCGGCGCCATCGCGCAGAACCTCGCCCTCGCCGACGAGAAGGCGCGCGGCCTGGTGCTGTTCTCCGGGACCTCGGACCTGCCGGACGACGCCAGTGCCGAGGAGCTGCCGGTCCAGCTGCACGTCACCGAGAACGACCCCTTCGAGCCGCACGACTGGCTCAACGCCTGGTACCTGCGGATGCAGCGGGCCGGCGCCGACGTCGAGGTCTACCGCCACCCGGGCGCGGGTCACCTGTACACCGACCCCGAACTCCCCGACTACGACGCCGAGGCGGCCGAGGCCACCTGGCGGACGGTCCAGGGGTTCCTCGACTCGCTCTGACCGGGAGGTTCCGGCTACGACCGGGTGCAGCGGCCCTTGGGGGCGGCGGCGGGCGGGTGGCAGATGGCGGCGGCGTCGGCCCCGTCGTCGCTGAGGTAGCGGCCGACGCACTCGTTGCCGCTGGTCCGGCCGTTCTCGGCGCAGAACCGCAGGGCAGCCCGCCCGTCGTCGAACGGGCCGGGGACGTAGAAGACCCAGTAGCCGGGACGGAGCGAGGCGTAGTCGTCGCTGCGGAGGTAGCGGGCCTCGGGAACCTCGGCGCGCACGGCGGCCAGGCGGCGGTCGCGGGTGGCGGTGCCGGTGGAGACCGGCTCGGAGAAGAGCTGGGCGATCCACGAACCGCCGGAGGGGGGTTGTGGGGTGTCCGAAGGCGACGGGGGGGCGTCGTCCTGGCCTGACCGGTCGTCCTCCTCGCCGGTTCCGTTCCTGTCGTCGCCCTTGTCGTCGTCGACCGGGTCCGTTTCGGTGCTGCGGTCCGCGTCGGGGGAGGGCTTGGGGTCCTTCTCGCCGTCCGGGGGCTGGGTGGCGGTCGGTGAGGGGGACGGGGACGGGGCGGCCTGGTCGTCGCTCTTCCAAGGGTTGAGGAACAGGACGGTGGCGGTCACCGCCACGGCGACCAGGGCGGCGGCGCCCGCGACCAGAGCCCCCGTACGACGGCGGGGGCGGGTGACCGCCGTGGTCGGGGTGGGCAGCGGCGGCCGGTACGGCGCGGGCGCCGGGGTGCCCGGCGCCCGGGTGCTCGCCGCCGGCGCGCCCGGCGGCGGGGTCGGCGGTGCGGGCGGGGGAGGGGCGACGGGGGTGGACGGAACCGGGCGGGGGCCGGAGACGGTCGGCTCGGCCCAGGAGGGGGCGCTGCCCGAGGCGGCCTCGGTGAGGAGGCGGTCCAGGGTGGCGGCGTCGGGGCGGGCCTCGGGGTCGCGGACCAGCAGAGCGCCGAGGACGCCGGCGAGCGGGCCCGAGCGGACCGGCGGCGGCACCGGCTCGTCGAGGACGGCGGCCAGGGTGGCGAGCGTGGTGGCCCGGCGCAGCGGGCTGTGTCCCTCCACGGCGACGTAGAGGACCAGGCCGAGCGACCACAGGTCGGAGGCGGGGTGGTCGTCGCGGCCCCGGACGCGTTCGGGGGCGATGTACTCGGGCGAGCCGATCAGGTCGCCGGTGGCGGTCAGCGCGGTGGAGCCCTGGAGCGCGGCGATGCCGAAGTCGGTGAGGACGGCGCTGGGCGGGCCGGGGACGCCGGGGTCGGTGCGGAGCAGGATGTTGGCGGGCTTCACGTCGCGGTGGTGGATGCCCGCGGCGTGCGCGGAGCGCAGCGCGGCGAGGATCTGCCGGCCGAGGGCGGCCGCCTCCTGCGGCAGGAGCGGGCCGTGCTGGAGCCGGTCGGCGAGGCTCTCGCCGGGGACCAGCTCCATGACGATCCAGGGGTGGGTGTCCGGCCCGGCGTCCACGATCTGGTGGATGGTGACGACGTGCGGGTGGCTGAGCCGGGCCAGCGCCCGGGCCTCGCGCAGGACGCGTTCGCGCAGGGTGGCGGCGGCCTCGGGGCCGGTCAGCGCCGGGTCGGGCGGCCGTACCTCCTTGAGCGCCACCTCGCGGTGGAGCACCTCGTCCCTGGCCCGCCAGACCGTGCCCATGCCGCCACTGCCCAGCGGCCCCAGCAAGGTGAAACGGCCGCCGATCCTCTCCCCCGGTGCACTCATGGGACCCAGCGTATAGAGCACGGGGCAGGCGGTGACGGCCCCCTGACGGAACATCACATTCCGTGCACGGTCCTCCGTCGGGGGTCCGGGGCTGGGGCAGGGCGGCCGGGCCGGGTCAGGCCACCGGCGCGTCCGCCCGCTCGACCCGCTGGGTGCCGCGCCGGGTGCGGTACGAACGGAGCCAGGAGGCCGTGGCGCCCGGGTCGGCCCGGTCGGAGAGCAGGTAGTAGTCCATCTGGGAGCGTTCGGCCGTCACGTCGAGGACGCCGAAGCCGTGCCCGTCCATGTCGAGCCACTTCACGTGCCGGTTGGCGGCCTTGATCGCACCCTCGGCCACCGTGGACAGCGTGCCGGGGGCGACGTTCAGCAGGTCGTCGAGGTTGTCGGAGGTGACCGAGGTGACGACGAACTCGGTGGCCGCCGACTCCGAGACCGGGTACGTCGCCGCCGTCACCGGCACGTCGTTGGCCCAGGCCATGTGGATGTCGCCGGTGAGGAAGACGGTGTCGCGGATGCCGGCGGTCCGCAGGTGGCGGATCAGCTCGGTGCGGTCGGCGGTGTAGCCGTCCCACTGGTCGACGTTGACCGCGAGGCCCTGGGTGGGCAGGCCGAGGAGTTCGGCGAGCGGCTTCAGCAGGTGGGCGGGGACGGAGCCGAAGGCGACCGGCGAGATCATCACCGAGGTGCCGACCAGCTGCCAGGCGGCCTGCGAGCCGGAGAGCCCGGCCTTGAGCCAGTCGAGCTGGGCGCGTCCGGTGATGGTGCGGTCCTTGGAGTCGACCTGGCCGTTGCCGATGGAGACCTGCTCGGAGCGGAAGCTGCGCAGGTCCAGCAGGTGCAGGTCGGCCAGGTCGCCGAAGCGCAGCCGCCGGAAGACGGTGCCCTCGGTGGAGGCGCGGACCGGCATCCACTCGAAGTACGCCTGCCGGGCCGCCGCCGACCGCTCGCTCCACGTGCCCTCGGCGCCGGGCGTGTGGTTCTCCGCCCCGCCCGACCAGGCGTCGTTGGCGAACTCGTGGTCGTCCCAGATGGCGATGACCGGGTGGCGGGCGTGGAGGGCGGCCAGGTCGGGGTCGGTCTTGTAGGTGGCGTGGCGCAGCCGGTAGTCGGCGAGGGTGGTGATCTCGTGCGCCGGGCGGTGCGGGCGGACGGGGCTGGCCGGGTAGTCCCCGGTGGCGTACTCGTAGAGGTAGTCACCCAGGTGCAGGACGGCGTCCAGGTCGCCGCGGGCCGCGAGGTGGCGGTAGGCGGAGAACCAGCCGGCTTCCCAGTTGGCGCACGAGACGACGCCGAACCGCAGTCCGGCCGGGGAGGCCGAGGCGGCGGGGGCGGTGCGGGTACGGCCGACGGGCGAGACGGTGGAACCGGCCGTGAAGCGGAACCAGTAGCCGGTGGCCGGGGAGAGGCCGCGCACGTCGGCCTTGACGGTGTGGTCGGTGGCGGCCCGCGCGGTGACGGTGCCGCGGGCGACGACCGAGGAGAAGGCGGCGTCGGCGGCGATCTCCCAGCCGACCTCGGTGTCCGGGCCCGCGCCGGAGCCCGGCTGCGCCTCCTCGGTGGGGGTGACGCGGGTCCACAGCAGGACGCCGTCGGGGAGCGGATCGCCCGAGGCGACGCCGTGCAGGAACTGGGGGGTGGCCGCGGCGGTGGCGGTGGTGGCCGCTCCCAGCGGGAGCAGGGCGCCGGTGGCGGCGGCCGCCAGGACGACGGTGCGGCGGCTGGGGTTCGCGGGTCTGGGGTGGTGCTCGGTTCGACTGGTCACGGCTGAGTACCGTAGACGCGCATTGATGTCCCGTACACGCCAAAAATGGCCTGGTGGGGAAAGTTCGCCCGCTCGTCGGCCGGATGTCGCTCCCACGGCGCGGGCCGCGCCGTGGGAGCGGCCGGGTCAGCCCTTCAGCGCCTTGTCGACGGCGGCGTTGAACTGCTCGGGGGTCTGCGGGGCGTTCTCACTGCCCTCGGCGGTGACCTTCTTGCCGTCCATCACCAGCGACGGGGTGCCCTCGACGCCGTCCTTGTTGTCGTCGAAGACCTTCGACATCTCCAGCGCCCACTTGTCGTAGGTGCCGTTCTCCACGTCCTTCTTGAAGGCGCTGTTGCCCTTCAGTTCCGGCACCTGGTTGGCGATCTCGATCAGCTTGCTGTCCTTGGCGAACTCGTCCTTGGACTCCTCCGGGTGGTTCTCCACCGAGAAGAGCGCCGACTTGTACGCCATGAACGCCTCGTCGCTGACGTTCAGCGCCGCGCCCAGCGCGCTCAGCGCGTTCTTGGAGCCCTCGCCGCCGAGGCCCCGGTCGAGGAAGGAGGCCCCGACGAACTGGAGCTTGTACTTGCCGTCCTTGAGGTCCTGGTCGATCGTCTCGCCGACGTTCTGCTCGAAGGAGGCGCAGACCGGGCAGCGCGGGTCCTCGTAGATCTTCAGCGTCTTGGCGGCGTCGTCCTTGCCGATGACGACGGTGGTGCCCTGGGCGCCCGAGGTGTTGGCCGGCTTGACCAGCTTCTGGTCGGCCGCCTTCTCCCAGTAGCCGGGCTCGTTCGCCTTGACCACGGCGAAACCGACGCCGCCGGCTATCGCCAGGACACCGACGACCGAACCGGCGACGATCAGCTGCCGCCGCGCCTTGTCCTTCTTCGCCTGCTTCTCGCGCTCGATCCGCAGCCGCTCGCGCGCCGCGCTCTTCGCCGCCTGGCTGTTCCGCTTGCTCATGTGGGTGTGCTCTCCGTGTGGGACGTGGCTTGGGGTGACCGGATGATGACCGGAAAGAGCCCCGCCGCGCCATGGGCCCGAGGGCCCCGCGTCAGGCGGGGAGGAGCCCGGCGGGCGGGCCCCGGCGGCCCACGGAGTGCGCGATCAGCAGCGCCGGGCGCCCGGCCGGGGCCGCCTCGGGGCGCAGCCGGGCGGTACGCGGGGCGTGCGGCGCGGGGACCCTGGCCACGGCCAGCGCCAGCGGGCGGAACGCCTGTGCGGCGGCGGCCCGCAGCAGCTGGGCCAGGGCCCGCTCGCCGTAGCGCAGCCAGGCGGCGGCCAGGAGGCCCACGCCCACGTGGGCGCCGAGGAGGAGCCAGGCCAGTTCGGGCCTGGGGTGCGCCGTGAACGCCGCGGGGGCCTCGGCGGGCGCTCCCAGCAGTCTCGCCAGGGGGGCGCCCAGGGCGCCGCCGCCGCAGAGCAGGTCGACGCCCACCGTGCGCAGGGGGCCCGCGACCGGGCCGCCCGTCGCGCCGTAACAGACGTGCTGGCCCGCCGTGAAGACCGTGTCCGCCGCCAGCTCCAGCGGGACCAGCAGGGCCGCGATGCGGCCGAAGCTGCGTTCGCTGGTCGCGAGGGACCAGGCCAGGGCGAAGACGGTGGCGGTCACCAGGGCCACTGTGGGGAGGGGGAGCGGGGCTCCCGAGAGGAGGACGTGGGAGGTGGTGGACAGGGTGACCGCGAGCACGGTGAACAGCGCCGCGCGCAGGGCGCGGGGCGCTGTTTCGGCTATCGGGGTGTTCACCAGGGGGGTTGTCCGTCCACGATGCGATGCGCGCCGGGGCGCGCGGTTTTCCGGGGGGTGCGCCGGGGCGCACGGGCTACCCGGCCATTGTGCCTTCGAGTCTGCCACGGGGGCCGATAAGGGGCGCCTAAAGCGCCCCTCGCCCTCTGAGCGGGGCCTGGCTCCGGCGGGGCTTCCTCGGGCCGCCTCCCGTCTCGCCCGTGCCGGTCACGGGTGGCCTCGATCGCCGGCCGGGCTGTCTGTTGTGGCTGGGCTCCGCCCTGACCTGCCGGTTCTCGACCCTGCGGGTCACTGATTGGCCTCAATCGCCGGCCGGGCTGTGGGGTTCGCGGTTCGTTCGCCGTCTGGGTCGGGCGGGGCCGGGTCGGGGTACCTCCTCACAAACTGCATGGTGCGGGGTCAGTCGCTTCAAGGCGGCCGTGTGTGCAGTTTGCTGCGGGGGCACCCCGACCCGTCCCCGCCCTTCCGTTTCGTCGGCGTCGTCCCGCCGGTGGAGGGAAAAGACAGACCGTCGCCAATTGATCTTTGTGGCGAGCTGAAGCGACGACGGTGGTGACTGTGGAGGAGGGAGCCATCGGTGACGGCCTCGTCCGCCCCTCCGGCGGTCGGCCGCGTACGAGACCGTGGGGTGGGGTCGTGTCGGGGTGCCCCCGCAGCAAACTGCACACGAGGCCGCCATGCTCCAATTGACCCCGCACCATGCAGTTTGTGAGGAGGTACCCCGGCGCGGCCCCGCCCCACCCACGCACCGGAGGAACCGCGACCCTGACAGCCCGGCCGGCGATTGAGGCCAATAGGTGACCGGCACGGTCGAGGCGGGCCCCAGCGTCCACAGCCCGGCCGGCGATTGAGGCCGTTTGTGACCGGCACGGTCGGGGTCCTGGGGGCAGGTGAACCTCAGCCCGGCCGGCGTTTGAGGCCCCCCGGGGGCGTGCCCGGGTCGGGGCACGTGGGAAGGGGAGCCCGGTCGCGGCGGGGGCCGCGGGGTGTCGGTGGGGGGACGTAGACTCCGGAGCCGAAACCCCGACCACGCCGACGCCCCGGAGGCCACGTGTCTGCCACGTCCAAGCCGCCCTTCACGCACCTGCACGTCCACACGCAGTACTCCCTGCTGGACGGCGCCGCGCGGCTCAAGGACATGTTCGACGCGTGCAACGAGATGGGCATGACCCACATCGCCATGTCGGACCACGGCAACCTCCACGGCGCGTACGACTTCTTCCACAGTGCCGAGAAGGCGGGGGTCACGCCGATCATCGGCATCGAGGCGTACGTGGCCCCGGAGTCCCGGCGGACCAAGCGGAAGATCCAGTGGGGCCAGCCGCACCAGAAGCGCGACGACGTCTCGGGCTCCGGCGGTTACACCCACAAGACGATCTGGGCGGCCAACTCCACCGGCCTGCACAACCTCTTCCGGCTCTCCTCCGACGCGTACTCCGAGGGCTGGCTCCAGAAGTGGCCCCGGATGGACAAGGAGTCGATCTCGCAGTGGTCGGAGGGGCTGATCGCCTCCACGGGCTGCCCCTCCGGCGAGGTGCAGACCCGGCTGCGGCTGGGCCAGGAGGAGGAGGCGCTGCGGGCCGCCGCCGAGTACCAGGAGATCTTCGGCAAGGACCGGTACTTCCTGGAGCTGATGGACCACGGCATCGAGATCGAGCGCCGGGTCCGCCAGGGCCTGCTGGACATCGGCAAGAAGCTCGGCATCCCCCCGCTGGTCACCAACGACTCGCACTACACGTACTCGCACGAGTCGGTCGCCCACGACGCCCTGCTCTGCATCCAGACCGGCAAGAACCTCTCCGACCCGGACCGCTTCCGCTTCGACGGCACGGGCTACTACCTGAAGTCGACGGAGGAGATGTACGCCATCGACTCCTCCGACGCCTGGCAGGAGGGGTGCCGCAACACGCTGCTGGTCGCCGAGCAGATCGACACCACCGGCATGTTCGAGAAGCGCGACCTGATGCCGAAGTTCGACATCCCGGACGGCTTCACCGAGGTCACCTGGTTCCAGGAGGAGGTGCGCCGGGGCATGGCGCGCCGTTTCCCCGGCGGCGTCCCCGAGGACCGGCAGCGGCAGGCCGAGTACGAGATGGACGTCATCATCCAGATGGGGTTCCCGGGGTACTTCCTCGTCGTCGCCGACTTCATCATGTGGGCCAAGAACAACGGCATCGCGGTCGGCCCCGGCCGTGGCTCCGCGGCCGGTTCGATCGTCGCGTACGCCATGGGCATCACCGACCTCGACCCGATCGAGCACGGCCTGATCTTCGAGCGCTTCCTCAACCCGGAGCGCGTCTCCATGCCCGATGTCGACATCGACTTCGACGAGCGCAGGCGCGTCGAGGTGATCCGGTACGTCACGGAGAAGTACGGCGCCGACAAGGTCGCCATGATCGGCACCTACGGCAAGATCAAGGCGAAGAACGCCATCAAGGACTCGGCCCGCGTCCTCGGGTACCCGTACGCGATGGGCGACCGGCTCACCAAGGCGATGCCCGCCGACGTCCTCGGCAAGGGCATCGACCTCGACGGCATCACCAACCCGAAGCACCCGCGCTACAGCGAGGCGGGCGAGATCCGGGGGATGTACGAGAACGAGCCGGACGTGAAGAAGGTCATCGACACCGCCAAGGGCGTCGAGGGCCTGGTCCGGCAGATGGGTGTGCACGCGGCCGGCGTGATCATGTCCAGCGAGCCGATCGTCGACCACGCCCCGCTGTGGACCCGGCACACCGACGGCGTCACCATCACGCAGTGGGACTACCCGCAGTGCGAGTCGCTCGGCCTGCTGAAGATGGACTTCCTCGGCCTGCGCAACCTCACCATCATGGACGACGCGCGGAAGATGGTGGAGGCCAACAAGGGCATCGACCTCGACCTCCTCGCTCTGCCGCTGGACGACCCGAAGACCTTCGAACTCCTCTGCCGCGGTGACACCCTGGGTGTCTTCCAGTTCGACGGCGGGCCCATGCGGTCCCTGCTGCGGCTGATGAAGCCCGACAACTTCGAGGACATCTCCGCCGTCTCGGCCCTGTACCGGCCGGGCCCGATGGGCATGAACTCGCACACCAACTACGCCCTGCGCAAGAACGGCCAGCAGGAGATCACCCCGATCCACCCGGAGCTGGAGGAGCCCCTCAAGGAGGTCCTGGGGCTCACCTACGGCCTCATCGTGTACCAGGAGCAGGTGCAGAAGGCCGCGCAGATCATCGCCGGGTACTCGCTCGGCGAGGCCGACATCCTGCGCCGTGTGATGGGCAAGAAGAAGCCCGAGGAGCTGGAGAAGAACTTCGTCCTCTTCCAGGCCGGCGCCCGGAAGAACGGCTTCTCCGACGAGGCGATCCAGGCGCTCTGGGACGTCCTGGTGCCCTTCGCCGGCTACGCCTTCAACAAGGCGCACTCCTCCGCGTACGGCCTGGTCACCTACTGGACCGCGTACCTCAAGGCCAACTACCCGGCCGAGTACATGGCGGCGCTGCTCACCTCGGTCAAGGACGACAAGGACAAGTCGGCCGTCTATCTGAACGAGTGCCGGCGCATGAAGATCAAGGTGCTGCCGCCGGACGTCAACGAGTCGGTGCACAACTTCGCCGCCCAGAGCGACGACGTGATCCTCTTCGGCCTCGAAGCGGTCCGCAACGTCGGCACCAACGTGGTCGAGTCGATCATCCGCGCCCGCAAGGCGAAGGGGAAGTTCTCCTCCTTCCCCGACTACCTCGACAAGATCGAGGCGCAGGCCTGCAACAAGCGGACCACCGAGTCGCTGATCAAGGCCGGTGCCTTCGACGCGCTCGGCCACACCCGCAAGGGGCTCACCGCGCACTACGAGCCCATGATCGACAACGTGGTGGCGGTCAAGCGCAAGGAGGCCGAGGGGCAGTTCGACCTCTTCGGCGGCATGGGCGACGACAGTGCCGACGAGCCGGGCTTCGGACTCGACATCGAGTTCACCGACGAGGAGTGGGACAAGACCTACCTCCTCGCCCAGGAGCGCGAGATGCTCGGCCTCTACGTCTCCGACCACCCCCTCTTCGGGCTGGAGCACGTCCTCTCCGACAAGGCCGACGCCGGGATCGGGCAGCTCACCGGCGGCGACTTCGGGGACGGCGCGGTCGTCACGGTCGGCGGCATCATCTCCGGTCTCCAGCGCAAGATGACCAAGCAGGGCAACGCCTGGGCCATCGCCACCGTCGAGGACCTCGCGGGTTCCATCGAGTGCATGTTCTTCCCCGCCACCTACCAGCTGGTCTCCACGCAACTCGTCGAGGACGCCGTCGTCTTCGTCAAGGGGCGGCTGGACAAGCGGGAGGACATCCCGCGGCTGGTCGCGATGGAGCTCCAAGTGCCCGACCTCTCCAACGCGGGCACCAACGCCCCGGTGATCATCACGATCCCCGCCGTCAAGGTGACCCCGCCGATGGTCAGCCGCCTCGGTGAGGTGCTCGACTCCCACCGTGGCAACTCCGAGGTGCGGATCAAGCTCCAGGGCCCCCGCAAGACCACCGTGCTCCGGCTCGACCGGCACCGGGTCCAGCCCGACCCCTCGCTCTTCGGCGACCTGAAGGTGCTCCTCGGCGCCTCCTGCCTGGCGGGCTGAGGCCGGCCTGTTCCTACGACGAAGGGGCGCACCCGCGGTGGCGGGTGCGCCCCTTCGTGTCAGCTCGGCCTCATGGGCCGTGGCCTCCGGATCAGTTGTGGCCGAACTTGCGCTGGTGCTTGCGGGCCACGTCGGCGGGGCTGCCCTGCGCCGAGGACTGGATCGAGGAGATCGCCTCGGTCGACTTCTCCTTCGCCTGCTGCGACGCGGTCTCCGCCGCCTTACTGCCGCTCTGCTTGCGGTTCTTGTTCTTGGCCATGGAAATCTGCCTCCCGAAAAGGTGTGGGTCCGGGGCCGACTCCAGATTCACACGGCCGGACACTCCGCGCATGTCGGGCAATTACCGTCCGTGAGGGGGTGTGTGGTACGTCCCCGGTCCGATACGCCACGCCGAAGATCGAGTTCGGGCCGTTAACGCCCACCGGGTCGGGCAGACTCGAAGGAAACCCGGCACCGGGCCCCCGCCCGCCCCGGGACCGAGGGAATAGAGGTGGTACGCGTGGACCGCTGCGTCGTCCTGGTGGACGCCGGATACTTGCTGGGCGCCGCCGCCAGCCTGCTCGCCGGAGACCCTTCCCGGTCCCGTATCTCCGTCGACCACGCCACCCTCGTCCGGCAGCTCCGCGAACGCGCCGAGGCCGAGACCGCCCAGCCCCTGCTGCGTATCTACTGGTTCGACGGCGCCCCCGACCGCGTCCCCCAGCCCGAGCACCGCCGGCTGCGCGTCATGCCCCGGGTCACCGTCCGCCTCGGCGCCCTGACCCGCAGCGACGGGCGGTGGGCGCAGAAGGGCGTCGACGCCGCGATGCACGCCGAACTCACCGAACTGGCCCGCAACAAGGCCTGCTCCGACATCGTCCTGGTCACCGGCGACGGCGACCTGCTGCCCGGCATGACCGCCGCCAAGGAGCACGGCGTCGCCGTCCACCTCTGGGCCGTGCAGGCGGCCGGCGGCGACTACAACCAGTCCGAGGACCTCGTCGCCGAGGCCGACGAACGCCGCCTGCTCGACCGGGCCTGGATCACCCGCGCCATCCGCGCCCGCGACACCGCCGGCACCTGCGCCCCGCAGCCCGCGCCGGGACCCGAGATCGCCGCCATCCTCTCCGCCCCGCTGCCCGACACCGCCGCCCGGCCCGCCCGCGACCCCGAGCCCGAGCACACCCCGGCCCCCGCCGAGACCAACGGCACCGCGGCGGGCACCGCCCGCGCCGTCCCCACCCCGAAGGACCTGGCCGCCCTGCGCGCCGCCGACCGGCCGGCCCCCGTCAAGGAGCAGCCCGCCACCGCCACCCTGCGGTGGTCCTCCGACAAGGGGCTCGTCGAACGCCAGGGCCCCGCCGACTCGCCCGACGACACCGCGCTGCCCACCCTCGCCCAGCTCACCACGGCCGAACAGCGGTGGGCCGACCGCGAGGAGGACATCACCACCGTCGGCGGCGACCCCTTCGAGGTCGGCCAGGTCTTCGCCCGCCGCTGGCTCTCCCGCCTCGGCGACCGCACCCTGCTGCCGCGCCTCGCCGCGCTCTACCCGCGCATCCCGCACCGCATCGACGGCGAGCTGCTGCGCTACGCCGCCCGGTTCGGCCTCCTCGCCCACAAGGACGACCAGATCGACGAACACGACCGGTACGCGATCCGGGCCGGGTTCTGGCGCGAGATCGACCTGCCCGCCACCGGCCAGCCCACCGCCCCGCACCCCCTCCAGTCCGCCCGCCCGCTGACCTGACGCCGGCGCCACGCCGCCCGGGGCCCCGGACCCGGGCACAAAGCAGGCAACGCCACCCCGTAGGCTCGTCCCTCGTGAGCATGGACCGCACGGACTCCGCACCCGTCCCCGAGGGGGAAGCCGTCTGCGTCGTGCGTGACCTCGTGAAGACGTACCCGGCGACCCGGGGCAGACGCGGCGCCCCCGCGATCCCCGAGGTCCGCGCCACCGACCACATCGACCTCGAGGTGCGCGGCGGGGAGATCTTCGGTCTGCTCGGGCCCAACGGGGCCGGCAAGTCCACCCTCGTCCGGCAGCTCACCGGGCTGATGCGGCCCGACTCCGGCAGCGTCCGCCTCCTCGGCCACGACGTGGTCCGCCATCCCGAGCGCGCCGCCCGGCTCCTCGCCTACCTCGGCCAGGAGTCCACCGCGCTCGACGAGCTGACCGTCTCCCTCGCCGCCGAGACCACCGCCCGGCTGCGCGGCCTCGACGCCCCGGCCGCCCGCGCCCAGCGCGACGCCGTCCTCGACGAACTCGGCCTCGGCCCGCTCGCCTCCCGCCCGCTGAAGAAGCTCTCCGGCGGACAGCGCCGGCTCGCCTGCTTCGCCACCGCCCTGGTCGGCCGCCGGCCCCTGCTCGTCCTGGACGAGCCCACCACCGGCATGGACCCCGTCGCCCGCCGCGCCGTCTGGTCCGCCGTCGACCGGCGCCGGGCCGAGGAGGGCACCACGGTGCTGCTCGTCACCCACAACGTCATCGAGGCCGAGACCGTTCTCGACCGGGTCGCCGTCCTCGAACAGGGCCGCGTCATCGCCTGCGACACCCCTTCCGGGCTCAAGGCGCACGTCGCCCACGAGGTCCGCCTCGACCTGCTGTGGCGCGAGCGGCCGCCGCTCGACGTGCCCGAGGTCGCCGCCCTGCGGGACTCCGCCGCCGAGTCCGGCCGCCGCTGGGTGCTGCGGCTCGCCCCCGACGAGGCGCGCGCCGCCGTCGCCGCGGTCACCGGCGGCTCGGCCTTCGCGGCCCTGGACGACTTCACCCTGGCCACGCCGAGCCTCGAAGACGTCTACCTGGCACTCGGCGGCAGCGGAACGGGACTGGTGAAGACATGACAGGCGGCCCCGCGACCCCCACGACCGACCGCCGGGCCCCCGCGCCCGGCCGCGCCGCCCACGGAACGGGACCCGGCATGAGCACCACCGCCCGCACGGCCGCCCCCCGCGCCGTCGCCGCCCCCGCCGCGCTCGCCCCCCGGGCCAGGCTGCTGCCCTCCCTCGCCGCCGTCTACCGGGCCCAGCTCTCCCGGGCGCGGGTCGCCCGCATCCCGCTGCTCTTCGTCGCGACCTTCCAGTCCGTCGGCATCATGATCCTCATGCGGGGCGTCGTCGACGGCGGCAGCGAGGGCCACGCGGTCGTCGCCGGCTCCAGCGTCCTCGTCGTCGCCTTCGTCGCCCTCAACCTCCTCGCCCAGTACTTCGGGCAGCTGCGCGCGGGCGGCGGCCTCGACCACTACGCGACGCTGCCCGTGCCGCCCGCCGCCGTCGTCCTGGGCGCCGCCGGGGCGTACGCCTCCTTCACCGTCCCCGGGACCCTGGTCACCGCGCTGGTCGGCTGCGTCCTCTTCCAGCTGCCGCTGGCCCAGCTCTGGGTGCTGGTCGCGGTCATCCCGCTGGCCGGCGCCGCCCTCTCGGGCCTCGGCGCCGCCCTCGGCCTGCTCGCGCCCCGCCCGGAACTGGCCACCCTCCTCGGCCAGCTCGGCATGTCCGCCGCGCTCCTGCTCGGCGTGCTGCCGCCCGACCGGCTCCCCGCCCTGCTGGTCCTCGCCCGCGACCTGCTCCCCTCCACCTACGGCGTGGAAGCCTTCGCCCGGACCTTCGCGCCGCACCCCGACTGGGCGGCGGTCCTCGTCGACCTCGGGGTCTGCGCGGGCGTCGGCGTGGTCTCGCTCACCCTCGCCACCTGGGCGTACCGCCGGGCCGCCGTCCGCTGACGCCCCCTGGGCCACGATCGGCCCTCCCGGCCCGCGCGCGCAGGTCCGGGCCTGGCACGATGTCCGGGTGACCGCACCGCTGAACCCGCCCACGCCGCCGCACGGACGCCCCGGGTACGACCCGTGGCAGCTGCCCGAGGGGGCGCACCCGGACCACCATCCCGGTACGGAGCGGGACGAGCCGCTCGGCCGGGAGATCCGGCGGGCCGCGCTGACGGGCCTCGCCGTGGTCGTCCTGGGACTGCTGCTCGGCTTCCTCTGGTCCCGGCTGGCTCCGCACGTGCCGCTGGTCTCCGACGGTGAGGCCGTCTACCTGAAGGACACCGAGGGCGAGCAGGCCATCGGCGCCGACGGCACCTTCGCCCTCCTCGCCCTGGGCTTCGGCGTGGTCACCGGCCTCGCCGCCTTCCTGGTCCACCGCGCCGGCGGCATCGCCATGGTCTGCGGTCTCGCTTTCGGCTCGCTGGGCGGCGCCGCCGTCGCCTGGCAGCTCGGCACGGCCCTCGGCCCCAGCGGCGACGTGGTGGGCCACGCCCGCACCGCCGGGCAGGGTGTCACCTTCGACGCCCCGCTGGAACTCGGCGCCCTCGGCGTGCTGGTCGCCTGGCCCGTCGCCGCCCTCCTGGTCCACCTGGGACTGACGGCGCTCTTCGGGCCCCGGGAGGAGCCGCAGGCGCACCACTGGCAGACGTACGAGGGCTGAGCGCGGGTCCCGTGGCGGCGTGTGCCGGCCTCAGCGGGCGATCGGTGCCGTGACGGCGCCGGTCAGCTCGGCCAGTACCGCCGGGGCCAGCTCCACCTCCAGGCCGCGCCGGCCCGCCGAGACGCAGATCGTGGCGTGGCCGGCGGCCGAGGCGTCCAGGACGGTCGGCAGGGCCCTGCGCTGGCCCAGCGGGGAGATGCCGCCGCGGACGTACCCCGTGGTGCGCTCGGCGGCGGCCGGGTCGGCCATGGCGGCCTTCTTGCCGCCGGCCGCGGTCGCCAGGGCCTTCAGGTCGAGGCTGCCGGAGACGGGGACCACGGCGACGGTGAGCCGGCCGTCGACCTCGGCGACCAGGGTCTTGAAGACGCGGTCGGGGGAGACGCCCATGGCCTCGGCCGCCTCCTCGCCGTACGAGGGGTGCGCGGGGTCGTGCTCGTAGGCGTGGGTGGTGAAGGCGGCGCCGGCGGCGGTCAGGGCCACGGTCGCGGGCGTGCCGCCGGACTGCTTCTTCTGCTTCTTGGCCATGGATGCCTGCTCCGGGCGGTCAGTTGAGGCTGGTGGGCGTGCGGGTCAGCTCGGCGGCGGGGAGCGAGGGCAGGTGCCGGATGACCGCCGTCTCGCGGCGCAGCAGCGCCAGTTCGTCGCGGAGCCGGGAGGCCGTGTCGGGGGCCTGGAGCAGGCGCTGCCGGGTGGGCACGTCCAGGACGGTGGCGGCGGCGACCAGGTAGGAGACGACGGAGGGCTCGTCGGGCAGGTCGGCGTTGGAGGTCAGGGTCAGCTCACGCGCCCCGGCCAGACGCTTCTGGTACGAGCGGAAGGCGCGCAGGACGCCCTCGGCGAGCGCGCCCGCCTCGTCGCCCGGCTCCTCGGGCAGCGCCTCCGCCTCGGCGGTCAGGTACGGCCCCGAGGTGTCGATGGAGTGGAGGCGGACCCGGGTGGTGCCGGTGGCCAGGACCTCGTAGCCGCCGTCCTCGCGTTCGCGGATGGTGGCGGCGTCGGCGACGCAGCCGACGGCGTGCAGGGAGCGGGCCGGATCGTCCCCGAAGCCCGTCATGGGCCCGGCCTCCGGGCGCCCGGCGTCGTCGGGCATCCCCGGCTCACTGGGCGCCACCTCGTGGCCGTCGCGGATGGCGACGACGACGAACTGGCAGGGCTCGTCGGACTCGGGGTCCTCCGGGAGGGAGTCCAGGAGGTCGCGCATCATGGCGCGGTAGCGCGCCTCGAAGACATTGAGGGGCAGCACGAGCCCCGGGAAGAGGACCGTGTTCAACGGGAAGAGCGGCAGCCGGACGGTGGTCACGACCGGCAAGCCTAATGGTCTCCGGCCTTCTCGCGCCGCCGCGTCCCCCGCAGGGGCAGGCCCGCGGCCACTTCGATGCGCACCCCGTCGCGCGCCTGGAGGAACTGACCGAGCGGATCGTCGCTGATCCGGTCCCACGGGAAGGAGGTGGCGCGGGTGCCGATGAGCCGGGCCTGCTCCAGTGCGTCCGCCCACCGTTCGAGCCGGATCAGCACGTAGAAGAGGACGTTGCGGACCTCGGCGGGCCACGGGTCGCCCGCCGGGTACTCGGCGGAGAGGGCGACGGCGGTGTCGGCGGCCGCCTCCAGCCGCTCGCGCAGAACCGGGCCGCCCCGCCCGGGCGCGTCGGGCCCCCGGTGCAGCGCCCCGAAGGCGGCCCGCACCGGCAGGCCGCGGACGAGGGAGCCGGGCAGCGCGTCCTCGGCCGCGCGCTCGGCGAAGGCGAAGGACTCGCGGTGCGAGCCGAACCAGGCGGCCGACAGGTACTGGAGGGCGGCCACGTGGCAGCCGTAGTGGTACGAGGAGCGGCGCACCGCCTGCTCCCAGCGCGCCTCGAACTCGGTGTGCGGGGCGCCGGTGCCCCGGGCGTGGTCGAGCGCGATCCGCCAGGGGACCGGGTCGGCGGGCTCGGCCCGGGCGGCGGCCGCGATGAGCGGGGTGACGTCGTGGAGGAGTTCGGCCCGGGCCGGTGACTCCCAGCCGCGCCGGACGGCGAGTTCGGCGCGGATCAGCGCCACGTCGGGGTCGTGCGGCGCCGCGTAGCTCCAGGCGTCGAACCACTCCGGCCGGTTGCGGGCGAAGGCGGCGAGCCGCTGGACCTGCCGGTCGCGGGTCTCCCAGGCGGCCGCCTCGCGGCTGGCGGCGAGCACCTCGGCCGCCGGGCGGTGGTCGCCGAGCCCCGCCGCCGCGAGGGCCGGGGCCAGCCGGTCGTCGGGCAGGTCGAGGTAGACCTCCTCGTCGGGAGGCAGCCCGGTGGCGAGGCGGGGCGTGTGGGTCACCATCCGGGCCGTCCGGATCAGGGCTTGCAGCAGGGCCATCGTGCCGACCATTGAAAACCGCAGGTCGGGCCGGGGCCAGAGAGTCCGGGTGACGCTTTCGTATCGGTCAAAGGGTTGCCTGGGGAAAGGTCAAGAGAAGGTAAAGAAGGGTGGGGTGGGGCGAGTTGAGGCACCCCGGGGGCGCGCGGAGTTCAGCGGCGCGCCACCCTGGGTCAGCTGCGGCGCAGCAACCGCGTCGCTCCCGCCGCCACCGTCGTGGCGAGAATCCAGCCGAGCAGGATCAGCAGGGCGGTCACCCACTGCCACCCGCCGTCCAGGTGCCAGTAGCCGGTCTGGCCCAGATCGATGACGGGCAGCAGCAGGTCGAGGGTGAAGAGCGAGGAGCTCCATGGGGGATGCTCGTCGTCCTTGATCGGCGCCGGGTCGATCTGGGCGAAGAGCAGCGCGCTGACCGCCCAGAGCACCGCCATCCACAGCGCCGCCCGACCGGGCCGGTAGCCGTACGCCACCGTCCAGTCCTGGAGGTACCCCCAGAGGGTCCCGGCGAGGCCGAGGGTCTCGCGGCGGCGGCGCTGCTTGGCGAGGAGCACCTCGCGGGCGTCCGCGTCCTCCCCGCCGGCCCGCAGCACGGTGGCCAGCAGCTCGTACGGCTCCGGGTTGTACTCGGGAGTGGCCGCCTCCACCCAGGTCAGCCGCTCGGCGAGGGTGAAGCGGCCGCGCGGCACCAGGTTGTCGTAGGTGAAGCCGCCCATCGCCAGGCCGCCGGGCCCCGGCCAGCTCGGCGTCTGGTCCATCAGGTTGCCGACCTTGGCCCCGGACAGCACCACCCGGCCCTGTGCCGGGCGTTCGCACAGGAACCGCAGCTCCGGGGTCTGCACCCGGCGCAGCGACAGCTCCTGGTACTCCTCCATCACGAACCGGGCCTGGTCCAGGTCGACGGCGTCGCCGACCCGGCCGTCGTCGAGGCGCACCCCGCCCCGGCACTCGAAGCGCTGCACGCGGGTGCCGCGCGCCGGGGTGGTGCCGCTGGTCAGCGCCGGGTTCCCGACGCCCGCCGGGGTGAGGTAGAGAGTGCGGCCCACGGTCAGCTGCGGGGCGTTGAGCGCGCGGCGGCCGTACGGGTTGGCCAGGCGGCTGCCGCGCAGGCTCAGCGAGACCCCGATCTGCGCGCCGCGCAGGCTCACCTCGCCGTGCGCCTCCATCATCTCCGCCTGGAAGTCCTGGCCCACCGAGAGACCGTCGCCCAGCAGCGAGGTGCCCCGCCGGTCCCGGTGCACCACCGCCTGGTTCAGCAGCAGGTCGGTGCCGATCTGGGCGTCGGTCAGCCGCACCCCGCGGTGCACCCGGCAGCGGGGCAGGTGCAGATCGCCCTCGGTGGAGAGGCGGGCCGCCTCCAGGCGCGGCAGCGAGCAGTCGACCAGCCGCAGCGTGGTGAACCGCGCCTCGGGCAGCAGCACCTCCTTCTCGAACCGGCAGCCGATCAGCTCCACGTACGGCTCGACGGTGCCGCCCGCCAGGTCCAGCACGTCGGTGATCTGCACCCCGGCCAGCTTCAGCGAGGAGACCCGGCCGGGCAGCGGCTCGGGGCCGTGCAGCAGCAGGAGGCTGACGACGCGGGCGCGGACGCTGCGCTCCTCGCCCCACGGCAGCCCGCCGTGCGGATCGTCCAGCGCGGCCTCACCGGCCCGCAGGTCGTAGGTGCTGCCGTTGCGGAACGCCTGCCACATGCCGTACTCGGCGGCCGTCAGGCCCTCCGGCGGCTCACCGCCCTGTTCGGTGGACACGCCCCTGCCTCCCCGTGCTGTGCCGCGGACTCCTCGACGGGGCGGGCCCGCCCCGCGCGCGGCGCCGACGGGGACGGGGCCCGTGTGCCCACCGGGGCGGGCTCCCACCCCGGTGATGCCCGCTGAGTGACGAATTGAACGCTCATCGTCACGGAATGTGTCCGCCGGGCGTATCAGACGGTGATACGGGGCGCCGGTGACGCGAGGCGGTCTGAGAGAATTGCCGTGTGATCTCTCGAATCGACCTGCGCGGCGAGGCCCTCCCCGAGGGCCCGGCCCTGCGCGCTCTGCTGCCCCGTGCCGACTTCGACGTGACGGCCGCCCTGGAGAAGGTGCGGCCGATCTGCGAGGACGTGCACCATCGCGGCGACGCGGCGCTGATCGAGTACGCCCAGCGGTTCGACCAGGTCACCCTGGAGCAGGTCCGGGTCCCCGCCGAGGCCCTCACCGAGGCGCTCGCCGGGCTCACCGACGAGGTCCGCGCCGCGCTGGAGGAGTCGATCCGCCGCGCCCGCACCGTCCACCGCGCCCAGCGCCGTACCCCGCACACCACCCAGGTCGTCCCCGGCGGCACCGTCACCGAGAAGTGGGTCCCCGTCGACCGCGTCGGGCTGTACGCCCCCGGCGGCCGCTCGGTCTACCCCTCCTCCGTGATCATGAACGCGGTCCCGGCGCAGGAGGCCGGCGTCCCCTCCATCGCGCTCGCCTCGCCGCCGCAGGCCGAGTTCGGCGGCCTGCCGCACCCGACGATCCTCGCCGCCTGCGCCCTCCTCGGCATCGACGAGGTCTACGCCGCGGGCGGCGCCACCGCCGTCGCGATGTTCGCGTACGGCACCGAGTCCTGCCCGCCGGCCCGCATGGTCACCGGCCCCGGCAACATCTGGGTGGCCGCCGCCAAGCGCTACTTCACCGGGCTCATCGGCATCGACACCGAGGCCGGGCCCACCGAGATCGCCGTCCTCGCCGACGACACCGCCGACCCGGTGCACGTCGCCGCCGACCTGATCAGCCAGGCCGAGCACGACCCGCTGGCCGCCGCCGTCCTGGTCACCGACTCCGACGCCCTCGCGGACGCCGTCGAGAAGGAGCTGGCCGTCCAGGTCCCCGCGACCCGGCACGTCGAGGACCGCATCGCGCCCGCCCTCGCCGGGCGCCAGTCCGCCCTGGTCCTCGTCGCGGACCTGGAGGACGGCCTCAAGGTCGTCGACGCCTACGGGGCCGAGCACCTGGAGATCCAGACCGCCGACGCCGCCGCCGTCGCCGACCGGGTCCGCAACGCCGGGGCGGTCTTCGTCGGCCCGTGGGCCCCGGTCTCCCTCGGTGACTACTGCGCGGGCTCCAACCACGTGCTGCCCACCGGCGGCTGCGCCTGCCACTCCTCGGGCCTGTCCGTGCAGTCCTTCCTGCGCGGCATCCACATCGTGGACTACAGCCGCGACGCCCTCGCCGACGTCGCCCACCACGTCGTCACCCTCGCCGAGGCCGAGGACCTGCCCGCGCACGGCGCGGCGGTGAAGGCCCGGTTCGACTGGAAGGTCCCCCAGCAGTGAGCACCACCCTCTCCCTGGACCAGCTCCCCGTCCGCGAGGAACTGCGCGGCAAGTCCCCGTACGGCGCCCCCCAGCTCGACGTGCCGGTCCGGCTCAACACCAACGAGAACCCGTACCCGCTGCCCGAGCCGCTGGTGGCGCGGATCGCCGAGCGGGTCGCCGAGGCCGCCCGCGACCTCAACCGCTACCCGGACCGCGACGCCGTCGAACTCCGCACCGAGCTGGCCCGCTACCTCACCCGCACCGGCGGCCACCCGGTCGCCTTCGAGCAGGTCTGGGCCGCCAACGGCTCCAACGAGGTGCTCCAGCAGCTCCTCCAGGCCTTCGGCGGACCCGGCCGCACCGCCCTGGGCTTCGAGCCCTCGTACTCGATGCACAGCCTCATCGCGCGCGGCACCAACACCGGCTGGATCTCCGGGCCCCGCCGCGAGGACTTCACCGTCGACGTCGAGGCGGCGCGGGAGGCCATCGCCGAGCACCGGCCCGACGTGGTCTTCATCACCTCGCCCAACAACCCGACCGGCACCGCCGTCGACCGCGAGACGATCCTCGCCCTCCACGACGCGGCCCAGGCCGTCAAGCCGGCCATGGTCGTGGTGGACGAGGCGTACGTCGAGTTCAGCCACGGCGCCTCGCTGCTGCCGCTGCTGGAGGGCCGCCCCCACCTCGTGGTCTCCCGCACGATGTCGAAGGCGTTCGGCGCCGCGGGGCTCCGCCTGGGCTACCTCGCCGCCGACCCGGCCGTGGTCGACGCCCTCCAGCTGGTCCGCCTGCCGTACCACCTCTCCGCCGTCAACCAGGCCACCGCGCTCGCCGCCCTGGAGCACACCGACACGCTGCTCGGCTACGTCGACCGCCTCAAGGCCGAACGCGACCGCGTGGTCACCGAGTTGCGCGCCCTCGGCCTCGACGTCACCGACTCCGACGCCAACTTCGTCCAGTTCGGCCGCTTCGACGGCCCCGGCGGCCAGCACGCCGTCTGGCAGCGCCTCCTGGACCACGGAGTCCTGGTCCGCGACAACGGCGTCCCGGGCCGGCTGCGCGTCAGCACCGGAACCCCCGAAGAGAACACCGCTTTCCTCGAAGCGGTACGCGAGGTCGTCGCAGACGGCCTCATGAGCAAGGAGCAAGTATGAGCCGCGTCGGGCGCGTCGAGCGCACCACCAAGGAGACCTCGGTCCTGGTCGAGATCGACCTCGACGGCACCGGGCAGGTCGACGTCGCCACCGGCGTCGGCTTCTACGACCACATGCTCGACCAGCTCGGCCGCCACGGCCTCTTCGACCTGCGGGTCAAGACCGACGGCGACCTGCACATCGACACCCACCACACCATCGAGGACACCGCGCTGGCCCTCGGCGCCGCCTTCAAGCAGGCCCTCGGTGACAAGGTCGGCATCTACCGCTTCGGCAACTGCACCGTGCCGCTGGACGAGTCCCTCGCCCAGGTCACCGTCGACCTCTCCGGCCGCCCGTACCTCGTGCACACCGAGCCCGAGAACATCGCGCCGATGATCGGCTCCTACGACACCACGATGACCCGGCACATCCTGGAGTCGTTCGTCGCCCAGGCGCAGATCGCCCTGCACGTCCACGTCCCGTACGGCCGCAACGCCCACCACATCGTGGAGTGCCAGTTCAAGGCGCTGGCCCGCGCCCTGCGGTACGCCAGCGAGCGCGACCCCCGCGCGGCCGGAATCCTCCCCTCCACGAAGGGTGCCCTCTAACCGTGAACGGTGTCTCCACCGCGCTGATCGTGCTCGGCCTGTTCTTCCTCGGCGGCGTCTACTCCTTCTACAAGCAGAAGCTGCCCACCGGCATCCTCGTGGTGCTGGGGGTCGGCGCCGCCATGTCCCTCACGGCGGGCGTGCTCCGCCTGGACGTCTGGGGGTGACGTCATGACCACCAAGAACGTCGTCGTCCTCGACTACGGCTTCGGCAACGTCCGCTCCGCCGAGCGGGCCCTCGCCCGGGCCGGCGCCGAGGTCGAGATCACCCGCGACTACGACCGCGCCATGAACGCCGACGGCCTGCTGGTCCCCGGCGTCGGCGCCTTCGCGTCCTGCATGGCCGGGCTCAAGGAGGCCCGCGGCGACTGGATCATCGGCCGTCGCCTCTCCGGCGGCCGGCCCGTGATGGGCATCTGCGTCGGCATGCAGGTCCTCTTCGAGCGCGGCATCGAGCACGGGGTCGAGTCCGAGGGCCTGGACCAGTGGCCCGGCACGGTCGGCCCGCTGAAGGCCGAGGTCGTCCCCCACATGGGGTGGAACACCGTGCAGGCCTCCGCCGGTTCGCGCCTCTTCCAGGGCGTCGACCCAGAGGAGCGCTTCTACTTCGTCCACTCCTACGCGGTCCACGACTGGACGCTGGAGGTCACCAACCCGGCGATCCGCGCCCCGCACGTCAGCTGGTCCACCTACGGCGAGCCGTTCGTCGCCGCCGTGGAGAACGGCGCCCTGTGGGCCACCCAGTTCCACCCCGAGAAGTCCGGCGACGCCGGAGCCCAGCTCCTCACCAACTGGATCGAGACCCTCTGATCATGGCCAAGCAGCTCGAACTCCTCCCCGCCGTCGACGTCCGCGACGGCCAGGCCGTCCGCCTGGTCCACGGTGAGTCCGGTACGGAGACCTCCTACGGCTCGCCGCTGGAGGCCGCCCTCGCCTGGCAGCGCTCCGGCGCCGAGTGGCTGCACCTCGTCGACCTCGACGCCGCCTTCGGCACCGGCGACAACCGGCAGCTCATCGCCGAGGTGGCCGGTGCCATGGACATCAAGGTCGAACTCTCCGGCGGCATCCGCGACGACGCCACCCTCGCCGCCGCCCTCGCCACCGGCTGCACCCGCGTCAACCTCGGCACCGCCGCCCTGGAGACCCCCGAGTGGGTCGCCAAGGTCATCGCCGAGCACGGCGACCGCATCGCCGTCGGCCTCGACGTGCGCGGCACCACCCTGCGCGGCCGCGGCTGGACCCGCGACGGCGGCGACCTCTACGAGACCCTGGCCCGCCTCGACTCCGAGGGCTGCGCCCGGTACGTGGTCACCGACATCGCCAAGGACGGCACCCTCCAGGGCCCCAACCTGGAGCTGCTGAAGAACGTCTGCGCCGCCACCGACCGGCCCGTCGTCGCCTCCGGCGGCGTCTCCTCCCTGGACGACCTGCGCGCGCTCGCCTCCCTGGTGGACGAGGGCGTCGAGGGCGCCATCGTCGGCAAGGCCCTCTACGCCAAGGCGTTCACCCTCGAAGAGGCCCTGAAGGCCGTGGCATGACCGAGGCGGAAGGCGGCCGGGAGCGGATACGCCGCATCTCGTCGGGTGGCCCGTGGGAGGACACCGTCGGCTACTCCCGCGCCGTCCTGCTCCCCAACGGGCTCGCCCTGGTGGCCGGTTGCACCTCCGTCGTGGACGGCGAACCGGCCCACGAGGGCGACCCGTACGAGCAGACCCGGACCGCCTTCCGCACCGCCCTCGACGCCCTGGCCGAACTCGGCCTGACTGCCGAGGACGTGGTCCGCACCCGCATGTACCTCTCGCACGCCCGCGACACCGAAGCCGTCGGGCGTGCCCACCACGAACTGTTCGACGCGGTCCGACCCGCCGCGTCCATGATCATCGTCTCCGGCTTCATCGACCCCCGGCTGGTCGTCGAGGTCGAGGTCGAGGCGTACCGAGGAGCTGCCCGATGACCCTCGCGGTCCGAGTCATCCCCTGCCTGGACGTGGACAGCGGCCGCGTCGTCAAGGGCGTCAACTTCCAGAACCTGCGCGACGCGGGCGACCCCGTCGAGATGGCCAAGGTCTACGACGCCGAGGGCGCCGACGAGCTGACCTTCCTCGACATCACCGCCTCCTCGGGCAACCGCGAGACCACCTACGACGTGGTCCGCCGCACCGCCGAGCAGGTCTTCATCCCGCTCACCGTCGGCGGCGGCGTCCGCACCGCCGAGGACGTCGACAAGCTGCTGCGCGCCGGGGCCGACAAGGTGGGCGTCAACACCGCCGCCATCGCCCGCCCCGAGCTGATCCGCGAGATCGCCGAGCGGTTCGGCCGCCAGGTCCTCGTCCTCTCCGTCGACGCCCGCCGGGCCGAGGGCGGCGGCTTCGAGGTCACCACGCACGGCGGCCGCCGCGGCACCGGCATCGACGCCGTCGAGTGGGCCCACCGGGCCGCCGAACTGGGCGCCGGCGAGATCCTGCTCAACTCCATGGACGCCGACGGCACCAAGGACGGCTACGACCTGGAGATGATCACCGAGGTCCGCCGCCACGTCTCCGTCCCCGTCATCGCCTCCGGCGGCGCCGGCCGGGTCACCGACTTCGCCCCCGCCGTCGAGGCCGGCGCCGACGCGGTCCTCGCCGCCTCGGTCTTCCACTTCGGCGACCTGCGCATCGGTGACGTCAAGGGCGCCCTGAAGGACGCGGGCCGCCCGGTGCGTTGAGCACGCCCCTCCCCGGTGCCGCGGAACGGGGGAGCGGGGCCCTTGTGGGAGCCCGCGGCCGGACCGACCCGGCCCGCCCCCCTCGCAGGGCAGGCCGGGGCCCGGTTCAGGAGGCGCCGTGCGCCTTCGCCACCGAGGTCACCAGCGCGGTCAGCGCCGGTACCGGGGTGCCCGAGCGGTCGGCCTGGCGGAGCAGGGCGCGGCCGATGGCCTCGATCTCCACCGGGCGGCCGGCGGCGGCGTCCCGCTGCATGGAGGAGCGCATCCCCTCCGGGGCGTTGTCGAACTTGGCCAGCAGCGCGGACGCTTCCGTCGGTACGTCGACGGTGGCCGCGAGAAGCGCCAACTCGGCCAGCACGGAGGTGAGTTCCTCGCGGTGCTCGCTGCGTACGGTGCCGACCGGGGCGGCGTGCCGGGTGGTCAGCAGGGCGAACGGGGCGAGGAAGGTGAGCTTGTCCCAGAGCAGGGCGGTCTCGTCCTCGCGGACCAGGCCGCCCATGCCGGCGTCCTCCAGGAGCGCGCCGAGCGCCGCGACCCCGGCGGCCGGGGCGGCGGCACTGGCCAGCTCGACCCGGCAGAACGGGGTGGTGTGCTCGATGACGCCGGGCGCGGTCCGCGTCGACTCCGCCCAGATGACGGCGGGGACGACCTGCCCGGCCGGGTAGGTCTCCCGCAACAGGGCGACGTGCTCGAAGCCGTTGAGCAGCGGCAGGACCAGGCCGGAGCCGAGGGCCGCCGCCGGAACCCGCTGGAGCGCCTCGGCGAGCCCCGTCTCCTTGGTGGCGACCACGCACAGGTCGACCGGCTCGGTCAGCTCCGTGACCGCCTCGACGGGCAGGGTGCCGTCCCCGAACTGGCCGCTGCGCAGGGTCAGGCCCCGCTCGTTCAGCGTCCGGGCGGTCTGCTCGCCCGCCACCACGATCACCCGGTGCCCCCGGCGGGCCAGCAGCGAGGCCACCAGGCCGCCGATGCCGCCGGGGCCGAGGACCGCCACGGTCCACGGGGCGGGGTTCTGTTCCGTCGTCGCTCGTGTGTTCATGGGAGCAGGGTGCCAGAGGCCCCGCCCGCGCCCCTACCGGGTCTCAGAAGCCGAGCTCCTTGGTGGCCTGCGCCTTGGCGACGGCGTCCTCCTCGCCGTCCAGCGCGACCTCGGCGTGCGCCTGGCGGCCCATCGCGAAGAGGGTCAGCTCGCCCGGCTCCCCGGTGACCGTGACCACCGGCGTCCCCCGGTGCGCCACCGCCGTCCGCCCGTCCGGACGGCGCAGCACCAGCCCCACCGGCGCCTTGCGGCCCAGCCCCCGGGCCATCTTCTCCAGCCGGGACCAGAGCACGTCGGAGAAGACCGGGTCCAGCTCGCGGCCGGTCCACTCCGGCTGGGCCCGGCGGACGTCCTCGGCGTGCACGTAGAACTCGACGGTGTTGGCCGCCTCGTCGATCTGCTTGAGACCGAAGGGCGAGAAGCGCGGCGGGCCGGTGCGGATCAGCTGGACCAGTTCGTCGTAGGGCTTGGCGGTGAACTCGGCCTGCACCCGCTCCAGGCGGCCCGCCAGCGGCTTGACGAGCATGCCGCCGGCCGCGTCGGGACGGCGCTCGCGGAGCACCACGTGGGCGGCGAGGTCCCTGGTCCGCCACCCCTCGCAGAGCGTCGGGGCGTCCGGGCCCGCGGACTCCAACAGATCGGCCAGGAGCAGGCGTTCACGCTTCGCATGAGTCGACATGGGCCAAGCCTACGGCCGCCCCCGCCGCCTGGCCACGGCAGCCGCGCCCACTCACCCGCACGGGCATGTCCACGGGCCCGGCACAATGGATGCCATGAGCAGCAGCACACCCGGCCCCTCGGCCGGACTCGACCCGGCCGTCGCGGCCCGCCTCAAGCGCACCGCCGACGGTCTGGTCCCCGCCATCGCCCAGCAGTACGACACCGGGGAGGTGCTGATGATGGGCTGGATGGACGACGAGGCCCTGCACCGCACCCTCACCACCGGCCGCTGCACCTACTGGTCCCGCAGCCGGGGCGAGTACTGGGTCAAGGGCGACACCTCGGGCCACGTCCAGCACGTCAGGTCCGTGGCCCTGGACTGCGACGGGGACACCCTGCTGGTCAAGGTCGACCAGGTCGGCGCGGCCTGCCACACCGGGGCCCGGACGTGCTTCGACGAGGACGTGCTGCTCCCCGCCTCCTGACGGAAGGTCCTAACGGGAGGTGTAGCGCAGGGTGATCGTCTCGCCGTCACGGAAGACGATGTCGTCCGCGTCGCCCGCCCACAGCCGGCCGTCGACCCAGGCCAGCGGCGCCCCGAACCGGGTGTCCTCGCGCGGCGTTCCCCACTCGGTGAGGAGCTGGCCGAGGGTGAAGTCGCGCCACTCGGCCGACTCCACGTGGATGGTGCCGGTCTCGTCGTGGGTGTGCAGCGGGCTGTAGCGCGGGGTGGGACCCGAGCGGTCGATGCCGATGTCGGCGGGGACCGTCACCTGCTCGCCGTCGGCGAACACCTCCAGCGTGGTGTGGATGTGCATGGCCAGCTGCTCCGTGTCGAGCATCGTCAGGCCGGCCTTCTCCACCTGGGCCGCCGTGTTCTTCGCCGCCGGCCACTCCACCCCGCCCGCCACGGCGGCGGCGGGCCCCGCGGCCAGCAGCAGCGCCAGCGAGGCCGCGCAGAGCGTACGGCGCACCAGCGGCAGCGCGCGGCGGGCGCCGGGGGTGGAGGGAGCGGGGACGGAGGCGGGGGAGTGCTGAACAGTCATGGACCATGTCTAGCGGCCCGGGACCGTGCGCACGGTCCGCGACACGGAACGCACCGTGACCGTGTGCTGGTTGCCTCTATCCTTCCGCGCATGGATCTCGACACGTTCCGCAAGCTCGCCCAGGACCGCCGGGTCATCCCCGTCAGCCGCAAGCTCCTGGTGGACGGCGACACTCCGGTCGGCCTCTACCGCAAGCTCGCCGCCGAACGCCCCGGCACCTTCCTCCTGGAGTCCGCCGAGAACGGCCGGAGCTGGTCGCGGTACTCCTTCGTCGGGGTCCGCAGCGCCGCCACCCTCACCGCCCGCGACGGCGAGGCCCACTGGCTCGGCGCGCCGCCCGCCGGCGTCCCCACCGACGGCGACCCGCTGGCCGCGCTCCGCGCCACCATCGAGATCCTGCACACCCCCGGTGACCTCGCCGCCGGCCTGCCGCCCTTCACCGGCGGCATGGTCGGCTACCTCGGCTACGACATCGTCCGCCGCCTGGAGAAGGTCGGTGACGGCGGCCGCGACGACCTGCGCGTCCCCGAGCTGACCATGCTCCTCACCTCCGACCTCGCCGTCCTCGATCACTGGGACGGCTCGGTCCTGCTGATCGCCAACGCCATCAACCACAACGACCTCGACACCGGCGTGGACGAGGCGTACGCGGACGCCGTCGCCCGGCTCGACGCGATGGAGGCCGATCTCGCCCGCCCGGTTTCGGCGCCGCCGCTGGCCCTGCCCGAGTCCGAGCTGCCCGCCTTCACCGGCGAGTGGGGCGGCGAGGCGTACCGGGCCGCCGTCGAGGACATCAAGGAGCGCATCCGGGCCGGGGAGGCGTTCCAGGTCGTCCCCTCGCAGCGGTTCGAGACGCCCTGCACCGCCTCCGCCCTCGACGTGTACCGGGTGCTGCGCGCCACCAACCCCTCGCCGTACATGTACCTCTTCCGCCTCGACGGCTTCGACATCGTCGGCTCCAGCCCGGAGGCGCTGGTCAAGGTCGAGGACGGCCGCGCCATGGTCCACCCCATCGCCGGGACCCGGCCGCGCGGCGCCACCCCCCAGGCCGACCAGGCGCTCGCCGAGGAACTCCTCGCCGACCCCAAGGAGCGCGCCGAGCACCTGATGCTCGTCGACCTCGGCCGCAACGACCTCGGCCGGGTCTGCTCGCCCGGCAGCGTCGAGGTGGTCGACTTCATGTCGGTCGAGAAGTACTCCCACGTCATGCACATCGTCTCGACCGTCACCGGCGAGGTCGCGCCCGGCCGCACCGCCTTCGACGTGCTCACCGCCTGCTTCCCGGCCGGCACCCTCTCCGGCGCGCCCAAACCCCGCGCCCTCCAGATCATCGACGAGCTGGAGCCGGCCCGGCGCGGCCTGTACGGGGGCTGCGTCGGCTACCTCGACTTCGCCGGGAACTCCGACACCGCCATCGCCATCCGCACCGCCCTGCTCCGCGACGGCACCGCATACGTCCAGGCCGGGGCCGGGGTCGTCGCCGACTCCGACCCGGTCGCCGAGGACACCGAGTGCCGCAACAAGGCGGCGGCCGTGCTGCGCGCGGTGCACACCGCCAACCGGCTCGGCACGGCCTGAGCGGCCCCCTCCCTCACCCGCGCGCCCCCGCCCGGTCCGGCCGGGGCGTGCGTGAGGGATAGTGGAGGGGTGACTTCAGCCGTACCCCAGCCCCGAACCGAAGCCGCATCGTCCGGCGGGCCCGCCGGACGCCGCGGTGCCCGGCGCAGCCTCGCCCTGGCGCTGCTGCTCGGCGCCGTCGGCGCTGCGGTCTCCCTGCTCGCCACCCGCCAGACCTGGGCGCGCGGCAGCGTCGCGGTGGCCGGCGGGGACTTCCCGCTCACCGCGACCGGCAGCGACGTCACCGGCGTCCCCGCCGCCCTGGCCGTCGTCGGCCTGGCCGCGCTCGTCGCCGTCTTCGCGGTCCGCCGCGCCGGCCGCTACCTGGTCTCCGGCCTCCTCGCCCTCTCCGGCGCCGGCACCGTCGCCGCGGCCCTGCTGGGCGTCGGCGACTCCGCCGCCCTGGACGAGAAGGCCGCCGAGACCAGCGGCGACACCGCCGCCGCCGTCACCGGCCTCACCCACACCGGATGGCCGTACGCGGCCGTCGCCGGCGGCGCCCTGCTGCTCGCCGCCGGGCTGCTCGCCCTCTGGTTCGGCCGCCGCTGGCCCGCCATGTCCGGCCGCTACGAGCGGGACGGCTCCCCGCGTGCCCGCAAGGCGGCCCCGGCCGTCGACCCCGACCGGCCCGAGGACCTGTGGAAGGCCCTGGACCGCGGCGAGGACCCGACCCGCGAGAGTTGACCGGGCCGCGCCGCACCCCGAGCGCGCCGCACCCGCCGCCGTACGGAACAATGAGCGCCGGGACCCGCCGTCACGACGCGGCGCCGGGTTCACCCCGTAACCCTTTACAGCAACCGAGGAGCAAGACATGTCGGGCAGCAGCCACGGCCACACTCTGGCCGCATGGACCGGCGTCATCATCTCCTTCATCGGCTTCTGCGTGGCCGGTGTCTTCATGGTGATGGCCAACGTCGTCGGTTTCTGGGCCGGAATGGTCATCACCGTGGCCGGTGCCGCCGTCGGCGGCATCATGCACCTGATGGGCCTCGGCCAGAAGCGGATGAGCCGCGCCGCCGTCGAGCAGAAGACCGCCGGCGCCTGAGCGGCCGCCGCACGCGCAGCGGGGCCCCGCCGGTACGTCCGGCGGGGCCCCCGCGCGTTCCGGCCCGTTCGGCCCAGCGTCGGGCGCGGCACGGTGGGCACCGGGCGAGGCGCCGGGCCACAATGCCCGCGTGAGCGCTCCCGCCGACCCGGCCGCCCCGCCGCCCACCGCCCCGAAGCCTCCCGGCCCCGCCCGCAGGCTCGCCGTCCCCGCCGGCGTGCTGGCCGGCGTCGTCGCGGCCTTCGCCTACGTGGGCACCGTCGACCCCAACGAACCCGGCCACTACCCGGCCTGCCCGCTGCTGACGTACGCCGGGATCTGGTGCCCGGGCTGCGGCGGGCTGCGCAGCGCCCACGCCGTCTGGCACGGCGAGCTGGCCACCGCCCTGACCGCCAACGCGCTCGCCGTCGCCGGGTACGCGCTCTTCGCCGCCGGCTGGCTGGTGTGGGCGGTGAGCGCGGCCCGCGGACGGCCCTTCCGGCTCGTGTTCGGGCGGGTGCACGCCTGGGCCGCCGGGGTGGTCCTGCTCAGTTTCGGCGTGGCCCGAAACCTCCCCCAAGGGGCGTGGCTGCACCCCTGACCCGCCCCGGCACACCCCCGCTGAGCTGCGGCGCGACCGTGCGGTCCGGTCGCCCGGCCTGTCCACGGGGTGGGACCGGAGCCAACCGGATGCGCCTCTACCGCCCCCCGGCCGTTACCATCGCAGGTGCCTCCCCCTCCGCGGCGTCATGACCGGACGCGTCCGGATCGGGGCGGGGGGTCACCGAGACCACCAGCACTACCGTCCGGGAAAGGGGGCCGCTCGCGTGAGTGTGCTCGACGAGATCATCGACGGAGTCCGTGCCGACCTCGCGGAGCGGCAGGCGCGCGTCAGCCTCGACGAGCTCAAGGAGCGCGCGGCCGCCGCCCCCCAGGCCCGCGACGGCTACGCCGCGCTGCGCGGCGACGGCGTCAGCGTCATCTGCGAGGTCAAGCGGTCCAGCCCCTCCAAGGGCGCGCTGGCCGCCATCGCCGACCCGGCCGGCCTCGCCGCCGACTACGAGGCGGGCGGTGCCTCCGTCATCTCCGTCCTCACCGAGCAGCGCCGCTTCGGCGGCTCGCTGGCCGACCTGGAGGCGGTCCGCGCCAAGGTCGACATCCCCGTCCTGCGCAAGGACTTCATCGTCACCGCCTACCAGCTGTGGGAGGCCCGCGCGTACGGCGCCGACCTCGCACTGCTGATCGTCGCCGCCCTCGACCAGCCCGCGCTGGTCTCCCTGATCGAGCGCGCCGAGTCCATCGGGCTCACCCCGCTCGTCGAGGTGCACGACGAGGAGGAGGCCGAGCGCGCCCTGGAGGCCGGCGCCCGCGTCATCGGCGTCAACGCCCGCAACCTCAAGACCCTCAAGGTCGACCGCGACACCTTCGAGCGCGTCGCCCCCGAGATCCCCGCCGACCGCGTCCGGATCGCCGAGTCGGGCGTCCGCGGCCCGCACGACCTCATCGCCTACGCCAACGCCGGCGCCGACGCCGTCCTGGTCGGCGAGTCGCTGGTCACCGGCCGCGACCCGAAGGCCGCCGTGGCCGACCTGGTCGCCGCCGGCGCCCACCCGGCGCTGCGGCACGGACGGAGCTGACCCACCCCATGCCCCTGGCCCGACCCCGGCGTGCCACGCCGGCCGCCTGCGGACCGCCGCGCCTGATGCGCGGCTGCCGTCCGCGAGGCTGCCGCGCGCCCGCCCGCCGGGTCCACGGGCGCAGGGTGCGGTACGTCATCGGGGACGAGCCCGGACAGGTCAACGGCATGCGATGGTGCCGCTGAGCGACAGCTCAGCGACCGCCCCCCTCTTCCGGCCCCGGCGCACCCGCGCGCCCGGCCGCCGCGCGCCCGGAGGCGGTCCCACGCATCCCACCGATCCGTCCGCCTCGCTCAGGAGTTCCGTCATGCCCAGCGAGTACTTCCTTCCCGACCCCGAGGGGCTCAGCCCCGACGCCCGGGGCTACTTCGGCCCCTTCGGCGGCAAGTTCATCCCGGAGGCGCTGGTCGCCGCCGTGGACGAGGTCGCCGTCGAGTACGACAAGGCCAAGTCCGACCCGGCCTTCGCCGCCGAACTGGACGGCCTGCTCGTCCACTACACCGGCCGCCCCAGCCCCCTCACCGAGGTGCGCCGCTTCGCCGAGCACGCCGGGGGAGCCCGGGTCTTCCTCAAGCGCGAGGACCTCAACCACACCGGCTCCCACAAGATCAACAACGTGCTGGGCCAGGCGCTGCTGACCCGCCGCATGGGCAAGACCCGCGTCATCGCCGAGACCGGCGCCGGCCAGCACGGCGTGGCCACCGCCACGGCCTGCGCCCTCTTCGGACTGGACTGCACCATCTACATGGGCGAGATCGACACCGAGCGCCAGGCGCTCAACGTCGCCCGGATGCGGATGCTCGGCGCCGAGGTGGTCGCCGTGAAGTCCGGCAGCCGCACCCTCAAGGACGCCATCAACGAGGCGTTCCGCGACTGGGTCGCCAACGTCGACTCCACCCACTACCTCTTCGGCACCGTCGCCGGGCCGCACCCCTTCCCCGCCATGGTCCGCGACTTCCACCGGGTCATCGGCGTCGAGGCCCGCCGCCAGGTCCTGGAGCGCGCCGGGCGGCTGCCCGACGCCGCGGTGGCCTGCGTCGGCGGAGGCTCCAACGCCATCGGCCTCTTCCACGCCTTCCTGCCCGACACCGGCGTCCGCCTCATCGGCTGCGAGCCCGCCGGGCACGGCGTGGAGACCGGCGAGCACGCCGCCACCCTCACCGCCGGCGAGCCCGGCATCCTGCACGGCTCCCGCTCCTACGTCCTCCAGGACGAGGAGGGCCAGATCACCGAGCCCTACTCGATCTCCGCCGGGCTCGACTACCCGGGCATCGGCCCCGAGCACGCCCACCTCAAGGACACCGGACGCGGCGAGTACCGGGCCGTCACCGACGCCGCCGCCATGGAGGCGCTGCGGCTGCTGTCGCGCACCGAGGGCATCATCCCGGCCATCGAGAGCGCCCACGCCCTCGCCGGCGCCCTCGACGTGGGCCGGGAACTCGGCCCCGAGGGCGTGATCGTCGTCAACCTCTCCGGACGCGGGGACAAGGACATGGACACCGCCGCCCGCTACTTCGGGCTGTACGACGTGGACGCCGAGGTCGCGGCCGACGAGGAGGGCACCAAGTGAGCGGGAACATCCAGCTGCTGGACGACACCCTGGCCCGGACCCGCGAGGAGGGCCGCGCCGCCCTCATCGCCTACCTCCCGGCCGGGTTCCCCACCGTCGAGGGCTCCATCGAGGCGATCAAGGCCGTCCTCGACGCGGGCGCCGACGTCGTCGAGGTCGGGCTGCCGCACAGCGACCCGGTCCTGGACGGGCCGGTCATCCAGACCGCCGACGACATCGCCCTGCGCGGCGGCCTGAAGATCGCGGACGTGCTCCGCACCGTCCGCGAGGCCCACCAGGCCACCGGCAAGCCCGTCCTCGTCATGACGTACTGGAACCCGGTCGACCGCTACGGCGTCGACCGGTTCGCCCAGGAGCTGGCGGACGCCGGCGGGGCCGGGTGCATCCTGCCCGACCTGCCGGTGCAGGAGGCGGACCTGTGGCGGGAGCACGCGGCCAAGCACGGGCTCGCCACCGTCTTCGTCGTCGCCCCCAGCAGCCGCGACGCCCGGCTCGCGGAGATCACCGCGGCCGGCTCCGGCTTCGTCTACGCCGCCTCCCTGATGGGCGTCACCGGCACCCGCGACTCCGTCGGCGAGCAGGCCCGCGCCCTGGTGGAGCGGACCCGGGCCGCCGGGAAGCTGCCGGTCTGCGTCGGCATCGGCGTCTCCACCGCGGCCCAGGCCGCCGAGGTCGCCGACTTCGCCGACGGCGTCATCGTCGGCTCCGCCTTCGTCAAGCGGATGCTGGACGCCCCTGACGCCGCCGCCGGCGTCGAGGCGGTCCGCGCGCTCGCCGCCGAGCTGGCCGAGGGCGTCCGCCGCACCGGCTGAACCGGTGGCCGGGCGTTCGTACGCCCGGCGCGCCCCTCACCCTTATGGGTGGACCTCGACCCGGACAGGCGCATACGCGCCGGTCCGGGTCGTTTGTCCGGGCGTGAGTGAGACGAACCGTGAGGGAAAGCGTGCCGCCCGCGAGCGGCTGAAGGCCGAGCGCGCCAAGGAGGAGGCGCGGACCAAGCGCCGCCGGGGCCTGGTGGTCGGCGGTGCCGTGGTGGGGGTGCTCGCCCTGGCCGCCGCCGTCGGCGTCATCGCGGCCAACTCGGGCGAGACCGAGAAGCAGGCCGGCCCGGTCGTCGCCCCCAAGGGCGCCGCCGGCGAGGACGGCCTCGCCGTCCCCGTCGGCGACGCCTCCGCCAAGTCCACCCTGGTCATCTGGGAGGACTTCCGCTGCCCGGCCTGCGCCAACTTCGAGAACGCCTACCGCTCGACCATCCACGAGCTGACCGAGAAGGGCCTGCTGAAGGTCGAGTACCACCTCGCCACCCTCATCGACGGCAACATGCGCGGCGAGGGCTCGCAGCGCGCCGCCAACGCCGCCGTCTGCGCCCAGGACGCCGGGAAGTTCCCCGAGTACCACGACGTCCTCTTCGCCAACCAGCCGCTGGAGACCGAGGACGACTTCGCCAGCACCGACCGGCTCCTGGAGCTGGCGGGCAAGGTCGACGGACTGGTCACCCCGGAGTTCCGCTCCTGCGTCGAGGACGGCGCGCACGACGCCTGGGTCGCCGAGTCCCACAAGGCGTTCCAGAAGGGCAACTTCCCCGGCACCCCGACCGTGCTGCTCAACGGCAAGAGCGTCTTCGGCGACCAGAAGGACCCGCTGACCCCCGCCAAGCTCAAGCAGCTCGTCGAGGAGAAGGCCGGGGCCTGACCCGGGACCGGCACGTGTGTCCCCCGGCGCCACACGGGGGACGCGCCGGTCCCGTTATGGAGCCGTTGCCCGGCCGGGGACCCCGTCCCCGCGCCGGGCACGGTAGCGTCGGGTCTTGCCATGGACCTTGCCTATATCCCCAGCCCCTCGCACGGTGTGCTCTACCTGGGCCCCGTACCGTTGCGCGGCTACGCGTTCTGCATCATCATCGGCGTCTTCGTGGCCGTCTGGTACGGCAACCGGAGGTGGGTCGCCCGCGGCGGCCGCTCCGGCACCGTCGCCGACATCGCCGTGTGGGCGGTGCCCTTCGGCCTCGTCGGCGGACGCCTCTACCACGTCGTCACCGACTACCAGCTGTACTTCGGTGAGGGCCGCGACTGGGTGGACGCCTTCAAGATCTGGGAGGGCGGCCTCGGCATCTGGGGCGCCATCGCGCTCGGCGCCGTCGGCGCCTGGATCGGCTGCCGCCGCCGCGGCATCCCGCTCCCGGCCTACGCCGACGCCCTCGCCCCCGGCATCGCCCTCGCCCAGGCCATCGGCCGCTGGGGCAACTGGTTCAACCAGGAGCTCTACGGCCGCGCCACCGACCTGCCCTGGGCGGTGAAGATCACCAGCGTCGACGGCGGCCGGGTCCCCGGCACCTACCACCCGACCTTCCTCTACGAGTCGCTGTGGTGCATCGGCGTCGCCCTCCTGGTCATCTGGGCCGACCGCCGCTTCAAGCTCGGCCACGGCCGTGCCTTCGCCCTGTACGTCGCCGCCTACTGCGCCGGGCGCGCCTGGATCGAGTACATGCGCGTCGACGAGGCCCACCACATCCTCGGCCTGCGGCTCAACGTCTGGACGGCGATCATCGTCTTCGTCCTGGCCGTCGCCTACCTCGTGGTCTCCGCCCGGCTGCGCCCCGGCCGCGAGGAGATCGTCGAGCCGGCCGCCGCCGAGGACGACGGGATCACCGGCTCCGGCGACCAGGACGCCGACTCCGCCGGCACCGAGTCCGCCGACACCGCCGGGGCGGGCGCGGGCAGCGGCAAGGGCCTCCGCAAGAGCCCGGGGAAGACCGGCAAGGACTGACCCGGACCGACCTGCCGAAGGCCGCCGCCTCCCCCGCCGGGGAAGCGGCGGCCTTCGCCGTCGCAGGGGCTCGCCCGGCTCAGCCCCGGCGCGCCCCCAGCGCCAGCGTGCGCCGGGCCGCCGCGACCACCGCCGCGTCCACGAACCGGCCGTCGGGGAGGGCCTGCGCCCCCGCCTCGGCGGCGGCCGCCGCGACGATCTCCTCGGCCGCCGCGACCTCGGCCGGCAGCGGCAGGTACGCCCGCTCGATGACCGGCAGCTGCCGCGGATGGATCGCCGCCCGCCCCAGGAAACCCAGCGCCCGCCCCCGCGCGCAGGAGGCCGCGAGTCCCGCCTCGTCCCGGACGTCCGGGTGGACCGACTGCACCGGCGCGTCCAGCCCCGCCGCCCGGCACGCCACCACCACCCGGCCGCGCGCCCAGTCCAGCCCCGCCTCCTCCCGCATCCCGAGGTCGGCCCGCAGATCGGCCTCGCCCAGCGCCAGCCCGCGCACCGCCGGATGGGCCCGGGCCACGGCGTAGGCCTGCTCGACGCCGAGCGCCGACTCCAGCAGCGCCCACAGCGGCGGCACCCGGTGACCGGCGCCCGACCCGTCGGCCTCCCGGGGCAGCGCCGCCAGCTCCGCGTACGCCACCACGTCCTGCGGCGAGGCGACCTTCGGCAGCCGGAGCCCGCCCAGCCCCGGCAGCCCGGCCAGCGCCCGTACGTCCGCCTGGCCCCAGGCGCCGGCCAGCGGGTTGACGCGGACGTGGACCGGCACCGGCTGCGGCGCCGAGAGCAGTTCGGCCGTGGCCCGGCGGGCGTACTCCTTGCGGCCGGGCGCGACGGCGTCCTCCAGGTCGACGAGGACCACGTCCGCGCCCGAGCGGAGCGCCTTCGCGACGGTGTCGGGCCGGTCCCCGGGGGCGTAGAGCCAGGTCAGCCAGGGTTCCGCCGGGCCGGTGCTCATACCGCCCCCGCCGCCCGCAGCGCCGCCACCTCGGCCGGGGCGTACCCGGCCTCGGCCAGCACCGCGTCGGTGTCGGCGCCGTGCGCCCGGCCGCTCCAGCGGATCGCACCGGGTGTGCCGGTCAGCCGGAACATCACGTTCTGCATCCGCAGCGGCCCCAGCTCCGGGTCGTCCACCTCGGCGAGGGTGCCCAGCGCCGCGTACTGCGGGTCGGTCATCACCTCCCGCACGTCCTGCACCGGCGCCACGGCCGCCTCCGCCTTGTCGAAGGCGGCCAGCACGTCGTCCCGGGTGTGCCGGGCGATCCACGAGCCGACCGCCTCGTCCAGCTCGTCGGCGTGCGCCGCCCGGCCCGCGCCGTCCGCGAACCACGGCTCGGCGCTCAGCTCGGGCCGCCCGACCAGCGCCATCACCCGCTCGGCCACCGACTGGGCCGAGGTGGAGACGGCCACCCAGGAGCCGTCGGCGGTGCGGTAGGTGTTGCGGGGCGCGTTGTTGACCGAGCGGTTGCCGGTCCGCGGCTGGACGTGGCCGAGCTGGTCGTACCAGAGGGGGTGCGGCCCGAGCGCGGTGAGGATCGGCTCGATCAGGGCGAGGTCCACCACCTGGCCCTCGCCGGTGCGGTCCCGCCCGGCGAGCGCCGCCATCACCGCGTAGGCGCAGGCGATGCCCGCGATCGAGTCGGCGAGACCGAACGGCGGCAGCGTCGGCGGCCCGTCCGCCTCCCCGGTGATCGCCGCGAAACCGCTCATCGCCTCCGCCAGCGTCCCGAACCCCGGCCGGTGCGCGTACGGCCCGAACTGGCCGAAGGCCGTCACCCGGGCCAGCACCAGCCGCGGGTTGGCCGCGCTCAGCTCCTCCCAGCCCAGCCCCCAGCGCTCCAGGGTGCCCGGCCGGAAGTTCTCCACCACCACGTCGGCACCGGCCACCAGCCGCAGCAGGGCCTCGCGGCCCCCGTCCGTCTTCAGGTCCAGCGTGAGGGTGCGCTTGTTGCGGCCGAGCAGCTTCCACCACAGGCCCTGGCCGTCCTTGGCCGGGCCGTGGCCGCGGGAGGGGTCGGGGCGGCGCGGATGCTCGACCTTCACCACGTCCGCGCCGAAGTCCCCGAGGAGGGTGGCGGCCAGCGGACCGGCGAAGAGCGTGGCCAGGTCCAGCACCCGCAGGCCGGTCAGCGGGCCGTGCGCCGTGCCCGCCGGCCGCTCCCCGCACCCCGGCGCCGCCGTCACGAGGCCACCGCCGGGCAGGCCGCGTCGATCTCGGAGCGGTACGGCAGCGAGGCGGCCGGGCCCGGCCGGGCCACCGACAGCGTGGCCGCCGCCGACGCCCACTCCAGCGCCCGTGCCGTGGGCCTCCCCTCGCAGAGCGCCACCGCGAGCGCGCCCGCGAAGGCGTCCCCGGCGCCCGTCCTCTCCACCGCCGCCGCCTGAGGCGCCGGGACCACCATCGGCTCCCCGCCGCGCGCCGCCCACAGACACCCCGCCGCCCCCAGCGTCACCACCGCCTCGGGGACCAGCTCCAGCAGCGCCCGCACCGACCGGTAGGGCTCGTGCCGTCCGGTCAGCGCCGCCGCTCCGTCCTCGTCCACCACCAACAGGCCGGTCGCCGCCAGCAGTTCGTCCGGCAGGGGGCCCGCCTGGGACGGTGCCAGCACGGTCCGCACCCCGCGTTCGCGGGCGGCCAGCGCCGCACTCGTCACCCCGGACATCGGCGTCCCGGACGAGAGGAGCAGCGCGTCCCCGGTGCCGATCAGCGCCACGTCGCCCGGGGTCGCCACGGTCAGCGCCGCGTTGGCGCCCGGCACCGCCACCACCGTGGGGGAGCCCGAGGCGTCCACGGTGACCTGCGCGGTACCGCTGGGACCCGGCACCGTCCGCAGCAGATCCACGTCGACGCCCTCCCGCACCAGCCCGGCCCGCAGCTGCTCCCCGTACGCGTCGGTGCCCACGGCCCCCGCCACCGAGACCACCGCTCCCGCGCGGACCGCCGCCACCGCCTGGCGTCCGCCGCTGCCGCCGGGCACGGCGTGGAACTCCCGCCCGGACACGGCCTGTCCGGGGCCGGGCGCCTGCTCCGCGTGGGTGACCAGTTCCCTCTGCACACTGCCGAACACCACGATGTGGGTCATACGGTCCTGGCCTCCTGGAGGGTGAGTGCCGCGAGGGTGTCGAAGCCGACGCCGTCGAATCCGGCGACGGCCGTGCTGAGCCGGTTCTTCAGGGGCGTGGTCCACCGCTCGCCCAGCGCGTCCGGGTGCCCGGCGAGCAGCCCGGCCACCGAACCGGCGGTGGCGCCGTTGGAGTCGGTGTCCCAGCCGCCGGAGACCGCCCGGGTCACCGCCCCGGCGAAGGCGCCGCCGGAATGGGTCAGCGCCGCCGCGACCAGCGCCGCGTTCGGCACCACGTGCACCCAGTGGTACGCCCCGTACTCCTCGTGCAGCCGGTCCACCACCACCTCGAAGTCGCGCTCCGCCGAGGCCAGTTCACGGCCGCGCCGGACCGCGCGGGCCAGCCGCGACTCCGGCGGGACCACGCCGAGCCCCGCGTCGAGGCAGCCGTGCACGTCGCTGCGGCCGCCCGCCGCCTCGGCGATCACCGCCGCCGCGAACATCGCCCCGTAGACGCCGTTGCCGGTGTGGGTGAGGACCGCGTCCCGGTGCGCCTGCTCGGCCGCGCCCGCCGGATCGCCCGGCCGGGTCCAGCCGTGCACGTCGGCCCGGATCTGCGCGCCGACCCACTCGCGGAACGGGTTGCGCCGCCGCGCGGTGTCGGGTGGCTCCACCCCGGACAGCAGGTTGCGGTACGCGACCCGCTCGGCGGTGAAGGTCCGCCCGGCGGGCAGTTCGTCCAGCCAGAGCCGCGCCAGGTCTCCGGTGGTGAACTCCCGCCCGTGGCGCCGGATCAGGACCAGGGCCAGCAGGGCGTGGTCCAGGTCGTCGTCGGGCGGCATCCCGTCGATGTTCTCGGCCAGCGAGGTGGCGGCGCTGCGCCGGTTCCACGGGTGGGCGCGGGCCAGTTCCGGCGGCAGCCCGCGCGCGGTGAAGTACCCGGCGAGCGGCCAGTTCCCGGTGGCCCGGGCCAGTGCCCGGATCGCGGACAGCTCCAGCTTCTCCACCGGCTTGCCGAGCAGGCACCCCGCCGCCCGCCCGAGCCACGCCGCGTGCAGCCGGTCGCCGAGGCCGGGTGCGACGCGCTCGGGGCCCCAGGCGCCGGGCCACAGCGGGCAGGCGGCGCGGATCGCGGGGAAGGCGGTCGGCTCGCGCGTCTCGGTCGAGCGGGGCAACGCGTCGAGCTGGTCGAGGAGTTCACCGGCGAGCGCCCGCAGCCTCGGCGAGGCCGGCACCGGGGAGGCGCCGCCCCGCTCGGGCACCTCGGGCCCGCCCGCCGCCACCCAGCGGGCCCGCGCCTCGGTGGTGTCGCGGCCCTCCTCGTCGCACTGGCGCAGCTCGTGCCCGATCAGGTCCTCCGGCTGCGTCCAGGTGACCCGCAGCGGCCCGCTCACGCCTCCGGCCCGCCGTCCGCGAGGCCCTCGCCGGCCAGCGCCGCGAACGCCTCCGCCTGCGCCCGGTTCCTGGCCTGGTCCCGGGCGAAGACCTCCCGCGCCACCTCGGCCAGGCGCGCCGCCGGGCCGTGCAGGTCGAGCCGGCTCGCCTCGGCGACCCGTTTGGCCCACTCCCCGGGCACCGCCGCCGCCCCGCCGAGGGCGCCCGCCACGGCGCCGCCCATGGTGGCGATCGAGTCGCAGTCCCGCCCGTAGTTGACCGAGCCCAGCACGGTGCGCCGGTAGTCGCCCTCCCCCACCACCAGCATGCCGAGCGCGACGGGCAGTTCCTCGATGGCGTGCAGCCGGGAGGGGCGCCGCGCGCCGAGCGAAGGGGCGCGGTAGTCGGGGCCGACCGTGTCGAAGGGGGCGACCGCCCGCCGCAGCGGCGCGAGCGCCGTCTCGAAGTCCCGGTGCGCGGCGGCCACCTCGCAGACCGCCTCGATCGCGGCCCGGGTGCCGTCCTTGGCCAGCGCCAGGCAGGTGTCGACCACCGAGGTGACGGTGGCGCCGGGCGCGCAGGCCGCCGCCACCGCCGCCGCGAAGACCCCGGCCGCCTCCCGCCCGTACGAGGACTGGTGCGGCGCCGCCACCTCCAGCGCCTCGGCGTACGCGGCCTCCGGGCGGGCGGCGTTGACCAGCCCGACCGGCGCCATGTACATCGCCGCCCCGCAGTTGACGATGTTGCCCGCGCCCGCCTCGCGCGGGTCGACGTGCCCGTAGTGCACCCGGGCCACCAGCCACTTCTCGGCGAGGAAGACCCGCTGGAGCGGCAGCGCCTCCGCCTCCAGCTCCGGAATCCACCGGGGTTCGCCGATCATCCGCGGCACCAGGTGCGCGGCGACGGCATACGCGTCGAGGTGGTCGCGGACCTCCTCGTAGACCTCGATCAGCAGACGGGTCATCAAGGTGTCGTCGGTGACGTGCCCGTCGCCCTTGTGGTATGGCGCGATGGGCCGGGCGGTGCGCCACTCCTCGTGCCAGGGGCCGACGATGCCGTGGACCCGGCCGCCGTACCGCTGGCTGATCTGCTCGGGCGTCCAGCCTTCGACGGGGCCGCCCAGCGCGTCGCCGACGGCCGCGCCGAGGAGGCTGCCCGTGATCCGGTCGTCCAGGGTCGATGTGAGCGTCATGCCCGAATCATCCCCCCGGGGTGCCCCCGTCCCCCGGCACGAGCCGCCCGGCGAGTTCCACCAGATCGGTGCCGGCCAGCCACGGCAGCGCGCACCCCGACAGCGTCCGGCACGCCTGCCGCCAGCTCTCCGGCACGGCCGCCGGGCCCGCGAGCGCCCCGGTCAGCGCGCCGGTCAGGGCGGGCGCCGAGTCGGCCACCCGGGAGAGGCAGGCCGCTGCCGGGACCGCCCCGGCGGGCGAGCCGCCGGCCGCCACCGCGAGGGCGAGCGCCACCGGCACCGTCTCGGCGGCGGCGATGCCGTAGCTGTAGACGTGGTCGACGATCCGGTGCTCCAGCAGCGGGACGAGGCCGAAGGCGCCACCGTCGTCCCGGGCCCGCTCGGCGAGGTGCAGGGCCTGGCGGGCGTTGCGGCCGATCTCGGTGGCGGCGGGCAGCTGGGCGAGGGCGAGCCGGACCGCTTCCCCGGGCCCGGCTCCGGCGAGGGCGCCCGCCAGTGCCGCCGCCATCGCCCGCGCGCCGTGCACCCCGTCGCCGTCCTGGGTGTAGCGGGCGTCGAGCTCCGCGAGGCCGGCGGCGGCCGCCGGATCACCCGGATGGGCCAGGGCGAGGACACAGGCCCGCACACAGGCGGCGTCGTCGAAGTAGTGCGGGTTGTCGTGGCCGGTGGCGGGCGGACCGAGCCCCGCCGCGAGGTTGCCGAGCCCGGCGCGGACCGAGATGCGGGCCCGCAGCGGCAGCACCGCCGACTCGACCTCGGGGGCGTCGGCGGACGCCTCGGCCACCTCTGCGGCGAGCCGGCGCCAGGCGGCGTCGACGGCGGCCCGCACCCCGCCGGGCGCCCCCCGCCCGGCCACCAGGGTCAGCGCGGTGAACGCGGCCCATTCGGCGTCGTCGGAGGGGCCGAGCCGGAGCGGTTCGGGCGGCTGGTTGAGGGCGATCGGCACCGGCAGGGTGGTGGTCGCGTTCTCCTCCGCGAAGGTGTCCAGCTCCCGGGTGAGCCGCCGGGTCCAGCGCGGCATCCGGGCCGCCCGGTGCCGGGCGGCGGGCCACCCCGCCGCGTCCCCGGCCGCCAGCCCCAGCAGCATCGCCTCGGCGCGGGCGGCCAGGTTCGGGGCGGCGGGGAGCGGGGACGCCGAGGCGACGGCGGTGGTCATCACGGGCTCCCCGGAGACGGGGGCGGGCCCCTCCAGCGGGCTCACCGGCGGGCTCCGGCGGCATCGAGGCCGGAGGCGGCGGCGGGGGCGGCGGGGACGGCCACGGCGCACTCCGGCGGCCCGCTCGCGCCGAGCCGTCGCAGCGCCAGGCCGGCCCGATCGGACGGGGTCTCCCCGGGCAGGTCGGGGCAGTACCCGGCGGGGGAGTGGCGGGCCGGTTCCTCCGGGTCCGGGGTGAGCAGGCCGGCGACGTCCAGGACGTGCAGGCCCGCCATGGAGGGCAGGCAGGAGCCGCGCACCGGACCGATGCGCGCCGCCCACTCGGCGGGTACCGCGCCCTCCCCGCCCAGCGCCCCGGCGAGGGCACCCGCGACGGCGGCGGTGGTGTCGGCGTCGCGGCCCATGTTGACGGCGGTCAGTACGGCGGCCGGGAAGACCCCGCGGGCGGCGGCCAGCGCCCCGAAGGCGAGGCCGACCGCCTCGGGGGCGAGGTCGGTCCACGGGTAGCCGCCGATGACGACCGCGGAGCGGACCGCCTTCTCGCCCCGGTCGGCCGCGGCCACCGCCCGCCTGAGCGAGCGGGCGGTCCAGGAGTCGGCGGGGATCACCGAGAGGGCGGCGGCGACCACCCCGTCGGTGTGCGCGCCGCCCATCGCCGCGGCGACCCCGGCGGCGACGGCCTGGCCGCCGTAGATGCCCTCCCCGTCGTGGCTGACGGTGCCGTCGACCGCGACCAGCCGGGCCGCCTCCTCGGGGCTCCCCGCCGCGAAGACGCCGAACGGGGCCGCGCGCATCGCCAGTCCGTCGCTCCAGGCGTGCCGGTGCTGAGCGGTGATCGGGGCGGTCAGGCCACGCCGCAGGTTCTCCAGCGTGCCGCGCTCGCTGAACCCGGCGCCCCGGAACGGGCCCTCGTCCAGGTCGGCGATCCACCGGTGCCAGGCCGCCTCCACCCGGGCGGTCGTCAGCCCCGACCCGTACCGGGCCAGCAGCAGCCCGGAGAAGATCGCGTACTCGGTGTCGTCGGTCCCGGCCGGGTGCTCGGCGACGTACCCGGTGATGCGGCCCCAGCGGCGGCGGATCTCGGAGGGCTTGAGGTTCTCGGCGGGGGCGCCCAGCGCGTCGCCGACGGCGAGGCCGAGCAGGGCGCCCCGGCCGCGTTCGCGCAGGGCGGCGGGGAGCGGGAGGGTCGGGCGGGTCGGTGCCATCGCGGGCCTCTCTCGGACGGGCCGCGCGGACTCGGGGAGCGGGCGCGCGCGGAACGCGGGCTTCGTGGCCTTCGGGCGATCTCTGCCACGCGGACGGTCCGGCTGCCGCGCCACAGGGCGTTTTGTCACTCCTTCGACACCCTCCCAGGGGTGCGTACGGCCGGTCACCGGCTGCTCGCCGAGCGTGCGAAAGCGCAGGTAAGTACGGCCTTCCTTGCTGGCAGCGGCCGGTTTTCGGGCGTACTTTCGCACCCGTGAGGGCCGGGTCGCGAACAGCGCGTCCGGCCGGCGAGAGAGGGGCTCACGGCAGTGGCGTTCATCGACAACGAGGCACCGCTCCACGGGGCGCACCGGGACAACCACACCCACCGCGACGTCAACGGCGGCTGGCTGCGTCCCGCGGTGTTCGGCGCGATGGACGGCCTGGTCTCGAACCTCGCGCTGATCACGGGGGTCGCGGGCGGCTCGGTGGCGCAGCAGACGATCGTGCTGACCGGCCTCGCGGGGCTCGCGGCGGGCGCCTTCTCGATGGCCGCGGGGGAGTACACCTCGGTCGCCTCCCAGCGGGAGCTGGTCGAGGCGGAGGTCGCGGTGGAACGCCGTGAGCTGCGCAAACACCCCCGCGACGAGGAGGCGGAACTGGCCGAGCTGTACGTCTCGCGCGGCGTCGAGCCGAAGCTCGCCCGGGAGGTGGCGCGGCAGCTGTCGGCCGACCCGGAGCAGGCGCTGGAGATACACGCCCGCGAGGAGCTGGGCGTCGACCCGGGCGACCTGCCCTCGCCGACGGTGGCCGCCGTCTCCTCGTTCGGGGCGTTCGCGGTCGGCGCCCTGCTGCCGGTCCTGCCCTACCTGCTGGGCGCGCACGCGCTGTGGCCGTCGGTGGCCCTCGCGCTGGCCGGGCTGTTCGGCTGCGGGGCGCTGGTGGCCCGGGTGACGGCGCGCAGCTGGTGGTTCAGCGGCTTGCGCCAGCTGGCCCTGGGGGCTGCCGCCGCCGGTGTGACGTACCTCCTTGGCGGCCTATTCGGCGCGAGCCTAGGATGATGGCTATACAGGGGGCCGCATAATATTTCGTTACTCGGCGGTTTCAATTGTTTGACGACGGGGCATGAGCCGTACGCGCCGCGGGCAACGAAGCCCCTCGCAGCCGGACCGAGGCGTCGTACCGCCGCGCAGGTCCCTCCCCGGACGCCCGCCCCCCCCGGCGTCCGCATGCTGGAACGTGTTATCCGTTTAACGAGATGCGCTTCATCATGTAACTTGCTGGAAATTTCGCAGAGGGCCAACGTCGTCCCTCGGCACCTTGCATATGCCACTGACGACGACGGGAGAGCCGATGCGTACGCCGCGCCAGCCGTCCCAGGCTTCCGTGAACTCGGCCACCACCGAGTCCGCCTGGTCCCACATGGACGCTCGCCCTGCCCCGCAGGGCCTCTACGACCCGCGCAACGAGCACGACGCCTGCGGCGTCGGCTTCGTGGCCACGCTCACCGGTGAGCCGAGCCACACGCTGGTCGACCAGGCACTCACCGTTCTGCGGAACCTGGAACACCGCGGCGCCACCGGCTCCGAGCCCGACTCCGGCGACGGCGCGGGCATCCTCACCCAGGTCCCCGACGCCTTCCTCCGCGAGACCGCCGGCTTCGAGCTGCCCGAGGCCGGCGCCTACGCCGTCGGCATCGCCTTTCTCCCCGAGGCCGGCACCGACGAGGCCGCGGCCCGCATCGACGCCCTCGCCGCCGAGGAGGGCCTGACCGTCCTCGGCTGGCGCGAGGTCCCCGTCGCCCCCGCCCTGCTCGGCGCCACCGCCCGCGCCACCATGCCCGCCTTCCGGCAGCTCTTCGTCGCCGCCGAGAACGCCACCGGCATCGCGCTGGACCGCCTCGCCTTCGTGCTGCGCAAGCGCGCCGAGCGCGAGGCCGGCGTCTACTTCCCCTCGCTCTCCTCGCGGACCCTCGTCTACAAGGGCATGCTGACCACCGGCCAGCTGGAGCCGTTCTTCCCGGACCTCTCCGACCGCCGCTTCGCCAGCGCCATCGCCCTGGTCCACTCGCGGTTCTCCACCAACACCTTCCCGAGCTGGCCGCTCGCCCACCCGTACCGCTTCGTCGCCCACAACGGCGAGATCAACACGGTCAAGGGCAACCGCAACTGGATGCGCGCCCGCGAGTCCCAGCTCGCCTCCGAGCTCTTCGGCGGCGGCGACAAGGACCTCTCGCGGATCTTCCCGGTCTGCACCCCGGACGCCTCCGACTCCGCCTCCTTCGACGAGGTCCTCGAACTCCTCCACCTCGGCGGCCGCTCGCTCCCGCACAGCGTGCTCATGATGATCCCCGAGGCCTGGGAGAACCACGCCTCCATGGACGCCTCCCGGCGGGCGTTCTACCAGTACCACGCGGCGATGATGGAACCCTGGGACGGCCCGGCCTGCGTCACCTTCACCGACGGCACCCAGGTCGGCGCGGTCCTCGACCGCAACGGCCTGCGCCCCGGCCGCTACTGGGTCACCGACGACGGCCTCGTCGTCCTCGGCTCCGAGGTCGGCGTCCTCGACATCGACCCCGCCAAGGTCGTCCGCAAGGGCCGCCTCCAGCCCGGCCGCATGTTCCTCGTCGACACCGCCGAGCACCGCATCATCGAGGACGACGAGATCAAGGGCACGCTCGCCACCGAGCAGCCCTACGAGGAGTGGCTCGAGACCGGCACCATCGAGCTGCACGACCTGCCCGAGCGCGAGCACATCGTCCACACCCACGCCTCGGTCACCCGCCGCCAGCAGACCTTCGGGTACACCGAGGAGGAGCTGCGCGTCATCCTCGCCCCGATGGCCAAGGTCGGCGCCGAGCCGATCGGCTCCATGGGCACCGACACGCCCATCGCCGCGCTCTCCAAGCGCCCCCGGCTCCTCTTCGACTACTTCACCCAGCTGTTCGCGCAGGTCACCAACCCGCCGCTGGACGCCATCCGCGAAGAGCTGGTCACCTCGCTGTACTCGACGCTCGGCCCGCAGGGCAACCTGCTGGAGCCCACCGCGGCCTCCTGCCGCTCCGTCACCCTGCCGTTCCCGGTCATCGACAACGACGAGCTGGCCAAGCTCGTCCACATCAACGCCGACGGCGACATGCCCGGCATGAAGGCCGTCACCCTCTCCGGGCTCTACCGCGTCTCCGGCGGCGGCGAGGCCCTCGCCGAGCGCATCGAGGAGATCCGCGCCGAGGCCGACGCCGCCATCGAGGCCGGCGCCCGCCTCATCGTCCTCTCCGACCGGCACTCCGACGCCGAGCACGCGCCGATCCCCTCGCTGCTGCTCACCGCCGCCGTCCACCACCACCTCATCGGCACCAAGCAGCGCACCCAGGTCGGGCTGCTCGTCGAGGCCGGAGACGTCCGCGAGGTCCACCACGTCGCGCTGCTCATCGGCTACGGCGCCGCCGCGGTCAACCCCTACCTCGCCATGGAGTCCGTCGAGGACCTCGTCCGGGCCGGCACCTTCCTGCCCGGCATCGAGGCCGAAACCGCCATCCGCAACCTCATCCACGCCCTCGGCAAGGGCGTGCTGAAGGTCATGTCGAAGATGGGCATCTCCACCGTCGCCTCCTACCGCGGCGCCCAGGTCTTCGAAGCGGTCGGCCTGAAGGACGACTTCGTCCGCACCTACTTCTCCGGCACCACCTCCAAGATCGGCGGCGTCGGCATCGACGTCGTCGCCCGCGAGGTCGCCGCCCGCCACGCCAAGGCGTACCCCGCCACCGGCATCGCCCGCGCCCACCGCGCGCTGGAGATCGGCGGCGAGTACCAGTGGCGCCGCGAGGGCGAGCCGCACCTCTTCGACCCGGACACCGTCTTCCGCCTCCAGCACGCCACCCGCAACCGGCGCTACGACATCTTCAAGCAGTACACCGGCCGGGTGAACGAGCAGTCCGAGCGGCTCATGACGCTCCGCGGCCTCTTCGGTATCAAGAGCGACCGTCCCTCGGTCCCCGTCGAGGAGGTCGAGCCGGTCTCCGAGATCGTCAAGCGCTTCTCCACCGGCGCCATGTCGTACGGCTCCATCTCCCAGGAGGCGCACGAGACCCTCGCCATCGCCATGAACCAGCTGGGCGGCAAGTCCAACACCGGTGAGGGCGGCGAGGACGCCGAGCGGCTCTACGACCCGGCCCGCCGCTCCGCCATCAAGCAGGTCGCCTCCGGCCGCTTCGGCGTCACCAGCGAGTACCTGGTCAACGCCGACGACATCCAGATCAAGATGGCCCAGGGCGCCAAGCCCGGCGAGGGCGGCCAGCTCCCCGGCCACAAGGTCTACCCGTGGGTCGCCAGGACCCGGCACTCCACGCCCGGCGTCGGCCTCATCTCGCCGCCCCCGCACCACGACATCTACTCCATCGAGGATCTCGCCCAGCTGATCCACGACCTGAAGAACGCCAACCCGCAGGCCCGCATCCACGTGAAGCTGGTCTCCGAGGTCGGCGTCGGCACCGTCGCCGCCGGGGTCTCCAAGGCCCACGCCGACGTCGTCCTGGTCTCCGGCCACGACGGCGGCACCGGCGCCTCCCCGCTGACCTCCCTCAAGCACGCGGGCGGCCCCTGGGAGCTGGGGCTCGCCGAGACCCAGCAGACGCTGCTCCTCAACGGGCTGCGCGACCGCATCGTCGTGCAGACCGACGGCCAGCTCAAGACCGGCCGCGACGTGGTCGTCGCCGCCCTGCTGGGCGCCGAGGAGTTCGGCTTCGCCACCGCGCCGCTGGTCGTCTCCGGCTGCGTCATGATGCGCGTCTGCCACCTGGACACCTGCCCGGTCGGCATCGCCACCCAGAACCCGGTGCTGCGCGAGCGGTTCTCCGGCAAGGCCGAGTTCATCGTCAACTTCTTCGAGTTCATCGCCGAAGAAGTCCGCGAACTTCTCGCCGAGCTGGGCTTCCGCTCCGTCGAGGAGGCCGTCGGCCACGCCGAACTCCTCGACACCGAGCGGGCCGTCGCCCACTGGAAGGCCGAGGGGCTCGACCTGGAGCCGCTCTTCCACGTCCCCGACCTGCCCGACGGCGCCGTCCGGCACCAGATCACCACCCAGGACCACGGCCTGGAGAAGGCGCTCGACAACGAGCTGATCAAGCTCGCCGCCGACGCCCTGTCCGCACACACCGCCGAGGACGCCCGGCCGGTCCGCGCTCAGGTCGCCATCCGCAACATCAACCGCACCGTCGGCACCATGCTCGGCCACGAGGTGACGAAGAAGTTCGGCGGCGCGGGGCTGCCCGACGACACCATCGACCTCACCTTCACCGGCTCCGCCGGCCAGTCCTTCGGCGCCTTCGTCCCGCGCGGCGTCACCCTGCGCCTGGAGGGCGACGCCAACGACTACGTCGGCAAGGGCCTCTCCGGCGGCCGCATCGTGGTCCGCCCCGACCGCGCCGCCGACCACCTCGCCGAGTACTCGACCATCGCCGGCAACACCATCGGCTACGGAGCCACCGGCGGCGAGATCTACCTGCGCGGCCGGACCGGCGAGCGGTTCTGCGTCCGCAACTCCGGTGCCACCGTCGTCTCCGAGGGCGTCGGCGACCACGGCTGCGAGTACATGACCGGCGGCCACGCCGTGGTCCTCGGCGAGACCGGCCGCAACTTCGCGGCCGGCATGTCCGGCGGCATCGCCTACGTCATCGACCTCGACCCCGACCGGGTCAACGCGGGCAACGCCGCGGCCGTCGAGGGGCTGGACGACACCGACCGCCGGTGGCTGCACGACGTGGTGCGCCGCCACCAGGAGGAGACCGGCTCCACCGTCGCCGGGAAGCTCCTCGCCGACTGGGAGAACGCGCTGGCCCGCTTCAGCAAGATCATCCCGACCACGTACAAGGCAGTGCTCGCCGCCAAGGACGCCGCCGAGCTGGCCGGTCTGACCGAGACCGAGACCACCGAGAAGATGATGGAGGCGGCGACCCATGGCTGACCCGAAGGGCTTTCTCACCACCGGCCGCGAGGTCGCTCAGTCCCGTCCCGTCGAGGAGCGGGTCCGCGACTTCAAGGAGGTCTACGTCCCCGGCTCCCTGCTGCCGATCATCTCCAAGCAGGCGTCGAGGTGCATGGACTGCGGCATCCCGTTCTGCCACAACGGCTGCCCGCTCGGGAACCTCATCCCCGAGTGGAACGACTACGCCTACCGCGAGGACTGGCAGGCCGCCGGCGAGCGGCTGCACGCGACCAACAACTTCCCGGAGTTCACCGGCCGCCTCTGCCCCGCCCCCTGCGAGTCGGCGTGCGTGCTCGGCATCAACCAGCCGGCCGTCACCATCAAGAACGTCGAAGTCTCGATCATCGACAAGGCGTGGGAGACCGGCAACGTCCTCCCGCAGGCCCCCGAGCGGCTCTCCGGCAAGACCGTCGCCGTGATCGGCTCCGGCCCGGCCGGACTCGCCGCCGCCCAGCAGCTCACCCGCGCCGGGCACACCGTCGCCGTCTACGAGCGCGCCGACCGCGTCGGCGGACTCCTGCGGTACGGCATCCCCGAGTTCAAGATGGAGAAGCGGCACATCAACCGCCGCATAGAGCAGATGCGCGCGGAGGGCACCAAGTTCCGCACCGGCGTGGAGATCGGCCGCGACCTGCCCGCCGACGCCCTGCGCCGCCGCTACGACGCGGTGGTCGTCGCCGCCGGTGCCACCACCGCCCGCGACCTGCCCGTCCCCGGCCGCGAGCTGAACGGCATCCACCAGGCGATGGAGTACCTGCCGCTCTCCAACAAGGTGCAGGAGGGCGACTACGTCACCCCGCCGATCACCGCCGAGGGCAAGCACGTCGTCGTCATCGGCGGCGGCGACACCGGCGCCGACTGCGTGGGCACCGCCCACCGCCAGGGCGCGGCCTCCGTCACCCAGCTGGAGATCATGCCCCGCCCGGGCGAGGAGCGGAACGCGAACCAGCCCTGGCCGACCTTCCCCATGCTCTACAAGGTCACCTCGGCCCACGAGGAGGGCGGCGAGCGGGTCTACTCCGTCTCCACCACCCACTTCGAGGGCGACGAGGAGGGCAACGTCCAGTGGCTCCACCTCGCCGAGGTCGAGTTCAAGGACGGCAAGCTCGAGCAGAAGCCCGGCACCGAGCGGAAGATCCCGGCCCAGCTGGTCACCCTCGCCATGGGCTTCACCGGCACCGACCAGGAGAACGGCCTCGTCTCCCAGTTCGGCCTGGAGCTGGACGCCCGCGGCAACATCGCCCGGGACGACCACTACGAGACCAACGTCCCCGGCGTCTTCGTCGCCGGCGACGCCGGCCGCGGCCAGTCGCTGATCGTCTGGGCCATCGCCGAGGGCCGCTCCGCCGCCCGCGGCGTGGACCGCTTCCTCACCGGCGCCAGCTCCCTGCACGCCCCGATCCGCCCGACCGACCGGTCGCTGACCGTCTGAGCGCGACCGGCCCCCGCCGCCACGGCGGCGACGGGGGCCGGATAGCCTCCCCCAGGCACCCCTCGCGGTGCCCCCACCTGTTCCGTACAAAGGCGTACGGATCTGAACGCGGCGCCCGCCCGTCCCCGACCGGACACCTGGCGGGCGCCGCGCTTTTCCCTCACCCGGGAAGGTGGAAGCGCTCCCCGTAGATCTCCCAGGTCAGCGGCGTCGACAGGGAGAGGTTGCCGTTCCGCAGGAAGACCCGCTGCGCGGAGTCGACACGCGAGGTGTCCCGCTGGAACCGCTTCCCCTCCCGGATCACCGCCCGCCGCGCGTCGAGGAACGCCTCCAGGTACGTCCGTTCGTCGCCGCCCGCCGCCTTCGTCTCCGCCTTCTCCAGCGCGGCCGCGCGGATGCCGTAGAAGCTGTCGGCGCCCTTGCCGGGGCCGTGCAGCAGCATCGCGTCGTAGTAGACGAACTGGCCGAGCGTGCCCAGGCCGTCGATCTTCGCCATCCGCACCGCCGGGTCGAAGTACCGCTCGTCCCGCTCCCGCTCCTGCGCCTCGCGGAACGCCGGGACCTCCGCCTCCGCCTCCCACGCCTCGGGGAAGCCCTCCAGCCCCTCCAGGGAGTCCGAGCCGTCCACCTCGCGCAGCGCCGGCAGGTACGCGGCCAGGCCGTTGTCCGGGTGGGCCTTGCTGTACCGCTCGACCAGGCCCAGCAGGTCGTGGGTGCCGGTGCAGAAACCGGCGATGCCGGCCGTGTAGCCGCGCCCGTCCTCCAGGTCCTCGATGTAGCCGTAGAGGGTGCGCCACTTCAGCGTCGAGTTGTCGGCGCTCGCCGCCAGCTGGAGCGCCAGCTCCTTCTTCTCCGGCGCGGCGAGACCGGCGGGCATCTTCGCGATGCGCTCCTCCGTCTCCCGGTCGGCGTCGTCCGGGCCGCCGTCCCGGCCGGTCCTGGCCGCACCGTCCGCGGCGGCCGAGGACGAGGGGCCCGACTCGCCGGGTATCCGGTCCGCCTCGGGGTCCGGACCGAGGAGGAAGACGGCCGCCGTCGCCAGCGGGGCGAGGGCCAGCAACACACAACCAACACGCTTCATTCGCCCAAGCGTACGGACCTTCACCCGCCCCTCCGGCCGCCCCGGGTGATCTTGACCGATCCGGTACGCACCCCGCTCCCGGGCCGCCCCGCCGCCTCCCGTACCCGCGCCCGGCGCTCCTCCGCGAGCAGGGGTGACCGTGTTAGGCTGGGGGACGTTGCAGTTGTGGTACCCATGATCTTTATGTGCGCCTGACGAGAACTCGCTCAGGCGCATTATTGTTTCCCGGCCCTCCGGCCTTGCCGGCTCTCCGGTGTGGGGCTCTTTTGTGACACTTCTTCCCGCGGACCCGCGGAAGGAATACCGGCCCCTCAACACCCCAGGGAGTGCATATGGCCACCGGAACCGTGAAGTGGTTCAACGCCGAAAAGGGCTTCGGCTTCATCGAGCAGGACGGCGGCGGCCCCGACGTCTTCGCCCACTACTCCAACATCGCCGGCCGGGGCTTCCGTGAGCTCCTGGAAGGCCAGAAGGTCACCTTCGACGTCACGCAGGGCCAGAAGGGCCTGCAGGCGGAGAACATCGTCGCCGGCTGATTCCAGCCCCGACGCGTACCTCCTGACCGGGGCCCGCACCACGCTCGGTGCGGGCCCCGGTTTGTGCTGTCCCCAGGAAGGCAGAGACCGCCCCATGACTCGATCCGAACGCCCCGACCGCCAGGCAGCGGGGAACCGCGCGGCCCAGGGGAACCCCCAGGCCCGCACCGGCCGCCGACCCGGCCAGGACTCCGGCGGCAGCCGCCCCGGACGCTCCCGAGGGGGCCGACGGACCGGGCGCCCCACCACCTCCCGCACCCCCGCCGCCCCGCAGGGCGGCGACTTCGCCCTCCCCGAGACGCGCACCCCGGCCCTGCCGGCCGTCGCCGCCTTCGCCGAGCTGGACCTGCCCGAGCCGCTGCTCGCCGCGCTGGCCGCCGAGGGCATGGCCGAGCCGTTCCCCATCCAGGCCGCGACGCTCCCCAACTCGCTGGCCGGCCGCGACATCCTCGGCCGGGGCCGCACCGGCTCCGGCAAGACCCTCGCCTTCGGCCTCGCCCTGCTGGCCCGCACCGCCGGACGCCGCGCCGAGGCCGGGGCGCCGCTCGCCCTGGTCCTCGTCCCGACCCGCGAACTGGCCCAGCAGGTCACCGACGCCCTCACGCCGTACGCCAAGGCCCTCGGGCTGCGCATGGCCACCGTCGTCGGCGGGCTCTCGCTGAACAAGCAGGCCAATGCGCTGCGCCGGGGCACCGAGGTCGTCGTCGCCACGCCGGGGCGGCTCAAGGACCTCCTGGACCGGGGCGACTGCCGCCTCGACCAGGTGGCGGTCAGCGTCCTCGACGAGGCCGACCAGATGACCGACATGGGCTTCATGCCGCAGGTCACCGCCCTGCTGGACCGCACCGCCCCCGACGGGCAGCGGATGCTCTTCTCCGCCACCCTGGACCGCAACATCGACCGGCTGGTGCGCGGCTACCTCTCCGACCCGGTGGTGCACTCCGTCGACCCCTCGGCGGGCGCCGTCACGACCATGGAGCACCACGTGCTCTACGTCGCCGACGACACCGACAAGAAGGCGGTCGCCCTGCGCATCGCCGCCCGCGACGGCCGCGTGATCATGTTCGTGGACACCAAGCGCTCCGCCGACCGGTTCGCCAAGCGGCTCCTCGCCAACGGCGTCCGCGCCTCGGCGCTGCACGGCGGCCGCTCCCAGCCGCAGCGCAACCGCACCCTGGAGCAGTTCAAGAACGGCCAGGTCACCGCCCTGGTCGCGACCAACGTGGCGGCCCGCGGCATCCACGTCGACGACCTCGACCTGGTCGTCAACGTCGACCCGCCCACCGACCACAAGGACTACCTGCACCGCGGCGGCCGAACCGCCCGCGCGGGCGAGTCCGGCAGCGTCGTCACGCTCGTCCTCCCCGAGGAGAAGCGCGAGATGACCCGCCTGATGTCGGCGGCCCGCATCACGCCGCAGACCGCCCGGGTCAAGTCCAGCGACGAGGAACTCGCCCGCCTCACCGGCGCCCGCGAGCCCTCCGGCGTGCCCGTCACGGTCGAGATCCCGCAGCAGCCCACCCCGCCCAAGGCCAAGTCCGGCGGCCGCTCCCGCCGCGGCCGCTCCGGCGGCGGCCGCCCGTCGGCCACCGCCACCGCCACCGGCCGCACCGCCACCCAGCCCGGCACCGGCTCTCGCGCCGCGGCCGGCGCGGGCACGGCCCGTACCGGCGGTGGCGCCCGTACCGGCGGCACCGGCCGTGGCGCGGCGGGACGCGGGGGCGGCGGCTCCGGCCGGGCGCGCCGCCCGCCCGGGGCACCGGCGGCGCGCCGCGCCGCGCCCGTGGCGGCGGCCGCGGCTCCGGGGCGGCGGCCTGACGTAAGCAGGGGAGTGACGCCGACGCCGCCCGGGCTCCTGGCCCGGGCGGCGTCGGCGTTCCGCGGCACGGACCCGGCGCCGGGAGACCGTGTCCGCAGGCCCGTCACCCCAGCGGCAGGACCCCCTCCAGCCGTCGCCGCACCGCCGGGTCGGTGAGCTGCTCCACCGTCTCCAGCGCCTTCTCCCGTACCGGAGAACCCTCCGGCTCCGTCGTCAGGAGCAGGCCCAGCGCCTCCTCGGCCCGGGCGCCCGCGCCCCGGCGGACCAGGCCCGCCGCGGCCTCGGCGACCGTCGCGGGGTCCTCGTCGGCCAGCCGGGCCGCCAGCGCCTCGCGGACCTCCTCGGTGTCCGAGGCCAGGGCGGCCAGCGCGGTCACCGCCCACTCGCGGACCCGGGGCCAGGCGTCCGCCGACAGCGCCACCAGTACCGCGACGCCCTGCGCGTCGTCGGCGGGGACCAGGCCGAACAGGGCTCGGGCCGCCGCCTCGCGGACCTCCGCCGAGGAGTGGCCGGCCGCCTCGTACACCTCCGGCAGCGCCCCGGGATCGCCGTGATGGCCCAGGCCCCGGACCACCGCCGCCAGCAGCTGGGCGTCGACCGCCTCCCGCGCCAGCTCCCGCAGCAGCGGCACCACCCGGGGCGTCAGCCGCCCGACGCCGAGCCGCCCCAGCGCCTCCACCGCGAAGAGCGCCTCCGGGGAGTCCGCCGCCTCCCCGAGCCGGGCTGCCGCCGCCGCGTACGTCTCCTCGTCGCCGCGCGCGCCCAGCACCCGCACCGGCTCCCGCCAGTCGTCGTGCCAGGGCTCCCCGCGCCGCAGGGCCCGGGCGCTCAGCTCCTCGTACGAGGTGGTGCGCCCCAGCTCCTCCTCCAGCACGGTGGCGACGGCGGCGTGCGAGGTGAACCGCTCCTGGCTCTCGCCCGGGTCCCCGTCGCGCAGGACCACCGCCGCCAGCAGCGTCGTCGACCCGCGCCGCACCTCGCGGACGACCACCTCCACCTCTCCCGCAGCCTCCTCGCCCTCCCCGGCGCCCACCAGCTCCTCGCGCAGCCGGTCCGCCAGCCCCACCGACCACCGCAGCGCCTCCTCCAGCGCCGCCTCCCGGCCGTCCGCCCCGTGCTCCAGCAGCACCCGGACCGTCTCCAGCGAGCCCTGCCGCGCCGCCCGCACCAGCAGCGGATCACCCCGCTCGGCCACCGGCTCGGCGCCCGCCTCCAGCAGCGCCGACGCTGCCCCCGCGTGCCCGCCCTGGGCCGCCCACACCAGGGCGGTGGGCCCCGGCTCGTCGGCGCCCCCGGGGTCGGCGCCCGCCGCGAGCAGCGCCCGCACCACCGCCGTGCGGCCCCAGCAGGCGGCGCCGCAGAGCGGCAGTTCGCCCTCGGCCGTACGCCGGTCCGGGTCGGCGCCGGCCGCCAGCAGCAGCCGGACGACGGCCGCCCGCCCGTCGACCGCCGCGCTGTGCAGCGCCGTGCCGCCCCCGCCGTCGTCGGCCTCGGGACTCACCCCGGCGCCGAGCAGCGCGGCCACCAGGTCCTCGTCGGCCTCGTACAGCGCCGAGAAGAGTTCCTCGGCGGCGGCGTTCGCCGGGTCCGTGCCGTGTTCCGCGTACGTCTCACCCATAAGGCGACGATCCCCGCAGCGGGCCGGTGCCGCAACGCCAATCGCTGGTCACGACCGGTACGGGTGAGGCGCCGTCCCACTCCTCGGGCACCCCTCCGGCGGCGGCGCGGGCCGCGTAGGCTGACCCACCATGACCCCCAGCAACACCGGAACGGGCCGCTCCGGCGCGGGCGACACGGCTGTCCTCGCCGAACTCCAGCGGCTGCGCGAGAGCATCGACAACATCGACGCCGCCGTGGTGCACATGCTCGCCGAGCGGTTCAAGTGCACCCAGCAGGTCGGCCACCTCAAGGCCGAGCACCAGCTGCCCCCCGCCGACCCGGACCGCGAGGCCCAGCAGATCGCCCGGCTGCGCGCGCTTGCCGAGAGCGCCCACCTGGACCCGGCCTTCGCCGAGAAGCTGCTCAACTTCATCGTGGCCGAGGTCATCCGCCACCACGAGCGCATCGCGGACGAGGTGGTGACCGGTGAGGGCGCCGACGCCCCCGGGGTGTCGCAGGCGGCCGGCTGACCCCCTGCCCCCGCACAGCGGTGAGGCCGGTCCCCGAGCGGGGGCCGGCCTCACCTCGTCCGTGCGCCAGGGGCGTCAGCGGTCGTCGCGCTTCATGGAGTCACCGACTCCCTTGGCGCGCTCGCGGAGCTGGTCCGTGGCGTCCTTGGCGTCGCCCTTCGCCTGGTCCGTCTTGCCCTCGGACTCGGCGCGGCGGTCACCGGTGACCTTGCCGACGGCCTCCTTGGCCTTGCCCTTCATCTTGTCCATCGCGGACTCGCCCATGGCGGACTTCCTCTCGTCAAGCGGGACATTCCACCTCCAGGGTGCGGTCGCCCGACCCGCACCGCACGGCGGAACGGGCCGCCCGGGTACCCGCCACCACGCCGTACGGGGTGCGTGGGCGAGGCTCCCGGCCGCCCGCGCACGGGCCCCCTACGCTCTACCCCATGATCCGTGCGGTGGTCCTCGACGTCGGTGAGTGCCTGGTGGACGAGACCCGCCGGTACGCGGCCTGGGCCGGCTGGCTGGGCGTCTCCCCGCACACCTTCTCGGCGGTCCTCGGTGCCGTCCTCGCCGCCGGGGGCGGCTTCGACGAGGCGTGCGCCGCGATCCGGCCCGGCTTCGACGCGGCGGCGGAGCGGGCGGCCCGCGCCGAGGCGGGCGTGCCGGAGGACACGTACACCGAGGCCGACCTGTACCCCGACGCCCGGCCCGCGCTCGCGGCGCTCCGGGCCGACGGGCTGGTGGTGGGGGTCGCGGACAATCTGACGGCGCGCGGCGCGGACGTGCTGCGCGGGTTGCTCGCCGAGGAGACGGAGCTGGTCGCGGCCTCGGGGGAGTGGGGCGTGGCCAAGCCGGACCCGGCCTTCTTCCGGCGGCTGGCCGGGGCGCTGCCCTTCGCGCCGGGGGAGATGCTGCACGTCGGCGACAGGTGGGCGTACGACGTGCGGCCCGCCGCCGAGGCGGGGCTGCGTACCGCGCTGGTGCGGCGCGGGCCGTGGGCGGTGCTCGACCGGGAGTCCGAGGAGGCCCGCGCGCTGCCCGGCTTCCGGATCGGCGGGCTGCTGGAACTCTCCGGGCTGATCCTCAACGCCAACGCCGGGGCGGGGGAGGGGGACGAGGAGGCTTGATCGTCAACCGAGGGTTGACGATTTAGGATGCGTCAACCTAAGGTTGACGCATGACCGAATTCAGCGCACCCTCCCGGTCCGTACGCCTCGACGACCTCATCGACGCCATCAAGAGCAGCCACACCGACCCCCTGGAGCGCCTCTCCGGAGCCGTCGTCGTCGCCGAACACCTCGGTGACGTCGCCGACCACCTCATCGGCCACTTCGTCGACCAGGCCCGCCGCTCCGGCGCCTCCTGGACCGAGATCGGCACCGGCCTCGGCGTCACCAAGCAGGCCGCCCAGAAGCGGTTCGTCCCCAAGGGCAGCGGGGACCTCGACCCCAAGGACGGCTTCAGCCGCTTCACCCCCCGCGCCCGCAACGCCGTCGTCGCCGCCCAGGAAGCCGCCCGCACCGCCGGCCAGTCCCACATCGCCCCAGGCCACCTCGCCCTCGGCCTCCTCGCCGACCCCGACTCCGTCGCCGCCCACCTCCTGACCGGCCAGGGCATCACCGCCGACGCACTACGCACCGCCGTCGCCGCGGGCGAACAGCCGCCCGCCGACACCCTCCCCGACCTCATCCCCTACGACGCCGCCGCCCGCAAGGCCCTCGAACTCACCTTCCGCGTCGCCCTGCGCCTCGGCCACAACTTCATCGGCACCGAACACCTCCTCCTCGCTCTCCTCGAACACGAGAACCTCAGCGGTGGCGGCCCCCTCACCACCCTCGGCGCCGACCCCGAAGCCGCCGAGACCGAAATCGTCCGCACCATCAGCGCCCTCCTCGACAACCCCACCGGCGAAACCGGCTGACACCCCAGAACCCACACCCCGCACCACCCCACGCCCCCGGAGGAGCCGGCCCCCGGGGGTGTACCCCCGCGCCCCCGCCGGACCCCCCTGTGCCCGCCCCGCGCCATCGGGCAGCATGGCCCGCATGTCCCTCCTGACGCGCGACGAAGCGCAGACCCGATCCCAGCTCCTCGACGTCCAGCGCTACGCCGTCGACCTGGACCTCACCACCGGCGACACCACCTTCGCCTCCCGCACCCGCGTCCACTTCACCGCGCGCGCCGCCGGGGACACCTTCATCGACCTGAACCCCGCCCGCCTCCACACCGTCACCCTCGACGGCGCCCCCCTCGACCCCGCCACCCTGGAGGGCAACCGCCTCCCCCTCACCGGCCTCACCCCCGGCCCCCACGAACTCACCGTCGAGGCCGACATGGCCTACTCCCGCACCGGCGAAGGCATGCACCGCTTCACCGACCCCGCCGACGACGAGACGTACCTCTACACCCAGCTCTTCCTCGACGACGCCCGCCGCGTCTTCGCCGCCTTCGACCAGCCCGACCTCAAAGCCCACTTCGACCTCACCGTCACCGCCCCGACGCACTGGACCGTCCTCGCCAACGGCACCACCACCCACCACGGCGACGGCCGCTGGACCGCCACCACCACCCCTCTCATCTCCCCCTACCTCGTCGCCGTCGCCGCCGGACCCTGGCACACCGTCCGCACCGACCACCGCGGCCTGCCCTTCGGCATCCACTGCCGCCGCTCCCTCGCCCCCCACCTCGACGCCGACGCCACCGAACTCCTCTCCACCACCACCGCCCTCTTCGACCGCTACCACGAGAAGTTCGACGAGCCCTACCCCTTCGACTCCTACGACCAGGCGTTCGTCCCCGAGTTCAACGCCGGCGCCATGGAGAACCCGGGCCTCGTCACCTTCCGCGACACCTACGTCTTCCGCTCCGCCGTCACCGACGCCGAACGCTGCTCCCGCGCCGTCACCATCGCCCACGAGATGGCCCACATGTGGTTCGGCGACCTCGTCACCCTCACCTGGTGGGACGACATCTGGCTCAACGAGTCCTTCGCCGAGTACATGGGCTACCAGACCGTCGCCGAAGCCACCCGCTGGACCCACGTCTGGACCGACTTCGCCGCCGGCCGCAAGGACTGGGGCTACGACGCCGACCAGCGCCCCACCACCCACCCCGTCGCCCCCGACCCCGACGCCGTCCCCGACACCGCCTCCGCCCTCCTCAACTTCGACGGCATCTCCTACGCCAAGGGCGCCGCCGCCCTGCGCCAGCTCACCGCCTGGCTCGGCGAGAAGGACTTCCTCGCCGGCATCAACCGCCACTTCACCCGCCACCGCTTCGCCAACGCCACCCTCGCCGACTTCCTCGACAACCTCGCCTCCGCCACCGACCGGGACGTCCACAGCTGGGCCGCCGCCTGGCTGCGCACCAGCGGCGTCGACACCCTCACCGCACACGCCACCGACACGGGCACCCCCGCCGCCCCCACCTGGCAGCTCACCGTCGACCGCGACGGCACCCGCCCCCACCGCATCACCGTCACCACCTGGGACCACACCCCCGAGACCGGCCCCCCCACCCGCCGCGACCACCTCGACCTCGACCTCCCCCAGGACCGGCCCCTCACCCTCCCCGGCCACCGCCCCGGCCTCGTCGTCCTCAACGACCAGGACCTCACCTACGCCAAACTCCGCCTCGACCCCACCTCCTGGACCACCGCGACGGCCACCCTCGCCACCCTCCCGGACCCCCTCACCCGCGCCGTCCTGTGGAACACCGCCCGCGACCTCGTCCGCGACGGCGAACTGGCCCCCGCCGCCTACCTCGACGCCGCCCGCACCCACCTCCCGCACGAGAACGACCTCGCCGTCACCACCGGCGTCCTCGGCTTCGCCTCCCGCCACGTCGCAGGCGTCTACACCCACCCCGACGACCGGCCCGCCGCCCTCGCCACCCTCACCGCCCTCTGCCGCGACCTGCTCCGCCGCACCGAAGGACTCAGCACCGAGGACTGGACCCGCGGCCAGGGCGGCGCCCACCGCACCGACGCCCACCCCGGACTGCGCCTCGTCGCCGTCCGCCACTTCATCGACAGCGCCACCCAGCCCGCCACCCTCACCGCCTGGCTCGACGACGGCCTCGTCCCCGGCGGCCCCACCCTCGACCCCGCCCTGCGCTGGCGCGTCCTGGGCCGCCTCGCCGTCCTCGGCGCCGTCGACGAAGCCGCCATCGACGCCGAACTCACCGCCGATCCCAGCGCCACCGGCCAGGAAGGCGCCGCCCGCTGCCGCGCCGCCCTCCCCGACCTCGACGCCAAACGTCGCGCCTGGGAGGCCATGTTCGAGGACGACACCCTCTCCACCTACCTCTTCACCGCCACAGCCCAGGGCTTCTGGCAACCCGAACAGACCGCCCTCGTCCGCCCCTACGTCCACCGCTACTACCAGGAAGCCCCCGCCCTCGCCCGCCGCCGCGGCGCCGCCCTCGCCACCGCCGCCGGCGCCGCCGCCTTCCCCGCGTACGCCGTCGACGACGAAGCCCTCGCCCTCGGCCGCGCCGCCCTCGCCCAGGACGACCTCGTCCCCGCCCTCCGCCGCCGCCTCGCCGACCAGCTCGACGACCTCGCCCGCGCCCTGCGCGTCCGCGACCGCCAGGCCGGAGCCGCCACCGGCTGACCCACGACCGGTACGGAGGAGGGCGGCGGGGAAGCACACCCCGCCGCCCTCCTCCGTACGCCCGGCCTCCTACCAGACCCACCCCGCGACCCGCCCGCCAACCCCGCCGTAATCCCCCTTTCGGACCCATTCCCCGCACTCCCCGCCCGACGGCCCGGCACCCCCCAACAAGCTGGAACTCCCCGCCCGCGCGCGCCTGAAGGACCAGCAGAAACATGAACACCCCGCCCCTCGCCGGAGGCACCGCAGGACCCGACGCGCTCGCGCCCCTCCTCGCCGCCGTCCTCGACGCCCTGCGCGCCGGCGCCCTCGACCGCGGCGGGCCCCTCCCCGCCGGCGGCCCCACCACCACCGCCCGCCGCGTCCACACCGCCGCCCACCCCCTCCTGCCCGACCACGGCACCGGCCCCGAAGCCGCCCTCGGCCCCCTCGTCCACGCCCTCGCCCAGGGCGCCGCCGACCCCGCCGACCCCCTCTGCGCCGCCCACCTCCACGCCCCGCCCCTCGCGCTGGCCGCCGCCGCCGACCTCGCCGCCTCCGTCCTCAACCCCTCCCTCGACTCCTGGGACCAGGCCCCCGCCGCCTCCGCCCTCGAAGCCGAACTCACCCGCACCCTCGCCCGCGAGACCTACCCCGCCGCCGACCAACCCGACGCCCTCCTCACCACCGGCGGCACCGAGGCCAACCAGCTCGCCCTCCTCCTCGCCCGCGAACGCCACCGCACCCCCCTCCACCTCGTCCACGGCGCCAACGCGCACCACAGCCTCCCCCGCGCCGCCTGGCTCCTCGGCCTCCCCGCCAGCCACACCGTGCCCACCCCCACCGGCACCCTCGACCCCGAAGCCCTCCACCACACCCTCGCCGCCCTCACCGGCCACCCCGTCCTCGTCGCCGTCACCGCCGGAACCACCGACTCCGGCGCCATCGACCCCCTCCCCGCCCTCGCCGACGTCTGCGCCGCCCACGGCGCCGACCTCCACGTCGACGCCGCCTACGGCGGCCCCCTCCTCTTCAGCGACCGCCGCAAACACGCCCTCCACGGCCTCGACCGCGCCCACTCCGTCACCCTCGACCTGCACAAACTCGGCTGGCAACCCGTCGCCGCCGGCATCCTCGCCGTCCACCACACCGGCCGCCTCGACCCCCTCCAGCACACCGCCGACTACCTCAACTCCCACGACGACACCGAAGCCGGCCTCCCCGACCTCCTCGGCCGCAGCCTGCGCACCACCCGCCGCCCCGACGCCTTCAAGATGGCCGTCACCCTCCGCGCGCTCGGCCGCGACGGACTCGGCGCCCTCGTCGACCAGGTCTGCGACCTCGCCGCCACCCTCGCCGACAAGATCCACCACCACCCCGCCCTCACCCTCCACGCACGGCCCGCCCTCAGCACCGTGCTCTTCCGCCCCACCGACGCCGACGACGACCAGGTCGCCGCCGTCCGCCGCACCCTCCTCGACGACGGCCACGCCGTCCTCGGCCGCGCCCGCGCGGAGGGCCGCCTCTGGCTCAAAGCCACCCTGCTCAACCCGCACACCCAACCCAGCGACCTCGACCGGATGCTGAAAATGGTGGAAGGACACACCCCCCGATGACCGCCCAGCACACCCCCGACCACGACCAGCCCCACGACCTGGTCGGCATCGGCATCGGCCCCTTCAACCTCTCCCTCGCCGCCCTCGCCCACGGCATCCCCGACACCCCCCGCACCGCCTTCTTCGAACAACGCCCCGCCTTCCACTGGCACCCCGGCATGCTCATCGACGGCGCCACCCTCCAAGTCCCCTTCCTCGCCGACCTCGTCACCCTCGCCGACCCCGCCAGCCCCTGGAGCTTCCTCAGCTACCTCCGCCACCGCCAGCGCCTCTTCCCCTTCTACTTCGCCGAGCGCTTCCACATCCACCGCGCCGAGTACGACGCCTACTGCCGCTGGGTCGCCGAGAACCTCCCCGGACTCCACTTCGGCCACCAGGTCGACGCCGTCCGCTGGAACTCCGAACGCGCCCTCTTCGAAGTCGACTACACCCAGACCGGCGCCGACGGCGAAGCCGAAGCCCTCGGCCGCGTCCACACCCGCAACCTCGTCCTCGGCGTCGGCACCGCCCCCCACATCCCCGAACCCCTCAAACCCCTCGCCGACGCACCCGTCGTCCCCGTCGTCCACTCCGCCGACTACCTCACCCACCGCGAACGGCTCCTCGGCGCCGACCACATCACCGTCATCGGCTCCGGCCAGTCCGGCGCCGAGATCTTCCTCGACCTCCTACGAGCCCGCCCCGAAGGCCGCGAAAAAATCCACTGGCTCACCCGCACCGAGGCCTTCACCCCCATGGAGTACTCCAAACTCGGCCTCGAACACTTCACCCCCGACTACACCCGCTACTTCCACTCCCTCCCGCAGACCGCCCGCGACCAGCTCCTGCCCCGCCAGTGGCAGCTCCACAAGGGCATCGACACCGAGACCATCGCCGCCATCCACGACGAGCTCTACCGCCGCACCCTCCACGGCGGCTGGCCCGACGCCACCCTCACCCCCGGCGTCGCCGTCCGCACCGCCGGACGCGTCGCCACCACCCAGGTCGAACTCCACCTCGAACACCTCACCCAGGGCACCCGCACCCGCCTCACCACCGACGCCGTCGTCCTCGCCACCGGCTACCGCGAACGCCCCCTCGACCGCCTCCTCGCCGCCCTCGACCCCTACCTCCGCCGCGACCACGCCGCACGCCCCCGCGTCGACGACCACTACCGCCTCCACCTCGACCCCGCCATCAGCCGCACCGGCAGCGCCGTCTACGTCCAGAACGCCGAACGCCACACCCACGGCGTTGGCGCCCCCGACCTCGGCCTCGCCGCCTGGCGCTCCGCCACCATCCTCAACACCCTCACCGGCACCCGGCCCTACCCCCTCCCCGACCGCACCGCCTTCACCACCTTCGGCCTGGAACGCCCCGGCGCCGGACCCCACCCCCGGCACACCCTCACCCCCCTCGCCGAACCCCGCTGACCGCCACGCGGCCGGAGGCAGACCCCGCCCCCGGCCGCGCACCCCCGTTCACCCGGCTCAGAACACCGGCTCACCCTCCCGCGTCAGCCGCCACCCCACCGACGCGAACTCCGCCGGGTCCACCGTCCCCTTCTCCCGCACCCACTCGATGATCGTGTTCCGGATCTCCTCCGGGTCCGCCCACACCTGCTCCGCCGACGCCACGTGCGGGAACGCCCCGCCCCCGCTCGCCCGGTAGTTGTTCACCGCCAGCACGAACCGCGCGTCCGCCGCCACCGGCTCCCCCTCGAACGCCAGCCCCACGATCCGCGAACCCACCGGCTGCGCCACATCCACCTCGTACGTCACCCCCGACAACGCGTCGTAGTTGTAGTCCGGAATCCCGTCCGCGTTGGTCAGCGCCGCCGGGTCCACCGGCGCACCCGGCGCCGTCCGCACGTAGTACCGCGCCGAGAACTCCAGGTACTCCTTCAGCTGGGCACCCGTCAGCACCCGCGCCTCCAGCGTGTTCTCGAACGGGTACAGCCCCGCCGCGTCCTTGATCGTCACCTCACCCGCCGGCATCCGCGCCGTCCGCGAGAAACACGAGGCCTGCGAGACCACCGGCAGCTCCGCGTACGCACCGCCCGCGAGACCCGCCCGCACCGTCTCCGTCTGCACATGGTTGATCAGGTCGATGATCGGCACGTCCTTCACCGGACCCTCGGCCGCCGACATCTCCTCCACCGACGTCCCGATCACCTGGTTCACATAGGCGACCACCTTCCTGTGCTCCTCGGCCAGCAGCCGCACGATCCGCGGGTCCTCCTCGGCCGTGTTGGAGTTCCGCACCTCGGACGCCACCCGCTCCACCACCCAGCGGCCCCGCTCCCACACCACCTCGATGTCGAACAGCGTCAGCCGCTGCCCCCACTTCAGCGGCTCGGAGAGCACCACCGGCCGCCCCGACTCCTTGTTCTCCACCACGTACTCGGCGATCTCCCGGTGCGCGTGACCCACCAGGATCGCGTCGATCCCCGGCACCTCCTCGGCCACCTGCGCCGCCGCGTTCTCCACGTACGGCAGCTGGTCGCCCCACGACGACGTACCGCTCGTCCCCGAGTGCGCCGACACCAGCACCACGTCCGCGCCCATCGACCGCAGCTTCGGCACCCACTTCGCCGCCTGCTCCACCAGCCCCGGGAAGACCATCCGGCCCTGCACGTTCACCTTGTCCCAGATCGCCACCCCGGGGTTGGTCAGCCCCAGCACCGCCACCCGCACGTCCCGCCCGAACGGCGTCCGCATCCGCTTGATCACGTACGGCGCGAACGCCGGCCGCAGCGACTTCGCGTCCAGCGCGTTGGCCCCCAGCAGCGGGAAACGGCACTGCTCCTCGAACTTCCGCAGCACCTCGATCCCGTAGTTGAACTCGTGGTTGCCGAGCGCCGCCGCGTCGTACCCGATCGCGTTCATCGCCCGCGCCATCGGATGCACCGGACCCCGGCGCTCCGTGATCGGGTCGACCTTCGCGTAGTAGTACGACAGCTGGGTGCCCTGGATCGTGTCGCCCGCGTCGATCAGCAGCGTGTTGCGGTGGCCGCGCTCCTCGCGGATCTCCTCGACCATCGTGGAGATCTTGGCCAGGCCGACGTCGTTGTGGTCCGCGTCGTCGAACTCCGCGTCGGTGAAGTAGTCCCAGTTCAGGACGTTGCCGTGCAGGTCCGTCGTGCCCAGCACGGTGAACGCGTGCCGCCGCTCACGACCGTGCCCGCCCTGGCCCGGGCCCTGCCCCGAACCGCCCGCCGCCGAGGCCGTACCCGCCCCCGCGCCGAGCGCCAGCCCCGCGCCCACCGCCGCCGAACCACCCACGAATCCCCTGCGGTTGACCGCCATCATCCACTCCTCGTTCGCTGAGACAACGCGCGTAGATTCTGGCGCAGAGGCCCCCTCCGCAACACCCCTGTCAGGTTTCCACCCGGTGACGCGGAACCCATTCGTCCACACCTTCGCCCTTTCGCTCGAAAGGGGGTGCGGAACGGTCCGGGAACGCTCATCGGAGCGAGCCCGCGCACAATTCAACAGTTGTCAATACCCTTTCGCCAAAAGGTCGTTGACCAGTCATGCGCGGCCAATCGTCTACCCGCCGGTAGGCCCTAGGGTCGAACCATGCGCCGAGCAAAAATCGTCTGCACCCTAGGACCGGCCACCGACTCGTACGGGCAGATCAAAGCCCTCGTCGAAGCCGGAATGGACATCGCCCGCCTCAACCTCAGCCACGGCCTCCACGCCGAGCACGAAGAACGCTACGCACGCGTCCGCAAGGCCTCCGACGAGACCGGCCGCAGCGTCGGCATCCTCGCCGACCTTCAAGGACCGAAGATCCGCCTCGGCCGCTTCACCGAAGGACCTGTACTCCTCGAACGCGGCGACGACTTCACCATCACCGTCGAACCCGAGGCCGAGGGCGACCGCCACAGCTGCGGCACCACCTACCCCGGCCTCGCCGCCGACGTCACCCCCGGCGAACGCATCCTCGTCGACGACGGACGCGTCACTCTTGAAGTGACCGCCGTCGACGGCCCCCGCGTCCGCACCACCGTCGTCGAAGGCGGCATGGTCTCCGACCACAAGGGACTCAACCTCCCCGGCGTCGCCGTCTCCGTCCCCGCCCTCTCCGACAAGGACATCGAGGACCTCCGCTGGGCCCTGCGCACCGGCGCCGACGTCATCGCCCTCTCCTTCGTCCGCAGCGGCCGCGACATCGAGGACGTCCACCGGATCATGGACGAGGAGGGCCGCCGCCTCCCCGTCATCGCCAAGATCGAGAAGCCCCAGGCCGTCGAGAACATCGAATCCATCGTCGCCGCCTTCGACGGCATCATGGTCGCCCGTGGCGACCTCGGCGTGGAGATGCCCCTGGAGCAGGTGCCGATCGTCCAGAAGCGCGCCGTCAAGCTCGCCAAGCGCAACGCCAAGCCGGTCATCGTCGCCACCCAGATGCTCGACTCGATGATCGACAACTCCCGGCCCACCCGCGCCGAGGCCTCCGACGTCGCCAACGCCGTCATCGACGGCACCGACGCCGTGATGCTCTCCGGCGAGACCAGCGTCGGCACGTACCCGGTCGAGACCGTCCGCACCATGGGCCGCATCGTCGAGGCCGCCGAGAGCGACATCCTCGCCAAGGGCCTCCCGCCGCTCACCGAGGTCAACAAGCCCCGCACCCAGGGCGGCGCCGTGGCCCGGGCCGCCGCCGAGATGGGCGACTTCCTCGGCGCCAAGTTCCTGGTGGCCTTCACGCAGAGCGGCGACACCGTCCGCCGCCTCTCCCGCTACCGCTCGCCGATCCCGCTGCTCGCCTTCACCCCCGACCCGGCCACCCGCTCCCAGCTCAACCTCACCTGGGGCGTCGAGACCTTCCTCGGGCCGCACGTCGACTCCACCGACGCCATGGTCGACCAGGTCGACGAGTATCTCCTGAAGGTCGGCCGCTGCCAGCGCGGCGACACCGTCGTCATCACCGCCGGCTCGCCCCCCGGCGTCTCCGGCTCCACCAACCTGGTCCGCGTCCACCACATCGGCGAGGACGACACCGCCCCCGCCACCCGCCCCTGACCCCACCCGGGGCCGCCGCCGCACGGGCCGGGGTGCTGGGGACAGGTCAGTACTTCGGCCCCACGTGGGCGTCCATGAGGGCTACGGAGGGTTTGCGGGCTACGGAGATGTTGAGCTCCCTGCCCGAGTGGCGCAGGACGCCCCATTCGACGCCGAGCGCGTCCAGCGTGTCGCTGTAGAGGCGGCGGATGTCGTCCGAGCGGTTGGTGAAGAAGTACCGCGTGTATTCGTACCGGCGGCGTTCCCCGCTCGCCAGCGTGCGTTCGGTCCAGTTGGTGAAGCGGCAGCCGTCGGAATGGAAGAGACCGCGCACGAACTCCCAGGGGTGGGCGTCGACGAGCTGTCGCTGCCAGGGTTCCAGGACTATGGAGCGCTCGTGCTTACGCCCCGGCCCGTGCTGCGGAAAGAAACAGCGCCAGTGCTTGCTGGAACTGGAGACGGCCACGCACCCGGGGCACTGGGTTCGCCAGACATTGTTCGGCAGCACCTTGCCCATGGCATCGGCGCAGGCGTCGATGAGCCCCGGCCAGGCGTCGGCGCAGGCGATGCGCAGGACGTAGACGCCCTTCCGGGCCGGGCTGAGGCAGCCGTCGCCCAGGTAGAGGCCGAGGAGGTAGACGTAGGCGGCCTGGTCGGCGGGGAGGGCGGGGGCGTCCGCACAACGGCAGCAGGTGGCGGGACGTATGTGGGGCAAGGGTTCCACACGCACGGTCCAGCTGCGGATCGTGGCGCGGGCGATACCTGTCTGTTTGCTCACGCTGTTGAGACTCATCCCCGTGGTGAGGAGGGAGAGGGCGTGCGTTCGAGTGGCGCGGTCGTACATGCAAGCGATCTTGCGCCATGGCTTTCGAATGAGGCCGAATGCGCGAAAAGCCCACCCTTTCGAGTGAAAGAGTGGGCTTTTTGGTGAACCTTTAAGATTAAGGCAAGTGCCCCGGGTCGGATTCGAACCGACACTGGATGGGTTTTGAATCCATTGCCTCCTGCCGATTGGGCTACCGGGGCCTACGAATCGAAGGTTTGCCTCGACCCGCTGCATCTAAGCCTACCTCAGCTAGGTACGCTCTCCATAGCAGCACCGGCATTTGCCCCATGCCCCCGCCCTGAGCCAAGGAGCACCCCCGTGAGCGTCCCCGAGCCCGAGTCCCAGCCCGTCTCAGACGGTGACGTGTCGCACGTCCCTCCGCTGACGACCCGCGTGGTGATCGCCGAGGACGAGGCGCTGATCCGGCTCGATCTCAAGGAGATGCTGGAGGAGGAGGGGTACTCCGTCGTCGGGGAGGCCGGTGACGGGGCCAAGGCGGTCGAGCTGGCCCGGGAGCACCGCCCCGACCTGGTCATCCTCGACGTGAAGATGCCGGTGCTGGACGGCATCTCGGCGGCCGAGAAGATCGCCGAGGAGTCCATCGCCCCGGTGCTCATGCTCACCGCCTTCTCCCAGCGCGACCTGGTCGAGCGCGCCCGGGACGCCGGAGCCATGGCGTACCTGGTGAAGCCGTTCAGCAAGAGCGACGTGGTGCCGGCGATCGAGATGGCCGTCTCGCGCTTCACCGAGCTGCGGACGCTGGAGAAGGAGGTCGAGGACCTCTCCCAGCGCCTGGAGACCCGCAAGCTGGTGGACAGGGCCAAGTCGATCCTCCAGACCCAGTACGGGCTGACCGAGCCGGCCGCCTTCCGGTGGATTCAGAAGACCTCCATGGACCGCCGCATGTCGATGCGGCAGGTCGCCGAGGCGGTCATCGAGGACGACGAGGAGAAGCGCGCCGCCAAGGGCTGAGCCCCGGCGCCGTACGCGGACGAGCGGGCCCGCACCCCCGAGGGTGCGGGCCCGCTCGCGTACGGCCGTGGGGTCAGTCCTCGCCGAGGTACGCCTTGCGGACGGACTCGTCGTGGAGGAGGTCGGCGCCGGTCCCGGAGAGGACGACCTTGCCGATCTCCATGACGTGGCCCTGGTCGGCCAGCGAGAGCGCCGCCTGGGCGTTCTGCTCGACCAGCAGGATCGTGGTGCCCTGGGCTTTCAGCTCCGCGATGGTCTCCATGATCTTCTGCATCATGATCGGGGAGAGGCCCATCGAGGGCTCGTCCAGCATCAGCAGCTTGGGCTGGGACATCAGGGCGCGGCCCATGGCCAGCATCTGCTGCTCACCGCCGGAGAGGGTGCCCGCCGCCTGCCTGCGGCGCTCCCCGAGGATGGGGAAGCGCTCGTAGGAGCTCTCGATGTCGCGCTCGATGCCGTCGGCGTCCTTGCGGAGGAAGGCGCCGAGCTTGAGGTTCTCCTCGATGGTGAGGTTCGGGAAGATCCTGCGGCCTTCGGGGGAGTGGGCGAGGCCCTTGGCGACCACCTTGTGGGCGCCGACCCCGGTGATCTCCTCGCCGTCGAAGACGACGGAGCCGGAGACCGGCTTGAGGAGTCCGGAGAGGGTGCGCAGGGTGGTGGTCTTGCCGGCGCCGTTGGTGCCGATCAGGGTGACGATCTCCCCGGCGTGGACGGAGAAGGAGATGCCCTTGACGGCCTCGATCTTGCCGTAGGCGACCTTGAGGTCCTTGACCTCCAGCAGGGCGGTCATTCGGTGTCCCCTTCTTCTTCCGTGCGGGGCTTGCTGGTGGTGCTGGCGGCGTCGTCGGCCGGGGTCGCGCCGCCGGCCTTGGCCTCGGCCGCGCGGACCTCGGCCACCTCCTCGTCGCCGGGGGCGCCCTCGAAGGGGGTGCCGAGGTAGGCGGCGACGACGCGTTCGTCGGCCTGGACGACGTCGGGGGTGCCCTCGACGAGCTTCTCGCCGCGGACGAGGACGGCGACGCGGTCGCAGAGGTTGAAGATGAACCGCATGTCGTGCTCGATGACGAGGACGGCGATGCCCTGGTCGCGGATGGCGAAGACCAGTTCCTGGGCGGCCTGGGTCTCCTGGGGGTTCATGCCCGCGGTGGGCTCGTCCAGGAGGAGCAGGCCCGGCTGGCTGGCCAGGGCGCGGGCGATCTCCAGCTTGCGCTGCTCGCCGTAGGGGAGGTTGCGGGCGAGGTGGTCGCGCTTGTGGGCGAGGCCGGTGAACTCCAGGAGTTCCATCGCCGCCTCGTGGGACTCGCGTTCGGCCTTCTTGAAGCCGGGGCCGCGCAGGAGGGCCGACCAGAGGCCCTCCTTGGTGCGGGTGTGGCGGCCGACGAGGACGTTTTCCAGGACGGTCATGTTGGCGAAGAGCCGGATGTTCTGGAAGGTCCGCGCGATGCCCGCCTGGGTGACCAGGTGGGAGCGGGGCGGGAGCACCTTGTCCTTGTAGGAGACGGTGCCCTCGGTGGGCACGTAGAGCCCGGTCAGGCAGTTGAAGAAGGTGGTCTTGCCGGCGCCGTTGGGGCCGATGAGGCCGACGATCTCGCCCGCGTTGACCTGGAGGGAGACGTCGTTGACGGCGGTGAGGCCGCCGAACCGCATGATGACGCCGTTGGCGTCGAGGACCGGGGTGGTGGCCGGTGCCGGATTGGTGCTGGTGGTCATGGTGGTTACACCCCCGCCTTGCTGAGGCCGGTATCGCCCTTGGGTGTGTCTAGTTGGCCGGTCTCCTTGAACTCCAGCTGCTTGCGCCGGTCGGCGACGAGGCCCTCGGGGCGGAAGCGCATCAGGAGGACGAGCGCGATGCCGAAGAGGAGCAGCTGGTAGTCGGCCATGAACTGGAGCTTGGCCGGGATCAGGTAGAGCAGGGCGGCGCCGATGAGCGGTCCGCTGACCGTTCCCATGCCGCCGAGGATGACGGCGGCGAGGAGGAAGGCGGAGTTGGGCGGCATCGACTCGACGAACTTGTACTGGGCGGGGGTCACGGTGTAGGTGACGTGGGCCTGTACGGTGCCGGCGAGGCCGGCCAGGGTGGCGCCGAGGGCGAAGGCGAGGAGCTTGAGCCGGAAGGCGTTGATGCCCATGGCGCGGGCGGCGGTCTCGTCCTCGCGGATGGCGACCCAGGCGCGGCCGATGCGGGACTGGTCGCTGCGGCGGAAGACGAGGACGACGACGATGGTGACCAGCAGCATCAGCAGGTAGTAGTTGGAGAACCTGCCGAGTTCCACGCCGAGGACGGTGTGGCTCTCGCCGAAGTTGAAGCCGAACATCTCCAGGTCGGGGATGTTGGGGATGCCGTTGGGCCCGTTGGTGATGTCGGGTCCGCTGGTGCCGTCGAGGTTCTGCATGCCGATGCGGAAGATCTCGCCGAAGCCGAGGGTGACGATGGCGAGGTAGTCGCCGTGCAGCCGCAGCGTCGGGGCGCCGATGATGACGCCGAAGATCAGGGAGGCGAGGGCGCCGAGGAGGACGGCGGCCCAGAACGGCACGTGGATGTCGAAGGGGGAGTTGGGGGAGCCGGAGACCAGGGCCGCGGTGTAGGCGCCGACGCCGAGGAAGGCGACGTAACCGAGGTCGAGGAGGCCGGCGAGGCCGACGACGATGTTGAGGCCGAGGGCGACGGTGGCGAAGATGAGGATGTTGGTGCCGACGCTGGTGTAGGCGTCGCTGGTCTGGGTGAACGGGAAGGCGAAGGCCGACACGAAGGCGGCGGTGACCGTCACGTTCTTGTGCTTGACGGTGAGGCCGGTGAGCCGGCGGCTGAGGCCGGACTTGGCGAGGGCGGCGACGCCGAAGCCGATCAGGAGGAGGAAGCCGAGGAAGTCCTCGGCGCCTTCCGTGCCGATGCCGTAGGTGAAGGCCAGCAGGCCGATGCCGAAGGCGACGGCGATGAGGAGGATCTCGGCCCAGCCGGGGAGTTCCTTGGCGCGGCCGGGGGCCGGGGCCTTGAAGAGGGCGGCGAACGTGGCCCAGCCGCTGGTTCCGGTGGGTTCGGCCTCGCGGGGGAGGGCGAAGGAGACGGCCACGGTCAGCGCGGTGGCGACGGCGGCGAGCCAGGCGCCGGGTTCGAGGTTGACCAGGCCGCCGAGTTCGACGGCGATGGCGATGACGGTGAACCAGGTGGTGGCGAAGGTGGCGAGCGCCATGAAGCGGACGGAGGCGTACTTGCCGCCGGGGGTGGCCCAGCGCAGGCCGGGGATGCCGAGTCCGCCGAGTACGAGGACGGCGGTGAGCAGGGCGCCGGTGAGGGTGAGGAGCTGGAGGCCGCCGGGGTAGCCGGTGACGGTGAGGTTGCCGGGGAACTCGGCGGTCCAGGTCCAGGCCAGGAAGGTGCTGGCGAAGGAGAGGACGGCGCCGCCGAGGGTGGCGTAGCTCAGGGCCTTGGGGGCCTTGGGGGTGGCGGGTGCCTGGGTTTCGGTGGTGGTCTGGGTGGTCATCTGTATCACGCCCGATCCGCGCCGCGGCTGCCGAGGATGCCCTGGGGCCTCAGGAGGAGGACCAGGATCAGCAGGACGAAGGCCCAGACGTCCTTCCAGGCCCCGCCGCCGAACATGCTCATGCCGGGCACGTTCTCCATGTAGGCGGTGGCGAGGGTTTCGGCGACGCCGAGGACGAGGCCGCCGATCATGGCGCCGTAGATGTTGCCGATGCCGCCGAGGACGGCTGCGGTGAACGCCTTGAGGCCGGCGATGAAGCCCATGCGGAACTGGACTTCGCCGTACTTGAGACCGTGGGCGACCGCGGCGATGGCGGCGAAGGCGGCGCCGATGCCGAACGCGGTGACGATGATGCGATCGGTGTTGATGCCCATGAGCTTGGCGGTGTCGGGGTCCTGCGAGGTGGCCTGCATGGCCCGGCCGGTGCGGGTCTTGGAGACGAAGACGCCGAGGGCGATCATGCAGACGGGGGCGGCGATGAGGAGGAAGAGGTCGCCGCGGCTGATGGAGAAGGCGCCGAGGTCGATGCGTCCGCCCTCGAAGTGGGGGAAGCTGAGGGCGCCGTCCCGGGCCTTGGGGTAGAAGGACCAGACGAGTTGCTGGAGGACGAGCGAGAGGCCGATCGCGGTGATGAGCGGGGCGAGGCGGGGGCCGCCGCGCAGAGGCCGGTAGGCGAACCGTTCGGCGCCGATGGCGACGGTGACGGAGAAGACCATGCCGAGCAGGATCATGACGGGGAGGGCGACGAGGACGCCGGTGCCGTCGGGGAGCCAGAGCCAGGCGGTGAGGGCTCCGAAGCCTCCGATCATGAATATCTCGCCGTGGGCGAAGTTGATGAGCTGAACGATGCCATAGACCATCGTGTAACCGATTGCGATGAGTCCGTACAGCGCGCCGAGTAGCAGGCCGTTGGCAAGTTGCTGCGGCAGATCGTGCACCGCGGGGCCTCCGAGTGAGTGTGGTCAGATACGGCCGCGCGGGGGCGCTGGTGGCGCCCCCGCGCGGTTCAGGGATGTTCGTTCCGGGGCGGTGTGGAGAGGATCAGCCCTCGTACTCGCCGCTGTTGACCGGCTTGTGGGCCCCGTCGGTCACCTGGTAGAGGGAGAGCTGCTTGTTGGTGGTGTCGCCGTACTCGTCGAAGCCGACCTCGCCGGTGACGCCGCTGAACTTGACCGACTGCATGGCCTCGGTGACCTGCTTGCGGGCGTCCTTGGCGTCGGTGGGGAGCTTGCCGTCGTTCTTCTCGGCGACGGCCTTGACGGCCTGGATGATGGCCCAGGCGGAGTCGTAGGCGTAGCCGCCGTAGGCCTCCCAGGTGTTCTCGTACCCCTCGGCCTTGTAGTTCTTCATGAACTCCTTGGCGGTGTCGAGGGTGTCGAGGGGGGCGCCGACGGAGCTGGCGAAGTCGCCCTCGGCGTTCTTCTTGGCGAGCTTGATGTACTCGCCGCTGAAGAGCGCGTCACCGCCGACGGTGGGGATCTTGGCGCCGGCGTTCTTGATCTGGCTGGCCAGCGGGGCGCCGGCCGGGTACTCGCCGCCGTAGTAGACGAAGTCGGCCTTGGACTTGGCGACCTTGCTGGCGACGGAGGAGAAGTCGCGGTCCTCGGGGTTGATGTGGTCGGAGCCGACCACCTTGCCGCCGAGCTTCTTGAACTCCGCCGCGAAGGTGCCGGCGAGGCCCGCGCCGTAGGTCTTCTTGTCGTCGATGACGAAGACGGACTTGAGTCCCTCTTCCTCGTACATGTACTTCGCCGCGTACGGGCCCTGGATGGCGTCGGTGGTGGAGGTGCGGAAGTACGTGTCGTACAGCCGGGCCTTCTTGCCGGACTGCCAGTCCTTGCCCTGGGTCAGCTCGGGGTTGGTGTTGGCCGGGGAGACCTGCACCATGTTGGCGTCGGCGAAGACCTTCTGCATGGACTGGCCGACGTCGGAGTTGAGCGGGCCGACCGCGCCGAGGACCTTGTCGTCGGCGATGAACTTGGTGGCGTTCTGCTGGCCGGTGGCGGCCTGGGCGGCGTCGTCGAGGGCCTGGAGCTTGAAGGTGACGCCGTCGACCTCGTTGTTCTTGTTGGCCGTCTTGACGGCCAGCTCGGCGGAGTTCTTGATGCCCTGGCCGAGCGCGGACAGGTCGCCGGTCAGCGGCGCGTCGAGGCCGATGACGACAGTCTGCTTGCCACCGCCACCGCCTCCTCCTCCGGCGCTGTCGTCGCGGGACCCGCAGGCGGACAGGGTCAGAGCCCCGGCGGTGACGGCGGTGGTGATGACGAGCAAGGAACGGTGGCGCACGATCAGTCCTCTCCCCTAACACGGCGTTTCCGTCGTGGAACGCCGGTCCTGCGCAGACCGAAGTGAATGGAAATCCGGTGGCGCGGTGACTGGCCGTGACTCTAAGCGCGCAGGTGGGCATGGTGGAGAGGTCAGGCCAATGATGTGACTCTCTTGTTATGACGGGGGCGTAATGCGGAGAGGTCCGGGGAGGGCGGTAAAGGGAAAAATCCCCCTCTTCTGTTTGTCCGGATGATGAGAACGGGCAGAGTGGGCCGGGTTACGGGCTTGCGGGGGCGGGGAGTTGGGGTGGACCGCCCGGGGGTGGTCCGCGAATGGGGCGTTTCGGTCCTGCCGGGGGAGGTGGATTCCGGAGCGCCGTATTGCGTGGAGGTTACCTAGTGTTACACCCGGAAAATGGACGCTTGCATTCCGGGTCGCTGTGTCGCAATTGCTCTCATGCGCACCTATGGGGAGTGGGCGGGGCTTTTCCTCCGCCGGAGAAAAGGGGCAGGCGGGTGGAGAGGGGCGGATAGAGGTTTGCGGGGCGGCGAAGCGGAGTGTCCGATATCCGGAGAGGTGTATTCGGAATCCGGGATTCATGCGGCGCGGGGCCGGTGCACGGGCAGCCACCGTTCGGCGTGGGCGACGGCGGCGGCCAGCGGGAAGAGCCGTGCCGTGGCCCCGCCCGCGGTGCCGCGCACCACCGGGTGGCTCCGCTCGAAGCCGGCCCCCAGCTCGGCGAACCCCTCGTCGCTGACCGAGGTGTCGGTCACGGTCGTCCAGACCGGCCCCGAGGAAGTACGGGCGGCGAAGGAGGTCTGCGGGTGGGTGCTGCGCAGGGCGCCGGGCCAGGTGCGACGGTCTCCGGGACGACGCCGACGCCGTGGCTCGGGGTGGTGCGCGGGTCGTACGGCGGCATGGTCGCGCGGATCGCGGGCCACCAGGACTGGGGGACGGGCGGGTTGCCCCGGCCCGACGGGCCGGAGTTGTCGCCGGAATGCGTGGGGCGGCCAGGGTGCCGTCCTCGCCGAGGGCGTCGAGCAGGGCCTGGACGGGGGCGACGGCGCCGCCGCCGGCCCGGCCGAGGGAGCTGAGGGAGGTGTGGGCGAGGAGGGTCTCGCCCGGCCGTACGCCCAGGTCGCGCAGGGCGGCGGCGAGGGAGGCGCGGGTGTTGAGGGGGCCGGTCACCGGCGCGGGTGAGGACATGGGCCGGGAGTCTGCCCAAGCGGCCGGGCGGGGTGCCGCCGATTTCGGGCGGCCCCCGCCGGCGGAGGTTGCGGCTCAGCTCTGCGGGGCGGCCCCGCCCGCGTCGCGGAGCATGCAGGTGAGGCGGGCGGAGCAGAGGCGCTTGCCCTGGTCGTCGGTGATGGCGATCTCGTACGTGGCGGAGGAGCGGCCGCGGTGCACGGGGGTGGCGACGCCGGTGACCAGGCCGGAGCGGGCGCCGCGGTGGTGGGTGCAGTTCAGGTCGACGCCGACGGCGAGCTTGTGGGGGCCGCCGTGGAGCATGGCGCCCACCGAGCCGAGGGTCTCGGCGAGGACGGCGGAGGCGCCGCCGTGCAGCAGGCCGTAGGGCTGGGTGTTGCCCTCGACGGGCATGGTGCCGACGACGCGGTCGGCACTGGCCTCCAGGATCTGGACGCCCATCCGGGTGCCGAGGTGCCCGGCGGAGAAGAGGGCGGGAAGGTCGACGCCGAGCGACGCGTACTCGTCGAGAACCTCCTGCGGGAACTTGACGGTCTGTTGTTCACCCATGGTCCGGCTCCGTTCACGAAAGATGCTCTGAGCAAGCGCTCATTCACGGCTACCGTAACCGCCGGAGGGCCGACGCGGCAGGGGGTCCCGCCGGGCGGCCTCCGGGGCCGGGCGCTCAGCTGCCGGACGGCTCCAGCCGGATCACCACCGACTTGCTGGCCGGGGTGTTCGAGGTGTCCGCGGTGGAGTCCAGCGGCACCAGGACGTTGGTCTCCGGGTAGTAGGCGGCGGCGCAGCCGCGCGCCGTCGGGTAGTGCACGACCCGGAACCCGGGCGCGCGCCGCTCCACGCCGTCCTTCCACTCGCCGACCAGATCGGCGTACGCGCCGTCGGCGAAGCCCAGCTCGCGGGCGTCGTCCGGGTGGACCAGGACGACCCGGCGGCCGCCCCGGATGCCGCGGTAGCGGTCGTCGAGGCCGTAGATCGTGGTGTTGTACTGGTCGTGCGAGCGCAGGGTCTGGAGCAGCAGGCGGCCCTCGGGGAGGTGCGGGTGCTCGACCGGGGCGGCGGTGAAGTGGGCCTTGCCGCTGGGGGTGGGGAAACGGCGCTCGTCGCGCGGGGCGTGCGGCAGGGCGAAGCCGGCCGGGTCGGCGACCCTGGCGTTGAACTCCTCGAAGCCGGGGACGACGCGGGCGATCCGGTCGCGGATCAGGGCGTAGTCCCCCTCGAAGTCCTCCCACGGGGTGGCCGACTTCTCGCCGAGGACGGCGCGGGCGAGGCGGCAGACGATGGCGGTCTCGGAGAGCAGCGCGGGCCCGGCCGGCTCCAGGCGGCCGCGGGAGGCGTGGACCATGCCCATCGAGTCCTCGACGGTGACGAACTGCTCGCCGCCCGCCTGGACGTCCCGCTCGGTGCGGCCGAGCGTCGGCAGGATCAGGGCGTGGGCGCCGGTGACCGCGTGCGAGCGGTTGAGCTTGGTGGAGACGTGGACGGTCAGGCGCGCCCCGCGCATCGCCGCCTCGGTGACCTCGGTGTCGGGGGAGGCGGCGACGAAGTTGCCGCCCATGGCGAGGAAGACCTTGGCCTCGCCGTCGCGCAGCGCGCGGATGGCGCGGACCACGTCGTAGCCGTGGTGGCGGGGCGGGGTGAAGCCGAACTCGCGCTCCAGGGCGTCCAGGAAGGCGGGGGCGGGGCGCTCGAAGATGCCCATGGTGCGGTCGCCCTGGACGTTGGAGTGGCCGCGGACGGGGCAGACGCCGGCGCCGGGGCGGCCTATGTTGCCGCGGAGCAGGAGGAAGTTGACCACTTCGCGGATGGTGGGCACGGAGTGCTTGTGCTGGGTGAGGCCCATCGCCCAGCAGACGACGGTCCGCTCGGAGGCCAGCACCATCCGCAGCGCCTCCTCGACCTCGGCGCGCTGGAGGCCCGTCGCGGTCAGCGTCTCCTCCCAGTCGGCCTCGGCGGCGGTGGCGGCGAACTCCTCGTACCCCTGGGTGTGGGCGGCGACGAACTCCTCGTCGACGGCGCCCGGCGTCTTCAGGATGAGCGAGTTGAGCAGGCGGAACAGGGCCTGGTCGCCGCCGAGGCGGATCTGGAGGAAGAGGTCGGTCAGCGCGGTGCCGCGGGCCATGCCCTTGACGGTCTGCGGGTTCTTGAACCGCTCCAGGCCGGCCTCGGGCAGCGGATTGACCGTGATGATCTTCGCGCCGCCCTGCTTCGCCTTCTCCAGCGCGGAGAGCATCCGGGGATGGTTGGTGCCCGGGTTCTGCCCGGCGACGATGATCAGGTCGGCCTGGTACAGGTCCTCCAGGAGCACGCTGCCCTTGCCGACGCCGATGGTCTCGGTCAGCGCGGAGCCGGACGACTCGTGGCACATGTTCGAGCAGTCGGGGAGGTTGTTGGTGCCGAACTCGCGGGCGAAGAGCTGGTAGAGGAAGGCGGCCTCGTTGCTGGTGCGGCCCGAGGTGTAGAAGAGGGCCTCGTCGGGGGAGGAGAGGGCCTTCAGCTCACCGGCGATCAGCTCGAAGGCCCGCTCCCAGCTGACCGGCGTGTAGTGGTCGGCACCCTCGGCCAGGTGCATCGGTTCGGTGAGGCGGCCCTGCTGGCCCAGCCAGTAGCCGCTGCGCCCCGCGAGGTCGGCGACGGAGTGCTCGGCGAAGAAGGCCGGGGTGACCCGGCGCAGGGTGGCCTCCTCGGCGACGGCCTTCGCGCCGTTCTCGCAGAACTCCGCCGCGTGCCGCTTGTCCGGCTCGGGCCAGGCGCAGCCCGGGCAGTCGAAGCCGTCCTTCTGGTTGACCCGGAGCAGGGTCAGGGCGGTGCGGCGCACCCCCATCTGCCGGGCGGACATCCGCAGGGAATGGGCGACCGCGGGCAGACCCGCCGCGGCGTGCTGGACCTCCCCGACCTCGGGGGCGTCCTGGACGGGGTCACCGGTGGGCGGCTTGGCTGCCATGCTGCGCTCCCCTTCGAGCGTGGTGCCGGTCCGGCGCGGGCCGGACCGGGCGCCTTCTGTGCTGGACCGTGGACGATCCTGTCATGCCGGTCCGGCGGCCGTCAGTGACCTGCGGTGAGCTTGTGGTGAGGAGGCCGGGGAGCGGCGGCGCGGGGCCGGTTGTCACAGCGGCGTGGCAGGATCGGAGGCGTGGCAGAGACAGCATCGAAGAAGAAGTCCGCAGTGGTCGCCGATCCGGCAGCCGACCGCCCCCGCCTCATGCTCATGGACGGGCACTCCCTGGCGTACCGGGCGTTCTTCGCGCTGCCCGCGGAGAACTTCACGACCGTGACCGGCCAGCCGACCAACGCGATCTACGGCTTCGCGTCCATGCTGGCGAACACCCTGCGTGACGAGCAGCCGACGCATTTCGCCGTCGCCTTCGACGTCTCCCGCAAGACTTGGCGGTCCGAGGAGTTCACGGAGTACAAGGCGAACCGCTCCAAGACCCCCGACGAGTTCAAGGGCCAGGTCGAGCTGATCGGGGAGCTGCTCGACGCGATGCACGCCCCGCGCTTCGCGGTGGACGGGTTCGAGGCCGACGACGTCATCGCCACCCTCGCCACCCAGGCGGAGGCGGCGGGCTTCGAGGTCCTCATCGTCACCGGCGACCGCGACTCCTTCCAGCTGATCAGCGACCACACCACGGTGCTCTACCCGACCAAGGGCGTCTCCGAGCTGACCCGCTTCACCCCGGAGAAGGTCTTCGAGAAGTACGGGCTGACCCCCGCCCAGTACCCGGACTTCGCCGCCCTGCGCGGCGACCCCTCGGACAACCTCCCGGGCATCCCCGGCGTCGGCGAGAAGACCGCCGCGAAGTGGATCAACCAGTTCGGTTCCTTCGCCGAGCTGGTGGAGCGAGCCGAGGAGGTCAAGGGCAAGGCCGGGCAGAACTTCCGCGACCACCTGGAGGCGGTGAAGCTCAACCGCCGCCTCACCGGGATGATCCGCGACGTCGAGCTGGACCGCACCGTCGCCGACCTGGAGCGCGCCCCCTACGACCGCAAGGCCCTCACCCTGGTCCTGGACACCCTGGAGATCCGCAACCCCTCGCTGCGCGAGCGGCTGCTCGCCGTCGACCCGGGGGCGGCCGAGGAGGAGACCGCCGCCGAGCCGGCCGTGGAGATCGACGGCACGGTCCTCGGCGCGGGCGAGCTGGAGCCGTGGCTCGGCGAGCACGGCGCGGCGCTGCTCGGCATGGCCACCGTCGACACCTGGAAGCTCGGCGAGGGCTCGGTCACGGAGGTCGCGCTGGCCGCGCCCGGCGGGGCCGCCGCCTGGTTCGACCCGGCGCGGCTGGACGAGGCCGACGAGAAGGCGTTCGCCCAGTGGCTGGCCGCCGCCGACCGGCCGAAGATCCTGCACAACGCCAAGGGCGTCATGCGGGTCTTCGCCGAGCACGGCTGGCGCGTCGAAGGCGTCACGATGGACACGGCCCTCGCCGCCTACCTGGTCAAGCCGGGCCGCCGCTCCTTCGCGCTGGACGCCCTCTCCCTGGAGTACCTGGGCCGCGAGCTGGCCCCGGCCACCGCCGACGGGCAGCTCACCCTCGGCGCCGACGACGAGGCGGAGGCGCACGCCCTGATGGTGCAGGCCCGCACCGTCCTCGACCTCGGCGCGGCCTTCGGCGAGCGGCTGGAGCAGGTCGGCGCGACGGGGCTGCTGGCCGACGTCGAGCTGCCCACCTCGATCCTGCTGGCCGGCCTGGAGCGGGCGGGTATCGCCGCCGACCGGGCCCATCTGGAGGCGATGGAGCAGCAGTTCGCCGCCGCCGTCCAGCAGGCGGTGAAGGAGGCGCACGACGCGGTCGGCCGCGAGTTCAACCTCGGCTCGCCCAAGCAGCTCCAGGAGGTCCTCTTCGGCGAGCTGAACCTCCCGAAGACCAAGAAGACCAAGACCGGTTACACCACCGACGCCGACGCCCTCGCCTGGCTCGCCGCGCAGACCGACCACGAGCTGCCGGTGATCATGCTGCGCCACCGCGAGCAGGCCAAGCTCCGCGTCACGGTCGAGGGCCTGATCAAGTCGATCGCCACCGACGGCCGCATCCACACCACCTTCAACCAGACCGTCGCCGCCACCGGCCGGCTCTCCTCCACCGAGCCGAACCTCCAGAACATCCCCGTCCGCACCGACGAGGGCCGCGCCATCCGCCGCGGCTTCGTGGTCGGCGAGGGGTACGAGTCGCTGATGACGGCCGACTACAGCCAGATCGAGCTGCGCGTCATGGCCCACCTCTCCCAGGACGAGGGCCTCATCGAGGCGTTCACCTCCGGTGAGGACCTGCACACCACGGTCGCCTCCCAGGTCTTCGGCGTCGAGCGGGACGCCGTCGACGCCGAGATGCGCCGCAAGATCAAGGCCATGTCGTACGGCCTGGCGTACGGACTCTCCGCCTTCGGCCTCTCCCAGCAGCTGAACATCGACGCGGGCGAGGCGCGCGCGCTGATGGACACCTACTTCGAGCGGTTCGGCGGCGTCCGCGACTACCTGCGGCACGCCGTGGACGAGGCCCGCGCCACGGGGTACACCGAGACGATGCTCGGCCGCCGCCGCTACCTCCCGGACCTCAACAGCGACAACCGCCAGCGCCGCGAGACCGCCGAGCGGATGGCGCTCAACGCCCCGATCCAGGGCACCGCCGCCGACATCGTCAAGATCGCCATGCTGCGGGTCCACCGCGCCCTGACCGAGGCCCGGCTCAGCAGCCGGATGCTCCTCCAGGTGCACGACGAAATCGTGCTGGAGATCGCCCCGGGCGAGCGGGAGCGGGTCGAGGAGATCGTCCGCCGCGAGATGGCGGACGCGGTGCGGCTCCGCGCCCCGCTGGACGTCTCGGTCGGCGTCGGCCAGAACTGGGAGGCCGCCGCGCACTGACGCGGCCGCGCCGTGGGCCAGAGTGCCCAAGGGCCGCCCGCCCGGGAGGAGCTCCCGGCGGGCGGCCCTTCGGTGTTCCCGCGGCCCGGTCCGGTGGAGGAATCGTGCCGGTTCCCCGCCCGCGTACAACCCTCCTGTGTGCTGCCGTGTCGAAAGGGTCGGCCGGTGCGTAGCTGACGTGCCGACCACGCGCATGTGGCCAAGTGGTGAATACCGGTCAGCGACGGGTGCCTGTGCGCGGCAGGGTCCCGTAGGGTCGCCAGAGCCGTCCGGCCGGGCGCCGGCGCCCCGGGGACGGTTCGTCGATGCGGGAGGGGTTCCAGACAATGGCGGCACTGTTCGGACGGCGGATGCGGCGGGGAGCGGCCAGTACGGCCGTCGCGGCGGCGGCGATGGCGGCTCTCTCCGCCTCCGGAGCCCCCTCGGCCGTGAGTGAGCAGCCGGCGGCCGCGGCCGCCGACCGGCCCTCGGCGGGTGCGCCCGGCCAGGAGGACCCGTCGATCACCGGCGACTCCCCGTACTACACCGAGCTGCCGGACCTGAAGGGCCCGGGGCGGAACGATCCGCCGGACGAGACGCCGACCACCGGTTCCGCCGAGTCCGGGATACCCGCGACCGTCCTCGACGCCTACCGCAAGGCCGAAGCCTCCCTCGCCGCCAGCAACCCCCGCTGCCGCGTGCCCTGGGAACTCCTCGCCGCCATCGGCAAGGTGGAGTCCGGCCACGCCCGCGGCGGCCGCCTCGACGCCGACGGCACCACGCCCTCCCCGATCCTCGGCCCCGTCCTCAACGGCGTCGGCTTCGCCAACATCTCCGACACCGACGGCGGCGCCTACGACGGCGACACCCTCCACGACCGCGCCGTCGGCCCCATGCAGTTCATCCCGCAGACCTGGGAGAGCTGGGGCCGCGACGGCAACGGCGACGGCAGGCGCGACCCGAACAACATCTACGACGCCGCCCTCGCCGCCGGCAGCTACCTCTGCGCCCACGACCGCGACCTGACCGTCGAACGCGACCTGCACCAGGCGATCCTCGGCTACAACCGCTCGCAGGAGTACCTGCGGACGGTCCTGCGCTGGTACGACCACTACCGCAAGGACGCCCACGAGGTCCCCGACGGCAGCCAGCCCGCCCCGGGCGCCCCGGCCGGCACCGGCGGCACGACCCCGTCGCCCGACCCGGTCCGCCCCGGCCGCCCCGGCACGCCGAGCCCGTCACCCACCGAGCCGGGCAAGCCCGACAAGCCCAACAAGCCCAACAAGCCCGGTGACGGCGGCTCGTCCAAGCCGACGCCGCCCCCGACCACGCCCCCGCCGACCACGCCGCCCCCGACCACCCCGCCGCCCACGACGCCCGCGCCGGCCACCCGCCTGGTCGACCTCGGCGACGGCGAGTTCACCGCCCCCGCCGGTGAACGGTTCGCCGACCGCCCCGCCGTGCGGGCCGAACGCGCCGACAAGAAGCCGGCCGCCCAGGCCAAGGTCCGCTTCACCGTCACCGGGGGGACCGGCACCACCTTCGAGGGCGGGGCCACCACCGTCACCGTCACCACCAAGGCCGACGGCGTCGCCAAGGCCCCCGCCCTGCTCGCCGGCGGCAAGCCCGGCGCCCTCACCGTCAAGGCCACCCTCCTCGGCACCACCAAGCCCGTCACCCTCGGCCTGCGCGGCGAGGTCACCGCTCCCCGCGCCGACAAGCTGGTCCGCACCGACGAGACGGAACTGACCTGCGAAGCGGGAACCACCTTCGAGGGCCGCATCGCCCTGACCGCCACCCGGGACGGCGAGGCGGCCCCGGGCGTCGCCGCCACCGCCACCGTCCTCGCCGGTGCCGACCCCGCCGACGGCGAGAAGGCCGCCGACAAGGGCCCCTACTTCCTCACCCCCGGCGACGAGCCCGCCGAGGACCGCCGCACCCGCGAACTCCCCCTCACCACCGACGCCAAGGGCAACCTCCTCCTCCCCGAACTCCACACCGACGACACCACCGGCACCTTCCGCCTCCGCGTGGAGACGACGGGCGGGGCGGTCGTGGTGCTGGAACTGAAGGTGACCGAGGCGGCCTGAGCGAACGGGCCCGTACCCTTGCCGGTACGGGCCCACCCGTTCCCGTGGCAGGGCATGGCCACGCGAACCGGCCGTCCGCCCACTCCCGGCCCCGCCATCCCGGCAGCCCCGCGTACAGCCATGCGTCGAAGCCGGTGGCCACCTCGGGACGTACGTGGTCGGTGACGTAGCCGGCCAGAGGAATCCCGTGGACGGCGGCGTGCGGGCGGCCTTCCGCACCGGGGGAGAGGTCCCGGTGGCCCGCGACGACGGCGGTGACACCCTGTCGACCGACGGCTGGGGGCCCTCCTGGGCGAGTTCGGCCAGGCCGAAGGGCACGAAGGGGGCCTGTGACCATGCGGCCCCGATAGCAGCGGGCGGTCTCTGTTCCGGCGGGACCTTCGTGCACGGCCGGTTTGTCGCAGCCGGGGCTCAGCCTCCGCCCCGCCCCTCCCGCTCCGCCCGCGCCTTGGTGTACCGGGTCGCCGTGGCCGTGGCCGGGTTCTCGGGCCACGGGTGTTTCGGGTAGCGGCCGCGGAGTTCGGCGCGGACCGCGCGGTAACCGTCCGCCCAGAAGGAGGCCAGGTCGGCGGTGACGGCGGCGGGGCGGCCCGCCGGGGAGAGGAGGTGGACGAGGACGGGGACGCCGGCGACCACCGGGGTCCCGGTGAGGCCGAAGAGTTCCTGGAGCTTGACGGCGAGGACCGGACGTTCCGGGTCGGTGTAGTCGAGGCGGACGCGGGAGCCGCTCGGCACCTCCAGCCGTTCCGGGGCCAGTTCGTCCAGGCGGCCCGCCTCACCGCCCGCCCACGGCAGCAGGCGGCGCAGGCAGGCACCCGCGTCGACGCGGGCCAGGTCGGCGCGGCGCCGGGCCCGTCCCAGCTCCGGCTCCAGCCACTCCTCGGCGCGGGCCAGCAGGGCCTCTTCCGTGACGTCCGGCCAGGCGCCGCCCACCGCCCGGTGGAGGAAGGCGAGGCGCTGCCGCAGTTCGGCGGCCTCCCTGCTCCAGCGCAGCAGCCCGAGCCCCTCGCGTCCCAGGCCCGCCAGCAGCGCCGCCCGGACCTGTCGGGCACCGCCCGTGCCGGTCAGCGGCCGTACCGCCAGTTCGACGGCGCCCAGCCGCTCCACCCGGCGGGCGACCACGTCGCCGCCGGTCCAGCCGATCTCCTCGCCGTCCCGGTGCAGCGGCGCCGCCGCCCACCGGGCCGTCGCCTCGTCGACCGGGGCCGCCAGCCGCACCCGGGCCCTCGCCCGGTCCACCGGCCGGTCCGCGACCGCCACCGCCAGCCAGCGGCTCTCCCGCAGCGCCGAACCGGGACCCAGCTCCGCGCCCGTGCCCGAGACCATGAGGTAGCCGTCGCCGCCGCGGGCCCGCGCCAGCCGTTCGGGGAAGGCCAGCGCCGCGACGAGCCCGGCCGCCGCGTCGTCACCGGCCGCGCCCTCGCGTGGGGCCCGGCGTACCGACGACGCCAGCCGCTTCGCCTCGCGGCGCCAGCGGGCAGCGTACGCGTCCTGGCTCCGGCGCGCGGTCCGCCAGGCGGCGGCCAGGTCGTCGCCGTAGGCGCGCGGCGGCTCCTCGCTCAGCAGGGCGACCAGCTCGGCCGCCCGCGCGCCGCCGACCTCCAGCGCCCCGTCGAGCAGCGCCCGGGCCAGCCGGGGGTGGACCCCGACGCCGGCGAACCGCTCGCCCCGCGCGGTGACGGCGCCCTGCTCCGTCACCGCGCCGAGGGCGGTCAGCACCTCGCGGGCGGCGGCCATCGCCCCGGCGGGCGGCGCGTCGAGCAGGGCCAGGCCCGAGGCGTCCGGATCACCCCAGGAGGCGGCCTGGAGGGCGAAGTCGGTGAGGTCGGCGACCTTGATCTCCGGCGGCGGGAAGCGCGGTAGCCGGGCGTCCTCCGCCTCGGCCCAGCAGCGGTACACCCACCCCGGCGCCTCCCGTCCCGCCCGGCCCGCGCGCTGGCGCCCCGACGCCTGCGAGGCCCGGACCGTGGTCAGCGCGCCGAGGCCGCGCGCGTGGTCGGTACGCGGTTCGCGGGCCAGCCCCGAGTCGACCACCACCCGCACCCCGGGCACCGTCAGGCTCGACTCGGCGACCGAGGTGGCCAGCACCACCCGGCGCCCGGCCGACCCGGCGAGCACCGCGTCCTGCACGGCGCCCGGCGCCCGCCCGTGCACCTGGAGCACCTCCACCCCCGGCAGGGCCCCCAGCTCCCCGGCCACCCGCCCGATCTCCCCGACCCCGGGCAGGAAACACAGCACGTCCCCCTCGCGTTCGGCCAGCGCCCGCCGCACCGTCGCCGCGACATGGCTCAGCAGCGCGGGGTCGACCCGCATCCCGTGCGGCGGCCTGACCGTCCCGGGCGGCGGCGCCCACACCGTCTCCACCGGGTGGCTCACCCCCTCGGCGGTCACCACCGGCGCCCCGCCCAGCAGCCGCGCCCACCCCTGGGCGTCGGTGGTCGCCGACGCCGCCACCAGCCGCAACTCCGGCCGCAGCGCCGCGCGTACGTCCAGCAGGAAGGCGGCGGCGGTGTCCGCGTCGAGGTGCCGCTCGTGGCACTCGTCGATGATCACGACGTCGACGCCGGGCAGCTCCTGGTCCCGCTGGAGGCGGCGGACCAGCACCCCCGTGGTCACCACCTCGACCCGGGTCTTCGGCGAGACCACCCGCTCGCCGCGCACGGTGTGCCCCACGCTGCGCCCCGGCTCCTCGCCGAGCAGCCAGGCCATCCGCCGGGCGGCGGCCCGCGCGGCGATCCGGCGGGGCTCGGCGACCAGCACCCGGCGCGGCGGCCCGTCCCCGAGCAGCCCGGCGAGGGCGAGCGGGACCAGCGTCGTCTTGCCGGTGCCGGGTGGCGCGCACAGCACGGCCGTACCCGGCCCGTCCAGCGCCTCGCGCAGCGCGGGCAGCACGGAGCGGACGGGCAACTGGGCCAGGGCGTCGGTACGGATCATGCCCCCAGTCTCGTACGGGCGCCCGGGCCGGTCAGTCGCGGGCGCAGACGAAGATGGCGGTGCCCGGGATCAGGTTGCCGCGCAGCGGGGACCAGCCGCCCCACTCCTGGGTGTTCCAGGCCGGCCACTCCGGCTCGACCAGGTCCACCAGGCGCATCCCGGCGCCGACCACGTCGCGCACCCGGTCGCCGAGGGTGCGGTGGTGCTCGACGTAGACGGCCTGCCCGTGCTCGTCCTGCTCGACGTAGGGGGTGCGGTCGAAGTAGGAGGCGGCGACGGAGAGCCCCTCGGGGCCCGGCTCGTCGGGGAAGGCCCAGCGGACCGGGTGGGTCACCGAGAAGACGAAGCGGCCGCCGGGCCGCAGCACCCGGCGCACCTCGCGCACCACCTCGACCGGCTCGGCGACGAAGGGGAGCGCCCCGTAGGCGGAGCAGGCGAGGTCGAAGGAGCCGTCCGCGAAGGGCAGCGCCCCGGCGTCCGCCTCGACGAGCGGCACCTCGCCGCCGATCCGCAGGGCGTGCTGGAGCTGGCGGTGCGAGAGGTCCAGGGCGACGGGGCGGGCGCCCTCGGCGGCGAGCCAGCGGGAGCACTGGGCGGCGCCGGCGCCGATCTCCAGGACGTCCAGCCCCTTCAGGCTCCCCTCGGGGCCGAGCAGGCGGGCCTCGGCCTCGTCGAGTCCCTCGGGGCCCCAGACGAAGCGGTCGTCGCCGAGGAAGGCGCCGTGCTCGCGCTGGTACTCGTCGGCGTTGCCGTCCCACCAGCCGCGGCTGGCCCGGCTGCTCTCGGCGGGGGAGGCGGTGCGGCGGGTCGCCTCCGGTTCCGGGGCCTCGTCGGCGGCGGACCGGGGCGCTACGGGCTCTTGGATGATCGGCTCCCTCGTCGTACTCTCCGTACTTCCACCGGAGCCGCGCCCCGGTGCGGCGGCCGGGCGCGGGACGGGCCGTGTGGCCTCAGGCAACGGGAATTGTGCCGGGTTTGCGGCTTGCGCCCCGGGTGTGCGCCTTCGCGCATTGACCCTGTCCGGCTGCCCCCGTATGCTACAAGTTGCGCTGCGAGCCTGCGCTCCTCAGACCTAGCAGGATGTGCTCGCTTCTGTTGTGTGTCCCCTCGGTTGTACGAGGCGAGGGCCCCCGGATTCCCGGAGGTCGCGCCTCTGAAGGCTGTCCGACTGCTGCAGAGTGAAACCGGCTCCGTGCGCGGCAGTACCTACGACTTCATGTCCGTACCGGAGCCCTTTCCCACATGACGAGCAGCACCGAGACCACCGCCACCACCCCGCAGGTTGCGGTCAACGACATCGGTAACGAGGAAGCTTTCCTCGCCGCGATCGACGAGACGATCAAGTACTTCAACGACGGCGACATCGTCGACGGCGTCATCGTGAAGGTCGACCGGGACGAGGTCCTGCTCGACATTGGTTACAAGACCGAAGGCGTGATCCCGAGCCGCGAGCTCTCGATCAAGCACGACGTCGACCCCAACGAGGTCGTCGCCGTCGGCGACGAGATCGAGGCCCTGGTTCTCCAGAAGGAGGACAAGGAAGGCCGCCTGATCCTGTCCAAGAAGCGCGCTCAGTACGAGCGTGCCTGGGGCACGATCGAGAAGATCAAGGAAGAGGACGGGATCGTCACCGGTACCGTCATCGAGGTCGTCAAGGGTGGTCTCATCCTCGACATCGGCCTCCGTGGCTTCCTGCCGGCCTCCCTCGTCGAGATGCGCCGCGTCCGCGACCTCCAGCCCTACGTGGGCAAGGAGCTCGAGGCCAAGATCATCGAGCTGGACAAGAACCGCAACAACGTGGTCCTGTCCCGCCGCGCCTGGCTGGAGCAGACCCAGTCCGAGGTCCGCCAGACCTTCCTCACGACCCTCCAGAAGGGTCAGGTCCGTTCCGGCGTCGTCTCCTCGATCGTCAACTTCGGTGCCTTCGTGGACCTGGGTGGCGTCGACGGTCTGGTCCACGTCTCCGAGCTGTCCTGGAAGCACATCGACCACCCGTCCGAGGTTGTCGAGGTCGGCCAGGAAGTCACCGTCGAGGTCCTCGATGTCGACATGGACCGCGAGCGCGTCTCCCTGTCGCTGAAGGCGACCCAGGAAGACCCGTGGCAGCAGTTCGCCCGGACGCACCAGATCGGCCAGGTCGTTCCCGGCAAGGTCACCAAGCTCGTTCCCTTCGGCGCGTTCGTCCGCGTCGACGAGGGCATCGAGGGTCTGGTCCACATCTCCGAGCTGGCCGAGCGCCACGTGGAGATCCCGGAGCAGGTCGTCCAGGTCAACGACGAGATCTTCGTCAAGGTCATCGACATCGACCTCGAGCGCCGCCGCATCAGCCTCTCGCTGAAGCAGGCCAACGAGGCCTTCGGCGCCGACCCGTCGGTCGTCGAGTTCGACCCGACCCTGTACGGCATGGCCGCGTCCTACGACGACCAGGGCAACTACATCTACCCCGAGGGCTTCGACCCCGAGACCAACGACTGGCTCGAGGGCTACGAGACCCAGCGCGAGGCGTGGGAGACCCAGTACGCCGAGGCGCAGCAGCGCTTCGAGCAGCACCAGGCCCAGGTCATCAAGTCCCGCGAGGCCGACGCCCAGGCGGCGGCCGAGGGCACCGACACCGCTGGTGCGGCTCCGGTCGCTTCCGGTGGCACCGGTGGCGGCGGCGGCTCGTACTCCTCGGAGTCCGCGGACAACTCCGGCGCCCTGGCGTCGGACGAGGCCCTGGCTGCCCTGCGCGAGAAGCTGGCCGGCGGCCAGAGCTGAAGCATCACGCTCTGACCGGCTGACAAGCCCGCACGGAAGGCCCGCTCCCCTCGGGGGGCGGGCCTTCCGCCGTTTCCGGAGGCGAGAGGCGGTGGCGGTTACGGCGTGACGGGGATGTTGGTGAGTCCCTTGCCGCCGGTCACCGTGTTGGAGGCGTGCACGGTGGTGGGGCACTCCGCCGAGCGGTGGGTGACGTTGACGGCGAGCTGGTGCGGGCCGGTGGCGCCGGTCAGATCGCTGTGGTTGTCCCGGAAGACGGTGCCGCAGCCCCAGCCGGGCTGCTGCTGGTGGGTCTCGAAGCCGCTGTTGGTGGTGTTGCGGCCGGTGTTCCCCGCCACCAGCACGCCGTTGCCCTTCACATCCACCCACGAGTCGTCGTAGTTGGCGCCGGTCAGGCCCCGCCCGTCGAAGGTGTTGCCCAGGACGCGGGCGCCGGTGGTGCCCTCCTTGATGTCGACGGACTCGCCCCGCACGTCCGGGCCGATGGTGTTGTTCTCGACGGTGATCCGGTCGCTGCGGTCGGTGAGGGTGTTGGCGGTGCCGACGTAGACGCCCTCGCCCATGCCGCGGCCGTCGCGTCCGGTGTCGTAGATCCGCGAGTCGCGCAGGGTGCCGTCGCTGCTGGACTGCCGGAAGTGGACGCCCTCCATGGTCAGGCCGTGGACGGTGACCCCGGTGACCAGGACGCCGTCCGCCGCGTCCACCATGATTCCCTTCTGCCCGCCGGTGACGGTCAGGTTCTCCACCGTCCAGTGCGCGGCCCCGTTCAGGTGGAGCCCGTACCCGCCGGAGGCGGTCAGCACGGCGCGCGGAGAGCCGGTCAGGGTGATGCGGGCGCCGGCGGTGCCGGGGACGGTCGCCTTGAAGTTGCCGGTGTAGGTGCCGTCGGCGAGGCGGATGGTGTCGCCGGGGCGGACGGCGGTGAGCGCCGCCTTCAGCTCCTTGGTCGTGGTCACCTCGGTCACGGCGGCGGGGGCGGCCGTCGCGGTGCCCGGGATCAGCAGGGCCGCCGAGGCGAGGGCCGTGGACAGCAGGGCAGGGGCGGTGCGCATGGGGGGATGCCTTCCGTCGGACCTGTCGGGGGGAGGTGCGGGGCTGGTGGCCGCGTCGGGCGGTGACGCTAGGGACGGGACGTGACCCTGTCAAGGTCTGGACCAATGCCCGGGCGGACGGGGTGCCTTCACCCGGTGAAAGGCGACCGGGGCCGGGAATGACGGTGCCCTGTGGGACGTTCTGCACTAGGGACACGAGGAGGAACGGTCACAGTGCAGGATCGAGACCCGCAGGATCTGTACGCATGGGAGCCGAAGGGGCTCGCCGCGGTGGACACCGCGCTGGCCCAGGAGTCGGCCGGGCTCGTCATGCTCTACCACTTCGAGGGATACATCGACGCCGGGCAGACCGGGGAGCAGATCGTCGACGAGCTGCTGGAGAACCTCCCGCACCAGCCCGTCGCCCGCTTCGACCACGACCGGCTCATCGACTACCGCGCCCGTCGGCCGCTGCTCACCTTCAAACGCGACCGCTACACCGACTACGAGGTTCCCGCGCTCGAACTCCACCTGGTGCAGGACGCCACCGGCGCCCCCTTCCTGCTGCTCTCCGGACCCGAACCGGACGTGGAGTGGGAGCGGTTCGCCGCCGCCGTCCAGCAGGTGGTCGAGCGGCTCGGGGTGCGGCTGACCGTCAGCGTCCACGGCATCCCGATGGGCGTCCCGCACACCCGTCCCGTCGGCCTCACCCCGCACGGCAACCGCACCGATCTGGTCCCCGGCCACCCGACCCCGTTCGACCAGGCGCAGGTGCCCGGCAGCGTCGAGGCGCTCATCGAGTACCGCCTCATCCAGACCGGCCACGACGTCCTCGGCGTCGGCGCCCACGTCCCGCACTACGTCGCCCGGTCCGCCTACCCGGACGCCGCGCTGACCGCCCTGGAGGCGATCACCGCCGCCACCGGCCTGGTGCTGCCCACCGTCGCGCACACCCTGCGCACCGAGGCGCAGCGCACCCAGACCGAGATCGAGCGGCAGGTCGGCGAGGGCGACGAGGAACTGGTCGCGCTGGTGCGGGGGTTGGAGCACCAGTACGACGCGGTGGCCGGTGCCGGCGCGCGCGGCAACATGCTGGCCGAGCCCGCCGACCTGCCCTCCGCCGACGAGATCGGGCGCGAGTTCGAGAAGTTCCTCGCGGAGCGCGAGGGGGAGTAGCCCGCGAGGCGCGGCCGGACGTTAGGCTGCCCCCGCCCTGCCGTCGGTGCGGGGTCGTGTGAGCGTGAGGAGACGCGGCGTGCTGATCGTGGGGCTGACGGGCGGGATCGGGGCCGGCAAGAGCGAGGTGTCCCGGCTGCTGGTGGAGCACGGGGCGCACCTGGTGGACGCGGACCGGATCGCCCGCGAGGTGGTGGAGCCCGGGACGCCGGGCCTGGCCGCCGTGGCCGAGGCGTTCGGGGAGTCGGTGCTCGCGGCCGACGGTTCGCTGGACCGCCCCAGGCTGGGCGAGATCGTCTTCGCCGACCCCGAGCGGCGGGCCGTGCTGAACGGGATCGTCCACCCGCTGGTGGGGGCGCGCTCGGCCGAGCTCCAGAGCCAGGCCCCCGAGGACGGCGTGGTCGTCCACGACGTACCGCTCCTCACCGAGAACGGGCTGGCCGAGCTCTACGACCTGGTGATCGTGGTGGACGTCGCGCCCCAGACGCAGGTGGAGCGGCTGGTGCGGGCGCGGGGGATGAGCGAGGAGGAAGCCAGGGCGCGGATGGCCGCGCAGGCCGGACGCGAGGAGCGGCTCGCCGTCGCCGACATCGTGATCGACAACGAGGTGTCGCTCGACGCGCTGCGGGGGAGGGTCGCTGAGGTGTGGGCCGAGCTCGACGCCCGGGCCAAGGCCGGCCGCTGACCCTCCGCCCCGGCGGGGGGAACATTCCGGCGCGGGGGCGTGTTCGCGGGTAAGGACGAGGAAAGGGGCCGGGGTGGCCGAGGGTAGTCCGGAGACGGATGTCATCGATTATCGGGCGGCCGAGCAGCTGCTCGCGGCCCGGGACCCCCGGGGCGCCGTGAAGCTGCTGGACTCGGTGATCGCCCGCCATCCCGAGCACACGGCGGCCCGGCTGCTGCGCGCCCGGGCCTTCTTCCTCTCGGCGCAGCTGCGCGCGGCGGAGCTGGAGTTCACCGTGGTGCTGGAGCGCGAGCCGGACAACGCCTTCGCCCACTTCGCCCTCGCCCGCACCTACGAACGCGCCAACCGCCCCGAACAGGCCCGCCGCCACTTCCGCCTCGCCGCCGCCCTCGACCCCCGGCCCGACTACCTGGCGGCGGCCCGCTTCGACGACTAGCTGTCTTGAGCCGCAGCGTTGTTCACACGGCTGATGGGTGGCTGGAGGAACCGCCGGGCCTCGTTCACCGATCACCCCGCCGCTTCTCCGGCGGCCGGGTCGAGCGGCCCGGCGGGATGAGCTGGGGCGGCTGGGTGTGGTGGCGGATGCGGCGGGTGACCACCGCGAGGTCGAGGACCGCGACCAGCCAGAGGATGGCGCAGAGCGCCGCCCAGCGGGGCTCGTCGACGAGGGCGAAGGCGATCACCCCGGCCAGGGTCCAGACGACGCCGAAGATGCCGAGGGCCCGGCGCATGCGGAGTGGACTGCGTGCCGTCGTCGGTTCGGTTCCCCTGCGGCCTGTGCGCATCGCTCTCACCTCCGTCCCCTTCCCATGGTGCACCTCGGGGAGGGGGTGGCGGGAGTGGCTCAGCCGTCCATGCCGCGCAGCCGTTCCATCTCGCGGCGGTCCCGCTTGGTGGGGCGGCCCGCGCCCCGGTCGCGTACCCCGGCGGGGGCGACCGCCTCGCGCGGCGGCGGGGGCGGGCTGTTGTCGACGTAGGCGGTGACGGCGACCGGGGCGCCGACCCGCTTGCGCAGCACGGCGCTCACCTTCACCAGGCGGTCCCGGCCGCCGTACCGCAGGGCGACCTCGTCGCCGACGCGGACCGGCTGGGCGGGCTTGGCGCGCTCGCCGTTGACCCGGACGTGCCCGGCGCGGCACGCGGCCGCCCCCGCCGACCGGGTCTTGACCAGCCGCACCGCCCAGATCCAGGCGTCCACTCGTACCGAACCGCCGCCCTGCGAAGCCTCCGTAGCCATGCGTCGAGCATAGAACGGCGGCCTCGGCGTGCCGTCCCCCTGCCGCCGTGGGCCCCTGCGGATAATGCGGGCTGTTCCGGACGAAGCAGGCAATCCCGTCATGGGTGGCGGGCCGGTGAGGGGGCGGAATGGGACCGGGGAGCAGGAGCGCGCGGAAGTTCACCTTCCCCAGCGCGATCACCGTGCTGGCCGCCGTCACCCTCGCCGTCTGGCTGCTGGCCTTCCTCATCCCCTCCGGCCAGTACGAGCGGGACGCCGACGGCGCGCCGGTCGAGGGGACGTACCAGCGGGTCGACAGCGGGCAGAGCCTCACCGACCGGTTCGACGACCTCTTCCTCGCCCCGGTCAACGGCCTCTACGGCATCCAGGACGCCGGCTCGGGCGAGGTCGGCCCCGACTTCAGCGGCGAGCTGTACGGCAGCGCGGGCGTCTTCCTCTTCGTCCTCGCCATCGGCGCCTTCATCACCGTCGTCCTCGCCACCGGCGCCCTCGACCGGGGCATCAGCCGCCTCGCCCACCGGCTGCGCCGGCGCGGGACCCTGCTGATCGCCGGGATCATGGGGATCTTCTCGCTGCTGGGGACGGTCGAGGGCTGGGCCGAGGAGACCCTCGGCTTCTACGGCCTGATCGTCCCGCTGATGCTGGCCCTCGGCTACGACCGGATGGTGGCCACCGGCACCATCATCCTCGGCTCCGGCGTCGGCGTGCTCTGCTCCACGGTCAACCCCTTCGCCACCGGCGTCGCCTCCTCGGCCGCCGGCATCTCGCTGGGCGACGGCATCGTGCTGCGCGCCGCGATGTGGCTGGCGCTCACCGCCGTCACCATCGCCTACGTCGCCCGGTACGCGGGCCGGGTACGGCGCGACCCGGCCCGCTCGCTCAGCGGCTTCCTGCCCGGCGACCGCGAGCAGGCGGCCGAGGCGGCGGGGGAGCCGCCGGGACTGACCGGGACGCACCGGGCCGTGCTCGTCGTGGTCGCCCTGGTCTTCGCCTTCATGGTCTTCTCCGTGGTGCCCTGGTCCAGTGCGCTGACCGGGGACGCCGACGCCGAGCCGTACGGCTTCGAACTCGGCTGGTCCTTCCCGCACCTCGCCGCGCTCTTCCTGGCCGCCGCCGTGCTGGTGGGGCTGGTGGCGCGGATGGGGGAGCAGCGGCTGAGCGCGACCCTGGTCCAGGGCGCCGGGGACTTCATCTCCCCGGGCCTGGTCATCGTGCTGGCCCGCGGCGTCACGGTGATCATGAACAACGCGCGGGTCACCGACACCGTGCTGCACTCGGTGGAGAGCGCCGTGCGCGGCACCTCCTCGGCGCTCTTCGCGGTCATCGTCTTCGTCGTCAACCTCCCGCTGGCCTTCCTGATCCCCTCCAGCTCGGGCCACGCCACGCTCTCGATGCCGATTCTCGCGCCGCTCGCCGACTTCGCCGGCGTCTCCCGGGCCGTCGTGGTCACCGCCTGGCAGTCGGCCAGCGGCTGGATGAACCTGTGGGTGCCGACCACCGCCGTCACCATCGGCGGGGTCGCGCTGGCCAAGGTCGGCTACCACCGCTACCTGCGGTTCGCCGCGCCCCTGCTCGCCGTCCTCGCCGTGCTGATCTGCGGGTTCCTGGCGCTGGGGGCCGCGCTCAGCTGACCCTGCCCGGCGTCCCGAGCGGATAGGTGACCCGGTCCCGCCAGCCGTGCCCGTCGTGGACGATCAGGCGGACGCCGGTGACACGGCAGGTGACGGGCAGGGCCGGGGCCAGCCGCGCCCGGACCGCGTCGAACTGTTCGCCGTGGGCCACCGTGACGTGCGGGTCCAGCCCCTCGGGCCCGAAGATCCCCCGGTACGGCACGGCCTCGGGCCAGTGGGCGCGTACGGCACCCGTGAGGGCGGCCAGCGGTCCTGGGGGTTCGGGGGCGAGGAAGAGCACGCCGGGCTCCTCGTGGAAAGCGGCGAAGCGGAGCATGAAGGGGGCGTGCGAGGCGAAGAGGGTGCGCAGCGTCGCGTCGGTGCCGCCGGGGTCCGCCGAGCCGGGGCGGACGCGGGTGACGGGGAGGAAGGGGTAGAGGACCGTGGTGTGGGCGCGGATGCCGGTGGTCACCAGCGGGTCCAGCTCCGGGAGCGGGATGGTGAGCGCGGTGTCCCCGGCGCGGTCGCCCCAGCCGTTCTCCTCGGCGGGGCCGTCCTGGCGGGCGGAGAGCTGCTCGGTCACGAGGAGCCATGCTCGCATCCGTACCGCCGCGCTCGGGGCGCGGGTCCCGTGGGTCAGTCCTCGCCGCGCCGGGGCGGCGGGAGGTGGCCGGCGCCGACCGTCCGCGACCACGCGGGGGTGGTGCCGGTGAGCCGGCAGAGCGCCAGGTAGAGCGGGATGGGTGGGGTGTACGGCGCGTCACCGTCGGGGCAGTGCAGCAGGACCGGCGCGGCGTCGGTCTCCGGGAGCAGCGCGCCGGGCGAGTAGTACGAGGGCATCGGCCATTCCAGCGCGACGTCCGAGCCGGCGGGGACCACCCACCACCACAGGCCCTGGTCGGCGTAGACGCAGCCGACGCGGGGGAGGCGGGTCATGATCCGGTGCGAGAAGTCCTCCGGGATGCCGACCGCGTCGCAGCCCAGCTGGGTGCGCATGCCCGGCGGCAGCTCCAGGCGCCGGGGCGGCGGGGGGACGCTCTGCCGGGTCCGGGAGAGCCGCGTCAGCGTGTCCATGCTCAGCCGTCGCGATGTGAGTGTCCGCAAGTTTCAGGCCCCGCTTCCCAGGTCGTGCGACGGTCGCGCCGGTAGTTCCGCCCAGACGGTGAGCCCCGTGCCGGTCTCCGCCTCCAGCGCCCCCCATGCGGTGGAGAGGGCGGCGACCAGCAGCAGGCCCCGGCCGTGCTCCTCGGCCGGTCTGCCCTCGGCGGGGCGCGGTCCTGAGCCGGCGTGCCCCTCGTCGCGGACGGCTATCCGCAGGCACTCGCCCTCGCGCAGGCTGCGCAGTTCGCAGGTGATGCGGCGGCTCGTGGTGTGCACGATCGCGTTGGTCACCAGCTCGGAGACGACCAGGTCGGCCGCCTCGCGGGTGTCCGGGCACACCGGCCAGCCCGCCAGTCGCTCGCGGGTCAGTCTGCGGGCCTCGGAGGCCGAGCGCGGATGGGAGGCCACGTCGAAGCTGCTGCAGCGTTCGGCGGTGGCGCCCTGCGGGGGAAGGGCGGCGGGAGCTAAGGGGGCGGGCGGAGTCACGACAGCCACTATCGCCCCGCCACAGACACTTGGCAAGGGTCACTCTGAAAAGTTCACAGTGCAGTGTCCTGAGGGCGATGCGCATGGCACACTGCTCGCTAACAGCTCGTCAGTGGAGGTCGACGTGAGCGAACCGCGGTCCGCACCGACCGTCGGCCAGGTCGTGCTGGGCAGACGCCTGCAGGACCTGCGCGAGGGCGCGGGACTGAAGAGGGAGGAGGCGGCACGCGTCCTGCGCGTCGCCCCCGCCACCGTGCGCCGGATGGAGACCGCCGAGGTCGCCCTCAAGATCCCCTACCTGCACCTCCTGCTGAAGGCGTACGGCGTCGGCGACGAGGAGGCGGAAGCCTTCATCACGCTGGCCGAGGAGTCCAACCGCCCCGGCTGGTGGCAGCGGTACCACGACATCCTGCCCGGCTGGTTCAGCATGTACGTGAGCCTGGAGGGCGCCGCGACCCTCCTGCGCAGCTACGAACCGCACTTCGTCCCCGGCCTCCTCCAGACCGAGGAGTACGCCCGGGCCGTCCTGGTCTCGGGGGCGGTCGGGCAGACCAGCCCGGACGACATCGAACGCCACGTCGCCCTGCGGATGCAGCGGCAGGGCCTGCTGGAGCGCGAGGACGCGCCCCGGCTCTGGGTGGTGATGGACGAGACGGCGCTGCGCAGGCCCGTCGCCGAACCAGCCGTGATGCGGGCCCAGATCGACCGACTGCTGGACGTGGCCGAACGGCCGCACATCACCTTGCAGATCAGCGAGTTCGCGTCCGGACCCCATCCGGGCACGTACGGCCCCTTCGTCCTCTTCCGGTTCGGCGAGCCCGAACTCCCGGACATGGTCTACAGCGAGTACCTGACCGGTGCCGTCTATCTCGACGCCCGCGCCGAGGTGGTCACCTACCTGGAGGTCATGGACCGCATGGCGGCGCATGCCGCGACAGCACATCGCACCAAGGAAATCCTCAAGGATCTCCGCAAGGAGTACTAATGGACCGGTCCCCCATATACAGCGGCATGCCCGCCCGCGAGCTCGGCACCTCCGGTTGGCGCAAGCCTTGGAGCGGCGGCAACGGCGGCAACTGCGTGGAGGCCATGCGGCTGGACGACGGGCGCGTCGCGGTGCGCCAGTCCGCCGACCCGGACGGGCCCGCGCTCATCTACACCCACGGCGAGATCAGCGCCTTCATCCAGGGAGCCAAGACCGGCAAGGCCGACTTCCTGATCTCCTGACCCCCGTCCTCCTCGCCCCCACGGGCCCTCGTGCGCCACCCACCGTCGTGAACCGGCCAGGTGCCCGAGGGCCCTTGCCGTCCCCGGGCCGATCACGTGTACTCGGCTCCTGCGCACCGGCCCCGCCGCCGGCCCGCGTCCGATCGTTGATCCTCGTCCTCAGGGAGCGTGCATGACCGGGCAGGACCAGAACTCCGTGTACATCGACACCACGAAGCCCCACCCGGCACGCATCTACGACTGGTTCCTGGGCGGCAAGGACAACTACCCGGTCGACGAGGAGATGGCCCGCCAGCTCCTCACCCTCGACGCCCGCGGCCGCGACATGGCCAGAACCAACCGGGCGTTCATGCACCGCTCCACGCGGTGGCTGGCCGGGCCCGGCGGGATGCGCCAGTACCTCGACATCGGCACCGGCATCCCCACCGAGCCCAACCTCCACCAGCTCGCCCAGCAGACCGCCCCCGACTCGCGGATCGTCTACACCGACAACGACCCGATCGTCCTGCGCCACGCCGAGGCGCTGCTCCGCTCCACGCCCGAGGGCGTCACCGAGTACCTCCAGGCCGACGCCAGGGAGCCCCGCAGCATCATCGAACAGGCCGCCAAGGTCCTCGACTTCTCGCAGCCGGTCGCCCTCTCGCTCAACGCCCTCCTCCACTTCGTCTCCGACGAGGACGGCGCCTACGAGCTGGTCCGCGACCTGATGGCACCGCTCGCCCCCGGCAGCCACCTCGCCCTCTCGCACGTCGCCTCCGACTTCGACCCGGAGGGCGCCGAGAAGGCCCGGCAGCTCTACGCCCAGCGCGGCCTGACCCTGGCCCCGCGCACCCGCGAGCAGTTCAGCCGCTTCTTCGACGGGCTGGAGCTGGTCGAGCCCGGTGTCTCGCTCGCCGCCGAATGGCGCCCCGAGCTGGGCGAACGTGTCGAGGTGACCGGCGATGACCCGATCCCGGGCTGGGTCGCGGTGGCCCGCAAGCCCTGACGGCCGCGTAGCTCAGGGACCGCCCGCGCCACGCCGCGCGGGCGGTGCCTCAGCCGAGCGGGGCCGCCGCGAAGCAGGCGCAGGCGGCCGCGCAGGCGGCACCCCGGACGTGGTTCCACACCGTCCACTCGGCGACGAACTCCCGCCACGGCGCCTCGCTGCCCGGGTCCTCGGCGTCCAGGGCGGCCAGGCGGTCGTTGCGCGGGACGTTGGCCGCGACCGTCACCCCGAACCCGCCGATCAGGTAGAGGGCCGCGCCGAGAACCGTCACGACCGGGCCGTTCTCCGGGCGGGAGACCAGCGCCAGCACGGCCAGCACCGCCGAGAGCGCCGCCGTGCCGAGGAAGGCCGCCAGGAACCAGCCCTTCACGATCACCACGTTGATCCGCTGCATCGCCGCGATGCCCTGCGGCGCGGGCAGCCCGGCGAGCGTGCGCATCACCGAGGTCGAGAAGGCGAAGAAGACCCCCGCCACCACGCCGCTGCCCACCGCGGCGACCACGGTCAGCGCGGCGAAGGTTCCCTCGGACATGGCGGCTCCTCGGTGGGACGGCCCCTGTCGGAGCCTCGGATCGACGGCTCAGCATCCTCACCCGCCGGCCTCTCCCCGGCAAGGGCCCGGCGGGTCCCGTCGCCCGCCGGGGCAGGATGGGACCGTGCGCTTCGAACCGATCAGCCGGGACCGCCTCGCCGGCCTCCTCGCCGCCCGCCTGGACGACCTGACCCCCGCCGAGGACGCCACCCGCACCCGGGTCGGCGTCGACGGCGCGGACGCCGCCGACCCCGGACGGCTCGCCGCCGAACTCGCCGAGCGGCTGCGCGCCCGCGGCCGGCCCGTCCTCACCGTCCCCGCCCACGGCTTCCTGCGCCCCGCCTCCCTGCGGTACGAGTACGGCCACCGCGACCCGGACAGCTACCGCGACGGCTGGTTCGACGAAGGCGCCCTGTGGCGTGAGGTGTTCGGCCCGCTGGAGACCGGCGGCAGCGGCACCGTCCTGCCCGACCTCTGGGACCCCGTCACCGACCGGGCCACCCGCAGCGCCCGCCGCGCCCTGCCCCCGGGCGGTGTCCTGCTGCTGTCCGGGCCGATGCTGCTGGGCCGCTGGTTCCCCTTCGACCTCACCGTCCACCTGCACCTGACGCCCGCCGCCCTGCGCCGCCGCACCCCGGCGGACGAACAGTGGACCCTGCCCGCCCTCGCCCGCTACGCCGAGGAGGCGGAGCCCACCTCCGCCGCCGACGTCGTGGTCCGCCTCGACGACCCCGAGCGCCCGGCCTGGACGGGCTGACCGGACGTCAGGAGGTGGCCCTTCGGCGCCTGATGGCCGAACGTCGCGGTGAATCGCCTTGTGGCGCGCACCCCGGCGCCCCAGACTGAGCGCCATGTCCCAGACCACCGAACCGTCCGCCGCCGGACCGCGCCCCCGCCTCGACCACCTGGTGCTGTGGGTGGCCGACCCGGCCGCCTCGGCCGTCTTCTACCAGGAGGCGCTCGCCGCCCAGCCCGTGCGCCTCGCCGAGTTCACCGCGGGCGAGGTCCCCTTCCCCTCGGTCCGGCTCAACGACGACACCCTCCTCGACCTGATGCCGCACACCATGGTCCCGCGCACCGAGGTCTTCCCCGGGGCCCACACCGGCTCAGGCCACCCCCTGAACCACTTCTGCGTCGCCCTCACCGGCGCCGGGTTCGACGCCCTGGCGGCCCGGCTGGAGCGGCTGGGCGCCCCCGTCTCCCAGACCGGCCGGGGCTCCTTCGGCGCCCGGGGCGCGGCGACCCGCAGCTTCTACTTCGGCGACCCGGACGGGAACGTGATCGAGGCCCGCCACTACGACGAGGAGCCGGGCGCCGCCGGTTCCTCCGGCGAGGACGCCGGGGCCTGAGCCGGTCCGGACAGGCCGCCGGCGCGCCCGGGGCCCTCCCCGGCGGGGGCCCGGGTCAGCGCCGTGAACAGGGTGAGCGCCGTCAGCGGCAGCAGCAGGAGGGCCGCCAGCAGGTTCAGCACGCCGTACCCGGCTCCCGCCATGACCAGCCCGGCGACGGCTCCGCCGATCCCGGCCGAGGCGTTCATGGTCAGGTCCGACAGGCCCTGCACCGCCGGGCGTACCGCCTGCGGCACGGCGTCGGTGAGCAGCGCCGACCCCGCGACCAGCCCGGCCGACCAGCCGAGCCCCAGCACGAACAGCCCGGCCGCCGTCCGCCCGTGGCTCGCCCCCGCGGTCCCCGCCAGCAGGGCCGCGCAGCCCAGCAGGGCCACGCAGAGCCCGATCACCGGCAGCCTGCCCCGGTCCGCGAGCCGGCCCATCAGCGGTGAGAACGCGTACATCCCCGCGATGTGCCCGCTGATCACCAGGCCGATCAGCTCGATCCCGGCGCCGTGGTGACCCAGCTCCACCGGGGTCATCGACATCACCGAGACCATCACGGTGTGGCTGACCGCGATGACGGCCAGCGCCAGCCGCGCCTGGGGCGAGGTGCGTACGGCGGCGGCCGCCGCCCGGAACGACCGGCCCTTCGGCGCCCGGTCCGCCTCCGGGGCCAGCGCGCGGGCCGTCAGCAGCGGATCGGGCCGCAGCAGCACGGCGACCAGCAGGGCGGCGGCGAGGAAGACGACCCCCGCCCACAGGAACGGGCCCGCCGCCTCCGGCACCCCGAGCCCCGCGACGCTGCGGCCCGCCGGGGCGGCCAGATTGGGGCCGAGCACCGCGCCGATCGTGGTCGCCCAGACGACCAGTGAGATCGCCCTGGCCCGGCGGCCGGGCTCGGCGAGGTCGGCGGCGGCGAACCGGGACTGGAGATTGGCGCAGGACGAGGCGCCGAAGGCGGCCATGCCCGCCAGCAGCAGGGCGAAGTGCTCCAGCACCGCTCCCGCCACGACCACCCCGGCGCCGGCCGCGCCGATCAGATAGCCCAGCACCAGCCCCGGCCTGCGGCCGCGCGCCGTCATCAGCGCGGCCAGCGGGACCGAGAGCAGGGCCGTGCCCGCCACGGTGGCGGTCGGTGCCAGCCCGGCCACCGCCTCGGTGCCGCCGACCTGCCTGGCCAGCAGCGGGGAGAGCGCCACCCCCACGGCGACCCCGAGCCCGCCGAGGATCTGCCCGGCCACCAGGACCCCGGTCGTCCGGCGGCGCAGGGCGGCCAGCTCCTCGGGGCCGGGCGGCGCGGGGCGGTGCGGGCTGGTTGCGAGGCCGTCGGCTATGTCCACCGCAGCAGTGTGGCAGTGCTCCCGGCGGAGGGGAACGCGATGTCGCGGCTCAGAACAGCGGGGCCGGGAGCACCCCTTCCAGGGCGAGCAGGTGGCGCTTGGTCTCCAGGCCGCCGCTGAAGCCGCCGAGCCCGCCGTCGCTCTCCACCACCCGGTGGCAGGGGACCACCACCGGCAGCGGATTGGAGCCCATCGCCGCGCCGACCGCCTGCGCCCCGCCCGGGCGGCCGCCGCGCCGGGCCAGGTCGCCGTAGCCGGTGACGGTGCCGTACGGCACGGAGGTGGCGAGCAGGCGCAGGGCCTCCCGGGTGAATCCCTCGGTCAGCGACCAGTCCAGGTCGAGGCGGAAGTCCCGGGTCCGTCCGGCGAAGTACCCCGCCAGCTGCTCGCGCGGGGCCGCCAGCGAGGGCGCGTCCGGTGCCTCGACCGGATCGGTGCCCAGGTGTGCGGCCAGACGGGTGAGGACGCGCCGGAGCACCGCCCCCCGGGCGTGGAAGGCCACCTGGAGCAGGCCGCGGTCGGTCGCGGCGAGCAGGAGCGGGCCGACCGGGGTGTCGAGCACCGTCCAGTCGGCCCGTCGCGCGGGAAGGTCCCGGGAGTCGTCGGTCACGCGTCCACGGTACGGGCGGCCACCGACAGCCGGGTCAGCCGATCGCGTCCTTCACGACGTCCGGGAAGTTGGTGATGACGCCGTCGACCCCGGCGTCACGGACCTTGCGGGCGGTGGCGGCGTCGTTGACGGTCCAGGTGTAGACCTCCAGCCGCTTGCCGTGCGGGCCCTTGAGGGCCTGGACGGCGTCCACGTAGGAGGAGGTGACCGTCGAGTGGGTGGGGTTGATCTGGTCGGCGAAGGCGGCGTACGCGGGCAGCTCGGCCTCGGCCGGGGTGCCGAGGAAGCCGGTCTTCACGTCGGGCCGCAGCTGGTGGACGCGGCGGACCGCGTCGGCGCCGAAGCTCTGCACGACCAGCCGGTCCCGCACGTGCCCCCGGTCCAGCCAGCCCGCCCGCCGCAGCGCGTTCAGCGTCTCCCGCTCGATCCCCGGGTACAGCTCGGGCGCCTTCAGCTCCAGCAGGAGGCTGAGGCGGTGCCGGCTCATCCGCTTCAGGAACTCGTCGAGGGTGGGCACCTTGGCGCCCTTGAACTGGGGGCCGAACCAGCTGCCCGCGTCCAGCCGGGCGATCTCCCGGGCGGTGAAGTCCTTCACGTTCCACGGCGCGCGGTCGGGGAAGACCTCCTCGACGTCCGTGGTGCGGGCGAGTGTCGTGTCGTGCAGCACCACCAGGACCCCGTCCTTGGTGCGCTGCACGTCGTTCTCCACCCAGCGCACCCCGAGCTCGCGCGCCTTGTCGACGCCCGCAAGCGTGTTCTCCGGGGCGTGCCCGGAGGCGCCGCGGTGCGCCACCAGCACGGGGCCGCCGCCGTCCGGGGCGGCGGCGACGGGGCGGACGGAGAAGCGGGGGTTCGCCGGGGTCCCGGAGGACGCCTGGGCGGTGGGGGTGGCGGCGGTCGCGGCGCGGGCGGGGACGACCAGCGCGGTGCCTGCCATCAGCAGGGCGGCCGTGAGGGAGAGGGGGCGAGCGAACACGGGGGGACTCCTCACTCAATGTGATCGTGGACCGCTCGAGAGTGACAGCCGGGGGCCAATTGCGGGCAGGTGCGGGATGGCCACACGTTGAACAAAGTGGTGCGTCTCGGTGCGGTGAGGCGATGAAGGTGTGTCGGAGCTGCGATTCTTTGCCGCAAAATCGGTCGTACGTTCGCTGTGCGTCATACTCTCTGCCGCAGTACGCCACGCCCGCCGCCTGGGACGATGCGGAGGGACACGCGCGGCCGGGGGGCCGTGCCGGACTGTCGGGGCCAGGGCGCATGATGGCGCGAACACTTCGCCGCGCAGCCGTCGCGCGGAGTGGACAGGAACCGGAAGGATCTCTCACGGGGGAGGAAAGGCAGACCGGTATGCAGGGGACGGTCGACGGATTCAGCTACGGCCTGGTGACGCCCGTGGCGGCGTACCTCATGGCCTGCCTGGGCGGGGCGCTCGGGCTGCGCTGCACCACCAGGTCGCTGCTGGTGACCCGGACCTGGCGGCCGGGCTGGCTGGCGCTGGGCACCGGAGCGATCGGCTCCGGTATCTGGACCATGCACTTCATCGCCATGATGGGCTTCTCCGTCACCGGGACCCCGGTCCGCTACGACGTACCGACGACCTTCGCCAGTCTGGGCGTCGCCATCGTCATGGTCGGCATCGGGATCTTCGTCGTGGGCTATCGAGGCGCCACCGGCTCCGCCCTGTTCACGGGCGGCACGATCACCGGTCTCGGCATTGCCTCCATGCACTATCTGGGGATGGCCGGAATGCGTCTCAACGGTAGCCTGGAGTACTCCATTCCGCTCGTGACGGCCTCCGTCCTCATCGCCGTCGCCGCCGCCACCGCCTCCCTCTGGGCCGCCGTCCAGGTCCGCGGATTCCGCTGGAGCGTGGGGGCCGCCCTGCTCATGGGGGTCGGCGTGAGCGGCATGCACTACGTCGGGATGGCCGCCGCGACCGTCCATCTTCACCCGGTCGCCGACACCGCGGGTGACCCGCCCGGGCGACTGATCGCCCCGCTCATGATCGGCCCGCTGCTCTTCCTGCTCCTGGCCGGCGTCGTGGTGGTGCTCGACCCCCGCATGGTCAGCGGCGCCGTCGCCCCCGTCCTCCCCTCGCCGCCCGGCTACCGCGTCCCGGTCCGCGACAGCTACCGCCTGCCACCCGCTGAGGACCACCGCGCCGCGCCCTGCGCCCGCCCCGAGCGGCCCGCCCGCGCCTCCCGCGACCACCGCGCCGCCCGGCCCCCGGCCCGCCCCGGCGCCCGGCGCAGGACGGGCCCGCACGCCGGGCAGCGGCGCTGAGACCGACGGTTGTCGGTGGGGGGTCGTACGGTGGATTCCATGCGGCCTGTATCGAAGATCGAACGCACGGTGGCGCCCTTCGAGGTCGTCAGCCCCTACCAGCCCAGCGGCGACCAGCCCGCAGCCATCGCCGACCTGGACCGCCGGGTCCGCGCCGGTGAGAAGGACGTCGTCCTGCTCGGCGCCACCGGAACCGGCAAGTCCGCCACCACGGCCTGGATGATCGAGAAGCTCCAGCGCCCCACCCTGGTGATGGCTCCCAACAAGACCCTCGCCGCCCAGCTCGCCAACGAGTTCCGCGAGCTCCTCCCGAACAACGCGGTCGAGTACTTCGTCTCGTACTACGACTACTACCAGCCCGAGGCGTACGTCCCGCAGTCGGACACCTACATCGAGAAGGACTCCTCGATCAACGAGGAGGTCGAGCGGTTGCGCCACTCCGCGACCAACTCCCTGCTCACCCGCCGCGACGTCGTCGTGGTCGCCTCGGTCTCCTGCATCTACGGCCTGGGCACGCCGCAGGAGTACGTCGACCGGATGGTCCCCCTCAAGGTCGGCGAGGAGATCGACCGCGACGCCCTGCTGCGCCGCTTCGTCGAGATCCAGTACACCCGCAACGACCTCGCCTTCACCCGCGGCACCTTCCGCGTCCGCGGCGACACCATCGAGATCTTCCCGGTCTACGAGGAGCTGGCCGTCCGCATCGAGATGTTCGGCGACGAGATCGAGACGCTCACCACGCTCCACCCGCTCACCGGCGAGATCATCAGCGACGAGCAGCAGCTCTACGTCTTCCCCGCCTCGCACTACGTCGCGGGCCCCGAGCGCATGGAGCGCGCGGTCAACGACATCGAGCAGGAGCTGGGCGAGCGGCTCACCGTCCTGGAGAAGCAGGGCAAGCTGCTGGAGGCCCAGCGGCTGCGGATGCGCACCACCTACGACATCGAGATGCTCCGCCAGATCGGCTCCTGCTCCGGCATCGAGAACTACTCGATGCACTTCGACGGCCGCGAGCCCGGCACCCCACCGCACACCCTCCTCGACTACTTCCCCGAGGACTTCCTGCTGGTCATCGACGAGTCGCACGTCACCGTCCCGCAGATCGGCGCGATGCACGAGGGCGACGCCTCCCGCAAGCGGACCCTCGTCGACCACGGCTTCCGGCTCCCCTCCGCCCTGGACAACCGCCCCCTGAAGTGGGAGGAGTTCCAGGAGCGGGTCGGCCAGACGGTCTACCTCTCGGCGACCCCGGGCAACTACGAGCTCTCCCGCTCCGACGGCTTCGTCGAGCAGATCATCCGCCCCACCGGCCTCGTCGACCCGGAGGTCGTCGTCAAGCCCACCGAGGGCCAGATCGACGACCTGGTGCACGAGATCCGCACCCGCACCGAGAAGGACGAGCGGGTCCTCGTCACCACCCTCACCAAGAAGATGGCCGAGGACCTCACGGACTACTTCCTGGAACTCGGCATCCAGGTCCGCTACCTCCACAGCGACGTCGACACCCTGCGCCGCGTCGAGCTCCTGCGCGAGCTGCGCGCCGGGGAGTACGACGTCCTGGTCGGCATCAACCTCCTCCGCGAGGGGCTCGACCTGCCGGAGGTCTCCCTGGTCGCCATCCTCGACGCCGACAAGGAGGGGTTCCTGCGCTCGGGCACCTCCCTGATCCAGACCATCGGCCGCGCCGCGCGCAACGTCTCGGGCCAGGTCCACATGTACGCGGACCGGATCACCCCGGCGATGGAGAAGGCCATCGACGAGACCAACCGGCGCCGCGAGAAGCAGATCGCCTACAACACCGAGAACGGCATCGACCCGCAGCCGCTCCGCAAGAAGATCAACGACATCGTCGCCACCATCGCCCGCGAGGACGTCGACACCGAGGCCCTGCTCGGCACCGGCTACCGCCAGACGAAGGACGGCAAGGCCAAGGCCCCCGTCCCGGACCTCGGCGGCGGGTACGAGGCCCCGAAGGCGGCCAAGGGCGGCAAGAAGGCGGCCAAGAAGGCCGCCGGCACGCCCACCGACCGCCCGGCGGCCGAGCTGGCCGGGCAGATCGAGGAGATGACCAACCGGATGCGGGCCGCCGCCGCCGACCTCCAGTTCGAGGTCGCCGCCCGGCTGCGCGACGAGGTGGGCGAGATGAAGAAGGAGCTGCGGCAGATGAAGGAGGCCGGCCTCGCCTGAGCCGGCCCCGGGGTGTGTTGCAAGACCGACACAATGCGTGGCCGGGGGGACGGGCCCCGGCCGACCGGTGCGTAGGGTGCGACGTGGCGGCCGCCCGGACCTGGCGGCCGGGGATTGCGTAGAAGAGGGGACACGCGCGTGACGGTCAACCTGAACAAGGGCCAGGGCATCAGCCTGGAGAAGAAGGACGGGGGAGTCCTCTCCGCGGTACGCATGGGGCTCGGCTGGCAGGCGGCCCCCCGGCGCGGACTCTTCGGCAGCCGCACCCGTGAGATCGACCTCGACGCCTCCGCGGTCCTCTTCGCGGACAAGCAGCCCGTCGACGTGGTGTTCTTCCGCCACCTCGTCAGCGACGACGGCTCCGTGCGCCACACCGGCGACAACCTCGTCGGCGGCGCCGGCCAGGGCGGCGACGACGAGTCGGTCCTCGTCGACCTCCAGCGCGTGCCCGTCCACATCGACCAGATCGTCTTCACGGTGAACTCCTTCACCGGGCAGACCTTCCAGGAGGTGCAGAACGCCTTCTGCCGCCTGGTCGACGAGTCCAACGGCCAGGAGCTGGCCCGCTACACCCTGGACGGCGGCGGCCAGTACACCGCCCAGATCATGGCCAAGGTCCACCGGGCCGACGGCGGCTGGCGCATGACGGCACTGGGCACCCCGGCCAACGGCCGGACCTTCCAGGACCTGATGCCGTCGATCCTGCCGCTCCTCTGACCCACCCGGACGTCACCGAAGGCGGAGGCGGGGCCTGGGGAGGGCACCGCCTCCGCCGTCCGTGACACCGGCGGCACCGGACACCGGCTCCGCCCCGGCTACCACGCACCACACCACCACCACGCGCACCGCAGACACGCACACCGCACGAGCCGGGGACCGGCGACGCACCCGGGGCACAGCAGGGGGACAGGGGACGATGACGGCTGAGCTGGTCCGAGGGCAGAACCAGGCCCTGCCGTGGACCCGGCTGGAGATCGGCGTGGAGGCCGACCGGGCGCTGGCACTCGGCGCGGTACTCGTCGGCGAGGCGGGCCACGCCCTCGACGGAGCGGACGGGGTCGCCCTGCCCGGCGCCCCGCCGCCTCCCGGCCTCGCCGCACCGGGACCGCCCGCCCGCACCCACCGCCTCGCCGTCGACCTCGGCGCGCTGCCCGCCGCCGCCACCCGCGTCGACCTCTTCCTCGCCCTGCCCGACGGCCCCGACGCGCCCGCCCGCTTCGGCGCGCTGGCCGCCCCGCGCGCGCTCCTGCTCGGGCCGGGCGGCGAGCAGGCGGCCGGGTTCGCGGTCACCGGGCTCGCCGAGGAGACGGCGGTCGTCGCCGTCGAGCTGTACCGCAGGAACGGCGTCTGGAAGATCCGCGCCGTCGGCCAGGGCTACCAGGGCGGCGTCCCCGCGCTCCTCACCGACCGGGGGATCGACCCCGAGACCGCCCTGCGCCTCGGCGGCACCGCGCAGGCCCACACCGTCCCCGTTCCCGCCGCGCCCCGACCGGACCCGGAGCCGCCCCCGACCCCGGCCGGCCCCGGCCCCGCCGCGCCCTTTGGCGGCCGCGTGGACTACACCCACCCGGGCCGCCGCCCCGCCGCCCCGGTCGGTGGCCATCCTTACGCCACACCGCCACCGGCCGCCCCCGCGCCGCCCGCCGCCCCGGCCGTGCCCGTGGCCGGGGACGCCTCCGGCTGGAGCATGGAGGAGCGGCTCCACAACCAGGTCTGGGGCATGTTCGAGGACCTGGCCCGCGCCGTGGCCGCGTACCGCGGGGCCGTCGAGTTCGCCGAGGACCGCCGCGAACGCGAGCTGGACGCCGTACTCGAGGACCCCCGGACCCGTACCGGCCAGGGAGCGGCGGACGCCCGCGCGGCGGCCTCCGAGCGGTACGAGACGCTGGTCGCCCGGGCCCAGGAGGCGCTCGACCGCGACCTCGCCCAACTCGCCGCCGAGTCCCGGGTGGTCGAGCCGGCGCTGCCTCCCGCCATGGCGGGCTGGGAGAGCACCGTCTGGCACGCGTACCGGCCGCCGGAGCAGCCGCCGTTCGCGGTGCGCCTCGGTGACCTGCGGCTGCCCGAGGCGCCGGAGCTGCGCATCCCGATGCTGGTACGGCTCCCGCTGGAGCGTGGGCTGTGGATCAACGCCGGGCGGCTGAGCGACGGGGAGGGGGAGTCCCGGCCCGCCGGGCTGCGGGCGCTCGCCGCCGGTTCCGCCGCGCTGCACACCACCCGGCTGCTGGCGGTGCACCCGCCCGGCGGCCTCACCGTCCACCTGCTCGACCCGGCGGGCTCCGGCGCGGCCGCCTTCGCCGGGCTGCGGAGCGCCGGGCTGCTGGCGCCCGCGCCGCCCGCCGGGACGGCCGGGGTCGCCGAGGTGCTGGAGCGGCTGACCCGGCGGGTCGACCTGGTGCAGATGGCGGTGCGCGGCGGTGCCCGCGAGGCGCTGCCGCCCGGCCTCGACACCGCCGAGCAGCTCCTGGTCGTCCACGACTTCCCGCACGGCTTCGACGACCGGGCCGTCACCCGGCTCCGGTACCTCGCCGACGAGGGCCCGGCGGTCGGCGTCCACCTGCTGCTGGTCGCCGACCGCGACGACGCCGCCGCGTACGGCCCGCTGCTCGACCCGCTCTGGCGCGGGCTGCTGCGGATCACCCCGCTCCCCGACGGCCACCTGGCCGATCCCTGGGTCCACCACCTCTGGACATTCACGCCGCCGTGTGTGCCGACGGGCAGCGCGGTGCTGGAGACGGTGGTCGGCGCCACGGCGCGGGCCCGACGCGGAAGCCGCTGACACGGCTGTGTCCCATGGGTCGCGATACGGCCCTGAGCTGCGATGTTGCTGATCGCTCAGCCCCGTCTTTACCAACCGTTGGCAATTCGCGTACGCTTCCCGGTGCGGAGGGGAGTACTCCTGGCGCGGCGAGCCCGTCAATACGGATCGGTACGGATATTCCGGCCCGATCCCGGGCCGTCGATCCGATGACCGCGCGCCTCGCGCGGTTCCTCGGGTGGAAGAGACCTCCGGCAGCGATGACGCTGAGAGATGCCGTTACGTACTGCCGGAGGCGCAGTGGAAGTTTCCGTGACCCTATGGGTCCTCACCATCGTCGGCCTAGTCGTGCTGATCGGGGCCGACTTCTTCATCGGGCGCAAGCCCCATGACGTGTCCATCAAGGAAGCCGGGATCTGGACGATCGTCTGGATCGTCCTGGCCGCCCTCTTCGGCGTGGGCCTGCTCTTCTTCGGAGGCGGGCAGCAGGCCGGTGAGTTCTTCGCCGGTTACATCACCGAGAAGTCGCTGAGCGTCGACAACCTCTTCGTCTTCGTGCTGATCATGGCGAAGTTCGCGGTCCCCTCGCAGTATCAGCAGCGTGTGCTGCTGATCGGCGTCCTGATCGCCCTCGTCCTGCGCGCGATCTTCATCGCGGCCGGCGCGGCGATCATCGCCAACTTCTCGTGGGTCTTCTACATCTTCGGCGCGTTCCTGATCTACACCGCCTGGAAGCTCATCCAGGAGGCCAGGGCCGGCGACGACGACGAGGACTGGGAGGAGAACCGCCTGCTCAAGGCGGCCGAGCGGCGGTTCGGCGTGGCCGACCGCTACCACGGCACGAAGCTGTTCATCGAGAAGAACGGCAAGAAGATCATGACGCCGATGCTGGTCGTCATGCTGGCGATCGGCACCACCGATCTCCTCTTCGCCCTCGACTCGATCCCGGCGATCTTCGGCCTGACCCAGGACCCGTACATCGTCTTCACCGCCAACGCCTTCGCCCTGATGGGCCTGCGACAGCTGTACTTCCTCCTCGGGGGCCTGCTCCGCAAGCTGGTCCACCTCAGCTACGGCCTGTCGGTGATCCTCGGCTTCATCGGCGTCAAGCTCGTGCTGCACGCGCTGCACGAGTCGGGCGTCCACGTCCCGGAGATCTCCATCCCGGTCTCGCTGGGCGTGATCTGCGCCGTCCTGGTGGTCACCACGATCACCAGCCTCTACGCCTCGCGGAAGCAGGCGGAGGCCGAGAAGGCCGGTGCCGTCACCGGTGCCGGCGGCGAGGACGACAGCCGCAAGGACAGCGAGAGCTGACGGGTGCGGCGGGCCCCGCCCGCCCGTCGTGATAGATGTCGGCCCAGGCCGAATGAGCCCGCGTCCCCTCCGGGGGGCGCGGGCGCACCCGTTTCCGGAGGACCGCGATGACCCGCCCCGCCCACACCCTCGCCACCGCGCCGATCATGATCCTCAACGGCCCGAACCTGAACCTGCTGGGGCAGCGGCAGCCGGAGATCTACGGGTCCGAGACGCTGGCCGACGTCGAGCGGCTCTGCGCCGAGGAGGCGGCGGCGCTCGGCGGCACCGTCGACCTGCGCCAGTCCAACCACGAGGGCGTCCTGGTCGACTGGGTCCACGAGGCCCGCACCGGCGCGGCCGGCCTCGTCATCAACCCCGCCGCCTACTCGCACACCTCCGTCGCCCTGCTCGACGCGCTCCACACCTGCGACGGGCTCCCCGTGATCGAGGTCCACATCTCCAACATCCACCGCCGCGAACAGTTCCGGCACCACAGCTACGTCTCGCTGCGCGCCGACGGGGTCATCGCCGGCTGCGGCGTCCAGGGCTACGCCTTCGCAGTCCGCCGCATCGCCACCCTCCTGGCCGACCCGAGCTGAGCCGGGCCACCACCTCCGGCCGGGCCGCCACATACAGCCGGGGCCGCCCCCTCCAGCCCGGCCGGCGTTTGAGGCCATCGGTGACCGGCACGGTCGGACGTGTCCGCACCAAAACGCAGCCCGGCCGGCGCTTGAGGCCACCCGGACCGCCCGGGCGGAAGACTCGCCGCTCGGCGGCTCATCGCCCTCAAACGCCGGCCGGACTGGAGGCGGCCGGCCGCGGCCCAAGGGCCGCTCACCACCCCCGCTCGCGCCAGGCGGGCAACTGCGGCCGCTCCGCACCCAGCGTGGTGTCGTCCCCGTGCCCGGGGTAGACCCAGGTCTCGTCCGGCAGCGCAGCGAAGATCTTGGTCTCCACGTCGCCCAGCAGCTGGGCGAAGGCATCCGGGTCCTGGTGGGTGTTGCCCACCCCGCCGGGGAAGAGGCAGTCCCCGGTGAAGACGTGCGGATGGCCGTGCGGGTCGTCGTAGACCAGGGCGATCGAGCCGGGGGTGTGGCCGACCAGGTGGAGCACGGTCAGCTCCACCCGCCCGACCCGCACGGTGTCCCCGTCGTCCAGCAGCACATCGGTGGGAACCGGAATCCCCTCCGCGTCCAACCGCCCGGCCTGGGTCCGCGCCCCGGTCGCGGCCACCACCTCCGCCAGCGCCTGCCAGTGGTCGCCGTGGCGGTGGGTGGTGACGACGGAGACGACCGAGTCCCGGCCGATCAGTCGCAGCAGGGTCTCGGGCTCGGCGGCCGCGTCGATCAGGAGCTGTTCGCCGGTGGCCCGGCAGCGCAGCAGGTAGGCGTTGTTGTCCATGGGGCCCACGGCGACCTTGGAGATCATCAGCCCGGTCAGTTCGTGCACGTCGGCGGGTCCGCCGACCTTCACCGCTCCGCTGTACGTCATGGCCGTCACCCTACCGACGCGGGTGCCGCCGCCCCGGCTCCCGCGGGGCTCACAGCGGCGGCAGGGCGGGCAGCGGGCCGCCGTCGGTCTTCAGGCCGTCCGGGGCGCGGCGTCCGGCGAGCCAGCCGAGCAGGTCGGCCGGGGTGCCGGTCACGGTGAGCGGCTCCTCGCCGGGGGCGGGGGCGCGGCCGCTGGTGAGGGCGGGGGAGCCGGCCGGGCGGAGCAGCAGCGGTGGTACGTCCGGGTGGCCGGTGAAGCGGTCGGCGAGGAAGGCGTTCTCGGCGTCGGTGAACTCCGTCGACAGGTCCTCCAGCTCGCGCCCGGCGCCCAGGTCGACCTGGTGCAGCTCCACCTCGACCAGCCGCCGGAAGGGCACGCGGGCGAGCCGGTCGGTGACGCCGTTGCGCAGCTCCACCACGCGCTCCCAGTCGCCGGGCTCGGCCAGGGCGGTGGCGAGCCGGGCGGCGCTCAGCCGCACCTCCTCTGCGAGGGCCTCGGCGGGCAGGGTGGCGCCCGCCTCGATGTCGGCGTCGCGGGCCTCGGCGCTGGCGTACATGGGGCGGCCCGCGACCACGTTGAGCAGGGCGTCGGCGTTGCGGGCGAGATGGCTGAGGACGTGGCCGCGGGTCCAGCCCGGCAGCCGTGAGGGCTCGGCCAGCGCCGCGTCGTCCAGCGTGCCCGCGACGGTGAGGAGCCGGGCGGTGGCCTCGTCCAGCCTTGTGAGATCGCGCACAGGATCAGTCATGGGACGACCCTAGCGGCACCGGATCGGTCCACTCGTTCGGGTGAAGGGAGCGCCGCAATCCCGGGAATCGAATGTACGTGCTATACGCTCGGTTCTCGGAAGAGGCATCCTGGATGTAGCCGGGATGCGATCCCCCGACGACGGCCCGGTGCCGCCCTCGGTCCGAAGTCCCCCGCCCCCGATCGCTCATCCCCTCCACCGCTGCCGCGGCACTCCCGTACGTTGTTCTCGGGGGTTCCGCTCCCGCTTCACTCCAGAAAGGTGCGGACCGGCGTGGCCGACCGTCTCATCGTCCGTGGTGCCCGCGAGCACAATCTGAGGAATGTCTCGCTCGACCTGCCGCGTGACTCCCTCATCGTCTTCACCGGGCTCTCCGGGTCGGGCAAGTCCTCGCTCGCGTTCGACACGATCTTCGCCGAGGGCCAGCGGCGGTACGTCGAGTCCCTCTCCTCGTACGCCCGGCAGTTCCTCGGCCAGATGGACAAGCCCGACGTCGACTTCATCGAGGGCCTCTCGCCCGCGGTCTCCATCGACCAGAAGTCCACCTCGCGCAACCCGCGCTCCACGGTCGGCACCATCACCGAGGTCTACGACTACCTCCGCCTGCTCTTCGCCCGGATCGGCAAGCCGCACTGCCCGGTCTGCCACCGCCCGATCTCCCGCCAGTCGCCGCAGGCCATCGTGGACAAGGTGCTGGGCCTGCCCGAGGGCAGCCGCTTCCAGGTGCTCTCCCCGCTGGTCCGTGAGCGCAAGGGCGAGTTCGTCGACCTCTTCGCCGACCTCCAGACCAAGGGGTACAGCCGCGCCCGCGTCGACGGCACCACGGTCCAGCTCTCCGACCCGCCGAAGCTGAAGAAGCAGGAGAAGCACACCATCGAGGTGGTCGTCGACCGCCTCACGGTCAAGGAGAGCGCCAAGCGCCGCCTGACCGACTCCGTGGAGACCGCCCTCGGCCTCTCCGGGGGCATGGTCGTGCTCGACTTCGTCGACCTCCCCGAGGACGACCCCGAGCGCGAGCGGATGTACTCCGAGCACCTCTACTGCCCGTACGACGACCTCTCCTTCGAGGAGCTGGAGCCGCGCTCCTTCTCCTTCAACTCGCCCTTCGGCGCCTGCCCCGACTGCACCGGCATCGGCACCCGCATGGAGGTCGACCCGGAGCTGATCGTCCCGGACGAGGACAAGTCCCTGGACGAGGGCGCCATCCACCCCTGGTCGCACGGGCACACCAAGGAGTACTTCGGCCGGCTGGTCGGCGCCCTCGCCGACGCGCTGAACTTCCGCACCGACGTGCCCTTCGCCGCGCTCCCGCAGCGCGCGAAGAAGGCCCTGCTCCAGGGCCACAAGACCCAGATCGAGGTCCGCTACCGCAACCGCTACGGCCGTGAGCGGGTCTACACCACCGCCTTCGAGGGCGCGGTGCCGTACGTCAAGCGGCGCCACTCCGAGGCGGAGAGCGACTCCAGCCGGGAGCGGTTCGAGGGGTACATGCGGGAGGTCCCCTGCCCGACCTGCGAGGGGACCCGGCTCAAGCCGATCGTCCTGGCGGTCACGGTGATGGGCAAGTCCATCGCCGAGGTCTCCGCCATGTCGATCACCGACTGCGCCGACTTCCTCGACAAGCTCACCCTCTCCGGCCGCGACCTCAAGATCGCCGAGCGCGTCCTCAAGGAGGTCAACGAACGCCTCCGCTTCCTGGTCGACGTCGGCCTCGACTACCTCTCCCTCAACCGCCCGGCGGGCTCCCTCTCCGGCGGTGAGGCCCAGCGCATCCGGCTGGCCACCCAGATCGGCTCCGGCCTGGTCGGCGTGCTCTACGTCCTGGACGAGCCCTCCATCGGCCTCCACCAGCGCGACAACCACCGGCTGATCGAGACCCTGGTCCGCCTGCGCGACATGGGCAACACCCTGATCGTGGTGGAGCACGACGAGGACACCATCAAGGTCGCCGACTGGATCGTGGACATTGGCCCGGGCGCCGGTGAGCACGGCGGCAAGGTCGTCCACTCCGGTTCGCTGGACGAGCTGCTCGCCAACAAGGAGTCGATCACCGGCCAGTACCTCGCCGGCAAGCGCTCCATCCCGGTGCCGGAGATCCGCCGCCCGGTCGACCCGGCGCGGCAGCTGACGGTGATCGGTGCCAAGGAGAACAACCTCCGCGACATCGACGTCTCCTTCCCGCTCGGCGTCCTCACCGCCGTCACCGGAGTCTCCGGCTCCGGAAAGTCGACGCTGGTCAACGACATCCTCTACACCCACCTGGCCCGCGAGCTGAACGGCGCCAAGAGCGTCCCCGGCCGCCACACCCGGGTCGAGGGCGACGACCTCGTCGACAAGGTCGTGCACGTCGACCAGTCGCCGATCGGCCGCACCCCCCGCTCCAACCCGGCCACGTACACCGGCGTCTTCGACAACGTCCGCAAGCTCTTCGCCGAGACGATGGAGGCCAAGGTCCGCGGGTATCTCCCCGGCCGCTTCTCCTTCAACGTCAAGGGCGGCCGCTGCGAGAACTGCCACGGCGACGGCACCATCAAGATCGAGATGAACTTCCTGCCCGACGTGTACGTCCCCTGCGAGGTCTGCCACGGGGCGCGCTACAACCGGGAGACCCTGGAGGTCCACTACAAGGGCAAGTCCATCGCCGAGGTGCTGGACATGCCCATCGAGGAGGCGCTCGGCTTCTTCGAGGCCGTCCCCACCATCGCCCGCCACCTGCGCACGCTCAACGAGGTCGGCCTCGGGTACGTCCGCCTCGGACAGCCCGCGCCCACCCTCTCCGGCGGCGAGGCGCAGCGCGTCAAGCTCGCCGCCGAGCTCCAGAAGCGCTCCACCGGGCGCACGGTCTACGTCCTGGACGAGCCCACCACCGGCCTGCACTTCGAGGACATCAGCAAGCTGATCACCGTCCTCTCCGGTCTGGTCGACAAGGGCAACTCGGTCATCGTCATCGAGCACAACCTCGACGTCATCAAGACCGCCGACTGGGTCGTCGACATGGGCCCCGAGGGCGGCAACGGCGGCGGCCTGGTCGTCGCCGAAGGCACCCCCGAGGAAGTGGCCGCCGTCCCCGCCAGCCACACCGGCAAGTTCCTCCAGGACGTCCTCGGCGCCGACCGGATCAGCGAGGCCTCGGCCGCGCCCCGCTCCGGCGGTGCCCGCAAGACGGGGGCCACCCGCAAGGCGGTCGCGGCCAAGAAGCCGGTCGCGAAGAAGACGGCTGCCAAGAAGACCGTGGCCAAGAAGGCGCCGCGCACCACCAAGTGACGGCCGGGGGAGCAGCGGCGGGGTGACCGGAAACCACCACCCCGCGTCGCTCCCCGGCCCGTCCGCGCAACGCCTCCCGCCGCCTCCGCGTCCTCACCGGCGCGGGGGCGGCGGCGGCCTGCCCGGCCGCCCCGCGGGAAGCGGGGTGAACAGCCGCTAATGTGACATTCATGATCGCGATGGGGAGTACCGCCCGCTCCCTGGCCGGGCGCATCGGCGCCGCCGCGCGCAAGCCCTACTGGCAACGCCCCGGCCCCGCCCATCTGGTCCGCCGCTGGCCGGACCTGACCGCGACCTGCGTGGCCACGGTCTTCTTCTGGTTCTCCCTGACCCCCTCGCTGGTGCCCCGCCCCTGGTTCCTCCAGGGGCTCATCGGCGGCATCAACGCCGCCATCGGCTACGCCCTCGGCGTGACCCTCAGCTGGCTCTTCCGGCTCCTGGTCGCGCGCCGGCCGAGCCAGGCCGTCCGCGCCCACGCCTGGCAGGCGTACTTCCTGATCAGCCCCGTCTGCGCGGTCTGGCTGATCTCCGAGAGCGCCCACCTGCAACGCCAGCTCCGGGTCCTGCAAGGGCTGCCGCCCTCGCTGACCTGGCACGCCCCGATGATCGCCCTGATCACCGTCGCGCTCTGGGCGGTGCTGCTCCTGCTGGCCCGCGCCGTGCGGCTCGGTGCCAGCCGCCTCATCCGGCTCCTCGGGCGGCTCCTGCCCCGGCCCGCCGCCGTCGGGCTCGGACTGCTCCTCTCCAGCCTCGCCGTCCTCTTCTGCGTCCAGGACCTGGTCTTCGAACGCGGCGTGGTCGACGTCGCCGACCGCATCTCCAAGGCCACCGACGGCGGCACCAAGGAGGGCGTGACCCCGCCCACCTCCCGGCTGGTCTCCGGCGGCCCCGGCTCGTACATCCGCTGGCGGGACCTCGGCTTCCAGGGGCGCAACTTCGCCGGCTCCGTCCTCACCAGCGAGGAGATCACCGACTGGACCGGGCGGGACGCCGTGGACCCCGTCCGGATCTACGCCGGCTCGGCCGCCCCGGAAGCCTTCGCCTACGACGAGGACCCGGTCGCCGCCCAGGTCGACCTCGCCATGAAGGAGCTGGACCGGACCCGCGCCTTCGAGCGGGACGTGCTCGCCATCGCCGGGACCACCGGCACCGGCTGGGTCAACGCCAACGTCGTGGAACCCCTCGAGTACATGCACGACGGCAACACCGCCACCGTCGCCCTCCAGTACTCCTACCTGCCGAGCTGGCTCTCCTTCCTCGTCGACAAGGAGAAGGCCGCACACGCCACCCGCGAACTGGTCGACGCCGTGCGCGCCCGCTGGGCCGCCCTGCCGCCGGACGAGCGTCCCCGCCTCGTCGTCACCGGCGAGAGCCTCGGCGCGTACGCCGTCGAAGCCTCCTACGAGCGGCCCGGCGAACTGCTGGACAACGTCGACGGGGCCCTGCTGCTCGGTTCGCCCAACTTCTCGCCGATCTCGCGGGAGATCCGCGCCCACCGCGACCCGTCCAGCCCCGTCTGGCGGCCCCTCTACGAGGAGGGGCGCCACTTCCGCTTCGCCCAGTTCCCCCGCCGGGACCTCGCCCGCCCCGCCGGGCCCTGGAAGGAGCCACGTGTCGTCTACCTCCAGAACGCCTCCGACCCCGTCGTCTGGTGGTCCTACGACCTCCTCCTCCAGCGCCCCGAGTGGCTGGAGGACCCGCTCGGCCCCGACATCACCCCCGAGATCACCTGGTTCCCCTTCGTCACCTTCTGGCAGACCAGCGTGGACATGGCCGTCAGCTACGGCGTCCAGGCGCCGCACGGCCACCGGTACGGGGCGAGCCCCGTGGACGGCTGGGCGGCGGTGGCGCCCCGCGAAGGCTGGACCGACGCCGACACCCGCCGCCTGCACGACTTCATCGCCTCCCGGGACACCCCCTACTGACCGGGGCCCGGAGAGGTCCCGGCTAGGGTCGGGACCGCACCGAGCCGCCCACGGACCTCAGCGGAGGCACCATGTCCGCCCACCCCCTCTCCCGCCGCACCGTCCTGCGGGGCGCGGCCCTGGTCCCGGCCGCGGGGCTCGGCGCGGCGGCCTGCGCCCCGCCGGACGACGGGCGCGCCGAGGGGCCCGCCGAGCCGGTCGAGCTGGGCGCCGCCGAGGCCGTGCCGAAGGGCGGGGCGGAGATCTTCCGCGAGCACCACGTGGTCGTGAGCCGTTCCGAGGAGGGGGAGTACCGCGCCTTCAGCGCCGTCTGCACCCACCGGTCCTGCCCGCTGCACAAGATCAAGGGCACCGTCTCCACCTGCACCTGCCACGGCAGCCGGTTCGACGTCACCACCGGCGAGGTGCTGCAAGGCCCCGCCGTCGCCCCGCTCACCGAACTCGACGTCTCCGCCGACGGCGGCCGCCTCGTCGCCCGCCCCCGGCCCGCCTGACCCCGCCCGCCCTTCGTCCCGGGCCCGTCACTGCGGGTGACGCCGGAGTGTCGGTGGCCGACAGTAGGGTGTCTGACATGGCCGACCCCTCCAGCTACCGTCCGAAGCCGGGGCAGATCCCTGACTCCCCGGGCGTCTACCGCTTCCGCGACGACCACCGCCGGGTGATCTACGTCGGGAAGGCGAAAAGCCTGCGCCAGCGCCTCTCCAGCTACTTCCAGGACCTGGCCGGCCTCCACCCGCGCACCCGCACCATGGTCACCACCGCCTCCTCCGTGGAGTGGACGGTGGTCTCCACCGAGGTCGAGGCGCTCCAGCTGGAGTACACCTGGATCAAGGAGTTCGACCCCCGGTTCAACGTCAAGTACCGCGACGACAAGAGCTACCCGTACCTCGCGGTGACGATGAACGAGGAGTTCCCCCGCGTCCAGGTCATGCGCGGCCAGAAGAAGAAGGGGGTGCGGTACTTCGGCCCGTACGGCCACGCCTGGGCCATCCGCGACACCGTCGACCTGCTGCTGCGGGTCTTCCCCGTCCGCACCTGCTCGGCCGGCGTCTTCAAGAACGCCGCCCGCACCGGCCGCCCCTGCCTGCTGGGCTACATCGGCAAGTGCGCCGCCCCCTGCGTCGGCCGCATCAGCCCCGAGGACCACCGCGACCTGGCCGAGGAGTTCTGCGACTTCATGGCCGGCCGCACCGGGGCGTACCTGCGCCGCCTGGAGCGGCAGATGCAGGAGGCCGCCGAGGAGATGGAGTACGAGCGGGCCGGGCGCCTGCGCGACGACATCGAGGCGCTGCGCCGCGCCATGGAGAAGTCCGCCGTCGTCCTCGCCGACGCCACCGACGCCGACCTCATCGCCGTCGCCGAGGACGAGCTGGAGGCGGCCGTCCAGATTTTCCACGTGCGCGGCGGCCGGGTCCGGGGCCAGCGCGGCTGGGTCACCGACAAGGTCGAGGCGGTCGACACCGCCGGCCTCGTCGGCCACGCACTGCAGCAGCTCTACGGCGAGGAGCGGGGCGAGGGCGTCCCCAAGGAGGTCCTGGTCCCCGCCCTCCCCGACAACACCGAGGCCGTCTCCCAGTGGCTCGGCGACCGGCGCGGCACCCAGGTCTCCCTGCGCATCCCGCAGCGCGGCGACAAGAAGTCCCTGATGGAGACGGTCCAGCGGAACGCCCAGCAGTCCCTGGTCCTGCACAAGACCAAGCGCGCCTCCGACCTCACCACCCGCTCCCGTGCCCTGGAGGAGATCGCCGAGGCGCTGGAGCTGGAGAGCGCCCCGCTGCGCGTCGAGTGCTACGACATCTCGCACTTCCAGGGCGACGACGTGGTGGCCTCGATGGTGGTCTTCGAGGACGGACTGGCCCGCAAGAGCGAGTACCGCCGCTTCCAGATCAAGGGACGGGCCGGGGACACCCAGCTCTGGCACGGCCAGGGTCAGGACGATGTCCGCTCGATGCACGAGGTGATCACCCGCCGATTCCGCCGCTACCTCAGCGACCGCGAGCGCACCGGCGAGTGGACCGAGGAGCAGGACGCCACGGAGGGCGGCGAGGTCACGGCCTCCCTCACCGACGAGGACGGCCGCCCCAAGCGGTTCGCCTACCCGCCGCAGCTCGTCGTGGTCGACGGCGGCCAGCCCCAGGTCGCCGCCGCGCAGCGGGCCCTGGACGAGCTGGGCATCGACGACATCGCCGTCTGCGGCCTCGCCAAGCGCCTGGAGGAGGTCTGGGTGCCCGGCCAGGACGACCCGGTCGTCCTGCCCCGCACCAGCGAGGGCCTGTACCTCCTCCAGCGCATCCGCGACGAGGCCCACCGCTTCGCCATCACCTACCAGCGCGCCAAGCGCTCCAAGCGCATCCGCACCAGCCCCCTCGACGACGTCCCCGGTCTCGGCGAGACCCGCAAACAGGCTCTGGTCAAGCACTTCGGCTCGGTCCGCAAACTCCGGGCCGCCACCGTCGAGCAGATCTGCGAGGTCCCCGGCATAGGCCGCAAGACCGCCCTCGCCGTCGCCGCCACCCTGGCCCGGTCCACCCCCTCGGTCGCGGTCAACACCGCCACCGGCGAGATCGTCGGGGACGACGACACGGAGGAGACGCCGGAGAGCGGGGAGGCTCCCGCGACACCGGGGGAGAGCGACGGCCCGGCCACCGAAAGTCCGGCGGACGGCTCGGGCCGGAGCGACGGACGCCCTGCGGAGCCCGTGCACGGTGAGCCCGCCGGGCCCGGCGGGGCGGAGCCTGGTGACGAGGGCGCCGGTCAGTCGGCCCCGGCACCGCTCACCCCGGGCCTGCCGCAGGACGGGCCCCGGTCGCACGGCGAGGCGCGTCCGCTCGTCCATCCGGCCCCGTCCGCGCCTCAGCCGGGCGACGCCGAGACCGCGCGGGTGCCCGGGGAGGGAGACGCCGCGCCGATCCAGGGGGTGGCTCCGCAGCCCGCCGAGGGGGAAGCGGGCCGGGGCGAGGGCGCCCAGACCGGGCCGGGCGGCAATTCCCCGGGCCCGCACCGCGCGGCCGGTTCCCCGGACGGCGGTGCGGCGGGACAGACTGGAGATCCGGAGGTGTCCGGCCCGGCCGAGCAGGAGAGGCCGGGCGACCGGACAGCACCGGACGGCGGACCTGACCAGGCGCCGCCGCAGACCGCACGGAAGAACCGGGGGCAGCAGACATGACCGAGCACGACGGAGACGAGGCACAGGTGGGTACGGGCACGACCGGCGAAACGGTGGAGGCCACCGAGACGGCCATCCCCGAGCTGGTGATCATCTCCGGGATGTCCGGCGCCGGGCGCAGCACCGCCGCCAAGTGCCTGGAGGACCTCGGCTGGTTCGTCGTGGACAACCTGCCGCCCGCCCTCATCCCCACCATGGTGGAGCTGGGCGCCCGCTCCCAGGGGAACGTCGCCCGGATCGCCGTCGTCGTGGACGTGCGCGGCCGCCGCTTCTTCGACAACCTCCGCGAGTCCCTCGCCGACCTCGACGTCAAGAACGTCACCCGGCGGATCGTCTTCCTGGAGTCCTCCGACGACGCGCTGGTGCGCCGCTTCGAGTCGGTGCGCCGCCCGCACCCCCTCCAGGGCGACGGCCGCATCGTCGACGGCATCGCCGCCGAGCGCGACCTGCTGCGCGAGCTGCGCGGCGACGCCGACCTGGTCATCGACACCTCCAGCCTCAACGTCCACGAGCTGCGCGCCAAGATGGACGCCCAGTTCGCGGGCGACGAGGAGCCCGAGCTGCGGGCCACGGTGATGTCCTTCGGCTACAAGTACGGCCTGCCCGTCGACGCCGACCTCGTCGTCGACTGCCGCTTCCTGCCCAACCCGCACTGGGTCCCCGAGCTGCGCCCCTTCACCGGCCTGAACGAAGAGGTCTCCAACTACGTCTTCAGCCGCCCCGGCGCCAAGGAGTTCCTGGACCAGTACACGGAGCTGCTCCAGCTGATCGCCCGCGGGTACCGCCGCGAGGGCAAGCGGTACGTGACGATCGCGGTCGGGTGTACCGGCGGAAAGCACCGCTCCGTGGCCATGTCCGAGAAGCTCGCCTCGCGTCTCGCCTCCGAGGGCGTCGAGACCGTCGTCGTCCACCGCGACATGGGCCGGGAATGACCGGCCGCCCCTCGCGCCTGCGGCGGATGCGGCGGACCACCCCGCCCGCGACCCCTCCGGGGTGGACGCCCCGCCCGCGCCCGCGTGGCCGCGGCGCCCAGCCCAAGGTCGTCGCCCTCGGCGGCGGCATGGGTCTGTCCGCCTCGCTGACCGCGCTGCGCCGCATCACCGGGGACCTGACCGCCGTCGTCACCGTCGCCGACGACGGCGGCTCCAGCGGCCGTCTCCGCGACGAACTGGGCGTGCTGCCCCCGGGTGACCTGCGCAAGGCGCTGGCCGCGCTCTGCGGGGACGACGACTGGGGCCAGACCTGGTCCCGGGTGATCCAGCACCGCTTCCACTCCCGCGGTGACCTGCACGACCACGCCGTGGGCAACCTGCTGATCGTCGCCCTCTGGGAGCAGCTCGGCGACCACGTCCAGGCGCTGGACCTGGTCGGCACCCTGCTCGGCGCGCACGGCAGGGTGCTGCCCATGTCCGCCGTCCCCCTGGAGCTCCAGGCGCTGGTGCGGGGCCACGACCCGGCCCGCCCGGACGACGTGGACACGGTGCGCGGCCAGGCGACCGTGGCGCTGACCCCCGGCGAGGTCCAGTCGGTGCACCTGGTGCCGCACGACCCGCCGGCCGTGCCGGAGGCGGTCGAGGCGGTCCTCGACGCGGACTGGGTGGTGCTCGGTCCGGGCTCCTGGTTCTCCTCGGTCATCCCGCACCTGCTGGTGCCCGAACTGCTCGACGCGCTGCTCTCCACCAAGGCCCGCCGGGTCCTCTCGCTCAACCTCGCGCCGCAACCCGGAGAAACCGAGGGGTTCTCCCCGCAGCGTCATTTGGAGGTTTTGGCCCGACACGCCCCTAAACTCGCCCTGGACGTGGTGCTCGCCGACGAGGCGGCCGTGCCCGACCGCATCTCCCTCGACGACGCCGCCCGGCGTCTGGGGGCGACGGTCGAGCTGGCGCCCGTGGCCCGCCCCGACGGCAGCCCCCGGCACGACCCGGAGCTGCTGGCGGCCGCGTACGACCGTATTTTTCGGATGCATGGAAGGATCGGCCCATGGCGATGACGGCAGCGGTGAAGGACGAGGTCTCCCGGCTTCCCGTCACCCGCACCTGTTGCAGGAAGGCGGAGGTCTCCGCGGTCCTGCGGTTCGCGGGTGGGCTGCACCTGGTGAGCGGCCGCATCGTGATCGAGGCGGAGCTGGACACGGCGATGGCCGCCCGGCGCCTCAAGCGGGACATCCTGGAGATCTTCGGGCACAGTTCCGAACTGATCGTGATGGCCCCCGGCGGGCTGCGCCGGGGCTCGCGGTACGTGGTGAGGGTGGTGGCCGGCGGTGACCAGCTCGCCCGGCAGACGGGGCTGGTCGACGGCCGGGGCCGCCCGATCAGAGGGCTGCCGCCGCAGGTCGTCTCCGGCGCCACCTGCGACGCCGAGGCCGCCTGGCGGGGCGCCTTCCTCGCCCACGGCTCGCTCACCGAGCCCGGCCGGTCCTCCTCCCTGGAGGTCACCTGCCCCGGTCCTGAGGCGGCCCTCGCCCTGGTCGGCGCGGCCCGCAGGCTCTCCATCGCCGCCAAGGCCCGCGAGGTGCGCGGCGTGGACCGCGTCGTGGTCCGCGACGGCGACGCCATCGGCGCCCTGCTGACCCGCCTCGGCGCCCACGAGTCGGTCCTCGCCTGGGAGGAGCGGCGGATGCGGCGCGAGGTGCGCGCCACCGCCAACCGCCTCGCCAACTTCGACGACGCCAACCTCCGCCGCTCGGCGCGGGCCGCCGTCGCCGCGGGCGCCCGGGTCCAGCGCGCCCTGGAGATCCTGGGTGAGGAGGTCCCCGAGCACCTCGCCGCCGCCGGCCGGCTCCGCATGGAGCACAAGCAGGCGTCGCTGGAGGAACTGGGCGCCCTCGCCGACCCGCCACTCACCAAGGACGCTGTCGCCGGACGCATCCGGCGCCTGCTGGCCATGGCCGACAAGCGCGCCCAGGACCTGGGCATCGCCGGCACCGAGGCCGGTCTCAGCGAGGACCTGGCCGACCACCTCGTCGGCTGACGCACCCCCCTGGTCAACGCGGGCGGCCCCGGCTCGCCCGTACGGATGACGCACCGACCGGCCCCGCCTCCCGACACGGGAGAGCGGGGCCGTTCCGCTCGCGGACGGGGGCAACCGCGCGTACCCTGCGGCGGGTTGACGGAGCGTGACGGAAGGGCCGTCGTGGGGGTGCGCGCAACCGCCGTACCGGCTACCGGACAGTAGCGCCGGGGGAGCCCCGGGCGGTCTCCTCCGATGTCACCCCCCGGGCCCCGGAGAGGTAGGGTCGGAGGCGGTCGGGGACATCCCATACAGCTCGCCGGCGTCGAAAACCGGCGTACCAACGAGGAGATCGGCTCGTGACGATCCGCGTAGGCATCAACGGCTTCGGCCGCATCGGTCGCAACTACTTCCGCGCGCTTCTGGACCAGGGCGCGGACATCGAGATCGTGGCTGTCAACGACCTGGGTGACACCGCGACCACCGCACACCTGCTGAAGTACGACACCATCCTCGGCAAGCTCTCCGAAGAGGTCTCGCACACCGAGGACACCATCACGGTCGGCGACAAGACCGTCAAGGTGCTCTCCGAGCGCAACCCGGCCGACATCCCCTGGGGTGAGCTGGGCGTCGACATCGTCATCGAGTCGACCGGCATCTTCACCAAGAAGGCCGACGCGGAGAAGCACCTCCAGGGCGGCGCCAAGAAGGTCATCATCTCGGCTCCGGCCAAGGATGAGGACATCACCATCGTGATGGGCGTCAACGAGGACAAGTACGACCCCGCCACCGACAACGTCATCTCCAACGCCTCCTGCACCACCAACTGCGTGGCGCCGATGGCCAAGGTTCTGGACGAGAACTTCGGCATCGTCAAGGGTCTGATGACGACGGTGCACGCGTACACCAACGACCAGCGCATCCTGGACTTCCCGCACAAGGACCTGCGCCGCGCCCGCGCCGCCGCGGAGAACATCATCCCGACCACCACGGGCGCCGCCAAGGCCACCGCGCTGGTCCTGCCGCAGCTCAAGGGCAAGCTCGACGGCATCGCGATGCGCGTCCCGGTCCCCACCGGCTCCGTGACCGACCTGGTCGTCGAGCTGAAGCGCGAGGTCACCAGGGACGAGATCAACGCCGCGTTCGAGAAGGCGTCCCAGGAGGGGCAGCTCGCGGGCAAGCTGGTCTACACGGCCGACCCGATCGTCTCCTCGGACATCGTCTCGACCCCGGCCTCCTGCACCTTCGACTCGCTGCTGACCATGGCCGAGGGCACCACGGCCAAGATCATCGGCTGGTACGACAACGAGTGGGGCTACTCCAACCGCCTCGTCGACCTCACCGTCTTCGTGGGCGAGCGGCTCTGACCGCTCCCCGCACGGCAGGCAGCACCGCACGATGAGTGACAGGGTCCGGACCCGCGCGACGCAGCGCGGTCCGGGCCCTGTCGCACGCCGGACGCCCGCCCCCACGACCATGCAGCACGAGAGCAGAGCCACGAGTCCAGGAGAGCAGTCATGAAGACGATCGACGAACTTCTCGCCGAGGGCGTGAGCGGCAAGCGGGTCTTCGTCCGCGCCGACCTCAACGTCCCCCTCGCCGACGGGCAGATCACCGACGACGGCCGCATCCGCGCCGTCCTGCCCACCGTGGAGGCCCTCGCCGGTGCCGGCGCCAAGGTGATCGTCGCCTCGCACCTCGGCCGCCCCAAGGGCGCCCCCGACCCGGCCTTCTCGCTGCTGCCCGCGGCCGAGCGGCTCGGTGAACTCCTCGGCAAGCCGGTGGCGTTCGCCCAGGACACCGTCGGCCCCGCCGCCCACGCCGCCGTCGACGGGCTGGAGCCCGGCCAGGTCGCGGTCGTCGAGAACCTCCGCTTCAACCCGGGCGAGACCAGCAAGGACGACGCCGAGCGCGCCACCTTCGCCGACGAACTCGCCGCGCTGGCCGACGTCTACGTGGGCGACGGCTTCGGCGCCGTGCACCGCAAGCACGCCTCGGTCTACGACCTCCCGGCCCGCCTGCCGCACTACGCCGGCTACCTCATCGCCACCGAGGTCGGCGTCCTCAAGAAGCTGACCGACGAGGTCCAGCGCCCCTACGCGGTGGTCCTCGGCGGCGCCAAGGTCTCCGACAAGCTCGGCGTCATCGACAACCTGCTGGAGAAGGCCGACCGCATCCTGATCGGCGGCGGCATGGTCTTCACCTTCCTCAAGGCCAAGGGGTACGAGGTCGGCGCCTCGATGCTCCAGGAGGACCAGATCCCGGTCGTCCAGGAGTACCTGAAGCGCGCCGAGGAGAAGGGGGTGGAGTTCGTCCTCCCCGTCGACGTGGTCGTCTCCGGCGGCTTCCCCGACCTGAAGGCCAAGGAGCCCACCCACCCCGACACCGTCCCCGCCGACGCCATCCCCGCCGGTCAGATGGGCCTGGACATCGGCCCCGCCACCGCGGAGCTGTACGCCGCCAAGCTCGCCGACGCCCGCACCATCTTCTGGAACGGGCCGATGGGGGTCTTCGAGCACCCCGACTACGCTGGCGGCACCCGGGCAGTGGCCCAGGCCCTGCTCGACTCCACGGCCTTCACGGTCGTCGGCGGCGGCGACTCCGCCGCGGCCGTCCGGCTGCTGGGCTTCGACGAAAACGCATACGGACACATCTCGACCGGCGGCGGCGCCAGCCTCGAATACCTCGAGGGCAAGACGCTCCCCGGCCTCGCCGCACTGGAGGACTGAACCACCGTGACTGACACCCAGGGACGCACCCCGCTCATGGCGGGCAACTGGAAGATGAACCTCAACCACCTGGAGGCCATCGCCCACGTCCAGAAGCTGGCGTTCGCCCTGTCCGACAAGGACTACGACGCCGTCGAGGTCGCGGTCCTGCCGCCCTTCACCGACCTCCGGTCGGTCCAGACCCTGGTCGACGGCGACAAGCTCAAGATCAAGTACGGTGCCCAGGACATCTCGGCCCACGACTCCGGGGCCTACACCGGTGAGATCTCCGGCCCGATGCTGGCCAAGCTCAAGTGCAGCTACGTGGCCGTCGGCCACTCCGAGCGCCGTCAGTACCACCACGAGACCGACGAGCTCTGCAACGCCAAGGTGAAGGCCGCCTTCAAGTACGGCATCACCCCGATCCTCTGCGTCGGCGAGGGCCTCGACGTCCGCAAGGCCGGCGAGCAGGTCCCGTACACCCTCGCCCAGGTCGACGGCGGCCTCAAGGACGTCCCCGCCGAGCAGGCCGAGACGATCGTCATCGCCTACGAGCCGGTGTGGGCCATCGGCACCGGCGAGGTCGCCACGCCCGAGGACGCCCAGGAGGTCTGCGGGGCGATCCGCGGCCGGCTGGCCGAGCTGTACTCCCAGGAGCTGGCCGACAAGGTCCGCATCCAGTACGGCGGCTCCGTCAAGGGCGGCAACGTCGCGGCGATCATGGCCCAGCCCGACGTGGACGGCGCCCTGGTGGGCGGTGCCGCGCTGGACACGGACGAGTTCGTCAAGATCGTCCGCTTCCGCGACCAGTGAGCCCGCGCTTCCGCGACCAGTGAGTATGCGGTAGAGCGGAATCGTCGTACCCTTGCGGGGGCCGGGGACACCCGGCCCCCGCAGTCCATCCAGTTCCGAGGAAGTTGGTCCAGCCGTGGTTATGGGGTTCTCGATCGCCCTGATCGTCTTCAGCCTGCTGCTGATGCTGCTGGTGCTGATGCACAAGGGAAAGGGCGGCGGCCTCTCCGACATGTTCGGTGGCGGCATGCAGTCCTCCGTGGGTGGCTCCTCGGTCGCCGAGCGGAACCTCGACCGGATCACGGTCGTCGTCAGCCTGCTCTGGTTCGCCTGCATCGTGGTGCTCGGCCTGCTGATGAAGCTGGACTGAGCCACCCGGCACCGTCGACGCCGGTCCCGATCCGGGCGCGCCGCCTATCATGAGGCGTGCGCCCGGCGGGTGCCGCGTCCGCGGAGCCCTCAACTCCGCTCCCTGGACGCCCGTCGCGGCATCCGTACACTGGTGCGCCCGCGGCGGAGCCGGTCACGCTTCGCGGCACCATCACGCAGGGAGTGACGACTGTGGCAAGTGGCAACGCGATCCGCGGCAGCCGGGTCGGAGCGGGGCCCATGGGGGAGGCCGAGCGGGGCGAGTCCGCACCGCGCCTGCGGCTCTCCTTCTGGTGCGCCAACGGACACGAGACCCAGCCGAGCTTCGCCAGCGACGCGCAGGTCCCCGACACCTGGGACTGCCCCCGCTGCGGCTTCCCCGCCGGCCAGGACCGGGACGACCCCCCGGCGCCGCCGCGCACCGAACCGTACAAGACGCACCTCGCCTACGTCCGTGAACGGCGCTCCGACGCCGACGGGGAGGCGATCCTCGCCGAGGCCCTGGCCAAGCTCCGCGGCGAGATCTGAGCCGCGCGCCGCCCGGCCACCGGCCGTTGTCCCGGTGGCCGTCTCCCGGCCTCTCTGTGGCACCACCGCGAGCGCCCCGCCATCAATTAGGTTGGTGGGGCAGCGGGGCAAGCCCAGACGAGAGAAGGCGGAAAGTCACCGATGAACCCAGCAAGCCGAACCGGGCTGTCCCAGCGGCCGCAGTGGACCGCGCTCGCCGACCACCGCGTGGCGCTCGGCGAGGTGAGCCTGCGTCAGCTCTTCGCCGACGACCCGGACCGCGGTGAGCGGTACACCCTCCGCGTCGGCGACCTGCACATCGACTACTCCAAGCAGCTCGTCACCGACGAGACGCTGACGCTGCTGCGGGAGCTGGCCGAGGCCACCGACGTGGCCGGGTGGCGCGACGCGATGTACCGCGGCGAGCGCGTCAACACCACCGAGAACCGCGCCGTCCTGCACACCGCGCTGCGCGCCCCGCGCGGGGCCGTCGTCGAGGACGGCGGGCCCGGCGGCCCGAACGTCGTCCCCGAGGTCCACCAAGTCCTCGACCGCATGGCCGACTTCGCCGACCAGGTGCGCTCCGGCGCGTGGACCGGCGCCACCGGACGCCCACTGCGGAACATCGTCAACATCGGCATCGGCGGCTCCGACCTCGGCCCCGCCATGGCCTACGAGGTGCTGCGCGCCTTCTCCGACCGCGACCTGACGGTGCGTTTCGTCTCCAACGTCGACGGCGCCGACCTCCACGAGTCGGTCCGCGACCTGGACCCGGCCGAGACCCTCTTCATCGTCGCCTCCAAGACCTTCACCACCATCGAGACCGTCACCAACGCGACCTCGGCCCGCCGTTGGCTACTCGACGGCCTCGGCGCGGGCCCCGAGGCCGTCGCCCGGCACTTCGTGGCGCTCTCCACCAACGCCGAGAAGGTCACCGAGTTCGGCATCGACCCGGCCAACATGTTCGCGTTCTGGGACTGGGTCGGCGGCCGCTACTCCTACGACTCGGCCATCGGCCTCTCGCTGATGATCGCCATCGGCCCGGAGCGGTTCCGCGAGATGCTCGACGGCTTCCACCTGGTCGACGAGCACTTCCGCACCGCGCCCCCCGAGGAGAACGTGCCGCTGCTGCTGGGGCTGCTCGGCATCTGGTACGGCAACTTCCACGACGCCCAGTCGCACGTGGTGCTGCCCTACTCGCACTACCTCTCCCGCTTCGCCGCCTACCTCCAGCAGCTCGACATGGAGTCCAACGGCAAGCGCGTCCAGCGCGACGGCGAGCCCGTCGCCTGGCAGACCGGCCCGGTGGTCTGGGGCACGCCGGGCACCAACGGCCAGCACGCCTACTACCAGCTCCTCCACCAGGGCACCAAGCTGATCCCGGCCGACTTCATCGGCTTCGCCCGGCCCGTCGAGGAGCTGCCGGACGGCCTCGCCGCCCAGCACGACCTGCTGATGGCCAACTTCTTCGCCCAGACGCAGGCGCTGGCATTCGGCAAGACCGCCGAGGAGGTCCGCGCCGAGGGCGTCCCCGAGGAACTGGTGCCGCACCGCACCTTCCCCGGCAACCGGCCCACCACCACCATCCTGGCCGACGAGCTGACCCCCTCGGTCCTCGGCCAGCTCGTCGCCCTCTACGAGCACAAGGTGTTCGTGCAGGGCGCCGTCTGGGGCATCGACTCCTTCGACCAGTGGGGCGTGGAGCTCGGCAAGGTCCTCGCCAAGGAGGTCGAGCCGCTGCTGACCGCCAAGGACGGCGAGCGCTCCAGCGACTCCCTGGACAGCTCCACCGCCGCCCTCGTCGCCCGCTACCGCGCGCTGCGCGGCCGCTGACCCGGCACGCGCCAGGGCCCGGCCTCCCCTCGGGGAGACCGGGCCCGGGCGCGTGCGGCTCCCGCCCGGCTCAGGCGGACGCCTGCGGGTAGAGCTCGCGCGGCAGCTGCGAGGCGGCCGCGCCGTCCAGCAGCCACAGCGTCCGCGACCAGCCGTACGCGCCGGCCGCCGGAGCCTGGATCTCCCCGGCGCCGGAGAGGGCGATGGCCGCGGCGTTGGCCTTGTCCTCGCCCGCCGCGAGCAGCCACACCTCGCGGGCCGCGCGGATCGCCGGGAGCGTCAGGGTGACCCGGGTCGGCGGCGGCTTGGGCGCGCCGTGCACCGCGACCACCGTGCGCTCCGTCTCCCGCACCGCCGGCAGCTCCGGGAAGAGCGAGGCGACATGGGTGTCCGGCCCGACGCCGAGCATCAGCACGTCGAAGTCGGGCACCCGGCCGTGGTCGTGGTGCCCGGCCGCGGCGGCCAGCTCGGCGGCGTACGCCTCGGCGGCCGCCTCCGGGTCATTGCCCCACGGCCCGTCCGAGGCCGGCATCGGATGGACCCGGCCCGGGTCGAGCGGGACGGCGTCGAGCAGGGCCGCACGGGCCTGGGTGACGTTCCGCTCGGGGTCGCCCTCGGGCAGGAACCGCTCGTCGCCCCACCACAGGTCGACCCGGCGCCAGTCCACCGCGTCCCGCGCCGGGGAGGCGGCGAGCGCGGCGAGCAGGCCGTTGCCGTTGCGGCCGCCGGTGAGGACCAGCGAGGCGTGGCCGCGCGCCGCCTGGGCGTCGACCACGTGCGTGATCAGCCGGGCGGCGGCCGCCTCGGCCATCAGCTCCTTGTCCCGGTGGACCACCAGCTGCGGCGTACGGGTCACTTGGCGCCCTTCTTCGCGGCCGTGGCCTTGGTCGTCCGCTTCACCGGCGCGTCCTTGTGGCCCTCCGCCCGGTGCGGGGCGTCCGGCGCGTCCGCGACCCGGGGCACCTCGTGCTCGTCCAGGCGCTCCACCCCGAACCGCAGGGCGGCCGCGTAGGTGTCGTCCGGGTCGAGGCGGCGCAGCTCCTCGGCGATCAGCTCGGCGGTCTCGCGGCGCTTGAGGGCGACCGCCCGCTTCGGCTGGCCCTCGATGGAGAGGGTGGCCAGCGCCCCGTCGGCCCGGTCCAGGACGATCGGGCCGCAGTCGGTCTCCATCCGCACCCCGGTCAGCCCGGGGCCCGGGGACGCCTTGCGGGCCACCGGCACCTGGAGCCGCTCGGCGAGCCACATGGCGAGCAGCTCGCAGCTGGGGTTGAACTCCTCGCCCTCGACCTCGACGGCGGTGACCTGGCAGACCACCTGGTCGAGCGCGGCGGCCAGCATGGAGCGCCACGGGGTGATCCGCGTCCACGCCAGGTCGGTGTCGCCCGGGGTGTAGGAGGCGGCCCGCTCGGCCAGCTCCTTGATGGGCTGCTCACCGGCGTAGGTGTCGGTGACCCGGCGCTGGGCGAGGGCGCCCAGGGCGTCCTTGGCCGGGTCCAGCGGGCCGTTCACCGGCCACCAGGCGACGACCGGCGCGTCGGGCAGGAGCAGCGGCAGCACCACCGACTGGGCGTGGTCGACGATCTCGCCGTAGAGACGGAGGATGACCGTCTCGCCGGTGGAGGCGTCGGCGCCGACCCGGATCTCGGCGTCGAGCCGCGAGGTGGTGCGGTTGCGCGGGGAGCGCGAGACCCGCTTGATGACGACCAGGGTGCGCGAGGGGTGCTCGCGCGACGCCTCGTTGGCCGACTTCAGCGCGTCGTAGGCGTTCTCCTCGTCGGTGACGATGACCAGGGTCAGCACCATGCCGACGGCAGGGGTGCCGATCGCCCGGCGACCCTGCACCAGCGCCTTGTTGATCTTGCTGGAGGTGGTGTCCGTCAGATCGATCTTCATGGCCGGCGCCAGCTCCGTCCGTCTCGTGCGAGCATCTCGTCCGCCTCCTTGGGCCCCCAGCTGCCGGCCGGGTACTGCGCCGGCTTGCCGTGGGTGTCCCAGTACTCCTCGATCGGGTCGAGGATGCGCCAGGAGAGTTCGACCTCCTCGGTGCGTGGGAAGAGGTTGGCGTCGCCGAGCAGCACGTCGAGGATGAGCCGCTCGTACGCCTCGGGGCTGGACTCGGTGAAGGACTCGCCGTAGGCGAAGTCCATCGACACGTCCCGGACCTCCATCGAGGTGCCGGGCACCTTCGAGCCGAACCGCACCGTCACGCCCTCGTCCGGCTGGACCCGGATGACCAGGGCGTTGTGGCCCAGCTCCTCCGTGGTCGTGGTGTCGAACGGGGAGTGCGGGGCGCGCTGGAAGACCACCGCGATCTCGGTGACCCGGCGGCCCAGCCGCTTGCCGGTGCGCAGGTAGAAGGGGACGCCCGCCCAGCGGCGGTTGTCGACCTCCAGCTTCACGGCGGCGTAGGTGTCGGTCTTGGAGCGGGGGTTGATGCCCTCCTCCTCCAGGTAGCCGACGGCCTTCTCGCCGCCCTGCCAGCCCGCCGAGTACTGCGCGCGGACCGTGTCCTTGCCCAGGTCCTCGGGGAGCCGGACGGCGCCGAGGACCTTGGCCTTCTCGGCCACCAGCGCGTTGGCCTCGAAGGAGGCGGGCTCCTCCATGGCGGTCAGCGCCATCAGCTGGAGCAGGTGGTTCTGGATGACGTCGCGGGCGGCGCCGATGCCGTCGTAGTAGCCGGCCCGGCCGCCGATGCCGATGTCCTCCGCCATGGTGATCTGCACGTGGTCGACGTACGACCGGTTCCACAGCGGCTCGAACATGGTGTTGGCGAAGCGGAGCGCCAGGATGTTCTGGACGGTCTCCTTGCCGAGGTAGTGGTCGATCCGGAACACCTGGTCCGGGGCGAACACCTCGTGCACGATCTCGTTGAGCTCGCGGGCCGAGGCCAGGTCGTGGCCGAACGGCTTCTCGATGACGGCGCGGCGCCAGGAGCCCTCGGGGGCGTCGGCCAGGCCGTGCTTCTTGAGCTGCTGGACGACCTTGGGGAAGAACTTCGGCGGGACGGAGAGGTAGAAGGCGAAGTTGCCGCCCGTGCCCTGCTCCTTGTCCAGCTCCTCCATGGTCGCCTTGAGGGTCTCGAACGACGCGTCGTCGTCGAAGGTGCCCTGGACGAACCGCATGCCCTGGGCCAGCTGCTGCCAGACCTCCTCGCGGAACGGCGTACGGGCGTACTCCTTGACGGCGTCGTGGACGACCTCGGCGAAGTCCTGGTCCTGCCACTCGCGCCGGGCGAACCCGATCAGGGAGAAGCCCGGGGGCAGGAGGCCGCGGTTGGCCAGGTCGTAGACGGCGGGCATCAGCTTCTTGCGGGACAGGTCGCCGGTGACGCCGAAGATGACCAGGCCCGACGGCCCCGCGATACGCGGGAGCCGTCGGTCCGCGGCGTCACGAAGCGGGTTCGCTCCGTGCAGTGCGGTCAAGGGGATCAGCCCTCCGAGGAGGCGAGCCGGTCCAGCTCGGCCTTGGTCGAGGTGAGGAGGTCCTTCCAGGACGCCTCGAACTTGTCGACGCCCTCGTCCTCCAGGAGCTGGACGACCTCGTCGTACCCGATGCCCAGCTTCGCCACGGCGTCGAGCACGCCCTGCGCCGACTCGTACGTCCCCGAGACGGCGTCCCCGGTGATCTCGGCGTGGTCGGCGGCGGCCTCCAGGGTCGCCTCCGGCATCGTGTTGACGGTGCCCGGCGCGACCAGGTCGTCGACGTACATCGTGTCCTTGTACGCCGGGTCCTTGACGCCGGTCGAGGCCCAGAGCGGGCGCTGCCGGTTGGCGTGCGCCTTCTCCAGCTCGGCCCAGCGGGCGGAGGCCGGGGTGGTGCCGTCCAGCGAGCCGAAGACCTTCTCGTACGCCTGGTAGGCGAGACGGGCGTTGGCCAGGGCGGAGCGGCCCTTCAGCGCCTTGGCCTCGTCGGTGCCGATCGCGTCGAGCCGCTTGTCGATCTCGGTGTCGACACGCGAGACGAAGAAGGACGCCACCGAGTGGATCTTCGAGAGGTCCAGGCCCGCGGCCTTCGCCTTCTCCAGACCGGCCAGGTAGGCGTCCATCACCTCGCGGTAGCGCTCCAGCGAGAAGATCAGCGTGACGTTGACGCTGATGCCCTTGCCGATCACCTCGGTGATGGCGGGCAGGCCGGCGCGGGTGGCGGGGATCTTCACCAGCGTGTTCGGCCGGTCCACCAGCCACGCCAGCTGCTTGGCCTCGGCGACGGTGGCCTTGGTGTTGTGCGCCAGCAGCGGGTCGACCTCGATCGACACCCGGCCGTCCTGGCCGTCGGTGGCGTCGAAGACCGGCCGCAGGATGTCCGCGGCGTCGCGGACGTCGGCGGTGGTGATCATGCGGACGGCCTCGTCGACCGAGACCTCCCGTGCGGCGAGGTCGGCGAGCTGCGACTCGTAGCCGTCGCCCTGCGAGATCGCCTTCTGGAAGATCGACGGGTTGGTGGTGACCCCGACGACGTTGCTCTCGTCGATGAGCTCGGCGAGGTTGCCGGACGTGATGCGCTTGCGCGACAGGTCGTCCAGCCAGATCGCCACGCCCTCGTCCGAGAGGCGCTTCAGTGCGTCTGCCATGGAAAAAACATCTCCTACAGCTACAGAGTGGTGTGCCGTCGTCAGCGCTGAGCGGCGGCGAGGGATTCCCGGGCGGCCTCGGCGACCGCGTCCGCGGTGAAGCCGAACTCGCGGAACAGCACCTTCGCGTCCGCCGAGGCACCGAAGTGCTCCAGCGAGACGATCCGGCCGGCGTCGCCCACGAAGCGGTACCAGGTCAGGCCGATGCCGGCCTCGACCGCCACCCGCGCGCGCACGGCACGCGGCAGCACCGACTCGCGGTACGCCTCGTCCTGCTCCTCGAACCACTCGACACACGGCACGGAGACCACCCGGGTGGGCACGCCGGCCGCCTGGAGCTGCTCGCGGGCGCCCACGGCCAGCTGCACCTCGGAGCCGGTGCCGATCAGGATGACCTGCGGCTCGCCGCCCTCGGCCTCCGCGAGGACGTAGCCGCCACGGGCCGCGTTCTCGTTCAGCTCGTAGGTCGGCACGCCCTGCCGGGTCAGCGCCAGACCGTGCGGGGCGCCCTTGCCGTACACCTTGGTCCACCGGCGCATGATCTCCCGCCAGGCGACGACCGTTTCGTTGGCGTCGGCCGGGCGGACCAGGTTGAGGCCCGGGATGGCGCGCAGCGCGGCCAGGTGCTCCACCGGCTGGTGGGTCGGGCCGTCCTCGCCGAGGCCGATCGAGTCGTGCGTCCACACGTAGGTCACCGGCAGGTGCATCAGCGCGGACAGCCGCACCGCGTTGCGCATGTAGTCGGAGAAGACCAGGAACGTGCCGCCGTAGATGCGGGTGTTGCCGTGGAGCTGGATGCCGTTCATCTCGGCGGCCATCGCGTGCTCACGGATGCCGAAGTGGATGGTCCGGCCGTACGGGTCGGCCTCCGGCAGCGGGTTGCCGGCGGGCAGGAACGACGAGGTCTTGTCGATCGTCGTGTTGTTCGAGCCGGCCAGGTCGGCGGAGCCGCCCCACAGCTCGGGCACGACCGCGCCGAGCGCCTGGAGGATCTTGCCGGAGGCGGCACGGGTGGCGACGGCCTTGCCGGTCTCGAAGACCGGCAGCGCGTCCTCCCAGCCCTCGGGCAGCTCACCGGCGGCGACACGGTCGAAGAGCGCGGCGTGCTCCGGGTTGGCGGTGCGCCAGGCGGCGTACCCCTTCTCCCACTCGGCGCGCAGCTCGCGGCCGCGGTCCAGCGCGCCACGGGTGTGGGCCAGGACCTCGTCGGAGACCTCGAAGCTCTTCTCCGGGTCGAAGCCGAGGACGCGCTTGGTGGCGGCGACCTCGTCGTCGCCGAGGGCCGAGCCGTGCGCGGCCTCGGTGTTCTGCGCGTTCGGGGCCGGCCAGGCGATGATCGAGCGCATCGCGATGAAGGAGGGACGCTCCGTCTCCGCCTTCGCCGCCTCGATCGCCGCGTACAGGGCGGCCGGGTCCAGGTCGCCGTTCTCCTTGGGCGCCACCCGCTGCACGTGCCAGCCGTACGCCTCGTACCGCTTGAGGGTGTCCTCGGAGACGGCCGTCTCGGTGTCGCCCTCGATCGAGATGTGGTTGTCGTCCCACAGCATGATCAGGTTGCCGAGCTTCTGGTGGCCGGCGGTGGAGGAGGCCTCGGCGGAGATGCCCTCCTGGAGGCAGCCGTCACCGGCGATGCAGTAGATGTGGTGGTCGAACGGGGAGGTGCCCTCGGCGGCCTCCGGGTCGAACAGCCCGCGCTCGTACCGCGCGGCCATGGCCATGCCCACCGCGTTGGCCACACCCTGCCCGAGCGGGCCGGTGGTGGTCTCCACGCCGGTGGTGTGGCCGTACTCCGGGTGCCCGGGGGTCTTCGAGCCCCAGGTGCGGAAGGCCTTCAGGTCGTCCAGCTCCAGGCCGAAACCGGCCAGGTAGAGCTGGATGTAGAGGGTCAGGGACGAGTGGCCCACGGAGAGGACGAAGCGGTCGCGCCCCGTCCAGTCGGCGTCCGCCGGGTCGTGCCGCATCACCTTCTGGAAGAGGGTGTACGCGGCCGGCGCGAGGCTCATCGCCGTACCGGGATGGCCGTTGCCGACCTTCTGTACGGCGTCTGCGGCCAGGACGCGGACGGTGTCGACGGCCCGCTGGTCCTCTGCGGTCCACTCGAAGTCTGTGGTGGTCGGCTTGGTGCTCACCCTGGGTCAGGGCTCCTCTCCACATGTCGAACGCCGGTGACGTCGGGACACCGGACGCGGTCGAGCCTACCGGTGACGGAAGGTGCTGATCCTTCCGTTCACCGCCGCCGTCGCCCCGCCCTCTCCACCAGCTTGCCGGGGCCCGGCGCCGCGCGCCTGCCGGGCACCTCCGGCGCGCGCCCCGCCCGGGCCCGGACGAACACGTTCCGTCAACCGGGTGGCGCCCGCGGGCCCGTACGGGCGCCCGCCGGACACGCTCCGTGCACCGGGGGCGGGCGCCAACACGACGGACCCCCCGCGAGGGGCGGGGGACAGCAACGTCTAAAGTGACCAGGAAGGCGCGAGTCCTAACCGGTCCTTTATGGCCGGTGACTTGCTGGAAATGTCTCTGTCAGGGGTGTGCGTGACGGCCGTTGAATCCCGTCCTGCGGGAGCGCTCGGGTCCAGCCCAGGCCATCGGCCGTTCGGGGCCCGCGCCAAGGCATTCGTGGCGATGACCAAGCCGCGGATCATCGAACTGCTCCTCATCACCACCGTCCCGGTGATGTTCCTCGCCGAGCAGGGAGTCCCCTCGCTGTCGCTGGTCCTGGTGACCTGCCTCGGCGGCTACCTCTCGGCGGGCGGCGCCAACGCCCTGAACATGTACATCGACCGGGACATCGACGCCCTGATGGAGCGGACCTCGCAGCGTCCGCTGGTCACCGGCATGATCAGCCCCCGCGAGGGCCTGGTCTTCGGCCTCGCGCTCGCCGTGATCTCGACGCTCTGGTTCGGCCTGCTGGTCAACTGGCTCTCCGCCTGGCTCTCGCTGGGCGCCCTCCTCTTCTACGTGGTCGTCTACACGATGATCCTGAAGCGGCGCACCGCGCAGAACATCGTCTGGGGCGGCATCGCCGGGTGCATGCCGGTCCTCATCGGCTGGTCGGCGGTGACCAACACGGTCTCCTGGGCCGCCGTCATCCTCTTCCTCGTCATCTTCTTCTGGACGCCGCCGCACTACTGGCCGCTGTCGATGAAGGTCAAGGAGGACTACGCCCGGGTCGGCGTGCCGATGCTCCCGGTGATCGCCTCCAACCGGGTGGTCGCCCGGCAGATCGTGATCTACAGCTGGGTCATGGTCGGTGTCTCGCTGCTGCTCCAGCCGCTCGGCTACACCGGCTGGTTCTACACGGCGGTCGCGCTGGCCACCGGCGGCTGGTGGCTCTGGGAGGCGCACGGTCTCCAGAACCGCGCCCGGCAGGGCACCACCGGCGCCAAGCTCAAGGAGATGCGCCTCTTCCACTGGTCCATCACCTACGTCTCGCTGCTCTTCGTCGCGGTGGCCGTCGACCCGTTCCTGCGCTGACCGCCCGCGCGGCAGCACCTCTCAGCACCCTCGCCGACGGGCGGGGCGCGTGGCCAAGGCCACCCGCCCCGCCCGTCGCCGCGTGATCTACCGCTCGGTAGCATCTGGCCATGGCCAACACACAGCAGGACGACACCAAGCCGAACACCCGCGACGCGCGCCGCGCGGCCAAGGCCGCCAAGTCCATCACCGCCTTCGCCGCGGCCCACGGCGGCGCCGAGGCCCAGTTCGCCCACCTCGGAGAGAAGGGCGCCCGCATCGTCCTCGTCTGCGGCGACGGCGCCTGGGGCGACGTGGTGGTGCCCAGCATGGAGGTGGCCCGCGCCGCCACCGAGAAGGCCGGCGTCACCGTCCATGACGAGTTCAGCGGCGAGTTCGCCGCCAAGGTCGTCACCGGCCCCTACGAGTGGAGCCGGATGGCCGGCATCCAGATCGGCAGCCCCAGCCACCCGCGCCCCGGCCGCTCCGCCGCCTGAGACGGCGAGGGCCCGCCCCGCTCCCGGGGCGGGCCGGGCGACACCTGAGGCCCCCTCCGCCCGTTAGGCACCGCGGCAGCGCCGCGCCGACGGGGGGAACCCATGACCGACACACCGCCGCTCCTGGTGGCCGACACGCCGCACCTGGTCGACCAGTACTGCCACGGACTCGTCCGGGAGGAACTGGGGCTGGCCACCTTCGAGGCCCGGCTGGGGCGCGGCAGCCCCGCCCAGGGGACCACCTTCTTCGACAGCCGCACCGGCTTCGCCGTGCGCCGCTGGTGCCCGCCCCTGCTCGGCCTGGACCCGCACTGCCCGCCCGCCGCCTACCTGGCCCGCCGCCGTGAACTGGGCGTCCTGGAGTCCGGCCGGCGCCTGCTGCGGGCCGGCGGGATCGCCGCCCACCTGGTCGACACGGGGACCGCCGAGGAGCTGACCGGGCCGCCGGAACTGGCGGCCGCGGGCGGGACGGTGGCGCGCGAGGTGGTGCGCCTGGAACACCTCGCCGAACAGGTGGCCGACACCTCCGGCACCGCCGAGGCCTTCCTCGCCAACCTCTCCGAGGCGGTGCACGCCGTCTCCGCCACCGCCGCCGCCTTCACCTGCGTCAGCGGGCCCGGCGAGGACGCCGCGAGCGCGGGCACCCCGCCCGGCCCCGGCGCCGTACGGGCCGCCGCCGCCACCTGGCTGGCCGGGCGGGCGGCGGGCGCCCGGCTCGCCGAACCGGTGCTCGTCGCCCATCTGTGCTGGGTCGCGCTGACCACCGGCCGGCCGCTCCAGCTGCACGCGCTGCCCGGGCCGCGCCGGGCCGCCGCGCTCACCGCCTTCGCCGAAGCCACGGCCGGGCTCGGCACCGACGTGGTCCTGCTGGGCGGCGGCGGGCCGCACGACCACACCGCGCGGCTCGCCGCCCTCCACCCGCACGTCTACGCGGGGATCGGCCCGGTGGACCCGTACGGCGGGCCGCCGGTGCGTGACGCGCTGGCCGGTGCGCTGGAGCGGGCCCCCTTCGGCAAGCTGATGTACGCCAGCGGCGCGGGCGGCCTGCCGGAGCTGCACGTGGTGGCCGCCCGCGAGTTCCACCAGGCGCTCGACGAGGTGATCGGCGGCAAGGTCGCCCAGGGCGCCTGGTCCGCGCGGGACGGCCGCCGGGTCGCCCGGATGATCGCCGCCGAGAACGCGCGGCGGGTCTACGGGCTCGGCTGAAGGAGCCCGGACACGGTGGCGCCCCCGCACCCACGGACGGGGAACGGGGGCGCCGAAAGCGGGGTTCAGCGGGCTGCCGCGACCGGGTTCTCCGGCTGGGCCGGGACCTGCCCGGGCGTGGCGTACGGGCGCTCGCGCAGGGAGAGCAGGAGGCGCACGACCCCGATCCACACCAGGCACGAGCCCAGCATGTGCAGTCCGACCAGGATCTCCGGCAGGTCGGTGAGGTACTGGACGTAGCCGATGGCGCCCTGGAGGAGCAGGATCACGAAGAACTCGCGGGTGCGGGCCAGCGGACCGGAGGGCGCGTCGACGGCCTTGAGGACGAACCACAGGGCGAAGGCGAGCGCCACCACGACCCAGGCCAGCACCGCGTGCACGCGGCTGACCATCTCCCAGTCGAGCGGCATCCGGGGGACGTCGCTGGAGTCGCCCGCGTGCGGACCGGCGCCGGTCACCACGGTGCCCACCGCGATCAGCAGGGCGGTCACCCCGACCATCACCTGGACCAGCTGGCGCAGCGGCTTGCCGACCAGCGGCCGGGCCGGCTCGTCGCCCTCCTTGGTCCGCTGCCACATCACGGTCGCCACCGCGATCAGCACGGTGGAGAGCAGGAAGTGCGCGGCGACGGTGTACGGGTTGAGGCCGACCAGGACGACGATGCCGCCGAGGACCGCGTTGCCCATGACCACCCAGAACTGCGCCCAGCCGAGCCGGGTGAGGGCGCGGCGGCGGGGCTTGGCCGCGCGGGCGGCGATGATGGCCCAGCCGACGGCGGCGCAGAGCACGTAGGCCAGCATCCGGTTGCCGAACTCGATGGCGCCGTGCAGCCCCATCTCGCGCGTGGAGGTCAGCGAGTCCTCGGTGCACTTGGGCCAGGTCGGGCAGCCCAGGCCCGAGCCGGTCAGGCGGACGGCGCCGCCGGTGACCACGATGACCACCGCCATCACGAGGGCGGTGAGCGCCGCCCGGCGGACGATCCCGGGGGACGGGGTCCACCGGGCGGCGATGAAGGCGAGCGGGTTGCGTGCGGCCTCGACGGCGCTGGCACGGGTCTTCTCAGGCACGGAGGACATGCTAGGCGGAAGCTTGTGCACGGTTTCACTTGGGGTGCCGGCGGGTCGGCGGCTCACTCCCAGCGGAAGAGACGCCCCGCCGCCGCCAGCGCGGCCACCGCCCACACCGCGAGGATGCCGACCTGCGCGAGAGGCAGCCCGGCACCGTCCTGGAGGACGGCCCGCAGCCCCTCGGAGAGCGCCGAGATCGGCAGCCAGCCCAGCGCCGCGCCCACCGGGTCGGGGAACTTCGACAGCGGCACGACCACCCCGCCGCCGACCAGCAGCAGCAGGAAGACCAGGTTGGCGGCGGCCAGCGTCGCCTCCGCCTTCAGCGTGCCCGCCATCAGCAGGCCGAGCCCGGAGAAGGCAGCCGTACCGAGCGCCAGCAGCAGGAGCACGGCAAAGGGGTTGCCGTGCGGGGACCAGCCGAGGGCCAGCGCGATCACCGCCAGCAGCACCACCTGGAGCACCTCGGTCACCAGCACCGCCAGCGTCTTCGCGGTCATCAGCGCCCAGCGGGGGAGCGGGGAGGCGCCGAGCCGCTTGAGGACGCCGTAGCGGCGCTCGAAGCCGGTGGCGATGGCCTGGCCGGTGAAGGCGGTCGACATCACCGCCAGCGCGAGGACGCCCGGGGCGAGGAAGTCGACCGGCTCGCCCTCGCCGGTGTCGACGACGTCGACCGTCGAGAAGAGCACCAGGAGCAGCGAGGGGATGATCACGGTGAGCAGCAGCTGCTCGCCGTTGCGCAGCAGCAGCTTGGTCTCGAAGGCGGCCTGGGCGGCGATCATGCGGCCCACCGGCGCCGCCCCGGGCTTCGGGGCGTAGGTACCGGTCCTCATGCGCGCAGCTCCTTGCCGGTCAGTTCGAGGAAGACGTCCTCCAGGGTGTGGCGCTCCACCGAGAGCTGGTCGGGCATGACCCCGTGCTGGGCGCACCAGGAGGTGACGGTGGCCAGCAGCTGCGGGTCGACGGTGCCGGTCAGCCGGTACGAGCCGGGGGCCAGCTCGACGGCGGCGGTCTCCGCGGGCAGTGCCTTCAGCAACGAGGCCAGGTCCAGGCCGGAGCGGCCGGTGAAGCGCAGGGTGTTCTCCGCGCCGCCCCGGCACAGCTCCTCGGGGCTGCCCTGGGCCACGACACGCCCGGCGTCGATGATCGCCACGTCGTCGGCGAGCTGTTCGGCCTCGTCCATCGCGTGGGTGGTCAGCACCACGCTGACGCCGTCGGCGCGCAGCTCGCGCACCAGCTCCCAGGTGGAGCGGCGGGCCTGCGGGTCGAGCCCGGCGGTCGGCTCGTCGAGGAAGACCAGTTCGGGACGGCCCACCACGGCCATGGCGAGCGCGAGCCGCTGCTGCTGCCCGCCGGAGAGGCGCCGGTAGGTGGTGCGGCCGCAGGAGCCGAGGCCGAGGCGCTCGACAAGCCCGTCCACGTCCAGCGGGTGGGCGTGCAGCTTCGCCATGTGGCGGAGCATCTCGTCGGCGCGGGCGCCGGAGTAGACGCCACCCGACTGGAGCATCACGCCGATCCTCGGGCGCAGCGCGGCCGCCTCGCGGACCGGGTCGAGGCCGAGGACCCGGACGGTGCCGGCGTCGGGCCTGCGGTACCCCTCGCAGGTCTCGACCGTGGTGGTCTTGCCGGCGCCGTTGGGGCCGAGGACGGCGGTGACGCCGGCCCGGGCGGTGAGGTCGAGGCCGTCGACGGCCGTCTTGGTGCCGTACCGCTTGATCAGGCCCCGCACCTGGAGAACGGGCTCCGGCGGGGTGGGCCGGGGGATCTCGCCCGGTGGGGTGCTGCGCATACCGGAGAGTCTAGGGACGGGCCGCCGCACACCGGCACACGGGCCGAGTCTCCCGGGGCCCGCGAGGCCCCTGGGGCCACTACCACAGCACGCTCGGTTAGGTAACCCTAAGTGATTGATGCCACCCTGAGGCTGCCACCTGGGCGGTTGTCGCTCCCGGACGAATTACGCAACAATGGCGTTGTGAAAAAGGCTGGCGAGGCTCCGCAGGAGGAACTCGCGACCGGTGAGCGGTCCACCCGCAACCGTGTCGCGCGCTCCATCCTGGACCACGGCCCCTCCACGGTCGCCGCCCTCGCGAAGCGGCTCGGGCTCACCCAGGCCGCCGTCCGCAGGCACCTCGACGCCCTCGGCGCCGACGGCGTCGTCGAACCCCGCGAACAGCGCGTCTACGGCGCCCGGACCAGGGGCAGGCCCGCCAAGGTCTTCGCCCTCACCGACTGCGGACGCGACGCCTTCGACCAGTCCTACGACTCCCTCGCCGCCGACGCGCTGCGCTGGATCGCGGAGACGGCAGGACCCGACGCGGTGGCCGCCTTCGCCCGCGCCAGGGTGGCCGCCCAGGCGGAGCAGTACCGCGCCGCCATGGACGACGCGGACCCGGCGGACCGCGCCCACGCGCTGGCGAAGGCGCTGAGCGCCGACGGGTACGCTGCTACGGCGCGTAGCGCCCCCGAGCCGCAGCAGGGCGAACAGCTCTGTCAGCACCACTGCCCGGTCGCGCACGTGGCCGAGCAGTTCCCACAGCTCTGCGAGGCGGAGACCGAGGTCTTCTCCCAGCTCCTGGGCACCCACGTCCAGCGCCTCGCGACCATCGCGCACGGAGACGGCGTCTGCACGACGTTCATCCCGCGCGCCACCCCGCAGACCACGGCACATCAGTCCACCGACACATCAGCAAGCACGGCCGGGAGGAACCCCGCATGACGCTCCCCACGGAGACTGCCCACCCCGAACTCGAGGGCCTGGGTACGTACGAGTACGGCTGGGCCGACTCCGACGCGGCCGGAGCCTCCGCCCGGCGTGGCATCGGCGAGGACGTCGTCCGCGACATCTCGGCCAAGAAGGACGAGCCGGAGTGGATGACCAAGCTCCGCCTCAAGGGCCTGAAGCTCTTCGGCAAGAAGCCCATGCCGAACTGGGGCTCGGACCTCTCCGGCATCGACTTCGACAACATCAAGTACTTCGTGCGGTCCACCGAGAAGCAGGCCGAGTCCTGGGAGGACCTGCCGGAGGACATCAAGAACACGTACGACAAGCTCGGCATCCCCGAGGCGGAGAAGCAGCGCCTCGTCGCCGGCGTCGCCGCGCAGTACGAGTCGGAGGTCGTCTACCACCAGATCCGCGAGGACCTGGAGGAGCAGGGCGTCATCTTCCTCGACACCGACACCGCGCTGAAGGAGCACCCGGAGCTCTTCCAGGAGTACTTCGGCACCGTCATCCCCGCCGGTGACAACAAGTTCGCCGCGCTCAACACGGCCGTGTGGTCCGGCGGCTCCTTCATCTACGTGCCGAAGGGCGTGCACGTCGAGATCCCGCTCCAGGCCTACTTCCGGATCAACACCGAGAACATGGGCCAGTTCGAGCGGACGCTGATCATCGTCGACGAGGACGCCTACGTCCACTACGTCGAGGGCTGCACCGCGCCGATCTACAAGACCGACTCGCTGCACTCCGCGGTCGTCGAGATCATCGTCAAGAAGGGCGGCCGCTGCCGCTACACGACCATCCAGAACTGGTCGAACAACGTCTACAACCTGGTCACCAAGCGCGCCGTGGCGTACGAGGGCGCGACCATGGAGTGGATCGACGGCAACATCGGTTCCAAGGTCACCATGAAGTACCCGGCCGTCTACCTGATGGGCGAGCACGCCAAGGGCGAGACGCTCTCCATCGCCTTCGCCGGCGAGGGCCAGCACCAGGACGCGGGCGCCAAGATGGTCCACATGGCCCCCAACACCTCCTCCAACATCGTCTCCAAGTCGGTGGCGCGAGGCGGCGGCCGCACCTCCTACCGCGGTCTCATCGAGATCGGCGAGGGTGCCCCGGGCGCCAAGTCGAACGTCCTGTGCGACGCGCTGCTGGTCGACACCATCTCCCGCTCGGACACCTACCCCTACGTGGACGTCCGCGAGGACGACGTGTCCATGGGCCACGAGGCGACCGTCTCCAAGGTCTCCGAGGACCAGCTCTTCTACCTGATGAGCCGCGGCCTCACCGAGTTCGAGGCGATGGCGATGATCGTGCGCGGCTTCGTCGAGCCGATCGCCAAGGAGCTCCCCATGGAGTACGCCCTGGAACTCAACCGGCTGATCGAGCTCCAGATGGAAGGCTCCGTCGGCTGACGCCGAGCCCGCAGCACACGAAGTCCTCCGGCTCGGTTCGCTGAGTCCGACGCAGAGAGAGAGCACCACGACAGCCATGGCTGAGGCCCAGAACGCCCCCGTCCAGGGGGGCACCGTGCCGACGGGTTCCACCACCGCCGGTCAGATCGCGGTGGCCGCCGAGTCGACCGTCGCCACGCGCATGAGCGCGCCCCCCTCGTACGACGTGGCGGACTTCCCGGTCCCGCACGGCCGCGAGGAGGAGTGGCGGTTCACGCCGCTGGAGCGGCTGCGCGGCCTGCACGACGGCAGCGCCGTCGCCGACGGCGGCATCCGCGTCGAGATCTCCACCCCGGACGGGGTCACCCAGGAGACCGTCGGCCGTGACGACGCCCGCGTCGGCCGGGCCGGCAAGCCCGTCGACCGCGTCGCCGCCCAGGCGTACAGCGCCTTCGAGAAGGCGTCGGTCGTCACCGTGCCCAAGGAAGCGCGCCCCGAGGAGCCGATCCGGATCACCGTGCACGGCGAGGGCGGCACCGCCTACGCCCACCAGGTGATCGAGCTCGGCGCCTTCGCCGAGGCCGTCGTGGTCATCGACCACACCGGTGACGCGGTCCTCGCCGCCAACGTCGACTACGTCCTCGGTGACGGCGCCAAGCTGACCGTCGTCGCCGTCCAGGACTGGGACGACCGCGCAGTCCACGTCGCCCAGCACAACACGCTGGTCGGCCGCGACGCCTCGTTCAAGTCCGTCGTCGTCACCTTCGGCGGCGACCTGGTCCGGCTGCACCCGCGCGTCACCTACGCGTCCACCGGTGGTTCGGCCGAGCTGATCGGCCTGTACTTCACCGACCGGGGCCAGCACCAGGAGCACCGTCTGCTGGTCGACCACAACCAGCCGCACTGCACCTCGAACGTCGTCTACAAGGGCGCGCTCCAGGGCGACGACGCGCACGCCGTCTGGATCGGCGACGTCCTCATCGAGGCCGCCGCCGAGGGCACCGACACCTACGAGATGAACCGCAACCTCGTCCTCACCGACGGCGCGCGGGTCGACTCGGTGCCGAACCTCGAGATCGAGACCGGCGAGATCGTCGGCGCCGGCCACGCCTCGGCGACCGGCCGCTTCGACGACGAGCAGCTCTTCTACCTGATGGCCCGCGGCATCCCCGAGGCCGACGCCCGCCGCCTGGTGGTCCGCGGCTTCTTCGCCGAGCTGGTCCAGCAGATCGGCCTGCCCGACGTCGAGGAGCGGCTGCTCGCCAAGATCGAGGCCGAACTGGAGGCCGCGGTCTGATGGCCATCGCGTACGTGAGGGCGTGCGGGCTCAGCGAGCTGGAGGAGGACACCCCCAAGCGGGTGGAACTCGACGGCACGCCGGTCTCCGTGGTGCGCACGGAGGGCGAGGTGTTCGCGATCAACGACATCTGCTCGCACGCCAACGTCTCGCTCTCCGAGGGCGAGGTCGAGGACTGCCAGATCGAGTGCTGGCTCCACGGCTCCGCCTTCGACCTGCGCACCGGCAAGCCCTCCGGGCTGCCGGCCACGCGCCCCGTCCCCGTATACCCCGTAAAGATCGAAGGGGACGACGTGCTCGTCTCCCTCACCCAGGAGTCCTGAGGCACCATGGCAACGCTTGAAATCCGCGACCTGCACGTCACCGTCGAGGCCGACAACGCCACGAAGGAGATCCTCAAGGGCGTCGACCTGACCGTGAAGCAGGGCGAGACGCACGCCATCATGGGCCCGAACGGCTCCGGCAAGTCGACGCTCGCCTACTCGCTGGCAGGCCACCCCAAGTACACGATCACCGGCGGCACCGTCACCCTCGACGGCGAGGACGTCCTGGAGATGTCCGTCGACGAGCGGGCCCGCGCCGGCCTCTTCCTCGCCATGCAGTACCCGGTCGAGGTCCCCGGCGTCTCCGTCTCCAACTTCCTGCGCACCTCGGCCACCGCCGTGCGCGGCGAGGCCCCCAAGCTGCGTACCTGGGTGAAGGAGGTCAAGGAGGCCATGGAGCGTCTCCACATGGACCCCGCCTTCGCCGAGCGCAACGTCAACGAGGGCTTCTCCGGCGGTGAGAAGAAGCGCCACGAGATCCTTCAGCTGGAGCTGCTCAAGCCCAAGGTCGCCATCCTCGACGAGACCGACTCCGGCCTCGACGTCGACGCCCTGCGCGTCGTCTCCGAGGGCGTCAACCGCGTCCGTGAGGGCGGCGAGGTCGGCACCCTGCTGATCACGCACTACACCCGCATCCTGCGGTACATCAAGCCCGACCACGTCCACGTCTTCGCGGGCGGCCGCATCGCCGAGTCCGGCGGCGCGGAGCTGGCCGACAAGCTGGAGGCGGAGGGCTACGAGTCCTACGTGAAGGGTGGCGCATCCGCGTGACTGTGGCCCATCAGGGGCTCTCCGGCCTCCTCGACACCGAGGCGATCCGCAAGGACTTCCCGATCCTCCACCGGGAGATCCACGACGGCAGGAAACTCGTCTACCTGGACAACGCGGCGACCTCCCAGACGCCCCGCCAGGTGCTCGACGTGCTCAGCGAGTACTACGAGCAGCACAACGCCAACGTCCACCGCGGCGTGCACGTGCTCGCCGAGGAGGCAACGGCGCTGTACGAGGGTTCCCGCGACAAGGTCGCCGCCTTCATCAACGCCCCGAGCCGCGACGAGGTGATCTTCACCAAGAACGCCTCCGAGTCGCTCAACCTCGTCGCGAACATGCTGGGCTGGGCCGACGAGCCCTACCGCGTCGACGCCGACACCGAGATCGTCATCACGGAGATGGAGCACCACTCCAACATCGTGCCGTGGCAGCTGCTCTCGCAGCGCACCGGCGCGAAGCTGAAGTGGTTCGGGCTGACCGACGACGGCCGCCTCGACCTCTCCGACATCGACGAGATCATCACCGAGAAGACGAAGATCGTCTCCTTCACCCTCGTCTCCAACCTGCTGGGCACGGTCAACCCGGTCGAGAAGATCGTCCGGCGCGCCCAGCAGGTCGGCGCCCTGGTCCTCATCGACGCCTCGCAGGCCGCCCCGCACATGCCCCTGGACGTCCAGGCGCTCCAGGCCGACTTCGTGGCCTTCACCGGCCACAAGATGTGCGGGCCGACCGGCATCGGCGTCCTGTGGGGCCGCCAGGAGCTGCTGGAGGACCTGCCGCCCTTCCTCGGCGGCGGCGAGATGATCGAGACCGTCTCGATGCACTCCTCGACGTACGCTCCCGCGCCGCACAAGTTCGAGGCCGGCACGCCGCCCATCTCCCAGGCCATCGGCCTGGGCGCGGCGGTGGACTACCTCAGCTCCATCGGCATGGAGAAGATCGCCGCCCACGAGCACGCGATCACCGAGTACGCCGTCGAGCGGCTGCTCCAGGTCCCCGACCTGCGCATCATCGGCCCGGCCTCGGCCGAGGACCGGGGTGCGGCGATCTCCTTCACGCTGGGCGACATCCATCCGCACGACGTCGGGCAGGTCCTCGACGAACAGGGCATCGCGGTCCGCGTGGGACACCACTGCGCGCGCCCCGTCTGCCTGCGGTACGGAATTCCCGCGACCACGCGGGCGTCGTTCTATCTGTACTCCACGCCCGCCGAGGTCGACGCCCTGGTGAACGGTCTGGAGCACGTACGGAACTTCTTCGGCTGAGGGACGTGTCGTGAAGCTGGATTCGATGTACCAGGACGTGATCCTGGACCACTACAAGAACCCGCACGGGCGGGGGCTGCGCGACGGCGACGCCGAGGTGCACCACGTCAACCCCACGTGCGGGGACGAGATCACCCTGCGGGTCAAGTACGACGGCGAGCGCATCGCCGACGTCAGCTACGAGGGGCAGGGCTGTTCCATCAGCCAGGCCAGCGCCTCGGTGCTGAACGACCTGCTGGTCGGCAAGGAACTGGCCGAGGCGCGGAAGATCCAGGGCACCTTCCTGGAGCTGATGCAGTCCAAGGGCCAGATCGAGCCGGACGACGCCATGGAGGAGGTGCTGGAGGACGCGGTCGCGTTCGCCGGCGTCTCCAAGTACCCGGCACGCGTCAAGTGCGCGCTGCTGAGCTGGATGGCGTGGAAGGACGCGACCGCCCAGGCCCTGGGCGAGGACGCGAGCGACACGACTGCGAGGAGGACGGCATGAGCGAGAACGCGGAGGCCACTCTGAAGCCCGCCTCCGAGGAGGAGGTCCGCGAGGCGCTGCTGGACGTCGTCGACCCCGAGCTGGGGATCGACGTCGTCAACCTGGGCCTGATCTACGGGGTCCACGTCGACGACGCGAACATCGCGACCATCGACATGACCCTGACCTCGGCGGCCTGCCCGCTGACCGACGTCATCGAGGACCAGGCCAAGTCGGCCACCGACGGCATCGTCAGTGAGCTGCGGATCAACTGGGTCTGGATGCCGCCGTGGGGTCCCGACAAGATCACCGACGACGGGCGCGAGCAGCTGCGGGCACTGGGCTTCAACGTCTGAGTTCCGGGCGCGCCACGGCGCGTCCGCGGGAGGCGGGGTCCACCGGTCACGGCCGGTGGACCCCGCCTTTTCGTCCGGGTCCCTGGCTCGGTTGGCCCGGGCGGGGTGGGGCCGGTTAGGTTGCCCTCATGACCGACTCGACTGCTACTCGCACCACCGGCGCCGTCGCCGCCGGCCTGGCCACGCTCTCCGCCGACGGCGTGGTGCTCGACACCTGGTTCCCGGCGCCCGAACTGACCGAGACCCCCGGGCCGGCCGGCACCGAACGGCTCACCGCGACGCAGGCCGCCGAATTCCTCGGCGAGGCCGCGGCCCAGGCGCTGGGCGAGGACCCGCGCCGCGGGGTGGAGATCGTCGCGGTGCGCACGGTCATCGCCTCGCTCGACGACAAGCCGCTCGACGCCCATGACGTCTACCTGCGGCTCCACCTGCTCAGCCACCGCCTGGTCCGCCCGCACGGCCAGAACCTGGACGGCATCTTCGCCCACCTCGCCAACGTCGCGTGGACCTCGCTCGGCCCGGTCCCGGTCGACTACCTGGAGCAGGCCCGCCTCAACGCCCGCGCCGCCGGCCTGCACCTCCAGGTCACCTCGGTGGACAAGTTCCCCCGGATGACCGACTACGTGGCCCCCAAGGGCGTCCGCATCGCCGACGCCGACCGCGTCCGCCTCGGCGCCCACCTCGCCGAGGGCACCACCGTGATGCACGAGGGCTTCGTCAACTTCAACGCCGGCACCCTCGGCACCTCCATGGTCGAGGGCCGCATCTCGGCCGGCGTCGTCGTCGGCGACGGCTCCGACATCGGCGGCGGCGCCTCCACCATGGGCACCCTCTCCGGCGGCGGCAACGTCCGCATCTCCCTCGGCGAACGCTGCCTGATCGGCGCCGAGGCGGGCGTGGGCATCGCCCTCGGCGACGAGTGCGTGGTCGAGGCCGGCCTCTACCTCACCGCCGGCACCCTGGTCACCCTCCCCGACGGCGAGGTCGTCAAGGCCCGCGAACTGAACGGCGCCTCGAACATCCTCTTCCGCCGCAACTCCCTGACGGGGAAGGTCGAGGGCCGGCCGAACAATGCGGTGTGGGGCGGGCTCAACGAGGTGCTGCACAGCCACAACTGACCCGGCCCCGCCCGGCGACGTACGCGGATGGGCCCGCCCCGGGAAACACCGGAGCGGGCCCTTCGCCGTGCCCGGGGTCAGGGCCTGAACCGCAGCACCTGCGGGTCGTGGTCGCTGTTCTGGTCGGCGAACTCGGCGTTGATGTGGACGCTGTCGTAGTGGAAGTGGCGGATGGCGGGGGTGACCAGGATCTGGTCGAGGATCTGGCTGTTGCCCTGGAAGACGTAGGAGTAGCGCTCGGTGGGCGGGAGGGAGAGGGCGGCGGTCTTGAGGGCCTTGTCGGCGGTGAGGGTCTTGGTGGTGGTGGAGAACTCGAAGTCGTTGATGTCGCCGAGGACGAGGACCTTGGCCTTGCGGTCGGCCGACAGGAGCTTCTTGACGAAGGTGTTGACCGAGCCGGCCTGGGCGTGGCGCTGGGTCTCCGAGGAGCGGGTGGGGGGCTGGCGGTGGCCGGCCAGGGGCTCGTCGCCGCCCTTGGAGGCGAAGTGGTTGGCGATCAGGAAGACGCGCTCGCCGCGGAAGGTGAACTCGCCCGCCAGCGGCTTGCGGCTGTTCTGCCAGGCCGGGGCGGCGGGGTCGACGCGGCCGGGGGAGTGGGTGAGGGCGGCGCCTCCGCGCTCGCGGACCACGCCGGTCGCGGTGGTGGCGTCGCCGCCGGGGCGGTCGGTGAAGGAGACCCGGGCGGGGTTGAAGAGGAAGGCCTGGCGGATGTTGCCGCCGGGCTCGCCGCCGTCGGCCTTGTCGACCGGGTCGATGCCGCGCCAGTCGTAGCGCGGGCCGCCCGCCGCCGTGATCGCCTCGGTGAAGCGGCGCAGCGTCTCGTCGGCGGAGACCGTGCCGTCGTCGGTGGGCCCGTTGTCGTCCTGGATCTCCTCCAGCGCCAGCACGTCGGGGGAGGCGAGGTTGGTGACGACGGCCTGGGCCAGTGCGTCGAACTTCTCCTGCGGGTCGGTGGGGTCGAGGTTCTCGACGTTGTACGTGGCCACCGCCAGCTCGTTCCTGGCCTGGGGCTTGGTCTTCTCCCGCTTCAGGCCCCGGCTCTGCACCTCGCCCAGCTCGCGGGCGGCCAGCGTGTACCCGCCGTACTGGTTGTAGTCGAGCGGGCCCTCGGTGCGGCCGGTGAGCCGGTCGCCCACGTCGGCCTTGGGGAAGGGGCTCTCGGCGAGCGGGGCGAGCTGCTGGACCTGGAGGCGCCCGGTGTTCTGCGCGGTGTACGAGCCGTAGACGGTGCCGCCGCGCGCGCTCGGCCGCTCGCCCGGCTTCACCGTCACCCACAGCTCCGCGTACGGGTCGGTGGCGCCGACGACGCGGGAGGTGCCGATGCGGACGTTCATGCCCTCCAGGGACTCGTAGAAGTCCAGGGCGTACGAACGGGGCTTGAGGGGGAGGGAGTTGACGGAGCCCTGGGCCGCCGGGTCGCCCGCCGGGGTGTAGCGGGACGGGACGGCGTGGGCGTCGATCACCTGGGCGCGCGGTATCGGGTTGCCGGAGGAGACGACGGTGACCGAGGGTCGGGAGAGCTGGGTGAGCGACTGGTTGCCGCTGGAGGTGCCCCCCGGGACGTACTCGGTGACCGTGCCGGTGACCTCGACGGCGTCGCCGGCCTTCACCGTGGGGGCGCTGCTGGTGAAGACGAAGAGGCCTTCGCTGGTGGACGGGTCGGCGTCGGGGCGGGTGTCCTGGAACCAGAAGCCGCGCGAGCCGTACGTCCGCACGCCCGTGACGATGCCGGGCACCGCCTCCACCCGCTGCCCCACCAGCGGCGAGGTCCGCGTCGTGCCCTGGATGTCGTGGATGCGCAGGGTGGCGGCGGCGGCCTGCGGCGAGGCGGCCACCAGCAGGCCCGCGCCGAGTGCCGCCGCGCAGAGGGCGGCGACGGCGGGGGAGCGGTGCGGCAGCGCGGCGCGAGAGGCGGGGCGGGCGGGAGAACCGGCCATGGAGGGCTCCGAACGTGGTGGAGAACGGGGACAGAGGCGGACACGAGACAGGGGGTGCGGGCCGGTCCGCCGGGCGGCACCGGCCCACGGGTGCGGCTCTACGCGCGTCAATCTCTTGGAGGGCAGGGGGAGTTGTCAAGGGACGGCAGATGTACACCGGGTGACGTGGGCCGGAACCGGTCGGCATGCCAACAAATCCGTCTACGCTGAACCGGCACCAGGACACGCCGCCGACCGAGGAGAACCACCCGATGCCCGCACACCCCCCGGCCCTGCCCCCGGTCAGGCTCACCTCCGAGGCGGAACTGGCGCGGGACGCGCTCGCCACCCCACTGCTGGGCCGCGCCGTGCGGCTCGCCCGCTGGGCGGGACCGGCCACCGGAGTCGGCGCCGGCGGCGAACTCCTCGACGACCAGCTCTCGGCGGCCGCCGAGGCGCTGGGGCTGCCCGCCGACGAGGAGGGCGAGGCGCTGGCCGGCGAGGCGTGGCGGGTCGCCGTGGACACCGGCCTGGTCACCGTCGAGGACCCGCAGGAGGGCCCCGGCGGTGAGGAGACGCCCGGCACCGCCGAGGCCGGGCCCGAGCTGGCGCTGCTCACCGGCGGCAGCCCCCAGGACGTGCTGGGCGTCTGGGAGGCGGCCCTGGAGACCGTCCTCGCCGACGCCGCCGTACCGGACCTGGAAGGGCTGGCCGAAGCGGTCGAGGCGGGCGGGGAGTTCGACCTCGACGCGCTGGACTGGGATCCCGAGGCCGAGGAGGAGCTGCTCGAACTCGCCCTCGCCAACCTCTACACGCTGACGCTGACCGCCGGTGCCGAGGCCGGCACGCCGGTGCCGCTGCCCGCCCTCGCCGCCACCATGGTCGCCTCGGACGAGCCGATGGGCGAACCTTCCGACGAGGTCCTGGAGTTCGTCTCCGACGCGATGATGCGGCTGGACGACTACTTCCGGGCGCTGGAGCCGGTCGGGCTGGTCGAGTTCTGGCCGGTCGACGAGGAGCTGATGGCCGACGCCGACGAGGAGCCCGGGGCGCCCGAGCCGGAGGAGGACATCAGCCGCTACGGCATGGTCCGCCTCACCGCCCTCGGCCGCCACGCGCTGCGCCTGCGTCTGGCCGAGGCCGGTTACGAGGTCCCGGTCGTCGGCGACCTGGCCGGCAAGGGAGCCGACGCCCTCCTCGACGGGATCGCCGGCTACCCGCCGGAGGCCGTCCGCGACGAGCTGGCCGCCTGGCTGGCCGGGCGCGAGGCCCCCGTGGCCGCCCGCGAACTGCTCGCCGCCGCCCGGGGCGCCGACGAGGGCGCGCCGCTGCGCCGGCTCCGCTGCCAGGAGGCGCTGTCGCTGGTCGGCGGCGAGGCGGAGGGCGCGCTGCGGGAGGTGCTGGACGATCCGGAGCTGGGCGGGCTCGCGCGGGTGTGGCTGGCGGAGCGGGGCGCCGGTGACGTGCCGCCGCCCTCGCAGGGGCTGGTTTTCTGGCTGACGGTGGACACCATCGCGGCCCAGCTGGCGGCCGAGGGCAACTCCGAGGAGCTTCGGGCCCTCGTGGAGGGCCTCGCCGACCAGCACAGCGGCTTCTTCGACGCGGCCTGGCGGGTGGAGCACCCTGCCACCGCCGACGTGCTGGAGGCGATGGGGCGGCTCCACCCGGACCGCAAGGTGGCGAAGGTGGCCCGCAAGGCCGCCTTCAAGGCGCGGTCACGCCAGGGGGCGTGACACCAGGGGGGGCGCCAATTCCCGTACTGAGGAACGCTTCTGGCGGACCCCCGGAACGCGGCGGCGGCCCGGACCAGTGAAGGTCCGGGCCGCCGCTGTCGTGTGTGCCCGTGGGCCCGTGGGCGTGCGTGGTGTCGTCCCGTCCGTCCCGGCGCCCGGCCGGGGGGGCGTCAGGCCGCTTCGACGATCTCGTCGCGGATGGCCGCCGCCCACTCGGTGACCAGCCGCTGGTACTCCGCGGCCTCGTCAGGGGAGAGGGAACCGCCCGCACGCAGCCACAGGCCGCGGATCTGCTCGTTCAGCACGGCTGCCGTACGTCGTGCGGGGCCGGAATGAGGGTGGTTCGTGGACATGCGGCCAAGCCTAGGGGAAAGAACTGACGTTCCGCCACGGAGCAGTCACTGATCGCACCGAGACACGGCTGTGACCTGGGGGTTCTTCGTGGGGATGCTGTGAGGATCACATTCGCGGCCGGTGTAGGGCGCCGCCGTGCGGGGCAGGGCCGCCCCTCCAGGGCGCATGTGGGGGCGCACAGGGGTGTGGGGGCGCATGGTCCGGTCGTGCGGTGCGGAGGGCCGGGGCGGCCACTGTCGGCCGCCCCGCGGTGGCGAAGCCCTGCGGGCTTACGCGGCCTCGGGCTCGCCGGTGTTGACGGCGGTCGCCCACTCCTCCACCAGCGCCTCGTACTCCGCGCGCTGTGCCGCCGTGAGCCGTCCGGCAGAGCGCAGCATGAGGGCGCGGATCTGCTCGTTGATGACGGACGGGGGGCGCACGCGGGCGGTTACGGGGATGGAGGACATGTGAACAGAGTAGGGGCTCCGTGTGATCCCTCGCTGCGTATTGTCGGTCACCGAAGTGGCAGCCCCGTTCGGGAACCTGCTCTGACCTGCGCATACGCGTGAATTTCGGCCCCCTGGCGGCCGATTGTGACGTTCGACGCCTCACTGTCCCGGCGCGTTACGCGCGAAGGCTGCGCCCCATGGCGGAAAAGCGTCGTTCAGGGGCGGATGCGGGACCAGGCTGGACGGTACGGGTGGCCACCGACGGGCGCGGGGCGCGGGAGGTCGCGGCGGAGGTGGCGGCGCTGACGGGGTGGCTGGGATGAGGCGGTGGGCGGGGGCGCCCGGGGGGGCCGGCGCGGGGCCCGGACGGACGACGGGGCGGCACCGGCGCTGCTCGCCGGTGCCGCCCCGTGCATCTGCCGGGTGGGGCGCGCTACAGCGCCTGCGCGCCCGGCTTCACCATGCCGCGGACGGTGCGGGACTTCACGAAGTCGCCGATGGCGGTCATCTCCCACTCGCCGGAGTACTGGCGGATCAGCTTGGCCATCAGGACGCCGGTCTGCGGCTCCGCCGAGGTGAGGTCGAAGCGGACCAGCTCCTCGTCGGTCGCCGCGTCGACCAGGCGGCAGTACGCCTTGGCGACCTCGGTGAACTTCTGGCCGGAGAAGGAGTTGACGGTGAAGACGAGGCCGCTGACGTCGGCCGGGAGGCGGCCGAGGTCGACCACGATGACCTCGTCGTCGCCGCCGCCCTCGCCGGTGAGGTTGTCGCCGGAGTGCTTGACGGCGCCGTTGAGGATCGACAGGCGGCCGAAGTAGCAGCTGTCCAGCTGGTTGCGCTGCGGGCCGTAGGCGATGACCGAGGCGTCCAGGTCGATGTCCTTGCCGCGGAAGGCCGGCTCCCAGCCCAGGCCCATCTTGACCTGGGAGAGCAGCGGGCGGCCGCCCTTGACCAGGGAGACCGTCTGGTTCTTCTGGAGGCTGACCCGGCCCTTGTCCAGGTTGATCTTGCCGGAGCCGGGAGCGGGGGCGGCCGGGGCGGCCTGCGGGGCGGCGGGCGGCGGCGTCGACATGGCGGCGCGCGGGTCCGGGGCGGCGGGCGCGGGTGCCGGGGCGGCGGCGGGTGCCGGGGCGGCTGCGGCCGGCTCCTCCTCGACGCTCACCCCGAAGTCGGTGGCGATGCCGGCCAGGCCGTTCGCGTACCCCTGGCCGACGGCGCGGGCCTTCCAGGCACCGTTGCGGCGGTAGACCTCGACGACGACGAGGGCGGTCTCTGCGCCGAGCTGCGGCGGGGTGAAGGTGGCGAGCACCTGGCCGTCGGCGCCGCGGACGGTGGCGGTCGGCTCGATGCCCTGGAAGGTCTGGCCGGCGGCGTCCGGGCTGGCCGTGACCACGATCTTCTCGATCTGGGCCGGGACCGACGCCGTGTCGACCACGATCGCGTCGGGGGCGGAGCCGCCGCCCGAGCGGTAGGTGACACCGGCGCCGGTGGGCTGGTTGTAGAAGATGAAGTCGTCGTCGGAGCGCACCTTGCCGTCGGCGGTGAGCAGCAGGCCCGAGACGTCGAGCCGCACCGGGGCGGAGACGTCCACCGTCACGGTGGTGGCGGTGAGAGGGATGTTCGAGCCGGGGGTCATAGCTGTCATGCCTGGAGGAACGAACGACCCCGCTTTGCCGTTCCCTTACCTACGCGGAACTTCTTCCGCTTCCCCCGAACGGACGCCCCGCCCCCGCGCCACCACGGCGGCACAGCCCAGGGCCGCCGCCCCGGCGGCCGTCAGGAGCACCCGGTGGTCCGTGACCGCGACCAGCCCCGCTCCCGCCACCAGCGCCACCGCGTTCGGCGCGTACAGCAGGGTGTGGACCCGGCCGGCTGTCACCCCGAGCCGGTCGGCGGGGGTCTCACGCTGCACCGCCGTGAGCGCGGCGATCAGGACGCAGGGCAGACCGGCGCCGATCAGCAGGCTCCCGGCCAGCACCGGGGCGTCGCCCGGCAGCGCCCGCGCCGCGACGCCCAGCCCGAAGAGGGCGCAGCCCCCGGCGGCGAAGCCCCGCTCGCCGAGGCGTCGCAGGAGCGTCCCGGCGGCGAGGCCCGTCGCGACCGACCCGGCGCCCTGCACCGCGTACAGCACCCCCGCCCAGCTCGGTGCGCGGCCGAGCCCGGTGTCGACCACGGCGTAGAGGCTCGCCCCGTTCACCCCGGCGAGCAGCATGGTGCAGGCTCCGGCGGTCACCAGGGCGCGCAGGGTGGGGGAGGGCGGCAGCAGGGGGCCCCGGGGGTGGTGGCGGGGGCGGGGTTTTGAGGCCGGGTCCGGGGCGCGGAGCAGGGTGTACAGGGTTGCCGCGCACAGGAAGGTGAGGGCGTCGAGGAGGGCGACGGCGGGGCCGCCGTACCAGGTGAACAGGGCGGCGCCGGTGAGCGGGGCGAGGAGCTTCATGCCCTCGTTGGCGGTCAGGCGCAGGCCGTTGAAGGCGCCCAGCACGCGCGGGTCGAGGGCGGTGGCGGCGAGCGCCGTGCCGGCCGCGTCGTGGACGGTGCCGCACACCCCGTACAGCGCCAGCACGGTGAGGATCAGCCACAGCCGGCCGGGGGCGGCCGTGGCGGCGAGGAGCAGGAGGAGTGCCGCGGCGGCGAGGTCGGTGGCGACGAGGAGGTGGCGGCGCGGGAAGCGGTCGGCGAGGGCGCCGAGCCACGGCGCGGCGGGGACGGCGGCCCACAGGGCGGCGGTGGCCAGGGCGGCGAGGCTGTCCGAGGCGGTCAGCTCCTTCACCCAGACCCCGGCCACCAGGGCCGTCGCCGAGGAGCCGAAGCCCGAGACGAGGACCGCGCCCAGGATCAGGGACGCCTCCCGGTCGCGGAGGAGGTGGCGCGCGGTGCGCGGGGTGGTGGTCATGGGCGCAGGGTGGCGGGGCAGAGGGCGGCGGGGCATCAGGCAGATGCCGCGGTGGCGGAGGGCCGAGGGGACCGGTTACGGCCCTGAGGAGGGTGCCCGGAGCCGTCGTACCGGCTAAGGACCCGTCAGGCCCGCCTCGTAGGCGGCGATGACGGCCTGGGTGCGGTCGCGGGTGCCGGTCTTGGCGAGGACCGCCGCCACGTGCGACTTGACGGTGGCGGGGCCGACCGTGAGACGGGCGGCGATCTCCGCGTTGGTCAGGCCGGTGGCCATCAGGCGCAGCACCTCGCGTTCGCGGTCGGTGAGCCGGCCCGCCCACGGTGGTTCCGGGGCCCGGCGCGGGCCGTGGGCCAGGGCCAGCGCGCGTACCGAGGACGGGAAGAGCAGGGTGTCCGAGCGGGCCACCACGCGGACCGCGTGGAGCAGGGTCTCGGCCTCCGCGCGCTTCAGCAGGAAGCCGGCGGCGCCCGCGCGCAGGGCCGCCAGCACGTGGTCGTCGTTCTCGAAGGTGGTCAGGACGAGGACGCGCGGTGCCCGCTCCCCGCCCGCAGCCAGGACGCGTTCGGTGGCGCGGATGCCGTCGACCTCCGGCATCCGGACGTCCATCAGCACCACGTCCGGGGCGGTGGCCCGCACCACGGAGACCGCCTCCGCTCCGGTGGCCGCCTCGCCCACCACCTTCAGGCCCGGTTCGGCGTCCAGGATGGCGCGCAGCGCGGTCCGCACCATGCGTTCGTCGTCGGCCAGGACCAGGCGGATGGTCATCGGGTCTCCTCTCCGGTACGGGGGACGGGCGCGGCGCCCGTCGGCAGGGTGACCTCCAGGACCCAGTCGCCCTCGCACGGCCCCGCCATGGCCGAGCCGCCGAGCAGCCGGGCCCGTTCGGCGACGCCCGCCAGACCCCGGCCGCCCCCGTCGGACGGGCCCGGGGGAGCGGGCGGGAGCGGCTGGGCGAGCCGTACCGACAGCCGGGACGCGGTCCGCTCCAGCCGCAGCAGCACGGGCGCGCCGGGGGCGTGCTTCAACGCGTTGGCCAGCCCTTCCTGCACGATCCGGTACGCCTCCCGGTCCAGCGGCGGCGGCAGCACGCCCGGCAGCGGCGCCCCGCGCACCGTGACCCGGCACCCCGCCGCCCGGGTCCGGTCGAGCAGCGCGGGCAGCCCCTCGGCGAGGCCCGGCGCGGCGGTGCCGGGATCGGGGCCGCTCTCGCGCAACACGCCCAGCACGGCGTCGAGTTCGCCGACGGTACGCCGGGCCGTCTCCTCGATCGCCGACAACGCCTCCCCCGCGAAGGCGCGGCCCCCGCCGGCGGGCCCGTCCAGCAGTCGGCGGGCCGCCGTGGCCTGGAGGGCGATGGCGCTCAGCGCGTGCCCCACCGAGTCGTGTACCTCACGGGCGAGCCGGTTGCGCACCGCCAGCTCCGCCGCCCGCCGCTCGGCCCGCTCCAGCCGCTCCCGGGGCGAGGGCCCGAGCAGCACGGGAGCCGCCCGGGCCAGCACCGCGCCCGCCCCGGCGGCCACGCCGGCCAGCGCGGCCAGCAGCGCCAGCCCCGCGATCGGCGTGAGGTACAGGGCCGGACCCGCCGTGGGCAGGGTGTACGGGGAGCGGGGCCCGGGACGCACCACGGGCAGGGCCAGCAGCAGCACGGCGAACGGCGGCACCGCCAGCGTCGCCCCCGCCACCACACCGCCCAGCCCCAGGTGCAGCACGTACCAGCAGGCCGTGCGGGACCGGTCCACCCGGCCCCGGGCCGGCCCGTCGGCCAGCGCGTCCGGTGCCGCACCCGTCAGGCCCCGTGCCAGCGCCACCGCCGGTGGCCGCGCCGCCGGGACCAGCGCGGTGACCGCCACCAGCGGCAGCGCCAGCGCGAAGGTGAGCACCAGCGCGGGCGGATCGGTGAAGAAGTCCGGGACCCCGAGCAGCGCCAGCACCACCGTCCCCACGAAGAGGAAGTACGGCATCAGCAGCGCCCCGCCCACCACCAGGTGCAGCCACCGCCGCGCCGCCTTGGCCGTCATACGGACTCCGCCGCACCGGCTTGCCCGGTCCGGGTACGCAGGAAGAGGAGCAGGGCGACGCCGGCCGCGGCGCCCACCAGGGTCCGCGCCACGTGGACGAGGAGCGGCAGCGCCGACGTCTGGTCACCAGCCGCGCCCGTGACCATCGGCAGCAGCATCCACAGGGCCCAGCACAGTGCGGCCCCCGAGCCGAGCCAGGCCGCCGCCAGCGGTACCGCGAGCGGCAGCCGGCGCGGGCGGCGCCAGGTCAGGCCGAGCGTCCCGGCGACGGCCAGCAGCAGGGAGCAGGCGTGGGCGGCCGCGACGATACGGCTGTCGACGGAACCGGGCCCGTCGAGCCCCGTCCCGGACCCGGCCGCCCACGCCAGTTGCAGCGCCAGCGGGAAGGGTGTGAGGACCAGTACGCCCGCCCCGAGCGGGAGCAAGGCCGCGCGTGAGCCGCCCGGCCTGAGCTCGCCCAGCCGCCCCCGCGCCGCCCCGGCCCAGCGGCGCCCGGTGTACCGGAGGAAGAGGGTGGTCAGCGCCAGGGCCTGCACGATGAAGCCGCCGTAGACCACGGCGAAGACCCAGTTGTCCAGGAAGGGTTCGGCGTCGGAGGTGGTGCCGGAGTCGCCCGCGCCGAATGCGCGGGCGACCAGCTGGGCCGGGTAGCCGAGGACGATCGGGAGCAGCAGCCCCGTCGCGATCCACACCGGGACGAGCAGCAGCCACCCGGGTGCCCGCAGGCCCCAGGGCCGGAGCAGGAGGAGGACCAGTACGATCACGGCGCCGTCCATCACCACCGTCCCGGCGTTGGCGAGGCGCAGCACCAGGGTGTGGTCGAGCAGCGGGCTCTCCGGCGGGATGCCGAGCGAGCTGCCCGCCACCCAGGCCGTTTTCAGCGTCAGGTAGGGGAGGCAGGCGAGGGCTGCCACCCAGGCGGCGACGTGGTCGAGGCGGCCGGGCGGGGCAGGGGAGCGGAGGACGGCTGTGCCGTGGTCGATGGTCATGGACTCAGCCTCGCGAGAGGCGTTCGCCGCCACGTCCTCCACCACGGTGAACCGGCTCCGCCGCGCGGGGGAGGGGGGCGGGCGGAGGTCGGCCCGGAGGGTGAGGCGGGGCACTCGCGGTCCGGCGGTGCGGGCCGGGCCCGGCCTCGTTCGCCCCGTCAACTCCCCAGCCGCGTAAGCCCCGGCACTCCGCGTCTTCGTCGTCTGTCCCCTCACCCCGGCAGTCTCTCGCACCCCCACCCGCGCCGACCAGAGGCTTCCGGGGCGGGCGCCCCTTGACCCCCGCGAGCGGCCCCGCATAGCCTCCGCGCCCAAGAGCTCCGCCACCAGGAGCCCTGTCCCCCATCTGACGAGACCGCACCCCCGATGTGACCGCGTGCCCGGTACGGACGGCGCCGTCGGTTGTGGCCCGTACCGAAGGAGCCCCGCCGTGGCAGCAGCAGCCGTATGGAGCGTCGACCCCCGGACCGGCAAGGAGCGGGAGCAGGTCGCCGTGGAGGCGAGCGGGGCCGAGGTGGACGGGGCGGTGCGCGCCGCCCACGCCGCGCGGGGTGCCCTCGCCGACCGTGCCGTACGCGCCGCGCTGCTGCGGGCGGCGGCCGACCGGCTCGACGGCGCCCGGGCTCATCTGGTGGAGGCCGCCGACGCCGAGACCGCGCTCGGGCCGGTCCGGCTCGACGGTGAACTGACGCGAACGACCAGCCAGTTGAGGAGCTTCGCCGACCTCGTCGACGAGGGCGCCTTCCTCGGCATCCGGATCGACCACCCCGACCCGGCCGCCGCACCGCCCGTCCCCGACCTGCGCCGCATGTGCGTGCCGCTCGGCGTGGTCGCCGTCTACGCGGCCGGGAACTTCCCCTTCGCCTTCTCCGTCCCCGGCGGCGACACCGCCAGCGCCCTGGCGGCCGGCTGCCCCGTCGTGATCAAGGCCCATCCGGACCACCCGGCCACCTCCGAGTTCGTCCTCGCCCTGCTGCGCCGGGCCGCCGCCGACACCGGCGTCCCCCCGGAGGTCTTCGGCCTGGTCCACGGCTTCGACGCGGGGGTCAGCCTGATCGGCCACCCGCTGCTCGCCGCCGCCGGGTTCACCGGATCCGTACGCGGTGGGCGCGCCCTCTTCGACGCGGCTGCCGCCCGGCCCGTGCCGATCCCCTTCCACGGCGAACTGGGCAGCCTCAACCCGGTCCTCGTCACCCCGGGCGCCGTGGCCGAGCGGGCCCGGGAGGTCGCCGAGGGGCTGGCGGCCTCGATGACCTCGGGGACCGGCCAGTTCTGCGTCAAGCCCGGACTGGTGCTGGTTCCGGCGGGCGAGGACGGCGACAGGCTGGTGACGGCGCTGACGGCGGCGGTCAGTGACACCGAGGCTGGGGTCCTGCTCGACGCGCGCATCCGGGACGCCTTCCTCGCCGGGGTCACCGAACGGGCCGCGCTGGAGGGCGTGGCCACCCCGGTGACGCCGGGCGCGGCCGGCGAGCACACGGTGGCCGCCGGATTCCTCACCGTGGACGCCGCCCGGCTCGCCGCCGAGGGCCCGCACGACCTGCTCCTGGAGGAGTGCTTCGGGCCGGTCACCGTCCTCGCCCGCTACGACGGGCCCGCCGGGGCCGAGGCGCTGCTGGCCCGGCTGCCCGGCAACCTCACCGCCACCCTGCACCTCTCCGCCGCCGAGGAGCGCGGCGAGGGCGACGCGGCAGCGCTGCTGGAGCGGCTCACCCGCCTCGCCGGCCGGGTCGTCGTCGGCGGCTGGCCCACCGGGGTCGCGGTCGCCGACGCCCAGCACCACGGCGGCCCCTACCCGGCGGCGACCTCGACGGCCACCTCGGTCGGCACCGCCGCCGTGGAGCGCTGGCTGCGCCCGGTCGCGTACCAGACCACACCCGAGGCGCTGCTCCCGCCGGAGCTGCGGGACGGCAACCCGCTGGGGCTGCCCCGACACGTGGACGGGCGGGCCGAGCAGGGGGCCTGAGGGCGGCCGGGGGCTCGTCAGGGCCGGTCCGGAATGCACCGGTCCGGCCCCGCGTTGCAGCAGAGCGGAGGCACCCTCCGTACCCTGGTGTCCGCACGCCCCCGGGAGACCGCTCCCGCCACCCGACCCGCCCGGTCCCCGGGCCGAGGAGTTGAACCGCAGCCATGCGCGTCGAGATCTGGTCCGACATCGCCTGTCCCTGGTGCTATGTAGGAAAGGCGCGGTTCGACAAGGCGCTCGCCGCCTTCCCGCACCGCGACCGGATCGAGGTCGTGCACCGCTCCTTCGAGCTGGACCCGGCCCGCCCCAAGGGCGACCCCGAGCTGGTCCTGCCGATGCTCGCCAAGAAGTACGGCATGAGCGAGGCGCAGGCCGCCGAGGCCGAGCGGAACCTCGGCCAGAACGCCGCCGCCGAGGGCCTGCCCTACCTCACCGAGGGCCGCGACCACGGCAGCACCTTCGACATGCACCGGCTGCTCCACCTCGCCAAGGCGCGCGGCCGCCAGGACGAACTGCTCGCCGTGCTGTACCGCGCCAACTTCGCCGAGACCGGGACCGTCTTCGGTGACGACGAGCGGCTCGTCGCCCTCGCCGTCGAGGCCGGGCTGGAGGAGGCCGAGGCCCGCGAGGTCCTCGCCGACGAGCAGCGGTACGCCGCCGAGGTCCGCGCCGACGAGCGCGCCGCCACCGAACTCGGTGCCAACGGCGTCCCGTTCTTCGTCCTCGACCGGCGGTACGGCGTCTCCGGCGCCCAGCCCGCCGACGTCTTCACGCAGGCGCTCACCCAGGCGTGGGAGAGCCACGTGCCCGCCTCCGGGCTGGCCACCCCGGCCGGCGCCGAGGGCGGCGAGGTCTGCGGCCCCGACGGCTGCGAGGTCCCGAAGGGCTGACCGCGCGCCGGCACCGGCCCGGCCCGCCACCCGCTCCGGCGGGGCGGCGGGCGGGACCCGTACCACCAGGGACGGTTCGGCGGTCGCCGCACCATGGACGGCTGCCGCGCGAGGGTGCACAGTGGCCGCATGGATCTCGCCCGCAGCCTGGCCGAAGACGAGTTCAAGCCCTCCCTGACGCACCTGGCGACCGCCAGCACCGGCCTCCTGCCGCTGAGCGCGGCCCGGGCCGTGCACGAGGCGGTCGACGCCGCCGCGGCCGGCACCCCGCCCGACATGTTCGGCGCCCGGGACGCCGCCCGGGCCTCCTTCGCCCGGCTGGTGGGCGTCCCCGCCACCCGCGTCGCCACCGGATCGTCGGTGGCGACCTTCACCGGACTGGTCGCCGCCGCGCTGCCCGACGGCGCCGAAGTGCTCACCGCCGACGGCGACTTCAGCTCGCTGGTCAACCCCTTCCACGTGCGGCCGGGACTGACCGTGCGCACCGTGCCGCTGGAGCGGATCGCCGAGCACGTCACCGAGGCGACCGCCCTGGTCGCGGTCAGCGCCGTGCAGTCCGCCGACGGCCGCCGCGCCGACCTCGCCGCCGTCCGCGAGGCGGCCCGCGCCCACGGCGCGCGCACCCTGGTCGACGCCTCCCAGGCCGCCGGGTGGGACACCTTCGAGGCCGGCGCGTACGACTACACGGTCGCCGTCGGCTTCAAGTGGCTGCTCGCCCCGAAGGGCACCGCCTTTCTCACCGTCCCGGAGGAGCCCGGCGCCCTGTCCCCGCTGCTCGCGGGCTGGGTCGCGGGCGACTCCCCGTTCGACAGCTGCTACGGACCCGTCACCGACCTGGCCCCCGACGCGCGCCGCTACGACGAGAGTCCCGCCCCACTCGTCTGGACCGGCGCGCAGCACGCCCTCGCCCTGCTGGAGCGGATAGGGACCGAGGCGGTCGGCGCCCACGACGTGGCGCTCGCCGAGCGCTTCCGGGAGCGGCTGACCCGCGCCGGACACGCCCCCGTGCCGGCACCCGGCTCGGCCATCGTTTCCGTGCCGGGGCTGGGGGAGCGGGCGGCGGCCCTCGCGGAGCAGGGGATCACCGTCTCGGACCGGGCCGGGATGCTCCGGGCCGCCTTCCACCTGTACAACACCGAGAGTGATGTCGACCGGCTGGTGGCGGCGCTCGGCGGCTGAGCCGTGCGTTATCCGGCCTCGGGGCAGTCGCCCGCCCGGTCGCAGAGGTTGGCCTCCACCGCCGCCAGCAGGCGCGCCAGTTCGGCGCGGTCGGCGGGGGTGAGGCCGGCCAGGGCATGCTCCTCGAGGCCGGCCCAGGCGGACTCGACCTGACGGCTCAGGGCGCAGCTGAGCTCGGTCGCCTCGACGAGGACGGCCCGCCGGTCGGCGGGGTCGGGGGCGCGGGTGACGTGCCCGGACTGCTCCAGCCGCTGGAGGGTCTTCGTCACGGTGGAGGGGTCGAGTTCGACCGCCTTGATCAGGTCGGACTGACGGACCGGGCCGCCGGCCTCCCAGAGATGGCCGAGGACGATCTCCTGGCCCGGGTAGAGACCCGACTCGCGCAGCGCCCGGCCGGCGGCGGTCCGGTGCAGCCGCGCCACCCGGGTGACGAGATGGCCGACGGGCCCGCCGGGCAGGGCCGCGCCCCGCTCGGCGGGCCAGGTACAGGGGGCCTGCTCGGGGCCGGTCGCCTCGTTCATCCACGTCTCCTGCTGGGTCGTCCTCGTCCCGGTCTCCGCCCGACTATACCTTTGGTCGGCCAAGCAATGGGTTACAGTGACTCCCGGCCCAATTGATTGGCCGACCATGCAATGTGTCGGCCGGGGCCCCGCTCTGCCCGGAACCACTCGTTCCCCCACTGGAGACCGCCCGTGAGCACTGCCTTCGAGCCCCTCGACCTGTCCGGCACCAAGCTCCCGCACCGCATCGCCATGGCCCCCATGACCCGCAGCCGCTCCGGTGCGGCGGGCGTGCCGACGGCGCTGATGGCCGAGTACTACGCGCAGCGCGCCTCGGCCGCCCTGATCGTCACCGAGGGCATTCAGCCCTCCGCCGTCGGCCAGGGGTACCCGGACACCCCTGGCCTCCATTCGGCCGAACAGGTGACGGGGTGGCGCGCGGTCACCTCCGCGGTGCACGCCGCCGGCGGCCGGATCTTCGCCCAGCTCATGCACGCCGGTCGGATCGGCCACCCCTCGCTGCTGCCGGAGGGCGAGGTCAACGTCGCCCCGTCCGCGGTCGCCGCGACCGGCCAGGTCTACACCGCCGAGGGCCCCAAGGACTTCGTCACGCCGCGTGAGCTGACCGACGACGAGGTCCGCGCCACCCTCGCCGACTACGTCACGGCCGCCCGCAACGCGGTCGACGCCGGTTTCGACGGGGTCGAGCTGCACGGCGCCAACGGGTACTTGATTCACCAGTTCCTCGCCCCCGGCTCCAACCGCCGCACCGACGGCTGGGGCGGCTCGGTCGAGGCCCGCATCCGGTTCGCGGCCGAGGTCACCGAGGCGGTCGCCGCCGAGATCGGCGCCGCCAGGACCGCCCTGCGCCTGTCGCCCGGCAACGCCTTCAACAGCATCGAGGAGCCCGAGCCGGAGCCGGAGTACACCGCGCTGGCCGCCCGGATCGCCCCGCTCGGCCTCGCCTACCTGCACCTCGCCGAGGACGGCCCGGCCCGCCGGGCGCTCACCCTGCGCCTGCGGGAGCTGTTCGGCGGCCCGCTGATGCTGAACCCGGCCGACAGTCCGACCGGCCCCGAGGCGCTGGCCCTGGTCGAGGAGGGCACCGCCGACCTGGTCAGCTACGGCCAGCTCTTCCTGGCCAACCCGGACCTGCCCGCGCGGCTGCGCGCCGGGGGGCCCTTCAACGAGGCCCGGCGCGCCACGATGTACGGCGGCGGGGCCGAGGGGTACACCGACTACCCGGCGCTCTGACCCCCGCGCGGGGCGGAAAGGCCCGTAAACGCAACCGGACCGGGAGCGGCCCGCCTGTGGCCGCCCCCGGTCCCGTGGCCCGGGCGCCGTGTGCGCCGGTGCGTGATGAGTCCGCTGTCAGCGGCTCGACCGGTGTGCCTGCTCCACCTGGGTGAAGCGGGACGTCACCGGCTCACTTCACCGGAGTGAAGTCACGCGCCCCGATGAACTCCGGACGCCGCACCGGCGCCGCGAAGGGCTCCTCAGCAGCGTTCTCGACGCTGTTGAAGACGATGAACACGTTGCTGCGCGGGTACGGGGTGATGTTGTCCCCGGAGCCGTGCATGGCGTTGCAGTCGAACCAGGTGGCCGACCCGGCCTTGCCCGTGAAGAGCTTGATGCCGTGCCGGTCGGCGAACTCGGTCAGCACCTCGTCGGAGGGGATGCCCGCGTCCTGCATCTGGAGGGACCGCTTGTAGTTGTCCTTCGGCGTCACGCCGTTGCACCCCACGTACGTGCGGTGCGAGCCCGGCATGATCATGAGGCCGCCGTTGGTGTCGTAGTTCTCGGTCAGCGCGATCGAGACGGACACCGCGCGCATCCTCGGCAGCCCGTCCTCGGCGTGCCAGGTCTCGAAGTCCGAGTGCCAGTAGAAGCCGGAGGCGCCGAAGCCGGGCTTCACGTTGATCCGGGACTGGTGGACGTAGACGTCCGAGCCGAGGATCTGCCGGGCGCGGCCCAGCAGCCGCTCGTCACGGACCAGGCCGGCGAAGACCTCGCTGATCTTGTGGATCTCGAAGACCGAGCGGACCTTCTCCGACTTGGGCTCCACGATGGCCCGCTCGTCGGCCCGGATGAGCGGGTCGGCGACCAGCCGGTCCAGTTCGGCCCGGTAGACGCCGACCTCCTCGGGGGTGATCAGCTCCTCGACGGCGAGGAAGCCGTTCTCGTCGTACGACTGCAGGTCGGACCGCGTAATGGGTCCAGGGGCGTCCTGCGGGGACCACACCACGGGGTCCTTGCGCGGGATCGTCACCTCGGTTGCAGTCCGGCTCGGGTAGAGATCGGTGCGTTCCGACGCGACAGTCATGACTCAGTCCTCCTCGGTCAGCAGCGGGTAGACGCCGTTCTCGTCGTGGTCCTCCCGTCCGGTCACGGGAGGGTTGAAGACGCAGACACAGCGAAAATCTGTCTTCGGCCTCAGGGTGTGCTTTTCGTGGCCGTTCAGCAAGTACATCGTGCCGGGCTCGATCCAGTGGGTCTCGCCCGTCTCGCGGTTGGTCAGCTCGGCCTCACCCTCGACGCAGAGCACGGCCTCGATGTGGTTGGCGTACCACATGTCGGTCTCGGTGCCCGCGTAGAGGATGGTCTCGTGCAGCGAGAAGCCGACCTTCTCCTTGGCGAGCACGATGCGCTTGCTCTCCCAGGTGCCGGACGCCGACTTGACGTGCCGGTCGGTGTTCTCGATGTCCTTGAACGATCGGACGATCACAGTGTGGTCGTGCCCTTTCTTCCGTCGTTGTGTGTCAGGCCGTCTCTCGGACGGCGCGGGCGAGGATGCGCAGACCCTCGTCCAGCTCGTCCGGGCTCACGGTGAGCGGCGGCAGCAGCTTGACCACCTCGCTCTCCGGCCCGGAAGTCTCGACCAGCAGGCCCAGCTCGAAGGCGCGCTTGGAGACGGCGCCCGCGCGGGACTTGTCGGCGAACTCCATGCCCCAGACCAGACCCCGGCCGCGGATGGAGACGATGGACTCGCCGCCGTGCTCGTCGAGGATGGCGGTGAGCGCCTGCTCGACCTGCTCACCCCGGGCGAGGGTCTGCTTCTCCATCTGGCCGTCGCTCCAGTACGCGTCCAGGGCGGCGGCGGCGGTGACGAAGGCGGGGTTGTTGCCCCGGAAGGTGCCGTTGTGCTCGCCCGGCTCCCAGATGTCCAGCTCCGGCTTGAACAGGCAGAGCGACATGGGCATGCCGTAGCCGCCGATGGACTTCGACAGGGTGACGATGTCCGGGGTGATGCCCGCCTCCTCGAAGGAGAAGAACGGGCCGGTGCGGCCGCAGCCCATCTGGATGTCGTCGACGATCAGCAGCATGTCGCGGCGCTTGCACAGGTCGGCGAGGGCGCGCAGCCACTCGGGCCGGGCCACGTTGATGCCGCCCTCGCCCTGGATGGTCTCGACGATGACCGCGGCCGGGGTGTTGAGGCCCGAGCCCTGGTCCTCCAGCAGCCGCTCGAACCAGAGGAAGTCCTGGACGGTGCCGTCGAAGTAGTTGTCGAACGGCATCGGCGTGCCGTGCACCAGCGGGATGCCGGCCCCGGCCCGCTTGAAGGCATTGCCGGTCACGGCGAGCGAGCCCAGCGACATGCCGTGGAAGGCGTTGGTGAAGGAGACGATGGACTCGCGGCCCTTGACCTTGCGGGCCAGCTTCAGCGCCGACTCGACGGCGTTGGTGCCCGTCGGGCCGGGGAACATGACCTTGTACGGCAGGTCACGCGGGCGCAGCAGCACGTTCTGGAAGGTCTCCAGGAACGCGCGCTTGGCGGTGGTGCCCATGTCCAGGCCGTGGGTGATGCCGTCGCGCTCGATGTAGTCGATCAGCGCGCGTTTCAGCACCGGGTTGTTGTGGCCGTAGTTGAGGGCGCCGGCGCCGGCGAAGAAGTCGAGGTAGGTGTGGCCGTCCTCGTCGTACAGGTAGCTGCCCTGGGCCCGGTCGAAGACGGCGGGCCAGCTGCGGCAGTAGCTCCGTACCTCCGACTCAAGGGTCTCGAAGACGCTCAGGGCGGGCGGGGTGATGGTCACGACTGCTCTCCTGGGAGATGGGGGGTGAAGCGGGGCGGAAGTCAGGGATACGTGCGGAAGGGCGGCCGGGGGCTTACCTTCCGGCCGGACCTGGAGTTGCTGTGCGGGCGTTCGCGCTGGTCAGTCGGTGAACGGTCCGATGCGGTACAGCACCTCGGGGTCGTGCCCCCCGTCGGGGAAGAGTCCGGCACCGAAGAGGACCTCGCGCTCCAGCTCGGCGCCGTGGCGCTTGGCGTAGGAGGTGAAGAGGCGCTCGGAGGGCGTGTTGCCCGGGGTGATGGTGGTCTCGATTCCGTCCAGCCGCCCCTTCTCGCGGAGCCGGTCGGTGAGCCCGTCCAGCAGGGCGGCGGCGAGGCCGCGTCCGCGCTGCGAGGCGTCCACGGCGACCTGCCAGACGACGAGGGTGTGCGGGCGCTCGGGCCGGAAGTACCCGGTCACGAACCCGACCGGCTCGCCGCCGGCGTCGCGTGCCACCACGGAGGTGCCGGCGAAGTCGCGACACCACAGGAGGTAGCTGTAGGAGGAGTTGAGGTCGAGGGTGCGCGAGTCGCGGGCGATGCGCCAGATGGCTGCCCCGTCCTCGACGCCCGGGTGGTCCAGGCGCAAATCCTCTGGCATTTCCTTCATGGTGGATCGGCCACGTTCAAGGTCGGCTTGTGCGGCGGTCATGCAAATTGAATTTACCGATCGACTCTGAAAAATGCATCGCGGGTCGGGGTTACATGACAGCGCTTTCTGTGTTATCAGGCGCGGGGGTGCGCCTGCGCGAACGACCGTCCGAAGATGGTGATTTGTCCTGCATATAAGGTGCGAAACGGGCACCGTGTGGAGTCAGTCACAAGTGCGTAACGCACGCGTGACGCGTCCGAATTACGCGGTTTCGGTGTCCGGAAAATCGATGCGTTTAGCTTCGGGGAGAGCGGGCAGACGAATAGGGGAAGGTGAGAGCGAAAGAATTCGGAATTCCCTGTAATAGGTCTACCGATAAGAATATGGTTCGCTGTCCGCGCCGAAGTCGGTGCGGACTTCGGTGTGCCCGGGGACGGAAAAGCGCGACGGGCCGCCCCGCGCACGGCGTGAGCCGCGCACCGGACGGCCCGCCGGGGCCGGTGGGGACGGGGATCAGCCCGCGGGGCGCTCCCACGCCGCGGTCGCCGCGCGCCGCGCCGCGTCCGGGTCGACCGACCGGCCCGTGAGGTCGGTCAGCGCCGCCCCCAGCGCGGAGAGGCAGGAGTGGACCGTGGAGCCGGCCGCGGCCGTGCCGTAGTGGTTGACCCGGATCATCTCCTTGGCCAGCGCCCCGCCGCCCGCCACCAGCGGCAGCACCGGGTCCGCCGCCAGCGCCCGCGCCACCAGCTCCGAGGCGTCCACGCCCTCCGGCGCCCGCAGCGTGGTCGCCACCGGCGCCGCGTGGCGCGCCTCGCGGACGTACGGCGCGAAACCGCCGCCGAGCGCCTTCACGCCGGCCCGGGTGGCCGCCGCCGCCCGGGTGTGCCGGCCGATCACCGTCTCCAGGCCCTCGTCCTCGATCCGCTCCACGCACGCCTGGAGCGCCACCATCTCCAGCTGGGCGGGGGCGTGCAGCAGGGCGGTGCGGCCCGCGTCGATCCACCGCTCCTTCCAGTCCAGCAGCGAGAGGTACGAGCGGCGCGGTGCCCGCGGATTGGCCGCCATCCGCTGCCAGGCCCGCTCGCTCACCGAGACGGCCGAGACCCCGGCCGGTCCGCCCATCGCCTTCTGGGCGCCGATCACGCAGAGGTCCACGCCCCAGGCGTCCGGGAGCAGCGGCTCGGCGCCGACCGAGGCCACCGCGTCCACCATGAAGAGGGCGCCGTGCTCGCGCACCACCCGGCCGATCTCGGCCACCGGGTTGGTGTTGCCGGTCGCGGCCTCGGCGTGGACCAGCGAGACGAAGCTGGTCTCCGGGTGCTCCGCCAGCGCCTCGGCGACCTGGGCGGCGCTCACCGCGGAGTCGTAGGGCACCGCCAGGTCGACCACGCGCGCCCCGCAGTCGCGCAGCCAGTCGCCGAAGGTCTGCCCGTACGGGCCGGTGATCACGTTGAGGGCGGTGGTGTCCGGGCCCGCCACGCCGCGGATGCAGCCCTCCAGCGGCAGCAGCGCCTCACCCTGGGTGATGACGACGTCCTGCGCGGTGGAGAGCAGTGCCGCGACGCGGCGCTCGATGTTCGCGAAATGCGCGGCGGTCAGCGGGGTCAGGTCCAGGAGGGGGTGGGTCACGGGGGTGCTCTCTTCGCCGGTCGATCGTCGGGCTGCCGGTCCGAGCGTACCCACCGGGTCCTACGCTGCCGTGCATGAGCGAAGACATGGTGCTGCACGTGAAGGGCCGGATACTGGTCGGTCCCGAGGAGGCCAGGGACGAACTCTGGGTGGTGGGCGGGCGGATCACCTTCACCCGGCCGCCGGGCGCCCGCGAGGTGCGGACCGTCGAGGGGTGGGCGCTGCCGGGCCTGGTCGACGCCCACTGCCACGTCGGCCTGGACCGGCACGGCCCGGTCGCCGCCGAGGTCGCCGAGAAGCAGGCGCTCACCGACCGCGACGCCGGGGCGCTGCTGCTGCGCGACGCCGGTTCGCCCAGCGACACCCGCTGGATGGACGACCGCGACGACCTGCCCCGCGTCATCCGGGCCGGCCGCCACATCGCGCGCACCCGCCGCTACATCCGCAACTACGCCCACGAGATCGAGCCGGACCAGCTCGTCGCCTACGTCGGTCAGGAGGCGCGGCGCGGCGACGGCTGGGTCAAGCTGGTCGGCGACTGGATCGACCGGGGCGCGGGCGACCTGACGCCGTGCTGGCCCCGCGAGGCGGTCGAGGCCGCCATCGCCGAGGCGCACCGGCTCGGCGCCCGCGTCACCGCCCACTGCTTCGCCGAGGACTCGCTGCGCGACCTGGTCGAGGCGGGCATCGACTGCGTCGAGCACGCCACCGGGCTCACCGAGGACACCATCCCGCTCTTCGCCGAACGCGGCGTCGCCATCGTCCCCACCCTGGTCAACATCGCCACCTTCCCCGACCTCGCGGCGGGCGGCGAGGCGAAGTTCCCCGACTGGTCGGCCCACATGCGGCGGTTGTACGAGCGCCGGTACGACACGGTCCGCTCCGCCTGGGACGCGGGCATCCCGGTCTTCGTCGGCACCGACGCGGGCGGCAGCCTCCCGCACGGCCTGGTCGCCGCCGAGGTCACCGAACTGGTCACCGCCGGCATCCCGCCGCTCGACGCCCTCTCCGCCACGGCGTGGGGCGCCCGCGACTGGCTCGGCCGCCCGGGACTGACCGAGGGGGCCCCGGGCGACCTGGTGGTCTACGCGAGCGACCCGCGCGCCGACGTCCGGGTGCTGGCGGCGCCCCGCCGGGTGGTGGTCGGCGGCAAGGTCGTCGCCTGACCGCGAGAAGGGTGTTGACGGGCCGTTACGGGGGCCGGAGCAGCGTCGTTGTGCTCCGGCCCCCGCCGCGTCCTCGCACCCGCGTACGCCGTCCGTACGCCCCTCGGGGGGCCGGAAACGGCGGTCAGGGGTGACGTGGGGGAACGGCCGTGCCGATCGGGTCGAACGTCTGCACCAAAACCACCCTTTGGAGTGAAGTCGCCCCAGGTTGTCGCCCCTTCACCCGGAGTGCGTAAAGATTCCGGCAACGACGTCGTCGGCGGCCGCCTGTCCCCAGGCGCGGCCCCGGCGGCTCCATGTCTCTGTGGGGGTTTCACCATCTTGAACAGCACCAACTTCCGCATGCCCGCACGCCGTCTGGTGGCCACCTCGGCGGCCGGGCTGCTCGTCGCGGCACCGCTCGCCCTCGCCACGGCCACCACGGCCCACGCCACCGGCGACCACGGGCGGGCGGACGCGGTCGTCCTGCGCACCGGCCTCGACGTCTCGCTGCTCGGCAAGACCGTCAACGTCCCGCTGAAGGTCGCGCTCAACGAGGTCCACGCGCCGCAGAGCGCCGAGAAGACGGCGCTGACCGCCGAACTCTCCGGCGTCAACCACGGCAAGCCGTTCAGCGTGCTGACCGCCCAGGTCGCCGAGGCGAAGGCGACCGCCGACGCCCACAAGGCCGAGGGCCACACCACGCTGGCCCACGCCGAGGTCCACCTGCCGGGCCTGCCCCTGCTGCCGCTGCTGGAGGTCGAGAAGGTCACCTCCACCGCGCTCTGCGAGGCCGGGAAGAAGCCGGTCGCCGAAGCCAACGTGCTCGGCCAGGTCACCGTCCTCGGCAAGCGCGTCACCCTCACGGCGGGCGGCACCACCCAGGTCACGGTGGACGGCGTCGGCGAGGTCACCCTCGACCTCTCCAAGCGCCACACCACCACCTCGACCGCCGCGGCCACCGCCCTGGAGCTGAAGGTCGCCGTCAACCCGCTCAAGCTCGGCGTCGCCGAGATCGACGGCACCGTCACCCTCGCCGGAGCCACCTGCGAGCGCCCCGCCGCCCCGGCCCCCGCGCCCGAGGAGGAGAAGCCCGCCGCCGAGGAGGAGGCCGAGAAGCCCGCCGAGGGTTCCGGCACCGAGCAGGTGAAGACCGGGGACGACGGGGTCACCACCCAGACCGGCAAGGCCCCCGCCACCGAGAACCTCGCCGAGACCGGCGGCAGCTCCATGACGCCCTACCTCGCGGGCGGCGCCGTCCTCCTGCTCGCCGCGGGCGGCGGCGCCCTCGCCCTGACCCGCCGCAAGCGCGCCTGATCCACCCGCCGCACGGCACCAGGGGTGAGCCGTGCGGCGGGCCGGACCGGGCGGGAGCGGGGCGCGTGGGGCGCCCCGCTCCCGCACCGGAGGGGGCGGCCGCGTGGGGCGGCCGCCCCCTTTCTCCCCGGTGCGAGGGCTTCCGGCAGGCCCGATCGCCCACGCGGGCAAGGCCGTTACCCTTCCCGAATGGAAGATCTGGGGACCGTCGCCTGGCCGCCCACGCCGATCAGGACCGAACGGCTCGTGCTCCGCGCGTCCGAGGCCTGTGACCGGCCGGCCTTCGTCGAGCTGTACGCCTCGCCCGAGGTGCACACCTACCTCGGCGGCGCCCGGCCGCGTGACGAGATCGAACGTGCGGTGCCCGCCGTTCCCGCGCGGTGGCCCGGCAGCTTCGTCGTCGAACTCGACGGGACGATGGCCGGGCAGATCCTGCTCCGCCGGGCACCGGGGAGCCCCCGCCCGGCCGCCGAGGGCCTGGCCGACCTCGGCTACCTCTTCCTGCCGCACGCCTGGGGCCACGGGTACGCCACCGAAGCCTGCGCGGCCGTACTCGCCTGGTGCGACGGGGTGCTCCCCGGCGAGCCGTTGGCGCTCACCACCCAGAGCGCCAACACCGCCTCGCTGCGCCTCGCGGCGAAGCTGGGGTTCACCGAGGTGGAGCGGTACCAGGAGTGGGGCGCCGAGCAGTGGCTCGGCCTGCGGCCCCCTGTCACGCCGTCCCCCTGAGCCCGCCTCAGCGCCGCCGCGCCAGCGCCACGTCCAGCGCCCGCAGGAACGCCTCCGTCGTCGCCGCGTCCCTCACCGCCAGCCGCAGCCACGGAGGCCCCAGCCCCGGGAAGGTGTCGCCCCGGCGGACCGCGAAGCCGAGGGTGCGCAGCTCCTCGCGGACGGCCGCCGCGCCCTCGACCGCCATCAGCACGAAGGGGGCCTCGGCCGGGCCCGCCACGCGTACCCCCACCTCCGCGCGCTTCTCCAGGCCCGCCACCAGCACCTCCCGGTCCACCGCGATGCGTACGGCGGCCTCCTCGGCCTCGGCCAGCGCCGGCGGGGAGACGCACGCCTCGGCGGCGGTCAGGGCCGGGGTGGAGACGGGCCACAGGGGCTGGGCGGAGGTGAGGCGGGTGATCAGGTCCGGCTCGGCGAGGACGTAGCCGATGCGCAGGCCCGCCAGGCCCCAGGTCTTGGTGAGGCTGCGCAGGACGACCAGGCCGGGGAGGTCGGTGCGGCCGGCGAGGGCCTCCCGCTCGCCGGGGACCGCGTCCATGAACGCCTCGTCCACGACGAGGACCCGTCCGGGCCTTGCGAGCCGGGCCAGTTCACGCGCCGGGTGCAGCACCGAGGTCGGGTTGGTGGGGTTGCCGACGACCACCAGGTCGGCGTCGTCGGGAACGGCGTCCGCGTCGAGGCGGAAGCCGTCGGCCTCGCGCAGCAGCACCCGCTCCACCCGGTGCCCGGCGTCCCGCAGCGCCGCCTCCGGCTCGGTGAACTGTGGGTGCACCACCACCGGACGGCGTACCGGCAACGCCCGCGCCAGCAGGACGAACGCCTCGGCCGCGCCGGAGGTCAGCAGCACCCGCTCCGGTGCCGTCCCGTGCCGGGCCGCGACCGCCGCCCGGGCCGAGCGCCCGTCCGGGTAGGCGGCCAGTCCCTCCAGCGAGGCGGCGATGCGTTGCCGCAGCCAGGGCGGGGGCGTACCGGTGCGTACGTTCACCGCCAGGTCGGTCAGGCCGGCGCCGCGCACCTCGGCGTCGCCGTGGTGGCGCAGGTCGGGCTCGTCCATCGTCACTCCGTCGTCCATCCGTCCCGGGCGCCCGCCGGGCCGCGCCGGGCCACCGCGCAGGTCGCCACCGCCGGGCCGGGGCCGCCCGACTTACTCTTCGGTACGAGCAGTTCGCCGCCGCCCGCCAGCGCCGCCGCCTCCGCCACCGAGGCCACCCCGAGCGCCGCCAGCGCGGTCGGCGAGGAGTGCGGGGTCCCCACCGAGGCCAGCACCCCGGGCGCCCAGGAGCGCAGCTCCACCCCCAGCAGCCGGGCCGCCTCGACGATGCCCGGCTCGGTGGCCTTCGCCTCGACGGTGGCCAGCTCCAGCAGGGGCCCGGCGTCCGGGCCCAGCTCCGCCAGCACCTCGCGCACCAGCCCGTACACCGCCTCGGCCGGAGCGTCGCGGCAGGCGCCGACGCCCACCACCAGCCCGGCCCCGGTGCGGGAGGCGGTCATACGGCCGCGCCCGGCCGCACCGCGCGGGCCACCAGGCGGGCCGCCGCCGTCGGCAGGGCGGCCCAGTGGACGTGCAGGTAGGAGGCGTGCACGCCGCCCTGGGCGAAGCCCTCGGTGCGGGGCGGGCCCGGCCGCACCACGCCCCACGCCGGGTCGGTGCCCGCGCCGGGCTCCAGGCGGGTGCGGTGGAACTCGTGGCCGGAGACCCGGGTTCCGGCCGGGGCCAGCACGCTGTCGGCGACCGCCACCGCGTCCCGGTAGCCCAGCGTCAGCCGCTCCGTCATCCGCGCGGAGGCGTCCAGCACGCCGCACATCGGGGCCCCGTCCAGCTCGCGCGCCAGGTAGAGCAGGCCCGCGCACTCGGCGGCGACCGGTGCCCCGGCGGCGGCCAGCGCGGCCACCTCGGCGCGGAGCGCGGCGTTGGCCGACAGCTCCGGGGCGTAGACCTCGGGGAAGCCGCCGCCGATCACCAGCGCGCCGGTGGACTCGGGGAGTCGTTCGTCGCGGAGCGGGTCGAAGGGGACCACATCGGCGCCGGCCGCCGTCAGCAGTTCGGCGTGCTCGGCGTAGGAGAAAGTGAAGGCGGCGCCGCCCGCCACCGCCACCACGGGGCGCGGCCCGGCCGGCGGGGGAGTCCCCGCACCGGCGGCCAGTGCCCCGGCCGGGTCCCAGGGCGCGCCGGTCAGCGGTGGCGCCGAACGGGCCAGCGCCCACAGCGCGTCCAGGTCGCACCCCGCGCGGACCTGCTCGGCCATGGCCGCCACCGCCGCCACCGCGTCCGGCTCCCGTTCCGCCACCGGGACCAGGCCCAGGTGGCGGGAGGGCGTCGCCGCCTGCGGGGTGCGGCGCAGCACGCCGAGCACGTCGACGCCCGCCTCGTCCAAGGCCTCCCGCAGCAGCTCCTCGTGCCGGTCGGAGCCGACCTTGTTGAGGATGACCCCGCCGATCCGCACCTCGGGGTCCCAGGAGGCGAAGCCGTGCACCAGCGCCGCCACCGACCGGGACTGCGAGGAGCCGTCGACCACCAGCACCACCGGCGCCCGCAGCGCCTTCGCCAGCTGCGCCGTGGAGGCCAGTTCGCCCTGGCCCGCCGCACCGTCGTACAGCCCCATCACGCCCTCCACCACGGCCAGGTCGGCCCCGGCCGCGCCGTGCGCGAAGAGCGGGCCGAGCAGTTCGGTGCCGCAGAGGTAGGCGTCGAGGTTGCGGCCCGGGCGGCCGGTGGCCAGCGCGTGGTAGCCCGGGTCGATGTAGTCGGGGCCCCCCTTGTGCGGCGAGACGGTGAGGCCCCGCGCGGTGAAGGCGGCCATCAGGCCGGTCGCCACCGTCGTCTTGCCGGAGCCCGACGACGGGGCCGCCACCACCAGGCGGGGGATGCGCAGCGTCCTCACCACTCGATGCCCCGCTGGCCCTTCTGGCCCGCGTCCATCGGGTGCTTCACCTTGGTCATCTCGGTGACCAGGTCGGCGAAGTCGACCAGTTCGGCGGGGGCGTTGCGGCCGGTGATCACCACGTGCTGGTTGCCGGGCCGGTTCCGCAGCACCTCGATCACCTCGGCGGTGTCGATCCACCCCCAGTGCAGCGGATAGGCGAACTCGTCCAGCACGTACAGCCGGTACGTCTCGGCGGCCAGGTCGCGCTTGACCTGCTCCCAGCCCTCGCGGGCCTTGGCCTCGTTGTCCTGCTGGTCGTCGCGCTGGACCCAGGACCAGCCCTCGCCCATCTTGTGCCAGTCGACGCGGCCGCCCTCACCGCTGGCGCCCAGCGTCTTCAACGCGTTCTCCTCGCCGACCTTCCACTTCGCCGACTTGACGAACTGGAACACCCCGATCGGCCACCCCTGGTTCCAGGCGCGCAGCGCCAGCCCGAAGGCCGCCGTCGACTTGCCCTTGCCCGGTCCCGTGTGGACCGCGACCAGCGGGCGGTTGCGGCGCTGACGTGTGGTGAGTCCGTCCTCGGGGACGACGGACGGCTGTCCCTGCGGCATTACGCGGCCCTCCTGGCCCTCGGGTGATCGGTGACGTCCTTGACCAGGCCGGTGAGCGCCTCGGCCCTCAGCTCGTCCAAGGTGACGGCGGTGCCCCGCAGTTCGCGGGCGAGTTCCCCGGCGAGCCCGAGGCGGACCGGGCCCGTCTCGCAGTCGACGACCACGCTCGCCGTCGCCTCGGCGGCGTGCAGCCGGGCCGCCCTGGCCGTGAGCGCCACCGGCTCGGGACCGCCGGTGGCCCGGCCGTCGGTGACCACGACCAGCAGCGGGCGGCGCGTGGCGTCCCGCAGCCGCTCCACCCGGAGCACGTCGTGGGCCTTCAGCAGCCCGGCCGCCAGCGGGGTCCGCCCGCCGGTCGGCAGCGCCTGGAGCCGGGCGGCGGCCGCGTCCACCGAGGAGGTCGGCGGCAGCGCCACCTCCGCCTCACGGCCCCGGAAGGTCACCAGCCCGACCTTGTCGCGCCGCTGGTAGGCGTCGAGGAGCAGCGACAGCACCGCCCCCTTGACCGCGCCCATCCGCTTGCGCGCCGCCATCGACCCGGAGGCGTCCACCACGAAGAGGACGAGGTTGCCCTCGCGGCCCTCCCGGGTCGCCTGCCGCAGGTCGTCGCGGCGCACCACCAGGCCCCGGCCCGACCGGCCGCGCGCCCGCTGGTGCGGGGCGGCCGCCCGGACCGTCGCCGTCAGGTGCAGCTTGGTCAGCGCCCCCTCGGGACGGGTGGCCCCGGTGGTCCTGCCGTGCTCGGTACGCGCCCGGGACCTGCGCCCCGCCGCGCCCGCGCCGAGCCCCGGCACGCTCAGCACCTTGGTGCGGAACGGCTCGCCCGCCGCCACCGCCCGCTGCTCGGCCGAGGCGGGACGGGGCGTACCGCCGCCGGAGTCGCCGGGCTCCGCGCCGGTCAGCGCCTCGGGGGCGCCCTCGGGTGCGGGGGCACCGGAGTCCTCGGTCCGCTGCGGAGGGAGGCCGCCCGAGCCGTCACCGGCACCGTCGCCGGGGTCGGGCTGTCCGCCTCCGCCCCCGCCGCCGTCCGGGCCGCGCCCGTCGTCATCACCGTCCGGGTCCTGGGGCGCCTGCCCCTCGGGCGGCGTCGGCGGCTCGTCCTCGGGGTCGTCGGCGGCGGCGTCCCGCAGCACCTCGTCCAGCTTCTCCTCGTCCAGGCCCGGCGCGTCGAAGGGGTTGCGGCGGCGCCGGTGCGGCAGCGCCAGCAACGCGGCCTGGCGTACGTCCTCCACCGCGACCTCGGTCCGGCCCGCCCAGGCCGCCAGGGCGGTCGCGGTGCGGGCCATCACCAGGTCGCCGCGCATCCCGTCCACCTCGAAGGCCGCGCAGACCGCCGCGACGCGGCGCAGCGCGCCGTCGCCCAGGCGGACCTGGGGGAGCAGCGCCCGGGCGGCGGCCACCCGCTCGCGCAGCCCGGCCTCCTCGCCGGCCCAGCGGCCCGCGAAGGCGGCCGGGTCGTCCTCGAAGGCGAGCCGGCGGCGCACCACCTCGACGCGCTGGCCGGGCTCCCGGGAGGCGGCCACCTCGACGGTCAGCCCGAACCGGTCCAGGAGCTGCGGGCGCAGCTCGCCCTCCTCCGGGTTCATCGTGCCGACCAGCAGGAAACGGGCCGCGTGCCGTACCGAGACGCCCTCGCGCTCCACGTACGAGGCGCCCATCGCCGCCGCGTCGAGCAGCAGGTCGATCAGGTGGTCGTGGAGGAGGTTGACCTCGTCGACGTAGAGGATGCCCCGGTGCGCGTCGGCCAGCAGGCCCGGCTCGAACGCCTTCACGCCCTCGGCCAGGGCCCGTTCGATGTCGAGGGCGCCGACCAGCCGGTCCTCGGAGGCGCCGACCGGCAGCTCCACCATCCGGGCCGCCCGCTCGCCGCCGGGCCCGTCCGCCGGGTGCGGCCCGTCCGGGCAGCCCGGGTCGGGCGCGGCCGGGTCGCAGGAGAACCGGCACCCCTCCACGGTCCGCACCGCCGGCAGCAGCGCGGCCAGCGCGCGGACGGCCGTCGACTTGGCGGTGCCCTTCTCCCCCCGGACGAGGACACCGCCGACCGCCGGGGAGACCGCGTTCAGCAGCAGCGCCAGCCGCAGGTCGTCCTGACCGACGATCGCGGTGAACGGATAACGGGAACTGGTACTCATCGGGACTTCACTCCTTCACTCACCGGGACTCCGCACCGCGCGGCGGCGGCACGGGTACGGCGGACGGGGGACGCGGGGCCGGGAGGTACGGACGGGCGGCTCACGGCGCGCCCGGCGGCAGGAACGGCAGGCCGGGCGGGGCGCCCTGCTCGATGAGGCGCAGCAGGGCGCCGGTGTCGGCGTGCTCCTCGATCAGGTCGCCGAGCCGGTCGAGCTGCTCCTCGCGGAGGCGGCCGAAGGAGGTGCCGGGCGCCGGGACGAAGCGGCGGCCCGCGGCCCGGGCCACCTCGGTGAGGAACGCCCTGCGGTAGCCGTCGCTCTCCAGCGAGCCGTGCCAGTGGGTGCCCCAGACGGCGCCGGCCCGGCAGCCGTCCAGGGCGCGCCCGCCGGCGTCGGTGAAGACCGGCTCGCCGCCGAGCACCTCGGCGACGCCGTGGTGGATCTCGTACCCCTCGACGGGCTCGCCCAGCGCCGAACCGCTCGGCCGGGCCAGCGTCTTCTCCACCGCGAACCGCACCCGCACCGGCAGCACGCCGAGCCCTTCGACGGTGCCCGCGCGGGACTCCACCTCGTCCTCGATCCGCTCGCCGAGCAGCTGGTAGCCGCCGCAGATGCCGAGCACCGGACGCCCCTCGGCGACCCGGCGCAGCAGCGCGTCCGCGAGACCCCGCTCGCGCAGCCAGGCCAGCGCGCGGACCGTGCCCCGGGTGCCGGGGACCACCACGAGGTCGGCGTCGGCCAGTTCCTCGGGCCGGTCCACGAACCGCACCACGACGCCCGGTTCGGCGGCCAGCGCGTCCACGTCGGTGAAGTTGGACATCAGCGGCACCGCGCAGACCGCGACCCGCAGCACCTCCTCGCCGGCCGGCGGCGCCACCACCGACTCGCGGACCGCGCCGCGCAGCGAGACGCGCAGCCCGTCCTCCTCGTCGATGCCGAGCCCGTCTGCGTACGGCAGGACGCCGTAGGTGTGGCGGCCGGTGATGCCCCGCAGCATCTCGATGCCGGGCTTCAGCAGCTCCACGTCCCCCCGGAACTTGTTGACGACGTACCCGGCGACCAGCGCCTGGTCCTCGGGAGCCAGCAGCGCCGTGGTGCCGAAGAACGAGGCGAAGACGCCGCCCCGGTCGATGTCACCGACCACCAGCACCGGCAGCTTCGCTGCCCGGGCCACGCCCATGTTGACGATGTCGGTCCGGCGCAGGTTGATCTCGGCGGGGCTGCCCGCGCCCTCGCAGACCACCACGTCGTGGGTGGCCCGCAACTCGGCCAGGCAGGCGAGGACCGGCTCCAGCAGTGCCTCCCGGCGGCCCCCCGACACCGCCCGGGCCGGCTCGTCCGGGCGTACCGAGCCGAAGAAACCCCGGGCGCTCAGCTCCCCGACCGGCTTGCCGAGCAGCACCACCTGGCTGGAGCGGTCGCCGCCGGGCTTGAGCAGCACCGGGTTCATCAGCGCCGTCGGCTCCACGCGGGCCGCCTGGGCCTGCATCGCCTGGGCCCGGCCGATCTCCGCGCCCTCCCTGGTCACGAACGAGTTGAGGGACATGTTCTGCCCCTTGAACGGCGCCACCTTCACCCCGCGCCGCGCCAGCCACCGGCAGATGCCGGCCGTCAGCACGCTCTTCCCGGCGTCCGAGGTGGTCCCCGCGATCAGCACTCCGCCGCTCATGCCCCTGCCCCTCCCTGTCCTGTCGCCGCGCGCCGTGCGCGCCCGCGTATCGCTCCGGCGGCCAGCCGCGCGCCGGCCCCCGCGACCAGCGCCAGCGCGCCGATTCGCCGGGAGAGCCGGGCGGCCCGCTCGATGTCACCGGGCCGCACCGCGCGGCCCGAGCCGCCCAGCACGGGCCGGTGCTCGGTCCGCCCGCCGTAGGTGAGGGTGCCGCCGAGCCGTACGCCCAGCGCCCCGGCGAACGCCGCCTCGACCGGGCCCGCGTTGGGGCTCGGGTGGCGGTGCGCGTCGGACCGCCAGGCGCGCAGGGCGCCGCGCGGGTCGGGCCCGGCGAGGACGGCGAGGGCCGCCGTGAGCCGGGCCCCCGGGTACCCGACGGCGTCGTCGAGGCGGGCCGAGGCCCAGCCGAACCGGCGCAGCCGGGGCGACTTGTGGCCGACCATCGCGTCCAGCGTGTTGACGGCCCGGAAGCCGGCCAGTCCCGGGACGCCAGCGACCGCGCCCCACACCAGGGCACCGACCACCGCGTCCGAGGTGTTCTCGGCGACCGACTCGACCACCGCCCGGGCCAGCGCGTCCGCGTCCAGCGCCTCGGGGTCGCGCCCGCAGAGCCGGGGCAGCAGCCGCCGGGCCTCGGCCACGTCCCCGGCCTCCAGGGCAGCGCCGATCAGCCGGGCCTCGCGCACCAGCGAGGTGCCGCCGACCACCGCCCAGGTCGTGGCGGCGGTCAGCGCGACGGCCGCGCACGGGTGAGGTCGGACGGCCCGGGCGGCCAGCGCGGCCCCGGCGGTGACGCCTCCGGCGCAGAGCGCGGTGTGCAGCGCGCCCCAGCCCCGGTGGTCGTGGAACAGGCGCCGCTCGACGGCCGATGCGGCCCGGCCGAAGAGGGCCACGGGGTGGCCCCGGCGGGGGTCGGCGAAGAGGGCGTCGGCCAGCAGTCCGGCGGTGGCGCCGTACGCGAAGACGCGGTCGGCACGGTCCACGGGGCTCAGCCCGTTCGGCGCTCGGCGTACCGGGGGAGCAGGTCAGGGGGCGGCGACGGGCAGCCACGCATGGCGGTGTGTCCTCACTCAGGGTCCGCGCCCTGGTTCGACGTGACCGGGGGCGAGAGTCTCCTGGCTTCCGGATCGGCGGCATCCCCTGGCCTTCCAGCCCCAGATCGGGGGCCGTGGCGCTGGGCGGAGATGCCGCTCCCCGGTGACAGTGGCGGGACCGCGCCGGATTCTCACCGGCTTCCTCTGCTGCCTCCGTGTTTCGGCCCGGGCAGTCCACCACGCTCCCGGAACACCAGTCAACTCACCGTTGACCTGCGACGAAGAGTGTGTGGAGCCCCACAGCCGGGGCCGGTGCGCGGATACGCCGAAGGGCGGGCCGGACGGCGTACGTCCGGCCCGCCCTTCCCGGCGGGTGGTGGCCCTAGGCCACGATGATGTAGATCCCGTAGGCGACCGCCGCCGCGCAGAGCGCGAAGCAGAGGTAGCCGCCGGCCTTCGCCGCGACACCCGACCCGCCGCCCTGGGCCCCGCTCGCGGCCTTGGAGAGGCCCACGATGCCCAGGGTGAAGAAGCCGACGAGCGCGACGGTGACCACGAGGCTCACGCCGAAGACGGAGCCGAGAGCTGCCCAGTCGATGTTCATGGTGAGGTGTCCTTACGTACGCGAGGCCGGGTCAGACCTTGGCCGGCCGGGCGGCCGGTTCGGTCGTGGCGGAGGAGTGGCCGGGCTGGGCCGGGATCGACCCGAGCGGGGAGCCGTCCGCCTCCTCGGAGGCGACAGCCGCGCCGGTGGGCGGCGGGGCCACGGAGGCCATCGCCTGGGTGACGACGCCCGAGGGCTCGTCCCGCACCGGGTCCACGTCGTTGACGTTGTCGTGGGTGACGGGGGAGCGGCGCGAGCGGAGCCAGATCGCGAAGGACCCGCCGACCAGCAGGACCGCGGTGGCGGCGACGCCCCAGTCGCCCTGCTTGGTGAGGAGTTCGGCGGCCGCGCCGACCAGGGCGGCGGCCGGCAGGGTCAGACCCCAGGCGACGAACATCCGGGTGGCGGTCGACCAGCGGACCACGCCGCCCTTGCGGCCGAGGCCCGCACCCATCACCGCGCCGGAGCACGACTGGGTGGTGGAGAGGGAGAAGCCCAGGTGGGAGGAGGCCAGGATGACCGTCGCGGCGCTGGTCTGGGCGGCGAAGCCCTGCGGCGGCGTGAGATCGGTGAGGCCCTTGCCCATGGTCCGGATGATGCGCCAGCCGCCCAGGTACGTACCGAGCGCGATGGCGACACCGGCGGAGACGATGACCCACATCGGGGGGTTGGAGCCGGGGGCGAGGACACCGCCGGTGACCAGGGCGAGGGTGATGACACCCATCGTCTTCTGGGCGTCGTTGGTGCCGTGCGCCAGCGAGACCAGGCCGGCCGAGGCGATCTGCCCGGCGCGGTAGCCCTTGGCGGTGGACTTCTCGTCCACGTTCCGGTTGATCCGGAAGGTCAGCCGGGTGGCGAGCATCGCGGCGAGGCCGGCGACGAGCGGCGCGGCGATCGCGGGCAGCAGCACCTTGGTGACGACGGTGCCGCCGTTGACGGAGGACCAGCCCGCCGACATCACCGCGGCGCCGATGAGGCCGCCGAAGAGCGCGTGCGAGGAGCTCGACGGCAGGCCGACGAGCCAGGTCAGAAGATTCCACAGAATGGCGCCTACGAGGGCGGCGAAGATGACTTCTGTCTTCAGGCCGTCCTCGTTGATGAGTCCGCCGGAGATCGTCTTGGCGACCTCCACGGAGAGGAACGCGCCGACGAGGTTGAGCACGGCGGACATCGCCACCGCGGCCTTGGGCCTCATCGCGCCGGTCGAGATGGTGGTGGCCATCGCGTTGGCTGTGTCGTGGAAACCGTTCGTGAAGTCGAACACGAGAGCGGTCACGATCACGATCCCGAGGAGAAGCGTGATGTGTTCCATTTACCCGGACTTCTGTGGGACGTCGTTGGCTCGTTGAACGTAGGGGCGCTGAGTGAACGGAAGATGAACTGGGGCAGGCAACGTGGTGACCCGAAACGGAGCCCCCTCGGCCGCCTCACCCCCAGCCCCGCCCCGACCCCTTGGGAGAGCGGGCCGGGGTACCCCTACCGCCCCGGGACACGGGCCCCCGGCGTGGTTCCCGCAGCCGCCCGATGTGAGGCAGCTCGCACCGGAGACAGGGGGACGGGGCGCCGAAACGGAATGGGGCGCGTGCCCCGGCACACGCCCGGCCGGTGGCAGGATGCGCGGCCATGGAGAAGAACCGCGCGCACCCCGGCCGCCCCTGGCAGCTCCTGGAGGACCAGGCCGTCGCCCACGCCTGGCGCGACCTCGTGGAAACGGCCCGGGCCACCGTCCGCGACGGACTGGTGGTCGGCACCTCCGGCAACGTCTCGGTCCGCGTCACCCCCGACCGCCCGGCCGTCGCCACGGAGGACCTCGTCCTCATCACCCCCACCGGCGTCCCCTACGACCGGCTCGGCCCCGAGGACACCGTCGCCGTCACCCTCGACGGCCGCCAGGTGCTTGGCACCCTGAAACCCACCACCGAACTCCCCCTCCACCTCGCCGTGTACCGCACCGGCACCGCCCGCGCCGTCGTCCACACCCACGCCCCCCACGCCACCGCCGTCTCCACGCTCGTCGACACCCTGCCGCCGGTCCACTACATGGCGGCCGCGCTCGGCGGCCCCGTCCGCACCGCCCCCTACGCCCTGTACGGCAGCCAGGAACTCGCCGATCACCTCCTCGAAGCCCTCCGGGACCGCACCGCCTGCCTGCTGCGCAACCACGGCACCGTCACCACCGGCGACACCCTCACCGAGGCCCTGGACCGCACCGCCCAGCTGGAGTGGATGTGCCGTGTCTGGCTGCTCGCCCGCTCCGTCCCCGGCCACACTCCCTCCCTCCTGGACGCCGGCCAGCTCGCGGCCGCCGCCGAGCAGCTGCGCGGCTACGGCCAGCCGGGCGGGTGACCTACGGCCCGGCCCGTCACCCGCCGGGCCCCGCCCACTGGCCCCGCGCCCCCCGGTGGCCGCAGACTGGAGCGGTGCGTATCGCCCGAACGACGGCACTGGCCGTCACCGCCGCAGTCGGAGCCGGGGCCGCCGCCGTAGCGGCCGGCCGGTACGCCAGTGACGCCGCCCTGCGGCTCCCGGCGGGCCACCGGCTGCCCACCGAGCCCAAGCTGACGGTCCACCGCGCCGAGGCCGGACGGATCACCCTCACCCGCGACCTGGCCTCCCTGCGCCCGGGCCGCTACGGCCTCACGGGCCGCGACTTCCACGCCGCCGTCGGGCCGGTGCTCGACCGGACCGACGGCGAGGTCGCCGCCGACACCGTCGTCCGCCGCCTGGAACGCGTCTTCCACGGCACCCCCGACACCGGCGACCGGGCCTGGCTCACCCCCCAGCTCTACGGCGGGGACCCCGCCACCGCCCTCGGCCTCTCCTACGCCGAGGTCGAGATCCCCGGCGAACTGGGAGTCCTGCCCGGCTGGGTGGTCCCCGGCGACCGCCGCACCTGGGTCCTGGCCGTCCACGGCCTGGCCGGCACCATCGAGCACCCCATGGTCGTCATGGACCAGCTGCACCGCCTGGGCCTGCCGGTCCTCTCCCTCGCCTATCGCGGCGACCTGGGCGCCCCGCGCTCCCCGGACGGCCTCAACCACCTCGGCGACACCGAGTGGCGCGACGTCGACGCGGCCCTGCGCTTCGCCGTCGCCAACGGCGCCGCCCGCGTCATCCTCTACGGCTGGTCCACCGGCGCCACCATGGCCCTGTTCACCGCCGCCCGCTCCTCGCTGCGCGGCCACATCGGGGGCCTGGTCCTCGACTCCCCGGTCCTCGGCCGCGCCCAGACGGTCCGCGCCCTGGCCGCCGCCAAGCACGTCCCGAACGCCTTCCTCCCCCTCGCCGTCCGTGCCGCCGAAGGCCGCACCGGCCTCACCGACGACCGCCTCCCGCACATCGGCGGCCCCGAGGGCATCCGCGTCCCCACGCTCCTCCTCCACGGCCCCGACGACGAGATCGCCTCCTACGACTACTCCCTGGCCCTCGCCCGCAGCCGCCCCGACCTCATCACCCTCCACACGGTCCCCGACGCCCCCCACGCCGCCATGTGGAACGCCTCCCCGTCCACCTACGACGAGTCCCTACGCCGCTTCCTGACCCCCCTCCTCTGACACCGCGCCGGACGTGGCCGCGCCGCGTCTGGGCTGTGGCCGCGCCGCGGCTGGGGGCGCTTGCTGCCCGTGCCGGTCGCCGACTGGCCTCAGGCGCCGGCCGGGCTGTCTTTTGTGGGCTGCGCTCCGCCCTCGACCTTCCGGCCGTGCCCCTGCGGGTCACCGATTGGCCTCAATCGCCGGCCGGGCTGTAGGGGTTCGCGGTTCGTTCGCCGTGTGGGGCGGGCGGGGCCGGGCCGGGGTACCTCCTCACAAACTGCAGGGTGCGGGGTCAGTCGCTTCAAGGCGGCCGTGTGTGCAGTTTGCTGCGGGGGCACCCCGACCCGTCCCCGCCCTTCCGTCTCGTCGGCGTCGTCCCGCCGGTGGGAGAGGAAAAGACAGACCGTCCCCGATTGATCTCTGTGGCGAGCGGGACCGACGAGGGTGGTCGCTGTGGAGAGGCCCGGTATGGGTGACGGCCTCCATCCCTCCCCCGGCGGTTGGCCGCGTACGAGACCGTGGGGTGGGGTCGTGTCGGGGTGCCCCCGCAGCAAACTGCACGCTAGGCAGCCATGCTCCAATTGACCCCGCACCATGCAGTTTGTGAGGAGGTACCCCGGCGCGGCACCGCCCCACCCACGCACCGGAGGAACCGCGCCCCTCACAGCCCGGCCGGCGCTTGAGGCCAGTCAGTGACCGGCACGGTCACGACCGGCAGGCGGGGAAGCCAGGCGCAGCCACAACCCACCCAACATCAGCCCGGCCGGCGCTCGAGGCCATCAGTGACCCGCAGGGCCACCACAGGAAGGCGGGCAGGCGAAGCCCAGCCACGACGAACCCCAGCCCGGCCGGCGCGAGGCCACCAGCGACGGCGGCGCAAACCCCCCGCACCCGAGAAACGGGCCCAGCCCGGGCAGAGCCCCACCCCAACCCCCACCCGGGAGGGGACAAAGCGGCTGGAACATTTCGCTCCGAGCCGCCCATAGCAGCCCCGCCCCCGCTTCCGTTTGGGATTTCCGGGTTTCACCCGGAAGACTGCCCCCGTGACGTCCCGTATCCCGCGCGACTCCAGGCTCAGAATCGTCCGCCCACGACCCCTCGCCGCCGCCCCGGCCGCGGTCGCCGAACGCCGGGCCCGCAGGCCCGCCCCCCGCCCGCCCGAGGGCACCCCGCCCCGGGCCCGGCTCGCCGCCATGGCGAGGGAGGGCCTGGCCGACGCCGTCCGGGTCGCCCGCTGGGCCGAGGCGGCCCTGCCACGCGGCGGCCCCGCCGCCCAGCCGGCCGCACCCGCCGACGGGGAGGGCACGCTCTCCGAGGCGACCGCCGCCCGCGCCGCGGGTGAGCTGGGGCTGACCCCGGCCAAAGTCCGCGCCGACTGGGACACCGCCCGCCTCGCCGGTCTGGTCGAGGTGCACGGCGGCGTGGCCCGCCCCGGCTGGCGCCTGCGCGCCTGGGACCGGGACGACTCCGCCGTGCTGCGCGGCTGGGTGGCGCTCTTCGACGCCTGGTCGCTGGTCCACCCCGGCCCCGACGAGCTGACCCCCGCCGCGGGCGCCGAGGTGATCGAGGCCGTCCCGCAGCTGCTGACCCTGCTCCAGCTCTCGGACGGCCCCGTCCCGGTCACGCAGCTCCTGGACCTCCTCGAACAGCGCGTGGAGGAACTGCGCACCCAGCGCTGCGAGATCCCGTACGGCCCCCGGACCGAACCGGCGGCCGAACCGGCCGAACCGGCCGAGGACGTCCCGCTGGCCACCCTGCTCGACTGGGCCCTGCACGGCCTCGCCGCCGTCGGCGCCCTCACCTACGCCGACGGCCACGCCACGCTGACCCCGCTCGGCAGCTGGTCGGTGTGGGTGCGGCTGGAGCAGATCTGCGTGGCCGCCCAGAGCCCGGCGGGCAACATCGAGCAGCCCGCCGAGGAGATGCTGCGCGGCTGCGCCCGGCTGCGCCCGCAGTCGGCCCGCTCCGAGTACCGCGCCTGGCTCGCCGCCCGCCCGGTCGGCAGCGCCGTGGCCGAGCTGCTGGAGGCGGCCCGGGGCGAGGACGCCATGGTGCGCAGCCTCGCCTTCGAGGCGCTCCGCGTCGTGGGCGCCCCCGCCGAGGCCGAGGTGCGCGCCGCCGCCGAGGACGCCCTGCTGCGCCCCTACGCCCTGCTCTGGCTCGCCGAGCACGACGGCACCGACCCCGAGGACGCGCCGCTGGTCCTCAGCCGCCAGGAGGCCACCTGGCTCTGGGTCGACACGGCCGCCGCCGTCGCCGACCACGGCGAGGCCCCGCTGCTCGTACGGCACCTGGAGGCGGCCGTGCAGCCGACGGTGCCCGCGCTCCTCGCGGACGTGCGGGCGGTCGGCCACCCCCGCACCGTCCAGGTGCTGGTGGCGCTGGCCGCCGCCCACCCGGACCCGGCGCTCGCCAAGGCCGTGCGCCGGGCGGCGTTCCAGGTACACACCGGCGGCGCCTGAGCGGCGTCGGGGCCCGGCCCGCCGCCGGGCCCCGGCCGCCGCGTCAGGCGGGCAGCTGCGGACCGTACGTACCGAAGCTCCAGATGTTGCCCTCGGCGTCCCGCGCCATGTAGTCGCGGGAGCCGTACTCCTGGTCGGTCGGGGGGACGAGGATCTCGACGCCGTCGTGGGCGGCGGCCCGGGCGTGGTGGGCGTCCACGTCGGCGACGACGACGTAGACGCCGACCGGTCCGCCGTCCGCCATCGCCCGGTCGTAGGCGCTGCCGGTGCCCTTGGGGCCGATCATCACCGCGCCGTTGCCCAGCGACAGCTCGGCGTGGGCGATCTGCCCGTCGTCTGTCTCGTAGACCGCGGCCGGGGCGAAGCCGAACGCCTCGGTCAGGGTCCGCACGGCCGCCCGGGCGTCCGCGTAGAGGATCGTCGGGAAGACGGTGGGGGGTCCGCTCGCCGTGGCGGCCATGGCATGCGCTCCTCGGGTATCCGGGGCCGGTGCGGGTGATTCCGCTCACCGGTGGGAGGGGCGCCGGTCGGCCCCGGTGCCGAGTATCTGCCGGTTCCTGCCCCCGCGCCCCCGGGGAGTGCGCCGTCCGTGGGGCGAAAAGCGGTTGACCGCCGCCGGTAGAATCGCCGTATGGCCATTCTCCTCACGCATTAGACGGCGTCGACCGTTCTCTTCAGTCCGCCGTCCGTTCCATTCCTGCCCAGGAGTCTGTCCGTGATCACCGCCTCCGGTGTCGAGCTGCGCGCCGGCGCCCGCGTCCTCATCGAGTCCGCCACCTTCCGTATCGCCAAGGGCGACCGCATCGGCCTCGTCGGCCGCAACGGCGCGGGGAAGACCACCCTCACCAAGTGCCTCGCTGGCCAGGGCCAGCCCGCCGCCGGCACCATCACCTCCTCCGGCGAGGTCGGCTACCTCCCGCAGGACCCCCGCACCGGCGACCTCGACGTCCTCGCCCGCGACCGCATCCTCTCCGCCCGCGGCCTCGACACCCTGATCAAGAAGATGCGGGAGAACGAGCAGCGGATGGCCACCGGCCAGGGCGCCACCCGCGAGAAGGCGATGCGCAAGTACGAGCGGCTGGAGACGGAGTTCCTCACCAAGGGCGGGTACGCCGCCGAGGCCGAGGCCGCCACCATCGCCGCCGCGCTCAACCTCCCGGACCGGGTGCTCGGGCAGCCCCTGCACACCCTCTCGGGCGGTCAGCGGCGCCGGATCGAACTGGCCCGCATTCTCTTCTCCGACGCCGACGTGCTGCTCCTGGACGAGCCCACCAACCACCTCGACGCGGACTCCATCGCCTGGCTGCGCGACTACCTGAAGACCTACCGCGGCGGCTTCATCGTGATCTCCCACGACGTCGACCTGGTCGAGACCGTCGTCAACAAGGTCTTCTACCTGGACGCCAACCGCGCCCAGATCGACATCTACAACATGGGCTGGAAGCTCTACCAGCAGCAGCGCGAGGCCGACGAGAAGCGCCGCCGCCGCGAGCGCCAGAACGCCGAGAAGAAGGCCGCGACCCTCAACGCCCAGGCCGACAAGATGCGCGCCAAGGCCACCAAGACGGTCGCCGCGCAGAACATGGCCCGCCGCGCCGAGCGCCTGCTCTCCGGCCTGGAGGCCGAACGGGTCAGCGACAAGGTCGCCAAGCTGCGCTTCCCCGAGCCCGCCCCCTGCGGCAAGACCCCGCTCACCGCCGAGGGCCTCTCCAAGTCGTACGGTTCGCTGGAGATCTTCACCGACGTCAGCCTCGCCATCGACAAGGGCTCCCGGGTCGTCATCCTCGGCCTCAACGGCGCCGGCAAGACCACCCTGCTGCGGCTGCTCGCCGGCACCGAGAAGCCCGACACCGGCAGCGTCGTCGAGGGCCACGGCCTCAAGCTCGGCTATTACGCCCAGGAGCACGAGACGCTCGACCCCGACCGCACCGTCCTGGAGAACATGCGCTCGGCCGCGCCCGACCTGGACCTGGTCGAGGTCCGCAAGACGCTCGGCTCGTTCCTCTTCTCCGGCGACGACGTCGACAAGCCGGCCGGAGTCCTCTCCGGCGGCGAGAAGACCCGGCTGGCGCTCGCCACCCTGGTCGTCTCCTCGGCCAACGTGCTGCTCCTGGACGAGCCCACCAACAACCTCGACCCGGCCAGCCGCGAGGAGATCCTCGGCGCGCTCAAGACGTACAAGGGCGCCGTCGTCCTCGTCACCCACGACGAGGGCGCCGTCGACGCGCTCCAGCCCGAGCGGATCATCCTGCTCCCCGACGGGGTCGAGGACCTCTGGGGCGCGGACTACCTCGACCTGGTCACCCTGGCCTGACCACACGCACCCTCTCGGAGCCGTCCGCCCTGTCCGGGGCGGGCGGCTCCGGCGTGTGCGCCGGGCGCGTCGGCCGGCGCGTTCCCCCGTGGGTGGGAACGGAGCGCGGAGATCGTCCTCGGATGGATCATTCGGCCCAGTCCTGATCCGTCATCTGCGTGAGCGGCTCTCACCCCCGCGCCCCGCCGCCGTCGACAGGCGGCGCCCAGGACGCCTCTTCCTGCACACAGCCCTTGTGCCGCTTGGCCTGTGCCGCTCCGCCACGCTGACCAGCCGGTTCCCCGCGACACTCGTTCGGCGGCAGGGCGCGGAACCGTGCGGAATGCTTGATTCCACTGGCCATGGCCCATTTCCCTGGCAAAACCCGCTCCCGCCGACCTTGCCGAATGGGTGGCCAGGAAGGCCGGGAGGGGTGATCATGAGAGACAAGAGCGCACTTCGCATGAGGAGGCACGGGTGGCCGAGACTCTGAAGAAGGGCAGCCGGGTGACCGGCGCGGCGCGCGACAAGCTCGCCGCCGACCTGAAGAGGAAGTACGACGACGGCGCGAGCATTCGTGCGCTGGCGGAGGAAACCGGACGTTCCTACGGGTTCGTCCACCGGATGCTCAGCGAATCCGGTGTCACACTGCGCGGACGCGGCGGCGCGACCAGAGGCAAGAAGCCCTCGTCGGACTGACCCCGCCTCGCGATCACCGCGGACATCATCACCTGCTCGCGTACCACCCGGTCGGTCCTCCGGTCGGCCGGGTGGTTACTGTGCAGTCACTTACGGGCGCGTCCGCGCGCCCCCACCGACCGCACGGAGGCAGGCCATGGCCGCGACCGATCCCGCAACCCCGCTGCTCGACCAGGACGGCGTCCGCCTCACCGTGGACGGGGCGACCGCCACGGTGACGCTGACCAACCCGGCGAAGCGCAACGCGCAGAGCCCGGCCCTGTGGCGCAGCCTCGCCGAGGCAGGCCGCCTGCTGCCCGGCTCCGTGCGGATCGCCGTGCTCCGGGGCGAGGGCAAGTCCTTCTCCGCGGGGCTGGACCGGCAGGCGTTCACGCCGGAAGGGTTCGAGGGCGAGCCCTCCTTCGTCGACATGGGCAAGGGCCCGGCCGAGGAGATGGACGCCGTCATCGCCTCGTACCAGGAGGCGTTCACCTGGTGGCGGCGGAGCGACCTGATCACCATCGCCGCCGTGCAGGGCCACGCGATCGGCGCCGGGTTCCAGCTGGCGCTCGCCTGCGACCTGCGGGTGGTCGCCGAGGACGTGCAGTTCGCCATGCGCGAGACCAGCCTCGGCCTGGTGCCCGACCTGACCGGCACCCAGCCGCTGGTCCACCTCGTCGGCTACGCCCGTGCCCTGGAGATCTGCGCCACCGGCCGGTTCGTCCACGCAGAGGAGGCCGAGCGCACCGGCCTCGCCAACCTCGTCGTCCCCGCCGAGCAGCTCGACGCGGCCGTCGCCGACCTGGCCGCCGCGCTGCTCGCCGCTCCCCGGGACGCCGTCGTGGAGACCAAGGCCCTGCTCCAGGGCGCCGTCGGCCGCGGCCTCGACGAGCAGCGCGCCGCCGAGCGCGCCGCCCAGGGCCGCCGCCTGCGCGACCTGGTGGGCCAGGGCGACTGACGGTCCGCCATCCCTTAGGCTCCCTCGAACGAGTGTCGGGGAAGCTCAACAGGGGGCGGGAAGTCGTGAGTGCACCGCTGACGCGGGACGATCCGGAGCGTGTCGGGGAGTACTGGCTCGCCGCCAGACTCGGCGCGGGCGGCCAGGGCGTGGTCTACGAGGCGTACGACGCCTCCGGGGCGCGGTACGCGCTCAAGACGCTGCACGCCGGGGCGGACCCCTTCGCCCGGGACCGGTTCGCGAAGGAGGGCGAGGCGGCCCGCCGCGTGGCCGCCTTCTGCACCGCCCGGATCGTCCGCACCGGTGTCGACGGCGACGTCCCGTACCTGGTCAGCGAGTACGTGCCCGGGCCGGCCCTGTCGGCCCGGGTGCGCGACGAGGGGCCGCTCGGGCCCGAGGGCGCGCTCCGGCTCGCCGTCGGCGTGGCGACCGCGCTCGCCGCCATCCACCAGGCCGGAGTGGTCCACCGCGACCTGAAGCCGGGCAACGTCCTGCTCGGCCCCGACGGGCCGCGCATCATCGACTTCGGCATCGCCCGCGCCCCCGAGATGTCGCTGACCGCGACCGGGGCCGTCATGGGCACCCTCGGCTACATGGCGCCCGAGGTGCTGGCGGGAGCCCGCGCCACCGCCGCCTCCGACATCTTCGCCTGGGCCGCCGTGGTGGTGTACGCCGCCTCCGGCACCGAGCCGTTCCGCGGCGAGAACATCGGTGAGGTCGTCCACCGCACCGCCACCGTCGACCCGGACCTCGGCGCGCTGCCCGCCCGGGTCCGTCCGCTGATCGCCGCGGCCCTCGCCAAGGAGCCCGAGCTGCGGCCCACCGCCGCCGACCTGCTGCTCGGCCTGGTCGGCGCCCCCGTGGAGGCGGCCGACCCGCGGCTGGCCCTGCTGGAGGCGGGCGCCCGCAAGGCGGCTTCCGGCCCGGTGGACGAGGTACGCGATTCCGGTGAGCCGCACGAACCGACCCGCGTCGAGGCGCCCCTCGGGGAGCGGGCCGAGGCCGCCTGGTCCGCCCTGCCGCCCCTCGCCCGCGCCGCCGCCGAGGAACTGCTGCTGCGGCTCACCGTCCCCGGCTCCGCGCCCGACGGCTCGCAGGACACGGTCCGCACCGCCGGCCCCGCCGAACTCTTCGGCGAGCGCCCCGAGCCGGAGCGCGCCGCGCTCACCGAGGCCGCCGCCGCCCTCACCCGGGCCGGGGTGCTGGTCACCGAGGAGGACGGCTCGCTGCGGCCGGTCAGCGCGGCCCTGCTTCCCGCCTGGCGGCGGCTGCGCGGCTGGGCCGACGCCGACCGGGACACGCTCCGCACGCTGCACCGAGTGGGCGCCGCCGCCCGCCGCTGGGAGGCGCACGGCGGCCGCAGCGACGACCTGCCGCGCGGCACCGAGCTGCGCGAGGGCCTCGACCGGCTCACCGCCGCCCCCTACGCGCTGCGGCCCAACCCGCTGGAGCGGCGCTTCCTCGCCGCCGCGCGCACCGAGGAGAGCCGGACCGCGCGCCGCCGGCGCCGCCTCCTGTCGGGACTGGCCGGCGTGAGCGTGCTCGCCCTGCTGGCCGGCGGCGTCGCCTGGACCCAGAACCAGCAGGCGGAGCTGCGCCGCACCCAGGCCACCGCCCGCGCGGTCGCCCAGTCCGCGGAGAGCCTGCGCAGCACCGACCCGACGGCCGCCATGCTGCTGGGCCTTGCCTCTTGGCGCATCGCCGAGGTCCCCGAGTCCCGTGGCGCGCTCAACACGGCGGCCCTCCAGCTGGAGCGCGGGGTACTGCCGTTGCGCCCGCTGGACACCGGCGACGAGGCGGGCCGGCTGCTGTCGGCCGACGGGCGGCGGCTCGTCACGTACTCGCCGCTGGGCGTGCAGGTGTGGGAGACGGGCAAGGGGCCCGAACGGGCCGGGCGCCCGCTGGTGGAGCTGACCCCCGACGAGCTCGACCTGAGCGACACCGGGGAGATCCGCCTCAGCGCGGGCGGGAAGTACCTGCTGGTCCGCCAGAAGGACGGCCGGCCGCGCCTGCTGCGGACCGAGGACGGGAAGTTCACCGGGAAACCCGCCGACCGGAAGCTGACGCCGGCCGGGGTCTCCGACGAGGGCCACATGCTGCTCGACACCGGCGACCGGGGCGTCCGGCTGCTCGACCGCTCGGGCCGCCACGTCGTGACCGAACCCTCCGGCACCGTCCTCGCGCCCGACGGCCGACACACCGCTCTCTGCGACTGGGGGCGCCTGGTGGTGCGGCCGGCCGGGAAGAACGCCCGCGCCGTCCTCACCCAGAGCTTCGAGGACTCCGACGGGAAGAGCACCTGCCCGAGGATGGAGTTCAGCCCGGACGGCAGCCGCTTCGCCGCCGGCGGCGAGACGCAGACCCACGTCTGGGACCTGGCCTCGGGAGAGCGCACCGCGAGCCTGGAGACCCACGGGACCGAACCCCGGTTCAGCTCCGGCGGGCGCTTCCTGGTGGGCTGGTCCCCGGACGACGGGACGGTGGAGATCTGGCCGGCCGACCGGAACGCCCCCCAGCCGCTGGCCGGCATCACCACCGCCGACACCGACGCCACCTCGGTCGACCTCGCCCTCGACGAACGCACCGAGGTGCTGCGCCACATCCCCTACGGCTCCGAGCGGCTGTACGAGACCGACGTGGCGGACATGGCCGAGCACGCCGCCTCGCCGTCCCGCCCGGCCGACGGGGGCGCCGCCGCCGAGAAGTACGGGGCGGCGCTCTCCCCGGACGGGCGCACCGGCCTGGTCCGCGAGGGCGAGGAGAACCCGACCCTCAGGCTGGTCGGCCTCGCCGACGGCAAGGCGATCGGCGACCCCGTCCCCCAGGGCACCGCCGAAGGCCCGGTCTTCGAACACCTCGCCGCCCTCAGCGACGGTGGCAAGGTGCTCGCCTACGCGGACGGGGAGGGCGGCGGGGACCAGGAGTTGCGGCGGGCGATCGCCGTGCGCGACATGGCGGCGGGCAAGGAACTGCTCCGCATCCCGGTGACCCAGGAGGAGCAGGTCGAGCACCTCGCCGTCGCACCGGACGGCCGCCACCTCGCGGCCACCTTCGCCCCGGCCGGCGGCGTCCGGGCAGCCGACGGCACCGCCGTCCAGGTCTGGGACCTGCGCGAGGGCCGCAAACTCCGCGAACTCCCCGCCGACTACGGCCACGGCGCCTTCAGCCCCGACGGCCGCACCCTGCTCACCACCACCGGGTACGCCCTGGACCTCGCCTCAGGATCGGTCCGGAAGGACCTCCTCGGCGGGGGCCGCAACACCGACCTGGTCTTCTCCCCGGACGGCGAACAGGTGGCCGTCCTGAAGGAGTCCGGCCTGGTCGAACTCTGGGACGGCGCGCTGCGCGAACGCCGGGCGACGATGCCGAGCGGCCTGGTACGCGGCGGCGACCGGCACGGCGGCTACGCCCGGGCCATGTCCTTCTCCGGCGACGGCACCCGCCTCGCCGTCCTCCTCGACGCCGACCCCCACCAGCTCGACGGCGACGCCGTCCAGCTCTGGGACACCACCGCGCGCCTCCCCCTCGGCCCGCCCCTGGTCCTCGGCGGCCGCCCCGCCGACGCGGTCGCCTTCCACGGCCAGTCCCTCCGCACCCTCACGGGCGACCAGGTACGCACCATCGACCTCACCCCGGCCGAACTAGCGAAAACCGTCTGCCGACGCGCCGGTCGCGGCCTCACCGAGGAGGAGTGGCGCACGTACATCCCGGACGAGCCTTACCGGGAGCTGTGCTGAGGGGGCAGGAGGAGGCGGGGGAGAGTACCCCAGCGCCCCCCCTCGGTCCAGGACCGTCGATCTGCCCACTCCGGACACGCCGGTCGCCGAGGTCACGTCATGCGGACGGCGTAGCGGCCAGGAGCGGGTCACGGCAGACCCCGCGCCGGCCCCCCCGCTCACCCCACCTCCGTCACCAGCACCGCCACCGAAGGCCCGTCCGGCAGTGCTTCGCTGACCGCCCGTCGGACCGCGCGGGCCACCTCCAGGGGGCGGTGGCCGGGGGAGACCGCCAGTTCCACGCGGACGTGGGCGGGGTGGCCCGGGGCGGGGTGGTCCATGCGTACCGCGCCGGTGCGGCCGCCGAAGGCGCCGTTGAGGCGGGCCACTCCGGGGACCGCGAGGGTGGCCGTGGCGGCGCGTGCCTCGGGGGTGTCCTCGTGGGGCGGCCGGCTCTCGGCGGGGGAGGTGGCGGAGCCGGCGGGCTCGGCGGGGGAGTTCCGCTCGGGTGTCTCGCCGGGCTGGTCCACGCCGGTGATGCGCAGGTCCACCTCGGTGACGTGCAGGCCCAGGTGGTGCGTGGCCGTCCCGGAGAGGGTCGCGCGGAGCCGGTCGGCGAGGGTCGGGAAGGGCTCCAGGCGGGTCGCCGCGAACTCCGCGCCGATCCGTAGCGGGCCCGGCCACAGGGCGCTCGGGGGTGGTGGCACCCCGGGCTCCTCGGCCGGGGCGCCGTCCACGGGGCCGATCCGCAGCGCTCCCAGGCGCGCCCCGGTCACCTCGTCCGCCGCACGGCGCAGCACCGTGCGTGCCGCCGCCTCCGTCAACCACGCACCGTCCTGCGCCCCTCCCATCGGCAACAGCCTGCCGAGACCCAGTTGATGCCGTACCGCTTCGGTCCACCCGTCCGTACTCATGACCCCAGACTGCCGTATCCAGGGCGCGAACCGGGGCAACCCGGCATAACGTGGGCGCCACGAGTGGATCACCGTGCGGAAGGGAAGTGCCGCGATGACCGAGCCCACACAGCGCGAGAGCCAGGGCGACCTGGGAGGCCGCCGGAGCCACGGCGCCCCGGGAACCCGGGGGAAGACCACCATCGCCGACGGCGTGGTGGAGAAGATCGCGGGCCTCGCGGCCCGCGACGTCGACGGCGTGCACGCCATGGGCAGCGGGATCTCCCGGACCCTCGGCGCGATGCGCGACCGGGTGCCCGGCGGCGGCAAGTCCGTCACCCGCGGGGTGAGCGCCGAGGTCGGCGAGGTGCAGACCGCCCTCGACCTGGAGATCGTCGTCGACTACGGCGTGTCGATCGCCGACGTGGCCCGCTCCGTGCGGGAGAACGTGGTGAACGCGGTCGAGCGGATGACGGGCCTGGAGGTCGTCGAGGTCAACATCGCCGTCAGCGACGTCAAGCTGCCCGACGAGGACGACGACGAGGACGACGGCGGCGACGGCCGCAACCTCCAGTGACCCGCCCGCCCCGGCCCGCGCACCTGGGCCGAAGCGGCCGGCCCCGGCCGGCCAGAAGGAGTACGAGATGAGCATGGCCCTGATCGGCCTGGTGGCCGGTCTGGCCCTGGGCTTCGCCGGATACTTCGGCGGGTTCGGTGCCTTCGTCCTGGTGGCGGCGCTCGGCGCGGCCGGTTTCCTGGCCGGCCGGATCGCCGACGGGGATCTGGAACCCGGCGACTTCTTCCGCCCGCGCGGACGTGACTCCGGGCGCCGGTGACGCCGGTGACCAGCGGACCGGTCGCCCCCGCGGAGCGCGGCGAGACCCGCATCGCGGACCAGGTCGTCGCCAAGATCGCCGGGCAGGCCGCGCGGGAGGCCCTGCGCGGCAACCAGCGTGACGCCGACCCGCCCCGCGCCACCGTCAGCATCCACCAGGACCGCGCCCGGGTCCGGGTCAGCGTCGAACTCGGCTATCCCACCGACATCGGCCGCCAGTGCGGCGCCGTACGCCGCCGGGTCACCGAACGCGTCGAGGGGCTCACCGGCATGACCGTGCCCGAGGTCGCCGTCCAGGTCGAGAAGTTGCGCGTGGCCGGCAAGCAAGGGAGGGCCCGATGAGCGAGACCCCCGAGCAGAACGGCGCCACCCGCGCCGGCAGCGGCGGGGTGCTGGAGAAGGACCCGCGCGTGCTCGACCCCACCCCGCCCGAGCGGGGACCGGGACTGGCCCCCGGCGGCCGCGCCCACCGCTTCTGGTCGGCCCGCCGCGTCCCCGCCGCCCTCACCGCCCTGGTCCTCCTCGGCGCCAGCGGCCTGCTGCTGTACGACGTGGTCGCGGTCCGGGCGGGACACCGGGCGATGGCCTGGCGCCGCACCCTCGCCCGGGAGCTGGCCGAACGCCCGCTGGACGACACCTGGACGCTGGTCGGCGCCGGGGTCGCCGCCGCGCTCGGCCTGTGGCTGCTGCTGCTCGCCCTCACCCCTGGCCGGCGCCGCCTGCTGCAGATGAAAAAGGTCCACCCGGACGTCCGCGCCGTGCTGCACCGCAAGGCCGCCGCTCTCGTCCTGCGGGACCGGGCGATGCAGGTGCCCGGGGTACAGAGCGCCAAGGTGCGGCTGAAGCGGCGTAAGGCCAAGGTGCGGGCGGTGGCGCACTTCCGTGACGTGGACGAGGTGCGCGCCGATCTGCGCTCCGCCTCCGGGCGGGCCGTCGAGGACCTCGGCCTCGCCCGCCCGCCGAAGGTCTCGGTCAAGGTCGTCCGTCCTCGGCGTAAGGAGTGACCGGCGTGCGAACCAAGGTCAACCGTGTCCTGCTCACCCTCGCCGGCCTCCTGCTGGTCGTCGCGGGCGGCGCCACCCTCGCCGTCGGCCTGGGCGTGAAGCCGCCCTCCTGGTGGATCTACGACGACCGCCACGAGGTGCTGCTCACCGAGGCCAACCGCACCCGCTGGCGTGACGAGGGCTGGTGGTGGCCGGTGGTGATCGCCGTCCTCGCGGTGCTCCTGCTGCTCGCCCTGTGGTGGCTCTCGGCCGAACTGCGCCGCCACCGCCTCGCCGCGCTCGCCGTCGACACCGGCGACGGGGACGGCGCCGAGGTGCGCGGTCGTGCGGTGGAGGACGCTCTCGGCGACGAGGCCGAGCGGCTGCCCGGCGTGGACCGCGCCCGCGTGCTGCTGCGCGGCCGACGGGACTCTCCCGAGGTGAAGGCCGGGCTGCGGCTGGAGCCCAACGCCGGGCCGCGCGAGACGCTGGAGCACCTGGTGGGACAGGGCCTGCGCAACGCCCGGGGCTCGCTGGGCCGGGACGAGCTCCCCGCCGAGGTGGTCCTCAAGGCCGCCCGCCACAAGGCGGAACGGGTCTCCTGACCCGGCGTACGGAAGAGGGAAGGGGCCCGGCAGACTGCCGGGCCCCTTCCTCTTCCGTACGGCCGGTCAGAACCCGTGCCGTACGCCGCCGTCGACCGGGACCATGATGCCGGTGAGGTAGGAGGCGGCGGGGGAGAGGAGGAAGGCGGCGGTGCGGCCGAACTCCTCCGGGCGGCCGTACCGCTTCAGCGGGATGGACGCCTCGGCGGCGGCGCGGGCGGCGGCCGGGTCCTCGGCGAAGCCGTCGATCTCCCGGATGCGGTCGGTGTCGATCTTGCCGGGCAGTACGCCGACCACCCGGATGCCGCGCGGGCCGACCTCGTTCGCCAGCGACTTGGCGAAGCCGGCGAGGCCCGGGCGCAGGCCGTTGGAGACGGTCAGGCCGGTGATCGGCTCGTGGACGGAGCCGGAGAGCACGAAACCGATGACGCCGCCCTCGCCCAGCTCGGCGGCGGCCGCCCGGGCCAGGCGCACCGCGCCGAGGAAGACCGAGGCGAACCCGGCCTCCCACTGCTCGTCGGTGGTGGAGGCGGCGGAGCCGGGCGGCGGCCCGCCGACGCTGATGAGGATGCCGTCGAGACGGCCGAAGCGCTCCCTGGCGGTGGCGAGCAGGCGGGCGGCCGCCTCCGGGTCGGCGTTGTCGGCGCCGATGCCGACGGCGTTCGGGCCGATCGCCTCGGCGGCCTGCTCGGCGGTGGCCTGGTCACGCCCGCTGACGACGACCTTCGCGCCGTCGGCGGCCAGCGCGCGGGCGGTGGCGTTGCCGAGGCCACGGGTGGCACCGGTGACGACGTAGACGCGGTCCTTCAGTCCAAGATCCATGGCGCACATCCTGCCGTGCGGGGGCGGCGCGGGGCGAGGTGGGGTGTGGCGCGGATTCCGGTTCGCTCAGCCGCCGAGGGTGGCGGGCTCCGGCTCGGGCGAGCCGCCGTCGCCCGCACCGCTTCCGGCCTCCTCGGCATCGGCCTCGCGCCGGTCGCGGACGTCGCGGCGGACCAGGACCACCCAGCCGACCGGGACCGCCGCCGCGAAGAGCCACCACTGCACGGCGTACGCCATGTGCGGGCCGATCCCGCCGTAGTCCGGGCCCTTGATCAGCTCGGGGCCGTCCGCGCCCGGATCGGGGTCGACCTGCTCGACGTAGCCGCCGAGGACCGGTACGCCCAGGGCGTCGGCCTGCTGTCCGCTGCTGATCAGCATGATCTGCCGGTCGGGCAGCCCCTCGAGGTCCTTGATGCCGCTGGCGGCGGTGGTCTCGTCCGGCATCAGCCGGCCGGTCAGGGTGATCTCGCCGGAGGGCGGGGCGGGGATCTTGGGCAGCGAGGTCTGCGGTCCGTCGGCGGGGACCCAGCCCCGGTTGACGAGCAGGACCGTGCCGTCGCCGAGCCTGAACGGGGTCAGCACGTGGACGCCGACCTTGTCGTCGGAGTTGGTGCGGCGGCGCACCACCACCTCGTGCTCCGGGTCGAAGGTGCCCTCGGCGGTGACCCGCCGCCACCGGTCGCCCTCGGCCACCGAGCCGCCCGGCTCGGTCAGCTCCCGCACCGGTACGGGGTCGGCCTTGACCGACCGCTCGATGCGCGCGTTCTGCTCGACGCGGTGCTCGTGGCGGTGCAGTTGCCAGAAACCCAGCTCGATCATGACGGGGATCAGGAGCACGAACAGCAGCGTCACGATCACCCACTGCCGGGACAACAGGAAGCGGTACACGCCTTGACGGTACCTGGCGGCCCCCGGGCCCCTCAGGGCGGGCCCGCCCCTTTCGTCCCGTGCCCCGGCGGGCGGTTCAGCCGCCCGGCGCGGGCGCCACGTCCTGGAGCAGCTGGCCGAAGGCGGCCTCGTCCACCACCGGCGTGCCGAACTGGCGGGCCTTGACCGTCTTGGACGTCCCCGACTCCGGGTCGTTGGTCACCAGCAGGCTGGTCAGCCGCGAGAGGCTGGTCGCCACGTGCAGCCCCGCCTCGGTGGCCCGGTCCTCCAGGAGGTCCCGCTCGGTCGAGGTGTCCCCGGAGAAGGCGATCCGCATCCCCTGCACCAGCCGCCCGCCGGGCTCGTACCGCCCCGGGTTCGGGTAGGGGCAGGCAGGCCGCTTGCGGGCGGGGCGCCAGGAGGACGGGCCGCCGTACGAGGGCTGGCGGCCGATCCTCGGGGTGGCGGGCGGCTCGGACCACTCGGTGAGCGGGCGGCACTCCAGCAGGGGCAGCCGCACCCCGCCGCCGGCCGCCGCCGCGAGGCTCGGGCGGAACGCCTCGGCCAGCACCCGGGCGTCGTCCAGCGCGTGGTGGGCGCGCTCCTGGACGACCCCGAAGTGCGCGGCGAGCGACTCCAGCTTGTGGTTGGGCAGCGGCAGCCCCAGCTCCTTGGAGAGGGCGATGGTGCACAGCCGCTGCCGGACCGGGGCGACCCGCTCGGCCCGCGCGTACTCGCGCGCCAGCATCGACCAGTCGAAGGCGGCGTTGTGGGCGACCAGGACGCGGTCGGCGAGGCGCGCCGACAGTTCGTCCGAGATGTCCTTGAAGAGCGGGGCGTCCTTCAGCACGCTGGTGGTCAGCCCGTGAATCCACACCGGGCCGGGGTCGCGCTCCGGATTGACCAGCGTGTACCAGTGGTCCTCCACCCGCCCCAGCGCGTCGAGTTGGTAGACACCGGCCGAGACGATGCGGTCGTCCCTGGCCAGACCGGTGGTCTCGACGTCGACCACGGCGTAACCCGTCGGGTAGGTGGCCGGCCAGGCGGATGCGGGCGTGTGGTCTTCGAGCATGGTCGTAGAGAATACGGGGTACGGCCGACAGGCCGGAGCGGACGGAGCGTCAGGCGGGCGCATGCGGGGGCGGGCACTTGGTGGAATCCGCCAACCGGAGCGCCCTTACCTCGGGTAAGACTTGTCGTGCCGGACCCCTCCCGCCGGACGACGCGCCGTCTTACCGTGCGGTCATGCCGAACCTGCCCGACGTGGTGCTCTGGTCCATACCCGCCTTCGTCCTGCTCACCGTCGTCGAGATCGTGACCGTACGGCTCCATCCCGACGAGGAACAGGCCGGGTACGAGACCAAGGACGCCGCCACCAGCGTCACGATGGGGATCGGCAGCCTCGGCTTCGACCTCCTCTGGAAGATCCCGATCGTCGCCGTCTACACCCTGGCCTACGAGCTGACCCCGCTGCGCGTCCCCGCCCTCTGGTGGACGGTGCCGCTGGTCCTGCTCGCCCAGGACTTCTTCTACTACTGGTCGCACCGGGGACACCACGTCATCCGCATCCTGTGGGCCTGCCACGTCGTGCACCACTCCAGCCGCCGGTTCAACCTCACCACCGCGCTCCGCCAGCCCTGGACCAGCCTCACCTCCTGGCCCTTCTACATGCCGCTGATCCTGCTCGGCGTCCACCCGGCGGTGCTCGCCTTCTGCTCCTCGGTCAACCTCGTCTACCAGTTCGGCATCCACACCGAGCGGATCGGCCGGCTGCCGCGCCCGGTCGAGTTCCTCTTCAACACCCCCTCCCACCACCGGGTCCACCACGCCTCCCAGGGCGGCTACCTGGACCGCAACTTCGGCGGCATCCTCATCGTCTGGGACCGCCTCTTCGGCTCCTTCGCCGCCGAGACCGTCCGCCCCGTCTACGGTCTCACCAAGAACATCGAGACCTACAACCCGCTGCGCGTCGCCACCCACGAGTACGCCGCCATCGCCCGGGACGTCCGCGCCGCCACCACCTGGCGCGAACGGGCCGGCCGCATCTTCCGGGGACCCGGCTGGTCACCCGAGCCGCCCGCCGGGACCGCCCCGGCCACCGCGACCCCCGCCCCGGAGGCCACCCGATGAGCACCATCACCCCGCTGACCCCGCGCCGCACCCTGGCCGCGCGCCTGCTGCTCGCCACCTTCCCGGTGGTCGTCGCCCTGGACCTCGGGGGGCTGCTCGCCGGGTACCCGGAGCTGCATCTGACGGTCAAACCGCTGCTGCTCTCCGTCCTCGCCGCCTGGGTCGCCGTGCGCGGCGGCCCCCCGCTGCTCATCGCCGCCGCCGTCTTCGGCTGGGGCGGCGACACCCTGCTCCGCTTCGAGGACGACACCGCCTTCCTCCTCGGCATGGGCTCCTTCGCCCTCGGCCACGTCTGCTACCTGCTCCTCTTCCGCCGGTACGGCACCACGCCCCGCCACGTGCTTCCCCTCGGAGCCGTCTACGCCGCCGTCCTCGTCCTGCTCGTGGCGCTGCTCTGGCCCGACCTCCCCGCCGGACTGCGGATACCGGTCGCCGCGTACAGCCTGCTGCTCACCGCGATGGCCTTCGGCGCGCTCAGGCTCGGCGCCGCCACCGCCGCCGGCGGGCTGCTCTTCCTGCTCTCCGACGCCCTGATCGCCATGAACATCGCCGAGTGGAACACCCCGGCCCCGCACGACTTCTGGGTGATGTCGACCTACCTGGCCGCGCAGTACCTGCTGGTGACGGGCGTGCTCCGGGCCGCCGGAACCCCGGGCGCCGGGGCGGTGCCCGAGGAGAGCCGGCCGGCGGTGGACGCCTGAGGGCTCACCAGCGGATCGGTACGGGCAGGGCGGTGAGCAGCGCCGACACCGCCACCATCAGGCCGAGCAGCGCCACCTCCGCGCGGCCCGGGGCGAACACCGCTCCCGGGTCGCCGGCGGCCACCGCGCGGCGCCGGGCGCGCAGCGCCAGCACCGCGACGACGGCGAGCAGCAGCAGCTTGGCCAGCAGGGTCCGCCCGTAACCGGTCGTCGTGAGCTGCTCCAGCACGGTGTGCGGCGCCATCCGGCGCAGCGTGGAGAGGGTGCCGGTGACGGTGACCGCCGCGAAGAGCCAGGCGGCGGCGCGGGCGTAGCGGGCCAGCAGGGCCGCACCCTGTGCGCGCAGGCCGTGGCCCTGCCAGAGGCGCAGCACGCGCAGCACCTGGAGGAGACCGCCGGCCCACAGGGCGCCGCACGTCAGGTGGACCAGGGTCAGGGCCGAGCCGAGCAGCGGTGTCTCGATCTCGGGATGGGCGCGCACCGCCTCGGCCACCACCAGCACCGCCAGCGGCAGTGCGGCGAGGCCCGGCCGCTTGGAGAGCGCCAGCAGCCAGGCCGCCGCGAAGGCGTTGATCTCCAGCAGGGCGAGCACCCCGTCCCCGGTGCCGTACAGCTCGCCGAAGCGCAGCTCGGACAGGTTGCGCGGCCAGATGTTGCCGTTGGCGACGATGGCGGAGAGCGCCACCGCCGCGAGAAGGCCGCAGCAGGCGGCCGCCGGCGACCAGACGCGCGGCAGCAGCCCGGCCGGGGCACCCCGGACCGCCGGGACCATCCGCGCCACCCAGATCTCGCCCGCCTGGACACAGAGGGCGGCGAAGAGCACCGTCCGCAACACCCCCACCGGCCGCGCCGCCGGCGCGAGGGCCTCTCCGGTCCCCTCCAGCGCCGGACCAGGCCCGAGCAGCGGGATCAGCGCGCCGAGCGTCAGCAGACCCACCACGGCCAGGGCACGCGCCGCACCCGTGGCCGACGGCAGGGCGACCACCCGGGCGGGCCGGACACCGTGCTCCCCGGGCGCCGGCGCGGCGCCTTCGGCTGGGCGGGGCGTGCCGACGGGGCCGTCGGCGGGCGGGCGTATGAAGCTCATCAGGGCTCCTTCGTGGATCCCCCCGGGCCTCGGCCGGGGGAGGAATCGAACTCCTGCTGAGCAGGGCGGGGAAAGCGGATCCGCCGCCGCGTACGTTCGGCTGTGTGCGGAAGGTCTACGACCTGGCCCTCGCGGCGCGTACGGAAGCGTGGGCGCATCTTCAGGCGGCATTCGCCGGCTTCTTCGGCAAGCGGGCCCAGTACCCGCGCTTCAAGTCGCGTAAGAAGTCGCGGAAGTCGGCGGAGTACACCACCAGCGCGTTCCGGTTCCGGGACGGTCGGCTGACACTGGTGAAGATGGCGGAGCCGCTTGACATCGTGTGGTCCCGCCCCCTGCCCGAAGGGTCGGTGCCGTCCACGGTGACCGCGTCCCAGGAGGCGGCCGGACGCTGGCACGTGTCCCTGCTCTGCGAGGAGCCGGTCCTCCAGCCGCTGCCCGCCCCCGAGACCGCTGTCGGTATCGACGTCGGACTCCACCACCTCCTGACGCTCTCGACCGGCGAGAAGGTCGCGAACCCCCGGCATGAACGGCGCGACCGCATCCGTCTCGCCGAGGCGCAGCGGCAGCTTGCCCGTAAAGCCCAGGGTGAGGGCGCGAACCGGGCCGAAGCCCGCCGCAAGGTCGCCAAGGTCCACGCCCGCATCGCCGGCCGCAGGCGTGATCACCTGCACAAGCTCACCACTCGGCTCGTTCGTGAGAACCCGACGACCGTGATCGAGGACCTGGCCGTGCGCAACATGGTGAAGAACCGGAGCCTGGCCCGCGCCATCAGCGATGCCGCCTGGTCCGAGTTCAGGAGCATGCTGGAGTACGAAGCCCAGTGGTACGGCCGTGAAGTGATCGCGGTCGACCGCTGGTTCCCCTCCTCCAGACTGTGCTCCGCCTGCGGCATCCTGCTGGACAAGATGCCGCTGGACGTCCGTACCTGGACGTGCGTCTGCGGGACGACCCACGACCGGGACGTGAACGCGGCGAAGAACATTCCGGCCGTCGGGCTGACGGCGTCTGTCTGTGGAGCTGATGTAAGACCTCAACGGAGTACTCCGGGCGGGCGATCGGCGACGAAGCAGAAACCCCTGCAGCGCAAGCGGTAGGAATCCCCCTCCTTCAGGGGGGGACGGAGTCAATACAGGATCTTCACTGTGTCCGTGTCCGCGCGAGGACGGCAAGTCGCGGCGCTCAACAGGAGGACCCCCTTCCGGCTCAGTGGGGCGGCTGCTCCCAGCACGGCGCGTCCGCGCCCCACAGGCCCGGTGTCCGGGACCAGTCGCGCGGCCCGCCCGCGAACTCCACCGGCGAGGGCGCGTACCGCAGCCGCCCCCGGCCGGTGACCGCCTCGCGCAGCGGCGGCTCCGCGACCGGGCCCGGCTCAGGAGCCTGAGCCGGTACGTCCACGTGGAGCAGGGCGTGGGCGGTGCGGGCCAGGCTGAGGCGCAGCAGGGAGCCCTCGCCGGTGCGGTGGCGCCGGGTCAGCGCGCGCAGCACGGCCGCCGCCAGGAGGTAGCCGGTGCCGTGGTCGAGGGCCTGGGCGGGCAGGGCGCCGGGCGGGGCGTCCGGCGCCCCGGTGACGCGCTCGGCCAGGGCGACGCCGCTCGCCGCCTGCACCAGGCTGTCGAAGCCCCGCCGCCCGGCCCACGGCCCGGCCCACCCCCAGGCGGAGAGCTGGGCCACCACCAGCCCCGGCCTGCGCGCCGCCAGTTCCTCCGGGGCCATCCCCGCCAGCGCCTCCAGGGCGCCGGGGCGGTAGCCGGTGACGACCACGTCCGCCGTCTCCAGCAGGCGGCCGAAGACCTCGCGGCCCTCCGCGGTGGCCAGGTCGAGCCGGGCCGAGCGCTTGCCCATCCCGGTGTCGTCCAGCGTGTCCTGGCTCTCCGGCAGCCACGGCGCGTCCAGCCGCAGCACCTCCGCGCCGAGCAGGGCCAGGGTCCGGGTGGCGACGGGCCCGGCCAGCACCCGGGTGAGGTCCAGCACCCGCAGCCCGGCCGCCGCGTACCCCGGCTCCCGGCCGGACGGCGGCAGCGGCACTCCGCCCGGCGCGAGCGGACGGCGTCCGGCCAGGGGCTGGGCGGCCGCCGCCACGCCCTGCGGATGGCGCGCCCAGCTGTCACGGTCCCGGACGGCGACGGCGAGGCCGCCCGCCGCGTACACCGCCTCCTCGGTGGCGGAGGCGTCCCGTCCGGCGAGTACGGCGGCGAGCTCGCGCGGCCCGGCGGTCTCCGGCAGTCCGAGCGCACCGAGCAGCCGGGCGCGGTGGTGCGGGTAGTTGGCGTGGGTGCGGACCCAGCCGTCGGCGGCCCGCCAGAAGCCGGAGAGCGGGGCGAACGTGACGGGCTCGCGGCCGTCCAGGCGGACCAGCCGGTCGCTGCGGAAGGCGGCGTCCACCGCCCGGTCGCAGACGCGTACGCGGGGCACGGGGCCGTCGGCGCGGGCCGCCGCCAGCTCGGCCGCGGCCAGCGAGCAGACGGCCACGGTGGCGCGGGCCAGCGCGGCGGCGGGCAGCGCGGCACGGTCCAGCGTGGTCGGCGCGCGGTCCCGGGTGATCCGCTGCGGCGCGTCGGGCGGGCCGGCGAGCGCCGCCCACACCTCACGTACCAGGTCGTCACGTACCAGGTCGTCCGTCATGCGGCCATCCTGCCGCGCGGGCGCGCGAAGGCCCGGGGGAGGGGCGGGAGTCAGGCGTCGCCGCCTTCGTCCCGCACCCGCCGCCCGGGCCTGGGTCCTGACCGGGGTGAGCGCCGGGTGTCGGCCCGGCGCCCGGCTCAGCGCTTGGTGACCGCGTCCAGCGCGTCGGCCATGCCCGCACCGTAGAAGCCGGCGCCGGACTTGCCGCCCTCGCAGACCGCGTCGTTCACGCCGTCACCGTCGAGGTCGTACGGCTCCGGGCAGGCCAGCGTGTCGGCCTGGGCCTTCAGCAGCGCCTTGACCTGGAAGGCCGGGGCCTTGGGGTGGGTCGACTTGATCAGCGCGGCGACGCCCGCGACGTGCGGGCCCGCCATCGAGGTGCCCATCATGTAGCCGTAGCCGCCGCCCGGCAGGGTGCCGAGGATGCGGCCGTCGACGGCCGGGGCCTCGGGGGCCTGGCGGACGGTCGAGTCGCCTCCGGGGGCGGTGATGTCGATGACGCCCTTGCCGTAGTTGGAGTACGACGACTTGAGGTTCTTCGCGCCGGTGGCGGAGACCGTCACGACGCCCGGCAGCTGGGCCGGGATGTCCAGGCAGGTGCTCGGGTCGATCTCACGGTCGACCGGGGTCGAGTCGTTGGGGCTGGAGGCGTCCGGCAGGGTGTCGGCGGCCAGGTCGAGCTTGGAGTTGCCGGCCGAGGCGACGTTGACCGCGCCCTTCAGCTCCGCGTACGCGGTGGCCCGGCCGACCGCGTGGACCAGCGCCTTCTGGTCAGGGTCGTTGGTGCAGTTGAACATCCACGGGTCGGTGTAGTAGCTGTTGTTGGTGACGTCGACGCCGTGCTCGGCCGCCCACATGAAGCCGCAGACCACGGCCTCGGTGTAGAAGAACCCGTCGGGCTGCGACACCTTGATGCCGGAGACCTTCACCCCCGGGGCGACCCCGGTCATGCCGATGCCGTTCTTGGCCGCCGCGATCTCGCCCGCCACGTGCGTGCCGTGCGCGCTCTCGCCGGGCTGCGGGCGCCAGGCGCCGTCCGTGGTGTCCGGCACGCCGCCGACGCAGTTGACCGACGCCTCGCGGTCGAAGTTGGGCGCCAGGTCCGGGTGGGTGTCGTCCACGCCGGTGTCGATGACGGCGACGGTCACCTTGCTCGAACCGAGCGACTTCTGGTGCGCCTTGTCGGCCTTGATGGCCGGCAGGTCCCACTGGAGGCCCTGAAGGGGGTCCTCGTCGCCCTCGGCCTTGGCGGAGGCCGCGTCCAGCTGCTTCTCACTCAGCTCCACCGGGGCGCCCATGTCGTCGGTGGACTGGGCGGCGAGCGGCGTGGTGCGAGTCGCGCCGGCGCTCTGCACGCCGGGCACCTTGCGGATCTTCTCGGCGAAGTCGGCCCGGGCCGAGTGCACCACGACGACGCCGATCTTGTCGTACGCCTTGACGACGGTGCCGCCGGCCTTGGTTATCGCTCTCTCGGCGAGGGCCGCGGCGAGCTTGCCCGGAAGGATGTTCACCACGTAGCTGATCTGCTCGCCCCCGGCGGCGGTGGTGGCCGTGGTGGCGGCCGGTGCGGCCTCGGCGGCCGAGGCCGTCGTGACGGGGACCAGGACGAGGGACGAGGCCACCGCCAGTCCCATCGGGAGGGCGAACGCGCGGCGTGCGCGTGCGGAGGAAGCGGTCATGAGGCTCTCCGAATTCTGTAAGGAGGGCGCACCACCCGGCCGCCAGGACGCGTGGACCCCCCGGTCGACCGGAGTCGTGCGGAGGACCCGGCGTTCGTGCACCGTGGACCGACCGCCCGGCATGCCGAATCGCGGCGCCTGGGCAGGTACATGACGCGTGTGCAGAACGCAGCCAATCACCAAGGCGCGCGGCCAGCAATGGTCTTCAGGAAGAAATCAACTTCGCCGTGAACCACTTCGGCCGCGCCGCCGTGACGTTGTGCAGGGGACAAGAGCCAGAGGTCTCCTCGGCGGCCCGTCTCGCGGCTCCGAGGAAAGCCCCTGGTCCAACCCCTTACGGATCACGCCCCGGCCACCTAGCATCGCCAACCGTCGCGTGATCCACATCACTGTGAGGTCCGCGCACCACCATGCCCACCCCCGCTGAACGACCCCTTCCGTCCGGCACGACCGGACTGCCGGGCCCCTCGGTCCCGGCAGAACCGACCGGCCCGGTGGACCCGTCAACGACCACCGCACCCGCACCGCGAGGAGATTCCGTGGCTACCGAAGCCTCTCCCCCGTCGAAGGGCGAAGCGCCCGACAAGCCCCCTGCCATGCCCTCGACGGCGGCGTTCGTGGAGGCGCAGGAAAGCCCGGAGTTCGGCGAACTCCGCCGGGCCCACCGCTCCTTCGCCTTCCCCCTGACGATCGCCTTCGTCCTGTGGTACCTGCTCTACGTGCTGCTCTCGAACTACGCGGGCGGCTTCATGGGCACCAAGCTCTTCGGCAACATCAACGTGGCCCTCGTCCTCGGACTCGGCCAGTTCGCCACCACCTTCCTCATCGCCTGGTGGTACTCCCAGCACGCCGCGAAGAAGCTCGACCCGCGCGCCGAGGCGATCAAGGCCCGTCTGGAGGGCGACGCATGAGCACCACGACCACGCTCGCGGCAGGAGCGGTCGACCTGGCCGCCAACGAGGCCAGCCAGCACCGCCCGCTGATCATCACCCTCTTCGGCCTCTTCGTCGTCGCCACCCTCTTCATCACCGTGTGGGCCGGCCGCCAGACCAAGAACGCCTCCGACTTCTACGCCGGCGGCCGCCAGTTCACCGGCTTCCAGAACGGCCTCGCCGTCTCCGGCGACTACATGTCGGCCGCCTCGTTCCTCGGCATCGCCGGCGCCATCGCCCTCTTCGGCTACGACGGCTTCCTCTACTCCATCGGCTTCCTCGTCGCCTGGCTGGTGGCGCTGCTGCTGGTCGCCGAACCGCTGCGCAACTCCGGCCGCTACACGATGGGCGACGTCCTCGCCTACCGCATGCGCCAGCGCCCGGTCCGCACCGCCGCCGGCACCTCCACCATCGTCGTCTCGATCTTCTACCTGCTCGCCCAGATGGCCGGCGCCGGCGTCCTCGTCTCGCTGCTCCTCGGCATCACCAGCGACAGCGGCAAGATCCTCATCGTCGCCCTGGTCGGCATCCTGATGATCGTCTACGTGACGATCGGCGGCATGAAGGGCACCACCTGGGTGCAGATGGTCAAGGCCGTCCTGCTCATCTTCGGCACCCTGCTCATCACCTTCCTGGTCCTGCTGAAGTTCAACTTCAACATCTCCGACCTGCTGGGCACGGCCGCCGAGAACAGCGGTCACGGCGCCGCCTTCCTGGAGCCCGGCCTCAAGTACGGCCTCACCCCCACCTCGAAGCTGGACTTCCTCTCGCTCGGCATCGCCCTGGTCCTCGGCACCGCCGGCCTGCCGCACATCCTGATCCGCTTCTACACGGTGCCGACCGCCAAGGCCGCCCGGAAGTCGGTCAACTGGGCCATCGGCATCATCGGCGCCTTCTACCTGATGACCATCGCCCTCGGGTTCGGTGCCGCCGCGCTCATCTCGCCGGAGGAGATCACCGGCTCCAACAAGGCGGGCAACACGGCCGCGCCGCTGCTCGCCCTGCACATCGGCGGCGTCGACTCGACGTGGGGCGCGATCCTGCTCGCCACCATCTCCGCGGTCGCCTTCGCCACCATCCTCGCGGTGGTCGCCGGGCTCACCCTCGCCTCGTCCTCGTCGTTCGCCCACGACATCTACGCCAACGTCATCCGCAAGGGCCAGGCCACCGACAAGGAGGAGGTCCGCGCCGCGCGCTGGGCCACCGTCGCCATCGGCATCGTCTCCATCGCGCTCGGCGCCCTCGCCCGCGACCTCAACGTCGCCGGACTGGTCGCCCTCGCCTTCGCGGTCGCCGCCTCGGCCAACCTCCCGACGATCCTCTACAGCCTCTTCTGGAAGCGCTTCACCACCCAGGGCGCGCTGTGGTCGATCTACGGCGGCCTCGCCTCCTCGGTGCTGCTGGTCCTCTTCTCGCCGGTCGTCTCCGGCAAGGAGACCTCGATGTTCCCGAGCGTCGACTTCGCCTGGTTCCCGCTGGAGAACCCCGGCCTCATCTCCATCCCGCTGGGCTTCCTGCTCGGCTGGCTCGGCACGATGCTGTCGAAGGAGACCCCGGACAAGGAGAAGTACGCCGAGCTGGAGGTCCGCTCGCTGACCGGCACCGGCGCGCACTGACCCGCTCCCGGCGCGCCCACCGGCCCCCACGGCCGGTGCCAAGCGCCGGGACGCGACACCCCGGGCGGCCGGGTCGTGGAGATCCCCACGACCCGGCCGCCCCGCGCGTGCCCCCTTCTCGTGCGAATCGGGCCTCTGCCGTCCGGCCCCTCCTCGCGTACGCTCGCCAGGAAGTAACCGAACGACGATCACGGGAGCTGGCGCGGCAGATGCTCATCGACACCTACGGCCGAGTCGCCACCGACCTGCGCGTCTCGCTCACCGACCGGTGCAACCTCCGCTGCACGTACTGCATGCCGGAGGAGGGACTCAGCTGGCTGGCCAAGCCCGACCTGCTGACCGACGAGGAGATCGTGCGGCTGGTACGCGTCGCGGTCACCGCCCTCGGCGTCACCGAGGTCCGCTTCACCGGCGGCGAGCCGCTGCTCCGCCCCGGCCTGGTCGGCATCGTCCAGGAGTGCGCCGCCCTCGAACCCCGGCCGCAGCTCTCCCTCACCACCAACGGCATCGGCCTCGGCCGCACCGCCGCCGCGCTGAAGGAGGCCGGCCTCGACCGGGTCAACGTCTCCCTGGACACCCTGCGGCCCGAGGTCTTCAAGACCCTCACCCGGCGCGACCGCCACAAGGACGTCCTCGCCGGACTCGCCGCCGCCCACGAGGCCGGCCTGACCCCCGTCAAGGTCAACTCCGTCCTCATGCCCGGCCACAACGCCGACGAGGCCCCCGACCTGCTCGCCTGGGCCGTCGCGCACGACTACGAGCTGCGCTTCATCGAGCAGATGCCGCTCGACGCCCAGCACGGCTGGAAGCGCGAGGGCATGATCACCGCCGGTGACATCCTGGCCTCGCTGCGCACCCGCTTCACCCTCACCGAGGAGGAGGCCGGCGAGCGAGGCTCCGCCCCCGCCGAACGCTGGCTGGTCGACGGCGGCCCGCACCGCGTCGGCGTCATCGGCTCGGTCACCCGGCCGTTCTGCGCCGCCTGCGACCGCACCCGGCTCACCGCCGACGGCCAGATCCGCACCTGCCTCTTCGCCTCCGAGGAGACCGACCTGCGGGCCGCGCTGCGCTCCGGCGCCCCCGACGAGGAGCTGGCCCGGATCTGGCGGCAGGCGATGTGGGGCAAGAAGGCCGGCTCGGGCCTCGACGACCCCGCCTTCCTCCAGCCCCAGCGCCCCATGTCCGCGATCGGCGGCTGACTCAGCGCCCCTCGTCCGGCGCCTCCCAGTCGGCGAGCGGCACCACGTCCTTGAGGAAGCCGCGCACCCCCAGGAACTGCGAGAGGTGCTCGCGGTGCTCCTCGCAGGCCAGCCAGGTCTTGCGGCGCTCGGGGGTGTGCAGCTTCGGGTTGTTCCAGGCCAGCACCCAGACGGCGGCGGCCCGGCACCCCTTCGCCGAACAGATCACGGCGTCGGGCTGCCGGACGCCGCCGAGGGGCCCGGGAAAGTCGGGGAGATTCACACCCGCGACCCTAACTCGCCTACTCCAGGTGAATTCCGGCCCCCGGTCCGAGCGGCAGGTCGAAGGCGTAGAAGAGCCCCAGCACCGCCAGCCAGGTCACCAGGAACGGCACCACGAAGATGGCGAGCCTCGACATCAGCGTGCCGAGCTGGGCGCTCGGCTCGTATCGCTTCAGCAGCGCGAGGGCGAGGAAGAGGTACGGGTTGAGCGGGGTGATCATCTGCGTCGCGGAGTCGGCGATGCGGAACGCGGCCTGGGTGAAGGCCGGTTCCATGCCGAGCAGCATGAAGGTCGGCACGAAGACCGGCGCCATCAGCGACCACAGGGCCGAGCCCGAGGTGATGAAGAGGTTCAGCACCGTCACCAGCAGGACGAAGAGGACCACCGCGGTGAAGCCGGTCAGCCCCACCGACTCCAGCAGCTCCGCGCTCTCCACGGCCAGCAGCGTGCCGACGTTCGACCAGTTGAAGACCGCGATGAACTGCGCGATCACCAGGATCAGCACGATGTACGAGGCCATGCCGGTCACCGACTCGGCCATCATCCGGGGCACGTCCGCCGCCTGCTTCACCGTGCGGGCCACCACGCCGTAGACCACGCCGCCGATCAGGAAGGCGCCGAAGAGCAGCGGCACCACACCGGTCAGCACGGGGGAGGGGACCAGCGCCCCGCCCTCGCCACGCAGCGGGCTGCCCGGCATCAGCCACACCGTCAGCACGATCGCCGCGTAGACGGCGACGGCGGCGCCCGCCGCCAGCAGGGCACGGATCTGGAGCGGGGTGACCTCGGCCGAGTGCTCCTCCTCGCCCTCCGGCGCCGAACCGTCGCCGGTCGGCTGCGGCAGCCGCGGCTCCAGCACCTTGGTGATGAGCAGCCCGCCGACCAGCGCCAGCAGGAGGCTGGCCGAGGCGGTGAAGAAGTAGTTCACCAGCAGATGGGTGGCCATCCCGGCGCCCATCGGCAGCACCTGGGCCGCCTTCTCGGTGATGCCCACGTAGAGCGCGTCCAGCGCGCCGACGGTGAAGCCGGCCGCGTACCCGGCGCAGACGCAGGCGAACGCGCCGATCAGCCCCGCCACCGGGTTGCGCCCGGCGGCCCGGAAGGCGATGGCGGCCAGCGGCGGGATGACGAGCATCGCGATGTCGCTCATCACGTGCGCCTGGCAGGCGACGAACGCCACCACGTACGGCAGCACGCGGACCGGGGCGCGGGCAATGGTGGCGCGGACGGCGGTCTCCAGCAGCCCGGCCCGCTCGGCCACGCCGACCGCCATCATCATCAGCAGCACGGTGCCCAGCGGCGGGAAGCCGGTGAAGTTGACCAGCGCGTTCTCCAGCAGCCAGCTGATCCCGGCGCCGGAGAAGAGCCCCCGCACCTCCAGCCGTTCCTCGGTGCCGGGCACCGTGACCCCCGCGCCGGTGGCGGCGAGGACGGTGGAGACGACACCGAGCACCAGGAAGAGGACGGCGAAGAGGTAGAAGGGGTGGGGCAGCTTGTTGCCGAAGCGCTCCAGGCCGGTCATCAGCCGGTCGAGTAGGCGTCCGGCCCGGGTGTCGGGCGCGGTGGCGGTGTCCTGCACTGCGGCGGCCTTTCGAGAGGTCGGGGACGGGGGAGTCGGGGGTGACAGCGGTGCGGGTGGGGGGGGTGTGGTGCGAGTGGTGGGCGGCCGGGTGCGGCGGGCAGTTCCATGCCGCACCCGGTGCCCCGTTCAGGGGGTCAGCCGCGCGGCAGGGTGTCCTTGCGGATCACGCCGGACCGGGCGACCAGGCGGACGGAGGCGGGGTCGGCGAGGGCGGCGACGTCGGCCAGCGGGTCGCCGTCGCAGACCACGAGGTCGGCCTCCTTGCCGGCCTCCAGCGTCCCGGCGCGGTCCTGGACGCCGAGCAGTTCGGCGGCGACGCGGGTCCCGGCGGCGATGGCGTCCGCGGGGGACATGCCGAGCGCCACCAGGTGCATCAGCTCCCGCAGGTTCCGGCCGTGCGGCACCATCGCGGAGTCGGTGCCCAGCGCGATCTTCACGCCGTTGGCGATGGCCGCCGAGATGTTCTCCTTGGTCACCCCCGACCAGCGGACCTTCTTCTCGTAGTGCGAGGGCTCCATCCGGCTGCGGTCGATGCCGTCGAAGACGGTGGAGAGGGTCGGTACGACGTACGTGCCGCGCTCGCCCGCCAGCTCCCGGGCGTGCGCGTCCAGGCCGTAGCCGTGCTCGACGCTGGTGACGCCGCCGCGGATGGCGTTGAGGATGCCCGCCGTGCCCTGCGCGTGCGCGGCCACCGGCCGGCCGCCGTGCCGGGAGACCTCGTCGACGACGGTGCGGATCTCCTCCTCGCTGAGCCCCTCGTCGTCGGGGTGGTCGTGCGGGCTGCTCATGCCGCCGGTGGCGCAGAGCTTGATCACGTCCGCGCCGTCCCGCAGCAGCCGCCGCACCGCCACCCGCACCTCGTCGGGGGAGTCGGCGATCTCGCTCAGCCCCGCCGAGGGGTCGAAGCCGCCGGGCAGGGTGAAGTCCGAGTGGCCGCCGGTGTGGCCGAGCAACCGCACGGCGGTCCGGATGCGCGGGCCGACCGCCAGCCCCGTCTCGACGGCCGTGCGGTACCCGGCGGGCAGGCCGCCCAGGTCGCGCACGGTGGTGATGCCCGCCTCCAGGGTGCGCCGCATCCGCTCGGCGGTCCGGAAGACCTCCACCGTCGCGTCGAGCCGCACCCGGTTGCCCAGGTCCTTGGCGGTCTCCACGCCGAGGTGGACGTGGCAGTCGATGAAGCCGGGCAGCACGGTCCGCCCGGCCACGTCCACGACCCGGTCGCCGGGGGCCGCCGCGGGCGCCCCCGCCGCCGGTCCGACGTACCGCAGCACGCCGTCCGCGTCCGCGCACACCACCCCGTCGGTGACGGGGGCGGCGCCGGTGCCGGTGCCGTCCACGATGCGGGCGCCGGTGATCCTGAGGGGGGTGGCGGTGGTCACAGGTGACTCCTTCTCCAGCCGGCGGCGGAAGGCGACGACCCTGAGGAACAGCGGCCGTCGCCTTCACGCCGGAACGTGCGTGTGACGGAGCACGCTGGAACGCCAGGGTCACGACACGGTTTAATCGCCTGATCCGGTCACAGGAAGAGATCCCATGCAGGAATCGATCAACCAGGGCTCCCGCGAGCGCCAGACCGATCAGGTGGGGACGGCCCCCGAGAGGCTCTGGCCAAGGCCCGCCGCGCCGCCCGGCCCGGGCGACGCACCGCTGCCCGCCCTGACCGAGCTGGACCTCGCCGTCGTCAACGCCCTCCAGATCCAGCCGCGCGCCCCCTGGTCCCTGGTCGGCGAGGTGCTGGGCGTCGACGCCGCCACGGTGGCCCGCCGCTGGAAGCGGCTCAGCGACTCCGGCACCGCCTGGGTCGACGGCTACTGGCCGCCCGCCGACGACGGGCAGGTCCGCGCCCAGGTCGAGATCGTCACCGAGGCCGACCGTTCCTGGGAGATCGGCCGGATCATCGCCCACGACCCGGAGACGATGAGCGTCAAACACACCTCCGGCGCCCGCGACCTCCTCGCCATCGTCTGGGCGTACGACATGGACGGCCTGGTCGACTACATCGGCGGCCGGATCGCGGGTCTGTCCGGGGTCCGCCTCACCCGCACCCACGTCATCACCGGCGCCCCCTTCGAGGGGAGCCGCTGGCGGCTGCGGAGCCTGTCGGCCGGGCAGCGCGCCCGGCTCGCCCCGCCCGCCGCCCCGGCCAGGCCCGAGCCGGTCACCGCCGTCGACCGGCGGATCGCGGTGGCCCTCGGCGAGGACGGGCGGATGCCGCTGGCCGAACTGGCCCGGCGGGCGGGGACCAGCGTCGCCACCGTCGGCCGGCGGGTGCGGCGGCTGGTGGGCAGCGGCCAGTTCGTGCTGCGGTGCAGCCTCGCCCGGCCGCTCACCGGCTGGCCCGTCTCGGTGGTCTACTTCGCCTCGGTCCCGGCCGAGCACCTCGACGCGGCCACCGCCTCCCTGCGCACCCTGCCCGAACTACGGCTGTGCACCGTCACCGCAGGGCCGCACAACCTGATCCTCGACGTGTGGCTGCGCGGCGTCCCCGAGGTGCACACCCTGGAGGCCCATCTCGTCCAGGAACTGGCCCACTTGCGCTTCCGCGTCGACGACCGGGTGATGGTGCTGCGCACCGAGAAGAACGTCGGCCGGGTCCTCGACCGGCGGGGCCGGAGCCTGCGCGCCGTACCGATGGAGCTTCCGGAAGCCCTCACCTGACGCGCCGTCAGCCACGGTGAGAGGAAAGGAAAACGACGCCGGGCAGCCACGGGGGGAGCTGCCCGGCGTCGGTCCGTCGCTCCGACGGGGGATGCGGAGCGCTTTCGAAGTATGTCACGGGGTACCCGGTGCGGTGCACCGGAACAACACGATTGATCTGAGCTTTTCTTGAGGTTTCCGGGAAGTGGATCAGAAGGGCCGGCAACGCCCCTGATCAGAGCCGGTGTCCGGAGCCCGGGCGGGCTCAGGCGGAGGGCATTGTGCCCTCGCTCCGTGCCCCCGCGGACTCCCGCCCGGCCGCCGGGGGCAGCTCGTACGACCCCGAGGGCAGCGCCTTGAGGCCCGAGGGCACGTACGTGTCGGGCAGCCCCGGCGCGTTCTCCCGGCCGGCGTTGGCGATCACCACCGCCACGTAGGGGAGGAGGACGCCGAGGACGAGGGCGACGATCGCCACGTACCGCTCGACGTTCCACAGGGCCGCCGCCGCGATCACCGACAGGGTGCGCACCAGCATCGCGATCACATAACGCCGCTGGCGGCCCCGCACGTCGTCCGCGAGGGACTGCCGGGCCCCGGTGATCCGGAAGACCTCGGCTCCGCGTTGCTTCCGCATCCGCTCCGCCATCCTTCCTCGCCCCCTCGGGGGCCCGGGAAAACCAGGTCCGTCCGCCGGAGCCAGACCGCCCCGGCGGCCCTCAGATTACGCCCGCCCGCCCGCGCGGGCACCGGCGGGTGGCCCGTTGGTCATGTCCGACATGCGCCGAACGCCCGCCGGGCGGAGACTGAGGCGACAGTACGCCTCCCCGAGGAGGAGACATGAGCTGGTTGTGGGCCATCATCGTCGGCCTGATTCTGGGTCTGCTCGCCAAGGCGATCCTGCCAGGGAAGCAGCAGATCCCCATCTGGCTGACGGTGATCTGCGGAATCATCGGCAGCATCATCGGCAACTCCGTGGCGAGCGGAATCGGCGTCGAGGACACCAAGGGCATCGACTGGATCAGGCACGTGCTCCAGCTGGCCGGCGCCGTCCTCGTCGTCTGGATCGGCGACATGTTCTGGGCCAAGGTCAAGGGCAGGCCACGCACCTGACCCGGCCCCCGCGACGCCGCTGCCCCGGCCCCCTTCCGAGGGGACCGGGGCAGCAGGCGTACGCCCGGGAGGTCAGCCGGTGATCTCGACGGCGGCCAGGTTCTTCTTGCCGCGCCGCACCACCAGCCACCGGCCGTGCAGCAGGTCCTCGGGGCCCGGGACGGCGTCCTCGGCGGTCACCTTGACGTTGTTCACGTAGGCACCGCCCTCCTTCACCGTCCGCCGGGCCGCCGACTTGCTGGCCACCAGGCCCGTCTCGGCGAGCAGGTCGACCACCGGGGCGAAGCCGTCGGCGCGCACGTGCGGCAGCTCGTGCAGGGCCGCCTCCAGCGTCGCCGCGTCCAGCTCCGCCAGCTCGCCCTGGCCGAAGAGCGCCTTGGAGGCCGCGATCACGGCCCGGCACTCGTCCTCGCCGTGGACCAGCGTGGTCAGCTCCTCGGCCAGCGCCCGCTGCGCGGTCCGCGCCTGCGGCCGCTCCTCGGTGACCTTCTCCAGCTCCTCCAGCTCCTCGCGGCTGCGGAACGACAGGATGCGCAGGTACCGCGAGACGTCCCGGTCGTCGGTGTTGAGCCAGAACTGGTAGAAGGCGTACGGCGTGGTCATCGAGGCGTTCAGCCAGATGGCGCCGCCCTCCGACTTGCCGAACTTGGTGCCGTCCGCCTTGGTCATCAGCGGCGTCGCCAGCGCGTGCACCTGGGCGTCCGGTTCCAGGCGGTGGATCAGGTCGATGCCCGCCGTGAGGTTGCCCCACTGGTCGCTGCCGCCCTGCTGGAGGGTGCAGCCGTAGTTCCGGTAGAGCTGGAGGAAGTCCATGCCCTGGAGGAGCTGGTAGCTGAACTCGGTGTAGCTGATGCCCTCCTGCGACTCCAGGCGACGGGCCACCGACTCCTTGGTGAGCATCTTGTTGACCCGGAAGTGCTTGCCGATGTCCCGCAGGAACTCGATGGCCGAGAGGTTCGCGGTCCAGTCGAGGTTGTTGACCATGCGGGCGGCGTTGGGCAGCGACGCGTCGAAGTCGAGGAAGGGCTCGATCTGGTCGCGCAGCCGGTTCACCCACTCCGCCACGGTCTCGGGGGAGTTCAGCGTGCGCTCGGCGGTCGGGCGCGGGTCACCGATCTGGCCCGTCGCGCCGCCGACCAGCGCCAGCGGCTTCAGCCCGGCCTGCTGGAGCCGCCGCATGGTCAGCACCTGCACCAGGTGGCCGACGTGCAGGCTGGCCGCGGTCGGGTCGAACCCGCAATAGAAGGTGACGGGCCCGTCCGCGAGAGCCTTGCGCAGAGCGTCTTCATCGGTGGACTGGGCGAACAGCCCGCGCCACTTCAGCTCGTCGACGATGTCCGTCACGATCCACTGTCTCCTTGAACGATGGTGAAGGGGGAATCACGACCCCCCGGCCAGTGTATGGGCGCCCCGGAGCGCGGCGGAGCCGCCACTGCCCGGCCGGGCAGGACTGCGGGCCGGACTGTAGGGACCCGACAGTGCCGCCCGCACGCCCCTGTCGGTGAACGATTCTTCGGTTCACTGTCCGTACCGATAGGTTTTCGGCTGTAGTCGCACCCGCACAACCGCAACCGAAAGGGTGGTCCGTTGAGCCGCTCGGTACTCGTCACCGGAGGCAACCGGGGCATCGGCCTCGCCATCGCCCAGGCCTTCGCCGACGCAGGCGACAACGTCGCCATCACCTACCGCTCCGGTGAGCCCCCCGCCGGTTTCCTCGCCGTCAGGTGCGACATCACCGACGCCGAGCAGGTGGAGCAGGCCTACAAGGAGATCGAGGAGAAGCAGGGGCCCGTGGAGGTGCTGGTGGCCAACGCCGGCGTCACCAAGGACCAGCTGCTGATGCGGATGTCCGAGGAGGACTTCACCTCCGTCCTCGACACCAACCTCACCGGCACCTTCCGCGTGGTCAAGCGCGCCAACCGCGCCATGCTCCGCGCCCGCAAGGGACGCGTCGTGCTGATCTCCTCCGTCGTGGGCCTCCTCGGCTCCGCCGGCCAGGCCAACTACGCCGCCTCCAAGGCCGGCCTGGTCGGCTTCGCCCGTTCCCTCGCCAGGGAGCTGGGCTCGCGCAACATCACCTTCAACGTCGTCGCCCCGGGCTTCGTCGACACGGACATGACCAAGGTCCTCACCGACGAGCAGCGCGCCGGGATCGTCGGACAGGTCCCGCTGGGCCGCTACGCGCAGCCCGCGGAGATCGCCGCCGCCGTCCGGTTCCTCGCCTCCGACGACGCCGCGTACATCACTGGAGCCGTCATCCCCGTTGACGGCGGATTGGGCATGGGTCACTGATCGCCATGAGTGGACTTCTCGCAGGCAAGCGCATCATCGTCACCGGCGTCATCACCCAGGCGTCGATCGCCTTCCACGTCGCCCGCCTCGCCCAGGACGAGGGCGCCGACGTCGTCCTCACCGGCTTCGGCCGCCTCTCCCTGGTGGAGCGCATCGCCAAGCGCCTCCCCAAGCCCGTCCCGGTCATCGAGCTGGACGTGCAGAACGAGGAGCAGCTCGCCTCCCTCGCCGACAAGGTCGCCGAGCACTACGGCGACGACGCCGGGATCGACGGCGTCGTGCACTCCATCGGCTTCGCCCCGCAGGACGCCCTGGGCGGCAACTTCCTCAACACTCCGTGGGAGTCGGTCGGCACCGCCGTCCACGTCTCGGCGTACTCCCTGAAGTCGCTCACCATGGCGGTGCTGCCGCTCCTGGAGAAGCGCGGCGGCTCGGTCGTCGGCCTCACCTTCGACGCCACCCTCGCCTGGCCGAAGTACGACTGGATGGGCGTCGCCAAGGCGGCCCTGGAGTCCACCAGCCGCTACCTCGCCCGCGACCTCGGGCCCAAGAACATCCGCTGCAACCTCGTCTCCGCCGGACCGCTCGGCTCCATGGCCGCCAAGTCCATCCCCGGCTTCGAGGACCTCGCCACCGTCTGGGACGAGCGCTCCCCGCTCGCCTGGGAGCTCAGCGACCCCGAGCCCGCCGCCCGCGGTGTCGTGGCGCTGCTCTCCGACTGGTTCCCGAAGACCACCGGCGAGATCGTCCACGTCGACGGCGGCCTCCACGCCATCGGCGCCTGACCTCGGCGTACGCGCCTTCACGACGCCCCGTCCCCGCCCTCGGCGGGCGGCGGGGCGTCGCCCGTTCGGGTGACCCGGCGGGCGGCGCGAGGGGCCGGGCCGCAGGGTGGAGCACGAGTAACCCCTTGTGGTGCAGCAGCGCCCCGGCCCCACCGGCCCCGGGCGCAGTACGGCCGAGGAGGTCCCTCCCGTGTACGCGTCCCCGAGCCCGCCCCGCCCCGCCGCCCGCCGTCCCCGCGCCGCGGCGGCCGCGCTCGCGCTGTTCCTGCCGCTGCTGAGCGCCGTCCCCGCGCACGCGGCCGACGAGGACCCGCCCCCGCGCCCCTTCGGCGCCCACTGCCGGGTGATCACCGAGGACTCCGAGGTCACCGGCGTCTGCCACAACCCGTACCCCGAACCGGACCAGGTCCGGCTCCACCTGCGGTGCGCGGCCTGGTGGGACCTGGACACCGACGGTCCGGCCCGCGAGGTCGGCCCCGCCGGCACGGTGAAGCTGACCGGCCGCTGCTGGCAGGCGGTCGACGCGGCCTGGGTCAGCCACGCGCGCTGAGCGGCCGGGGCGGGCTCAGCGCTGCCAGAGGCGCCCGGGCCGGCACATCAGCGGGTAGGTGGCGGCCTCGGCTCCCGCCCGCTCCGCGTCGCCCTCGCGGATCGCGTCGACCAGGCGGTCGTGGTCCATGTGGTTCTCCGGCTGGAGCTGGTCGCCGATGTCGCCGCGCAGCCAGTGCCGCAGCACCTCGCCGAGGTCGGCGTAGAGCGCGGTCAGCACGTCGTTGTGGGAGGCCGAGACCACGGCGAGGTGGAAGGTGGCGTCCGCCTGCACGAACCGCTCCGCGTCCCCCGACTCCCAGGCGTCCTCCCGGCGGCCGAGCAGCGCGTCGAGCTGCTTGAGGTCCTTCTCGGTACGCCGGGCCGCGGCCAGCTCGGCGCCGGTCGACTCCAGGGTGGCCCGCAGTTCGGCGATGTGCCGGGGGTCGGCGTCGGCGAACCTGCGGTGCATCACCCCGGCCAGTTCGCTGGCGGCGACCACGTAGGTCCCCGAGCCCTGCCGGATGTCGAGCAGGCCGTTGTGGGCGAGGGCGCGCACCGCCTCACGCACCGTGTTCCGGGCCACCCCGAGCTGCTCGACCAGCTCGGGCTCGGTGGGGATGCGGGAGCCGACCGGCCACTCGCCGGAGGTGATCTGCTGGCGCAGCTCGGCGATGACCTGCTCGGACAGGGCCGAGCGGCGGGGCGAAGTCAGCGGCATGTCGGACCTTCGTGCGGTCGGGCCCCGGCGCCGGAGGGATGTCGCGGCGTCCGGGGGCAGAGGGAGTGCGGAGACAGACGGTATCGAAAGGCGGGCAAAGGCCGGGCCGCACGGGAGGCGACGGGTGACCGGTCGCACCGTACGAGGATTGGACAACCAATCATCCCATGAATCTATGATGGCTCTCATGGCACGTGAGGACACCGGCACCGAGACGAGGACGGCCCCCGCCCCCCAGCGGCCCGCACCCACCGAGCAGCAGCCCGCCGCACCCCCCGCGGTGCGCACCTGGGCGATGCGGCTCATGCCGCTCGCCGTCGTCCTCGCCGCGCTCAACCTCCGCCCCGCCATCACCAGCCTCGGCGCCCTCCTCGAAGAGGTCCGCGACGGGCTCGGCATGAGCGGCAGCGTCGCCGGCCTCCTCACCTCCGTGCCCCCGCTCTGCTTCGCCCTCTTCGGCGTCATGGCGCCCCGGCTGGCCCGCCGCTTCGGCCCGCCCGCCGTGGTCTGCGCCGGCATGGCCGCCATCGCGACCGGCCTGCTGGTCCGCCCCTTCACCGGGTCCACCCCGGCGTTCCTGCTCTTCAGCGCGCTGGCCCTGATGGGCATCGCGGTCAGCAACGTCCTGATGCCGGTCATCGTCAAGCGCTGGTTCCCCGACCGGGTCGGCACCATGACCGGCCTCTACTCCATGGCGCTGGCCGTCGGCACCTCCGCCGCGGCCGCCGTCACCGTGCCGCTCACCCGCGCCCTCGGCGACGACTGGCGCTTCGGCCTGCTGGTCTGGGCCTCCCTCGGCGTCGCCGCCGTCCTGCCCTGGCTGCTCTTCGTCCGCGAACGGCAGGAACAGGGCGGCGCCCCCGCCCACACCACCGGGGCACCGGCCGCCAAGCTGAGCATGGTCCGCAGCCCCACCGCCTGGGCCCTCGCCGTCTTCTTCGGCCTCCAGGCCACCGGCGCCTACATCACCATGGGGTGGATGGCACAGATCTTCCGCGACGCCGGGGTCGCCGCCGGCACCGCCGGAATCCTGCTCGCCGTCACCATGGCCATGGGCATCCCGCTCGCCTTCGTCATCCCCCGCGTCGCCACCCGCCTGCCCCGCCAGGGCCCGGTCGTGGTCGTCCTCGGCACCTGCGGCCTCATCGGCTACGCCGGGCTCTACCTCTGGCCGGTCGGCGGCGCCTGGCTCTGGGCCGTGCTGCTCGGCATCTCCAACTGCGCCTTCCCGCTCGCCCTCACCATGATCGGCATGCGTGCCAGGACCGGCCCCGGGGTCGCCTCGCTCTCCGCCTTCGCCCAGAGCACCGGCTACCTCATCTCCATCCCCGGCCCGCTCCTGGTCGGCGTCCTCTACCAGCACAGCGGCGGCTGGGGCCTGCCCATCGCGCTGATGGCCGCCCTGATGGTGCCGCAGATCGTCGCCGGCATCCTCGCGGGCAAGAACCGCGTCATCGAGGACGAGGCCGCCGCGCGGGCCTGACCCGGGTCCATCGAGCCCGGGCGGCGGTGCGACACTGGGGCCATGGGCGTACTGGAACCGAACCCTCCGAACGGGCAGCGCAAGTTTCTCGGCCTGCTCAGCCTGATACTCGGTATCAGCGTGATCATCGGCATCATCGCCACCCTCGCCTCCCCCTGAGGCGCCGGGGCCACCGGCCCGCCCCGTCCGCGGCGGGGGTGGGGCCAGCCCCACCGTCCCCTAGGGGGCGGGCTTCAGGGGCGACTGGGTGGAACGCCTGATGGGCCCGGCACCCTCGCCCGCGTACGTTCGAAGCGTGCGGCCGCACCGGGGCCCCGCAGCCCTCCCGCCGGCGTCGCACACCGTCATGTACGCGTGCGACCGCTGCCAGGAGGCGCCATGCAGGCCCCGTCGAGCGACCCTCTCGGGACCCCGGTCCCGCCTGCCGCCCGTTCCTCCCTGCCCTGGTGGGCCCTGGCCCTGCCCGCGCTCGCCTTCGCCGCGCTGCTGCTGCTCGCCTTCGGGCCCACCGCCCCCTCCGCGAGCGCCGGCCCCGTCCTGCCGCAGCTGCTGGAGCGGGTCCAGCAGAGCCTCGGCCACCACCCCGGCTGATCTCGGGGAACACCGGTACCCGAAGGGGGAGCCGGCGGCCAACTCCCTGCGCCGCGCCCCCCGTTTCGTGCGAAGCTGGGAATCATGAGTGCCGCTGAGTCGTCCACCGGGACCACCCCCGGACCGTCCCCCGTCCGCACCATCGCCGTCGTCCGCCACGCCAAGGCCGAATGGTCCGACAGCAGCGACCACGAGCGCCCGCTGACCGACCGGGGCCGCCTCGACGCCCCCGCCGCCGGCAGCCGGCTCGCCGCCACCGGCCTCCCCTTCGGCCTGGCCCTCTGCTCCACCGCCACCCGCACCCGCGAGACCTGGCGCCTGGCCGTCGCCGAACTGCCCCGGCGCCCGAGGACCGTCTACGAGGAGCGGGTCTACGAGGCCTCCCCCGGCGAGCTGATCGCCGTGCTCAACGAGGTCGACGACGACGTCCAGGACCTCGTCCTGATCGGCCACAACCCGGGGGTCCAGGGCATCACCGAGATCCTCGCCGGCAGCGCCGAGCCGGAGGCCGCCGCCCTCGTCGGCCGCCGCGGCTTCCCCACCGCCGCCGTCGCCCTGCTGACCTTCACCGGTCCCTGGAAGAGCCTGGAGCCCGGCTCGGCCACCCTCACCGAGTTCTGGACCCCGCACCCGGGCTGACCCGCCCGGCACGGACCCCGGTACGCGGCACGGGCCGGCCCCCTCCTCGGGGGACCGGCCCGTGGCGCGTACGCGTACGGCGGGAGGCAGCTCAGGAGTCGAGGGCGTCGGCCGCCTCGACCTCCTCGCGGGTGATGCCCAGCAGGTACAGCACGGTGTCCAGGAACGGCACGTTGACCGCGGTGTGGGCGGCCTCGCGGACCACCGGCTTGGCGTTGAAGGCCACGCCGAGCCCGGCCGCGTTCAGCATGTCGAGGTCGTTGGCGCCGTCCCCGATCGCCACCGTCTGGTTGAGCGGGAGCCCCGCCTCGGCCGCGAACCGGCGCAGCAGCCGCGCCTTGCCCGCCCGGTCCACGATCTCCCCGGTGACCCGGCCGGTCAGCTTCCCGTCGACGATCTCCAAGGTGTTGGCCTGCGCGAAGTCCAGCCCGAGCCGTTCCTTGAGGTCGTCGGTGACCTGCGTGAAGCCGCCGGAGACCACCCCGACCTGGTAGCCGAGCCGCTTCAGCGTGCGGATCAGCGTGCGGGCGCCGGGCGTCAGCCGCACCTCGCCGCGCACCTTCTCGATCACGGAGGCGTCGAGCCCCGCCAGCAGCGCCACCCGGGCGTGCAGCGACTGCTCGAAGTCCAGCTCGCCGCGCATCGCCGCCGCCGTCACCTCGGCCACCTGCTCCTCGCACCCGGCGTGGGCCGCGAACAGCTCGATGACCTCGTCCTGGATCAGCGTGGAGTCGACGTCCATCACCACCAGCCGCTGCGCGCGGCGCCCGAGGCCGGAGGCCATCACGGCGACATCCACGCCGAGCGCCGCCGCCTGGGTCGCCAGCGCGGTCCGCAGCGCCTCGGTCTCGGCGCCGGAGACGGCGAACTCCACCGCTGTCACGGGGTACTTGGCGAGCCGGAAGATGCGGTCGATGTTGCCGCCGGTCTCGGTGATCCGGGCCGCTATGGCGGCGGCCGACTCGGAGGTCAGCGGATTGCCGAGGACGGTGACGTGGGAGCGGCCGACGCCGCGCGGCCGGTTGTCGCCCGTACCGGAGATGATCTCGGCCTGGAGCTTCAGCGACTCGGCCCAGCCGTGCACGGTCGCCCGCAGCTCTCCCTCGCTCACCCCCGCCGGCTCCGTCACCAGGGCGCACAGCACGATGCGCCCCCGGGTCACGACCTGCTCGATGTCGACCACGTCGACGGAGAAGGCCGCGAGGGTGTCGAACAGGCCCGCGGTGATGCCCGGCCGGTCCTTGCCGAAGATCTTGACGAGCAGAGTGGGGACGTCGGCGGCCGGTGCGCCGTTGGTCTCTGGGGGCTGCGATGCGCTCATGGTGCGTCCACCGTATCGGGCTTCCGCACCGCGCGGTCCCCGAGGCCGAGGAGTGGACAGCGGGCCGCGCGGGCGGCCGGTTCGCGGCTGTTTGCCCGGCGTGCGGGCGATGAACGCGGGCCCGGCCACGAGGTCTTCACCATGGCCCGACTTTCGGTCAGGGGGCCCGGCCTGGAATAGTTCCCCCTCGATGTTCGACATCCCTAGACTCCCCATCCACGGGGGCTATTCGGGGGACAACTCAGTGGGGCTGGAGTGCCGGAACTCGTACTGGAAGTGAACGGACGGACCTGGACGCTCGATGCGTCCCGGCCATACACCCTCGGACGTGATCCGCAAGGGGATATCGCACTCGACGACGCCAGGGTCTCCTGGCGGCACGCGTCGATCAGCTGGAGGGGCGGCAGCTGGGTCATCGAGGACCACGGCTCCACCAACGGCACCTTCGTCGAAGGGCGCCGCGTCCAGCAGCAGGAGATCGGTCCCGGCTCGGCGGTCAATCTCGGCAACGCCACCGACGGACCGCGGCTGAACCTCAGCGCCGGCGCGGTGGCGGCCGCACCGCAGGCCCAGCAGGCGCCCGCGCAGCAGCAGGCGGGAGGCTGGGCGGCTCAGGCCCCGGCGCCCGAGCAGCAGCCCGCGCAGTACGCGCAGGACCCGTACGCCCAGCAGCAGTACGCGCAGCAGGAATGGCAGCAGCACCAGCCGCAGCAGGTGCCCCAGCAGGGCCACCCGGCGCAGGCGCAGGTGCCGCCGCAGGGCGGGCAGCAGCAGGGGGGCCAGCCGGTCTACGGCGACCGCAGCCCGACCACGTTCCACCAGGTCGCCCTGGGCCGCAAGATGCGGATCGGCCGTGCGCTGGAGAACGAGCTGGTCGTCTCCGACCTCCAGGTCTCGCGGCTGCACGCGGAGTTCACCGCGACGCCCGACGGCCGGTTCGAGCTGCGCGACCTCGGCTCGCACAACGGCACGTACCTCAACGGCCAGCCGATACCGAAGTCGGGCACCGCGCTGATCGGGCCGAACGACATCGTCGGCGTCGGCCACTCGACCTTCCGGCTGGTGGGGGACCGGCTGGAGGAGTTCGTCGACACCGGCGAGGTCTCCTTCTCCGCCCGCCACCTCACGGTCACCGTCGACGGCGGCAAGCAGATCCTCAAGGACGTCACCTTCGGCGTCCCGGAGAAGTCGGTCATCGCGGTGATCGGCCCCTCCGGCTCCGGCAAGTCGACGCTGCTCAAGGCGCTCACCGGTTACCGCCCCGCCGACCAGGGCGACGTCCTCTACGACAACCGGAACCTCTACAAGCAGTTCGCCGAGCTGCGGCAGCGCATCGGTCTGGTCCCGCAGGACGACATCCTGCACAAGGAGCTGACCGTCAAGAAGGCCCTCAAGTACGCGGCCAAGCTCCGCTTCCCCGCGGACACCACGGAGGCCGAGCGGCAGTCCCGGATCGACGAGGTCCTCGGCGAGCTGAAGCTCGACCTCCACAAGGAGAAGAAGGTCACCTCCCTCTCCGGCGGCCAGCGCAAGCGCGTCTCGGTCGCCCTGGAGCTGCTGACCAAGCCCTCCCTGATCTTCCTCGACGAGCCGACCTCCGGCCTCGACCCGGGCATGGACCGCGACGTCATGCAGCTGCTGCGCGGCCTCGCCGACGACGGCCGTACCGTCCTGGTCGTCACCCACTCGGTGGCCGAGCTGGCCCTCTGCGACAAGCTCCTGGTGATGGCGCCGGGCGGCTCCGTGGCGTACTTCGGCCCGCCCGAGGAGGCGCTGAACTTCTTCGGCTACCAGACCTGGGCCGACGTCTTCTCCGCCTTCGAGAACTACCGCGACTACGACTGGGCGGGCCGCTGGAAGGGCTCGCAGCACTTCCAGATGTACGCGGCCGACATCGACGCCGTCGCCTCGCAGCCCAGCGCGGTGCCGCCGGCCGAGTCGATCCGCCCGCCCAAGCCGCAGGCGTGGGGCTCCCAGCTGATGACGCTGATCCGCAGATACGCCTCGGTGATCGCCTCCGACAAGGGGTTCATGGGGCTGATGCTGGCCCTGCCGGCCGTGCTCGGCGTGGTCTCCACGGTGATCCCGGCCGACTTCGGCCTGGCCCCGCCGACCCCGCCGGCGACCTTCAACAGCACCGCCGGAACGATCATGCTCATCATCATGGTCGGCATGTGCTTCTCCGGCGCCGCCAACTCGGTCCGCGAGCTGATCAAGGAACGCGTCATCTACGAACGGGAACGGGCCACCGGCCTCTCCCGCTCGGCGTACCTGATGTCGAAAGTCATCGTCCTCGGCGTGATCACCGCGGTGCAGGGCGTCATCATCTGCGCCATCGGATTCATCCCGCGCGAGCTGCCCGAAGAGGGGCTGATGATGCCGCCGGCGGTCGAGCTGTGCCTGGTCGTCATCGCGCTGGGCTTCACCTCGATGATGTTCGGCCTGGTCATCTCCTCGCTGGTCAAGACCTCCGAGAAGACCATGCCGCTGCTGGTCATGTTCGCGATCGTCCAGGTCGTCTTCACCGGCGTCCTCTTCAAGGTCTTCGGCTCGCCGGGCCTGGAGCAGGTCGCCTGGCTGATGCCCTCGCGCTGGGCGATGGCCGGTGCGGCCACCACCCTGGACCTCGCCCACCTCATGCCGCCGTGGGACCGCGAGAACCCGACCGACCTCGACCCGCTCTGGGAGTCCACGGTCGCCCAGTGGGGGATCAACGTCGCCGTGCTCCTGGTGATGGCCGCCATCTGCGGCTTCGCCGTGGCCCGGCTGCTGCGCCGTCACGAGCCCGAGGTCATGCGCAAGTGATCCGGCACCGCTGACACGCCGCGAGGGCGGCACCCGGACCGGGTGCCGCCCTCACTGCTGTCCTCGTGTGCGGAACACACCTCCGCGAGAGGTTGGATCAGTACGCGCTGTCGACGTTGTCGATGGTGCCGTAACGGTCGGCCGCGTAGTTGGCGGCGGCGGTGATGTTGGCGACCGGGTCGTACAGGTCGTGCTTGGTGCCGGCGACGTGGTAGGCGTCGAAGGTCGGCTGGATGACCTGGAGCAGACCCTTGGACGGGACGCCGTTGATGGCGTTGATGTCCCAGTTGTTGATCGCGTTCGGGTTGCCCGACGACTCACGCATGATGTTGCGGTGCAGACCCTCGTAGGACCCGGGGATGCCCTTGTCCTTCATGATGTCGAGGGCCTCGTTGATCCAGCCGTCGAGGTTGTTGGCGTAGGCCGGCTTCGAGCGCTCGGCGGAGCGGCTGGCCGACTCCTCGGCCTTGCGCTCGTTGGCGGCCTGCTTCTCGGCCTCGGCCTTCTTGGCGGCTTCGGCCTGCTTGGCGGCCTCGGCCTTCTTGGCCTCGGCGGCGGACTTCGCGCCCTGGTAGGCGACGACCTGCTGCTGGGCGACGTGGTCGCTCAGCTCGGAGCTCTGCTCCCACTGCTTGGCGGTCGACCACGCGGGGGCCGCGGCGGAGTGGGAGGCGGCGACAGGCTCGATCCCGGTCGAGGACGAGCCCGGAACGAGGGAGACCGTCAGGGCGGCGATGCCTGCGGTGGCGACACCACCGATGGTGATCTTCTGGTTTCGGGTCAGCGTGTTCAGACCGAGAATGCGGGACTGCGTCATGGGGAAGGACCTCTTCGTGTAGCGGAGGTCGCTCTCGGCTCGGCGGGGACAGTTGCGATGTTCCGGCACTAACGCTGCGGGGCGGTTGGCCCGTCGCAGCGCCGAGCGACGTGAGCCATTGTTAGCGGCCGCAAAAATGCGTGGCAATCATGTGACGTACGAAGCCGGATAGTGGATGCCGGACGCGAAGACTCCTCGCTTGTCCCTTTTACGCCTCGCCAAACCAGGCTTTTCGGGTCCACTAACCCGCTTCGTACGTGACCTGGGCCCTATGCCGGGCCTCACAGGCCACCCCCCTCGATCTCGCGCTCCGTTGCCACTGCAACGCATGCTGTGACCGATTTCGAGGGGATTCCGGGGAAGCGGACGTTTCCGCAGGGTCTGACCCGCCTGTACGGCGCCTGCCCAGGGACCACGGCCTCATGCCTGCCCCCTTCTCCGGCGCCTGCGGCCCCCCTCAGTCCCTCCGCGTCAGCAGATGCACGTCCCCGAACTCGTGCCACAGCAGCCGGGCCCGCACCGCCGCCTCGTAGCCGCGCTCCACGGCCGCCGCCCCGGCGACCGCCTCCAGCATCAGCAGGTGCGAGGCCTCCGGCTCGTGCAGGCCGGTCAGCAGGCCGTCCACGACGCGCACCCCGCGCTCGGGGGTCACCACCAGGCCGGTCCAGCCGGAGGCGGCCCGCACCCGCCCGTCCGGTCCCACCGCCGACTCCAGCGCCCGCACCGCCGTCGTACCCACCGCGATCACCCGCCCGCCCCCGGCCCGTACCGCGTTGACCAGCCACGCCGCGTGCGCCGACACCGCGTACCGCTCCGGGTAGGGCGGCTCGTGCGCCTCCGCCGAGGCCACCCCGGTGTGCAGCGTCACCGGCGCGAACTGCACCCCGGCCCGGACCAGCTCCGTGACCGTCCGCGCGGTGAAGGGGCGGCCCGCGCTCGGCATCTCCGCCGACCCGCCGCCGTCCTCCCCGGCCGCCGCGAAGACCGTTCGGTACGCCGCGAGGGGCTGGTCCCGCTCCGTGTACGCGTACCGGATCGGCCGCCCGTGCCGGCGCAGCCACGCCACCACCGCCGACCCGGACTCGTCGGCCGTCCCGAACCCTCCGGCCCGCGCCCACCACAGCCGCTCGGCCCCCGGGGCCAGCGGCTCCACCAGTTCCAGCCGCGCCCCCTCCGCCAGTGCCACCACGGCCCCGGCGGGACCACCGGGGCGCGGCCCCGTCGTCCCGCGCCCGTCGGGGGAGCGCAGCTCGACCGCCCACCGCTCGCCCGGCCCCGTCCCGTCCGCGCGCGTGGAGAAGTGGACGACCACCGGCTCACCGCCGAGGCGCCCGTCCGCCGCCGCGGGCAGCGTCGCCGAGGTGTTGACCACCAGCAGGTCCCCGGCCCGCAGCAGCTCGGGCAGTTCCGTGAACCACCCCACCCGCGGCTCCCGCTCCCCGGCCGAGACCAGCAGCCGTACCCCGTCCCGCCCCCGGCCCGGCTCCCGCTCCTCCACCGGCACCCGCGCCGACAGCTCCTCGGGCACCCGGCCCACCACCGCCCGGGCGCTCACCGGCCCGCCCCGTCCGCCGCCGCCTCCAGCAGCGCCGCCGCCGTGTACCGCCCGCTCACCGGCCGCTCGTCCAGCAGCCGCAGGAACGCCGGGACGACCGCCTCCGGCTCCGGCCGCTCCGCCTCGTCCGGGTCGTCCGGCACCGCCGCCCGGTACAGCTCCGTCCGCAGGTCGCCCGGGTCCACCGCCCACACCCGCAGCCCCGGCTCCTCCACCCCCAGCACCGCCGACCAGTGGTCCAGCGCGGCCTTCGACGCCCCGTACCCGCCCCACGCCGGGTACGCCTCCACCGCCGCGTCCGAACTCACCGAGACCACCGCGCCCGCCGGAGCCGCCCGCAGCAGCGGCAGCGCCTCCCGCACCAGCCCGTGCGCCGCCACCACATTGGTCTCCAGCGCCGCCCGCAGCCCCGCCGTGCCCAGCCCGGCCAGGGTCACCAGCGGGGCCGCCCCGAGCGCACTGGCGTTGTTGACCAGCAGGTCCACCCCGCCCAGCGCCCGCGCGGCCGCCACCACCTCACTGCGGTGCCCGGCGTCGGCCACGTCCCCCGCCACCGTCCGCACCACGCCGCCCAGCCCCTCGGCGGCCCGCCCCGCCTCCGCCAGCTCCCCGGCACCCCGCGCCGTGAGCACCAGCGACCAGCGCCGCTCCGCCAGCGCCAGGGCCAGCGCCCGCCCCAGCCCCTTCGAACCCCCTGTGATGACCGCCACCGGCATGGCTCTCCCCTTGTGTCTCGCGTCGGCTGCTGCGGCCGGGGCGACGGCTGCCCCCCGGCGCCGGCGGCACGACGTGAGGGGCCCCTCACGGGCCGTCACCGCCACCGGCCCGCCCACCGTAGGAAGGTGACGCCCGTCACCGCCTCCGCCACTCGCCCCACGCCCCCAGGGCACTTCGCCCTAGGCCGCACCCAGCCGGGGCCTAGGCCCACGGCCCCGGCCACCCGGACCCCGGGACCGATACACCCGCCCCCGGCCGCCGGTAGCGTGACCGCATGACCGACCCCACGAGCCCCGCCAGGACCGGCGGCCGGCCGTCCGGCGCCGGGCTCCTCGCGGTGAGCTCCGCGCTGCTCGCGATGAGCCGCCCCCTGGAGGTCCGCGACGTCCTCAAGACGATCGTCGCCTCCGCCCGCGAACTCCTCGACGCCGAGTACGCCGCCCTCGGCGTCCCCGACGACCACGGAGGCTTCGCCCAGTTCGTGGTGGACGGCGTCAGCGACGCCCAGTGGAAGGCGATCGGGCCGCTCCCGCGCCAGCACGGCATCCTCGCCGCGATGCTCCACGACGACCACCCGCAGCGCCTCGCCGACGTCCGGGAGGACCCCCGCTTCGGCGGCTGGCCCGACGCCCACCCGGAGATGTCCGACTTCCTGGGCCTGCCCATCCGCGACGGCGACCGCACCATCGGCGCCCTCTACCTCGCCAACAAGCGCTGCCCCAAGCCCGAGGGCGGCTGCGGCTTCACCGAGGCCGACGAGGAACTCCTGTCGATCCTCGCCCAGCACGCCGCCATCGCCCTCACCAACGCCCGCCTCTACGAGCGCAGCCGCGAGCTGACCATCGCCGAGGAACGCTCCCGCCTCGCCCACGAACTCCACGACGCCGTCAGCCAGAAGCTCTTCTCGCTCCGCCTCACCGCCCAGGCCGCGACCGCCCTGGTCGACCGCGACCCGCACCGCGCCAAGGAGGAGCTGCACCAGGTCGCCGCGCTGGCGGCCGAGGCCGCCGAAGAACTGCGCGCCGCCGTCGTCGAGCTGCGCCCCGCCGCCCTCGACGAGGACGGCCTCGTCGCGACCCTGCGCACCCAGGTCCAGGTCCTCGACCGGGCCCACGCCGCCCGCGTCACCTTCACCTCGACCGGCGTCCGCGCGCTCCCCGCCGCCCAGGAGGAGGCCCTGCTCCGGGTCGCCCAGGAGGCGCTGCACAACGCGCTGCGCCACTCCGGCGGCGCCCACGTCGACGTGGCCCTGGAGAAGAAGGGGAGCGGCGCCGTCCTGACCGTCCGCGACGACGGCAGCGGGTTCGACCCCGACGCCACCCGGGAAGCCGGACGGCACCTGGGCCTGGTCTCCATGCGGGACCGGGCCGGCGGCGTGGGCGGCCGCCTCACCGTGCACGCGGAGCCCGGCAGGGGCACCACGATCGAGATGGAGGTACCCGGTGGCTGACACCGAGCGCGAGGGACGGCACACCCAGGTCATCCGGGTCCTCCTCGTCGACGACCACCAGGTGGTCCGCCGCGGCCTGCGCACCTTCCTGGAGGTGCAGGACGACATCGAGGTGGTCGGCGAGGCCGGCGACGGCGCCGAGGGCGTGGCCCGCGCCGAGGAGCTCCAGCCCGACGTCGTCCTGATGGACGTCAAGATGCCCGGCATGGACGGCGTCGAGGCCCTGCGCCGCCTGCGGGAACTGGCCAACCCCGCCCGCGTCCTGGTCGTCACCAGCTTCACCGAGCAGCGCACCGTGGTCCCCGCCCTGCGCGCCGGCGCCGGGGGATACGTCTACAAGGACGTCGACCCCGAGGCACTGGCCCGCGCCATCCGGTCCGTCCACGCCGGCCACGTCCTCCTCCAGCCCGAGGTCGCCGGCGCCCTCCTCAGCCAGGACGAGCACGGCCAGGGCCAGGGGCGCGGCGGCTCCCTGACCGAACGCGAGCGCGAGGTACTCGGCCTGATCGCCGACGGCCGCTCCAACCGCGAGATCGCCCGCGCCCTCGTCCTCTCCGAGAAGACGGTGAAGACCCACGTCTCGAACATTCTGATGAAACTCGACCTCGCCGACCGCACCCAGGCCGCCCTGTGGGCCGTACGCCACGGCATGGCACGCTGACGACCTGCGGAAACGTCGGGCACGAGGGTGCGGGAGGGCCAGGTTCCCGGCCGGGATGAGATTCATACTGTCGGGTGGATGTCACCCGGACGGCGTATCCGGGCGGCGACGCACCCCGTTCCTGGGGCATGCCGTGGCGGCCGGCCACGGCACCTGTCCCACGTACGAGGAGTACAGCAGTGAAGAAGTTCCAGAAGGCCGCAGCCGTCACCATGATCGCGGGCGGCATCCTCGCCGCCGGCGCCGGCGCGGCCTCCGCCACCGGCGGTGCCCAGGCGGACGGCGCCGCCCTCCACTCGCCCGGCGTCGGCTCGGGCAACGCCGTCCAGGTCCCCGTGCAGGTCCCGGTCAACGTCGTCGGCAACACCGTGAACGTCGTCGGGCTCCTCAACCCCGCTTTCGGCAACCTCGGCCTCAACGGCTGACCCGCACCACCCTGCCGCGACGGCCCCCCGGCTCCCCCCGAGGGGCCGTCGCCCTGTGTGGACGACCGGGTGGCGGCTCAGCCCTCGGTCGCCGCCCCGTACGCCGCCACCTTCGCCCGCCGCGCGGTCCGCTCCACCGGCCGCAGCGCCTCGGCCCGCGCCGCCATCTCCGCCGCGCTCACCGCCCCGCCGTGCCCGCTGCTGCCCGCCAGCTCCACCAGGAGCGCCACCCGGTCGGCCAGCTCCAGCACCCGTACCGCCCGTTGCGGGTACCCCGGCGCCAGCGCGTCCTTCGCCCCGGCGTGCGCCCGCGCCCGGTAGGCGTCGAGCGCCGCCTCCGCCACCGGCCCCGAACCGGCCACGTCGAGCCGCGCCAGCACCTCGGTCGCCTCCCGCAGCGCCTGCGCCAGCTCCCGTTCCGCCTCCCCGAGCGAGGGCACGTCGGCCGGCGGTGCCTCCCGCACCGGCAGGCAGTGCCACACCACCTCCACGTGCACATCCCCCTCGGGCCCGGCCACCGCCACCTCCGGTACGAGACCGAGCCCGGCCCCGACCGTCACGACGGCCTCCTCGGCCTCCATCGCCCGCTCGTTGAACTCCGGGGGCCCGCTCAGCCCCAGCGGATGCCCCGGCACCGGCAGCGCCACCCGGAACCCGGTCGCCCCGAGCGACCGCAGCCGCCCGAGCGCGAGGGTCAGCCCGGCGGGCTCCGGCCAGTCCGGCAGCCCGACGACGCGATGGCGCGCGTCCTCCCCGACGATGGCCGACGCGGCGTCATCAGGGGACACCAATCCGGCAAGTAGGGCATTTCCCCATGCCGCCAACAGTCCTGAACGCGGTTCCGTGAGCATCCCCCCACCCTAAGGACAGGAGGGGGGACGGCACTGCTCGGCGGGTGGCGTAGGTTTGTACGGGGGCCCGCGTCCCGGAGGTCCGGGGGCGCGGCCGAACACCGAGACTGCAATGGGAGACAACGCGCTCATGAGCGATGTGCTGGAGCTGGTGGACGTATCCGTGGTCCGCGAGGGCCGGGCTCTGGTGGACCAGGTCTCCTGGTCGGTCAAGGAGGGGGAGCGCTGGGTCATCCTCGGACCCAACGGCGCCGGCAAGACCACCTTGCTCAACCTCGCCTCCAGCTACCTCTTCCCGAGCACCGGCACCGTCTCGATCCTCGGCGAGCAGCTCGGCAAGCCCGGCACGGACGTCTTCGAACTCCGCCCGCGCATCGGCGTCGCCGGCATCGCCCTGGCCGAAAAGCTCCCCAAGCGCCAGACCGTCCTGCAAACCGTGCTCACCGCTGCCTACGGCATGACCGCCGCCTGGCACGAGGACTACGAGGACGTCGACCGCGACCGTGCCCTCGCCTTCCTCGACCGCCTCGGGATGAACGAGCACCTGGACCGCACGTTCGGCACCCTCTCGGAGGGCGAGCGCAAGCGCACCCTGATCGCCCGCGCCCTGATGACCGACCCCGAGCTGCTCCTCCTCGACGAGCCCGCCGCCGGCCTCGACCTCGGCGGCCGCGAGGACCTGGTCCGCCGCCTGGGCCGGCTGGCCCGCGACCCGATCGCCCCCTCGATGATCATGGTGACCCACCACGTCGAGGAGATCGCCCCCGGTTTCACCCACGTCCTCATGATCCGCCAGGGCCAGGTGCTCGCCGCCGGACCGCTGGAGCTGGAACTCACCTCGCGCAACCTCTCCCGCTGCTTCGGCCTGCCCCTCGTGGTCGAGCAGCAGGACGACCGCTGGACCGCCCGCGGTCTGCCGATGCGCTGACCTCCCGTCAGACAGGGGCCCGAAAGGGCCCTGTCCCCGGGCGGCCCCCGCACCTACCATGAACACGTGGACATCGACGCGTGGGTGTGGTGGCTTGTCGGCGCGGTCGCCCTCGGCATTCCGCTCGTGATGACGGCCATGCCGGAGTTCGGCATGTTCGCCGTCGGAGCGGTCGCCGCGGCGATCACGGCGGGGCTCGGCGGCGGCATCGTCGCCCAGGTACTGGTCTTCGTGGTGGTCTCGGTGGCGCTGATCGCCGTGGTCCGCCCCATAGCGGCGCGCAACCGCGCCCAGACGCCGGGCACGGTCACCGGCGTCGACGCCCTCAAGGGCAGACAGGCCGTGGTGGTCGAGCGGGTGGACGGCTCCGGCGGTCGCATCAAGCTGGCCGGCGAGATCTGGTCGGCCCGCTCCCTCGACGCGGACCAGGCGTACGAACCGGGCCGCGAGGTCGACGTGGTGGAGATCGACGGGGCCACCGCCGTCGTCATGTGACCGGATCGGTCCCACGCACCGCCGAGGTCTGACAGACTCGGCCACCAAGATCCTCCCGCACGTCCGGCGGGAGGGGACACCAGCCCGCGAAGGCACGGAAGGCACGGGGAGCCGCGATGGAACCGATCATCATCGTCCTGATCATTCTGGTGGTGCTCGTCTTCATCGCCCTGATCAAGACGATCCAGGTCATCCCGCAGGCCAGCGCCGCCATCGTCGAGCGCTTCGGCCGCTACACCCGCACCCTCAACGCGGGCCTCAACATCGTCGTCCCCTTCATCGACACGATCCGCAACCGCATCGACCTCCGCGAGCAGGTCGTGCCGTTCCCCCCGCAGCCCGTCATCACCCAGGACAACCTGGTCGTCAACATCGACACGGTCATCTACTACCAGGTGACCGACGCCCGGGCCGCCACCTACGAGGTGGCCAGCTACATCCAGGCCATCGAGCAGCTCACCGTCACCACCCTCCGCAACATCATCGGCGGCATGGACCTGGAGCGGACGCTGACCTCCCGCGAGGAGATCAACGCGGCGCTGCGCGGCGTCCTCGACGAGGCCACCGGCAAGTGGGGCATCCGCGTCAACCGCGTCGAGCTCAAGGCGATCGAGCCGCCCACCTCCATCCAGGACTCGATGGAGAAGCAGATGCGCGCCGACCGCGACAAGCGCGCCGCCATCCTCCAGGCCGAAGGTGTCCGCCAGTCCGAGATCCTGCGGGCCGAGGGTGAGAAGCAGTCCGCGATCCTCCGCGCCGAGGGTGAGGCCCGCGCCGCCGCCCTCCGCGCGGAAGGCGAGGCCCAGGCGATCCGTACGGTCTTCGAGTCCATCCACGCCGGAGACCCGGACCAGAAGCTCCTCTCCTACCAGTACCTCCAGATGCTGCCGAAGATCGCCGAGGGCGACGCCAACAAGCTCTGGATCGTGCCCAGCGAGATCGGCGACGCCCTCAAGGGCCTCGGCGGCGCCTTCGGCAACCTCGGCGGACTGGGCGGCGCCCCGGCCCCGGCCGCGCCCCAGGCACCGGGCCGCGAGCGCATGGAGAAGCCCACCATCGACTGACCCGCACTGCCGCCTACGACGAAGGGCCGCCCCCCTGGCACCAGGGATGCGGCCCTTCGCCGTCACGGCAGGATCACGCGGCCGGCAGCGCCAGCCACTCCGGCAGCTCCTCGGTGCCGCCCCGGCCCAGCGCCAGCAGCATCGCGTCCGAGGGCGTCGGCTCGAACGGCTGCCGCAGCAGCGGCATTCCGGCCTCCTCCGGTGTCCGGTTGGCCTTGCGGTGGTTGTCGGCGGCGCAGCACGCCACGGTGTTCAGCCACGAGTCGGCCCCGCCCTTCGACCTGGGCACCACGTGGTCCACCGTCGTCCCGCGCCCGCCGCAGTACGCACACCGGTGCTGGTCCCGCACGAGCACCCCGCGCCGCGACCACGGCGCCCGTCTTCGGAACGGCACCCGTACGTACCGGCAGAGCCTGATCACTCGCGGCACCGGTATGTCCACCAGCGCGGCCCGCACCCGCTGATCGGGGTGGACCATCTCCACGACGGCCTTGTCCTGGAGGACCAGCACCACGGCCCGGTTCCACGTCACCGTCGACAGCGGCTCGAAGCTCGCGTTCAGCACCAGCGTGTCCCGCATGTCCAGCCCACCTCCCGTGCGCCGCCCGCCCCCTGGCGGACCGCTACAACTCTGGCCGGGCGCGGCGCGGCGGACAACGCAATATCGAGGCCGGCGCACCGGGCGGCCGTGGGCACGGCGGCCACCCGACGCAAGAAAGCTGCCCGCCCGTGGCCACATTCAGACCACGGGCGGGCAGCAATCGGGAAAACACCTCCGCGCGGACGCGGAGCGGGGCGGACGGCTCAGCCCTCGGCGGGCACCTCGTACTCACCGACGAGCTGGGCGCGGCCCAGCGTGTGGAACCGCAGGTTGAAGCCGACCACCGCCGGTGAGGAGTCCGCGTCGGCGTCCAGGTGCTCGGTGTCGACCGCGTACACGGTGAAGACGTAGCGGTGCGAGCCGTCCCCGGGCGGTGGCGCGGCGCCGACGAACTCCCGGGTGCCGTAGTCGTTCCGCGCGTGCACGGCACCCTCGGGCAGCCCGGCGGAACCGGGCGACCCGGCGCCCGCGGGCAGCTCGGTCACCGAGGCCGGGATGTCGAAGAGCACCCAGTGCCAGAACCCGCTGCCGGTCGGCGCGTCCGGGTCGAAGCAGGTCACGGCGAAACTCTTGGTCCCGGCCGGGAAGCCCTCCCAGCGCAGCTGCGGCGAACGGTTCCCGACCGCCTGCACCTGCGCGTCGTCCAGCGTCGCGCCGGGCTTCACCTCGTCGCTCACCACCGTGAACGACGCGACCTCGGGCAGGAAGTCATGGGGGAGCGGGGGCCTCGGGTCACTCACGTGCGTACCTCCAAGTACGGCTGTCGTTCTCTCTGCCGCCGCCGAGCCTAGAACCAGTTGCGCCGGCTTCCGACCTCCGACAGCCACTGGTTGAGGTATCCCGCCCAGTCGGTGTTCTGGAAGTCGTGCAGGCCCACCTGGAAGGAGCGGAAGGTGTCGCTGCCCTCGCTGAAGAGCCCGCCCTTCTTGTCCATCTCCAGGACGACGTCCATGGCGCGGTCGTCGGCGACGAAGCTGAGCTCCACCTGGTTCAGCCCGCGGTACTGGGCCGGCGGGTAGAACTCGATCTCCTGGTAGAAGGGGAGCCGCTGACGCGTCCCCCTGATGTGCCCCTGCTCCATGTCGGCGTGCTTGAAACGGAACCCGAGCTGGCCGAAGGCGTCGATGATCGCCTGCTGCGCCGGCAGCGGGTGCACGTTCACCGGGTCGAGGTCGCCGGAGTCCACCGCACGGGCGATGGCCAGTTCCGTGGTCACGCCGATGTTCATCCCGGGCAGCTGGTGCCCGGAGAAGACGGTGATCGGCGTCTCCCACGGGATCTCCAGCCCGAACGGCACCGTGTGCATCGCCTCGGCCTCCAGCTGGAACTCACCGCCCAGCCGCATCTTGGTGAACTCGATGTCCCGCTTGTACTCCTGGTCCCCGCTCTCCACCTCGACACGGGCCTGGAGCCCCACGGAGAGCCCCTCGATCCGCTGGTCGACGGAGCCGCCCTGGATGTGCACCTCGCCCTGGACGACACCGCCCGGTACGACGTTCACCTCCGTCAGCACCGTCTCCACGGAGGCGCCCCCCGCGCCCAGACTCGCCAGCAGCCGCTTGAAAGCCATGTCGTGCTCCTCCCCCAGGCCCCGCCTGTGGTGTCGTCTTCTCCTGCCGGACAGAACGCGATCCGCGCCCGCCCGGTTCCGTACGCACCCCGAACGGCCGCCGCCCGCACGGCACACGGCCCGCGGGAACCGTCTGGACTACGCTCGGTTGCCATGATCGCGGCCCTTGACCGTACGCCCCTCAACAGGTCCTTCTTCGACCGGCCCGTACAGGAGGTGGCCCCCGAACTCCTCGGCCGGCTCCTCGTCCGCACCACCGAGGCCGGCCCCGTCGAACTCCGCCTCACCGAGGTGGAGGCGTACGCGGGCCCCACCGACCCGGGCTCGCACGCCTACCGCGGCCGCACCGCCCGCAACGACGTCATGTTCGGCCCGCCGGGCCACGTCTACGTCTACTTCACCTACGGGATGTGGCACTGCGTCAACCTGGTCTGCGGCCAGGAAGGCGATCCCGGAGCCGTACTGCTCCGCGCGGGGGAGGTGGTGCGCGGCGCCGAACTGGCCCGCCCGCGCCGCCCGGCGGCCCGGCACGACCGTGAACTGGCCAAGGGCCCCGCCCGCCTCGCCACGGCCCTCGACATCGACCGGTCCCTGGACGGCGCCGACGCCTGCGGCCCGCCCTCGTCACCGCTCCGCATCCTGACCGGCCGCCCGGTCCCCGCCGACCAGGTCCGGACCGGCCCCCGCACAGGAGTGGCC
>NZ_CP110079.1:5592500-6795081 GCF_025957665.1 Streptomyces sp. BI87
ACCAGGAACCGATGAAGGACGTGGGAGGCCACGATAGTCCCCGGGGAGTCGTCAACCAGGCTTTGATCCGGGGGTTTCCGAATGGGGAAACCCGGCAGTCGTCATGGGCTGTCACCCGCTGCTGAACTCATAGGCAGTGTGGAGGGAACGCGGGGAAGTGAAACATCTCAGTACCCGCAGGAAGAGAAAACAACCGTGATTCCGGGAGTAGTGGCGAGCGAAACTGGATGAGGCCAAACCGTATGTGTGTGATACCCGGCAGGGGTTGCGCATGCGGGGTTGTGGGATCTCTCTTCTACGGTCTGTCCGTGGGACGAGTCAGAAACCGTTGATGTAGGCGAAGGACATGCGAAAGGTCCGGCGTAGAGGGTAAGACCCCCGTAGTCGAAACATCAGCGGCTCGTTTGAGAGACACCCAAGTAGCACGGGGCCCGAGAAATCCCGTGTGAATCTGGCGGGACCACCCGCTAAGCCTAAATATTCCCTGGTGACCGATAGCGGATAGTACCGTGAGGGAATGGTGAAAAGTACCGCGGGAGCGGAGTGAAATAGTACCTGAAACCGTGTGCCTACAAGCCGTGGGAGCGTCGCGCATCGAGCTTGCTCGGTGCGTCGTGACTGCGTGCCTTTTGAAGAATGAGCCTGCGAGTTAGCGGTGTGTAGCGAGGTTAACCCGTGTGGGGAAGCCGTAGCGAAAGCGAGTCCGAAGAGGGCGTTTGAGTTGCACGCTCTAGACCCGAAGCGGAGTGATCTAGCCATGGGCAGGTTGAAGCGGCTGTAAGAGGTCGTGGAGGACCGAACCCACCAGGGTTGAAAACCTGGGGGATGACCTGTGGTTAGGGGTGAAAGGCCAATCAAACTCCGTGATAGCTGGTTCTCCCCGAAATGCATTTAGGTGCAGCGTCGTGTGTTTCTTGCCGGAGGTAGAGCACTGGATAGGCGATGGGCCCTACCGGGTTACTGACCTTAGCCAAACTCCGAATGCCGGTAAGTGAGAGCGCGGCAGTGAGACTGTGGGGGATAAGCTCCATGGTCGAGAGGGAAACAGCCCAGAGCATCGACTAAGGCCCCTAAGCGTACGCTAAGTGGGAAAGGATGTGGAGTCGCAGAGACAACCAGGAGGTTGGCTTAGAAGCAGCCACCCTTGAAAGAGTGCGTAATAGCTCACTGGTCTAGTGATTCCGCGCCGACAATGTAGCGGGGCTCAAGCGTACCGCCGAAGTCGTGTCATTGCAGCAATACTCCCAACAGAGGCTGTGATGGGTAGGGGAGCGTCGTGTGCCGGGTGAAGCAGCCGTGGAAGCGAGTTGTGGACGGTTCACGAGTGAGAATGCAGGCATGAGTAGCGATTCACACGTGAGAAACGTGTGCGCCGATTGACTAAGGGTTCCTGGGTCAAGCTGATCTGCCCAGGGTAAGTCGGGACCTAAGGCGAGGCCGACAGGCGTAGTCGATGGATAACCGGTTGATATTCCGGTACCCGCTGTGAAGCGTCAAACATTGAATCCAGTGATGCTAAGCCCGTGAAGCCGTTCCGGACCCTTCGGGGAATGGAAAGTGGTGGAGCCGGTGGCCCGAGCTGGTAGTAGGTGAGTGATGGGGTGACGCAGGAAGGTAGTCCATCCCGGGCGGTGGTTGTCCCGGGGTAAGGGTGTAGGACGTCAGGTAGGTAAATCCGCCTGGCAATAGTCTGAGACCTGATGCCGAGCCGATTGTGGTGAAGTGGATGATCCTATGCTGTCGAGAAAAGCCTCTAGCGAGTTTCATGGCGGCCCGTACCCTAAACCGACTCAGGTGGTCAGGTAGAGAATACCGAGGCGTTCGGGTGAACTATGGTTAAGGAACTCGGCAAAATGCCCCCGTAACTTCGGGAGAAGGGGGGCCATGTCTGGTGATCCGATCTACTCGGTGAGCTGGGTGTGGCCGCAGAGACCAGCGAGAAGCGACTGTTTACTAAAAACACAGGTCCGTGCGAAGCCGTAAGGCGATGTATACGGACTGACGCCTGCCCGGTGCTGGAACGTTAAGGGGACCGGTTAGTCACATTTCGGTGTGGCGAAGCTGAGAACTTAAGCGCCAGTAAACGGCGGTGGTAACTATAACCATCCTAAGGTAGCGAAATTCCTTGTCGGGTAAGTTCCGACCTGCACGAATGGCGTAACGACTTCTCGACTGTCTCAACCATAGGCCCGGTGAAATTGCATTACGAGTAAAGATGCTCGTTTCGCGCAGCAGGACGGAAAGACCCCGGGACCTTTACTACAGTTTGATATTGGTGTTCGGTTCGGCTTGTGTAGGATAGGTGGGAGACTGTGAAGCATGCACGCCAGTGTGTGTGGAGTCGTCGTTGAAATACCACTCTGGTCGTGCTGGATGTCTAACCTGGGTCCGTGATCCGGATCAGGGACAGTGTCTGATGGGTAGTTTAACTGGGGCGGTTGCCTCCTAAAGAGTAACGGAGGCGCCCAAAGGTTCCCTCAGCCTGGTTGGTAATCAGGTGTTGAGTGTAAGTGCACAAGGGAGCTTGACTGTGAGACCGACGGGTCGAGCAGGGACGAAAGTCGGGACTAGTGATCCGGCGGTGGCTTGTGGAAGCGCCGTCGCTCAACGGATAAAAGGTACCCCGGGGATAACAGGCTGATCTTCCCCAAGAGTCCATATCGACGGGATGGTTTGGCACCTCGATGTCGGCTCGTCGCATCCTGGGGCTGGAGTCGGTCCCAAGGGTTGGGCTGTTCGCCCATTAAAGCGGTACGCGAGCTGGGTTTAGAACGTCGTGAGACAGTTCGGTCCCTATCCGCTGTGCGCGTAGGAATATTGAGAAGGGCTGTCCCTAGTACGAGAGGACCGGGACGGACGAACCTCTGGTGTGCCAGTTGTTCTGCCAAGGGCATGGCTGGTTGGCTACGTTCGGGAGGGATAACCGCTGAAAGCATCTAAGCGGGAAGCCTGCTTCGAGATGAGTATTCCCACCTCCTTGAGAGGGTAAGGCTCCCAGTAGACGACTGGGTTGATAGGCCGGATATGGAAGCCCTGTAAGGGGTGGAGTTGACCGGTACTAATAGGCCGAGGGCTTGTCCTCAGTTGCTCGCGTCCACTGTGTTTGTTCTCAGGTAACGAACAGTTGTGCCGGCTGAACAGCTGCACTACTCAATTGAATAGTGTGCTTGTTCGCTGCCCTGTTCGTTCCTCGCCTCGGCGAGGAATCTGAAAGGGTTTCGGTGGTCATAGCGTGAGGGAAACGCCCGGTTACATTCCGAACCCGGAAGCTAAGCCTTACAGCGCCGATGGTACTGCAGGGGGGACCCTGTGGGAGAGTAGGACGCCGCCGAACAATCTTTGAGGACCTGTGGTCCCCAGCGTTCATGCTGGGGACCACAGGTCCTTTTTTGTTTTCCCGAAGCGCGCCAGAACACTGGTTGCGCGAGAATGACTTGCGGTACCGAAGACAGGAGTCACGGATGTCCACCAACTCTTCCGACGACCGGCCGGAGCGCGACCAGCGTCGGCAAGGAGGCGGCGACCGGGGCGGTTACCGCGGCGGGCCGCGTCGCGACAACGACCGCGCCGGCTCGGGCAGGCGTGACGACCGTGGCGGGGACCGAGGCGGTTTCCGGCGCGACAACGACCGCCGCGACGACCGCCGAGACGGCGACCGTGGCGGATTCCGCCGTGACGACCGACGTGGCGACGACCGCGGGGGATTCCGGCGTGACAATGACCGCCGCGATGACCGCGGTGGCGACCGTGGTGGGTTCCGTCGCGACGACCGACGCGACGACCGTGGTGGGCGTCCTCCGTTCCGGCGGGATGACCGTAACGACGCCCCGCGCCGGGACGACCGTGACCGTGGCGAGCGCGGTGGTTTCCGCCGTGACGACCGAGGCGGTGACCGCCCGGCCTTCCGCCGCGACGACCGGCGTGACGACCGTGGTGGGTTCCGCCGCGATGACCGACGTGACGACCGCCGGGACGGTGACCGAGGCGGGTTCCGTCGCGACGACCGACATGGCGACGATCGCGGTGGCTTCCGTCGTGATGACCGTGGCGGCGACCGGGGCGGTTTCCGGCGTGACAACGACCGCCGTGATGACCGCGGTGGCGATCGTGGCGGGTTCCGCAGGGACGACCGTCGTGACGATCGCGGTGGCTTCCGTCGCGACGACCGGGGCCAGGACCGTGGTGGGTTCCGCCGTGATGACCGGGATGACCGTGGTGGGCGTCCTCCGTTCCGGCGGGATGACCGTAACGACGGCCCGCGCCGGGACGACCGTGACCGTGGCGAGCGCGGTGGATTCCGCCGTGACGACCGAGGCGGTGACCGCCCGGCCTTCCGCCGCGACGACCGACGCGACGGCGAGCGCGGTGGGTTCCGCCGCGATGACCGTGGCGGTGACCGCCCCGGCTTCCGCAGGGACGACCGTGACCGTGGCGAGCGCGGTGGTTTCCGCCGTGACGACCGCGGCGGCGACCGACGTGGCGACGACCGTGGCGGGTTCCGTCGGGACGACCGCCGGGACGGCGACCGTGGGGGCTTCCGGCGCGACGACCGCGGCGGCGACCGGCGTGGCGGCGGGTACCAGGGACGCGGCGACCGTGACGGTGGGCGCCCCGGCTTCCGGCGCGACGACCGGGACAACCGTGGCGGATACCGGGGTCGCGACGACCGCAGCGGTGGCTACCGTGGCCGCGACGACGACCGTGAGCGTGAGCCGATCAAGCGGCTGCCGATTCCCGAGGACGTCACGGGCGAAGAGATCGACAAGGACGTGCGGCAGGAACTGCTGAGCCTGCCGAAGACCCTCGCCGACGATGTCGCCCGCAACCTCGTGATGGTCGCGCGCCTCATCGACGAGGAGCCCGAGGAGGCGTACGCCTACTCCCGGATCGCCCTGCGGCTCGCGTCGCGTGTCGCTGCCGTGCGGGAGGCCGCTGGGTTCGCCGCGTACGCCAACCAGAAGTACTCCGAGGCACTTGCCGAGTTCCGTGCGGCCCGCCGTATGACGGGCAGCGCCGACCTGTGGCCGGTCATGGCCGACTGCGAGCGCGGCATGGGCCGCCCCGAGCGGGCGCTGGCGATGGCCGGCGAGCCCGAGGTGCGCCGCCTCGACAAGGCGGGCCAGGTCGAGATGCGCCTGGTCGCCGCCGGCGCCCGGCGGGACATGGACCAGCTGGACGCCGCGATCGTGACGCTCCAGAGTCCTGAGCTGGCCTCCAACTCGGTGCAGCCGTGGACGGCCCGACTGCGGTACGCGTACGCGGACGCTCTGCTCGCCGCCGGCCGTGAGGAAGAGGCGCGCGAGTGGTTCGCCAAGGCCGCCGAGTCCGACAAGGACGGCGCCACGGATGCCTCCGACCGCCTCGCGGAACTGGACGGCGTGGAGTTCGTGGACGCGCTCGACGACTCCGAGGAGGCCGACGAGGCCGAGGGGACGGAGAGCATCGCCGCCGCCGAGCTCGGCACCGCTGACTCCGACTCCGACTCCGACACGGACACCGACGGTGACAAGGCGCCCCGTGCCGAAGCCGAGAGCACGGACGTGGAGACGGGCGAGTCCTCCGGCCCGGCCGAGGCCGGCGAATCGCGCGAGAACGGCTCTGACCAGGGCTGATCCCGGACGGGAAAGATCGAAGGAAAAGTCGGACGGGCGGGAACTCCGGAAGGAGTCCCGCCCGTTCGGCATATACACAGTCTGTGACGGGAAGGATGCGCACCGTCGGTGAGAGGTCGGGTCTACGGCTAAGGAAGGAGGGTGCGGAAGACGAGACCTGTGGCGGGTTTCGGGCCGAAGGAAGTGGACTTGCGAGGCATCATCACGCCCTGCCTGGCCAGGTCGCGGACCACTTCCTCCTGCACCGGATGCATCAGCACCGCTGTCCCCCCGTTGCGTTCCGCCTGCTCGACGGCGGCTTCGGTGTCGTGGATGTAGGCGATGTGCTGGGACGAGTCCGGGATCTGCCACAGGTGGTCGATGAGCGTGGAATGCAGCACGGTCGCGTCGAGGGTGCGCCAGAGCTCCGGTCGGTCGCCGGGCACGGTCCGGTCGAGGAGGTCAGGGTCCGGCCGGTCGATCAGATGGAAGCCGTCCCCGGCGACGACGAACGCGGTGCCCTCGGCCGACGCCGTCGAGAGGGCCTCCATGGCCGCCGCCAAGGAGCCCTCGACACGGCGGACGCGGAAGGAGCCGGCGAGCGCCGAGAGCGCGGACGCAGGAGAGAGGTGATGCAGAAGGCGGTGGATGGCGCGCACCTGAAGAGGGTGGCGTGCGGTGTCGACCAGCAGGACCAGTCCGTAGTCCCACGGGCTGGGGGACGGGTGCTCCGCACGAATACGCAGTGAGGTCGCCCAGCGGTGGTGGCCGTCGGCGATCAGTGCCTGGTGCCCACCCAGGTCCACCTGGACGGCGGCGATCTCCATGGGGTCCGTGACCGACCACAGGCGATGGCAGAAGCCGTCCTCCGTGGTCGTCGTGAGGAGAGGGGGAAGCTGGACGGTCCGGTCGATGACGTCTCCGGTACCGCTGGAGCCGGGCTCGCTCCGGTAACTCAGCAGCAAGGGCTCCAGGTTGGCGGCGGTAGCCCGGAGGAGTGCCGCGCGTTCCTCGACGATGTGCGGCATGACGTCCTCGTGCGGAAGGACGACTCCCTCCGCCGGAGGCGACAGGAGGAGGCTGCCGATGACACCCCGCTGGAGGAGTTCGCCCTTGCGCTGCTCGTAGACGTACAGGGCGGGCTTGTCGTCCTGGGTGAGGATGCCCGAGGCCAGCCATGCCGCGAGCGTGTCGGCGGCGCGACGGTCGGCGCCCTCGCGGGTGTCGCCCTGCGGAAGGATCAGCCGGACGATGTTGTGGGGGTCGGCCGACTCGAGGTGGAGGAGACCGTCCGGGCGGACCACGACGTCGTACGGGGGTGAGGTCACCGCTGCGAGGCTGTCCACCCGGTCCAGGCGGTAGCGGGTGCCCTGGAACGGTTCCAGGTGCAGTCCGTGGGGGGTGGGCCCGGCAGTGGTCATTGGTGCATGTTATGCGCCTCGTCGGCATGCGCGATGATCGGGGGGAACCGAGGACGAAGGAGCACACGCGCGATGAGCGACACCCCCCGTACAGCACCACTGGGTGCCGCACGGCCCCTGAGCGAGCAGTACGACACGGCCCTCCTGGACCTCGACGGGGTGGTGTACGCGGGCGGCGACGCCATCGCCCACGCTGTCGTCTCCCTGGCGGCGGCCAGGGAGACCGGGATGAAGCTCGCCTACGTGACCAACAACGCCCTCCGCACTCCGGAGACGGTCGCCCAGCACCTCAGCGACCTCGGCATCCCGACCGAGGCCGGGGAGGTCATCAACTCCGCGCAGGCGGTGGCGCGCCTCATCGCCGAGCAGGTACCGCGGGGCGCCCGGGTCCTGGTCGTCGGCGGGGAGGGGCTGCGGGTCGCCCTGCGCGAGCGCGGGCTGGTGCCGGTCGAGTCGGCGGACGACGAGCCGGCGGCGGTCGCGCAGGGGTACGGGGGCCCGGGAATGCCGTGGGGGCGGTTGGCGGAGGCCGCGTACGCCGTGGCGCGGGGTGTGCCGTGGTTCGCCTCGAACACCGACCTGACCATCCCCAGCGGGCGGGGCATCGCCCCGGGTAACGGGGCCGCCGTCGAGGTGGTGAGGATCGCGACCGGTGCCACCCCGCAGGTGGCGGGCAAGCCGTTGCCGCCCATGCACCGCGAGACGGTGCTGCGGACGGGCGCGGACCGGCCGCTGGTCGTGGGTGACCGGCTGGACACGGACATCGAGGGCGCCTTCAACGGAGGCGTGGACTCGCTGCTGGTGCTGACCGGGGTCACCGGCCCGGCCGAGTTGCTCGCGGCCCCGCCGGAGCACCGGCCGACGTACGTCGACGCGGATCTGCGGGGACTGCTGACCGGGCAGCCGGTCGTGGAGGCGGACGGCGCGGGATTCCGGTGCGGCGGCGTGCACGCGCGGGTCGCAGGTGGCGAACTCCTCGTCGAGGGGGACGGGGAACCTCTGGACGGGCTGAGGGCGCTCTGCGGGGCTGCCTGGAGTGCGGCGGGGGCCGGGCGCTTCGAGCGGGACACGGGAAAGGCGCTGGCGCGGCTCGGGTGGTGAGGGCCCGCGGGCCGGGGCGGGAGCCGTGCCGCCTCGTCCGGGAGGTCAGAGGAGTTTGCGGAGGGTCAGAAGGTCGCGGAAGCTGGCGTCGAGGGTGAGGCGGCGGGTGGCCCAGGCGTGGGCGAAGTTCAGTTCGCCGGCGACCAGGGCGACCAGGTCGTCGCTGGTCATGGTCAGCCGGATGGCCGCCTTCTGCCGATGGGTGTCGGAGCGGCCGGGGCCCGGGTGGGGTCCGGCCAGGGTGTCGGTCACCTCGATGCCGCCGGAGCGGAGCCGGCCCGCGAACGTGACGTCGAGGTCCTTGAGGTGGCAGCTCACCGAGCGGTCGAGGGCCGCGGCGGAGCGGACCTCGCGAGGGGCGGCCGCCAGCTGCTCGGAGAGCCTGTCCAGTGCCGCACGGCACTCTTGCGTCGTTGCCATCGGCGCTGACGTTACCGCAGGGTGACGCGGTAGCGTCGGGGCATGGACGACGGCACGGACGAGTACGGGCCACCGCACGCCGGCGGCCTCGCCGGACAGGAAGCCGGCCCGCCCGGCGAGACCCCCGGCGCGCCCGCGGACGCGGTGCCAGCGCCGGGCGGGCCCGCGCCGCTGGGGCTGGTGCGGGAGGAGACCGGGGAGCCGCAGGTGGACGCGGCGCTGGGGCGGCTGGGCGACGTGGACCACCTCGCGACCGACGGTCACCTCACCGTGTACGAGGATGTACACCAGGGACTGCGGGCGGCGCTGGACGCGCTCGACGCACCCCCGGGGCCCTCGGCGCCCCCGCCCGCCCGGCCTGACGGCCCCGCGGGCCGCGCCCACTGATTCCGTACGACCTCAGGAGCTGAACCGACCGTGGCAGGAGTGGCCCGTCGCCGCCTCGACGCCGAGCTGGTGCGCCGTAAACTCGCGCGTTCCCGTGAGCACGCCAGCCAGCTGATCGCTGCCGGGCGGGTGACCGTCGGGGGTGCCACCGCGACGAAGCCCGCCACCCAGGTCGCGACCTCGGCGGCGGTCGTGGTCGCCGCCGACGAGCAGGACCCCGACTACGTGTCCCGGGGCGGGCACAAGCTGGCCGGCGCCCTGGAGGCGTTCGTGCCCCGTGGCCTCGCCGTGCGGGGGCGCCGGGCGCTGGACGCGGGGGCGTCCACCGGTGGGTTCACCGATGTGCTGCTGCGGGCGGGCGCCGCGCAGGTGGTGGCCGTGGACGTGGGGTACGGGCAGCTGGCCTGGTCCTTGCAGAGCGACGACCGGGTGGTGGTCAAGGACCGCACCAACGTGCGCGAGCTGACCCTGGACGCCATCGACGGGGAGCCGGTCGACCTGGTCGTCGGGGATCTGTCGTTCATCCCGCTCGGCCTCGTCCTGCCGGCCCTCGTCGCCTGCACCCGTCCCGACGCCGATCTCGTGCTGATGGTGAAGCCGCAGTTCGAGGTGGGTAGGGAGCGGCTGGGCAGTGGTGGCGTCGTGCGCAGCACCCAGTTGCGGGCGGAGGCGGTGCGTACCGTCGCCGGGCACGCCGCCGAGCTCGGGCTCGGGGTGCTCGGCGTGACCGCCAGCCCGTTGCCCGGTCCGTCCGGGAACGTCGAGTACTTTCTGTGGCTGCGGGCCGGGGCGCCCGCGCTCGATCCGGCAGATGTCGACCGCGCAGTGAGGGAGGGGCCGAGGTGACCGAGGAGGACACGGCGGGAAGAGGGGGCGCCGAAGAGCCGGCCGGGCCGGGCGGGCCGGGGGCCGGGGAGGAACGCACGGTCTTCCTCCTCGCGCACACCGGCCGCCCGGCGGCCATCCGCAGCGCCGAGCTGGTGGTCCAGGGCCTGCTCCGGTCCGGTCTGGGCGTGCGTGTGCTGCGCGCGGAGGCGGCCGACCTGCCGCTGCCGCCCGAGGTGAAGCTCATCGACGAGGCGACGCCCGCGGCGCTGGACGGCTGCGAGCTGCTGATCGTGCTCGGCGGGGACGGGACCCTGCTGCGCGGCGCCGAGTTCGCCCGCGCCTCCGGGGTGCCCATGCTCGGCGTCAACCTCGGCCGGGTCGGCTTCCTCGCCGAGGCCGAGCGGGACGACCTCGACCGCGTGGTCGACCGGGTGGTGAGCCGTTCCTACGAGGTGGAGGAGCGGATGACGATCGATGTGGCCGTGCACAACAACGGCAGCGTCGTCCACACCGACTGGGCGCTGAACGAGGCCGCCGTCCAGAAGGTGTCGCCCGAGCGCATCCTCGAAGTGGTCCTGGAGATCGACGGCCGTCCCGTCACCGGCTTCGGCTGCGACGGCATCGTCTGCGCCACCCCCACCGGTTCGACGGCGTACGCCTTCTCGGCCGGCGGGCCCGTGGTGTGGCCGGAGGTGGAGGCGCTGCTGATGGTGCCGATCAGCGCCCACGCCCTGTTCGCCAAGCCGCTCGTGACGTCACCCGAATCGGTGCTCGCCGTCGAGGTGCAGCACAACACCCCGCACGGCGTGCTGTGGTGCGACGGCCGCCGCACGGTGGAGCTGCCGCCCGGCGCCCGGGTCGAGGTCCGGCGCGGGGCGGTCCCGGTGCGGCTGGCCAGGCTGCACCACGCCTCGTTCACCGACCGGTTGGTGGCGAAGTTCGCTCTTCCGGTGTCCGGCTGGCGGGGCGCGCCGCGCTGAGTCCGTGCCTCCTCGGGGGTCGCTCGCGGAGCCTTCGGGGGCGGCCCGGGAGGCGCGCGGGCGGGGGCGGCGTCGCACGGGGCCGCGGAAACCTCGTATGGTCGTGAGCGTGTTGGAGGAGATGCGGATACGGTCGCTCGGGGTCATCGACGACGCCGTCGTCGAGTTGTCGCCCGGGTTCACCGCCGTGACCGGCGAGACCGGCGCGGGCAAGACCATGGTCGTCACGAGTCTGGGGCTGCTGCTGGGAGGACGCGCCGACGCGGCCCTCGTCCGCATCGGCGCCAAGTCCGCGGTGGTCGAGGGGCGGCTCGCGCTGCCCCCGGACGCTCCGGTGCTCACGCGCGCCGAGGAGGCGGGTGCCGAGCTGGACGACGGCGCGTTGCTGATCAGCCGAACCGTCTCCGCCGAGGGGCGTTCGCGCGCCCACCTCGGCGGGCGGTCGGTGCCGGTCGGGCTGCTCGCCGAACTCGCCGACGAGCTGGTGGCGGTGCACGGCCAGACCGACCAGCAGGGCCTGCTGAAGCCGGGGCGTCAGCGCCAGGCGCTGGACCGGTACGCGGGCGAGGCGGTCTCCGTGTCGCTGGCCGCCTACGGCGAGGCGTACCGGCGGCTGCGGACGGTCGTCGCCGAGCTGGACGAGATCACCACGCGGGCCCGGGAACGGGCCCAGGAGGCGGACCTGCTGCGGTTCGGCCTGGAGGAGATCTCCGCGGTGGAGCCGCTCCCCGGCGAGGACGCCGAACTGGCCGCCGAGGCCGAGCGGCTGGGCCACGCCGAAGCCCTGGCCGCCGCCGCGGCCACCGGGCACACCGCCCTGGCCGGCAACCCTGAGGACCTGGAGAGTGCCGACGCGACCACCCTCGTCTCGGGGGCGCAGCGGGCTCTGGAGGCGGTACGGGCCCACGATCCGCGGCTCGCGGCCCTGGCCGACCGGCTCGGCGAGGTGGCGATCCTCCTCGGTGATGTCGCCGGGGAACTGGCCGGGTACGCCGACGACCTGGACGCCGACCCGCTCCGCCTCGCCGCCGTCGAGGAGCGCCGGGCCGCGCTCACCCAGCTGACCAGGAAGTACGGCGAGGACATCGACGCCGTACTGGCCTGGGCCGAGCAGAGCGCCGCCCGCCTCGCCGAGCTGGACAACGACGACGACCGGATCACCGAGCTGACCGCCGAGCGCGACGCGGTCCGGGCCGAACTGGGCGCGCTGGCCCAGCGGCTGACCCAGGCCCGCCGCGACTCCGCCCAGCGGTTCGCCGAGGACGTCACCACCGAACTGGCCTCCCTCGCCATGCCGCACGCCCGGGTCAGCTTCGACATCCGGGACACCGAGGTGGCCCCGGACGGCGACGGCATCGAGGTGGACGGCCGCTTCCTGGCCTACGGCCCGACCGGCGTGGACGAGGTCGAGCTGCTGCTCGCCCCGCACCCGGGCGCCCCGCCGAGGCCCATCGCCAAGGGCGCCTCCGGCGGTGAGCTGTCCCGGGTGATGCTCGCGGTCGAGGTGGTCTTCGCCGGGTCGGACCCGGTGCCCACCTACCTCTTCGACGAGGTCGACGCCGGGGTCGGCGGCAAGGCGGCGGTCGAGGTGGGGCGCAGGCTCGCCCGGCTCGCCCGGTCGGCGCAGGTCGTGGTCGTCACCCACCTGCCGCAGGTCGCGGCCTTCGCCGACCGGCAGCTGCTGGTGGAGAAGACCAACGACGGCTCGGTCACCCGCAGCGGCGTCAAGGTGCTGGAGGGCGAGGAGCGGGTCCGGGAACTCTCCCGGATGCTGGCCGGTCAGGAGGACTCGGAGTCGGCGCGGGCGCACGCGGAGGAACTGCTGGCGGCGGCGCACGGCGAGGACCGGCTGTAGGCCCTGGGCCGCGTCGTTCGCGTCGTACCGGTTCGTGAGGGCCCGGACCTCCCACGGGGAGGTCCGGGCCCTTCGCCGTGCTGGACCGCAGGCGGGGCGCCGGGCCAGACTCGGTCCATGGTGGAGCTGCGGGTTCTCGCGTCGGAGGACGACTGGCCGGTGTGGCGGCAGACCCGGCTGGCCGCGCTGAGCGAGGCCCCGCAGGCCTTCAAGGCGCGCCTGGCGGACTGGTACCACGGCGGGGAGGACCGGTGGCGGGCCCGTCTGACGATGCCGGGCGCCCACAACCTCGTCGCCGTGCGGGACGGCTCCTCCGTCGGCATGGCCGCCGGGATGCCCGGAGCGGACGGCAGGTACGAGCTGAGGTCGGTGTGGGTCAGCCCTCGGGTGCGGGGGCAGGGCGTGGGGGATCTGCTGACGGGGGCGGTCGAGGCGTGGGCCCGGCGGGCGGGAGCGCGGGCGCTGAAGCTGGCTGTCGTGCCGGGGAACGAGGCGGCGGTCGCCTTGTACCTGCGGCACGGGTTCGTCGCCTCGGGGGAGCTGGGGGAGCTGTTGGGGGACGGGGTGAGCAGGGAGCGGGTGATGGTCAAGCGGTGGGGGTGACAGGGGTTCGGGGTTTTCCTGCGAATGCGCGGTTGTTCGTGCCATGCGGTACGCGATGAGCCGCAGCAGGTGTCCCAGGGGGGATCGTGAAGAAGAAGATCACGTTCGGCAAGGGAGCGGGGATCGCGCTGGCGGTGCTCGTGGGCCTCGGTGTGCTCGGGGCGGTCGTCGGCGAGGAGGAGAAGGCGCCGGTCGCCGGGCCGGAGGCGGTGGCGTCGCCCTCGGCGGAGGAGGAGGAGCCTGCCGAGGACGCCCCCGGCGAGGCTCAGGAGGACAAGGGGGCGGAGAAGGCCGTCGAGGAGGTCGAGGGACAGCCGCAGGAGGAGAAGGAGGACGGGGAGCTGCCGGGCATGGTGGGGGAGAACTTGCAGTTCGCCCAGGACCATGCGCAGGCGGCGGGCTTCTTCCTGCTGGACGACCAGGACGCGTCGGGACTCGGGCGGCTCCAGGTGATGGACCGGAACTGGACGGTGGACGGTGTGCTCGCAGGAGCCCGGTCCCGGTACGTGTCCGGTGGACACGAAGGTGACGTTCTCCGCGGTCAAGGCCGGCGAGAGCTGCTGAGCCTCGTCGGGGCTCTCCCCGGGACCCTGGCCGGGACCTCGGTGGATGCGCTGGGCGTTCCCCCGTGCGGGTGATCTCGGTACGGCATGCTCGCGTCACCGCGCTGTCCGGACGGGCGCCGTCCGGTTTCCGGTGCCGGAACACCCGTACGGGCTGGCATTCTTGACGGGGTGTGGGACGCCAGGACCGCACGCGTCCCCCATCCGCCGAAGCGGGAGTACCGGCCACGTGAGCAGCCAGTCGTCAGCCCTCGGACAGCAGCCGCTGCGCACCGTTCAGGTGCTCGGCGGGGGCAGTGCGGGCAGTAGCGCGCAGGTGCGTTCGCTCGCGGCGGGGCTGACGGCGCGCGGCGTGCGGGTGGCGGTGTGCGCGCCGCCCGCCGTCGACCGGCTCCAGGACTTCGGGGCCGCCGGCGCCCACCACATCCCCGTCGCGCGCAGCAGCGACCCCGCGGCGCTGGCCTCGTTGCGCGGGGCGTGCGCCGACGCGGACCTGGTGCACGCGCACGGGCTGCACGCCGGTATGCGCGCCGCTCTCGCCCTCGGCGGGCTGCGGACCCCGCTGGTCGTCACCTGGCACACGCGGGCGTACGCCGAGGGGGCCCGGGCCCCGCTTCTTCGGTTGCTGGAGAAACGCGTGGCCAGGGCCGCCTCCGTGGTGCTGGCGCCCTCTTCGGACCTGGTGCTGAGGGCGCGCCGGCGAGGGGCGCGCGACGCCCGTTACGCGCCCACCGCGTTCCCCGCACCACCGGCCGGCCCGGGCGCGGCCCCGGCCGACGCGGAGGCGCGGCGGAACAAGACGCGGGCCGAACTGGGCGCCGTGGGCCGGCCCCTGCTCGTGGCCGTCGGCTCCCTGGAGCGGCACCGGGGGTACGGCACCCTCCTCGACGCCGCGCGGGAGTGGGCCCGGGCCGAGACGCCGCCGCTCCTGGTGGTCGCGGGGGAGGGGCCCGAGCGGAGCGGCCTCCAGGCGCGGATCTGGGCGGAGGAGTTGCCCGTACGCCTCCTCGGCAGGCGGGAGGACGCCGCCGAGTTGATCGCCGCCGCCGACCTCGCGGTGCTGCCGAGCCGCTGGGAGGCGCGCTCGGTCCTGGCGCAGCAGGCCCTGGCGGCCGGGGTGCCGCTGGTCGCCAGCCGGGTCGGCGGCATCCCCGAACTGGTCGGCGACGGGGCGGCGCTGGTGCCGTACGGCGACCCCGTCGCCCTCGCCGCGACCGTGCTCCGGCTGCTCGACGACGCCCCCGCGCGGCGCGCGCTGGCCCGGCGCGGCCTGCGGCAGGCGGCGAGCTGGCCGACCGAGGACGCCATGGTCGCCCAGGTGCTGAGCGTCTACGACGAACTGACCTCCCCGGGTGCCGGCCTCTGAGCCCGGTCCGGGGGAGGCCCGGGGGCGCATCGTCTTCCTGAAACGGCACGTCGAGTGCCGGGAAGTCGAGCATCGCCGGGGAGCTGGTCCGCCTCCTCGACGCCCCGTGGTTCGTCATGTCGGCCGACGTGTTTTACGCCATGAGGTCGGCCGCCCGCGATGGGGCCGGACCGGTTGGAGGGCGTACCCAGGCGTCCGTGGAGGGGGTTTCAGCGGGCGGTCGCCGGGATGGCGGCGGACGGTCCTCCTCTGCCGAGCCGGCCGGGCGATCGCCCCGCACCCTCACGTGTCCACGCCCACGGTGACGACGACGTCGTGGTCGACAGCGGTGACCGGAGCCCGCAGGGGCGCGCTCGGGAGATCGCGGCGTTCCTCCGCCGGCCTTCCGCAGGCCCGACCGCTTTCGCGCGGATGAAGGCGGCCGGGACGTGGGAGCAGGGTCCGTGAACCTTCGCCTCGCGCCGCCTCACCCCACGTGGCGGCGGGCGCGCAGGGCGAGGCTGAGGGCGAGGACGGTGTGCGGGTCGTCGAGGTCGGTGCCGAGGAGTTCGGCGATGCGGGCCAGGCGGTTGTAGAGGGTCTGGCGGTTGAGGTGGAGTTCGCGGGCGGTCTCCGCCTTGCGGCCCGCGTGCGCCAGGTAGGCGGTGAGGGTCGGCAGGAGCGGCGGCTTCGCCCGGCGGTCGTGGTCGAGGAGCGGGCCGAGGGCGCGGTCCACGAAGGCCCCGAGGTCGGGGTGGTCGCGCAGCCGCCACAGCAGCAGGTCGATGTCGAGCCGCCGCGCGTCGTACCAGGGCTGGTCCGGCAGCCCCTGCGCCGCCGTCGCCGTCTGCGCCGCGTGCCGCAGCCCGGCCGCCGCGGCGGCCCAGCCACCCGCCCCGCCCACCACCACGACCGGGCCCAGGCGCCCCGCCGCGCCCTCGGCCGGGGAGGCGGCGAGGCCCGTCCGCTCCAGCCCGGCCCGCAGCGCGGCGGCGACGCGGCCCGCCACGGCGGTGCGTTCGGCCTCGGTGCGCAGCCCTGCCAGGACCGGAACCCGCCCCTCGACGGGACGTACGCCGAGCAGCGCGGGCACGCCCACGGCGGCGAGTTCCTCGGCGACGGCCCGGACCAGGGCCGCCCAGCCGCCGCCCGGAGTGAGCCCCTCCGGGGGGTCGGCGAGCCGCATCACGACCGGCAGCATCGGCCCCTCGCCCGGCCGGAACCCCAGGACCCGGGCCTGGGCGGGCGCGTCCTCGGGCGCGATCCGGCCCTCGGCCAGGTCGTGGAGGAAGTCCCCGCGCCCCCGGGCGGCCAGTTCCTCCTCCTGCCGGGCCTGCATGAGGACGACCGCGAGGATGCCGGAGGCCCGCTCGGCGGCGAGCCGGTGGACCGGCAGCAGCCGGCCGGACACCGGCAGGAGGACGAGCCGGGCACGGACCGAGCCGGTGGTCCCCGGCGCCGTCGACCCTCCCGGTACGTCCACCACGACCGCGCCCGACGGGGTCCGGTCCCGGTCGGCGGTCCGGCCGGACCGCAGCCCTTCCCAGACCTGGAGCGGGTCCGGTCGGTCGTCGCCGGGCGGGGCCGCCGTGTAGAGGAGGCGGCCGTCGGCGGTCTCCAGGAAGACCGGCTCGGCGGCGAACTCGGCGAGGGTGCGCAGCACCCGCGGGACGCCGCCGCCGTCCAGGAGGGCGCGGGTGCAGCGCCGGTCGACCTCCTCGACCTGCCGGAGCAGGGCGTAGTGGCTGTTGACCAGCTCCGTGTGCACCTGCTCGGTCACGGTCACGAAGGGCACCTCGCGGTGGAGCTGGATCAGCGGCAGCCCGGCCGCCCGGGCGGTGTCGACCAGGGCGGCGGGCAGCTGCGGGAACCGGGGCCCCAGTTCGACCACGAGGGCGGCGATGCCCCGCTCGGCCAGTCTGCGGACGAAGGCCCGCTGGTCGGCGGGGCGGGCCCCGATGCCGAGGCCGGTGGTGAGCAGCAGTTCGCCGCCCTTGAGGAGCGCGGGCAGGTTCGGCGCCTCACCGGCGTGCACCCACCGCACCGGCCGGTCGAGCTGGTCCTCGCCGGTCAGCACCTCGGGGAGGCCGCCGCGCAGCCCCGGCAGTTCCAGCGCTCGGCGCACGGTGATTCCGCCCTGGTTCTCCATGAACGCGGACGCTACTGCCCGCCGGGCCGGAACGCGGCCCCGCCCCTCCCCGGACGGCACTCCGGCGGCCCGCGACTCCGGCTCCGGGGAGGGGAGTCAGCGCGCCGGACGGCTTCCGTCGCACGGCGGAGTGACGTGCGCCACACGCGGGGCGGGCCTGCGGACCCGTCAGATCGAGGGCGCCGGGTGCACGCCGGGCACATCGACGGGCTCACGCCCATGCCGGATTCACCCGCAGGTGTACCTGGGGAACGGCCCGTGAGGCGTCCGGGGGCCGCTCACCCCCCCGAAACCCCTCCTCCGGCTCCCGCCGCCCCCGTACGCTCCGCCCGTGTCCGCCTCCGCAGCGCTCCCGCTGGCGCTCCTGTTCCTGGATGTCGACGGCACCCTTCTCCCCTACGGCCGGACCCGCCCTCCCGCAGACCTGGAGGAGTGGGCCGCCTGGCAGCACGCCGGCAACCCGCCGCCGGCCGAGGCCGACCGGGCGCACGGCCCCCGGCTGCTGGCGCTGCCCTGCTCCCCGTACGGGGCCACGGCCTGGACGGCCGACGCCAACGAGGTGATCACCGGCCTGGACCGGGCCTGGGTCGCCCGCCACCACCGGGGCCCGGCTCCGCTGCACCGTGTCGACCCGGTCACCGGCCTCATCGCCGCCGACTTCGCCGTGCTGGGGCGCTGGCTGCGCGACCCGGCCGCGCGGTAGCCCCGGACCTGCCACCGCCCCGGTCGCACCACGAGAGGTACGGCCGGGGCGGCGGGCCGGAGCAGGGTCCGGGTCAGCCCCCGTACGCGCCCGAGGCCGTCAGGCGCAGGGCGGTGTCGATGAGGGGGACGTGGGAGAAGGCCTGCGGGAAGTTGCCCACCTGGCGCTGGCGGATCGGGTCCCACTCCTCGGCGAGGAGGCCGAGGTCGTTGCGGAGGCCGAGGAGCTTCTCGAAGAGCTTGCGGGCCTCGTCCACCCGGCCGATCATCGCCAGGTCGTCGGCGAGCCAGAAGGAGCAGGCCAGGAAGGCGCCCTCCTCGCCGGCCAGCCCGTCCAGGCTCGGGTCCTCGCCCGCGCTGGTCGGGTAGCGCAGCACGAAGCCGTCCGGGGTGGACAGCTCGCGCTGGATGGCCTCGATGGTGCCGATGACCCGCTTGTCGTCCGGCGGAAGGAAGCCGACCTGCGGGATCAGCAGCAGGGAGGCGTCCAGCTCCTGGGAGCCGTAGGACTGGGTGAAGGTGTTCCGCTCGGGGTCGTACCCCTTCTCGCAGACGTCCCGGTGGATGTCGTCGCGCAGCTCGCGCCACTGCTCCAGCGGGCCGTCGGCGTCGCCCGCCTCGATGAGGCGGATGGTGCGGTCGACGGCGACCCAGGCCATCACCTTGGAGTGGACGAAGTGGCGGCGCGGGCCGCGCACCTCCCAGATGCCCTCGTCCGGCTCCTGCCAGTGCGTCTCCAGATAGCGGATCAGCTTGAGCTGGAGCAGCGAGGCGTAGTCGTTGCGGGCCAGCCCCGTCATGTGGGCCAGGTGCAGGGCCTCGGTGACCTCGCCGTAGACGTCCAGCTGGAGCTGGTCGGCGGCGCCGTTGCCGACCCGGACCGGGCGCGAGTCCTCGTAGCCGGGCAGCCAGTCCAGTTCCGACTCGCCGAGCTCCCGCTCGCCCGCGATGCCGTACATGATCTGGAGGTTCTCCGGGTCGCCGGCGACCGCGCGCAGCAGCCACTCGCGCCAGGCGCGGGCCTCGTCGCGGTAACCGGTGCGCAGCAGCGAGGAGAGGGTGATGGCCGCGTCGCGCAGCCAGGTGAAGCGGTAGTCCCAGTTGCGGACGCCGCCGATGTCCTCGGGGAGCGAGGTGGTCGGCGCGGCGACGATGCCGCCGGTCGGGGCGTACGTGAGCGCCTTCAGGGTGATCAGGGAGCGGATCACCGCCTCGCGGTACGGCCCGTGGTAGGTGCACTGGGCGACCCAGTCGCGCCAGAACTCCTCGGTGTTGGCCAGCGCCACCTCGGGCTCCGGGACGGCCGGCGGGCTGTGGTGCGAGGGCTCCCAGGAGATGGTGAAGGCGACCCGCTCACCGGGGGAGACGGTGAAGTCGGAGTAGGTCGTCAGGTCCTCGCCGTGCGTCTCGGCGGTGGAGTCGAACCACACGGAGTCCGGCCCCGCGACCGCCACCAGGCGCTCACCGACCCGGTGCACCCACGGCACGACCCGGCCGTACGAGAAGCGCATGCGCAGGGCCGACCGCATCTCGACGCGGCCGCTGAGCCCCTCCACGATGCGCACCAACTGCGGGGCGCCGTCGCGCGGGGGCATGAAATCGGTCACGCGGACGGAACCGCGCGTTGTCTCCCACTCCGACTCCAGGACCAGGGAGTCTCCGCGATAGCGGCGCCGTACGGCGGTGGGGGGCTCCTCCTCGTCGGAGTGGGCGGGGCCCAGTCTCCAGAAGCCGTGCTCCTCGGTGCCGAGCAGCCCGGCGAAGATCGCCGGGGAGTCGAAGCGGGGCAGGCACAGCCAGTCGACTGTGCCGTCCCGGCAGACCAGGGCGGCGGTCTGCATGTCTCCGATGAGTGCGTAGTCCTCGATGCGCCCGGCCACGTGCATCTCCAGTCGAACGGCCATGTCGCCCCCTCGGCGGGGACGCTTGATCTGCGGTCAAAAGGGCTGGTGCCGAGCTGTCTTCAGCGGGCGACGGACCTGGTCATACCGTGTGCCGTCCCACCCTGTCGGCCCGCCACCACCCTTGTGGGGCGCCACGCGCCCGACTCTGCTCGGCGGCGAATGTCCGAGCAGGATACGACGCACACCCAAGATCCGCCCGCCGGACGGGACAACCCGGGAACTCCGTACGAGTGATCGAGGAATGAGCCGTTCCGACGACGGTAACCCGGCTTGCCCCGTGTGCGCGCCCCCATCGTCAGGACCGGTAGGAAGTCGTTCCCGGACGGCTGCCCGTCACCGTCCGTAGGTGGAGTCGAGCCCTCCGGAACGCCTCACCCACGGTCGCGGAAGGTGACCAAGGGTGGCCGGAAGAAGTCTCCCCCGGTCGCTGTTACGCTGGTAGCCCGTGGAGACGGTGGGCATCTCCGGACGATCCGAGACCCCCGCAACCGCAGCGACGGCACCCGGGTAACCCCCGCGGACCCGACGCCTGAAGCACGTTCGACTCGCGACCACGGGAGCCCCCTCTTGGCCATGCCAACTCGATCCTCGACATCCTCGACGACCAAGCACATCTTCGTCACCGGGGGTGTCGCCTCCTCGCTTGGCAAGGGCCTGACCGCCTCCAGCCTGGGTGCGCTGCTCAAGGCGCGGGGTCTGCGGGTCACGATGCAGAAGCTCGACCCCTACCTGAACGTCGACCCCGGAACGATGAACCCGTTCCAGCACGGCGAGGTCTTCGTCACCAACGACGGCGCCGAGACCGACCTGGACATCGGCCACTACGAGCGGTTCCTCGACGTCGACCTCGACGGCTCGGCCAACGTCACCACCGGCCAGGTCTACTCCACCGTCATCGCCAAGGAGCGGCGCGGCGAGTACCTGGGCGACACCGTGCAGGTCATCCCGCACATCACCAACGAGATCAAGCACCGCATCCGGCGGATGGCCACCGACGACGTCGACGTGGTCATCACCGAGGTCGGCGGCACCGTCGGCGACATCGAGTCGCTGCCCTTCCTGGAGACCGTCCGCCAGGTCCGCCACGAGGTCGGCCGCGACAACGTCTTCGTCGTGCACATCTCGCTGCTGCCCTACATCGGCCCCTCCGGCGAGCTGAAGACCAAGCCGACCCAGCACTCGGTCGCCGCCCTGCGCAACATCGGCATCCAGCCCGACGCGATCGTGCTCCGCGCCGACCGCGAGGTCCCGGCCTCGATCAAGCGCAAGGTCTCCCTCATGTGCGACGTCGACGACAACGCCGTGGTGGCGTGCGTCGACGCCAAGTCGATCTACGACATCCCGAAGGTGCTGCACACCGAGGGCCTGGACGCCTACGTCGTCCGCAAGCTCGACCTGCCCTTCCGCGACGTGGACTGGTCCACCTGGGACGACCTGCTGGACCGCGTCCACAACCCCGACCACGAGGTCACCGTCGCCCTGGTCGGCAAGTACATCGACCTTCCCGACGCCTACCTCTCGGTGACCGAGGCGCTGCGCGCCGGCGGCTTCGCCAACCGGGCCCGCGTCAAGGTCAAGTGGGTCACCTCCGACGACTGCCGCACCGAGGCCGGCGCCCGCGAGCACCTCGGTGACGCCGACGCCATCTGCATCCCCGGCGGTTTCGGCGACCGCGGCGTCAACGGCAAGGTCGGCGCCATCGCCTACGCCCGCGAGCAGGGCATCCCGCTGCTCGGCCTCTGCCTGGGCCTCCAGTGCATCGTCATCGAGGCCGCCCGGAACCTGGCCGGCATCACCGACGCCAACTCCACCGAGTTCGACCCCGCCACCGCCCACCCGGTCGTCTCCACCATGGCCGAGCAGCTCGACATCGTCGCCGGCGAGGGCGACATGGGCGGCACCATGCGGCTCGGCATGTACCCGGCGAAGCTCGCCGAGGGCTCCCTGGTCCGCGAGGCGTACGACGGCAAGGAGTACGTCGAGGAGCGCCACCGCCACCGCTACGAGGTGAACAACGCCTACCGCGCGGAGCTGGAGAAGAAGGCCCAGCTCCAGTTCTCCGGCCTCTCCCCGGACGGCAAGCTCGTCGAGTACGTCGAGTACCCGCGCGAGGTCCACCCCTACCTGGTCGCCACCCAGGCCCACCCGGAGCTGCGCTCCCGCCCGACCCGGCCGCACCCGCTCTTCGCCGGGCTGGTCAAGGCCGCCGTCGCCCGAAAGGTGGGCGCTGCGGAGCAGGCGTAGGCGCGCCGCGGGGGAGCGCTAACGTTGCCGGGGCACGGACCGACGCGGTCCGTGCCCCGGCGCGCTGCCGCACCACCGCGCCGACCGACCGGACGACGCGCGAACGGAACACGGCACATGGGCACCTCCTCCCTCCCCACCGGCACCGACAGCACCGCGCCGCCCCGCGACGGGCGCCTCACCGACACCGCCGAGCACTGGCCGGTCGTCGAGAGCGTCACCCCGTTCCGCGGCGCCAAGACCTCCATGCGCACCGACACCGTACGGATGCCGGACGGCACGGTCGTCGGCCGCGACTACCAGGTCCACCCCGGCTCGGTCGCCATCCTCGCCCTGGACGAGGAGGACCGGGTCGTGGTCCTGCGCCAGTACCGCCACGCGGTACGGCAGAAGCTCTGGGAGATCCCCGCGGGACTCCTCGACGTCCCCGGCGAGAACCCCCTCCACGCCGCCCAGCGCGAGCTGTACGAGGAGGCGTACCTGAAGGCCGGGGACTGGCGGGTGCTCACCGACTTCTACCCGACGCCCGGCGGCTGCGACGAGGCGGTACGGATCTTCCTCGCCCGCCAGCTCTCCCCGGCGGGCGGCGAGAAGTACGCGGCCTCGGACGAGGAGGCCGACATGGAGCTGGCCACCGTCGCCCTGTCCGACCTGGTCCGGGGCGCCCTCGCGGGCGAGCTGCACAACAGCTGCCTGGTGCTGGGCGCCTTCGCGCTGACCGCCGCCCGGGCCACCGAGGGCGGCCTGGACGCCCTGCGCCCCGCCGAGGCCGAGTGGCCCGCCCGGCCCTTCACGGTCTGAGCTCCCGGCTCCGCCACCCGGCGTGGCGGAGCCGGTCCCGGACCGGTCCGACGATCCGCTGATCCGATCGGGCGACAATCCCGCCACGCTCGCACCGGGTGACTGCGGAGCGTGAACTAGGCTCGACGACGCCCCGTCAGGTCCCCGGCAGGGCACGTGTGCGCAGCGAACGGGAGTGTGGCCCGTGACGGATCAGGTCGTCGGCACCAGCACCAGCGGCCCCCGGGCGCCGGGCGCGAGCCCCGCGTCCGGCGCCCGGGGGCCGGGCGCGAGCCCCGCGTCCGGCGCGCCCCGCCCAGCCTTCTTCGGCCGCGGCAGAGAGCTGAGGGAGCTGCGCGCCGAGATCGACCGGGCCGGCCTCGACACCATCGCCGGACGCGGCGCCCCGCGCCCCCGGTTCCTGCTCATCGCGGGCGCCCCCGGCTCCGGCCGCACCGCGCTGGCCGGGCACCTCGCCGCGTCCCTCGCCGACCGCTACCCGGACGGCGTCCTGCGGGCCCGCCTCACCGCCGTCGACGGCACCGCCCTGACCGAGGGCGAGGCCGCCCGGCTGCTGCTGGACGGCCTCGGCGCCCGTACCGTCCCCGGCGCGAGCGACGACGACCTCACCCACGCCCTGCGCCAGGAACTCGCCGGCCGCCGCCTGCTCGTCCTGCTCGACGACGCCGCCTCCGCGGAACAGGTCGATCCCCTGATGCCCGAGGGCGAGGGCGCCGCCCACCTGCTCTTCGTCGCCGTCTCCCGGGGCCCGCTCACCGGCCTCACCGGGGTCCGCCCCTGTGCCCTCGGCGGCCTCGACGTCCCCGACGCCCACGCCCTGCTGGAGAGCCGGGCGGGCGAGGTCCGGCTCACCGTCGACCCGCGCGCCGCCGACTGCCTGATCGAGCGGTGCGGGGCGCAGCCCGCCGCCCTGGTGCTGGCCGGGGGGTACCTCGCGGCCCACCCCAAGACCTCGGTGGCCGACCTCGCCCACCGGCTGGAGCAGGCGCCCGCCGACGGCCCGGGCGGCCCCGGCGAACTGCCCCGGATGGCCCGGCTGAGCCACGACGCGCTGCCCGCGGCCGCCGCCCGCACCCTGCGCCTGCTCTCCTTCGCCCCGGCCGGCCAGGTCGACGCGCACACCGCCTCCGCGCTGGCCGGCGCCTCGCTCCCGGTGGTCCGCACCACCCTGGGCGAACTGGCCGGCCTCGGCTTCCTGCGCCCCGAACCGGGCCTGGAGCCGGGCGAGGAGCCGCGCTGGACCGTGCCCTCCTGCCTCCAGCCGGTCCTGCGCGACCTCGCCGACGACCACGAGCGGCCGGCCGAACTCCAGCTCGCCCGCGCCCGGATGCTGGAGCGCACCGTGCGGCTGCTGCACTCCTGCCGCGCCGTCACCGACCCCGAGGGCAGCCCCGCCCGGGTGGCGCTCGCCGCCCTGCCGCGCGCTCTCCGTTTCGACACCGCCGAGGCGGCCGCGGCCTGGCTGGAGCGCTCGCGCGGCGCGCTGCTCGCCTCGGCGCGTCTGGCCGTCGCCGACGGGGAGCTGGACACCCTGGCACGCCGGCTGCTCGCCGCGATCGTCCGGGCGATGATCGCCCACCGGGGCGCGGCCGGGGCGGCCCCCGACCTGTACCCGGTGCACGGCCTGGTGCTGGACGTGGCCGAGCGCCGCCGGCTGCCCCGCGAGAAGGCGGCGGCCCTGCTCAACCTCGCCGACCTCGACGCCTCCACCGGCCGCACCCGCCAGGCGCTGGCCCGCTACCGGGCGGCGCTGGACGCCGCCCGCGCCGCCCACGACGCGGTGGCCGCCGGGCGCGCCATGGAGTCCGTGGCCGGGTCCTACCAGTCCCTGGAGGACTGGCCGCGCGCCGCCGACTGGTACGGCCGCGCCCTCACCGAGCGGCTGGCCCGCGGCGAGCACGCCGACGCCGCCCGCGTCTACGGCCGGCTCGGCACCGTCCACACCTACGCCGGGCGGTACGGCGAGGCGCTGCGGCAGTGGCGGGCGGCGGTCGCCGCGTACCGCCGGTGCGGCGATGTGGCGGGCCGCGCACGGGCGTTGAGCGAGCAGGCCCGGGTCCAGGAGTACGCCGGGCGCCCCCAGGAGTCGCTGCGCACCTGCCAGGAGGCGGTCCAGTGGGCGCGCGAGGCGGGCGACGACCGCCTGCTGGCGGCGCTGCGGCTGCGCCTGGCCGACACCCTGGAGCGGCTCGGCGACCCGGCGGCGGCCAGGCTGCACCGCACCGCCGCCGAACAGCTGCTGGCCCCGGCCGGTCCTGACGAGGACGGGGCGGAGCCGGAGGACGGGCAGGCCACAGCGCCCGCCGGGTCCCTGGCGCCCGGGGAGCCGGTCGTCCCGGGGGAGCCCGGTGTGGCCGACGCCACCCGGGAGCCGCCGGCGACGGAGGAGGCCCGGGAGGCCCCCGGAGAGCGGGCGGCCCAGGGCGCCGGAGCCGTTCACCTGCGAAATCCGTAGCGCTTCGCGAAAAAGTAGGTGGCTTCCAAGGCTGGACAGCGAGAAATCCTTAATTAGACTGGCTGGGCCGCGTTGATCCGCGGTGAGCTCCGGTGCGCCCAGGTACGCCCTGGTGCGGCCGGGAATCCACCCTCCTGTCCCCGCCACAGTCAAGGACCGTGATCGACGATGAAGGTCGGCATCCCCAGCGAAGTCAAGAACAACGAGTTCCGGGTGGCCATCACGCCGGCCGGAGTGCACGAGCTGGTCCGCCACGGCCACGAGGTCTACGTCCAGCAGGGCGCCGGCCTCGGCTCGTCGATCACCGACGCCGAGTACGTGGCGGCGGGCGGCGCGATCCTGCCCACCGCCGACGAGGTCTGGGCCATCGCCGACCTGCTGCTCAAGGTCAAGGAGCCGATCGAGGAGGAGTACCACCGGCTCCGCAAGGACCAGACCCTCTTCACCTACCTCCACCTGGCCGCCTCGCGCCCCTGCACCGACGCCCTGATCGCCTCGGGCACCACGGCCATCGCCTACGAGACGGTCGAGACCGCCGACCGCCGGCTGCCGCTGCTCGCCCCGATGTCCGAGGTCGCGGGCCGGCTCGCCCCCCAGGTCGGCGCCTACCACCTGATGCGCGCCGCGGGCGGCCGCGGTGTCCTGCCGGGCGGTGTCCCGGGTGTCGCCGCGGGCAAGGCCGTCGTCATCGGCGGCGGTGTCTCCGGCTGGAACGCCACCCAGATCGCGGTCGGCATGGGCTTCCACGTGACGCTCCTGGACCGGGACATCAACAAGCTCAAGGAGGCCGACAAGGTCTTCGGCACCAAGGTGCAGACCGTCGTCTCCAACTCCTTCGAGCTGGAGCGCGCCTGCCTGGAGGCCGATCTCGTCATCGGCGCCGTCCTCATCCCCGGCGCCAAGGCCCCCAAGCTCGTCACCAACGAGCTGGTCTCCCGGATGAAGCCCGGAAGTGTCCTTGTCGACATCGCCATCGACCAGGGCGGCTGCTTCGAGGACTCGCACCCGACCACCCACGCCGAGCCGACCTTCCAGGTCCACAACTCGGTCTTCTACTGCGTCGCCAACATGCCCGGCGCCGTCCCGAACACCTCCACCCACGCGCTGACCAACGCCACGCTCCCGTACATCCTGGAGCTGGCCGACCGCGGCTGGGTCGAGGCGCTGCGCCGCGACGCCGCCCTGGCCAAGGGGCTCAACACCCATGACGGCAAGGTCGTCTACCGCGAGGTGGCCGAGGCGCACGGCCTGGAGCACACCGAACTCTCGGCGCTCCTCGGCTGATCGCACCGGCGCGCGCCCGTCAATACGCGTCGTCAATCTCACGCCCGCGGCCGGACCTTGTGGACAGGGTCCGGCCGCGGGCGTGGTGCGACACCACTCCGGGTGCGCCGGATGCCGGGTCAACTCGCGGCGAACGTAACCCTTTACCCGATTCGCCCACCCGGGGAAATGTCCCGCTCGCCCCCTGTGCGACGCGTGCGCGCCCTTGACAGCGAGGTGTTCGGTTGCCGACACATCCGGCCGGGTCCGGTGGATTGTGTTGCTGCGAAGCGGTGACACGCCATAGAGTCGCCAACCGTCGGCATGGTGCCACGCTGACCTATCTAGAAGTTTCCTGGTCACCAAGGAGGTAAGACGACTTGTGAATGAGTCGACATTTACTCCCAGGGGTGCCCGGCCAGGAATGCCTACGAGGGGCTCGGACCCCACGGGGCCGGAGGCTGTCGGCTCCATAGCTGTCCGCACCTTCGCGGCCCGGCAGGCCCCCCAGACGACGCAGACAGCACACCAGAGCATGGATGGCCATCACGTGAACGCCATGGCCGGCGACCGGAGCGGCGGCGAAGCGTCCCGCTTCGCCGCGGACGCAGAACTGCCCGAGGGCCACTTCTACGACCCGGACGCCGAATACGAGCCCGATCCCGAGTACGCGGCCACGCTCGCCCCGGACGCCGCCCGCCAGCGCCGTGAGCGCATCGGCCCGACCGGGCGCCCGCTGCCGTACTTCCCCATCCCCGGGCCGCTGAACGACCACGGCCCCGCGAAGATCATCGCGATGTGCAACCAGAAGGGCGGCGTCGGCAAGACCACGTCGACCATCAACCTCGGCGCCGCGCTCGCGGAGTACGGACGCCGGGTCCTGCTGGTCGACTTCGACCCGCAGGGCGCCCTCTCGGTCGGCCTCGGGGTCAACCCGATGGAGCTGGACCTCACCGTCTACAACCTGCTCATGGAGCGGGGGATGGCCGCCGACGAGGTGCTGCTGAAGACCGCGGTCCCCAACATGGACCTGCTGCCCAGCAACATCGACCTGTCGGCCGCCGAGGTCCAGCTGGTCTCCGAGGTCGCGCGCGAGTCGACGCTGCAGCGGGCGCTGAAGCCGCTGCTCGCCGACTACGACTACATCGTCATCGACTGCCAGCCCTCGCTCGGCCTGCTCACGGTGAACGCGCTGACCGCCGCGCACAAGGTGATCGTGCCGCTGGAGTGCGAGTTCTTCGCGCTGCGCGGTGTGGCCCTGCTCACCGAGACCATCGAGAAGGTCCAGGAGCGGCTCAACCCGGAGCTGGAGCTCGACGGCATCCTCGCCACGATGTACGACTCGCGCACCGTCCACAGCCGCGAGGTCCTCGCCCGCGTCGTGGAGGCGTTCGACGACAACGTGTACCACACGGTGATCGGCCGGACCGTCCGCTTCCCGGAGACCACGGTCGCCGGTGAGCCCATCACCACCTACGCCTCCAACTCGGTCGGTGCCGCCGCCTACCGCCAGCTCGCCAGGGAGGTGCTCGCCCGGTGTCACGCCGAGTGAGTCTGCCGGGGGCCGACGAACTGTTCCGCACCACGGGGGGCACGGCACTCCAGGCGTCCACTCCCCGCCGCCAGGGCGAGCCCCGGGTGCCCTCTCCGGCGGGGGAGAGCGACCCGGCCGGCGAGGAGACCGGAACCACCGGCCGCGGTGACGAGCCGGCCGAGCACAGCGCCTCCGCGCCCCCGGCCGGAACGCCCCGGGAGCGCGAGCACCGGGCCCGCAGCCCCGAGGACGACGCCCCGGTCCCCGGCCGCCGCACCCCGCCCCAGGAGGGCCAGCCGGCCGCGCAGCCCGCGCCCCAGCGGCGGCGCGGCGGACGGAACGCCGCCCGCAGGCCCAGCGGCCGCGAACGGCACGACGAGAAGATCACCGTCTACGTCTCCGCCGAGGAACTGATGGACCTGGAGCACGCCCGGCTGGTGCTGCGCGGCGAGCACGGACTCGCCGTCGACCGCGGGCGGATCGTCCGCGAGGCCGTCGCCGTGGTCCTCGCCGACCTGGAGGCCCGCGGCGAGGCCAGCATCCTCGTCCGCCGCCTGCGCGGCCGCTGACCGGACCGCGACCGGCCGCCCGCACCACCTGCCCCCGCCGCCGCCCGGCGCGGCCGGAGCTGTCCCGGCGGCCCCTGCGGGTAGCCTGCCCGCGCGTGCGGGACCCCGCCCGCACCCTGCCGCCCTCCTGGACCACCATGCCGCCCACCCCTGACGCCGCGCCCCCACCGCCCCGCTCCCGCCGCCCCCTCGGGCCGCGCGGGGCCGGGCCGGAGGCGGGGCGCGGGGGCGCCCCGGCCGAGGCGGCGCCCGTAGCGGTGGCGGCGCCCGTCGCGGAGCCGGAACCGATGGCCGTACCGGAGCCCCCGGCGCCGGCCGAGGCCGAGCCGTCCGGCGGGCGGTTCACCGTGCGGCTGGCCAACTTCGAGGGCCCCTTCGACCTGCTGCTCCAGCTCATCTCCAAGCACAAGCTGGACGTCACCGAGGTCGCCCTGTCCCGGGTCACCGACGACTTCATGGCCCACATCCGGGCGATGGGCGCCGACTGGGACCTCGACCAGACCACCGAGTTCCTGGTGGTCGCGGCCACCCTGCTCGACCTCAAGGCGGCCCGGCTGCTGCCCGCCGCCGAGGTCGAGGACGAGCAGGACCTCGCCCTCCTGGAGGCCCGCGACCTGCTCTTCGCCCGGCTGCTCCAGTACCGCGCGTACAAGCGGATCGCCGAGATCTTCGAGGAGCGGCTGGCCGAGGAGGCGCACCGGTACCCGCGTACCGTCGGTCTTGAGCCGCACCACGCCGCGCTGCTGCCGGAGGTGGTCATCAGGATCGGCCCCGGGGGCTTCGCGGAGCTGGCGGTCAAGGCGATGCAGCCGCGCCCCGAACCGCAGGTCTACGTCGAGCACATCCACGCCCCGCTCGTCTCCGTGCAGGAGCAGGCCGAGGTGGTGGTGGACCGGCTGCGGGCGGCGGGCCGGGCCAGCTTCGCCGAGCTGGTCGCCGACGCCGACGGGACGCTGACCGTGGTGGCCCGCTTCCTGGCCCTGCTGGAGCTGTACCGGGAGAAGGCCGTCACGCTCGACCAGGAGGAGCCGCTGGGCGAGCTGCTGGTCTCCTGGAGCGGGGGCGGCGAGGCGGCGCCGCGCGTCACCGACGAGTTCGACCGCCCGCCCGAGCCGCCCGCCGCACCGAACGAGGAGGACGCGTGAGCGAGGAGCACCCGGCGCGGCCGGGCGACGCCGCCGCACTGGAGCTGAAGCCCGCCCTGGAGGCGGTGCTGATGGTGGTGGACGAGCCGGCCACCGTCGACCACCTGGCCAAGGTCACCGGCCGCAACCGGCGGGCGGTCGCCGCGGCACTGGAGGAGCTGGCCGAGGAGTACACCCGCCAGGGGCGCGGTTTCGAGCTGCGGATGGTGGCGGGCGGCTGGCGGTTCTACACGCGGCCCCGGTACGCGGCGGCGGTCGAGGCGTACGCGCTCGACGGGCAGCAGGCCCGGCTGACCCAGGCCGCCTTGGAGACACTGGCGGTCGTCGCCTACCGTCAGCCGGTGAGCCGTTCACGGGTCTCCGCGGTCCGCGGCGTGAACTGCGACGGGGTCATGCGCACCCTCCTCCAGCGCGGTCTGGTCGAGGAGGCGGGCGCGGAACCCGAAACAGGTGCGATCCTGTACACCACGACCACCTACTTCCTGGAGCGGATGGGCCTGCGCGGTCTGGACGAGCTCCCCGAGCTGGCGCCCTTCCTCCCCGAGGCGGACGCCATCGAGGCCGAGACGCAGGAAGCACTGCCCTCGTTCGATCCGGACGCTCCGGAACCGGGCGAAGGCGCCATGACGACGACGGAACGACTGACGGAACTCTGATGACAAGCAGCGGCAGGAACAGCGGACGAGGCAACCAGAAGGGAGCGGGCAGCGGGCGCGGCGGCAACCAGCAGAAGCGTCCGGGCCGCCCCCGCCCCGAGGAGCGCCGCTACGACGTCGGCGGTTCCGGCGGCGAGGGCGGCGGCGCCCGCAAGGGCCGCGGCGACACGGCGCGCGGCGGCGCCAAGGGCGGTCCGAAGCAGGGGCAGCAGCAGCGCGGGCGGAACCGCACCGCTCCGGCGCGCTCCCGCGAGTACGACGCCCGGGCCGAGGAGCGCAACCGCGACCGGTACAACGAGAAGAAGACCCCGCCCCGCCAGGCCGCCCCGGGCAACGAGGGCGAGCGCCTGCAGAAGGTGCTGGCCCGCGCCGGTTACGGCTCGCGCCGTGCCTGCGAGGAGCTGATCGAGGACGCCCGCGTCGAGGTCAACGGCGAGATCGTGCTGGAGCAGGGGCTCCGGGTCGACCCGGAGAACGACGAGATCAAGGTCGACGGCCTCACCGTCGCCACGCAGTCGTACCAGTTCTTCTCGCTCAACAAGCCCGCCGGTGTCGTCTCCACCATGGAGGACCCCGACGGCCGGCAGTGCCTCGGCGACTACGTCACCAACCGGGAGACCCGCCTCTTCCACGTGGGGCGGCTCGACACCGAGACCGAGGGCGTCATCCTCCTCACCAACCACGGCGAGCTGGCGCACCGCCTGACCCACCCCCGGTACGGCGTGAAGAAGACCTACCTGGCGCACATCGTCGGGCCCATCCCGCGCGACCTGGGCAAGCGGCTCAAGGACGGCATCCAGCTGGAGGACGGGTACGCCCGCGCCGACCACTTCCGGGTGGTCGAGCAGACCGGCAAGAACTACCTGGTCGAGGTGACCCTGCACGAGGGCCGCAAGCACATCGTCCGCCGGATGCTGGCCGAGGCCGGCTTCCCGGTCGACAAGCTGGTGCGGGTCGCCTTCGGCCCGATCACCCTCGGCGACCAGAAGTCCGGCTGGCTGCGCCGGCTGAGCAACACCGAGGTCGGCATGCTGATGAAGGAGGTCGAGCTCTAGGGCTCGCCCCTGGTCCGGCACGGCCGGCCCGGTGCTCGACGGCCGGTTCCCCCTGGGGGAGCCGGCCGTCGGCCGTTTCCGGGAACGAGAGCCCGGTCGAACCGGAAGCCTTCCCTCCGGAGCCCGCGTCTTTTATGGTCGCTCTGACCATAAAGAAGGGCGGGGCGCGTGACGTACGACAAACACCGGTACGAGCCGTTCGCGGTCGCCGTCGATCTCGCCGTCTTCACCGTGCGCGAGGGTGTCCTGGAAGTCGTCCTCGTCGAGCGCGGCGAGGAGCCCTTCCGCGGCCGCCTTGCCCTCCCCGGCGGCTTCCTGCGGCCCCGCGAGTCCGCCGCCGAGGCCGCCCGGCGCGAACTGGCCGAGGAGACGGGGGTGGCCGGCGGCTTCCGCCTCGAAGAGGTCGGCGCCTACAGCGAGCCGGACCGCGACCCCCGCATGCGGGTCGTCTCCCTCGCCCACACCGCCCTCGTCCCCCACCTCCCCGAACCCCGCGCGGGCACCGACGCCGCCCGCGCCCTGCGGCTGCCGTACGCCGAGGCCGGGCCGCTCGCCTTCGACCACGACCGCATCCTCGCCGACGCCCGCCGCCACGTCGGCGCCCTGCTGGAGACCACCCCGGCCGCGACCGCCTTCTGCCCGCCCGCCTTCACCCTCGGCGAGCTGCGCCGGGTCTACGAGGCCGTCTGGGGCACCGCCCTCGACCCCGCCAACTTCCGCCGCAAGGTCCTCGGCACCCCGGGCTTCACCGTCCCCGCGCCCGGCCCGGCCCGGCTCACCGGCGGGCGCGGCAAACCCGCCGCCCTCTACCGCGCCGGGCCCGCCACCCGGCTCCACCCGCCCCTGACCCACCCCGAAGGACCCCGCTCATGAACCGACCGGCCACCGGCGCCCTGCTCGGCCTCGCCCTCGGCGACGCCCTGGGCTTCCCCACCGAGTTCAACGACGTCCCCGCGATCCTCGCCAAGTGCGGGCCCTGGCGCGAGATGGCCCTGCCCCGGCCCGCGTACATCACCGACGACACCCAGATGACGCTGGCCGTCGCCCGGGCCCTGCGCCACACCCTCGACGGCGGGCCGCTCGACGCCGCCCGCCTCGAAGGACCGCTGCGCGCCGAGTTCACCGCCTGGTACCGCTCGCCAGAGAACAACCGCGCCCCCGGCCGCACCTGCCTCACCGCCTGCGCCCTGCTGGAGCGGCCCGGCCTGCCCTGGACCGAGGCGAGCCAGACCGGGTCCAAGGGATGCGGGGCCAACATGCGGGTCGCCCCGGTCGCCCTCGTCCCCGGGCTCACCGCCGACACCCGCGCCGGCGCCGCCCAGTTCCAGTCCGCGCTGACCCACGGCCACCCCACGGCTCTGGCCGCCAGTGACCTCACCGCGCACACCGTCCGCCTCCTCGCCGACGGCGCCGACCCCGCCGCCCTGGTCGGCCTGCTCCGCTCGTACGCCCTCGACCAGCGCACCCGCTACCACCACCAGTGGCTCGGTGACCTCTGGCAGCGGGCGCAGGACCCCGACCCCGTCCACTTCATCGCGCGCGGCTGGGACGACTGCCTCGCCGCCCTCGACCGGCTCCGGGCCGCGCTGGACACCCCCTCGCCCGAGACCGACCCCTGCCTGACCACCGGCGAGGGGTGGATCGCCGAGGAGGCCCTCGCCACCGCCCTCCAGTGCTACCTGCTCTTCCCCGACGAGCCCCTGACCGCCCTGCGCCGGGGCGCCTGCACCACCGGCGACTCCGACTCGATCGCCTGCCTCGCCGGCGCCTTCGCCGGGGCCCGCCTCGGCGCGGCCGCCTGGCCCGCCGACTGGACCGGCCACGTCGAACACCGCGACGAACTGCTGGCGCTGGGCGCCCTCTGGGACGGTGCCCGGTGACGGTGACCCCGCCCGAAGCGCTCCGTACGGCGGGCCTGCCGCTCACCGACCTCGCCCCGCTCCTCGCCGACCAGCCGGACCCGCTGGTCTTCGCCACGGTCTCCGGCGCCCACCTGTACGGCTTCCCCTCCCGCGATTCCGACATCGACCTGCGCGGCGCCCACCTGCTCCCGGCGGCCGCCCTGCTGGGCCTCGACGAGCCGGAGGAGACCCGCACCACCGCCGACGACAGCGACGGCGTCGAGCGCGACCTCGTCACCCACGACCTCCGCAAGTTCGCCCGGCTGCTGCTGCGGCGCAACGGCTACGTCCTGGAACAGCTCACCTCGCCGCTGGTCGTGCACACCGGCCCCGTCCACGCCGAGCTCACCGCCCTGGCCCCCGGCGTCCTCACCCACCACCACGCCCACCACTACCGGGGCTTCGCCCGAACCCAGTGGCGGCTGTACGAACGCACCGGCGAGCTGAAGCCGCTGCTGTACACCTACCGGGCGCTGCTCACCGGCATCCACCTGATGCGCACCGGAGAGATCCAGGCCCACCTGCCCACCCTCTGTGCTCTGCCCGAGGCCCCGGCTCGGCTTCCCGGCCTGATCGCGGCCAAGGCGGCGGCCGAACACGGAGCCGCCGACCCCGCCCTGCGGCCCACGGCCGAGGCGGAGACGGACCGGCTGCACACCGTGCTCGACGAGGCAGAGGCGGTCTCCGCCCTGCCCGACGCCCCCTCGGGCCGGGCCGCCCTGCACGACCTGGTGGTCCGCGCCCGCCTGGCCGGCTGAGCGGGGCCGGTCACCCCCGCGCCGCCGCCGAGTCCCGGCGTACCCGGTACAGGAAGTCCTCCACCCGGGCCCGGTCGGGGGCGGCGGGCAGCGGGGTGGTCAGGGCGGCCTCCTCGCAGGCCCCGTCCAGCTCCGCCATGACCGCCGCGACCCGGCCCCAGGACCACGCGCCGCGCCTCACCGCCAGCAGTTCCTCGCGGGCCTCGCCGACCTCGACCACCAGCCGGCCGGTGCGCAGCAGGTCCCGGCAGCTGCGCTGGAGACGGAGCAGGTGCATGGCGTGCTTCCAGCGCGGGGCGCCATGGGTGCGCACGTCCGCCTCGAGCTTCCTGCGCTGGCCCGCCACGTACCGGGAGAAGGTCCGCAGTACCTCCCGGGAGAGGAAGGCGTCCCGCAGGGAGAGCAGCTCCTCGCCGCGCGGGTCGGCGAATTCCACCAGGGGGGAGTGGAGGCACTCCAGGATGTTCGGGTTGGCGGCGAGGGCGAGGGAGCAGAACCGCTCCAGCTCCCAGGAGAAGCGTTCTTCCTCCGGCCCGTCCAGATGGGTCGGCGGCCGGGAGAAGCCCCAGAACCACGGGGTGGGGGCCACGTAGACGCCCCGCCGGTCGGTGTCGGACTCCTCGGTGGCCAGGCCGAAGGCGCGCGAGCCCGTCACCCACGACACGATCGTGTGCTCCCGTACCAGCACCAGTTCCCCGCCCGCCGCCTCCCAGGGCGTACGCCCGCCGCCGTCCACCGGCACCCCGCCTTCCTCGGTCCGCATGCCGGGAGGGTACGCGGGCGAGCCCCCGCGCGCGGCTACGCTGAGCGGCGACCTCCGCACGCGCTCCCTCCCGCAAGGACACCCCGTGAGAACCGCCCTCGTCATCGGTACCGGCCTGATCGGCACCTCCATCGCGCTGACCCTCGCCGAGCGGGGCGTCGCCGTGTATCTCGCGGACGCGGACCCGGGACAGGCCAGGACCGCGGCCGGGCTCGGTGCCGGGAGCGCCGAGGAGCCGCCCGGTCCGGTCGACCTCGCGGTGGTCGCCGTACCGCCCGCCCACGTCGCCGCCACCCTCGCCGACGCCATGCGGAACGGCCGGGCCCGCGCCTGCCTCGACGTGGCCAGCGTCAAGGGCGGCCCCCGCCGTGAGCTGGCCGCCCTCGGCCTGGACCTCTCCGGCTACCTCGGCAGCCACCCCATGTCCGGCCGCGAGCAGTCGGGCCCGCTCGCCGCCACCGCCGACCTCTTCGAGGGGCGGCCCTGGGTGCTCACCCCCACCCCGGAGACCGACACCGAGGTGCTCAACCTCGCTCTCGAACTGGTCTCGCTCTGCCGCGGCGTCCCCGTCGTCATGGACGCCGACGCCCACGACCGCGCCGTCGCCCTCGTCTCGCACATGCCGCACCTGGTCTCCGCCCTGGTCGCCGCCCGGCTGGAGCACGCCGAGGACAGCGCCGTACGCCTCTGCGGGCAGGGCATCCGCGACGTCACCCGCATCGCCGCCTCCGACCCCCGGATGTGGATCGACATCCTCTCCGCCAACCCCGGGCCCGTCGCCGACCTGCTCGGCGCGCTCGCCGAGGACCTGGAGGCCACCGTCGCCGCCCTGCGCGCCCTGGAGTCCGGCGACAGCGAGAAGCGCCGTGCGGGCGCCGAGGGCGTCGAGCGGATACTGCGCCGCGGCAACGCCGGGCAGATCAGGGTCCCCGGCAAGCACGGCACGGCCCCCCGCGCCTACGAGACCGTCGCCGTCCTCATCTCCGACCAGCCGGGCGAGCTGGCGCGGATCTTCGCCGACGCCGGACGGGTCGGCGCCAACATCGAGGACGTCCGCATCGAGCACGCCACCGGGCAGCAGGCCGGACTGGTCCAGCTCATGGTGGAGCCGGCCGCGGTCGGCCCCCTGCGGGTCGGCCTCGCCGAGCGCGGCTGGTCCCTGCGCGCCTGACCGCGCCCTCGCCCCGCCGGACGGGCGCGCCGCGCACCCGTCCGGGTGACCGGGCCCCCGCCGCCCCGCCGGACGGGAGGGGGCCCGGGACCCAGTAACCTGGGAGCATCGTGCAGCCATCCGTATCAGGAGACAGCGTGGAAACCGCCCCCCGGACCGTTCCGGCCATCATCGTCGCCATCGACGGTCCCTCCGGTACGGGCAAGTCGAGCACCTCCAAGGCCGTCGCGACGGCACTGGGGCTCCGCTACCTCGACACCGGGGCCCAGTACCGGGCGATCACCTGGTGGATGGTGGAGAACGGCATCGACACCGCCGACGCCGAGGCGGTCGCGGACGCGGCGGCCAAGCCGGAGATCGTCTCCGGCACCGACCCGCTGGCGCCGACCATCACCGTCGACGGCATCGACGTCTCCGGCCCGATCCGCACCCAGGAGGTCACCTCCAAGGTCTCCGCCGTCTCCGCGGTGCCCCGGGTGCGCACCCTGATCACCGAGCTCCAGCGGTCCATCGCCGCCGGGGCCGAGGGCGGCATCCTCGTCGAGGGGCGCGACATCGGCACGACCGTCCTCCCCGACGCCGACCTCAAGGTCTTCCTCACCGCCTCCCCCGAGGCCCGCGCGGCCCGCCGCAGCGGCGAGCTGAAGGGCAAGGAGGCCACCGATCTGGCGGCCACCCGCGAGGCGCTGCTGCGGCGCGACGCGGCCGACTCCGGCCGCAAGACCTCGCCGCTCGCCAAGGCGGACGACGCGGTCGAGGTCGACACCAGCGACCTCACCCTCCAGCAGGTCATCGAGTGCGTCGTCACCCTCGTCGAGGAGAAGCGAGCGCTCCGGTGACGGCCGACACCCTCCCCTCGGAGCGCGGCGCCGCCGTCGGCCGGGGCATCGGCATCGGCCTGATGTACGGGCTGTGGCGGCCCCGCGTCCTCGGCGCCTGGCGGGTGCCGTCGGCCGGGCCGGTGATCCTCGCGGTCAACCACAGCCACATGATCGACGGCCCCATGCTGATGGGGACGGCACCGCGGCCAGTGCACTTCCTGATCAAGAAGGAAGCCTTCGTCGGCCCGCTCGACCCCTTCCTCAAGGGGATCGGCCAGCTCAAGGTCGACCGGGACACCACCGACCGGGCCGCCGTCACCGACGCGCTCGGTGTCCTCAAGGCCGGCGGCGTCCTCGGGATCTTCCCCGAGGGCACCCGCGGCGAGGGCGACTTCGCCTCGCTCCGCGCCGGCCTCGCCTACTTCGCCGTCCGCAGCGGCGCCCAGGTCGTCCCGGTGGCCGTCCTCGGCGGCGCCGACCGGCCGGGCCGCCTGGTCAAGGCCCTGCCGCCGCTGCGCTCCCGGGTCGACGTCGTCTTCGGCGACCCGTTCGAGGCGGGCGACGGCTCCGGCCGCCGCACCCGCAAGGCGCTCGACGAGGCGACCGTCCGCATCCAGGGCGAACTGCGGACGCACCTGCAATACGCAAGGCGTCTGACCGGACGCCAGGGGGTGCCTGAATAATCCCGCACAGCGCCCTCGGCGCCCGGCACGTACTCTCGCCGCACCGGGCGAAGGCCCGAGGAGCTCCGCTACGAGAGCCTCCACCCGGCGCACCGAGAGCACGCACCGAACACCACGGACACTGCACAGGATTTTTCAGACACCCCCAGGTAAGACTTGAAGCAGTGGTCCGCCCCCGGGGCGGCCCATCGACGACGCGGTCGGCGCGACGAAGCGGCCGGCGCAGTACAGAGGAACGGACTTCATGAACGACCACCACATCTCCGACGACGAGCACGGAGAGCTTGGCGAAGCCGAGTACGCGCAGTTCATGGAGCTGGCCGCGGAAGAGGGCTTCGACATCGACGACGTCGAGGACGCCATCGAGGAGGCCGGTCACGGCCCCCTCCCGGTCCTCGCCGTCGTCGGCCGCCCGAACGTCGGCAAGTCGACCCTGGTCAACCGGATCATCGGGCGCCGCGAGGCCGTCGTCGAGGACAAGCCCGGCGTCACCCGCGACCGCGTCACCTACGAGGCCGAGTGGGCCGGGCGCCGCTTCAAGCTGGTCGACACCGGCGGCTGGGAGCAGGACGTCCTCGGCATCGACGCCTCCGTCGCCGCCCAGGCCGAGTACGCCATCGACGCGGCCGACGCGGTCGTCTTCGTGGTCGACGCCACCGTCGGCGCCACCGACACCGACGCCGCCGTGGTGCGGCTGCTGCGCAAGGCCGGCAAGCCCGTCGTGCTCTGCGCCAACAAGGTCGACGGCCCCTCCGCCGAGGCCGACGCGGCCATGCTCTGGTCGCTGGGGCTCGGCGAGCCGCACCCGGTCTCCGCGCTGCACGGCCGCGGCACCGGCGACATGCTGGACGCCGTCATCGAGGCGCTGCCCGACGCCCCCGCCCAGACCTTCGGCGGCGCCACCCCCGGCGGCCCCCGCCGGATCGCCCTGATCGGCCGGCCCAACGTCGGCAAGTCCTCGCTGCTCAACAAGGTCGCCCGCGAGGACCGCGTGGTCGTCAACGAACTGGCGGGCACCACCCGCGACCCGGTCGACGAGCTGATCGAACTCGGCGGCGTCACCTGGAAGTTCGTCGACACCGCCGGTATCCGCAAGCGGGTCCACCTCCAGCAGGGCGCCGACTACTACGCCTCGCTGCGCACGGCCGCCGCCGTCGAGAAGGCCGAGGTCGCCGTCATCCTGATCGATGCCGGCGAGTCCATCAGCGTCCAGGACCAGCGGATCGTCACCATGGCGGTCGACTCGGGCCGCGCCATCGTCGTCGCCTACAACAAGTGGGACACCCTCGACGAGGAGCGCCGCTACTACCTGGAGCGGGAGATCGAGACGGAGCTGGCGCAGATCGCCTGGGCCCCCCGGGTCAACGTCTCCGCCGCCACCGGCCGCCACATGGAGCGCCTGGTCCCCGCCATCGAGACGGCCCTCGCGGGCTGGGAGACCCGGGTGCCCACCGGGCGGCTCAACGCCTTCCTCGGCGAACTGGTCTCCTCCCACCCGCACCCGGTCCGCGGCGGCAAGCAGCCCCGCATCCTCTTCGGCACCCAGGCCGGCACCAAGCCGCCCCGGTTCGTCCTCTTCGCCTCCGGCTTCATCGAGCACGGCTACCGCCGGTTCGTCGAACGCCGCCTGCGCGAGGAGTTCGGCTTCGAGGGCACCCCGATCAAGATCTCGGTCCGGGTCCGCGAGAAGCGCGGCCGCAAGAAGTAGCAGCGGGCGTACGCCGGAAGCGGCCGTACGCAGGACGTGAGAGGGGCCCGCCGGATCTGGCGGGCCCCTCTCACGCTGTGCCGCCCGAAGGGGCTGCCAGGGGCGCTACTGGCGCTCCCAGCGCGGCGGCGCCGGCGGCAGCGCCGGAGCCGCGTGCCGGCGCGAGGGCGGCGTCCAGCTCCCGGTGGCCCGCTCCTCCTGAGGGCGCGGATACGGGTCCTGGGGCGGGCGGCGGAAGCTCTGCGGCCCCCCGAACGCGTGGAACCGCAGATCCTCCTCGCCACTGCGGTCCCCTGGCAGCGCGCGGAAGGACCGGCGGTACTCCGCGCACAGGGCGTCGAAGATCGGCGTGGGCGAGCGGCCGTCGGTCAGGTCCTGCGCGGGGCGCATGGACGGGATGGACGACGGCGGCAGCGGCCGGGAACGGGAGGGGTCGTAAGCGTGCACACACGTCCAAACGACCCCGCGGCCCAGGAGATGCGGGCGCGGGCCGCGCTTCACCGTGGGCACGGGGCGGACCGCGCCGCCGGGCGGGGACCGGCGGGCCCGGGGAATCCTCAGGTACCGGCGAGCGGCATCGCGGCGGCGACCAGGCGGCCCTGCGCCGCCGCGCGGTCCAGCGCGTCCCGCAGCAGGTCCTCCCGGGGCTGCTGGCCGATGGAGCCGGCGGGGGCCGCGTAGACCAGGACGGTCTGGCTCTTGTTGGCCGCCGCGCGCCAGCTGTCGGCCACCTGGAGCGGCTGGTGGGCCTGCCACCAGGCGACCGGTGCCCCGGACTCCGGCCCCGGCTGGAGGACCGCGTGCAGCTGGCCCACGGCCAGCAGCACCGACCAGCCGTGCAGCACCGGCGGGACCTGCTCCACCGTCGGGCACGGCACGAAACCCTGCTCGGCGAGGAGGTCCAGGAAGGCGTCCTCGGTGCCGCCCGAGCCCGGGCGGACGATCGGCCCGGTCGGCTCCACCACCAGGGCGGGGTGCAGCTCACCGTCGATCAGGACGAGCCCGCTGGTCACACCGAGGACGGCCTGCTCGGGAGCGGGGTCGCCGGAGCCGTCGGCGTTGATGGAGCGGACCGCCCCCTGGAGCTGCTCCTCGGCGACCTTGACGATCTGCGAGGGCAGGCAGGTGGCGTGGGCGAAGGCCAGGACGGCTGTTTCGTCGCCGACGAACAGGACGGTGCTGGTGCGTTCCTGTTCCGAGTCGCCCGGGGTGCGGCACGACGTGCAGTCGTAGTGGCCCGGGGTGTTCTCTCCGGCGAGCAGCCGTTCGGCTTCTGCGTCGCCGATCTCGGCGCGTACGTCATCGCTGACGTCGAGCATGCGCGGCACGGGTGGCTCCTCGGAATTCGGTGCGTGAGCGAGTCCGGCGGGTCACCGGCTCAACGAGGACAACGGGTGACCCGGGGTGCAAGTCACGCGCCGGTTCGTACGGAAAACGCTTCCACGGAACACCCGTTCGCGCCGGGGCGGCGGCACGGCGCGCGGGCGCACGGCGTGGCTGACCGCGCGCCCTTCGGCAGCCGCCCTACCGTGACGCGATGCCGCACCTGCTCGCCGCCGCCGTCGCGGCCCTCGCCCTCCTCGCCCCCGGGCACGCCCACCGCGCGGACCCGGCCGGGACCCCCGACTGCCGCTCGGCGCCCTGGCCGTGGGGATGCGTCGCCGACTGCGAGTCGGACGGCCGCTGGGACGCCGACACCGGCAACGGCCACCACGGCGGCCTCCAGTTCGCCCCGGCCACCTGGCGGGAGTTCGGCGGCGAGCGGTACGCGCCCAGCGCGCACCTGGCCACCGCCGAGGAGCAGATCGCGGTGGGCCGGGACGTCCTGCGGGTCCAGGGCTGGGAGGCGTGGCCGTCCTGCGCGAAGCGGTACGGGCTGGCCGGGCGGGCGCACACGGTCGAGCCGGGGGACACGCTCACCTCGGTGGCGGCCCGGTTCCGGGTGCCCGGCGGGGTGGACGCCCTGTACCGGCTGAACGAGGAGACCGTCGGGCCCGACCCGGACCGGCTCGCCGTCGGGGTGCTGCTGGCCCTGCCGCCGGGTTCCGGCTCCGGCCGCGCCGGGGGCTGATGGACTCTCCGGGCGAAAGGTTCCCGACATCAGGCCTCAATACCGCATCCTTTGTGGCACAAGATGATGATGAGGCCAACCCATGCCGCACCCGCCCGGTCCTCCTCCCTGGACAGGCCGACACGACGCCGTGTGCGGGGAAGGACGGGACGGCACCGCCCATGCGCATCTCTTTCCTCATCCACAACGCCTACGGCATCGGCGGCACCATCCGCGCCACCCACAACCTCGCCGCCGGGCTCGCCGAACAGCACGAGGTCGAGATCGTCTCCGTCTTCCGCCACCGGGAGAAGCCGTTCCTCGGCCACCACCCCCACGTGACGCTGCGCCACCTCGTGGACACCCGCACGGGCACCCCCGGCTACGAGGGTGATCACCCCGAACACGCCATCGCCGCCGAGGACTTCCCGCGCGAGGACCACCAGTACCACGCGTACAGCATGCTCACCGACCGCCGCATCCGCGCCCATCTCGGCGCGGCCGGCGCCGACGTGGTCGTCACCACCCGGCCCGGGCTGACCCACCACCTGGCCCGGCAGGGGGCGGCGGGCGCGGTGCGCGTCGGGCAGGAACACCTCGGCCTGGCCGCCCACACCCCCGCCCTGCGGCGCCGGTTGAGGGCCGTCTATCCCCGCCTGGACGCGCTCACCACGGCCACCGAGGCCGACGCGCGGGCCCACCGCGACAAGCTCCGGCTGCCCGGCGTCCAGGTGGCCGTGCTGCCCAACGCCGTCCCCGACCCGGCCGGTCCGCCGGCCGACCCGGCCGCCCGCCGCATCGTCGCGGCGGGCCGCCTCGTCCCGGTCAAGCGGTACGAGCTGCTGATCCGCGCCTTCGCCCGGGTCCACGCGCTCCACCCGGAGTGGAGCCTGGACATCTGCGGGGGCGGGGAGCGGCGGGCGGCGCTCGCGGAACTCGTCGAGGAACTGGGGCTCACCGGCCACGTGCGGCTGCGCGGTGCCGTGAACCCCATGGAGGACGCCTGGACCAGCGGCTCCGTCGCGGCCGTCAGTTCCAGCTGGGAATCCTTCGGCATGACGGTGGTCGAGGCGATGCGCTGCGGCGTGCCGGTGGTCGCCGTCGACTGCCCGCACGGCCCGCGCGAGATCATCACCGACGGCGTCGACGGGCTCCTCGTCCGGTCCGCCGCCCCGGACGCCCTCGCCGACGCGCTGCTCTCCCTCGTCGGCGACGAGGACCTGCGGCGCTCCATGGGCAGGGCGGCCCTGGCCAACGCCACCCGCTACTCCCCGGCCGCCGTCGCCGAACGCTGCTCCGACCTCTTCACCTCCCTCGTCGCCCGGCGGGGACGGTCGGGCGCCGCCGCCCGCCTGCGCGGCTCCGCCCACCGCGCGCGGGGCGCCGCGCTCAGCACCGCCTTCGCCCTCCGCGACACCAGCCGCAACCTCAGAGCCGCCCTGGCCCCGGGCGGTGCCGCATGACCGCGCTGCTGCCCGGCCTCCCGCCGGGCTCCACCGGTCCGGTTCCGGCCGCCGGGCCGCCGCGCGCCGACTGCGTGGCCGACACCGCGGGCGGGCTCACCTTCGACCTGGCCGGGCCGGACGGCCTCTCCGGGCGGGCCGTCGACGGAGCCGCTCTGCTGCTGCGCCCGCGCGAGCGGGGGACGGACGCCGTCCCGCTGCCGCTCACCCCGGTCGGCGGCGGACGGCTGCGGGCCGCGCTGCCCCGGACCGTGCCGCTGCCCGAAGGGCACTGGGACGCCTGGCTGCGGCTGCCCGGCAGCCCCGACCGGCGGCTGGCGCCCGGCGCCCACCATCTGGGCCCGCTCACCGCCGCCCGTGCGGCCGACGCGGCGGCGGGCCGGGTCGTCGCCCGGCTGCCGTACGCCACCCGGGGCGGGCGCCTCAGTCTCCGCAGCTGGCTGCGCGCCCCGCACGCCGAAGCCCTCGGAGTCGTTGCCGGTTCCGAGCGGGTCACCGTCACCGGGCGGCTCTACGGCGCCGCCGTCACCGCCCACGCCTACGGCGAGATACGCGCCGTGGACGCCCCCGGCCCGGCCTGCCGCGTCCCCGTGACGCCCACCCTCGAACCGGCCCGTCCGCCCGTCGAGGGCACCCCCTTCACCCTCACCCTGCCCCACCCCGACCTGGCCGCCGACGGCCGCCCCCGCACCTGGTCCCTCTGGCTCCGTCCGGCCGGCGAAACCGGCCCGGAGACCCGCCTGGCCCGCCTCCTGGGCCCCGGAGGCGTCACCACCGCCCCGACCCCCCACCCACCCCTCGCCCTCCCCGGCCCCCGAGGTCCCCTGCACGCGGCCCCCGTCTACACCCCGAGCCACGACCTCACCTTCCGCCTGAGCCCGGCGGTGCCGCTTCCTCGACGGGGGTGACGAGGGGACGGTGGCCTCGAGCGCCGGCCGGGCTAGGTTTTGCCGGCGGCGCGCGACCACTCTCACCCCGGCCGGCGTTTGAGGCCATCAGCGACCGGCGCCCGGGACAGCCGGCCCCCTCTCACCCGGCGGCCCAGCCGACAAGCCACCCCGGGAAGTTCGCGGACACCCCCTGTCCGCGACCCCTGCCAGACTCCCCCCATGCTGGACACCTCCGCACGTCTCCTCCGTCTCCTCTCGCTGCTCCAGGCGCACCGCTCCTGGACCGGGCCCCAGCTGGCCGACCGCCTGGGGGTCACCTCGCGCACCGTCCGGCGCGACGTGGAACGCCTGCGGGAGCTGGGCTATCCCGTCAACGCGGCCCCCGGCACCACCGGGGGCTACCAGCTCGGCGCGGGCGCCGAACTCCCTCCGCTGCTGCTCGACGACGACGAGGCGGTCGCCGTCGCGGTGGGGCTGCGGACGGCCGCGGGAGGGGGTGTCGAGGGGGTCGGGGAGTCCTCGGTGCGCGCTCTGGCCAAGCTGGAGCAGGTGCTGCCGAGCCGGCTGCGGCGCCGGGTCGGGGCTCTGCACGCGTACACCGTGCCGTTGCTGCGGGCTCCCGGCGGGCCGGGGGTCGAGCCGGGGGTGCTGACGGAGCTGGCGGCGGTCTGCCGGGACGCGGAGCGGCTGCGGTTCGCCTACCGGGACCATGCCGGGAAGGAGTCCCGGCGCACGGTCGAGCCGCACCGCCTGGTCTGCACCGAGCGCCGCTGGTACCTGGTTGCCTGGGACCTGGACCGGGCCGGCTGGCGGACCTTCCGGGCCGACCGGATCACCCCCAGGCCGCCGCACGGGCCGCGCTTCACCCCGCGCGAGGGCCCGGCGGAGGATCTCGCGGCATACGTCTCCGAGGGGCTGTCCACCCGGGTCTACCCGGACCGGGTGGTGCTGCGGCTGCTGGTGCCGCTGGAGGAGGCGGCCGGGCGGATCTCCCCGTCGGACGGCACTCTGGCGGCCGAGAGCGCGGACAGCTGCCTGCTGACGGCGGGGGCCACCAGCCTCGACGTCCTGGTGATCCACATCCTGCTGCTGGGGCTGGAGTTCGAGGTGGTCGAGGGGGACGGGGTCCAGGAGGGGCTGCGGGCCGCCCACGGTCTGCTCGGGCGCGCGCTGGAGCGCGGTGAGCGGAACGGAGAGCGGAAGGGAGAGCGGAACGCCGACGCTTTTGCGGAATCGGAATAGGGGGGCGGGCATTCTTCTCCCGCGTTCCGGCGCAGCCGTGCGGCGGGCGGGCCGGGCCGGGCGAATGCAGAGCGGGCCCGGCAGCGGAATGACGAATTCCAAGTGGCGCGCGAATAACCCTCCGTAAACCGGCGGAAGAAAAAACTTGGGCGGGGAACCGCCGTACGTGTGAACGGCTTCCCGGCACACGGGTGTCGCGGTCCTGTGACAGAAGCGTGACCCGTGGGGAACCGAAGGGGCTACCGTGGCGCCATGGCTTCTCTCCCGACCCCGCCCCCCGACCCGCAGGACGACCCCGCCGCCTACGTCGGTCTGACCGCCGAGGAGGCCGAACGGCAGGCCGGGGAACGCGGCTGGACCACCGTCCGGACCCTCCAGCCCGGCGCCATGATCACCATGGAGTTCCTCGCCGGCCGGATCAACTTCGAGGTCACCGACGGCCGCGTCACCCGCGGCTGGAAGGGCTGACACCCACCGCGACCGGTACGAGAACGGGCCCGGCCCCCGCATCCTGTGCGGGGGCCGGGCCCGTCGTGGTCTGCGGGGCGCCGCTCAGCCGCCGGCGACCGGCCGGGGCGAGGGCCCGCCCCGCTGGCCGCGGTCGCCGGAGTGCGGCGGCCTGCGCGCGGCCGAGGGGGGCTGCGGCGGCCGCTCCGCCCGGCCCGCGTGCGGGCGCTGTGCCAGGTGCGGGCGGTTGCCGGCCGGCCGTAGCTGCTGCGCCGACGGCTCCACCACCAGCCGCTCGGCGGGGGCGGACGGAGTGGACGCGGTGGCGGGCGGGGCCGCCTGGGTGGTGGCGCTGCCCGCCGGTGCGGCCGCGCCGGGGCGGGGCATCGGCAGCCGGTCGCCCCAGCGGGCCCAGAGCAGGTCGCGGGCGGCCAGGATGCGGGCCTCCGCCCAGTTGATCATCGGCTCGAACCAGGGCAGGGCCAGCAGGATCAGCACGCCGGCCGCCCAGCCCAGCAGCACGTCGCTCAGCCAGTGCGTACCGAGGTAGACCGTGGTCAGGCCGACCCCGAGGGAGACCACCGCCGACAGGGTCGACAGGTGGCGGCGGGCGCGTGGCGTGGCGGCCAGGTAGGCGAGGATGCCCCAGGTCACGACGGCGTTGGCGGTGTGGCCGGACGGAAATATGTCGCCGCCCTGCCACATCTCGTTGGCCCCGATCTCGGTGGCGTAGTGCGGGCCGAGGCGGCCCATGCCGATCTTGGCGGCGCCCACCGTGACGTTCAGCAGCAGCAGCGAGGCGCCGAGCGCCAGCAGCGGCCGCAGCGTGTGCTGGCGCCAGGAGCGCCAGCCCAGCCAGGCCGCGACCATCACCGCCGTCGGGCCGCGCTGTCCGAGGACCACGTAGTAGTCGAGGTACGGGTGGATCTCGGGCCACTGCTGGTAGGGGCGGAAGAACATGAGCTGCCAGTCCAGCCGGACCAGCCAGCTCGTGGTGATCACGGCCACGACGATGGTGGCGTAGAACGCCAGCGTCGCGCCGAACAGCGCGATCCTGTGCCGGCTCATGCGCGGCACATGGAGCTGCTCCGGCCGCTGCTGCTCACGGTCCAGCCGGGCGAACAGCCGGTCCAGACGGGTGAGGTTCGGTTCGGTACCCACTCAATCGACGTTACAGGGAGTGAGTGGTCGACTCGCTCGAATCTTCGGCTTTGTGATGACCATGTGATGTGGCATAGCTCTCAGCGCCTCCTTTATCCCGGCATTACACAGGCGGCGGCGGGAAGTATTACGGACGGCCCGGCGGAAATGATCCGACCGGTAATTCTTCCACTTTTCCATTCTTTCGCCGAGCGGAATCCGGATACCTTCCGGGACCGCTCGCGATCCGGGCCGGGGGAGCGGCGTCGCAGGTCAGGGTGGCCCTGAACCGTTCAGCCAGAAGCCCGCGTACCCGGCCGACAGCAGACCGACACCCGCCAGCAGCAGCCCCCGCCGGGCGGCGCTCCAGCGGGCCAGTGCCACGGCGAGCGGCAGCAGCAGCGGGAAGGCCGGCAGCAGCAGCCGCGGCTTCGAGCCGAAGTACCCCGAGGCGCAGACCGCCAGCACCACCACGATCCCCGCGTAGACCAGCAGCACCGCCGGCTGTCCCTGGCGCACGCATCGCACGCAGAGCCAGGCCAGCAGCGCCAGCCCCGCCACCAGTCCGAGGCCGCCCCAGAAGCCGGGCCCGGCCAGCAGGGAGCCGATGAAGCGGGCGAAGGCCAGCCCGCCGTCGAAGCCGTTGCCCCATCCCTCCTGCACGGAGAGGTAGCCGAAGAGAGGGTCGCCGGTGCGCGCCCCCACCCAGACCACGTACGCGCCGGCGCCGAGCGGCGACAGCAGCGCGCCCGCCGCCATCGCCGGGGTGAGCCGCCGCTCGCGGCGTGCCGCGAGGGCCACGCCCACCAGGACCGCCGCCGTCACCGCCATCCCCACCGGCCGGGTCAGCCCCGCCAGCGAGGCGAGCAGCCCCGCCGCGACCCACCGCTCCCGCAGCAGCGCGTACAGCGCCCACGCCGCCAGCGCGGTGAAGAGCGACTCGCTGTACGCCATCGACTGCACGATGCCGACCGGCAGCACCGCCCAGAGAGCCACCGCCGTCACCCCGGCCGCGGCCCCGTACAGCCGCTCGGCGACGGCGAAGATGCCCCAGGCCGCCGCGAGCGAGGCGAGGGCGCTCACCACCAGCCCCACGTCCGGCGCCGCCAGCGGCGTCAGCCAGGAGCCCAGCCGCTCCAGCCACGGCAGCAGCGGGAAGAAGGCCAGGTTCGAGTGGACGGCGCCGTCGGGCAGCACCACCTCCCAGCCGTACCCCTGCTCGGCGACCCGCGCGTACCAGAGCGAGTCCCAGCGGCGGGAGAGCAGCCGGTGGGCGTCGTTGCCCGCGAGGGCGCTCCAGGCCGCGAGGACGGCGAGCCCGGTCAGCCGCACCGCCGCGTACACCGCGAGGGCGGGGCCGGCGCGGCGCAGCCCCGGCGGGCCCGGCTCGGGTGCCCGAGGTGCGGAGAGCGGGCGGATTTGATCAGAAGCGGTCACCGGGCGATTATCCGTGCGGAGACCGAGCCACTGGGGAGGGGCCTGTGAGCGAGTGCGGACCGTACGTGGCACACACCACATTCCGAGGTCGCAACGGTGGGAGGCGCACCACCCTGCATCAAGGTGTACTCACGTACGCTGTCGGCTCACTCGTTCGTCGTCGTGGCCCGGACCGGGAGTCCGTACCCCGCCGAAGTGAGACGCACGAGGCTCACTGGGAGGTACGTGTATGACCGGGACGCCCCGCACTGCCCAGCCCGAGGGCGCCGAGGCACCGGCCCGCCGCTGGATGATCCTCGTCGTGCTCTGCGCCAGCCTGCTGCTGGTCGCCGTCGACGCCACGGTGCTCCACGTCGCCATCCCCGCCGTCAGCGAGGACCTGCGCCCCGGCCAGGTCCAGCTGCTCTGGATCGTCGACAGCTACCCGCTGGTCTGCGCCTCCCTGCTGATCCTCTTCGGCACCCTCGGCGACCGCGTCGGCCGCCGCCGCGTCCTGCTGCTGGGGTACGCCCTCTTCGGCATCGCCTCGGCGCTCGCGGCCGCCGCAGAGTCGGCCCCGCTCCTCATCGCCGCCCGGGCGCTGCTCGGTGTCGGCGGCGCCATGATCATGCCCGCCACCCTGTCCATCCTCCGCCAGGTCTTCCCCGACCGGCGCGAGCGGGCCGTGGCCATCGGTGTGTGGAGCGCGGTCGCCGGTATCGGCGCGGCCGGCGGGCCGCTCCTCGGCGGCTTCCTGCTGGAGCACTTCTGGTGGGGCGCGGTCTTCCTCATCAACATCCCGATCATGCTCGTCTCGCTGCCCGTCGGCCGCTGGCTGCTGCCCGAGTCGACCGGCGACGGCCAGGGTCCCTGGGACGCGGTCGGCGCGTTGCTGGCCGCAGGGGGACTCTTCGGCGTCGTCCTCGGCGTCAAACAGGCCGGCAGCGGCGAGGTCTCGCTGCTGGGCACCCTCGTCCCGCTGGTCCTCGGCGCCGTCCTGCTGGTCGTCTTCGTCCGGCGGCAGCGGGGCCGCGAACACCCGCTGGTCGACCTAGCGCTCTTCTCCCGGCCCGCCTTCGGCACCTCGGTGGGGTGCATCGTCCTGGCCATGCTGGCCCTGGTCGGCCTGGAACTGATCGCCGCCCAGTACCTTCAGCTCGTCCTCGGCCTCTCCCCGCTGGAGACCGGTCTGCGCCTGCTGCCGCTGACCTTCGCGGCGATGGCCGCCGGGCTGGCCGGCTCGCGGCTGCTGCCCCGGCTCGGGCCGCGCGCCATGGTCGGCGCGGGCTTCACCCTCACCGCCGTCGCCGTCCTCGTCCTCACCGGCATGGGCGACCACGACAACCCGCCCCTGCTGATCGGCGGCTTCGTCCTGCTGGGCCTCGGCCTCCAGACGACCCTCTTCAGCTCGTACGAGTCGATGCTCAGCGAGGCCCCGAAGGAGGAGGCGGGCGGGGCCGCCGCGATCGGCGAGACCTCGTACCAGCTCGGCGCGGGGATCGGCATAGCCCTGCTCGGCAGCGTCATGAACGCGGCCTACGGGCCGGGGCTGCGGCAGGTGGAGGGCGTTCCCGCGGCCGCCGCGGCCGACGCCCGCCATTCGCTCGGCGAGGCGTACGACGTGGCGCGGGAGCTGGGCGGGCCGGCGGGGGCGGCGCTGCGCACCGCCGCCAAGGACTCCTTCGTCCACGGCCTGCACGTCACCCTGGTCGTCAGCGCCGGCCTGCTGCTGCTCGGCGCGCTGGCCGCGCTGCGGCTGCCCCGGTCGATGGACCCCACCCCGGCGGAACCCGGCGGACCGGGCCCCGGCTCCACCGACGGCACCGGGAAGCCTGTCCCCGGTCCTCGCGGGACCGAGGACCCCGGGGGGATTCCCCGGGCCGAGCCGCCGCGCCCCCGCACGGAGAAGGACCCCGGCCGGGCCGCCCCGGCCGACGGGCACCGTACGCGCGACTCGGCGCTGCGCGGCTGAGCGGAGCGGTCAGCTCTGGTTGAAGAAGCCGTTGTCCGTACGGTGGGCGGCACCGCCGTCGACGATCTCGGTGTCCGGCGGCGAGAGCAGGAAGACCCGGGTGGCGATCCGCTCGATGGACCCGCGCAGTCCGAAGATGAGCCCGGCGGCGAAGTCGACGACGCGCTTGGCGTCACCCGGGTCCATGGCGGTCAGGTTGATGATGACGGGCACCCCGTCCCGGAACAGCTCGCCGATCCGCCGGGCGTCCCGGAAGCTCTCCGGCGTGACCGTGCCGATCCGGCGGCCCTGCTCGTGGGCGGACTCCGAGGCGACCTGGACCCGCGGGTCCGTCACCCAGGCGTCGCCGGGTTCCGGGCCCTCGGCAGCCTCGTCGGCATAGCCGTCGTAGTAGCGCTCGTCGTTGTCGTCGACGAGGCCAAGCCAGGCACTCGCCTTGCGCACCGATCCCATGGACGCCTCCTCTCGCAGCGGTTTCCCTGTTTTCCGCACCCCTATCGTCGTCCATCATGCTGACAACGCGCCAAGGGGATAGGCGGCGCGCGGAGCTTTCGTGACGGTACTGGTGCACGCTATGACCGCATTCCCCAAGGGCCGTGCGGTATCACTGTGCTGACACCGAGTGAAAATACGACGATCGGCGCGCGTCGTGCCGTCCGGGTGACGGACGGGGGCGACCGGGTGACGCGAGCGGGGCCACCAGCTCCGTTTCACCCCGCGCCGGCGTCCGGGGGGAAGGCAGCGGATGTTCGGAATGGTCCGGCCGTGCACGCACCGGCTGGGGGAGCGGCTGACCGCTCAATGGATGGCTCACCTGTGCGGACTCTGCCTCGCCCTGCGCGGGCAGGCGGGGCAGTTCGCCCGGGTGGCCACCAACTACGACGGTCTCGTCATCTCGGTCCTGACGGAGGCTCAGGCCGGGGCGGAACGGGCCGGAAGGCGCCGCGCGGGACCCTGCGCGCTGCGCGGCATGCGCAGGGCCTCGGTGGCGGAGGGTGACGGTGCGCGGCTCGCGGCCGCCGTCTCGCTCATCCTCGCCTCGGCGAAAACCCGTGACCATGTCACAGATCTGGACGGCCTTCTGGCACACCGTCCGGTCGCGGCGGCCGCCCGGCGCATTGCGGGCGTATGGGACAAGGAGGGTGCGCGAGCCGGGGCGGGGGTCGGTTTCGACACCGCGCTCCTCGTCGGCGCGGTCGACCGGCAGCCCGAGGTGGAGGCGCTCGCCGGACCCGGTACGCCGCTGCTGGCCGTCACCGAGCCGACCGAGACGGCGACCGCGGCGGCCTTCGCGCACACCGCGCACCTCGCCAAAATCCCCGGCAACGCCGCGCCGCTGGCCGAGGCCGGCCGCCTCTTCGGCCGCCTCGCCCACCTGCTGGACGCTGTCGAGGACCAGGAGAAGGACGCGGCGAGCGGCGCGTGGAACCCGCTGACCGCCACCGGCACCCCGCGCACCGAGGCGCGCAGGCTCGCCGCCGACGCGCTGCACGGCATCCGCCTCGCCCTGGACGAGGCCGAGTTCGCCGACGGACGGCTCGCCCACGTCCTGCTCGTCCACGAACTGGGCCGCTCGGTGGAACGGGCCTTCGGCGAGGAGCGGCACCGGCACGGCGCCGAGGCGTACGGTCCGCCTCCGGGGAACCCCTACGCGCCCGGGGCGCCGCCGCACCCCGGAGGCCCCGGCGACCTGCCGCCCCCGCCGCCCCGCGAGCCGCGCGGGCTGATACCCGGCTGCCTGGTCTTCATCGGCATGGCCTGCACCTGCCAGCTGTGCTGCGGGACGTACGAGGGGCCGTGGAGCCGTCGGCGCCGGGACGGGGTCTGCAAGAAGTGTGAAGAATGCTGCGAATGCTGCAACTGCTGTGGTGACGGGTGCAGTTGCTGCGAGAAATGCAGTTGCTGCGACGGCTGCTGCTGCGACGGCTGAAGGTCTGGACCGGCTCAGCTCTTCAGCTCCGGCGGGGAGATGCGGGACTCCTTCAGGGCTGAGCCGGTCACGCCCCACTTCTCGAGGATGCGGGCGTACGTGCCGTCCTCGATGAGGTGGTCGACGGCGGCCTGGAAGGCCGGGGCCAGCGGGGTCCCCTTCTTGAAGGCGAGGCCGACGTCCAGGCGCTGGTACTCGTTCAGGAACTTCAGCCCCGGCTGCTGGTCCACGGCGTGGCGCAGGCCGTTGATGGTGCTCATCACGACGTCGCTGCGGCCCTGCTGGAGCGAGCCCCACAGGGCGCCCTGCTCGGCGTAGGTGCGTACCTCGTACGGCTTCTCGCCCTGCTCGGCGCAGCGGGGGCGGTTCTCCTCCAGGGTGACCTCGAAGGTGGTGCCGGCGCCGGTGGCGATGTTCAGGCCGCAGAGCCGGGTGAGGTCGGTGACCTTCTTCAGGGTGCTGTCCTCGCGGACGGCGAAGCCCTGCCCGTCGTTGATGTAGGTGACGAAGTCGAGGGTGGCGCGGCGGTCGTCGGTGACGCCGAAGTTGCCGGTGGCCACCTGGTACTTGCCGCTGCCCAGCGCCGGGAGGATCGCCTCGAAGCCGGCCACCTCGCGCCGGACGGTGAGGCCGAGGACCTTGGCGGCGGCGTCGGAGACGTCACGGTCGAGGCCCGCGACGGTCTTCCCGTCGTCCAGGTAGGTGGAGGACGGGGGCGAGCCCACGCCGGCGGCCAGGGAGATCTCGCCGCCGTCGCGCAGGGCGGCCGGGAGCAGTTTCGCGGCGGCCGGGTCCTTCCTCACCCCGGAGACCACGTCCTCGGTGGGCAGGGAGACGGCCCCGGCCCCGGTGCCGGGCTTGTCCGCCCCGCCCGCCTCGGCCTGCCCGCCCTGGCCGCCGCAGGCGGTGAGGGCGAGGGCGGCGGCGGTCACCAGGGCGAACAACCCCTTCTGACGGCGGGCGGTCCGCCGGGTGGTACCGGGACGCAAGGGGCTGCTCATGACGGGATTACTCCTGGCGGGTCTCAGGGAACGGGACAGGGGTCCGCGATACGGGACACGGAGGGGGTAACTCAACTGGCCTGCATGGAAAGGCAGTCGGAGATGGCGTGAGGGGAGGGGGTGCCCGGGGAGACGGGCGGGTGCGGAGCGTGAGTGAGGGCGCGAACCCGTGCGGGGACGGGATGCGGGAAAGGGCGCGCGCGGCGGCCCGGTGCGCCGCGGAGGCGGCGACGCCGGGGGGCCGACGGCACGACAGTGCTGGGGAAGGAAACGGAAAGGTCCGCCGAAGCGGCTCTGACCAGGGAGGACGCGGCGCGGAACGGCTCAGTGGCCGGGGCGGCTCAACAGGAGGAGGACCACACGCGACCGAAGTCGATGTGGGAGCGCGTCACCAGTCGCCGGGTCGGATGCATGGGCTCAGTGGACCAGGCATCCCGTGCGGCGTCAACTGCCCTGAGACAGGGTGCCCATGATGCGGACAGTCTTGACAGCGGGCCGCGGAGCCGCCGTAATCTCGACGGCGGACCGTGCTGAGGGGCGCGGCCCGGGTGCAGTGCCGAGCGACGCGAACCGTGCTCCGACTTTGGAGTCACGGAGTCCGCCATGCCCCCGACACCTCCTGCCGCGCCGGCCCCTTCCCCCACGGGTGAGGCCCCGGCCGCCCCGGTCCTCACCAAGGAGGCCGAGCCCGCGCCGCCGCGCGTCGTCCCCGTACGCCGCACCGGCCAGTGGGCGGCCGCCGCCGTGGTCCTGCTGCTGCTGGCGATGGCCGTCAACTCGGTGGTCCGCAACGAGGCGTTCCAGTGGGGCGTCGTCGCCGAGTACTTCACGACCCCGGCGGTCCTGCGCGGCCTCGGCCTCACCCTCTGGCTGACCGCGCTGGTGATGGCGCTCGGCTTCGTCCTCGGCACGCTGCTCGCCGTCGCCCGGATGTCGGCCAACCCGGTGCTCAAGAGCGTCAGCTGGGGCTACATCTGGTTCTTCCGCTCCACGCCGGTCCTGGTCCAGCTGCTGTTCTGGTTCAACATCGGCGCCCTTTACCCGCAGCTCGGCCTCGGCATCCCCTTCGGGCCCGAGTTCCTCACCGTCAAGACCGTCAACCTCCTCGGCCCGCTCACCGTCGCCCTCATCGGCCTCACCCTCCACGAGGCCGCCTACGCCGCCGAGGTGGTCCGCGGCGGCCTGCTCTCCGTCGACCGGGGCCAGACCGAGGCGGCCCAGTCGCTCGGGCTCGGCCGGTGGCGGCGGCTGCGGCGGATCGTGCTGCCGCAGGCCATGCGGGCCATCGTGCCGCCCGCCGGGAACATGCTGATCGGCACCCTCAAGGGCACCTCCATCGTCAGCGTCATCGCCGTCCAGGACCTGCTCCACTCCGTGCAGCTCGTCTACCACCGCACCTACCAGGTCATCCCGCTGCTGCTGGTCGCCACCCTCTGGTACGCCCTGGTCACCACCGTCCTGACGGCCGGCCAGCACTACGTGGAGCGGTACTACGGCCGCTCGGAGCGCGACCGGTGACCCCCGCCCTGGTCGTCGTCGGCGCAGGGCCGCGCGGCACCGGCGTCCTGGAGCGGATCGCCGCCAACCTCGCCGAGGTGTACGGCGACCACCCCCTCGACGTGCACCTGGTCGATCCGCACCCGCCCGGCGGCGGACGGATATGGCGCCACGACCAGTCGCCGCTGCTCTGGATGAACTCGCACGCCGAGGACGTCACCCTCTTCACCGACGACACCGTCGAGATGGCCGGCCCCGTCACCCCGGGCCCCGACCTCGCCGCCTGGGCCGCCGCGTACCGCGCGTCCACCCTGCCGCCGCCCGCCGTCGCCGCCGGCCCCGAACTCGACGCGGAGATACGGGGCCTGGCCCCGGACGGCTTCGCCTCCCGGCGGCTCCAGAGCGCCTACCTCGGCTGGGTGCACGCCCGGGTCCGCGCCACCCTGCCGCCGCAGGTCACCGTCCACGAGCACCGGCGCGCCGCCGTCCGCGTCGAGGGCGCCCCGGACGGGCTCCAGCGGGTGTGGCCGGCGGGCTCGGACACCCCGCTGACCGCCGACGCCGTCCTGCTCACCCTCGGCCACCTCGACACCGAACCCGACGCCGGACAGCGGGCGCTCACCGCCTTCGCCGCCCGCCACGGCCTGACCCACCTGCCGCCCGCCTACACCGCCGACAGTGACCTGGGCGCCCTGGCACCCGGCGCACCCGTCCTCGTACGCGGCCTCGGGCTCGCCTTCGTCGACCTGATGGTGCTGGTCACCGAGGGGCGCGGCGGCCGGTACACCACCGGTGCCGACGGCCGCCTCGTCTACCACCCCTCCGGCGCCGAACCGGTGCTGTACGCGGGCTCCCGCCGCGGCGTCCCCTACCGCTCCAAGATCGGCTACGGCTGGCAGGGCGACCCGCCGCCGCTGCCCCGCTTCCTCACCGCGGAGGTGGTCGACGCCCTGCACGCGGCGGCCGGACCCGGCGGGCCCGACTTCGCCCGCGACCTGTGGCCGCTGATCGACAAGGAACTCGGCTGGGCCCACTACCACCGCCTCTTCACCACCCGGCCCGGTGCCGCCCGGATCGCCTGGGACGACTTCGCCGAGAAGTACGCCGCCGCCGCGCCGCTCAGCGAGGAGCTGCGCACCCTGGTCGCCACCGCCGTCCCCGACCCCGCCGACCGCCTCGACCTCGCCGCCCTCGACCGCCCGCTGGCCGGCGCCGTCCACCCGGACCCCGCCGCGCTCCAGGCGGCGCTGCGCGCCCACATCGCCGCCGACCTCGACCGCCGCCACGACCCCGCGCACAGCCCCGACCTGGCGGTCTTCCTCGGACTGCTCTCCGTTTACGGGCAGTTGCTGCGGCTCGGCGACAGCGGACAGGACTGGCACGGCTTCTTCAGCTACCTCGCCTCCGGGCCGCCAGGACCCCGGCTGCGCCGGCTCGCGGCCCTCTCCGAGGCGGGGATCGTCCACTTCCTCGGCCCCGGGACCGTGTTCACGGCCGACGAGGAGTCCGGGCTCTTCCGCGCCGCCTCACCCGCCGTGCCCGGGTACCACGTCGAGGCCCGGGTCCTGGTCGAGGCGCGGCTGCCCGACGCGGCCGCCGTCCGCTCCGCCGACCCGCTGCCCCGGGGACTGCTCGACGACGGGGCCGCCACCGGACCGGGCGGCCTGCTCCGCGTGGACCCCGCCGACGGCCGGCTCCTCGGGCCCGGCGGCCTGCCCCATCCGCGCCGCTTCGCGCTCGGCCCGCACACCGACGCCCGGGGCGCCGGGGCCTTCACCCGGCCCCGTACCAACAGCTCCTCCTTCCGCCAGAACGACGCCACCGCCCGCGCCCTGCTCGCGCTCCTGCGCGGGACGGGGGAGCGGGTCCCCGTCCCCGTACCGTCCCCTTCCCGAGGAACCCATGTCCCTGACCGGTGACCCGCCGCGCGGCGGCCCGGCCGTCCCCCCGGCGGCGCCCGCCACCGCCGTGCTGCTGCTCCAGTTCGCCCACGGCCTCGCCACCGACACCGGCTGGGAATGGGAGGAGTTCGCCGAGTTCCTCACCGCCGAGGTGATCCTGTGCGCGGTCCGGGTCACCCTCCAGCTCACCTGCTACGGCACCGCGCTCGGCTTCGGCCTCGGCGTGGTCCTCCCCTTCATGCCGCCGCCTCGCTCGGCATCCGCCGGCTGCGGCAGATCCGCGGTACGTCCTGCTCACCACCGTGCTCTCCGTCGTCCAGCACCACGTCGAGAAGCGCTTCGCGAAAGGGGCCACGCCATGAGCGCGATGGTCGAGATCCGTTCCGTCCGCAAGAGCTTCGGCTCCCACGAGGTGCTGCGCGGCATCGACCTGGAGGTCAGGACCGGCGAGGTCACCGTCGTCCTCGGTCCCTCCGGCTCCGGCAAGTCCACCCTGCTGCGGACCGTCAACCACCTGGAGAAGGTCGACAGCGGCCGGATCACCGTCGACGGCAAGCTCGTCGGCTACCGCCGCTCCGGCGACAAGCTGTACGAACTGCGCGAGCGGGAGGTGCTGCGGCAGCGCACGCAGATCGGCTTCGTCTTCCAGAACTTCCACCTCTTCCCGCACCTGACGGTCCTGGAGAACATCACCGAGGCGCCCGTCTCCGCGCTGAAGCGCCCCCGCGCCGAGGCCGTCGCCGCCGCCCACACCCTGCTGGAACGCGTCGGCCTCGCCGAGAAGGCCGGTGCCTACCCCGGCCACCTCTCCGGCGGGCAGCAGCAGCGCGTCGCCATCGCCCGCGCGCTCGCCCTCGAACCCAAGCTGCTCCTCTTCGACGAGCCCACCTCCGCCCTCGACCCGGAACTGGTCGGCGAGGTCCTCGACGTCATCAAGGACCTGGCCCGGCAGGGCACCACCATGATCGTCGTCACCCATGAGATCGGCTTCGCCCGCGAGGCCGCCGACACCGTCGTCTTCATGGACGAGGGCGTCGTCGTCGAACAGGGCCCGCCCGCCGAGGTGCTGGACCGCCCGCGTCAGGAGCGCACCCGCGCCTTCCTCTCCAAGGTGCTCTGAACCGTGCCCGTCCGCACCTCCTTCGCCTCCCCGGCCGCCCCGACACTCCGTCAGCCCGGCACCAGGCGGCACCTACGCCGAGGTGCTGAAGCGGTGGAACCTCAGCGGCGAAGCGGTCGAGAAGTCCGAGATCAACCCGCCCGGCCTGCCCAAGCCCTGACACCCCCCGGACTCCCCGTCGTACGGAAGGCACCGCCACCCATGCCGGAACCCCACAAGCCGACCACCCTGCACCTGGCCGCCGCGCTCAGCGCGCCCGGCGCCCCGAGGCCGTACACCGCCGCCGACTGGACCCGCCGGGTCCGGCTCGCCGAGGACGGCGCCCTGGACTTCGTCACCCTCACCGACGCCTTCGGCGAACGCGGCCCCGACGCCCTCCAGGCACTCACCGTCACCGCGCCCGCCACCGCCCGGGTCGGTCTCGTCCCCGCCGTCACCACCACCCACACCGAGCCCTTCCACCTCCAGGCCGCCGTCGCCACCCTCGACTGGGTCAGCGGCGGCCGGGCCGGCTGGCTGCCCGCCGTCTCCACCACCGAGGCCGAGGCCCGCCTCTTCGGCCGCCGCCCCGTCGCCCCCGCCGCCGCCCTGTGGCACGAGGCGGCCGAGGTCGCCGAGGCGGCCGGGCGGCTCTGGGACAGCTGGGAGGACGACGCCGAGATCCGCGACCTGGCAACCGGCCGCTTCGTCGACCGCGACAAGCTCCACTACGCCGATTTCACCGGCCGCACCTTCAGCGTCCGGGGCCCCTCGATCGTGCCGCGCCCGCCGCAGGGCCGCCCGGTCGTCGTGGCCGACACCGCGAGCCCGCACGCCCGCGACCTCGCCGCCCGCCACGCCGACGTCGCCCTGATCCACGCCCAGGGCCCGGCCGCCGCCCGGGCCGCCCGCGAGGAGCTGCTCGACCGCGCCGGCGCCGCGGGCCGCGACCCCGGCACCCTGCGGGTCCTGGCCGCGCTCACCGTCGACCTCGGCGGCGGGGAGTACGCGGCCGTTCCCTCGCACGGCGGCGGTGGACCCCGGGCGGGCGGCGCCGGCTCCCCGGCCGTCTACCGGGGCGGCCCCGTCGACCTCGCCGAACTCGTCACCGCCTGGCACGACACCGGCGCCGTCGACGGTTTCCACTTCGTGCCCGCCGACCCCGACCGCGACCTGGAGCGGCTCATCAACGGCACCGTCGCCCTGCTCCAGCACCGGGGCCGGTTCCGCACCTTCTATCCCGGCGCCACCCTCCGCGACCACCTGGGCCTGGCCCGGCCCGCCAGCCGGTACGCCGCGGCCCGGGGAGCCGACCGATCCGCGACCACCCAGGGGGAGCCCGCATGACCAGCCGGCCGATGCACCTCGCCGCCCACTTCCCGGGCGTCAACAACACCACCGTCTGGGCCGAGGACGCCCAGACCTCGCCCCCGCCGGCCGGACCCGGCGGGCGGCAGATCGCCTTCTCCTCCTTCACCCACCTGGCCAGGACCGCCGAACGCGGCCTCTTCGACTTCTTCTTCCTCGCCGAGGGGCTGCGGCTGCGCGAGCACCAGGGGCGCATCCACGACCTCGACGTGGTCGGCCGCCCCGAGTCGCTGACCGTCCTGGCCGCGCTCGCCGCCACCACCGAACGGCTCGGCCTCGCCGCCACCGTCAACGCCACCTTCAACGAGCCCTACGAACTGGCCCGCCGCCTCGCCACCCTGGACCACCTCAGCGCCGGCCGCGCCGCCTGGAACGTCGTCACCTCCTTCGACGCGTTCACCGGGGAGAACTTCCGGCGCGGCGGCTTCCTCGACCGGGCCGACCGCTACACCCGCGCCGCCGAGTTCGTCGCCACCGCCCGTGAACTGTGGGACGCCGCCGCCCCGGACGGCGCCGGGCAGCCCGTCGCCCACAGCGGGCAGCACTTCCGCGTCGAAGGACGGTTCGGGCTGCCCCGCTCCCCGCAGGGCCACCCCGTCGTCATCCAGGCCGGCGACTCGCCCGAGGGCCGGCAGTTCGCCGCCGCCGCGGCCGACGTCGTCTTCACCCGCCACGGCACGCTGGAGGCGGGCCGCGCCTTCTACGCCGACGTGAAGGACCGGCTCCCCGCCCACGGCCGCCGCCCCGAGGACCTCAAGATCATGCCCGGGGTCACCTTCGTCCTCGGCGACACCGGCGCCGAGGCGCAGGAGAACGCGATGGAGATCCGGCGCCGCCAGATCTCCCCGCAGAACGCCCTGTACGCCCTGGAGCAGATCTGGGGCATCGACCTCTCCGGGCACGACCCGGACGGACCGCTGCCCGAGGCCGACCCCGACGTCGACTCGACCTTCGTCCAGGGCCGGGTCAAGCACGGAGACCCGCGCCAGATCGCGGAGAAGTGGCGGGCGCTCTCCGCCGAGAAGGGGCTCAGCAGCCGGGAGACGGTCATCGAGGCCACCGGCCGGCAGTCCTTCGTCGGCACCCCCGCCGCCGTCGCCGAGCAGATGATCTCCTTCGTCGACCAGCGGGCCGCCGACGGCTTCATCCTCGTCCCGCACCTGACGCCCGACGGGCTCGACCCCTTCGTCGACCGGGTGGTGCCGATCCTCCAGGAGCGCGGCGCCTTCCGCGCCGAGTACACCGGCACCACCCTCCGCGACCACCTCGGCCTGCCCGCGCCGCGCCCGCGTACGGAGGCCGGCCGTGGCTGAGACCGCCGAGGAGTGCCACCGCCGCCGCGCCGCCTCGCCGGCCGCTCCGTACGGCCCGCTCTCCGCCACCGGTGTCCACGGGCTGGACGATTTTCCGGAAGGACGACTTCCGGCCATCCCGGGGCGGTGGCACCCCGACGGGGACCGGCCTCCCGGTGACCGCCACCGCCGCCGACGGGCTCCTCCTCGACGGCCGCCCGCCGGTGGGCACCGCCCGTCTCGACGCCGGCCAGGGGCCGCCCGAGCGGGCCCGCGCCGGGCAGGGCGGGCGCCGGTTCGCGGTGCCGCGGCGCGAGGGCTTGCGGGCCCTCCGGGCGCACGGCCCGGAGTCCGGGCGGTTCCGCGCGGCACCCCGGACCGTCCGCAGACCCGAGGGCCCGGCCGCCCGAACCACCGGGACGTTCACCCCGTACCCGGACACCCGCGTGGTGCGCGGGGCCGACGCCGACGGACACCACCGGGGGCGCGGGCCCGGCGGAGAGCCGGCCTTCACCCCGGGTGGTCGGGCGTGCCCCTTCCCGCCGCCCGGCAACACCCTCGCGGTGCCCGTGCGGGCGGGGGAGGGGAACCTCGCGGAGGGGTGAGGCGTCCCACCCCGTAGCGCGAGCCCCGGGAGAGCTGACTCCCGGGGCCATGCGCGCTCCACCTGCCAGGCGGCCGAAAGCAGCCCTTGTGCGCCTCTGGCGGGCGCCCAATACTCCCGTCCAGCGCTTGTCAGGGGCACGACGCATCCGGAATGCGGACGCTCCCCCGACTGCGCCTCACAAGGGCCCCGCCCCCGCGCGGCCCTCGGTTCCTTTCGGGAGGAAACAGCCAGTGAGGATCAAGCGCACCACCCCCCGCAGCAGCGTCGCGAGACGTACCCGCCTGGTCGCTCTCGCCGCCGGCCTCGCCGCCGTCGGCGCCCTCGCGACTCCGTCGGCGCACGCCGGCGAGAGCGCGACGTTCAGCTCGGCGGAGCTCACGAGCGCGGCCGAGGCGGTTCTCGACACCGACGTCGCCGGCACCGCCTGGTACGTCGACAAGGCGGCAGGCAAGGTCGTCGTCACCGCGGACTCCACCGTCTCCAAGGCGGAGATCGCCAAGATCCAGAAGGCGGCGGGCGGCGAGGCCGGCGCCCTGGAGATCAACCGCACCGAGGGCACTTTCAGCCCGCTGCTCTCCGGTGGCGACGCCATCTACAGCAGCAGCTCGCGCTGCTCCCTCGGTTTCAACGTGCGCAGCGGCAGCACCTACTACGCGCTGACCGCCGGGCACTGCACCAGCGGCACCAGCACCTGGTACACCAACTCCGCGCGGACCACCGCCTTCGGCACGGTCGCCGGGTCGAGCTTCCCCAACAACGACTACGGCCTGATCCGCTACACCAACTCCTCCGTGCCGGCCTCGGGCACCGTGGGCAGCGTCGACATCACCCGGGCCGCCAACCCGACCGTCGGCCAGACCGTGACCCGCCGCGGCTCCACCACCGGCACCCACAGCGGCCGGGTCACCGGCCTCAACGCCACCGTGAACTACGGCAGCGGCCAGGTCGTCTACGGCATGATCCAGACCAACGTCTGCGCCGAGCCCGGCGACTCCGGCGGCCCGCTCTACTCCGGGTCGACCGCCCTCGGTCTGACCTCCGGCGGCAGCGGCAACTGCTCCTCGGGCGGCACGACCTTCTTCCAGCCGGTCGTCGAGGCCCTGAACGCCTACGGCGTCAGCGTCTTCTAGCCCCCGCCCCACCCCGGACCCGCCAGGGTCCCCCGCACCTCGGGCCCGTACGGAGCGCGGACGCGCGTTCCGTACGGGACGGCCCCCGGGCGAACCGGTCGCGAACGGTTCCCCGGGGGCGGCCCCCGTTCACGACCTCCCCTCCCCGCCGGGCCGCCGGACGCGTTACCGTCGGAAGTGACGTGCATCACTTCCCTACGGGACCCTGGGGGCCGTCATGATCGAGGTGCTGGTGACCGCGGCCGCGGTCGTGGTGTTCGCCGCGGCGCTGTACGTGCTGGCTGCCGCGCGAGTGGTCAAGCAGTACGAGCGCGGGGTGGTCTTCCGTCTCGGGCGGCTGCTGCCCGAAGTGCGCAGGCCGGGGTTCACCCTGGTGGTGCCGTTCGTCGACCGGCTGCACAAGGTGAGCCTCCAGATCATCACCCTGCCCATCCCGGCGCAGGAGGGCATCACCCGCGACAACGTCACCGTCCGCGTCGACGCCGTCGTCTACTTCAAGGTGGTCAACCCCTCCGACGCGCTGGTCCGCGTCGAGGACTACCGCTTCGCGGTCTCGCAGATGGCGCAGACCTCCCTGCGCTCCATCATCGGCAAGAGCGAACTGGACGACCTCCTCTCCAACCGCGAGAAGCTCAACCAGGGCCTGGAGCTGATGATCGACAACCCCGCCGTCGAGTGGGGTGTCACCATCGACCGGGTCGAGATCAAGGACGTCTCCCTGCCGGAGACGATGAAGCGCTCCATGGCCCGGCAGGCCGAGGCCGACCGTGAGCGCCGGGCCCGGGTCATCAACGCCGACGCCGAACTCCAGGCGTCGAAGAAGCTGGCCGGCGCCGCCCAGGTGATGTCCGAGCAGCCGGCCGCGCTCCAGCTCCGGCTGCTCCAGACCGTGGTCGCGGTCGCCGCCGAGAAGAACTCCACCCTCGTCCTGCCGTTCCCGGTCGAGCTGCTGCGGTTCCTGGAACGGGCCGCGCCGCTCCCGGGCGCCCAGGTGGCCGGGGCCTCCCCGGCCTCGTCCGGGCAGGGGGCGACGGCCGCCACCGCCGCGAGTGCCGGGGAGGAGACCGACCCCGAGGCCCTCGCCGCGCAGGCGCGCGAGCTGGCCGGCGAGTTCCCGCCGGGGGCGTCGGGGGACGTGGTGCGCCAGCTGCTGGAAGGGCTCGGCGAGAAGGGCGTCCCGGGCCTGGTGGGGGAGCGGGCGGTCTCCGAGGCCGAGCCCGAGGCGCCCGGGACCCTCGCCGAGGCGGAGGGTGAGGAGTCCGCGGACACCGGTGAGGCCGGCGGCGCCGCGACCGGGGAGCCCCCGGGCGAGGGCGGAGCGCCACGGGGCTGAAATCGTTCGAAGGGCCGGCCGGGATCTCCCGGCCGGCCCTTCCGTGTGTCCGGGGGCGGGCGCGGTGCGCGCCGGGCGAGTTGGGGAGGTTCGGTGACCAGGGCGCGCCGGGGGTGTGACCGGGGTGCGGGCAGGGTGGGAACGCTTGATTCCGGTGGGGCGGTTATGAGACAGGACTAGTCCTCACCTCGGGCGGTGGAGTGACTGCGGAGGGTGCAATTCCGCAGGTGCGAGCTGGGGTGACGGCGGGTGGGCGGGTGTGCGGCGAGGCGTGGAGGAGTCGTACGGGAGGCCGGAAGTCGACCTTGTGTGCCGGCTCACGGCCTCGCAATAGTTGCTGCCACGCAGGGCCCGGAGCGTTCGGGCCGGTCACCGCCGGCCCCCTTTCCTCCGGGTCCGTTCCTTCCGGCTGCCCGGCCGACCCCCACACGCGGTCCGGCGGCCGAACCCCCCACAGGAGGACGTGACGTGAACCACCGACGCATACCCAGGCGCCGGGTCGCCGTGACCGGTGCCGGCATCGCCGCGCTGGTCGCCGCCGGGCTGACCTTCCAGACGGCCAACGCCAGCGAGGCGCCGAGCGCCGAGCCGCGCACCCTCTCGGTCGCCTCCGCGGGCAAGCTCGCCGACACCCTCGCCGGTGACCTCGGCAAGGCGGCCGCCGGGACGTACTACGACGCCAAGGCGAAGAACCTGGTGGTGAACGTCCTCGACGAGGCCGCCGCCACCGAGGTCGAGGCGTCCGGGGCCAAGGCCAGAATCGTCGAGCACTCCCTCGCCGCGCTGAACGACGCCCGGGCCACCCTCAAGGACCGGGCCGCCATCGCGGGCACCTCGTGGGCGATCGACCCGACCAGCAACAAGGTCGTCGTCACCGCCGACCGCACGGTCGAGGGCAAGGAGCTGGCGAAGCTCACCAAGGTGGTGGACGCGCTCGGCTCCAAGGCCGAACTCAAGCACACCAAGGGTGAGTTCAAGCGGTTCATCGCGGGTGGCGACGCCATCCACGGCAACGGCGGCCGCTGCTCCCTCGGCTTCAACGTGGTGAAGGGCGGCGAGCCGTACTTCCTCACCGCCGGGCACTGCACCGAGGGGATCTCCAGCTGGTCCGAGACCTCGGGCGGCCCCGAGATCGGCACCACGGTCGAGTCGAACTTCCCCGGCGACGACTACGGGCTGGTCCAGTACACCGGCTCCACCGAGCACCCCAGCGAGGTGAACCTGTACGACGGCAGCACCCAGGCCATCACCGGTGCCGGCGACGCCACCGTCGGCCAGTCGGTGACCCGCTCCGGCTCCACCACGCAGGTCTCCACCGGCGAGGTGACGGCGCTCGACGCCACCGTGAACTACGGCGGCGGCGACGTGGTCGAGGGCCTGATCCAGACCACCGTCTGCGCCGAGCCCGGTGACAGCGGCGGTTCGCTCTTCGCCGGTTCCACGGCGCTGGGCCTCACCTCCGGCGGCAGCGGTGACTGCTCCTCGGGCGGCGAGACCTTCTTCCAGCCGGTGCCGGAGGCGCTCTCCGCGTACGGCGTCGAGATCGGCTGACACCCCGCTGCACCGAACCCCGGCCGGAGTCCCAGCCCGGCCGGGGTTTCGCCTGTCCTCACCGCGTCCTCACCGCGGCGGCAGGCCCCGTGACCGCTCCCGGTCCCCGCGGTACATCGAGGCCGCCAGGGTCACCAGGACGCCGCCGGCCGCCCAGGCCGCCAGCACCAGCAGCGAACCGGTGAGCGCCCGCCCGTCGAAGTACGCGATCGAACGCGCAACCCAGGTCCCGGCGCCGGGCTGGAGGGCCGGGCCGATCGCCTCCCAGAACGGCGGCAGCATCGGCAGCGGGAAGGCGCCGCCCGCGCTCGGGTTGCCGCCGACCACCACGATCAGCACGGCCAGGCCGATGCCGACGATGCCGGTCACCGCCTCCAGGGCCAAGGTCAGGGCCCCGACGGAGAAGACCACCAGGGCGCCCAGCCCCCACAGTCCCCACAGGCTGCCGGGCAGCGCCCCGAGGACCGGCCCGACCACCACCGCTCCGCCCAGGCCGCCCGCGATCGCGTAGAGCGCCATGGCACCGAGCCGGATCACCGCGCGCCGCCCGTTGGCCGGCCGGCTGCCCGCGCTGATCGCGAGCAGCGAGGCGGTCAGGTAGCCGCCCACGCACCAGCCGACGACCAGATAGAAGGAGGAGAGGCCGTTGAAGTCCTCGCGGGAGGCGGGGGCGACGTCCACCGTTCGCACCTGCCGGTCCTCGGCGGCCTCCGCCCTGGTGATGATCTGTTCCAGTGACGTGGCCAGCACGGTGCCGCCGCCGGAGGCGACCAGCAGCCGGTCGGTGGTGCCCCGGGGGTCCACCACCAGGGCCCCGTCGATCTTCCGCTCCATGATCTGGTGGCGGGCCTCGGCCTCGTCGGCGACCGTCCGCGCGTCCAGTGGTTCCCCGTCGAGCCCGCCGAGCCGGGCGGCCAGCTCCTCGCTCTGACCCGCCGCGCCCGTCACGGCCACCCCGAAGGGGGCGTGGTGCGGCTTCGGGTCGTGCAGCGCGCCCACGTAGCTGGCGATGAACAGGATCTGGAGAGCGAGAGCGCCGATGACGAGCAGCGTGGTGCGCGGGGTGACCGCGTCCCGCAGCTCGGCACCGAGGCCCCGGGGCGTGGCGGGTCCGGCGGAGTGCGACATTCCCCCACGCTGTCGCCGCCCGTCCGGCCCCGCAGTCGGGGCCGGGCCGAATGGCTGACCGGGCGGGGCCCCTGTCCGGGGTGTGAGAAGAAGCGCAGGTCACGGCGGGCCGCGAGCGGGGCGGGGCAGGCCGCGTACGGTTATCGTACGGATGTTCGAAACCTGGTCTATGGTGGAGGGCGGGGGTGAGTGGAAGACAAGATTCCGGAGGTGTGCGCGGTGGGGTTCACGCATCTGCATACCGTCTCGGGGTACTCCCTGCGGTACGGCGCCTCGCACCCGGGGCAGCTCGCCGAGCGCGCCGCCGAACGCGGCATGGACGCCGTCGCCCTCACCGACCGGGACACCCTCGCCGGAGCCGTCCGCTTCGCCAAGGCCGCCGCCACCGCCGGGGTCCGGCCCCTCTTCGGCGTCGAACTCGCCGTCGGCGAACGCCCCCGCCCGCAGGGCCGGGTCCCGGTGCGCGGCGGCGCCTTCATCGACGAGTCCGCCGCCCGCGTCACCTACCTCGCCCGGGACGGCGCCACCGGCTGGGCCACCCTCTGCCGCCTGGTCACCGCCGCCCACGCGGCCGGCGCCGATCAGCCCCTGCTGCCCTGGCGGGAGAACCACGGCGAGGGCGTCACCGTCCTGCTCGGCCCCGCCTCCGACGTCGGCCGCGCCCTCGCCGCCGGCCGCCCCGACCGGGCCGCGCGGCTCCTCGCCCCCTGGCGCGAGGTGTACGGCGACGCGCTCCGCCTGGAGGCCGTCCACCACGGGCTGAGCGGCACCGGCCCCGGCTCGCTCCGCCTCGCCGCCCGCACCGTCGGCTTCGCCGCCGACCAGGGCGTCCCCGCCGTCCTCACCAACGCCGTCCGCTACGCCGACCCCGGCTCCGGCCCGGCCGCCGACGTCCTGGACGCCGCCCGCCGGCTGGTCCCGGTCGACCCGCGCCGGGGCCTGGACAGCGGCGAGCGGTGGCTCAAGGACGCCGCCGCCATGGCCCGTACCGCCGAGCGGGTCGCCGAGGCCGCCGGGCTCGGGCCCGAGGGCGCCGCCCGGCTCCTCGCCGAGACCCGCCGCACCGCCGACGCCTGCCTCGTCGACCCCGAGGACGACCTCGGCATCGGCGCGGTCCGCTTCCCCGAGGCCGCCCTGGTCGGCGCCGGGCGCCGCACCGCGCAGCGGGTGCTCGCCTCCCGGGCCGCCGCCGGCATGGTCCGCCTGGGCCACGACCGGAAGGCCGCGTACTGGGACCGGCTCCACCACGAGCTGGACATCATCGCCCACCACGGCTTCGCCACGTACTTCCTCACCGTCGCCCAGGTCGTCGACGACGTCCGCGACCTCGGGGTACGGGTCGCCGCCCGGGGCTCCGGCGCCGGCTCCCTCGTCAACCACCTGCTCGGCATCGCCCATGCCGACCCCGTCGAGCACGGGCTGCTCATGGAACGGTTCCTCTCCAAACGCCGGGCCGTCCTGCCCGACATCGACATCGACGTGGAGTCCGCCCGCCGGCTGGAGGTCTACCGGGCGATCCTCGGCCGCTTCGGCGCCGAACGGGTCGCCACCGTCGCCATGCCCGAGACCTACCGGGTCCGGCACGCCGTCCGCGACGTGGGCGCCGCCCTGTCCATGGACCCCGCCGACATCGACCGGATCGCCAAGGCGTTCCCGCACATCCGGGCCCGCGACGCCCGCGCGGCCCTCGCCGAACTGCCCGAACTGAAGCAGATCAACGAGGAGTTCGGCGGCCGCGACCGACTCTGGCAACTGGTCGAGGAACTGGACGCGCTGCCGCGCGGCGTCGCCATGCACCCGTGCGGCGTCCTCCTCTCCGACGCCTCCCTCACCGCCCGCACCCCCGTCGTCCCCACCAGCGGCGAACAGCTGCCGATGTCCCAGTTCGACAAGGAGGACGTGGAGGACCTCGGCCTGCTCAAACTCGACGTGCTCGGCGTCCGCATGCAGTCCGCGATGGCCCACGCCACCGCCGAGGTCGAACGCGCCACCGGCGAACCCCTCGACCTCGACCGCCAGGCCGACCCGGCCCTCGCCGACGAGGCCACCTACGCGCTGGTCCGCTCCGCCGAGACCCTCGGCTGCTTCCAGATCGAGTCGCCCGGCCAGCGCGACCTGGTCGGACGGCTCCAGCCGGACAGCTTCCACGACCTGGTCGTGGACATCTCGCTGTTCCGCCCCGGCCCGGTCGCCGCCGACATGGTCCGCCCCTTCATCGAGGCCCGGCACGGCCGCGCCCCCGTCCGCTACCCCCACCCCGACCTGGAGGACGCCCTGCGCGACACCTACGGCGTCGTCGTCTTCCACGAGCAGATCATCGAGATCGTCTCGGTCCTCACCGGCTGCGGCCGCGACCGCGCCGACCAGGTCCGCCGCGCCCTCTCCGCCCCCGACGCCCAGGGCCGGCTCCGCGTCTGGTTCGCCCAGCACGCCGCCGCCCGCGGCTACACCGCCGAGGTGATCGCCCGTACCTGGGAGATCGTCGAGGCGTTCGGCAGCTACGGCTTCTGCAAGGCGCACGCCGTCGCCTTCGCCGTCCCCACCTACCAGTCGGCCTGGCTCAAGGCCCACCACCCGGCCGCCTTCTACGCCGGGCTGCTCACCCACGACCCCGGCATGTACCCCAAGCGGCTGCTGCTCGCCGACGCCCGCCGGCGCGGGGTGCCGGTGCTGCCGCTCGACGTGAACCGGTCCGGCACCACCCACCGGGTCGAACTGGTGTCCGGTGACGGGGAGCGGCCCGGCCGGTGGGGTGTCCGCCTCGCCCTCAGCGACGTGCACGGCATCAGCGAGGCCGAGGCCGCCCGGATCGAGGAGCACGCCCCCTACACCTCGCTCCTCGACTTCTGGCAGCGCGCCCGGCCCGGCCGCCCCGTCGCCGAACGGCTCGCCCAGGTCGGGGCGCTCGACGCGTTCGGCGCCAACCGCCGCGACCTCCTGCTCCACCTCACCGAACTCCACCGGGGCCGCCCGCGCGGCGCCGCCGCCCAGCCCACCCTGCTCGGCGCCGACTCCGCGCCCGGCGCCCGCCGCGTCCCCTCCGCCGGACTGCCCGACCTGGACGAGACCGAACGGCTCAGCGCCGAACTGGGCGTCCTCGGCATGGACGCCTCCCGCAACCTCATGGACGACCACCGCGACTTCCTCGAAGAGCTGCGGGTCACCTCCGCCCGGTCGCTGCGCGGCGCCTCGCACGGCAGCACCGTGCTGGTGGCCGGCGCCAAGGTCGCCACCCAGACCCCGCCGGTCCGCTCCGGCCGCCGGGTCGTCTTCACCACCCTCGACGACTCCACCGGCCTGGTCGACCTCGCCTTCTTCGACGACAGCCACGAGGCGTGCGCCCACACCGTCTTCCACTCCTGGCTGCTGCTGGTCCGCGGCACCGTGCAGCGCCGGGGCGCGCGCAGCCTCAGCGTGGTCGGCACCGCCGCCTGGAACCTCGCCGACCTCATCGAACTCCGCCGCGACCAGGGGCTGGAGGCGGTCGCCGCCCACCTCGCCGCCGACCCGGACCAGAGCCCCGAGGCCGCGCCCGGCCGCCGCATCCGGATGAGCACCGGCTACGAGATGAACGCCTGGGCCGACCTCCGCCCGGCCGGGCCAGGACCCGACGCCACCGGGACCCCGCCCGCCCCCGCCGGGATCACCCGCCCCGAGACCGCCGGGAACGGGCGGCTGTGGCACCGCAGCCAGGGGAGCGCCGGATGATCCTCTGCATCAGGTTCCGCCTGGGCGCGGAGCGCGAAGCCCTCCTGCCGGAGCTGGCCCGGCTCGCGGAGGACGTCAGCCCCGTCGTCCAGGCCGTACCGCCCGACACCCTCCTCGTCGACGTGCGCGGCGCGCTGCGCTACTTCGGGCAGGACGCCGAGCGCCTCGCCTCCGTCCTGCGGGTCCGCGCCCTCGCCCACACCGGCACCGCCTGCACCATCGGCGTCGCCGGCAACCCGCTGCTGGCCCGGATGGCCGCCCGGCAGGCCGAGCCCGGCACCACCCTGCTGATCCCCGACACCCCCGAGGCCGTCGCCGGCTTCCTCCACCCGCGCCCCGTCGTCGCCCTGCCCGGCGTGGGGCCCGGCACCGCCCGTACCCTCTGCTCCTACGGCCTGGACACCGTCGGCCGGCTCGCCGCCGCCCCGCTCGGCACCCTCCAGCGGCTCACCACCGCCCGGACCGGGCGCGAACTGCACGAGAAGGCCCACGGCATCGACCGGACCCCGGTCGTCCGCAACGCCGCCGCCCAGTCACTCGCCGCCGAACGGGCCTTCGGCCGCGACGAGCTGGACCGCGACTCCCAGCGCCGCGCCCTGCTCTCCCTCACCACCGAACTGGGACTCCGGATGCGCGGCACGGACCAGGTGACCCGGGCACTGGCCCTGACCGTCCGCTACGCCGACCGCTCCACCACCACCCGCACCCGCACCCTCCCCGAACCGACCGCCCACACCACCGCCCTCACCGCCACCGCCTACGCCCTCCACGACGCCCTCGCCCTCCAGCGCGCCCGGGTCCGCGCCCTAGCCCTGCGCGCCGAGGGCCTCACCCCCGCCGAACACGCCGCCCACCAGCTCACCTTCGACCCCACCGACGACAAACTCCACCGCCTGGAAGCCGCCGCCGACCGGGCCCGCGCCCGGTTCGGCCCGGGGGCGGTCCTGCCGGGGACACTGGCGGCGTGAGACGGGGCCGGGCCTTGGGTCGCCCCGTGGGTCATGCACGTACCATGTCGCGCTGAGCTGATCTCTCAACGCCCATCCCTGACAAGGGCGTTGCCACACTTACGGAACGGGGCGGGCAGCTTGAGGCACGCGCAGTCCTGGCTGGGCTGGCCCGTCCCCCGGCGGGTCAGGATCGCCTCCCGCGCAAGGCTCGCCACGCTGACGCAGGCGGCTCGCGCACGAGGCTTCAGCCGCAAAGGGGAGAGCCCGGACCTCGAGACCGGACGGACCTTCCTCGTCATCCCGTACCTCCCGGAACCTTCCCCCGAACCCAGCTGGATGTGCCTCGTCGTCGCCTCCCCGCACTCCATGAACCTGGAGCCTGGAGTGAGGCCGGAGCCGGCCTTCGCCAGGCTCGACGTGGCGGGAGCCGACCTCAGGTCACTTCCCGTGGCCAGGTCGAAGGTCAGGGACCAGCTACTGCACTGGATGGCCTGGGAGGCGTATCGGGGCCGGAGCCGGGAGCCGGGGCCGGCCCAGGGGCTGCCCCGCGACCGACCTGTCACAGCGTCACACGCGACAGCCCATCACCCGGACTCCCTGCCGCCCGCGAGCCGTCGCCGCCACCGAAGACCGGAACGCCCCTGTCGATGCCCGGCGGGGCGCGCGGACCTGCGCGCAGATGGTGCAGGGGGCGGCGGCACCCGGCGCTGGGTGAGGGGCCCCTGGCCGAGGGGGGTGAGTTCCCGTCAGGGGATGCCCGCCGGGTCGACGGCGGAGCTGCCACCAGTTTTTACCGGCACGTAACTTCCCTCCGCTGGCTACCCCTGCGTAACTTGACGGGAGCACGACACCTCGTGATCCGGATCACAGGGCTTTCCCGACCCGAACCCCACCGAGTCGCAAGGAGTCCGCCCGATGCTGCCCTGGAAGAGATGGCTGCGCCCGTTCGCCGCCCTCGCCCTCACCGCCGCCGCGGTGCTCACCCCCGCCGCCACCGCCTCCGCCGCCCCCACCGCACAGGCAGCGGCGAGCAGCGGCTGGAACGACTACAGCTGCAAGCCGTCCGCCGCGCACCCCCGCCCGGTCGTCCTGGTCCACGGCACCTTCGCCAACTCCGTCGACAACTGGCTGGTCCTCGCGCCGTACCTGGTCAACCGGGGCTACTGCGTCTTCTCGCTCGACTACGGACAGCTGCCCGGCGTCCCCTTCATCCACGGCCTCGGCCCGATCGACAAGTCGGCTGAGCAGTTGCGGGACTTCGTCGACAAGGTGCTCGCCGCCACCGGCGCCCCCGAGGCCGACCTGGTCGGCCACTCCCAGGGCGGCATGATGCCCCGCCACTACCTCAAGTTCCTCGGCGGCGCCGACAAGGTGAACGCCCTGGTCGGCATCGCCCCCGACAACCACGGCACCACCCTGCTCGGCCTCACCAGACTCCTGCCGCACTTCCCCGGCGCCGAGAAGTTCCTGAACGACAAGACCCCCGCCCTCGCCGACCAGATCGCCGGCTCGCCCTTCCTCACCCGGCTCAACGAGGGCGGCGACACGGTGCCCGGGGTTCAGTACACCGTCATCGCCACTCGTTACGACCAGGTCGTCACGCCCTACCGGAGCCAGTACCTGGACGGGCCGAACGTCCGTAACGTGCTGGTCCAGGACCTCTGCCCGGTCAACATCTCCGAGCACGTCGTCATCGGCACCATCGACCGGATCGCCTTCCACGAGGTGGCCAACGCCCTCGACCCGGCCAACGCCACCCCGACCACCTGCGGCTCCGTCGTCAACTGACGTCCCCCGCACACCCCGAAGGGCCGCCACCGCTCCCCGGCCAGGGAGACGGCGACGGCCCTTCGGCCCGTCAGGGCAGGTGGGGGTGGAACGCGGCGGAGGTCAGTGACGGGAGCCGACCGCGCGGCGGCGGGCCGAGGCGAAGAGGAAGGCGGCGCCGAGGGCGAGCGCGCCCGCACCTCCGATCGCCACGTACGGGGTGGCACTGTCGCCGCCGGTCTCGGCGAGGTTCTCGGCGGCCGCCGGCTTCTCCTCGACGGCGGTGCCGGCCGGGCCCTTCGCCTCGGGGGCGTTGCCCTCGCCGGCGGCCTCGTGGCCCTCGCCGTGCGCGGCGTTGGCCGCCTTCTCCTCGGCGGTGTCCCCGCCGTGGCCCTCGTGGGAGACGGTGGACTTCTCCGTGCCCGAGGCGATCTGCTCCTCGGTCGGCGCCTCGGCCGCCGGGGCGCCACCCTGGCCGCCCGCCGCACCGCCGTCGAAGACCACGTCCGAGCAGGTGTAGAACGCCTCGGGGCTGTCCGAGCGCTGCCACACGCTGTAGACGAGGTGGCGCCCGGTCCGCTCGGGGACGGTGCCCTCGAAGACGTACTCGCCGCCGGTCGCCTGCGGCTGCTCGGCGGTGGCGAAGGGCTTCTCCTCCAGGTCCGACCACTTCAGCGGCTTCGTCGGGTCGTACCCCTCCTTCGTCAGGTACAGCTCGATGGTGCCCGCGTGCGGGGCCGTCGCCCGGTAGTGGAAGGTGTGCTTGCCCGCGCTCAGCGGCGAGGAGGGCCAGTCGGCGCGCGGCAGGTCCAGGCCCTGGTACTTGTCGCGGCCCGCGCTGCACAGCTTGCCGTCCGGGACGACCTCGCGGTGGCGGCCCGCCACGTCCGGGAGGTTGACCTCGTTCCAGTCGTAGAACGCCTGCGCGCCGCTGGCGGCGACGGCGGCCTTGCAGGCGTCGGACGACGGGCTCTCCGGCCCCTCCGCGTAGCAGGCCGAGACCCGGCTGACCGGGTCCGTCATCGTGCCGTGCGCCCCGGCCGGGGAGGCGCCGAGCACGGTCAGCGCCAGCGGGACGGCGAGCAGGGCGGCGGTCCTGGCGGCGGTGCGGCGAACGGTCATGGGCGGGCTCCTCGCAGGGTCGTCGATCGGGTGCGGCCCGGTCCCCCGGACCTCGGCCGCCACCGAAAACTAGCCTCCCGACCAGCCCGTCCCACCCGGAAATCCGCCCGGGGGCCGATCTTTATGGTCCCCTTAAGATCGCGCTAAGCGGCCCATCGGACGGGAGCCCCACGCCACCCTCAACAGGCCGTCAGCTCCGTCAGCCGCCCCGCCCGCGCCCGCTCCTCCAGCGCGTCCAGCGCCGCCGAAGCCGCCGCGGCCGCCACCGGGTCGCTCCGCTCCAGACCGCTCGCCGCGAACTCGTCCTCGTCCAGCCGCAGCACCTCGCGCCCGTCGGCCGAGACCCACAGGTCCAGGTCGAGGTCCTCCACCACCAGCACGCCGTCCGCGAGCCCGGCCGGGCGGGTCACGTCGCAGTACCAGCCCTTCAGGGCGCCCGCGGCGTCCCGCACCTCCTTCACCGCGTACCAGCGGCTCCGCCAGAAGTGCTCGGTGAACACGTCCCCCGGCTCGAACCGCACGAAGCCGAAGTCCCGCGCCCCCTCGCCCGCCCACGGCGCGCGCACGGTCACCCGCTCCCCGTCGTCGGCCAGCAGCCGCGCCGGGTACGTGATCTTGGTGCGGCCGTGCTTCACCAGCCGTACGTCCACCGTGCCGGCGGACGGGACGTCAGCCCAGCTCGCGGACATGGCGCACCTCCGTGGCGCAGATCTCGTAGCCGAACTTGCGGTTGACGGCGAGCATCGGGGCGTTCTCCGCGTCGTTCCCGGTGAACGCCTCGCGCAGGCCGGCCGCCCGCGCCTTGTGGAGCGTGGCGGTCTTCGCCAGGCTCGCCAGACCCCGCCCCCGGTACTCCCGCAGCGTCCCGGTCATCGCCGAGGACATCCGGCTCACCCCGTCGGTCACCACCGCGCTGAACGCCACCGGCCGCCCGTCCACGAGCGCCAGCGTGGCCAGTTCCCGGGACTGGCAGGGGTGGCCCCAGGTCGACACCAGCCACTCGGCGTAGTCGTCCAGTTCGGCGCCGACGTCGCTCGGCTCGTCGGCGGTCACCGCCGCGTCCAGCTCGAAGACCGGACGCGGATCGTCGGCGAACGCCGTGCAGTCCACCAGCTCCACCCCGGCCGGCACCTCGGGCAGCGGCGGCAGCGAGGCCGTCAGGTCCAGCCGCAGGAAGTGGGCCGGGCGGCGCGCGGCGTAGCCGTGGCGCCCGGCGTAGGCGAGGCTGTCCTCGTCGCCCAGCACCCAGCTGTAGGCACGCTCCGCGCCCACCTCGCGCAGATACGCCTCGGCCGCCGCCACCAACGCGGTGCCCGCGCCCCGGCCCCGCCGGTCGGGGCGGACGTAGGTGTTGACGTAGGCGTTGCCGGGGGTCGGGCTCTCGTGGGCCAGCCCCGTCTGGCAGCGGCCGACCACCTCGCCGTCCATCTCGGCCACCAGCAGGCGCTGCCGCGCCGCAGCGGCGGTGTGCTCCCGCTCCCACACCTGGGCCTCGGCCGTGGTCAGCAGGGGCGGGATCGCCTCCCGCAGCACCCGTACGACCGCCTCGGCGTCGTCGGGCCGGAAATCTCGCACTGTGATCGTCATGCGCGTGACGCTAGGTTCTCGGGGTCTCCCGCGTCGCGTCAATTTCCGTACGCCCGGCGTCCCTCGCGCGGCCGCCCCCGTACGCGGCCGCCCTGGCCGGAGCCCGCAGCACCGGCCCGTCCGTGGCCCCCCACGCCGTACCGACGGAGCGTCACCGGTACGGGACAATCGCCGCGTGACAGCCGACGACATCCACATCGAGATCGACCCCCGCGACCCCACCGCCCCCTACGAGCAGGTGCGGGCCCGCCTCTCCGAACTGGCCCGCTCCGGCGCCCTGCCCGTCGGGCACCGGCTGCCGACCGTGCGCGGCCTCGCCGAACGCCTCGGCATCGCCGCCAACACCGCCGCCAAGGCGTACCGGGCGCTGGAGGCCGACGGGGTGATCGAGACCCGCGGCCGCAACGGCACCTTCGTGGCCGCCGCCGGGGAGGCCGCCGACAAGGAGGCCGCGGCGGCGGCCGCCGCCTACGCGCAGCGGGCGCGGCGGCTCGGCCTCGACGCCGGGACGGCCCGCGCCGCCGTCGAGGAGGCGCTGCGGGCCGCCTACCGCACCCGCTGACGGGCCGGGGCGCCCGCCTGACGCCAAGTCAGGACCGGCGCCCCGCCTCGACAGGCACCGCCCTCACAGGTAGAGCCCCGCGTCGGCCGCCGCGCGCTGGTCGGGCAGGTCGGTCGGCCCGTTCCCGCGCCGCAGCGCGTACAGCTCGGCCAGCGTGGCGCCCTCCCGGCCGACGCCCTCGGAGGTGCCGAGCCAGGAGACCGCCTCGTCGCGGGTGAGCCCTCCCACCTCGATCCGGGCCAGGCAGCGGCCGGGCCGCACCACCGCGGGGTGCAGCCGCTCCAGCGGCTCGTTGGTGGTGACCCCGACCAGCACGTTGCGGCCCTGCCCGAGCAGGCCGTCCGTGAGGTTGAGCAGCCGGGACAGGGCCTGGCCCGTCGAGCTCTTCGCCTCGCCCCGGATCAGCTCGTCGCAGTCCTCCAGGAGCAGCAGCCGCCAGCGGGCCTCGCCCTCGCCGCCGTCCTCGCCGATGGCGATGTCCATCAGGTAGCCGACGTCGGAGAAGAGCCGCTCCGGGTCGAGGACGCAGTCCACCTGGCACCAGTCCCGCCACGACCGCGCCAGCGTGCGCAGCGCCGAGGTCTTGCCCGTGCCGGGCGGACCGTGCAGCAGCAGCAGCCGCCCCGCCACCTCGTCCGGCGTGGTCTTCATCAGCCCGTCCATCGCCTCGGCGACCGGCGCCGTGTAGTTGCCCCGCACCTCCTCCCAGGTCCCGGCGCTGATCTGCCGGGTGGTGCGGTACGGGCCGCGCCGGGGCGAGAGGTACCAGAACCCCATCGCCACGTCCTCGGGCTGCGGGTCCGGCTCGTCCTCCGCGCCGTCCAGCGTCCTCCTGACCAGGTCGGCGGCGAGTTCGGGGCTGGTCGCGGTCACGGTCAGCTCGCAGCCCCGGGTCCACCGGGAGACGAGCATGGTCCAGCCCTCGCCCTCGGCCAGCACCCGGCCCCGGTCGCCGTCCTTCACCGTACGGACCACGGTGGCGCCGTCCGGCAGCTCGGGGGCGCCGGGCTTCAGCTTCTCCACCGTCCCGCTGTGGGCGTACGCCTGCTCGCCGGTGGCGAACCGGGAGAGGAACAGGGCGTCCACCACGTCGATCGGGGAGCAGTCCCCGTCGAGGTTGAGCCGGGTCTCCAGCAGCCCGGCCAGCGGGGCGGGGAGGGTGTCCGGGGTACGGGCGGGGGCGGGCGTCGTCGTCTCGATCGGGGTCTCCTGGTGCTCGGCCATGTCCGCCATGGTCGGCGAGCCCGGGCCCGGAACGCACGCGGTTTTCCCCGCACCCCGCCCCACCTGAGCGGCAGCGGCGTGTCGCGGCCCCTTTTCGCGGCGGAACCTGTGCCACCGCCCGGCGCGCTGCCTACCCTGGTAGCGATGCGAGACCACGGGGGGCGGCGCGCCGCGGCCGGCCGGAGGCGCCCGGCCCTCCTGGCCGCCGCTCTCGCCCTCGCCCTCCTGCTCCTCGCCGCCTGTTCGAGCGGCCCGCCCGACGACCCGGCCCCGCCCGCCGAACTGGGCTGGGGCTTCACCCACACCCAGCACAGCGCCGACGCGGGCGAGGACCGGGCGGTGCGCCGGGCCCGTACCACCCTGGAGAACACCGGCCTGCCGCAGGTCCAGCACCTGATGGGCTGGGGCTCCGCCAACCCCGAACCCCGGCCCGGGACGTACGACTTCGCCGCGATGGACCGCCGGATCGCGCTGGCCGAGGAGACCGGGGCCACCCCCGTGATCACCCTGTGCTGCGCGCCCGACTGGATGAAGGGCGGGAGGGCGGGGCGCACCGACTGGAGTGCGAAGTCCCTGGAACGCGCCCCCGACCCCGAGCACTTCGCCGACTTCGCCCGGCTCGCCGCGACCACCGCCCGCCGCTACCCCCAGGTCCGCCACTACCTCGTCTGGAACGAGTTCAAGGGCTTCTGGAACGAGGCCGAGGGCCGCTGGGACCACGAGGGCTACACCGAGCTGTACAACCAGGTCCGCCGCGCCCTCAAGGAGGTCGACCCAAACCTCCGCGTCGGCGGCCCGTACCTCGTCATGGACAGCTTCCCGCCCGGCCGCACCGAGGGCGCCTCCCGCGAGGTGCGCGGCGACTGGGGCGCGCTCGACCGGCGGACCGTGGACGCCTTCCGGTACTGGAACCGGCACAAGGACGGCGCCGACTTCGTGGTGGTCGACGGCTCCAGCTACACCACCGACGGCGAGCTGGTCCCCGACGCCTTCGCCGCCACCACCAAGTTCACCGACGTCGGCCGCTGGGTCCGCCAGGAGACCGGCGGACTCCCGCTCTGGTGGGCCGAGTACTACGTCGAGCCCGGCGACGGCGACGACCAGCGCGCCGGCTGGCCCGAACCCCGCCGCCGCGCCGTCCACGCCGCCGGCCTCGCCGCCCTCGCCCGGGGCGGCGCCACCACCGCCTTCTACTGGAACCCCGAACGCACCACCACCCCCTGCCCCGGCTGCCTCTGGCGCCCCACCCACCTCCCCGACGGCGGCACCCCGCTGCCCATGCTCGACCTCCTGGCCCGCTTCCAGCGCGAGTTCGGCCCGGGCACCCGCTTCACCGCCGTCCCCGGCGACACGTCCGGCCTCACGGTCCTCGCCGACGACCGCGCCGCCCTGGTCGTCAACCACCGCGCCACCGCGCGGACGGTACGCGTCGACGGGGCCCGGCTGCGGCTGGAGGCGTACGAGGTCAGGTGGGTGGAGCGCGGGTGAGCGCCGGTGCCCGTACGTCCGGCGTTCCGGCGGTGGCCGTTGTGTGAAAGAGGGGCAGGTGCCGGGGCGGGGCCACCCGCACTGGCCTTAGGGTGACTGTCAGTCAACACGTGGTGATGCGCGCTCCACCGTCAAGGGAGCACGCCCGCCACCCGGAACCTGAGGGGGAGTGCCGGGGCGGGGCTGGTGCCCGCCCCGGCTCAGGGCTGTGCGGCCGGGCGACGCGTCGGGCCGCGGCCCGGTCCTGCTCGGGCAGGCAAGACGGAGAGACATGCCTTCGATCGACCTGGCGCGGCGACGCCTGCGCCTTTCCGACGCCCACATATCCGTCCTGGGAATCCTCGTGGACGAGGGGCAGATCCCCGAGGACCACGCCCAGGCCCACCGGGAACTGCGCGAGGCGGCGCTGCTCGACCCGGACGACAAGATCGTCGCCGACCTCTACCCGCTGGTCTCCACCCTGATGGCCCCCAGGGTCATCGCCCAGGCCGAGGTCACCGGCCCGCTCGGCACCACGCTCAACGGCGCCGTCGTCGGCGACGACTTCCTCTTCACCCACGAACGGTGGCCCGGCGAGGCCGAGTCCGAGTACGTCCCGGTCGAGCCGGAGACCCTGGTCTGGGCCCTCGCCCGCATGGTCGACCTGCACCGGGAGACCGTCGTCGACGAACAGGAGCAGGTCCCGGCCGAGGAGATCACCTCGACCATGGGCACCCTGGACGCCCTGCTGGTGCTCATGGAGGAGGGGAACGCGCAGGAGCCGGAAGCGGCCGCCGCGGCCTCCTCCGCCCCGGTGCGCCTGGCGGAGGTACTGGCCCAGCTCAACACCATGTGGCGGCTCACCGTCGTCTGGCAGGACGCGGCCGGCTCCGGCGGACCCGCCGCCCGCGCCCTCGCCGTGTGGGACTGCGGAGTGGAGGGGTACTGGGTGCGGGAACTCCCCGCCGAACCGGTGGCCGAGGGCGAGGCGGGCCCCGCCACCACCCTGAAGGCGCGGCGCAGCTCCGCCCGGGAGATCTGGAGCCTGATCACCGGCCTGCTGCCCGAGGCGGACGAGCTGCGCGCCCCGGCCCCGGCGGAGGGCTCATGAGCGAGAAGACCCCCCGGATGGGGAACCCGCAGGACCTCGAACACCTCGCCAAGCTGCTCGACGGCCGGGGCAGCCTGCGGGACAAGCTCGACGAGGCGTTCACCCGGGCCTCGCACCTCGGCGTCCGGGACCGGCTGGCCCCGCTGCGGCCGATGTCGAAGTGGACCGACGACACCGCCGTGGACCTGCGGCGGCGGGCCGCCATCCTGCGGGCCGAGGACGGCGACCCCAAGGCGGCCGCCCTGTACGCGGGATTCACCCCCGCCGAACTGAAGGGCGCCTCCCTCCCGCCGGACGCCATGCTGATCGCCAACGCCTCGGTCGCCAACAGCGACGCCTTCGACCCGGGCTGGCTGAAGCGGAAGCCGGGGGAGACGCTCCAGGACTGGCTCCAGCGCATCCCCGGGGACGCGACCGCGAAGATCAGCGGCAACGAGAACCTGGGCGAGGTGGTCGGGGACTACATCAACCTGACCGCGCTGGCCTCGACGGTGCCCGGCGCCTTCAAGATGGCGGCCGCCGGAACCATGGGCCTCATCAAGTACTTCCGCAAGGGCGATTTCCTCAAGGCCCCCGGGACGACCCTCGCCCAGATCCTGAAGGGCAAGGCACCCAGCTACATCCCCGGCCGCATCGCCCGGCTCGGGGCGAGCATCGGCAGCCGGACCCCCGCCCCGGTGCTCAACGCCCTCACCGGGAAGGACAGCCTCGCCGCCCTCTCCGGCAAGACCTGGGCGTGGGAGGCCAACCTCCTCAAGGTCGGCAAGAACGCCAACGCGCTGAGCCGGGCCACCGGTGCGGGACGCCTGGCCGGCTTCGCCTCCGGCGCCGGTACGGCGCTGCGTACGGCCGGCTGGTGGCGCGGTGCCGGGATCGCCGGAAGCGCGGCCTCCACCGTGATCGGCGCGGTCGACGTCATCCAGGAGGGCAACCCGGTCGAGGCCTTCAAGCGGGACAAGGCCGGTTACGTCTCCAAGGTGTCGGGGGTCGCGTTCAACGCCTCCCTGACGGCTGCCATGGTCGCTCCGAACCCGGTGACGATCGGCGCCGCGGCGGTGACCGGCGTGGTGTACGGCGTCTCCTCCATCGTCGACAACTGGGACACGGTCAAGAAGTTCCCCGGAAAGGTCGCCGACGCGGGGGAGTGGGCGGGCAAGAAACTGGGGGAGGGCGCACGCAAACTGACCAGCGCCCTCAACCCCTTCGACTGATCGCGACAACCGAGCAAGGCAGGACGATGTCAGCACTCTCCTTCGAACTGCGGCGGTCGACCAACACGGTGACCTCGCGGGAGCAACGCCACGTCGCCTTCTGGGGCGGAACCGTGGGCCAACTGGGCGCGGTCGAACTGGTGGTGCCCGCACTGGAGGTCGTTCCGGTGCGGGACCGGGACACCAGCGGCGCGGCGGTGACGGGGGAGAGCGTGCCCCCGTCCTCGTTCACCGGACTCACCTACGGCGGACGCCCCCGCCTGGCGCGGGGCCGTCTCCAGGTGGCCGGCCAGGAAGCCGCGCTGTCGCGCAGCTCCTGGCGGACCAGCCGTGAGGGCCGCGCCCTGCGCATCCGCGTGGTGGGGCGGGAGTACCGCTACCAGGAGCGCGGCAACCGCCGGCACCACGTGCTGGAACGGGCGGGCGCGCGGGTGGAGATGACGCGGTCGAGCGCGTCCGTCGCCTCCGAGGCCCTGCGGGGGACGGCGGGCGGAGCGGTGGACTCGGTCGACCTCAGCCTCGCGATCCTCCTCGAAGGCGTCTACACCCGGAACCTCTCCCTGCGGGGCGCGTTCATCTCCGCACCGGGACGCCTCCTCGACCGGCTCGGGGGCTGACGCCGGGCCGGCGTACCGGGGGGTGGCCGCCACGGGACGGAAAGCCCGTGGCGGCCGCCCCGTCCTCCTCGTAGGCTCCGGCCATGGCACTCGACCAGGCACTCGTGGACGCCGCACGTGACCAGCTCGACCGGCGGTGGCCCGCCGACGAGGACGGCGGCGCGGCGGCCGTGCGGCTCGCCGACGGGCGGGTGCTGACCAGTGTCGGCCTGGACAACCTCAACATGAGCGTGACGCTCTGCCACGAGACGGGCGCCCTGATCCAGGCGTACACCCTGGACGTGGCCGTCACCGCGACCGTCTGCCTCTGCCGTGACCGGGAGAGGGGCCGCCTGCTGGTCCTGCCGCCCTGCGGCATCTGTCAGGAGCGGCTCGCGCTGTGGGGACCCGAGGTGGAGGCGGCCGTCCCCGACGACACCGCTCCCGGGGGCTGGCGCGCCGTCACCCTCGCCGAGCTGAACCCCCACTACTGGGGCACGGCCTTCACCGCCGACGGCACCTGGCCCACGCAGGCCGCCCACAGCTCCTGACACCGCCCGGCCGCCTCAGGCCAGCGTCCAGAAGCGGTGCACCAGTGCGCTCGCCGCCACCAGCAGCAGCGGTACCGCGAACCAGAACAGGGCGCGGACCGCCGGGGAGGACGGGGCGCCGGGCGCCGCGCGGAGGCGCAGGAACTCCCGTGCGCCCAGCAGGAGGACGAGCAGAACGGCCGACAGCGCGCCCAGGACCGACCACGGTGTCCAGGTGACCGTCGGCCCCGGCGGCCCGGGCGCGGCCGCCTCCGGCGAGCCCCGGGGCGCCTCGCGCAGCCCGTACACGGCGGCGTCGGCGTTGCGCACCACCGGGACCAGGTCGTCGCGGGCGTCCAGGGTGGCGAGGAGCCGCCGCTCCCAGCCGGCCGAGTAGCCGGCGTCCAGCTCCAGGTAGGCCGACTGGCCACGGCCCACGATCAGGTACGAGTCCGGGCCCGCCTCGCGCAGGGCCTCGGCGAGGGGCTCGGCCAGGACCGGGTCGCGGGGGGCCTGGGTGGGGACGTAGCGGACGCGTTCCATCGCCCGGGAGCCCCAGGGCAGGGCCGGGGTGACGCTCTCCTCGGGGTCGTCGCTGAGCCAGAGGAGGCGCACGGTCGGGTCGGCGTGGGCGTAGACCCACTCCATCGCCGCCACCTCACCGGGCCGCACCCGTTCGAACGCCTCGTTGCCCCAGCGGGCCACCAGGAAGCCGCCGACCAGGACCAGCCCGGCCAGCAGGGCCGCCAGCGGTGCCAGGGAGACCCGGTCCCAGGCGCGTTCCGCCTCGCTGGTCCCGGCGCGGGGGAAGAAGGCGAGGGCCGCCAGCAGGGCCGCGCCGGGCAGGGCGAAGAGGAAGACCCGCAGCGCCATCTCCCCGCCGTACGCCTGGAGGGCGAACCCGGCGGCCGGGACGAACGCCAGGACCGGCAGGGCCCGTTCGCGGTACCCGGCGTCCCGCCTGCGCCACCAGCCCCAGCAGGCCAGGGCCATGACGAGCCCGGCCAGGCCGACCCGCGCGTACAGCACGAGCTGGTGGGTGGCGGAGCCGCCCTCGATGCGGCCGGAGACCGAGGAGGTGACGTTGGCCCCCAGCCCGCCGACGGAGCCGAAGAGTTCGTCGAAGTGGCCGGACCAGTAGGGCTCGGCGAGGAAGCAGACCCAGCCCACCGCCACCACGCCGAGGAGCAGTGGCAGCCCCCGCAGGGCGCACCGGCCGAGCACCACCAGGACCGTCACCACCCCCAGCATCACGAAGGGAGTCAGCTGGTGGGCGGGGACGGCGGCGGCGAAGAGCGCCAGCACCACGCAGAGCAGGACCGCGCGCCGTCCGGGCGTCGCCTCCGGCGGCGTCTCCGCGCCCGGCAGCACCCCGCCGGAGGGCGCCGCCGGCGCCGGGAACCACCGCAGCAGCAGCGCCGCGAAGGCCAGGTACAGCAGGTACGTGAAGCTCTGCGGGGAGAAGTAGTCCTGCCCCACCCAGCTGCTCAGCGCGAAGAACCAGACTCCGCACCAGCGCGCCCGCCACCCCGCCCGCACCGACCGCGCCAGCAGCGCCAGCGGGACGAGCGCCAGCAGGTTCACCGCCAGGGGCCACCAGCGCACCACCTCCGCCAGCTGGGCGGGATCGGTGACGCCGCACGCCCGCAGCACGAAGGCGGCGGCCGCGAAGAACCCGGGCCAGCTCCACCGCGCGTCCAGCGCCGGGGCCGAACCGCCGGTCCGGTCCAGGTACTCCAGGAAGCCGAGGTGCTGCCAGGCGGTGGCGAAGCGGGGCTGCTCCTCGACCACGGCCGGCAGCGCGTGCAGCGAGACCACCGTCGCCACCAGGACCAGACCGAGCAGGAGGCGCTGCGGCCGGGAGGGCCAGAGCAGGACGGCGAAGGCCACCACCAGCAGCGCGGCCCCCGCGAAGACGGGCCAGGGCAGGACACCTACCAGGCCGAGACCGCCCATCGCGTCCAGCGCCGCCCCGTCCAGCCCCGGGACCGGCAGCCAGTACAGCGCCAGTCCGGCGGCCAGCAGCAGCGCCGGCACCACCGTGCGCAGGTGCGGGCGGCGCCGGGCGCGGGCGGCGGATGTCTCGCGCCCGGCCGGGGGCGGTGCCTCGGGGGCCGGGTCCTTCGCCCAGGCCGGGCGGTGCCCCGCCGCCGGTTTCTCCCGCGCCGTCGTCCCGCCGCTCACCGTCCGCCTCCGCCCGTCGGGGCCGCGCCCTCCGGCGCCGCCCGCACCACCGGGACCAGCCGCACCGCCGCCACCAGCGCGACCACGGCCAGCCCCGCCACCTCCGCCACCCCGGCCCCCACCAGCCCCATACGGGGCAGCAGAAGCAGGGTCAGCCCCAGCATCAGGACGCAGAACACGCCCTGTGTCCAGGCCAGTCCCGAGGTGCGGCTGCGCGCCCGCTCCACGCTGAAGTACACCTCGGTCACCACCCGCAGCAGCGCCCCCACCGCGTACCAGCGCAGCAGCCCGGTCGCCGCGCCGGCGTACTCCGCGCCGAAGACGCCCAGGATGTACGGCGCGCCGAGGAAGAGCACGGCGCAGACCGGCACCATGATGCGGGCCATCCGCATGAGCGCCGCCCGCGTGTTGCGGCCCAGCCGCGCCGGGTCGTGGGCGCCCTCCACGGTCAGCGAGGCGCCCATGTTGACGGCGAGCAGGTTGACGGTGCCGCCGATGGTGATCGTCACGTAGAAGTAGGCGTTGTCGGCCGGGGAGACCTGGGCGGCGACGATGACCGGCACCAGGTAGACCACGGCCAGCGAGAAGAGCGCGCCCGTGCAGTCGCCGGCCAGGAAGCGGCCCAGTTCGCGCAGGGTCGGCGGCCGGGCCGTGCCCCGGGTCTCGCGTTCGTGGCGCGGTACCAGGCGGCGCAGCACCAGCCACCCCAGCGGCACCACGGAGACCGCGATGGCCGCCGCCCAGGAGACGAAGACCCCCGCCACCGGCACCGCCCCGGCCAGCACCACCAGCAGTACCAGTTTCACCAGCGAGAAGGCGGTGTTGCCGACCGGCACCCACACGGCGCTGCGCAGCCCGGTCAGCACCCCGTCCTGGAGGGTCAGCAGCGCCCAGGCCACCACCGCCAGCAGGAATCCGGCGGCCGGCAGCGGACCGTGCAGGAAGGAGTAGGCCGGGCCCCACAGGCCGAGGGTGAGCAGGAAGACCCCGGCCGCCGCGGCGACCAGCAGCGCGCTGCCCGCGTAGGTGCGCCGGACCAGGGTGCCGGTGGCCGCCCCGGAGACCGGGACGAACCGCGCCAGCGCCCCCATCAGGGTGACCGCGGTCAGCCCCGCCAGCAGTTTCATCGCCGCGATGGCGGCCGAGCCGTGGCCGACCGCCTCCTCGGAGTAGTAGCGGGCCGCCGCCACCCAGAAGCCCAGCCCGAGCACGGCCGAGACCCCGGTGTTGACCATCAGGGCGTACGCGTTGCGCAGCAGCGGAGCCCGCCCCGGGGCCCCGGCCGGGGCGGACCCCGCCGGTGCGCCGGGACGGGCGGTGCCGGTGTCAGCCACGGGTCCTGAGCACCTTCCGCCGGGCCTGACGGGTCCGCCGCACCACGGCGTACCCCCGGGTCAGGGCGCGGTCCGGGGCGTACGCCCGGGTCAGCGCGCGGCACTCCAGCAGCCGCCCGAACAGCTCCGGCCCCGTCGAGCGGCGCACCGTCACCCGCCGCAGCGCGTACGGGCCCTGGGCGCGGCGCGCCGGGACGTTGCCGACCGCCAGCGACTGGGCGTACCCGGCTGCCCGCACCGCCTGCCGCACCCGCCGGTCGGAGTAGCCGAACGGGTAGGCGAACGAGGTGGGCGCTGTGCCGAGTTCGGCGCCGACCAGCTCCCTGCAGTACGCCAACTCGGTGGCGAGGCGGCCGGGGGCGAGCTGGTCGAGCTGCGGGTGGGTGTGGCTGTGGCCGCCGATCTCCACCCCGGCGGCGGCCAGTTCGCGCACCTGCCCCCAGTCGAGCATCCGGTCGGGCGCGCCCCCGGCCTCGTGCCGCCCCCGCAGCCAGCCGGTGGTGACGAACACCGTGGCGGGCAGCGCCAGTTCGGCGAGGACGGGCAGGGCGTGCCGGTACACCCCCTCGTAGCCGTCGTCGAAGGTGATGAGGACCGGCCGGGGCGGCAGCGGGCGGCCGGTGCGCCACCGGGCCGCGAGCTGGGCGGTGGTGAGCGGGGTGCAGCCGTACGCCGTCACCATCGCCATCTGCCCGGCGAAGGCGTCCGGGGTCACCGAGAGCGCCCGCGTCGCGGCGGCGGGGGAGCGGGCGACGGCGTGGTACATCAGGATCGGCACCGGCTGGTCGTCCGGTCTTCTCGCACGGCCGCCGGTCTCCCCGGCCGTCGCGCGCGCCGCCCTCCCCCGCGGGGCCCCGCCGCCGGGCGGGTAGCGGCTGAGCAGGTCGCCGCTCATGACCGTGCCCGGGGAGTGGGGCCGGGCGCGTCCGTCGCCGGGGAGATCCCCGGGACGCGCGGCACGGTGAAGGCGGGCGCGTCCGCGCGGCGGGCCCGCCAGGAGCCGGCCAGGTAGCCGCCGGCCGCCGAGGCGGTCCCCACCAGGACCGCGCCGGCCCGCGCGGCCCCGCCCCGCCTGCCGCGCAGGGCGTCGGCCAAGCCCCGGGCCACGGCGGCGGGCAGCGCCCGGGTGGCGTGCCGGCGCTCGGAGGCCAGCCCGTCACCCGTGCCGACGCTGCGCGCCACCAGGGCCTTGGAGAGCCCCTCGGCCCAGGTGCGGGAGCGGAAGTAGGCGAACCGCTCCCGCACCGGCACCACACGGTGGTGGATGACGGCCCGGTCGTCGACGAGCAGCACCGCGCCGGGCCGGGCCCGCGCCAGCCGTACGCAGAACTCCGTCTCCTCCCCGCCCAGCGGCCGCCGCCCGCCGTCGCGCCCGATCCCGAGCGCGAAACCGCCGGCGAGGGCGAACGCCGAGCGGCGGAACGAGGCGTTCCCGCCGAGCACGTTGCGCACCCGCACCCGCCCGGGCGGGTGCCCCCGGTAGGTGCACCCCACCACCCAGTCGAACTCCTCGGGGAACCAGACCGGCCGCCGCCCCGAGGCCCACCGCGGCAGGGTCCGCCCGCCGACCGCGAGGACGCGGGGGTCGGCGTATCCGGCGGCGAGGTGGCGCAGCCAGTCGGGGTCGGCCACGGCGTCGTCGTCGAGGAAGGCGACCAGGTCGCCCCGGGCCGCGCCGACGCCGGTGTTGCGCCCGGCGGAGAGGCCGCGCGGCCCGGCGTTGGGCAGCACCCGGACCCCGTGCGGACCGTCGGCGAAGTGCCGCTCCAGGCGCTCCAGCAGCACCGGGTGATGGTCGACCACGAGCAGGATCTCCAGCGGCGGCAGCGTCTGGGCGCCCAGCGAGCCGACCGCGTCCAGGATGTCCTGCCAGCGCTCCTCGGTGTGCACGCAGACCACCACCGAGAACCCCTTCGGCGCGGCGGTCACGACGCACCCCCGAGCGGGGTGACCGACGGGCGGCGCACGCCGCGCGCGCGGGTACGGCCGGAGCGCTCGCGCAGGATGACCCGCAGCACCCGCAGCCCGTCGCGGACGGCCCGCAGATTGCTGGCGCCGTGGATGCGCAGGTACTCGTGGCTCGGTATCTCCTGGACCCGCAGCCCGGCCTTGACCACCCGGATGTTCATCAGGGTCTCCACCTCGAACCCGGTGCAGTCCAGGTCGATGCGGTCCAGGCAGTGCCGCCAGAAGGCGTTGTAGCCGTAGCAGAGATCGGTGTAGCGGGCGCCGAACTTGGCGTTGACCACCGCGCACAGGACGCGGTTGCCCAGCTTGCGGACCGGCGTCATGTCGTCGGTGCCGCCGCCGTTGGCGAAGCGCGAGCCCTTGGCGAAGTCGGCGCCGGAGACCAGCGCGGAGACGTAGCTGACGATCTCCGAGCCGTCGGCGGAGCCGTCCGCGTCGACCATGACGATGATCTCGCCGGTGCAGGCGGCGAACCCCGCGATGAGGGCGTCGCCCTTGCCTCTGCCCCGCTGGCGGACCACCTTCACCTCCGGCCACAGTTCCCGGGCGACCTCCACCGTGCGGTCGGTGGAATTCCCGTCGACCAGGACCACCTCATGTATCCAGGCGGGCAGCGTCTTGAACACGTACGGCAGGTTCTCCGCCTCGTTCATGGCCGGAATAACCACGCTCACCGGCGGTGTGATCGCGAGGTGCGAGGAGATACGGCGATAGGCGTCCGGAATACGGGCGGTGGCGCTGTGCTCCGAGCTGCCGTTGGCCGAAGGCGCGGGCAGCGGGTTCCGGCCAGGTACTGCCGGCTGAAGAAAAGTCACGGGTCCGTTCCCTCTCGTCCGGCGGGCCGCCCGGTCGGGCGGCCCGGCACTGTGTCCGGTGCGAAAGGGGGCGTGGGCCCACCCCGGCCGTGCCCGTGGCGGACCACGGACATGGTGTGTGAGCTGGTGATTCCGCCGCGCGGCCCGTGGCGCGCCCCGCATGGCGGGACCCGCCGCGGCACCCCCCTGCCGCGCTCCGCCCCGGTCCTTCACGGTCGCCGGGCCCTCCCCAGGAGCCCGGCGGCCACGGACCGGCGCGGTGGTGCTTTTCATCGGTGTCGACCTGTGTGCTGACCTGTGTGCCGACGCGTGCGCCGACGCATGTGTGCTCGCGCTACTTTATGGCAGATACCAGGATCAGATTCTGCTTTTCGGTATTCAGCCGGAGGAGTTCCGCAGAATGACGCATTCTCTTCGTGAACTCCCTCCCGGTGTGGCGGGGGAATGAATTCCTCAGCCGCCGGTCCGGAATCGGCCCATCCGTTTCAGCAGGGCGTCGGCGGGCCGGAACAGCTCCGGCCGTCCCTGCACGGTGTTGCGCAGCGCGCGGACCGGTGCCCGCCGCATCCGGTGCCCGAACGCCACCGGGTGGCGCCGGGTCACCCACCCCTCCGTCACGGCCAGTTCCCGCGTCTTCAGGGAGTCCTTGTACTCCTTGCGCCCCCGCCCGAGGTCGAGCAGCTCCATCCCGTCCTCCGCCGCCCCGCGCGCCATCGCCAGGTGCAGCACGAGCCCGGGGGAGTACTTCGCGTACACCGGGTCGTACGCCGGGAACCAGCAGGCCAGCACCGCCGCCGAGCGGAGCCCGAAGTGGGCGGCGACCGGCCGCTCACCGGCGTACAGCACCGAGAGCAGGCCCCGGACCTCGCCGGGACCGGTGTGGAACAGGTGCTCCACCAGGCGGGTGATCCACGGCTTGGCGAAGCGGTCGCCGCGTCCGGTGCGGCGGTACTGGGCCGACTTCCAGGCCATCAGGAGGCGCAGCATCTCGGGGTCGCGCTCGTCGTGGACGTACCGCAGCGGGCCCAGGTCGCGGTCGAGCCGGCGCTCCTTGGCCAGCGTGGTGCGGGTGAACTTCGGTGAGCGCTCCCGCAGTCCGGCGAGATAGCTCTCCCAGCCGTCCGCCACGTCCATCACCGGCGAGCCGAAGCGTGTCCCGGCCCCGCCCGCGAAGAGCGGCTGGTCCGCCGCGAGGTGGTCGAACTCCCAGACGGCGAGGCCCGCGCCGCGCAGCAGCTCGCCCGCGTCGCCCGTGAAACCCGGCCCGTGGACCAGCCCCTGGCAGTCCGAGACGCCGAGGCCGACGGCGCGGCCGACGCCGGCCGGGGTGCGCTGGTGCGGGAAGAAGGCGGCCGGGACCCCGTCCTCGCGGACCACGGCGATCCGGACATCCCGTCGGCAGGCGCCCATGGCGAGGGTGAACTCCGGTGCCAGGAAAGGGTTGTGGAGCTGCGGCGCCTCGGCGGGCGGCCTCGCGCGCTGGAGCGCGGACCAGGCGGCCCGGTCGGCGGCGGTCAGCTCGCCCGGGCGGTGCACGGTGATGTCCACGTCAGCCGACCCGCCCTCGCGCGACGCGGCGGCGCCCGGCGAACCGCCCGGCGAGCACCCCGGTGAGGACCAGCCAGCCGGCCGCGCCGACCGCCACCACCCCGGTCCGCGCCGACCAGGCGCCGAGCATCAACAGGGCTTGTGCGACAAGGGTGTTGACCGCCAGCGCCGTGCCGAGAGCGGCCACGGCCCGGGTCCACGGGTCGAGCCCGGCCAGGGCCAGGGCGACGGCGCCGCCGGGTGCGGCGGCCAGGAAGAGGAAGGTGAGCGCGGAGTGCCAGGGCGCTCCGGGCCCGGTCAGGGTGAGCAGGGCGCCGGCCGCGACGACCGCGCACCACGCGGCCGCCAGTAACGGCGTCGGCGCCTCACCCCCCGGTGAGCCGCGATGTCGTTCCGTGAGAGAAGACGATGGCTTCATGCCGATGGTCTGCATTGGCGACTTTGCCCCCCAGCGCGCCGGATGCCGGACTTCAATGTGGCGCAGTGCCGCCGGGCCGTCAAGATGCGGAGAGAGTGTGCAGATGCCGGTGGCCGATCTGCCCGTCTGAGGCCACGCGTTCACGAACGAGTGATCCGTGTTATTGGAATGACCAGGCGTCACATCATCGTCACACCTATTGCTTTCGCAAAGAGTGCAGGGCAAGCCCCTCTCTCCGCGCGTAGATGATTTGGCATGAACACTTCCGAGGCTCCATCGCCGCGTGCTACCAAGTGCACGCCGACCCCCCGCAGATGGAGGCTTCATGAAACTGCGCAGAACCGCGACATATGTGACCTCGCTCCTCGCCGCCGTCACCCTCGCCCTCACCGGGGCCAGTGCCGCGGCGGCCGCCGACGCCCAGGCCGCGGGCGGCTACGTCGCCCTGGGTGACTCCTACTCCTCCGGGGTCGGCGCCGGCTCCTACGACAGCGGCAGCGGCGACTGCCGGCGCACCCCCAAGGCGTACCCCGCCCTGTGGGCCGCCGCGAACTCGCCCGCCAGCTTCTCCTTCGTGGCCTGCTCCGGTGCCAAGACCGGCGACGTCCTCGCCAACCAGATGGGCCCGCTGAACTCCTCCACCGGCCTCGTCTCGCTCACCATCGGCGGCAACGACGCCGGGTTCGCGGACGTCATGACCACCTGCGTCCTCCAGTCCGAGGCCAACTGCGTCGCCCGGGTCAACACGGCCAAGACGTTCGTCCAGAACTCGCTGCCCGCCAAGCTCGACTCGGTCTACTCGCAGGTCCGCGCCAAGGCCCCCTCGGCCAACGTCGTCGTCCTCGGCTACCCGCGGTTCTACAAGCTCAACGGCTCCTGCATCGCCGGCCTGACCGAGGGGGAGCGCACCGCCATCAACGGCGCCGCCGACCTCCTCAACTCCGTCATCTCCAAGCGTGCCGCCGACCACGGCTACGCCTACGGGGACATCGCCGCCGCCTTCACCGGCCACGAGATCTGCTCCGGCGACTCCTGGCTGCACAGCGTCAAGTGGACCGGCATCAACGACTCCTACCACCCGACGGCCGCCGGCCAGTCGGGCGGCTACCTGCCGGTGCTGAGCTCCAAGGCCTGACCGAGCACCGAACCGCCCCGCGCCTCGCACCACGAGACCGCGGCCGAGGAGGTCCCGCCACCACGCGGGGCCTCCTCCCGGCGTTCCCCCCCCCGGTGCTCACCCGCCCAGCAGGTACCCCGCTCCGGCCGCCAGCAGCACCAGCAGGGCCGCCACCGCCACCAGGACCGGCGCCTTCCGGCCACCCGACCGGGGCCCGCGTCCCGCCCCGGACGCCTCACGCCCCCGCCCGGAGCGACGTTCCGCAGGACCGCCACTCCCGTCGCGCCCACCGCCGCCGCGCCGCCCCTCCCGCGCCCCCGGGACCGCGGCCGCACCGCCGCCCCGCGACCGCGACCCGCCCGCCACCCGGCGCAGCAGCCGCTCGGCCTCCGCCGCGCTCAGCCGGTCGTCCGGGTGCTTGCGCAGCAGCCCCTCGATCACCGGCCGCAGCGGACCCGCCCGGCCCGGCGCCGGAAGCGCGTCGTCCACCGCCGCGCCCAGCGTCGCGAGGGCCGTCTCACGGCGGAACGGGGTCCGCCCCTCCACCGAGGCGAAGAGCAGCACCCCGAGCGCCCACAGGTCCGAGGCCGGGCCCGGCTCCGCCTCCAGCGCCCGCTCCGGGGCCAGGTACTCGGGCGACCCCACCACCTCACCCGCGTCCGTCAGTTCCTCCCCGCCCTCCACCAGCGAACTGCCGAAATCGGTGAGCACCACCCGCCCGTCGAGGGCGAGCAGGACATTGGCCGGTTTCACGTCCCGGTGCAGCACCCCCGCGCCGTGCGCCGCCCGCAGTGCCGAGAGCACCTGGGCGCCGACCGAGGCGGCCCGCTCCGGCTCCAGCGGCCCGTCCGCCTCCAGCACGTCCTGGAGGGTGATCCCGCGCACCAGCTCCATCACGATCCACGGCCGCCCGTCCTGGCGTACGACGTCGAACACCTCGGCCACGCCCGGGTGCTCGATCCGTCCCGCCGCCCGGGCCTCCCGCTCCAGACGCGCGTGGAGCCGGGCCACGTCCTCCTCGGGGAGGCCGAACGGCACGCTCACCTCCTTGAGGGCCACCTCGCGGCGCAGCGTCTCGTCCCGCGCCCGCCAGACCGTCCCCATGCCGCCCCGGCCCAGCTCCCCGACGAGCCGGTACCGCCCGGCCAGCAGCCGCCCGCGCGCCGCCGGCGGCGCTCCGTGTCCTTCGCCGCCCGCCCTGCCCTGCCTGCCCGACGTACCCGATGTGTTCATGAACCCTCCGTGGGGGGAGCGCCATTTCTCACACAAGTACCCCGTGAGGGCGTATCCGCAGCGCCGCCGCGCTGGTGATTCCCGCGCGCGCCCGCCCCCGCGCGGATGCGCCGGGGTCCGCTCCCGGCGCTCGCACGCCGCTTCACGCAGCGTCACAGCGGTCCGGCGCGACATGTCCCGGTCACGGGTGGGTAGCCGTCAACAACCTTGCGGGCAGGGCCGATCCCGTGCCCGGGATACCGGCGCGGACCCCAAGGGCGATAGGGTTGCCCTGCCCGGGGCCGGGTGCCCTCGTACGGGTGGGGAGTGACATGGAACAGATAACTGTGCGCAGCAGGCCGCGAGTGCCTGCGATCACGTGCGGGAGCAGCGCGACCAGTTCGCGCCTCGACCGCCATCTCTCGGTGCTGGGCGGTCCCGCCGTCCCGCAGCGCGAGACGGCCGAGGCGACGACGCTGATGCGTGAGCTCACCTCACGGAATGCCGCGCACGATCGCACCGGCAGGGGTGCGCGGGTCAGTCGGGTATCACTGTTCGCACCGCTCAGGCGGCTGCGCAGGTCGCTGTTCGGCGGCCACTGACCCCGGGCCGGCCGTCAACACTCCGGCCGGCCTCCCCCTCCCCCTGTTCCAGACACCGTCCGGTTCGGGGCGCAGCAGCTGTGCCACCACTCCCCGGCACTTGGTCGCGCCCCGCCCGGCGGTTTCTTCTTGCCCGGGCCCGCTCACCACAGGGCGGACTGCCCCTCGGGTCCCTCCTCGCGCACCGCCAGGACCGGGCCGGGCCGCCGCGCCGCCGCCGGGACCGGCAGCACCCCCGCCGCCCGCAGTTCCGCCTCGCCGAGCACCGGCCCCGCCACCTCCGGGCGGCTCGCCTCCGCCTCGGCCAGCAGCGCCAGCACCGTGATCAGCTCCAGCAGCTCCCGGGTCCGCTCCTGCGGCCACTCGCCGGGCGCCAGCCCCTCCAGCGTGCCCGGCGCCCCCACCGCCGCCCGCCGCGCCACCCATGCCTCCACCACCCGCACCCCGCCACAGGTGACCTCCCAGGCCCCCGGCGGCACCGGCGCGATCCGCCCGCCCCCGACCAGCAGGCTCTCGCTCTCCGCGTCGTACGCCACCGGGTACGGCCCCTCCTCGCCCGCCGCGACGGGGACGAGCGGCGCCCGGACGTAGGGCCGCCGGCCGCCGGGCAGGCGGGGGCGGGCACCGTCGAGCGGGGCGAGCAGGGCGAGGGCGGCGGTGCCCCAGGCCACGCCGGCCTCCCACTCCCCCGCCCGCCGGGGCAGCGGGACCTCGCAGCCGCCCGCCCCGGGCACGGCGGCGCACACGATCCAGGCGAAGACGTCCTCGGCACTCACCGGCAGGCCCAACTCCTCGGCCAAGTACGGGAGAAGGCCAGGGGCGAGGTTGGGGTCGGCAGGGTCGGGGCCGCGGTGCAGGGGGCGGACCGGGCGGGCCCGGCCGTACGGGTTGCGGCCGGTCGGCAGCAGGGCGGTGGCGAGGAGCGGGGGGCCGCCGGGGCCGGTCTCCAGCAGGTAGCGGGAGTGGGGGCCATGGGCTCGCCACAGTTCGGGCCGGGCGGTGTCGAGGATCCGGTGGTCGGGCAGGAGCCACCGGGCGTCGAAGGGGCCGTCGAGGACGCGGACCGGTTCGGGGCACGGGCCCGGGTCGCGGGCGAGGCGGACGGTGGCGGTGGTGCGGCCGGGCAGCGGCGCGACGGAGGAGCGGGTGGTGCGGGCCCGGGTCGGGCCGAAGAGCGCCTCACGCCGCTCGCCCTCCGCCTCGGCCAGCGCCCGCCAGCGGAGCCGCAGCGTCCCGGGCTCGGCCGCCAGCGGCCAGTCGCGGCCCGGCCGCCAGGGCGCCACCGACCAGGGCATCAACTCCGCCAGCCGCACACCCCGCCGGCCGTCTCCGCCGCCCCCTCGCTCGCTCATGCCCGCATCGTACAAACCGCCCTCCCGGCCCCGCCGACCGTCGGGGGCGTCAGGGGCCCGTGAGGACGGCCAGGCGCTGGGTCGCGCGGGTCATCGCCACGTAGCGGTCGACGGCGCCCTCGACGCCCTCGCCGAACCGCTCCGGGCCGACCAGGACGACCAGGTCGAACTCCAGCCCCTTCGCCAGCTCCGGGGTGAGCGAGCGGACGCGGGAGGTGGCCGTGAAGGCCGGGTCGCCGATGACGCAGGCGACGCCCTCGGCGTGCTCGGCCAGCCAGGCGTCGAGGAGGGCGTCGCGGTCGGAGACCGGGCCGTGGTGGACGGGGACGCCGGTGCTGCGCACGGAGGACGGGACGTTGGCGTCGGGGAGCGCGGCGCGGATGACCTGCTCGGCCTCGGCCATCACCTCGCTGGGGGTCCGGTAGTTGACGCCGAGCGAGGCCACCGTGATCCGGTCGAGCCCGGCCCGCTCCAGCCGCTCGGGCCAGGTGGCGGCGAAGCCGTGCCGGGCCTGGGCGCGGTCGCCGACGACGGTGAAGCTCCGCGAGGGACAGCGTGAACGCAGCATCTGCCATTCGGCGTCCGTCAGCTCCTGCGCCTCGTCCACGACGATGTGCGCGAACGGGCCCTGCAACGGCTCCCGCTCGGCCCCCGGCAGCGCCCCCTCGTCGACAAGGGTGGACTGGAGGTCGTCGTGGAGGAGCATCGTCACCGCGCCCTCCCCGTCGTCGTCGGCCCGCACCAGGGTGTCGACCACGACGGCCCTCCGCTCCCGCTCGGCGGCGACGGCGGCGTCCTGGCGCAGCTTGCGTACGGAGGATCCGGGGTCGCCGAGGCGCTGCCGGGCGGCGTCCAGGAGCGGCAGGTCCGAGAGGGTCCAGGCGTCCGGCACGGGGCGTTGCAGCGCACGGATCTCCTCGATGGCCAGGTGCGGGGCGCAGCGGCGCAGATAGGCGGGGACGGTCCAAAGGTCACCCACCAGGTCGGTCGCCTCGATGATCGGCCACGCCCGGTTGAGGGCGCCGATCAGCTTCCGGTTGCCGAGGAGCGAGCGGCGGAGCAGCGCGGGCGGGGCGTCGCTCTCGTCCTGGTCCGCCAGGATGGCGAGGAGTTCGTCGCGGATCTGGCCGCGGGCCTCGTTGTGCGGGGTGCCGGGCTCCACCGCGTCGAAGGCGGCGGCCCAGTCGGCGGCGCTCAGCCAGAGCGTGGACCAGTGCGTGACGACCTCCATGCCCTCGGTGGGCGGCTCCTCGTACAGGGCGACGGCCGGTTCGATCGCCCGCACCATCGCGGCCGAGGACTTCAGCCGGGCCACCTCCGGGTCGGCCTCGGGCCCGGCGGCGGCACCCTCGGGGACCAGGTCGCGCAGGGTGCAGGTGCGCACGCCCTCCTCGCCGAGGCTGGGCAGCACGTCGTCCACGTAGTTCAGGTACGGCTGGTGCGGGCCGACGACGAGGACGCCGCCGCGCCGGTGGCCCAGGCGCGGGTCGGCGTAGAGGAGGTGGGCGGCGCGGTGCAGGGCGACGACCGTCTTGCCGGTGCCCGGGCCGCCGTCCACCACCAGGGTGCCCCGGGAGCCCGCGCGGATGATCGCGTCCTGGTCGGCCTGGATGGTGGCGAGCACGTCGCGCATCCGGTCCGAGCGGTGGCCGCCCAGGGAAGCGAGGAAGGCCGACTGGTCGTCCAGGGCGGCGTGCCCCTCCAAGGCGTCGGCGGTGAACACCTCGTCCCAGTAGTCGCTGATCAGCCCGCCGCTCCAGCGGTACCTGCGGCGGCTGGCCAGGCCCATCGGGCGGGCGTGGGTCGCCGCGAAGAACGGCTCGGCGGCGGGGGAGCGCCAGTCGGTCAGCAGGCGGCGGCCGTCGCCGTCGGTGAGGCCGAGGCGGCCGATGTACACCGGCTCGGGGTCGTCCTCCCGGACGAAGTGGCCGAGGCAGAGGTCGAGGCCGAAACGGCGCAGGGTCCGCAGCCGCGCCCCGAGGCGGTGCACCTCGGTGTCCCGGTCCATCGCGGCCCGCCCGGCGCCGCCGGGGGAGCGGAGCGCGGCGTCCAGGCTCGCGGTCAGCTCGGCGACCGACTGCTCCAGGGCGGCCGTGACGGCGGCGAAGTGGCGGTCGTCGCCGCCGGTCAGCGCCGGGTCGGCCTTGGCCGCCAGGCGGGCGGGGAGGGCGAAGGCGGTGAAGGCGGCCGGGGAGTCCGCCCCGGGGACGGGCGAAGGGGTAGGCACTACGGGAATCACTCATTTCGGCAGGATCGGGCGACGGCCCGTGATTCTGCCTGGTGGAGGGGGCCTTGCCGCAAGGCCCCCCATGAGCTATACGTTGAGAGTGGCAAGGAGCGCCGACGCGCTCGTTGCCTTTCTTCTTGCCCCGGCTTTTCTCCCGGCGCCCCGGCCCGCCTAGGCGTCCAGCGTGACCGTGAACGAGAACCGGTCCCCCCGGTAGTGGATACGGGTCACGTCGAGCGTGCGGCCCTCCTCGTCCACGGTGACCCCCGTGTAGTGCAGGATCGGACTGAGCAGCGGCACGTCGAGCAGGCGGGCCGTCTCCGGGTCGGCGAGGCGGGCCTCGACCGTGTCGGTGATGCGGGCGATGGTGAGGCCGACGGTGTCCCGCAGCACCTTGGTCATCGGCCGCATCTCCAGCTCGGCGGGGTCGACCCGGGCCGCGATCTCCGGAGGGAGGTAGTTGCGGGCGTGGTTGGTCGGCTCGCCCGTCTCCTCGTCGTGGCGCAGCCGGTGGTACGCCGTCACCTCGCCGCGCCCGGGAAAGTGTTCGGCCAGGTCGGCGGGAACGGGCGCCGGGCCGTGGTCGAGCAGGCGGGCGCGCATGCCGGACTGCTGGGCGACGATGGCGTCCACCGAGCCGAGCAGGCGGACCGGGGCGCCCTGGCGGGCGCTGGGCTCGATGAAGGTGCCGCGTCTGCGGTGGCGGGTGATGAGCCCCTCGTCCTCCAGCTCCTTGAGCGCCTGCCGCATGGTCAGCACGCTGACGCCGTAGTGGGCGGCGAGCTGCTCCTCGGTGGGCAGCCGCAGCGGGTCGCCGGGGGAGCGGCCGAGTATGGAGGCCCGCAGGGACTGCGAGACCTGGTACCAGAGGGGCAGTTTCCGGTTCAGGACGATGGAGTCCGGTGCGAATGCGGTCACGGCTTCTCCGGGAGGACGGGGCGGGCGGGCCGGCCGCCGGTGCGGGCGGCCGGGCCACAAGTGGGTCAGGGGATCATCCCGCAGTTCCCCAGTGTCGCTCCAGGCCCTGCCACACCCCGTCGTACCCCTGCTGGCGGTGGGCGGCGCCGGCCGCCTGCGCGGTCGGCAGGATCGGCCAGCGCGTCTCGAACATGAAGGCCAGCCCGTCGTCGACCTTCTGCGGCCGCAGCTCGGCCGCCGACGCCTTCTCGAAGGTGTCCCGGTCGGGGCCGTGCGCCGACATCATCGGGTGCAGCGAGCCGCCGCCGGGGACGAAGCCGCCGGCGCCGCCGCGCTTGGCGTCGTAGGCGCCGTCGATCAGCCCCATGTACTCGCTCATCACGTTCCGGTGGAAGTACGGCGGGCGGAAGGTGTCCTCGCCGACCAGCCAGCGCGGGGCGAAGGCGACGAAGTCGACGCCGGCCAGGCCCGGGGTGTCCGAGGGCGAGGTGAGCACGGTGAAGATCGAGGGGTCGGGGTGGTCGTAGCTGATCGAGCCGATGACGTTGAACCGGCGCAGGTCGTAGACGTACGGGACGTGGTTGCCGTGCCAGGCGACGACGTCCAGGGGGGAGTGGCCGTAGGTGGCCTGCCAGAGGTTGCCGCAGTACTTGGTGACGACCTCGACGGGCTCCTCCACCTCCTCGTAGGCGGCGACCGGGGCGCGGAAGTCCCTCGGGTTGGCCAGCCCGTTGGCGCCGATCGGGCCGAGGTCGGGGAGCTGGAAGGGGCGGCCGAAGTTCTCGCAGACGTAGCCGCGGGCCGGGGCGCCGGCCAGTTCCGCGCGGAAGCGGACGCCGCGCGGGATCAGCGCGATCTCGCCGGGCCCGGCGACCAGCACGCCGAACTCGGTGCGCAGCCGCAGCGTGCCCTCCTGAGGGACGATCAGCAGTTCGCCGTCGGCGTCGGAGAAGACCCGCTCCATCGAGGTGTCGGCGGCGTAGAGGTGGACGGCCATGCCCTCGCGGCGGGCCGGGTCGCCGTTGCCGCCGAGGGTCCACAGGCCGGCCAGGAAGTCGGTGCCGGGGGCCGGGTCGGGCAGCGGGTCCCAGCGCATCCGGTTGGGGTCGGGGGCGGCGTCGGTGAACGGGCCGCCGTGCAGCGTGCCGTTCTCCACCCGGACGAAGGCGGGGTGGGCGGCCGAGGGGCGGATGCGGTAGAGCCAGGAGCGGCGGTTGTGGGCGCGGGGCTCGGTGAAGGCGGTGCCGCTCAGCTGCTCGGCGTAGAGGCCGAGCGGGGCGCGCTGCGGGGAGTTGCGACCCTCGGGGAGGGCGCCGGGGACCGCCTCGGAGCTGTGCTCGTTGCCGAAACCGGTCAGGTAGGCCGGGGTGGCCGGTGCGTGTCCGTCAGCGCTCATCTGGTGACTCCCTCGTCCGCCGATTCCTCTGTATCACCATAGGATTGCGGAGGGTCGGTGACAAGCCTCCGAGCGGACGGGTCCGTGCGTACGACGGTTTCTCCGGCACCGCCGGCTGGACCGGCGCCCTCCAGACCTCGCCGCTGGGCCGCACCCCGACCGGCGCCCTCCAGACCTCGCCGCTGGGCCGCACCCCGACCGCCACCCTCGGGCTCCTCGCGGTGATCGGCGTGACCGGGGCCGTCTACGCGCTGTGCACCGCCGCCACCCGGGTCCGGGGCGCCGGGGCCGCCTTCGCCCACAGCCTGGTGCCGGTGGCGCTCGGCTACCTCGTCGCCCACTACTTCACGCTCTTCACCACCGAGGCGCCCCGCGCCCTCGCCCTCGCCGTGGGGGCCGGCCCGGGGCCCGTACCCGAACCGCCCCTGGAACCTGGCGCCCTGGCGGCCCTTCAGGTCTGCGCCGTCGTCACCGGTCATGTGCTCGGCGTCGTCGCCGCGCACGACCGGGCCGTCCGGCTCCAGCCGCCCGAGCGCGCCGTCAGCGGTCAGATCCCGCTCCTCGTCCTCATGATCACGTACACCCTGGGCGGCCTCGGCCTGCTCGTCGCCTGAGGTTCCCGCGCAGCCCGCCCCCGCCCGACGCTCGCGCGGGCGGCAGCCGGGAGGGCACCATGGACCCCGTGCAGCACCTCACCTCCCTGCGCCGCGCTCCCGTCCAGCAGCGCAGCGCCGAACGGCTCGTCCGCATCCTCGACGCCTGCGCCGACCTCCTCGACGAGGTCGGCTACGAACAGCTCACCACCCGCGCCGTCGCCGACCGCGCCCAGGTCCCGATCGGCTCCGTCTACCGGTTCTTCGACAACAAGCGCGCCCTGGCCGACGCCCTGGCCCACCGCAACCTCGACCGGTACGCCGACCGCATCGCCCGCCGCGTCGGCGAGGTCGACGGGTCCGACTGGCGCGGCGCCGTCGACGCCTGCCTGGACGAGTACCTGACGATGAAGCGGACCGTTCCCGGCTTCACCCTCATCGACTTCGGTGTGCCCGCCCCGCCCACCGACGGCGAACCGCACGCCAACCACCAGGTGGCCGACCGGGTCGCGGCGCTCCTCGCGGCGCACCTCGGCCGCCCGCTCGACGACGCCCTGCGCCGCGCCGTCCTGGTCGGCGTCGAGGCCACCGACTCCCTGCTCCACCTGGCCTTCCGCACCGACCCGGCGGGCGACGAGGCCCTCGTCAAGGAGACCCGCACCCTGCTGCACGCCTACTTCGCGCACACCTTCGACCGGCCGCCCGGGCGGCAGGACGGCTGACCGGTGACCCCTGGTGCGGGCCGAGGGCGGGGCGTTAGGTTGGCCGCCGCCCACCCTCGCCCAGTAGCCGGGAGAACTCGACGTGGTCCGTGCCGCCTTCCTGCCCGCCACCGGCTCCGCCCTCACCACCGGTGAGATCGACCTGCCCGACCCCGGCCCCGGCCAGGTGCGGATCAGGCTCGCCGCCGCCGGGGTCTGCCACTCCGACCTGTCCCTGACCAACGGCACCATGGCCGTCCCCGTCCCGGCCGTCCTCGGCCACGAGGGCGCCGGAACCGTCGTCTCCGTCGGCGAGGGCGTCACCTCGGTCGCCCCCGGCGACGGCGTCGTCCTCAACTGGGCGCCCTCCTGCGGCGACTGCGGGGCCTGCGGCCGGGGCGAGGTGTGGCTCTGCCGCAACGCCCTCGCCGGTGCCGCCCGGGTCCACGCCCACCGGCCCGACGGCACCGTCCTGCACCCCGGCCTGAACGTCGCGGCCTTCGCCGAGGAGACCGTCGTCGAGGAGAACTGCGTGCTGCCCGTCCCCGACGGGGTGCCGCTCACCGACGCCGCCCTGCTCGGCTGCGCCGTCCTCACCGGCTACGGCGCCGTCCACCACAACGCCCGCGTACGGCAGGGCGAGTCCGTCGTGGTCTTCGGCGTCGGGGGAGTCGGCCTCGCCGTCCTCCAGTCCGCCCGTATCGCCGGGGCCGGCGCGGTGATCGCCGTGGACGTCTCCGAGGCCAAGCGCGACCTGGCCCACCAGGCCGGCGCCACCGAGTTCGTCCTCGCCTCCGACACCACGGCCAAGGAGATCCGCGCCCTGACCGGCGGCGAGGGGGCCGACGTGGCGATCGAGTGCGTGGGGCGGGCCACCACCATCAGGACCGCCTGGGAGTCGACCCGGCGCGGCGGCCGCACCACCGTCGTCGGCATCGGCGGCACCGACCAGCAGGTCACCTTCAACGCCCTGGAACTCTTCCACTGGGGCCGCACCCTCTCCGGCTGCGTCTACGGCAACTCCGACCCCGTCCGCGACCTGCCGGTCCTCGCCGAGCACATCCGGGCCGGGCGGCTCGACCTCGCCTCGATGGTGACCGACCGGATCGGGCTGGACGACATCCCCAGCGCCTTCGAGCGGATGGCCGCGGGCAAGGGCGGCCGGGCCCTGGTGGAGTTCGGGCAGGCGGGCCGATGAGGCCGGGCGCCCGGCGCCCGGCGGGTGCCGGGCGCCCCTCTCCCGGCCGCGCACGCTAAGCGCTTGCTCAGCGTCGGGGGTAGGGTGTGGCACCGGTACGGAGGGAAGGGCTGGGCATGAGTGCGGTGGAGCGGGACCCCGAGGGGTCCGACGAGGTTGTGGTCGAGAGCGCCGGGGAGACGGCCGGTGAGCCGGACGACGCGGCCTGGGCCGAGGTGACCCCGGACGCGGCCCGCAGGCTGCTGGTCGCCGCCGTCGACGCCTTCGCCGAACGCGGCTACCACGCCACGACCACCCGCGACATCGCCGGACGGGCGGGGATGAGCCCCGCCGCCCTCTACATCCACTACAAGACCAAGGAGGAGCTGCTGCACCGCATCAGCCGCATCGGCCACGACCGGGCGCTGAAGATCATGCGGGACGCGGCCGACAGCGGGGGCACGGCGGCCGAACGGCTGGACCGCGCCGTCCGTTCCTTCGTGGGCTGGCACGCCCTGCGCCACACCACGGCCCGTGTCGTCCAGTACGAACTGGACGCGCTCGGGCCCGAGCACCGCGCCGAGATCGTCGAGCTGCGCCGGGGCACCGACGCGGCGGTCCGCGAGATGATCTCCGACGGCGTCCGGGACGGCGAGTTCGAGGTCCCCGACATCCCCGGCACCACCCTCGCGGTGATCTCCCTCTGCATCGACGTGGCCCGCTGGTTCAAGGTCGGCGGCACCCGCACCCCCGAGGAGATCGGCGCGCTCTACGCCGGCCTGGTCCTGCGGATGGTCGGCGCCGGCGAGAAGTGAGCAGGCGTACGGCCCGGGAGCGTGAGGCGCCCCCGGGCCGCAGACACATCGCTCAGAGGTAGTAGCGGACGACCGCCTCGGCGACGCAGACCGGCTTGTCGCCGCCCTCGCGCTCCACGGTGAAGACGGTGGTGACCTGGATGCCGCCGGTGACCTCGCCCACCTCGGTGACCTGCGCGGTGGCGCGCAGCCGCGAGCCGACCGGGACGGGGGCGGGGAAGCGGACCTTGTTCACGCCGTAGTTGACGCCCATCCGGACGCCCTCGACGGAGATGAGCTGCGGGCCGAAGACGGGCAGCAGCGAGAGCGTCAGGTATCCGTGCGCGATGGTGGTGCCGAACGGGCCCTCCTTCGCCTGCTCGGGATCGACGTGAATCCACTGGTGGTCGCCGGTCGCCTCGGCGAACTGGTCGATCCGCTTCTGCTCGATCTCCAGCCAGTCGGTGTGCCCCAGCTGTTCACCGACGGCCGCGCGCAGCTCGTCGACCGATGCGAAGATCCTCGGTTCTGCCATGTCCCGACCTCTCTCATCCACATGTCTAAGCGCTTGCTCAGCATGGACCGGCCGTCTCCGGCTGTCAATGAAACGCCCCACCGGCCCGCCGGTTCCCCCCGCCCGTCACTGGGCCCGCCCGTGGGCCCGGCGTTCACCCGCGCCGCGTAGGGTCGGGCGGGTGCCGCAGATTCCGCAGAAGATCCACGAGCTCACCGTCGGGCAGCTCTCCGCGCGCAGCGGGGCCGCCGTCTCCGCCCTGCACTTCTACGAGGCCAAGGGGCTCATCTCCAGCCGCCGCACCTCGGGCAACCAGCGTCGCTACCACCGCGACACCCTGCGCCGGGTCGCCTTCGTCCGCGCGGCCCAGCGCGTCGGCATCCCGCTGGCCACCATCCGCGACGCCCTCGCCGAACTCCCCGAGGAACGCACCCCGACCCATGAGGACTGGGCCCGCCTCTCGCATGTCTGGCGCGCCGAACTCGACGAGCGCATCAACCAGTTGCACCGCCTGCGAGACCACCTCACCGACTGCATCGGCTGCGGCTGCCTCTCCCTGGAGACCTGCGTCCTGTCCAACCCGGACGACACGGTGGGCGCGTCGCTGACGGGGTCGCGGCTGATGGGGGCGCGGCGGAAGTCGTAGGAGGCTCAGGGCCGGGGTGGCCGGGGCCGCCGGGTCCGGTGGGAGGCCACCGCCACTCCGGCCGCGGCGACCATCACCAGGGCCCCCGCCAGGGGGAACGGGGCGGTCAGGCCGAAGGAGTCGGCGAGCAGGCCGCCGGTGAGGGCGCCCACCGTGCCGCTGCCGAAGAGGGCGACCCGGTGCGCACCCGTACCCGGCCCCGCAGCTCCCGGGGCGCCTCGCGCTGGCGGGTGGAGAGCGCCACCACGTTCCACAGGGCGAAGCCGCCGCTGCTCAGCGCCAGCATCGCGGCGGTGACGGCGGTGGTCCCGCTCGCCGCGACCGCGACGGCCGGCAGCAGCGGGGCCGCTCCTCGCGGGCGGGCGGCAGCCGGTCGGCGGCCAGCCCCGCGCCGAGCCCGAACACCAGCCAGGCACCTTGCTGGCACGCGGCGATCAGCGCGACCGGGAAGGCGTCCTCGGAGACGGCGACGGCGATCAGCGGCAGAGCCCCGGCACGGATGGCGTCGGCGGCGTTGGCCGCGGCCGCGGAGGCCCAGAACCTCCGGAAGGAGGGCGGGAGACTTCGGTCCGCCATGGCGGGCGCTGTCACGACGGTTCCGTCTCCCTCGAACGGACAGGACGCGTCCGCCCGGGGGCGGGTGGCCCAGGCCGGGAGGGCGTTGCGCCGCCGGGGAAGGGTGGGGCGCGGGCCTCATGTCGCCCGCCGGGACGGCGTGTTCACCGGGGCGCGCGCCCCGAGGCGTACCCCCATCGTCCGGTGGAGCGCGGGGCGGCGCGGGTACGTAAGGGGCGAAGACGCCGATTCTGAGGGAGGGAGAGCCGTATGGGAGTGGCCGTCTGCTCGTTGAAGTGGGAAGCCGCCCGGACCGGAAGCCAGCGCATCGTCTACGACAGCGACGGCTACCACCTGGTGCGATTTCCGTACGAGGAGAGCGAGGAGTCGTACGACCCGTGGGGGATGCACGACCCGGGGAAGGCGTACCCCGACCCGGAGTCGGGGCTGATCGTGCCGAGCCACGACGGGTGGGGGACCGTCTCGGCGCTGGTGTTCTGGGCGCCGGACAGCCGGCCCGTGGAGTACCGGGCCCGGTTCGTGCGGGACCCGCTGGGGAGCTCGACCGGGTACGACTCCACGGCGACCACCGACTCGGCGCCGACCGGGGGCAACCAGTTCCGGACGTACGTGTGGCAGATGTTCGTCCGGAAGGACACCCCGCTCGGCCTGAAGGTCACCGCCAGGGCAGCGGGTGACGTGCCGGTGCCCGCGGCGCTGACCCTCGCCGAGTTCAAGCTGGCCGTACAGACGGACGTGCACGTGCCGGAGTGACCGGCGCCGTGCCGGGCGCGGCCCCCGCCGCCCTCGGGGCGCGGCCGGGGCCGGGTCGCTCAGGCCGCGAGCAGGGGAGTGGCGACCTGGGTGAGCGCCCGGGGGGTGAGCAGTTCGCGCGGGACGCTGATGCCGCAGTGGACGCAGTGCGGTTCGGGACCCTCGCCCCAGGCCAGGTGGGGGGTGGCGCAGACGGGGCAGCCGGTGCCGGGTTCCCGGTCGAGGGCGTCCAGGAGGCGGCGCAGCACCTCGGCGAGGGGGAGGGAGGGGTGCAGGCGGGGGTTGTCGCACCAGGCGAGGGCGTAGCCGCTGCCGGTGCGGCGCTGCCAGGTGTCGACGCCGGCCGGGCGGCGCAGCCCGTCGTGCTTCTCGCGGCGCCGGCGGGCGGCGAAGCGTGCCTCGTGGGCGAGCCAGAGGTCCCGCGCCTCCTCCACCTCGGTCAGGGCCGCCTCCAGCCGGGCGGGATCGGGTGACCGGTCCTCGGGGCCGAAGCCGTGCCGGGAGCACAGGTGGTCCCAGGTGGCCCGGTGGCCGTAGGGGGCGAATCGTTCGAGGCACTTGCGCAGGGAGTAGCGGCGCAGGGCCAGGTCGCATCGGGGGTCGCGGACCTGTCTCGCCAGACTCCGGAAACCAGCCATGGTGGTGCACCTCCGTGATCGGAACGCCGGCTCCGCCCCGGACCGCCGCCGTCCGGGAGCCGCGGAGGGGGGCCCGGGCGGAGTGCGGTCGGAGCGAGGTCGTTACAGGGACGTATGCGCCGTCGAAACGGCTCCATTCGTCCCGACGCCCTGCATTCCGCTTTCGTGCCCGACAGGGGCGTGTCCCGGCCATCCACGGTGTGTGGGGATTCGGAAAAAGTGACGCATGTTCACCTTCAGCCCTGGCCCTACCGGCGGTAACCTCCGGCTCACCATCGTCGGGAGGATCAGGTATGCGACGGCGCACGCCCAGACACGCCCCACGCACCTCACTGGCCGGCCGGGCGGTGGCCGTCACGGCCACCGCTGTGCTCGCCCTCACCGCGGGGCTGCTCTCCCCGCTCCCACCGGCCGCCGCCGACGACCCGCCGCCGGTCGCCGACCACTGCGGCGACAACTGCCTGGACATCCTGCCGCCGGGCAACAACGGCAGCGCCACCCTCGTCGAGATCCTCGCCAACCGGGCGCTCGGCACCCAGCCCAAGCACGCCGACGACCAGCTCGCGCCGTACGACGCGCTCGCCTCCGGTTACGGCTCGCTCACCGACGACAAGCTCTCCGACTTCTTCCAGGACGCCTCCTTCGGCGTCCCCGAGGACCAGGTCGCTTCCGTCATCAGGCCCCGCGAGGACGTGACGATCACCCGCGACAAGAAGACCGGGGTGCCGCACATCAAGGGCACCACCCGCTACGGCACCGAGTTCGGCGCCGGGTACGCGGCCGGGCAGGACCGGCTCTGGCTCATCGACCTCTTCCGGCACGTCGGCCGTGGCGAGCTGACGCCCTTCGCGGGCGGCGCCGAGGCCAACCAGGGCCTGGAGCAGCAGTTCTGGCCCGAGGCGCCGTACACCGAGGAGGACCTGGAGGCGCAGGTCGCCTACATCCGCGACCACGGCGGCGAGCGCGGCAGGCAGGCGATGGCCGACGCCCAGGCGTACATCGACGGGCTCAACGCCTACCGCGCCAAGGCGAAGAAGAGCCGTACCTTCCCCGGCGAGTACGTGCTCACCGGCAAGATCGGCGCGGTCACCAACATCGGCGAGATCGAGCCGTTCAAGCTGACCGACCTGATCGCGCTGGCCTCGGTGGTCGGCGGTCTCTTCGGCAACGGCGGCGGCGGCGAGGTCGAGGCCGCCCTCTCCCTCCTCGCCGCGCAGCAGAAGTACGGCGTGGCGAAGGGCACCGAGATATGGGAGGGGTTCCGCGGCCGCGAGGACCCCGAGACGGTGCTGACCGTCACCGACGGCACCTCCTTCCCGTACGCCGGCAAACCGGAGCGGGCGCGCGGCCAGGCGCTGCCCGACAAGGGCTCGGTCACCCGCGAGCAGGTCGTGTACGACCGCACCGGCTCGGCCGCGCAGAAGAACCCCGCCAAGGACCCGGTGAAGGCCCCCGCCGAGCTGAAACCCCTCCAGGGCATGTACGACGACGGCGTGCTCCCGGCCGACCTGTTCTCCAGCGACCGGGGCATGTCCAACGCCCTGGTGGTCTCCGGCGAGCACACCGCCTCCGGCCACCCGGTCGCCGTCTTCGGCCCGCAGACCGGCTACTTCGCGCCCCAGCTGCTGATGATGCAGGAGCTCCAGGGCCCGGGCATCAGCGCCCGCGGCGTCTCCTTCGCCGGTGTCGGCATGTACGTCCAGCTCGGGCGCGGCCAGGACTACTCCTGGAGCGCGACCTCCGCCGGCCAGGACATCACCGACACCTACGCCGTCGAACTCTGCTCCCCGGACGGCTCGGCCCCCGGCAAGGACGCCGTCCACTACCGCTTCCGGGGCGAGTGCCTGCCCATGGAGAAGCTGGAGAAGACCAACGCCTGGAAGCCCAGCCTCGCCGACTCCACCGCCAAGGGCTCCTACCGCCTCCAGGTGTACCGGACCAAGCTCGGCATCGTCACCCACCGCGCCACCGTCGACGGCACCCCCGTCGCCTACACCCAGCTCCGCTCCACCTACGGGCACGAGGCCGACTCCATCATCGGCTTCCAGATGCTCAACGACCCCGGCCAGGTGACCGACGTGGCCTCCTTCCAGGAGGCCGCCCAGCACATCAACTACGCCTTCAACTGGTTCTACGCCGACTCGCGGGACACCGCCTACTACAACAGCGGCGGCAACCCCGTCCGGGCCGAGGGCGTCGACGCGGCCCTTCCGGTGCGCGGCGAGCCGGAGTACGAGTGGCAGGGGTACGACCCGGCCACCCACACCTCCGACCAGACCCCGCCCGCCGAACACCCCCAGTCGGTCAACCAGGACTACTACATCTCCTGGAACAACAAGCAGGCCAAGGGATACTCCGCCGCCAACTTCAGCCACGGCGCGGTGCACCGGGGCGACCTGCTCGACGGCCGGGTGAAGAAGCTGGTCGAGACCGGCTCGGTCACCCGCGCCTCGCTCACCCGGGCGATGGCCGAGGCCGGCGTCACCGATCTCCGCGGCGAGCAGGTGCTGCCCGAACTGCTGAAGCTCCTCGGCGGCGGCGACAGCCCCGAGACCACCAAGGCCGTCCAGCAGCTACGGGCCTGGCAGGCGGCCGGGTCCCCGCGCAACCAGAGCGCGGCCGGCTCCAAGACGTACGCCCATTCCGACGCGGTGCGGATCATGGACGCCTGGTGGCCGAAGCTGGTGCGGGCCTCCTTCGAACCGGGCCTCGGCGAGGAGCTGTACACCGCCCTCACCGGTGAACTGACCGTCGACGAGACACCGTCCGCCGGGCACGGACCGACCGGCTCGCACGCCGGGTCGGCCTTCCAGAACGGCTGGTGGGGCTATGTCGACAAGGATCTGCGCCGGGTCCTCGGCGAGCCCGTCGAGGGCGGCCCCGGCGTCGCCTACTGCGGCGACGGCGACCGCGAGGCCTGCCGCAAGGTCCTGCTGACCACCCTCGCCGAGGCCGCCGCGACCCCGGCCGAGGAGGTCTACCCCGGTGACGACACCTGCGAGGCGGGCGACCAGTGGTGCGCCGACAGCATCGTCCAGCGTGCCGTGGGCGGCCTCACCCACAAGAACATCCAGTGGCAGAACCGTCCGACCTACCAGCAGGTGGTGGAGTTCCCGAGCCACCGCTGACCCACACCCGCACCGCACTCCCTGAACACGGCGGCGCGGCTCAGCGGTAGAGCAGGTACTTCCGCCGCGTCCGCCGGAACTCCGCCAGCTCGGCGCGCCAGCCCGCCACCACCTCGTCGGTGGTCGCGCCCGCGTCGATCGCGGTGCGGACCTGGGGGGAACCGGTGAGCTTGTCGATCCAGTTGTCCTCGCGCCAGGCGAAGCCCGGCCAGACCTGGCGCGCCGTCACCAGCAGCCCGATCCCGGTCCGTACCGGGTCGAAGACCTCCCGGTCGTGGACGTGCACCTGGACCCCGCCGACCGTCACCCCCTGGAACTTGGAGAAGACCGGCGCGAAGTACGCCTCGCGGAAGTGCACACCCTTCAGGCGCAGCTTGTTGGCGGCGGCCGCCCAGGCGTGGTCGATGCCCTCGGCGCCGATCAGCTCGAACGGGCGGGTGGTGCCGCGTCCCTCGGAGAGGTTGGTGCCCTCGAAGAGGCAGGTGCCCGCGTAGACCACGGCGGTCTCGGGGGTCGGCATGTTGGGGCTCGGCGGCACCCAGGGCAGCCCCGAGGCGTCGTAGAAGTCGTCCCGCCGCCAGCCGGTCATGCGGACCGTCTCCAGCTCGACGGGCCGGGCCAGGAACTCCCCGTTGAAGAGCCCCGCCAGCTCCGCCACGGTCATCCCGTGCGCCTGCGAGATGGGCTCGCGCCCCACGAAGGTCGCGAACTCCTTGTGCAGCACCGGGCCCAGCGCCTCCCGGCCGGTCAGCGGATTGGGCCGGTCCAGCACCACGAACCGCTTGCCGGCGAGCGCCGCCGCCTCCATGCAGTCGTACAGCGTCCAGATGTACGTGTAGAAGCGGGCGCCCGCGTCCTGGATGTCGAAGACGACGGTGTCCACGCCCGACTCGGTGAAGATGTCGGCGAGCTTCTGGCCCGAGGCCAGGTACGTGTCGTAGACCGGCAGCCCGGTCGCCGGGTCGTCGTAGCGGCCCTCGGAACCCCCGGCCTGCGCGGTACCCCGGAAGCCGTGTTCGGGACCGAAGACGGCGCGCAGATCGACGCGGCGGTCGGCGTGCATCACGTCGACGACGTGCCGCACCTCGCGGGTGACGCCGGTCGGGTTGGTGACCACGCCGACCTTCTGTCCGGCCAGCACCCGGTAGCCGCCGTCGGCCAGCTGCTCGAAGCCGGTGCGCAGCCCGCGCCCGCCCCGTCCCGGCGGACCGCCCTGCGCCAGGGCGGGGGCCGCGGCGGTGGCCGTCAGGGCCCCGGCTGCCGTGGTGGCGGCGAGGAGACTGCGTCGGGACAGGGTCATGCGCGGACCTCCGGGGTGCGGGGCTGTCATGTGCACGCACGCTAACGCGCCGAGCGCCCCCAGGGAACGAACCCGCGCCGGACGATCGCATTCCGCTCAAGCGGCCCAGGGGCCTCAGGTGTCCGCGGCCGGCTGCCGCCCGGTGAAGGCGCCCGCCGCCGCCGCGAGCGCCGTGGCCCGCGCCGCGCGGCGCGCCAGCTGCGGGTCGGGGGCGGTGCCGAGGAGGAGCAGCTGGTGGTAGAGGGGTGCGGTGGCCGCGACGAGCAGGGGCCGGGCCTCGGTCCCCGCCGGGAGGTCGCCGCGCGCGAGGGCCCGTTCCACCACCACCTCGCAGCGCGCGTACCGGTCGTCCCACAGGCGCCGCTGCGCCTCGGCCGCCTGCGGGGAGCGGAACGAGGCGGCGATCAGCGCCGGGACGACGGGCGGCCGCGCCGTCAGGGCGTCGTGGATCTCCTCGTTCAGCCCGGTCAGGTCGTCCTCCAGCGAGCCGGTGTCCGGGGGACCCCAGTCGTCCGTGCCGGCCGCGTCCAGCACGTCGGCGAGGAGTCCGCCCACATCCCGCCAGCGCCGGTACACCGTGGTGCGGTGCACGCCCGCCCGGGCCGCGACCGCCTCCACGGTGAGCCCGTCGTACCCGTGCGCGCCCAGCTCCGCGAGGACCGCGTCGAGCACCTGCCGCCGCGTGCGGGCCGTGCGGCCCCCGGGGCGGGGACGGGGGCCCGGAGGCGGGGCCGGCTGCGGGCCGGCTGTCTCGGAAGTCATCGTGGTCCGCCACTCCTCGCCGATATCCGTTGCGCGGGCGCCGCCGCTGTGTCAGCATCCTAATGCATCAGTTGTCGCACTAGTGGAGTGATCGATGTTCCTGCGAAGCGTTCCCCCGGCCGTCCGGCCCCAGGCCGCCCCGTCCTCGAACGTTTCGGAGAACCCGCATGCCCGTACAGATCACCGCGCGCGACGTCAGCAAGTCCTTCGACGGCCGCCCCGTCCTCTCCTCGGTCGCCTGCTCCCTCGGCGCGGGTGAGCGCACCGGCATCATCGGCGAGAACGGCTCCGGCAAGAGCACCCTGTTGCGCCTCCTCGCCGGGGTGGACCGCCCCGACGAGGGCGAGATCGTCGTCCAGGCGTCCGGCGGCGTGGGTCACCTCGCCCAGGAGGAGCAGCTGCCCGAGGCGATGACCGTTCAGCAGGTCCTCGACCGGGGTCTCGCCGGACTACGGGCCGCCGAGCGCCGTCTGCGCCACCTGGAGGCCGCGATGGCCGCGGGCGACGCGTCGGCCCTGGCCGAGTACGGCGACCTGCTGACCGCCTTCGAACTGCGCGGCGGCTACGAGGCCGACGCCCGGGCGGAGCGTGCCCTGCGCGGCCTCGGCCTGCGCCTGGTCGACCGCGACCGCGCCGTAGGCACGCTCTCCGGCGGCGAGCAGGTCCGGCTGCGGCTGGCCGCGCTGCTGGCGGGCGCGCCGGAGATCCTGCTCCTCGACGAGCCCACCAACCACCTCGACGCCGCCGCCCTGCACTGGCTGGAGGAGCACCTGCGCACCCGGCGCGGCACCACCGTCGCCGTCTCCCACGACCGGGACTTCCTCGAACGCGTGGCCACCAGCCTGCTGGAGGTGGACGCCGACCGCCGCACCGTCGTCCGCCACGGCGGCGGCTACGCGGGCCACCTCGCCGAGAAGGCCGCCGCCCGGCGGCGCTGGGTCCAGGAGTACGAGCAGTGGCGCGCCGAGGCCGCCGGGCTCCGCGAGGCGGCGGCGACCACCGCCCGCCGGGTCGCCCACGGCCGCTCCATGAGGGACAGCAACAAGATGGCCTACGACCGGGCGGGCGGCCGCGTGCAGCACTCCGTGGCCGCCCGGGTCCGCAACGCCGAGGAACGGCTGCGCCGCCTGCTGGCCGACCCGGTCCCGCAGCCCCCGGAGCCCCTGCGCTTCACCCCGGTCCTGCGGACGGGCCGCCTGGAGGGCGCCCTGCTGGAGGCGTCCGGCGTCGCGGTCCCGGGCCGGCTGGAGCGCACCGGCCTCACCCTCGCGGCCGGTGACCGCCTGCTGGTCACGGGGGAGAACGGCGCGGGCAAGTCCACCCTCCTCCAGGTCCTCGCCGGGGAACTGGCCCCCGGCTCCGGGACGGTCACCCGGCGCGGCCGCGTCGGCCACCTCGCCCAGGAGCCGCCGGCGGGCGACCCGGACCGGACCGTTCTGGCCGCCTTCGCCCGCGGCCTGCCGGGTCTGCCCGCCGACCACACCGAGCACCTGCTCTCCCTCGGCCTGTTCACCGGGGAGCAGCTCGCCGTGCCGGTGGGCCGCCTCTCCACCGGGCAGCGCCGCCGCCTCGCCCTCGCGCGGCTCCTCAGCCGCCCGGCCGACGTCCTGCTGCTGGACGAGCCGACCAACCACCTCTCGCCCGCCCTGGCCGAGGAGGTCGAGGCCGCGCTCGACGGCTACGCGGGCGCCCTCGTCGTCGTCAGCCACGACCGCCGCCTCCGCCGCCGCTGGCGCGGCGACCGCCTCACCCTCGAAGCCCCCGCCCCGGCGGCCGCCGCCCGCTGAATCCCGTCACACCCCTGACTCCCGCACCACCGGAAGGACGCTCACCCGTGCCCCCGTTCCCCGCCCCCGCCGACCCCACCGTGCTGCACCCGATGGAGGGCCAGCCGCGCGTCGTGCTCCTCAAGCCCCTCGTCACCTCCCCGCTCATCGAGGTGGGTGAGTTCTCCTACTACGACGACCCCGACGACCCGACCGCCTTCGAGACCCGCAACGTCCTCTACCACTACGGCCCGGAGAAGCTGGTCATCGGCAAGTTCTGCGCGCTGGCGACGGGCGTGCGGTTCCTCATGAACGGCGCCAACCACCGCATGGACGGCCCGTCCACCTTCCCCTTCCCGATGATGGGCGGCTCCTGGACCGACCACCGCGGCGTCCTCGCCGACCTGCCCGTCCGCGGCGACACCGTGATCGGCAACGACGTCTGGATCGGCCACGGCACCACCGTCATGCCCGGCGTCCGCATCGGCCACGGAGCGATCGTCGCCGCCGGCTCCGTCGTCACCCGCGACATCCCCGACTACACCGTCGCCGGCGGCAACCCCGCCCGCGTCATCCGCCACCGCTACGACGAGGAGGACACCGCCCGCCTTCTCGCCCTCGCCTGGTGGAACTGGCCCCTGGACCACCTCACCACCCACCTCCCCACCCTCATGTCCGGCACCATCGACGCCCTGGAGGCAGCAGCACCCCGCTGACGGCGGCTCCCCACTGACGCCCCGGGCCGACCACCCCAAGCCCGTGCCGACACCCCGAAGCCAGGGCCGATCACTTACAGCCCGGCCGGTGCTTGAGGCCGTCTTTTCGAGCCCGGCCGACGTCTGAGGCCACCAGCAGCGGCCGGGCGCGGTGGCAGACCCAGCCCGCATCCCCAGCTCTTCCCAATCACATACCGACTGGTTAGTCTGCCAAGGCCAGCCGCAGGCAGATCGCTGATTGGGAGCCACGTGGACACCTCCTCCGTGCACGGAACAGGAATCGTCGTCACCGGAGCCGCGGGCGGCATCGGCGCCGCCCTCGCCGAGCGCTTCGTCCGCGAGGGCGCCCGCGTCGTCGTCAACGACCTGGACGAGACCCGCACGAAGGAGGCGGCCGAGCGCACCGGCGCCCTCCCGGTCTGGGGCGACGCCTCCACCGTGGTGGACGCCGCCCGCGACGCCCTCGGCGGCACCGTCGACACCTGGTGCGCCAACGCCGGCCTGACCTCCCCGGGCACCGAGGAGGCCGAGGAGGAGATCTGGGCGGCGGCCTGGGACGTCAACGTCATGGCCCACGTCCGCGCCGCCCGCGCCCTGCTCCCCGGCTGGCTGGAGCGCGGCCACGGCCGCTTCGTCTCCACCGTCTCGGCCGCCGGCCTGCTCACCATGATCGGCGCCGCCCCGTACAGCGTCTCCAAGCACGGCGCGTACGCCTTCGCCGAATGGCTCTCGCTGACCTACCGCCACCGCGGCCTGAAGGTCCACGCCATCTGCCCGCAGGGCGTGCGCACCGACATGCTCACCGCCGCCGGTTCCGCCGGCGACCTGGTCCTCGCCCCCACGGCCATCGACCCCGAGGACGTCGCCGACGCCCTCCTCGCGGGCATCACCGAGGACCGCTTCCTCATCCTTCCGCACCCCGAGGTCGCCGGGTACTACGCGGCCCGCGCCAAGGACCCCGAGCGCTGGCTCGGCTCCATGAACCACCTTCAGCAGACCTGGGAAGGAGCAGGCCGATGACGACCGCTCCCCGCCACGGCTACGACACCAAGCCGTGGCTCGCACTCCTCGACGACGTCCAGAAGGCGCCCGTCGCACCCCCTCCCACCGTCGGCCACGCCTTCCGCGCGGGCGCCGCCCGCCACCCGGAGCGCATCGCCCTCGCCTACTTCGACGGCCGGATCGACTTCCGCGAGGCCGACCTGCTCAGCGACTCCGTCGCCGGACACCTCGCCGCCCACGGCCTCGGCCCCGGCGACCGCGTCGCCGTGATGCTCCAGAACAGCCCGCACTACGTCCTCGCCGTCCTCGGTGTCTGGAAGGCCGGCGGCGTCGTCGTCCCGGTCAACCCGATGTACAAGTCCGCCGAGGTCGCCCACGTCCTGGCCGACGCCGAGGTCAGCGGCCTGGTCTGCGCCGACCGCACCTGGGAGGCGTACCTGCGCGAGACCGCCGCCGGGACCGCCGTACGCCTCGTCCTCACCGCCGACGAGCGGCAGCTCCAGAGCCGCGACGACGAGCGGGTGCTCAGCTTCCAGCCCGTTCCGGCGCCCGCCGACACCGAGGACCTGCTGACCGTCGCCCGCGCCGGGCACCGCGCCCCCGAGGGACGCGAGCGCACCGCCGAGGACATCGCCCTCATCAGCTACACCTCGGGCACCAGCGGCACCCCCAAGGGCGCCACCAACACCCACGGCAACATCACCTACAACGCCGAACGCCAGCGCACCGGCTCCCGCATCCCCGAGGGCTCCACCTACTTCGCCCTCGCCCCGCTCTTCCACATCACCGGGATGGTCGCCCAGTTCGCCGCCTGCGTCCTCAACGGCGGCACCCTGGCGCTGGCGTACCGGTTCGAGCCCGGTACCGTCCTCGACGCCCTCGCCGAGCACCGCCCGGCGTACACGGTCGGCCCCGCCACCGCCTTCATGGCGCTCGCGGCCCACCCCGCCGCCACCCCGGGCCACTTCTCCTCCTTCGTCCTCATCTCCTCCGGCGGCGCCCCGCTGCCGCCCGCCCTGGTCGAGAAGTTCCGCGCCGGCTTCGGCCCGTACCTGCACAACGGCTACGGCCTCACCGAGTGCACCGCCCCCTGCGCCTCCGTCCCCACCGGCCGCGAGGCCCCCGTCGACCCGGTCTCCGGCACCCTCGCCGTCGGCGTCCCCGGCCCCGACTCGGTGGTGCGCATCCTCGACCCCGAGGGCCACGAGGTGCCCTTCGGCGAACAGGGCGAGATCGCGGTACGCGGCCCCCAGGTCGTCCCCGGCTACTGGCGCCGCCCCGAGGCCACCGCCGAGACCTTCCCCGGCGGCGAGCTGCGCACCGGGGACATCGGCTTCATGGACCGCGAGGGCTGGCTCTACGTCGTCGACCGCAAGAAGGACATGATCAACGCCTCGGGCTTCAAGGTCTGGCCGCGCGAGGTCGAGGACGTCCTCTACACCCACCCGGCCGTCCGCGAGGCCGCCGTCGTCGGCGTCCCCGACCCCTACCGGGGCGAGACCGTCCGTGCCTACGTCAGCCTGCGGGCCGAGGCGGACCCCGCCGACCTGGTCGCCCACTGCAAGGAGCGGCTCGCCGCGTACAAGTATCCGCGCGAGGTGCGGGTCCTGCCCGAGCTGCCGAAGACGTCCAGTGGGAAGATCCTCCGGCGGGAACTGCGTTCACCCAGTGGCGCCGGTTCCGGCGGCAACGAGACCGAAGGCCGCGTCTAGCGGCAGCGACGAGGAAGGTGGCGGCGCGCAGTGCCCCAGAACACGCCCGGAAACCCGGAGGGCGACGGCACGCCCGTACCCCGGCGGCTGCTGGCCGCCGCCACCCGCCTCTTCGCCGACCAGGGGTACGACCGGACCTCCGTCCAGGAGATCGTCGAGGCGGCCGGCGTCACCAAGGGCGCCCTCTACCACTACTTCGGCTCCAAGGAGGACCTCCTCCAGGAGGTCTACGCCCGCCTCCTGAGACTCCAGCAGGAGCGCCTGGACATGTACGCGGGCTCCCAGGAGCCCGTAGAGGAGCGGCTGCGCGCGGCCGCCGCCGACGTCGTCGTCACCACCATCGAGAACCTCGACGACGCCTCCATCTTCTTCCGCTCCATGCACCAGCTGAGCCCGGAGAAGAACAAGCAGGTCCGGGCCGAGCGGCGGCGCTACCACGAGCGGTTCCGCGCCCTGGTCGAGGAGGGCCAGCAGGCCGGGGTGTTCACCCGCGACATCCCCGCCGACCTGGTCGTCGACTACCACTTCGGCTCCGTCCACCACCTCTCCACCTGGTACCGCCCCGACGGCCCGCTCACCCCGCAGCAGGTCGCCACCCACCTCGCCGACCTGCTCCTGCGCGCCCTCACCCACCCGGGCGCCTGAGCCCACAAGGCAGCAGCACGAAGGCCCCGCCCTGGAAAGGGCGGGGCCTTCGTGCTGCTGCCGGATCAGCGGTACTGCTTCAGCTCCCGGCGGGCCAACGAGCGCTGGTGCACCTCGTCGGGGCCGTCGGCCAGCCGCAGGGTGCGGGCGGCCGCCCACAGCTCGGCCAGCGGGAAGTCCTGGCTCACCCCGCCCGCGCCGTGCAGCTGCACCGCCCGGTCGATGATGTCCACCACGGCGCGCGGCGTCGCGATCTTGATCGCCTGGATCTCGGTGTGCGCGCCCCGGTTGCCGACGGTGTCCATCAGCCAGGCCGTCTTCAGCACCAGCAGCCGCAGTTGCTCAACCGTCACCCGGGCGTCCGCGATCCAGTTGTGGACCACGCCCTGCGCCGCCAGCGGCTTGCCGAACGCCTCCCGCTCCACCGCGCGACGGCACATCAGCTCGATCGCCCGCTCGGCCATGCCGATCAGCCGCATGCAGTGGTGGATGCGGCCGGGGCCGAGCCGGGCCTGGGCGATGGCGAAGCCCCCGCCCTCCTCGCCGACCAGGTTGGCGGCCGGGACGCGGACCTGGTCGAAGACCACCTCGGCGTGGCCGCCGTGGTAGTGGTCCTCGTAGCCGTAGACCCGCATCGCCCGCTTGACGGTGACGCCCGGGGTGTCGCGCGGGACCAGGATCATCGACTGCTGGCGGCGGATGTCGGCGCCGTCCGGGTCGGTCTTGCCCATGACGATGAAGATCTTGCAGTCGGGGTTCATCGCCCCGGAGATGTACCACTTGCGGCCGGTGACCACGTACGCGTCGCCGTCCCGCTCGATCCGGGTGGTGATGTTGGTGGCGTCCGAGGAGGCCACCTCCGGCTCCGTCATCGCGAAGGCCGACCGGATCTCCCCGGCGAGCAGCGGCTCCAGCCACTCCTTGCGCTGCGCCTCGTCGGCGAACTCGGCCAGCAGCTCCATGTTGCCGGTGTCCGGCGCCGCGCAGTTCAGCGCGGTCGGCGCCAGCTGCGGGGAGCGGCCGGTGATCTCGGCGAGCGGCGCGTACTGGAGGTTGGTGAGCCCGGCGCCGTACCGCCGGTCGGGGAGGAAGAGGTTCCACAGGCCCTGCCGCTTCGCCTCCGCCTTCAGCTCCGCGACCACCGGCGGCTCGTCCCAGGGGGAGGTGAGCTGGGCCCGCTGCTCGTCGGCGACGGCCTCGGCCGGGTGGACGTGCTCGTCCATGAAGGCGAGCAGCTTCGTGCGGAGTTCCTCGGTGCGCGCGTCGTACGCGAAGTCCATGGTCAGCCTTCCTGGAGGGTGGTGAGACCGTGCTCGATGAAGACGGGGACGAGTTCCCCGATGCGGTCGAAGCCCGCGCCGACGGTCTGGCCGAGCGTCCAGCGGTAGTGGATGCCTTCGAGGATCACGGCGAGCTTGAACCAGGCGAAGGCGGTGTACCAGGAGACCGCCGAGGTGTCCCGGCCGGAGCGCTCGGCGTACCGGGCGACCAGTTCGGCGGGGGAGGGGTGGCCCGGGGCGGAGGCGGTGGTGCCGATGGGGGAGCCCGGCAGCTGGAGCGGCGTGCTGTACATGACCAGCAGGCCCAGGTCGGTCAGCGGGTCGCCGAGCGTGGACATCTCCCAGTCGAGGACGGCCCGGATGCGGTCGTCCGGGCCGATCAGGGCGTTGTCGAGCCGGAAGTCGCCGTGCACCACGGTGGCCGGGCCGGAGACGGGCAGCGCCTTGCCGAGGGCGGTGTGCAGCTCGTCGATGCCGGGCAGCTCGCGGTTGCGGGAGGCGTCGAGCTGCTTGCCCCAGCGGCGCAGCTGCCGCTCCAGGAAGCCCTCCGGCCGCCCGAAGTCGTCGAGGCCGACCGCCGCCGGGTCGACGGCGTGCAGGTCGACCAGGGTGTCGACGAGGCCGAGCACCGCTTCCCGGGTCCGCTCCTCACCGAGTGCGGCCAGCTCCTGCGAGGTGCGGTACGGGACGCCCTCGACGAACTCCATCACGTAGAACGGCGCGCCCAGCACCTCGCTGTCCTCGCAGAGCAGGACGGTGCCGGGGACCGGGACCGGGGTGTCCCTGAGCGCGCTGATCACCCGGTGCTCGCGCGCCATGTCGTGCGCGGTGGCCAGCACGTGGCCCAGCGGCGGCCTGCGTACCACCCAGTGCGCGGTGCCGTCGGTGACCGCGTAGGTGAGGTTGGAGCGGCCGCCCTCGATGAGTCTGCCGGTCAGCGGCCCGGCGACCAGCCCGGGCCGCTCCGCGTCCAGGTACGCGCGCAGCCGGACCAGGTCCAGGCCGCGCGGGGAGGCGGCGGCGCCGTCCTCCTGCGGTGCGGGGATGTCCGGTCGCTCTGGGCTCATCATGGCTCCTGGATGCTGCGGTGCATGGTCGTCCCCTATGATGCCGACCAGTCGGTATGTCGTCCAGAGGCGGAGCCCGACGTGATCCGGATCGCCTCCCCGCACACGGCACCCGCCCGGTTGCGCCCCGCCTCCCGCCCGCCGAGCCTCGAAGGAGGGGGGAACCGGCCCGACCCGCCCGGGAGGCAGCCCATGCAGGGGATCAGCTACCGCACCTTCGGCGGCCCGGAGGTGCTGGAGTACGGCGATCTGCCCGATCCGAAACTGGCGCCCGACGCCGTCCTCGTCAAGGTGGTCGCCACCGCCGTCAACCCGGCCGACCTCGCCTGCCGCTCCGGCCTGCTCGCCCCGCTCCTGGACACCGCCTTCCCGGTGATCCCCGGCTGGGACGTCTCCGGCGTCGTCGTGCAGCGCGGCTGGTCGGTCGACGAGTACGCGGTCGGCGACGAGGTCATCGGCTACGTCCGCAAGGACTGGCTCAGCCAGGGCACCTGCGCCGAGTACGTCGCCTGCCCGGTCCGCACCCTCGCCCGCAAACCCCGCAACCTCGGCTTCCTGGCCGCCTCCGGCCTGCCCCTCGCCGGCCTCACCGCCCTCCAGGCGCTCCGCCGGTGGCTTCAGGTGCGGCGCGGCGAGACCCTGCTGGTGCACGGCGCGGCGGGCGCGGTCGGCTCCATGGCGGTCCGCATCGGCGTCGACCTCGGCGCCCGCGTCATCGGCGCCTCCCGGGCGGACGCCGCCGAGCGGGTCCGGGAGCTGGGCGCCGAACCGGTCGCCTACGAGGACGGCTTCGGCGCGGCCGTACGGGAACTGGCGCCCGGGGGCGTCGACGCGGCCCTGGACACCGTCGGCGGGCCGGTGCTCGCCGGGACCCCGCCGCTGCTCGCCCAGGACGGCCGGCTGGCCTCGGTGGCCGACGGGGAGGTGCTCTCGCTCGGCGGCGTCTACGTCTTCGTCCGCCCCGACCCGCACGACCTCGCCGACCTCGCGGGCCTCGCCGAGGCCGGGGCGGTCGACGTCGCGGTGGCCCGGAGCTTCCCCCTGGACCGGGCCGAGGACGCGCACCGGGCCGCCGCCCAGTACCCGGGTGCGCAGGGCAAGACGGTGATCACCGTCGACTGGGAGTGAGCGCGGGCGGTGTCAGGCCGGGGAGGCGACCAGCACCCCGGCGGCCACCGCCAGCCCGGCCGCGCAGCAGACCGCGCCCAGCGCCCACCGCGCCGGCAACGGCGCCGGCCGGGCCGGCGCCAGGGCGTGCAGGCGGCGGTGGGCCAGGGCCAGGAAGCCGATCCACAGCAGGCAGCAGGCGGCGAGCGCCAGCAATCCGGCGGCGCCGCCGGAGCGGTGCAGGGCGGCGCGGGCGGCGAGCACCGCGACGACCGTGCAGGAGAGGGTGGTGCGCCGCCAGGCGAGCCGGGTCCGCTCCGGCTGGAGCCCGGGGTCGCGTACGGCTTGCGTGCTCACCCGGCCCACCCGAAGACCACGACCACCACCATGGCGACCGCCACCACCGCCACCAGCAGGCTCAGCACCGCCGGGAAGCGCGAGACGGGCAGGTCCTCACCGCGCCGCATGGCCCGCTCGCACCGCACCCAGTGGTGGACGGCGCGCAGCGCGCACAGCACCCCCGAGGCGAGCAGCCCGAGGGCCAGCGCGATCCGCCAGCCGTCGGGGAGCCCGGGCAGGAACTGGTCGACGGCGAAGCCGCCCGCGATCAGCGCGAGGGCCGTCCGCAGCCAGGCGAGGAAGGTCCGTTCGTTGGCCAGGGAGAAGCGGTAGTCGGGGGTGTCGCCCTCGTCGGCGATCCGGGCGGGCGACCACCACAGCCTGAGGTCCTGCCGAAGGCTCACCGGCCCTCCCGCTCGGCCAGCAGCTCCCAGGCGGCGAGCCCGTCCGGCACCCACGGCCACTCGGGCAGCCGGGCCGCAAGCTCCTCGTCGGTGAGGAAGGCGTGCCAGGCCACCTCGGAGACCTGCGGCTCCACGGGCAGGTCGCACCGCACCTCGTAGACCCGCGACCACCACGAGCCGTGGCCGTCCGGGTCCTCGTAGAGGAAGGAGAAGAGCGGGGTGGGGGCCGGGAGGCCGCTGACGCCCAGCTCCTCCTCGGCCTCCCGGAGCGCCGCGGCGTCGTACCCCTCCCCGGCGCCGACCACGCCGCCGACGAAGGGGTCGTAGCGGGAGGGGTGGAGGAGCTTCGTGGCGGTGCGGCGGTGGACGAAGGTGCGGCCCTGCGCGTCGCGGGCGCGGACGAAGACGCACCGGTGCCGGAGCCCTTGGGCGTACACCTCGCCGCGCCGGGCGGTGCCCACGACCCGGTCGTCGGCGTCCACCACGTCCAGCAGTTCCTCGGCGGGGTCCTCGTACGGCTCGCTCTCCATGCGTCCCATGTAACACCCCGCCCCCCGGCCCGGGCAGGTCAGGGGGCGGGGCGCCGGCCGCACGGCGGGCTCACTGGCCCATGACGTACTTCACCGTCGGCCCGGTGGTCCAGCCGCCGTCCACGGCCAGTTCGGCGCCGGTGACGTAGGAGGAGGTGTCGGAGAGGAGGAAGACGACCGCCCCGGCGATCTCCCCGGGCTCGCCCACCCGGCCCATCGGGGTGTTGGGGTAGTTGCCCTCACCCTGCTGGATGCCGGTCTCGGCGGTCATCGGCGTGTACGTCATGCCGGGGTGGACGGAGTTGACGCGGATGCGGTCGGTGCCCAGCTCCACGGCGGCGAGCTTGCTGAGCCCGCGCACGCCCCACTTGGAGGCGCCGTACGAGGAGGTGAGCGCGAGCCCCATCAGGCCGGCGGCCGAGGAGATGTTGACGATCGAGCCGCCGCCCGCCTCCTTCATCGCCGGGATCACGGTCTTCATGCCGATGAAGACCCCGGTGAGGTTGATGTCGACCACCTTGCGGAACCGCTCGACGCTCTCGGTCTCCAGGAACATCCCGGTGGAGATCCCCGCGTTGTTGACCAGCCCGTCGACCGAGCCGAACGCGTCCCGGGCGTACGCCACCACGCGCTGCCAGTCCTCCTCGCTGGTCACGTCGAGGTGCTGGTACCGGGCGGCGTCGCCCAGCGCGCGGGCGGTGGCGGCGCCCTCCTCGTCCCGTACGTCGGCGAGGACGACGCGGGCCCCGGCCGCGACCGCCTGGCGGGCGGTCTCCGCCCCGAGGCCGCGGGCCCCGCCGGTGATGATGACGGTCTTGCCGCTGAGGTCGTTCATGATGCCGTCCTTCCGGCCGCGGGCACCGTTGCCCGCAGCAGTGATGCGGTGGTCTCGACGAGGTCGGCCAGGAAGAGCCGCTCGCCGGTCAGAGGGGTGGCGCCCGCCAGGTACTGCCGGGCCCGGTCGGCCAGGGCGGCGCCCACCAGGGTCAGGGCCAGGTCGAGGCGCTCCAGGCGCAGCGGCTCCGGGAGGGCGGCCAGGCACTCCTCGATCCGGCCGATCACCTCCCAGTAGCGGGTCCCGGCCAGCGTCGGGTGCGGGACGCGGGTGCGGACCCCGCTCTCGTGGCTGAGCTGCGCCGAGATGCACAGACAGCGCCGGCCCGGCTCGGTGGCCAGCTCGCTCGCCTCGGCGGCGATCAGCGCACCCAGCAGCTCGCGGAGGAGATCCGGGGACTCACCGTCCCCGGCCGTGCCCGCGCCGCCGTCCAGGTGGCGGGCGGCCGGCCCGGCCGCCAGCACGGCTTCCGTACGCTCCTGCCGCTCGGCCATGACCGCGTCCAGCAGCCCGGCCCGCGACCCGAAGTGGTACTGGACCGCCGACGGGTTGGCCTGTCCGGCCAGCCGCGTGATGTCGCGGAGCTGCGCGCCGTCCACCCCCTGCGCGGCGAACACCTCCTCGGCCGCCCGCACCAGCTTCTCCCGGGTCCCGCTCGCTTTCCTGACCATGGTTCCAAAGTAATGCTGCACATTATTAATGTCCAGCATTGCCGCCAGGGGAGGGCGCCCCGGGTGTTGACGCCCGCACCGGTGCCGCACAGGATCTAACCCACCGGTAACCCAGGGATCGAGGACGTGGACATGGCGTACGACGCAGACGTGATCGTGATCGGCGCGGGGCTCGCCGGGCTCGCCGCCACGGCCGAACTCGTCGACGCGGGACGCAAGGTGATCCTGCTGGACCAGGAGCCCGAGCAGTCCGTCGGCGGCCAGGCCCACTGGTCCTTCGGCGGTCTCTTCTTCGTCGACTCGCCCGAACAGCGCCGCCTGCGCATCAAGGACAGCCACGCCCTCGCCCTCCAGGACTGGCTGGGCACCGCCGGCTTCGACCGCGAGGAGGACCACTGGCCGCGCCGCTGGGCCGAGGCGTACGTCGACTTCGCGGCCGGCGAGAAGCGGGCCTGGCTGCACGGGCAGGGCGTCCGGTTCTTCCCCGTCGTCGGCTGGGCCGAGCGCGGCGGCTACGACGCGGACGGCCACGGCAACTCCGTCCCGCGCTTCCACATCACCTGGGGCACCGGGCCCGGCCTGGTCGCGCCCTTCGAGCGCCGGGTCCGCGAGGGCGTCGCGCGCGGCCTGGTCGAACTGCGCTTCCGGCACCGGGTGACCGGGCTCGGCCGCAGCGAGGGCAGCGTCGACACCGTCACCGGCGAGGTCCTCGAACCCTCCACCGCCGACCGGGGGCGGGCCAGCAGCCGCGAGGTCGCGGGCGCCTTCGCACTGCGCGCCCAGGCCGTGATCGTCACCTCCGGCGGCATCGGCGGCAACCACGACCTGGTCCGCCGCAACTGGCCGAAGCGGCTCGGCACCCCGCCGAAGAAGCTGCTCTCCGGCGTCCCCGCCCACGTCGACGGCCTGATGCTGGACGTGGCCGCCGAGGCCGGCGGCAACCTCATCAACGGCGACCGCATGTGGCACTACACCGAGGGCATCGAGAACTGGAACCCGATCTGGGCCCGGCACGGCATCCGCATCCTGCCCGGCCCCTCCTCGGTCTGGCTCGACGCCACCGGCAACCGGCTCCCCGTCCCGCTCTTCCCCGGCTTCGACACCCTCGGCACCCTCGAACACATCATGCGGACCGGCCACGAGCACACCTGGTTCGTCCTCAACCAGCGGATCATCGGCAAGGAGTTCACCCTCTCCGGCTCCGAGCAGAACCCCGACCTCACCGGGCGCTCGGTCCGCGGCGTCCTCCAGCGGGCCCGCGCCGACGTGCCCGCGCCCGTCAAGGCCTTCATGGACCAGGGCGCCGACTTCGTGGTCGAGCGCGAACTGCCCGCCCTGGTCCGCGGGATGAACGCGCTCACCGACGAACCCCTCGTCGACGAGGCCGCGCTGCGCCGCACCCTGACCGCCCGGGACCGCGAGATCACCAACCCGTTCACCAAGGACTCCCAGATCACCGCGATCCGCGGCGCCCGCGCCTACCTCGGCGACCGCCTCATCCGCGCCGCCGCCCCGCACGCCATCCTCGACCCCGCGGCCGGTCCGCTCATCGCCGTCCGCCTCAACATCCTCACCCGCAAGTCCCTCGGCGGCCTCCAGACCGACCTCTCCTCCCGCGTCCTCACCGAGTCCGGGGAGCCCCTGCCCGGCGTCTACGCGGCCGGGGAGGCCGCCGGCTTCGGCGGCGGCGGGGTCCACGGCTACCGCTCCCTCGAAGGCACCTTCCTCGGCGGCTGCCTCTTCTCCGGCCGCACCGCCGGCCGGGCCGCCGCCGAGGCGACCGCCTGACCCGGGGCGGGCCGGGGGAGGGGCGGGCGCCGGGCGGAAAACGGCTACGGCCCGCACACCGGCGGCTGACATGCTGAGCCGATGGACGCCTCGATCCCGACCCCGACCCCGATCGACCTCGACACGTGGCCGCGCCGGCAGCACTTCGACCACTACCGCCGGCGCGTCCCGTGCACGTACGCGATGACGGTGGAGGTGGACGTCACCGCCTTCGCCGCCGCGCTGCGCCGCTCACCGCGCAAGTCGTACCTCGCGCAGGTCTGGGCGCTCGCCGCGGTCGTCAACCGGCACGACGCGTTCAGGATGTGCCTCACCGCCTCGGGCGACCCGGCCGTCTGGCCGGTCGTGCACCCCGCCTTCACGGTCTTCAACCCGGAGCGCGAGACCTTCGCCTGCGTGTGGGCGCCCTACGATCCCGACTTCGGCACGTTCCACGACGCGGCCGCGCCCCTCCTCGCCGAGCACAGCCGCGCCACCGACTTCTTCCCGCAGGGAGATCCGCCCCCCAACGCCTTCGACGTGTCGAGCCTCCCGTGGGCCTCCTTCACCGGCTTCACCCTCGACATCCGCGACGGCTGGGACCACCTCGCCCCCATCTTCACCCTCGGCCGCTACACCGAACGCGACGGCCGCCTCCTGCTCCCCCTCTCCGTACAGATCCACCACGCCGCCGCCGACGGCTTCCACACGGCCCGCCTCACCGACGAACTCCAAACCCTCCTCGCCGACCCGACCTGGCTGTGAGACCCCGGCGCCAGCAGGAGCCGCAGGCAGTCCTCAATCCCGGATCAGAGCCCGTCCGGCACCTGAGGACACCTCAACACCGCCCCGGCACAACGGGGTTGGCCCCAATGGGTCCGGGTGGGCCTTGACTCGGCGGGCGCCCGCCCGCTTGACTGCGCGTGATCAGTCGCTCGCACGTCGTGTCGTGAAGGACCCTCGCGGTGCCCCCACCCCCGCCCCCGTTCGGCCGTGCCCGCAAACGGGCCACCAACGCCCTCGACCCCGCACTCGGCGACGCCGACCTGATCGCCGCCCGCGCAGCCCTCACCCAGGGCCGCTGGACGGCCGTCCGTGAACTCCTGGCGCACACCGGCACCGACTGGGACCTGCGCGGCCACCGCCTCACCGTGCTGGCCGGCACCCAGGGCGCGGCCGCCTGGGGCGAGGAGTGGCGGATCGCCGAACCCGACAGCGCCGACGCCGCCGCCCTCATCGGCTGCGCCACCGTCGCCCGCGCCCTGGGCGACCGCCGGTACTGCCCCGAGGCCACCGACGCCTGCCACCGGGCCGCCGCCCTCGCCCCCGAGGACCCCACCCCGTGGCTGGCCCTGCTCCTGCTGGCCCGCAGACGCGGCACCGAGGACGAGGTGGTCCGCCTCTTCGACGCGGTGCGCGTCCGCCACCAGGACCACCACATGGCCCACCACCTGATGGTCGCCCGCCTCGCCGAGCGCCACCCCGAACTCGGCCGCGACCCGCTCCACGAGGTCTACGACTTCGCCGCCTGGTCCGCCGAACACGCCTCCCCGGAATCCCCGCTGGCCGTGCTCCCGGTGGTCGCCCACGCCGAGCGCTACCGGGTGCTGGCCGCCGCCGGCAGCGAGCCCCCGGACCCGGCCGCCTCCGGCCACTGGCGTTCCCGCCGCGCCCGCCAGGTCCTGCGCACCGCCTTCGACTGGTGGCTGGAGTGGGAGGAGCGCCTGGACCGGGGCCGCATCCGCACCGACCTCAACTACCTGGCCCACGCCAAGTTCTGCGAGGGCCGCCCCGCCGAGGCGGCCGCCCTCTTCCACCGCATCGGCCCGCACGCCACCCGCGCGCCCTGGGCCTACCCGGACCGCGACCCGTACGACGCCTTCCACGCCGCCCGCAGCGCCGCCCTGGGCGCCGCCTGAGCCGTCGGCCCCTGTGCCGCCGCACCACCGCCACCCCCCGAGAGGACCCCGAACCGATGACCGCCGAGACGCCCTCCTCCGAGGGAATCCGCACCTACAAGGGCGAAGAGCGCGCCCTGCGGGCCGACCGCCTGGGCACCACCGGGCTGCTGCTGTCCGTCCTCGCCGCCAGCGCCCCCCTCATGGTCGTCGCGGGTGTCATGCCCACGACATTCGGCGTGATGGGGATCACCGGGCAGCCCCTGCTCTTCGTGATCCTCGGCATCGTCCTCGCCCTCTTCTCCCTGGGCTACGCCGAGATGAGCCGCCACGTCCACAACGCCGGCGCCTTCTACGCGTACATCTCCCGTGGCCTCGGCGGGACCGCCGGCGCCGGGGCCGCGCTGGTCGCGCTGGTGGCGTACAGCGCGATGCAGGTCGGCATCTACGGGATCTTCGGCTTCGAGGTGTCGGTGATCTGCTCGACCTACCTCGGGCTCGACATCGCCTGGTGGATCTTCGCGCTGGCCTCGGTGGCCGCCGTCGCCGTCCTCGCCTGGCTGAAGATCGACCTCAACGCCCGGGTCCTCGGCGTGCTGCTGCTGATCGAGTGCGTCCTCGTCGTCGTGTTCGACGTCGCCGCCATCGCCGAACCCGGCCCCGAGGGCCTGTCGCTGCACGCCTTCAACCCGGAGACCCTCACCGGCGCCGGGCTCGGCACCGCGCTCTGCTTCTGCATCGCCGCCTTCGTCGGCTTCGAGCAGGCCCCCGTCTACGCCGAGGAGACCCGGCGCCCGCACATCGTGGTCGCCCGCGTGATGTTCCTCGCCATCGGCTTCGTCGCCCTCTTCTTCATGATCAGCTCCTGGGCGCTCACCGTGGCCTCCGGCCCCTCCGGGATCGTCGGCGACGCCCGCGAGCAGAGCGCGGGGCTCCTCTTCCACCTCACCGAGTCGCGGCTCGGCACCACCTTCACCGACGTCCTGCACATCCTCTTCGTCACCGGCATGTTCGCGGCGATGCTCAGCTTCCACAACGTCGTCGCCCGCTACGCGTTCGCCATGGGCCGCGAGGGCCTGCTGCCCGCCGCCTTCGGCCGGACCAACCCCGGCAGCGGCGCCCCCGGCACCGGCTCGCTCCTCCAGACCGGCATCTCGGTCGTCCTGGTCGCCGCCTTCGCCCTCACCGACGGCAACCTGGTCGGTGACCCGACCGCGCCCGTGCTGCGGATGTTCACCTGGATGGGCAACGTCGGCGCGCTCGGCATCATCGTCCTGATGGCCGCCGCCTCGCTGGCCGTCATCGTCTTCTTCGCCCGCCGGGGCGCCGCCCGCGCCCAGCTCTGGCGGCTGCTCGCCTCCGGCCTCGCCGGCCTCGCCCTGCTGACCATCGCCGGATACACCGTCAAGGACTTCTCCGTGCTGGTCGGCGCCGAGTCCGGTTCGGCGCTCAGCTGGCTGCTGCCCGGTGTGATCGGCCTCGCCGCCGTCGCCGGGATCGGCTACGGCCTGATCCTCAAGCGCACCCGCCCCGAGACCCACGCCCGCATCGGCCAGGGCAACGAGGCGTTCCAGCTGGAGAAGGCGGCCGACGCGGCCGGCCGCCCCGCCGGTGAGCGGGCCACCACCGGCTGACCGGTCCGGCCCGGCCCGCGCGAACGCCGAAGGGGCGGGGCACACGGTACGTACCGTGTGCCCCGCCCCTTCGCGTACCCGGGCGTCGCCGCCGCCGGGCTACAGCACCAGCGAGAGCAGCAGGACGAAGATGAGCGAGACGACGGAGATGATCGTCTCCATCACCGACCAGGTCTTGATGGTCTGGCCGACGTTCAGCCCGAAGTACTCCTTCACCAGCCAGAAGCCGGCGTCGTTGACGTGGCTGAAGAAGAGCGAGCCCGCGCCGATGGCCAGCACCAGCAGCGCCATGTGCGAGGACGACATGTCCGCCGCCAGCGGGGCCACCAGACCGGCCGCCGAGATGGTCGCCACCGTCGCCGAACCGGTCGCCAGCCGGATCGCCACCGCGATCAGCCAGGCGAGCAGCAGGGTCGGGATGGCCCAGCTCTCGGAGAAGTCCAGGATCATCTGGCCGATGCCGACGTCGATCAGGGTCTGCTTGAAACCACCGCCGGCGCCGACGATGAGCAGCACGCCCGCGATCGGGGCGAGCGACTTCTCCACCGTGGTGGAGAGGCGGCCCTTGGTGAACCCGGCGGCGCGGCCGAGGGTGAACATGCCCACGATCACGGCGGCGAGGAGGGCGATCATCGGCGAGCCGATGACGTCGAAGACCCGCTGGACGCCGGACTCGGGGTTGTCCACCACGATGTCGACGAGGGCCTTGGCGAGCATCAGCACGACCGGCAGCAGCACGGTGGCCAGGGTCGCGCCGAAGCTCGGCCGGCGGTCGGTCTCCTCGGTGGCACGCTGCGGGATCATCTTCTCGGGCGCCGGCACGTCCACCCAGCGGGCGGCGTACTTGCCGAAGACGGGACCGGCGATGATCACGGTGGGTATCGCGACCAGGACGCCGAGCGCCAGGGTGATGCCGAGGTTGGCGCCGATCGCGTCGATGGCGACGAGCGGGCCGGGGTGCGGCGGGATCAGGCCGTGCATGACCGACAGGCCGGCGAGGGCCGGGATGCCGATCTTCATCAGCGAGTAGTTGCCGCGCTTGGCGACCATCAGGACCACCGGGATCAGCAGCACGATGCCGACCTCGAAGAAGAGCGGCAGGCCGATCACCGAGGCGATGAGCACCATCGCCCACGGCATCGCCCGGCCACTGGCCTTGGCGAGGATCGTGTCGACGATCTGGTCGGCGCCGCCCGAGTCGGCGAGGAGCTTGCCGAGGATCGCGCCGAGCGCGATCAGCACACCCACGCCCGCCACGGTCGAGCCGAGTCCGGCGGTGAAGCTGGTGATGGCCTTGTCCAGCGGCGCCCCGGCGAAAGCGCCGAGGGCGAGCGAACCGATGGTCAGTGCCAGGAAGGCGTGGACCTTGAACTTCGTGATGAGCAGGACGATGACGGCGATGCCGGCGAGAACGGCGATCCCCAACTGGGCGTTGCCCGCGGAGGTGATCGGTTCCGCCGCGTCCGCTGCCAGCATCTCGACGCTGAGACGGGTCACGGGATTCTTCCCTCGTGTGAAGAGTGGGTGGGGGAGGGGGTGGAGCGGAGGGGGACGAGCGGGGTGTCGGCCCGCGAGGCCCCCGGCGGTCCGGGGTCAGGCAGGGTCAGGAGGACCCGGCCCGCTCCCGGTCGTAGGCGGCCAGCGCCTCGCAGGCGCGGTCGGCGATCTCCTCGGGCGTGCCCGACACGTCGACGGCGACCCCGGCCTCGTCCGCCTGGAGCGGCTGGAGCGTCGCGAACTGCGAGTCGAGCAGCGCCGTCGGCATGAAGTGGCCCTTGCGTTCGGCCATCCGTTCCTCGATCAGCGCGCGGTCCCCGGTGAGGTGGACGAAGACCACGCCCGGCCCGGAGGCGCGCAGCCGGTCCCGGTAGGAGCGCTTGAGGGCGGAACTGCTGACGACGCCGCCGAGCCCGGTCCGGCTGTGGGCCCAGGCGCCGATGGCGTCCAGCCACGGCCAGCGGTCGTCGTCGTCCAGCGGCGTGCCGGCCGACATCTTGGCGATGTTCGCCGGGGGGTGGAAGTCGTCGCCCTCGGCGTAGGGGACGCCGAGCCGTTCGGCGAGCAGGGGGCCGATCGTGGTCTTGCCGGTTCCTGCGACGCCCATGACCACGACGACGTGGGGGGTGTTCATTGCTGCCTCGCTCGCTGTCTTCTTCGACATCGTTCGCCTGTCGGGCCCCGGAGGGTCACGACACTGAAACCCATTAGATACGACTAATTCAAGAGCCTGTGACATAAAAGTCTGACTTTTTGTTCCCGCAGGCAGCCTCGTAGTCTGATCGACATGACGACACAGGGCGGGGGACTCCACGCGCGCGTGCTCGAACGGCTCGGCCCCGCGATCACCGAGGGCCAGTACCCGGCGGGCAGCGTGCTGCGCACCGACGAGCTGGCCCAGCGCTACGAGGTCTCCCGCTCGGTCATGCGGGAGGCGGTCCGCGTCCTGGAGTCGATGCACCTGGTCGCCTCCCGGCGCCGGGTCGGCGTCACCGTGCTCCCGGCCGAGGAGTGGAACGTCTACGACCCGCAGGTCATCCGCTGGCGGCTGGCCGGCGCCGACCGCCCCCGCCAGCTCCGCTCACTGACCGTGCTCCGCTCGGCGGTCGAACCGGTCGCCGCCGGACTCGCCGCCCGCCACGCCACCTCGGCCCAGTGCGCCGAGCTGACCGAGAACGCCCTCGGCATGGTCGCGCACTCCCGGGGCCACCGGCTGGAGGGGTACCTGCGCCACGACATCGCCTTCCACCGTGTCGTGCTGCGCGCCTCCGGCAACGAGATGTTCGCCCGCCTCGGCGACGTGGTCGCCGAGGTCCTCTCCGGCCGCACCCACCACCAGGTGATGTTCCACGACCCGGACCCGGCCGCCGTCACCCTCCACGTACGCCTCGCCGAGGCCGTCCGCGAACGCGACGCCGACCGCGCGGAGGCCCTGACGAGGGAGATCACCATCGGCGCCCTCCAGGAACTCGACATCCTGGACCCGCCGCCCCCGGCCCCGGCCCCGGCCGAGAGCTGAGGGAACCGGCGTTCCGGCGGCCCGCTCAGTCCCGGACGTCCCCGTCCACGTACAGCCACGCCCCGTTCCCCTCGCCCCGGGTGAAGCGGCTGTGCTCCGCCATCACCCCGGACTCGCCCCCGGCGCTCCAGTGGGCGCGGAAGGTCACCGTCCCCGTGGCGTGGAAGGCGCTGCCCTGCGAGGTGCCGGTGATCTCCAGCCCCGTCCACCGCATCCCGTCGTCCAGGTCCAGCACGGCGGGGCGGGTGCGCGGGTGCCAGGTGCGCAGCAGGTAGGCGGCGTCGCGGGTGGCGAAGGCCGCGTATCGCGAGCGCATCAGCTGCTCCGCCGTCGCCGCCTCGGCGCTGCCCGCGTGGAGCCGTCCGCAGCACTCGCCGTACGTCCGCCCGCTGCCGCACGGGCACGGGTCGGCGGGCCGCACCGCCACGGCGGCGGCACGGCGGGGAGCGGCGGAGCGGTTGCGGGCGCGACGTGACATGGCCCCCATTCTCCACGGCCGTCCCCCGCCCGGCGCAGGCCACCGGGCCCCACCGCACCTCCGGTGGTCTCATCGCCGGTAGGGACCCCTCGCCGAAGGACGCCGCCGTGAGTGACGAAGCCCCCCGGGTACGCCGGGTGTACGAGCCCGCCGACCCCGCCGACGGCACCCGCGTCCTCGTCGACCGGCTCTGGCCCCGGGGCGTCTCCAAGGAACGCGCCGCCGTCGACGTGTGGCTGAAGGAGATCACCCCCTCGACCGAGCTGCGCGACTGGTACCACCAGAACCCGGACGAGCGGTACGACGGCTTCACCGAGCGGTACCGCACCGAGCTGGGCGACCCGGCCCACCGGGCCGCGGTCGGCGAACTCCTCGACCTGATGGACCAGGGCACCGTGACGCTGATCACCGCCGTCAAGGAGACCGACCGCAGCCAGATCCCGGTCCTGGTCGAGCACCTGCGCCATCTGCGCCACCGGCCCGGAGAACACGAAAACCCCAGCTGAGCCGGGGTTTTCTCTGGTGTCCGAGGGGGGACTTGAACCCCCACGCCCGATAAAGGGCACTAGCACCTCAAGCTAGCGCGTCTGCCATTCCGCCACCCGGACAAGGTGTCTGTCGTCCGCCGGGGCTTCCCTGCGGCGACGTGGAAAACCATAGCAAACATCTGGGGGTCCCCGATCACCCCCGGGTCCCGCCCGGGGGAGGGCCGCCGTGTGTGACGGGCGTATGTCGGCCGGGACCCGGTCTTGGGCGCGAGGGCCGCCCGGGGTGAGGATGAGAGGACCCAACACGGCGACAAGCCAAGGAGCAGCGTGAGCGAGCCGAAGACCGTCCAGGGGACCGGGAGCCTTCGCGGCGAGGACGAGGTGGTCGACCTCTGCCGCGACCTCATCCGGATCGACACCAGCAACTACGGCGACCACTCCGGCCCCGGCGAGCGGCGGGCCGCCGAGTACGTGGCCGAGAAGCTCGCCGAGGTCGGCCTCGAACCGGAGATCTTCGAGTCCCACCCGGGCCGCGCCTCCACCGTGGTCCGGATCGAGGGCGAGGACCGCTCCCGCCCCGGCCTGCTCATCCACGGCCACACCGACGTGGTCCCGGCCAACGCGGCCGACTGGTCCCACGACCCGTTCTCCGGGGAGGTGGCCGACGGCTGCGTCTGGGGCCGTGGCGCCGTCGACATGAAGGACATGGACGCGATGACCCTCGCGGTCGTCCGCGACCGGATGCGCACCGGCCGCAAGCCCCCGCGCGACCTCGTCCTCGCCTTCCTCGCCGACGAGGAGGCGGGCGGCACCTGGGGCGCCCGGCACCTCGTCGACAACCACCCCGGCCTCTTCGAAGGCGTCACCGAGGCGATCGGCGAGGTCGGCGGCTTCTCCTTCACCGTCAACGAGAAGCTCCGCCTCTACCTGGTGGAGACCGCCCAGAAGGGCATGCACTGGATGAAGCTGACCGTGGACGGCACCGCCGGACACGGATCGATGATCCACCGCGACAACGCCATCACTGAACTCTCCGAGGCCGTCGGCCGGCTGGGCCGCTACGAGTTCCCCATCCGCGTGACCAAGACCCTGCGGCACTTCCTCGACGAGCTCTCCGACGCTCTCGGCACCGAGCTGGACCCGGAGAACATGGACGAGACGCTCGCCAAGCTCGGCGGCATCGCCAAGCTCATCGGCGCCTCCCTGAAGAACACCGCCAACCCCACCCAGCTCGGCGCCGGTTACAAGGTCAACGTCATCCCCGGCCAGGCCACCGCCCACGTCGACGGCCGCTTCCTGCCCGGGTACGAGGAGGAGTTCCTCGCCGACCTCGACCGCATCCTCGGCCCGCGGGTGCGTCGTGAGGACGTGCACGCGGACAAGGCGCTGGAGACCACCTTCGACGGCGCCCTGGTCGACGCCATGCAGACGGCGCTCTCCGCCGAGGACCCCATCGCCCGCGCCGTGCCCTACATGCTCTCCGCCGGCACCGACGCCAAGTCCTTCGACGACCTCGGCATCCGCTGCTTCGGCTTCTCGCCCCTCCAGCTCCCGCCGGAGCTGGACTTCGCCGGGATGTTCCACGGCGTGGACGAGCGGGTCCCGGTCGACGGACTGAAGTTCGGTGTGCGGGTGCTCGACCGGTTCCTCGACGCCTCCTGACGCCCTATCGGGTGAGCTTGGCGGCGGCCGCCCGTTGGTCCGGTTGCCGCAGCCGGGGCGCGGGCAGTCTCCCCCGTATCGCGCCCCGGCCCACCGGCCTCACGCCGTATTCGGCCGGGCGTACGCATCCGACTGGGAAGAGTGAACGTCGGAATCCGCACGTACCCCCTCCTTGGCTCCTTCGTTACACGTGGTGCGGTCCGCGGCTGGGATCGCATTTGCCAACAAGGAGGAATCATGATCAAGAAGGTCGTCGCCGCTGCGGCAGCCACGGGTGGCCTCGTTCTCGCCGGTGCGGGCATGGCCGTCGCCGACGCCGGTGCCCAGGGCGCCGCTGTCGGTTCCCCCGGCGTTCTGTCCGGCAACGTGGTCCAGGTTCCGGTCCACGTCCCGGTCAACGTCTGTGGCAACACCGTCTCCGTGATCGGTCTGCTGAACCCCGCCTTCGGCAACACCTGCGTCAACGCCTGACGTTGCGCCCCGCCCCGCCTCATGTGGGGCTGAAGTCCGCCGGCCCCGGAGCGCGCGCCATGCGCTCCGGGGCTGGCGGCATCTACGGGCGCCACCCAGTCGGGTGGCGCACACTCCGGAAGGTCAAAGGCAGGGAACAACCTATGCGACAGGTCATGCGCAAGGGCCTGATCACGGTGGCCGCGGCCACCGGCGTCATCGCCGTCACCGGCGGTTACGCACAAGCCGATGCGGGCGCGGGCAGCGCCGCCACCAACTCGCCGGGCGTGCTCTCCGGCAACTCCGTCTCCGTCCCGATCCACGTGCCGGTCAACGCCTGCGGCAACAGCGTGGACGTGGTGGGTGTCCTCAACCCCGCCTTCGGCAACAGCTGCGCCAACAGCGGCGGAAGCCAGGCCGGGCCCGCCGAGCGCGCGGCCGGGCCGGCGGCGGACAGCTCCGACCGGGCGGGCGGGGCCACCCGGACCGCCGGCAGCGGCGACTCCACCTCGGGCGCGAGCGCCGAGGCCGTCGCCGCCGGCTCGCCGGGGCTCCTCTCCGGCAACGTCGTCCAGGCGCCGGTCGACGTGCCGGTCAACGTCTGCGGCAACTCCGTCTCCGTGGTCGGGCTGCTGAACCCCGCCTTCGGCAACAACTGCGCCAACACGGCGCCGGAGCCGGAGAAGCCCCCGGTCACCCCGGAGAAGCCCGAGAAGCCCGTGGAGCCGCCGGTCACCCCGGAGAAGCCCGTGGAGCCCCCGGTCACCCCGGAGAAGCCCGTGAAGCCCCCGGTCACCCCGGAGGTCCCCGAGGAGCTGGCCGTCACGGGCAGCTCCGTGCCGCTCGGCCTCGGCGGTGCCGCGGCCGGCGGGCTGCTGCTCGGCGGAGCGATCCTCTACCGCAAGGCACGCCAGGCCGCCTGACCCGGACCGGGGACCCACCCGGCCGGTGCCAGGACGGCTCGGCACACGACGGAGGGCGGCGACCGCGTGTCGCCGCCCTTCGGCGTGCCCGGGCTCATGCGCCGCTCACCAGGTGGCCCGCAGCTGGCGGATGATCCGCCGCCGCAGCCGCACCCTGCGGCTGCCGTCCGGGAGCAGCACCAGCCGGTCCAGCTCCCAGTGGCCGTACTCGGCGTGGTCGGTGAGCAGGCGGGTCGTATCGGTGCGAGTGATCCCTCGCGGGACATACACGTCAGTGAATTCGTATTCCGGCATCGCATCTATTGTGCGGGAGCGGCCCCGGTACGGATAGCGTCAGCACCATGTCTGATGCTGAGCAGCCCACGGCTGCCGAGGTACGGGCCGCCGCCGAGGCGGTCAAGACCGCGCTCGACCGCCACCTGGCCGCGGTGGAGCGCAGGATTGGCGAGGACGATCCGGCCGTCCACGCCGCCTTCAACGACCTGGCCGCCGCCGCCGAGGAATACGACGAACTGCTCTACGAGCGCTACGACGAGGTCACCCCCTTCGACATCCCCGATGCCGAGGAGGCCCTGCCGCCGTACGCCGGGCCCGACGAACCCAGTGCCCTGAGCGTCCTCATCCGCCGCGACTACGCGGTCGCCGAACCCCGGCGGCTGCTCTCCCAGGCGCAGCGCATCGCCGACCACGACCGGGGCGGGGCCGCCGGTCCGCCCGGCTCCGGGGCGGGGGCCCAGGGCGTGGTCGGGGACAGCGTGCACGCCGCCCTCGGCATCCTGTTCGGCGAGTACGAGGCGGACGAGGTCGCCTCCCGGCACAAGGAGTTCGGGCTGGAGGAGGGGGATTCCACCCTGTGGGTGGTGGCCGCCGAGGAGCCTGCCGAGCCCGGGGAGTGGCTCGACGCGCCCTTCGAGGAGGCTGATCCGGAGCTGGTCGTCTGCCGCTTCGACATGAGTGCCGTGTTCGACGAGGACCCGGACGACGACTCCGACGACGGGGAGCTCGACGATGTGATGGACATCGACGAGGAGGCCGCCGAGGGGCTCGGCGGGTATCAGGAGCGGCGGGGGCGCATCTGACGTGCTTGCCCGCGGCGGGGCCGGGTCCTTCGGGGTCCGGCCCCGCCGGCTTGCCCAGGGGCGGTGGCCTCGAGCGCCGGCCGGGCTGGACAGGGCTGGCTCCGGTGGCCCGGCTGGGCTCAAGGATGGCCTCGAGCGCCGGCCGGGCTGGGAGTGGCCGGGTCTGGATTGTCGGCCGGGCTTGAGTGGGGGCGGCCTGGCTGGGGCGTCAGGTGGTGGACCGGGTGGGGAGCTGGGGCCTGAGCAGCACGGGGAGGCGGGTGGTGCGGGGCTTGGCCGGGCGGTCCGTGACCGCTGCGGCGAGGGCCGGGCCTACTCCCTGGACGACGGAGAGGTGGCGTTCCGCGCGGGCGAAGGCGGTGTAGACCCAGTCGCGGGTCAGGGCCGGGCCGGCGTCGCCGGGGACGACCACGACGGCGGCCGGGGCGCGCAGGGTGACCGCCTGGTGGGCGGTGACCGCCCAGCCGTGGCGGAGGGTGGCGGCCACCCGGTCGCGGGCGACCAGGACCTCGCCGCCCGCGCAGCGCAGCCGCAGGCCCTCCTGCTCGGCGCCGAGGACCTGGCCCAGCTCGGTGCGGCCCGGCGCCGGGCTGTACGCCACCCGGTCGCCCGGGTCGAAACCGGCGAAGCGGCCGGGGCCGGGGTTGCACTTCTCCTTCAGGGCGGCGTTCAGCACGCGGGTGCCCGCCGCGCCTCCGTGGCCCGGCGTCACCACCAGGGTCTGCTCCGGGGGCACCTGGAAGGCGCGCGGCACTGACTCCGTGACCAGCTGGACCGTACGGTGCACGGCCTCGGCCGGGTCGCGCACCGGGACGATCGCCACCTCGTGTCCGGGGGCGTCCACCGCCGTCAGCTCCCCGGCGCCCAGGCCCGAGACCAGCTCGCCCACCGGGCCCGGGTCCGGGGTGCGGGAGACGACGACGGGGCAGGGGCGTGCGGCCAGCAGGTCGCCGAAGACCCGGCCGGGACCGGCCGACCCCAGGAGCCCGGGGTCACCGCTGAGCACGAGGCGCGCCCCGTCGGGCAGCGCCTCGACCAGCATCGCGGCGCTCTCCACGTCGAGCTGCGGGGCGTCGAGGACGACCAGCAGGTCGAGGGCGAGCGAGCCCTCCGCGTCCCGGCCGGGGCCCTCGGCGCCGGAGAGGAGCCCCGCCACGGTGGCCGCCCCGCCCTCCGCGCCGGTCAGCGCCGCCGCGAGCCGTGCCCGGCTGTCCGGGCCGTGTGCCGCGCCCCAGGCCCGCAGGCCGAGCGAGGCGGCGGCGGTGAGCAGCGCGGCCGGTTCGGCGCGGGCCGCCTCGCCGCCCGAGTGGAGGACGAGGCCGTGCCCGGCTACGGCCCGGATCAGCTCGGCCGCCGAGCCGCGTCCCTCGCCGCCGGCGCCCTGCCACTCCTCGGGGCCGGGACCGGCCGCCGGAGGGGTGTTCACCAGCCCGGCCAGGCCGTCGGCGAGGCTCTCCTCGGCCAGGGCGTACCGCTCCAGGCCGATCAGCACCCGCACCGGGGTCTCGGCCGGTTCCTCCGTCTCGTCCGCACCGGGCCCGGCCGCCGGGGCCTGAGCCGTCGCGGAGCCGGTGTCCAGCGGGTCCTGGAAGACCAGCACGTCGCCCTCGGCGACCGCTTCGCGCAGGGTGCCCTCCGGGTCCGGGACGGCGCGCTGCCCGAGCGCCGCGCGCAGGGCGTCGGCCTCCAGGGCGGTGTGCCCGGCGAGGGCGGCCTGCTCCAGGAGCCAGCCGGTGACCGCCCGGCCGCGCCGCGCGTCGTCGGGCCTCGCCTCGGCGCCGAGCAGGGCGCGGGCGAAACCGTCGGCCTGTTCGGGGCGTACCCCTCGGGCGTGCAGCAGCTGCCACGGGTCCTCGCGCAGCACCTCGGCGGCGCCGTCCCCGAGGGCCTCGGCGACGGCGGGGGCGAGGACGGCCGGGGCGGAGCCGCCGGCGAGCACCGCCGCGACCTCGTCCACGGCACGGTCGGAGGGACCGGTGGGCGCCGCGGGAGCGACGGGTGCGGGTGCCGGACGGACCGGCTCCGGGGCGGGCCTGCGGGGCGCGGCCGGTGCCGTCTCGGGGATGAACGCCGTCGGCGCGGCGCCGCCCTCGACCGCCTTGACGGCGGCCAGCAGGTCGGCGGCGACGCCCTGGAGCTTGCCGCCCGCCTCCACCGGCGCCTCGCGCCCGGCCTTGCGCTCCTCGATGCGCCGCCGCAGCTCGCGCTGGGCCGCCAGCTCGGCCTCCGCCCCGGAGGGCGCGGGCGCGGCGCCTTCGTCCTCGCCGGAGGGGGCGGGAGTTTCGCCGTGGCCGGCCTCGCCCCGCGTCTCCTCGGGGCCGTGCTCCGGGGGCGGGGCGTCCTCGGGGGCCGCCGCCTGGGGGGCGGGCGCGTCCTCGTCGGCGGGCGCGGCGGCGGGGTCCGTACTCACAGCGTGCTCCAGTCCTGGTCGGGATAGCGGTGCACGGGCGCCGACACGTCGTCGAGCGCCTGGCAGATCTCGTCGGGAAGCGTAAGGGCTTCCGCCGACAGTGCCGCCGCGAGCTGCTCGGCGGTGCGCGGCCCGACGAGGGGAGCGCAGACTCCGGGCCGGTCGCGGACCCAGGCCAGCGCCACCTGGAGCGGGGTGGCGGCCAAACCGTCGGCGGCGGTGGTGAGGGCGTCGACGACCCGGTCGCCCGCGTCGTCGAGGTAGGGCGCGACGAACCCGGCCAGCTGCTCGGAGGCGCCCCGGGAGCCCGGCGGGCCCGGGGGAGCGGCGTGCCGGTACTTGCCGGTGAGGACGCCCCTGCCGAGCGGCGAGGAGGGCAGCAGCCCCACGCCCAGATCGAGGGCGGCGGGCAGCACCTCCCGCTCCACGCCGCGCTGGAGCAGCGAGTACTCCATCTGGGTGCTGGCCAGTCTGGTGCGCCCGGCCGGCAGGGCCAGCTGCCAGGTGGCCGCCTTGGCCAGCTGCCAGCCGGAGAAGTTGGAGACCCCCGCGTACCGGGCACGGCCGGTGGTGACGGCGATGTCGAGCGCCTGGAGGGTCTCCTCCAGCGGGGTCAGCGGGTCGAAGGCGTGGACCTGCCACAGGTCGACGTGGTCGGTGCCGAGCCGGTGCAGGGAGGCGTCGAGGGCGCCGAGGAGATGGCCGCGCGAGCCGTCGAACCGCCGCTCCGGGTCGGGGACGCTGCCCGCCTTGGTGGCGATCACCAGGTCCTCGCGGGGGACCAGCCGGTCGACGATCCGGCCGAGGAGGTACTCCGCCTCCCCGGCCGCGTACACGTCGGCGGTGTCGACGAGTGAACCGCCCGCCTCCCAGAAGGTCTTCACCAGCTCGGCGGCGTCGTGCTCGTCGGTGCCCCAGCCCCAGGTCAGGGTGCCCAGGCCGATGCGGGACACGCGCAGGCCGGTGCGGCCCAGATGCCTCTGCTCCATGGTCGCCGAGAGTACTGGCCGCACCCCTGTTCGTGGTGGCCTGTGGACAACCACGGCCGCACGGCGCGCCGTACGCCGCCACGTGACGGGGGCGACGTGCCCAGGCATACCGTCCGGACGGGTGGGAGCGCTAGAGTCCCCGGAACGGGACGTTACCGATGGGTAAGGGGATTTGCGCATGCAGCTCGGCATCAACCTCGGCTACTGGGGCGCCGGTATGGACGCGGACAACCTGGCGGTCGCCAAGGAGGCCGACCGGCTGGGTTACTCGGTCTGCTGGGCCGCGGAGGCGTACGGCTCGGACGGGCCGACCGTCCTCGCCTGGGTCGCCGCGCAGACCGAGCGGATCGACATCGGCTCCGCGATCATGCAGATCCCGGCGCGCCAGCCCACCATGACCGCGATGACCGCGGCCACCCTCGACTCGCTCTCCGGCGGCCGCTTCCGCCTGGGCCTCGGCGTCTCCGGCCCGCAGGTCTCCGAGGGCTGGTACGGCGTCAAGTTCGACAAGCCGCTGGCGCGGACCCGCGAGTACGTCGAGATCGTCCGCAAGGCGATGAGCCGCGAGCGGGTCTCCTTCGAGGGCGACCACTGGACGCTGCCGCTCCCCGGCGGCCCCGGCAAGCCGCTCAAGCTCACCGTCCACCCCGAACGCGAGCGCATCCCGCTCTACATCGCGGCGATCGGCCCGAAGAACCTGGAGCAGACCGGCGAGATCGCCGACGGCGCCCTGCTGATCTTCCCCGCCGCCGAGCACCTGGAGGAGACGGCCGTCCGCCACCTGCGCGCGGGCCGCGAGAAGGCCGGTCTCACCATGGAGGGCTTCGACGTCGTCCCGACCGTCCCGATCGCCGTCGGCGACGACGTCAACGGCCTCGCCGACCTCTTCCGCCCGTACACCGCGCTGTACGTCGGCGGCATGGGCAGCCGCAAGCAGAACTTCTACAACCAGCTCGCCGGGCGCATGGGGTACGAGAAGGAGGCCGCCGAGATCCAGGACAAGTACCTGGCCGGCGACAAGGACGGGGCCGCCGCGGCCGTCCCGCACCAGCTCATCGACTCCACCACGCTGCTCGGCGGCGTCGACCGGATCGCCGACCGCATGCAGGCGTACGCCGCCGCGGGCGTCACCACCCTGACGCTCTCCCCGGCCGGCTTCACCCTCGACGAGCGGCTCGCCGCGCTGCGCGCCGGCACCGAGGCGCTGGAGCGGGCCGGCCTCGCCTGACCCCTGCCGCAGCACGACGAAGTCCCCGCCGGTACACAACCGGCGGGGCCTTCCAGGTCTGCGGCCGTGGTGGGGGCTCGGGGGTCTTCCCCGCCACGGCCGTCACCAGGACAACGCCGCAGCGCCCTCGGGGTTACGCCCACCGGCGCGCGACCTCGCCCGCGCGCCGTCACCCGTTCGGCCCAGCCCCCTCGCCGGCGGCGTTGCCGGGGCCCGGGGGCGGCCGTTGACTGGCCTTCTGCGGACGACTGTCCGGCGACGCACGGAGGTTTGCGGATGCTCTCGGCCCGGAGTCTCTTCCAGGAGATCCTCGACAACGACGACGCCTACCGGCTCTTCTGCTCCATCGCCGCCAGCGGGGAGACGCAAGGCGGCTGGGAGAACGCCCGGATCGCCGCGCTGGTGCCCGAGTCGCAGCGCTCCCTCGCTCCCAAGATCGCCCGGCACGGCGCCGACGAGGACAAGCACGGCCGGATCTTCCAGGCCCTGCTGAAGAAGCGCGGCCTCGAACCCTGCGAGGTCCCCGAGGACACCGACTACACGATGCTGCTGGAACGCCACGGCATCGGCCTCGCCCACGCCCGCCTCCAGGCGGACACCCCGCTCAGCGAGCAGGACGTCATCACCTATCTCGCACACAGCCGCGTCACCGAGCAGCGCGCCTCCGAGCAGATGCGGATGCTGCTGCGGTACTTCGGCGACCACCCCGACCTCGGCCGGGCGGTCCGGATGATCTCCGACGACGAGGACAACCACCTCGCCTACTGCCACGAGGAACTGCTGCGCCTGGCCCGCGCCGGCCACGGCCGCGCCATCCACCGCACCCTGCACACCTGCGTCCGCGCCGAACTCGCCGTCTACCGCGACGTCAGCCTCGCCGTGATGGCCCGGATGGGCGAGGTGCTGGGCTGGTCCAGGGCGCGCGGCCGGCTCCTCGCGGCCGGCATCCACGCCGCGTACCGGTACGAGCGGGTGCTCGGCTGGCGGCGGATGGTCTCCCTCGCCCCGCCCGAGCGGCGCGACCCGCTCGGCGGACCGGCCACCACCGCGCCCGAGTTCGCCTGAAACCGGGCCCGGTCAGAGCCAGCCGCGCCGCTTGAACTGGCGGTGCAGGGCGACGGCGATGCCGATCATCACCAGGACCACCACCGGGTAGCTGCCCGGCCAGGCCAGCTCCGGCATCGACTCGAAGTTCATGCCGTAGATCCCGGCGATCATCGTCGGGACCGCCGCCATCGCCGCCCACGCGGAGATCTTCCGCATGTCGTCGTTCTGCCGGACGCCCATCTGCGCCAGGTGCGCCGAGAGGATGTCCGAGACCAGCCGGTCCAGGCTCTCCACCGACTCGTTGACCCGCAGCAGGTGGTCGCCGACGTCCCGGAAGAAGGGCTGCGAGGAGTCGTGCACGAACGGCACGCCGTGGCCGAACGGGCCGCCGCCGGCCAGCCGCCCCACCGGCGCCGCCAGCGGGCCCGTCGCCCGGCGGAACTCCACGATCTGCCGCTTGAAGGTGTAGATCCGCTCGGCGGTGTCCCGGCTGCCCGAGGAGTCGGGGGAGAAGACCTCCGTCTCCAGCTCCTCCAGGTCGTTCTGGAGTTCGGCCGCGACGACCAGGTAGTGGTCCACGACCGCGTCCGCGACGGCGTACAGCACCGCGGTAGGGCCGTGCGCCAGCATCTCGGGCTCGTGCTCCAGGCGGTGCCGCACCTGGGCCAGTGGCGCCCCGTCCCCGTGCCGGACCGTCACCACGAAGCCGTCGCCGACGAAGACCATCACCTCCCCGAGGGAGACCCGGTCGCTCTCCGGCTCGTACACCACCGGCTTGACCACCATGAAGAGCGAGTCGTCGTACACCTCCAGCTTCGGCCGCTGGTGCGCCTTGAGGGCGTCCTCGACCGCCAGCGGGTGGAGCCCGAACGCCTCGCTGACGCGCCCGAACTCCTCCTCGCTCGGGTCGAGCACGCCCAGCCAGACGAAGGCGTCGTCCGAGGCGCGGGCCTTCGCCAGCGCCTCGGTGAACTCGCCGGCCCGCTCGGTGCGGCGGCCGGCCCGGTAGATGGCACAGTCCACGATCACCGGGTCAGTCTTCCCCGCCGGAGCCCGTCCTCACCTGCCCTCCGCCGCGCCCTCCGGCGAGCCGGCGGCAGCCCTTACGCTGGCACGCATGCCCACCCTGATCCTCGTCCGGCACGGACGCTCCACCGCCAACACCGCGGGAATCCTCGCCGGGCGCACCCCGGGCGTCCGCCTCGACGACCACGGCCGCGCCCAGGCCGAGGCGCTGCCCGCCCGGCTCGCCGCGATCCCGCTGGCCGCCGCCGTCAGCAGCCCGCTGGAGCGCTGCCGGGAGACCCTCGCCCCGCTGCTGGCCGCCCGCCCCGGCCTCGCGGTCCACGAGGAGGAGGGGGTCAACGAGTGCGACTACGGGGACTGGTCGGGCCGCAAACTCTCCGAACTGAGCGGCGAACCGCTCATGGAGGTCGTCCAGCAGCACCCCTCGGCCGCCGCGTTCCCGGGCGGCGAGTCCATGCGCCACATGCACCACCGTGCCGCCGAGGCGGTCCGGAAGTGGAATGCCCGCATCGCCGAGGAGCACGGCGAGGACGCCGCGTACGTCCTGTGCACCCACGGCGACATCATCAAGTCCCTGGTCGCCGACGCCCTCGGCCTCCACCTCGACCTCTTCCAGCGGATCTCGGTCCAGCCCTGCTCGGTCACCGCCATCCGCTTCACCCGGCTGCGCCCCTTCCTCGTCCGCCTCGGCGACACCGGCGACCTGGACTCCCTGGCCCCCCGCCCCGCCCCCGGCGACGACGCCGGACAAGCCACGGTCGGGGGCGGTACGGGCGCACCGTGATCGCCCGCCGCAGTAGGGTGAAACCGAGCGGGCGCCGCCCCTCGTCCCACCGCCCTCCGCCACCGATCCTCTGGAGATGCAGGACGTGTCCCGTCAGGTGTTCCTCTTCGACCCGCCCGAGCGCTTCGTCGCCGGGACGGTCGGTCTGCCCGGGCGCAGGACCTTCTTCCTCCAGGCCTCCTCGCAAGGCCGGGTCACCAGTGTGGCCTTGGAGAAGACCCAGGTCGCCGCGCTCGCGGAGCGTATGAACGAACTGCTCGACGAAGTCGTCCGCCGCAGCGGCGGCAACGCCGCGGTGCCCGCCGTGGTCCCGGCCGACGTCGCCGACAGCGCCCCCCTCGACAACCCGGTCGAGGAGGAGTTCCGGGTCGGCACCATGGCGCTGGCCTGGGACGGCGAGGACCAGCGGATGATCGTCGAGGCCCAGGCCCTGGTCGAGCTGGAGGGCGACTCCGACGAGGATCTCGCCGCCGCCGAGGAACGCCTCCTCCAGGACGAGGAGAACGGCCCCCCGATGCTGCGGGTCCGCCTCTCCGGAGCCCAGGCCCGGGCCTTCGCCAAGCGCGCCCTGGACGTCGTCAACGCCGGCCGGCCGCCCTGCCCGCTGTGCAGCCTGCCGCTCGACCCGGAAGGACACGTATGCCCGCGCCAGAACGGGTACCGCCGGGACCTGTGACCACCGCGCCCGCGGAGCCGGCCCCGGCCGGCTCCGTCACCGCCCTGCTGACCGAGGGCGAGCTGACCGTGCGCGGCCGCATCCCCGAGGCGTCCAACGCGGTGCTGCACTGCACCGTCGCCGGCCAGGGCCGCACCGCCGCCTGCGTCTACAAGCCGGTCGCGGGGGAGCAGCCGCTCTGGGACTTCCCCGACGGCACGCTGGCCCAGCGCGAGGTCGCGGCGTACGAGGTGTGCGCCGCCCTCGGCTGGGAGCTGATCCCGCCCACCGTGCTGCGCGAGGGCCCGTACGGCCCCGGCATGGTGCAGCTCTGGATCGAGCAGGCCGAGGAGGAGCCCGGGGAGCCCGCGGCACCGGCAGCGGACGAGGACGCCCCCGGCCCGGTCCCCGTCGGCCCTCTGCTGGCCCTCGCCGACGCGGAGCGGCCCGCCCCCGAGGGCTGGCGGGCGATCGGGCCGGCCGAGGTGCCCGGCGGCTCCACCGCGCTGCTCGTCCACGCCGACGACCCCCGGCTGCGCCGCCTCGCCGTGCTGGACGCCGTCATCAACAACAGCGACCGCAAGGGCGGCCACCTGCTGACCACCGCCGACGGCCGCCTCCACGGCATCGACCACGGCGTCACCTTCCACACCGAGGACAAGCTGCGCACCCTGCTCTGGGGCTGGGCCGGCGAACCGCTCCCCGAGGAGTCGGTGGCCGCCCTCGGCCGCCTCGCCGCCGCCCTCGGCGAGGACGCGCCGCTCACCACCCGGCTGGCCGCCCTGATCACCCCCGCCGAAGTGACGGCGCTGCGCGACCGGGTGACCGCACTGCTGGCCTCCGGCACCCACCCCGTACCCGGCGGGGAGTGGCCCGCGATCCCCTGGCCGCCGGTCTGAGGCCGCCGCGACCCGCACAGCGGGGCGTGCGGCGCAAGAGGGCGCTCCCGGCCAATCAACCCCGATCCGGTTCGTATCCGGATGCCACGTCCGGTTAGGCTCAGTCCCATGCATGCCTGGCCCGCTTCCGAGGTCCCCGCCCTTCCCGGCAAGGGTCGCGACCTGAGGATTCACGACACCGTGACCGGGGGGCCGAAGACCCTCACCCCCGGCCCCGTCGCCCGTCTCTACGTCTGCGGCATCACGCCGTACGACGCGACCCACATGGGTCACGCGGCGACCTACAACGCGTTCGACCTCGTTCAGCGCGTGTGGCTCGACACCAAGCGTCAGGTGCACTACGTCCAGAACGTCACGGACGTGGACGACCCCCTCCTGGAGCGCGCCGTGCGCGACGGGGTGGAGTGGACCGGGCTCGCCGAGCGCGAGACGGCCCTCTTCCGTGAGGACATGACCGCGCTCCGGATGATCCCGCCCCGCGACTACATCGGCGCCGTCGAGGCCATACCCCGCATCATCCCGCTGGTCGAGCGGCTGCGGGACGCGGGCGCCGCCTACGAGCTCGAAGGCGACCTCTACTTCTCCGTCGAGGCCGACCCGCACTTCGGCGAGGTCTCCCACCTCGACGCCGCCGCCATGCGCCTGCTCTCCGCCGAACGCGGCGGCGACCCCGAGCGCCCGGGCAAGAAGAACCCCCTCGACCCGATGCTGTGGATGGCGGCCCGCGAGGGCGAGCCCAGCTGGGACGGCGGCAGCCTCGGACAGGGCCGGCCCGGCTGGCACATCGAGTGCGTCGCCATCGCCCTGGACCACCTCGGCATGGGCTTCGACCTCCAGGGCGGCGGCTCCGACCTGGTCTTCCCGCACCACGAGATGGGCGCCTCGCACGCCCACGCCGCCACCGGCGAGTACCCCTTCGCGCACTCCTACGTGCACGCCGGAATGGTCGCCCTGGACGGCGAGAAGATGTCCAAGTCCAAGGGGAACCTGGTCTTCGTCTCCGCGCTGCGACACGCCGGCGTCGACCCGGCCGCGATCCGCCTCGCCCTCCACGCCCACCACTACCGGGCCGACTGGGAGTGGACCGACGCCACTCTCCAGGAGGCCGTCGGACGCCTCGCCCGCTGGCGCGCCGCCGTCTCCCGCCCCGACGGCCCGGACGCCTCCGCCGTCGTCGAGCAGGTCCGCGCGGCCCTCGCCGACGACCTCGACGCCCCCGCCGCCCTGCGCGCCGTCGACGCCTGGGCCCAGCTCCAGGAGACCGAGGGCGGCACCGACGAGGGCGCCCCGGGCGTCGTCTCCCGCACCGTCGACGCGCTTCTGGGCGTCGCGCTCTGAGCCCACCCGGATGGACGAAGGGCCCCGCCACGGTGATCGTGGCGGGGCCCTTCCGTGGGTGTTCCGGGTCAGTCCTCGGAGCCGGAGGACGAGCCCGGAGCCGGGCCGTCCTCGTCCTCGCCCCCGTCGTCCTCGCCGTCGGCCCTGCCGTCCTTGCGGCCGGTCCCCGGGTCCTCGTCCGCCGGGCGGGGCGTCTCCCGGCCCAGCGGGCCCTCGGGGGCCGTGCCCGGGAGGGGGCCGGTGCGCTTGGGGTGCGGGGGGCGGGTGCGGTCGGTGCCCTCGCGGAGGAAGGGGCCTTCGCCCTCGGCCGCGCGGCCCCCGTCGGTGGCGTGGCCGGGCGGGCCGCCGCCGTCGCGGCGGCGCAGGTACCGCTCGAACTCGCGGGCGATGGCCTCGCCGGACGCCTCGGGCAGCTCCGCGGTGTCCCGCGCCTCCTCCAGCGACTGGACGTACTCGGCGACCTCGCTGTCCTCGGCGGCCAGCTGGTCCACCCCCAGCTGCCAGGCCCGCGCGTCCTCCGCCAGGTCGCCCAGCGGGACGCGCAGGTCCAGCACGTCCTCCAGGCGGTTCAGCAGGGCGAGCGTCGCCTTCGGGTTGGGCGGCTGCGACACGTAGTGCGGGACCGCCGCCCACAGGCTCACCGCCGGGATGCCGGCGTGCGTGCACGCCTCCTGGAGGATGCCGACGATGCCGGTGGGGCCCTCGTAGCGGCTCTCCTCCAGGTTCATCGTGCGGGCCAGGTCCGGGTCGGAGGTGACGCCGCTGACCGGGACCGGGCGGGTGTGCGGGGTGTCGCCGAGCAGGGCGCCGAGGACGACGACCATCTCGACGCCGAGCTCGTGGGCGAAGCCCAGGATCTCGTTGCAGAACGAGCGCCAGCGCATGCTGGGCTCGATGCCGCGCACCAGCACCAGGTCGCGCGGCTTCTCGCCGCCGATCCGGATCACCGACAGCCGGGTCGTCGGCCAGGTCACCTTGCGGACCCCGCCGTCCATCCACACCGTGGGGCGGTTGACCTGGAAGTCGTAGTAGTCCTCGGCGTCCAGCGCCGCGAACACCTCGCCCTTCCACTCCTGCTCCAGGTGGGCGACCGCGGTGGAGGCGGCGTCGCCGGCGTCGTTCCAGCCTTCGAACGCGGCCACCATGACCGGGTCGACCAGCTCGGGTACCCCCTCGAGCTCGATCACCCAGTGCCTCCTTCCGACGTGCCCTCGCGTACCGCCCCAACCTTACGGCGTCCGCGGGGCCCTCCCGCAGCCCCCTTGTGGGGCCGCGACGCTCGGAAGACTGCCCCGGACCGGGGCCGCGCACTCCCCCCGTACGGGTCCGAACGCCCTGTCTCCTCAGCCCCGGAGCGTCGTCGGCGCCTCCCGGCGCACCGCCGGCGCGATCTCCTCGGCGAACCGCTCCAGCCGGGCCGGCTGCTCGGCGCGCTCCAGCCCGAACCCGTCGATCGACTGTCACCGACTGGAGGTCGTGGCCGTAGACGGCGTGTTAGCCGAGGAGCCTGTCGATGATCCGTTCGGGGGAGCGGGGGCTGGTGGCCGAGCCGTGCCAGACCCGGGGCGGGCCGGCGGAGGGGCGCGGCACCGTCGTCACGTCCTTCAGCGAGGTGCGGAACTCGCCAGTCCAGTCAAGGTGCTCCTCGCGCCACAGCCGCCGCGGCAGCTCGTACTTCTCCCCGCTGGAGGTCCCACTGCCGCTTCTCGTCCAGGCCGAGGAGGGCGAAGTGGGCGGCGTCCGCGCCCTACGGCGCGCTCGCCGCCCGCGTCCGCCGGCCGACCGGAGTCACGGTCCTCTCCGTGCTGGACCCGGTCCGGGGGTCGCCGAGGACTACGCCACCCTCGGGTGTTGCGGCGGTGTGGCGGGCGTACGAAGCGCCCGCCACACCGCCGTACGCCGGGTCAGCCGCGGCGGTCCGCCAGCAGCTTGGCCACGTCGTCGCGGACCTCGGGGGTGTCGAGCCCGCGCACGGTGAGCGTGGTGCGGCGGCGCAGCACGTCCTCGGCGGTCTCGGCCCACTCGCGGTCACGGGCGTAGACGATCTGCGCCCGGATCTCGGGGGCGTCCGGGTGGATGCGCTCGGCCAGCGAGGGGTCCTCGTTGGCGAGGCGGGCGATGTCGAAGGCGAGCGAGCCGTAGTGGGTCGCCAGGTGGCGGGCGGTGTCCGGGGCCATCCGCGGCCCGGGCGCGGGCCCGTCGACCAGCAGCCGGTGCGCGACCGCCTCCGGGTTGGCGATGCCCGGCAGCGGCATCCGGGGCAGGCTGCGCATCGGCGCCATGTCCTCGGTCAGCGGGCGGCCGGGGAGCTTGGACAGCTTGTCGATGACGGTGCGGCCGATGTGCCGGAAGGTGGTCCACTTGCCGCCGGCCACCGAGAGCATGCCGCCGGGGCCCTCGCTGACCACCGTCTCGCGCTTGGCCTTCGAGGTGTCGCCGGGGCCGCCGGGCAGTACCCGCAGACCGGCGAACGAGTAGGTGATGAGGTCCCGGGAGAGCTGCTGGTCGCGGACGGAGAAGGCGGCCTCGTCGAGGATCTGCGTGACGTCGCCGTCGGTGACCGACACCTCGCGCGGGTCGCCCTCGTACTCCTCGTCGGTGGTGCCGAGCAGGAGCATGTCCTCCCAGGGCAGGGCGAAGGTGATGCGGTACTTGTCGATCGGGGTGGCGAGCGCCGCCTTCCACGGGGAGGTGCGGCGCAGCACCAGGTGGGCGCCCTTGGAGAGGCGGACCGAGGGAGCGGCGGCCTTGTCCTCCATGGCGCGCAGGTGGTCGGTCCAGGGGCCGGTGGCGTTGAGGACGAGGCGGGCGTCGATGCCGAACTCGGTGCCGTCGAGGCGGTCGCGCAGTTCGGCGCCGGTGACCCGGCCGCGGGTGAAGCGCAACCCGGTGACCTCGGCGTGGTTGAGCACCTCGGTGCCCGCGTCGACGGCGGCGCGGACCGTCATCAGCGCCATCCGGGCGTCGTTCATCTGGTCGTCGCCGTAGACGGCGACCGCGCGCAGTCCGTCGGTGCGCAGCTCGGGCACGTCGCGGCGGGCCCGCTCGGGGCTGATCACGTGGCCGACGCCGTCGCCGAAGGCGGAGAGCGCGGAGTAGGCGAAGACGCCCGCGCCGAGCTTGGCGGCGCCGTGGGGGCCGCCCTTGTAGACGGGCAGGTAGAAGGTGAGCGGCCGGGCCAGGTGCGGGGCGACCTGCTTGGAGACGGCGCGCCGCTCGAAGTGGTTCTCCGCGACCAGCTTGACCGCGCCGGTCTGGAGGTAGCGCAGGCCGCCGTGGAGCAGCTTGGAGGAGGCCGACGAGGTGGCTCCGGCGAAGTCCCCCGCGTCGACCAGGGCGACCCGGAGGCCGGACTGCGCGGCGTGCCAGGCGGTGGAGATGCCCAGGATGCCGCCGCCGATCACCAGGAGGTCGTAGGTCGCCCGGGACAGCTGGTCCCGGGTCTCGGCCCGGCCCGGGTTGGGGCCGGCTGCCGGGTGCGTCCCGAGGGCCGGGACGCTGTGCGGGGTGGTCATGACGTGCTCCTCATCGGTGGGTCCGGGGGGCCGCCGTGCGGGGCGGCCCCCCGGGGTGGTGCGTCAGTTCTCTTCGTCGTCGAGCCAGTCGAAGGTGCGCTCGACGGCCTTGAGCCACTTGCGGTACTCGTGGTCGCGGACCTCGGGGTCCATGTCCGGGGTCCACTCGGCGGCCCGGCGCCAGTTGGCGCGCAGGGTGTCGGTGTCGGGCCAGAAGCCGACGGCGAGGCCGGCCGCGTAGGCGGCGCCCAGGCAGGTGGTCTCGGCCACCATGGGGCGGACCACCGGGGCGTCGACGAAGTTGGCCATGGTCTGCATCAGCAGGTTGTTGGAGGTCATGCCGCCGTCGACCTTGAGCGAGGTCAGCTCGACGCCGGAGTCCTTGGTCATGGCGTCGGTGATCTCACGGGTCTGCCAGGCGGTCGCCTCCAGCACGGCCCGGGCGATGTGCGCCTTGGTGACGTACCGGGTCAGCCCCGCGATGACACCGCGGGCGTCCGGGCGCCAGTACGGGGCGAAGAGCCCGGAGAAGGCGGGGACGAAGTAGGCGCCGCCGTTGTCCTCGACCGAGGAGGCCAGCGTCTCGATCTCGGCGGCGGAGTTGATCAGCCCCATCTGGTCGCGCATCCACTGGACGAGCGAGCCGGTGACGGCGATCGACCCCTCCAGGGCGTAGACCGGGTCCTGGTCGCCGATCCGGTAGCCGACGGTGGTCAGCAGCCCCGAGTAGGAGTTGATGATCTTCTCGCCGGTGTTCATCAGCATGAAGGTGCCGGTGCCGTACGTCGACTTGGCCTCACCCTCGGCGAAACAGGTCTGGCCGAAGAGGGCGGCCTGCTGGTCGCCGAGGGCCGAGGCGACCGGGATGCCGCCCAGCAGCTCGCCGAGGCGGCCGCCGGTGACCTCGCCGTAGACCTCGGCGGAGGAGCGGATCTCCGGCAGTACCTCGGTGGGGACGCCGATCGACGAGCAGATCCGCTCGTCCCACTCCATGGTGTGCAGGTTCATCAGCATGGTGCGCGAGGCGTTGGTGACGTCGGTGACGTGGACGCCGCCCTCGGTGCCGCCGGTGAGGTTCCAGATGACCCAGGAGTCCATGGTGCCGAAGAGGATGTCGCCGGCCTCGGCGCGCTCGCGCAGCCCCTCGACGTTGTCGAGCAGCCAGCGGGCCTTCGGCCCGGCGAAGTACGAGGCCAGCGGCAGGCCGGTCTCGCGCCGGAAGCGGTCCTTGCCGACGTTGCGGCCGAGGTCGCGGCAGAGGGCGTCGGTACGGGTGTCCTGCCAGACGATGGCGTTGTGCACGGGCTCGCCGGTGTGCCGGTCCCACAGCAGCGTCGTCTCGCGCTGGTTGGTGATGCCGATGGCCTTGATGTCCTCGCGGGTGATCCCGGCCTTGGTGACGGCGCCGGCGACCACCTCCTGGACGTTGGTCCAGATCTCGGCGGCGTCGTGCTCCACCCAGCCCGGCTTGGGGAAGATCTGCTCGTGTTCCTTCTGGTCCACGGCGACGATCCGGCCGTCCCGGTCGAAGATGATGCAGCGGCTCGACGTGGTCCCCTGGTCGATCGCGGCGATGAACGGGCCTGCGGTGTGTGCGTCGGTCACGGTGTGCTCCTGCTCAGCGAAGTGCGGTGCGGGTCGGTGCGGGCGGCCCGGGCGGTGTGCGGGCCGCCCGGGCCCGCCGGTCAGGCGAACGCCAGCTGGTAGATGCCGCCGGCGAGGGCGCCGCCGATCAGCGGCCCGGCCACCGGAATCCAGGCATACTCCCAGGCGGAGCCGCCCTTGTTCGGCAGCGGCAGCGCCGCGTGCACCAGGCGGGGGCCGAGGTCGCGGACCGGGTTGATCGCGTACCCCGTGGGGCCACCGAGGGAGAGGCCGATGCCGACCACGACCAGTGCGGTGATGAGCGCCCCGAGGACGCCGAGGCCGTTGCCCTCGTCGTTGAGCCCCTGGGTCAGGATCGCCAGCACCAGCACGATGGTGGCGATGATCTCGGTGCCGAGGTTCTGCGCGGTGTTGCGGATCTGCGCGGTGGTGGAGAAGACGCCGAGGACCGGGCCGGGCGCGTCCTTCGGGGCGGCGGCCGCCTCCGCGATCACGGCCTCGTCCTTGAGGTGCGCCTGGAAGTGGCCGTAGTACGCCACCCAGACCAGGGCGGCGCCGATCATCGCGCCGAGCAGCTGCGAGCCGAGGTAGAGGGGCACGTCCGACCAGGAGGTACCGCCCTCTATCGCCAGGCCTATGGTCACGGCCGGGTTGAGGTGGGCGCCGGAGACGCCCGAGGCGATGTAGGCGCCGGTGAGGACGGCGAAGCCCCAGCCGAAGGACACCACGAGCCAGCCGGCGTCCTTCGCCTTGGAGCCCTTGAGGGTGACGGCGGCACAGACGCCGACACCGAGCAGGATGAGTACGGCGGTACCGATCGTCTCGCCGATGAAGATGTGGGAGCTGGACACCCGCGACTCCTTCGTCCTTCGTCCAGATGGACACCGCGCGTGCCGCTCCGCCGGGTCCCGGCCGGCCGGACACGTCCACGGTGCGGGGGGCGTGTTCTGATCGGCCTACTCACACCGTAACGCGTGTTTGTCGTTAGGTGTTCGACAATGCCGACCGTGGAACGGCAGTGTTCCGCCCGCGTGCGCACTCAGTCAAGGTCCTGTGCCCGCAAAGCTCCCCACGATTCGAGGGCCGGAACCGCGTTCGCGGGCATCGGGTGTGACGTGCGCCTCGCCGGGCGCGTGACAAAAGCCCGGCCGGGGGCGAGAACGCCACGAATCGGCCGGGCGGTGAGGGGGCGACGGGCCGGCCGGGGTCAGAACCGCCCGGCGCCCAGATCCCGGGAGACGGCCCGGGCGCAGTCGCGGACCGCCGTCACCAGTTCGGTGCGCGGGGCGCCGTCCGGGCAGAGCCGCTCCACCGGGCCCGTCACGCCGACGGCGCCCACGGGCATCCGGCGCCGGTCGTGGACGGGGGCCGCCAGCGAGGCCACGCCCTCCCAGGTCTCCTCCAGGTCCAGCGCCCAGCCCCGGGCCCGGGTCAGGTCCAGCACCTCCTCGAAGGCCGCCGCCTCGGTCACGGTGCGGTCGGTGAGGGACTCCCGGTCGCGCTCCAGCACCTCGCTGTGGGCCACCGGGTCGAAGGCGGAGATCACCTTGCCGAGCGCCGTGGAGTGCAGCGGGTGCATCGCGCCCACCTCCAGGACCTGCCGCGAGTCGTCCGGCCGGAAGACGTGATGCACGATCAGGACGCCCTGCTGGTGCAGGACTCCGAGGTAGGCCGCCTCGCCGCTGGAGCGCGCGAGGTCGTCCGTCCAGACCAGCGCCCGGGCCCGCAGCTCGTGCACGTCCAGGTAGCTGTTGCCCAGGCGCAGCAGTTCGGCGCCGAGCTGGTAGCGGCCCGAGGCCGGTTCCTGCTCGACGAAACCCTCCGCCTGGAGGGTGCGCAGGATGCCGTGGGCCGTGCCCTTGGCGAGGCCGAGCGTCGAGGCGATGTCGGAGAGCCCGAGCCGCCGCTCACCCCCCGCCAGCAGCCGCAGCATCGCCGCGGCCCGCTCCAGCGACTGGATGTTCCGTGCCATCCGTGGTCCCTTCCTGAGGCCGTGTGCCGATGCGGCCATTCGACAATGCTGAACACTAGCGGCCTTGGCCGACCGTGAGCCAACGTGTGGACGCCTTCACCACGGTTGCCCCCGGCGATTTTCCGCCACGCCCCGACACGCCCGTCCCCGGCCCGTCCGCGCGGGCATCTTCACCCCGGTGCGCGCCCCGCTCCCCCAGGGCTCGAGGTCCGGACCCTGGACGTCCACCCCGGGAGGCGATCCCGGCGGCTACGCTGACCGCGTGCGCCTTCGGCACCGGAGGCGCAAAGCCGACAGCCGTCGCACTCAGGGAGCATTCTCATGGCCTCGTCGCCGACCCATCGGACCGCACTCTCCGCCGCCGCCCGCGCGGACGCCCTCCGCGAAGCACTGGCCACCCGGGTGGTGGTCGCGGACGGGGCGATGGGCACGATGCTCCAGGCGCAGGACCCGACCCTCGACGATTTCCAGCAGCTCGAAGGCTGCAACGAGATTCTCAACCTCACCCGGCCGGACATCGTGACCTCCGTCCACGACGCGTACTTCGCGGTGGGGGTCGACTGCGTCGAGACCAACACCTTCGGCGCCAACCACGCGGCGCTGGGGGAGTACGACATCCCCGAGCGGGTCTTCGAGCTCTCCGAGGCCGGAGCCCGGGTCGCCCGCGAGAGCGCCGACCGCTTCACCGCCGAGACGGGTCAGCAGCGCTGGGTGCTCGGCTCGATGGGCCCCGGCACCAAGCTGCCGACCCTGGGCCACGCCCCGTACGCCACCCTGCGCGACGCCTACCAGCGGAACGCCGAGGGAATGATCGCCGGCGGGGCCGACGCGCTGCTGGTCGAGACCACCCAGGACCTGCTCCAGACCAAGGCCTCGGTCATCGGTGCCCGCCGCGCCCTGGAGGCCACCGGCACCCACCTGCCCGTCATCGTCTCGGTCACGGTGGAGACCACCGGCACCATGCTGCTCGGTTCGGAGATCGGCGCGGCGCTCACCGCCCTGGAGCCCCTGGGCATCGACATGATCGGCCTGAACTGCGCGACCGGCCCCGCCGAGATGAGCGAGCACCTGCGCCACCTCGCCCGCCACGCGCGCGTCCCGATCTCCTGCATGCCCAACGCCGGTCTGCCGGTCCTCGGCAAGGACGGCGCGCACTACCCGCTGACCGCCTCCGAGCTGGCCGACGCCCAGGAGGGCTTCGTCCGCGAGTACGGCCTGTCCCTGGTCGGCGGCTGCTGCGGCACCACCCCCGAGCACCTGCGCCAGGTCGTGGAGCGCGTGCGCGGAGCCGTTCCCGGCGAGCGGGACCCGCGCCCCGAGCCGGGCGCAGCCTCGCTCTACCAGACGGTGCCGTTCCGCCAGGACACCTCGTACCTGGCGATCGGCGAGCGGACCAACGCCAACGGCTCCAAGAAGTTCCGCACCGCGATGCTGGAGGGCCGCTGGGACGACTGCGTGGAGATGGCGCGCGAGCAGATCCGCGAGGGCGCCCACCTGCTCGACCTCTGCGTCGACTACGTGGGCCGCGACGGCGTCGCCGACATGGCGGAGCTGGCCGGGCGGTTCGCCACCGCCTCCACGCTGCCGCTGGTCCTGGACTCCACCGAGGTCGACGTGCTCCGCGCCGGGCTGGAGAAGCTGGGCGGACGCGCCGTCATCAACTCCGTCAACTACGAGGACGGGGACGGCCCCGACTCCCGGTTCGCCAAGGTCACCGCGCTGGCCCAGGAGCACGGCGCGGCCCTGATGGCGCTGACCATCGACGAGGAGGGCCAGGCCCGCACCACCGAGCACAAGGTGGCCGTGGCCGAGCGGCTGATCGAGGACCTGACCGGCAACTGGGGCATCCAGGAGTCGGACATCCTCATCGACACCCTGACCTTCACCATCTGCACCGGTCAGGAGGAGTCCCGCAAGGACGGCGTGCACACCATCGAGGCGATCCGCGAGCTGAAGCGCCGCCATCCCGACGTGCAGACCACGCTGGGCCTCTCCAACATCTCCTTCGGCCTCAACCCGGCCGCCCGCATCGTCCTGAACTCCGTCTTCCTGGACGAGTGCGTCAAGGCCGGGCTCGACTCGGCGATCGTGCACGCCTCCAAGATCCTGCCGATCGCCCGGCTGGAGGAGGAGCACGTCAAGGTCGCCCTCGACCTCATCCACGACCGCCGCGCCGAGGGGTACGACCCGCTCCAGAAGTTCCTGGAGCTCTTCGAGGGCGTCGACACCAGGTCGATGAAGGCCGGCAAGGCCGAGGAACTCCTCGCCCTCCCGCTGGACGAGCGGCTCAAGCGCCGCATCATCGACGGTGAGAAGAACGGCCTGCACGAGGACCTGGACGAGGCGCTGACCGAGCGGCCCGCCCTGGACATCGTCAACGACACCCTGCTGGACGGCATGAAGGTGGTCGGCGAGCTCTTCGGCTCCGGCCAGATGCAGCTGCCCTTCGTCCTGCAGTCCGCCGAGGTCATGAAGGACGCGGTGGCCCACCTGGAACCGCACATGGAGAAGACCGAGGGCGACGAGGAGGGCAAGGGCACCATCGTGCTCGCCACCGTCCGCGGCGACGTCCACGACATCGGCAAGAACCTCGTCGACATCATCCTCTCCAACAACGGTTACAACGTCGTCAACCTCGGCATCAAGCAGCCCGTCTCCGCCATCCTGGAGGCGGCCGAGGAGCACCGCGCCGACGTCATCGGCATGTCCGGACTCCTCGTCAAGTCCACGGTGATCATGAAGGAGAACCTGGAGGAGCTGAACCAGCGCGGCCTGGCCTCCGGCTACCCCGTCATCCTCGGCGGCGCCGCCCTCACCCGCGCCTACGTCGAGCAGGACCTCCACGAGATCTACGAGGGAGAGGTCCGCTACGCCCGCGACGCCTTCGAGGGCCTGCGCCTGATGGACGCCCTCATCGCCGTCAAGCGCGGCGTCCCCGGCGCCACCCTCCCCGAGCTGAAGCAGCGCAGGGTGCGGGCCACCGCCTCCGCCACGGTGACCGAGGAGCGCGAGGAGGGCCCGGTCCGCTCCGAGACCGCCACCGACAACCCCGTCCCCACCCCGCCCTTCTGGGGCACCCGCGTCGCCAAGGGCATCCCGCTCAAGGACTACGCCTCCTGGCTCGACGAGGGCGCCCTCTTCAAGGGCCAGTGGGGCCTGAAGCAGAACCGCGCCGGCGACGGCCCCAGCTACGAGGAACTGGTCGAGACCGAGGGCCGCCCCCGGCTGCGCGGCTGGCTGGACGAGCTGCACACCAGGAACCTGCTCGAAGCCGCCGTCATCCACGGCTACTTCCCCTGCGTCAGCAAGGGCGACGACCTCATCGTGCTGGACGACGCGGGCAACGAGCGGACCCGCTTCAGCTTCCCCCGCCAGCGCCGGGGCAAGCGGCTCTGCCTCGCCGACTTCTTCCGCCCGGAGGAGTCCGGCGAGACCGATGTGGTCGGCTTCCAGGTCGTCACCGTCGGCTCCCGCATCGGCGAGGCCACCGCCGAGCTGTTCGCCGCCAACTCCTACCGCGACTACCTCGAACTCCACGGCCTGTCCGTGCAGCTCGCCGAGGCCCTCGCCGAGTACTGGCACGCCCGCGTCCGCGCCGAGCTGGGCTTCGGCGGGGAGGACCCGGTGGACGTCGAGTCCATGTTCGCCCTGAAGTACCGCGGCGCCCGCTTCTCGCTCGGCTACGGTGCCTGCCCGAACCTGGAGGACCGCGCCAAGATCGCCGACCTGCTCCGGCCCGAGCGGATCGGCGTGCACCTCTCGGAGGAGTTCCAGCTCCACCCCGAGCAGTCCACCGACGCGATCGTCATCCACCACCCCGAGGCCAAGTACTTCAACGCGCGCTGAGCCCTTCTCCGGCGCACCGGTGCGGCCCCGTCCTGAGGCGGCGGGGCGCTCGGAGCCGTACACTGGTCGGCCCTGTCCAGGCCGGGTGGGAGCCGCCCGCCGCGACGCCTCCGGGCGCCCGGCGGACGGCCCGCACCCGGCCTTCGAGTCCCCTAGGAGGTACGCAGGTGACCAGTACGGTTCCCCGCAGCGGTACCCGTTCGGCCGAAGGCTCCACGTTGCAGGCCGTCCTCCTGGACATGGACGGCACCCTCGTCGACACCGAGGGCTTCTGGTGGGAGGCCGAGGTCGAGGTCTTCGCCTCCCTCGGGCACCGGCTGGAGGAGTCCTGGCGCCACGTCGTGGTCGGCGGGCCGATGAGCCGCAGCGCCGGCTTCCTCATCGACGCCACCGGCGCCGACATCACCCTGGAGGAGGTCAGCCTGCTGCTCAACGACCGTTTCGAGCGCCGGCTCGGCTCCACCCTGCCGCTCATGCCGGGAGCCGCCCGCCTGCTGAAGGCGCTGGCCCACCACGGCATCCCGGCCGCCCTGGTCTCCGCCTCGCACCGGCGCATCATCGACCGGGTCCTCACCTCGCTGGGCCACGAGCACTTCGCGCTCACCGTCGCCGGGGACGAGGTCGAGCGGACCAAGCCGCACCCCGACCCGTACCTGCTCGCCGCGCGCGGGCTGGGCGTCGACCCGGCCCGCTGCGCCGTGGTGGAGGACACCGAGACCGGCGTCACGGCGGGGGAGGCGGCGGGCTGTCAGGTCATCGCCGTGCCCTCGGTCGCGCCCGTGCGGGCCATGCCCGGCCGGCGGATCGTCACCACCCTCGAAGAGATCGACATGCCCTTTCTGCACGGCATGATGACGGGAATCCACTGACCGGAAACCGCCGTCCGCGGAAATGCCCGACCGCCCGAGAAAGGGGCTCCGGCGTGAATTCCCCGGCCGGAAAGGCGAATTCCCGCCGGTGTCCGCAAGGCGGTCACGCTCCGTATCCCTACCGGTGAGGACGGGTACCCGCCCGGCGCCCGCACGGGCGCCGGGCGTGCCCGATCTCACCCGGTTCAGGTGACCTTTCTCACGCGTGTCGCTCTCGACGCCGTGGAGAACCTGTGTGGACGTCCGTTTTCTTCCCGGCCGCGTGGTGCCCATGTGTCCCGATTGGTGGACCCGTGCGGAAAAGCTTCCCCGCGGCGGGAATTCGGTGCGTCCGCACCCGGTTCCGCAGCGTGATTGTCCCCAACTCCGGCCGCATTCTGAGGTACTGGCACAAGCGGTCTAATGTCGTCGCGAGAACATCGCCATACCCCCTCGCGCCGCCCCGGCCCCACCCCTCAGCCGCGGGCAGACGTGAGATCGACTGCTGTGGAGAACTGCGCGCATGAACCGCAAGACATTGGTGCTGCCGGCCGTCGTCGGCCTGCTCGCCCCCGTACTCGCCGCCTGCGGCGGATCGGACGGCGCGGACCAGGGCGGCGACGCCATCGTCGTCGGCACCACCGACCGGTTCGCCGCCTCCCAGGACGCCCCGGCCCCCCTCGACCCGGCCTCCGCCTACGACGCCGGTGCCTGGAACGTGCTCCGCCAGACCATCCAGACCCTGGTGACCCTGCCCCGCGGCGGTGGCGAGCCGGTGCCCGAGGCGGCCGAGACCTGCTCCTTCACCGACGCCGGGAACGAGCGGTACAGCTGCAAGCTCCGCGAGGGCCTGACCTTCTCCAACGGGGACGAGCTGAACGCCGAGGACGTCAAGTACTCGATCGACCGCACGCTGCGCATCAAGGACAGCAACGGCCCGGTCGGCCTGCTGGCCAACATCGACACCGTCGAGACCCGGGGCGAGCGCGAGGTCGTCTTCCACCTCCACAGCCCCGACGCGACCTTCCCCTACAAGCTCGCCACCCCCGCCGCCGGCATCGTCAACGAGGCCGACTACCCGGCCGACAAGGTCCGCAAGGGCTTCGACGTCTCCGGCTCGGGCCCGTACAGCGTGCAGACCGAGGTCGAGGACAACCAGGTCGTCAAGCTCAACTTCAGTGCCAACTCCGAGTACAAAGGCAGCCTGAAGCTGAAGAACGAGAAGGTCGTGATGCGCTCCTTCGCCGACCCCGACACCATGGGGAAGGCGCTGGAGAGCGGCGAGGTCGACCTGATGACCCGCACGATCTCGCCGCAGCAGATCAAGAAGTACACCGGCGACCAGGTCGAGAAGATCCGTCTCGTCGAGATGCCCGGCCTGGAGATCCGCTACCTGGGCTTCAACACCGACGACCCCAAGGCCGACAAGGCGATACGCCAGGCCATGGGCTACCTCATCGACCGCGGCACCCTCACCTCGAAGGTCTACGGCACCGCGGCCGAGCCGCTGTACTCGCTGGTGCCCACCACCATCACCGGGCACACCAACTCGTTCTTCAACCAGTACGGCGAGCAGCCCGACCCGGCGAAGGCCAAGGCCGCGCTCCAGCAGGCGGGCATCGACACCCCCGTCGAGCTGACGCTGAACTACACCACGGACCACTACGGCCAGGGCACCGAGGCCGAGTTCAAGGAGATCAGCCGCCAGCTCGACGCGAGCGGCCTCTTCAAGACCGACGTCAAGGGCACCGGCTGGGACAAGTACCGTGCCGCGCAGGTCAAGGGCGACTACCCGGTCTTCGGGATGGGCTGGTTCCCCGACTTCCCGGACGCCGACAACTTCCTCGCGCCCTTCCTCGACAAGGACAACTTCCTGTCCTCGCCGTACAACAACAAGAACATCCAGAACAAGCTGATCCCCGCCTCGCGCCGGGAGGCCGACCGCTCCGCGGCCGCCGACCCGATCAAGCAGATGCAGGACATCGTCGCCCAGGACGTCCCGGTCCTCCCGCTCTGGCAGGGCAAGCAGTACGTCGCCGCCCGCGACGACATCACCGGCGTCGAGTGGGCCCTCGACTCCTCCTCCAACATCCAGCTCTGGGAGCTGGACCGCGGCGTCAGCAGCTGACCGGCGCCCCCCCGCACGACGGCGGCCGCCCGACCCCTTCAGGGGGCGGGCGGCCGCCGTCGTACCGGGCGCGGAAGCGGCTACTGCCCGGACGCGCCCGGCCGCACCAGACCGCTCTCGTAGGCGTAGACCGCCGCCTGGACGCGGTCGCGCAGCCCCAGTTTGTTCAGCACGTGCCCCACATGGGTCTTGACCGTCGTCTCGCTGACGAACAGGTCCGCCGCGATCTCCGCGTTGGACAGCCCCCGCGCCACCAGCTTCAGCACCTCCACCTCCCGGTCGGTGAGGGTGTGCAGCGTGTCCGGCACCGGCTCCTCGCCCGAGGGCAGGTGTTCGGCGTACTTGTCGAGCAGACGGCGCGTCACACTCGGGGCCAGCATCGCCTCACCCGAGGCCACCACGCGGATCGCCTGCACCAGTTCGTGCGCGGGCGCGTCCTTCAGCAGGAAGCCGCTGGCCCCCGCCCGCAGCGCCTCCACCACGTACTCGTCGAGGTCGAAGGTGGTCAGCACCAGCACCTTGGCCGGCCCGTCCCGCTCCGGCCCGGTGATCTGCCGGGTCGCCTCCACCCCGTCCATCCGGGGCATCCGGATGTCCATCAGCACCACGTCGGGCTGGAGCGCCCGTACCTGGTCGAGGGCCTGGAGCCCGTCACCGGCCTCCCCGACGACCGCGACATCCTGCTCGGCCTCCAGAATCATCCGGAATCCGGTGCGCAGCAGTGGCTGGTCGTCCACCAGCAGGACGCGAATGGCCACGTGATCTCCCCTTCGGCTAGGACGGGCTCATTCTGCCCTGCTCGGGCTCGCGCGACCCGGGCAGGTGCACCTGCAAGGGATACGGCGGGGGAGTCCCGCCGAATTCCGGACAGACCGCCTGGTGGTCGCACCAGCCGCACAGCTTCGACGGCCTCGGGCGCCAGTCGCCCGTCCTGGTCGCCTCCTGGATCGCCTCCCAGAGCGCCAGCAGCTTGCGCTCCACCCGCTCCAGGTCCGCCATCACCGGGTCGTAGGTCCGCACCTCGCCGCTGCCCAGGTAGACCAGTTGCAGCCGGCGGGGCAGCACGCCCTTCAGCCGCCACACCACCAGCGCGTAGAAGGTCATCTGGAAGAGCGCGCCCTCGGCGTACTGCGGGCGCGGGGCCTTGCCCGTCTTGTAGTCCACGATGCGCACCTCGCCGGTGGGCGCCACGTCGACCCGGTCGATGATGCCGCGCAGCCGCAGCCCCGACTCCAGCTCCGCCTCGACGAACAGCTCCCGCTCGGCCGGCTCCAGCCGCGTCGGGTCCTCCAGCGTGAACCACCGCTCGACCAGCCGCTCCGCCTCACCGAGCCACCGCTCCAGCCGCTCGCCGGGGGTTCCCTCGCCCTCCTCGCCGGAGAACAGCTCCGCCAGCTCGGGCCGCTCGGCCAGCAGCCGCTCCCACTCGCCCGGCAGCAGCCCCCTGGCGCGCGGCGCCGTCCGCTCGGCGGCCGGGGCGTCGAAGAGCCGCTCCAGCACCGCGTGGACCAGCGTGCCCCGGGTCGCCGCGGGACTGGGCTTCTCCGGCAGCCGGTCGATCACCCGGAAGCGGTACAGCAGCGGGCACTGCATGAAGTCACTCGCCCGCGAGGGCGACAGCGACACCGGCGGCCTGCGCCGCTCGCCGGGCGCCGCCCCGGCCGCCGGTTCGGCCTGCTCCGCGCCGGTCACCGGCGGCTCGGCACCCGTCCCGCCCGCCGTGCCCACCGGTTCCGCGTCCGTCCTCGTCTCCATGACCCCGACCCTACGGCCCCGGGCCGACGGCGCGGACCCGCCGGGGACCGCCGCGAGCGGGGAGAGCCGCAGCCCACGGCCGCCTGCCCTCCGCTTACCATCGACGCCAGACCCTCCCGCCCTGCATGATCGGCACCATCCGGCCGTCGTCCAGGGGACACCGGGAGAGACGGAACGCACAAGGGGACTGAGGGATCACCGTGGACGAAAGCGGCGGCCAGAAGCGCCGGCCCGAAGGCGACGGCCGCCCCGGCGCCCCCGGACCCGGCAAGGCGCCCGAACGGCCCCGCGAACCGGGCGGCGGCCTGCTCATGGGCCGCTTCTTCGGCGTACCGATCTACGTCGCCCCCAGCTGGTTCCTGGTCGCCGCCCTCATCACCTGGGTCTTCGGCGGCCAGCTCGACCGGGTCCTGCCCGAACTGGGCGGCGCCCGCTACCTGGTCTCCCTCTTCTTCGCCGTCGCCTTCTACGCCTCGGTCCTCGTCCACGAACTGGCCCACACCGTCGTCGCCCTGCGCCAGAAGCTGCCGGTGCGCCGCATCCAGCTCCAGTTCTTCGGCGGCGTCTCCGAGATCGAGAAGGAGAGCGAGACCCCCGGCCGGGAGTTCCTCCTCGCCTTCGTCGGCCCGCTGCTCTCCCTCGTCCTCGGCGGCGCCTTCTACCTCGCCCTGGACCTGGTCGAGCCCGGCACCGTCCCCGGCGTCCTGATCGCCGGCCTCACCATCTCCAACCTCCTGGTCGCCGTCTTCAACCTGCTGCCCGGCCTGCCGCTCGACGGCGGCCGGATGCTGCGCGCCGTCGTCTGGAAGCTCACCGGCAAGCCGATGAGCGGCACCGTCGCCGCCGCCTGGGTCGGCCGGGTGCTCGCCGTCGCCGTCCTCATCGGCCTGCCGCTGCTCACCCACACCGGCACCCTCGGCGGCGCCGGCCAGGAGGTCGACGGCATGGACACGGTGATGGACGCGCTCCTCGCCGCCATCCTCGCCGCCATCATCTGGACCGGCGCCGGCAACAGCCTGCGCGTCGCCCGCCTCCGCGAGCACCTGCCCGACCTGCGCGCCCGCGCACTGACCCGCCGCGCCGTCCCCGTCGAGGAGGCCACCCCGCTCTCCGAGGCGCTGCGCCGGGCCAACGAGGCCGGCGCCCGCGCCCTGGTCGTCGTCGACCCGCACGGCGACCCCGTCTCCCTGGTCCGTGAGGCCGCCATCGTCGGTGTCCCCGAGCACCGCAGGCCCTGGGTGGCGGTCGGCGGCCTCGCCCAGGAGATCACCGAGGGCACCCGGGTCGCGGCCGAGCTGGCCGGCGAGGAACTGCTGGAACGACTCCGCGCCCACCCCGCCAGCGAGTACCTGGTGGTCGAGGAGGACGGCGCCGTCTACGGCGTGCTGGCCGCCTCCGACGTCGAGCGCGCCTTCGTCAAGGCGATGGCCCGGCCCGGCAGCTGACCCCGCCGGCCGGCCCCCGGGGGCGTGGTCGGGGGCCCCGCCCCACGCCCGGTAGGCTGGTCACATGTCCGAACCGACCGGTGCCGCCCGCCGTCGCGGGCCCTTCGAAGTCGGGGACCAGGTCCAGCTCACCGACCCCAAGGGACGCCACTACACCTTCACGCTCGAAGCAGGGAAGAACTTCCACACCCACAAGGGTTCCTTCCCCCACGACGAGCTGATCGGTGCTCCCGAGGGCAGCGTTGTCCGCACCACGGGAAACGTCGCCTACCTCGCTCTGCGCCCCCTGCTCCCCGATTACGTCCTGTCCATGCCCCGCGGCGCCGCCGTGGTCTACCCGAAGGACGCGGGCCAGATCCTCGCCTTCGCCGACATCTTCGCCGGCGCCCGCGTCGTCGAGGCCGGTGTCGGCTCCGGCTCCCTCAGCAGCTTCCTGCTGCGCGCCGTCGGCGACCAGGGCATGCTCCACAGCTACGAGCGCCGCGCCGACTTCGCCGACATCGCCCGGCAGAACGTCGAGCGGTACTTCGGCGGACCCCACCCCGCGTGGCAGCTCACGGTGGGCGACCTCCAGGACAACCTCTCCGACACCGAGGTCGACCGGGTCATCCTCGACATGCTCGCCCCCTGGGAGTGCCTGGACGTCGTCTCCAAGGCCCTGGTCCCCGGCGGCATCCTCTGCTGCTACGTGGCGACCACGACCCAGCTGGCCCGCACCGTCGAGTCCATCCGGGAGATCGGCTGCTTCAACGAGCCGACCGCCTGGGAGTCGATGATCCGCAACTGGCACATCGAGGGCCTCGCCGTCCGCCCGGACCACCGGATGATCGGCCACACCGGCTTCCTCCTCACCGCCCGCCGCCTCGCCGACGGGGTCGAGCCCCCCATGCGCAGGCGCCGCCCCGCCAAGGGCGCCTACGGCGAGGACTACTCCGGTCCCAACGCCGACGGCGGCACCCCGCGCTGACCCGCCGCACCACCCCGTACGCCGCCGCCCGGTACGCACCCCGCGTACCGGGCGGCGGCGTCACGCGTACGGGTGGTCCCGGCGCCTCACCCGGACGGCCCCCTCCGCCCTCCCGACGGGGCGTCACCCGGACGGCCCCGCCGCACCCGTCCTGACCCCGCCGTTCCCAGGCCGTGTGACGTGTGGCACCATGCCGACAACCCCACCGGCACAGCCCTCACGGGAGATCCTCCTAGTGCAGCACCCCGCCGTCCCGGAACTGGCCCACACGCGCGCCCGGCCCCTCCACTGGGTCGCCACGGCCGCCGCCGTCTCCGCCGTCGTCGCACTGACCGGCCTCCTCCAGCCCGGACCGGCCACCGCGCAGCCCGCGGCCCAGGCCGCGCCCGCCGACCCCGGCCCCGCGAAGGAGTCCCGCCCCGCGCCCCCGCCGGCCGCCCCGGGCACGGAGGGCGCCGACTTCCCCCTCGACTGCGGTCCCGCCGACGCGGTCGTCCAGGACGAGGCCGAGGGCGACCTCGACGGCGACCGCGCCCCCGAGACCGTCGCGGTCGTGCACTGCGACGCCGGCTCGGGAACCCCGCCGCGCGCCGTCTACGTCCTCACCGCCGGCCAGGACCCGAAGGCGCCGCCCCGCGTCGTCGCCACCCTCCTCGACCCGCTCGAACAGCGGAGCATAGACAACTTCGCCGTCCGCGACGGCGTGGTCCGCGCGACCCTGCTCGGCTACTCCTCGGTGGACATACCCCGGTGCTGCCCCGACACCGAGGAGAACGTCACCTGGCGGTGGAGCGGCAAGGCGTTCCTCCGCTCCGACCCCGCGCGGTCGGCCGGCGCCTGACCCCGCCGCACCACGCGAAGGGCCCGCCCCCACCAGCCGGTGGAAGCGGGCCCGTTCCCGTACCGGGACCGTCCGGCTACGACGCCTCGGGTCCGTAGACCTCCACCCGGTCGGCGACCCGGCGGACGTGGATGCAGTCGCCCGGGCACTCCTTGGCCGAGTCGGCCACGTCGCGCAGCAGCGGCAGCGGTACCGGGGTGGTCGCCCCGGGCTGCTGGAGCAGTTCGTCGTCGGCGCTCTTCACGTACGCCAGGCCGTCGATGTCCAGCTCGAACACCTCGGGCGCGTACTGCACACAGATGCCGTCACCGGTACAAAGGTCCTGGTCGATCCAGACCTCCAGCGCCTCGCCCGCGCCGGGCCCGGCCTCCTCCTGCACCGTCATCTCTCCTGCCGTTTCCCGGCGCCGGACCCGTCCCGGCCGGGACAGGTCGAAGGGGCGCCGACGGGTGTTGAACAACCCGACGATACAACCGGCGGCTTTCCCCGGCCCGAGGGTGGGTATGGCCTTGACGTGAGGGAGAGCGCAAGGGTGAAGATCGGACACACCCCGAGGTCTTTGTGATCTAGGGGTTTCAACCGACACCCGCCCAGGTAGGGTCTGGAAGCGTCCAGCTCCCCTTGGAGGAGGTGAGGACCGTGGCAGCCCACGACGACGACACCAACCGCGGCATCCGCCCGGGACGAGGGTCCGACGACCCGGCCGGGCAGATCGCCTATCTTGAGCAGGAAATCGCCGTCCTGCGCCGCAAGCTCGCCGACTCTCCGCGCCAAACGAGGATTCTCGAAGAGCGGATCGTCGAGCTGCAGACAAATCTCGCCGGCGTGTCCGCACAGAACGAGCGGCTCGCCAGCACTCTCCGCGAGGCCCGCGACCAGATCGTGGCCCTCAAGGAAGAAGTCGACCGGCTCGCACAGCCGCCGGCCGGCTTCGGTGTCTTCCTCACGGCGAATGAGGACGGCACCGCAGACATCTTCACCGGCGGCCGCAAACTCCGGGTCAACGTCAGCCCCGGCGTCGAACTCGAAGAGTTGCGCCGCGGCCAGGAAGTGATGCTCAACGAGGCGCTCAACGTGGTCGAGGCCATGACCTTCGAGAGCGTCGGCGAGATCGTCACCCTCAAGGAGATCCTGGAGGACGGCGACCGCGCCCTGGTTCTCGGCCACACCGACGAGGAGCGCGTGGTCCGGCTCGCCGAACCGCTCCTGGGCGTCACCATCCGCCCGGGCGACGCCCTCCTGCTCGAACCCCGCTCGGGATACGTCTACGAGGTCATCCCCAAGAGCGAGGTCGAGGAGCTGGTCCTCGAAGAGGTCCCGGACATCGACTACACCCGGATCGGCGGTCTCGGCAGCCAGATCGAGACGATCCAGGACGCGGTCGAGCTGCCGTACCTCTACCCGGACCTCTTCAAGGAGCACGAGCTGCGCCCGCCCAAGGGCGTCCTGCTCTACGGCCCGCCCGGCTGCGGCAAGACGCTCATCGCCAAGGCCGTGGCCAACTCCCTCGCCAAGAAGGTGGCGGAGGCGACCGGGCAGCCCGCGGGGAAGAGCTTCTTCCTCAACATCAAGGGCCCCGAACTCCTCAACAAGTACGTCGGTGAGACCGAGCGGCACATCCGCCTGGTCTTCCAGCGGGCCCGTGAGAAGGCCAGCGAAGGCACTCCCGTCATCGTCTTCTTCGACGAGATGGAATCGCTCTTCCGCACCCGCGGCTCCGGCGTCAGCTCCGATGTCGAGAACACCATCGTCCCCCAGCTCCTCGCCGAGATCGACGGCGTCGAGGGCCTGGAGAACGTCATCGTCATCGGCGCCTCCAACCGCGAGGACATGATCGACCCGGCGATCCTGCGCCCCGGCCGCCTCGATGTGAAGATCAAGATCGAGCGTCCGGACGCCGAGGCCGCCAAGGACATCTTCGCCAAGTACCTCAAGTCCAGCCTGCCGCTGCACACCGACGACCTCGCCGAGCACGGCAGCGACCGGGACGCCACCGTCCACGGCATGATCCAGACCGTGGTCGAGCAGATGTACGCCGAGTCCGAGGAGAACCGCTTCCTCGAAGTCACGTACGCCAACGGCGACAAGGAAGTCCTCTACTTCAAGGACTTCAACTCCGGCGCCATGATCGAGAACATCGTCGGCCGCGCCAAGAAGATGGCCATCAAGGCCTTCCTCGAACAGCAGCAGAAGGGCCTGCGCGTCTCCCACCTCATCCAGGCTTGCGTGGACGAGTTCAAGGAGAACGAGGACCTGCCGAACACCACCAACCCGGACGACTGGGCCCGCATCTCCGGCAAGAAGGGCGAGCGGATCGTCTACATCCGCACGCTCGTCACCGGCAAGCAGGGCGCGGACACCGGGCGCTCCATCGACACGGTGGCCAACACCGGTCAGTACCTGTAAGGCAGTACCTGCAAGGCTCCTTCAGCACCACGGGCCGGCTGCGGACGTCCATCCGGGCGTCCGCAGCCGCCTGCTTTCCCCGCCGCCACCGCGGCACACCCCGAGCAAACCCCGCAATCACTCCCCACCAGCGCAAAGACGTTCCAGGGGATGTCTTCGAAGTCCCGCACGGCGCCCACGGCGCCCGGCACGCACTCTCGCCCCACCGGGCGAAAGCCCGAGTACGCCCAGTACGAGAGCTTCCGCCCGGCGAGGCGAGAGCACGCACCGGACACCGCGGACACCGCACGGGACGTCGAAGACACCCCCTAGGCTCGTCGGTACCACCGAGGTCGCGCGGCGCGGGGACGGCACCGCACGCGCACCCGCGAGCACCCGCGGAACTTGAGCGCCGCCCCCGCCCGGGGGCGCCGCAGGGCAAGGAGGGCCGCATGACCGTACGGCGAGTAATGGGCATCGAGACGGAGTACGGGATCTCCGTCCCCGGCCATCCCAACGCCAATGCCATGCTCACCTCGTCCCAGATCGTCAACGCCTACGCGGCGGCGATGCACCGGGCGCGCCGCGCCCGCTGGGACTTCGAGGAGGAGAACCCGCTGCGCGACGCGCGAGGCTTCGACCTCGCCCGGGACAACGCCGACGCCAGCCAGCTCACCGACGAGGACATCGGCCTGGCCAACGTCATCCTCACCAACGGCGCACGGCTCTACGTCGACCACGCGCACCCCGAGTACAGCTCGCCCGAGCTGACCAACCCGCGCGACGCCGTCCTGTGGGACAAGGCCGGCGAACGCATCATGGCCGAGGCCGCCGAGCGGGCCGCCGGCCTGCCGGGCGCCCAGCCCATCCACCTGTACAAGAACAACACCGACAACAAGGGCGCCTCGTACGGCACGCACGAGAACTACCTGATGAAGCGGGACACCCCCTTCGCGGACATCGTGCGCCACCTGACACCCTTCTTCGTCTCGCGCCAGGTCGTCACCGGCGCCGGCCGCGTCGGGCTCGGCCAGGACGGCTCGGACCACGGCTTCCAGCTCAGCCAGCGCGCCGACTACTTCGAGGTCGAGGTCGGCCTGGAGACGACACTCAAGCGGCCCATCATCAACACCCGGGACGAGCCGCACGCCGACGCCGAGCGCTGGCGCCGCCTCCATGTGATCATCGGCGACGCCAACCTCTCGGAGATCTCCACCTACCTCAAGCTCGGTACCACCGCGCTGGTCCTCTCGATGATCGAGGACGGCTTCATCGCCGTGGACCTCGCCGTCGACCAGCCGGTCCGCACCCTGCACAAGGTCTCCCACGACCCCTCCCTCCAGCAGCTCGTCACGCTGCGCAGCGGCCGTACCCTCACCGCCGTCCAGCTCCAGATGGAGTACTTCGAGCTGGCCCGCAAGTACGTCGAGGAGCGGTACGGCGCCGACGCCGACGAGCAGACCCGGGACGTGCTGGCCCGCTGGGAGGACGTCCTCGGCAAGCTGGAGAGCGACCCGATGAGCCTCGCCGACCAGCTCGACTGGGTGGCCAAGCGCCAGCTCATGGAGGGGTACCGGCGCCGCGACCAGCTGGAGTGGGACGCGCCCCGGCTCCACCTGGTCGACCTCCAGTACGCGGACGTGCGCCAGGACAAGGGGCTGTACAACCGTCTCGTCGCGCGCGGACGGATGCAGCGGCTGCTGGACGAGCGGGACGTCACCGAGGCCCAGATCAAGCCTCCGGAGGACACCCGCGCCTACTTCCGCGGCCGCTGCCTGGAGCAGTACGCGGACGACGTGGCGGCGGCCTCCTGGGACTCGGTCATCTTCGACCTGCCGGGACGCGACTCGCTCCAGCGGGTGCCCACCCTGGAGCCGCTGCGCGGCACCCGGGAGCACGTCGGGCAGCTCCTGGACCGGTGCCGTACCGCACAGGAACTTGTTCAGGCCCTCTCGGGCGGCTGAAACCGCCGCCGACCGGGAATGATCCATCCGGGGCCCGCGGGCCCCGGGCCGGCCGGACTTTAAGGACGCGCCGGATCAGGGCCCGACTTGTAGGGTCTGATCAAGTACATCGAGTACATCGAACCGAGCGGGGTGAGGTACGGATGGCGGCCAAGGACAGCGACGGCGGACAGCAGAAGGCGAATCGTCCGGCGGAAACGACCGAGGAGCAGACCGAGGACGCAACGGTCTCGGAGGAGCTCAAGGAGCGCCAGGAGGCGCTGAGCGACGACGTCGACTCCGTGCTCGACGAGATCGACGACGTCCTGGAGGAGAACGCCGAGGACTTCGTCCGCGGATTCGTCCAGAAGGGCGGCGAGTAGCCCCCTCGGGGGCCTCGGCCTCCACCGGCGCGCGGGCGGCGTCCAGGACGCCGCCCGCCGCTGCGTACCGGCGGCTCCCGTGAGCTGTCCGTCTTCTCCCGTATCCCAGGTGGATCACCGCCCCCGGGCGGGTAGGGTCCCTGGCGTAACGTGCTTCACCTGCTATTCGGCCACCGGCACGTCGGGCACCGCCCGGCGCTCGGGTCAGGCCGCCGCCTATCCGGAAGGAAACGTGTGGAAGCCATCACTCGTAGCACCGGGCGTCTGCCGGCTGCCTTCCTGACGCCCGGGTCCTCGTCGTTCGTGGACTTCCTGTCGGAGCATCAGCCCGAGATGCTGCCGGGCAACCGCCAGCTCCCGCCCGTCCAGGGCGTGGTCCAGGCCCCGCACGGCACCACCATCGTCGCGAGCACCTTCCCCGGCGGGGTCGTCCTCGCCGGCGACCGGCGCGCCACGATGGGGAACGTCATCGCCCAGCGCGACATCGAGAAGGTCTTCCCGGCCGACGAGCACTCGGCCGTGGGCATCGCCGGGACCGCCGGTCTCGCGGTGGAGATGGTCAAGCTCTTCCAGCTGGAGCTGGAGCACTTCGAGAAGGTCGAAGGCGCCGCGCTCTCCCTGGAGGGCAAGGCCAACCGCCTGTCGACGATGATCCGCTCCAACCTCGGCATGGCCATGCAGGGCCTCGCCGTGGTCCCCCTCTTCGTCGGGTACGACGTGGACCGCGAGCGCGGCCGCATCTTCTCCTACGACGTCACCGGCGGCCGCTCCGAGGAGCACGGGTACGCGGCGACGGGCTCCGGCTCGACCTTCGCCCGCGGGTCCATGAAGAAGCTCTACCGCGACGACCTGACGGAGGAGCAGGCCACCACGCTGGTCGTCCAGGCGCTCTACGACGCCGCGGACGACGACTCGGCGACCGGCGGCCCCGACGTCGCCCGGCGGATCTACCCGATCGTCACCGTCATCACCGACGACGGCTTCCGGCGGCTGACGGAGGAGCAGATCTCCGACGTCGCGCGGGCAGTGCTGGAGCGGCGCATGGAGGAGCCGGACGGGCCGCGTGCGGCACTGCTGTAGGGCGCGGCTCGTGCCGCCTGGATTGTTTGGGTCACCGACAGAAAGGGACGGATAGCCGGTGTCGACGCCGTTCTATGTCTCACCACAGCAGGCCATGGCCGACCGGGCGGAATACGCCCGCAAGGGCATCGCCCGCGGACGGAGCCTCGTGGTGCTCCAGTACACCGACGGCATTGTGTTCGTCGGTGAGAATCCGTCCCGCGCACTGCACAAGTTCAGCGAGATCTACGACCGGATCGGATTCGCCGCCGCCGGTAAGTACAACGAATACGAGAATCTCCGGATCGGCGGCGTGCGCTACGCCGATCTGCGCGGATACACCTACGACCGCGACGACGTGACGGCGCGCGGCCTGGCCAATGTGTACGCGCAGACGCTCGGCACCATCTTCTCCAGCAACGGCGAGAAGCCGTACGAGGTGGAGCTGGTCGTCGCCGAGGTCGGCGAGGACGCCTCGGGCGACCAGATCTACCGCCTGCCGCACGACGGCTCCATCGTCGACGAGCACGGCTCGGTCGCGGTCGGCGGCAACGCCGAGCAGATCAGCTCCTACCTGGACCAGCGCCACGAGGACACGATGACGCTCGCCCAGGCCCTGCGCCTGGCGGTCAGCGCCCTCTCCCGCGACACCAACGGCAGCGAGCGCGAGATCCCCGCCGAGCGGCTGGAGGTCGCGGTGCTCGACCGCACCAGGCCGCAGCGGCGCAAGTTCAAGCGGATCGTCGGCACCCGCCTCGCCCGCCTCCTGGAGGAGGGCTCGGGTACCTCTTCCCCGGCCTCCGCCTCCTCGGCGGCGGACGAGGACGAGGAGCTGGACCTCCCCGACCTGCCGGGCGACGACGGCCCGTCGGGCTCCGGTTCGCAGAGCTGAACCCAGCGGTGGCCCGCACCCGCCCTCACCGGGGCCGGGTGCGGGCCACCGTCATGTCCGGGCGGGCGCCGGGCCGGTGGAGCCGCGGACGGTGAGGGTGACGGGGAGTTCCTCGTCGGCCGGGGTGCCGCCGTCCACCGCGGTGAGCAGTGCGGCCATCCCGCGTGCGCCGAACTCCTCGGCCGGCAGGGTGACCGTGGTCAGTTCCGGCTCGACGGCCGTGGCCAGGGTCAGGTCGTCGAACCCGGTGACGGACAGCTCCCCGGGGACCCGCACCCCCAGCCGCCGGGCCGCCTTGCAGGCCCCCGCGGCCAGCAGGTCGTCGTCGCAGACCAGGGCGGTCGGGCGCTCCCCGGGGGCGGTGAGCAGGGCGGTCACCGCGGCCTGTGCCTCGGTCACGCCGAGCGCGCACCGGTGCGTGCGGAGCCGGGCCCCGGGAACCCCGGCCACCGAGGCGGCGAGGGCGGCCGCGCGGATCTCGAAGGTCCAGGAGTCCACGTCGGCGGCGAGGTGGACGAGGTCGCGGTGGCCGAGCTCCAGCAGGTGCCCGGCGGCCTGGCGCATACCGTCGGCGATGGCGAGGTTGACGGTGGCGGTGCCCGGCCCCGTCGCCGGGTCGCTGTCGAGCATCACCAGCGGCAGGGCGCCCGCCCCGATCCCGCTGAGCGCCTGGGCCGCCATCGACGAGGCGAGGACGCCGTCGAGGGCGGCCGGCGCGGAGGCGAACGGGTCGGTGGCCGGTCCGGTGCCCTCCGGCGAGGGGTAGAGGAGGACGCCGAAGCCGTGCGCGGCGGCGACGGAGGCGGCGCCCGCGTGGACCCGGGCGAAGAACTCGTTGGTGAGCGCGGGCACCACCAGCAGGGCTGTGCGGGTCCGCCCGGTCCGGAGGTCGCGGGCGGCGAGATTCGGCCGGTAGCCGAGGGACCGGGCCGCCTCCCGGACGCGCTCGGCGGTGGCCGCCGAGACCCGGCCCGGCCATTTGCCGCCGAGGACCAGGGAGACGGCGGCCTGCGAGACCCCGGCGGCGCGGGCGACGTCCTTGCTGGTGGGCCGGGAAGCGGCGGACAAAGCGGCGGGGTCCTCTCCGGAGGGCGGAACGGGGTGCGACCGGTGGGCGGCGGCCGGCGGCGGACCCGCGCGCCCCGGCGGGCGTCGGCCGGGACCGTCCCCTCGTCCCTGCGTCACCTGGACCCCGGCTGCCCGCACATGGTACGTATGACGCCGACGTTATACGTAACACTTGAGGTGAGGGGCTGCCGATGGCGGCGGGATACGGGGAACTGCTGCGCTCGCGGCACGCGGCGCGGCTGCTCTGCGGCACGCTGGTCGGCCGCCTCCCCAGCGCGACCGGGCACATCGCGATCGTGCTCTTCGTCCGCTCGGAGGGCGGGGGTTACGCGCTGGCCGGCGCCCTCGCGGCGGTCTACGGGCTGGCCACCGCCGTGGGCCAGCCGCTGCTGGGCCGCGCCGTCGACCTGTACGGGCAGCCGCGCGTCATGCTCCCGGCCGCCGTGCTGTCCGGCGTCGGCATGGTGGCGCTGGCCGTCGTCGGCACCGACCCGCTGCCGCCCGCCTACGCGGCCGTGGTGATGGCCGGAATCTGCACCCCGCCGCTGGAAGGCGGGCTGCGGGCCCTGTGGCCGAGCGTGCTCGGGCGTGCGGACCGGGTGCACGCGGCGTACGCGCTGGACGCGGTGGCGCAGGAGGTCATGTTCACGGCCGGGCCGCTGCTGGTGACGCTCTTCGTCGCCTGGTGGTCGCCGGGCGCGGCGCTCCTGGTGATCAACGTCCTCGGGGTGCTCGGCGCGCTCTCCGTGGTCGTCTCCGCGCCCTCCCGGCGCTGGCGCTCCGCCCCGCGCGAGGCGCACTGGCTCGGGGCGCTCCGCTCGCCCGGACTGCTGGCGCTGCTCGGCTCCTTCCTCTTCGTCGGCGTCGCCCTCGGCTCGATCACCGTGGCCGCCGTCGCCTACGCCGACGACCACGGCCGGGAGTCGGTCTACGGCTGGCTGATGGCCGCGCTCGGCCTCGGCGCCCTGGTCGGCGGCGCGGTCTACGGCGCCCGGCAGTGGGCGGGGGAGCCCGAGCGGCGGCTGCGCCTCCTGGTGGGGCTGCTGGCCCTCGGCTACCTGCCGCTGGCGCTCACCCCCGGGGTCGCCGCGATGACCGGCCTCGCCGTGGTCTCCGGTCTCTTCCTGGCGCCCGCGCTCGCCTGCGCCTTCGTGGTGGTGGACCGGCACGCGCCCCGGGGAACGGTGACCGAGGCGTTCTCCTGGCTCGTCACCGTCTTCGGCGTCGGTGCGGCGCTGGGGACGGGGGCCGCGGGGCCGGCCGTCGAGTGGGGCGGCACCGCCCCCGGGTTCTGGGTCGCCGGGGCCGGGGGAGTGGCCGCCCTGCTGGTGCTGCTGGCCACCACGCGGGTGCTGAACGGGCGGGGCCGGGGCGGCGATCCGGTGGTCTCTTCGGAAAATGATCGAAACGGGGCCGTCGAACCCGGTTTCAGTGCGGGGCATCAGGCGTAATGTTCAGTCATGGACCGCCGCATTTTCGGGCTGGAGAACGAGTACGGCGTCACGTGCACGTTCAGGGGACAGCGCCGTCTGTCGCCTGACGAGGTGGCGCGCTACCTCTTCCGCCGCGTTGTGTCATGGGGCCGCAGCAGCAATGTGTTTCTGCGGAACGGCGCCCGCCTGTATCTCGATGTGGGTTCGCATCCGGAATACGCCACACCGGAATGCGACAACGTCACCGAACTGGTGACCCACGACAAGTCCGGGGAACGCATCCTCGAAGGGCTGCTCGTCGACGCCGAACGCCGCCTGCACGAGGAGGGAATCGCGGGCGACGTCTATCTCTTCAAGAACAACACCGACTCCGCGGGGAACTCCTACGGCTGCCACGAGAACTACCTCGTGGCCCGGCACGGCGAGTTCTCCCGCCTCGCGGACATCCTCATCCCCTTCCTCGTGACCCGGCAGCTCCTCTGCGGGGCCGGCAAGGTGCTCCAGACCCCCCGGGGCGCGGTGTACTGCGTCAGCCAGCGTGCCGAGCACATCTGGGAGGGCGTCAGCTCCGCGACGACCCGCTCCCGCCCGATCATCAACACCCGCGACGAACCGCACGCCGACGCCGAGCGCTACCGCCGCCTGCACGTCATCGTCGGCGACTCGAACATGTCCGAGACCACCATGCTCCTCAAGGTCGGCGCCACCGACCTGGTGCTCCGCATGATCGAGGCCGGCACGGTGATGCGCGACCTCACCCTGGAGAACCCGATCCGGGCCATCCGCGAGGTCAGCCACGACATCACCGGCCGCCGCAAGGTCCGCCTGGCCAGCGGCCGCGAGGCCTCCGCCCTGGAGGTCCAGCGGGAGTACTACGAGAAGGCCGTCGACTTCGTCGACCGCCGGGGCATCCGCACCGGCACCGTCGAGCAGGTCCTGGAGCTCTGGGGCCGCACCCTCGACGCGATCGAGGAGGAGGACCTCGACCGGGTCGCCACCGAGATCGACTGGGTCATGAAGTACAAGCTCCTGGAGCGGTACCGGGCCAAGCACAACATGACCATGTCCCACCCCCGGGTCGCCCAGATAGACCTCGCCTATCACGACATCCACCGCAGGCGCGGGCTCTACTACCTCCTGGAGAAGAACGGCCAGGCCGCCCGGATCTGCAACGACCTGAAGATCTTCGAAGGCAAGTCCGTCCCGCCGCAGACCACCCGGGCCCGGCTGCGCGGCGACTTCATCCGCAGGGCGCAGGAGCAGCGCCGTGACTTCACCGTCGACTGGGTCCACCTCAAGCTCAACGACCAGGCGCAGCGGACCGTGCTGTGCAAGGACCCCTTCCGGTCGGTGGACGACCGGGTGGAGAAGCTCATCGCCGGCATGTGATCGCGCCGGAATGTGACACACCGCTCCTCCCCGCCGTGGACCGGCGGTGACCAGGGCCCCTCGTCCGTGTGACGGGGGGCCCGTTCCATGCCGTACGGGAGCAGTGGGGCGACTGGGCCGTAGAGTGGCGGGACCGACGTTTCCCGTATCCGCCAACCCCCCGAGGTCCTCTGTGCGACGCCGATTTGCCGCCTTGTTCATCGTTCCGGCTCTGCTGCTGACCGCCTGCGGGGGTGAGGAGGCCGAGAAGAAGGACGACGCGGCGGCCTCCGAGAAGCCCGCGGCGGCCCCCAAGGCCCCCAAGCCGGTCGACTCGGCCGACCCCATGCCGGAGGTCTCCGGCGAGCCGGGCAAGAAGGCCACCATCAAGCTCCCCAAGGGCGACCCGAGCGACAAGTTCGTGGTCCACTCCCTCTCCGCCGGTGACGGGCCCGAGGTCAAGAAGGACGACCTGGTGATGGCCAACTTCACCGGCAAGGTCTGGAAGGGCGGCAAGGACCTCGGCTCCAGCTACGACAAGGGTGGCGCGCCCCAGATGATCACCGCGGGCGCGGAGACGATCATCCCGGCGTTCAGCCAGTCGGTGCTCGGCCAGAAGGTCGGCAGCCGCGTCCTGGTCGTCGCGCCGCCGGCCGCCGCCTTCGGCGAGGCCGGCCAGCAGCAGCTGGGTGTCACGGGCAAGGACACCCTGGTCTTCGCCCTGGACATCAAGGACGTCGTGCCGAACATGGCCGAGGGCGAGCAGGCGGAGATCCCCTCCGACCTGCCCCAGGTCAAGGCCGACAAGCCGGAGCCGGCCACCATCTCGGTGCCGAAGAACGACCCGCCGAAGAAGCTGACCAGCAAGACCCTGATCAAGGGTGACGGCGAGGAGATCAAGAAGGGCCAGACGGTGTACATGCAGTACAGCGGCGCGGCCTGGAAGCCGAACGAGGGCAAGGCCAAGGCCAAGCTCTTCGACTCCTCCTGGAACACCGGCTCGCCCTTCGCCACCCAGATCGGCGTCGGCCAGGTCGTCGAGGGCTGGGACAAGGGCCTCGTCGGCACCCACGTCGGCGACCGCGTGATGCTGGTGATCCCGCCGGAGCAGGGCTACAAGGACCAGGACAAGGGCGAGGACCTGCCCGCCAACTCGACCATGGTCTTCGTCGTGGACGTGCTCGCCGCGATGTGAGCCTGACCCGGGGCGGGGGGTGTGCGTGCCGCCCGCCCCACGGTGGCAGACTGTCCCGGTTGCCCGAAAGTACAGAAGCAGGAGCCTTACGTGAGCATCGACAAGCCCGAGGTCGACTTCCCCGGTGGCGAGCCCCCGGCGGACCTGGAGATCAAGGACATCTGGGAGGGCGACGGCCCGGTCGCCAAGGCCGGCGACACCGTCCAGGTCCACTACGTGGGCGTGGCCTTCTCCACCGGTGAGGAGTTCGACGCGAGCTGGAACCGCGGCACGCCGCTCGGCTTCCAGCTCGGCGCCGGACAGGTCATCGCCGGCTGGGACCAGGGAGTCCAGGGCATGAAGGTCGGCGGCCGCCGCCAGCTGACCATCCCCGCGCACCTCGCCTACGGCGACCGTGGCGCGGGCGGCGGGCGGATCGCCCCCGGCGAGACGCTGATCTTCGTCTGCGACCTGGTCGCGGTCTGATCCCAAGCGGTCAACTCCAGGGCCCATGCCGTCAGGCATGGGCCCTCCGCTTTTGCCGCGACACCCCGGGGCGGTACGGTCGTCCGTCGAAGGACCACCAGAAAGGGCGTCGATGGCGATTGCCAAGGCCGAGCGGCTGATGAACCTGGCACTGTGTCTGCTCGGGACCCGGCGCCCGTTGTCCAAACGAGAGCTCCGGGGCTCCATCGAGGCTTACCTCGAGGCGGGCAACGACGACGCCTTCAACCGCATGTTCGAGCGGGACAAGGACGACCTGCGCGAGCTGGGCCTTGTCATCGAGACCGTCGACAACATCGACGGTGAGGTCGGCTACCACGCCCGCCGCGACTCCAACCGCCTCCCGCCGCTCACCCTCGACGCCGAGGAGGCCGCAGCCCTCGGCCTCGCCGCCAGGGTCTGGCAGCAGGCCCGGCTGGCGGGCGCCGCCAGCGGCGCGCTGCACAAGCTGCGCGCGGCCGGGCTGCCCGACGACGCCGACCCCTTCGCCGGGAACTCCGCCCTCGAACCGCACATCCCGGTCCACGAGTCCGCCTTCGAACCGCTGATGCTGGCCTGCCGCGACCGCCGCCCGGTCGTCTTCGACTACCGCAAGGCCAACGCGGTGCAGCCCGCCCCCCGCCAGGTCGAGCCCTGGGCGCTGGAGTGCTGGCGCGGCCACTGGTACCTGGCCGGCTTCGACCGGGACCGCGGCGCCGAGCGCGTCTTCCGCCTCTCCCGCATCACCGGCAAGGTCCGCACCCGCTCCGGCGGCTTCACCGCCGACGTGCCCGACGTCGTCACCGTCCGCGAGACCGTGGCGAGCTGGGCCGGGGAGAGCGCCGAGGGCACCGCCGTCATCCGGCTGCGCTCCGGCGCCGGGTACCCGCTGCGCGCCAAGGCCCGCTCGGTGCGGCCCCTCGGCGAGGGCTGGGACGAGCTGGAGATCCCGTACGGCCACGGGCTCGACGCCTCGCTCGTCGAGTACGGACCCGACGTGGTGGTGCAGGAACCGGCCGAACTGCGGGCCGACGTGATCGACCGGCTCCGTGCCGTGGCGAAGGACTGAGGGAGTAACCATGGCGGCCCAGGCCAATGCCATCGACCGGACGCGGCGGATGCTGTCGCTCGTCACCTACCTGCGCGAGCGCCCCGGCGCCCACGTCGCCGACGTGGCGCGGGCCTTCGGCGTCAGCGAGGCGGAGCTGATCTCCGACCTCGACGTGCTGCCGCTGTGCGGCACCAGCTTCCGCGGCGGCGACCTGCTGGACATCGACACCGACGGCGACCGCATCTGGTGGCACAACCCCGACGACGTGGCGGCCCCCCTGCGGCTCGCCGCCGACGAGGCCACCGCCCTTCTGGTGGCCGCGCGCGCCGTCTCCACCCTGCCGGGCCTGCGCGAGGGCGACCGGCAGGCCCTGCTGCGGGTGACCGCCAAGCTGGAGGCCGCCGCCGGCGAGGCCGCCGCCTCCAGCTCCCGCCTCTCGGTCACCTTCGAGGCCGAGGGCGGCGTCTTCGCCGACGTGGACCGGGCCATCTCCGAACGGCGCCGCCTGTGGCTGCGGTACTACTCGCCCGCCCGCGACGAGCTGACCGAGCGCGAGGTCGACCCGATCCGCCTCTTCACCGTCGGCCACACCTACATGGAAGCCTGGTGCCGCCTCTCCGAGGACCGGCGCACCTTCCGCCTCGACCGGGTCGCCGAGATCCGCGTCCTCGACGAGGTCTCCGCCCCGCCCGAGATCGAGGTCCGCGACCTCTCCGCCGGTCTGGTCCAGCCCTCCGCCGACGACCCCGAGGTGGTCATCGAGGTCGGCCCGGGCGGCCGCTGGGTCGCCGAGTACTACCCGCACGACAGCGCCGAGGAACTACCGGACGGCGGCCTGCGCATCACCCTGCGCACCCCCGACCCCGCCTCGCTGCGCCGCCTCGCCCTGCGGCTCGGCCGCGACGGGCGGATCACCGCCCCGGCCGGGCTCGCCGACAGCGCCCGCGCGGCCGCCCGCGACGCGCTGGCCGCCTACGAGGCCCAGCCGTGAGCGGGGTCCTCTTCAAGGCCGCCTGCCCGGACTGCCGCTCGCGCTTCGAGCTGGCCGCCGGCGCGCTGCGGCTGGCCATCGGCGGCAGCCGCCGCACCACCTTCTACTCCTTCACCTGCCCGGCCTGCGACAGCGCCGTCCGTAAGCCGGCGGGGGAGCGGATCGTGGAACTGCTGACCCGGGGCGGCGTACGGACGCTGCGGCTGGCCGCCGGGGCGCCGCAGCCGCAGACACCGGTGAGGAACTGACACGGGGATGACGGACATGGTCTGGCCGATGGTGGCGGTGGTGCTCGGGTTCGCCGGGCTCGCGGTCCTCGGGGTGCTCGCGGTACGCGTCTTCCTGGAGGTGCGACGGCTCGCCCGGCAGGTCGCGGAGACCTCCTCGCGCATCAACACGGCCGCCGAGGAGCTGGAGCGGGCCGCCACCCGCCTGCCCCCACCCCGCTGAGCAGGCGTTTCCCGTACCCCAACGCCCCCTGCTCCCGCAAACGGGCAAGGAGTACGCTGAGACGGCGGCGGCCGGGCCCGAGGCACCCGGCCGCGACCTGGTGTCTGCACGGGCATTGCCCCGCGTTTACCCACGCGGGTTACGATCGCTGCGCGCGACGGCCGGACCCCGTCCAGCCGTGTGCGGCAGCTCCACCCCCCAGCCGCCTCGGTGAGAAGGAATCGCAATGATCGGCAACCTGAAGCCCCTAGAGATCCTCCTGATCGTCGTCGTCATCCTGCTTCTCTTCGGAGCCAAGAAGCTTCCCGACATGGCGCGTTCCCTCGGCAAGTCCGCCCGCATCCTCAAGAGCGAGGCCAAGGCGATGAAGAAGGACGGCTCCCAGGAGGGCCAGGCCGAGGCAGCCGCCCCGGACGCCCAGACCCCGCAGTCGACGACGGCCCGCACCATCCAGGCCGCGCCGGGCGACGTCTCCAGCTCCCGCCCGGTCAACGAGCAGAACCGCACCCCGCAGAGCTGACGCCATCACCACGGCGGGCCGCCGGGTCCGCCTGTTCGTAACGAGACGAGGGACGTGGGTTGCTCGGGTCTGCCCGCAAGCCGAAGCAGGAGAAGGACACCGAGGGGCGGATGCCCCTCGCCGAACACCTGCGCGAGCTGCGTAACCGTCTGCTGAAGTCCGTCCTGGCGATCGTCGTCATCACGATCGCCGCCGCGTTCTTCTACACCGAACTGATCGAGTTCCTGCTGAGGCCGGTCCAGGAGTCGGTGGGCTGCCTCGACGGATCGCCGACGCAGGACAACGGCAATCCGTGCGCCGACATGACCTTCAACGGTCTCGTCGCGCCCTTCACGATCGCCCTGAAGGTCTCCCTGGTCGCCGGCGTGGTCATCGCCAGCCCCTTCTGGCTCTTCCAGCTCTGGGCCTTCCTCGCCCCGGGCCTGCACAGCAACGAGAAGAAGTACGCCCTGTCGTTCGTCGGCATCGGCGTCCCGCTCTTCGTCGGCGGTGCCTTCCTCGCCTACACGGTGCTGCCGCAGACGGCGACGATCCTCCTCGACTTCACCCCCGACAACGTCCTCAACCTCCTCCCGGTCGACGACTACCTCGACCTGGTGATGAGGATGGTGATCGTCTTCGGCCTCGCCTTCGAGCTGCCGCTGGTCCTCGTCCTCCTCAACATCACCGGCGTGCTCTCCGCCAAGCGCCTCGGCTCCTGGTGGCGCGGGATGGTCCTCGGCATCACCATCTTCGCCGCCGTCGCCACCCCCACCGGTGACCCGTCCAGCATGCTGATGCTGGCCGCGCCCATCTGCCTGCTGTACTTCCTCGCCCTCGGCATCTGCATCCTCAACGACCGCAGGCGCGCGCGTGGCAACCCCGACGCGGAACTCGACGACGACGAGGCGTCCGAGATCGACCTCACCCCCGAGCCGGTCGACGCCATCGAACCGGTCGGCGCCCCGCCGGTCCTGCCCGAGCAGACGAACCGCGGCGAACTGGGACGAGGCGACGGCCGCAAGGAACTCGGCGGTTACGACGACGCGACCTGACCTGTAGGGTCCCGCCGTGACCAGCGAGATCATCCTCTTCGTCAACCCCACGGCGGGACGCGGACGTGGCGCCCGGGCGGCCCTGCCCGCCTCCCGGGTGCTGCGGGACGCCGGCTACCGGGTCAGGACCGTCCTCGGCACTGACGCCGAGGACGCGGCCGGCCGGCTCCGTGAGGCCCTCGCCTCCCGGCCCGCCGCGGTACTGGCGGTCGGCGGCGACGGGCTCGCCGGGCTCGCGCTCCAGGCACTGGCCGAAACCGGCACCCCGCTCGGCCTGGTCGCCGTCGGCACCGGCAACGACTTCGCCCGCACCCTGGGCCTCCCGGTCCGCGACCCCGAGGCCGCCGCCCGGCTCGCGGTGCGCACCCTGGAGGGGCCGGGCCCGCGCCCCCTCGACCTCGGCCAGGTGGGCGACCGCTGGTTCGGCACGGTCCTCGCCGCCGGCTTCGACTCCCGGGTCAACGACCGCGGCAACCGGATGCGGCTGCCGGCCGGCCGCTTCAAGTACGACCTCGCGATCCTCACCGAGCTGGCCGCCTTCCGGCCCGTCCCGTTCAAGCTGGCCCTGGACGACGGGCCCGTCCTCGACCTCGACGCCACCCTGGTGGCCGTCGGCAACGGCACCTCGTACGGCGGCGGCCTCCGGATGTGTGCCGGGGCACGGCTCGACGACGGGCTCTTCGACGTGGTGGTGGTGGGCGAGGTGAGCCGCGCCGAGCTGGTGCGGGTCTTCCCCAAGGTCTACAAGGGCACCCATCTGAGCCACCCCGCCGTCACCGTCCACCGCGCCCGCTCGGTCACCGTCGAGGCGCCGGACATCACGGGGTACGCCGACGGGGAGCCGCTGGGCGCCCTGCCGCTCACCGCCCGCTGTGTCCCGGAGGCCGTCCGGATGCTCGCGCCCTGAGGCGGGGGCCGCGGCCGGACGGGTGGTGATTATCGATCGTCTGCTGTCGGAGGTGGCGGGTAGGCTCGGATCACGATGACAGAGGACCTCTCCCCGGCCGAGCGGTACGCGGCGGCGCGGCAGCGCGCCGTCGAGGAGGCGACCGCGCTCGCCTCCTTCCGCGAGATGTACGACTTCGGCCTCGACCCTTTCCAGCTCGACGCCTGCCGCTCCCTGGAGGAGGGCAAGGGCGTCCTGGTGGCCGCGCCCACCGGTTCCGGCAAGACGATCGTCGGCGAGTTCGCCGTCCACCTGGCACTCGGCCAGTCCAAGAAGTGCTTCTACACCACCCCGATCAAGGCGCTCTCCAACCAGAAGTACGCCGACCTCGCCAAGCGGTACGGCGCGGACAAGGTCGGCCTGCTCACCGGTGACAACAGCGTCAACCCGGACGCCCCCGTCGTGGTCATGACCACCGAGGTCCTGCGGAACATGCTGTACGCGGGCTCGCAGACCCTCACGGGCCTCGGGTACGTGGTCATGGACGAGGTGCACTACCTCTCCGACCGGTTCCGGGGCGCCGTCTGGGAAGAGGTGATCATCCACCTGCCCCCGTCGGTGACGCTCGTCTCGCTCTCGGCCACCGTCTCCAACGCCGAGGAGTTCGGCGACTGGCTCGACACCGTCCGCGGTGACACCGACGTCATCGTCTCCGAGCACCGCCCGGTCCCGCTCTTCCAGCACGTCCTGGCCGGACGCCGGATGTACGACCTCTTCGAGGAGGGCGAGGGCGCCAAGAAGGCGGTCAACCCGGACCTGCTGCGGATGGCCCGGCTGGAGTCCAGCCGCCCCACCGGCCCGAAGGACCGCCGCCGGGGCCGGAACATGCGCGAGGCCGACCGGGAGCGCGAGCGCCGGCAGCGCTCGCGCACCTGGACGCCGAGCAGGCCCGAGGTGATCGAGCGGCTCGACGCGGAGAACCTCCTGCCCGCCATCACCTTCATCTTCAGCCGGGCCGGCTGCGAGGCCGCCGTCCAGCAGTGCCTCTACGCCGGCCTGCGGCTCAACGACGACGCGGCCCGCTCCGCGGTCCGCGAGATCGTCGAGAAGCGCACCGCCGCCATCCCCGACGAGGACCTGCACGTCCTCGGCTACTTCGAGTGGCTGGAAGGGCTGGAGCGCGGCATCGCCGCCCACCACGCGGGGATGCTCCCCACCTTCAAGGAGGTGGTCGAGGAGCTGTTCCTGCGCGGACTGGTCAAGGCCGTCTTCGCCACCGAGACCCTCGCCCTCGGCATCAACATGCCGGCCCGCTCGGTCGTCCTGGAGAAGCTCGTCAAGTGGAACGGCGAGCAGCACGCCGACATCACCCCCGGCGAGTACACCCAGCTCACCGGCCGTGCCGGGCGCCGTGGCATCGACGTCGAGGGCCATGCCGTGGTCCTGTGGCAGCGCGCCATGAACCCGGAGCACCTGGCCGGCCTCGCCGGGACCCGCACCTATCCGCTCCGCTCCAGCTTCAAGCCGTCGTACAACATGGCGGTCAACCTGGTGCACCAGTTCGGGCGGCACCGCTCGCGCGAGCTGCTGGAGACCTCCTTCGCCCAGTTCCAGGCCGACCGCTCGGTGGTCGGCATCTCCCGCCAGGTCCAGCGGAACGAAGAGGGCCTGGAGGGGTACGCCGCCTCGATGACCTGCCACCTCGGTGACTTCGAGGAGTACGGCAGGCTGCGCCGGGAGCTGAAGGACCGCGAGACGGAGCTGGCCCGGCAGGGCGCAGGCCAGCGCCGCGCCGAGGCGGCCGGGGCGCTGGAGAAGCTCCGGCCCGGCGACATCATCCACGTCCCCACCGGCAAGTACGCGGGGCTCGCCCTGGTCCTCGACCCGGGGCTGCCCGCCGGCCGCAGCAACGGCCACCGCGGCTTCGACCACCACGACGGGCCGCGCCCGCTGGTGCTCACCGCCGAGCGGCAGGTCAAGCGGCTGGCCGCGATGGACTTCCCGGTCCCCGTGGAAGCGCTGGACCGGATGCGCGTCCCCAAGTCGTTCAACGCCAGGTCGCCGCAGTCCCGCCGCGACCTGGCCTCGGCGCTGCGCACCCGCGCCGGGCACCTGGAGCCCAAGCGGCACCGCAAGGGCCGCTCGGCCGCCGCCGACGACCGCGAGATCGCCCGGCTGCGCACCGCCATCCGCGCCCACCCCTGCCACGGCTGCGACGAGCGCGAGGACCACGCACGGTGGGCCGAGCGCTACCACCGCCTGAAGCGGGACACCCGGCAGCTGGAGCGCCGGATCGAGGGCCGCACCAACACCATCGCCCGCACCTTCGACCGCATCGTCAACCTCCTCACCGAACTCGGCTACCTCCGGGGCAACGAGGTCACCGAGGACGGGCAGCGACTGAGCCGGCTCTACGGCGAGCTGGACCTGCTCGCCTCCGAGTGCCTGCGCGAGGGCGTCTGGGAGGGGCTCGGCCCGGCCGAGCTGGCCGCCTGCGTCTCCGCCCTGGTCTTCGAGGCCCGGCAGGCCGACGACGCGGTGGTGCCGAAGCTGCCCTCCGGCGCGGCCAAGGCGGCGCTCGGCGAGATGGTCCGCATCTGGGGCCGGCTCGACGCCCTGGAGGAGCAGCACGGCATCAGCCAGACCGAGGGCGTCGGCCAGCGCGAGCCGGACCTCGGCTTCGCCTGGGCCGCGTACATGTGGGCCTCCGGCAAGGGGCTGGACGCGGTGCTGCGCGAGGCGGAGATGCCGGCCGGCGACTTCGTCCGCTGGTGCAAGCAGGTCATCGACGTGCTCGGCCAGATCGCGGCCGCCGCCCCCGAGGGCTCGACCGTGGCGCGCAGCGCCCGCAAGGCCGTCGACGCGGTCCGCCGGGGCGTCGTCGCGTACTCCTCGGTGGGCTGAGCCCCGCTCCGCGCCCCTCGTGTGCCGCCGCCTCCGCAAGGGGGGCGGCGGCACCGTGCTGAGGGGCGCCGGCGCAGGGGAGGGCCGCAGCGGGGGCGAACCGGACCAGTCGCTTTCGGTTCCGGTCAACTCCCTTGCTCGGAGCGGCTGTTGTCGATCTCTCCGTGGCCGGGCGTGGCAGAATGCGGCGCGAAGTCGCCGGTGTCCGGCCGGCGCGCCGCCGGGAGGGGAGTGCGCGAGATGTCCGCAGACACCGGAGCCAGGGAGCAGGACCGGCAGGGGAAGGTGCCGGTCGTCGTGCCGGGGCCCAAGGGGGTGCCGCTGCTGGGGAGTCTTCCGGAGTTCGGCAAGGACCCGCTCGCCTTCTTCGAGCGGCTGCGCGGCCACGGTGACGTGGTGAGCTGGAACTTCGGCGGCAAGCCCAGCCTCTTCATCGCCGACCCCGACCTCGTCGGCGAACTGCTGCGCGAGGTGGAGTCCACCTTCGACCAGCCCGACCTGGGCGTCGCCTTCCGAGCTGTCCTCGGCAACGGGGTCACCGTGGCGCGCGGCCGCGACTGGCGCCGCAAGCGCTCCCTGGTCCAGCCCTCGGTCCGTCCCAAGCAGGTCAGGTCGTACGCGGCGACCATGGCCTCCTGCGCGAATGACACCGCCGACGGCTGGCGGGACGGGCAGCGGATCGACATCAAGCGCGAGATGGCCGCCCTCACCCAACGGATCGCGGTCCGCACCATCTTCGGCACCGACGCCGAGGGCGACGTCGAGGCGATCGGGCGGGCCATGGACATCGCCCAGCGCGAGATCGGGGCCGAGTTCAGCGGCATCGGCGCCGTCCTGCCCGACTGGGTGCCGACCCCGGGGCGGCGGCGGGTGAAGAAGGCCGCCGCCGTCATCGACCGGGAGGTGGGCCGGGTCGTCGCCGCCCACCGCGAGGACGGCGAACGGCCGGACCTGCTCAGCCGGCTCCTCACCGCGCAGGACGAGAGCGGGGCCCGCCTCTCCGAGGAGGAGATCCGCGACGAGACGGTCACGCTCTACATCGGCGGCCACGAGACCACCAGCAGCACCCTGGTGTGGGCCTGGTACCTCCTCGCCCGCAACCCCCGGGTGCGGGCCGTGCTCGACGAGGAGCTGGACCGGGTGCTCGGCGACCGCGAGCCCGGCTTCGAGGACTTCGCCCGGCTGCCGTACGCGCAGGCGGTGGTCCAGGAGACGCTGCGCCTCTACCCGATCCTCTGGCTGCTGACCGGCATCGCCAAGGAGGGCGCCTCCCTCGGCGGGCTGCCCGTCGCGCCGGGCACCCGGGTGTGGACCAGCCAGTGGGCGGTCCACCGCGACCCGCGCTGGTACGGGGACGCCGAGGTGTTCCGCCCCGAGCGGTGGCTGGAGGGTGCGGAGGAGTCGATCCCCGAGTACGCCTGGTTCCCGTTCGGCGGCGGTCCCCGGGTCTGCGTCGGCGCGCGCTTCGCCACCGTGGAGGCGGTCCTGATCCTCGCCGTGCTGGGCCGGCGGTACGACCTGGACGTCGACCCCGGCGAGGTCCGGCCCATGACCACGCTCACCCTCCAGCCCGACCGCGACATGCTCGCCACCGTCCGGGCCCGGGGCGGCGGGGCCTGAGCCACCTGGTTTCCCGACGCCGGGGCCGCACTCCTGAAGGGGGTGCGGCCCTGCTGCGTGGCGGGACGACGCCACCCGTCCGGGTGAAGTCGAAAAGCTGTGCGTCATACGGGAGTTGAAGGAAGAAAGTATTTCGCGGCGGCTTCGAGGGGTGGTCCGGGGGAGGTTCGGGGCCGGGAGGTCGGGGCGTCGTGCGAGGTCACGGCGGCGCGCGGTGGAAGGGGCGCCTCCGGTGTCCCGTGAGGCGGCCGGATCTCGCCCCAGAGTCTCACTCTGCGTGTGCGGGTGGAGGCGTACTGTGCAAAAGGGTTCGAGTGTAGGGCCTGGAAAGGGCCGATGTGCGGCCTTGGGGAATATGCCGCACGGCGGTTTCCCCCGGCACTAAGCTCGCCCGCAGCGCACCGAGTTGAGAACTTCGTGTGCGTTCATCCCCTATTCCCCCATGGTTCGCGCAACTCCCGAGCCGATTGTTCTGAGGGCAATACATGGTGAGTGTCCCATCGCCTCCCGGTGGCCGAGAGACGTCATTCGCACGGGTGCTGCTGCTGCCCGCCGTGCTGATGGCGGCCGCCACCGGAGCCGCCGCGGCCCTGGTCGCCGAGCCCGCCCGGATACCGGTCGCCGTCACCGGAGCCGCCGCCACCCTCGTGGTGATCGCCGTCGCGGCCGAGGCGGTCCGCCGGGGCCGCGCCGCCGCGGCCCTGAGGCTCCAGCACGCCCGCGAGATCGCCCAGCTCGAGCAGCGGCTCGCCGCGCACGACGACGACATCCTGCACCTCGCCCAGGAGCTCATGCCGGCCTGTGTCCGGCGGCTCCAGGCGCACAACCAGACCCCGTCCGAGGTCATGCGCGCCATGATCGACGGCAGCGAGGTCTACCGCGGACTGCCGCACCCCCAGCGGGTCCTCCTGCGCAACGTGCTGCGCATCGTCGACCGCGAGGAGGCCATGCGCGACTCCGCGCAGCGCGCCTTCGTCAACGTCGCACGCCGCGTGCAGACCATCGTGCACAAGCAGTCCGCCGACCTGCGCGACATGGAAGAGGACCACGGCCGTACGCCGGAGGTCTTCGACGACCTGCTGCGGATCGACCACGGCACGGCCCTCATCGGCCGTCTCGCCGACAGCATCGCCGTCCTCGGCGGCGCCCGGCCGAGCCGTAAGTGGCCCAAGCCCGTACCGCTCTTCAGCGTCCTGCGCGGCGCCATGTCGCGGATCATGGACTTCCCCCGCATCGACCTGCACTCGGTCGCCAAGGTCAACGTCGACGGCATCTCCGTCGAACCGCTCATCCACGCCTGTGCCGAGCTGTTCGACAACGCCACCCGCTACTCGCCGCCGCACACCCGCGTCCACGTCACCGCCCACGAGGTCCAGACCGGCGTCGCCATCGAGATCGAGGACGCGGGCATCAGCCTCAACGACGTCGTCCGTGAGCGCGTCGAACGCAAGCTGGAGGAGGCCAAGGCCGGCATCGACGTGGACGACCTCGGTGAGACGCCCCGCCTCGGCCTCGCCGTCGTCGGCCGCCTGGCGCGGATGTACGACATGCAGATCGCGCTCCGCCAGTCCGCCTACGGCGGCGTCCGCGCGGTCCTCATCGTCCCGCGCGACATGCTCACCGACGAGCCCGCCCCCGCCGTCGCCCACGGCATCGGCGCCGCGGCCGTGCAGCGCATCGACGACGACGGCAACCTCATCGCCGACGAGCGGCCCTACCGCAGGCGCCGGCCCACCTCCGGCCCGCCGCTGCACTCCTCCCGCTCGATGTCCCCGCCGCCCGAGGACGACGTGCCCGTCGTCACCGAGTGGACCCCCGAGGGCCTGCCGCAGCGGCGCAGCCGCGTGCGCGGCGGCTTCCCGCACACCGTCCCGGCGCCCGCACCCGCCGCCGACGACTGGCGGCAGGCGGCACCCACGCCCCAGAAGAAGAAGGAGGAGCCCCAGCCCGGCATCTGGCTGGAGGCCTTCACGAAGGCAGCCAACGGTGTGGACGTCGACTCCGGTACCGCCGCCGGGGAAAGCGGCCAGCCCTCCCACGGACACCAGGACAACGAAGGGGACCGGACGTGATCCAGCAACGTGCCAACTTTGACTGGATGCTCAAGGAACTGGACGAGGGCGTCCCCGGGGTCCAGCAGATCGTGGTGCTCTCCGCCGACGGCCTGCGCATCGCCCGGTACGGCGGCGACCCGGACGGTGCCGACCGCATCGCCGCCGCCTGCGCCGGGCTCCAGAGCCTGGCGGCGGCGGTCGCCAGCGAGATCCCGGACTCCGACGGCCGGATGCGGATGGTCGTCATCGAGATCGACGGCGGCTTCTTCTACCTGATGGCCGCCGGTGCCGGCGCCTACCTGGCGGTGCTCACCGACGAGACCGTCGACGCGGGGCTCATCGGCAACCGCATGCGCGACCTGGTCATCCGTATCGGTTCCCACCTCACCAGCCCACCGCGCCACGGCGGGTCGGCCGGATGACCCCTCCCCAGCGCGAGCGCAGGAAACAGGAGCCGGAAGGCTCCAACCCCGAGCGGCTGTACGTCCTCACCGGCGGTACCGAGGGCGCCGAGCGCGCCCCGATCGACCTGGTCACGCTCATCGTGGCCAGGTCGGGGCCGCCGCCCCCGACGGCCCAGCCCGAACAGGCCGCGGTCCTGCGGCTCTGCCGCCGGCCGCTCTCCGCGGCCGAACTCTCGGCCTACCTCGCCCTGCCCTTCAGTGTGGTGACGATCCTGCTCACCGATCTGCTCTCCGCCGAGCTGATCGAGTCCCGGGCGCCGATCACCCGCGCGACGCTCCCGGACCGTTCCCTCCTCGAAGCGGTGATGCATGGACTTCAAAAGCTCTGACACGATCACAGGACCCCGGAGCGAGGACGTCCTGCCCGACACGGCCACCGCCGCCGTCAAGGTCGTGATCGTCGGGGGATTCGGCGTCGGGAAGACCACCATGGTCGGCTCGGTCAGCGAGATCCGTCCGCTGACCACCGAGGAGACCATGACGCAGGCCGGTGTCGGCGTCGACGACAACCGGGGCGTCGAGTCCAAGACCGCGACCACCGTCGCGATGGACTTCGGCCGCATCTCCATCACCGACCAGCTCGTCCTCTACCTGTTCGGCACCCCCGGCCAGGAGCGGTTCTGGTTCCTGTGGAACGGCCTCTTCGAAGGCGCGCTCGGCGCTGTCGTCCTGGTCGACACCCGGCGGCTGGAGGTGAGCTTCGACGTCATCGGGCGGCTGGAGGAACGCGGCGTCCCCTTCGTCGTCGCGATCAACAGCTTCCCCGAGGCACCCCGCCACAACCTGGACGACCTGCGCCGCGCGCTCGACCTGCCCGAGTACGTACCGATCTTCGACTGCGACGCCCGCTACCGCGAGTCCAGCCGGGACGCGCTGATGACCCTCATGCGCTACCTGCACGAGATGACCCCGGCCACCGCCTGATCCGCCCGCCGCCCGGCCCGGAACCTCCGGGCGGGGCGGCGCGGGCCCCCCGCACCCGGCCGAGGCCGCCGCACCGCCGTGCCAGCCCGACGCCCCGCACCGCCCGACCCTTCATCGGAGCATCCACCGTGACGACCCCCCAGGCCCCTCACTCCTTCCCCGGCACCCCCGCCGGGCCGCCCCCCGGCTGCCCTGCCCACGGCGCGGACCCGGTCGGACCGTTCGGAGCCGGCGGGCTGCGCCGGCTCTACGGACCCGAGGCCGAGCGCGACGCCCCCGGGCTCTTCGAGAAGCTCCGCGCCGAGCACGGCCCGGTCGCCCCCGCCCTGCTCCACGACGACGTGCCGATCTGGGTGGTCCTCGGCCACAGCGAGAACCTCCACATGCTCCGCACCCACTCGGTCTACACCCGCAACTCCCGCCGCTGGCGGCTGGTCCAGGACGGCACGCTCGGCCCCGACTACCCGCTCACCCCGCTCTTCGCCTGGCAGCCCATCTGCTCCTTCGCCGAGGGCGCCGAGCGCGAGCGGCTGCGCGGCGCCGTCAACAACGCGATGAAGCAGATCGACTACCGGGGGGTCCGCCGGGCCATCAACCGGCACAGCAACCGCCTGGTCAACGAGTTCGGCCAGGACGGCCGCGCCGACCTGGTCAGCCAGTTCACCGACCACCTGCCGATGCTGGTGATGCTCGACGTCCTCGGCCTGCCCGAGGAGTACAACGAGCAGATGGTCGACGCCGCCCGCGACATGCTCCAGGGCACCGAGACCGCCAACGCCTCCAACGCCGCCATCATGGGCATCCTGGAGCGCCACGTGGCCCGCCGCCGGGCCCAGCCGGACGACGACTTCACCAGCAGCCTCCTGGAGGACGAGGCCCGCCTCACCGACGACGAGGTCGCCCAGCACCTGCGCCTGGTCCTCATCGCCGCCTACGAGGCCACCTCCAACCTCACCGCCAACGTGCTGCGGATGGTCCTCACCGACCCGCGCTTCCGCGCCCAGCTCAACGGCGGCCAGATGACCGTGCCCGAGGCGGTGGAGCAGACCCTCTGGGACCAGCCGCCGTTCAGCAACATGCTCGGCTACTTCGCGGTCCAGGACGCCGAACTGGGCGGCCAGCAGATCAAGAAGGGCGACGCGCTGCTGCTCAACATCGCCGCGGCCAACGTCGACCCGGTGGTCCGCCCCGACCTGGAGGCGAACATGCAGGGCAACCGGGCCCACCTCGCCTTCGGCGGCGGCGTCTACGAGTGCCCCGGCGACGACCTCGGCCGGGCGATCGCCGACACCGGGGTGGACGCGCTGCTGATGCGGCTGCCCGATGTGGAACTCGCCGTCCCCGAGACCGACCTGCACTGGACCAACTCGCTGATCAGCAGCCACCTGACGGAACTCCCGGTGGTCTTCAGCCCCCGCCAGCCGCTGGAGATCAGCAGCAGTCCCGGCCAGACCGGCGCCTCCCGCACCGACTGGGAGATCTCCTCGCCCGCCCCGCGCCCCCAGGCCGCCGGCCCGATCCCGCCGCAGGTCGCCCCGCACGTCCCGGGCCCGCCCGCCGCCGAGGGACCCGTGGCCACCGTGCCCGCGCAGCGCCGGGGCGCCTGGCGCCGGCTCGTGGAGTGGGTGCGCGGCGGCTGACCCGATGCCGTGCGACGGCGGGTGAGGGTCCGGGGTCTCCGGTCCCTCACCCGCCGTTCCGTGTGCCGTGCGAGGTCAGGCGGGGTCGGGCACGCCCTCTGCCCACCGGTCGTACGCCGTCCACGCGGTCAGTTCGCGGGTGCTGGTGAAGCGGCGTTCGGTGCCGGTCACCGGGTCGGCGAACTCAAGGGTGCGCGCGAGGAGTTGCAGGGGCCGGCGGAAGTCGTCCGGGGCCGGGTCGGTGACCTGCGGATAGACGGGGTCGCCGAGGATCGGCAGGCCCAGGGAGTTCAGGTGGACGCGCAGCTGGTGGGTGCGGCCGGTGTGCGGCAGCAGGCGGTAGCGGCCGAGTGAGCCCCGGTGGGCGAGGAGTTCGACGCGGGTCTCGGCGTTGGGTTCACCCGGGACCTCCTGGGCGGCGATCACCCCGCGCTCCTTGACGATGCGGCTGCGTACGGTGCGGGGGAGGGCCAGCCCGGGATCGTACCCGGCCACCGCCTCGTACTCCTTGCGGACCAGGCGGTCGCTGAAGAGGCGTTGGTAGGCGGCGCGTTCGGCGGGGCGGACGGTGAGCAGGACCAGGCCGGCGGTGAGGCGGTCCAGGCGGTGGGCGGGGCTCAGCTCCGGCAGTTCCAGGCGGGTGCGCAGCAGCGCCAGGGCGGTCTGGGTGACGTGGCGGCCACGCGGGGTGGTGGCGAGGAAGTGCGGCTTGTCGACCACCACGAGGTGCTCGTCGCGGAAGAGCACCACCGGCGGGTACGGCGCCGGGACCTCCGCGGCGCGCCGGCGGTGGAACCAGACCTGCCCGCCCGGCACGTACGGCGCGTCGGCCGCGACCGGCCGCCCGTCCCCGGTGACCACCTCGCCCTCGGCGAAGAGCGCGTCGACCTCGGCCGCCGCCACCGGCAGCCGCTCCACCAGATGGTCCCGGATCGTCGCCCACGGCCCCTCCAGCGGCAGCCGGACCCGGACGGGCCCGATGCCGTCGCGCTGCGGCAGCGGAGCGGGCGTACGGCGGGATCTTCGGCTCATCCGGCCAGCCTACGAGAGGCCGGCGGACGGCGGCGTGCGGAAGGGCGGAGGGCGCCCGGGGCACCCTCCGCCCTCACTCCGCCTGCGGTCAGCCGGCCTTCGGCATCAGGACGGTGTCGACGATGTAGACGGTGGCGTTGGCGGTCGGCACGTTGCCGCAGACGACCTTGGAGTTGTCGTTGACGGTGAAGTCCGTGCCGGAGCCCATGGTGGTGAGCTTGCTCTTCTCCAGCGTCTCGAAGGAGCCGTCCTCCAGTTGCTTCGGGGTCAGCTTCTGGCCCACCACGTGGTAGGTGAGGACCTTGGTCAGCTCCTCCTTGTCGGCGAGGAGCTTGTCGAGGTCGGCCTTGGGGATCTTGGCGAAGGCGTCGTCGGCCGGCGCGAAGACGGTGATGTTCTCGGCGTTGTTCAGGGTGTCGACCAGACCGGCCTTCTTCACCGCGGTGACCAGCGTGGACAGCTCGGGGTTGTGGGAGGCGGCGGTGGCGACCGGGTCCTTGGCCATGCCGTCGAAGCTGCCCGCGCCCTCGTTCGGCACGGAGGAACAGGCCGGACCGAACGGCTCGTTCGGGGTCTGGTCCTTGCCCATCCCCCCGGACTTCTCCGGGCTCTGCTGCGAGGCGGCCGACGACGGCGCCTCGGCGGCCTTGTCACCGCTCTCGGAGGAGCAGGCCGCGAGGCTGACGGGGAGGATCGCGGCGGCGGCGACGGCGACGGCGGTACGGCGGACACGGGTGGTGAACATGGTGCTCCTTGTCGGTGAGCCGCTGGGCGGCTCGTCGGTACTGCGGAAGACGGACCCTGGTCGGAGGAGTTCCGGGGGTTCTCGGGAAAGGCCCTCACAGGCCCCGGGAGGTGGCCGGTGGTGGTCGGTCCACGCTGACCACCACCGAGTGGAGGCCGGTCGCGCCGTCGGGCACGGTGCCCTGACGGCGGGAGGTCTGTACGGCGCCGGCGGCGTCGGTGGCCCGCACGTGGAGGGTGTGGCTGCCCTCGGTGGCGGGCCAGTCCCAGACCCACTGGCGCCAGGTGTCGAGGCCCGCCTCGGCGGCGAGCCGGGCGTCCTGCCACGGGCCGTCGTCGACGCGTATCTCGACCCGGCGGATGCCGCGGTGCTGCGCCCAGGCCACCCCGGCGACGCGCACGGTTCCGGCGCGCAGCCGGGCGAAGGGGCGCGGGGTGTCGATCCGCGACTGCGTCTTGATGGGCGCCTCGCGGGCCCAGTCGCGCCGGACCCAGTACGGGTCGAAGGCGTCGAAGGTGGTCAGCTCCAGCTCCTGGAGCCACTTGCAGGCGGAGACGTAGCCGTAGAGGCCGGGCACCACCATGCGGACCGGGAAGCCGTGCCGGAAGGGCAGCGGTTCGCCGTTCATGCCGACCGCGAGGATCGCGTCCCGGCCGTCCATGACGGTGTCGACCGGGGTGCCGAGGGCCATGCCGTCGACCGAGCGGGAGACCAGCTGGTCGGCGGGGCCGCCCCGGGACGGCGGACGGACCCCGGCCTCCTCCAGAAGGGGGGCCAGCGGTACGCCGAGCCAGCGGGCGCTGCTCACGTACGGGCCGCCGACCTCGTTGGAGACGCAGGTCAGGGTGATGTCCCGCTCGATCATGTCGCGGCGCAGCAGTTGGGCGAAGTCCAGTTCCAGCGGCCGCCGGACGCCCTTGCCGTGCACCGTCAGCCGCCAGCTCCCGGCGTCGACCCGGGGGACGACCAGGGCGGTGTCGACGCGGTAGAAGTCGCGGTCGGGGGTGGTGAAGGGGCTCAGCCCCTCGACGCGGGGGCGGGCGTGGGCCGGGATCGGCCGCGCGGGCGAGGACGGCCTCGGCAGCCGCACCGCGGCCCGGGAGGCCTCGGCGTCGGCAGCACCGGAGGCACTCAGCCGGCGTCCGGCGAATCCGGCCCCGGCGGAGACGGCGACCGAGGCGCCGGCCGCCAGGACGAAGCCGCGCCGGTCGAGGGCGGCCCGGTCGCGGGACACCTCCGTACCCGGACCGGCGCCGGTCAGGCGGCCGACGAGGAGCCAGAGCACACCGGCGCCGGCCGGCGCCCCGGCCGCCGAGGGCAGGGCGTCCGGCCAGCCGGAGCCGGGGCGGCTGAGGGCGGCGGCGGCACCGATCACGCCGAACACCAGGACCCCGGCGACGCCCGCCCGGCGGTTGCGGCGGGCCACCAGTCCGACGGCGGCGGCGAAGAGGGTCAGCAGGACGAGGATGCCGCCCAGCAGGACCACCTTGTCGTCCTCGCCGAAGGCGCGGATCGCCCAGTCCTTGACCTCCACGGGGGTCCGGTCGATCACGGCGCCGCCCACGGCGGTGACGGGGCTCGACTCGGGGCGTACCGCCGCCGAGAGGAGCTCAGCCGCGGCGAGGGCCGCGAAGGCCGCGATCACCCCGGACAGGGCGGCGAGCGCGGCCCGGGTCGTCCGGGTGCGCCTGCTGGGTGCGGTGCTCGTCTCTTCGGTCACGCCAGCTATTCGGAGCCACGGGGGAGGGGGATTGGTCTGTCACCCGATGGAGTGAGTTCGTCTTTCCGGCATCTGCTTCGAGCTGGCTTTTCGTCAGGCAGCGGGCGTATGGAAAGTTGACGGCCCGCAGGAGAAGAACCGCCCCCGTCCACCGGGACAGCGGGTGGACGAGGGCGGTGGCGGGGGGTGCCGGCGGGTCAGGCCGGCAGATTCAGCAGACCGACCGGGTCGGAGGTCGGCTGCTCGGAGCCGCCCGGCGGTTCGACGGTGATGCCGACACCGGACGCCTCGCCGACGGCGCCCTCCAGGCGGACGGCCTCCACGCCGTCGCCGCGCGAGGGCGGCATCAGCCCGGCGGAGCGCATGGTGCCGCCGTCGTCGAACCAGAGCTGGTACACCTTCCCCTCGGGCAGCGCGGGCATGTCCGCCGAGAGGAACACCGCCTCGTCGAGCGAGGCCGAGACGATGACCGTGGCGCGGGTCCCCTCGCCCCACTGCGCCGACTGCGAGCGGGCGTCGGGCGCGGCCAGCACCCGGGCCACCGAGGCGGCCCGGCGCTCCGCCGCCTCGGCCCGCTGCCGCGCCTGCTCGGCCTCCTGGTGCTGCCAGACGGCGATCCCGCCGAGCCCGGCGACTGCCGCGAGGCAGGCGGCGAGCGCGAAGCCGGTGAACCGGCGGGCCCGCCCGGCCCGGGGCCTGGCGGTGGCGGCCGCCGTGCGGGGCGGCTCCTGCCGTACCTCGCCGATGCGGCGCAGCACCTGGTCCTTCATCGCGGGTGGCGGCACCGCGGCCTCGGCCAGGCCGAGGCGGGCCGCCGTGGCGGTGAGTTCGGCGACCTCGGTGGTGCACGCCGGGCAGTCGGCGAGGTGGCGGTCGAAGGCGGCGCGCTCCTCCTCGGGGAGGGCGTGCAGTGCGTAGGCGCCGGTCAGCGTGTGGAGTTCGGCGGTGGTCATGCGCTCACCCCCAGGCAGTCGCGCAGCCGGATGAGGCCGTCGCGCAGGCGGGTCTTCACCGTGCCGAGCGGCACGGTGAGCAGTTCGGCGACCTCGCGGTAGGCGAGGCCGCGGTAGTAGGCGAGGCTGACCGACTCGCGCTGGAGTTCGGTGAGGGTGCGCAGGCAGCGGCGGACCTGTTCGCGCTCCAGCCGGGTCTCGACCTGCTCGGCGACCTCGTCGAAGGCGCGGGTGCGGTCGAGCAGGGCGGCCCGCTCCTCGCGGTCGGCGGCGGCCTGCACGGAGCGGACCCGGTCGACGGCGCGCCGGTGCGCCAGCGTCATCACCCAGGTCATGACGGTCCCCTCGGCGGGCCGGTAGCGCGCGGCGGTGCGCCACACCTCGACCAGCACCTCCTGGGTGACCTCCTCGGACTGTGCCGGGTCGCGCAGCACGCGGCGGACCAGGCCGAGGACGGGTCCCGCCACCGTGTCGTACACGGTGGTGAAGGCATCCCGGTCGCCGACGGCGACCTGGCCCATCAACGCCTCCAGGTCGGGCACCGCCGACGGGGGCGGGCCGATGCGGACGGGTTCCTTCACGCGTACTCCTTCGCCGGGGTCCGGGTGCAGCGTGACCACTGCTCAGGGGGGTTCGGTGCGGAGTGCGGGGCGGATTGGCCGGGCCGGGAGGTTTTGCCGTTCCGTGACCTCCGGGCGTGGCGGCGCCCCGGGCCGGGGGCTCTGGCCTGCCCCGGCCCGGGGCGCGCGGGCCCGTCCCTCGCCTGCGTCCGGCCGACTCCGGAGGCACGCGGGGAGGGCGGGCCCGGGACACGGACGGCTCTGGTGCCCGTACCCCGGGAGTCGGGGTCAGGCGGCGGTGGCGGCCCCGGCCTGCTCCTGCTCTGCCTCGACCTGGGCGTTCCAGTCGCGCTTGGACGCCTGCCAGCCGTCCTCGTCGTGGCCCAGGCGCCAGTAGCCGGAGATGGAGAGCTGCCCGCGGGCGATGCCGCGCTCCATCCGCAGGTGGCGGCGGAGCTCCTTGACGAAGCCGGCCTCGCCGTGGACGAAGGCCAGCACCTCGCCCTCGGGGAACTCCAGGGCGCGGACGGCCTCGGTGACCAGGGAGCCGACCGGCGCGTCGCCCCGGTGCAGCCAGACCACGTTCTTGCCCTGCGGCCCGTCGATCTCCTGCTCCTCCTCGGGGCCGGAGATCTCGACGAAGGCGCGCACCTCGGCGTCGGCCGGCATCGCCTCCAGGGCGGCGGCGATGGCCGGCAGGGCGCTCTCGTCACCGGCCAGCAGATGCCAGTCGGCCTGGTCGCCGGGGGCGTAGGCGCCGCCCGGGCCGAGCAGGCGGATCTCGTCGCCGGGGACGGCGGCGGAGGCCCACGGGCCGGCCAGCCCGCTGTCGCCGTGGACGACGAAGTCCACCGTGATCTCCCGCGCCTCGGCGTCCCAGCGGCGGACCGTGTACGTACGGGTCACCGGCCACTGGTCGCGCGGCAGCTCGGCGCGGATCGCCGCGATGTCGAAGGGCTCCGGGTAGGTGACGCCCTTCGGCGGGAAGAGCACCTTCACGTAGTGGTCGGTGAACTCGTCGGCCGAGAAGTGGGCCAGGCCCTCGCCGCCGAGGACGATCCGCTGCATGTGGGGGGTGAGCCGTTCCGTCCGCACCACCCGCGCGAGATGGGTCTGCGGAGCCTTGCGTGCCGGACGGTCCGCCATGGAGGGGCCTCCCAGATCGGGTGTGGTTAGGTGAGCCTAAGTTAACACCCGGCCCGGGGGGTGTGGCGAGGGCGGGTTCCGCGCGCCTGGTGCGCTCAGGCGCGCAGCACCGCCAGCAGCCGCTCCAGCGAGCCCCCCAGGTTCCAGCGTTCCGCCAGGGCCGCCAGCGCCTCGGGGTCGCGCGGCGTGCTCGGCAGGGCGGGGTCGAACGGGGCCAGCTCGACGTCGGTGGCGACCCGGACCACCTCCGGGGCCACCGCCAGGTACGGGCGGGCCTCCAGGAGCCGCTTGCGCTGGGCGGGCGTCACCTTGGAGCGGGGGTCCTCGGCGGCGGCGACGATCCCGGCCACGTCGCCGTAGGTGGCGAGCAGCTTGGCGGCCGTCTTCTCGCCGACGCCCGGGACGCCGGGGAGGCCGTCGCTGGGGTCGCCGCGCAGCAGGGCCAGCTCGGCGTAGCCCGCGCCGTCGACGCCGTACTTCTCGCGGAGCAGCTCCTCGTCGGTGAGCTGGAGGGTGCCGACGCCCTTGAGGGGATAGAGGACGCGCACGCCCCGCGCGTCGTCGACCAGCTGGTAGAGGTCGCGGTCGCCGGTGACGATGTCGACCGGGCCCTGCGCGGCGGTGGCCAGCGTGCCGATCACGTCGTCCGCCTCGTAGCCGGCCGCCTCGGCGCGGGCGATGCCCAGCGCGTCGAGCACCGCCTCGATCACCGGCACCTGCGGCGAGAGGGTGTCCGGCGTCTCCTCGACGTCCGGTCCCTCGGGGGTCTCCTCGGCCACCCGGTGGGCCTTGTACGTCGGGATCAGCTCGACCCGCCAGGCCGGGCGCCAGTCGGCGTCCATGCAGGCGACCAGGGCGTCCGGGCGGTGGTCCTGGACCAGCCGGGCGATGAAGTCGAGCAGGCCCCGGACGGCGTTGACCGGGGTGCCGTCGGGCGCCCGGACCGTGTCGGGGACGCCGAAGTAGGCCCGGAAGTACAGGGAGGCGGTGTCCAGGAGCATGAGGCGCGGTGTTGGCTGAGTCACCCCGGCATCATCGCGCACCGGTGGGCCGGGCGCGGCGGACGGGCGGCATGCGGCGGGCGGGTCGGCCCGCGAGGCGAGTGGCTGAAACGGAGGGCTTCACGAACCCGGGATCGTCACGTAGAGTAATCAAAGGGCGTCGGTGGGCGAGATTCGTGCACGGATCGTGAACTGGCTCACTCCTTTGTTTGGATTTTTTAAGTCCGGGCAGGCGCGCAGGCGGAGCGGACCCGGGCGCGGCGCCATCACGCCAACTTCCCGGGGCACGGGCGGAACCGTGCTGCTCCACGGCCCGCCGGCGGGGGAGGCGGGCCGTCGTCGTGACAAATCGAGAGGTGTATGTGTCCAGGCTGCAAGCCGAGCACTTGTACAAAGTGTTCGGAAGACGACCCGATGAAGCGGTGCAACGACTGGCGAAGGGAGTCGACCGCGACGAGCTCCGTGCCGAGGGCACCACGGCCGCGGTGATCGACGCCTCCTTCTCCGTCGAGCCTGGCCAGATCTTCGTCGTCATGGGGCTCTCCGGCTCCGGCAAGTCGACGCTGCTGCGCATGCTGAACGGGCTCCTCGAGCCCACCGCCGGGCACGTCCGCTTCGACGGCCAGGACCTGACCGAACTGGCCCCCGCGGAGCTGCGCGCCGTCCGCTCGCAGAAGATCAGCATGGTCTTCCAGCACTTCGCGCTCTTCCCGCACCGCAGCGTGCTGGAGAACGCCGGGTACGGCCTGGAGGTCCAGGGTGTGCCGCGCGCCGAGCGTGAGCGCCGCGCCCTGGAGGCACTGGAGCTGGCCGGGCTCGCCGGCTGGGAGAAGTCCTGGCCCGACGAGCTCTCCGGCGGCATGCAGCAGCGTGTGGGCCTGGCCCGCGCGCTGGCCACCGACGCCGACCTGCTCCTGATGGACGAGTCGTTCAGCGCCCTCGACCCGCTGATCCGCCGCGACATGCAGGACCAGCTCCTGGAGTTGCAGAAGCGGCTGAAGAAGACCATCGTCTTCATCACCCACGACCTCAACGAGGCGATGCGCCTCGGCGACCGCATCGCCGTCATGCGCGACGGCCGCATCGTGCAGATCGGGACCTCCGAGGACATCCTCGTCACTCCGGCCAACGACTACGTCGCCTCCTTCACCCAGGACGTCGACCGCTCCCGCGTGCTGACCGCCGGGGCGATCATGGCCGACGCCGACACCGTGACGGCCGCCCCCGCCGCCACGAAGTCCGGTGAGAAGAGCCTCGGCAAGGCCGCCCGCACCGAGCGGGAGATCCTCGACGCCGCACCCGCGGTGGTTCGCGAGGACGCGCCGATCATCGAGCTGTTCACCCCCTGCGCCACCAGCACCGAGCCGGTCGCCGTCACCGACGCCGCCGGCAAGCTGGTCGGCGTCGTGCCGCGCGAGCGGCTCCTCGCCGTGCTCGGCGAGCCGATGTCCCCCTCGGCGCCGCGTGACGCCGCCGACGAGGACGAGGGCAAGGTGAGCGCCCATGCCTAGGCTGCCCTTCGGTGAGTGGGTCGACTCCGGTGTCGACTGGCTCCAGAACAATCTCGCCTGGCTCTTCGACGCGATCAGCGCCGTCGTCAAGGGCCTGGACACCGGCATCAACGCGGTCCTCACCGCCCCCGAGCCGCTGCTGCTCGCCGGTATCTTCGCCGTCATCGCCTGGTGGCTGCGCGGCCTGCTGGCCGGCGCCCTGAGCTTCGTCGGATTCGGCCTCATCATCTCGATGGAGCTGTGGGACGACGCGATGGCCACGCTGTCGCTGGTGCTGGTCGCCACCCTGGTCGCGATCGTGCTCTCCGTGCCGCTCGGCATATGGGCGGCCCGCTCCCGCACGGTGAGCGCCGTGCTGCGACCGGCCCTGGACTTCATGCAGACCATGCCCGGCATGGTCTACCTGCTGCCGGCCGTCATCTTCTTCGGCCTCGGCGCCGCCCCCGGCATCGTCGCCACCATCATCTTCGCGATGCCCCCGGGCGTCCGGATGACCGAGCTGGGCATCCGCCAGGTCGACAAGGAGCTGGTGGAGGCAGCCGAAGCCTTCGGCACGACGCCGCGCAACACCCTGCTGCGGGTGCAGCTCCCGCTGGCGCTCTCCACGATCATGGCCGGTGTCAACCAGGTCATCATGCTGGGCCTGTCGATGGTCGTCATCGCGGGCATGGTCGGCGCCGCCGGCCTCGGCAGCTCGGTCTACGAGGGCATCAGCCAGCTGAACATCGGCCTCGGTTTCGAAGCCGGTGTCTCCATCGTGATCCTCGCGATCTACCTGGACCGCCTCACCAGCGGCCTGGGCCAGCAGGTCTCGCCGGTCGGCCGCCGCGCCATCGCCAAGGCCCGCGCCTCCGCTGCCGGCGGCAAGAAGATCTGGAGCTACCGGCCGCAGACCGCCGTCGCCATGGTCGGCGTCGTCGTCCTCGCCCTGATCGCGGGCGGCATGGGCGCCCTCGGCTCCTCGGACAACGAGGCCCAGGCCGACTCCGGCAACGTGGGCCAGGGCCGCGAGATCAACATCGGCTACATCCCGTGGGACGAGGGCATCGCTTCCACCTTCCTGTGGAAGGAGATGCTGGAGCAGCGCGGATTCAAGGTGAACACCCAGCAGTACGAGGCGGGCGCCTTGTACACGGGTATGGCCAACGGCGAGATCGACTTCGAGACCGACTCCTGGCTTCCGACCACGCATGAGTCGTACTGGAAGAAGTACGGCGACAAGCTTGAGGACATGGGTTCCTGGTACGGCCCGACTTCTCTGGAGATCGCGGTTCCCTCCTACGTGAAGGGGATCGAGTCGATGGAGGATCTGAAGGGTCAGGCGGACAAGTTCAAGGGCCGGATCGTCGGTATCGAGCCGGGTGCCGGTGAGATGCAGCTGCTGAAGAGCAAGGTGCTCAAGGAGTACGGGCTCGACAAGGAGTTCAAGGTCGTCGACGGTTCGACGCCGGCGATGCTGGCCGAGCTGAAGCGCGCGTACGCCAAGGAGGAGCCGATCGCGGTCACTCTGTGGTCGCCGCACTGGGCGTACAACGAGTTCGACCTCACCAAGCTGAAGGACCCGAAGGGTGCCTGGGGCGAGGGCGACCAGATCCACACGCTGGCGCGTAAGGGGTTCTCGAAGGACTTCCCCGAGGTGGGTAAGTGGCTCAAGGACTTCAAGATGTCCGAGGAGCAGCTGACCAGCCTGGAGGCGGAGATCCAGGGTGCGGACAAGGGCAAGGAGCAGGACGCCGTCCGTGCCTGGCTGAAGGACCAGCCCAAGGCTCTGGACACGTGGGCCCCGGTCTCCGGCGGCGACAACACCGACATCGGCAAGGGCCGCGAGATCAACGTCGGCTACATCCCGTGGGACGAGGGCATCGCCTCCACCTTCCTGTGGAAGGAGATGCTGGAGCAGCGCGGATTCAAGGTGAACACCCAGCAGTACGAGGCGGGCGCCTTGTACACGGGTATGGCCAGCGGCGAGATCGACTTCGAGACCGACTCCTGGCTTCCGACCACGCATGAGTCGTACTGGAAGAAGTACGGCGACAAGCTTGAGGACATGGGTTCCTGGTACGGCCCGACTTCTCTGGAGATCGCGGTTCCCTCCTACGTGAAGGGGATCGAGTCGATGGAGGATCTGAAGGGTCAGGCGGACAAGTTCAAGGGCCGGATCGTCGGTATCGAGCCGGGTGCCGGTGAGATGCAGCTGCTGAAGAGCAAGGTGCTCAAGGAGTACGGGCTCGACAAGGAGTTCAAGGTCGTCGACGGTTCGACGCCGGCGATGCTGGCCGAGCTGAAGCGCGCGTACGCCAAGGAGGAGCCGATCGCGGTCACTCTGTGGTCGCCGCACTGGGCGTACAACGAGTTCGACCTCACCAAGCTGAAGGACCCGAAGGGTGCCTGGGGCGAGGGCGACCAGATCCACACGCTGGCGCGTAAGGGGTTCTCGAAGGACTTCCCCGAGGTGGGTAAGTGGCTCAAGGACTTCAAGATGTCCGAGGAGCAGCTGACCAGCCTGGAGGCGGAGATCCAGGGTGCGGACAAGGGCAAGGAGCAGGACGCCGTCCGTGCCTGGCTGAAGGACCAGCCCAAGGCTCTGGACACGTGGGCCCCGGTCTCCGGCGGCGACAGCGACAAGAAGAAGGACGTCGCTGCCGAGGCCAAGCGCCCCATGGAGGTCGCCTGGTTCCCGTGGGAGGAGGACATCGCCGCCACGTACCTGTGGAAGCACGTCCTCGAGGACCGCGGCTACAAGATGAACCTGCACCAGTTCGAGGTCGGCCCGATGTACGCGGCGATGTCGCGCGGCCAGATCGACGTGCAGTTCGACGCCTGGCTGCCGAACACGCAGAAGAAGTACTGGGACAAGTACCAGAACGAACTGGTCGACCTCGGTGACTGGTACGGCCCCACCTCGCTGGAGCTGGCCGTCCCCGACTACGTGAAGGACGTCAAGTCCCTCGCCGACCTCAAGGGCAAGGGCGAGCAGTTCGACGGGCGCATCGTCGGTATCGAGGCCGGTACCGAGACGATGGACATCCTGAAGAACAAGGTCGTCCCCGGCTACGGCCTGAGCGGCGAGTACAAGGTCGTCGACAGCTCCACCCCGGGCATGCTCGCCGAGCTGAAGCGCGCGTACGCCAAGAAGGAGCCGATCGCGGTCATGCTCTGGACGCCCCACTGGGCGTACAACGAGTACAAGCTGAACAAGCTCGAGGACCCGAAGAAGCTCTTCGGCGAGGGTGACCAGCTGCGGACCGTGGCGCACAAGTCGTTCACCGAGAACTACCCGGTGGCCTCCGACTGGTTCCGCGACTTCGAGCTCAGCGAGGACCAGCTCGCCGGGCTGGAGAACGAGATCCAGAAGCTCGGCACGGGCAAGGAGGAGCAGGCCGTCGACGCCTGGCTCAAGAAGAACCCGGAGATGGTCGACAAGCTCGCACCCATGTGAGCCTGGAGCACCCCGCGTGAGGGTTCCGGTGCCCCGGCACCGGTCCACTCCACGTGACCGGAGCGTCACCTGACGGCGCGCCCCCGGCACGCCCGGCCAAGGGGCGGACCCCACCGCGAGGCGGGGTCCGCCCCTTCGGCATGCGCCCCCGTGCGCCCGGCGATCCCGCCGGTCATGGCTTTCCACTCGCCAGGGGGCGGGTCCTTCGGGCAGGGTTACCAGGAGGGGGTGCTTCCGGACGCCGTCCGGGAGACCCGCCGTCCGCCGGACCTGCGTAGGGTGCCGGAACACCCACGGGAGCCGAGGAACACGAGGGGGCGCCGCAGCGATGGACGAGAAAGTGACCCTGCGGGTCGGACCAGCCGTACGGCGGCGCCGCCGTGCCCTGGAGCTGACGCTCGCCGCCGTCGCGGAGCGCAGCGGGCTCTCCGTGCCCTTCCTCAGCCAGGTGGAGAACCAGCGGGCCCGCCCCAGCCTGCGTTCGCTGGAGGCCGTCGCCGACGCGCTGGAGACCACCGCCGTCGAGCTGATGGACTCCGTCGACCCCGCCCACACCGTGGAAGTGGTCCGCGCCGGCCCCGAGAGCCCGGGCGCCAAGGAGGTCCGCACCCTCATCCCCGGGCACCACCAGCTGGAGGCGCTCGAGTTCACCGGCGACCACGACGAGGGCCGCGAGCAGGTCCACCGCAACGACGAGCTGCTCTACGTCGTCGAGGGCTCCGCCGAGGTCGAGGCCGAGGGGAGGGCCCACCGCCTGGGCAAGGGGGACACGCTCTACCTCACCGGCGGGGTCCGCCACCGCTGGCGCGCCACCGGGCCCGACACCCGCATCCTCGTCATCACCGTCGCCGACCACGTCGCCACCGACGCGGACACCCGAGACTGACCGGCGACCGGCCCGTCCCGCTCAGGCGGGCGGCGCCGGCAGCCGGCCCGTGACCAGCCGCCGCACGGTCCCGGTGCACGCCACCAGCCAGGCCGCCACCAGCAGCGCGTACAGGCCCGTCGCCGCCAGTTCGAAGAGGCGCAGACCGGTCCGGCTGCCGAGCCCCGCCAGGCCCGTCACACAGGTGCCGACCGGGAAGGTGAACCCCCACCAGGTCAGCGAGAAGCCCATGCCGCGCCGCAGCGCCCGCACCACCAGCGCCCCGGCCAGCCCCAGCCAGAGCGCGGCGAACCCCATCACCGGGACCCCGTACAGCACGGCGAGGGTGGCGAAGCCCCCGGCGTACGGTCCGGGGACGACGCCCGGCGCCGCCTCGGCGAGCTGGTGGACGGCGGTGGTGGACTGGCCGAGCGGGCCCAGCACCAGGAAGAGCGTGGGCGTCAGCGCCAGGGCGGGCGGGCCGCCGGTCAGCAGCCGTCCCAGGACCAGCGGCAGCATCAGCAGCGCCCCGAGCAGGCTCAGCCCGAAGAGGCCGTAACAGCCGTACAGGAGGGTCTGGCGGAGCTGGCCCGCGGGCAGGTGCGGCACCAGCAGAGGGCCGAGCGCCGCCGAGACCATCGGGGCGACCACCGGCAGCAGCCACACCGGGGAGGCGTCCGCGAGCGGCGGCCGGTGCCGCGCCACCATCAGGTACGGCACGGCGACGGCCGCCAGCACGCCGGTCACCGTGCCCGCCGTGAACAGCACCAGGTCGACGGCGACCGCCGCCCGCATCCCGATCCAGTCGGACCCGACCACCAGCGTCGCCCCGCCGACCGCCAGCAGCGCCATCGCCAGGCAGCCGTAGAACGGGGCCATGGAGGCGTCCAGGAGATGGGCCCGCGCCTGGTCGCGGTGGTGCGCCCAGTGCAGCGCCCGGGCGGCGAGCAGCGCCACCAGCAGGAGCGCGGAGAGCGCCCACACCACGGTGAGCGCCGTCCGCGTCCCGGGCGGCTGCCACGGCAGCCCCGCCCCCGCGGTCGCCACGATGGCGGTCCCCATCACCGAGGCGTACCAGTTGGGGCCCAGGTGGCGCAGGGCGGGCAGGCGGCGCGCCGGCGCGCCGGCCGGCGGGGAGGCGAGCGGGGCGAGGGGACGCGTGGTGAGGGCAACCATCCCCCTACTCTGCCTTTCCGCAGGTCGGGCCCACCAGCCGCCGGCGAGCCATGAGCTCATAACCTGGCCCTATGAGCACCGACGAGCCGTACGCCCCGGAGCCGGCCGGTCCCGGCCCCGCCGACCCCGCCCTCGCCCACCGGATGCCCGCGCTCGGCTCGCTCCAGCTGCTGCTGGCCGTCGCCCGCCTCGGCAGCCTGGGCCGGGCCGCCGAGGAGCTGGGCATCAGCCAGCCCGCCGCCAGCGGCCGGGTCCGGGCGATGGAACGCGAGCTGGGCCTCGCGCTGGTCGACCGCTCACCGCGCGGCTCGCGGCTCACCCCGGCCGGGGCCCTGGTCACCGACTGGGCGGGCCGCGTCGTCGAGGCGTCGGCCGCCTTCGACGCCGGGGTGCAGGCGCTGCGCGACCGGCGCGACGCCCGGCTCCGGGTCGCCGCCAGCCTCACCATCGCCGAGTACCTGCTGCCCGGCTGGCTCATCGCGCTGCGTCCCCTGCGTCCGGCCACCGCCGTCTCCCTGCGCGCGGGCAACTCCGAGGCGGTCGCGGCGCTGCTGCTGGACGGCGAGGCCGACCTCGGGTTCGTCGAGGGGCCCGCCGTGCCGGCCGGGCTCGACGCGGTGACCGTGGCCCGGGACCGCCTGGTGGTCGTCACCGCGCCCGGCCACCCCTGGACGCGCCGCACCGCCCCGCTGGACGCCGCGGAACTCTCCGGCCGCCCGCTGATCCTCCGCGAGGAGGGCTCCGGGACGCGCCAGGTGCTCGCCGAGGCGGTCGGCGGGCTGGCCGCGCCCCTGCTGGAACTCTCCTCGACCACCGCCCTCAAGGCCGCCGTCGCCAGCGGCGCGGGCCCGGCCGTCCTCAGCGAGCTCGTGGTGAGCGACGAACTGGCCGCCGGGCGGCTGGTGAAGATCCCCGTGGCGGGCGTCCGGCTCACCCGCGAACTGCGGGCCGTCTGGCCGGCCGGCCACCCGCCCGTCGGCCCGGCCCGGGACCTGCTGGGGCTGACCCGCGGCGGGCGGGGCTGACCCGGGCGTCAGCCGGTGCGCCGCCCGCCCCAGGCGGCCGCCGCCTCCACCAGCCCCCGCATCACCCGGGTGTCCTCGCCCATCTCCGGATGCCACTGGACGCCCAGCACCCACTGCTCCCCGGCCGGCTCGATCGCCTCCACCGTGCCGTCGTCGGCCTGCGCCGAGACGGCCAGGCCCCGGCCCAGGTCGGCCACGCACTGGTGGTGGTAGGCGGGAACCGCCGACTCCTCCGGGACGACCGCCGCGTACCGGCTGCCCGGCACCGGCTTGACCAGGTGGGAGCCGAAGACCCCGGTGGCGCCCGTGTGGCCGTCCAGGTGCTGGACGAGGGTGCCGCCGAGCGCCACGTTGAGCAGCTGCATGCCCCGGCAGATCCCCAGCAGTGGCGTGCCGAGCGCCAGCGCCGCGTCGATCAGCGCCAGCTCCCAGGCGTCCCGCGCCCGGGCCGGGGGACCGGTACGGGGGTCGCGCTCGGCCCCGTAGCGGACCGGCTCCACGTCGGGGCCGCCCGCGATGACCAGGCCGTCCAGGCGGGCGACCGCGGTCGCGGCCCGCTCGGGCGCGTCGGGTGGCAGCAGTACGGCGAGGCCGCCGGCCGCCTGGACCAGGCCGGGGTAGCCGGCGGGCAGCAGCGCGGCCGGCATCGTCCACACCCCCCAGCTGACCTCGTCCTCCAGGTAGGTGCTGACGCCGATCAGCGGCGGGACGTCCATGAGCGGTGCTCCTCGTGGTGCGTGACGGTGCGGCGACGGCGGTGGCCTCAGCCCCGGTCGAGTTCCGCCTCGGCGGCGGCCAGGGCGGCGAACTCCTCCTCGGGAGCCTTCGCCACCAGATGGTGGCGGCTGTAGAAGCCGAAGTACGCGACCGCCACTCCGTAGACCACCAGGGCGATCACCGCGGCGACCACGTCGACCAGGAAGGTCGCCACCAGCGCCGCGCAGGCCAGCGTCAGCGCCACCGAGGAGGTCGCGATCCCGCCGGGCGTGCGGTACGGCCGGTGCAGCTCCGGTTCACGGCGGCGCAGCACGATGTGGGAGAGCGACATCAGGGCGTAGCTGATGGTGGCGCCGAAGACGGCGACGTTGAGCATCCGCGCCCCGTCGCCGGTGGCGGCCGCGAGGCCGAAGCCGATGGCGCCCGGGACCAGCAGCCCGAGGTAGGGAGCCTTGCGGCGGCTGGTCAGGGAGAGGAAGCGGGGCAGGTAGCCGGCCCGGGAGAGGGCGAAGAGCTGGCGCGAGCCCGCGTAGATCAGGGAGAAGAAGGAGGCGACGAGGCCGGCCAGGCCCGCGTAGTTGATGATCCGGCTCAGGGTGGTCGGCTCGCCGTCCGGCTGGAGCGCCTCCACCAGCGGGTTGCCCGCGTCCTGGAGGGCGGCGGCGCCGCGCGACCCGGCCGAGGCGAAGAAGGTCAGCAGCGCCAGCACCACCAGGATCGCCATCGACCAGCGGATCGCCTTCGGCAGGGTGCGGGCCGGTTCGCGGGTCTCCTCGGCGGCCAGCGGGACGCCCTCCACGCCGAGGAAGAACCACATGCCGAACGGGAAGGCCGCCCAGATGCCCAACAGGCCCATCGGCAGCCAGGAGTTGGAGCCGAAGGCGCTCGCGTCGACCGGGATGTCGTTGAGGTTGGCGGCGTCGAAGCGGGTGAAGGCGCCGACCGCGAAGATGAGCAGGGCGGTCACGGCGATGCCGGTGACGACGAAGCTGAACCGCAGCGCCTCGCCGACGCCCCAGAGGTGGATGCCGATGAAGACGACGAAGCAGAACAGGTAGACCGGCCAGCCGGAGGTGAGGCCGAAGAGGCCGAGGGACTCCACGTAGTCGCCGATGAAGATGGAGATGGCGGCGGGGGCCAGCACGTACTCGGTGAGGATGGCGGTGCCGGTGAGGAAGCCGCCCCAGGGGCCCAGCGCCCGCCGGGCGAAGCCGTAACCGCCGCCCGCCGTCGGCAGCACCGAGGAGAGCTCGGCCAGCGAGAAGACCATGCAGCCGTACATGATCCCCATCAGCACCATCGCGATGGCGAGCCCGCCGAAGCCGCCCTCGGCGAGGCCGAAGTTCCAGCCGGAGAAGTCCCCGGAGACGACGTAGGCGACGCCGAGCCCGGTCAGCAGCAGCCACCCCGCGCTGCCCCGGCGCAGCGCCCGGCGTTCCAGGTAGTCGTCGGGGGCCCCGCCGGCCTCCGGCGGGGTGCCGGGGGAGTCCCCGGGGGCGGGACGGGCGGGGTTCACGGTCATGTCACGACTCCCACGGACGCGGTGGAGGTGCAATGGAATGAGGCCATACCTTTGCGCTCCGCGGGTGCGCCGCGCAAGACCCGTGCGTTACGCGGTGGTTAATCCGGCGGCGGGCCCAGAGGTACCCGTCGCTCAGGTGAGGAAACCCCGCAGCAGGGCCGCCGTGCCCGCGCAGTGCTCGCGCATGATCTCCCGGGCCGTGTCCGCCTGGCCCTCCAGGACCGCCTCCACCAGGGCCGAGTGCTGCCGCTGGGAGTGCTCCAGGTTCCGCACCAGGAGCGGGATGCCGTCGAGCAGGCCGTTGACCTCGGCGCGGACCGCCGCGTACCGGGCGGTCAGGGAGGGGGAGCCGGCGAGTTCGGAGAGGGTGAGGTGGAGCAGGGTGTCCTGGCGGCGGTAGTCGTCGAAGGGGGCGTCGCCGGTGCGCTCCAGCGCGTCGCGCAGCCGCCTCGCCCCGGCGGCGTCGAGGCCGTGCGCCGCGCACAGTTCGGCCGCGCCCACCTCCAGGACCTCCCGGAACCGCAGGGTGTCCTCCAGCGCGGCCGCGTCGGTCCGCCCCGGCGCCGGGTGCTGTCCGGTGCCGGGCGCGCGGACGAAGGTACCGCCGTACCTGCCGCGCCTCGGCTCCACCAGCCCCTGGTCCTGAAGGGCCTTCAGGACCTCGCGCAGCGTCACCCGGCTCACCCCGAGCCGCTCGGCCAGCTCCCGCTCCGCCGGCAGCCGCTCGCCGGCCGGGACCAGGCCGAGGCGGATCACCTGGAGGATCTGTTCCAGCGCCTCCTCGAAGCCGTTGCCCGCCCGCACCGGCCGGAGCACCGGGGCGAGGCGGTCGTCGTGCGCCCCCGGCGCGCGGCCCTGGTCCGCGCCCCGCGGCGACGCGCTCGCGTCCGTCATCCGGCGGTACCCCCTTCCCAAGCAATGGTCGTTCCCCATACCTTATGGCCCTCGGTGACGAAGGAGGAATTCCCGTGGCACACCGCACACCCCCGCTCTCCGTCGAGGAGTTGCGCAGCCTGGTCCGCGCCGGAGAGATCGACACGGTGGTCCTGGCCTTCCCCGACATGCAGGGACGCCTCCAGGGCAAGCGGTTCGCCGCCCCCTTCTTCCTCGACGAGGTCCTCGACCACGGCACCGAGGGGTGCAACTACCTCCTCGCCGTCGACGTCGAGATGAACACCGTCGACGGCTACGCCATGGCCTCCTGGGACCGCGGCTACGGAGACTTCGCCCTCCACGCCGACCCCGCCACCCTGCGCCGCGTCCCCTGGAACGACGGCACCGCGCTGCTCATGGCCGACCTCGCCTGGGCCGACGGCTCACCCGTGGTCGCCGCGCCCCGCCAGATCCTCCGCCGCCAGCTCGACCGGCTCGCCGACCGCGGACTCACCGCCCAGGTCGGCACCGAGCTGGAGTTCATCGTCTTCCAGGACAGCTACGAGCGCGCCTGGGACCGGGGCTACCAGGACCTCACCCCCGCCAACCGCTACAACATCGACTACTCCGTCCTCGGCACCGGCCGCATCGAGCCGCTGCTGCGCCGCATCCGCAACGAGATGGCCGCCGCCGGCCTCACCGTCGAGTCGGCCAAGGGCGAGTGCAATCCCGGCCAGCACGAGATCGTCTTCCGCTACGACGACGCCCTCACCACCTGCGACCAGCACGCCGTCTACAAGACCGGCGCCAAGGAGATCGCCTCCCAGGAGGGCGTCTCCCTCACCTTCATGGCCAAGTACGACGCCCGCGAAGGCAACTCCTGCCACATCCACCTCTCCCTCACCGAGGAGGACGGCACCCCCGCCATGCCGGGTGACGGGCCCGACGGCATGTCGGAGCTGATGCGCCACTTCCTCGCCGGACAGCTCGCCGCCCTCAGCGACTTCACCCTCCTGTACGCCCCCAACATCAACTCCTACAAGAGGTTCCAGCCCGGCTCCTTCGCCCCCACCGCCGTCGCCTGGGGCCACGACAACCGCACCTGCGCGCTGCGCGTCGTCGGCCACGGCCCCGCCACCCGCTTCGAGAACCGCCTGCCCGGCGGCGACGTCAACCCCTACCTCGCCGTCGCCGGCATGGTCGCCGCCGGCCTGTACGGGGTCGAGCACCGGCTCGAACTCCCCGACGCCTGTACCGGCAACGCCTACACCGCCGGGCACGACAGCGTCCCCACCACCCTGCGCGAGGCCGCCGACCGCTGGGAGAACAGCCCGATCGCCCGCGCCGCCTTCGGCGACGAGGTGGTCGCGCACTACCTGAACATGGCGCGCGTCGAACTCGACGCCTTCGACGCCGCCGTCACCGACTGGGAGCTGCGCCGCTCCTTCGAACGCATGTGAGGCACCGCATGTCCGACCCCGCACCCGCACACGGCCCGGCCGAACTCCCCGTCCTCAACCCGGCCACCGGCGAACTCCTCACCACCGTCCCCGCCGCCGGCCCCGCCGACGTGGACGCCGCCGTCCGCCGCGCCACCGCCGCCCAGCGCGGCTGGGCCGCCCTCGCCCCCGCCGACCGGGCCCGGCTGCTGCGCCGGTTCGCCGCCGCCGTCGACAGCCACGCCGAGGAACTCGCCCTTCTGGAGGTGCGCGAGGCTGGCCACCCGATCGGGAACGCCCGCTGGGAGGCGTCCAACGTCCGCGACCTCCTCGACTACGCGGCCGGCGGCGTCGAACGCCTCACCGGCCGCCAGATCCCCGTCGCGGGCGGCGTGGACGTCACCTTCCTCGAACCGCTCGGCGTGGTCGGCGTCATCGCCCCCTGGAACTTCCCCATGCCGGTCGCCGCCTGGGGCACCGCACCGGCGCTCGCGGCGGGCAACGCGGTGATCCTCAAACCGGCCGAGACGACCCCGCTGACCGCGCTGCGGCTCGCCGAGCTCGCCCTCGACGCCGGACTGCCCGAGCACCTCTTCCAGGTCCTGCCCGGTACCGGGCCCGTCGCCGGGGAGGCCCTGGTCGACCACCCCGGCGTCGCCAAGATCGTCTTCACCGGCTCCACCCGCACCGGCAAGCGCCTCATGGCCCGCTGCGCCGGCCAGGTCAAACGGCTCACCCTCGAACTCGGCGGCAAGAGCCCCAACATCGTCTTCGCCGACGCCGACCTCGAACAGGCCGCCGCCGACGCCCCCATGTCCTTCCTCGACAACTCCGGCCAGGACTGCTGCGCCCGCACCCGCGTCCTCGTCCAGGACTCCGTCCTCGACCGCTTCCTCGACCTGCTCGCCCCCGCCCTCTCCGCCGTCACCGTCGGCGACCCGGCCGACGAGTCCACCGACATGGGCCCGCTGATCTCCCGCGTCCAGCTGGACCGGGTCCGCGGCTACGTCCCCGACGACGCCCCCGGTCTGCGCGGCACCGCCCCCGACGGGCCCGGCTTCTGGTTCCCGCCGACCGTGCTGACCCAGGCCGGCGAGCGCGACCCGGTCGCCGTCGAGGAGGTCTTCGGGCCGGTCGCCGTCGTCCTGCCCTTCCGCGACGAGGAGGACGCCGTCCGCCTCGCCAACGACACCGAGTACGGCCTCGCCGCCTCCCTGTGGACCCGCGACGTCGGCCGCGCCCTGCGCGTCTCCCGCGCCGTGCGGGCCGGCAACCTCTCCGTCAACTCGCACTCCGCCGTCCGCTACGCCACCCCCTTCGGCGGCTACGGCCGCTCCGGGCTCGGCCGGGAACTCGGCCCCGACGCCCTCACCGCCTTCACCGAGACCAAGAACGTCTTCCTCAGCACGGAAGGTCCCGCCCAGTGACGCAGCCCAGCACCCCGCGCCCCGACGCCGCCGAACAGCCCGTCTGCCGCCGCCTCGTCGGCCGTACCGCCGTCGTCACCGGCGCGGGCAGCGGCATCGGCCTCGCCACCGCCCGCCGCCTCGCCGCCGAAGGGGCCCACGTGGTCTGCGGCGACATCGACGAGACCGCGGGCAAGGCCGCCGCCGAGGCCGCCGGCGGCCTCTTCGTCCGGGTCGACGTCACCGACCCCGACCAGGTCGACGCCCTCTTCCGGGCCGCCCACGACACGTACGGCTCGGTCGACATCGCCTTCAACAACGCCGGGATCTCCCCGCCCGAGGACGACTCCATCCTGGAGACCGGCCTGGAGGCGTGGAAGCGCGTCCAGGAGGTCAACCTCACCTCCGTCTACCTCTGCTGCAAGGCCGCCCTGCCGTACATGCGGCGCCAGGGCCGTGGGTCGATCATCAACACCGCCTCCTTCGTCGCCGTCATGGGCGCCGCCACCTCGCAGATCTCCTACACCGCCTCCAAGGGGGGCGTCCTCGCCATGTCGCGCGAACTCGGCGTCCAGTTCGCCCGCGAGGGCATTCGCGTCAACGCCCTCTGCCCCGGCCCGGTCAACACCCCGCTCCTCCAGGAGCTGTTCGCCAAGGACCCGGAGCGCGCCGCCCGCCGCCTCGTCCACATCCCCGCCGGCCGGTTCGCCGACGCCGACGAGATCGCCGCCGCCGTCGCCTTCCTCGCCAGCGACGACGCCTCCTTCGTCAACGCCACCGACTTCCTCGTCGACGGCGGCATCGCGGGAGCGTACGTGACGCCGCTCTAGAGCGGGGCTCCTTCCGGCGGGCCCCGACGGGGCCCGCCGGAAACGCTCTAGGGTGACCGCATGAACACGCCGCTCCCCCCACCCGGTTGGTACGTGGACCCGGCCGCGCCCCCGCCCGCCGTCGAACGCTGGTGGGACGGGACCGGCTGGACCGCGCACACCCGCGCCCCCGCTGCCGGGGGAGCCCCCGGCCCTGCCGCCCCGCCGCCCGGCTCGCCCATGGCCCCCGACGGCGGTTTCGGCCCGCCGCCCGCCCACGGCTCCCAGGGTGCCTTCGGCCCCGCCGGCTTCGGACCGCCCGCCCCCGTGCCCGAGCCGGGCACCGCCCGCCGGCGCGGCACCGCCGCCGCGCTGATCGCCGGGGCGGTCGTGGTGACCGCCTGCGTCGTCGGCGGCGTCGTGCTGCTGGGCGGCGGCGACACCCCGGACGACGCCCGGCCCACGGCCGCGCCGACCAGCGCCGCCTCCGAGGCGGTCGTCACCCCCACGCCCACCCCGACCCAGGGCCCCACCGGCGACCCCGACCCCCGGGTCCTCACCGACGACCTCAACGGCATCACCCTGCCGGTGCCCAACGGCTGGACGACCGCCAACACCAGGAGCGTCGGCGACGTCGCCATGGTGACCGACCCGTCCTACGACTGCCCCGGCGGCGGCAACTCCGGCTTCTGCTACCGCGGCCGGATCACCTCGGCCACCCTCACCGGCAGCGACGAGACCGACCCCAAGGCCGTCGCCGAGGCCGACATCTCCGAGGCCGCGGACGACCTCTACGACCGCGACACCCTCGACCGCCGCCCCTACGACGGCGTCACCGCCAAGAAGAAGGTGGCCGCCGGGCAGGTCGCGGTGGCCGGCCGCGCCGGGTACTACGTCCGCTGGCGGGTCACCACCGGTGCGGGCGAGGGCGGCTGGGTGCAGTCGCTCGCCTTCCGCTCCTCGGTCGGCAGCGAGGCGATGGTCGTCGTCCGCTTCGCCTTCGACGCCGGCTCCCAGGGGCCGCCGCTCAGCCTCATCGACACCGTCGTCAAGGGGATCGAACCGATCGGCGGCTCCGGAGGCACGGGCGGCGTCGGCGAAGGGCTCACCCCCGCGCCGGGCGGCTGACCGGTGCCCGGGGAGTCAGAGGAAGGTCCGCCCCTCACCCCGGTACGTCGGCACCGTGTCCACCACGGCGTCCCCGGAGACCAGGTGGAGCGCGGCGAACCGCTCGCACAACTCGCCCGCCTTCGCGTGCCGGAACCACACCTTGTCGCCGATCAGCAGATCGTCGGCGGGCGGGCCGAGCAGCGGAGTCTGCACCTCGCCCGCCCCCTCCTGCGGGTCGTACCGCAGCCCCTCGGGCAGGTACGGCACCGGCGAGCGGTCCGGCCCGGCGACCCCGGAGGCCGGGTAGCCGCCGCCGAGCACCGTCACCACGCCCACCCCGGGCCGGCGCACCACAGGCTGGGCGAAGAGCGCCGCCGGACGCCCGGTGAACGACGTGTAGTTGTCGAAGAGCCGGGGCACGAAGAGGCCCGAGCCCGCCGCCACCTCCGTCACCGCCGGCTCGGCCACGGTGTGCTGCACGCTGCCGGTGCCACCGCCGTTGACGAACTCCAGCTCCGGCACCACCGCGCGTACCGCCCGCACCACCGCCTCCCGGCGCGCCGCCAGCTCCCGCCGCGCCGCCCGCTGCATCAGCCGGATCGCCCGGGACCGCAGCGGACTGCCCGCCACATCGTCCCCGACACCGGCCACGTGACCCTCGTACGCCATCAGTCCCACCACCCGGAACCCGGGCCGGCGGCCCACCAGCCGGGCCAGGTCGGCCACGTCGGCGGGGGAGTGCAGGGGCGAGCGGCGCGCGCCCACCCGCACCCGGCCGCCCAGCAGGAGCAGCGAGGTGTCCAGCTCCAGGCAGACCCGGATCTCCTCCGCGCCCGAACCGCGCGCCTCCTCGATCAGCCGGAGCTGCGCCGGGTCGTCGACCATGACCGTGACCGAGGCCGCCAGCTTCGGATCGGCCGCCAGCTCCGCGTACCCGTCCCGGTCCGCCGAGGGATAGGCCAGCAGCACGTCCTCGACCCCGGAGCGGGCCAGCCACAAGGACTCGGCCAGCGTGTACGACATCACCCCGGCGAACCCCTCGCGGGCGAGCACCCGCTCCAGCAGCGCGCGGCAGCGCACCGACTTGCTCGCCACCCGGACCGGCTTGCCCGCGGCCCGGCGTACGAGATCGTCGGCGTTGGCGTCGAAGGCGTCCAGGTCCACCAGGGCCAGCGGGGCGTCGAGATGCGCCGTCGCCCGGTCGTACCGGGCACGGGCGTTGGCGAGGGGCGTCATGCCCGCAGCCTGCCAGAGAGCCCTACCCGGGGGTAGGGGGTGACCAGGGATCTCCCCGCCCGGCGCGAGCCCGTCGGGGATCATCCGGGCAGAACAGGCCCCACCGCCCCGGCCGTTCCCGCCCCGGCCGCGCCAACCCGTAGAGTGACGCGCACGGAGGGCGCGCGAGATGCCCCTGCCGGGCCGCGTGAGGGAAAACGGGGGGCGCATGAGTACGCAGGCACGCCGCCCGGACGTACCACCGCCCCCGGCCCGCCGCCCGGAGGAGCCCGCGCCGGCCGACACCGGCCCCACCCCGCCGCGTCCCACCACCCCGCCCCGGCCCGCGGCCCCGCCCAGACCCGTCACGCCACCCGCGCAGCCCCCGGCCGACGGCGCCGCCCCGCCCAAGAGCCCCCGCCGCACCTTCCCGGCCTTCCCCGCGCCTCGCCCGGCCGAGCCGCCCCGGCTCCGCGACCGGCGGCACACCGGCGCCGTCGACCTCAACCCCCGCCCCGGCGCCGGAGCCCCGTTCGCCGCCACCCCCCGGGGCCCCGCACGCGACGAGGCCACCACGCGGCTGCGCCCCGTACCCCGCTCCCCGCGCCGTACCGCGGCCGCCGCCGTCTGCCTCGTGCTCGGCCTCGGCCTGGTCGCGGGCGGCGCCGCCGGCACCTGGCTCACCGGCGGGGACTCCGCGGGCGCCGCCGACCGCTTCACGGCGGGCGCCGCCCTGTGGCACGACGCCCCCGTCGACCGCCTCTTCCCGCCGACGGTCCAGGGGAAGAAGGCCGGACCCGGCGGTGCCGACCGGACCTGGACCCGGATCGCGGTCGCCCCCGACAGCGGCTGCGCCAAGGGCCTCGACCCGCTCCTCGCCACCGTCCTCGAACCGGCCGGCTGCGCCCGCCTGCTCCGCGCCACCTACACCGACGCCACCCGCAGCGAGCTCGTCACCGTCGGCCTCCTCTTCACCCGCGCCGGCGAGCAGACCATGACCGACCTGCGGACCCGCTTCCGCACCGAGAACCTCGACCAGCGACGCGACCTCATGCCCCGCCCCTACGCGGCCAAGGGCACCCCCGCCGAAGGCTTCGGCGACGACCAGCGCGCCTCCTGGTCCCTGACGGTCCTGGACGACCTGCCCGCCGTCGTCTACGCGGTCAGCGGCTTCGCCGACGGGCGGGAGATCACCGAACCCCAGCCGGCCGCCTCCGCCACCGCCGACGGCGCCACCACCGCTCCGGCCCAGGCGGGCCTCGGCCACACCGCGCTCGCCCACACCGAGCGCGCCACCGCCCGCCTGCGCTCCCTGGCCCGCCCCGACACCGAGGAACGGTGACCGTGCCCCGAGCCCGCCGCACCCGCCGCGCCCTCTGCGTACCGGCCGTCGCCACCTGCCTCGCCCTGCTGCCCACCGTCGCGCACGCCGACGGCATCCGCGCCCAGCAGTGGGGCCTGGAGGCGCTCCACGCCGAGGACGCCTGGCGGACCACCCAGGGCGAGGGCGTCACCGTCGCCGTCCTCGACACCGGCGTCGACGCCGACCACCCCGACCTGGAGCGCAACGTCCTGGACGGCAAGGACCTCGTAGGGTTCGGCGCCGGTCCCGGCGACCGGCCCTGGGCCCGCCACGGCACCGCCATGGCCTCGGTCATCGCCGGGCACGGCCACGGGCCCGACGACGGCGACGGCGTGATGGGCGTGGCCCCGGAGGCCAAGATCCTCCCGGTCCGCGTGATCCTGGAGGACGGCGACCCCGCCCGCAAGAAGGCTCGCTCCACCCGGGGCGGCGCGCTGGCCGAGGGCATCCGCTGGGCCGCCGACCAGGGCGCCGACGTCATCAACCTCTCCCTCGGCGACGACAGCGAGTCCGCCCACCCCGAGGCCGCCGAGGACGCCGCCGTCCAGTACGCCCTGAAGAAGGGCGCCGTGGTCGTCGCCTCCGCAGGGAACGGCGGTGAGAAGGGCGACCACGTCTCCTACCCGGCGGCCTACCCGGGCGTCATCGCCGTCACCGCCGTCGACCGCTTCGGCGAACGCGCCGCCTTCTCCACCCGCCGCTGGTACGCCACGGTCAGCGCCCCCGGCGACGACATCGTCCTCGCCGACCCCGACCGCCGCTACTACGAGGGGTGGGGCACCAGCGCCGCCGCGGCCGCCGTCTCCGGCACCGTCGCCCTGGTCCGCGCCGCCCACCCGGAACTCAGCCCCGTCCAGGTCAAGCGCCTCCTGGAGGACACCGCCCGGGACAGCCCCGGCGGCGGCCGGGACGACTCCCGGGGGCGCGGCCTGGTCGACGCCGCCGCCGCCGTCGAGGCCGGGGGACGGCTCGGCCCCGAGAAGCTGAAGCCCGCCGCCCACTCCTCCACCCACTTCGGCCCCGGGCCCGGCCCGCACGACAGCGGCTCCGGTGCCGGCTGGGCCGGGCCCGCCGCGGGCGGCCTCGGGGTGCTGCTGCTGGCCGCCGCCGTCCTCCTCTGGCGCGGCCGCGCGCCGCTGCGCTGAGCCGCCCGGCCCCGGCCGCCCCGGGCCCCTCCGCCGAGGCCGCCTCGATAGGCTCACGGCGTGGCGAACAAGAACATTCCCGACTCCCCCTTCTCCGACGACGACGGCACCGCCGACCCCGCGCTGAGCGCCGCGCTGGCCGCGTGGGCCGAGGACCGCACCCGGCACCGGCCCGTGCTGGAGGCGCTGCGCACCGCCCGGCTGCTGGTCCCGGTCGTCGCCGTCCTCGGTGAGAGCGAGGTGGACGAGAACGGGCTGCGCCGCGAGAAGACCAGCGACATGGCGGTCCCCACCCTCAAGGCCGGCGAGCGCACCGCCCTGCCCGCCTTCACCTCCACGGAGTCCCTCGCCCGCTGGGACCCCGGTGCGCGCCCCGTCGCCGTCGCCCTCCACCAGGCCCTGGAGGCCGCCGCGCACGAACGGGCGGACACCCTCGTCCTCGACCTGGCCGGACCCGTGCCGTACGAGCTGACGGGCGCCGCGCTGCGCGCCCTCGCCGAGGGCCGCACCGACCCCGACCCGCTCGCCGACCCGGCCGTCACCGGGGCGGTCCGCGAGGTGCTGGCGGCCGAGCCCGAGGTGGTCCGCGCCCATCTGGCCCGCTCCACCGGCGCCACCGACGGCGTGCTCGCCGTGGTGCTGGCCCCCGGCGCCGACCCGGCCGCCACCCTGAACCGGGTCGCCAGAGCGCTGGCCGCCGCCGAGCCGCTCCGCGCCCGCCTGGTCCGCGGACTCGACCTGGCGGTACTGCCCGCCACCGCCGACGGGCCGGCCGAGGAGCCCGTCTACCAGCGCTGAAGGGGCCCGCGGCGGACCGCTTCCGCGCCGACAGGCAGCGCGGGGGAACCGAGGGGACAATCGGCGAAGAAACCGGAACGAACCATCCCGAACCGGAAGTAATCGCGAGGTGTGTCCATGTCTACGCGCGCGCTCATAGCGGAGTTCACCGGCACCGCGCTGCTGGTGTTCTTCGCCGTCGGGGCGGCGGTCCTCGCCGGGGACTTCATCGGCACCGTCGGTATCGCCCTGGCCTTCGGCTTCGTCCTGCTCGCCCTCTGCTACGCGCTCGGCCCCGTCTCCGGCTGCCACGTCAACCCGGCGGTCACCCTCGGCATGTACACCGCAGGCCGCATCGACCTGCGCTCGGCCGTGGGCTACTGGGTGGCGCAGGTGCTCGGCTGCATCGTCGGCGCGGCCGTGCTCTTCCTGCTGGCCAAGCAGGTGCCGGGGCTGGAGACCCACGCCCAGTTCGGCACCAACGGCTTCGCCGACCGCTCGGCGGTGGAACTGGGGATGGGCGGTGCCTTCCTCGCCGAGGTGGTGCTGACCTTCCTGCTGGTCTTCATCGTCCTCGCGGTCACCAACCGGCTCGCGGTGATCGGCTTCGACGGCCTGCCCATCGGGCTGGCGCTCGCCGCGATCCACATCGTCGGCATCCCGCTGACCGGCACCTCCGTCAACCCGGCGCGCAGCCTCGGCCCCGCCCTTTTCGCGGGCGGCGCGGCCATCACCCAGCTCTGGCTCTTCATCCTGGCGCCCCTGATCGGCGGCGGCCTCGCCGCCCTGGCCCACCGCTTCACCCATCCGCCGGGCGGGCGTCCGGTGGAGGCCGACGCGGTCGAGTGACCGTACGGCCCCGGACGACGGAGAGGGCGGGCACCCGCGGTGCCCGCCCTCTCCTGTGCCGCCCTGCGGCTCTCCGGTCAGCCGAAGACCGGCCCGGTGTACTTCTCGCCCGGGCCCTTGCCCGGCTCGTCCGGCACGGCGGACGCCTCGCGGAAGGCGAGCTGGAGGGACTTCAGGCCGTCCCGCAGCGGAGCCGCGTGGAAGGAGCTGATCTCGGTGGCACCGGCGTCCAGCAGCCCGGCCAGGGAGTGGATGAGCTTGCGGGCCTCGTCGAGGTCCTTGTGGTCCTCGCCGCCCTCGGCCAGCCCCAGGTTGACGGCGGCGGCGCTCATCAGGTGCACGCCGACCGTGGTGATCACCTCGACCGCGGGGACGTCGGCGATGTCGCGGGTCATCTCGTCGAAGCCGGGGGCCTCGCCCGCGGGGGTGGCGTCGCTCATGGCAGCTAGTCTTCTTCCCTTGTTCCTGGGGGTGCCCGCCCGGCCCGTGGCCTGGGCGGAATCCTCTCCGGCGCGCCCTCGGATGCGCCCGGCGCCGTCCAGCCTAATGGGGTGGCAACCGGCCCTCCGGGCCTGCCCCGGACCCCGCGGCGGCCCGGGCGGCGGACGGTGCCGACGCTGGTATGCTTGGGAGTCGACCGGCCGGGCACCTGTGTCCGGCCACAAGTGGAGGCTCCGATCTCCCACCTGGCCGTCCCCTGGACGGCGGGTCACCGGTCAGGCCGCCGCACCCCGAGTGTGGCAGGCCCGATGTACGCCCCGCGTTCACGCGGCGGTGTTCCGGTAGTCCAGGAGCCCCGCGTGTGATCGTCCGGGGCATTTTTCACGTTCCGGCTCGGTTGGTCTGATTGACACAGACGTAACGCGGCAGCCCGCCAGGCTGTCGTGTGGTGCTACCGAGGAGGATCCATCAGCGCCGAGCCCCGCATCAACGACCGGATTCGCGTTCCCGAGGTCCGACTTGTCGGTCCCAGCGGCGAGCAGGTCGGCATTGTGCCGCTTGCCAAGGCCCTGGAGCTTGCGCAGGAGTACGACCTCGACCTCGTCGAGGTCGCGGCGACCGCCCGTCCGCCCGTGTGCAAGCTCATGGACTACGGAAAGTTCAAGTACGAGTCGGCCATGAAGGCCCGTGAGGCGCGCAAGAACCAGGCGCACACGGTCATCAAGGAGATGAAGCTCCGGCCGAAGATCGACCCGCACGACTATGACACCAAGAAGGGTCATGTCGTCCGGTTCCTCAAGCAGGGCGACAAGGTCAAGATCACGATCATGTTCCGCGGCCGTGAGCAGTCGCGGCCGGAGCTCGGCTTCCGGCTGCTCCAGCGGCTGGCGGAGGACGTCCAGGACCTCGGGTTCATCGAGTCGAACCCGAAGCAGGACGGCCGCAACATGATCATGGTTCTCGGTCCGCACAAGAAGAAGACCGAGGCAATGGCCGAGGCACGCGAGGCGCAGGCCGCCCGCAAGGCCGAGCGTCAGGGCCGTACGGCCCAGGACGACGAGGCCGCCGAAGCTGACGCCGACGGCGCCGAGCAGGCCCCTGCCGAGGCATGATCCGGAACGCGAGTTCCGCGATCGTCAACCGACACATATGACGTTCCGGGCCGCCCGTTCGCGAGGACGGGCCCCAGGACGCCACTGACGAGGAGAGAACGGCGCTATGCCGAAGAACAAGTCGCACAGCGGTGCCAGCAAGCGCTTCAAGATCACCGGCTCCGGCAAGGTGCTCCGTGAGCGCGCCGGCAAGCGCCACCTGCTCGAGCACAAGTCGTCCCGTCTGACGCGTCGCCTCACCGGCAACGCCGAGATGGCCCCGGGCGACGCCAAGAAGATCAAGAAGCTTCTCGGCAAGTGACGTCCGGCCTCCGCCACCACGGAGGCCGGACGCCGGGACCGGGACCAATTCGAACCGGGCCGTGTGAACACCACCACGGCCCCGCTACAAGGAGTCAACAAGTGGCACGCGTCAAGCGGGCAGTCAACGCCCACAAGAAGCGCCGGGCGATCCTCGAGCAGGCCAGCGGCTACCGCGGCCAGCGGTCGCGCCTGTACCGCAAGGCGAAGGAGCAGGTCACCCACTCCCTCGTCTACAACTACAACGACCGCAAGAAGCGCAAGGGCGACTTCCGTCAGCTGTGGATCCAGCGGATCAACGCCGCTGCCCGCGCCAACGGCGTCACCTACAACCGCTTCATCCAGGGTCTGAAGGCCGCCAACATCGAGGTCGACCGCAAGATCCTCGCGGACCTCGCCGTCAACGACGCCCCGGCCTTCGCCGCGCTCGTCGAGGCTGCCCAGAAGGCGCTGCCGAGCGACGTCAACGCCCCGAAGACCGCCGCCTGATCTCCTTCCCAGGAACAGGCACACCCGTCTTCACCCGGACCCGCAGGCGCCAGCCGCCTGCGGGTCCGGTGCGTCTCCCCGTCCTGACCGCACCCACAGAAGCTGGACCCCGATCCATGGGCACCCCCGAGCTGATCTCCCCGCGCTCCACGCGGGTCACGGCCGCCAAGCGGCTGGTCCGCCGCAACGTCCGCGGCAAGGAGCGCCGATTCCTCGCCGAGGGGCCCCAGGCGGTCCGGGAGGCACTCGGTCACCGCAGCGGCGACGAGCCGACCCTGGTGGAGCTCTTCACCACGGTCGAGGCCGCCGAGCGGTACGCGGAGATCATCGGCGCCGCCCGCGACGAGGGCGCCCGCGTCCACCTCGCCGACGAGGCCACCATCGCGGAGATCGCCACCACCGTCACCCCGCAGGGGCTGGTCGGCGTCTGCCGCTTCCTCGACACCCCCTTCCCCCGGATCACCGCCGCCCGGCCCCGGCTCGTCGCGGTCCTCTCCAACGTCCGCGACCCCGGCAACGCCGGCACGGTGCTGCGCTGCGCCGACGCCGCGGGCGCCGACGCCGTGGTGCTCACCGACGCCTCGGTGGACGTCTACAACCCGAAGGCCGTCCGCGCCTCTGTCGGCTCCCTCTTCCACCTGCCGGTCGCCGTCGGCGTCCCCGTCGAGACCGCCGTCACGGGCCTGCGCGAGGCGGGGGTGCGCATCCTCGCCGCCGACGGCGCGGGCGAGGACGACCTCGACACCGAACTGGACCGCGGCACCATGGGCGGCCCCACCGCCTGGATCTTCGGCAACGAGGCGTGGGGCCTGCCCGAGGAGACCCGGGCGCTGGCCGACGCCGTCGTCCGCGTCCCCATCCACGGCCGCGCCGAGTCGCTCAACCTCGCGACCGCCGCCGCCGTCTGTCTCTACGGATCGGCGCGCGCCCAGCGCCACGGCTGACCGGAACCGGGCGGGCATCCAGGGGGGAGTGGCCCGTGCGCGACGCACTGGCGGACGGCGGCTTCGCCCTGGCGGCCGGAGCCCTGGTCGTCCTGCTCGCCCTCCTGCTGCGCGGCCGGCCCACCCGCCCCTGGTGGCGGGCGCGCGCTGAACGTTCCGCCCGGGCCCGCCGCCCCCGGGAGCTGCGGCGCGCCGCCGACATGGCCATCGCCGCCGCCCGCCGGGCCGGTGGCCCCGGTGAGCCCGCCGTGGTGCGGGTCGCCGCCGTGCGCGAGCTGGCCACCGGCCACTTCGGGCACCGGTCCGTCAGCCACCAGGAGGCCGCCGCCGCGCTCCGCGAGCGGTACGAGCGGGCCGGGTGCGACCGGGACTGCGTGACCGACGCCTACCACCGGCCCTGACCCGGGCACCCGTACCCGCGCCCGCCGCGCGCCCATGGTGTGCGCCGATCTGCGCCCCTGGTGCGCCCCTGCGCGGAGTGGATGTCCCGAGCGGGAACAGTAGAGTGGCCAACTCGGGGGCCCACAGCACGGGTTCGACAACCCCGAGCGGTTCGGTCCGGCAGGCCCCGAGAGGCCTGAGAGGTGGGATACGGGGATGGCAGCCGGTTCGAGTGAACCGCCCGCGCCGCGCGGCACGACGCGCGACCACGGCACCGGCGGACCGGCGCTCGTGCCCGACGACCTGCCCGACGGCCTGGTCGTGGCCGACCACCGCGGCCGCGTCGTCACCTTCAACCGTGCCGCCGCCCGGATCTGCGCCGTCCGCACCGGCGACGTCCTCGGCCTCCCGCTGGAGAAGGCCCTGCCGCTGGAGGACCTCAAGGGCCGCCGCTGGTGGGAGCTGACCGACCCCTTCGGGGGCCTGGCCATCCGCGCCGGACAGCCCGAGCGGAACCTCCTGCTCCCCGGCGGCCGCGAGGTCCTGGTCAGCGCCCGCTACGTGCGCGAGGAGCCGCTCGGCCCGGTCCGCCAGGTCGTCGTCAGCCTCCGCGACACCGAGGCCCGGCGGCGTACCGAGCGCAGCCACGCCGAGCTGATCGCCACCGTCGCCCACGAGCTGCGCTCGCCGCTGACCAGCGTCAAGGGGTTCACCGCCACCCTGCTGGCCAAGTGGGACCGTTTCACCGACGACCAGAAGCGGCTCATGCTGGAGACCGTCGACGCCGACGCGGGCCGGGTGACCCGGCTCATCGCCGAGCTGCTCGACATCTCCCGCATCGACTCCGGGCGCCTGGAGGTCCGCCGCCAGCCCGTCGACCTCGCCGCCGCCGTCGGCCGCCACGTCCACGCCCTGGTCGCCGCAGGCCAGCCGCCGGAGCGTTTCCTCGTCCGGCTGCACCGGCCGCTGCCCGCCCTGTGGGCCGACCCCGACAAGATCGACCAGATCCTCAGCAACCTCCTGGAAAACGCGGTGCGCCACGGGGAAGGTACTGTCACCATCGACGTGGCACCCGCGCCCCTGAAGAACGACACCGAAGGAACTGCTGTCACCGTGAGCGACGAAGGACCCGGCATCCCCGAGGAATCGGTGAACCGTGTCTTCACCCGCTTCTGGCGCGGCAGCAAGCGCGGCGGCACCGGGCTCGGCCTGTACATCGTCAAGGGCATCGTCGAGGCCCACGGCGGAACCATCAGCGTGGAGCGCGCCCGCGGCGGCGGCGCCCGGTTCCGATTTACGTTGCCCGAGGCGGCCCCGGCCTATCTGGCCTGACCCCGCCCCGGGCGCCCCGCGGTCCGCCCCCGCACCGGCCGCGCCCCTCGCGGACGCCCCGGGTCCGGGGGAAGGACCTCCAGCTCACCCCCGTTAGACTCGGTCTCCGGCACATTTTTGCGCCCTTGGCCTCTGCGGGGACCCACAGCCAGGCCCCACCATCCGGTACCCCGCGCCCGCGACACGTACCGGGCGTGGGGCGGAGCAATCGGAAGCACGGGAAGAGATGTCGGCACCGAACAAGTCGTACGACCCAGTAGAGGTCGAGGCACTGAAACCGGAAAACATCGAGCGCATGCGGGACGAGGCGCTCGCCGCCTTCGAGGCCGCGGCGGACCTCGACGCCCTCGCGCAGGCCAAGACCGCGCACGCCGGCGGCACCTCGCCGCTGTCGCTGGCCAACCGGGAGATCGGCGCCCTGCCCCCGCAGGCCAAGGCCGAGGCGGGCAAGCGCGTCGGCATGGCGCGCGGCCAGGTCAACAAGGCCCTGGCCGCCCGGCAGGCCGTCCTGGAGGCCGAGCGCGACGAGCGGGTCCTGGTCGAGGAGGCGGTGGACGTCACCCTGCCCTACGACCGCGTCCCGGCCGGCGCGCGCCACCCGCTGACCACCATGATGGAGCGGGTCTCCGACGTCTTCGTCGGCATGGGGTACGAGATCGCCGAGGGGCCCGAGGCCGAGGCCGAGTGGTTCAACTTCGACGCGCTCAACTTCACCCCGGACCACCCGGCCCGGCAGATGCAGGACACCTTCTTCGTGCGCGGCGAGGGGCAGCAGCCCGGCTCGCGCGAGGACGAGTCCGGCATCGTGCTGCGCACCCACACCTCGCCCGTGCAGGCCCGCACTCTGCTCGACCGCGAGCCGCCCGTGTACGTCGTCTGCCCCGGCCGGGTCTACCGGACCGACGAGCTGGACGCCACGCACACCCCGGTCTTCCACCAGATCGAGCTGCTCGCCGTCGACGAGGGCCTGACCATGGCCGACCTAAAGGGCACCCTCGACCACATGGTCCAGGCGCTCTTCGGCCCGGACATGAAGACCCGGCTGCGCCCCAACTTCTTCCCCTTCACCGAGCCGTCCGCCGAGATGGACATGGTCTGCTACGTCTGCCGTGGCGCCTCCGTCGGCAACCCGGAGCGGCCCTGCCGCACCTGCGGCAGCGAGGGCTGGATCGAGCTGGGCGGCTGCGGCATGGTCAACCCGAAGGTCCTGGTGGCCTGCGGCGTCGACCCCGAGAAGTACAGCGGATTCGCCTTCGGGTTCGGCATCGAACGGATGCTGATGTTCCGCCACAACGTCGAAGACATGCGAGACATGGTCGAGGGTGACATCCGGTTCACCCGGCCGTTCGGGATGGAGATCTGATGCGGGTCCCGCTTTCCTGGCTGCGGGAGTACGTCGACCTCCCCGCCACCGAGACCGGCCGTGACGTGCAGGCCAAGCTGGTCGCCGCCGGCCTGGAGGTCGAGACGGTCGAGCAGCTCGGCACCGGCCTCACCGGCCCCCTCGTCGTCGGCGAGGTGCTGACCATCGAGGAGCTGGAGGGGTTCAAGAAGCCCATCCGCTTCTGCACCGTCGACGTCGGCACCGCCAACGGCACCGGCCTGCCGCAGGAGATCGTCTGCGGCGCCCGGAACTTCGCCGTCGGCGACAAGGTCGTCGTCGTGCTGCCCGGCGCCGTCCTCCCCGGCGACTTCGCCATCGCCGCCCGCAAGACCTACGGCAAGGTCTCGCACGGCATGATCTGCTCCAGCGACGAGCTGGGCATGGGCTCCGACGGCGACGGCATCATCGTGCTGCCCCCGGAGTACGAGCCCGGCACCGACGCCATCGAGCTGCTGGAGCTGGTCGACGAGGTCCTCGACATCGCCGTCACCCCCGACCGGGGCTACTGCCTGTCGATGCGCGGCGTCGCCCGCGAGACCGCCACCGCCTACGGCCTGCCGCTGCGCGACCCGGCCCTCCTCGACGTCCCCGGACCCAACGCCGAGGGCCACCCCGTCGAGGTCGCCGACCCCTTCGGCTGCGACCGCTTCACCGCCCGCACCGTCAGCGGCCTCAACCCCGAGGCCCGCTCGCCGATCTGGCTGCGCCGCCGCCTCCAGAAGGCCGGCATGCGGCCGATCTCGCTCGCCGTCGACATCACCAACTACGTGATGCTCGAACTGGGCCAGCCGCTCCACGCCTACGACCGTTCCCGCGTCCAGGGCGCCCTCGGCGTCCGCCGCGCCGAGCCCGGCGAGAAGCTCACCACCCTCGACGGCGTCCGCCGCACCCTCGACCCCGAGGACCTCGTCATCACCGACGAGCGCGGCGTCATCGGCCTCGCCGGGGTCATGGGCGGCGCCGACACCGAGATCGCCGACGCGGTCCCGGACCCGGAGACCGGCCGCGTCTCGGGCACCACCGAGGTGGTGATCGAGGCCGCGCACTTCGACCCGATCGCCGTCGCGCGCGCCGCCCGCCGCCACAAGCTGCCCTCCGAGGCGTCCAAGCGCTTCGAGCGCGGCGTCGACCCGCTGGCCGCCTCCGCCGCCGCCCAGCGCACCGTCGACCTGCTGGTGCTGCTCGCGGGCGGCACCGCGGGCGCCGGGGTCACCGAGGTCATCTCGCCCTCGGCCCCGCACACCGTCGCGATGCCCGCCGACCACCCCGCCAAGGTGGCCGGGGTCGCCTACGACCGGGAGACCGTCGTCCGCCGCCTCCAGCAGGTCGGCTGCGACGTCTACGGCCAGGACGACCTGGTCGTCACCGTCCCGTCCTGGCGCCCCGACCTGCGCGCCCCCAACGACCTCGCCGAGGAGGTCATCCGGCTGGAGGGGTACGAGAACCTCCCCTCCACCCTGCCGAAGCCGCCCGCCGGGCGCGGCCTCACCGACCGCCAGCGGCTGCACCGCCGCATCGGCCGCGCGCTGGCCGGAGCGGGGTACACCGAGGCGCTGAACTACCCGTTCATCTCCGAGCAGGTCCTCGACCAGCTCGGCCTCGCCGCCGACGACCCGGCCCGCCGCGTCGTCACCCTGGTCAACCCGCTCTCCGACGAGGAGCCGGCGCTGCGCACCACGCTGCTGCCCGGCCTCCTCGGCGCGCTCCGCCGCAACGACGGCCGGGGCAGCCACGACCTGGCCCTCTTCGAGACCGGCCTGGTCTTCCACCCGAGCGGACACCCGGCCGTCGCCGAGCGGCTGCCGGTCGACCACCGGCCCACCGACGAGCAACTCGCCGCGGTCACCGAGGCCCTGCCCGTCCAGCCCCGGCACGCAGCCGTCGTCCTCGCGGGCGCCCGCGAGCAGGCCGGCTGGTGGGGCAAGGGGCACCCGGCCGACTGGGCGGACGCCATCGAGGCGGCCCGCCTGATCGCCCGGGAGTCCGGCACCGAGCTGCTGGTCCGCGCCGGTCAGTACGGTCCGTGGCACCCCGGCCGCTGCGCCGAACTGGCCGTCGTGATCGACGGTGACGAGCGCGTCGTCGGCCACGCCGGCGAGCTGCACCCGCGCGTCCTGAAGGCGCTGGGCCTGCCCGCGCGCACCTGCGCCATGGAGATCGACCTGGACGCCGTCGAGGCGGCGGGCACCGGCACCGTCGAGGCGCCGCGCATCGCCACCTTCCCGGTCGCCACCCAGGACGTCGCCCTCGTCGTCGACGCCTCGGTCCCGGCCGCCGATGTGGAGGCCGTACTGCGCGAGGGCGCGGGCGAACTCCTGGAGTCCATCCGCCTGTTCGACGTCTTCACCGGCGAACAGCTCGGCGAGGGCCGCAAGTCGCTCGCCTACGCGCTGCGTTTCCGCGCCGCCGACCGGACGCTGACCGTCGAGGAGGCCAGCGCCGCCCGCGACGCCGCCGTCGCCCTCGCGGCCGAGCGGACCGGCGCCGTCCTGCGCGGAGCCTGACGCAGAGGGTGCCCCGGCCGGCCGGTCCGGGGCACCCTCTGGGCGTACCACTCGCCCCCGGGGTGACGGAACGCCACGAGGAGGGGCCTGCCCGGCAGTCCGGGCGGCCGCCTCACTCGTTCGGGTGGGAAGCCGGCGCACCCCGGCCGCGTCGCCGCCACCGCCGGACACAATCAGTCCGGCCGAAGGGGTGGGCCCCACCGGGTACGGTGCGCGGTGCACCGGCTCTCCGACCCCCGGCCATCCCCTCAGGGAGGCCGTCGGATGTTCCGTACCAAGCCTGGCAGCCGCGCGGTGCGGCCCCGAGCGGCCGGCGGCGCCCGGCCGGCCCGGCACCACCCCCTCACCTCCCTCGCCCCCGCCCTGCTCTGGGGCGCCGCCGTCCTCGGCTACAAGTACGCCTGTCCCTTCGCCCAGCGCGACGACCTGCCGAGCCGGATCGCCACCAGCGCCGTCCTCTTCGTGGTCGGCGCGGTGCTCATCATCCGCATCCACCGCAGCCTGCTGCGGGACCTGCGGCGGATCGACGAGGTCGCCGGCGCCGCCCAGGGCGTCCTGCTCCGCCCGCTCCCCGCCCGCCTGGACGGCCTGACCCTGGCCGCCCGCCGCTTCTCGGCCCACCCGGCCGCGACCGTCGGCGGCGACCTCTACGAGGCGGTCGCCAGCGACCACGGCGTCCGCGTCGTCATCGGCGACGTGCGCGGTTCGGGACTGAACGCCATCGGGACCGTCGCCGCCGTCCTCGGCAGCTTCCGCGAGGCCGCCCACGACGAACCGGCCCTCGGCGGAGTCCTGCGCCGCCTCGACCGGGCCCTCGCCCGCGACCTGCGCCGCCGCGCCCGCCTGGAACAACCCTCAGGAGGTCCCGCCGAACCGGGGCACCCGCTCGCCGAGGAGTTCGTCACCCTGCTCCTGCTGGAGATCCGCCCCGACGGCACTCTCCTCACCGTCAACTGCGGCCACCCCTGGCCCCACCTGCTCTCGGCCGGCGCCGAACCGCTCAGCCACGCCGACCCGCTCCCGCCCCTGGGCCCCTTCCCGCTCCCCACCGACCTGCCGGTGCGTCACTGCGGCCGCCTCCTCCCCGGCCAGGCATTGGTCCTGCACACCGACGGGGTCGAGGACGCCCGCGACCCCTCCGGCCGCTTCTTCCCCCTCGTGGACACCCTCTGCTCCATCGCCAACGGCCCGTTCACCGCCCGGACCGCGGCCTCCGACATCCAGGCGGCCCTCCTCGCCCACAGCCAGGGCCCACCCGCCGACGACGCCGCCGTCCTGGTCCTGTGCTCCGAACCCTCCCGAACGGTCCCGCCCCAGTCGACCGGCCGCGAACCCTGGTCGACGGCGGAGCCGTCGGTGCAGTGAGCAGGTCTCCACCGGTTTCCCCGGAAAGCTAGCCCTGGCGCTGTCGGCGGGCGAGGCGGTCTCCTCCCTGGAGCTGAGCGCCGTCTTCGCCCTCTCGCTGGCCGAGGTCCACGGAGTCCCCATCGACGAGATCGAGCGCCGCCGCACGATCGTCATGGGGATCATGCTCGGCGGGTCGGGCTCCGCGACCATCAGCAAAGTCGCCGAGCGTACGGGGCAGCACTGGGGGCGCCAGGTGGTCGCCAAGGTGCCGCTGGAGACCTTGCGTCAGATCAACAAGGTGCTGGGGAGGAACTTCGTCACGAAGTACGGGACCAAGCAGGGCATCGTCGTCCTCGGCCGGGTGGCCCCGTTCGGCATCGGCGCGGTGATCGGCGGTGGGGCCAACGCGGCCCTCGCCACCTTGGCGGTGAGGGCGGGCCGCCGTGCTTTCGGCGAGGCTCCGGCCGAGTGGCCCCCGGCCGCGGAGTACTTGCCGGGCTGACCCGCCACGCCGCAGTCGCCCCGGACCCGCGCGCCTGCCGTCACCCGCCGGTCCGGCTCAGTTCCTCCTCGCCTTTCACCTCTTTCACCTTTTTCACCTCGAACAGCTTCGCGTGGCCGGGGCCGTCACCCGGGCTGTCGCCGCCCTGACCGTTCCTCGGCGGCGTCGAGTGCCGGGGCGAGGGGAGCGAGGGTGGCGCGGAGCCGGTCGGTGAGGGAGCCCGACGGGACGACGAGTCCTCCGGGCGCGGCGGCGGTGCCGGCCGTCGCGCCGAGCCACTGGTGCAGGGCGATGCGCACGGCGGCGGCCACCGCGGCCGCCAGCACCTGGGCGGTTGGCGTCGTGGTGTCGCCGAGGCGCCGGCCGATCGCCTCGGCGAGGGGGTGCTCCATCTCCGTGGCGGCGTCCAGGAAGGCTTCGCGCAGGGGAGGGGTGGCGGTGATCAGGAAGCGCTCGGTGCCGGCCGGCTCGGTGTACCCCGCCAGGATCGCGTCGGTCAGTGCCTTGGTGAGGGGGGTGCCGGCGGGCGCCGCCGCGACCTCCTCGGCGATCCGCGCCTCCCGCTCGGCGGTGATGGCGGCGACGATCGCCTGTTCGCGGCTGGAGAAGTAGTTGTTGTACGTCCTCGGGGAGACCCCGGCGGCGTCCGCGATGTCGTCCACCCGGACGTTCTCGGGTCCGTGCTCCAGGGCCAGCCTCAGCGCCGCCTCGCGCAGCGCCGCCCTGGTCGCCTGCTTCTTCTGCTCGCGCAGTCCGGTCCGCCTCGTCGTCACGCCCGCAGTCTCCCAGCTCCGGCACGCACCCGCAAAAATGCGTGAGCGCAAACTTGCGCACGCGCAATCTTCGGGTCTATGCTCGTACTCCGACAGAGCCGACAGATGGGGGCAGACCCGTGCGTGCCAAAGGTATGTGTTACGACACCGGCTTCGTTCGCCCTGGAAGCAACTCGCGGGCACGCTTCGATCCCGACCTGGTCAGAAGAGAGCTGACCGTCATCCGCGACGACCTCCACTGCGACGCCGTCCACCTCACCGGCGGCGACCCGGAGCGCCTGGAGCTGGCGGCCCGTCATGCCGCCGACCTGGGGCTGGAGATCTGGTTCTCGCCCTATCCGCTGGAATTGGGCGCCGACGAGATGCTGCGGCTCTTCGCCGACTGCGCCGAACGGGCCGAACGCGTCCGGAGGCGAGGCGCCGAGGTCGTGTTCGTCACCGGTGTCGAGCTGAGCGTCATGGACCAGGGCTTCCTCGACGGCGCCTGCACCGAGGAGCGCCTCGCCTGGCTGCTGGCCGATCCGGACCTGCGAGCCGACCGCATGGCGACGGCGAGCGCCCGCGTCAACGCCTTCCTGCGCGACGCCGTGACCGTCGTCCGCGAACGCTTCCACGGCAGCGTCACCTACGCCGCCATCCAGTTCGAGGGCATCGACTGGAGCCCGTTCGACTTCGTGACCTACGAGCTCATCCGCTCGGCCGAGGTCGCCGACCGCTTCCGCGAAGGGGTGCGCCACCTCACCGCCCAGCCGAAACCGGTCGCCGTCACGGGCTTCGGCAGCGCCACCTGGCGAGGGGCGGGGGAGGTGGCGCCGCGCAGCATGGACGTCCTCGAAAGCGACCCGGTGACCGGCGCCCCGCTCCGGCTGACCCGCGCCTGCGAGCGCGACGAGGAAGGCCAAGCGGCCTACCTGCGCGAGCTGTTGGAGATATTCGACAGCGAGGGCGTCGACAGCGCGTTCGTCTTCCTCTTCGCCCTCGACAACCTGCCGCACCGCCCGGACGGAGACCCACGCGACGACCTCGACCTTGCCAGCCTCGGCATCGTCAAGGTCCTGGAAGACAGACGCGGCGACACCTATCCCGACATGCCCTGGGAGCCGAAGGCGGCCTTCGCGGCGGTAGCGGAGTGCTACGGGGGTGGGTGAGCGGGGAGCCGGTGCTGCGTATGCCCTGGCGGCCTGCGCATTCGGTGGCTGCGCTGCGGCTATTCCAGCGCCGGGGACCTCTCGGGGACTCACGACCTGCATCACGCGAGCCACGTGTCCATCGCGGCGAGCCCGCGCTTGTGCCCCAGCCAGGTCGCCCCGCTCAGGATCGATTCGCCGGCCCCCAACTGCACACGCGCGAAGGAGTGGCGCAGGAGGTGGAGCATGTCAGGTCATGAGCAGCAGCACCGTTCCGGCGCGCTGGGCGGTGCACGGCTCCGCGCCGATGCCGGGCAGTGCGACGGCTGATCCGGAGAGGACATCGGCACGGTGACGAAGGCCAGCACCACGACCACCAACGTGATCGCCGGAGGGGAGCGGCCCGTCGTGGCAGCAGTCACGAGTTCGCGTCCCCCCCCCAGAGGGAGGCAGGGGGCTCAACGGGGCGTCCGCCGCATGGCGTTGGCCGTCCCAGGAGGGCGAGGGACGACCGTCGGGGCGGCATTGGCGCTGAGTCGCATTAACTGAGTCGCAGGAGGCGTCAAGGCGCAACAGCCTCTGATTGGCACGTCTTAGGGCGACTGACGATCTGCGCCAACTGCCCCTGCGCGAGCGGATGAAGCTGCGCACCCGCCAGGCGCCGGCCGAGACCGCGCTCCGCCTGTTCACCGAGCGCGGCCACGACGCGACCACGCTGGACGGCCTGTACGACGCCGTGGAGGTGTCCCAGCGCACCCTCATCCGGAACTACCGGACCAAGGAGGATGTCGCGCTCGCCTCGGGGAGCGACCTGTGGTCGGCCTACCTGGACCTCCTGGCTATCGCGGAGCCGACCCGTCCACTCCTCGGCGTTCTCCGTGCGGCGCCCCCGCGCACCACGCTCGACGCCATGTCCCCCGACTGGGACGGCCGCTTCCGGACCGTCCGTGAACTGTCGGAGAGCGTCCCCGCGCCCCAGGCGCACAGCCTCGGCTACCGCCAGGACACCACCCGCGCCCTGGTCAGCGCCGTGTACGCGCGCGCCGACGGCCAGGGTGACGAGGTACGCCTCCGACTCACCGTGGAGATCTTCGTGTCGGCCTGGCGCATCACCTTCCTTTTCTGGACTGGACGACGCGGGGCGGCGAGGCGGCCGGGCCGGGCTCGGGGAACGGTCCGGTGCCACCTCCGCCGAGCTTCCGGCAAGGTTCACCGAACCCGGCAACGCTCACCGAACCGGCCTGACCCGCGCCGGCGAGGGCGGGCGCGGTGACCGGCGAATGGCGACCGGCGAATTCAGGGCACCCCCGACACGCATTACCCCTCAGCCTCCGCGGACCTCGCGGAACGGCCGGCGCGGCCCGGAACTTCTTCTTCCTGGCTACCGGGCCGGACGGGCCGAGGAACCGGACGTTCCTGCTCCGTGGAGCCAACTCCCCATGAAGGAACGGGCGTTCCGCGCGCACCGGCTCGACGCCACCACGGACCTCCCCGGGCCACCGGCCCCCGACCTCGGCGTCTGCCGAGCGTGAGGACCGCCACACTCCTCCGCTCTGTCGGCGGTGCCGGCCGCCCCCTTTCCTCCTCGCGGCCGACCGCCGTTCACGCTCGTGCAGTTCAGCGGCCCGGAGTCCGGGAGCGAGCGGGGCGACAAATGCCGACCTCGACGCAAGAAGCCAGACATAACCCCATGTTCCGCGCGGACGAATGGATTCCAAGGGATCGGTTGACCCTGAACCGCGCGACCTATTAGTCTCTCGGCCATTGCACGGGAAAGTTGTCGGTACAAAAAGGCGACACGGGGGGCCCGGATTGTTGACTTACTTTTTGCCTGGGAATAGTTGCGCGTAGACCTGACTTGAGGTACGCGCCCTCAGGCCGACCGTCCCGCGGAATCCCGGGCGGACTTCACTGATTACCGATCTTCTATCCACATCGCGACGTCTCGCGGTCTCATGCCATCACTCACGCGATGAATGATGGTGTGTTTCGCTGTGCCGAGACCTCGTCGCGATTGCTTTCCATGCGCACAATCACCGAGCTCAGAGCGAGATTTCGAGGGTCATCTGTGTCTAAACGCGTCCTGGTGGTACAACCGGCGTTCTCCGCGAACGCCTATGTCGCCCATGCCCATTCTCTCGGCTGGGAGATCTTAGTCGCCTCCCACGAAAGCGAAGGCCGCATAGTCGCCGACGCCGTGCGCTCTCTGGCCACAGAGATCCTCACCGTGGACACGAACGACAACGCCGCCCTCGAGGCCGCGGTCGCAGCAGCTCACCAGCAGAACCCCATCCACGCCGTGGTCGCCGGCGGCGAGTACTACGTCCCGGCCGCCGCGCTGCTCTCCGCCCGGCTCGGTCTGTCCGGCCTGGACCCCGCCGCCGTCGACCTGGTCCGGCACAAGGCGAAGATGCGTGAGGCGGTCGCCGCCTCCGGCCTGGAGCAGCCGAAGTTCACCGTCGTCCGCGAGGCAGCGGAGATCGACGCCGCCTGTGCGCACGTGGGCCTGCCCGCCGTCGTCAAGCCGGTCGACTCCGGCGGCAGCGTGCACGTCTCCCGCGTCGACACTCCGGACGAGGCCCGCGCCGCACTCGCGGCGATCCACGCCGAGGAGGGCTTCGAGTTCGACCGGGCGCTGACCAGCGACGCCATCGTCGAACAGTACGTACCCGGTACGGAGTACAGCGCCGACGGCTACGTCTGCGACGGCGACGTGGTCGTCGTCGCCGTGACGCGCAAGCTCCTCGGGCCCGAGCCCCGCTTCCTGGAACTCGGCCACCTCACCCCGGCCCCGCTCGACGAGCCCACCCGTTCCGCGCTGGTCGCGTACGCCACCGATGTCGTCAAGGCGGTGCGCATCACGACCGGCCCGTTCCACTGCGAGCTGCGGCTCAGCGACGGCCGCCCGGTACTCATGGAGGTGGCGGCGCGCCTGCCCGGTGACAAGATCACCGAGCTCATGGAGATGGCCACCGGCCTGGCGCTGCCCGGGCGGGTCCTCGCGGATCTCACCGGCTCCGACCCCGTGCGTTCGGGAGCCCACAAGGAGACGGTCGCCAAGGCCGCCGGAATTCGCTTTCTGACGGCCGGCGGAACAGGTTCGTACGCGCGGCTCGAAGGCTGGGAAGAACTCTCGGCGGAGCCGTGGGTGGTGGCGAATCCGGTCCTCATCGCACCGGGTGCGCCCATCAAGACGACCGAAGCGGATTACAGCTGCCGTATTGCCGCGGTCGTGTTCACGGCGGATTCCCCCGAAGAGGCCCACGAACGGTGGACCGAAATCGGTGAGCGCGTACGCGTGATCGGCGCCTGACGCGCACTCTCCGCTCGAAATCCGCGATCGGCGCTGAAAAACGAAAGGGAGACCCCCTCATGGACGCTTTGCGCTTTCACTGGTGCTCGCCGCCCGACACGGGCCAGGCCACGCCCACGGACACCTACAAGATCGGCGCGCTCGACATGGGTGAAGTCACCGACTTCGTCCAGGAAGCCGAAGAACTCGGTGTCGACAGCCTGCTGTTCGGAATTTCCAACTACCTGCCCGATCCGCTCCCGGTGCTCGGTGCGCTCTCGCAGGTGACGGACCGCGTGAAATTCATGCTCGCGTACCGTCCCGGCCTGATGTCACCGACCCTCTTCGCCCAGGTCGTCAACACCCTGGCGTGGATGTCGGACCGGCGTATCTCCCTCAACATCGTCTCCGGCATCTCCCCCGCGGAGCAGGCGGGATACGGCGACTTCCTCAGCCACGACGAGCGGTACGCCCGCTGCGGCGAGTTCCTGGAGATCATCCGCGGTCTCTGGGAGGGCGAGCAGCCCATGAGCTACGACGGCAAGCACTACACGCTCAAGGACGCGTCGCTGGGTCTCGGCCACAAGGGTGGCGGCCGCCCGGAGATCTACATCAGCGGCGCCTCCGCCGTGGCGCAGCAGACCGCGCTCGCCTCGGGCGACTGCTGGCTGCGGTACGGGGACACCCCCGAGGGGATCGCGAAGGCGAGCAAGCCCGTCCTCGACGGCGGTACCCGGGTCGGCACCCGTATGCACGTCCTGGCCCGCCCCACCCGCGAGGAGGCGGTGGCGGAGCTCGCGCGCCTCATGCGCAACCCGGACGAGGACCACGAGGCGTGGATCCGCAAGTGGGTCGACACGACCGACTCGGAGGCCGTGAAGTCCTCGTACCGTCTCGCCGACGGCGCTAAGGACGAGTGGCTCTCCCCCTTCATCTGGACCGGCGCCGTCGCGTACCGGGGCGGTCCGGCGCTCTGCATCGTCGGCAGCTACGAGGAAGTGGCCACCTACGTCCACAGCTACAAGGCCGCGGGCGTCAGTGAGTTCATCTTCTCCGGCTGGCCGACGCGGGACGAGATGCGGAACTTCTTCACCCACGTGGTCCCGCTGATCCGCCGCCTCGAGGAGCAGGAGGCGACCGCGTGAGCGCGCCCGAAGAACGCGAGCTGCTGCTCGTCGGCGTCGGCTTCATGGGACGCCCGTACGCGGCTGCCGCCAAGCGGCTGGGCCTGCGGGTCCGCGCCATCGAGGCGCACGACTGGGCCGGGGCCATCGAGCACCTGGTCGACGCCGTCGAGCCGAGCCAGGGCCGGTACGGCGCGCTGGACGAGCTGTGGGCGGAGACCGTGCACGCGGCCGTGGAGAAGAGCCGGCCGACCGGCATCTTCGGGTTCACCGAGTCGCACGTCCTGGGCGCCGCCATGGCCCAGGACCGCTTCGGACTGCCCGGCCCCTCCCTCCAGGCGGCCGTGATCTCGCGGAACAAGGCGCTCCAGCGCGGGCGGTTCCGCGTCCACGGGATCGGCCAGCCCGAGTACCGCCTCACCGACGACCTGGCGGCCACGGCCGAGTGGGCCGCCGCCCGCCTGCCGGTGATCGTCAAGCCGCTCTCGTCGGCCGGCAGCGACGGCGTCGAGCTGGTGGCCGACGCCGAGGCGTTCGAGCGGGCCGCGGTGCGGCGCGCCGCCGAGCGGCCGCTGCTGGTGGAGAAGGCGGTCGACGGGCCGGAGTACAGCTGGGAGGCCCTGGTCCGGGACGGCGAGGTCTGGTTCGCCAACCTGACGGCCAAGGAGACGACGGGCCCGCCCCACTTCGTCGAGGTCACGCACCGCACGGTGCCGCCCCTGCCGGAGCCGGACGCCCAGCGGGTCGCCGCGCTCGGCCGGGAGGTCCTCGCGGCCATCGGCATGCGCACCGGGATCGTCCACCTGGAGTTTCGGCTGACGCGGTCGGGGCCCGCGGTGATGGAGGTGGCGGTCCGCACGCCCGGCGACTACCTCATGGAGCTGTGCTCCCTGACGTACGGGATCGACTGGTTCGAGATGGTCGTACGGCTCACCACCGGGATGGAGCTGCCCCCGGCGCCCGAGGGCCCGGTGCGGTACGCGGCCAGCCACTTCGTGATCTCCGACCCCGGCCAGGTCGTCGCCGTCGACGGGCTGGAGGAGGTCCTCGCCCATCCCGCGGTCGAGGACGCCGCGTTCAAGGTGGCGGTGGGCGACGTCGTCCCGCGCACGTCCTCCTCCTTGCAGCGGACCGGGTACGCGGTGCTCGCCGCGGACTCGCCCGAGGAGCGGGAGGAAGCCATCGCGTTCGTCCGCCGGACGCTGTCGGTCAAGACGGTTCCCGTGGCGTCAAAGGAGTGACCATGCACATTGTCGTCGTCAACCGCTGGCCCAGGTTCCATGACGGCCCGCGCTGGGACTTCTCCCTCGGCCGGTTCGAGGAACTCATCGACCACGACCGGCACCGCGTCAGCTACGTGGTCGACCCGGTCGGCGCCACCGGCGTCCTCGCGGACCCCGCCAAGATCGCGAGCCTCGTCCAGATCGGCGATGTCAACGACTTCGAGGCGCTCCGCGACGCCGTCCGGCAGGTCGCGGAGGAGGTCGGCCCCGTCGACCGGCTCGTGGCCGTCTCGGAGTTCACGCTCAGCATCGCGGCGGAGGTCCGCGAGGCCCTGGACATCCCCGGCCCGCGCCCGGCCGACGTGGCGGTCTACCGCGACAAGCTGCGGATGAAGGAAACGGTGGCCGAGGCCGGCGTCCGCGTACCGCGCTTCGCCTCGTGCGCGGACCGCGGCGCCGCGGTGGAGTTCGCCCGGTCGACCGGGTTCCCGCTGATCCTCAAGCCGGTGGGCGGCGCGGCCAGCATCGGCATCCACCGCGTCGAGGACGAGGCCGCGCTCACCGCGCTGCTGGACCAGGTGGACACCGCCGACTACGAACTCGAGGAGTTCATCGACGGGGCCATCTACCACGTGGACGGATTCGCGGACCAGGACGCCCGGATTCCCTTCATGGCGGTCTCCCGCTACATCAACGACTGCCTGTCCTTCGAGGCCGCCGGGGAACCGCTCGGTTCGGTCGTCGTGCAGGCGTCCCCGCTGCGGGAGCGGGTGGAGGAGTTCGCACGGCGGTGCGTGTCGGCGCTCGGCATGACCTCCGTCCCCTTCCACCTCGAACTCTTCCTCACCCCCGGCGGAGAGCTGGTCTTCCTGGAGGTCGCCGGCCGTATCGGCGGAGCCGAGGTGCCGTACCTCACGGAGAAGCTCTTCGGGATCAACCTCTTCCGCCCCTGGCTGGACGCCGTCTGCGAGGGCGGGGCCACGCTCCCGCCCCAGGTGGGCGATCCGTCGGGCGGCTGGCTCATCATCCCGAAGCCGGGCGGGCTGCCGGCCCGGGTGACGAGCGTGACCTCGCTGCGCGAGGAGTTCGGCACGATCTGGCGCGAGCTGGTGCCGGCCGTCGGCGACGTCATGGAGCCCGGCGGCAGCTACGACGCCGTGCACAGCGGGCGGTTCATCCTCGTCGGCGACGAGGCGACCGTGGAGGAGGACATCCGGAAGATCATCGCCGGATTCCACCTCGAGACCGTCCCGGTGCAGGAATGACACGGCTCGCGCCGGGCTGCGGCCGGGCGAGCGAAAGGGAGCGACCAAGCTGATGTCCACCCGACCACGGCTGCACCGAGGACTCTTCGGCTGCGGTGTCCTCTTAGGGATCGTCGCCGAGCAGATGATGCTCTTCGCGGTGCCGCTGCTCATCTTCCAGGACACCAAGGAAGTCTCGGCCCTCGGGTTCGCCTACGCGATCGAGTGGCTTCCGGCGCTGCTGGCCTACCCGTTCGCCGGCCTCCTCGCCGACCGGGACGGCGGTGCGCGGCTCTTCCGCTTCGTCACCGCCGGCCGGGGCGTCGTCCTCATCGGCGCGCTGATCGGCTGCCTGGCGGCGCCCTCCCTGCTGACGCCGATCCTGATGACCTCGGGCGCGCTGCTCTCCCTGCTGATGGCGCCGGTGCGGATGTCCGTCGAGAAGGTCGTGCCGCAGCTGGCCAAGGGCACGGAGCTGGCGAAGATCCAGGGCTTGGTCCAGAGCATGGAGGTCTCGGCGATGGCCGTCGGCCCCGCTCTGGCCATGCTGGGCGTGGCCTTCCTCGACAAGATCTGGCTCCTGGGCGGCGCCGCCCTCGTCTTCCTCGCCGCCGCCGCCTGCTGGCTGCCGCTGCCGCGCGGACTGCGCACCCCCAGCACCGGCAAGGCGCGCGAGACCTTCGCCGAGCTGCGGCTGGGCTGGTCGATCCTCAGACACACGAAGCCGCTGGTCCTGCTGGCCTCGCTCAACTTCTCGATCAACCTGGTCTTCTCGACGGTGCTCAGCGCCAACGCCGCACTGGTCACCGGGGTGTTCAAGGCCCCCGAGTCGACGTTCGCCCTGCTCAACATCTGTGTCGGGGTCCTGGGGATCGTCAATCTCCTGTTGATCCCCTTCACTCTCAGATTCGTGGGTGTCCGCACCCTCGGAATATTCGGCCTCTCCCTGCTCTGTATCTGCCTGATATCCATCGGCTGGGCCACGTCCATGCTGCTCTACGGCGCGGCATTCGTCGCGGCCATGCTCGGCGTGACCTACTTCAATGTTTTCAACCGGACTCAGCGAATCAGGGTCCTGCCGCAGGAGCATCTGGGTAAGGTGATGGGGCCGTTCTATCTGCTCAATATGCTGGCCCTGCCGCTCGCCGGCCTTCTCGTCGCCGGCTTCGGCTCCAGTCTCGGCCCGCAACGGCTCGTCGCCATTCTGGCGATATTGCTCACCGTATTCGGTGCGATCATGCTGCCCCTGACGATACGCGCCTTCAGTCGTGCGTTCGCCGCGCAGGAGAAGACCCTCGTGGGCGCGAGCGCGGAATAGTGACGGCACCTCATGAAAACGATCCATCCAGCATCGATTCAGCAGCTGCTCCGAGGAGGAACGTGATGGGTACGGGCTCTGCGCGGTTCAGCGAATTCTTCGGCTCGTTCCCCACCCCGATCGCGATCGTGACGGCACGGGACCGCGAGGGCCGGCTGTCCGGCTTCACCAGCAACGCGGTGTGTTCCGTCTCGGCGTCCTCGCAGACGCTGCTCGTCTCCGTGGGCAAGGGGTCACGCACCCTGCCGGCCATCCAGGAGTCGCAGGCGTTCGCGGTGAATTTCCTCTCCGCTGCCGGGCGAACCGCCTCGCAGGTGTTCGCGAGTAAAGCCGTGGACAAATTCGCAGATGTGGAATGGGTGCCTTCGCGTATAGCGGAAGGCGCCCCCCTGCTTGTCGACATTGCATTGAGTTTTGCCGAATGCAGGGTTGAGAATGCTGTCGAAGTCAGCGACCATTGGCTCTTCATAGCCCGAGTGGAAGAAAGTACCGTCTTCCCTCGCGAGCCCTTGCTCTACCGCAGAGGCGACTACGGCGTCTGGTCACCGCACAACGCCGGCGTAGAAGAACTCTCGGCTTTATGAAAGCCCTGCGCCCGCCCTCGCCTCTCACTCACTCCCAGAGAAAAGGAAGGCATTTGCATGGACATCGGAGCCGTGGACCACGTCGAGTTCTACGTCGGAGACGCCCAGCAGTCGGCGTTCTACCTCTGCACCGGGTTCGGCTTCCGGGTGTGCGGACAGGCCGGCCCCGAGAACGGACAGGACGACCACCGCTCGCTGCTGCTGCGGCAGGGCGGTACCGAGATCGTCCTCACCTCCGCGCTGACTCCTGACCACCCGGCCGCGGCCTACGTGGCTCAGCACGGCGACGGTGTCGCCAACATCGCGTTCGAGGTCAGCGACGCGGCCAAGGCGTTCGCGCTCGCGGTGGAACGAGGGGCCACCGCGGTCGAGGAGCCGGTCGTGCACAGCCAGGACGGCACCGAGGTGGTCACCGCCTCGGTCCTGGGCTTCGGGGACGTGGCGCACCGCTTCGTCCAGCGGTCCGGGGACCGGGACCAGTTCCTGCCCGGGGTGATGGACATCTTCGCCGCGGACCCCGACGAGGGCGAACAGCTCCTGAGCATCGTCGACCACGCGGCGATCTGCCTGCCGGCCGGCCAGCTCCGCCCCACCGTCGCCTTCTACGAGAAGGTCTTCGGCTTCTCCCAGATCTTCGAGGAGTTCATCGAGGTCGGCAGCCAGGCCATGGACTCCAAGGTGGTGCAGAGCCCGTCCGGCAAGGTGACCTTCACCCTGATCGAGCCGGTCACCGACCGGGAGCCCGGCCAGATCGACACCTTCCTGGCCCGCCACGGCGGTGCGGGGGTGCAGCACCTGGCGCTGCTCTGCGACGACATCGTCTCGACCGTGGAGACCCTGGGCAACCGCGGCGTCGCGTTCCTCCAGACCCCGGGCTCCTACTACGACCAGCTCCAGGAGCGCTTCGTCCGCCCGGACCTCCTGGTCGAGGACCTGCGCCGGACCAACGTGCTGATCGACGAGGACCACTGGGGCCAGGTGTTCCAGATCTTCACCCAGTCCCAGCACGTCCGGAAGACCTTCTTCTGGGAGGTCATCGACCGGCACGGCGCCCGCACCTTCGGCAGCGGCAACATCAAGGCGCTCTACGAAGCGGTGGCCCGCGAGAAGGCCACCTCCTGACCCTGACGCCCGCGCCGAACCCGGCCCCGGCCCCCTCGCCCGGCGATCCGCCCGGCACGGCCGGCGCCACCCGGCCGCCCGATGGGCGGCCCCGGCGGAAGTGACGCACCCGGGCGACGCGCCCCGGCCCCTCCGCCCCTTCTCTCCCCCTTTCCCCGGCCACTCGGCCGGTTCCGGCCCGGCCCCCGACCGGGCCCGCCGGGCCGTGCGCCCGGCCTCCTCCCCTCGCGCAACACGTTCGTCCATCGACCCACGCACGCGTAAGGAAGACCATGACCGTCGAAGACTCCACGACCTTCACCCTGACCGAGGAGGAGCGCAGTCTCCTGCCCTCCGACGAGGACGTCGCGTTCTACGCCGAGCACGGCTGGTACCTGTCGAAGAAGCTCTTCACCGACGAGGAGGTCGAGCAGCTGGAGGCCGCCAGCGAGCGCTTCTACGCCGGCCACCGCGACCGCACGCTGCCGGCCCGCCCGCCCAAGCTGGCGTACTGGGAGCCGGAGAAGGGCGACGTCCAGCGGCACAACGACTACATCCACTACGAGGACGACACCATCGGCCGCATCCTGCGCAAGCCGCTGCTTGGCGCGGTCGCGGCGCGGCTCGCCCGCGCCGAGCAGATACGGGTGTTCCAGTCGACCCTCATCTACAAGCCGCCGGTGGCCGAGGAGCAGTCGAACATCGTGCCCTGGCACTTCGACCGGCACTACTGGTCGACCTCCACCTCCGAGGAGATGCTGACCGCGTTCATCCCCTTCCACGACTGCGGCGAGGAGATGGGCACGATCACGATGGTCGACGGCAGCCACCTGTGGAAGGAGATGGCGGAGGCCGACAGCACCTCCCTGCACTTCGCCGAGCGCGACCGCTCCGAGCTGGACCAGATGCTCGACGAGAACGCCGCGTACAACGGGGCGGAGGTCCGCAAGATCCCGGTCCACATCCCCAAGGGCCACGTCAACTTCCACCACTGCCGCACGTACCACGGCAGCGGTGCCAACGTGAGCGACCGCCCGCGCCGCGCCATCTCGTTCCACCTCCAGGACGGCGCGAACCGCTACCGCGACTTCTTCCGCTCGGACGGCACCCAGGTCGCCTACAACCACGACGTGCTGGTCCGTCGCACGCCCGAGGGCACCCCGGACTACTCCGACCCCGAGTTCCTCCCCCTGCTGTGGAGCGAACACTGATGGACAGTGCCGCCGTGGTCGGAACCGGCCTGATCGGTACATCGATCGCCCTGGCCCTTCGGGGCCGGGGCGTGGCCACCTACCTGATCGACACGGACCAGGAGGCGGCCCGCGTCGCCGCCGGCCTCGGGGCCGGCATCGCGGGCCCCCCGCGCGGACCGGTCGACCTGGCCGTCCTCGCGGTGCCCCCGCAGCAGGTCGCGGCGGTCCTCAAGGAACACCAACTGCGCGACCTGGCCGACGACTTCACGGACGCGGCCAGCGTCAAGGAACCACCCCAGCTGGAGGCGGCCCGGCTCGGCTGCGACCTGGCCCGTTTCGTCGGCGGGCATCCGATGGGCGGCCGGGAGCAGTCCGGGCCGCTGGCCGCGCGGGACGATCTGTTCCACGGCCGGCCGTGGGTGCTCACGCCGTCCGCGCTGACCCGGCCGCAGACCCTCGAACGTGCCGAGCGCCTGGCCGAGTTGTGTGGCGCGCGACCGGTCGTGATGGCCCACGCGGAGCACGACCGGGCGGTCGCCCTCACCTCGCACACCCCGCACCTGGTGTCGACGCTGCTGGCGGCGCGGCTGCTGCACGGCGAACGGTCCCAGCTGGGGCTCGCCGGGCAGGGACTCCAGGACGTGACGCGGCTGGCCGGCGGCAGCGCCGAGCTGTGGACCGACATCCTCGGTTCGAACGCCGTGGCCGTCGCCGACGTCCTCGCCGACTTCGCCCACGACGTCGACGACGCGGTCGAGGTCCTGCGGGGGCTGAGCACCGCCCGCGAGCCGGAACAGCGGCGTACGCACCTGGAAGCGCTGTCGACGGTCCTGGTCCGCGGCGTCCAGGGCCGGGCCCGGCTGCCTGCCCGCGGCGGCACGGGCGCACCCAGTACGAGTACGGCCTACGCGGCCGCGCCGAGAGGAGCCTGAATGGCGACGCCGACCGCTCCGCCGACCCCGACCCCCCTCTCCCTCGCCGAGTTGCACGACTCGCTCGGCGACCCGGTCCTGGACGCGATGAACTTCCTCAACGAGGTCGTCGCGCGCTTCCCGGACGCCCTCTCCTTCGCGCCCGGCCGCCCCGCCGAGGGCACCTTCGAGCCGGAGGACCTCGCCCGCCATCTCCGTTCGTACACCGCCTACTTGGAGCAGGAGCTGGGCTGGTCGCGCGACCAGGTCCGGACCCAGCTGTTCCAGTACGGCCGTACCAACGGCATCATCCACGAGCTGATCGCCAGGACCGTCGCCAACGACGAGGGGATCGAGGTCCCGCCCGAAGCGGTGGTGGTGACGACCGGCTGCCAGGAGGCGATGCTCCTCACCCTGCGGGCGCTCTTCGCCCGTCCCGAGGACACCCTGCTGGTCAGCTCGCCGTGTTACGTGGGCATCACCGGCGTGGCCCGGCTCCTGGGCATCCAGGTCCGCCCCGTGCCCGAGGGTCCCGACGGGCCCGACCCGCTGGCCGTCCGGGCGGCCGTGCGCGCCGCGAAGAGGGCGGGGCAGCGCCCCCGGGCCTTCTACGTGGTCCCGGACTTCGCCAACCCGTCCGGCGCGAGCATGAGCCGGGCGGCGCGGGAGCTTCTGCTGGCGGTGGCCGAGGAGGAGGAGCTGCTCGTCCTGGAGGACGACCCGTACGGCTTCTTCGTCCGGACCGGCGAGGCCCGGCCCACGCTCAAGGCCCTCGACCGCGGCCGGCGCGTCGTGCACCTGGGCTCCTTCGCCAAGACGGCGCTGCCCGGGGCCCGGGTCGGCTACGTCCTCGCCGACCAGGAGGTGGTCGGGCCCGGGGGCGGGCGGACGCTCCTCGCGGACGAGCTGTCGAAGATCAAGAGCATGACCACCGTCAACACCTCGGCCGTCAGCCAGGCCGTCATCGGCGGCCTGCTGGTCGAGAGCGGCTGCCGGCTCCGCGAGGCCAACTCGGCCGCCGTCGCGCACTACCGCACCACCATGGACACCCTGCTCGACGCGTTGGAGCGGCACTTCCCCGCAGAGCGCCGGGCCGAGCTGGGCGTCTCCTGGAACCGTCCGGACGGCGGCTTCTTCCTTGTGGTCGACGTCCCCTTCACCGCCGACCACAAGGCCCTGGAGCTCTCCGCACGCGCCTTCGGCGTGCTCTGGACGCCGATGTGCGACTTCCATCTCGACGGCGGCGGCACCCGTCAGCTGCGGCTCTCGTGCAGCTCCCAGAGCCCGGAGGCGATCACCGAGGGCATCGCCCGGCTGGCCGCCTTCATCACCGCGCAGATCACCGGCACGGCCGCCTGACGGCGACGGTCCGCCACCCCCTGACCGTACGGAGAACGGAGAACGGAGACGATGTGGTGATGGCGCTGCACACGTACGAGGCAGCGGCCGAGGAGCGGTTGCCGGGCCCGGTGTGGGACTTCTTCGCCGGCGGCAGCGGCACCGAGTCGATGCTGACGGCGGGACGGGAGGCCCTGGACCGCGTCCGGCTGCGGCCGCGCTGTCTGGTCGACGTCTCCCGCTGCGACCCGGGCACCCACCTGCTGGGCGCGCGGCTCGCGGCGCCGTTGGCCGTCGCCCCCATGGCCTACCACCAACTCGCCCACCCGGAGGGCGAAGTGGCCACGGCGCGCGGCGCGGGCGAGGCGGGCGCGCTGCTCACCGTGAGCATGTTCGCTAGCCGGACCCTGGAGGACATCGCGGCCGCGGCGAGCGGGCCGCTCTGGCTCCAGCTGTACTGGCTCAGGCGCCGCGAGGTGATGCGCGACCTGATCCGGCGGGCCGAGGCCGCCGGTTTCCGGGCGCTGGTCCTGACGGTCGACGCCCCCCGGGTCGCGTACCGGCCCCGGGACGCGGCCAACGGGTTCGCCGTCCCGCCCGGCGTCCGCGCGGTCAACCTCTCCACGGAGGTCATGGCCGCCTCGCACGGCAGCAGAGCGGGGGAGTCGGCCCTGGCCCGGCACTCGCGGGAGCAGTTCGACGCCTCCATCACCTGGGAGGACCTGGCCTGGCTGCGGGAGGTGACCTCGCTGCCGGTGGTGCTGAAGGGCGTACTCACCGGCGAGGACGCGGAGTTGGCGGTCAAGCACGGGGTCTCGGGACTGATCGTCTCCAACCACGGCGGCCGTCAGCTCGACTTCGCCCGCAGCGCCCCGGAGTGCCTCACCGAGGTGGTGGACGCCGTCGGCGGGAGCTGCCCGGTCATCCTCGACGGAGCGATCCGGCACGGCGCCGACCTGGCCAAGGCGCTCTGCATGGGGGCGGACGCGGTGATGCTGGGACGCCCGGCCCTGTGGGGCCTCGCCCACTCCGGCGACGCGGGGGTCGCCGGAGTGCTGCGGCTGCTCATCGACCAGTTCGAGGAGGTGATGGCCTTGATGGGGGCACCGACCGTCGCCGACTTCGGGCGGTCCGGCGTCGCGTATCCCGTCTGCGGCCGTCTCCCGTCCTGAACACCGTGGGGTCCGGCTTACCACAGCGCCGGCCGGACCCCACGTCCGACTCCCGTACGCGGCTACTCCGCGGCGGCCCGCTCCCCGAGCGGGCGCCTGCGCCGGTCGAGCTGGGTGAGCGACGGCGGCTGCCACACGCCGTCGGGCTGGTAGAGATCGGTGCCGGGGGCCACGATCGCGTCGACCCGGTCGAGCACGGCGTCCTCCAGCACCAGGTCGGCGCCGTCGAGCAGCGAGGTGAGCTGGTCCATGGTGCGCGGGCCGATGATCACCGAGGTGACGGCCGGGTGCACCAGCGGGAAGGCGACGGCCAGCTCCGGCAGACCGCACCCCACTTCCTCGGCGAGGGCGATGAGCTGCTCGGCGACCGCGAGCTTGGCGGCGTTGCCCGGCACGGCCGGGTCGAACCGCTTCGGCGTGCGCTTGGCCCGCCCGGTGGTGAGGTCGACCGGCCGGCCCTCACGGTACTTGCCGGAGAGGAAGCCCGAGGCCAGCGGCGACCAGGTCAGCACGCCCAGCCCCAGCCGCCGCGCGGTCGGCAGCACCGACCGCTCGACGCCGCGCGCCAGGATCGAGTACGGCGGCTGCTCGGTCCGCATCCGCATCAGCCCGCGCCGCTCCGCCACATGATGCGCCTCGACGAGGTCCTCGGCGGGGAAGGTGGACGAGCCGAACGCCCGGATCTTCCCCTCCCGCACCAGGTCGCTCAGGACGGACAGCGTCTCCTCGACATCCGTCGTGTGGTCGGGCCGGTGCACCTGGTAGAGGTCGATCCACTCCGTGTCCAGCCGCCGCAGACTGTCCTCGACGGCCCGCACGATCCACCGGCGCGAGTTCCCGCTCCGGTTGCGCCCCTTCCCCATCGGGAAGTGCACCTTCGTCGCGAGCACGACATCGTCCCGCCGCCCCTTGAGCGCCTTCCCGACGATCTCCTCGCACTCTCCCGTCGCGTACATGTCGGCGGTGTCCACGAAGTTGATCCCCGCGTCCAAGGCCGCGTTGATCACCCGCGCGCTGTCCTCGTGATCAGGATTCCCGGCACCCCCGAACATCATCGTGCCGAGACAGTGCGTACTGACCTCGATACCGGTCTTACCGAGAACTCGATAACGCATACGGGCACTCCGTCGCAGGGGGTGGGGGCGTGAATCGGCTTGGCCAGTCTAGGACTTGGGAGGGGTGGGGGTGGGGATCTTCGCGGCGTCCGGCGGAACCCGGGAACCCTGCTCCAGCAGGTCCGGGCCGTGGCGCCGAGACGCCTGGTCCCGGACGAAACGATCCTGGTGTGGCTGGTGTGATCACGGCGTACGGGCGGACGAACCTGACGCTGCGGCAGCTCGCGCCGCTCTTCGGGGCCTTGAAGTCGACTGCGGACCGGGTCGTCGACCACCTCGGCCCGAAGCCCGCGCTCCAGCCGCGCAAGCGCTTCGCGAAGGACACCGTTGGCAGGAAGGACGCTGACCGTCGTGGACGGGTCAGCGCCCCGCGTCGAGCACGCTTCCGCCCGCATGAAGAGCGGGAAGATCCTCCGCGACTGCCGCCTGAAGGGCGAACGGTGCCCACCACGCCATGCTCGGCATCGCACGCCCGCGCAGCCTCGCCCGCACCGGCCGAGCGAACACGCGGCCCGGGAGACCGCCACACCCGGACCACCCAGAAGATCACTTACGGGACAGCCGTCCGGGGCCCGAGCTCTACAGGGGCCGTCCGCGGCCCTGGCCTCGCGTAACGTGCCCAGGCGGGCCCGGCGGGGTGAGCGCCGGGCACCGGGACGGGTGGTCAGTTGTACGCGTAGAACCCCGAGCCCGTCTTCCGGCCCAGCCGGCCCGCGTCGACCATGCGCTGGAGGAGTGGGGGAGCGGCGTACAGGGGCTCCTTGTACTCGGCGTACAACTGGTCGGCGTTGCGCATAGCCCTGTGACCTGCGGTTTCGTCGGTTGTGTGGCGGCTTTGACGGCGCCAGGGACTTCTCGGGGACTTTCGAGCCTGCATCACACGAGCCACGTATCCATCGCGGCCAGCCCGCGCTTGCCTGCGCCAGGCATGAAGTGAGCGTAGTAGTCGAGCGTGACCTTCGGGGAGGAGTGCCCCAACCAGGTCGCCACGCTCACGATGGACTCGCCGGCCTCCAACTGCACACTCGCGAAGGTATGGCGCAGGACGTGGAACATGTCCGGCCGTGAGCGCTCGTAGACGGGGTGGAGGCGGACGCGGGAACCGTAACTCTCCGCCTTCTCGCCGACCTGGCGCAGAACCCCTGCGGCTACGAGAGCGGGCTTCCAGCTGCGCTCGTTCCAAGTACCGGGATTGATCCGAAGCCCGTGGGAGGTGCTCAGCACGAGTCGCAGGGTGATCGGCTTGCGCTGACGCTCTTCCAACTCGGTCGTCGGCGTCTCAGGATTACGCCACGGCAGGGTGCACTCGACCGGCGGGAAGAGCTGGAAGTGGAGCCGAACGCGGCGGGCGAGGTTCGGCGGAAGGGGAACATCACGGGTCTTTCGGCCCTTGGGGAGGCAGAAGTACGGCCGCCCTTTCCCGTCCCAGCGGAGTTGGCGCCGTATGTGGACCACCTCCGACCTGAAGTCGAAGTCCTCTTCCGCGAGGCCGAGCGCCTCGCCTTGGCGAACTCCGAGTGTGAGCCCGAGGTCCACGGCGATCCGGTACCGCTCCTGTAGACCCTCCCGCACCGCGTCGACTGTGGTTCGAGACCACGCCTTCGCCTTCTTGTCGACCGGCTTGGGCCGTTTGATCGATCGATGGGCAGCGATGGGACTCTTCAGCAGGCGCTTGTCATCAACAGCGGCGTTCAGGATGGTGGTGAGGTGTATCCATATGATCTCGGCGGAAGACTCCTCGACTCGAGAGAGCAAGTCGGCCCTGAACCGGCGAAGGGCCGAGGCGTCGATTTCACGCAGAGGATACGAACCGAGCAGGGGAATCAGGTGGTTCCAGATCCGGCTCCGCATGGGGCCCGCAGTTGACGGCTCATCCGTTCGACTGGGCCACCAGTGGTCGACGATGTAATCGGTGAGCAAGATGGCGCCATTCCGCGGGTCGACGAAGTCGCCCCTGCTGGAGTCCGTCTGAGCCTCAGCGAGCCAGCGCTTGGCGTCCTCGCTGGTGTCGAAGGACCTGTCCTGGATACCAGGAATGCCCTTGACTCGGTACCGCTTCCCCTTCCCCCAAATGGAAGTACGCTCTCGCTTGCCGGTCGCCTTGTCCGGCCTCTTTTTGAGCCAACGATCCTCGATGTAGCCCGCCATGAGGGCCTCCTACCTGTGCGAATGATGCGTTCCGGGTGCTTGACGGTGTTGGGAACGCTTCTTCGCGACAGGTCATATCCCGCTGTGGCAGTCGGAATTGATGTCGGTTTGGAGTCGATGCTCTGTGCTGCCGTGGACGTCACGATGTGCGACGCAGCGGCTTGCGGTTCAGTGGATTCAAGGCAGGATTCGATCGAGAGTCCGCCCTTTCCTGCCGGTCCACCCACTCGTCAAGCGCGGAAATCCTGTACATCACGCGTCGGCCCATCTGGAAGCTCGGCGGCCCTTGTCGGCGATGGCGCCACACGTAAAGGGTGTTGGGAGAGATGCCGAGATAGACCGCCGCTTTGTGCAACGTGAGGAATGCCATTTCGGGCATGCAGTTCTTGCTCTCGTCCATGGTGCGCACCTGCCTGTCGAATCGACCGACTGCAAGAGTCCCTGACCTCGATCTTGCATGAGGGTCCGTCAGCTTGCTGACGGGCCCTTTCGGCTTGTTCGCGGTGGTTATTTCTGCAGGTAGGCAGGTTGGTGGCCCGGCTGTCGCGTCGGGTGGGCGCCGGGTTCCACGGCTCCGGGTGGGTGGTGCTGCTCGTGGGGACGGGGGGTTGCTGGTCAGCCGGGGTTCGGCAGTGCTGCGAGCTGTTGCAGGGCGTCGGTGATCAGGCCGGTCCAGGGCCAGTGCTTGGCGAGGCGGAGGATGCGGCGGCGTCCGGTGGTGACGAGATGAGCGGCCGCGGAGAACAGCCGCAGCCGCAGGCGGCGGGGCTCCCACCTGCGGGCCTGGCCGGTGAGGGCGAGCATCGGCATCCAGGCCAGCAGCTCCTGGGCGATCTGGACGATCTCCAGCCAGATCTGGTTCTGCGCGGCGTCGTGCAGGGGGAGATTGCGCAGGCCGGTGGCGCGGGCGGCGCGGATGCGGTCCTCGGCGCGGGCCCGCTGCCGGTGCCGCAGCTCCAGTTCGGCGATCGGGGTGTTCTTGGTGTTGGTGGCGAAGCAGGTCAGGCGCATGCCGTCGGCGTCGGTGAGGCGCAACTGGGCGCCGGAGTGCGGCCGTTCCTTCCGGACGATCAGCCGCATCCCCTTGGGCCAGCCCTTGAGGCAGTCGCCCCCGATCTCGGCCACCCAGGCGCCGTCGCGGACCTCGCCGTCGGGCTCGACGGCCGGCGTCCAGGCCGATGCCGGGACCTTCAGGACCGCGTGGTGGATGGCATCGGTGATGGTCATGCCGACCGAGTGGGACAGCCACCGGCCTCGGGCGGACAGCCAGTCGACGAACTCGTGGGTGCCCCCGCCGGAGTCGGTGCGGATCAGCGTCCGCCGTCCGCGCCGGTACTTCTTGGGCAGCTGCACCAGGGCGAGCCGGGCGGCTTCGATGTGGTCGGCGGCGGTGTTGGAGCCGGCGTTGCCGGGCCGCAGCAGGGCGGCCACCGGCTCCCCGGACCCGCCGCGGCCGTGGTCGACGAACCCCATCAGCGGGTGGTGCCCGAAGGTTTTCTTCCAGGTCGCGGCCGCGCCCTGCTTCTCGGAATGCGCGATGACCAGCACCCCGTCCAGGTCCACGACCACCTGCCCGGCCGCGTCCGGCGCCGCGTCACCGGCCAACGTCCACACGTTTCACGGACTTGAGCGCGAGCCTGGCGCAGTGCGGTCAACGCACGCTTCCCGCCCGCTGCCAGCGCGTCGATCAGCCGGGAGACCGTCGGATCGGAGGCCACCGGCCCGAACACCGCCGGCTCGGCCCGCAGCATGCCGACGTCTGCCAGGCAGTCGCCGCCCAGCGCGACCGCGAGCGCCACATCCAGCAGGATCTTGCCCGGATCATGGGTCGCCCGTGGCTTGCGCCACGGCGCCAGCGTCGCCGATATCGCCTGATCCAGACCGGCCTTGCGGACCGTCTCCACCAGCAGCACCCCGCCGGCCTGGGAAACCACCCCGCGACCACCGCCTTCGGTACGGACACGCGGGTAGAACCCGATACGCTTCTTCACCTGGAGAGTGCTTCTTTCATGCGACGACCTGGACCCTAGACAAGTCCCATCGTTGCAGGTCAGGAGCACTCTCCGCGTTTCTGATCACCTACCGGACGCCCTGCCGCGTGAAAGCGCGAGGCTAGGTCACAGGTGGAGCTGCCCTGGCCCTACGCGTGTGGCGATCCTCTGACCTGCCCTTTTCGTGCCTGGGAATAGTGAGTCGGGGGCGTGCAGTGGGGCGCGGTGGACAATCGGTGGACAGGCGTGCCTGATGCCCCGTCAGGGGATTCTGCTGTCGTCCTGGTGAAGGTGGTGTGAGACCTTCTCCGATGTTGGACGATCGGCAGAATCGAGACTGTTGAGTCCTCACAAACCTGTAGGGATCCGCTTCGGAGGCAGTGAGACAGGGTCGCTGGTTTGACAGCCCCTCACGAACCGGCGTGATCAGGATGCCGAGCGGTGTGGCGTTCCTCAGCGTCGTGTATCGGCTGGGGGCACGGTGAAGGTGGCGGGGCCTGGCGTCGGCTTCGCGGCGTTGATCTGTGTGTAGGTGTCGATCCATGGGGCTCGGTCGCCGTCGGTGGCGGTGTCTTCGGCCGGGTGGTCCAGGGGCAGATGGAGGCGGGCGTTGCTGATCTGGATCTTTTGCTTGGAGGGGGTGTCGAGCCAGTCGCCGGTTCGTACCGAGCCGATTTCCACGGCGAGGCGGTGGCCGGCTCGCAGGGTCCAGTCGGTCGACTTCAGGCTGATGTTCAGGTGGTCCTGGTCCAGGCGGGAGACTCGCTCGTCGAATGCGACGGCGTTTCCGTCGGGGCCTACGTCGTGCAGCTTGACCATGACGTTGCCTTCACCCCTGGCCGTCAGGGTGATCCTGGGTGTGCCGGTGACTCGGGTGGCTGCCTTGAGAGGTTCGGACCAGATGAAGAAGCTTCCGGCATTACGACCGGTTTCCTCTTCCGGTGGTGTGGGCTGTGAGCCTGCTCCGCTGTCCAGGTACGAGCCGTTGCCGAGTCGGAGGTTCGCGGAGCGGTTCGCTGTGGGCCAGGACTTCTCGGCGCGCCAGTTGCCGAGGTTGTCCTGGACGGCGTAGTTCGGGTATGTGACCTTGGGATCTATGTCCTTGAGGTGTTCGTCGAAGAAGGACATTGTCTCCTTGAACCAGGTCGCGCGGCCCATCGCGAACTTCCCTTCCTGCGTGCGGTCGTTGCCGCGTACGTGGTCCCAGGGGCCGATCCAGGCGCGCTGCGGGCCGCGGTGGTTGTGGAGGAACTCCTCCATTCCCACGGGGAGGGTGTTGGTTTCGGTGGTGCCCTGGGTGAACAGGAGCGGGGTGTCGGTGTCCTTCGCCTTCGTGGCTGGGCTGCGGTCTTTCCAGTACGGGTCTTCCGGGTCGCCGATGGTGGGGCCGAAGGAGTTGAGTGCCAGGCACTCGGGGTGCTTCGTCTCGTACGCGGCGTTGGTCCGGTATCGCTTGTCCTCGTCCGGCAACTGGGCCAGGCTGGCGATGCGGTTGTAGCTGGTGGGTAGTTGCACGCTGTTCGGGCGGGGTACACCGTTGGAGTGCAGGTGCTCATACAGGTCCCAGATGGGCTCCTGGGCGACGACTGCTTTCAGCGCGTCGTTCTTCGCGTTGTTGCCGAGGAGGCCGGTGTAGGCGTCGAAGGACTTGCCGTACATTCCCACCGCTCCGGTGGACCAGGGCTGTTTCGAGCTCCAGTCGATCGCGGCCTTGACGTCGGCCTGGTCCCCGGGGCCGCCGAGGTCGAGGCATCCAGTGGAGCCGCCGAAGCCGCGGGTGTCCACCATGACAAAGGCGTACCCCTTGTCGAGCAGGGCGGTGCCTTCCAGCAGGTCCTGGAAGCGCCCCGAGGGGCCGGCGTGCTCTTCCTTCACCTCCATCTGCCCGGAGTGGCCGAAGTACGCGCCGGCCGACATGACGACGGGCACCTTCGTGCCCTCGGGAAGGTTTTCGGGAAGCAGAACATCGGCGTGCAGCTCGGTCCCGGAGCCGTCCGAGGAGGGGAAGTAGTGCTGGGTCCAGCGCGCCCCCTCCGGCACCCGTTCATTCTCCTCATGGGTCACCGAACGGGTGGCCGTGGCAACAACTGTTTTCTCTGCTCGGTTGCCGTCGGTCACCCGGCCCGGCGTGGCGACGGCTGCCCCCGTGAGGGCGCCGGTCACGGCGCAGGCCGTGATCAGTGCTGCGGCGGTTGCGGCTGATCGTTTCCTCATGAAGTACTCCTGGCTTCTGGTGCGGGCAGGCGCGGAAGGGCGGCACTCACACGCGTAGGTCACCCCTGCAAGGAATCGGCCGACCACCATCCTGTCACTTAGTGACAATGTCACTAAGTGACGAGTGTGGCAAGTGGGTCCCGCCATCCTGGCTCGCCGCGTGGCCGCGTGGCCACGCGGCGAGGGGCTCGGTCGACTTCGGGTCCGCGGCAGTGTGCTGTGAAGTCGTTCGGGCGCACTTCCCGGGGTGCGGTCGTCGCACCTGACCGGTTTCGCGGCGAGATCCACCTGTCGGTCCACTCGGGCTGCGAATCGGGGCCGGGCAATGCTGGAGCTGTGCCGCGAGAGACTGGCGAAAAACGTCACTTAGTGCCAATGTGGCGCTAGGTGAAAATTATGGGAACGGGTGGTGAAGAGATGGCCGAGGAAGAGGCCACGGCCAGGCGCGGCCGCGGTGGGATGAGCGAGCAGCGTCGTCGTCGTGTACGTCTGGAGATCTCGCGGGAGGCTGCACGTCTGTTCTGGGCGCAGGGCGTCGACGGGACGAGCGGTGACCAGATCGCTGAGGCGGTGGGCTTGTCGACCCGCACCATCTGGCGCCATTTTCGCAGCAAGGAGAGCTGTGCAGAGCCGATCATCGCGCAGAGCGTGGAGTGGGAACTGGCCACTCTGCGCAGTTGGCCGCTGCACCGCTCGCTGGAGGAGCACTTTGCCACGGAGGCGAAGCGGCTGGTCAGCGAGATCGACACGCAGGAGCAGGCCGATGCCGGGCTGGGCGTGAAGATGATGCGACTGGGTGATACCGAGCCGGCCCTGCGTACGGCCTGGCTGATGGCATGCGATCAAGTCGAACACGAACTGGCCGCAGTCATCGCGACCCGGCTCGGACGTGAGCACGACGACCTGCAGGTACGTCTGCACGCCGCGGCTGCTTCTGCCGCCCTACGAGTCCTCAACGAGTACGTGGGAGCAGGCCTTCTGGACGGCACTGATCCCCGGAAGCTCGGTGACGAGAATTTCGCCTTCATCGCCGATGCCGTCCGCACGGCCACCGGTGGCGCCGTGGGTGACCCGGTCCACGTCGCCGAGGTACCCGCCGAGTCGGCGCCCGAAGGTGTCGCCGTGCAGCGTACTGAGGGCGGGGTGGAGGTCTGCGAACTCACCCAGAAGGAGCTGTAGAGCGTGGACGGCGTCGAGCCCCCCTCGCCGAGGGCGCCGGGCCGGAGGGAGGGGAGTTGGGCAAGGAGTCGTCCGTGTGGTCCGTCGATCTCGAGGGGGGGCGAGGTGTACCGGACCCACGTCAGCAGCCTCCGACGCACCCCGCCCCTCCTGGCTGGCCGATCCTTGCAACTGCCCACCCACAGGTGTGGAGGGCTGAGGGCGAACGGGGGGCATGAGCCGTGTGCTCCTGGGTGGCGAGCGGACGCGGCCCGGCCTCTTGGTGATGCCACGTCAGCCTCGAACGGATACCGACAGGCTGCGTGATCGTTCATGCTCCGGAGGTGCAGCCCCGAGCCTGTTCATAACCCAGTTCCAGCAGGGCGGCACGCAGCTTTACCGCTGCTCCGGTCAGCGCCGACGGGTCTTCCTCCTGCTTGGCCTTGCTGAAATCGAAGTCGGTCATGTCCCAGACCGGCGCGACGTGTATATGCAGATGCGGTACCTCGAAGCCCGCAACGACGAGCCCGGCGCGCGGAGCGTTCCAGGCCCGCTGCACCCCCTGCCCCACGGCTTGGGCCACCTCGAAGCAACGCGTCAGGAGGGGCCCGTCGATGTCCGTCCACCGATCGACCTCACGTCGTGGCACCACAAGGGTGTGGCCAGGCCGCAACGGAGCTATGGAGAGGAAAGCGACGATTTCCGGATCTTGCCAGACGAAGAGTCCGGGCAACTCCCCAGTGATGATGCGAGAGAACACAGTAGTCATACGTGCAATATTCCTCAGGAGCGTCAGGGTGTGGGCAGCGGGGCACGGATCAGGCAACGACGGCCGCGGCCCTTGGCCGTCGTTGCCTGACACGACCGCTCGACCAGCGTCACTGGCTTGACTCCATGGAACCGGACGCTCGACTAACCGAACGCCGGAGTGCGGAACAACGATGCTCGGCAAGGGCAGTACCTGTGACGCCGAACGCGCCGGCTCGTTCGCCGACTGGATGAAAGGGCCTGCGACGGTCGGTTGCTCGACGAAGCTCATCCGTTCAAGAGCATGGCAGATTAGTGCAGTGCGCAGCGCCCGTGCTGCGAGCCGGGCAGGCAGGACCACGACGTGATCGAGTCCGCTGAGTAGCTCCTCCGTCCGGAACCGTGGCGGCGACCTCGAGGGGCCGGTCCGATGAACGAGCGCCACGCGGGCGGCTCGATCCATAGCAAGCGCGGGTCGTCGTCGGCTGCGGCGTGCGGACCCTTCGTCGCAGTCACTCGGCCTGGGTTCTCCGTTCAGCCGGACATCAGCAGGCGACGTCGTAGGTGGGTTGCCGACGGCGCGCGCCAGCTTGCGCTGTCTGTCTCCCCTGGTCGCTGCCCCTCATCGCCGTCCGTAGCGCGCGCACGACCCCTCGGGCCTAGGCTCCCACCGAACCGCGCGAGCACTGCCATCGAGGCCTCGCGCCCTCTCCAGGCGGGCGACGGCGAGCAGCCGTGCGCACCCGGCGGCCAGCCCTGATGACGAGCGACTCACTGTGCGAGATCTCGCGGGGTTGTGGCGTGGGTTACATCAGGCAGGGTGGCGACGACTGACGTTTAATGGCAATGTGTCACTTAGTGACGTCAACGCAAGCTGCTGACGCTTAAATTGACCCAGAGGTGTGGATCGCTATGCAGGACACGAGTTCCCGGGAGGCGGCTGTCGCGCGGGAGGCAGGTCGGGGGAAAGAGACGGTGCTCGAACAGGCGGGCGGAGTCAAAGGTGTCGTCTACTCGGCGCTGCCCGCTTTGGTGTTCGTCGTCGCCAACGGCGTCGGCGGACTCAAGGTCGGCATCCTGGCCGCTCTCCTGGTCGCCGGCGGCATCGCGGCGCAGCGGCTGGTGCGCAGGGAGTCGATCCAGCCGGCGCTGGGCGGCGTGTTCGGCGTAGCCGTCGCAGCCGGCGTCTCCTGGTATACGGGGTCCGCCAAGGACTTCTTCCTCATCGGCATCTGGGCGAGCCTGGCCGGCGCCGTCGCCTTTGTTGTCTCTGTGGTGGTGCGCTGGCCTCTGGCGGGACTGATCTGGAACGCGACGACCGGTAAGGGTGTTGTCTGGCGTGCGGACGGGCGTTCGCGGCTCTATTACGACATCGCCACCCTGGTGCTGGCTGTCATCTTCGGTGCTCGATTCGCCGTTCAGCAGTACCTCTACCAGGCCGACGAGGTCGGCTCGCTGGGTTTCGCCAAGATCGCCATGGGCTACCCGCTCCTCGCCCTCGGAGTCCTGGTCGTCGCCTGGGCCGCCCGGGCTTCCGACAAGCGGCTGAAGGTGGCGGGACTGCTGCCTGCCAAGCGCACCTGACTCGGCACTTCCGATCTCCATCCGCTCCGGACGGGCTGCGCGCAGCCCGTCCGGAGGCGTGTGTACTCGCATCGGTCACGGCGACGTCCGATTCGGCGGACGCGCTTTCTATGGGCCGGTGCTTCATGCCGTCGCTGCGATCATGTGCGGCCACGCACTGCATGCGCCCGCACGGCCTGGCTGAGGGGCTGCGGTCAGGGGGGAAGGCGAATTGGTCGAGTGTTTACCGGCCGCCTTGACCCGCCTGCCGGCGGCATCAGGGTGCGGGTGCACTCGCGGCCGCCTCGGCGCCTTACAGGAGGTCGACCATGAGGAAATCAGCGGCGGCCCGATTGCCCGGGTGGGTGCGCTGGCCGGACCGATGGCAGGGGCCCTCGGTGGCGATGAGACGGAGGTCATGCGGGAGTGGGAACCTTGCCAGGAACTGCTCGCGCCTGGGGTGTGTGAAGGCTGCGACAGTCGGCTTCTTGGCCTGGAATGCGGCCGGGCTGACCGGATTCGCGGCCCTGGGTGCGGCCCTGTTCGGCGCACAGCATGCTTGGCTGCCGGTCGTCGCATGGTCGGCCGTCGCCCTCTTTGCCCCGTCCGACCCGGACGGGCTCGCCGGCTGGCCCCTGGCCCCGCCCGACGCTGCGCCCGCCAGTTGCCCCGCTGTATTGATGGCCGTCGGCATGCATCACCGCCCATGCGCTGGTCGGCCCTCGGAGATGACCTGTCGCCGCCCGTGTGGCACCCGGGCGAACTCGGCCCGATCTCTGGGTGCCGGCTGCCACCGTCCACCGGATCCTGGCCCGGGACGACCTGAACCTCCGGCCCGACCGGCCCGCCGGAGAGTCGATACGGCATCCATGCCGTGCAGGCTCACCGTCTCCCGGTATCTGGCCGACTGTCCGCAGCGACAGTTGACACAACCTGTCACTTAGTGACACTGTCACTAAGTGACAGCTGTGGCTGCGGGAAGGCGGCGACTCAAGGTTGCGTACCCGCTCAGGTTCCTTGCCACCGCCGGGGTTCTGCCGTTGCTGTCCGGCGTAACAACGGGAAGGACTGATATGGCATTGCCGACGATCATCAGCGTTGAGGAGTTCTTCGCGCCTCCAAGGCGTTCGAGGGCCTCTATCTCGCCGGATGGCACAAAGATTGCTTATCTGGCTCCTTGGGAGAACCGTCTGAACCTGTGGGTCGGGAGTGTCGAAGCGCCGGAGGAGGCGCGGCGGGTCACCTCTGAGGACCGCAACCTGCTGAGCTATCACTGGACGGATGATCCGCGGTGGCTGCTCTATACCCGGGATCAGGGCGGCGACGAGAACAGTCACCTGTACCGAGTCGATCTCGACGTCCCGGACGCAGCGGCTGTCGACCTGACGCCGTTTCCCGGTGCGCGCATCACAGATCTGAAGCTTCCTACCTCTCGGCCGGGGAAGGCGGTGTTCTCCTCCAACAGCCGGAATCCCGCTGTGTTCGACCTCTTCGAGTTGGATATCGCCACCGGTGACCTGCGGATGCTCGCGGAGAACACCGCGGGCGCGGCCGTCACTCTCTTCTACGGCGGCAGTGCGGGCCCCCTCACCAGCGAGGTCAGCGAACGAGGCGACCTACGGCTCTCACGGTGGGACGAGTCCACGCAGACCTCGTGCCACCTGGCGTGGTTCGAGGGTGGGGACTATCCGCTGGGCGTCTATCCGTTGGAGGTCACTCCTGACGGAAGTGGTGTGCTCCATGGCTCGTACCAGGACTCGGACAGGCTTCGTGTGGTCCGGCTGGACACGGTGACTGGTGAAGAGACTGTGGTTGACTCTCACCCGCGCTACGACCTGGACACTCGGGCCCGCGTGTTTCCCTCGCTGCCCTCCCCTCTGATCTTCAGTCGGCGTACCGGTGAACTCATCGGGGTTCGATATCTCGGGGAACGACAGGTGATCAAGGCGCTGGACCCGCACTTCGCCGAGGTCTTGGAAAACCTGGAGAAACTGTCCGCCGGCGACCTGGCCGACATCTCGTCAGACGAGATCGGGCAGCGGTGGGTCGTCAGCTTCACCCACGACCGCGATCCTGGGGCCGCGTACTACTACGACCATTCCTCAGGCGAGAGCCGGCTCCTGTTCCGTCCCCGTGGTCACCTGGATCCCGAGCAACTGGCGTCTATGACACCGGTGACGATCACCTCTCGGGACGGTCTTGCGCTTCCCTCGCACCTGACGCTGCCGCTCGGGGTGGAGCCGCACCGACTGCCGCTGGCTCTGCTCGTGCACGGCGGCCCCTGGGACCGGGACAGCTGGGGTTTCAACCCTCTGGTCCAGCTGTTGGCCAATCGGGGCTACGCGGTCCTGCAGGTGAACTTCCGCAGCTCCACGGGGTACGGCAAATCGTTCATGAAGGCCGGTATCGGGGAGCTGGCCGGCAAGATGCACGATGACCTGATCGACGGGGTCGACTGGGCCGTTGCCCAGGGATACGCGGACCCGGACCGGGTGGCCATCCTCGGCGGCTCCTACGGAGGCTACGCAGCGCTGGTGGGCGCCGCTTTCACCCCCGACGTCTTCGCCGCCGCCGTGGACATCTTCGGGGTCTCCGACCTTGCGAACTTCCTGCGCAATCAGCCGGAGTTCGTCCGGCCGGCCCTTGCCGCCAACTGGTTCCGCTGGGTCGGCGACCCTGCGGATCCGCACCAGGAAGCCGACATGCTGACCCGCTCACCGATCAGCCGGGTGGACCAGATCCGCACACCGCTGCTCATCGCCCAGGGCGCCAACGACGCGAGAGTGGCGCAGGCGGAATCCGACAACATGGTCCATGCCCTCCGGGCGCGTGGAGCCCTCGTCGAGTACATCCTCATGGGGGACGAGGGGCACTCCATCGAGAACCCGGAGAACTTGACCGCCGTCTACCGCGCGGTGGAGCGGTTCCTGGGCGAACACCTCGGACCCGGCAGGGACGGATAGCCACTGCGGCCCACTTCCACCGGGCCCCGGGTCAGGAACGGGAAACAGGGGCTCCGACGGCGCTGGCCAGCGTGCGGACCGCGTGGTCTACGGCGGCCCCGGTGGAAGGCTGTTCGGAGTCGTGGACGAAGGCGGTGGCTCCGCGCTGGCTGCCGACGTAGTCGATGAGACCGTGCGTGAGTTGTGTGCGCAGCGCCATCTCGTAGCCGTGCCGCTCGTATGCGCCGGCGTCGGCGCCTGCTATCGGTAGCAGGTGCGTCGTGAGTCGCTGGAGCTTGGGCAGTACTCCTCCTGTGGCGGCGTACTCGAAGGCCCAGCCGTTGACGAAGACCCGGTCGATCCACCCTTTCAGGAGGGCTGGTACGGACCACCAGTACACAGGGAAAACGAGAACGAGGTCGGTCGCCCAATCCAGGCGCTGCTGCTCGCGAACCACGTCGGGTGGGTGGCCGCCGCCCTCCTGGTAGGCGCGACGGTCCGCCGAGGTGAACCGGGGGTCGAAGCCCTCCTGGTGCAGGTCTGCGGCCTCGACGGCGCCGGGGCGCAGGGCTGTGCTGAGACGTTCCGCGATGTAGTGGGTGAGGGAGCCGGGGTCGGGGTGCGCGGTGACAAGAAGGGTGCGAGAGGTCTCGTCTGTGCTCATGGCGGTACGTCCTTAGGTGTGGGCCGGGTTTCGGAGGTCTTCGCGGGTGTGGGTGTGCGGGGATGCGGTCCGTGAGCAGCCGGGGTGTGGTCGGCGCCTCACTGCGGGGCATTCCAGACGCCGGCAGCGGCCGCGCGGACGACGTACTCCTCGAGGGTTCGCGGCGCGCGTTCCAGCACGGTGGTGAGGTCGCCGGTCGTCTCGGAGACCGAGCCGCCCGCCATCAACGCGAACATTTCGGCGACCTCGTCGGCCTCGTGCCGGCTTACGCCTTGCCCGACGAGCTCCGCCACGTACGCGTCACAGGTGATCTGCCGGTAGGTGAGCGTCCGTCCGGATGCCCGCGCGATCAGCTCGACGGCCTCGGCGAACCTGACGGGGCGGGGCCCGCTCAGCTCGTAGACCTGCCGCACGTGCCGGTCACGCTCGGTCAGTGCCGCGACTGCAGCGTCCGCAATGTCCTCCACGTCGACGAAGGGCTCGGGAACGTCCCCGGCCGGCAGCGCCAGTTCGCCGGCGAGCAGCGGTGCGTGGAATACGTCCTCGCCGAAGTTCTGGGCGAAGTTGGACGCTCGCAGCACGGTCCACTCCAGAGGCGCACCGCGGACGGCCTCCTCGGCGGAGACCATGTTGCGCCCGAACATGGAGCCGCCCCAGCCGTCCGCACCGCGGCCGGAGAGGAGCACCAGCCGTCGCACCCCGGCGGCCGCTGCCCGCGCCGCGAATGCGTGCACCGGGCCCGGCACCGGCGGGGGCACCACGTAGGCCGCGTAGATGCCGTGCAGGACGGCGTCCCAGCCAGCCGGCTGGGACCAGTCGAAGTGGACCTGGCTGGACCGGGAGGCCGCGCGCACCGGGATGCCGCGAAGTCGCAGCCGGGCTGCGACACGGCGCCCCGTCCGGCCGGTCGCGCCAACCACAAGACAAGTGTGTGTGTTCATGGCTCCACTCAACACGGGCCGCCCGGACGTTCCCATGGGTGAAGAGCCGCCTTGCCTTTGTAATCGTCTACTCTGGTGGGGTGGACATCACCAGCGAGCTGTTTCGAGGCGTGAGAGCGCACGGCTCACTGTTCGGTAGTTCGACGCTGTCCCCACCTTGGTCCCTGCACTTCGTGGACGGGCCCCCACTGACTCTGTGCACCGTTCTCACAGGCACCGGCTGGATCGTTTTGGACGGCCATCCGCCCGAACGGCTCGGCCCCCACGACACGGTCGTGGTGCGCGGCCCCGCGACCTTCACCTTCGTCGACGACCCGGCAACCACTGCCGAGCCCCTCGTCTGCAGTGAGGAGTGCGCCGCCCCCGAGCAGGGCGGCACCCGCCATCGGCTCGGCTGGCACGAACCCGGCGAGGACGGGGAGGGGCACGGCACAACGACCCTGGTCATCGGCGCCTACCCGATGAGCGGCGAGATTGGCCGCCGGCTGCTGGACAGCTTGCCCGTCGTGCTGCGCGTACCCGCCGGCGGCGACGGCGACCCGGTGCTCGATCATCTCGCCGCCGAGGTCTCCCGCGACGAACCGGGCCAGCAGGTGGTGCTCGACCGGCTCCTGGACTGGATGCTGGTGTGCACGCTGCGCACCTGGCTCGACGAGCCAGGTCGGCGTCCCCCGGCCTGGTGGTCCGCGCAGAAGGACCCGGTGGTCGGCGAGGCCCTGCGCCTGCTGCACGCCGAACCGGCCGCGCCCTGGACGGTGGCCGCACTGGCCCGCCGTGCCGGAGTGTCCCGCTCGACACTGGCCAAGCGGTTCACCGAGCTGCTCGGCGAAGCGCCGCTGGCCTACCTCACCCACTGGCGCATGACACTCGCCGCGGACCTTCTGGCCGAGCAGCCCTCCGCTACCGTCGCGTCCATTGCCCGCACCGTCGGCTACACGGACCCGTTCGCGTTCAGCGTGGCCTTCAAACGGACCCGCGGCGTCACACCCAGCACCTACCGCCGGACCACCGAAGCACGCTGACGCACCCATGTGCCGGACGCCGGACTCACGCAAGAAGTCCGCGACCGGCGAGCTGGGCGTTTGCGCCCCCGCACCGCACGTGGGCCATGACCGGCAGGGCGTGTCAGCTCGCCGAAGTAGTGAGCCCCTCTGCTCGATACCTTTGCTCGGTGTGGTGTTCGACAGCCGCGCGGGAGCGCTGTTCCGGCTCTGCGTGGGAACGGACTCCCTGTGGGAGGGCCGCCGGCCTTGTCCGAGGTGCCGGAGTCGTCTGTGGTCACATCCCGCCGGCGATCCGCATCACCGTGCCGGTCGCGTAGGAGGCGTCGTCCGAGAGCAGCCAGGCGACCGCTCCGGCGATCTCCTCGGGCTGGCCGGCGCGGCCCATGGGGACGAGTGCCGCGATCTTGGCGGGCCGCTGCGGGTCGGCGTGGAAATCGGTCCAGATCGTGCCCGGTGCCACGCAGTTGACCCGGATCCCGTCGGCCGCCACTTCCTTGGACAGTCCCACCGTCATGGCGTCCACGGCGGCCTTGGCCGCAGCGTAATGGACGTAGGTCCCCGGGCTGCCCAGGGTCGCGGCTGCGGAGGAGACGTTCACGATAGCCCCGCCCGCCGCCATGTCCCTGATGGCCCGACGGGCACAAAGCAGGTATCCGAGGACGTTGACTCCCAGGGCCTGTCGCATCCCCTCAGGGTCGGCGTCGGCCAGTGCTCCCACCGGCCCGCTCACGCCGGCGTTGTTCACCAGCCCGGTGACCGGCCCCAGGTACTCGGCAGCAATATCGAACAAACGGTCCACCTCTGCCGCGTCGGCGGTGTCGACCGCGACTGCCACAGCCGCCCGGCCCAGCGCACGCACCCTTTCGGCCACGCCCTCCGCGGCCTCGGCGTCCGACCGGTAGCCCACGGCCATATCGTGCCCCTCGGCCGCCAGCCGCAGGCAGATCGCCGCGCCGATGCCCCGACTGCCGCCGGTGACCACAGTCACTCGCTGGTCCACTTGTCCCACCTTGTCCGGCCCTCCGAGTAGGGACCGATGAATGATCGATCAAATAGTCACTCTACTCACGCGTCTCCTGTGCCGATCCATGCCACCGGAGCGGAGGGCCCGCGGTTCGTGCGGGCGGGCGGGATTTCCGCGGCCGCCCTACGGGTCGCACCGCTGCCGGCTTCCGTGATCGCCGCGCAGCGCGCGACGCGGGCCGCGCAGCAGGAGACTCTGGCGGCGGTCACCCGTGAGCGGGATGCCAAGATCGGTGAGGCCCTCGCCCTGGAACGGGCGGCGATGGCGCGCGAACTGCACGACATCGTCGCCCACCGTCTGTCCGGAATTTCACTGATGGCCTCGGTCGTCGCTCGGCAGACCGCCTCGGCACCGGGCGAGGCCCGCTCCGGAGCGTTGGAGATCCGCAAGCAGAGCAACGCGATCCTGGATGACCTGCGTCGTCTGGTCGGACTGCTCCGCGGTGTCGGTCACCAAGACGAGGGCGTCAAATCCCTCGACACTCTTTCCGGTCTGATCGAGACGGCCCGTCCCACCGGAGCCTGTGTCGACTTCGATCCGCGGAGCGGCGAACGACGGGACGCCTCCTCCCTGGGTGGTTGATGCCCTTGCTGCGAAGCGCCTATGCACTGGGCGCTTGTGCAACACGGACAAGCGCGGACGGCTGAGTGGCTGGGCGGCCTCCGCGGTGCCGACGGGCCAGAGGGTGGTCGTCACGGGGGTGAGCGCCGAGGTGCAGCGGTGGACAGCCGGTGGACAGATGCCTTTGGACGCGGCAGCACGAGGCAGCACGCCCCAACACGGTGCACCTTCTCTGATCAGCTCAGATGTCTCCAGGCCGCATCACGCTGCACCGGTCAACATGATCGCTCTCGGTCTCGTAATGCGTAGGTCCCAGGTCCGAGTTGCCAGGGACTTTTCAGGGACTTTCAGCTCTGTCGGAGGGACATCCGAGGGAGTTTTCGCAGTACAAGAACGGAAGGCTGCGACAGCGCTGAAAGGCCCAGGGCTTCGGGCCCGCGCATCCGCGCCGTCGCTCCGCAACGCTCCGGCATGGTGTCGGGTCGGCAGGAGGAGACGAGGCTCTTCGGGACGTACACGGTCCTGAACTGGAGGAACGTGCCCCGGCGGGCCTGCCGACGTGAGCGACGGCCCGCCCGGGGGGGGCCTCTATGTCTTTCGTCAAGGCATCCCTGTCGGGTTTGGGGTGGTTCGGGGTTGCTGGGGTTATGCGGCGAGCTCGACGTTTTTCGGTGTCCGGGGTTCGTAGAAGGTGCCGTCGCGGAGCATGGCGAACAGGACGCTGATGCGTTGGCGAGCGAGGCGGAGGAGGGCTTGGGTGTGGGTTTTGCCGCGGGCTCGCTGGCGGTCGTAGTAGGTGCGGGAGGCGGGGTCGGCGTTCATGCAGGCGAAGGCGGAGAGGAACATGGCGCGTTTGAGCTGCCGGTTTCCGCCTCGGGGTGCGTGTTCGCCGTGGATCGAGGTCCCGGACGACTTCGTGGTCGGGGCGAGGCTTGGCGTAGGAGGCGAGGTGGGCGGCGGTGGGGAAGCTGGTGCCGTCGCCTACGGTGACCAGTAGGACTGCGGCGGTCCTGACGCCGACGCCGGGCATCGACGTCAGGACCGGGGAAAGAGGGTGGGCCTCCAGCAGGGTGTTGATCTGGGCTTCCATGGCACGGCGCTGGGTGTGGACGGAGGCCAGCGAAGCGGCCAGGGAGGGCACGACGGTGTCGAGGGTGCCGGTGCCGGGGACGACGACGGTCTGCTCGTCGAGGGCGTCGAAGACGTCGTCGATTAGGCGCTGTGCCATGCGCGGGGCCTTGGGGCGGATCAGTTCGACGAGCCGGCGGCGGCCAGCCTTGCGCAGGGCGGCCGGGGAGCCGTGACGTTCCAGGAGCCAGGTGACGGCCTGGTGGTCCAGGCGGGGGCCCAGGACGCGTTCGAGGCTGGGGTGGAACTGGGTGAGCAGGCCGCGTATCCGGTTGGAGGTGCGGGTGGCTTCGGCGGCGAGGTCCTGGTCGAAGCCGGTCAGCACGGTGAGTTCGGCGGTGATCTCGTCGGTGAGTTCCAGGCAGCGCAGGGTGTGCGGCATGGTCCGTGCGGCGTCGGCGATGACGGCGGCGTCTTTGGCGTCGGTCTTGGCCTCGCCGGGGTAGAGGTCGGCGATGCGGCGCATGGCCAGGCCGGGCAGGTAGGCGACGCGGCGGGCGTCGCGGGCGACGGTCAGCGGGAGGGCGCCGATGGAGGCGGGCTGGTCCACGATGACCAGGACGGTGCCGAACTTCTCGGTCAGCTTGTCGAAGACGGCCCGCAGTTTCGGCTCGCTGTTGGGTAGCGGTTTGTCGAAGATTTTCTTCCCGGCCGGGGTGAGTCCGTGGCCGTGGTGAGCGGTTTTGCCGACGTCCAGGCCGAGGAACACGCCCACGTCTTCGATCTCGAACATCGCGCCCTTTCCGGGGATGTTGACGGTGCCGGCCTCGGCTTGGGTGTCGTGCTCGCGCATCCACGTTATGCAGACCTGCCGCCCGCGAACCGTCCGGCATTGCGCCGGACCAGGCGGTGGCCGGACCTCTGATCAGCGTCTCCGACGAACACCCCCGGACCCTGGCGACACCACCCCCCAGGTCATCACGTTCGACAGGGGGCAACAGTCATACCGGGCCCGGAGGCCAGCGGCCCCGTTGCAGGACCACGAAAAACATAACGGGGGGGGACGGTCAGTAGGCGTAGAACCCCGACCCCGTCTTGCGGCCGAGGCGCCCCGCGTCGACCATGCGCTGGAGGAGCGGGGGAGCGGCGTACAGGGGCTCCTTGTACTCCGCGTACATGGAGTCGGCGACCGAGGCGACCGTGTCGAGGCCGATCAGGTCGGAGAGCTTGAGGGGGCCCATGGGGTGGGCGCAGCCGAGTTCCATGCCGTTGTCGATGTCCTCGCGGCTGGCGATGCCCGACTCGAACATGCGGATGGCGGAGAGGAGGTAGGGGATGAGCAGCGCGTTGACGACGAAGCCGGAGCGGTCCTGGGCGCGGATCGCGTGCTTGCCGAGGAGCTTCTCCACGACGGCCTGGGCACGGCTGATGGTGCCCTCGGAGGTGGTCAGCGCCGGGATCAGCTCGACCAGGCTCTGGATGGGAGCCGGGTTGAAGAAGTGGATGCCGATGACCTGGTCCGGGCGGCTGGTCGCCACGGCCAGCTTGACCAGCGGGATGGAGGAGGTGTTGGAGGCCAGGATGGCGTCCTCGCGGGTCACGACCTGGTCGAGGACCTGGAAGATCTCCGTCTTGACCTGCTCGTTCTCCACCACGGCCTCGATCACGAGGTCCCGGTCGGCGAACTCGCCGAGGTCGGTGGTGAAGGTCAGCCGCTCCAGGGTCTCGTTCAGCTCGTCCTCGGTGATCTTCCCGCGCGCCGCTGCCTTGGTCAGGGAGTTCTGCAGGCGGGTGCGGCCGATCTCCAGGGCCTCGCCGGTGGTCTCGGCGACCATCACGTCGAGCCCGGACCGGGCGAACACCTCGGCGATGCCCGCTCCCATCTGGCCGCAGCCGACTACGCCGACGCGTGCGATATCCGCCATCGAGTCCGTCCCTCGTGTCTCTCGCTGATCTTCGGACCGGCTACGTCCAGGGTGCGGACGTGCGCCTGAACGCTGAACGTTACTCCGGATGAGTGCTCCCGTGGCGAGGCGGGGCGTCGGCTCCGGCTCGCAGAAAGCCGCACAAGGTGAAAAAGGTGCGAAGTGCGCTGAAGGTGCGAAGCGGGCAAAGGGAGTGGAGGGGCTTCGGGGTGCGCCGGTCTCGTGCGGGAAGGGCGGACGGGGTGGTCGTCAGCGGCGGGGCGGTTCGGCTGTGAGTATCCGCACGCCGTGGTGCGGGGGCGTGGGCGCCTCGTGCGGCGGGGGCCGGTGGCGGTGCGTGACCAGGGCGCCGCACGGGGTGCCGGGTGGCGGGCCCGTGCGGCGGTCCGGGCCGGTCAGCCGCGGGCGCGCTGGGTGACGGCGATGCAGACCAGTACGCCCGTCGCCGCCAGCGGGGCCGCCCAGGTCAGTTCCTCGCCGAGCAGCCAGAACGACCAGACCAGCGTCAGCAGCGGCTGGGCCAGCTGGAGCTGGCTGGCCCGGGCCACGCCGATCCCGGCCATGCCCCGGTACCAGACGTACAGCCCGAGGAAGGTCGACCCGGCGGCGACCCAGGCCAGGCCCACCGCGCCGTGCAGGCTCCAGCGGACCGGCTCCAGGCTGAGGGCGACCACCGATCCGGCGACCGTGACGGGCAGGCAGAGGACCAGGGCCCAGCCGACCACCTGCCACCCGGGCATCAGGGCGGCGAGCCGGCCGCCCTCCGTGTAGCCGGCGGCGCAGACCAGCAGCGCGCCGAGGAGGTACAGGTCGCCGGTGGAGAGGGCGCCGCCGCTCTGCTGCCAGGTGAAGGCGGCCACCACCGCCGCCCCCGCCACGGCGGCCGCCCAGAAGGTGCGCGAGGGGCGGTGGCCGGTGCGCAGCGCCGCGAGCGTCGCTGTGGTGAGCGGCAGCAGGCCCACCACCACGGCCGCGTGGGCGGTGGAGGAGGTGCCCAGCGCCAGCGTGGTCAGCAGCGGGAAGCCGATCACGACGCCGCCGCCGACCACCGCGAGCCCGGCCCAGTGGCGCCGCTCCGGCAGCGGGACCCGCTGGGCCAGCAGAAACACCCCGGCGACGGCGGCGGCCAGGACGCCGCGCACGGCCACCAGCGACCACGGGCCGAAACTCTCCAGGCCCCACGCGGTGGACGGGAAGGTCAGGGAGAAGCAGAAGACGCCGAGCAGGGCGAGGGCCGTGCCGGAGCGGGGCCGGGGCTCCGTGCCCGCCGGCCGGGCGGTCGGGGAGGTGTGCGGGGGAGTGACCGCTTTCGCGGTGCGGGCGGTAGCGCTACTCTGTGCTCTCATGACCGAGCGTAGCAGTGTGGCGGAGCTGGCGGGAATTCTGCGCGAAGAGGTGGACCGCTACTCCCCGGGAGAACGCCTCCCGTCGAGCAGGACGCTGGTCGAGCGGTACCGGGTCAGCCCGGTGACCGTCTCCCGGGCCCTCGCGCAGCTCGCCGCCGAAGGGGTCGTGGTCACCCGGCCCGGCGCCGGCGCGTACCGGGCCGAGCCGAGCGGACCGGCCACGCCCGCGCCCGGAGACACCTCCTGGCAGGAGGTCGCCCTGTCGGCGCAGACCGCCGCCGGGCCCGTGCCCCGCTCGGTGGACGCCTCCGGTGTCCTCGTCACGCTCGCCGAACCCCCGCCCGGCGTCGTCGAGTTCAACGGCGGTTACCTGCACCCCTCGCTCCAGCCCGAACGGGCCCTGGCCGCCGCGCTCGCCAGGGCCGGACGCAGGCCAGGGGCGTGGAACCGGCCGCCCACCGACGGGCTTCCCGAGCTACGGGCCTGGTTCGCCCGCCAGATCGCCGGTCCCGGCGGAGAGGGCGGGCCGACCGGTGCCGACGTACTGATCACGGCGGGCGGCCAGTCCGCGCTGACCACCGCCCTGCGGGCGCTGGCGCCGCCGGGCGCGCCGGTCCTCGTGGAGTCGCCGACCTACCCGGGGATGCTCGCGGTCGCCCGCGCGGCCGGGCAGCGGCCCGTCCCCGTCCCCGTCGACGCGGACGGCCTCAGGCCGGAGCTGCTGGCGGCGGCGCTGCGGGCCACCGGTGCCCGGGTCCTCGTCTGCCAGCCGCTCTTCCAGAACCCGACCGGTGCGGTGCTCGCCCGCGAGCGGCGTCGCGAAGTGCTCCGGATCGCCCGCGAGGCCGGGGCCTTCGTCGTCGAGGACGACTTCGCGCGCAGCCTCGCCCACGAGGACGCGGGCGCGCTGCCGCCACCGCTCGCCGCCGACGACCCGGACGGCGTCGTCGTCCATCTCCGCTCCCTCACCAAGATCACCTCGCCGAGCCTGCGGGTCGGGGCGCTGGCCGCAAGAGGGCCGGTGCTGGAGCGGTTGCGCGCCATTCACGTGGTCGACCAGTTCTTCGTCCCGCGCCCCCTCCAGGAGGCCGCCCTCGAACTGGTCGGTTCCCCGGCCTGGCCCCGCCACCTGCGGGCCGTCGCCGCCGCGCTGCGCCCGCGCCGTGACCACCTCGCCGCCGAACTGCGCCGCCAGGTGCCCGCCCTGGTCCAGGCCGCCGCACCACGCGGCGGATTCCACCTGTGGGTCCGCGCCCCGGAGGGCACCGACGAGGCGGCGCTCACCGGAGCCGCGCTGCGCGCCGGCGTCGCGGTCACCCCCGGCAGGCCGTACTTCTGCGCCGAGCCGCCCGCCGTCCACCTGCGTCTCGGTTTCGCCGCCACCGCCGGTACGTCCGAGATCACCGAAGGCGTGCGCCGGCTCCGTACCGCCTGTACGGAGGCGCTGCCCCACGGCGCCGGGGGAGAGGAGCCGGCACCCGCGTAATCCGGCTGCGCGCGCCTCCTCCCACCTGCGAGCCTCGCTCTGTGATCGACACCCAGGAACTCCTCGACGCCGCTGCCCGCCACCCGCTGCCCCCGGGACACGTCTGCTCCGCCGACCCCGGCCGCTTCGACGCGGACCTCGTCCACCACTGGCTCTCCACCGACGCCTACTGGGCGCTGGGCCGCAGCCGCGAGGCCCAGGCGCAGATGCTCGCCGGCTCGCTCGTCTACGGGGTGTACGAGGAGGAGTCCGGCGCGCAGGTGGGATGCGCGCGGATCGTCACCGACCTGGGCGCCTTCGCGTACCTCTGCGACGTCTACATCGCACCGGGCGCGCGGGGGCGGGGGCTCGGCACCTCGTTCGTGGCCGCCGTCCTCGCCGACGTGGTCCGGCGGTCACCGCACGGCATGCGCCGCGTCCTGCTCGCCACCGAGGACGCCCACGGGGTCTACGCCAAGCTGGGCTTCACCCCGCTGCCGCGCCCCGAGCAGTGGATGGTCCTCGGCAGCTCCTGACCCGGCGCCCGGCGGCCGCCCCAGAGACGGACCTGAGGCCCAACTCCCCCTGGACGACGCCCTCTTGACCGAAGGCGCGATTGCCCCGACGATCGCCGCATGCACGTTCGGGTGACGCTCGTCACAGCACCGCTCGGCACCTCGCGACTCGCCGAGCGGTTCGCCGACGACCGCCCGCTGGACCAGGCCGCCTGGCACGCCGTGCAACTCGCCTCGCACGCCCTCGTTCCGCTCAGCGCCGCCGACCTCCGCTACTGCTCCCCGACGCACCGCAGCCGGGCCACCGGCGACGCCCTCGGCTTCGCCCCTCTCGTCCAGCCCGCCCTCAGCGACTGGGACATGGGCGGCTGGCGGGGGCTGACCCTCGGCGAGGTCGCGGCGCACGACCCGCGCGCCGTCGACGCCTGGCTCCGGGACCCGCGCGCCGCACCGCACGGCGGGGAGAGCCTGCTCGACCTCGTCACCCGGGTCGGCGGCTGGCTCGACACCCGCCCCTTCGAGGACGGCGGCGCCCTGGTCGCCGTCGCCGAACCCGCCGTCGTCCGCGCCCTGCTGGTCTACGCCCTCAAGGCACCCCCGGCCACCTACTGGAACGTCGACCCCGGCCCCCTCTCCGCCGCCACCGTCACCGGCCACCCGGGCCGGTGGAGCCTGCGGCTGGACGCCCCGCGCTGAGCGGCCGGCCGCTACCCTCGCCGGGGTGATCATCTGGCTGAACGGCACCTACGGCGCGGGAAAGACCACCACCACCCGCGAACTGGCCGCCCTCCTGCCCGGCTCCCGGGTCTTCGACACCGAGACGGTGGGCGCCCTGCTCGGCCCGGTCCTCGCCTCCGAGCCGGTCGGCAACTTCCAGGACTGGCCGCCGTGGCGCGGCGTGGTCGTCGCCACCGCCACCCAGGTCCTCCGGTACACCGGCGGCACCTTGCTCGTCCCGCAGACCGTGCTCAGCGAGGAGTACTGGGCGGAGCTGTCGGCGGGCTTCGCCGAGCAGGACGTACCGGTCCGGCACGTCCTGCTCCACTGCGACCCCGACACCCTCACCCACCGCATCCGCACCGACAGCGCGCCCGAGAGCGCCACCGCCGGATCCTGGCGCCTGCGGCACCGCGCGGCGTACCGCGCGGCCCTGCCGTGGCTGCGCCGCAGCGCCGAGGTGGTCGACACCACGCACCTGACCCCGGCCGAGGCGGCGGCGGTGATCGCGCAGGGCCGTACCCCCTGAACGCCGGGGCTGCGAACGGACGTCGGTACCCTCACCGGCATGGCTGAGGTGTGGATCGGCTTCAACTCCGCCGACCGCCTCCGGCTCTGGTGGCGGAACGGCCTGCTGACGCTGGCGCTCGCCGGGGTGCTGACGGCGACGGCCCTGACCGCGCGCGGGCCCGACACGTGGTGGTTGGCGGGCGGCCTCGGACTCCTCGCCGTGGCGCATTTCGTCGCCATGGTCAACCTGACCTACGGCCGGGTGCTCCTGACCGCGGGAGGGCTGGAGTTCCGCACCTTCGTCAGCAGGCGTGTCATCCCCTGGGACGAGGTCGCCGGGATCGAGACACGGCTGCGGGCCACCCGCGGCGGAATCTGGTCCGACCTGCTGGTCGTCAGGGTGCGGGGGCGGTCCGTGGCGATTCCGGGGACGATCACCAACCGGCCGTTCGATGCCGAGCTGGACCGGAAGCAGGTCGCCGTCCAGGAGTGCTGGGCCCGTGCGGTCGGCGGCTGAGGGAGCTCGTGCCGCGCCACCTGCGGCCGCCGCCCCCACCGCGCCGGAAAACGGCTTGGCCCCCGCCGCCCGCCGGTGGTGGAGTCCCGCCATGGACACCCCGCCGCGCACCGCCGCCCCCGCCGCCCCGAGCCCCGACGAACTCCGGGCGTACTACGACCTCCGCATGCGGCGTGAGGCGCGCCCGGACGGCCCCGGTGCCGTGGTCGAGCGGATCGGGGAGAGCCTGCGCCAGACCGGTGGGGACGAGGGGTGGGACGGGGTGGTCTGGTCGGGGCTGGACGTGGGCGAGGCCGACAGCGTCATCGCGGCTCACGTGGCCCACTTCGCGGCGCTGGGCCGGTCCTTCGAGTGGAAGCTCTACGGGCACGACGGGCTGCGGCCCGCCGGGGGCCGGCCCGGCGAGGACGCGGAGGGGCTCGCGGCCCGGCTGCGCGCGGCGGGCTTCGTCGCCGAGCCGGCGGAGAGCCTGATGGTGGCCGAGGCGGCCCGCCTCCCGCACCAGGTCCCGCTGCCCGAGGGGACGCGGCTGCACCGCCTGACCCGGCCCGAGGAGGCCGGCCTGGTCGCCGAGGTCCACCAGGCCGCCTTCGGCGACGACCGTGCCCGGACCCGTGCCTGGGTGCGCGACCTGCTCACCGACCGCGCCGACAGCAGCGCCGTCGTGGTCGTCCTCGACGGCGACCGGCCGCTGAGCGCGGGCCGGCTGGAGTGGGACGAGGGCGGGGAGTTCGCCGGGCTGTGGGGCGGCGGTACCGTCCCGGCCGCCCGTGGCCTCGGCCTGTACCGGGCGCTGGTCGCCGAGCGGGCCCGGATCGCCGCCGCGCGGGGGGTGCGCTGGGTGCAGGTCGACGCGACCGACCGGAGCAGGCCCATCCTGGAACGCCTCGGCTTCCGCACGCTCACCACCACGACCCCGTACGTGTGGACGCCGGCCGCCGGCTGACCGCCGCCCGCCCCGTGCGCGGTGGCGGGCCCGCGGGGCCGCGCCTAGCGTGAGGCTGCTGCGGACCGCGCCGGTTCCGCGCGCGGGCCGCCGTGGAACCGCCCGCGGCCGCCCCGGGAAAGGACACCCGATGAGCCCAGTCGCCGCCGAGCGCCGCGCGCCCGGGCGGAGCGCCCGGTGAACCTCACCGTCTTCGGCGCCACCGGCCGCACCGGCCGCGCCCTGCTCACCGCGGCCGCCGCCGCGGGTCTTCCCACCACCGCCCACGTCCGCGACCCGGCCCGCCTCGCCGGGGCCCCCGCCGGGCGGGTCGTCACGGGGTCGGTCTTCGAACGCGACACCGTCCTCGACGCCCTCGGCGGCGCCACGGCCGTGGTCGTCGCCTTCGGCCTGCGCCGCCGCGAACGCCGTGTCCCGCTCTACGCCCAGGGCACCCGCAACGTCGTCGACGCCATGCACCTGCTCGGCGTCCACCGCCTGCTGGTCGTCTCCGAGGCCGCCTACGGCGACCACGTGCACGGCGCCGTCCAGCGCGGACTGGCCAAGCTGTACGGCACCGTCGCCGCCCCCGCCGTACGCGGCCGCCGGGAGCAGGACGCGGTGGTCACCGCCAGCGGCCTCGACTGGACGGTGGTGCGCCCCGTCGCCCTCACCGAGGGGCCCGCGCGGGGCCACCGCCCGCCCGCGACCGCCCCGCGCCGGGCCGACACGTACCGCCTCACCTACGCCGACCTGGCCGAGCTGATCCTCCAGGCGCTGCCCGACCCGGCCACGTACCGGCGCAGCCTCTACCCCTGAGGCGGGCGGAGGGCCCTTTCGAACAGAGGGGCCCGACGAGATATCTTGATGTCGAGCAATGTTGCAGACGTGGAGCGGAGCACCGGTGACTGACTCGACCATCATCTATACGCACACCGACGAGGCCCCGGCCCTGGCGACGTATTCGTTCCTGCCGGTCGTCGAGGCGTACGCCTCGACCGCGGGGGTCACGGTGGAGCGCCGTGACATCTCGCTGGCCGGACGGATCATCGCGAGCTTCCCCGAGCGTCTCGCCGAGGGCCAGCGCATCGAGGACGCCCTCGCCGAGCTCGGCGAACTCGCCAAGACGCCGCAGGCCAACATCATCAAGCTGCCGAACATCTCGGCCTCCATCCCCCAGCTCAAGGCGGCCATCGCCGAGCTCCAGGGACAGGGCTACGCGCTTCCGGACTACCCGGACGACCCGAAGACCGACGAGGACAAGGACGTCCGCGCCCGGTACGACAAGGTCAAGGGCAGCGCCGTCAACCCGGTCCTGCGCGAGGGCAACTCCGACCGCCGCGCCCCGGCCTCGGTGAAGAACTACGCAAAGGCCCACCCGCACCGCATGGGCGCCTGGACGGCCGACTCCAAGACCAACGTCGCCACCATGGGCGTCGACGACTTCCGGTCCACCGAGAAGTCCGCGGTCGTCGCCGAGGACGGCACCCTGCGCATCGAGCTGGTCGGTGACGACGGCTCCACCACCGTGCTGCGCGAGTCCGTACCGGTCCTGGCCGGCGAGGTCGTCGACGCCTCCGTGCTGCGCGTCGCCGCCCTGCGCGAGTTCCTCACCGCGCAGATCGCCAAGGCCAAGGCCGAGGGCGTGCTCTTCTCGGTGCACCTCAAGGCGACGATGATGAAGGTCTCCGACCCGATCATCTTCGGCCACGTGGTCCGCGCCTTCTTCCCGAAGACCTTCGCCCAGTACGGCCCGGCGCTCGCCGCCGCCGGCCTCAGCCCCAACGACGGCCTCGGCGGCATCTACAAGGGCCTGGAGGGCCTGGCCGAGGGCGCCGAGATCAAGGCGTCCTTCGACGCCGAGCTGGCCGAGGGCCCGGCGCTCGCCATGGTCGACTCCGACCGCGGCATCTCCAACCTGCACGTCCCGAGTGACGTCATCGTGGACGCCTCCATGCCCGCGATGATCCGCACCTCCGGCCACATGTGGGGCCCGGACGGCGAGGAGGCCGACACCCTGGCCGTCCTCCCGGACAGCAGCTACGCCGGTGTCTACCAGGCCGTCATCGAGGACTGCCGCGCCAACGGCGCCTACGACCCCTCCACCATGGGCTCGGTGCCGAACGTCGGCCTCATGGCGCAGAAGGCCGAGGAGTACGGCAGCCACGACAAGACCTTCGAGGTGCCCACCACCGGCACCGTCCGCGTGGTCGACACCCAGAGCGGCGAGGCCGTCCTGGAGCAGACCGTCGGGGCCGGCGACATCTTCCGGATGTGCCAGACCAAGGACGCGCCCATCAAGGACTGGGTGAAGCTCGCCGTCACCCGCGCCCGCGCCACCGGCAACCCGGCCGTCTTCTGGCTGGACGAGGACCGCGCCCACGACGCGCGCCTCATCGAGAAGGTCCAGGCGTACCTGCCGGAGCACGACACCGAGGGCCTGGAGATCAAGATCCTCTCGCCGGTGGAGGCGACCCGCTTCTCCCTGGAGCGCATCCGCCGCGGCGAGGACACCATCTCCGTCACCGGCAACGTGCTGCGCGACTACCTGACCGACCTCTTCCCCATCCTGGAGCTGGGCACCAGCGCCAAGATGCTGTCGGTCGTCCCGCTGATGAACGGCGGCGGCCTCTTCGAGACCGGCGCCGGCGGCTCCGCCCCGAAGCACGTCCAGCAGCTCGTCAAGGAGGACTACCTCCGCTGGGACAGCCTCGGTGAGTTCCTCGCCCTGGCCGTCAGCTTCGAGCACCTCGCGCAGACCACCGGCAACGCCCGCGCCCAGGTGCTGGCCGACACCCTGGACCGTGCCACCGGCACCTTCCTCAACGAGGACAAGTCGCCCAGCCGCAAGCTCGGCGGCATCGACAACCGCGGCAGCCACTTCTACCTCGCCCTGTACTGGGCGCAGGAGCTGGCCCAGCAGACCGACGACGCCCAGCTCGCCGAGGCCTTCGCGCCGCTGGCCGCGACCCTCGCCGAGCAGGAGGGGACGATCGTCGCCGAGCTGGCGGCCGTCCAGGGCAAGCCGGTCGACATCGGCGGCTACTACCAGCCCGACCCGGCCAAGGCCGAGGCCGTGATGCGCCCGTCGAAGACGCTGAACCAGGCCATCGCCACCCTGGCCTGATCGCTCCCGTGCGGTCCCCGGACCGCACAGGAACGCCGCCCCGTCCCGGACCTGGTGTCCGGGGCGGGGCGGCGTCGTCGTGCGGGCACGTCGTCACGCGGCTCGGTACGCGGTGTCATGCCGAAGGCGCGGCCCGTCCGGGCCGCGCCTTCCCGCCTCGCGTACGTGCCGCTCAGTCCTCCGCGCGGGCCGCCTTCTCCGCCCGGGCCGCGTCGCGCTCCGCGATACGGGCCGTCTCCTTGCGGACGTCGGCCTGGGTGGCGCGCTCCTTCTCCAGCCAGTCGGGCCGCTCGTCCTTCAGCGCCTCGATCTGCTCGGTGGTGAGCGCCTCGGTGACGCCGCCGCGGGCCAGCCCGGCGATGGAGACGCCCAGCTTGGCGGCGACCACCGGACGCGGGTGGGGGCCGTCGCGCCGCAGGTCGCGGAGCCACTGGGGCGGGTCGGACTGGAGGGCGTCGAGCTCGGCCCGCGAGACGGGCCCCTCCTGGAACTCACTGGGGGTGGCCGGGAGGTACACACCCAGTTTCTTCGCCGCGGTCGCGGGCTTCATGGTCTGGGTGTTCTGGTGCGAGGTCATGCTGACCAGGGTATCGAGCACCGGTGCCTGCTCCGAACCACCCGGTCGCCGGACGGGGCCCGGGGGAAAGCTCAGGCTTCGAGGTTCTCCAGGCCCACGAGGAGCCCGGGCCGGACCGGGGTCCAGCCCGGCTCGGCGCGGGTGCGGGCGCTGGAGCGGGCTGGTCGGTGGCGAAGACCGGGCCCAGCGGGCCGCAGATCTCCTCGGGCACCGGCTCCACGGGCAGCCCCGGCCGGCGACCGCTGAGCCCTGCCATGTCGCCGACCGCCACCCCTCGTCGGCCACCGCGTGCCGGGAGCTTCCGCCCGGTGCCCCCTCCAGCGCGAGGCGGAACAGCACGGCGGCGTCGAGCGCGTGGACCGCCGGCCAGCGCTGCGCGCCGTCCCCCGGGAAGCCGGCGACCCCGGCGCGGCGGGCGCTTTCCGTGAGCAGGCCGGTGAATCCGCCCTGGCCCTCGTGGTGGACCGTACGCGGCAGGCGGACCGTGGAACTGCGCGACGCCACGCGGGGCCGGTCCGAGGACGCGGGTGACCGGGGCGCTGCGCCCCGCCGGCCTGGCCCGCGGTGGAGAGCGGGTCGTCCTCGGCCGAGGGGCGGCCCCGGGCGACCGGCGTGCCCGAGACGGTGACGAGCGGCCGCACGGAACCGGCCGGTAGCCTGGCCAGGTGACAAGCACCGAAGACCGGCCCGCCGCCGACGCGTCCCCCTCCTTCCGGCTCGCGTTCGTCCCCGGCGTGACGCCCGGCAAGTGGGTGCGGATCTGGCAGGAGCGCTTCCCCGCCATCCCCCTCACGCTGGTGCAGGTCGCCGCCCCCGAGGCCACCGCCCTGCTGCGCGAGGGCGGGGCGGACGCGGCGCTGCTCCGGATGCCGGTCGACGGCGAGGACCTCAGCGCGATCCCGCTCTACACCGAGACGACCGTGGTCGTCGTCCCCCGGGACCACCTGCTCACCGCGGTGGACGAGGTGCCCGTCGAGGAACTGGACGGGCACCTCGTCCTCCACCCGCTCGACGACCCCTTGGAGTGGGAGCACCCGCCGGGCCTGCCCGCGATCGAACGCCCCGCCACCACGGCCGACGCGATCGAGCTGGTGGCGGCCGGGGTCGGCCTGGTGGCCGTGCCGCAGTCGCTGGCCCGTCTGCACCACCGCCGCGACCTCACCTTCCGGCCGCTGCTGGAGGTCCCCGCCTCCCGGGTCGCCCTCTCCTGGCCCGAGGAACACACCACCGACCTCGTCGACGCCTTCATCGGCATCGTCCGCGGCCGCACCGCCAACAGCACCCGGGGCCGCCTCCCCGCCACCCCCGCCCCGGCCAGGCCGAAGGGCAAGGGCACCGACGCCAAGTCCGCCCCGCGCAAGGGTGCGGCCAAGGCCGGCTCCGGCGGGAAGAACCCGCGTGGCGCGGCGGGCGGGCCGAAGGGGGCCAAGGGCGGCAAGGCGTCCGGAGGGGCCAAGGGCGCCAGGCGGGGGAAGCCGCGCCGCAGGTCGTAGGAGGCGCTTCCAGTCGCCTGCGGGGCGCTCCCCGGTGCGACCGCTACGGAGCAGGCGCGAGGTCGAGGCGCCAGACGACCTCGACGCCGTTCTCCCCGGGGGTCGCCGGGCCGCCCTCCGTCGGGTTGCGGCTGATCTCGGTGAAGCCGAGCCGCCGGGGGACGGCGGCGCTGGCGGTGTTGGCCTCGTCGTGGTGGACGGCTACGTGGTCCACGCCGGGGAGGGCGCGAGCCGCCGTGATGAGCGCGCCGACGGAGCGGGTGACGAGCCCCCGGCCCGTCCACCCCGGATGGAGCCAGTAGCCGATCTCCAGCCCGCCCGGCCCGATCCGCCGCATCAGCCCGCAGCTGCCGAGCACCGCCCCGCCGGCCGTCAGCGCGTACATGTACGCCTCGCCGCTCTCCCACTCCTCGTCGCAGCGGCCCAGGAATTCCGCGGTCTCGCGCGGACCCTGCCCGGCGGCCCACGGCATCCACGGCACCAGGTGCTCCCGCGACTCGCGGATCACCCGGTGCAGCGCCCCGGCGTCCTCGCGGCGCCAGCGGCGCAGCTCGGCGGGGTGGGCGGGGAGAAGTTCGGGGGGCGCGGTGTCCATGCGGGGGATGCTGTCGCAGCAGGCCGCGGGCGGGCAAGCGGCTTTCGCCGGGCATCTCGCGCCCCGCCCCCGTCCAGTAAGGTGACGACGGGCCGTGACTGGCGCTGAGGTGGAGAACCACCGGGGAGCGGCCCGGCGACCCGCCTTCCCTGCCGCGCGCCTGGGCGACTCACCGCGAGCCCGGGAGCGCCCCATGACCCAGACACCGACCGCCCGCCTGATGGACGGCACCGCACTCGCCCGCCGGATCACCGAGGAGAGTGCCGAGGCGGCCGCGGAGATCCGCCGCCGTACCGGCACCGCCCCCTGCCTCGCCACCGTGCTCGTCGGGGAGGACCCGGCCTCGGTCACCTACGTCCGGATGAAGCGCGCCCGCTGCCGCAAGGCGGGCATCGAGTCACGGCAGGTCGCCCTGCCCGCCTCGGTCACCACCGCCGAACTGGTCGAGACCGTCACCGCCCTCTCCCAGGACCCGTCCGTGCACGGCATCCTGCTCCAGCACCCGGTGGGGCCGCACATCGACGAGCGCGCCGCCTTCGAGGCCATCGCGCCCGAGAAGGACGTCGACGGCGTCACGACGCACTCCTTCGCCGCGATGAGCTTCGGCCTCCCCGGCTTCGTCTCCTGCACCCCCGGCGGCATCATGCGGCTGCTGGACGCGTACGGGGTGGAGCCCGCCGGCAAGCGCGCGGTCGTCGTCGGCCGCAGCGCCATCCTGGGCAAGCCCGCCGGGATGCTGCTCCTCGCGCGGGACGCCACCGTGACGTACTGCCACTCGCGCACCGCCGACCTGGCGGCGGCCGTCCGCGAGGCGGACATCCTGATCGCCGCGGTCGGCCGCCCCCGCTTCCTCACCGGCGACGACCTCAAGCCGGGCGCGGTGGTGATCGACGCCGGCTACAACGAGGGCAACGTCGGCGACGTGGACTTCGCCTCGGCCGCCACCCGCGCCTCGCTGATCACCCCCGTCCCCGGCGGCGTCGGCCCCATGACCATCGCCGTCCTCCTCGCCCAGACCGTGGAGGCGGCGGGCCGGCAGCTCGGTACGGCTGCCTGACCCGGGCTCGGCCGGAGCTTTCGGCCGGCCGGCCGCGTGCTCCGGTTCCCCTCAGCGCGTGCCCTCCCGCAGGCGCAGGAGGTACGTGGCGGTCAGCGCGACAGCCCGGTCCTCGTCGTGCGACAGCTCCGCGAGGGCCCGGGCCGCCACCGGCCCCGGGATGTCCGCCAGCGCCTGGGTCAGCCGACCGCGCGCCGGTGCCCGGGTGCCGGTGTCCGCGAGGCGGGCCGTCATCGCCCCGGCCACGCGGTCCGCCGTCGCCTCGTCGGAGGCCAGGACACCCAGCGTGTCGGCCGCGTCCGTGTCGCGGTGCCCCGCAACGACCATGTCGAGCAGCGCCGGCACGGCCTCGGCCTCGCCGCGCGCCCCGAGCGCCAGCGCCGCGTGCCCCCGCACCACGGGGTCCGGATGGCCGAGCGCCTCCCGGAGCTGCCGGGCGGGCCCTTCCCCGGGCAGCTCGGCCAGGGTCTCGACGGCCCGCTCCCGCACCGCCGCCTCCGGCGAGCCGAGAGCCTCGGCCAGCAGCCCGGCGGCGCTCCCGCCCGACCGCGCCAGAGCCCAGCTCAGGGCACCGGCCACATTCGGCTCCGGCTCGCTCAGCACCGCCTCGACCAGGGCCTCCACCGGTACCGGCACCGCGTCGCCCGAGGAGAGGGCCGCCCGCTGGCGCGCGTCGGCGCTGGTCGACCCCAGCGCCTGGAGCAGGGCGACCACCCGAAGGGCGTCCTCCCAGCCGGCCGGGTCCGCCGCGTCGAGCCGCCGCAGCCGCGTCAGCAGCTCCGTCTCCGCCGCGATACGCGCCCGGGTCTGCCGGATGAGGTCGCCGACCAGCGCCGACGGCGTGAAGCCGGGCTCGTCCAGGGCCCGCCCGATCTCCCGCAGCGACAACCCGAGCGAGCGCAGGCTCTCGATGTGCAGGATGCGGCGGATGTCGGCCCCGGAGTACTCCCGGTAGCCCGAGCCCGTACGGCCCGAAGGGCGCACCAGGCCCAGCGACTCGTAGTGCCGGAGCATGCGGGCGCTGACCCCGGAGCGCCGCGCCACCTCACCGATCAGCACCGGCCCATCATCCCTCCCGGCCGGACCCGCCGAGCGCCACGACCCGCTTGGCCTCTTCCACGGCGCCCTCGAACCCCGAGTCCGGGTCGCGCAGCAGCCGCTCGGTGGCGAGCACGTGTGCCCGCACTTCCGGGTCCGCCGCCTCGGCCGTAGCCCGCAGCGCGGGCACGATCACCTCGCCCAGGGCGACCAGCGCCCGGCTGAGACTGCGCCGCGTCTCCAGCGGGCCGCGCCCGAGCTGCGTCGCCAGCACCGCGGCCAGCGCGGACTCCTCGCCCTCGGGGACGAGCACCACCGCCGCCCGCCAGGCGCTCCGGGCCACCTCGTCGTCGGTGTCGGTCAGCAGCGCCCTGGTGATCGCCGGGTACGCCCGCGCGTCCCTGATCTTGGAGAGCGTGTGCAGCGCCTGACTACGGGCCTGCGTCCGTTCCGAGCCCAGCTCGCGCAGGAGCGCGGGAAGCGTCAGGGGGACCGGGTGGCGGGTGAGCGCCCACGTCAGCATGTCCCGTACCGAGAACTCCGGTTCGACGGCGCACCGCTCCACGAGTGCCCCCACGAAGCCCGGCCGGGGCGCCGAACCGATCGCCAGAGCCGCCCGCAACCGGACCGACGCCCGCTCGTCCGCCAGCCCCCCGAGCAGCCGCGCCTCGTTCCTGTCCTGATCCTGTCCCGTGACCGTCATCGAGACCACCTCCTGGCCCGCAGTGAAGACCTTGTCACCGTGTCAAGGTCAAGCGCGGACGGGCGGCGGTGGCCGGACCGTCAGACCGGCGGCCGGTCCAGCTGCCCCGCCCGCCCCCCTCATTGCATAAACGTGCACCTATGCGTATAGTCATGCCACCTAGAAGGAGGGTTCCATGACGGTACGCGCGGCAGTGGCGGGCGCGAGTGGGTACGCGGGTGGTGAGGTGCTGCGGCTGTTGCTTCAGCATCCTGAGGTCGAGATCGGGGTGCTGACGGCGGGGTCCAACGCCGGGCAGCGGCTCGGGGCGCTTCAGCCGCATCTGCTGCCGCTCGCCGACCGGGTGCTGGCGGCGACCACGGCCGAGACGCTGGCCGGGCACGACGTCGTCTTCCTGGCGCTGCCGCACGGGCAGTCGGCCGCCGTCGCCGAGCAGCTCGGCGAGAGCGTGCTGGTGGTGGACATGGGGGCGGACTTCCGGCTCGCGGACGCCGCCGACTGGGAACGCTTCTACGGCTCGCCGCACGCCGGGACCTGGCCCTACGGCCTCCCCGAGCTGCCGGGTGCCCGCGCCGCGCTGGAGGGGTCCAGGCGCGTCGCGGTGCCCGGTTGCTACCCGACGGCGGTGTCGCTGGCGCTCGCCCCGGCCTACGCCGCCGGGCTCGCCGAGCCCGAGGCCGTGGTCGTCGCCGCCTCCGGCACCTCCGGTGCGGGCAAGGCGGCCAAGCCCCACCTGCTGGGCAGCGAGGTCATGGGCTCCATGTCGCCGTACGGCGTGGGCGGGCTGCACCGGCACACCCCGGAGATGATCCAGAACCTCAGCGCCGCCGCCGGCGAGCGGGTCACCGTCTCCTTCACCCCGACCCTGGCCCCGATGCCCCGCGGCATCCTCGCCACCTCCAGCGCCAAGGCCCGCCCCGGCGTCGACGCCGAGCGCCTGCGCGAGGTGTACGAGAAGGCGTACGCGGACGAGCCCTTCGTCCACCTGCTGCCCGAAGGGCAGTGGCCCGCGACCGGCGCCGTGTACGGCTCCAACACCGCGCAGCTCCAGGTGGCGTACGACGAGGCGGCCGGGCGGGTTCTGGTGATCAGCGCCATCGACAACCTGACCAAGGGCACCGCGGGCGGCGCCGTGCAGAGCATGAACCTCGCCCTCGGACTCCCGGAGACCAGCGGACTGCCCGTCACCGGTGTCGCCCCCTGAGGGGGGTGCCGGCGGCGGACCCGGGCGCACACCCCGTACGGATGGCGCCCTGAACCACGCCCCGGGCCCACGCGGGCGCCGGGGTGGAAGAGGCCGGAAGGCCGGAAGGAGAAGACCGTGAGCGTCACGGCAGCACAGGGATTCACCGCGGCGGGTATCGCCGCGGGCATCAAGGCGAACGGCAACCCGGACCTGGCCCTCGTGGTCAACACCGGCCCCCGCCGATCCGCTGCGGGCGTCTTCACCGCCAACCGCGTCAAGGCCGCGCCGGTCCTCTGGTCCGAGCAGGTCGTCAAGGACGGGCAGGTCGCCGCGGTCGTCCTCAACTCCGGCGGCGCCAACGCCTGCACCGGGCCGCAGGGTTTCCAGGACACCCACGCCACCGCCGAGAAGGTGGCCGAGATCCTCGGCGAGGGCGCCGGCGACATCGCGGTGGCCTCCACCGGCCTCATCGGCGAGCTGCTGCCGATGGACAAGCTGCTGCCCGGCGTCGAGACCGCGGCCGCCGCCCTCAGCGCGCACGGCGGCGAGAAGGCCGCCATCGCCATCAAGACCACCGACACCGTCCACAAGACGGCCGTCGTCACCGGCGACGGCTGGACCGTCGGCGGCATGGCCAAGGGCGCGGGCATGCTCGCCCCCTCCCTCGCCACCATGCTGGTCGTCCTCACCACCGACGCCGACCTCGACAGCGACACCCTCGACCGGGTGCTGCGCGGCGCCACCCGCACCACCTTCGACCGGATCGACTCCGACGCCTGCATGTCGACCAACGACACCGTGCTGCTGCTCGCCTCCGGCGCCTCCGGCAAGGTGCCCGGCGAGGCGGAGTTCGCCGAGGCCGTCCGCACCGTCTGCGACGACCTGGCCCGCCAGCTCATCGGCGACGCCGAGGGCGCCAGCAAGGACATCCGGATCGAGGTGACCGGCGCCGCCAGCGAGGAGGACGCCGTGCAGGTGGGCCGCACCATCGCCCGGAACAACCTGCTCAAGTGCGCCGTGCACGGCGAGGACCCCAACTGGGGCCGGGTGCTCTCCGCCATCGGCACCACCGACGCCGTCTTCGAGCCCGACCGGCTCGACGTGGCCATCAACGGCGTCTGGGTCTGCAAGGACGGCGGCGTCGGCGAGGACCGCTCGCTGGTCGACATGCGCTACCGCGAGGTCACCATCACCGCCGACCTGCACGCGGGCGACGCCTCCGCGGTCATCTGGACCAACGACCTCACCGCCGACTACGTCCACGAGAACAGCGCGTACTCCTCCTGACCAGGAGAGCGCCCGGCCCGCCCGGCCGACCCGGACCCGAAGGACGCCCGCACCCATGAGCACCCGCAAGCACACCGCCCTGCCCAAGGCGCAGATCCTCGTGGAGGCGCTGCCCTGGCTCACCCGGCACCACGGCAAGACCGTCGTCATCAAGTTCGGCGGCAACGCCATGATCAACGAGGAGCTGAAGGCCGCCTTCGCCCAGGACGTCGTCTTCCTGCGCCACGCCGGCCTCAAGCCGGTCGTCGTGCACGGCGGCGGCCCGCAGATCAACGCCCAGCTCGACCGGCAGGGCCTGGTCAGCGAGTTCAAGGCCGGGCTGCGCGTCACCACGCCCGAGGCGATGGACGTCGTACGGATGGTCCTCGCCGGCCAGGTCCAGCGGGAGCTGGTCGGCCTGCTCAACCAGCACGGCCCGCTCGCCGTCGGCCTCACCGGCGAGGACGCGCACACCATCACCGCCACCAAGCACCAGCCGCGCATCGAGGGCGAGCTGGTCGACATCGGCCGGGTCGGCCAGATCACCGAGATCGACACCGGCGCCATCGAGGTCCTGCTGGAGAACGGCCGCATCCCCGTCGTCTCCTCCATCGCCCGCAGCGCCGACGACGACCACGTCTACAACGTCAACGCCGACACCGCGGCCGCCGCCCTGGCCGCCGCGCTCGACGCCGAGACGCTCATGGTCCTCACCGACGTCGAGGGGCTGTACGAGGACTGGCCGCACAGCGACGAGGTGATCAGCCGCCTCACCGCCACCGAGCTGGAGAAGCTCCTGCCCGACCTGGCCAGCGGCATGGTCCCCAAGATGGAGGGGTGCCTGCACGCCGTACGCAACGGCGTCACCACCGCCCGCGTCATCGACGGACGGGTCCAGCACTCCATCCTGCTGGAGATCTTCACCGACGAAGGCATCGGCACCATGGTCGTCCCGGACCAGGAGGAACTCACGTGACCGCCACCCCGCCCGCCCCCGCCGCCGAGCCCGGCGGCAACGCCGCGCTCACCTCGCGCTGGCAGGGCGCCCTGATGGACAACTACGGCACCCCCCGGCTGCCCCTGGTCCACGGCGAGGGCGCCGTCCTCACCGACGCCGAGGGCGCCACCTACCTCGACCTGGTCGGCGGCATCGCCGTCAACGCCCTCGGCCACGGCCACCCCGCCGTCGTCGAGGCGGTCAGCCGCCAGATCGCCTCCCTGGGCCACGTCTCCAACCTCTTCACCGCCGAGCCGCCCGTCGCCCTCGCCGAGGAACTGCTCCGCCTGTTCGGCCGCCCCGGCCGCGTCTTCTTCGCCAACTCCGGCGCCGAGGCAAACGAGGCCGCCTTCAAGATCGGGCGGCTCACCGGCCGCACCCACATGGTGGCCACCGAGGGCGGCTTCCACGGCCGCACCATGGGCGCCCTCGCCCTCACCGGCCAGCCCGCCAAGCAGGCCCCCTTCCTGCCGCTGCCCGGCGAGGTCACCCACGTGCCGTACGGGGACGCCGGCGCCCTGCGCGCCGCCGTCACCGAGGAGACCGCCGCCGTCTTCCTGGAGCCGATCCAGGGGGAGAACGGCGTGGTCGTCCCGCCCGCCGGCTACCTCAGGGAGGCCCGCGAGATCACCCGCGCCACCGGCACCCTCCTCGTCCTGGACGAGGTGCAGACCGGCATCGGCCGCACCGGCCACTGGTTCGAGCACCAGGCCCACGAGGGCGTCGACCCCGATGTCGTCACCCTCGCCAAGGGGCTCGGCGGCGGCCTGCCCATCGGGGCCACCGTCGCCTTCGGCCCCGCCGCCGACCTGCTCCGTCCCGGCCAGCACGGCACCACCTTCGGCGGCAACCCCGTCGCCTGCGCCGCCGGGCTCGCCGTCCTCTCCACCATCGCCGCCGACGGCCTCCTCGACCAGGTGAAACGGGTCGGCGAGCGGCTGCGCGCCGGAATCGAGGGGCTCGGCCACCCGCTGGTCGGCCACGTCCGCGGTGCGGGCCTGCTGCTGGGTATCGTGCTCACCGAGCCGCTCGCACCCACCGTCCAGCAAGCGGCCCAGGACGCCGGCCTGCTGGTCAACGCGCCCGCCCCCGACGTCGTACGGCTGATGCCGCCGCTGGTGTTCACCGACGAGGAGGCGGACACCTTCCTGCGGGCCCTGCCCGGCGTCCTCGACACCGCGCGGGAGACCGCTCGCACCACCGACCAGGGGGAACGATGAGCCGCAGAACGGGACGACGACGATGAGCCAGGCGCACGAGAACGAGAGCGCCCAGGCGGTGCCGCAGACCCGCACCGCCCGCCACCGCCGGATCGTGGACATCCTCAACCGGCAACCGGTGCGCTCCCAGAGCCAGTTGGCCAAGCTCCTGGCCGACGACGGACTGAGCGTCACCCAGGCCACCCTCTCCCGGGACCTCGACGAGCTGAACGCCGTCAAGATCCGCAACGCCGAGGGGGACCTGATCTACGCCGTGCCGAGCGAGGGCGGCTTCCGCACACCGCGCGCCCCGCTCGGCGAGTCCGCCAAGGAGGAGCGGATGCGGCGGCTCTCCGGCGAGCTGCTGATCTCCGCCGAGGCCTCGGCCAACCTGGTGGTGCTGCGGACCCCGCCGGGCGCCGCCCAGTTCCTCGCCTCCGCCATCGACCAGGCCGAACTCCACGACGTGCTGGGCACCATCGCGGGCGATGACACGTTGATGCTCATCAGCCGGGACCCCGAGGGCGGGCAGGCCCTCGCCGCGCACCTGCTGCGGCTCGCCCAGAACGACCACTGAGCCCCGCGCGCCCGCCCGCTCCCGCACCGGGGGCGGGCGGACGCGTACCCCAGCGGTCGACCGGGCCGTACCCCACCGGAGGTAGCGACGGCCCGCCCGGTTCGCCCCCGCGGCCGAGGACGGGACGGGCCGCGCGTCCTACGCTGGCCGCATGCCCTCCCCAGCCCGGAGCCGCCTCCGGCTCCCGCGAGGCCGCGCCGCCGACGCCGCCCTGGCCTCGGGGCTCTTCCTGGTGGTCGGCCTCGGCACCCTGCGCTCCCTGATCGGTGCCCGCGAGGAGCCCTGGGCGGTCACCTCCGCCAACTGGGTGCTGATCGCGGTGGCCTGCGGCGCCCTGTACTTCAGCTCCCGCCGCCCGGTGGCCGCCGCCTCGGTCGCCGCCCTCGTCACCGCCGTCTACTACGTGACCAGCGCCTACGACGGGCCGCTGCTGCTCGCCGTGGTGGTGGCCCTCTTCCTGGTGGCCGCCGCCGGGCGGCTGCACGCCGCCGTGGTCATCGCCGCCCTCTGCCTCATCGGGACCGCGCTCGGCACCTTCCGGGGCAACGGCGACGTCAACCAGGTCGCCCTGTTCATGCTCACCGGCTGGTTCGTCGCCATGATCACCCTCGGCGGGCTCCGCCACAGCCACCTCGCCCGCGCCCGGGAGACCGAGGAGCGGGCCGCCACCCGGGAGCGGCTGCGCATCGCCCGCGAACTCCACGACGTGGTCGGCCATCACCTCTCCCTCATCAACGTCCAGTCCACCGCCGCCCTGCGCCGCCTCACCAAGGACCCCGCCGCCGGAGCGGACCAGGCCACCGAGGCGCTCGGCGCCGTCAAGGACGCCAGCCGCGAGGCCCTGCGCGAACTCCGGGCCACCCTCGGCGTGCTGCGCGAGGCCGGTGAGGCCGCGCCGACCGCGCCCGCCCCCGGCCTCGACCGCATCGGCGAACTCACTGACGCGGCCGGCGCCGCCGGCCTGGCCGTCACCGTCCACCGCACGGGCCACACCGGGCCGCTCCCGGTCGAGGCGGACCTCGCCGCGTACCGCATCGTGCAGGAGTCGCTGACCAACGTCGCCCGGCACGCCCGCGCCACCCGCGCCGACATCCACCTCGACGGCGAGGACGGCCGCCTCGCCGTCACCGTCACCGACGACGGGCGCGGCCCGGCCGCCGACCCCGCGCGCACCGGCCCGCCCGGATCGGGCATCACCGGGATGCGCGAGCGCGCCCGCGCCCTCGGCGGCGACCTCACCGCCGGACCCGCCCCAGGTGGCGGCTTCACCGTCCGCGCCACCCTGCCGCTCGCCCGTACGACCGCCACGGAGGGACCCCGCCGATGATCACGGTGCTGCTCGCCGACGACCAGCGGCTCGTCCGCGCCGGATTCCGCTCGATCCTGGAGGACGAGGAGGGCATCGAGGTGGTCGGCGAGGCCGCCGACGGGGAGGAGGCCGTCGCCGCCGCCCGCGCGCTCCGGCCCGACGTCGTCCTCATGGACATCCGGATGCCCGGCACCGACGGCCTGGAAGCGGCCCGCCGCATCACCGCCGACCCGCGCCTGGAGGCGGTCCGCGTCGTCATCCTCACCACCTTCGACCTGGACGAGTACGTCTACCGGGCGCTGCGCGAGGGCGTTACCGGCTTCCTCGTCAAGGACACCGAACCCGAGGAACTGGCCCACGCCCTCCGCGTCGCCGCCCGGGGTGACGCACTGATCAGCCCCTCGGTCACCCGGCGCCTCATCGCCGAGTTCGCCGGCCGCGTCGCCCCGCCCCCGCCCGACCCCCGGCTGAACGCCCTCACCGACCGCGAACGCGAGGTGCTGCGCCTGGTCGCCGCCGGCCTCACCAACGACCGGATCGCCGCCACCCTCGTCGTCAGCCCGGCCACCGCCAAGACCCACGTCAGCCGCGTCATGACCAAACTCGCCGTCCGCGACCGTTCGCAACTCGTCGTGCTCGCCTACGAGTCGGGGCTGGTGTCGCCGGGGTGGCTCGGCGGCTGAGCGCAAGCCCCCCGGGCGTACGCCGGGCGTCGCCCGGGGACGCCCGGGGGAGTAGCCGGCCGACAACTCCGGGCGGACGCGCGGCGGGTGACCCACGTCCCAGGCTCGGCGGCATGACACCACACACCTCGACACCGGGCAGGGCACCGGCCGCCGCGACGGGCTTCCTCGTCGGGGGCGCCGCGGGATTCCTGCTCACCGAAGCCGCCGCCGTCCTGGTCAGCCTGGCTCTCGGCGAACCCCTCGACGTGGGCGGCGGCGGCCTGCCGCGGCTCGCCCTCGTCACCGCCGTGCTGCTCTGCGCCCTCGCCGGGGCCTTGGCCGGACTCCGCCGCGCCGGACGCTCCGGCGGACCGCGCCCGGAAGGGGGCCGCTGAGATGGCACGCACCGAAGCCGCCCCGTCCTCCTCCACCGCGACCCCGCCCCCCGGACGCCTCGGCCGGATCGCCGCCGGGTCGATGCGGCACCGGAAGACCGCGCTGCTGCTCTGGCTGGTCCTGGTCGCCGTCCTCACCGCCGGTGCCCAGGTGGCCGGGGACGGCTACCGCAACGACCACACCCTTCCCGGCACCGACTCCCAGGCCGCCGCCGACCTCCTCGCCGCACACGGCGTCGAGCCGGAGGGCCGTACGGCCCGCGTCCTGCTGAAGAACGCGGACGGACTCGACGCCGACCGGGACCGGGTCACCGCCCTCCTCGACCAGGTGAAGGGCCTGCCCTCGGTCGACTCCGTACAGGCTCCCTGGTCCGAGGGGGGTGCGGTCTCCCGGGACGGCACGATCGGCTACGCCACCGTGGCCCTCGACGACGGGGGCGACCCGCTCGCCGCCGAGGACCTGACCCGGCTGCTGGACACCGTCCGTGAGGCCGGTGGCGACGGGCTGGTGACCGCCGTCGGCGGCGAGGCCACCCGGGGCGCCGAGGAGGCGGGCGGCGGGGCCGCCGAGGGCGCGGGGATGCTCGCCGCCCTCGTCATCCTGGTCCTCTTCTTCGGCTCGCTGGTCGCGGCCGCCGTCCCCCTGGTCACCGCCGTCTTCGCGGTCGGTGGCGCGCTCGGGCTGATCGGGCTCGCCGCGCACCTCTTCACCGTCGCCGACTTCACCCCGCCGGTGATGATGCTGGTCGGCCTCGGCGTGGGCGTCGACTACGCCCTGCTGATCTTCCACCGCTACCGCACCGAACTGCTGGCCGGAGCCGACCGGCACCACGCCGCCGTACGGGCCATGGAGGTGGCCGGTCGGACCGTCCTCTTCGCCGGCTGCACCGTCATCATCGCCCTGCTCGGCCTGGTCGTCCTCGATCTGGGTGCCCTCCAGGGCGTCGCCCTCGCGGTCGCGCTGACCGTGCTGGTCACGATGGCGGCCTCGGTCACCCTGCTGCCCGCCCTGCTCGCCCTCGCCGGAGCCCGGATCGAGCGGCAGATCCGGGCCCGGGAGGCGGAGCGGCGCGCCAGGCGCGGGGAGGGAGGCGCGGACCCGGCGGACGGCGGGCGCTGGGCCGCCCTCGCCACCGCCGTCGGGCGCCGCCCGCTGCCCGTGCTGCTCGCCGGGGTCGCCGTGCTGGTGGCGCTCTCGGCGCCGGTGCTCGGGATGCGGCTCGGCTTCGCCGACGCCGGGACCGACCAGGCCGGGTCGAGCAGCCGTACCGCGTACGACCTGACGGCTGAAGGGTTCGGGCCCGGGTTCAACGGGCCGCTGGTGGTCGTCGCGGAGGGCGGCGACGCCGCCCCGGGGAAGGAACTGGCCACGGCGCTCGGCGGGGCGGAGGGCGTGGCGGCGGTCCAGGGCCCGTTCCCCGCCGGGGACGGGGCGGTCGCCACCGTGCTGGCCTTCCCGGAGGCCGGGCCGCAGGACGAGGCCACCGCGCAGCTGGTGCGCGACCTGCGCGCCGAGGTGTTGGCGCCGCTCGCCGACGAGACCGGAGCGCGGTACCTGGTGGGCGGACCGACCGCTGCCGCCCTGGACTTCGCCGACTCGGTCTCCGCGCGGATGCCGCTCTTCGTCGCCGTGGTGGTGGGGCTCTCCACCCTGCTGCTGCTCGCCGTCTTCCGCTCGCTGCTCGTCCCGCTGAAGGCGGCCGTCCTCAACCTGCTCTCCATCTCGGCGGCGCTCGGCGTCATCACGCTGGTGTTCCACAACGGCTGGTTCGGGGCGAGCGGCGGGCCGGTGGAGGCGTTCATCCCCGTGATGGTCTTCGCGATCGTCTTCGGCCTCTCCATGGACTACGAGGTCTTCCTCGTCTCCCGGATGCGGGAGGCGTGGCTGCGCACCGGGGACGCGCGGCTCGCGGTGGGGGAGGGGCTGGCCGCCACCGGCAAGGTGATCACGGCGGCCGCCGCCATCATGATCGTGGTCTTCGCCGCCTTCGTGCTGAGCCCGAGCCGGATGCTCCAGCAGTTCGGCCTCGCCCTCGCGGTGGCGGTCCTGCTGGACGCGGTGGTGATCCGCTGCCTGATCGTCCCGGCGGTGATGCGGCTGCTGGGCGCCCGCGCCTGGTGGCTGCCCGGGCCGCTCGCCCGTGTACTGCCCCGGTCGGGGGCGGGGGCCGGCTGAGCAGGACGGAGGGGCCCGCACCACGGGGGAGGTGCGGGCCCCTCGTACGTGCCGACCGGGATCAGGCGGCCGGTGCCGTCCTGTCGGCCGAGGCGGCCGCCTCCAGGGCGTCGGTGCGGCGGGCCCGGTGGGCCATCCAGGCCGCGACCAGGGCGCCGGAGACGTTGTGCCAGACGGAGAAGACGGCGGCGGGCAGGGCGGCCATCGGGGAGAAGTGGGCGGTGGCCAGGGAGGCGGCGAGACCGGAGTTCTGCATGCCGACCTCGAAGGACATGGCGCGGCTGGCGGGGGCGCCGAGGCCGAAGAGGCGGCCCGCGCCGTAACCGAGGGCGAGCCTCAGGCCGTTGTGGAGGACCACCGCGAGGATCACGGTGAGCGCGGCCGACTTGATGGCGTCGGCGCTGCCGGAGACCACCGCCGCGACGATGGCGGCGATGGCGAGCGAGGAGAGCCACGGCATGGCGGGCAGCACCCGGTCGACGTACCGGCCGGCGACCAGGCGGACCAGGACACCGGCGATCACCGGCAGCAGCACGGTCCTGAGGATGTCGCCGACCATCGCGCCCGCGTCCACCGGCAGGTACTCGCCGGCCAGCAGCAGGGTGAGCGGCGGGGTGATGAGCGGGGCCAGCACGGTCGAGACGGTGGCGACCGAGACGGAGAGGGCCACGTCGCCCCGGGCGAGGTAGGTGACGACGTTGGAGGCGGTGCCGCTGGGCGCGCAGCCGACCAGGATCACGCCCGCCGCCAGCGCCGGCGGCAGGGAGAGGGCGTGGGCGACGAGCCAGCCGAGCCCCGGCATGATGACGTAGTGCGCGACCAGACCGAGCGCCACCGCCCACGGCCGCTTCACCACGCCCTGGAAGTCCAGCGGCGTCATGGTCAGGCCCATGCAGAACATCACGCAGCCGAGCAGGTACGGCACGCCGCCGGTCCACCCGGCGAAGAGTGAGGGGGTGGCGAGGCCGAGGGCCCCGGCGGCGAGCACGAGGAGCGGGAAGAGCGTGACGGCGCGGCGGGCCGCGCGGTCCTTGGCGCCGTCGTCGGCGCCGCTGCGGGGGGTCATCTGTTCGGACTGCACGCCCGCGATGCAACGCCCGGCGGCCGGGCACCGCAAGCGCGTCTCGTCATGTGGTCACTACATCTACCCTGGGCGTCCTCATCCCTCCTCGGCCCCGGCTACGGCCGGGCCGGTGCGCGGCGGCAGGGGCAGCGGCAGCCCCGGCAGCCCGTCCATGCTGGTGCGGATGTGCTCCTTCTGGGCGAAGTACGCGCCGAGTGAGGCGTCGTCCTCCCGGGAGAACCGCTTGGCGTGCAGGTCCCGGTCGGACTCGTACGCCATGAAGGGCACCGCGTAGCCGCAGGAGTCGCGGATCGTCTCGGCGTGCACCACGATCACGGCGCGCAGCCCGTGCGGGACGGGGTCGACGCCGGGGAAGCGGGCGACCAGGTCCTCGAAGCGCGGGTCGTCGCGGAAGACCGGTTCGCCCCTGCCGTGCACCCGCACGATGGTGGGCGGCCCCTGGAAGGCGCACCACATCAGCGTGATGCGGCCGTTCTCGCGGAGGTGGGCGATGGTCTCGGAGTGGCTGCCGGCGAAGTCCAGGTAGGCCAGGGTGAGCGGGTCGAGCACGGTGAAGGAGCCGCTGACGCCCTTGGGGGAGAGGTTGACGGTGCCGTCTGCGGCGAGCGGGGCGCTGGCCGTGAAGAACACCGGCTGGGCCTCGATGAAGGTGCGGAGACGGCCTTCGACGCGTGCGTATTCCTTACCCATGCGGTCCATTATTCGCTCCCCCGTGCTGCTCTGGCAGGGGTTTTCGGGTCACGGGAGCGTCATGTTTTGACGAATCATACGGTGGGGTGCATAGTTATGCCTATCGGTGTGCACCGTAGGGGGAGTCTCGCCCGGCGGCCCGCGCCACCAGCACACCCACTCCGTCCCGTGCGAGGAAGCGAGTACAGCAGTGAGCAGCAACAACGGTGACGTCCGCCTCTGGGGCGGCCGGTTCGCGGACGGCCCCGCCGAGGCGCTGGCCAAGCTCTCCGCCTCGGTCCACTTCGACTGGCGGCTCGCCCCGTACGACATCGCGGGCTCCCGCGCCCACGCCCGCGTGCTGCACACCGCCGGGCTGCTCACCGAGGACGAGCTGACCCGGATGCTGGCCGGCCTCGACCAGCTGGAGGCGGACGTCGCCGACGGCTCGTTCACCGGCACCATCGCCGACGAGGACGTCCACACCGCCCTGGAGCGCGGCCTGCTGGAGCGGCTCGGCCCCGACCTCGGTGGCAAGCTGCGCGCCGGACGCTCCCGCAACGACCAGGTCGCCACCCTCTTCCGGATGTACCTGCGCGACCACGCCCGGATCATCGGCGGCCTCCTCGCCGAACTCCAGGACGCGCTGGTCGGCCTCGCCGAGGCTCACCCGGACGTGGCCATGCCCGGCCGCACCCACCTCCAGCACGCCCAGCCGGTGCTCTTCGCCCACCACGTCCTCGCCCACGTCCAGTCGCTCTCCCGGGACGCCGAGCGGCTGCGCCAGTGGGACACCCGCACCGCCGTCTCGCCGTACGGCTCGGGCGCGCTGGCCGGCTCCTCGCTCGGCCTCGACCCGCAGGCGGTCGCCAAGGACCTCGGCTTCGAGCGCGGCTCCTCGGGCAACTCCATCGACGGCACGGCCTCCCGCGACTTCGTCGCCGAGTTCGCCTTCATCACCGCGATGGTGGGGGTCAACCTCTCCCGGATCGCCGAGGAGGTCATCCTCTGGAACACGAAGGAGTTCTCCTTCGTCACCCTCCACGACGCCTTCTCCACCGGCTCCTCGATCATGCCGCAGAAGAAGAACCCGGACATCGCGGAGCTGGCCCGGGGCAAGTCCGGCCGCCTCATCGGCAACCTCACCGGCCTGCTCGCCACCCTCAAGGCGCTCCCGCTGGCGTACAACCGGGACCTCCAGGAGGACAAGGAGCCGGTCTTCGACTCCGTCGACCAGCTGGAGATCCTGCTGCCCGCCTTCACCGGCATGATGGCCACGCTCACCGTCCACCGCGAGCGCATGGAGGAGCTGGCGCCCGCCGGGTTCTCGCTCGCCACCGACATCGCCGAGTGGCTGGTCCGCCAGGGTGTGCCGTTCCGGGTCGCCCACGAGGTGGCCGGCGAGTGCGTCAAGGTCTGCGAGGCCGAGGGGATCGAACTGGACCAGCTCACCGACGAGCAGTTCGCCAAGATCTCCGAGCACCTGACCCCCGAGGTCCGCACCGTCCTGAACGTTCCCGGCGCCCTCGCCTCCCGCAGCGGGCGCGGCGGCACCGCGCCCTCCGCCGTCGCCGCCCAGCTGGTCGAGGTCAAGGCCGACCTGGTCGTCCAGCACGCCTGGGCCGAGGCGAAGCAGCCGGCCGGCAGCTGACCCGTACCGCCCCCGTGGACCCCGTACCGGCGCGCCGGTACGGGGTCCACGCGCGAAAAGATCTTGCCCGTCTCCGTCCTGAACTGCTGAGATGCCCCGACGCGCGGGCACCGGTCCGCGCGCAGGCGGGGAGGCGGCGCGATGCGCGAGGGGTACGGCACCAGGGCACCCGGGGCCGAGGAGGCGGAGCAGGTCGCGGCCCTGGTCCACGAGGCCGAGCGGAGCCAGGACCCGATGGCGGGTGCCCGCACCCCGGCCGAGTTCCGGGCCGTCTGGTCCCGGCTGGACCTGGCCCGCGACGCCCGGGTGGCCACCGCCCCCGACGGCACCCTCGCCGGGTACGCCCAGGTCGACGAGGTGCGCCCCGGCCGGCTGCACGCCGACGGCTACACCCGCCCCGGCCACCTCGGCACCGGGATCGGCGCCGCCCTGATCGACTGGTCCGGCGACCGGGCCCGCGAGCTGGCCGCCACCGCGCCCCACGCGGGCTCCCCGGCCACCCTCCTCCACTACGTGATGCTGGACGGCGCCGCCGACCGGATGCTCCGCGCCCGCGGCTACCGCCTCGTCCGCGTCCACCAGCGGATGCGCCGCCCCCTGGCCGGCCCGCTGCCCGCGCCCCGGTGGCCCGAGGGCGTCACCGTCCGCCCCTGCGACGGCACCCCCGAGGAGCTGCGCCGCGTCCACGCCTGCGCGGAGGAGGCGTTCGCCGACCGGTACGAGGGGGTGGGCCGCACCTTCGAGCGGTGGAGCGCCGACCTGGTCCACGAGCGGACCGACCCCGCCCTGTGGGTCCTCGCCGAGCGCGCCGGGCGGATCGTCGGCGTCGCCGTCTGCGACCTGACCACCGTCCAGGACGCGCCCTCCGGCGAGGTCTGCCAGCTCGCCGTCGCCCGCGAGGCGCGCCGGACCGGCCTCGGCAAGGCCCTGCTGCTGGCCGCCTTCGCGCGCTTCGCGGACCGGGGCGCCACCACCGTCGGCCTCGACGTGGACAGCGAGAGCCCGACCGGCGCCCACCACCTGTATGCCCGCGCCGGAATGGCGGTCACCGCGACCATCGGCCAGTTCGAACTGAGCCTGCCCGCACGCTGACCCGAGGGGTCAGCCCGCGTCCGCCCACTGCTCCAGCCGGTCGAAGTCGGCCTCCCGCAGGCCCACGCTCCGGTCGATCGGCAGCAGCAGCGCGGGCGCCGGGTGGTGGCGCCGGGCCCACAGCTCGTCGGCCTCCGTGAGGTCGTCGTCCACCCACGCGAACCGGCGGGCGTCGGCGTAGGCGAGCAGGCGGCGGGTCTTCCAGAAGGTCCCCGCCGGTCCCGGCACGGCCGGGGCGGGGAAGTCGACGTAGGGCAGCGGCGGCAGGCCGAGCACCGGGGCGATCCAGGCGTTGGCCTCGTCCTCCCAGGTCGTCGCCCAGACCAGCTCGTAGTGGCGCTGGAGCGCGCGCAGCCGCGTGCCGTGGTCCGGGTCGAGGAGCACCGTCAGCGGTTCGGGCCAGCTCCAGCCCGCCGGGCGCATCCGGTGCGGGTGGAAGCCCTCCGGCGGCGCGGGCGCGCTGAGGGCCCCGTACGGGTTGAGGGGCCCGTCCACGTCGAGGAAGAGCAGCGGCTTCATCACCCCAGGGTGCCCGTTCGGCCCGGGGGAGGCCGGACGAGGCCCGGGTGTGCTCGCCGCCCGGCGTGTCGTACGCCCGCGCGGTGAGACGGCCACCGCCACAATGAGACGGAGCTGTCTCACATGGGCTACTGTTGTCCCATGGCTGTCGATCGTGACCAGATGCTGCGTGCCGCTGCCGCGCTGCTCTCCCGCAAACCCGGCGCCCCCATGGACGAGGTGGCCCGGGCCGCCGGCGTGGGCCGGGCGACCCTGCACCGGCACTTCGCCGGGCGGGACGCCCTCGTCCGCGCGCTGGAGGAGCGGGGCATCGCCGAGTTCGGCGCCGCCATGGACGCCGCCCGGCTCGACGAGGGCAGCTCCGAGGAGGGCCTGCGGCGGCTCATCGCCGCCCTGGAGCCCGGCGCCCAGCTCTACGGCTTCCTCGTCAACGAGGCCCAGCTCTTCCAGGAGGACGTCCACGAGGGCTGGGACCGGCTCGACGCCCGGATCGCCGCCTTCTTCCGACAGGGCCAGGAGCGCGGCGAGTTCCGCATCGACCTGCCCGCCGCCTGGCTGACCGAGGCGCTCTACGGCCTCCTGGGCGCCGCGGTCTTCGCGGTCCAGCAGGGCCGCGTCGCCGCCAACGACTTCACCTACCTCATGGCCGAGCTGCTGCTCGGCGGAGCGCGCCGGAGCGTGACCGCATGACCGCCCCTTCTCCCTGCCGACGAAGGACGAGGAGCTGAGCCGGCCCGGCCGGTGGATCGCCCTCTCCGTCCTGGTCCTCGCCGTCCTGCTGGTGGCCGTCGACGCCACCGTGCTCGGCCTCGCCACCCCCTTCCTCAGCGAGGACCTCAAGCCCACCGGTACCCAGCTGCTGTGGATCGGCGACGTCTACTCCTTCGTCATCGCCGGCCTGCTGGTCTCCATGGGCAGCCTCGGCGACCGCATCGGCCGCAAGAAGCTGCTGCTCACCGGCGCCACCGCCTTCGGCCTGGTTTCGGTCCTCAACGCCTACGCCACCTCGCCCGAGCTGATGATCGTGGCCCGCGCCCTGCTCGGCGTCGCCGGTGCCACCCTGATGCCCTCCACGCTGGCGTTGATCCGGAACATCTTCCACGACGCCCGCGAACGCAGCGTCGCCATCGGCATCTGGGGCGCGGCCGCCTCCGCCGGTGCCGCCGTCGGCCCGGTCGTCGGCGGGTTCCTGCTGGAGCACTTCTGGTGGGGCTCGGTCTTCCTCATCAACCTGCCGGTGATGGCCGTCCTGGTGGTCGTCGGCGTCAGGCTGCTCCCCGAGTCGAAGAACCCCGCCCCCGGCCCCTGGGACCTGGCCAGCGTCGGCCTCTCCCTGATCGGCATCATCGCCGTCGTCTACGCGATCAAGGAAGGCGCGGTGCACGGCGCCTCGTGGGGTGCCGGCGCGGCCGCCGTGGCCGGTGTCGCCACCCTGGCCTGGTTCGTCCGCCGCCAGCTGACCCTGAAGTCGCCGCTGCTGGACATGCACCTCTTCCGCAACCGGGGCTTCTCGGCGGCGGTCCTCGCCGACCTGCTGACCATCCTGGGCCTGGCCGGGCTGGTCTTCTTCCTCTCCCAGTACCTCCAGCTCGTCCAGGGCAGGCGGCCGCTGGAGGCCGGGCTCGCCGAACTTCCGGCGGCGATCGGCGCCGTCGTCGCCGGTCTGCTCGCGGGACGGGCCGCGCGCCGCTTCTCGGTGCGGGCGGCGGTCTCCGGCGGGCTCGCCGCGATCGGCCTCGCGCTGGGGGCCATCACCCTGGTCGGCCAGAACACCAGCTATCCGCTGCTCGGCGCGATCCTGCTGGTGGTCGGCGTCGGCGCGGGCCTCGCCTTCACCGTCACCGCCGACGTGATCCTCTCCTCCGTGCCCAAGGAACAGGCCGGTTCGGCCTCGGCCGTCTCGGAGACCGCCTACGAACTGGGCGCCGCCCTCGGCATCGCCCTGCTCGGCTCCATCGTCACCGGCGTCTACCGCGGCTTCCCGGTCCCCGAGGGGACGCCGGGGCCGGTCGCCGACGCCGCCCACGAGTCGCTGGGCGGTGCCGTCGAGGCAGCCTCCGAGCTGCCGGCGCAGACCGGGGCCGAACTGGTCGCCGCCGCCCAGCGGGCCTTCGTCGACGGGCTGCACACCGCCTCGTCGATCGGCTGCGTGGTCCTGGTCGCCACCGCCGTGGCCGCCTGGTTCCTGCTGCGCGGCCAGCGGCTGGAGGACGGGGCCGCGGCCGCGCACCACTGACCGGAACAGTTCCCGGGAAACACGTGAGAGGGCCCCGCTGCCGCAGCGGGGCCCTCTCGCACGTCTGCCTGCCGGCGGGTCAGGCCGCCTTCGCCTTGGTGGCGTACATGTCCACGTACTCCTGGCCGGAGAGCCGCATGACCTCGGTCATCACCGAGTCGGTGACGGCGCGCAGGACGTAGCGGTCGCGGTCCATGCCGTCGTAGCGGGAGAACTCCATCGGCTCGCCGAAGCGCACGGTGACCTTGCCGGGGCGCGGCATGCCCTTGCCGCCCGGCTGGATCTTGTCGGTACCGATGACGGCGAACGGCACCACGGGCGCGCCGGTCATCAGGGTGAGGCGGGCGATGCCGGTACGCCCCCGGTAGAGGCGGCCGTCGGGGGAGCGGGTGCCCTCCGGGTAGATGGAGAAGACCTTGCCCTCCTCCAGCACCCGGCGGCCCGTCATCAGCGCCGCCACGCCGCCGCGTCCGCCGTCGCGGTCCACCGGGATCATCCCCGCGCCCCGGAAGAACCAGGCCATCGCCCGGCCCTTGATCCCCTTGCCCGTCACGTACTCGTCCTTGCCGATGAAGTAGACCGGCCGCTCGCAGCAGATCGGAAGGATCAGCGAGTCGATGAAGGTGAGGTGGTTTCCGGCCAGAATGACCGGCCCGGTGCCGGGAATGTTCTCCGCCCCCTCCACCTGCGGCCGGAACATCAGGCGCAGGACGGGGCCGAGGGTGGCCCTCATGAACGCGAGGCTGGACAAGTGGCCCTCCGATGGCTCGGGTTGGCTGGCAGGTCGGCGCGAACGCCCGCCGTCACCCGGGGGCGGCGGGGCCCGGCGCGGCGGTCCGGGCGGTCACCCGGCACGGAACCACGCAGGTGAGGACGATACTCGCGGTTCGCCGCGGTGCGCACATCGGGTTGATGAACCCGATACGCAGTGTTGACCTGTGTTGGTCCGCCGTTCGGCCCAAGGTCTCCCGCAGGCAAGCGGAGCGCCCCTACGATCGAGCCGCTTTGACAGGTTCGGGACACCCAGTGAAACGGAGTCGCTCCATGCCGAAGTCCTCCTCCGGACAGCCCCCCGCCGCCGGCGCCCCGCGCCGCGCCCTGCTCGGTGCCACCGTCGCCTCCGCCGCGGGCCTCGCCCTCGGCCTTCCGCAGGCCGCGCAGGCCGCGGGGACCGCCGAGGCGGCCGCGAGGAAACGCCCCGGCTCCTTCCGCGACCTGCCGTACCCGACCGTCATCGCCCACCGCGGCGCCAGCGGCTACCGGCCCGAACACACCCTCGGTGCCTATCAGCTCGCCCTCGACATGGGTGCCCACATCGTCGAGCAGGACCTGGTGCCCACCAAGGACGGCCATCTCGTATGCCGTCACGAGAACGACATCACCGGCACCACCGACGTCGCCGACCGCCCCGAGTTCGCCGGCCGCAAGGCCACCAAGTCCATCGACGGGGTGAAGCTCACCGGCTGGTTCACCGAGGACTTCACCCTCGCCGAATTGAAGACGCTGCGCGCCACCGAGCGCATCCCCGGGACCCGGCAGCACAGCACCCTCTACAACGGCCGGTGGTCCGTGCCCACGTTCGAGGAGGTGCTGCGCTGGGCCGACAAGGCGGGCAAGGAGCGCGGCGCGCCCGTCTGGCTCCACGTGGAGACCAAGCACCCCACCTACTTCCGCTCCCTCGGCCTGGGCCTGGAGGAGCCGCTGGCCCGCCTGCTGCGCAAGTACCGCCGCGACCGCGCCACCTCGCCCCTCTTCGTCCAGTCCTTCGAGCCGACCAGCATCCAGAGGCTCCACCGGCTCGTCGCCACCCCCGGTGTCGTGCTGCTCTCCGGCGCCAACACCCGCCCCTGGGACTTCGTCGACTCCGGCGACCCGCGCACCGTCGCCGACCTCATCACCCCGGCCGGGCTCAAGGAGATCGCCCGGTACGCCAAGGGGATCGGCCCCACCCTCGACCTGGTCATCCCGCGCCGCGCCGACGGCAGCCTCGGCACACCCTCGACGCTGGTCGCCGACGCGCACGCCAAGGGGCTGATCCTGCACCCGTACACGATGCGCAACGAGAACCAGTTCCTGCCCGCGGAGTTCCGCCGGGGCACCGACCCCAACGCCTACGGCGACGCCTTCGGCGCCTTCCGGGCCTACTTCGAGACCGGGATCGACGGCATCTTCTCCGACCAGTGCGACACCGCGCTGCTCGCCGCCGCCGAGCACCGGCGGCGCTGACCCGCACCTCCGCGCCGCCCACGAGGCGGTACGCGCCCCCCGCCTGTCCACCGGCGTACGCCGGGTGTCACCGGACGGGGTGACAGGCGGCCGCCCGCAGCAACCGACCGGGTGGCCGCCTCGTCACGCCGGGCATGACGAAGACCGACCCCGCCGGGTGGCTCACCCGCGACGCCTACACCGCGCTCCGGCCGCCGCTGGCCCGGGCGGCGGCCGCGGAGGCCGCCCTGACCGGACTGGACGCCGCCGATCTCGAACAGGCCGCCTGGCTGCGGCTGCTGGAACGGGCCAAGGCCCAGGGTCCGCCCGCCGACCCGCGCCCCGGGCTGCTCGCCGCCGTCCGCAGCGAGGCGCGGGCGGCCCTGGGAGCCCTGCGGCGCGAGGCGGCCGGGCCGCGGCGGCCCCGCCCGCTGGCCACCGGGCCCGGCGGCTGCCCCGAGAGCCGGTTCCTGAGCCGGGAGGCCGCCGCCGAGTTCCGCCGGGCGGTCGACGCGCTCACCCCGCGCTGCCGCACTCTGGTCGCCGCCCTGCTCTCCGGGCGCGATCTCACGTACCGCGAAATCGCAGGAACGTTGGGTATCTCACAGGGCAGCGTGGGGCCGGAACGTTCCCGTTGCCTGGGATGCCTGCGCAGAATGCTCGCGACGGAGGTTGGAGCTCCTGGCCCGGGGGGAATGGAGCGATAGACAACCGGCGGAACAGGTGAGCGAGAGGCATGCGCACATGGGCATGAGTGTGATCGTCGCTGCGGCGCGGGAGAGCGACGCCGAGCAGATCTTCCGGCTGCAGTACCTGTGCTTCCAGAGCGAGGCCGAGCGGTACGGCAACTACCGCATCGAGGCGCTGGTGGAGTCCCTCGACTCGGTCCGGGCCTCGGTGGGCCGGGACTGCGTCTTCGTGGCCCGCCTCGGCGACGAGGTGGTCGGCGCCGTCACCGGCACGGTCGGCGAGGACGGCACCGCGCGGATCGGCAAACTCTGCGTCCATCCCCGTCTCCAGCGGCACGGCCTCGGCGCGCGGCTGCTGCTCGCCGTGGAGCGGGCCCTGACCACCGAGCGCGGCGCCAGCCTGCTGAGGCTCCACACCGGCCACCGCAGCGACCTCAACCTCCGCCTCTACCGGCGCGCCGGATACGCGGCGGTGGGGGACACCACGGTCGACGGCGTCCAGCAGATCGTGCTGGAGAAGACCGCGCCGACCGGGCAGGAGTACGCCGCCAGCGCCTGACGGCCGCCGGGCCGCCCCGGACACGCGGACGGCCCGCCTCCGGTGAGGAGACGGGCCGCCCGGCGCAGGTGCGCAGGGGGTCAGGCGCGCGGGCGCCGCAGCCACAGGATGCCGGTCACCGGCAGGATCACCGGGATGAAGAGGTAGCCCCGGCCGAACTCCGACCAGACCGTGGAGTCCGGGAAGGCCGAGGGGTCGGCCAGCGTCCAGATGCCGACCAGCACCACACCGACCAGCTCCACCGCGCAGCAGACCAGCGCCGCCACCCGGGCGCGCTCGCCGCCGCGGACCAGCGTGTAGGTGATGAAGGCGTACACCACGGCGGCCACCGCCGAGAGCGTGTACGCCAGCGGGGCCCGGTCGAACTCGGTGGCGATCTGGTAGGCCGAGCGCGAGACCGCGCCGACCACCATGACGCCGTAGACCCAGACCAGCAGCGTGCCGGGGCCCGTGACCAGCTTGCGGCGGGGCTCCGCGGCCGCCGCCTCGCCGGCGGGCTCCGGGACCTGTCGCGTCTCGCTCATCCTCAGCCTCCCCAGATGTCGTAGAGCCGTACTTGGAGGACGGCGAGGACCACGCCGCCGGCCAGGACCGTCATCGAGCCCCAGCGGGTGCGCTCGGCCAGCGACATGAAGCCGGCGGCCGGGACACAGGCGGCGGCGCCCAGCAGGTACGAGACGAAGAGCACGGTGCCCTGTTCCGGCGACTGGCCCCGGGCCAGCTGCACCACACCGACCGCCAGCTGCGCGACGGCCAGCAGCGACACCACGGCCATGCCGATGAAGTGCCAGTCCTTGGTCGGCTCGTGGCGTGCGAACGCCACACCGCACCAGGCGGCGAGCAGCAGCGCGCAGACCGCGGTCGCGATCGTCAGGGCATCCAGCATGCGGCGAACCCTATTACGGGCCATTTCACCCGCCGTCGGCGGCCCACCCCCGCGAGGCCCGCCCCCGCGGCCGCCGGTCGTACAGTCGGGCACCATGATGATCGAAGCCGATGCCCTGCTGTTCGACAACGACGGAACCCTGGTCTCCTCCGTGGACTCCGCGCTGCGGTGCTGGACCCGCTGGGCCGAGGAGGCGGGGCTGACCGCCGCCGACTTCGCCGGGGTCCCGATGCACGGCAGGCCGTCCGCCGAGATCGTCGCCGACCTCATACCGGCCGCCGGGGTGCCCGCCGCCGTCGCCCGGATCGAGGACCTGGAGGTCGAGGCGGTGGCCGAGGGGGTCGAGCCGGTCCCCGGCGCCCTCGCCCTGCTCGGCTCGCTCGCCGCCGGCCGGTGGGCCGTGGTCACCTCCGCCAGCCGCCGCCTCGCCGAGGCCAGGCTGGCCGCCGTCGGCATCCACCCGGCCACCGTGGTCGCCGCCGACGACATCACCCGGGGCAAGCCCGACCCCGAGCCCTTCCTGCTGGCCGCCGCCCGCCTCGGCGTCGCGCCCGAACGGTGCGTGGTCTTCGAGGACGCCCCGGCCGGGCTCGCCTCCGGCCGGGCGGCGGGCATGCGGACCGTGGCCTTGACCACATCGCACCCTGCCGCCGAGCTGACGGCCGACGCCGTGGTGAGCGACCTGACGGCGGTGTCCGTGCAGGTCAACGGGGGTTCGCTGGAAATCCTCATAGCGGACTGACGGACTCCGCTTGGCGGTCCGCGCGCTGTCCACGGCTGTCCGGCATGCGGACAGCCGTGACCGTGCCGGTCCGCTCTTCTGCTTTACTGGTCCGCATGACCACGACGAGCAACCGCGTACCCGCGACCGAGGCGATCACCACGCCCGGTGCTCGTTGTCTGCGCACCCGCCGAATGCGCGCCTTCTGAGGGCCCCTGCCGCATCTCTCGCGCCCCGAAGCGAGACGGCTGAGGCGCCACGCCTGTTCCAGGCCCCGTAGCGGGCCGGACACCGCACGCGCCCACCCCACCCGGACACGGTTCCCCGCGGTCTTCGCCGCGCCCCGGACCGTGCCGCGTTCCCCACGAATGCCCCCGCGTCCGGCGTACGCGCCGCCGCGCACTCGACAGTGATGGATACCCCTGTGATCACCACATCGGGACTGACCAAGACCTACCGCACCCGCGGCCGCGAGGTCACCGCCGTCGACGACGTCGACCTCACGGTGCGCGAGGGCGAGGTGTACGGCGTCATCGGCCAGAGCGGCGCCGGCAAATCCTCCCTCATCCGCTGCATCAACCTCCTGGAGCGCCCCACCTCCGGGACGGTCACGGTCGACGGCACCGACCTCACCGCGCTCGCCGGGCGCGGCAACCGCGCCGGCCGCGAACTGCGCCGCGCCCGCAGCCGCATCGGCATGGTCTTCCAGCACTTCAACCTGCTGTCGACCCGCACCGTGCAGGACAACATCGAGCTGCCGCTGGAGATCCTGGGCCACTCCGGTGCCGCCCGCTCCCGCAAGGCGCTCGAACTCCTCGACCTGGTCGGCCTCGCCGACAAGGCCAAGGCGTACCCGGCGCAGCTCTCCGGCGGGCAGAAGCAGCGCGTCGGCATCGCCCGCGCCCTGGCCGGCGACCCGAAGGTGCTCCTCTCCGACGAGGCCACCAGCGCCCTCGACCCGGAGACCACCCGCTCCATCCTCCAGCTGCTCCGCGACCTCGGGCAGCAGCTCGGGCTGACCGTGCTGCTCATCACCCACGAGATGGACGTGGTCAAGTCCATCTGCGACTCGGCCGCGCTGATGGAGCGGGGCCGGATCATCGAGTCCGGCACCGTCCCCGAACTGCTGGCCACCCCCGGCTCGCAGCTCGCCTCCGCCCTCTTCCCGGTGAGCGGCGAGTCCGGGGACCCCGAGCGGACCGTCCTCGACGTCACCTTCCTCGGTGAGTCGACCTCCCGGCCGGTCATCTCGCAGCTCTCCCGTACGTACAACATCGACATCTCGATCCTCGGCGCCGCCATGGACACCGTGGCCGGACGCCAGGTCGGCCGGATGCGGATCGAACTGCCCGGCCGCTACGAGGACAACGTCGTGCCGATCGGCTTCCTGCGCGAGCAGGGTCTGCACGTCGAGAACGCGGCGGACGCGGCGGACGCGGCGGACGCCGCCGACGCGGTCGCCGATGCCGCCCCCGCGCTGGTGAAGGAAGGTGCCAAGTGACCTGGTCCGAGATGCAGCCCCTGCTGGAGCAGGCGAGCTGGGACACGCTGTACATGGTCGGCTGGTCCACCGTCATCGCCGTCCTGCTCGGCCTGCCGCTGGGCATCCTGCTGGTCCTCACCGACCGGGGCGGGCTGCTCCAGAACTCGGTGGCCAACAAGGTCATCGGGCAGATCGTGAACATCGCCCGATCGATGCCGTTCATCATCCTGATGGTCGCGCTGATGGGCTTCACCCGCTGGCTCACCGGCACCACCATCGGCCGCGAGGCCGCCATCGTGCCGCTGGCCATCGGCGCCATCCCGTTCTTCGCCCGGCTCGTGGAGACCTCCGTACGCGAGGTCGACTCCGGCCTGGTCGAGGCGGTCCAGTCGATGGGCGGCTCGACCTGGACCGTGGTCCGCAAGGTCCTGGTCCCCGAGTCCCTGCCGTCGATGATCGCCGGTGTCACCACCACGATCGTGACCCTCATCGGCTACTCCGCGATGGCCGGCACCGTCGGCGCCGGCGGCCTCGGCGACATCGCCATCCGCTACGGCTACCAGCGCTTCGAGTCCGGCCTGATGTGGATCACCGTCGCCGTCCTGGCCGTCGTCATCTCCCTCATCCAGTTCGCGGGCGACTTCGCCGCCCGGGGCCTGCACCGCCGGGGCGGCCGCTCCGGCGCCGCCCCCAAGCTGCGCCTCCTGCGCGACCGCACCCCGGCCGCCACGACGCAGACCGGCACCGAACCGGAACTCACCAAGGCTTCCTGACCCACCGCACCACCCCGTCCCCGGCCTGTGACCCCTTGTTCTAAGGGCGAGGCCGACACCCTGAAAGAGGCACTTGTCGTGCGTAAGAACCTGAAGATCACCACCGCTTTCCTCGCCACCGGCGCCCTCGCCCTCGGCCTCTCCGCCTGCGGCGGCTCCGAGTCCGACTCGGCCGGCGGCGACAAGGGCGGTCCGCTGACCGTCGCGGCCAGCCCGACCCCGCACGCCGTCATCCTCGACTACGTCAAGCAGAACCTGGCCAAGGACGCCGGGCTCGAGCTGGACGTCAAGGAGTTCACGGACTACGTCCTGCCGAACACCGCCACCGAGGACGGCTCGGTCGACGCCAACTTCTTCCAGCACCAGCCCTACCTGGACGACTTCCAGAAGAAGAACGGCACCCAGCTCACGTCGGTGGTCCCGGTCCACCTGGAGCCGCTCGGCCTCTACTCCAACAAGATCGAGAGCGCCGACGACCTGAAGAAGGGCGCCACCGTCGCCCTGCCCAACGACACCACCAACGAGGCGCGCGCCCTCCAGCTCCTGGCCGACGAGGGCATCATCGAGCTGAAGAAGGGCGCCGGCGAGGCCGCGACCCCCAAGGACATCGCGAAGAACCCGAAGGACCTCCAGTTCAAGGAACTGGAGGCCGCGCAGGTGCCGCGCTCCCTGGACGACGTGGACGCCGCGATCGTCAACGGCAACTACGCCGTCGAGGCCGACCTCAGCCCCAAGGACGACTCCCTGATCCTGGAGAAGGCCGAGGGCAACCCGTACGCCAACCTCCTGGTGGTCAAGGAGGGCGAGGAGAACGACCCGCGCGTCAAGAAGCTCGCCGAGCTGCTCAACTCGCCCGAGGTGAAGAAGTTCATCGAGGACGAGTTCAAGGGCTCCGTCCTGCCGGCCTTCTGAGCCCCGCAGCGGTCACGAGAGAGCGAGAGAAGCACCATGCGCAAGACCCTGCTCACCGCCGCGGCGGGCGCCCTCACCCTGGGCCTGACCCTCACCGCGTGCGGCTCGGGCCCCGGCTCGGACGACGCGTCCGGCGCCGAAGGCCCCCTGGTCGTCGGAGCCACCCCCACCCCGGCCGGGGAGATCCTCGCGTACGTGAAGCAGAACCTGGCGAAGGACGCCGGGCTCGACCTGGACGTCAAGGAGTTCACGGACTACGTCCTGCCGAACACCGCCCTCCAGGAGGGGACCCTCGACGCCAACCTGTACCAGCACCAGCCCTACCTGGACGAGTTCAACCAGTCCAAGGGCACCGAGCTGGTCGCACTGGACGAGATCTACCTGCCGCCGACCGGCGTCTACTCCGAGAAGGTCAAGGACATCGCCGACCTCCAAAAGGGCGCCACCGTCGCGGTGCCCAACGACGTCACCAACGAGGGCCGCGCCCTCAACCTCCTCGCCGAGGAGGGGCTCATCGAGCTGAAGAAGGGTGCCGGCGCCGACGCCAGCCCCTCCGACATCGCGAAGAACCCCAAGAACCTCACCATCAAGGAGCTGGACCCCGCCCAGCTCCCGCGTTCCCTCAGCGACGTCGACGCCGCCGCGATCAACAACAACTTCGCCCTCGACGCCGGCCTCAGCCCCCGCGAGGACGCCATCCTCCTGGAGAAGGCGAAGGACAACCCGTACAACAACGTCCTCGCCGTCAAGAAGGGCAACGAGAACGACCCGCGGGTCAAGAAGCTCGCCGAGCTGCTCACCTCGCCCGAGGTGAAGAAGTTCATCGAGGACACCTACAAGGGCTCCGTCATCCCGGCCACCGCCGGCTGACCCACCCTCACCCACCGGCCGCACCACGGCACTCCGCTCTCCGCGAAGGGAGCGCGACCCCGTGGTGCGGCCGAGTGCCGTGATGCTGCATGCTGGGCACTCGGCCAGGCCAAGAAGGTTACGGAGAGCGGCGCATGACAACCACCTTCCCGGACATCTCCCTCAGCACCGAACGGCTGGTGCTGCGCCCCCTGGAAGTGGCGGACATCCCCCCGTTCACCGAGATGATGAACGACGAACTGGTCACCGCCTGGACCACCGCCCCGCACCCCTACACCGAGGGCGACGCCCACGACTGGATCACCCGGGCCGCCCCCGCCGAGCGGCTGCGCGGGCGCGGCATCGTCCTGGCCGTCACCGAGTTCCTCACCCAGCGCCTGGTCGGCACCGTCCACCTGCGCCACGTCGACCGCCGCGTCCGCTCCGCCGAACTCTCCTGCGTCGTCGCCCCCTGGGCCCGCGGCGAGGGGTACGCCTGCGAGGCCGTCGTCGCCCTCGCCCAGTGGCTCTTCGGCGACCAGCGCTTCGAACGCCTGGAGATGCGCACCGCCGCCGGGAACACCGCCGCCCAGCAGGTCGCCCAGAAGACCGGCTGCATCAGCGAGGGCGTGCTGCGCGGCGCCCGGATAGCGCGGACCCGCACCGAGGACGGCAGCTGGGCCGAGTTCCGCACCGACCTGATCGTGTGGAGCCTGCTCCCCGAGGACCTCGAAGGCGTCGGCGAGCAGCTCGCCGAGTCCGGCGGCTACCCGGCGTACTCCGACTGGAACTGACCCCGCACCCCGCGCACCCCGCACCCCGTACCCCCGCCCCCACCTCCGCCGTCGTCGGCCACCCGCTACCCTGCACCCTCGGCCCGCCGGGCCCCCACCTCCGCACGCCCCCACCAGCGCCTCGGCGCAGAGTTCAGGAGACAGACGACGATGGCCGACCGGGTCACGGTGATCGGCTGGGACGGCACCCCCCTGACCGAGGCGGCCCGCTCCGCCCTCGCCGCCGCCACCCTGGTGGCCGGCGCCGCCCACCACCTCGCCCTGCCCGAGGTCCCCGCCCGCGCCGAACAGGTGCGGCTGGGCTCCGTCCACCTCGCCGCCCGGCGCATCGCCGCCCACCGCGGCACCGCCGTCGTCCTCGCCGACGGCGACCCCGGCTTCTTCGGCGTGGTCCGCGCCCTGCGCGCCCCCGAACACGGGCTGGAGGTCGAGGTCGTCCCCGCCGTCTCCCTGGTCGCCACGGCCTTCGCCCGCGCCGGGATGCCCTGGGACGACGCCGAGATCGTCGTCGCCCACCGGCGCACCCTGCGCCGCGCGGTCAACATCTGCCGCGCCCACACCAAGGTCGCCGTGCTCACCTCGCCCGGCGCCGGACCCGCCGAACTCGGCCTGCTGCTGGGAGACATCCACCGCACCTTCGTCATCTGCGAGGAGCTGGGCACCGACCGCGAACAGGTCACCGTCGTCACCTCCGACCGGGCCGCCGACCACAGCTGGCGCGACCCCAACATCGTCCTGGTGGTCGGCGGCACCGCGGCCCAGAGCCCCGACGGCGGCTGGCGGGCCGGCCGCGACCTCACCCGCAACCGCCGCGGCTGGGCCCTGCCCGGTCCCGGGCCGGACGGCCCGGACGACTCGGCCGGCCACGAGGGCGAGGGGCAGCGGCTGCGCGCCTGCCAGCTGGCGCTGCTCGGACCGCGCCCCGGCGACCTGGTCTGGGACATCGGCTGCGGCTCGGGGGCGTTCGCCGTCGACGCCGCCCTGTTCGGGGCCGCCGTCATCGCCGTCGACGCCGGCCGCGCCGCCTGCGAACGCACCGCCGAGGCCGCCCGCCGCGACGGCGTCCAGCTCCAGACCGTCCACGGCAGCGCCCCGCACGTCCTGGAGGACCTGCCCGAGCCCGACGTGGTCCGGATCGGCGGCGGCGGGCCCGCGGTGGTCTCCGCCGTCGCCGACCGGCGCCCCGCCCGCCTGGTCACCCACGCCTCCACCAGGGACGCGGCGGAACTGGTCGGCCGCGACCTGACCGCCCACGGCTACCGGGTCTCCTGCTCCCTGCTCCAGTCGGTGGAACTGTCCACCGACACCTGGACCGAACGCGAGCGCACCGTCGTCTTCCTGCTCTCCGGAGAGCTGCCCGACCGCGCCCCGTGACGGGCCCCGTACACGGCGCGCGGTAGGCTGGCGGATCGTTGTACCGCACGCGGGCCCGTGGCGCTTCCTCCGGCGATATCCGGACAAGGGGCACCGATGCCCGGGCCGTCGCGGTAGGACAGGCCGGGGGGCGCGCGACGTGGCGCACTCCGCAGCGGGCCACGGCGCCGGCCGCCGCAGCAGCGGCGGACAGCAGCCGCTGCCCGTCCGGTACGTGCCGCGCGGCACGGCCGCTCGTTGACACGACGGGCGGACGGTGCCAAGGGCCGCGTCCGCCGGGGCAGGGCCGTCAGGAGAGTTACGACGCACATGGGCGAGGGGTACGCATGACCGACACCGGCCAGATTCCGGGTGAGGATTTCCCGGGCAACGCGGGTGCGGTGCCGCAGCAGGGCTCCGTCCCCGGGACCACGCACGCCCCCCGGCGCGGCGAGGACGAACTCCTCATGCCCAGCGCCCAGGGCGCCTGGGGCGAGTACCCGGCATCCGAATGGTCCACCGGCCAGTTCCCGGCCGACGACGGGCAGCAGCACGCCACCGGGCAGTACGCCACGGGCCACGAGCAGCCGTATGCCGCCGACCCCCAGCAGTACGCCGCCGAGGGCCAGCCGTACGCCACCGGCCAGGCCCCCGAGGCCGAGCCGCAGCCGCCGTACACCGAGGCGCACGAGCCGCAGAACCACGAGGCCGGCGCCCACGAGCGCGCGGGCCGGGACAGCGGCGCCGTCGACGTCTCCGCAGTCCGGGCCGCCGAGGCCGCCCAGACCCCGCCACCGCGCCGCCCGCTCCACATGGGCCCGCCCGTCCCCGGTGGCACCAGCGGCAGCCAGGTCCGCTCCCTCGCCGACCGGGGCCCCGCCGCCCACCCGGCGCCCGCCCGGCAGACGGGCCCGGCCACGACCGGGCCCGAGTACCTCGACCAGCCCGACCCGGCCACCCTGCCCGGCCCCCAGCTGGGTGCCCTGCCGGAGACCGACCCCGCCTGGACCGGCGGCCAGGACGCCTCGTGGAGCACCGGGCAGCACGCCTCGTACGGCGACGCGGCACCGGCCGGCCCGGCCTACGCCCCGGACCACTCCGGCCACACGCCCCTGCCCGCGCAGCCGGAGGCCGCGGCCCAGGACACCCCGCAGGCCCCGCACACCGAGGCACAGCCCTTCCCGGAGGCCCCGGACGCATCCGCCGCCACCTACCAGGACGCCTCCGGCATGCCGGAGCACGTTCCCGCCGGGCAGGACCCGGCCGCCGCTCCCGTGGAGCTCCCCGGGCAGCGGACCGGTGCCGCGCCGGAGGCCGAGGCCGAGGCCACGGCTCCCGTCGAGCCGCAGGAGGCGCCGGTGGCGGACAACCCGGCAGCCGAGCCCGTGCAGCCGCCCGCCGACGCCTCGCTCGGGCAGTTCGTCGCCGTCCCCGGTGCCGTGCCGACCGACGGTCACCTGGCGCCGGCCGAGACGCTGCCCGAGTGGGGGACGCCGCCGGCGGGGGTGCCGGTCGAGGCCGTCGCCGAGGCCGCCTCCGCTCCCGCCCCCGTCGAGGTGGCGGCGGAGACCGTGGCCGCCCCGGAGGAGGCTGCCCCCGAGCAGGCCGCGCCCGAGGCTTTGGAGGCCGAGGAGCCCCAGCCGCAGGCCGCCGTGGAGACCGCCACCGTTCCCGTTCCCGAGGAGGCCGAGCAGGCCCCGGCGGCGGACGAGACCGTCGCGGAGGCTCCCGCCGAGGCACAGCTCCCCGCCGAGACCCCGGTACCCGCAGAAACGGTCCCCGAGGCGGCCGGGCCGCAGGACGCCGAGCCGGAGGCGGTGGCTCCCGAGTCCGGCGCCGAGCCCGTCGCTGCCGAGCCCGTGGCCGTCGAGGCCGCCGAGGCCGGGTCCCCCGGGGAAGCCCCCGTCCCGGACCAGGAGGCCGTCCCCGAGGAGGAGGCGCCCGCCGAACTCCCGCAGGAGGAGCCCCGCCCCGCCGCCCCCGGCTACGCCGAGGCCGAGCGGGACGCCGTGCTGCGGGTGATGCGCGAGCGGCGCGACATCCGCAACGGCTTCCGCTCCGACCCCATCCCGCACGACGTGCTGCTGCGGGTCCTGGAGGCGGCGCACACCGCGCCCAGCGTCGGCCACTCCCAGCCCTGGGACTTCGTCGTCATCCGCTCCGCCGACACCCGGCAGGCCATGCACGAACTGGCCGAGCGCCAGCGGGAGGCGTACGCCACCTCGCTGCCCAAGGGCCGCGCCAAGCAGTTCAAGGAACTGAAGATCGAGGCGATCCTCGACACGCCGGTCAACATCGTCGTCACCGCCGACCCCACCCGGGGCGGCCGCCACACCCTTGGCCGACACACCCAGCCGCAGATGGCCCCGTACTCCTCGGCGCTCGCCGTCGAGAACCTCTGGCTCGCCGCCCGCGCCGAGGGCCTGGGCGTCGGCTGGGTCAGCTTCTTCGACGAACGGGAGATGGTCCGCGAACTGGGCCTCCCCGACCACCTGGAGGTCGTCGCCTACCTGTGCGTCGGCTATGTCGACGAGTTCCCCGAGGAGCCCGAACTGATGCAGGCCGGCTGGTCCAAGCGGCGCCCCCTGTCCTGGGTCGTCCACGAGGAGACGTACGGCCGCCGTGCGCTGCCCGGCGAGGAGCCGCACGACCTGCTCGCCGAGACCGTCGCCAACATCCGCCCGCTCGACGCCAAGGCGCTCGGCGAGGCGTGGGAGCGGCAGAAGCGGATGACCAAGCCCGCCGGCGCCCTCGGCATGCTGGAGATCATCTCCGCCCAGCTCAGCGGCCTCTCCCGGAAGTGCCCGCCGCCCGTCCCCGAACCGGCCGCCGTCGCGGTCTTCGCCGGGGACCACGGCGTCCACGCCCAGGGCGTCACCCCCTGGCCCCAGGAGGTCACCGGCCAGATGGTGGCCAACTTCCTCGGCGGCGGCGCGGTCTGCAACGCCTTCGCCGCCCAGGTCGGCGCCGAGGTCTGCGTGGTGGACGTGGGCGTTGCCACCGAGCTGCCCGCCACCCCCGGCCTGCTGCCCCGCAAGGTCCGCCCCGGCACCGCCGACATGACCGCCGGCCCCGCCCTCACCCGCGAGGAGGTCAAGGCGGCGATCGAGGTCGGCATCGAGACCGCCCGCGACCTGGTCGCCGCCGGGAACAAGGCGCTGCTCACCGGGGAGATGGGCATCGCCAACACCACCGCGTCGGCCGCTCTCATCTCCGTCTACACCGGCGCCGACCCGGCCGAGGTCACCGGCCGCGGCACCGGCATCAATGACGAGACGCTGGCCCGCAAGACCGACGTGGTCCGCCGCGCCCTCGAACTGCACCGCCCCGACCCGGCCGACCCGATCGGCGTGCTCGCCGCCGTCGGCGGCCTGGAGCACGCCGCCATGGCCGGGCTCCTGCTGGGCGGCGCCAGCCTGCGCACCCCCGTCATCCTCGACGGGGTCAGCGCCGGGGCCGCCGCCCTGGTCGCCCGCGCCATCGCCCCCGAGGTACTGGCCGCCTGCATCGCCGGGCACCGCAGCGCCGAACCGGGCCACGTCGCCGCCCTCAACAAGCTGGGCCTGCGCCCCCTGGTCGACCTCGACCTGCGGCTCGGCGAGGGCACCGGCGCCCTGCTCGCCCTGCCGATCGTGCAGAGCGCCGCCCGCGCCATGCACGAGGTCGCCACCTTCGACTCGGCCGGCGTCACCGAGAAGTGAGCCCCGCGGCCGCCCGCCCCCGACCGGGCCGGGCGGCCGCAGCGACCCCTCCCACCAGGGCCGGGGCCCGCCCGCCCCCGTCCCCGCCGTATCGTGGAGGCCGACAAGCGCCCCCGCGCGGGCCCGCGTGTCGCCCGCCGCTCCACCGTCGCAGCGGCCCTCCTCCCGCCTGCCCGTCCCCAGGAGCCGCACCGTCATGGCCCATTCCGCCGACCACCCCGCGTACCCCGTCGGACTCCGCCTGTCCGGGCGGCGCGTCGTCGTCCTCGGCGGCGGCCAGGTGGCCCAGCGGCGGCTCCCCGGACTCGTCGCGGCCGGCGCCGAGGTCCTGCTCGTCTCGCCCTCGGCCACCGCCTCCGTCGAGGCCATGGCCGACGCCGGCGAGATCACCTGGGAGCGCCGCGGCTACCGCCCCGGCGACCTCAGCGACGCCTGGTACGCCCTGATCGCCACCAGCGACCCCGAGGCCAACACGGCCGCCTCCGCCGAGGGCGAGGCCCACCGCGTCTGGTGCGTACGCGCCGACGACGCCGAGGCCGCCACCGCGTGGACCCCGGCCACCGGCCGCAGCGCCGGAGTCACCGTCGCCGTGCTGACCCGCGACGCCGAACGCCGCGACCCCCGCTACACCGCCGCCGTCCGCGACGCCGTGGTCGACGGGCTGAGCGACGGCACCCTGCTCGCCGCCCGCCGCACCGCCCGCGCCGGTTCCGACGCGCCGCGCGTCTCCCTGGTCGGCGGCGGCCCCGGCGACCCCGACCTCATCACCGTGCGCGGGCGCCGCCTGCTCGCCGAGGCCGACGTGGTCATCGCCGACCGGCTCGGCCCGCGCGACCTGCTCGCCGAACTGCCCCCGCACGTCGAGGTGATCGACGCCGCGAAGATCCCCTACGGCCGGTACATGGCCCAGGAGGCGATCAACGCGGCCCTCGTCGAGCACGCCAAGGCCGGCAAGGCCGTGGTGCGGCTCAAGGGTGGCGACCCCTTCGTCTTCGGGCGTGGCATGGAGGAGGTCGAGGCGCTGGCCGAGGCCGGCATCGCCTGCACCGTGGTCCCGGGCATCTCCAGCTCCATAAGCGTCCCCTCCGCCGCCGGCATCCCGGTCACCCACCGGGGCGTCGCCCACGAGTTCACCGTCGTCAGCGGCCACGTCGCGCCCGACGACCCGCGCTCGCTGGTCGACTGGGCGGCCCTCGCGAAGCTGCGCGGCACCCTCGTCGTGCTGATGGGCGTCGACAAGATAGGTGCCATCGCCGAGGCCCTCGTCGCCCACGGCCGCGACCCGCGGACCCGGGTCGCCCTCGTCCAGGAGGGCACGACCGCCGCCCAGCGGCGCGTCGACGCGACCCTCGCCACCGTCGCGGAGACCGCCCGCGCCGAGGAGGTGCGGCCGCCCGCCGTCATCGTCATCGGCGAGGTCGTGGGCGTCGGCCCGACCGCCTGACGCGACCGCCACCGAACGGGAGCCCGCACCCATGGCCGTACCGCAGCCCGTCACCGACCCCGGTGACCCGCGCCTGCACGACTACACCGACCTCACCGACGTCGCGCTGCGCCGCCGCCGCGAACCGGCCGAGGGCCTCTTCATCGCCGAGGGCGAGAAGGTCATCCGCCGTGCCGTCGAGGCCGGTTACACGATGCGGTCGCTCCTCCTCTCCGAGAAGTGGCTCGACGTCATGGCCGACGTCATCGCGGCCGCCGACGCCCCGGTCCACCTGGTCACCCCCGACCTCGCCGAGCAGGTCACCGGCTACCACGTGCACCGGGGCGCCCTCGCGGCCATGGAGCGCAAGCCGCTGCCCGATCCCGCCGCACTCCTCACCACCGCCCGGCGCGTCGCCGTCCTGGAGGACATCGTCGACCACGCCAACGTGGGCGCCGCCTTCCGCAACGCGGCCGCGCTCGGCGTGGACGCCGTCCTGCTGAGCCCCCGCTGCGCGGACCCGCTGTACCGGCGCGCGGTGAAGGTCTCGATGGGCGCCGTCCTCCAACTGCCCTGGACCCGGCTCCCCGACTGGCCCGCCGACGCCGGACTCTTCGCCCGCCACGGCTTCCTCACCGCCGCCTTCTGCCTCGGCGACCGCTCCATCACCCTGGACGAACTGGCCGCCCGCCGCCCCGAGAAGCTGGCCCTGATGTTCGGCACCGAGGGCGACGGCCTCACCCCCGGCGCCCTCGCGGCGGCCGACACCTGGGTGCGCATTCCGATGGACGCCGGCATCGACTCCCTCAACGTCGCCGCCGCCTCGGCGGTCGCCTTCTACGCGACGCGGGGCTGAGCGCCGGCTGAACGGCTGAATCGCCCGGCAAGGACGCGCACGGCGTGTGGCTGGGCACGCCGCAGGGCGCCGGCAAGATCCTTCGCCTCCGCGTACGGCCCCTGGTTCGACCTCGTCGCACGAACGACGGAACGCCGCTCCGGCCCCGCCCCGCCAAGCGCGGGAACAGCGGGACCGGAGCGGCGTGCGCCGGCGGAGGCCGGGGTCAGAAGAGTGCCGGGGTCACGAGGCGGCCGCGCTGCCGGCCAGGGCGGCGTCCTCCCGCTGCTCCTCGGTGTCGGCCTGCGCGGCCTTGCCGGGCGCCCCCGCCCGGGGCACCTCCGCCGGGATGCCCTTGCCCTGCCGGGCGCGGTGCGCCAGCCAGAGGTCGGCCAGCAGGTTCAGAACCAGACCGGCGCCGCCCCAGGCCGCGATGGTCAGCAGGTTCCCGCCGAGGCCGGCGGAGTCGAAGTAGACCAGCGAGCGGGCGATGTCCACGGCGGCCGGCAGCGGCAGCACGTCCTGAAGGGTGCGGAAGATGTCCGGGACCATCGAGATCGGCAGTCCGCCGCCGGAGGCCGGGACCCCCAGCAGCATCAGCACGATCATGACCGGCACGATCGCCGCGAGGCCGATGGTCCGGGTGAAGGCGCCGGCGGCCAGGGCCACGCAGAAGATGGTGGCCGCGCCCGCGCCGATCAGCAGGCCGGCGTGCCCGTTCACCGCGCCGATCAGCACGTCGAAGAGGAACCAGAGCCACACCGCCATGCCCACGGCCCACCCCGCCAGCAGCGGCAGGAACTGCCGGAACCGGCGCAGCTCGGGGGCGCCGCCGCGCAGCACCGCCATGATCAGGAACCCGGCCATGATCCAGGACATCGCCACGTAGAGGCTGTTGGAGCCCATCGTGTCGTCCCCGGTCAGCGGCCGGACGTCCCGTGTCTCCAGCGCCATGTCCTGCTTCTCGGCGATCTGCTGGAAGACGCTCCGCAGAATCGTCTGCTGGCTGGCTCCGGCGGCCGAGGCGGTGAGCAGCTCGGCCCCGCCGCCCGGCGCGGTTGGCAGCACGTACGCGCCGGCCACCTCCTGGTCGGTCAGCTGCGCGGTGGCCTCCCGTACGGAGTCGGCGGGCCGCAGGTCGAACATGGCGCCGAGACTGGGCTCCAGCCCCGCGACGGCCTGCCGCGCCTGCTCTTCGGTGGCCCCCACCACGGCCACCGGCATGTCCCGTACCTCGGGCTTGTGCATCGAGGCGCCCATCAGCCCGACCACCGCGACCAGGATCGACAGCGGGAACAGGACGGCGGCGACGTACCGCGTACGCGGGGCCCGGACGGGGCCCCCGGCCAGCGCGGGCAGCGGCTCCCCGGGCCCGTCCGCGGCGGGGGCCGCCGGGATGGCGTGTCCGGAGCGGCGCTCCTTCAGCAGGCAGAGGGCCAGCGCGGCGATCGCCCACACCGCCAGCGTCAGCAGGTGGGAACCGAGGCCGCGCCCCTCGAAGTACAGCAGCGAGCGCAGCGCCTCGCCCGCCGCCGGGAGCGGCAGCACCCCGTGCAGGAACTGGAAGAAGCCCGGCATGGTGTGGATCGACAGCGACAGCCCCGAGGAGGGCATCCCGAAGACGACCCAGAGCAGCATGCCGAACAGCACGGCCAGCGGGCCGACCAGCTTGGTGAAGAGCAGCTGGGTCAGGGCGACGGCGCCGGTGGCCAGCACGCCGATGCCGAGGAACTCCAGGTAGTGCCCGTCGACGGCGCCGACCACCGGGCCCAGGATCGTCCAGATGACGGTGCTGGTGACGGCCGACCAGACGAGCGCGAGCGGGAGGAAGCGCCGCAGCCGCAGCAGGTACGGCAGGGACATCGTCATGAGGCTCAGCGGGACGTACCCGGCGAGCATCATGCCCATTCCGGCGAACAGCACCGCGGTGCCGGACATGTCGCCGTCGGCGAGCGGCGCGACGTCCTCGACCGCGGTCCGCCACTCGTTCTCCACCGCCAAGGGCGCGAGGACCTGCTGCACGGTGCTCGCCTGGGAGGCCCCCGCGGCGTTGGCCGTGTAGATCGTGGCCGTGCCACCGGCCTCGGCGGGCGGCAGCAGCGCCCCGGCCATCTCGCGGTCCTTCAGCAGGCCGACCGCCTCGTCCTCGGTGGCGACCAGCCGCGCGTCCACGGCGTCCCCGGGCGCGGCGTCCAGCCCCGCGACCAGCTGCTCGGCGGCGGGCCCCGCGCCCACCACGGCGACGGGCAGGTCGCGCGGGGCAGGCGCGTGCATCGTGCCGACGTAGGTCGCGTACATCATCGTCACCATCAGGAACGGCATGGCGAAGAGCGCGACGTACCGCGCGATCCGGGCCTTGCGGTCCTCCTGGGGCGGGCCCGCGGGTGCTTCTTCGACGGTTCCGCCGTCCGGCGGGGCGCTGGTGGACGGGTCCACGGACTGCTCCTAGCTGTGAGGGTTCGAGGAAGGGGGCGACGGGCCTGTCTCGCCACGCCGCACTGAGTGAGGGGCCGTCGGACCTGCCCACCATACGCCACCTGACTTAAAAACTTGGGATGGGCTAGGTTGGCCTCCGTCCCCACGCCCGTCAGGGCGTACGCCACCCGGGAGAACGCGACCACCGATGGCCAGATCAGACAGGTCCCGCACGGCGCTGCTCGACGCGGCGGAACGACTGTTCGCGGAGGCGGGGATCGCCCAGACCTCGGACCGCAAGATCGCCGAGGCGGCGGGCAACAGCAACCACTCGGCGGTCGGCTACTACTTCGGCGGCCGGGAGGGCCTGCTACGGGCTCTGCTGACCCGGCACATCACCGGCCTGGAACCGCGCCGCCAGGAGATGTCCGCGGCCTCCGCCTCACTCCTCGACGACGTCCGCGGCCTGGTCGTGCCCGCCACCGACGCCCTGGGCGCACTCGCCGCACAGGCGGGGGAGGGGAAGCCGACCTGGCGGGCCCGTTTCGTCCGCGCCGCCGTCCACGACCCCCAGGCGGCCGAGATCCTGCGCGGCCTGGGCGACGAGGCCCCCGCCGCCGCCCGCATCGTCCACGCGATCGTCGCCCGCCTCGACCACCTCCCGGCCCACATCGTCCGGGGACGCGCCGCCCTGATGACCCACATCATCACCTCGGCCTGCGCCGAACACGAGGAACAGGCCGCCCGCGACACCACCACCCCCCGCTGGCAGGCCACCGGCGACTTCCTCGCCGACGCCATCACCGGCATGCTCCAGGCCCCGGTCACCCAGACCCACCAGCCCCCTCACTGACCACCAGCCCCCACACTCAACCTGGCCAACCCCAGCCCGGCCGGTGTTTGAGGCCATCCTGAACCGCAGGTTGAGGGCCGAACCCCAGCCGAAACAAGCCCGGCCGGCGTTTGAGGCCATCGTGAACCGGCGCGATGGCACCGAACCCCAGCCACATGTCAGCCCGGCCGGCGCCTGAGGCCCGTCAGTGAGCCCGGCTCACGGAGAGCCCGCTCCCCCCACCCCGACCGAGGCAACCCGCCCCACGCCAGGGCCGGCCCCCTCGGCCGGCCCCTGGCACCCCTGCGCAGCAGCGATCCCCAACGCCACCATCAAGGTGACCACCACGAACACCACCAACCGCTGCCGCAACAGCCGAGAATTGGCAGGCCGCCGCCCAGTCCCGGTCCCCCGGGGAGCGGCCCCCCGCTGCCCGCCCCGAGGCCGCTGCCCGGGCCCGCGCGTCCCCCCGGTCCTCGGGTTCCCGCCCCGGGAGCTCCCCCCGGTCCGGGGCCGGGAGACGGAGTTCGGGTTCCGCGCCGACTCGGGCCCACTCCTCCCCGCCCCGGTCCGCGGCGCCTGCGCCCGCACTCCTTGCGCCCGCGCCCCCTGCGAGGGACGCGGCGTGGACCCGGAGTGCTGATGCCGCTGCGTACGCTGCCCCTCGGGCGGCACGGTCATCCGCCCGGTCGGCCGGTCCTGCTCCCCGCGCGGCCCGGGCGCCCGGGCGTCACTGGGCCCCTGCGCCTCACGCGCCGCGATCTCCTTGAGCCGCAGCGACAGCTCCAGCGTGCTGGGCCGCTGCTCGGGCACCTTGGCGAGGCAGGCCAGCAGCAGCGGCGCCAGCGCGTCCGGCACCCCGGAGAGGTGCGGTTCCTCGTGCACCACGCGGTAGAGCATCACCTCGGAGCTGCCGTGCCCGAAGGGCGAGTCGGCCGTCGCCGCGTACGCCAGCGTCGCCCCCAGCGAGAAGACGTCGGTGGCAGGGGTGACGGCGGCGCCGCGCACCTGCTCGGGCGCGAGGAACCCCGGCGAGCCGACGGCGGTCCCCACGTGGGTCAGCGTCGAGGCCCCCGTGGCCCAGGCGATGCCGAAGTCGATGATGCGGGGGCCCTTGGGGGAGAGCAGGATGTTGGACGGCTTCAGGTCCCGGTGGACCACCCCGGCCTCGTGGACCGCGACCAGCCCCTCGGAGAGCGCCGCCCCGACCGAGGCCACGTCGGCGGCGGAGAGCGGCCCCTCGTCGGCGACCTTGTCGTGCAGCGAGGGCCCCGGTACGTACTGGGTGGCGAACCACGGCCGGTCGGCGTCGAGATCGGCGGCGACCAGCCGCGCCGTGCAGCCGCCCCGGATGCGCCGGGCGGCGGAGACCTCGCGGGCGAACCGCGAGCGGAACTCCTGGTCCTCCGCCAGATCCGGGCGGATCACCTTCAGCGCCACCCGCTGGCCGCGCCGGTCGGAGCCCAGATAGACCACGCCCATCCCGCCCGCGCCGAGCCGCCGGTGAAGCCTGAACGAGCCGACGACACGCGGGTCCTCGCGTCGGAGCCGCATCATCGCCATGTCCATCTCCGCTGCCCGGTCCCTGTGACGAGCCACAGCTTACGGTTCCCCGGCCCCCGGCGCGCTCAGGCCGCGCCCTTGCTTGCGCATCGATTCTGCGTGCGGTAGACGCGAACTGAGCGCCGGTCACCAGCTGTTCAGCGGTTGCCTTGTTGACGCCGCGTCTGCTCCAACAGGCGTCGCGAAGCGACGCTCTGACGCCCCGTCGGGGGAGCGTGGCCGCAGCCCTCGTCCCGCTTCCCCGGCCTCGTTCCCCTCCTCGGCCGGACACCCTGGCGATCCCCGGGACCACGCTCCGTACCCCTCCACCGCCTCGCACGCGTGAGCGAAGTCACCACCCGCGCCGCCGTTCCCCTGGGGGAGATCCCGTACCTCCGGCCGGCGCCCTGCAACCACAGGAGTACGCCACCGGTCGCCCCGTCATCCTGCGGGAGGCCCGCACATCGGTACGCCGGCATGACGCCCCGGAGCCGCCCCGCGCATAGATTCATTGTCAGGCGGCGGACACGGGCTGCGCATCACGGCCCGGGTTTGCCGCCGTCCGGAACGAACAGGAGAGGGCCATGGCTGAAGCGCTGCGCACCCGAGGACGCCGGACACTGGCGGCGCTCCCCACGGTGCGCCCCTTCGGCCCGCCGCGCGGAGACCGGCGCCATCCGCTGGTCGCCACCGCGATGGTTCTTCCCCTGGCCGCCCTTCTCGTCGTCGTCTTCGGCGGCTGGGAAGCGGTGGTGGCACAGGCGTCGTCCGTAGGTGTGATGCTGGGGCGCTGACGCGCCCCGGTCCGGGAGAGCGGCCCGGGACCCCGTGGGGACGGGGGTACGACGGACGACAGGACGCCCGCGCGGTCAGCCGCGCGGGCGTCTTCGTGCTCCCGGACCGCGCCCCGGGTCTCCTGCACCGCACCTGCCGCCCCCGGCGGGCACGCCGCCCGGGAGCCAGGCAAGCTGACCCCATGCCATGCGAGGACCTGCACGCCGCCCTGGCCGACCACGCCGCCCGCCGAGCCCACCCCGTCGTCCCGCCCCAGCCCTGTGCCTGCCCCGTCCGCGTACTGGCCGACCGGCCGGACGGCACGGTGGTGCGCCACGGCCACCTCGTGGTGAAGGCCCACGCCCCGGACGCCGGGCCCGCCCTGCACGCCCGCCTCACCGCCGCCGCCTCGCCCGGCCTGGCGGGCATCGTGCTGCGCCCGCTGGCCGGCGCCCCCGTCGAGGCGTGTGGCCGCCTGCTGACCTGCTGGCCCTACGGCACCCCGGTCGACCCGGCGGCCCCCGGCGCCGCCCCCTGGGAGGAGACCGCCACCCTCCTCGCCCGCCTCCACCAGGCCCCGCCGTCGGTCCTCGGACAGGCCCCGCCCGCGGCCCGCGGCCCCGAGAAGGCGGAACGGGCCCTTGCCCGGCTGCGGAACTCCCCGCTGCGAGGCGCCGCCCGCAACGCCGTCCTCGCGGCGGGCGCCGCTGTCTCGGTACCACCGGCCCGCACCGGGTCGGCCGTCTGCCACGGCGACCTCCACCTCGGGCAACTGGTGCGCGACCCGGAACCGGGGCGCGGCTGGGTGCTGATCGACGTGGACGACATGGGCCTCGGCGACCCCGTGTGGGACCTGGCCCGCCCGGCGGCCTGGTTCGCCTGCGGCCTGATGGCCCCCGAGGACTGGGTGCGCTTCCTGACCGCGTACCGGGAGGCGGGCGGCGCGGCGGCCGGCCCGCCGGGGGAGGAGTGGCGCCAACTGGACGGCCCGGCCCGGGCCCTGACGGCCCAGATCGCGGCGCAGGCCCTGGTCAAGGCGGAGCAGGCCGCGCGGCCTCTGGACGAGGACGAGTCCGCCTTCGTGGACGCCTGCGCCAGGATGGCCCCGCTCCCGCACGGACCCGCCCTGGACGCCGCGACGTAGGGTGCCAGGGATCGCGCCGGGGCAGTATCCCGGCGCAGGTCCTGTCCACAGGCGAGGAGTTGAGCCGAACGATGCACTGTCCGAAGTGCCACGCCCCGATGCACACCTACAACCGCAACGGCGTCCAGATCGAGCAGTGCGGGGGATGCCGGGGGATATTCCTGGACTACGGGGAACTGGAGGCGCTGACCCGCCTGGAGTCCCAGTGGTCCCAGCAGGCCCCGCCGCCCGCCGCCCCGCCCGCGCCGCAGCCCCCGCACGGGCAGGCGTACCCGGCACCGCCCGCCCCGGCCTGGGGCGCCCCGCACCACGGCGGCCACCACTACGGCCGCCGTCGCGACCGCGGTTTCGGCCGCATGCTCTTCTCCTCCTGACCCCGCGCTTCCGGCCGCACCGGGCGGGCCCCACGTCAGAGGGTTCCGTCCGGTCCGGCCGGAGACGGGGGAGTAGGCGACGACGGAGCCCCCGGCCGCCTGAGGCGGCCGGGGGCTCCGGGTGGTGCGCGATACTGGGATTGAACCAGTGACCTCTTCCGTGTCAGGGAAGCGCTCTCCCGCTGAGCTAATCGCGCGGGACCGACCGCGACCGGAGACCGGCCGGAGTTCGGGGGGTGTGGTACTGCGTGCGCGATACTGGGATTGAACCAGTGACCTCTTCCGTGTCAGGGAAGCGCTCTCCCGCTGAGCTAATCGCGCGGGCGGAACCGTGAGGTTCCGAGTGGACGATACTGGGATTGAACCAGTGACCTCTTCCGTGTCAGGGAAGCGCTCTCCCGCTGAGCTAATCGTCCTTGGAGGTGGAGACGGGATTTGAACCCGTGTAGACGGCTTTGCAGGCCGTTGCCTCGCCTCTCGGCCACTCCACCACTGCGAGGGCTCGGGAAGATCCCCCACGTCGAGCGGACGACCAGGTTCGAACTGGCGACCTCAACCTTGGCAAGGTTGCGCTCTACCAACTGAGCTACGTCCGCTTGTCTTTCCCGGGGCGCTTGCGCGTCCCGGCGACGTGTTGAACTCTAGCGGATTCCTGGGCCAGCACAAAAACGCGTTTGCGCAGCGTGCTGCGGTGACCTCGGCGAGGGGCCGCCCGAGGCGGGCCGACCTAGACTCGCGCACGTGCACAACCCCGCTTCCCCTCTTCCCCCGCTGGCCCGTTTCGGCGAGCTGCTCGCCACCGGTCTGCGCGACGTCACCCATGATCCCGAGGCGCTCGGCTCGGAGGGCTTCTGGGCGGTCGTCGCCGATTTCGAAGGCGGCCTGACCTGCGCCCGCTTCGACGAGGTGCGCCGCGAGCCGGTCCCCGCCCCCCGCCCGGGGGCCTGGCGCGGGCCCGCCCCCGACGCCTGGGAGTCCTCGCTCGGGCACGGCGCGTACACGGAGGGGGTGCGGCGGATCAGGGCCGCCGTCGCGCGGGGCGAGGTGTACCAGGCCAATCTCTGCCGGGTGCTCTCCGCGCCGCTGCCGGAGGGCGGGGCCGCCGACGTCGACGCCCTCACCGCGCTGCTGGCCCGGGGCAACCCCGCCCCCTATGCGGGAACGGTTCGCCTGCCCGCGCACGGCATCGGGGTGGCCACCGCCTCCCCCGAGCTGTTCCTGCGCCGGCGCGGCTCGGTCGTGGAGTCGGGCCCGATCAAGGGGACCGGGGCCACCGAGGCGGACCTCCTGGAGAAGGACTACGCCGAGAACGTCATGATCGTCGACCTGGTCCGCAACGACCTGGGCCGCGTCGCCGCCACCGGCTCCGTCGAGGTCCCGGAGCTCTGTGTGGTCGAGAAGCACCCCGGTCTGGTCCACCTCGTCTCCACGGTCCGCGCCACCCTGGCGGCGGGCGCCGGCTGGCCCGGGCTGTTCGGCGCGGCCTTCCCGCCCGGCTCGGTCACGGGAGCGCCCAAGTCGAGTGCGCTGGGGATCATCCGCGCACTGGAACCCGTACCCCGGGGCCCGTACTGCGGGGCGGTCGGCTGGGTCGACGCCGACCGGGGCACGGCCGAGCTGGCGGTGGGTATCCGCACCTTCTGGACGGAACCGGGCGACGACGGCGGCGTGGTGCTCAAGTTCGGCACCGGCGCCGGTATCACCTGGGGGTCCGACCCCGAGCGGGAGTGGCGGGAGACCGAACTGAAGGCGTCCCGGCTGCTGGCGATAGCGTCTGAGGGACACGAGGCGAGTGGAGGAACCCTTACGTGAAGATCTGGCTCGACGGCGCCCTGCGGGACGCCGGTACCGCACAGGTGTCCGTCCTGGACCACGGGCTGACCGTCGGCGACGGCGTCTTCGAGACGCTCAAGGCCGTCGACGGCCGTGCGTTCGCGCTCACCCGCCACCTGGACCGCCTCGCCCGCTCGGCGCGCGGCCTCGGCCTGCCCGAACCCGACCTCGACGAGGTGCGCCGCGCCTGCGCCGCCGTCCTGGCGGCCGAACCGGTGCCGCTGGGCCGGCTGCGGATCACCTATACCGGGGGCCTCTCGCCGCTCGGCTCCGACCGCGGCGAGAACACCCCCACCCTCGTCGTCGCCCTCGGGGAGGCCCACCCGCGCCCCGAGACCACCGCCGTCGTCACCGTCGACTGGACCCGCAACGAACGGGGCGCGCTGGCCGGGCTCAAGACCACCTCGTACGCCGAGAACGTGGTCGCGCTCGCCCGCGCCCGCGAACAGGGCGCCACCGAGGCGCTGTTCGCCAACACCGTGGGCGCCCTTTGCGAGGGCACCGGCTCCAACGTCTTCGTCGTCCTCGACGGTGAACTCCACACCCCGCCAGTCTCCTCCGGCTGCCTCGCCGGGATCACCCGCGCCCTGACCGCCGAGTGGACCGGGGCGCGCGAGACCGAACTGCCGATGGACGTCCTGGAACGGGCCGACGAGGTCTTCCTGACCTCCTCCCTCCGCGACGTGCAGGGTGTCCACCGCGTCGACGGCCGTACCCTGGCCGCCGCACCCGGACCGGTCACCGCCAAGGCCATCCGGATCTTCGCCGAGCGGTCCGCCGCCGACATCGACCCCTGAGCCCGTCCGAAACGGTGGTGACAGGCCCCGCCCGGCGGGGGTAGAACCAGACCGATGACCACCACCCTGCGGCCCGCGGCGCCGCTTCAGCGCGAGCCGGACGGCACGGTCCGCCCCCGGCCGTACGACATCTGCGTCAACGGGCGGCCGGCGGGGAGCCTCAGCGTCGGCACCGCTCCCGGAATGGGGCCCACCGTCGGTCTCCTGGACGGCCTCACCGTCCAGGAGACCGACCGGGGCCGGGGCAGGGCGACGGTGGCGGTGCTCGCCGCCGAGGAGGTGCTGCGCGGCTGGGGCTGCACGCTGGCCCGCTGCACGGTGCCCGCCGACGCCGGCCCCGCGCTGCGTCTGGCCACGGCCCTCGGCTGGACCGAGGGCGGCCGGAACATGGTCAAGACCCTGCCGCCCGCCCCGCCCCCGCTCCCGGCCGGCGTCACCGCGCGCCCCATGACCGAGGAGGAGTACGCGCGGTGGGAGACGGTCTCACGCGAGGCGTACGCCCAGGAGTGGGCGGCCCGGGGGCTGCCCGAGGAGCAGGCCCGCGCCAGGTCCGAGGCCAGCTACCGCGACAACCTCCCCCAGGGCCTCGCCACCCCCGGCGTCTCCTTCGGCGTGGTGGAGGCGGACGGAGCGCCCGCCGGGCACGTCTGGGTCTCCTCCGGTCAGGCCGAGCCGGGCGTACCCGGCGCCTACGTCTTCGACGTCGAGGTCCGCCCGGAGTTCCGGGGCCGGGGGCTCGGGCGGGCGCTCATGCTGCTCGCCGAGCGCACCGCCCTCGGCGCGGGCGACGGCGTCATCGGGCTGCACGTCTTCGCGGACAACACCCCGGCCCGGCGGCTCTACGACTCCCTCGGCTACACCACGACCCGGCTGCACTGGTCCAAGCCGCTGTGAGCCGGCTCGGGGCGCGGGTCAGCCCGCCAGCAGCCGGTCGGCGATCTCCTCGATCCGGGCCCGCAGCCCCTCCTGGCTCTTGCCGCCGTCCAGCCGCTCCCCGCCGATCACGTAGGTCGGCGTGCCGGTGACCTTGAGCGCCTTGCCCTCGGCCTGGTCGGCGTCGACGATCAGGATGTGCCGCCCGTCGACCAGCGCGGTGTCGAACTCCTCCGCGTCCAGTCCGAGCTCCCCGGCGATCTCGACCAGCAGCGGCTCGCCCGCGCGGTCCAGCTCCACGACCCGGTCCAGCACCGCGCGTACGTACTCCCACCCCTTGCCCTGCACCAGCGCCTCCTCGGCGGCCTGGGCGGCGGCGAAGGCGTGCCGGTGCTTCTCCAGCGGAAAGTGGCGCAGGCGGATGTCCAGGCGGTCGCCGTAGCGCTCGCGCAGGGCGTCGAGGTCGCCGAGGGCGGTGTGGCAGTCGGGGCACTGCAGCTCGCACCAGACGTCGAGGACGACGGGGGAGGAGGGAGAGGAGTCGTTCATGGCCGACAGTCTTCCAGCCGGTCACCGGCCCGCCGAATCCGGCGGTGGCCCCGTCCCCGGGAGGAGGGCGTCCCGGAGTTCTCCCGGAGATCGGGCCGGCCCCGCCACGGGGCGTGGCCATTCGCACCCCGGTCGGTGCAGGATGGAAGGAGCCCCACTCACCTGCCTGGAGGACCGGATGCTTGCCGAGACCGTGTGTTCAGCCGTGGCCGCGGCCGGCCTGGGCATCGCCGCCGTGACCGCCTACCGCAAGCGGTTCCTCACCGCGACGCGGATCGCCGCCTACGCCCTGGTCCCCGCCGGACTCGTCCTGACCGGCGCGGTCGCCTGGGTCGCCAGGACCGCCTTCAGCCCGAGCGCCTGGGCCGGATTCGGGGTCCTCGGGCTCGCCTGGGTGCTCTTCATGACGACCCGGACCATCGAGCGCCGCCGGGGGACCCGCAAGGAGCGGGCGGCCGCGGCGCCGGAGGCGGTCACGGGCTCCGCGCGCCCCGCCGTCGGCGGCAGCACCGGCGCGGGGAAGGCGGCCCAGGCCCCCGCCGCCGGGAAGAAGCAGTCCGGCGGGGACGACGACTTCTCCGACATCGAGGCCATCCTCAAGAAGCACGGCATCTGAGGGACGCACGCGCGCGCGAGGCCGTTCCCACCGCACGCCCGGAGGGGGCGTACGCCCCCGGGCGTGCGGCTTATTCGCGCGCGCCTTGGCGCGCACGTGGCGCGCTCACGGGAACCGGTGAACCTGGCGCCTCGTCCCTGGTGGACGGCGGTCCGGGGGGCTCTGGGCGGGTCATGATCTCCGCGAGATGCTCGACACCACACCGCCCGAACACGCCCCCGCACGCCCCGACGCCGAGCGCCGCGGCTGCCTCTTCGCCCTCTCCCAGCCGCCCCTGATGATCTTCCTTCTGGTGATCGGCTGCCTGCTGATGCTGGGGGCGGTGCATGACCTGTTCCTGTTGTGAGCCGGGCGGGCGCCCCCTCGCTCAGCCCGCGGCCTCCCGGCGCCGCGCCCGGTACGCGGCCACGTGCAGCCGGTTGCCGCAGGTGCGGCCGGAGCAGTAGCGCCGCGAGCGGTTGCGGGAGAGGTCCACGAAGGCGTTGGCGCAGTCCGGCGCCTCGCACCGGCGCAGCCGCTCGCACTCCCCGGCGACCACGAAGAACGCCAGCGCCATCCCGCCGTCGGCCGCGAGGTGGTCGGCGACCGAGGCGCCCGGCGCGAAGTAGTGCACGTGCCAGTCGAAGCCGTCGTGGTCGGTGAGCCGGGGCGTGGTCCCGGCCGCCGCCACCAGTTCGTTGATCACCCGGGCCGCGTCCCCCAGGCTCCCGGCGGCGAAGACCGCCTCGAAGCGCTCGCGCACCCGGTGCACGGCGGCCAGGTCGGCCTCGCCGAGCTGCCCCACGTCGCTCACCCCGTGCGCGTCGACGAAGGTACGCAGCGCGCTCACGTCGCCCAGTCCGTCGGGGCGGCCGTCGCCCGGGGCGGTGTTCACCAGGCCGACCACGGCGTCCAGCGCACATCGGGTGTCGTGAGTGATCAGCACGGGCCGCTCCCTGGCCTGGAGGTCGGGCCGGTGCCCGCCGGTGCTGGCCGATGGTAGACGAGCCGTCCGGCGGCTGCCGGGGATAGGGCGGCGCACGGCCGCTTCGGGACGCACGAGAGCCGCCTCCCGCGCTGGACGCGCGGTGGCGGCACTCGTACTCCGTGAGCGGTTGTCGTACCCCGGGCCGCCTCCCCGAGTCGGGCGGCCGGGCGGAGCTGGCGCGCTGCCCGGGAGGGTCAGCTCTCGGCCAGGATGTGCGACAGCTCCGTGTCGAGATCGAAGTGACGGTGCTCGGTGCCCGGGGGCACCGCCGCGTCCGTGCGCTTCAGGAAGGATTCCAGCGCCCGCGCCGGGGCTTCGAGCAGAGCCTCACCTTCGGGGGAACTCAGGGCGATGCAGACGACGCCCTGACCGTGGCTGCGGGACGGCCAGACTCGGACGTCGCCGGTGCCGGTGGGCCGGTGCAGGCCCTCGGCGAGGAGATCGCGGGCGAACACCCACTCGACCGTCTCCTCGGCTCCGGTGTGGAAGGTGGCGTGCACGGCATAGGGATCGGCCGTGTCATACCGCAGTCCTGCGGGAACAGGCAGTGAGGACTCGCTCGACACAACGAGGCGCAGGTGCAGCTCGCAGCTGACCGTGGTGTTCATAAGCGCCAGGGCCTTTCGCTCAGTGTGCGCTCGGGGATTCGCACGTCGGCGAAATCGACATGCCACCTACGGTGCCGTTGTAAACCCCTCTGGGCATTTTGCGAAGGTTGAGATACCTCGTACGGCCGAGTATTCGGTACGGGTGCGGTCATTCCGGCGAGGTGTGCGCGTCAGGTACGTTTGTCCTCATGAATACGGGGAGTGACGACGCCGGTTCCACCGCGGTGGCGGAGGACGAGGCGAAGAAGAAGCCCGAGCGACGGCTCGGGTCGCGGGCGCCGCAGTTCATCCGGCGCAGCCGGACCCTGCACCTGAGCTGGCAGGTCGGCGTCTTCGTGGTGGGCCTGGCCGTCGTGGTGGCGGGGGTGCTGATGCTGGCCCTGCCCGGGCCGGGATGGCTGGTGATCTTCGCCGGCATGGCCATCTGGTCCACGGAGTTCGTCTGGGCGCAACTGGTGCTGCGCTGGACGCGCCGGAAGGTCACCGAGGCGGCCCAGCGGGCGCTCGACCCGAAGGTCCGCCGCCGGAACCTCATCCTGACCTCGGTCGCCGTGGTGATCGGCGCCGCGCTCTGCGCCCTGTACCTGTGGCGCTTCGGGCTGACGATGCCCTGGAACATCACCTGGTGATCGCCTGGTGGGCCCGGCCGGCGCCGGCCGTCCGGCCGGTGCGCGCGGGGGTGTCGGGGGCACCCGCTGACATGCGGTAATGTTCTCTCTGCGCCCGGGCGATTAGCTCAGTGGGAGAGCGCTTCGTTCACACCGAAGAGGTCACTGGTTCGAACCCAGTATCGCCCACCCCGGGACTGCGGCCCGAAGGCTTCCGGCCTTCGGGCCGCAGCCGTGTGCGGAGCCGGGCGCGCCCGCCGCCGGTGTGACGCCGGGTGACCGGGGGAGCGGTGCGGGCATCCGCGGGAAATGCCCGGAATAAAGGTTCTGTCGCTATGTATGGCGCACGCCACGCGGATCGTCCGGGTGACGCTTCATCAGTTCCGGACGGGCGTCGGGAATTCCCGTACCGGAATGCGTTCCGCCCTTTCCTGTTTTTCGTACTCCCCGTTTTTCTGCCCCTAATGCGGAATGCGCCCCGCCGGACGGGTGGCTGACGGGGTATTTGTCGACTTGCCGTCAGAATGCATGGCGGGCGTGGCCGTCCGGGCGGGCGGGCAGCCTTGCGGCATGGACCTGAACCACTACCGCTTCCACAGCCGCTGGGAGCTGCCGGCCGCCCCCGACGCCGTCTACCGGGTGCTGGAGGACGTCCCCGGATACCCCCACTGGTGGCGCGAGGTCCGAGAGGTGCGCCGCACCAGCGAGACGGAGGGCGTGCTGCGCTTCCGCTCCCTGCTCCCGTACGACCTGCGGGTCACCGCCCGCGTCCGCAGCCAGGACCCGGACGCCCGGCTGATCGAGGCGGCTCTCGGCGGCGACCTGGTGGGGACGCTGGTGTGGCGGGTCGGCGCCGTCCCGGGCGGTGCGCGGGTCGACTTCGACCAGGACGTCCGGGTCACCTCACGGGTGATGCGGCTGCTGGCCGTGCCCGGGCGTCCCTTCTTCCGTGCCAACCACGCCCTGATGATGCGGTCCGGGCGCGCGGGGCTCGCCCGGCTGCTCGCGGCCGCGAAGCCGGTTTGAACGGCGGGCCCCGGGGCCTGTATGGTTCAGTCCGTTCCCGGGCGATTAGCTCAGTGGGAGAGCGCTTCGTTCACACCGAAGAGGTCACTGGTTCGAACCCAGTATCGCCCACCCCGGGAGAGCCGGTCCGTCGTCGACGGACCGGCTCTTCGTTGTCCGGGTGGCTGTCGCGGGCCCGTTCAGACGGCCGCCGCCGCCCGAGGGCGCAGTGGCCACGTCGTGTCGGCCCGCTCCCGCGCCGGACGCGCGGCTCCGCCGCGTACCTGCGCGGCGTGCCAGTCCTCCTGGAGCGCGTGGAGTTCGCCCGGGGTCAGTCGTTGCAGCCGGGGCGCGAAGACCCGCGCCAGCGCCCGCACCACCTCGATCGCCGTCCGCGCCTCCTCCGCCGCGTCGTGCGGGGGCGGCGCCGGTACGCCGTACCGGACGCAGAGGGCGTCCAGCCGGCGCGAGCCCTTGCGGTACCGGTCCAGGTGGGTGTCGAGGACGCGCGGGTCCAGCACGCTCAGCGGCACCCCGGCGAGGTAGGCGCCGAGCGAGGAGGCGCGGTGGCGCCGCAGTTCGCGGTCGAGCAGGGTCAGTGCCGCCGGGGCGTCGTCGACCACCAGCGGCCGGCCGGCCGCCGCGTGCGCGGCCAGCGAGCGGCCGATCTCCTCCATCACCGGCGCCGGCCACCGGCCCGTACGCTCCACCTGATCCCGCGTCAGGCCGTGCCGCGCGGCCTCCTCCTCGGTCACCGTCACCCCCGGGCTGACCAGCCAGCGCAGCACCCTCGGGCGTGCCCCCGCCAGGTCCTGGACGACGACGGCGGCCGTCACCAGCCGGTCCTCCTCGGCGTCGGGGCCGGTCGCCCCGAGGCGCAGTGCGGCCAACGGGCCCTCGTACCAGTGCGTCATGACGAACCAGCTCCTCCCACCCGCGCGGACGGCTTCCCGCCCGGGAGGTGATACCCGTCCGCCCGCACCGGTACGCGGCGCCCGGGCGGCTCAGCCGGTCAGCGGACGGTGCGCCCACAGGTCGCGCAGGGTGCCGATCTCCGCGCCGTGGTGGACGATCTCGCGGGTGATGTGCAGGACCAGCGCGCCCATCGGCGCCTCGGCGAACGGGCCCTCGGACGGGCCGCAGGGCCGCTCCAGCCCCTCCTGGCCGAGGGCCCGCACCCCGGCGGTCCACTCCGCGTACCGGGTGTCGAGCTGGCGCAGCGCCTCCTCGGCGGTCCCGGCGTAGGCGAAGCTGCCGTAGTCGGTCTCCGGGCCGCCGAAGTGGGCGGCGAGGCGGGTGCCGAGGACACCGACGACGAGGTGGCCCAGCCGCCAGGAGATGGTGGTGACCGGCGGCGGGGCCGGCTCGGGGAAGGCGTAGTCGATCGTCCAGTCGCCGGAGCCGGCCGCCGAGGGCCACGGGCTGGTCCCCGCCGGACGGATGTTCCAGCACCCCTCGACCGGTTCCCAGAAGTACTCGGCGTCGGTGAGCCCGGCGAGGCGGGGGCGGAGCAGGTGGGTCCAGTACCAGTCGAGCTGATCGGTGAGGAGGCCGTTCCAGTCCGTAGTCATGCGGGCACGGTAGGCGGCCCGAAGGCTCCGGGCGAGCGGACGCGTCGGCGGAACCCTTTCGCGTCGGCCCTCCCCGGCTCGGTACCATCGGCCCCGTGCGTGCACGCCAGATCCGGCGCACGCTCCCCACCTCAGTCAGGAGAGACCGGTGTCAGACGTCCGTGTGATCATCCAACGCGATTCCGAGCGGGAAGAACGTGTGGTGACGACGGGCACTACGGCCGCCGACCTCTTCGCCGGCGAGCGCACCGTGATCGCCGCCCGGGTGGACGGTGAGCTGAAGGACCTCGCGTACGTCCCGGGCGACGGCGAGAGCGTCGAGCCCGTCGACATCTCTTCCGAGGACGGCCTCAACATCCTGCGCCACTCCACCGCGCACGTGATGGCCCAGGCCGTGCAGGAGCTCTTCCCCGAGGCCAAGCTCGGCATCGGCCCGCCGGTCAAGGGCGGCTTCTACTACGACTTCGACGTCGCGGAGCCCTTCACCCCCGAGGACCTCAAGCGCGTCGAGAAGAAGATGCAGGAGATCCAGAAGCGCGGCCAGCGCTTCTCCCGCCGGGTCACCACCGACGAGGACGCCCGCGTCGAGCTGGCCGACGAGCCGTACAAGCTGGAGCTGATCGGCCTCAAGGGCAACGCGGCCCAGGCCGCCGACGGCGCCGACGCGGAGGTGGGCGGCGGTGAGCTGACCATCTACGACAACCTCGACGCCAAGACCGGCGAGCTGTGCTGGAAGGACCTCTGCCGAGGCCCCCACCTGCCCACCACCCGGAACATCCCCGCCTTCAAGCTGATGCGTTCGGCCGCCGCCTACTGGCGCGGCAGCGAGAAGAACCCGCAGCTCCAGCGGATCTACGGCACCGCCTGGCCCTCCAAGGAGGAGCTGAAGGCGCACCTGGAGTTCCTCGCCGAGGCCGAGAAGCGCGACCACCGCAAGCTCGGCACCGAGCTGGACCTCTTCTCCTTCCCCGACGAGCTCGGCCCCGGCCTCGCCGTCTTCCACCCCAAGGGCGGGGTGGTCCGCAAGGAGATGGAGAACTACTCCCGCAGGCGCCACGAGGACGCCGGGTACGAGTTCGTCAACACCCCGCACATCTCGAAGGAGCAGCTCTTCGAGACCTCGGGGCACCTGCCGAACTACGCCGAGGGCATGTTCCCGCCCATCGAGTTCGACGGGCAGAACTACCGCCTCAAGGCGATGAACTGCCCCATGCACAACCTGATCTTCAAGGGCCGGGGCCGCTCCTACCGCGAACTGCCGCTGCGCCTCTTCGAGTTCGGCACGGTCTACCGGTACGAGAAGTCCGGTGTGGTGCACGGCCTGACCCGCTCGCGCGGCTTCACCCAGGACGACTCGCACATCTACTGCACCAAGGAGCAGATGCCCGAGGAGCTGGACTCCCTGCTCACCTTCGTGCTGGACCTGCTGCGGGACTACGGGCTCAACCAGTTCGAGCTGGAGCTGTCCACCCGCGACCCCGAGTCGGACAAGTTCATCGGTGAGGACGCCGAGTGGGAGGAGGCCACCGAGGCGCTCCGCCAGGCGGCCGAGAAGCAGGGCCTCCCGCTCGTCCCCGACCCGGGCGGCGCCGCGTACTACGGGCCGAAGATCTCCGTGCAGGCCAGGGACGCCATCGGCCGCTCCTGGCAGATGTCGACCATCCAGGTCGACTTCCAGCAGCCGAAGCGGTTCGGCCTGGAGTACACGGCGGCGGACGGCTCGCGCCAGCAGCCGGTCATGATCCACCGGGCGCTCTTCGGCTCCATCGAGCGGTTCTTCGCGGTCCTGCTGGAGCACTACGCGGGCGCGTTCCCGGCGTGGCTCGCCCCCGTCCAGGCGGTCGGCATCCCGATCGGCGACGCGCACGTCTCCTACCTCCAGGAGTTCGCCGCCGACGCCAAGGCGCGCGGGCTGCGGGTGGAGGTCGACTCCTCCTCCGACCGGATGCAGAAGAAGATCCGCAACCACCAGAAGGCCAAGGTGCCGTTCATGATCATCGTCGGTGACGAGGACATGAACGCCGGCACCGTCTCCTTCCGGTACCGCGACGGCTCGCAGGAGAACGGCATCCCCCGCGAGGACGCCCTCGCCAAGCTCCAGGACGTGGTGGAGCGGCGCGTCCAGGTCTGAGACGCGGGTACGTGACCACGGCCGGCCCCCGGCGAGCGCTCAGCTCGCCGGGGGCCGGTCCGTTCGTTCGCCCTCCTCGGCGAAGGCCTGGAGCAGCCAGGAGGCGAACGAGCCGGTCACCGCGCCGAGCAGGGCGAGGCCGCCGCCCATCAGCACCACCAGGACGAGGCGGCCGAGGAAGGTGACCGGGACCGCGTCGCCGTAGCCGATGGTGGCCAGGGTGGAGCAGACGCACCAGACCGCGTCGCCGAAGCTCTGGATCGTCGAGCCCTCGGCCGAGCGTTCCGTCGCGTAGACGGTGAGGGCGCCCGCGAAGCCGATCAGTGCCGTCGAGAGGCCGGCGTAGCTCATCACCCGCGCGTACAGGTTCAGGCGGGGCCGGCGCTGTCTGCGGCGGATCGCCTCGTAGACGGGGACCACCCGCAGCGGGCGCAGGAGCGGCAGCAGCAGGACCGCGGTGGACAGACCGTGGCGCGCCCAGAAAAGCGCTCCTTCGCCGCTGAGCCGCCAGCGCACCGCGTAGTCGATCCCGAAGAGCAGCCAGCAGCCCAGCAGCAGCGCCAGGCAGAGGTCGTGGACGTACTGCGGCAGGCCGTGCCCCAGCACGCGCGCGGCGTACGCGCCGAGGAAGACCAGGGAGGCGGCGGCGAGCGGCAGCTCCGTGCGGTGCTCCCAGCGGTGCAGGCGCCGCTGGTCGGGGGCGGGACGGGTGCGCATGGGCCCCAGCATCGCGGCCCGGGCACGGCCACCGCCCCGGCGACACGCGCCCGGCGGCCGAGGTCATATGCTGCAAGGCATGACGACTGAGCCGGAGCAGCAGTTCGGAGTGGGGACGCCCGACGCGTTCCAGCGCCTGTGGACGCCCCACCGGATGGCGTACATCCAGGGGGAGAACAAGCCGACCGGGCCCGGTGCCCAGGACGGCTGTCCGTTCTGTGTGGTCCCGGCCAAATCCGACGAGGACGGGCTGATCGTCCGGCGCGGCGCGCACGCCTACGCGGTGCTCAACCTCTACCCGTACAACGGCGGCCACCTCCTCGTGGTGCCCTACCGGCACGTCGCCGACTACACCGAGCTGGACGCCGCCGAGACGGCCGAGGTCGCGGAGCTGACCAAGCAGGCGATGACGGCGCTGCGCTCCGCCTCCGGCGCGCACGGCTTCAACATCGGGCTCAACCAGGGGTCGGCCGCGGGCGCGGGCATCGCCGCCCATCTCCACCAGCACATCGTGCCCCGGTGGGGCGGGGACACCAACTTCATGCCGGTCATCGGCGACACCAAGGTGCTGCCCCAGCTCCTCGGCGACACCCGGGCGATGCTCGCCGCCGCCTGGCCCGAGGCCGACGGTTCCGAGCTGACCGACACCGACGCGGGCTGACGGACGGGGCCGGGCGCCGCCCTCGGGCGAGCGCCCGGCCCCGGTCCGTTCAGGCGTCGTACAGGTCGGCCTTCTTCGGAGCCGCGTCCTGGACGGCGCCGCTCAGGCCCGCCGCGCGGCCCGCGAAGCGGCTGGTGTCCACGCCGTTCTCCTCCAGGACCCGCAGCGCGGCCTTGTGCACCACCCGCAGCACCGGCGCCGCCGTGCGCAGCGCGTCGTCGGCCATGAAGCGATTGGCCCACGGCCGTCCGGCCCACACGTGCCGCAGCCCGAAGGGCTCCGGCAGGGCCAGCTTCCCGCCGAGGAAGTCGAGGACCGGCGGGTACGGGGTGAGCGGGGCGCGGACCAGCAGCCGCACCACCTCGGTCGCGTCGACCAGCGGCAGCTTGTGGGTCTTGGTCTCCCAGAACTTGATCGGCTTCGCCGTGGTCCGCTCGCGCGCCGCGGGGCCGCCGCTGAACAGGCCGTGCACCGGGCCCAGCGCGTGGCCGGTGACCTCGATGCGCAGCGTGTGGTGGAGCACCGTCACCGTGATCAGCATGGTCAGCACCAGCTGGCCGTCCCAGAGCACGAACTGCACGCCGAGATAGTGCCGGTTGCCGTTGCTGAACTGCTGCTCGTTGCAGATCCGCTGGATCTCGTGCGGCTTGACCTGGTACGCCTCGACCGTCTCGCCCTCGGGGCGCGAGACACCGCCCGCGTTCTCCCCGACCGGGGAGACGATCCAGTGCTTCACCGAGGGCTTGGGGAAGCCGCCGGTGTGCAGCGGGCCGCGCTCCAGCATCTGGAGCTGGTCGTGGATGGCCCGGATCACGTCCCAGGAACGAAACGGGTTGATCTCCTTGCCCGCCTCCGTCGGCTCCAGGTCCTCCGCCAGCTGCCAGCTGCCCCACCGGGTGCCCATGCCGAGGATGCCCTTGGGACCGGCGTAGAAGACCGAGTTGCTCTGCTGCTCGGCGGCGAGCTTGGCGAGGCTGACCCGCAGCTGCTCGGCGGCGGCGTCGTCCGGGTTGGCCGGGACCGCCTCGGGGATCTTCGCGCCGGAGCCGCCGCCCGCCAGCAGACTGCTCCAGTGGGCCCGCAGGTCCTGCGCGGTCCGCTCCGCGAGCTGCTTGGCCACGAACCAGCCGAGCACCGGGCCGACGATGCAGCCGCGGATGTACCAGGGCAGGATGCCCTCGGTCGGCAGCCCGATCAGCAGCACCACCGAGGCGATGCCGCCCACCAGCATCAGCAGCGTGCCGAGCAGGTCGGCGCCCTTGGCCACCCACTTGCCCGACATCGCCCGCAGCTGGAAGGCGAGCACCCACAGGGCCGCGCCGGGCAGGAAGAGCACCCCGCAGATCAGCGCGACCAGGGTCAGCCGCCGGTCGCGCTGCTTGCGCAGCCGGGTCGCCGCAAGGCAGTGCTCGACCACCACCTGCGGCTCCATGCCGAACGCCTGGATCAGCGGCGCCCGCCCGGCGCCCAGCATCCGCACCACGACGGCCTGCGAGAACGCCTCACCGAGCAGCGGCGCGAAGATCTTCAGCTTGCCCGGCTTCACCGTCGTCTTGTGCCACTCGCCGTCCGCCTCGGTGATCTTGTCCAGCGGGTCGTCGCGGTACGCCACCGAGGCCAGGGCATGGGTGGCGGCCGTGCCGCCCGCGCCCCCGGTGACGGGGATCTGCGCCCCGGGGCTGAAATCGAAGAAGTCGTCCGCCATGCCGCCCCCATCGCCGCGCTGCCGGAGCGCTGTCGCCGCCTCGTCGCCTTGCCGGACCCGACTGCCGCGCCCGGCCTTCCTGCTGATCCGCAGTCAGGGTATCGGGGCGCGGGGGCGCGCGGCAGGGGACAGGGAAGGTCGTGGGGGAGCGCGCCCGCCGCCGGGCCGTCCGCGCGGGTGGGCGGGGCGCGTCGGCCCGGGTGCCCCGACGGCGGGGCGGCGTGCGCGTGACTACGATGGGCCAGCCGATGCCCGGCCCGGACACCGGCCCCCACCGACCCTCGGGAAGGCCATGCTGAACAAGTACGCGCGAGCGTTCTTCACGCGCGTCCTCACACCGTTCGCCGCGTTTCTGCTCCGCCGCGGGGTCAGCCCCGACGCGGTCACCCTCGTCGGGACCGCCGGAGTGGTGGCGGGGGCGCTGGTCTTCTTCCCCCGGGGGGAGTTCTTCTGGGGCACCATCGTCATCACCCTCTTCGTCTTCTCCGACCTGGTCGACGGCAACATGGCCCGCCAGGCCGGGATCTCCAGCCGCTGGGGCGCGTTCCTCGACTCGACCCTCGACCGGGTCGCCGACGGCGCGATCTTCGGCGGCTTCGCGCTCTGGTACGCGGGCAACGGCGACGACAACGTGCTGTGCGCGGTCGCCCTCTTCTGCCTCGCTGCCGGACAGGTCGTCTCCTACACCAAGGCGCGCGGCGAGGCCATCGGCCTGCCGGTCGCGGTCAACGGCCTGGTGGAGCGCGCCGAGCGGCTGGTCATCTCGCTGGTCGCGGCGGGCCTCGCGGGCCTGCACGGCTTCGGCGTCCCCGGCATCCAGGTGCTGCTGCCGATCGCCCTGTGGCTGGTCGCCGTGGGCAGCCTGGTCACGCTGGTCCAGCGGGTGGTCACGGTCCGCCGCGAGGCGATCGAGGCCGACGGCCCGGCGGGCCAGGGGGCCGCCTCGTGAACGAACGGCTCTCCGACGCGCTCTACGGCCTCGGCTGGAGCACCGTCAAGAAGCTGCCCGAGCCGGTCGCCGCCCGCCTCGGGCAGACCCTCGCCGACACCGTCTGGAAGCGGCGCGGCAAGGGCGTCCTGCGGCTGGAGGCCAACCTCGCCCGGGTCGTCCCCGACGCGGGCCCCGAGCGGCTCGCGGAGCTGTCCCGGGCCGGGATGCGCTCGTACCTGCGGTACTGGATGGAGTCCTTCCGGCTGCCGGCCTGGAGCGAGCAGCGCATCAAGGAGGGGTTCGAGCCGGAGGGCCTGCACCACCTCACCGACGGCCTCGCCGCCGGCAAGGGCGTCATACTCGCCCTGCCCCACCTCGGGAACTGGGACCTGGCCGGCGCCTGGGTCACCCGCAACCTCGGGGTGCCCTTCACCACCGTCGCCGAGCGGCTCAAGCCCGAGACCCTCTACGACCGGTTCGTCGCCTACCGCGAGGGGCTGGGCATGGAGGTGCTGCCGCACACCGGCGGCTCCGCCTTCGGCACCCTCGCCCGCCGGCTGCGCGCCGGCGGCCTCGTCTGCCTCGTCGCCGACCGCGACCTGTCCGCCTCCGGCGTCGAGGTGAAGTTCTTCGGCGACACCGCCCGGATGCCCGCGGGCCCGGCGATACTCGCCCAGCAGACCGGCGCCCTGCTGCTGCCCGTCACCCTCTGGTTCGACGCCACCCCCGTCATGAAGGGCCGCGTCCACCCGCCCGTCGAGGTGCCCGAGGCAGGTACCCGGGCCGAGAAGACGTCCCTCATGACACAGGCCCTCGCGGACGCCTTCGCCGAGGGCATCGCCGACCACCCCGAGGACTGGCACATGCTCCAGCGCCTCTGGCTGGCCGACCTGGAACCCCGGGAGCAGTCTTGAGGATCGGCATCGTCTGCCCGTACGCCTGGGACGTCCCCGGCGGCGTCCAGTTCCACATCCGCGACCTGGCCGAGCACCTGATCCGCCTCGGCCACGAGGTTTCCGTCCTCGCCCCGTCCGACGACGAGACACCGCTGCCGCCGTACGTGGTCTCCGCCGGACGCGCCGTCCCGGTGCCCTACAACGGCTCCGTCGCCCGGCTGAACTTCGGCTTCCTCTCCGCCGCCCGGGTCCGCCGCTGGCTCCACGACGGCACCTTCGACGTCATCCACATCCACGAACCCGCCTCGCCCTCGCTCGGCCTGCTGAGCTGCTGGGCCGCCTCCGGGCCGATCGTGGCCACCTTCCACACCTCCAACCCGCGCTCCCGGGCGATGATCGCCGCGTACCCGATCCTCCAGCCCGCGCTGGAGAAGATCAGCGCGCGCATCGCGGTCAGCGAGTACGCCCGGCGCACGCTGGTGGAGCACCTGGGCGGGGACGCGGTGGTCATCCCCAACGGGGTCGACGTCGACTTCTTCGCCCGGGCCGAGCCCCGGCCCGAGTGGCAGGGCTCCACCCTCGGCTTCATCGGCCGCATCGACGAGCCCCGCAAGGGCCTGCCCGTCCTCATGAAGGCGCTGCCCGCCATCCTCGCCGCCCACCCCGGGGCCCGGCTGCTGGTCGCCGGGCGGGGGGACGAGGAGGAGGCCGTCACCGGGCTCCCCGCCGAACTGCGCGAGCGGGTCGAGTTCCTCGGCATGATCAGCGACGAGGACAAGGCGCGGCTGCTGCGCAGCGTCGACGTGTACGTGGCGCCCAACACCGGCGGCGAGAGCTTCGGGATCATCCTGGTCGAGGCGATGTCGGCCGGCGCCCCGGTCCTCGCCAGCGACCTGGACGCCTTCGCGCAGGTCCTCGACCACGGCACGGCCGGCGAGATGTTCACCAACGAGGACGCCGAGGCGCTGGCCGAGGGCGCGATCCGGCTGCTCGGCGACCCCGGGCGCCGCGAGCGGCTCAGCGAGCACGGCTCCCGCCACGTCAAGCGGTTCGACTGGTCCACCGTCGGCGCCGACATCCTCGCCGTCTACGAGACCGTCACCGACGGCGCCGCCTCGGTCGCCACCGACGAACGCGTGGGCCTCCGCGCCCGCCTGGGCTTCGCCCGCGACTGAGCCGCCCACCTGAGGGCTTCCGCCCGGGGGCGTCACCCCGGCCGCCCCCGGCCGCGTAGCCTTGCCGCCCGTGACCTCCACACTGATCTGGATCGCGGTGGCGCTGCTCGCCATCGGTGTCTACCTGAGCTGGACCGCCGGCCGCCTCGACCGGCTGCACGCCCGCATCGACGCCGCCCGCGCGGCCCTCGACGCCCAACTCCTGCGCCGCGCCTCGGTCGCCCAGGAACTCGCCACCGCGGGGGTCCTGGACCCCGCCGCCTCCATCGTGCTCTACGAGGCCGCGCACGCCGCCCGGCAGGCCGACGAGGAGGCCCGCGAGGTGGCCGAGAGCGAGCTGAGCCAGGCCCTGCGCGCCGTTTTCGGCGACGTCTCGCAGGTCGACGCGGTCCGTCAGGCGCCCGGCGGCACCGAGACCGCCGACGAACTGGCCGCCGCCGTACGCCGGGTGCCGATGGCCCGCCGCTTCCACAACGACGCCGTCCGTGCCGCCCGCGCGCTGCGCCGCCACCGCACGGTCCGCTGGCTGCGGCTGGCCGGCCACGCGCCGTTCCCGCTCGCCTTCGAGATGGACGACGAGCCGCCGGCGGCGCTGGCCGACCGCTGAGCAGGGGCAGCCGGGAGGGGGCGCGGGCCAGAACGATCCACCGCCTGTTCATTGGCCCTTGTCCGGAAGTGCCCCCCGGGAGTTGGCTTCACGTGCAGCAACTCGTCTCGTCCTACGTGAGGTAGCCCGTGTCCAGCACGCCCCCCGCCACCCCCGCCGCCCCCGCCACCGGCACCGCCCGCGTCAAGCGCGGCATGGCCGAGCAGCTCAAGGGCGGCGTGATCATGGACGTGGTCACGCCCGAGCAGGCGAAGATCGCCGAGGACGCCGGCGCCGTCGCCGTCATGGCGCTGGAGCGGGTCCCCGCCGACATCCGCAAGGACGGCGGCGTGGCCCGCATGTCCGACCCGGACATGATCGAGTCCATCATCGAGGCCGTTTCCATCCCGGTCATGGCCAAGTCCCGCATCGGCCACTTCGTGGAGGCCCAGGTCCTCCAGTCGCTCGGCGTCGACTACATCGACGAGTCCGAGGTCCTCACCCCCGCCGACGAGGCCAACCACTCCGACAAGTGGTCCTTCACCACCCCCTTCGTCTGCGGCGCCACCAACCTCGGTGAGGCCCTGCGCCGCGTCGCCGAGGGCGCCGCGATGATCCGTTCCAAGGGCGAGGCCGGCACCGGCAACGTCGTCGAGGCGGTCCGCCACCTCCGCCAGATCAAGGCCGAGATCGGCCGCCTCGCCGCCTGCGACCAGCACGAGCTGTACGCCGCCGCCAAGGAGCTGCGCGCCCCCTACGAGCTGGTCGCCGAGACCGCCGCCCTCGGCCGCCTGCCCGTGGTGCTCTTCTCCGCCGGCGGCGTCGCCACCCCGGCCGACGCCGCGCTGATGCGCCAGCTCGGCGCCGAGGGCGTCTTCGTCGGCTCCGGCATCTTCAAGTCGGGCGACCCGGCCAGGCGGGCCGCCGCCATCGTCCGCGCCACCACCTTCTTCGACGACCCGAAGGCCGTCGCGGACGCCTCCCGCAACCTCGGCGAGGCCATGGTCGGCATCAACTGCGACACGCTCCCCGAGACGGAGCGCTACGCCAACCGCGGCTGGTGACCGATGGCCGCCACCCCGCTCGTCGGCGTCCTCGCCCTCCAGGGTGACGTCCCCGAGCACCTGAAGGCCCTCACCGCCTCCGGCGCCCGCGCCACCACGGTGCGGCGCCCCGAGGAGCTGGCCCGCCTCGACGGGCTGGTCCTGCCCGGCGGCGAGTCGACCACCATCTCGAAGCTGGCCGCCCTCTTCGGCCTCACCGAGCCGCTGCGGGCCCGTATCGCGGAGGGGCTGCCGGTCTACGGCACCTGCGCCGGGATGATCCTGCTCGCCGACAAGATCCTCGACCCGCGCGCGGGCCAGGAGACCTTCGGCGGGATCGACATGATCGTCCGCCGCAACGCCTTCGGGCGGCAGAACGAGTCGTTCGAGGCGTCGGTCCCGGTCACCGGCATCGCGGGGCCGCCCGTCGACGGGGTCTTCATCCGCGCCCCGTGGGTGGAGTCCACCGGCGCCGCCACCGAGGTGCTCGCCACCTACGGCGGCCACCCCGTCGCGGTCCGCCAGGGCAACGCGCTGGCGACCTCGTTCCACCCCGAACTGACCGGCGACCACCGGCTGCACGGCCACTTCACCGAACTGGTCCGCGCCGCCGCCTGACCCACCGAGGCGGCCGCCCCCGCCCCTGCCGTACCCTCACCACCCGGTACGACAGGGGCGGGGCGCCCCCGCATCCCGGTAGGATCACTCAGGTTCGTTCAGTACATGTGGTGACGCGAAGGAGACAGGCAGATGTCCGGCCACTCTAAATGGGCTACGACGAAGCACAAGAAGGCCGTGATCGACGCCAAGCGCGGCAAACTCTTCGCGAAGCTGATCAAGAACATCGAGGTCGCGGCCCGTATGGGCGGCGCCGACATCGACGGCAACCCGACCCTCTTCGACGCCATCCAGAAGGCCAAGAAGCAGTCGGTGCCCAACAAGAACATCGACTCGGCGGTCAAGCGCGGCGCCGGCCTCGAAGCCGGTGGCGCCGACTACGAGACGATCATGTACGAGGGTTACGGCCCCAACGGTGTCGCGGTGCTCATCGAGTGCCTCACCGACAACCGCAACCGCGCCGCCTCCGACGTCCGTGTCGCCATGACGCGCAACGGCGGCTCGATGGCCGACCCCGGCTCGGTCTCCTACCTCTTCAACCGCAAGGGCGTCGTCATCGTCCCCAAGGGCGAGCTCTCCGAGGACGACGTCCTCGGCGCCGTCCTGGACGCGGGTGCCGAGGAGGTCAACGACCTCGGCGAGTCCTTCGAGGTGCTCAGCGAGGCCACCGACCTGGTCGCGGTCCGCACCGCCCTCCAGGAGGCCGGCATCGACTACGACTCGGCCGACGCCAACTTCGTCCCGACCATGCAGGTCGAGCTGGACGAGGAGGGCGCGCGCAAGATCTTCAAGCTGATTGACGCCCTGGAGGACAGCGACGACGTGCAGAACGTCTTCGCCAACTTCGACGTCTCCGACGAGGTCATGGCCTCCGTCGACGCCTGATCCCGGCAGCCGCCGCGCGGCCCGGGTCCCCTCCGCACCGGAGAGGACCCGGGCCGCACCGGCTTCCGCGCCCCGTCCGCGGCACACCGGCCCCGTGGTTCGGGGATTGTCGGCGGCGGCCGATAGCCTGCCGGTACGTGCGCGAACACCAGGTCGAACAAGGGCCGGAGGCCGCCCGCGCCGGGGACGGGCGGGCGGAAGGGGAGGGACGATGCGGGTACTGGGCGTGGACCCGGGGCTGACCCGGTGCGGCATCGGCGTCGTCGACGGCGAAGCGGGCCGCCCCCTGACCATGGTCGGCGTCGGCGTGATCCGCACCCCCGCCGAGGCCGAGACCCCCGACCGGCTGGTCGCCGTGGAGGCCGGCATCGAAGCCTGGCTCGACGAGCACCGGCCCGAGCGGGTCGCCGTCGAGCGGGTCTTCAGCCAGCACAACGTCCGCACCGTGATGGGCACCGCCCAGGCCAGCGCCGTCGCCATGCTCTGCGCCGCCCGCCGCGGCCTGCCCGTCGCCCTGCACACCCCCAGCGAGGTCAAGGCCGCCGTCACCGGGTCGGGCCGCGCCGAGAAGGACCAGGTCGGCGCCATGGTGACCCGGCTGCTGCGGCTCGACGCGCCCCCGAAGCCGGCCGACGCCGCCGACGCCCTCGCCCTCGCCATCTGCCACATCTGGCGCGCCCCCGCACAGAACCGCCTCCAGCAGGCCGTCGCCGCCCACCGCGCCGCCCCCGCCCCGCGCCGTACCGCTCCCGGGCGGCGCCCCCAGAAAGGCCGCCCCGCATGATCGCCTCAGTCAGCGGCACCGTCGCCGCCCTCGCCCCGGACAGCGCGGTGGTGGAGGTCGGCGGGATCGGCATGGCCGTCCAGTGCACCCCGGACACCCTCTCCGGCCTGCGGGTCGGCGAGCAGGCCCGCCTCGCCACCAGCCTCGTCGTCCGCGAGGACTCCCTGACGCTCTACGGCTTCGCCGACGACGACGAGCGGCAGACCTTCGAACTCCTCCAGACCGCCAGCGGCGTCGGCCCGCGCCTCGCCCAGGCGATGCTCGCCGTCCACCACCCCGACGCCCTGCGCCGCGCGGTGGCCACCGGCGACGAGAAGGCGCTCACCGCCGTCCCCGGCATCGGCAAGAAGGGCGCCCAGAAGCTCCTCCTCGAACTCAAGGACCGGCTCGGCGCCCCGCGCGGCGCCACCCAGGCCGCCCGCCCCGCCGCCGCGAGCGGCCCGGCCCCCTGGTCCGAGCAGCTGCACACCGCCCTGGTCGGCCTCGGCTACGCCCCGCGCGAGGCGGACGACGCCGTCGCCGCCGTCACCCCGCAGGCCGAGGCCGCCCTCGCCGAGGGCGCCCAGCCCGCCGTACCCCAGCTCCTGCGCGCCGCCCTCCAGAGCCTCAACCGCGCCCGCTGACCCCGGCGGCCACCGGGCCGCCCCGCACCCGACCGGCCAGGACCCCAGGAAGATCCGAGGCGAGAGCAGTGAACCCGTACGAGACCGAGCCCGCCGCCCACGGCGCCGACGAGGACGGCCACCGGCTGGTGGGCTCCGTCGCCGACGGCGAGGACACCGCCGTCGAAGCCGCCCTGCGCCCCAAGGAACTGGGCGAGTTCATCGGGCAGGAGAAGGTCCGCGCCCAGCTCGACCTGGTCCTCAAGGCCGCCCGGGCCCGTGGCGCCACCGCCGACCACGTGCTGCTCTCCGGCGCCCCCGGGCTCGGCAAGACCACCCTCTCGATGATCATCGCCGCCGAGATGGAAGCCCCCATCCGGATCACCTCAGGACCCGCCATCCAGCACGCCGGCGACCTGGCCGCGATCCTCTCCTCCCTCCAGGAGGGCGAGGTGCTCTTCCTCGACGAGATCCACCGCATGTCCCGGCCCGCCGAGGAGATGCTGTACATGGCCATGGAGGACTTCCGGGTCGACGTCATCGTCGGCAAGGGCCCCGGCGCCACCGCCATCCCGCTGGAACTCCCCCCGTTCACCCTGGTCGGCGCCACCACCCGGGCCGGGCTGCTGCCCCCGCCGCTGCGCGACCGCTTCGGCTTCACCGGCCACATGGAGTTCTACGGCCCGGCCGAACTGGAGCGCGTCGTCCACCGCTCCGCCCGCCTGCTCGACGTCGAGATCGACACCGAGGGCGCCGCCGAGATCGCCGGCCGCTCCCGCGGCACCCCGCGCATCGCCAACCGCCTGCTGCGCCGGGTCCGCGACTACGCCCAGGTCAAGGCGGACGGCGCCGTCGACCGGGAGATCGCCTCGGCGGCCCTCGCGGTCTACGAGGTCGACGCCCGGGGACTGGACCGGCTCGACCGCTCGGTCCTGGAGGCGCTGCTGAAGCTGTTCGGCGGGGGACCGGTCGGGCTCTCCACCCTCTCCGTCGCGGTGGGGGAGGAGCGCGAGACCGTCGAGGAGGTGGCCGAGCCCTTCCTCGTCCGCGAGGGCCTGCTCGCCCGTACCCCCCGGGGCCGGGTCGCCACCCCCGCGGCCTGGGCACACCTCGGGCTGACCCCGCCCCGGCAGGTTCCGGGCGGACCGGGGCAAGGCGACCTCTTCGCGGGCTGACGGCGCGGGAAGATCGCCCCACCCGGAACTGGGGTGCCATGCTGAGCGTTGTTCCATCCGTGCGGACTCGCTTAGACTCCGCCGATGCCGTCCCTTGCGGGCGGCCGCCCACCCCCATCGATAGGCCGCTCCACCGCGCGGTCGTGCGAAGGACATTCCCCCGTGGACATCGTGACCCTCCTCCCCTTCGTCGTGCTCATCGGCGCCATGTTCCTGATGACGCGCTCGGCGAAGAAGAAGCAGCAGCAGGCCGTCGACATGCGCAACTCGATGACGCCCGGCAGCGGCATCCGGACGATCGGTGGCATGTACGCCACCGTCAAGGAGGTCCACGACGAGTCCGTCCTCCTTGAGGTGGCCCCCGGCGTCCACGCGATCTACGCGAAGAACGCCATCGGCGCCGTCCTCGACGACGAGGAGTACAACCGGATCATCCACGGGGTCGAGGGTGACGAGAGCGACGCCCCGGTCGTCCCCGACGACGCCTCCTCCCTGACCAAGGACGACGAAGACGGCGACGCCGCCCGCATCGACCTCGGCAAGAAGGCCGATGACGCCGACCAGGACGCCGCCGAGGCGACGCCGAAGAAGACCGACGGCGAGTCCGACACGAAGTAGTCACATCCGGGGACCGGTCCGCGGCACGCGCCGTCCGGTCCCTGGGGTGTGTCCGCTTCGCGCCGGTCCTCCACACAACTTCAGGGCCGCCCGCCGCGCTCAGCCACGCCGGGCGGTTGGACAGGGAGAAACGACAAGGTGGCAGCACCGAAGAAGGGCCGAAGGCAGCCCGGCCAGGGCCGGCCGGGCCGCGCCCTGGCGCTGATCCTGATCGCACTGGTGGCGCTCACCGGAGGCATGTTCCTCTCCGGGCACACCACGCCGCGCCTCGGTATCGATCTCGCCGGCGGCACGAGCATCACGCTCCAGGCCAGGAGCGAACCGGGTCAGGAAAGCGCGGTCAACCAGACCAACATGAACACGGCCGTCGGCATCATCGAGCGCCGTGTCAACGGCCTCGGTGTCTCCGAGGCCGAGGTTCAGACCCAGGGCACCGACCACATCATCGTGAACATCCCCAAGGGGACGAACGAGAAGCAGGCCCGCGAGCAGGTCGGCACCACCGCACAGCTCTTCTTCCGCCCGGTACTCCAGCTCGCCTCCGGTGAGCCCGCCCCCGAGGGCTCCCCGAGCCCGTCGGCGAGCGGCTCGCCCGACGAGGCCGAGCAGGGCGACGGTGACAAGGCCACCGAGGGCGGCGACAAGGCCACCGACGGCAAGTCCGGCGAGCCCGAGGCCACGCCCACCACCCAGGGCCGCGCCGCCTCCGGCGCCCTGAAGGCCGACGCCACGCCCTCCCCGTCCGGCTCGGCCGACGGCAAGGCGGACCCGACGCCCTCCCCCTCCGCCTCCGAGGGCGGGGGCGATGCAGCGCTCATGAAGAAGTTCGAGGCGCTGACCTGCACCGACACCGAGGAGCGCACGGCCGCCGCCGAGGGCACCAAGCCCAGTGAGGCGATCGTCGCCTGCGGTCAGAACTCGCAAGGTCAGTGGGAGAAGTACATCCTCGGCCCCTCCGCCGTAGCGGGCACCGAGATCGACGACGCCACCGCCGCCATCGACCAGCAGGGCGCGCAGGGGTGGTTGGTGAACATGGAGTTCACCGACAAGGGCAAGAAGCAGTTCGCCGATGTCACCACGGACATCTCGGCCAAGCCTTCCCCGCAGAACCAGTTCGCCATCGTCCTCGACGGTGACGTGGTCTCCGCGCCGTACGTCCGTGAGCCGCTGACCGGCGGAACGGCCCAGATCTCCGGGTCCTTCACCCAGGAGTCGGCGCAGGACCTGGCGAACATGCTGTCCTACGGCGCCCTGCCGCTCTCCTTCGTCGAGGAGTCCGTCACCTCGGTGACAGCGGCGCTCGGCGGCGAGCAGCTGGAGGCCGGACTCATCGCCGGCGGCATCGGCCTGATCCTGGTCATCGTCTACCTGGTGGTCTACTACCGGGGCCTGTCGCTGATCGCCATCATCAGCCTCCTGATGTCGGCGGCACTGACCTACACGATCATGGTGCTGCTCGGCCCGGCCATCGGCTTCGCGCTCAACCTGCCGGCCGTCTGCGGTGCCATCGTCGCCATCGGTATCACCGCCGACTCGTTCATCGTCTTCTTCGAACGGGTCCGCGACGAGATCCGCGAGGGGCGCTCGCTCCAGCCCGCCGTGGCGCGCGGCTGGCCCCGCGCCCGGCGCACCATCCTCGTCTCCGACTTCGTGTCGTTCCTCTCCGCGGCCGTGCTCTTCGTGGTCACCGTCGGCAAGGTGCAGGGCTTCGCGTTCACGCTGGGCCTCACCACCCTGCTCGACGTGGTCGTGGTGTTCTTCTTCACCAAGCCGCTGCTGACCATCCTGGCGCGCAAGAAGTTCTTCGCGAGCGGCCATCCCTGGTCGGGCCTGGACCCGAAGCGCCTCGGCGTCAAGCCGCCGCTGCGCCGCGCCCGCCGTACCGTCCCCGCCGACCCGAAGGAGGCGTGAGATGTCCCGACTCGGAAATCTCGGCGCCAAGCTCTACCGCGGCGAGGTCGGTTACGACTTCGTCGGCAAGCGCAAGTTCTGGTACGCGGTCTCGATCCTGATCACCATCACGGCCATCGCGGGCCTCGCGGTGCGCGGGCTCAGCATGGGCATCGAGTTCCAGGGCGGCGCCGTCTTCACCACCCCGAAGACCAGCGTCTCCGCACCGCAGGCGGAGACCATCGCGGAGGACGCGGCCGGACACGACGCCCTCGTCCAGGAACTGGGCAACGGCGGCCTGCGCATCCAGATCAGCAACGTCGACACGGAGAAGTCCGACCAGATCCGGGACACGCTCTCCCGTGAGCTGGACGTCGCCGCCGACGACATCAACGCCGACCTGGTCGGCCCCAGCTGGGGCTCCCAGATCGCCAACAAGGCGTGGACCGGCCTCGGGGTCTTCATGATCCTCGTGGTGATCTACCTGGCCATCGCCTTCGAGTGGCGGATGGCCCTCGCCGCGCTGATCGCCCTGATCCACGACATCACCATCACGGTGGGCGTCTACGCCCTCGTCGGCTTCGAGGTCACGGTCGGCACGGTGATCGGTCTGCTGACCATCCTCGGCTACTCGCTGTACGACACGGTGGTGGTGTTCGACAGCCTCAAGGAGAGCTCGAAGGACGCCACCAAGCAGACCCGCTGGACCTACAGCGAGATCGCCAACCGCTCCATCAACGCGACCCTGGTGCGCTCCATCAACACCACCGCGGTCGCGCTGCTCCCGGTCGGCGCGCTGCTCTTCATCGGCGGCGGCTTCCTCGGCGCGGGCATGCTCAACGACATCTCGCTCTCGCTCTTCGTCGGCCTCGCGGCCGGCGCGTACTCGTCGATCTTCATCGCCACGCCGCTCGTCGCCGACTTCAAGGAGACCGAGCCGCAGATGAAGGCCCTCAAGCGGAGGGTCCTCGCCAAGCGCGCCCAGGGCGGCGACGAGGGGGAGCCGCAGCCGGCCGGGGCCACCGCCGCCGGTACGGCCGGCGACGACCTCGGCGACGATGGCGACGGTGCCGAGACGGGCTCCCTGGTGGGCCCGCGCCGTACCCAGCCCACCTCCCGCGGCCGGGGCCGCGGCCGACCCTCCGGAAAGCGCCGATGACCGACATCCAGGAGCTCCTGCTCAGCCGCATCCGGGATGTGCCGGACTACCCGAAGCCCGGCGTCGTCTTCAAGGACATCACGCCGCTCCTCGCCGACCCGGCCGCCTTCACGGCCCTCACGGAGGCGCTCGCGGAGCTCTCCCTGCGCAACGGCGCGACCCGCGTCGTCGGACTGGAGGCCCGCGGCTTCATCCTGGCCGCCCCGGTCGCCGTCCGCGCGGGTCTCGGCTTCATCCCCGTCCGCAAGGCCGGCAAGCTCCCCGGAGCCACCCTGCGCCAGGCGTACGAGCTGGAGTACGGCACCGCCGAGATCGAGGTCCACGCCGAGGACCTCACCCCCGAGGACCGCGTCATGGTCATCGACGACGTCCTGGCCACCGGCGGCACCGCCGCCGCGTCCGTGGAACTGATCCGCCGTGCCGGGGCCCAGGTCGCCGGGGCCGCCGTGCTCATGGAGCTCGGTTTCCTCGACGGGCGGGCCAAGCTCACCCGGGAACTGGGCGGGGCTCCACTGGACTCCCTGCTCACGGTCTGAGCCGCCACTGATGGCGAAGGCCCCGGCAGCGCACTGCCGGGGCCTTCGCCATGTGCGGGCCCGCCGCACCGGCGCACAGGGGGGCGCACGCCCCCGCCCGCACTCCGTACCGTCCGCCGCCGCCTGCTCCGGAGCGGAGCCGGTGGTCCGATCTCGCTACCATGGCAGTCCGGACCGTGATCGTGATCCGGAGCCCTGCCCGAGGAGCGCTCTTGCCTGACGAGGCCCAGCCACTCTCCTCCGGACCCCGTCCGGGGGACCCCGAAGCCGCCGCCCAGGGCCAGCAGGCCCAGAGCGCCGCGGCTCCCTCCGGCGCGCCCGGACCCGAGGGCCCGAAGCCGGACCCGGCCGCCGCCGAGCCCGCACCCGCCTCGGCCCCGGCGCCCACGCCGGCCGGCCGCCCCGCGGGCCAGCAGCCCGCCCGCTCCGGTTCCTCCAACCGTGTCCGGGCCCGGCTGGCCCGGCTCGGGGTTCAGCGGTCGCATCCGTACAACCCGGTGCTCGAGCCGCTGCTGCGGATCGTGCGGAGCAACGACCCGAAGATCGAGACCGCGACGCTGCGGCAGATCGAGAAGGCGTACCAGGTCGCCGAGAGGTGGCACCGGGGGCAGAAGCGCAAGAGCGGTGATCCGTACATCACCCATCCGCTCGCGGTCACGACGATCCTCGCCGAGCTGGGCATGGACCCGGCGACGCTCATGGCGGGGCTGCTGCACGACACCGTCGAGGACACCGAGTACGGGCTCGACGCGCTGCGGCGGGACTTCGGCGACCAGGTGGCGCTGCTGGTCGACGGGGTCACCAAGCTCGACAAGGTGAAGTTCGGCGAGGCCGCGCAGGCCGAGACGGTCCGCAAGATGGTCGTCGCCATGGCCAAGGACCCGCGCGTCCTGGTCATCAAGCTCGCCGACCGCCTGCACAACATGCGCACGATGCGCTACCTCAAGCGGGAGAAGCAGGAGAAGAAGGCCCGCGAGACGCTGGAGATCTACGCTCCGCTCGCCCACCGGCTGGGCATGAACACCATCAAGTGGGAGCTGGAGGACCTCGCCTTCGCGATCCTCTACCCCAAGATGTACGACGAGATCGTGCGGCTCGTCGCCGAGCGGGCGCCCAAGCGGGACGAGTACCTCGCCATCGTCACCGACGAGGTCCAGGCGGACCTGCGCGCCGCCCGCATCAAGGCGACGGTCACCGGCCGTCCCAAGCACTACTACAGCGTGTACCAGAAGATGATCGTCCGCGGCCGGGACTTCGCGGAGATCTACGACCTGGTCGGCATCCGCGTCCTCGTCGACACCGTCCGCGACTGCTACGCGGCGCTCGGCACCGTCCACGCCCGGTGGAACCCGGTGCCCGGACGGTTCAAGGACTACATCGCGATGCCGAAGTTCAACATGTACCAGTCGCTGCACACGACGGTCATCGGACCCGGCGGCAAGCCCGTAGAGCTCCAGATCCGCACCTTCGACATGCACCGGCGCGCCGAGTACGGCATCGCGGCCCACTGGAAGTACAAGCAGGAGGCGGTCGCCGGCGCCTCCAAGGTGCGCACCGACGTGCCCCGCAAGACCGGCAAGGAAGACGCCGTCAACGACATGGCGTGGCTGCGCCAGCTCCTCGACTGGCAGAAGGAGACGGAGGACCCGGGCGAGTTCCTGGAGTCCCTGCGCTTCGACCTCTCGCGCAACGAGGTCTTCGTCTTCACGCCCAAGGGCGACGTCATAGCGCTGCCGGCCGGCGCCACCCCGGTGGACTTCGCCTACGCCGTCCACACCGAGGTCGGCCACCGCACCATCGGCGCCCGCGTCAACGGCCGCCTGGTCCCGCTGGAGTCCACCCTGGACAACGGCGACCTGGTGGAGGTCTTCACCTCCAAGGCGTCCGGCGCCGGGCCCTCCCGGGACTGGCTGGGCTTCGTCAAGTCCCCCCGGGCCCGCAACAAGATCCGCGCCTGGTTCTCCAAGGAGCGCCGCGACGAGGCGATCGAGCAGGGCAAGGACGCCCTCGTCCGCGCCATGCGCAAGCAGAACCTGCCGATCCAGCGCATCCTGACCGGCGACTCCCTGGTCACCCTCGCCCACGAGATGCGGTACACGGACATCTCCTCGCTCTACGCGGCGATCGGCGAGGGCCACGTCGCCGCCCAGGGCGTCGTCCAGAAGCTGGTGCAGTCGCTCGGCGGCGAGGAGGCCGCCAGCGAGGACATCGCCGAGTCGGCGCCGCCCTCCCGCAGCCGCCGCAAGCGCCGCTCCAACGCCGACCCCGGTGTGGTCGTCAAGGGCGTGGACGACGTCTGGGTCAAGCTGGCCCGCTGCTGCACGCCCGTCCCCGGCGACCCGATCATCGGCTTCGTCACCCGGGGCAACGGCGTCTCGGTCCACCGCGCCGACTGCGTCAACGTGGACGAGCTCTCCAAGCAGCCCGAAAGGATGCTCGACGTCGAGTGGGCGCCGACCCAGTCCTCGGTCTTCCTGGTCGCCATCCAGGTCGAGGCGCTGGACCGCTCCCGGCTGCTCTCGGACGTCACGCGGGTCCTCTCCGACCAGCACGTCAACATCCTGTCGGCCGCCGTCCAGACCTCCCGCGACCGGGTCGCCACCTCCCGCTTCACCTTCGAGATGGGCGACCCCAAGCACCTCGGCCACGTCCTCAAGGCGGTCCGGGGCGTGGAGGGCGTCTACGACGTCTACCGGGTGACCTCGGCCCGCAGGCCCTGACCGGGCGGCCCCGCCCCGCCCGTCAGCCTCCGCCGCGTGTGGGCGGCGGGGCCGGGTGGGGCTCCTCGTAGCGGGCCGCCGCGTCCGCCGCGAGCCGCTCCATCACCTCGGCCGCGTCCGCCAGCTGCCGGTCCGTCAGGTCGTCCAGGGTGGCCCGGAAGCTGTCCCGCATCCCCTGGTCGATCCGGTCCACCACCTGGCGGCCGTGGGCGGTCGTGGAGAGCAGATGCGTCCGGTGGTCGAGGGCGTCCGGTACCCGGCGCACCAGCCCCGCCGCCTCCAGCCGCGCCACCTGCCGGGTGACGTGCGGCGAGCGGACCAGCAGCCTGGCGGCCAGGTCGGTGACGCGCAGGGGCTCCGGCGAGGCGTACAACACCCGCAGCAGCGCGATCTCGGGGCGCTCCACCGTCACCCCGACCGAGGCCGTCAGCTCCTCGTGGACCCGGCTGCGGCCGAGCGCGTACGACAGTGAGGTGACCGCCCTGACCAGGCGGTCCAGGGGCGCGTCCGGTGAGTGCGGCATGGCCCCATCCTGCCCCATCGATCACCGGCCGGGGCAGCCCGGCGCCACGGGCGCGCCGGTGCACGGGCCGGCCGGGCGTGCGCCCCCGTCCGGTACGCGAGAAGGGCCCCACCGCACCGGTGAGGCCCTTCCGCAGGACGTACTGGCGAACCGTCAGCCGCTGAACTCCTCCAGGCCCTTGCGCGCCTGGTCCAGCAGGGCCTGGCGGCCCTCCAGCTCACGGCGGAGCTTCTCGGCCTTGGCCGTGGAACCGGCCGCCTCGGCCCGCTCGATCTGGCCCTGGAGCTTGTCGACCGCGTCCTGGAGCACCCCGGTCAGCCCGGCCGCGCGCGCCCGCGCCTCCGGGTTGGTGCGGCGCCACTCGGCCTCCTCGGCCTCCTGGATCGCCCGCTCCACGGCGTGCATCCGGCCCTCGACCTTCGGGCGGGCGTCGCGCGGGACGTGGCCGACCGCCTCCCAGCGCTCGTTGACCGCGCGGAAGGCGGCGCGGGCCGCCTTCAGGTCGGTCACCGGCACCAGCTTCTCGGCCTCCTCCGCGAGCCCCTCCTTGATCTTGAGGTTCTCGGCCTGCTCGGCGTCGCGCTCGGCGAACACCTCACTGCGGGCCGCGAAGAACACGTCCTGCGCACCGCGGAAGCGGCCCCACAGGGCGTCCTCGTGCTCGCGCTGGGCGCGGCCGGCCGCCTTCCACTGCGTCATCAGGTCGCGGTAGCGGGCAGCCGTGGGACCCCAGTCCGTCGACTTGGCCAGCGACTCCGCCTCGGCCGCCAGGCGCTCCTTGACCTTGCGGGCGTCCTCGCGCTGCGCGTCGAGCTGCGCGAAGTGCGCCTTGCGGCGCTTGGAGAACGCCGAGCGGGCGTGCGAGAAGCGGTGCCACAGCTCGTCGTCGGTCTTCCGGTCCAGCCGGGGCAGGCCCTTCCAGGTGTCCACCAGCGCGCGCAGCCGCTCGCCGGCGGGCCGCCACTGGTCGGACCGGGCCAGCTCCTCGGCCTCGGCGACCAGCTTCTCCTTGGCGGCCTTGGCCTCCTCGGACTGCTTCGCCTTGCGCGCCTTGCGCTCCTCGCGCCGCTCCTCGACGGTCTGCACCAGACGGTCCAGCCGCTTCGAGAGCGCCTCCAGGTCCCCCACCGCGTGCGCCTCGTCCACCTGCGCCCGCAGCGTGGCGATGGCGGCCTCGGCCTCCTTGGCGGCCAGGTCGGTGGTGCGCACCCGGCGCTCGAGGAGGCCGATCTCGACGACCAGGCCCTCGTACTTGCGCTCGAAGTAGGCCAGGGCCTCCTCAGGCGTTCCGGCCTGCCACGACCCGACGACTCGTTCGCCGTCCGCCGTCCGCACGTACACGGTCCCCGTCTCGTCGACGCGGCCCCACGGGTCGCTGCTCACAGCGCCTCCTCCACATGATGCCCGGACGGGCCCTCGGCGGGCCCCGGCATCGTCCACAATTTCGTCACGGCCAACATAGGCGACCGGCGGGGCGGCTGTCCGCATCCCGCACGACCGAACTTCCGGCTCAGGACCGGTGCGGATCAGGTCAGGACTTCTCCACCGTGGCCTTGTCGATCACGACGGTCGCGTTGGGGGCGCCGTCGCCCATGCCGGTCTGCTCACCCGCCTCGGCGATCTTCTGGAGGACCTTCATGCCCTCCTTCGAGACCGTGCCGAACGGGGTGTAGTCGGGCGGCAGCTGGCTGTCCTGGTAGACGAGGAAGAACTGGCTGCCGCCGGAGTCGCGATTGCTGTCGTCCTGGGCGTTGTAGCGGTTGGCCATGGCCACCGTGCCGGCCGGGTAGACGCCGCCCTTGAGCTTCTTCGACTTCAGGTTCTCGTCCGGGATCGTGTAACCGGGGTCGCCCGCGCCGGTGCCCTCCGGGTCGCCGCACTGGAGGACGTAGATGCCGGCGCTGGTCAGCCGGTGGCACTTGGTGTGGTCGAAGTAGCCCTCGCCCGCGAGGAAGTCGAAGGAGTTGACCGTGTGCGGGGCGTTCTTCGCGTCCAGCTCCAGCGGGATGTCCCCGCAGGTGGTGGCGAGGTTCATGGTGTAGTCGGCGTCGGTGTCGACGGTGAGCTTCGGCTCCTTCTTGAAGCTCATCTTCTTCACCTTGCCCGGCGCGGGCTTCTCGCAGGGATCGGCGGCCTTGGTGGGCTCCGGGGTCTCCTGGGCCTTGGCCGCCGTGTCCTTCTCGTCGCCGCCGATGCCGCCCACCGCGTACACCGCCGCACCGCCCGCGAGCACCACGGCCAGGGCCGAGGCGATGACCGCGGTACGCGTCCGCGCCCGGCGGCGGGCCGCCTCGCGCCGCTCCTGCTGGCGCAGGTACTTCTTGCGGGCGGCCTCGCGCCGCCGCTGCTCGCTGCTGACCACCGGGTTGTCTCCTCGTCACGTCGTAGGGGCCCGACCGCTTCGGTGTGCCCCGTACCGTATACGGGTTGGCTGTGGAAACGGCACCGCCGGTAGGCTTCGGACCTGCTGCGATTCTCCGCGGTCCGCGCCGTGGGACGACAGAAGCGACGACAGTGAGGACGAACGTGCTGATTGCCGGGTTCCCCGCCGGCGCCTGGGGCACCAACTGTTATGTGATCGCGCCCGCCGCCGGCGAGGAGTGCGTGATCGTGGACCCCGGCCACCAGGCCGCCCAGGGCGTCGAGGACGTGCTGGCCAAGCACCGGCTCAAGCCGGTCGCCGTCCTCCTCACCCACGGCCACATCGACCACGTCGCCTCGGTCGTCCCGGTCTGCGGCGCCCACGACGTGCCCGCCTGGATCCACCCCGAGGACCGCTACATGATGAGCGACCCGGGGAAGGGCATCGGCCGCTCCATCGGCATGCCGCTCATGGGCGAGCTGACCGTCGGCGAGCCCGACGACGTCCACGAGCTGGCCGACGGCGCCCAGGTGGACCTGGCCGGGCTGTCGTTCAGCGTCGACCACGCGCCCGGGCATACCAAGGGGTCGGTGACCTTCAGGCTGCCGCAGGCGGGGGACGTGCCGCAGGTGCTCCTCTCCGGCGACCTGCTGTTCGCCGGCTCCATCGGCCGGACCGACCTCCCCGGCGGCGACCTCGGTGAGATGTACGCCTCCCTGGCCCGGGTGTGCCTCCCGCTGGACGACTCCACCGTCGTCCTCCCCGGCCACAACGAGCACACCACCATCGGCCGGGAACGCGCCGCCAACCCGTACCTGCGGCAGGTCGCCCAGGGCCTCACCGGTGGCACCGGTGGCACCGGCGACCGACGACGTCTGTAGACAAAGAGAGAACCGTGAGCACCTTCAAGGCCCCCAAGGGCACGTACGACCTGCTGCCCCCGGACTCCGCGACCTACCTCGCGGTCCGCGAGGCGATCTCGGCCCCGCTGCGCAACTCCGGCTACGGCTACATCGAGACCCCCGGCTTCGAGGACGTCGCCCTCTTCGCCCGCGGCGTCGGCGAGTCCACCGACATCGTCACCAAGGAGATGTACGCCTTCGAGACCAAGGGCGGCGACCAGCTCGCCCTGCGCCCCGAAGGCACCGCCTCCGTGCTGCGTGCCGCCCTGGAGGCCAGCCTCCACAAGGCCGGCAACCTCCCCGTCAAGCTCTGGTACTCCGGCTCGTACTACCGCTACGAGCGGCCGCAGAAGGGCCGCTACCGCCACTTCTCGCAGGTCGGCGCGGAGGCGATCGGCGCCGAGGACCCGGCGCTCGACGCCGAGCTGATCATCCTGGCCGACCAGGCCTACCGCTCGCTGGGGTTGCGCGAGTTCCGCATCCTGCTCAACTCGCTCGGCGACCAGGAGTGCCGCCCGGTCTACCGGGCCGCGCTCCAGGAGTTCCTGCGCGGTCTCGACCTCGACGAGGAGACCCGCCGCCGGATCGACATCAACCCGCTGCGCGTCCTCGACGACAAGCGGGCCGACGTCCAGAAGCAGCTCACCGACGCGCCCGTGCTGCGGGACTACCTCTGCGACGCCTGCAAGGCGTACCACGAGGAGGTGCGCGCCCTGATCACCGCCGCCGGGGTGGTCTTCGAGGACGACGAGCGCCTCGTGCGTGGTCTGGACTACTACACCCGCACCACCTTCGAGTTCGTCCACGACGGCCTCGGCTCCCAGTCGGCCGTCGGCGGCGGCGGCCGCTACGACGGGCTCTCCGAGATGATCGGCGGCCCCGCGCTGCCCTCCGTCGGCTGGGCGCTCGGCGTCGACCGCACCGTGCTGGCGCTGCGCGCCGAGGGCGTCGAGCTGGACCTGCCCTCCCCGACCAGCGTCTTCGCCGTCCCGCTCGGCGAGGAGGCCCGCCGGGCGCTCTTCGGGATCGTCACCCGGCTGCGCCAGGACGGCGTCGCCGCCGACTTCGCCTACGGCGGCAAGGGGCTCAAGGCCGCGATGAAGGCCGCCAACCGCTCCGGCGCCCGCTACACCCTGGTCGCGGGGGAGCGGGACCTCGCCGAGGGCGTCGTCCAGCTCAAGGAGATGGAGTCCGGCGAGCAGACCGCCGTCCCGCTCGACTCCGTCGTCGCCGAGGTGGCCGCCCGCCTCGCCTGACCGCACGGCCCGCCGGGCCCGCGCACCCTTCACCGGGGGCGCGGGCCCGGCGTCGTCGTACGCCCGGCGCCGCCCGCCCGCATCCTCCCGGCCGCTCGGCCGTTCTTCCTTATGTCCGTCCGACGGCGCCCCGCAGGGCCGTTGGGGCACAATGACCGCAGCCGCGCGGGCCCCGGTGCCGGCCCCGCCGGGCCCACCGGCCCCTGGGCGGGGCGGAGGGCGGACGGCAGACTGGCGGCCGAGAAGACCGGCAGACCTACGACGACACTGGCGGAACGACGTGATGACCCACCCCACAGCAGCACCCGACGGTGCCGCCCCCGGACGCGAGGACACCCACCCCACCCGGGCACGGGCCGGCACGAGCCGCGCCTTCGCCTGGATGCTGGTGATCACCGGCGCGGCCGGGCTGCTGGCCGCCTGGGTCATCACCCTCGACAAGTTCAAGCTGCTGGAGGACCCGGACTTCGTCCCGGGGTGCAGCCTCAACCCGGTCGTCGCCTGCGGCAACATCATGAAGAGCGAGCAGGCCGCCGCCTTCGGCTTCCCCAACCCGATGCTCGGCCTGGTCACCTACGCCGTCGTGATCGGCGTCGGCGTCAGCCTGCTGGCCGGGGCCCGCTTCCCGCGCTGGTACTGGCTGACCTTCAACGCCGGGACCCTCTTCGGCGTCGGCTTCTGCACCTGGCTCCAGTACCAGTCGCTGTACAACATCAACTCGCTCTGCCTGTGGTGCTGCCTCGCCTGGGTCGCCACGATCATCATGTTCTGGTACGTCACGGTGCACAACGTCCGTGAGGGCTTCCTGCCCGCCCCCCGCGCGATCCGCTCTTTCGTCGGCGAGTTCGCCTGGGTGCTGCCCGTCCTGCACATCGGCGTCATCGGCATGCTGATCCTCACCCGCTGGTGGGAGTTCTGGACCAGCTGACCGGCGGGGGAGGGCCCGCGCAGGCCGCCCCGGGCCGGTTGTCGGTGCCGTGAACTAGGGTTCCCGTGTGGAACCCGACCTCTTCACCGCAGCAGCCGAGGACCGCCAGGAGAAGGACCCGTCCAGCAGCCCCCTGGCCGTCCGGATGCGCCCCCGCACCCTGGACGAGGTGGTCGGCCAGCAGCACCTGCTCAAGCCCGGATCGCCGCTGCGCCGCCTCGTCGGCGAGGGCGGCGGCGGCCCGGCCGGCCCCTCCTCGGTCTTCCTCTGGGGCCCGCCCGGCATCGGCAAGACGACCCTCGCGTACGTGGTCAGCAAGGCCACCAACAAGCGGTTCGTGGAGCTCTCCGCGATCACCGCCGGGGTCAAGGAGGTGCGCGCCGTCATCGACGGCGCCCGCCGCGCCTCCGGCGGCTTCGGCAAGGAGACCGTCCTCTTCCTCGACGAGATCCACCGCTTCTCCAAGGCCCAGCAGGACTCCCTGCTGCCGGCGGTGGAGAACCGCTGGGTCACCCTCATCGCCGCCACCACCGAGAACCCGTACTTCTCGGTGATCTCCCCGCTGCTCTCCCGCTCGCTGCTGCTCACCCTGGAGCCGCTGACCGACGAGGACCTGCGGGGCCTGGTCCACCGCGCCCTCACCGACGAGCGGGGCCTGGCCGGCTCCGTCACCCTCGCCGAGGACGCCGAGGCCCACCTGCTGCGGGTCGCCGGGGGCGACGCCCGCCGGGCCCTGACCGCCCTGGAGGCGGGCGCCGGGGCCGCGCTCGACAAGGGCGAGGCGGAGATCACCCTCACCACCCTGGAAGAGTCGGTGGACCGGGCCGCCGTCGCCTACGACCGCGCGGGCGACCAGCACTACGACGTGGCGAGCGCCCTCATCAAGTCCATCCGCGGCTCGGACGTGGACGCCGCCCTGCACTACCTGGCCCGGATGATCGACGCGGGCGAGGACCCCCGCTTCATCGCCCGCCGCCTGATGATCTCGGCCAGCGAGGACATCGGCCTCGCCGACCCCACCGCCCTGCCCACCGCGGTCGCCGCCGCCCAGGCCGTCGCCATGATCGGCTTCCCCGAGGCCGCGCTGACCCTCAGCCACGCCACCATCGCCCTCGCCCTGGCCCCCAAGTCCAACGCCGCCACCACCGCCATCGGCGCCGCCCTGGAGGACGTCCGCAAGGGCCACGCCGGACCGGTCCCCACCCACCTGCGGGACGGCCACTACAAGGGCGCGGCCAAGCTCGGCCACGCCCAGGGGTACATCTACCCGCACGACGTCCCCGGCGCCATCGCCGCCCAGCAGTACGCCCCGGACGCCCTCGCCGGGAAGCGGTACTACCAGCCCACCCGGTACGGCGCCGAGGCCCGCTACGCCGACGTGGTCGAGAAGGTCCGCGAGCGCCTCGCCGAGGGCGGCCGAGGCGAGGGCTGACCCGCCCCGGCCCGGTGCGGAGCACCGCCGGTGAGCCGGTACACTCGGCTAGCAGTGCTGCGTCCCATGTCCGGCCCCGGCCGGCACCACCAGAGTGGGACATGCAGCCGGAAGCCCCCACCGCCCTCGCGGTGGTGAGCGGGTCTTCCAGGAGCGTCGCGCACCGTCGAAGGTGTCGCGGGCAGCCCACCACCCCCCAGCGGCGGTCGGTGGGCCACTCGCGTGCTGCACGTTAGTGCCCAGACCAGGGAGCGGCTGCCCGGTGGAACCGTGTCACGGCACGGGACCTCAGGGTTTCCCCGGCTGCGGATGCGACCTCCCCTAACCCTGGTGAGCCACCCACGAAAGATGAGAGAAGGTCCGGTTCATGCCGAACCAGTCCCGTCCCAAGGTCAAGAAGTCGCGTGCTCTCGGTATCGCGCTGACCCCGAAGGCTGTCAAGTACTTCGAGGCCCGCCCCTACCCGCCGGGTGAGCACGGCCGTGGCCGCAAGCAGAACTCGGACTACAAGGTCCGTCTGCTCGAGAAGCAGCGTCTGCGCGCCCAGTACGACATCAGCGAGCGTCAGATGGCCCGTGCCTACGACCGCGCTCGCAAGGCCGAGGGCAAGACCGGCGAAGCGCTGGTCATCGAGCTGGAGCGTCGTCTCGACGCCCTGGTGCTGCGTTCGGGCATCGCCCGCACCATCTACCAGGCCCGTCAGATGGTCGTTCACGGCCACATCGAGGTCAACGGCCACAAGGTCGACAAGCCGTCGTACCGCGTGCGTCCCGACGACGTCGTGATGGTCCGCGAGCGCAGCCGCGAGAAGCACCCCTTCCAGGTCGCCCGTGAGGGTGGCTACGACACGGAGGGCGAGACCCCGCGCTACCTCCAGGTCAACCTGAAGGCCCTGGCCTTCCGCCTGGACCGGGACCCGAACCGCAAGGAGATCCCGGTCATCTGCGACGAGCAGCTCGTCGTCGAGTACTACGCCCGCTGATCACCCGCTGATCCGGCAGAGCACTCAGCCCGCCTCCTCTCCCCTGCGGAGAGGGGGCGGGTTCGTCGCTTGTCGACCCGGCCGCACGCCGCGCGCCCGGCCGGGAAACCGGTTCGGGCGGCCACCGGCCGCGCGATAGGCTCGATGGGCGGCCGCCCGGTGCCGAACGCCCCGCGCGGGAGCCGGCGGCACACGCGGGTGCACAACCCGAACCTGACGAATCAGACCCGAGAGAGAGCGGTGCGCAGTGTCCGGTGGAGAGGTGGCCGGGATTCTGGTGGCCGTCTTCTGGGCGATTCTGGTCTCCTTCCTCGCCGTGGCCCTGGTGAGGCTCGCCCAGACGCTCAAGGCGACGACCAAGCTGGTGGCGGACGTCACCGAGCAGGCGGTTCCCCTGCTGGCCGACGCCTCGGCGACGGTCCGCTCGGCCCAGAGCCAGCTCGACAGAGTCGACGCCATCGCCTCCGACGTGCAGGAAGTCACCTCCAATGCCTCCGCGCTCTCCACGACGGTCGCCTCCACCTTCGGCGGCCCCCTGGTGAAGGTGGCCGCCTTCGGCTACGGCGTCCGGCAGGCCATCAGCCGCAGGACCCGGGACGAGGACGACCGGCGCACGACCGCCAAGCCCTCCCGCCGCACCGTGATCGTGGGGCGCGCCGTGCCGCCCGCACGCCGGGCGCGGCGGAGGCGGAAGGACTGACCAGCGATGTTCCGCCGTACGTTCTGGTTCACCGCGGGCGCAGCCGCCGGCGTGTGGGCCAGCCACAAGGTCAACCAGAAGCTCCAGCGGCTCACCCCCGAGAGCCTCGCCGCGCAGGCCGCCGACAAGGCGCTCGACGCCGGCCACCGGATCAAGGACTTCGCCCTCGACGTCCGCGCGGGAATGCTCCAGCGCGAGGCGGAGCTGGACGACGTACTGGGGCTGAACGCGCCCCCCGAGGGCCCCGGGCTGCCCGCCGCGCGCCGGCCGGCGCTGGAGGGGGAGCGGTACCCCGTCGCGTACCGCGCCCGGCAGAAGTACCCCGAGAAGTACCCGAAGCACCCGAACAACCGGAATGAGGACCACTGATGGAGTCGGCTGAGATCCGCCGCCGCTGGCTGCGCTTCTTCGAGGAGCGCGGGCACGCCGTCGTCCCTTCGGCGTCGCTGATCGCGGACGACCCGACCCTGCTGCTCGTCCCCGCGGGCATGGTCCCCTTCAAGCCGTACTTCCTCGGCGAGGCCACCCCGCCCGCCCCGCGCGCCACCAGCGTGCAGAAGTGCGTGCGCACCCCCGACATCGAAGAGGTCGGCAAGACCACCCGGCACGGCACGTTCTTCCAGATGTGCGGCAACTTCTCCTTCGGGGACTACTTCAAGGAAGGGGCCATCACCTACGCCTGGGAGCTGCTCACCACCTCCCAGGAGCAGGGCGGTTACGGCCTCGACCCCGAGCGTCTGTGGATCACCGTCTACCTCGACGACGACGAGGCCGAGACGATCTGGCGCGAGAAGATCGGCGTCCCCGCCGAGCGCATCCAGCGCCTGGGCAAGAAGGACAACTTCTGGTCCATGGGCGTCCCGGGCCCCTGCGGCCCCTGCTCCGAGATCAACTACGACCGCGGCCCCGAGTTCGGCGTCGAGGGCGGCCCGGCCGTCAACGACGAGCGGTACGTGGAGATCTGGAACCTCGTCTTCATGCAGTACGAGCGGGGCGCCGGCGAGGACAAGGAGAACTTCCCGATCCTCGGTGACCTGCCGAGCAAGAACATCGACACCGGCCTCGGCCTCGAGCGGCTCGCCATGATCCTTCAGGACGTGCGCAACCTCTACGAGATCGACACCTCCCGGATCGTCATCGACAAGGCCACCGAGCTGACCGGCGTCCGGTACGGCGCCGACGCGGCCTCGGACGTGTCGCTGCGCGTCGTCACCGACCACATGCGCACCTCCGTCATGCTCATCGGCGACGGCGTCACCCCGGGCAACGAGGGCCGCGGCTACGTGCTGCGCCGCATCATGCGCCGCGCCATCCGCAACATGCGCCTGCTGGGGGCCACCGGCCCGGTTGTCGCCGAGCTGGTCGACACCGTGATCGAGTCGATGGGGCAGCAGTACCCGGAGCTGATCACCGAGCGCAAGCGCATCCTCACCGTCGCCCTCGCCGAGGAGGCCGCCTTCCTCAAGGCCCTCAAGGGCGGCACCAACATCCTCGACACGGCCGTCACCGAGACCAAGGCCGCCGGCTCGACCGTGCTCTCCGGGGACAAGGCGTTCCTCCTCCACGACACGTGGGGCTTCCCGATCGACCTGACCCTGGAGATGGCCGCCGAGCAGGGGCTGACCGTCGACGAGCCGGGCTTCCGCCGCCTGATGAAGGAGCAGCGGGAGCGCGCCAAGGCCGACGCCCGCGCCAAGAAGACCGGTCACGCCGACCTCTCCGCCTACCGCGAGGTGGCCGACGCCGCCGGCGCCACCGACTTCACCGGTTACCTCGCCACCGAGGGCGAGTCCACCGTGGTCGGCCTGCTGGTCGACGGCGTCTCCTCGCCCGCCGCCACCGAGGGCGACGAGGTCGAGATCGTCCTCGACCGCACCCCGTTCTACGCCGAGGGCGGCGGCCAGATCGCCGACACCGGCCGCATCCGCTTCGACAACGGCGCCGTGGTCGAGGTCCGCGACGTGCAGAAGCCGGTTCCCGGCGTCCACGTCCACAAGGGCGTCGTGCAGGTCGGCGAGGTGACCGTGGGCTCCCCGGCCTACGCCGCCATCGACGTCGGCCGCCGCCGGGCCATCGCCCGCGCCCACTCCGCCACCCACCTCACCCACCAGGCGCTGCGCGACGCGCTCGGCCCGACGGCCGCCCAGGCCGGCTCGGAGAACCAGCCGGGCCGCTTCCGCTTCGACTTCGGCTCCCCGGCCGCCGTGCCCGGCGCCGTCCTCACCGACGTCGAGCAGAAGATCAACGAGGTGCTCGCCCGCGACCTGGACGTCCAGGCCGAGGTCATGAGCATCGACGACGCCAAGAAGCAGGGCGCCATCGCCGAGTTCGGCGAGAAGTACGGCGAGCGGGTCCGGGTCGTCACCATCGGCGACTTCTCCAAGGAGCTGTGCGGCGGCACCCACGTCCACAACACCGCCCAGCTCGGCCTGGTCAAGCTGCTGGGCGAGTCCTCCATCGGCTCGGGCGTGCGGCGAATCGAGGCCCTGGTCGGCGTCGACGCGTACAACTTCCTGGCCAAGGAGCACACGGTCGTCGCCCAGCTCCAGGAGCTGGTCAAGGGCCGTCCCGAGGAGCTGCCCGAGAAGGTCTCCGCGATGCTCGGCAAGCTCAAGGAGGCCGAGAAGGAGATCGAGCGGTTCCGCGCCGAGAAGGTCCTCCAGGCCGCCGCCGGGCTCGCCGCGGGCGCCCAGGACGTCCGGGGCACCGCCCTGGTCACCGGCCGGGTGCCGGACGGCACGGGCGCCGACGACCTGCGCAAGCTCGTCCTCGACGTGCGCGGCCGCATCCCCTCCGACCGGCCCGCCGTGGTGGCGCTGTTCACCGTGGCCAACGACAGGCCGCTGACCGTGGTCGCCACCAACGAGGCCGCCCGCGAGCGTGGCCTCAAGGCCGGTGACCTGGTCCGTACCGCCGCCAAGACGCTCGGCGGAGGCGGCGGCGGCAAGCCCGACGTCGCCCAGGGCGGCGGGCAGAACCCGCAGGCCATCGACGAGGCCGTCAGCGCGGTCGAACGCCAGGTCGCCGAGAGCGCCCGGTGAGCGGAGTGCTGCGCCGGGGCCGCCGCCTCGCCGTGGACGTCGGGGACGCCCGGATCGGGGTCGCCTCGTGCGACCCGGACGGCATCCTCGCCACGCCGGTGGAGACCGTGCCGGGACGCGATGTCCCGGCCGCCCACCGGCGGCTCGCCGCCCTGGTCGAGGAGTACGAGCCGATCGAGGTCGTCGTCGGGCTCCCGCGCTCCCTCAAAGGCGGCGAGGGCCCGGCGGCGGTCAAGGTCCGCGGTTTCGCCCAGGAACTCGCCCGGACCATCGCGCCCGTACCGGTGCGTCTGGTCGACGAGCGGATGTCCACGGTGACGGCGGCTCAGGGGATGCGGGCCTCCGGGGTCCGCTCCAAGAAGGGGCGCGCCGTCATCGATCAGGCGGCCGCCGTGGTGATCTTGCAGAGTGCCCTGGAGTCCGAACGGGCGTCAGGCGACGCCCCAGGTGAGGGCGTCGAAGTGGTCATCTGATCGCGATACGGTAACGTGCCGCGCGATGCGCCGGTGTGTTCGAAGTACTGACGCACGCGGCAGAAGAGACGGCGTGGAGGCCGCCCCCGGAGCGGCGGCTTCCCCCGTCCCGCGCTCTAGGGGACCGATGACTGAGTATGGCCGGGGCCAAGGCTCCGATCCGTGGCAGGAGGACCCGCTCTCCTCGCCGGCCTACGGGCAGGCGGCACAGGGCGGGTACGGCGGCGGATGGAGCGGACAGCAGCCTGGCGGCTACCCGCCCCCGCAGCCCGGCTACGACGGGCAGCCGTACCAGCAGTACCCGCAGGACGGGGGCCAGCAGGGCTACCCGCAGCAGCAGTACCCGCAGCAGGGTCACCCGGGCCGGCAGTACGACCCGCACCAGCAGGGCCACCCCCAGCAGCAGGGACATCCGCAGCAGGGCCAGTACGGCGGCTCCGACGGCTACGGGCAGCAGTACCCCGGCCAGTGGGACACCGGGCAGGTCCCGCCGTACGACCCGGCGGCCGGCGACCCCTACCAGCAGCAGGCCCACGGCCACCCCGGCCACGACGGCTACGGCGACGGGCAGCACGACCCGTACCGCACCGAGGGCGCCTATCCGCCGCCCCGCCCGCCCGGCCGCCGCGAGGAGCAGCGGCCCGAGAGCGAGTGGGAGGAGCCGGGGGAGGAGACCCACCCCTTCTTCACCGGCGCCGACGAGGCCCCCGAGGCCGACGAGGGTCGTGGCGCCCGCCGTGGCCGGGGCCGCAAGGGCGAGCGGGACGACCGGGACCGCCCGGACGACCGGGACGGGTACGACGACTACGACGACGGCTACGAGGACGAACCGGAGCCCGGCGGCCGGCGCGGCGGACGCGGCGGCAAGCAGCGCGGCCGGGGCACCAAGGGCAAGAGCCGCAACGGCGTGGCCTGCCTGGTCGTCTCGCTGGTCCTGATCGGCGGCGGCGGCGCCGTCGCGTACTACGGCTACCAGTTCTACCAGGACCGTTTCGGCCCGGCCGAGGACTACGCGGGCGAGGGCTCGGGGCAGGTCGTCGTCGAGGTGCCGCAGGGCGCCGTCGGCTGGGACATCGCCAATCTGCTGAAGAAGCACGACGTCGTCAAGAGCGGCTCGGCCTTCGTCAACGCGCAGAACGCGCACCCCCAGGGCAAGTCCCTCCAGCCCGGCTTCTACACCCTGCGCAAGCAGATGTCCGGCAAGGCCGCCGTCGAGCTGATGCTCAGCCCCAAGAGCCGCAACACGCTGATCATCCCCGAGGGCCGCCGCAACGCCTGGGTCTACGAGCAGATCGACAAGCGGCTCGGCGTCAAGGCCGGCACCACCGAGGAAGTGGCGCTCAAGGAGTCCACGTCGCTCGGCCTGCCCAAGTGGGCCAACAACAACAAGGACATCAAGGACCCGCTGGAAGGCTTCCTCTTCCCCTCCAGCTACCCGCTGGCCAAGTCGATGGAGCCGGCCGACGTCCTCAAGAAGATGGTCGCGCAGGCGAAGCAGGAGTACGCCCGCTACGACCTGGAGGGCTCGGCCGAGAAGCTGGGCCTGAAGGACCCGCTCCAGGTGGTCACCGTCGCGAGCCTGGTCCAGGCCGAGGGCATGACCCACGACGACTTCCGGAAGATGGCCGCCGTCGTCTACAACCGGCTCCAGCCGGACAACACGGTGACCAACCAGAAGCTGGAGTTCGACTCCACGTACAACTACCTGAAGGGGGAGAGCGAGATCGACATCTCGATCGCGAAGATCCGCAACGACCCCGACCCCTACAACACCTACTACCACAAGCTCCTGCCGCCGGGACCGATCGGGAACCCGGGCTCCGACGCCATGAAGGCCGCCGTCGCCCCGGACACCGACGACTGGATGTTCTTCATCTCCATCGACGGCAAGACCACCCAGTTCACCAAGACCCTGGCCGACCACGAGGCCCTGGTGAAGGAGTTCAATGAAAGCCGCCGCAAGGACCAGTGAGGGACGGGGCCGCCGGGCCGCCGTCCTCGGCAAGCCCGTCGGCCACTCGCTCTCCCCGGCCCTGCACCGCGCCGCCTACGCCGAACTGGGCCTCGACGGCTGGACGTACGACCGGTACGAGACCGACGAGGACCAGCTCCCCGGCTTCGTCGCCGGGCTCGGCCCCGAGTGGGCCGGACTGTCGCTGACCATGCCGCTGAAGCGGGCGGCGCTCGCGCTCTGCGCGACGGTCACGCCGGTCGCCCGTTCGGTGGAGGCGGTCAACACGTTGGTCCGCGGCGCCGACGGCAGCTGGCACGGGGACAACACCGACGTGCCCGGGCTGGTCGCCGCCCTCGGCGAGCGGGGCGTCGAGAAGGCCCCCGAGGCCGCCGTCCTCGGCGCCGGCGCCACGGCCTCCTCCGCGCTGGCCGCCCTCGCCGCGATGGGGGCCGGCCAGGTCGAGGTGTACGTCCGCAGCGAGGCGCGCGCCGAAGAGATGCGTGAGTGGGGGCGGCGGCTCGGGGTCGAGGCGCTGGCCCTCCCCTGGGAGCGGGCCGCCGAGGCGCTGCGCCGCCCCCTGGTCATCGCCACCACCCCGGCCGGTGCAGCCGACGCGCTCGCCGCCGAGGTCCCTGAGGCGCCCGGCACCCTCTTCGACGTGCTCTACGAGCCGTGGCCGACCCCGCTCGCCGCCCGCTGGGCCGAGCGCGGCGGCACCGTCCTCGGCGGGCTCGACCTCCTGGTCCACCAGGCCGTGCTCCAGGTCGAGCAGATGACCGGGGTGGCGACCGCGCCCCTCGCGGCGATGCGCGCGGCGGGCACCTCCGCCATCGCCGCCCGCTGACCGCTGACTGGACGCGCCCCTTCCGGCGCGGCCGCCGCGGCACCGGCGTTCCACCCGTTGGACCGGCTGCCGCACCGGGCCGCCCGGCGTGGGAGGATCGGACGCGGCGGGCAGGGGACGCGCCCCCCGGCCGCGCCGCAGAGACCGGGCGCGAGCAGGAGGAGCACCGTTGAGCAGGCTGCGTTGGCTGACCGCGGGGGAGTCGCACGGACCCGCACTGGTGGCCACCCTGGAGGGACTTCCCGCCGGGGTGCCGATCACCACGGAGATGGTCGCCGACCATCTGGCCCGGCGGCGGCTCGGCTACGGTCGCGGCGCCCGGATGAAGTTCGAGCGTGACGAGGTCACCTTCCTCGGCGGGGTGCGCCACGGGCTGACCCTCGGTTCCCCGGTCGCCGTCATGGTGGGCAACACCGAGTGGCCCAAGTGGGAGCAGGTCATGGCGGCCGACCCGGTCGACCCCGAGGAACTGGCCGCCCTCGCCCGCAACGCGCCGCTGACCCGCCCGAGGCCCGGCCACGCCGACCTCGCCGGGATGCAGAAGTACGGCTTCGACGAGGCCCGCCCGATCCTGGAGCGCGCCTCCGCCCGCGAGACCGCCGCCCGGGTCGCGCTCGGCGCCGTCGCCCGCTCGTACCTGAAGGAGACGGCCGGGATCGAGATCGTCTCGCACGTCGTGGAGCTGGCCGCCGCCAAGGCGCCGTACGGCACCCTCCCGGTCCCGGGCGACGTGGAGCGGCTCGACGCCGACCCGGTGCGCTGCCTCGACCCGGAGGCGTCCGCCGCGATGGTCGCCGAGATCGACCAGGCCCACAAGGACGGCGACACCCTCGGCGGTGTGGTCGAGGTCGTCGCCCATGGCGTGCCGGTCGGGCTCGGCTCGCACGTCCACTGGGACCGGCGGCTCGACGCGCGGCTGGCCGGTGCCCTCATGGGCATCCAGGCGATCAAGGGCGTCGAGGTCGGCGACGGCTTCGACCTGGCCCGGGTGCCCGGTTCGCAGGCGCACGACGAGATCGTCGTCACCGACGAGGGCATCCGCCGCGCCTCGGGCCGCTCCGGCGGCACCGAGGGCGGCCTGACCACCGGCGAGGTGCTGCGGGTGCGCGCCGCCATGAAGCCCATCGCCACCGTGCCCCGCGCGCTCGGCACCGTCGACGTCGCCACCGGTGAGCCCGCCAAGGCCCACCACCAGCGCTCCGACGTCTGCGCCGTCCCGGCCGCCGGTATCGTCGCCGAGGCGATGGTCGCCCTCGTCCTCGCCGACGCCGTCGCGGAGAAGTTCGGCGGCGACAGCGTCGCCGAGACCCGCCGCAACGTCTCCGGCTACCTCGACCACCTCCCCGTCCGGTGAGCGCCGGCCCCTGCCTGGTCCTCGTCGGACCGATGGGCGTCGGCAAGTCCACTGTCGGCGCGCTGCTCGCCGAGCGGCTCGGCCACACCTACCGCGACACCGACGCCGACATCGTCGCCGCCGAGGGCCGCGAGATCGCCGAGATCTTCGTCGACGACGGCGAACCGCACTTCCGCGAGCTGGAGCGCCGCGCCGTCGCCGCCGCCGTCGGGAGCCACCCCGGTGTCCTGGCCCTGGGCGGCGGCGCCGTCCTCGACCCGGAGACCCGGGCGCTGCTCGCCGGCCTGCCGGTCGTCTACCTGTCGATGCAGGTCGACGAGGCGGTACGGCGCACCGGCCTGGCCACCGCCCGGCCGCTGCTCGCCGTCAACCCGCGCCGGCAGTGGCGCGAGCTGATGGAGGCCCGCCGCCACCTCTACACCGAGGTCGCCCGCGCCGAGGTCGCCACCGACCACCGCACCCCCGAAGAGGTCGCCGAAGCGGTCCTCGACGCACTGGAGTTGAAGCACGCATGACCCTGCGTATCCCGGTCGGCGCCACCGCAGGCACCGACCCGTACGAGGTACTGATCGGCCGCCAGCTCCTCGGTGAGCTGCCCGGCCTCATCGGCGAACAGGCCCGCCGGGTCGCCGTCATCCACCCCGAGGCACTGGCCGAGACCGGGGAGGCGCTCCGCGCCGACCTCGCCGACCAGGGGTACGAGGCCATCGCCGTCCAGGTGCCCAACGCCGAGGAGGCCAAGACCGCCGAGGTCGCCGCCTACTGCTGGAAGGCGCTCGGCCAGTCCGGCTTCACCCGCACCGACGTCATCGTCGGCGTCGGCGGCGGCGCCACCACCGACCTCGCCGGCTTCGTCGCCGCGAGCTGGCTGCGCGGGGTGCGCTGGGTCGCCGTCCCCACCACCGTGCTGGCCATGGTCGACGCGGCCGTCGGCGGCAAGACCGGCATCAACACCGCCGAGGGCAAGAACCTCGTCGGCGCCTTCCACCCGCCGGCCGGGGTCCTCTGCGACCTGGCCGCGCTGGAGTCGCTGCCGGTCCACGACTACGTCAGCGGCCTCGCCGAGATCATCAAGGCCGGCTTCATCGCCGACCCGGTCATCCTCGACCTCATCGAGGCCGACCCGGCCGCCGCCCGCACCCCCGCCGGGCCGCACACCGCCGAACTCATCGAGCGCTCCATCCGGGTCAAGGCCGAGGTGGTCTCCGAGGACCTCAAGGAGTCCGGCCGCCGCGAGATCCTCAACTACGGCCACACCCTGGGCCACGCCATCGAGAAGAACGAGCGGTACGAGTGGCGGCACGGCGCCGCCGTCGCCGTCGGCATGCTCTACGCCGCGGAGCTGGGCCGCCTCGCCGGACGGCTCGACGACGCCACCGCCGACCGGCACCGCACCGTCCTGGAGGCGGTCGGCCTGCCTCTGACCTACCGCTACGACCAGTGGCCCAAGCTGGTCGAGAACATGAAGGTCGACAAGAAGTCCCGCGGTGACACGCTGCGCTTCATCGTCCTGGACGGCCTGGCCCGCCCCACGGTCCTGGAGGGCCCCGACCCGGCCGTCATGCTGGGCGCCTACGGCGAGGTCGCGGACTGACCCCGGGGTGACCGGCGGCGCGGCGGAGCCTTCCGTCCGCCGCCGGGCACGCCGTGACCTGCCCGCTCGTTCACACAACACCCGGCGGGGACGGTACCGTTCGGTAGCGCACCGGCGGCCGGGGGCTTCCCCCAGGCGCCGCGCGCCCCACGCCAGTTGCCCAACGAGACGGAGTGGCACCGGATGCAGCACGCAGGGGGGCCTCCGCTGCCGCCTTACCACCAGCAGGCCGCGGCCAGTGCCGACTGGCCCCAGTCCACGCCGCCCGCCCAGCCCCCGCACCCCGCGCCGCCGCCCCAGCCGCCGCACCCCGCCCAGCCTCCGGGCTTCGTCGGGAACGTGCCCTCCGGCCGCACCCCGCACCCCGCCCAGGGCGGCCCGACCCTGCCCGTCCCCCCGGCCTCGGTCCCGCCGGAGGGCACCGGCCACGTGCAGCTGCCGCCCGGTGGCCCGGTGGCGATGCCGAGCCCCCCGCCCGGCGCCGGACAGGCCGACACCGGCAGCACCACCCTCGCGGTGCTGCTGATAGGCCCGGCCGGAGCGGGGAAGACCACCGTCGCCCGGCTCTGGGCCGAACAACGCCGCGTGCCCACCGCCCACATCAGCCTGGACGACGTCCGCGAATGGGTCCGCTCCGGCTTCGCCGACCCCCAGGCCGGGTGGAACGACCACTCCGAGGCCCAGTACCGCCTCGCCCGCCGCACCTGCGGCTTCTCCGCCCGCAACTTCCTCGCCAACGGCATCTCCTGCATCCTCGACGACGCCGTCTTCCCCGACCGGCCGGTGATCGGCCTCGGCGGCTGGAAGCGCCACGTCGGCCCCGGGCTGCTCCCCGTGGTCCTGCTCCCCGGGCTGGAGATCGTCCTGGAGCGCAACTCCCAGCGCCACGGCAACCGCCGCCTCTCCGACGAGGAGGTGGCCCGCATCCACGGCCGGATGGCCGGCTGGTACGGCTCCGGGCTGCCGATCATCGACAACTCGCACCTCGACGCCGCACAGACCGCCCGGGCCCTCGACGACGTCCTCGCCCGCGCCATCGCCAGCCCGCCCCAGTGGTGACCCGGCGGGGGTGCCCGGGCCCCGCACTGAGCACCCCGGTGCCCGGTCGGACGCGCTGAACCGGCCGGTGCGCCGAGCCGCTCGTAGGCTCGGAACATGTCCGAGGCCCCGCACGCGTACGACGTGTACCAAGCCCGCAGGCAGCGGCTGCGGGAGCGCTGCGCGGCGGCCGGAGACGCCGCCGCCGTGGTCTCCCGCCCGGCCAACATCCGCTACCTGACCGGCACCGCCCCCGAACGGGCCGCCCTGCTGCTCGGCGTCCACGATCCCGGCGCCGACGTGCTGCTCTGCGCCGTACCGCCCGGCGCGCGGCCCGAGGAGGGCAGGCCCGACGAGGCGCTCAGGCTCCAGCTCCTGGACGGCCCCGGCGCCGACCCGGCGGTCGCCGCCGCCACCCTCGCGCTGCGCCAGGACCGGCGCCCCGTCGCGGTCGAGGAGCACGACCTGACGGTGGCCCGGCACCGGGCGATGGCCTCCGCCGCCCCCGGTCTCTCGCTCACCGACCTGGGCGGCGCCGTCGAGCAGCTGCGGTACGTCAAGGACGAGGAGGAGATCTCCTGCCTGCGGATCGCCGCCGAGATCACCGACCAGGCACTCGGCGAACTCCTGGAGTCGATCCTGGTCGGCCGCACGGAGCGGCACCTCGCCCTGGAGCTGGAGCGCCGCCTCATCGACCACGGCGCCGACGGACCGGCCTTCGCCAGCTCGGTGGGGACCGGGCCCAACGCGGGCCTCGCCCGCCACCAGCCCACCGACCGCCGGGTCGAGGAGGGCGACTTCCTCACCGTCAGCCTCGGCGCCGTCTACCGCGGCTACCGCTGCGCGATCGGCCGGACCTTCGTCATCGGCACCACCCCGGCCGACTGGCAGGTGGAACTGTACGACCTGGTCTTCGCCGCCCAGCGGGCCGGCCGGGAGGCGCTCGCACCCGGTGCGGCCTGCCGCGACGTCGACCGGGCCGCCCGCCAGGTGCTCACCGGTGCGGGGTACACCGAGGGTCTCGCCCCCGTCACCGGGCACGGGGTCGGCCTGGAAAACGTGGAGGACCCGCAGATCGCCCCGGCGGCCATGGGTAAACTGGACGCTCGTGTGCCGGTCACCGTCGAACCGGGAGTCCACCTCCCGGGCCGGGGCGGAGTCCGGATCGACGACACGCTCGTCGTGCGCCCCGAGGCGGACGGCGGACCCGAGCTACTCACGATCACGACCAAGGAGCTGCTCGCGCTCTAGCCCCGGCCTGTGCGCGCACCCGAGGTCCCACCAGCTCCCCGCTGACCGCGAGGTCAGGGGGGAGACACCCATTCGTCCAGGAGATTCCGCAAACGTGGCTTCCACGAACGACCTCAAGAACGGCATGGTGCTCAAGCTCGACGGGGGCCAGCTCTGGTCCGTAGTCGAGTTCCAGCACGTCAAGCCCGGCAAGGGCCCTGCCTTCGTGCGCACCAAGCTGAAGAACGTGCTGTCCGGAAAGGTCGTCGACAAGACCTTCAACGCCGGCGTCAAGGTCGAGACGGCCACTGTCGACAAGCGCGACATGCAGTTCTCGTACATGGACGGCGACTACTTCGTCTTCATGGACATGGAGACGTACGACCAGCTGCACGTCGACCGCAAGGCCGTCGGTGACGCCGCCAACTTCCTCATCGAGGGCTTCGAGGCGACCGTCGCCCAGCACGAGGGCGAGGTGCTCTTCGTGGAGCTGCCGGCCGCCGTCGAGCTGGTCATCAAGGAGACCGAGCCGGGCGTCCAGGGCGACCGCTCCACCGGCGGCACCAAGCCGGCCATCCTGGAGACGGGCCACCAGATCAACGTCCCGCTCTTCATCACCACCGGTGAAAAGATCAAGGTCGACACCCGTACGAGCGACTACCTCGGCCGGGTGAACAGCTAGCCGTGGCTGCTCGCAATACGGCCCGCAAGCGCGCCTTCCAGATCCTCTTCGAGGCCGATCAGCGCTCCACCGACGTGCTGACCGTCCTCGCCGACTGGATTCGGCACGCCCGCTCCGACACCCGGCAGCCGCCGGTCAGCGAGTACACGATGGAACTCGTCGAGGGGTACGCCGAGCACGAGCGGCGCATCGACGAGCTCATCGCGCAGTACGCCGTCGACTGGACCCTCGACCGGATGCCCGTCGTCGACCGCAACATCCTGCGGCTCGGCGCCTACGAGCTGATCTGGGTCGACACCACCCCGGACGCGGTCGTGCTGGACGAGGCCGTCCAGCTGGCCAAGGAGTTCTCCACGGACGACTCCCCGGCCTTCGTCAACGGCCTGCTCGCCCGCTTCAAGGAGCTGAAGCCGGGTCTGCGCCGCGCCTGATCCACCCGCACACCGCGAGAGCCCGCAGCCGTCACGGCTGCGGGCTCTCGTCGTGCCGGGGCTCGCAGCCGGCCCCGGACGCGCCTGAGGGCGGCCCCGGAAAGCTCCGGGACCGCCCTCAGGCGTGGCGCTCGGCTGCCGTGGCGCGGGTCAGCTGTCCTCGTGGGCGACGGCGCGACGCGCGTCGGAGTCGAGGACGCCCCAGCTGATCAGCTGCTCGGTGAGGACCGAGGGCGACTGGTCGTAGATGACCGCGAGGGTGCGCAGGTCGTCCTGGCGGATGGAGAGGACCTTGCCGTTGTAGTCCCCGCGCTGCGACTGGATGGTGGCCGCGTACCGCTGGAGGGGGCCCGCCTTCTCCGGCGGGACGTTGGCCAGGCGCTCCAGCTGGAGGACGAGCTTCGGCGGGGGCTCGGCGGCGCCGCCGGGGGTCGTGCCCGGCAGCAGCTCCTGCACGGGGACGCCGTAGAAGTCCGCGAGCTCGGCGAGCCGCTGCACGGTGACGGCGCGGTCCCCGCGCTCGTACGAACCGACCACGACCGCCTTCCAGCGGCCCTGGGACTTCTCCTCGACGCCGTGGAGGGAAAGGCCCTGCTGCGTGCGGATGGCGCGGAGCTTGGCCCCGAGCTGTTTTGCGTATTCGCTGGACATGTGGCTCCCCGGACGAAGACTGGTAACTCACTGTGAGGTTACGCAGCGTTACTTGGCTGCGTCAAGCCGAACGGTGGTCCCGGGGCGGCCGCGGGCCGGTCCCGGGGCGCCCCGGCCCGTAGGAGGGCGGGTCCCCGGGGCCCCGCGGACCCGTCGGTGCCCGTTGGGCCGGGCGGGGGCCAGGGGGGTGACCAGGCATCTCCCGGTCGCTGGTACGGTGGACGACGCACATCCCGACGTCCTTTAAGAACCGTCCTGTGAGGCGGAGAAGGAGGTCCGTTCCCCGTGAACGCCACCACCCCGGAGAACACCGGGCCGCGCGAAGCCCGCCCCGTTCTCGAAGGCCCCGACATCGGCCGGGTCCTCACCCGCATCGCCCACGAGATCGTCGAACGCGCCAAGGGCGCCGACGACGTGGTCCTGCTCGGCATCCCCACCCGCGGCGTCCATCTCGCCGGGCGGCTGGCGGCCAAGCTCGCCGAGATCACCTCGCGCCCCGTCCCGGCCGGCTCGCTGGACATCACCATGTACCGCGACGACCTGCGGCTGAAGCCCGCGCGCGCCATCGGCCGCACCGAGATCCCCGCCGACGGGATCGACGGACGCCTCGTCGTCCTCGTCGACGACGTGCTCTTCTCCGGCCGCACCATCCGCGCCGCCCTCGACGCCCTCGGTGACATCGGCCGGCCCCGCGCCGTGCAGCTCGCCGTCCTCGTCGACCGCGGCCACCGCGAGCTGCCGATCCGCGCCGACTACGTCGGCAAGAACCTCCCCACGTCGCTGCGGGAGACGGTCAAGGTCCAGCTCTCCGAGGAGGACGGCCGCGACGCCGTGCTGCTCGGCGCCGGGCCCTCCGACCCCGCCCCGGCAGGCGGCAAGTAGCACCCCACCGCGGTCCCGTCGCCGTCCGCGCCCCGCGCGGGCCGGCCGCCGGACCAGGGTGTCCCCGCATGCCCGAAACCTCCCGAACGCACGGAGCCCACCGATGATGCGCCACCTCATCTCGGCCGCCGACCTCACCCGCGACGACGCCGTCCTCATCCTCGACACCGCCGAGGAGATGGCCCGGGTAGCCGACCGGCCGATCAAGAAACTGCCCACCCTGCGCGGCCGGACCGTCGTCAACCTCTTCTTCGAGGACTCGACGCGGACCCGGATCTCCTTCGAGGCCGCCGAGAAGCGCCTCTCCGCCGACGTCATCAACTTCACCGCCAAGGGGTCCTCGGTCTCCAAGGGCGAGTCGCTCAAGGACACCGCCCAGACCCTGGAGGCGATGGGCGTCGACGCCGTCGTCATCCGGCACGGCGCCTCCGGCGCGCCCTTCCGGCTCGCCACCTCCGGCTGGATCGACGCCGCCGTCATCAACGCCGGCGACGGCACCCACCAGCACCCCACTCAGGCCCTGCTGGACGCCTTCACGCTCCGCCGCCGCCTGGTCGGGCCCGACGCCGGCCTCGGCCAGGACCTGGCCGGCCGCCGGGTCACCATCGTCGGCGACATCCTGCACAGCCGCGTCGCCCGCTCCAACGTCGACCTGCTGCACACCCTCGGCGCCCACGTCACCCTCGTCGCCCCGCCCACCCTGGTGCCGGTCGGCGTCGAGAACTGGCCCTGCGAGGTCTCGTACAGCCTCGACCAGGTGCTCGACCGCTCCGACGCCGTGATGATGCTCCGGGTACAGCGCGAGCGGATGAACGCCGCGTACTTCCCGACCGAGCGCGAGTACGCCCGCCGGTACGGGCTCGACGGGGAGCGGATGGCGAAGATGCCCGCCCACGCCATCGTCATGCACCCCGGCCCGATGGTCCGCGGCATGGAGATCACCGCCGAGGTCGCCGACTCGCCGCGCTGCACCGTCGTCGAGCAGGTCACCAACGGCGTCTCCGTGCGGATGGCCGTCCTCTACCTGCTGCTGGGCGGGAACGAGCCCGCCGTCGCCCAGAACCGCCCCGCCCCCGCCTCCGAGGAGAACCACGCATCATGACCGCCCACACCAAGACGCTGATCCGCGGGGCGCGCCTGCTCGGCGGCGAACCGCAGGACGTCCTCATCGACGGGGAGACCGTGGCCGCCGTCGGCACCGGCCTCGACGCCGAGGGCGCCCAGGTGATCGAGGCCGAGGGCCTGGTCCTCCTCCCCGGCCTGGTCGACCTCCACACCCACCTGCGTGAGCCCGGCCGCGAGGACTCCGAGACCGTCCTCACCGGCACCCGCGCCGCCGCCGCCGGCGGCTACACCGCCGTGCACGCCATGGCCAACACCTTCCCCGTCGCCGACACCGCCGGCGTGGTCGAGCAGGTCTGGCGGCTCGGCAAGGAGTCCGGCTACTGCGACGTGCAGCCCATCGGCGCCGTCACCGTCGGCCTGGAGGGCAAGCACCTCGCCGAGCTGGGCGCCATGCACGACTCGGCGGCGAACGTCCGGGTCTTCTCCGACGACGGCAAGTGCGTCGACGACGCGGTGATCATGCGCCGCGCCCTGGAGTACGTGAAGGCGTTCGACGGCGTCGTCGCCCAGCACGCGCAGGAGCCCCGGCTCACCGAGGGCGCCCAGATGAACGAGGGCGTCGTCTCCGCCGAACTCGGTCTCGGCGGCTGGCCCGCCGTCGCCGAGGAGTCGATCATCGCCCGGGACGTGCTGCTCGCCGCGCACGTCGGCTCGCGCGTGCACATCTGCCACCTCTCCACCGCCGGCTCCGTGGAGATCGTCCGCTGGGCCAAGTCCAAGGGGTGGAACGTCACCGCCGAGGTCACCCCGCACCACCTGCTCCTCACCGACGAGCTGGTGCGCACCTACAACCCGGTCTACAAGGTCAACCCGCCGCTGCGCACCGAGGCCGACGTACGGGCGCTGCGCGCGGCCCTGGCCGACGGCACCATCGACTGCGTCGCCACCGACCACGCCCCGCACCCCCACGAGGACAAGGACTGCGAGTGGCCCGCCGCGGCCATGGGCATGGTCGGCCTGGAGACGGCGCTCTCCGTGGTCCAGCAGACGATGGTCGACACCGGGCTGCTCGACTGGGCCGGCGTCGCCGACCGGATGTCCTTCCGCCCGGCCGCCATCTCCGGCATCGCCGGGCAGGGCCGCCCGGTCGCCGAGGGGGAGCCCGCCAACCTCACGCTGGTCGATCCGGCTTACCGTGGAGACGTGGACCCCGCGGGCTTCGCCTCCCGCAGCCGCAACACCCCCTACGAGGGCCGTGAGCTGCCGGGACGCGTCACCCACACCTTCCTGCGGGGCCGGGCAACGGTAGTGGACGGGAAGCTGGCGTGACACCTGTACTGATGACTCTGGCCGCCGAGCAGAAGTCGGCGGAGGTGACGGACTGGGCCGCGCGCATCGGCTGGGTCGTCGGCCTCGCCCTCTTCGTCGCCCTCGTCTACTGGCTGATGCGCGAAGGCTGGAAGTGGCGCGGCACCCTCCAGTCCGGCCTGCCCGAGCTGCCCACCACCCCCGAGGGCCTCGCCCCGGCCACCCTCACCCTGACCGGGCGCTACCACGGCTCCACCACCGCGGGGCAGTGGCTGGACCGGATCGTCGCCCGGGGCCTGGGCACCCGCAGCCGCGCCGAGCTGACCCTCCACCCCGAGGGGCTCGACGTGGTCCGCCCCGGCGCCGCCGGCTTCTTCGTCCCCGCCGAGGCCATCCTCGGCGCCCGCCTCGACAAGGGCATCGCCGGCAAGGTCCTGCCCGAGGGCGGCCTGCTGGTCGTCACCTGGGCCCACGGGGACCGGGTGATCGACTCCGGCTTCCGCTCCGACCGGGCCGCCGAGCACCCCGCCTGGGTCAAGGCCCTCGGCACCCTGGAGGCCGAGGACGCCGCCGCCGCGTCCGCCGCCCCCCACCCGCACCACGACCGCACGACGGAAGGCACCGCACGATGACGACCTCCACCCGGGGAGCCGGCCAGGCTCCCGCCGTACTCGTCCTGGAGGACGGCCGCACCTTCCGCGGCCGCGCCTACGGGGCCGTGGGGGAGACCTTCGGTGAGGCGGTGTTCTCCACCGGCATGACCGGCTACCAGGAGACCCTGACCGACCCCTCCTACCACCGCCAGGTCGTCGTCATGACGGCCCCGCACGTCGGCAACACCGGCGTCAACGACGAGGACCCCGAGTCCCGCAAGATCTGGGTGTCGGGCTACGTCGTCCGCGACCCCGCCCGCCGCGCCTCCAACTGGCGCTCCCAGCGCTCCCTCGACGAGGAGCTGGAGCGGCAGGGCGTCGTCGGCATCTCCGGCGTCGACACCCGCGCCCTCACCCGCCACCTGCGCGAGCGCGGCGCCATGCGCGTCGGCATCTTCTCCGGCGAGCAGCTCGCCGACGAGGCAGCCCTCCTGGAGCGGGTCCGCCAGGCCCCCGAGATGAAGGGCGCCGACCTCTCCGCCGAGGTCGCCACCGAGCAGGCGTACGTGGTCCCGGCGATCGGCGAGAAGAAGTTCACCGTCGCCGCCGTCGACCTCGGCATCAAGGGGATGACCCCGCACCGGATGGCCGAGCGCGGCATCGAGGTGCACGTGCTGCCGGCCACCGCCACCGCCGAGGACATCTGGGCCGTCAAGCCCGACGGTGTCTTCTTCTCCAACGGCCCCGGCGACCCCGCCACCGCCGGCCACCCGGTCGCGCTGATGCGCGCCGTCCTGGAGCGCGGCACCCCGCTCTTCGGCATCTGCTTCGGCAACCAGATCCTCGGCCGCGCCCTCGGCTTCGGCACCTTCAAGCTGAAGTACGGCCACCGGGGCATCAACCAGCCCGTCCAGGACCGCTCCACCGGCAAGGTCGAGGTCACCGCGCACAACCACGGCTTCGCCGTCGACGCGCCCCTCGACAAGGTCTCCGAGACCCCCTACGGCCGCGCCGAGGTCTCCCACGTCTGCCTCAACGACAACGTGGTGGAGGGCCTGCGCCTGCTCGACCGGCCCGCCTTCTCCGTCCAGTACCACCCCGAAGCAGCGGCCGGCCCGCACGACGCCGCCTACCTCTTCGACCGTTTCGTCACCCTGATGGAGGGCCAGCGTGCCTAAGCGCTCCGATATCCAGTCCGTCCTGGTCATCGGCTCCGGCCCGATCGTCATCGGCCAGGCCGCCGAGTTCGACTACTCCGGCACCCAGGCCTGCCGCGTGCTCAAGGCCGAGGGCCTGCGCGTCATCCTGGTCAACTCCAACCCGGCGACGATCATGACCGACCCGGAGATCGCCGACGCCACCTACGTCGAGCCGATCACCCCCGAGTACGTCGAGAAGATCATCGCCAAGGAGCGCCCCGACGCCCTCCTGCCCACCCTCGGCGGCCAGACCGCGCTCAACACCGCGATCTCCCTGCACGGCGCCGGCATCCTCGACAAGTACGGCGTCGAGCTGATCGGCGCCAACGTCGAGGCGATCAACAAGGGGGAGGACCGCGACCTCTTCAAGGGCGTCGTCGAGGCCGTCCGCGAGAAGATCGGCCACGGCGAGTCCGCCCGCTCGGTCATCTGCCACTCCATGGACGACGTCCTGGCCGGCGTCGAGGAGCTGGGCGGTTACCCGGTCGTCGTCCGCCCCTCCTTCACCATGGGCGGCGCCGGCTCCGGCTTCGCCCACGACGAGGAGGAGCTGCGCCGTATCGCCGGCCAGGGCCTGACCCTCTCGCCCACCACCGAGGTGCTCCTCGAAGAATCGATCCTGGGGTGGAAGGAGTACGAGCTGGAGCTGATGCGCGACCGCAACGACAACGTCGTGGTCGTCTGCTCCATCGAGAACTTCGACCCGATGGGCGTGCACACCGGCGACTCCATCACCGTCGCCCCCGCCATGACCCTCACCGACCGCGAGTACCAGCGGCTGCGGGACATCGGCATCGCGATCATCCGCGAGGTCGGCGTCGACACCGGCGGCTGCAACATCCAGTTCGCGGTCAACCCCGCGGACGGCCGGATCATCGTCATCGAGATGAACCCGCGCGTCTCCCGCTCCTCGGCGCTCGCCTCCAAGGCGACCGGCTTCCCGATCGCCAAGATCGCCGCCAAGCTCGCCGTCGGCTACACCCTCGACGAGATTCCCAACGACATCACCGAGCAGACCCCGGCCTCCTTCGAACCGACGCTCGACTACGTCGTGGTCAAGGCCCCCCGCTTCGCCTTCGAGAAGTTCCCCTCCGCCGACTCCACCCTCACCACCACCATGAAGTCGGTGGGCGAGGCCATGGCGATCGGCCGGAACTTCACCGAGGCGCTCCAGAAGGCGCTCCGCTCGCTGGAGAAGAAGGGCAGCCAGTTCGCCTTCACCGGCCCGACCGGCGACAAGGACGCGCTGCTGCGCGAGGCGGTCCGCCCCACCGACGGCCGCATCAACACCGTCATGGAGGCGATCCGGGCCGGTGCCACCCAGGAGGAGGTCTTCGCCGCGACGAAGATCGACCCCTGGTTCACCGACCAGCTCTTCCTGATCAAGGAGACCGCCGACGAACTGGCCGGGGCCCGCGAGCTCACCCCCGAGCTGCTCGCCCACGCCAAGCGTCACGGCTTCTCCGACAGCCAGATCGCCGCCCTGCGCGGCCTGCGCGAGGACGTCGTCCGCGAGGTCCGGCACGCCCTCGGCGTCCGCCCGGTCTACAAGACGGTCGACACCTGCGCCGCCGAGTTCGCCGCGAGGACCCCGTACTTCTACTCCTCCTACGACGAGGAGAGCGAGGTCGCCCCGCGAGAGAAGCCCGCGGTGATCATCCTGGGCTCCGGCCCGAACCGCATCGGCCAGGGCATCGAGTTCGACTACTCCTGCGTCCACGCCTCCTTCGCGCTCTCCGACGCCGGGTACGAGACCGTCATGGTCAACTGCAACCCGGAGACCGTCTCCACCGACTACGACACCTCCGACCGGCTCTACTTCGAGCCGCTCACCCTGGAGGACGTCCTGGAGATCGTCCACGCGGAGGAGCAGGCCGGCCCCGTCGCGGGCGTCATCGTCCAGCTCGGCGGCCAGACCCCGCTCGGTCTCGCCCAGGCCCTCAAGGACAACGGCGTGCCCGTCGTCGGCACCCCGCCGGAGGCGATCCACGCCGCCGAGGACCGCGGCGCCTTCGGCCGGGTCCTCGCCGAGGCCGGGCTGCCCGCCCCCAAGCACGGCACCGCCACCACCTTCGACGAGGCCAAGGCGATCGCCGACGAGATCGGCTACCCCGTCCTGGTCCGCCCGAGCTACGTCCTCGGCGGCCGCGGCATGGAGATCGTCTACGACGAGGCCCGGCTCTCCGCGTACATCGAGGAGTCCACCGAGATCAGCCCCTCGCGGCCGGTCCTGGTCGACCGCTTCCTCGACGACGCCATCGAGATCGACGTCGACGCCCTCTACGACGGCACCGAGCTGTACCTCGGCGGCGTCATGGAGCACATCGAGGAGGCCGGCATCCACTCCGGCGACTCGGCGTGCGCCCTGCCCCCGATCACCCTCGGCGGCTACGACATCAAGCGGCTGCGCGCCTCCACCGAGGCCATCGCCCGGGGCGTCGGGGTGCGCGGACTGATCAACATCCAGTTCGCCCTCTCCGGGGACATCCTCTACGTCCTGGAGGCCAACCCGCGCGCCTCGCGGACCGTGCCCTTCACCTCGAAGGCCACGGCGGTGCCGCTGGCCAAGGCCGCGGCCCGCATCTCGCTCGGCGCCACCGTCGCCGAGCTGCGCGCCGAGGGGCTGCTCCCGGCCGCCGGCGACGGCGGCACCCTGCCGGCCGACGCGCCGATCTCCGTCAAGGAGGCCGTCATGCCGTGGAGCCGCTTCCGCGACATCCACGGCCGCGGCGTGGACACCGTCCTCGGCCCGGAGATGCGCTCCACCGGCGAGGTCATGGGCATCGACGCGGTCTTCGGCACCGCCTACGCCAAGTCCCAGGCCGGCGCGTACGGCCCGCTGCCCACCAAGGGCCGCGCCTTCATCTCGGTCGCCAACCGGGACAAGCGGTCGATGATCTTCCCCGCCCGGGAACTGGTCGCCCACGGCTTCGAACTGCTCGCCACCTCCGGCACCGCCGAGGTGCTCGGCCGCAACGGCATCAAGGCCACCGTGGTCCGCAAGCAGTCCGAGGGCGAGGGCCCGAACGGCGAGAAGACCATCGTCCAGCTGATCCACGACGGCGAGGTCGACCTCATCGTCAACACCCCGTACGGCACCGGCGGCCGCCTCGACGGGTACGACATCCGCACCGCGGCGGTCGCCCGGGCGGTGCCCTGCCTGACCACGGTCCAGGCGCTGGCCGCCGCCGTCCAGGGCATCGACGCCCTGCACCACGGCGACGTCGGCGTCCGTTCCCTCCAGGAACACGCCGAGCGGCTCACCGCCGCCCGCTGACCGCCCCGAGGGGGACACCGGAAACGGTGTCCCCCTCTTCATGAGGCCCCCGCCCCGCCCCCGACGAGGACGTCCCGCATGTACCCGCTCTTCTTCCGCCTGTTCTTCCGGCGCCTGGACGCCGAACGCGCCCACCACCTCGCCTTCCGCTGGATCAGGCTCGCCGCCCGCGTCCCGGTGGTGCGGACGTTCGTCGCCGCGTACTTCGCCCCCCGCCACAAGGAGCTGCGGACCGAGGCGCTCGGCCTGCGCATGCACGGCCCCTTCGGCCTCGCCGCCGGCTTCGACAAGAACGCGGTCGGCATCGACGGCATGGCCATGCTCGGCTTCGACCACGTCGAGATCGGCACCGTCACCGGCCAGGCCCAGCCCGGCAACCCGCCGAAGCGCCTCTTCCGCCTGGTCGGGGACCGCGCGCTGATCAACCGCATGGGCTTCAACAACGAGGGCTCCGCCGCCGTCGCCGCCCGCCTCACCGGGCGCCGTCCCGTCTTCCGTACCACTGTCGGCGTCAACATCGGCAAGACCAAGGCCGTCCCCGAGGCCGAGGCCGTCGCCGACTACGTCACCTCCACCGAGCGGCTCGCCGCCCACGCCGACTACCTCGTCGTCAACGTCTCCTCGCCCAACACCCCGGGGCTGCGCGACCTCCAGGCCGTCGGCCACCTGCGCCCGCTGCTCACCGCCGTCCGCGAGGCCGCCGACCGCTCGGTCCCCGGCCGCCGCGTCCCGCTGCTGGTCAAGATCGCCCCCGACCTCGCCGACGAGGACATCGACGCCGTCGCCGACCTCGCCGTCGAACTCGGCCTGGACGGCATCATCGCCACCAACACCACCATCGCCCGCGAGGGCCTCGGCCTCACCGCCGACCCGGCCCTGGTCGCCGAGACCGGCGGCCTCTCCGGCGCCCCCCTGAAGGCCCGCTCCCTGGAGGTCCTGCGCCGCCTGTACGCCCGCGTCGGCGACCGCCTCACCCTGGTCGGCGTCGGCGGCGTGGAGACGGCCGAGGACGCCTGGCGGCGCATCCTCGCCGGGGCCACCCTGGTCCAGGGCTACAGCGCCTTCATCTACACCGGCCCCGGCTACGCCCGCGCCGTCCACCGGGGCCTGGCCCGGCTCCTCGCCGACAGCCCCTACCCCACCCTCGCCGAGGCCGTCGGCGCCGACACCCGGAAGGACGCCGCCGCATGACGACGACCCCGCCCGCCGCCCCCGTCCCCTTCGGCGCCCGGCTGCGCCGCGCCATGGACACGTACGGGCCGCTCTGCGTCGGCATCGACCCGCACCCCTCGCTCCTCGCCGACTGGGGGCTCGGGGACGACGTCGCGGGGCTGACCGCGTTCACCCGGGCGAGTGTCGACGCGCTCGCCGGGCACGTCGCCTCGGTGAAGCCGCAGAGCGCCTTCTTCGAGCGGTTCGGCTCGCGGGGGCTGGCCGTCCTCGAAGGCGCCGTCGCCGAGCTGCGGGACGCCGGGACCCTGGTGATCATGGACGCCAAGCGCGGCGACATCGGCTCCACCATGACCGCCTACGCCCAGACCTACCTGAGCCCCGGCGCCCCCCTCTTCAGCGACGCCCTCACCGTCTCGCCCTACCTCGGCTACGGCTCGCTCGCCCCGGCCGTGGAACTGGCCCGCGAGAGCGGCAGCGGCCTCTTCGTGCTCGCCCTCACCTCCAACCCGGAGGGCGCCGAGGTCCAGCACGCGGTGCGCCCCGACGGCCGTACCGTCGGCGCCACGATGCTGGCCCGCCTCGCCCGCGACAACGAGGGCGCCGCCCCGATGGGCTCCTTCGGCGCGGTGGTCGGCGCGACCCTGGGCGACCTCTCCTCGTACGACCTGGAGATCGGCGGGCCGCTGCTGGCCCCGGGCATCGGGGCGCAGGGGGCGACGGCGGCCGATCTCCCGAAGGTCTTCGGGCCCGCCGCCCACCTCGTGGTGCCCAACGTCAGCCGTGGCGTCCTGCGCCACGGGCCCGACGTCGCCGCGCTGCGCGGTGCCGCCGAGCGGTTCGCCGACGAGATCCGGGCCGCGGTGGCGTGAGCCGCGTGCGTCCGGGCGTCCGGATGGGGCGGCAGGGCTGCCCCGTCCCGGCCCCGGAACTGCAATGTTCAACCAAAATCTCCGTGGTGAAGGGCCCTCGCGGCGGTTCCGCATCCTTGTGGAGGAGGCGCGTCGGCGCCCTGTTGACGCGTTGTCGACGCGACACGGCGCCCTTCACCCCGAAAATCTCGGCCCTTATGTCGTGAATGTCGCATACCTGGGACCGCTTGACGATCCTGACCAGGACTTTTCGACTGTTCTCGCTGACTCGGGACGCCATGGCCGCTAGTCTCCACCGAGAGCGACGGAGCAAGCGCGTTGCTCCGTTCAGCCCCGGTGGGGGACCGATCGGTCCTGCGCCGGATTCGTATCCGACAGTTCGACATCCGAGGTGACGTAGGCGTGGCTCTTCCGCCCCTTACCCCTGAACAGCGCGCAGCCGCGCTCGAAAAGGCCGCCGCGGCTCGCCGGGAGCGGGCCGAGGTCAAGAATCGACTCAAGCACTCCGGCGCCTCGCTGCACGAGGTCATCAAGCAGGGCCAGGAGAACGACGTCATCGGCAAGATGAAGGTCTCCGCCCTCCTCGAATCGCTCCCGGGCGTGGGCAAGGTCCGGGCCAAGCAGATCATGGAGCGGCTCGGCATCTCCGAGAGCCGCCGCGTGCGGGGTCTCGGCTCCAACCAGATCGCCTCCCTGGAGCGGGAGTTCGGGGGCTCCCCGGCCTGACGCGAGCCTGCTTTCCGGTCCGGGCCGGGAAGCTGGAATAATCGCCCCATGGCAGCAACACCCCGGGGGACCTCCCCCGTACCCCCGGACGCACGTCCGCGACTGACCGTGCTCTCCGGCCCCTCCGGGGTCGGCAAGAGCACGGTCGTCGCTCATATGCGCAAGGAGCACCCCGAGGTCTGGCTCTCGGTCTCCGCCACCACGCGCAAGCCCCGGCCCGGCGAGAAGCACGGAGTCCAGTACTTCTTCGTCTCCGACGAGGAGTTCGACAAGCTGATCGCCAACGGCGAGCTGCTCGAATGGGCCGAGTTCGCCGGCAACCGCTACGGCACGCCCCGGCGCGCCGTGCAGGACCGCCTGGAGGCCGGTGAGCCGGTCCTGCTGGAGATCGACCTCCAGGGCGCCCGGCAGGTCAAGGAGTCGATGGCCGACGCGCAGCTGGTCTTCCTCGCCCCGCCGAGCTGGGAGGAGCTGGTCCGCCGCCTCACCGGGCGCGGCACCGAGTCGGCCGAGGTGATCGAGCGCCGTCTGGCGGCCGCCAGGATCGAACTGGCCGCCGAGGCGGAGTTCGACACCACTCTGGTCAACACCTCCGTCGAGGCGGTGGCAGTCGAGCTGCTAGCCTTGATGGAGATTCTCTGATCCATCGTGTGATTCATTGTGATCCCCTGCCCCACCGTCGGTGAGGCCCCTAATCCCGGCACCCGCCCCGCGGGCCGCGCCGGAGACCGGACCGCGACGGCGGGCAGTCCCCCAGAAGTTTCTTCGGAAGGCTAGAGAGTGTCCTCTCCCATCACCACGCCCGAGGGCATCATCAACCCGCCGATCGACGAGCTGCTTGAGGCCACGGACTCCAAGTACAGCCTCGTGATCTACGCGGCCAAGCGCGCCCGTCAGATCAACGCCTACTACTCGCAGCTCGGCGAGGGCCTGCTGGAGTACGTCGGTCCGCTGGTGGACACCCACGTGCACGAGAAGCCCCTGTCGATCGCGCTCCGCGAGATCAACGCCGGCCTGCTGACCTCCGAGGCCGTCGAGGGCCCCGTCCAGTAACACCTGGTCGGCAGCGTCTCCGCACACGCACACCGGGCCCGGCAGCACTGCTGCCGGGCCCGTGGTGTGTCATAGGGTGCCAGGCGGCCCCCGCACCGGGGCCCGGGCCCCGGAGCCCCTGACAAGGCGCCCGGAGCCGAGACACGACAGGCGAGGAGACGTGGTGGCGGACGACGTGGCGGCAGCGGACGGGACGCAGGGCGGCGGACGGGACGGACTCAGGGTCGTCCTCGGGGTCACCGGCGGCATCGCGGCCTACAAGGCGTGCGAACTGCTGCGCAGGTTCACCGAGGCCGGCCACACGGTCCGGGTGGTGCCCACCGCCTCCGCGCTCCACTTCGTCGGCGCCCCGACCTGGTCGGCCCTCTCCGGGCAGCCCGTCTCCACCGAGGTCTGGGACGACGTGCACGAGGTCCCGCACGTCCGCATCGGCCAGCAGGCCGACCTCGTCGTCGTCGCCCCGGCCACCGCCGACGTCCTCGCCAAGGCCGCCCACGGCCTCGCCGACGACCTGCTCACCAACACCCTGCTGACCGCCCGCTGTCCGGTGGTCTTCGCCCCCGCGATGCACACCGAGATGTGGGAGCACCCCGCCACCCGGGAGAACGTCGCCACCCTGCGCCGCCGCGGCGCCGTCGTGATCGAACCGGCCGTGGGCCGCCTCACCGGCGCCGACAGCGGCAAGGGCCGGCTGCCCGACCCCGGCGAGATCTACGAGCTCTGTCTGCGGGTCGGCGAGCGCGGCACCGCCGACCGCGACCTGGCCGGACGCCACGTCGTCGTCAGCGCCGGCGGCACCCGCGAGCCGCTCGACCCGGTCCGCTTCCTCGGCAACCGCTCCTCCGGCAAGCAGGGGTACGCCCTGGCCCGTACCGCCGCCGCCCGCGGCGCCCGGGTGACGCTGCTCTCGGCCAATGCCGCCCTGCCCGACCCGGCCGGGGTCGACGTCGTCCACGTCACCACCGCGATGGAGCTGCGTGACGCCGTCCGGCAGGCCGCGGGCACGGCCGACGCCGTGGTGATGGCCGCGGCCGTGGCGGACTTCCGGCCCGCCGCCTACGCCACCGGGAAGATCAAGAAGCAGGAGGGCAAGGAGCCCGAGCCGGTCGCGCTGGTCCGCAACCCGGACATCCTGGCCGAGCTGGCCGCCGACCGGGCCCGGCCGGGGCAGCTGATCGTCGGCTTCGCCGCCGAGACCGACGACGTCCTCGCCAACGGCCGGGCCAAGCTCCGCCGCAAGGGGTGCGACCTGCTGGTGGTCAACGAGGTCGGCGAGAACAAGACCTTCGGGGCCGAGGAGAGCGAGGCCGTGGTCCTCGCCGCGGACGGCAGCGAGACCCCCGTCCCGTACGGCCGTAAGGAGAACCTCGCCGACACGGTGTGGGACCTGGTGGCCAACCGGCTGGGATGAGTGCCAAGATCCCCCCTACCGGGACTCCCGACCCCGGCGAAAGACGTATGAAAGATCACCCACCAGGGCGGAATTGCGTACGTGTCAAGGCCGTGCCGCTGGTCACAGAGCTCCCAAGAGGCGAGACAACTGGTCCGGCGGCACGATGTGACCGATAAACTGCCGACGGACGGTGCCGGGCGCAGCTCCCGGACGGTCCGGCCATGATCAGCCAGCAGCCGCTGCAACCACAGGGAGCGATGTGTCCCGCCGTCTCTTCACCTCGGAGTCCGTGACCGAGGGTCACCCCGACAAGATCGCTGACCAGATCAGCGACACGATCCTCGACGCGCTGCTGCGGGAGGACCCCTCCTCCCGCGTCGCCGTGGAGACGTTGATCACCACCGGCCTCGTGCACGTCGCCGGTGAGGTCACGACCAAGGCCTACGCGCCGATCGCGCAGCTCGTGCGCGAGAAGATCCTGGAGATCGGCTACGACTCCTCCAAGAAGGGCTTCGACGGCGCCTCCTGCGGAGTCTCCGTCTCCATCGGCTCCCAGTCGCCGGACATCGCACAGGGCGTCGACACGGCGTACGAGCAGCGGGTCGGAGGTGCCGCCGAAGGTGAGGAAGGGGACGAGCTGGACCGGCAGGGCGCGGGCGACCAGGGGCTGATGTTCGGCTACGCCTGCGACGAGACGCCCGAGCTCATGCCGCTCCCGATCCACCTGGCGCACCGGCTCTCGCGCCGCCTCTCCGAGGTCCGCAAGAACGGCACCATCCCCTACCTGCGCCCGGACGGGAAGACCCAGGTCACCATCGAGTACGACGGTGACAAGGCCGCCCGCCTCGACACGGTCGTCGTCTCCTCGCAGCACGCCTCCGACATCGACCTCGACTCGCTGCTGGCACCCGACATCCGCGAGTTCGTCGTGGAGCCGGAGCTGAAGGCGCTCCTGGACGACGGCATCAAGCTCGACACCGAGGGCTACCGCCTGCTGGTCAACCCGACCGGCCGCTTCGAGATCGGCGGCCCGATGGGCGACGCCGGCCTCACCGGCCGCAAGATCATCATCGACACCTACGGCGGCATGGCCCGCCACGGCGGCGGTGCCTTCTCCGGCAAGGACCCGTCCAAGGTCGACCGCTCGGCCGCCTACGCCATGCGCTGGGTCGCCAAGAACGTCGTCGCCGCCGGACTGGCCTCGCGCTGCGAGGTCCAGGTCGCCTACGCCATCGGCAAGGCCGAGCCCGTCGGCCTCTTCGTCGAGACCTTCGGCACCGCCACCGTCGACCCCGAGAAGATCGAGAGCGCCATCAGCGAGGTCTTCGACCTCCGTCCGGCCGCGATCATCCGCGACCTCGACCTCCTCCGCCCCATCTACGCCAAGACGGCCGCCTACGGCCACTTCGGCCGCGCCCTCCCCGAGTTCACCTGGGAGCAGCCGACCCGCGTCGAGGCCCTGCGCAAGGCCGCGGGGGTCTGACCCGCACGGAGCGACGCGAGTGACGTGGCTGAGGCCCGGCGCCCTTCGGGGGCGCCGGGCCTCAGCCGTGTCAGGGGTCATTCCGGGTGCGGGCCCGCACCGTTCATGGCGGGCGCCGGGCCGTTGCCGTTCGGCGAGGGCGCGGCGGCCTCCTCCTCGGTGCGCCGGATGCTCCCGTACCGGCGCCGGATCTCCTCGGCGGCTCGGGGGTCCTTCTTCGCCGCCGCGCCCGCCAGCATGTCGACCATCAGCGCGTTCACCTCCTCGTCCGGGTTGATCCCTGTCTCCCGGAAGAAGTCGCCGAGAAGGTCGGCGGCCGTGCGGGGGGCGGACGTGGCCGTGTCCGCCACCTCCCGGACCGGTTCGGGTGCGGGTGGCTCGATGATCAGTTCGCGCAGCAGTTCCGGGATCTCCTCGTTGTTGGCCGCCGACGTGAGTTGCGCCAGGATTCCGAGGTCGTCCACGGTCCTGCCGATCTGCTCGCCGTTGCGGGTCAGCCACCACACCACGGCGCTGCCGGTGTCCCGCAACACGTCGGAGTGCAGATACTCCCGGCGGTCCTGTTCGTGGCGGCGTTCGTGCTCCCACACCGCCTGCTCCTTGCGGATGGCGGCCAGTCGGTCCAGCCGCTCCTGGTCACGGTCGTCCAGGGCCAGCGTGACCTCCACGGCGTGCGCGTCGACCAGGTCGTACGGATCGGGGAGCATGACGGCCAGGGCGGCGCTCAGTTCGTGCTGCACGAGCGAACAGCGTCCCGGTTCGCTGGTACGGGTGACCTCCTCGGCGCGCTGGACGACCGAGGCTCTGGCCAGCGCTCCGCCGTCCATCGGCCGGTCGGGCGCCTCGGGACGCGGGCACCAGCGCACGGTCGCGGTGAGGAGGAAGCCGTAGTCCCGTTCCGCGCTGGGCAGCCGCACCCGGGTGAGCTGGATCTCCCTGCGCTCCACCGGGCGCACCGGCAGATCGATCAGGGTGCCCTCCGGGAAGGGCTCCGCCCGCTGTGCCCGGCCGGCGAAGGCCATACCGGTCAGCAGGGTCCCCGAGACCAGGGCGGCCACCAGGCCCCAGACCCACAGGGGCCAGCCCAGGCAGAGGCCCAGAATGACCGCGAGAAGGGTCGCGATGATGCCGAGGAAGCCGAAGACGGTCTTCTGGCCGGTGGTCATGGTGCGGTTTCCTCCATGGGCCGAGGGGGATGGCGGGACCGGGCGTCGCAGATCAGGCGCAGGACCCGGTGCGCGTGCGCGGGCGGGCCCGACTCGACGGCGGTCAGGTACAGGGCGTTGAGCGCGGGGTGGTTGCGGCCGGCTGCGGCGATGAGGGAGCGCAGGGATTCGCCGTCCGCCTCCGGGCCGAGCAGCGGGGCGGCGGCCGGGCGCCAGCGCTCCGGTGCCGCCGTGCGGAAGACGGACCGCCAGCAGCTCAGGCCGTCCGTGGTGACGGTCCGGGCCAGGAGGTCCCGGTCGGCGGCGACGGCGAGGAAGATGCCCAGGTCGCGCGGGTGTCTGTCAGGGGCGCCGAGTCTCCGGCTGAGCCGGTTCAGCAGGTGGTGCAGGGCCTGCCCGTCCTCGCGCACGTGGGTGAGGAGGGCACCGGTCGCCCCCTGCCCCTCCGGCTCGGAGGCGGCGAGTCGGTGCAGGCGGATCAGGGCGGAGCGCGGGTACCGGGTGGCCATGGTGGTGGCGCAGACCCCGGTCAGTACCCGCCGGAGCCCGGGGGTGAGGGTCTGGACGCCCGCCCGGTCGTAGATCCAGCGTCGCCAGGCGGTCCCGAGCCGCGGGTGCTGGACCAGTCGGTCCAGGAGCGCGGACGCGGCGGTGAGCGAGCCGTCCGTGCCTTGCTCCGCCCAGGCCTCCACCCGCTGCCGCAGTACGGTGCCCGGTTCGGTGCCGGTCATCAGCTCGGCCACCCGCACCGCCGCGGTCTCCCGTTCCCGCGTGTCGAGAGCGGGCAGTGCCAGCAACTGGGGCGTGCAGTCGAGGAGGACACCCCGCAGATCCGGCCGGTCGCTCCAGAGGTGACGGCAGAGGGCCTCCGCCACTTCCTGCTGGGCGAAGGTGTGCCGGTCCCCGTCGCGGTCGGCTCGGATCGTCCGGAGCAGGTGGTGGGTGCCGTTCTGCTCCAGCAGGGGCTGCGGGTCGGCCGGCGTGGCCGTGGCGGTCGTCAGGATGCGCGCGGCGGCGTGCACGGTGTCGGTACGGGCGCCCTCCAGCAGGGCGGTCGCGTAGCAGAAGGCCCGCTCGTGTGCCTTGGTCGCCTTGCCCACGATGGCGTCGACGGCGGCCTGGGGGTCGGTGAGCGTGCTGAGCGCCTTCTCACACCACTCGGCGAACAGTTCCGGCGTGTCCGTGATGTGGTGTACGCCGTGCCGGTGGCGCCGGCGCAACCGGACGACCGCGTGGGCGAGCCGTGCCACCTCGCGCACGGGCGGTCGCGTGGTGAGGTAGGTGGCGAGGGACTCCGGGGCGGGCGCGCAGACCCGCGTGTCCATGCCCTCACAGCGCAGCTGGCGCCGGAGCAGGGCCATCCGGTCGGGCGGAGCCAGGTGGTGGACCTGGGAGGCGACGTAGTGCGGGAGCTCCCGGTCGGTGTCCGGAAGGAGGACCGCGAGGTAGGCGGTCTGCTCGCGCACCTGTTCCCAGAGCTTCGGGAGCTGCCCGGCCATCTCTCTGCGGGCCTGCTCCTCAGCGGCCGTCAGGTCCAGCAGCAGCCGGTTGCCGGGCTGGACCATGTCCGGGTCCAAGTGGTGGTGCCCGTTCTCGGCGACGTCCGGCACCAGTTCGAACGGCACCTCCTTGCCCGGCAGTTCACCGAGGAGTACCCGCCCGGCGGTCTGACGCCCGCTCCCGTCGGGGCCGGTGAGGACGACCAGCCGGTCACTGGCCAGGGTGTCGTACGCCGCGTTGGCCACGGCGGGCCGGACGAACCGCCGCATGTGGAAGTACAGCTCTTCGCGGGCGAGCCGCCGGGGCGGTTTCCGGGGTGGGGGTGCCGGTCCGAGGAAGACGTTCCCGGTCCCGGTGTGGACGACCGAGGCGGTGTCGACGTAGTTCTGCGTCGTCCCCGCCTGGGTCACTTCTTCTCCTGGTCGGCGGTGCGGTTGCCGAAGCTGTTGTTGACGGTTCCGTGGTTGTCGGCGGTGTAGTTGACGGGGCCGTCGCCGGAGAACTGGGGGAGGTGCTGGTTGCCGGAGCCGGTGTGTACGGAGCCGGTGGCGGCGTGGAAGTGCGTGGTGGTGGAGCCGGCTCCGGTCGAGCCGTTCACCGTGGTGCTGATGTCGCCGGCGCTCCCCGCCTGCACGGCGGACACGCCCTCGACCTCCCGCATCCCGTTGGCGGTGGTCTCGGTCGCCTGGGCGCGCTCCTCCTCCGCGGCGGCAAAGGCGGGGATAACCTTGGTGAGCGCCTGGAGGATGGCCGGTACGTCGTACTCGGCCCGGTGCGCCTCGTAGGTCAGGCACTGGCGGTCGGCGACGGAGGCCAGCTCCGGCGGCAGGTCGGCCTTGGCGGGGCGTGCGGTGCCCCGGCCGAGCAGCACGGGGACGATGAGGACGTCGTTGCGCAGGGCCTCCAGGATCTCCTCGCGCACCCAGTCGTCCTGCTGCCACAGCTCGGGTCGCGCCGCCCAGCCCGGGCCGGCCAGGACGAGCAGGACCTCACAGGCGCGGACGTTCTCGCGCAGCTCCTCCTGGAAGGTGCGGCCGAGGCGGATGGACCGGCCGTCGCGGAACGAGGCGTTGTCACCGAACCGCCGGCGGAGCGCGTCGTCCAGATGGGCCGACGCCTGTTCCCCGTCGCCGGTCCGGTAGTTGATGAAGACATGGGGCATGGCGGATCGCCTCTCCAGAGGAAGGGGTGGGTGAGAGAAGTGCCTACAGAGGAAGCGCGCGGCGTCAGGCGGGCTTCGGCAGCGGGGGTGCGGTCCGGGCGGCGGCCGAGAGCGTCAGCGCGGCGGTGAGGTCGGGGGCGAGCGCCCGTACCCCGCTGTGCCCCCGGTGGCGGCCGAGGACCCCGGCCAGACGGCGCAGGTCCAGCCCGATCGTGTAGGAGCCCACAGCGGAAGCGCTGGTCAGGGCGGTTCTGGCAACGGCGCACGCGTGGTCGACCTCGCCGGCGGAGGCGTGGGCAAGCGCTCTGCGGACGCCGTAGCGGGCGAGGTTGCGGTGGGCCTGGGGAGGCAGTGCCGCGCAGGCCGCGTCGAGGTGTTCCGCCGCGGCCGCCGGACGGCCCAGGTCGTAGAGGCACCAGCCGGTGAACATCGTCACCGGGTCGGGAAGGTGCGTCGGCCCGACCGGCGCGGGGTCCTCCTCCCGTCCGGCCGCCGCGAGCAGGCCACGGGCCCGGTCGAGCGCGCGCAGACTCGCGCCGTGGTCTCCGGCCAGGGCATGGCCCTCGGCCTCCTGCTGAGCGGCGAGGCCCCGGATGCGCGGGGCCAGCCGGTGGTCCCCGGCCGCGGCCGAGAGGGCGACGGTCTCGTGGGCGTGGCCCCGGTAGTACGCCATGAGGGCGCGGCGGACCAGCCCGTAGTGCCCGAGCTGGTGGTCGCCCCCGTCGAAGGCGAGCCGCACGGCGTGGTCGGTCCAGCGCCGGGCTGCCTCGTCGTGGCCGGACTCCTGCGCCATCCAGCCGGTGAACTCGGCGAACCGGGCGGCGACGAGGAGCAGGCCGTTCCGCGAGCCGCTCCCCGAGTCCGCCGCCAGGGCGACCAAGGCGCGGGTCTGTTCGGCGAGGGGCACCAGGACGGTGGGCGGCGGGCAGCTTTGCGCCATCCGGCGGAAGTGGGTGAGCAGCGCCCGCGCCGAGTCGACGAGCGAGCCGTCCCCCGTCTGTTCCACGGGCGCCGAGGCGGCCGCGCCGCCCGGGGCGCTGTTGGCCAGCAGCACGGTCGCGGCACCGGCCGTGAGGACGAGACGGCGGCTCGGTGGTCCGGCGGCCGCCGGGGAGGTGGGCGTCGGCGGGCCGGGCAGGAGGGCGGTGAGCCGTCCCGGGCAGTTCAGCTCCACTTCGCAGCGCCGGGCGAGGTGCGCAGTCGGCCGTTGATGGCCATTCTCGATCTTGCTCAGCTGGCTCTTGCTGTAGTGCACGGCCGAGGCGAGCCGGGTGAGGGTCATCCCCCTCTCGTGCCTGGCCCTGCGTAACTCCGCTCCGAACCTCTTCGGCGGTACGTGCACGTCCCCACCCTCCAGTCGCGGCCGTGGCGGCGGGCCCCCGGCCCGCGCCTGACAAGGGTCGGCCGGTGACGACAACGGCGGCAAGGGCCGCCGAGTGTTTCGCGTTTCCAGGGAAGCCGCCCGGGACGGGGCTGTCGAGAGGGCCTCGGTGGGGCCGGGCCTTCCGGGAGCTCCGGGCGGTGTCCGAGGGGTCTGGTAGGAATGCAGGCGTGAGCAGCGAGGATGAGGGGGCCGGGGAGCGGTCCGGGAGGGAGCCGGAGCAGCTGGCGCTGGTCCGGGAGATGGCGCGGCAGGCCAAGGCGCCGAAGGCCAAGCCGCGGACCTGGCGCGGGGCCGACGTCGCGGAGCACCTGCCGGTGGCGCGGGTCGTGGTGGACAAGGGTGTGCTGCACCTCGACCGGTACTTCGACTACGCGGTGCCCAAGGAGCTGGACGCCGAGGCGCAGCCCGGGGTGCGGGTGCGGGTGCGGTTCTCCGCCGGGGCCGGGCGGGTGCACGCGGGGCGGCGCGAAGGTGGCGGGCTGATCAGCGGGTTCATCGTGGACCGGCTCGCCGAGTCGGACTACGACGGGCCGTTGGCCGCGCTCGCTCAGGTGGTCTCGCCCGAGCCGGTGCTCACCCCGGAACTGCTCGGCCTCGCCCGCGCCGTGGCCGACCGGTACGCGGGCAGCCTCGCCGACGTCCTCCAGCTCGCGGTGCCGCCCAGGAACGCCAAGGCCGAGGCGGCGCCCTCGCCCGACCCCCTGCCGCCGCCGTCCGCACCGGAGGCGGGGAGCTGGGAGCGGTACGGGCCGGCCGGGCCCGGGTTGCTGGCCGAGCTGGCCCGGGGCGGGGCGCCGAGGGCGGTGTGGACGGCGCTGCCCGGTCCGCAGTGGGCCGAGGAACTGGCCAGGGCCGTGGTCGCGACGCTGGCCTCCGGTCGCGGAGCACTCGTCGTCCTGCCCGACGGGCGGCACGCGGCGCGGGTGGACGCGGCCCTTACGGCGCTCGTCGGCAAGGGCCACCACACCCTGCTGACGGCCGACGCCGGCCCGCAGAAGCGGTACCGCCAGTGGCTCGCCGTGCACCGGGGCTCTGTGCGCGCCGTCGTCGGGACCCGCGCCGCCATGTTCGCGCCCGTCCGCGACCTCGGCCTGGTCGCCCTCTGGGACGACGGCAACGAGAACCACAGCGAGCAGCACGCCCCCCAGCCGCACGCCCGCGAAGTGCTGATGCTGCGGGCGGCCCACGAGAACTCCGCCGTGCTGCTCGGTTCGGTGAGCTGCACCGTCGAGGCGGCCCAGCTCGTCGACAGCGGCTGGGCGGTGCCCGTCGCCGCCGACCGCGCGGTCACCCGGGCCGCCGCCCCCCGGGTCCGGACCATCGCCGACCACGACCTCGCCCGTGACGCCGCCGCCCGCACCGCCCGGCTCCCCTCCCTCGCCTGGCAGGCGCTGCGCGACGGGCTGCGCGAGGGACCCGTACTCGTCCAGGTGCCCCGGCGCGGTTACGTACCCCGGCTGGCCTGCGAGCGGTGCCGCGAACCCGCCCGCTGCCGGCAGTGCGCGGGCCCGCTCCAGGCGGCCGAGTCCTCCCTGCTGCACTGCGCCTGGTGCGGGCGCCCGGAGGCCGACTGGCACTGCGAGGAGTGCGGCGGGTTCCGGTTGCGCGCCCAGGTCACCGGGGCGCGGCGGACCGCGGAGGAACTGGGCCGGGCCTTCCCGTCGGTCCCGGTGCGCACCTCCGGCCGCGAACAAGTGCTGGACACCGTGGACGCCGCCCCCGCGCTGGTCGTCTCCACCCCGGGCGCCGAACCGGTCGCCGAGGGCGGTTACGCGGCCGCCGTCCTGCTCGACGGCTGGGCCCTGCTCAACCGCCCCGACCTGCGGGCGGGCGAGACGGCCCTGTGGCGCTGGATGTCCGCCTCGGCCCTGGTCCGCGGTCAGTCGGCGGGCGGCACCGTGGTGATCGTCGCCGAGCCGACGCTCGCCCCCGTACAGGCCCTGGTCCGCTGGGACCCGGTCGGCTACGCCCTCCGCGAGTACGCCGACCGCTCCGAGCTGGGATTCCCACCCGTATCGCGGATGGCGGCGGTGGCCGGCCCGCAGGCGGCGGTGACGGAGTTCCTCGGCGCGGTCGAACTCCCGTCGGACGCGGAGATCCTGGGCCCGGTCCCGCTGCACGAGTCCGCCGAGCGGGGGCGTGGGCGACCGGGGGAGGGGGCGCAGGTGCGGGCGCTGGTGCGGGTGCCGCCGGGCAGTGGGATGGCGCTGGCACATGCGCTGAAGACTGCGCAGGCGGCGCGGATGGCTCGTGGGGGGAGGGCGCCGGTGAGGGTTCGGGTTGATCCGTTGGATATTGGGTGAGGGGAACAGGGGGGATGGCGGTTAGGGGGTGGCTGAGGGCGTGCAGTTGGTTCAGAGCGGGGAGTTGGCGGAGTAGAGGTGCAGGTCAGGGAGACTGGTCCCCGCGCGTGCGGGGATGGACCCAGGCCGCGCAGGGTGTCCATGCGGCGCTCGTGCTGGTCCCCGCTCCTGCGGGGTTTCGCCCACCCGCTGAGGTGGGGGCGCTCACCGGCCCCCGCACACCGCTGCCCCCGCCTGTCGGGACGGGGGCAGCGAGTACGAGGCCGCGAGGGCCGGTCAGCCGTGGCGTGGGCCCGGGAGGGCGTTGGGGCGGGCGGTGGGCTGGGTGGGCATGGAGCGGGCGGCGGGGACGGTGGGGAGGCCGGTGTTGAGGGGGACCGGGCGGGTGCTGGTGGTGGTCTCGGCGGCGCGCTCGGCCTCGGCGGCGGCCTGGGCGGTGGCGCGGCGGGCGCCGTAGCGGCGGTGGACCGCCTGCTTGGTCACGCCGAGGGCGGAGCCGACCGCGTCCCAGGAGAAGCCGAGGGAGCGGTCGAAGTCCACGGCGGCGGTGACCAGGGTTTCGACGCTGTCCCGCAGCTCCTGGGCCAGGCGCACGGTGGGTGCGGGGGCCCGGCCGTAGACGACGAAGCCGGTGGCGGGGCCGGTGCGGCGGGGGCGGTAGACGTTGCCCAGCTGGGCGGTGAGGGTGCGGAGCGCGTCCACCTGGCGGCGGACCCGCTCGATGTCCCGCACCAGCAGGTGCAGGCTGGCCCGTGCCTGTGCGTCGTGGGTTGCGTGGTCGGCCATGAACAAGCCTCTCGAACGGGCGGTGGGATGGGGGGAGACGGGCCACTGGAGCGAAGACCCGTGGAAGTCAACTCGCCTTGACCAACGCCCGGCGCCCTGAGTGGTCACGCTCCAGGGCGTATGTGTGGGGGCGCGGGGCGCGCGACACCGCGTGCGCCCCCGAGGGGGCAGGGGAGTTGTGGGCGTGTTCGGGAGAGGACGCGGAGACCGGGGAGGACGGGCCCGCCGGGTGGTATGGGCGTCATGGGCGTCCGCGCCGGTACGCCCCGGGCAGGCGCCCCCGGCGCCGTGCGGCCTAGACTGGCGCGGCTCCCCGCCAGGCGTGCCCGCCGGGAAGGGGGCCGTGGCTCCGCCCGTACGACATAGCGAGGTATCCCCACCGTGAGGCTCGTCTTCGCCGGCACCCCCGAGGTCGCCGTTCCCGCTCTGGACGCACTGATCGCCTCGGAGCGGCACGAGGTGGTCGCCGTCGTCACCCGGCCCGACGCCCCGGCCGGGCGCGGCCGGCGGCTGGTCGCCAGCCCGGTCGCGGAGCGCGCCGAGGAGGCCGGGATCGAGGTGCTGAAGCCGAACCGGCCGCGGGACGAGGAGTTCCTGGCACGGCTGCGGGAGATCGGCCCGGACTGCTGCCCGGTCGTCGCCTACGGCGCGTTGCTGCCCAAGGTGGCCCTGGACATCCCTGCCCGGGGCTGGGTCAACCTGCACTTCTCGCTGCTCCCCGCCTGGCGCGGCGCCGCCCCCGTGCAGCACGCGATCCTCGCGGGCGACCAGATCACCGGCGCCTCCACCTTCCTCATCGAGGAGGGCCTGGACTCCGGCCCCGTCTACGGCACCGTCACCGAGGAGGTCCGGTCCACCGACACCAGCGGCGACCTGCTGACCCGTCTCGCCTTCGCCGGTTCCGGCCTGCTCGCGGCGACCATGGACGGCATCGAGGACGGCACGCTGCAGGCGGTGCCGCAGCCCACCGACGGGGTCAGCCTCGCCCCCAAGCTCACCGTCGAGGACGCCCAGGTCGACTGGGCCGCGCCGGCGCTCCGCGTCGACCGGGTGGTGCGCGGCTGCACCCCGGCCCCCGGCGCGTGGACCGTCTTCCGGGGCGAGCGGCTCAAGCTGGTCGCCGCCCGCCCGCTGCCCGGCGAGGACGGCCTCGCCCCGGGCCACCTGGCGGTGGGCAAGAACCACGTGCACGTGGGCACCGGTTCGCACGCCGTCGAACTCCTCTGGGTCCAGCCGCAGGGCAAGAAGCCGATGCGCGCCGCCGACTGGGCGCGCGGCGTCCGGATCGCCCCGGGCGAGAGCCTCGGCGCTGCCGACGTACGCTGAAGGGGACAGAACCGCGCCCGTGGCGCCCCCGCCGAGCAGGCGGGCAGGTGCCGCCGGGCGCGGCGGCGTGCCGGTCCGTGCGGCGGAGCGGCGGGCCAGTGACCTTGCGACAGCGGAGCACCTTTGACCGACCAGCCGTCCCGGCGTCCCCGTAAGACCGGCAAGCCCTACCGCCGCCCCAAGAAGGACCCGGTGCGCATCCTCGCCTTCGAGGCGCTGCGCGCCGTCGACGAACGGGACGCCTACGCCAACCTGGTGCTGCCCGCCCTGCTCCGCAAGGCGCGCGAGGACCACCCGGACACCTTCGAGGCCCGGGACGCCGCCCTCGCCACCGAACTCGTCTACGGCACCCTGCGCCGCCAGGGCACCTACGACGCGATCATCGCGGCCTGTGTCGACCGCCCGCTGCGCGAGGTCGACCCGCCGGTCCTCGACGTCCTCTCCCTCGGCGCCCACCAGCTCCTCGGCACGCGCATCCCGAGTCACGCGGCGGTCTCCGCCACCGTGGAGCTGGCCCGCGTCGTCCTCGGCGACGGCCGCGCCAAGTTCGTCAACGCGGTGCTGCGCCGCATCACCGCCGACGACCTCGACGGGTGGCTGGAGCGGGTGGCCCCGCCGTACGACGAGGACCCCGAGGACCACCTCGCCGTCGTCCACTCCCACCCGCGCTGGGTCGTCTCCGCGCTCTGGGACTCGCTCGGCGGGCCCCGTGCCGGTATCGAGGACCTGTTGGAGGCCGACAACGAGCGGCCCGAGGTCACCCTCGTCGCCCGGCCCGGCCGCACCACCTCCGACACCCTGCTCGACGGTCTCGGCCCGGATCGCGCCCTGCCGGGCCGCTGGTCGCCGTATGCCGTGCGACTCACCGAGGGCGGCGAGCCGGGCGCCATCGACGCCGTCCGCGAGGGCGACGCCGGGGTGCAGGACGAGGGCAGCCAACTGGTGGCGCTGGCCCTCGCCGACGCCCCGCTGGAGGGCTCCGACAGCCGCTGGCTCGACGCCTGCGCCGGTCCGGGCGGCAAGGCGGCGCTGCTCGCCGGGCTCGCCGCGCAGCGGGGTGCGACCCTGCTCGCGTCCGAGAAGCAGCCGCACCGGGCCGGGCTGGTCGCCAAGGCGCTGGACGGCAACCCGGGCCCGTACCAGGTCATCGCCGCCGACGGGACGCGCCCGCCGTGGCGACCCGGCTCCTTCGACCGGGTCCTGGTCGACGTGCCGTGCACCGGGCTCGGCGCGCTGCGCCGTCGCCCCGAGGCCCGCTGGCGCCGCCGCCCCGAGGACCTGGACGGGTTCGCCCCGCTCCAGCGCGCCCTGCTGCGGACGGCCCTGGAGTCGGTGCGCGTCGGCGGCGTGGTGGCGTACGCGACCTGCTCGCCGCACCTGGCCGAGACCCGGGCCGTCGTCGACGACGTCCTCAAGCGCGAGGGGGGCGCGGAACTCCTCGACGCCCGCCCGCTGATGCCCGGCGTCCCCGCCCTCGGCGAGGGCCCCGACGTGCAGCTCTGGCCGCACCTGCACGGCACCGACGCGATGTACCTGGCGCTGCTGCGGCGCACCGCCTGAGCCGCCGCCCCGCGCCCGTACGCCACGGGCGCGGGGCCCAACTCGCCCTTGCCTCGGGCCTGTCGTCGCTCCCGGGCCGGTGTGACAAGCTTCCGCCCCAGAGCGGACGCGCGTGATCGCCGGTGCCGGCGGAAAGGGCATACGCATGAGTGACTGGGAGCTGTCCAGAACGTACGGCAGCAGTGCGGGCGAGGTGCGCTGGGAGCGGCTCGGGGGCCCGGCCGCGCCGCCGGTCGTCCTCTGCCACGGGACGCCCTTCTCCTCGTACGTCTGGCGCCGGATCGCGCGCGAGCTGGCCCGGGACCATCAGGTGTACGTCTGGGACATGCCGGGGTACGGCATCTCCGCCCAGTTCGAGGGGCAGGACGTGTCGCTGGGCGCGCAGGGCCGGGTCTTCGCCGAGCTGCTGGCCCACTGGGACCTGGCCGCCCCGGCCGTCGTCGCCCACGACTTCGGCGGTGCCGTCGCGCTGCGCGCCCATCTCCTGCACGGCGCGGCCTACCGGCGGCTCGCCCTGGTCGACCCGGTCGCCCTCGCCCCCTGGGGTTCGGCCTTCTTCCGCCTGGTCGGCGCGCACCACGGGGTCTTCGAACAGCTCCCGCCCCACCTGCACCGCGCGCTGGTCCGCGAGTACATCTCCTCGGCCAGCAGCCCCGGGCTCGACCCGGCCGTCCTGGACCGGCTCGTCCGGCCCTGGGAGGGGGAGGAGGGGCAGCCCGCCTTCTACCGGCAGATCGCCCAGGCGAGCCAGCGCTACACCGACGAGATCCAGGGCCGGTACGGCTCGATCGAACTGCCGGTGACCGTCTTCTGGGGCGAGGACGACGCGTGGATTCCGGTGGCGAAGGCGTACGAACTGGCCTCGGCCGTGCCCGGCGCCGAGCTGGTGCTGATCCCGGGAGCGGGACACCTGGTGCAGGAGGACGCGCCCGGCCGGCTCGGCACCGAGCTGGCCCGTTTCCTCGGCGCGGCGGAGCCGGGCGCCCGCTGACCGCGTACCGCCGGTGAAGATCTGGTGGGACGGGGCGCGGGGCTGCCAGGATCGGCTCCATGAACGCGACACCGCGCAAGCGCGCCGACCTGTTCCTCCCCGTCGGGGACGACCCCCGCCAGAACGGGCCGACCCTCGGCGACGAGACCGCCACGCTCATGGAGTACCTGCGCTGCCAGCGGCTCACCCTGGAACTGAAATGCGCCGGGCTCGACGCCGGGCAGCTGGCCCGGCGCTCCGTCGAGCCGTCCACCATGTCCCTGCTCGGGCTGGTGCGGCACATGGCCGACGTGGAGCGCGTCTGGTTCCGGGTACGGATGGCGGGGCAGGACGCGCCCCCGTACTTCCGGCTGCCCGAGGACCCGGACGGCGACTGGGACGGCGCGCTGCCCGACCCCGCCCTGGTGGAGGAGGCGTGGCGGCTGCTCCGGGCCGAGCAGGAGTTCGGGGACGCCTTCGTGGCGCGGGCGCCCTCGCTCCACCTCGTCGGTGAGGCGCACGGCGAGCCCGTCTCGCTCCGCGAGGTCCTGGTCCACCTCGTCGAGGAGTACGCGCGCCACAACGGGCACGCCGACTTCCTGCGCGAGCGCATCGACGGGCGGGTCGGACAGTAGGAGCGGCGGAAGCAGAGGTTCCGGCCTCCGGAGGCGGGAACCGGCCGCGAGCATGGCAGTCTTGGGGCATGGCAGCGCAGATCAATCCCAGCATCCTCTCCGCCGACTTCGCCCGCCTCGCCGACGAGGCCCGCGCGGTCGACGGCGCCGACTGGCTCCACGTCGACGTCATGGACAACCACTTCGTGCCCAACCTGACGCTCGGCGTACCGGTCGTCGAGTCGCTGGCCCGGGCCACGGAGACCCCGCTGGACTGCCACCTGATGATCGAGGACCCGGACCGCTGGGCGCCGCAGTACGTCGAGGCGGGGGCCGGATCGGTCACCTTCCACGTCGAGGCCGCCGCCGCGCCGGTCCGCCTGGCCCGCGAGATCCGCGCCAAGGGCGCCCGCGCCGCCATGGCGCTCAAACCCGCCACGGCGATCGAGCCGTACGAGGAGCTGCTGCCCGAGCTGGACATGGTGCTGATCATGACCGTCGAGCCCGGCTTCGGCGGCCAGTCCTTCCTCGACCTCACGCTGCCGAAGATCCGCCGCACCCGGGAGCTGATCGGCCGGCACGGCCTGGACCTCTGGCTCCAGGTGGACGGCGGTGTCTCCGCCGCCACCATCGAGCGGTGCGCCGAGGCCGGGGCCGACGTCTTCGTGGCGGGCTCGGCGGTCTACGGCGCCGAGGACCCGGCCGAGGCCGTCCGCTCGCTGCGCGACAGCGCCCGCAAGGCCACCGCCTCGGCCCCCTGGGCGTGCGGCCACTGAACACGCGGCGACACCCCGGGCCAACCCGGGGTCACCGCACGATGAACGACCGCCCCGAGGGCCGATGGGGCGCCGCCGGATCTGCGAGGATGAACGGCGGAGCCACTTGTGAACAGCAGTGAGGAGATTGCCGTGTCCGGCATGTCGGCGGGTCGTCCTGCCCTGCGGATGGGACCCGCGGAGCTGGTGCAGGCGGCGGCCATGGCCCGCCGTTTCTATCTGGAGGGCAAGTCCAAGATCCAGATCGCCGAGGAGTTCGGCGTCAGCCGCTTCAAGGTGGCCCGGGTCCTGGAGACCGCTCTCGAACGTGACCTCGTCCGCATCGAGATCCGCGTCCCGGCGGAACTCGACGCGGAACGCTCCGACGCCCTGCGCGCCCGCTTCGGGCTGCGGCACGCCGTGGTCGTGGAGTCGCCTGCCGAGGAGGAGGAGTCGCCCGATCCCGAGAGCCTCGGCGAGGTCGCCGCCGACCTGCTCGGGGAACTCGTCGCCGAGGGCGACGTGCTCGGCCTCGCCTGGGGCCGCTCCACCATCCACATGGCGGCGGCCCTCGACAAGCTGCCGCCCTGCACCGTGGTGCAGCTGACCGGGGTGTACGACGCGGGCACCGCCGAGCGCGGATCGGTCGAGGCGGTCCGGCGGGCGGCCCAGGTCGCCGGGGGCGAGGCGCACCCCATCTACGCGCCGATGCTGCTGCCCGACCCGGCGACCGCCGCGGCGCTGCGGAACCAGACCGGGATCGCCCGGGCCTTCGAGCACTTCGACAAGGTGACGGTCGCGGCCGTCTCCATCGGGTCCTGGGAGCCGGGGATCTCGACCGTGCACGACATGCTCAGTGCGGAGGAGCGGGCGCACTACGCCTCGCTGGGGGTGGCCGCGGAGATGTCCGCGCACCTCTTCGACGCCGAGGGGCGGCGGGTCGGGCGGGATCTGGGGGAGCGGTGCATCACCGTCGAGGCGGATCGGTTGCGGCGGATTCCCGAGGTCGTGGCGATCGCCGGGGGTGGGCGGAAGGCGCCGGCCATTGACGCTGTCCTGCGGTCCGGGCTGGTGACCAGTCTGGTCACCGACACCGCTGCGGCCGATCAGCTTCTGGCGGCCGCACCGCCGCCCCGGCCGGCTCTCGACCGGGCTGATCCGGATGAGCCCGGGGACGCCTGAGTCCCTTTTCGGCCTCAAGCGCCGGCCGGGCTAGGAGTTGGCTGGCCAGGCTGGGAGTGGGCCGGACGGGCCGGGAGCTGGCCGGACGGTCTGGTCGCAGGCCGGACGGTCTGGGCGCAGGCCCCGGCTAGTTCTTCTGTTGCGTGGTGATGCGGAAGACCGGGTGGTCCGGGCAGGCGGCCAGGAGGTCGGCGTCGGGCGACTGGGCGGTGACGCCCTGGAAGTAGTCGTTCACCTCCCAGCCCCAGCGGGCGAGGTAGGTGCGGAGGATCTCGGCCTTGAGGGGGGTGTCGGGGAGCTCCTCGGCGTGGAAGGTGCGGGTGCGGCGGCCCAGTCGTAGTTCGCCGCCGCCCGCCGCGCGCATGTTCCGTACCCACTGGGAGTGGCCGCGGGCCGAGACCAGGTACTCCGCGCCCTCGTGGGTGTGCGGGTTGACCGGGATGCGCTGCGGGGTGCCGCTGCGGCGGCCGACCACCGTCAGTTCGGCGGAGCCGAGGAGGCTGATGCCGAGGCGGGCGAGCCGCCCGACGAGGGAGTTGAGGCGGACGGCGAAGGGCGTGGCCCGGCGGTAGTACGGAGTGGCGGACGACATGGGAACCCCCTTGGTTTGGAGAGCGGTGCTCTCGCTTGAGAGCAGTGTGCACGCAAGGGGTGCACCGAAGCAAGAGCAGTGCTCTCTTTGTTGAGCGGTGCACTCGTCGTCTGGCAGACTCCCGGCATGAGCACTGTTCGAGGGGTCAGGGAGCGCGCCCGCGCCGAAGTGACCGCCGCCATCAAGGACGAGGCCCGGCGCCAGCTCGCCACCGAGGGGGCCGCCCGGCTCTCGCTGCGGGCGGTCGCCCGTGAGCTGGGCATGGTCTCCTCCGCCCTGTACCGCTACTTCCCGAGCCGCGACGAGTTGCTGACGGCGCTCATCGTCGACGCCTACGACGCGGTGGGTGAGGCCGCCGAGCAGGCCGCCGCCAGGGCGGGGGAGGGGACGGAGTGGACCGGCCGCTGGGTCGAGGTCGCCGCCGCCGTCCGGGCCTGGGCGCTGGCCCACCCGCACGAGTACGCCCTGATCTACGGTTCCCCGGTGCCCGGCTACACCGCCCCCGGCGACACCGTGCCCCCGGCCGCCCGGGTCGCCTCCGTGCTGATCGGGATCGTCCGCGAGGCGCACCGGGCGGGTGCCGTGACGCCGCCGCCGCTCGGTGACGAGGCGGGGCCGGAGGCGGAGCGGCTGGCGGGCGACCTGGCCGAGCTGACCGGTGACCTGCCGCCCGCCGTGGTCGCCGCCCTCGTCGCCGCCTGGGCCCAGCTCTTCGGACTGATCTCCTTCGAACTCTTCGGGCACTTCCATCGCGTGGTGGAGGACCGGGAGCGGTTCTTCACCCACAGTCTGCGCGCGCTGGCCCGCTCCGTCGGGCTGCCGGGCGGTGTTGCCCCGGTGTGACAGCATCACCGCCATGTCTGTACGTTCCCGCCACCCCCGGGCTCTCCTCCGCGTTTCCCTGACGGCGCTGCTCTGCGCGCTGCTGGCCCTCCTGACGGGCTGTTCGGCCGAGCGGGGCGGCACGTCCTCCGGCGGGCCGGTGCCCGCCTGGGCCGAGGGCATGGACACGGTCCGCCAGGAGCGGCTGCCCGCCGAGGCCCGCGACACCCTGCGGCTCATCGACCAGGGCGGCCCCTTCCCGTACGCCAAGGACGGCTCCGTCTTCGGCAACTACGAGAAGCTGCTGCCGGAGCGGAAGCGCGGGCACTACCGCGAGTACACCGTGAAGACTCCCGGTTCGCGTGACCGGGGCGCCCGCCGCCTGGTGACCGGGCGCGAGGACGAGATCTACTGGACCGAGGACCACTACGCCTCCTTCCGCGCGGTGCTGCGATGAGCGCGGCGCGGAAGGGGAGCGGCCGAGAGGGGACCGTACGCACGTGAGCGACGACGACAGCCGCACCGGCCCGACCGCACGCCCCGCCGACCCGGTGGCCCGCGCCGCGGCGGCCGCCCGGGAGGCCGGGCAGCCCTGTGCCGTTCTCGACCTGGCCGGGGTGACGGACAAGGCGGGCTTCCTGGACGCCTGCGCCGGACAGCTGGGCCTGCCCGGCTGGTTCGGGCGGAACTGGGACGCCCTGGCCGACCTGCTCGGCGACCCCGACAGCCTGCCGCTCGCCGACGGGGGCGTGCTGGTCGTGCGCGGGTGGGGGGAGCTGGCCGCCGCGAGTCCGGGGGAGTGGGAGACGGCCCGCGCCGTTCTCGGTGACAGTGCGGCCGACGCGCGGGAGAGCGGCGTGGGGGTCACCGCGTTGCTGGTGCTGGAGGGCGACGGCTGAGCGGGCCTCGCCGTCAGCCGGAGTCCGCCGCCAGTTCCTCCTCCAGCCAGGTCCAGCCCCGGGTCCGTGCCGTGAGCCGGACCGCGCCGAGCCGTGGGGCGAGCCGTTCCGCCTCGGCGTCGACCGCTGTCCGGGCGTCCGCGCCGACGTCCTCCAGGTAGCGGCAGACCAGCGCGCCGTCCCGGTCCTGCGCCCAGCCGCCGACGATCCGGCCGCACCACCACACGGAAGGGCCGATGTTGCCCGCCCGGTCGTAGAGGCGGTCCCGGTGGGGGCCCAGGTACCAGGCGCGGGAGTGCCATCCCATGGGGGTCGGGTCGAGCGCGGGCAGCAGCGCCGCCCAGGGCTCGGGATCGGGGACCGGGTCGAGGTCGTCGGCGAGGACCAGCCCGGTCGTGCCGTCGTCCAGCTCCACCTCGGCCGGGGCCACCTCCTTCAGCGCCCGCGTGGTCTGCGTCTTGGTCCACCCCGTCCACCAGCGCAGATCCTCCGCCGTGCCGGGCCCGTACGCCCGCAGCCAGAGCCGGGCCAGCTCCGCGCGGGCCGCCTCGGTCTCCCAGGGGGCGAGTCCGTCGGGCAACCAGGCGGAGAGCGGGGACCAGCGGTACTGGTGCGAGGTCCACGAGCCGCGCGGCCGGCCGCGTACCGCCTTGCCCTCGGCCGCGAGCAGGAGCAGCAGGCGGGCCGCGACGCTCTGGCCGCGCGCGTGCGGCGAGGCGCCGCCGATCCGCACCTGCGCGGCGAGCCGGGGGTCGTCGGCGGCCAGCTGGGCGGCGGTGGCCTCGCCCCGGGCCGCCAGGGAGGCGAGCGCCGTCTCCTCCGCGCCGGCCAGCCACCCGGCGGCGGCCCCGTCGGGGGCCAGCTCCGAGGCGGCGACGAAACCCTCCAGCTTGCGGCGTTCACGGGCCGCCACCTCGCGGGAGCAGGCGGCCTGGAGGACGGCCGCCGTCTCCACCGGCGCCACGAAGACGGTTCTGCGCATCGCCAGCAGCCTGACCAGCGCCCGGTCCTCGTACAGGGCGCGCTCCACCGATGCCGCGTCCGCCTGCTCGTCCCGGGTGCGGGCCCAGGCGGCGACGTGGACCGAGGACGGGTCGGTGGAGTGCAGCGCCACCACCGCGCGCGCCGCCCCGGCCGGGTCACCGGCCCGCGCGGACGGCGTGAGCGCGTGCCGCACCCCCAGCCGTGCCCGCCGCTGCCCGTCCGTCATCCGATACGCCATCCGTGCCTCCGGGGTGAGAACCGCGCGCCGAGTGCCATGGAGCCTAAACTTTCCGTCCCTCGCGCGCCGGGAGTGCGCCGTCCTGGCGCGCAGGCCGCAGGTCACCGGGGGCGTGCGGACGGGCCGGGGTGTGCGGCGGCGGGTAAAGTGGCTGAGTAAGGCGGGTCACCCGCCCGCACACACGACGCCCCGGGGCGCTTGGGAGAAAGACACGAGCGCGGGGGCGTTTCGCTGTGTCTTTGTGGGAGTGACCTGCTCCGGTTTGCGTGGGAATGTGAGACTCATGCGTTTTCTTGAGCCCGGTACCGGTCGCCACACCTCGATACCCCCGGTCGCGTACGACCTGACCTATGACGACGTCTTCATGGTGCCGCGTCGCTCCGCAGTCGGCTCCCGCCAGGCCGTCGACCTCTCCTCGCCCGACGGGACGGGAACCACCATCCCGCTCGTGGTGGCCAACATGACCGCCATCGCCGGCCGCCGCATGGCCGAGACCACCGCCCGGCGCGGCGGCCTCACCGTCATCCCGCAGGACATCCCGATCGAGGTCGTCACCGAGGTCACCCAGTGGGTGAAGCAGCGCCACCTGGTGCTGGACACGCCCATCGTGCTGGCCCCCACCCAGACCGTCGGGGACGCCCTGTCGCTGCTGCCCAAGCGCGCGCACAACGCCGGTGTCGTGGTGGACGAGAACCACCGGCCCGTCGGCGTGGTCACCGACGAGGACCTCACCGACGTCGACCGCTTCACCCAGCTCGCCGACGTGATGTCCCGCGACCTGCTCCTGCTGGACGCCGACATCGCCCCCGGCGACGCCTTCGACACCCTCGACGGCGCCAACCGCCGCTACGCGCCCGCCGTCGGCGCCGACGGCCGCCTGGTCGGCATCCTCACCCGGACCGGCGCCCTGCGCGCCACCCTCTACCAGCCCAACGTCGACGCCCAGGGCCGGCTGCGGATCGCCGCCGCCGTCGGGATCAACGGCGACGTGGCCGGCAAGGCCCGCCAGCTGCTGGACGCCGGGGTCGACACCCTCGTCGTGGACACCGCCCACGGCCACCAGGAGTCGATGGTCCGGGCCGTCCGCGCGGTCCGCGCCCTCGACCCGCAGGTGCCGATCGTGGCCGGCAACATCGTCGCCGCCGAAGGCGTCCGCGACCTCGTCGAGGCCGGGGCCGACATCATCAAGGTCGGTGTCGGCCCGGGCGCCATGTGCACCACCCGCATGATGACCGGCGTCGGCCGCCCGCAGTTCTCCGCCGTCCTGGAGTGCGCCGCCGAGGCCCGCGCCCTCGGCAAGCACGTCTGGGCCGACGGTGGCGTCCGCCACCCGCGCGACGTGGCGATGGCGGTGGCCGCCGGCGCCTCCAACGTCATGATCGGCTCCTGGTTCGCCGGGACCTACGAGTCGCCCGGCGACCTCCAGCAGTCCGCCGACGGCCGCCTCTACAAGGAGTCGTACGGCATGGCCTCCGCCCGCGCCGTGCGCAACCGCACCAGCGAGGAGTCGGCGTACGACCGGGCCCGCAAGGCGCTCTTCGAGGAGGGCATCTCCACCTCGCGGATGTTCCTCGACCCGCAGCGTCCCGGTGTCGAGGACCTGATCGACTCGATCATCGCGGGCGTCCGCTCCTCCTGCACCTACGCCGGGGCCGCCAGCCTCGCCGAGTTCGCCGAGCGGGCCGTCGTCGGCGTCCAGAGTGCCGCCGGTTACGCCGAGGGCAAGCCGCTGCACGCCAGCTGGAGCTGACCTCCGCTGACCTCCGCACCGCCGGCCGCGCGGGCCGGGCCCTCACTCCGGGGGCCCGGCCCGCGGGCGTACACCGCCACCGCGCCGCCGTGGTCTACTGCACGATGTGCGCCTGAACGACCTCGACGAACGCATCGTCCACGCCCTCGCCGACGACGCCCGCCGCTCCTACGCCGACATCGGCGCCCTCGTCGGCCTCTCCGCCCCCGCCGTCAAACGCCGCGTCGACCGGCTCCGCGCCGAGGGCGCCATCACCGGGTTCACCGTCCGCGTCGACCCGGCGGCCCTGGGATGGCGGACCGAGGGGTACATCGAGATCTACTGCCGCCCGCACACCTCCCCGCAGGACATCCGGCGCGGCCTGGAGCGCTATCCGGAGGTGGCCGCCGCCTCCACCGTCACCGGCGAGGCCGACGCCCTCGCGCAGATCTTCGCCGCCGACATGCGCCACTTCGAAGACGTCCTCGAACGCATCGCGGGCGAGCCCTACGTCGAGCGCACCAAGTCGGTCCTGGTCCTCTCCCCGCTGCTGCGCCGCACCACCGTCACCAGCACCGCCGGGTGACCCCGATCACCTTCTGACCAGCGAAAACGCGACTCCGGGCCGGAGGGGTGGGGCGCGCGCAACAGATCGCCGCACAGGGCGGAATCCGCGCAACGAATCGCCGTGCGATGCGCAAGGAACGCACCTTGTGACCGCCGTGCGCGCCCGCGTACGGTCGATCCCGTTCCCCGCCGCACCACCGCCCGAGGTCAGCCATGCCGTCGTCGCTGCGCACCGCCCTGCTCCAGAGCGCCCCGGCCCCCGCCGACGCGCTGGACCGTCTCGACGAAGCCGCCCGGCGCGCCGCCGCCGACGGGGCCCGGCTGCTGGTCACCCCCGAGCTGTACCTCACCGGCTACGCCCCCGAGGCCGGTTTCGACGCCCTCGCCGAGCCCGCCGACGGCTCCTCGGCCCGCGCCGTCTCCGCCCTCGCCGCCCGCCACGGCATCGCCGTCGTCCACGGCTACGCCGAACGCGGCGCCGACGGCCGCCTCCACAACTCCGCCGCCCTCACCGGCCCCGACGGCAGCCCTCTCGGCCACTACCGCAAGACTCATCTGTACGGCGACCACGAGCACCGCTGGTTCACCCCCGGCGACCGGCCCGTCGTCCAGGCCCACCTCGACGGCCTCACCCTGGGCCTGCTGGTCTGCTACGACGTGGAGTTCCCCGAGACCGTCCGCGCGCACGCGCTGGCCGGCACCGACCTGCTCTGCGTCCCCACCGCCCTCGCCGAGCCCTTCACCGTCGTCCCCGACACCCTCGTGCCCGCCCGCGCCGTGGAGAGCCAGCTCTACGTGGCGTACGCCAACCGCACCGGCACCGAGGGCCCGTACACCTTCGCCGGGCGCAGCTGCCTCGCCGCACCCGACGGCACCGTGCCGGTACGCGGCGGGCGGGACGAGGCGCTGCTGCTCGCCGACGCCGACCCCGCGCTGCTGGCCGCCTCCCGCGCCGACAGCCCGTACCTGCGCGACCGCCGCCCCGAGCTGTACGGCTGAGCCCGCACCCGCCACGCCACCCCTGACGCCCGTCCCCGCAAGGAGCCCGCACCCCATGACGTCCACGGTGCCCCCCGCAGGCCGCCCCGCCGCCGGACTGCCGCCGATCACCATGGTCGGCCCCGACTTCCCCTTCCCGTACGACGACTACCTCGGCCACGCCGCCGGGCTCGGCCAGATCCCCGCCACCGCCCACGGCACCGAGGTCGCGGTGATCGGCGGCGGCCTCTCCGGGATCGTCACCGCGTACGAGCTGATGAAGATGGGGCTCAAGCCGGTCGTCTACGAGGCCGACCAGATCGGCGGGCGGCTGCGGACCGTCGGCTTCGACGGGTGCGACCCGGGGCTGCGCGCCGAGATGGGCGCCATGCGCTTCCCGCCCTCCTCGACCTCGCTCCAGCACTACATCGACCTGGTGGGCCTTCAGACCAGGCCGTTCCCCAATCCGCTCTCCCCGGCCACCCCGTCCACCGTGGTCGACCTCAAGGGCGAGAGCCACTACGCCCGCACCCTGGACGACCTGCCGCAGGTCTACCGCGACGTGGCCGACGCCTGGCAGCGGTGCCTGGACGAGGGCGCCGAGTTCGGCGACATGAACGAGGCGCTGCGCACCCGCGACATCCCGCGCATCCGCGAAATCTGGGCCCGGCTGGTGGAACGCCTCGACGACCAGACCTTCTACGGCTTCCTCGCCGGCTCCGAGGCGTTCCGCTCCTTCAAGCACCGGGAGATCTTCGGCCAGGTCGGCTTCGGCACCGGCGGCTGGGACACCGACTTCCCCAACTCCATCCTGGAGATCCTGCGGGTCGTCTACACCGAGGCCGACGACCACCACCGCGGCATCGTCGGCGGCAGCCAGCAGCTTCCGCTGCGGCTCTGGGAGCGCGCCCCGGGCAAGCTGGTCCACTGGGCCCAGGGCACCTCGCTCGCCTCGCTCCACGAGGGCGGCGCCCCGCGCGGCGCGGTGACCCGGCTGCACCGGACGGCGGGCGGCGGCATCACCGTCACCGACGCCTCCGGAGCCATCCGCACCTACCCGGCGGCCGTCTTCACCGGCCAGTCCTGGCTGCTGCTCTCCAAGATCGCCTGCGACGAGACGCTCTTCCCCATGGACCACTGGACGGCCATGGAGCGCACCCACTACATGGAGTCGAGCAAGCTCTTCGTCCCCGTCGACCGGCCGTTCTGGCTCGACAAGGACCCGGTGACCGGCCGCGACCGGATGTCGATGACGCTGACCGACCGGATGACGCGGGGCACCTATCTGCTGGACGACGGCCCGGGCAGGCCGGCCGTCATCTGCCTCTCCTACACCTGGTGCGACGACAGCCTGAAGTGGCTGCCGCTCTCCCCGGCGGAGCGCATGGAGGTCATGCTCGCCTCGCTCGGCGAGATCTACCCGGACGTCGACATCCGCCGCCACATCATCGGCAGCCCCGTCACCGTCTCCTGGGAGAACGAGCCCTGGTTCATGGGCGCGTTCAAGGCCAACCTGCCCGGCCACTACCGCTACCAGCGGCGGCTGTTCACCCACTTCATGCAGGACCGGCTGCCCGCCGACCGGCGCGGCATCTTCCTCGCCGGGGACGACATCTCCTGGACGGCCGGCTGGGCGGAGGGCGCCGTGCAGACCGCCCTCAACGCCGTCTGGGGCGTCATGCACCACTTCGGCGGCACCACCGACCCGACCAACCCGGGCCCCGGCGACCGGTTCGACGAACTCGCGCCGGTGGAACTCCCGGAGGACTGACCCCCGCCGGGGGCTCAGCCGTGCAGCGGCGTCAGCAGCATGCGCGCCACCAGCCCCACCGAGGTGTCCAGGCGCCGGACGAACTCCTCGCCCAGCTCCTCCACCCCGCGCACCACCCACAGGGTCCGGGCCGCCGCCCACGCGCCCTCCCGGGCCCTGTCCAGGCTCCACGCCCCGGCCAGGTGGGTCAGCGGATCGGCCAGTTCCAGCAGGTCGGGGCCGGGCATCAGCGCCTCCCTGACCCGCTCCTCCAGCGAGCGCAGCACCTCGCCGACGGTGTCGAACTCGTCCTCCAGCGCCGCCGGACGACACCCCAGCGCTCGGCAGGAGTCCACCACCGCCAGCGGCAGGTCGTGCCCCACGTGCGCCTGGATGCCGGCCAGCGCGAACTGGAGCGGACGCACCCCGGGGTGACGCCGCTGGGCGAAGAGCGGCCGCCAGCACGCGGGCACCCGCTCACCCGCCGCGTCCGCCGCCACCGCGTCCAGATAGCGTCCGGCGAAGAGCGTGGTGAGGGTGGACGCGGCCCGTACGTCGGGGAACTCGCCGGCGCCGATCCGCCGGGCCAGCTCCTCGGTGACCGTCAGATAGACCGAGGTGAAGACCCCGACGCCGTCCGGGGGCGGGCAGCCGGCACCGACCTCGCGCATCCGCGCCACCGTCGCGTCCAGGGTGCTTACGCCACTCGCCGTCCCGCTCGTCCGTTTCATGACGGCAGCGTGCCAGCCCGGGTCCGAGCCGCGGGCGGCGCGCCCGGCCGAGTCCCCGGAACGAGGGACCGGGCGGCAGGTGAGCCGCCTCGCGCCTCAACTCCCGTACGGGTGTGCGGAAAAGGGGCTGCCCAGTGGTCCGGCCGCCTCGCGCAGCGCGGAGAGCAGTCCGGTCAGGGCCGGGGTGCGCGGGGCGCCGGAGCGGAGTGCGGCGCGGATGGTGCGGGCCGGTTCGGGGCCGCGTACCGGGCGGACCGTCACCCCGGGGTGCGGTACGGCCAGGCCCAGTCGCGGCAGGAGGGCGACGCCGAGGCCGGCGGCGACGAAGCCCTGGGCCGTCGTGTAGTCCTGGCACTCCACCGCGACCTCGGGGGTGAACCCGGCGGCCGCGCACCCTTGCAGGACCGCGTGGAGGCACGGCCCGGGCGGCTCGCTGCCGATCCACGGTTCCTCCGCGAGGTCGGCCAGGTCGACCACCTCCCGCCCGGCGAGCGGATGGCCCGGGGGGAGCGCCACCCGGTACGGGTCGTCGAGGAGGCGGACCAGGTCGACGCCGGGTGGCGGGGGCGCGTCGGGCCGCACCGCGAGACCGAGGTCGGCCCGGCCCTCCGCGACCTCCGCGAGCGGGTCGTCGGGCTCGCCGAGCCGCAACTCCACGCCGACACCCGGGTGCTGGTCCCGGAACCGGGCCAGGGCGGGGGCGAGCAGCCCCGGCCCCGCGGTGGCGAAGTACCGCACGGTGAGCCGTCCGGTCCGCCCCGCCCGCAGGTCGGCGAGGGCCGCCTCGGCGAGGGCGACCTGACCGCCGATCAGCTCGGCGTGCCCGGCCAGCAGCGTGCCGGCCTCGGTCGGCCGCACACCCCGGCCCACCCGTTCCAGCAGAGGCGTCCCCGCCTGCGCCTCCAGGGCCGCCACCTGCTGGCTCACCGCCGACGGGGTGTAGCCCAGCCGCCGGGCCGCCGCCGTCACCGAGCCGGTCTCCACCACGACGCGCAGCACCTGCATCCTCCGTACATCCAGCATGTAGCAGAGCTTAACGGTGTGTGCAGAACCTTTCGCTTGTCCTGTCGGATCGGGTGCGGAACCGTGAGGAGCGACCGGAGGAGACGGCCGGGCGCGGAGCGGTCCGCGTCCGGGGGAGAGGGGTGGGCGCGATGCGGGACGGCAGTGGTGGCGGGGTGCGGGCAGGGGGCCGGGTGGCGGTGCTGGCGCTGCTCTGGGGGTCGACCTTCCTCTGGATCGATCTCGCGCTGGAGGGGTTCAGCCCGGTCCAGATCACCTTCGTCCGGTGCGCCCTCGGCGCCTCCGTGCTGCTGGTGCTGGCCCGGCGCGCGGGGGTGCGCCTGCCGCGCGGCCGTACGGCGGCCGGGCGCCTGCTGGTCGCCGCCTTCCTCTGCAACACCCTGCCGTTCGCCCTGTTCAGCCTCGGCCAGCAGTCCGTGGACTCCGGCGTCGCGGGCGTCCTCAACGCCACCACCCCGCTCTGGTCCCTGCTGATCGGCCTCGTGGCGGGGGAGCGCGGAGCCCTGGGTGCCCGCCGCCTGGCCGGGCTCGCCACCGGGTTCGCCGGTACGGTCCTGATCTTCGCCCCGTGGCAGCCGGGCGCCCTCGCCGGCTGGGGTGCCCTCGCCCTGCTCGGGGCCGCCGTCAGCTACGCCCTCGCCTTCGCCTGGATGGGCCGGATGCCCGCCGGGCGGGGGGTGCCGGCCATCGGCCTGTCGGCGGCGCAGCTCACGGCGGCCACGGTGCTCGCCGCCCTGCTGCTGCCCTGGGGCGGGCCGCCGCCCCGGGCACCGGGCGCGGTCCCCGTCCTGGCCCTGCTGGTCCTCGGGATCTTCGCCACCGGAGTCACCTTCCACCTCACCTACCGGACGATCCTCGCGGAGGGCCCGACCCAGGCGGCGGCCGTCGGCTACCTGCTGCCGGTGGTGTCCGTCCTGCTGGGCGCCGTCGTCCTCGGTGAGCGGGTCGGCTGGCGGGTGGTGGTGGGGATGGCCGTGGTGCTGTCCGGGGTGGTCCTCACCCGCTGGGGCGCGGGCGCCCGGCCGAAGGCCCCGGCCGGGGACGACGGGGAACGCCCCGAGCCGCTGCCCGCGCGCTGAACGCGCCGGAGCCCGGCACCCACGGGGGAGGTGCCGGGCTCCGGACGCGTGCGGGCGGGGTTACTTCCCGTCCGTCTTCCCGTCCTCGCCGGAGAGCGGGTCCTTCTCGTCGTAGGCCGAGGTGCCCGCGTCCAGGAGCGGCGCGTCGGACTTGAGGTGGGCCGGGGCGAAGGCGCGCAGCACGTGGTAGCCGGTGATGACGACCAGGGTGCCGAGCGCGATGCCGCCCAGCTCGAAGTTGTCGGTGATCTTCAGGCTGACGCCGCCGACGCCGATGATGATGCCCGCGGCGGCCGGGACCAGGTTGAGCGGGTTGCGCAGGTCGACCTTGGCGTTGGTCCAGATCTGGGCCCCGAGCAGGCCGATCATGCCGTACAGGATGACGGTGATGCCGCCGAGGACGCCGCCGGGGATGGCGGCGACCACCGCGCCGAACTTCGGGCAGAGGCCGAAGAGGAGGGCGAAGCAGGCGGCGGCCCAGTAGGCGGCGGTGGAGTAGACGCGGGTGGCCGCCATGACGCCGATGTTCTCGGAGTACGTGGTGTTGGGCGGGCCGCCGACCGCGGTGGAGAGCACCGAGGCGGCGCCGTCGGCCGCGATGGCGGTGCCCAGCTTGTCGTCCAGGTCGTCGCCGGTCATCTCGCCGACCGCCTTGACGTGCCCGGCGTTCTCCGCGATGAGGGCGATGACCACGGGCAGTGCCACCAGGATCGCCGACCACTCGAAGCTCGGGGCGTGGAAGGAGGGCAGCCCGATCCAGTCGGCCTCCCCGACGGCGGACAGGTCCAGGCGCCAGTGGTCGACCGCCTCGGCGCCGCCGGCCGGGCTGTGGATCTTGCCGAAGACGAGGTCGAGGACCCAGGAGAGCAGGTAGCCGAAGACCAGGCCGAGGAAGATCGCGATGCGGGAGAGGAAGCCGCGCAGGCAGACCACGGCCAGGCCGGTGAAGAGCATCACCAGCAGCGCCGTCCACTGGTCCTGCGGCCAGTAGGTGGTGGCCGTGACCGGGGCGAGGTTGAAGCCGATCAGCATGACGACGGCGCCGGTGACCACCGGCGGCATCGCCGCGTGGATGACGCGCGCGCCGAACTTGCGCACCACGAGGCCGGCTAGGAAGAGGACGGCCGCCACGACCAGCACGGCGCCGGTGACGGTGGCGCTGTCGCCGCCGCTCGCCCGGATCGCCGCCGCCACCCCGACGAACGACAGGGAGCAGCCCAGATAGCTGGGCACCTTCCCGCGGGTCGCCAGCAGGAAGATCATGGTGGCGACACCCGACATCATGATCGCGAGGTTGGGGTCGAGCCCCATCAGGACGGGTGCCACGAACGAGGCGCCGAACATGGCCACGACGTGCTGGGCGCCGAGGCCCGCCGTCCGGGGCCAGCTCAGCCGCTCGTCGGGGCGTACCACGGCCCCCGGTGCGGGTGTCCGTCCGTCGCCGTGCAAGGTCCAGCGCACGCCGAGGCCCATGGTCGCTCCTTGTTGATCGCGAGAAGTCCGCTGAGATGGCCGAAACCTGACTGAAACACAGGGGGACGTGTCGCAGCGCCGCGGCCCACCGGCGTGGGTGCCGGAGAAAATATCAGCCACATGGTAATGCCGTTGCGGCCTCTCCTTGCGCCAGGACGGGCGGGGGCGCCGTGTCACGAGGCGGGGGTGGGTGCCCTGACGTGCTGAGCGGTTGCTTAGGGTGGCGGGCGGAGAACCCGGCCGTGGTCGCCGCCCGGCGTCCGTCGCCCCCGCGAGTGAGTCTCTTTTCGGTCATCCGTCGAGGCGGCTCCCTCCGTGTGCCGGGACGTTCCTCCACCCCGCCCCGACCTCCAGGAGACCGCCCGTGACCGCCGCCCCGCTCGCCGACGCGCCGACCGCCCCCGAGGCGGACGGCATCCTCGTCCCCGTCGAGGTCCACTTCGACGACCTGGACGCCCTCGGCCTGCTCCACAACGCCCGCTACCCGCTCCTCGTCGAGCGCGCCTGGGGCGCCCACTGGGCCGGGCTCGGCCACACCTACGCCGGCGACTGGCGCGCCGCGGGCGACGCCTGCAACGCGGTGAAGGAGTTCCACATCACCTACGAACTCCCGGTCACCCGGACCGGGAGCTACGCCGTCCACCTCTGGCTGGAGCGCCTGGGCCGCACCGGCCTCACCTACGGCTTCCGGCTCTGCTCCGCCGACGGCACCGTCACCCACGCGCGCGGCCACCGCGTCCTGGTGCGCCTGGACCCGGACACGATGCGCCCCGCGCCGTGGACCGAGCCGTTCAGGGACGCGGCGCGTCCGCTGCTGCCGGCGTAGCCGCGCTCCCGCCCGCAGCCGCCTTCGGCCTGGTCCGCAGGACCCCCGCGCCGACCACCAGGCCGAAGGCGAGCACCGTCACCAGCCCGAACGACGCCACCAGCGAGGAGAGGTCCGCCACCCCGCCGATCGCGGAGGGAGCGATCAGCCCCGAGGTGTACGTGATGGTGGCGACGCCGGCGATGGCCTGCGCCGGACGGGGGCCGCTGCGGGCCGCCGCCGCGAAGGCCAGCGGCACCACCACGGCCACGCCCAGGCCGATCAGCCCGAACCCGGCCAGCGCGGTCACCGTGCCGTTCGCGGTCACCACCAGGAGCCCGCCCCCGGTGGCCAGGGTGCCACCCACCCGTACCGTCCCCACCGCGCCGAACCGGTCCACGATGCGGTCGCCGCTGAGCCGGGCCACCGCCATGGTCAGGGCGAACGCCGTGGTGGAGGCCGCCGCGACGCCGGGCGAGCCGCCGAGCACGTCCCGCAGGTAGACCCCGGACCAGTCCATCGCCGCGCCCTCCGCGAAGACCGCGCAGAAGCCGACGGCGCCGATCAGCAGCGCGGACCGGGGCGGCAGTGCGAAGCGGGGCGGGGGAGTCTCGTCCGGCTCGCTGTGTACGTCCGGGACGCCCTGGCAGACCGTGACCGCGATCGCGGTCAGGACCAGGGCGGCGCCCGCGTGGTGCAGCCGGGCGTCGACGTGCAGATGGGCGGCGACGGTCCCGGCCGCCGAGCCCAGCAGCGCCCCCACGCTCCACATGCCGTGCAGGCTCGACATCACCGACCGGCCGATCCGGTTCTCGACCTCCACGCCCAGCGCGTTCATCGTCACGTCGGACATCCCGGCGCTCGCCCCGAAGACGAAGAGTGCCAGGCAGAGCGTCAGCAGGTTCGGTGCGAGGGAGGGCAGCGCCAGGGCGAGCGTCCACAGCGCGACCAGGCCGCGCAGCGCCGCCCGCGAGCCGAACCGGTGGCTGACCGACCCGGCCAGCGGCATCGCCAGCGCCGCACCGACGGCGGGGAAGGCGAGCGCCAGGCCGAGCTGCCCCGCGCTGATCTGGGCGTGTTCCTGAATCCACGGCACCCGGGTCGCGAAGCTCCCCGTCACCGCGCCGTGCGCGCAGAAGACGGCGGCGACGGCGTACCGGGCGCGCCGCACCCCGCCGCCGTCCTTCACCGGAAGTTCCGCGTCCGCTGTCATCGGTTTCCCCTCCTGGGAGTCGGCACGGACCCGCCCGGACGGTCCGGGCGCCGTGCCGGGCGGTAAACTATCAGGAACCCTGCCTGATAGATAAGTGGTTTCTGGAAGGATCGCGGCATGCCCGCCTCACCGCGTACCGCCCGGGTCATCAACGACCGGCTCGCCCTCGACCACCTCCTGCGCGAGGGACCGCTCACCGCGGCCCGCCTCAAGGAGCTGACCGGCCTCTCCCGGCCCACCGTCGCGGACCTGGTCGACCGGCTCACCGGTGCTGGGCTCGTCCGGGTCGTGGGGGAGAGCGGCGCCGACCGCCGCGGGCCCAACGCCCGCCTCTACGGTCTGGTCGCCGAGCGGGCCCACCTCGCCGCCCTCGACGTACGGACCAGCGGCCTCGCCCTCGTCGTCACCGACCTCCTCGGCACCCCGCTCGCCGAGGCGCGGCTGCCGATCGACGGCGGCCTCGGGACCGTGCCCGCCGTGGAACGCGCCGTCAGCCTCCTCGACGCCGCCCTGGCCGAGGCGGGCGTGGACGCGCTGCACAGCGTCTGTGTCGGGGCACCCGGCCTGGTCGACCCCGCCACCGGCGAACTGCGCGACTCCACCGGACTGCCCGGCTGGCACCGGCGCCTGGTCCGCGCCCTCCAGGGTCACCGCTCGGCCCGCGTCCTGGTCGAGAACGAGACCAACCTCGCCGCCGTCGCCGAACGCCGCCACGGCGCGGCCCAGGACCACGACACCTTCGTCCTGCTCTGGCTCGGCCACGGCGTCGGCGCCGCCCTCGTCCTCGACGGGACGCTCCGGCGCGGCGCCGGGGGAGGGGCGGGCGAGATCGGCTTCCTGCCCGTCCCGCTGACCTCCACTCTGCCCTCGGCCACCGACTGCGGCGGCGGCTTCCACTCGCTGGCCGGGGCGGCGGCCGTGCACGAGCTGGCCCGCCGCCACGGCGTGCCCGTCACCCGCCCCCGCGACGCCGCCGACGGCCGAGAGGAGCCCGCCTCCGCCACCGCCGTCCGCGCCGCCTTCGAGGCGGGCACCGCCGGAGAACTCTTCCTGGACGAGCTGGCCGACCGCATCGCCCTGGGCGCCGCCGCCGTCGCCGCCGTCCTGGACCCCGGCTGCGTCGTCCTCGCCGGCGAGGCCGGCGAAGCGGGCGGCGAAGCCCTCGCCGCCCGCGTCGGCAAGCGCCTCGCCGCCCTCTCCCCCCTCCGCACCGACGTCCGCCCCACCCGCCTCGGCGGCACAGCCGTCCTCACCGGCGCCCTCCTCACCGCCCAGGAGGACGCGAGGGAGGCGGTCTTCGCGACCTGAAGCCCAGAAAACCAAAACCAGCCCGGCCGGCGCTTGAGGCCATCAGCGACGGCCACCGCCGACCCACGGACACCCGGCCCGGCGCAGCCGCCCCCACCCGGGCCGGAGAGCCCAGCTCTCAGGCCCCCCGCTCCGCCAGGAACTCCTCGAAGGTGACGGACCCCTTGTCCCCGTCAGGAGCCAGATGCCTCCCCTCCCGGAACGCCCGGTAGGCCCGCCCAGCCAGCGGCACCCCGACCCTCTTCCGCCCCCGCCCGGAGGCCGCCTCCCAGGCATCCGCCAGCGACTCCAGATCCCGCACCTCGGGCCCGCCCAGGTCGGCCACCCGCCCCGCAGGCCCCCCGAGCGCCAGCTCGGCGAGCCGCCCCGCCACCTCCTCGACGGCCACCGGCTGATCCTTCAGCCCCTTGGGCAGCACCATCACCGGCGGCCGCCCCAGCGCCCGCAGCACCGACCGCACCAGATCGTGGAACTGGGTGGCCCGCAGCACCGTCCACCCGATCCCCGACTCCTCGACCATCCGCTCGACCTGGTGCTTCACCCGGTAGTACGGGTACGGGATCTGGTCCACCCCGACGATCGAGATGTACACCAGGTGCTCCACCCCGGCCCGGCCCGCGGCGGCCAGCAGATTCCCGGCCGCCTCCGCGTCGCCGCCCGTCGGCGAGGAGGCGCAGTGCACCACGGTCCCCACTCCGGCCAGTGCCGCGTCCAGCCCCTGCCCCTTGCGCAGATCGACCGGGTGGTGCGGATCGCGGCGGCTCAGCACCCGTACGTCCTGCCCGCCCTCGCGCAGCCGCGCCACCAGCGGCCGCCCCAGTTTTCCCGTCCCGCCCGTGACCAGAATCGTCGTCATGGACGCCAGCCTGGCACCGCCGGGGCCCGCTCGCGCGCCGGTCGGTGAGCCTGTGAGTCGGACCACAGGCGGACGACGGCCCTTGACCGGCGTGGCACACTGGCGGGAGTAGTCAAGCAGCGCACTCCGGGGTCGGTGTAATTCCGAACCGGCGGTAACAGTCCGCGACCCGTCCGCATCCAGTGGGCGGTTGACCAGGTGGAATTCCTGGACCGACGGTGAAAGTCCGGATGGGAGGCAGTGCGCGGCGGGCGAGGACGTGCCGCCGTAGGCCGTGTTCGCGGGGAACCCCCGTGGGACGGGTCTGTCCGGCGTCGTGCGTGCCGTCGTCCGTGTCGCTGTCTTCATGACAGGCCCCGGAGTCCGTGCCCGAAGAGGCAGGAGGACCCGGGTGGCCACACCCCAGGCGAACGAGCGGGAACGCGCCGCGATGCGCCGCGCCCTGGAACTCGCCGCACGCGGTCTCGGCACCACCAGCCCCAACCCCGTCGTCGGCTGCGTCGTCCTCGACGCCCACGGCGAGCAGGCCGGCGAGGGCTGGCACCGGCGGGCCGGCGGCCCGCACGCCGAGATCCACGCCCTGCGCGAGGCGGGCGACCGGGCCCGCGGCGGCACCGCCCTCGTCACCCTGGAGCCCTGCAACCACACCGGCCGCACCGGCCCCTGCGCACAGGCCCTCCTCGACGCCGGGATCAGCCGCGTCGTGTACGCGGTCGCCGACCCGGACCCGCAGGCCGAGGGCGGCGCCGCCACCCTGCGCGGAGCCGGCGTCGAGACCGTCCAGGGACTGCTCGCCGCCGAGGCCGAGCAGGTCAACGCCGCCTGGCTCACCTCGGTCCGCCGCGGCCGCCCCCACGTGACCTGGAAGTACGCGGCCACCCTCGACGGCCGCACCGCCGCCGCCGACGGCACCAGCCGCTGGATCACCTCCGCCGAATCGCGCGCCGACGTCCACCGCCTGCGCGCCGAGGCCGACGCCGTCCTGGTCGGCGCCGGCACCGCCCGCGCCGACGACCCGCACCTCGCCGCCCGGCTCCCCGCCCCGGCGCCGGACGCCCCCGCGCCCGTACAGCCCCTGCGGATCGTCCTGGACAGCGACGCCACCGCCGTACGCCCCGGTGCCCGCGTCCTCGACGAGGCCGCGCCCACCCTCCTCGCGGTGGCCGAGGACGCCGACGCCGGGCACCTCGAAGGCCACCCGCGCGCCGAGCTCCTGCGCCTGCCGCGGACCGACGGCGGCCTCGACCTCACCGCGCTCCTCGCCGCCCTGCACGCCCGCTCCGTCCGCTCCGTCCTGCTGGAGGGCGGGGCGCGGCTGGCCGGCGCCTTCGTCGCCGCCGGGGCCGTCGACCGGGTCGTCGGCTACCTGGCGCCCGCCCTGCTCGGCGCCGGGCCGCAGGTGCTGAGCGGCGGCGGAATCTCCACCGTCGCCGACGCGTTGCGACTCGACATCACCGACGCCCGCCGCATCGGACCCGACCTGCGGATCACCGCCGCCCCCGCCACCCCCCTCACGAAGGAGCACTGAGTGTTCACCGGAATCGTCGAAGAACTCGGGGAAGTCACCGCCGTCGAAGACCTCGGTGACGCCGCCCGCTTCCGGCTGCGCGGCCCGGTCGTCACCGAGGGCGCCCGGCACGGCGACTCCATCGCCGTCAACGGCGTCTGCCTGACCGTGGTCGACCACGACAGTGACTCCTTCACCGCCGACGTCATGGCCGAGACCCTCACCCGCTCCAGCCTGGGCGCGCTCGCCCCCGGCTCCCGCGTCAACCTCGAACGCCCCACCGCCGTCGGCGGCCGCCTCGGCGGCCACCTCGTCCAGGGGCACGTGGACGGCGTCGGCACCCTCACCGCCCGCGAGCCCTCCGCACACTGGGAACTGGTCACCGTCTCCCTCCCCGCCCACCTGGCGCGGTACGTCGTGGAGAAGGGCTCCATCACCGTGGACGGCGTCAGCCTGACCGTGGTCGAGGCGGGCGAGGACCACTTCACCATCAGCCTCATCCCGACCACCCTCGCCCTGACCACCCTCGGCCACAAGCAGCCCGGCGACCCGGTCAACCTGGAGGTCGACGTGATCGCCAAGTACGTCGAGCGGATGCTCGGCCACCGCGCCGCCCCCGCCGCGACCGGGGAGGAGTCCCGGTGAGCGCCTTCGACTGGCTCAACACCGAGGCGTTCACCGCCTTCGGCCAGCACGTCATCTGGTCCGACATGGTCGGCAACACCGTCGGCCTGATCGCCCTCGCCCTCGGCTGGCGGCGCTCCATATGGACCTGGCCCGCCCAGTTCCTCTCCGGCCTGATCCTGGTCGGCGCCTACGCCTCGGCCCAGCTCAGCGGCGGCGTCGGCAAGCAGCTCCTGGTCATCGGCGTCGCCCTGTGGGGCTGGCGGCAGTGGAACCGGGGCAAGCAGCAGGCCCAGGACGGCTCCATCGCGGTCCGCTTCGCCACCTGGCGCGAGCGCGGCCTGCTCCTCGCCGGCACGGCCGCCGGAACCCTCGCGGTCGGCCTCCTCTTCAGCGCCGTGCCGACCCTCTCCTGGAACCCGTGGCCCGACGCGTACATCTTCGTCGGCACCCTCGCCGCGATGGTCGCGCAGGCCCGCGGACTGGTCGAGTTCTGGTTCGCCTGGCTCCTCGTCGACATCGTCGGCGTCCCCCTCGCCTTCAGCAGCGGCCTGGCCTTCTCCGGCCTGGTCTACGTGATCTACCTCGCCCTCGTCCTGTGGGGCATGCGCGACTGGTGGCAGCGCTCCCGCGCCACCGCCGCCGCACTGGAAGGAGCACCGGCATGAGTGCTGGCCACGACAGCTACCGCCCCGGCCCGGCCGAGGAGCGGCTGGTCCTCGACCCGGTCGAGCAGGCCGTCGCCGACATCGCCGCCGGCCGGCCCGTCGTCGTGGTGGACGACGAGGACCGCGAGAACGAGGGCGACCTCGTCATCGCCGCCGAGAAGGCCACCCCCGAGGTCGTCGCCTTCATGATGAGCGAGTGCCGCGGACTGATCTGCGCGCCCCTGGAGGGCCCGGACCTGGACCGGCTCGACCTGCCCCAGATGGTCGCCACCAACACCGAGTCCATGCAGACGGCCTTCACCGTCTCGGTCGACGGCAGCGCCGCCCACGGCGTCACCACCGGCATCTCCGCCGCCGACCGCGCCACCACCCTGCGGCTGCTCGCCCACGCGACGACCGCCGCCGGCGACCTGGTCCGCCCCGGCCACGTCTTCCCGCTGCGCGCCAAGCCCGGCGGCGTCCTGGTCCGCCCGGGCCACACCGAGGCCGCCGTCGACCTCGCCCGGCTCGCCGGACTGCGCCCCGCCGGGGCCATCGTGGAGATCGCGGGTGAGGACGGCACCATGCTGCGCCTGCCCGAGCTGATCCCCTTCGCCCGCAAGCACGGCCTGTCGATCATCTCCATCGAGGACCTGATCGCCTACCGCCGCAGCAGCGAGCCGACCGTCCGCCGCGAGGCCACCGTCCGGCTGCCCACCGCCTCCGGTGACTTCACCGCCTACGGCTACCGCTCCACCGTCGACGGCGTCGAGCACGTCGCCCTCGTCCACGGCGACCTGGGCGGCGGCGAGGACGTCCTGGTGCGGCTCCACTCCGAGTGCCTGACCGGCGACATCTTCCACTCGCAGCGCTGCGACTGCGGCCCCCAGCTCCAGAAGTCCATGGACCGCGTCGTCGAGGACGGCCGGGGCGTCGTCGTCTACCTCCGCGGCCACGAGGGGCGCGGCATCGGTCTGCTCTCCAAGCTCCGCGCCTACGAACTCCAGGAGCTGGGCCGCGACACCCTGGACGCCAACACCGAGCTGGGGCTGCCCGCCGACGCCCGCGACTACGCGGCCGGCGCGCAGATCCTCGCCGACCTCGGCGTCCGCAGCCTGCGCCTGCTCACCAACAACCCCGACAAGTCCGCCGCCCTGACCCGGCACGGCCTGCGGGTCACCGGCCGCGAACCGCTGCCGGTCCAGGCGGGCGAGCACAACCTGCGGTACCTGCGCACCAAGCGCGACCGCATGGGCCACGACCTGCCCTGGCTGGAGGGCCGCCCGCCGGCCCCCACCGGCTCCTGCGGCAACCAGTAGCACGTACGTCACCCCGACACCCACCACGACCACGAGGAGAAGCGAGTGAGCGGCAAGGGCGCCCCCGAACTGAGTGTGAAGAACTGCCAGGACCTGCGGGTCGCGGTGATCGCCGCGCAGTGGCACGAGCAGGTCATGGACGGCCTGGTCGACGGCGCCCTGCGCGCCCTCGGCGAGCTGGGCATCAGCGAGCCCACCCTGCTCCGGGTCCCCGGCAGCTTCGAACTCCCCGTCGTCGCCAAGGTGCTGGCCTCCCGCGGCTACGACGCGATCGTCGCCCTCGGCGTCGTCATCCGCGGCGGCACCCCCCACTTCGAGTACGTGTGCCAGGGGGTCACCCAGGGCCTCACCCAGGTCTCCGTCGACACCGGGGTCCCCGTCGGCTTCGGCGTGCTCACCTGCGACACCGAGGAGCAGGCACTCGACCGGGCCGGCCTCGCGGGCTCCCGCGAGGACAAGGGGCACGAAGCGGTCACCGCCGCCGTCGCCACCGCCGCCGCGCTGCGGACCGTCGCCGAACCCTGGCGCTGACCGCTCCCGGGAAGCGCGTAGGGTGGGGGACACCATGTCCAAGAAGACGTTCGAGGAGCTCTTCACCGAGCTCCAGCAGAAGGCCGCGCACGGCGACCCCACCACCTCCCGCACCGCCGAACTGGTGGACAAGGGAGTCCATGCCATCGGCAAGAAGGTCGTCGAAGAGGCCGCCGAGGTGTGGATGGCCGCCGAGTACGAGGGCAAGGAAGCCGCCGCCGAGGAGATCTCCCAGCTCCTGTACCACGTACAGGTGATGATGGTCGCCCGCGGCATCTCCCTCGACGACGTGTACGCCCATCTCTGAGCGCCCCGCCCCGCGCTTCTCCCCCTCCTTTCTCCGTACCGCACTCTCTCCCGCACGAAGGGTCCGACCTCATGCTGCGCATCGCCGTCCCGAACAAGGGTTCTCTCTCCGGACCTGCGTCGGCGATCCTCCATGAGGCCGGATACCAGCAGCGCAAGGAGTCCAAGGAACTCGTCCTGGTCGATCCGGTCAACGAGGTCGAGTTCTTCTACCTGCGCCCGCGGGACATCGCCATCTACGTGGCCACCGGCCGCCTGGACATCGGCATCACCGGCCGCGACCTGCTGGTGGACTCCGGCGCCGACGCGGAGGAGATCCTCCCGCTCGGCTTCGCCCGCTCCACCTTCCGCTTCGCCGCCCGGCCCGGCACCGCCGAGTCCGCCGACGACCTCAAGGGCCGCACCGTCGCCACCTCCTACGAGGGCATCGTCGCCCGCCACCTGGCGGAGCACGGGGTCGACGCCTCCGTCGTCCACCTCGACGGCGCCGTGGAGACCGCCATCGAGCTCGGCGTGGCCCAGGTCATCGCCGACGTGGTGGAGACCGGCACCTCCCTGCGCAACGCGGGCCTGGAGGTCTTCGGCGAGCCGATCATGCACTCCGAGGCGGTCGTCATCCGCCGCACCGGCGCCGGCTCCGAGGACGCCGCCGAGCCCAAGGTGCAGCAGTTCCTCCGCCGCATCCAGGGCGTCCTGGTCGCCCGCGCCTACGTGATGATGGACTACGACTGCCGCGCCGAGCACCTGGAGCAGGCCGTCGCCCTCACCCCCGGCCTGGAGTCGCCCACCGTCTCCCCGCTGCACAACGAGGGCTGGGTCGCCGTCCGCGCCATGGTCCCCGCCAAGGACGCCCAGCGCATCATGGACGACCTCTACGAACTGGGCGCCCGCGCCATCCTCACCACCGCCATCCACGCCTGCCGGCTCTGAGCAGCCCTCGGCACGACGGACCCCCGGAGCCAGCCATGAGCACCGAGCACGGCACCCCCGAACTCCCCGCGCTGCCCGTCGACTTCCGTCCGGCGAAGACCCGGGCGGTGCTCCTTTCCGCGGCGGTCGCGCTCTTCGTCGTGGTCAGCGCCGTCGCGCTGCTCCTGGAGAGCCTCAGCCCCGCCGAGAAGACCAGCTTCGTCTTCACCGCCGCCCTGCTCGCGGGCATCCTGGTCCTGCTGGCCAGGCCCCGCGTGCGGGCCGACGAGGACGGGGTCACCGTCGTCAACATCACCCGGGTCCGGCGCCTGGCCTGGGCGGAGATCGTCCGGGTCAACCTGCGGACCGGCGACGCCTGGGTCTTCCTCGACCTCAGCGACGGCACCAGCATGCCGGTCCTCGGCATCCAGCCCGGCAACGGCCGCGCCGCCGCCGTCCGCGACGCCCGCCTCCTGCGCGCCCTGGCCGAACGCCACTCCAGCGAGCTGCCCTCGAGCGGCTGACCCGCGCTCCTCGCGCCGTACCCGGACCCGCCGCAGCTCTACAGCGCCGGCGGGTTCTGCGGTCCGCGCCCCGACAGCACCTCGCCGTACGCCTGCATCAGGTCGGGCAGCCGCAGCGTGGCCAGGTCCTCCCGGCCGGGGGTGTGCGGGAAGGCGGTCAGCCGCAGGTCCCGGTAGGCGCAGCTCTTCTCGTACAGGGTGCGCAGGAAGCGGCCGTTGCCCAGTTCGTCGATCCACCCCTGCTCGACCACGTGCCCGCTGATGGAGCGCAGCTCCTCCAGCGCCTCCTCGTCCCAGCCGTCGCCGTTCTCCGCCGCCAGCACCCCGCCGATCGCGGTCAGCTCGGCGGGCCGGTACGAGGGGAAGTCGACGCGGGTGGTGAAGCGCGAGCCTAGTCCCGGGTTGGCGGTCAGCAGCTGGTCCATGCCCTCCGGATAGCCGGCCAGGATCACCACCAGCCGGTCCCGGTTGTCCTCGGCCCGCTTCAGCAGCACCTGGAGCGCCTCGTCGCCGTAGGCGTCCCCGCGCCCGTAGGCGCCGTTGGAGAGGCTGTACGCCTCGTCGACGAAGAGGACGCCGCCCAGCGCCGAGTCGATCAGCTCGTTGGCCTTCACCGCGGTCTGGCCCAGGTACTCGCCGACCAGGTCCGAGCGCTGCGCCTCCACCAGGTGGTCGCCGCCCAGCAGTCCCAGCGCGTAGAAGACCCGGCCCAGGATGCGGGCCACCGTGGTCTTGCCGGTGCCGGAGGGGCCCGAGAAGACGAAGTGGCGCTTCGGGGGCCGCACCGGCAGCCCCTGCCCGGCCCGCAGCCGGGCCATGTTGAGCTGTGCCGACAAGGCTTTCACCTGGCGTTTGACCGGCTCAAGCCCCACCATCCGCTCCAGCTCGGCGAGGGCCTGCTCCAGCGCCACCGGGTCGGCCGAACCGGTTGGCAGCCACCCGCCGGCCCGTCGGGCGGAGGCCGCCTTCTCGCGGGCGGCGTCCGGCGGCACGGGCACGGCCACCGGGTCGGGGGCCGCCTCCGTCCGCAGGTCGCGGCCGCCCGGATCGGTGCCGTACCCCGGCTCCGCCTGCTCGGGTGCCTCCGCGTTCTGCGCCACCGCCACTGCGGACAGGTCCACCGCGTCGGCCAGGTCCGCGTACCCGTCCCCCTCGGTGATGGCCGCCAGCCGGGCCGCGGTGTCCATGAAGGCCGGGTCCACCCGGTGCACGGCCCGGTACAGCGGCAGCGCCGCCGCCGACCGGCCGGTGCCCTCGTGGGCGCGGGCCAGCCAGTACCGCAGCTCCTTGCGCTGCGGCTGCTCGCTACGGCAGCGCATCAGGGCCGCCGAGAGCAGCGGTTCGGCGTGGCCGAACATCTCCAGCCGCACCCGCGCCATGCCGCCGAAGAGACCGGCCTCGATGCCCAGCAGCGGATCGTCGCGCAACGGGTCGGTGTGGCGGACCAACTGCTCCCAGTCCTTGACCAGGTAGGCCCGGCAGGCGTGCAGGAAGCGCACCTGGGCGTCGGCCTCGACCGGTGGCAGCCCCGCCAGGGCCCGGTCCAGCTCCGGCACATGGCGCCCGTCGAGCCAGTGCGAGGCGTGGGCGAGCAGCAGGTCCCGGCTGCTCTCCAGCACGGGCTGTACCCACCAGCCCAGCCAGTACCAGGAGTTGAGGGTGCGGCGGTGCCGGGCCCGCTGCTCGCCGAAGCGGTCGCGGTTCTCGTACATGTGGAGCAGCGCGGTGGTGGTGTCGATGCGCAGGGCGTGCAGCCCGAGCCAGCCGTCGGCCATCCGGGGGTCCAGCCGGACCGCTTCCCGGAACTCCTCCTCGGCCTGCGGATACGCGCCCATCGTGTAGGCGTCGACCCCTCGCAGCCAGGCGAGGTCGGCCGGGGCCGAAGAGCCCTGCGCGCCGAAGTCCATCACGTCCCCCACAAACTGCCCCCTGGTGTCCCGCCGGGCCCCGGCGGACGACTGACCCTCCAGCCAACCACCCTCCCGCGCACGGTCGTTGCCCGCCGGAACGGCGAGCTGTCCGAGGTCGCACCGAGGGGCATCGTACCTGTGGGCGGGGGGTGGCCGAAGGGGACGTGGCCGGGCCGCGGAGGTGCGTCGGCGGGCGAGTCGCGGGGCTGGTGGTGACGGTGGGTGAGCGGACGCCTGCGCAAAGCGGTACGAAGCGGAGTCGCGGGCAGAACGAAGCCCCCGGTCACGGGGGAACAACCGGGGGCTTCGTGTCTGTGGGAGCGGCCCCGCTCGGACCGCTCCCACAGAACGTATGACCTGCACCGGGCCCCGGTCAAGCGGCCGTGAGCCCCGGCTGACGGCCTTTCGGTCAAGATCGGCCAAGCGCCGACGGAGCGTCACCCACCGTCACGGGAAAGGGGGTTGGCGGCGTCCCGACCCGGGCCGGAAAGAAGTCCCGGTTCGGTCGTGCCGGGCCGCACCAGCGTGTCGGCGAAGGGCCGCGAGGGGTCGGAGGTGAAGTGCCGTCGCTCGGCCGGGACCCACCCGCGCCAGAAGGCCGCCTGTTCCGCTCCGTCCCGCTCCTTGCCGCGCCCGTGCGCGGTCCCCGCGTCGACCTCCATCCACAGCAGCCGGGCCAGCACCGGCCGCACCGCGCGCCGGCCCGCGCCCACCCCTTCGAGCAGGACCACCGGGGCGGCCGGCAGGGGCCGGGGCGGGCCGAAGGCGCGGCGGTGCCAGTCGTAGGGCCGGTAGTGGGCCTCCTCGCCCCTGCTGAGCGGGGCGAGCACCTGCTCGCGCAGCCGCACCGTCCAGGCGAAGGGCTCCTCGTGGGTGGCGAGGTCGTCCAGGTGGAGGACGGGTGCCCGGCCGAGCGCCTCGGCCAGCCGTCCGGCGAAGGTGGTCTTGCCCGACCCTGCGTGCCCGTCCACGGCGACGAGCCGGACCGGGCCGAGGGAGGGGCGGGCCGCCCGCACCTCGGCGGCGAGGCGGGGGAGGGGGCCGGGGCTGCCGAGGGGGTCCTGTCGCACCGCGTCAGCGTACGGGGGCGCCCGGACGCGGGGCGGCGAGGGTCGGCCCGGGCCCGGCGCCGCCGCCCGGGTGGGGTGCGGCGCGGGTCCCGCGCGGCGTGGCCGGGGCGCCAGTGGTTCAGGCCAATATTGGTCCACCCCTGGCAGCCGGGAAGACTGGCAGAAGGGTTGAGGCACCGGCCATAGTGGGCACTTGTCGTGCACCTGCCGTGCTTCTCGTGCTGATCCGACGTCGACTGGGGGACCCCCATGACCCGATCCGAACTCCCCCGCAGGGCTCTGCTGACGGCCGCCGCGGCCGCAGCCGTCGCCGCCACCGCGGCCGCCGGCCCCGCCGCCGCCCTGCCGCGCCCCTCGGCCGCCGGGCGGCAGGAGCCCGCCACCATCGACAACCGGTTCTGGAGCACCGCCTCGGACTGGCTCCAGGGCCGCGCCTCCGGCATCCGCGTCGTCGCCGGGTCCCGCCCCGGCATCCGCATCGCCGCGCCGGCCGGAGTCGCCGAGTACACCGACCCGCACACCGGCACCACCGACGCCTGGGAGTACGCCACCTGGACCTCCCCGCTGCACCGCAGCAAGGTCCCCGCCACCGAGCTGATCGCCTCCTGGAACGCCCGCACCCCGGCCGGGACCTGGCTCCAGATCGAGGCGGAGGGCGTCTACGCGGACGGCGCCCGCACCCCGTGGTACGTGCTCGGCCGCTGGGCCTCGGGCGACGCGGACATCCGGCGCACCTCCGTCGACGACCAGGGCGACGACCGCACCAGCGTCTGGACCGACACCGTCTCGGTGGACGACGCCGCCTCCGGCACCCGGATCGTCGCGTACCGCCTGCGCCTGACGCTCTACCGCACCCCGGGCAGCGGCGCCACGCCCGTCGTCTGGCGGGCCGGGGCGATGACCTCCGACATCCCCGACCGCTTCACCGTCCCCGCGACCAGCCCCGGCCGCGCCCGCGAACTGGCCGTGCCGCGCTACTCGCAGAACACCCACATCGGCCAGTACCCGGAGTACGACAACGGCGGCGAGGCGTGGTGCAGCCCCACCTCCTCGCAGATGATCATCGAGTACTGGGGCCGCCGCCCCACCGCCGAGGAACTGGCCTGGGTCAACCCGGAGTACGACGACCCGCAGGTCTGCCACGCGGCCCGCTTCACCTACGACTACCAGTACGAGGGGTGCGGCAACTGGCCCTTCAACGCCGCCTACGCCGCCACCTACGACGACCTGCGCGCCGTCGTCACCCGGCTCGGCTCCCTCAGCGACCTGCACCGGCTGGTCAGCGCCGGCATCCCCGTCATCACCTCGCAGTCCTTCCTCGCCGAGGAGCTGACCGGCGCCGGGTACGGCACCTCCGGCCACCTGATGACCGTCGTCGGCTTCACCGAGGCCGGCGACATCATCGCCAACGACCCCGCCTCGCCGAGCAACGAGGCGGTCCGCCGGGTCTACGACCGCACCGAGTGGTCCAACATCTGGCTCCGCACCAAGCGGTACGCGGCCGACGGCCGGGTCCTCTCCGGCACCGGAGGCGTCTGCTACCTGTACTTCCCCGCCGACGCGAGCGCCGCCCAGCGTGCCGCCCTCGCCTCGGTCGGCATCCGCTGACGCGGATCAGCACGCCGATGGGGGCGCGGGCCGGCCGGCCCGCGCCCCCATCGGTGCTTCCCGCCCAGGGGTCAGTCGATCGCGCGGATCAGCTCACCGTCGGCGGTGTCCCCGCTCAGCTCCCAGAAGAAGGTGCCGGCCAGGCCCTCGTGCTCCTTGTAGGCCATCTTCCCGGCGATGGTCGCGGGGGTGTCGTAGCTCCACCACTCCCCGCCGCAGAGCGCGTACGCCGTCCCGCCGGCCTCGCCGGTCGCCGGGCAGCGCTCCTTGAGCACCTTGTAGCCCTCGATGCCCTGCTCGTACACGCCGGAGGCGGGGCCGCTCGCGCTGGAGCCCGGCGCCTCCTCGGTGACCCCGGTCCAGCCGCGCCCGTAGAAGCCGAGGCCCAGCAGCAGCTTGGAGGCCGGAACGCCTGCCTCCTTCAGCTTGTCGATGGTCGCCTCGGTGGTGTACGAGGCGTCGGGGATGCCGTCGTACGCCGTCAGCGGCGAGTGCGGGGCGGTCGGGCCCTGGGCGTCCCAGGCACCGTAGTAGTCGTAGGTCATCGGGTTGTACCAGTCGACGTACTGAGCGGCCCCGGCGTAGTCGGTGGCGTCCAGCTTGCCGCCCTCGGAGGCGTCGGCCGGGATCGCGGCGGTGACCAGGTAGTCCTCGCCGAACTCGGCGCGCAGTGCGGAGACCACCTCGCCGAACGCCTCAGGACCACTCTCGTCGCAGGTCAGCCCGCAGGCGTTGGGGTACTCCCAGTCGACGTCGATGCCGTCGAAGACCTCGGCCCAGCGCGGGTCCTCGACCAGGTCGTGGCAGGACTTGGCGAAGGCGGCCGGGTCCTTCGCCGCCTCGGTGAACCCGCCGGACCAGGTCCAGCCGCCGAAGGACCAGAGGACCTTCAGGCCGGGGTGGCGCTCCTTGAGCTTCAGGAGCTGGTTGAAGTTGCCGCGCAGCGGCTGGTCCCAGGCGTCGGCCTCGCCGTCCACCGACTCCTCGGCGGTGTACGCCTTCTCGGTCGCGGCGAAGCCGTCGCCCAGCGCGCACTTGCCGCCCTGGACGTTGCCGAAGGAGTAGTTGATGTGGGTGAGCTTGTCGGCCGAGCCGGAGGTCTCGATGTTCTTGACGTGGTAGTTCCGGTCGTAGACACCCCATTCCGTGAAGTAGCCGATCACCTTGGATCCGGCCTGGGCCCCGGCCTCGGCCTGCGCCCCGGTGGTGGGGGAGGGTGCGGGTTCGGCGGAGGCGGTGGCGGCGCCGGCCAGGAGTCCGGCGCCGAGGACGGCGGAGGTGGCGGCCGCCAGCAGGGCCGTCAGGCGGGAGCGCGGACGGGTGCGCCGTTGCCGGAACCTTAGGAGGACTAGACCAGTCGGTCAATGGTTCGTACCAATGCGCGGGGTGGCCCTCCAGGGGGGTCCGAGCTGCTCACCCGTGACGGGAGGGCCTCAATCGGGCATACTCAACGCGCCACAGCCGCTGGTCAGGCCCGGTGCACACGCCCCACAGGGGCGGGACAGGGGCCGACGGTCCGCGACCCGGACCGCCGGCCGGCTGAGGCAGCGAGACCGGCGATGGCGCCACACCCCGTGCGCGGACGCCGGCATGCCCTGACACGGAGGAGAGCGCCCGCCATGAACGACCGCGCCCCGCAGGCGGTGGACCGTCAACTGCCCACCGACGAGGCCCGGGACCTGATCTCGCTCGTCCGCGAGATGGTCCGCCGCGACATCGCACCGGCCACCGCGGAAGAGGAGGAGGCCGGCCGCTTCCCCCGCGAGACCTTCACCCGGCTCTCCGAGGCCGGACTGCTCGGCCTGCCCTACCCCGTCGAGTACGGCGGCGGGGACCAGCCCTACGAGGTCTACCTCCAGGTGCTGGAGGAGCTGGCCGCCGCCCGGCTCACCGTCGGCCTCGGTGTCAGCGTGCACACCCTCGCCTGCCACGCCCTCGCCGCCTTCGGCACCGACGAGCAGCGCGCCGCCCACCTGCCCGCGATGACCGGCGGCGGCCTGCTGGGCGCCTACGGCCTCTCCGAGCCGGCCGCCGGTTCCGACGCGGCCTCGCTGCGCACCCGGGCCCGCCGCGACGGGGACGACTGGGTGATCGACGGCTCCAAGGCGTGGATCACCCACGGCGGGATCGCCGACTTCTACACCGTGATGGCCCGCACCGGCGAGGAGGGCCCGCGCGGCATCACCGCCTTCCTCGTCCCCGGCGACGCCCCCGGGCTCAGCGCCGCCGCGCCCGAGCGCAAGATGGGCATGAAGGGCTCACCGACCGCCCAGATACACCTGGACGGCGTCCGGGTCGGCGACGACCGCCGCCTCGGCGCGGAGGGGCAGGGCTTCGCCGTCGCGCTGGCCGCCCTGGACTCCGGGCGCCTCGGTATCGCCGCCTGCGCGACCGGGGTGGCCCAGGCCGCGCTGGACGCCGCGCTGGAGTACGCCTCGGGCCGGCGGCAGTTCGGCCGGCCGATCGCCGACTTCCAGGGGCTGCGCTTCCTCCTCGCCGACATGGCCACCCAGGTCGAGGCCGGGCGGGCGCTCTACCTCGCGGCGGCGCGGCTGCGCGACGCCGGGCTCCCCTTCTCCCGGCAGGCCGCCATGGCCAAGCTCTTCTGCACGGACGCGGCCATGAAGGTCACCACCGACGCCGTCCAGGTGCTCGGCGGGTACGGCTACACGGCCGACTTCCCCGCCGAGCGGCTGATGCGCGAGGCGAAGGTGCTCCAGATCGTCGAGGGCACCAACCAGATTCAGCGCATGGTCATCGCCCGTCACCTGGCCGGGCCGGAGAGCCGCTGAACCGGAACACCGGAGCCGCCGCCAGCCGGGACCACTCGGGGTCGCGGCGGCCCGGGAGGGTCCGTCCGTGGCGGGCCCACTGCTGGAACAGCGCCCGGTAGATGGGCGGGTCGGCCGCAGGGGGAACCGATTCTTCCGACGAGCTGGGCGGCGGCACGGTCAGCCCGTGCCGGCGCCGTCCGTTCGCGGAGGGCGAAGAGGTCATGCCAGGCGAACGCCGTGCCCCGCCGAGGGGTCACGGGTGAGCCGCCGTTCGGGCCGCCCGGACCGCGGGCCGGCGCGGTCCGGGCGGGCGGCGCGTACGCCGCCGCGCGAGGAGTACCGGGGCTCAGGCGGCCTGGCCGCGTACCCGCTGGAGACCGATCGGCCGCGAACCGGGGCCGCCCACGTGGGAGAAGGGCTGCGTCCGCCAGTCCAGCGTCTGCGGCAGCGTCAGCAGCACCGTGGCGTCCTGGGTGTGACGGCCCGTCTCCTCGCCGGCGGGCAGCGCCTCGCCGGCCGGACGGCCGGTGCCGGAGCAGACGGTGAGCCCGAACGGGTCCCACGGGGTGGCGCACAGGGCGTGCTGGGGCAGCGTCTCCTCGTCGGCGAGGAGGGCGATGGGCTGCGCGCAGTCGGGGCACACGACGCGGAACATCCCGAAGGTCTCGTACGCGTCGAGCTCCTCCTCGGACTCCTCGACCGGGTCGGGCACCAGCTCGACGGCGGGCTGCTGCCTGCTGCGGGCAGCGCGATGGGAACGCTTGGCACTCTGCATGGGATTCTCCCCCTCGGGTGGGCCGACAAGGCGACTGCGGCCTCGGCCACAGCAAGCACTTCCCTGAGAGATCGACGGGTAATCACTTCGCGGGCGAGGACACGGCCGCATGGATGTGGCGTTGGTCACATGCCCGGCGCACTTTGCCGCGAACGGCGTAACGTTCGCGCCCCTGTCCGCGCGCGAGCCCCCGTCGTACGCCGCCGTCCGCCTGCTGGTCCTCTGCTGCGGAGCGCCGTGAGCGCCCTGTAGGTTCTTGCGCCATGGAGGACCTGGACCGTCAGATCGTGCAGTTGCTCGTCGCTGACGGGCGGATGAGCTACACCGACCTGGGCAAGGCCACCGGCCTGTCCACCTCCGCCGTGCACCAGCGGGTGCGCCGGCTGGAGCAGCGCGGGGTGATCCGCGGTTACGCCGCCGTGGTCGACCCTGAGGCGGTGGGGCTGCCGCTGACCGCCTTCATCTCGGTCAAACCCTTCGATCCCAGCGCCCCCGACGACATCGCCGAACGCCTCGCCGGCGTCCCGGAGATCGAGGCGTGCCACAGCGTCGCGGGAGACGAGAACTACATCCTCAAGGTCCGCGTCACCGCCCCCGTCGCCCTGGAGGACCTCCTCTCCCGGGTCCGCTCCCTGGCCGGCGTCTCCACCCGCACCACCGTCGTCCTCTCCACCCCTTACGAGGCGCGCCCGCCCCAGCTCTGACCGCTCCCGCTCGGGGGCTTGGGCGTCAGGCGGGGTTCTCTGCCGGGCTCCGCGGTGACGTCTCGGACCGCGACCGTGCCGGTCACCGATCGGCCTCAGGCGCCGGCCAGGCTGATTGTCCTCACGCCGGACGGGCTGTGTCCTCAAGCGCCGGACGGGCTGGAGACGCCGGACGGGCCGGAAAACGCCGGACGGGCCGAGAGCGTGGGACGGGCTGGGGTGGGCGTCCTCAAGCGTCGGACGGGCTGAACGGGCGTCCTCGGGTGTCGGAGGTCTCGCGCCCCCGGCGCACCACGGCGCGCGGGAGGCGGACCCGGGCGCCGTGCCCGCGTCCCGAGGGGCGAGACTGTTCCCCATGAGTGACAGCGCCGCCCCGCCCCGCACCGAGCCCTCCGCCACCCGCACCGTGCTGCTGCGCGGCGGCGAGGTGCACAGCCCCGCCGACCCGTTCGCCACCGCGATGGTCGTCGAGCGCGGCCAGGTCGCCTGGGTCGGGTCGGAGGGGGCGGCCGACGCCTTCGCCGACGGCGTGGACGAGGTCGTGCACCTCGACGGCGCCCTGGTCACCCCCGCCTTCACCGACGCCCACGTCCACCTCACCAGCACCGGCCTGGCCCGCACCGGCCTCGACCTCTCCGGCACCCGCACCGTCGAGCAGGCCCTCGACCTGGTCCGCGCCCATGCCGAGGCCCGGCCGCACGACCGCGTGCTGCTCGGCCACGGCTGGGACGCCGCCCGCTGGCCCGGCCAGTTCCCGCCCGGCCGCGCCCAGCTGGACGAGGCGGCGGGCGGGCGCCCTCTGTACCTCTCCCGCATCGACGTCCACTCGGCGGTCGTCAGCAGCGCCCTGCTGGACCTGGTGCCCGGGGTCACCGAGCGCGCCGGGTACCGCCCGGACGCGCCCCTGACGGGCGACGCCCACCACGCCGTACGCGCCGCCGCCCTCGGCGCCGTGACGCCCGCTCAGCGGGCCGAGGCGCAGCGCGCCGCCCTGCGGGAGGCCGCCTCGCTGGGCGTCGGCTCCCTCCACGAGTGCGCGGGCCCCGAGATCAGCAGCGAGGACGACCTCACCGGCCTGCTCCGGCTCGCCGCCGAGGAACGGGGGCCGCGCGTCACCGGCTACTGGGGTGAACTGGTCACCGGCCCCGAGGGCGTCGACCGCATCCGCGACCTCGGTGCCCACGGGGCCGCCGGAGATCTCTTCGTGGACGGCGCCCTCGGCTCCCACACGGCCTGCCTGCACGCCCCCTACGAGGACGCGGGCCACACCGGGACCGCCCACCTCGACGCCGCCGCCGTCGCCGCGCACGTCGTCGCCTGCACCGAGGCGGGACTCCAGGCCGGGTTCCACGCCATCGGGGACGCCGCGCTGACCGCCGTCGTCGAGGGCGTCCGCGCCGCCGCCGAGAAGGCCGGCCTCGACCGAATCCGGGCCGCCCGGCATCGCGTCGAGCACGCCGAGATGCTCACCGACGAGACCCTTGCCGCCCTCGCCGACCTCGGCATGACCGCCTCCGTGCAGCCGGCCTTCGACGCCCTGTGGGGCGGTGAGGACGGCATGTACGCCCAGCGGCTCGGCGTTGAACGTGCCCGCACCCTCAACCCGTTCGCCGCCACGCTCCGGGCCGGCATTCCGCTCGCCTTCGGCTCCGACAGCCCCGTCACCCCGGTCGCGCCCTGGGAGGCCGTCCGCGCCGCCGCCTTCCACCGCACCCCGGAGCACCGCGTGTCCGTCCGCGCCGCCTTCGCCGCCCACACCCGGGGCGGCTGGCGGGCGATCGGCCGCGACGACGCGGGCGTCCTCGTCCCCGGCGCCCCCGCCGACTACGCGCTCTGGCGCACCGAGGAACTGCTGGTCCAGGCCCCGGACGACCGGGTCGCCCGCTGGTCGACCGACCCGCGCTCCGGCACCCCGGGGCTGCCCGACCTCACCCCCGGTGCCGAGCTTCCGGTCTGCCTGGAGACGGTGGTCGGCGGCGAGACCGTGTACGTGCGCCCACCCGAGTGATCTGGCGGCGCGGCGCACCGCGGGCCCGGCCGCCGTACCCGCCCGGCCTCGCCGCGGGCGCCCCGCCCCTGACCTGGGCGTTCCCGAAGACGCCCCAGGTGGCACGGGTGTTGACAGAACCGCGAGGCGGACGGGTAGGTTCGGCCGGGTCCACCACTGGACGCCCGACCGGGGAACCCCCGAACCGTCGCCGTACGCCACTGGGTCAGGGGCGGTACGCCACCAGGCGCACCGCCACTGGGAGCCAGGCCCAGCGCCCGCGCCCGGGGACGAGGGAAGGTTCCGGCCGGCCGGCGGGTGCGACCCGGGTGGGGCCCGGAGGTTCAGTAGACAACGGTTTTCGGTCGACCCGCAGCCAGCGGGTCCCGGGCCGGCCCGAAGGACACCGGGCCCCCATTCCGCGCCGTTCCCGGCACCGGGCCGCGCGCCCCGCCCGCACCTGCGGCACTCCCGGCGTCCGATCGGCTCCGCCCCCGGGACCATGAGCATTATGGTGGTGCCCTGTGCACGGACAGGTAAGGGGCAAAGGTGAACGACGGCGGTGACAGGGCTTCAGAGGCCCCGCGCGAGGAGCACGGTCCGCTCGGAACCACGCTGGTGATCATTCCGACGTACAACGAGGCCGACAATCTCGCGCCCGTCGTCGCCCGGGTCCGCGCCGCCGTCCCGGAGGCCCACGTACTGGTCGCCGACGACAACAGCCCCGACGGCACCGGGAAGATCGCCGACGAACTCGCCGCCGACGACGAGCAGGTCCACGTCCTGCACCGGGCCGGCAAGGAAGGGCTCGGCGCCGCCTACCTCGCCGGGTTCCGCTGGGGACTGGAGCGCGACTACGGCGTCCTGGTCGAGATGGACGCCGACGGCTCCCACCAGCCCGAGGAACTGCCCCGCCTGCTCACCGCCCTCAAGGGCGCCGACCTGGTCCTCGGCTCCCGCTGGGTGCCCGGCGGCCGGGTCGTCAACTGGCCGCGCGGCCGCCAGCTCCTCTCCCGCGGCGGCAGCACCTACTCGCGGCTGCTGCTGGACGTACCGCTGCGCGACATCACCGGCGGCTACCGCGCCTTCCGCCGCGAGACCCTGGAGAAGCTCGGCCTGACCGAGGTGGCCTCGCAGGGGTACTGCTTCCAGGTCGACCTGGCTCGCCGCGCCGTCCAGTCCGGCTGCACGGTGGTGGAGGTCCCCATCACCTTCGTCGAGCGCGAACACGGCGACAGCAAGATGAGCCGCGACATCGTCGTGGAAGCCCTCTGGCGCGTCACCGCCTGGGGCGTCGGCGGCCGCGTCAGCAAGGCCCTCGGGCGTACGCCGGGCTGATCCGCGCGGGGCCTTGATCATCCCGCCTCCGCGCCCCGGGCACCGGGCAGGCACACTGGAGGCATGACGACTGGCGCACCGCCTCCCTCCCGCAACGCTCCGCGCTCCCGCCTGAAAACCTTCCTGCCGCTCGCCCTGGTGGCGTGGCTGATCCTGGAGGTCTGGCTGCTCACCCTGGTCGCCGAGGCGACCAGCGGGTTCATCGTGTTCCTGCTCCTCCTGGCCGGTGTCGTGGCCGGCTCCGCGCTGATCAAGCGGGCCGGACGGCGGGCCCTGCGGAAGTTCCAGGAGACCGTCGCCCAGCAGCAGCAGGGCATCACCCCCGAGACCGACCGCAGCGGCGGCAACGCCTTCCTGCTCATCGCCGGGCTGCTGTTCATCCTGCCGGGACTGGTCTCCGACGTCCTCGGCCTCGTCCTGCTGCTGCCCCCGGTCCGTACCGCCCTGGCCCGCCGCGCCGAACGTTCACTGGAACGGCGGATGGCCGCGGCCGGGCCCGGTACCTTCGGCGGAGCCTTCCAGCAGGCCCGGATGCGCGCCCCCGACGGCAAGGTCGTCCAGGGCGAGGTCGTCCGCGACGACGAGCCGCCCCGTCCCGACGGGCGCGACGACGACCCCCGGCCGCCGCTCACCCCCTGAGCCACGGGCCCGCCCGGCCACGTAGAAGGCCCGTGGGCCGTACCCCCGCTGAGGGGTACGGCCCACGGGCCGAGAACGGTGCGTCAGGGGCACCGGAAGCGCCTCAGGCGGACTTCCGGCTGTCCCGCGGGTGCACCGCGATGTTCATGGCGCCGGAACGAAGGACCGCCAGCCGCTCGGCCAGCACCTCCTCCAGCTCCTCCCGCGTGCGCCGCTCCATCAGCATGTCCCAGTGCGTACGCGCGGGCTTGCCCTTCTTCTCCTCGGGTCCGTCGCCGTCCACCAGAAGTGCCTGGGCGCCGCAGACCTTGCACTCCCACTCCGGCGGAATCTCGGCCTCAACCGAGAACGGCATCTCGAATCGATGTCCGTTCTGGCATGCGTACTCCACGGCCTGGCGCGGGGCCAGGTCGATGCCGCGGTCGGTCTCGTAGCTCGTCACCACGAGGCGCGTGCCGCGAAGAGCTCGCTCACTCATGAATCGTGCCTCCCGGGCTTGTCGCCCACAGGACAGGTGTCGCTGTCGTCGTCATCCGGTCAACGTCCGGTCGGCGGTAAAGATTCCCGTTCAGGGTCATGCGTCGCCGTCGTAGCCGCCCCTTGTTGTACCCACCATCGCCCGGTTTGTCACATCTGACAGGGGATGCGCGCCCACACCGCACGTCTTTCACGCGCAGTAACGGTACGCCTGGCGAGCCAAACGCGTACACTACCGCCGTTTTGCCGTCCGCGCTAAATCCGGCCCGGCACGGGATTGCCCGCGTCCAGGACGGCTCTGCGTACGGGTACCCGGGCCAGCAGCACGAAACCGATCACGAAGAAGAGGATCAGGGAGAGGATCGCGTCCCGGTAGCTCCCCGTGAACTGGTAGGTGAGGCCGAAGAGCAGCGGGCCCAGCCAGCTCATGCCGCGGTCGCTCATCTCGAAGGCGGCGAAGTACTCGGCCTCCTTGCCCGCCGGTACCAGGTGGGAGAAGAGCGAGCGGGAGAGCGCCTGGGTGCCGCCCAGCACCGTGCCGATGAAGGCCGCCAGCACGAAGAACCAGACCGGCGAGCCGGCCGGCAGGAAGTACCCGGCGGCCAGGATCAGCGTCCAGACCACCAGCGAGCCCAGGATCGTGTTCCGCGCGCCGTGACTTCGGGCCAGCCGCCCCATGCCGAGCGCCCCCGCCACCGCGAGGACCTGCACCAGCAGCACCGCCACGATCAGCGTCGACTGGTCCAGCCCCAGTTCCTCGGAGCCGAAGACCGACGCCTGGCTGATCACCGTCTGCACGCCGTCGTTGTACATCAGGTACGCCAGCAGGAACCCCAGGGTCAGCGGATGGCGGCGCATGTCCTTGACGGTCGCCACCAGCTGGCCCCAGCCGCCGCGCCGGGCCCCCACCGCCTCGGCGGGCAGCCGCCGGTCGCGCAGCCTGCGCAGCGGGACCAGGGTGAACGCGCCCCACCAGACGCCCGCCGAGGCGAGGCAGATCCGGACCGCCGTCGCCTCGTCCAGGCCGAAGGAGTCGTGCGCGGTGTACAGCACCAGGTTGGCGAGCAGCACCAGGGCGCCCGAGGCGTAGCCGAAGGCCCACCCCTTGGAGGAGACGGCGTCGCGCTCCTCGGGCTCGGCGATCTGCGGCAGGTAGGAGTTGTAGAGGACCATCGAGACGGCGAGCGAGGCGTTGGCGACCACCAGCAGCAGGCCGCCCAGGAGGTAGCGGTCGCCGTCGAGGAAGAACATGCCGGCCGTCGCGGCGGCGCCCAGGTAGGCGGAGAGGGCCAGCAGCGGCTTCTTGCGCCCGGTGCGGTCCGCGGCGGCGCCCGCCAGCGGCATCACCACGATCGCCAGGATCACCGAGAGGGAGACGGTGTAGGCGAAGAAGGAGCCCGCGGCGACCGGGACGCCGAGCGGGTGGACGTACCCCTCGGAGTCGGCGGCCGCCTTGGCCACCGAGGTGAGGTAGGGGCCGAGGAAGACGGTCAGGACGCTGGTCGAGTAGACCGAGCACGCCCAGTCGTAGACGTACCAGCCGCGCTGCTCGCGGCGTCTGGCCGCCGCCCGGCCGGACTCCTCGGCAGGTACCGTCCCGCTGCTCATCGTCTTCCCCTCGCTCCTCGCCGCCGCCTGCGGCTCAGGCCCACTGCCCCCGGTCGCGCAGCACCTCGCGCAGTGTGCCGATGTGATCGGTCATGATGCCATCGACGCCGAGGTCCAGGAGCGTCGCCATCCGCCGGGGATCGTTGACGGTCCAGACGTGCACCTGGAGGCCGCGCGCGTGGGCCGCGCGCAGGAAGCGGCGGTCCACCACCGGGATGCCGTACTGCGCCTCGGGGACCTGGACGCAGACCGCCGAACCGCGCACCGGCGCCGGCAGCCCCCAGGAGCGCAGCCGCAGGCCGAGGACGCCGCGGACGCCGTACGAGGTGGCCAGGCGCGGGCCGCCCAGGCGCTGGGCGCGGGCCACCCGGCTCTCCGAGAAGGAGCCGACGCAGACCCGGTCCCAGGCGCCGGCGCGTTCGATCAGCTCCAGCAGTGGGACCAGGGCGGGCTCCGCCTTCACGTCGACGTTCCAGCGGGCCTCGGGGAAGCGTTCCAGCAGTTCCTCGAAGCGCGGCACCGGTTCGCTGCCCGCCACCCTGGCCCGGGCCACCTCGCTCCACGGCAGGTCGGCGATGCGGCCGGCCCGGTCGGTCACCCGGTCCAGGGTCGGGTCGTGGAAGGCGGCGAGCACGCCGTCGGCGGTGAGGTGGACGTCGGTCTCCAGGTACCGGTAGCCCGCCGCGACGGCCTCCGCGAAGGCGGCGGCCGTGTTCTCGCGGCCGCCCGCGGCCCCGCCGCGGTGGGCGAAGGGCAGCGGGCCGGGGTGGTCCAGGTACGGATGGCGGGCCGAGGCGGGGGAAGCGGTCACGGACGCAGTATGGCGCCGCCGGGTGCGGGCGCCGGGGCCGGGGCGGCCGGGACCGTGAAGAGGTGCAGGAACCACTGGGCGAGCGGTCCGATGGACAGGGCGTACACCACCGTGCCGATGCCGACGGTGCCGCCGAGGAGGAAGCCGCTCGCCACCACCAGCACCTCGATGCCGGTGCGGACCAGCCGCACCGACCGGCCGGTGACCTGGTGGAGGCCGGTCATCAGGCCGTCGCGCGGGCCCGGCCCGAACCGGGCGGCGATGTACAGGCCGGTCGCGGCGCCGTTCAGGACGACCCCGGAGATCATCAGCGCCACCCGGGCGGCCAAGGGCTCGGGGGCGGGGAGGACGGCGAGGGTCGCGTCCAGGGCGAGGCCGACCAGGAAGACGTTGCAGACCGTGCCGAAGCCCGGCCGCTGACGCAGCGGTATCCACAGCAGGAGCACGGCCGCGCCCACCACGATCGACACCGTGCCCATCGTCAGCCCGGTCAGCTCGGAGAGGCCCTGCTGGAACACCCCCCACGGCTCCAGCCCGAGCCCGCCCCGCACCAGCAGCGCGACGCTCACCCCGTACAGCGTGAGGCCGGTGAACAGCTGGAAGAGGCGGCGGGGGAGCCGACGGGCGTGCGGGCGCGGCGCGAGGAACACCACAACCTCCAAGGTGGTGAAAGTGGACTGATGCGTGTCACTCTGTGGCGGGCGAATGGTGGCCGCACAGGGCCAATTCGGGGAAGGTGGACTGACTTCATGACCGAGTGGACCTCGGTGACCGGCGCGGCTCAACTGGCCCGCCTGCTCGCCTCGCAGTCCTGGCAGACCCGGACCGGCCCGGGCGGCCGCCGCCCGCCCGCCTACCGCGCCCTCGCCGACGGCGTCCGCCTGCTCGTCCTGGAGGGCCGCCTCCCGGTCGCCGCCCGCCTCCCGGCCGAACGCGAGCTGGCCCTCGCCCTCGCCGTCAGCCGCACCACCGTCGCCGCCGCCTACGAGGCGCTGCGGAGCGAAGGCTTCCTCGCCTCCCGGCGCGGCGCCGGCAGCTGGACCGCCGTCCCGGCCGGCAACCCGCTGCCCGCCCGGGGCCTCGAACCGCTGCCCCCCGAGGCGCTCGGCGCCCTGATCGACCTCGGCTGCGCCTCGCTGCCCGCCCCCGAACCGTGGCTGACCCGCGCCGTCACCGGCGCCCTGGAGTCCCTGCCGCCGTACGCCATGACCCACGGGGACTACCCGGCGGGCCTGCCCGACCTGCGGGCCACGCTCGCCGAGCGGTACACGCGGCTGGGCATCCCGACCATGCCCGAGCAGATCATGGTCACCACCGGGGCGATGGGCGCCATCGACGCCATCTGCCACCTCTTCGCCCCGCAGGGCGAGCGCATCGCCGTCGAATCACCGAGCTACGCCAACATCCTCCAGCTCATGCGGGAGGCCGGCGCCCGACTGGTCCCGGTCGCCATGGCCGACCAGCTGCGCGGCTGGGACCTGGACCGCTGGCGCCAGGTGCTGCGGGACGCCGCGCCCCGGCTCGCCTACGTCGTCGCCGACTTCCACAACCCGACCGGCGCCCTCGCCGACGAGGAGCAGCGCCGCGCCCTGGTGGAGGCGGCCCGCTCGGCGGGGACCGTGCTGGTCGTCGACGAGACCATGACCGAACTGGCCCTCGACCCGGAACTGGCCCCCGCCCCCGACGGCACCTCCGCCCTGCCGCGCCGGGTCTGCGCCTTCGACCCCGCGGGCTCGACCGTGATCACCGTCGGCTCGGCCAGCAAGGCGTTCTGGGCCGGGATGCGGATCGGCTGGGTCCGGGCCGCCCCGGACGTCATCCGCCGCCTCGTCTCCGCCCGCGCCTACGCCGACCTCGGCACCCCCGTCCTGGAGCAGCTCGCCGTGCACTGGCTGCTCTCCGGCGGCGGCTGGGAGGAGGCGGTCCGGCTCCGCCGCGACCAGGCGCGCGAGAACCGCGACACCCTGGTCGCCGCCGTCCGCCGGGAACTGCCCGACTGGAGCTTCGAGGTGCCGCGCGGCGGGCTCACCCTCTGGGTGCGCACCGGCGGTCTCTCCGGCTCCCGGATCGCCGCCCTCGGCGAACAGGTCGGCATCCGCGTCCCCTCCGGCCCCCGCTTCGGCGTCGACGGGGCCTTCGAGGGGTACGTACGGCTGCCCTTCACCGTCGGGGGAGCGGTGGCCGACGAGGCGGCGGTCCGGCTCGCCGCCGCCGCCCGGCTGGTCCGGGACGGGGTGCGCGGCGGCGCCGAGTCCCCGCGCAGCGTCGTCGCCTGAGACGCGGACGTGCCCCGCGAGCCCGGCCGGGCTCGCGGGGCACGGGGCGTACGGCTCAGAGGTCGGCGCCCGCCGGGACCGCGGGCGGCTCGGTAGGGGCCGGCGGGACCGTGAGCGGCTGGGGGCGCGGCGGCAGCAACTCCAGCACGGCGCGCCGGTCGGCCTCGGCCGTCCCCTCGTCGTACGGGTCGGGCGCGGCCGGTACCTGGAGGCGCTGGACGGGGCCGTCGCCGAGCCGCACCCAGCCCCGGCCGGGCGGGGCCGCGACGGGGGTCGAGGTGTTCGGCGGGGCGCCCAGCACCAGGGCGACCTGGGCGGCGGAGGCGCGGCCCAGCACGACGCGGGCCCGGGTGTGGCGGCGTACCGGCTCGGTCAGGGACTCGGTGGAGTCGAACTGCTCGGCCACCACCACGGTGACCTGGGCGGCCCGCCCGTGCCGCAGCGGGACCTGGAGCAGGCTCTGCGGGTCGGTCCTGCCCTCGGCCTCGGCCAGGTGGGCGAGGGCGGCCGGGCGGTCGAGCAGAATCCAGAGCGGGCGCCGGGTGTCCGGGGGCGGCGGATGGCCCTCCTGCCGGGCCCGGCCCGCGGCGATGAGGCGGCGCTCGGTCTCGTGGCAGGCCCACTCCAGGCCGGTGAGCGCGCCGTCGAGGTCGCACTCGACGGCGAGGACGCCCTCCCGGCCGGTGAGGCACGCGTACTCGCCGGCCCCGCCGCCGTCGACCACCAGCACGTCCCCGTGGCGCAGCGCCTGGAGGGCGAGGGAGCGCAGCAGCGAGGTGGTGCCGCTGCCGGGATGGCCGACGGCGAGCAGGTGCGGCTCGGTGGCGCGGGCGCCGGTGCGCCACAGGACGGGGGGTTCGTCCCGGGGGTCGCCGTCGGGGCCGTTGACCGGCAGGGTGCGGGCGGTGTCGGCGGCGTCGGTGAAGCCGAGCAGGTGCTCGCCCGGGGCGGTGGCGAAGGGCTGCGCGGTCAGGTCGCAGGGGAGCGGGGCGACGGCGGTGACGGTCAGTTCGTTGCCCTGCTCGTTCCAGTCGAAGCGGTACTCGCGGGCGCGTCCGAGCTTGGCGGCCAGGACCTGCTCGACGCGGAGCCGGGACTCGGGCTCGGCGTCGGTGAAGTAGCCGGGGTAGCGCAGCACCAGGCGGTCGGGGTGGCCGCTCTCGTCGAAGCTGTGCGAGGCGAACGCCTTCTCCCGGTCGCCGCCGTAGGTGTAGAGGGGCGCCGGGTCGTCCGGGACGGAGAAGTAGGGGACGAGCGCCTCGTAGAGCGAGGTGAGCCGCTGGCTCCGGGCGTCGTCGTCGGCCGCCGGCGTGGCCGGTTTGCGGTCCCGGCCCGTCCAGGCGGCCACCGCGAGCAGGGCGGCCCCGGCCAGCGGGAGGCCGTACCGGAGCAGGGAGAGGACCAGCAGGACCGCGGCGATCAGGAAGAGCAGGGGGCCGCGCCGGTCCTTGGGGGTGTCGGCCCACTTGCGCCGTCCGGCGGCTGCCAGGCGGCGCAGGCCGCGGCCGATGGTGATCAGCGGATGGAGGACGTCCGTGGCGTTGTCCGCCGCCGACCGGGCCAGCTCACGGCTCCGGACGATCGGGGCGGTGCCGCCGCGCAGAATGCTGGGGAGTGGGCGCCGGGCCACGTCTTGCTCCTCGGGGTGCGGGTGCGGACGGTCAGAACTTGATCCCGCCGAGCAGCCCGGCGAGGCTCGCGCCGCCCGCCGTGATGCTGGGGGCGATGGCGGTGCCCGCCAGGTAGAAGCCGAAGAGGGCGCAGACCACGGCGTGGGACGCCTTGAGGCCGTCCTTCCGGAAGAACAGGAAGACGATGATGCCGAGGAGGACGACGCCGGACATGGACAGGATCATGAGAGTTCTCCCTGGTGGGTGGGGACAATCACCATCAGTTGTTCCAGGCTCACAGCATGTATCTGTACGACAAAAGGTGCAAACGGGGTAACTGGGGGTGTTTTCACCCGGCTGGTACGTGTCAGCAGGCCCCCGGGGCCGGTCGGCAGCAGCCTCGGCCGGGGTGCGCCCAGGCGGCCCGGCGGGGGCAGTACCCTGGCGATTCACCCGGACGGCCCCACTGCCGTCCCGCCGGCCGGGCGCCCGCCCGGCCGCGCAGCCACCCCCACGAGAACGCGAAGGGCGTACCGCCGATGAGTGAGGCACCCGACCCCGAGGTCGTCGAGCTGGCCACCAAGATCTTCGACCTGGCACGCCAGGGGCAGGCCGCCCAGCTGGCCGCCTACGTCGACGCCGGAGTGCCGGTCAACCTCACCAACGACCAGGGCCACACCCTCGTCATGCTCGCCGCCTACCACGGCCACGCCGACGCCGTCCGCGTCCTGCTGGAGCGCGGCGCCGACCCCGACCGCGCCAACGACCGGGGCCAGACCCCGCTCGCCGGAGCCGTCTTCAAGGGCGAGGACGAGGTCGTCACCGCCCTCCTCGACGGCGGCGCCGACCCGGCCGCCGGAGCCCCCTCCGCCCTGGACACGGCCCGCATGTTCGGCAAGGACGAGCTGCTCGCCCGGTTCACCGCCGCCCAGGACGGTCCTGGCACGGCCTGAACCGTGCCGACCGGGGACGCCCGTTAAATCTGGTCGCGGCGCCGCGAGCCGCTGAGCCATCATGACGTCGTGATTCACGAGCGCGCGAGCTGGGCAGGAGCCGCATCATCGCGCGCACCGTGAACCGGCCCTCCCCGTGCCCCGTGGTGCGGGGACACCCTTGGGGCCACGGACGAGAGGCAGACAACGATGGACATCAGCACCCGCCGGCGGACGAGCGTGAAGAACGTCAAGACCTGTTGCGGCGCGGCCAGGTAGTGCACCATCCCCGGTTGCGTCGACAGCTTGATGTGAGGCTCATCCATGTGTGATTCCGTCGATCCGGTCATAGCGCCCAGCGGTACTCTCCTCGGCCTGCTCCAGCGGGGCAGGGGAGACGGCACGCTGCACGCCCTGACCGCCCCCCGTTCCGAGGCGCTCGCCGCCCTCGACCAGTGCGTCCTGCGCGACCCCCGCCACGACTGGCAGGTGGAGAACCGCTCCCTCTACTACGCCCGGCTCTACCTCGACCTGGACGGCTCCCTGGACGCCGTCGAGGCGCACCTCTTCGCGCCCGAGGACCACACCGCCACCGGCGAGGAGCGCACCGGCCTGGCCGTCAGCGTCCTCGGCCACCTCGCCTCCTACGGGCGCGACGACGCCCTGGCCCTGCTGCGCCGGTACGCCGCGCACGGCGCCAACTGGCGCTGGGCCCTGGACGAACTGGCCGTACGCGACGACGACGCCGCCCTCGGCGCGCTGGCCGCGCCCGTCCTCGCCCGGTTCCCCGCGACCCCCGAGGGTGAGGCGGATCTGGCCGCGGCGGCCGCCGACAGTTACGAACCGAGGCCCTGGCACCTGTGGGCCGAGGACCCCGACCCGGCGATCGGCCCGCGCGTCCGGGCCGCCCTGGAGCGGACCTCCTTCGGCCTGTGGCAACGCCAGCTCACCACCCCCGACCGCCCCCAGTGGAGCGTCGACGGGGTCCTGACCTGGGCCCAGGAGGGCCACGACCGGGGCAACGACCGCCATGTGCCGGCCGCCCGCTGCCTGGCCACCGTCGCCACCGCCGCCGACCGCCCGGCGCTGCTCGCCGCCGCCCGCGGCGGGCTCGACGGCGCCCGCGCCGCCGCGCTCAGCCACCTCGCCCGCACCGGCGACCCCGCGGCGCTCGACCTCATCGAGGCCGCCGTCGCCGACGGGGCGCCCGTGGTCCGGGAGGCGGCGGTCGAGTCGCTGGGCCGGATGGACGGCGCCCCCGTCCTGGTCCGCGCCCGTGGCTGGGCACGCCGCCCCGACGCCCTCGGCTCCGCCGCCGGCCAACTCCTCGCCTGCCGGGGCTCGGCCGACGACGGCCCCCTGGTCCTGGCCGCCCTCCGCGAGGCGGTGCGCGGCGCCGGCCCCGACGGGCCCGCCCTGTGGAGCCTGGTGGACGGCGCGGGACGCCTCGGCATCGCGCAGGCCGCCCCGGTCCTGCGCCACCTCTACCGCGAGACGGCCTCCTCCCACCTGCGCGGCCGCACCGCCCAGGCACTGGCCGCCACCGACGCCACCTTCGCCCGGGGCTTCGCCGTCGAATGCCTCTGGGACTGCGAGGAGACCACCCGCGAGGTCGGCGCCCGCCACGCCGCCACCGGCGACCAGCGCGTCGTCGGCCGCCTCCGCCGCCTCGCCGCCGACCCGGCCGAGGAGGCCGAGGTCCAGACGGCGGTCCGCAGCCGCATCGGCCCGGACACGGCGGCGATCTGACGAGCCGCCGGGGGAGGGGGACCCCCGGCGGTCGCGGGGCGGGCCGGGCGCCCGCCTCCGGGGACGGTGGGCCGGACGCGAGACCGAGGCCCGGCCGACAGAGCGGCCAGCCCCGCCCGCCCCCTCATCGGTGCGTTTCGCCCGATGTCGGAGCAAGGATCTAGGCTGTCCCCCGTGACTTCGCCCGCCTCCACGGAACCCGCTCCGTCCCAGCTCAGCGCGGGGCCGCGCCCGGCGCCGGGCCCGGCCGCCGACGAGGGCCTGGCGCGGCGGCTGCGGGCGCTGGCCTGCACCGCGCCGCTGCACGACCTGGACACGCGCAAGGCCAACCTGGCGGGGGAGTACGCGGGGTACGCGATGGCCGAGGTGGCGCTGGCCGCCATCGACCTGGTCACGCTCCACATGGACTTCGACACCGGCGCGGACCACGAGCAGATAGTGGCCAGGCTGCTGCCCCGCATCGCCGCCCAGGCCCCCGGCCGCCCCGCCGCCGAGCACGAGCGCGTCGCCCGCTGGGTCCTGGAGAACCTCATCAACGTCGGCAGCGTCGACCGCGGTTTCCGCGCCGTCTACGGCACCTTCGCGCCCGACGGGAGCTACGTCCGCCGGGACTACGACTTCAAGCTGGTCGAGGAGGTGCCCGGGCGCGGCGGCAGCGTCTACCTCCGCACCACCGACGAGGCGGTCAACGTCCTGGTCGGCGCCCTCGACACGGACGTCACCAGCGCCCAGATCGCCGCCGAGGTCAAGCTGGAGGTGCTGATCAACCGGGGCCGCCTCGCCGACGCCCAGCTCGCCGCCGAACAGGCCCGGTACCGCACCGTCCAGTACTCCGAGACGCTGCGCCGCGCCCTCGACGCCACCCGGCGCAACGTCCGCGCCGTCGACTGGCTCGGCGCCGTCCCCGACATGATCGCCGAGGCGCTCGACCACGTGGCCGACCGCTACCGCCACGAGAACGCCATCCTCACCAACATCCGCAAGGCCCGCGACGAGTCCGAGGACCCCGAGCAGAAACGGCGCGCCGCCGAACTGGTCGACATCGTCAAGGACTGCATCCGCCGCCACACCCAGCTCCAGGCCAGGCTCCTGGAGGCGGGCCCGCTCTTCCGCGCCGAACAGGACCGCCAGGCGTTCGCCGCCCCCACCGCCCGCACCGGCGTCGACCTCTACGGCCAGCTCCTCGCCCCCCTCCTGCCGCTCCCCGTCGAGCAGGCGCTGCGCGCCACCGACGCCTGGTTCGCCCACGGCACCGGACTGCGCACCCCGGCCTCCGTCCGCGTCGGCGACCTGGTCGACCTGCTGCTCACCCCGCCCGTCGAACGCGCCCACCTGGGCGCCGAGATGCCCGAGCCCGACCTGATCGCCACCCCGGACGACAGCCGCTTCAGCGAGGAGCAGCTCGCCGCCGCCCGCGACCTCCTCGACCTGGAGTGGGACGCGCCCCGCCGCCTCTCCGGCCTGCTCGCCGAGGCCCGCCGCCGCGACGAGGACCCGTACGGCCTGGCGTACCTGGTGGCCCTCATCGCCGTGCACGCCGCCTCCCCGCCGGTCGGCACCGCCTACCGCCAGGGCGAGCGCCGGCTGCTGTTCGCCGTGGACGACGGCACCCAACTCGACGACCCCCACTTCGGCGGCGCCGACCTCATCGTCGGCAGCGCCCTGCTCGACGCCGCGGGCATGGCCGCCGACCGCACGGAGTCCGCGTGACGGGCGGCCGCCGCACCCCGACTCCCCCCACCCCGGCCCCGCACGCCCGCCCGGGCACGTCCCACCACCAGGAGCACCACCCGTGACCGAGCAGACCACCGAGCCCGTACGGGAGCAGGCCGGCGCCCCGGCGCCGCACACCCCCGCCGTCACCCCGGCCGACGCCGCCGACGCCGCCCGGCTGGTCTCCTTCGGCCTCCAGCCCCGGCTCCAGCCCGCCCGGGACGCCGAGTACGGCGAACTCCTGCGCCGGTACCGCGAGGACCCGCCCTTCGCCCGGCTCGCCGACGCCGTCGCCGCCGGCCTCGGGCTGATCGTCCTGGAGGTCTCCGACCGCGCCGGCATGGCCGTCACCGCCGACGAGGACTCCGTCTTCGCCGTCCGCATGGGCGACTACGCCCGGCGCGCCGCCACCGACTCCGCCGACCGCTTCCTGCACGGCCTGGCCCATCTCGCCCTGGCCGCCATGGCGTTCCCCCGCCCCGAGGACCTCGCCGACGACGGCTACATCGGCCGCGTCACGGTCAACGGCGTGGACGCCTTCGTCCGCCAGGCCTGCCGCAAGCTGGAGGAGCGCGCCGAGGAGCAGGGCGACAACACCGACCCCGTCTCGGACGCCCCCGGCCTGGAGGCCGCCTGGCGCGTCTGGGCCCGGCGCAGCTCCACCGGCGCCACCAAGGACGCCCGCAGGCTCGCCGGTTCGACCACCGGCATCGTCGGCAAGGCCGCCGCCTTCCTCACCGAGTCCGGCTTCCTCCAGCGCACCGGCGACGAGGCCGGCGGGACGTACCGCACCACCGCCCGCTACCAGCTCCAGGTCCGCGACCTCGCGGGCGGCGCCGCCATGAGCGAACTGCTCGGCCTCGGCATCGTCCCCGTCAGCGACGGCACCGCCACCCTGCTCCCGCCCGACGAGGGCGACGACCTCGACCTGGTCGCCGACGCCGGACTGCCCTTCTCCTGACCGGCCGCCCGCCGGCCCACCCGCAAGCCCACGCCCTCCGGCCGCCGCCGGACCGTACCGATCGCAACGAGAGTCCGCCGCCATGTACGAGTTGTCCCGGGTCCGCCTCTACTCCATCGGACCCGCAGGCGCCCGGTACGCCGACACCGTCCTGGACCTGCGCGGGGTCGGCAAGGCCGTGCCGAAGCCGGCCCCCGCCCAGGCGGAGTTCTTCGAGGAGGAGCCGGTCGGCCCGCCGCGCAGGCCCGCCCCCGCGGGCGTCCTCTTCCTGGAGAACGGCGGCGGCAAGTCCGTCCTGCTCAAGCTGATCTTCTCGGTGATGCTCCCCGGCCACCGCAACACGCTCGGCGGCGCCAGCTCCGGCGTGCTCCGCAAGTTCCTGCTCGCCGACGACTGCGGCCACGTCGCCCTGGAGTGGCAGCACACCCTCACCGGCGAGACCGTCGTCGTTGGCAAGGTCAGCGAGTGGCGCGGCCGCCAGGTCTCCAACGACCCGCGGAAGTTCGCCGAGGCCTGGTACTCCTTCCGCCCCGGTCCCGGCCTCAGCCTCGACTCGCTGCCCGTCGCCGAGTCCACCACCGTCCCCGCGCCCGTCGAGGGCGCCTCCGGAGCGCGCGGCCGGCGCCGCACCATGAAGGGGTTCCGCGACGCCCTCACCGACGCCGGGAAGTTCTACCTCCACCTCGACGTGCACTGGGAGGAGACCCACGAACGCTGGACCGAGCACCTCGGCGAACTCGGTCTCGACCCCGAACTCTTCCGCTACCAGCGGGAGATGAACGCCGACGAGGGCGAGGCCGCCGGCCTCTTCGCGGTCAAGAAGGACTCCGACTTCACCGACCTGCTGCTGCGCGCCGTCACCGACACCCGCGACACCGACGGCCTCGCCGACCTCGTCCACGGCTTCGGCCACAAACTCGGCCGCCGCGCCGAACTCATCGCCGAACGCGACTTCACCGCAGGCTCCGTCGACCTGCTCGGCCGCATCGTCGAGACCACCGCCGAACGCGACCGCAGCCGCGACATCCACGCCGCCGCCGAACGCCGCACCCGCACCCTCGCCCGCAGCCTCTCCCTGCGCGCCCGCCACGAACGCGCCCGCACCGGCGACCTCGCCCAGCAGGTCACCACCGCCGCCCACCGCGTCACCGGCGCCGAGGACACCCGCTCCCGGGCCGCCCTGATCGCCGCCGAACTCGCCTACCGGCACGCCTCGCTCGCCCTCACCGTCGCCGAGAAGGCCGCCGCCGCCCAGCGCCGCGAACTCGCCGACGCCCGCACCCTGCACGCCGCCTGGCAGGCCGCCGAGGCCGTCCTGCGCCACCGCGCCGCCGCGGACCGCTCCACCCGCGTAGCCGACGCCATCCGCGAGGCCGAACGCGACGCCGCCCCCGCCCTCGCCGCCCGCTCGCAGGCCGCCACCGCCCTGGTCCGCGCCCTCGACGCCGCCGCCCGCGACGGCGAACGCGTCGCCACCGAACTGGAGGAGCGCGCCGCCCACCTCCAGGACGAGGGCGAGGCCGCCCACCGCGACGCCACCGCCGCCGCCACCGAGGCCCAGCGCGCCCGCAGCGAGACCGGCCACCTGCGCCAGCGCCTCGCCGAGGTCGAGCAGGAGACCGAGGAAGCCGTACGGGCCGGCTGGCTGGAGGCCGGAGCCGCCGACAGCGACCCCGCCCGGGCCGCCCTCGCCGCCACCGACGCCGAGCAGGAGGCGGCCGCCGCCTGGGAGAGCGCCCGCGAACGCGCCCACCGCGCCGCCGACCACGCCAAGGAGTGCGCCGCCGACGAGGCCCGCGCCGACCTCGCCGCCGCCCGCGCCCACGACGCCGCCGACGCCGCCGCCCGCGCCCACGAGGCGGAACAGCGCACCGCCGCCGCCCTCGCCGCCGAACCCCGGCTCGCCGAACTCCTCGGCCTGCCCGCGCCCGACAGCGAGGAAGGCCCGCTCACCGCCGCCGAACTCGACCGCTCCGCCGACCGCCTCGCCGCCCTCCTGGACGAGGGCGTCACCGCCGCCGAACGCCAGCTCTTCGACCTGCGCACCGCCGCCGCCGACGACACCCGCATCCTCGGCGCCCTCGGCGACGGCGGGCTCCTGCCGCCCGGCCCCGACGTCCTCGCCACCGTCGAGTACCTCGGCGAACAGGGCATCCCCGCCCTCCCCGGCTGGCGCTACCTCGCCCAGGCCGTCGACCCGGCCGAGCACGCCGCCGTCCTCGCCGCCCGGCCCGAGCTGGTCGACGGCGTCGTCATCACCGACCCCGACACCCACAGCCGGGCCCGCGCCGTCCTCGCCGACGCCGCCCTGCTGCCCCGCTCCGCCGTCGCCGTCGGCACCTCGGCCGCCCTCCTCGCCCCGGCACCCCGTACGGCGGCCTCCGGCACCGAGGAAGAGAACGTCTTCCTCGTCCCGCCCAACCCGGCCATGCACGACGAGTACGCCGCCGACGAGGAACGCCAGGCCCTGCGCGCCCGCGCCGCCGCCCGCGACGAGGAGATCCGGGCGCTCGCCGCCCGTCTCGCCAAGGACCGCGAACTGGCCGCCCGGCTCACGTCGTGGCGCGCCGGCTGCCCGGCGGGCCACCTCACCGAGCTGCGCGCCACCGCCGACCAGGCCCAGGAGCACGCCGACACCGCCGCCCACACCCTCCAGCAGGCCCGCACCGCCCGTGCCGAGGCCGACGAGGCCGCCACCGAGGCGAACCGGGTCCGCGACGACAGCCAGGAACGCGCCCAGCGCGCCCGGCGCGCCGCCGACGCCCTCGCCGGCCTCGCCCACCGCCTGCGCGAACGGCCCCGCTGGCAGGCCGCCCTGCGCGAACTGGCCGAGACCGCCGCCACCAGCGAGGAGCGCGCCCAGACTTGCCTGGACCGGGCGCGCGCCGCCGACGAGGACCGCCGCGCAGCCCAGCGCGCCGCCGACGACGCCCGCCGCACCGCCCGCGCCCTGCGTGCCGAACGCGCCGAGATCGCCGGCGTCCCCGACGACGCCGAACTCCCCGCCACCGCCGACACCCCGCGCGTCTCGCTGCCCGCCCTGCGCGAGGCGTACCGCTCCGCCTCCCAGCTGTACGAGAAGGTCGGCGTCGGTGCCGACCTCCGGGCCGAGCAGGCCCGTGCCGAGAGCGACGAGTCGGCGGCCCGCGCCGAACTCGACCGGCTCAGCAACAAGGTCCGCAACCGCGCCGCCCAGCTCCTGGAGGACCCCGACGGCGCCGACGGGCCCTCCCGCCAGGCCGCCGCCGCCCGCGCCGAAGCCCTCGTCCAGATGCTGGAGACCCGCTCCGCCGCCGCCAGCGAACAGCTCGGCCGGCTGCGCGGCGAGGCCGAGCGGCACGCCCCCGAGGAGGGCGAGGCCCACACCGAGCTGCCGCCCGAGCAGGTGCCCGCCGACGTCGAGGCCGCCCAGCGGCTGCTGCGCGCCGCCACCGCCGAACTCGCCGGGCGCACCGACGAACTGGCCGCCGCCCGCGAGGCGCACGGCGAACTCCTCCACGCCCATCGCGCCGCCGAGGAGGCCACCGCGGGCTTCGAGGAGACCGCGTCCCTCCTGCGTGACCTGCTCCGCGACCCGCAGGACACCCGCGACACCGAGGACGAGAGCGGCGCCCAGGCCCCGGACCAGTACACGGGGAGCCTGGACGAGGCCCGCCGCGCCGCCGCCGAGGCGCGCCGCTCCCTGCGCGGCTGCGCCGCCGACCTCTCCGCCGCCGAGTCGGCCCTCCGCGAGACCAGCGACATCCTGGTCCGCCACGCCAACTCCAGCCGCTACGAACAGGTCCGCACCCCTGCCCGCGCCCAGATCCGCGAACTCCCCGCCGCCGCGCTGCCCGAACACGCCGCCAAGTGGGCCGATGCGTTCGCGCCGAGGCTCCGGGTCCTCACCGACGAACTCGACCAGCTGGAACGCAACCGCGACTCGATCGTGGACCGGCTGCGCGGCCTGGTCGAGTCCTCCCTCGCCACGCTGCGCTCCGCCCAGCGGCTCTCCCGGCTGCCCGAGGGGCTGGGGGAGTGGTCGGGCCAGGAGTTCCTGCGCATCCGCTTCGAGGAGCCCGACCAGACCACCCTGGTGGAACGGCTCGGCGAGGTCATCGACGAGGCCACCAGCACCGCCGTCCGCAAGAACGCCGACCTGCGCCGCGACGGCATGTCCCTGCTGCTGCGCGGCGTCCACGCCGCCCTCCAGCCGCGCGGCGTCTCCGTCGAGATCCTCAAGCCGGACGCCGTGCTGCGCGCGGAGCGCGTCCCCGTCGGCCAGATGGGCGACGTCTTCTCCGGCGGCCAGCTGCTCACCGCCGCCATCGCCCTGTACTGCACGATGGCCGCCCTGCGCAGCAACGACCGGGGCCGCGACAAGCACCGCCACGCCGGCACGCTCTTCCTCGACAACCCCATCGGCCGCGCCAACGCCACCTACCTGCTGGAACTCCAGCGCGCCGTCGCCGACGCCCTCGGCGTCCAGCTCCTGTACACCACCGGCCTCTTCGACACGACCGCCCTCGCCGAGTTTCCCCTGGTCATCCGCCTCCGCAACGACGCCGACCTCCGCGCGGGCCTGAAGTACATCAGCGTCGAGGAACACCTCCGCCCCGGCCTGCCCCAGCAGGACCCGCAGGAGGAGACGGTGCACGGCGAGATCACCGCCACCCGGATGTACGTCAAGCCGCGCAAGGACGAGGCGTGAGCGCCGGCAGTGGACCGGACGGGGAGATGAACGGCCAGGTCGCAGCGGTGAGCCGTAACGAGACGTACGCCTTCTCCAAGCCCGTCAGGGAGTCGGTCACGCTGCTCGCCGGACTCGGGGTCGAAGGCGACGTGCACGCGGGGCGGACGATCCGCCACCAGTTCCGCATGACCTACGAGCCGGACCTGCCCAACATGCGCCAGGTCCACCTGATGCACGCCGAACTCTTCGACGAACTGGCCCTCAAGGGCTACCACGTCACGGCTGGCCAGCTCGGCGAGAACATCACCACCCGCGGCGTCGGCCTGCTGGGCCTCCCCACCGGCACGCTCCTGCGGCTGGGCGAGGAGGCCGTGGTCGAGGTGACCGGCCTGCGCAACCCCTGCGCGAAGATCAACGACTTCCGCCCGGGCCTCCTCGCCGAGGTCTTCGCGCTGGACTCCGCGTCGGGGGACTTCACCTTCAAGTCCGGCGTGATGGGCGTGGTCCGCACCGGCGGCGTGGTCCGCCCTGGCGACCCGGTCGTGGCCGAACTGCCGAGGGGGCCGCACCGGGCATTGGAGCGGGTCTAGGGGGTGTCTGCCCTGCCGCGACCGCGACACGGTCAGGCGTCCGGGTCGACCTCCGGGTGCGTGAACCGCACCGGCTTGCCCAGCGACCGGGCGTAGGCGATCTCGGCCCGGGTGCTGTCCCCGATGTAGTCGCCGACCACGAGCACCTCGTCGGCGAGCCGGATCTTCGCCCGGTGCAGCTCGTGGAGGCGCGCCTTCAGCGCCTCGGCCTCGACAGGGTCGGACCAGAGGGCGTGCGGCGACTTCATGTCACAGCCGGGTTTGACGACGATCCCTCCGGCCGCGGTCTCCCGCAGATCAGCCTCGTTCATCTCCGCCATGAAGCGGGTGGAGCCGCAGATCACGACGATGTGCGGGAGGCTCAACCGCCTCTTCGCCTCGGCGAGTTCCTGCTCGGGGGTGGGCTGTGGCGGGTACGACACCGGTTCCTCCTGGTGACGGTGGCCGAGAGCCATGCCGTTCCGGCGCCTGGCGCCGTCGGCCTCGACCTCGCAGAACGACGGCCCGGCCCTAGGATCGGCTCATGATCGCCGAACTGCAGTGCGTGGTGCTGGACTGTTCCGAGCCGCTGGAACTCGCCCGCTTCTACCGGTCCTTGCTCGGCGGGGCCGTGAACCAGGAGGACCGGCGCTGGGCGGTCGGCGGGGAGTGGGCGACGCTGCACACGCCGTCCGGGCTCGTACTCGCCTTCCAGCGGGTGACGCCGTACCAGCCGCCCCGGTGGCCCGATGCGTCCCGGCCCCAGCAGTTCCACCTCGACTTCGGTGTGCCCGACCTGGACCAGGCCCAGGAACAGGCGCTGGCCTCGGGGGCGACGCTGCTGGACGACGGCTCCGGTGAACGGAGCTGGAGCGTCCTCGCCGACCCGGCCGGGCATCCGTTCTGCCTGGTCCGGCACTGAGGGCGGAGCTGTCGGTGTCTGCCGGTCCGGAGGCGGTACGGCGAACCTGACGGAGCCGCCGTACCGCCGCCCGGTCAGGACGAGTGGGTCAACTCCCGCTCCCGCTCCGAGGCCTTCACCCCGGACGGCTCGAAGCCTGCCCTGTCGCGCCCGGCGGGCCGTGCGCCGGAGCCGCTCCCCTTCGGGGCGGCCTCCGGGGTGGCGTCGCCGCCCCGCGCCGTGCCGCTGGTCCGTGGATTCCGCTCCCCGTCGGAGGCGGCGGCCGGCGCCCCGCCCGACGGGTCGGGTATCCGCGCCCCGGCCTTGGCCGCGCGCCGGGCGGCACGCCGCTCCCGGCGGCGTTCGCGGCGGCGCTCGCGGGCCGTGCTGCCCGGGGCCGAGACCACACCGTGCCGCTGGTTCCACACCTGCCGGGTGACCCAGACGTCCAGCACCGCCCAGGTGGCCGCGATGGTGCTCGCCACGCTGCTGAGCACCATCGGGAAGGCCAGCCAGGACTCCGCCAGCGTCGCCAGGAAGGCGACCATCGCCTGTATCAGCGTCAGCGCCACGATCAGCACCGCCCGCACCGCCGCCGTCCGCACCGGATCGGGCATCCGGGGACGCGCCGCGGGCTCGTCCACCCACAGCGGCGCCCGCTCCGGCTCCCCGCTCGCCTCCGCCCGGCGCGGGCCGGGCACCTGCCCGCCCGGCTCGCCCCGCTCCGCCGGGGTCCTCCGCCGCTCCGCCGTAGCCATCAGTCCGTCACTCCCCACCGCCTTGCCGTCAGCCGACCGGTGCCGCGTAAAACCGGCCCCGTCTTCAGTCTGGCTGCCCGCCTTCGTCCGCTTTACGCTGCCGCCGTCGAGATCCGGCGGCCGCCGGTCCACGCCGGCGCACCCCTCCCGTACCAACTCCGCACACCTCGTACACGACTTGTACAGAAGGACGCACGGAGTCCCCGGATGATTCCCGACCACGGGGGCGAGATGTCGGAACTGACCGGGAAGATGTCCGCAATCAGCCGGTCCGGGAGGGGGCCAGTCTGCCTGAGAGGACGCCGGTGTGCGGCCCGAGGGTCACCTGATCGTCGCTGAACGGCGGGAACCGGACGCCGATGCCTCGTTCCGGGCCGAAAACCTCCCGGACGTCTCTTCGGTCAACCCTGTGTCAGTAGTAGGCTCGCGCCGTTTGTTGACGCACGGATGTGCACCCCGGACACCATCGGGGGACGGACTGGGGGAGGCCATGCGCTTTCGCGGCAGGACGATCCGGCGGAAGATCGTGGCGTTGCTGCTCGTGCCGCTGGTCTCCCTCACCGCGATCTGGGGCTTCGCCACGGTGCTGACAGGGCGTGAGGCCGCCGAGATCCTGAAGATCGGCGAGGCCGACGACCGGGTCGGCCGGCCCGTCGAGGAAGCCGCCCGGGTCCTCCAGGACGAACGGCGCCGCACCCTCGTCCACCTCGCCGACCCGCGCGCCTCGGCCGCCCTCGGCGAACTGCGCCGCTCGCGGACCGCCACCGACCGGGCCCTGGCCCGCGTCCGGGCCGGCGCCGAGGACACCGACGCCACCGAAGGGCTCAGCGCCGACTCCCGGCGCCGGCTCACCGCGCTCCTCGAATCCTTCGAGGGGATCGCCACCCTGCGCCGCTCCGTCGAGGACAACACGGTCACCCGTGCCGCCGCCCTCGACCTGTACAACCGCCTCGTCGACCCCTGCTACGTCTTCCTGACCCACCTGCACACCATCAAGGACGTCGAGCTCGACAAGGAGAACCGGGCCCTCGTCTCCCTCGCCCGCGCCCGCGACCTGCTCTCCCGCGAGGACGCCCTGGTCGCCTCGGCCCTGGTCGGCGAACGCTTCGACAAGGCCGACCTGCGCCAGGTCTCCGACCTCCTGGCCCAGCGCACCCTCCTCTTCGAGACCAGCCTGCCGCTCCTGCCCGACGACGAGGAGGCCCGCTACGAGCGGTACTGGCAGGGCGCCGAGACCGCGCCCCTGCGCGACCTGGAGACCTCCGTCGCCGCCTCCCCGCCCGGGCCGCCGCGCGGCGTCACCGCCAAGAGCTGGGACACGGCCGCGGGCAAGGTCCTCGACGGCCTCGCCGAGCGCGCCGGCGCCGCCGCCGACCGCTACGAGGAGCGCGTCCGGCCCGTCGCCGTCGGCATCCTCGTCCGCGCCGCCGCCACCGGGGTCCTCGGCTTCGCCGCCCTCGCCCTCTCGCTCTACCTCTCGGTACGCGTCGGCCGCAGCCTCATCCGCGACCTCTCCCGGCTGCGCCACCAGGCCCACGAGGCGTCCGGCGTCCGCCTGCCCTCGGTCCAGCGCCGCCTGGCCGCGGGCGAACAGGTCGACGTCGACACCGAGGCCCCCCGGCTGGAGTACGCGAAGAACGAGATCGGCCAGGTCGGCCAGGCCCTCAACACCCTGCAACGGGCCGCCGTCGAAGGCGCCGTCAAACAGGCCCAGATGCGGCGCGGCGTCTCCGAGGTCTTCGTCAACCTCGCCCGCCGCAGCCAGGTCCTCCTGCACAAGCAGCTCACCCTCCTGGACACGATGGAGCGGCGCACCGAGGACTCCGAGGAACTGGCCGACCTCTTCCGCCTCGACCACCTGACCACCCGCATGCGCCGCCACGCCGAGGGCCTGGTGATCCTCTCCGGCGCCGCGCCCTCCCGGCAGTGGCGGCGCCCGGTGCAGCTCATGGACGTGGTCCGCGCCTCCGTCGCCGAGGTGGAGGACTACGAGCGGATCGAGGTCCGCCGCCTGCCGAAGATCGCGGTGACCGGCCCCGCCGTCGCCGACCTCACCCACCTCACGGCGGAACTCCTGGAGAACGCCACGGTCTTCTCGCCCCCGCACACCGCCGTCCAGGTGCACGGCGAGTCCGTCGCCAACGGCTTCACCCTGGAGATCCACGACCGGGGCCTGGGCATGGCCCCCGACGTCCTCCTCGACGCCAACCTCCGCCTCGCCGAGACCCCCGACTTCGAACTCTCCGACACCGACCGGCTCGGCCTCTTCGTGGTCAGCCGCCTCGCCCAGCGCCAGAACATCCGGGTCTCCCTCCAGAAGTCGCCGTACGGGGGCACCACCGCGGTCGTCTTCATCCCGGACGCCCTGCTCATCGAGACCGACGAGTCCGGCGGCTCCACCGACGGCCGCGGCCTCTCCCTCGACACCGCCGACAGCGGCGCACGCGGCCCCGGCCGCCCCGCCCTGACCCGCATCCCGACCTCCCGGACGCCCACGCGCCCCCTCCTCCCCGACGGCCCCGTCGAACTCGAGGCCCCGGCCGGCACCCCCGGCGTGGACGAGGAGGACTTCCCCGGCGCCCTGCCCGACGACGACAGCGAACCGGGCGTCTTCCGGCCCAGGCGGCCGCTGGCCCCCGCCGCCGACCCCCGCGACCAGCACCAGCAGGCCCACGACGACCCGGCCGCCGGCGCCAGGCCCGGCGGACCGTCACCCGCGGGCGCGGGCCCGGCGCCGCTGCCCCGCCGCCGCACCCCCAAGCTGGTCAGCTCGCACGGCCGGACCGTCGCCCACAGCCGGCCCGACGAGCCCGCCCAGGACCAGGAGGAGAGCGGCGCCCGCGACCAGCCCGCCGCCCCGCCCGTGAAGGGACCCGCCGGCCTGCCGCGCCGGGTCCGGCAGGCCAGCCTCGCCCCGCAGTTGAAGGAGGCCCGCAGGAGGGCTCCGGACGACCGCGACCAGGACACCACCCACGACACCGACCGCGACGCCGACGAGGTCCGCAGCCGCATGGCCTCGCTCCAGCGAGGCTGGCAGCGCGGCCGCGACGAGAACGCGGGCTCCACAGCACCACGAACGACACCCGAGGGAGACGGTCGATGACCGCATCGAAGACCGCCGCGCACACCACCGGTTCCGGGGAGCTGAACTGGCTCCTCGACGACCTGGTCACCAGGGTCGCCGGCATCCGCAAGGTCCTGGTCCTGTCCGGCGACGGACTGCCCACCGGGGTCTCCCAGGACCTCACCCGCGAGGACAGCGAACACCTGGCCGCCGTCGCCTCCGGCTTCCACAGCCTCGCCAAGGGCGTCGGCCGGCACTTCGACGCCGGGCGCGTCCGGCAGACCGTCGTCGAGCTGGACGAGGCGTTCCTCTTCGTCACCGCCGCGGGCGACGGCAGCTGCCTCGCCGTCCTCGCCGACTCCGACTCCGACGTGGGGCTCGTGGCGTACGAGATGACGCTGCTGGTCAAGCGGGTCGGCGTGCATCTGGGCAGCGCGCCGCGCACGGATCTGCCCGCGGGCGGGTAGTGAACCAGGCATGAGCGAAGACGGGAACGGGGCGCACCGCTGGTTCGACGACGACGCCGGACCGGTGGTCCGTCCGTACGCCATGACGCGGGGCCGGACCACCGGCACCGGTCAGCACCGCCTGGACCTCATCGCGCTCGTCGTCGCGGAGCCGCGCGCCGACGATCCGGAGGAGAACCGCACGCTGTCGCCGGAGCACGTCGACATCGTCGCGTTGTGCCGCGAGGCGCCCCAGTCCGTGGCGGAGCTCGCCGCCGAGCTGGACCTGCCGGTCGGCGTCGTCCGGGTCCTGGTCGGCGACCTCGTGGAGGAGGAGTTCGTGCACGTGAACCGTCCGGTGCCGCCGGCGGAGCTGCCCGACGAAAGCATTCTGCGCGAGGTGATCAGCGGGCTGCGCGCCCTCTGACCGCCCGTCGGCACCCACCCCCCCGAGAGATCAGCGAAGCAGGAGACGAGACTCCATGAAGTTCGGGCGCTCACCGCGGGAGAAGGCTCCCGTCGAGCCGGTCACCCTGAAGATCCTCGTGGCCGGGGGATTCGGCGTCGGCAAGACCACCCTGGTCGCCGCGGTCAGCGAGATCAAGCCGCTCAGGACCGAGGAGACGCTGAGCGAGGCCGGGCGCCCGGTGGACGACACCGGCGGCGTGGAGGCCAAGCACACCACCACCGTCGCCATGGACTTCGGCCGGATCACCCTCCGCGAGGACCTCACCCTCTACCTCTTCGGCACCCCCGGCCAGGACCGGTTCTGGTTCCTCTGGGACGAACTGGCCCAGGGTGCCCTCGGGGCCGTCGTCCTCGCCGACACCCGGCGCCTGGAGGACTGCTTCGCCGCCGTCGACTACTTCGAGCGCCGCGGCATCCCCTTCGTCGTGGGCGTCAACTGCTTCGACGACGCCGATCACTACCCGCCCGAGGACATCCGTACCGCCCTCGACCTCGACCCGGGCGTGCCGGTGGTCCTCTGCGACGCCCGTGAGCGCGCCTCCGCCAAGGAGGTCCTCATCGGGGTCGTCGAACACGCCATGGCCCGCGCCGCCGCTCCCCGCGAGACCGCCCCGCACTGACCCGGCACCCGCCACCGCACGTGGCCCGCACCCTCGCCGACCGGGGTGCGGGCCGCGTGCCGGGGAAGTGTTCTCCCGCCCCGGCCGGCCGTCAAGACACGGCGGGGCCCCGGATCAGCGGTTCTCCGCGAGCCACTTCCGCGCGGTCTCGGCCAGCTCGTGGTCCCGCCCCGCCAGCATCATCCGGATCATCTGCGCGTCGCCCCGCAGCGACCAGGCGGGGTGCCCGAAGGTCGCCGGGTTGTTCTTCTCTATGAGGAAGTGCGCGGGCCAGGCCGTCCCGTACCCGATCAGCGGCAGCGCCGCCAGGTACCGCTTACGCCCCCGCGTCAGCCCGTAGGCGCTGATCGCCAGCCCGGTCAGCGTCCCGGTCAGGTGCACCCAGCGCGTCGCCGCCTTGGAGTGCATCGCCACGTAGTAGGGCCAGAATTCCTCGTAGGTATCAAAGCTCCGTTGCTCCATGCGGGCACGGTAGCCGCCGCCGCGCCGCCCGGACCAGGCCCACGGCCGGGCGGGACGGCGGCGGCCGTCGCCGCTCAGTGGTGGTGACCGCCGGGCAGCGAGCGGCGCTCCACGGGGAAGTCGAAGTAGGTGTCGGGGAAGAGCTCCGGCTTGTGGGTGAAGTGCCACCACTCCTCGGGCAGGTTGGTGAACCCCTCGGCGGCCAGCGCCGACCGCAGCAGGTCGCGGTGGGCCCGCTGGGCTCCGGTGATCCGCGGGTCGTCGGTGTGCGAGAGCGTGTCGAAGCAGTCGAACCCGGTGCCCATGTCCACCGAGTTGTCCGGGAACCGCTGCTCGCGCGGGGCGTAGCAGGGCTTCAGCGGCTCGCCGGGGACGTACGGCCGGGTCGGCTTCGCCGGCAGCTTCACCAGCGTCAGGTCGACCGTCGAGCCGCGGCTGTGGCCGGACTTCTCCGCGATGTAGCCGTCCTCGAAGAGGCGCGATTTGTCCACCTGGGGGTAGAACTCCGCCTTCATCCGCTCGTCCGCCACGTCCTCCGCCCAGCGCACGAAGTGGTCGACGGCGCGCTGCGGCCGGTAGCAGTCGTAGACCTTGAGCGAGTAGCCCTTGCGCAGCAGCCCGCGCTGCGCCCGCTTCAGCGCCTCGGCGGTCGGCCTGGTGACCACGCACATCGGCGCCCGGTAGCCGTCGATCGGCTCGCCGACGAAGTTGTGCGGCGTCGTGTAGCGGATCTCCTGGAGGATCGTCGGCGCCACGTCGGAGAGGGCCACGAAGCCCCGCGGGGCCTTGGGGCCGCCGGAGCGCTCGGCGTCCGCGACCGGCGCGGCCGTGGCGGGGGAGGCGGCGGCACCGGCGGTCAGCGCGAGAGCGGCGGCCGCCAGTCCCGCGCCGAGCACGCGCACGGCGCGGGAGGAGAACCGCGCGGAGGCCGAGGAGGGACGGGCGGAGGAATTGGTTCCTGTCATGCGCCCTTCATCTATCAGCTCCGCCCGCCACGAGGGAAGAGCAACCCGCCGGGCCCGGCCTCCCGTTCACCGCTTCGCGAGCCACCCCCTCCGCTACAGTCCCCGCGTGCCCGACACCACGCCCAGCCCCACGCCCACGCCCGTCCCCACCTCCCGGCCGCCCGTCCCCGGTTCCCACTGCTCGGCCTGCGGCACCCCCTACCCGGACCCCGGCGCCGGCCGCCGCCTCTGCCCGGCCTGCGGGACGACCGCCTACCGCAACCCGCTCCCGGTCGCCGTGGCCCTCCTGCCCGTACGCGACGAGGCAGGCCCGGCGCTGCTCACCGTCGTCCGCGCCATCGCACCGGCACGCGGCACGGCCGCCCTGCCCGGCGGCTTCATCGACGGCGACGAGGACTGGCGCCACGCCGTCGTCCGCGAACTCCGCGAGGAGACCGGCGTCCTCGCCGACCCCGCCGAGGTCACCCTCGCCGACGCCATGAGCTCCGGCGACGGCCACCTCCTCCTCTTCGGCCTCCTCCCCGAGCGCCCCGCCGCGAGCCTGCCCGCCTTCACCCCCACCGCCGAGACCACCGCCACCCGCCTCCTGCGCGCCCCCGCCGCACTCGGCTTCCCCCTGCACACCCGTGCGGCGGACGCCTGGTTCGCCGGACGGTACGGGTGAGTCCCGCCGCCGTGCCGAAACCCGCTTGCCGCGGCCGCCCCCGCTGGCGACAGTGAGCCCATGACCCACCCCGCCCCGGACTTCCTCCCCGGCCTGGAACTCTCCCGTCTCCTCTACGAGGAGGCCGTCCGCCCGCTGCTCGACGAGGTCCACCCGGGCCTGCGGTACGCGGCCGCCCGGGTCGGCACGGGCTCGGAGGTGCTGGGCTTCGACACGCCCCGCTCCGCCGACCACGAATGGGGCCCGCGCCTCCAGCTCTTCCTCACCCCCGAGGACGCCGCCCGCCACACCACCGACCTCCACGAACTGCTGCGGGAGCGGCTGCCGAAGGAGGTACGAGGCTGGCCCACCCACTTCCGCCCCGCCACCGCCGACGGCCCGATCGGCCACATGACGCCGACCGAAGGCCCGGTCGAGCACCGCGTCGACATCCTGGAGACCGACCGCTGGCTCACCGGACAACTGGGCCCGGCTGCCACCGCCGAGGAGCCGACGGCCGCCGACTGGCTGGCCATGCCCCAGCAGCGACTGGCCGAAGTCACCGGTGGCGCCGTCCTCCACGACGGCCCCGGCGCCCTCACCGCCGCCCGCCACCGCCTCGCCTGGTACCCGGACCAGGTCTGGCGCTACCTCCTGGCCTGCCAGTGGCAGCGCGTCGCCCAGGAGGAGGCCCTCGTCGGCCGCTGCGCCGAGGTCGGCGACGAGCTGGGCTCCGCCGTCACCGCCGCCCGCCTCGTCCGCGACCTGATGCGCCTCACCTTCCTCCTCGAACGCCGTTACGCCCCCTACGGCAAGTGGCTGGGCAGCGCCTTCGCCCGCCTCCCCGGCACCGACGCCCTGGCCTCCTCCCTGCGTGCCGCCCTCGCCGCCACCACGTACCCGGACCGCGAACGCCACCTCGGCGACGCGTACGTCCACCTCGCCACCCGCCAGAACACGACCGGCCTCACCGACCCCGTCGAGCCGGCCCTGCGTCCCTACCACGACCGCCCGTACCAGGTCCTCCACGCCGAACGCTTCACCCGGGCCCTCACCGCCACCCTCACCGACCCTGCCTTGCGCGCCCTTCCCCTCACCGGCAGCATCGACCAGCGCACCGACAACACGGACCTCTTGACCCAGCCGGGCGCCCCTACCTTCTGAACCTGGGCCGCGCACATCCAGCCCGGCCGGCGCCTGAGGCCATCGGTGACGCCCGCCCAGGAGGGACGGACACCCGACGAACCTCCCGGCGCGACGGGCCGCCCTCTCACCCAAACCCTCGCACCCGGACCGGAACCGACACCTCCGCCCCACGCGCCGCGGCAGCCTCCTCCCGCACCACGACCCGCCCCTCCTCCCAGCGGGAGACCACCCGCTCCAGCACCCCGGACTCCCGCACCACCATCCCCGCACCGGTACGCCCGGGCGCGGGCGCCCACACCTCCCACTCGACCTCCCCGTCCGCCCCGCGGACCGGCACCACGGCCCCGGCCCGCGCGAACACCGGCAACCGGTCCGCCGCCACCCCCACCGGCACGGCGGCACCCCCCTGGTACGCCCGCCCGGTGGCCGTGTCGTACCACCGCCCCGCCGGCAACCGCACCGCCGACGGCCCGCCGCCGGGCCCCAGCACCGGTACGACCAGGAACGCGTCCCCCAGCAGGAAGGCGTCCCCGCCCTCCCGCAGCCCCCGGTCCTCCGGGGTGTTCCACCACACCGGCCGCACCGCCGGCACCCCGGTCAGCCCGGCGAAGGCGCCGAGCGCCGCGTGGTACGGCAGCAGCCGCCGCCGTTCGGCCAGCGCCACCCGGGCCAGCTCCGCCAGAGCGGGCCGCGCCTCCCATCCCTCGGGCCCCGCCCCCGTACGGAACACCGGCAGGTACGCCCCCAGTTGCCACCACCGCACCCACACCTCCGCGGGCGCCCCCTTCCCCGGACCGTCACCCTCGGCCCCGCCCGGCGCCGCCCCGCACACCCCGAGCGCCGTCACCCGGGCCAGCGCCGTCCGCATCGCCGCCCAGCCGTCACCGGCGGCCGCCCCCTGCCGGGGCACCCGCGTACGCGGCCGGGCGGCCCGGCCGCCGCTGACGCCCACCCCGATCACGGAGACCGGCGCAACCTCCGGGGTCCCCGCCACCGCCGCCCACGAGGCCAGCGCCCGCGCGGGCGTCCCCACCGCCATCCAGTGGCGCGGCGGACCGCCCGCACCCCGCCACTCCGCCCGCCCCGGCCGGTCGTGCCCCGACCCGGCGCCCTCGGCCCCCTCCCACAGGCGCACCGTCCCCGCCTCGGTTCCGTCGGGGACGACCAGGTGCGTCCCCGCGTCCGCGAGCACCAACTGCACCGGGGCCACCCCCGTGCCACCCGGTACCGGATGCACCCCGTCGCCCAGCCGCAGCCCCGCCCCGCTCCCGCCGAGCCCGAAGAAGCGCGCGTCCGCCCCGACCTCCGAGCGCCGTGCCCACCGCGCGGGCCCGCCTTCGCCCCGCTCCCACCAGCGCGGCGGCAGATCCCGGCGGAGCAGCACCCCGCCCGGCGTGCAGAGCTCCACCGCGCCCGTCGAGGAAACCGCCACGGTCAGCCGCTCGGCCACCACCCGCCAGCCGCCCGCCGTGTGCGGCTCCAGCCGGGCCCGCGCGTCCGGCTCGACCAGCTCTTCCCGGACCAGGGGAGAGGGCGTCGGCTCCGCACCGTCCCAGCCGCAGAAGACCGCCCCCGCCGTCGTCACCAGCACCCGCAGCGCCGACCGCTCGAACCGCACCACGCCGCCCCCGGGCCCCGGCTCCGCCCCCACCGCCCGCCCGGGCACCCGGGCCCGCTCCACCGCGGCCGCGTCGCCACGCCCGGGCCACCACGAGCGCACCAGCCCGAGCCCTGCCACCGCTGCCACCGAACGTACGAGGTCACGACCGTCCATGCCGGTCAGCCTGCCATCCGGGGACGCCCTGGAGGACTTCGTTCAGCCGCCGTTCACCCAGTGATCAACCACACCGCCGACCGGGCAGGTGTGTGGCCGCCACCCTGGTGCGGAAATCGATCACATGGCATCGTCGGCCCCACCGCACCGCCCTCGTGCTCCGCCGGCCGCCCACCCGGCGGCGCGGGGCGCGGGCACCGAGTACGCACCGCACGGGAGCCGCCCCATGACGACCGCCGAACCGCAGCCCCAGCCGCTCTGGCAGCCCACCGAGGAGCGCGTCGCGCAAGCCGCGGTGACCCGTTTCCAGAGCTGGGCGGCCGAGCACCACGGCGCCCCCGCCGACGGCGGCTACCCGGCCCTGCACCGCTGGTCCGTCGAGGAGCTCGACACCTTCTGGCAGGCCGTCACCGAGTGGTTCGACGTCCGCTTCGACACCCCGGCCGCGCGCGTGCTGGGGGAGCGCTCCATGCCGGGCGCCCAGTGGTTCCCCGGCGCCACCCTGAACTACGCCGAACACGCCCTGCGCGCCGCAGCCGACCGGCCCGACGCCCCCGTCCTCCTGCACGTCGACGAGACCGGCACCGTCGGCCCGACCTCCTGGGCGGAGCTGCGCCGCCAGGTCGGCTCGCTCGCCGCCGAGCTCCGCGCCCTCGGCGTCGAGCCGGGCGACCGGGTCAGCGGCTACCTGCCCAACATCCCGCAGGCCGTCGTCGCCCTGCTCGCCTCCGCCGCCGTCGGCGCCGTCTGGACCTCCTGCGCCCCCGACTTCGGCGCCCGCAGCGTCCTCGACCGCTTCCAGCAGGTCGAACCGGTCGTCCTCTTCACCGTCGACGGTTACCGCTACGGCGGCAAGGAGCACGACCGCCGCGACACCGTCGCCGAACTCCGCGCCGCCCTGCCCTCGCTGCGCGCCGTCGTCCACATCCCGCTCCTCGGCACCCCCGCCCCGGAGGGCGCCCGCGACTGGGCCGACCTGGTCGCCGCCGACACCGAGCCGGTCTTCACGCCGGTCCCCTTCGACCACCCGCTCTGGGTCCTCTACTCCTCCGGTACGACCGGCCTGCCCAAGGCCATCGTCCAGTCGCAGGGCGGCATCCTCCTCGAACACCTCAAGCAGCTCGGCCTCCACTGCGACCTGGGCCCCGAGGACCGCTTCTTCTGGTACACCTCCACCGGCTGGATGATGTGGAACTTCCTCGTCTCCGGCCTCCTCACCGGCACCACCGTCGTCCTCTACGACGGCAGCCCCGGCTACCCGGACACCGGCGCCCAGTGGCGCGTGGCCGAACGCACCGGCGCCACCCTCTACGGCACCTCGGCGGCGTACGTCATGGCCTGCCGCAAGGCCGGCGTCCACCCCGCCCGCGACCACGACCTCTCCCGCGTCCAGTGCGTCGCCACCACCGGCTCCCCGCTGCCGCCGGACGGATTCCGCTGGCTCCACGACGAGTTCGCCGAGGCCGGCTCCGACCTGTGGATCGCCTCCGTCAGCGGCGGCACCGACGTGTGCAGCTGCTTCGCCGGCGCCGTCCCCACCCTCCCCGTGCACATCGGCGAACTCCAGGCCCCCTGTCTCGGCACCGACCTCCAGGCCTGGGACCCGGCCGGCCGGCCGCTGACCGAGGAGGTCGGCGAACTGGTCGTCACCAACCCCATGCCCTCCATGCCGGTCCACTTCTGGAACGACCCCGACGGCAGCCGCTACCACGACAGCTACTTCGACACCTACGAGGGCGTCTGGCGGCACGGCGACTGGATCACCGTCACCGACCGGGGCTCCGTCGTCATCCACGGCCGCTCCGACTCCACCCTCAACCGCCAAGGCGTCCGCATGGGCTCGGCCGACATCTACGAGGTGGTGGAACGGCTCGAAGAGATCCGCGAATCCCTGGTCATCGGCGTCGAACAGGCCGACGGCGGCTACTGGATGCCGCTCTTCGTCCACCTCGCCGACGGCGCCGTCCTCGACGACGCCCTCCGCGGGAAGATCAAGAAGGCGATCCGCCACAGCCTCTCCCCGCGCCACGTCCCGGACGAGGTCATCGAGGTCCCCGGCGTCCCGCACACCCTCACCGGCAAGCGCATCGAGGTCCCCGTCAAGCGCCTCATGCAGGGCACCCCGCTGGAGAAGGCGGTCAACCCGGGCTCCGTCGACCGTCTGGACCTCCTCCACCACTACGCCGACCTGGCCCGCGACCGCCACTGAGGGTCACTGTCAGTGGCGGTGGTTACGGTGAGTGAGTAAGTCGGTACTGCTCACTCACCAGGGGGACCCCGCATGACCACCACCCACCCGACCCCGCGCCAGCTGCTGCGCCGCGAGATCGCCGGCACCCTCGGCCTGCTCGCCTCCGCCGACGACCTCGCGGCCATGCGCCGCTACCGCACCTTCCTCTTCGAGGACCACCCCACCTATCTCCGGCAGGCAGAGGCCCTGCTCCGCTCCCTCGCCGCCCAGGGCCGCACCACCTCCGTCGTCCTCTTCGACCCGGCCGAGTTCGCCCGCTTCTGCGCCCAGGAGGGCCTGGACCCGGACACGACCGACAGCAGGGCCCGGTACACGGCGGAGGCCGCCGCCCTCGGCCCCTGCATCCTCCACGAGGGCGAACCCCTCCCCGAGCTGCTCCGCAGCCTGGTCGCCGAATCCCTCCGCCAGACCACCTGGGAGTACGCGAGCGACCTCCTGGACGAACTCGGCGACTGCCCGCGCTGCGCCAGGCCGCTCGCCCACCACGCCCAGCGCCGGGCCGCACACCTCCTGGGCGCCGCCCTCGACACCACCGCCCCCGGCCACCACCAGCTCGTCTGCTCCCTGACCACTGCCGGCCGTACCCTGCTCGCCGCCCTTCATGCCGACACCAGCACGGCCGGCGAAGCCCTGCTCGACCACGAGGAGACCGTCGACTTCACCACCCTGCTCGCCTGCGCCCTCGCCCTGCCCGCCCCCGCCGGACTCGTCATGCGCAGCAGGGCGAAGGGAGAGCCCGAGGAGGTCCGCGGCTGGCGCCTGAGGGCGGGCCGCGCCCAGCCGCTGACCGCCGGCGAGGTCTTCGACGCCTACTGCACCGACCCCGTCACCGGCGAACCGGTGGCTCCGGAACCGGGCGTCGAGTACCGAGCGGGCACCCCGCTCGACGACGACCACGGCCCGGACACCTGCCACTGACCGCAAGCAAGAGGGGTGTCCTCCCGGCCGGGAGGACACCCCTGCTGAGGCGGGTGGAGCGGGCCCCACCGCCGGTGTCACTCCCCGGACAGCACCGCCTGAGCGGCCGCCCGCGCCTCGTCCGCCGACTCGGTGGCCCGCGCCGCGGCGGCGGCCCGCTCGCACTGCGCCAGCGTGTACTTGGCGAGCGTCGCCCGCACGTACGGGATCGAGGCCGCGCCCATCGACAAGGAGGTGACCCCCAGCCCGGTCAGCACACAGGCCAGCAGCGGATCGGAGGCCGCCTCGCCGCACACCCCGCAGCTCTTCCCCTCGGCCCGGCCCGCCTCGGCCGCCATCGCGACCAGGTCCAGCAGCGCCGGCTGCCACGGGTCCTGGAGCCGCGACACCGCGCCCACCTGCCGGTCGGCGGCGAAGGTGTACTGCGCCAGGTCGTTGGTGCCCAGCGACAGGAACTCGACCTCCTGGAGCACCGAGCGCGCCCGCAGCGCCGCCGAGGGGATCTCCACCATCGCCCCGAACTTGGCGTGCAGCCCCGCCTCCCGGCAGGCGTCCGCGAACGCCTTGGCGTCCGCGCGGTCGGCGACCATCGGCGCCATGACCTCCAGGTGCACCGGAAGCCCCTCCGCCGCGCGCGCCAGCGCGGTCAGCTGGGTCCGCAGCACGTGAGGGTGGTCCAGCAGGCTGCGCAGCCCGCGCACCCCGAGCGCCGGGTTGGGCTCGTCGGCGGGCGTGAGGAAGTCCAGCGGCTTGTCCGCACCCGCGTCCAGCACCCGCACCACGACCCGCCCCTGCGGGAACGCCTCCAGCACCTGCCGGTACGCGGCCGTCTGCTTCTCCTCCGAGGGCGCGCGGGCACTGTCGTCCAGGAAGAGGAACTCGGTCCGGAACAGCCCGACTCCTTCCGCCCCCGCCTCCACCGCCGCCGCCACGTCACCGGGCCCGCCGATGTTGGCCAGCAGCGGCACCGTGTGCCCGTCCGAGGTCGCACCGGGGCCGCTCGACGCCGACAACGCCGCCTTGCGCGCCGCCGCGTCCGCCTCCAGCGCCGCCCGCTTCTCGGCACTCGGGTCCACGAAGACCTCGCCGGAACTCCCGTCGATCGCGATCTCGGTACCCTCACCCAGCTCCCCGGCCCCGGGGAGCGCCACGATCGCCGGGACCCCGAGCGCCCGCGCCAGAATGGCGCTGTGGCTGGTCGGCCCGCCCTCCTCGGTCACGAAGCCCAGGACGAGCGTCGGGTCGAGCAGCGCGGTGTCCGCCGGCGCCAGATCCCGCGCGATCAGGATGTACGGCTCGTCGCTGTCGGGAACCCCCGGCATCGGCACGCCCAGCAGCCGCGCCACGATCCGGTTCCGCACGTCGTCCAGGTCGGCGACCCGGCCCGCCAGATACTCACCGGCCCCGGCCAGCAGCGCCCGGTACGAGGCGAAGGCGTCGTAGACGGCGCGCTCGGCGGTGCTGCCCACCGCGATCCGCCGCTCCACGTCGGCGATCAGCTCCGGGTCCTGCGCCATCATGGCCTGGGCCTCCAGCACGGCCTGGGCCTCACCGCCCGCGAGATTCCCGCGCGCCATCAGGTCGGCGGCCACCGCCTCCACGGCCCGCCGCGCCCTGGCCTGCTCGCGCTCCGCCTCCTCGGCGGGGATCTGCTTGGCCGGCGGCTCCAGCACCGCCGTCCCCATGTGCCGTACCTCGCCGATCGCCACTCCGTGGCTCACGCCGACGCCTCGCAGCGTTGTCTCCATCTCACTGTCTCCGCTCGTGCGGCGTACCCGCCGCGTTGGATGTGGTCGCCCGCCGGAATCCGGCGCCGGGAGCGGTCAGTTCCAGCTGAACAGCGGCTGGCCCGCCGCCACGTCCCCATCCTCACGAACACCGGACAACTGGTCGGCGACCGCCTCCAGTGCCACCACCGGGCAGATGGGCGACTTGCCGGCGGTCTCGACGGCGGAGGGGTCCCACCGCACCACGGGCTGCCCCTGGGCGACGGTGTCCCCCTTGCGCACCAGCAGCTCGAACCCCTCACCGTTGAGCTGCACGGTGTCGATCCCGAGGTGGGTGAGTACCCCGCGCCCCGCCTCGTCCACCACGACGAACGCGTGCGGGTGCAGGGAGACCACGACACCGGCGACCGGGGAGACCGCCTCCGACGGCTCGCGCACCGGGTCGATCGCGGTACCCGGCCCCACCATCGCGCCCGAGAAGACGGGGTCCGGCACCGAGGCCAGCCCGATGGCCTGGCCGCTGAGCGGGGACATCACTTCGGTCATGGCGGAACCTCCGAGAAGATGAGCAGGTCTGAGAAGGACAGGAGAACCGCCGGGCGGACCTGGACGGCACGTTGCCGAGTAGCGTAAGTCATACGAAGTCACGATTCCGCCCAAGACGTCCTGTTGAAGACGTGGGCCGCCGCGAGCAGAAACGATTTGCATCGCGGCTCCGCGCCTGGGTACAGTCGACTCCTGCCCAGCGCCGAGCACGACATTCAAGCGTGCCGACGGGGCGAACCAAACTCAGCAGATTCCCTGAATCCACTGCATATCCGCATGCCTGCGGACGGTGGTCGGAGGCAGGAAAAAGAACTGATAGAGTCTGGAACACGAAATACCGAAGGGAAGCGCCCGGAGGAAAGCCCGAGAGGGTGAGTACAAAGGAAGCGTCCGTTCCTTGAGAACTCAACAGCGTGCTAAAAGTCAACGCCAGATATGTTGATACCCCGACCGGCCAGGTTTCTGGTTGGTTGAGGTTCCTTTGAAATACAACAGCGAGGACGCTGTGTGCGACAGGGACTATTCCTCCTTGTCGCACCGCTCTCATGTCTGTTGCGCCCGATTACGGGTACACATTCACGGAGAGTTTGATCCTGGCTCAGGACGAACGCTGGCGGCGTGCTTAACACATGCAAGTCGAACGATGAACCGCTTTCGGGCGGGGATTAGTGGCGAACGGGTGAGTAACACGTGGGCAATCTGCCCTGCACTCTGGGACAAGCCCTGGAAACGGGGTCTAATACCGGATATGACCGTCTGCCGCATGGTGGATGGTGTAAAGCTCCGGCGGTGCAGGATGAGCCCGCGGCCTATCAGCTTGTTGGTGAGGTAGTGGCTCACCAAGGCGACGACGGGTAGCCGGCCTGAGAGGGCGACCGGCCACACTGGGACTGAGACACGGCCCAGACTCCTACGGGAGGCAGCAGTGGGGAATATTGCACAATGGGCGAAAGCCTGATGCAGCGACGCCGCGTGAGGGATGACGGCCTTCGGGTTGTAAACCTCTTTCAGCAGGGAAGAAGCGAAAGTGACGGTACCTGCAGAAGAAGCGTAACTAACTACGTGCCAGCAGCCGCGGTAATACGTAGGGCGCAAGCGTTGTCCGGAATTATTGGGCGTAAAGAGCTCGTAGGCGGCTTGTCACGTCGGTTGTGAAAGCCCGGGGCTTAACCCCGGGTCTGCAGTCGATACGGGCAGGCTAGAGTTCGGTAGGGGAGATCGGAATTCCTGGTGTAGCGGTGAAATGCGCAGATATCAGGAGGAACACCGGTGGCGAAGGCGGATCTCTGGGCCGATACTGACGCTGAGGAGCGAAAGCGTGGGGAGCGAACAGGATTAGATACCCTGGTAGTCCACGCCGTAAACGGTGGGCACTAGGTGTGGGCAACATTCCACGTTGTCCGTGCCGCAGCTAACGCATTAAGTGCCCCGCCTGGGGAGTACGGCCGCAAGGCTAAAACTCAAAGGAATTGACGGGGGCCCGCACAAGCGGCGGAGCATGTGGCTTAATTCGACGCAACGCGAAGAACCTTACCAAGGCTTGACATACACCGGAAACGTCTGGAGACAGGCGCCCCTTGTGGTCGGTGTACAGGTGGTGCATGGCTGTCGTCAGCTCGTGTCGTGAGATGTTGGGTTAAGTCCCGCAACGAGCGCAACCCTTGTCCCGTGTTGCCAGCAGGCCCTTGTGGTGCTGGGGACTCACGGGAGACCGCCGGGGTCAACTCGGAGGAAGGTGGGGACGACGTCAAGTCATCATGCCCCTTATGTCTTGGGCTGCACACGTGCTACAATGGCCGGTACAATGAGCTGCGATACCGTGAGGTGGAGCGAATCTCAAAAAGCCGGTCTCAGTTCGGATTGGGGTCTGCAACTCGACCCCATGAAGTCGGAGTCGCTAGTAATCGCAGATCAGCATTGCTGCGGTGAATACGTTCCCGGGCCTTGTACACACCGCCCGTCACGTCACGAAAGTCGGTAACACCCGAAGCCGGTGGCCCAACCCCTTGTGGGAGGGAGCTGTCGAAGGTGGGACTGGCGATTGGGACGAAGTCGTAACAAGGTAGCCGTACCGGAAGGTGCGGCTGGATCACCTCCTTTCTAAGGAGCACTTCTCACCAAGTTCGCTTGGTCAGAGGCCAGTTCATCAGCAAACGTCTGATGCTGGTTGCTCATGGGTGGAACGTTGACTATTCGGCACATTCGGTCTGCTGGGACTGTGAGTACTGCTTCGGCGTGGAAAACAGTTCGAGGGGATGGAAGGTGTCGGGCACGCTGTTGGGTGTCTGAGGGAGCGGCCACGATGTGGCTGTTTCTTCGGTTGCCGGCCCCAGTGAACTCGGGATGTATGTCTCGGGGTGGTGGGTGGTTGGTCGTTGTTTGAGAACTGCACAGTGGACGCGAGCATCTGTGGCCAAGTTTTTAAGGGCGCACGGTGGATGCCTTGGCACCAGGAACCGATGAAGGACGTGGGAGGCCACGATAGTCCCCGGGGAGTCGTCAACCAGGCTTTGATCCGGGGGTTTCCGAATGGGGAAACCCGGCAGTCGTCATGGGCTGTCACCCGCTGCTGAACTCATAGGCAGTGTGGAGGGAACGCGGGGAAGTGAAACATCTCAGTACCCGCAGGAAGAGAAAACAACCGTGATTCCGGGAGTAGTGGCGAGCGAAACTGGATGAGGCCAAACCGTATGTGTGTGATACCCGGCAGGGGTTGCGCATGCGGGGTTGTGGGATCTCTCTTCTACGGTCTGCTTACCGTGGGACGAGTCAGAAACCGTTGATGTAGGCGAAGGACATGCGAAAGGTCCGGCGTAGAGGGTAAGACCCCCGTAGTCGAAACATCAGCGGCTCGTTTGAGAGACACCCAAGTAGCACGGGGCCCGAGAAATCCCGTGTGAATCTGGCGGGACCACCCGCTAAGCCTAAATATTCCCTGGTGACCGATAGCGGATAGTACCGTGAGGGAATGGTGAAAAGTACCGCGGGAGCGGAGTGAAATAGTACCTGAAACCGTGTGCCTACAAGCCGTGGGAGCGTCGCGCATCGAGCTTGCTCGGTGCGTCGTGACTGCGTGCCTTTTGAAGAATGAGCCTGCGAGTTAGCGGTGTGTAGCGAGGTTAACCCGTGTGGGGAAGCCGTAGCGAAAGCGAGTCCGAAGAGGGCGTTTGAGTTGCACGCTCTAGACCCGAAGCGGAGTGATCTAGCCATGGGCAGGTTGAAGCGGCTGTAAGAGGTCGTGGAGGACCGAACCCACCAGGGTTGAAAACCTGGGGGATGACCTGTGGTTAGGGGTGAAAGGCCAATCAAACTCCGTGATAGCTGGTTCTCCCCGAAATGCATTTAGGTGCAGCGTCGTGTGTTTCTTGCCGGAGGTAGAGCACTGGATAGGCGATGGGCCCTACCGGGTTACTGACCTTAGCCAAACTCCGAATGCCGGTAAGTGAGAGCGCGGCAGTGAGACTGTGGGGGATAAGCTCCATGGTCGAGAGGGAAACAGCCCAGAGCATCGACTAAGGCCCCTAAGCGTACGCTAAGTGGGAAAGGATGTGGAGTCGCAGAGACAACCAGGAGGTTGGCTTAGAAGCAGCCACCCTTGAAAGAGTGCGTAATAGCTCACTGGTCTAGTGATTCCGCGCCGACAATGTAGCGGGGCTCAAGCGTACCGCCGAAGTCGTGTCATTGCAGCAATACTCCCAACGGAGGCTGTGATGGGTAGGGGAGCGTCGTGTGCCGGGTGAAGCAGCCGTGGAAGCGAGTTGTGGACGGTTCACGAGTGAGAATGCAGGCATGAGTAGCGATTCACACGTGAGAAACGTGTGCGCCGATTGACTAAGGGTTCCTGGGTCAAGCTGATCTGCCCAGGGTAAGTCGGGACCTAAGGCGAGGCCGACAGGCGTAGTCGATGGATAACCGGTTGATATTCCGGTACCCGCTGTGAAGCGTCAAACATTGAATCCAGTGATGCTAAGCCCGTGAAGCCGTTCCGGACCCTTCGGGGAATGGAAAGTGGTGGAGCCGGTGGCCCGAGCTGGTAGTAGGTGAGTGATGGGGTGACGCAGGAAGGTAGTCCATCCCGGGCGGTGGTTGTCCCGGGGTAAGGGTGTAGGACGTCAGGTAGGTAAATCCGTCTGGCAATAGTCTGAGACCTGATGCCGAGCCGATTGTGGTGAAGTGGATGATCCTATGCTGTCGAGAAAAGCCTCTAGCGAGTTTCATGGCGGCCCGTACCCTAAACCGACTCAGGTGGTCAGGTAGAGAATACCGAGGCGTTCGGGTGAACTATGGTTAAGGAACTCGGCAAAATGCCCCCGTAACTTCGGGAGAAGGGGGGCCATGTCTGGTGATCCGATTTGCTCGGTGAGCTGGGTGTGGCCGCAGAGACCAGCGAGAAGCGACTGTTTACTAAAAACACAGGTCCGTGCGAAGCCGTAAGGCGATGTATACGGACTGACGCCTGCCCGGTGCTGGAACGTTAAGGGGACCGGTTAGTCACATTTCGGTGTGGCGAAGCTGAGAACTTAAGCGCCAGTAAACGGCGGTGGTAACTATAACCATCCTAAGGTAGCGAAATTCCTTGTCGGGTAAGTTCCGACCTGCACGAATGGCGTAACGACTTCTCGACTGTCTCAACCATAGGCCCGGTGAAATTGCATTACGAGTAAAGATGCTCGTTTCGCGCAGCAGGACGGAAAGACCCCGGGACCTTTACTACAGTTTGATATTGGTGTTCGGTTCGGCTTGTGTAGGATAGGTGGGAGACTGTGAAGCATGCACGCCAGTGTGTGTGGAGTCGTCGTTGAAATACCACTCTGGTCGTGCTGGATGTCTAACCTGGGTCCGTGATCCGGATCAGGGACAGTGTCTGATGGGTAGTTTAACTGGGGCGGTTGCCTCCTAAAGAGTAACGGAGGCGCCCAAAGGTTCCCTCAGCCTGGTTGGTAATCAGGTGTTGAGTGTAAGTGCACAAGGGAGCTTGACTGTGAGACCGACGGGTCGAGCAGGGACGAAAGTCGGGACTAGTGATCCGGCGGTGGCTTGTGGAAGCGCCGTCGCTCAACGGATAAAAGGTACCCCGGGGATAACAGGCTGATCTTCCCCAAGAGTCCATATCGACGGGATGGTTTGGCACCTCGATGTCGGCTCGTCGCATCCTGGGGCTGGAGTCGGTCCCAAGGGTTGGGCTGTTCGCCCATTAAAGCGGTACGCGAGCTGGGTTTAGAACGTCGTGAGACAGTTCGGTCCCTATCCGCTGTGCGCGTAGGAATATTGAGAAGGGCTGTCCCTAGTACGAGAGGACCGGGACGGACGAACCTCTGGTGTGCCAGTTGTTCTGCCAAGGGCATGGCTGGTTGGCTACGTTCGGGAGGGATAACCGCTGAAAGCATCTAAGCGGGAAGCCTGCTTCGAGATGAGTATTCCCACCTCCTTGAGAGGGTAAGGCTCCCAGTAGACGACTGGGTTGATAGGCCGGATATGGAAGCCCTGTAAGGGGTGGAGTTGACCGGTACTAATAGGCCGAGGGCTTGTCCTCAGTTGCTCGCGTCCACTGTGTTGGTTCTGAAACCACGAACACCAATCACATACCTGTCTAGAGGTGGGTTGTGGTTGCTGGTGTGTTTCGTAGTGTTTCGGTGGTCATAGCGTGAGGGAAACGCCCGGTTACATTCCGAACCCGGAAGCTAAGCCTTACAGCGCCGATGGTACTGCAGGGGGGACCCTGTGGGAGAGTAGGACGCCGCCGAACTTTCTTTGGCCTCGGGCCCTGGAAATCTTGTGTAAACAGGTTTCCGGGGCCCGAGGCATTTCTGCGTTCAGCGGCATTCAGGGGGACTTGTGCCCCCTCTGTGAAGGGAGCGCGGGCCGGGGGGTAAGGTCGGGGGGCAACATTGGCGCGTTACACCACAGGAGGCCCCCGGGTGGAGGTCCAGGAGACTCGGGTCCAGACGGACCGGGTCCTCACCATCCCCAACGTCCTCAGCATGGCCCGGCTGGTCGGCGTACCGCTGTTCCTGTGGCTCATTCTGCGGCCCGTCTTCGGCGGCCCGAACAGCGACGGCTGGGCGCTGCTGGTGCTCGCCCTGAGCGGCGTCAGCGACTACCTGGACGGCAAGCTGGCCAGGCGATGGAACCAGATCAGCCGCCTGGGCCGGCTGCTGGACCCGGCCGCGGACCGGCTGTACATCCTCTCCACGCTGGTCGGCCTCACCTGGCGGGAGATCCTTCCCTGGTGGCTCACCGGCCTCCTCCTCGCCCGTGAACTGATGCTCCTGGTCATGGTGGGCATCCTCCGACGCCACGGTTATCCGCCTCCCCAGGTGAACTTTCTGGGAAAGGCCGCTACCTTCAACTTGATGTACGCGTTTCCGCTGCTGCTCCTCAGCGAGGGCGGCAGCTGGCTCGCGTCCCTCGCAGCTGTTTTCGGATGGGCGTTCGCAGGATGGGGTACAACCCTCTACTGGTGGGCAGGGATTCTCTACGTGGTCCAGGTCCGCCGACTTGTCAGGGCGGACGCCACGGCCGATTGAGCCCCGCCATTGGGTGGCCGTAAGGCTGATGGTCCGCGCCACACCTAGTCGCGGGCCGGACCGGCCGGGTGAAGTCGGCAAGACCGTCGTCTCTTCAAGGAGGACGCTTCCGACATGAAGGCCGTCGTAATGGCCGGAGGCGAAGGCACGCGCCTTCGCCCCATGACCTCAAGCATGCCCAAGCCGCTCCTGCCGGTGGTGAACCGGCCCATCATGGAGCACGTGCTCAGGCTGCTCAAACGGCACGGGCTCTCCGAGACCGTGGTCACCGTCCAGTTCCTGGCCTCGCTCGTCAGGAACTATTTCGGTGACGGCGAAGAACTCGGGATGGAACTCACCTATGCCAATGAGGAGAAGCCACTCGGGACAGCCGGCAGCGTCAAGAACGCGGAGGAAGCCCTCAAGGACGACGCCTTCCTCGTCATTTCCGGCGACGCACTCACCGATTTCGACCTCACCGATCTCATCGCCTTCCACAAGGAGAAGGGCGCCCTGGTCACGGTCTGCCTGACCCGCGTCCCCAACCCCCTGGAATTCGGCATCACCATCGTCGACGACGACGGCAAGGTGGAACGTTTCCTGGAGAAGCCGACCTGGGGCCAGGTCTTCTCCGACACGGTCAACACGGGCATCTACGTCATGGAGCCGGAGGTCTTCGACTACGTCGAGGCCGACACCTCCGTCGACTGGTCCGGCGACGTCTTCCCGCAGCTGATGAAGGAAGGCAAGCCCATCTACGGCTATGTCGCCGAGGGCTACTGGGAGGACGTCGGCACCCACGAGAGCTATGTGAAGGCCCAGGCCGACGTGCTCGAAGGCAAGGTCGACGTCGAACTCGACGGGTTCGAGATCTCGCCCGGCGTCTGGGTCGCCGAGGGCGCCGACGTCCACCCCGACGCGGTGCTCCGCGGACCGGTGTACATCGGCGACTACGCCAAGGTCGAGGCCGGTGCCGAGATCCGCGAGGACACCGTCATCGGCTCCAACGTCGTGGTCAAGAGCGGCTCCTTCCTCCACAAGACGGTTGTGCACGACAACGTCTACATCGGGCAGCAGAGCAACCTGCGCGGCTGCGTGATCGGCAAGAACACCGACGTGATGCGGGCGGCCCGGATCGAGGACGGCGCCGTCATCGGCGACGAGTGCTTCATCGGCGAAGAGTCGATCATCCAGGGCAACGTCCGCGTCTACCCCTTCAAGACCATCGAGGCCGGCGCCTTCGTCAACACCTCGGTCATCTGGGAGTCGCGCGGCCAGGCGCACCTCTTCGGCGCCCGGGGCGTCTCCGGCATCCTCAACGTCGAGATCACCCCCGAACTCGCCGTCCGCCTGGCCGGCGCGTACGCCACCACCCTCAAGAAGGGCTCGACGGTCACCACCGCCCGCGACCACTCGCGAGGCGCCCGCGCCCTCAAGCGGGCGGTCATCTCCGCGCTCCAGGCCAGCGCCATCGACGTACGCGACCTGGAGAACGTGCCGTTGCCCGTCGCCCGGCAGCAGACGGCGCGCGGCAGCGCCGGCGGCATCATGATCCGTACCACCCCGGGCGTCCCCGACTCCGTCGACATCATGTTCTTCGACGGGCGGGGAGGCGACCTCTCCCAGGGCAGCCAGCGCAAGCTGGACCGGGTCTACGCCCGCCAGGAGTACCGGCGTGCCTTCCCCGGGGAGATCGGCGACCTGCACTTCCCGTCCAGCGTCTTCGACTCGTACACCGGCTCGCTGCTGCGCAACGTCGACACCAGCGGGATCGCCGACTCCGGGCTCAAGGTCGTCGTCGACGCCTCCAACGGCAGTGCCGGGCTGGTCCTGCCCAGCCTGCTGGGGCGGCTCGGCGTCGACGCGCTCACCATCAACCCGGGGCTCGACGAGTCCCGGCCGACCGAGACCGCGGAGAGCCGCCGGGCCGGACTGGTGCGGCTCGGCGAGATGGTGGCCTCCGCGCGGGCCGCGTTCGGTGTTCGGTTCGACCCCGTCGGCGAGCGACTCTCGCTCGTGGACGAGAAGGGCCGGATCGTCGAGGACGACCGGGCCCTGCTGGTCATGCTCGACCTGGTCGCGGCCGACCGGCGCAGCGGGCGGGTGGCGCTGCCCGTCACCACCACGCGCATCGCCGAGCAGGTCGCCGCGTACCACGGCACGCAGGTCGAGTGGACGACCACCTCGCCCGACGACCTCACCCGGGTCGGCCGCGACGAGGCGACGATCTTCGGCGGCGACGGCCGGGGCGGCTTCATCGTCCCCGAGTTCAGCAGCGTCTTCGACGGCACGGCCGCGTTCGTACGGCTCATCGGTCTGGTGGCGAGGACCCAGCTCACCCTCAGCCAGATCGACGCCCGCATCCCGCGCGCCCACGTCCTCAAGCGCGACCTCGCCACCCCGTGGGCGGTCAAGGGTCTGGTCATGCGGCGGGTGGTCGAGGCGGCCGGCGACCGGTACGTGGACACCACGGACGGCGTCCGGGTCGTCGAGGCCGACGGGCGCTGGGTGATGGTCCTGCCCGACCGGGCCGAGGCCGTCACCCACCTGTGGGCCGAGGGGCCGGACGACGAGTCGGCCGAGGCCCTGCTGGACGAGTGGGCGGCCGTGGTGGACAGCGCAGGGCGCTGACGCCGGAACACCGCCACCGGGCGGCCGCGGGCAGTACGCCCGCGGCCGCCCGAGCCCATTCGGAGGTGGGGCCCCGGCCGTGCGACGATGTGCGGCATGTCGCAGCAGCCCCCCGGACGGAGCACCGTCCCGCGCCGCCCGCGCCCCGACGCCTCCATGTCGCTGCTCACCAACGTGATGGACCACAGCCTGGACGACGGCTACGCCGAGGCGGCCGCCCGCCGGGCCGCCGACGGCACCGCGGGCGTCCCGCGCACCCTCAAGGCGAAGCTCGGGCTGGCGGCCGGGCTGGTCCTCGCCGCCCTCGTCGTCACCGTCGGGGCCGCCCAGGCCCGCGAGGACGCACCGGTCGTCGCCAAGGAACGCGAGGAACTCATCGACCGGATCGAGAGCGGATCGGCCACCGCCGACGGTCTCGAGAAGGATGTCGAGAGCCTGCGGACCGAGGTCGGCAAGCGCCAGCGCGAGGCACTCCAGAAGCACGGCGGGGACCAGGGCGCCCTGGTCGGCCTCCTCTCGGGCTCCACCGCCGTCCACGGCCCCGGCCTCAAGCTGGTGGTGGACGACGCCAAGGGGTCCGACACCGGGGGCGGCGGACCGCGGGAGAGCGCCGGGTTCTCCGACACCGGGCGGCTGCGCGACCGCGACATGCAACGCGTCGTCAACGGGCTCTGGCAGTCCGGCGCCGAGGCCGTGTCGATCAACGGCCAGCGCCTCACCGCCCTCTCGGCGATCAGAGCCGCGGGGGACGCCATACTGGTCGACAACAAACCGCTGGGCCCGCCGTACACGGTGCTGGCGGTGGGCGACGGGCAGCGCCTCGCCGACCGCTTCCAGGGCAGCGCGGACGGGCAGTACCTCGCGGCACTGCGCGAGAACTTCGGCATCCGCACGAGGATCACCGCGGAGGACGAGGTCCGCCTGCCCGCCGCACCGAGCGTGAGCGTACGAATCGCGGAGCCGACCGCGGGAAAGGGCACATCTTGATCGCCGTACTGGGGCTCCTCGTGGGAGTCGTGGCCGGACTGCTGGTCCGGCCCGAGGTTCCCGCCGTCGTGGAGCCTTATCTGCCGATCGCCGTGGTGGCGGCGCTGGACGCCGTCTTCGGCGGGCTGCGCGCCATGCTCGACGGCATCTTCGACGACAAGGTCTTCGTCGTCTCGTTCCTGTCGAACGTCGTCGTCGCCGCCCTCATCGTCTTCCTCGGCGACCAGCTCGGCGTGGGCGCCCAGCTCTCCACCGGCGTCGTCGTGGTCCTCGGCATCCGCATCTTCTCCAACGCCGCGGCCATCCGCCGGCACGTGTTCAGGGCGTGAGGCCGATGCGCGACGACGAGCCCGGCGCCCAGGGCCCCGACTCCGGCGACGCCCCCCGTCCGGCCGGACCGCCCCGGCGCCAGCCGCTGCCCGAGGCGGCCCCCGAGCCCGCCGCCGAGCCGCCCCCGGAGGAAGGGCCGGCCCCCGCCGAACTGACCGGCCGGCAGCGCCTGGTGAAGGGCCTGTGGCCGCCGCGGGTGACCCGTGCCCAGCTCACCGTCGCCGTGCTGCTCTTCGTGCTCGGGCTCGGCCTGGCCATCCAGGTGCGCTCCACCAACGACACCGGGGCGCTGCGCGGCGCCCGCCAGGACGATCTCGTGCGCATCCTCGATGAACTCGACGACCGTACCGAGCGTCTGGAAGACGAGAAGCAGCGTCTGGAGGACCAGCGGACCGAGCTGGAGAACAGCTCGGACCAGGCCGAGGAGGCGCGTCGGCAGACCGTCGAGAAGGAGCGTCAGTTGGGCATCCTCGCGGGGAACGTCGCGGCGACCGGTCCGGGCATCACCGTCACCGTCCAGGACGCCGCCGGGACCGTCCGCGCCGACATGCTCCTGGACGCCGTCCAGGAGCTGCGGGCGGCGGGCGCGGAGGCGATCCAGGTGAATGACGTACGGGTGGTCGCGGGCACGTACCTGAGTGATGGATCGGGCGGCGTCAACGTCGACGGGAACAAGATCACCCGTCCTTACCGTTTCAAGGTCGTCGGCAACCCGCAGGATCTCGAACCGGCCCTCAACATCCCTGGCGGGGTGGTCCAGACGCTGGAGAAGGAGCAGGCCACGGTGGTGGTGACACGTGAGGAGAAGATCGTGGTGGACGCCTTGCGACCGGCGGAGCAGCCTGACTACGCTCGGTCGTCCAACGAGTGAGGCCCGAGCGTATGCACAGTGCCCGAGCGGGGCATGAGGTTGCGGGGGGTCGGCGCACGGCGGAGGCGGTGCGTGGTGGAAACTGTGCGGTGGAGACGGACGCGGTGAAGGCGTCCGGATCGGCCGTCGTGTGCAATCAGGGTTCGTCCTGCCCCACGGGCGGGTCTGTTTCGGTCAAGGGGAATCGCCCGTGAAGTTGTTTGCGAAGTTGTTCGGCAAGAGTGGGCGCGAGGACGGCGGCAAGGCCGCCCGGCACCGCGCCCCGCGCCAGGGAGAAGAGGAGCAGGGCGAGCGTCCCCTGTTCCGTGACGAGGTGGCCGGCGGTGACAATTCGGGCGCGTCGTCCGTTGACCGCTCCGGTGCCGGCGGCATAGGTTTCGGTGAACCATCAACCTCAAGTACGGGTGGAGACTTCGGTCCCGGCTCGTACGGAACCGAAGCCCCCGCAGGGCAGCCGCGGCAGGGAGGCCCGTCCATGGTGTGCAGCAGGTGCGGGCACCGCAACGCCGAGGCCAGCCGCTTCTGTTCCAACTGCGGAGCGCCCCTGACCGCCCAGGCGGCCCAGGAGCGCCCGTCGGAGACCACCTCGACGATCTCGATCTCCGGACTGGAGGCGTACGAGGCGGAGGTGACCGGGCAGAACCCGGCGCCGACGCTCTCCCCGGAGGCCCAGGCCGCCGTGGACGCCCTCCCGGCCGGATCGGCGCTGCTGGTGGTGCGCCGCGGGCCCAACGCCGGCAGCCGGTTCCTGCTCGACGGGGACCTGACGACGGCGGGGCGCCACCCGCAGGGTGACATCTTCCTGGACGACGTGACGGTCTCGCGCCGCCACGTCGAGTTCCGCCGCCAGGAGGACGGGGCCTTCACCGTCGCCGACGTGGGCAGCCTCAACGGCACCTACGTCAACCGCGAGCGCATCGACGCCGTCGCGCTCGCCAACGGCGACGAGGTGCAGATCGGCAAGTACCGGCTGGTCTTCTACGCCAGCCAGCGGGGCATCTGACCGTCAGGAAGGTCTATGCGTCAATCAGCGAGGGGCGGTGCCGGGAACGGCACCGCCGCCGCGGACAGTCGGCCGGTGAGTATCGGCACGGTGCTCAGCACGCTCCGTGACGAATTCCCCGAAGTGACCATCTCCAAGATCCGTTTCCTGGAGTCCGAGGGGCTCATCGAGCCGCAGCGCACCCCCTCGGGGTACCGCAAGTTCAGCCCGCAGGACATCGAGCGGCTCGCCCAGGTCCTGCGCATGCAGCGCGACCACTACCTCCCCCTCAAGGTCATCAAGGAGCACCTCGACGCCGTCGAGCGCGGCGAGGAGTACCCGCTCCCCGGCGTCGGCCGGCAGCGCGAGGCCCAGGAGACCGACCCCGGCGCTCCCACCGTCCGCCGCGTCGGCCGGGCGGAGCTCCTGGCCGCCGCCGAGGTCGGCGAGGAGGAACTCGCCGAATGGGAGTCGTACGGGCTGATCGGCCCGCTGCCCGAGGGGGACTACGACGCCCAGGCGGTGCGCGTCGCCGCTCTGGTGGCCGAACTGGGCCGCTCGGGAATCGAGCCGCGTCATCTGCGGGCCATGAAGGCCGCCGCCGACCGGGAGGCATCCCTGGTCGAGCAGATCGTCGCGCCCCTGCGCCTGCACCGGAATCCGCAGACCAGAGCCCATGCCCAGGAGCGGACCAAGGAGCTGGCCGAGCTCACCACGAGCCTGCATTCGGCGCTCTTCCAGACCGCTCTCGGGGTGCGTCTGCCCTGATCCGGACCGATCCAGCCGGAGCCCGACTACCCAAACCCGCCGGGCACGTCCTAGGGTTGCTGTGTGAACGAGCTCGACGTCGTAGGTGTCCGGGTCGAAATGCCCTCCAACCAGCCGATCGTGCTCCTGCGCGAAGTGGGAGGCGACCGCTACCTCCCCATCTGGATCGGACCGGGTGAGGCGACCGCCATCGCATTTGCCCAGCAGGGCATGGCCCCTGCCAGGCCGCTGACGCACGACCTCTTCAAGGACGTCCTGGAGGCCGTGGGGCAGGAGCTGACCGAAGTGCGCATCACCGACCTGCGGGAAGGCGTCTTCTACGCGGAGCTGGTCTTCGCCAGCGGGGTCGAGGTGAGCGCCCGCCCCTCCGACGCCATAGCGCTCGCGCTGCGCACCGGCACGCCGATCTACGGCAGTGACGGGGTGCTCGACGACGCGGGGATCGCCATCCCGGACGAGCAGGAGGACGAGGTGGAGAAGTTCCGCGAGTTCCTCGATCAGATCTCGCCCGAGGACTTCGGCACCAACAACAGCCAGTAGCGGCGGCTGACCCCTCCGGCCGATCGGCGGCCTTTCCCGGAAGCGGGACACGGTAAACCACCCTTGGGGGGAATATCACCCGGCGTGGCGAGCGCGGCGATCGTTGACGCACCCCGGGTGACTGCCTACCGTCGACAAGCAGGTCAAGGACGGAGGGTCGGCGTGAGCATCAGCGGCGACGGTACGACGGGGGGTGCTCCGGGGCTCAGCCCCCGCGAGCGCGGTCCGTACCCGCTTCACGGCAGGTCGGCGGCACGGCAGGGGCGGCCGGTCGAGGCCGTCGCCGACGGCGTGGAGAGGGCCGGGGACGACATCGGTTACCGGGGTCCCACCGCCTGCGCCGCGGCCGGGATCACCTACCGCCAACTGGACTACTGGGCCCGTACCGGGCTGGTCGAGCCGAGCGTGCGGCCGCCGCACGGGGGCGCCGCGCAGCGGCTCTACAGCTTCCGCGACGTGGTCGTCCTCAAGATCGTCAAGCGGTTCCTCGACACCGGGGTCTCCCTCCAGAACATCCGCACCACGGTCCAGCACCTGCGGGACGGCGGCTTCCGCGACCTGGAGCGGATGACGCTGATGAGCGACGGCGCCACCGTCTACGAGTGCACCTCGCCCGACGAGGTGGTCGACCTGCTCCAGGGCGGCCAGGGCATCTTCGGCATCGCGGTGGGCGTGGTCTGGTCGGACGTGGAGAGCGCCCTCGCCCAGCTCCACGGGGAGCGGGTGGAGACCGGGGAGACGGTGGTGCGCCACCACCCCGGCGACGAGCTGGCCCGGCGGCGCAACCGGGCGGTCTGAACGAGCCCACGGGCCGTCCGGCCGCCGTTGTCGGTGGCGTAGGGCAGCATCGACCCCGTGAGATCCGCGCCCACGATCCTCCATCTCGACATGGATGCCTTCTACGCCTCGGCGGAGCAGGCCGCCAAGCCGAGCCTGCGCGGAAAAGCGGTGGTGGTCGGTGGGCTCGGGCCGCGCGGAGTGGTGGCCACCGCCTCCTACGAGGCACGGCGGTTCGGGGTCCACTCGGCGATGCCCACCGCGCAGGCGCGTCGGCTCGCCCCGCACGCCGCGTACCTCACCCCCCGCTTCACCCTCTACCGCGACGTCAGCAACCAGGTCATGGGGCTGCTGCGGGGGCTCTCGCCGCTGGTGGAGCCGCTCAGCCTGGACGAGGCGTTCGTCGACCTGGAGGCGGGCGGGGCGGCCTTCGACAGCGGTTCCGCCCGCGAGGTGGGGGAGCGGCTGCGGGCGGACATCAGGAGGGTCACCGGGCTGAGCGGGTCGGTCGGGCTCGCCGTGTCGAAGATGCTCGCCAAGATCGGCTCGGAGCGGGCCAAGCCGGACGGCCTGGTCCTCATCGAGCCGGGCACGGAGCGGGAACTGCTGGCGCCGCTCCCGGTCCGGGTGCTGCCCGGCGTCGGCCCGGCCACCGGTGACCATCTGCGCCGTGCGGGCATCACCACCGTCGACGAGATCGCCGAGGCCGGCCAGGACGAACTGGTCCGGCTGCTCGGCCGGGCGCACGGCACCGGCCTGTACGCCATGGCCCTCGCCCTCGACGAGCGGCCCGTGGTCTCCGAGCGGGAGGGCAAGTCCGTCTCCGTGGAGGACACCTACGACCTGGACATCCACGACCGGGTCCGGGTGCGCGGCGAGGTCGCGCGGCTGGCGGAGCGGTGCACCAAGCGGCTGCGCGAGGCGGGCCGCTCGGGGCGCACGGTGGTCCTCAAGGTCCGCCGCTACGACTTCTCCACGCTGACCCGCTCGGAGACTCTGCGCGGCCCCACGGACGACCCCGCCGTCGTCCGGGAGGCCGCCGCGCGGCTCCTGGAGGGCGTGGACACCACCGGCGGGGTCCGTCTCCTCGGCGTGGGCGTCAGCGGCCTCGCCGACTACACGCAGGAGGACCTGTTCGCCCAGGCCGCGGGGGAGCGGGCCGCAGCTGAGGCGGCCGCGGGGGCGGAGGAGCCGGCTCCGGAGGGGCCCGCGGCCGAGACGGTGGACCCGGTCGCGCCGGCCGTCCCGGAGGAGCGGCGCTGGCCCGCCGGTCACGACGTGGTCCACGCCGTCCACGGGCCCGGCTGGGTCCAGGGCAGCGGGGTCGGACGCGTGACCGTCCGGTTCGAGACGCCGACCTCGGCGCCGGGCCGGGTGCGTACCTTCCGCACGGACGACCCGGAGCTGAGCCTGTCGGCGCCGCTCCCCCTGGTGGAGGAGGACAGCGGGCCCGACGGGGGGTGAGCGGGGTGGGTCAGGCGTCGTCGGTGCCCGCGACACGGCCGAAGTCGCGGTCGGGGGGCGGTTCGGGGGCGCCGAGGTCCAGTCCGTAGTGGTGGTAGAGCTGGAGTTCCTGCTCCGGGGAGAGGTGGCGGCCCACGCCGAAGTCGGGGGCCTCGCGGATGAGGGCGCGTTCGAACGGGATGCGCAGCCCTCCCTCGACCAGCTCGCTCGGTTCCAGGGGGACGAAGGCGTCGCGGCTGAAGAGGCCGGTGCGGACGGCGGCCCACTCCGGGACGCCGGTCGCGTCGTCCAGATAGACCTCGTCGACCGTGCCGACCTTGGTGCCGTGGCGGTCGAACGCCTTGCGTCCGATCAGGCTGCGGGGATCGATATCGCTCTGCACGGAACCCTCCCAGGGCATCGCAGCACATGCGTCCCTCCTACGAAAGGGCACATCCCGTCGCTCGGCCACTCGAACGGACCCGGCGCGGTTCCCGCTGATAGGCTGGTTGTGGCTGTCGACCCCGTGCGGGAGAGTCCTCCGGCGTTCACCGCGGAGGCGCCGAAGGAGCAAATCCTCCCCGGAATCTCTCAGGCCCCCGTACCGCACGGACGAGGTCACTCTGGAAAGCAGGACGGGAGGCGGACGCTCCGTGCGCACCCCGGCCTCACCGACGGTGAAAACCGGCCTCAGCGCCGGTGAAGCTCTCAGGTCCGGATGACAGAGGGGGAGGCCGTACGGGCACCCGCGGCGGGTGTCCCACGCAGGTCGCGTCGACCAGGAGGCCTCCGCATGACCGCCAACCGCACCCCGCTCTCCCGCCTCGAACAGGGCGTCCCGTTCGAACAGCGGCACATCGGGCCCGACGCCGGTGACCGCGCCAAGATGCTGGCTCAGGTGGGCTACGGCTCCCTGGACGAACTCACCGCCGCCGCCGTCCCCGACGTGATCAAGAGCGCCGAGGCGCTGGACCTGCCCGACGGCCGCTCCGAGGCGGAGGTCCTCGCCGAACTGCGCAGCCTGGCCGACCGCAACCAGGTCGTCGACTCCATGATCGGCCTGGGCTACTACGGTACCTTCACCCCGCCGGTCATCCTGCGGAACGTCATGGAGAACCCGGCCTGGTACACGGCGTACACGCCCTACCAGCCGGAGATCTCGCAGGGCCGGCTGGAGGCGCTGCTGAACTTCCAGACCACCGTCGCCGACCTCACCGGCCTGCCCACCTCCGGCGCCTCGCTGCTGGACGAGGGCACCGCCGCCGCCGAGGCGATGGCGCTCTCGCGCCGGGTCGGCAAGGTCAAGCAGGGTGTCTTCCTCATCGACGCCGACGCCTTCCCGCAGACCGTCGCGGTGATCGAGACCCGCGCCGAGCCGACCGGCGTCGAGGTGGTCGTCGCCGACCTCAGTGAGGGCATCCCCGCCGAGGTCGCCGAGCGGGGCGTCTTCGGCGTCCTCCTCCAGTACCCCGGTGCCTCCGGGGCCGTCCGCGACCTCAAGCCGGTCATCGACGCCGCCCACGAGCTGGGTGCCGTCGTCACCGTCGCCGCCGACCTGCTCGCCCTGACCCTGCTGACCCCGCCCGGTCAGCTCGGCGCCGACATCGCCGTCGGCACCAGCCAGCGCTTCGGCGTGCCCATGGGCTTCGGCGGCCCGCACGCCGGATACATGGCGGTCCGTGAGAAGTTCGCGCGCAGCCTCCCGGGCCGTCTGGTCGGTGTCTCGGTCGACGCCGACGGCGACCGCGCGTACCGGCTCGCCCTCCAGACCCGTGAGCAGCACATCCGCCGCGAGAAGGCCACCAGCAACATCTGCACCGCGCAGGTGCTGCTCGCCGTGATGGCCGGGATGTACGCGGTCTACCACGGGCCCGAGGGGCTGCGTGCCATCGCCGGGCGTACCCACCGCTTCGCCGCGCTGCTCGCCGCAGGGCTGCGCCGGAGCGGGGTCGAGATCACCGAGGAGTCGTTCTTCGACACCGTGACGGCCCGGGTGCCCGGCCGGGCCGCCGAGGTGGCCTCCGCCGCCCGCGAGCGGGGCATCAACCTCCGCCAGGTCGACGCCGACCACGTCTCCGTCGCCTGCGACGAGACCACCACCCGCGCCCGGCTCGCCGCGGTCTGGGAGGCCTTCGGGGTCTCCGCCGACATCGAGGAGCTGGACGCCTCCGCCCCGGACGCGCTGCCCGAGGCGCTGCTCCGTGAGGACGCGTACCTGACCCACCCGGTCTTCCACCAGTACCGCTCCGAGACCGCCATGCTCCGCTACCTCAAGCGGCTGGCCGACCGGGACTACGCGCTGGACCGGGGCATGATCCCGCTCGGCTCCTGCACGATGAAGCTGAACGCGACGACCGAGATGGAGCCGGTCACCTGGCCCGAGTTCGGCGCGCTGCACCCCTTCGCCCCGGCCGACCAGGCGCAGGGCTACCTCACGCTCATCCGCGAGCTGGAGGAGCGCCTTGCCGAGGTCACCGGCTACGACAAGGTCTCCCTCCAGCCCAACGCCGGCTCGCAGGGTGAGCTGGCCGGGCTGCTGGCAGTCCGCGGTTACCACCGGGCCAACGGCGACCTGGACCGCACCGTCTGCCTGATCCCCTCCTCGGCGCACGGAACCAACGCCGCCAGCGCCGTCATGGCCGGGATGAAGGTCGTCGTCGTCAAGACCTCCGACGACGGCGAGATCGAGATCGAGGACCTGCGGGCCAAGATCGACCAGTACCGCGAGCAGCTCGCCGTGCTCATGATCACCTACCCGTCGACCCACGGAGTCTTCGAGGAGCACGTCGCCGACATCTGCGCCGCCGTCCACGACGCGGGCGGCCAGGTCTACGTCGACGGCGCCAACCTCAACGCGCTGGTCGGCCTCGCCAAGCCCGGCCGGTTCGGCGGCGACGTCTCCCACCTCAACCTGCACAAGACCTTCTGCATCCCGCACGGCGGCGGCGGCCCCGGCGTCGGCCCGGTCGGTGTCCGCGAGCACCTGGCGCCCTTCCTGCCCAACCACCCGCTCCAGCCGGCCGCCGGGCCCGCCACCGGCGTCGGCCCGATCTCGGCCGCCCCGTGGGGCTCCGCGGGCATACTCCCGATCTCCTGGTCGTACGTGCGGCTGATGGGCGGCGAGGGGCTCAAGCGCGCCACCCAGGTCGCGGTCCTCGGCGCCAACTACATCGCCAAGCGGCTGGAGCCGCACTTCCCGGTGCTCTACACCGGCCCCGCCGGGCTCGTCGCCCACGAGTGCATCATCGACCTGCGCCCGCTCACCAAGGCGACCGGCGTCAGCGTCGACGACGTCGCCAAGCGGCTGGTCGACTACGGCTTCCACGCGCCGACCATGTCGTTCCCGGTTGCCGGGACGCTGATGATCGAGCCGACCGAGAGCGAGAACCTCGCCGAGCTCGACCGCTTCTGCGAGGCGATGATCGCCATCCGCGCCGAGATCGAGCAGGTGGCCACCGGCGCCTGGCCCGCCGAGGACAACCCGCTGCGCAACGCCCCGCACACCGCCCGCACCCTCACCGGCGACTGGGACCACCCCTACACCCGCGAGGAGGCCGTCTTCCCGGCCGGCGTGCACGCGGCCGACAAGTACTGGCCGCCGGTCCGCCGGATCGACCAGGCGTACGGCGACCGCAACCTGGTCTGCTCCTGCCCGCCGCTGGACGCGTACCAGGACTGATCGGCGGGCCTTCCCCACGGGGAGGCCGCAGACACGTGAGGGCCGGTTCGGAGGCGTCTCCGAGCCGGCCCTGCCGTTTCCTCTCGCGCGGTGTGCGGCTGCCGCGCGCCCTCGCTCACGCCGCCGTGGTCACCCGGCCCGGGGTCAGCGGCCGGTGCGGTGCGATGATCTGCCCGTCGGGCAGCAGCTCGCCGGTGTCCTCGAAGAGGACGACGCCGTTGCACAGCAGGCTCCAGCCCTGTTCCGGGCGGTGCGCCACGACGCGGGCGGCCTCCCGGTCGGCGGAGTCGGCGGTGGGGCAGAGAGGCTGGTGCTGGCACATGGGTGGGTTCTTTCCCTGCGATGTGGTTGCTGTCCTGCTCGACGTGTTCTTCATGACCGCCCCCGTCTGATCGGTCGTCCCAGTGTTGCCCCGTGGCGCTGAATCCGCAGGCATTTCGCGGCAGCGCTCCTCACTGGGGGAGGACGCGTCACCCGTGCGGGCGGTTCATGTCAACTGCCCTGTCAATTCGGGTCATTGGAACTGGTCACATCGGGCTAGCCCACAAGAGGGGTGGTGCGCCCCGGGCGCGAGGAGGGAGCGTACGGCCTCCCCGCGCCCCGGGCGGTCAGGCCGGCAGGAGCGGGCCCGGCAGCTGGCCGGGGGAGAGGCGCCGGGTCAGCACCGGCAGCAGCTCGGAGGCCGGGTAGGGCCGGTGGGCGGCGATGCCGGGCGGGGCCGGGGCGATCGGGACCAGCAGGTCGGTGGCGAGCGGGCCGCCCCGGCCGGCGTCGGCCGCCGGGTCGCCGTGCAGCCAGAGCGTCAGCATGTACAGCCCCGGGACCGACAGCAGGCGCGGCTGGTGCGGCGCGGCGAGGCCGTCGGCCTGGCGCAGGGCCGCCTCGGTGGCGGTGACGTACGGGCCTTCGAAGAAGTGCGAGAAGGCCCAGCCGTCCGGGGTGAGGCGGGTGTCGGCGGCGGCCACGGCCCGCTCGCCGCTGCGGATCAGGAACCGCCAGCCGGCGAGCCGGATCGGTGAGTCGCTCTCCAGGGTGGTGCGGTCCATGACGTGGACCGGCAGCGGGAGTTCCGGGCTGGTCGGGCCGGTCGCCGCGCGGAGCGCGGAGGTGCGGGCCTCGCGGACGGCCGTCGGGGAACCGAGGGCGGCGAGGACGCTGCGCTCGGCGGGCGCGGGAGCCGGGAAGAAGTGCAGCGGCATGGTGGGTCGCCTCTCGTCGGGCAGGCAGGGGACATCAGGGCAGGCGCGGACGACACTGTCAGCTCAGAGCGAAGGGGCGGGGCAGGGACCTTGGGCCCTCTCCGGTAGAACGGTGCGTGAGGCCGCGATGATCCGCCGGACAGGTCCTGGCGGTCGCCAATTCACTGCCTCGTTCGCGGAGTTTATACGACCTGTGTTCCATCGGCGCTTCGCCTACCGGTGCTCGGAATTGCGGGCAAGGCGGTATTCGGTCGCCATAATGAGGGGTTCATCCGCATTTTCTCCGGACGGCACGCCTGTGACCTGGATATTCATCCGGCGGGCGGTCGGCCTGTTCCTGTCGGCGATTTCACCACCCGCTCGCCGTCCTCCGGGGCCGAGTGAGCGACGGACCAGGGCCGAACAGGTGCCGCGGTGCCGGAGCTCATTCGCCCGCGGCTTGCCGCGTGAATGTGCCCAGTGCCTCGGTCGGGATCGAGCCTAGCGCGCGGCGGGCTGTCGCGGGGCGTTATGGATCGCATTGCCTGGGCATCATCTTCCGTGGACCAGCCCTGGGCGGCAGCCGGGGACCAGTACCCCGGGGAGGGCATCGATGGGCGAGAAGGTCGAGGCGGGATCGTTCGATCTGGCGGATCGGCATGCGTTCCGGCGCAAACTTCAGCAGTGCCAGCGGGCGCTGGAGCGGATGCTGGACGAGAAGCGCTTCGACCGTCCGAAGAACCTCCTGGGCCTGGAGATCGAACTCAATCTCGCGGGCTCCGACGGCCTGCCGCGAATGATGAACCAGCAAGTGCTGGAGCGGATCGCCAGCCGCGATTTCCAGACCGAGCTGGGAATGTTCAATCTCGAAGTGAATATCGCCCCCCACCGATTGGGTGATCGCGTCCTGGACCGGCTGGCCGAGGAGTTGCGGATCGGCCTCGGGTATGCCGACCGTAAAGCCGGAGAGCTGGACGCCGGGATCGTCATGATCGGAATTCTGCCGACCCTCACCCGTGATGATCTGGTCTCCGCCAATCTCACCGACGTCGACCGCTACCGCCTTCTCAACGACGAGATCGTGGCCGCCCGGGGCGAGGAATTCCCGCTCGACATCGAGGGGGTCGAGCGGCTGCGCTACACCGCCTCGTCGATCGCCCCCGAGGCCGCCTGCACCTCCGTGCAGCTCCACCTCCAGGTGACCCCGGACCGCTTCGCCGACGTGTGGAACGCCGCGCAGGCCGTCGCCGCCGTGCAGATCGCGATCGGGGCCAACTCGCCGTTCCTCTTCGGCAAGGAGCTGTGGCGCGAGTCGCGGGCGCCCCTCTTCCTCCAGTCGATCGACACCCGTCCGGTGGAACTCCAGGTCCAGGGGGTGCGCCCCCGCACCTGGTTCGGCGAGCGGTGGATCTCCAGCGCCCGGGAACTCTTCGCGGAGAACCTGCGCTACTTCCCCGGGCTGCTGCCGATCTGCTCCGATGAGGACCCCGAGGACGCGCTGGCGGCGGGCCAGGCCCCCTCCCTCGCCGAGCTGGTCCTGCACAACGGCACCGTCTACCGCTGGAACCGCCCGGTCTACGGCGTCGCCGACGGCGTGCCCCACCTCCGCGTCGAGAACCGCGTCCTGCCCGCCGGGCCCACCGTGATCGATGTCGTCGCCAACGCCGCCTTCTACTACGGTCTTGTCCGCTCGCTGGCCGAGAGCCGCACCCCGGTCTGGACGAAGCTCCCCTTCGAGGCGGCCGAGGCCAACTTCGACGCCGCCTGCCGGTACGGGATCGACGCGCGGCTCACCTGGCCCAGGCGCGGCAAGTACACCGGGACCGCCGAGACCGACGCGGCCACCCTCGTCCTGGAGGAGCTGCTCCCGCTGGCCTCCGCAGGGCTGGACGCCTGGGGCGTCGACCCGGCCGACCGGGACCGCTACCTCGGCGTCATCGAGGCCCGCTGCCGCCGGCGGACCAACGGCGCCGCCTGGCAGGCGGCCACGTACCACCGGGCGCGGGAGAGCGGGATGGAGCGGCGCCCGGCGCTCGCCGCCATGGTGCGCCGCTACAGCGACCTGATGCACGCCGGGGAGCCGGTGCACACCTGGCCGGTCGGGGTCACCGACGCGACCGCCCGGCCGGTCTGAGCCCGGCCGGGCGGGGGAGTCGTACGGCTCGGGAGGCGGCGGTCAGAGGGTGCTCCCCGCCTCCATGATCGCCTTGAGGATCACGGCGTGGATCTGCGCCGGGTCGCTGACCTGGTGACCGGAGCCGCCGGTGGCCTCGGCGATCTCCTTGACCTCCTCCTTGTCGGCGGCCGGGCCGACCGCGATGGCGATCACCGGGACCGGGCGGTCCGGGTCGCGCAGCCCCTCCAGCTCGGCGACGAGGGAGCTGCGGGAGATCGACCCCGGGTCCTCGTTGATCCCGTCGGTGAGGATCACCAGGGCGTTGAACTTCCCGCTGACGTAGCTGTCCTGCGCCGCCCGGTAGGCGGCGAGGGTCGTGTCGTAGAGCCCCGTCGCGCCGTCCGGGACGGGGGTGAGGTCGCCGAAGGCGGCGGTCAGCTTCTCGCGGTGCGCCTTGCCCTTCTCGTCCCGGTCGCCGAGGCGGCGGGTCTCGACCAGCTTCCGGAAGTCCTTGTCGCCGTCGAGGTGGGTGGCGAACTCCCACAGACCGATCTCGTCGTCCGGCGTGAACTGGGAGAGCGCCTGGATCAGCGACGCCTTGGTGACGTCCATCCGCGACTGGTCGCGGCCCGGCACCGGCTGCGCCATCGAGCCGGAGGCGTCCACCACCGTGGTCAGCCGCGCGCTCTGCACCGTGATGGTCCACATGCCGAGCGTCTCCTGCACCGCCTCCGGCGCCGGCGGCTCGAACTCCTCCTGCGCGTACGGCTGCGGGGTGCGGCCGCCCGCCGCGGTGACCACGGCCTCGTCCGCGTCGCCGGACTCCGGGCGGAAGCCGTGCCGGGCGAGGACGCGGCGACCCTCCGGCTCGCCGAAGAAGGTCATGAAGCGGACCGCCGCCCTGCTCTCGTCGGTGCTCTGCCCGCGCTCGTCGACCAGGGTGAAGGGGTAGTCGAGCAGCGGCGTGCCGTCCTTCGGGTAGAAGAGGTCGAGCCCCTCCTCTTCCTCGGTGCCGGCGTTGTGCCGGTGGGCCGCCTGCTCGGTGAGGATCAGCGCCTGGTTGCGGCGCGGGTTGCCCTGCTCGGTGCCGGAGGCGTCGCGGGCCAGCGTGTCCAGGACCTGGCCGTCGGAGTCCGACATGCGGGAGGCGAGGATCTTCGCGGCCTCGGCCACCTGCGTGTTGTCCTCGTCGCCCGCCTCGGCGGCGGAAGCGCCGACCATGGTGAGGGCGAGCAGGCCGGGGGCGCTGCGGGCCGGGTCGGCGGTGCCCAGGCGGAGCTTCTCGCCGGCGGTGGCCGCCGCGGTCAGCTCGGCCCAGCTGTACGTCTTCGACGGCCACCCCAGTGAGCGGGCGGCGCTCGGCAGCATGGCGACGCCCACCGGGGTGGCCGCGATGTTGCCGGTGGGCGTGACGGGGGTGCTGTCGCTGTCGGAGCCGGCTCTGTCCAGCCAGAGGGCCGAGTCGGGCACCCACACCTCGTACTCGCCGCCCTTGCCCGCGCGCAGGGCGTCGGCCACCTGGTAGGCGTCGCGCGGCGTGACCCGGACGTCCATGCAGTGGCCGTCCGAGGTCACCTCCTTCTCACGGATGTGGGCGGCCGCCTGTCCGAGCGCCGGGGCGATGTCCGGCGCCGCCACCACATCGACGCGTACCGCCTCGTCCGCGCAGGAGCCGCCGAGCGGCAGCAGGCCGTTGCGCCCGGCCACCGCGGTGCCCGCGGCGACCGCGAGGACGAGGACGGTGGCGAGGGCGACGGTGCGGCCCCGGGCCCGGGGGCGAGGGCCGGGCGCAGCGGCCCCGTACTCATCGGGCAAGCTGTGACGTCCCATTGCGGTGGTGCCCCTCCTTGAGCGATGAAGCAAGGAGAGGGGGACAGGCGCGCCGTCGACGGCGCCCGTCCCCCTCGGCCTGTCGCGCACGATCTTCGGATCTGTTTTCGAGACCCTAGCGGGGTGTGCGGGCGGATGGGCCGGGATTGCACAACTGGAGGCAGAGTGCGGACGGAGGCAGGGCTGGTGGCTGGTTCTCTACGGGTGGAAGATCCCTCACGAAGGGTGTTCCGGGACGAAACGCTGATCGTGCTGGCGCTGTCGCTGGGCGCGAGCGCCGTCTCCTCCCTGATCAGTTTCGTCGGCTCGGTCACCCGGCCGGGCGGTCTGAAGGACCAGGCGGCCAATCTCAACTCCTCGGCGGCGCCCGGGCGTCCGTGGCTGGATCTGGCCTGGCAGCTCTTCGGTATCGCGACCGCCCTGGTGCCCGTGCTGCTCGTCCTCCACCTGCTGACGCGGGAGGGCGCGGGGCCCCGTTCGATCGGCTTCGACCTCACCCGGCCGCGCTTCGACCTGACCCGGGGTACCGCTCTGGCGGCCTGCATCGGCAGCGCGGGACTCGCCTTCTACCTGGTCTCGCGCGCGGCCGGCATGAACCTCACCGTCGTCCCGGAGTCGCTGCCCGGTGAGTGGTGGAAGTTCCCCGTGCTGATCCTCTCGGCGGCCGAGAACTCCGTCCTGGAGGAGGTGATCGTTGTCGGCTACCTGCTGCGCCGGCTCGATCAGCTCGGCTGGAGCCCGGTCGCCGCCCTGCTGGCCAGCTCGGTGCTGCGCGGCTCGTACCACCTCTACCAGGGCATCGGCGGCTTCATCGGCAACCTGGTGATGGGCGTCGTCTTCGCCTTCCTCTACCAGCGCTGGCGCCGGGTCGGGCCGCTGGTGGTCGCCCACACCCTGCTCGACATCGGCGCCTTCGTCGGGTACGCGCTGCTGGCGGGAAAGGTCGGCTGGCTGCCGACGGCCTGAGCGGTCGCAGGCAGCCGGGACCGGCCGCTCACACCAGCAGCTCGCCGTCGAAGACGGTGACCGCGTCGCCGGTCAGCAGCGTGCGGTCGCCGCGCAGTTCGGTCCGGACGATGCCGGTACGCGCCCCGCCCTGGAACCCGGTCAGCCGCTCGCGGCCCAGGCGGGCCGTCCAGTACGGGGCGAGGGCGGTGTGGGCGCTGCCGGTGACCGGGTCCTCGTCGATGCCGACCTGCGGGAAGAAGCCGCGCGAGACGAAGTCGTAGCCGGCGGCGGGATCGTCGGCCAGGGCGGTGGCGATGATGCCGCGCCGGCTGTGGCGGACGAGGGCGCGGTGGTCGGGCTCCAGCTCCCGGACCGTCTTCTCGTCGGGGAGCTCCAGCAGCAGGTCGCCGCAGTGCGGGCCGGTGTCGTGGACGCTGAGCGGCACGGCGCCCAGGGCCTCGGCGAGCCCTTCCGGCAGGGGCTCCTCGGTCAGCGGCGCGGTCGGGAAGTCCAGCGTGTGCCCGCCGTCGGCGTAGGGCACGGCGGTGAGGACGCCGCTGCGGGTGGCGAAGCGCAGCGGGCCCCCGCCCGGGGCGACCCGCCCGTCGGAGGTGAGCGCGTGGGCGGTGGCGAGGGTGGCGTGGCCGCACAGCTCCACCTCGCGGAGCGGGGTGAACCAGCGCAGCGCCCAGTCGGCCTCGCCGCCCGGCTCCAGCGGGTGGGCGAACGCGGTCTCGGAGAGGTTCACCTCGGCGGCGATGCGCTGGAGCCGTGCGTCCTCGGGAAAGGCGTCGAGCAGCATGACCCCGGCCGGGTTGCCGGAGAAGGGGCGGTCGGTGAAGGCATCGATGATTCGCAGGCGCATGCGGCGAGCGTGCCGCCCCCGGGCGAGCGGCGGCAAAGGCCAATCGCGGGTCGGTGGACCTGCTTTTGCGCCGTCTGGCCCGGCACCGGCGCTCACCGGCGCCCGTCTGTGCCCATCGCCGGGCCCGCCGGGGTACGTCCTCAAAGGCCAGGGCCCTGCGTTGGTGGTCCCGCCACTCCCGGTCGATCACCTGGAAGGCGGGCGAGAACCCCTCGTACCGGAACCCGAGGCGCCGGACGAGGGCGAGCGAGCGGGTGTTGCCGGGCTGGATGTCGGCCTCCCGCCGGTGCAGGCCCATGGGGCCGAAGGCGTGCCGGATCACGAGGCCCAGCCCTTCGGTCAGGTAACCCCGGCCGGTCGTCGCCGCGTACGCGGTGAAGCCGAGGTGCCGCACTGCCGGCTGCCGCGCAGGATGGCGTTGACGTTGACTCCGCCCACGATCGCCCCGGTCTCGCGCAGACAGATCACGAATCCCTCGTGCGTCGGCCGCCCGAACCGCTCCAGGCGGCGCTCGAACGCCTCCACCGCCGGCTCGTGGACGCCCAGCCAGGTCCGGTGCAGCTCGGTGCTCTCGCGGGTGAGGGCGGCGATCCCGGCGTAGTCCTGCCGGCTGAGGTGGCGCAGGGCGACGCGGGGGCCCTGGCCGAGGTGGGGAGGGGCGTGCCTGGTCACGAGCGTGGTTGACGCTGGTGGGCTTGATCATGACGAGGGGCCCCGTGTGTGGTGGAGGTGTCGAGTCTCCACCGGCCGGAGGCCCTCGTGTCCCACCGTATTGCCCGGATGGCCGTTCATGGCAGGCGGCTGCTCGTCGACCGGGTCCGGACCGGTCGACGAGGTGCGGGAGATCGCGCCCACCGCCGCGGAGCGGCTCACGCTGCGCGTGCCGACCGGGCCGCACCCGGGGCCTCGAGTTTCGGTTCGGGGGAGGGCCCGCCCCGGCCGGCTCGACCAGGGGTCGGTCCCCCTAGTGCCTTGACCTCGCTCGTGGAGTGGGGGCGGCGTCATGCGGATCGGGCGCTTCGAAGAGCCAGGTCATCGACCCTCCGAGCCGAGGTCTTGCCGTAAGAACAGTTCCGATATATCGTTGAGGCATCGCGACCGATTACGAACGGAAGGAGCGTTGCGATGCGTATCCACGGACACGACCACGAGCATGAGCACGGACTGGGGCACGGGCGGCAGTTCGGTTCCCACCACGGAGGGCCTGGGCCTGAGGGGTTCGAGCGATGGGGCGGGGGGCGGCGCGGGCCTGACGGTGACGACCGGCGGCGGATGGCCTTCGGGCCGTTCGGGCCCGGCTTCGGGCCCGGTGGGCCCTGGGGCGGGCGCGGGCGCGGCGGCGGCCGGGGGAGGGCGCGGCGCGGTGACGTGCGCGCCTCCATCCTGGCGCTGCTGGCCGACCGGCCGATGCACGGCTACGAGATGATCCAGGAGATCGCCGAACGCAGTGGCGGTGCCTGGAAGCCCAGCCCGGGATCGGTGTACCCCACCCTCCAGCTGCTGGAGGACGAGGGCCTCATCGCCAGTGAGAGCAGCGGCGGCAAGAAGCTGTTCGCACTCACCGAGGAGGGCCGGACCGCCGCCGAGGCGGGGCCGGACGCCCCCTGGGAAGAGGTCGGCCGCGGCGTCGACTGGGAGAGCGTCAACGAGATCCGCCAGGCCGGTGCCGGGCTGATGGAGGCGTTCGGCCAGGTCTGGAAGACCGGCACCAAGGAGCAGCAGGAGAAGGCCCTCGCCGTCGTCAACGACGCCCGCAAGCGGCTCTACCTGATCCTCGCCGACCAGGACTGACCCCGCGGCGCACCCCGAGGGGCGCACGGAACGACCCGCACGCCTCCCGTCCGCGCCGGGCCGCCCCTCCTCCGCAGGGAGGAGGGGCGGCCGCGGCATGCCCACCCTGTGTCGGACGCGCGAATGCGTCCCCTCGGGGATGTGGACGAAGCGCCCGAATGGTGAGGTGGTGGGTGTGTACCGCCCTCTCCACACCTCGGACCCCGGACCCGTCCCGGCCGACGGTTCCCCGCGGCCCGAGCTGGCCAACGCCCTGGCGGGCGCGCGCCGCCGTGCCCAGCGGGACGGCGACGGCCAGGCCGACACCGCGCACCTGCTCCACGCCCTGCTGGAGCACGACCCCGCCAGCCGCGAGGCCGTCGACGCCTGCGAGCAGGGCGGCGAACAACTGGTGAAGCTCCTCGGCCTGCTCGTCCAGCGGAACATCGGCTACGGACTCAAGTGGCACGGCTCCGTCGAGGACTCCGGCGCGGTGCCGATGGCCCGGTCCGACGGCTGGTCGCCCGCCGCGGCCGAGGCGCTGGAGGCCGCCCGGAAGCGGGCGGACGGCCGGGGCGACCGGCCGGCGGGCCCCGATCTGCTGGCCGGGCTGGTCGCGGACCCCGAGTGCCGGGCCGTCCAGGTCATGGAGCGGGCCGGGGTCGACCGCGAGCTGCTGCGCCGCCGCCTCGACGCGGAGCCGGTGCCTCCGGCGGAGGGCCGGGCCTCGCACGTCGGCGAACAGGCCGGCCCGATCGACGTGTCGGCACTGCGCCGCGAACTCGGCGCGCCACAGGAGCGTCCGGGGCCGGAACGGTAAGGAGCGCCATGGGGTGACGCCCCTGATCTCTGCTGTCATGATGTGCCCGTGTCAGCCTCCTCCGCTTCCCCCGCATCAGCGCCCCACGCTCCCCTGACCTCCCGCCGGCCGCTCGGCGGACGCGGCGCGGGGCTCGGTCTCGCGCTCGTCTCCGCCCTCGCCTTCGGAGGCTCCGGTGTCGCCGCCAAACCGCTCATCGAGGCCGGGCTCGACCCGCTCCACGTCGTCTGGCTGAGGGTGGCCGGCGCGGCCCTGGTCATGCTGCCGCTCGCCTGGGTCCACCGCGATCTGCCGCGCAGGCGCCCGGCGTTGCTGCTCGGCTTCGGCCTGCTGGCGGTGGCGGGCGTCCAGGCGTGCTACTTCGCCGCGATCTCCCGTATCCCCGTAGGCGTCGCGCTGCTGGTCGAGTACCTGGCGCCGGCGCTGGTCCTCGGCTGGGTGCGCTTCGTGCAGCGCCGTCCGGTGACCCGGGCCGCCGCCTTCGGGGTGGTGCTCGCCGTCGGCGGGCTCGCCTGTGTGGTGGAGGTGTGGGCCGGGCTCCGCTTCGACGTGATCGGCCTCCTGCTGGCGCTCGGCGCCGCCTGCTGCCAGGTGGGCTACTTCGTCCTCTCCGACCAGGGCGGCGACGCCGGGGACGAGGCGCCGCATCCGCTCGGCGTCATCGCGTACGGCCTGCTCGTCGGGACCGCGGTGCTCACCGTGATCGCCCGGCCCTGGTCGATGGAGTGGGGCGTGCTGGCCGGGACGGCGCGGATGGACGGGACGCCGGTCGCCGCCTTCCTGCTGCTCGGCTGGATCGTGCTGCTCGCCACCGTCCTCGCCTATGTGACGGGGGTGCTGTCGGTGCGCCGGCTGTCGCCCGCCGTCGCCGGGGTCGTGGCGTGCCTGGAGGCGGTGGTGGCCACCGTCCTCGCCTGGGTGCTGCTCGGCGAGCACCTCTCGCTGCCGCAGATCGCCGGGGGCGTGGTGGTCCTGCTCGGCGCGTTCATCGCCCAGTCCTCCACCCCGGCCGCTCCCTCGGCGGGGCCGGTCGCGGCGTCCCATCCGGCCGGGGAGCGGGCGGCGGGCGAGGAGTTGTCCGGCGCCCGCGACCATGCCTAGAGTGCGGTCCATGCCGCATGCACTCGTCCTTCCGCCGCCCGCCGCCTGAGGCGGGCCCCCGCGCGTCGTGACCCGGCCGGTCGCCGGGGCGGCGAGTGCTGCCCGCAGACGTGAACCGTTCGCTTCACACCACCTGCGGAGAACACCATGTCCCACCCCTCTGCCGTCGGCCTGCCCGTGAGCCGCGGCCTCTTCTACCTGGTCGTCGCCGGTGCGGCCTGGGGAACGGCGGGCGCCGCCGCCTCCCTGCTCTACCGGGCCAGCGACATCGGCCCCGTCTCCCTCTCCTTCTGGCGCTACGTCGGCGGGCTCGCCCTGCTCCTCGGCGTGCACGCCCTGCGGCACGGACGGCGCGCGCCGCGTCCCGCCGAACCGTTGCGGCGCAAGGTCCGCCGGGTCCTCGCCACCGGGATCGGCCTGACGGTCTTCCAGACCGCCTACTTCGCCGCGGTGCAGGAGACCGGGCTCGCGGTCGGCACGGTGGTGACCCTCGGTTCGGGGCCCGTGCTGATCGCGCTCGGCGCCCGGCTGCTGCTGGGGGAGCGGCTGGGTCTCGGCGGCCTCCTGGCCGTGGGCGGCGCGCTGCTCGGGCTGGCCGTGCTCGTGCTCGGCGGTGAGGGAGCGACGGTCCGGCCGTGGGGGATCGCGCTCGGCGTGATCGCGGCCGCCGGGTACGCCTCCATCACCCTGATGACCCGCTTCTGGGGCCGGGACGGCGACGGCGACCCGCTCTCCACCACCACCTGGGCCTTCGCCGTCGGCGCCCTGCTCCTCCTGCCGTTCGGCCTGCTGGAGGGGCTGGTTCCGCAGAGCGCCGACCCGGCCCGCGTGGTCTGGCTCCTGGTGTACGTCGCCGCCGTGCCGAGCGCCCTCGCCTACGCCCTGTACTTCGCCGGGGCGGCCGTGGTCCGGTCGGCGACCGTCTCCGTGATCATGCTGCTGGAGCCGGTCAGCGCCGCCGCCATCGCGGTGCTCCTGCTCGGCGAGGAGCTGACGGTGCCGACGGTGCTCGGGACGCTCCTCATGCTGGTCGCCGTGGTCGGCCTCGCGGTGGCCGAGACGCGCGGCGCCTCCGCCGCCCGGCGCCTGGCCGCCGGGACAGCCGGCTGACGTGGCCGGGGCGGTGCCCGCCCGGGCATCCGCCCCCGGCCCCCGTCAGCTCGCGGGGGTGAGGTACCCGGGCAGCACGACGCCGGTGGAAAGGCCGGCGGCGGGCGCCGGGGTGCCGTACCGGTTCTCGACGGGGACCAGCCCGGCCCAGTACGGCAGCGCCAGATCCTCCGGGTCGTCGTTGGGCTCGCCGGTGCGGGACTTGGCGGAGACCTCGGCCAGTTCGAGGCGGAGCACCGCCGTGGCGGCCAGTTCCTTGGCGTCGGCGGGACGGCAGTCGGCCGAGCGGCCCGGCACCACCTGGTCGACCAGCGCGTCCAGGGCGGCGGCCTTCTCGGCCGGGTCGGTCACCTGGTGGGCGGTGCCGTGGGCCACCACCGAGCGGTAGTTGAGGGAGTGGTGGAAGGCGGACCGGGCCAGCACCAGGGCGTCGACGTGGGTGACGGTCACGCAGACCGGCAGTCCGGCCTCGCCCCGGGCGGAGCGCAGGGGGCGGGACCCCGTCGAGCCGTGGACGTAGAGGTGCTCACCGATCCGGGCGTACAAGGTCGGCAGGACGACCGGGGCGCCGTCGCGCACGAAGCCGAGGTGGCAGACGGTGCCCTCGTCGAGGATCGCGTGCACGGTCTCCCGGTCGTAGGAGGCGCGGTCGCGTGAGCGGGTGGGGACGGTGCGCGGGGTGGGGACGTACGCGCCCTGGTCCGGGGATTCTTGCGGCGCGGCCATGGCGAACTCCAATTGCACTAGTGCATAATGTGGTTTGTGCTAGGAGAGTATCGGATCACCGGGCGGCGCGCCGCAGAGATTTCCGCCAGCGTGGAACGGGGCGTGGCCACCGGCGCGCTCCCGCCGGGCCACGCCCTGCCGCCGCTGCGGGAGCTGGCCGACCGGCTCGGGGTCAACCCGAACACCGTCGCGGCCGCCTACCGCCTGCTCCGGGAGCGCGGGGTGATCGAGACGGCCGGGCGGCGCGGCAGCCGCGTCCGGGCCCGGCCGGTCTCCACGCCACGCGACCAGATCCGGGTCGAGGTGCCGTCGGGCGCCCGCGATCTGTCCACCGGCGACCCCGACCCGCGGCTGCTGCCCGCCCTCGCGCCCGCCTTCGCGGAGGCCGCCGCTGCCGCCGACGCCCGGCCGGTCCTCTACGGGCAGGAGCCGCTGGACGCCGGGTTCGCCCGGCTCGCGCGCGCCGCCTTCGCGGCCGACGGCGTCCCCACGGGCCCGCTCGCCGCGACCTCCGGCTCCCTGGACGCCATCGAGCGCGTCCTCGCCGCCCACCTGCGGCCCGGTGACGCCCTCGCGGTCGAGGACCCCGGCTGGGGGAGTCTCCTCGACCTCGTCCCGGCGCTCGGGCTGCGGCCGCTGCCGGTCGCCGTCGACGACGAGGGGCCGCTGCCTGGGGAGATCCGGCGGGCGCTGGGGGAAGGCGCCCGGGCCGTGGTGCTCACCTGCCGGGCCCAGAACCCGACGGGCGCGGCCGTCTCCGCCGCGCGCGCCCGGGAGCTGCGCGAGGTGCTCGCCGCCCACCCCGAGGTGCTGCTCGTCGAGGACGACCACGGCCACGGCATCGTCGCGCCGCCCCCGCATCCGCTGGCCGGCACCACCACGCACTGGGCCTTCGTCCGCTCGGTCGCCAAGGCGTACGGCCCCGACCTGCGGGTCGCCGCCGTGACGGGGGACGCCGTCACCCTCGACCGGCTCCGGGGCCGCCAGCGGCTCGGGCCCGGCTGGGTGAGTCTGCTCCTCCAGCGGGCCGTCGCCTCGCTGTGGCGGGCCGGCACCCCCGACCTCGCGGAGGTCGCCCGCGCCTACGACGAGCGGCGCGAGGCGCTGATCCGGGAGCTGGCGGTCCGCGGGGCCGAGGCCCGGGGGGCGGGCGGGCTCAACGTCTGGGTCCCGGTCCCGGACGAGACCCGCGCGGTCTCCGCGCTGCTCCAGGCCGGCTGGGGCACGGCGCCGGGCGCCCGCTTCCGGCTCGGCGCGCCGCCCGGTGTCCGGATCACCGTGTCCCCTCTGTCCCCGGACGACGTCGAGCCCCTGGCGGACGCCGTGGCGGAGGCGGTGCGGCCCTCGCGCGGGGTGCGTTACGACTGAGGCTCCGGGGCGCGTGCCGGCCTGGCGCGGCTCTGGGCCAGGGCCGCGCCGACCAGCACCACCACCGCGCCGACCGGGGTCGACCAGGCCAGGGGCTCACCGAGCAGGGCGACACCGGCGGCGGTGGCGATGACCGGGATCAGGTAGGTGACCATCTGGGCGATGGTCGGGCCGACCTCGGCCACCAGCCCGTACTGGAGGAGCAGGGCGAGGCCGGTGCCGAGGGCGCCGAGGGCGACGACGGCCAGCAGCGGGCCGAGCGGGAACGCGCTCGGCACGGAGGTGAAGAGCGGGGTCACCAGGGCCAGTTGGACGGTGGCCAGCAGCAACTGGCCGGTCATCACGGAGAGGTGCGAGGCGTCCACCCCGGCCAGCGTCCGGCGTACGTAGATCCAGCCGACCGGGTAGCAGAGCGAGGCGAGCAGGGCGAGGGCCGTGCCCCGGACGTCCAGGCCGCTGAACCCCTCCCAGACGCCCAGCACCGTCAGCACGCCGAGGAAGCCGAGGCCGAGTCCGGCGACCCGGCGCCGGGTCGGCCGGTCCTCGGAGAGGGCGACCAGGGAGAGGGCCATCCCCCAGAGCGGCGAGGTCGCGTTGCAGATCCCGGCCAGGGTGGAGGGGATGGTCAGCTCGGCGTAGGCGAAGAGGGTGAAGGGCACCGCGTTGAGCAGGAACGCCGCCACCGTCAGATGGCCCCAGACGCGGGCGCCGCGCGGCAGCCGGTCGCGGCGGACGGCGAGGGCCCCGGCCAGCAGCAGCGTGCCGAAGACCAGGCGGCCCAGGGTCACCTGGAGCGGCGCGTACGCCTCCGTGCCGACCTTGATGAGCAGGAAGCTGAAACCCCAGATCAGCGACAGCACGGCGAACCGGACCCGCCAGCCGACCCGGCGGACGCGGGGCGGGGCGGGGGTGGTCGGTGGGGTGGGGGAGGCGGCCGGAGTCAGCTCCGGTATCCGCGCGGCGGGAACCCCGGGGGCCGGGGGAGCGGTGGTCATGCCGCTACTCTGCGCCGCTTCACCTTTAAGGACAAGCGACGATTAGTGCGAGGAACCGCGTAGGATCGCTTACATGTTGAACCTGGAGCGCCTGCGCACCCTCGACGCCCTCGCCCGTCACGGCTCGGTGGTCGCGGCCTCCGCGGCACTGCACGTCACCACCTCCGCCGTCTCCCAGCAACTCGGCAAGCTGGAGCGCGAGACGGGCCGGCAGCTCATCGCCCGGCAGGGACGCGGGGTGCGGCTCACCGACGCCGGGCAGCTGCTGGCCGGTCACGCGGCCCGCATCCTCTCCCAGGTGGAGCAGGCCGAGGTGGACCTGGAGGCACAGCGCGGCGCCGTCGTCGGCGAGTTGCGGCTCAGCGCCTTCCCGACCGCCGCGCGCGGCCTGGTGCCCGCCACCCTCGCCGTCCTGGCCGCCGCCCACCCGGCCCTGCGCGTCCGCTCCCGCGAACTGGAGGCCGGGGAAGGCGTACGCGCGGTGCTGCGCGGGGACCTCGACCTGGCGGTGGTCCTCGACTGGTACAACAAGCCGCTCCCGCTCCCCGCCGGGCTGGTCAAGGCCCCGCTGCTGGACGACCCGGCCGACGTGGCCGTGCCGGTGGACCATCCGCTGGCCGGGCGGGAGTCGGTCGAGCTGGCGGAGCTGGCCGAGGACCACTGGATCACCTGGGGGGAGGGCGAGTTCTGCCACGAATGGCTGATGGTCACGCTCCGTGCTCAGGGCATCGAACCGCACACCCCCCACCGCGCGGAGGAAGGCCACACCCAACTCGCCCTGGTCGCCGCCGGACTGGGCGTCTGCGTCGTCCCCCGGCTCGGCCGCGACCCGGTCCCCGAGGGCATCCGCACCCTGGCCGTCCGCAACGGCATCCGCCGCCACGTCTACGCCCTCTGGCGCGCCGACGCCGACCGGCGCCCCTCGATCCGGGCCGCCGTCGCCGCCCTGGAGGAGGCGGCGGCTGGCGTGCGGAGCTGAGTGAGGGCCCGCCGGGGCTACCCACCAGTGATCTTGGTCCGGCGCTCCCCCCTTCACCGGAGGAGCGTCCCGCGTGGCAGCCGTAGCATGCCCGTCGCAGGGTAGGTAGGTCTCATGCCGACGGGTGGAAGGTGTCATGGTGGAACCGGGTACGGACGTACCGGCGCGGGCCGAAGCACCTTTCGACGGGTGGGCCGCCTGGCTGCACCGGCTGTGGCGGGTGGGCACCGACGCGGATGACATCACCGCCCTGGCCTCGCTGGTCTACGAGGCGCTGCTCGACGACCCCGGAGTCACCGTCGTCGCCGGGGCCCGCTGGGAACGCGGCCGGTCCAGCTACGTACGCCATCGCGGCCGGGGCGGCACGGAGGTCACCACCCTGCCGGGCTGCGACCACACCGAGGGACCCTGCGCCCCGCCCCCGCTCGACGACGGCCCCACGCTGCTGCTGATCCGCCCGGACGACCCGGAGATGCTGCTGCCCTGCCCCGGCGGGAGGGCCCTGCGGGACGCCGGGGCGGCCGTCGTGGTGCGCTGCGTCTTCGACCTGGGCGACGGCGACCGGGCCGCCCTGTGGGTCGGGGCCGGGCGGGAGCCGGGAGCGCCGTGGGTCGCGCGGACCGGGGAGCGGCTGCGCCAGATCGCGGACGTGCTGACGGTGAGCAACCAGCGCATCCTGGAGTCCCGGCAGCACGAGCGGCGCCAGGCCATGGACGCCTTCCTCGCCGAAGCCTCCTTGCAGATGGCCGAGAGCCTCGACGTGGAGGAGACGCTGCGCCGGGTGGCCCGGATGGCCGTACCCGCCGTCGCGGAGGGCTGCATGGTCCACCTCGCGGACTCCCGGGGCACCCTCTCCGCAGTCGCCGTCGCGCACATGGCCTCCGACGCGCAGGCCCGGCTCCGCGAGGTCGCCGAGGACGACCCCTGGCTCGCCAAGGAGCTGCTGCGGGGCGCCGAACGGCGCCATGGTCTCGTCCTGACCGGCGAGGACCTGGAGGGCGGCCCCTTCGGTCCCGGCGCGCCCGGACCCCCCGTCCGCGCGATGAGCGTCAGCCCGCTGGCCGCGCGGAACCGGGCGCTCGGCACCCTCACCTTCCTCTACAGCCGCGACAGCGCCGACGCCGACCGCTGGCTCCTCACCGACCTGGCCGGCCGGGCCGCCCTGGCCATCGACACCAGCACGCTGTACGAGCAGCGCCGTCGCCACGTCGAAGAGCTCCAGCGCCACCTGCTGCCGCCGGGCCTGCCCGACTGCCCGGGGCTGGAGCTGAGCGCCGCGTACCAGGTCGCCGACGACAGTCTCGACGTGGGCGGGGACTTCTACGACGCCGTGCGGGTCGGAGACCGGCTCGCCGTCTTCATCGGCGACGTCTGCGGCCGGGGCGCGGAGGCCGCCGCCTACACCGGGCTGGCCCGGCACACTCTGCGCACCCTGCTGGAGAACGGCACCTCGCCGACGGCGGCGCTGGCCCGGCTCAACGGCGCCCTGATCGCCCAGCGGGCCTCGCGCTTCGTGACGGCCCTGGTCGCGGTCCTCACCCCGCGGGGCGAGGGGGCGTGGCGGGTGCGCGTCGCCAACGCCGGGCACCCGCTGCCGCACGTCGCGCGGGCGGGAGGGGAGGTGTCCGCGGTTCCGGCGCAGGGGATGCTGCTCGGCGTCGTGGAGCAGGTCGCGTACCGGGCCGTCTCCTTGACGCTGGGGCCCGGGGACGCCCTCGTGCTCCACACCGACGGGCTCTCCGAGGCCCGGGCCGCCGACGGCTCCTTCTTCGAGGACCGGCTGCCCGAGGCGGTCGCGCGATGCGTGGGTGAGAACGGCGGCGGTGCGGACGGGCTCATCGGCCAGGCCGCCCGCTTCCGGGTGTCCGGCGACGACGACACCGCCGTGGTGATCGTCCAGGTGGAGGGAGAACGGTGACGGACGACGGTCGGCCGGCGGCACGACGGGTGGACCTGACGCGGGTCCTGGTGGTGGAGGACGTCGAGGAGGACGTCGAGGCGATCGAGCGGGCGCTGAACCAAAGCCATCCGGCGCTGCGCCTGGAGTTCACCGCGCACGGCGACGGCCTCGCCGAGCGCCTGCTCGCGCGCCGCGAGGAGCTGCCCGGCATGATCCTGCTCGACCTCAACACGCGCGGCGAGGACGGACTCGAGGGCCTCGCGGCCCTGCGCGCCCGCCCGGAACTCGCCGACCTCACCGTGGTGGTCTTCACCTCCTCGACGGCCCCCGCCGATGTCGACGCCTGCTACGCCGCGGGCGCCGACAGCTACATCTACAAACCGCTCAACTTCGACCTCTTCCGTACCGTGCTCAAGGGCGCCGTCGACTACTGGCTGCAGGCGAAGGGTCAGCCGCCGGCCGCGCCCGGCTCCCCGAGGGTGAAGTAGAAGGCCGTCCCCTCGCCCGGGGTGCTGGTGAGCCAGACGCGTCCGCCGTGCCGCTCCACGATCCGCCGTACGACGGCGAGGCCGACGCCGGTGCCGCCGCTGTACTCGGCAGGGCCGTGCAGCCGTTGGAAGAGCCCGAAGACATCGTCCTGCCGCTCCGGCGGGATGCCGATGCCGTTGTCCCGGACCACGACCGCCCGCCCGCCGGGACCGGGCCCGACTTCCTCCACCCCGACCTCGACGGTCCTGTCCGGGCGGTCCGCGGCGTACTTGGCGGCGTTGACCAGGAGGTTGACCAGGACGTCGTCGAGCCGGTCCGGGTCTGCGTCCACCTCGGGGAGCCGGTCGGGCCGCAGCACCCGTACCCCCGCTTCGGCGAGCCGGGGCCCGGCCACCTCCAGGGCGTGGTCCAGGGCCCGGTCCAGCTCCACCCTGGTCCGGCGCAGCCCGCCGCGGCCCGCGCGGGAGTAGTGCAGCAGGGAGTTGAGCAGGTCGTCCATGCGGCCGGCCAGCCGCCGCATGGTGGAGAGCCGGCGCACGCTGGTGGCGTCCAGCCCGGCCCCGGCATCCTCCGCCAGGAACTCCGCCGCGTGGGAGATGCCGCGCAGCGGCTCCTTCAGGTCGTGCGCGGCGGCGTGCGCGAACGAGTCCAGGTCCTCGTTGATGACGCGGAGTTCCTCGTTGAGCGCGCTCAGCTCGTCGGCGTGCCGCAGCACCATCCCGGTCAGCAGCCGCCACAGCTCCACGGCGGTGTGCTCCTCGCGCGCCTGCCAGGGCAGGCTGCGGCCCCGCGTCACCGAGCGGAAGACCGCGCCCGAACCGCGCGGGGTAAGCCGCTCTCCGCGCGGGCCGACCCGCACCGGGCGGTCGGGGTCGGCGGCCCACCGGCGCGGCTCGGGCCGCTCGACCCGCGTCCAGGCCAGGTACGAACGGCCCCGCTCCAGCGCGATCAGCAGGACACCGGACGGGCCGCCCTCGGCCGCCGAGGCGTCGGCCCCGCCGGCCTCCAGCGTCTCGGCCAGCCGGTCGGTCGCCCACACCTGGCCCGGCGCCAGTCCGGCCGCCAGCCGCCTCAGTTCGTCCGCGAGCCGCGCACCGACGGCCGGCCCGGTGGTGCGCACCCGGCCGTCCCGCGCCACGACCAGGCCGTCCGCGCCGGTCAGTTCGCGCACCTCGGCCTCGTGCCGCAGCAGAGAGTCGTACACGTCGGTGCCGAGCAGCCGGGCCACGGCCGCCGCCCGGCCGCTGACGCCGACCAGCGAGTCGGCCCGGTCCCGTTCCTCCAACGCCGTCAGTTGCAGTGCGAACGCGGTGCCGAACAGCTCGCAGGCCGAGCGGACCTCCGGGCCCAGCCGCCTGGGGTCCGCCCCGTGGCAGGCGATCAGCCCCCACAGGCGCCCGTCGCGCAGCACGGAGACCGACATCGAGGAGCGGACCCCGATGTTGCGTAGATACTCCAGGTGGAAACCGGAGACCGTGCGCAGCCCCGCCCGGGAGAGGTCGAGGATGTCACCCGTGTCCGCGCGCCGTTCCGGCACCAGCCGGGAGGTGGCGTCGTCGACGTCGCCGATGACCCGGATCCAGTTCTCCTCGTAGAGCCGGCGCGCCTGCGGCGGGACGTCCGTCGCCGGGAACCACAGGCCGAGCCAGGGCTCCCACCCGTTGGTCACGGACTCGGCCACCACCTCGCCCGGTCCGTCGGCCCCGTCGAAGCGGTACGCCACCACCCGCTCGAAGCCGGTCAGCGCGCGCATCTCCCGGACGGCGGTGGCGCAGCACCCGGCGACGGAGGTGGCCGAGCGCAGCCGGCCCAGCGCACGCCGGACGCCCTGGTAGAAGTCGCGGGAGGCGGCGGGGTCGCCCTCGCCCGGTTCGAACTCCAGGACCAGCAGGCCGTCGCGCCGGTGCACCGACAGGTCGAACGCCTGGGGCGAGGGGCCCGCGCCCGCCGTCACCGGCAGCGAGAGGACCGCGCCCTCGCCCTCGGCCGACAGCGCGACGGCCTCCTCCCAGTCGGAGGCGCCCAGCACCCGCAGCACCGAGCCGCCCACCAGCTCCCGCGCCTCGACACCGAGCAGCCGGGCCGTGTTGTCGGCGGCCGTGACGACCGTGCCGCTCGCCACCTCGGCGGCGAGCAGGGTCCCGTGCGACTGGATGCCGCCCAGCAGGTGGATGGGTTCGCGGACGCAGGCGGAGAGGTCGAAGCCCTCGTCCGTCGCCTGTTCGGCCTCGTGGAACCGCCGCGAGAGCCAGTCGTCCGCTGCGGTGGTGGGGTCGTCATCCGGGTCTGCGTTCATCCGCACATCCTCACCCGGCGCGGTGGGCGTACGTCGCGCCGAGGGCCCGCCGTGGCTCAGCGTGTCGCGCCGCCGCCCCGCGAGACTCCCGCGAGCATCGCCCGCAACCCCTCGATCAGCGCGGCGAGCCCCGTCTCGAAGGCGAGCTCGCGGTGGTGGGGCGGGGCCGTGCGGAGCGGGTCCAGGCCCGGCGGCAGGTTCTGTGCCGTCAGCCCGGCCTCGGGGGGGGCGTCGAGGTCCAGGGCGGAGCCGGTCAGGAAGTACTCGACCGAGCGGACCACGGGCAGCAGCCGCTCCTCGGGCCAGCCCGCCGCGCGCAGCGCGTCGAACGCCCTGGCGTACGCCTCCAGGGCGGCCGGGACGCGGACCGGACGGGCGGCGATCAGCGGGACCGCGCGGGGGTGGGCGGCGAAGGCGGCGCGGTAGGAGCGCGCCCAGCGGTCGATGACCTCGGTCCAGGGGCCGGTGGCGTCGGCCAGGTCCATCTCGGCGACGATCAGCGCGTGGAGGCCGTCCACGATCTCGTCGCGCCCCGACACGTAGGCGTAGAGGGAGGGCCCCTTGACGCCGAGCCGCTGGGCCACGCGGGTCGTGGACAGGGCGTCCGGCCCCTCCTCGTCGACCAGCGCGAGGGCGGCCCGCATGATGCCCTCACGGCTCACCAGCCGCCGCGGCGGTCTGCCCATTCCGGTACTCCTCGTGCTCCCACGGCGTCCGACGGCCTCTTGTCGGTGACCGGGCAGCAGTGTACGTTCCGGGCGTATAAAACTACGATACATAGTTTTACGGAGGCCGGGCATGGAGTACGCGGAGTACCGGGCGCACGACGCGGTGGGGCTGGCCGCGCTGGTGGCGGGCGGGGAGGTCACGGCGGCGGAGCTGCTGGAGGTGGCAATGGCCCGCGCGGAGGCGGTCGACGGCAAGCTCAACGCGATCGTCCGCCCGATGCGCGACCTCGCCCGCGAGCGCGCCAGGACCCCGCTGACCGGGCCTTTCGCCGGAGTCCCCTTCCTCATCAAGGACCTCTCGCAGGACTACGCCGGACTGCCCACCGGGAGCGGGAGCCGCTCGCTCGCCCACCAGCCCGCCGAACGGCACAGCGCGGTGGTCGAACGCTGGCTGGAGGCGGGGCTGGTGATCTTCGGCAAGACCAACACCCCCGAGTTCGGGGCGAAGGGCATCACCGAACCGGAGGTGAACGGGCCCACCCGCAATCCCTGGGACCTCACCCGTACCCCGGGCGGCTCCTCCGGCGGATCGGCGGCCGCCGTGGCCGCCGGGGTCGTGCCGATGGCCGGGGCCAACGACGGCGGCGGCTCCATCCGCATCCCCGCCGCCTGCTGCGGCCTCTTCGGGCTGAAGCCGGGGCGCGGCCTGGTCCCGGCCGGCCCCGCCACCGCCGAGGACCTGCACGGCGCCGCCACCAACGGGGCCGTCTCGCGCACCGTCCGCGACAGCGCCGCCCTCCTCGACGTCCTCACCGCGCGCCCCGACCCCGGCGGCCCCTACCTGGCCGCCCGCCCCGAGCTGCCGTACGCCGAACTCGCCCGTCGTACGCGCCCGTTGCGGATCGGGTTCACCACCCGCTCGCCGATCGGCACCGAGGTCGACCCGCACGCGGTCGCCGCCGTGGAGGAGACGGCGGGGCTCCTCGCCCACCTGGGACACGAGGTCGAGCCGGCCGAACCGGAGACCGACCACCGTCAGCTCGCCCTCGACTTCCTCGCCATGTGGACCACCCAGCTCGCCCAGACCGTCGACGAGATCCGCCGCACGACCGGCGCCGGCCCCGGCGACTTCGAACTCGACACCCACCTGCTGGCCGCCGCCGGACGCTCCCTGCCCGCGCCCCGCTACTACGCCGCCCACCACCGCTGGAACACCTACAGCCGGCAGCTCGCCGCCTTCCACGACCGTTACGACCTGCTGCTCACTCCCACCCTGGCCCGCCCGCCGGTGCGCCTCGGCGAGCTGGACACCCCCGCGCCGGTCCGCGCCCTCGCCCGCGGGCTGATGAAGGTGGGACTGCTCGGCACGCTGGCCGGGACCAAGGCGTGGGAGCGCGCGGTCATGGCCAACCTGGCGGCGACCCCGTACACCCAGCTCGCCAACATCACCGGGCGGCCCGCGATGAGCGTGCCCACCTACCGCACCCCCGAAGGGCTGCCGCTCGGCACCCAGTTCGTCGGGCCGCTGGGCGGGGAGGGGACGCTGCTCGCCCTCGCCGCGCAGATCGAGGCCGAGCAGCCGTGGGCCCAGCTGGAACCGACCCTCTGATCCCGGGCGCGGGAACAGAGCTCACAGCGACCGGCGTACCTGCTCGGCCGCCCGGTACCCGGACTCCACGGCCCCGTCGAAGTACCCGTTCCAGTGGACGGCGGTCTCGGTCCCGGCCCAGTGCAGCGGGCCGACCGCCTCGCGCAGGACGGGGCCGAAGGTGGTCCACGCGCCCGGTACGAGGTGGCCCGAGAAGCAGCCCCGGGTCCATTCCTCGGCGAGCCAGTCGAACTCGACGAACTCCTCCGGCTCGCCCGCCTCGGGCCCGAACAGGGCGGTGAGGTGGTCGAGGGCGGCGCGGCGGCGGGCACCGGGTGCCTGGCGGCGCAGCAGGGCGGCGTCCGCGCCGTAGGCGAAGCCGGTCAGCACGGCCCGGGGCGCGCCGGGCGGCGTGTTGTCCACCGTCTCCGTCAGCACGCCCTCGGCCGACTGCGCGACCCCGGAGAGGCCGGCGGCCCGCCAGAAGGGCCGGGCGTAGACGGCGTGGATCTTCAGCGCCGTCCCCGCCGGCATGCGCTGGAGCAGGCCGGCACGGAGCGGGGGCAGGGCGGGGGAGTAGTGGAGGCGGCCGGCCAGCACCGGCGGGACGGCGAGCACCACGCGGGCGGCGTCCACCACCCCGCGCGGTGTGTGGACCCGGGCCGCGTCCGGGGCGTACTCGACGGTGTGCACCGGCTCGCCCAGCCGCAGGGTGCCCTCGGGCAGCGCCGAGGCCATGCGGTCCGCGAGTTGCTGCGCGCCGCCCACGAACCGGGTCTCCTGGGCCCCGCCCTCGTAGCCGAGCAGCGGCCCGGTGCCGCCCGCGCTCGCCACGTAGAAGAGGGTCTCCAGGAGGGAGTTCTCCGCCGACCCGCCGGAGAGGAGGCCGCCGGAGACCAGCCGTCCCACCAGGTCGCGGGCGGCGGGCGGGGCGCCGGTCTCCGCCAGCCAGGTGGCGAAGGTGCGGCCGTCCTGGCCGGCCGCGTCGGGGGCGGTCCAGGGCCGGGCCGGCGGGACCTCGCGGGCCAGGAGGTCGAGTGTGGCCAGCACCTCGGCGGCCTCGGCGGGGAGCGCGTCCAGGCGCTGCCCGCCGTACTCGACCACCGCCGCGCCCTCGCCCGGCGTCGGGTAGGTCCGCACGGCATGGCGGTGGACCAGGTCGGCCATGTGGCGCTGGGTGGGGCCGATCCACTGGCCGCCGAGGTCCAGCTGGGTGCCGTCGGCCAGGAAGCGGGTCAGGGCGCGGCCGCCGACGCGGGGGCGGGCCTCCAGCAGCCGTACCGAGAGCCCGTCGCGTACCAGCGCGTCGGCGGTGCTCAGGCCCGCGAACCCGGCGCCGACCACCACCACGTCGCACTCGCCGTACCGCGCCATCCCGCCGCCTTCCCCTGCCGCCGACCGTGTCCGACGCCAGCCTCACCCGGCAGGGAGCGGCCCGCATCCCGGCGGGCGGACCGGTCAGGTCAGCCGGAGGCGGTCGCCGTCGACCTCGACGCCGACCGGGGGCAGCGCCTTGGTGGCGGGCGGCGCCTGCACCGAGCCGTCGGCCGCCGAGAAGCGGCTGCCGTGGCAGTCGCAGGTGATGACCGAGTCCTTCACCCCCGAGACCAGGCAGCCCGCATGGGTGCAGACCGCGCTGAACGCCTTGAACTCGCCCTTCTCCGGCTGGGTCACCACCACCTTGTCGTCGGCGAAGACCTTGCCGCCGCCCACCGGGATCTCCCCGGCCGGCCCCAGCTCCTTCCCGGCCGACGGCTCCTCGCCCCCGCCCGACTCCCCGCCCCCGCAGGCGGCCAGCGCCCCCGCCAGCCCCGCCCCCGAGACCGCGGCCACGAAACACCGCCGCGTCGCCCCGCCGCCCGATCCACTCGTCGTATCCATGACACTCCGTCGCCTCGGCCCGGCCGCCGGACCGGCTCCGGCGGAGCGGCCATTGTCCCGGACCCGGGCGCCCGCGCGGGGGAATTCGGCGGTGCGCCGCCCGGGCCGGCGGCCCGGCGGGGGCCGCCCGGGCCGCACGTAGTGTGGGCGCATGCTCACCGAAGTCTCCGTGACCCGCTACATCACGCCGCTGCGTGAGGGCGGGTCCCTCCCCGGTCTGGTCGAGGCGGAACGGGACGGCCACCGCGCCCCCTACGTCCTCAAGTTCAGCGGCGCAGGACAGGGCCGCAAGACCCTGGTCGCCGAGGTCGTCTGCGGGCAACTGGCCCGCGCCCTCGGCCTGCGCGTCCCCGAACTGGCGGCGGTCCGGCTCGATCCCGTCCTCGGCCTCGGCGAGCCCGACGAGGAGGTGCAGGCCCTGCTCAAGTCCAGCGGCGGCCTCAACCTCGGCATGGCCTACCTCAGCGGTGCCCTCGGCCACGACCCGCTCGCCTACACCGTGCGGCCCGACGAGGCGGCCCGCGTCCTGTGGTTCGACGCCCTGGTGGGCAACGTCGACCGCTCCTGGCGCAACCCCAACCTCCTGGTCTGGCACGGCGACCTCTGGCTCGTCGACCACGGCGCCACGATGATCTGGCACCACAACTGGCCCACCGCCCCCAAGTCCGCGCTGCGCCCCTACGACGGCGGCGGCCACGTGCTGGCCCCCTTCACCTCCGCCCCCGAGGTCGCCGCCGCCGACGCCGAGCTGCGCCCGCGGATCACCCAGGAACTGCTCGCCGAGGTCACCGCCGACATCCCCGAGGTCTGGCTCGACGGCGAGCCCGGCTTCGCGACCCCGGACGAGGTCCGCCGCGCGTACGCCGAGACCTTGCTGACCCGTGCCGAGGGCCTCCTCGGCCGGCTGACCCTCCCCTCCGGCCTCGCCCCGGCCGGACCGCCCTACGGCTGGCGGCTCCCCGCCACCGGTGAGGAGCCCCGCCCGTGACCGACGGCCTGGACGTCTTCGAGTACGCCACGCTCCGCGTCGTCCCCCGCGTCGAGCGCGGTGAGCTGATCAACGCCGGGGTGGTCGTCTACTGCCGCGCCCGGGGCGTGGTCGCCGCCCGCACCCACCTCGACGAGACCCGGCTCGCCGCCCTCGACCCCGCCGCCGACACCACCGGCGTACGGGCCGCCCTCGCCGCTGTCGAGCGGGTCTGCGCGGGCGGCGACGCGGCCGGCCAGGCGGCGGGTGACGACGCCGGGCGGCGCTTCCGGTGGCTCATCGCCCCGCGCTCGACCGTGGTGCAGCCGGGGCCGGTGCACACCGGCCTCACCGACGACCCCGAGGCGGAGGCGGACCGGCTGCTGCACCAGCTCGTGCTGTGATCCTCGTCCGGCTCTCCGTGTGCCGTTGACACCGGGTGCCAGGGCTTCTAGCGTCACGACGGGAGAAGGTACTAAGCGGTCGCTCACCTGTGGGGGACGGCCGTCGCCCGGGGCCGCAACCCACGGCTTCGCAGGAGTTCCAGGATTTCCAGGACGAGGAGAACCAGCATGTCCACCACCGAGCAGCGCGTCGCCGTCGTGACCGGGGCCGCCCGCGGCATCGGCGCCGCCACCGCCGTGCGGCTGGCCGCCGAGGGCCGTGCCGTCGCCGTCATCGACCTCGACGAGGCGGCCTGCAAGGACACCGTCGAGCAGATCACCGCCGCCGGGGGCCGCGCGCTGGCCGTCGGCTGCGACGTCTCCGACGAGGCCCAGGTACAGGCGGCGATCGACCGCATCGCCGCCGAGCTCGGCGCGCCGACCATCCTGGTCAACAACGCCGGCGTCCTCCGCGACAACCTCCTCTTCAAGATGAGCGCGTCCGACTGGGACACCGTCATGAACGTGCACCTGCGGGGCGCCTTCCTGATGAGCCGCGCCGTGCAGAAGCACATGGTCGACGCCAAGTTCGGCCGGATCGTCAACCTCTCCAGCTCCTCCGCCCTCGGCAACCGCGGCCAGGTCAACTACGCCGCCGCCAAGGCCGGCCTCCAGGGCCTGACCAAGACCCTCGCCAAGGAGCTGGGCAAGTTCGGCGTCACCGCCAACTCGGTGGCCCCCGGCTTCATCGCCACCGACATGACCGCCGCCACCGCCGAGCGCGTCGGCATGGGCTTCGACGACTTCCAGGCGGCCGCCGCCACCCAGATCCCCGTCCAGCGCGTCGGCACCCCCGACGACATCGCCAACGCCATCGCCTTCTTCACCGGCGACGCGGCCGGCTTCGTCTCCGGCCAGGTCCTGTACGTGGCCGGCGGCCCGCTCAACTGACCCCGCCGCAGAGAACAGGGACGACACCATCATGACTGTGCAGGACAGCGGCAAGGTCGCACTCATCACCGGCGCCAGCCGGGGCATCGGCTACGGCGTCGCCGAGGCGCTGGTCGCCCGCGGGGACCGGGTCTGCATCACCGGCCGTACCGAGGAGACCCTCAAGGAGGCCGTGGAGCGGCTCGGCGCCGACCGGGTCATCGGGGTGGCGGGCAAGGCCCACGACACCGACCACCAGGCCGAGGCGGTGGCCCGGACCATGGAGGCGTTCGGCCGCGTCGACTTCCTGGTCAACAACGCCGGTACCAACCCGGTCTTCGGCCCCATCGCCGAGCTCGACCTGAACGTGGCGCGGAAGGTCTTCGAGACCAACGTGATCTCGGCGCTCGGCTTCGCCCAGCAGACCTTCAGGGCCTGGCAGGCGGAGAACGGTGGGGCCATCGTCAACATCGCCTCGGTCGCCGGCGTCTCGGCCTCCCCCTTCATCGGCGCGTACGGCATGAGCAAGGCCGCCATGGTCAACCTCGGCCTCCAGCTCGCCCACGAGTTCGCGCCCAAGGTGCGGGTCAACTCCATCGCCCCGGCCGTGGTGAAGACCAAGTTCGCCCAGGCCCTCTACGAGGGGCGCGAGGAGGAGGCCGCGGCCGCCTACCCGCTGGGCCGGCTCGGGGTCCCCTCGGACATCGGTGGAGCCGCCGCCTTCCTCACCTCCGAGCAGTCCGCCTGGGTCACCGGGCAGACACTCGTGGTCGACGGAGGCATCTTCCTGAATGCGGGCGTCGGCTGACGAAGCCCCGCGCACGGGACGTTCGACGCATCAAGTTCCCCGCCGGTCCTGGCACTTGGACCGGCGGGGACCTGCGGTAAGGTGCGCCAACCCCCCCTTGGCATGGCCGATCGAGGAGCGAGCGCGTGTTCAACCGGAATCGATGTCTGCGTGTGGTGGCGGCCGTGGCGTCCACATCCCTGCTGGCGGGTTGCGGCCTGGTGTCGTCCGACGGCGAGGAAGAGGAGCAGGAGATCGTGGTCGGCACCATGAGTGCCCCCACCACCCTTGACCCGGCCGCCGCGTGGGACGGCTCCTGGGAGCTGTACCGGAACATCTTCCAGACCCTGGTGGCCTTCCCGCCGGGCGCCACCGAGCCGGAACCGGACGCCGCCGAGAGCTGCCGCTTCGTCGACACCCGCAACAAGGCGTACGAGTGCACGCTGCGCGAGGGCCTCACCTTCTCCGACGGCGCCAAGCTCGACGCCGACGCCGTCAAGCACTCGGTGGACCGCATCGTCACCATCAACGACAAGCGCGGCCCCGCCGGCCTGCTCGGCAGCCTCGACCGGGTCGAGGCGAAGGACGAGCGGACGGTGACGTTCTACCTGAACAAGCCGGACGCGACCTTCCCGTTCGTGCTCTCCGCGCCCGCCTTCTCGATCGTCTCCCCGAAGTCCTATCCGGCCGACAAGCTCCGCGAGGGCGACAGCGCGGTCGGCTCCGGGCCGTACACGCTGGAGGACTACAAGCCCGAGGGCCACGCGGACCTGGCCAAGAACGCCACCTACAAGGGTCCCGCGAAGGTCGGCAACAGCGCGGTCTCCATCCAGTACTTCAAGGACTCCGGCACGATGGTGGAGGCGCTGAAGAAGGAGGAGATCGACGTCACCTTCCGTGGCCTCGCCGCCGAGGACGTCGTCGCCCTCAACGGGGAGAACCGCAAGGCGGGCATCCAGCTGGTCGAGGCGGCCGGCACCGAGATCCGCTACCTCGTCTTCAACCCGAAGGACCCCTGGGCCAAGAACCCGGCCGTCCGCAAGGCCGTCGCCCAGACCGTGGACCGCGGCGCGATAGCCCACAAGGTCTACCGGGACACCGTGGAGCCGCTCTACTCGATGGTCCCCCGGGGCCTCACCGGCCACGCCACCAGCTACTTCGACCGCTTCGGCAAGCCGGACGAGAACAAGGCCGCGCAGATCCTCTCCGAGGCCGGGATCAACGAGCCGGTCCCGCTGACGCTCTGGTACACCACCGACCGGTACGGCTCGGCCACCGAGAAGGAGTTCAAGGAACTGAAGCGGCAGCTCGACGGCTCCGGGCTCTTCGACGTGACCATCAAGGGCCGCCCGTGGAAGACCTTCGAGCCCGGCTACCGCAAGGGCGAGTACCCCGTCTTCGGGCGCGGCTGGTTCCCCGACTTCCCCGACGCGGACAACTTCATCGCCCCGTTCGTCGGGGAGAACAACGCGCTGAGCACGCCGTACCTCGCCAAGGAGATCACCGACGACCTGCTGCCGCAGTCGCGCCGGGAGAGCGACCGGGGCGCGGTCGCCGCGCAGTTCGAGAAGGCGCAGTCGATCATGCTGGAGGACACCCGGCTGCTGCCGCTGTGGCAGGGCAAGCAGTACATCGCCGCCAGCGAGGAGATCGCCGGCGCCGAACGCGCTCTCGACCCCTCGGCGATCATGATGATGTGGGAGCTGAGCCGCAAGCAGAGCTGGTAGCGGCGGGCCGCCCCTCCCCGTCGGCCGGGGAGGGGCCGGGGCGGCGGGTACGGCTGTCGGTGGGCGCCGGTAGGTTCTCCAGCGATACGTGACCGCACCACCGGAGGGTTGTCCACGTGACCGACACCGCCCAGCTGCCCGAGTCCTGGCGCGAGGTCCTCGGCGAGGAACCGCAGAAGCCCTACTTCCCGCAGCTGATGGAGTTCGTGGAGGAGGAGCGCGCCCGCGGGCCCGTCTACCCGCCGCGCGACCAGGTCTTCGCCGCTCTGGAGGCCACCCCCTTCGACCAGGTGAAGGTCCTCGTCCTCGGCCAGGACCCGTACCACGGCGAGGGCCAGGGCCACGGCCTGTGCTTCTCGGTGCGCCCGGGCGTGAAGACCCCGCCCTCCCTGCGCAACATCTACAAGGAGATGCACGCCGAGCTGGGCCACCCCGTCCCGGACAACGGTTACCTGATGCCCTGGGCCCGCCAGGGCGTCCTCCTGCTCAACGCGGTCCTCACCGTCCGCGCCGGTGAGGCCAACTCCCACAAGGGCAAGGGGTGGGAGAAGTTCACCGACGCGGTGATCCGCGCCGTCTCCGACCGCCCCGACCCGGCCGTCTTCGTCCTCTGGGGGAACTACGCCCAGAAGAAGCTGCCGCTGATCGACGCCGAGCGGCACGCCGTGGTCAAGGGCGCCCATCCCTCCCCGCTCTCGGCGAAGAAGTTCTTCGGCTCGCAGCCCTTCACCCAGATCGACAAGGCCGTCGCCGAGCAGGGGCACGAGCCGATCGACTGGCGCATCCCCGACCTCGGGCTGAAGTAGCCGGACCTCCCCGCCGCCGTCCACCCGGGCGGTGCGCCCGACACCGCTGTGCGGACGAGCCCGCCCGGTGGCGCGCCGGGAATGCCGGTGGCACCCCCTAGCGTCGGAGACGGCCGCCCGGTGCCGGGCGGCCGCCCGACGAGACGACGGAGGAACGGTGGCGGAACAGCAGGGGCAGGCGGCCGACGACCCGGTGATGACCCGGATCGGGCAGATCGCCATGTTGCAGCACGCGGGGGACCGGGAAGAGGCCCAGCAGCGGTTCGCCGCCCTCTGGGAGGAGATCGGCCCCGACGCGGACGCCCTCCACCGTTGCACCCTCGCCCACTACATGGCCGACACCCAGCAGGACCCGGCCGAGGAACTCCGCTGGGACCTGCTGGCGCTGGAGGCCGCCGACGGGCTCACCGCCGGTTCCGCCGCCACCCCGCGCACCTCGCCCGCGGTCCGCGGCTTCTACCCCTCCCTCCACCTCAACCTCGCCGCCGACTACGCGAGGCTCGGACGCCCCGACACCGCCCGGGACCACCTCCGCGCGGCCCGCGCCCACATCGACGCCTTGGCGGACGACGGGCACGGGCACCAGGTGCTCGGCGGCATCGAGCGGCTGGAGCGCGAACTGGCGGCCGCCGACGGCCCCGCCGAAGGGGCCCCGGGGTCCGTGGGACGCCCCCGGGCCGAGGGGGAGGCGGGCGGAGGCTGAGCGGCCTGGCGGCTCAGTGCCCGTAGGTGTCCTCGCAGATCCGCGACTGGGGGCTGCCCGGCGGCCACTTGCCGTACTGGCGTCCCAGGGCGCAGACACTCGGGTTGGCCGGGGGAGCCGCCGGCGGCTTGGCCCGGGGAGCGGGCGGGGCGGCGGGTGCCGGAGCAGGGTCCGGCCGCGCCGGAGCCGGAAGGGCAGGCGCCGGCGGCCGGGGTGGGGGAGCCGCCTTCGTGGGCCGGGGGCGCGGTGGCCGCGTAGCCGTGCCCCTGGGCTCCTCGCCCACGCGGCGCAGGCTTTCGCGGGCCGGGGACCGTTCGATCTGCGGCTCGGCGTGTTCCCCGGCGGCGGTGGTGGGGGAGTGGCCGGTGGGCGAGTCCGGCCCGGGGGGCCGGTCCACGGTGACGCAGCCGGCGAGGGCGGTCACCGCGACGGTGGCCAGGAGCGCGGCGGCGGTTCTGGTTCGGTGCACGCGCGCCACTCTGGCCCATCGCGAGGGGCCCGCACTCCGTCCGGCCGCAGGATGGCCCGCACGGGTGATCTCCGGGGCGTGGGGGTGCCGTGCGGCGACAGGAGGCCGAACCCCTGCCGCGCCGGCCGGCGGCTGTTCGGTCGCCATCCGGTGGGCCGTCGCCCTCGTCGCCGCCGCGATCCGCGATCTCCCTCGGCCTGCTGCTGCCGGGCAGGAGGCTCAGCGCCCCTCGTCTTCCTCGCACCCCGGCGCCGCGAACCCCGCCAGCCCCATCCCCGTGAACAACTCCGCGAAGCCGCACCGGAGTTCCGCCGGCGACGGGACCGAGGCGTGGTAGGAGCCGGCGATGCAGGAGAACATCAGCCCGTCGCACCAGGCGACCAGCGACAGCGCGTGGCGCTCCGGCTCGGGGGAGCCGAGCGCCCGCATCAGCGCCACCAGGGGGTCCCGGAAGCCGCGCCCTGCCTCGTCGTAGATCTCCCGCAGCTCCGGGCGCCGGGTGGCCTCCAGGGCCAGTTCGTAACGGGCCACCAGGAGCGGGCGGTGGGCGGTCAGGTACTGGTGGAGGGCGTGGGCCAGGGCCTCGGTCAGCTCCTCGGGGGTGCCCGCGGCGGTCGCCCCGCCCGGCCCGCCCGGCGGGGCGAGCAGGACGGACTCGCGCTCCGCCTGGCGCCGCACCACGGTCCGCAGCAGGGCCAGCCGGGTGCGCGCGTGGTTGGAGGTCGACCCCTGGGGGAGCCCGGCCGCCTCGTCCACCGCCCGGTGGGTCAGACCGCGCAGCCCGCGCTCGGCGAGGAGGGCCAGCGCGGCGTCGGCGATCCGGTCGGCCCGCCCGCCGTCGGGGGGCTGTCTGCCGGGCGTCGGGGCGCCGGTGGAGCGAGAGGACATGGCCGCATCCTACCCAGTCCACTACGGATGTAGTACGGTCGGGACGTGAGTCCACTACAGGCGTAGTGGCGCCATCCCGCGCGAAAGGCGAGCGCCATGGAGAACGGCACCGGAACCACACCCGCCCAGGACCAGGGCACCTCGGGAGGCGAGCCGGGCCGCCGCGCCCTCGTGATCGGCGCCGGGATCGGCGGCCTCACCGCGGCGGCCGGCCTGGCCGACCGAGGCTGGCAGGTCACCGTCCTGGAGCGGTCGGCCACCCTCGAACCGGTCGGCGCCGCCATCTCCCTGGCCCCCAACGGCCAGCGCGCCCTCGACCGGGTCGGCGTCGGCGACGCCGTCCGCTCCCTGGCCGCCTGGCAGGGGTCGGGCGGCCTGCGCGCCCCCGACGGACGCTGGCTGGCCCGCACCAGCAGCGAGGAGGCCGGCGAGCGGTACGGCGACAACCTGGTCCTGCTCCACCGGGCCACCCTGATCGACCTGCTCCGCGCCCGGCTCCCCGAGGACGCGGTACGCGTCGACGCCGCCGCCGAGGTGGTCGACCCCGGCGCCGCCGACGACCCCCGCCGCCCGGCCCGGGTGCGGACCGCCACCGGCGAGCTGACCGCCGACCTCGTGGTCGCCGCCGACGGCATCGGCTCCGCCACCCGCCGCCTCCTCTTCCCGGACCACCCGGGCCCCGAGTACGCCGGGTTCACCACCTGGCGCATCATGGTCCCCGCCCCCGCCGAACCCTTCGCACCCCACGAGACCTGGGGGCGCGGCGCCCTCTGGGGCAGCCACCCGCTCCACGACGGCACCGTCTACGCCTACGCGGCCGCCGCCGTCCCCGAAGGCGGCCACGCCGAGGACGAACGCGCCGAACTGCTGCGCCGCTTCGGCGACTGGCACCACCCCGTGCCCGCCCTCCTCGCGGCGGCCGCGCCGGAGGGCGTCCTGCGCCACGACGTCCGCCACATGCGCCGGCCGCTCCCCGCCTGCCACCGCGGCCGCGTCGCCCTCCTCGGGGACGCCGCCCACGCCATGGCGCCCAGCCTCGGCCAGGGCGGCAACCAGGCGATCGAGGACGGCGTGGTCCTCGCCCACCACCTCGCCCCGGGCACCCCGCCGGGGCCCGGCCTCGCCGCGTACAGCGCCGACCGGCTGCCGCGCACCAGCGCCGTCGTCGCGCGGGCCGCCAAGGCCGGGGCGCTCACCCTGCTGCGCCCCGCCCTCGCGGTCCGGGCCCGCGACGCGCTGGTCGCCACGGTCAGCAGGCTCGGGCCCGACCTCGTCCTGCGTTCCTTCGCCGGGATCACCGACTGGCAGCCGCCGGAGCGCACGTATGCTGCCCCCGCGCGCGGCGCCCGTCCGGAGGGCCGCCGCGGCCAGGACACGGGGAGCGGTACATGAGGGTCGGCTGCATCGGACTCGGGGACATCGCGCAGAAGGCGTACCTGCCGGTGCTGACCGCCCAGCCCGGCGTCGAACTCCACCTCCAGACCCGCACCCCCGCCACGCTGGCCCGTACGGCGGCCGCGTACCACCTGCCCGGGGAGCAGTGCCACCAGGAACTCGACTCCCTGCTCGCGGCCCGCCCGGACGCCGCCTTCGTGCACGCGCCGACCGAGGTGCACGAGGAGCTGGTCGGCCGCCTGACCGAGGCCGGGATTCCCACCTATGTCGACAAACCGCTCGCCTACGACTACGCCGCCTCCGAGCGACTCGTCGCCCTGGCCGAGGAGCGCGGCGTCCCGCTGGCCGTCGGCTTCAACCGGCGGTACGCGCCCGCCTACCGCCAGTGCCTGGAGCACCCGCGTGACCTGATCGTCCTCCAGAAGAACCGGGTCGGCCTTCCCGAACGCCCGCGCGGCTTCGTCTTCGACGACTTCATCCACGTGATCGACACCCTGCGCTTCCTGGCGCCGGGCCCGGTCGACCACGTCGGCATCCGGGTCCGGGCCGAGGGCGGGCTCCTGCACCACGCGGTGCTCCAGCTCGGCGGCGACGGCTTCACCGCGCTCGGTGTGATGAACCGGCTCAGCGGCTCCACCGAGGAGATCCTGGAGGTCTCGGGCCAGGACGCCAAGCGCCAGGTCCTCAATCTCTCCGACATCGTCGACCACAAGGGTCAGCCCAGCGTCCGCCGCCGGGGCGACTGGGTCCCGGTCCCGCGCCAGCGCGGCATCGAGCAGGCCGTCCTCGCCTTCCTCGACGCGGTCCGGGCCGGGGAGAGGCTGGATGCCCGGGACGCGCTGGAGACCCACGAACTGTGCGAACGCGTGGTGCGCGAGGCGGAGGCGGCGGGGTAGACCCGCCGCCGTACTACCCGTCCCCGCGCCCCCTGACCCGGCGGACGGCGACCACGCCGCCCGCCACCACCAGCCACGCCACCGCCGCGTAGACCGCCCAGTCCCCGAACCGCACGTAGAGGGTGGCACCGGCGGCGGGACGGAGCTCGTACAGCGCGGCGGCGCTGCGGTCGGTGCCGAGCCGGGGGCCGGCCGGTCGGCCCGAGGCGTCGAAGACGGCGCTCACCCCGGTGAGCGTCGCGTGGACGACGGGGCGGCCCGACTCGGCCGCGCGCACCGCCGCCAGGGAGGCGTGCTGCGCCGGTGCCCAGCTCTGCTGGAAGGTCGAGGTCGAGGACTGGGCCACGATCAGCCCGGCCCCGGCTCGCGCCAGCCGGCGGCTCAGGTCCGGGAAAGCCGTCTCGAAGCAGACCAGCGGCCCTGCCCGCAGCCCGCCCGAGGTCTCCATCACCACCTGCCGGGTCCCGGGGTGCCGGTCCTCGCCGGCCGCCCGGCCCACCGAGGTCGCCCAGCCCAGGAGCGACCGCGCCGGGACGTACTCGCCGAAGGGCACCAGCCGCATCTTGTCGTACCGGGGCCCGACCGGCCCCGACGCTCCCACCAGCACCGAGGTCTTGGAGATCCCGGGGCGGCCCTGGCGGCGGGCGTCGACGTTGACCAGCAGTTCCGCGCCGGTGCGCCGGGACAGGGCGGCCAGCCGGCCCGCCAGGTCCGGCCGGGCGGCGAGGTCGAAGCCGACCGAGCTCTCGCCCCACACCACCAGCTCCGCCCCGCGCCCCGCCAGCCCGGCCGTCAGCCGCTCCTGCCGGTCGAACCGCTGGGCCGCGCCCGAGATCACGCCCGGCTGCACCACCGCGATCCGGGCCGGCCGGTCGGCGGGTACGGGGCGTGGGGCGGCCGCCGCGACCCCGGTGGCGAGCGCGGCCACCGCCGCCCCGGCCGCGAGGGTGGCCCACCGGGCGCGCGGGGAGGCCGCCACCACGACCAGGGCCGTGTTGACCGCCACCAGCAGCAGGCTCACCAGCCACACCCCGCCGACCGGGAAGAGCCGCAGCCCCGGACCGACCTGCCACTGGCTGGCGCCCAGCAGCCCCCACGGTCCGCCCAGCCCCTGCCAGGACCGCACCAGCTCGATCACCAGCCACCCCGAGGCCACCCCCGCCGGCGCCGTCACCGCGCGCCAGGCCGTGCCAGGACCGGCGAGCAGGACACGGACCAGCATTGCCCAGGGCGCCCAGGCCAGCCCGAGGAGCGCCGCCAGGACCAGGGTGAAGACGTGCAGGCTCGGCATCAGCCAGTGGTGCACCGCCAGCATGAAACCGAGCCCGCCCAGCCAGCCCTCCAGCGCGGCCCGCCGTGCGGTCGGTGCGGTGCGGAGCAGCAGCAGCCAGGGGACGAGGCAGAACGGCGCCCACCACCACCAGCCGGGCGCCGGGAAGACCGGTGCGGGCAGTCCGCCGGCGAACAGCGCGGCGAGCGCGCGTCACCAGGACGGAGGGGGGCCGGACATCGCTCTCTGGACCACCTGGCTCACCCCTTGAGGCCGCGGCTCGGAGCGGGGAGTTCCAGTCTGCGGCCCGGGCCCGCGACCGCCAGGTCAGTTCGGGCCCGCCGCGGACGCCCCGCCCTGCCAGACCTCCTCCGCGACCACCTCGCTCAGCCGCCAGCCCTCGGCGGTGCGCACACCCCGCATGCGGTACCGGCCGCCGCGCACGGTGTCCGCGATCCGGCCGGGCCCGTTGCTCCGCATGGGGGTCACGAAGTCGGCGTCCACCACGGCGAGGTCGCCCACCTCTCCGTCGCGGCGCTCGAAGGCCACCCGGCGGTTCACGATCAGGTGCTGGTACGGCCGGGGGCCCTCGCCCCGGCCCTGCTGACGGGGGACGCCACGCCCCCGGTTCTCCTGCCGTACGTCGAGCACCGGGTCGTCGAGGACCGCCCCCGGCACGCAGAGCGGACGGCACGCCTCCGGGTCCCCGCCCGCGACGGCGCGGGCGTACTCGGTCACCAGGGTGTCGACGGCGAGACGGTCCAGAACGGTCGCGAGCTCCACACGCTGCGTCATCACCTCAGTGTTGGGCACCCGAGCGCCGGGGCCAAGACGCGTGCACCGCCCGCCCCCACGGCCGGAGCGGCGGCTTCGCCCGAGCGAGGGAACCGGAGCGCGCCGCACCGCGCGCTCCCCGCCCCACGGTGACGGGCCGATTAGCGTACGTGACGCTCGGTACATCCCTTACGCAGAAGTGGAGCGTTCCATGATCCGTCGTCTCGCGATCACCCTGGCCGGCACCGGTGCCGCCGCCCTCCTCGCCGCCGCCCCCGCCGCCGCCGACAAGGCCGAGTTCGAGGTCGAGGGCTGGAAGGCCCACGGCACCGTGGTCAAGGTCGGCGACATCGTCGTCAAGGACTTCAAGGCCGGCGGCTTCGAGGCCGAGGCCGAGTTCACCCGCCACTGACCTCCCGCGCGTCGACGTCACCCCGCACCGGTGCCCCGGCCACCTCGTGGCCGGGGCACCGGTGCGTGTCAGTCCGCCGGGCACCGCTCAGGGCTTGAGCAGGGTCTTCACCATGCCGTCGGCCTTCTCCTGGAACATCGCGTACGCCTTCGGCGCCTCCTCCAGCGGCATGGCGTGGGTGGCGAAGTGGTCGACGCCGAGCACGTCCTCGTCGTCGAGGAGCGGCAGGATCTCCGGCACCCACCGCAGGACGTTGGCCTGGCCCATCCGCAGCTGGATCTGCCGGTCGAACATGGTCAGCAGCGGCATCGGGTCGAGCGCGCCCCCGTACACCCCCGAGACCGAGACCGTGCCGCCCCTGCGCACCAGCCGCATCGCCATGTGCAGCGCCGCGAGCCGGTCCACCCCCGCGTGCTCCATCAGCGGCTGCGCCACCGCGTCGGGCAGCAGCCCCACCGCCCGCTGGGCGCCCTTGGCCACGGGCGAGCCGTGCGCCTCCATGCCGACCGCGTCGATCACCGCGTCGGCGCCCCGGCCCCCGGTGTACTCCGCCACCGCCTCGGGCAGGTCCTTGCCGTACCGGCGCCAGTCCAGCGGGATCACCCCGTGCGCGGCCGCCCGGTTGAGCCGCTCCGGCACCAGGTCCACGCCGATCACCCGGCCCGCTCCCCGGTGCAGCGCGATCCGCGCCGCCATGTCGCCGATCGGCCCCAGCCCGAGCACGACCACGGTGCCGTCCGGGGGCACCGAGGCGTACTCCACCGCCTGCCAGGCGGTGGGCAGCACGTCGGAGAGGTAGACGTAGCGGTCGTCGGGCGGCCCGTGCTCGACCTTCACCGGCAGGGTGTTGCCGAAGGGCACGCGCAGGTACTCGGCCTGACCGCCGGGCACCTGGCCGTACAGCTTCGTGTAGCCGAAGAGGGCGGCGCCCGTGCCGTACTCGGTGACCTGTGTGGTCTCGCACTGGGACTGGAGGCCCTGGTCGCACATGAAGCAGTCGCCGCACGAGACGTTGAACGGCACCACCACCCGGTCCCCGGGCTTCAGCGCCGTCACCGCGCCGCCGATCTCCTCGACGATGCCCATCGGCTCGTGGCCGAGGATGTCGCCGGGGTCCAGGAAGGGGCCGAGCGGCTCGTAGAGGTGGAGGTCGGAGCCGCAGAGCCCGGTGGAGGTGACGCGGACGATCACGTCGGTGGGCTCCTCGATCCGTGGGTCGGGCACCGTCTCCACCCGGACGTCCCGCCTGCCCTGCCAGGTCACCGCACGCATCGCCGCTCCTTCCGCTCGCCGGGGGCACCTTTCGGCACGGTGCCGCTACTGGCCGGGGTGCCCGGGGACGGGGAGGGGAAACGGATGGGGCGATAGGTTCTGCCTCTCGCTCCGCCCGGCCCGACGCCTGTTGACCCGTCCGGGCCCTACGGGAACCCGGCCGTTTTCCGTGGAGCCGGAACCGGGAATCCGCGCTCCATGGACCACAAGCAGGTACCCGTACTCGACGCCCTCGCCGCCTACCACGCCGAGCGGCAGCTCCCCTTCGCCCCGCCCGGCCACAAACAGGGCCGGGGCGCCGACCCCCGGGTCCGCGCCGCCCTCGGCGACGCCGTCTTCCATGGCGACCTGCTCGCCATGAACGGCCTGGACGACCGCACCTCCTCCCGGCAGGTCCTCCAGCGCGCCCAGGAGCTGATGGCCGACGCGGTCGGGGCCGAGCGCACCTTCTTCTCCACCTGCGGCAGCTCCCTCTCCGTCAAGGCCGCGATGCTCTCCGTCGCCGGGCCGCACGAGGAGCTGCTGATCGGCCGCGACGCCCACAAGTCGGTCGTCTCCGGCCTCGTCCTCGCCGGCATCCGCCCCGTCTGGGTCGACCCGCAGTGGGACACGGAGCTGCACCTCGCCCACCCGCCGTCCGCCGAGACGTACGCGGAAGCCTTCGCCCGCCACCCCGACGCCCGGGGCGCCCTCGTCACCACCCCCACCCCCTACGGCACCTGTTCCGACCTCGCCGCCATCGCCGAGGTCTGCCACCGCCACGGGGTGCCCCTGGTGGTGGACGAGGCGTGGGGCGCCCATCTGCCCTTCCACCCCGACCTGCCCACCTGGGCGATGGACGCCGGCGCCGACGTCTGCGTCACCTCGGTCCACAAGATGGGCTCCGGGCTGGAACAGGGCTCCGTCTTCCACCTCCAGGGCGACCTGGTCGACCCGGCCGCTCTGCGCAGCCGCGAGGACCTGCTCGGCACCACCAGCTCCTCCGTGCTGATGTACGCCGCGCTCGACGGCTGGCGCCGCCAGATGGTCCAGCACGGGCGGGCCCTCTACGACGACGCGCTGGCGCTGGCCGCCTCGGTGCGGGCGCGGATCGAGGAGATCGACGGCCTCCACGTCCACGGCCGGGAGGACTTCTGCGGACCGGGGCGGGCCCGGGACCTCGACCCGCTCCAGCTGATCATCGACGTGAGCGGGCTCGGCGTCAGCGGCTACCGCGCCGTCGACGCCCTGCGGACCCAGGGCCTCTCCCTGCACTTCGGGGACCACCGCCGGATCAACGCCCAGCTCACCCACGCCGACGACGCGGAGAGCGCCGACGCGCTCCTGGCCGGGCTGCACCGGCTCGCCGCCGAGGCCCGCGGGCTGCCACGCGACCGCCCGGTGGAGGTGCCCGGCCCCGACGGGCTGCGGACGGAGCAGGTCATGCTGCCGAGGGACGCCTTCTTCGGGGCCGTGGCGGACATCCCCTGGCAGGAGGCCGAGGGCCGGGTGGCCGCCGAGATGCTCACGCCGTACCCGCCCGGCATCCCGGCGGCGCTCCCCGGGGAGCGGCTGACCCGCGAGGTGCTGCGCTACCTGCGGTCGGGGGTCGAGGCAGGCATGGTGGTGCCGGACGCCGCGGACCCGGGGCTGGACACCGTAAGGGTGGTCGCCGAGGGGTGAGGGGCGGGTCTCAGTGCCCGGCCGAAGCCGGCGCCAGGGAGAAGACCGCGCCGTCCGGGTCGCGCAGGACCGCGCCCTCGTCGGCGACCGAGGTGGTCTCCGCCAGCCGTACCGCGCCCAGTGCCACGGCGCGATGGGCCGCCTCGGCGACATCGGGGACCGGGAAGATCAGGTTCCAGCGCGGGTGGAGCGCCGGGTTCCGCGGGTCGCGGGGGCGGAGCCGGGCCGCGACGTGGCCGTGGTCGCGCAGCACGATCTCGTCGTCCTCGTATCCCACGGCGTCCTCGCCCTCGCGGTACTCCCAGTCCAGGACCGCGCCGTAGAAGAGGGCGGCGGCGAACGGGTCCGCGCTCTCGAGGACCAGCCACCACGGGCGGTGCAGCCGCCAGTGCTGCCAGTCGTCCACCATCCGGCCCTCCCACAGGCCGAACGTCGGGCCCGTCGGGTCGGCGGCCAGGGTGGCGCGGCCGGAAGGGGTGTCGACCGGGCCGATCGCCACCGTCCCGCCGCGCTCCCGTACCCGCCCGGCCGCCTCGTTGGAGTCGGCGACCGCGAAATACGCCAGCCAGTCCACGGCGACCGGCAGCGAGGGGGCGACCGCGCCGAGGCTGGCCACCGGGATGCCCTCGGCGGTCGCGGTGGACCACTCCTCACCCATCGGTGAGGGCGCGAACTCCCAGCCCAGCACCTGCCCGTAGAAGTCGCGGGCGGCGGCGATGTCGTGGGTCAGCAGGGTGGCCCAGCAGGGCGCGCCGGTCAGGGCGTTGCCGGTGATCTCCATGCGCGAGGTGCCGGCGGTGGTCATCGGATTCCCCCGTGCGGTGTCTGGATCATGTCGTACTCACTGCCTCACCGTGTGCGGACGGGAGGGGCCCGCCGCCGGGCGGGGCGGGCACTCCACGCGGGCGGTCCGGACGTGCCGGAGGTGCCCACTCCCGTCTGCGAGTGTGACAGCAGACCATCCGATAGGCGAACGAAACAGCCCAAAAGGGCCTCAGGCCGCCGACTCGCCCGCGTGCGGACTCAGGACCCCGGCCGCCACCAGGACGAAGATCAGGATGCCCAGGGCCACCCGGTAGTAGACGAACGGCATGAAGCTGCGGGTGGTGATGAACCGCATGAACCAGGCGATCACCGCGTACCCGACCACGAAGGCGACCAGGGTGGCGAAGACGGTCTGGCCCCACGCGACGTGTCCCTCGCCCGCGTCGCGCAGCTCGTAGAAGCCGGAGGCGAGGACGGCCGGCACGGCCAGCAGGAAGGAGTAGCGGGCGGCCGCCTCGCGGGTGTAGCCCATCAGCAGACCGCCGCTGATGGTGGCGCCGGAGCGGGAGACACCGGGGACCAGGGCCAGGGCCTGGCAGCAGCCGTAGATCAGGCCGTCGCGGACGCCCAGGTCGCGCAGGGTCTTGCCGCCGTTCGCCCGGTGCCGGCCGCCGCCGGTCTCGGCGCGGGCCGCCAGCCGGTCGGCGAGGCCCAGCACCAGGCCCATCACGATGAGGGTGGTCGCGATCAGCCTCAGATCCCGGAACGGACCCTCGATCTGGTCCTTGAGCGTCAAGCCGAGCACGCCGATCGGGATCGAGCCGATGATGACCAGCCAGCCGAGCTGCGCGTCGTGGTTGCCCCGCATCGAGTCGTCCCGGCGGACCAGCGCGACCACCGAACGGCACCAGGCACCGACGATGGTGGCGATGTCCTTGCGGAAGTAGATGAGGACGGCCGTCTCGGTGCCGATCTGGGTGATCGCGGTGAACGCCGCGCCCGGGTCGTGCCAGCCCGCGAAGGCCGCGGTCAGCCGCAGGTGGGCGCTGGAGGAGATCGGCAGGAACTCGGTGAGTCCCTGGACCAGCCCGAGGATGAAGGATTCGAACCAGGACATGGAAGGCAGGCCGTCCGGGGAGCGTCGTGCGCGGCGGCCGGTGTTCCGGGGCGCCGTCGCGGTGCGGGCAGGACCGCCCGACGTGGCGTCAGGCGTCGCCGACGGGTGCGAAAGGTGCGGTATGCCCCGGATCGCGCCCCCGGCCCGGGCAGCGTAACGCCGTCAGGTGGCCGGGGGGCGACGCCCGCACAGGCGGGTCGTGGGCCAGAAGATGTACGCAAAGTGACGCGCCGCCAGGCCGGGGGTGGTCCCCGGCCCGCCGGCGCGCGGCGACGGGCCTCACTTGTCGCCGTAGACGACGGTGACCTCCTCGAAGCCCAGGGAGGTCAGCAGCCCTTCCAGCATGCCGGTGGTGTTCCGTTCGGCGCGGGCGGCCAGTCCGCTCTCCTTGGCGGCGTCGCCGATGTGCCGTACGGCCAGCTTGTTGACGGCCTGTTCGCTGCCCGGGTTGTCCGAGATGAAGTCGCCCAGCCGGTCGAGCAGGCCACGCTGCTTGGAGACGGTGTAGCTGCGGTCCGCGTCGAGCGCCGGCTTGCCGAGTGTCGCGTGCGGCAGCCGGATCTCGGCGCGGGTCCGCTCCTCGTTGACCGTGACCGCGTCGTCGCCGATCCCGCCGAGGTCGACGGAGGCGCCGACGGTGCCCGCGCCGACGAAGAGGGTCCGGGTGCCCTGGATGGCGTCGGGGACGTACTTGGTGTCCTTCTCCAGGTCGACCACGACCTGGAAGTTGCCGGAGGCCGCCTGGTAGCTGCTCATGTCGCGGATCGACTTGAGCACCGCCGGACCGGTGCGGTCCTTCGTCTCGCTGCCGAACACGTCGTCGAGCCCGGGCACCAGGTCCAGCCGGGTGACGGCGAAGAACAGCAGGAGGAGTCCGGTGAAGAACGCCAGCATCTTCACCCACCACGGGGCGCGCCGGTGCTCCCGGACACCGCCGGCCCCCGCGCGCGGCGGGTCCCGGCGGTCCGCGTCGTACTCCGGCGCCACCTGGTCGGCGGCGCCCTTGCGGGGTCTTGCGTCCTTGGGCGACATAGCTGCCGTGTGACCCGAACGGCCCCTTTGAATCCGGCAGTTCGCCCCCGCCGTGGCCCCGGCGGGGGCGGACGTACCCGGACTACGCCGCCGGGCGGCGCGCCCGCAGCGCGAAGAGCAGCGGAATCCGCGGCGCGGAGTCCGGCAGCCGCCACCGCCCGGACTCCGTGCGCACCATCTCGGGCCAGCGCGGGAAGGGCAGCTCCTCGTCCTCCCGCAGCAGCTCGATCACCAGCCCCGCCCCGGTCAGCGCGGTCACCACCTCGCCGAGCCCGTGCATCCACTCGACGCTCTCCGTCGCCCCCTCCACCGGCGGCCCGTCGGTGTACGTGTACGTGGCGTCCCGGCGGATCGCCCCGCGCCCGGCCAGGTAGTCGTGGCGGAGCACCAGCGGGGTCCCGGCCTCGGCGGTCGGTGTCGGGCCGAAGGAGTTGAGCAGCGGGTGGAACTCGGCGAGGTAGAGCATCCCGCCCGGGCGCAGCAGACCGGCCACCACCGCGGCCCAGCGGTCCAGGTCGGGCAGGTAGCACAGGGCGCCCTTGCCCGTGTACACGACGTCGAAGCGGGCCTCTCCGAGCGTCTCCACGGCGTCGTAGACATTGGCCTGAACATAACGGGTCCCGGCCATCGGCCCGGACTCCTGCCGCGCCGCCAGCTCCCGCGCGGCCGCCACCGAGGCCCCGGAGAGGTCGAGCCCGGTCGCCCGCGCTCCCTTCCCGGCCAGCACCAGCGTCTCGGTCCCCAGGTGGCACTGGAGGTGGACCAGCTCCCGCCCGGCCAGCTCCCCGAGGTCCTCCCACTCGTACGGGGCGAACCAGCGCGCCGGGTCGAGCGCCTGGGCGTCGTCGGCGAGGCCGTAGAAGTCGCTCGCCGTGTGGACGGGGGTCCGGGCGTCCCAGTTCGCCTCGTTGACCGCCATCAGCCGCCGGTCGGCGGAGTCGGGCCGCCGCTTGTCGTCCGTCACCAGGTCATCCATACGGCCCATCCAACCCGGCCGCGGCCCTCGCGTCCCGCCCCGCCGGGAAGATCGAGCCAGCCCGCTGTGCGACGGTCAGCCCGAGCCGAGCCGGTGCCGCCTGCGCCAGGCGAAGACCGAGGCGGCCACCGCGGAGAGGGCGATGAACCCGGCCGAGGCGAGGAAGACAGGGGAGGTCGGCGAGGCCGCCGTCGACCCGGCCAGCACGTACGCCGCGGTGTTCGGCACCGAGCCCACCGCCGTGGCCAGCAGGAACGGCGTCCAGCCGATCCGGGAGACGGCGGCGCAGTAGTTGGCGGCGGCGAACGGCACGCCGGGGAAGAGCCGCACCGCCAGCATCGAGCGGAACCCGTGCCGGCTCAGCTGCCCGTCGGCCGCCTTGAGCCACCCGCCGCGCAGCAGCGGACGCAGCGCCTCCTGGCCGAGCAGCCGCCCCAGCCCGAAGGCGATGCCCGCGCCGACCACGGTCCCCGCGACCGCCGCGACCAGACCGGTGGCCGAGCCGAACAGGGCGCCCGCCGCCAGGTTCAGCAGCGGCCGGGGCACGAACGCGGCCGTGCAGATTCCGTACCCGGCGGCGAAGAGCAGCGCCGCCAGACCCGTGCCGAGAGCCGCGGGGATGCCCGTGGTGAGCAGCTGTTGCGGCTCCAGGACCAGCACCGCCGTCCCGGCCGAGACCAGCACCAGGACCAGCAGGGAGAGCCGCGACCACGGCGACATCAGCAGCCGTGCGCAGCGCACCGCCGCGGACCGCGCGGGGCGGACTGGAGCCACCGGTGCGGTGGTGGGGGACGACATTCGGGGAGCGTAACCGACAGAACGGGGTGATCGCCCTGCGGGCCGCGTCAGCGGGGTACGGGGGCTGCCCGGCTTGCAAGGTGGGCGGGCCGCGGGTAAATCGCTCGACGCGCCCGCTCCCTTCGGCCAGGATGTGGGCCATGTCCCGGTACGCCTTTCCCGCAGCCACGTCCGCAGTCGCGGACGCTGCGAAGGGTGCCGGTTTCCCCTTCGACGGCTTCGACGGCGCACGAAGCTGACCCTCTCCGGAACGTCCGGCGGACCCCGCAGGGGGAGGGTCGGCCAGAGCCCGGGGTCCCGGATCGTCCCGCCTTCCGGAGAAGGACATCACCATGCCCAAGACGGCATACGTGCGCACCAAGCCCCACCTGAACATCGGCACCATGGGCCACGTCGACCACGGCAAGACCACCCTCACCGCCGCCATCACCAAGGTCCTCAGCGAGCGGGGCACCGGCACCTTCGTGCCCTTCGACCGCATCGACCGGGCGCCCGAGGAGGCGCAGCGCGGCATCACCATCAACATCGCCCACGTCGAGTACGAGACCGACACGCGCCACTACGCCCACGTCGACATGCCGGGCCACGCCGACTACGTGAAGAACATGGTCACGGGCGCGGCCCAGCTCGACGGCGCGATCCTTGTGGTCTCCGCCCTCGACGGGGTCATGCCGCAGACCGCTGAGCACGTCCTGCTCGCCCGGCAGGTCGGCGTCGACCACATCGTCGTCGCCCTCAACAAGGCCGACGCCGGGGACGAGGAGCTGACCGACCTGGTCGAACTGGAGGTCCGCGACCTGCTCGACCAGCACGGCTACCCCGGCTCCGACGTGCCGGTGGTCCGGGTCTCCGGACTCCGGGCGCTGGAGGGGGACCCGCGGTGGACGGAGGCCGTCCAGGGGCTGCTCGACGCCGTCGACACCTATGTGCCGATGCCCGAGCGGTACGTCGACGCGCCCTTCCTGCTGCCGGTGGAGAACGTCCTGACCATCACCGGCCGGGGCACCGTGGTCACCGGCGCCGTCGAGCGCGGCACCGTGCGCGTAGGCGACCGCGTGGAGGTGCTCGGCGCCGGTGTGGAGACCGTCGTCACCGGCGTCGAGACCTTCGGCAAGCCCATGGAGTCGGCCCAGGCCGGCGACAACGTGGCGCTGCTGCTGCGCGGCGTCGCCCGCGACGCGGTACGCCGGGGTCATGTCGTCGCGGCGCCCGGCAGCGTCACCCCGCGCCGCCGCTTCACCGCCCGGGTCTACCTGCTCTCCGGCCGTGAGGGCGGCCGGGGCACCCCGGTGGCCACCGGCTACCGCCCGCAGTTCTACCTGCGTACGGCCGACGTGGTCGGAAACATCGACCTCGGCGAGGTGGCCGTCGCCCGGCCCGGGGAGACCGTCACCATGACGGTCGAGCTGGGCCGCGAGGTACCGCTGGAGCCCGGCCTCGGCTTCGCCGTCCGTGAGGGCGGCAGGACCGTGGGGGCGGGCACGGTGCAGGAGGTGCTGGGCTAGCTCAGCCGGGAGGCCGGCCCCCTCCCCGCCTCTTCCGGTCCGCGCACGCGTGGGCCGGAAGAGGTTCCGGCGCAGTCGCCGGGAATGCTCCGAACTGGCCATGCGGGTAGGGGAGTTGGGTTCCGGGCGATTCTCCCGGCGACTCTTTCGCAACAACTGTTGTGACTCTACTCTCGGCGCATGACCGATCCCTCCGCCGTGTCCGCCGACTCCTCCGCGCGGGACATCGCACTCGACACGGCCGCACTGCGCGTGCTCGCCCACCCGCTGCGGCTGAACGTGCTCTCCCTGCTGCGCGAGCGTGGCCCGTCCACCGCCGGCCGGATCGCCGGGGAACTCGGCATCCATCCGGGTGCGGCCAGCTACCACCTGCGCCGTCTCGCCGCCGGGGGACTCATCGTCGAGGAGGCGGAGCGCGGCACCGGACGCGAACGGTGGTGGCGGTCCGCGCACCGCCAGTCGGTCCACGACCCCGCTGCCGCCTTTGGCGAGGAGCGCGAGGCCGGGCTCGGGTACACGCACGCGGTGGCCCTCGCCGCGGCGGACCGGCTGCGCAGGTCGGCGCAGGAACTGCCCGGGATGCCCGGAGAGTGGGCTGATGTCGTCACCTACAGCGACTTCCTCCTCCGGCTGACCCCGGCCGAGGTGGGCCGGATGCGGGCAGAGATCTTCGAGGTGATCGAGCGATATCGTGCCGACGGCAGCACCAGCACCAGCACCAGCGGCAGCGGCGGGAGCGAGGGCGCCGTGCCGGTGACCCTCCAGGTGCAGGCGTTTCCGGTGCCGGGTACGGCCCTGCCGCCGGCCGGTGACACGTGACTGCCCAGGACATGGCGGTGGCCGAGCGGCCCGCCTACCGCGACGCCAACGTCCTGCGCTGGCTGACCGCGTACACCGCGTCCGTCGCGGGCGATGTCGTCTTCTTCCTCGCCCTGTCCTGGGCCGCCACGCGTGCCGGCGGGCCCTCGCAGGTGGGGCTGGTGGTCGCGGCGGGGGCCGTTCCCCGTGCGGTTCTCATGCTCGGCGGTGGTGTGGTGGCCGACCGGTTCGGGCCGCGCCGGGTCGCCGTCCTCAGTGACGGGGTCCGCTGCGCGGTGATCCTCCTCGCCGCCGCGGCCCTGGCGCTGGCGCCCGCGCACCTGTGGCTGCTGGCCCTCGTCGCGCTGATCTTCGGTGTGGTGGACGCGGTGTTCATGCCGGCGGTGGGAGCGCTGCCGCCGCGCATCACGACAGCCGACCAGCTCGCCCGGGTCCAGGGGATGCGCGGGCTGTCGATCCGGGTGAGCAACGCCGTGGGGCCGCTCGTGGCGGGGGCCGTGCTGGCAGCCGGGGGAGCGGAGGGCGCGTTCACCGTGGCGGGGGTGCTCTTCGCCCTCTCCCTCGCCGCGCTGCTCACCGTGCGCGTCACCCCGGTGGCCGGCCCGCCCCGCCGTGACTCCGCACGAGGGGAGTTGAGGGACGGCCTGCGCTACGTCCGCCGCCATCGGCTGCTGGCGCCGCTGGTCGTGGTGATCGGGCTGAGCGAGATGTGCTTCAGCGGGCCCGTGGCCACCGGCCTGGTGCTCCTGGCCGACGAGCGCGGCTGGGGCGCGGTGGGCGTGGGGTGGGTGGCGAGCGCGTTCAGCGTCGGCGCCACGGCCTCCGCCCTGCTGCTCACCGTGGCACCACGCGTGCCGAGGGCGGGGGCGGCGATGGCGGCGGCCCTGCTCGTCACGGCCGCGGGGGCCGTGGGCCTGGGACAGGCTCCCTCGCTGACCACGGCTGTCGTCTTCGGCGCTCTGACCGGCCTGACCAGCGGATTCGCCACCACCTTGACGGGGGCGCTGGTCCAGACGGCGACCGACCCCCGCTACCTCGGCCGCGTCACCTCGGTCACCACCCTGTGCACCCTCGGCCTGGCCCCGGTGCTCTTCCCCGCCGTGGGCGTCACCGTGGAGCTCTGGGGAGCGGCCACGTTCTTCGCCGGGTGCGGCGCGATCTGCCTGCTCGCCGCGGGGCTCGGTCTCACCGTCCCGGTGCTGCGCCGCGCCGAACTCCCGTCGCTCAGACCCGCGTAGCCGGCGGACAGGGGCCTTGCGTGGGGCGTCTTCTCGCGGCTCAGAGCGTGCGGAGCAGCAGCATCGCCCCCATGGCGAGCATCGTGACGGCCACCAGGGAGTCGAGCACCCGCCAGGCCGCCGGGCGGGCCAGCACCCCGCTGAGCAGGCGGGCGCCGTAGCCGAGCCCGGCGAACCACGCCAGGCTGGCCAGCATCGCCCCGGCGCCGAAGACCCAGCGCAGCGAGCCCCGGTCGGCGGCGATCGAGCCCAGCATCAGCACGGTGTCCAGGTAGACGTGGGGGTTGAGCCAGGTCAGGGCGAGGCAGGTGAGGACCGCCGCCCGGACGGAACCCGTGGTGGTTCCCCGGGTGGACAACCCCTGTCCGTCGCCGGGCCGCAGGGCGCGGACGGCGGCCAGGGCGCCGTAGCAGAGGAGGAAGCAGCCGCCGGCCAGGCCGACGACGGTCAGGGCGGCGGGCCAGGCGGTGACCACGGCTCCCAGCCCCGCGACGCCGAGGGCGATCAGGACCGCGTCGGAGAGGGCGCAGATGACGACCACCGCGAGGACGGCCTGGCGGCGGAGGCCCTGGCGCAGGACGAAGGCGTTCTGGGCGCCGATCGCGACGATCAGGGAGAGGCCGGTGCCGAATCCGGCGGCGGCCGCGGGGACGAAGCTGCTGGTCATGCCGGTAACGCTAGGAATCCGGCCACCTTCAGTCCAGCTAAAGTTTCTTACGTACCATGAGCGCAGCTGAAGAGGGAGGGTGAACCGGATGGCCATGACCGACCTGCCGTTCGAGCAGGTGCGCACGCTGCTCGCCGTGGTGGACGAGGGCACCTTCGACGCCGCCGCGAAGGTGCTGCACGTGACCCCCTCCGCGGTCAGCCAGCGCATCAAGGCGCTGGAGCAGTCCACCGGGCGGGTGCTCCTGATGCGGACCAAACCGGCCCGGCCCACCGAGTCCGGGCAGACGGTCGTCCGGTACGCGCGTCAGCTGGCGACGCTGGAGCGGGAGGTGCGCGCCGGTCTGGGCGCGGCCGAGGACGGCTCGCCGGCCCGGCTGCCCATCGCGGTGAACGCCGACTCGCTGGCCACCTGGTTCCTGCCCGCGCTGACGCGGGTGCCACAGCATCTGCCCGTCTGCTTCGAACTGCACTGCGAGGACGAGGCGTACACCGCGACGCTGCTGCGGGAGGGGCGGGTGATGGCGGCGGTGACCTCCTCCGCGGAGCCGGTGGCGGGGTGCACGGCGCGTCCGCTCGGCCTGGCCCGGTACCTGCCCTCGGCCCGGCCGGAGTTCGTCGAGCGCCATCTCTCCGCGGGCCCGCTCGCGGAGTGCCTGCCCGAGGCCCCGGTGGTCGTCTTCGACCGCAGGGACGAGCTCCAGGACACCTTCGTCCGGGAACTGACCGGCGGGGCACGGGGAGCGAGCCGCGTCCGGCACTACGTCCCCACCTCGGAGGGTTTCTGCGACGCGGTGGCCGCCGGACTCGGCTGGGGGCTCCTGCCGGAACAGCAGGCGCTGCCCCATCACCGCTCGGGCGCCCTCGTCGGATTCGCCCCGGAGCGGCCGCTCGACGTCCCCCTCCACTGGCAGCAGTGGAAGCTGGACGTGCCGGCCCTGGCCCTGGTCGCCGAGGCGGTCGCCACGGCTGCGGCTCGGGCCTTGCACGCACCGGGGTGAGGCCGCCGTCCACCGACGGTCGGCGGGGACGACGGTTCCGTGCCGGCCCGGCGCCACGCGTTGCCCCGGGCCTTCCTCGGGCGACCCCGTCCCGCCGGCGGCGGGAGTGACACCGGCCCCGCCCCCCGGGGCACAATGCCGCAGTGACCGACTCCCTCCCCGTGATCCGCGCCGTCGACGGCGGCACCGCCCGCCTGCTGCCCGACGTCGACCGCCCCCGCGCCTGGCTGCTGACGGTGGACGACGCACCGCAGTCCTACGTGGACCTCGACGACCCCGCGCACCTGGAGTTCGAGTACCAGTGCCGGATCGCCCACGTCCTCGACACGCTGGCGGCGGGTGCCCGCGACCTCGTCCACCTGGGCGGCGGCGCCCTCACCCTGCCCCGCCGGATGGCCGCCGTCCGCCCCGGCGTCCGCCAGCGGGTGGTGGAGTACGACCGGGCGCTGAGCGGCCTGGTCCGCGAACATCTGCCCTACGGCGGCGACGCCTCGGGGATCACGGTGCACGGGGCCGACGCCCGGCAGTGGCTCGCCGAGGCGCCCGGGGAGAGCGCGGACGCCGTGGTCGGCGACGTCTTCGGCGGTTCCCGGGTGCCCGCCGGGCTGACGACGCTGGGCTGTGCCCGGGACGTGGCCCGGCTGCTGCGGCCGGGCGGCGTGTTCGTCGCCAACCTGGCCGACGGCGCGCCCTTCGCCTTCCTGCGCTCCCAACTGGCGACGTTCGGCGCCGCCTTCGCCCATGTGGCACTGGTCGCCGAACCGGGCGTGCTGCGCGGGCGGCGGTTCGGCAACGCCGTCCTGGTCGCCTCAGGACGGCCGCTGGACACCGCGGAACTGGCCCGCAGGACGGCGGCCGACCCCTTCCCCGCGCGGGTGGTCGAGGGGGACGAGCTCCGCGGGTTCACCGGTTCCGCCCGTCCGGTCGGGGAGGACGAGGCGGTGGGCTCACCCGTCCCGCCGGGCGGCACCTTCCGCGTCGGCGGCGTCTGAGGCGGACTCGGGCGCCGGAGCCGGCACGGAGGTGGCGGCCGCCACGACCGCGCCGGCCCCGGGACCGGAAACGGTGTCGACGCCCGGCACCGGTACGGCCTCGGGGGCAGCCTCGCCCTCCCCGGCGTTGTGCTCCGCCTCCGGCGGTCGGCGCGTCATGGTCCGTACCTCCGGGACGAAGAGCACGGCGGCGGTGACCAGCACGATGAGGACCGCCCCGCCCCAGAGCGCGTTGCTCCGGCCGAAGGCCGACTCGGCGGGGCCCGCCAGCGCGGTCGCCAGCGGCACCATGCCGATCGAGCCCAGCCAGTCGTAGGCGGACATCCGGGAGAACTTCTCCTCCGGGATCTCCTGGTGCATCGTGGTGATCCAGGCGACGCCGAAGAGTTCGATGGCCACGCCGCTGACGAACATCACCCCCGCCAGGCCGAGAGCCGGGAGGGGGACGGCGAGCGCCGCCGAGGGCAGGGCGAGGGCGAAGACGCTCAGGGTGCCGGCCAGCAGCAGCCGTCTGGGCTGCCAGCGCATCATGAGGACCGCGCCCACCACGGTGCCCACCCCGAAGGCCGCGAGGGCGAACCCCCAGGGCGCGGGCCCGCCGAGATGGTCCCGGGCGACCAGCGGTCCGTAGACCGACTCGGCGGCGCCGACCACGGCGACCACCACGGAGAACTGGGCGACGATGCTCCAGAACCACGGCCGGGCCAGCGCCTCGTGCCATCCGTCCCGCAGGTCGGCGAGGAGGCTGCCGCCCTGCGCCCGGCGCGGCATGCCGCTGAGGTCGAGCAGGGCCCGCAGCCCGGCCGAGACGGCGAAGGCGGCGGCGTCCACCGCGAGCACCCAGCCGGGGCCGATCACGGCGACCATCGCGCCGCCGAGCGCGGCCCCGCCGATGGTGGCGCCGTTCATGGTCAGCCGGAAGACCGCGAACCCCTTCGAGGCGTGCTTCCGGTCGACGGTGGCCAGCAGCATGCCCTCGGCGGCGGGGGAGAAGAACGCCTGCCCGGTGCCGCCGAGCGCGGCGAGCAGCATCATCTGCCACAGGAGCGGCGAGCCCGCCAGGACCAGCACGGCGAAGGCGGCCTGGGAGAGACAGTTGAGGAGGTTGGCGGTGACCATCACCCGGTGGCGCGGCAGCCGGTCCGCGACCGCGCCGCCGATCAGCAGGAACAGGATCAGCGGGACGGTCCTGGCGGCGGCCACCAGACCGACGTCGCCCGCGTCACCGCCGTGCTCCAGGACGGCGAAGGCGGCGGCGATCAGCGCGCCGTGGCTGCCCAGCGAGGTGATGAAGGCGGCCGAGGTCAGCAGCGTGAAGTTGCGGCTCGCCCAGTCGGGCATCCGGGGCAGCAGGCGCGCTGCCGAGGGGCGCGGCGGGGTGGGGGATGCGGTGCTCACCGCTCGACTCTGCCTGCCGGGCCCCGATGTGGCCAAACGGTTATCGGAGCGTGCCCGGGTGGCGGGGCCGGTGCCGGCCACCCGGGGGCCCCGAGGGCGTGGCTCAGCCCGTCGGCTCCTCCTTGGTGAGCCGCACGGTGCTCAGGATCTTCTGGATGGTGTCCTCGGCGAGTTCGTCCTTGACGCCCTTGGCACCGTAGAGGTTCCAGGTGACGAAGTCGCCGGCGCCGTTCTGGAAGGCGAAGGTGATGGCCTTGCCGTCGCTCGCGCACTTCCCCTTCTGCGGCGTGTTCTCGGAGTGCGCGGTGATGACGCTGCCCTTGAGCCCGGACTTGGTGGTGTACGGCTTGGGCTTGCCCTGCTTGACGCTCTTCTTGTCGGGCTCGGTGTAGCCGCCGAAGATCCACCACGGGACCCGGGTCACGGCGGCCTCGTCGGTGTCCTTGGCGCCGTTCTCCCCGCGGGTGCCGGCGGTCGCCAGCGAGGTGTCGCTGGTGGAGCCGTCCTTGTCCGGGTCGTCGGTGCACCACTTGGGCTTCAGCTCGGCGGGGGCGGTGACCGTGGTGCGGTCCCACTCGCCGTCCTCGTTCTCCCACTCGAAGCCGATGCTGGTGTCGGTGGAGCGCAGCTCCCAGCCCTCGGGCACGTCGAAGACGGTGCCGAAGCGCGGATTGACCACCGCCGTCCACCCGGCGATGGTGGGCTGCTCGCCGTTGCTGCCGTCACGCGGGTTCTCGGGCTTCTCGCTCGGCTCCTTCTCGGCCGGCTCACCCGACTTCCCGGCGGAGGCGGCCGGGGTGGGCTTGCCGTCGGCCTCGTCCTTCTTGCCGTCGTCCCCGCCGAACACCAGGAAGCCGGTGACCGCCGTCGCCACCACGACCGCGGTCGCCGCGACGATGGCCACGATCGTGGTCTTCTTCCGGTCGTCCCCGGGCGGCTTGGAGGCCCCCATGGGCACGGTCTGCGCGCCCCACTGGCCGGGCTGACCGGGCTGGCCCGGCTGCGTCTGATACGGCGTCTGCTGGTACCCCGGCTGCTGATAGGGGTTCGGCTGCTGGTACCCCGGCTGCTGGTACGGGTTGGGCCCCGGCGCGGGCGTGCCGCCCGGAACGGGTGGATTCTGACCCTGCTGCGGAGTTCCTCCCGCGTTCGGATTCTGGTTCTGGTCCTGCGGGTTCTGCTCGCCCCCGGGCGGCTGCTGTCCTGGCCACATGGCCAGTAACCATAGAGGCCGCGGGAGGGTCGCTGCCACGCCCGTGCTGTCCCGACTCCGTCACGACCGCCGCCGGGAAACCATGGCCAACTCTCGCTACCCGTGGGTAACATCCGGCCCATGAGCGCAGAACGGATGTCCATCGGCGAGATGCTCGCCGCCACGGTCCCCATGGTGCGGACCCTCGACCTCACTTTCGGCGAGGTCACCGCCGAGCGGGCCGTGGCCCACCTCCCCGACCAGGCCGCGTACCACAACCACGTCGGCGGTCCGCACGCCGGAGCCATGTTCACGCTCGCCGAGTCGGCCAGCGGGGCCATCGTCCTCGCCGCCTTCGGCGACCAGCTGACCCGCGCCGTGCCCCTCGCCGCCAGCGCCGACATCCGCTACCGCAAGCTCGCCCTCGGCCCGGTCACCGCCACCGCCGTCCTCGGCCGCCCGGCCCCCGAGGTGGTCGCCGAACTCGACGCGGGCACCCGCCCGGAGTTCCCGGTCCACGTCGAGATCACCCGCGAGGACGGCGCCGTCACCGGCGAGATGACCGTGGTCTGGACCCTTCGCCCCAACAGCTGACCGGCCCGGCACCCCCGGCTCCCCGGCAGTGGCGCCGGGGAGCCCGCCCCACCCCCTCCCACCGGCCCGGACACCCCGGCGGCCGCGGCGTCCGGCCCCTCGCGGTCCAGTAGGCTGCGCGCGTTCGTGCCCGGAATCCGCGGGTCCGGCGCGATGCGGGAGGAACCGACTGTGCACGTGCAGGAGTGGCTGGAGACCGTCCCGGCCGTCAGCGTCTACGCCCTCGTCGGCGTGGTCATCGGCCTGGAGAGCCTCGGCATCCCGCTGCCCGGCGAGATCGTCCTCGTCTCCTCCGCCCTGCTCGCCTCCCAGCACGGCGACATCAACCCCTACGTCCTGGGCGCCTGCGCCTCGGCCGGCGCGATCATCGGCGACTCGATCGGGTACGCCATCGGCCGCAAGGGCGGCCGCCCGCTGCTGGCCCGGCTCGGCCGCAGGTTCCCCCGCCACTTCGGCGAGGCCAACATCGCCCTGGCCGAACGCTCCTTCCAGAAGTGGGGCATGTGGGCCGTCTTCTTCGGCCGCTTCGTCGCCCTGCTGCGGATCTTCGCGGGCCCCCTCGCCGGCGTCCTGCGCATGCCGTACTGGAAGTTCCTGATCGCCAACGTCACCGGCGGCATCGTCTGGGCGGGCGGCACCACCGCCGTCATCTACTCGCTGGGGATCGTCGCCGAGGCGTGGCTCAAGCGGTTCTCCTGGCTGGGCCTGGTCCTCGCCGTGGTCATCGGCGTCACCACCACCCTCGTCCTCAAGCGCCGCGCGCAGAAGGCCGCCGCGGCCCTGCCCGGCTCCCCGGCCCTGGCCACGGAGTGAGCAGGGCGGTCGCGTACGGTGCTCCCGGCGCGAGGCGCGTCACGGCGTACCAAGTGATGGAGGCGGCATGGCGGACGGGACCACGGTCCTCGCGATCGGCGGCAAGGAACCGGAGATCGACCCGGGGGCCTTCACGGCACCGGGCTCCGTCGTGATCGGGGACGTCGTCATGGCCGAGGGCTCCAGCCTCTGGTACAACGCCGTGCTGCGCGCCGACTGCGGGCCCGTCAGGCTGGGCGCCGGCAGCAACATCCAGGACAACGCCACCGTCCACGTCGACCCCGGCTTCACCGTCACCATCGGCACCGGCGTCTCCGTGGGCCACAACGCCGTGCTGCACGGCTGCGTCATCGAGGACGACGTCCTCGTGGGCATGGGCGCCACCGTCCTCAACGGCGCCCACATCGGCGCCGGTTCGCTCATCGCGGCCCAAGCCCTCGTCCCGCAGGGGATGCGGGTGCCGCCCGGCTCGCTGGTCGCCGGGGTGCCCGCCAAGGTCCGCCGCGAACTGACCGAGGAGGAGCGCGAGGGCATCCGCTTCAACGCCGACGGCTACCGCGCCCTCGCCGAGGCCCACGGGAAGGCCGTCGCCGGGGAGTGAACGGCGGGCCGGGCCGGGCGGGGCGGGGCTGGGGTGAAGATCACAGGTCCGGGCGGGTACCGGCGGCCCTACCGGTGAGTACGGTGGCCGGGTGCCGAAGAACCCCCTGACCCCGCTCACCCGCGGCCTCGCGCGCGGCGGCGCCCGCCTCGCGCACGCCGCCGTGCAGACCGGCCGCCGCTGGGTGCGCCAGGCGGGCACCGTCACCGCCGAGCACCCGGGGCGGCTGCGGTTCGGCGCGCTCGGCGACGGCACCCGCATCGCCTACCCGCAGGGCACCATCTTCGGCGAGCCCTGGATACGCGTCGGCGCCTTCTGCATCATCGCCGAACAGGTCACCCTCACCGCCGGACTCATGCCCGACCTCGACCTCGGCCCCGACCCGATCCTGCACATCGGCGACGGCGTCGTCCTCGGCCGGGGCAGCCACGTCATCGCCGACACCACCGTCACCATCGGCGACAACTGCTACTTCGGCCCGTACGTCTACGTGACCTCCACCAACCACAGCTACGACGACCCGCACGAGCCCATCGGCCGCCAGTGGCCCCGCACCGACCCGGTGTCGATAGGCCCCGGCTGCTGGATAGGGACCGGCGCCGTGATCCTGCCGGGCGCCCGGATCGGCCGGAACGTCGTGGTGGGCGCGGGCTCCGTGGTGCGCGGCACCGTCCCCGACCACGCGGTGGTCGCCGGCGCCCCGGCCCGGGTGGTCCGCCGCTGGACCGAGGAGGAGGGCTGGCAGCCGCCGCTGCGCACCCCGCCTCCCGTGCCGCTCCCCGAGGACGTGACCCCTGGTCAGCTGCGGGCGCTGGCCGCCTGGGAGGCGGAGAGCAGCGGCTGAGGGCGCCGCCCGAGCCGTCCGCGCACCCCGGGCCGGCGCCACCTGGTGCAGTAGATTGACCGCCTCGCCTCTCCCTGCCTGGACGGAATGTGTCGGATCTCGATCTGCTGACCCGGTCGCTCGCCCGCAACGTCAGACACTGGCGCGCCGAGCGCGGCTTCACCCTCGACGCGCTGGCCACCCGCTCCGGGGTGAGCCGGGGCATGCTGATCCAGATCGAGCAGGCCCGCACCAACCCGAGCATCGCCACCGTCGTCAAGATCGGCGACGCCCTCGGCGTCAGCGTCACCAGCCTCCTCGACTACGAACGCGGGCCGCGCGTACGGGTCGTCGCGCCCGAGGCGACCGCGACCGTCTGGGACACCACCGGCGGCAGCCACGGCCGCCTCCTCGCCGGCGCCGAGGCACCCGGCCCGCTCGAACTCTGGGAGTGGCGGCTCATGCCCGGCGAGGGCAACAGCTCCGACCCGCACCCCCAGGGCACCTGGGAGATCCTGCACGTCACCGCCGGCACCCTCACCCTGACCGTCGACGGCGCCTCCCACCGGGTCCCGGCCGGCTCCAGCGTCGCCTTCGCCGCCGACGCCCCGCACGCCTACCGCAACGAGGACGGGGAGGCGGCGGAGTTCACCATGGCGGTGTCGGTGCCGGGGGTGCGCTGAGCCTCAGCCCAGCGCCGGGATCTCGATAGCCGGGCACCGGTCCATGACCATGTCCAGGCCCGCCGCCCGGGTGCGCTCGTAGGCGGCCTCGTCGACGACGCCGAGCTGGAACCAGACCGCCTTCGCGCCGGCCGCCACCGCCTGGTCGGCGACCTCCCCGGCGAGGGCGGAGTTGACGAAGACGTCCACCACGTCGACCGGGAAGGGCACCGCGTCCAGCGACGGGTACCCCCGCTCACCGTGGACCGTCTCGGCCTTCGGGTGCACCGGCACGATCCGCTTGCCGTACCGCTGGAGCACCCGGGCCACGCCGTACGCGGCGCGCTCCTCGTTGGCGGAGAGGCCGACGACCGCCCAGGTGTCGCCGCTCTCCCGCAGGACGCGGCGGACGGTCTCGCTGTCTCCGTAAGGCTCCGGCATGAGGCTCTCCTCGGTTCGTACGACGGCCGCCGGCACGCGGCCTGTCCGGGCAACCCCGCGCGCGGCGGTGCCATTCCCCGCCCTGCGGCCCGTCCAGGGTGCCGCATAGGCTGGCCCGATGCAGGACGAGTACCGCACCGTGGCCCGTGAGGGCGTGCACGAGACCGAGATCAACCGTTCGCGTTTCCTGTGCACCCTGGCCCCGGCGGCCACCGAGGAGGAGGCCCAGGCGGTGATCGCCCGCGTCCGCCGCGCCCACGCCGACGCCACCCACAACTGCTACGCCTACGTCATCGGCGCCGACGCCTCCGTGCAGAAGGCCGCCGACGACGGCGAACCGGGCGGCACGGCCGGCGTCCCCATGCTCCAGATGCTGCTGCGGCGCGACATCCGGTACGCCGTCGCCGTCGTCACCCGCTACTACGGCGGGGTCAAGCTCGGCGCCGGCGGCCTCATCCGCGCCTACGGCGGCAGCGTCGGCGAGGCCCTGGACGCGCTCGGCACCCGGACCCGGCGCCGGTTCCGGCTCGCCTCGGTCACCGTCGGCCACGAGCGCGCCGGACGCCTCCAGAACGACCTGCGGGCCGCCGGACGCACCATCCGGGACGTCCACTACGGCGAACGCGTCACCCTCGACATCGGACTGCCCGACGCCGAGGTCGAGGCCTTCCGCGGCTGGCTCGCGGACGCCACCGCGGGTGAGGCGGAGTTCCGGGCCGGCGGCGAGGCGTACGGCGACGCCTGAGCGCGCCCGGCCCTCACACCCGGGGCAGCTCGGCGAGGAACGCCTCCGGGCTGACGGCGTACCCCATCGGGTTGATGACCGGCAGCGGCGTGCCGTCGAGCAGGACCGTCGGGGTGCCCTGCACACCGCTGGCCTCGAACGCCGCCGAGACCTCCCGGGCCCACGGCAGGTACGTGCCCTCGCGGACCTTGCGGTCGAACTCCCCGCCGCGCAGCCCGTCCACCTCCCCGGCCAGGGTGAGCAGGGTGCCGGTGTCGGCGAAGGCGTCCACCTCCTCGGCCGGCTGCTCGGCGAAGAGCACGTGCAGGTACTGGGCGAACTGCCGCTGCCCCTCGTCGGCGGCCGCGCCGAGCGCGCTCAGCCCGGTGAGCGAGCCGCTGCCGCCCACCCCGTCGTCGATGACCGTCGCGAACCGGTAGTGCAGGGTGAACCGCCCCTGGTCGGCGGCGTCGGTCATGACCGTGCCCAGCCCGTTCTCCATCCGCTTGCAGAACGGGCAGCGCAGGTCGAGGTGGACCGTGAGCCGGTGCCGGTGGTCCGGTTCCCCGTAGACGACGACGGTGCTGCCGGGACCGGTGGTGTGCGAAGGAGCCATGGCTTCAGGCTGGGCAGCCGGGGCGGGCGGCGCAACGCGGGGGAGCGGCCGATCGGGTGAGGGCGCGCCGCTACCCCGCCCACCGCCCGGAGAGGAAGGTGACCGCGAGGATCGTCGTCAGCGGCCCGGCCAGGCAGAGGTAGACCGCCTTCACCCGGGGTCTGCGCAGGCTCAGGGCGGCCAGCCCGACCCACAGCGGCCACCACAGGAGGGTGGACCGGGGCAGGGACATGTACCAGTACGAGGTGCCGAGGGCCGCCAGGGTGAGGCCGAGGTAGGCGGCCTCGGGCCACAGGCGCCGCCGCGCGAGGACGCAGAGGAGGACGATCCCCACCACCATGGCCAGCAGTTCGGCCTGGAACATGAGGGCGTACCCGGTGGGGTGGCGGTCGCCGAAGGCCGCCTCCCAGGTGGCCGACCAGGCGTCCCAGGGCAGGTGGAAGGTCCGGTACCAGCCGCGTTCCTGGGCGTGCTTCCACGCCGTCCAGTCGCCGGTGTGCGCCGCCAGGTACCCGCCGTACAGCAGGAGGGGGGCGGCCGGCAGCGCCAGCCAGGGCAGGGCGCGCAGCCGCCCGCCGGCGCGGGTGGCGGCCACGAGGTGGACGGCGAGGGCGGCGGCCAGGAAGAGGCCGCTGACGCGCACGGTGGTCGCCAGCGCGGTCAGCAGGGCGGCGAGCGCCCAGTGGTGCCGCAAGGCCGCCAGCCAGGCGGGGAGGGCGAGCGCGAGGAAGAGCGCCTCGGTGTAGCCCGCGACCAGGAAGACCGCGCACGGCGACACCAGGAAGAAGAGCACCGTGCGCCGCCCGGCCTCCGCGTGGGCGGTGTACCAGCGCGCGGTACGCCCCAGCGCCACCACGGCCACCGCCCCGGCCACCAGCGAGATCAGCAGCCCCGCCGCGGTCCAGTGCGGAACGACGGTGTGCACCGCGCGCAGCAGCATCGGGAAGCCGGGGAAGAACGCCTCCCGGTTGTCCCCGTACGTGGCGCCGCTCCCCATCGGTCCGGGGAAGTAGCCGTCGCGGGCGATGTGCAGGTAGTGGTGCCAGTCCCACCGCTCGAACGCGGTCAGGAGCGGGGCCGGTTCGCGCGCCCCGGGGCGGTCCGGGAAGAGCAGGCGGGTGCAGTAGGCCGTCCCCCACAGCGAGATCCGGGTCAGCAGGTAGAGCCAGAGCGCCTCGCGGTCGCCGCGGTCCAGCAGACGGGCGGCGCGCCGGCGGCACCGTGCGGCCCACCCGGGGGACGCGGGCTCGGGCGCGGGTGCGTGCTCGCGTGTCGCCGGGGCGGGGCCGAGGGTCATCAGGGACATCAGGCAGCGCCCGGAGTGGTACGGGTCGGCGTCGGCGGCCGGGTCGTGGGAGCGTCGGGAGGGGTGGAGCCGTCGGTGGTCGGGGGCGGAGAGGTCCACCCGGGCGAAGGCCCCTCCGTGGGCCCCTGCGACGGGCTCCGGTCCTGCGGCAGGGGAACGGGCGGGGCCGGGGACGGGACGACGGCGGGCGGCGCGGGCGCCGGGGCCTGGGGCAGCAGGGTGAGCGCGGCGGCGCCGCCGGTGCCGGCCACCAGGCAGAGGCCGGCCACCGCCACCGCGAGCCGGCGCCGGTGCGTCCGCCGGCCGCGCTCGGCGACGTACGCCACCGGAGCGGGCCGGGCCCGGCGCACGCCGTCCTGCCCGGCCTGATGGAACAGGGACCGCAAGGGGTCCGGGGTGTCAGACAACGGGGCCCTCCTCGAAGTGGACGTCGCGCAGGTGGCGGGCGAGCGCGGTCCGCCCGCGCGCCAGGTGCGTCTTGACGGTGCTGGGGGAGAGCCCCGCCTCGTGGGCGATCTGCTCGACGGTCAGGTCGCAGAGGTAGTGCAGCGTCAGGGTGCGCCGCTGCTGGGCGGGCAGTTCCCGCAGGGCGTCGACCAGCACCACCTGTTCCGGTCCTGGCTCCGGCACCTGGCCCGGCGGCGCGCCCCGGCGCCGCCAGGCGTCGGCCGTCCGGCGGTGCCCGCGCCAGCGGCTGACCGCCAGCCGCCAGGCGACCGTCCGTATCCATGCCTCGGGGTGGCCGTCGCGGTCCAGTTGCCTGCGGCGGGACCAGCCTTTGACGAAGGCCTCCTGCACGACGTCCTGCGCCTCCTGGAGGTCACCGAGCATGACGTACAACTGGCCGGTGAGGGCGGCCGCCTTCTGGGCGTAGAAATCCTCGAACTCCTCGACGGTCAACGTGCTCTCCCGGGTCTCTTGCTTCACGGGGCATACGCCCGCCGAGGGGCGTTCGGGCGACAGCCGGACCGCTACTCCCGCGTGACGGTGATCACATGGCGGGTCAGGAGCGGTTCGCGGGCCCCGCGAACCGGGACGGCGGCATGCCGAAGCTCCGGGTGAAGGCCGCGGTGAACGCGGCGGGCGAGGCGTAGCCCGCGCGGCCCGACACCTCGGTGACCGACCGTTGGCGCAGCAGCGGTACGGCCGCCAGCAGGCGGGCCCGCCGGCGCCAGACGGCGGGGCTGTCCCCGGTCTCGGCGCGGAACCGCCGGGTGAAGGCGCGTTCGCTCATCGCCACCCGGGCCGCCCAGGCGGCGTTGGTGGCGCCGGCGTCGGGAGCCGCGAGGTAGGCGTGGCAGAGCCGGGCGAGATCGGCGGAGGCGGGGACCCGCAGGTGGAAGGGGAGCGGCGAGCCGGCGTCGATCTCGTGCAGGATCAGGGTGGCGACGGCGCCCTCCCGCCCCGACAGGCTGTAGCCGGCCTCGAAACCGACCGCCACCGCGAGGAGTTCCCGCAGCAGCGGGGAGACCTCGACCACCGTGCAGGAGGCGGGCCACCAGGGGACGGCGTCCGGTTCGACGTACAGGCTGCGGGTGCTCACCCCCAGCATCCGCACCCGGTGCCGGGTGGCCGCCGGGATGAGGACGGCCCGTTCGGGCGGGACGGTCCAGGAGCCGTCGGCGGTGTCGACGACCATGACGCCGGTGGCGCCGTAGAGGAACTGCGCCCGCCGGTGCTCGTGCCAGTCCAGCAGGTGCCCGGGCGGATAGTCGGTGCCGATCGGCAGGACGGCCCGCTCGACGTGGTCCACCTCGTCCAGGGGGATGTTCCGCACCGGGTCACCGTACCCGCGCCCCTGGCCGGGTCGCGAAGGAATCGTGCCGGGCATCGCATGCGGGCGCCCCCGGGTGGTTGGTGAGGTGGGGGCCATGGATCTGCTGGTGCTGCTCGGTGTCGGGCTGCTGACGGGAACGACCACGGTGCTCTTCGGCTTCGGCGGGGGGTTCGTCACCGTGCCGGTCGTGGTGTGGGCCGACTCCGCGCTGGGCGGGGACGCGACGCGGGTGGCGGTGGCCACCTCGGTGGTGGTGATGGTGGTGAACGCCGGTTTCGCCACCGCCGTCACCCCGCGCCGGACCCTCGCCACGCTCCGGGGCGGCGGCCCGCTCCTCCTCCTGCTGGCCGCCGGCGGCGCGGCCGGCGCCCTCGCGACCCGCCTCGCCCCGGCCGCCCTCACCCACTGGGCGTTCGTCGCCTACACCGCCGTCACCCTCGCCGACGTCCTCCTGCGGCCTGGCTTCCTGCGCCCACGCGGACAGGCCGACGCGTCCGTGCCGCCCCGCCCCCTCCCGGCCCTCGTCGGCGCGCCCGTGGGAGCGGTCGCCGCCTTCCTCGGCGTGGGCGGCAGCGTCATGACCGTCCCCGCCATGCGACGGGCCGGCCACCCGATGCGCGTCGCCGCCGCCCTCGCCAACCCCCTCACCCTGGCCCTCTCCCTCCCCGCCGCCGCCCTCCACCTCGCCCTCGCCTCCGCCACCACTCCCGCCCCCGCCGTCGCGGACGGCGCCCTGGCCGGCCTCGTCGACCTCCGGGCCGCCACGGCCCTGCTCCTCGGCGCCCTGCCCGTCATCGCCCTGCTGCGCCGCCACCCGCCCCGCGTCCCGGACCGCGTCCACGCCTGGGCCTACGCGGGGCTGCTGGGAGTGGTCGTGGCCGCGATGGTCCTCTCGGGCCCGTAGCCGCCCCGCCGGATCAGTCGATCCAGACTCACCGGAACCGGGCATTCCGCCCGGGCCCGTGACCGGGTTGTCGGTGGCCGGCGTTAGCGTGGTGCGTGCCGGTGTCGGGCCGGTGTGGGCGGGACGGGTCGGGAGGCAGGGTGCGGGTGGCCATGTGGGGCGGTGGGGTGTGGTGAGGATTCTGCACACCTCGGACTGGCATCTCGGGCGCTCCTTCCACCGGGTGAGCATGCTCGGCGCGCAGGCCGGCTTCATCAGCCACCTCGTCGAGACCGCCCGCGAGCGGGAGGCCGACGTGGTGGCGGTCGCGGGGGACGTCTACGACCGGGCGGTCCCGCCGCTCGCCGCCGTCGAACTCTTCGACTCCGCCCTCCACCAGCTCGCCGAGGCCGGCATCCCCACCGTAATGATCTCCGGCAACCACGACTCCGCCCGCCGCCTCGGTGTGGGCGCCGGGCTCATCGACCGCGCCGGCATCCACCTGCGGACCTCGCCCGCCGCCTGCGGCGAGCCCGTCGTCCTGGCCGACCGCCACGGCGACGTCGCCTTCTACGGACTGCCGTACCTCGAACCGGCCCTGGTCAAGGACGTGCTCGGGGTCGAGCGGGCCGGCCACGAGGCCGTGCTGCGCGCCGCCATGGACCAGGTCCGCGCCGACCTCGCCGGGCGCGCGCCGGGCACCCGTTCCGTCGTCCTCGCCCACGCCTTCGTGACCGGCGCCGCCGTCAGCGACAGCGAGCGGGACATCACCGTCGGCGGGGTCGCCGCCGTCCCCCTGGACGTCTTCGACGGCGTCGACTACGCCGCCCTCGGCCACCTCCACGGCTGCCAGACCCTCACCCCGCGCATCCGCTACGCCGGCTCCCCGCTGCCGTACTCCTTCTCCGAGGCGGACCACCGCAAGAGCATGTGGCTCGTCGACCTGGACGCCGAAGGAGAGGTGAGCGCCGCGCGGCTGGACTGCCCTGTGCCGCGCCCGCTCGCCCGGCTGCGGGGCACCCTGGAGGAACTGCTCGCCGACGAGAGCCTCGCCGGGCACGCGGACGCCTGGGTGGAGGTGACGCTCACCGACGCCGTGCGGCCCGCCGACCCGATGGCCCGCCTCCAGGAGCGGTTCCCGCACACCCTCAGCCTCGTCTTCGCCCCCGACCGGAGCGAGGAGGAGGCTCTCGATTCGTACGCCCGGCGGCTGAGCGGCCGCGACGACCGGCAGATCGCCGAGGACTTCGTCGGCCACGTACGCGGCGGCGTCGGCCCCGACACCGCCGAACGCGCCCTGCTGCGCGAGGCCCTGGACGCCGTCCGCACCGCCGACCACCTGGGTGAGGTCCACCGATGAGGCTGCACCGGCTGGGCATCACCGCCTTCGGCCCCTTCGGCGGCGCCCACGAGATCGACTTCGACGCGCTCAGCGCCGCCGGGCTCTTCCTCCTCCACGGCCCGACCGGCGCCGGCAAGACCTCCGTCCTGGACGCCGTCTGCTACGCCCTCTACGGCTCCCTGCCCGGCGAGCGCGCCACCGGGGCCCAGGGCACCGGGCTGCGCAGCGACCACGCCGCGCCCCACGCCCGCGCCGAGGTCGTCCTCGACCTCACCGTCGCCGGACGCCGCCTGGAGGTCACCCGGCAGCCGGCCTGGGAGCGCCCCAAGAAGCGCGCCGCCGGCACCACGGTCGACAAGGCACAGACCTGGCTGCGCGAGTACGACCCCGCGACCGGCACCTGGCGCGACCTCAGCCGCTCCCACCAGGAGACCGGCGAGGAGATCACCCAGCTGCTCGGCATGAGCAAGGAGCAGTTCTGCCAGGTCGTCCTGTTGCCGCAGGGGGACTTCGCCCGGTTCCTGCGCGCCGACGCCGAGGCCCGGGGGCGGCTGCTGGGCCGGCTCTTCGACACCCGCCGGTTCGCCGCCGTCGAACAGCACCTCGCCGAGCTGCGCCGGGCCGCCGCCGACCGCGTCCAGGAGGGCGACCGGGTGCTGCTCGCCGCCCTCCAGCGGATGCGGCAGGTCGCGGGGGAGGCCACCGGCGTACCCGTCCCCGAGGCGGAGCCGGGCGAGCCGGGCCTTGCCGCCGAGGTGCTCGGCTGGGCCGCCACCGCCCGCTCCACCCTGCGCGAACGCCGGACCGTCGCCCGCCTCGCCCTCACCGCCGCCGAGCAGGAACAGGCCGCCGCCCGCCGCGCCCTGGACGAGGCCCGCGAACTCCACCGCCTCCAGCAGCGCGCCGGACAACTGCGCGCGCGCCGCGAGCGGCTGGCCGCCACCGCCGACGCCCACGAGGAACGACTCACCCGCCTCGCCCGCGCCCGCAAGGCCGCCGCCGTGCAGGGAGCGCTCGACCTCAGGAACGCCGCCGAACAGGCCCACGCCCGGGCCCGCCGCGCCGAGGAGGTGGCCCGTGCCGCGCTCCCGGCCGAACACGCCGCCCCCGCCACCCGGCTGGCCGCGCTCGCCCGCACCGCCGTCGAGGAGCTGGGCGCGCTCGCCTCCGCCCGCCGGGCCGAGCGGCGCCACGCCGAGCTGACCGGGGAACTGGCCCGCGTCGACCGCGAGGAGCAGGCCGACGAGACGCTGCTGGCCGAGACCGCCGACTGGCTGGAGCGCTGGGACACCGCCCGCGTCGCGCTCCAGCGCGAGGAGACCGAGGCGCGCGACGCCGCCGCCCACGCCGACCGGCTCGCCGCCCTCCTCGGTCCCGCCCGCGAACGGCTCGCCGCCGCCCGCCGCCGGGACACCCTGGCCGCCGACGCCGACCGGGCCCGCGCCGCCGCGCTCACCGCCCGCGAGGAGGCGGCCGCCGCGCAACGGCACTGGCTGGAGCTGAAGGAGACCCGGCTCGCCCACATCGCCGCCGAACTCGCCGACCGCCTCACCGACGGCGAGCCCTGCGAGGTCTGCGGCGCCACCGTCCACCCGCGCCCGGCCACCCGCGCCGCCGGCCATGTCGACCAGCGGGCCGAGGACGCGGCGCACGCCGCCTACCGCCGGAGCGACGCCGGACGGGCCGAGGCCGAACGCGCCCTGGGCGTCGTACGGGAGGAGCTGGCCGCCGCGACGGCCGCCGCCACCACCGCCGAGGTCGCCGGGCTGGCGGCCGAGGCGAGGCAGCTCGCCGAGGAGTACGAGCGGGCGAGGGCGGCCGCCGAAGGGCTGCACGCCGTCCGGCACCGGCTCGACGCCGCCGGGCGGGAGCACGAGCGCCGCCTCGCCGAGCGCCACGCGGCCGAGCGCCGGGCCGCCGCCCGCGCCACCCTCCGCGACAGCCTGGTACGGGAACAGGGCGTCCTGGAAGAGGAGTTGGCGCAGGCCCGTGGTGGCGCCGCCGGAGTGGCCGAACGCGCCCGCCAGTTGGAGGAGCGGGCCGCGCTGCTCACCGAGGCCGCCGAGGCGTCCCGCGCCGCCGAGGAGAGCGCCGGCCGGCTCAAGGAGGCCGACGCGCACCTCGCCGACGCCGCCTACCGGGCCGGGTTCGACACCCCGGAGCAGGCGGCCGCCGCCGTCCTGGACGACGCGGGCCACCGCGAACTCCAGCACGCCGTCGACGCCCGCCGGCTGGAGGAGGCCGAAGTCCGGTCCGCGCTCGCGGAGGCGGCCACCGCCGAGGCCGCCGCGCTGCCGCCCGCCGACCCGGACGCGGCCACCGACCGGGCCCGCCGCGCCGACCTGCGCCTGCGTGCCGCCGCCGCCACCGACGAGGCGGCCGCCCGCGACACCGCCGCGCTCGACACGCTCTCCCGGCAGGCCACCGCCGAGGCCCGGCGCCTGGGACCGCTGCGCGCACAGTACGAGCGGGTGGCCCGTCTGGCGCAGCTGGCCGCCGGGACCTCCACCGAGAACGAACGCCGGATGCGGCTGGAGTCGTACGTGCTGGCCGCCCGGCTCGAACAGGTGGCGGCGGCCGCGACCGTGCGGCTGCACCGCATGTCCGGCGGCCGCTACACCCTGGTGCACACCGCCGACCGCTCCGGACGCGGCCGTTCCGGGCTCGGGCTGCGCGTCGTGGACGCCTGGACCGGCCGCGAGCGGGACACCGCCACGCTCTCCGGCGGCGAGACCTTCTTCGCCTCCCTCGCCCTCGCCCTCGGCCTCGCCGACGTGGTCACCGACGAGGCGGGCGGGGTGCGGCTGGACACCCTCTTCATCGACGAGGGCTTCGGCAGCCTCGACGACCAGACCCTCGACGACGTCCTCGACGTCCTGGACACGCTGCGCGAGCGGGACCGCAGCGTCGGCATCGTCAGCCACGTCGCCGACCTGCGCCGCCGCGTCCACGCCCAACTGGAGGTGGTGAAGGGCCGGGACGGCTCGCGGCTGCGGGTCCACGGCACCGGCGGCTGACGGGTCAGGGGCCGATCGCCCGCCGGGCCAGCGGCGAGGAGTAGACGATGCTGGTCGTCACCGAACCGAGTCCGGAGATCCGGCCCGTCACCTCCTCCAGGTGGCGCATCGAACGGGCCGCGACCTTGAGCAGGAAGCAGTCGTCCCCGGTCACGTGGTGCGCCTCCAGGATCTGCGGGGTGGCCGCCACCAGGTCGTGGAAGGGCTTGTAGTTGCCGTTCGGGTAGCGCAGCCGGACGAAGGCGAGGATGGCGTACCCGAGCCGCTCCGGATCGACCACGGCCGTGTAGCCGCGCACGATCCCCGCCTCCTCCAGCCGCCGCACCCGCTCGGTCACCGCGCTCGCCGACATCGACACGGCCCGCGCCAGCTCGGCGAAACTCGCCCGCCCGTCCCGCTGGAGGGCCTCCAGGATGCGCCAGTCGGTGGCGTCCGGGGAAAACTCGGTCATGGCGCATCCTTAGCAGCGGCATCCCCGGCGGATCAACCGGATTGCCGGGGATCACTCCTTCAGGGAGCGGCCGCCCGAATCTAGATTCGACTTCATGAACCAGCAGCTCAGCCCCGCCCCACAGCCCACCTCGCCCGCACCGGCCGCCACCGGGGACTCCCTCTCCGCCGTCCTCGCCGTGCCGCCCGCCCCGCCCGCCGAGGCGGCGGCCCTCCTGCGCGCCGCCCTCGCCCGCCACACCGACGTCTCCGACGTCGCCGCCGACCTCGCCACCGGCGCCCCCGGCTTCACCCTGGTCGACTCCCGCTCCACCGCCGCCTGGGACCAGGGCCACGTCCCCGGCGCCGTCCACCTGCCCACCGCCTCCGTCCCCGCCCTCGCCGGCCGACTCCTCGACCCGGCCCGCCCCGTCGTCACCTACTGCTGGGGCCCCGGCTGCGACGGCGCCACCCGCGCCGCCCTCGCCCTGGCCGAACAGGGCTTCCGCGTCAAGGAGATGCTCGGCGGCTTCGAGTACTGGGTCCGCGAGGGATTCCCCTACGACACCGCCGACGGCCCGCGCACCACCGCCCCCGACCCGCTGACCGCACCCCTCCGCGCGGCGGACGACTGCGGCTGCTGAGGCGCCCCGAAGCCCCTGGGCACCCCGGGCCCGGAAATTCACGTGGACCCAGGGTGGTCCGCCCGCGACCATGGCGGCATGGCTGAACTTCCCGTACCCGTCCCCGCCGGCCTCGCCCGCGACCCGCTGCCGCTGCGCGGCCGCACCGCGCTCGTCACCGGTGCCAGCCGGCGGAGCGGCATCGGCCATGCCGTCGCGCGCAGGCTGGCCGCGTACGGCGCCAGCGTCCACCTCCACCACCACGTCCCGCACGACGCCGCCCAGCCCTGGGGCGCCGACGACCCCGCAGACGTCGCCGCATCCGTACGCGAAGCCCTGGCCGCGCCCGGCGCCCGGGTCACCCACGGGCCCGCCGACCTCGCTGGCCTCGAAGCCCCGGCCCAGCTCCTCGCCGACGCCGTGGAAGCCCTCGGCGGGCGGCTCGACATCCTTGTCGCCAACCACGCCCGCAGCGGTGACGACGGCCCGCTCGACGCGATCGACGCCCGCGCCCTCGACGCCCACTGGGCGGTCGACACCCGCTCGGTGATCCTGCTGATCCAGGCGTACGCCCGGCACCGTGCCGCGCTCGTCGGCGACGTCCCGCCCGGCCGCGTCCTGATGATGACCTCAGGCCAGGACCACGGCGGCGGCATGCCCGAGGAGATCGCCTACAGCCTCCAGAAGGGCGCCCTGGCCTCCGCCACCCGCTCCCTCGCCACCACGCTCGCCCCGCTCGGCGTCACCGTCAACACGGTCAACCCCGGCCCGGTTGACACCGGTTACCTCACCGGCGAGGCGTACGACCACATCGCCGGGCTCTTCCCCGCCGGACGGTGGGGCATGCCCGACGACCCGGCCCGGCTGCTCTCCTGGCTCGCCACCGACGAGGCGGGGTGGATCACCGGCCAGGTCATCGACTCCGAGGGCGGCTTCCGGCGCTGACCGGGGCCGGCGCGCCCCGGGGCCGGGCGCGAGCGCCCGGCCCCGTACGCGTCAGAGCTTCGACAACTCGTCCACCAGGTCGTCCAGGCCCAGCGACCCCAGCGACAGCGCCGCCATGTGCCACGCCTTGGCGTCGAAGGCCTCGCCGTGGGCCTCGCGGGCGTTGGCCCGGCCCAGCAGCCAGGCGCGCTCGCCCAGCTTGTAGCCGATCGCCTGGCCGGGCATGGAGAGGTAGCGGGTCAGCTCGCTCTCCACGAACTCCGCCGGGCGGCCGCTGTGCATGCCGAAGAACTCCTGGGCCAGCTCCGGCGTCCACCGCTCGCCCGGGTGGAACGGCGAGTCGTCCGGAATGGACAGCTCCAGGTGCATGCCGATGTCGACGATGACCCGCGCGGCCCGCATCATCTGCGCGTCCAGGTACCCGAGCCGCCGCTCCGCGTCGGTGAGGAAGCCCAGCTCGTCCATGAGCCGCTCCGCGTAGAGCGCCCAGCCCTCGCAGTTGGCGCTGACCATGCCGACCGTCGCCTGGTAGCGGGAGAGGCTCTCCGCCACGTGCGTCCACTGCGCCAGCTGGAGGTGGTGGCCCGGGACACCCTCGTGGTACCAGGTCGACACCAGGTCGTAGACCGGGAAGCGGGTCTCGCCCATGGTCGGCAGCCAGGTCCGGCCCGGCCGCGAGAAGTCCTCGGAGGGGGCGGTGTAGTACGGCGCGGCGGCCCCGCCGGGCGGGGCGATCCGCGACTCGACCCGGCGCACCCGCTCCGCCAGCTCGAAGTGGGTCCCGTCCAGCGCCTCGATCGCCTCGTCCATCACGCTCTGGAGCCAGTCGCGGACCTCGTCCACGCCCTCGATGTGCGCCCCGTGCTCGTCCAGGTGCTTCAGCGCCTCCCAGGGCGTCGCCGCGCCCGGCAGCACCTTCTCCGCCTCGGCGCGCATCTCACCGAGCAGCCGGTGGTACTCCGACCAGCCGTACGCGTACGCCTCGTCCAGATCCAGGTCGGTGCCGTTGAAGTAGCGGGACCAGCGCTGGTAGCGCTCCCGGCCCACCGTGTCGGGCTGCCCCTCGACGGCCGGCGCGTACACGTCGCGCATCCAGTCCCGCAGCGCCGCCACGGCCGCGCTCGCCCCGGCCGCCGCCGCGTCCAGCTCGGCGCGGAGCGCCTCGGGGCCGTCCGCCGCGAAGGTCTCGAACCAGCCCGGCCGGCCCTCCTCGCCCGCCCACTCGGTGAGCTGACCGACGAAGGTGGCCGTCGGCCGCGGGCCGCCGTACAGCTTGCGCTCCAGGCCCAGTTCCAGGGACTGCCGGTACCCCTCCAGCGTCGCGGGCACGGCGCGCAGCCGCTCCGCCACGGCGGCCCACTCCTCCTCGGTGCCGGTCGGGGTGACCGTGAAGACCTCGCGGACCGAGTGCGCGGGGGAGTGGATGTTGCTGACCGCCCGCAGGTCCTCGTCGGCCTCGTGGACGGCCAGCTCGGCGGTGAGCCGCTCGCGCAGCAGCCGCGCGCACCGCCGCTCCTCCTCGCTGTCCCCGCCGGGGCGTCGCTCCGCCTCGTCCAGCGCGGCCAGCGTCGCGGTCGCCAGGTCGGCCGCGGCCTGCCGTCCGGCAGGGGAGAAGTCGGGCAGCTTCCCGGAGCTCTCCGCCACTCCGAGGTACGTACCGGTGATCGGGTCGAGGGCGATGAGGTCGTCGACGTAGGCGTCGGCGACCTGACGGGGCAACGGGTTCTTCAACTCTGACATGGGGCCCATCCTCGTACGGCCGGGCCCCCGGCGTCACTACCTTCCCGTCCCGGCCGTCCCGGGCGGCAGCATCGGCCCGCACTCCCACTGCTGGAAGATCAGCCGCGTCTCCACCCGCGCCACCTCCCGCCGCGAGGTGAACTCGTCCAGCACCAGCCGCTGGAGATCGGTCATGTCCGCCACCGCGACGTGGACCAGGTAGTCGTCCGGGCCCGTCAGATGGAAGACCGCCCGCGACTCCGGCAGTGCCCGGATGCGGTCCACGAACGGCCCGACCAGCTCCCGCCGGTGCGGCCGCACCTGCACCGACAGCAGCGCCTGGAGCCCGCGCCCCAGCTTCGCCGGGTCCAGCTCCAGCCGGTGCCCGAGGATCACCCCGGACCGGCGCAGCCGCGCCACCCGGTCCAGACAGGTGGAGGCGGCCACCCCGGTCGCCTCGGCCAGCTCGCGGTAGGTCGCCCGGGCGTCGTTCTGCAACAGCCGCAGAATCCGCAGATCCACCGTGTCCAGTACGACAGAATCGGTCATCCGGCGAACGTAGCACGGGGCTTGGCCGCCACCGCCGGACGGCCCCGCACCCTCGGCCCATGACCAACGACGCCGCGCACACCCCCGCCACGCCGCCGCCCGCACCCCGGGCCCTGGCCACGGAAGCCGTCCACGCGGGCCGCGACGACCTCGCCGCCCTCGGCCTGCACGCGCCGCCGCTCGACCTCTCCACCACCTACCCCTCCCACGACAGCCGTGCCGAGGCCGCCCGGCTCGACGCCTTCGCCGCCACCGGCGCCGAGCTGGAGGGCCCGCCCGTCTACGCCCGCCTCGGCAACCCCACCGTCGGCCGCTTCGAGACCGCCCTCGCCCGGCTGGAGGGGACCGAGGCCGCCGTCGCCTTCGCCAGCGGCATGGCCGCCCTCACCGCCGTCCTGCTGGCCCGTGCCTCCCTCGGCCTGCGCCACGTCGTCGCGGTGCGCCCGCTGTACGGGTGCAGCGACCACCTGCTGAACACCGGGCTGCTCGGCACCGAGGTCACCTGGGTCGACCCGGCCGGCATCGCCGACGCCATCCGCCCGGACACCGGCCTGGTCCTCGTCGAGACCCCCGCCAACCCCACCCTCGCCGAGATCGACCTGCGCGCCGTCGCCCACGCCTGCGGCACCGTGCCGCTGCTGGCCGACAACACCTTCGCCACCCCCGTCCTCCAGCGGCCCGCCGGCTTGGGCGCCCGCATCGTGCTGCACAGCGCCACCAAGTACCTCGGCGGCCACGGCGACGTGCTCGGCGGCGTCGTCGCCTGCGACGAGGAGTTCGCCCGCACCCTGCGCCAGGTCCGCTTCACCACCGGCGGCGTCCTGCACCCGCTCGCCGGCTACCTGCTGCTGCGGGGTCTCGCCACCCTGCCGGTCCGGATGCGCGCCGCCTCCGCCACCGCCGCCACCCTGGTCGAACGGCTCCGCGCCGACCCGCGCGTCACCCGCGTCCACTACCCGGCCGTCGGCGGCGCCATGATCGCCTTCGAGACCGCGGGCGACCCGCACCAGGTCGTCGCCGGCGTCCGGCTGATCACCCCGGCCGTCAGCCTCGGCAGCGTCGACACCCTCATCCAGCACCCCGCCTCCATCAGCCACCGCGTGGTCGACGCCCACGACCGCCACGCCCACGGCGTCAGCGACCGGCTGCTGCGCCTCTCGGTCGGCCTGGAGGACGCCGACGACCTCTGGAACGACCTCGACTCCGCCCTCGGCACGGAGGCCGGGAACGGAGCCGGGGAGGGCGAGCCGGTCAGCGCCCGGGACGGGCACTCCCGGGACGCAGGTCGTACGCGGGCCGGGAGCACACCGGAGTGACGTCCAGGCGGGCGGTGATCACCAGGGTGCCCTCCTCGATCTGGTAGTCGAGGGGGAGGCCCAGGCCGCGCATGGCGGCGACCATCGCGGTGTTCGACGCCTGCGTCACGGCGTAGACGCTCTCACCGCCCGCCTCCACGGCCATCGCGACCAGCCGGCCGAGGAGTTCGCCGCCGATGCCCCGGCGCTGCCAGGCGTCCTCCACCAGCAGCGCGATCTCCGTCTCGTCGCCGTCCCACAGCAGGTGCCCGAGGGCCACGATCCGGCCCTCGGTGTCCCGCGCGGCCAGCGTCCGGCCGAACCGAGGGCTCAGCAGGTGGTCCAGGTAGCGGTCGGCGTCGCGGACCGGGCCGTGGTAGCGCTTGGCCAGCGTCTCGGGCGAGCAGCGCTCGTGCAGGGCGCGGGCCTCGGCCAGGTCCTCGGCGTCGGCGCGCTGCACCGTCACCTCCTCGCCCCGGTCCAGCGTCATCACGTGCCGGGTCCGCGGCAGCCGCGTGCCCAGCCGGCTGTCCAGCTCCACCAGCGCCCGCGCCCGTGCGAACTCGGTCGGCGTGAACGCCAGATGAGGCCGCTCGACGGTGACCACCCCGTCCCCCGGGGCACGCAGCCGCAGCACCGTGCCGTCGAGTACGCCCTCCACCGGCACCGCCTGCCCGTCCGCCTCCGCCCGGGCCGCCGGCACCGACCGGATCGTGCAGCGGCCCAGCAACTGGCGCAGGGCCAGCGGCAGTTCGGCCGGGTCCAGCGCGGTGCGGGTGGCGAGGCCCAGGACCCGCGTCGGGGCGTCGACCAGGTCGTGGGTGTCGGCCCGCTCGACCCACGTGGAGCTGCCGCCCGCCCCGGCGACCGTACGGGTCAGCGTGGCGGCGGCCAGACCCTCGGGCGCCCGCAGCAGGAACTCGTCGACGGTGCCCTCGGCCAGCGGATGCGTCTGGAGGCTCAGGATGTCGACCTTCCGCTGGGCCAGGGCTCCGCACAGCTGCGCCAGCGAGCCCGGCTCGTCCCGCACGGTGGTCCGCATCCGCCACAGCGTCGTCGCGCCCGGCGCCCCCTCGGGGGCGGCGTCCAGGTCCCCGGCGGTGCCCGCTGCGGGCCCGGTATCCGCCGGGGGCGGGGCGTGCGGATGGCGCCGTGCCCACCAGCAGTGCACCGCCGCCGTGACGAGCAGGGCCACCGCCGAGGCGAGCAGCATCACCGGACCCCGGGGGCCGTTCACCACGGTCTTGGCGATGGCGTCCGCCACCGCGACGGCTGTGAAGAGGCCGGCCAGCTCCACCAGGTCCCGCCGCCAGTGGTGGGTCCCGGGCGCCGGGGCGCGGCGGCCGGAGCGCCTGGCCCAGCGGGAGCGGCCCCGCGCCGCGCTCCCGGCGGCCGCCGCGGGGGCCGCCCCGGCTCCCGTCCCCGTCTCGGCCGCGGGTGTCGTGTCAGTCGTCTCCATCGTCATGCCTCCACTGTGGAGGAGCGGTGTTGCCTGATCACGAACGTGTTGTGACCGACTGGTTAAGCGCGCTTAGGTCCCTTTCGCCGGGACTGCGCCCACCGCCCGCGCCCGCTCACTGGCCGACCAGCCCCGGCTGGAGCGTCTTGCGGAACAGCGTCCGGCCGCCCTCCGCGCGCAGCCGCACGGTCAGCTCCCCGCTCCCGGCGTCGATGTCGACCGCGCCGAAGTACTGCGGGGACTCGGCGGGGGAGACGTTGGCCCGGTCGGGCGCCTGGACGAAGACCTGCTCGGGCCCGAACGTCCCGTCCAGCCCGACCGCCGGGAAGCCGCCGGCCGCCAGCGGGCCCGTGACGAACTCCCAGAACGGCGCGAAGTCCCCGAAGGCGGCCCGCTCGGGCCGGTAGTGCTGGGCCGAGGTGTAGTGCACGTCGGCGGTGAGCCAGAGGGTGCCGGTGATCCGCCGGTCCTTGATGTGCCGCAGCAGCTCCGCGATCTGGAGTTCCCGGCCCAGCGGCGCCCCCGGGTCGCCCTGCGCCACCGCCTCCACGTGTTTGTCGGCGTCGAGGACGACCAGGCCGAGCGGCATGTCCGAGGCGATCACCTTCCAGACCGCGCGTGAGCGGGACAGCTCCCGCTTGAGCCAGGCCAGCTGCTCGGCACCGAGGATGCCCACCGCGTCGTCGGCCTCCCGGCCGGGCGAGTTGGGCCGCCGGTGGCTTCGCATGTCGAGCACGAAGACGTCGAGCAGGGGGCCGTGCCGCAGGACCCGGTAGACCCGGCCCGCCCGGTCGGCGGTGCGGGCGGGCAGCGTGGAGACGGGGAAGTACTCGCCGAAGGCCCTCAGCGCCCGGGCGGCCAGTACGTCGGCGCGCTTCTCGGTGTAGCGGTCGTCGTCCAGGAGCTGGCCCGGGTACCAGTTGTTGTGCACCTCGTGGTCGTCCCACTGCACGATCCACGGCACCCGCGCGTTGAACCGCCGCAGCGGCGCGTCCAGCAGGTTGTAGCGGAAGTTGCCCCGGAACTCGTCCAGCGTCTCGGCGACCTTCGCCTTCTCCTCGGTGGTGATGTTCCGCCAGATCCGGCCGTCCGCCAGGGTCACTTGCGGCTCGATCGGGTTGTCGGCGTAGATGGTGTCCCCGCTGCACAGGAAGAAGTCCGGGTCCAGCGCCGCCATCTCGTCGAAGACCCGGTAGCCGCCCCGCTCCGGGTTGATGCCCCAGCCCTGTCCCGCGATGTCCCCGGACCAGGTGAACCGCACGTCGCGGCGGCGGGGCGAGGCGGTACGGAAGGTGCCGGCGACGGGTTCGCCGCCGCGCCGCGGGTCGTCGGGGTCGGCGAGCAGGACCCGGTAGTGGATCTGCTGGCCGGAGGGGAGTCCGCGCAGCCGGGTGGTGCCGGTGAAGTCGGTGCCCGGCCCGAGCAACGGCCCCTGGAAGCGCCGGGGGTGGCGGAACGACTCGGTGGCTGAGGTCTCGACCACCATGCGGGCCGGCCGGTCGGACCGCACCCAGACCAGACCCCCGTCCGCCCCCACGTCACCGGCCTGCACACCCCAGCGGGCGGCTGGACGCCCCGACCGGGCGAAGGCCGGGGCCGCGCCGGCCGCGGGCAGCGCGAGGGCTGCGGTCGCCGCCAGCGACCCGGTGAGCAGCCGCCGCCGGTCTACTCGGGCGGAGCCCGCCGCGCCGGCGGAGTGGTGGTCGGGGGCGGGGCTCATGGGGCCTCCTGCTCGTCGGTACCGGGGCGAGGTGTCCGGGCGCCACTCTGCTGCCGTACGGGGTGGGACGAGCGGCGCCGACGCGAACCCCCAGTGAACATCCGCCGTTCGGCGGGGGCTGCCCCCAGGACCGAAGGGGCTGGATCTGACCCCTCGACCGACGCCGGGATCGCCCGCACCCCGGCCGACCGCCACCGCGACGCCGCCGAGCGCCTACGCGCCGTCGTCGGCAGGGCGGACGTCGCTCGGTCCGGCTGTGGTGCTGAACGAGATCCAGACGTCGGGTGCCAGGTCCGGCCGGTTCGGCACCGGCCTGCGCTCCTCGGTCCAGGCGTCGCCGGCGATCTCCGTGGCGACGCGCCGCCAGAACCGCACCGCCCCCGCGTTGGCATCCTGGAACGCGATCTCCCACGGCCCCGGATGCCGGGCCACGACGCCCCGAGCGGCCTGCGTCCCGGTCCCCGCCCGTCGTGCTCCGCGCACCACGAAGAAGCTGTTCATCACGCGCGTCGGACCGAGCAGACCGCGGACGAACGCGAACCCGACGGGCCGGTCACCGCGCGTCAGGAGATACGGTGCCCGATCGCGTCCGGAGAAGGCCAGGTGAAGCCATTCGTCCCGGAAGGAACCGTCAGGGTCGGGCAGGTCGCCCTCCAGCTCCGACATGTCGTGTCGGAACATCAGCCACAGGCGTTCGGCCGTGGGCTTGTCGGCAAGGTCTGCGAGGCGCAAGGAGACGTTCGGCACCGGACTCCGTGGTGAGGGTGGTCGACGTCAGCAAGGGGCAATCTGCCCCGACCAGGGCGGACGGGCCCGGGCGGGCCGGGATGACGCGCACCCCGGCCCGTCCCGGTGTCCTCAGCGGGTGGCGTCCAGGATGACGCGGGCGACCAGGGCCGGGTCGTCGTTCATCGGGACGTGTCCGCAGCCGGGGAGGCGGATCAGGCGGGCCTTGGGGATGACCTGCTTGGCCCGTACCCCCTGGCGGCGCAGGAGGATGCGGTCGCGGCTGCCCCAGGCGACGGTCACCGGGACGTCCGGGACATCGTGGGTGAAGAGGGCGTCGCGGCCGGCCGCCAGGGTCGGTTCGAAGCCGGTGCAGTCGCGCAGCGCCAGCGTCTCGGCGACCACGGCTGCCGCCGGGCGGCGTGCCGGGCGGGCGTAGATGGTGCTGGTGAGGGCGGCGCGCCCGGCGGCGGTGCGGGCCGCCCGCTCGACCACCGGGAGCGGCATGGCCAGGGCCGCCTGCCGCATCGCGCGCAGCGTGCCGAAGGCGTACCGGCGTTCGCCCTCGCTCCAGAAGCCGGCCGGCGAGAGGGCCGTGACCGTGCGCGCCAGTCCCTGGCGGCCCAGTTCCAGGGCGAGCAGGCCGCCCAGGGAGTTGCCCACCACGTGCGGGCGGTCCAGCCCCAGCGTCTCGCAGAGCTTGCCCAGGGTCCGGGCGACGGTCGGCAGGTCGTAGGGGACGCCGTCCGGCAGGGCGGGGGAGGCGCCGAAGCCGGGCAGGTCCACGGCGACGACGTCCCGTTCGGCGGCGAGGATGCCGGTGACCGGCTCCCACGCCTGGAGGTGGTGCCCTATGCCGTGCAGCAGGACCACCGGCTCGCCGGAGCCGTGGCGTTCGTGGACGGCGCTCACCTCGCGGGAACCGGCGGGGGTGTCGATGCGGAAGGAGGCGGTGGCGGTCATGCAGCTCCTCGACGTGAACGCGCGGGGTCCGCGCTGGACTTGGCCTGTGCTGCTGGACAGCTTGTCAGTAAGCCCTACCGATCGGTAGCCCCTGGCGGCCCCGCGTGCCGCGCGCCGGGCGGCCGTCGCGTGAACGGCGTGGTGCGGCGTACGTCCCCCTGTGTGGCGCATACGAACGATGCGTGAACGCTGTACGGCAATGTGCCGGGGCGCCCCGGGTTCACCGCAGGATTGGTCTTGACCAAGTTTCCGGCGCCCCCTATCGTCGCTAGGGTTAGTGAAGGAACCTTTAATAAACAAGGGCACGGAAAACACCGCCGGGACAAGGCGATTGCGGAGGATCAGGGTGGGGACCACGCAGCTGGAATCGGTGCCGGAGCCGAAGTACTGGCACCTCAGGACCGTGCTCAGTGAGGCACTCGACTCCGAGTTCGCCGTCGGCCAGGTACTGCCGAACGAGCGCGACCTCGCCGCGCGCTTCGGCGTCGCGCGGGCCACGCTCCGCCAGGCGCTGGAGCAGCTGGAGCTCGAAGGGCGCCTCCAGCGCCGCAGGGGCGTCGGCACCACCGTCGCGCCGCCACGCGTCGGCGTGGCCGTCGGCTCGGCCGAGCTGGGCTGGCCCGGCGCGCCGGGCGACGCCTGGCAGGCCGAGGAGAGCGACCGTGCCACGGCGCCCGCGGCCGTCGCCGAGCTGCTCGGCATCGCCAAGGACGAGCCGGTCCACATCGTCCGCCGCACCCGGGTGACCGGCGGCCAGCCCGTCGCCGCCGACCTGGTCCACATCCCGGCCTCCTCGGTGCCGGACCTCACCGCCATAGACGCCCCGGCCGGCCCCGCCCGGGCCCGCGCCGTCCTGCGCGAACTGCGCAGGACGGAGTTCGAGGGCCAGGACCGCTCCGTCGAACTGGGCTCCGCCCGGGCCGACGACGCGCGCGCCCTGGACCGGCTGCCCGGTGCGCCCGTCCTCGTGGTCACCACCCGCTACTTCGGCGCCGGCGGCACCGCCGCAGTCTCCCTGGCCACCTACCGGGCCGACACCTGCCGCCTCACCTTCGGCGCGGACGGCGTCGAGATCCACCACACCCCGGAGCGCCAGGCCTCCTGACCCCGCCCCGCTCCCCGCCACGGCCGCCAGGACTCCTCCCGGCGGCCGTGCGCCGTGTGGCGCAGGGTGCGCCGGTCAGCGCCGGGCGGTCACCGTGGTCTCCACCGCGAACAGCTGCTCCTCGACGTGGTCCAGCGCGAGCCGCAGCGCCCCGGTGGCCACCGCGGCCTCGCCGAGGACGGAGAGCGCGACCCGGGGAGTCCGCAGGCAGTACCGCGCCAGCTCCTTGCGCAGCGGCTCCAGTACGCCGTCCAGTCCGGCCGCCCAGCCGCCGATCACCACCACCTCCGGGTCGAGCGCCAGCACCAGCGCCGCCACGTCGTGCACCAGCCGCCGCACGAAGCGGTCCAGGGCCGCCTGGGCCTGGGCGTCGCCGTCGCGGGCGTCGGCGAAGACCGCGGCCACCGCCTGCTCGTCCAGCGGGTGCAGCGGCTCGCCGTTGGTCGACAGCAGGGTCTCCGGGGTCTCCCCGCGCCCCAGCAGGTGCAGGGCGCCGATCTCGCCGGCCGCCCCGCCGAACCCCCGGTGCAGCCGGCCGCCGATCAGCGAACCGGCGCCGGGGCTCAGCCCCGCCATCACGTACACCACGTCGTCCGAACCGGCCGCCGCGCCCTTCCAGTGCTCCGCCACGGCCGCCGTGTTGGCGTCGTTCTCGACCAGCACGGGGCAGCGGAACGACCGGCGCAGCCGTTCCCCCAGCTCCAGTCCCGTCCACTCGGGCAGCGCCGTGCCCAGCCGGACCGTCCCGTCGGCCTCCACGATGCCCGGGCTGCCGACACCGACCGCCCGGACCCCCTGCCGCGACACACCTGTCCGGCGCAGCAGGTCCGCGACGGTGGCCCGCAGCCGCTCCAGCCGCTCGTCCGCGGGGGCGGAGGCGAGGACGGCCTTCTGGGCGGTGCCGAGAATCCGGCCGTCGAGGTCGGAGAGGACCGCCGACACGCGGTGCGAACCGATCTCGAGCCCCAGCAGGTAACCGGCCTCCGCCCGGAACCGGAACCTCCGCGCGGGCCGTCCCTGACGCCGTGCGGCGCCTTCCTCGGCCGCCACCTCCACGACCAGACCCGCCTCGATCTGCCCCTCCACGACCCCCTCGACGGTCGGCCGGGACAGGCCGGTGACGCGGGTGATCTCGGTGAGCGTGGCGCATTCCGTACCGCGCAGCGCGTGCAGCACCACGGCCGAGTTGATGCGGCGCAGCAGCGAGGGGTCTCCGCCGGTCATGCGTCCCACCGCTGGTCCTCCCTGCTCGTGCCCGTGTTGGCCGGATCGTACTGTGCCGGGCCCCCGGCTGCGAGGTCTGGTACGCGCCGTCCCCGCGGAAGCGGAGTCTGACACTGTGCCACTTTCCCGTCCCCGGCCCGCGCGCGGGGCCGCGCCGCTCCGGGAGCCGGTGGTCCGGCTGTCGGCGGCGACCGGTTTACTGGACCGTATGAGTACCGCTCGGCACCTGGCGACCCTGGAGCAGCTGTGCGCGCGGCCCTTCGTGGACGAGGGCTCCGTCCGCAGCGCCCCCGAGGGGAGTACGGGGCCCGGCTTCCACCTCGCCCTGCTGGCCCGTTCGGGTGCTCCGGCGGGTGAACGGGCCGCCGTGGCCGAGGAGTTCGCCGCGCTGCGGGAAGCCCTCGCGGTGGTGCTGGAGGTGCGCTGGGGGCCCGCCGAGCACGTCAGCCTCTGGAGCGCCTTCCTCCGGGCCGAGGAGGCGCGGATCGCCGGCACCGGCGAGGTGGTGGAGGAGCCCTGGCGTTCGCTGTGCGCCTCCGTGCCGGACGTGCTGCTCTGGCGCCGCCCCGACCGCTGGATCGCGCTCGGCACCGCCGAGCGGGAGACCGAGCAGCCCCTGCGCCTGCTGGCACTCGCCACCGCCGTCGACCCGCCCTAGGGGGAGCCCACAGCCATGACCAGCACCGCGACCGAGCCCGACCTCGCCCACGGCGGCCTGGCGGCGGTGATCGGCCCCGTCAGCCTGCTCGGCGTCGCTCTCGGCTTCGCCGCGGTCCCCTTCGTCATGATCCTCGGCCTGATCAGCGGCGCCATCGCGGTGGTGTACGGCACCGTCGGCCTGGCCAAGGGGGAGCGGCGGTCCCGGGGGCGGTGCCTGGTCGGCCTGACGACCGGGGCCGTCGCCTTCCTGGTGCCCACGATCGCGCTGTTCGCCGTGCTGGCCTCGGTGTGAGCCGCCCGGCGGTCAGCGGGCCGGGGACGCGTCCACGGCTTCCCGCAGCCGCCCGTACTCCCCGGCCATCGCCTCCACCGACCAGTGGGCGTTGAGCCCGCTCGGGTTGGGCAGCACCCAGACCCGGGCGCCCCCGACCGTCCGCTCCCGCGGGCCCACCACGGCGCGGCGCTCGCCGAACGCCGCCCGGTACGCCGTGATCCCGACGACCGCGAGCCAACGCGGCGCCAGCCGCGCCACCTTGGCGGTCAGCAGGGTGCCGCCCTCGCGGTACTCCTCGGCGGTCAGTTCGTCGGCCCGCGCACTGGGGCGGGCCACCACGTTGGTGATGCCGAGGCCCAGCTCCGGCAGGAGGTGCTGCTCGGCCGGGGCGAAGCGGCGCGGGGTGAAGCCCGAGCGGTGCAGCACCGGCCAGAAGCGGTTGCCGGGGCGGGCGAAGTGGTGGCCCGTCTCGGCGGTGAGCAGACCGGGGTTGATCCCGCAGAACAGCACCCGCAGCCCCGGGCCCACCACGTCCGGGACACGGACGTGGGCCAGTTCCTCGGGGGTGGGGCGGGCGCCCGCCGGTCCTCGCGGTGCGCGGGCACCGGCCGGACCGGCGGGCGCGGGGGTCACAGGATCGCGCCGGGCGCGTAGCCGGCCGCCTCCGGGTGGCGCCGGGTGACCTTCTCGACGGCGGTCACCACCGCGTTGACCTGGTCGGCGGCGGCGCCCGTGAAGGAGAGCTTGTCGGCCATCAGGGCCGCCAGCTGCTCGCGGTCGAGCGGCAGCCGGGGGTCGGCGGCGAGCTTGTCCAGCAGCTCGTTGCGCTCCGCGCCCTGCTCGCGCATGGCCAGCGCGGAGGCGACCGCGTTCTCCTTGATCGCCTCGTGGGCGATCTCCCGGCCGACGCCCGCGCGGACGGCGCCCATGAGGACCTTGGTGGTGGCGAGGAAGGGCAGGTACCGGTCGAGCTCGCGGGCGACCACGGCCGGGAACGCGCCGAACTCGTCCAGCACCGTCAGGAAGGTCTCCAGCAGGCCGTCCAGCGCGAAGAAGGCGTCGGGCAGCGCGACCCGGCGGACCACCGAGCAGGAGACGTCCCCCTCGTTCCACTGGTCGCCGGCCAGCTCGCCGGTCATCGAGGCGTAGCCGCGCAGGATGACCATGAGGCCGTTGACGCGCTCGCAGGAGCGGGTGTTCATCTTGTGCGGCATCGCCGAGGAGCCGACCTGACCGGGCTTGAAGCCCTCGGTGACCAGCTCGTGGCCGGCCATCAGCCGGATGGTCTTCGCCAGCGAGGAGGGAGCGGCGGCCAGCTGCACCAGCGCGGTGACGACCTCGTAGTCCAGCGAGCGCGGGTAGACCTGGCCCACCGAGGTGAACGCCTGGCCGAAGCCGAGGTGACCGGCGATCCGGCCCTCCAGCTCGGCGAGCTTGGCCGCGTCGCCGCCGAGCAGGTCCAGCATGTCCTGGGCGGTGCCGACCGGGCCCTTGATGCCGCGCAGCGGGTACCGCTCCAGCAGTTCCTCGACCCGGCCGTACGCCACCAGCAGCTCGTCGGCGGCGGTGGCGAAGCGCTTGCCGAGGGTGGTGGCCTGGGCGGCGACGTTGTGCGAGCGGCCCGCCATCACCAGCTCGCCGTACTCGCCCGCCAGCCTGCCGAGCCGGGCCAGGACGGCGACCGTGCGGTCCCGGACCAGTTCGAGGGAGAGGCGGACCTGGAGCTGCTCGACGTTCTCGGTGAGGTCGCGCGAGGTCATGCCCTTGTGGACCTGCTCGTGCCCGGCGAGGGCGTTGAACTCCTCGATGCGGGCCTTCACGTCGTGCCGGGTGACCGCCTCGCGCTCGGCGATGGAGGCGAGGTCGACCTGGTCGAGGACCCGCTCGTAGTCCTCGATCGCGCCCTCGGGCACCTCCACACCCAGGTCGCGCTGGGCGCGGAGCACCGCGAGCCAGAGCTGCCGCTCCAGCTTCACCTTCTGCTCGGGGGACCAGAGGGAGGCCAGTTCGGTGGAGGCGTAGCGGCCGGCCAGGACGTTCGGGATGCGGGGCTTTGCAGTCACACCGGTCATCCTACTGGCGCAAAGTGTGAGGCTCGCGCCTGGCCGCACTCGTAGGAAAGCCCAAGCGCCCGGGCCCCGGGGGTGTCCCCGGGGCCCGGCCGCCCGGGCGTTCTCGCTCAGTCGCGCTGGGTGTCGGCCGGGTCCAGGCGGCGCCAGCCCTGGACCGGGCCGGGGGCCGCACCCTCGGCGGGCGTGGCCCAGAAGGCGGTGGCCGTGGCCGGGTCCATGTGGGCGCCGTGGCGGCCGTCGCCGGAGGAGCGGCCGGTGAGGCGGCGGCCGATCCAGGGGGCCAGGTGGCGGCGGGTGAACATCACGTCGGCGCCCCGGCGGCGCAGCCAGCCCGGGGGAGTGGCGACCGGCAGGGCCGCCGCCCAGTCGCCGGTGGGCTCCAGCCCCAGGTCCTGCCAGACCGCTTCGGCGACCCGGCGGTGGCCCTCGGCGTTCAGGTGCAGCCGGTCCACGTCCCAGAGCCGGGGATCGCTCAGCGAGGGCGCGCTGTAGAGGTCGACCAGGCGCGCCCCGTGCTGCTCCGCCAGCCCTTCCAGGTGGGCGAAGAGGGCCTCCATGCGGGGCCGGAACCGTTCCAGGACGGGGCCGTTGCGGGCCGGGCTGCGCATCAGCACCAGGGTGCCGCAGCTGGGGGCGAGCCGTTCGACGGCCTCGGTCAGCAGTCCGCAGACCCGGTCCATGTCGCAGGAGGGGCGCAGGGTGTCGTTGAGTCCGCCGACCAGGGTCACCACGTCGGCGTTCATCGCGGCGGCGGCGTCCACCTGGTCCTCGACGATCTGGCCGATGAGCTTCCCGCGTACGGCGAGGTTGGCGTAGCGGAAACCGGGGGTCCGCTCGGCGAGGCGGGCGGCGAGGAGGTCCGCCCAGCCCCGGTAGGAGCCGTCCGGCAGCCGGTCGGACATGCCCTCGGTGAAGGAGTCGCCGATCGCGACCAGGCTGGTGTAAGTGGCATCTGTCTGCATGGCGCCAGCGATCGTACTGCGCGGTCCGCGGCGGCGCGCCACCGGCATACCCGTTGGTATGCGGCCGGGTGGGAAAGCGCCGGTGCCGGGGTCCGCGCGGGACCCCGGCACCGGCGTACGGGTCAGGCCGGGGTGCGGCCGAACAGCTCCTGGAGGACGTCCTCCATGGTGACCAGACCGGCCAGCCGGCCGTCCGCGCCGAGGACCGCGGCGAGATGGGTGCGGCTGCCGCGCATCGCGGTCAGCACGTCGTCCATCGGGGTGGCCTCGCGCACCCGGGGGATGGGACGCATGTCCGGCACCCGGAACGGCAGGTCGCGCGGCATGGCGTCCAGCGCGTCCTTGACGTGCAGGTAGCCGACGATGCGGCGGCCGTCGTCCACCACCGGGAACCGCGAGAAGCCCGACTCGGCCGAGAGCCGCTCCAGCTCCTCGGGGGTGACACCGATGTGCGCGTAGACGATCCGCTCCAGCGGCAGCACCACGTCCTTGACCGGGCGGCGGCCCAGCTCCAGCGCGTCGTGCAGGCGCTCGGTGGCCCGGTCGTCGAGCAGCCCGGCGTCCCCGGAGTCCTTCACCATGCGGGCCAGGTCGTCGTCGGAGAAGCTCGCCGACACCTCGTCCTTGGTCTCCACCCGCAGCAGCTTCAGCAGCAGGTTGGCGAAGGCGTTGATGGCGAAGATGACCGGACGCAGCGCCCGGGAGAGCGCCACCAGCGGCGGGCCGAGCAGCAGCGCGCTGCGCACCGGCTCCGCCAGCGACACGTTCTTCGGGATCATCTCGCCGAGCAGCATGTGCAGGTAGGTCGCGGCCGTCAGCGCGATGGCGAACGACAGCGTGTGGCCCAGCGCGACCGGCACGCCGACCGCGTCGAACAGCGGCTCCAGCAGATGGGCGATGGCCGGCTCCGCCACCACACCCAGCACCAGGGTGCACAGGGTGATGCCGAGCTGGGCCGCGGCCAGCAGCTGCGAGACGTGCTCCAGGCCCCACAGCACGCTGCGGGCCCTCTTGTTCCCCGCCTCGGCGTGCGGCTCGATCTGGCTGCGGCGGACCGAGATCAGGGCGAACTCGGCGCCGACGAAGAAGGCGTTCACGACGAGCGTCGCGAGGCCGATCAGCAGCTGTACGGCGATCATCGCTCGTCCTCCTCGGCGGACCCGGCGTCGGCGGGCATGTGCAGCAGCACCCGCGCGGCCCGGCGCCCGGAGGCGTCCACCACGTCGAGGTTCCAGCCCTTGACGGTCAGGTGGTCACCGACGGCCGGGATGCGCCCGAGCTCCGTGGCGACCAGCCCGGCCAGCGTCTCGTAGGGGCCCTCCGGGACCTTCAGCCCGATCCGGGCCAGGTGGTCGGTGCGGGCGGCGCCGTCGGCCGAGTAGAGCGTGCGGCCCTCCTCGTCCTCGCCGGCGGGGGCGAGCCCCGGCGTCTCGTGCGGGTCGTGCTCGTCGCGGACCTCGCCGACGACCTCCTCGACGATGTCCTCCAGGGTGGCGACGCCGGCGGTCCCGCCGTACTCGTCGATGACCACGGCCATGGTGCGGCGGCCCGAGAGCCGGTCCAGCAGCCGGTCGACGGTGAGCGACTCGGGGACCAGCAGCGGTTCGCGCATCAGCTCCGTCACCGGCCGCCGGGCGCGCAGCTCGGCGGGGACGGCGAGAACGTCCTTGATGTGCGCCACACCGACCACCGTGTCCAGGCTGCCCCGGTAGACGGGGAAGCGGGAGAGTCCGGTGGCGCGGGTGGCGTTGGCGACGTCCTCGCAGGTGGCCTGGGCGTCCAGGGCCATCACCTGGACGCGCGGGGTCATGACGTTCTCCGCGGTCAGGTCGGCGAGGTTCAGGGTCCGGACGAACAGCTCGGCGGTGTCCGCCTCCAGCGACCCGGCCTTGGCCGAGTGGCGGGCCAGCGCCACCAGCTCCTGCGGGCCGCGCGCCGAGGCCAGCTCCTCGGCCGGCTCGATGCCCATCCGGCGGACCGCCCGGTTGGCCGTGTTGTTCAGGTGGGTGATGAACGGCCGGAAGAGGGTGCTGAAGATCCGCTGCGGCGTGGCGACCTTCTTGGCCACGGCCAGCGGCTCGGAGATCGCCCAGTTCTTCGGGACCAGCTCGCCGACGACCATCAGGACCACGGTCGACAGTGCGGTGCCGACGACCAGGGCGACGGAGGAGGCGGTTCCGGCCGAGACGCCCATGGAGCGCAGCGGCTCCGCGAGCAGCACCGCGATGGACGGCTCCGCAAGCATGCCGACGACCAGGTTGGTCACGGTGATGCCGAGCTGGGCGCCGGAGAGCTGGAAGGTGAGGTGCCGTACGGCCTTGAGAGCGCCGGCGGCGCCGCGCTCGCCGCGGTCCGCGGCCTCTTCGAGGGTGCTGCGCTCGACGGTCGTCAGCGAGAACTCGGCGGCGACGAAGGCGCCGCAGGCGAGGGCCAGCGCGATGGCGAGCAGCAGGAGGAGCACTTCGGTCATCGGGTCACCACCGTCCCATGATCAGCCAGGGAGGCGGGGTGCGCGCGACGGGGAACGCGGAGGTACGTGGTACTGGGAGGCTCGCCCATGGGCGGACGCTCACACACCTTTCTTGAGGATGAACCCATGATGCCCCGCGGCAGCGCTCCGAGCGGCTGGACCGGGGGAGATCGAACAACGTCCCCCATAGTAAAGCCCCAGCAAAAGCGGGAGAAAAGCCGCGGGCGGGGGCGAGCCGGGGCTCCGTCACCCGGCCGCAGGCGTCCCCCGGCGGGCCGTCGGGACGCAGGCGGCGACGCCCACGGCCAAAAGGGCGCTGATGCTGCCCACGAGCAGGACGCCGCCCAGAGCCGGGGCGGCCCGGGGTGTCACCAGGGTGAGCAGCAGTGCGGCGCCGCCGTGGGCGGTGGCGGCCGCGAGGACGGTGGCCAGCGTCGCGTGGGCGAACGGCAGCCCGCCGGGGCGCGGACGGCGGCCGGTCCTGACGGCGAGGACGGCGAGCAGCGCCGCCACCGCCGCGTACGCCGGGAGGACGCGCGGGCCGCTCCCCAGCAGGACCAGCGCCGCCGCCAGCCACAGGCCCGCGCGCAGGGCGCCGGCCACGGTGCGTCCGAGCGCCTGGCGGGCGGCCCGGGCGCCGGGCGGTGCCGCCTGGCCGAGCAGCGGGATCAGCGCCGCCAGCAGGGCCGCGCAGAGGAGGAAGGGGGACCGGACGACGGCGTCCGAGGCGGTGCCGAGGAGGAAGGAGACCAGTTCCGGGGCCCGCCCGCCGAGGAGCGTGGCCATGAGCGCCTGGGTGACCATCAGTTCCATCAGCCACACCAGGACGCACCCGAACAGGGCGCCAGCCGCCACCGACAGGACACACCACCCCGCCCGGGCGCGCGGGCCGCGCAGGACGGGCCGCCACCACGGCAGCACGGCCGCCGTCCAGCGGACCGCCGCGTACCCGCCCAGGGCGAGCAGCGCCGTCCACGGCAGGAGACCGGCGCCGACCTGACCGACACTGGCCAGCGCGAAGGTCACTCCCGGGTTGACCACGCCGCCGCCCAGCGCGAGTCCGCAGGCGAGCCCCCACACGGGCGCCCCGAGCAGCCCCGGGCGGCCGCCGGGGAACCCCTCCTGGAGGCGCAGGGTGAAGAAGGCGACCACCGCCGCGAGCAGCAGGCCGAGGGTGCCCACCGCGAGCACCGCCCGGGCGGTCTCCGCGCCCGGTCCCAGGGCCGAGTTGAGGACGAAGGTGGTGGCGAGGTCGGTGTACAGGGCGCCCAGGACACAGCCGGCCGCGAGCAGTTCCCAGAAGCCGCTGCGGAACAGGGGCTCCGGATCGTCGAGCATGTCGCGCCGCTGCCGCGCCGTCGGGTGTACGCGCAGCAGCCGGACCGGCAGCCGGCGACGGTCCTCCTTGACCTCGAAGAGGGCGCGCAGGGCGGACGGCGATCCGGCCCACTGCCGGGCGCGGGCGTCCGCGTAGAACTCGCGGCTGCGCAGCACCGCCCGGCGGGTGAGCGGCATCGCGACGACGAGGCAGAGCCCCTTCAGGGAGTTGGAGAGGCCCGCCGCGAGGGAGCCGGTCCCGCCCAGGCCGTGGAGCAGCTCCCAGAGCACCCCCGAGGCCACGGTCAGCGCGAGGACGGGCAGGCTGACGCGCGCACTGATGATGGTCAGGAAGCTGAGGTCGATGTCGCGGTTGCGGACATGGGCCAGTTCGTGCAGGACCACGGCTTCGAAGGTCTCGGGCCGCCTGTTCCGCAGCGCGAGCAGCCCGCCGCCGAGGACGACGCAGCGGCGGCCCGAGCGGCCGAACGCGAGCGCGGACACCCGCACGTCGAGAGGCTGGGCGTACCAGTGGACCGGTTCGCAGCCGGTCCGCTCCCGCAGCGCCTCCAACGCCCGCGTGAGGGCGGCCGACTCCTCGCCCAGGAGCGCGTAGCGCCGCCGGCGGACCCGCCAGGCCGGCAGGAGCCAGTAGACGGCCAGGACGACGAGCCAGAAGACGAGGAGCCCGGTCAGGGGTACCCACAGGTCGACCTGGCGGGGGTCGGTGCCGCAGAGTTCCACCGCCGACGGCCCGCCGGGCGACGGCAGGCCGGTGCTGTCCCGGTGCTGTTCCTCCCAGCAGGCCGCGTAGCGGGCGTAGCGCTGTTCGACGTCGTCGGGCACCGGGCCGAACCGGGAGCCCACGAAGTGCATGATCACCGTGCTGGTGGTGACCACCAGCAGGGCGAACCGCATGCTCGTGCCGGACGGCACGGCGAACGGGTCCCGCAACCGGCCGGCGGTGGCGTCGGCGGTACTGGTCACGCCCTCACTCCCCGGACTCACCGCCGGTGCCCGGCCCGTCCGGAGCGGCCTGCGCCGTCGCCAGCTCCGCCACGACCCCGTTGGCGACGTTCTCCGCCACCTCCTCGGGGATGCGCAGCCGGCGGGCCTGCCCGACCGCCGAGCGGTGGACGAGGCGCAGCTGCTCCGGGGTGAGCGCGGCCGGAGAGGTCCCCGGGGCGGCGGCCCCGGGAAGCTCCGGCCGGCGCAGCACCGCGCGGCGGAACCAGCCACGGAAGCGGCTGATCCCGCCCTGCGCCTGCTCGTGGGCGAGTTGGGTCAGCGCGTCGGTGACCACCACCAGGACCAGCGTGGTGACGGCCACGCCGACCTCCCCCACCCCGAAACCCAGGGCCTCGTCCCGCCGCCCGGCTCCCCGGCCTCCGCGCGGAGCGGCGTGGAAGGCGGCGGCGACCAGCGGGAAGTGCTCCAGCTCCGCGCGCCCGTCGACCCGCACCCCGTCGTTGAGCTCCGGCCTCGCCAGCACGGCACGTGCCAGCCGGTCCACGGCTTCCCTGTCCCGCGCCTGACGCATCGAGCCCCCCGAAGTAGCCGCACCGGTACGACGCCGGGAGCGTCGGGCCCCGGTCGCCTGGACCGAGTTACCTCCGGACCGCGCCCGGCCGTCGGCCTCTTCACCAAACCCTTACCGCGCGGGCCGCTCCGGCCGTCGAACACAGAGGGCCAGGCTCCCCCCCCCACGAACTCGGTGGCCGATGCCCCGGCCCCCGTGATCCACTCTGGCGATGGAACTGATCCCCCGTCCAGCGGCCGAACGCGACATCGACGCCGTCCTTGCCTTCTGGGGCAAGGCCGCCGAGGGGAAGAGCATCACCGACGACCCCGCCGGCGTGGCCCGGCTCATCGCGCGGGACCCGGAGGCGCTGATCCTCGCGGAGCGGGACGGGGAACTCGTCGGCACGGTCATCGCGGGTTTCGACGGCTGGCGGTGTTCCGCCTACCGGCTGGCCGTCCACCCCGACCACCGGCGGCAGGGGATCGCGGGGCGGCTGCTGGAGGCGGCCGAGCGGCGCTTCCGGGAGCTGGGCGGGCGGCGGGTCGACGCCATGGTGCTGGAGGTCAACGAGCGGGCGCAGAGGGCCTGGGAGGCGTCCGGGTACCACCGCGAGGACCACTGGCGGCGCTGGGTGAAGTCGCTCTGACCCCGAGCCGGGCGCCGGCGGCGCGCGGGCCGCGGTCCTGTGCCGGCCGCGGACCCGGCTGTTACGGTGGACGGGACTTTTCCGGAGGAGCCGCGCCCCACAGGCGGCGGCCCTCGCACCTCAGGGAGACCAGACATGGCGGGTGACGACGACATCTCCGGGTGATACCCGGAGCTGACGGCCACCGGCGGGCGCTCAGCGCCGTACTGCCGCCGTGGCCATGCCGTCGTTCCCTCTTCTCCGTTCTCCGCGGGGCAGCGCCTTCGCGTACCCGCGTCACATCCTTGAGGTCCGCCGCATGTCCGACGCCTTCGTCACCGTTTCCCACCTCTCGTTCGCCTGGCCGGACGACACCCCCGTCCTCGACGGCCTGTCCTTCACCGTCGGCACGGGCCGTACCGGCCTCGTCGCCCCGAACGGCGCCGGCAAGAGCACCCTGCTCAGGCTGATCGCCGGAGAGCTGCGCCCCCGCTCCGGCAGCGTCCAGGTGAGCGGCACGCTCGGGTATCTCCCGCAGAACCTCCCCTTCGCCGAGGAGCTGACCGTCGCCGAGGTGCTCGGCATCGCCCCCGTGATCGCCGCCCTCGACGCCGTCGAGTCGGGCGACGTGAGCGAGGAGCACTTCACCAGCATCGGCGACGACTGGGACATCGAGGAGCGCACCCGCGCCCAGCTCGACCGGCTCGGCCTCGGCCACCTCGCCCTGGGCCGGAGCCTCGCCACCCTCAGCGGCGGCCAGACCGTCTCCCTCGGCCTCGCCGCCCAGCTCCTGCGCCGCCCCGACGTGCTGCTCCTGGACGAACCCACCAACAACCTCGACCTCGACGCCCGCCGCCACCTGTACGGCGTACTGGAGGAGTGGAACGGCTGCCTGCTGCTGGTCAGCCACGACCGCGCGCTCCTTGACCGGACGGACCGGATCGCCGAACTGGACGGCGGCCGGGTGCGCTTCTTCGGCGGCAACTTCACCGCGTACGAGGAGGCCGTGCGCGGGGAGCAGGAGGTCGCCGAGAAGAACGTCCGCAGCGCCGAGCAGGAGCTCAAGCGGGAGAAGCGCGAACTCCAGCAGGCCCGGGAACGGGCGGAGCGGCGCCAGAGCAACGCCGCCCGCAACCTCAAGAGCGCCGGACTGCCGAAGATCTTCGCCGGGAACATGAAGCGCGGCGCGCAGGAGTCCGCCGGACGCGCCGGGCAGACCCACGCCGCCCGGCTCGGCGAGGCGAAGGCCCGGCTCGACGAGGCGGGGCGCGCCGTCCGCGACGAGCAGCGGATCGTCCTGGAGCTGCCGGACACCCAGGTCCCCGCAGGACGGACGGTCTTCCAGGGCGAGCGGCTGCGCGTCGGCCACGGGGGCCGGCAGCTCTTCGCCGGCGACGGCCTCGACCTGACGATCCGCGGACCCGAGCGCATCGCCCTGACCGGCCCGAACGGCGCCGGGAAGTCGACCCTGCTGCGTCTGCTCGACGGCACCCTGGAACCGGAGAGCGGCGAGGCGCGCCACGCCCGGGGCCGCGTCGCCCACCTCACGCAGCGGCTCGACCTGCTGGACCTCGACCGTACCGTCGCCGAGAACTTCGCCGCGTACGCCCCCGGCATCACCGAGGCGGAGCGGATGAACCTGCTGGCCCGTTTCCTCTTCCGCGGCGACCGCGTCCACCTCCCGGTCGGCGTGCTCTCCGGCGGCGAGCGGCTGCGCGCCACCCTCGCCTGCGTCCTGCACACCGACCCCGCCCCGCAGCTCCTGCTGCTGGACGAGCCGACCAACAACCTGGACCTGGTCAGCACCGGCCAGCTGGAGACCGCACTCACCGCCTACCGGGGCGCGTTCGTGGTGGTCAGCCACGACGAACGGTTCCTCGCCGAGATCGGCGTGGACCGGTGGCTGTACCTGGCCGACGGCCGCCTCACGGAGACGGGCGCCCCCGAGGTGTGAACCGCCGCCTGCCGACCGGCCCGCGCCGAGGCCGCACGCCCCGCGGGCCCACAACCGCTCACGCAGGTGGAGAACCGAACCCGTGCCAGAACCCGCCCTCCTCGCCCACGACCTCGTCCGCGTCCTCGGCGGCCGTCGCGTCCTCGACGGCGTCTGTCTCACCGCAGCCCCGGGCCACCGCATCGGCCTCATCGGCGAGAACGGCGTCGGCAAGTCGACCTTGCTGCGCCTGCTCGCCGGCACCGACCGGCCCGACTCAGGCCACGTCGTCCGCCCCGCCGATCTCGGCTTCCTTCACCAGGAGCTGCCGCACGACCCGGCGTCGACCCTCGCCGACGTGGTGGACGGCGCACTGCGCGAGGCCCGCGCCGCGCTCACCGAACTCGACCGGCTCACCGGCCTGTTGGAGACCACACCGCAGGACGCGCCGGAGTACGCCACCCTGCTCGCCGCCTACGGGCGGCAACTGGAGAACGCCGAGCGGCAGGAGGTCTGGGAGGCGGACCGCCGCGCGGCCGCCGTCCTCGCCGGGCTCGGCCTCGGCGCGCTCGACCACGGACGGAGCCTCGCCTCCCTCTCCGGTGGGCAGCGCGGACGCCTCGCCCTCGCCGCGCTGCTGGTGCGGCGCCCCACCGCCCTCCTGCTCGACGAGCCCACCAACCACCTCGACGACGAGGCCGCCGCCTTCCTGGAGGAGCGGCTGCGGGAGCTGCCGGGCACCGTGGTCGCCGCCAGCCACGACCGGGCCTTCCTCGACGCCGTCTGCACCGACCTGATCGACCTCGACCCGGTGCCCGGCGGCCCGGTCCGCCACGGCGGCACCTACTCCTCCTACCTCGCCGGCCGGCGCGCCGAACGCGCCCGCTGGGAGCGGCGGTACGCCGAGGAGCAGGAGGAACTGGCCCTGCTGCGCCGGGCGGCCGACACCTCCGGCGGGCGGGCCGTCCCCGGCCGCGACCGGCCCGACAACGAGAAGATGGGGTACGGCCACCGCGCGGGCCGCGCCCAGACACAGCTCGCCCGGCGGGCCCGCGACGCGCACCGGCGCCTGGAGCTGGCGGAGCGCCGCCAGGTGGCCGCGCCCCCGCCGGTGCTCAGCCTGCGCTTCGCCGGACCGGCCGCCACCGCGCCACCGGACCCGGCGGACGGCCCGCTGGTGGCCGTGCGCGACCTGCGGGTGCCCGGACGGCTCTCCCTTCCCCGGCTCGACGTGGCCGCCGGTGACCGGCTCCTGGTCTCGGGCGGCAACGGCACCGGCAAGTCCACGCTCCTTGCCGTCCTCGCGGGTCGGCAAGACCCCGGTGGCGAGCTGCGGCACCGCCCCGGCCTGCGGATCGGGCTGCTGGCCCAGGACACCCGGTTCCGGCGCCCGGAGCGCACCGCGCGGACCGTCTACGCCGAAGCCCTCGGTGCCGAACGGGCCGAAGCCGTACCGTTGTCGCAGCTCGGCCTGCTGGCCGCAGCCGACCTCGACAGGCCGGTCGCGGAGCTGTCCGTCGGCCAGCGGCGACGGCTCGCCCTGGCCCTGCTGGTCGCCCGTCCCCCGGAACTGCTCCTGCTGGACGAGCCGACCAACCACCTCTCGCCGCGCCTGAGCGACGAACTGGAAGCCGCCCTCGACCCGGGCCCGGGCGCGGTGGTGATGGCCAGCCACGACCGTTGGCTGCGCGCGCGGTGGCGGGGGCGCGAACTCCGGCTGGGGAACCCCGACTGACCTGGAGGGAACGAGGAGATGCAGCGCATCGAAGCGCCGTACGGCGCGTGGGAACCGGCCTCCGTCACGGAGGTGGCGTCGCTCTTCTCACCCCTGTGCGAACCCTGGTGGATCGCGGGCGGGTACGCCGTCGAGCTGGCGGTCGGCCGCGCCTTCCGCGCCCACGCCGACATCGACGTGCTGCTGCTGCGCGAGGACCAGCTGGCGGCGCAGCGCGCCCTAGCGGGCTGGGAGTGGTGGGCCGCCGACCCGCCCGGCGCCCTCCGGCCGTGGGCGGCGGGCGAGATCCTGCCGCCCGGCGTCCACGACGTCTGGTGCAGGCCCGGGCCCGACGCTCCCTGGCGCGTCCAGCTGATGCTGGACGAGGCCCAGGACGGCCACTGGGTCTCCCGCCGGGACCCGCGCGTCCGCAGGCCCCTCGACACCCTGGGTGCGACCACCCCCGAGGGCGTGCCCTTCCTCGCCCCCGAGGTGCAGCTCCACTACAAGGCCAAGGCGCGCCGCCCCAAGGACGAGGAGGACTTCACGGCGGCGCTGCCCGTCCTCACGGCCGGGCAGCGCCGCTGGCTGGCCGGGACGATCGAGCAGACGTACGGGCCGCATCCGTGGGCGGAGCGGCTGCGCGGATGACCGGCGTACGGCGGGACGCGCGGCCCGTTCAGCCCGCCGCCCACGTCTTCCGGAACCCCTCCGCGTCCCACCGCCCGTACAGCTGGGGGGCCAGCCACTTCGGGGCCGCCGCCCGGAACGCCTCGGGACTGAGGGACCCGGCGCCCCACGGGACGGCGCCCAGCAGGGGTGCGCCCGCCGCCTCGGTGAGGTCCTCGGTGTTGCAGCGTTCGGCGAGCCCCGGCTCCCCGGGCCAGCCGCCGATGACGGTGCCGGTCAGCTCCAGGCCCCGGGCGCGGGCGGCCTCGGCGGTCAGGGCCGTGGCGTTGAGGGTGCCGAGGGCCGCCGGGACCACGACGAGGAGCGGGGCCGCGAGGAGCCGGGCCGCCTCGGCGAGCGTGTTGCCCCGCTCGTCGAAGCGGACCAGCAGACCGCCCGCCCCCTCGACCAGCACCAGGTCGTGCTCGGTCGCCAGCTTGGCGGCGGCCTCCGCGACCTCCTCGGGGCCCACCGGCACCGCCCGCGCCCGGCGGGCGGCCGTCGCCGGGGCCAGCGGGTCGGGGAAACGGGCCAGTTCGGCGGCGGTGACGGGACCGGCGAGGCGGGCCACCTCGTCGGCGTCGCCGCGCTCACCGGGCAGCAGCCCCGTCTGGGCCGGCTTGAGGACGGCGACGCTCCGCCCCGCCGCCAGGGCGGCCGCGGCCAGCGCCGCCGTCACCACCGTCTTGCCGATCTCCGTGCCGGTCCCCGTGACCACCTGTACCGTCATCGCTCCGCTCCCACCTGGCTGCTGTCCTCGTCACGTACCCCTGCGTCCGGGGCACGGCTCAACCCGCCCCGGCCGCCGCGCAGACCGCCCGGCCGATCCGGGCGACGTCCGCGTCCCCGGTGACGTACGGCGGCATCGTGTACACCAGGTCGCGGAAGGGACGCAGCCACACGCCCTCGCGCACCGCGGCGCGGCTCGCCGCCGCCACGTCCACCTGGTGATCGAGCTGGACCACGCCGATCGCGCCCAGCACCCGTACGTCCGCCACCCCGGGCAGGGCGGCGGCGGGGGCCAGTCCGGCGCGCAGGCCGGCCGAGACGCGGGCCACCTCGCCCTGCCAGTCCTGGCCGGTGAGCAGGTCGAGGGAGGCGTTGGCCACCGCGCAGGCCAGCGGGTTGCCCATGAAGGTCGGGCCATGGGCCAGTACCGGTACCTCGCCCCGGGCGATGCCCGCCGCGACGCGGCCGGTGCAGAGCGTCGCCGCCAGCGTGAGGTAACCGCCGGTCAGCGCCTTGCCCACGCACATCACGTCGGGGGAGACCCCGGCGTGCCCGGCCGCGAAGAAGGCGCCGGTGCGGCCGAAGCCGGTGGCGATCTCGTCGAAGACCAGCAGCACGTCGTGGGCGTCGCACGCCTCGCGCAGCACCCGCAGCAGGGCGGGGGAGTGGAAGCGCATCCCCCCGGCCCCCTGCACCACCGGCTCGACGACCACCGCGGCCAGCTCGTGGGCGTGCCGCTCCACCGTCTCCCACAGGTGCGCCGTGTACGCCTCACCGGGCGGGGTGTCGAAGCCGTCCGGGGGCGCGTCGGCGAAGACCTGCCGGGGCAGCACCCCGGACCACAGGTCGTGCATGCCGCCCTCGGGGTCGCAGACCGACATGGGCTGCCAGGTGTCACCGTGGTAGCCGCCGCGCCAGGTCATCAGCCGGTGCTTCTCCGGCCGCCCCAGCGAACGCCAGTACTGAAGACACATCTTGGCCGCCACCTCGACCGAGACCGACCCGGAGTCGGCGAGGAAGACGTGCTCCAGGCCCTCGGGCGCCAGCTCCACCAGCCGGGTCGCCAGCCGTACGGCCGGCTCGTGGGTGAGCCCGCCGAACATGACGTGGCTCATCCGCCCCAGCTGGTCGCGGACCGCCTCGTCCAGCACCGGGTGCCGGTACCCGTGCACCGCCGCCCACCAGGACGACATGCCGTCGACCAGCTCCGCCACCCCCTCGACGGGCTCGGCCAGCCGCAGCCGCACCCCGGAGGCCGAGTCCACCACCAGCGGGTCGGAGGAGCCGGGCATCGGGCCGTACGGGTGCCAGACGTGCCGCCGGTCCAGGGCGAGCAGTCCCGCCGGGTCCGCCGGGAAAGCCCCGGCGGACGGCAGGGTGTGGGTGCACTCAGGCATTGGGGGCGACGTCCGTTCCCGCGCCCCGGCGCCGCACCGCCACCAGGTCGGTACGGGCCTCGCCCGCCTCCCTGGCGGCCGGAACCTCGGGCTCCGCGTCCGCGCCGCCGCACGGACCGCAGCCGCCGGAGGCCCCGGAGCCGCAGGCGTGCGCCGGCGCGCCGGAGTCCTCGGCGGACCCGTGGCCGCCGCAGCCTCCCGCCGGCACGTCGGCGCGGTGCGCGGGCAGCGTCGTGGTGCCCGCGCCCTCCACCTCGAACCCGGCGTCCGCGATCATCTCCAGGTCCGCCTGGCCGGCCTGGCCCTCACTGGTCAGGTAGTCGCCCAGGAAGATGGAGTTGACCAGGTGGAGGGCGAGCGGCTGGAGGGTGCGCAGGTGCACCTCGCGGCCGCCGGCGAGCCGCACCTCCACGTCCGGGCAGACGAACCGCACCATGGCGAGGATGCGCAGCGCCCGCTGCGGGGTGAGGTTCCACTCGCGGGCCAGCGGCGTCCCCTCGAAGGGGATCAGGAAGTTCACCGGCACCGAGTCCGGGTCCAGTTCGCGCAGCGAGAAGACCACGTCGACCAGGTCCTCGTCGCTCTCGCCCATCCCCGCGATCAGCCCCGAACAGGCCGACAGACCCGCGCCCTGCGCCCGCTGGACGGTGTCCACCCGGTCCGCGTAGGTGTGGGTGGTCGTGATCTCCCCGTAAGTCGCCTCGGAGGTGTTCAGGTTGTGGTTGTACGCGTCGGCGCCCGCCGCGCGCAACCGCTCCGCCTGACCCTCCGACAGCAGCCCGAGGCAGGCGCAGACCTCGACGTCCTCGTGGTCCGCCTTGATCGCCTCGATGGTCTTCGAGACCCGGTCGACGTCCCGGTCGGTCGGGCCCCGGCCGCTCGCCACCAGGCAGACCCGCTTCGCGCCGCCCGCGAGCCCCGCGGCGGCCGCCTTGGACGCCTCCTCGGCATCCAGCCAGGTGTACTTGAGGATGCCCGCCGTGGAGCCGAGCCGCTGCGAGCAGTACGAGCAGTCCTCGGGGCAGAGCCCGGACTTGAGGTTGACCAGGTAGTTCAGTTTCACCCGGCGGCCGAACCACTCACGGCGCACCCGGCCCGCCGCGGCCACCACGTCCAGCAGGTCGTCGTCGGAGGTGGCGAGCACCGCCAGCGCCTCGTCACGGGTCGGCAGCTCACGCCGAAGCCCCTTGTCCACGAGCGTCTTCAGGAGATCCATGCGGCTGATCCTGACGCACGGGGCCGTCCCGGGCCAAGGAGACTTCCTACAACGCCCCCTGAAAGTGCTGTGGGTATTACCACACCATGCCCCCGCTTCCGACCGGCTAGTGTCTGTGCACTGCTCACAAACGGCGGCCCCGCCGCCCTGCCCCGGCGACGCTGAGGACGGCCCATGCCCCACCCCACCCCCGGACCTGCCGGACCGTTCGCCTGGACCGCCGAGGCGGCCGCCCGCCGCGCGGAGGCCGGGCTGACCCGTGCCCTGCGCCCGAGGCCCGCCGCCTCGGACACCCTCGACCTCGCGGGCAACGACTACCTCGGCCTCGCCCGCCACCCGGAGGTGACCGACGCGGCGGCCGGAGCCGCCCGCCGCTGGGGCGCGGGCGCCACAGGCTCCCGCCTGGTCAGCGGCTCCACCGCGCTCCACGCCGAACTGGAGGGGGAACTCGCCGCGTTCTGCGGCGCCGAGGCCGCCCTCGTCCTGTCCTCGGGGTACGCCGCCAACCTCGCGGCGGTCACCGCGCTCGCCCCCGCCGGGACCCTGCTGGTCTCCGACACCTCCAACCACGCCTCGCTCATCGACGGCTGCCGGCTGGCCCGGGGCACCACCGAGGTGGTCGCCCACGCCGACCCCGACGCGGTCCGCAAGGCGCTCGCCGCCCGCCAAGGCCCGGCCGTCGGCGTCTTCGACGCGGTCTTCTCCGTCGACGGCGACGCCGCCCCGCTCGCCGCGCTCGCCGCCGCCTGCCGGGAGCACGGCGCGGGCATCCTCGTCGACGACGCCCACGGCCTCGGGGTCCTCGGCGAGGGCGGCCGGGGCAGCGCGCACGCCGCCGGGCTGGCCGGGGCACCCGACACCGTCGTCACCGTGACCCTCTCCAAGTCGCTGGGCAGCCAGGGCGGCGCCGTCCTCGGCCCGGCCGCCGTCATCGACCACCTCGTCAACACCGCCCGCACCTTCATCTTCGACACCGGCCTCGCCCCGGCCGCCGCAGGCGCCGCGCTGGCCGCCCTGCGCCTGCTGCGCGCCGAACCGGACCGCGCCGCCCGGGTCCGCCGCACCGCCCGCACCCTGTACGAGGCGCTCACCGCCGCCGGGTTCCAGGCCGCCCGGCCGGACGCCGCCGTCGTCTCGGTGCGCGCGCCCTCGGCCCAGGAGGCGGCCGACTGGGCCGCGCGCTGCCGCGAACAGGGCCTGGCGGTCGGCTGCTTCCGGCCCCCGTCGGTACCCGACGGCATCTCGCGGCTGCGGCTGACCGCCCGCGCCGACCTCACCCCCGCCGACCTCGACCGCGCCCTGTCCGTCCTCACGCGGACGGCCCCGCCTGCCGCCCGCTGAGCGGGGGGAGGCGGGGCCGCGAGGAGCCGGGTCGTCAGGCGGGGCCGGGGCCCTGGGCCATGACGAAGCCCCGCCAGGCGGCGGGGGAGAAGAGCAGCGCGGGGCCGGGGGCGTTCTTGGAGTCCCGTACCGCGAGCAGACCCGCGTGGGGACCCGAGGTGAGCTCGGCGGTCTCCACGCAGTTGTTCATCCCGGTGCTGCGGCTGCTGCGCCGCCACCGGACGCCTTGCAGTGAGCTGCTGACCGGGACGTACCGAGGCTGTGCGGTCACGGCGCCTCCTTACGGGCCGTCGTCGTGCCTCTCGGCGAGGAGAAGCAGCGAGTCCTCTGCTGACAACGCCCGCGCCTGGAGGGAGGCGAAGGCGTCGGCGTATGCCGAGAGGTCTTCTTTCCGCTCCAGATAGAGACTACTCGTGAGGTGGTCAAGAACGACCAAATCCAGATCGTTCGTGTTCGGAAAAGAGAAGATAACGAAAGGGCCGGTGAGGCCGATGTGTTCACCGGAGGTGAACGGCAGCACCTGGAGCACGACATGGGGGAGTGCGGCCGCCTCCCGCAGCGCCGCCAGCTGGTCGCGCATCACCCCCGGGCCGCCGATCGTGCGGTGCAGCACCGACTCGTCGATCACCGCGCTCAGCTCCAGCGGCCGCTCGGCCCGCAGCACCTCCTGACGCGCCAGCCGCACCTCCACCAGCGCGTCCACCCGCGCCTGGTCCACCCCGGCCAGCGACGCCCGGGTCACCGCGCGGGCGTACCGCGGGGTCTGGAGCAGCCCCGGCACCACCGAGGTCTCCAGCGTCCGCATCCGCGTGGCCTGCGACTCCAGGCTGATGAAGTCCCGGTACTCCGGCGGCAGTACGCCCCGGTACCGGTGCCACCAGTGCCGGTGCTCGCCGTCCTGCTCGGTGCCGGCCAGCGCCACCAGCAGTTCGCGCAGCCTCGGCTCTCGTACGTCGTAGGCGTCGAGCAGGCGGCGCACGTCCTCGGGCTTCACCCCGCTGCGGGCGGTCTCGATCCGGCTCACCTTCGACTGGTGCCAGCCGAGCAGTCCGGCCGCCTGGCCGCTGGTGAGTCCGGCGCGGCCGCGCAGGGCCTTCAGCTCGGCTCCGAGTTTGCGCCGGCGCACGGCGGGTCCGTTCGGCATGCGCGTCTCCTTCCGGTGGCCGGTTCGGTGCGGGCGACGCCGCCCATGGCACACCCGGGGGAGGGGCCGGATACGGCCGCTCGTCGCAGAGTTCACCGCATCGAGCGACAGATATATGCATATCTTGGGGGATCGGCCTACGTGACGGACGACACAGTGGCAGTCTGACGTGGAGGCAACCGGTCCCGCCACGCCCCGAGTTCATCCGTCCAGGGGGCCGTGACCGGCTCCGAGGAAAGGGCGACGCAGCCATGGCAGACCACCACGAAGCAACCGTCACTCTGCCGAGCGATCCGGCCTCGGTCTCCGCCGCCCGCACCCACGTCCTGACCGTGCTCACCGAGTGGGGTCTCCCGGCGGACTCCGAGGCGGCGGACACCGTCCGCCTGATCATCTCGGAGCTGGTCACCAACGCCGTCCAGCACACCCAGGGCCATTCGCCGACCTTCACCGTCTCCATGGCGCTCGACCAGGACGAGCGGCTGCGGCTCGGTGTCACCGACAGCCACCCGCGGTGGCCCAGACGGCTCCCGGCGGCGGTCCAGGAGGACAACGGCCGGGGCATGGCCATCGTCCGCTGGCTCACCGCCGAACAGGGCGGCCGGTTCACGGTCGTCCCGACCCAGGAGGGCGGCAAGACCGTCCGCGTCGACCTGCCCTGGCCCGCCACCATCGGCGGCTGACCCGTCCGCCCGCGCCTCGGGGCACACGGGCCGGCCGCCGGCGGCGTCCGTCAGTTCACGCGCCCGTACCGCACGCTGCCGGTCCAGATCTTCTCCAGCCGCACCACCGCGCCGCTCTTGGGGGAGTGCCAGATCTTGCCGCTCCCGGCGTAGATGCCCACGTGGTAGACGCTGCCGCCGGAGTGGAAGAAGACCAGGTCGCCCTTGCGGCGGTTGGAGGCGGCGATCCGTTTGGTCCGGTTGTGCTGCTGCGCCGCCGTCCGTGGCAGCTTCTTCCCGGCCTTCTTGTACGAGTAGAGCGTCAGCCCCGAGCAGTCGAAGCTCCGGGGGCCGGTCGCGCCGTACCGGTAGGGCGAGCCCTTCTTCGAGGAGGCGATCTGGAGCGCCTTGGCGGCGTGGGTGGCCGCCGCCGCCTCGGGCGCGGCGCCGGGAGCGACCAGGTTGGTGCTCATCGCGGCGAGGGAGAGGGCCGAGACCGCTCCGGCCCGGGAGAGCAGGGACGGGACTCGATTCCGCTCAGTCATGCGTAACCCTTCGTCAGCCGCCTGTGAAGGATGACCTGTCGGGTTCGGGCCTGCGAAGTCGCCCGGCCGCCGTGGCGGCTTCACCCCAAGGGCCCTCGGAGTCCGTCACCGGTCTCCTGGGCCCGTCGTGCCTGGGTCCTCCACTCCTGCCGATCCACTCGGTGTCGACCTGTCGTCCGGACGGCGGCAGGGCTCGGCGTCCGCCCGGACCGCCCCGCCGCTGTGGCGGGGGCTTGTCGTCCTGACGGATCTTCACGTACGACGGCGGCGATTTCGGGGAGGAGCCGGCAGTTTGTGCGTTCGGTCTCCCCTGCCCTGTTCGAGTGGACCTGGTGGGGCGCCCGGGCGTGTCCCGGGCGGGAGGGAGCTCCGGACCAGCGGTGGAGCGGTGCGCGCGCAGACGCGGGCGGACCGCGGGCGCAACCCGGAGGGGCCGGGAGGAGGGCCCCGGAATACACCGTCCGGGGGTAGCCCGTACGGGCCGTTCCGGGCGTGGCGCGCCGGGCGGGCGGCCCGGTGTGCGCTCCGCCGGGCGGGGTGCGGCGCTCGGCGGGGGTGGGCGAGCGCGACGCTCCCCCGGCCCCCCGCCCCGGCGGGTCAGTTCCCGCCGGCCGGACCCTTACGGCTGCCCACCAGCTGGTCGGCGAGGCCGTACTCCACCGCCTGCCGGGCGTCGAGGTGCAGGTCCCGCTCGATGTCCTCGGCGACCTGGGCCCGGTCGCGGCCGGTGTGGCGGGCGAGCAGCTCCTCCAGGAGGGCGCGCATCCGCAGCAGTTCCTCCGCCTCGATGGCCAGGTCGCTGACCTGGCCCTGCACCGGCTCGGTCAGCGCGGGCTGGCGGATGACGGCCCGGGAGCCCGGCAGCATCAGCCGCTTGCCCGGCGCCCCGGCGGCGAGCAGGACGGCCGCCGCCGAGCCGGCCTGCCCGAGACAGGTGGTCGCCACGTCGCAGCGGACGTACTGGAGGGTGTCGTACAGCGCCGTCATCGCGCTGAAGGAGCCGCCGGGGGAGTTGATGTACAGCTGGATGTCCCGGTCGGGGTCGGCGTGTTCGAGGTGGAGGAACTGGGCCGTCACGTCGCTGACACTGGCCTCGTCCACCGGCGTGCCGAGGAAGACGATCCGCTCCGAGTAGAGCTTGCTGTACGGGTCCTGCGTCCGGCTCCCCTCCGAGGTGCGCTCGGTGAACTCGGGGAGGTGGTGACGGGCGGTGGCGCGCTGCATGGAGAACCCCATCTCGCTGGCGGCGCGGCGTCCATCGCCGTGCCATCTGTCAAAAATGTACAGGACGTACGTGACGCTAGAATGGGGGGTATGGCGTACGAGATTCCGGTGACGCAGGCCCGGGCTGAGCTGGCCGAGCTGATCAACCGCGTCGTCTACGGCGGCGAGCGGGTGGTCGTGACCCGTCACGGCAAGCCGCTGGTGGCCCTGGTCTCCGCCGCCGACCTGGAGCGGCTGGAGGCCGCCGCCGGCCAGGCCGCCGCCGAGGAGCCGGCGGACGGGGAGGAGATCATCAGCACCGTCTCCCGTCTCGGGAACGGCGACACCGGCGCCGGCTGGAGCGAGTCACGGCGGTACGGCCTGACCGCCGAGCACCGCGACCCCGGCGCCGGCTGACCGCACCCCCGGCACCTCGTTCCCCGTATACGGCCCGCCCCTGGCCGCCGCCTGTCGCGTCCGGGTCGGGGACTGTGCCGACGGCTGCTCCGTCCGGGCGTGACCCGCCGGTCCTTGACCCGCGAATTAACCATGCTTAACGCCGCCGAAACGCCCCCTCACTACTGTGCTTGCGCGGGGAACGGCCAGGTGCGGCCGACGAGCCGGTCCCCTCTCCAGCCCTCAGCCCCCGGCCGCCGCGCGCTCCGCGACGGCCCCTCAGATGCCGCCGCCGGGACGAGACCTGTGAGGTGTGCACGCGTTGCAACTGACCCCGCACGAGCAGGAGCGCCTGCTCATCCACGTGGCCGCCGACGTGGCCGAGAAGCGCCGGGCCCGCGGCCTCAGGCTCAACCACCCCGAGGCGGTCGCCCTCATCACCGCGCACCTCCTCGAAGGCGCCCGGGACGGGCGGGGCGTCGCCGAACTGATGGCCTCCGGCCGCCAGGTCCTCACCCGGGACGAGGTCATGGAGGGCGTGCCCGAGATGATCCACGACGTCCAGGTCGAGGCGACCTTCCCCGACGGGACCAAGCTCGTCACCGTCCACGACCCCATCGTCTGACCGGTCAGGAGCCGCCGTGATCCCCGGAGAGATCCTGTACGCCGACACGCCCGTCCTGGTCAACGAAGGGCGCCCGGTCACCGAACTGACCGTGCTCAACACCGCCGACCGGCCCGTCCAGGTCGGCTCCCACTACCACTTCGCCGAGGCCAACCCCGGGCTCGACTTCGACCGGGCCGCCGCCCAGGGCAAGCGCCTGGAGATCGCCGCCGGCACCGCCGTCCGCTTCGAACCAGGCATCCCCGTCGACGTGCGCCTCGTCCCGCTGGCCGGTGCCCGCGTCGTCCCCGGGCTGCGCGGCGCCGTCGCGGGCCCGCTCGACGCGGCCGACGAGAACGGAGCCACCCGTGACTGAGCTGTCCCGCGCCGCCTACGCCGACCTCTTCGGCCCCACCACCGGCGACCGCGTCCGGCTCGCCGACACCTCCCTGTTCGTCGAGATCGAGGAGGACCGCAGCGGCGGCCCCGGAGCCTCCGGCGACGAGGCGGTCTTCGGCGGCGGCAAGGTCATCCGCGAGTCGATGGGCCAGTCCCGCACCACCCGGGCCGAGGGCGCCCCTGACACCGTCATCACCGGCGTCGTCGTCCTCGACCACTGGGGGATCGTCAAGGCCGACGTCGGCGTCCGCGACGGGCGGATCACCGCGCTCGGCAAGGCCGGGAACCCGGACACCATGGACGGTGTCCACCCGGACCTGGTCATCGGCCCCGAGACCGAGATCGTCGCGGGCAACGGGAAGATCCTCACCGCCGGCGGCATCGACACCCACATCCACTTCATCAGCCCCGGCATCACCGACGAGGCGCTCTCCTCCGGCATCACCACCCTGGTCGGCGGCGGCACCGGACCGGCCGAGGGGACCAAGGCCACCACCATCACCCCGGGCGCCTGGCATCTGGCCCGGATGTTCGAGGCGATGGAGCACAGCCCGGTCAACGTCGGCTTCCTCGGCAAGGGCAACACCGTCTCCGCCGCCTCGATGCGCGACCAGGTCCGGGCCGGGGTGGTCGGGTTCAAGATCCACGAGGACTGGGGCGCGACGCCCGCCGCCATCAGCGCCTGCCTCGACGTCTGCGAGGAGTCCGGCGCCCAGCTCGCCATCCACACCGACACCCTCAACGAGGCCGGGTTCGTCGCCGACACCTTCGCCGCGATCGCCGGGCGCACCGTCCACGCCTTCCACGTCGAGGGCGCGGGCGGCGGCCACGCCCCCGACATGATCACCGCCGTCTCGCTGCCGCACATCCTGCCCAGCTCCACCAACCCGACCCGGCCGCACACCGTCAACACCGTCGAGGAGCACCTCGACATGCTGATGGTCTGCCACCATCTCAACGCCGCCGTCCCCGAGGACCTCGCCTTCGCCGAGTCCCGCATCCGGCCCAGCACCATCGCCGCCGAGGACGTCCTGCACGACCTCGGCGCCATCTCGATCATGTCGTCGGACTCGCAGGCCATGGGCCGGGTCGGCGAGGTGATCCTGCGGACCTGGCAGACCGCCCACGTGATGAAGAACCGCCGGGGCGCGCTGCCCGGCGACGGCGCCGCCGACAACCGCCGCGCCCGTCGCTATGTCGCCAAATACACCATCAACGCGGCCGTCGCCCAGGGCATCGACCACGAGGTCGGCTCCGTCGAACCCGGCAAACTCGCCGACCTCGTCCTCTGGGACCCCGCCTTCTTCGGCGTCAAGCCCCGCCTCGTCGTCAAGGGCGGCCAGATCGCCTGGGCCCAGATGGGCGACTCCAACGCCTCCATCCCCACCCCGCAGCCCGTGCTGCCCCGGCCCATGTACGGCGCGCTCGGCAAGGCACCCACCGCCAACTCCCTCAACTTCACCACCGCCACCGCCCTGGAGGACGGACTGGCCGAACGGCTCGGCCTCGGGCGCAAGTTCGCGGCCATCCGCTCCACCCGGGGCCTCACCAAGGCCGACATGCGGGAGAACGACGCCACGCCCCGGGTCGAGGTCGCCGCCGACTCCTTCGCCGTCACCATCGACGGCGAACTGGTCGAACCCGCCCCCGCCGCCGAACTGCCGCTCGCCCAGCGGTACTTCCTGTTCTGAGGAGCTGCCCATGAGCCGCGCGGCCCTGCTGGTCCTCGCCGACGGCCGCTTCCCGGCGGGGGGCCACGCCCACTCCGGCGGCGCCGAGGAGGCGGTGGGCGCCGGGCGGATCAGGGACGCCGGGGAGCTCGCCGCCTTCTGCCGGGGCCGCCTGCACACCGCCGGCCTGGTCGCCGCCGCCCTCGCCGCCGCGGCCGCGGGCGGCACCGACCCGCTCGCCCTGGACGAGGCCGCCGACGCCCGTACCCCCTCCCCGGCGCTGCGCACCGCCGCCCGCCGCCTGGGCCGGCAGCTGATGCGCGCGGCCCGGACGACCTGGCCCGATCCGGCGCTCGACGCGCTGGCCGCCGCCCGGCCGCGCGGCGCCCACCAGCCCGTCGTGCTCGGCCTGGCCGCCCGCGCCGCCGGACTCACCCCGCTCGACGCGGCCCACGCCGCCGCCTACGAGAGCGTCAGCGGCCCCGCCACCGCCACCGTCCGCCTGCTCTCCCTCGACCCCTTCGACGCCACCGCCGTCCTCGCCCGCCTCGCCCCCGAACTGGACCAGGTCGCCGCCCGCGCCACCGAGGCGGCCCGCCGCTGTGCCGCCGAGGGCCCCGGCGCCCTGCCCGCCGCCTCGGCGCCACTGCTGGAGATCGGCGCCGAGGCCCACGCGGCCCGCCCCGTACGCCTCTTCGCCTCCTGACCAGCGACGTCCGCCCGGTCGCACCCGAAACGGAGTACCCCGTGCACCTCGACCACGACACGCCCTTCCAGCCGCACCACACCCACAGCGCCGACCCCTACCGGCCCGACGGCACCCGGCGCGCCCTGCGGATCGGTCTCGGCGGGCCGGTCGGCTCCGGCAAGACCGCGACCGTCTCCGCGCTCTGCCGCGCGCTGCGCGACAGCTACGCGCTGGCCGTCGTCACCAACGACATCTACACCCGCGAGGACGCCGAGTTCCTGCTCCGCGAGGCCGTGCTGCCGCCCGAGCGGATCACCGCCGTGGAGACCGGGGCCTGCCCGCACACCGCGATCCGCGACGACATCTCCGCCAACCTGGAGGCCGTCGAGGACCTGGAGGAGAGCGTCGGCCCGCTCGACCTGGTCCTCGTCGAGTCCGGCGGCGACAACCTCACCGCCACCTTCTCCAAGGGGCTCGCCGACGCCCAGGTCTTCGTCATCGACGTGGCCGGCGGCGACGACATCCCGCGCAAGGGCGGGCCCGGCGTCACCACCGCCGACCTCCTCGTCGTCAACAAGACCGACCTCGCCGTGCACGTCGGCTCCGACCTCGCCCGGATGGCCGCCGACGCCAAGGAGCAGCGCGGCGAACTCCCGGTGATCCTCCAGTCGTTGCGCTCCGGCGAGGGCGTCGGGCCGGTCGCCGCCTGGGTACGCGAGCAGCTCACCGCCTGGCGGGCCACGGCGTGAGCGCCGGCGTCACCGCCCACGCCCGCGTCCGGGCCCGCCCCGACGGACGGGGCGGCACCGCCCTGCCCGTCCTCCAGGGCGACGGTCCGCTGGCGCTGCGCCGGGTGCGCGGCACCCCGGACGAGGCGGGCGTGCTGCTGGTCGGCGCCATGAGCGGCCCGCTCGGCGGCGACCGCCTGACCGTGACCGCCACCGCGGGCCCCGGCGCCCGGCTGCGGATCGGCTCGGCCGCCGCCACCCTCGCCCTGCCCGGACAGCGCGGCGGCCCCGCCGAGTACGGCGTACGGCTCGCGGTGGGACCCGGCGCCCGCCTGGTCTGGGCGCCGGAGCAGCTCATCTCGGCGGCCGGCAGTGACCTGCGGGTCACCACCCATGCCGAGGTCGAGGGCGACGGGCGGCTCGTCCTGCGCGAGGAGCAGATCCTCGGCCGGACCGGCGAGGCGACGGGCACCCTGACCAGCCGCCTGACGGTACGCCACGGCGGGCGCACCCTGCTCGACCAGGAACTCGCCTGCGGCCCAGGGGCCCCGGGCGGCTGGGACGGGCCCGCGGTGCTGGGCGGGCGGCGGGCGCTGGGTCAACTCGTCGTGGTCGACACCGCCTTCGCCGACAAGCCGCCCGGGCCGGCGCTCCTCGGCTCCCCAAAGACCGGTTCGGCCGCGCTCACCCCGCTGGCGGGACCGGGTGTGCTGGTCACCGCACTGGCCCCCGACGCCCGCCTCCTGCGGCGGCTGCTGGACGAGGCGGAGGCGGCGCTGGGGGCCGGCGGCTGAGGACGCCGTTGGACGTCAGAACCAGTGCAGGCAGTGCGGGGCGCGCTCGGTGCGGAAGAGGGTGTCGGCGAGGGCTGCGGCGCCCGGGTGGTGGGCCGTGACGTGTCCGGCCCGTACGAGGGTGCTCGGCGCGGTGCCGCCCAGGTAGAGGGAGCCCAGGTCGCGGATGTCCAGGGAGAGGTCGGGCGCGCGGCCGGTCGGGACGCAGCCGGCCTCGCCGTCCCGGACGGTCAGCAGGTACCGGCCGTGCTCGCCGAGGAAGGGGTCGTCCACGTCGAGAACGAGTTCGCCGTCGACGGACCAGCCCCGCGCGGTGAGCGCGCCCGGCACATCCAGGAGCCGCACCCAGAGCCAGTCGGTGACACCGCCCACCTCGGCGGCGCGGAAGTCCGCCAGCTGCCAGCGCAGCGGGTGGTCGGCCGGGACGTGCCGCAGGACCACCTTCGAGACGAGGTCGTGGCCGAGGACGTAGCGGACCAGGGCCGTGAACACGGCGTCGTCGGTGGTGATGATCTCGTCCACGGTCAGGGTGCCCGACTCGACCGCGTAACTGGCGTAGCCGTCCGGGGCGCCGTCGGCGTCCCGGTGGACGGCGAGGTAGCGCTGGGCCGGGGAGACGGGCGCCTGGCCCGCGCGCAGCTCCCACCAGAGATGCGGCCGGGAGAGCGCGCCGGGCTGGGCGCGCCGGTACCGGTCGTAGATCTCCTCCGGGAGGTCACCGCACCGGTCCCTGCGCAGTACCTCGACCGAGCCGGTCTCCGGCGAGGGGGCCGCACCGCGCGCCCGGGGGAGGGCGAGGGCGGCCTCGCGCCGCGTGAGGGTCAGCTTGGAGGTGTAGGTCGCCGGGCCGTAGCCGAAGCGGCCGTAGATCGGCGCCTCGGAGGAGAGCAGGACGCCGACCGACTCGCCGCGGGCCCGCAGGTCCGCGAGCTGCTGCCGCATCATCGCGCTGAGCACGCCCTGGCGCCGGTGGGTGGGCAGGACGCCGACGGCGGTCAGCCCGCCGGCCGGGACGACCGTCCCGCCGGGCAGGGTCAGTTCGAAGGAGTACGTGGCGGCGGTGCCTACGGGCCGCCCGTCCGCCGTAAAGGCCAGCAGACAGCGGTCCGTCTCCAGCGCCGACCACCACAGCCCGCCGCCGTCGACCGGGGGCTCCGGGAAGAGCCCGAAGGCCGCGTGGAGCGTGTCGACGAAGACGTCGAGGTCCTGGCCGGTCGCGGGACGTATCTGCATGGCTGGGGGTGCCTCCTCGGGATGCCGGACCCGCGTCGCGTGGTCCGCGGCCACAGTGCCGTGCCGACCCGTGGTGGGTGCAAGCGAATTTACGGCGGGGCCGACGCTGTTCCGCTCAGTTCCCGCGCCGGACCCCGGACCGCCTGCTCTCCTTGCGGCGCTGGTCCTCCTCGGCCTTGACCTCGGCCGCGTACCGGTCCACGTACTCCTGGCCGGAGAGGGCGAGGACGGCCGTCATGATCTCGTCGGTGACGGCGCGCAGCACGGCCTTCTCGTCGGCGAGCCCGGCGTGCCGGGAGAAGTCCAGCGGCTCCCCGAAGCGGATGCGGATGCGGCGCGGGCTCGGGAACTTCTGGCCGGGCGGCTGCGCCTCGAAGGTGCCGATCATGGCGCACGGGATCACCGGCACCCCGGCCCGCAGCGCCATCGCGGCCACCCCGACCTTGCCCTTGTAGAGCCGCCCGTCGTGCGAGCGGGTGCCCTCGGGGTAGATGCCGAGCAGTTCGCCCTTGCCGAGGACGCCGAGCCCCTCGCGGATCGCCGCCTGGCCCGCCTCGCGGCCCGAGCGGTCCACCGGGATCTGCCCGGCGCTGCGGAAGAAGGCGGCGGTCAGCCGCCCGCGCAGGCCGGGCCCGGTGAAGTACTCCGCCTTGGCCAGGAAGGTGATGCGGCGGCGCAGGATCGCCGGCATCAGGAAGTGGTCGGCGAAGGAGAGGTGGTTGCCCGCGACGATCGCCGCCCCCTCCTCCGGCACGTGTTCCAGCCCCTCGACGCGGGGCCGGAACATCAACCGCAGCAGCGGCCCCAGCAGGACGTATTTGAGCAGCTGGTAGAACACGGACGTACGCTCCCACACCGTCGGATCGGCTCTGGACGGCGGGGCGTTCGATGGTCGCACCGCGTCTCGAAGAAGCGAAGTCTAGGTCGCGGGAGGCCCGTCGGGGGAGAGGGCGGCGGAGGTCAGCGGTTGCGGGCCAGCGCCAGCCGGCTGCGGCGGGGGGTGCCGCGGCGCAGCCGTACCTCGACCTCGCCGTCGGTGACCCGTACGTCGAAGGCGGGCTGCGGGGCGGTGGCGGGGCCTTCGACGTTCCAGCCGTCGGAGAGGCGGAAGACGCTGCCGTGCCAGGGGCAGGTGACGCAGCCGTCACTGATCGTCCCCTCGGAGAGCGGGCCGCCGAGGTGGCTGCAGTGGTCGGCGATGACCGAGAGCGTGTCGTCGGCGTCCCGCACCACCAGGACCGCGAGGTCCTCGATCATCCGCCGCTCCGGCCGCCCCAGCGGGACGGTGGCCAGCTCGCCCAGGCTGTGCCAGCCGGGCGAGACCAGGTGCGGGAAGCTCTCGGTGTGGTTGGCGCCGGAGGCCTGGCGGAAGGCGAGGTGCCCGCCGATCGCCCCGCCCGCCCCGATCGCGGTGAGCCCGGCCAGCGCCAGCAACCGGCCGGTCTTCTCCCGGCCGATGAGCCGCGCGCCGAGCGAGCCCGCGTAGAAGACGACGCCGGCCTGGTTCAGCACGGCGTGCACGAGGCCGACCCGCAGTTGCTCCTTGTGCGTGTCCGCCCAGTCCACCCAGCCGGTGAGCGCCGCCGGTCCCGCCCCGGCCAGCCCCACCGCGATCAGCACCCGCGAGGGCACCTTCGCCCCCGGCACCAGGTCCAGGACGGCCGAGGAGAGCCAGGCGCCGACCGGGACCTGCACCATGACCGGGTGCACGGGGTGGCCGAGCCACTTGCCGTGCAGTGCGTCGCGGGCGGCGCGGGAGAGCGGCAACGCCTGCACGCCGCGCCGCAGGGGCCCGGCGACGGCGTCCAGGACGGAGGCGCGCTCCAGCCGGTCCATGGCGCGCAGCACCAGTCCGGGGCGCTCGTTCTTCGGCAGGGCGCGGCGCAGCGTCGAGCGGACCTGCGCCGTCGTCGTCTCCGCGGTGATCATGTGGGGCTCCCTCAGGGTCGGCTGCGGCGCCGGGCGGCCCCGGCGGGCGCCGGACCGGCCCCTGGCCGTCGCGCCCATCCTGGGACGGACCGCCGGGGCGCGCACGCCGGGCGGGCAGGCGCGGCACCTGCCCGGAGCGGTGCCGCAGGGGAGAAGGCCACGGATGGGGCGGGAGAGATTTCCGTGGCCGGGTGCGATGAGAGCAGGGCCGAATGGGTACAAACATCTCATGAGTGCACATGCGATCACCGCGAAGTCGCGCGTCACCCCCGGCATGAAGGGCGGTGGCGGGCCCCACCCGCAGGAGACACCCCCGGCGGAGGACGGTGTGGGAGGCACCGGACCCCGGGAGACCTGGAACCCCACCAAGGGCTGGGCCGCCGGGCCCCTCACGGCGATCGTCGTCGTCAGCCTGCTGATCGCCGGGTTCTTCCTCGCCTACGCCATCATCATCCTCTGACCCGGGGCCGGGAGAAGGCACTCAGGGCGTGACCGGATCGTTCCGGAGCGCGCCCCGATCGTGCCTGCCGCCGGGTGGTCCGCGCAGGCCACCCTGGTGCCCATGAACCGAGCCCTGATCGTCGTCGATGTCCAGGAATCCTTCCGCGCCCGGCCCGAGTGGAGCCGGATGGCCGACCCGGACATCGCCCGCTCCGTCGACCGCCTGGTGGCGCTCGCCCGCGACCGGGGCGACCTGGTCGTCCGCGTCCTGCACACCGAGCCCGGCACCGGCGACGTCTTCGACCCCGAGCGGGGCCACGTCCGCCCGCTCGCCGAACTCGCCCCCGCGCTGCCCGGCGAACCCGTCCTCACCAAGACCTCGCACAACTGCTTCACCAACACCCCCCTCCAGCGCCTGCTGACCGAGGCCGGCGTCACCGCGCTGACCGTCTGCGGCATCCGCACCGAGCAGTGCGTCGAGACCACCGCGCGGATCGGCAGCGACCTCGGGTACGCGATCACCTTCGTCACCGACGCCACCACCACCGACGGCGTCGGCGGGTTCAGCGCCGCCCAGGTCGTGGAGCGCACCGAGGCCGTGCTCCGCGACCGGTTCGCCCGGATCGCCACCGTCGCCGAACTGGAGGCGGAAAGAGCGGCCGAGCGCACCGCGGGCGCCGACGGGCTGGCAGTATCGGCCGGGTGACCCACGTCGTCCTCCTGCTGCTGCCCGGCGTCCACCTGCTCGACCTGGCCGGACCGGCCCAGGTCTTCAGCACCGCCACCGACTACGGGCACCCGTACCACCTCAGCTACGTCGCCGAGCGCGAGCAGGTCGTCAGCGCCCAGGGGCTGCCGCTCTCGGCCGCCACCGACTGGCCGCGCCTGGGCGCCGGTGACCTGCTGCTCGTCCCCGGCCGCCGCTCGCTCCGCCTGGGCGGCGGCCCCTGGTTCGGCCCGGAGGTGCAGGAGCGGCTGCGCGCCCACCACGCGGCGGGCGGGACGGTCGCCAGCGTCTGCTCGGGGGCCGGGGCGCTGGGCGAGGCCGGGCTGCTGGACGGGCGGCGCTGCACCACCCACCACGAGCTCCAGGACGAGCTGGCCGCCCGTCACCCCCGCGCCACCGTGGTCCGCGACGTCCTGTACACCACCGACGACCGGGTGGTCACCTCGGCGGGGATCGCCAGCGGCATCGACCTCGCCCTCCACCTGCTCGCCGAACGTCACGGCCCCGCACTCGCCGCCCGGGTGGCCCGCAGCATGGTCGTCCACGCCCGCCGCAACGGGCACGAGCCGCAGGCCAGCGTCATGCTCCGGCACCGCGCCCACCTCGACGACGCCGTCCACCGCACCCAGGACCTGATCGACGCCCGCTTCGCCGAACCCCTGCCGCTGGCCGACCTCGCCGACGCCGCCCGGGTCAGCCCCCGCACCCTGACCCGGCTCTTCGCCCGCGCCACAGGCGGTCTCACGCCGCTCCGCTACCAGCAGCAGCTACGGCTGGAGCACGCCCGCCACCTCATCGGCCAGGGCGCCCCGGCCGAGACCGCCGCCCGTGCCGTCGGCTTCAGCGACGCGCGGATGCTGCGCCGCCTGCGGCACCGGGAGGCGGTCCCCGCCTGAGCCCCTCACGGAACCCGCGCCACCCCCACGTAGAACCCGCTGCGCTCACTGACCGGCGCGGGCTCCTCCCGGTACCAGTCGGTCGCCGTCACCAGCCCCGGTTCCGCCAGCTCCAGCCCCGCGAAGAACGGCTTGACCTCGGCGCGGGTCCGCATCCGCAGCGGGATGGCGCCCTTCTTGTAGGCGTCCTTGGTGCTGTTCTCCAGTTCGGGGTGCTGGTCGGCGGTGCCGTGCGAGAGGACCAGCCAGCTCCCCGACGGCAGCGCGTCGACCAGCGCCCGCGTGACGCCGTACGGGTCGTCGGCGTCCGGGATGAAGTGGAGCAGGGCGATGAGCGACAGGGCGATCGGCCGGCCGAAGTCGAGGACCGACCGGGCGTGGGCCAGGATCGCCTCGGGGTCGCGGACGTCGGCCTGGATGTAGTCGGTGGCGCCCTCCTCGGTGCTGACCAGGAGGGCCTCGGCGTGGCGCAGCACGATCGGGTCGTTGTCCGCGTAGACCACCCGGGCCGAGGGGATGAGGGCCTGGACGATCTGGTGGAGGTTGGGCTCGGTGGGGATGCCGGTGCCGATGTCCAGGAACTGGTCGACGCCCTGCCCGGCCAGCCAGGCCGCCGCCCGGTGCATGAAGGCGCGGTTGCGCGCGGCGTTGCCCCGCGCCTCGGCCGGGAGCTTCTCCCCGACCTCCTGGTCGACGAGGTAGTGGTCCTTGCCGCCGAGAAGCCAGTCGTAGACGCGGGCCGGGTGCGGCCGGCTGGTGTCGATCACGGGCTTGGGCGTTGCCGTCATGGGCTGCTCCGGTGGGGCTCGGAGGTATGGGAGGCGGTACCGGCCGGACGCCGGCCCGGCCACCGGTGCGCCCCTGAGGGCCGCTCAACTCCCTTGCGTGCCACGCCAGGTGCGTCACGGCCGGCCAGGTGGGCCCCGGTCAGCCGGATTATGTCATCGCTCACCTGCTCGATTCGGCAGGGGCGGACGGCGCCGCCGGTCCGCCCCGGCGGGGGAGCGGCAGCACCCCCGCGCTCTGCGGGCCCGGCCCGTACTGCGCGGCCTGGGCCGCGTACATCGCGGCGTACCGGCCGCCCGCCGCGAGGAGCTGGTCGTGGGTGCCCTCCTCGGCGACCCGGCCGCCGTCCAGCACGTAGATCCGGTCGGCCCGGCGGACCGCCGCCATCCGGTGGGTCACCAGCACCACCGCGCGGTCGGGCCCCGCCAGCCCCCGGATGCGGTCGAAGGCGGCGATCTCCGCCTCCGGGTCCAGCGCCGAGGTCGGCTCGTCCACCAGCAGGAAACGGGCGTCGCGGTACTCGGCCCTCGCCAGGCCGATGCGCTGCCACTGGCCGCCGGAGAGGTCGCTGCCGCCCTTGAAGACCCGCGACAGCAGCGTGTCGAGGCCGCGCGGCAGCCCGTCGACCAGGGGGCCCGCGCCGGCCGCCCGGGCAGCCTCGTGGACCGTCGCCGGGTCGCCCGGCCGGTCCGGGGCGCCGATCCGGATGTTGGTCCCGGCCGTCATCGGCCACCGCTCGAAGTCCTGGGTGACCAGGCCGACCTGGGCGAAGACCTGGGCGCGGTCGGCCTCGCGCAGATCCACCCCGTCCCACAGCACCCGGCCCGAGGCCGGCAACAGGAGGCCCGCGAGGAGCTTCATCAGGGTCGACTTGCCCGCGCCGTTCTCCCCGACCACCGCCGTCACCTCGCCGGTCCGCACCCGCAGCGACACCCCGTCGAGCACCGGCTCCGCCCGGTCCGGATAGCCGAACCGCACCTCCTCGAAGCGTACTTCCGCCACCTTCCCGGGTAGCGCCGCCCCGCCCACCGGAATGGCGCGCTCCGCGGCCCGCGCCACGCAGTTCTCCAGGTCGGCGACGTACAGCGACTCCTCGGTCAGGTTGTTGAGGTTCACCACCAGCGCCCCCAGCGTCGCCGAGCCGGTGCGGATCGCCACCACCGCCGTGCCCGCCACCGCCAGATCGACCCGCCCCGACACCACCAGCAGCCCCAGCGCCACCCAGGTCACCAGCATCGCCAGCCCCGAGAGCGCGGCCGCCGCCAGCTCCGTCCCCGCCCGCTCCCGCGCCAGCCTCGCCTGCTCCGCCTCGGCGTTGGCCGCCATCGCGCGGAAGTGGCGCAGGAGGAACGCGCCCGCCCCGTGCACCCGGATCTCCGGCGCCGACTCCCGCGAGGTCAGGTGACGGCCGATCAGGCTGCTGGCCCTGCGGTGCTCCACCCAGAGCATCACCGAGGCGTACCGGCGCTGTGTCACCCGCATCGCGCCCCAGCCGCGCGGGGCCGCGATCAGCACCAGCATCGGCAGCAGCACCGGGTGCAGGACGGTCAGCACGCCCGCCGCCGCCAGCAGCGACAGCAGGCTGTTCACCGTGGAGACGCCCTGCCCCACCATCCGCCGGGCCGAGGAGGCGCCCAGGTCGGCGACGTCGATCAGCCGCCGGAACTCGCCGTCCTCCACCGCCTCCAGCTCCACCGCCACGACCGCGCTCAGATAGCGCTCGTTGGCGGTCCGCTCCACCTTCGGTTCCAGCCGGCCCGTCGCCGCCGTCGACAGCGAGGCGAGCAGCGCCCCGACGACTGCCACCGCCCCGCCCGCCACCAGCGCCGGCAGCGCGCCGTGCAGCCGGTCGGCCACCTCACCCGTGCCGAGGAGCGCCCCCAGCACCTGGTTGACCAGGACCAGCCCCACCGCCGCCGCGGCGCCCTGCCCCACCTCGGCCGCGCCCACCGTCCACAGCGCCCGCCGGTCGGCGCGCGCCGCCAGCCGCAGCGTGCCCGCGACCATGCTGGGGAAGGCCCGCAGCGTGGCCGCCAGGGTCTGCCCCTCGAAGGCGTACTCGTGGCGGGACCACCCCGTGTCGTACCGCAGCGGGCCGCCGAACAGCTCCTCCTCCGAGGCCGACACCCGCTGTCGGCCCGTCTCCTCGTCCTTCGGGGCCCGCTTCCTCCCCGGCCACCTCACCGCGACACCCCGTCCCCGCACGCACCCGCCACCGCGTCTCCCCTCGCCGACCCACCGGACGGGCACACCCTCCCCGCCCCGCCCGCCGGTTACGCGCCGCGCTCCCCGTGCGACCTCGGTGTGCCCCCGGGCGCCCCCTCGCGCGGGAGGGGGCGCCCGCGGGACCGGGGGTAGGTCAGCCGTCCAGGGCCGCCCGCACCACGGCCTTCGCCTCGTCCTGGACCTCGGCGAGGTGCTGCTCGCCGAGGAACGACTCGGCGTAGATCTTGTACACGTCCTCGGTCCCCGAGGGCCGGGCGGCGAACCAGGCGTCGGCCGTCGTCACCTTGATGCCGCCGATCGGCGCGCCGTTGCCCGGGGCCTCGGTGAGCACCCCGGTGACCGGCTGCCCGGCCAGCGTGTCCGCCGTGACCTGCTCCGGCGAGAGCCGCGCGAGGACCGCCTTCTCCTCGCGGGTGGCCGGCGCGTCGATCCGCGCGTAGGCCGGGGCGCCGAACCGCGAGGTCAGCTCCGCGTACCGCTCGGAGGGGCTGCTGCCGGTCACCGCGAGGATCTCCGAGGCGAGCAGCGCCAGGATGATGCCGTCCTTGTCGGTGGTCCACACCGAACCGTCCCGGCGCAGGAAGGAGGCGCCCGCCGACTCCTCCCCACCGAAGCCGAGCGAACCGTCGAGCAGCCCGTCCACGAACCACTTGAAGCCGACCGGCACCTCGACCAGCTCACGGCCGAGATCGGCGGCGACCCGGTCGATCATCGACGAGGAGACCAGGGTCTTGCCGACGCCGGTGGCGGCCGGCCACCGCTCGCGGTGCTCGAAGAGGTAGCCGATCGCCACCGCCAGGTAGTGGTTGGGGTTCATCAGCCCGCCGTCCGGCGTGACGATGCCGTGCCGGTCGGCGTCGGCGTCGTTCCCCGTGGCGATGGCGAACCGGTCGCGCCCCTCGATCAGCGAGGCCATCGCGTACGGCGACGAGCAGTCCATGCGGATCTTGCCGTCCCAGTCCAGCGTCATGAACGACCAGGCGGGATCGGTGCGCGGATTGACCACCGTCAGGTCCAGCCCGTACTGCTCGGCGATCCGCCCCCAGTACCCCACCGAGGCGCCGCCCAGCGGGTCCGCCCCGATCCGCACCCCCGCCTTGCGCACCGCCGCCAGGTCCACCACCGACTCCAGGGCGTCGGCGTACTGGCTGAGGAAGTCGTGCCGGCCCGTCGTCGGCGCCGCCAGCGCCCGCTCCCACGGAACGCGCCGGACCTCCTTCAGCCCGCCCGCGATGATCTCGTTGGCCCGGTCCTGAATCCACCGGGTCGCCTCGCCCGCCGCCGGTCCGCCGCTCGGCGGGTTGTACTTGAACCCGCCGTCGGTGGGCGGGTTGTGCGAGGGCGTGACCACCACCCCGTCGGCCAGGTGCCCGGTGCGCCCCCGGTTGTACTCCAGGATCGCCAGCGACACCGCGGGCGTCGGCGTGTACCCGTCGTTCAGGTCCAGGAGCACCCGCACCTCGTTGGCGGCGAAGACCTCGACGGCCGTCACCCGGGCCGGCTCCGACAGCGCGTGCGTGTCGGCGCCCAGGTAGAGCGGCCCGTCGGTGCCCTGGAGCGCCCGGTACTCGCAGATGGCCTGGCTGGTGGCGGCGATGTGCGCCTCGTTGAACGCCGAGGCCAGCGAGGAACCCCGGTGGCCCGAGGTGCCGAACGTGACCTGCTGAGCCGGGTCCTCGGGGTCGGGCCGCAGCGCGTAATAGGCCGTCACCAGCCGGGGTACGTCGACCAGATCCTCGGGCCGTGCCGCCTCGCCCGCACGCTCGTGGGCCATCCGCGTTCTCCTTCTGCTCGTCCGACCATGGTCCGCCGCCATCTTCGCCGCTCGGCGCGTCCGCCGCGAGTACACCCCGCCCCGGGACGGGCCCCGCCGCGCCGCGCCCCGCCCGGCTCCCGCCGTACGGTGGCCGCATGCCACACCCCGCCGCCCCCGACCCGGACGACGACCGCGACTACCCCGCGCTCCGCGCCCCCGGCGCCCAGGACCTGGAGATCCTGGACGCCCGGCTGATCGACTGCCGGGCCTGCCCCCGGCTGGTGGCCTGGCGCGAGGAGGTGGGCCGGGTGCGCCGGGCCGCGTACCGCGACGAGACGTACTGGGCCCGGCCCGTCCCCGGCTTCGGGCCGGCCGACGCCTCCCTCGCCGTCATCGGGCTCGCCCCCGCCGCGCACGGCGGCAACCGCACCGGGCGCCTGTTCACCGGCGACCCCACCAGCGACTTCCTCTTCGCCGCCCTGCACGCCGCGGGCCTGGCCGCGCTGCCGTACTCCCACAGCCGCGACGACGGCCAGCGGCTGTACGGCACCCGGCTCGTCTCGCCGGTCCACTGCGTCCCGCCCGACAACCGCCCCACCCCCGCCGAACGCGACACCTGCCGTCCCTGGATGGCCCGCGAACTCGACCTGCTCGGCCCCGCCCTGCGCGCCGCCGTCGTCCTCGGCGGCTTCGGCTGGCAGGCCCTGATGCCCGTCCTCACCGCCGCCGGGTACGTCCTGCCCAGGCCCCGCCCGGTCTTCGGCCACGGCGCCCACGCCCGGATCGAGGGCCCGGACGGCCCGCTCGACCTCCTCGGCTGCTATCACCCGAGCCCCCGCAACACCTCCACCAAACGCCTCACCCTGGAGATGGCCACCGAGGTCTTCCGCCGCGCCGCCCGCCTGGGGGGTGTCCCCTGACACCCCCTGATCCCGGCCCACCGGCTGAGACCCCCTGCCGCCCGCCCGGGGCCCTGCGGTACGGTGCGGCCATGCAGCAGCATCCCCGACTCCGCACCCAGGACGCGCCGTTCCGCGCCTCCTGCGCGCGCGGTGTACGTCGCGGGCTCACCCCGCTGCACCGTCGTGGCCGGGTGGGTTCGCCCCCGGCCCCTTCCTGTAGCTGATCCCGGCACCCCCGCCGCGGCCAGGAAGCCCGCCCCGGACCCGTGCGTCCGCGAGGCCCGCCACCCTTTCCTCCCGCGCGGGACCGGTACCGCCCCGTCACGCCGCGCGCCCGCGCGCGGCTCCGAGCAGAGGGAGACCGACCGATGAGCATCACCGCGGAACCGACCAGCACGACGACCACCACCCCGCCCGCCCGCCCGCTCCTGCGCGACCACCGCATCCCCGCCGACGGCGTCCACGAGGGCCCCCGTCTTCTGCGGCGCCTCGCCGAGGGCGACGGGGACCGGCCGTACGAGCGGTTCACCCTCGTCCCGCAAGGCCCCCTCATCGGCGCCGAGATCCGCGGGCTCGACCTCTCCCGGCCGCTCACCGAAGCCGTCCGCGCCGAACTCGACCGGGCCCTGCTGGAGTGGAAGGTGCTCTTCTTCCGCGGCCAGCACCTCACCTCCGCCGCCCAGCGCGACTTCGCCCGGAACTGGGGCGAGCTGGAGACCAACCCGCTGCTCGCCACCGGCGACGCCGAGGAGGTGGTCCGCTTCGACCGCAGCCAGGTCCCCACCTTCGAGAACGTCTGGCACACCGACACCACCTTCCGCGAGAACCCCGCCCTCGGCGCCGTCCTCCAGCTCCGCGAGGTCCCCCCGTACGGCGGCGACACCCTCTGGGCCGACATGGCCGCCGCCTACGACAACCTGCCCGAGGAGGTGCGGGAGCGGATCGAGGGGCTGCGCGCCGTCCACGACTACCTTCCCGGCTTCGCCCGCTTCACCTCCGCCGAGCACCTCGCCGCCTTCCAGTCCACCTTCCCGCCCGTCGAACACCCCGTGGTCCGCCGCCATCCGGTGACCGGCCGCCGCACCCTCTTCGTCAACACCTCCTTCACCACCCGCGTCACCGGCCTCCCCCAGGAGGAGAGCGACCGGCTGCTGCGCCTCCTCTTCCAGCAGGCCCACGTCCCCGAGTACCAGGTCCGCTTCCACTGGCGCGCCGGTGACGTGGCCTTCTGGGACAACCGGGCCACCCAGCACTACGCCGCCGGCGACTACGCGGGCCACCGCCGCGTCGCCGAACGCGTCGCCATCGTCGGCGACCGCCCCCACTGAGCCGGCTGACCAGCCCGGAGCCGCCCCTCGCACGCCCCGCCCGGCGCGAAGAATCGCCGCACCCCCACTAGGGTGCGACGAGGGGGCGGCCCCCCGGCCGCACCGTCCGACACACAGGGGGCAAGCCCGGTGAGTCAGCAGCAGCACGCGCCCCAGGAGCACGAACCCGATCCACGGCGCTGGCGGGCGCTCGGCGTCTGCCTCGTCGCGGGCTTCATGACGCTCCTCGACGTCTCCATCGTCAACGTCGCGCTGCCCTCCATCCGCGAGGGCCTGAACACCCCCGAGTCCGACCTCCAGTGGGTCCTCTCCGGCTACGCCCTCGCCTTCGGCCTCTTCCTCATCCCGGCCGGACGCCTCGGCGACGCCCGGGGCCGGCGCACCGTCTTCATCGCCGGGCTGATCCTCTTCACCCTCTCCTCGGCCGCCTGCGGAGCCGCCCAGAACAGCACCTGGCTGGTGATCGCCCGCCTCGTGCAGGGCGTCGCGGGCGGCCTGATCTCCCCGCAGATCTCCGCCCTCATCCAGCAGATGTTCCGGGGCCGCGAACGAGGCCGCGCCTTCGGCATGTTCGGCACCGTCGTCGGCATCTCCACCGCCGTCGGCCCCCTCCTCGGCGGCCTCCTCATCCAGGCCGCCGGCCACCAGGAGGGCTGGCGCTGGGTCTTCTACGTCAACCTGCCGCTCGGCGTCGTCTGCGTCCTGCTCGCCCGCCGCCTGCTCCCCGACACCCCGCACGCGGGCCGGGTGCGGCTGCGCGACCTCGACCCGGTCGGCGTCCTCCTGCTCGGCCTCGGCATCGTCGCCCTGCTCCTGCCGTTCGTCCAGTCCCAGCAGTGGAGCGGCAACGGCAAATGGCTGCTGCTCTCCGTCTCGGCCGCCCTCCTCGCCCTCTTCCTGCTCTGGGAACGCCGCTGCGCGCGCCGCGGCTTCCAGCCCGTCGTCACCCTCTCGCTCTTCCGGGTGCGCTCGTACTGGCTGGGCTGCCTGCTGATCCTGCTGTACTTCGCCGGGTTCACCTCGATCTTCTTCATCACTACGCTCTACCTCCAGGTCGGCCTGGAGTACACCGCCCTCCAGGCGGGCATCGCCATCACCCCGTTCGCGCTCGGCTCAGGGCTCGCGGCCGGCACCGGGGGCCGCCTCGTCTCCCGGTTCGGCCGGCCGCTGGTGGTCGTCGGGCTCGCCATGGTCGCCGCCGGACTGGCCTTCACCGCGCTCGCCGTCCACCTGGTCCCCGGCACCAACGCGGGCTGGGCGATGGCGCCGCCGCTGCTGCTCGCCGGGCTCGGCAGCGGCCTGGTCATCGCCCCCAACCAGACCCTCACCCTCTCCGAGGTCCCCGTGCACACCGCCGGATCGGCCGGCGGCACCCTCCAGACCGGGCAGCGGGTCGGCTCGGCCGTCGGCATCGCCGCCGTCGGTGCCGTCTTCTTCGCCCAGGTCGGCCCGGACGGCTGGGCCGACGCCTACGACCACGGCCTGATCGTCTCCGTCGCCTTCGTCGTCGCCGCCCTGATCGCCGCGGTCGCCGACGTCGCCGCCGGCCGCCGGGAGGCTCGCCAGGGCACCGGCGGCCCCGCCACCCCCTGACCGCCCACCCGCCCGTCCGGACGCGCCGGAGAACAGGACGCGTGTGTTCCCCCGGACGGGTGGGGAGGAGCCACGAACACCGCGGACGGGGAACGATGATGACCGTCCCCGCCACCGACCCCCACCGGAAGGAGCCCGGCGATGAGCAGCCCCGCCACCACCCCCGCGGCCGACCCCAGCGGCAACGCCGAGTACGGCCACAAGCCCTTCAAACGGGCCCGCAGCCACTTCGCCGACCGCATCACCGCCGACGGCCGCGACGGCTGGCCCGTCGAGGCCGGCCGCTACCGCCTGGTCGTCAGCCGCGCCTGCCCCTGGGCCAGCCGCGCCCTGATCGTCCGGCGCCTGCTCGGCCTGGAGGACGCCCTCTCCCTCGCCGTCACCGACCCGCTCCAGGACGACCGGAGCTGGCGCTTCACCCTCGACCCCGACGGCGTCGACCCGGTCCTCGGCATCCGCTACCTCGGCGAGGCGTACCGCGCCCGCGAGCGGGAGTACGACGGCGGGATCAGCGTCCCCGCGATCGTCGACGTCCCCAGCGGCGAACTGGTCACCAACGACTACCAGCAGCTGACCCTGGACCTGGAGACCCAGTGGACCGGCCTCCAGCGCGACGGCGCCCCGGACCTCTACCCGGAGCGGCTGCGCGAGGAGATCGACGAGGTGATGGACGCCGTCTACCAGGACGTCAACAACGGCGTCTACCGCGCCGGGTTCGCCTCCACCCAGGAGGAGTACGCCGAGGCGTACCGTGCCCTCTTCCGCCGGCTCGACTGGCTCTCCGAGCGGCTCGCGGGCCGCCGCTACCTGGTCGGTGACACCATCACCGAGGCCGACGTCCGGCTCTTCACCACCCTGGTCCGCTTCGACGCCGTCTACCACGGCCACTTCAAGTGCAACCGGGAGAAGCTCACCGAGGACCCGGTGCTCTGGGCGTACGCCCGGGACCTCTACCAGACCCCCGGCTTCGGCGACACCGTCGACTTCGACCACATCAAGCGCCACTACTACCAGGTGCACACCGGGATCAACCCGACCGGCATCGTCCCGCTCGGCCCGGACCTCACCGGCTGGCTCTCGCCCCACCACCGCGAGGAGCTGGGCGGCCACCCGTTCGGAGACGGCACCCCGCCCGGACCGCCGCCCGCCGCCGAGGTCATCGGCGCGGCCGGGCGTCCCTGACCGGTCAGCCCGGCATCCGGCCGCTGACGATCCGCGTCGTCGAACGGTTCGGGGTCTCGGCGATCTCCCAGGCCCGCGCCCCCAGACCGGCCGCGGCCCGGCGCTTCTGCTCGGTGTACGGGTCGTGCGCGGTCCAGGCCATCGCGCCGGGGGCGAGCGGGGCCAGCAGCGCCGTGTAAGCGGTCCAGTCCGTCACCGAGGGGTCGCCGTGGACGAGGAAGGTCCCGTCGACCGGGCGCAGGGCCCGCAGCAGTTCCGCCCGTTCCTCCGCCGGCTGGAACGGGCGCGCCGGGCCCTTCCACCCGCGCGTCCGCCGGTCGTCCTCGACCCCCACCAGCAGCGGCAGTCCCCGCTCCCGGACCTCCGCCAGGAACCGTACGTGCCCGACGTGCAGCAGATCGAAGACCCCGGTCACCACGGCGGCCCCGCCCGCGGCCGCCTCGGGCACCACCCCGCCGGGCCACGACAGGGTCAGCCCCCCGCCGTGCCCGACGGGTACGGCGGGGGAGGGGGACGACGCGGACGATGCGGAACGGCTCATGGGAGACACGCTAGTACCCGCCATGACCTGCCGCGTCGGCCCGTGCCCCGGCAGTGGACGGCGGCCGCCGCCGGTTGCGGGACGAGGTCGCGAACCCACCCGGACACGGTCGGTTGCCGCCCCGGACGACGTCCTCCGGGGCGGCGCAGGGCTGGTGGGCGACGGGGTCAGCCGGTGTGACGTACGTGTGCATGCGTATGTGGGATGGCGGGGGCGCGGCCCGGGGGCGGAGAGCCCGGCGGGCGTAGGTGGCGTCGTTCGCCCCGCTCCTGCACGCCGCGTCATGACGTTGCCGATCACCGACGGAGCGAGCCCCGCGGCGACCGCCGGGTCATCCCCGTAATCGCGTAGTTGCCCTTCCGGGCGGAGCCGGGGTGAGGTCGTCGACGAACGCCTGGTTGGGGGAGGCGAAGCCGCTGTGGCCGGTTCCGGGCGCATGCCTGGAGGCGGCTCGTCGTAGGGTGCGGGGAGCGGCCCCGCTCCGGCGGGTGCTACATACGTATAGTGAAAGCGGCGGCGCGGACGGCGGCGCGGTGGCGACGAACGGGAAGAGGGCCGATGGCGATCACCAGTCACGACGTGGCGCGGCTGGCGGGTGTGTCGCAGCCCACCGTCTCCCGGGCCCTGCGCGACGACTCCCGGGTCTCGGCGGCGACCCGGGAGAAGGTGCGGCGCGCGGCCGAGGCGCTCCAGTACGTCCCGAGCGAGGCGGGGCGGACGCTGTCGACGCGGTCCACCCGGCGGATCGGGGTGATCGTGACCGACCTGACCAACCCGTTCTACCCGCACGTCGTCGCCCCGCTCCACGACGAACTGCGCGGCCTGGGCTACCGGATGATGCTGCTGACCGAGCGGTCCGACGAGGCGGTGGCGGGGGAGACCCTGCTCGACCAGTCGCTGGACGGCGTGGTCCTCGCCACCGCCACCACCGACTCCCGCCTCCCCGCCCAGCTCGACCGGCGCGGCATGCCGTACGTCTTCCTCAACCGCGACACCGGCGCCCCGGGCGAGTACGCCTCGGTCGTGGACAACGAGGGCGGCGGCCGCCAGGTCGCCGAACTGCTGACCGGGCTCGGCCACCGGCGCGTGGCGGGCGTCTTCGGCTCGGCCAACACCACGACCGGCCGCGAACGCGAGCAGGGCTTCCGCCTCGGCCTCGCCGACGCGGGGACAGCGCTGCCGGAGAGCCGCGTGGTGCGCGGCCCCTTCGAGTACGCCACCGGGTACGGGGCGCTGCCCCGGCTGCTCGGTGCCGCCGAGCCGCCCACGGCCGTCTTCTGCGGCAACGACGTGGTGGCCATCGGGGTGCTCAACGCCGCCCTCGCCGCCGGGCTGCGCGTGCCCGGGGACCTGACGGTGATCGGCTTCGACGACCTGCCGATGGCGGCCTGGGAGGCGTTCCGGCTCACCACGGTCCGGCACGACCTGGACGAACTGTCCCGGCAGGCGGCCCGGCTGCTGGTCCGGCGGATCACCGGCGAGGCCGACCCGGCCGGGGAACGCCTCGTCCTGCCCACCGAACTGGTGCCCCGGGCCACCCACGCCGGCCCCGCCTGACCGCTCACCCGGCGGGGGCGGCCGTCCGTTCGCCGGCCTCGGCCGTCTCGCCGCCCGGCGCCCCGGTCCGCCCGCCGAGCCGCCGCTGCCGTACGAGGCCGACGACGACCAGGACGGCGGCGAGCCCGAGGGTGAGCCAGAGTTCGAGCCGGTGGCCCGGGAGGACGGCCATCAGGACCAGCACGCCGGCGATGAAGGCGATGGTGGCGAGGGTGAGGTAGGGGAAGCCCCACATCCGCACCTCGGCCGGCTGCCCGCCCTTGCGCCGGGTCGCGTACTGGGTGAGAGCGATGACCAGGTACATCATCAGGGCGATGGCGCCGCTGGAGGCGATGAGGTAGGTGAAGACGCTCGGCAGCAGGTAGTTGGCGATGACCGCCGCGACGCCGATCACGGTGGAGGCGACGACCGCGTTGCGCGGCACTCCGGCCCGCGAGGTGGCGGCGAAGGCGGCCGGGGCGTCGCCGCGCCGGGCGAGCGAGAAGGCCATCCGGGAGGCGGTGTAGATCGCCGAGTTGAGGCAGCTGCTGACCGCGACGACCAGGACGACATCCATGATCAGGCCCGCGCCGGGGATGTTCATGAGGTCCAGGGCGGCCTGGTAGGAACCGTCGGCCAGGCCGTCGGCGTTCCACGGCACGAGGGCGACGACCACGAAGATCGAGCCGATGTAGAAGAGGCCGAGCCGCCAGACCACGGCGCGGACCGCCTTCTTGATGTTCTTCCTGGGCTCCTCGGACTCGGCGGCGGCGATGGTGACGATCTCGCTGCCCTGGAAGCTGAACATCGCGGTGAGCAGTCCGGCGACGATCGCCATGGTGCCCTTGGGGGCGAAGCCTCCGTGCTCCCAGAGGTTGCTGATGCCGTGGGTGTCCGAGCCGGGCAGCAGGCCGAAGATCGCCAGGGCGCCCAGGACCAGGAAGGCGATGATGGCGACGACCTTGAGCAGGGCGAACCAGTACTCGAACTCGCCGTAGTTGCGGACCGCCAGCAGGTTGCTCCCGGCGAGGACGGCGATCATGGCGAGCGCCGGTATCCAGCTCGGGACCGAGGTCAGGGCGCCGATCACCTCGCCCGCCGCGATGGCCTCGATGGGGATCACCAGGATGTAGAACCACCAGTACAGCCAGCCGATGGAGAAGCCGGCCCAGCGGCCGAGTGCCCGGTCGGCGTAGGTGGAGAACGAGCCCGTGTCGGGCTGGGCCACCGCCATCTCGCCGAGCATCTGCATCACCAGCACCACCAGGAGCGCGGCGAGCAGGAAGGAGACGAGGACGGCGGGACCGGCGGCGGCGACGGCGGTGGAGGAGCCGACGAAGAGGCCCGCGCCGATCACCCCGCCGATGGAGATCATGGTGATCTGGCGGCCCTTGAGGCCCTGGGTGAGCGCGGAGCCGGACCCTGGGGACGCGGCGGGCTGGTCGTGCATGGGGAAGATCCTCGGGGGTGAGAGCGCGGTGGCTGCCGGGGCCGTCGGTCGCGGCCCCGGCAGCCGGCGGTGGCGAGGGTGTCAGAGCTGGGCGCGCAGCGCCTCGGGCACCTCGTCGAAGGCGCCGGACTTCCGGCCGATCGCGTCGATCCGCAGGGTGGCGGTGGCGCCGTGCGCGGCCAGGCCCTCGAAGGCCGAGATGCGCTCGACGGCCGGGGCCAGCGCCGCCGTGCCCTCCTTGGCGGCCCGCTGGTAGGTGAGCGGCTTGAGGAAGCGGGAGACGGAGAGCCCGGCGTTGTAGCGGGCGGTCTTGCCGGTCGGCAGGACGTGGTTGGTGCCCGCGATGCCCTTGTCCGAGTAGGCGACGGTCGACCAGGGGCCGATGAAGAGCGAGCCGTAGTTGGTGAGGTTGTCCAGGTAGAAGTCGTCGTCCTCGGTCTGGATCTCCAGGTGCTCGGGGCCGAGTACGTCCGCCACCGCGACCGCCTCGTCCCGGTCGCGGACCACGATCACCGAGCCGAAGTCACGCCAGGCGGGCCCGGCGATCTCCCGGGTGGCCAGGGTGGCGAGCTGGCGGTCCATCTCGGCGACGACCGCCTGGCCCAGCTCCTCGGAGGTGGTGATGAGGGCGGCGGGGGAGTTGGGGCCGTGCTCGGCCTGGCCGAGCAGGTCGGCGGCGACCCAGACCGGGTCGGCGGTGTGGTCGGCGAGGACGGCCACCTCGGAGGGGCCGGCCAGCAGGTCGATGCCGACCTGGCCGAAGAGCTGGCGCTTGGCCTCGGTGACGAAGGCGTTGCCCGCGCCGACCAGCATGTCGACCGGGGCCTCGCCGAGCAGGCCGAAGGCCATCGCGCCGAGCGCCTGCACACCGCCGACGGCGAAGACCCGGTCGGCCCGGGAGAGGTACGCGCCGTAGAGCACCGCCGGGTGGGCGCCGTGCTCGCCGGAGGGCGGGGTGCACGCCACCACGGTCGGCACCCCGGCCGCCTTGGCCACGCCGACCGTCATGAAGGCGCTGGCCAGCAGCGGGAACCGGCCGGCCGGCAGGTAGGCGCCGACGCGGGAGACGGGGACGTAGCGCTGGCCGCCGCGGACGCCGGGGGCCAGCTCGATCTCGAAGTCGGTCAGGTGCTCGCGCTGGGCGGAGGCGAAGCGGTGGGTGCGCTCGTACCCCATCTCCAGGGCGGTGCGGACGTCGGCGGGCAGGGCGTCGCCGGACTTCTTCAGCTCGGCCGCGCCCACCTCCAGCGCGCCGGACCAGCCGTCCAGCTCCTGGGCGTAGGCGCGGACGGCGTCCATGCCCTTGCGCTCGATCTCCGAGAGCATCTGGGAGACCCGTTCGACCACCTTGGGGTCGCGCTGGGCGGGCGGGCCGTCGACGGCGGGCTTCTTGAGCCACCGGAAGGGAGCGAGGGACTGGGCTTCGTCGTGCGTGATCTGCATGGTCCGGACGTTAGACGCGCCGCTGCCACAGGACTAGAGGGGCGATTCCTGTGCGATCCACAGGGTTGTCCTGTGGATCGCGGGGACCGGGCGGCCGGGTCAGTCCGGCAGGCCGCCGCGGAGCTCGCGCAGGGTGTCCTCGGCGAGGCGGGCGAGTTCCCGGGTGGCCCGGGAGAGCGGGTGGCCGCGCCGCCGGACCAGCGCGATCGTGTCGTACAGCGGCTCCGCGAAGGGCGCGGTGCGCAGCCCGGCCGGGAAGGTGGGGCTCGCGATCACCGCCCGGCTGGCGATGGTGTCGCCGACGCCGGCGGCGGCCAGCTTCAGCGCCGCCTCGACGTGCTCCAGCTCGATCAGCGGGTCGATGCCGACCCCCGCCAGCTGGGCGCGCTCGGCGAGCTGGCGCCGGGTCGGGTCCTTCCAGCCGTAGTGCGCGTCGTAGAGGACCAGCGGAGCCGCCGCCAACGCCTCGATGGTCACCGGCTCCCGGGTGCGCTCCTCGTCGGCGCTGACGTAGTGGACCTCGTCGCGCAGCAGCGGGGTGACGGCCAGCCCCTCGTCGTCGATCGGCAGGACGACCAGCCCCGCCTCCAGGACCCCGGCGGCGACGGCCGAGGCGGTCTCGGCGGAGTTCTGGCCCACCAGGCGGACCCGGACGGCCGGGTAGCGGGCGTGGAACATCTGGACGAGGTTGGCGAGCAGGTAGTAGTCGGCGTTGCGCAGCACCCCGAAGGTGGCGGTGCCGCCGCCGAGCGAACCGAGCGAGTGGACCGCGCGCACCCCGCTGTCGGCGGCGGCCACCGCCTCCTGGGCGTAGGGGAGGAGTTCCTGTCCGGCGGCGGTCAGGGTCAGGGTGCGGCTGCCACGGACGAACAGCTCGGCGTCGAGCTCCGCCTCCAGCCGCCGCACCAGTTCGGAGGCGGACGCCTGGGCGATGTCCAGGGAGCGCGCGGCAGCGGTGAACGAGCCGAGCCGCTGGGCCTCGACGAACGCCTTGAGCTGGTTGAGGGTCACGCCCGACCGCCTCCCGGCGTCGGGGCGGCATCGGTGCGCTGGGGCGGGGCTGTGCTCATGCCCGCACTATAAGGACGCCCGAGTCGCGGCCCGGCACCGCCGACGGCACGCCGGGCGGCCCTCGGGTGAGTGGCGCACCTCACCGCGGGGAACCCCGGTGCGCAGGAACAACCGGAGATGGTTCATAGTTGAACCAACCGCGGACGGACAGTGTCCCCGGGCCCGTCCTACGCCCACAGGGACGATCGTTCGGCTGAAGCCCTGTGGAGCCTTTCGCCGCGAGGCGACCGCCGCCCGCCCCCACCCCTGATCCGCCCCGGCCGTGATTCCCCCGTCCCGGCCGGGGCTTCCCTCTGCCCGCCGCCTCCGTACGCGCGCACTGGCACCCGCGTACGGAGGCGGCCGTGCGTCAGCGGCCCACCCGCGCCGCCTCCGCGCAGAGCCGGGCGAACGGGCCGTCGGCGGAGGCCAGTTCCGCGAAACCGCCGTCCTCCACCACTCTGCCGCCCGCCAGCACCACGACCCGGTCGGCCAGCCGTGCGTGGTCGAGCCGGTGCGTCACCATCAGCGTGATCCGCTCCCGGGCGCCCTCGCGGACCGCCGCCAGAACGTGCTGCTCACCGGCGGCGTCCAGGGCGCTGGTCGGCTCGTCGAGGACGAGCAGCCCGGGGGCGCGGTGCAGGGCCCTGCCGCAGGCCAGCCGCTGCCACTGCCCGCCGGACAGCTCGTGCCCGCCCCACAGGGCGCGCGCCAGCAGCGTGTCCAGGCCGTGCGGCATCCGTCCGGCCGCCTCGTCCATCCCCACCCGCCGGGCCGCCCGCCACAGCACCTCGTCCCCCGGCGTCCCCTCCTGCCCGAGGTGGAGGTTCTCCCGTACGGTCAGCGGCCACCTGCCGATGTTCTGCGGGACCAGGCCCACCTGGCGCCAGACCGACTCGGCGTCGGCCCCGGCGAGGTCGGCGCCGTCCCAGCGCACCGTGCCGCTCGTCGCCGTGACCAGGCCCGTGACCAGCCGGACCAGTGTCGACTTGCCCGCGCCGTTGCCCCCGACCAGAGCCACGACCTCGCCGCGCCGCAGGGTCAGGGAGAGGGGGCCGAGGGTGGGCCGCTCCGCGCCCGGGTGCGTGTAGCCGGCCGCCTCCAGCCGGATCTCGCGCGGCGCCGCCACCGCCCGGGTGCCCCGGCGGACCCGGCGCGCCCCGGCGTCGGCGACGAACCGGTGGTAGCCGTCCAGGTAGAGGCCGTCGTGGAAGAGCGCGGCCCCGTACCGGACCAGGTTGCCCAGTGCCCGGCCCGCGCCCTGTGCCGCCACCACCGCGGCCCCGGCCGTCGCCGCCGGCATCCGCCCGGTCAGCACCAGCCCGGCCAGCGTCGCCCACAGCCCCGCCGTGCACACCCCGCCCAGCACCGCCGCGACCGCCCCCACCCGCAGGAACCGGGGCGCGGCGGCCAGCGTGCGCCCCTCGACCCGCTCGCACATCCCCTGGTACCAGCGGTACAGGTACGGCCGCATCGTGTTGGCCCGCAACTCGTCCGCGAGGTCCGGCGTGGTCAGGAACCAGCGCATCACGTCCCGGGTCGTCCGCGCCGAGGTCGACGCCTCGAAGACCTGGTGGTCGATGCGGGCCGCCACCGCCCCGCCCACGGCGCGCGGCACCACCGACAGGGCCAGCACGGCGAGGAGCGAGGGGTGCAGCACGGTCAGCACCGAGGCCGCCACCGCCAGCTGCACCACTCCCTCCGTGAGCGCCTTCGCGTCCTCGGTGAGTGCCATCGCCCGGCCCACGCCGGTCTCGGCAGCCCGGCTGCGGTCGGTGAAGCCGGGATCGTCGAAGGCGGCGAGTTCGGCGCGCATGTGCAGGTCGACCAGGGTCAGTTCCATCGCCCCGGCGATCTTCGGGTTGAGACGCCGGGTCGCCCACTCCGCGATCAGCCGCGCCCCGGCCCCGGCCCCGGCCCCGGTCGCCGCGGCCGCCACCAGCAGCGCGGGCGCCGCCTCCCGTACCGTCCGGGCCGGGTCCCCGGCGCCGAACAGCACCTCCATGGAGCGGGCGACGGCGGCGAGCGTCACCGCCGTGCCCGCTCCGGCGGCCAGCTGGCAGCCGAGGACGGCCAGCACCATCCACCGGTCGACCGACCAGGCCAGGCGCACCGTCCGGGCCAGGGCGGCCGGGATGCGCCGCAGCATCAGCCCGAGCGGCACCTCCCGCTCCGCCGCCGGGGCCGGGGGACCGCAGCACAGCTCGGGGCCGGCCGGCGCCGACGGGCCGGTCCTCTTCCGCTGTCCGGACACGGCGGCCCGCCGCCGGCTCATCGGCGCCCGCCTTCGGCCGGGGCGACGGCGGCGCTCAGGCGCCCGCCGGAGCGGTCCGCGCCGGAGCGCGCCGCGTCAACAGGGCGCGCGGCCGACGACGGCACGGGACTCGGGTGATCGAACGCCGGGGCTGCGGCGCCGGAGTAGGGACAAGGGTGCACGGGTCCTCCGCTGAAGTGGTCGACGGATACGAGCGACCGGAGAACGTGCCTGATCAAGGAGGCGTCACGGCCGTCCCCGAGCGAGACGACGTACGCATGTGCGATTTCCGGGGTGGCGGTGAAGCGGGGCCGGGGCCGCGCCCGCCGCGTGCCCTGTTCGATTCACTCGTCGGTGCGAAGTCACCCCTGCGGGGGATTGCCCCGCACCGCCCGATGCTGGTGGTGCGGAGCGGACGAGGCGCGGTGCAGAGACGAGCCATGTCGCAGCCTGTCGAAGTCGGTCGCCGGCCGGGGCGGGAGGGCCGCGCGCTCGTCGCCGTCCCGGTCGTGTGGATCGTCGCGGTGACCGTCGTCGACGTCCTCGCGCCCCCACATCCACCTCGGCCCGCTGCTCGTGGCCGCTCCCGCGCCGACCCCGTCGTTCGGCGGCCCCCGGACGGTGGGCGCGGTGGCCGCCCTCGCGGTGGTCGCCCAGACGGTCATCGGCGTGGTCCGCGACCCCGCCGCACTCTTCTCCGCCAACCACGAGGCCCAGATCATCGCCCTGACCCTGGCCGGCGTCAGCCTCGTCGTCTTCTGCGTCCTGCGCGAGCGCCGGGCGAAGGAACTCGAACAGGTCTGGTACGTCTCCGAGGCCGCCCAGCGCGTGGTCCTGCCCCCGCTCCCGCGTCGGCCCGGCCCGCTGCGCACCGCCTCCCTGCACCTGGCCGCCGAGGCCGAGGCGCAGATCGGCGGGGACCTGTACGCGGCCGTGCGCACCGCCTCCGGCACCCGGCTGATCATCGGCGACGTACGGGGCAGGGGCATGCCCGCCGTCCACGACGCCGCCCTGCTGCTCGGCGCGTTCCGCGTCACCGCCCACCGCCGGGACGACCTGCGCGAACTGGTCTCAGACCTCGACCGCAGCGTCCGGTGGGACCTGGCGTGGCCCGGCGGGGCCGGGGACACCTCGACGACGACGCCATGCTCGTGGTGGGCCGCACGGCGACGCCCCCCACCTGACCCCTCCGGGCACGCCCCGTACACACCGACGGGCGGGCCCCGCCAAGGGGGCCCGCCCGTCCGTCGCCTCCGGGGCAGCGGCACTCACACGCCGTGCGAGGTCGCCACCATGCTCACCGTGGCCATCGCCAGGACCACCCAGCCGAACCAGACCCAGCCGTTGCTCTCCAGCGCCACCGAGTACGCCGTCGCGAGCACCAGTGTGCCGACGGTGAGTCCCCCCATGGTCTTCGTGGAACCGTGCATCGGACGCCTCCTTCCGGCGGCCGGGACCGGAACCGGTGCGGGACCGCCTCGGCCTCCATGGTCGCCCGCCGGGGCCCGCACCGCCAGGTCTGCGACCGGCCCGGGCGCCCCGGCGTCAGCCGTTGCGGGCGTGGAGCGAGGCGAGATAGGCGTTGTACGCCTCCAGCTCCTGGTCGCCGTCCCGGTCCGCGGCCCGGTCCTTGCGCCGCGCCTGCCGCTCCTCCGAGCGCCGCCACTGGAACAGCAGCGCCAGCAGCACCACCACCGACGGGATCTCGCTGAACGCCCAGGCGATGCCGCCGGCCGCGCTCTGGTCGCTCAGCGGGTCGATGCCCAGCGAGGCCGGCGGGTCCATGTAGGTCCCGATCATCGGGCCCGAGGCCATCATCAGGGCGATGCCGAAGAAGGCGTGGAAGGGCATGCCCGCGAAGAGCTCCAGCATCCGCATCACGTAACCCGGCCGGTGCGGGCCCGGGTCGACGCCCATGATCGGCCAGAAGAAGACCAGGCCGACGGCGAGGAAGTGCACCATCATCACGATGTGGCCGACCGTCGAGCCCATCAGGTAGTCGAAGAGCGGCGTGAAGTACAGGGCGTACAGGCTCGCGATGAACATCGGGATGGTGAACGCCGGGTGCGTGATGATCCGCATGTACCAGCTGTGCAGGAGCTTCAGCAGCAGTTCCCGCGGCCCGGTCCGGCCGCGCGCCGCCACCGGAAGCGCCCGCAGCGCCAGCGTGATCGGCGCGCCCAGCAGGAGCAGGATCGGCGTCAGCATGCTGATCACCATGTGCTGCACCATGTGCACGCTGAACATGACCATGCCGTAGTCGTTGAGCTTGGTGCACATCACCAGCAGCACGGTGAGCACCCCGATGACGAACGAGACGGTCCGCCCCACCGGCCAGCGGTCGCCGCGTGCCACCAGCCGCGCCACGCCCCAGCCGTAGAGCGCCAGCCCCAGCAGGCAGGCGAAGAGGAAGAAGCCGTTGAACGACGGCTCCAGGCCCCGGCTCAGCGTGAACGGCGGCAGATCCGTCATCATGCCGTGCCCGCTGTGATCCATGTGTCGCGCTCCCACGGGGAAGATCCGGCACCGTACGGAAGATTTCGTACGGGATGTCCGCACCAGACTAGAGGCGCCCCCGGCCACGTCGGCGGCCGGGGGCGTCCTTGCGCCGCGTGGCGGCAGGCGGGTGGGGTCAGAGGACCGTCTGCGCCTCGGCGTACCGCGCCTCGGGGACCGTCTTCAGCGTCTCGACCGCCTCGGCGAGCGGCACCATGACGATCTCCGTGCCGTGCAGCGCCGTCATCTTCCCGAACTCCCCGCGGTGCACGGCCTCCACCGCGTGCCAGCCGAACCGGGTGGCCAGCACCCTGTCGTACGCGGTGGGGGTGCCGCCGCGCTGCACATGGCCGAGGATCACCGCGCGGGCCTCCTTGCCGAGCCGCTGCTCCAGCTCGATGGAGAGCTGCTGGGCCACCCCGGCGAACCGCTCGTGGCCGTAGATGTCCTTGCCGCCCACGTCGAACTTCATGGTGCCCTCGACGGGCTTCGCGCCCTCGGCGACGACCACTATGGCGAACTTCTTGCCCATCGAGAACCGCTCGCCGACCACCCGGGTCAGCTCCTCGATGTCGAAGGGCCGCTCGGGGACGACGATGGCGTGCGCGCCGGCCGCCATGCCCGAGTGGAGCGCGATCCAGCCGGTGTGCCGGCCCATGACCTCGACGATCAGCACCCGCTGGTGGGACTCGGCGGTCGTCTTCAGCCGGTCCAGCGCCTCGGTGGCGACGCCGACGGCGGTGTCGAAACCGAAGGTCACGTCGGTGACAGCGATGTCGTTGTCGATGGTCTTCGGCACCCCGACGATCGGCAGCCCCGCGTCGGAGAGCAGCCGGGCCGCCTTGAGGGTGCCCTCGCCCCCGATCGGGATGATCGCGTCGAGGCCCAGTTCCGCGACGTGGCCACGGGCGCGCTCGACGCCGCCGCGCAGGTGGGCCGGCTGCACCCGGGAGGAGCCGAGGATCGTTCCGCCGCGGGCCAGGATGCCGGAGACGGCGTCCAGGTCCAGCTTGCGGTAGTCGCATTCCAGCAGGCCCTTCCAGCCGTCGTGGAATCCGATGACCTCGTCGCCGTGGTCGACCACGGCGCGGTGCACGACCGAACGGATGACGGCGTTCAGACCGGGGCAGTCGCCGCCGGAGGTGAGGACACCAATACGCATGGCCCGCAGAACCTTTGCAACGTGGGCGGAGACCGGACCACGTCGTCCGGCTGGATGGCCGCCACCCTACCGGCGCCGGGGGCCCGTTTCCGAATCCGGAGTCCGCCTGCTGGACCTCTGTCAAGTGTGCGAAGAGGCCGTCGTTTGAGCGGAGTTGGCGCAGCTCAGCGGCGTGCGGGGAACTCCCGCCGGACGCACGCCGGTTGACCTGCGCGGGTACGCCGACGGCGCCGCCCCCGGGTCGGGGACGGCGCCGTCGGGAGGCGCGGGAGGGCCGGTCGCGGTCAGGCCGGCTGCTGGGTCGCGGCCGCGATCCGCTCGGCGCGCAGCGCCTCGTACCAGCGGTCGTCGGCCGGGGGCAGCGCGTTGACGTCCAGGGCCAGCTTCAGCAGCAGGTCGCCGATGAGCGGGTTCCGGGCGAGGACCGGGCCGTGCATGTACGTGCCGAAGACGGTGCCGTTGAAGGCGCCCTCGGTACCGTCGCCGGTGCCGTTGCCCCGGCCCATCCTGACCTTGGCGAAGGCGCTGGCCGAGGGACCGAGGTGGGTGACGCCCTGGTGGTTCTCGAAGCCGGTCAGCTGGGGCAGGCCCAGGCGCGGGTCGATGTCGGCGAGGACGTCGCCGACGCACCGCTCGCCCTCGCCCCGGGTCGAGACGACGTCCAGCAGGCCGAGGCCGGCCTGGCGCTGGCCCTGGTCGTTGACGAACTCGTGGCCGAGGATCTGGTAGCCGGCGCAGACCGAGAAGACGATGGCGCCGTTGCCCACCGCGCGGGAGAGGCCGCCGTCGCGGTGCAGCCGCTCGGCCGCGAGCCGCTGCGGCCGGTCCTCGCCCCCGCCGATGAGGTAGATGTCGCCGGAGGTCGGCACCGGCTGGTCGCTGCGGACGTCGATCCGCGTCACGTCCAGCCCCCGCTGCCGGGCCCGGCGCTCGACGACCAGGGCGTTCCCCTGGTCGCCGTAGGTGCTGAGAAGGTCCGGGTAGACCCAGACCAGACGCAGGCTGTTGTCGCTCATGCTGTGGTGTCCTTACGGGCTGGGGCGGATCAGTTGCCGACGCGGCGGCGCACGTCCTGGAACGCGGTGTAGTTCGCGATGACCTCGATCCGGCCGGGCGGGGCCGACTGGACCGCCTCGTCCAGGGTCTCGCACACCCGGAAGTCCAGTCCCGCGACCTCCAGGCGCACCGCCATGTCCAGCTTGCGGTCGCCGATCACGAAGATCGGGTGTCCGGCCAGCTGCGTGTAGTCCACGTCCCACAGCCACGAGGTGTCGGTGCCGTCGGCGCCGCGCGCGTTGACGGAGAGGACGACCGGCGTGGGCGGCGGGTCGATCAGCGAGAAGGTCTCCAGCCAGCCGGCCGGGTTCTTCGCCAGCAGCAGCCTGAGGTCGCGGCCGAGGAACGACACCACGTCGTACCGCCCGGCCACCGCCTGCACCTGGTACATCCGCTCCAGCGCCACCTGCGGCGGTACGCCGAAGACGGCGGCGACGGCCGCGGAGGAGGTGGCGTTGGCCTTGTTGGCACGGCCCGGCAGCTGGAGGTGGATCGGCCAGGCCGAGCCGTGCGGGTCGAGCACGTGGTCGCCGGTGAGCGCCCAGGTCGGCGTCGGGCGGCGGAAGCCGCACTGGCCGCAGAACCAGTCGTCGCCGGGACGCTGCATGACGCCGCCGCAGGACGGGCACGACCAGGCGTCGTCCTTCCACGCCTGTCCGGCCGCGACCCAGACCACCTGCTGCGAGGAGGAGGCGGCCCAGACCACCAGCGGGTCGTCGGCGTTGGCGACGATGACGGCCTTCGAGCCGGACAGCCCCTCACGCCACTTCTCCGCCAGCATGCGGGTCTCGGCGGCGCGGTCGAGCTGGTCGCGGGAGAGGTTGAGCAGCGCGATGCACTTCGGCGTGACGTCCCGGGCCACCCCCGCCAGGTACTTCTCGTCGACCTCGATCACGCCGAACTTGGCGTCGGAGCCGCCCGCCAGCGCCGAGGTGATGCCCGCGGGCATGTTGGCGCCGAGCGCGTTGGAGACGACCGGTCCGGCCGCCCGCAGCGCCTCGGCGATCAGCCGGGTCGTCGTCGTCTTGCCGTTGGTCGCCGAGACCAGGACCACGTCCAGGTGCTGCGCGAGCCGCGCCAGAAGATCGGGGTCGAGCCTGAGGGCCACCTTGCCGCCGATCACCGACCCGCTGCCGCGGCCCGCGGCGCGGGACACCGCCGCCGCCGCCTTTCCCGCCGTCACGGCCAGCTTGGCCCGCGGCGACAGCGGCTCCGTGTTGCCTGCCATCGTCCTAGCTCCTCCTTGCGTCCGCGCCCGCGCCTCCACACCTGGCGGCTCGCCGTCGCACCGTCGGTGCCACGGCTGTCGCCCCTGGGCACCGCACACCGGCCGGGGGGCGTGCGGTCGGGATCAGCCTATCGACTGACGCGCCCGGCCCCGAACCGCGGCACCTGCCCGCTCACCCGCCACGCCGTCCTGCGTACGCTGATCGCCATGCGACAGCGTTCCATTCCGGGCAGCACCGGACGTGTCCGGCCCCTGGCCCTGCTCGGCGACCCGGTCCTCGCCGCCCCCTGCGAGGAGGTCACCGACTTCGGCCCCGCACTGGAACGCCTCGTCGAAGATCTCTTCGCCACCATGTACGCCGCCCGGGGGGTCGGCCTCGCCGCCAACCAGATCGGCGTACCGCTGCGCGTCTTCGTCCACGACTGCCCGGACGACGAGGACCGCCGCCACCTCGGCCACCTCGTGAACCCCCGTCTGGTGGAGGCCGACGGCGTGGTGGTCCGCGGGCCGGAGGGGTGCCTGTCGCTGCCGGGGCTGGAGGCGGGCACCGAGCGGTACGACCACGCGGTGGTCGAGGGGGTGGACTTGCGGGGCGAACCGCGCACCGTGCACGGCACCGGCTTCTTCGCCCGCTGCCTCCAGCACGAGTGCGACCACCTGGACGGCACCCTCTACGTCGACCGGCTCACCGGCCTGCGCCGCCGCCGGGTGCTGCGGGCGGCCGCGCGGGCGCCGTGGGCGGGGGAGCGGGAGGCGTAGAGCGCTGCCCTGACGAGGCAGAGGTCGGCCGGTGGTGTCAGAACCCCGGGCCGCCGGCCTTGTCCCCGGCCGCCGCCAGCCTGCCCCAGAGCAGGTCGGCCAGGGCGCTGACGAGGGCGGCGCGGTCGCACGGGCGCTCGGCGAGCCACCAGTCCCCGGCGGCGTGCATCATGCCGACGATGCCGTGGCCCCAGGCGCGGGCCAGTTCGCCCCCGCGCGGCCCGAGGTCCACGCGCTCGGCGATGACCTCGGCCAGCTCCTCGCCCATCAGCCGCAGCAGCGGTGCCGAGTGGCGGCCGGCGTCGAAGGCGGGGTCGCCCGCCGCCACCGGCTCGCCGTCGGCGGGGTGCATCAGGAACCGGTAGACCTGCGGCCGGGCCTCGATGGCCGCCAGGTAGGTGTCGAGGGTGGCCTCCACCCGCTCCCGGCGGTCGGCCGGGGCGTCCAGCGCCGCCCGCAGCGAGGCGAGCAGGGCGTCGGTGTGGCGCTTGGCCAGGGCGCTGTAGAGGCCGCCCTTGTCGCCGAAGTGCCGGTAGAGGATCGGCTTGGTGATGCCGGCCTCGGCGGCGATGGCGTTCATCGAGGCGCCGGGGCCGTCCCGCAGGACCACCCGGTCCGCGGCGTCCAGCAGCTCGCGGCGCCGCTGGGCGGCCCGCTGCTCGGCGGTCCGCTGTGTGGTCTCCATGGATTCTCCCCGCCGGCTGCTCATTCGTGACGCCTCGGCAACGTAACACCCTTAACGTCGCCGACCGTGACCGGGCGGCCGGGCCCGGGCGTCCCGGTGGCGGAGGTTGACAGACGCTACCGACCGGTAACAGACTCAGGTTACCGCAAGTAACAAGCAGCTGGAGGGGTCATGGCCGAGTTCACCATGGAGCTCAACGACGAGCAGAAAGAGGTGCGGGACTGGCTGCACGGCTTCGCCGCCGACGTGATCCGCCCGGCCGCGGCCGAGTGGGACGAGCGGGAGGAGACCCCCTGGCCCATCATCCAGGAAGCCGCCAAGGTCGGAATCTACTCCCTCGACTTCTACGCGCAGCAGTACTTCGACCCCACCGGCCTCGGCATCCCGATGGCGATGGAGGAGCTGTTCTGGGGTGACGCGGGCATCGCCCTGTCGATCGTCGGCACCGGCCTCGCCGCCGTCGGCGTCCTCGCCAACGGCACGGAGGAGCAGATCGGCACCTGGATACCCCAGATGTACGGCGACGTGAACGACGTCAAGGTCGCCGCCTTCTGCTCCTCCGAGCCCGACGCCGGCTCCGACGTCGCCTCGATGCGGACCCGCGCCGTCTACGACGAGGCGAAGGACGAGTGGGTGCTCAACGGCACCAAGACCTGGGCGACCAACGGCGGCATCGCCAACGTCCATGTCGTCGTCGCCGTGGTCGACTCGGAGCTGGGCTCCAAGGGCCACGCCTCCTTCATCGTGCCGCCGAACACCCCCGGCCTCTCCCAGGGGCAGAAGTTCCAGAAGCACGGCATCCGCGCCTCGCACACCGCCGAGGTCGTCCTGGAGGACGTCCGCGTTCCCGGCTCCTGCCTGCTCGGCGGCAAGGAGAAGCTCGACGAGCGCCTCGCCCGCGCCCGGGAGCGCGCGAAGAGCGGCGGCGAGCGCGTGAAGAACGCCGCCATGGCCACCTTCGAGGCGTCCCGCCCGGCCGTCGGCGCGATGGCCGTCGGTACCGCCCGCGCCGCCTACGAGGAGGCCCTGGAGTACGCCAAGACGCGGACCCAGTTCGGCCGCCCGATCATCGACAACCAGGGCGTCGCCTTCCAGCTCGCCGACATGCGGACCTCCGTCGACGCGGCCCGGCTGCTGGTCTGGCGTGCCTCCTGGATGGCGGTCAACGGCAAGCAGTTCACCGCCGCCGAGGGCTCCATGTCGAAGCTCTTCGCCAGCGAGACGGCGAAGAAGGTCACCGCCCAGGCCATCCAGATCCTCGGCGGCAACGGCTACACCCGCGAGTACCCGGTGGAGCGAATGCACCGAGATGCGGCTATCTACACCATTTTCGAGGGGACGAGCGAGATCCAGCGTCTGGTCATCGCCCGCACCCTGGCGGGCATGCCGATCCGCTGACGCCGCCGCGACGGTGAGCGCGACCGCCGCCCTCCCGGGGTACGGGGAGGGCGGCGGTCGTCGTATGCGGACAAGCGCGGCAAGGCGGGGCGAATTAACCTGTTGCCCGGCGTGAGCCGCCGCCCGTCCGCAGCGCAGGGAGCACCTCATGAAGGCAGCCGTGGTCCGCAGCTTCACCGAGCCGCTCGTGGTCGAGGAGCGCGAGGTGCCGGAGCCCGCCGGCCACCAGGTGCTGGTCCGGATGGAGACCTCCGGCCTCTGCCACACGGACATCCACGCCGCCCACGGCGACTGGCCCGTCAAGCCCCGCCCGCCGTTCGTCCCCGGCCACGAGGGCATCGGCGTCGTCGAGGCCAAGGGCGACCAGGTGGACCACGTACAGGTCGGCCAGCGGGTCGCCATCCCCTGGCTGGGCGAGGCGTGCGGGCACTGCGCGTACTGCGTCAGCGGCTGGGAGACGCTCTGCCTCGAGCAGCAGAACAGCGGGTACTCCGTCGACGGCAGCCACACCGAGTACGCCCTGGCCCACGGCACCTACGTCGTCCCCGTCCCCGACGGCATCGACCCGCTCGACGCCGCCCCGCTGACCTGCGCCGGCGTCACCACGTACAAGGCGGTCAAGCTCTCGGGGGCCCGTCCCGGCAAGCGGGCGCTGGTCTCCGGCATCGGCGGGCTCGGCCACCTCGCCCTCCAGTACGCCACCATCTTCGGCGCCGAGACCATCGCCGTGGACATCACCGACGAGAAGCTCCAGCTCGCCCGCGACCTCGGCGCCGACCACGTGATCGACGCCCGCACCCAGGACGTGGCCGAGGAGGTGCGGCGGCTCGGCGGCGCGGACGCGGCCATCTCGCTGGCCGTCAGCAACGACTCGTTCCGCGCCGCCTACGGCTCACTCAACCGGGGCGGCACCCTCGTCCTGGTGGCGCTGCCGCCCGAGGGCGAGCTGTCGATCCCGGTCTTCGACACCGTGCTCAACGGCACCACCGTCACCGGGTCCATCGTCGGCACCCGCGAGGACCTGGTGGAGGTCTTCCGGCTCCACCAGCTCGGCCGCACCCGCGTCGTCCGGGAGACCCGCCGCCTGGAGGACATCAACACCTCCGTCGACGAGGTGCTGAGCGGCAAGGTGACCGCCCGCCTCGTCTTCGACCTGCGTTGACCGGGGCGGGCGGGCGCCGGTCAGCGGTACTCCAGCTCCGTCAGCTGGTCTCCGCCGGGGAGGTGGCCGGTCACGCGGGGATCGGGCTCACCGTCGGTGCGGACGGCCGCCGTCCGGCCCCGTTCCCGCTCGTGCCCGGAGACCGTCAGCCCCCGCACCTCGCGGCTTCCCGCCGCCAGCGCGTACCACCGGCCCGACGGCGCCCGCCAGGCGGTGCTGGCCACCAGGTGCTGCCCGAACCGGCTGCACGCGGCGGTCGGCCCGCTCTCACCGACCAGCCGCACCGGCGCCGCAGCCGGCCCCGACTCCGGACGCAGATGGACCAGGACGTGCCCCGGACCCCGCCAGGTACTGACCCGGGTGCACCCCCACACCGCCCGCCCGGCCTCCTCCGGCAGGGCCTGCTCGGCGAAGTCCCAGGTGTTCACCGACCGCACTCCGCTCCGCTCCAGCCCCGCCAGCCGGCACCCGACCCGGGCCCACGCCGCCAGCGCCGCCTCGCCGGTCGCCTCGCGGGGCGCGCGGGCCTTTGCCCCCGAACCGGGCAGCGGAGTGTACGAGAGGTGGGCCGCCGTCAGCTCGCCCAGGTCGGTCACGAGGAAGGCGTGGTCCTCCACGATCCGGGACGAGGAGCGCAGCCGTACCACCGGCCACCGCTCACAGGCCGCCCCCGCGACCGGCGGCCCGGCCACCGCCTCCGTCACCCCGTCCTCGTCGACCCGCAGCTTCCGGGCATCGCCGCCGGGCCGCAGCAGGTCCCGGGTCCCGGCCTCACTCACCCAGGGGGCGAGCAGGAACCGCACGCCGCTCTCGGTACGGCTGACCACCAGCGCCGCCGCCGTCGTCACATCGGCCTCGTCGGTCCTCGCCACCTCCAGCGAGGGCGGGGAGGAACCATTCAGCGGCTCGGCGTAGCGGGCCGCGCGGGCGCCGTCGTGCAGCAGGACCACCGCCGCCCCCGCCACGTCGCCCGCGTACAGCAGCCGGGGCGGGCCCGCCGGGGGCACCACGGGCGTGGTCCGCGACCGGGCCAGCTTCACCCCGGCCGCCTCCGGCGAGCTCCAGGCGCGCAGCGCCCGGCCCAGCAGCTCGGTGTCCTCGGTACGGCCGCCGCGCGCGGGCCAGGCCGTGAAGTCCACCCGCGCGGTGTCGGCCCACTGCGCGGCGTCGGTACGCCCCAGCAACGCCGGGTTGAGCGCCGGGGTCCCGCCCCGCGCCTCGGCGACCGGGGCCACCCCGCCCCTGCCGTCCGCCTCGCTCACCTCCGGGCCGGGCACCGGCGCCGGTCCGGAGACCGCCAGCGCGCACGAGGCGGCCACCGCGACGAGGCCCGCGCCCACCAGCCGGCCCTTGCGGCGGCGGCTCAGCAGATCGGTCGGCCGGGTCTGCACCTGGCACGGGTCGAACTCCTGGGAGGCCAGCAGCACCCCGGCCGCCTCGCCCGTCCGCGCCCGCACCCCGGCCGCCGCTTTCAGCGCCGCCTCGGGATCGGCGACCCCGGCCGCCGCCAGCAGCGCGGCCACGTCCTCCGTACCCAGCTCCTCCAGCGCGTCCAGCGCGAAGGCGGCCCTGACCGGCCCCGAGACCTCCGTCAGTACCCGGTCGAGCGCCAGTTCCTCGGTACCGCCCGCCCGGGGGAAGAACCGCAGCCCCCACACGGCGGGCAGCCCCGGCCGCAGGGCGCGCGGCGGCGGCAGGCGGCGCGGCCAGAGCCGGGGGCGGTGCTCGAAGGCGAGCGCGGCCGACAGGACCTGGCCGCGCACCCAGGCGTAGCCGACCGGGTCGGTGCTGCCGTCCGGGACCGGGACCTGGCCGCGCCCGGTGGTCAGGCCGGGCAGGGCGCGCTGCACCACGCCGTGGGCCAGCAGGACCCGCCGGTGCCGGCCCAGTGCGGGCGGCAGCACCAGATGGGCCAGGCGCACCAGGCGGGCGTACCGCTCGACCACCACCGCCTCGGCCCGGTCGAGCCCGATCCGGGCGGGGGGTGCGGCGTCGGGGCGGTGGGGGAGGGGCGCCATGGGTCGGAGAGCCTTTCGCGGGACATGGAGACTGCTGCTGACGAGCACTCCGTCAAACGAGTGAACCGGAGGAGGGTCACAGCGCCCGCGCGCACCCGTCCCCACCTGCACGGCGGCCCCGCGCGCCGGCTGCCGCCCCACCATCTGTGATCCTGGAGCCAGCGAGGTGCGCACGGCGGACGGGAACCCGCCGCGCCGCGCCACCGGACGGCGCCACCGCGCCGCACGACGAAGAGGAGAGTCACCAGAGATGGCACAGCACGTGCGGGGCGTCATCGCCCGCGCCAAGGGCGAGCCCGTGGAACTGACGACGATCGTGGTGCCGGACCCCGGACCCGGCGAGGCCGTCGTCGACATCCAGGCGTGCGGCGTCTGCCACACCGATCTGCACTACCGCGAGGGCGGCATCAACGACGACTTCCCCTTCCTCCTCGGCCACGAGGCGGCGGGCGTGGTGGAGTCGGTCGGCGAGGGCGTCACCGAGGTCGCCCCCGGCGACTACGTGATCCTCAACTGGCGTGCCGTCTGCGGCCAGTGCCGGGCCTGCAAGCGCGGCCGCCCGCAGTACTGCTTCGACACCCACAACGCCAAGCAGAAGATGACGCTGCTCGACGGCACCGAGCTGACCCCGGCGCTCGGCATCGGCGCCTTCGCCGACAAGACCCTGGTCGCCGCCGGGCAGTGCACCAAGGTCGACCCGGCCGCCTCCCCGGCCGCCGCAGGGTTGCTGGGCTGCGGCGTGATGGCCGGCATCGGCGCCGCCATCAACACCGGCAACGTCGGCCGTGGCGACTCGGTCGCCGTCATCGGCTGCGGCGGTGTCGGCGACGCGGCCGTCGCGGGCGCCCGGCTCGCCGGGGCCCGCCGGATCATCGCCGTCGACATCGACGACCGGAAGCTGGAGAAGGCCCGCTCGGTCGGCGCCACCCACACCGTCAACTCCCGCGAGGCCGACCCCGTCGAGGCGATCCGCGAACTCACCGACGGTTTCGGCGCCGACGTGGTCATCGAGGCCGTCGGCCGCCCGGAGACCTACCGGCAGGCGTTCTACGCCCGCGACCTGGCCGGCACCGTCGTCCTGGTCGGCGTCCCCACCCCGGAGATGCAGCTGGAACTGCCCCTGCTCGACGTCTTCGGCCGGGGCGGCGCCCTCAAGTCCTCCTGGTACGGGGACTGTCTGCCCTCCCGGGACTTCCCGATGCTGATCGACCTCTACCTCCAGGGGCGGCTCGACCTCGACGCGTTCGTCACCGAGACCGTCGGCCTGGACGACGTCGAGGAGGCGTTCGCCCGGATGCACCGCGGCGACGTGCTGCGCTCGGTGGTGGTCCTCTGATGGCCGCCCGCATCGAACACCTCGTCACCAGCGGCACCTTCTCGCTGGACGGCGGCACCTGGGACGTCGACAACAACGTGTGGATCGTCGGCGACGACACCGAGGTGATCGTGATCGACGCCGCCCACGACGCCGACGCCATCGCGGCCGTCGTCGGGGAGCGGAAACTCGTCGCGATCGTCTCCACCCACGCCCACGACGACCACGTCGACGCCGCCCCCGCCCTCGCCGACCGGTACGGCGCACCGATCCTGCTCCACCCGGACGACCTCGTCCTGTGGGACCAGACCCACCCGTCCCGCCGCCCCGACGCCGACCTCGCCGACGGCCGGCAGATCACCGTCGCCGGGACCACCCTGACGGTGCTGCACACCCCCGGCCACAGCCCCGGGGCCGTCAGCCTGTACGCCCCCGAGCTGCACACCGTCTTCAGTGGCGACACGCTCTTCCAGGGCGGCCCCGGCGCCACCGGACGCTCCTTCAGCGACTTCCCCACCATCGTCGCCTCGATCCGGGACCGCCTCCTCACCCTCCCGGAGGCGACCGTGGTCCGCACCGGCCACGGCGACACCACCACCGTCGGCGAGGAGGCCCCGCACCTCGACGAGTGGATCGCCCGCGGCCACTGACCCTGTGTCAGGTCGCCACCCGGCCCACCGGGTACGCGCCCGCTCCCGACCGGGGGCGGGCGCTTCCCGTGGCACGGGCGGGCGCGCCCGGTCCCGTACACACCCCTCACGCACCCCAGGCACCCGGAGATCACCCCCGCGCGCCCCCGATAGGGCACCCTGTCCCCGTGTCCTTCGCCTCGACCCCGTCCTCCTCGCTGCCGAGCCAAGCCCCGCCCGCCGCCCCGCACATGGTGGTCTGCGGGGACGACGCGCTCGCCCAGCGGCTCGCCGCCGAACTCGCCGACGTGTACCGGGTCCGTGTGGTCCTGCTGACCCCGGCCGGCTCCGAGAGCCGCAGCCCCGGCCTGCCCGGCGCCGCCCGCCCGCCGGGCCGCGCCTCCCTGCTGCTGGGCCGCGTCTCCTCCGTGATGAACCGCAACGGCGGCCCGGGGACGGGGAACGGCCCCACCCCGCCGCCCGCGCCGCAGGAGACCCGGCGCTCGGGCCAGGTCCGCGTGGTGGACGCCCCGGCCCCCGACGACGAGGCGTTCGCCGTGGCCCGGGTCCACACCGCCGAGGCGCTGGCCCTCGTCTACGACGACGACGAGACCAACATCCACGCCGCCCTGCGCGCCCGCCGCCTCAACCCCCGGCTGCGGCTGGTGATCCGCCTCTACAACCGCAAACTCGGCCAGCACCTCGAAGAACTCCTCGAACAGGCCGCCCACCTCGCCGGGCTCGAGGATGTCGACGCCGGCGTCACCGTCATGTCCGACGCCGACACCGCCGCGCCCGCCCTCGCCGCGGCCGCCGTCGCCGGGTCGAGCAAGGTGGTCGAGGCCGACGGCATCCTGCTGCGCGCCGCCGAGCGCGACCCCACCCTGCCGCGCCGCCCCGGCGACCCGCCCCCGGTCACCCTCGCCCTGCTCTCCGCCACCGTCAGCGACCCGGCCGGCTCCGAGGGCTCCGACAGCGACGGCGACACTCCCACCCTGCTCCCTGACGACACCGACGTGGCCGACTCCCAGAGCAGCCGGGCCACCGTCGTCCTGGAGCGCGTCGGCACCAGCGTGCCGCAGCTCCCGCGCCGCCGGCTGCGCGGCCGGGGCGCCCCGCTCGGTTCGCTCTTCTCCCGGCAGCTGCGCTGGTCGGTGGCGGGGCTGGTGGCCGCCGTCTGCGTCCTGGCGGTGGTCGCGATCGTCACCACCGACGAACGCCCGCTGCACGCCATGCACATGACGCTGCTGGACCTGCTGGCGATCAACGAGCCCGCCGTGGAGGACGGCGAGGTCCTCACCCGGAAGATCCTCCAGCTGCTCGCCTCCGTCGTCGGCATGCTGCTCCTGCCCTTCCTGCTCGCCGCCGTCCTGGAGGCGCTCGGCACCTTCCGCACCGCCGCCCACCTGCGCCGCCCGCCGCGCGGGCTCAGCGGCCACGTGGTCCTGCTGGGCCTGGGCAAGGTCGGCAGCCGGGTGCTGAGCAGGCTGCACGAGATGGAGGTGCCGGTGGTCTGCGTGGAGGAGGACCCCGAGGCCCGGGGCATCGCCCTGGCCCGGCGGCTGCGGGTGCCGACGGTCATCGGCGACGTCACCGAGGAAGGCGTCCTGGAGGCGGCCAAGGTCCACCGGGCCCGCGCGCTGCTCGCCCTCACCAGCGTCGACTCGACCAACCTGGAGGCGGTGCTCTACGCCCGGGGCGTCAAACAGGACCTGCGGGTGGTGATGCGCCTCTTCGACGACGCCTTCGCCACCGCCGTCTACCGCACCCTGCGCGCCGCCCACCCGCAGGCCCGGACCCGCAGCCGCAGCGTCTCCACGCTCTCGGCACCCGCCTTCGCGGTCGCCATGATGGGCCGCCAGATCCTCGGCGCGGTCCCCGTCGAGCGGCGGGTCCTGGTCTTCGCCGCGCTCGACGTCGCCGGCCACCCCGAGTTCCAGGACCGCACCGTCGAGGAGGCGTTCCGGCCCGGCTCCTGGCGCGTCGTCGCCCTCGACGCCGCCCGGCCGGACGAGCGCCGCGACCACCTCGGCGCGGTCCCGGGCAAGCGGCGCCCGCCCACCCTGGTCTGGGACATCCACCCCGGCTACGTCCTGCGGGCCCAGGACCGGGTGGTCCTGGTCGCCACCCGGCAGGGCCTCGGCGAACTGCTGGGCCGGCAGGGCATGACGGACCCGGCCGGCCGCGCCTGACCCGCGCGGCGCCGCCCGGCCCGGAGAGGCACGGGCGGCGAGGTGCTCAGACGCCCGCGGCCGCGTCCCGCAGCGCCTGGATGTCGAGCTTCTTCATCTCCAGCATGGCCCGGGTGGCCCGCGCGGCGGCCTCGCGGTCCGAGGAGGCCAGCAGCTCGACCAGGGCCCGGGGCACGATCTGCCAGGACAGCCCGTACTTGTCCTTGAGCCAGCCGCACTGGACCTCCTCGCCGCCGTCGGCGGTCAGCGCCTCCCAGTAGCGGTCGACCTCCTCCTGCGTCTCGCAGTCCACCGAGAGCGAGATCGCCTCGGTGAAGGTGAACTCCGGTCCGCCGTTGATGGCGACGAACTCCTGCCCCGCCAGCCGGAAGGTGACGGTGACGACGGAGCCCGGCTCACCGGGGCCCGCCTCGGTGAACCGCTCGACGCCGAGGACGCGGCCGTCCTCGAAGAGCGAGGTGTAGAAGGCCGCCGCCTCCTCGGCCTGGCCGTCGAACCAGAGATTGGTGGTGATCTTCTGCATGGCGTGCTCCCCTGCGTTCGGCTCCTCCCGGCCACCGGCGCGGGAGGCGGGGCCGCGGCGGCCCCCTCACAGGGATAGACCGCGCGGGCCCCGCCGACTCATCGGGGCAGCCGTTCGGCGGGTACCGGCGGCTGGGCGGTGGTGGTGTGGTGCAGGAGGTGGTTGAGGGGGAGAGTGGCGGCGCCCTGGGTGATGGCGTCGGGGCCGAGGGTGGAGAGCGTGATCTCGGTGTGGCGCCCCGGGTGGTGCAGGGCGTACCCGCGGGTCCGCTCGCGGATGGTGTCCAGCACCAGCGGCCCGAGCTGGAGCCCTGCCCAGCCGCCGATCAGGATGCGCTGCGGCTGGAAGAGGTTGACCAGGTCGGCGAGGCCGGCCGCCAGGTACTCGGCGGTGTCGTCCAGGATCGCCAGCGCCGTCGGGTCCGCCTCGGCGCCCGCCGCCTCCGGCCGCGCGGCCGCGAGCAGCCGGCTGATCCCGTACTCCTCGGTGGCCTCGTCGGGATCGGGCCCGCCCGCCTCGTGCCAGCGGCTCAGGATGGCCTGCGCCCCGGTGTACGCCTCCAGGCAGCCGCGTGAGCCGCAGCGGCAGACGCGGCCCCGCACCTGCACGGTCAGATGGCCGAACTCGGCCGGGGTGCCGTGGTCGATGCCGTGGATCTGCCCGTCGGTGACGATGCAGGCGCCGACGCCGGAGCCGAAGAGCACGATGGCCGCGTCGGTGGTGCCGCGCCCGCCGCCGTACCACATCTCGGCCTGGCCCAGCGCCATGGTGCCGTTGCTGATGTGGAAGGCGGTGGCGGGTGGCAGGTCGGTGGCGCCGCGCAGCAGCCGCTCCAGCGGGACGGCGTCCCAGCCGACGGTCTGGCCGTGCACGACGGCCCCCTCCGGGGTGCGCTCGACGATGCCGGGCACCCCGACGCCGATGCCGGTGAGCGTCTCGGCGGCGATGCCCGACTCCTCCAGCACGGCGGCGATGGAGCGCGCGGTGTGCGCGACGACGGTGTCGATGTCGCGGGCGCCGCCGGTCAGCGGCAGTTCGCAGCGGGCGAGTTCGGTCATGGCGAGGTCGAAGATCTCGGCGCGGACCCGGGTCTCCCCGATGTCGATGCCGATCAGGTACCCGGCTCTGGGAGCCACCCGCAGCAGGGTGCGGGGGCGGCCGCCGTCCGACTCGACGTGCCCGGCCTCCTCGACCAGTCCCTCCGCGGCCAGCTCGGTGACGACGTTGCTGATCGACCCCGAGCTGAGTCCGGTCGCGGGCCCCAGCGCCTGGCGGCTCATCGGGCCCTGGAAATACAACCGTTGCAATACGGCGGCGCGATTGCCGCGCCGCAGGTCGCGGACGGTCCGTCTGTGGTTCTCGGCCATGTGGCTCCTTCCCAGGCCGCAACATACCCGTGTGCGACCTCTTGACGCGACCTTCTCTCGGGGTTTAACTCACGTCCTAAATTAAGCCGTGACGGTGTTCGGGGACCGGACGCCGACGGTCTGTCCGCCACATGTTGGTGTTCTCCCTGGAAGGGGCGTTTGCGTCATGCGCAGATTCAGAGCCGCCTGTACGACCGCCACGGTCACCGCGCTCGCCACGGTGGTCGCCGGTTGCGGCGGAGGGACCAGCACCTCCGGCGACGGTGGCGGGGACAAGCCCAAGGAGCTCGTCTACTGGGCCTCCAACCAGGGCCCCAGCATCGAGGCGGACAAGAAGATCCTCACCCCCCGGCTGAAGAAGTTCGAGCAGGAGACCGGGATCAAGGTGAAGCTGGAGGTCGTCCCCTGGTCCGACCTGCTCAACCGCATCCTCGCCGCCACCACCTCCGGCCAGGGCCCCGACGTCCTCAACATCGGCAACACCTGGTCCTCCTCGCTCCAGGCCACCGGCGCCCTGCTGCCCTGGGACGACAAGAACTTCGACAAGATCGGCGGCCGCGACCGCTTCGTCGACTCCGCCGTCGGCTCCACCGGCGCCGAGGGCCAGGACCCGGCCGCCGTCCCGCTCTACTCCCTCGCCTACGCCCTGTACTACAACAAGGCGATGTTCGAGGAGGCCGGCGTCGACAGCCCCCCGGCCACCTGGGACGAGATGGTCACCGTAGGCAAGAAGCTGTCCAAGGACGGCAAGTGGGCGCTGGGGGCGGAGGGTTCCAACCTCTCCAACAACATCCACCAGGTGTTCGTGCTGGGCCGGCAGCACGGCGCCGACTTCTTCGACGCCGAGGGCAAGCCCGACTTCACCTCGGACGGCGCCGTCGCGGCCGTCAAGCAGTACGTGGACTTCATGGCCAAGGACAAGATCACCGCGCCCGGCAACGCCGAGTACGCCCAGAACCAGTCCCTCCAGGACTTCGCCAAGGGCAAGACCGCGATGGTGCTCTGGCAGGCCGCGGCCAGCACCTTCAAGAGCCACGGCATGGCCGACGACGACTTCGGCGTCGCCCCCGTCCCGGTCGCCTCCGGCACCCCCGGCACCGGCAAGCAGGTCAACTCCATGGTGGCCGGCATCAACATCGCCGTCTTCAAGAACTCCAAGAACCTCGACGGCGCCACCAAGTTCGTCGAGTTCATGACGAGCGACACCGAGCAGGTCCACCTCAACAAGACCTACGGCTCCATACCCCCGGTCAAGGCAGCCCAGCAGGACAAGGCGTTCGACCGCCCCGACACCGCCGTGCTGCGCGACACCCTCCTGGAGAGTGCGGCGCCGCTCCCGCAGGTCCCCAACGAGTCCCAGTTCGAGACCGCCGTGGGCACCGCCGTCAAGGAGCTCTTCGCCGACGCCGCCGCCGGCCGCGCCATCACCGACGAAGCGGTGAAGACGCGCCTGGCCAAGGCCGAGCAGCAGATGCCGAAGCAATGAGCGAATCCGTGACTGCCACCGCCGCCCGCCGCCCGGCCGCCCCCGGCCCGGCCGGGGCCCGGCGGCGCCCGCGCATCCCCGCCCGCCTGCGCAAGATCGGCCTGCCGTACCTGCTGCTGCTCCCCGCGCTCCTGCTCGAACTCCTCGTCCACCTCGTGCCGATGGTCATCGGCATCTGGATGGCGTTCAAGGAGATCACGCAGTTCTCCATCGCCAACTGGGGCGACGCCCCCTGGGCCGGGCTCGACAACTTCGCCCTCGCCGTCGACTTCAACGCCCCCGTCGGCGAGGCGCTGCTCCGCTCCTTCTTCACCACCTGCCTGTTCACCGTCCTCTCGGTCGGCCTGTGCTGGTGCATCGGCACCGCCGCCGCCGTCTTCATGCAGGACAACTTCCGCGGCCGCGGCATCCTGCGCGCCCTCTTCCTCACCCCGTACGCGCTGCCGGTCTACGCCGCCGTCATCACCTGGGCGTTCATGTTCCAGCGCGACTACGGGCTGGTGAACCACGTCCTCACCGACCAGCTCGGGCTCACCGGCGACCGGCCGTTCTGGCTCATCGGCGACAACGCCTTCGTCGCCCTGCTGACCGTCTCGGTGTGGAAGGGCTGGCCGTTCGCCTTCCTCATCGTCATGGCCGGGCTCCAGAACATCCCCAAGGAGCTGTACGAGGCCGCCGCCATCGACGGGGCCGGCGTCTGGCAGCAGATCCGCCGGATCACGCTGCCCTCGCTCGCGCCGGTCAACCAGGTGCTGATCCTGGTGCTGTTCCTGTGGACGTTCAACGACTTCAACACGCCGTTCGTCCTCTTCGGTGACTCCGCCCCGGAATCGGCCGACCTCATCTCCATCCACATCTACCAGTCGTCGTTCGTCACCTGGAACTTCGGCTCGGGCTCGGCGATGTCGGCGCTGCTGCTGCTGTTCCTGCTCGTGGTGACCGCCGCGTACCTGCTGGTGACCTCCCGCGGAAGGAAGTCCTCCGATGGCTGACGCCACCCTGACCAAGACGGCGGAGCCGACCGGCGGGGCGAGCGGGCGGCCGCCCGCGACACCCCGCTCCCGGCCGGCCCGGTCGCCGATGGCCTCGCCCCGCTCGTTCGTGTGGACCCGGTGGGTCTTCCTCGCCGTGCTCACGGTCTTCGTGCTGGTCCCGGTCTACGTGATGATCTCCAGCTCGCTGAAGCCGCTCCAGGACGTCTCGGGCGAGTTCCGCTGGATTCCCAGCGGGCTGACCGTCCGCCCGTACTTCGACATCTGGGAGACCGTCCCGCTCGCCAAGTACTTCGTGAACTCCCTGATCGTCGCCGGTGCCGCCGCCGTCTTCTCGGTGATCGTCGCCGTCTTCGCCGCCTACGGCGTCAGCCGCTACCGCTTCCGCGGCAAGCGCGTCTTCACCGTCACCGTCCTGTCGACGCAGATGTTCCCCGGCATCCTCTTCCTGCTGCCGCTCTTCCTCATCTACGTCAACATCGGCAACGCCACCGGCATCGCCCTCTTCGGCTCCCGCGGCGGCCTGATCCTCACCTACCTGACCTTCTCGCTGCCGTTCTCCATCTGGATGCTCATCGGCTACTTCGAGTCGGTCCCGAGGGAACTCGACGAGGCGGCCACCGTGGACGGCTGCGGCCCGCTCGGCGCCCTCTTCCGGGTGGTCGTGCCCGCCGCCACCCCCGGCATCGTCGCCGTCGGCGTCTACTCGTTCATGACCGCCTGGGGAGAAGTCCTCTTCGCCTCCGTCATGACCAACGACACGACCCGGACCCTCTCCATCGGCCTCCAGTCCTACGCCACCCAGAACGACGTCTACTGGAACCAGGTCATGGCCGCCTCCCTCGTGGTGAGCGTCCCCGTCGTCGCCGGCTTCCTGCTGCTCCAGCGCTACCTGGTCGCCGGACTCACCGCCGGCTCCGTCAAGTAACCGCCCGGCCTCCCCGCACCCCGTCCCGGCCTCCCGCCCCGCCGCCGGTACGGCGCCGCGCCCTGCCCCCACAGGCTCCCGAAAGGACCCGCACGTGACCACCACCGACCCCGCGCCGCTCACCGTCCCGGCCGCCCCCGACCTCAGCGGCCTGCCCGCCGACTTCACCTGGGGCGTCGCCACCGCCGCCTACCAGATCGAGGGCGCCGTCGCCGAGGACGGCCGGGCCCCCTCCATCTGGGACACCTTCTCCCACACCCCCGGCAAGGTCGCCGGCGGCGACACCGGGGACGTGGCCTGCGACCACTACCACCGCTGGCCCGAGGACCTCGCCCTGATGAAGCGGCTGGGCGTCGACTCCTACCGCCTCTCGATCGCCTGGCCCCGCGTCCACCCGCAGGGCGACGGCCCCGTCAACGAGGCGGGCCTCGCCTTCTACGACCGGCTCGTCGACGCCCTCCTCGAAGCGGGGATCACCCCGAACGTCACCCTGTACCACTGGGACCTGCCCCAGGCCCTCCAGGACCGGGGCGGCTGGCCGGCCCGCGAGACCGCCGAGCACTTCGCCGCCTACGCCTCCACCGTCGCCGAACGCCTCGGCGACCGCGTCAGCCGCTGGGCCACCCTCAACGAACCGCTCTGCTCCGCCTGGATCGGCCACCTCGAAGGCACCATGGCCCCCGGCCTGCGCGACATCGGCGCCGCCGTCAAGGCCTCGTACCACCTGCTCCTCGGCCACGGCCTCGCCGCCCAGGCCGTCCGCGCCGCCTCCCCGCACGCGAAGATCGGCATCGTCAACAACCTCTCCACCGTCTACGCCGCCAGCGACAGCGAGGCCGACCAGGCCGCCGCCCGCCGCATGGACGGCCACACCAACCGCTGGTGGCTCGACCCGGTCCACGGCCGCGGCTTCCCCGCCGACATGCGCGAGGTCTACGGCGTCGACCTGCCCGAACGCCCCGGCGACCTCGACACCATCGCCCAGCGCCTCGACTGGACCGGCCTCAACTACTACTTCCCGGCCGTCGTCGCCGACGACCCCGACGCCCCCCACCCGCACATCCGCACCGTCCGCCGCGAGGGCGTCCCGCGCACCGGCATGGACTGGGAGATCGAGGCGAACGGCCTGGAGGAACTCCTGCTGCGCCTGACCCGCGAGTACGGCGCGCACTCCATCCACGTCACCGAGAACGGCTCGGCCTTCCCCGACACCGTCGCCCCCGACGGCTCCGTCCACGACCCGGAGCGCACCGCCTACCTCCAGGACCACCTGGCCGCCTGCGCCCGCGCCGCCCGCGCCGGAGCCCCCGTCGACGGCTACTACGCCTGGTCGCTGCTGGACAACTTCGAGTGGGCCTACGGCTACGACAAGCGCTTCGGCCTCGTCCACGTCGACTACCCGACCCAGCGCCGCACCATGAAGACCAGCGGCCACACCTACGCCCGCCTCATCGAGGAGTTCCGCCGCACCCGCTGACCGGGCACCGGCCGGAGCCGGGGCGGCCGCGCCTCAGGGCCGCCCCAGCTCCCGCCCGATCTTCCGCAGCTGCTCAAGGCGCTGCTCCAGCGTCGGGTGGGAGGAGAAGAGCCGGGCCATGCTCTGCCCCGAGGAGAAGGCCGGCACGAAGTAGAACGCGTTGTAGGGCTCGGCCTCGCGCAGGTCCCGGGTCGGGATGCGGCCCATCTGGCCGGTGATCTTCGTCAGCGCCGAGGCCAGCGCCGCGGGCCGGCCCGTCAACAGGGCCGCGCCCCGGTCCGCCGACAGCTCCCGGTACCGCGACAGCAGCCGGGTCAGCAGGAACCCGACCGCGTAGACCACCGCGCTGACCAGCGGGATCAGCATGATGAGCAGGCCCGCCTGGTTGTTGCCGCCGCGTCCGCCCCTCGCCAGGCCGCCCCAGAGGGCCACCCGGGTGATCACCCCGGCCAGCACGCCGAGGAACGAGGCGATCGTCATCACCGCCACGTCCTTGTGGGCCACGTGCGACATCTCGTGCGCCAGGACGCCGTCCAGCTCCTCGGGCTCCAGCCGCCGCAGCAGCCCGGTGGTCACGCAGACCAGGGAGGTCTTCTCGCTGCGGCCGGTGGCGAAGGCGTTCGGCACGTCGCTGTCGGCGATGGCCACCTTCGGCTTCTCCATGTCGGCCAGGGCGCAGATCCGGTCGACCGCCCCGTGCAGTTCCGGCGCCTGCTCCCGGGTGACCTGCCGCGCCCCCATCCCGTACGCCGCGATGGAGTCGCTGAACCAGAACTGGGCCACGAAGAGCCCGCCGACCAGCAGCACGATCAGTGGCCAGGAGCCCTGCGCCACCGCCAGCAGCACCCCCACCAGGACCACGTACAGCAGTCCGATGAAGAACATCGTCATGACCATGCGCGCGGTGAGCCCCCGGTCACCCGCGAACCGCGATCCCCGCCGACCAGCCATCGGAGCACCTCTCACCGGCTGACAACTCTTTCCCCTCCATTCTCTCCTCACCGGCGCGAAACGTGCCGAATCGGGCCGTACCGGGCCCCGGCCGGAACGCGTGTGGCCCCTCGCACCCGGCCGGAGCCGGGTGCGAGGGGCCACGTCGTCGTCCGGAGAGGTCAGGCGGTGTGCAGGGTCAGCCCGTACCGGCCCAGGATCTCGTTGACCGGCTGGTACCAGGTCTCACCGCCGCCGGAGCAGTTGCCCCAGCCGCCGGAGGTGACGCCCTGGGCCTGGTCGCCGCTGATGAACGAGCCGCCCGAGTCGCCGCCCTCGGCGCAGACGCTGGTCTTGGTCATCTGGTGGACCGCGCCCTGGCTGTAGTTGACGGTCTCGTTCTTGGCCAGCACCGTGCCGCAGTGCCAATGGGTCGTGGAGCCGGACCGGCAGATGGAGGCGCCGACCGGCGCCTCCGCCGAGCCGCGCACCAGCTGGTCGGAGACGGTGCCCCAGCCGAGCACGACCGGCACGGTCCACCAGCCGTTGCCGACGCTCACGTACGCCATGTCGTCCCCGGGGAACGAGGAGCCCTGGAACGAGCCGATCGTGCTGTTGTCCCAGCCGCGTACTCCCTGGCCGGCCGGCCCGCAGTGGCCGGCGGTGACGAAGCCGCCGTGCACCGAGAAGCCGATCGAGCAGCGGACGTTGCCCGTGTAGTACGGGTCCCCGCCGACGGTGCCCGCCGCGAAGGTCTCCGGCGCCGCCGCCACCGTCTCCACCTCGACGGGTCCGGCCGCCCGCGCCCGCTCCACGAAGCCGCGCACCGCCTTTCCGTCCGCCTGGTCCCCGACCACGCTGACCACGACGCTGTTGGCCTGCGGGTCCACCCGCCAGCCGGCCACGCCCCGCGGCGCGTCCAGGCCGTCGATCCGCTCCTTCGCCGCGTCCAGGGTCTTCGCGCTGTGCTCCACCAGCCGAACGGAGGCGCCCGCCTCGGTCACGGCCTCGGCCGCGGCGCTGTCACTGACCGCCACCACCAGCGCGCCCTTCTCGGCGTCGAACCAGGAGCCGCCGTACGCGGCGCCGGCGGCGCGCTGGGCCTTCTTCTCGACCGCCGTCGCCTCCTTCTCGGCGGCCAGACGGGCCTTGGCCTCCGCCGGGGTGAGGCCGAGGTCCCGCTCCATCCCGGCCAGCACCGCGCCGGAGGCGACGGGCGCGGGGTCCGGGGCGGCGGTCGCCGCGGGGGTCAGGCCGAACGCGGCCCAGCTGCCGGCGAGCAGCAGGGAGGAGAGGCCGACGCGTGCTGCGGTGGTGCGTCTCGTGGTGCGTCTCGTGGTGCGTCTCACGGGGGACCCTTTCGTCGTTCCAGCGGAGTGGGGGTGGGAACGGAAGTGGTGAGAGCGCTCTCATGCAGGCTCGGCAGGAGCTTAGAAGTGCCCGCTGGGCATGTCCATACCAATAACCGGCCGGATCGCCGGACTTCGCTCACCCGCCCGGCCGACCCGGCTTGCCCGCCCCCTCCCGCGCCGGAAATCTGAGGGTTTATGCCGATCAGGCCGGGAGTGAGCCGCCATGACCGAAGGCCCGTGGGCGGGACCGATTCCGCCCTCCGCACCAATGGAGCGCCTGCCGCAGCTCGACATCCCCGCACCGGGCCCGCAGCGCCGCCTGACCGTCTTCTTCCGGCTGCTGCTGCTCGTACCGCACTTCGTCGCGCTGTTCTTCCTGCACATCGCGGCGTGGTTCGCGACGATCGCCACCTGGTTCGCCGCCCTCGCCACCGCCCGCGTCCCCGACCCGCTGTACCGCTTCCTCGCCGGCTACCTCGGCTGGGCGACCCGGGTGGAGGCCGAGGCGATGCTCCTGGTCGACCGGTACCCGCCGTTCGCCCTGCACGCCCCCCACTACCCGGTGCGCGTCGAGGTCGCCGGCGACCGGCTCAACCGCCTCGCCGTCCTCTTCCGCCTGATCCTGCTGATCCCCGCGCTGATCGTGCAGGCGCTGGCCTCCTCCGGCTGGTGGGCGCTGGGGCTCATCTGGTGGCTGATCGTGCTCGTCATGGGCCGCGTCCCGCAGCCCCTCTTCGAGGCGTCCGCCGCCGTCCTGCGCTTCCGCATGCGCACCGGCGCGTACGCGATGATGCTGACCCCCGCCTACCCGAAGGGGTTCTTCGGCGACCGTCCGGGCGCCCTGGGCACCGACGCCGAGGAGGCCGAAGAGGTCGGCCGGGTCACCGAGAACCTCGGCGCCTCCGGGTCCGCCACCCGGCCGCTGGTCCTGGGCACGCCCGCCACCGTGCTGCTGGTGGTCTTCCTCCTCGCCGGGCTGGCCGGCGGCGCCTCCGGCTCCACCTCCTCGTACACCACGGGCGACGAACCCGGACGCGAGCCCAGCCCCTCCCCGACCGTCACGGACCGCTGAGCGCCGGACTGTTCCACAGCGGGTACCAGCGGCCGAGGTCCGCCTCCAGCGGCAGTTCGTGCTCCAGCGCCCCCTGGACGCGCAGCTCCAGCGCGTTGTCGCGGCGGTCGGCCTCCCGGGGCGCGAACGGGTAGAAGGTGCCGCGCTTGTAGAGGTAGACCAGGCCCAGCGGCCGCCCCGCCTCGTCGCTCTCCTCCGGGCCGGTGAAGCCGACGAGGGAGCAGAGGAGCTGCGGGCCCCAGCCGTGGTCCTGGAGCATGCTGTTGATCGTGTGCAGGTCGTTGACGAGGGCCGGGAGGTCGTCCGGGGGCTGCTCGACCTGGAGCCAGGTGTAGCCGTACCGGTCCTGGCTGTACTCCACCGGCTCCCCGCCCTGGGCGGTGTCGGTGTCCAGCAGCTCCCTGATCTCCTGCTTGAGCCGCGCGAACTGCCCGCCCTCGACGCCGGTGAAGCAGACCGCCCCCCGGCCGGTGGGGGTGAAGCCGGTGGCCGCCTGGAGTTCCAGGGCGGCCGAGGGCAGGGCGAACCAGTCGTCCAGGTTGGGCTGGATCTGCTTGCGGCGGCCGAAGAGGGCGTCGAGGAATCCCATGAGGCGATCTTCCGTGATCCGCGCGGGGTTCCCGCCGCGACGTGCCGGTCAGCAGCGGCCCGGCCCGCCTCCCGGCCCGGCGGGAGCCGCGAGGACGGCGCGGTGGGCCACCGCGTCACCGGCGGGGGAGAGGTGGACGCCGTCCGACCAGAGCGGGCCGGCGCCGGGCGCGGCCTCCCGCGCCTCGGTGAAGGCGGCGTACAGGTCGGCGAAGAGGGCGCCCGCCCGGGCCGCCTCCTCGGCGGCCACCGCGTTGTACCGGCTCAGCTCGGCGTTGAACTCCGCCACCGGGACGCCCGCACCGCCGGGTCAGAGTGGGGTCGTCGGCCGGGCGGGGGCGTACCAGCCGAGGGCCGCGGCGACGAAGAGGGCGGTGGTGAGGAGGACCGCGCCGGCGCGCAGGGCGGGGGAGGAGGTGGTGCGGGCGGCCACCGTCCAGGCGAGGAGGGGGAGTGCGATCCCGATCAGCACCATCGCGGGGAAGTCGAGGTAGAGCACGCTCCAGTTCGGGCTGGTCTCGAACTCGCCGGGCCACCGGCGGGGAGCCGCCACCGCCCAGGAGCCGAGTCCGGCGGCCCCGCCGAGGGCGGCGGCGAGGCAGCCTCCGGTGGTCTCGGCTCTGCCGTCGGCCTCCGGGCGGTTCCGCTTCGTCGTGGTCATGGAGGTGGGGACGTTCTGTGATCGTTTCCGGTTCCGTGCGGTGGCGTGTCCCCGTCAGCGCAGGACGAAGGCGTCCACCAGCATCAGCGCGGCGACGGCGAGCAGCGCCGCTCCGAAGACGCGTTGCAGGGCGCGCCCGGAGACCCGCGCGGCCAGCCGCCGGCCGTCCCAGGCGCCGAGGACGGCGGCGGCGGTGAAGGGCCCGACCACCGTCCAGTCCAGCGCCGAGAGCGTGCCGCCGCGGGCCGCGAGGGAGGCGGTGGAGGTCAGGGTGATGACGAGCAGGCTGGTGCCGACCGCCGCCCGCATCGGCAGCCCGACCACCCGCACCAGGGCGGGTACCCCGAGGAACCCGCCGCCCACCCCGAGCAGCCCGGTCACCGCGCCCAGCCCCGCTCCCGCCCCGGCCGCGCGTGCGGTGTTCGTCCCGCCGGTGGCGGGAGCCTCGTCGCGGGCCCGCAGCATCCCGGCGGCGGCCACGGCGGCCAGGACCGAGAAGGCGGCGGTGAGCAGGGCCTCGGGCAGCCGGGCGGCGAGCAGGCCGCCGAGGACGGCCGGGAGGAGCCCGGCGGCGGCGAAGAGCAGGCCGGCCCGCCAGCGGACGTTGCCGTCGCGGCCGTGGGCGTACAGCGAGGTGGCCGTGGTGATCGCGACGATGACCAGGCTGGCGGTGGTCGCCTCCACGGGGGAGAAGCCCAGCAGGTAGACCAGGGCCGGGACGGCCAGCACGCTGCCGCCGCCGCCCATGCCGCCGAGCGCGAGCCCGACCACCGCGCCGGCCAGCAGGGCGAGGACCACGGCGCTCATGCCGTGCCCTCGGACGGGACGGAGCGGAGCGGGGGACAGCCGGGGTGGGACATGGCGCGGGGTGGTTCCGTTCGTGCGGCGGTGCGGTCGTGGCGTACGGGGCGGGCTCAGGTGACGGTGAGCCCGGCGGCCTCGGCGTGGTCGAGGGAGTCGTCGACGGCGACCACCTCGTGGCCCGCCGCGTCCAGCAGGGAGGCGGCGACGGCGGCGCGCATGCCGCCGGCGCAGTGCACCCAGACGGGTCCCTCGGGGAGTTCGTCCAGGCGTCCGGCGAGGGTGTGGAGCGGGATGTGCAGGGAGCCCTCGATCCGGCGCCCGGCGCGTTCGCTGTCGCGGCGTACGTCCAGGACGGCGGCGGGGCGCTCCCCGGCCAGCTCGGCGAAGGTGGCGCGCCGGAAGGAGGCGGGCGCGGTGCCCGGCGGGAGCCAGTCGGCGGGGCCGCCGGTCGCCGCGGCGGCGGGGCGGTCGATGCCGACCCGGACCAGTTCGCGCTGGGCCTCGGCGAGCTGGGCGGGGCTCTCGGCGAGCAGGGTGACGGGCTTGCCCCAGGGGATGAGCCAGGCCAGGTAGGTGGCGAGCTGCCCGTCGGCCTCGAAGTTGTAGGTGCCGGGCACGTGCCCCTCGGCGAAGGCCACCCGGTGGCGCAGGTCCACCACCCATTCGCCGGCGGCGAGGCGGTCGGCGAGCGTGGCCGGGTCGGCGGTGGCCGGCGGGGTCAGGTCGACCGGGGCGGGGCCCGTGCTGTTCACCGGGCCCATGTGGGCGTAGTAGGCCGGGACGTCGTCGAGGGCGGCCAGCAGCTCCGCGACGAAGGTGTCGGCGTCCTTGACCAGCGCCTCGTTGGCGCTCCGCTCCTGGCCGACGGTGCTGGTCTCGCCGTCCGCCTGCGCCGAGGAGCAGAAGCTGCCGAAGCCGTGGGTCGGCAGGACGGCCGTCGCGTCCGGGAGCGTGTCGGCGAGGCGGTGGGCGGAGGCGTGCTGGGCGCGGGCCAGCTCCTCGGTGAGGCGGGGCTCCACGAGGTCGGGGCGGCCGACGGTGCCGATCAGCAGCGAGCCGCCGGTGAAGGCGGCCACCGGCGCGCCCGCCTCGTGCAGGACGTACGCCGTGTGGTGCGGGGTGTGGCCGGGGGTGGCCACGGCGTGCAGGGTGAGGTCCTGGTCGACGTCGGCGCTGTCGCCGTCGTGGACCGGGGTGCGGGGGAAGGCGACCCGGGCGGCGGCCGGGACGAGGTACTCGGCGCCGGTGACCCGGGCCAGTTCCAGCCCGCCGGAGACGTAGTCGTTGTGGACGTGGGTCTCCACCACCAGGGCGATGCGCACACCCCGGCGCGCGGCGGCGGCGATGACCTGGTCGATGTCGCGTGGGGGGTCCACGGCGACGGCGGTGGTGGCGCCGCCCGCCAGGTAGTGGCGGTTGCCCAGACCGGGTATCGCGATCGTCTCGACGAAGAACACGCTGCTCACTCCTTGCTCTGCGGCTCATTACCCCCCGGGGTATCCAGTTTCACCGTAACAGATGCCCCCGGGGGTATATGGGCCAGCCATTCCCGTGCGCGGAACGGCCGTCCGGCCCCGCCCGGGTGCGGGCGGGGCCGGACGGCCTGGGCGCGGGGCGGGCGGCGTACTCAGCCCCGCCGCAGGAGGTAGGTGTCCATGATCCAGCCCTTGCGCTCACGCGCCTCGGCGCGCAGCTCCGAGATACGGTCGGCGACCTCGCTCAGCCGGCCCGAGACCAGGATCTCGTCGGGCGTCCCCACGTAGGCGCCCCAGTGGATGACCGGGTCCTCGCCCAGGTGGTGGCGGTACGCCTGCTGGGCGTCGAGCATCACCACCAGGTCGTCCACCCCCTCCGGCCACCCCTGCGCCAGCCGCCGCCCGGTGGTGAACTGCACCGGGCGGGCCACCCGGTTGAGCCCGGTGCGGTGCCGCGCCAGGAGCGCCGAGACGCTGCTGATGCCGGGGATCACCTCGTGGTCGAAGGCCACCCGGCCACGCTGGAGGATCTCCTCCAGGATGCCGAGGGTGGAGTCGTACAGCGCCGGGTCGCCCCAGACCAGGAAGGCGCCCGTGCCGTCCTCGGGCAGCTCGTCGGTGATCATCCGCTCGTAGACGTCGGCCCGGCGGCTGCGCCAGTCCTCGACCGCCTCGGTGTACGCGGCGGTGCCCGCGCCGCGGTCCCGGTCGCGGTCCGGGTCCCTGGCCTCCACCAGCCGGTACGGGCGGTCCCCGGCGTGCTCCGCCAGGATCTCGTGGCGCAGCCGCAGCAGGTCCGCCTTCTCCTCGCCCTTGTCGAGCAGGAAGAACACGTCCACCCGCCGCATCGCCTTCACCGCCTGAAGGGTCAGCTGATCCGGATCTCCCGATCCCATACCGATGACATAGATGTTGCGCACCCGGCCGAGTCTGCCCTACCGCCCCCGGCGCCCGGCCGTCAGCCCCCGCGGGCCCGCGGGCGACAGTCCGGTGCGCGCTCCCCGCGGTGATCGCCTTGACCGGATCGCGCCCCTGCGGACCGGCCCGTGGGCCGCTTGCCCCGGTATGACCGAGTGAGCCCGGACACAGTGCGCCGCGCACGCCCCCTGCCACGGCCGGATGTGCCCGCCCCGGGCCCCGTTCGGGGGCGTACGCCCCAGCCCTTGTCGCATATGCTTCCGGCCGGTGGCGCCGCACGCGCGAGTCACAGGTGAGTGAGGGGGTGGAGCGCAGCCGTGCTGCTCCCGCAGGTGATGCCGCCTCCTCCGAGGACGGCAGGAACGATGAATCCACTGAACGGCACCGGACCCGTGGGCGGCTCCCTCAGAGCCGTCGACGCCGTACTGCTTCTCGTCGAGGACGACCCCGGCGACGCGCTCCTGCTGGAGGAGACGCTCGCCGACAGCGACCTCGACGCCGAACTGGTCAGCGTTCGCACCCTCGCCGAGGCCCAGAGCTACCTCTCCGGCTGCGACCGCCTGGTCTGCGTCCTGCTCGACCTGCACCTCCCGGACGTGCACGGCCTCGACTCGGTCACCCGCATCGTGCACTCCGCCCCCGACGCCGCCATCGTCGTGCTGACCGGCCTCGCCGAGTCCGAGGCGGGGCTCGCCGCCGTCGCCACCGGCGCCCAGGACTACCTCGGCAAGGGCCACCTCGACCCCGAGACCCTCAGCCGCGCCGTCCGCTACGCCCTCCAGCGCAAGCAGGTCGAACGCGCCTCCGCGGCCCTGCGCGCCAACGAGCGGATAGCCCAGGAGAACGCCCGGCTCGAACGCGGCCTGCTGCCCGTCCCGCTGCTGCACGGCGAGGACTTCGGCGCGGCCGCGCGGTACGAGCCCGGCCGCGCCCACGGCCTGCTCAGCGGCGACTTCTACGACGTGGTGCAGACCGCCGACGGCGCCGTCCACGCGGTCATCGGCGACGTCTCGGGCCACGGCGCGGCCGAGGCGGCGCTCGGCGTCTGCCTGCGCGTCGCCTGGCGCACCGCCGTGCTGTGCGGCACCGAGCAGCTGGAGAAGGTCCGGCTGCTGGAGGAGATCCTGGTCGCCGAACGCTCCGACCCGCACGTCTTCGCCACCGTCACCCTCCTCGTCTTCCCGCCCGACCGCCGCTCGGTCCGGGTGGTGCGCGCGGGCCACCCCGGCATGCTGATCCGCTCCGGCGCCACCGTCCGCCAGGTGGAGACGCCCGGCGGCATGGCCCTCGGACTGCTGCCCGGCCGGGGCGAGTGGCCGCAGGAGGAGGTGGAGCTGCCGGAGGGCGGCCATGTCGTCCTCTTCACCGACGGCCTCTTCGAGGGCCGCACCGGCCCCGACACCCGCCTCGGCGAGGAGGGCCTGCTGGAGCTGGCCCTGCGCAACGCGGACCTGGAGCCCGCCGCCTTCGTGGACGCCCTCGTCGACGGGGCGAGCGAGGGTGCCGCCCCCTTCGGGGGCCTCGCCGATGACGTCGCCGTTCTGCACCTCGGATGGGGGAAGTCGTGAGCCAGGCCCGCAAGACCTTCCAGGAGCGCCTCTCCGTCCAGGGCTGGGTCCGCCTGGTCCTGGCGGCGATGGTCGTCGTCGTCCTCGGCTGCACCGCGGTCGCCGGCACGCTGCTCTTCCGTACCAACGACCGGACCAACGAACTGGTCGACCGCATCCAGCCGGCCCGCTCCATCGCCTTCCAGCTCCAGAAGTCGCTGCTGGACCAGGAGACCGGGGTCCGGGGGTACGTCCTCACCGGCGACACCTCCTTCCTCACCCCCTACGAGGAGGGCCGCGAGGGCGAGCGCGACCACATCGCCCGCATCGAGCGGTACATCGGCGGCGACGCCCGCTTCGCCGAGGACGTGGAGCGCATCGAGAAGGCGGCCGACGAGTGGCGCCGCGAGCAGGCCGAGCCGCTGATCGCCGCCGTCCGCGAGGGCGGTCCGCAGGCCGCCACCGCCGTCGACGTCACCGAGAGCAAGCTCCAGTTCGACTACATCAGGGACCTCTTCGAGGCCCAGCAGAGCCACCTGGAGGAGGCCCGCGCCGCCACCCGGGCCGAGCTGAACGACGCCCGCTCGGTCCGCGACATCGTGCTCGTCGTGGTCCTGGTCGTCTTCGTCCTCGCCGTGGTCGTCCTCGCGCTGCTCCTGCACCGCATGGTCGGCCGGCCCCTGGAGAGCCTGGCGGTCGCCTCCGAACGCGTCCGCGAGGGTGACTTCGAGCGCCGCATCGAGGTGGGCGGCCCCTCCGACCTCCGGGCCGTCGGCACCGCCGTCGAGTCGATGCGCCGCCGCCTGGTCGAGGAACTGGTCGCGGCCCGGACCCGCGAGACCCTGCTCACCGGCCAGGCCGACGAGCTGCGCCGCTCCAACGCCGAGCTGGAGCAGTTCGCCTACGTCGCCTCGCACGACCTCCAGGAGCCGCTGCGCAAGGTCGCCTCCTTCTGCCAGCTGCTGGAGAAGCGGTACAGGGCCGAACTGGACGACCGCGGACGCCAGTACATCGACTTCGCGGTCGACGGCGCCAAGCGGATGCAGGTCCTCATCAACGACCTGCTCACCTTCTCCCGCGTCGGCCGGGTCGGTGACGCCTGGCAGCAGACCTCCCTCGACGCCGCCCTCGACCGGGCGCTGGGCAACCTCGAGCTGGCCGTCGAGGAGAGCGGCGCCGTCGTCGTCCGCGACACCCCCCTGCCGGAGGTCAGCGGCGACCCCACCACCCTCGCCATGCTCTGGCAGAACCTCCTCGGCAACGCCCTGAAGTTCCGCCGCCCCGACGTGCCGGCCCGGATCGAGGTGGACTGCGTCCGCGAGGCCGACGACACCTGGCACCTGTCGGTCACCGACAACGGCATCGGGATCGCCCCGGAGTTCTCCGAGAAGGTCTTCGTGATCTTCCAGCGGCTGCACGCCAAGGACGCCTACGGCGGTACCGGCATCGGCCTCGCCCTCTGCCGCAAGATCGTCGAGTTCCACGGCGGCCGGATCTGGCTGGAGCCGGTCACCGGCTCCGGCGAGGACGGCGACGCCGGTGAGGTGCGGGGCACCCGCGTCCACTTCACCCTGCCCGCCGCCGTCACCGGCTCGCGGTCGGACCTGCTCACCCCTGCCACCACCAGCCTCCCGGGAGACGGACAGTGACCACCCCCGCCCAGCCCATCGAAGTCCTGCTCGTCGAGGACGACCCCGGCGACGAGCTGATGACCCGCGAGGCGTTCGAGGACAACAAGATCCGCAACACCCTCCACGTCGTCCGGGACGGAGAGGAGGCCCTCGACTTCCTCTACCGGCGCGGCGCCTACCCCGACGCCCCCCGCCCCGACCTGATCCTGCTCGACCTCAACCTGCCCAAGTACGACGGCAGGCAGGTCCTCGCGCAGATCAAGGCGGACGCGGAGCTCGCCCTCATCCCGGTCGTGGTGCTCACCACCTCGTCCGCCGAGGAGGACATCCTGCGCAGCTACAAGCTGCACGCCAACGCCTACGTGACCAAGCCCGTCGACCTGGACCAGTTCATCGCGGCGGTCAAGCAGATCGACGACTTCTTCGTCACGGTGGTACGGCTCCCGGGCCGCTCCTGACCTGGGACTTCCGCCGCGTGACACCTTTCACGGCGGAAGGAGACATACCCGGGGAATCACGGGGCACAAGGGATTCGAGGAGAACCCACAGAGCTTCTCACCGGGTGCACTGGCAGGAGCAGATGAACGAACAGGTCACCATGGACACGGGCTTTCCCTTCACCGCGGCGGACTCCGTCGAACCGCTGCGGCAGTCAGTGGAGTTCGACGGCGAACCGGGCTGCATAGCGCGAGCCCGCGAGGTCGCGAGCCGCTTCCTCCAGCAGCTCCAGGCCGAGTGGCTGGCCGCCCCACGGCCCCGGCTCGCCGACGACCTGCTGCTGGTGGTCAGTGAGCTGGTCACCAACGCCGAGCGGCACAGCCACGGTCCGTACGTCCTGGAGCTGGAGGGCACCGACAGTCAGCTGTCGGTCACCGTCTACGACAGCAGTTCGGCCCTGCCGCGCTGGTACGAGCCGGACCCGACGCGCCTCGGCGGCCACGGGCTGGAGATCGTCCGGGCCGTCGCCGACCGCGTCATCGCCGAACGGGTGCCGGTCGGCAAGCGCGTCACCGCCGCCTTCGCCCTGACTCCCCAGGCCGCCTGCTGACCTGACCTCCGGCGGCCCGGCCATGCCGGCGGGGGTTCTCCGGGGGAAGTGTGAAGAAACGGGGGAAGTCGCTTGTTGTCAAAGCCTGACGCTCGCTCATATCGTGTGGCCTCGCGCCGCGGCCCGTGGCCGTGGTGCGTACGGCTCCGGGGCGCATCGTCCACGACCACCGGCCTCCCGCCGGTTGATCAGAGAGGTTGTCGTGTCCTCAGCCCAGCCGTCCCCCCGTCCCGCTGACCGTTCGCTCCAGATCCGGCAGCGCCCCGAAGGCGGAGGCATCGTCGTCCAGCTCGGCGGCGATCTCGACCTGGAGAACATCACCCCCCTGGGCCCCGCCCTCTCCGACGCCGCCGCCACCGTCTCCGGCCCCGTCGTGGTGGACCTCTCCGGGGTCGGCTTCGCCGACTCCAGCACCGTCAACGTCTTCCTCCAGGCGTACGGCGCGATCGGGCCCCGGCTGCGGTTCGCCGCGCTCTCCCCCTTCGTCGAGCGGCTCTTCGGGCTCATCGGTCTCCAGAGCGCCCTGCCGGTGCACGAGACGGTCGCCGAGGCGCTCGCGGCCCCGCTGCCCGAGGGCGAGGAGGCCCGCTGAGGACGACGGCCCGGCCGGGGACCTGTGGCCCCGGCCGCCCTCAGCCCAGCAGCACCGCGACCGTCACCAGCGCCGGCACCGCCAGCACCGTGGAGAGCAGCACCGCCTCGCGGGCCAGCCGGACGCCGGTGTCGTAGCGCGAGGCGTAGGTGAAGAGGTTCTGCGCGGCCGGCAGGGCGCTCGTGACCACCACGGTCAGCAGCGCCGGGCCGGTCAGCCCGAAGACCCCCGCGCCCACCGCCCACGCCGCCACCGGCTGGCCCACCGTCTTCAGCCCGACCGCCAGCAGCACCTGCCCCCGCTCCGGCCCCCGGGCCGGCGGGGTGGCGCCCCGCAGCGAGATCCCGAAGGCCAGCAGCACCGCCGGGACCGCCATCGCGCCCAGCAGCTCCACCGGGTCGAGCAGGGGAGCGGGCACCCGCACCCCGGCGGCCGCCACCGCCACCCCCGCCAGCGAACCGAGCACCACCGGATTGCGCAGCGGCGCCGTGACCACCGCCAGCGGCGAGGCGCGCGCCCCCGGCCGGGAGAGGTCGATGACGGTGAGCGCCAGCGGCGAGACGATCAGCAGCTGGAAGAGGAGGACCGGCGCGATCAGGGTGGCGTCGCCGAGCACGTAGACCGCGATCGGGATGCCGAGGTTCCCGGCGTTGACGTACCCCGCGCACAGGGCGCCGATCGTGGTCGGCCCGGTACCCCAATGGCGTAGCGCGCCCACCGCGATGTAGACGCCTGCCACCAGCAGCGTCGAGGCGGCGGTGACCAGCAGGCCCGGGGAGGCCAGCGCGCCGAGGTCGGCGTCGGCGAGGGTGGTGAAGAGCAGGGCGGGGGAGGCCACGTGGAAGGCGAGCCGGGTCAGCACGGGGCCGCCCTGCTCCCCGAGGACGCGGGCGCGTCCTGCAAGGTAACCGGCGGCGATGAGGGCCCCGATGACCGCGAAGCCTTCCAGCACCCCGGTCATCGCGGGCCCCCGGGGCCGGATATGTCCGAGGGGTCGCCGCTCACCGGCTGGTCAGGATCGTGTCGCACATGACCCGCACCCTAAGGATCATGGAAGTCGCGGGCAAACCTGTCTCACGCCCGCCGCCACGGCCCGCCCGACCCCGACCCGAGGAGTCCCGACGCCATGACCGGACCGATCCCGCCCCTCGCCCCGACCGTCCGGCTGCGCCACGGCGCGGAGATGCCCCGCCTCGGCTTCGGCACCTACCCGCTCGACGACACCGAGGCCGAGCACGCCGTCGCCACCGCCATCGAGAACGGCTACCGCCTCATCGACACCGCCGCGCTCTACGGCAACGAGATCGGCGTCGGCCGAGGGCTGCGCGGCGGCGGCGTCGCCCGCGACGAGCTCTTCGTCACCAGCAAGCTCACCAAGGAGCAGCAGGGCACCGGCACCCGCCGTGCCGTCGAGGAGAGCTGCGCCCGCCTGGGCACCGACCACCTCGACCTGTACCTCATCCACTGGCCCGACCCCGCCCAGGACGCCTACGTGGAGACCTTCCGGACCCTGGCCGACCTGATGGGGGAGGGGACGCTGAAGGCGGTCGGCGTCTCCAACTTCAAGCCGCACCACCTGGACCGGATCATCGAGACCACCGGGGTGGTGCCCGACGTCAACCAGATCCAGCTGAGTCCGTACCACACGCGCGACGGCGTCCGGGCCCACCACGAGAAGCTCGGCATCGTCACCGAGGCGTGGAGCCCGCTCGGCCGCGACGGGACCGTCTTCGCCGAGGAGCCGGTGCGGCGGGCCGCCGAGCGGCACGGGCGCACCCCCGCCCAGATCGTGCTGCGCTGGCACGTCCAGCAGGGCATCGTGCCGGTGCCCAAGTCCGGCCACTCCGAGCGGATGCGGGAGAACCTGGACGTCTTCGGCTTCGAGCTGTCCGGGGCCGAACTCGACGAGATCTCCGGGCTCGACCGGGGCGAGGCCTCCGCCGACGACTCGGACGCCGTCGCGCACTGAGCCGGCCGCACGGCGGGCCGGGCACGGCCCCCCGGGGCTGCCGGACGGTCGCCTGACACCCCGGCATAGGATCGGCCTCCGCATGGACACGATCACTCCCGGGGCGTTCGCCCTGCTCGCCGCGGCCGCGCTGCTCGTGGGCTTCTCCAAGACCTCCGTCAGCGGCGCCAACACCATCAGCCTCGCCGTCTTCGCCGCGGTCCTGCCCGCCAAGGAGTCCACCGGCGTCCTCTTGCCCCTGCTCATCGTCGGCGACATCTGCGCGGTCCTCGTCTACCGTCGGCACGCCCACTGGCCGACGCTCTGGCGCCTCTTCCCGGCCGTCGCCGCCGGGGTGCTGGCCGGCACCGCCTTCCTGGCCCTCGCCGACGACGGGGCGGTCCGCACCTCGATCGGCGCGATCCTGCTGGCGATGTCCGCCATGACGTACTGGCGCCGCCGGAAGGCCGCCCGCGCGCCGGCCGGGACGGACGAGGAGCCCGGGACCGGCCGGGGCGGCCGCCTGAAGGCCCGTGGCTACGGCGTCCTCGGCGGCTTCACCACCATGGTCGCCAACGCGGGCGGCCCGGTGATGTCGCTCTACCTGCTCTCCGCGGGCTTCCGGAAGCTGGGGTTCCTGGGCACGTCCGCCTGGTTCTTCCTCATCGTCAACACCTCCAAGGTGCCCTTCAGCGTCGGCCTCGGGCTCATCGACGGGCCCTCCCTGCTGCTCGACGCCGTCCTGGTCCTCTTCGTCGTCCCCGGCGCCCTGCTGGGGCGGGCCCTCGCCCACCGGATCAACCAGAGCCTCTTCGGCCAGCTGGTCCTCGCGGCCACGGTCGTCGGCGGGGTCCAGCTCCTCCTGCTGGGCTGACGGTCCGCGCCCGCTCAGCGGGAGAGGGCGGCGGCGCGCTTCATGCCGGTCAGCTTCTCGGGGTTGCGCACGGCGTAGATCCCGGTGACGAGGCCCTCGTCCAGGCGGAGCGCCACGACGGTGTCCAGTTCCCCGCCGAGGCTGAGGACCAGCGCCGGGTGGCCGTTGACCTGCGTGGGCCGCAGCGAGTCCGCGCCGATGCCGGGGACCTTGCCCACCCCGGACACCAGCAGCCGCGCCACCTTGTCGGCGCCCACGACCGGCCGGGGCGCCGCCTGCTTCACGCCGCCGCCGTCGCCGAGCATGACCACGTCCGGCGCCAGGATGTCGACGAGCCCCTGGAGGTCACCGGTCAGCGTCGCCCTGCGGAACGCCTCCAGCGCCCGCCGGGTCTCGGCCGGCGAGGCGGCGGAGCGCGGGCGCCGCGCCGCGACGTGCGCCCGGGCCCGGTGGGCGATCTGGCGGACCGCGGCCTGGCTCTTGCCGACCGCCTCGGCGATCTCCGCGTACTCGACCGCGAAGACCTCGCGCAGCACGAAGACCGCGCGCTCGGTCGGCGCCAGCGTCTCCAGCACCAGCAGCATCGCCATCGAGAGGCTGTCGGCCAGCTCCACGTCCTCGGCCACGTCGGGTGCGGTGAGCAGGGGTTCGGGCAGCCAGGGGCCGACGTAGGACTCCTTGCGGCGGCCGAGCGTCCGCAGCCGGGTCAGCGCCTGCCGGGTGGTGATCCGCACCAGGTACGCGCGCCGTTCGCGGACCTCGGCGAGGTCGACGCCCGACCAGCGCAGCCAGGTCTCCTGGAGCACGTCCTCCGCGTCGGCCGCCGAGCCGAGCAGCTCGTAGGCGACGGTGAAGAGCAGGTTCCGGTGGGCGACGAACGCCTCCGTCGCCGCGTCCGCCCCGGTCCGCCCGCCGTGCTCGGTCTCCATCGCCCGCTCCTGCCCGTCCTGGTCGCTCGCTTCGGTCCTCATGCGCACAGGACGCCGCAGGGCGCCGCGTTGTGACACCGCATCACGGTGGCGCTCGTCACGTGCCAGCCCTGTCACGGCGGGCGGGGCGGCCGGCGTCTTGTGACTGTTCCGCACCACCACCGGCAACACGTGAGGACACCACCATGAATGCCCGCTTCCCCCTGTTCGAGAACGCACTCTCCACCCGGTTCGCCAAGCGGTTCTTCGGCGCCGCCCAGGTGATCCTCCAGTCCCCGTTGCCCCACTCGACCCAGGAACTGGTGTCGCTGCGGGCCAGCCAGATCAACGGCTGCGGCCACTGCGTCGACATGCACACCAAGGAGGCGACCGCCGCCGGGGAGAGCGCCACCCGGCTCCACCTGGTCGCCACCTGGCGCGAGTCCACCGTCTTCACCGAGGCCGAGCGGGCCGCCCTCGCCCTCGCCGAGGAGGGCACCCGGCTCGCCGACGCCCACCAGGGCGTCTCGGACGCCACCTGGGAGCAGGTCCGCGCCCACTACGACGACGACCAGATCGCCGCCCTGGTCTGCCAGGTCGCGGTGATCAACGCCGCCAACCGGCTCGCCGTGATCGTGCGCCAGCCCGGCGGCTCGTACGAGGCCGGCATGCTGGCGGCCGCCGACCTCTGACCGCCCCAGCCGGAGCGCGACCCGGCCGGAGGAACCCCCTCCGGCCGGGCGCCCTTGACCTCGACTTAAGTCGAGGTCCTAGCTTCACCCCCATGAGCATGGAGACCACGGCATGGACGCAGCTCTACAGCGTCCTCCACGCCGAACAGGACCGCCGCCCCCTCGCCCGCGCCACCGTGCGCCGCATCGCCGCCTTCGCCCGACCGCACCGCGTCCGCATCGGCTGGTTCGTGGTGCTCAGCGTCGCCACCGCACTGCTCGCCGTCGCCACCCCCGTCCTCGCCGGACAGGTCGTCAACGCCTTCGTCTCCGGCTCCGACCCCTCCCTCGTCACCCGGCTCGCCCTGCTCATCGCCGGCATCGCCGTCGCCGAGGCCGGACTCGGCATGGTCGCCCGGGGCCTCAGCGCCCGCCTCGGCGAAGGGCTCATCCTCGACCTGCGGACCGCCGTCTTCGACCACGTCCAGCGGATGCCGGTCGCCTTCTTCACCCGGACCCGCACCGGGGCCCTGGTCAGCCGCCTCAACAACGACGTCATCGGCGCCCAGCGCGCCTTCAGCGACACCCTCGCCGGCATCGTCTCCAACGTCGCCACGCTGGTCCTCGCCTTCGTCGTCATGATCGGCCTCTCCTGGCAGGTCACCCTGCTCGCCCTCGTCCTGCTCCCGGTCTTCGTCCTCCCGGCCCGCCGCACAGGGCGCCGCATGGCCGCCCTGCGCCGCGAGGCCGCCGAGCACAACTCCGCCATGAGCACCCGGATGACCGAGCGGTTCTCCGCCCCCGGCGCCACCCTCGTCAAGCTCTTCGGCCGGCCCGCGGACGAGTCCGCCGAGTTCGCCGGACGGGCCCGCCGCGTCCGCGACATCGGCGTGCGCACCGCGATGGCCGAGTACACCTTCATCACCGCCCTGACCCTGGTCTCGGCCCTCGCCCTGGCCCTCGTCTACGGCCTCGGCGGCCGGCTCGCCCTGAGCGGGGCCCTGGAACCGGGCGCCGTCGTCTCCCTCGCCCTGCTGCTGACCCGCCTGTACGCGCCGCTGACCGCCCTCGCCGGTGCCCGCCTGGAGGTGATGACCGCCCTGGTCAGCTTCGAGAGGGTCTTCGAGGTCCTCGACCTGAAGCCGCTCATCGCCGCACCGGAGCACCCCCGGGCGCTGCCCGACGGGCCCCTCGACGTCGCCTTCGAGGACGTGGTCTTCGCCTACCCGTCCGCCGACAAGGTCTCCCTCGCCTCCCTGGAGGAGGTCGCCGCCCTCGACGGCCGCGAGGGCACCGAGGTCCTGCACGGCGTCAGTTTCCGCGCCGAGCCCGGCCAGACCGTCGCCCTGGTCGGCTCCTCCGGCGCCGGCAAGTCCACCATCGCCGCCCTGCTGCCCCGCCTCTACGACACCGACGCGGGCACCGTGCGGATCGGTGGCAGGGATGTCCGCGACCTCGACGCGGACACCCTGCGCGACGCCCTCGGCATGGTCACCCAGGACGGCCACCTCTTCCACGAGTCGGTCCGCGCCAACCTCCTCCTCGCCCGCCCCGCCGCCACCGAGGAGGACCTCTGGGACGCGCTGCGCCGCGCCCGCCTCGACGGCCTCGTCGCCTCGCTGCCGGACGGCCTCGACACCGTCGTCGGCGAACGCGGCTACCGGCTCTCCGGCGGCGAGCGCCAGCGCATGACCATCGCCCGGCTGCTGCTGGCCCGCCCGCGCGTCGTCATCCTCGACGAGGCCACCGCCCACCTCGACAACACCTCGGAGGCCGCCGTCCAGGAAGCCCTCGCCGAAGCCCTCGACGGACGGACCGCCCTGGTCATCGCCCACCGCCTCTCCACCGTCCGCACCGCCGACCGCATCCTCGTCGTGGAGGACGGCCGCATCGTCGAACAGGGCACCCACACCGCCCTGCTGGCCCGCCAGGGCCGGTACGCGGAGCTGTACCGCACCCAGTTCGCCCCCGCCGAGGCCGGGGACCCCGTCGGCTGACCGCGCACATGCCGCCCGGCCGCCCGGAACGTACGGTGGCGACCGGAATGCCGGACCGGCCAAGGAGCGAGGAAATGAGCGAGTCCCCGGGTGAGCGTCCCGTCCCCGAGCTGATCGACGACCGGACGGCGGGGATGCTCCGCGCCGTCGCCGAGGACGAGGTCGTCGGGCACATCCAGTACCTCGTCCTGGAGGCGCCCGAGGCGGCCCTGGCCCCGGTCCACACCATCGTGGACCCGGGCCACGAGGGCCACGGCATTGCCTCCGCCCTCGCCGCCGAGTTCTACGCCACGGCCGACCGCGAGGGCCTCGCCGTGGCCCCCCTCTGCCCCTACGTCGCCCAATGGGCCCAGCGCCACCCCGCCCAGGCGGCGCCCGCCTCCGAGGAACTGCTGGAGGCGGCCCGCGTCAAGGTGGCCGAGGACCCCTCGCTCTGGTGAACGGCCCGGACCGTACGATCGGCGGATGCTCGCCCTGCTGCACACCTCGCCCGTGCACGTCCCGGTCTTCGACGCCCTGCGGGACCGGCAACGGCCCGGCCTGACGCTGCGCCACACCGTCGCCCCGGAACTCCTCGACCGGGCCCGCCGCGACGGGCCCGGCACCGTCGCCGCCGAGATCGCCGAGGTGGTGCGGCGGGCGGCCGACGAGGGGGCCGGGGCCGTCCTGTGCACCTGCTCCACCCTGGGCGCCGTCACCGAGACGGTGCCCGCGCCCGTCCCGGTGCTGCGGATCGACCGGCCGATGGCCGAGGCGGCGGTCGCCCGCGCCGGGGACGGGCGGATCACCGTGGCCGCCGCCCTCGCCTCCACCCTCGGCCCCACCGCCGACCTGGTCACCGAGGCCGCCCGCCGCGCCGGCCACCGCCCCCGGATCACCCCCCTCCTGGTCCCGGGCGCCTGGGACCTCTTCGAGGCCGGCGACACGGACGGCTACCACCGGGCCGTGGCCGCCGCCCTCTCCCCGCTCACGGGCACCGACGCCGTGGTGCTCGCCCAGGCGTCCATGGCACCGGCCCGCGCCCTGCTCCCCGCGGAACCGCCGGTCTTCGCCAGCCCCGGCCCCGGGTTCGCGGCCGCCGCGCTGGCCGCCACCGGTGAGGCCGGTCCCCCGAACGGATGAGTGGGCGCGCGCGTGCCGGGTAGCCGTGGGAGACATCAGGAGCCGGAACCTTCCGGCGCCGCCCGTCCACGCCCGCTCCGGGCGCAGGCCGTACGGCGGGGCACCCCCGCCCGGCCGCCCCGGCTGGAGGACACGATGACCCACCCGTACCCCGACCCCGTCCCCCCGGCGCCGCCGAGCCCCGGGCCCGTCCCGCCGGGGCCCGACCGGCCCGACCCGGTGCCCGGGCCCAAGCCCGGACCGCGTCCCCCTGGGCCCGGCAGCCCCGATCCGGTCCCGCCCGGGCCGCCGCCGGACCCCGGCCCGCTCCCCGGACCGGGCGGACCCGCCCCCGGTGACCCCGGGCCGCTGCCCGAACCCCCGCCGGACCCGGCGCCCTACCCCGAACCGGCACCGCCGGAGCCTCAGCCCGACCCGCGCTGAGCACAGGGAGGGGCGGCCCGGCACCCGGGGAACTCCCGGGTGCCGGGCCGCCCGCGTCCGCCTGCGGCTCCCACGGGTCTGCCCGTGATCGAGCCGGTCCGAAGAAGATGACCCCGGTGACGCCCCCTGCGCGGCTCGGCACCGGTGGTCCGGTGTCGGCACGCCCCGGTTCTCCCAGGCCGAAGACACGAGGGCACCCCCGGCGGCGTTCCGGGCCGCCGGAGATGACCTCGACGGGGCGAAGGGCCCCGTGTCCCAGGCGCCGACTCGTCCACCCTCAGGTGCGGGTCCAGCGCTGGTTGCTGCCGTCGGAGCAGGAGTAGAGCTGGATCAGGGTGCCGTTGGCGCTGCCGGACCCGACGGCGTCAAGGCAGAGGCCCGACTGGACGCCGACGATCGATCCGTCCGAGTTGAGACGCCATTTCTGGTTGTCGGCACCCCAGCAGCTGTAGATCTGCACCCTGGCGCCGTTGCCGGTGCCGCCGGCGTCCAGGCATTTGTCGCCGTAGACCCTCAGTTCACCGGCGGCGGTGTACGACCACTGCTGGTTGGTGCCGCCCGAGCAGTCCCACAGCTGGAGCTGGGTGCCGTCGGTGGTGCTGGAGTTCGGCACGTCCAGGCAGCGGCCCGAACCGACGCCCTTGATGCTGCCCCCGCCGGCAGGCGGCGGCGTGGTGGAACCGCCGTTGAGAGCGTCGAGGACGGCGGTGTAGGCGGCCTTCTTGCTGCCGTCGCCGTTGAACAGCAGCGGGGTGTCCCCCGACCGCCAGGAGTCGGTGTCGCGCACGCCCCAGACGGTGATGCCGAGGCAGCGCGGCACGGCCAGGCAGTCGTTGGTCACGGCGGCGTAGGTCGAGGCCGGGGCGCCCTGGATGTCGAGTTCGGTCACCGCCACGTCGACACCGAGGGCCGCGAAGTTCTGCAGCGTGGTGCGGAAGTTGCTGTTGTAGGGGCTGCCGCTGTTGAAGTGCGCCTGGAAGCCGACGCAGTCGATCGGTACACCGCGCTGCTTGAAGTCCTTGACCATGGTGTACATGGCCTGCGTCTTGGCCCAGGTCCAGTTCTCGACGTTGTAGTCGTTGTAGCAGAGCTTGGCTGCCGGGTCGGCGGCGCGCGCGGTGCGGAAGGCGACCTCGATCCAGTCGTTGCCGGTGCGCTGGAGGTTGGAGTCGCGCCGGGCTCCCGAACTGCCGTCGGCGAAAGCCTCGTTCACGACGTCCCACTGGGTGATCTTGCCCTTGTAGTGACCCATCACGCCGTTGATGTGGTCGATCATCGCCTGGCGCAGGGTGCTGCCGCTGAGGCTCTGCATCCAGCCGGGCTGCTGGGAGTGCCAGGCCAGGGTGTGGCCGCGCACCTGCTTGCCGTTCTGCACCGCCCAGTTGTAGACGCGGTCCCCGGCGGTGAAGTTGAACTGGCCGCGCTGCGGCTGGGTGGCGTCGATCTTCATCTCGTTCTCGGCCGTCACCGAGTCGAACTCGCGGGACGCGATCGTCGTGTACGCCGAGTCGCCCAGCTTGCCAGAGGCGATGGCGGTGCCGAAGTAGCGGCCGCTCTGCGCCGCCGCGGCACCGAGCGTGCTCTCGGCCGCATGGGCGGGCGGTGGCGCGACCAGTGCGACGGTCAGGCCGAGGATGCCGGCGACCAGCGCCAGTAACACTGAGCGGGGCCTTGGACGGACGGCGGGTCTGGCAAGGGCGTACGAGCTCATGGCTGCATCTCCCGGAGAGACATCAGGGAAGGACTGGCGCGCGGGCCCGGGCAGGGCAGTGCGAGGAGCCAGGAGCAATCGGTGCTGTGGTGCGGCGGATCTGTCGTGCGGCTCCGGGTACCCAGGACGGGCGGCAGTCGAATATCGGACCGTGGTCGGCTCCTCAGGCAGGGAGATTGGAGTATTGACAGTGCAGCGTCAATACTCCTCGCAGAAACAGTTTCCGTGATGCGGCCGAAACTCCCGGGAAGCCGACGGCGGGGCGATGGGCCGCTGCTACCTGAGCTTTCACGTGCCATCCCTCGGGACTACCCACTGTTTGCAGACAGATCCGTGAGAGGACTTGACCGGGGAGCCGCGCATTCCTAGCTTGTGGCGTCATCGAATCCAGCAGCCTTTCGAAAAGTTTTCGGAACTTTCCTGGCCCCGCACGGCCTGTTCGCTGTCCCGGGGTCGCCCCCACCCCCAAGGAGCTCTTCGATGTGGTCCCGCCATCCGTCCCCGGCCCATCCGGGACGGCTGCTCAGACGCTTACTCGCCGTCCTGTCACCGCTGCTGCTCATGTCCGCCTTCCTCGGCGCCCAGCCCGCCGAAGCGGCGACGGTGGACACCAGTGCCTCGTACGCGCTGGTCAACCGCAACAGCGGCAAGGCCCTCGACGTCCACAACATGGCGACCGGTGACGGCGCCCGTATCACCCAGTGGTCCAGGAACGATCAGAGCCAGCAGCAATGGCAGTTCGTCGACTCCGGGGGCGGCCACTACCGCATCAAGTCCCGCCTCTCCGGCAAGGTGCTGGATGTCTACAACTGGTCCACCGCGAACGGCGGCTCGATCGTCCAGTGGACCGACCTGAACGCCACCAACCAGCAGTGGCGACTGGCCGACAGCTCGGACGGCTACGTGCGGCTGATCTCACGCCACAGTGGCAAGGCCCTCGAAGTGCAGGGCGCCTCCACGGCCGACGGCGCGAACATCGTCCAGTACGACGACTGGGGCGGTACCAACCAGCAGTGGAGGCTGGTCAAGACCGGCGACGACCCCTCCGCCCCGTGCGACCTCCCGTCCTCCTACCGCTGGACGTCGACCGGTGCGCTGGCGCAGCCCAAGTCGGGGTGGGTGTCGCTCAAGGACTTCACCGTCGTCCCCTACGACGGCCGGCAACTCGTCTACGCGACGACGCACGACACGGGGACGAGCTGGGGTTCGATGAATTTCGACCTGTTCGGTGACTGGTCGCAGATGGCCTCGGCCCGCCAGAACGCGATGTCCAGCTCGACTGTCGCGCCCACGCTCTTCTACTTCGCCCCGAAGAACATCTGGGTGCTCGCCTACCAGTGGGGCGGGAGCGCCTTCTCGTACCGGACGTCGAGCGACCCCACCGACCCGAACGGCTGGTCGTCCCCGCAGGTGCTCTTCTCCGGTAGCATCGCCGGCTCCGACACGGGCCCCATCGACCAGACGCTCATCGGTGACGGAACGAACATGTACCTGTTCTTCGCCGGTGACAACGGCAAGATCTACCGGGCCGACATGCCGATCGGGAACTTTCCGGGCAGCTTCGGCACGACCTCGACCGTGGTCATGAGCGACACGACGAACAACTTGTTCGAAGCGCCGCAGGTCTACAAACTGCAGGGCCAGAACCGCTACCTCATGATCGTCGAGGCGATCGGCTCTCAGGGCCGCTACTTCCGCTCGTTCACGGCCACCAGCCTGAACGGCTCCTGGACGCCCCAGGCCGCGACCGAGAGCAGTCCCTTCGCCGGCAAGGCCAACAGCGGCGCCACGTGGACCAATGACATCAGCCATGGCGAGCTGATCCGCACCGGCCCCGATCAGACCATGACCGTCGATCCCTGCCATCTCCAGTTCCTGTACCAGGGGCGCAGCCCCGGCTCCGGCGGTGACTACGGCCTCCTGCCCTACCGTCCGGGCCTGTTGACCCTTCAGCGCTGACGGAGCGGCCCGCGCCGCTGACGTCGGTTCATCGCGTCGAGCACGGTGGTGGGGAGGCGGTTCAGGTCCTGATCATGACGAAGACCTCCGGTGCGGTCGAGGCGCCCAGGCTCCACACCGCACACGGAGGCCTTCCTGCCCCGCCGTCATGCCGGGCTGTACGGGCAGCGGGAGGTTCCAGGGCCCCGCCGCCTCAGCGTCTCTCCTCCGGCTGCGTGCAGGCGTCGCCGCACCGGACGGCCCGCGGACGCCGCTGCGGCGGATCAGGTGCCGGTCTCGCTCCGGTCGCCGCCCCAGAGGGTGTGGAAGGTGCCGGGGCGGTCGGTGCGGTGGTAGGTGTGGGCGCCGAAGTAGTCGCGCTGGCCCTGGGTGAGGGCGGCGGGGAGGCGGGGGGCGCGCGGGGAGTCGTAGTAGGCGAGGGTGGCGGCGAAGCCTGGGGTGGGCCCGGCGAGGTGCCGTGAGGCCTTGCGCAGATCGGCGTGGCCGGAGACCGCGCGGGCGAAGACCGGTGCCGAGAGCTGGAGGCGTATCCCCGCACGAGACGTTGACGAAGCCTTAGCGGGTCCGCGTGTGAGAGCCATTGCCTGGGCATTGAACGCCTGTTTAATCTGGCTGTGTGGCAGCAGAGACAGAGCTCGCATCCCAGGATGAGGGCGGCACTCGTTCGCGGATCCGGGACGCCGCCGTCCGGCGCTTCGGACGAGACGGCTTCGGGGCGGGACTACGCGCGATCGGCGCCGACGCCGGCGTGACGGCGGGATTGATCATCCACCATTTCGGCTCCAAGGGCGGCTTGCGCCGTGCCTGCGACGAACACGTCCTTGAGCTGCTGCGCAGCGCGAAGGAAGAGGCTGTCACGGACGGCAGCACGGCCTCGATGATGGCCCGGATGGCTGAGGTCGAGGAGTTCGCGCCCGTCGTCCGGTACCTGTTGCGCAGCTTCCAGGGGGGCGGAGAGCTAGCGGCGGCGATGGCCGAGCACATGATCGCCGACGCCGAGACCTACCTCGCGGCGGGTGAGGCCGCCGGCGTGATCCGGCCCAGTCGCGCCCCGGCCGCCCGCACCCGATACCTGGCGTATCAGAACATCGGCAGCATGCTCGTGTGGTTCACGCTGCATCCGGACGACGGGGACGACGCCCGATTCGCCGCGTCGCTGCGTGCATACGTGGAGACCATCGCCTTCCCGGCCGTGGAGCTCTTCACCCAGGGCCTGTTCTCCGACCGGTCGATGCTGGACGACTACCTCATGTACGTCCCGGACCCGCCGCCGGACGACGACTCCGCCTGACGCGAAGCCGTCCGACCGGCTTCCGTCCGGCCTGAAGGCTCTCCCCGCACACCTTCCCGTCCCGCCGTACGCGCGTGCGCCGGGAAGACCCACGACCAGCGATGAGGTATCCCCATGACACCTGCCATCGAGATGCGCGGAATCGTCAAGTCCTTCGGAAACACCCGGGCCCTGGACCAGCTCGACCTGACCGTGCAGCCCGGAGAAGTGCACGGTTTCCTCGGCCCCAACGGCGCGGGCAAGTCCACCACCATCCGAGTCCTTCTCGGCCTCCTGCGACAGGACGGCGGAACGGCTCGGTTGTTCGGCCGCGACCCGTGGGCCGACGCCGTGCCGCTGCACCGTCGTCTCGCCTACGTACCCGGCGATGTGGAGCTCTGGCCCAATCTGACCGGAGGAGAGGCGATCGACCTCTTCGCCCGGCTGCGTGGGGGAGCCGACGCCGCCCGCCGGGACGAGTTGTGCGGGCGGTTCGACCTCGACCCCCGCAAGAAGGGGCGCACCTACTCCAAGGGCAACCGGCAGAAGGTCGCGCTGATCTCCGCGCTGGCCTGCGACGTCGAGCTGCTGCTGCTCGACGAGCCGACGGCCGGACTCGATCCGCTGATGGAGGCCGTGTTCCAGGAGTGCATCCGTGAGGCCAGGGCGGCAGGCCGTACGGTGCTGCTGTCCAGCCACATCCTCGCCCAGGTCGAAGCGCTGGCCGACCGGGTCTCGATCGTCCGGCAGGGCAGGATCGTGGAGAGCGGTTCGCTCGAGGAGCTGCGGCACCTGACCCGGACGTCCGTCGAGCTCGTCACCCGACAGCCGGCGGGCTCGCTCGCCGCGCTGCCGGGAGTGCACGATCTGCGCAGCGAACGGGGACGCGTTCGCTTCGACGTCGACAGTGACCACCTCCCCCACCTGGTGCAGCGCCTGGGGGAGTACGAGGTGCAGGGGCTCACGGCGCATCCCCCGACGCTCGAACAGCTGCTGCTGCGCCACTACGGTGACGCGACGGCGCACGGCGACGTGCCGCCTGGTGCGATCGTCACCGAGAACGGCGGTGTGGCGCGATGACCGCTCTCGCCGAACCCCGCCTCACCGGCGTGGCCGCTGCTCGTGGCGGGCCGTTCACCGGAACGGGTGTCCTGTTGCGCTTCATGCTCCGACGGGACCGTATCCGTCTCCCGGCCTGGGTGCTGGGTCTGACGCTGCTGATGACCTACTTCGCCACGGCACTGGGCACGCTGCTGAAGACCGAGGAAGACCTCGCCAGCTTCTCCCAGTTTGCCGGCTCGCCGGCGGGTGCGATGTTCGGCGGCCCAGGATTCGGGTTCGACGCGCTCACCATCGAGCGCTTCCTCGCGGGCCAGTACGGCCTGTACATCGTCACCGGTGCCGGACTCATGGCCTTGCTGACGGTCGTCCGCCACACGAGGGTCGAGGAACAAGCGGGGCGTACCGAACTTGTCCGTGCCAATGTCCTCGGCCGCCACGCACAGCTGACGGCGGCGTTGGCCCTCACGGGGCTCATGGCCGTCCTGCTCTCTCTGCTGATCACCGGCGTCATGGCCGGACGCGGACACGACGCGGCCGGATCCCTCACTTTCGGCGCGAGTGCAGGCGCCTGTGCCCTGGCCTTCGCCGGGATCACGGCGGTGGCGGTCCAGGTCTCGGAGTATTCGCGCGGAGCCTCCGGGATCGCCGGCGCGGTCCTCGGAGGCGCGTTCGTGCTGCGCGCGCTCGGCGACATGGCGCACGTCCAGGGCAGTGGACCCTCGTGGCTGTCGTGGCTGTCGCCCATCGGCTGGTCGCAGCAGGCAGCCCCTTACACCCTCGACAGGTGGTGGCCACTTCTCCTCTCCGCCGCGCTGGCAGCAGCCACCGCGGCCGTCGGGTTCCGTCTCTCCGCTCGCCGTGACGTCGGTGCCGGGCTGGCCCCGCCACGCCTTGGGCCGCGCCGAGCAGCACGCTGGCTCAACTCTCCGCTGACCCTCGCCTTCCGGCTGCATCGTGCGTCCGTCATCGGGTGGAGCTCAGCCGTCCTCGTCGGCGGCCTCGCCTACGGATCGTTCACCCAGGCTCTGCTCGACGGCTTCGAGGACGCCCCGGAAGACCTGGTCGCGGTGATGGGCGGCAGCGAAGACCTCCTCAACGGGTACCTCGGCCTGATGGGCCTGATGTGGGCCTTCATCACCACGGCATACGCCATCCTCGCCATGCAGACACTCCGAAGTGAGGAGAGCGAGGGCAGGACGGAGCCTGTTCTGGCCACTGCGGTCAGCCGGCCTGCCTGGTTGGCAAGCCACCTCGTGGTGATCGGACTGACGGCGGCATGGCTGCTCCTTCTCGCCGGTCTTGGCGACGGTTTCGGCGCCGCCGCCAGCACAGGGGAGGCGAGTTTGTTCGGTGACGTCCTCCTCGGTCACGTCGCGCACACCCCCGCGGTCTGGCTGGTGCTTGCCCTGGCGGCCCTCCTCTACGGGGCCGTCCCACGCGCTCTCCCCCTGGCGTGGATCGTGGTGGGCTACGGAGCCGTAGTCGGATTCTTCGGCCCCCTGCTCGAACTCCCGGACACCGCACTGTCCGTGTCTCCCTTCGAACAGGTCGGGGAGTACCCGGCGGACGACCTCGGCATCGCCGCGATCACCGTCCTCTGCGGCCTCGCAGGAGCCATCGGCGCTTGCGCCATCGCCGCTTACCGACGCCGCGACATCTCTACCGGCGCGTGACGGCGCCACCTCGGAGGACTCGCAGGAGCAGCACGGTTCCATGGGCTCCGCAGTGCGGGCGTACCCCTCGCTGACGGAGGAACTGCCGGGCCTTCGGCACAGCTGTGCTGCGGTCGGGCCAGGAAGCGGCCCGACCGCAGACTGCAGAATCAGACGTTGAACCCCGGTCCGGGTGGCGTGCGGCGCTTTCCCCGGAGGAGAACTGATCATTCCAGAATGAGCTTGGCTGTGGGCTGAGGGGTGAGCTGGGCCGAGGTGCCCGCAGAGCGGATCGGTTGCAGTGGTGTGACGGCCTGGCGGCGGCTGCCGGCCGACTTGCGCAAGGCGGGACTGCTGGAGATGGACGACGGGGCGGTCGACGGCTCACACCTCCGGGCCCTCGTTCGCTCTGCTCCGGCGCGCGGGCGGCTCCCCGGGAGTCGCGTCGCGGTGCCGGACGGCGTCAGCTCCCGGTCTCGCTCCGGTCGCCGCCCCAGAGGGTGTGGAAGGTGCCGGTGCGGTCGGTGCGGTGGTAGGTGTGGGCGCCGAAGTAGTCGCGCTGGCCCTGGGTGAGGGCGGCGGGGAGGCGGGGGGCGCGCAGGGAGTCGTAGTAGGCGAGGGTGGCGGCGAAGCCTGGGGTGGGGACGCCGTTGGTGACGGCGGTGGCGACGACGGCGCGCCAGTCGTCCTGGGCGGCGGCGGTCTCGTCGGCGAAGCCCTGGTCGGCCAGGAGGCTCACCATCCCGGGCTGGGCGTCGTAGGCCCGGGTGACGCGGTCGAGGAAGGCGGCGCGGATGATGCAGCCGGCGCGCCAGATCGCGGCGATCCTGCCGAGGTCGATGTTCCAGCCGTACTGCTCGCTGCCGACGGCGATCTGGTGGAACCCCTGGGTGTAGGCGACGATCTTCGAGGCGTAGAGGGCCTGTTCGACCTGGTCGGCGAAGGTGGCGGCCTCGTCCTCGGAGAGCTTTCGCGGGGTGGGCCCGGCGAGGTGCCGTGAGGTCTTGCGCAGATCGGCGTGGCCGGAGACCGCGCGGGCGAAGACCGCCTCGGCGATCCCGGAGACCGGCACGCCGAGGTCGAGCGCGCTCTGCACGGTCCACCGCCCGGTGCCCTTCTGCTCGGCCTGGTCGAGGACCACGTCGACGAACGGCTCACCGGTGGCCGCGTCGGTGTGGGCGAGCACCTCGGCGGTGATCTCGATGAGGTAGGAGTCGAGCCGCCCGGTGTTCCAGGTCCGGAAGATCTCCGCGATCTCGGCGGGGGAGTAGCCACCCACTTCCCGCAGCAGCTGGTACGCCTCGCCGATGAGCTGCATGTCGGCGTACTCGATCCCGTTGTGGACCATCTTGACGAAGTGGCCCGCTCCGTCCGGCCCGACGTGGGTGACGCAGGGGGTGCCGTCCTCGGCCTTCGCGGAGATCTTCCCCAGCATGGGGCCGAGCGAGTCGTAGGACTCGGCGGAGCCGCCCGGCATGATCGACGGGCCGTGCAGTGCGCCCTCCTCGCCGCCGGAGACCCCGGTGCCGACGAAGTGGATGCCGCGCTCGCGGAGGGCCTGCTCGCGGCGCCGGGTGTCCTCGAAGTGGGCGTTGCCGCCGTCGATGATCATGTCGCCCTTCTCCAGGAGCGGGGCGAACTCCTCGATCACCGCGTCGGTCGGAGCGCCGGCCTTCACCATGACCAGCACCCGCCGGGGCCGCTCCAGCGACTCGACCAGTTCCTCGGGGGTGGTGGCGGGCAGGAAGGCACCCTCGTCACCGAAGTCGGAGACCAGCTCCTCGGTCTTGGCGGCGGTGCGGTTGTGCACCGCGACGGTGTAGCCGTTCCGGGCGAAGTTCCGGGCCAGGTTGCGGCCCATCACCGCCAGGCCGGTGACGCCGATCTGCGCGGTACCAGGGGGCTGGGCTGTCTCACTCATGGCCGTCTCTCTCACACGTTCGGGAAGGGAGGGAAAGGTAGGGCGTCAGGTCAGTATCGGCGCGTGGCCGCAGGTCCGCGCGCCCGGCGCCGCCTGCCCGCCGCCCGCCACCCCACACCCGGCCGCCCCGTGCGGACCCGGTGCCCCGTGCGCCCGCTGTGCGCCCCCTTGTCACGGAGCGTTGGCCCCCGTTACGTTCGGGTCCTCACACCACGCCCGGCCGGGGCGGGCCCCGGGCGCGCAAGAGTCAAGGGGGGCCTGTCATGGCCGTACGCGGACGTCACCGGCGCCGGCAGCAGAGCAGAATCAACCGCGCGTCACTCACCGTCACGGCGGGCGGGGCCGGGCTGGCCTTACCGCTGGTCGCGGCCGGTACGGCCGACGCCGCCTCCGCCGACACCTGGGCCAAGGTCGCCGCCTGCGAGTCCTCCGGCGACTGGAGCATCAACACCGGCAACGGCTACTACGGCGGCCTCCAGTTCAAGCAGTCCACCTGGGAGGCGTACGGCGGCGGCGCCTACGCGAGCCGGGCCGACCTCGCCTCCAAGGACCAGCAGATCGCGGTCGCCGAGAAGGTGCTCGACGGCCAGGGCCCCGGCGCCTGGCCCGCCTGCTCCCAGAAGGCGGGGCTGACCCGGGGCGGTCCGGCCCCCGCGGCGCCCGAGGCGGCCCCGGCCCCCCGGCCCGCCAAGGCCCCGGCGGCCACGCCCACCACCACCCCGCAGTCCAAGGCCGGCACCGCGGAGATGTACACCGTGGTCCGCGGGGACACCCTCTCCCAGATCGCCGAGGAGCAGCGGGTCAAGGGCGGCTGGCAGCGGCTCTACCAGGCCAACCGCGAGCGGGTCGGCACCGACCCCGACCTGATCGTCCCCGGCCAGCGCCTCCAGCTGAAGCCCGGCGCCGCCACCCCGCCCAAGGACCGCCCGGCCCCCCGGGCCAAGGACCGGACAGGGCCGGAGCCGACCGGCAAGCAGGCGGCCGAGAAGGCGGCGGCCAAGGCGGCGGAGGCGAAGAAGGCCGAGGAGGCCAGGAAGGCGGCGGAGGCGAAGAAGGCCGAGGAGGCCAGGAAGGCGGCGGCCGCCAAGAAGGCAGAGGAGGCCAAGCAGGCGGCGGCGAAGAAGAAGGCCGAGGAGGCCAAGAAGGTCTCCGCGCCGAGCAGCGCCCGCTTCAGCTCCCCGGTGGACGCGGGGACGGGCACTCCGTACCGGGCCTCCGGGTCCTCCTGGTCGAAGGGGTACCACACCGGGGTCGACTTCCCCGTCCCCACCGGGACCAGCGTCAAGGCCGCCGCCTCGGGCACGGTCGTCTCGGCCGGCTGGGGCGGCTCGTACGGCTACCAGGTCGTCATCAAGCACACCGACGGCAAGTACTCGCAGTACGCCCACCTCTCCGCGCTCACCGTCAGGAGCGGGCAGAGCGTGCAGGCCGGGCAGCGCATCGCCCGCTCCGGCTCGACCGGCAACAGCAGCGGCCCCCACCTCCACTTCGAGGTGCGGACCGGTCCCGGCTTCGGCAGCGACATCGACCCGCTCGCCTATCTCCGGGGAGGCGGCGTCAAGGTGTGACCGCCGCAGGCCGGGTCCGGCTCAGCCGTGCCGGGCCGCCTCGGGCCCGGCCGGCTCCGCCCCGGCCGGGCCCGGGGCGGCCTGCCGCCGCTCCGAGGCGGTGGCGTGCGTCCGCATGCGTTCCGTGGTGAGCAGGATCAGCCCTCCGGCGGCGACCACCCCGCAGCTCAGAGCCAGTACCGTGCCCGCCGTGCCGTACCGGAACCCCTCGCCGAAGAGCGCGATCCCGACCGCCGCTGCGGCGACCGGGTTGACCACCGTGACCGTGGCCAGCGGCGCGGCCAGGCCGGCTCCCCGGTAGGACGCCTGGGAGAGGAGCAGTCCGCCCACCGCCAGCACAGCGACCACCGCCAGGTCAGGGATCTGGCCGAGGAGACCACGGCTGCCCAGCGCCTGCGTGACGATCTTGGTGAAGACCGAGGCGATGCCGAAGGCCACCCCGCCCGCCGCCGCCAGCAGTCCGCCGCGCACCGCCGGATGCCGGTGCGCCGCCAGCGCCGCGCCGGCCAGGACGAACACCGTGGCACCGGTGACAATCACCAGGAGGGTGCGTTCCGTCGCGTCGGGGCCGCCGTTCCCCGGTGAACCGGTGAGCGCGAGCAGACCGGCCAGGCCGACCGTGGCCATCAGCGCTCCGCGCCAGGCGGTCGCACCGGCCTTGCGGCCCACCAGCAGCGCCGCCATCGGCAGGGCGAAGACTATGGTCAGCGCGCCCAGCGGCTGCACCAGTGTCAGGGGTCCGTAGGCGAGCGCCAGGACGTGCAGAACGGCGCCCGAGCCGTTCAGCGACACCGCGCCCCACCAGGCAGGACGCCGCCAGGGGACGAAGGCCGGGCCCTGTTCCTCGGCCACCCGCTCCTGCACGATCGCCGCGCCCGCGTACGCGAGCGCGGACGCCAGGCACATCAGCAGCGACAGTGTCAGATCATTCATGCGATTCGGCTCCCAAGCGGCGCCGCCCTCTGCCGGGGGACATGGCCCGTGTCGTCGTTCCACGGAGGCCCTCGCGCCGACTGCCGCTGGAGTACACGAGGCCGCGATCCCTCCCGTCCCGTGCAGGGGCCACCGCCTTGCGCCGACGGTCCCCGCCTCTCTTCAGTCTCCCGCTCCTGCCCGCTCACCGCCCCTGGAACCCGGCCCGACCGCCGTACCCGGGCGGCATGGCAAAATTGGCGGGGCCGCCGGTACCGGCGAGCCGCCCCGCCCCGCGAGAAGCGCGTCCCGGCCGGCACCGCCCCGGGACCCCGCGGACGAACACACGAGGAACAACGATGACGGTGGCACCCGAGGGCCAGGAATTCGGCCCCGGAATCGATCCCGAACGTCTGGCCGTCTGCCTGTCGGTCCTGGACGAGCTGGACGGCCTGGAGATCGACCACCCCGACGCGATCACCGTGCGCCGCGCCACGGCCGGGATCTACCGGACGGTCAAGCAGCGCCGCCGCCAGGAGCGCAGGGCCGCCAAGACCGCCCACGACCGGTCGGTGACCGAGGCGACCGCGACCGGGTCCGCCGACCGCATCGACGACGAGACGCAGGGCCTGCTGCCCACCGCCACTGCCGCGGGCACCATCGCCGGGGTGCTCCAGCGCCCCCGCTCCTGCTACATCTGCAAGACCCGCTACGTCGAGGTCGACGTCTTCTACCACCAGCTCTGCCAGAGCTGCGCCCACGAGAACCGCGAGCGCCGCGACGCCCGCACCGACCTCACCGGCAAGCGCGCCCTGCTCACCGGTGGCCGCGCCAAGATCGGCATGTACATCGCCCTGCGCCTGCTGCGCGACGGCGCCCACACCACCGTCACCACGCGCTTCCCCAACGACGCCATCCGCCGTTTCAAGGCGATGCCGGACAGCGACGAGTGGATTCACCGGCTCAAGATCGTCGGCATAGACCTGCGCGACCCCGCCCAGGTGGTCGCCCTCAGCGACTCGCTGGCCGCCGAGGGCCGCCTCGACATCCTCATCAACAACGCCGCGCAGACGGTACGCCGCTCCCCGCAGGCGTACAGCGAGCTGCTCGGTGCCGAGTCAGCGCCGCTGCCCGCCGGTGAGCTGCCCGCCTCCGAGGTCATCGGGGGCTTCGGCTCCGGCGCGGTCGCCGCCCTGCCCGGCCCCCGCCAGGGCGGGCTGAGCGCCCAGGACATCACCGAACTGGCGCTCGTCACCGGCTCCGCGACCCCGGCCCGGATCGCCGCGGGCACCGCCATCGACGCCGGCGGGCTCGTCCCGGACCTGCACGACTCCAACAGCTGGGTGCAGACCGTGGACGAGGTCGACCCGGTGGAACTGCTGGAGGTGCAGCTCTGCAACTCCACCGCGCCGTTCATCCTCATCAGCCGCCTCCGGCCGGTGATGGCCGCCGCCGCCGAGCAGGCCGGGCGCGCCTACATCGTCAACGTCTCCGCCATGGAGGGCGTGTTCGGCCGGGGCTACAAGGGCGCCGGCCACCCGCACACGAACATGGCCAAGGCCGCGCTGAACATGCTGACCCGCACCAGCGCCCAGGAGATGTTCGAGAAGGACCGCATCCTGATGACCGCCGTCGACACCGGCTGGATCACCGACGAGCGTCCGCACCCGGACAAGATGCGCCTCGCCGAGGAGGGCTTCCACGCCCCGCTGGACCTGGTCGACGGCGCCGCCCGCGTCTACGACCCGGTGGTTCGCGGCGAGGCGGGGGAGGACCTGTACGGGGTCTTCCTCAAGGACTACGCCCCCGGCCAGTGGTGAGGCGGTAGCACCGCCCTGGCCGCACGCACCCGCACGGCCCGTTCCTCCTCCGGAGGGGCGGGCCGTGCGGCGTTGGCGGATCATGGCCGGATGAGGTGGGTTCGTCCTGACATTCCGTCCGCGATTCGAGCGCCATCGAGCGCGGCGCCGCTCATTTGGTTAGTCTGGGCGACGGACAGCCCATCAGGGTTCCACCTCACCCACGGCGCGTCCCCGGGACTCACCGGTCACCCGGTGGCCCTCCCGCACGATTCCCGGCGCCACCGCGCCCGAACGGCCTCGAGCAGCAGGACCCATGAGGGCGGGCGCCCCGGCAGGAAGCCGGACGCGCGGCACCCGACGGGTAACGGAAACGAAGGAGTGCGCGGTGACACCAGAACAGACCGTCCAGGACGAACCTCTCCCCGTCCGGCAGGACCGCCGGATCAAGGCCAGCCAGAACCCCGGCTGCCTCGAAGTGTGGTCGCGGTCGGCGCCGATCCGGCTCGCGGGCTACGAGGACGACCTCGCCGAACCGCACATCCTGCCCAGCGTCGACTGACGCCCCGGGCGGCCCCGGACGCCCCGGCCTCACGGCCCCGTGGCGGCGTACGACGCCTCCGCCGGGCCGGGGCCGGGCACCAGCCCGGCCGGGCGACCAGGCTCCGGCCGTGATGGCCCCGTAGCAGCACGGCCCCTTCGGTGACCACCACCGAGGGGGCCGTTTTCGGACATAACCGGCCGGGTCGTCGCCGGTGGCGTCAGGTCCGCCCGTCGGGCCCGCCGCCCAGCCGCGTGGGTCCGGTCTGCTCGCGGACGAAGGTCCGGTGCCACCAGTCGCCGGTCGCCCGCCGTTCCTCCCGGGTGGTGAACCGGTAGCGGTAGAGCAGCACCCGCACGTGGACCGGCGGCGCGCCGGGCGGGAACGGGCTGTGCCGCAGCAGCCGCAGGGTGTCCCGGTCGCCGGTGAGCAGGCGCTCCAGGAAGCCGTCGAACCACGGCCGGGCGAACGCCGGGGAGAGTGCCGCGAACCACATCATCCAGTCGAGCCGCAGATGGTACGGGGCGAACTGGCGCGGCCGCCGGGCCGGATCGCCGGGCTTCCCCCGGAACTCGTACGCCAGCCACCGCGTCCCGGGGCCCGGTGCGGGGTCGTCGGTGCCCTCCACCACCAGTTCGTGGCGGACCCGGCTGACCGAGCCGAAGGCGCCGTAGGAGTTGACCAGCCGGAGCGGGTCCCAGGAGCGGTTCATCGCCTGTTGCCGCGAGAGCAGGTTGCGGGCCGGGCGGTAACTGAGGGCGAGCAGTCCGGCCGTCGACGCGCACACCACGACCACGTACCAGAGCGGGGGAGAGGCGAAGGCGCGGTCCCCGGCGAGGGGGGTGAGGTCCAGGGCGGTGACCGCCAGGGCGATGGTCAGCCAGTTCAGCCACGCGAAGTTGCCCGAGGCGACCAGCCAGAGCTGGGTGGCGATCATCAGGCAGGCGGCCGCGCTCGCCACCGGCTGCGGGGTGAAGAGGAGGAAGGGCACCCCGAGCTGCACCACGTGGTTGGCGGCGGCCTCCACCCGGTGCACCGGGCGTGGCAGCAGGTGGAAGAGACGGCTCAGCGGTCCGGGCATGGGCTGCGTCTCGTGGTGGTGGTACAGGCAGGTCAGCTCCCGCCAGCAGCGGTCCCCGCGCCACTTGATCAGCCCCGCGCCGAACTCCAGCCGGAAGAGCGCCCAGCGCAGCAGGAGCAGGACCGGCAGCGGCGGGGCCACCCGGTCGTTGCCCAGCAGAACGGCGAGGAAGCCCGCCTCCAGGATCAGCAGTTCCCACCCGAAGCCGTACCAGAGGCTCCCGGTGTTGACGAAGGACAGGTACAGCACCCACGGCGCCGTCCACAGCAGCATCGCGCCCCACAGCGGCAGCAGCTGGTCGGCGCCGGCCAGCAGCGCCGCCGAGAGGGCACACCCCGTCCAGGCGCAGCAGGCGGTGAGCCGGTCCGAGCGGCGCGGCAGCAGCAGGCTGGGCGAGTGGCGCCACTGGGCCCAGCTCACCGACTCCCGGACCGGGGTCATCCCCCGGCTGCCGTTGAGCGCGCGGAACTGGAGCGCGGTGGCGAGGAAGGCGACCAGGTAGAGCAGGGCCAGCAGCTTCTGGAAGACCAGGCGGCTCAGCCAGTACTCCGGTGCCGCGAACCATTCCATCGGGCCTCTCCTCCGTGCCGGGGCGCGCCCATCGTCACCCCCGCCGCCCCCGCGCCCCCGCATTTCCGCCCGGAACGGGAAAATATCGACCTATCTGCCAAGCGGTGGGAGAGTGGGGACATGGCTGACCGGGGTGCGAACGCCCACTCCCTCCCGGACGACTGGCCGGCGGACCCGGACCCGATCCTGGCCCTGAACCGCATCGGCAGCTTCGACTGGGACCTGGACAGCGGCCTGATGGCGATGGACAGCCAGGCGCTGGCCGTCTTCGACATGCGCCCGAGCGAGTACGACAACAACCCCGAGACGCTCTCCGTCCGGATTCCCGAGGACGAGGGGCGCCGCCTGGACGAGACCGTCGCCGAGGCGCTCAAGGCGGGCGTGGAGAACTACGGCGCGTACTTCCGGATGCGGCTGCGCGACGGCACGCCGCGCTGGACCCACACCCAGGGGTACATCCGCCGCGACGAAGAGGGCCGGCCGCTGCGCATCGTCGGCCTGATCCGCGACGCCACCCAGGAACTCAACGACACCACCGCCCGCAGCCGCCGTATCGACCGGCGCCGCCGCGAGGCCGGCATCGTCCAGTCCACCACCGACGCCCTCGCCGGCGCCCGCACCCTCGCCGACGTGATCGAGGTCCTGGAGGACCCGCGCTCCCTGGAACGCCTCGGAGCCTCCGACATCGCCCTCGGCCTGCTCGAAGGCGGCCGCGTCCGGCTGCGGGCGACCGGGCCGGCCCTCGGCTTCATCCGCGAGGCCGAACACTTCCGGCTCGACGAGCCGTACCCGATGGCCGAGACGATCCGCACCGTCACCCCCCGCTTCATCGAGAGCCGCGCCGAGTTCGAACGGCGCTACCCGGCCGTCACCGGGCACCTGCGGCGCAGCGGCATCAGCTCCGCCGCCTACCTGCCGCTCGTCGCCCAGGGCCGCCCCATCGGCGCCCTCGCCGTGCTGTACCGCGACGACACCCGGTTCGGCGAACGCGCCCGCACCCTCCTCATCGGCCTCGGCTCCACCATCGCCCAGAGCGTCCAGCGGGCCCTCTTCTACGAGCAGGAGAAGGACCTCGCCGAGGGCCTTCAACAGGCCATGCTGCCCCGCTCCATCCCCGCCGTGCCCGGCGCCCAGATCGCCGTGCGCTACCGCTCGGCGCGGGCCGGGCGCGACGTGGGCGGCGACTGGTACGACGTCATCCCGCTGCCCGGCGGCCACACCGGCCTGGTCATCGGCGACGTCCAGGGCCACGACACGCACGCCGCCGCCGTCATGGGACAGCTGCGCATCGTGCTGCGTGCCTACGCCGCCGAGGGCCACCCACCCGCCACCGTGATGGCCCGCGCCTCCGCCTTCCTCCGCGAACTGGACACCGACCGGTTCGTCACCTGCCTGTACGCCGACGCCGACCTCACCACCGGGGTCCTCCAGATCGTCCGCGCAGGCCACCTCGACCCGATGGTCCGCGCCGCCGACGGCACCTGTACCCGCGTCCCCGTCCCCGGCGGCATGCCGCTCGGCCTCTCCGCCGAGTTCGGGCAGCTCCAGTACCCGGTCGCCACCGTCGAACTCGACCCCGGCAACACCCTCATCCTCTGCACCGACGGCCTCGTCGAACGTCCCGGCGACGACCTGGACGACGGCTTCCGCACCCTGGCCCGGCTGGTCCGCGAGGGCCCGGCCGACCTCGACGAGCTGGCCGACGTGCTCTGCGCCGACGTCGACCGCCGCGACGGCCTGGACGACGTGGCGATGCTGCTGATGCGCCGCCGCACCGGCTCCACCCCGGCGGCGGGCGGACGGCTGCGCCAGCACGTGGCCCCTGAGGACCCCGAGGCGCTCTCCGGGGCCCGCCACCTCATCCGGGCCGCCGTCCGCTCCTGGGGCTCGGGCGAACGCGCCGACGAGATCGAACTGGCCGCCGACGAGATGATCGTCAACGCCCTGACGCACACCGAGGGGTCCGCCGTCGTCACCCTGCGCGTGCTCACCGGCACCGAGCGACGGCTGCGGGTCGAGGTCGAGGACACCTCCAGCGCCCTGCCCCGCCGCCGCGAGGCCGGCGCGGACGGCGTCTCCGGGCGCGGCCTCTTCCTGGTGGACCGGCTCGCCGACGGCTGGGGCGTCGAGGCGCGCGGCACCGGCAAGTGCGTCTGGTGCGAGTTCGTCGTCCCGCCTGGGCCCCGCTGAGCCACCTCCGCCGTACGGGAAGCGTCCCGGCGGCCGCTGAGGCAGGCTGGAACCATGCCGGAGCTGCCGGAAGTCGAAGCCCTGCGGGAATTCCTCGCCGTCCACGCCGTGGGCCGGACGGTGGAGCGGGTCCTGCCGGTCGCCTTCCACGTCCTGAAGACCTACGACCCGCCCGCCACCGAGCTCGCCGGGCAGCAGGTCACCGCCGTCGACCGGTACGGCAAGTTCCTCGACCTGACCGTCGGCCCGCTCCACCTCGTCACCCACCTGGCCCGGGCGGGCTGGCTGAAGTGGCAGGACACCGTCCCCGCCGCCCCGCCCCGGCCCGGCAAGGGCCCGCTGGCCCTGCGCGTCGTCCTCGACGACGGCTCCGGCTTCGACCTCACCGAGGCCGGCACGCAGAAACGCCTCGCCGTGTACGTGGTCCGCGACCCCGCCGACGTCCCCGGCATCGCCCGGCTCGGCCCCGACCCCCTCGCCGACGGCTTCGACCGCGACCGGCTCGCCACCCTCCTCGCCCCCGAGAGCCGCCTGCTCAAGGGCGCCCTGCGCGACCAGAGCCTCATCGCCGGCATCGGCAACGCCTACAGCGACGAGATCCTGCACGCCGCCCGGCTCTCCCCGTTCAAGAACGCCGGACGCCTCACCGACGAGGAGACCACCGCCCTGTACGAGGCGCTCCGCACCACCCTCACGGAGGCCGTCGAGCGCGGCCGGGGCGTCGCCGCCGGCCACCTCAAGAAGGAGAAGAAGACCAACCTGCGGGTCCACGGCAAGGAGGGCGAACCCTGCCCCGTCTGCGGCGACACCGTCCGCTCGGTCAACTTCGCCGACTCCTCCCTCCAGTACTGCCCCACCTGCCAGACCGGGGGCAAGGTCCTCGCCGACCGTCGCCTCAGCCGCCTGCTCAAGTGAGCCGGGAACCGGCGGCGGGCCCCGCAGGGCCCAGCCAGGGCCCGGACGGATTGGCCGGAACGCGACCTGCGCCTACACTCCACCGGCATGCTGCGCGTACTGGCTGTGGACGACGAGGAACCGGCGCTGGCCGAACTGCTCTACCTGCTGCGCGCCGACCCCCGGGTGCGCGCGGCCGAAGGAGCGACGGACGCCACCGAGGCGCTGCGGCGCATCACCCGGGCCGTGGAGGCGGGCCCGGAGAGCGACGAGGCCATCGACGTGCTCTTCCTCGACATCCAGATGGCCGGGCTCACCGGACTCGACGTGGCCCGCCTGCTGGCCGGATTCGCGCGCCCGCCGCTCATCGTCTTCGTCACCGCCCACGAGGGCTTCGCCGTCCACGCCTTCGACCTCAAGGCCGTCGACTACGTCCTCAAGCCCGTCCGCCGCGAACGCCTCGCCGAAGCCGTCCGGCGCGTCGCCGAACAGGCCGAGGCCCTCGGGTACCGCAGGGCCGCGCCGCCCGCCACCACCACCCCCGACACCATCCCGGTGGAACTGGGCGGCGTCACCCGCCTCGTCGCCGTACAGGACATCGCCTACGCCGAGGCCCAGGGCGACTACGCGCGGCTGCACACCCAGGACGCCAGCCACCTGGTCCGCATCCCGCTCACCACGCTGGAGGAGCGGTGGCAGCAGCACGGCTTCGTCCGCATCCACCGCCGCCACCTCGTCGCCCTCCACCGCATCGACGAACTGCGGCTCGACGGCGGCTCGATGAGCGTACGCGTCGGCGAGGCCGAACTCGCCGTCTCCCGCCGGCACGCCAGCCGACTGCGCGAACTCCTCCTCAGACGCTCCGCGAGCTGACCCCTTGGCCCAGGGGGTGTCTGACGCATCCCGCACGGCGCCCACGGCGCCCGGCACGCACTCTCGCCGCACCGGCCAGAGGCCCAATAGCTCCGCTACGAGGACCTTCGTCCGGCACCCCCCAAGCTCTTCGATCAGGGGGGACCCCCGGAGCACGCACCGAACACCGCGGACACCGCACAGGATTCGTCAGACACCCCCTGGCCGTTCGCCGCCGGAGCGGCCGGCGCGAAGATCCGCCGCCCCCTTCAGCCGGCCCCGGCGGGCGGTTAGACTCCCCGCCGTGTCCGCAGAGCCAGCGCCGCGCCGCGAGACCGTGACCGGCGAACCCCGGCGCGTGCACCGGCCCCAGCGCCCCCACACCCGCTGGGAGATCGACGAACAGACCACCCTCGGCGCCGCCTACGTCCGCTCCCTGATGCGCGGCCAGCTGCGCACCGGTCTGGCCGCCCTCGCCGTCCTCGGCCTGCTCCTCGCCACCCTGCCGCTCTTCTTCGGCGCCCTCGGCAGCGCCACCGTCGTCTGGGTCGTCCTCGGCTTCGCCGCGTACCCCTTCCTCGTCCTCCTCGCCTGGTGGTACGTCCGCCGCGCCGAGCGCAACGAGAGCGACTTCGCCCGCCTCGTCGAGGGTGCCGAGCACCGCGGTGGCCCGTGAACCCGGCCTACGCCATACCCGCCGTCGCCGCCGTCGTCCTCGCCACCGTCCTGATCGGCGGCTTCGGCCTGCGCCTGTCCCGCACCACCTCCGACTTCTACGTCGCCTCCCGCAGCGTCGGCCCCGGCCTCAACGCCGCCGCCATCAGCGGCGAGTACCTCTCCGCCGCCTCCTTCCTCGGTGTCGCCGGACTGCTCCTCGTGCACGGCCCCGACATGCTCTGGTACCCGGTCGGCTACACCGCCGGCTACCTCGTCCTGCTCGTCTTCGTCGCCGCCCCGCTGCGGCGCTCCGGCGCGTACACCCTCCCCGACTTCGCCGAGAGCCGGCTGGAGTCACGGCAGGTGCGGCTGCTCGTCTCGATGTTCGTGGTCGGTGCCGGCTGGCTCTACCTCGTCCCGCAGCTCCAGGGCGCCGGGCTGACCCTCTCGCTGCTCACCGGCGCGCCCCGCTGGCTCGGGGGCGCCGTCGTCGCCGCCGTCGTCATCCTCGCCGTCGCCGCCGGAGGGATGCGCTCCATCACCTTCGTGCAGGCCTTCCAGTACTGGCTCAAACTCACCGCGCTGCTCGTCCCCGCCTTCTTCCTGCTGATCGTCTGGCACCAGGACGGGGGCGCCGCCCCCTCCTTCCCCGACATCCCCGCCGCCCTGCTCGGCGGCGCCGGCGCCGACCAGCCGCTCGCCACCAGCCGCGCCGACCACCCGCTCTACGCCACCTACGGACTGATCGTCGCCACCGTGCTCGGCACCATGGGCCTGCCCCACGTCGTCGTCCGCTTCTACACCAGCCCGCACGGCCGCGCCGCCCGCCGCACCACCCTGATGGTGCTGACCCTGGTCGGCTTCTTCTACCTCCTGCCGCCCGTCTACGGCTGGCTCGGCCGCCTCTACGCCCCCGCCCTCAGCCAGGCCCACGACGCCGACGCCACCGTGCTGCTCCTGCCGGGCCTCATGGTCGGCGGCGTCGGCGGCGACCTCCTCGGCGCCCTGGTCGCCGGAGGCGCCTTCGCCGCCTTCCTCTCCACCGCCTCCGGCCTGACCATGGCGGTCGCCGGGGTGCTCAGCCAGGACGTGCTGCCCTCGCGGGGGGTGCGCCATTTCCGGTTCGCCACCGTCCTCGCCATGGCGGTGCCGTTCGGCGGGACCATCCTGGTCAGCGGCGTGCCCGTGGCCGACGCCGTCGGCATGGCCTTCGCCGTCTCCGCCTCCGCCTTCTGTCCCCTGCTCGTCCTCGGCATCTGGTGGCGGCGGCTCACCCCGCCCGGCGCCGTCGCCGGGCTCCTGCTGGGCGGCGGCGCCTCGCTGCTCGCCGTGGGCCTCACCGTCGCCGGCGTCGTGCGCTCCGGCTGGCTGCACACCCTGCTCGCCTGGCCCGCCGTCTGGTCGGTGCCCGTCGGCTTCCTCACCATGGTCCTGGTCTCCCTCGCCACCCCCGGCAGCGTCCCGCCGCACACCAGCGCCACCATGACCCGGCTCCACCTCCCCGAGGCCCTCACCGTGCGCCGCCCGCCCCCGCCCGACGAACCCGCCCCGGGCGTACCGCCCGCCCGCCGCTCCCGCGTCACCGGAGGCGGCCGATGAGCTCCACCGCCGTCCTGCTCGCCCTCTGCCCGCTGCTGCTCGCCGGCGGCTTCCTGGCCGGCCGCCGCACCGCCCACCCCGCCGGCCGCAGCGACCTCGGCACCCCCGTCGAACGCGCCACCTTCGAGACCCTGTACACCGCCTCCCTCGCCGCCCCGCCGCTGCGCGCCGGGCTCACCGAGGACAGCGCCCGCAAGGCCGCCCGCCGGCTGCGCTCCCTGCTCGGCACCGACGCCCTCTGCCTCACCAACCGCTCCACCGTGCTCACCTGGCACGGCACCGGCGAACACCACGCCAAGCAGGTCCTCGACCGGCTCGCCGAGGTGCTCGACACGGGCCGCACCGCCGCCTTCGACTGCGGCTGCCGCGCCGTCGACTGCCCGCTGCGCTGGGCCGTGGCCGCCCCGATCGTCGTCGACCAGCGCGTCCTCGGCGCCCTCGTCGCCTACGCGCCCCGCGAGTCGGCGGTGCTGGCCCGCGCCACCGACGAGGTGGCGCGCTGGGTCTCGGTCCAGCTCGAACTGGCCGAACTCGACCGTTCCCGCACCCGCCTCATCGAGGCCGAGATCAAGGCGCTGCGGGCGCAGATATCCCCGCACTTCATCTTCAACTCGCTGGCCGCCATCGCCTCGTTCGTCCGCACCGACCCCACCCGTGCCCGCGAACTCCTCCTGGAGTTCGCCGACTTCACCCGCTACTCGTTCCGCCGCCACGGCGAGTTCACCACCCTCGCCGACGAACTCCACTCCATCGACCAGTACCTCGCCCTGGTCCGCGCCCGCTTCGGCGACCGGCTCTCCGTCACCCTCCAGATAGCCCCCGAGGTCCTTGCCGTCACCCTCCCCTTCCTCTGCCTACAGCCGCTGGTGGAGAACGCCGTCAAACACGGCCTGGAGGGCGCGGTCACCCGCAGCCGCATCACCATCACCGCCCAGGACGCCGGCGCCGAGGCGGAGGTCGTCATCGAGGACGACGGCGTCGGCATGGACCCCGACCGCCTCCGCGCCCTCCTGCGCGGCGAGGGCGGCCCCTCGGCAGGCGTCGGCCTCCTCAACGTCGACGAACGCCTGCGCACCGTCTTCGGCCACCCCTACGGCCTGGTCATCGAGACGGCCCGCGGCGCCGGCACCCGCATCACCGTCCGCATCCCGAAGTTCCGCGCGGGCGTGCACTCCTCGCCGCCGGAGGCGGGGGAGTAGCGACCTGCTGTCCTCGACGGGGCGCTCGGCCGCGCGGGGGACCGGGTGGCGTCGCGGCTACGGGCCGTGCCCCGACGCCGGCGTACCGGCTGCCGTCGGACTTCCGCGCCGGACCTCACCTCAGGTGGAGGCGGCCTCGTACGCCTGGCGCAGCTGCTCGGAGGCGCTGGGGCCCGTGGGGTTCTCGCGGGGGACGCCGAGGTGGATCTCGCGCAGCTCGGCCATGAGTTCGCCGACGAGGTGCGGGGAGCCGGCGAGGACGCGGGCGCGTACCGCCAGGCGTGGGGTGGTGGGCCGGTGGTGCAGTCCCCAGGTGCCGAGGGCGACCATCACGGGGAGGGTCTCGATGCCGGCCTCGGTGAGGGTGTAGGTCCCCCGCTGGCCGCGCCGGGCGGTGTCGTCGCGGGTGAGCAGGCCCGCCTCGACGAGCCGGCGCAGGCGGGCGGCGAGGACGTTGGAGGCGATGCCCTCCTCGTTCCGGGTCATCAGCTCGCGGAAGTGCCGGCGTCCGCCGAAGATCACGTCACGCAGCACGATCAGCGTCCACGGGTCGCCCAGCACCTCGACCGCGGCGTTGATCGCACACCCCGAACGGGGCTCCTCGCGCATCGCGTACCTCCTGACTGATTGCGACTCGCAACTCCTGATCGTAAGCTGCGTCAACCAGTTGCGGATCGCAAGCACTCAGGAGAGTGGACCGATGGCCAGGGCGCGCGTGCACAACTTCCATGTCTCTCTCGACGGCTACGGCGCGGGCGAGACGGTCACGCTGGAGAAGCCGCTCGGGGAGGCCCAGGGGCTGTTCGCGCCCTTCGACGGGCGGTTCATCGACGGCGTGGGCGGTGTGGACGCCCCGATCACCCTCGACCGTGCCCTCACCACCACCTGGGGCCAGGGCATCGGGGCCGAGATCATGGGCCGGCGCAAGTTCGGCCCGCAGACCGGCGCGTGGACCGACGACGAGTGGCGCGGCTGGTGGGGCGACGAGCCCCCGTTCCGTACACCCGTGGTGGTGCTCACCCACCACCGGCGCGAGCCCCTCCACTTCGACAACGGGACGAGCTTCCACTTCCTCGACGCGACGCCCGAGGAGGCGCTGACCCGCGCCGTGGAACTGGCGGGCGGCCTGGACGTGCGGATCGGCGGCGGCCCCACCACCGTCCGGCAGTTCCTGGCGGCGGACCTCGTCGACTTCCTGCACCTGGTGACCGTGCCCCTCACCCTCGGCGCGGGGGTCTCGCTGTGGGAGGGGCTGGCCGGGGTCGAGGACCGCTTCACCGTCGAGTCGGTGACCTCGGCGAGCGGTCTCACCCACCAGTTCTGGAACCGCGTCACCTCCGGCTGAGGCCGCTCCCGCCCGGCCGCTCAGAACAGGTGGATCGCCAGGTGCCCCAGCGGCAGCCCCAGCCGCCACGCCGGGGTCCACACCTGGGGCTGCTCCTCGTCGGGGAGGGCGGCGGCGCCGGGGGCCGCGTCCAGGTCGGGGGCGAGGAGTTCGGTCTCCTCCAGCCACCGCCAGGCGGCCCGCGCGAGGCGCAGGTCCGCGTCCTCGGGGCCGCGCGCCCCGCGCTCGGCCAGCCGCTCGGCCACCCACTCCTGCCAGGGCTGGTCGTACGCGGTGAGGGCGAGCCAGGTCTCCAGTTCGGTGACGACCCGGATGCCCGAGAGGGCGTCCTCGGTGTCGGCGAGGAAGACGGTGAGGGCCAGCGCCTCCCGGCCGGCCCGGAACTCGAAGGTGGTCGGCGGCATCAGGTCGCCGGTGCGCAGCAGTTCCTCCGCGATGTACTCCGCGTAGAACCACGCCATCGGCACCGCCGTGCCGCCGGTTCCGCCACTCCCGTCCGTGCCGGTCCCGCTCTCGTACCGCATGCCGTCCTGCCTTCCTCCGGTCCGCGTCCCCGCCGCCCGGGCCGGTGGCCCACGAGGGCGGACAGGGACAGCCGATTACCGCGAGGGGCCACCCGGCAAGGCGCTTTGCCGAGCTTTGACCGAGCGTACGGTTTCAGCACAGGTCGGTGGCGTATCCCGGCAAAACCCTGCGCAGGGCCCGCAGCGCGTAGTAAGCGCGGGACTTGACGGTGCCGACCGGGATGCCGAGCACCGCCGCGGCCTCGGCCACGCTGGCGCCGCGGAAGTAGACCTGGTGCAGGACGGCCCGGTGTTCGGGGCTGAGGGTGCGGACGGCCTCGCGTACGTCCAGCGTGGCCGCCGAGCGCTCGGCGTGGTCGGCCGCCACCCGGGAGTGCTCCAGGACCGCGTCGCCCACCTCGGCGGGGCGGGCGCGGCGGGCCCGGCGGGCGTCGATGGCCAGGCGCCGGGCGACGGTGAACAGCCACGGCCGGATCGAGCCGTAGTCGGACCGCAGCGCCTCCGGGTGCTGCCAGACGCGGACGAACGTCTCCTGGACGAGGTCCTCCGCGCGCTGGCGGTCGCCGTCGGTCAGGCGGAGAAGGTAGGCGAAGAGGGCTCCGCCGTGTTCGTGCTGGAGGGCCGCGAGCTCCCGCTCGTGGGTGCGCGCCGCCGGAGCCTCGACAGTGGTGTGGGTCACGGTGGTCATGGGCGTATGCCAACGCAGCGCGCCCGTGACCGACATACGCCGTGCACGGCTCTGCGGCGGGCGGTCGATGCTGTCGGTGAGTGGTGCGGCGAACGGGCGACCGGACCGGCGGCGCGCCCGGCGGGTCAGGGGACGACCGTCACCGGCCAGCGGCCCGCCTTCACCAGACGGACCGCCACCGAGCCGACGATGCGGTGTCCGGCCTGCTCGGAGGCGCCGACCACCACGGCGTCCGCGGTCAGCTCGTCGGCCGCCTGGACCAGACCGGAGTACGGGTCGCCGTGGAAGGTGTGGAACTCCCAGCGCACCTCGTAGAGGTCCCGCAGCCGCTCCGCCGAGGCGCGCACCTCGCGGATCAGCTCCTCCGCCAGACCGTCGGGAGCCGCGGCCGGGACCGGCATGCCCATCGCGGTCCCCGCGGTGACCACCGGCTGGACGTAGACGATGGCCAGCAGCGACTGCTGGCGGCGGGCAAGACCGGCCGCGTAGGCCGCCGCGCGCAGCGAGGGCGCCGACCCGTCGAGGCCGGCGAGGATCACCTTCGGCCCGTCCGTGCCGCGTTCGAACGAGGACGACTGGTGGCTGGTCACAGCCCAGAGGATAGGCGCTCGCGCCCGGGGGCGGGGCGCGTCCCATCGGGTGCAAGTCCCCGGCCGCCCGGTGTGGGGGAGCGGCCGCGGCCCGCCTCACGTGCTTGTCATGAGATATGACGAACGACGCGCCTCTGGTCCCCCGAAGATTCCTGCTGCGGACCGCCGCGGTCCTCGGCGCCGCCGTCACCACCCGCCTGCTCACCGCCGACCCGGTCGCCGAACCGGGCGGCACCCTCCCGGCGGCCGGCCCGCCATCCGCCGCCGGCCCCGGCGCCGCCGTCCCCGCCCACCCCGACCACCGGTTGCGGCCGCTGGCGGGATACGCGGCGCCCGAGGCGTCCCGCCGCCTGCCGACCCCGGTACGCACCAAGCCCGTGCTGCGGATGCCGGGGGCCGCCCACCCCATGGTGCTGACCTTCGACGACGGACCCGACCCGCGCTACACGCCGCCCATCCTCGACCTGCTCCGCCGCCACCACGTGCGGGCCACCTTCTTCGTCTGCGGGGAGATGGCCGACACCCAGGGCGGGCTGCTGCGGCGGATGGTCGACGAGGGCCATGTGATCGGCAACCACTCCTGGTCGCACCCGCTGCTCACCCGCGCCTCCACCGCCGTCGTCCGCGCCGAACTGGAGCGCACCAGCGAGGCCGTCGAGCGCGCCGTGGGCCGGCCCCCGCAGTGGATGCGCGCCCCGTACGGCGCGTGGAACCGCCGGGTCTTCCGGCTCGGCGCCGAACTCGGCATGGACGCCTTCGCCTGGACCGTCGACTCGCTGGACTGGAAGGAGCCCGGCACCCGCACCATCATCGACCAGGTACTAGGCGGAGCGGGGCCGGGCGTCATCGTGCTGGCCCACGACGCGGGCGGCGACCGCTCGCAGACGGTGACCGCGCTCCGCACCTGGCTGCCCCGGCTCCTCGCCGACGGCCACCGCTTCACCGTGCCGGTGCGCGGCGAGGTCTGACGCCGCGCCGGCCCGCCTCAGGTCACCGCGCCGAGGCGGGCGAAGACGACCACGTCGGCGTCGTACCCGCCGGTCGGCCGGTACCCGCCGCCGCAGGTGATCAGCGGCAGCTCCGGCCCGGCCGGTGTCCCCCTACACCCGCCGGGCCGGGAAGCCCCGCTTCGGCACCACGTCCACGCCGTACACGGTGGAGACCGCCGCCCGCCCGTCGGCGCGGGCCACCTCGACGCGCCCGCCCTTCTCCACCGCGCCCAGGCCGTGGAAGACGGCGGGCCCCTCGGCCCCGTCGACGAGCCCGACCAGGACGGAGGTGCCCCTGGCTCCCGGCGCGGGGGAGCCGGTGAACCAGCCCGCCGGGTGGGGCGCCCGGGCCGGCGGCGGGTCGATCCAGCCCGCGTCGTCCAGCCCGACCGGGCGCACCGGCGCGTCGACCCCGGCCCCCGGCACCCGTACCCGCACCGCCGGTGAGGCGGGCAGGGCGGCGGGCACGGCACCGGCGGTGCCGTGCAGGGCGGCGGGGGAGCGGGCGCCGGTGGCGGCGGCCGGGGCGGGCTGCGGCGGGCCGCTGTCGAACTCGCCCGAGCCGTTGCGGATCAGGGCCAGTCCGGCCAGCAGCAACAGGGCGAGGATGCCCCAGGGCGCGGGCCACGACGGTGGGCCGAGGCGGTCGAAGGGCCGGGGTTCGGGCATGGCGGCTTCCCCTCTCGACGCGGCCGGACGGGCCTGTCGCCACGGTAGGCGCGGCGCGCGGGGGCGGCGACAGAGCGGGGGCGAACGGGTGGTGGGGCAGGGTCCGGGTGTCACTACCTGACGGTGTGTCGTGGTCCTGGACGGGGCGCGCCCGAAACCCACCTGACGGGCACTCACCGTCCGGCCTCCGGATGCCGACGCCCCGCCGCACCGCGTGTCCCTCCGGCCGGGCGCGCCCATCCGGGTCGTCGCGCCGGGTGGGGCGGCACGGCTGTGAGCTGGGAGAACCGTACGGGCCGGGGGGCGCCGCTCGGCGTGTCGGCCGGTGGGGAGGGCGGGCGCCGACATGCGGGTGGCCGCGGGCGGTCCGAAGGTCTCCCCTGGGAGGCGCTGCCCGCCGACCGACCGGGGGACCGCCCCCGGGGTGTCTCCCGCGGAGGTCCCAGATGCGTACTCCCCGTGCCCGCACGGCCGCCGCCGCGTGCGTCCTGCTGGCGCTGTCGGCCCCGTCGGCCGCCGCGAACAGCGGCGCCGGCACCAGTACCGGCAACATCGTCGTCGCCCCGGCGGTCACCACCCGGGACGAGCCGGTGACGGTCACCGTCCACGCCGCCTCGTGCCGTACCGGCTCGGCCTCCTCCCCGGCCTTCGGCGAGACCCGGCTCACCCCGCAGGCGGACGGCGCCGGGGGCCGCGCCACCCCGGCCGTCGCCCCCGACGTGGCACCCGGGAGTTACGACATCACCGTCACCTGCGAGGACGGACGGTCCGTCACCCGCACCGCGGCCTTCACCGTCATCAACGGCGCCGTCCGGGGCGGCGACGGCCCCGCGCCGTCCCAGGGCGCCTCCACCGCCGACCTGGTCATCGGCGGCCTCATGGTGGCCTCCGCGCTGATCGGCGGCGGGGTGCTCTGGCTGCGGGGCGAGGGCAGGGAGGACCGGCCGGCGGGGTGAGCCGCCTTTGACGTCAGCGGTCCAGGTGCGGGAACAGCTCCAGGAACGGCTCGGCCGTGGTCGCCACCCCCCGGCTGTACGGCGCGTCGAAGTCCCAGATGAGGAAGAGCAGGAAGGCGATCAGGGCGGAGAAGAGCCCGGCGAGGATCAACTCCCGGGCCGTCCGCCGGATCTGGAGGGCGAAGATCATCCCCAGGGTCACCAGCCCGCCGGTGATCAGGCCGAACCAGACCACGGCCGGCATGGTCGCCTCGGTGCTGTCGGCACGGGCGCCGCGCGCCTGGTCCGCCGCCATCACCTGGTCCATCAGCGGCTGGTACGCCTGCGCCTCGAACTCGTCGGCCGGTTCGTAGTCGGTGACGGCGTGGCGTACCCGGTCGAGCAGCCGGGCGCCCTCGTCGGTGAGTTCACCCCGGTCGGTCATCGACTGCCACTCGGTGGTCGTGACATGGCCGACATAGGCGTCGACATCCGCCCGGATACGGTCCCGGACGTCCGCCGGGTAGATGCGTACGCGTTCCGAGACCTCGTGCAGTGCCTGGGCCTCGGCGCGGACGTGGTCCTCCGCCGCGTTCCGGGCCTCCCAGACGCCCGCGATGGCCAGACCCAGCACGATCGCGTAGACCACGCCGATCATCATCGTCATGTACTCGATGACGTCCGGCGTCTCGCTGGGGTCGTCGTCGTCCCCGACGCGCCGGTGGCGCAGGGTGGTCACCAGCACCACGACAGCGCAGACGGCCGCCATCGCGAGAGTGAGAACAAGCCATTCCGACATGGGTTCCTCCGGCGGTCAGCGAGGCCGCAGCGCGGCGACCGCGAGGACCGCGGGTGCCGTGATGAGCAGGGTGAGTGAGACGAGCGAGGGGCCGTGCCGGGGCTGCGTGCGCCGGGTCGGCGGGCGGTAGGCCGGGTAGACCACCGGCTTCACCGAGGGGCTGGGCGTCGCCGAGGGGGTCGGGGACGGCTCCGGGGTGGGCGTGGGCCCCGGCTTCGGCGGGGGTGCGGGCGGCGTCGGCGCGGGCGGCGGCGTCGGGCGTACGGGCGGCACAACCGCCTTCGGGGGCCCGGGTTTCGGCGTCGGAGCGGGCGGCGGTGGCGGGGGCTCGGGCGCCGGCGGCTTCGGCGTGGGGGTGGGGGTGGGGGCGGGCTCGGGCGGGAGCGGTCCGGCCGAGCAGTCGCCGTCGGTGGAGACCGACACATTGCTCTCCTCGCCGTCGCCGATCGAGGCGTAGCCGCAGTCGGAGGCGTGAGCGGGCAGCGGCGCCGACAGCAGCCAGGCCAGACAGGCGACCGCCACCAGACAGAACGGCCGGAGCAACGGCCGGAGACCGGGCGGGCGTAAGGGGGCGACCGGCCCCCGCGCGGATGCGTACACGCCTCGGATCATGGGCCGCCCGCGCCCGCCGCACGCGTCGGCCGGGAGTGATTGGTCCGATCGGGTGGTTCCGGAGCGTAAGCGTTTACCCGGGGGCGGGGCCGGACCGGTAACGCTCGGCAGGCGTGTCCCGTACCGGCCCCTGCGGGTGTCCTCGATCACGTGCCGCCTACGCCGGAATTCCCGCTTCCGGTGTGCCGCCGATTCGCCGGGCGCGGGCCGGCGGAGAGATTTCCGCTCCGGGAATCCCCGGATTTCTGCGGTACCTGGTCCAGGTTTTCTTCTTTTCGCCCACCCGCGCCGCGCGTTCCGCACCCGCCCCGCACTTGAGTCCGGGGGGCTTCGGGGGACATGATCCACCCTGCCCCCACAGAGCCGCTGTCGCAGGCTGTGACTGAGAACGGACGGTCAATTTCCGCTTCAGCTCGCTGTATTGGCGGGTGATCAGTAGCCTCTGCCCGAACACCGGCTGTCCACCTCTGGGAGACATTGATGGAGCGTCCCGCCTGGGCGCCGCGAGGTATCGACATCACGGTGCCGAGCGTGTCCCGCATCCATGACTACTACCTGGGCGGTTCGCACAACTTCGAGGTCGACCGGGAAGCCGCCCGGCAGGCGGTGGGCTTCCTCCCCGGACTGCCGAAGTTCGTCCAGGCCGACCGCGCCTTCACCCGTCGCGCGGTGCGCTGGGCCGTCGGCCAGGGCGTCACCCAGTTCCTGGACATCGGCTCCGGAATCCCCACGCACGGCAACGTCCACGAGACGGCCCGCGCCGCCGATTCCGGCGCCCGCGTCGTCCTCGTCGACCACGACCCGGTCGCCGTCGCGCACAGCCGCACGGTCCTCGCCGGCGACGAGCGTGCGGGCGCCTTCACCGCCGACCTGCGCCGGCCACGCGAGATCCTGGAACACCCGGTCACCACCGACGTGCTGGACCTGAAGCGGCCGGTGGCCGTCCTGCTCGTCGGCGTCCTGCACTTCGTGGACGACGCCGACGACCCGTACGCGGCCGTCGCCGAGCTGGTCGAGGGGCTGGCCCCCGGCAGCCTGCTGATCCTCACCCACGCCGCCTTCGACGCCGTCCCCGCCGGCGAGGAGAGGGTGCGCGGCGCCGTCGAGGTCTACCGCTCGGTCCGCGCCCCGCTGGTGGAGCGCTCCCGCGAGGGCATCGCCCGCTTCCTCGACTCCGTCGAACTGGTCGACCCGGGCCTGGTCCCGCTGCCGCGCTGGCGCCCCGAGAGCGACGTCGACGACGAGCATCCGTACGCCTTCTCGGGCTTCGGCGGCGTCGGGCGCGCCGCGTGAGCGCGCGGGCCGAGGCGGAGGACCGCCTGCGCCGGTTCGCCGCGATCTGGAGCCGCGCCGTCTACCCGGTGACGACCACCTCCCGCACCCGCGCCGAACTGGAGGAACAGCTCCTGCCGCTGGCCGGCCGGCTCAGCGAGGCGCTCACCGACCGCACCCTGGAGTCCGAGGCCGGGCAGTACGCGGGCGCCGCCCTGGTGGCCGCCCACTGCACCGATCCCGAGGCGCTCAGCCGCAGCCTCGACGTGGTCGACTCCTACCTGGTGCTGTACTGCGGCACCGACGGCGACCGCGAGGAGCAGCGCGCCCGGTGCGCCCGCCTCCAGCAACGGATGGCCGCCGGGTACGCCCGCGCGCTGCGCGACCGCACCCTCGCCGAACAGGAGTCCGTGGCCCGCGCGGCCCTGGACGCGCGCAGCGCCGTTGCCGAGGCCCTGCACGACAGCGAGGTCCGCTTCCGCGCCGTCTTCCAGGGCGCCGCCATCGGCATCGCCATCGCCTCGCTGGACGGCCGGGTGCTGGAGGCCAACGACACCCTGGTCCGTATGTTCGGCGGCCTCGGCCACCCGGTCCGCCGCAACCTCACCGAGTGGGTCCACCCCGACGACGCGCCGCACGTCTGGAACCTCTACGGCGAACTGGTGCGCGGCGAGCGGGAGAGCTACCGCGTCGAGAAGCCCTTCTTCCGCAGCGACGGCACGGTTTTGTGGACCAACCTCACCGTCTCCCTGCTCCGCGACGCCGACGGCGAACCCCAGTACCAGCTGGCGCTGCTGGAGGACACCACCGAGCGCCGCCTGCTCCACCTGCGGCTGCGGTACGAGGCGACCCACGACGCGCTCACCGGGCTGCCCAACCGCACCCTCTTCTTCGAGCGGCTGGAGAAGGCCGTCACCCGGCCCGACGGCCACTTCTCCCTCTGCTACCTGGACCTGGACGGCTTCAAGACCGTCAACGACAGCCTCGGCCACGCCGCCGGCGACCGGCTCCTGGTCGAGGTCGCCGACCGGCTCCAGTCCTGCGCCACCGCCCCCGGCGAGATGGTCGCGCGGCTCGGCGGCGACGAGTTCGTCGCGCTGACCACCGACCCGCGCGACGAACCGGGCCACAGCGAGCTGGCCGGGCGCATCCTCCAGGCGCTGGAGGCCCCGATCCGCATCGACGGCCGCGAACTGCTGGTCCGGGGCTCCATCGGCGTGGTCGACGGGCCGACCGGCGAGCGCGGCCCCGCCGAGGTGCTGCGCAGCGCCGACATCACCATGTACCGGGCCAAGTCGGCGGGCGGCAACCGCTTCGAGCTGGCCGACCCGGAGTCCGACGCCCGCGCCATCACCCGGCACGCCCTCACCACGGCCCTGCCGGCCGCGCTGGAGCGGGGCGAGTTCTTCATCGAGTACCAGCCGCTGGTCCACCTCGGCGACGGCAGCGTGCGCGGCGCCGAGGCGCTGGTCCGCTGGGCCCACCCGCAGCACGGGGTCCTCGGGCCCGACCGGTTCATCCCGCTCGCCGAGCACACCGGGCTCATCGTGCCGCTGGGCCGCTGGGTGCTGGAGGGGGCGGTCCGCCAGGCCCGTCGCTGGCAGGGCACCGACACCGGCCCGGTCCGGATCAACGTCAACGTCTCCCCGATGCAGCTCCACCACCCCGGCCTGGTCGCCGACACCGTGGACATCCTGGAGCGGGAGGGGCTGGAGCCCGGCGCGCTCTGCCTGGAACTCACCGAGTCCGCGCTGATAGGAGCCGACGACGACCTGCTCAAGCCGCTCCGGCGGCTGGCCGAGATGGGCGTGGACATCGCCCTGGACGACTTCGGCACCGGCTACTCCAATCTCGCCAACCTCCGCCGGCTGCCGGTGAGCGTGCTCAAGCTCGACCGGTCGTTCACGCGCGGGATGCAGCAGTACCCGGCCGACCCCGTCGACCGGAAGATCGTCGAGGGGATCGTGGCGCTCGCCCACAGCCTGGACCTCTCGGTCACCGTCGAGGGCGTGGAGACCGGCGCCCAGGCCGACGCCCTGCGGGAACTGGGCTGCGACACCGCCCAGGGCTGGTTCTACGCCCGGCCGGGCCCGCCCGACCGGCTGCACACCCTGGACCTGGCGGACGCCGTGGGCTGAGCCGCTCACAAGCCCGGACCGGCGAGATCCGCCCGGGCTGTGACGCCTCCGCCCGCCTACGCCGCCGGCTCCCGTACCGTCCCCGTCGTCTCCAGCAGCATCCGCTGGAGCTCGCGGGCGGCTCGCGGCGGGTCCACGTCGCCGCGCCGGGCCAGGCCGATGGTGCGGTGCAGGCCGGGTGAGGCGAGCGGGGTGACCTGGACGTCCTGGCCGGCCCGGGTGGCGACCATGCGCGGCACCACGGCGTGGCCGAGGCCGGCGCGGACGAAGCCGAGGACCGCGTCCATCTCGCCGCCCTCCACCGCGAAGGCGGGCTCGAACCCTTCGGCCCGGCAGGCGGAGACGGTCAGTTCCCGCAGGTCGTAGCCGTGCCGGAACATCACGAGCCGCTCGCCCGCCAGGTCGGCGATGCGCACCGGATGGTGTCCGCCGGGGGTGGGCACGTCCCGGCCGGAGACCACGACCAGGTCCTCGCGGAGCAGTTCGGTGGTGAGCAGCGCGGGGGAGGGGGTGGGCAGCGGCAGCACCACCAGTGCCAGGTCGAGGGCGCCGCGGGCCAGCTCGCGGACCAGGTCGTGCGAACCGTTCTCCTCGATCATGAGCCGGATGCCCGGGTAGCGGTCGTGGTACGCGCGCAGCACGTCCGGCAGGAGCCCGGTGCACAGGCTCGGCGTGGCCCCGAGGCGGACCCGCCCGCTGCGCAGCTGGGCCAGCTCCTGCACCTCGTGGCGGGCGGTGTCGGCGTCCGCGAGGATGCGCCGGGCCAGCGGCAGCAGGGCCTCCCCGGCGTCGGTCAGGGTGATGTTCCCCCGTGCGCGCAGGAACAGGTCGGCGCCCAGCTCCCGCTCCAGGGCCCGGATCTGCTGGGAGAGGGAGGGCTGCGCCACGTGCACCATCTCGGCGGCCCGGGTGAAGTGGCGGGTCTCGGCGACGGCCACGAAGTAGTGGAGCTGCTGGAACTGCATACCGGCACATTACACCCGAATAGTCTAAGGCTATGGAAATGAGCCGTTCCATGTCTTGGACCTCTCGGGCCTTCCGGCCCTACCGTCATGCTCATGGCTCTGGCAACGAGGACGGACCGACGGCCGTCCACGATCCGCACGCTCTGGGACTCGTCCGTCGGCAAGAAGACCGTGATGGCCGTGACCGGCCTCATCATGCTCGGCTACCTGGTCGCCCACATGGCGGGCAACCTGAAGATCTTCTTCGGACCCGAGGACTTCAACGGCTACGCCCACTGGCTGCGGACCATGGGCGAGCCCGTCCTCCACCACGAGTGGGCGCTGTGGATCGTCCGGTTCGTGCTGCTGGCCGCCGTGATCCTGCACGCGGTCTCCGCCGCGCAGCTCAGCCGCCGCGACATCAGGGCCCGCCCGGTCAAGTACGTCCACAAGCGGCCGCGCGCCAGTTACGCCACCCGCACCATGCGCTGGGGCGGGATCATCCTCGCCCTGTTCATCGTCTGGCACATCCTGGACCTGACCACGGGCACCGTCCACGCGGGCGACTTCCAGCACGGCCAGGCGTACCAGAACGTCGTCGGGACCTTCTCCACCTGGTACGGCAACACCATCTACATCGTGGCGATGGTCGCGCTCGGCCTCCACATCCAGCACGGCTTCTGGAGCGCCGCCCAGACCCTCGGCGCGGGCAACAGGAACCGGGACCGGCTGCTGAAGACCGTCGCCAACGTGCTGGCCCTCGTCCTGACCCTCGGCTTCATCGCCGTACCCGTCGCCGTCATGACCGGATTGGTGAGCTGACCCATGGCTGACACCGACTACACCCGCTACACCACCGGCGAGCCGGTCACCGACACCAAGGCGCCCGCCGGACCGGTCAACGAACGCTGGGACACCCGCCGCTTCGAGGCGAAGCTGGTCAACCCCGCCAACCGCCGCAAGCACACCGTGATCGTCGTCGGCACCGGCCTGGCCGGCGGCTCGGCCGGCGCGACCCTGGCCGAACAGGGCTACCACGTCGTTCAGTTCTGCTTCCAGGACTCGCCCCGCCGGGCCCACTCGGTCGCCGCCCAGGGCGGCATCAACGCCGCCAAGAACTACCGCAACGACGGCGACTCCGTGCACCGCCTCTTCTACGACACGGTCAAGGGCGGCGACTTCCGCGCCCGCGAGTCCAACGTCCACCGGCTCGCCCAGATCTCGGTCGAGATCATCGACCAGTGCGTGGCCCAGGGCGTCCCCTTCGCCCGCGAGTACGGCGGCCTGCTCGACAACCGCTCCTTCGGCGGCGTCCAGGTCTCCCGCACCTTCTACGCCCGCGGCCAGACCGGCCAGCAGCTGCTGCTCGGCGCGTACCAGGCGCTCTCCCGGCAGATCGGCGCGGGCACGATCGAGATGCACCACCGCACCGAGATGCTCGACCTGGTCGTGGTCGACGGCAAGGCCCGCGGCATCGTCGCCCGTGACCTGGTCACCGGCAAGATCGACACCTACTTCGCGGACGCCGTCGTCCTCGCCACCGGCGGCTACGGCAACGTCTTCTACCTGTCGACCAACGCGATGAACTCCAACGCGACGGCGATCTGGCGGGCGCACCGCAAGGGCGCGTACTTCGCCAACCCCTGCTTCACGCAGATCCACCCGACCTGCATCCCGCGCACCGGCGACCACCAGTCCAAGCTCACCCTGATGAGCGAGTCGCTGCGCAACGACGGCCGGATCTGGGTGCCCAAGGCCAAGGGCGACCAGCGGCCCCCGGACCAGATCCCCGAGGACGAGCGCGACTACTACCTGGAGCGCATCTACCCCTCCTTCGGCAACCTCGTCCCCCGCGACATCGCCTCCCGCGCCGCCAAGAACGTCTGCGACGAGGGCCGCGGCGTCGGCCCCGGCGGACAGGGCGTCTACCTCGACTTCGCCGAGGCCATCGAGCGGATGGGCCGCAAGGCGGTCGAGGCCAAGTACGGCAACCTCTTCGACATGTACCAGCGGATCACCGACGAGGACCCCTACCAGGTCCCGATGCGGATCTACCCCGCCGTGCACTACACGATGGGCGGCCTCTGGGTCGACTACGACCTCCAGACCACCATCCCCGGCCTCTTCGCCATCGGCGAGGCCAACTTCTCCGACCACGGGGCCAACCGCCTGGGCGCCTCCGCGCTCATGCAGGGCCTCGCCGACGGCTACTTCGTCCTGCCGTCCACCATCAACGACTACCTCGCTCGCAACCCGCACACCGAGGACGTCTCCGCCGACCACCCGGCCGTCCAGGAGACCGTCGCCGAGACCCAGGACCGCCTCAACCTGCTGCTCTCCGTCGACGGCGACCGCACCCCGGACTCCTTCCACCGCGAGATCGGCGAGCTGATGTGGGAGTACTGCGGCATGGCCCGCAGCGAGGACGGGCTGCGCACCGCCCTCGCCCGCATCCCCGAGATCCGCGAGGAGTTCTGGCGCCGCATCAAGGTTCCCGGCACCGGCGAGGAGTTCAACCAGTCGCTGGAGCGCGCCAACCGCGTCGTCGACTACCTGGAGCTGGCCGAGCTGATGTGTCTCGACGCGCTGCACCGCGCCGAGTCCTGCGGCGGCCACTTCCGCGTCGAGTCGCAGACCCCGGACGGCGAGGCCGCCCGGCGGGACGAGGAGTTCTCCTACGCCGCCGCCTGGGAGTTCGGCGGCACCGGAGAGGCACCCGTCCTGCACAAGGAAGACCTGGTCTTCGAGTACGTCCACCCCACCCAGCGGAGCTACGCATGAAGCTCACCCTGCGCGTCTGGCGGCAGAAGAACGCCGACGAGCCCGGAGCCATGTCCACCTACCAGGTGGACGACATCAGCCAGGACATGTCCTTCCTGGAGATGCTCGACACCCTCAACGAAGAGCTCACCCTCAAGGGCGAGGACCCGGTCGCCTTCGACCACGACTGCCGCGAGGGCATCTGCGGCGCGTGCAGCCTCGTCATCAACGGCGACGCGCACGGCCCGGAGCGGACCACCACCTGCCAGCTCCACATGCGCTCGTTCTCCGACGGCGACACCATCGACATCGAGCCGTGGCGGGCTTCGGCCTTCCCGGTCATCAAGGACCTCGTCGTCGACCGGTCCGCCTTCGACCGCGTCATCCAGTCCGGCGGCTACATCTCGGCGCCCACCGGCACCGCCCCCGAGGCGCACGCCACCCCGGTGCCCAAGCCCGACGCGGACTACGCCTTCGAGAACGCCGAGTGCATCGGCTGCGGCGCCTGCGTCGCGGCCTGCCCCAACGGCTCGGCGATGCTCTTCACCGCCGCCAAGGTCAGCCACCTCAACGTCCTCCCGCAGGGCGCCCCCGAGCGCGAGTCCCGCGTGCTGGACATGGTGGCCACCATGGACGCCGAGGGCTTCGGCGGCTGCACCCTCGCCGGGGAGTGCGCCACCGCCTGCCCGAAGGGCATCCCGCTCTTCTCCATCACCCGCATGAACAAGGAGTGGCTGCGCGCCACCCGCAAGGGCGGCAAGCGCTGACCCACCCTCCAGGCAGACGGGACCGGCCGTGGTGCTCAACCCTCCGGTCCCGTCCCGTGTCCCGCGCCCCTTCCGGCGGGCCACCCCGAGAGCCCCGTCACCTTCCCGGCCGGTCGGTGACGGGGCTCCCGTGCGTCCGCGTGCCGCGCCTCAACTCCCGTCCGCCGGGACGATCCCGGCCAGCCGCGCCAGCCGCCGGTACGAGTCCAGCAGGCCCGCCCGGTCGTACGTACTGGTCGTCACCAGCACCTCCTGGGCCCCCGTCGCCTCGATCAGCCGGCCCAGCCGCTCCACGACCTGCTCCTCGGTGCCGTACACCCCGCCGTCCAGCCCCTGCTCCAGCAGGCCCCGCTGCCGCTCGGGCAGCTCCATCGCCTCGATCCGGGCGGCCGCCTCCAGCGGCGGGAAGGTGCCGTGGGTGCGGGCGTGCGACATCGCCCACGCCTCGGGGAGCAGCAGGCGGCGCGCGGAGTCCTCGTCCCGGGCGAGGGCGACCTCGCCGGAGACCACCACGTAGGGTTCGGCCGCCCAGGGGCCGGGCCGGAACTCCTCGCGGTAGGTGCGCGCCGCCTCGGCGAGCCTCTCCCGGCGCGGGCCGCCGATCACCAGCGGCAACCCGGCCGCGGCGGCCGTCCGCGCGCCCGCCCCGGTGGCCAGCACGAAGGCGGGGACGCGCACCGCGTCGGCCGGGCGGGCCCGCACGCCGGAGGGGGCGGCTCCGTCGAAGTAGCCGAGGAGTTCGGCCAGGCGCTCGGCGAAGGCGTCCGCCTCCTCCTTGCCGCGCCCCAGCGCCTTGCGGACCCCGTCGGTGAAGCCGACCGAACGCCCCAGCCCCATGTCGATCCGGCCCGGGTACAGGGCCTCCAGCACGCCGAACTGCTCCGCCACCACCAGCGGCTGATGGTTGGGCAGCATCACCCCGCCGGTCCCCACCCGGATGCGGGAGGTCGCCGAGGCCACCGCCGCCGCCAGCACCGTGGGCGCGGAGCCCGCGACCCCTGGCACCCCGTGGTGCTCGGAGACCCAGAACCGGTAGAACCCCAGCCGCTCGGCCTCCCGGGCCAGTTCCACCGTGTCCCGCAGCGCCTCACCCACCGGGCGGCCCTCCCGCACCCGCGACCGGTCCAGGACCGAGAAGCGGACCCCGGGGAAGGGGCCCGTACCGAGGGCGGGCGCGGTGGCGGGGGAGGGGGATGCGGGGCCCACGGGGCCGGTCACGGTACTCACCTCCGCTGCAACGCCGCGCGCCGGGCGCGCGATTCCCCCGGGCGCTACGGTGGCCCGGTGACCGAGCCGCGCCCCCTCGCCGTCTTCGACCTCGACGGCACCCTCGCCGACACCGCCCACCGCCAGCACTTCCTGGAGCGTTCCCCCCGCGACTGGCGGGGGTTCTTCGCCGCCGCGCCCGCCGACACGCCGCTGGCCGAGGGCGTCGCGCTGGCCCGCGAGGCCGCCGCCGACTGCGACCTGCTGTACCTGACCGGGCGTCCGGAGCGGTGCCGGGCCGACACGGAGGAGTGGCTGCGGGCGCACGGGCTCCCCGAGGGGCCGGTGCGGATGCGCCGCGACCACGACCGGCGCCCGGCCGTACGCACCAAGCTGGAGGCGCTGCGCGGGCTACGGGCGACCCGCACCGTGCGGATGCTCGTCGACGACGACCCGCTGGTCCTCGGGGAGGCCGAGCGGGCCGGGTTCCGGGTCGTGGCGGCGGACTGGGGGCGTACCTCCGCTCAGTTGCGCGCGGGGCAGGAGCGTGAGGGCCGGACCTGATCCGGTCCGGCCCCGCAGCGACGGGCCGGCCGGGCGTCAGTCGTCGGAGCCCTCCAGGCGGAAGCCCACCTTCAGCCCCACCTGGTAGTGGGCGACCTGCCCGTCGGCGATGGCGCCCCGTACCTGGGTGACCTCGAACCAGTCGAGGCCGCGCAGGGTCTGGGAGGCGCGTTCGATGCCGTTGCGGATCGCCTGGTCGACGCCCTCGGGCGAGGTGCCGACGATCTCGGTGACGCGGTAGACATGATCGGACATGGCGGACGTCCTCCTAGCGGTACGCGTGGGCTCCCCGAGGCGTGTGTCGTCACCTAACCGTAATGGGCGGATTCGCCCTCAGCCTCTTGACCACCGATTTGGTCTATACCAGGGTGGTGCGTACACCCGTACGAGCGCGCGCGCTGCCCCCCACGTCGGGCCCGTCTCCCTCCTGTCCTCAGGCAGAAAGCGACCCTCGTGAAGACCCGCTGTACGACCCTTGTCGTGTTCCTCGCCTCCGCCTCCCTCCTGACGGGCTGCGGACTGCTCCCCGGTGGCGACGACCGCGAGGAGATCACTCTCTGGCTGATGAAGGGCAGTGCGACGGCGGGCTTCGTCGAGCGGTTCACGAAGGAGTTCGAGAAGGAGCACCCCTCGCTGAGCCTCAAGGTCGAGATCCAGGAGTGGGGCGGCATCACCGAGAAGGTCGACGAGGCGCTCAAGTCCGACGACCACGAGACCGCACCCGACGTCATCGAGGTCGGCAACACCCAGGTCGCCCAGTACGTCGACGGCGGCGGCCTGGTCGACCTGACGCTGGAGTCGATGCGCGACCTCGGCATGGACGACTGGCTGCCCGGCCTCGCCGAGCCCGGCCGGTTCGGCGGCTCCCAGTACGGCATCCCCTGGTACGCCGCCAACCGCGTCGTCATCTACAACAAGGACGTCTTCGCCGAAGCCGGTGTCAGCAAGCCCCCGAAGACCCGGGAGCAGTGGATCGCCGACACCACCAGGATCAACGAATCCGGCAGCCAGGGCATCTACCTCGCCGGCCAGGACTGGTACACTCTCTCCGGCTTCATCTGGGACGAGGGCGGCGACCTCGCCAAGGAGTCCGGCAACATCTGGGAAGGCACCCTGGACACCCCCGCCGCCCTGCGCGGCATGGACTTCTACCGGCAGCTCCAGGAACTGGGCAACGGCCCGAAGGACGCCGACGAGGAGAACCCGCCGCAGGCCGAGGTCTTCGCCAAGGGCGACGTCGGCCAGATCATCACGGTCCCCGGAACCGCCCAGACCATCGTCGAGGAGAACCCCGCCCTCAAGGGCAAGCTCGGCTTCTTCCCCGTCCCCGGCAAGACCGCCGCCAAGCCCGGTGCCGTCTTCACCGGAGGCTCCGACCTCGTGGTCCGTGAGAAGACCGACAACCGAGCCGGCGCGGTCGAGCTGATCAAGGCGCTGGCCGGCGAGAAGTGGCAGATCGACCTCGCCAAGACGATGAACTACGTGCCCAACAAGACCACCCTCGCCGAGGCCGTCAGCGGCGACGAGGGGTCAGCCGCGATGGCCGAGGGCGCCGCGCACGGCCGGGCCACCCCCAACTCCCCGCGCTGGGCCGCCGTCGAGGGCGACAACCCGATCAAGGCGTACATGACCCAGGTGCTCACCGGCACCGACCCCGAGGCCGCCGCCAAGGCCGCCTCGAAGCGCATCACCAAGACGCTGGACCTGCGCACCCGCTGACCGCGCGGCTGTACGCCCGGGGAAGGAAAGCCGTCCCCCGGGCGTACCGGCGTCTCAGGCCAGCGACAGCGAGAGGGCGAACCGCCCCGCCCGGTCCGTCCACCAGCCGGCCGCCGTGAGCCCGGCCGCCGCCAGCTCCGCGCGGACGCCCTCCTCGCGGAACTTCGCGGACACCTCCGTACGCACCTCCTCGCCCTCGGCGAACTCCACCGCCAGATCCAGCGCCGGGATCTTCACCGTCGCCGCCGACCGCGCTCGCAGCCGCATCTCGATCCACTCCCGCTCCGCGTCCCAGCGGGCCACGTGGTCGAAGCGGTCCAGGTCGAAGTCGGCGCCCAGCTCCCGGTTGACGACGCGCAGCACGTTCTTGTCGAACTCGGCCGTCACCCCCCGCGCGTCGTCGTAGGCGGCGACCAGGGTCTCCTCGTCCTTGACCAGGTCGGTGCCGAGCAGCAGACCGTCGCCCGGCGCCATCGACGCCCGCACCGAGGCGAGGAACGCCGCCCGCTCCCCGGGCAGCAGATTGCCCAGCGTCCCGCCGAGGAACGCCACGAGGCGTGGCCCCGGCAGCCCCTCGGGCAGCTCCAGCCGGCCGGTGAAGTCGGCGATCAGCGCGTGCACCCGCAGGCCCTGCCGCTCCCGGGCCAGGGCCTGCCCGGCCCCGCGCAGCGCGCTCTCGCTCACGTCCACCGGGACGTACGCCTCCAGTCCGGTGAGCGCGTCCAGCAGCAGCCGGGTCTTCTCGGAGGAGCCCGAGCCCAGCTCCACCAGCGTCCGGGCCGGGAGCGCCGCCGCGATCTCGCCGGCCCGGTCCGCCAGGATCTCCCGTTCGGCGCGGGTCGGGTAGTACTCGGGGAGCCGGGTGATCTCCTCGAACAGCTCGCTGCCCCGCGCGTCGTAGAACCACTTGGGCGGCAGCGTCTTCGGCACCGAGGTGAGCCCGGCGCGGACGTCCTCGCGCAGGGCGGCGCCGGTGGCGTCCTCGGGCAGGGTGCGGGTGATGCGGAACGGGCTCACGCGGAGGGCTCCTTGAGAGGGAGGAGGGTGACTTCCCGGGCGTCGGCGAGCAGCAGCGTGCGGTCCGGCACGGCCCGCCATCCCGGCTCGTCGTCGTAGGGCTCGGAGGCGACCACGCGGCCGCCGGCCGGTCCGGGACGGTGGAAGAGGGTGTCGCCCCAGGTGGTGGCGGCGATCGAGCGGCCGTCGGTCAGCAGCAGGTTGAGCCGGGAGCCGGGCGCGGCCGCCGCCACCGCCCGGACCGCCCCGCCGAGGGCGTCGCCCGGCCCCTCGCCGCGCCGCAGCCGGTCCCGGACCAGCGCCCACACCAGGGCGGCGTCGCACCGGGACTCCAGCTCCAGCAGGGCCAGCGGCTCCAGCGAGGCGGCGGGCTTGGCCAGCGACTCCGGCCACCCGGCCACCGCCCCGTTGTGGCTGAACAGCCAGGGCCCGTCGGCGTACGGCGCGACCGCCGCCTCCGGGTCCGCGCCCGCCGCCGTCGCGTCACGGACCGCCGCCAGCAGCGCCGTACTGCGCACCACCCGCGTCAGATCGCCGAACGAGGGGTCCGCCCAGATCGGGCCCGCCCGGCGGTAGCGCGCCGGGACCGGGTCGCCCGGCGCGTACCAGCCCAGGCCGAACCCGTCGGCGTTGACCGTGCCGTACCGCTGGTGGCGCGGCGCCCAGGACTGGCGGAACAGGCTGTGCTCCGGCGCCGAGAGCAACTCGCCCAGCGGCAGGGCCGGGCCCACGTACGCCAGGTGGCGGCACATCAGGACCGCCCCCGCCCGCTCACGCGGTGCCCTCGCCGGTGGCGGCGTCCCGCGCGGTGCGGAACCCGGCGAAGATCTGCCGGCGCACCGGCAGGTCCCAGTTGCGGAACGTGCCCCGGCAGGCGACCGCGTCGACCCCGAACGACCCGCCGCGCAGCACCTTGTGACCGTCGCCGAAGAAGACCTCCGAGTACTCCCGGTAGGGGAACGGCGCGAACCCCGGGTACGGCAGGAAGTCGCTCGCCGTCCACTCCCACACGTCGCCGATGAGCTGGCCGACGCCCAGCGGCGAACGGCCCGCCGGATAGGCCCCGGCGGGGGCGGGACGCAGATGGCGCTGGCCCAGGTTGGCGTGGGCGGGCCCCGGGTCGGCGTCGCCCCACGGGTAGCGGCGCGCCCGTCCGGTGGCGGGGTCGAACCGGGCCGCCTTCTCCCACTCGGCCTCCGTCGGCAGCCGCCGCCCGGCCCAGCGGGCGTAGGCGTCCGCCTCGTACCAGCTGACGTGGACCACCGGCTCGTCGGCGGGCACCGGCTCCACCACACCGAACCGGCGGCGCAGCCAGGTCGTCCCTTCCCGCCGCCAGAACAGCGGCGCCTTGAGCCCGTGTTCGCGGACCATCCGCCACCCCGCCGGATGCCACCACCGCTCCTCGTCGTACCCGCCGTCGTCGATGAACCGCAGGTACGCCCCGCAGGTCACCGGGGCGGTGTCCAGCCAGAAGGCGGGCACGTCGCGGCGGTGTGCGGGCCGCTCGTTGTCCAGCGCCCACGGCTCGGCCGAGGTGCCCATGGTGAACGGGCCGCCCGGCACCAGCGCCTCCGGGCCCGGCAGCGCAGCGTCCGGCGCGGGGCGGGGCGGCGCCGGGGCGTCCAGCACCGCAGGGCCCCGCCGCAGCTGATGGGTGATGAGCATCGTCTCGTCGTGCTGCTGCTCGTGCTGGGCGACCATCCCGAAGGCGAAGCCGGAGGCGGTCAGCCGCTCACCCTCCACCGGCGCCGCCGCCAGCACGTCCAGCGCCCGGCCCCGCACCTCCGCCGCGTACCGCCGCGCCTCCTCGGGGGCGAGCAGCGGCAGCGAGGGACGCTCGGCGCGCGGATGCTCGAACGCGTCGTACAGCGAGTCGATCTCCGGCCGCAGCGCCTCGCGCCCGCCCACCGCGCGCACCAGCCACAGCTCCTCCTGGTTGCCGATGTGGGCGAGGTCCCAGACCAGCGGAGACATCAGCGGGGAGTGCTGCGCCGTCAGGTCCGGGCCCTCCACGCAGTCGGTGAGCAGCGCGGTCCGCTCCCGCGCCGCGAGCAGCGCGGCCAGCGCCCGCTGCCGCAGCGCCTCCGGTCCGGCCGGGGGCTGCCCGGCGGCCTGCGGCGTGTCCGTGGACGAAGTCATGCCGGTGCGTCCTCTCCCCTGACCGTCCCGTGCGCGGCCGGGCCCTCGGCGGGCCCCCGGCCGGGGCGGATGTCCAGACAGGTGTCCAGGAAGTCGTCGGCGGGGCAGCGCCCCGCCCGCGTGTACCGCTCGGTGAACGCGGCGACCTGGGCGGTCAGTTCCTCGCCGGCACCCAGGCGGGGCAGCGCCTGGAGCGCGGTGGCGAAGCAGGCCGTGGCCGCCTCCCGCAGCTCCGGGTCGGCGAGGCCCGAGCGGGCCGCGTCCTCCCAGAGCGCGTTGTGCGGGGCCGGCCCGCCGGTGGCCCGCTCGGCCAGCGGCTTGACGATCCGGTACGCCGTCTCCGTCGCCTCGGCGTCGTCGAAGAGCGCGCAGGTCACCGCGAGGGGAACCCGCCAGCCGTCCTCGCCGGGCTGCGCGTCGATCATCCGCAGCTCCAGGTGGCCGCGCGGGCGCACCGGCGGGAAGAGCGTCGTCAGGTGGTAGTCGAGGTCCTCCTCGGTGACCGGCCGGGGCCCCTCGCCCCGCACCCAGTCACGGAAGGTCAGCCCCTCGGGCGCGTCCCACGGCCCGTCCTCGGTCCGTACGCACATCACCGGGGCGTCCAGCACCCGCTCGGTCCAGGCGGCGCGGGGCTCCGCGTCCAGCGGCGGTGCCGCGGAACGGCCGGGCTCGATCTCGGCCCACAGGGACTGCCGGGTCGACCGCCAGCCGGTCAGCCGGCCCTCGTGGACGGGGGAGTTGGCGAAGGCGGCGACCAGTACCGGCCCCAGCAGGTGGGCGAGATGCCACCGGCGGTGGTGGCCCTGCGGCCCCGGCTCCTCGTACCCGGCGTCCAGGCAGACCTGGACCGAGGCCGAGGAGCGCATCATGTGCCGGCCGGCGGGTCCCGCCCGGTCGAGGTAGCGCTCCATCGCGTCGTAGCGCGGTTCCCGCAGCAGCCGCTCGCCGGGGAGGGAGGGTTCGGTGCCCAGGCCCGTCACCCGCAGGCCCAGCGCGGCCAGCGCCCCGCGCAGCACCACCATGTCGGCGGAGACCTGCTCCACGCAGACCGCCAGCGAGGGCGCGGGGGCGGAGCTGAGTTCGAGCTGGCCACCGGGCTCCACGGTGAACAGCGAGGTCAGCGGCAGGTCCTTCAGGACCGTGTGGGCCGCGCGCAGCCGGTCGGCACAGACCTTGCGCAGCGGGTCGGCCGCGTCGTGCACGAGCCATTCCAGCTCCACCCCCACCGTGCGGGGCGGGCCGGTCTTGAAACAGATGCCTCGTACCAGGTCCGAGAAGGACTCCTCGCTCAGACCCGTCCCGGGAGGCGAGGTCCCGGGCCAGGCGGACGGGCCGCCGTCGGACGGGGGCGGGGAGGCGGACGAGGGGATCGACGACTGGGACATGGACGCACTCCTTGGGGGAGGACCGCCGTGGTGCACGGCGCTCCGCAGGCGGGCGCGCCGTGGTGTCACCCGTCCAGCCAAGACGCTCGGCGCGCATCGCACAACCGCGCCTCCCGGCCGGGGCGGTGATCCGGAAAAGGGGTTGTGCCCCGGAAATCCCGGCCGACACCATGGCACTCCCTGCGGCCGCGCCAGGGCCCGGCACCGGCGTGCCCGCGAGCGGCCGGGCACCAGTGACAGGAGCGGCGTGAGCGCACGACTGCGGGCCACGGCCCGCGAGACCCAGGAGATGGTCGCCCGGGGCGGGTACCACGCCCCGTCCGGAATCTGGCGCGATCTCTCCGGTCAGCTGGCCGCCGCCCGCGAAGGAACCCGGCTGTACGGGCCCGGACCGGTCCCGGTCCCCGACACCCCGCCCGCCACCACCTCGGTCGCCGTCACCGGGGAGTCCACCACCGCGGCCGTCCTGCGCCTGGCGGCCGAGGAGGGCGGCCCGGTCGGCGCCCTCAACTTCGCCTCCGCCCGCAACCCCGGCGGCGGCTACCTCAACGGCGCCCAGGCCCAGGAGGAGGCGGTCTGCCGCGCCACCGCCCTCTACGACTGCCTGCTGCGCGCCCCCGCCTACTACGCCCACCACCGCGAGCACCGGGACGCCCTCTACTCCGACCGGGTCATCTTCGCGCCCGGCGTGCCGGTCTTCCGGGACGACAGGGGCGCCCTGCTGGAGACCCCGCGCACCGCGTCCTTCCTCACCAGCCCCGCCCCCAACGCGGGCGTCCTGCGCCGCACCGACCCCGCCCGCGCGCAGGCCGAGCTGGGGCCGGCGATCGCCCGCCGGGCCGAGCGCGTCGTGGAGGTGGCCGCGGCCAACGGGGTACGCGGGCTGGTGCTCGGCGCCTGGGGCTGCGGCGTCTTCCAGAACGACCCGGCCGAGGTGGCCGACGCCTTCCGGCGGCTGCTCACCGCACCCGGCGCCCGGTTCGGGGCCACCTTCGACACGGTGGTCTTCGCGGTCCTGGACCGGTCGCGGGCCGGCACCACCCGGGCCGCGTTCGAGGAGACCTTCGCCCCGGAGGGACCCTGACCGGGCCCCTCCGGGGCTCCGGGGACTACTTCCAGCCGTACCGCTCGCGCAGCCGCAGCACCACCAGGTTGAAGCGGCCCCGGTCCAGCGCGCAGGCCTCGCGCCGCATGCCGGCCTCGTGGACCCGCAGCACCCGGTCGACCGCCACCCACGACGGTCGCTCCTCGCGGTCCCAGGGGCCGGTGCCGATCGCCACGAAGTCGTTGTCGCCGCGCCGGTCCTTGCTGGTCAGCTGGACGGCCAGCAGCGTGCCCGCCCGCTCCCGCGCCACCACCAGCACCGGGCGGTCCTTGCCCCGGCCGTCGTTCTCCTCGTACGGGACCCAGGTCCAGACGATCTCCCCGGGATCGGGGTCGCCGTCCTTCTCGGGCGCGTACTCGGTCCGTACCGCGCCGACGCGGCGCGGGTCGGCCTCGACCGTCGCCGTGGCGCCTTCGCGGCCGGGGGAGGGGGAAAGGGGCAGGTCACCGGTGTCGATAGTCACCCGCGCCACGGTAGGCCCCGCCGCGCGCAACCCGTCCACCGGGTACGGGTGTTCACCGGGCCGCCACGCCGGGGCAGCCGGAGACGGCGAAGGCGGGGCCGTACCGGCATGCGGTACGGCCCCGCCTTCGAGGGCCTGGCGGACAGCAGGGGCGGCTGCGTCAGCCCTGTGCGTCGGGCTGGTCGCCCTTGGCCTCGGCGGCCTGTGCCTCGGCCACCGACTTGTGGACCTCCTGCATGTCCAGGGCGCGGGCCTGGCCGATGACGTCCTCCAGGGCCTCCGCGGGGAGCGCGCCGGGCTGGGCGAAGACCGCCACCCGGTCGCGGACGATCATCAGGGTCGGGATCGACTGGATGCCGAAGGCGGCGGCCAGCTCCTGCTGCGCCTCCGTGTCGACCTTGCCGAAGACCAGGTCAGGGTGGGTTTCCGAAGCCGCCTCGTAGACCGGTGCGAACGAACGGCACGGACCGCACCAGGACGCCCAGAAGTCGATGAGGACGAATTCGTTGTCCATCACCGTCTGGTCGAAGTTCTCCTTGGTGAGTTCCACAGTGCTCATGAGGTCGTACCTTCCTGCTGACTGCTGAACCGCCTCGCACAACGGCGCGAGCGGCGGGTGTATTCCGTATCCGGGTGCCGCTACCCGTGTGGCCACGGCGCACACCCCCCGTCACACTGGCGCCATGACGCACGCACGAACGGACGACACGCCCACCCCCGAGCAGGCCCCCGACCACACCTACGACGTGGTCGTCGTCGGCGCCGGACCGGTGGGCGAGAACGTCGCCGACCGCGCCCGCGCCGCCGGTCTGAGCGCCGCGATCGTCGAGAGCGAGCTGGTCGGCGGCGAATGCTCGTACTGGGCGTGCATGCCCAGCAAGGCCCTGCTCCGCCCGGTCCTCGCCCAGGCGGACGCCCGCGGACTGCCCGGACTGGAGCGGATGACCGCGGGTCCGCTCGACACCCGTGCCGTTCTCGACCGCCGGGACGGCTTCGCCTCGGACTGGAAGGACGACGGCCAGGTGGAGTGGGTCGACTCCACCGGCACCGACCTGTACCGCGGACACGGCCGCCTCGCCGGAGAGCGCCGGGTCACCGTGACCGGCGCCGACGGCCAGGTCACCACCCTCGCCGCCCGGCACGCCGTCGCCCTGTGCACCGGCACCCGGGCCGCCCTCCCCGACCTGCCCGGCATGGCCGGCGCCCGCCCCTGGACCAGCCGCGAGGCCACCAGCGCCGAGGAGGTGCCCGGGCGGCTCGCCGTCGTCGGCGGCGGGGTGGTCGGCGCCGAGATGGCCACCGCCTGGCAGGGCCTGGGCGCGCGCGTCACCCTGCTGGTGCGGGGCGGGGGGCTGCTCTCCGGGATGGAGCCGTTCGCCGGCGAACTGGTCGCCGAGAGCCTGCGCGCCGCCGGGGCCGACGTCCGTACCGGCGTCTCCGTCACGGCCTTGGCCCGCGACGCCTCCGGCGTCACCCTCACCCTCGACGACGGCTCCACCCTCCAGGCGGACGAAGTCCTCTTCGCCACCGGCCGCGCCCCCCGCACCGGCGACCTCGGCCTCGACACGGTGGGCCTCACCCCCGGCGACTGGCTCACCGTCGACGACACCCTGAGGGTCACCGGCAGCGACTGGCTCTACGCGGTCGGCGACTGCAACCACCGCGCCCTCCTCACCCACCAGGGCAAGTACCAGGCCCGCGTCGCCGGCGCGGCCATCGCCGCCCGCGCCCAGGGCCGTCCCCTGGACACCGGCCCCTGGGGCGCCCACAGCGCCACCGCCGACCACGCCGCCGTCCCGCAGGTCGTCTTCACCGACCCCGAGGCGGCCTCGGTCGGCCTGACCCTCGCCCAGGCCGAAGCGGCGGGCCACCGCGTCCGCGCCGTCGACCAGGACCTCGCCGCCGTCGCCGGCGCCGCCCTCTTCCGCGACGACTACCGCGGCCGCGCCCGCATGGTCGTCGACCTCGACCGCGACATCCTCCTCGGCGTCACCTTCGTCGGCCCCGGCACCGCCGAACTCCTCCAGTCGGCCACGATCGCGGTCGCCGGCGAGGTCCCGCTCGACCGCCTGTGGCACGCGGTTCCGGCGTATCCGACGATCAGCGAGGTGTGGCTGCGGCTGCTGGAGAATTACAGGGGGTAGGCCATGTTGATCACGCCCAGGAGATGACTGTGCGGCACAGGGTTCCGGACGACTGGGCGGCGGATCCCTGGCCCGAGGTGCCCCTTGGGCTGCGGCGTGGTCGTCCTGAGACAAGTCCACCCGGAAGGGCCGGCGCCCAGCCGTCGTCGGCACTGGACCGGCCTGCACCGCCGGCGGCTGTGGCGCTCTGTATGTCACTGGGCGCCGCGAGGGCGACCGGGTGATCTGGGACGCCGGGGGGAACACCAGTGGCCACGACGCGAAGAGCCCGACGTCCCCGAGGAACTCACCACTCCCGACGGGGGCCGACGTCGAGTTCCGCCACGTCCAGGCACCGGGAGAGCGCGCACGTTCCTCCGTGGACGAATCGCTCATCGTCGGCGATCGGCCCATCGGGGAGCAGGTGCCGCAGCTTGCGGTCCGCATGCCGGCGGACGATCCGCGGAAGACCGCTGGACTTCGAGGCCGCTGAGGGCCGGGTGCAAGAACGTGTGAGCTGAGAGTGGTCGTGTCTGTGACGGGTCCGCCCTCCGTTGAGCCAGCTTCGCCTTGACTGTTTCCCGGGAACGGGTCTCACAGGTGCGTTTGTCGAGTCTCAAAGGTGCGTTTGTCGAGCCGCTTGCAGCAGGCCGGGGCGGCGGCCAGTGCCGCCGCTCCAGGCGGTGCCAACGGCTCCGCCCGGAACCGGACCCCAGCTCCAGGGGCAGGAGTTGCCCGGCTGTGTCGTTGTGCGGATGTCAGGGCGTGGCGGAGAGGTTAGCGAGGTGTCGCGAGTACGTCCTGGAGTACCTTCGCGAGCGTGACGCGGGCCAGCTCGTGTCTCACGGTCTCCTCGATGCCCTCGTAGACGCTCTGCATGGTCGGCTGGATGCCGTGGCCCACCACGCAACCCTGGTCCGGGGTGGAGCGGTGCATGGCGAACAGCGGGCCGGGCTCCACTGCCTCGTACACGTCGAGCAGGGTCATCGACTCCAGCTCGCGTGCGAGCGTCCAGCCCGCACCCATGCCGCGCCGGGACTCCACGAGCCCGGCCCTGCGCAGTTCGCCGAGCAGCCGTCTGATCACCACGGGGTTGGTGTTCGCGCTGGTCGCGATCTGCTCGGAGGTGGCGACCTCATGGCCCTGGCGCTGGTAGAGGCCGATCCAGGCCAGCGCGTGGGCGGCGATGGTCAGCTTGCTGTTGGCGCTCATGGGCTCTTCCTCTCGACCGCAACGCTCACCTTACAGCAGTCGTAACAGGGAAGGTTGCAACTGGCTGTCGTAACACTTAACGTTGCGACAGCCGGAAGGGATCAACCAACGAGGTGAGAAGAATGAGCAAGCCACTCACGGGCAAGGTCGCCCTGGTCACCGGGGGATCGCGCGGACTGGGAGCCGCGACCGTACGACTGCTGGCCGAGCAGGGCGCCGGCGTCGCCTTCACCTACGTCAGCTCCGAGAAGCGGGCGCAGGCCGTCGTCGACGAGGTGCGTGGCAGGGGAGCCAAGGCCGTCGCCTTCAAGTCCGACCAGGCGGACACGAGCCGGGCGCCGGCGCTGATCGACGCCGTGGTCGCGGACTTCGGCGGCCTGGACATCCTCGTCAACAACGCGGCGATCTCGGTGGAGCAGGGCCGCACGGTGGACGACCCGGACGCCGACGCCGCCGCCCTGGACCGGATGCACGCCACCAACTACCTCGGCGTGATCGCCGTCATACGGGCCGCCTCCCGAGTTCTGCGCACGGGCGGCCGCATCATCACGGTGAGTTCCGGACTGGGCTCCAGGGTCGGCGTCCCGGGCGTTGCGGACTACGCGGCGACCAAGTCAGGCATCGAGAGGTACACCATGGGGGTCGCACGCGACCTCGGGCCCCGCGACATCACGGCCAACGTCGTGGAAGCCGGACTGATGGACAGCGACATGCAACCGCCGGACCCCGACACCCTCAAGACCCTGCTCAGCTCGCTGTCCCTGCAACGCATGGGGCACCCCGACGAAATCGCCGCGGCGATCGCCTTCCTGGCGAGCCCCGCCGCGTCATACGTCACGGGCGCGGTACTGGACGCCCACGGCGGCTACAACGCCTGAACCTCAACCCCTGCCGCGCGCCCCGAAGGACATCGCGCCCTCGGGGCGCGCACCGCCTACGACCGACATCGAGTACCTGGTCGAGGCGTGAACTCAGCTCGTCGGACGACTCCGGCGTTCTTGCGGAGCCGCGCTGCCAGAAGGCGACGGCGGTGTGCCGGCGCTCCCATGTTCTCCACGCAAGCGACACCGCCCGCACCACCTCAGGACCGCGCTTCCTCCGGCCGCTCGACGCCGCTTCGGAAAGCTGAGGGACGCCGCAGACCTCGCCAGGCCGTCAGGCCCCCCTCCGCCCTGGCTGACCAGTTCATCAACTTGAACCCGCTCGGCGGCTGCTGGAGGCGTACAGGGGGGCGAGGCCCACCTCGTTCCGTCATGTCCCCTGCCAGGCAGGTAAGTTGATCGTTCTCTCGAGTTTTTCGCAGAGCCAGGTGGACTAGGTTCGTACCAGACCGAGGAACCGTCCGCGCCCAGGAGGCCCCCCTTGCCAGAGAACGACGTCCCGCTCGTCGCCGCCGACGACATCCGCGCGCGGATCGACACGAGCACGCCGCACTCCGCCCGGTTCTGGAACTACTTCGTGGGCGGGAAGGACAACTACGAGATCGACCGGCAGACCGGGGACCAGATCAAGGAGATCTTCCCCGGGCTGGTCGACGTGGCGCGCACCAGCCGCCAGTTCCTGGGCCGCGCTGTGCGGTACCTCGCCGTCGAGCAGGGCATACGTCAGTTCCTGGACGTCGGCACCGGGCTGCCCACCGCCGACAACACCCATCAGGTCGCCCAGCGGTACGCCCCCGACTCCCGGATCGTCTACGTCGACAGCGACCCGCTGGTGCTCGCCCACGCCCGCGCGCTGCTCACCAGTACGCCGGAGGGGAGTACGGCCTATCTCGACGCCGACCTGTACCAGCCGGAGGAGATCCTGAAGGCCGCCGAGTCCACGCTGGACCTGAGCCGGCCGGTCGCGCTGATGATCCTCAACACCCTGGGCCATGTGGAGGACCCCGCCGAGGCGCGGGAACTGGTCGGCCGTCTCCTGGCGGGCCTGCCCTCCGGCAGCCACCTGGTCGTCAGCGATTCGACCGCCACCAGCGAGGGCATGGTCGCCGCCTCCGCCGCCTACAACCGCAGCGGGGCCGTGCCGTACCACGTGCGCAGCGTGGCGGAGATCGCCGGCTTCTTCGACGGGCTCGAACTGGCGGACCCGGGGGTCGTCCAGGTGACCCGCTGGCGCGCCGAGGAGAACGACCCGGAGGCGGAGGCCGCCGACGTCGACGCCTACGGCGGCGTGGCCCGCAAGGCCTGAGACGCCGCGTCCCCCGCCGCCGCCCGGTGGGCGGCGGCGGGGGACGCGGCGGTGCCCGGGGTCAGCCGGTGAAGGCGCTGACCGCCTCCACCAGGGACCAGATCGCCAGGCCCGCCATGCAGAGCCCGCCGATCCGCTGGACGGTCTTGAGCGGGACGCGCTGGGCGATGAACCGGCCCGCCAGCAGCGCCAGCGCCGAGACCGACATGAGGGCCGCCGCGGCGCCGATCGCGGTCGGGAGGGTGCCGTTGGTGGCCGCCAGGTTGGCGGTGGTGATCTGCGTCAGGTCGCCCCACTCGCTGATGAAGACGGCCATGAACGCCGTGGTGTACACGGGCCAGAAGCCGGTGACGGTTTTCGCGGCGCCCTCCTCGTCCTCCTCGTCGCCCCCGCCGCGCAGCAGCATGAAGGCGCCGAAGGCGAAGAGCAGGGCGGAGACCAGGCGCACGATCCAGTCGGGCAGCAGCCCGATGAGGCTGCCCGCGCCGACCGCGATGGCCACATGGACCAGGAAGGCGGTGGAGGTGCCGAACCAGACGTAGAGCGGGCGCATCCGGGTGCCCATGGCGAGCGAGGCGAACATCGTCTTGTCCGGCAGCTCGGCGAGGAAGATCAGCCCGAAGGCGGTGACGAGCGCCAGGGGGTCGAGACTCATTCCGGGGGCTTTCTGTACGGGGCCGGGCCCCGGATCGTCCCCGTGAAGTCCCGCAGGACCAGCGACGGGAGGACCGCTCGGCCCGGCACGACGGACCGCACCCGCTCTGCTGCGGGCACGGCTTCATGCCTTGGCCGAAGGTCTCGTCCACCGCCCGCCTCTCACGGCGCGAGCGGCCCGGCGGCCGGGCTGTCCGCGGTGGCGGACGGCCAGTATGTCGACCGGCGGTGTTGCGGGACTACTCCCCTTCGCTGCGCCCCACGGTACCCCACCCGCGCGGGCGCCGAAAGCGACGGAAACCGCCCGGCGGGGTGCCGGGCGGCTTCCGGGGGCCGTGGGTCAGGCCGGGATGCCCCGGCCGAACAGGGTGTCCATCTTCTCCCGGAACTCGTGCCGGCGCTGCTTGCGGTGGTCGTGGCGGGCCCGGCGGACGGCCTCCTCGGCGGCCCGCTCGGCGGAGGCGACCTCCTCCCGCACCTCCTCCACCGGAACGGCCACGACGGTGCCGCCCAGCCGCCCGGCGAGATCGTCGGCGGCGGCCGGGGAGTAGCCGGAGGCCTCCACCATCAGCAGGTTCTGGCCGTCGTCCACGTTCTTGCTGAGCACCGTCAGGGCGTCGTGGGTGTGCTCGGCCTCCTCCGTGTCGGCGGTCGCCCCGGCCACGGTGCCCAGTCCCCATCCGAAGAGCACCCCGATCGGGCCGCCGAGGATGCCGACCAGCGCGCCGATGGCGCCGCCGGTCAGGGCCGCCGTCCCCGCCCCCGGCTCGTAGTCCTCCGGCACCGAGAGGACGCCGTCCGTGCCGCGCTCGACGATGGCCGCCCGAGTGACCTCGGGCACGGCCTTGATCTCGGAGAAGGCGCGGTAGGCGGCGCTGGGGTCGGTGAAGGTGAAGAAGAGGACGTTGTCCGAGGGCGGGGTCATGGGAGGCTCCGATCCGGTGCGACTGCGGGACCCGTCCGGCGGACCCGGCCGCCGGGGGCGCGGCGAGCGCCAGGGCCATCCAAGCCGAACCGGACGAACGCCGCATCCGGGGCGCCGTCCGCCGGGTGGCGGGCGGGTCCGGTCAGGCCGGGCGCAGGGCGGCGCCCGCCTCGGGTGAGTCAGGGAGAAGTCCCCGCCGCGCAGCGGGACGACGGCGCCGCCCTCGATGCCGGGCGCCCAGATGATCTGCCCGTCGCCCGGCAACCGCGCCAGGTGGCTCAGGACCGGGTAGCCGCGGCCGGAGGTCTCCTTGACCGCCGTGTACGCGGTGGCGCTGAGCAGCAGGGCGTACGGTCCCGCCACCCCCGCCAGCCGCAGCTCGGGGTGGGAGCTGCCGTCGCGGATGCCGGCGACCGAGGCGTCTGGCCGGCCCTCGAAGACGGCCTGGTCCTCGGCCATGGCCATCGCCCGGACCGTCCTTGGCCGGGTCCCAGCCGGAGTCCCGCGAGCCGCGCTCCACGTCGTCGATGTCCTGCCGCTTCAGCGTGAACGGGCGGCGCAGCTCGATCAGCGGCAGCGAGGCGTGCAGCCGGGCGCGCAGTCCGTCGCCGGGCGAGGTGATCTCGGTGAGGTGGCCCGTGGTGACGGCGGCCCGGTCCGGGCCCGTGGGCCCGTCGGCGTCCACCACGCGCCGCCCGGCCGGGTGCTCCTTGAAGGTACGGCGCACCTCGTCCTCGCTCTCGGCCCAGACGGCGGAGACCGGCGCCAGGTCGCGGTGCAGGTCGTTCATGACGTTCTCCGGGGGGTTGGGGCTGCCGATCCGCAGCGAGGTGTCGGCCGGTGCGGGGGCGGGCACCGCTCGCGCGCGGGGGCGGCTGCCGCGTCCCGCTACGCGGCCGGGGCCTCGGCGGCGGACGCCCCGGGCGCGGGCGGCGGGTCGTCCAGGAAGCCGGCGTTGGGCACGAAGTACTGGGAGCCGGTGACGGCGGTGGAGAAGTCGAGGATGCGGTCGTGCCGGGCCTCGCCGGTGCCCAGGAACATGTTCCGCAGCATCTGCTCGGTGACGGCGATGTCGGCGGCGTAGCCGATGAAGTAGGTGCCGAAGGCGTTCTCGCCGAGCGTGCCGAAGGGCATGTTGAGCCGCCTGATCTGCCGCTCCGTCCCGTCCGGCTCGGTGATCGTGTTGAGCGCGACGTGCGAGTCGGCGGGCTTCACGTCGTCGGGCAGCTCGATGTCCTCCAGCTTGGTACGGCCGATCACCCGCTCCTGCTCCTCGACGGGCAGCGCGTTCCAGGTGGAGAGGTCGTGCAGGTACTTCTGCACGACGACATGGCTGCCGCCCTGGAACTCCGGGTCCTCGTCGCCGACCACCACCGCGGTGAGCGCGGCGTTGCCCTCCGGGTTCTCGGTGCCGTCGACGAAGCCCATCAGGTCGCGCTCGTCGAAGTACTTGAAGCCGTGCACCTCGTCGGCGACCGTCACGGCGTTCCGCAGCCGGTCCATCAGCCGGGCGGCCAGTTCGAAGCAGAGGTCGGCCCGGTGGGCGCGGATGTGGAACAGCACGTCGCCCGGGGTGGACGGGGCCGTGTGGCGCGGCCCGCGCAGCTCCTTGAAGGGGTGGAGTCCGGCCGGGCGCTCCCCGGTGAACAGGCGCCCCCAGGCATCCGAACCGATCCCCACCACGCAGGTCAGATCGGCGTCCGGCACCCGGAAGCCCACGGAGCGGCGGAGCGCCGACACGTCCTGGAGGAGGTCGTACACCGTCTCCTCCCCGCCTGGGTCGATGGTCAGCACCAGGAAGACGGCGCTCTCCGTGATCGGGGTGAGGACGGCCTGCGGCTCGGGCGGCGGGCTGGAGTACGGGGACGGTGCGCTCATGAGGGGGCGGCTCCCGGGGCGGTGGCGGGTGACGGCCCGGACGGGCCGGGCGGCCCCACGCCGGCGGGGGCCGCCCTCGGTGACCGTCCGTACCGCTCACCATCCTCGGCAGCCGCGCGCCCGCACGCGGGCCGGGCGCGGCCGAACGGGGGTCCATCCGTACCGCGCCCGGCGCCGGTGGTGCCCGGTCAGCGCGCCGCGGCGCTCGGGCCCAGCTCCGCGAAGTCGCCGCTCATCGCGGCTGCCATCCGCAGGTAGGGGCGGGCCTCGTCGTTCCGGCCCTGCCGCTCCAGGGTCCGGCCGAGCAGCAGCGTCGCGTAACTCTCGACCGGGTCGGCCGCCAGCAGGGTGCGCAGCTCCCGCTCCGCCCGGCCGAGCTGCGCGGAGTGGTAGTACGCCCGGGCCAGCAGCAGACGCGCCCCCTGGTGCTCGGGCGCCTCCTCGACCAGGCCGTTCAGGATGCGGACGGCGGTGGTGTACTCCTTGGCCTCGAAGAACAGCTGCGCCCGGTCCCAGCGGTCCGCGGGCGTCCCGAACTCGAAGTAGGTCTCGGTCACGCTCTTCCCTCCTGCCGTACGACTGCCGGCCGTACTCCGCTCCCGGCTCCGTCGCCGGGGAGTACGGCCACTCGCGACAACAGCAACGGGTGGTTGAACATTCCACCACCTTCGCCGGCCGGTGCCGGATGCGCCGGCCGCCCGCCCGCGAGACGCTGAAGAACGGACCTTTACCGGAGGGAGGCGCCGTGGACCCCGAACACGCGCTGGACCGGATCGCCTTCCTCCTGGAGCGCGCCCAGGAACCCACCTACCGGGTCCGCGCCTTCCGCACCGCCTCCGCCGTCCTGCGCGAGCACGGGACGGACGAGATCCGCGAACGGGCGGCCGACGGCACGCTGGAGAAGCTCAAGGGGATCGGCCCGAAGACGGGGAAGGTCATCCGCCAGGCCCTCGACGGCTGGACCCCCGCCTATCTCCAGAGCCTGGAGGAGGAGGCCGCGAAGGCGCCCCTCGCCGAGGGCGGCGCCGCCCTGCACGCCGCGCTGCGCGGCGACTGCCACCTGCACTCCGACTGGTCCGACGGCGGCAGCTCCATCGAGGAGATGGGCCGCGCGGCCATCGAGATCGGCCACGAGTGGGCCGTCCTCACCGACCACTCGCCCCGCCTCACCGTCGCCCACGGGCTGACCGCCGACCGGCTGCGCCGCCAGCTCGACGAGGTGGCCGCCCTCAACGAGCAGTGGGCCCCGTTCCGGCTGCTCACCGGCATCGAGTGCGACATCCTGGAGGACGGCACGCTCGACCAGGAGCCGGAGCTGCTGGACCGGCTCGACCTGGTCGTCGCCTCCGTCCACTCGAAGCTCCGGATGGACGCCCCCGCCATGACCCGGCGCCTGCTCGCCGCCGTCGGCAACCCGCACACCGACGTCCTCGGCCACTGCACCGGCCGCCTCACCACCGGCCGCACCCGCCCGGAGTCCACCTTCGACGCCGAGGCCGTCTTCGCCGCCTGCGCCGAGTCCGGCACCGCCGTCGAGATCAACAGCCGCCCCGAACGCCTCGACCCCCCGCTCCGCCTGATCCGCGCCGCCCTCGACGCCGGCACCCTCTTCGCCGTCGACACCGACGCCCACGCACCCGGGCAGCTCACCTGGCAGCGCCTCGGCTGCGCCCGCGCCGAGCAGTGCGGCGTTCCGGCGGAGGACGTGATCACGACCTGGACCGCCGACGAACTGCTGGAGTGGGCCGGGCGGAGCTGAGCGGTCCGGCCCGGGGGCCCACGGCGGCCCCGGGGCGCGGCCCCTGTTCCGCCGGACGGGCGGCGTTGCAGCTTCCGGGCTCGTCCAATCGAGGGGCCCGCCGACCGTGGCCCACCCGGACGGGGCACTGATCCCCAACGGGCGGCGGGACACCCCCCGCCCTCCGCGCTCCCCGACCCGTCGCGGGGGCGCCCAGCGAGCCGGAGGAGAGGACCGCAGTGGGCCGCACCGAAGACCCCACGGCCACCGCCGCTCCGGACGGCTCCCGTCCCACCGGCACCGGCCGGGCACGCCCCGGACCGCACCCCCAGGTCGCCGCCGCCGACCGCGACATCAACGGCACCGTGGGCGCCCTGCTCCACACCCTCCTCGCCGAGCGCCTGAGCGAGGCGTGCGCCACAGACCCCGTCTCCGGGCGGGACATCGCCGAGCGGATCGCGCGGTTCACCTCGCTCGGCGGACGCCGGCTGCGGCCCGCCCTGCTCTGGTGGGCGCTGCGGGCCTGCGCGTTGCCCGACGGCGACCGGGCCCGGGCCGCGCTCCGGGTGGGCGCCGCCGTCGAACTCCTCCAGACCTGCGCCCTCGTCCACGACGACGTCATGGACAGCTCGCGGCTGCGCCGGGGCCGCCCCGCCCTGCACGTCTCCCTCGCCGACCAGTACGGGGAGGCCGGCTCCGACCTCTTCGCGGGGGCGGCGGCCGTGCTCGCCGGCGACCTCGCCCTGGCCTGGGCGGAGGACACCCTCGCCGAGACCGAACTCCCCGACCCGGTACGGCGCCGGGTGCGGGCGGTGTGGCGGGTGATGCGCGGCGAGATGGTCGCGGGCCAGTACCTCGACCTGCACGGCCAGGTCACCGCCGACCGCTCGGCCCTGCTCGCGCTGCGCACCGCCCGGCTCAAGAGCGCCCAGTACTCCGCCTCGCGGCCGCTGGAACTAGGCGCCGTCCTCGCCGGGGCCGACCCCGCCCTCACCCGGCGCCTCGCCGAGGCCGGCGCCCCCGCCGGGCTCGCCTTCCAGCTCCGGGACGACCTGCTGGGCGTCTTCGGCGACCCGTCCCGGACCGGGAAACCGGCCGGCGACGACATCCGTGAGGGCAAACCCACCCTCCTCGTCGCCCTCGCCCACGCCCGGGCCACCGCACGGGGCCGCCTCGCCGACGTGGCCGTCCTGGAGGCGGCGCTCGGCGACTCCACCCTCACCCCGGCCGGCCTCGACGCCGTACGCGAGGTCCTGGAGTCCACCGGCGCCCGCGCCGCCGTCGAGGAGCGCATCGACAAGATGGCCTGCCGCGCCCTGGCCCGCCTGGACGCCCTGCCGCTCGACCCGGTGGCGGGGGAGCGACTGCGCGGACTGCTCCGGCTCGCCGCCGGCACCACCCCGGAGCCCGGCCGCGCCCCCCACCACCCCGACCGAGAGGCAGGGCATGCGGACACTGCACGGCCCCACTGACCACGTAGTTGTTGTCGGCGCCGGGCTCGCGGGCCTGTCGGCCGCCCTGCACCTGCTCGGCGCCGGCCGCCGCGTCACCCTCGTCGAACGCGACACCCTGCCCGGCGGGCGCGCCGGCCGCACCGACCTGGGCGGCTACCTGGTCGACACCGGGCCGACCGTCCTCACCATGCCGCACCTGGTCGAGGAGGCGTTCGCCGCCGTCGGCGCCCGCCTCGCCGACCACCTCCACCTCACCGAACTCCACCCCGCCTACCGCGCCCACTTCGCCGACGGCAGCCGCCTCGACGTCCACACCAGGCCCGAGCCGATGGAGGAGGAGATCCGCCGCTTCGCCTCCGCTCGCGAAGCGGCCGGGTACCGGCGGCTGCGCACCTGGCTGGAGCGGCTCTACGCGCTCCAGATGCGCCGCTTCATCGACGCCAACTTCGACTCACCGCTCGCCCTGCTCACCCCCGACCTCGCCCGCCTCGCCGCCCTCGGCGGCTTCGGCCGGATGGACGCCCAGGTCGGCCGGTTCATCCGCGACGAACGGCTCCGCCGCGTCTTCACCTTCCAGGCCCTCTACGCCGGCGTCCCCCCGGCCCGGGCGCTGGCCGCCTACGCGGTCATCGCCTACATGGACACCATGGCCGGCGTCCACTTCCCGCGCGGCGGCATGCACGCCCTGCCCCGCGCCATGGCCGAGGCCGCCACCGCGGCGGGCGCCGAGATCCACTACGGCCACACCGTCCAGGCCCTGGAACGCACCGGCGAGCGGATCACCGCCGTCCGCACCGACCGGGCCCGCATCCCCTGCGACGCCGTCGTCCTCACCCCCGACCTGCCCACCGTCTACCGCCTGCTCGGCCGCACCCCGCGCCGCGCCGTCCCGCTGCGCCACTCCCCGTCGGCGGTGATCCTGCACGCCGGGACCGACCGCACCTGGCCCGGCCTCGGCCACCACACCCTCTCCTTCGGCCGCGCCTGGCACACCACCTTCGACGAACTCACCCGTCACGGCCGCCCGATGAGCGACCCCTCGCTGCTCATCACCCGGCCCACCGCCACCGACCCCACCCTCGCCCCCGCCGGCCGCCACCTGCACTACGTCCTCGCCCCCTGCCCCAACACCGACATCGGCCCCGGCACCCAGGAGTGGGCCGCGCTCGCCCCCGGCTACCGCGACCACCTCCTGCGCGTCCTGGACTCCCGGGGCCTGCCCGGCATCGGCGCAGCCATCGAGGCCGAAGCCCTGGTCACCCCCGTCGACTGGGCCGCCCAGGGGCACGCCGCCGGCACCCCCTTCTCCGCCGCCCACACCTTCGCCCAGACCGGCCCCTTCCGCCCCCGCAACCTGGTGCGCGGTACCGCCAACGCCGTCCTGGCGGGCTGCGGCACCACCCCCGGCGTCGGCGTCCCCACCGTCCTCATCTCCGGCCGGCTCGCCGCCGCCCGCGTCACCGGCCTCCCCGGCGGCACGCCCCGGCCCCGCCGCACCGCCCCCGCCACCGCGACCACCGGAGGCGGAGCATGAGCGCCCGCGAACTCGACGCCGCCCGGATCACCGACCCCGCCCTGCGATCTGCCTACCGCACCTGCCGCACCCTCAACGCCCGCCACGGCAGGACGTACTTCCTCGCCACCCGGCTGCTCCCCGTCGAACGCCGCCCGGCCGTGCACAGCCTCTACGGCTTCGCCCGCCACGCCGACGACCTCGTCGACGACCTCGGCACCTCGGCCACCACCGAGGAACGGGCCGCCGCCCTCGACCACCTGGACCGGCGCCTGGCCGCCGGACTGCGCACGGGCACCAGCGAGGAGCCCGTGGTCCACGCCCTCGCCGACACCGTCCGCCGCCACGCCATCGACCACCGGCACTTCCACGACTTCATGGCCTCCATGCGCAGCGACCTCACCGTCACCGACTACCCGGACCTCGCCGCGCTGAGCCGCTACACCCACGGCTCCGCCGCCGTCATCGGCCTCCAGATGCTGCCCGTCCTCGGCACCGTCGTCCCCCGCGAGGAGGCCGCCCCGTACGCCGCCGACCTCGGCGTCGCCTTCCAGCTCACCAACTTCCTCCGCGACGTCGGCGAGGACCTCGACCGGGGCCGGATCTACCTCCCCGCCGACCTCCTCGCCGCCCACGGCGTCGACCGCGCCTTGCTGACCTGGAGCCGTGCCACCGGCCACCGCGACGCGCGCATCACCCGCGCCCTGCGCGAGGCCGCCGCCGTCACCCGCGAGATCTACCATCGCGCCGCCCCCGGCATCGCCCTGCTCGACCCCGTCGCCCGCCCCTGCATCCGCACCGCCCACATCCTCTACGGCTCCATCCTCGACGCGGTCGCCGCCGACGGCTACGCCGCCGTCCACCGCCGGGCCGTGGTGCCCCGCCGCCGCCGCGCCGCCGTCGCCGCAGACGGCCTCGCCCGCCTCGCCGCCGCCCGGCGCCGCCACCGCCGCGCACCCGCCCCGGAGGTGCCGGCATGAGCCCCGTCCCGCTCCGGCTGCGCCGACACCCCGTCCCCTGGGACCGGATGCGCCCCACCTGGCGCGAGGCCCGGCCCCCGCTGATCGCCGCCGCCCTCGCCCGCGCCCAGGCCGCCCCCAGCGGCAACTGGTACGTCATCGGCGCCTCCCGCGACCTGCCCCCGGGCGGTCAACGCCCCCTCGGCCGCACCGTCGCCGGTGTCGAGGTGGTCGCCTGGCGCGCCGCCGACGGCACCCTCGTCGCGGGCCCGGGCGCCTGCCCGCACCTCGGCGCGCCCTTGCGTGAGAGCCCGGTACGGTGCGGCACCCTGCTCTGCCGCTGGCACGGACTGCCCCTGGACGGCACTCCGTTCGCCGGCTGGCACCCCTACCCCGCCCACGACGACGGCGTACTGCTCTGGGTGCGGCTGGACGAGGCGGGCGGCGAGACCCCGCTGGAGCGGCCGGTGCTCCCGGCCCGCCCGGACCCCCGTACCGCCGTCGACGCCGTCTGCACCGCCGTCGGCCGGTGCGAGCCCGAGGACGTCGTGGCCAACCGGCTCGATCCCTGGCACGGGGCCTGGCTCCACCCGTACTCCTTCGTGGACCTGCGCGTCCTCGACGTGCCCGGAGCCGACGCCGCCGCCCCCGACGAGGGGTTCACCGTCGAGGTCTCCTTCAAGGTGGCGGGCCGCGCCGTCGTCCCCGTCCAGGCCGTCTTCACCGCGCCCGAACCCCGCACGGTCGTCATGCACATCACCCGGGGGGAGGGCACCGGCTCGGTCGTCGAGACCCATGCCACCCCGCTCACCCCCGACGCGACGGGCCGTCCCCGCACGGCCGTCGTGGAGGCCGTCATCGCCGCCTCCCCCCGCCCCGGCTTCACTGCCGCCCGCCGCGCCGCCCCTCTCCTCCGCCCCTTCATGCGCGCCACCGCCGCCCGCCTGTGGCGCGACGACCTCGCCTACGCGGAGCGGCGCTGGGCGCTGCGGGCGGCGGGGCGGTTTCCGGGCTGAGGCGGGGGCGTCTCCGTGCCCTAGGTCCAGAGTTGCCGGGGCCGCCTGCCTCGTCCACCTCGGGGTGAAGGCGGTATGGGCGAGTTGGCGGAGCCGGGCCCGCCCCCCGCTTCCGCCCGACGTCCTCCGGGGCCTGACGGCCTCCGCCGCACGGACCTGGTTCGGCCGCTCGCCCCGGCACATGGAGATGGCCGGCGGCGCGGGCGGCCTGGCCGTGATCGGCCTGGGCACGACGGTGGCGGTCACCGGCCGGGCCGACTGGGGCAGACCGGGCAGCCCGCGGTGCCCTACCCCGCCCCCACTCCTCGTACCGCCCCCGCATCCCCTCACTCGCCGCCGGCCCCGCGGTGAAGCCGTACGCCTCGCTGTCGTCGAGCCGCTTGCCGGTCCGCGCGTCGACCACGACCGGTTCGACCTCCTCACCGGTGGTGGTGTCGACCAGGATCATCGAGCGGTCCTCGGGGGCGAGAGGGCGGTTGCCCCAGGCGGTCAGGGCGACGATGACCGGGCGCAGGGAGCGGCCGCGTGCGGTGAGGACGTATGCGTGGCGGACCGGGTTGGTCTGGTACGGGCGGCGTTCCAGGAGGCCGTCGGCGACCAGGGTCCTGAGGCGTGCGGTGAGCATGCTGGTGGAGATGGACAGGCTCTGCTGGAACTGGTCGAGGCGCGTGTAGCCGTCGAAGGCGTCGTGCAGGATCAGCAGCGTCCATCGACGTGCCGGACGCCGTCCGGCGCTACCTCCGGGCGCACACCGCGGGTGACCTCTCCGGGGCCGCCGCCACCTTCACCCCGGACGCCACCGTCACCGACGACGGCGGGACCCACAAGGGGCGTCTCCGCGATCACCGACTGGCTCGGCCGGACCTCCACCGAGTACACGTACACCACCACCCTCGTCGGCGCCGAGCGCGAGGGCGACGACCGGTGCACCGTCCCCCAGCACCTGGAGGGCGACTTCCCCGGTGGCACCGTCGACCTGCACTACCGCTTCCCCCTCGACCAAGGGCTGATCAGCCGCCTCGACATCGCTCCCTGACGGGCCGGTTCCCTACCGGTCCCCGAGCCGCGCCAGTCCCCGCAGCAGCGCCGAGCGGCCCCGGTCCGGCACCGTCCACAGGTGCTGGCCGCGTACGCCCCAGCGCTGGAGCAGGGCGTTGGAGGCGAGGAAGCCGGAGGTGGCCGCGCGTTCCATCAGGGCGACGGGCAGGCCGGTGCGGACCAGGTCGCCCGCGACGACCACCGACGGGTCCGGGGTGCTGACGGTGGGCCGGTCCGCGTAGCCGCCGACGGGGAAGTGCGGGCAGTCCTCGAACCACAGGTCGCGCCGGTCCACCACCAGCGCGTCCCGGGTCTCCGGGTAGACCTTCGCCAACTCCTGGGTCAGGCGCAGCTGTTCGGCCTTGCGGTCGCAGCCGGGAGTGGTGGCGTACGCGTGGAGTTCCACCACCGAGCCGCCGGTGCGGGCCGACCGGCGCGCCGCCTCGCCCTCCCAGCGCTCCAGCACGCTGACGTTGTCCAGCGGCCCGTACCCGCTGGTGCCGAGGAAGCCGGGGCGGCCGGCGTCCACGGGACGGTCCAGCCACAGGCGGCTGACGAGGAACGGGGGAGCGGTCCGCAGCCCGGCCACCCGGTGGCGCCAGCGCGCGTCGGCGAGGTCCGGGGAGGCGGCGGCCAGGTGGCGCAGGCCACCGGTGTCCAGCGCCAGCACCACCGCGTCGACCGGCACCGTCTCCCGCCCGGCGCTCACCCGGTGCCGCCCGCCGCCCGCGGGCTGGACGCGCTCCACCTCGGTGCCGGTGCGCAGTTCCACGCCGAGCCGGGTGAGGTAGGCGGCCAGCGGGTTCCAGAGCGCCTGGGGGTAGGGCTCGTCGGGGACGTCGAAGAGGAGGCCCTCGGAGGAGCCGAGGAAGTAGATGTGGAACATCAAGGCCAGTTCGGCGGCGGAGAGTTCGGCAGGGTCGACGAAGAAGCTCCGGGAGAACACCTCGAACGCCAGGTGCCGGGCCCGCTCGGGGAACCGCACCCGGTCCAGGAGATCGGCGGCGCTGACCCCGTCCAGCCGGGCGTACACCTCCGGCACCCGTACGTCCAGGAGCGGCAGCGCCGCCGCCGCGTCCAGCCCGGCCAGCTCCCGCAGGCCGAAGCTCGGGCTGAGCGCGGCGAAGCCGAGGGCGCTCAGCGGAGGGGTGCGCGGCACGTGGCGGAAGCTGTCGCGGGTGCCGTCGCGGCCGAGGAGCGGGTAGTCGGGCAGGCCGCGCAGCATGGCGAGGGACGGGTCCGCCCGGCGCAGCAGCCCGCGCAGGTTGTAGTACTGCCGGAAGAAGGCGTGGAAGCCCCGGCTCATCGTCACCGGCGACCCGTCGGACAGCGTGTCGGCCCACCCCGCGAGCCTCCCGCCCAGCTGTTCCCGGCGCTCCAGCAGCGTGACGCGGACGCCGCGTTCGGCTAGACCGGTGGCGGCGGCGAGCCCCGCGATCCCGCCGCCGATCACCGCGACCCGGGGCGCGTCGGCGCCGAACCAGGGGCGGCCCGGCCCCGCCGGCAGGGACTCGGCCCGGCGGTCGCGGCCCCGGCGGGGCACCTCGCGGCGGGCGGAACGCGTGGTCATGGCTCTCCTCGGTGGGGCGGGGCGCCGGCCGGCCGACGGCGCAGGAAGGGCAGTTCGAGGGCGGTGCGGGTCATCGGCCCCCAGGGCACGTGGCGGCCGACGCCCAGGTCCTGGAGGGGGCCGGTGGCGCCGTCCAGGAAGGCCAGCACCCGTTCCGGGGGCAGCGCCGTGAAGAGCCGGGCGAAGAACGCGGCGCCGTCGACGCGATCCCGGTCCAGGGCCCGCAGCAGCACCGCGTCCATCGCCCGCGACCGGCGCGAGTGGGGGACCGGCGGTACCGGGGCCAGCCCCCGGCGGTACCGGTCGGCGACCTGGCGGGCCTGCCGCTGCACGGCCGCGAAGGTGTAGCCGGTGGAGGGGCGGGTGGCGCCGCCCGCCGTGCCGACGCGGAAGACTCCGGGCGCGGGGGACCGGGGGAAGCGCGCGTCGGTCATCGGGATGACGCCCTGTTCGCTCCCGGTCACCTCGAACGCCCCGAGCCGCAGCACCTTCCCGGTGTAGTCGCGCAGCGCCGCCTCGTACCCGGCCTCGTCCAGCGGGGCCCGGGAGAACTCCGTGTACTCCACCAGCGCCTCGCGCGGGCCGAGCGGCAGCACGTAGCCGAAGGAGAGGCCGTGCGCGGGCTGCGGGGTGCGGAAGTCCATCAGGTCGGCGCAGCCGGGGTCGAAGCGCGGCCCGGCGGTGCGCACGAACCAGCCGCGGAAGTGCTGGAGCAGCGTGGTCCGGGCCGGGGGCAGCGCGGGCAGAGGGCGCGAGTCGAAGACCCAGCGCGCCCGGCGCCGGTACGGCCGCCCCCGCGCGTCGTGCCCCTCCACCACCGGCCCGCCGGGCCCGCTCGTGACCCGGGTGACGGTGGCGGGCTCCCGGACGAAGCCGGGCCGGCCGGACAGCTCGCCGAGGACGAACTCCTCGAACACGTCGGAGCGCAGCATCTTGTAGCGCAGCCCGCGCGGCACGCCGCCGGCCTCCCGGCCGGAGCTGTCGCGCACCCGCAGCCGCTCCCAGGAGGCGGTGAGCACCGCGTCGTACGGGCCGTCGGGGGGACCCCAGTGGCACCAGGTGCGCACGGCGGGCCGCGTGGGGCCGGGCGGCGGCTCCACCAGCACCACGGAGGGGACGCGCGCGCCCGGGGGAGCCGCGCACAGGTGGCGGGCGAGGGAGAGGCCGGCGGCGCCCGCGCCGACGATGACGATCTCCGCGTCCACCGCGCCGTCCCTCGCCCGTGTCGATTCCGGTCCCGCTGCCCTGTCGCTCAGCATCGTCGCCCTCGGCGGGCACGGGGGAGGGGATCACCGGCGGCGTGTCGTTCGCTTCGGCCCGGCCGCACCGGCCACCGGGCACCGCCGGAAGCCCTGGCAGACTGATCCCCGTGACGACGATGAGCATGGGCGCCAACCTCCCGGTCGACGTGGACCGGGTGCGGCTCGAACTCGGCCGCGCCGACGGCCCCGCCGTGAGCGCCGCCGCGCTGCTGCTGACCGGCGCCGGGCGGGTCCGCTCCGGCGCCGACCTCGTCGCCCGCGACCAGCCCGGCGCCCCCGGGGACGCCGTACGCCACGTCGTCGCACCCGACGGCGGAGAGGCCGTCGAGGTCGACCTGGCGGCGCTCGCCGACTCCACCGAGCGCGTCGCGCTCTGCGCCTGGACCGGTTCCGGCAACCTCGGACGGGTGACCGGGCTGCGGCTGCGCCTGGTCGCGGCCGGCTCGGAGACCGTGCTGGCCCGCTTCGACATGGCCCCGCGCAGCGAGACCGCGCTGGTCGCGGGCGAGCTGTACCGCCGCGCGGGGCGCTGGCGGTTCCGCGCCGTCGGCCAGGGCTACGACCAGGGCTTCTCGGGCCTCGCCGCCGACTTCGGTCTCACCTCCGCCCCGGCACGCCCCGCCGCCCGCTCCCCGAGGCCCGGCCCGGCACCCCGCCCGGCCCCGCCCGCCCGGCGGGAGACCCGCGGTGAGGAACTCCTCCCGGCCGACATGGGCGAACGCCTCTCGCTCCGCAAGCAGCAGGTCGCGATTAGCCTGCGCAAGGGCGGCCTCACCGGCGTCACCGCCCGGGTCATCCTCGTCCTGGACGCCTCCGGCTCGATGAGCGGCCTCTACGCCAAGGGCACCGTCGCCCGGGTCGCCGAGCGGATGGCGGCCGTCGCCGCCCTGCTCGACGACGACGGCACCATGCAGGCATGGACCTTCGGCACCCGCCCGGCGCGCCTGCCCGACCTGCACATCGGTGAGCTGCCCGCGTGGCTGCGGCTGCACGTACGCGTCGGCCAGCTCGGCGTCATCGGCCGCAAGAAGCGCCCCAAGTCCCGCGCCGACGGCCAGGTCGACATGCGCACCGTCGGCATCCAGAACGAGGAGCAGAAGGTCATCGCGGACGTCCGCGCCTACGTCCGCGACCACCCCGTGCCGTTGCCGACGCTGGTGCTCTTCTTCTCCGACGGCGGCGTCTACCGCAGCAGGGAGATCGAGCGCGAACTGCGGGCCGCCGCCGACGAGCCGGTCTTCTGGCAGTTCGTGGGGCTGGGGCGCTCGCACTACGGCGTCCTGGAGTACTTCGACACGCTGCCCGGCCGCACCGTCGACAACGTCGGCTTCTTCGCCGTGGACGACGTCGACCGGGTCGCCGACCCGGAGCTGTACGACCGGCTGCTCTCGGAGTTCCCGCTCTGGCTCGGCGCCGCCCGCGAGGCCGGCGTCCTGCGCTGACCGGTGCTCACGGCGGCCCGGGGACGACCCGTTCCTCGGGGTCGGTGACGCCGCCCGGGCAGAGCCGGTCGGCGGGCCAGCCGGCCAGCCGGGCCGCGGCCGCGTAGGCGCTGTCGTAGAACCGCAGGATCTCGGCGCGCGCGTCGGGGGAGGTGCGCACCTCGTCGTAGGGGAGCAGCGCGAGGTGCGAGCCGTTGCTCTCCGTCCACCGCGCGGCCGCGGGCTCCAGCGGCTGCCGCGCGAGACCGTCGGGCTCCGGCGCCGCGTACGCGTAGAAGGCGGGTTCGGGGTAGGACCGCTCGTCGCCGAACCAGAAGCCGCTGCTGATCACCTCGCGCGAGTACGCCTCCCGGGTGACCGGGTCGACCGAGGCCCCCTGCGTCACGTGCCGGTCGGAGAACCGGGTCACGGCGATGTCGAAGGTGTGCCAGAAGTGGTGGACCGGGCTGGTCTTGCCGGAGTACCCGGCGGCGTACTCCTCCAGGACCAGCATGACCTGGGTGAGGATCGTCCAGTAGCGCTGCACCGCCGCCGGGTCGTACGTCGCGTGCTCCTCGTCCTCGGCGAACGGCCGGGCGGCGTCCGGCAGGTCGAAGGGGTGCGGGTGGGCGGGGACGGTGCTGATGCCGAGGCCGGCCAGGGTGCCGGTGAACCGGCGGTGGAACCCGCCGACCGAGAGGCCGGCCAGGCCGAACGACACCTGCCGTCCGTCGAGGGTGAGGACCCGCAGCCGGTGGGCGGTGAAGTCGAAGTCGACGGTGAAGACCGTGCCGTCGGCCAGCGGGCCGCAGGGCCGGGTGGTGATGCCGTCCCCGGTCAGGTGGAAGGGGACGTTCCACCAGTGGTTGCGCCGGACGCTGGCCGCCAGCCGCACCTTCCCGACGATCTGGAGGAAGCGGTGCAGCGTCTCCTTGGTCGGCGCCCAGGACTGCCTGGGCAGCGCGGGGAACAGGTCCATCGGCGGTGCCTCCCGTACGGCCCGCCCCGGCTCCGGACGGCCGGGGGCACTGCGTCCCACTCTCAGGTCAGGCGGCCGCGGCCGCATCCGCTGGGCGCCGGTGGCACGTACCGCGTTCGCCGCGCTGTGGTGGCCGCCCGCCCTGCCGTGTTCCAGGCTCGTGCCACCAGCCGCTGCGAAGGGACCCGCGCCATGCCGTCCGGCAACCCGCCCCGCTACGACGACCTCAGCGCCCTGTACCTCAACTGCACCCTGAAACCGTCACCGGAGACCAGCAACACCGACGGGCTGATCGAGCGCAGCACCGCCGTGATGCGGGCGGGCGGCGTGCGTACGGAGGTGATCCGCCCGGTCGACTGGGACCTCGCCGTCGGCGTCCAGCCCGACATGACCGAGCACGGGGCGGCCAGCGACGCCTGGCCCGAGCTCTACGCCAAGGTGATGGCCGCCGACATCCTGGTGCTCTGCGGCCCGATCTGGCTCGGCGACAACAGCTCCGTCATGAAGCACACCATCGAGCGGCTCTACGCCTGCTCGGCCGAAATCAACGACGCCGGCCAGTCCGCCTACTACGGCCGGGTCGGCGGCTGCCTGATCACCGGCAACGAGGACGGCCTCAAGCACTGCGCCATGAACATCCTCTACAGCCTCCAGCACATCGGCTTCACCATCCCGCCGCAGGCCGACGCCGGGTGGATCGGTGAGGCGGGCCCCGGCCCCAGCTACCTCGAACCGGGCTCCGGCGGCCCCGAGAACGACTTCACCAACCGGAACACCACCTTCGCCGCCTGGAACCTCATGCACCTCGCCGCCCTCCTCAAGCGGGCCGGCGGCATTCCCGCGTACGGCAACCAGCGCCCCGAGTGGGACGCCGGCTGCCGCTTCGACGCGCCCAACCCGGAGCACCGCAGCTGACGCGCGCTCACCGCCCGGGGTAGGGCAGCAGCGCCATCTCGCGGGCGTTGCGCACGGCGCGGGCCAGCTGCCGCTGCTGCTGGGCGGTGACCCGGGTGACGCGGCGGCTGCGGATCTTGCCCCGGTCGGAGAGGAACTTCCGCAGCAGCTCGGTGTCCTTGTAGTCGATGGAGGTGACGCCCGCCGCGAGCAGCGGGTTGGGGCGGGGCTTGACCGGCTTCCGGCCGGCCTCGGAACGACGTGCCACGGCACGCTCCTCACTGGTTGAAGGGGGTACGGGGGGAGTGCGCCCGGGTCAGCGCACCGGATCGAGGAACCGGGCGAACGGGTCGGGCAGCTCCCGCAGCAGCTCCCGCCCCGCCCGGAACTCCTCCTCGGTCAGCAGGCAGGAGTCGAGCAGCCGGACCACGCCGTCGCTGTCGAGCCCCGGCGAGGTGAAGACCAGGTGCTGGCAGCGGTCGCCGTGGGCGGGGTGCCAGTCGAGGGCGGCTGCCGCCCGGCGCACCGGCGGCACCAGCTCCCAGGCCGCGTCCGGCAGCGCCGCCAGCCATGGCCCCGCCTCCTCGACGCAGAGCGCCCCGCCCGCGCAGTCCCAGACCAGTAGCGTGTCCGGCCGGTCGGCGAGCCAGAACCGGCCCCGGCTGCGCGCCGCCGCACAGGCCAGATCCTCCAATGCCGCGAAGAGCCGCCCGGGGTGGAACGGCCGGTCCCGGTGCCACACCGTGGTCGCCACCCCGGCGTCGTCCGCCTCCTGCGGCAGCAGGGCGCAGGCGGGGTGCTGGGCGACGGAGGCCGCCTCGGGGTCGAACCCGGCGACGGCGACACGCGCCAACTCGCCCGAGCCGATGGCGACATGGCGGGCCGTCGGGTGGAGCTGGGCCAACAGCGCCCGGTCCTCGTCGTCGGCCTCCTCGCTCTCGGCCACCGCGAGCACCGGGGCGTACTCCAGCTGCCGCGCCCAGGTGTCGGCGACGGTGCGCTGGTCGGTCCGGGCCGCCGCGAGTCCCGATGCGACGAGGTCGTCGCCGTTGCCGAGGCAGGGCAGGACCAGGGCGGGGTCGATCGCGGTCACCACGGCCGTGACCATCAGCTCCTCGCCGCCGTGGGCCGCGACCACCTCGGCCATCGCCTGCGGCTCGACGGAGTCCCACAGCTCGACCACCGCCAGCCGGGTCCCTCCGTCGCCGGCCAGCCGACGCAGCTCGGGGACGAGATCCTCCCGCAGGGCGCAGCAGGCACAGTCGTTGACCAGCGGGGTGTCGCCCGCGCCCCGCTCCCCGGAGCGGTCGCGCACGGTGCGCCGTACGGTGCCGGTGACCGCCGTGGCCAGGTCGTGGTGGAGGGCGACGCTCCCCTCGACCGTGCGCAGCAGCTCCTCGACGGCCTCGCGCCGGGCGTCGGCGTGGAGTCCGGCGACGATCGCGACGGGCAGCGCGCCGGTCATCGGTCCGCCCGCCGTCCGTAACGGCGTTCGAACTGCTCGACGCGGCCGGCGGTGTCCAGCACCCGCGCCTTGCCGGTGTAGAAGGGGTGGCTCGCCGAGGAGATCTCGACGTCGATCACCGGGTACGTCCGGCCGTCCTCCCACTCGACGGTGCGGTCGCCGGTGAGGGTGGAGCGGGTGAGGAAGGCGAAGCCGGCGGCGCGGTCGCGGAAGACGACGGGGCGGTAGGCCGGGTGGATTCCGGGCTTCATGGGGTGTCCTTCGGCAGGTGTCGGGGTGGGTGGCGGGCGGTCAGCGTTCCTCGCGGAAGTCGACGTGGCGCCGGGCGACGGGGTCGTACTTGCGCAGGACCAGGCGGTCCGGGTCGTTGCGGCGGTTCTTGCGGGTGACGTAGGTGAATCCGGTGCCGGCGGTGGAGCGGAGCTTGACCACCGGGCGTACTTCGTTGCGAGCCATGCGGGCTAGTATATGGAAACGGTTTTCATCTCCAAATCGGGGAGCCGCATCAGAGAGGCAGGTCACACCGTGTCCGCGCACTGCCAACTGACCGGAGCCAAGCCCGGCTTCGGCAACTCCATCTCCCACTCGCACCGGCGCACCTCGCGCCGCTTCGACCCCAACATCCAGCGCCGCCGCTACTGGCTGCCCAGCGAGGGCCGTACCGTCCGCCTCACCCTGAGCGCGCGGGCGGTCAAGACGATCGACGTGATCGGGATCGAGGCGGCCGTCGCCCGCATCCGCGCCCGGGGAGGGAAGGTCTGATGGCCAAGCGCAGCAAGATCGCCCGCAACGAGCGCCGCAAGGCGGTCGTCGAGCGGTACGCCGCCCGCCGCGCCCAACTCAAGGAGATCGTCCGGCGTCCCTCCTCCACCGAGGCCGAACGCCGTGACGCCCTCGCCGAGTTGCGCCGCCAGCCGCGCGACGCCAGCCCCACCCGCGTCCGCAACCGCGACAGCGTCGACGGCCGCCCCCGCGGCCACCTGCGCAAGTTCGGGCTCTCCCGGGTGCGGGTCCGCGAACAGGCCCACGCGGGATTCCTGCCCGGCGTCACCAAGTCGTCCTGGTGAGGTGAGCAGGCGGCCGGGGCTCCACGGGGCGGCCCGGTCGCCGCCGTCGTTCCCCGCTGGCGTCGCTCCCCGGCCGGGCGCAGCCTGGAGAAAGGGCGTCTGCCCCGCCGCCGTGCGGCCCGCCGCCCGGCGCCGACCGAGCGAGGAGAGTACCGATGACCGACCAAGCGATCCCCGGCATCGACCCCACCGCCGCCCCGAGCGGCCGGGGCTGTGCCGAGTGCCTGACGGGGGACGGCCCAGGCTGGTGGTTCCACCTGCGGCGCTGCGCCGCCTGCGGCCACATCGGCTGCTGCGACTCCTCGCCCTCCCAGCACGGCACCAAGCACGCCAAGGCGGCCGGCCACCCCTTCATCACCAGCTACGAGCCGGGCGAGGACTGGTTCTACAACAACGAGACCCAGCAGTTCTACGAGGGCCCGCAGCTCGCCCCGCCCACCTCGCACCCGGCAGACCAGCCCGTACCCGGCCCCGCCGGAGCGGTCCCCGAGAACTGGCAGCAGCAGCTGCACTGAGCGGGAGGGCGCCCCACCACGCTCACGTCGTCGGTCCCCGCGGTCCGCCCGGCCGGGTGACCGCCAGCACCGCCATGTCGTCGTGGAGCCGCCCGCCGCTCCACGCCGTGACCTCGCGGACCACGGCGTCCACCAGTTCCTGCGGCTCGTCGAAGGAGCACCCGGCCAGCCCGGTCACCGGGTCGTAGAAGACCCCGCGCCGGTCGCGGGCCTCCGTGACGCCGTCCGTGGTCAGCAGCAGCGAGGCCCCCGGCGGCAGGGGGAAGGTGTCGGTCTCGGCGTGGTCCGGACCGGGCAGGCCCGCGCCCAGCGGAGTGCCGGGAGTGCTGCGGACCAGCGGCGCCACCCGCCCGCCCACCACCAGGTACGGCGGCGAGTGGCCCCGGCTGAGCAGGGCGACCCGGTCGCCGTCGGGCGGGATCTGCGCGAGCAGCGCCGTGGTGAACTCCTCACTGAAACCCGCCGCCTCCTCGCTCTCGGCCCGTTCCGCCGCCGTGTCCAGCCGCCGCGCCAGTTCGTGCAGGTCGGGGGCGTGGTGGGCGTTCTCCCGGAATACTCCCACCACGACAGACATCGCGGAGACCGCGGGCAGCCCGTGGCCCCGCACATCTCCCATCATCAGCCGCACGCCGTACGGGGTGTTCTGCACGGCGAAGAAGTCGCCGCCGATCCGTGCTCCCTCGTGGGCACCCTGGTAACGGGTGGCCACCAGCAGGGGACCGACCCGTGCGGGTGGCTGGGGGAGCACCGCCAGCTGGGCGGCCTCGGCGATGTCCCTGGTCAGGGTCAGGGTCCGGTCACGGTTGTCCATGACCCGCTTGAGCCACAGCCCGATCAGCGAGATGACCAGGACGTCCGCCACGTCCACCAGCAGGGCGGCGGTCGGCCGGGCGAGGCCGAGATCGACGGCGGCCGAGGTGATGATGCTGAGCACCGCGATGACGACGGCGCCGCGGAAGGTGAGCACGATGCAGGCGGCGAGCGGGGCGGCCGCAAGCAGGGGCAGTCCCGTGTACGGCTGGGGCCCCACGACGTTGGCGAGGACGCCGCCGACGATCAGCGCCGGGGGCAGCAGGGCCAGCGGGCCCCTGCCCGTGCCGGGAGCCGCCCCGCTCATGACTCCTCCCGCGTGCCGTCCCGCCACCCGCCGCGCCCTCCAGCCCCCGCCCCGCCGGCCGGGACGTTCCGTCCAGCATGCGCACGGACACCGGGCCCCGGCCAACGCTGGGCGTCCGCCCGGAGCAGCCCGCCGCCGGCTCACCCGACCGCCACGGATTGCGCCCGCGCCACCGCCCTCGCACGCTGGTCAGGGGGGTACGCGAAGGCGAGGTGACCGGTGCCGTGGCCGCGACGATGCACGCGTGGGAGGTCAGCGATCCGGGGCCGGTCGAGGGACAGCCCCTGCGGTACGTGGAGAAACCCGTGCCCACCCCGGGCCCCGGCGAACTCCTGGTGCACGTCCGCACCTGCGGGGTCTGCCGCACCGACCTGCACGTCACCGAGGGCGACCTGCCCGTGCGCCGGCCGCACGTCACCCCGGGGCACGAGGTGGTCGGCGTGGTCGCCGCCACCGGCCCCGAGGTGGACGGCCACGCCGTCGGGGACCGGGTCGGCGTCGCCTGGCTCCGCTCCACCGACGACACCTGCCGCTTCTGCCGGCGCGGCGACGAGAACCTCTGCCCCGCCTCCCGCTACACCGGCTGGGACGCCGACGGCGGCTACGCGGAGTACACCACCGTCCCCGCCGCCTTCGCCTACCCGCTGCCCGGCGGCGTCGGCGACACCGCGCTCTCCCCGCTGCTCTGCGCCGGCATCATCGGCTACCGCGCCCTGCTCCGCACCTCCCTCCCCGAGAACGGCCGACTCGGGCTCTACGGCTTCGGCGGCAGCGCCCACCTCTGCGCACAGCTCGCCCTCGCCGGGGGCGCCCGCGTCCACGTCCTCACCCGGGGCGCCGCCGCCCGGCGCCTCGCCCTCGACCTGGGCGCCGCCTCGGCGGGCGGCGCCGACGGCCGGCCCCCCGAACCCCTCGACGGCGCCATCCTCTTCGCCCCGGCGGGCGAACTGGTCCCGGTGGCGCTGCGTGCCCTGGACCGCGGCGGCGTCCTGGCCGTCGCCGGCATCCACCTCTCCGGCATCCCGCCCCTCCAGTACGAGCAGGACCTCTTCTACGAGCGGGAGTTGCGCAGCGTCACCTCCAACACCCGGCGCGACGGCCGTGACTTCCTCGCCCTCGCCGAACGCCACCGGGTCCGCGCCACCACGCACCCCTACCCGCTCTCCCGGGCCCAGGACGCCCTGCGGGACCTGAAGGCCGGGCGGTTCGACGGCGCCGCGGTGCTGGTCAACGACTTGGAGCCCAGGGGCCCGGTGCCGCCCGCCTGAGCCGCCGGGCCCCGGCCCCGGTGGGCTCACGCCTTCTCCGCCACCTGGATGGCCGTGGTCGGGCAGACCTCGGCCGCCTCCCGGACGTCGTCGTGGAGCGCGGCGGGCGGTGCGGCGTCCAGGAGGACGACGACGCCGTCCTCGTCCCGCTGGTCGAACACCTGGGGCGCGGTCAGCACGCACTGACCGGCGCCGCAGCACTTCTCCTGATCGACAGTGATCCTCATGAGCCGTCTCTCTCCGGTCGCTGGTGGGGGTGGTGCTCGGAGTGGGCCGTTTCTCACCAGGTGACGGGGAGTTCGCGCAGCGGGCTGGTGAGCAGCCCTTCGTGGCGGCGCAGCTCACGAGGGTCCACGGCGAGGCGGAGGGTGGGCAGTTCCCGCAACAGCACGGTCAGGACCGCCTGCAGCTCCGTGCGGGCCAGCGGCTGGCCGAGGCAGGAGTGCGGACCGACGCCGAAAGCCAGGTGCGGGTTGGGGGAGCGGTCGAGGTCCATGGCCGCCGCGTCCTGCCAGGCGCGCTCGTCCCGGTTGGCGGCCGCCATGCTGCACACCACGGTGGTGCCGCGAGGCACGGTGCCGCCGGAGAACTCGGTGTCCTCGTGGACGTAGCGGAGCATGCCGAAGCCGCCGGCGTTGGGGTCGAACCGCAGCAGCTCCTCGACGGAGCGGCGGACCAGTGACGGGTCGGCCACCAGGCGCTCCCAGCGGGTGCGGTCGGAGAGCAGGTGGGCCGTCATCATCGCGATGAACCCGGCCGTGGTCTCGTGCCCGGCCAGGAGCAGGGCCTGCCCGGTGGCGACCAGTCCCGCCTCGGACATCGGCTCGCCCTCGCTGTCGGCCCCGGCCAGCAGGTGGCTCAGCAGATCGTCGCCGGGGGCCGCCCGCTTGGCGTCGACCAGCCCGCTCATGTACGCGGCGAAGTCGCGGTGGGCGGCCTCGGTCTCGGCCTTGGTGTACCGGGTCGTGTTCAGGAAGGTGTCCGACCACGCCTTGAAGGCGTCCCGGTCGCTCTCCGGAACGCCGAGCATGGAGCAGATCACCAGGACGGGCAGCGGGAAGGCGAGGTGGGTGACGAGGTCTGCGGGGCCGCCGTTCTCCCGCATCCGGCCGGTCAGCCGGCCGGCCAGCTCCTCCATCCCGGGCCGCAGCGCGGACATCCGCCGCGCGGTGAACCACCGGCCCACCATGCGCCGCCACCGCTCGTGGCCCTCGTCGTTCAGGGCCCTCGCCATCGGGCTGGCGAAGATTCCGGCGGTGTCCCCGGCCGAGACGCGCGCCGCGTCCGGCGAGGCCAGCCCTTCCCGGCTCAGCCGGGGGTCGGAGAGGGCGGTCCTGACGTCGTCGTAGCGGGTGAGGAGTGTCGCCTCGTCGCCACTGGGCAGCGTGACCCGGGCGGCCGGGCAGCCCTCGCGCAGTCCGGCCCACTCCGCCGGCGGTTCCAGGGCCGTCTTCGGTGCGAGGGGGTAGCTCAGGGGCGGGGTGTCGGCGGAACGCGCCATACGGTCCTCCTCGTCGGTGCGGACAAGGCCCCGAGTAAAGCAGTTGACTTAACTTCTCCGGGCTCTTCTCGGCCATTCACCGGAAAGGCTCGGAATGGCCACACGCGGATGCGCCTCGGTGGGCAGGGAACCGCCTCGGCCAGGCATTTCCCGGACCTCTGGCTGCGGTCGCGGCCGGGCTTCGCGCCGTGGTCCGTCGATCCTGTGGAGAAAGATGTCCCCTTCGGGAGACGGGTGGGGGCGGGCGTTTCGTGTACGGGGCCGGTAATCGACGCGGACAGGTGACCGAGTGCCGCGCGGGGTCCGTCTCACACTCCGGCGGGGGCCTCCTTGGCGGCCGGGGCGGACTCCTCCCGGGTCGTCGGCCGGGCGGCGGGGATGGCCGACGCGACGACCGCGGAGACGAGTGCGACCCCGCATCCGATCAGCAGTCCGGTACGGAACCCGCCCTCGGAGGTCACCACGGCACCGCCCAGCTCCACCGTCATCTGGGAGAGGATCACGCCCGTCACCGCGGCTCCCGTCGAGGTGCCGAGCGAACGCATCAGGGTGTTGAAACTGTTGGCCGCGGCGGTCTCGGTGAGGGGGACCGAGCCCATGATGAGGGCGGGCATCGAGCCGTAGGCGAGTCCGACGCCGCTGTTGATCACCATGATGGCCAGCATGACGCCCCAGGCGGAGCCCATCAGGGCCACCGAGGTCGCGTAACCGGCGGCGATCACCAGGGCGCCGGTGACCAGGGTGAACTTGGGGCCGCGCGCGTTGGTGAGCTTCCCGCCGTACGGCGAGACCACCATCATCATGATGCCGCCGGGGGCCATCCACAGGCCCGCCGCGAGGATCGACTGTCCCAGGCCGTACCCGGTGGCCTCGGGGAACTGGAGCAGCTGCGGCATCACCAGCATGCTCGCGTACATCGCGAAACCGATGAGGACCGAGGCGAGGTTGGTGAGCAGCACGCGCGGCCGGGCGGTCGTGCGCAGGTCCACCAGGGGGTCGGTGATCCGCAGCTCCCACGCGCCCCAGGCCGGCAGGACGAGGGCGGCCGCCGCGAAGAGGCCGAGCGTGGTGGCCGAACCCCAGCCCCACTCGGCCCCCTTGGAGACCGCGAGGAGCAGGCAGACCAGGCCCGCGCCCAGCCCGGCGGCGCCCACCGCGTCGAACCGCCGGCCCTTGGCCACGGCGGGGACGCTCGGGACGAGGAACCAGATCAGCACGGCGATCACCGCGGCCAGGGCGGCGGAACCCCAGAAGAGCACCCGCCAGTTCGCGTACTGCGCGACCGCCGCGGAGAGCGGCAGGCCCAGCCCGCCGCCGATCCCCATCGAGGCGCTGACCAGGGCGATCGAGGAGCTGAGCCGTTCCCTGGGCACCACGTCGCGCAGCAGGGCGATGCCGAGCGGCACCATCCCCATCCCCATGCCTTGCAGCCCGCGGCCGACGATCATCGGCACCACCGAAGAAGCGAGCGCGCAGACCACGGAACCGGCCATCAGCGGCACCGAACAGGCCAGCAGCATCCGGCGCTTGCCGAGCAGGTCGCCGAGGCGGCCGACGACCGGCACGCAGACCGCCGAGACCAGCAGCGTCACGGTGATCACCCACGTCGCGTCCGAGGCGGAGGTGGAGAGGATGCGGGGAAGTTCCGCGATGAGCGGGGTCACCAGCGTCTGCATGATCGCGGCAGTGGTCCCGGCGAAGGCCAGCACGGCGACCACCGCGCCGGGCCGTGCGGTGGGCTGCGAGGCGGCCATAGGTGTGCTCCTGGGGGTAGGGGGAGGGGCGGCAAAGCGATGTGCATCGTACACATCGAATGTATCGTGCATGCTACGTGCGTTCTGCACGCGCATGAGACGATGCCTGCGGAGCGAGGGGCGGGGGTACGCCGGCGCTCCCAGGGGTGAACGAAAGGCGGCAGGGCGGATGAGCGAGGCGACGCGCGAGGTCGAGTACGAGCAGATGCTGCTGGGCCGTCACTCCTTCCTCCACCAGCGCGCCGGGCGGCGCCGGCACGGCGCGCTGGAACGCAGCGCGTACATCCTGCTCAGCCGCCTGGAGGTGCAGGGACCGATGTCCATCGGTGAACTGAGTGACGCCTTCGGCCTGGACGCCTCCACGCTCAACCGGCAGACCGCCGCCATGCTGCGCGCCGGGCTGGCCGAGCGCGTCCCCGACCCGGAGGGCGGGATGGCCCGTAAGTTCCGGATGACCGACGCGGGGGTGGACGCCCTGCGCGAGGAGCGCGAGGGTGTCGTGGCCTCCCTGGAGCGGGTCATGGCCGACTGGCCCGAGGAGGACATCGCCGCTTTCGCCGCCTATCTGCGCCGCTTCAACACGGGGATCGAGCGGCTCAGCGCCCGCCCGTGGCCCCGCCCCTGAGCCCGCGTCCCCTCCCGGCGCGCGAGCCCGGCAGGCTCCCATAGCCCCAGTCGCCCCCCGCCCGCCATGCCCCACCCGCCGGAATCAGCCATCCGGTGTCCGGTCCGCCCGTGGCGGCCACCGCCGGTCAGGCAGGTCGCGGCCCCTCCCGCCCGCCATCCGCCCCAGAGGCCAGGCGCCCGGGCCCGGGTGCGGATCGGACCGGAAAGCGTGCCAACCCCCGGGCGCTCCGCAGCCACCGTGATAGGTCTAGTCCTGTGGGCGGGAGACCGCCGAAGCGCGTCCCGTTCGCGCCCTCCGGCGGCATTCCGTCCGGTCGGCGCACGCGACAGACAGGACTGCCCGTGATCGATGTCTTGGTGTGCGTCCGAGCCGAGGACGCCGTACTCGAATTCCTCACCGTGCTGAGCCGGGAGGCGCGTGACGAGGCCGTGGTGGTGCTGGCCGACCCCCAGGTCACCGTCAGCCTCCCGCCCGGCACGGGCCTCGCCGGACGGCTCGCCCTCCTCGCCCCGCACCTGCGTCCACCCGAGGAGCCGGGCACCCCCTGGCCGGCGGCGGGAGAGCTGGCCGCCCGGATCGGCGCGGCGGTGGCCGGGCGCGAGGCCGTGCTGTGGACCCACTCGCCCGCCGACAACCGCGAGGCACGCGCCCGGCTGGGCCGGGACACCGTCCGCGCCGCGCACGGGCTGCCGGTGCGGCACGCGGTCGGCCACTCGCCGTACCTCCAGGTGATCAGCGACGAGGACGTGCCCCTCACCCAGGAACTGGCCCAGGCGAAGAGGGAGTTCGTCAACCGCCACGGTCAGGAACTGCTCGCCTCCGGCTCCCCGCAGTACCGGATCGACACCGCGCGCGTCCCGGCCTCCGAGCGCTTCTTCCGCTCGGAGCCCGCCGAGGCCGACCGCCTGTACGCGCTGCTGGCCAGCCTCGGCGACGACGCCGCCGAGGTCGACGACCCTTGGGAGTTCGCCGCCTCCCCCTACGAACGGGCCCGGCTGGACGCCACCCTCGCCTGGACCGGCCGCCACTGCGCGCCCGGAACGGCACCTCTGGTCGAGGCCGGCGCCTGCGAGGGCGCCCTGACCCGCCGCCTGCTCGCCGCCGGCCACCAGGTGTACGCCACCGAGCCCAACGACCGCTTCCGCCACCGCCTGACCACCGCACTCGCCGGCGCCGAGCACCTGCGCGTCTCGTCCGACGGCCTGAAGGAACTGGCCGACGGGTCCGGCCCGCGCGGCCCCCACCTGCTGATCGAGATGCTCTACTACGGCCAGGACCTGGCCCTCGTCGACCGGCTCCCCACCGACCTCGTCCTCCTCGCCCTCGAACCCGAGGCCCTCGGCACCACCGTCCGGCCCTGGCTCGCCCACACCCCGCACTGGGAGGTGGCCGACGAGACGGTCCTGGTGGCGCCCCGGATCGAGGCGGTCTGCGGCGGCCGCGCCTACCTCACCAAACGCGGCAGCCACGGCTTGGCCCTGCGCCGCAGATCCTCGCCGTCAGCCGCCGTCCGCGTTCCCCGCTGAGACGGGGGCGACCGTGGACATGTGCCGCGCGGCCTTCGACGCCTGCGTCGGCCTCGGCTACCACTGCGAGACGACCTATCAGCTCCGGCGGATCACCGGAGCGGAGAGCGCCCACTTCTTCGACTGGCTCGACCTCGACCTGGACGCCGTCACCGAAGCGGTGGACACCGGCTTCCGCGACGTCCTGCGCACCGGAGCCGTCGAGCCCTTCAGCGACGGGTTGTGCGCCCTGGACCGGGGGAGTGACATCCGCTTCTTCCACGACTTCACCCCGGGCGACGGCGAACGCCTCACCCAGAACGACATCGACCGCCAACTACCACGCGTACAGGCCAAGTTCTCCGCCCTCGCGCAGCGCTGGCGGCAGCTGACGGCCTCCCCGGCGCACGTCCTCCACGTCCATCTCGACGCCTTCGACGAGGCGAGCGCCGACGACCTGCGGCGGCTGCGCGCCGTACTGGCCGCCTGCCACCCCGGCCACACCTTCACCCTGCTGTGGCTGCGCCAGACCGCACCCGCCGACGCCGCGGCCCTCCCGCCCGGCATCCTCACCCGCACCGTCGCCGCCGCTCCCGGCCGCTGGCAGGGCGACGACCGCGCCTGGGACGCCGCCTTCGCCGGCCTGCGCCTCCCCCGACCCCGCCCCGCCCCCACCGAAGCAGGTGACGCATGACCCCGCCCTGGCGCACCGTCGTCCTCTCGCCCCACTTCGACGACGCGGCCCTCTCCGTCGCCGCCCTCGTGCGGCAACTACCGCGCCCCCTCACCGTCGTCACCGTCTTCGGCGGACCCCCGCCCGAGGGCGGCCCCGTCTCCTGGTGGGACGCGACCTGCGGCTTCTCCTCGGCCGCCGAGGCGTACGCCTGCCGCCGCGCCGAGGACGCCCGCGCCTGCACCCTGCTGGAGGCCGAACAGACCCTGCTGCCCAACCCCGACGGCCCCTACGGCACCGCCGGGCCCCTGCGCGGCCTCGACCCCCTGCTGACCGGCCTCACCCCCGACACCACCGTCCTCGTCCCCCTCGGCACCAACCAGCCCGACCACGAGCGGGTACGGCACCAGGCCCTGGCCGCCCTCGACCGGCCCGACGCCGCCCGCACCCTGGTCTACGCCGACCTGCCCTACACCGGCCACCTCCCCGAATGGGCGACCGACGGCGCCTCCGCCGCCCTGGCCGCCAGCCAGAAATGGGGCCTCGCCTACCAGGAGCTGACCCGTCACCGCCCCTGCACCGTCGCCCACGACCTGCGCCTCGACGACGAGCAGTGGGCCGCCAAACGCGCCGCCGTCCTCTGCCACGCCTCCCAACTAGCCCCGCTCGCCGCCGACCACGGCTCCCTCGCCGCCCGCTCGGGCCCCCTCCGCGCGGAACTGGCCTGGACCCTCGACGCCCGGCCCCGCCCCGGCGCGTGAGCCCGGCTGTCATCCGCCGACGTCGTTCGACTGGGCCGGCCTGGAGCAGGCCGTACAGGACCAGCTCGCTCCGTCCGGCGGTTGCCCGCCGGGCATCCCGACGACCGGCTCTACGCCGCCGCCGTCCACGAGTTCTCCGCCGAGACCGGCTCGGTGCTCGCCCGGCCGCTGGTCGGGGTGGCCGGGGAGCGGGAAGTCGCCTCGGTGGCCGGTGACCGGCGCACGCCCGGGGAACCGCGGTGGAGCCCCGCCGACTGACCCTGGCGGCTCGACCCCGGTCCCGCCGGCCGTCCGCTGCCACGCGCTGCTCGTCCAGGAGGGCGTCCGGCTCTCCCGTGCGCGGAGCGACCGGTTCACCGCCGGCCTCACCCGGCTGCGCCGCGAGGGCCCGGACGCCACCGTGCGCGAGGTGGCTGCCTGGGGCGCCTGTCGGACCGGGCGGTGAGCTGTCCCCTCACCCGGCCGCCGGATACGGCAGCAACCCGGCGTCGGTCCGCTCCCAGGCCGTGCGCAGGCTCTTGAGCCGGGCGGGCTCCGCCGTCGCCCGGTCCGCCTTCCAGCCGCAGGGCCCGCTCCCCGCGTACCCGCCAGAACAGGTCGCGCTCCGGGACGCGCTCACCGCGCAGCAGGTAGCCGGCCAGGCTCGTGCCGTCCAGCGGGTAGGCGGAATCCGGCCGGGCGCCGCCGAGTTATAGAAGCGTCGCCGTCCAGTCCGGCGAGTGGACCGGGACGTCGCTGACCTGGTGCGGGCCGACCGGCCCCCGTACTCGACGGCCCGTTCGGTCAGGACGCGCGTGTAGTACCGCAGGTCCTGGTACGTGGCGTCGCCCCAGCCGGAGCGCGTCGGGCTGTGGTCCGGGAGGTGGCCGCAGTGCCACTTGCCGATCAGCGCGGTGGCGTAACCGGCGTCGTGGTCGCGCGCCGGCCGTCGCCGCGGCGGCCGTGGCGCCGAGGACGGCGCCGAAGGCGCGGCCGCTCAGCGGGGAGGCCGGGGCGGTGCGGGCAGCAGGGGAGGGGGCGGGTGAGGAAGGCATGCCCACCTGCAAGGGTGGTGAGATGATCCAGCACGGCCCCGGGGCCGTCGCGCTCCCGAGCACCCGAGGAGTCCTCCGTGCGCTCCACCTGGCTCCTCCACCGGCCCGGCGTCGCGGAGACGACCACGCGGCTCGGGGCCCGAGGCCGCCGGGCGGACCGGTCGTGGTCGCGACCTGGACCACCGTCCGCGTCCTCGCGTTCCTCGCCCTGCTCGCCGCCACGGCCCGGCCGGTCGTCCCGCGCCTCCGCAGGCGCCCGGCCGCCGCGCGCGATCATCGAGACGCCCCTGCCCGCCCCACGCCACCACCCCCGGAGGACCGATGACCCCGCCGCCCGCCGTCCGCTGGATCTATGCCTTCGCCGACCGGCCCCGACCCCGTCAGGAGGCCGTCCGCACCTTCTGGGCGGCCGTCACCGGGAGCTCACTCTCTCCCTCGCGAGGCGAGTGCGGGGAGTTCGTCACCTTCCTGCCGCCCGGGGGTGCCGACCCGTCCTTCAAGCACCAGACCGTCACCGACGGGCCCGGCGGCGCCCACGTCGACCTCTGCGTCGAGGACGTCCCGGCCTTCGTACGGCACGCCCAGGAGGCCGGCGCCGGGGCGGTGTTCGAGGAGCCCGGGCTCAGCGTGCTGCGCTCACCCGCCGGGCTCGACTTCTGCGTCGTGCCGTGGGCGGGGGAGCGGACACCGCCACCCGTGGTCGCGGACGAGCGCCTGGACCAGGTCTGCCTCGACATCGGCCCCGCCGCCCACGAGCGGGAACTCGCCTTCTGGGCCGAGCTGACCGGCTGGCGGCCGGTCCTCACCGGGCAGCCCGAGTTCCACCGGCTCCGGCCCCCGCCCGGACTGCCGGTGCGCTTTCTCGTGCAACGGCTCGACGACGAACAGCCCGCCCGCGCCCACCTCGACCTCGCCGTGCTGCGTCCCGCCGAGGCCCGGGCTCGCCACGAGGCGTTCGGCGCGCGGTTCGTGGCCGAGGGCAAGGAGTGGACGGTCATGCGCGACCCGGCGGGCAGCCTGTACTGCCTCACCGACCGCGACCCCCACGTCCCCACCGGCGGTGAGGCCGGGGCGGGCGGGGCGTGCGGGAGGCCGGGCTGCTGAGCGGGGTGGCTCAGACTCGGGCGGCCCGTGCCACCACCGGGCCGCCCAGTCCTGGCCTGGACCGTCCTCGCGCGTTCTCCGGGGCCCGCCGTCTTCAGCCGTGCACCTCCCGAGATCCTCGTGCCGGCACCGTGATCGCCGTGCAGACCAGGCCCTCCGCCACCCGCCACCGGCCCGTGAAACCGGTCAGCGGGTCCCCGGAGGTGGTGTGGCCGGGGACCAGGAGCCGGGCGGTGAAGGTTCCGACGTGCCCGGTGCCGGGATCGATGGCGATCTCGGCCTCCTGGAAGTCCAGCCACCGGCCGGTCAGCGGGAACCAGGTCTTGTAGACGCTCTCCTTGGCGCTGAAGAGCAGGCGGTCCCAGTGGACTCCGGGTCTGTGGCGGCGCAGCGCGCCGTGCTGTTCATGTTCGGCCGGGCGGGCGACGACGCCGAGGACCCCCTCGGGGAGCGTGTCGTGAGGCTCCGCGTCGACCCCCACCGACCTGAACCGGGAGGCCGGGCCGACCACGGCCGCCCGGTAGCCGAGGCAGTGCGTCATGCTGCCCACCACTCCGGCCGGCCACCGGGGGGCCCGGCGCTCCCCGGGGGGCAACGGTGCGGGTTCCAGGCCCAGTTCAGCCATGGCAAGCCGGGCGCAGTGGCGCACCGTGGCGTACTCGGCGCGTCGCTTCGGGACCGCCCGGGCGACGGCTGCCTCCTCTTCCGGATACAGCCTGGCCTCCGGGAGGTCCGCGCGGGCCTCCACCACGGAGAGCCCGTCGGGCAGGATCATCTTGAGCATGTCAGTTCCCCATCCTGGCCGGGGCGGGAAGGATGGTCCGCAGGTGCCCCGGCGGTGTCGCGCGGCGCCGCCATTCGCGCGGGTACCCGACGGAGACCTCCTCGAAGCGGACCCCGTCGTGCCAGGTGGTCCGGGGAATGTGGAGGTGGCCGTAGACCATCGCCGCGGCCTCGTACCGCAGGTGCCAGTCGGCGGTCAGTTCCGTGCCGCACCACTGGGCGAACTCCGGGTGGCGCAGGACGCGGGTGGGTTCGCGCACCAGCGGATAGTGGTTGACCAGGACGGTCGGCCGGCCCTCGCGCTCGGCGTCGAGGCGGCGCGCGGTGAGGGCGACGCGGGCCCGGCACCAGTCGTCCCGCCCCGGGTGCGGGTCCGGGTGCAGCAGGAACTCGTCGGTGCAGACCACCCCGGTGTCGTACGCACGGGCGAGGGCCTGCTCCTTGGTGTGGGTCCCGGCCGGGCGCCAGGTGTAGTCGTAGCCGAGGAAGAGCGGGACGATCAGCGTGGCGGCGCCGTCCTCGTCCTGCCAGACCGGGTACGGGTCCTCCGGGGTCACCACGCCGAGGCGGCGGCAGAGCGCGACCAGGTGCTGGTAGCGGGCCTCCCCGCGGAGCTGGACCGTGTCGTCGCGCGGGGTCCACAGCTCGTGGTTGCCGGGGGTCCAGATCACCTGGGCGAAGCGGCCGGCGAGCAGGGTCAGCGCCCGTTCCACGTCGTGGACGAACTCGCCGATGTCACCGGCGACCAGCAGCCAGTCCCCGTCCCCCGCCGGGCGGAGCCCTTCGAGGATCGCACGGTTCTCCTCGTACCCGATGTGGAGGTCGCTGATCGCGACCAGCCGCCGACTCCCGGACATCCGCACCTCGCGCCTTTCCTCCGGGGCTCGCCGACGTCCGGCCGCCCCGCGGTACGAGAGCCTACGGACCCCGGCCGGTGGCGTCACCCCCGTCCAGGCTCACCAGTCGTGCAGGGTGCCGTCCTGGAGGCGGTTGACCGGCAGGTAGGCCGGCTCGTAGGGGTGGGCGGCGGCCAGTTCCTCGTCGAGGCGGACGCCGAGGCCGGGGGTCTCGCCGGGGTGGAGGTGGCCGTCGGAGAAGGTGTAGGCGTGCGGGAAGACCTCGTGGGTGAGCGGGGTGTGGCCGCTGTACTCCTGGATGCCGAAGTTGTGGACGGCCAGGTCGAGGTGGAGGGCGGCCGCCATGCCGACCGGGGAGATGTCCTCGGGCCCGTGGATCGCGGCCTTGACCTGGTACTGGGCGGCGAAGTCGAAGAGCTTGCGGAGCGGGGTGACGCCGCCGAAGTGGGTGACGGCGGAGCGGGCGTAGTCGATGAGCTGCTCGGTGACGAGCCCCCGGTAGTCGTGGACGGTGTTGAAGACCTCGCCGACCGCCAGCGGCGTCGTGGTGTGCCGGCGGACCAGGCGCAGCGCCTCCTGGTTCTCCGCCGGGGTGCAGTCCTCCAGCCAGAACGGCCGGTACGGCTCCAGGTCCTTGCCGAGCCGGGCCGCCTGGACGGGGGTCAGCCGGTGGTGGGCGTCGTGCAGGAGCGGCAGTCCGGGGCCGAACTCGGCGCGTACGGCCTCGAAGACGGCCGGCAGGTGACGCAGGTACGCCTCCGTGTCCCAGTCCTCCACCAGCGGGCGGGCCCGCTGGTGCGCGACGGCCGCACCCTCGCCGTCGGTGGTGTGGACGCCGTAGACGGCGCGCAGGCCCGGGACGCCGGTCTGGACGCGGACCGCCGGGTACCCCTCCGCCAGCCGGGCGCGGACGGAGTCGAGGAGTTCGGGGATGTCGCGGCCGTTCGCGTGCCCGTAGGTGGCGATCCGGTCGCGGCAGGCCCCGCCGAGCAACTGGTACAGGGGGAGCCCGGCGGCCTGGGCCTTGATGTCCCACAGGGCGACGTCGACGGCGGCCACGGCGGCCATCGTGACGGGGCCGCGCCGCCAGTACGCGCCCCGGTACAGGTACTGCCAGGTGTCCTCGATCCGGTGCGGGTCCAGCCCGGCCAGCAGCGGGGCGACGTGGTCGGAGAGGTAACTGGCGACGGCCAGTTCGCGCCCGTTGAGGGTGGCGTCGCCGAGGCCGGTCAGCCCCTCGTCGGTCGTCACCTTCAGCGTGACGAAGTTCCGTCCGGGACTGGTGACGACGACCTGGGCGTCGGTGATCCTCATCGGGCTCCTCCGTGGCTGGACCGGACCGAACGTACCTGCGACAGGGGTGCCGTGGCACCTCCCGGGGTGAGGAGGCACGCGTGACGTAGCAGGGGCGGCTTCGTTGAGCACGGGTCGGCTCTGAGCGGAAAGGCGATCCGATATGCGGCAGTTCCCCTTGGAGGCGCTCGATACGGCCCCCGGCAGGCTGGTCGAGTGGCGGCTGTGCTCGCCGGACGCGCCGGACGGGGGCGACGGGCCCGGCGCCGCCCGGCGGGCCTCCTTCAACCAGGACAAGCACTTCACCGCCGCCGAGCAGAGCCGGGGCTTGGCCGATCCGGTGGCCTCCTGGATCGCGGTGACCTTCGAACTGCCCGGCCCGCTCGACCACGCGGCCCTCGAACAGGCGCTGCTCTCCTTCGTCCGCCGCCACGAGGTGCTGCGGTGCGCCTTCCGGCGCCTGGCCGGCGACCTCTCCTGCGCGTCCTACCCGCCCGAGGGACTGGCCCTCCAGGCGGCGGAACTGGGCGAGTTCACCACTGCCCAGGGGGTCCGGGACTTCCTGGCCGAGCGGTTCCGCGCCACCATCGACACGCTGGCCTGGCCCCTCTTCGCGATGGGCGCCGTGGTCCGCTCCGCCTCCACCACGGTGTACCTCGCCTTCGACCACATCGTCTGCGACGGCGTCTCCATGCCCAACGTCGTCCACGACATCGCCCACGCCTACTCCGCCGCCCTCTGCGGCCGCGAGCCGGAACTGCCGCCCACCGGCAGCTACCTGGACTTCGCGGACACCCAGCGCCGCCGCTTCCTGACCCTGACCGCCGAGGACGCGCGGCTGGACCACTGGCGCTCGTACACCGAGCGGGCCGGGGCGTTCTTCCCGCCCTTCCCGCTGGACCTCGGCGTGGAGCCGGGCCGGATGTACCCGATCGTCAACGAGGCGTGCACGCTGCTGGACGCCGGGGAAGCCGGCGCCTTCGACCAGGAGTGCCGGGACGCCGGCGGCAAGCCCTTCATGGGCGTGATGGCCGCGCTCGCCCGGTCCCTGCGCGAGGCCGGGGGACCCGAGGTCTACCGGGCGCTGATGCCCGTCAGCGAACGGGGCGACGGACCCTGGCGGCACGCCGTCGGCTGGTTCGTCAACACCATGCCCATCGAGTTCCCGGTCCGGCCCGGCGCGGAGCTGCCCGAGCTGCTCGCCGAGGTGAGGGGCGCCTTCGCGGAGATGATCCGCCACGTCGACGTGCCCTTCGTCCGGGCCTGGGAACTGCTCGCCCCCGAGCACTTCGCCGCCACCTCCTGGCCGTACCCGGTGAACTTCTTCTCCTACATCGACATGCGCCGCAGCCCCGGCGCTGCCCACCACGACGTCTGGCGGCCCACCACCCACGTCTGGTCCTCCCGCGCCAACGGCGCCTGCCTCTGGTTCCAGCGCGACGACGAGGGGCTGCACATGAACGTCATCCACGTCGACACCCCGCAGGCCCGCCGGACCATGGCCGGCCTGGAGGAGGGGCTGCGCCGGACGGTACGGGAGATCGCGGGCGCGGTGCGCGGCCCCTCCGTGGCCACCCTCGCCACGCTGGGGACCCTGCGGCAGCAGGCCGGTACCGCGCCGGTGGGCGCGGGCCGGTAGGAACACCGGTCCCGGGGCGGCGGCGTGCGCCCGCCACCCCGGAACCGGGCGTCCGGGACCGGCCTAGGTGAGCGGCTCCACCCAGACGTTCCGGTAGCGGATCTTGCTGCCGTGGTCCTGGAGGCGGATCGCCCCGGCCGTCGGGTCCTCGGCGGCGCCGCCGCCGGTCGGACCGTCCACCGCCACGTCGTCGTGGACGGTGACGCCGTTCCACACCACCGTGATCCTCGCGTCCTCGGTCTTCTCGCCCGAGGCGTCGTACCGGGCGGCCCGGAAGGTGATGTCGTACGTCTGCCAGGTCTCCGGCGCCGTGGCGGCGTTCACGTCCGGCGCCTTCTTGGTGTAGATCGCCCCGGCCTCGTCGTCGGCGAGCGTGGTGTCGCCGTAGGAGTCCAGGATCTGCACCTCGTAGCGTTCCTGGAGGTACACGCCGCTGTTGGCGCGGTCCTGGCCGGTCACGTCCGGCGGGAGCTCCGGAAGCCAGAACTCGACGTGTGCGCGGAAGTCCTGGAACCCCTGCTTGGTGCGGAGGTCCCCGCCGGCGATCTCCATCTCCTCGCCGCTCACCGGCCATTCGGGCGTGCGACCGTCCGGATGCTGCCAGGCCGCCTGGTCCGTCCCGTCGAAGAGCGGGATGCGGGCGCCCTCCGGGTGGACGGCGATCATGTCCAGGTTCACATGGCCGCTGTCGCCGTCGTCGTAGGAGTAGGTCACGGTGTTACGGCCCTCGCGCAGCTCCACCTTCTCCGTCGCGGTTCTCCAGGTCTTCCAGTCGGTGGTGGAGGCCAGTTCCGCCTGCCGCACCTTCTCGCCGTTGACGTGGAGGCTCACCGTCTTGGTGCCCGGCGCCGGGTCCGGCCCGTTGGAGTAGCGCAGCCCCACGTCGTACGTGCCCTCCTTCGGAGCCGTCACGTCGAAGGCGACCGCCGCGCCCTGCTCGCCGAAGTTGTCGACGAAGCCGCCGCCGGAGTAGCCCGCGTGCTCGGTGTCGACGCCCGCCCCGCCGGTGAGGGTCGCCTCCTCGGCCTCGTACAGCGTGGCCTGAGGCTGGTCGCCCGGCAGGGAGTTGAGGGTGTACCACGCCTCGGTGCTCCACAGCTCGGTGCCCTCGGCGGAGCTGAAGGGGCGCGGCGAGCGGAGGTGGACGACGCGGTTGGCCTTGAGGCCGGGGACGGAGAGGGTGACCGTCCTGCCGTCCTCGGAGAGCGTGGCCTCGCTGACCGACAGGGTCTCCTCGTCGATCTTCGGCCCGCCGTAGTCGGCGGTCGGCGCGTACGCCCACTGCTCGATCTGGTAGCTCTCGGCGAGGTTGGCGGCCGTCTCCTCGGAGAGCGGCTCGGTGTACTCGACCTCGAAACCGCCCGGCTTCGCGCGCATCGCCAGCATGTCGAAGGCCTTGTCACCGCTGGGCGTGAGCTTCTGGAGGCCGTAGGTGAGCTTGCCCTCCTGGCCCCAGTTGCCGCCCGCGCCGAGCCCGCCCGCGTAGATGGCGCCGTCCGGCCCCATGCTGATCCGGTTGACGCCCGCCTCCAGGCCCTGGGTGAGGCGGAAGACCGCGCCCTGGTACTCGCCGTCGACCTTCTCCAGGTACGCCCGCTGGATGCCGCCGTACGTCACGTCACCGAACAGCATCTGCCCGGCGAACCGGCCATCCGTCAACTGCAAGGGCGTGCTGGGGGAGTTGGCTATCTCGTTCTGCGGCAGCCAGAGGACCGGCTTGGTGACCGGCTGGTCGTCGAAGGGGCCCGAGGGGTTGGTGTAGTGGTTGAAGAAGCGGTCCTGCTCGATGTGGACCAGCTTCGAGGAGGGCAGCCAGCCACCCTGGTTGTCCAGGACGAACAGGTCACCCTCGGGGCCGAAGCCGATGCCGTTGGGGGTGCGCAGACCGCCCGCGAGGTAGCTGACCTTCCCGGTCTCCTTGTCGACCTTGATGGTCGTGCCGCGGTTCTCGGCGGGCTGCGGGTCGGTGGTGGCGCCGCCGTAGTCGATGGCGACGGAGAGGTTGAGGTAGAACGCGCCGTCCTGGTAGAGCAGGCCGAAGGCGAACTCGTGGAAGTTCCCGCCGTAGGGCCAGGTCGCGACCGTCCGCTGTTCGTCGGTGACGTCGTCGCCGTCGGTGTCGGTCAGCTCGGTCAGTTCGTGCTTCTGCGAGACGTAGAGCTTGCCGTCGACCGCCTTGATGCCCATGGGCTCCTTGAGCCCCTCGGCCACCTTCTTCGCCGTCACCTCCTCGGGCCCGGTGTCGCCCTGCACGTGGTCGAGGAGGTAGACCTCGCCGTCGGTGTTGTCGGTGCCGCCCCAGGTGGACACGGCAAGCCGCCCGTCCGGCAGCCAGTCCATCGCGCTGACCTGCGGCTTGAACCCCTCGGGGCGCAGGTCGGTCAGGGCGTAGTCCGGGTGGACCCCGTCGAGGGGCAGGCCGTCACCGGGCGAGTCGAGGGCACCCTCGCACTCCTTGCGGCCGGGCGCCGTCACCCGGACGACATCGGCGTCCGTGCTCAGCACGGTGTCGGGGACGACGCTGAAGCCCTCGGCGCCCGGCGGCTTCCACTCCAGGGTCAGCTGCTGGTCGTTGGTGCGGTCGAAGTGGTCGATCCGCAGGGCGTGATGGCCCTCGGTCAGCTTCTTGGAGCCGTCCTCGGGCTCGGCGCCGTGCAGCCCGTCGTGGTCGATGACAGTGTCGCCGCCGATCAGCAGCCGCGAACCGTCGTCGCTGGTCAGCCGGAAGTCGTAGGTGCCGTCCTCGGGGACGGTGAGGTTGGCGGTGACCTCGGAGACGAAGTGGTCCGCTATGCCGAAGTCGTCCGTCGCGCTCCAGTCGATCACCGGCATCAGCTTGTCGACGTTGGGTGTCTGCCCGGCCTTGATCTCGCACAGTTCGTCGAGGGGGGTCTGGAGATCGAAGACGCGCAGGGTGACACCGGGTTCCTGCGGCGGGAGCTCGTCGCGCGGCCCGGGAGCGGCGGCCGCCGGCACGGCGGCGAACGTGCCGGCGAGGAGGGCGGAGACCAGCAGGCCGGTGAGATGTCTGCGGCGGCGGTGGTACGGCCGTAAGAGCATGTTTCCTCCTGGCCCCTCGCGGCGAGGGGCACGTCGCGGCGGTGGGTGGGGCCACCCGGCGCCCGGGGGTGAACGTGCGGCTCGTGCTCTTGCGCGTGCGAGTGGGGCAGCGGCGCACCCGGACGGGACTCCGGGCGGGTGGCCGCGCCGAGAACAGTAGGAGGCTTCCCTCGGCGCCGTCCATACTTCGTCACCAGAGTGTTCAAAGTTCGCCTCTGGCGACGCAAAGTACCTGGCGCCTCGCCGGCGCGCAGTCCCCTTCAGGCGCCGGTGCCGTGGTCGGCCTGTTCGCGGGCGGTGTGCGGGTGCCAGTGGTCGAGGGCGATCTCGTCGGGTGCGCGACGGCCTGGACAGCGGCGACGGCACCGTACAGCAGGCTGTCGATCTGCGGGCGCGGGATGTCGAGCGTGACGTCCTGGGGCGCGGTCATGGTCAGGCCCGCGTGCGGCGAGAACACCAGTACGTCGATCCTCCCGCTCCGCGACGGCGCGGAGCCCTCGTCGGTGACGCCGGTGCCGGCCAGCTCGGCGACGAGGGTGGGCAAGGCACAGCTCCTTGGCGCGGGGGGTGAGACCCGGACCGCGACCCGGTTCGCTTCAAGCGTGGAGTGAATCCGGCGTGCGGACGATGAGGACCGCCATGTCGTCGTGGCCGTCGCCCGGCTGGTCGGCGACGAGGGCCTCGCGGAGCTCGTCGAGGGAGCCCTCGGCATGGCGGGCGGCGGTCGCGGCCAGTGCCGCCAGGCCCTGGTCGAGGGGTTCGTCGCGGCGTTCCACCAGCCCGTCGGTGTAGAAGACGAGGGTGCTTCCGCCAGGCAGTGTGCGGGTGTGGTCGGGGCGCGGGGCGGTCAGGTCGACGCCGAGCGGCAGCCCCGGCTCGGCGTCCAGGTAGCGCGTGGTGGCGTCCGGGAGGACGAGCAGGGGCGGCGGATGGCCCGCGTTGGACCAGCGGAGCGTCCAGCTCCCCCGCCCGTCGGGTTCGATGCGCGCCACACAGGCGGTGGTGAAGAACCGCTCGTCCGTCATGTGGGCGATCCGGTCTAGCTCGGCGAGGGCGTGGGCCGGTGCCGTGGCCTCGCCGAAGGACAGGGCCCTGAGCATGCCGCGGATCTGGGACATGACCGCCGCGGCGTTCAGGTCGTGGCCGACGACGTCGCCGATGATGGCGGTGCAGGAGCCGTCGGGCAGCTTGACCGCGTCGTACCAGTCGCCACCCAGATGGCCCGGCGAGGCGGCCGGACGGTAGATGGTGCGCGCCTCGAAGGGCCTCACGTCCAGCAGGCGCGGCAGCAGCAGCCGCTGGAACTGCTCGGCGCTGGTGCGTTCCTGCTGGTACAGCCGCGCGTTCTCGATCGCGACCCCCGCCGTGCCGGCCAGCGCCAGGATCACGCCCTCGTCATGGCTGTCGAAGGGGAGGCCGTCCTCCCGGTCGCAGAGGTAGATGTTGCCGTAGACCCGGTCCCGGACCGAGATCGCGACGCCGAGGAGCGAGCGCATCGGCGGGTGGCCGGAGGGGAAGCCGACGTACTCCGGATGGGCTGCCATCTCGGCGACCCGCAGCGGCTCGTCGGGATGGTGGATGAGGTGGCCGAGGAGGCCCCGGCCGCGCGGCAGCTCCACCCCGGACAGGTTCGCCAGCTCCTGCGAGCCGAGCCCCAGCGGGATGAACTCGGCGAGGAACTCGCCCTCCTCGTCGAGTACCCCCAGCGCCCCGTACCGGGCACCGGACAGATCCATCGCCGTCCGCACGATGCGCCGCAGCACGGCGGGCAGTTCCAGCTCGCCGGTGATGCTGAGCACGGCTTCCAGCAGACCCTGCAACCGGAGCTGAGCCTGGGCCAGGGCGTGCATCTGCTCGCCGATCCGGTCCAGATCGGAACTGAGCGGCAGATTGAGCAGCGACATGTACGGCACCTCGGCCGACCCGCCGCCGGCTTCGTCCGGCGATTCCCGCGTCACCCGTCCGCTTCCTCCTGTCGCCGGCCCGACTGCGCCGCCCTGCTCTTCCGCCGTGCCCGCGACGCCCTGGCCGGTCCCTGTCCTGGCAAAAGGAGAGATAATCACGTATCGGCGGAGTGGCGGGGTAGGCGGCGCGGTGCGTCGGCGGACCGGCCGGGCGTCCGGTCGTCTCCTGGCCGCAACCGGGCCGGCGTCCGGGGTGCGGTACCCCGGGGTCCCGGACGACGGCGCACTTCGGCCGGCTCAGCGCCGTCGACGACCGCGAGTACCCGATGACCGACCTCGGGACCGCCTTTCTGCGGGAGGTGTGCTGTGGCGCGCATTCGACCGCGCCGAGACCGGCCTGCCGGTGCGGAGCTACCTGGCCGAGTGGAACGAGGGTGTGCGCCACCGGCCGGGCGTCGGGGAGCTGTTGACCGGGCCGGCCGCCGACTACCGGCTCGCTGTCGTGAGCAACACCCAGGACGCCGAACTGCTGCCGGGCACGTCGGCGCCAAGTTCCCGCAAAGCGGCCCGGTAGACCACCGGGTGGGGTTTGCGCCATGCGGCCTCGAAGGAGGTGACGCCCGTGTCGAACAGCTGCCGCACGCCCATCGCTTCGAGGCCACCCGCGCCGGCATCCGCGCGCTCCTCATCGACCCGCCCCGCAGGGCTTCCGTGCCCGAAGAGGCGCGTATCTCCTCGGCATTCGCGCTCCCCGCCCGCGTGGCGGAACCCGGCCTCGCCCCGTCCAACCGCGCGCGCTCGGCCGCCACCCGCTGCGCCAGCGCGGCGAGTTCGGCCGTCAGCTCCCGGGCGCTCCGGCGCAGCTGCCCGCCCGCCCGCGCCGACTCCAGCAGTACGGGCAGCGCCGCGGCGAGCGCGGGAACCTCGGTCAGCGCGTCGTCCAGGGCCGACAGCACCACCAGGGCCTCGGCCCCGTCGTCCCCGGCGCCCGTCGTCCCCGGCGCCCGGCGCGCCGTCGCCCAGTGCGCCGGCGGCCCAGCCCACCGCCAGTTCCAGGACCAGCAGCGCCGTCTCCCGGTCGTCCCTGCCGGTCTCCGTCAGAGCTTCCGCGGTCCGCTGCCTGGCCCCACTCGCCACGGCCCCTCCTCGGCATACTCGGGCGAAAGGCGGCTCCGGGCCGTATGGGCCGCCAGGTAGCGCCGGGAGCGGGGCCGAGGAGGGGCAGCCGACGACGGACGGACCACGGGAACGGGGAGGCGGAGGCGTTCCGGGCCGCGTACCGGCTAAGGGCAGGCAAGGCACGACTGGTGCGACGAAGCGCAACTGGACGTGCCCGTCCGGCGGCTCACGGTGGTGGAGAAGGTGCTGACCAGCGCCGGTCAGGATTTCGGCGAGGTCCAGGTCCACCTTCTCCCGCCAGGGCAACCCGGCACCGGGTCGCCCGATCAGCCTCGCTTGACCGGGGCCGCGCGGGGTAGCGGAGTGTCATGGTCACCGACGAAGCGTCCACCGAGGCGAGCGGGTACACGCAGCCCGAGATCGACGTCCCCGCCCTCGCGGCCCTGCTCGACGGCGAGTACGCCGAGATCCGCGAGCTCGTCCGCAGCAACCTGAAGACGTACGCCTCGATTCTCGACGAGGCCGACGAGCTGAGCCTGGACGCCTACCGCGAGCGGGTGCGCGAGCTGGTGGTCGAGATGGCGGCGACGGGCCAGACCGGCATGGGGTTCCCGCGCGAGTACGGCGGGGGAGGGGACGTCGGGGCGTCGATCGCCGCCTTCGAGACCCTGGCCTTCGGCGACCTCTCGGTGCTGGTGAAGGTCGGCGTGCAGTTCGGGCTCTTCGGCGGGGCGATCCTGCAACTGGGCACCGAACGCCACCACGACGCCTACCTCCCCGACCTGATCACCGGGAAGCTGATGGGCTGCTTCGCGATGACGGAGACCGGGCACGGCTCCAACGTCCAGAGACTCGGCACCGTCGCGCGGTACGACGCCCAGAGCCAGGAGTTCGTCCTCACCACCCCCGACGAGCAGGCCCGTAAGGACTACATCGGCAACGCGGCCCGCCACGGTGAGGTGGCCGTGGTCTTCGCCCAGCTGGAGGTCGACGGCGCCTCCGAGGGGGTGCACGCCTTCGTGGTGCCCATCCGGGCCGGGGGCGAGCCGGCGCCCGGCGTCCGCATCGAGGACGACGGCCGCAAGATGGGGCTCAACGGCGTCGACAACGGCCGCCTCCACTTCGACGGCGTCCGCGTCCCGCGCGAGGCCCTGCTCAACCGCTTCGCCGACGTCACCCCCGAAGGCGTCTACGAGAGCCCGATCGACAACCCCAACCGCCGCTTCTTCACCATGCTCGGCACCCTGGTCCAGGGCCGGGTCAGCGTCGGCGGCGCCGCCGTCAACGCCGCCAAGGTCGCCCTGACCGTCGCCACCCGGTACGCGACCAGACGCCGCCAGTTCGAGCCGGCCCCCGGCGAACAGGAGCAGCTCCTCCTCGACTACGGCCTGCACCAGCGCCGGCTGCTGCCGCTCATCGCCCGGACGTACGCGCTGCACTTCGCGCAGGACGTCGTCCGCACCCGGCTCCACGAGGTCTTCTCCGGCATCGAGACCGACGCCCAGGCGCGGCGCGAGCTGGAGGCGCGGGCCGCGGGCACCAAGGCGCTCACCACCTGGCACGCCACCCGCACGATCCAGGAGTGCCGCGAGGCGTGCGGCGGCGCCGGGTACCTCAGCGTCAACCGCTTCGCCGCCCTCAAGAGCGACAGCGACATCTTCACCACCTTCGAGGGCGACAACCACGTCCTGCTGCAACTCGTCGCCAAGGGCCTGCTCACCGACTACGCCAGCGAGTTCGAGGACCTGGACCAGCTCGGCACGGTCCGGCACGTCACCGGCCTCGCCGTCGAGACGCTCCTGGAGAAGACCTCCGCCCACAAGCTGCTGGAACGCGTCCGCGACCTGCTCCCCGGCGGTGACGCGTGGGACCAGGAGGCCGGGCTGCTCGACTCCGAGTACCAGCTCGCCATGGTCCGCTACCGCGAGGAGCACATGCTCGCCGGTGTGGCCCGGCGCCTCAAGCGCGGCGTCGACCAGAAGCGCGATCCGGGCGCCGTCTTCTCCCAGGTGCAGGACCACGTCATCGCCCTCGCCCACGCCCATGTCGAGCGGCTGGTGCTGGAGGCGTTCGTGGCGAAGGTGCGCGAACTGCCCGAGGGCGGCGAGAAGGTCGCGCTGGGGCTGCTCTGTGACCTGTTCGCCCTGTCCGTGATCGAGGGGGACCGCGCCTGGTTCATGGAACACGGGCGCCTCACCGGCCAGCGCTCCAAGGCCATCACCCGCGAGGTGAACGACCTCTGCCGCAAGATCCGCCCCCTTGCCCTCGATCTGGTCGACGCCTGGGGCGTCCCGCCGGAGCTGCTGCGGGCGCCGGAGCTGGTGGGCTGACGCCCGGACGCGCACGTTCCGGTGGCCCTTCCCCGGAATCGGCCGCGGAGCCGCCGGCGTGCGCGTACGGTCCTGTTCACCTGTCGGAGGCGCGCGGCCGCGCGGGAAGCGCTGGGGGAGCGGGATGCTGAGCGACGACGACGTGCTCCGGGCCGTACGGGAGGAGATCGAGAGGCGCGGTGAGACCTCGGCGGTGGCGGCCCCGGGCGATGCGGACCTCACCTGGCATCCGCTGCTGGAGGGAGAGATCGTGCGGTGCGTCGAGGACCGCCGGGAGGAGAGGCGCCTTCACGCAGGGCCCCTCGATCTCTCCGGCCGGCCGGAATACGAGACGACGATCGGCCTTCACCCTCTGCCGCCGCCCGGAGACCCGGGGCGCGAGCGCACCTGGAGGCTGGTGCGGAAGGGCTCGGCGGACCACCGTACCTGCGAATGCGGCAACGGTCAGGTCGCGTGCCCACGTTGCAGGGGCGCGGGAGGCATCCCCTGCGAGCCGTTCCGCCCATGCGACGCGTGCGGGGGCGTCGAGAGCTGCCTGCGCTGCGACGGAACCGGCAGCCCCGCCGCCGGAACGGCCGAGCGGGAGGACGGCGACCGGGTGCAGTGCCGGGAGTGCGGTGCCCGGCGCGCCGCCTGCCCCGGATGCCACGGGCGTGGCCGCCTCCGGTGCCCCGTCTGCCAGGGCGCCGAGACCCGGCCCTGCCCCGACTGCGCCGGAGACGGCACGGTGGAGCACCGCCGCTGCGCGGGCACCGGCACGACCGTGGAGTGGCAGGAAGGCATCATCACGAGGAGACCCACCGTCACCCCGGTCCGGCTGCCGAAGTCCGGAGTCCCGTACTTGGCGCGGCAACAGGCCCGGGAACACGGGGAATGGACCCCAGTCCGCCTGTCCGACGACGAGCCCCTGCCCGCCCGCCTCCACCAGGAGTTCGCCCCGGACCTGAAGGAGTTGCTCCGGGGCAACGACGGTGAGATCGCCCGGACCGTCACCGTGCGGACCACGCGGATCGCCCGGGTCGTCGTCGCTGAGCACCCGCACCGGCTCTACTTCGTGCTTCCCGTGCCGTCCGGCGGGCCGCACGTCCTGGTGCTGCCCTCGTGCAAGCGCACCGCACAGCTCGCGGCGGCCGCGCTCGGGGCGCTCGTCCTCCTCCTGTTCCTCGTCCACCTCGTCGGCTGACGGCCCCCCAAGGTTCTGCGGAGAGCAGGGCCGGGCAGGGTGGAGGTCCTACCCACGAAGTCGTACCCCCGTGATGAGGAGTCACTGTGCAGCCAGCCGACAGCCCGGCAGTCACCGAGATCGCCGTGGCGGAAGGGCAGGACGGGCCCTACGGCATCACCACCGGACCCGACGGCGCGCTCTGGCTCACCTTCGTGCGCAGCGGCCGCATCGCCCGGTTCACCCTCGACGGCGGCCTCACCACCTACCCGCTGGACTCGTCCGGGTGCCGCCCCACGGTGATCACTCCCGGACCCGACGGCGCCCTCTGGTTCACCCGCTACGGTGACCACCGGATCGGCCGCGTCACCGTCGACGGGGAGACCAGCTCCTTCCCCGTACCGACGCCGGACAGCGGCCCGTTCGGCATCACGGCGGGGCCCGACGGCGCGTTGTGGTTCACGCAGATGCAGACCGACCGCATCGGGCGCGTCACCGTGGAGGGGGAGGTGACCGAGTACCGTCTCCCCGGCGCCGGTGGCCCGGCCGCCCTTCCCTCCGCGATCACCGCCGGGCCCGACGGCGCCCTGTGGTTCACCCTCAACCAGGCCAACGCCGTCGGCCGCATCACCACCTCCGGGGACGTCACGACCTACCCCCTGCCCACCCCCGGCGCCGCCCCTGTAGGCATCACCGGTGACGGCACCGCGCTCTGGTTCGTCGAGATCGCGGCGGGCCGGATCGGCAGGATCTCGTTGGACGGCGCGATCCAGGAGTTCCCGCTGCCGGACCCCGCCGCCAGGCCGCACGCCATCGTCGCGGCCACGGCGGGGGAGTGCTGGTTCACCGAATGGGGCGCCAACCGCGTCGGCCGCGTCACCGCCGGCGGTGAGATCACCGAGTACGGCCTGCCGACGCCGTCGTCCGAGCCGCACGGCATCGCCGTGGGCCCGGACGGTGCGCTCTGGACGGCCCTGGAGACGGGCGCGGTCGCGCGGGTCGGACGGTAGCCGGGGCCGGCGCGTCAGTGCGCGTCGACGCCGCTCACCTCGTTGGGGGCCTGCTCCAGTTCGGTGGAGGCCAGCTTCTTCCCGCTCTCGATGTCGACGGCCACCAGCTTCTTCCGGGCCGGGTCCGAGACGTACGCCGTGTGGTCGCGGACGAAGAGGGCCGGGCGGGGCTGCTGCCAGTCCAGCGGCTCCTGCCACGCGTCGAGCACGGAGATCTTCCGCTCGACCTTGCCGGTTTCGGGGTCGACGACGTGGATCGCGCCGTCCGTCCCGAGAACGAGGGCCTCCCCGTGCGGGCCGCGGGCCAGCGAGCGGAAGGTGTAGCTGGTCCCCAGGTCGACCAGGCGCATCGTGCCGCTCTCCGTGTCGATCAGGGAGATCTTCTCGGGGCGCTCCAGCTCGGCGTCGGGGTCCTGCTTGTAGTCGCCGAGGACGACCGCCGACTCGGGGGAGCCGGCCTGGTTGCCGATCCTGCCGTACTCGGTGGGGCTCTCGACCTTCTTGATGGCGCCGTCCCGGTAGACGAGGACGCCGTCCTCACAGCCGACGACGACCGTCTCGTCCTTCGCGGCGGCCTCCCCGTGCACCTCCGGGCACTTCTCGTTGCGCGTGATCTCCTTACGGTCCTTGTCCAGGACCTTGATGCCGGTGCGCTTCTCCTCCGTACCGAGGGTCGTCACCAGTTCGCCGTCGGCCAGCTGGATCGCGACGCCGTGGTGCGGCGCGTCGGAGCTGTACGTCTCGCTCTTCGGCTTCCCGTCGCCGAGCTGGGCCGGGTCGAAGATCGTGACCTCGCCGGTGCCGTCGGAGAAGAGGATGGTCTTCCCCGCGTGCCGGACGACGTGGCCGGGCTTGCTGCCCTCGAACTCGACGTCGGTCAGCTTCCCGCCCACCGCGTCCATCACGCGGAAGCCGGTGGACGTGGAGACCATCACGTGGCGGTCGTCGCCGGCCGGGTTGACGCGGTTGAACCCCTTGAGGGGTATGTCCTCGGCGACCTTGAGCGTGGCGCCGTCCAGGACGTACAGGCCGCCGTCGTAGGTGGCCACGACCGGGTCCTTGACCGGCTCGGCCGAGGCGTCCGCCGTGTCCCGCGCCTTGTCGGCCGCGGGCTGAGTGGTGTCGCCGCCGCACGCGGTGAGCAGGGCGGAGGCGGCGAGCAGCGCGGCGGCAGCGGCGGCCGCCCGGGGGCGTACTGCGTTCTTCATGGTCTTCCTCGGTTCCTTTCAGGGAGCCGTCGCCGTGTGCGGCGACGGCGAGTTCAGCGGGAGGTCAGGCCCTCGGTGATCGCCTCGGTGTTGGCGCGCATCATCTGCAGGTAGGTGGCGGCGCCCTGGCCCTTCGGTGTCAGGGATTCGGAGAAGAGCGGCACCACGTCCACGTCGATCCCGCTCTCGCGCTTCAGCACCTGCGCCAGGCGGTCCGGCTGGGAGGAGTCGGCGAAGATCGCCCGAACCCCGGCCTTCTTGACGGCTGTGGCGAGCGAGTCGAGGTCCGAGGCGCTGGGGGAGGCGAGCGTCGTCCCGCTCGGGATGACGGCGCCGACGACCCGGAATCCGTAACGGTCCGCCAGGTACCCGAAGACGTGGTGGTTGGTCACGAGGCGGCGCCGATCAGCGGGTACGGAGCCGAAGGCGTCCCGCATCGCGTCGTGCAACCCGTCCAGCTCCTCGCCGTACCGTTCGGCGTTCTTCTCCACCGCGGCGGCGTCGACGCCCTCCACGTGCCGGACGACGCGGTCGCTGAGGAGACGTACGGCCTCGCGGACGCGCACCGGGTCGGTCCAGAAGTGCGGGTCGGGTTGGCCGGCCGACTCGCCCCCTGTGTAGGTCATCGGGTCGACCGACTCCCCGACCGCCAGCGTGGGTACGCCGGAGTCGCGGGCGGCCTCCACATGGCGCAGGACGTTCTCCTCCAGCCCCAGGCCGTTGTGGACGAGGAGGTCGGCCTGTTCCATGGCGGCGGCCTGGGGCGCCGAGACGCCGAAGGAGTGCGGGTCGGCGCCGGGCTGCATCAGCACCGTCACCTCCGCCTCGTCCCCGACGACGTTGCGGGTGAGGTCGCCGAGGATGTTGGTGGTGACGACCACGCTCGGCCGGTGCTGCTGCTGTGCGGTGCAGCCGGTCACCGCGGCGAGCAGGCAGAGGAGAAGGGGAAGGACGAGGAGCGGGGACACGTTTCCGGCCCGGCGGGTGGCGGTCATCGGCCGGTCTCCACCATGTGCGTCGGAGTGAGGGAGAGCGGGAAGGCGCGGGCCAGCCGGAGGCGGTCGTTGTAGTCGATCTCGTAGACCTTTCGCGCCCCGGGGTCGTTGACGTAGGCGCGGCCGGTGTCGACCTCGATCGTGGCGGAGCCCGTCGCCCGCCCGGCCAGCAGCTTCTTGCGGGCGGTCTGCTTCCCGGAGTCGATGTCCCAGGCGGTGAGGGCCCCGTCCTTGCCCAGGGCCAGCAGGTCGGCACCCTCGCCGGCCGTGTTGGCGGCGGCGAGCGGGCCGGTCTCGATCCGGGTCCAGGAGCGGTCGGTGACATCGAGCACCCAGACGGCATCCTCACCGGACGGGCTGACGAGCGTGGCACTGCCGGCCCGGTGACGGAAGCCGGTCGCGCGGTCCCGGGCGTCCACCTCACCCTCGTAGGCGATCTTCTCGGCGCTGAACTTCCCCTTCTCCTCGCGCACGAGGAGCGCGCCGTCCGCGCAGCCGAGGACGACGCCCCGGCGCGTGACCGCCTCGCCGCGCACCTCCGCGCACGGCTCGTCGAGCGAGGCGACCTCGGCGCCCTCGCGGTCGAGCACCCGCACCCGGTCCCGGTCCGCCCCGGCTCCCGCCGTCACCAGATGCTCCGCGTACGGGACGACGGGCCCCGTTGCGGCGCTGTCCAGGGTGCGGGCGCGGCCGACCGAGCCGCCTTCGAGCTTCTCGCGGTCGAACAGCCGGGTGGTGCCCTCGGCCGGGGAGAAGGCGGTGAGCGCCTGATCGGCGTGGACGTGCTCGGGCGCCGTGCCCTCGATCGTCCCTACCTCGCGGATGTCGGCCCGGTAGTAGTGGACGTGGTCCCCGTGGTCCACCGTCCAGGAGCCGCTGTCGAGGACGCGGGTGCCGTCCGGGGTGTCCAGGTAGGCGAAGCGGCCGTCGGTGTGGAGCGCCCGCGCCTTCGCGCCGCGCTTCAGCTTCGTGACCTCGCCGGTGATCAGGTCGAGGACGTGGACCGCGCCGCTGCCGGCGTCGGCCAGCACCAGCCGGGACTGCTGCTCGGCCTGCTCCTCGGCCCCTTCGACGTAGCCGTGCGGGACGCCGGAGCTGCTCGGCGCCGCGTCGGGCCGCTCGTCACCGCCGCTCCCGCACCCCGCGAGCAGGGCCGAGCCGACGAGCGCGGCGCAGAGGGCCGCGGTGGTTCTGGTCTTGGTACGTGTCATGCCGGATGTCCGTATTCCGTGTGCGGGTCGGGGGCGTCGAGCCGGTGGGCGGTCCGTCCGCGCCACCGGGCCAGGGCGCCGGAGGCCAGGACGGAGACGAGGAACTGGAGGACCGCGGTGGCCGCGATCGTCGCCCCCGCGGCGGTGTGCAGGTGCCAGGAGAGGAGGAGGCCCAGGAAGGTGGCGAGCGCGCCCAGGCAGGCGGCGCCGGCCATGATCACCGGTATCCCGCGCGCCCAGGGCAGGACGGCGGCCGGCGGCGCGATGAGCAGCCCGAAGACGAGCAGGGTCCCCACGATGTGGAACGAGGCCACCACGGCCAGCGCGAGCAGGCCGAGCAGGACCGCGTGGGCCAGGCGAGGCCGCATCCCCAGCGTGGCCGCCTTGCGTTCGTCGAAGGCGAGGGCGACGAAGGGCCGGTACCCGAGCACGGAGACGGCCAGGGCGACGCCCAGCGCCACCCCGAGGTAGGCCAGGTCCTGCGGCCGTACCGCGAGCACGTCCCCGAAGAGGAACCCCGTCAGGTCGACGGCGAACGACTGCGACCGCGAGACGATGATCACGCCCAGCGACAGCATGCCGACGAAGAGCACGCCGATCCCGGTGTCCTGGGAGAGCCGCGGTGAGCGCCGCAGCGCGTGGACACCCAGGGTCATCACCGCGGCACTGACGCAGGCGCCGACCACCAGACTGCCGCCTGCCAGCGAGGCGAGCGCGATGCCGGGCAGCAGCCCGTGCGACATCGCGTCCCCGAAGAACGCCATGCCGCGCAGCACCACCCAGGTGCCGGCCAGGGCGCAGACCAGCGAGACGAGCACCCCGCCCCACAAGGCCCGTTGCACGAAGGCCACCTCGAAGGGGGCCGTCAACCATTCCATGGAGCGGGACCCTACAATGAAAACGATTATCATCACAATCAACGAGAGGGAGGCCCTGCGGATGCGGTGGCAGGTGGCACTCGACGAGGTCTCGGCCGGTTACGCGGGACGGCCCGTGCTGCGCCGACTGAGCGCGCGCGTACCGGCGTTCGCGACGACCGCGCTGGTCGGCCCCAACGGCTCGGGCAAATCGACGCTGCTCGGCGTGATCGCCGGGGTGATCCCGGTGGCGGCGGGCGAGGTGGCGCACCGCACCGACGGGCGCCCGGCCTTCGTCGTCCAGCGGAGCAGGGTGGCCGACGTGCTGCCGCTCACGGTGCGCGACGCGGTGGCGATGGGCAGGTGGGCGCGGCGCGGCCCGTGGCGCAGGCTCTCCCGCGCCGACCGTCAGGTGGTGGAGACGAGCATGGAGCGCCTCGGCATCGCCGACCTCGCCGGACGGCAGCTGGGTGAACTCTCCGGCGGACAGCGCCAGCGTGCCCTGGTCGCCCAAGGGCTCGCCCAAGAGGCGGAGTTGCTGCTGCTGGACGAGCCGACCACCGGGCTCGACCTGGCCGCACGACAGTTGATCACCGACGTGCTCGCCGAGGCCGTCGCGGAGGGGGCCACCGTCGTGCAGGCGACCCACGACCTCGACGCGGCGAGGCAGGCAAAGTGCGTCCTGCTGCTCCAGGAAGGGCGGCTGGTCGCGGCCGGGACTCCGGAGGCCGTCCTGACAGGCGATGCCGTCGAGCGCGTCTGGCACTCACCCCGCCCTGCGGGCACCAGCGTCCCGGCGGACCGGCCCGTGTGAGGCGTGCGGAAGTGAGGGTCGAGCCTACGGCGGTAGCGGTACACGTGTGAGCAGGCCCGCCTGCTCGGCGCCTCGTCGCCCAGGGCGACGAGGGGGGTGTCGGGGAGTCACCTCCCCCCCGACCCGGTCGGCCGGTGGGGGGAGGCGACGTCTGTCAGGACACGGCCGAAGTCGCCGTCGCGGTGGCCGGCTGCGGGTGGACGCAGTGCCACCGGTGTCCCCACGCGTCCTCGGTGGCGGCCGGGAAGGCGGTGGCGCAGGTGTCGTCCGCCTTCCAGCACCGCGTCCGGAACGGGCAGCCCGAGGGCGGGTTGGTCGCGGACGGTACCGGTCCGTGCAGCACGATCCGTTCGGGCCGCTCCAGCAGGCTCGGGGTGGCGGAGAGCAGGGCTTCCGTGTACGGGTGGCGGGAATCGCCGGAGACCTGGGAGGCGGCTCCCTCCTCGACGACGCGGCCCAGGTAGAGCACGGCGATGCGGTCGGCGAGGTAGCGGACGGTCTGGACGTCGTGGGAGATGAAGACCATGGCCAGGCCGAGGCGGGCGCGCAGGTCCACCAGGAGGTTGAGGATCTGGGCGCGTACCGACACGTCCAGGGCGCTGGTGGGTTCGTCGGCGACGATCAGTTCCGGGTCCAGCGCCAGGGCGCGGGCGATGGCCACCCGCTGGCGCTGGCCGCCGGAGAGCTGCCCGGGCAGCGCCTCCAGCGTGTGGCCCGGCAGGCCCACGAGGTCGAGGAGTTCCCTGACTCGCGCCTCGCGCTGCTCCGGGGTGCCCTGCCGGTGCACGTCCAGCGGGTCGCGGACGATACGGCGGACAGAGAGGCGCGGGTTGAGCGCCGTGGAGGGGTCCTGGAAGACCACGCCGACGGCCGGGCCGAACCGTTCGCGCCGCCCGGCCGGGCTCATGCTCCACAGGTCCGTGCCCTGGAAGGAGACCGTGCCCTCGGTCGGCCGCTGGAGGCCGGTGACGACCCGCGCCAGGGTCGACTTGCCGCACCCCGACTCGCCGACCAGGCCGAGGATCTCGCCCCGCCGGATCTCCAGGGAGACATCGGTCAGCGCGTGCACCGCGTCCCGGCGGAACAGGCCACCGCCGCGCGCCCGGTGGCGTACGTGGACACCGTCCAGGCGGACCAGGGGAGCGTTCGCGGGGTCCTGCGGTGCGGTCATCGGGCGTTCTCCAGTCGCTCGGTCTGCGGATGGGCGGTCGCCGGGTGGTGGCAGGCGACGTGGTGGTCCCGTGCCCCCGCCCGGGTGGCCGGGACGGGCGGGGTGGTGGCGCACAGTTCGGTGGCGGCGGCGCAGCGCGAGGCGAAGCGGCAGCCGGGCCCGAACGCCCTGGGCGCGGGTACCACGCCGCGGATCTGGTGCAGCCGCTCGGCGCCGGACTCCAGCGAGACGACCGAGCCGAGCAGGCCCCGGCTGTAGTGGTGGGCGGGGTCGGTCAGCAGGGAGCGGGTGCCGCCGGCCTCGGCGACCTGACCGGCGTACATCACCGCGACGCGGTGGGCGAGGTCGCCGACCAGGGCCAGGTCGTGGGAGACGAGGACCATCGCGAAGCCCAGTTCGTCCCGGAGCCGGACCAGCAGCTCGACCACCTGGGCCTGCACGGTGACGTCGAGCGCGGTGGTCGGCTCGTCCGCGATGAGCAGGCGCGGGCTGCGGGAGAGGGCCATGGCGATCAGGACGCGCTGGCGCTGGCCGCCGGAGAGCTCGTGCGGGTAGCTGCGCAGGGTGCGGTCGGGGGAGAGGCCGACCAGTTCCAGCAGTTCGGCGGGGGTGCGGGTGCCGCCCCGAGAGGTGAGCCGCTTCAGCTGGGTGCCGATGAGGACGGACGGGTTGAGCGAGGACATGGCGTCCTGGTAGACCATCGCGATCTCCGGCCCCATCAGGGCGCGCCGCTCCTTGGCGGTCAGCGTCAGGAGGTCGCGGCCCCGGTAGAGGATCTCCCCCTCGACCTGCGCGTTGCGGGCCAGCAGGCCCATGACGGCGAGGCTGGTGACCGACTTGCCGCACCCCGACTCGCCGACCAGGCCCAGCGTCTCGCCCTCGCGGACGGTGAAGTCGATGCCGTCCACGACGCGGGTGTCGCCGTACCGGTCCGGGAAGCGGATGGTGAGGTTACGTACGGTGAGGAGCGCGGGGGCGTCCTCGGGGAGCGGCTTGACGGCCGGTTCGGTGGCGGCCAGGCGGGTGGCGAGCGCCGACAGGGCGGCGTCGACCTCGGTGGCGTCGGCGGCGGGAGCGGCGGCGGCCGGCTCCTGCCCGGTGTCGTCGCCGCCGGTGCGGGACCTGTCCGGGGAGGCGGCGGCGTCGGTCATGCCCTCGGAGAGGACGTTCAGCGCGAGCACCGTCAGGAGCAGGCAGAGGCCGGGGAAGAGCGTGGCCCACCAGCCGCCCGAGAGCAGCAGTTGCCGGCCGTACGCCAGGACGCTGCCCCAGCTGGGGTCGGGGTCCTGCACGCCGGCGCCGATGAAGGAGAGGCTCGCCTCGAAGATGATGGAGTCGGCGACCATCACGGTGGCGAACACCAGGACGGGGGCGGCGCAGTTGACGGCGACGTGCCGGGCCACGATGTGGCCGCGCCGGGCGCCGATGACCTGCTCGGCGGCCACGTAGTCCTCGCCGTACTGCTCCAGCACGTTGGCCCGGACGACGCGGGCCAGCGAGGGCGTGTAGACGAAGGCGATGGTGAAGATGATGACCGGCACGCTGGGGCCGAAGACGGCGACCAGTACGGCGGCCAGCGCGATCGGCGGGAACGACATGACGATGTCGAGGGTGCGCATGACGCCCTCGTCGGCGAGCTTGCGCGAGGTCGCGGCCAGCGCGCCGAGCAGCGAGCCGAGGACCAGCGCGAGCAGCGTCGCGCCGAGGCCGATGACGAGGGAGTACCGGGCGCCGTGCACCACCCGGGCGAAGACGTCGCGGCCGGCCCGGTCGGTGCCGAACCAGTGGTCGGCGCCGGGCGGCTGGGCGGGGACGCCGGTGGCGAGCGGGTCCTGGGTGAGGAGCGGGGCGAGGACCGCGCCCAGCACGACCACCACGAGTACGCCGAGGGCGACGCGGGAGGGCACGGGCAGGCGGCGCAGGCGGACGCCGGGCCGCGCCAGCCGCTTTCCGAGGGAAGTGGGGGCGAACATCACACCGTCCTGATGCGCGGGTTGACGAGCAGGTAGAGCAGGTCGACGACGACGTTGACGACGAGGAAGGCGACCGCGATGGTGAGCACCGTGCCCTGCACGAGCCCCACGTCGCCCCCGGTGACCCCTTCGAGGATCAGCTTGCCCATGCCGGGCAGGTCGAAGATGGCCTCGATGACGACGGCGCCGCTGAGCATGTAGCCGACCTTGACGCCGAGCACGGTCAACGGCGTGACCAGGGCGTTGCGCAGCACCGACCGGATGATCAGGAAGGGCGGCAGGCCGCTGCCGCGTGCGGTGCGCACGTAGTCCCGGTCGAGTTCGGAGACCATCGAGGTGCGCACCAGCCGGGCCAGTGAGGCGGCGACCGGGAGCGCCAGGGCGACCGCCGGGAGGGTCATGCTCTCCAGCCAGCCGGGGAAGGAGTCCGCCGGGTTGACGTAGCCGCCGGTCGGAAAGAGGCCCATGGCGAGGGCGAACTGCTGGATGAGCAGCACGCCGAGCCAGAAGGAGGGCAGCGCCACCCCGGCCATCGACAGGACGCGGAAGACCTGGTCAGGCCAGCGGTCCCGGTACACGGCGCTGAGGACGCCCGCGGTCAGCGCCAGGGCTACGGCGAGCGCGAGGCCGAGCAGGGTGAGCTGGAGGGTCAGCGGGAACGCGGTGGCGATGCGGTCGGCGACCGGCTGGCTCGGCGGGACGGTGACCCCGAGGTCGCCCCGCAGCAGATCGCCGAGGAAGGCGAAGTACCTCACGAACAGGGGGTCGTTGAGACCGTGCGCCTCCGCGAAGGCGGCGCGGGCGGCGGGGCTGGCGGAGTCGCCGAGCGCGTTGTACGCGGGGTCGGCCGGCGAGAACTGGAGGACGACGAAGACCAGCAGTGTGATGCCGAGGACCATCACCGGCATGATCGCGACGCGGCGCAGCGCGAGCCGGAGGAAAGCAACCATCCTGGGTTTCCTAGGGATTGGGGCGAGGGCCGCCGCCGTGGTGAGGCGGCGGCGGCCGACGGGCCGGGGCGGTGGGGCTCAGGCGCGGCCGACGCCGACGAAGGAGAGCCCGGTGGTGGGCAGCGGCTTGAACCCGTTGAGCGCGCCGGAGTGCCAGGCGGTGGGCAGCTTGCGGTGGAGGACCGGGTAGAGGGCGGCCTCCTCGGCGACCAGGTCGGTCACCTCGCCCCACAGCTCCTTGCGCCGGCCGGCGTCCGCCTCCCGGGCCGCGCGGTCCAGGAGTGACCTGGTCTTCTTGTAGACGGGCGAGCCGGCCCACCCGTACCGCTTCTCCGGCCAGAACCCGTAGTAGAACCAGCGCAGCAGCAGATCCGCGTCGTTGCCGAAGACGGAGGGGTCGCCCGGGGCGGCCAGCACCTCGAAGGAGCCCTTGTCGACCTTGGCGTACTGGGCGGGGGACTGGGCGATGTCGAGACGGGCCTCGATGCCGGCCTCCGCCCAGCTCTCCTTGAGCAGCGGGGCGATGTCCTTGACCCAGCCGGTGTCGGTGACCAGCAGGGTGAAGGAGAGCTTCCCGGCGCCCGCCTCGGCGAGGAGCTTCTTCGCCTTGGCCACGTCGTGCCGGTAGACGGTGGCGGCCTTGTGGTAGTCGGGGTGGGTGGGTGGTACGTAGCCGCTGGCGGCCTCGGCGTTGCCCAGCAGCGCGGTCGAAATGATCTTCTCGGTGTCGAGGGCGTAGTGCAGGGCCTGGCGCACCCGCTTGTCCGCGAAGCGCTCGTCCGCGCAGTTGAACATGAGGAAGAGCAGCCCGAAGGACTGGACCGACTCCACCGTGTTCTCGCCGGTGATCCCCTTGACGTCGATGTAGGGGACGTCCTCGATGGCCTGGACCCGCCCGGACTCCAGGGCGCTGACCCGGGCGGACGGGTCGGACATCAGCCGCCACACCATCTTCTTGGCCTTGGCGGGGTGCGGCCCGTTGTACCGGTCGTACGCCTCCATGACGATCTTGTCCTCGCGGACCGCCTGGACGAAGCGGTAAGGGCCCGAGCCTACGGGCGCGGCGTCGAAGCCCTTCTGGTCGGCGCCCGCGATCTTCTCCGGCACCACCCGCACCACCGATATGCGCGAGGGGAAGAGGGCGAAGGGGTGCTTGAGCTTGAACTCGACCGTCGAGGCGTCGACGGCGGTGACCTGGTCGATGAAGGGCACGAACTGCGCCATCAGGGAGGCGTTCTCCGGGTCCAGCACGCGTTCGAAGCTGAAGACCACGTCCTCGGCGCGGACCGGGGAACCGTCGTGGAAGGTCGCGCCCTTGCGGAGGGTGGCCCGGTAGGTGGTGGCGTTGATCTTCTCGGGCATCTTGGTGGCCAGCGCGGGCCGCGCGGCGAGCGTGGCCGGGTCGAGGTCCACCAGCCCCTCGAAGATGTGCATGTTGGCGGCGTACGGGGTGGCGCCGGAGGTGATCATCGGGTCGAAGCCCGTGGAGAGCGGGTACGAGAGACCGGCTTCGATAGTGTCACCGCCGGCGCCCGACCCGCCGGAGGCCCCTTGGCTGGAGGCCGGACCGCCGCAGGCCGTGAGGCCGGCGGTGACCGCGGTGGCCACACCGATGGCACCGGTGTATCTCATGAAGGTGCGGCGGTCGACGCCAACTGCGTTGCGCGAGGGCAAGGGGTCCTCCAGAAGGAAGATGAGGGATGGTCGAACGGAGAGGAGGCGAGACGGTCAGCGCTCCACCAGGCACATCAGACGTCTGATGTATGATGCTCAATAACAGGGGAACGTAGCTTGCCGAATGAAAGGGGTCAAGAGGTGGCGGTGGGACAGGAGGCGGCGGGGCATACGGTGCCTGGGCCCAAACCGGCACGACAGTCGCTGCGGCAGGAGGTCGTGGACGGCATCAAGGGCTACATCCTGCGCAACCAGCTGCGCCCCGGCGACCCCCTGCCGAGCGAGCCCGCCCTGTGCGAGGCGCTCGGAGCCAGCCGGTCCAGCGTGCGCGAGGCCATCAAGATCCTGGCCGCGCTCGACATCGTCGAGGTGCGCCACGGTCACGGCACCTACGTCGGCAGGCTCAGCCTCTCCGCCCTCGTGGAGAGCCTGACCTTCCGTGGACTGCTCAGCCCCGACGACGACTTCCAGGTGATGTCCGACCTGGTCGAGGTGCGCGAGCTGTTCGAGCGGGGCATGGCCGAGCAGCTCGTCGCCGCCCCCGACCAGGAGCAGATCGACCGCCTGGCCGCGCTGGTCGAGGAGATGCGCAAGGCCGGCGGCGGCAAGGGTGACGGCTTCGTGGAGGCCGACCGCGCTTTCCACGCCCTGCTGGTCGCCCCGCTCGGCAACGACCTCATCGGCCAGCTGTCGATGGCGTTCTGGGACGTCTACGTGATCGTCGCCCCCCATCTCGACGTCTTCACGCACGAGCACGAGGAGGCGACCATCGCCAACCACCAGCGCATCGTCGACGCCGTCCGCGACCGCGACCCGGTCGAGTTCGCGACGGCCCTGACCGAGCACTACGCGCCGGTGAAGCAGCGGATCGCGGAGGCCCGCGCCCGCCGCTGACCGGTCCGTACGGACGACGAAGGCACCCCTCCGCCCGAGGGGTGCCTTCGTCGTGTCGTGGGGCGGCCGTCGGAAGCCGGTGCCGGACGGCCGGGCGAGTGGGGGCACTTGACGGTCGGCGTCCGGGTCTCTAGTGTCCCGGAATCAAGGACATCAGACGTCTGACTTCCTGGTGTGGGAGTCAGCTCGCCCCCGGTTTCCGCTCCCTCCCCACGTCTCCGCTCGCAGCGGCGCGTCACGCGCCCGCCTCACCCACCGGGCCCCTCATGCCACTCACGGACCTCACCCTCGCCGACTGCCTCGCGCTCCGCCCCGACCTCGACGAACCCAGCGACCTGGACGCCTTCTGGCAGCGGACCCTCGCCACGGCGCCCGCCCACCCCACGCCCCCGCGCTTCACCTCCGTGGACACCGGACTGACCCAGGTCACCACCTACGACGCCGTCGTCCCGGGCTTCGCCGGAGAACCCGTCCGGGGCTGGCTCCACCTCCCCGCCGGCGCCCGTGAACCGCTCGGCTGCGTGGTGGAGTTCCTCGGCTACGGACGCGGGCGCGGCCTGCCGCACGAGCAACTGCTCTGGGCGGCCGCCGGGTACGCCCACTTCCTCATGGACACCCGCGGCCAGGGCTGGTCCACCGCCGCCGGGGACACCCCCGACACCGCCCCGCTCTCCGGCAGCGTGCCCGGCTTCCTCACCCGGGGCGTCGAGAGCCCCCAGGACCACTACTACCGGCGGGTCTTCACCGACGCCGTGCGCTGCGTGGAGGCGATCCGCGCCCACCCCGCAGTCGACCCGGCCAAGGTCGTGGTGACCGGCGTCAGCCAGGGCGGCGGCATAGCCCTCGCCACGGCCGCGCTCGTCCCCGGCCTCGCCGGCGTCATGCCCGACGTCCCGTTCCTGTGCGACATCCGGCGCGCCGTGCGCATCGCGGACCGGCCGCCCTACACCGAGGCGGCGGACTACCTCCGCCTGCACCGCGACCGCGCCGCGACCGTCCTCGACACCCTCTCCTACGTCGACGCGGCCCTCCTCGCCTCCCGCGCCACCGCCCCCGCCCTCTTCTCCATCGCCATGATGGACGAGATCTGCCCGCCCTCCACCTGCTTCGCCGCCTACCACCGGTACGGCGGCCCCAAGGACCTGCGTGTCTACGAGTTCAACGGACACGAGGGCGGCGGCGCCCACCACCGGCGCGCACAACTCACCTGGGTCCGGGAGCTGCTGTCCGCTCCCGGCCCGGCAACCGCCGGCGCTCCCGACGCCCCGTACGACGCCCAGCTCGCCTGATCCGCCCACCGAGAAGAGGTCCGTCCATGCAGCGCCGCACCCTCCTGGCCGTACTCCCCGCGACCCTCGCTCTGCTCACCGCCACCGTCCCCACCGCCCAGGGCGCCACCGCCGACTTCACCTCGCAGGACATCGCCACCGCCGGCACCGGCTCGCCCCACTACCGCATCCCCGCCCTGACCAGGACCACCAAGGGCACCCTGCTCGCCGCCTACGACGCCCGCCCCACCCTCGCCGACCTGCCCGGCAACCTCGGGATCGTCCTGCGGCGCAGCACCGACGGCGGCGCCACCTGGCAGCCCCAGCAGGTCGTCCGCAAGGACCCCGCGCCCCAGGGGTACGGCGACCCCAGCCTCCTGGTCGACCGGGAGACCGGGCGGATCTTCGTCTTCTACGCGGCCTCCGTGAACCAGGGCTTCTTCGGCTCCGCCACCGGCAACGACGAGAACGACCCCGACGTCCTCCAGGCCGACTACAGCTACTCCGACGACGACGGCCTCACCTGGCGCCACGAACGGATCACCGCCGACATCAAGAACCCCGCCTGGGCCGGCATGTTCGCCGCCTCCGGCGAAGGCATCCAGCTGCGCCACGGCACCCACAAGGGCCGCCTGATCCAGCAGTACGCCATCCGGAACAACGGCGCCAACTACGCCGTCAGCGCCTACAGCGACGACCACGGCGCCACCTGGAAGATGGGCACACCGGTCGGACCCGGCGGCGACGAGAACAAGACCGTGGAGCTGTCCGACGGCCGCGTCCTGCTCAACAACCGCTCCGCGCCCTACCGCACGGTGGCCTACTCCACCGACGGCGGCGTCACCTACACCCCCTTCCAGCAGGACACCGAACTCCCCGACCCCGCCAACAACGGCTCCGTCACCCGCTTCGCGCCCGACGTCCCCGCCTCCCACCCGCGCGCCTCCTGGCTGCTGTTCAGCAACACGGCGACCACCGGCAGCCGCAGCAACCTCACCGTCCGCCTCTCCTGCGACAACGGGGAGACCTGGCCGGTCCGCAGGACCGCCGAGGCGGGCTCCGCCGGCTACTCGACCCTCACCCCGCTCAGCGACGGCACCGGGGCCAACCCCCGCGTCGGCATGGCCTGGGAGCGCGCGGACTACCGGCACATCACCTACTCCTCCTTCGACCTGCGCTGGCTCGGCGGCGTCTGCGCCCCGGTCACCGTCACCCCGCCCGCCGCCCTGCCCGCCGGGACCACCACCGACGTCACCGTCCGCGTCGTCAGCCAGAACGACGTGGACCTCCCCGCCGGCACCGTCTCGCTCTCCCTCCCGCAGGGCTGGAGCGCCCCCGCCGTCACCCTGCCCGCGCTCAAGCCCGGTCAGGGCGCCAACGTCAAGATCCCCGTCACCGTCCCCGCCGGCACCACCGCCGGCGAGGTCCGGGCCACCGCCACCTACCAGGTGCGCGGTTCCCAGCACGCCTACGGCGACACCACCCTCACCGTCACCACCCCCTGAACCGCACGCACCCCTGCCCGCCCGCCCCGCCTGCCGCGGGCGGGCAGCCTCCTCGTACCACGTACCACCCTCTCGCACAGCCCAGGAGTCCTCATGTCCCCGTCCCAGCCCCTCCGCGGCGTCGTCCCGCCCGTGTGCACCCCGCTCGACGCGGCCGGTGAGGTCGACACCGCCTCGCTCGCCCGGCTCGTCGAGCACCTCGTCGGCGGGGGAGTGCACGGGCTGTTCGCCCTGGGCTCCAGCAGCGAGGTCGCCTTCCTCACCGATCCGCAACGGGAGGTGGCCCTGCGGACGGTGGTCGAGGCCGCCGCCGGGCGCGTCCCCGTCCTCGCCGGCGTCATCGACATGACCACCCCGCGCGTCCTCGCCCACGCCGAGGCCGCCCGCGCGGCCGGCGCCGACGCCCTGGTCGCCACCGCCCCCTTCTACGCCCGCACCCACCCCCGGGAGACTGCCCGCCACTTCCGCACCGTCCGCGACCGCTCCGGCCTGCCGCTCTACGCCTACGACCTCCCGGTCTCGGTCCACAGCAAGCTCTCCCCGGCCCTGGTCCGCGAACTCGCCGAGGACGGCACGCTGGCCGGCCTCAAGGACAGCAGCGGCGACGAAGGCTCCCTGCGCCGGCTCGTCGTCGCCCTCGGCGGGCGCGACGGCCGCGCCGACGGACCCGCCCCCGCCTTCAGCATCCTCACCGGCTCCGAACTCACCGTGGACGCCGCCCTGCTCGCCGGCGCCGACGGCGTCGTCCCCGGCCTCGGCAACGTCGACCCCGCCGGCTACGTCCGCCTCTACGACGCCGTACGCGCCGGGGACCTGGACCGCGCCGTGGCCGAGCAGGAGCGGCTGGTCGCCCTCTTCGACCTGGTCGACGCGGGCCCCGAGAGCGAGATGGGCCGCAACTCCTCCGCGATCGGCGCCTTCAAGCACGCCCTGCGCCTGCTCGGCGTCGTCGCGCACGGCACCACCGCCGCCCCCCAGATCCCGCTGGACGAGACGGCGGTCGCCCACGTCGAGGCGCGGCTGCGCGCGGCCGGCCTGCTCCCCGTCCGATGACGGCCCCGCACCACCCGGGCCCGGTGGTCGGCCTCGACCTGGGCGGCACCAAGATCGCCGCCGCCCTGGTCGCGCCCGACGGCACCGTCCTCACCCGGCGCACCGACCCCACCCCGGCGACGCGCGGCCCGGCAGCCGTCCTCGACGCCCTCGCGGCCGCCGCCCGCGCCGTCGGGGCGGCCGGTGCCACCGCGATCGGGGTGGCCGCCGCCGGAGTGATCGACCCGGCCACCGGGACCGTGGTCAGCGCCACCGACACCATCCACGGCTGGGCCGGCACCGCGCTCGGTCCGGGCCTCACCGCCCGTACCGGGCTCCCCGTCGCCTGCGACAACGACGTCCGTGCCGCCGCCGCGACCGAACTGGCGACGCTGCCCGGCGAGGCCGTCCTGCTGTACGCCGCCGTCGGCACCGGAGTGGGAGGCGCCGTCGCCACCTCGGGGCGGCTGCTCCACGGCTCCGCCGGCGTCGCCGGGCACCTCGGCCACCTCCCCAGCCCCGAGGCGTCCGGACTGCCCTGCACCTGCGGCGCGACCGGCCACCTGGAGGCCGTCGCGGCCGGGCCCGCCATCACCGCGCACTACCGGCGCACCAGCGGCGAGCCCGCCCCGTCCCTGCACACCGTCGCCGCACGCGCGGCTCACGGCGACCCGCACGCCACCTCGGCGATCACCCATGGCGCCCGGGCCGCCGGCCGCGCCCTGGGCGGCCTCGCCAACCTGCTCGCCCCGCACCGCGTCGTCGTCGCAGGCGGTGTGTCGCACATCGGCCCCCTCTACCAGGACGCCCTCCGCGACGCCTTCACCGCCGAACTCATGCCGCCCCTGCGCGGACTGCGCCCCGTCCCGCCGCTCGCCGGGGCCGACGCCGCCGTCCTCGGCGCGGCCGTCCTGGCCCGCGCCCTGCACCCGACCCACGCCCCCACCACCGGAGCCCCGTCATGACACCCCGCCGGCCCGCCTCCCCGCTCGCTGCTCTCACCGGCCGCCTGATCGTCTCCTGCCAGGCCCCGCCCGGCGACCCGATGCGCGACACCGGCACGCTGGTCCGCCTGGCCCGCTCCGCCCAGGCAGGCGGCGCGGCGGCGGTCCGGGTCAACGAACCGGAGGTCGTCGCGGCCACCGTCGCCGCCGTGGACCTCCCCGTGATCGGTCTCTGGAAGGACGGCGACACGGGCGTCTACATCACGCCCACCGTCCGCCACGCCCTCGCCCTCGTGGACGCCGGGGCGGCGATCGTCGCGGCCGACGCCACCGCGCGCCCGCGCCCCGACGGCAGCACCTTCGCCGACCTGGTCGCCGCCGTCCACGCGGGCGGCGGTCTCGTCATGGCCGACGTCGCGACGGCCGACGAGGGACGCGAGGCCGCCGCCCAGGGCGCCGACCTCGTCTCCACGACCCTCTCCGGCTACGCACCGGGCTCCCCCCGGCAGACCCCGCCCGACCTGGAACTGGTCGCCGCACTGGCCCGGTCCGTCGAGGTCCCCGTCGTCGCGGAGGGACGGATCGCCACCCCGGAGCAGGCTGCCGCGGCGCTGGCGGCGGGCGCCACGAGCGTGGTGGTGGGCACCGCGATCACCGCTCCCACCGCCCTGACCCGGCTGTTCGCGGCGGGCCTCACGCCCTGACCGCCCCGCACGCCCCGACCGACTCACGAACCGATGGAACCAGCATGGAAGTTGTCATCGTCGAGGACGCCGCGGCGGGCGGCGCCCTCGTGGCCGAGGCTGTCGCCCGGCTGCTCGCCCGCAGACCCGACGCACTGATCGGAGTCGCCACCGGCTCGACCCCGATCCCGGTGTACGCGGCGCTCGGGGCCATGGCCCGGCGCGGCGAGGCGGACCTCTCCCGCGCCCGGATCGCCCAGCTGGACGAGTACGCCGGGCTCCCGCCGGGCCACCCAGAGTCCTACCGCTCGGTCCTCGCCCGCCAGGTGCTGGAGCCCCTCGGCATACCGGCGGACTCCTTCCTCGGGCCCGACGGGAGCGCCGACGACCCCGTCGCGGCCTGCGCCGCGTACGAGCGGGCGCTCGCCGCCGCCGGCGGGGTGGACCTGCAACTCCTGGGAATCGGCACCGACGGCCACATCGGCTTCAACGAGCCCTGCTCGTCGCTCTCCTCGCGGACCCGGCTCAAGACGCTCACCGAGCGGACCCGCGCCGACAACGCCCGCTTCTTCGGCGGCGACCCCGGCCGGGTGCCGCGCCACGTCCTCACCCAGGGCATCGGCACCATCCTGGAGGCGCGCCACCTGGTCCTCCTCGCCACCGGCGAGGCCAAGGCCGAGGCGGTGGCGGCCACGGTCGAAGGACCGCTCACCGCGAGATGCCCGTCCTCCGCCCTCCAACTCCACCCGCACGCCACCGTCGTCGCCGACGAGGCAGCCGCCTCCCGCCTGGAACTGGCCGCCTACTTCCGCTCCACCTTCGCGGCCAAGCCGCACTGGCAGGGCATCTGAAGGGCGGGAGGGGGCGGGCCGGCCTGAGCCGGCCCGCCCCCTCCCGGCGGACGCCCCCTCAGTACTCCACCCGGTCCCCCTTCGCCACCCAGGTGTCGAACGGACGGGTCCGGTCGGGGACGTCCAGGTGGGCGACCTCCAGGGGCCAGTCGGCCTGCGGCCTCTTGTCGAACAGGTCGTAGAAGGCGCGGTCGTCGAAGCCGGCCACGGCGGCGTCGTGCCGGTCGGCGGCGTAGACGAGGCGGTCGACGCGGGCCCACAGGGCGGTCGAGAGGCACATCGGGCACGGCTCGCAGGAAGTGACGAGGACGCAGCCCGCGAGGGAGAAGGTGTTCAGCTCCTTGCAGGCGGCGCGGATCGCGCTGACCTCGGCGTGGGCGGAGGGGTCCAGGGCGGCGGTGACCTGGTTGTGGCCGGTGGCGACGACCTGGCCGTCCTTGGCGATCAGGGCGCCGAAGGGGCCGCCGCCGCTGCCCGCGCTGTCGGTGGCCAGGGCGATCGCCTGCTCCATCCAGGCACGTTCCAGGGCGTGGACGCCGTCTTCCTGGGCGTGGGTGGTGGTCATGGTTCTTCCTTCGGGAGAGGGGGCCGGCGCGGTCAGGAGCCGCAGAGCTGCTCGGGCGAGACCGGGGTGTGGGTGAGGTTCAGCCCGGTGGCGTTGCGGATGGCGTTGACGACGGCGGGGGTGGCCGAGATGGTGGGCGGCTCGCCGACACCGCGGACGCCGTAGGGGGAGTGCGGGTCGGCGCGCTCCAGGACCTCGATGCGCATGGGCGGGGTGTCGAGGATGGTCGGGATCAGGTAGTCGGTGAAGGAGGGATTGCGGATCTTGCCGTCCTTGACCTTGATCTCCTCCATGACGGCCAGCCCGAGCCCCTGCGTCGACCCGCCCTGGATCTGCCCGACGACGGCGTCCGGGTTGACCGCCTTGCCGACGTCCTGGGCACAGTCGAGCTGGACCACCTTGACCAGGCCGAGTTCCGTGTCGACCTCCACCACGGCGCGGTGCGCGGCGTAGGCGTGCTGGACGTGGACGCGCCGGCTCTGACCGGTGACCGGGTCCATCTTGTACGTCTGGAGGTGGTGGTACTCGCGGGTCTCCTCCACCGGCTCCTCGCCCAGGACCTCCACGAGGTCGAGGACGGCACCGGAGGCGGAGACCACCTTGCCGCCGGAGAGGGTGAGTCCGGCCGGGTCCTCGCCGAAGCGTTGCGCCACCCGCGCGAAGACCGCCTCCCGTACCGCCGTGCAGGCCTCGCGGACGGCGCCGCCGGTGATGTACGTCTGGCGGGAGGCCGAACTCGACCCGGCGTCGCCGATGTTGGTGTCGGCCGGGTGGATCGTCACCCGCTCCACGCCCAGTTCGGTACGGGCGATCTGCTGGTGCACGGTGATCAGCCCCTGGCCGACCTCGGCCGCCGCGGTGTGGACCAGCGCGACCGGCGCACCCCCGATCACCTCCAGGCGCACCCGCGCGGTGGAGTAGTCGTCCACCCCTTCCGCGTAGGAGACGTTCTTGATGATCACGCTGTAGCCGACGCCCCGGACCACGCCCTCGCCGTGCGAGGTGTTGGAGAGCCCGCCGGGCAGCGTGCGGACGTCCCGGGGGACGTCGGCGGGCTCGGGCGGCAGCGGCATGCGCTCCAGGCGGGCGAGGAGTTCGGCGACCGGGGCGGGGGAGTCGAGGACCTGCCCGGTGTGCAGGGAGTCCCCCTCCTCGACGGCGTTGAGCTGGCGCAGCCGGACCGGGTCCATCTCCAGGGCGGCCGCCAGCTTGTCCATCTGGAGCTCGTAGGCGAAGGCGGGCTGCACCGCGCCGAGGCCGCGCATCGCGCCGCAGGGCGGGTTGTTGGTGTACAGGCCCCAGCCCTCGATCCTGACGTTGGGCACCACGTAGGGGCCGGTGCCGAGGGAGGTGGCGTTGGAGACGACGACGGGGGTCTTCGAGGCGTACGCGCCGCCGTCGAAGTACATCCGCGCCTTCACGTAGACGAGCTTGCCGTCCTTGGTGGCGCCGTGCTCGTAGTACATCTTCGCGGGGTGGCGGTGGACGTGGCCGTAGAAGGACTCCAGCCGGTTGTAGACCATCTTCACCGGCCGGCCGGTGTGCAGGGCCAGCATGCAGCAGTGGATCTGCATGGAGAGGTCCTCGCGGCCGCCGAAGGCACCGCCCACGCCGGACATGGTGAAACGGACCTTCTCCAGGGGGAGGCCGAGGGCATGGGCCGTCTGCCGCTGGTCGACGTGGAGCCACTGGGTGGCGAGGAAGAGGTCGACGCCGCCGTCCTCGTCGGGGATGGCGAGGCCCGACTCGGGCCCCAGGAACGCCTGGTCCTGCATGCCCATCGTGTACACGTCGGAGACCACGACCTCCGCCTCGGCCTCCGGATCGCCCTTGACGACCGGCTGGTAGCGGACGATGTTGCCCTCCGGGTGCAGCTTCGGGAGGGTGTCGTCGTGCGCGGCCCGCTCGGGGTCGGTGACCGGCTCCAGGACCTCGTACTCCACGACGATCTTGGCCAGTGCCCGGCGCGCGGTCTCGGGGTGGTCGGCGGCCACCAGGGCCACGGGCTCGCCCTGGTAGCGGACGATGTCCTCGGCGAGGACCGGCGTGTCGGAGACCTTCAGGCCGTAGACGTTCTCACCCGGTACGTCCTGGTGGGTCAGGACCGCGTGCACGCCGGGCTGCTTCAGCGCCTCGGAGATGTCGAGGGAGCTGATCCGGGCGTAGGGGTGGGGGCTGCGCAGGGTGGAGCCCCACAGCATGTCCTCGGCCCACAGGTCGGAGGAGTAGGCGTACTCCCCGGTGACCTTCAGAGTGCTGTCCGGGCGCAGCGGGCTGTCGCCCATCCCCCCGGTGACGGCTTCGTCGAGTCGCTGGGAGGTGCGGGCGGGGGAGGTCGGGTGGGGCATCGGGAGGTCTCCGTCCTGGTGACGAGGCAGGGCCGGGCACGAGGTGCCGCCTCCCTGCGCCCGGGGGAGGGGCACCGCGACGCGCCGGGCGCCGTCGTACCGCGTACCAGGAGTAGACAGCCCGGGGACCACGGACAACCAGGCGTGGAAGACCTGAAACAGCGCCCCGGACGCCACACGATCTTCGTCGCTTCCTACAGGCGGGGTCCGGGCGCGCAGCTTGAGGAAACCCCTAGGCCGCCCGGTCGGAGGCGCTGCGCAGCACGCAGAACTCGTTGCCCTCCGGGTCGGCGAGGACCGCCCAGCCCGCGCCGTCGGCCTCGCGGCGGTCGGCGACCAGCGTCGCGCCGATCCCCAGCAGCCGCTCCACCTCCTGCTCGCGCGTCGTCTCGGGACGCAGGCACAGGTGGAGCCGGTTCTTGACCGTCTTGGGCTCGGGCACCTGGTGGAAGTAGAGCGCCGGGCCGCCCTCCGCCGGCGTCACCCGCACCTCCGGGTCACCCGGCCGGTCCTCCGCGTCCAGCGGGCGCCCGGTCACCTCGCTCCAGAACCGCGCCAGTTCGTACGCGTCCGCACAGTCGATCGCCACGTTCTGCACCACTGAGACCATGCCGGTGATCTTTCCCTGTCCCCGCCACGGAGGCCAGCGCCGTGTCCGGGGCAGGGTGCGCCCCAGAGGCTGAAGCGCTCCGCCGCCAGGAGCGGGCGCAGTCGGGAGTGGAAGCCCCCGCTGCGGAACGGGCGCTGGAGCAGGCCGGGCCGCAGTGCCTGGGCCGGCGATGCCGTGATCATGCCCTGGTCGAGGGCGAGGACGAAGTCGCTGACCCGGCCGGTGCCCACGTTGACCGAGTCCCGGAAGCCGTACTCCTCGTGGTAGGCGCCGAAGTCGCGGGCGAGTCCGCGCAGGTTGGCGACGGCCTCGCGGCTGCTCCTGCTCGTGCTCGGGGAGCATGGTGCGCAGCAGGCGCCAGTAGTGCTCGGCGGGCAGGGAACCGTCCGCGATGTCGAGGTAACTGGCCATGCTGTATCGGTGTTGAGAGCGCCGTAGTGAGGCGCGGTGGACTCCCCGGTGTCGGTCCAGGCGCCCCCGCGCAGCCGGCCGGGGCCGGCCACCGGGTCGGCGGGATCGTGCGGCGTGTAGGAGTGCGACCCAGTCGGCCGCCTCCAGGAGCCGGGCGATCCTGGGCCGCAGTGCGGGGGCGGCGTCGGCGGCGATCCGCAGCCGGTGACGAGCCAGGCGTTGTCGACGGAGGAGAGGAACGGGCGGACCGGCTCCCCGGTGCCGGGCCACTCGGTGAGGACCGGACCGTCGTGGGCGTCGTACCAGTTGAGCCAGAACCCGTGGTGGCGCTCCAGCCGCTCGACGGCCCGGACGGAGCGCTCCAGCGAGCGGAGCATCGCGCTCTCGCCGGTCACGCCGAGCCCCGGGGCCGCCACCGCCGACCACAGCACGCAGCCGATGTTGGTCGGCGAGGGATTACCAGGGCAGGGGGCGGTACGGGAGCCACCGTCCGTCAGGTAGCGGTGACTCCCGTACCGGAGGGAGCTGCCATCCCTTTGTATGCGCTTACAGGAGGCGCGTACATCACCCTGGGGCAGGGCTGACGCCAAGGCAAGAGGGCGTCGGGTCACGCTTGCGCAACGCGGGCGCGCCGGGCGGCCCCCGCCCTGCACACGCAACGGCCCGCCCGGTGTACGAGGTCACCGGGCGGGCCGCCGGGGAGGGGTGCGCGTCAGTCCTGGCGGACCGAGGGGCGCGAGCGGGCGGGGAGCAGTTTGCGGAGCAGGGGCCAGGCCAGGATCAGCAGGATCAGGGCGTAGACGGTCACCGAGAACGGGGTGTTGACCAGGCCCGAGACGCTGCCGTCGCTGATCTGGAGGGCGCGGCGCAACTGCTGCTCGGCGGCCGGGCCGAGGATCACGCCGATGACGGCGGGCAGCACCGGCAGCCCGTACCGTCGCATGCCGAACCCGATCAGGCCGATGACCAGCAGGATGACCAGGTCGACCGACTCACCGCCGACCGCGTAGGCGCCGACCGCCGCGAAGAAGAGGATGCCGGCGTAGAGGTAGGGGCGGGGGATGCGCAGCAGCTTGGCCCAGACCGGGGCGAGCGGCAGGTTGAGGGCGAGCAGCAGCACCATGCCGACGAAGAGCGAGGCGATCAGGCCCCAGACCAGCTCGGGTTCGCGTTCGAAGAGCAGCGGGCCCGGCTGGATGCCGTACTGCTGGAAGGCGGCGAGCATGACGGCGGCGACGGCGGTGGTCGGCAGACCCAGGGTCAGCATGGAGACGAGGGTGCCGGCGGCCGAGGCGGAGGCGGCCGACTCGGGTCCCGCCACGCCCTCGATGGCGCCCTTGCCCCACTCCTCCTTGTGCTTGGAGAGCCGCTTCTCGCCCACGTAGGAGAGGAAGGTCGGGATCTCCGCGCCGCCGGCCGGGATCGCGCCGAACGGGAAACCGATGAACGGCCCGCGCAGCCAAGGCTTCCAGGTGCGCTTCAGGTCCTCGCGGCCGAGCCAGGGGCGGCCGACCGGGATGGCCTCGGCGCTGGTCCGGCGCAGGTGGGCGGCGACCCACAGGGCCTCGCCGATCGCGAAGAGCCCGACCGCGACGATGACCACGTCCACGCCGTCGGCCAGCTGGAGCGAGCCGAAGGTCAGGCGCTGCTGGCCCGTCATCTGGTCGAGGCCGACCAGGCCGATGGTGAGGCCGATGAGGAGCGAGGCGAGGCCGCGTACCCGGGAGGAGCCGAGGACGGAGGTGACGGCGATGAAGGCCAGCACCATGATCGCCAGGTAGTCGGGCGCGCCGATGTCGACGGCGAGGCTCGCCACGGTCGGGGCGAGCGCGACCAGCAGGAGCGTGCCGATCATGCCGCCCGCGAAGTGGCCGATGGCGGCGGCCGCGAGCGCCTGGGAGCCCCGGCCCGCCTTGGCCATGGGGTTGCCCTCCATGGCGGCGACCACGGCGGCGGACTCGCCGGGGGTGTTGAGCAGGATGGAGGTGGTCGAGCCGCCGAACATCGCGCCGTAGTAGATCCCGGCGAACATGATGAAGGCGCCGGTCGGGTCGAGCCCGTAGGTGACGGGCAGCAGCAGGGCCACCGCCATCGCGGGGCCGATGCCCGGCAGGACGCCGATGGCGGTGCCGAGCAGGACGCCGACGGCGGCCCAGAGCAGGTTGAGCGGGGTGAGGGCGGTGCCGAACCCGTCGATCAGGGAGTTGAAGGCATCCATGTCACAGCACTCCCATCAGTGGTCCGCCGGGCAGCGGCACACCGAGCAGGTTGTTGAAGACGACGTAGGTGAAGAGCGCGAGGACGGCCGCGATCAGCGGGTCCCGGTCGATCCGGCGGCTGCCCAGCGCGTAGGCGGTACCCCAGAAGAGCAGCGCGCCGGCGACGGGGAAGCCCACCGGCTCGATCAGGACGGCGGTGGCCAGGAAGACCCCGACCAGCAGCAGGACGGTGCGCAGGTCGGCCGGTTCGTCCAGGTCGACGTCCTCGCCGCCCTCGGCCTCGCCACGGCCGCCGCGCAGCACGTCCACGGCGAGCAGCACCGCGACGAGCAGCAGGCCGGCGCCGATCACCAGCGGGACGGTCCGCGGGCCGACCGGGCCGCGCTGGGAGATGTCGACGTCCATGGCGAGGGCGTCGGTGAGGACGAGGACGCCGAGCGCCAGCAGCAGCACGCTGACGCCGAGTTCGGAGTGCTCACGCAGCCAGGCCCGGCGTCCGGACGGGGCCGGCCGCTCCTCGGGCACGGGCTCGGGGGCGGGTCCGGCGGTCACAGTCCCAGCTCCTTCAGTACGTCGACGACCCGCTTGTCCTCGGCTGCCAGGAAGTCGCCGAAGGCGTCACCGGTCAGAAAGGCGTCGTCCCAGCCGTTCCGCTTCATCGAGTCGCGCCACTCGGGCGAGTCGTGCAGCTCCTCCGTCAGCGCGACGAGCCGGTCCCGTTCGGCGCCGGTGAGTCCGGGCGGGGCCACCACGCCGCGCCAGTTGGTGAACTCGACGTCGTACCCGGCCTCCTGGAGCGTCGGCGCGTCCAGGCCCTTGGCGCGTTCCGGTCCGGTGACGGCCAGCAGCCGCAGTTCGCCGGACTCGATCTGGTCGAGGTACTCGCCGACTCCGGAGACCCCGAAGCCGATCTTGTTGCCCAGGATCGAGGCCAGCAGCTCGCCGCCGCCGTCGAAGGGCACGTAGTTGACCTCCTTCGACGGGATGCCCGCGGCCTGCGCCATCTGCATCGGCGCGAGGTGGTCGGGCCCGCCGGGCGCCGAACCGCCGCCGACGGAGACCTTGCCCGGGTTCTCCTTCCAGGCGTCGATGAGCTGGTCGATCGTCTTGTACGGGGAGTTCTTGGCGACCACCACGACGTCCGGCTCCTCGGTGAGCCGGGCGATGGGCGTGGTGTCGGCGAGCGTGCTGGGGGAGTGGTTGGAGCGGGCCGCGCCCACCACGCCCAGCCCCATGGACATGGCGAGCTTGCCGTTGCCGCGCTCGGAGACGAGCCGGCTCAGGCCCACGGTGCCGCCGGCCCCGGGGAGGTTGAACACCTCCACGTTGCGGATGAGTTCCGCGTCCTCGGCGTCCTTGACCAGGGTGCGGGCGGTGATGTCGTACCCCCCGCCGGGGGTGTTGGGAACCATGATGCGGAGTCCGGGGATGTGGGTGCCGGTGTCGGCACCGCTGCCCTGGGTGAGCAGCGGCGGCCCGGCGAGCACCAGCAGGGCGGCCCCGGACAGGGCGAGGGGAGTGCGCAGACGCACGTGTGCCACCACCTGTCGGTCGAGTAGGGGGATCCGGGGCGCGGCCCACGGGTCCGGTACGGGTTCTGTTCGTGAGGAGGCTCTGGCCCGCTTCGTGACGGACGAAACGGCGAGGTGGCCCACATGTTGCCCGCGTGTTAACGGGCTGTCGCCCTTCCGCAATCAACGGACGTTGTGGTCGTTGTGGTCGCGGCCTACGCTGGCGCGATGCTCAGGGTCCTGGTGGTCGACGACGACTTCATGGTGGCGAAACTGCACAGCCGGCAGGTGGCCGCGACGGAAAACTGCGCGGTCGTCGGCGTGGCCCACACCGGGGCGGACGCGCTGCGCGCCGCCGAACGGCTCCGCCCCGACCTGCTGCTGCTCGACGTCTACCTGCCCGACATGGACGGCATCAGCGTCCTGCGCGAACTGCGCGCCGCCGAGGAACGCGCGCTGGCCTCGGGCCCCGGCACCGACGCCCTGTTCATCACGGCGGCCCGGGACGGTGCGACCGTACGCTCGGCGCTGCGCGCGGGCGCCCACCACTACCTGCTCAAACCCTTCCACCAGGCGGCTCTGCGCGAGCAGTTGCGGCACGTGGCGGCGGCGCGCTCCCGGCTCGGCACCCTGGAGGTCGCCCGGCAGGAGGACGTGGACCAGCTCTTCGGCACCCGGCCGCCCGGCTCGCGGGAACTGCCCAAGGGGCTGGCGGCGCACACGGCCGAACTGGTCGAGCGGACCCTGCGCGACCACCCGGCGGGGCTCTCCGCCGCCGAGTGCGCGGGCGCCGGCGCGCTCTCCCGGGTCAGCGCCCGCCGCTACCTGGAGTTCTTCGCCGAGACCGGCCGGGTCCAGGTCGCCCTGCGGTACGGCGGCACGGGGCGCCCGGAGCGCCGGTACACCTGGGTGGCGTAGACGGGGCGCGGGGGCGGGTCAGTTCGCCCGCACCGGCGTCGCGGGCGCGATGTCGTAGGCCTTCCGCACGAGGGCGGGGCGGCGACCGTCGTTGAGCGGGCGGACCCACTCCGCGGCGACCTGCTCGCGGACCTGCGGCTCCATCTCCTCGGGGAGCAGATGGCGGTAGCGCCGGTCCTCGCCGAGCAGGACCCGGACCGTGGTGGCGTAAACCGGTTCCGGGTCGTACTGCTCGTGCGGGAAGGCGAGTGCGGAGTAGTCGAAGAGGCGCTCGGCGGGGTCGTCGCGCCACTCCTTCCACGTCTCGAACATGGTGTCGTTGAAGCCGGTGAGGAAGGGGCCCGGGTTGATCGTGGCCACCGTGACGCCGAACTCGGCCAGCTCCTGGTCGAGGGCGTCCGCGAACGCCTCCACGGCGTGCTTCGAGGCCGCGTAGGCACCGGTGAACGGGTCGACGGTGAGGCCCGCGACCGAGGACATGAAGACGATACGGCCGCTGCCCCGCCGGGCCATCCGCCTGGCGAGCGGCTGGGTGAGCAGGATCGGGCCGATGACGTTGACCTCGAACTGGCGGCGCAGCCGCTCGGCCGGGATGTCCACGGTCGAGCCGCCTTCGGAGACACCGGCGTTGTTGAGCAGCACCCCCACGTCCCAGTCGAGCGCCCGCTCCCGGTCGCCCGGGTCGGTGACGTCGAGCTTCTCGACCCGCAGGTCCACGCCCCGCTCCCGGGCCTCGGCCCGTACCGCGGAGACCTGCGCGATGATCTCCACCCCGGCGATCACGTCGTGCCCGTCGGCGGCGAGCCGCAGGGCGACCTCCTTGCCGAAGCCGCTCCCCGCGCCCGTGATGAGGATCGTCCCCGCCATCGCGGTCCCGCCTTTCCCGCCGTCGTCGGTGCACCCTGGCGCCGCCGTCGGCAGGCGTGCCCGAGCCGACCATAAGCACGCCGCTCCCGGGAGGCGCCCGTTTAGCGGTCCGGCCGGGTGAACGGCGCTCAGGGAGCCGGGACCGGGCCGCCCGGGCGGAACCGCTCCACGCCCACGATGTGCCGGACCTTCAGCGGGCGGACGACCACCGCGACCCGCTGCTCCCCGGGCATGATCCACTCGAACCGGTCGCTGCCCAGGTACTTCCTGGCCAGCCGGTCCATCCGGTCGTGCGCCTCGGGGCCCTCGACGAACCGGGCCACCTCGCCGCTGATCTGCACCCGGTCGAAGGGGTTCTCGGCGTCGGCGTGGGAGAGGTAGACGCGGGGGTCGTGGCGCAGGTTCTCCTCCTTCACCCGGCCCACCGAGGTGTTGAAGGTCAGCTCGTTCTCCCCTTCCAGGTCCACCCACATCGGGCTGACCTGCGGGGCTCCGTCGGGGAAGACGGTACCGACGTACCAGATGAGGGGAGCGCGGAGGCGGGCACGGACGGCCTCGTCGAAGATCGCAGTCATCACTCGAGGCTAACAACCATGATCATGTACGGCGGAACCCGGCCGCCCGGCCCCTGGACGGGGACGGACGGCCGGGCCGCGGTACCGGCGGCGCCACGTCGTCAGGGCACCTGCACCCAGTCCAGGGTGCGTTCCACGGCCCGCTTCCAGTCCGCGTACCCCGCCGCGCGCTGCTCCTCGGCCCACTCCGGCTCCCAGCGCTTCGACTCGTGCCACTGGGAGCGCAGTTCGTCGGTGTCGCGCCAGAAGCCGACGGCCAGCCCGGCCGCGTAGGCGGCGCCGAGGGCGGTGGTCTCGGCGACCACCGGGCGGCTGACCGGGACGCCGAGGACGTCGGCCTGGATCTGCATGCACAGGTCGTTGGCGGTGACCCCGCCGTCGACCTTGAGGACGTCGAGGTGGACGCCGGAGTCCTGCTCCATCGCCTCCACCACGTCGCGGCTCTGGTAGCAGATCGCCTCCAGCGTCGCCCGCGCCAGATGGCCGCCGCTGTTGTACCGGGCCAGACCGACGATCGCGCCCCGGGCGTCCGAGCGCCAGTAGGGGGCGAACAGACCCGAGAAGGCGGGCACGAAGTACGTGCCGCCGTTGTCCTCGACGGTCCGCGCCAGTTCCTCGCTCTCCGGCGCCGACTTGATGATCTTCAGCTGGTCGCGCAGCCACTGCACCGCGGACCCCGTCACCGCGATGGAGCCCTCCAGCGCGTACACCACCGGCTCGTCGCCGAACTTGTACGCCACCGTGGTCAGCAGCCCGTTCTCCGAACGGACCAGCTCGGTGCCGGTGTTCAGGACGAGGAAGTTGCCGGTGCCGTAGGTGTTCTTGGCCTCGCCGGGCGCGAAGCAGACCTGGCCGACGGTGGCCGCCTGCTGGTCGCCGAGGACCCCGCCGATCGGGACGGCGCCGCGCAGCGGCCGGGAGGTGCGCGTGGTGCCGTACGCCTGCGCGTCCGAGGACGGGTTGATGGTGGGGAGCATCGACCGGGGGATGCCGAAGAAGCTCAGCAGCTCGTCGTCCCAGTCGAGGGTCTCCAGGTCCATCAGCATGGTGCGGCTGGCGTTGGTCACGTCGGTGGCGTGGATGCCGCCGTCCGGACCGCCGGTCAGGTTCCACAGGACCCAGGCGTCGGTGTTGCCGAAGATCGCGTGGCCGGCCTCCGCGGCCTCCCGCACCCCCTCGACGTTCTCCAGGATCCACTGGATCTTGCCGCCGGAGAAGTACGTGGCCGGCGGCAGCCCCGCCTTGCGGCGGATGACGTCGCCGCGCCCCGAGCGTTCGAGGGCGGCGGCGATGGCGTCGGTCCGGGTGTCCTGCCAGACGATGGCGTTGTAGTAGGGCCGCCCGTTGCGCGGGTCCCAGACCACCGCCGTCTCGCGCTGGTTGGTGATGCCGATGGCGGCCAGGTCGCCCGCCGACAGACCGCCGTACCGCAGGGCGTTCTGCATCACCGAGTTGGTGCGCTCCCAGATCTCCACCGGGTCGTGCTCCACCCAGCCGGAGCGGGGCAGGATCTGCTCGTGCTCCAGCTGGTGCTTGGCGACCTCGTTGCCGCTGTGGTCGAAGATCATGAATCGGGTGCTGGTGGTGCCTTGGTCCACCGCACCGATGAAGTCCGCCATGATGTGCTGCCTCTCCGGCTGGTGCCGTCAGCTCTGGGAGCGCGGGGCGCGCCCGGGGGGCTCGGGGAGTTCGGTGGGCAGGAGCCGTCCGACGAAGAACTTGTACAGACCCGCTCCGAGCAGACCGCCGACCAGCGGGCCCAGGATGGGCACCCAGAAGTAGAGATTCCCGTACTGATCTCGCCACGCCCCGCCGTACCCGGTGAGGAAGCTGGCGAGCCTCGGGCCGAAGTCGCGGGCCGGGTTGATCGCGTAGCCCGCGTTGGTGCCCCACGCCATGCCGATGCCGACGACGATGAGGCCCGTGATGAAAGGACCCATGTTGGCGGCCGGCGCCGTGTTGAGCATGTCGGTGACCGCCATGATGAGCAGCAGCAGGATCGCGGTGCCGATCACCTGGTCGCGGAACGCGCCCCACTCGTACACCGGCAGTGCCGGGTTGCCGTTGGCCGGCAGGGTGGAGAAGACGGTCTGGGTCTTGACGGTGTGGCCGGGGTCGACCTTGGCCAGCGCCTCGCTGTAGTTCCAGCGCACCAGCAGGGCCGCGACGAAGGCGCCGGCCGTCTGCGCCAGCGCGTAGGGCAGCACCTTGGCCCAGGAGAAGCCCCGGAACGCGGCGAGCGCCACGGTGACCGCGGGGTTCAGGTGGGCGCCGCTCAGCCGCGCCGCCACGTAGACGCCCAGGGTGACACCCAGGCCCCACGCCCACGAGATGCTGTCGTGGTCGCCGAGGCCGCCGGGCGGGTCGGTCAGTTCGCCCGCGGCCACCTGGGCCACCACACCGCATCCGAAGAGGATGAGGATCATCGTGCCGGCGAACTCCGCCGACATCTCCTTCAACAGTCCCGACTTCGCGCGTGGCTCAGCCATGGAAGCTCGCCCTCCGCCGGCTGGGCCGGCACTCGACATCCCGAGCAGTGCGAGCAGGCTATGTTTCCGGGCCGAACCCCGCACACCAGGACGAACCAGGCGTGGCAGACGGGTGGTTCGGCGGTCCGGGAGCGGCCCCGGGCGCCCGCCTCAGGTGGCGTCCGGCACCTCCTCGCCGGCGGCCTTCGGGGTGTGCGCCTCGCGGCGGCGCCGGGCGTCCTCGTCGGTGCGCGCGTCGTACGTGACGAGCTTGGGCAGGGCGGCGGTGAGCAGGCCCACCGAGACGACGCAGGCGAGGCCGCCGGTCCAGACGGCCGGGCGGGCGCCGGTCCAGCCGGCCATCGCACCGGCCCGCACCTGGCCGAGCTGGGGGCCGATACTGTAGGAGAGGACCTCGATCCCGGCCAGCCGGCCGCGGAGTTCGTCGGGGATGGTCTGGTTCCAGATGGTGGAGCGGCCCAGTCCGCTCAGCATGTCGCCCGCTCCGGCCAGCGCCAGGCAGACCAGTACCAGCCAGACGTCCGACATCCACCCCGCCGCCGCGATGGCCAGCCCCCAGCCGGTGGCACCGAAGACGACGAGCAGCCCGTGCCGCCGCGTCCGCGAGGCCCAGCCGCTGGTCAGGCTCACCAGCAGGGAGCCCACCGACCCGGCCGCGTACATCAGGCCCAGCGACCAGTCGGCGTCCAGCTCGTCGGCGAGGAAGGGGAAGATCGTGTTCGGGAAGGCGAAGAACATCGCCGCCAGATCGATCGCGTACGTCCCCAGCAGCACCGGCCGCGACCAGGCGTAGCGCGCCCCCTCCGCGATCCCTCTGAGCGAGGGCTTCGCGGCGTTCTCGGAGGGCGGGGCCGGGGAGAGCCGCAGGCACATCAGCACCGACACGGCGAAGCAGGCCACCGTGGTGGCGTACGCGGGGACGTTGCCCGCGTACGCGACGACCAGCCCGGCAGCGGCGGGGCCGGCGATGGCCCCGGCCTGCCAGCGCAGCGCGTTGAGCGCGGCCGCCGCGGCCAGCTGCTCGTGCGGCACGATCCGGGCCAGCAGGGAGTCCAGCGCGGGCCGTTGCAGCCCCGCCAGCGCGGCCACGCCCGCCGCGACCACGTACAGCGGCCACAGCATCGGCTCCGGCAGCATCGAGTTGACCAGCAGGATCAGCGCCAGCAGCCCGAGCCCCGCCTCGGTCGACACGATGACCCGCGCCCGGTCCACGGCGTCCGCCAGCGCCCCGCCGTACAGCCCGAAGACGACCAGCGGGACCAGCTCGACCGCGCCCATCGCCCCCACGGCCAGCGGCGATCCGGTCAGCTCCTTGATCTGGAGCGGCAGCGCGACCAGCGCCATGGTGGAACCGAAGAAGGTGATGAGGCCCTGCCCCCAGAGCAGCCGGAAGTCACGGGAGGAGCGCCAGGGGGAGAGGTCGGGCAGGACGGCCGCGAACGTGGACTTCACGGGCGGCCGCCTTCACGCGGGCGGGACGGGGACATGGCGGTACTCCACGAGGTGCTGGGGCCGAAGGTGCCGGTTCACCCACGCCCGGCCACAGGGCGGTCGTCGTGGAGTGGCTGCGCGCAGCCGGAGCGAGCAACTTAGGCAAGGCTTACTTGCAGGGTGCACTGTAGAAGCGTGCCCGCCGCTGCCGCAATCGATGGATCGGGACACTCGATGTAGTGATCCGGGCAGGCCCGCTCCCGGGCGTCCGCTCCTCAAATCGTGACATTCATCCCATAGCGGTACGCTGATTCGGGCGGTGCCGAGGGGATGACGCTGCCCCACGCCTGGGCGCCGGTACGGACGCCCAGCCCCACGACGCGCGGGAGGAAAGATGAGCAACCCCGAGCAGGACCCGAACCAGCAGGAAGGCCCCGCGGACGGTGGCGCGGCCGGCACGCCGGGTGTCCACGACGGTGGTGCCGACGGCGCCGCCGAGGGTCCCGCGGACGGCGGTGCTGCGGGTACCCCCGGTGTCCACGACGGTGGTGCCGACGGTGGCGCGGAAGGGCCGGCCGACGGTGGCGCGGCCGGTACGCCCGGGGTGCACGACGGCGGAGCCGACGGCGCCGCGGAAGGACCCGCGGACGGCGGTGCGGCGGGCACGCCGGGTGTCCACGACGGTGGTGCCGACGGCGGCGCGGAAGGACCGGCGGACGGCGGTGCGGCCGGTACGCCCGGCGTGCACGACGGTGGAGCCGACGGCAGCGCCGACGGGCCCGGCCGGGGCCGTTGACCACCCTCCGGACCGCACACGAGGACCCCGGCGCCACCGGCCCCGGGGTCCTCGAAGCGCGTCTGACGGGCCTGAGCCGCGAGGAGTTCGCCCGCGACTTCTGGGCCCGCACCGCCCTGCTCAACCGCCGGGCCGGAGACTTCTCCGGCCTCTTCTCCGCCGCCGCCGTCGACGAACTGATCGCCCGCCGGGGACTGCGTACCCCCTTCCTCCGCGTCGCCAGGAACGGGGCCACGCTCCCCGACACCGCCTTCACCTCGCCCGCCGGCGTCGGCGCCACCATCGCCGACCAGCTCGACGACACCGCCCTGTGGCGCCAGTTCGCCGACGGCGCCACCCTCGTCCTCCAGGCGCTCCACCGCACCTGGGAGCCGGTCGCCCAGTTCTGCGCCGGGCTCAGCACGGAACTGGGCCACCCCGTACAGGCCAACGCCTACGTCACCCCGCCGCAGAACCGCGGCTTCGACGACCACTACGACGTCCACGACGTCTTCGTCCTCCAGATCGAGGGCACCAAGCGCTGGCTCGTCCACCGGCCCGTGCATCCCGACCCGCTCCGCGACCAGCCCTGGACCGACCGCCGCTTGGCCGTAGCCGAGGCCGCCGCGAGCGAGCCGTACCTCGACGTGGTGCTCGCACCCGGCGACGTCCTGTACCTCCCGCGCGGCTGGCTGCACGCCGCCCAGGCGCAGGGCGCCGTCTCGGTCCACCTGACCCTGGGCATCCACACCTGGACGCGGTACGCGCTGGCCGAACAACTCGCCCAGGCCGCCCTCGCCACCCTGCGCGAGGACCCCGCGATGCGCGCGACGCTCCCGCTCGGCGTGGACGGGCCCGGCGCCGACCTGGACCTGGTCCGCGAAAGCCTCACCGCCGCCCTGGCCCAGGCCGACCCCGCCCCCCTCTTCCACCGGGCCCGGCGCGCGCAGGGCAGACCCGCACCACTGGGACCGCTGGCCCAGCTCGCGGCCGTCGACACGCTCGGCCCCGACACTGTCGTACGGCTGCGCGGGGCGCTCGCGCCCCGGCTGGAGGGCGCCCGTCTCACCACCCGGGCCGGCTGGCTCGACTTCCCGGACGCCGAACTCCCCGCCGTGGCCCGCCTGCTCGACGGCGCGCCCCACCGCGCCGCCGACCTGGGCGTCGCGCTCGTCGCGCGCCTGCTGCGGGCGGGTGTCCTGGTCCCCTCCGACGAGCCCGCCGCAGACGGTGACTGACCTCCCCCGCTTCTTCTGCGCCGACGCGGCACGCCGCCGCGGCGACCCGCTCGCCGGGACCGCTCCCTTCGGTCTCGTCTGGGTCCTCATCGAGTACCCGGGCGGCTGGCCCCCCAACGGCTTCGACGGCCTCGACCTCGAACCGGGCGTCAAGGCCCTGGTGTTCGCCGCCGCCCAGTCGGTCAAGGCCCGCATCCTCCTGATCCGCCGCCACGGCCGCCGCACGCTCGGCGGCCCGCGCCGCTGGGCCGTCCTGCGGTACGCCGGCTCCGGCGCCCACCGCCAGCAGTGGGGGACCTGGACCCGCGACGAGGAACTGGCCGGAATCGTCGCCGCCCTGGCCGCCCCTGGCGAGCCGGGCCTGCCGCCCGTCGTCCTCGTCTGCGCCCACGGCCTGCACGACACCTGCTGCGCCGTGCGCGGCCGGCCCGCGGCCCGCGCCCTGAGCCAAGTGCACCCCGAACTCGTCTGGGAGTCGACCCACGTCGGCGGCGACCGCTTCGCCGCCAACGTGGTCGCCCTGCCCGACGGCGTCTACTACGGCGGCCTCGACGCCGCCACCGCCGTCACCACGGTCGAGGAACACCTTGCCGACCGCATCCACGCCAACCACCTGCGCGGCTACACCGACCTGGTACCCGCCCAGCAGGTGGCGGTCACCGCCGCCCTCCACCACTTCGGCCCCGCAGGCCGCCACGCCTGGACCGTCACCGCCACCACCCGCCTCGACGACCACTGGCACGTCCACCTCACCGGCCGCCCCCCACGCCCGGCCACCCTCGACGTGGAGGTCCACTCCCACCGCACACCCCCACGTCAACTGACCTGCCGCGGCCTGGCCAGAAGCTCGACGGTCGTCTACGAGGCCACTTCGCTGCGCTGGAGCTGACCTCCCCAACCGCAACTTCCCAGTAGCAAACGTTTCTTCGGGCTTTCGGCGTGCCAGCCCTCCCGCCCCGTGAGGGCTTCCCCGATGTACGCGAACACTGTTCGAACTGCGCCGTCTCATTCCTGTGAGGCCCTAACATCCTCGGCGGATATCCGCTAGGGGGAAAGGCATGGCGCATGACGTTACGGATGGCAAACCCTGGGGACTTGGAACACCTGGCGAAACTCCTCGACGGCCGCGACGGCCTGGCGGACCGCCTGGACGAGGCCTTCACCCGCGCCGCGCAACTCGGCGTGACCGGCCACCTGGCCCCCCTGAAACCCCTGCGCCCCTGGACCCGCGACCAGGCCAAGGACCTCCGCATGCGCGCACTCCGCCTGCGCCTGGAGCACGGCGACCCGACAGCCGGGCTGCTGCTCGTGGGCGCCACCCCCAAGGAGTTGGAGAAGTACGGCCCGAAGATCACCCCGGAGACCTTCCTGCTGGCCAACTCGGTCGCCGCGAGCGACGCCCCCGAAGCGAAAAAGCTGGGGCGACGGAAGGGCGAGATGTTCGGCGACTGGATCGCACGGCTCGAAGCACATGCCCTGGTGCAGGTTCCGGGGGTGAACCTTCACGAGCCGTCACTTGTCGAGTTCATCAAGATCGGCGGGGATGCCTTGAACGTGGCGGCTGCGGCGCAGACCGTGGTGGGGAGCGGGTTCTCCATTGCCAACGTGCAGTTGGGAAACTCGGTGAAAATCGGCAAGCTTGGCCCGCTGAAAGCCCGTTTGGAGGACCGCTGGACGGCATCCGGGCGCAGCTTCTTCGTCCGTCGTGCGGGTGTGTTCCTTCAGAAGTACACCCCGCCCATCCGCTCCCTGTCCGCGCCTGGTAGCTGGCTTCCTGGCCAACTCGGCAACATGGCTGCCGGAAGCCCGGCATACCAGATGGTCGCTGATGTTCCGTTGACCTCCGGAATTCTGGGTGACCGCTGGGGGCGCGTTTGGGACTCCGCCCGCGGCAACCGATTGATGGACGCCAGGTGGCTGCGCACCACACCCAACCAGTTGCTCAACTTCTTTGCGGGGTCCGACGAGGTGGCCGCGCTGCATGGCGGTCTGACTCACTCGGGTCAGGAAGTGAAACGAGCGGCACAGGCCAGTCTGTGGAAGATCGGGCGAAGCGGGGGGCTCCGTGCTGCGGTGAAGGCCGCGGGAGCGTGGCGAGCATCGGGCGTCGTCGGGTCTGCGGTCGCAACGGGCTTCTCTGTTGCCGACATCGCGACCATGGATCATGAAAGGGAGTGGAAGAAGAGCAAGCCCGGGTACCTGGCCAACTACGCGGAGACTGGTTTCAACGCCTCCCTGACGTTGGCGACGGTCGCCCCCAACCCGGTGACCGTCGGGCTCGCGGTGGGGACTGGTGTCGTCTACGGGGGGGTGAAGGTCGTGGAGCATTGGGACGATGTGAAGAGGGGTGCAGGTGGCGCTGTTGACTGGGTGGGGGAGAAGGCGAGTGAGGTTGGTGGGGAAATCGCAGACGATGCCAAGAGGCTCGCCATCTCCCTCAATCCGTTCGACTAGCGGCGACGACGCCTGGGCGACTGCCGAAAGCGATAGGGCATGGAATATGGGAGCGGTGTAGTGAAGTTCGAACTGGCAGCTTATGAGAATGGCGGTAATGCCCGGGACGCCAAGGAAGGGCTTCAAGGGGCGGTGGGGCGCTTCGGGTACGTCATCGTCGAGCACGCCAAGGTCTATCGGCGTGCGGAGAGGGGGATGGATTCCGTTCGGCTGAGCGGCCCCAGCTTCCCGGTGACGGTATTTCGAGGTAAGCGCAGAAACAGTCAGCCTTCTCTGGCCAAGGCGGAACTAACCCTCGATGCGCGCCCTGTGGGACTGCGGTTCAACAGTCGAGCCGTGCGCAAGCAGGACCGGGCTTTGCGTATTTCTTACGACGGGCGGGAGTACATCTACTCCTCGGATGGCATGGGCAAGCCGAATTCCCTGGTCCGGGACGGTGTACGCATCACTCTGGAGCTTGGCGACTTCATTCCGTCGGTCGGTATGTGCCGCAACGGGGAGGCCGTGGGGCCGGTTGACCCTGTGGACCTGGCCATTGCCATCGTCCTGGAGGAGGTGGACACCGATGCCCTCACCTTGTCAGGGGCTGCCCTCTCCTCTCCGTTCGCGCTCATGCACCACCTTTCGGACACAGCGGAATAGCTGCTGTTGGAGACGTGACTGAGCTGCGCCGAGGGGGACTCGAACGGAGTGCTGGCCGACGACGGCGGGTGAGTGCGGTTCGTGGGCATGTGAGGTGATGGAATATGGGAGTGAAGGCGGGCGGGGCGGTGACAAGGCAGGGCTGAGGGGGGCCTCGGCGCATTCGGCCCGGTCACGGTGGAGCTTTTATCCCTTTTCGCCCTCATGTGCCAACTGTTCGACAGAATTGACTAGCGGCAGTCCGCCTGCCCGGCGGCACCCCACCCCCGCACCCCGCGTCATACCGCTCCCACACCAGCTCCGCCACCGGCTCCCGCCGGCCCAGTGCCCCGCCGACCCAGCGTGCGCCCGTCCCCCGTAGCCGGTCCAGGAAGAAGCCCGGTGCCAGGAGGTGGGCTGCTACGGCCACGTCGGTGTGGCCGTGGGAGTGCCAGGTGGTCACGGCGTCTGCCGGGTCGGGCCCCGTGCCGCCGAGGAAGGCGGGGGTCACCGGGGCGTTCAGGTGGGTGGCGAGGAGGTGGGCCGAGTGGTGGGTGTCGGCCCGGGCGCGGGGGTCGGTGGAGCCGGCCGCGGCCAGGACGACCGGGGTGGGGCCGGGAGGACGGCCCGCGCGGGCCAGTTGGGCGGCGGCCGCCTCGGCGAGGCGGGGCGAGGGGCCGAGGGCGGGGGCCACGCGTACGCGGGCGGCGTCCGGGCCGGTCAGCAGGGCGGGGATGTCGGTGCGGACGTGGTAGCCGCGGGCCAGGAGCAGGGGGACCGCGACGACGGGGCCGGGGAGGCGGGCGAGGGCCTGGCTCACCGTCGGCTCCACCAGGCCCAGCCAGGCCAGTTCCACGCGTGTGCCCGGTCGCAGGCCCCGTACCCGGGCGGTCAACTCCCGTACCACGCGGATGCCTTCCTGGTCGCGGGTGCCGTGGGCGAGGGCGAGCAGGGTGGGGGCCGCAGGTGCGTGGTCCGTCGGGGTCATCGGTCGGTCTCCAGTCGGTAGCCGCGTTTGGGGACGGTGCGTACCAGGCCCGCGTGGGGTCCCAGCGCGCGGCGCAGGCGGGTCACCGCGGCCTCCACGGCGTGTTCGTCGGCCTCCTGGCCGGACCAGGCGCGGCGGAGCAGTTCGCGGCGGCTCACCACCCAGCCGGGGCGCTCGGCGAGGACCCGCAGGACCCCCGCCGACATGGGTGTCAGCCAGACCGCCTCTTCGGCGCCGGTGGTGCCGGCGGTGTCGCCGAGGAGGAGCGCGTTGCCCTGGAGCAGGAGGCGGCGGCCGCCGGCCGGGATGACGCGGCTGTCGCGGCCGGGCAGGGTCGCGGTCAGCAGGTGCACCATCGCGCCGAGCCTGCCGCGGTCCGGCCAGACCGGCTCCACCCCGGCATCGAGCAAGGGCCGGGCGCAGACCGGCCCCACGCAGAGCGGCAGTACGTCCCGCCGCAGCCGCTCCAGTACGCCGTCGTACCGGCCCACCGCCGCCGCCTCGTCGAGGAAGGAGGCGATGGCGGGCGCGGAGGTGAAGAGCAGGGCGTGCACCTCGCCGCGGGCGGTGTACTCCGCGAGCCGCCGCGCCGGTTCGGGGTCGGCGGGCGGCGCCCAGCGGTAGACGGGGACCTCCACCACCTCCGCGCCCCGCTCCCGCAAGGCCGCCACCAGGCCCGGCAGCGGCGTGCCGTGCTCCTGGACCGCGATCCGGCGGCCGGTCAGTTCCTGGGCGAGCAGGTGGTCCCGTAGCTCGTCCACCGCCTCCGACGCGGGGGCGTACGCCTCGGTGATGCCGCTGGCGCGGACCGCGCCCGTCGCCTTCGGCCCGCGTGAGAGGACCTGGGCCGCACGGCAGGCGGCGGTGAGGGCGGAGCCGTGGCCCCAGCCCTCGGCCGCGCTCATCCAGCCGCGCCAGCCCACCCCGGTCGTCGCCACCACGTAGTCCAGCGGCGCGGCCAGGCACCGTTCGGTGGCCGCGCGCAGTTCCGCGTCGTTCTCCAGCGGCACGATGCGCAGCGCCGGCGCCTCCACCACCCTGGCGCCGCGCCGCCGCAGCAGTGCGGTCAGTTCCTCGCGTCTGCGGGCCGCCGTGACACCCACCGTGAATCCGGTGAGCGCGGCGGCCGTCTCCCTCGTCCCGGCCTTCATCCGGGCAGGCTCGACGGGCGCGGTTTCCCGGCAGTTGCCCGGCCGTCACGGGCCGGTTACCAGGGCGGGCAGCCGTGTTACGGAAGATGTCGCCGAGCGCACCGGCCCGCCCGGAGGCTGTGCGGGAGCCGTAGCGGAGGCGCAACGGCCGCGCACCCGCCGCGAAACCGCGCCGCCCCAGGCTCGGGCCCATGACCACGACCGACACCCACTGCCCGTACTGCGCCCTCCAGTGCGGCATGCGGCTGGCTCCCGGCGCGGCGGGCGAGCCGCCCCGGATCACCGGGCGCGAGGAGTTCCCCGTCAACCGCGGAGCGCTCTGCGGGAAGGGGCAGTCGGCCGCCGCCCTCCTGGCCCCCGCCGCCCGCCTCACCGAACCCCTCGTCCGGGACGCGGCGGGCGGGCTGCGCCCCGCCACCTGGAGCGAGGCGCTCGACCGGACGGCGGAGGCGATGCGCCGGGCCGCCGAGACGTACGGCCCGGACGCCGCGGGCGTCTTCGGCGGCGGTGGGCTCACCAACGAGAAGGCGTACCTGCTCGGCAAGTTCGCACGGGTGGCCCTCGGCTCCGCCGCCATCGACTACAACGGCCGCTTCTGCATGTCCTCGGCCGCCGCCGCCTCCCGCGCCGCCTTCGGGCTCGACCGGGGGCTGCCCTTCCCGCTGGCCGACATCCCGCGCACCGGCTGCGTCATCCTGGTCGGCTCCAACCCGGCCGAGACGATGCCGCCGGCCGTCCGCCACCTGCGGGAACTGCGGGAGAACGGCGGGACCCTGATCGTCGTCGACCCGCGCCGCACCCGCACCGCGGAACTCGCCGACCTCCACCTCCAGCCGCTGCCCGGCACCGACCTGGCCCTCGCACTGGGCCTGCTCCACCTGGTGGTCGCCGACGGCCACGTCGACGAGGAGTTCGTCGCCGCCCGCACCACCGGCTTCGAGGCCGCGCGGGCCACCGCCATGGCCCACTGGCCCGAACGCGTCGAAGCCCTCACCGGCGTCCCCGTCCCCGCCCAGCGCGAGGCCGTACGCCTCTTCACCGCCCGCCCGCACGGGATGGTCCTCACCGCCCGGGGGCCCGAGCAGCAGAGCAAGGGCACGGCCACCGTCGGCGCCTGGATCGACCTCTGCCTCGCCACCGGCCGGGCCGGGCGCCCGTACAGCGGCTACGGCTGCCTCACCGGGCAGGGCAACGGCCAGGGCGGGCGCGAACACGGCCAGAAGGCCGACCAGTTGCCCGGCTACCGGTCGCTGGAGGACCCCGCCGACCGGGCCGCCGTCGCCGCCGTGTGGGGCGTCGACCCCGGGCACCTGCCCCGCTCCGGCACCTCGGCCTACGAACTCCTCGACCGCGCCGGCCGGCCCGGCGGTGTACGGACGCTGCTGGTCATGGGCTCCAACCCGGTCGTCTCCGCCCCCGACGCCGGGCACGTCACCCGGCGGCTGCAAACCCTCGACCACCTCGTCGTCTGCGACTTCGTCCTCTCCGAGACCGCCCGCCTGGCCGATGTCGTGCTGCCCGTCGCCCAGTGGGCCGAGGAGACCGGCACCCTCACCAACCTGGAGGGCCGCGTCCTGCTGCGCCGCGCCGCCCTCGCCCCGCCGCCGGGCGTCCGCACCGACCTGCACGTGCTGCACTCCCTCGCCGCCCGTCTCGGCCACCCGCACGGCTTCCCCGAGGACGCCGAGGAGGTCTTCACCGAACTGCGCCGCGCCACTGCCGGCGCCCCCGCCGACTACGCCGGCATCAGCTACGACCGGCTCACCGGCGAACCCGGCCTCCACTGGCCCTGCCCTGACCCCGGCCACCCCGGTACACCGCGCCTCTTCCTCGACCGCTTCGCCCACCCCGACGGACGCGCCCGCTTCGCCGCCCCGACCCACCGCCCCTCCGCCGAGGAGCCCGACAGCGCCTACCCGACCCGGCTGACCACCGGACGCACCGTCCACCACTACCAGAGCGGCGCCCAGACCCGCCGCGTCGCCGCCCTGACCGCCGCCGACCCGGGACCGTACGTCGAACTCCACCCCGAGCTCGCCGACACCCTCGGTGCGGGCGACGGCGACCTCCTCCTCGTCACCAGCCGGCGCGGTACCGCCACCGCACCGGCCCGCCTCACCAAGGCCATCCGCCCCGACACCGTCTTCATGCCCTTCCACTGGCCGGGCGAGGGCCGCGCCAACTCCCTCACCCACGCCGCCCTCGACCCCGTCTCGCGCATGCCGGAGTTCAAGGTCTGCGCGGTACGCGTGGAGAAGGCCCCGCCCGCCGGGGAGGCCCGGCCGTGAGCGCGCCCCGCACCCTCGCCGTCGTCGGCGCCGGCATGGCCGCCGCCCGCCTCGCCCAGCAACTCGAAGCCCTCGGGGCGGACACCGAAGTCACCCTCTACGGCGGCGAACCCGAAGCCCCCTACAACCGCGCCCTGATCGCCGACGTGCTCACCGGCCGGCACCGCCCCGCCGACCTCGCGCTCCCCGTCGGCGCGGCCCGGCTGCGCACCGGCAGCGAGGTCGTCGCCCTCGACACCGCCGCTCGCACCCTCACCCTGGCCGACGGCGACCGCGCCCACTACGACGACCTCGTCCTCGCCACCGGCGCCAACCCCGTCCTGCCGCCCCTGCGCGGCCTCTTCGCCGCCGACGGCTCCTGGCGCACCGGACTGCACGCCCTGCGCTCCCTCGCCGACTGCGCCCGCCTCGCCGCCGACGCCGCCACCGCCCACCGCGCCGTCGTCGTCGGCGGCGGCGTCCTCGGCGTCAGCGCGGCCCGCGCCCTCGCCGCGCTCGGCCTGCCCGTGGAGATCGTCCACCAGGGCCCGCACCTGCTCGAACGCCACCTCGACGAGGGCGCCGCCCACGCCGTACGGCAGGCCCTGGTACGCCTCGGCGTCGAGACCTGCCCGGTCAACCGGGCCCGCGCCCTCGACGGCGAGGACCGGGTCGCCGGCGTCACCCTCGCCACCGGCCGCCGCCTCGACGCCGACCTCGTCGTCCTCGCCTGCGGGGTCCGCCCCCGCACCGGCCTCGCCCACAGCGCGCGACTGCCCGTGGGCCGCGGCATCCAGGTCGACGACACCCTCGCCTGCGCCCCCGGCACGTACGCCATCGGCGACTGCGCCGAGCACCGGGGCACCGTCCACGGCCTCGCCGCCCCCGCCTGGGACCAGGCCGACCTGCTGGCCCGGCGGCTCTCCGGCGCCGACCCCGACGCCCGCTGGACCGGTACCCGCACGCTGGCCCGGCTCACCGCCGGGCCGCTGGAGTACGCCGCGTTCGGCGTCGGCGAGGCCCCGGCCGACGCCGACGTCCTCTGCCTCGGCGACGCCACCCGCGGCACCTACCGCCGGCTCGTCCTGCGCGGCGACCGCCTCCTCGGCGGCGCCCTCGTCGGGGACCTCGCCACCGCCGGGACGCTCAGCCGCGCCTGGCTCGAAGGCCGCCCGGTCGGCCCCGACCCGCTCTCCCTGCTCCTCGCCCCGCCCGCGCCCGCCCGTACCGCCCTTCGAGAGGCAACGCCATGACCCCCTCCCGCCGCACCCCCGCACGCCGCGAACTGGTCCTCGTCGGCCACGGCATGGTCGGCCAGCGCTTCCTGGAAGCTCTCACCGAACAGCCCGGCGCCGACGCCTGGCACATCACCGTCCTCGCTGAGGAACCCCGCCCCGCCTACGACCGCGTCCACCTCACCAGCTGGTTCGACAGCGCCAGCGGGGACGGGCTCGGCCTGTGCCCCGAAGGCTTCCTGGAGCGGCACGGCATCACCCTGCACCTCGGGGACCCGGCCGTCGCCCTCGACCGGACCGCCCGCACCGTCACCAGCGCCGCCGGCCGCGTCCTGCCGTACGACGCCCTGGTCCTCGCCACCGGATCGGTGCCCTTCGTGCCGCCCGTGCCCGGCCACGACCTCCCCGGCTGCCACGTCTACCGCACCATCGAGGACCTGGAGGCCATCCGCGCCGATGCCGCCCGGGCCGAGGCGGGCGTCGTCGTCGGCGGCGGACTGCTGGGCCTGGAGGCCGCCGGGGCGCTCAAGGGGCTCGGACTGACCACGCACGTCGTCGAGTTCGCGCCGCGCCTGATGGCCCTCCAGGTCGACGACGGTGGCGGCGCCCTGCTCCGTACCCGCATCGAGGAACTCGGCGTCGCCGTCCACACCGGCACCGCCACCTCCGCCGTCCGCGCCGGAGCCGACGGCCGGGTGGCCGCCGCCGTCCTCTCCGACGACACCGTCCTGACGGCCGGACTGGTGGTCTTCGCCGCCGGGGTCCGCGCCCGCGACCAGCTCGCCCGCACCGCCGGACTGCCGGTGGGGGAACGCGGCGGCATCGTCGTCGACGCCACCTGCCGCACCGGGGACCCGCACGTCTGGGCGATCGGCGAGTGCGCCCAGGCCGCCGACGGACGCGTCTACGGCCTGGTCGCCCCCGGCTACGCGATGGCCGAGACCGCCGCGCGTCAACTCTGCGGCACCGACGCCTCCTTCACCGGCGCCGACCTCTCCACCAAGCTCAAACTCCTCGGTGTCGACGTGGCCGGCTTCGGCGACCCGCACGGCACCGCCGAGGGCGTCCAGGAGGTCACCTACCGCGACACCCGCGCCGGCGTCTACAAGAAACTCCTCGTCGGCCCCGACAACGCCCTGACCGGCGGCGTCCTCGTCGGGGACACCGAGGCGTACGGCACCCTGCGCGCCCTCACCCTGGCCGGCGAACCGCTGACCGTCCCCGCCGAACGGCTCGTCCTGCCCGCAAGTGCCCAGGGCGACGAGCCGGCCCCCGCCCTGCCCGACTCCGCCGTCGTCTGCTCCTGCCACCACGTCACCGGCGGCGCCGTCCGCGAGGCCGTCCGCACCCAGGGGCTGACCGACGTCGCCGGGGTGAAGCGGTGCACCAAGGCCGGTACCGGCTGCGGCAGTTGCGTCTCCGCCCTGGCCGGGCTGGTCAAGGAGAGCCTTGCCGAACAGGGCGTCGAACCCGCCCGGGGCCTGTGCGAACACTTCCCGCAGACCCGCGCCGAGCTGTACGAGATCCTCCGCGTCACCGGCCTCACCACCTTCACCGGCCTCCTCGCCGCCCACGGCACCGGCGAGGGCTGCGACATCTGCAAACCCGTCGTCGCCTCGATCCTCGCCACCCTGGAGCCCGGCCACGTCCTCGACGGCGAACAGGCCGCCCTCCAGGACACCAACGACCACCACCTCGCCAACCTCCAGCGCAACGGCTCGTACTCCGTCGTCCCCCGCGTGCCCGGCGGTGAGATCACCCCCGCCCAGCTCATCACCCTCGGCGAGGTCGCCCGCGACTTCGGCCTCTACACCAAGATCACCGGCGGCCAGCGGATCGACCTCCTCGGCGCCCGCGTCGACCAGCTCCCCGCCGTCTGGCGGCGCCTGGTCGACGCCGGCTTCGAGTCCGGCCACGCCTACGGCAAGGCGCTGCGCACCGTGAAGTCCTGCGTCGGCGAGACCTGGTGCCGCTACGGCGTCCAGGACTCCACCGCCCTCGCCATCGCCCTGGAACTGCGCTACCGGGGCCTGCGCGCCCCGCACAAGCTCAAGTCCGCCGTCTCCGGCTGCGCCCGCGAGTGCGCCGAGGCCCGCGGCAAGGACTTCGGGATCATCGCCACCTCCACCGGCTGGAACCTCTACGTCGGCGGCAACGGCGGCGCCACGCCGCGCCACGCCGACCTGCTCGCCACCGACCTCGACGAGACCGCGCTCATCCGCGCCATCGACCGCTTCCTGATGTTCTACATCCGCACCGCCGACCGCCTGGAGCGCACCTCCGCCTGGCTGGAACGCCTCGACGGCGGCCTCGACCACGTCCGCGCCGTCGTCCTGGAGGACAGACTCGGCATCGCCGCCGACCTCGACGCCCTCATGGAACGCCACGTCGCCCACTACGCCGACGAGTGGGCCGGCGTCCTCGCCGACCCCGAACGCCTGCGCCGCTTCACCTCCTTCGCCAACGCCCCCGACGTGCCCGACCCCACGGTCACCTTCGTCCCCGAGCGCGGCCAGGTCCGCCCCGCCCGCCCCGGCGAGCCCGGCAGCCCCCTCGACGGCCCGCCCGGCACCCGCGTCCTGATCCCGCTCACCCCCGTCGCCCGCCCCGTCCAGGAGGCCCGCCGATGACCGCGCCCACCGACCCCGTCCGCACCCTCGTCGAGATCCACGACGGCACCGCCTGGGTCCCCGTCGTCCCCTACGAGGAACTGACCCCCGGCCGAGGCGTCCCCGTCCTCCTCGGCACCGAGCAGATCGCCCTCTACCGCGACACCGCGGGCCGGCTGTACGCCCTCGACCACCGCGACCCGTTCAGCGGCGCCTACGTCATGGCTCGGGGCCTGCTCGGCAGCCGTGCCGGTGTCCCCGTCGTCGCCTCCCCCATGTACAAGCAGGCCTTCGACCTCCGCACGGGGGAGTGCCTGGACGAGGAGGGCGGGCCCGAGGGCGCGCCCGCTCGGCTGCGGGTCTGGCCGGTGCGCACCGGCACCGGCCCCGCCTGACCCTCCGCCACCGAGCTCCGCAGTCTCCGAAAGGCCCGCCATGACCACCTCCCTGCGCCCGCCCCCCACCCCGTCCGGCACCTGGAACCCCGAGGACCCCGTCTTCTGGGCCGCGACCGGTGCCAGGACCGCCCGCCGCAACCTCGTCTGGTCCGTCTTCTCCGAGCACGTCGGCTTCTCGGTGTGGAGCCTGTGGTCGGTCCTCGTCCTCTTCCTCGGCCCGGAGTACGGGGTGGACGCGGCCGGCAAGTTCCTGCTGACCGCCCTGCCCACCGCCGTCGGCGCCTGCCTGCGAGTGCCGTACGCGAGCGCCGTGGCGGTCTTCGGCGGGCGGCTCTGGACGGTGGTGAGCGCCCTGCTCCTGCTGATCCCGGTGCTGACCACCGCGGCCCTCCTCGAACCAGGGGTCTCCTACTCCACCCTGCTCCTGTGCGCCGCCCTCGGCGGCTTCGGCGGCGGCAACTTCGCCTCCTCCATGGCCAACGTCAACGCCCTCTACCCGCAGCACCTCAAGGGCTGGGCCCTCGGCGTCAACGCGGGCGGCGGCAACCTCGGCGTCCCCGCCGTCCAGCTCGCCGGGCTAGCCGTCCTCGCCACGGCCGGCGCCGGACACCCCCGGCTCCTGGTCCTCCTCTACGTACCGCTCGTCGCCGGGGCCGCCGTCGCCGCCGCCCTGCGCATGGACGACCTGCGGCTGCCCCGCGCCACGTACCCCCTGCGGGCGCTGGCCGTCCGCCGCCACACCTGGCTCGTCTCGTTTCTCTACATCGGCACCTTCGGGTCGTTCATCGGCTTCTCCTTCGCCTTCGGCCAGGTGCTCCAGGTGCAGTTCGCCGACGCCTTCGCCACGCCGCTGGACGCCGCCTACCTCACCTTCCTCGGCCCGCTCCTCGGCTCGCTGGCGCGCCCCTGGGGCGGCAGGCTCGCGGACCGCTTCGGCGGCGGGCGGGTGACGCTGTGGACCTTCGCCGGGATGGCCGCCGGAGTGGTGCTCGTGCTGCTCGCCTCCCGCGCCCACTCGCTGCCGCTCTTCGTGACCGCCTTCAGCGCCCTCTTCGTGCTGAGCGGTGCGGGCAACGGCTCCACGTACAAGCTCATCCCCGAACCGGCCACCGACCCCCGGGACCCGGTGAGCCGGGCCCGGGACTCCGCGCTCATCGGCTTCGCGGGCGCGGTCGGAGCCTTCGGCGGGGTCCTGGTCAACGTCGCCTTCCGCCAGTCCTTCCTGACCTCCGGCGACGGCGACCTCGCGTACGCCGCCTTCCTCGCGGTCTACGTCCTGTGCGGCGCCGTGACCTGGAAGGTGTACGCCCGCCCGGGCACCTGAGGCCGGGCCGTGGACATCAGGCCCCGGAGCGGCACCGCTCCGGGGCCCGGTCCTGCCCGCACGTCGCCACGGCGTAGGTCACCAGCCCGTACGCGAGGTGCGGGACGATGTCCGAGGCCCAGTCCTTGGCCGACCAGGTCCGCGGATCGCTGACCTTCGTCCCCGCCATCGGGAGGTCGGCGGCAGCCATGGCGAGGGCGCCGGTGAGGGGCCCGCCCACCCACCACGGCAGACGCAGGCCCGCGCCGTGCAGGACGGCGACGGCGGCCCCCGTGCCACAGCCCGCGGCGATGCCCGCCAGGGCGCCGAGGCCGGTGAGCCGGTGGGTCCGGGTGGAGCCCTCGCCGGGGACCGGGTGCCCGGTGTCCTCGGCCAGCCGCTCGACGACCTCCCCGGGGGCTCCGCTGGAGCCTCTTCCCCGGTAGGCCATGTCGGCGTAGGTCACGGCGTCCAGCACGGTGGTGCCGGCGGCGCCGGCGATGAGGCCTCGGACAAGGTTTCGCAGCATGCCCGAGGGGGTTCCCGGTCACCGGCCTGTCTGAAACCTGCCGCATTACCGGCTTTGCGCGCATGCCGGGAGGGCCGGCCGCGGGGTCAGCTGCCGGTGGCCGACTTCCAGGCGTCGACGTGGCGGTCGAGGTTCTCCCCGACGGCGGCCCAGTCCGGGGTGAAGATCTCGACGCCCTCCATCAGCCGGGACAGGGCCACGGCGTTGGGGTCGGTCGCCTCGACGTCCTCGCGTGCCGCGAAGCCGCCGCCGACGGCGCTGACGTCCCGCTGGGCGCGCTCGGAGAGGAGGAAGTCGAGGAGCTTCTTGCCGTTCTCCGAGCGCGGAGCGCCCTCGACCAGGCCGGCGGCGTAGGGCAGGGCGAAGGTGGTGGCCGGGCCGTCCCCCTTGGCCGGGAACCAGATGCCGAGGTGGGGCATCTCCTTCGACTGGGCGAAGTTCATCTGCACGTCGCCGTTGGCGGCCAGGAGTTCGCCCTTGTCGACCTTGGGGGCGAGCTTGCCGGTGGAGGCGGACGGGCCGACGTTGTTGGTCTGGAGCTTCTTCAGGTACGCCATCGCGGGCTTCTCGCCGCCGAAGTCGTGCATCGCCTTGATGAGGACGGCGGTGCCGTCGCCCGCGACACCCGGCGTGGAGTACTGGACCTTCTCCTTGTAGGCCGGGGCGAGCAGGTCCTCCCAGGAGGTGGGCGGGGTCTTCAGCCGGCTCTTGTCGTAGATGAAGCCGAAGTAGTTGTCGACCACGGTGGTCCAGGCGCCGTTCGCCGCCTTGCCCGCCTCGCCGACCTGCTCCGAGCCCGCAGGCCGGTACGGCTTCAGCAGTCCCCTGGTGTCGGCCTGCTGGATGAAGGGCGGCAGCGTGACCAGCACGTCCGCCTGCGGGTTGGACTTCTCGCGCAGGGCGCGCTGGACCATCTCGCCCGAGCCGCCCTCGACGTAGGCGACCCCGATGCCGGTCTCCTTCTCGAAGTCGGCGAAGACCTTGTCGTACCAGCCGTCGCCGCCGTCGCCCTTGAGGCCGTCGGCGCTGTAGACGGTCACGGTCTTGGCGTCGGCGGCGTCCGAGGCGCCGCCGCAGGCCGCGAGGGCTCCGGTGAGGACGAGGCAGCCGGCGGCTGCCGTGAGGGACCTGAAGGACCTGAGGGAAGTGCGCATGGGTGTCCGGCTCTCCTGAAGGGGTGGTGCGAGCGGGGAAGGGAAAAGGGGGGAGGGTTCAGCGGTACGAGGCGCGGTTGCGTACGCGGGAGACCGCGAGCAGGACCAGGAGGGTGGTGGCCATCAGGACCGTGGCCACCGCCGCGCCGGTGAAGAGGGAGCCCCGGTCGGTGGCGGCGAAGATCTGCACCGGCAGCGGCGTCCAGTCGGGCGGGTAGAGCATCATCGTGGCGCTCAGCTCGCCCATGGACAGGGCGAAGCAGAGCCCGGCCGCGCCGGTGAGCGAGGGCAGCAGCAGCGGCAGCCTGATCCGCCACAGGACGTAGGCCGGGCGGGCGCCGAGGCTGGCCGCCGCCTGTTCGTACGCCGGGTCGAGGCGGGCCAGTGCCGCCGAGACCGACTGGTAGGCGAAGGCGGTGACGAGCACGGTGTGGGCGAGGATCACGATCCAGCGCGTGCCGTTGAGCAGCACCGGCGGCTGACTGAAGGCGACCAGCACCGACAGGCCCACCACCACCGACGGCACCGCCACGGGCAGCACGAAGAGTGCGTCCAGCAGCCGCCTGCCGCGCCGCCCCAGCCGGGCGGCGGCCAGCGCGGCCCAGCCGCCGGCGAGCAGCGCGAGGAGACTGGCCGTGACCGCGGTGACCAGGCTGGTGGTGAGCGCCGCCAGCGCATCGCCGCTGGTGGCGGCGGTGTAGTGCCGCAGGGTGGGGCCGGAGGGGAAGGCGCCGGACCAGTGGGTGGCCAGCGAGGCGGCGACGACGACCAGCAGCGGCAGCGCGAAGAGGGGCAGGAAGAGCAGGAAGAAGAGGAGCTGCGCGGCCAGCCGCGCGGCCCGGCTATGCACCAGCACGACAGCTCACCACCCGGTACAGGCCGTAGAGGCCCACGGAGAGGGCGATGTTGACGACGGCGACGACGCAGGCGGCCGGATAGTCGGACTCCAGGATCGCCTTGCTGTAGACCAGCATCGGCAGGGTCGTGACGTCCTTGGCGCCGGTGAACAGGACGATGCCGAACTCGTTGAGGCAGAGCACCAGGACCAGACTCCCGCCCGCCGCCAGCGCGGGCAGCGCCTCCGGCAGGATCACCCGGCGGACGATCCGCGCGGGCCGCGCCCCGAGCGAGGAGGCCACCTCCAGCTGGGCGGTGTCGAGCTGCGAGAAGGCGGCGAGCAGCGGGCGCATCACGAACGGCGTGAAGTACGTGATCTCGGCGAGCAGCACCCCCCACGGCGTGGTCAGGAAGTGGAACGGCCCCTCGGCCCCGCCGGTGACGCCCGTCCAGATGCCGTTGGCCATCCCGGCGTTGCCGTAGACGAAGAGCAACGCCAGGGTGATCAGGAAGGACGGGAAGGAGAGGAAGACGTCGACGAACTTGGCGACGGCCTTCGCGCCGGGGAACGGGACGAAGGCGATGACCAGGGCGAGGACGAGACCGAGGACCAGGCAGCCGGCGGTGGAGCCGAGCGCCAGCCAGACCGTGGTGGTCAGCGCCTGCCGGAAGGAGGCCGAGGCCAGCACCTCGGCGTACGGGGCGAGCGAGGTACCGCCCTCGTCCGGGGTGACGGACTGCTGGACGACAAGCACCAGCGGGTAGAGGAAGACGCAGGCGAGGAGGGCCACCGGGGGGAGGACCCACACCCACCCCGGAGCGCCGGAGCGGGGGCGCGGGACCTCACGGAGTGCCGGCGCGGCGGAGACGCTAGACACCGGCACCTCCCGGGGCGGCGGCCGCGACCGGCGCGGCGGCGGCGAGCAGGACGGCGTCCTCGGCCGCGAAGTGCAGCGTCACCGGGGAGCCCAGGGCGGGCGGGTCGCGCAGTTCCCGCAGGTCGGCGAGGACCGCCTGGCCGTCCACGTCGACCCGCAGGCGGTGGGTCGAGCCCCGCCACTGGAGGTCGGCGAGGGTGCCGCGCAGGGCGTTGGGCCCTTCGCCCAGCCCGACCAGGTGCGGACGCAGGCACAGGGTGGCGGCCGAGCCCCGGGCCGCGCCGCCGGTCGCCACCGACAGGGTGTGCCCGGCGAGGTCGACCGTGCCCTCCCGTACGCCGACGCGGACCGGCAGCAGGTTGGCGTTGCCGACGAACGAGGCGGTGAACTCGGTGCGCGGGCGCCGGTACAGCTCCTCGGGGGTGCCGCAGTCCTGGAGCCGGGCCCGGTCCATGACGGCGATCCGGTCGGCCAGGGTCAGCGCCTCCACCTGGTCGTGGGTGACGTACAGGATGGAGACCTCGGGCAACTCTCGGTGCAGGCGCGCCAGTTCGGCGAGCATTCCGGAGCGCAGCTGCGCGTCGAGCGCCGAGAGCGGTTCGTCGAGCAGCAGGACCGAGGGGCGGATGGCGAGGGCCCGGGCGATGGCGACCCGCTGTTGCTGTCCGCCGGAGAGTTCGCGCGGGTGGCGGCGGGCGTACGCCTCCATGCCGACCTGGGTGAGGGCCTCGGTGACCCGCTCGCGGGTCTCGGCCTTGGGGACCTTGCGGGCCCGCAGGCCGAAGGCGACGTTCTCCTCGACCCGCAGGTGCGGGAAGAGCGCGTACTGCTGGACCACCATGCCGATGCCGCGCCGGTGCGGCGGCAGCCCGGTCACGTCGCGGCCGCCGAGGTGGACCCGCCCCGAGGCGGGCCGGACGAACCCGGCGACGGCGCGCAGCGCGGTGGTCTTGCCCGAGCCGGACGGCCCGAGCAGCGCCATCACCTCGCCCGGCTCCACGCTCAGGTCGAGCCGGTCGAGGACCACCTGCTCGCCGTAGGCGACGGTGACCTGGTCGAAGCGGATACCGGCCGCCGCGCCCGTCATGCTTCCGCCCCGGCGAGCAGGCCCGGCAGCTCGGCGACGGAGCCGAGGACGTGGGTGGCGCCGTGCCCGGCCAGCTGCTCCCGGTCGTGCGCCCCCGTCAGGACCCCGGCGACGACACCGGCGCCTGCCCGCACCCCGCTCAGCATGTCGTACGAGGTGTCGCCGGCCACGGCCACCTGGCGTACGTCGTCCACGGCGCCGGTGCGCAGGAAGGCGGCGAGGACCATGTCCGGGTGGGGGCGGCCCCGGCCGCCCGCGTCGGCCGGGCAGAGCGTCAACTCCACCAGCTCCCGCCAGCCCAGCGCGTCCAGGGATGGCGTCCTGGGTGACGCGCGCGAAACCGGTGGTCAGGACGACGGTGCGGCCCGCCGCCCGCAGCTCCTCGACCGCCGCTCGGGCCCCCGGCAGCGCGGTGACCCGCCCCTCGCCCACGCGGGCGGCGTACGCCTCCTCGAAGGCGGTGTTGGCGAGGCGGGCGCGTTCCGCGTCGCCGAAGAGGTGGCGGAAGACGGAGATCTTCGACTCGCCCATGGTGGCGCGGACGTGGTCGAGGTGGGCGGCGTGCTCGGCGGTGCCCGGCTCCACGCCGAGCCGCGCGGCCGCGGCGGAGAACGCCTCCTCGACCAGGCCGCCGTCGGCGACGGTGGTCCCGGCCATGTCCAGGACGACGAGTCGGTAAGGGGTGTGCGTGGTCATCTCTTTCACCAGCCCAGTCGGTCGGCGGTCGTCTCGGCGATGGCGGGGGAGCAGGTCATGCCCCGCCCGCCGGGCCCGGTGACCAGCCAGACCCCGTCGCGCACCTGCTGGCGGTGGACGACGCGGCCGGTGTCGGTGCACTGGGCGTAGACCCCGGCCCACCGGCGCCGCACGCGCGGCAGCGGACGGCCCAGGTAGCCCGCCACGACCTCGCGGAGGTGCTCGTACGGCTCCTCCACGGTGTCGAAGGCGAAGGGGTGCGCGTACTCGTGGGTGTCGCCGATCGTCAGTCCGCCGTCCCGGCGCTGCACCATCAGCAGCTGCATCCGGTGGGCGGCGGCGGTCGGCGTCTGCGGCTGGCCGGCGTTGAGGGCGTCGAGCGCCTCGCCGGCGTAGGCCGGGTAGTAGCGGAAGCTGTCGGGGTCGGCGACGGAGGTGGTCAGCTCCTCGCCGAGCGGTTCGGTCTGCATCATCTGGAGGCGCACCCGCCGCACCGGGAGCCCGGGCCCGGCCAGTTCGCGGACGAGGCCGCCGAGCCAGGCGCCGGTCGCCAGGACCACGGCGTCGCCGGTGTGCGTGTCGCCGTGGTCGTCGCGGACCGCGGCGGGGCCGGTCACCTCGCGCACCTCACGGCCGCCGAGGAAGGTGTACCGGCCCGAGGCCAGCAGCGCCTGCTTCAGGGCGAGCTGGGCGGTGCGCGGCTCCACCGCCGCGTCCCGCTCGCACCACAGGGCGGCGGTGAACGCGCCGCGCAGCGCCGGGTTGACCGCGCGGGCCTCGGCGGCGGTGAGCAGCCGGTAGCCGCGCTCGGCGGCGTCCGCGCGGGCGACGGCCGCCTCGGCGACGGCCACCTCCCGGTCGGTGCGCAGCGGGGTGAGCGAGCCGCACGGGCGGAAGCCCAGCTCCGGGAGGTTCGCCCCGATGCCCTCCCACAGCTCGCGGGCGCGCAGCGCGGTCCGCAGCTCCTCGCCGCCCGCGCGGCCGCTCACCCATATCTGTCCGAAGTTGCGGAGCGAGGCTCCGCGCGCCTCCTTCTCCCGCTCGATCTGTACGACCTCGTGGCCGCGCTGGACTGCGTGCCAGGCGTGCATGGTTCCCACCACACCGGCTCCTACGACGATGACCTTCACGGCGCCAACGGTGCGGAAGCGGGGTGACCCGGACGGGGCCGCGCGGCGACGGGACCGTGAACGAGGTCCCAAGTCTGGCCCAGACCCGTTATCTTTCCGTGATCACAGGGAGAGGGTGAGGGGTGCGGACAGAGCAGGTCAGTCCCGGGAGCCGGCGCCCAGCCGGGTGCGGAAGGAGAAGCGGTCGCCCCGGAACAGGGTGCGGACCCGCTCCACCGGACGGCCCCCGGTGTCCCGGGAGAGCCGGTGCAGCAGCAGCATCGGCAGCGCCGGCGGCGTCCCGATCAGCAGCGCCTCGCGCGGGGTGGCCAGGACCGTCTCGATCCGCTCGTCGGCGTCCCCGAAGGCGATCCCCAGCTCCTCGCGGAGGTGGGCGTAGAAGGAGGAGTCCGGGTCGAAGCCGGTGTCGAGCGCCGGGACGCGTGCAACCGCCACGTAGGTGCTCTCCAGCCCCACCCGCTCGTCGTCGGCGAGCAGGACGCGCTCCATGTGCCAGACCGGCTCGCCGCGTGCCACCTCGATCTCCTCGGCGAGCGCCGCCGGGCACGGGAACCGGTCGAGCCCGATGAGCCGCCGCCCCGGCGTGCGGCCCTGCCGCCGGACGCCCTCGGTGTAGCTGGCCAGGGAGAGCGGCTGCTCCAGCTTGGGCCCGGCGACGACCGTGCCCCGGCCCTGCCGCCGCAGCCGCCCCTCCAGCAGGAGGTCGCGCAAAGCCTGCCGCACCGTCTCCCGGGAGACCTCGTGGCGCACCGCCAACTCCCGCTCGGTGGGCAGCGCCTCGCCCTCGGCGAGGGTGTCGACGAGCGCGGAGAGCCGCGCCTTGACCGCGTAGTACTTCGGTACGCGGCCGTGCTCCGGGACGCCGGAGCGCACCGGGGCGCCGGGCGCCTGATCATTCGGGTAGTCCACCCGCAGATGGTGGCACGCGCAGGTGAACGGGGCGGGGCGGCGGCGATCACCTGTGGTGGACTGGGGGCACCCCGGCGCGACGCCCTGGACCGGAAGTGGTGATCCCCATCCGCATCGACCTCAACGCCGATCTCGCCGAAGGCTTCGGACGCTGGGAACTCGGCGACGACGACGCCCTCCTGACGGTGGTGACCAGCGCCAACGTGGCCTGTGGCTTCCACGCGGGCGACCCCACCGTCATCCGGGGCGCCTGCCGCCAGGCGGCCGCCGGACGCGTCGCGGTCGGCGCCCAGGTCGGCTACCGCGACCTCGCCGGATTCGGGCGCCGCTTCATCGACGTACCGCCCGGCGAACTCGCCGACGACGTGCTCTACCAGATCGGTGCCCTCGACGGACTGGCCCGCGCCTCCGGCACCCGGGTGCGGTACGTCAAGCCGCACGGCGCGCTCTACAACGCGATCGTCCACCACGAGGAGCAGGCCGGGGCCGTGGTGGCGGCCGTCCGCGCCTGGGACCCGGGGACGCCGGTGCTCGGACTGCCCGGTTCGCGCTGGCTGGCGCTGGCCGAGGCGGCCGGACTCCCGGTCTACCGCGAGGCGTTCGCCGACCGCGCGTACACGCCCTTCGGCACGCTGGTCCCGCGCCGGGAGCGCGGCGCGGTGCTGCACGACCCCGAGGAGATCGCCGAACGGTGCGTCCGCCTCGCGCGCGGCGAGCCCATCACCGCGATCGACGGCACCCCGCTCGTCGTCCACGCCGACTCGCTCTGCGTGCACGGCGACACCCCGGGTGCCGTGGTCGTCGCCCTCGCCGTCCGCGAACGGCTGGAGGCCGAGGGGCTCACCCTGCGCGCCTTCACCGGCGAGGAGGGCTGACATGCGGTTCCTGCCCTGCGCCGACCAGGGGCTGCTGGTCGGCACCGGCTCCCTCGACGAGGCCCTGGCCCTCTACCGCGCGCTGGAGGAGAGCCCGCCGCCGGGCGTCGAGGACCTCGTCCCGGCCGCCCGCACGGTCCTGCTGAGACTGGCGCCCGGCGCCGACCCCGCCCGCGTCGAACAGGCCGTGCGCGGCCTGGAGCCGGGCGAGGCCCGGGCCGGCACCGGCGAGCTGGTACGGATTCCCGTGGTGTACGACGGGGAGGACCTGCCCGGCGTCGCGGAGCTGACCGGCCTGCCGGTCCGGGAGGTCGTCCGGCTGCACACCTCCACCACCTGGACGGTCGCCTTCGGCGGTTTCGCCCCCGGCTTCGGCTACCTCGTCGGCGGACCGGCGGAGCTGACCGTGCCCCGGCGCGCCGAGTCCCGCACCCGCGTCCCGGCCGGAGCGGTCGGTCTGGCCGGCGAGTTCAGCGGCGTCTACCCGCGCCCCTCCCCGGGCGGCTGGCAGCTCATCGGCCGTACGGAGCTGGAGATGTGGCGCGAGGACCGCACACCTCCCGCCCTGCTGCGGCCCGGCGTCCGGGTGCGCTTCGAGGAGGCGGGGCAGCCATGAGCGGGGACGCCCTGCAGATCCTGGCCCCCGGACCGCTGGCCACCGTGCAGGACCTCGGGCGGCCCGGGCTCGCCGCCCTGGGGGTCGGCGCGTCCGGCGCGGCCGACCGCTCCGCCCTGCGCCTCGCCAACCGCCTCGTCGGCAACCCGGAGGGCGCCGCCGCCGTCGAAGCCACCCTCGGCGGACTCGCCGTACGCGCCCTGCGCGCGGTGACGGTGGCGGTGACCGGAGCCCCGGCGCCGCTCAGCACCGGAGCGGTCCAGTCGGTGATCCAGCTGGCCGAGGGGGAGCGCCTGGAACTGGGAACACCCCCGGCGGGACTGCGGAGTTACCTCGCGGTGCGCGGCGGCATCACCGTCCCCGAGGTGCTCGGCTCGCGCTCCCGCGACCTCCTCGCAGCCCTGGGCCCGCCCCCGCTCGCCCCCGGCGACGTACTCCCGGCCGGCCCCGCCCCCGCCGCCTTCCCCTGCGTCGACCTGGCCCCCTTACGCACCCCGTTCGGCGGCGAGCCGGAGCTGCGCGTGGCACTGGGTCCGCGCGACGACTGGTTCGCCCCCGAGGCCGTACGCCGCCTCCTGGCCGAGCCGTGGACGGTCGGCGCGGCCAGCGACCGGGTCGGCATGCGCCTCGAAGGCCCTGCCCTGGAGCGCGCCGTCGGTGGCGAACTCCCCAGCGAGGGCATGGTCCCCGGCGCCCTCCAGGTGCCGCCCGGCGGCCGCCCCGTCCTCTTCCTGGCCGACCACCCGGTGACCGGCGGCTACCCGGTGATCGCCTGCGTCCTCCGCGCCGACCTGGACCTCGCCGCCCAGGCCCGGCCGGGGCAGACCCTGCGGTTCCGGCTGGCGCGGGACTGACCCGGCGGGCGGCTCGGTGCGCGGCCGGCCGGCTCGCGGTCAGAAGACCGCGAGCGGATTGACCGCGAGCCCAGTGGTGTCCGAGACGGCGCTGAGCGTCGTGGAGCTGGCCCGCCGGGCCGGGGTCACCCGCCAGACGACGCACCGCGCCGTCACCCAGCTCGTCGGTGAAGGTCTCCTGGTCGGCGAGCCGGGGCCCGGGGTCCCGCGCAGCACGCTGATCCGGCTGACCGACGCGGGCCGCCGGCGTCGGGATGTCGCCCTGGGTAGCCTTCGCGGCCTGGAGGAGGAACTCGCGAAGCGGCTCGGGTCCGAGACGGTGGCCGGGCTTCGCGACACCCTGACGCGCGCCTGGCCGAGCTGAGGAGTCACCGCCCCACCGGGTCCGCCTCCGCCCCGTCCCCCGGGGTCACCAGGGCGAGATGGCCGCCGTCGTCCATCGGGGTCGGCAGCGTCAGCGTGGCGACCTCCTCGGCGTGGTCGGCATCGACGAGGTGGACCTCGCCGTGGCCGCCCCGGCTCACCGCGACCAGCGGACCGCCCGGGGAGGCCGCCACCGCCCGGCGCTGGACGCCGTCCCACGGGGTGCCGCCGGGCCGGGGCGCACCGGCCATCGCGGGGAGGGGGAGCCGCGCCGCCACGTAGGGCCGCTCGCCCCGCCCGGTCGGTGCGGCGAGCAGGACCAGTTCGTCGCCGTCCGGGTGGACCCGGGCGAACGCGACGTGCCGGACGGCCACCGCGAGCCGGAAGACCAGCCCGGGGCCGAGCGGCACCCGCCCGCTCAGGCCGGAGTCGAGCCGGTGCCACCAGGCGTCGTTGGACCACTCCGGCCACCGTCCCGGATCGCCCGGCCCCCCGCGTACGCACGACCACAGCATCCGGCGCACCGGGTCCAGCCGCAGGTAGTAGCCCCGCCCGCCGGTCCGGCCGTCCGCCGCCCAGGACAACGGGGCTTCGGTGACCAGGGTGTCGCCGTCCCGGCGGGCCCGGTGGACGCCCGAGCCCGCCGCCGCGAACAGCCGCCCGGTGACCGGGTCGTGGGCGTCGCCGTGCCCGTCGGCGTCGGGCAGCGCGAGCCGCTGGTGGGGCGGGACCGGCGGGCAGGCGGGCGGGGCGGTGAGCAACGTGTCGTGGTGGTAGGCGGCCAGTTCGCCGGGTTCCCGGTGGCGGAGGACCACCAACGGGCGCTCCCCGCCGAGGACCGTCACCCCCGGTTCGCCGACGCGGGTGCGGACCCGGGCCGCACGGGCACCTTCCGGCGCCGCCAGGTCGACGGCGGTCAACAGGTCGCTCCACGCGGCCTCGTTCCGGCCGAGCCCGGTGGTGACGGCGAGGTGACGCCCGCCGGGCGCGGCGGCCAGGTGCTCGGCCGGCCCCGCCACCGGCACCGCCGTGCGCAGCAGCGGGCGTCCCGCGTCCGGACCGTACGGGTCGAGCACCAGCAGCTCGCCGGCCCGGTCGTCCACACAGGCGGCCAGACCCCCGGGCAGCGCGAGGAACCCGGCGTGCTCGGCCAGATGGCGACCGGCGAGCGCGGCGCGTTCCTCTCCGGACGGCAGGTCCAACAGGGCGATGCGACCGGCTACTTGGTCCGCCGCCAGCAGACGCGGGGGCAGGGGCACGGGGAACTCCTCGGTAGGGGGTGCGGGGGCCGGGCGCAGGGCGCGGAACCGCACCGAGTGCTAATGGCAATGATTATCATGTGTATTCTCTCGGCGGAAGACGGGCGAACGCCGGGGCCGAAGAGGCGCCCCGCGCGTCCCCGCAGGACGGAACCGAGGGATGAAGCCATGCCACGCACAGCGATGAGGCTCCGCCGGTGGGCCGCGACAGCGGTCCTGGGCACCCTGCTGGCCGGTTGCGGAACCGGCGGCCCCGCGCCGGACGCGGCCGACGGCGGGGGAGCGGGGAAGGGCGGCGGTGCGCGGACCGGCACCGACGTGCGGCCGATCGAGGCCGCCACCCGCGTCACCGACGCCCAGGGCGTCACCGTCTCCCTGGAGAAGCCCCCGGAGAAGATCGTCTGCCTGGTCGCCCTCTGCGACGACATGCTGACGGAGCTGGGGATGGCCCCGGCCGCCACCAACTCCGGCCTGCTCGCCCACCCGAAGTTCCTCGGCAAGGAGAAGGCCGCCGCGATACCCGTGGTCCCCGGCGGCTTCCTGAGCCCCGAGGCCGAGGCGATCCTCTCCCACCGGCCCGACCTGGTGATCGGACTGGAGGACACCCACGGCAAGCTCGCCCCCGCCCTGGAGGGCGCCACCACCTTCTGGCCCGTCCAGCCCGGTTCCTGGCAGGACAGCGTGAGTTACCTGCGCGACCTCGCCGCCCTCACCGGCCGCACCGAACAGGGCGAACGTGCCGAGAAGACCTTCCGGACCCGCCTTGCCGAGGCCGAACGGAACCGGAGCGACAAGACCTCGCTCATCATCTTCGGCAGCGACGAGAACTTCGGCGTCGCGACGCCCGAGACCGACGTGGCCGCCGGGCTCTTCCCCAAGCTCTCCGCCTACCCGTGGAAGAGCCGGGGCGTGGACGGCTCGTACAGCCTGGAGGAGATCCTCGCCCGCGACGTCGACGTGCTCTTCGTGGAGACGCTCTCCTTCGGCGGCGAGGACGGCAAGCTCTCCGAGAAGCTCGCGGACAACCCGCTCTGGGCCCGCATCCCCGCCGTCGAGCAGGGCAAGGTCGTCGAGGTCGACCCCGAGGTCTGGGCCAAGGGGCGCGGCACCCGGTCGCTGGGGATCGTGCTCGACGAGGCCACGGCCGCACTGCGGTGAGGCGGCTGCCCGCTCCCTGGCTCTGGCTGCTCGCCGTCCTCCTGCCCTGCGCGGTGGCCGCCCTGAGCCTCGGGACGCCGTACGTCCCCCCGTACCGGCTGCCGCAGGTGCTGGGCGGGGACGGCCTCGCCGCCCTCGTCGTCGGTGAACTGCGGCTGCCCCGGCTGGTGCTGGCGCTGGTCGCCGGGGCCTGTCTCGGCGCGGCGGGGCTGGTCCTCCAGGAGGCGCTGCGCAACCCGCTCGCCGTGCCCGAGATGCTCGGCGTCTCCAGCGGAGCGGCCCTGGGGGTGGCGGCGCCGCTGGTCCTCTCCCTGTCCGTGCCACTCGCCGTACAGCCCTTCCTCGCGCTGGCCGGGGCGGCGCTCGGCGGGCTGCTGACGCTGGCCGCCGCCGGGCTGGGCCGCAGCCCCTCGGCGGTCCTGCTCACCGGGGCCGCCGTCGCCGCCGCCCTCCAGGCCGCGCTGCTGGTGCTGATGGTCCTCGCCGACCAGCTCGACCTCCAGCTCATCTACCGCTACCTGCTCGGCAGCCTCTCCGCCCGCACCTGGGACGACGTCACCGGACTCTGGCCCTGGCTCGCCGCTGCCCTGCCCGCCCTGGTCCTCTGCGTCCCCGTCCTCGGCGTGCTGCGGCTGGGTGACGACGACGCGCGGGCCCTGGGCGTGCGGGTGGGCCGCGCCCGGGTGGCCGCGCTCGGCGTCACCGTGCTGCTCATCGCCCCCGTCGTCGCGGTGTGCGGCCCGGTGGCGTGGGTCGGCTTCCTCGCCCCGCACCTGGCCCGGCGGCTGCGGCCCGGCGCCGACGCGGCGGGACTGCTCGGGTACGCGGCCGCCTGCGGCGCCGTCGTCGTGGTCTGCGCCGACCTGCCCGCCCGGCTGCTGCTCGCCCCCGTCGAGACCCCGGTCGGCGCCTGGACCGCCCTGTTGGGGGTGCCGGTCGGCGTGGCCCTGCTCAAATGGCGGGCGCCCGCCCGCAGTTCACCGGCCCTCGCGCCCGGCGACCGGGCCGCCCTGCGGAAGGCCGAGCGGTGAGCGCCGCGCGGACCGCCGCACCGGTGCTCCGGAGGGGCCGGACCGGCACCGGGGTGAAGGCGGCCGTCCTGGTGCCCCTCGCCCTCGCGGCCGGGGTCGCGGGGCTCGTCGCCGGGCCCGCCGCGACCACGGCCGACGTCGCCGAGGTGTTCGCGGGCGGCGGTGATCCGCTCGCCCGGCACATCGTGCTCAACCTCCGCCTGCCGCGCACCCTGGTCGCTCTCACCGCCGGCGCCTGCCTCGCCCTGGCCGGGCTGGTGCTCCAGTCGGCCCTGCGCAACCCGCTGGCCGGTCCCGAGGTCACCGGCGTCACCCCGGGCGCGGTGCTCGGGGCGGTCACCGCGACCGGGCTCGGCCTCGCGGGGTGGCAGTCGCCCACCGCCGTGGTGGTGGCCGCCTGTCTCGGCGGCTGCGCCGGCGCAGGGCTGCTCTGGCTGCTCGCCGGTCGGGAGCGGGGGGACCCCGAACAGACCGCCGTCCACGGCGTCCTGGTCTCCGCCGTGCTGACCGGCGCCACCGCCGTGGTGCTGCTGATCGCCCCCGGCGAACTCGGCAGCGTGGTGCAGTGGCTGGTCGGCTCCACCGAGGGGCGCGTCTGGCGGCACTGGGAACTCCTGTGGCCGTGGGCCCTGTGCTGGGGCGCCGCCGCCTGGCTGCTGGCCGGGCCGCTGACGCTGCTGCGGTGCGGCGACGAACAGGCCGCCGCGCTGGGCCTCGACACCGGGCGGGCCCGCGCCGCCGCTCTGGCCTGCGCGGTGGCGCTCACCGCCGGGGCGGTCTCGGCGGTGGGTGCGCTCGGCTTCGTGGGGCTGCTGGTCCCGCACGTCGCCCTCGCCGTCTTCGGCGCCGACCTGCGGGCCACCCTGCCCGGCGCCGCCCTGCTCGGCGCGGTCGTGGTGGGTGGCGCCGACGCGGGGGCCCAACTGCTCTCCCGTGCCCTGGCCCAGGCCCTGGACGCGGACCGGCTCACCGTCCCCGTCGGCGCCCTGACCACCTGCGCGGGCGCCGCCCTGCTGCTGATCGTGGCCCGGCGCCGCGCCGACCTGCGATGAGCCGGCCGGGGCCGCACGCCCCCGAGGCGTACCGAAGAACGGCCGTGCGGGCGACCGCGCCGCCGGCACCGACGAGTGACGGCCCCGCCCGGCGAGCGCGGGCGGGGCCGGAAGGAGGAGTGATGGACCATCGGGAACCCGGTGCCGTGGTCGCGGAAGGGCTGCGGTTCGGCTACCCGGGACGCGAGGTGCTGCGCGGGGTCGACCTGCGGATCGGCGCGGGCGAACTGGTCGCCCTGGTCGGCCTCAACGGCTGCGGCAAGAGCACCTTCCTGCGGCTCGCCGCCGGGCTGCTGCGCCCGGACGGCGGGCGGGTCCTGCTGGACGGGGAGGAGGTGGCGCGGCTCTCCCGCCGGGGCGCCGCCCGCCGCGTCGCCCTCCTCCACCAGTCGGCGCCGCCCGTACCGGGGCTGACCGTGCGCCAGCTGGTCCGGCAGGGGCGGTACGCCGCCCGGGGGCCGCTCGGGATGCTCCGCGACGGGGACGACGCGGTGAGCGCGCGGGCGCTGGCCGACGCCGGGGTCGCCGACTGGGCCGGGCGGCCGGTGGACGCGCTCTCCGGCGGGGAGCGGCAGCGCGTACGGCTGGCCATGGCGCTGGCCCAGGACACCCGGACCCTCCTCCTCGACGAACCGACCACGTACCTGGACCTCAGGCATCAGCTGGAAGTGCTCCAGACCGTGGTCCGGCTGCGCGCGGAACGGGGTCTGACGGTGGTGATGGTGGTGCACGACCTCAACCACGCCGCCCGGTTCGCCGACCGGATCGTCGCCCTCCGGGACGGCCGGGTGGCCGCCGACGGCAAGCCCGCCGACATCGTCACCCCCGCCCTCCTCGCCGAGGTGCTGGGTGTCGAGGGGCGGGTGGCGCCGGACGAGCGGGGCGGCTGGCCGGTCTGTTACCCAGATCACCCTCTGGAGGCCGCACGCCCCTTGCGGAATGAAAATCATATTCATTAAGGTCCGTGGTGCGGCAGGCGCCACGCCGTTCACGTCCACCACGCAACGAACCGAATGGAGCTCAACTCATGGAGCACGACAAGGTGTTCGCCCCGATCGCCGACCCGGGCCAGCTGGCCCACCTCTCCGCCACCCACTCCAACGCCCTCGTCGAGAACCCCTTCGACGACGCCGACGAGACCGGTGCCGCGGACGACAAGTAGTCGGCCCCGGCCGCCGGTGACGGCGGCCGGCTGACACCCGTGACGGGTCCGCCCGGCAGGAACCCCCCGGGCGGGCCCGTTGCGTTCGGCGCCCCACGGCACCGGCGCCGCCCACCCCCCCGTACTCCATCCGACGGAGGTCTCCGTGACCAGCAGCCGACTCGCCCCGGGCGCCGGGATCGTCACCGTCCCCGGCGGCCGGCCCGCCGTACGCACCGCCGAGGGCGAGTTCCTGCACCTCGACACCGGCGCCGCCGACCTCGCCGCGCTCACCCGCCACCTGGTCACCGGCGAAGCCGCCCCCGATGCCGAAGTGGCTCGCGTCGCCGCGGCGTTCGAGCGCGAGGGGTACGCGGTCCGGACCGGCCCGCAGGAAGGCGGTCCGCTCACCGGCCGTACCGTCCTGCTCCTCGGTGACGCGCGGCTCACCACTCCGCTCGCCCGGTTCGCGGCCGCCGAAGGTGCCCGCACCCGGCACGTCACCCCCGACCACGTCGCCCGGCTCGCGGACGGGGAAGGGGCGTACGCCTCCACCGTCGTCGTCTGGTGCCTCGACGAGCCGGTGCCGCCCGGGCTCTGGGAGACCGCCGACCGGCTGCCCGCACACGGCACGGCCTGGCTGCGCTGCCACCGCGAGGGTGCCCACCTGTGGACCGAACCGCTCGCCGCCGCACCCGGCGACGTCACCTCCGCCCACGTCCGCCTCCGCCGCCTCGCCGCCACCTCCGCCCACCGCCAACTCGCCGCCTACTGGGCCGGACACCGCACTCCCGACAACGGCCCGCGCCCCGGCGAGGCCGCCGCCGCCCTGGTCGCCGCCCTCCTCACCGCCGACCTCCTCGCCTGGGCCGCGCCGGGCCCCGACTCCGGGCTTCCCGCGCGCCGCAGGCTCCGCCGCGTCGACCTGCGCGACCTCACCGTCACCGAACACCCCGTGCTGCCCGTACCGCCGGTGGCCCCCCTGCCCGGCCGGGGGAGCGGACCGGCATGAGCCCCGCGACCACCCGCGTCACCGCCCCCGACGGCACCGCCCTCGCCACCGACCTCCACCTCCCCGCCACCCCGGGCCCCCACCCCGCCGTGCTGGTCCGCACCCCCTACGACCGCCGGGCCCACCGGGCCGAACTGCGCGGCTGGGCGGAGCGCGGGTTCGCCGCCGTCGCCCAGGACGTGCGCGGCCGGCACGGCTCGGCGGGGGAGTGGCACCCGTACCGCGACCACGAGGCGGAGGACGGCGCGGCCACGCTGGACTGGATACGCGCCCAGCCGTGGAGCGACGGCCGCGTGGTCGCCGCCGGGGCCTCGTACGCCGCGTACTGCGCCCTCGCCGCCGCCCTCTGCCCCGGCGCCCCCGGTCCGGACGCGGTGATCGCCGCCGTCCCCGCCCTCGGCCTCGCCGAGACCGCCCGCGAACCCACCGGACCCGAACGCCTCTGGGCCCGCCTCGGCTGGTGGGCGGCCCACGGCGACCGGCGCGACTCCGCACCTGACGCCCTCGCGCACGCCCTCGCCCGCGACCCGCGCCTGCCCGAGCACCTCCCGGTGACCCGGATCGCGGACCGGCTCGACCGGCCGCTCCCCTCCTGGCCCGCGCTGTGGGAGGACTGCCGGCGCGGGCGCCTGGTCGCCCACGGCTCCGCCGCCCGGCTCCCGCTGCTCGCCGTCGGCGGCACCCGCGACCCCTTCGCCGAGGACACCGTCGCCCTCTGGCGCGGCTGGGGCGGCCCCGCCCGGCTGCTGCTCGGCCCGTGGGGCCACACGCTCACGGCGGGGACGCGGCCCGGTGCCCCGGGCCGTGTCGACCTCGGCGCCCTCTACGCCCGCTGGGCCAGGGCCGCGCTCGACGGACAGCTCGGCCCCGGACGGCGCGGCGTCATCGGCCTCGCGGAGAGCGGACGCTGGCACCACCTCACGGACTCCGTGACCCGGCCCGAAGGGCAGGAAGTGGCCGCCTCCGTGTGGCAGTTCGGCGCCGCCAACGGTCTGCGCCTGCTCGCCGGCGCCGAGTTCACCGCCGACCCGGACCGCCCCGTACGCTCCGACGAGCTCACCGTCCCGCGCGGGGCCCCCGCCGACCGCTGCCTGCTCGCCACCCCGCCGCTGCCCCGCCCCCTCGACCTGGCGGGCCCCGCCGAGGCCCGGCTCACCGTCGTCGCGGACACGCCCCGCGCCGACTGGGCCGTACGCCTCGTCGCCCTCGACCCGGCCGGACGCGCCGGCCCCCTCGCCTTCGGCATCGTCCGGCGTGACGCCCCGCCCGGCACCCCGCACCCCGTCACCGTGCCGCTCGGGACCCTCGGCCGGACCCTGGCCGCCGGGACCACCCTGCGCGTCGAGGTCGCCGGCCACCACTTCCCCGCGCACGCCCGCAACCCGCACACCGGCGAGGACCCCGTCACCGCCACCCGCCTGGTCGCCTCCCGCCGCACCGTCCGCACCGAGGGCAGCGCCCTCCACCTGCCCGTGGCCGGCCGCCCCCGCCCCGTCGACCCCGTACCGGAGACCTGCCGATGACCACCGCCCTGCCCCTCGACGCCCTCGTCGACCCCCACTGCGGACTCGTCCGCGACGTCGCCCCCGTCCCGCACCCCGAGGGCGCGCCGCCGCGCTACACCGCCATGACCGCGCACGTCGCCGACGCCCGCCGGTTCGGGGCCTGGCCCGCCGACCGGGTCTCGCTCGGCACCACCTTCGGCGACCCGGCCGGCGCCTGGACCGCCGCCGTCGCCGAAGCCGTCGAACGGTACTGCGGCAACCGGCTCCCGCCACCCGGCCACCCCGACGCACCCCGCCGTGCCACCGCCGCCCAGCTCACCGCCGAAGGACACCAGCTGTACGGCCCGGACGACGTGCCCGCCTACGCGCCCTGGCAGTACCGCCGCCCCGCCTTCCCCTACGCCCCGCTCACGCCCGACACCCCCGCCCTCTGGGCGCGCGGCACGGAGAACGGCCGCGACTGCTGGGCGCCGGTCGCCCTCACCCACCTCAACTGGCGCCAGGGGGAACTGCGTTCACTGCCGCGCACCCACCACCTCAACTACGCGGGCATCGCCACCGGACAGGGACTCGCGGACGCCGCCGAACGGGCCCTCCTCGAAGTGGTCGAGCGCGACGCCCTAGAACTGTGGTGGCACCTGGACGGGCCCACCCGGGGCGTCGACCCCGGCAGCGTCCCCGGGCTCGACGCCGACCTCGCCGGGTCCGGCCTGGAGGTGAGCATCGTCGAGATGCCCTCGGAGTTCGCGCCCTGCGTGGCCGCCCTGGTCCACGACGCCGGGCGGGGTGTCCACGCGGCCGGTTTCGCCTGCCGCTTCGACCCGGCCGAAGCCGCCCGCAAGGCCGTCCTGGAAGCCGTGCACACCTGGGTCTTCACCCTGGGCGCCGAAGCCGCGGACGGCTGGGTGCACCAGGCCGTCGACGCCGGCGTCCTGGCCCGCGGGCTCTACCTGGACCACCGGGCCGACCGCCGCTACCTCGACGACTGCGGCGAGGAGTTCGCCGCCGTACGGGACCTGGGCGCCCACGTCCAGGCCTGGCTCGACCCGCGCCTCTCGCCCCTGGCCCGCCGCTTCACCGCACCCGCCCTCGGCACCGTCCCCGTCGCCGAACTCGCGCCCGGCAGCCGGGACCGGCTCGACGCCGCCCTCACCGCGGGCGGCCACCGCGTCCTGACCTTCGACCTGACCACCGAAGACGTCGCCGAGACCACCCTGCGCGTCGCCCGCGTCCTGGTCGGCGGCCTCGTCCCCAACGCCCCCGCCGCCTTCGGCTACTACGGCTGCCCCCGCTTCGCCACCGCCGCCCTCGCCCGCGGCTGGCGCACCGAACCCCCGCGCGAACCCGCCGACTTCACCCTCGCCCCCGCCCCGCACATGTGAGCCCCGGCCCTCCCATGACCCCCGACGCCGCCCTCGGCCACGCCCTCGCCCTCGCCAGATCACCCCGCACCCCGGCCCGCGCCGCCCCGCCCCCACGCCGCCCCTACCCCTGGACCGGCACCCCGCTCGCCCTCCCCGCCACCGCCCCCGACCCCGACGGCCCCGTCGACCTCGACCACCTCCTGCGCCACTCCCTGCGCGCGCGTCCCGGCACCGGTGGCCGGCTGCGCCCCGCCGCCTCCGCCGGAGCCCTCCACCCCGTCCGCGCCCACCTCCTGATCGGCCCCGGCTGCACCCTGCCCCCGGGGCGGTACGCCTACGACCCCGAGGTCCACCGGGTGTTCCGGCGCGGCCCGGCCCCCCACGGAGCGGCCCCCGGCGTGATCGCCGTCCTCACCGCCACCGCCGAACGCACCGCCGCCCACTACGGCCACCGCGCCTGGCCCCTGCTGCTCCTCGACACGGGCCACGCGGCCGCCGCCCTCGCCCTCGCCCCGCAGGGACCCGGCGTCCGCGTCTGCCTCGACGCCGACGCCGCCACGCTCGCGGCCGCCGCCGGGCTGCCCCCGGCCGACCGCTGGCAGCGGATACGGCCCGGCACCGAGGCCGAACACCCCCTCGCCGCCGTCCAGGTGACGCCCCGCCGCACCCAGCGCACCGCCCCCGCCCTCGACCGCTGGGCCGCCCTGCCGCTCCCGCACCGCACCCGCACCCCCGCCCGGCCCCCGGCCCGGCCCTGCGGCACCGGCCGCCTGCTGGAACTGCTGGGCGCCGCCACCCGGACCGAACCGACCTGGCACCCCGTCCGCCGCCCCGCCACCGTCACCGGACGCGCCCTGCTGGAGCGCCGCAGCGCCGACCCCGCCACCCTCGGCCACCCGCCGGACGGCGACACGGTGGCCCGCCTCCTGCACACCGCCGCCACCGCCTGGTCCGGCGGCCCCGCCTGGTGCGCCGCCGTCGCCCACCCCGCCCCCGCCCTGCTCGCCCCCGGCCACCGCACCGCCGCCCCGTACCGCCTCGCCCGGGGCGACGCCCGCCCCAGCCTCGCCCACTGGGCCGCCGGCCAGCTCTGGCTCGGCGGCACCGGAGCGGTACTCCTCGCCCACGGCTGCCCCTCGGACGCCCTCGCGCCCCAGATCCGCCACGACCACCTCGCCGCCGGCTTCGCCGCGGGCACCGCCCACGCCCACGCCACCGCCGAGGGCATCGCCGCCCGCCCCGTCGGCTCCTGGCAGCAGGCGGACCTGGGCGCCGCCCTGGGCGACACCCCGGACCGCGACTGGGTCCTGCACGGCCTGGCGCTGGGAGCCGCCCGATGAGCCGCCGCCCACGGCCCGTCCCCGACCACCCCACCCCGCCCGGAGAGACGTACCCGCGATGATCCCGCCCCCCGAACTGCGGCGCGCCGCCCGCCCCGCCGCCCTGCCACTGGCCGGGGCCACCGCCCTGCTCGCCCTGGTCGGCGCCACCCACATCGGGCAGGCGGTGCTGCTCGCCCTCGTCCTCGCCCGGGTCGCCCGGGGCGAGACGGCCGGGCTGCCCGCCCTGCTCGCCGCCGTGGCCGCCGTCGTACTGGCCCGCGCGCTGCTCAGCCGCGCCCAGCGGCTGCTGGCCGTCCGCGCCGGAGCCCTGGTCCGCGTCCGCCTCCGCGACGACCTCCTCGCCCACCTCGGCCGGACCGGCCCGGGCGCGCTCGCCGGAGCCCGGGCGGGAGCGGTCCGGGCCACCCTCGTCGACGGCGTGGAGGGCGTGGACGCGTACGTCTCCCGCTACCTGCCGCACCTGGTCGTCACCTGCGCCCTCCCGCCCCTGCTGCTGGCCGCCGTCGCCCTCGTCGAGCCGTACGCCGTGGCCGCCCTCGCCCCCGCCCTCCTGCTGGCGCTCGCCGGGCCCCGTCTCTGGGACCGGCTCCTCGCCCGCCGGGGCCGCGCACACTGGGACTCCTACGAGGCTCTCGCCGCCGATCACCTGGAGGCCCTTCAGTCCATGGCGACCCTGCGCGCCGCCGGGGCCGTCGGCCGCACCCGGGCCCGGCTGGAGCGGCGTTCGGCCGCGCTGCACCGGGCCACCGTGGCCAAGATGCGGGTCTCCCTCGCCGACACCGGCCTCACCGACCTCGCCGTGCAGGGCGGCACCGTCGCCGCCGTCCTCGTCGCCTGCGCCGCGGCCACCACCGGAGGCGCCACCGCCACCGGCACCTACCTCCTGCTGATGCTGGCCTCCGAGTGCTTCCGCCCGGTCCGCGACCTCTCCCGCGAGTGGCACGCGGGGCACCTGGGGCTGTCGGCCGTCGACGGGATCGCCGCGCTGCGCCACACCGAGGGCGGAGTCCCCGACGAGGGCACCGTCGCCGCCGACTGGGCCACACCCCCCGAAGTTCGGTTCGAGAACGTCCACTTCACCCACCCGGGACGGGCCCGCCCCGCCCTCGCGGGCATCGCGTTCACCGCCCCGGCCGGACGCGTCACCGCCCTGGTCGGCCCCTCCGGCGCCGGAAAGTCCACCCTGCTGAGCCTCCTGCTCCGCCAGCGGGACCCCGACTCCGGACGGATCACCGTCGGCGGCCTGGACACCGCCGCGTACCGGCTCGACGCGCTCCGCCGGGGCATCGCCGTGGTCTCCCAGGACACCTACCTCTTCCGCGCCACCGTCGCCGACAACCTCCGCCTCGCCCGCCCCGCCGCCACCTCGGCCCAGCTCCACGCGGCCGCCCGCGCCGCCGGCATCCACGAGGAGCTGAGCCGGCTCCCCGACGGGTACGACACGGTGATCGGCGAACGCGGCGCCACCCTCTCCGGCGGCCAGCGCCAGCGCCTCGCCCTGGCCCGCGCGCTGCTCGCCGACGCCCCGGTCCTCGTCCTCGACGAGGCCACCAGCGCCGTGGACGAACGCGCCGAGGCCCGCATCACCCGGGAACTCCTGGCCGCCGGACGGGGCCGCACCTGCCTGCTCGTCGCCCACCGCCTAGAAGCCGTCCGCCACGCCGACCACATCGTCGTCCTCGACCACGGCCGCGTCGACGCCGCCGGCAGCCACCCCGAACTCCTCGCCGCCGGCGGCCTGTACGCCCGCCTGGTGGCCGCCGGCCGGACCGTCGACCTGATGCAGCAGGAGGCCGCATGACCCCGCCGACCCCGCAGGAGCCACCGGCCGGGCCGCCCACCCACAAGGCCCTGCGCTCGCTGCTGCCGGTGCTCGCCGCCCACCGCGCCATGACCGCCCGCACCTGTGCGGCCGCCCTCGTCGACCAGGCGGCCCTCGTCGCCCTGGTCACCCTCGCCGCCCACACCGTCGGGACCGCCGTCATCGACGGGCGGCCCCCCTCGGCCGGTACCGTGGCGCTGCTCGTCGCCCTGGTCGCCGTGCGCGCACTGGCCACCTGGCGGGAGATGGACCTCTCCCACGACCTGGCCTACCGGGTCCTCGCCCTCCTGCGGGTCCGCGTCTTCGACGGGATCGCCCGCAGCGCCCCCGCCCGCATCGCCGGACGCCGCAGCGGCGACCTTGCCTCCACCGCGCTGGGCGACGTCGAGGCGCTGGAGTTCTTCTACGCCCACGCCCTCGCTCAACTCCTCGCCACCGGCACCGTGTTCACCGCATCGGCGGCCCTGCTGGGCACCCGCGAACCCTGGCTGCTCGCCCTCGTCCTGCCCGCCGCCGTGCTCCTGCTCGCCCTGCCCGTCCTCGACGGACGCGGCCGCGCCGCACGCGGAGCCCGCACCCGCGCGGCCCTCGCCGACCTCTCCGCCGAGACCGTGGAGAGTGTCGACGGACTGCGCGAACTCCTCGCCTCCGGCGCGCTGAACCGCCGGCGCGCCCGGCTGCGGGCGTACGGGAGGCGGCTGGCCCGCGCGCAACGGGCCGAGCAGTCCTGGGAGGCCGGTGCCGCCGCCCTCCGCGACCTGCTGGTGGTGGCCGCCGTGATCGGCGTCGTCGCCGTCGCCGGCCACAGCGCCGTCGAGGGCCGCCTGCACGGCGCCTGGACCCCGGCCGCCATGGCGCTGGCGCTCGGCGCCCTCGCCCCCGTCGCCGACGCCGCCGCCTCGCTCGGCCAGGCCGGCAGCCTGCGGGCCGCCGCCGCCCGCGTCCGCGCCGCCGCCGACGCCCCCGCCGGTGCCCCCGCGCCGAGCACGCCGCGCCCGCTGCCCGAGGGTCCCCTCGGCCTCCGCCTGCACGGCGTGCGGTTCGGGTACGGAGGCACGCCCGTGCTGGACGGGGTGGACCTCACCGTCCGACCGGGCGAGACCGTCGCCCTGGTCGGCGCCTCCGGCGCGGGCAAGTCCACCTGCGCGCACCTGCTGGCCCGCTACTGGGACCCGCAGGAGGGCACCGTCACTCTCGTCCCCGAGGACGGGCGGCCACCGGTCGCCCTGCGGGACCTGGCCGACGCCGAGCTGCGGAGCGCCGTCGCCGTCGTCGGCCAGGAAGCCCCCCTCTTCCACGGCACCCTTGCCGAGAACCTGCTGCTGGCCGCCCCCGACGCCCCGCCGGAAGCGCTGGACCGCGCCGTCCGCGCCTGCGGCGTCGACATCATCGCGGCCGGACTCCCCGACGGGCTGGGTACGGCCGTGGGGGAGCGGGGTGCCACGCTCTCCGGCGGACAAAGGGCCCGGGTCGCCCTCGCGCGGGCCCTGGTCGCCGCACCCCGCGTGCTGGTCCTGGACGAGACCACGGCCCACCTGGACCACACCGGGGACGCGGACCTCGCCGCCGCCCTCGCCGCCACGGCACCCGGGCGCGCCACGCTGGTCATCGCCCATCGGCCCGCCACGGTGCGTCGCGCCGACCGCGTCGCCGTCCTGGAGGACGGCCGGATCGTGGAGGAGGGCACCTGGGAGGAGCTGGCGACCGCCGGCGGCGCGCTGACCCGTCTGCTCTCCCGGGAGGCAGCGGCAACCCCCTGACCTGCGCCGACGCGCACGCGCACGCGAGAGGGCCGGGGTCCCTCACGGGGACCCCGGCCCTCTGGTCCGGTGAAGATGTGCTGTGGCTCAGGCGGTCTGGGCCCGGCGCGGCAGCTTCCAGTTCGGCCGCGGGAAGTGGCAGGTGTAGCCGTTCGGGTAGCGCTCCAGGTAGTCCTGGTGCTCCGGCTCGGCCTGCCAGAAGTCGCCCAGCGGCTCGACCTCGGTCACCACCGGCCCCGGCCACAGCCCGCTCGCCTCCACGTCGGCGATGGTCTCGCGCGCCGTGCGCAACTGGTCCTCGTCGGCGTAGTAGATCGCCGAGCGGTAGCTGCGGCCGACGTCGTTGCCCTGCCGGTCGCGGGTGCTCGGGTCGTGGACCTGGAAGAAGAACTCCAGCAGATCGCGGTAGCTGGTGCGCGCCGGGTCGTACAGGATCTCGATCGCCTCGGCGTGGTCGCCGTGGTTGCGGTACGTGGCGTTCGGCGTGTCCCCGCCGGTGTAGCCGACCCGCGTCGACACGACTCCCGGCTGCTTCCTGATGAGGTCCTGCATGCCCCAGAAACAGCCTCCGGCGAGTACGGCCTTCTGCGTTCCGGTGTCCATACGCTGTGCTCCCGACTGGCATCGACATGCGCCCGGCCGCCCTCGCGGCGCCCAGGGCCTCTCAGAGCGGGTAACGCTCCAGGTGGCGCCGCCATTCCCGGAGCGCGGCCCCTCCTGCGCCACACCCCGGGGGCGGCCCGTCCGGGCGGATCTGGCGCGTGATACCAAGGTGCCGCGAACCCGCGCCGGCCGCCGGTCCGCACGCCACCGGGAGGGGCCCACCGCATGAGGATCACCGAGGACACCACGTTCGGGCCCGACGTGGTCGCCTTCCTCGAAGCCCACGTGGCGCAGATGCGGTCCCTCTCCCCGCCGGAGAGCAAGCACGCCCTGGACCTCGACGGTCTGCGCCGCCCCGGCATCGCCTTCTGGACCGCCCTCGACGAGGAGGGGGCCCTGCTGGGCTGCGGCGCGCTGGCCGGGATCGGCCCCGGCCACGCCGAGCTGAAGTCGATGCGGACCGACCCCGCCCGCCGCCGGGGCGGCGTCGCCACCGCCCTGCTCACCCACATCGTCACGGAGGCCCGGCCCCGGGGTCACCGCCGGCTCAGCCTGGAGACCGGCTCGGCCCCCTTCTTCGCCCCGGCCCGCGCCCTGTACGCCAAGCACGGCTTCGTCCCGTGCCCGCCCTTCGGCTCGTACCGTCCCGACCCCCACAGCACCTTCATGACGCTCGACCTCGACGGGGCCGGCGGCTGAGCGGCACGTCGCCCCGGCGCGTACGCGCCCGTCCCGGTGGACGGCACGCCCGCTTCCGCAACGGCAGCACCCCCGGGCACCGCCGGAGGGCAGAGTGGGGCTGTCACTGTCACAGCGAAGGGACCGTAGTGGCCAGTCAGAAAGAACGCATGCTCGCCGGTGAGCTGTACCAAGCCGACGACCCCGAGATCCAGGCCGACGCGGCGCGCTCCGCGAAGATCAGCGAACGGTTCAACGCCTCGCCGTCCGACGACCCCGAGGCCCGCCGGACCCTCCTCGTCGAACTGCTCGGCAGCGTCGGCGAGGACGTGGACGTGCGGCCCCCGCTGCGGGTGGACTACGGCACCTACATCACCATCGGGCGCGGCACCTTCGTCAACTTCGGCGCGGTCCTCCTCGACGTCGCGCCCATCACCATCGGCGAGGACGTCCAGTTCGGCCCGCACGTCCAGCTGCTGACGCCGACCCACCCGGTCGACCCGGTCGCGCGGCGGGCCAAGTGGGAGGCGGCGGAGCCGATCACCATCGGCGACAACGTGTGGCTCGGCGGCGGCGTCATCGTCTGCCCCGGGGTGACGATCGGGGAGAACACCGTGGTCGGCGCCGGAGCCGTCGTCACCAAGGACCTGCCGGCCAACGTGGTGGCGGTGGGAAACCCCGCCCGGATCGTCCGCGAGATCCCCCTGCCCGAGGCACCGCCCGCTCCCTGACGGGGCCCGTACACGCAAGGGGCCGGGCCCGTACAGGCCCGGCCTCCTTGGCGTGGAACGCCTCGGCGTACCGCCTCCGTCAGGCGGCCGTGGCGCCCTCCGGCTCGTCGGGGCGCGGCTCGTGCGGGGGATCGGCCAGCTGTTCGCGGATGTAGCGCCAGACCACCCCGATCAGGGCGGCGGCCGGGACGGCGAGCAGGCTGCCGACGACGCCCGCCAGGCTGCCGCCGAGGGTGACGGCGAGGAGGACCACCGCCGCGTGCAGGCCGAGTCCGCGGCTCTGGATCATCGGCTGGAAGACGTTCCCCTCCAGCTGCTGCACCACGATGATGATGGCGAGCACGATCAGGGCGTCGGTCAGGCCGTTGGAGACCAGCGCGATGAGGACCGCCACGAACCCGGCGAAGAACGCACCGATGATCGGTACGAACGCGCCGACGAAGGTCAGCACCGACAGCGGCAGCACCAGCGGCACGCCCAGAATCCACAGGCCCAGGCCGATGAAGACCGCGTCGATCAGGCCGACGAGCGCCTGCGAGCGGATGAACGCCCCCAGCGTGTCCCAGCAGCGCTCGGCGACGGCCGGGATGTCGACGGCGAGCCGGCCCGGCAGCTGACGGGTCAGCCACGGCAGGAACCGCGGGCCGTCCTTGAGGAAGAAGAACATCAGGAAGACGGCGATCACGGCGACGACGACTCCGTGGACCACCGTGCCCACGCCGGTCGCCACCGTGGACACCGTGGAACCGAGACTGTTCTGGAGCCGCTCGATGCCGGCGTCCATCGCCTTGGTGATCTCGGCGTCGCCGATGTTCAGCGGCGGCCCGGCCGCCCAGGTACGCAACTGCTCGACACCGGCGATCACCCCGTCCGCCAGGGTTCCGGACTCGGAGGCCACCGGCACCGCGATCAGCGCGACGATGCCCGCCGCCACCACCAGCGCGAACACGGTCACGACCGAGGCGGCGAGGGCGGGCGGCCAGGAGCGGTTGCGCAGGAAACGAGCCGGCGGCCAGGTGAGCGTGGTGAGCAGCAGGCCGACCACGAGCGGCCACACCACGGACCACATCTGGCCCACCAGCCACAACCCGGCGGTGACGGCGACGGCCACCAGCAGCAACTGGGCAGAGGTACGCGCCGATGTGTGCAGCGCGGCACGGGTCTTGGTGGAACTCAGCCTGGTCGACATGCGGACCACCCTACTGATCCGCGGCCCCCGCCCGGTCCCGTTCCGCCCTCCGGTTTCCGGGTCAGCCGTACATCGCCAGGCGGTGGAAGGCTTCCAGGGCCTCGTCGACGGCATGGGGCTGCGGACGGCCCGCGGCGTCGAGGCGGCTCCACCTCTGGAGGTTCACCGCCACGGCCAGTTGGCGCCTGCCGTCGGCGCTGCTCGCCGCCAGGGTCCCGCCGCCCCAGACCGTACCGCCGTGGCCCCAGAGGACGGCCCTGCCCGGAGCCTCCAGCGGATACAGTCCGAGCCCGTAGTCGATCACCTTGCCCTCCTGCGAGAGGACCGGGACGGCCCGCCGCATCTGCGCCAGCGACGCCTGGCTGACGACCTCTCCGGCCAGCAGCAGACGGTAGAAGCGGTTGAGGTCCGCGACGGTCGATATCAGCGAGGCCGAAGGCCCCACCCAGGACATGTCGAAGACGCTGTAGTCGCGCGGCGGATCGATCATCCCGAACCACGCCTCGTACAGACGCGAGTGCGGCCCCTCGACGTACGGCCCGTCGGGGAACCCGGTCTCCCTCAGGCCGGCCGGCTCGATGACCTCCCGGGCGACGCACCGCTCGGCGGTCATGCCGGTCACCTGCTCCAGGAGCTGCCCCAGGAGCAGGTAGTTGGTGTTGGCCGTGGAACGGATCGGAATGGGGGGCGCGGCGCCCGCGACCGGCAGTCCGGGTACCGCTCCCGGGGTGGGCACGGCACGTCGGCCACCTCGCCAGCCCGGTGCTGGACGACGTACCCGCCGCCGACCGCCGCCTGGTGGAGGAACCCGAGGGCTGCCTGTCGGTGCCGGGTCCCTACCGTGTCGTCCCCCGCCTGGACCGCGCCGTCGCCCGGGGCCGCGACAAGGACGGCCGGCCCCTGGTGATCGTGGGGCGCGGCTACTTCGCCCGCTGCCTCCAGCACGAGACCGACCACCTCGGCGGCCACCTGTACCTCGACCGTCTCGCACGCCGGGAGCGCAAGAGCGCCCTCCAGGAGATGCGCGGCTCCCAGGACGAGCTCTTCGCCCGGCGCGCGGCGGCGGCGAAGCGGCTCGGCAAGTGAGCGGCACCCCGGCCGGGTGCGGGTCTCCCGCCGTCAGTGGTGGAGCAGCCGCCCGTCTACCGGGACCGGCGGGACGTGGCCGGACGCGGGCCGGTGCCGGACCAGCGCCAGACCGACGTCGACCAGCGAGGAACGACGGAGACCGCCCACCTCGGGCAGCGGGACCCAGACCGACGCGGTCGTGTCCCCGTTCGCCTCGGGCCGTAGATCGCCGCCGCTGACGCGCACCTCGTAGAAGACGCCGATGTTCTGGTGGTCGCCCCCGCTCGGATCTGTCCGCTCGGCCGCCGCGATCAGCCGCGAGTCCACCCCCAGCAGCCGCTCGACCACCCCGACGAGCCCGGTCTCCTCGGCCAACTCCCGCGTCACGGCGTCGAACGGGTCCTCCCCGGCCTCGACCCCGCCCCCGGGCAGCGTCCAGTTCCCGGAACGATGCTGGGCCAGCAGGACCCGATCGTCCTCCAGGCACAGGGCGTACGCGGCCAGGCGGCGGCTCATGGGGGCTCCTCGGGGTCGGGTGTGAGTGGCTCAGTGTCGCCGTGCGGTCAGCCGGTTCGCCACTGCGCCCCCGCACCCCCGCACCCCCTACTCAGGAGAGGGAGCGGTCGCGGACGAGGCGGAGGCGGATCGGGGCGTTGCGGGTAGCCGTCGCCTGGATCTGCGTCGCCGTCTCCTTCGCCGTGGCCTTCCAGGCGGACGACTTGGTCATCGCCTCCGACTTCAGCACCGTCACCGTCGCCAGTCTCGTCTCCGCCCTCGACAACTTCTGAGGCCGGACCGGGACGGGGAAGGGCGACCGCTGCCGTGATCATGTGCCGATGTTGGTCCGCCTGCCGATCAGGTCGCGGTACAGGGCCGTGCGCTGCTCAGGGGTCTCCACCGCCGCCAGCGCCGCGTCCCACTGCGCCTCCAGATCCCTCAGCCTCTGGACCCAGTCGCCGAATTCGTTCAGGTCGACGAGGCGCTGGTTCGCGCTGAGCGGGGCGTTGCCCCCGGGCTTGTCGTCCTTGTGGCCGCCGACCTGGCTCACCGGGTTGTTGTTCTTCTCGCTGCTCGTCAGACCGTGCTCGTAGCCGTCCGGGGTCCGGCCGCCGGGGCCGGCGGTCTCGATCCCGACCTGGAGGGCCCCGTCCCGCTTCCCGGTCGGCGGCTTGTAGCCCATGAAGGCGTGCCCGTACGACTCGTTGGGGAGGATGGTGTCGCCGTGGTAGTCCTGGTTTCCCAGGCCGTTGATGGCCAGCGGGAAGCCGTAGAGGTGGCTGTGCGGGTCGACCCAGTTCTGGAGGGTGGCCCCGATCTCGCCCTTCTCCACGAAGTCACCCTTGGTGGTCCCGTGGTTCTCGTCGATCTCCATGTGGTGGGTGCCGAACGCCCGCCGGTACACCGGCTTCGCCGGCGTCGACCTGGGTTCCCAGGGCTTGCGGTCCTCCTTGGTGATGCGGAGCCACTGCGGCAGCTCGTAGCCGTGCTGCCCGTCCGCCAGCTGGGGGATGCGGATGTTGACGCGGCCGCCGTAGGCCAGCGCGTGGGCGACGTCGTCCCGGAAGTCCTCGTGCAGGCCCGAGTCCGGGTTGAAGACCTTCAGCCCCTCCTTGAGGAGCAGGAAGATCTTGGTCAGCAGCTCGGTGCCGCGCGCGACGCGCTCCCGGTGCTTGTCGGCGTCCGGGACGGAGTCGCTGATGCCGGGCGGCGCGAGGGTGTTGACGAAGGTCTCGAAGATCTGCTCGTTCCGCTCGGCGGTCAGCTGCTCCTTCTCGGCCTGCGGGGTGTCCTCGCCGTGCATCGCCATGTGGCGGCCCATCTGGTAGTCCGACCGGCGGTCCCTCGACGGCGGATTCCCCTCGGCGCGGCCGGCGGCCTCCTGCTGCCAGCGCAAGGTCGCCACCAGCAGGCGCATGCCCTCCGGCTGCTCGAGCCAGTCGTGGAAGTCGCCCGCCGCGATGTACGCCTGTGCCTCGGCGAGGCCGCACAGGCCCACGGTCTTCAGCCATCCTGGCTCCTCGGCCTCCACCGCCCTGATGGCCTGGAGCTCGTCGGCGGTGAGGCTCGGCCCGCCGCGCACCCGGCGGTGCAGGGCGCCGCGCACCTGCTTGTCCTTGATCTCCTGGCCGCCGCCGACGAGGAGTTGCGCCAGGCGGGCGGCGGCGCGCGGTGCGGCCGCGCGCGAGGGACCGGGCCGGTCCGCGCGCTGGACGGGGGCGGCCGCGTCCGGCGTACGCGAGGGCGGCCCCGGCAGGGAGAGGTCAGGGGCCGCACCCTGCGCCATCCTGCGGCCGTTGGCGCCGGCGCTCCGCTCGAAGGGATCGTCCGGGCGGGAGACCTTCTCCCCCTTGCCGTTGTCGGTGCCGGGCACCGGCCCCAGCATCTGCTGCCGGACGTGGTCGACCTCCTCGTACAGCACCTGGTCGCTGACGTCCCGTTTCCCGAGGACGATGTGCGGGCCCGAGGTGTACGCGAGGGCGTCCAGCTCCTCGGCCGAGCGCTGGGCGACCGGGTTGTCGTGCACCCGCACATGGCTGAAGTCCATCTGGTACGCCTGCTCGGAGCGTTCGAGGACGTGGGAGTCGAGCGGCCGACCGGGGGAGCCGATGGCGTCGCGCACCGAGACCCGCCGCTGGACCGGTGCCGCGTCCCGGGCGGCGTGTTCCGCGCCGCCCGCCTCCTCCCGGGCACGCTGGACGGCGCGGGTCACCGCCGCGTTTCCGGCGGCCTGCTGGAGCGCGGTCAGCGGGGGCAGGGCGCCGGGCCGGGCCCCCGGACGCCGTGCGCCCCGGTCGGCTCTGGAGCTGCTGTCCTCGTTCCGGGCACGCATGTGTCCCCCTCTGCTCGATGAAGGCTCTCCCTTCCTAGCCGCCCGGGCCCGTTCCGGGAATGCCCGCAGGGGCGGCGTCAGGGGCAGACTTTCCGGCGCCGCACCTCGCGGACCCCGGGCGTCGGCGGTGCGGGATCAGCCCGGGCCCGAGATCCTCGGCGACCGCCCGCATCGTCGGAGGTCGACCACGGCGCGGTCCAGCCGCTGGAGATCCTCTTCGACGGCATCGACACGGTCCCGGTCATCCCCGTCTTCGTCAACGGCGTCGCCAGGCCCTTCGTCACCACGCGCCGGGTGCGCGAGCTCGGGGAGGCGATCGGCGACCACGTCGCGGGACTGGACGGCGAGCGGGTCCCCGTCATCGGCTCCGGCGGCCTCTCCCACGACCCCCCGGCCCCAGTGGGCCACCGCCGACGACGCGGCCCGGGCGATGCTCCTCTACGGCCGCCGCACGCGACGCCCGCCGGCAACGGGTCATCGACACCGCGAAGGCGTTCGCCGCCGGCACGGCCCCCATCCAGGACCTCAACCCCGACGGGGACCGCGCCCCGAGGGCGACCTTCACCTCCGGCGACCTCACCCCCGCCGACGCGACGACCCCGGACCGGACGGCCGAGGACGCGGGCAACTCCGCCCATGAGGTACGCACCTGGCTCGCCGCCCACGGCGCGGCGGGCCCCTACGAGGCGACCCACTCCTTCTACCGCCCGATCAAGGAGTACACCGCGGGGTTCGGGATGATGACGGCGCGGTCGGTCGCGGGGTAGGCGGGCGGCCCGGACGTCGTGCCGGGGGAAGCGTCAGGCGGGGCCGGCCAACCCGCCTGCCGCACCGCAAGCTGGACGTCGCCGCCCTGCGCCGGGACCTCCCCGCCACCGTGGCCGGCCGGGCCGCCTTCGCCCGCGAGCAGTGGCGGCTGGACCCGGCGCGCCCTCCGCTCTTCTACGCCGTCGACGACCTCGCCGACCTGGAGCGCACCACCCCGCCGGGCGAGGCGCCCGCCTCCGTCCTGATCGAGGAGGCGCTCGCCGCCCTCGCCGTCGCCCTCGTCGACGACGGCGCCCGCCGCCTGCTGGTCGCCGGGGGCGAGACCTCCGGCGCGGTGGTCACCGCACTGGAGGTACGCGGCCTCGCCATCGGCGCGCCCCTCGCGCCGGGCGTCACCTGGGCCCGCGCCGAGACCGGGACCGGCGGCGGCCGGAAGATCGACCTCGCCCTGAAGTCCGGCAACTTCGGCGGCACCGACATCTTCACCGAAGCATGGAGCGCCCTCGTATGAGCGACGTGCGAGCCTGCCTCGCGGCCGCCGGAGCACACCTCGCCGCCCTCGGCCTGAGCCCCGGCAGCTCCGGGAACCTCAGCGTCCGCGACGGCGGCCTGCTGTACATCACCCCGACCGGGGCGGACCTCTCCCGGCTCGACCCGGACGGCCTGAGCGTCCTGGACCAGGACGGCACCCACCTCGAAGGCCCGCGGCCGTCCAAGGAGTTCCCGCTTCACACGGCCCTGTACAGGCGCGACGCCGCGACCCGGGCCGTCGTCCACCTGCACTCCCGGCACGCCGCGGCGCTCTCCTGCCTGCCGCCGTGGTCCGGGCGGAGCGCCGTCCCGCCGCTCACGCCGTACTTCGTGATGCGGGTCGGCCAGACGCCCCTCCTGCCCTACGCGCCGCCCGGCGACCCCGGCCAGGCGGAGGAGCTGGAACGGCTGCCGTTCCCGCTGCGTGCCGCCCTGCTCCAGAACCACGGCCCGGTCGTCTCCGGTGTCTCGGTCCGGGCGGCGGTGGACGCCGCCGTCGAGATCGAGGAGGTCTCCGCCCTCCTGCTCGCGCTCGGCGACCGGCCGGCCCGCCTGCTGACGGACGAGGAGGCGGGCGAGCTGGCCCGGCGGTACGGATCCTGCTGGGGGGAGTGAGGCCCCGGCCGGGCCCGCCGGCGGGTCAGTCGTCCTCGGAAACGGCGTACAGGTGGGGCAGGTTGACCACGATCGCCTCCTGGGTGCTGCGGGCGATCACGACCACCGCCTCCTCGGCGGGGTCGGGGTTCTCCTCGCGGTGCGGCACGTACGGCGGCACGAAGATGTAGTCGCGGGGGGAGGTGCGCAGGCACACCTCCTCGGCCTGGTCGCCGTGGCCGTCCACGAAGACGAACTCCGGGTGGCCGCTCTGCACGTAGAGGGCGGTCTCGGACTCCCCGTGGTGGTGGTCGGAGGAGGAGGCGACGTGGGTCTGGCCCATCCGGAGCTTCTCGGAGCCGACGGTCCTGCCGCTGACCGCCGCGAACCGGCGCATCCCCCTCGGTCTGCGCGGTACCGGTGTCCAGGGAGTCGGCCCGGATGTGGTGCAGTCGGGTGTGGAGCGGGGCCGCGGGGTGGCCGGAGCCGTCGCGGAAGTCCGGGTGGAAGCCTTCGCCGGGCACGGTCAAGGCCCTCTCCCCACACCGGTGGTGCACCGTCGCGTGCCGTGCGCAGGCCCCGGGCGAGCGGCAAGGTTCCGTGGGCGGGCACCCTCCGGGGCGCGTCGATCGGGCACGAACTCCGGAGGGTGCCCAGTGAGCCGCAGGTGGCACGGTGCCGTGTGCAGCGGGGGCCCAGGTGTGTGGGCTTTCAGCCGAGCACGGCGACCGTGGCGTCGAGCTCCACGAGCGCGCCTTGGGGCAGGGCCTGGGTCGGCAGGGCGGTACGGGCGTGTCGGCCGTGGTCGCCCAGCACGTCGATCAGCAGGTGCGAGGCGCCGTCGATCACGGTCGGCTGGTCCACGAAGTCCGGTGCGCTCGCCGCCCACGCGTTGAGCTTCAGGACGCGGGCCTGTTCGAGGCCGATGGACTGCTCGATACGGGCCAGGAGGTTCAGCGCGGCGGTGCGTGCGGCGAGCACCCCGTCGGCCGGTGTGGCGTCCTCTCCCAGCCGGCCTCGGAGGACTTCGCCCGACGCGGTCCGGGAGATCTGGCCCGAGACGTACAGGACGTCGCCCCAGCGCGAGGTCGCCTCATAGGCGTACCTGGGAGGGCCGAGGTCGGGCAGTTCGATCGACAGCGCCTTCAGGCGTTCTCGCACGGTGGTCATGGCGTCTCCTTGTTCGGTGCGGCCAGAGGTCCGTCATCGCTTGCTGAGGACATAGGTGCGGTCCCGGCCGATGTACCAGAGGTCCTCGGTGCCGATCGCCGCGTTCCCGTAACGCCACGGGATCTCCGCGGCACCGTAGGAACCGACCTGGAGCACGTGCTTGTAGCCGGGCCGCAGTTCATTGGCGAAGGACTCCTGCTTGCCCATGAGGTGGCCCACGTTGCGCTTGCGGTACTCCGTGTTGAAGTCGACGTCCGTGCCGAGCATGCCGATGGCGACCATCCGCTCCAGGTGCGGGGCGAGGTAGCGCAAGGTCCCCTCGTGCACGTCCTCGCACACCGCGCCGGGGCGCAGCTGCCCGATGATCCCCTCGCGCACCACGTCGAAGAAGAAGCGGTACGCCTCCTTCGCGGCCTCGGTGCGCGGCAGCGAGCGGGCCATGTCGGAGGTGGCGACGTTGACGCCGTCGAAGACGACGCGTACCCCGGCGTCGAGCTGCACGCAGGTCGTCTCCTCGTCGACCGGGTGGTCGACCGGGGGGCCGGGGAAGAGCATGCGGTTGGAGGAGTGCAGGTTGGTGAAGTACGGCTCGATGCCGAACGGGATCTCGTGGGCCGTGCGGAACTCGGCGATCTTGTCGAGGTAGACCGCGTCGATGTCCAGCTCGCTGAAGGAGCGCCCGGCGTCGAGCCCTTGCTCCGCCCAGGCCAGGGCCTCCTCGATGGCGAAGACGCTGGCCCGTGCGGCCACCACCTGGAAGGCCAGGTCCTCGTGGTCGCGGACGTCCCGCCAGTGGCCCAGGGCGGCCGAGACGGGGACCAGCTCCGCCCCCTCGCGCGTGAGCTCGCGGGCCAGGCCGACGCTGATCCACTCCTCCTCGACGCCCGTCCGTGTCCCGGACGCCAGTTCCCGGACGGCCGCCCCCACGGAGGGGTACCGGCCCACGGGGGCGCCCGGCAGACCGTCGGCGCCCTCGGGGAGCAGCACCAGGAGGCGTTCGGGACCGTCGAGCCACAGGGCGACCGCGCCGTCCGGCTGGGGGCGTCCGGTCGCCTCGGTGAAGTTGGGGGTCGCCGCGAGCAGCACCGAGTCGAGGGAGCGGTCCGCGGCGAGCTCCTTCAGCGCCGAGAAGCGGCTGTCCTCGCCGGAGGTGAACTCCTCAGCGAGGCCCGAGAGGTGGGGGACGTCCGCGATGAGCCGGCGCGCGGTCCGTACGCCGGTCTCACGCCACCGAGCGAAGGTGGCCAGCACCTCGGCCGGATCGATCTCGTAGGCGGCGACCGGTGTCGGGTCCTGGTCGGCGAAGACGAGTTCGACGGAACCGGACAGTGCGAGCTGGTGGGCGTGGACGACATCGGCGGCGAGGGCCACCGGGCCGCCGTCGGCGAGTTCGCGCACCAGGTCGGCCAGGGACTCGGCGGCGGGGGTGTCGGCGACGATGCGCGGGTCGATCGTGACCCAGGGGGCGTAGAAGCGCATCCGGTCCTTCGGGACGCCGGCGGACAGGGCGTTGCCCTGTTCCTGCTGGCGCACGAGCAGCAGGTGCTCCGCACCGGTCTCCGCGATCAGCGGAGCGACGAAGGGGTGGGAGTCGAGTCGGATCGCGGAGAACAGCAGGCTCTTGCGCGCGTCGAGGCCGAATTCCTTCTCCACCCGTGTGGCGTCAGCAGTGATCCTCAGCATGGTGCTCCTTCGTCAGCGGTTCACGGTCGTGGGTGCCTGGCGGGGGTGGTCAGCTGATGCCGGCCACGACGCCGATGTGCGATTCGATCTCGGAGGTGTAGTCGGAGAAGTCCGCGGAGTACCGGTGCTCCTTGCCCCGGGGCCGCGGCAGGTCGATGGGGATGTCGGCGATGATCCGGCCGGGGCGGTCGCCGACGACCACCACCCGGTCCCCGAGCCAGACCGCCTCGGGGATGCTGTGGGTCACGAAGAGGACGCTGCATCCGGTGTTCTGCCAGATGCGCTGGATCTCGAAGTTCATCGAGTCCCGGGTCATGGCGTCGAGCGCGCCGAAGGGCTCGTCCATGAGCAGCAGTCTGGGTCGGGATACCAGGGCCCGGCAGATGGCGACGCGCTGCTGCATGCCGCCACTGAGCTCGTAGGAGTAGTTCTTGGCCTTTCCGCCCAGCCCGACCATCTCCAGCAGTTCCATGGCGTACGCGCGGGCCTCGTCGGTCCGGGCGCCGCGGAACTCCAGAGGGAGGAGCACGTTGTCGAGGTTGTTGCGCCAGGGCAGGAGCACGGGGCTCTGGAACACCATCGCGATGTCCTCGATCCCCTCCTGGATCGGGCGGCCCTGAACGAGGATCTCGCCCTCGGTGGGCTCCTGGAGGCCGGAGATCGTCTTGAGCAGCGTGGTCTTGCCGCTGCCCGACTGCCCGACGATCGACACGAACCGGCCGGGCTCGACGTGGAAGTCGAGTCCTCTGAGGACGGTGTTCTCCTGGCCCCTTCGCGAGCGGTAGGTCTTCCCCACGTTGTTGACCGAGATGGCGTACTCGTTGTTCATGTGACTCCCCATCCGGCCTTTACGGGGCCTTGATCGTCTCGTCGGAGCCCAGCGGCTCGAGGTAGGAGTTGCTGTACACGTCCTCGGGCGACAGGCCGCTCTCCTGCGGCAGGCCGAGGAACTTCCGGGCGACGTCGATGGCCTGGCGGACTCCGGTGTCGTCCATGACGCCGTACCGGGCGGCGGCCTCGCGCTTGCCCCAGTTGAGGCCGCACTGCGCGTCGATGGCGAGGGTGATGGTGCTCGTCTCGTATCCGGAGACCTCCGTCCGGAAGTCCTCGGCCGCCTTGCGTGGGTTCTGGCAGGCCCAGAGGAAACCTTTCTGCATGGCTCGGTTGAACTTCCGGACCTGTTCGGGGTCGTCCTTGAGCTTCTCGTCGGAGATGACGATGCCGTTGCCGTAGAGGTCGATGCCGAGGTCGGACCATTTCAGGACGGCGGCCTTCCGCCCGAGGGCGTCGATGGCCGGTTCGTCGGAGACGTGCAGCGCGAGGTTGGCGTCCCACTGGCCGGCCAGCAGGCCGGGGATCTTCGAGGCGCTGGACGCCGGGATGACGTCCACGTCGCTCTTGTCGAAGCCGAGCTTGTTCAGCGCGAGCGGCCACATCGCGGTCATCGCGCCGCCGCCCTCGGTGGCGACCGTCTTGCCGCGCAGGTCCTCCCAGTTCCTGATCCCGGAGTCCGCGAGGGCGACGACCGCGTAGGCGGACCTGGCCTGGAGCAGGTTGACCTGCTTGACCTTGGCGCCCCTGCCCTGGCTGGTGACGGTGGCGCCGAAGTCGGCCCAGCCCGCGTCGACCCTGCCTGCGACCACCGAGGTGACCGTGTTGGTCGAACCGGATCCCGGCATGACCGTGAGGTCGATGCCCTCGGCCTTGAAGAAGCCGCGTTTGGCGGCCGAGATGAACGGCGCGTGCTTCGGCAGGTACCCCACGTCGAGCATCAGGGACATCGAGTCCTTCCCGCCACCGCCCGCGCATCCGGACAGCCCGGCCAGCACCGTCGCGCCGGCGAGAGCGACGGCCCTGCGAAGGGTTCTACGCATTTCCAGCCTCCGATCCCGTGGTCACTTGGCGTGGTTCTTCCACGGGGCCAGCTTCCGGCCCGCGTAGTCGACGAGGAAGAACAAGGTCAGGGCGATGGCCGCGAGGACGATGAAGGCCGCGAACATCGACGGCAGGTCCACCTGGCTGTTGGCGAGGAGGATGACGTACCCGAGCCCCTTCGAGCCGGCGATGAACTCCCCGACGACCGCCCCGCCCACCGCGAGGGAGATCGAGATCTTCGCTCCGGAGAAGATGGAGGGAATCGCGTAGATGAAGTCGATCTTCACCATCTTCTTCCAGGGGGAGGCCCGGTTGATGCGGGCCAGTTCCTGGAGTTCGTGGGGGACCGAACTCAGGCCGTCGTAGGTGTTGATCACCAGGGGGAAGAAGGCGATGGCCATGGCGACGAACGCCTTCGACTCGAAGCCGAACCCGAACCACACGATGAACAGCGGGGCCAGCGCGACCTTGGGGATGGTGTCGATCGCGATGAGCGCGGGATAGAGGAAACTGCGTGCGGTGGCCGAGTAGTGCAGGGCGGCACCGCACAGCACACCGAGGGCCGTGCCGAGCGCGAATCCGGCGAGCGCCTCCTGGAGCGTGACGAAGGTGTTCTCCGCGAAGTAGCCGGGGCGCTCGAACAGCTCGGCGAAGGCGGAGAGCGGGCCGACGAAGAGATAGTCCGCCGGGTCGATGACCAGGACCAGCAGTTCCCACACCACGAAGAGGCCGATGATCCCCACGGCCGCTTTGACGCCGGCCACCAGCGACTCACGGGGGAAGGTACGGCCCGGTGTCTTCTGCCCGGAGGGTTTCGCCGCCGGGAGCGGCCGCTCGGCGGCGGTCCGGTCGGGGTGACGCAGATCAGGAGTCGCCATGGTGGTACCTCCCACAGAGCGCGTCACGCGGCAGCAGCGCTACGGGAGCGGTCGGAAAGGCGGTGGGACGGTGCGGGGAGAGGGCGCGCGTCGGCCGCGCGGTCCGGTCGCCGTGGCCGTCGGGAAGCGGCGGAAGCCGTCGTGGTGTCATTTCGTCCTCACGACACTGGAAGGAATGCGTTCGCGGGCGGTTCGGGCCCGGCCGGGAGGCGTTACTCCCGGCCGGGACAAGCGGACTCAGCGGTCGTCGGTGAGCGGGGCCCGGCTGGGCACGCCGTCGAGGCGGCGCCACACGCCGAGGGGATTGGCGTCGCGCAGTTCCTCCGGCAACAGGGCGTCGGGAACGTCCTGGTAGGCGACGGGCCTCAGGAACCGCTCGATGGCGAGGGTTCCCACGGACGTGCTGCGCGGGTCGGTGGTGGCGGGGAAGGGGCCACCGTGCACCATCGCGTGGCCGACCTCGACGCCGGTGGGCCAGCCGTTGAAGAGCACGCGCCCGGCGAGCTCCTCCAGCAGGGGCAGCAGGCGCCCGGCGAGCGGCAGATCGGCGTCGTCGGCGTGCACGGTGGCCGTGAGCTGTCCTTCCAGCGCGTGCAGGGCGGCCGTCAGTTCGTCGAGGTCCGCGCACCGGACGATCAGCGACGTCGCGCCGAAGACCTCTGTCTGGAGGGCGGGATCCTCGGTGAAGCGCGCGCCGTCCACGGTCAGCAGGCGGGCCCGGCCGCAGGCCGCGCTGTCGCTCCGGCCACCACGACCGGTCTCCTCGACACCCTGCCGGCCCGCCAGGGCGTCGCCACCGGCAGCGTAGTGGCGGGCGATGCCGGGGGTGAGCATCGTGGCTCCGGGGTCCGCGGCGACGGACTCGGCGGCCGCCGTGGCGAAGGCGTCCAGGCCGGGCCCGTCCACAGCGAGGACGAGCCCCGGGTTGGTGCAGAACTGCCCGGCTCCCAGGGTGAGCGATCCGGCGAAGGCGGCCCCCAGTTCCGCGCCCCGGGCCTTGAGGGCGGCGGGCAGGAGCAGCACCGGGTTGATGCTGCTCATCTCCGCGTACACGGGGATCGGCACGGGCCGGGCGGCTGCCGCGGCCGCTATCGCCAGGCCCCCGGAGCGGGAACCGGTGAATCCGACGGCGCGTACCCGGGGGTCGCGGACCAGCCTGCTCCCCAGCTCCGTGCCGCTGCCGACGAGCTGGGAGAAGACTCCTGCGGGCATGCCGGTCTCGGCGGCGGCCCGGCTGACGACGCGTGCCACCAGCTCGGCCGTCCCCAGGTGGGCCTGGTGTGCCTTGACGATCACCGGGCACCCGGCGGCCAGTGCCGAGGCGGTGTCGCCCCCGGCGGTGGAGAAGGCCAGCGGGAAGTTGCTCGCGCCGAAGACCACGACGGGACCGACGGCCGTCCGGCGCTGCCGGATGTCGGCGCGGGGCAGCGGACGGCGGTCCGGCAGCGCCCGGTCGACACGGGCCCCCTGCCACACGCCGGCCCGCAACTCGGCGGCGAACAGGCGCAACTGTCCGCTGGTGCGCCCGGCCTCGCCGGTGAGCCGGGCGAGGGGCAGCGCGGTCTCCGCGTGGGCTCGTTCCACCAGCGCGTCCCGCTCCTCGTCGAGCAGGTCCGCGACGCGGTCGAGGAAGGCGGCGCGCTGTTCCGGGGCGGTCGTCCGGTAGGTGGTCGCGGCCTCTCGCGCCAGTCGGCAGGCGTGGTCGGCCTGCTCGGCGGACGCGGTCCGGTAACCGGGTTCGAGGGGCTCCCCGGTGCGGGGGTCGACGGACCGGATCTCGTCGCCCGCACCGATGACGGGGCGGGCCCCGATGACCATCGCGCCGGTGGGGGCGGCCGGGGGAAGAGTGGACACGGGTGGCTCCTTTCCTTGGCGGGGGACGCGTGTCAGACGACGGCGAGGCGCGAGGCCTCGATGACCTCGGCGAGCAGTTCGCGCTCGGTGTCGTCCAGGTCGGTCAGGGGCGGCCGTACCGGGCCGGCGGGGTGTCCGGTCAGATCCATGCCGGCCTTCACGATGCTGACCGCGTAGCCCGGCTTGCGGTCGCGGATCGCGGTGTAGGGGAGTACCACGCGGTCGAGCATCTCCTGCACCCTCGCCCGGTCCCGTGCCCGGACCGCGTCGTAGAAGGCCAGAGCGAAGTCGGGGAGGAAGTTGAAGATGGCGGAGCTGTAGGTCGTGGCACCCAGTTCCAGGTAGGGCAGCGCGAACGTCTCCGCGGTCGGCAGGCCGCCTATGTACACCAGGCGGTCTGCGAGCCGCGACCGGATCTGGGTGATCCGCTCCAGGTCACCGACCCCGTCCTTGAGACCGATCAGGTTGGGGCAGGCGTCGGCGAGCGCGGCCACCGTGTCGGCGGTGTAGACGGCGTTGGCGCGGCTGTAGAGGACCACGCCCAGCGAGGTCGCCTCGCAGACCGCCCGCACATGGGCGGTCAGGCCGTCGGCGGACGCCTCGGTCAGGTACGGCGGGAAGAGCAGGACACCGTCGGCGCCGACCGCCTCGGCGTCGCGCGCCATGGCGACCGCCTGGGCGGTGCCGTGCCCGGCCGGGGCGAGGATGGGCGTGCCGGAGGGGGCGCTCTCCACGGCGGCCCGCAGCACGGTGCCGACCTCCTGCGGGGTCAGGGAGAAGAACTCCCCGGTCCCGCCGGCCGCGAACAGGGCGGCGATGTCGTACTTGCTCATGCGGGCGATGTTGTCCCGGTAGGCGGTCTCGTCGAACGCCAGGTCGGGCGTGAAGTGGGTGACGGGAAACGACAGCAGCCCGGAGCCGAGGCGTTCGGCAAGCTCGGTCGGGGTGTGGGTGGGCATGAGCGTTTCCTTCCGCAGACGTGCAGAACAGCGATTTCGATGACCATAGGAACGAAACTGATGCACGTCCAACACTTCTTACGTATCGATCGATGCGCATAATGGATCGATGTTCACCTTGAGTCAGCTGGAAAGCTTCGTGGCCGTCGCCGAGACGCTGCACTACGGACGGGCGGCGGAGCGGCTGTCGATGACCCAGCCGCCGCTGTCCCGGCGCATCCAGCTCCTGGAGCGTGAGCTGGGTGTCGAGTTGTTCGACCGGGCCGGACGGTCCGTCCGGCTCACCGCGGCGGGACAGGCCTTCCTCGGCGATGCCCGGCGCATCCTCGGGTTGTCGGAGCAGGCGGCGCTGTCGGTGCGACGGACGCTGGAAGGCGAGGTCGGGACCGTGGCACTCGGCTTCACCGCCTCGGCGGCGCACTCCGTCCTCGACGGCATCGTGGGGGCCGTCCACGCCGAGCTGCCCGGCGTCGGACTGGTACTGAGGGAGCGGGTTTCCGGGGCGCAGCTGGAGGAGCTGCGCTCCGGAGAGCTGGACCTCGGGCTGGTCCGCCCGCCGGTACCCGGAACCGGGATCGCCCACCACCCGCTCCACCGCGAGGCCCTGCTGGTCGCGGTGCCCGCCGGCCACCCGCTCGCCGCACCGGACCGCACTCCTCACATCAGCGACCTCGACGGAGAACCGTTCGTCATGTACTCACCCGCCGAGGCCCGCTACTTCTACGAGGTGCTGGTCGGGGTCTTCCGCCGGGCGGAAGTCGTCCCGCGCTACGTGCACTACCTCAGCCAGGTGCACACGATCCTCGCGCTGGTCCGCGCGGAGCTGGGGCTCGCCCTGGTACCCCGGGCGGCGGAGGCGCTCAAGCTGGACGGCGTCGTGCTGCGCCCAGTGGTGGGGGTCGAGGGAGAGCCGGTCGAACTCGTCGCGGCCTGGCGGGCGGGCGACGACAACCCCGCCCTGCACGCGGTCCGCGACGTGGTGACCGGCCTCGCCGACCGGGGGGCGTTCTGAGAGGGCTTGCCGCCCCTCGGCGCGGGCGAGGTCTCCGACGCGGAGGCGCGGCAGGACCGGTCAGGTGCCCACGGGGCGTGTTCCCAGTACCGGCAGCAGCCGCAGCTTCTCGTCGTCCGCCGACCCCGGGGCGGCCGTGTACACCAGGAGCGTCTGGTTCTGTTCGGGGTCCAGCAGCACCTGGCACTGCAGGGTGAGCACGCCCAGTTCCGGATGGCGCAAGCGCTTGGGGTCGACGCGGGGGACGTCGATCTCGTGAGCGCTCCACAGCGAGGCGAACTCCTCGCTGCGGTCCAGGAGGAGGTCACGCAGTTCCTCGGCGCGACCGCCCGCTCCCTGCCGGGAGTAGGCGGCGCGCAGGCCCGAGGTGAAGTAGCGGCTGTGCAGCGGGTGGTCCTCCTGCGGATACAGCAGCCGGGCGGCGGGCTCGGTGAACCACCGGTAGGTGAGGCTGCGTTCGGGGCCGGTGAACTGTGTCTGGTCACCGAGGAGCGCCGCGGCCATGGGGGTCTGGGCGAGGGTCTCCGCCACGTCGCTGACGACCTGCGCGGGGGTGTCGTCCAGTCGTCCGAGGATGCGCATCAGGCCGGGCGTGATGTGGTCCGAGCGCAGATCGCCGGGGCGCGAGGGGGCGTTGTGCCCGGCGATGCGGAAGAGGTGGTCGCGTTCGGCGAGCGAAAGGCGCAGGCCCCGTGCGATGGCCGCGAGCATCGGTTCCGACGGCTGCGGCCCGCGCCGCTGCTCCAGCCGGCTGTAGTAGTCGGTGGACATGCCGCTCAGCGCCGCCGCCTCCTCCCGGCGCAGGCCCGCGGTCCGGCGCCGCGGCCCGCGGGGCATCCCCACGTCCTCCGGTTGCAGGGCCTCCCGGCGGGTGCGCAGGAAGTCGGCGAGTTGCGCTCGGTCCACGGCTCCGGTCTCCCTCTTGCCCCGTACGCGAGGTCGGGGCGTCGGTGATGTGCGAGTAGGGCTCAGAGCAGCATGCCGCCCGACGCCTCGATGCGCTGCCCGGTGATCCAGGAGGTGCCCTCGCCGAGCAGTGCGGCGGCCGCGGCGCCGATGTCCTCGGGCTCGCCGGGGCGGCCCATGGCGGTGACGCCGCTCAGTACGCCGCGCGTCTCCTGGTCGTCACGAACGCCACCGCCGCCGAAGTCGGTGCCGGTGGCACCCGGTGCGAGCGCGTTGACCGCGATGCCGCGCGGCCCCAGTTCCTTCGCGAGGTAGCGGGTGAGGACCTCCACGGCGCCCTTGGCCGCCGCGTACGCGGAGGTGGGCGCGGCGATGAAGCGGGTCAGGCCGGTGGAGACGTTGAGGATGTGTCCGCCGTTCCCGATCAGCGGCAGCAGCGCCTGCGTGAGGAAGAAGACACCCCTGACGTGGACATCCATCAGCCCGTCGAACTGCTCCTCGGTGGTCTTCTCGAACGCCGCCTGCACCCCGTGCCCGGCGTTGTTGACGAGGATGTCGAGGTGGTCGCGGCTCCACCGCCCGGCGAGTGCCGCCCGGACCTCCTCGGTGAAGGCGGGGAACGTGGCGGTGTCCGCGGTGTCCAGCCGCAGGGCGACCGCCGTGCGGCCCAGCTTCCGGGCCTCGGCCACCACGGTCTCGGCCTCCTCGGCGTGCGAACGGTAGGTGAGGATCAGATCCGTGCCGGCTTCGGCGAGGTGCAGGGCGGTGCTGCGGCCCAGGCCGCGGTTGGCACCGGTGATCAGGGCGATGCGCGTCATGGCGGGTTCCTTCCGGCAAGGTGCGGGCGGACCACCGGTCCGCCGTCTTCCCCACAACGGTGTCGCAGGCCGAGGGGCCGATGAAGGCAGCGGTGATCCAGGGATCGACGGTCCCCCTGTACGGCGTACCTGTCCGGAGGGCGGCCACGCCCGCGCGAGCACCCGTGACGCGTTCTCCAACTGCGACAGCTTCAACCCGCCGAGCCGGTACGCGCCGATCTCGTCCACCCGCGCCAGCGCGCGGGCGAAGCCGTCGTCACGGCGCCGGCGGTGCGCGACGGCGCGCCGTCGACCGGTCCCGCGCCCACGTACGCGCGGGTACGGGCCCTCGTCGACGGCCCGGCATCAGGTGCTGGTGAGCTTGTCGAGGTCGGGGGCGTAGACGGTCATCCAGTGCGGGTTCAGCCGGTAGTAGACGACCTCGCGGTCCCAGTCGAAGGCGTCGTCGTCGTAGAAGTCCTTCAGGTAGGCGAGGAGTTCCTGCCAGTCGGCCGTGGTCGGGGCGTTCCCGGGGTTCAGCTCCTCCACCGTGCCGTGGGTGAACACGCCGAGGTCCTCGCCGCGCAGGTGCGCGACGCTGGCGGCCGGGCGGGCCGCGAGATGACGGGCCTTGGCGGCGTTGCGCGCCGTGCCGAAGTGCCACCGGCCGTGCAGGAAGTGCCCGTCGGCGCCGCTGATCCGCGGTTCGCCCTTCGCGGTCACCGTCGAGAGGGCCAGCGTGCACATGCCGGTGAGGACCCCGGTGAGCTGCGGGGCCGTGATGGTGCGGCCCTCGACGATCGAGCGGAGGTGTGCGGTCGAGCCGGAGAGGGAGGAGTCGAGGAGGGACTGGAGCTGGTCGAGTTCTTCTGGGGTTTCGCGCATGCGTCCATCGTCGGCCGTATACCCGACACCCTCTGTCGTCATTGATGAAGCAGCGGTGAGGTTGCTCCGCGCGGGTTGCGTCCGGTGCTGCGCGGAGGACAACAGGTGAGGGGCGAACACCGGGACGTGTTCATGTGTGCGCGGTTGACTGATGAGCGGTGATGCGGTTGGCCCTGCTGTCAGGCCGCACGCGGGGCCTCGCCCTGGTGCAGCCGGCGGACGGTCTGGAGGCCGCTGTGCGGAAGAGGCGGTACCCGCATGCCGGGCTCGTCGGCGAGGTGGTCGGGGCCGTAGTGGTCGACGAAGGTTCAGGCGCCGATCACCCGGTGGCCCACGCCCGGCGGCAGCAGTTCGCGCACCCGCTCGCCGAGGACGCCGTCCCGGCCGCCGGCGAGCGGGCACGGCCTCGCGTTCCAGGTTGCTCATGGCGCCAACCTCACCGCGGGCCGTGCCCTCTGTCCGGGCTCAGGCCCGGCGGCGTGCCTCGGCGCCGGTCAGGGCGGCCGGGCGGTTCCGGCCGGTGGCCCAGGTGCCCAGGGAGATCTCGGCGGTGATGCCCGGCCCGAAGCCGGCGAGCATGCCCCGGGCGCCCTCGGTGGCCTTGCCCGAGGCGAAGTAGCGGTCGAGGGCGTCCAGGACGACGCAGCTGGCGATGTTGCCCCGTTCGGTGAGGGTCGCCCTGCTCTGCGCGAACATCTCGGACGGCAGTTCCAGGTGGGTGCAGAGGTCGTCGAGGATGCGGGGGCCGCCCGCGTGGATGATGTAGAAGTCCAGCTCGCCGACGTTCCACGAGTGCTGCGCGGAGAGTGCGGTCAGGGCGGGCGCCAGCATCGACATGGTGCCGGGCACCCGCTTGTCGAGCTGGAAGTGGAAACCCGTCTCCCGCACCGCGTAGGAGATCCACTCTTCGGTGTCGGGGACCAGGTGGGAGCCGTTGCGCTCCAGGCTGAGGCCGGTGCCGCCCTCGCCGCGCACCACGACGGCGGCCACCGCGTCGCCGAACAGCCCGTTGGAGAGGAGCGAGCCGACACCCAGGTCGGTGGGCTGGTAGAGCAGGGAGCAGAACTCGCAGGCCACGATCAGGACGTTGCTGCCCGGATAGGCTCTGGTGAAGTCGTGCGCCCGGTTGACGGCCGCGCCGCCCGCCGCGCAGCCCAGCTGGGCGATGGGGAGCTGGCGGGTGTCGGAGCGGAAGCCCAGCGAGTTGATCATCCAGGCGGTCATCGAGGGCATCATGAAGCCGGTGCACGAGACGTAGACGATCAGGTCGATGTCCTGCGCGGTCAGCTCGGCCTCGGCGAGCGCCTGGTGGACGACCTGCGGGACACGGGCCTTGGCCTCACGCTCGTAGACCTTGTTGCGGGCCTCGAAGCCCGGGTGGGCGAGGGTCTCGCCGATGGGCTGGACCAGGTGCCGGGTGGCGACACCGGTGTTGCGGATCAGCCGCAGCACCAGGCCGAGCTGGTCGTGGCCCGCGTGGGTGCTGCGGGCCAGGTCGAGGGTCTCCTCCATGGTGATGACGTGCGGCGGGACGGCAACGGCGGGACGGCAGAGAACGGCCATGGGATTCTCGTCATCTCTTCAGGGCGCGCGAACGCGTCTTGGGGGGCGCGAAGGCGCGGGGCCGCGCGAGCGCGAGGGGGAAGGGCGTCACCAGGTGACGGGCAGGGCGAGCGGGTAGCGCCAGATGGAGGTGGCGTTCCACTCGACCTCGCCGGGCTCCACGGCGAGCGCCAGGTCGGGGAAGCGCCGCAGCAGTGTGGAGAGGGCGATCTCCAGCTCCATCACCGCCAGCGGCGAGCCGAGGCAGTGGTGCGAGCCCCAGCCGAAGGTCATGTGCGGGACGGAGGGCCGGTCGAGGTCGATCTCGTCGGGCCGCTCGAACTTCTCGCCGTCACGGTTGGCGGTCAGGTACGAGACGTGCACGGTGTCCCCGGCACGGATCAGGGCGCCGCCCAGCTCCACGTCCTCGGTGGCGATCCGCGGGATGCCCACGCCCTTGCGGAACGGAATGTGGCGCAGCAGCTCCTCCAGGACGCGCGGCAGCGAGTCCGGCTCGCCGCGCAGCCGCTCGCGGACGTCGTCGCGGGTCAGCAGCAGGTAGGAGATGTTGCCGAGCTGGTAGGTGGTGGTGTCCTGGCCGGTGATGAGCAGCACCATCGCCATCACCGTCAGCTCGTCCTCGCCGAGCATCTCGCCGCCCTCACGGGCGGTGGCCAGGGTGCTGATCATGTCGGCGCCGGGGGAGCGGCGCCGCTCGGCGGTGAGCCGCGCGAAGTACTCCCGCAGCTCGCCCTTGGCGCGGACCGCGGCCTCCTTCCCGGCCGGCTTCATGTTCATCATGGTCATCGCGTGCGCCCGCAGCCAGTGCCGGTCGGCCTCCGGGATGTCCAGCACCTCGCAGATCGTCACCAGCGGCAGCGGCAGCGCCAGGTGGGCGAAGAGGTCGGTGGGCGAACCGCTCTCCGCCATGGCGTCCAGCAGCCCGTCCACCACCGACTGGGTGCGGCCGCGCATCCGCTCCAGGTGGCGCGGGGCGAACGACTGCCGCACCAGCCGCCGCAGCCTGCTGCTCTCCGGCGGGTCCATCAGGTTGATGGCCCCCGTCTGGACGATCGGCTCCGGGGTCATCCGGGGGAAGTCCTTGCCGGTGACGGCGTTGCGGCTGAACCTGCGGTCGGTGGTGACGGTACGTACGTCCTCGTACCGCGTCACCAGCCAGGCGTCACCCTCGCCGTACGGCATCCGGACCCGGGCCACCCGTTGCTCGCTCCGCAACATCGCCAGCAGCGCCGGGTCGAAGTCGAGCCCGTCGGCGAAGTCGAACGGGCAGGTCGGCACCTCAGCGGGTTCGGGTGCGGCGGGTACGGCTTCTGTGCTCACGGCGGCGGGCCCTTCTGTCGGTCCTGGATGTGCTCACGCGGATCAGGCGTGTCCTTCACGACGCCCCACCGGGGACGGGAGGGGTATGCCACGCCGCGCCCATGGCGATACCTGAGGTCCCACGGACAGCCGAACAACGCCATCCGGTCACGCCCTGGTGTACCCCTGCCGCGCCGGGAAAACCGGAGGTCGGGCCCCTCTCCCTCCCCCGGGCGAGCGCACCCCGGCACATCGCGCGCCGCCCGGTGCGCCCCCGGCGGGCGCGGGCTCCCGGCGTTCTCGCACACACGCCCGGCGGGGTACGAGGCACCCGCCCGGGCCAACCCGGGGCGCCACCCGCCGGCGGCGGCGGTCCAATGGACCGATGAGCCCGCCCGCGCCGGACGACTGCCTGGCCCGCAACACCTGGATCTGCGGCGAGTACCTGAGCACCCGCCGGCACATCCTCCTCGACGCGGTGCTCGAACATCTCCAGCTCACCGCCGTGCCCGTCGCCCTCGCGCTGGCCCTCGCCGTGCCGCTGGCCGTCCTCTCCCGCCGCTGGAGCTGGGCGGCAGGCCCGGTCCTCGCCGTGACGACGATCCTCTACACGATCCCCTCGCTGGCGATGTTCTCGCTGCTCCTCCCGGTCTACGGCCTCTCCGCCTCGCTGGTCGTCGCCGGGCTCGTCCTCTACTCGCTGACGCTGCTGGTCCGCAACATCCTCGCCGGGCTGCGCGCCGTGCCCGAGGAGACCCGGCAGGCGGCGCGCGGCATGGGGTACGGGCCGGTGCGGCTGCTGCTCACCGTCGAGCTGCCGCTGGCGCTCCCCGCCGCCATGGCGGGACTGCGGATCGCCACCGTCTCCGCCGTCTCCCTGGTCACGATCGGCGCCATCGTCGGCTTCGGCGGCCTCGGCAACCTCATCTACGCCGGGATGAACACCTACTTCAAGGCGCAGGTCCTCACCGCCTCCGTGCTCTGCGTGGTCATCGCCGTCGCCGCCGACCTGCTCCTCCTCGGCGTGCAGCGGCTCCTCACCCCCTGGACCAGGGCGGCCGGCTCGTGAACACCCTCACCGAAGCCTGGCGCTGGCTCACCGACACCGCCCACTGGTCGGGCGACGGCGGCATTGCCCAGCGGCTCACCGAACACCTCGTCCTCACCGTGGTCTGCCTCGCCGTCAGCTGCCTGATCGCGCTGCCCGTCGCCCTGGTCCTCGGTCACCTCGGCAAGGGCGGCGCCCTCGCCGTCAACCTCGCCAACATCGGCCGCGCCGTCCCCACCTTCGCCGTCCTCGTGCTGCTTCTGCTCACTCCGGTCGGCCGCTGGAGCGAGGGCCCCACCGTCGTCGCCCTCGTCCTCTTCGCCGTCCCGCCGCTGCTCACCAACGCCTACGTCGGGATGCGCGGCGTCGACCGCGACACCGTCCGCGCCGCCAAGGGCATGGGGATGACCGGACGCCAGGTGCTGACCGGCGTGGAACTGCCCCTTGCCCTGCCCATGGTCATGACCGGCGTCCGGATCGCCGCCACCCAGCTCGTCGCCACCGCCACCATCGCCGCGCTCGCCGGAGGCGGCGGCCTCGGCCGGATCATCACCGCCGGGTTCAACCTCGCCAGCACCCCGCAGGTGGTCGCCGGAGCGGTCCTCGTCGCCGCCCTCGCCCTCGCCGTGGAAGGCGTCTTCGTCCTCGCCGAACGGCTCTCCCCGCTGCGCGCCCGGGGGATCACCTGATGCGCGCCCGCGCCCTCCTCGCCGTGCTGCTGCTGACCCTCCTGGCCGCCTGCGCCACCGGGCCCAGCCTGGAGGACCAGGGCGAGGTCACCGCCCCGCCCGGCGACAGCTCCCGCCTGACCGTCGGCTCCGCCGGCTTCACCGAGTCCGACCTCCTCGCCCAGATGTACGCGCTGCTGCTGCGCCGCGCCGGCTACGAGACCGAGCTCATCACCGTCGCCAACCGGGAGCTGTACGAACCGGCGCTGGAGAGCGGCCGCGTCGACGTCGTCCCCGAGTACGCCGCCACCTTCGCCGACTGGCTCAACGCCAAGGAGAACGGGCCCGACGCCGAACCCGTCGGCTCGCCCGACCTGGCCACCACCATGAAGGCGCTGCGCCGCCTCGCCGCCCCGCGCGGCCTCACCGTCCTCGCCCCCGGCAAGGCCGTCGACCAGAACGCCTTCGCCGTCACGCGTGCGTTCGCCGCCGAGCACTCGCTGCGCACCCTCAGCGACCTCGGGGCCTCCGGCGTCCCGGTCCGCCTCGCGGCGGGCGACGAGTGCGTCTCCCGGCCGTACTGCCAACCGGGGCTGGAGAAGACGTACGGCATCGACGTCACCGCCGTCGACCCCAAGGGCGTCGGCACCACCCAGGCCAAGCGGGCGGTGCAGAGCGGGCAGGACCAGATGGTGCTCACCACCACGACCGACGCCACCCTCGACGCCTTCGGCCTGGTCCTGCTGGAGGACGACAAGAAGCTCCAGAACGCCGACGCCGTCGTCCCCGTCGTCAATCGCGCCCGCGCCGGGAGCCGGCGGGTCGCCCGCGCCCTGGACGCCCTCGCCCCGGTCCTCACCACCGCCGACCTCGCCGGCCTCAACCGGCAGGTCGACAGCTGGCGGCGGCTGCCCGAGGACGTGGCCCGCGCCTACCTGGAGGAGAAGGGGCTGCTCGGCTCCTGAACCTCAGGCGTCCGTCACCGAGTCGAAGTCCACCTCGCCGCGCGGCACGCCCTTCGCGTCCGACTCCACCGAGCGGCGCAGCGCCTCGTGCAGCTTGGCCGGGGTCAGCACGCCGAGGAACCGGTCCCCGTCCAGCACCGCCACCCACCCCGCGTCGTACTGGAGCATCACCCCGAACGCCTGCTTCAGCGGCACCCCCACCGGCACCCACGCCCCCATCCGCCGGGCCAGCTCCCGCACCGGCCGTCCCTCGCGCGCCGAGGCCAGCTCGTCCAGCCCCACCCAGCCGTGCAGGTTCCCCTCCGGGTCCAGCACCACCGCCCACCGGGCCTCGTGCTCGCGCAGCCGGGCCGCCGCGCGCCGTGCGTCCTCGTCGGTCCGCGCCACCGGGGGCTCCTCCACGTCGCCCGGCTCGATCGCGGTGACCGAGAGCCGTTTCAGCCCTCGGTCGGCGCCGACGAACTCCGCGACGTAGCCGTCCGCCGGGTGGCCGAGCACCGCCGCCGGGGTGTCGTACTGTTCGATGCGCCCCCGGCCGTAGACGGCGATGCGGTCGCCGAGGCGGACCGCCTCCTCGATGTCGTGGGTGACCAGCAGCACCGTGGTGCCCAGCGAGCGCTGGATGGCGGTGAACTCGTTCTGCAGCCGCTCGCGCACCACCGGGTCGACCGCGCCGAACGGCTCGTCCATCAGCAGCACCGGCGGGTCCGCGGCCAGCGCCCGCGCCACCCCGACCCGCTGCCGCTGACCGCCCGAGAGCTGCGCCGGATAACGGCCGGCGAACTCGGCCGGGTCCAGCCCCACCAGCTCCAGCAGCTCCTTCGCGCGGGCCCGTGCCCTGCCCCGCTTCCACCCCGCCAGCGTCGGCACCGTCGCCGTGTTGTCCAGCACCGTGCGGTGCGGGAAGAGGCCGACCTGCTGGATGACGTAGCCGATACGGCGGCGCAGCTGGACCGGGTCGACGGCCATGACGTCCTCCCCGTCGACCAGGACGCGGCCCGAGGTCGGCTCGGTGAGGCGGTTGACCATCATCATCGTGGTCGTCTTGCCGCACCCCGACGGGCCCACCAGCGTCACCAGTTCACCCCGGCGCACCTCGAAGGAGAGCCCGTCGACCGCCACGGTGCCGTCCGGGTAGCGCTTGGAGACGTCCTCGAAGCGGATCATGCGTTCACGCTAGCCGCGCCCCACCGCCCCCGCCGCCCGGTGGCACCCGTCCGGCCGCGCCCGGCGGCCCTGTGCTGAACTGGGCCCGGGGCACCACCCGCACCACCGCACCACCCGCAGGGGAGAGACCGTGACCGACACCCGCACCGCCACCTACCGCCAGCCCGGAGTCGTCCTCACCGACCACCGCTTCAGCGTGCCCCTGGACCACGACGAGCCCGACGGCGAGCGGATCGAGCTGTACGGCCGCGAGGTGGTCGCCGCCGAACGCGAGGGCATGCCGCTGCCCTGGCTCCTCTACCTCCAGGGCGGCCCGGGCTTCGGCGCCCACCGCCTCGTCGGCCGCCCGCACTGGCTCGGCCGCGCCCTCACCGAGTACCGGGTCCTCCTCCTCGACCAGCGCGGCACCGGCGCCTCCACCCCGGCCAACCGCCAGACCCTCCCGCTGCGCGGCGGCCCCGAGGAGCAGGCCGACTACCTCGCCCGCTTCCGCGCCGACTCCATCGTCCGTGACTGCGAGGCGATCCGCCCCGGCCTCACCGGCGGCGCCCCCTGGACCGTCCTCGGCCAGAGCTTCGGCGGCTTCTGCACCACCACCTACCTCTCCACCGCCCCCGAAGGCGTCGCCACCGCCCTGTTCACCGGCGGCCTCCCCTCCCTCGACGCCCACGCCGACGACGTCTACCGCGCCGCCTATCCCCGCGTCACCCGCAAGAACGAGGCGCACTACGCCCGCTACCCGCAGGACGTGGAGCGCGCCCGCCGCATCGCCGCCCACCTGCTGGAGCAGCCGGTGGAACTCCCCGGCGGCTACCTGCTGACCGCCGAGGCCTTCCAGTCGCTCGGCATCCTGCTCGGCTCCGGCGACGGCAGCCACCAGCTCCACTTCCTCCTGGAGGACGCCTTCGTCCGCGTCCCCGGCGGCCACGCCCTCTCCGACGCCTTCCAGGAACAGGTCCGCGCCCACCTCTCCTACGCCGCCAACCCCCTCTACGCCCTCCTCCACGAGGCCATCTACGCCCAGGACCAGCGGCCCACCGCCTGGTCGGCCGAGCGGGTGCGCGGCGAGTTCCCCCGCTTCGACGCGGCCCGCGCCCTCGCCGGGGACGAGCCGGTCCTCTTCACCGGCGAGACCATCCACCCCTGGCAGTTCACCGCCGACCCCGCCCTGCGCCCGCTGCGCGAGACCGCCGGCCTCCTCGCCGCCCGCACCGACTGGACCCCGCTCTACGACCCGGAGCGGCTCGCCGCCAACGAGGTGCCCGCCGCGGCCGCCGTCTACCACGACGACATGTACGTCGACACCGCCGACTCGCTGCGCACCGCCGCCGCCATCCGCGGCCTGCGCCCCTGGGTCACCAACGAGTTCGAGCACGACGGCGTCCGCGCCGGCGGCCCCCGCGTCCTGGACCGCCTCCTCGCCCTCGCCCGCGACCGGGCCTGAGTCCGGGCGCCGACGGGGCGCGCCGGGAGGAAGCTCTCGTACTGGACGTACTGGGGCTTTCGCCCGGTGTGTCGAGAGTGCGTGCCGGGCGCCGTGGGCGCCGTGCGGGATTCGTCAGATGCCCCCTAGGCTGGCCCCATGGCCGAACAGCTCGCCCCGATGCCCGAGGACTGGCAGCGCGCCCTCGCGGTCGTCGCCCACCCCGACGACCTGGAGTACGGCTGCGCGGCCGCCGTCGCCCACTGGACCGACGGCGGCCGCGAGGTCGCCTACGTCCTGGCGACGCGTGGCGAGGCCGGGATCGACAGCCTCGAACCCGCCATCAGCGGCCCGCTGCGCGAGGCCGAGCAGCGCGCCTCGGCCGAGGTGGTGGGGGTGGGCTCCGTGGAGTTCCTCGACCACCGCGACGGCGTGATCGAGTACGGGCCCGCGCTGCGCCGCGACATCGCCGCCGCGATCCGCCGCCACCGCCCCGAACTGGTCATCACCCTCAACCACCGCGACACCTGGGGCGGCACCTACCGCAACACCCCCGACCACGTCGCCGTCGGCCGCGCCGCGCTGGACGCCGCCGCCGACGCGGGCAACCGGTGGATCTTCCCCGAACTGGGCGCCGAGGGCCTGGTCCCGTGGGACGGGGTCCGCTGGGTCGGCGTCTTCGGCAGCGACCGGCCCACCCACGCCGTGGACGCGGAACCCGGCCTCGAACGTGGCATCCGGTCCCTGCTCGCCCACCGCACCTACGTCGAGGCACTCACCGAGGAGGACCCCGAGCAGTACTGCCGCAACCTCCTCACCGAGGGCGTCCGGCAGGCCGCCGACCGCTTCGGCGGCAGGCCCGCCGTCACCTTCGAACTCTTCCCCTGCTGAGCCCCGGGCGGCCCGTGCCCGCTTGCCGTACCGGCACGCCCCCTTGCCGATGCGGCACCATGGCTCCATGAGCCCCCGCGCACACCGCCCCGCCCTGCCCGAGCCCGCCCCGCCCCCGGCCGACACCGACACCGTCCTCGCCGGCGTCGGCCCGCGCCTGCGCGCCTTGCGCAAGGAACGCGGCGCCACCCTCGCCGGGCTCTCCGCCGCCACCGGCATCTCCGTCAGCACCCTCTCCCGCCTGGAGTCCGGCAACCGCCGCCCCAGCCTGGAGCTGCTGCTGCCCATCGCCGCCGCCCACGACGTCCCCCTCGACCGCCTGGTCGGCGCGCCCCCGGCGGGTGACCCGAGGGTCCGCCTGGAACCCATCGAACAGGGCAACCGCACCGTCATCCCGCTCAGCCGCCGCCCCGGCGGCCTCCAGGCGTTCAAGTGGGTGCTGCGCCCGGGGGAGGCGTGCGACCCCGTCGAGGAACAGCGCACCCACGAGGGGTACGAGTGGCTGTACGTGCTCTCCGGCCGGCTCCGGCTGCTCCTCGGCGAGCACGACTTCGAGCTGGGGGAGGGCGAGGCCGCCGAGTTCGACACCCGTCTGCCGCACTGGTTCGGCGCCATCGGCGACCACCCGGCCGAGGTGCTCAGCCTCTTCGGCCCGCAGGGGGAGCGCATGCACGTACGGGCGCGGCCCAAGTCCGCGCGATGAGGGGCACCCGCCGGTGATCGGTGGGCGAGAACGGTTCCCCTGGGCCAAGCGACCGCTTAGTATGCGGCGGGAGTCCGGTGTGCGCCGACCGCGCCGCCCGCCCGGGGCGCGAGGCTCGTGCCGGACCCAGAAGCCCGCGACACGTACCGCAGTGGAGGCCCGCAATGCAGGCATGGCAAGTGCACCGGAACGGTGAGCCCCGCGAGGTGATGGCCCTGGCCGACACCGCCCGCCCCGAGCCGGGCCCCGGGCAGGTCCGCCTCAAGGTCCGGGCCGCCGACGTCAACTTCCCCGACGCCCTGCTCTGCCGGGGCCAGTACCAGGTCCGCCCGCCGCTCCCGTTCACCCCGGGCGTGGAGATCTGCGGCGAGACCGAGGACGGGCGCCGGGTGCTCGCCACCACCGCCCTGCCGCACGGCGGCTTCGCCGAGTACGCCCTCGCCGACGAGGCCCGGCTGCTGCCCGCCCCCGACGCCCTCGACGACGCCGAGGTGGCCGCCCTGCACATCGGCTACCAGACCGGCTGGTTCGGCCTGCACCGCCGGGCGCACCTCCAGGCAGGGGAGACGCTCCTGGTGCACGCCGCCGCGGGCGGTGTCGGCAGCGCCGCCGTCCAGCTCGGCAAGGCCGCGGGCGCCCGTGTCATCGGTGTGGTCGGCGGCCCCGACAAGGTGCGCGTCGCGGAGGAACTCGGCTGCGACCTGGTCATCGACCGCCGCGAGACCGACCTCGTCGCCGCCGTCAAGGAGGCCACCGGCGGCAAGGGCGCCGACGTCGTCTACGACCCGGTGGGCGGCGACGCCTACACCAAGTCCGCCAAGTGCGTCGCCTTCGAGGGGCGGATCATCGTCGTCGGCTTCGCCAGCGGCACCATCCCCGCCCCCGCCCTCAACCACGCCCTGGTGAAGAACTACTCGATCCTCGGCCTCCACTGGGGCCTGTACGCGGTCAAGGACCCCGCCTCCATCGGCGCCTGCCACGCCGCCCTCACCGAACTCGCCGCCAAGGGCGCCGTCAAGCCCCTGGTCAGCGACCGCGTCCCGCTGGCCGGGGCCGCCGACGCCGTCCAGCGCGTCGCCGGCGGCACCACCACCGGACGCCTCGTCGTCCTCCCGGAAGGAGCGGCCGCATGACCGACGCCGACGACCTCCGCGCCCGTACCCGCGCCCTGCTCGCCGAGCACCCGCCGGCCACCACCTCCCGGGCCGACTTCCTCGCCGCCCGCTTCGACGCGGGACTGGCCTGGGTCCACTACCCGGAGGGGCTCGGCGGCCTCGGCGCAGCCCGCAGCCTCCAGTCGGTGGTCGACGCCGAACTGGCCGCCGCCGGCGCCCCGGACAACGACCCCCGGCGGATCGGCATCGGCCTGGGCATGGCCGCGCCGACCATCCTGGCCTACGGCACCGAGGAGCAGAAGCGGCGCTTCCTGCGGCCGCTCTGGCTCGGCGAGGAGGTCTGGTGCCAGCTCTTCAGCGAACCGGGCGCCGGCTCCGACCTCGCCGCGCTCTCCACCCGCGCGGTCCTCGGTGACGACGGCGTGTGGACCGTGACCGGCCAGAAGGTGTGGACCTCCAGCGCCCACCTCGCCCGCTGGGCCATCCTCATCGCCCGCACCGACCCCGCGCAGCCCAAGCACCGGGGCATCACCTACTTCCTCTGCGACATGACCGACCCCGGCGTCGAGGTGCGGCCGCTGCGCCAGATCACCGGCGAGGCCGAGTTCAACGAGGTCTTCCTGACCGGCGTCCGCATCCCCGACTCCCACCGCCTCGGCGAGGTGGGCGAGGGCTGGCAGGTCGCCCGCACCACGCTGATGAACGAGCGCGTCTCCATCGGCGGCAGCACCGGCGGACGCGAGAGCGGTATGATCGCGCCGCTCGCCCGCACCTGGCGCGAGCGCCCGGAACGGCGCACCCACGCCCTGCACCAGCGGCTGATCACGCTCTGGGTGGAGGCCGAGGTGGCCCGCCTCACCGGCGAACGCCTGCGCCAGCAGCTCGCCGTGGGCCAGCCGGGCCCCGAGGGCAGCGGCCTCAAGCTCTCCTTCGCCCGCCTCAACCAGCAGATCAGCGGCCTGGAGGTGGAACTCCTCGGCGAAGAGGGCCTGTTGTACGACGACTGGACGATGCGCCGCCCCGAACTGGTCAACTTCACCGGTCGCGGCCCCGGCTACCGCTACCTGCGTTCCAAGGGCAACAGCATCGAGGGCGGGACCAGTGAGGTGCTGCTGAACATCGTCGCCGAACGCGTCCTCGGGCTGCCCACCGAACCGCGTACCGACAAGGACGTCGCCTGGAAGGACCTCGCCCGATGAGCGCCACCCCCTCCCTGCTCGCCACCGAGACCGAGGACGACCTGCGGGCCGCCGTCCGCTCCCTGCTCACCACCCACTCGGCCGCCGACCGGGTGCTGGCCCGCGCCGAGAGCGGAGCCCCGTACGACCGCGAGCTGTGGAAGACCCTCACCGGCTCCATGGGCCTGGCCGGGCTGCTCGTCCCCGAGGCCGACGGCGGCCAGGGCGCGGGCCACCGGGAAGCCGCCGTCGTGGTGGAGGAGGTGGGCCGCGCGGTGGCACCCGTGCCCTACCTGACCGGTGCCGTCGTCACCCCGGCCACGCTGCTCGCCCTCCCGGAGCGCACCGCCGAGGTCTCCGCCCTGCTCACGGAGGTGGCCGCCGGGACGACCGTCGCCGTCCTCGCCGTCCCGCTCACCACCGCCCCGGGCGACCCGATGCCCGAGATCACCACCGACGGCGGCGCCCTCCACGGCACCGTCCGCTCGGTCGCCGACGCCGCCGGGGCCGATGTGCTGCTGGTCGCCGCCGACTCGGGCCTGTACGCCGTCCCGGTTGGCGCGCCGGGTGTCGCGGTCACCCCGCTCACCGCCCTCGACCTGACCCGCCCCCTCGCCGCCGTACAGCTGGACGGCGCCCGGGGCACCCTGCTCGCCCCGGCCGCCGACGCCGCCCCCGCCGTACGGGCCGGGCTGCTCTCCGGCGCCGGACTGCTGGCGAGCGAGCAGCTGGGCCTCGCCGAATGGTGCCTGACCGAGACCGTCCGGCATCTGAAGGACCGCCACCAGTTCAACCGGCCGCTCGGTTCGTTCCAGGCGCTCAAGCACCGCCTCGCCCAGCTCTGGCTGGACGTCGCGGGCATCCGCCCCGCCGCGACCGCCGCCGCCGACCTCCTCGCCACCGGCGAGGGCGGCCCCGCCGAGGCCCAACTCGCCGTCGCCGTCGCCCAGGTGTACGCCTCGCCGGTCGCCGTCCGCGCCGCCGAGGAGGCGTTGCAGCTCCACGGCGGGATCGGCATGACCTGGGAACACCCGGTCCACCTCTACCTCAAGCGCGCCAAGGGCGACTCCGTCGCCTTCGGCGGCGCCGGGCGCCACGGCGAGGAGGTCGCCCGCCTCGCGGAGCTGCCCGCCCCCTGACCCGGCCCACCCGCCCTGCCTCCCGGCGTACCGCCCGGCCCACCGAAAACCCCAGGTGGGCCGGGCGTTTCGGTCCTCGTGCCACTCATGCATAATTGCGCATCGGACGCAATAACCGAGGATCTTCAAAAGGGTCCACGACCTGGGGTGGAATGCGCATGACGAGCAGGACCGACCGCCGACCCGTACGTCTGGCCGGAACCCTCGCGGCGACCGCGGCCCTCACCGTCGCCGCCACCTCCTGCTCCGCCCCCGGCGGCGGCACCGACGCCAAGGGCTCCGCCACCGACACCGCCGTCGTCGGCATCGCCTACGAACCGGACAGCCTCAGCCCCCTCCTCGGCTACGGCAAGGACGGCAACTCCAAGATCTTCGACGGGCTCCTCACCCACGACGAGAAGCTCGACCTCAAGCCCGCCCTCGCCACCGCCCTCCCCGAGATCTCCGAGGACGGCCGCACCTACACCTTCCAGCTCCGCGAGGGTGTCACCTTCACCGACGGCAAGCCCTTCACCGCCCGCGACGTGGTCTTCACCTACGAGACGATCCTCGACCCGAAGACCAACAACGCCAGCCGCACCGAACTCGACGCCGTCAAGAGCGTCGAGGCCAAGGGCGACCACACCGTCGTCTTCCACCTCAAGTACCCCTACGCGCCCTTCGCCGAGCGCACCGTCCTGCCCATCGCCCCCGCCCACATAGCCGGCGAACAGGACGTCAACACCGGCGACTTCACCACCGAGCCGATCGGCACCGGCCCCTACGAACTGGTCAGCTGGTCCAAGGGCGAGAAGCTCACCTTCAAGGCCAACCCCGACTACTGGGGCGGCGCGCCGAAGATCAAGAACTTCACCATGGCCATCATCAAGGACGACGACGTGCGCGCCACCCGGCTGCGCTCCGGCGACCTCGACGGCGCCATCCTCCCGCCCAACCTCGCCAAGGCGTTCAAGGACGAGACCACCGCCACCTACGCCGCCAAGAGCTTCGACTACCGCGTCGTCACCCTGCCCACCGGCAACAAGGTCACCGGCGACACCGACATCCGCCGCGCCCTCGACCTCGCCGTCGACCGGAAGGCGATGGTCGACTCCATCCTCGACGGCGCCGGCAAGCCCGCCTACGGGCCCGTCCCCACCGACAGCCCCTGGTTCACCGGGGGCACCGAACGCGCCCACGACCTGAAGGCCGCCGCCGAACTCCTCGACGAGGCCGGCTGGAAGAAGGGCAAGGACGGCGTCCGCGCCAAGAACGGTGTCCGCGCCGCCTTCCCGCTCTGGTACCTCTCCGGCGACAAGCTCCGCCAGGACCACGCCCTCGCCTACGCCTCCGACGCCAAGAAGCTCGGCGTCGAGGTCAAGGTCCAGGCCGGCACCTGGGAGGTCATCCAGCCCCGGATGCCCGAGGACGCCGTCCTCGCCGGCGGCGGCTCCCCGGCCGACCCCGACTTCGACCAGTACACCCTGCTGAAGTCCTCCCTCGCCGGGGACGGCTTCAACAACATGGCGCACTACGACAACCCGGCCGTCGACAAGGCCCTGGAGAAGGGCCGCCGCAGCGGGCAGCACGCCGAGCGCCAGGCCGCCTACGACACCGTCCAGCGCGAACTGGTGAAGAACCCCGGCTACACCTTCCTCACCCACATCGACCACGTCTACGTCGTGGACAAGCGCTTCGGCACCCTCACCACCCAGGTCGAACCCCACGACCACGGCCTCGCCTCCGGCCCCTGGTGGAACGTCGAGGACTGGAAGCCCGCCAAGTGAACAAGGCCCGGCCCGGCCTGCCCTGGATACCCATGGCGCGCATGACGGGGCGGCGGCTGCTCTTCGCCGTCCCCGTCCTGCTGGCCGTCACCTTCGCCGTCTTCGCCGTCGCCGACGCCTCCCCGTTCGATCCCGTCAAGGCGTACGCCGGGACCGCCGGCCTCACCGCCTCGCAGGAGAACCTCGACCAGCTCCGCGCCAACCTCGGCGTCGACCAGCCGCTCGCCGTCCGCTGGTGGGAGTGGATCACCGGCGCGCTCACCGGCGACCTCGGCCACTCCGCCGTGATGCGCCAGCCCGTCGCCGACGTCATCGCCGAACGCATCGGCTGGTCGGTCCTGCTGGCCGCCCTCGCCTTCGTCACCGCGGTGCTCGTCGGCACCACCCTCGGCGTCCTCGCCGCGCGCCGCCGGGGCTCCCTCGTCGACCGGGCCGTCACCTCCCTCGCGTACACCCTGGAGGCTGCGCCCACCTTCTGGCTCGGCCTGCTCGCCGTCTGGCTCTTCGCCCTCCAGCTCGGCTGGCTCCCGGCCGGCGGCCTCACCGACACCGGCAGCACCACCGTCACCGCCGGACAGCTCACCACCCACGTGATCCTCCCCGCCGCCGTCCTCGCCGCCTCCCAGCTCCCGTGGTTCGCCCTCTACGTCCGCCAGGGCGTCGGCGACGCCCTCGACGAGGACCCGGTACGCGGTGCCCGCGCCCGGGGCCTGGCCGAACGCACCGTGCTCCTCGGCCACGCCCTGCGCTCCGGACTGCTCCCCGTCCTCACCCTCATCGGCTCGCGCGTCCCCGAACTCATCACCGGCGCCCTGCTGGTGGAGACCGTCTTCAGCTGGCCGGGCATCGCCGCCGCCACCGTGCAGGCCGCCACCGCCGTCGACTTCCCGCTGCTCGCCGCCACCACCGTCCTCGCCACCGCCGCCGTCCTGCTCGGCAACCTCGTCGCCGACCTGCTGTACGGCCTCGCCGACCCGAGAGTGGGCTTCGATGGCTGACCTCGCCCTGCCCACCGCCCCCGGCCGCGTCGCCCGCACCGCCCGCACCTGGAAACTGCGGATCAGCGCCACCCTCGTCGCGGGCTTCGTCCTCGCCGTCCTCCTCGTCCCACCCATCGTCGGACTCGACGAACAGGCCGTCGACCTCGGCGCGAAACTCCTCCCGCCCTCCCTCGACCACCCCTTCGGCACCGACGACGTCGGCCGCGACCTGCTCCTGCGCTGCGTCTACGGCCTGCGAGTCTCCCTCCTCGTCGGCGTCGTCGCCGCCCTCGTCGCCACCGTCCTCGGCACCGCCGTCGGCGCGGCCGCCGGAGCCCTCGGCGGCTGGACCGACCGGCTCGTCATGCGCTGCGTCGACGCCTTCTCCTCCGTCCCCCACCTCCTCCTCGGCATCTTCATCGTCGCCCTCTTCCGCCCCGGCGTGTGGCCCGTCGTCGTCTCCGTCGGCCTCACCCACTGGGTCTCCACCGCCCGCATCGTCCGCGCCGAGATCCTCTCCCTGCGCGCCCGCCCCTACATCGACGCCGCCGTCTCCGGCGGCGCCTCCCGCCTCCGGCTCGCCCGCCGCCACCTGATCCCCGGCGTCCTCCCGCAGGCCGGACTCGCCGCCGTCCTGATGATCCCGCACGCCATCTGGCACGAATCGGCCCTCTCCTTCCTGGGCCTGGGCCTGCCCACCCATCAGGCCAGCCTCGGCACCCTCGTGCAGAGCGCCCGCGGCACCCTGCTGGCCGGCGACTGGTGGCCCACCCTCTTCCCGGGCCTGTTCATCATCGTGCCGACCCTCGCCATCGCCGGGCTCGCCGGAGCCTGGCGCGAACGGCTCAACCCCCGGCGCCGATCGGAGCTGATGCTGTGACCGTCCTGTCCGTACGCGGCCTCACCGTGCGGTTCCGGATGCGCGAGAGCGCCCCCGTCCGTGCCGTCACCGACGTCTCCTTCGACCTCGCCGCGGGGGAGTGCCTCGCCCTCGTCGGGGAGAGCGGCTGCGGCAAGTCCGTCCTCGCCTCCGCCCTCCTCGGCCTGCTCCCCGGCAACGCCGAGACCACCGGGTCCGCCCTGCTCGCCGGGGCCGGCGACGACCCCGCCACCGACCTGATCGCCGCCGACGAGGCCACCCTCGCCCGCACCGTACGCGGCCGCCGCGTCGGCCTCGTCCCGCAGAGCCCCGCCGCCCACCTCACCCCGGTGCGCACCGTCCGCGCCCACCTCACCGAGACCGTCCGCCGCCTCACCGGCACCCGCGGCCGCGACGCCCTGCGCACCGCCACCGAGGCCGCTGCCGCCCGCGTCTCCTTCCCCGCGGGCCACCTCGACCGGCACCCCCACGAACTCTCCGGCGGTCTCGCCCAGCGCGCCGCCACCGCGCTGGCCCTCGTCGGCGACGCCCCGCTGCTCCTCGCCGACGAACCCACCACCGGCCTCGACCGCGACCTGGTCGAGCGCACCGTCGACGAACTCCGCCGCCACACCGGCTCCACCCGCGCCCTGCTGATGATCACCCACGACCTGGCGGCCGCCGCCCGCATCGCCGACCGGGTCGCCGTCATGTACGCCGGACGCCTCGTCGAGATCGCCGACGCGGCTGCCTTCTTCGGCACCCCCGGCCCCCGCCACCCCTACGCGCGCGGCCTCCTCGACGCCCTCCCCGAACGCGCCTTCCGCCCCGTCCCCGGCCGGCCGCCCGAACTCGCCGCACTGCCCGAAGGATGCGCCTTCGCCGCCCGCTGCGCCCACGCCGACACCGCCTGCTCGGCGCAGCCGCCCCTCACCGGCGGACTCGCCTGCCACCACCCCCACACGGCCCCCGCCGACCTCGTCCACCCGCCCCAGGCCGCGGAGGCCCCCCGTGCTTGAACTCCTCTCCCTCACCGCCGGATACGACCGCCGCGCCCCCGTCGTCCGCGACGTCACCCTCACCCTCGCCCCCGGCGAGGCCGTCGGCCTCCTCGGCCCCAGCGGCTGCGGCAAGTCCACCCTCGCCCGCGTCGCCGCCCTGCTCCACCGGCCCGACTCCGGCCGCGTCGTCATCGACGGCGCACCCGCCCGGGGTTACCGCCACCGCGCCCCACGCGCCCAGCGCACCGCCTTCGGCGTCGTCTTCCAGCAGCCCCGCCAGTCCGCCGACCCCCGCCTGCGCCTCGTCGACCTCATCGCCGAACCCCTGCGCGCCACCGGCCGCCCGGAGGGCGCCGCCGACAAGGCAGCCGAGACGGCCGACAGGGTGGGCCTCGGAGGCGACCTGCTCGGTCGCCGCCCCCACGAGGTCAGCGACGGCCAGCTCCAACGCGCCTGCCTCGCCCGCGCGTTGATCCTCCGCCCGCGCTACCTCGTCTGCGACGAGATGACCGCGATGCTCGACGCCTCCACCACCGCCGCGCTGGTCGGCGTCGTCGAGGAGTACCGCCGTGAGACCGGCGCCGCGCTGCTCGCCGTCGGACACGACCGGGTGCTGCTCGACCGCTGGTGCGACCGCACCGTCGACTGGTCCGAACTCGGCTCCCACCGGACCGACTTGACCGCCGCCGAGCCCCCGGCCCAACGGTCACCCTCGGTGCGCTGACCCGTCACGGATCGTCAGTCACCCGGACGGCGGCCATGCCGTTCACCCGCCCGCCGCTCACCGCGCGCCACACTGGCCGCCGACAGCCACGGAGTCGGCGTGGCGGTGAGGAGACTTCCGATGGCGATTTCCGTTTCCGTGGCGCTGCTGCTCCTGATCCTGGCGGTGATCTTCATCCGCAGCGGCGGACTGAAGACCTCGCACGCGATCATCTGCGTCCTCCTCGGCTTCCTCCTCGCCGGAACCTCCGCCGCCCCGACCATCCACCACACCCTGGTCTCCACCGCCAACATGATCAACGGCGTGGGCAGATAGGGCAGGTGGCCCCCGGCCACGATGCCTGGACGCCGCGGCCGGGGGAGTGGGTCACACGCTGCGGTGGGCACCCGGCAGCGCGGCACCGAAGTGGGCCTTCGGGTGGTCGCCGCGGCCGGTGATCCCGAAGCTCTTGCCGCAGAGGTTGACGGAGCCGGCGGTGACCGGTCCGGCGGCGGAGCCCCGCGCGCTCCAGACGCACCCGTCACTGTTCTCCGCTGGGACACCCACCAGTGCTTCCGCCCTTCCGTCCTTGGTCAGGTCGGCCAGGTGCACGGTGGAGCCGAACGCGTCGTCCTTCTCGGCCGCCCCCGGGATCCCGGTGGTGCTCTGGTTGTACGCCACCGAACCCGCCCCGCTCAGACCGCTCTTGGCGCCGCGCAGGAGGACCGCCGCCCCCGCCCACTCCAGCTTCCCGATCGCCTCGCCGGGCACGCCCACGAGCACGTCGGCGATGCCGTCCCCGTCGGCGTCGCCGAGGCTGAGTGAGGCGCCGAACAGGTCACCGCGCTCGGCCGCACCGGGGACGCCGGGGGAGTCCTGGTGGATCACGGTGGGCCGCTGGTCGGCGGTGATGCCGTCAGGGCCGCCGTACAGCACCTGGATCTCCCCGCCGAGGTGTGCCGCGTCGGGCGATCCCGCCACCGAGGGGTCCTCCGCGATGCCCGTGACCAGGTCACCGAAGCCGTCGCCGTTCACATCGCCGACCCGGCCGCGGTGACCGTCGGCCAGCGGCAGCCGCACGGGCTCGTTGGCGAGTGGCTTGCCCGGGACGGGGGGCCCGTTGTCGAGCCGCACCGGCCCGCGGTAGTCGTCCCGGGTCGACCCCAGGAGCCAGAAGCGCTCCGCCCGGCCGTCACGGTCCACGTCACCCATGGCCACACCCCGCACGCCCCCGAGGCGCCCCTCCAGGTACCGCGAGACCGGCTTGCCGTCCCGGGTGAAGGGCCCCGTGTACGCGGCCGCCTCACAGAGCGAGGCCACCGCCAGTTCGGGCGCGCCGTCCCCGTCCATGTCGCCCGAGGCCACCTCCCGCCCGAAATGGCAGTACTCCCTGCCCTCGCCGTACCCCGGCGGCGGCGCGATGCTCGCCCCGCCGGACAGCCCGCCGGGGCCGCCCCACACCACGGAGACCGTGCCCCGCGACGCGAATCCCGCCGCGTCCTCACGCGGGGTCCCCCACGATCAGGTCCGCGTACCCGTCCCGGTCCAGGTCGGCGGAGGTGACGCTCTGCCCGAACCCGTCGTGCGCCTCCGGAGTCCCGGGAACTCCCGCCGTCGCCTGGGTGACATAGGTGTACCGGGCTGGGCCGACCGAGGAGGCCGAACCGTGGAGGACGACGACCGCCCCCGCCCCCTCCACCGTGCCGTAAGGCGCCCACGGCGCACCGATCGCGACGTCGCGATACCCGTCACCGTCGAAGTCGTCCTGGACGGTCGCGGTGTTGGCGCCCTTGTACGGGGCGCCGACAGCCGCCGAGGCCGGAGCGACGGGGACCAGTGTGGCGGCCGCGAGCGCGGTGAGCACGGCCGTGGCCGCGGTGGATCTGAGCAACAGGAGCTCACGGGCGAGGAACGGGACGGAGTGGTGTGGATGATCATGTGACGCGCGAGACCGACGCCGAGTTGTAGGCCGCCGGGCTCCCGGCTACCCCGTACGCTTCCCCAGCCGCTCCGCGAGCCACTCCGCGAACCCCGTCAGCCGGTCCCGCTCCGGACCGCCCCTCGCCCTCCTGAAGCCGTGGCGACGCCCCCAGAACAGCGCCTGCACGAGCAGGAGTTGAGCCCAGCGCGCCACCCGGTCGCGATCGAGCCCGGCGGCCTCCGCGAAGACCGCGAGGGCGCGGTGGGCGTCCTTGAGAGGGGCGGCCGAGGAGAGCAGCGCCGGCGTGCGTGTCTTGAGCAGGGTGCCGCCGTCGTACGCCGGGTCGCCCGCCAGGCCCTTCGGGTCGACGGTCAGCCAGGGTTCGCGGTCGGCGCGCAGGATGTTCCGGGGATGCAGGTCCCCGTGGACCATGGTGGCCTGCCGGTACCGTGCCGCCTCGCGCACCGTCGCCAGGGCGGCGTCCAGGGTGTGGCCGGGGAGCGCGTGCGGCACCTCGGCCGCGTCCTTGAGCAGCTGCGCCTCCCAGCCGGCGGCGTGCTCCCACAGCCCGGGCAGGCCGGGCGGGGCCGGAACGGCCAGCCGACGGCTCAGCAGCCCCGCGACCCTCGCCACCTCGTCCCCGTCGGCGACCTCGGCGAGGCTCGACGCTCCGGCGCGCTCCAGCAGCATCGCGTACCGCGCGTCGTCCCGCTCGTGCAGCAGCACCGCTCCGTGTCCTCCCCAGACGGCGAAGGCGTCCGGTTCGTGGACGTTGCCCGGGTGGGGGAACGACACCTTGATCACGCCGGGCGCACCACCCGCCGCCCTGCGCACCGGGACCACCAGGCCGACTCCGCCGTGCAGCACCTCACCCTCGGGCACGCACTCCCACCGCTCCAGCAGTCCCGCCACGATCCCCGGCAGCCCGGCGAGCCACGCGGACCCGGCGTCGCTCTCGCGGGCCACGGTGGTCCGGACGAACTCGGGAGGAAGGGGGATCATGCGGTCATGATAGAGCGTCGCAGGGCTGGGGGGAGGATGAACTGCACCGACCCCGGGCCCGGTTCGGGCTCAGCCGAGGGTCCCGGTCGTGCCGTCGGTGAGTTCCCGGAGGATGTCCGCGTGCCCGGCGTGCCGGGCGGTCTCCTCGATCATGTGGGTGAGAATCCAGCGCAGCGACACCTGGCCGAGCTCCTCGTGCGGCACCACATGGCCGAGCGGGTACCCGGCCGCGCTCTCCCGCGACCGGGCGCAGGCCGCCTCGTACGCGGCGACCAGTCCGGCGACCGTCTCCTCCTCGCCGACCGCGAACGAGACCTCAGGCTCGGGCAGGGCCGAGGGCCGCTGCCCGAGGATGCGCACGAACCAGTTGTGCTCGACCAGCGCCAGGTGTTTCAGCAGCCCGGCCACCGTGGTCGACGAGGGCACGTGGCGCTGCCGTGCCTGCTCATCCGTCAGCCCGGCGGCCTTGCGCCGCACGACACCCCGCTGGAATTCGAGGAAGGTCTCCAGCACCTCGCGTTCGCCACCCGCCACGGACCCGTCACGGCCAGGACATCGGCATCCGTCATGCGCCCACGCTGCCAGGGGAGGCGGCCGGTGCCAAGGGTGCGGTGCGCGACATCCCGTGAGGTCCCGTGACGCGCGGGCCTCGGCAGGGCTGGCGGACGGCACCGTTCGCCGAAGCGTTCCGGCTCGACGAGTAGACCGCGATGCGCTGCGGCTCACGGCGGCACGTCATGGCTGCTCGATCACTACCAGGGAACACCGCGTCGTGCGGCCTGGCAGCAGGACCAACCAACGGCAGCACCGGACGCAACCCGCGCGGAGCAACCTCGCCGCTGCTTCATCAACGGCGACAGAGGGTGTCGGGTTTACGGCCGACGATGGACGTATGCGCGAAACCCCGGAAGAACTCGACCAGCTCCAGTCCCTCCTCGACTCCTCCCTCTCCGGCTCGACCGCACACCTCCGCTCGATCGTCGAGGGCCGCACCATCACGGCGCCACAGCTCACCGGGGTCCTCACCGGCATGTGCACGCTCGCCCTCTCCACGGTGACCGCGAAGGGCGAACCGCGGATCAGCGGCGCCGACGGTCACTTCCTGCACGGCCGGTGGCACTTCGGCACGGCGCGCAACGCCGCCAAGGCCCGTCATCTCGCGGCCCGCCCGGCCGCCAGCGTCGCGCACATGCGCGGCGAGGACCTCGGCGTGTTCACCCACGGCACGGTGGAGGAGCTGAACCCCGAGAACGCCCGGACCACGGCCGACTGGCAGGAACTCCTCGCCTACCTGAAGAATTTCTACGACGACGACGCCTTCGACTGGAACCGCGAGGTCGTCAGACGTCGCGTGGGCTGACGATCTTGCCGGGACCAGGCCGGCGGTGGGAGACGACACCCGTCCGCGGGTGCGGCCCTTCAGCAGGCGGGGCAGGGGCCGGGCGGTACCGGCATCCCCGTACACGGTCTCGACCACGTAGTCCTCACCGAGCCTGCCCGCGGCGGAGGGCCTTGGGCCGGGCGCCCTTCGCCCTGACCGGGCCGTGGCGTCCGGGCGACGTCCAGGTCCCCGATGTTCGCGCCTGGGACCTCCTCCGCCCGGCCCGAGGTCTCGTCGCGCATCCGCCACAGGGCCTTCTCCCGGAGGCGCACCTCGCGATGGGCGATCAGCCGGTCGACGACAGCCGTCTTCGGGCGGGCCGTGGGCTCGGAGTCCGGCACCGCCAGCCGCTTCGTCCAGGCCGGGGCCCGGACCGTTCAGCGCCCCTCGGCCACCAGCCGCCCGAGCGCCCACGCCGCCACCGGCCGGTACAGCACCACGACGGGCAGCGGACCCGAGACGGTCAGCCGGGTGCCGCTGCCGCCCCCGGGCGCGGCCGTCACCTCGTGGCAGAGCCGGAGCGCCAGCGGCCCCAGCCCGACGCGCCACGTCCACCTCCGCTGCTCCTCGTCCACCTGCTCCACGGTGAACCGGACCCGTACCCCGGCGTACGAGAAGACCCGCCCGCACACCCCCGGCGCGATCCGGCCGGCCTCCGTCTCCACCCGCCTGATGTGCGGGGCCCAGCGCGACCAGAGGGCGGGCCGGGCGTACCTCTCCCACACGGTCTCCGGCGCGGCGGGGCCCGCACGAGTCACGGTGCGGGTCGCCATGGTGTCCGCCTCACGCCCGTTCCCTCTCTGCCATGGCCGGCTCCTACGGTGCGGTTCCGGCCCTTGCCCCCGAGGACAGCACGCCCGGCCGGACCCGGCCATCGGAGGGCGTCTCACCCGGGGTCCGCGTACGGGGGGGGGAGCACCCGCGCCGACCTCTTCCGACGGGCCGGGAAACGTCTCTGTGACCGGACCGGCACGCCTTCTTCACCCGCCGTCGCGTTCGAAACCTCGGCCTCGGGATACCCGCCCCCGTACCCCCTCCCCACACCGCCAGGGAGTCACCGTGGCCCTCGTCGCCGTTCTGCTGCCGCTCGTCCTGCTCGGCGCCCTGCTCGCGCTCGGCTGGTACGAGGAGCTGATGCTCGGCCCGCCCCGGCGCCGGGTACGGCATCTGAGGCTGGTCCCCGATCCGGTGGACGAACCGGCTCAGGCCGCTCCCGCCGAGGCCGCGCCGGCCCGGCGGCACGCCGCCTGAGCAGACCGGTCACCCCACCGGCGTCCCGCGCGGCGGACTCGCCTCCGGGCAGCGCACCGTGCCCGGCTCGACCCGGATCGCCAGGCCCGGCGTGGTGAGGAAGCCCGGGATCTGGATGTCCTGGGTCAGGGCGTCGATGGAGTGGAACTTGGCGTAGTCGGCCCGCAGCCCGAACCGGTCCGGCCCGCTGCCGAGACCGCCCGAGGGGCCCTTCCCGTCCGCCCCCGCCGCCGACCCGTTCACATTGATGTCGACCACACCGTCCAGGTCGAGCACCCCGTCCGCCGAGACCAGGTCGATGACGGTCTCCCCGGTCCGCACCTCCCACGTCGCCGGGTCGTCGTCCCCCAGCTCCAGCACGATCGAGTACGGCACCCCCAGCACCTCCTGCTGCCGGCTCAGGCAGAGCCCGTTCACCCGGCCCTCCCGGAACCCCATCCGCAGCACCGGCACGCTCCCCGCCGGCCCGTCCGCCCGGGTCACCGGCTGGTCCACGGTGGCCGCCGCGTAGGCCGTCCCGTACAGGCTGCTCGTCGTCAGCTGGAGCGGCTTCTCCTGAGCGCGGAAGTCCACCGCCAGCGCCCCCGTCCCCAGCTGCCACAGCAGCGCCCCGGCGGCGGCCGCCGCGGGGACGGTCAGCAGCGGTGTCCGGCGCCAGTGGGTCCGTCCCTCGCGCCGCTCCGGCCGGCCGCTCACGGTGCCACCGAGATCGAACCGGGCAGGTGCACCGGGTTGTTGGTGCTGCCGAGGCCAGGGCGGTTGCCGGTGGCGCGGATGGCGTAGATCGTCCCGTCGAAGTCCGAGGCTCCGGCGGTCAGCGGGATCACCGAACCGAAGGCGTTCAGCAGGCCTTGCACGCCGCAGATGCGGATGACGACATTGAGGCAGACCTGGTGGATGTCGCCCCACATCACCGTCTCCTGCGGCTGGAACAGCCCGTCGTAGCCGCCGAGCGCCCCCCGGTCGGGCACGTCGATGGTGACCTCGGGCCCGCCGTCGCTGCCGGGGTGGACCACCTTCATGTGGTCCTTCACCACCAGCTGGCTGAAGGTGTAACGGGTCGTCACCCGGGTGGTGCCGTCGGCGAGCCGGATCGTCACGTCGTTCTTCACCCGCATCGACCTGGCCACCATCTCGTCGATCGTGACGCGCAGCGGCTGCGGCGAGGGGAGGAACGGCGCGTCACTGCCGGGCGGCGCCGGCTCCGCCCGCCACAGCGACCCGGCCGCCTCGGCCACCCGGCCCGGGCCCACCGCCGACCCGGCCACCACGGTCAGCACCGTCACCACCCACAGCGCCCGTTTCAGGCGCGGGCGCCTCACGCCGCCTCCCCGGAACCGGAACCGGAACGGGCGGCGGTACGGCGTTCCCGGCGGGCGGGGCGCTTGGGCCCCCAGCCGACCATCATCGAACCGCCCAGCACCCCCAGCACCATTCCGAGCAGGAACCCGCCCAGGTTGGAGGCGACCAGCGAGACCACCGCGAGGACCGCCCCGATGATGCCGAAGGTGTACCGCTGCTGCGGCGCGGCCAGCGGGACCAGGCCGCTCAGGATCATCCCGCCGCCCAGCAGGTACCCGGCGATCCCGTCGAACCCGGTGCTCACCACCAGCCGCATCGGCGCCAGGGAGAACTTCAGCACCGTCCACCCGCCCGCCACCAGCCACACCCCGCCCCAGAACGGCCGGGTCCGCCGGAACGACCGGAACCAGGCCCGCCCCCGCCCCAGCCCGGCCAGAACCCGGGCACCCCGGGCCGCGGACCCCGCCCCGCCGTCCTCCGTCCGTACGCGCTCCGTGGCGGCCCCGTCCGCCACCGCCCGGCTCAGCACGACCTCGCCGGTCCCGGGACGACGCGCAGATTCAGCCCGGGCAGCTCCATCGACCCGGCGATCTCCGCCGCGTGCGCCCTGGCGTCGAGGCCCCGCAGCGAGATGGAGGCCCCGCCCTCGCCACCCGCCGAACCCAGCCCGAAGCCGCCCGGCTGCGCCCCGGCCAGCGGCTCGCCCGCCACCTCGACCTGGTCGGCGGACTGGCCGATGACGGTGTTCTCCAGCCGGGTCGTGCCGAGCGACTTGAGCCCCGTCGCCTGGAGGTACAGGTTCTTCGCCGCGATGTCGGGCGTGAAACCGCCGTCCGAGCCGCCCTTCACCTCCTGGCCCGCCGTCAGCAGCAGGCTGTACGGCAGCCCCGCGAAGCTCTGGTGGACCACGCCGCACAGCCCCGCCAGCCGCGCCTCGGAGAAGCCGACCCGCGTCATCCCGGTGTCCGTGCGGGTCTTCCCGTCGGGGCCGCCGAGCGCCGGCGTGTTGACGATCAGCCCGAACCCGTCGCCGGCCACGCCGTTGGAGGTCAGGGTGAACGGCTGGTGGGTGACGTTGAACCCGGCGGCGAGCGCCCCGCCCGCCAGCGCGCTGCCGAGCGCGCCGATGGCGACCACCGCGGGGAGGGCGGCCAGCGTGCTGCGGCCCCAGCGGGTACCGCGCCGGGTCTCGTCCGCGTCCTCGGCCAGCATCCGCTCGTTCCAGGCGGCGGCCTGCCGCGCCCCCGCCGTACGCAGACGGCCGAGACGGGAGGCGGTGGAGCGCCAGGGGTCGCTGAGTTTCATGGTGAGGCTCCAGTCGGTCGCGGGTGTCCGCCCGGGAGCGGTCACCCGGAGGGGGAGGGGAGAGGTGCCGTCAGGCGGCGGGCTCGGCCGACCGGCCGCCGGGCTCCCGCCGACGGGCGAACAGGTGGCGTCCCGCCCTGCGTTCGGGACGTTCCGGCAGCCAGCCGAAGGCCATCGACCCGCCCAGTACGGCGAGGACCATGCCGATCACCAGCCCGCCGAGATTGGTCAGCGGGAACGAGGCCACGCCGACGACGACGGCCACGATCCCCGCCGCGTACCGCTGCCCCGGCATCAGCAGGATCAGCAGGGCCATCGCCATCAGCAGCGCGCCCGCCGCCATCCCCGCCACCCCGCCGATCCCCACCTGGAGGATGCGGCCGAGCGGAGCCAGCGGGAGGAAGAGGATGACGAAGCCGCCGAGCCCCGTCCACAGCGCACCCCAGAACGGCCGTGACCGTCGCCAGGTGCGGAAGGTGGTACGGGCGCGGGCGGCCGGGCCGGGCGACTTCGCGGTGGCCGGGGTTTCGGGTGTCATGGATGACCTCGCAGTGCCTGAGCCGGGATGCGGAGGGTGGCGGCGTGCGGCTCAGCAGCTCTTGTCGCCGTGCGCCAGGCCGATGGTGAGGTCGGGCAGGGTGATGGTTCCGGAGAGCGTCGCGCCGTTGGCGTCGGCGTGCAGGTGCCGGATGTCGGTGAGGCCGCCGGTGGCGTCCAGGCCGAACTGGCCGGGGACGCCGTCCTTGATGCCGGCCCCGCGCATGGTGGGGCTGTCGGCCGCCGCGCCGATGACGTTGGGACTGGACTCGGAGGCGTTCAGCTTCGCCTGGGCGGCCTTCACCGCCTGTGCGTCGAGCACCAGCTTGTTGGCCTGGAGCCCCTTGCCGGAGGCCAGATCGCCGGTGGTGAGCGGCGTTTTCGCCTCCGGTGAGGAGATGTTCAGCGACCAGGTGCCGAGGTCGCCGACGACCGGCAGCCCGATCTTCTGCGCGGCGTGCACGCAGATGCCGTCGAGTCCGGCCTTCGGGATGCCCACGGACGTCGCGGTGGTGTTCTTGCCGGTGTCCACCGTGGTCAGCGCGGCCGCGATCCCGCCCGGCGCGGCGACCGTCTTCGAGGACAGTGTGAACGGGACGTTGGTCAGGGAGAGGTTGGCCGCCAGCGCGCCCTGGAGCATCGCCGCGGCCATCCCCGCCACCGCCAGGCCCGCCGGCGCGGCCAGGACCACCGATCTGCGCCAGCGGGTGACGCCTCCGGATGCGTCTCGCATGTGCTCTCCGTCCGTCAGCCGCGCTCCGCGCGGACCGGGCTGTGGCCGTGGCGGGGCAGGCGCGGAAAGGCCCGGCGCGCCCCGGTGTGCACGGCACATGACATTCGTGCGCTACGTGTCTGAGAATTGGACACCTTGTCAGTAGGTGTCAATACCGTTGCACGGGATGGTTCCGGCGGCCGACGCCCTCGCCTTGATCGCGAACAGCCTTAGTGCGCCCGGTAGTTGGGGGATGCCGCCGCGCGCCGGCAGGAGTCGTAGGATCGGCTGATGGTGAGGTTTCGGGAGACGGTGCGGTCCCTGCTGCGCGAGCGGCTGCTGGACGCCGCGTACGAACTGGTCGCAGAGAAGGGGTTCGAGCGGCTGCGGATGTCGCAGCTCGCCGTCGCCGTCGGTGTCAGCCGGCAGACCGTCTACAACGAACTCGGCTCCAAGGACGCCGTGGGCGAGGCGCTGTTCCAGCGCGAGGTGGAGCGGTGCATGCTCGGCATCGAACAGCGCCTCGACCAGCACCGCGACGACCTGCGCGCGGCGGTCGCCGAGGCCGTGGAGTTCACCCTCACCCTGGCCGCCCGCAACCCACTGGTCCGCGCCATGCTCACCGGCGGCATCGACAGCGGCCTGCTGCGCTACCTCACCACCAGCTCCGAGGCGGCCTTCGTCACCGCCGAGGGCGCCGCCGACGCCTACGTCGCCGAGACCTGGCCCGGGATCGACCCCGCCTCCCGCGGCCTGGCCGTCGAGGCGGCCGTCCGCCTCACCGCCAGCCACGTCATGCAGGCCGACACCACCCCGCAGGAGTCGGCCCGCCGCATCGCCGAATGCGTCGCCCGGATCGCCGGACCCACCAGCTGACCTGGCGCGCTCACACCTCGCGCGAGGGGCGCAGCCGCACCCCGGCGTCGACAGGACCCGCCGACGAGAGCGGCCACGTCCGCATCCACACCCGGCCGGAGACGGCGTCCAGGTCGGCCCAGCCGTAGGTCCGCGCGTCGTCCGAGCGGTCGGCGTGGTCACCGAGGAAGAAGAACTTCCCCTTCGGCACCGTCCGCGCGGCCGGGACCGTCGAGCGCCTGCCGTCGGCGGCGCAGCACGGGGTCACCAGACCGGCGTCGGCCGCGCCCGGCACCGTGAACTCGTACCACCGTTCGGCGCCCGCCCGCCGCACCAGGACCCGCTGGTGGCCCTGCTGGGGCCCGGGCGCGATCCGCACCTGGTCGCCGGGGAGCGCCACCACCCGCTTGACCAGCAGGACGTCCCGTCCCGGGGTCCGCATCAGGACCACGTCGAAGCGGCCGACCTCGCCCGACCGCACCGGCAGCGGCAGCACCCGTTCGCCGTCGTGCAGGGTCGGCTCCATGCTGTCGCCGTCGATCCGCACACTCAGCACCGCCGTCGCGGCGAGCGCCAGCACCACGAGCCCGCCCAGCACCGCCACCACGATCCCCGCCACGCGCCGTCCCCGGCCGCCACCCGCGGGTTCCGCCGGTTCCGCAAGGTCACCCGTCGTCACCGGCCCGCCCCTTCGCCCCTGCCGCCGGCCCTCCGGGCACGTCCCGGGGCCGCCATCTCACCCAGGAGTATGGACCGGGCCCCCGCGTGCCCGCTCAACTCTGCGGCGGCCGGACCGGGACCACCGGCCCCGCCGGCCCCCGCGCCTCCCAGTCGGCCCGGCCGCCCGGCCCGAGCACCCCGGTCATCTCCCGCAGCTCCTCCGCCGACAGCCCCCGCAGACTCCGCCGGGAGACGCGCGAGACGACCATCGGCAGCACCGGCCGCACAGGCTGGATCAGCCGCAGCCACCACGGCGCGTACACGCTCGCCGCCCGCCGCTCGATCCCCCGCACCAGCCACCCGGCGACCTGCTCGGGCGAGTGCACCCTGCTCCCCGGACCCGGCTGGTGCGCGCGCAGCTCCCGCAGCACGGGATGGGCCTCCAGCCCCTCGATCATCCCGGTGCCCGTCCAGTGCAGATAGGCGATCCCCACCCCGACCCCCTCGGGCTCCATCTCCGTCCGCAGCGCCTGCGCGTACGACTCGACGCCCGCCTTCGACGCGCAGTACGCGCTCATCAGCGGCGCCGACCCGAACGCCGCTGTCGACGCCACCTGGAGCAGGTACCCCCGGGTCCGTACGAGCTGCGGCAGGAAGGCGCGGGCGGTGGCCGCGCTGCCCAGGAGGTTGACGGCGATCACCCGGTCCCACAGCGCGGCCTCCGTGGTGGCGAAGGGCCCCGCCGCCGCGATGCCCGCATTGGCCACCACCACCGAGGCCGGCCCCATCCGCTCGGCCACGCTGCGGGCGGCGCCCCGCAGAGCCGCCTCGTCGGTCACGTCGACCTCCAGCGAGCAGGACTCGGTGGGCAGCGACCGCGCCACCGCCTCCAGCGTCGCCAGCTCCCGCCCGAGCAACGCGACCCGGAGCCCTCGCTCCGCCAGCCGCCGCGCCGTCGCCGCCCCCACACCGCGCGCGGCCCCCGTCACCACCGCGACCCGCCCGGCCCCGTCCATGCCCGCCCTCCTCAGCCGCACCGGGGCGCGCGCCACGCCACCGTATTCCGGTCAGTCGACCACGCGGGCCCCACGGCGGCACGGCCGGATGGTGCCACCGGGTGAGCGGGGCCGAGGTACCTCCGCCCCCGGCCCGTACACCTCCGGTGCCACCCGGACCACCCGCGTAGCACTTGAGGAGGACGCCCCCGCCCCCATGGCGGAGGAGATCGCTCCGTTGCCGGAACCGCCCACGCCCGCAGGCGTCTTGGCCAGTGTCAAGATCGGCAGCGAGTGGACCGGAGGTGGACCTGATGGCAGGTCTGGCGGAGCAGGTGGCGACCCCGGAGGCGGGCGGGGCGGGCAAGGCGTCGGCGCCCGAGTACCAGGGGGCGCTCGGCGCCCTGTCGGTGAACGCGTCCCTGACCGACGTGCTCGCCCGTGGCGTCGAGGAGTTGCGCGCCGCCGAGGCGGCCGGGGACCTGAAGGAGACGGCCCGCTGCCACCTGGCCGTCGCGGAGGCCAGCCGGCGGCTCGGCAGGACCGCCGAGGCCGACCGGGCGTGGAAGGCCAGCTACCGCACGGCCCGCGCGGCAGGCCACGCCGGAGCCATGGCCTGGGCCCTGTGGAGCGGCGGCACCCTGGCCCGCCAGCGCGGCGCCTTCCGCCTCGCCTACCGGCTGCTGGCCCTCGCCGCCGAGTGGGGCGAGCGCGGCGGCGACGTCGTCGTCCGCGGCTACTCCCTCGCCGGACTCGCCGAGACCGGCCGCATCCAGGGCGACTACGCGGCCGTCGAGGAACTCCACGAACAACTGCTGGCCGAGGCCCGCCGGCGCGGCGAGGCCCGCCACACCGTCTGGGCCCTGGAAGGCATCGCCCAGATGCACCGCAACACCGGCGCCTACGACCGCGCCCACGCCCTCTTCGCGGAGGCCGCCGAGATCGCCGAGCGCGCCGAGGACCACCGGGGCTGGGCCTGGGCCCTGCGCGGCATGGCCGACGTGGTCTCCGTACGCGACGGCGACGTGGCACAGGCCCTCTCGCTCCTCACCCGCGCCGAGGCCGCCTGCCGGGCGATGGACCTGCGCGGCGCGCTCGCCTTCAACCACAAGATGCGCGGCAACGTCCTCTACCGCGCCGGCCGCTACGAGGAGGCCCGCGACCTGTACACCCAGGCGCTCGCCGAGTTCCGCGACATGACCGAACCCCGGGGGACCGCCCTCTCCCGCCTCGGACTGGCCAAGGCACGCGCCCGGCTGGGTCGCGACAGCGCCGAGACCGCCGCCGAACTCGCCATCCTGCGCGACCAGTTCAACCGCATCGGCCTCCACCACGCCCGCGAGATGGTGGACAAGGCGGCGGCCGAACTGGGCGTGGGGCCCCTGCCCGGCCCCGGGACGGCGGCGACCGCGACGCCGCCCGACGCCTACCGCACCGAGGCGCTGCGCGCCACCGACGTGGCGGGCCTGCGATGAGCCGCGCCGCCCGGACCGCGCCCCGCGCCCCCGAAGCCCCCCTCGCCGCCCCCGGCCGGCCCTTCGCCCGGCCTCCGGCCGACACCGCCCGGGCCGACGCCGTCCTCGCACGCTGCCGGGAACTGACCCACCCGGCCCTCGTCGACGCCGTCGGACAGCTCGACCCGTGGACCGGGCGGATGGCCGCCTACGCCCTCGGCTGGCGCGACGCCGGCGGCGCCCCCGACCCCACCGGTTCAGGCGGCAAGGGCCTGCGGCAGGCCCTCGCCGTGCTCTCCGCCGAAGCCGCCGGCGCCGACGGCGCCACGGCCCTGCCCGCGGCGGTCGCCGTCGAACTGGTGCACACCTTCTCCCTGCTGCACGACGACATCATGGACGGCGACCCGCTGCGCCGCCGCCGGCCGGCCGTCTGGCGCGCCTACGGCGTCGGCCCCGCCGTCCTGGCCGGCGACGCCCTGCACGCCCTCGCCGTACAGACCCTCGCCGAGGCCCCGGGGGAGCGGGCCCCGGCAGCCGTCCGCCACCTCAGCCGCAGCCTGACCGCCCTCGTCCGGGGCCAGGCCGACGACCTGCGGTTCGAGGAACTCCCCTGGACGGGACCCGACGCCCCCGGCCTCGCGGCGTACCGCGCCATGGCCGAGCAGAAGACCGGCGCCCTGCTGGGCTGCGCCGCCGCCCTCGGCGCCGAACTGGGCGGCGCGCCCGGCGCGACCGTCACCGCTCTGGACCGGGCCGGCCGCCACCTCGGCGTCGCCTTCCAGGCCGTGGACGACCTGCTCGGCATCTGGGGCGACCCCGCGCTGACCGGCAAACCCGTCCACAGCGACCTGCGGCAGCGCAAGAAGACCCACCCCGTCCTCGCCGCGCTGGCCGGAGCCGGCCCCGCCCGCCGTGAACTGGCCGCCCTCCTGGACTCCGCCGAGCCCCTGGAGGGCCCGCGGGCCGCTTACGCCGCCTCCCTCGTGGACGAGGCCGGGGGCCGCGCCGCCACCCGCGCCGAGGCGAGCACGCACCTGGAGGCGGCCCGTACCTGTCTCGCGGCCACCCGGCCCGCCCCGGCGGCCGCCCGCGACCTGGACGCCCTCGTCGGCTCCCTCCTCGACCGCGCCTGGTGAGGGCTCCCGCCAGCCCGTGCGCAGTCGGCCCGCCTCCCGCACGATGGACGTATCCGGCGGCCGCAGGACGGCGGTGGCCGGCACACCAGACCCTGACGCGAGGAGAGCGCCTGATGAGCGTGCCAGAGGAGAACCGCCGCAAGACCGGCAAGACCGCCCCGGCCACCGGAGGGAACATCGAGCAGAAGCAGCCCCGGCGCGGCCGCCGCGACGAGGAACGCAGCGAGGGCCGCACCATGGGCGAAGCGCTCCAGGACGCCGACGTGAAACCCGAGGACTACGACGAGAAGTAGGCCCGCCCGGCGAAGGTCCGCCCGCCGCGCGCACCACCCCGGCGCGTGGCGGAACGGGCGGGCCCACGGCGCCGGGCCCTCTCCCGCCCGGGAGGCCCGTATGACTCCGCGAGGAACCCCCTTCGACCCCGCCCGCGTCCCGCACCTGGGCGGCCGGTTCGCGCCCGTCACCGAGGAGGTCGACGAGACGGAGCTGCGGGTCACCGGCACCCTCCCCGACAGCCTCGACGGCGTCTACCTGCGCAACGGCCCCAATCCCCGCTTCACCCCGGTCGGCAGCTACCTCTACCCGATCGACGGCGACGGCATGATCCACGGGGTGTGGCTCTCCCAGGGCAGAGCCCGCTACCGCAACCGCTTCGTCCGCACCCCCGCCATGCGCGCCGAGGAGAGGGCCGGGCACGCCCTCTAGGGCGGCCTCCAGTCCCTGATCACCCCCGGCGCCGACCAGGTCGGCGAGGCCCTGGCGGGCAGCTTCAAACCCCTCCCCGACATCAACGTCGTCCAGCACGCCGGCCGCCTCCTCGCCCTCGCCGAGTCCGGCTGCCCGTACCGCATGAGCCCGGAACTGGACACCCTCGGCAAGGAGACCTTCGACGGCCACCTCCCCGCCGGGATCACCGCCCATCCCAAGACCGACCCGGCCACCGGCGAGCTGGCGGTCTTCTGCTACGCCCTGGAACCCCCCTACCTGACCTGGTCGGTCATCGGTCCCGACGGCGCGGTCCGCCGCGGCCCCACGCCCGTCGACGGCGCCGTGGAACCCCGGATGATCCACGACATGGCGCTCACCGACCGCTACCTCGTCCTCGTCTGCGCCCCCGCCCTCTTCGACCTCGACGCCGCCATGAAAGGCGGCTCCTTCCTCGCCTGGCGCCCCGACCGGGGCACCCGGATCGCCCTGGTCCCGCGCGACGGCGGCCCCGTCCGCTGGGCCGACGACGAGGCGTTCTGGCTGTGGCACACCGTCAACGCCTACGACACCCCGGACGGCCGCGTCGTCCTCGACTACGTCCAGTGGCCCGCCCTCTCGCTGGGCCGCAGCCCCGAACCCGCCCCGGCCGGGCACGGCGCGCACAGCGGCCTGACCCGCGCCCTCGTCGACCCGGCCACCGGCACGGTCCGCCGCACCCAGCTCGACGACACCCGCGTGGAACTCCCCCGCATCGACGACCGGGGCACCGGCCGACCCCACCACCGCCTCGCCACCGCCGCCGGCAGCGGCCGGACCCCGGGCCTGCTCACCGGCGAGTACGACGCCCTGTGCTGGTACGACATCGAGGACGGCCACGCCACCACCCGCCTCTGGCCGGCCGGTGACCTCTCCGTCGGCGAGCCCGTCTTCGCCCCCACCCCCGGCACCCGCGACGCCACCGACGGCCACTGGCTCACCTTCGCCACCGACCGCACCGACGACACCAGCTGGCTCCTCGTCCTGCCGGGCGACGACCCCGCGCGAGGACCCGTCGCCCGCGTCCGCATCCCCGTCCGCGTCCCCCTGGGCCTGCACGGCACCTGGCTGCCCACCGAGGAGTGAGGGAGCACAGGACCGGGGGGAGGGGCACCGCCCCGTCAGGCAGGCACCGCTCCCGGCGCGGTGTGCCCGAACTCCGCCCCGGTCGGCAGCAGATCGTGCCGGACGTCCTCGCCCGCCACCCCGGCCCGCGCGAGCGAGGCGCCCACGGCCCGGACCATCGCGGGCGGCCCCGAAACCAGCACCCGGCCCCCCGAGGGAGCGGCGGCGCGGGTCACCGCGGCGGCCAGCCGACCGTACCCCTCCCCACCCGGAGCCCCGCCCGTCACCGGCACCACCGACAGCCACGGGCGGCGGCGCTCCAGCCCGGCCAGGTACTCCGTGTCGTACAGACCGGCCACGTCCGTGGCGCCCAGGAACAGCCGCACCCGCCGCACCCCGTGCCCGGGCGACATCCGCACCCGCCGGTCCACCTCCTGGAGCAGCGCCTTCATGGCGGCCCACCCGGTGTCCCAGGCGACCAGCCGCAGATCCCCGACGGGCTCCTCGCCGAGTGTCAGGTTCCCCTTCGGCGGCCCGAGCCGCACCTCGTCGCCGACGGCCGTGCGGTGCACCAGCGCCTCACTCACCCCGCCCGGGCCGGTGCACCGGACGTGCAGCTCCAGCTCACCACCGGCGCCCGGCTCACCCGCCAGGTAGTACGGACGCCAGGTGTGCGGCAGCAACGGCGACTCCAGATCGGTGTACTGCCCGGCCTCGTACCGGAAGGTCTCGTGCGGCACCACCCGGAGCACCGCGAGATCGCCACCGATGACCTGATGTGCCGTCACCGCTGCTGTCCAGAAGGGTGGTTCGTGCAGCGCGGCCTCCGCGCCCCGCACCATGGCCGTCACGCCGAACCGCACCATCCGCACCCACGCCTCCTCCAGCCCCGCGTCCCCGCGCCCACCGGCCCGCATACGCAAGGCCGCACGCAGTGCCTCCTCGAACGCCGCGTACTGCGCCGGACGCACGCCCAGCTTCCGGTGATCGCGGCCCAGCCGGGTGAACGTCTCCGTGATCTCCTCCGGCCGGTCCAGATGGTCCAGCAGATACCAGAACGCGCGGGCCAGATGGGCCTCCTGAAAGGCCATCTCGCCGGGGAAGAGACCACGCAGCGCCGGATGCCGCGTGAACAGCACCTCGTACAGCTGGGTGATCAGCTCCTCGAAGGGGCCCACCAGCTCCAGGTGGGCCCTGACGACCCGCTGGTCGGCCGCCCCGTCGTACGCCTCCCCGGCCGCCCGCCCCGCCCCCGCCCCGTCTCCCGGCGACAGCATCCGGCGGCGCAGCCGCATCGCGTCGTGCCGGGCGAGGAGCGCGTGGTACGCGCCGTTCTCCGTGCTGGTGCTCCCCGCGAGCTGGGTGGACCGGGGCATGGCTGGGCTCCTTGGCGGATGTGGGGGCGGAAGGGACAGGGCCGCCGGCGGACACACACCCGTCCGCCGGTCCCCGCCGGGTGAAACCGCAGGTCAGTATGGCATTGCGGTGATATGCCCCAAGGGCCCTGCCGGAGGGGGCCGTTGGTCCCTGGACAGACCTTCCCGAGGCTGTGCCCCGGCGAAGCGGCCAAACACCATGAACGCAATGACCGGCGGGGTGTCCCCGGTCCCGGCGGCTTCCTGACATCCCGGCTCACAGCGCGACATCGCGCGGTGGCAGAGCACGTACAGGAGCCGCTCCTTGACCACCCCCGACCACCGCACCCGCACCCCCGTCCGGCCCGTCCACCGCCGGCACGGGCACGCCGTGCTGACCGCCGTCCTCGCCGCCCTCTTCCTCGGCAGCCTCGGCAACGCCCCCGTGAGCCACGCCAGCGGCACCCCGTCGCCGCCCGCGGCCGCCGAGTGCCCGCCCCGGCTCGCCTCCACCGCACGCTGCTGGACCGGCCAGGACGACAACGGCGCCCACTGGACCATGGCCGTACCGGCCGACCGGAACGGCGCACTCGTCGTCCACGCCCACGGCGGCCCCGGCCTCGGCGACACCTCCGACCCCGAGCGCAGCACCGGCGACCTGGAACGCTTCGCCGTGATGGTCGAGGAGGGGTACGCCTGGGCCGGCTCCGCCTACCGCCGGGGCGGCTACGGCACCCGCATGGCCGCCGCCGACACGGAGAACGTCCGCCGCCTCTTCACCGAGCACTTCGGCCGGCCCGGGCGCACCTACCTCCACGGCCAGTCCTGGGGCGGCAACGCCGCCGCGAAGACCGCCGAGACCTACGGCACCAGGCCCGGCGCCTACGACGGCGTCCTCCTGGCCAACGGCGTCCTCGGCAGCGGCTCACGCGGCTACGACCACCGCGTCGACCTGCGCGTCGTCTACCAGTGCTACTGCCGCAACCACCCCCGCCCCACCGAACACCAGTACCCTCTGTGGAAGGGCCTGCGCGCCGGCTCCCCCTGACCCCGGCCGGACTCCGCGCCCGCCTCGACGAGTGCACCGGCCTCACCTCCGACCCCGCCGACCGCACCGCCCCGCAACAGCGCAACCTCGACGACATCCTGGCCGTCACCCGCATCCCCGAACGGAGCCTCGAAGCACACCTCCGGTTCGCCACCTTCACCTTCCGCGACCTCGTCACCAGCCGGCTCGACGGCCGCAACCCCTTCGGCAACCAGGGCGTCCGCTACACCGGCTCCCACGACGACAAGGCCCTCAACGCGGGCGTCGAAGGGTTCGCCCCCGACCCCACCGCCCGCCGCGACCTCTCCTGGGACAGCGACCTCACCGGCAAGGTCTCCCTCCCCGTCCTCGCCCTCCACGCCATCGACGACCCGACGGCCTTCGTGGAACACGGGGCCGCCTACCGCGCCACCCTCCACGGCGCCGGCCGCGCCGGGGACCTGGTCCAGACGTTCACGAAGGAGCGCGAGCACAGCGGCCTGAGCGACGCCGAGTACGCCGCCTCCCTCGCCGCACTCGGCACCTGGGCACGCACCGGCCGCACCCCCACGCCACACACGGTCGCCGCCTCCTGCCCGGCCTTCGACGCCACCTACGGCACCGGGTGCTTCTACGACCCCGGCCACCACCCCGCGCCGTACGCCTCCCGGGTCCGCCTCCGGCCCGGCGGTCTGGGCCGGCCCGCCATGACCGCCGCTGAGGAACGGGCGTGGAGCCGCGTCGACGGTGTCGGCATCGCCCCCTGACCTGCACGGTCCCCGGTTCATCCGGAGTAGCCGGAGAGGCGGCCGGGGGCCCGGGGGCGCAGGCTGAGGAAGACATGAGCGATGTGCGAGGTGCTGGCCGGCGTGGGTATCGCGTTCGTCGGGTGGCAGCGGGCTCCGGAGCGGTGGCCGCTGCCGTCCTTCTCGCGCTGCCCCTCGCCGGCGTCCCCCCGTTCGGTATCGGCCCGGCCCAGGGCACCCGGACCCCCGCGGCCCCGACCAGCCCCCTCGTCTGGGCCGGCACGCTGAAGCCGCCCATCGTCACGCGCGCCCAGTGGGGCGCCGACCCCAAGCTGCTGGACCAGAAACCCCACTACGCCGACAGCGTCCGTGCTGTCGTCATCCACCACACCGGCCACCCCAACGGCTACGACTGCGCGGACAGCCCCGCCCTCGTCCGCGAGGTCTACCAGGCGCACGCCGTGAACAAGGAGTGGGGAGACATCGGCTACAACTTCCTGGTCGACACCTGCGGCACCATCTACGAGGGCCGCCTCGGCGGCGCGGACCGCGCCGTGATCGGCGCCCACACCGTCGGGCTGAACACCGGCACGACCGGCATCGCCGCGATCGGCACCTTCACGGCCGGCACCCCGGTGCCCGAGCCGATGCGCCGCTCCATCGAGAAACTCATCGCCTGGAAGCTGGCCCTCGCCCAGGCCGACCCGGTCGCCACCACCCACCTGCTCTCCAGGAACAGCGACAGCCGCTTCACCAAGAACACCACCGTCACCATGCCGGCCGTCTTCGGCCACATCGACGCCTACGAGACCAACTGCCCCGGCGACGCCCTCATGCAGCTCCTCCCCGCCCTCCGCAAGGGCGCCGCCCGCCTCCAGGGCGACGCGAAACTCCTCGCCCACGAGAAGGACCGGCGCTCCCGCCGCCAGGCCGACGGCGCGGGCTGAGCCCGGCGCGTGTGCCGCGTTATGCGGTGATTTTCGCCGACCGGTAGGCAGGACGCGGCCCGGAAGACTCGCAAATCCCTTAGCTCTGCCCGTGCTTGCATGGCCGCGACGAGGACGGCTCGTGAGCGCAGCCGTGCGTCTCGTGCTCCGGCGGGGGGCAAGGCTCTGCCCGCCGCCGGAGCGTGTCAGTACGCATGGGGGTCCATCAGTCCGCCCCCGCCGGCGCGGACACCCGCCCGACCGGTCCTCACCGTGGCGGTGGAAAGAGGAAAGATGTCCAAGCGTGCACTCATCACCGGAATCACCGGACAGGACGGTTCGTACCTGGCCGAACACCTCCTCGACCAGGGGTACCAGGTCTGGGGGCTCTGCCGGGGTCAGGCCAACCCCCGCAAGGACCGGATCGCCAAGCTGATCCCGGAGCTGTCCTTCGTGGACGGCGACCTCATGGACCAGGGCAGCCTGGTCTCGGCGGTCGACCTGGTCCAGCCCGACGAGGTCTACAACCTGGGCGCCATCTCCTTCGTCCCCATGTCCTGGCAACAGCCCGAACTGGTCACCGAGGTCAACGGCACCGGCGTGCTGCGCATGCTGGAGGCCGTCCGCATCGTCTCCGGCCTCACCAAGTCCTCCGGCAGTTCGCCCCGCGGCCAGATCCGCTTCTACCAGGCGTCCTCCTCGGAGATGTACGGCGAGGTGGCGGAGAGCCCGCAGCGGGAGACCACCTCCTTCCACCCCCGTAGCCCGTACGGCGTGGCCAAGGCCTTCGGCCACTACATCACCCAGAACTACCGCGAGTCGTACGGGATGTACGGGGTCTCCGGCATCCTGTTCAACCACGAGTCGCCGCGTCGTGGCGCCGAGTTCGTGACCCGCAAGATCTCGCTGGCCGTCTCCCAGATCAAACTGGGCCTGATGGACAAGCTGCACCTCGGCAACCTCGACGCCGAGCGCGACTGGGGCTTCGCGGGTGACTACGTCCGCGCCATGCACCTGATGCTCCAGCAGGAACAGGCCGGCGACTACGTGGTGGGGACCGGGGCGATGCACCAGGTTCGCGACGCCGCCCGGATCGCCTTCGAGCACGTCGGCCTCGACTGGCAGGAGCACGTCGTCGTCGACCCGGGCCTGGTGCGCCCCGCCGAGGTCGAGACCCTCTGCGCCGACTGGGGCAACGCCCGGCGTGAACTGGGCTGGGAGCCCGAGGTCGACTTCGAGCAGCTGATGCGCATGATGGTCGAGTCCGACCTGCGCCAGGCCTCCCGGGAGCGGGACTACAGCCAGCTCCTGGCCACCGGCAGCTGGTAGGCCGGCTCCGTCCGGGGACCGGGGCGGGGCCGCTCGTGACCTGCGAACCTGCGGCCCCGGCACCCGCACACACTAGGGATTTCCAAAGCCCCACCCGCCGCAGACTGGGCCCCATGGTCAGCGGAACTGTGGGCACGGCACACGTGCTTGGCGTGTGCTCCGAGGGAGCGGCGGGGGCGCTGCCCGCCCGCCCGCGTACCGGAGAGCCGCCCCGGCCCTCCGGCACGCGGCGCGGCGCCCGGGCCGCCCCCGGGGGCACGTGAGACACCGCGCCCGGCAGGCCGCCCAGGCCCCGCCCCCTGCCCTTCCTCCTCCTCGGGACACCGCGCCCGGCCCGGTCCCCTCCGGCCGTCCCGGGCGCCCGGTGCCCACGCCGGACCGCCAGCCGTCCGCCGGTCTTCATCCAGATGGGTTGCGTTGATATGGACAAGGAACAGAAGCTCCGGGACTACCTGAAGCGGGCGAGCGCCGATCTGAAGCGCTCCCGGCAGCGGGTGACCGAGCTGGAGGCGGCGGCCACCGAGCCCATCGCGATCGTCGGCATGAGCTGCCGTTACCCCGGCGGGGTGAGCAGCCCCGAGGACCTGTGGAAAATGCTGGTCGCCGGCGAGGACGGCATCACCGGCATGCCCGAGGACCGTGGCTGGGAGGCCGCCCTGGGCGAGGGCCCCGCCGACTTCGCCGGTGGCTTCCTGCACGACGCGCCCGCCTTCGACCCGGACTTCTTCGGCATCTCGCCCCGCGAGGCGCTGTCCATGGACCCGCAGCAGCGTCTGCTCCTGGAGACCGGCTGGGAGGCCTTCGAACGGGCCGGCATCGACCCCGCGGGCGTACGCGGCAGCCGCACCGGCATGTTCGTCGGCGCCATGCCCCAGGACTACCGGGTCGGCCCCGACGACGACGTCCAGGGCTTCCAGCTCACCGGCAACGCCACCAGCATCCTCTCCGGGCGGCTCTCCTACTTCTTCGGTGCCGTCGGACCGGCCGTGACCGTCGACACCGCCTGCTCCTCCTCCCTGGTGGCCCTGCACCTGGCCGCCCAGTCGTTGCGCGCGGGGGAGTGCTCCCTGGCCCTGGCCGCCGGTGTCACCGTCATGGCCAGCCCCACCACCTTCGTCGAGTTCGCCCGCCAGGGCGGCCTCGCCGCCGACGGGCGCTGCCGGTCCTTCGCCGACGCCGCCAACGGCACCGGCTGGTCCGAGGGCGTCGGCGTCCTCGTCCTGGAGCGGCTCTCCGAGGCCCGCCGCAACGGCCACCGCGTCCTCGCGGTGGTCCGGGGGTCCGCCGTCAACCAGGACGGTGCCTCCAACGGCCTGACCGCCCCCAACGGTCCCTCCCAGCAGCGCGTCATCGAGTCCGCCCTGGTCAACGCCCGGCTCACCGCCGCGGACGTCGACGCCGTCGAGGCGCACGGCACCGGTACGGTCCTCGGTGACCCCGTCGAGGCCCAAGCCCTGCTGGCCACCTACGGCCAGGGCCGCGCGGCCGACAACCCGCTGCTCCTCGGCTCGGTCAAGTCCAACATCAGCCACACCCAGGCCGCGGCGGGCGTGGCGGGCGTCATCAAGATGGTCATGGCGATGCGCCACGGCCTGCTGCCGCGCACCCTCCACGTCGACCAGCCCTCCACCCACGTCGACTGGAGCGAGGGCTCGGTCCGCCTGCTGACGGAGCCCGCCCCCTGGCCGCCCCGCGAGAACGCGCCGCGTCGCGCGGGCATCTCCTCCTTCGGCCTGTCCGGCACCAACGCGCACACCATCATCGAGGAGGCTCCCCAGGAGCCGGCCGCCGACGACGGCGGGGCCGCCCCGGCCGTCGACGCCGGGGCGCTGCCCTGGCTGCTCTCCGGCCGCACCCCCGAGGCCCTGCGCGCCCAGGCCGCCCGGCTCCTCGGCCACCTCGCCGCCCGGCCCGCGGCGCCCGCCCTGGACGTCTCCCACGCGCTCGCCACCACCCGCTCCGCCCTGGAGCACCGAGCGGCTTTCACCACCGCCGACCGGGACACCGCCGTCGCCGTCCTGACCGCACTCGCCGCCGGTGAGGACGCCCCGGGTCTCACCACCCACCAGCTGCGTGGCCGTACCAAGCTCGCCGTGCTCTTCTCCGGCCAGGGCTCCCAGCGTCCCGGCATGGGCCGCGATCTCCACGCCCGCTTCCCCGTCTTCGCCCGCGCCCTCGACGAGATCCTGGAGCACCTCGACGCGGGGCTCGACCGCCCGCTGAAGCCCCTGATCCTCGCCGAGGAGGGCAGCGAGGAGGCCGCGCTCCTCGACCGCACCGAGTACGCGCAGCCCGCCCTGTTCGCCCTCGAAGTGGCCCTGTACCGGCTCGTCGAGTCCTGGGGCGTCACCCCCGACCACCTCACCGGCCACTCCGTCGGCGAGATAGCCGCCGCCCATGTCGCCGGGGTGTTCACGCTCGCCGACGCCTGCACCCTGGTCACCGCCCGTGGCCGCCTCATGCAGGCCCTGGACGAGAGCGGCGCCATGGTCTCCCTGGAGGCCACCGAGGACGAGGTCGCGCCGCTCGTCGCCGAACACGCCGGACGGGTCTCCGTAGCCGCTGTCAACGGCCCGGCCGCGGTCGTCGTCTCCGGAGCCGAGGACGCCGTCGAGGACGTCGCCGCCCGTGTCGAGGCCCTCGGGCGCCGCACCCGCAGGCTGCGGGTCTCCCACGCGTTCCACTCGCCGCTCATGGACCCGATGCTGGAGGAGTTCCGCGCGGTCGTCGCCGGACTCTCCCCGCAGGCCCCCACCGTCCCGGTCGTCTCCAACCTCACCGGCGTACCCGCCACCGTCGAGCAGCTCACCTCCGCCGGCTACTGGACCGATCACGTCCGCCACGCCGTGCGCTTCGCCGACGGTGTCTCCTGGCTCGCCGGACACGGCACCGGGCTCTTCCTCGAACTGGGCCCCGACGCCACCCTGGCCGCCCTCACCCGGACCGTCCTGGACGCCGCCGGGCACGAGCACGCCGCCGTGCTGCCCGCGCTCCGCAAGGACCGCCCCGAGGCCGCCACCCTCACCGAGACCGCCACCGGACTCCACCTGCGCGGCGTCCCGGTGCGCTGGGACCGCTGGTTCGAGGGGACCGGCGCCGGCCACACCGACCTGCCGACCTACGCCTTCCAGCACCGCCGCTTCTGGCCCAAGGGCGTCACGGGGCTCACCGGCGACATGCGCTCCGCAGGCCTCGGCGCCGCCCACCACCCGCTGCTCGCCGCCGCCGTCACCCTCGCCAACTCCGACGGCCTGCTCCTCACCGGCCGCCTCTCGGTGCGCACCCATCCCTGGCTCGCCGACCACACCGTGCGCGGCACCGTGCTGCTGGCCGGCACCGCCTTCCTCGAACTCGCCGTCCGCGCCGGCGACGAGGTCGGCTGCGACCGCGTCGAGGAACTCACCCTCGCCGCCCCGCTCGCCCTGCCCGAGGACGGCGGCGTCCAGGTCCAGGTCTGGATCGGCAGCCCCGACGAGACCGGCCGCCGCGCCCTGACCCTGTACTCCCGCCCCGACGGCGACGACGACCGGCCCTGGACCCAGCACGCCGCCGGCACCCTGGCCTCCGGCGCCCACCACGGCGAGGAGTTCGACGCCGCCGTCTGGCCGCCCGCCGGTGCCGAGAGCGTCGGTCTCGACGGCTTCTACGAGGGCCTGGCCGAGTCGGGCTTCGCCTACGGTCCCGCCTTCCGCGGCCTGCGCGCCGTCTGGCGCCGGGGCGAGGAGACCTTCGCCGAGGTGGCTCTCGACGCGGGACCCGCGGGCGACGCCTCCTCCTTCGGCCTGCACCCCGCGCTGCTGGACGCGGCCCTGCACGCCACCGCACTGGCCCCGCTCGGCGAGGACGCCCGTGGCGGCCTGCCGTTCGCCTGGCAGGACGTCACCCTCCACGCGGCCGGCGCCGCCGAGGCCCGCGTCCGCATCACCCCCGCGGGCGACGACGCCGTCACCCTCACCGTCGCGGACACCACTGGGGCACCCGTCGCCTCGGTCGGCTCCCTCGTGCTGCGCTCCGCCCCCGACGCGCGCCGGGCCGCCGCCGGCGTGCTGGAGCGCGACGCCCTCTTCCACCTCGACTGGACCCGCCTCCACGGCTCCGACGCCCCTGACGCGCCCGGCACCGTCGGCCTGCTCGGCACCGACCCCCTCCGGCTCGGCGCCGCCCTCACCGCCGCCGGGCTCACCGTCAGCCCGCTCACCGGGACCGCAGGACCCGACACACCGGCCCTGGTGCTCGTCCCCGTCGGCGGCGGCGACCCCGACGCCGTACCCGCCGAGGTCCACGCGAGCACCGCCCGCGTCCTCGGGCACATCCAGCGTTGGCTCGCCGAGGACACCCGGGCCGGCGCGCGCCTGGTGTTCGTCACCCGCGGCGCCGTCGCCGTCGGCGAAGGACCACTCACCGACCCGGCCGCCGCCGCCGTCTGGGGCCTGGTCCGCTCCGCCCAGGCCGAACACCCCCACCGGTTCGGCCTGCTCGACCTCGACCCCGTCGCCCCGACCGACCCCGAGGCGCTCGTCGCGGCCCTCGCCGCCGAGGAACCGCAGACCGCGCTGCGGGGCGACACCGTGTTCGCCGCCCGGCTCGCCCGCGTCCGCCCCGACGGCGAGGCAACCGCCGCCGCCTGGAACCCCGAGGGCACGGTCGTCGTCACCGGCGGCACCGGCGGCCTCGGCGCCGCCCTCGCCCGCCACCTCGTCACCGAGCACGGCGTACGCCACCTGGTGCTCGCCGGCCGGCGCGGCCCCGACGCCCCCGGCGCCGCCGAACTCGCCGCCGACCTCGGCGGACTGGGCGCCGAGGTCACCCTCGCCGCCTGCGACGTCGCCGATCCGGAAGCCGTGGACCGGCTGTTCGCCGCCGTACCGGCCGCCCACCCCGTCACGGCCGTCGTGCACACCGCCGGCATCCTCGACGACGGCCTGGTCGAATCCCTCACCGGGGAACGGCTCGCCGCCGTCCTGCGGCCCAAGGCCGACGCCGTCTGGCATCTGCACCGGGCCACCCGCGACCTCGACCTCGCCGCCTTCGTCGTGTTCTCCTCCCTCGCCGGCACCACCGGCGCCCCCGGCCAGGCCAACTACGCGGCCGGCAACGCCTTCCTGGACGCCGTGGCCCGCCTGCGCCGCGACGCCGGGCTGCCCGGCCTCTCCCTCGGCTGGGGTCCGTGGGTGCCCCTCGACGGCGGCATGACCGGCGAACTGTCCGAGCGGGACCTGGAGCGCATGTCCCGCTCCGGCACGCCCCCGCTCACCGTCGAACAGGGCCTGGCCCTGTTCGACGCCGCTCTCGCCCTGCCCCGCGCCGCCGTCCTCCCCGTCCGCCTGGACCTGGCCGCCCTGCGGGGCCGGGGCGAGGTGCCCCCGCTCCTGCGCGGCCTGGTCCGCACCCGCGCCCGCCGCACGGTACGCACCGGCTCCGAGGCAGCCCTCGGCCTCGCCCAGCGGCTCGCCCGGCTCGACGAGCAGGCCCGTACGGAGGCCGTCGTCGACCTGGTGCGCGACCGGACGGCCGCCGTCCTCGGCCACGCCTCGGCCGCCGACATCGACCCCGAACGCCCCTTCCAGGATCTCGGGTTCGACTCCCTGACCGCCGTCGAGCTGCGGAACCGGCTGGCCGCCGCCACCGGCCTGCGCACCTCCGCCACCGTCACCTTCGACTACCCGACCGTCGCGGCCCTGGCCGGCCACCTCCTGGCCGAGCTGACCGACGCCCCGGAGACCGCTGCCCCCGCCCCCGCCCCGCGGACGCCGGCCACCGCCGACGACCCGATCGTCATCGTCGGCATGAGCTGCCGCTACCCCGGCGGCGTCGGCTCGCCCGACGATCTGTGGCGCCTGGTCACCGAGGGCACCGACGCGATCGGCGGCCTGCCCGTCAACCGCGGCTGGGACCTCGACTCCCTGTACCACCCGGACCCGGACCACCCCGGCACCTCGTACACCCGCTACGGCGGATTCCTGCACGACGCGGGCGAGTTCGACGCGGGCTTCTTCGGCATGAGCCCCCGTGAGGCGCTCGCCACCGACTCCCAGCAGCGGCTGCTGCTGGAGGCGTCCTGGACCGCCGTCGAGCACGCCGGTATCGACCCGGTGGGCCTGCGCGGCAGCCGGACCGGCGTCTTCGCCGGCGTCATGTACAGCGACTACTCGGCGACCCTCGCCGACGAGCGCTTCGAGGGCCACCAGGGCAGCGGGACCGCCCCCAGCATCGCCTCCGGCCGCGTCTCCTACGCCCTGGGCCTGGAGGGCCCGGCCGTCACCGTCGACACCGCCTGCTCCTCCTCCCTGGTCGCCATGCACTGGGCGATGCAGGCCCTGCGCTCGGGCGAGTGCTCGCTCGCCCTGGCCGGCGGCGTCACGGTGATGTCCACGCCGACCTCCCTCATCGAGTTCTCCCGCCAGCGCGGCCTGTCGCCCGACGGCCGCTGCAAGGCGTTCTCCGACGAGGCCGACGGGGTCGGCTGGTCCGAGGGCGTCGGCATGCTCGTCCTGGAGCGGCTCTCCGACGCGCGCCGCAACGGCCACCGCGTCCTCGCCGTGGTCCGGGGCTCCGCCGTCAACCAGGACGGTGCCTCCAACGGCCTGACCGCCCCCAACGGCCCCTCCCAGCAGCGCGTCATCCGCCAGGCCCTGGACACCGCCGGCCTCACCACCGCCGACGTCGACGCCGTCGAGGCGCACGGCACCGGCACCGCTCTCGGCGACCCCATCGAGGCCCAGGCCCTCCTCGCCACGTACGGCCAGGACCGGCCCGAGGAGCGGCCGTTGCTGCTCGGCTCGGTGAAGTCGAACATCGGCCACACCCAGGCCGCCGCCGGTGTCGCGGGCGTCATCAAGATGGTCATGGCGATGCGCCACGGGGAACTGCCCCGCACCCTGCACGCCGGCAGCCCCTCCCGCCACGTCGACTGGGAGTCCGGCGACGTCCGCATCCTCCAGGAGCCGGCCCGCTGGCCCGAGACCGGTCGCCCGCGCCGCGCCGGCGTCTCCTCCTTCGGCATCAGCGGCACCAACGCGCACATCGTCCTGGAACAGGGCGAGCCCGCCCCCGCCGGGTCCGCCGTCCCCGCGCCCGCCGAACCCGCCGTCCTGCCCTGGACTCTCTCCGGCCGCACCCGGCCCGCGCTGCGCGCCCAGGCCGCCCGGCTGCTCGCCCACCTCGACGCGCGCCCCGGCGACGCCCCCGTCGACGTCACCCACTCGCTGGCCACCACCCGCCCGGCCTTCGAGCAGCGCGCCGTGGTCGTCGGCACCGCCGACGACGCCCGCCGCGCCCTGGCCGCCCTCGCCGCCGACCGCCCCGACCCGGCGCTCGTCCTCGGCGAGACCGGTGGTACCGGCCGCACCGCCCTGCTCTTCACCGGCCAGGGCAGCCAGCGCCCCGGCACCGGCCGCGAACTGTACGAGCGGCACCCGGTCTTCGCCGAGGCTCTGGACGAGGTCGTCGCGCGCCTCGATGCGCTCCTCGTCGACGCGCCCTCCGGCACCCCGCACGGCTCCCTCAAGGACGTCATGTTCGCCGAGGAGGGCACCCCGGGCGCCGCCGCCCTGTACGAGACCGGCTGGACCCAGCCCGCTCTGTTCGCTCTGGAGACCGCGCTGTACCGGCTCGTCCGGTCCTGGGGCGTGCGCCCCGGCGTACTCCTCGGCCATTCCGTCGGCGGCATCGGCGCCGCCCACGCCGCAGGCGTCCTCTCCCTGGACGACGCCTGCGCCCTGGTCGCCGCCCGCGCCCGCCTGATGCAGGCCCTGCCCGAGGGCGGCGCCATGTGGTCGCTCCAGGCGTCCGAGGAGGAGGTCCTGCCCCTGCTCCAGGGGCAGGAGGACGTGGTCTCCCTCGCCGCCGTCAACGGGCCGTCGGCCGTCGTCGTCTCCGGCGAGGAGGAGGCCGCCGCGGGCATCGCCGCGCACTTCGCCGGCCTCGGCCGCGCCACCCGCCGCCTGCGGGTCAGCCACGCCTTCCACTCGCCCCGCATGGACGCCGTCCTGGACGCCTTCCGCGAGGTCGCCGAGGGCCTGACCTACCACGAGCCCACCGTCCCCGTGGCCTGCGACCTCACGGGCCGCCTCGCCGAGGGCGACGACCTGCGGACCGCCGACTACTGGGTCCGCCACGTGCGCTCCACCGTCCGCTTCGCCGACGCCGTGCGCGCCGCCCACGAGGCCGGCGCCAGCACCTACCTCGAACTGGGCCCCGGTGGCTCCCTGTGCGCCGCCGCCCAGGACACCCTCGGTGACGCCGCCGAGGCCGACGCCGTCCCGACGCTGCGCAGCGGCCGGCCGGAGGACGAGTCCGTCCTCACCGCCCTCGCCCGGCTCCACGTCCGCGGTGTCCGCGTCGACTGGGGCGCGGTCCACCCGGCCGGCGCCGGCACCGTCGAGCTGCCCACGTACGCCTTCCAGCACGAGAGCTACTGGCCGGACACGACCGCGCCGACCGTGCGCCGCACCGGCGACGGCACCGGCGACCCCGCCGACGCCGAGCTGTGGACCGCCGTCGAACGAGGCGACGCCGCCGGGCTCGCGGGGCTCCTCGGCCTCCGCGACGAGGAGCACGCCTCCCTCTACGCGCTGCTGCCGTCGCTGAGCTCCTGGCGCCGCGCCCGTCAGGAACGCGCCGTCCTCGACGCGGCCCGCTACCGGATCGCCTGGCAGCCCGCCGGTACCGAGAGTGCCCCGGTGCTCGACGGGACCTGGCTGGCCGTCACCACCGCCGACGACGGCGCGTCCGACACCGTCCTCGCCGCCCTGCGCGGCCACGGCGCCGTCCTCGAGCGCCTGGTGCTCGACGCCTCCCACCTCGACCGCGACCGCCTCGCCATCACCCTGCGCGCCGCCGTCGAGAACGCCGCGGCGGACGGCACCGCCGGTGTCAGCGGCATCCTGTCGCTGCTGCCGCTCGCCGACGCCGCCCACCCCGAGGCCACCGGCACCGACGCACCCGCAGGCGGACTCCCGGCCGGCTTCGCCCTGGGCGTGGTCCTCGCCCAGGCACTCGGCGACGCCTCCGTCACCGCCCCGCTGTGGACGGTCACCCGCGGTGCCGTCTCCACCGGCCCCGGCGACCCGCTCACCCACCCCGCTCGCGCCGCCGCCTGGGGCCTGGGCCGGGTCGCCGCTCTGGAACGCCCCGAGCAGTGGAGCGGTCTGGTCGACCTGCCGGAGGTCCTCGACGCCCCGGCCACCCAGCGTCTGGTCAGCGTCCTCGCCACCCGTGACGGCGAGGACCAGCTCGCCGTCCGGGCGGGCGGCACCCTGGCCCGCCGCGTGGTCCGCCACCCCGGCGACGCCCTGCCCCGCGAGGACGAGTTCACCGCTTCCGGCACCGTCCTGGTCACCGGCGGCACCGGCGGCCTCGGCGCCGAGGCCGCGCGCTGGCTCGCCCGCTCCGGCGCCGCCCACCTCGTCCTCACCGGCCGCCGCGGCCCCGACGCCCCCGGCGCCGCCGAACTCCGCGCCGAACTGGAGGAGCTGGGCGCCCGTGTCACCCTCGCCGCCTGCGACAGCGCCGACCGCGACGCCCTCGCCGCGGTCCTCGCCGCGGTGCCCGAGGACGCCCCCCTCACCGGAGTCGTGCACGCCGCCGGCGTCGGCCAGGCCGCGCCGCTCGCCGACACCCCGCTCGACCAGGTCGCCGCCGCCATGGCCGCCAAGACCCTCGGCGCCGCCCACCTCCACGCCCTCCTCGACGGCCACGACCTCGACTTCCTCGTCCTGGTCTCCTCCGTCGCCGGGGTCTGGGGGAGCGCGGGCCAGAGCGCCTACGCCGCAGCCAACGCCTATCTCGACGCGCTCGCCGAGAACCGCCGCTCGCGCGGCCTCGCCGCCACCTCCGTCGCCTGGGGCCCCTGGGCCGAGGTCGGCATGGCCAGCGCCCACCGGACGGTCTCCGAGAACCTGGAACGCGTCGGCCTGCGGCTGCTGAACCCCGCCACCGCCATGACGGAGCTGCGCCGGGCCGTCGTACGCGGCGAGACCGCCGTGACCGTCGCCGACGTCGACTGGGAGCAGTACCACCCGGTCTTCACCGCCGCCCGGTCCAGCCGTCTCTTCGACACGGTCGACACCGTCGCGGCCCTGGGCAGTTCCGGGGCACCCGGTACCGTCTCCGGGCTGGCGGACCGCCTCGGCGGCCTCACCGAGCAGGAACAGGAGCGCCTGCTCGTCGACCTCGTGCGGGCCGAGGCCGCCGTCGTGCTCGGGCACACCTCCGCCGAGGGGGTGCCGGTCAAGAAGGCGTTCCGTGACGCGGGGTTCGACTCGCTGACCGCCGTCGAACTGCGCAAGCGGCTCGCCGTCCTCACCGGACTCGCGCTGCCGAGCACCCTGGTGTTCGACTACCCGAACCCGCTCGCCCTCGCCCGCCACCTCCGTGCCGAACTCCTCGGCACGGCCGAGACCGCCCCCGTGGCGACCGGCCCCGCCGTCACCGACGAGCCCATCGCCATCGTCGGGATGAGCTGCCGCTTCCCCGGCGGCGCCCGCTCCGCCGACGCCTTCTGGCAGCTCGTCGCCGACAACACCGACGCGATCTCGGAGTTCCCGGTCAACCGGGGCTGGGACGGCGACGCGCTCTACGACCCGGACCCCGACCGGCCCGGCACCACCTACTCCACGCAGGGCGGATTCCTGCACGACGCGGGCGAGTTCGACGCCGGGTTCTTCGGCATCTCGCCGCGCGAGGCCGTTTCCATGGACCCGCAGCAGCGCCTCCTGCTGGAGACCACCTGGGAGGCGTTCGAGCACGCGGGCATCGACCCGGCCGCCGTGCACTCCACGCCCACCGGCACCTTCATCGGCTCCACCTACCAGGACTACGGCGTCGCCATGGACGACGGGTCCGCGGGCCACGCCGTCACGGGCTCCAGCCCCAGCGTGCTCTCCGGCCGTCTCGCCTACTCCTTCGGCCTGGAGGGCCCGGCCGTCACCGTCGACACCGCCTGCTCCTCGTCGCTGGTGGCGCTGCACCTGGCCTGCCAGTCGCTGCGCAACGGCGAGACCACCCTCGCCCTGGCGGGCGGCGCCACCGTCATGACCAACCCGATGCCGTTCATCGCGTTCAGCCGGCAACGGGCCCTCGCCCGGGACGGCCGCTGCAAGGCCTTCTCCGAGAGCGCCGACGGCATGACCCTCGCCGAGGGCGTCGGCATCCTCGTCCTGGAGCGGCTCTCCGACGCCCGCCGCAACGGCCACGAGGTCCTCGCCGTCGTCCGCGGCTCCGCCATCAACCAGGACGGCGCCTCCAACGGCCTGACCGCCCCCAACGGCCCCTCCCAGGTCCGCGTCATCCGCCAGGCCCTGGCCGCCTCCGGTCTCACCCCCGACGACATCGACGCGGTCGAGGCGCACGGCACCGGCACCGCCCTGGGCGACCCCATCGAGGCCCAGGCCCTGCACGCCACCTACGGCAGGGACCGCGACCCCGACAACCCGCTGCTGCTCGGCTCGGTGAAGTCCAACATCGGCCACACCCAGTCGGCCGCCGGTGTCGCGGGCGTCATCAAGATGGTCATGGCGATGCGCCACGGCACCCTGCCCCGCACCCTGCACGCCGCGGAGCCCTCCAGCCACATCGACTGGTCCAGCGGCACCGTCCGCCTCGTCACCGAGAACACCGGCTGGGCCCGGGAGGACCGCCCGCTGCGCGCCGCCGTCTCCTCCTTCGGGATCAGCGGCACCAACGCGCACGCCATCCTGGAACAGGCGGCCCCCGTCGAGGAGCCCGCCCCCGCCGCCGAACCCACCCTGCCCGCGGGCGGCACCCTGCCCTGGATTCTCTCGGCCGCCGCCCCCTCCGCCCTGCGCGAGCAGGCCGCCCACCTCGCCGCCCACGTCACCTCCGGCGCGGCACCGCACCCCGCCGACGTCGGCCACACCCTGATCACCGCACGCTCCGTCCTGGAGCACCGCGCCGTCGCCCTCGGCGCCGGCACCGGCGAACTCACCGACGCGCTCGCCGCGTTCGGTGCGGGCGAGTCCACCGGCCAGGTGGTCCACGGCACCGCCGACACCGACGGCCGCACCGTCTTCGTCTTCCCCGGCCAGGGCTCCCAGTGGGCGGGCATGGGGGCCGAACTCCTGGACACTTCACCGGCGTTCGCCGAGCGGTTCCACGCGTGCGCGGCCGCTCTGGCCCCGTACACCGACTGGAACCTCGTCGACGTCGTCCGCCAGGCCGACGGCGCGCCCACCCTGGACCGGGTCGACGTCGTGCAGCCCGCCACCTGGGCCGTGATGGTCTCCCTCGCGGAGCTGTGGCGGGCCCACGGCGTCACCCCCGACGCGGTGATCGGCCACTCCCAGGGCGAGATCGCCGCCGCCGTCGTCTCCGGCGCCCTCACCCTCGACGACGGCGCCCGCGTCGTCGCCCTGCGCTCCCAGGCCATCCGCCGGGTCCTGGCCGGGGCCGGCGGCATGATGTCCGTCCAGGTGTCCGCCGCCGAGGCCGAGCAGTACCTGACCCCCCACGCGGGCGCGGTCTCCGTCGCCGCCGTCAACGGCCCGCGCTCCGTCGTCCTCGCCGGTACGCCCGAGGCCCTGGACGCCCTCCAGGCGGAGTTCGCCGCCCGCGACCTGCGGGCCCGCCGGATCGCCGTGGACTACGCCTCCCACACGGCACAGGTGGAGCGGATCGAGGCCGAACTCCTCGACATCCTCGCCCCGGTGGCACCCCGCGCCGCCGGTGTCCCGTTCCACTCCACGGTCACCGGCACCGCGCTCGACACCACCGGCATGGACGCCGCCTACTGGTACCGCAACCTGCGGCAGACCGTCCGCTTCGAGGACGGCGTGCGCGCCCTGCTCGACACCGAGCACACGCTCTTCGTCGAGATCAGTCCCCACCCCGTGCTGACCATGGCCGTTCAGGCCACCGCCGAGGAGGCCGCCCGCCCGGCCGTCGCCGTCGGCACCCTGCGCCGCGAACAGGGCGGCACCGCGCGCTTCCTCACCTCCCTCGCCGAACAGTGGGTGCGCGGCGGCCGGGCCGACTGGAACGCGGTCTACGCGGGCACCGGCGCCCGCAGGACACCCCTGCCCACCTACGCCTTCCAGCGCGAGCACCTGTGGGCCGTCTCCGCCCGCCCGCAGGGCTCCGGCGACGGCGACCCCGCCGACGCCGAGTTCTGGGCCGAGGTCGAGCGGGAGGACGCGGAGTCCCTCGCCTCCCGCCTGGAACTCGACCGGGAGGCGCTCGCCCCGCTGCTGCCCGCCCTCTCCACCTGGCGCCGTGGAAAGCGCGACCGTTCCACCGTCGGGTCCTGGCGCTACCGCGCCACCTGGAAGCCGCTCGGCGCGCTCCCCTCCGCCACCTTGGACGGCACCTGGCTGCTCGTCACCGCGGAGGGCACCGACCCGGAGTACGCCGCCGCCGTGGCGGAGCAGCTGACCGCGCACGGCGCCCGGACCCTGCCCTTGGCGCTGACAGACGCCGACGCCGACCGGGCAGTTCTCACGGAGCGGCTGCGCGACCTGCCCGAACCGGCCGGGGTGGTCTCCCTGCTGGCCGACGACGAGTCCACCGGGACCGCCCACCCGGTCCTCACCACCGGTCTCGCCCTCAGCGTCACACTGACGCAGGCCCTCGGCGACGCCGGGATCGAGGCACCCTTCTGGGCGCTCACCCGCGGCGCCGTCTCCACCGGGCGCGCCGACCGCCTCACCCGGCCCGCCCAGGCCCTCGTCCAGGGCTTCGGCTGGACCGCGGCCCTGGAACACCCGGACCGGTGGGGCGGCACCGTCGACCTGCCCGAGACCCTGGACCGCCGGGCGGGCGAACGTCTCGCCGCCGTCCTGTCCGGCACCACCGGCGAGGACCAGCTGGCCGTCCGCGCCTCCGGCGTCCTGGCCCGCCGCGTCTCCCCGGCCCCGGCGCCCACCGGCTCCGGCCGCTGGAGCCCGCGCGGCACGGTCCTGGTCACCGGCGGCACCGGAACGCTCGGCCCGCACCTGGCCCGCTGGCTCGCCGACCAGGGCGCCCGTGACCTGGTCCTCACCAGCCGCCGTGGCGCGGACGCCCCCGGCGCCGCCGAACTCGCCGCCGAACTCGGCGAACGCGGCTGCCGGGTGACGGTCGCCGCCTGCGACGTCACCGACCGCGAGGCGGTCGTCGCGCTCCTCGACGGTCTCACCGCCGAGGGCCGCACCGTCCGCAGCGTCTTCCACACCGCCGCCGTCATCGAGCTCCAGTCCATCGAGGAGACCAGCCTCGACGCGTTCGCCAAGGTCGTCCACGCCAAGACCGCGGGCGCCGCGCACCTCGACGAACTCCTCGACGACGACCAGCTCGACGCGTTCGTCCTCTACTCGTCCACCGCCGGCATGTGGGGGAGCGGCCGGCACGCTGCGTACGTCGCCGCCAACGCCCACGTCAACGCGCTCGCCGAGCACCGGTGCGCCCGAGGCGCCCACGGGACCGCGATCTCCTGGGGCATCTGGGCCGACGACATGAAGCTCGGCCGGGTCGACCCCGGCCAGATCCGCCGCAGCGGCCTGCAGTTCATGGACCCGCGGCTCGCCCTCGCCGGACTCCGGCAGGTCCTCGACGGGGACGAGGGCGCCGTCGCCGTCGCCGACGTCGACTGGGACCGCTACCACCCCGTCTTCACCTCCTCGCGGCCCACCGAGCTCTTCGAGAACGTGCCCGAGGTCCGCCGCCTCACCGAGCAGGACGAGGCCCGCGCCGGCGAGGCCGGAGAGTTCACCCACCGCCTGCGCTCCCTGCCCGCCGGCGAGCAGGACCGCCTCCTGCTGGAACTCGTCCGCTCGGAGGCCGCCACCGTCCTCGGCCACGCCTCCCCGGAGGTGCTGTCGGAGCGTCGCGCCTTCCGCGACATCGGGTTCGACTCGCTCACCGCCGTCGACCTGCGCAACCGGCTGGCCTCCGTCACCGGCCTCACCCTGCCGAGCACCATGGTGTTCGACTACCCGGACCCGCTCACCCTCGTGGGCTATCTGCGCGGCCTGGTCGGCGGTCCCGCCGCCGACTCCGAGAGCCCGCTCCGCACCACGGCCGCCACCGACGACGAGCCGATCGCCGTCGTCGCGATGAGCTGCCGCTACCCCGGCGGCGTCAGTTCGCCCGAGGCCCTGTGGGAGCTGATCGCGGCCGGCGCCGACGCCATCACCGGCTTCCCCGCCGACCGGGGCTGGGACGCCGACGCCCTCTACGACCCGGACCCCGACCGGCCCGGCACCACCTACTCCACGCAGGGCGGATTCCTCCACGACGTCGCCGACTTCGACGCCGGCTTCTTCGGGATCTCCCCGCGCGAGGCACTGGCGATGGACCCCCAGCAGCGCCTGCTGCTGGAGACCGGCTGGGAGGCCATCGAGCGCGCGGGCATCGACCCCGCGACCCTGCGCGGAAGCATGACCGGTACCTTCATCGGCGCCAGCTACCAGGACTACACCGCGGGCGGCGCCGGCTCCGAGGGTGCCGAGGGCCACCTGATCACCGGCACCATCTCCAGCGTGATGTCCGGCCGGCTCGCCTACACCTTCGGCCTGGAGGGCCCGGCCGTCACCCTCGACACCGCCTGCTCCTCCTCCCTGGTCGCGCTCCACCTGGCCTGCCAGTCGCTGCGCAACGGCGAGTCCACCCTCGCCCTGGCGGGCGGCGTCAGCGTCATGGCCACCCCGCAGGCGTTCACCGGCTTCAGCCGCCAGCGCGCGATGGCCCCCGACGGCCGCTGCAAGGCGTACGCCGAGGGCGCCGACGGCATGAGCCTGGCCGAGGGCGTCGGCCTGGTCCTCGTCGAGCGGCTGTCCGACGCGCGCCGCAACGGCCACCCCGTCCTCGCCGTCATCCGGGGTTCCGCCGTCAACCAGGACGGCGCCTCGAACGGCCTCACCGCCCCCAACGGCCCCTCCCAGGCGCGCGTCATCCGCCAGGCCCTCGCCAACGCCCGGCTCACCCCGGGCGAGGTGGACGTGGTCGAGGGCCACGGCACCGGCACCGCCCTCGGGGACCCGATCGAGGCCCAGGCCCTGCTGGCGACGTACGGACAGGACCGGCCCGGGGACCGGCCGCTGCTGCTCGGCTCGGTGAAGTCCAACATCGGCCACACCCAGATGGCCTCCGGCATCGCCGGTGTCATGAAGATGGTCATGGCGATGCGGCACGGCACCGTCCCGCGCACCCTGCACGTCGACACCCCCTCCAGCCACGTCGACTGGAGCTCCGGCGCCATCGACCTGGCCACCGAGACCGTGCCGTGGCCCCAGACCGGACGCCCCCACCGGGCCGCCGTCTCCTCCTTCGGCCTCTCCGGCACCAACGTCCACACCATCGTCGAGCAGGCGCCCGAGGAGCCCGCGACCGAGCACACCGCACCCCCGGTCCCCGCCGGCGACCCGGCCACCCTGCCTCCGGGCGTCCCCGTCGTGCTCTCCGCCCGGACCCCGGCCGCCCTGCGTGAGCAGGCCGACCGCCTCGCCGGACACCTCGCAGGCCGTCCGGACGTACCGCTGGTGGACCTGGCCCACTCGCTGGCCACCACCCGCGGCGCCCTGGAACACCGCGCCGCCGTCCTCACCGGCGACCGGGACGGCCTGCTGCGGGCGCTCACCGCGCTGCGCGGGGGCACCCCCGACGCCTCGCTGCTCACCGGCGCCCCCGCACGAGGAGGGCTCGCCTTCCTCTTCACCGGCCAGGGCAGTCAGCGCCCGGCCATGGGACGGGAGCTGTACGACCGTCACCCGGTCTTCGCGGAAGCCCTGGACGCCGTCCTCACCCGCTTCGACCAGGACCTGGACCGCCCGCTGCGCGAGGTGCTCTTCGCCGACGAGGGCACTGCCGAGGCCGCGCTCCTGCACGACACGGCGTACACGCAACCCGCCCTGTTCGCCCTCGAAGTGGCGCTGTACCGGCTCGTCGAGTCCTGGGGGGTGCGCCCCGACCAGGTCGTCGGCCACTCCGTCGGGGAGATCGCCGCCGCCCACGTGGCGGGGGTCTTCTCCCTGGACGACGCCTGCGCCCTCGTCGCCGCCCGTGGCCGCCTCATGGCCGCCCTTCCGGCGGGCGGCGCCATGGTCGCCGTCGAGGCGAGCGAGGAAGAGGTGCTGCCCCTCCTGGAGGGACGCGAGGACCGGATCTCCCTGGCCGCGGTGAACGGCCCGCGCGCCGTGGTGATCGCCGGCGACGAGGAGCCGGTCGCCGCCGTCGCCGCCCGCCTCGCCGAGGACGGCCGCCGCACCCGCGCGCTGAAGGTCAGCCACGCCTTCCACTCGCCGCGCATGGACGCCATGCTCGACGACTTCGCCCGCGTCGCCCGCGGCCTCACCTACGAGACGCCGCTCGTGCCGGTGGTCTCCACCGTCACCGGCGCCCCCGCCACCCCGGAGGAACTGGGTTCGCCCGAGTACTGGGTCGGCCAGGTCCGTGCCACCGTCCGGTTCGCCGACGCCGTACGCACCCTCGCCCGCCAGGGCGTCACCTCCTGCCTGGAACTCGGCCCCGACGGCACCCTCTCCGCCGCCGCCCGCGACGTCCTCGACGCCGACCCGGCCGACGCCACCGGTGCCCGGCCCGTCACCGTCGTCCCCGCGCTGCGCCGCGACCGCGACGAGGTGTCGTCCCTCACCGCCGCCCTCGCCCGGCTGCACGTCCACGGCACCGCCGTCGACTGGACCGGCGCCTTCGAGGGAACCGGCGCCCGCCGCGTCGACCTGCCCACCTACGCCTTCCAGCGCAGCCGCTACTGGCCCGACACCACCTTCACCCCGGCCACGGCCGCGGGCCCCGCCGACACCGGCGCCGACGCCGCGTTCTGGTCGGCCGTCGAGCGGGCCGACCTGCCCACGCTCGGCGCCGACCTCGGCCTGGACGACGACACGCTGTCCGCCCTGGTGCCGGCCCTGTCCTCGTGGCGGCGCCGCCGCACCGCACAGGCCGTCGCCGACGGCCGCCGCCACCGGATCGTGTGGAAGCCGCTCGACGGCGCCCCCACCGGACGGCCCGAGGGCACCTGGCTGGTCCTGCGCCCGGCAGGCGCCGCCGCGTCCGAGACCGCCGCCCTGCTGGACACCCTCGGCCTGGACACCGCCGAGGTCACCGTCGACCTCGCGGACCCCGACCGTGCCGCGCTCGCCGACACCCTGCGCCGGCTGCCGCGCCCCGAGGAGGGCTTCACCGGCGTCCTCGCCCTGCTGGCCCTCGACACCGCCCCCACCGCCGACGACGTGGCAGGGACCGGCGCCGTGGCGCCGACGGCCACCGCCCTGAACGCCCTGGACGACGCCGGGATCACCGCGCCCCTGTGGATCGTCACCCGGCAGGCCGTGAGCACCGGACGCGCCGACCGGCTGGCCCGCCCCGGGCAGGCGGGTGTGTGGGGCCTCGGCCGGGCCGCCGCCCTGGAGAACCCGGCGCGCCGCCTCGCCCTGGTCGACCTGCCCGAGCAGTTCGACGCCCGCGTCGCCCGCCGGCTGGCGCACCTCCTGGCCGTGCCCGGCACGGAGAACCAGCTCGCCGTCCGCGCCTCCGCCACCTACGCACGGCGGATCGCCCACCACCCGGCCCCCCAGGAACCGGCGCGTCCGTTCGCCCCCGAGGGCACCGTCCTGATCACCGGCGGCACCGGCGCCCTCGGCGCCCACGTCGCCCGGCTCCTGGCCGGGCGCGGCACGCCGCACCTGCTGCTCGCCGGGCGGCGTGGGCCGGACGCTCCCGGCGCCGCCGAACTCGCCGCCGAGCTGCGGGAACTGGGCGCCGAGGTCACCCTCGCCGCCTGCGACACCGCCGACCGGGAGGCGCTCGCCGCGCTCCTGGCCGAGGTGCCCGCCGACCGCCCCCTCGCCTCCGTGGTGCACGCGGCGGGCGTCCTCGACGACGGCCTCCTGGACACCCTCACCCCGGAGCGGTTCGCCGCCGTCCTCGACGCCAAGGCCCGCTCCGCCGCCCACCTGCACGAGCTGACCCGCGACCTCGGCCTCACCGACTTCGTCCTGTTCTCCTCGGCCGCCGGCACCCTCGGCGCCGCCGGCCAGGCCAACTACGCCGCCGCCAACGCCTACCTCGACGCCCTCGCCGAACACCGGCGCGAACAGGGCCTGCCCGCCACCTCGGTGGCCTGGGGCCCCTGGTCCGGCACCGGCATGGCCGGCGAGGGCACCGGCGTCGAGGACCGGGTCCGGCGTGGCGGCTTCACCCCGATGAGCCCCGAGGACGCGCTCACCGCCCTCGACGCCGCCGTCGGCCACCGCGACACCGCGCTCCTCCTCGCCGACATCGACTGGCCGCGCTACGCCGCCGTCTTCGCCCCGCACCGCGCCCTCGTCGGTGACCTGCCCGAGGTACGCGCCACCGGCGGCGCGGCCACCGCCCACGGCGACACCGAACCGGCGCTGCGGCGCCAGGTCGCCGCCCTGACCGGCCCCGCCCGCGAGCGGTACGTGCTGGACTTCCTGCGCGCCCAGGTCGCCGCCGTCCTGGGTCACCCCGACCCGGACGCCGTCGAACCCGACCATGCCTTCACCGACCTCGGCTTCGACTCGCTCACCACCGTCGAACTGCGCAACACCCTGGGCGCCACCACCGGCCTGCGCCTGCCCGCCACCCTCGTCTACGACCACCCGACCGCCCGCGACCTGGCCGCCCACCTCCTGGCCGAGATCCTGGGCGACCTGCCCGAGCCGGCGGCGGGCGGGAACGCGGCCGACGAGGCTCCCCGCGCCACGGAGACCGACCCGGTCGTCGTGGTCGGCATGGGCTGCCGCTTCCCCGGCGGTGTCGAGTCGCCCGAGGAGCTCTGGCAGCTCCTCGGCGAGGGCCGCGACGCCGTCTCCGGCTTCCCCGCCGACCGCGGCTGGGACCTGGACTCGCTGGCCCGTGGCGGCTCCGCCACCCTGGAGGGCGGATTCCTCCAGGGCGCCGGACTCTTCGACGCCTCGTTCTTCGGCATCTCCCCGCGCGAGGCTCTCGCGATGGACCCCCAGCAGCGCCTGCTGCTGGAGACCTCCTGGGAGGCCCTGGAGCGGGCCGGCATCGACCCGCAGGGCCTGCGCTCCAGTGCCACCGGCGTCTTCGTCGGCACCAACGGCCAGGACTACGCCACCGTGCTGCGGCGTGGCACCACCGACGTGCGGGGCCACGCCGCGACCGGCACCACCGCCAGCGTGATGTCCGGCCGCCTGTCCTACACCCTGGGGCTGGAGGGCCCGGCGGTCACCGTCGACACCGCCTGCTCCTCGGCGCTGGTGGCCCTGCACATGGCCGCCGGGGCGCTGCGCTCCGGCGAGTGCACCCTGGCCCTCGCCGGCGGCGTCTCCGTGATGGCGAGCCCGGACGCCTTCGTGGAGTTCACCGCGCAGGGCGGCCTGGCCGGCGACGGCCGCTGCAAGGCCTTCTCCGACGCCGCGGACGGCACCGCCTGGGGCGAGGGCGCCGGCGTCCTCGTCCTGGAGCGCCTCTCCGACGCCCGCCGCCACGGCCACCCCGTCCTCGCCGTGCTGCGTGGCTCGGCCGTCAACCAGGACGGCGCCTCCAACGGCCTCACCGCGCCCAACGGCCGCGCCCAGCAGCGCGTCATCCGCCAGGCGCTGGCCGACGCGCACCTCACCCCGGCGGAGGTCGACGCCGTCGAGGCGCACGGCACCGGCACCACCCTGGGCGACCCGATCGAGGCCCACGCTTTGATCGCCGCCTACGGCGAGGGCCGCGACCCGGAGCAGCCGCTGCTGCTCGGTACCGTCAAGTCCAACCTGGGCCACACCCAGGCCGCCGCGGGCGCCGCCGGTGTCATCAAGACCGTCCTCGCCCTGGGCCACGGCGAACTGCCGCGCACCCTGCACGTCGACGCGCCGTCCTCGCACGTCGACTGGTCCGACGGCACCGTCGAACTGCTCCGCGAGCACCGCGCCTGGCCCGAGACGGGCCGTGCGCGCCGGGCGGGCGTCTCCGCCTTCGGCGTGAGCGGCACCAACGCCCACGTCATCCTGGAGCAGCCCGGACCGGACACCGCCGAGGCCACGGAACCGGCCACCGAGCCGTCCGTCCTGCCCTGGCTGGTCTCGGCCCGCTCGGAGAACGCCCTGGCGGCCCAGACCGCACGGCTGACCGCCTTCACTCAGGCCCGGCCCGAGGTCCCCGCGCTCGACACCGCCTACAGCCTGGCCACCGGCCGAGGAGCCTTCGCCCACCGCGCCGTCCACCTGGTCACCGCCGGGGGCGAACCCCTGGAGACCGTCCGCGACCGTGCCTCGGAACGCCGCCTCGCCCTGCTCTTCTCGGGGCAGGGTTCGCAGCGTGCGGGGATGGGCCGGGAGTTGTACGGGCGTTTCCCGGTGTTCGCGGAGGCGCTGGACGCGGTGGCGGCCCGTCTGGACACGGGGCTGGAGCGTCCGCTGCGGGAGGTGCTGTTCGCGGAGGAGGGTTCGGAGGCGGCGGCGCTGCTGGATGCGACCGGGTACACGCAGCCCGCGCTGTTCGCGGTGGAGGTGGCGCTGTTCCGGCTGGTGGAGTCGTGGGGGGTCTCGCCGGAGTTCGTGGCGGGGCATTCGGTCGGGGAGATCGCGGCGGCTCATGTGGCGGGGGTCCTCTCGCTGGACGACGCCTGCGCGCTGGTCGCCGCCCGCGCCCGTCTGATGCAGGAGCTTCCCTCCGGCGGGGCGATGGTGGCCGTGCGGGCGGCCGAGGACGAGGTGGCGCCCCGGCTGACCGACGGCCTGTCCCTCGCCGCCGTGAACGGTCCCGACTCCGTCGTCATTGCCGGTGAGCAGGAGGAAGTCCTCTCCCTGGCAGCCGATTTCGCGGGGGAGGGGCGCAAGACGCAGCCTCTGCCGGTCAGTCACGCCTTCCACTCGGCGCTGATGGAACCGATGCTCGCCGAGTTCCGCCGGGTCGCGGAGAGCCTGGAGTACGCCGAACCGCGCGTCCCGGTGGTCTCCAACGGCACCGGCGCCCTCGCGGAGCCCGGTCAGCTCACCGACCCCGAGTACTGGGTGCGGCACGTCCGCGAGACCGTACGCTTCGCCGACGGCGTCCGCGCCCTCGCCGACGCCGGAGCCGACGCCTACCTGGAGATCGGCCCCGACGGGGTCCTCACCGGCATGGCCGCCCGGGTCCTCGACACGGCCGCCGACGGAACCGGCAGCGTGAGCGTCCCGGCGCTGCGCAAGGACCGGGCCGAGGAGCGCGCGCTGCTCACCGCGCTGGCCCGGCTCCACACCGCCGGTGTCGTCGTCGACTGGACCGCCTGGTTCACCGGTACCGGTGCCCGCCGCACCGACCTGCCGACCTACGCCTTCCAACGCGAGCTGTACTGGCCCGAGCCGGCCACGGGGCCGCACACGGCCACCGCGCAGGACCCGGCGGACGCCGCGTTCTGGGCCGCTGTGGAGCGCGAGGACCTGGAGTCGCTCTCCGCCACCCTCGACCTGGACGACACGGTCCTGTCGAGCGTGCTGCCCGCCCTCTCCACCTGGCGCCGTGGCCTGTCCGAGCGCACCCTGCTCGACGGCTGGCGCTACCGCGTCACGTGGCAGCCCGTCCCCCTCGGGAACGCCGCCGACGAGGGCCCGGCCGGAACCTGGCTCGTCCTGACCCCGGCCGGACACGACGACGCGTGGACCGAGGCCCTGGCCGCCACCTTCGGCGAGCGCGCCGTCCACCTCGCCGTCCCCGCCGACGAGGACGGCACCGCCGCCCTGCTCGGCGCGGCCGCCGACAGCACCGCGTACGCCGGTGTCCTCTCGCTGCTCGCCGGCACCGCGACGGACGGCATCGCCCGCCCCGACACCCTGCTCCGCCTGCTGGCGGCCGCCGGGATCGACGCCCCGCTGTGGTGCGTCACCCGCCGCGCCGTCTCCGTCGGCCGCTCCGACTCCACGGCCGACCCGGACCGCGCCGCCCTGTGGGGCCTGGGCCGGGTACTCGCCCTGGACGAGTCCGAGCGCTGGGGCGGACTGGTCGACGTCGGCCACGTCGCCGACGCCCGCACCGTCGACCGCCTGCGCGCCGTCCTGACCGCCGCCCGCACCGACGGCCCGGCCGAGGACCAGGTGGCGCTGCGTGCCTCCGGCGCCTTCGGCCGCCGGCTGTCCCGGGCCGCCGCCCCCGCCCCGGACGTCACCTGGCGCCCCGCCGGGACCGTCCTGGTCACCGGCCGGGCGGAGGGCTTCGGCGGGCACGTCGCCCGCTGGCTCGCCGCGCACGGCGCCGCCGGGGTGCTGCTCGTCGGCCCGGCCGGCCCCGAGGACGCCGCCACCACCGCCCTGCGCGCCGAGGTGGAGGCGCTCGGCGCCACCCTCACCGTCGTCCCCCACCCCGACCCGGCCGACGCCGGTCCGCTCACCGAGGCGCTGGCGGCGCGGGCCGACGACCGGCCGCTGACCGCCGTCTTCCACACCGGGGACACCGGCGAGGAGACGCCCGGCGTCACCGGAGCGCGCGCCGCCTACGAGGCGCTGACCACCGCCGTCGGTGACCGTGACCTGGACGCCTTCGTCGTCTTCGGCTCCATCTCCGCCGTCTGGGGCGTCGGCGGCCAGGGCGCGGGCGCCGCGGCCGGTGTCTGCCTGGACGCCCTCGTCCAGCGACACCGCGCCCACGGCACCAACGCCGTCTCGGTCTCCTGGGGCGCCTGGCAGGGCGCCGGCCCCGACGGTCTCACCGCCCACCTGCGCGCCAACGGCCTGCCCGCCATGGAACCGGCCCGCGCGCTCGACGCACTCGCCCCCGCGATCGGCGAGGCCGCCGCCGACCCGGCCGCTCCCGCCTCGGTGACCGTCGCGGACGTGGCCTGGGACCGGTTCGCCCCGGCGTTCACCCGCACCCGAGCCGGTCTGCTCCTCACCGGCGTGCCCGAGGCCCGCGAGGCCCTGAGCACCACCGGCGGCGACGGCGCGGACGCCGGTACCGCCTCCGCGCTGCGCGAGCGACTGCGGCAGTCCGACCCCTCCGAGCGCTCGCGCACCCTCCTCGACACCGTGCTCACCGAGACCGCCTCGGTGCTCGGTCACACCGACGCCGCCGCCGTCCCGGCCGAGAACGCCTTCAACGACCTCGGCTTCGACTCGCTCACCGCGGTCGATTTGCGCAACCGCCTCACCACGGCCACCGGGCTCACCCTGCCCGCGACCCTGGTCTTCGACTACCCGACCCCCGCCGCCCTCGCCGCCCACCTCCTCACCGGACTCCTCGGCGAGGACACCGCCCCCGGCACCGGCGCCCCCGTGGCACCCGCCGCAGCCGACGCGGACGACCCCGTCGTCATCGTCGGCATGAGCTGCCGCTACCCCGGCGACGTCCGCTCGCCCGAGGACCTGTGGGAACTGGTCGGGGCCGGCACCGACGCCATCGGCGGCTTCCCCACCGACCGCGGCTGGGACCTGGAGAAGCTGCTCCACGGCGACGAGGACGGCCGGGGCCGCAGTGTCACCCGTGAGGGGGGATTCCTCTACGACGTCGCCGACTTCGACCCCGCCTTCTTCGGGATCTCCCCGCGCGAGGCCCTGGTCATCGACCCGCAGCAGCGGATCGTCCTCCAGGCCGCCTGGGAGGCGCTGGAGCGGGCCGGGATCGACCCCGCCGTGCTCCGCGGCGGCGACACCGGTGTCTTCGTCGGCGGCGGCAGCGGCGACTACCGCCCCGCCATCGGCCAGTCCGGGCACGTCGAGACCGCCCAGTCGGCGAGCCTCCTCTCCGGACGGCTCTCCTACACCCTCGGCCTGGAGGGCCCCTCCGTCAGCGTCGACACGGCCTGCTCGTCGTCCCTGACCGCCCTGCACCTCGCCGCGCAGGCGATCCGCTCCGGCGAATGCTCGCTCGCCCTGGCCGGCGGTGTCACCGTGATGTCCACCCCGGTCGGCTTCGTCGAGTTCGGCGAGATGGGCGCCCTCTCGCCGGACGGCCGCTGCAAGCCCTTCTCCGACGCCGCCGACGGCACCGCCTGGTCCGAGGGCGTGGGCATGCTCGTCGTCGAGCGCCTCTCCGAGGCACGCCGGCGCGGCCACGAGGTCCTCGCGGTCCTGCGCGGCTCCGCCATCAACCAGGACGGCGCCTCCAACGGTCTGACCGCCCCCAACGGCCCCTCCCAGCAGCGCGTCATCCGCAAGGCGCTGGCCGCCGCCGGGCTCACCGCCCGCGAGGTCGACGCCGTGGAGGCACACGGGACCGGGACCACCCTCGGTGACCCCATCGAGGCCCAGGCCCTCCTGGCGACCTACGGGCAGGACCGCCCCGAGGGGCAGCCGCTGCTGCTCGGCTCGGTCAAGTCCAACATCGGTCACAGCCAGGCGGCCTCCGGCGTCGCGGGCATCATCAAGATGGTCCTCGCCATGCGGCACGGCACGCTGCCGCGCACCCTGCACGCCGAGAAGCCCTCGCGTCACGTCGCCTGGGACCCGGACGCGGTCCACCTGCTGACCGAGGCGGCCGACTGGCCCGAGACCGGACGCCCCCGCCGCGCCGGTGTCTCCTCCTTCGGCGCCAGCGGCACCAACGCGCACGTCATCCTGGAACAGGCCCCCACCGGCCCGGCCGCCCCCGCGCGGGACCCGGAGCCCGACACGCCCGCCCCCGGCGCCGCACGGCTGCTGCCCCTGCCACTGTCGGCGGCCACCGCGGACTCCCTGACCGAGCAGGCCGCCCGGCTCCGGGACCGGCTCACCGCCGGTGCGACGCAGCCGCCGGCCACCGCCGACCTGGCGCTCTCCCTGGGCACCACCCGCTCCGCCTTCGAGCACCGGGCCGTCCTCGCCGTGGCCGGCCGCGACGAACTCCTCGACGCGCTCACCGCCCTCGCCGAGGACCGCGCCCACCCCGCCGTACTGCGCGGCCGCGCGGCCCCCGGCGGCCGGACCGCGTTCCTCTTCCCCGGGCAAGGCTCCCAGCGCCCCGGCGCGGGCCGCGCCCTGTACGCCCGCTTCCCGGTCTTCGCCACCGCCCTCGACGAGGTGCTCGCCCACTTCGACCAGGAACTCGAACGCCCGCTGCGCGACGTGATGTTCGCCGACGAGGGCACCCCCGAGGCGGCGCTCCTCGACCGGACCGGCTGGACCCAGCCCGCCCTCTTCGCCCTCGGCGTGGCCCTGTACCGGCTGGTCGAGTCCTGGGGCGTACGACCCGACCTGCTCGCCGGGCACTCGGTCGGCGAGCTCGCGGCCGCCCACGTGGCCGGGGTCCTCTCCCTGCCGGACGCCTGCCGCGTCGTCTCCGCCCGCGCCCGCCTCATGGAGGCACTCCCGGCGGGCGGCGCCATGCTCGCCGTGCGCGCCACCGAGGACGAGATCGCCCCGTACCTGACCGACCACGTCTGCCTCGCCGCCGTCAACGGCCCGGAGTCCGTGGTGGTCTCGGGCGACGAGAAGGCGGTCACCGCGCTCGCCGAGGCCTTCGCCGAACAGGGCGGGAAGACTAGGCGTTTGCGGGTGAGCCATGCGTTTCACTCACTGCACATGGACGCCATGCTTCAGGACTTCGAACGGGTCACCAGGAGTGTGTCGTACGCCCCGCCGAAGCTGCCCCTGGTCTCGAACCTCACCGGGGACGCGGTCACCGACGCGCAGGTGTGCGACCCCGGGTACTGGGTCCGGCACGCCCGCGAGGCGGTCCGCTTCGGCGACGGTGTGCGCACCCTCGCCGGCCGCGGCGCCACCCGCTACCTCGAACTCGGCCCCGACGGAGTCCTGTGCGGCCTCGCCCAGGAGACCCTCGACACCCTCGCCGACGAGAACCGCCCGGCCCCCACGGCCGTCCCGGCCCTGCGCACCGGACGCGACGAGGAGCAGGCCCTGATCACCGCCGTGGCCCGGCTGCACGCGGCGGGCCAGGGACTCGACTGGACGGCGCTGCTCGACGGCACCGGCGCCCGCCGCGTCGACCTGCCCACCTACCCGTTCCGCCGACTGCGGTTCTGGCCCGACGAGGCACCCGCCGCCGCCACCGGCACCACGGCCGACGCCGGGGACGCCGCCTTCTGGGCGGCGGTCCAGGACGAGCAGTTCGACTCCCTCGCCGGGGAACTCGGCGTCGACGGCGACGCGTTGCTGCGCGTCCTGCCGGCCCTGCGGGACTGGCGCCGCAAGCACGGCGACCAGACCACCGTGGACGGCTGGCGCCAGCGCATCGCCTGGCGGCCCCTGAACCGGGCCACCGCCGGCACCCCCGCCGGCACCTGGCTCGCCGTCGTGCCCGCCGACCACGCCGACCACCCCTGGACCACCGCCGTCCTGGCCGCGCTCGGCACGGGTGCCCAGGTCCTGGAGGTCTCCGGCGAGGACCGCGCCTCACTCGCCGCCGCGATCCGCGAACGGCTCGACGCCACCGGGCCGTTCACCGGCGTGGTCTCCCTGCTCGCCGTCGCCGGGGAACCCGGTGACGGGACCGGCGCCCTCCCCGGCGGCGTCCCGGTCGGCGCGGCCCTGACCGCGACCCTGGTCCAGGCGCTCGGCGACGCCCGCACCGACGCCCCGCTGTGGTGCCTCACCCGTGGCGCCGCCGCCGTCTCGCCCGCCGAGACCGTCGCCGCACCGCTCCAGGCCGCCGTCCACGGACTCGGCCGGGTCGCCGCGCTGGAGCACCCGCAGCGCTGGGGCGGCACCGTCGATCTGCCGCTCGCCGTCGACGCCCGGACCGCCGAACGGCTCGCCGCCGTCCTCGCCGACCCCGAGGGCGAGGACCAGCTCGCCGTACGGCCCGGTGCGGTCTTCGGCCGCCGCCTCGCCGCCGTCCGGCCAGGGACGCCCCGCGACTGGAAGCCCACCGGAACCGTCCTGATCACCGGCGGCACCGGCGCCCTCGGCGCCCGCACCGCCCGCCGTCTGGCCGGGGCCGGAGCCCGCCGCCTGGTCCTCCTCAGCCGCAGCGGACCCGACGCGCCCGGCGCCGGTGAACTCGCCGCCGACCTGCGCGCGCTCGGCGCCGAACCCGTCATCACCGCCTGCGACACCGCCGACCGCAAGGCCCTGGCCGCCGTCCTCGCGGCGATCCCCGAGGACGCGCCGCTCACCGGCGTCATCCACACCGCCGGGGTGCTGGACGACGGCGTCGTGGACGGCCTGACCCCCGAGCGGTTCGCCACGGTGTTCCGGGCCAAGGTGGCCTCCGCGCTGCTCCTGGACGAACTGACCCGCGCCCACGACCTGGAGGTGTTCGCCCTGTTCTCCTCGGCGTCCGCCGCCGTCGGCAACCCGGGTCAGGGCACCTACGCCGCCGCCAACGCGGTCCTCGACGCCCTCGCCGAACAGCGCAGGGCCGAAGGGCTGCCCGCCACCTCCGTGGCGTACGGCGCCTGGGGCGGGGAGGGCATGGCCGACGGCGTCCGCGCCGCCGCGCTCGCCCGCCGCACCGGCATCCGGCCGCTCGACCCGGACCTCGCGGTCCTCGCGCTGCGGCAGGTCGTCACGGGCAGCGACCCGGTCGCCGTCGTCGCCGACGTCGACCCCGACCGGTTCGTCCGCGCGTTCACCACCGTCCGGCCCAGCAGCCTGCTGGCCGAGATGCCCGCGTACGCCGCCCTCAAGAAGGCCGCGTCCGCCGCCGACCGGGCCGCGGACTCCGGTCCGTCGCTGCGCGACCGGCTGGCCAGGCTCCCCGAGAGCCGCCGTACCCAGACGGTCCTGACGCTGGTGCGCGAACGCGCCGCGGAGGTCCTCGGCCTCTCCGGAACCGACCAGGTGGGCCCCGACCGGGCCTTCCGCGACCTCGGATTCGACTCCCTCGGCGCCGTCGAGCTGCGCAACCAGCTCGGCGCCGCCAGTGGACTCACGCTGTCCGCGACCCTCGTGTTCGACCACCCCACGCCCGCCGCACTCGCCGCCCACATCCTCGGACAGCTTCTCCCGGCCGGCACCCCCGGTGCCCCCGCCACGGACGGAGCCGGCGAAGAGGAGCGGGCCGTGCGCGCCGCCCTCGCCCAGGTCCCCATGGACCGGCTGCGCGACAGCGGACTCCTGGACCAGCTGCTGGACCTCGCCGGGCAGGACCCGGCCGGAACAGGCACGGGCCAGGAGGCCGAGCCCTCCGGGGCCGGCGACGCCTACGACGCGTCGATCGACGCCATGGACGTCGACGGCCTGGTGCAGGCGGCACTCAACGGTAACCCTGACGAAGAGCGGGACTGACGGAGCCATCATGACCACGCCCAGCGAAAAAGTTGTCGAAGCTCTCCGGGCCTCGCTCAAGGAGACCGAACGCCTGCGCCGGCAGAACCGCGACCTCGCGGCCGCCGCCTCGGAGCCTGTCGCCGTCGTCGCGATGAGCTGCCGTTACCCCGGGGGAGTCACCTCCCCCGAGGACCTGTGGCACCTCGTCGCCTCCGGCACCGACGCCGTCGGCGGCTTCCCCACCGACCGGGGCTGGGACCTGGACGCGCTGCGGGACGCCGGGGTCGACGCCCGTGGCCATTCCGTCAGCCAGCAGGGCGGCTTCCTCGACGGGGTCGCCGACTTCGACGCCTCCTTCTTCGGCGTCTCCCCGCGCGAAGCCGTCTCCATGGACCCCCAGCAGCGGCTGCTGCTGGAGACCTCCTGGGAGGCCGTCGAGCGGGCGGGCATCGACCCGCGCAGCCTGCGCGGCAGCCGCACCGGCGTCTTCGTCGGCACCAACGGCCAGGACTACGCGTACCTCCTGGTGCGCTCCCTCGCCGACGCGACCGGCGACATCGGCACCGGCATCGCCGCCAGCGCCACCTCCGGCCGCCTCTCCTACACCCTGGGCCTGGAGGGCCCGGCGGTCACCGTCGACACCGCCTGCTCCTCCTCCCTCGTCGCCCTCCACGCCGCCGCCCACGCCCTGCGCGCGGGGGAGTGCGGCCTCGCCCTCGCCGGCGGCGTCAACGTCATGTCCGCCCCCGGCTCGCTGATGGAGTTCAGCCGCGCCGGCGGCCTGGCCGGTGACGGCCGCTGCAAGGCGTTCGCCGACGAGGCCGACGGCACCGGCTGGTCGGAGGGGGTCGGTGTCCTCCTCCTGGAGCGGCTCTCCGACGCCCGCCGCAACGGTCACCCGGTCCTCGCCGTGCTGCGCGGCTCGGCCGTCAACCAGGACGGCGCCTCCAACGGCTTCACCGCCCCCAACGGCCCCTCCCAGCAGCGCGTCATCCAGCAGGCGCTGGCCGCCGCCGGACTCACCGCCGCCGACGTCGACGCGGTCGAGGGCCACGGGACGGGAACGCCCCTCGGCGACCCCATCGAGGCGCAGGCCCTGCTCGCCACCTACGGCCAGGGCCGCCCCGAGGACCGGCCGTTGCTGCTCGGCTCCGTCAAGTCGAACATCGGCCACGCGCAGGCCGCCGCGGGAGTCGCCGGGGTCATCAAGATGATCATGGCGATGCGGCACGGCGTCGTCCCGCGCTCCCTCCACGCCGACCACCCCTCGCGCCACGTCGACTGGGACTCCGGGGCCGTCCGGCTGCTCTCCGAGGACGTCGAATGGCCCGAGACCGGCCGCCCTCGCCGCGCCGGCGTCTCCTCCTTCGGCATCAGCGGCACCAACGCCCACGTCGTCATCGAGCAGGCCGGACCCGCCGCCGAACCGGAGTCCCCGGCAGAGCCCGAGACCGTCCCGACCGTCGTGCCGTGGCCCGTCCACGCCCGCTCCGAGGCGTCCCTGGACGCGCAGATCGAGGCCGTCACCGCTCTCACCGAGGCCACGCCCCTGGACATCGGCCACTCCCTGGCCACCGGGCGCTCCCTCTTCGAGCACCGCGCCGTCCTGCTCTCCGGCCTCGACGGCGTCCCCGCCGAGGTGGCCCGCGGCCGCGCCACCGAACGCTCCCTCGCCGTCCTGTTCTCCGGCCAGGGCGCCCAGCGCGCCGAGATGGGCCGCGAACTGTACGCCCGCTTCCCGGTCTTCGCGAAGGCACTGGACGAGATCACCGCCCTGTTCGATCCGCGACTGGACCGTCCGCTGCGGGAGGTGATGTTCGCCCGGCGCCGCACCCCCGAGGCGGCCCTCCTGGACACCACCGGCTACACCCAGCCCGCGCTCTTCGCCGTCGAGGTCGCCCTGCACCGCCTCGTCGAGTCCTGGGGCGTGGTCCCGGACTTCGTGGCCGGCCACTCCATCGGCGAGATCGCCGCCGCCCACGTCGCCGGTGTGCTCTCGCTGGAGGACGCCTGCACGCTGGTCGCCGCCCGCGCTCGCCTCATGCAGGAACTGCCCGCGGGCGGCGCCATGGTCGCCGTCCAGGCCACCGAGGCCGAGGCCGCCCCGCGCCTGACCGAGGGCGTCGCCCTGGCCGCCGTCAACGGCCCCGACTCCGTCACCCTGGCGGGCGACGAGGCCCAGGTCCTCGCGCTGGCCGCCGAGTTCGCCGCCGAGGGCCGCAAGACGCAGCGCCTGGCAGTCAGCCACGCCTTCCACTCGCCGCTGATGGAGCCGATGCTCGCGGAGTTCCGCCGCGTCGCCGAGAGCCTCACCTACCACGAGCCGGTCCTGCCGGTCGTCTCCAACGTCACCGGCGCCTTCGCCGACGACCGCCTGCTGTGCGACCCCGAGTACTGGGTGGACCACGTCCGCTCCACGGTCCGCTTCGCCGACGGCGTCCGCGCCCTGGCCGGCGCCGGCGCCGACACCTTCGTCGAACTGGGCCCCGACGGCATCCTCACCGCCCTCGCCCAGCAGTGCCTGGACGGGCCCGACGTCGTCGCCGTCCCCGTCCTGCGCAAGGACCGCGCCGAGGAGCGCGCCCTGCTCACCGCGCTGGCCCGGCTCCACGTCGCCGGTGTCGACGTCGACTGGGCCGCCTGCTTCGAGGGCACCGGCGCCCGCCGCACCGAGCTGCCCACCTACCGCTGGCAGCACGAGCGCTACTGGCCCGTGCTGATGGCCGCCGCCGGAGACGTCAGCGCCGCGGGCCTGGTCTCCGCCGAACACCCGCTGCTCGGCGCCGCCGTGTCGCTGGCAGGCAGCGACGGGGTCCTCTTCACCGGACGCCTCTCCGTGCAGACCCACCCGTGGCTGCTGGACCACACGGTCGGCGGGATGGTGGCCTTCCCCGGCACCGGCTTCCTCGAACTCGCCGTCCGCGCCGGTGACCAGGTCGGCTGCGACCGCGTCGAGGACCTCACCCTCGCCAAGCCCCTCATCCTCACCGAGAACTCCGCGGCCGTCGTCCAGGTCCACGTCGGCGCGGCCGACGCCGACGGCGCCCGCCGCGTCACCGTCTACTCCCAGGCCGTCGACGACCCCGAGCAGCGCTGGACCGAGCACGCCTCCGGGCTGCTGACCCGTGGCGAGCGCGTCACCGGCTTCGACTCCGCCGTCTGGCCGCCCCGCGGCGCCGTCGCCGCCGACCTCGAGGGCTTCTACGCGCGCACCGAGTACGGCCCGGTCTTCCAGGGCCTGCGCGCCGTCTGGACCCGCGACGACGAGGCCTTCGTCGAGGTCGCGCTGCCGCCCCAGGTGGACGACGCCGAGTACTACGGGATGCATCCGGCGCTGCTCGACGCGGCCGTCCAGTCCGTCGGCTTCGCCGGCCTCGGCGACGGCAAAAAGCTCGTACCGTTCTCCTGGTCCGGCGTTTCGCTGCACGCGGGCGGCGCCTCCGTGGTGCGAGTGCGGGTCGCCCGGGTCGGCGAGGACACCGTGTCCATCGCCGCCGTGGACGTCGAAGGCGCCCCGGTGCTCTCCGCCGACTCCCTCATCCTGCGCGCCCCTTCGGCGCTTCGGGCCCCCACCCTGCACAGCAGTGAGCAGGACGGGCTCCTGCGCCTGGAGTGGGTGGCCGCGCCCGAGGGCGGCGCCGCCCCCGCGCGCGCCGTCACCCTCGGTGCCGACCGGGCCTGGCCCGGCCCGGTGGCCTCCCTCGCCGACGCCGCCGCCGTCACGCCCGCCCCCGACCTGGTCCTGGCCCCGTTGGAGGGCGTCGAGGACGACACCCCCACGGCCGTCCACGCGGCCACCACGCGCGCCCTGGCACTGATCCAGGAGTGGCTGGATCCGGCCACCTCCGCCGCCGGACGTCTCGTGTTCGTCACCCGGGGCGCCGTCGCCACCGGGTCCGACACCGGCGTGAGCGATCTCGCCGCCGCCGCGGTGCACGGACTCGTCCGCAGCGCCGAGGCCGAGAACCCCGGCCGCTTCGCCCTCCTCGACCTCGACGCGGGCACCGCCGCGCCCTCCGACGAACTCCTGGCGCAGCTACCTCCCCTGCTGGCGGCCGGCGACACGCAGTTCGCCGTACGCGACGAGGCCGTCCTGGTGGCCCGGCTGGCCCGGCTGGCCACCGGCGCGAGCCTGCTGCCGGTCCCGGGGCTGCCATGGCGCCTGGACACCACCGTCCCCGGCAGCATCGACGGCCTCTCCCTCGTCCCCGCACCCGAGGCACTGGACGAGCCGGAGGGCCGCGCCGTCCGGGTCGAGGTGCGGGCCGCGGGCCTGAACTTCCGTGACGTGCTGAACGCGCTCGGCATGTACCCCGGCGAGGCCGGACTGCTCGGCTCGGAGGCGGTCGGCCTCGTCACGGCAGTGGGCCCGGACGCCACCGGGATCGCCGTCGGCGACCGCGTGACCGGCATGATCCCCGGCGGCCTCGCCGACACCGTCCTCGTCGACGAGCGGTACGTGACCCGCGTGCCAGAGGAGTGGAGCGACGAGGACGCTGCCTCGGTGCCGCTGGTCTTCCTCACCGCCCTGTACGCCTTCCGTGACCTGGCCTCGGTCCAGGCGGGGGAGCGGGTGCTGATCCACGCCGGTGCGGGTGGTGTGGGGATGGCGGCGATCCAGCTCGCGCGGCACATGGGCGCCGAGGTGTTCGCGACGGCGAGTGAGCCCAAGTGGGAGACGTTGCGGGGGCTGGGGCTGGACGACGCTCATATCGCGTCCTCGCGTGATCTGGGCTTCGAGGAGAAGTTCCGTGAGGTGACCGGTGGCGCTGGGATGGATGTGGTCCTGAACGCGCTGGCGGGGGAGTTCGTGGACGCGTCGTTGCGGGTCACGGCTCCCGGTGGCCGGTTCCTGGAGATGGGCAAGACCGACATCCGCGACCCACAGACCACGGGGGAGGTCCGCTACCGGGCCTTCGACCTCGGCGAAGCAGCCCCCGAGCGTATCGGCGAGATGCTGAGCGAACTCCTGGGCCTGTTCGCGGAGGGGGCGTTGCGCCCGTTGCCGGTGCGTACGTGGGATGTGCGGCGGGCGCGTGAGGCGTTCCGCTTCATGAGTCGGGCGAAGCATGTGGGCAAGATCGTGTTGACGATGCCGCCGCGCTGGGACCCCGAGGGCACCGTGCTGGTCACTGGTGGGACGGGTGGTCTGGGGCGTGAGGTGGCGCGTCATCTGGTGTCGGCGCGTGGGGTGCGGCGTCTGTTGCTGGTGTCGCGGCGTGGTCCGGCGGCGGAGGGTGTGGACGCCTTCCGTGAGGAGTTGGCCGGGCTGGGTGCCCAGGTGGACGTGGTGGCCTGTGATGTGGCGGACCGTGGTGCGGTGGCGGGGCTGTTGGGTTCGGTGCCGGTGGGGCATCCGTTGACGGCTGTGGTGCATACGGCGGGTGTGCTGGACGACGGTGTGGTGACGGGGTTGTCGCCGGAGCGGTTGTCGGGGGTGTTGCGTCCGAAGGTGGACGCTGCGTGGCATCTGCACGAGTTGACGCGGGACATGGGTCTGGCGGCGTTCGTGATGTTCTCGTCGGTGTCGGGTGTGATGGGCAGTGCGGGGCAGGCAAACTATGCCGCTGCCAACGTGTTCATGGACGCGCTGGCGCAGTACCGCCGGGCCGAGGGGCTGGCCGGGCTCTCCCTGGCCTGGGGTGCCTGGGAACAGACCAGCGGCATGACCGGCACCCTCACCGAGGCCGACATGCAGCGCGTCACCGCCTCGGGGGCCGCCCCGCTCACCGTCGAGCAGGGGCTCGCCCTCCTCGACGCCGCCACCGGCTCCGACGAGCCCCTGGTCGTGCCGATCGGCGCCCCGTCGGGCGACCAACGCGTCCTCGGCCTGGTCCCGCCGCTGCTGCGCAACCTCGTTCGCGGCACGCGTCGCGCCGCCGCCACGGCCGCCGGCGGCGCGAGCACCGCGGCCGACCTCGCCCGCCGCCTCCTGGCGCTTCCCGCCGAGGACCGGGTCCGCCACGCCGTCGAACTGGTCCGTACCGAGGCCGCCACCGTACTGGGCCACGCCTCGGGGCGGGCCGTGGAACCCGGGCGCGAGTTCCGCGAGCTGGGCTTCGACTCCCTCACCGCCGTCGAACTGCGCAACCGCCTGACCACCGTCACCGGCCTGCGCCTCACCGCCACCCTCGTCTTCGACTACCCCACCCCCCAAGGCCTCGCCGAACACCTGGTCGCCGAACTCCTCGACGAACAGGGCGAGGCCGGCATGCCGACGGTGGCCGCCGATGTCGCCGACGACCCGGTCGTCATCGTCGGCATGGCCTGCCGGATGCCCGGCGGCATCGAGACTCCCGAGGACCTGTGGCGGATGCTCGCCGACGGCGAGGACCGCATCACCGGCTTCCCCACCGACCGCGGCTGGGACCTGGACGCCCTCTTCGGCGGCGGTGGCGACAACCGCGGCGTCAGCGCCACGCGGCGCGGCGGCTTCCTGCACGACGTGGGCGGTTTCGACGCGGGGTTCTTCGGGATCTCCCCGCGTGAGGCGATGGCGATGGACCCGCAGCAGCGCCTGCTGCTGGAGACCTCCTGGGAGGCCCTGGAGCGGTCCGGCATCGACCCGACCGGCCTGCGCTCCAGCGCCACCGGCATCTTCGTCGGCACCACCGGCCAGGACTACGCCAACCTCGTCATGACCTCCCGCGAGGACGTCGAGGGGCACGCCAGTACGGGCCTGGCCACCAGTGTCATCTCCGGTCGCGTCTCCTACGCGCTCGGACTGGAAGGCCCCGCCCTCACCGTCGACACCGCCTGCTCCTCCTCCCTCGTCGCGCTCCATCTCGCCGCCCAGTCCCTGCGGAGCGGGGAGAGCTCTCTCGCCCTCGCGGGCGGGGTGACCGTGCTGTCGACGCCCATGAACTTCTTCGGGTTCACCCGTCAGGGCGGCCTCGCCGGGGACGGCCTGTGCAAGGCGTTCGCCGACGCCGCCGACGGGACCGGCTGGTCCGAGGGCGTGGGCATGCTCGTCCTGGAGCGCCTGTCCGACGCCCGCCGCAACGGTCACGACATCCTCGCCGTCGTGCGCGGCTCGGCCGTCAACCAGGACGGCGCCTCCAACGGGCTGACCGCGCCCAACGGACCCTCGCAGCAGCGGGTCATCCGTCAGGCGCTGGCGACGGCCGGGCTCACCGCCGACGAGGTCGACGCGGTGGAGGCGCACGGGACGGGCACCCCGCTGGGTGACCCGATCGAGGCGCAGGCGCTGCTGGCGACGTACGGGCAGGACCGGCCCGCGGACCGGCCGCTGCTGCTCGGCTCCATCAAGTCGAACATCGGCCACACCCAGGCCGCCGCCGGCGTCGCGGGTGTGATCAAGATGGTGCTCGCCATGCGCCACGGCGCCCTGCCGCGGTCCCTCCACATCGACCAGCCCTCCACCCACGTCGACTGGGAGGCCGGAGCGGTCCGGCTCCTCACCGAGACGACCGGCTGGCCCGAGACCGGGCGCCCCTGGCGCGCCGGAGTCTCCTCCTTCGGCCTCAGCGGCACCAACGCCCACGTGATCCTCGAACAGCCGGAGCCGGAGACCGCCGACACGGAGTCCCCCGAGCCCCTGACGGAGCCCGAAGCCGTCGCGCGGGTCGTCCCGTGGCCCGTCTCCGCCCGTACCGGGGAAGCACTGTCCGGCCAGCTCGCCCGGATCACCGCAGTCGACGCCGCACCCCTGGACATCGGGCACTCCCTGGCCACCGGCCGCGCCTCCTTCGACCACCGGGTGGTCCTGCTGGCGGGCGCCGACGGCGAGGACGAGCCGGTGGAGGTGGCGCGGGGCCGTGCCCTGGAGCGCAGGCTCGCGGTGCTGTTCTCCGGCCAGGGCTCGCAGCGCGCCGGAATGGGGCGTGAACTGTACGGCCGTTTCCCGGTGTTCGCGAAGGCGCTGGACGAAGTCCTGGCCCTGCTCGACCCGAGGCTGGACCGTCCGCTGCGCGAGGTGCTCTTCGCGGAGGAAGGCTCCGACGAAGCCGCCCTCCTGGACACCACCGGCTACACCCAGCCCGCGCTCTTCGCCGTGGAGGTCGCCCTCTACCGCCTGGTCGAGTCCTTCGGGGTCGTCCCCGAGTTCGTCGCGGGCCACTCCGTCGGGGAGATCGTCGCCGCCCACGTCGCGGGCGTCCTCTCCCTGGAGGACGCGTGCACGCTGGTCGCCGCCCGCGCCCGCCTGATGCAGGAACTGCCCGCCGGCGGCGCCATGGTGGCCGTCCAGGCGACCGAGACCGAGACCGCCGGGCGGCTGACCGAGGGCCTGTCCCTGGCCGCGGTCAACGGCCCGGAGTCCGTGGTGATCGCCGGTCCGGACCACGAGATCGACGCCCTGGCGTCGGAGTTCACCGCCGAAGGACGCAAGGTCCAGCGCCTGGCGGTCAGCCATGCCTTCCACTCGGTGCTCATGGAGCCGATGCTCGACGCCTTCCACGATGTCGCCAAGGGCCTGGGGTACGGCGAACCGCGCATCCCCGTCGTCTCCGACGTGACCGGCACCCTCGCCGAGCCCGGGCAGCTCAGCACGCCCGCGTACTGGGTCGAGCACGTCCGCTCCACCGTCCGCTTCGCCGACGCCGTCCACGCCCTCGACCAGGCCGGCGCCAACGCCTATCTGGAGATCGGCCCCGGCGGCGTCCTCACCGCCCTCGCCCAGCAGACCCTCGACGCCGCCGGCACCGCGAGCGACAGCGTGACCGCGCCGGCGCTGCGCAAGGACCGGGCCGAGGAGCCCGCCCTGCTCACCGCGCTCGCCACGCTCCACGTCACCGGCGTCCCCGTCGACTGGGCCGCCTGCTTCGAGGGCACCGGCGCCCGCCGCGTCGACCTGCCCACCTACGCCTTCCAGCACGAGCGGTACTGGCCGCGCCCCTCCGCACACGGCGGGGACGTCACCGGCGCCGGTCTGAGTCCGGCCGCGCACCCGCTGCTGGGCGCCGCCACCGGCCTCGCCGCCTCCGAAGGCGTCCTCTTCACCGGACGCCTCTCCCTCACCACGCACCCCTGGCTCGCCGACCACACCGTCGGCGGCGGCATGGTGCTCTTCCCCGCCACCGGCTTCCTGGAACTGGCCGTACGCGCCGCCGACGAGGTCGGCTGCGACCGCGTCGAGGAGTTCACCCTCGCCACCCCGCTGCTGCTGCCCGCGGACACCGCCGTGGTCGTCCAGGTCTGGGCCGGCGCCCCCGACGAGAGCGGCGCCCGCACGGTCAGCCTGTACTCCCGGTCCGCCGACACCCCGGACGCCCTCTGGACCCAGCACGCGAGCGGCGTCCTGACCACCGGTGCCGTCACCCTCCCCGCCGATGCCGAGACCTGGCCCCCCAAGGGCGCGGTCGCCGTCGGCCTGGAGGACTTCTACGACCGCACCGAGTACGGCCCGGTCTTCCGCACCATCCGCGCCGTCTGGAAGCGCGGCGACGAGGCGTTCGTCGAGGCGGCCCTGCCCCCGCAGGCCGACGACGCCGAGTACTACGGGATGCACCCCGCGCTGCTCGACGCCGCCGTCCAGTCCGTCGGCTTCGCCGGGCTCGACGACGAGCACCAGCTGCTCCCGTTCCTGTGGGCCGGAGTCTCCCTGCACGCCGGCGGCGCCTCCGTGGTCCGCTTCCGCGTCGCCCGGACCGGCGAGGACTCCGTCTCCATCGCCGCCGTGGACGTCGAGGGCGCCCCGGTGCTCTCCGCCGAGTCGCTGGTGCTGCGCGTCCCCGCCGGGGACCACGCCCCGGCCGCGCGCCGCACCGAACTCGACTCGCTGCTCCGCCTGGAGTGGACCGCCGCCCCCGAGACCGGCGACGCCCCCGCCGCCCGTCACACGACCGTCGGTGCCCTCGGCACCGACGGGGCCGCTGCCACCCTCGCCCCGCTGACCGGCGAGGAGGACCTCGTCCTGGTCGAGGTCCCCGCGCCGGCCGGGGGCGCCGACGTGCCCGCCGCCACCCACGAGCGCGCCGCGCAGGCCCTCGCCTTGGCGCAGGAGTGGCTGGCCGACGAACGGTTCGCCGACGCCCGCCTCGTCTTCGTCACCCGGGGCGCGGTCTCCACCCGCCCCGGCGAGCGGGTCGACGACCTCCCCGCCGCCGCCGTCTGGGGCCTCGTCCGCGCCGCCCAGTCGGAGAACCCCACCCGGTTCGCCCTCCTCGACCTGGACCGCGCCACCCCCGTCGAGACCGCTCTGCCGCAACTCCTCGGCCCGCTTTCGGGCGGCGACGCCCAGTTCGTCGTCCGCGAGGGCGCCGTCCTGGTCGGCCGCCTCGACCGGGCCGTGACCGCCCCGTCCCTCCTGCCGCCCACCGACGGCCCCTGGCGCCTGGACTCCCGCTCGCGCGGCAGCCTGGACGCGCTCACCCTGCGCCCCTGCCCCGAGGAGCGGTCGGAGCCTCAGGAGCGCCAGGTCCGGGTCGAGGTACGAGCTGCGGGCCTGAACTTCCGTGACGTGCTGAACGCGCTCGGCATGTACCCCGGCGAGGCCGGGCTGCTCGGCGCGGAAGCGGCCGGGTTCGTCACCGCCATGGGCCCCGAGGTCACCGGGCTCTCCGTGGGCGACCGCGTCATGGGCATGGTCCCCGGCGGCCTCGCCACGGAGACCCTGATCGACGAGCGCTTCCTCACCCGCGTACCCGGGGAGTGGAGCGACGAGGACGCCGCCTCGGTGCCCCTGGTCTTCCTCACCGCCTACTACGCGCTCACCGAACTCGCCGGCCTGTCGGCGGGGGAGCGGGTGCTGATCCACGCCGGTGCGGGTGGTGTGGGGATGGCGGCGATCCAGCTCGCGCGGCACATAGGGGCCGAGGTGTTCGCGACGGCGAGTGAGCCCAAGTGGGAGACGTTGCGGGGGCTGGGGCTGGACGACGCTCATATCGCGTCCTCGCGTGATCTGGGCTTCGAGGAGAAGTTCCGTGAGGTGACCGGTGGCGCTGGGATGGATGTGGTCCTGAACGCGCTGGCGGGGGAGTTCGTGGACGCGTCGTTGCGGGTCACGGCTCCCGGTGGCCGGTTCCTGGAGATGGGCAAGACCGACATCCGCGACCCGCACGCGGTCGGTGACGTGCGGTACCGCGCTTTCGATCTGGGCGAGGCGGGGCCGGACCGGACCGGCGAGATGCTGAGCGAACTCCTGGGCCTGTTCGCGGAGGGGGCGTTGCGCCCGTTGCCGGTGCGTACGTGGGATGTGCGGCGGGCGCGTGAGGCGTTCCGTTTCATGAGTCGGGCGAAGCATGTGGGCAAGATCGTGTTGACGATGCCGCCGCGCTGGGACCCCGAGGGGACTGTCCTGGTCACTGGTGGGACGGGTGGTCTGGGGCGTGAGGTGGCGCGTCATCTGGTGTCGGTGCGTGGGGTGCGGCGTCTGTTGCTGGTGTCGCGGCGTGGTCCGGCGGCGGAGGGTGTGGACGCCTTCCGTGAGGAGCTGGCCGGGCTGGGTGCCCAGGTGGACGTGGTGGCCTGTGACGTGGCGGACCGTGGTGCGGTGGCGGGGCTGTTGGGTTCGGTGCCGGTGGGGCATCCGTTGACGGCTGTGGTGCATACGGCGGGTGTGCTGGACGACGGTGTGGTGACGGGGTTGTCGCCGGAGCGGTTGTCGGGGGTGTTGCGTCCGAAGGTGGACGCTGCGTGGCATCTGCACGAGTTGACGCGGGACATGGGTCTGGCGGCGTTCGTGATGTTCTCGTCGGTGTCGGGTGTGATGGGCAGTGCGGGGCAGGCAAACTATGCCGCTGCCAACGTGTTCATGGACGCGCTGGCGCAGTACCGCCGGGCCGAGGGGCTGGCCGGGCTCTCCCTGGCCTGGGGTGCCTGGGAACAGACCAGCGGCATGACCGGCACCCTCACGGACGCGGGCGCGCGGCGCATGTCGGCGTCGGCGGCCCCCGCCCTCACCGTCGAGCAGGGGCTCGCCCTCCTCGACGCCGCGGTCGTCTCCGACGAGCCGCACCTCGTGCCCCTCGGTGCCTCGGGCTCCACCCGGATGCCCGGGGAGGTGCCGCCGCTGCTGCGCAACCTGGTCCGCGGCACCCGGCGTGCCGCCGCGACCGCCGTCGGCGGCGCGGGTACCGCCGACGAGCTCACCCGGCGCCTCCTCGACCTGCGTGAGGACGAGCGGCTCCGCTTCGCCGTGAACCTGATCCGGGCCGAGGCCGCCTCGGTCCTCGGCCACTCCTCCGCCCAGGCCATCGACGCCGAACGCGACTTCCACGACCTGGGCTTCGACTCCCTCACCGCCGTCGAACTGCGCAACCGCCTCACCGGCGCCACCGGCCTGCGGCTGCCCGCCACCCTCGTCTTCGACCACCCGACGCCCGGCGTGCTGGCGGAGCACCTGATCGCCGCCCTGCTCGACGAGCAGCGCGCCACCGGCGCCACCGCCCCGACGCCCGTCGCCGCGGCCCTCGCCGAGGACCCCGTCGTCATCGTCGGCATGGCCTGCCGGATGCCCGGCGGCGTCAGCTCCCCCGAGGAGCTGTGGCAGCTCGTCCTCGACGGCCAGGAGGGCATCTCCGCCTTCCCGACCGACCGGGGCTGGGACCTCGACACCCTCCAGCGCGGCGGCGAGGGCGGCCACGGCCGCAGTGCCACCTCGGAAGGCGGATTCCTCTACGACGTCGCCGACTTCGACGCCGGCTTCTTCGGCATCTCCCCGCGCGAGGCGCTGGCGATGGACCCCCAGCAGCGCCTGCTCCTGGAGACCACCTGGGAGGCGTTCGAGCGGGCCGGCATCACCCCCGCCGAGGTACGCGGCAGCCGTACCGGTGTCTTCGTCGGCACCAGTGGCCAGGACTACACCACCCTGGTCATGAACTCCCGTCAGGACGCCGAGGGCCACGCCCCCACCGGCCTCGCCACCAGCGTCATCTCCGGCCGGCTGTCCTACACCTTCGGCCTGGAGGGCCCGGCGGTCACCATCGACACCGCCTGCTCCTCCTCGCTCGTCGCCCTCCACTGGGCCGCGCACGCGCTGCGCTCCGGCGAAGCCGACCTGGCGCTCGCCGGCGGCGTCACCGTCATGTCCACCGCCATGGGGTACGCCGGCTTCACCCGGCAGGGCGGCCTGGCCGCCGACGGCCGCTGCAAGGCGTTCGCGGACGCGGCGGACGGGACCGGCTGGTCCGAGGGCGTGGGCATGCTCGTCGTCGAGCGCCTGTCCGACGCCCGCCGCAACGGCCACCCGGTCCTCGCGGTACTGCGCGGCTCCGCCGTCAACCAGGACGGCGCCTCCAACGGGCTGACCGCGCCCAACGGACCCTCGCAGCAGCGGGTCATCCGTCAGGCCCTCGCGAGCGCCGGACTCTCGACCGACGAGGTCGACGCCGTGGAGGCGCACGGGACGGGCACCACCCTGGGTGACCCGATCGAGGCGCAGGCGCTGCTGGCGACGTACGGGCAGGACCGGCCCAGCGACCGGCCGCTGCTGCTCGGCTCCATCAAGTCGAACATCGGCCACACCCAGGCCGCCGCCGGCGTCGCGGGTGTGATCAAGACCGTCATGGCGATCCGGCACGGCGTCCTGCCCCGGTCGCTCCACATCGACCGGCCCTCCACGCACGTGGACTGGACCGAGGGCGACGTCCGCCTGCTGACCGAGACCACGGAGTGGCCCGAGACCGGCCGCCCCCGCCGCGCCGCCGTCTCCTCCTTCGGCATCAGCGGCACCAACGCGCACACCATCATCGAGCAGGCCCCGGAGATCGTGGAGGCCGCGCCGGCCACCCCGTCCGCCCCGGCTCCGGCGGCCGTCCCCTGGCCGGTCTCCGCGAAGTCCCCGGAGGCGCTCGACGCGCAGCTCGCCCGGATCACCACCGTCACCGGCGCCACCCCGCTCGACATCGGTCACTCCCTGGCCACCGGCCGCGCCTCCTTCGAGTACCGGGCGGTCCTGCTGGCGGGGACCGGTGCGGGGGACGAGCCGGTGGAGGTGGCACGGGGCCGGGCCGGCGAGCGCAGGCTCGCGGTGCTGTTCCCGGGCCAGGGCTCCCAGCGGGCCGGGATGGGCCGTGAACTGTACGACCGTTACCCGGTGTTCGCGAAGGCGCTCGACGAGATCACCGCCCTGCTCGACCCGGGGCTGGACCGTCCGCTGCGCGAGGTGCTGTTCGCGGAGGAAGGCTCCGAGACGGCGGCTCTCCTGGACACCACCGGCTACACCCAGCCCGCGCTCTTCGCCGTGGAGGTGGCCCTGCACCGCCTGCTGGAGTCGCAGGGCGTGTCGCCGGAGTACGTGGCCGGTCACTCCGTCGGCGAGATCGCCGCCGCGCACGTGGCGGGGGTCTTCTCGCTGGAGGACGCCTGCCGGCTGGTCGTCGCCCGCGCCCGCCTGATGCAGGAACTCCCCGCCGGCGGCGCCATGGTGGCCGTGCAGGCCACCGAGGCGGAGGCCGCCCCACGGCTGACCGAGGGACTCTCCCTGGCGGCGGTGAACGGCCCGGACTCCGTGGTCGTGTCCGGCCCGGAGAACGAAGTGACCGCGCTGGCAGCCGAGTTCGTGGCCGAGGAACGCAAGACCCAGCGCCTGCCGGTCAGTCACGCCTTCCACTCCGCGCTCACGGAGCCGATGCTCGACGCGTTCCGCGAGGTCGCCCGCTCCCTGGCGTACGCCGAACCGCGTATCCCCGTCGTCTCCGACGTCACCGGCGCCCTCGCGGAGCCCGGTCAGCTCACCGACCCCGAGTACTGGGTGCGGCACGTCCGCGAGACCGTCCGCTTCGCCGACGGCGTCCGCGCCCTCGCCGACGCCGGAGCCGACGCCTACCTGGAGGCCGGTCCCGGCGGCGTCCTCACCGCCCTCGCCCGGCAGACCCTCGGCACCGACTCCGCGGCCGTGACCGCGCCGGCACTGCGCAAGGACCGGGCCGAGGAGCCCGCCCTGCTCACCGCGCTCGCCACGCTCCACGTCACCGGCGTCCCCGTCGACTGGGCCGCCTGCTTCGAGGGCACCGGCGCCCGCCGCGTCGACCTGCCCACCTACCCCTTCCAGCGGGTCCGCCACTGGCCCGACACCCGGCGCCCCGGTACGGGCGGCGGCTCCTCCGACCCGCTCGACGGCGCCTTCTGGACCGCCGTCGAGGGCGAGGACCTGACCCGTCTCGCCAGCGACCTGGCCGTGGACACCGAGGCGCTCGGCGCGGTACTTCCGGCCCTCTCCACCTGGCGGCGCCGGCGCCGGGACCAGGCCATGGTCGACTCCAACCGCCACCACGAGACGTGGAAGCCGTTGTCGCTGCCGGCCGCTGCGCCCGCCCCGGCCGGAACCTGGCTGGCCGTCGTGCCCGCCGCGTACGGCGAGGACCCCTGGATCTCCGCCGTCCTCGACACCGTCGGCACCGACGTCGTCCGCCTCACCGTGGACACCGTCGAGCGCCACGCGCTCGCCGACCGCCTGCGCGCCCTCGCGGCCGACGGCGCCGCCCTCGCCGGTGTGGTCTCCCTGCTGGCCCTCGCCGACACGCCGGAGGCAGCCGTCTCCGGCGACCCGTCGGGAGTCCCCGGCGCCCCGACCGCCGTCCTGTTCCAGGCCCTGCTCGACGCCGAGGTCGACGCCCCCCTGTGGTGTCTGACCCGAGGAGCCGTCGCGGTGGCCGGTTCCGAGGCCGTCACCGCCCCCGCCCAGGCCGCCGTCTGGGGCCTGGGCCGGGTCGCCGCCCTCGAACACCCCGCCGTGTGGGGCGGGCTCGTCGACCTGCCCTCCGCGTGGGACGAACGCGCCGCCCGCCGCTTCGCCGCCGTCCTCGCCGGACACGACGGCGAGGACCAGGTGGCCGTCCGCTCCTCCGCCGCCTTCGCACGCCGGCTCGTCCCGGCACCGGCCGCGGAGCCCGGCGACGGCTGGCAGCCCCGCGGAACCGTCCTCGTCACCGGCGGTACCGGCGGACGCGGCGCCCACGTCGCGCGCTGGCTCGCCGGAGCCGGCGCCGCACACCTGGTGCTCCTCGGCCGCCGCGGTCCCGACGCCCCCGGCGCCGGCGCGCTCCGCGCCGAACTGGAGGCGGCCGGTGCCCGCGTCACCCTCGTCGCCTGCGACGCCGCCGACCGGGACGCCCTCGCGGCCGTCCTCGACGGCATTCCCGCCGACACCCCGCTCTCCGCCGTCGTGCACGCCGCCGGAGTCGTCGACGACGGAGTCCTCGACGACCTGACCCCGGAACGGTTCGCCGCTCTGCACCACGCGCGGACCGCGCCCGCCCTCCACCTGGACGAGCTGACCCGCGGCCTCGACCTCGACGTCTTCGCCCTCTGCTCCTCCGTCGCCGGCACCGTCGGCACGGCGGGCCGGGCCAACCTCGCCGCCGCCACCGCCGTACTCGACGCCCTCGCCCGGAGCCGCCGGGGCGAGGGGCTGCCCGCCACCTCGATGGCCTGGGGAGCCTGGATCGGGGACGCCGACGAGGCCGGAGGGGACGACGCCCCCGCCGTCCCGAGGGCGGGAGCCGGGCACCCGGCGGTCCACCCGGATCTGGCGCTGGCCGCACTGCGGCAGGCCGTGACCCGGCCCGAGGCCGCACCCGTCCTGTTCGACCCGCGCCAGCCGCAGGTCCTGGACAGCCTGATCGGCATGCGCGGCAACGCGCTCCTGCGCGACCTGCCCGAGGCCCGGCAGGCTCTCGCCGACGCCGAGACCACCCGCGACCGTGCCCGGACGGCAGCCTCCGGGCTCGCCGAGCGGCTGCGCGGCCTCCCCGCGGAGGAGCGCACCGACAGCGTCACGGAGCTGGTGCGCACCCACGCGGCAGCCGTCCTCGGCCACCCGGGACCGGAGTCCGTCGCCGCCGACCGTAACTTCCGCGACCTGGGCTTCGACTCGCTCACCGCCATCGAGCTGCCCAACCGGATCGCCCTCGCGACCGGCCTGCGCCTGCCCGCCACCACCGTCTACGACTACCCGACCGCCCAGGCACTCGCCGAACACCTCGTCGCCGAACTGCTGGGCGAGCAGGACACCCCCGCCTCCGGCCGGGCCACCCCGGCGGCACTGGCCGAGGACCCGGTCGTCATAGTCGGCATGGCCTGCCGCCTGCCCGGCGGGGTCCGCTCCCCGCAGGACCTGTGGGCCATGGTCAGCGAGGGCCGCGACGGCATCGAGGCATTCCCCGAGGACCGAGGCTGGGACCTCGCCACCCTGACGACAGGCGGCGCCGACGGCCGGGGCCGCAGCGCCACCCTGCGCGGCGGATTCCTCTCCGGAGCAGCCGACTTCGACGCGGGCTTCTTCGGTATCTCCCCGCGTGAGGCGCTGGCGATGGACCCGCAGCAGCGCCTGCTCCTGGAGACCACCTGGGAGGCGTTCGAACGGTCCGGCATCGACGCCGACACACTGCGCGGCAGCCGTACCGGTGTCTTCGTCGGCACCAACGGCCAGGACTACTCCACGCTCGTCATGAACTCCCGCGAGGACCTGGAGGGCCACGCCGGCACCGGCCTCGCCGCGAGCGTCGTCTCGGGCCGACTGGCCTACACGTTCGGCCTGGAAGGCCCGGCGGTCACCGTCGACACCGCCTGCTCCTCCTCACTGGTCGCCCTCCACTGGGCGATGCAGGCGCTGCGCGCGGGGGAGTGCGACCTCGCCGTGGCGGGCGGCATCACCATGATGAGCACCCCGTCCGCCTTCTCCGGCTTCACCCTCCAGAACGGCCTGGCCGTCGACGGCCGCTGCAAGGCGTACGCGGACGCGGCGGACGGCACCGGCTGGTCGGAGGGGGTCGGCCTGATCGTCGTCGAGCGGCTCTCCGACGCCCGCCGCAACGGTCACGAGGTACTGGCCGTCGTCCGCGGCTCGGCCATCAACCAGGACGGCGCCTCCAACGGCCTCACCGCGCCCAACGGCCCGTCCCAGCAGCGCGTCATCCGCCAGGCGCTGGCCGGCGGCGGACTGACCCCGTCCGACATCGACGCGGTCGAGGGCCACGGCACGGGCACCCCGCTGGGCGACCCGATCGAGGCGCAGGCGCTGCTGGCGACGTACGGGCAGGACCGGCCCGCGGACCGGCCGCTGCTGCTCGGCTCCATCAAGTCGAACATCGGCCACACCCAGGCCGCCGCCGGCGTCGCCGGCATCATCAAGACCGTCATGGCGATGCGCCACGGCGTCCTGCCGCGCACGCTCCACGTCGACCGGCCCTCGACCCACGTCGACTGGGAGGCCGGGGCGATACGGCTGCTCACGGAGGAGTCGGCCTGGCCCGACACCGGCCGGCCCTGGCGGGCGGGCATCTCGTCCTTCGGCATCAGCGGCACCAACGCGCACACCATCATCGAGCAGGCCCCGGCCCCGGAGCCCGCCGAACCCGGTGCGGCCGTCCTGCCGGGGCCCACGCCCACCGTGGTGCCGTGGCCGGTGTCGGCCAAGTCCGAGGAGGCCCTCGACGCGCAGATCGCGGCCGTCACCGCGCTCGACGGCGCGGCCCCGCTCGACGTCGGCCACTCCCTGGCCACCGGCCGCGCCCGCTTCGACCACCGCGCCGTGCTCCTCGCCCGCCCCGGCACGACGCCGTGGGAGGCCGCCCGAGGCCGGGCCGCGGTGCGCTCGCTCGCCCTGCTCTTCTCCGGCCAGGGATCGCAACGTGCCGGCACGGGCCGCGAACTGTACGACCGTTTCCCGGTCTTCGCCGAGGCGCTGGACGCCGTCCTCGCCCGGCTGGACACCGGCCTGACCCCCTCACTGCGGGAGGTGCTGTTCGCGGAGGAGGGCTCCGAGACGGCGGCTCTCCTGGACACGACCGGGTACACGCAGCCCGCGCTGTTCGCCGTCGAGGTCGCCCTGTACCGCCTCGTCGAGTCGTGGGGCGTGCGTCCCGGCCACGTCGCGGGCCACTCGGTCGGCGAGATCGCGGCGGCCCACGTGGCGGGAGTCTTCTCGCTGGAGGACGCGTGCACGCTGGTCGCCGCCCGCGCCCGTCTGATGCAGGAACTCCCCTCCGGCGGGGCGATGGTGGCCGTGCGGGCGACCGAGGCCGAGGTGGTGCCCCGGGTCACCGACGGCCTGTCCCTGGCGGCCGTGAACGGCCCCGACTCCGTGGTGATCGCCGGCGCCGAGGACGAAGCCCTCGCCCTCGCGGAGGCGTTCGCGGCCGAAGGCCGCAAGACCCAGCGCCTGCCGGTCAGCCACGCCTTCCACTCCCCGCTGATGGAGCCGATGCTCGACGCGTTCCGGCAGGTGGCGGAGAGCCTGGAGTACGCCGAGCCGCGTATCCCGGTGGTCTCCGACGTCACCGGCGCCCTCGCCGAACCCGGACAGCTCACCCGGGCCGCGTACTGGGTCGAGCACGTCCGTGCCACCGTCCGCTTCGCCGACGGCGTCCGCGCCCTCACCGGCGCCGGTGCCAACGCCTTCCTGGAGATCGGCCCCGGCGGCGTCCTCACCGCCCTGGCTCAGAGCGTCCTCGAAGCCGACGACCGGGACGAGGCGGTCGTCCTCCCGGCCCTGCGCAAGGACCGCGACGAGGAGACCGCGCTGCTCGGCGCGGTCGCCGGGCTCCACGTCAGCGGTGTCCGGGTGGACTGGTCCGCCTGGTTCACCGGCACCGGCGCCCGCCGCACCGAGCTGCCCACCTACGCCTTCCAGCGCGAGCGGTACTGGCCGCGCCCGGCCGCCCTCACCGGCGACATCAGCACGGCCGGCCTCATCTCCGCCGAACACCCCCTGCTCGGCGCGGCCGTCCCGCTCGCCGGCTCCGAGGGCGTCCTGTTCACCAGCCAGATCTCGATGCAGGTCCACCCCTGGCTGCTCGACCACCGCGTCGGCGGCACCGTCATCATGCCGGGCACCGGCTACCTGGAGATGGCCATCCGCGCCGCCGACCAGGTCGGCTGCGCCCGCGTCGAGGAACTCGTCCTCGCCGCGCCGATGGTCCTCGACGAGAAGCACCCGGTCTCCGTCCAGGTCGCCGTCGGCGCTCCCGACGACACCGGCTCCAGGTCGATCACCTTCTACTCGCGGCCCTCCGACGCCGTGGACGCGCCGTGGACGCGGCACGCCGACGGGTTCCTGGCCGTGGAGGAGCGCACCGACTCCTTCGAAGCACCCGTCTGGCCCCCGGCCGACGCGGTCTCCGTGGAGTTCGACGGCGACTACAGCCGTACCGGGTACGGGCCGTCCTTCCAGGGCCTGCGCCAGGTGTGGCTCCGCGGTGAGGAGGCCTTCGTGGAGGTCGCCCTCCCCGAGGAGGTCGCCGGGGACGCCCAGTACTTCGGCATGCACCCCGCGCTCCTTGACGCCGTCCAGCACGCCAACGGCTACCTCGGGGTCGGCAGCGAGGACAACCCGCTGCTGCCCTTCGCCTGGAACGGCGTCTCCCTGCACGCCAGGGGCGCCACCACGCTGCGGGTGCGGATCACCCGGCTCGGGGACGAGTCGGTCCGGCTGACCGCCGTCGACGCCGAGGGCGTCCCGGTGCTCTGCGCAGAGTCCCTGGTCCTGCGCGCCCCCACCGTGCCCAGCGCCCCGGTCGCCACCGGCGGCCAGGAGCCGGTCTTCCGCCTGGACTGGACGGCCGCACCCGCGGTCAAGCCCACCGAGGGCCTGACCGCGGCGACCCTCGGCGACGACGTGTTCGGCGTGGGCACCACCCTGGCCTCCCTCACCGACCTGACCGGCCCCGACGCCGACCCGTCCGCAGCACCCGACTTCGTCCTCGTCCCGCTCGCCGGGGCCTGTGACACGGCCGGCGCCGAGGACCCGTACGCCCACGGCGCCGACGTGCCCGCCGCCGTCCACACGCTGACCACGCGGACGCTCGACCTGCTCCAGCAGTGGCAGGCAGCCGACCGGCTCGCCCACTCCCGCCTGGTCTTCGTCACCACGGGAGCGGTCGCCGCCCACGACACCGAGACCGTCCGCGACCTCGCGGCCGGTGCCGCCTGGGGCCTGGTGCGCTCCGCCCAGTCCGAGAACCCGGACCGCTTCGTCCTGCTGGACCTCGACGGAGCGGACGCCCCGGACACCCTGCGCGCGCTCCTGCCCGACCTGCCGGGTCTGCTGGGCAGCGGCGACGCCCAGTTCGCCGTCCGCGAGGGCACCGCGCTGGTCGGCCGGCTCGAACGGCTCACCACGGCACCCGGCCTCCTCGCCCTCACCGGCACCCCGTGGCGCCTGGACACCACCGGCAAGGGCAGCCTGGACAACCTGGTCCTCGCCGCGTGCCCGGAGGTCCTCCAGCCACTCGGCGCCCACGAGGTCCGCATCGACGTCGAGGCGGCCGGTCTCAACTTCCGCGACGTGCTGAACGCGCTCGGCATGTACCCGGGCGAGTCGGGCCCCATGGGCACCGAGGCCGCCGGCGTGGTCACCGCCGTCGGCGAGGCCGTCACCGGCCTCGCCCCCGGCGACCGCGTCCTCGGCACCGTGCCCGGCGGATTCGGCCCCGTCGTCGTCGCCGACCAGCACTACGTCACCCAGGTCCCCGAAGGCTGGACCATGCAGGACGCGGCCTCGGTGCCGCTGGTCTTCCTCACCGCCCTGTACGCCTTCCGTGACCTGGCCTCGGTCCGGGCGGGGGAGCGGGTGCTGATCCACGCCGGTGCGGGCGGTGTCGGTATGGCGGCGATCCAGCTGGCACGGCACATGGGCGCCGAGGTCTTCGCCACGGCGAGTGAGCCCAAGTGGGAGACGCTGCGAGGGCTGGGCCTGGACGACGCTCACCTCGCGTCCTCCCGTGACCTGGGCTTCGAGGAGAAGTTCCGCGAGGTCACGGGCGGCGCTGGGATGGATGTGGTCCTGAACGCGCTGGCGGGCGAGTTCGTGGACGCGTCGTTGCGGATCACGGCTCCCGGTGGCCGGTTCCTGGAGATGGGCAAGACCGACATCCGCGACCCGCACTCCACGGGCGAGGTCCGCTACCAGGCCTTCGACCTCGGCGAGGCCGGACCGGAGCGGAACAAGGCCCTCCTCGGCGAACTCCTCGACCTCTTCGCCGAGGGCGCGCTGCGGCCGCTCCCGGTGCGCACCTGGGACGTCCGCCGGGCCCGCGAGGCGTTCCGCTTCATGAGCCAGGCCAAGCACACCGGCAAGATCGTGCTGACCATGCCGCCCCGCTGGAACCCCGAGGGCACCGTCCTCGTCACCGGCGGCACCGGCGCACTCGGCGGCCACCTCGCCCGCCGCTTCGCCCGGGCCGGCATGCGCCACCTGCTGCTGACCAGCCGACGCGGCGCCGACGCCCCCGGCGCCGCCGAACTCGCCGCCGAGCTGGAGGAACTGGGCGCCGAGGTCACCGTCGCCGCCTGCGACACCGCCGACCGCGAGGCGACGGCCGCGCTCCTCGACGCGGTCCCGGCCGCACACCCCCTCACCGCCGTCGTGCACACCGCGGGCATCCTCGACGACGGGGTGATCGCCTCCCTCACGCCCGAACGCCTCGCCTCCGTCCTGCGGCCCAAGGTGGACGCCGCCTGGCACCTGCACGAGCTGACCCGGGACCTCGACCTCGCCGCCTTCCTGCCCTTCTCCTCCGTCGCGGGCGTCATGGGCAGTCCCGGCCAGGGCAACTACGCCGCGGCCAACTCCTTCCTGGACGCCCTCACCCGGCACCGGCGCCACCTCGGCCTGGCCGGCACCTCGCTGGCCTGGGGCCCCTGGGCCCACGACGGCGGCATGACCAGCACCCTGTCCGACACGGACATGCGCCGTATGCAGTCCGGTGGCCTCCCGCCGCTCGCCGTCGACCAGGGCCTGGAACTGTTCGACATCGCCCGTGGCTCGGACGAGTCCTTCCTCGTCCTGGTCGGTCTCGCCGCGGGAGCGATGCGCGGCGCGGCGCCGGAGGACCTGCCCCCGCTGTTCCGCTCCATGGTCCGCAGCGGCCGCCGTACCGCCGCCTCCACGGACGCGGCCGGCGCCTCCGCCGCGCTCGGCGCCAAGCTCGCCGGGCTCGGTGGCGCCGAGCGCGTCCGGTACGTCACCGACCTGGTCCGCGAACAGGCCGCCCGGGTCCTCGGCCACGCCTCACCGAAGTCCGTCGACGTCAGCCAGGAGTTCCGCGAGCTGGGCGTCGACTCGCTGACGGCGCTGGAACTCCGTAACCACCTGGCGACCGCGACCGGGCTGCGGCTGCCCGCCACGCTGGTCTTCGACTACCCGACCCCCACCTCGCTCGCCGAACACTTCGTCGCCGAGCTGGCCGGTGACGACGCCGTCCCGCAGGGACCGTCGCTCCTCGCCGAACTCGACCGCTTCGAGACGCTGCTGTCGGCCGGGGACCCGGACGAGATCACCCGCGCGGGCCTCGCCCTGCGGCTGGGCCAGATGCTCGACCAGGTGCGCGGCAAGGCCCCCGAGCAGGCCGGTTCCTCCCTCGACGACAACTTCGAGTCGGCCAGCACCGACGAGGTGTTCGCCTTCATCGACAACGAGCTCGGCCGCCTGGGCGACCGCTGAGACGAGCTTGATCCACTACAGGAAGGTTCCCCACGTCATGCCCGATGACAAGAAGCTCGTCGACTACCTCAAGTGGGTCACGGCCGATCTGCACAAGACCCGTCGGCGGCTGGAGGAGGCGGAGGCCCACCGCCGCGAACCCATCGCGGTCGTCGGCATGGCCTGCCGACTGCCCGGAGGCGTCGCGACCCCCGAGGAGTACTGGCGGCTCCTGGAGGAGGGCCGAGACGGCATCGCGCCCTTCCCGGCCGACCGCGGCTGGGACCTCGACGCCCTGAACGGTGAGGGGGCCGGCAGCAGCGCGGCGGGTGAGGGCGGCTTCGTCGACGCCGCCGCCTTCGACGCGGGCTTCTTCGGGATCTCGCCCCGCGAGGCGGTCGCCATGGACCCGCAGCAGCGCATCCTGCTGGAGACCACCTGGGAGGCGGTGGAGAGGGCGGGCATCGACCCGGTCTCCCTGCGTGGCAGCCGCACCGGCGTCTACGTCGGCACGGCCGGTGTCGACTACGTCGGTGTCGTCATGAACTCCCGGGAGGACGCCGAGGGCCACGCCACCACCGGCCTCACCGCCAGCGTGGTCTCCGGCCGCCTGTCGTACGCCTTCGACCTCGCCGGGCCCGCCGTCACCGTCGACACCGCCTGCTCCGCCTCGCTGGTCGCCATCCACCTGGCGGCCCAGGCGCTGCGCAACGGCGAGTGCGGCCTCGCGCTGGCCGGCGGCGTCACCGTGATGTCCACCCCGATGGGCTTCTCGGGCTTCACCCGCCAGGGCGGCATCTCCACCAGCGGCCGCTGCAAGGCGTTCGCCGACTCCGCCGACGGGACCGGCTGGGCCGAGGGCGCCGGCGTCCTCGTCCTGGAGCGGCTCTCCGACGCCCGCCGCAACGGCCACCAGGTACTGGCCGTCGTGCGCGGCTCGGCCGTCAACCAGGACGGTGCCTCCAACGGTCTGACCGCCCCCAACGGCCCGTCCCAGCAGCGCGTCATCCGCCAGGCACTGGCCGGCGCCGGACTCTCCGCCGCCGACGTGGACGCCGTGGAGGCACACGGGACAGGCACCCCGCTGGGCGACCCGATCGAGGCCCAGGCGCTGCTGGCGACGTACGGGCAGGACCGGCCCGAGGACCGGCCGTTGCTGCTCGGCTCGGTGAAGTCGAACATCGGCCACTCCCAGGCCGCCGCCGGCGTCGCGGGCGTCATCAAGACCGTGCTCGCCATCCAGCACGGCGTCCTTCCCCGCTCCCTCCACATCGACGAGCCCTCCAGCCACGTCGACTGGAGCGCGGGCAACGTCCGCCTGCTCACCGAGAACACCGTCTGGCCCGAGACCGGCCGCCCACGCCGCGCCGGGGTCTCCTCCTTCGGCATCAGCGGCACCAACGCCCACGTCGTGATCGAGCAGGCGCCCGAGCCCGAGGAGCCCGCGGCGCCCGAGGACGGGACGCCCGCCGCCAGGCCCACCGTCGTCCCCTGGGTGGTGTCCGCGAAGACCCGCGAGGCGCTCGACGCGCAACTCGCCCGCGTCACCTCGGTCACCGGCCCCACACCGCTCGACGTCGGTCACTCGCTGGCCACCGGACGCTCCACCTTCGAACACCGTGCGGTTCTCCTCGCGGGCCCCGAGAGTGAACCGGCCGAGGCCGCGCGAGGACGGGCCACCGAGCGCACACTCGCTGTCCTGTTCTCGGGGCAGGGTTCGCAGCGTGCGGGGATGGGCCGGGAGTTGTACGGGCGTTTCCCGGTGTTCGCGGAGGCGCTGGACGCGGTGGTGGCCCGTCTGGACGCGGGGCTGGAGCGTCCGCTGCGGGAGGTGCTGTTCGCGGAGGAGGGTTCGGAGGCGGCGGCGCTGCTGGATGCGACCGGGTACACGCAGCCCGCGCTGTTCGCGGTGGAGGTGGCGCTGTTCCGGCTGGTGGAGTCGTGGGGGGTCTCGCCGGAGTTCGTGGCGGGGCATTCGGTCGGGGAGATCGCGGCGGCTCATGTGGCGGGGGTCCTCTCGCTGGACGACGCCTGCGCGCTGGTCGCCGCCCGCGCCCGTCTGATGCAGGAGCTTCCCTCCGGCGGGGCGATGGTGGCCGTGCGGGCGGCCGAGGACGAGGTGGCGCCCCGGCTGACCGACGGCCTGTCCCTCGCCGCCGTGAACGGTCCCGACTCCGTCGTCGTGTCCGGCCCCGAGAGCGAAGTGGCCGCCCTCGCGGCCGAGTTCGAGGCCGAAGGGCGGAAGGTCCAGCGTCTGTCCGTCAGTCACGCCTTCCACTCGGCGCTGATGGAGCCGATGCTCGACGCCTTCCGCGAGGTCGCCCGCTCACTGGTCTACGCCGAACCGCGCGTCCCGGTGGTCTCCCACGTCACCGGCGCCCTCGCGGAGCCCGGTCAGCTCACCGACCCCGAGTACTGGGTGCGGCACGTCCGCGAGACCGTACGCTTCGCCGACGGCGTCCGCGCCCTCGCCGAGGCGGGAGCCGACGCCTACCTGGAGATCGGCCCCGGCGGCGTCCTCACGGCCCTCGCCCGGCAGAGCCTCGACACGCCCGACGGCGGTCCCGGCGCCGTGGCCGCCCCGGCGCTGCGCTCCCGGCGGCCCGAGCAGGAAGCCCTGCTCACCGGTCTCGCCCAGCTGCACGTCGCGGGCGTCCGCGTCGACTGGGGCGCCTGGTTCACCGGCACCGGCGCCCGCCGCACCGACCTGCCCACGTACGCCTGGCAGCACCGCCGGTACTGGCCGCGCCCGCTCGCCCACGCCGCCGACCTCCCCGGCGCCGGACTCACCCCGGCCGAGCACCCCCTGCTCGGGGCCGCGGTCTCCCTCGCCGGTTCCGAGGGCGTCCTGCTGACCGGGCGCGTGGGTCTGCGCACTCATCCCTGGCTCGCCGACCACGTCATGGGCGGCCTCGTCCTCTTCCCCGCCACGGCCTTCCTCGAACTCGCCGTCCGCGCGGGCGACCAGGCCGGCTGCGGCCGCGTCCAGGAACTCACCCTCACCACTCCGCTCGTCCTCGACCCGCGAGGCGCCGCCTCCGTGCAGGTCGGCGTCGGCCCCCCCGACGCCGCCGGCTGCCGCCCGCTCGCCATCCACTCCCGGCCCGAGGACGCCGCCGACGACGAGCCCTGGACCCAGCACGCCACCGGCGTCCTGGTCGCCGGAGCACGCCAGGTCGCCTTCGGCCAGAGTGCCTGGCCCCCCGCCGACGCCACCCCCGTCGACCTGGACGGCTTCTACGAGCGCACCGAGTACGGCCCGCTCTTCCAAGGGCTGCGTGCCGTGTGGACCCGGGACGACGAGGTCCTCGCCGAACTCGAACTCCCCGCCCGCGCCGACGACGCCGCCCTCTTCGGCCTCCACCCCGCCCTGCTCACCGCCGCCCTCCACGCCGTGGAGTACGTCGAGCTGAAGGACGCCGACCAAGGGCTCCTGCCCTTCTCCTGGTCCGGCGTCACCCTGCACGCCTCCGGGGCCGCCCGGCTCCGGGTCCGTATCACCAAGGCCGGTGAGGACACCGTCAGCATCGCCGCCGTCGACACCGCCGGCCGGCCCGTGCTGTCGGTCGAGTCGCTGGCCCTGCGGCCCTCCGGGGCGGCTCGCCTGCTCAAGCCCGGAACCGACCGCTCCACGCTCCTCGGCCTCGACTGGGTCCCCGCCGAACCCACCGGGCCCGCCGTCGCCGGCCCCCGGGTCGCCCTCGGCACCGACCCGTTCGGCACCGGCACCGTCCTGGCAGGCCTTCACGAGGTCACCGAGGCAGGCACCCAGGTCCTCGTACCCGTCCCCGACGGCGGCGAGGACCCGGTCACCGCCACCCACGAGGCGACCCGCGCCACCCTCGCCCTCGTCCAGGAGTGGCTGGACGGCCCCCGCCCGGCGGGCGCACGGCTGGTCTTCGTGGCGCGCGGCGTCGTGGCCGCCCGTCCCGGCGACATGGCCGCCAACCTGGCCGGGGCCGCGGTGTGGGGCATGGTCCGCACCGCCCAGGCCGAGCACCCCGCCGACTTCTCCCTGGTCGACGTCGAACCGGGCGCCCCGTTCCCCCTGGAGGCCGTCCTCGCCGTCGACGAGCCGCAGGCCGCCGTCCGCGACGGACAGGTCCTCGTCGGCCGCCTCACCCAACTGCCCCCGCCCACGCCCCAGGACGGTCCGGAGAACACCGACCCGTTCGGTGTCACCCGTGGCGGCACCGTCCTGGTGACCGGGGGCACCGGCACCCTCGGCGCCCGTACCGCCCGCCACCTCGTCACCCGCCACGGCGCCACCCGGCTCCTGCTGGCGGGCCGCCAGGGCCCCGACGCCCCCGGCGCCGCCGCCCTGTGCGAGGAACTGACCGCCCTCGGCGCCCAGGTCACCGTCGCCGCCTGCGACGTCTCCGACCGCGACGCCCTCGCCGCACTGCTCGGCGGCATCCCCGCCGAGCACCCGCTCACCGCCGTCGTGCACGCCGCCGGAGTCCTCGACGACGCCGTCGTCACCTCCCTCACACCGGACCGCCTGGCCACCGTCCTGCGGTCCAAGGCGGACGCCGCCTGGCACCTGCACGACCTCACCCGTGGCCTCGGCCTCGACGCCTTCGTCCTCTACTCCTCCATCTCAGGCGTCACCGCCCGCGCCGGCCAGGCCAACTACGTCGCCGCCAACCTCTTCCTCGACACCCTCGCCCAGCACCGGGCCGCCCAGGGCCTGCCGGCCCTCTCCGTCGCCTGGGGCGCGTGGGACCTCGACGAGGGCATGGCCGGCGACCTCCTCACCGACACCGGCCGCCGCCGTATCCGCTCCGGCGGCATCGACACCCTGCCCGGCGACCGCGCCCTGGACCTTCTCGACACCGCGCTCACGCTCGGCGAGCCGCTGGTGGTCGCCACCAACCTGGCCGCACCGCCCGCCACCGCCCACCTCGACGAGGTGCCGCCGCTCATGCGGGGCCTGGTCCGTCCCCCGCGCCGGACCGCCTCCGCCACGACCGACGCCCCGGCCCGCGTCCTGGACGCGGCCTCCTTCCGCGAGGAGTTCGCGCATCTCGGCGCGGGGGAGCAGGAGACCACCCTGCGCGAGACGGTCGTGGCCTGCGCCGCCGCCCTCCTCGGCCACACCGACACCTCGGAGATCGACCCCGACCGCGACTTCCTGGAGCTCGGCTTCGACTCCCTGATCGGTATCGAACTGCGCCGCAAGCTCAGCGAGGTCACCGGTCTCCAGCTCCCCGCGAGCATCGTCTACGACAGCGGCTCCCCGAACGGGCTCACCGCCTGGCTGCGTACCGAACTCGGCGCGCAGGGCGGCGGCGCCCCGCAGACCGGCGCCGCCGGGGGCCCCACCGAGAACGACTCCATGGAGCGGCTGTTCCTCGACGGCCTGGCCCAGGGCAAGGTGCGCGAGGCACAGCGGATGCTCGCCACCGTCGCGGCGCTGCGCCCCTCCTTCGAGGTGACCGCCGAACTGGAGGACCTGCCCTGGCCGGTGACGCTCTCCGAGGGCCCCGCACCGACCCGCCTGGTATGCGTCAGCGCCCCCACCGCCAACGGCGGCGTCCACCAGTACGCCACCCTCTCCGGCCACTTCCGCGGCCGCCGCGACGTCACCGCGCTGCCCCTCATCGGCTTCAACACCGGTGAGGCCCTGCCCGCCCACGCCGAGGCGGCCGCGCGGATCATCGCTGACTGCACCCTCCAGGCCGCCGACGGCAAGCCCTTCGTCCTGGTCGGCCACTCCTCCGGAGGCTCCCTCGCCTACGCGGCGGCCGGAGTCCTGGAACACGTCTGGGGCATCCGGCCCGAGGCCGTCGTCCTCCTCGACACCCTCAGCATCCAGCACAAGAGCGACGAGGGCGTCGACTACAACGGCATGATGAAGTTCAACTTCACCGCCGTCGACGACTCCCCGGTGCGCCTGACCAACTCCCGCCTGTCCGCCATGGGCCGCTGGATGGTGCTCCTCAACGCCCTCGACGTGCACCCCACCACCGCCCCCGTCCTGGAGATCAAGTGCACCCGGGCGCTCATCGAGGGCGTCCCCGCCCCCGACCCCGAGCGCCTGTACCTTCCGGTCGTCCCCGACGCGGAGGTCCGCCCCCTGGACTCCGACCACCTCTCCCTCATCCGTGAGGACTCCGGCCCCGCCGCCGACCTCATGGACGCGTGGCTGACCGCCCTGGAGACCACGGCCGCCACCGACGAGCCGGAGACCGCCCCCGCCGGCTGACTGCCCCCCACCCGCGAGGCCCCGTTCCGTCACCCCCGACGGAGCGGGGCCTCGTCGGCCCCGGGACCGAGCGGGCCCGGCCCCCCCCGAGCCGTCCCGCCCTCCGCCGTCGCGAATTCCCCGCCCGGCGATCCGCCCCGCCGATATCGGAAACCGTCGAGGGAATTCACCAGACCTCGGACGGAGAACCCGCCTCGACCGGAACCCGCGCCCCCACCAGCCTCCCCATGCTTTAGGGAAACCCGCAGTCCAAGACGGCCAGACTGGCTCTCGCACCGGGCCGTCCCGTACGGCCCGGGGCCGCTTTCCCGGACGAGTCCCCTGACTTCCGGGAGCGCGAACTGGGTCGGGGCGTGGAATTCGGGAATCGCCGCCTCCGCGTTTTCCGGTATCTCATGGAGAGGTGGGCACCTGATGTCGAACGAGGACAGGCTCCGCGCATATCTCAAGCGGGCCGTCACCGATCTCCAGGAGGCCCGGCAGCAGCTCAGCGACGCCGAGAACCGCGACCGCGAGCCCGTCGCCGTCGTCGCCATGGCCTGCCGCTACCCCGGCGGCGTGCGTACCCCCGAGGACCTGTGGGAACTGGCCCGCGACGGAGTGGACGCCATCTCCGCGTTCCCCGCGAACCGTGGCTGGGACCTCGACCACCTGTTCCACCCGGACCCCGCCCACCACGGCACCACCTACACGCGTGAAGGCGGATTCCTCCACGACGCCGGTGAGTTCGACCCGGCGTTCTTCGGGATCTCGCCGCGCGAGGCCCTGGCCATGGACCCGCAGCAGCGGCTCCTGCTGGAGACCTCCTGGGAGGCGCTGGAGCGCGCCGGCATCCTGCCCGACACCCTCGCGGGCAGCACCACCGGTGTCTTCGTCGGCACCGGGCACGGCGACTACGACGGCGCCTCGCGCGGCCGCCAGGAGGAGGTCGCCGGGCACCTGCTCACCGGCAACACGGTCGCTGTCGCCTCCGGCCGCCTGTCGTACACGTACGGCTTCGAGGGCCCCGCCGTGACGGTGGACACCGCCTGCTCCTCCTCCCTCGTCGCCCTGCACCTGGCCGTCCGTTCGCTGCGGCAGGGCGAATGCTCGCTGGCCCTGGCCGGCGGCGCCACGGTCATGTCGACGCCGAAGATGTTCACCGAGTTCTCCCGCCAGCAGGGCCTGGCGGCCGACGGGCGCTGCAAGCCCTTCGCCGCCGGCGCCGACGGCACCGCCTGGTCCGAGGGCGTCGGCCTGGTCCTGCTGGAGCGGCTCTCCGACGCGCAGCGCAACGGCCACGAGATCCTCGCCGTCATCCGGGGTTCCGCCATCAACCAGGACGGCGCGTCCAACGGCCTGACCGCCCCCAACGGCCCCTCCCAGCAGCGGCTGATCCGCCAGGCCCTCATCGACGCCGGCCTCACCTCGGGCGAGGTCGACGTGGTCGAGGCGCACGGCACCGGCACCACCCTCGGCGACCCCATCGAGGCACAGGCCCTCCTCAACACCTACGGGCAGGACCGCGGCGACGCGCACCCGCTGCTGCTCGGCTCGCTGAAGTCCAACACCGGCCACACCCAGGCCGCTTCCGGCGTCGCCGGGGTCATCAAGATGGTGCAGGCCATGCGCCACGGCACCCTGCCCAAGAGCCTCCACGTCGACGCGCCCACCCCGCACGCCGACTGGGCGGCCGGGGGCGTGGAACTGCTCACCGAGTCCACCACCTGGCCCGAGACGGGCCGTCCGCGCCGCGCCGCCGTCTCCTCCTTCGGCGTCAGCGGCACCAACGCCCACCTCATCCTGGAACAGGCCCCCGAGGACCAGGCCCCCCGCACGGAGGACCCCGGCACCGAGCCCGCCGGAACGACCGGCGACGGGACGTGGCGGTCGTGGATGGTGTCGGGCAAGTCGCGTGCGGCGGTGGGGGAGCAGGCGGCGCGTCTGGCGGCGTCGGTGCGTGCGTCCGGGGCCTCGGTGCTGGACGTGGCGCATGCGCTGGTGTCGTCGCGGGTGGCGATGGACCGGCGTGCGGTGGTCGTGGGGTCCGACCGTGAGGAGCTGCTCGCGGGGCTGGACGCGCTGGCGGCGGGTGAGCCGTCCGTGCGTGTGGTCGAGGGCACCGCCGGTGAGGGTGCGGGTGATGTGGTCTTCGTGTTTCCGGGGCAGGGTTCGCAGTGGGTGGGTATGGCGGTGGAGTTGTTGGGTTCGTCGCCGGTGTTCGCGGGGCGGGTGGCGGAGTGTGCGGCGGTGTTGGAGCCGTTTACCGGGTGGTCGTTGCTGGATGTGCTGAACGGTGTGGAGGGTGCCGCGTCGTTGGAGCGGGTGGATGTGGTGCAGCCGGTGTTGTGGGCGGTGATGGTGTCGTTGGCGGAGGTGTGGCGGGCTCAGGGTGTGGAGCCGGGTGCGGTGATCGGTCATTCGCAGGGCGAGATCGCGGCTGCGGTGGTGGCGGGTGGTCTGTCGTTGGAGGACGGTGCGCGGGTGGTGGCGCTGCGGTCGCGTGCGTTGCGTGCGTTGTCGGGTCTGGGCGGCATGGTGTCGGTGGCGCGGGGTGTGGAGGAGGTTCGTGGTCTGCTGGCGGGCTGGGAGGGGCGGATTGGTGTGGCGGCGGTGAACGGGCCGTCGTCGGTGGTGGTGTCGGGTGATGCGGGTGCGTTGGACGAGTTCGTGGCCGTGTGTGAGGAGTCGGGTGTGCGGGCGCGTCGGGTGGCGGTGGACTACGCGTCGCACTCCGCCCATGTGGAGCGCATCGAGGAGGAGCTGGCCGAGCTCCTGGCTCCGGTGGCGCCGCGTTCGTGTGATGTGCCGTTCTATTCGACGTTGTCCGGTGGGGTGATCGACACGGCTGGTCTGGACGCGGCGTACTGGTACGGGAACCTGCGGGGGACGGTGGAGTTCGAGGCGGGGACGCGTGCGTTGCTGGCTGACGGGTTCCGGGTGTTCGTGGAGGTGAGTGCGCATCCGGTGGTGGCGACCGGGGTGCAGGAGACCATCGAGGACGCGGGGGTGCAGGCCGGTGTCGTCGGCACGCTGCGGCGTGACGAGGGTGGTCTGGAGCGGTTCGCGCTGTCGCTGGGTGAGGCGTGGGCGCTGGGTGCCGGGGTGGACTGGGAGACGCACTACGCGGGCACCCGGCCCCGCCACGTCGACCTCCCCACCTATCCCTTCCGCCGTGACTGGTACTGGCTGACGCCCGCCGAGTCGGCGGCAGCGGCGGCCACCGGCGACCCCGCCGACGGCGACTTCTGGTCGGCCATCGAGAGCGGTGACCTCACCCGGCTCTCCTCCGTGCTGGAGGTCACCGGGGACGACGTGGAGGCGTTCGGCACGCTGCTGCCCGCGCTGGCGTCCTGGCGCCGTCGCCGCACCCTGCGCTCCACCCTCGACACCTGGCGCTACCGCGTCACCTGGACCGCGCTGACCGGCGCAGACGGCGCAGACGGCGCCGTCCCCGCCGGCCGCTGGCCCGCGCTCGTCCCCGCCGGCCACGCCGACGACCCCTGGGTGCGCGCGGTGCTGGGCGCCCTCACCGCTCGCGGCCTGCGCGTCGAGCGCCACGACCTCACCGGCGACGAGGACACCGCCGCGCTCACCGCCCTGCTCACCGGCGCCGGTGACACCGAGACCGACGGCGCCGAAGGCATCGCGGGCGTCCTCTCGTTCCTCGCCCTCGACGAGCGCCCCCACCCCGACCACCCCGCCGTACCGCGCGGCCTCGCCACCGCCAAGGAGCTGCTGCACGCGCTGTCCGGCACCGAAGCCTCGGTGTGGGCGCTGACCCGCGGCGCCGTCGCCGTCGACAGCCGCGACCGGCTGACCTCGCCCGTCCAGGCCGAGACCTGGGGCTTCGGACGCGCCGTCGCCCTGGAACTCCCCGACGCCTGGGGCGGCCTCGCCGACGTGCCCGCCGACCCCGACGCCCGCAGCCTCGCCCGCCTCGCCACGCTCCTCGGCGGCCCCGAGGACCAGATCGCCGTACGCTCCTCCGGCGCGTACGCCCGCCGGCTGGCCCGGATGCCGCTGCCCGAGCCGGCCCGGGCCACCGGCGCGGACGCGGAACTCGCCGTGCGGGCGGCCGACGACGACGGGATCGGGGGCTGGGGCGACCACGACACCGTCCTGATCACCGGCGGCACCGGTGCGCTGGGCGCCCGCGTGGCCCGCTCGCTCGCCGCCTCCGGCGCCCGCCACCTGGTGCTCACCAGCCGCCGCGGGCCCGGAAGTCCCGGTGCCGCCGAACTCGTCGCCGAACTGGAGGAGCTGGGCGCCCGGGTCACCGTCGCCGACTGCGACGTGGCCGACCGCGACCAGCTCGCCGGTCTGCTGGACTCCCTCCCCGCCGACCTCCCCCTCACCGGCGTCGTGCACGCCGCCGGTGTCCTGGACGACGGTGTCCTCGACGCCCTCACCCTGGACCGCTTCGACGCCGTCCTGCGCCCCAAGACCCTCGGCACCGCCAACCTCCACGAGCTGACCCGCGACCACGGCGTCACCCTGTTCGTGCTCTTCTCCTCGATCGTCGGTGTCCTCGGCAACGCCGGACAGGCCAACTACGCCGCCGCCAACGCCTATCTGGACGCCGTCGCCGAGCAGCGGCGGGCCGAGGGCCTGCCCGTCACCTCCGTGGCCTGGGGGCCGTGGGCCGACGCGGGCATGGCCACCGCCGACGTGCTCGCCGACCGGATGAGCCACGACGGGCTCGCCCCGATGGACCCCGACACCGCTGTCGCCGCGCTGCGCGCCGCCGTCGCCGAGGGCGCCCCGCACGCCACCGTCCTCGACGTGGACTGGCGGTCCTACGCCTCCGCCATGACCGCGGCCCGGCCCAGCCCGCTCGTCGGCGACCTCCCCGAGGTCCGCCGTGCTCTGGAGGCGGCCGCCGCCTCCGCGCCCGACACCCACGCCCTGCGCGACCGGCTGCGCGGCCTCGCCCCCGCCGAACAGGACCGGCTGCTCACCGACCTGGTCCGCGCCGAGGTCGCCACCGCGCTGCGCCATTCGTCACCGGAGGCCGTGGACGTCAACCGTGCTTTCAAGGACCTGGGCTTCGACTCGCTGACCGCCGTGGAGGTCCGTAACCGGATCACCGCCGCCACCGACGTCAAGCTGCCCACCACCCTCCTCTTCGACCACCCCAACACCAGGGCGGTCGTCGCCCACCTGCGTACCCTGCTCCTCGGCGACGAGCGCCCCGCCGCCGCGCCCGTCGTCGTCTCCGCGGGCGCCACCGACGAGCCCATGGCGGTCGTCGCCATGGCCTGCCGCTTCCCCGGCGGCGTCACCACGCCCGAGGAACTGTGGCACCTCATGGCCGCCGAGGTGGACGCCGTCTCCACCCCGCCCGAGGACCGCGGCTGGGACCTCGACGCCCTGTACGACCCGGACCCCGAACGCCACGGCACCACCTACAGCCGTGAGGGCGGCTTCATCCAGGACGTCGCCGGATTCGACCCGGCGTTCTTCGGGATCTCGCCGCGCGAGGCCCTGGCCATGGACCCGCAGCAGCGGCTCCTGCTGGAGACCTCCTGGGAGACCTTCGAACGCGCCGGCATCGACCCGGGAACCCTGCGCAACAGCGCCACCGGTGTCTTCGTCGGCAGCATCACCACGGACTACCAGGTCCGCCTGGGCGGCGCCGCCGCCCAGGAACAGCTCGCCGGCCACCTCATGACCGGCAACGCCTCCAGCATCGCCTCCGGCCGCCTGTCGTACACGTACGGCTTCGAGGGCCCCGCCGTCACCATGGACACCGGCTGCTCCTCGTCCATGGTCGCCCTCCACCTGGCCCTGCAGTCGCTGCGCACCGGCGAGTGCACGATGGCCCTGGCCGGCGGTGTCACCGTCATGTCCACGCCCGAGCCCTACGTCGAGTTCTCCCGGCAGCGGGGTCTGGCGGCCGACGGGCGCTGCAAGGCATTCGCCGAGGGCGCCGACGGCATGGGCTTCGCCGAGGGCGTCGGCCTGGTCCTGCTGGAGCGGCTCTCCGACGCGCGCCGCAACGGTCACCCGGTGCTCGCCGTGGTCCGCGGCTCCGCCCTGAACCAGGACGGCGCGTCCAACGGCCTGACCGCCCCCAACGGCCCCTCCCAGCAGCGCGTCATCCGCCAGGCCCTCGCCAACGCGGGCCTCGCCCCGGGCGAGGTCGACGTGGTCGAGGCGCACGGCACCGGCACCCCGCTCGGCGACCCCATCGAGGCGCAGGCCATCCTCGCCACCTACGGCCAGGACCGCGACCCGGCCCGGCCGCTGCTGCTCGGTTCGCTCAAGTCCAACATCGGCCACACCCAGGCCGCCGCCGGCGTCGCCGGCATGATGAAGATGATCCTGGCGATGCGGCAGGGCACCCTGCCCAAGAGCCTCCACATCACCCGGCCGACCTCCGTCGTGGACTGGTCGAGCGGCGCCGTCCGCCTCGTCACCGAGTCCACCCCCTGGCCCGAGACCGGGCGTCCGCGCCGCGCCGGCGTCTCCTCGTTCGGCATCAGCGGCACCAACGGCCACCTCATCCTGGAGGAGGCCCCCGCCCCCGAACCCGCCGAGGACGAGCCGGCGGACCCGTTCACCGAGCCCTCCGCGGACGACTCGGCCGACACCGTCCGGTCGTGGATGGTGTCGGGCAAGTCGCGTGCGGCGGTGGGGGAGCAGGCGGCGCGTCTGGCGGCGTCGGTGCGTGCGTCCGGGGCCTCGGTGCTGGACGTGGCGCATGCGCTGGTCTCCTCGCGGGTGGCGATGGACCGGCGTGCGGTGGTCGTGGGATCCGACCGTATGGAGCTGCTCGCGGGGCTGGACGCGCTCGCCGCCGGGGAGCCTTCCCCGCGTCTGGTGGAAGGCTCGGTCGGTGAGGGCTCCGGCAAGGTCGCCTTCGTGTTCCCGGGGCAGGGTTCGCAGTGGGTGGGTATGGCGGTGGAGTTGTTGGGTTCGTCGCCGGTGTTCGCGGGGCGGGTGGCGGAGTGTGCGGCGGTGTTGGAGCCGTTCACCGGGTGGTCGTTGCTGGATGTGCTGAACGGTGTGGAGGGTGCCGCGTCGTTGGAGCGGGTGGATGTGGTGCAGCCGGTGTTGTGGGCGGTGATGGTGTCGTTGGCGGAGGTGTGGCGGGCTCAGGGTGTGGAGCCGGGTGCGGTGATCGGTCATTCGCAGGGCGAGATCGCGGCTGCGGTGGTGGCGGGTGGTCTGTCGTTGGAGGACGGTGCGCGGGTGGTGGCGCTGCGGTCGCGTGCGTTGCGTGCGTTGTCGGGTCTGGGCGGCATGGTGTCGGTGGCGCGGGGTGTGGAGGAGGTTCGTGGTCTGCTGGCGGGCTGGGAGGGGCGGATTGGTGTGGCGGCGGTGAACGGGCCGTCGTCGGTGGTGGTGTCGGGTGATGCGGGTGCGTTGGACGAGTTCGTGGCCGTGTGTGAGGAGTCGGGTGTGCGGGCGCGTCGGGTGGCGGTGGACTACGCGTCGCACTCCGCCCATGTGGAGCGCATCGAGGAGGAGCTGGCCGAGCTCCTGGCTCCGGTGGCGCCGCGTTCGTGTGACGTGCCGTTCTATTCGACGTTGTCCGGTGGGGTGATCGACACGGCTGGTCTGGACGCGGCGTACTGGTACGGGAACCTGCGGGGGACGGTGGAGTTCGAGGCGGGGACGCGTGCGTTGCTGGCTGACGGGTTCCGGGTGTTCGTGGAGGTGAGTGCGCATCCGGTGGTGGCGACCGGGGTGCAGGAGACCATCGAGGACGCGGGGGTGCAGGCCGGTGTCGTCGGCACGCTGCGGCGTGACGAGGGTGGTCTGGAGCGGTTCGCGCTGTCGCTGGGTGAGGCGTGGGCGCTGGGTGCCGGGGTGGACTGGGAGACGCACTACGCGGGCACCCGGCCCGGCCACGTCGACCTCCCCACCTATGCCTTCCAGCGGCAGCACTACTGGCCGCGTTTCGCCGAGCTGGGCGGTGACGTCAGCTCGGCCGGCCTCGACTCGCCCGACCACCCCCTGCTCGGTGCCTCCGTCGAACTGGCGGGCGGTGACGGCCTGGTGGCCACGGCACGGTGGTCGCTGCGCACCCACCCCTGGCTGGCGGACCACGCGGTGTCCGGCACCGTGATCGTCCCCGGAACCGCGCTCGTGGAGTCCGTGATCCGGGCCGGAGACGTCCTCGGCTGCGGCCGGATCGAGGAACTGACCCTCCAGGCCCCCGTGGTCCTCCGGGAACGGGGCGAGGCACAGGTTCAGATCGGCGTCGGCGAGCCCGACGCCTCCGGCCGCCGTCCCGTCACCGTCCACACCCGCACCACCGGCCCCGACGGCGCCACCGAGGAACTCTGGACGCTCCGCGCCCAGGGCACCCTCACCGAGCCGGGCGCCCCCGCCGTCGACCGGCCCGAGGAGTTCACCGCCTGGCCGCCCCCCGGCGCCACCGCCGTCGCCGCCGAGGGCTTCTACGAGCTGCTCGCCGCCCGTGGCTACGCGTTCGGGCCCGTCTTCCAGGGCGTACGCGCCACCTGGAGCCGCGGTGAGGACCTGTACGCCGAGGTCGTCCTGCCCGAGGAGGTCCGCGGCGACGCCGGGCGGTTCGGCATCCACCCCGCGCTCCTCGACGCCGCCCTGCACGCCGCCCACCTCGCCCCCGGCAGCGCCGGGCGCACGGTCGTCCCGTTCACCTGGAGCGGGGTCTGCCTGCACGCCGCCGGAGCGACCTCGCTGCGCGTCCGCGTCTCCCCGGCAGGGCAGGACGCCATCTCCGTCCAGCTCACCGACCCGACCGGCGCCCCGGTCGCCACCATCGACGCCCTGGTCGTACGCGAGATCGCGCCGGACACCCTCGATCCGTCCGCCCGCGCCGCCCGCGACTGGCTGTTCCGCCTCGACTGGACACCGGTCACGCCGCCCGCCGCCGTCCCCGCCGCCACCGGCTGGGCCGTCCTCGGCACCCCGGCCGCCCCGGTCACCGCACCCGACGGCAGCGGAGCCGCGCTGCCCGCCTTCGCCACCCCCGGCGGACTGGCCGAGCACACCGAGGCCACCGGTCACCGGCCGGGCGCAGTCCTGCTGTTCGCCGGGGCCGCCGCGTCGGGCACGGCCGCCGCGCCCGACACCGAGCCGGGCGTCCCGGACGCCGTCCTCGGCGACGTGCTCGCCACCGTCCAGAGCTGGCTCGCCGACGAGACCACCGAGGGCGTCCCGCTGGTCGTCGTCACCCGCGGCGCCGTCCCCACCGGCCCCGCCGACCCCGCCCACGACCTGCCCGGCGCCGCCGTCTGGGGCCTGGTGCGCTCCGCCCAGTCCCAGCACCCGGGCCGCCTCGTCCTGGTGGACCTCGACGTCCACGACGACTCCTGGCTCGCCCTGCCGGCCGCGCTCGCCGCCGGTGAGCCCCAACTCGCCCTCCGCGAGGGCGCCGCGTACGCGCCGCGCCTGGTCCGCCCCCGCACCTCCGACACCCTCACCGTGCCCGAGGGGACAGGGAACTGGCGCCTCGACATCCCCGAGAAGGGGTCCGTCGACCGGCTGGACCTCGTCGCCGCCCCCGGGACGGCCGAGGAGCCCGCCGCCGGCGAGGTGGTGATCGAGGTGCGTGCCGCCGGACTGAACTTCCGCGACGTCCTCAACACCCTCGGCATGTACCCCGGCCCCGCCGTGCTCCTCGGCGCCGAGGCGGCCGGCGTGGTCACCGCCGTGGGCGAGCAAGTCACCGGCTTCGCCCCGGGCGACCGCGTCATGGGCCTGGTCTCCGGCGGTTTCGCCCCCCGCGCCGTCGCCGACGCCCGCATGCTCGCCCCCGTACCCGACGGCTGGACCTGGGCGCAGGCCGCCTCCGTCCCCGTCGCCTTCCTCACCGCCTACTACGGACTGCGCGACCTCGCCCACCTCGACTCCGGCGAGTCCGTCCTCGTACACGCCGCCGCCGGCGGTGTCGGCATGGCCGCCGCCCAGCTCGCCCGCCACTGGGGCGCCGAGGTCTACGGCACCGCGGGCGACCACAAGCGCACCCTGCTGCGCGCCGACGGCTGGGACGACGCCCACCTCGCCTCCTCCCGCACCCTCGCCTTCGAGGACCGCTTCCGCGCCACCAGCGGCGGCCGCGGCGTCGACGTCGTCCTCAACTCCCTGGCCGGCGACTACATCGATGCCTCCCTGCGGCTGCTCGCCCCCGGCGGACGCCTCGTCGACATGGGCAAGACCGATGTCCGCGACCCCGGGCAGGTCCTCCGTGACCACCCCGCCGTCGCCCTCTACCAGGCGTACGAACTGCGTGAGGCCGGTGAGGACCGCATCCAGGAGATGTTCCGCGACCTGTCGGAACTCTTCGCCTCCGGAGCCCTGCGGCCCCTGCCCACCGTCACCTGGGACGTCCGGCACGCCCGCGAAGCCTTCCGCCACATGGCCCAGGCCAAGCACTACGGCAAGATCGTGCTCACCCTGCCGCGCGCCTGGGACCCCGAGGGCACCGTCCTCGTCACCGGGGGCGCCGGTGTCCTCGGCGGCATCCTCGCCCGCCACCTCGTCACCCGCCACGGCATGCGCCACCTCGTCCTCACCGGCCGCCGGGGCCCCGACACCCCCGGCGCCGGAGAACTCGCCGCGGAGCTGCGGGAACTGGGCGCCGAGGTCACCCTCGCCGCCTGCGACGCGGCCGACGCCGACGCCCTCGCCGCGGTGCTCGCCGCCGTCCCCGCCGAGCACCCGCTGACCGCCGTCGTCCACGCCGCGGGCGTCCTCGACGACGGCGTCCTCGAATCCCTCACCCCCGACCGGCTGCGCACCGTCCTCGCCCCGAAGGCCGACGCCGCCCGCCACCTGCACCGCCTCACCCGCGACCTCGACCTCGCGGAGCTGGTCCTGTTCTCCGCGGGCGCCGGCGTCTTCGGCAACGCCGGACAGGCCAACTACGCCGCCGCCAACACCTACCTCGACGCCCTCGCCCACCGGCGCCGCGCCGACGGCCTGCCCACCACCTCCCTCTCCTGGGGCCTGTGGGCCGACACCAGCGCCCTGACCGGGCAGCTCGACGACACCGACCTCGCCCGGGTGCGCCGCTCCGGTGTCCTGCCGCTCTCCGCCGCCGACGGCACGGCCCTCTTCGACGCCGCCCTCGCCGAGCAGCGCCCCCACCTGGTGCCGGTCCGCCTGGAGACCGGGCAGCTGCGCGCCTCCGGCGACGAGGTCCCGCCCCTGCTGCGCTCCCTGTACCGGGGCCCGGCCCGGCGCACCGCCGACGCGGGCGCCGCGACCGGTACCGACGGCCTGCGCGCGCGCCTGGCCGGCCGCTCCGCCGAGGACCGGCTCAGCACCCTGCGCGACCTGGTCGGTGCCCACGCGGCCGCCGTCCTCGGCCACGACGACACCGAGCCGTTCCACGCCGGCCGCGCCTTCCGAGACCTCGGCTTCGACTCGCTGACCGCCGTCGAACTGCGCAACCGCCTCAGCACCGCCACCGGTCTGCGGCTGCCCGCCACCCTCGTCTTCGACCACCCGACCGTCGCCGCGCTCGCCGCCCACCTCGACGGCGAACTCTCCGACGGCACCCCGGCCGCGCTCCCCGCCGCGCCCGCACCGGCTCCCGCCGCGACCCGCGACGACGACCCCTTCGCCGTCGTCGGCATGGCCTGCCGCCTCCCCGGCGACATCCACTCGCCCGAGGACCTGTGGCGGCTGCTGGCCGACGGCGCCGACGCCGTCGCGCCCTTCCCCGACGACCGTGGCTGGGACCTCGCCCGCCTCTACGACTCCGTCCCCGAGGGCCAGGGCAGTTCCCGTACCCGCGAGGGCGGCTTCCTCCACGACGCCGCCGACTTCGACGCCGACTTCTTCGGCATCTCCCCTCGTGAGGCGCTGGCCATGGACCCGCAGCAGCGCCTGCTCCTGGAGACGGCCTGGGAGACCTTCGAACACGCCGGCATCGACCCCCGCTCGGTACGCGGCAGCCGCACCGGCGTCTTCGCCGGCCTCTCCTCCAGCGACTACCTCAAGCGGGTCACCCACGTCCCCGACGAGATCGCCGGATACGTCAACAACGGCAACGCCAACAGCATCGTCTCCGGCCGCGTCTCCTACACCCTCGGCCTGGAGGGCCCGGCCGTCACCGTCGACACCGCCTGCTCCTCCTCCCTCGTCGCGCTGCACATGGCGCTCCAGGCCCTGCGACGCGGCGAATGCACCATGGCTCTGGCGGGCGGCGTCACCGTCATGTCCTCGCCCGAGATCATCGTGGACTTCTCCCGGCAGCGCGGCCTCGCCGCCGACGGCCGCTGCAAGCCCTTCGCCGAGGCCGCCGACGGCACCGGCTTCTCCGAGGGCGTCGGCCTGATCCTCGTCGAGCGGCTCTCCGACGCCCGCCGCAACGGCCACCAGGTGCTCGCCCTGATCCGGGGCTCCGCCGTCAACCAGGACGGTGCCAGCAACGGCCTCAGCGCCCCCAACGGCCCCGCCCAGCAGCGGGTGATCCGCCAGGCCCTCGCCGACGCGGGTGTCGGCGCCGCCGAGGTCGACGCCGTCGAGGCGCACGGCACAGGGACCCGCCTCGGCGACCCGATCGAGGCCCAGGCGCTCCTCGCCACGTACGGCCGCGACCGGGACGGCGGCCACCCGCTGCTCCTCGGCTCCGTCAAGTCCAACCTCGGCCACACCCAGGCCGCGGCCGGTGTCGCCGGGGTGATGAAGATGGTGCTGGCCCTGCGTCACCGCCTGCTCCCCGAGAGCCTGCACATCGGCGCGCCGACCCCGCACGTCGACTGGGCGGACTCCGGCGTGCGCCTGCTGACCGAGGCCACCGCCTGGCCCGAGCCCCCCGCCCCCCGCCCGCGCCGCGCCGCCGTCTCCTCCTTCGGCATCAGCGGCACCAACGCCCACGTGATCCTGGAGGAGGCCCCCGCCGCCGGCCCGGACGGCGGCGAGCCGGAGCCCACCGGCGCCGACGCGGCGGAGACCGGCCCCGCGCCCCTGCCGTGGGTGCTGTCCGCCCGCAGCGAGGCCGCCCTGCGCGGCCAGGCCAGGGCCCTCCTCGCCCACCTCGACGCCCACCCCGGGACCGACCCCGCCGACATCGCCCACACCCTGGTCACGCGCCGGGCCCAGCTGGAGAAGCGGGCCGTCGTCGTCGGAAGCGCCACCGGCGACTTCCGCGCCGGCCTCGCCGCCCTCGCCGAGGGCAGCCCCGCCGCCCACGTGGTGACCGGCGGCCGGGGAGCCGGACGCGACCGCCGGACCGTCCTCGTCTTCCCCGGACAGGGTTCCCAGTGGGCCGGCATGGGCGCCGAACTCCTCGACGCCAGCCCGGCCTTCGCCGACCGCGTCGCCGCCTGCGAGGAGGCGCTCGCCCCGTACGTCGACTGGTCCCTGACCGCCGTCCTGCGCCAGGAGGAGGGCGCCCCCACCCTCGACCGCGTCGACGTCGTCCAGCCCGTCACCTGGGCCGTGATGGTCGCCCTCGCCGAGGTGTGGCGCGCCCACGGCCTGCGCCCGGCCGCCGTCCTCGGCCACTCCCAGGGCGAGATCGCCGCGGCGGCCGTCGCCGGAGTGCTCTCCCTCGCCGACGCAGCCAGGATCGTCGCGGTCCGCAGCCGGGCCATCGCCCGCGAACTCTCCGGACACGGCGGCATGGTGGCCGTCACCGCCTCGCACGACGAGGTGACCGCCCTCCTCGCCGACCTGCCCGGCGTCTGTGTCGCCGCCGTCAACGGACCCTCCTCCGTGGTGGTCTCCGGCGACACCGGTGGCCTCGACACGCTCCTCGCCGCCTGCGAGGAACAGGGCGTCCGCGCCCGCCGCGTCCCCGTCGACTACGCCTCCCACTCGGCCCACGTCGACCGGCTCGCCGAGAGCCTGCCCGCCGCCCTCGACGGCATCGAGCCCCGCGACGGCGACATCCCCTTCTTCTCCACCGTCACCGCGGACTGGCACCCCGGCACCGGACTCGGCGCAGACTACTGGCACCGCAACCTGCGCGGCACCGTCCGCCTGGAGGAGTCCCTGCGGGCCCTCGTCGAGCAGGGCCACGACGTCTTCGTGGAGTGCGGCCCGCACCCGGTGCTCACCGTCGGCATCGAGGACACCGTCGCCGCCCTCGGGGCCGACGCGGTGGCCCTCGGCTCGCTGCGCCGCGACGACGGCGGCCCCGCCCGTGTCCTGACCGCCCTCGCCGCCGCCCACGTCGAAGGCGTTCCCGTCGACTGGCGCCCCGCCGTGTCCCACGGCACCCCCGTCGACCTGCCGACCTACGCCTTCCAGCGCCGGCGGTACTGGCTGGAGGCCGGCACCTCTCAGGGCGACCCGGCCGGCCTCGACACCGTCGTCCGCCTGGCCGATGGCGGAGCCGTCCTCAGCGGCTCCCTGTCCCTCGCCACCCAGCCCTGGCTGGACGCCCACCGGACCCACGGCGTCGCCGTCCTCCCCACCACCGCCCTGCTGGACTGGGCGGTCCGGGCCGGCGACGAGACCGGCCTGCCCGTGGTCGCCGCACTCGACGAGCACAGCCCGCTCGTCGTGCCCGAGGAGGGGCGCGTCGAGATCCAGCTCACCGTCTCCGCCCCCGAGACCAACTCCCGGCCGTTCTCCGTCCACTCAAGGCCACACGCCGCCGACGCGGGAGAGCCCACCACCCCCTGGACGCGGAACGCGACCGGTGTCCTCACCGACCGGCCCACCACCACCCCGCAGGCTTCCGGCCCCTGGCCGCCCGCCGACGCGGTCGCGGGGGACCCTGCCCCCGCGCGCGCCCTCGCCGAGGACCGCGGTCTCGACCTCGCCGCGCCCTTCGACACGGTGCGCTCCCTGTGGCGTGCCGGCACCGACGTCCTCGCCGAGGTCGCACTTCCCGACACCGCGCACGCCGAGGCGGCGCTTTTCCGCCTCCACCCGGCGCTGCTCCAGACCCCGCTCGCCCTGGCCGCGACCGCCGAGGAGGCCACCGCACCCGTCCTGCCCGCCGCCTGGCGGGACGTCACCGTGCACGCCACCGGTGCCACCAGGCTCCGCGTCCGCCTCACCCCGGGAGACGACTCCACCTGGACCGTCGAAGCCCGCGACGCCGCAGGCGACCTCGTCCTCACCGGCACCGCCGTGACCCGCCCGGCCGGCCCCGACCGGCTCCCCGCCACCGCCGGCCCTGAGGCCCCGTACCGGGTCGCCTGGCTCCCGTGGACCGACAGCACCTCCTCCGCCAGCCCGGAACCACACGGCCCGTGGGCCGTCATCGGTGCCCCCGGACGGCTCGCCGCCGCCCTCGAACGCAGCGGCGCCACCGTTCAGCTCCACCCCGACCTGGCCGCCCTCACCACCGCCCTCGACAACGACGAGGCCGCACCTCCCGCCCTGGTCGTCGCTTTCCACGGCCGCGACAGCGGCGAGGACCCGACGAGGGCCGCGCACACCTCCGCGACCCGTGCCCTGGAGCTGTCCACCGCCTGGCTCCGGGAGCCGCGCCTCGCCGACGCCCGGCTCCTCCTGGTCACCGAGGGCGCCGTCGCCACCGGCCCGGACGACACCGTTCCCGGCCTCGCCGACGCCACCGCCTGGGGCCTGCTGCGCTCCGCCCAGACCGAGCACCCCGGACGCTTCCTCCTGGCCGACCTCGACCCCGCCCCCGGCGGCACCGACGAGGACAGCGCCGCGGACACCCTGATCGCCGCCGCCGCGGCGGCCGGGCGCACCGGCGAGCACCAGCTCGCCGTACGGGCCGGCACCGTCACCGTGCCGCGCCTCGTCCCCGCCGGCCACCCGGAGGGCGCCCCCGCGCCCACCGCCACCGCTCCGTGGGGCGAGGGAACCGGAGCCGGCACCGTGCTGATCACGGGCGGAACCGGCACCCTCGGCGCCCTCGTCGCCCGTCACCTCGTCACCCGCCACGGCGTACGCCACCTGCTGCTCACCAGCCGTCGCGGGCCCGACGCCCCCGGCGCGGCGGCCCTGCGCGAGGAACTCGCCGCGCTCGGCGCCGAGGCCGAGATCGTCGCCTGCGACGTCGCCGACCGCGAGCAACTGGCCGGCGCCCTCGACGCCGTACCGGCCGAGCACCCCCTGACCGCCGTCGTCCACACGGCCGGCGTCCTGGACGACAGCACACTGGACGGCCTCACCCCCGACCGCGTCGCCCACGTCCTGCGCCCCAAGGCCGATGCCGCCTGGCACCTCCACGAACTCACCCGCGACACCAAACTCACCGCGTTCGTGATGTTCTCCTCCTACGCGGGCGTCGCCGGTGGCCCCGGCCAGGCCAACTACGCGGCCGCCAACGCCTTCCTCGACGCCCTCGCGCAGCACCGCCGGGCGAGCGGCCTGCCCGCGCACTCCCTGGCCTGGGGCCTCTGGGAGGACCGCAGCGACCTGACCGGCGCCCTCGACACCACCGGTCTCGCCCGCCTGGAACGCTCCGGCATCCGGCCCCTCACCGCCGGACAGGGGCTCGCCCTCCTCGACGCGAGCACCGCCCTGGACACCGCCCACCTCGTCCCCGTACGGCTCGACACCCGCACCCTGCGCGCCGACGAGGTGCCCCAGCTGCTACGGGCCCTGGCCCGCCCGACCGTACGGCGCGCCGCCGACTCCGGGCCCGACGCGGCCACCGGCGCTCCGGCGGACCTCCGCGAGCGGCTGGCCGGCCTCAGCGGCCCCCAGCAGCGGGCGCTGCTGCACCGTACGGTCCTCGGCCACCTCGCCGCCGTCCTCGGCCACGCCTCCGCCGCGTCCCTCGACGCGGACCGCGGCTTCCTCGACCTCGGGATGTCCTCGCTGACCGCGGTCGAACTCCGCAACCGGCTCAACGCCGACACCGGGCTCTCCCTGCCCACCACCCTGATCTTCGACCACCCGGACCCGGCCGCCCTCGTACGCCACCTCCAGGCCGAACTCGGCACAGCCAACGGCGAATCCGGCCAGCCCGTCTTCGCGGAACTGGCCGCCCTGGAGGCCGCCGTCGGCGGCGCCGCCCTCGACGACCAGGACCGCGCCCGCCTGGCGCAGCGACTCAAGGCCCTCGGGTGGAAGCTCGACGCCACCTCCCGGGACGCCGAAGAGCCCGACGACGACTCCGACCTCGACACCACCACGGACGACGAGATGTTCGACCTCATCGACAACGAACTCGGGCTCGCCTGACGGCGCCTGGCCGCCGGCGCGTCCACGAGCGCGTCGGCGGCCACCGCTCCCGCCCCCCGTCCCGGCCACCGCGTCCTTCCCGAATTCAGAGGATCCACCCCATGGCAAGCTCCGAAGCCAAACTCCGCGACTACCTCAAGAAGGTCACCACCGACCTTCGCCGCACCCGGCAGCGGCTGGAGTCGGTCGAGGCCCGGGAGAGCGAGCCCATCGCCGTCATCGGCATGGCCTGCCGGTTCCCCGGCGGTGTCCGCTCCCCGGAGGACCTGTGGCAGCTGGTCGCCGAGGGCACCGACGCCATCGGCCCCCTCCCCGTGGACCGTGGCTGGGACCTGGACGGCCTCTACGACCCGGACCCGGGCACCCCCGGCAAGAGCTATGTGCGTGAGGGTGGCTTCCTCGAAGGTGCCGCCGACTTCGACGCGGACCTGTTCGGCATCGCCCCGCGCGAAGCCCTCGCCATGGACCCCCAGCAGCGCCTGCTCCTGGAAACCGCCTGGGAGGCCGTCGAGCGCGCCCGCATCAGCCCCGCCTCCCTGCGCAACACCGACACCGGCGTCTTCGTCGGCGGGGCCGACACCAACTACGGCTCCCTGGCCCGCACCGCCGAGGAGACCGAGGGCCACAACCTCACCGGCGGCGCCATGAGCGTCCTCTCCGGCCGGATCTCCTACACTCTCGGCCTGGAGGGCCCGGCGGTCACCGTCGACACCGCCTGCTCCTCGTCCCTGGTCGCCCTGCACCTCGCGGTCCGCGCCCTGCGCGCGGGCGAGTGCTCCCTCGCCCTCGCCGGCGGCGTCGCCATGATGCCGACCACCGAACTCTTCACCGAGTTCTCCCGCCAGCGCGGCCTCGCCACCGACGGCCGCTGCAAGCCCTTCGCCGAAGCCGCCGACGGCACCTCCTGGGGCGAAGGCGTCGGCGTGCTGCTCGTCGAGCGGCTCTCCGACGCCCGCCGCAACGGCCACCCCGTCCTCGCCGTCGTCCGCGGCACCGCCGTCAACCAGGACGGTGCCAGCAGCCGCCTCACCGCGCCCAACGGGCCCTCCCAGCGCCGCGTCATCGAGGCCGCGCTCGCCGACGCCCGCCTCGCCGCCGACCAGGTCGACGCCGTCGAGGCGCACGGCACCGGCACCACCCTGGGCGACCCCATCGAGGCCCAGGCCCTCCTCGCCACGTACGGCCAGAACCGCCCGGAGGACCGCCCGCTGCGGCTGGGCGGCATCAAGTCGAACATCGGCCACGCCCAGGCCGCCGCCGGTGTCGCCGGCGTCATCAAGATGGTCATGGCCATCCGCCACGGCCTGCTGCCCGCCACCCTCCACGTCGACACCCCCACCCCGCACGTCGACTGGACGGCGGGCGCCGTCGAACTCCTCACCGAGGCCGTCGACTGGCCCGACGCCGAGCGCCCCCGCCGGGCCGGCGTCTCCGCCTTCGGCATCAGCGGCACCAACGCCCACGTCCTGCTCGAACAGGCCACCCCCGAACTCGCCGCGGCCGAGGACACCCCTCAGGACGCCACCCCCGCCGAACCGGTGACGGCCACCGACCCGGCCGTCACCCCCTGGCTCCTCTCCGCCCGCTCGCAGACCGCGCTGCGCGCCCAGGCGGCACGACTCCTGGCCCACCTCACCGACCGTACCGGCCCCGACTCCCCGCGCCCGGTGGACATCGCCCTCTCCCTCGCCACCAGCCGCGCCCCGCTCCCGCACCGAGCGGTCGTCCTCGCCACCGACCCCGGAACCACCGAAGCGGCCCTCACCGCCCTCGCCGCCGACGAACCCCACCCCGCGGTCCTGGAGGACTCCGTCCGCAGCGCCTCCACCGCGTTCCTGTTCTCGGGGCAGGGGTCGCAGCGACTGGGGATGGGGCGTGGTCTGTACGAGCGTTTCCCGGTGTTCGCGGAGGCGTTCGACGCGGTGTGCGCGGGGCTGGACGCGCACTTGGAGCGTTCGCTGCGTGAGGTGGTGTGGGGCGACGACGCGTCGGTTCTGGACGGGACGGCGTACGCGCAGGCGGGTCTCTTCGCGGTCGAGGTGGCGTTGTTCCGTCTTGTCGAGTCGTGGGGTGTGCGTCCGGAGTTCGTTGCCGGTCATTCGATCGGTGAGGTGGCGGCCGCGCATGTGGCGGGTGTGTTCTCGCTGGCGGACGCGTGTGCTCTGGTGGCTGCTCGTGGGCGGTTGATGCAGGCGTTGCCGGTGGGTGGCGCGATGGTGGCTGTGGAGGCGTCCGAGGCGGAGGTGCTGCCGCACCTGGAGTCCGTCGTGGGCGTGTCGGTCGCTGCCGTCAACGGTCCGTCGTCGGTGGTCGTCTCGGGCGTCGAGGAAGCCGTGGAGGCGGTGGCGGAGGTGTTCCGTGAGCTGGGGCGCCGGGTCAGCCGTCTGCGGGTGTCGCACGCCTTCCACTCGCCGCTGATGGAGCCCATGCTCGGTGACTTCCGAGAGGTCCTGGCCGGTCTGTCGTACGCGGAGCCGTCGCTGCCCGTCGTCTCGAACGTCTCGGGCCGGATCGCGGAGTCCGGTGAACTGACCACACCTGACTACTGGGTGCGGCACGTCCGCGAGACCGTCCGGTTCGACGACGGTGTCCGGGCCTTGGCGGCGGAGGGTGTCGCGCGGTTCGTGGAGCTGGGGCCCGACGGGGTGCTCAGTGGCATGGCGCGGGCCGGTGCCGGTGAGGACGCCGTTCTCGTCCCGCTCCTGCGCAAGGACCGCGACGAGGAGATCACCGCGCTCAGCGCGCTGGGCCGCCTCCACGCCACCGGTGCGCCCGTCGACTGGACCGCCGTCCTCGCCGGGACCGGCGCCCGCCTCACCGACCTGCCCACGTACGCCTTCCAGCACGAGCACTACTGGCCCGTGCCCGCCCTCATGCCCGCCGGTGACGTGGAGTCCGCCGGACTGCGCGCCGCCGGGCACCCCCTGCTCAGCGCCGCCGTCGAACTCTCCGACTCCGGCGGCCTGCTGCTCACCACCCGGCTGTCCCTGCGCACCCACCCCTGGCTCGGCGAGCACGTCGTCATGGGCAACGCGCTGCTGCCCGGCACGGCCTTCGTGGAACTCGCGGTCCGCGCCGGCGACGAGGTCGGCTGCGACCGCGTCGAGGAACTGACCCTCGCCGCCCCGCTCGTTCTGCCCGAGCAGGGCGGCGTCCAGCTCCACCTGCACGTGGGCCCCGCCGACGCCGCGGGCCGCCGCGTCCTCGCCGCCCGCTCCCGCGCCGAGGGCGCCGACGACCAGCCCTGGACCGAGCACGCCACCGGTGTCCTCGCTCCCGGGGAGCGCACCGTGGAGTTCGACACCGCGGTGTGGCCCCCCGCCGACGCCGAACCCCTCGACCTCACCGGCCTGTACGAGCGCATGGCCGAGGGCGGCTACCGGTACGGGCCGCTCTTCCAGGGCCTGCGGGCCGCCTGGCGGCGGGGCGACGACGTCTTCGCCGAGGTCGCCCTGCCCGACTCCGCCGAGCGCGACGCCGCCGGCTTCGGCCTGCACCCGGCGCTGCTCGACGCCTCCTTGCACGTCTCGGCCCTGGGTGGTCTCGCGCGCGGGGTGGTTCCGTTCTCCTGGGAAGGGGTTTGCCTGCACGCCACCGGCGCCCGGGAGGTCCGGGTCCGGATGACCCGGACCGGCGACGAGACCGTGACGGTCGCCGTGGCCGACCCCACCGGTGCGCCCGTCGCCAGCGTCGAGAACCTGGTGCTCCGCCCGGTCGCGCCCGACGCCACCGGTGTCGATGCCCTGACCCGTGACGCGCTCTTCCGGGTGGACTGGCTCCGGACCGGGACACCTGGTGACGCGGCCGACACCGGTCCGGTCGGCGTCCTCGGGGATTCCGACGCGCCCACGGCCCTCGCGGGAGTCCTCCGGGCCGAAGGGCTGTCGGACGGCGGGTTCGTGGCCTTCCCCGACCTGGCAGCCCTGGCCGCCGCCGAAGAGGTACCGGCGACAGTGCTGGCCCGGGTGCGTCCCGACGCCGCGACGCGGCCCGAGGCGGTGGTGGACGCCGTCCACGCCCTGGCCGCCCGGGGCCTGGAGCTGGTGCGGGAGTGGCTGGCGCAGGAGCGGTTCACCGACTCCCGCCTGGTCTTCGTCACCTCGGACGCCGTCGACGGCGGCGATCTGGCCGACTCGGCGCTCCGGGGCCTGGTGCGCTCCGCCGTCTCCGAGCACCCCGGCCGCTTCGGCCTGATGGAGGCGGGACGCGGCACCGACGCCGCGACCGTGCTGGCCGCCGTCGCCACGGGCGAGCCGGAGACCGCCGCACGCGACGGCGAGGTGCTCACTCCGCGACTGGCCCGGATCGCCGCCGGCACCACGACGGGCCCGCGCTGGGACAGCCTCGACGGCACCGTGCTGCTGACCGGTGGTACGGGTGGGCTGGGGCGGATCGTCGCCCGGCACCTGGTGGTCGAGCGCGGGGTGCGGGACCTGTTGCTGGTGAGCCGCAGCGGGGCCGCAGCGGACGGCGCCGAGCAACTGGTCGCCGAACTGTCCCAGGCCGGTGCGCACGTGACCGTCGAGGCGTGCGACGTCTCCGACCCCGCCGCCGTCGCGGACCTGGTCGCCCGCCACCCGGTGCGCGCGGTCGTCCACTCGGCCGGGGTGCTGGACGACGGCACGGTGGAATCGCTCACGGCCGAGCGCATGGCCCGCGTGCTGCGCCCGAAGGCGGACGCCGCGTGGAACCTGCACGAGGCCACCCGCGCCCTCGACCTCGAAGCCTTCGTCGTCTTCTCCTCGATGTCCGGCATCCTCGGCGGCCCCGGCCAGGCCAACTACGCGGCCGGCAACACCTTCCTCGACGCCCTGGTACGCCACCGCCGCAGCCTCGGCCTGCCCGCGGCCTCGCTCGCCTGGGGCCCGTGGACCCAGGACGCCGGCATGATCGGCACCCTCTCCGGGACCAGCCGGCAGCGCGTCGCCCGCGCAGGCATGCCCGAGCTGACCGCCGAGCAGGGGGCCGCCCTCTTCGACGCGGCCCTGGCCTCCGGTGAGCCGGTCGTCCTCCCTGTCCGCCTCGACCTGGCCGCCCTGCGTGGGCAGGGTGACCTGCACCCGATGATGCTCGGTCTGGTGCGGCGGCGTGGTCGTCGTGCGGCTGCGGGTGGTTCGGTGGCGGCGGCGGGTCTGGTGCAGCGTCTTGGGGCGTTGGGTGGGGATGAGCGTCGTGAGGTGTTGCTGGATCTGGTGCGTGGTCAGGTCGCTGTGGTGTTGGGGCATGCGGGTGTGCAGTCGGTGGATCCGGGGCGTGCGTTTCAGGATCTGGGTTTTGATTCGTTGACCGCGGTGGAGTTGCGGAACCGGTTGGGGAAGTCGACGGGGTTGCGGTTGCCGGCGACGGTGGTGTTCGACTATCCGACGGTCAACGCGTTGGTGGGGTATCTGCTGGAGGAGTTGTTCGGTGGGGTGGAGCCGGCGGAGGTGGTGCCGGTGTCGGCGCTGCCGTCGCTGGCCGAGGACCCGATCGTGATCGTGGGCATGGCCTGCCGCTACCCGGGTGGTGTTTCCTCACCCGAGGACCTCTGGACCGTCGTCTCCGAAGGCGTCGACACCGTTTCCGACTTCCCGGGCAACCGGGGCTGGGACACCGACGCGCTCTACAATCCCGACCGGGACGCGTCCGGCACCACCTACACCAAGGCCGGTGGCTTCCTGCACGAGGCCGGAGCCTTCGACTCCGAGTTCTTCGGGATGAGCCCGCGCGAGGCGGTGGCGACCGATTCCCAGCAGCGTCTGCTGTTGGAGACGACGTGGGAGGCGATCGAGCGGTCGGGCATCGACCCGGTCTCCCTGCGCGGCAGCCAGACGGGCGTCTTCGCCGGTGTCATGTACAACGACTACGGCAACATGCTCGCCGACGAGCGGTACGAGGGCTTCCGCAGCAACGGCAGCGCACCCAGCATCGCGTCCGGCCGTGTCTCGTACACGTTCGGGTTCGAGGGGCCGGCGGTGACGGTGGACACGGCGTGTTCGTCGTCGTTGGTGGCGTTGCACTGGGCCGCGCAGGCGTTGCGTTCGGGTGAGTGCTCGCTGGCGGTTGCCGGTGGTGTGACGGTGATGTCGACGCCGACGACGTTCGTGGAGTTCTCACGGCAGGGTGGTCTGTCGGCGGACGGGCGGTGCCGTTCGTTCGCGGACTCGGCTGATGGTGTGGGCTGGTCCGAGGGTGTGGGGATGGTGGTGCTGGAGCGTCTGTCGGATGCCCGGCGCAACGGTCATCGCGTGCTGGCGGTGGTGCGTGGTTCGGCGGTGAACCAGGATGGTGCGTCGAACGGTCTGACGGCGCCGAACGGTCCCTCCCAGCAGCGGGTGATCCGTCAGGCTCTGGCCAGCGGTGGTCTGTCGGCCGGAGATGTGGACGTCGTGGAGGCCCACGGCACCGGGACGACGCTGGGTGACCCGATCGAGGCGCAGGCACTCCTGGCCACGTACGGCCAGGAGCGTGAGGAGGGCAAGCCGCTCTGGCTCGGTTCGGTGAAGTCGAACCTGGGGCACACGCAGGCCGCGGCGGGTGTCGCGGGTGTCATCAAGATGGTGATGGCGATGCGTCACGGGAGGCTGCCGCGCACGCTGCACGTGGATGCTCCGTCGTCGCACGTCGACTGGTCGGCCGGTGCTGTGGAGCTGCTGACGGGTGAGCGTGTGTGGCCGGCGGAGGAGCGGGTGCGCCGGGCCGGTGTGTCCTCGTTCGGGATCAGCGGCACCAACGCCCACGTCATCCTCGAACAGCCCGAGCCGGTCACGGAACCCGAGACCGGCGGGGACGGGATCGCCGCCCTCGCCCCCGGCATCGTGCCGTGGGTCCTGTCGGGCCGTACCGAGGAGGCGCTGCGCGCCCAGGCCGCCCGGCTGCTGGCCCAGGTCGAGGGCCACCCCGGCCTGCGCCCCGTGGACCTGGCGCTCTCCCTGGCCACCCAGCGTTCCCTCTTCGACCACCGTGCCGTGGTCCTGACGGACGACCGCGAGACCGCCGTCCGTGGCCTCGCGGCCGTATGCGTCGGTGAGCCGGATCCCGCCGTCGTCCTCGGCGCCGTCGAGCCCGGCCGCACCGCGTTCCTGTTCTCGGGGCAGGGGTCGCAGCGGCTGGGGATGGGGCGTGGTCTGTACGAGCGTTTCCCGGTGTTCGCGGAGGCGTTCGACGCGGTGTGCGCGGGGCTGGACGCGCACTTGGAGCGTTCGCTGCGTGAGGTGGTGTGGGGCGACGACGCGTCGGTACTGGACGGGACGGCGTACGCGCAGGCGGGTCTCTTCGCGGTCGAGGTGGCGTTGTTCCGGCTCGTCGAGTCGTGGGGTGTGCGGCCGGAGTTCGTTGCCGGTCATTCGATCGGTGAGGTGGCGGCCGCGCATGTGGCGGGTGTGTTCTCGCTGGCGGACGCGTGTGCACTGGTGGCTGCTCGTGGGCGGTTGATGCAGGCGTTGCCGGTGGGTGGCGCGATGGTGGCTGTGGAGGCGAGCGAGGCGGAGGTGCTGCCGCACCTGGACTCTGTCGAGGGTGTGTCGGTCGCTGCCGTAAACGGTCCGTCGTCGGTGGTCGTCTCGGGCGTCGAGGAAGCCGTGGAGACGGTGGCGGAGGCGTTCCGTGAGCTGGGGCGCCGGGTCAGCCGTCTGCGGGTGTCGCACGCCTTCCACTCGCCGCTGATGGAGCCCATGCTCGACGCGTTCCACGAGGTCCTGCGGGACCTGTCGTTCGCCGAGCCGTGCCTGCCGGTCGTCTCGAACGTCTCGGGCAGGGTTGCCGAGCCGGGCGAACTGACCACGGCTGGCTACTGGGTGCGGCATGTCCGTGAGGCCGTCCGGTTCGACGACGGTGTCCGGACTCTGGCGGCGGAGGGTGTCGCGCGGTTCGTGGAGCTGGGGCCCGACGGGGTGCTCAGCGGCATGGCGCGCGAGAGCGCCGGTGAGGACGCCGTCCTCGTCCCGCTCCTGCGCAAGGACCGCGAGGAAGTGGCCGTCGCCCTGAGCGCCCTCGCCGAACTGCACGTGCGGGGCGTCTCCGCCGGCTGGGGCGCCGTCCTCGACGGCACGGGCGGCCGGGCGGTCGACCTGCCCACGTACGCGTTCCAGCACGAGCACTACTGGCCCACCGGAACGACCACCGGGGCCGGGGACATCCGCCTCGCCGGACTCGGCGCGGCCAGGCACCCGCTGCTCGGCGCGGCCGTGGAGCTGGCCGGCGCCGATGGTCTGATCCTCACCGGACGCCTGTCGACGCGGTCGCACCCGTGGCTCGCCGACCACGTCGTCCAGGGTGCCGTGCTGGTGCCGGGCACGGCGCTGCTGGAGATGGCTGTCCGCGCCGCCGACGAGGCGGGCTGCGAGACCGTCGAGGAGCTGGCCCTGTCCGCGCCGCTGGTGCTGCCCGAGCGCGGCGCCGTGCGCGTTCAGGTGGGCGTCGGCGAACCCGACGAATCCGGCCGCCGCACCGTGGCGATCCACTCCCGGGACGACGGCGACGAACGGCAGCCCTGGAGCCTGCACGCCCAGGGCGTACTTGCCCCGGAGGCCACCGATGCGACTCCGGCGGCCGAAGGCTTCGACGCCTCCGTATGGCCCCCACGGGATGCCGTGCCGGTCGACGTGACCGACTGCTACGAGAGCCTGGCCGAGGCCGGACTGCGCTACGGCCCCGTCTTCCAAGGGCTGCGGGCCGCCTGGCGCCGGGACGACGAGGTGTTCGCCGAGGTCGCCCTGCCCGACGGTGTCGACGCCACCGCCTTCGGCCTGCACCCGGCCCTCTTCGACGCCGCCCTGCACGCCTCCTTCGCCTTCGGCGGCGGCGACGCGCCCGGCGGAGTGCCCTTCGTCTGGGAGAACGCCACCCTGCACGCGTCCGGCGCCTCCGTCCTGCGGACCCGGCTGACGCGGACCGGTGACGACACGCTGGCCGTGCACGTGGCCGACCCGACCGGAGCACCCGTCGCCTCGGTCGGCTCCCTCACCGTCCGCGCTGCCGCCGCAGCCGACACCGCCGAACCGCTGTACCGCGTGGAGTGGGTCCCGGCCCTGGGCACGCGCGCCACCACCGCAACAGGTTCCGTCGCCCTCCTCGGCGAGGGCCTCGCCGATCTTGCGGGCGACGACGCAGCTGTCCACGCCGACCTGGAGGAGCTGGCCGCGGCCGAAGCGGTGCCGGAGACCGTCGTGGTCGCCGTTCCGCCCGCCCCGGACACCGAGGGCGTCGTGGGCTCCGCGCACGCCTCGGCCGCCTGGGCGCTCGCCCTGGTCAAGGAGTGGCTGGCGCAGGAGCGGTTCGCCGGCTCCCGTCTGGTCTTCATCACGCGAGGCGGTCACGTGACGGAGCCCGCCTCCACTCTGACCAGCGCGCCCGTACGCGGTCTGGTGCGTTCCGTGGCGTTGGAACACCCCGGCCGCTTCGGCCTGCTGGACCTCCCGGCGGTTACGGACGCGGAGCGGCTGTTCGCGGCCCTCGCCGTGGACGAACAGGAGACCGCCGTGCTGGACGGCGAGGTGTGCGTCCCGCGCCTGGTCCGCACGACGCCGGACGCCGGGGGAGAGGAGGCCGCGGAATCATCGGCCGGTCTCGGCTCCGGCACCGTGCTGCTGACCGGTGGCACAGGTGGGCTGGGGCGGATCGTCGCCCGGCACCTGGTGGTCGAGCGCGGGGTGCGGGACCTGCTGCTGGTGAGCCGGAGCGGGGCTGCCGCCGAGGGCGTCGACGCCTTCACCGCGGAGCTGACCGGCCTCGGCGCCCGGGTGGCGGTCGCCGCCTGCGACCTGGCCGACCGCACCGCACTCGACGCCCTGCTGGCCGGAGTACCGGCCGACCGCCCGGTGCGCGCCGTCGTGCACGCGGCGGGCGTCCTGGACGACGGCATGGCCGAGTCGCTGACGGCGGAGCGGGTTGCTGCGGTCCTGCGTCCGAAGGTGGACGCGGCGTGGAACCTGCACGAGGCGACGCGTGGTCTTGATCTTGAGGCGTTCGTGGTGTTCTCGTCGGTGGCGGGGACGTTCGGGAGTGCGGGGCAGGGTGCGTACGCGGCGGGGAATGTGTTCCTGGACGCGCTGGTGGAGTACCGGCGTGCTCTGGGTCTTCCCGGTGTGTCGCTGGTGTGGGGTCCGTGGGCGCGGGACGCGGGGATGACGCGGGGGCTGTCGGAGACGGACCGGCGTCGTATGGCCCGGTCCGGTCTGCCGCCGGTCGAGGCCGAGCAGGGGACCGCCCTCTTCGACGCGGCCCTGGCCTCCGGTGAGCCGGTCGTCCTCCCCGTCCGCCTCGACCTGGCCGCTCTGCGGGGTGAGGAGGACGTACCGGCCCTCTTCCGTGGTCTGGTGCGGCGGCGTGGTCGTCGTGCGGCTGCGGGTGGTTCGGTGGCGGCGGCGGGTCTGGTGCAGCGTCTTGGGGCGTTGGGTGGGGATGAGCGTCGTGAGGTGTTGCTGGATCTGGTGCGTGGTCAGGTCGCTGTGGTGTTGGGGCATGCGGGTGTGCAGTCGGTGGATCCGGGGCGTGCGTTTCAGGATCTGGGTTTTGATTCGTTGACCGCGGTGGAGTTGCGGAACCGGTTGGGGAAGTCGACGGGGTTGCGGTTGCCGGCGACGGTGGTGTTCGACTATCCGACGGTCAACGCGTTGGTGGGGTATCTGCTGGAGGAGTTGTTCGGTGGGGTGGAGCCGGCGGAGGTGGTGCCGGTGTCGGCGCTGCCGTCGGTGGCCGAGGACCCGATCGTGATCGTGGGCATGGCCTGCCGCTACCCCGGTGGTGTCTCCTCACCCGAGGACCTCTGGACCGTCGTCTCCGAAGGCGTCGACACGGTCTCGGACTTCCCCTCGGACCGAGGCTGGGACGTCGACGCGCTCTACAACCCCGACCGCGCTGTGCCGGGTACCTCCTACACGCGCTCCGGTGGTTTCCTGCACGACGCGCCCGAGTTCGACCCGGAGTTCTTCGGGATGAGCCCGCGTGAGGCCGTCTCCACGGACGCGCAGCAGCGTCTGCTGTTGGAGACGACGTGGGAGGCGATCGAGCGGTCGGGCATCGACCCGGTCTCCCTGCGCGGCAGCCAGACCGGTGTCTTCGCCGGCGTCATGTACCACGACTACGCCAACCTGCTGGCCTCCCCGGAGTACGAGGGGTACCAGGGCAGCGGCAGTGCCGGAAGCGTGGCCTCGGGCCGTGTCTCGTACACGTTCGGGTTCGAGGGGCCGGCGGTGACGGTGGACACGGCGTGTTCGTCGTCGTTGGTGGCGTTGCACTGGGCGGCGCAGGCGTTGCGTTCGGGTGAGTGCTCGCTGGCGGTTGCCGGTGGTGTGACGGTGATGTCGACGCCGACGACGTTCGTGGAGTTCTCACGGCAGGGTGGTCTGTCGGCGGACGGGCGGTGCCGTTCGTTCGCGGACTCGGCTGATGGTGTGGGCTGGTCCGAGGGTGTGGGGATGGTGGTGCTGGAGCGTCTGTCGGATGCCCGGCGCAACGGTCATCGTGTGCTGGCGGTGGTGCGTGGTTCGGCGGTGAACCAGGATGGTGCGTCGAACGGTCTGACGGCGCCGAACGGTCCCTCCCAGCAGCGGGTGATCCGTCAGGCTCTGGCCAGCGGTGGTCTGTCGGCCGGAGATGTGGACGTCGTGGAGGCCCACGGTACGGGGACGACGCTGGGTGACCCGATCGAGGCGCAGGCACTCCTGGCGACGTACGGGCAGGGCCGGGACGAGGGCCGGCCGTTGCTGCTCGGCTCCGTCAAGTCCAACATCGGGCACACGCAGGCCGCGGCCGGTGTCGCGGGTGTCATCAAGATGGTGATGGCGATGCGTCACGGGAGGCTGCCGCGCACGCTGCACGTGGATGCTCCGTCGTCGCACGTCGACTGGTCGGCCGGTGCTGTGGAGCTGCTGACGGGTGAGCGTGTGTGGCCGGGGGAGGAGCGGGTGCGCCGGGCCGGTGTGTCCTCGTTCGGGATCAGCGGCACCAACGCCCACGTCATCCTCGAACAGCCCGAGCCGGTCACCGAGTCGGGCCCGGAAGAGGCAGACGGGACGGAGGCACCGTCCGGTGTCCAGCCGTGGGTCCTGTCGGCTCGTACCGAGGAGGCACTGCGCGCCCAGGCCGCCCGCCTGGCCGACTTCCTCACCGACGCGCCGGCGGACGTACGGGACGTGGCGCTCTCCCTGGCCACGCAGCGCACCCTCTTCGACCACCGCGCGGTGGTCCTGGGCGCCGACCTGGAAACGGCACTGACGTCCCTTCGCGCGCTGGCCACCGGGACTCCCGACGCCGCCGTCGTGGAAGGCGTGGCCGGGAACGGTCGCACCGCCTTCCTCTTCTCCGGGCAGGGCTCCCAGCGGCTCGGTATGGGGCGTGACCTGTACGAACGGTTCCCCGTCTTCGCCGAGGCCTTCGACGCGGTATGCGCCGAGCTGGACGAGCACCTGGACCGCCCGCTCCGTGAGGTCGCGTGGGGCGAGGACGCCGAACTCCTGAACCGCACGGCCTACGCCCAGCCGGGCCTGTTCGCCGTGGAGGTGGCGCTGTTCCGTCTTGTCGAGTCGTGGGGCGTGCGGCCGGAGTTCGTGGCCGGTCACTCCATCGGTGAGGTCGCCGCGGCGCACGTGGCCGGGGTGCTCACCCTCGCCGACGCCGCCGCGCTCGTCGCCGCCCGGGGCCGCCTGATGCAGGCGCTTCCCGAGGGCGGCGCCATGGCGGCGGTCGAGGCCACGTGCGCCGAGGTACTGCCGCACCTGACCGGCGAGCTGTCCATCGCCGCCGTCAACGGCCCGTCCTCGGTGGTCGTCTCGGGCTCCGAAGCGTCCGTCGAGACGGTCGCCGAGGTCTTCCGGGAGCTCGGCCGCCGGGTCAGCCGGCTGCGCGTCTCGCACGCCTTCCACTCCCCGCTGATGGAGCCGATGCTCCACGCGTTCCGCGAGGTGGTGGAGGGGCTGTCCTTCGCCGCGCCGAGGATCCCGCTGGTCTCGAACGTCACCGGCACGCTCGCCGAAGCGGGACAGGTGGAGGAGCCCGAGTACTGGGTCGCCCACGTCCGCGAGGCCGTCCGGTTCGACGACGGTGTCCGGGCCCTCGCGGAAGAGGGCGTCACACGGTTCGTGGAGCTGGGTCCCGACGGGGTGCTCAGCGGCATGGCGCGCGAGAGCGCCGGTGAGGACGCCGTCCTCGTCCCGCTCCTGCGCAAGGACCGCCAGGAGACGGGCTCGGCGCTGAGCGCCCTCGGCCGGCTCCACACCGTCGGCGTGGACGTCGACTGGTCCGGCTTCCTCGTGGGCGCCCGCCCCGTCGACCTGCCGACCTACGCCTTCCAGAAGCAGCGCTACTGGCCCGAGGCCACGCTCCCGCTCGCCGGTGACGTGCGCTTCGCGGGTCTCGGCGCCGCCGGCCACCCGCTGCTCGGCGCGGCCGTCGAACTCGCCGGCGCCGACGGCGCGGACGGGGTGGTCCTCACCGGACGCCTGTCGACGCGGTCGCATCCGTGGCTCGCGGACCATGTCGTCCAGGGTGCCGTGCTGGTTCCGGGCACGGCCCTGCTGGAGATGGCCGTCCGTGCCGCCGACGAGGCGGGCTGCGGTTCGGTCGAGGAGCTGACGCTCTCCTCCCCGCTGGTCCTGTCCGAACGCGGCGCCCTCCAGATCCAGATACGGGTCGCCGCTCCCGACGAGGGCGGCCGCCGTGCCCTCGGCGTACACGCGCGCACCGAGGACGACGACGGTGCTCCGTGGACCGTCCACGCCACCGGAGTCCTCGCCCCCGAGACCCTCGCCCCCGTCCCCTTCGACGCCACCGTCTGGCCGCCGCGCGACGCGGCCCCGGTCGACGTGACCGACTGCTACGAGCGCCTGGCGGAGGCCGGCTTCGCCTACGGCCCCGTCTTCCGGGGGCTGCGGGCCGCCTGGCGGCACGGCGACGCCCTCTACGCCGACGTCGCACTGGACGAGGGTGCCGACGGCGGCGCCTTCGGCCTGCACCCCGCGCTCTTCGACGCCGCGCTGCACGCCTTCGCCCTTGGCGACGACGGCCGTGGGGGTGTCCCGTTCTCGTGGGGCGGCGTCTCCCTCCACGCCTCCGGCGCCACGGCCCTCCGCGTCCGTCTCACCCGGGACGCCGACGGCACCATGGCCCTCGCCCTCGCCGACCCCGCCGGTTCCCCGGTCGCCACCGTCCACTCCCTGACGGTGCGCCCGCTCGCCACGGGACAGCTCGCCACCCCGGCGCGGGACTCCCTCTACCAGGTGGAATGGGTTCCGGCCCGGCCGGTGGACAGCCCTGCCGACACCGGTGCGGTGGCCGTCCTCGGTCAGGGCCAGGCCCGGTGCGCCGTGCCGACCGCCGACGACTTCGTCACGTACGCCACCCTGGAGGAGCTGGCGGCTGCGGAGGAGACGCCCTCCACGGTGCTGGTGGCCGCCTCCGACGACGCCGGCGGGACCGACCCGGCCCGGGCCGCGCACACCGCCGCCGCCCGTGCTCTCGCCCTGGTGCGGTCGTGGCTGGCCGAGGACCGGTTCGCCGGATCCCGCCTGGTCTTCGTCACGGCCTCCACCGACGACACCACCGGGCTCGCCGACGCCGCCGCCCGGGGACTGGTGCGCTCCGCGATCTCCGAACACCCTGGCCGCTTCGGGCTGCTGGAGCTTCCGGCCGACGCGGACACCGCGTCCGTCCGCTCTGCTCTCGCCTCCGGCGAGGCGGAGTCGGCGGTGCGGGACGGCGAGGTGCGGGTGCCGCGCCTGGCCCGCGTCACGCAGGAAGCAACCGAGAGCCCGCGCTGGGACACCCTCACCGGTCCGGTGCTGATCACCGGCGGTACCGGCGGCCTGGGCCGGGTACTGGCCCGCCACCTCGTCATGACGCACGGGGTGCGGGACCTGCTGCTGGTCAGCCGGAGCGGTGCCACCGCCGAGGGCGCCGGGGAACTCGTCGCCGAACTGACGGAGGCCGGCGCACACGTGACCGTCGAGGCGTGCGACGCCGCCGACGCCGACGCCGTCGCCGGGCTCGTCGCCCGGCACGCCGTGCGCGCGGTGGTACACGCGGCGGGCGTCATCGACGACGCCACGCTCGCCTCGCTGACGGTGGAGCGCGTTGCGGCGGTGTTGCGTCCGAAGGTGGATGCGGCGTGGAATCTCCATGAGGCGACGCGTGACCTGGGCCTTGAGGCGTTCGTGGTGTTCTCGTCGGTGGCGGGGACGTTCGGGAGTGCGGGGCAGGGTGCGTACGCGGCGGGGAATGTGTTCCTGGACGCGCTGGTGGAGTACCGGCGGGCTCTGGGTCTTCCCGGTGTGTCGCTGGTGTGGGGTCCCTGGGCGCGGGACGCGGGGATGACGCGGGGGCTGTCGGAAACCGACCGGCGTCGTATGGCCCGGTCCGGTCTGCCGCCGGTCGAGGCCGAGCAGGGGACCGCGCTCTTCGACGCGGCCCTGGCCTCCGGTGAGCCGGTCGTCCTCCCCGTCCGCCTCGACCTCCCGGCGCTGCGCGCTCGGGGTGAGGTGCCGCCGCTGCTCGGCGGGCTGATCCGCACCCCGGTCCGCCGCACCGCTGCCGCAGCCGGCTCGGCCGCCGCCACCGGCCTGGCCGCGCGCCTCGCCGGCCTCGCGGAGGCCGAGCGCCGAGAGGTGCTGCTCGACCTGGTCCGTGGCCAGATCGCCGTCGTGCTCGGCCATTCCGGTGCCCAGACCGTCAACCCGCACCGCGCCTTCCAGGACCTCGGTTTCGATTCCCTGACGGCTGTGGAACTGCGCAACCGGCTCGGCAAGGTCACCGGACTGCGCCTGCCCGCGACGGTCGTCTTCGACTACCCGACCGCCGACCTCCTCGCCGGTCACCTCCTCGACAGCGTCCTCGGCACCGAGCCGTCCGTGGCCACCCCCGTCGCGGCACTGCCGTCCGTGGCCGACGACCCGGTCGTCATCGTCGGCATGGCCTGCCGCTACCCGGGCGGCGTCACGTCCCCCGAGGACCTGTGGCGCATCGTCTCCGACGGCGTCGACGCGGTCGGAGACTTCCCGTCCGACCGTGGCTGGGACGTGGAATCCCTCTACAGCGAGGATCGGGGCGTGCCCGGCACCACGTACACCCGGTCCGGTGGCTTCCTCCACGACGCGCCCGAGTTCGACCCGGAGTTCTTCGGGATGAGCCCGCGCGAGGCGGTCTCCACGGACGCGCAGCAGCGTCTGCTGTTGGAGACGACGTGGGAGGCGATCGAGCGGTCGGGCATCGACCCGGCCTCCCTGCGCGGCAGCCAGACGGGCGTCTTCGCCGGTGTCATGTACAACGACTACGGCAGCATCCTCACCGACGACCAGTACGAGGGCTATCGCGGCAACGGCAGCGCGGGCAGCATCGCCTCGGGCCGTGTCTCCTACACCTTCGGCTTCGAGGGACCCGCGGTCACGGTCGACACCGCCTGCTCCTCGTCGCTCGTCGCCATGCACTGGGCGGCGCAGGCGCTGCGCTCCGGTGAGTGCTCGCTGGCCGTGGCCGGCGGCGTCACCGTCATGGCCACCCCCACCGCGTTCGTGGAGTTCTCCCGCCAGGGCGCCCTCTCCCCGGACAGCCGCTGCAAGGCGTTCTCCGACGCCGCCGACGGCGCGGGCTGGTCCGAGGGTGTGGGGATGGTGGTGCTGGAGCGTCTGTCGGATGCCCGGCGCAACGGTCATCGTGTGCTGGCGGTGGTGCGTGGTTCGGCGGTGAACCAGGATGGTGCGTCGAACGGTCTGACGGCGCCGAACGGTCCCTCTCAGCAGCGGGTGATCCGTCAGGCTCTGGCGAGTGGTGGTCTGTCGGCCGGTGATGTGGATGTGGTGGAGGCCCACGGTACGGGGACGACGCTGGGTGACCCGATCGAGGCGCAGGCACTCCTGGCGACGTACGGGCAGGGCCGGGACGAGGGCCGGCCGTTGCTGCTCGGCTCCGTCAAGTCCAACATCGGGCACACGCAAGCTGCGGCGGGTGTCGCGGGTGTCATCAAGATGGTGATGGCGATGCGTCACGGGAGGCTGCCGCGCACGCTGCACGTGGATGCTCCGTCGTCGCACGTCGACTGGTCGGCGGGTGCTGTGGAGCTGCTGACGGGTGAGCGTGTGTGGCCGGGGGAGGAGCGGGTGCGCCGGGCCGGTGTGTCCTCGTTCGGGATCAGCGGCACCAACGCCCACGTCATCCTCGAACAGCCGGAGGAGGCGCCGGCGCCCGTGCCCACGGTGACGCCCGCCGTCGACGTGCCGTGGGTGCTCTCCGCACGGTCGGCCCCAGCGCTGCGCGCCCAGGCCGAGCGGCTGCGCGCGCATGTGGCCGCCGAACCGGCGAGCGCGCTGGACGTGGCCTTCTCGCTCGTCTCCGGCCGTGCCACCTTCGACCACCGGGCGGTGGTCCTGGGCACCGACCGTGAAGCGGCCCTGGATGCCCTGGCCTCGGGCCTGCCCGACGCGGGCGTCGTGGAAGGCGTGGTCACCGGAGGCCGTACCGCGTTCCTGTTCTCGGGGCAGGGGTCGCAGCGGCTGGGGATGGGACGTGGCCTGTACGAGGCGTTCCCGGTGTTCGCGGAGGCGTTCGACGCGATCTGCGCCGGACTCGACGCGCACCTGGACCGCCCGCTGCGCGAGGTGGTCTGGGGCGACGACCCGTCGGTACTGGACGGGACGGCGTACGCGCAGGCCGGTCTCTTCGCCGTCGAGGTGGCGCTGTTCCGTCTTGTCGAGTCGTGGGGGGTGCGGCCGGAGTTCGTGGCCGGTCACTCCATCGGTGAGGTCGCCGCGGCGCACGTGGCCGGGGTGCTCACCCTCGCCGACGCCGCCGCGCTCGTCGCCGCCCGGGGCCGCCTGATGCAGGCGCTGCCCGAGGGCGGCGCCATGGTCGCCCTGGAGGCGTCGGAGGCGGAGGTGCTGCCGCGCCTGGAATTGGTCGAGGGGGTGTCCATCGCCGCCGTCAACGGTTCTTCGTCCGTGGTCGTCTCGGGCGCCGAGGGCGCGGTCGAGGCGGTGGCCGAGGTGTTCCGTGAGCTGGGGCGCCGGGTCAGCCGTCTGCGGGTGTCGCACGCTTTCCACTCGCCGCTGATGGAGCCCATGCTCGGTGACTTCCGAGAGGTCCTGGCCGGTCTGTCGTACGCGGAGCCGTCGCTGCCCGTCGTCTCGAACGTCACGGGGCGGATCGCGGAGTCCGGTGAACTGACCACGCCGGACTACTGGGTCGCCCACGTCCGGGAGGCCGTCCGGTTCGACGACGGTGTCCGGGTCCTCGTGGAAGAGGGCGTCACACGGTTCGTGGAGCTGGGTCCCGACGGGGTGCTCAGCGGCATGGCGCGCGAGAGCGCCGGTGAGGACGCCGTCCTCGTCCCGCTCCTGCGCAAGGACCGCGAGGAGACGTCGACCGCGCTCGCCGCGCTGGCCCGTCTCCACACGGTGGGCGCCGAGGTGACGTGGAGCGGCTTCTTCGCCGGTACCGCGGCCCGCACCGTCGACCTGCCGACCTACGCCTTCCAGAAGCGGCGCTTCTGGCCGGAGGCCACCGTCCGCGCCGCCGCCGACCCCAGGTCGGCGGGGATCGACGCGGCCGATCACCCGTTGCTGGGCGCGGTGGTGTCGCTGCCCGACTCGGGTGGCCTGGTGCTGACGGGCTGGCTGTCGGTGGAGGCGCAGCCGTGGCTCGCCGACCACGTGGTCCTCGGCCGGGCCCTGCTGCCCGGTACGGGCCTGGTGGAACTGGCCCTCGCGGCCGGGGACGCGGCCGGGTCCGCCGCTCTCGAGGAGCTGACCCTCGCCGCGCCGCTGGTGCTGCCCGAGGACACCGGCCTCCAGCTTCGCGTCGTCGCGGGGCCGAAGACCGACGGACGCCGCACCGTGGCCGTCCACTCGCGTCCCGAAGGCGCGGAGGACGCGCCGTGGACAGCCCATGCGCACGGCTTCCTCACCGACGCTCCGGCAGGCGCCGGCGAGGCCCTGACCGAGTGGCCCCCGCCCGGCGCCGAGCCGGTACCGGTCGAGCACGCCTACGAGGAGTTCCGCGAGCGTGGCTACGGCTACGGGCCGGTCTTCCAGGGCCTGCGCGCCGCCTGGCGGCGCGGCGACGCGATGTTCGCGGAAGTGGCGCTCCCCGAGGAAGCGGCAGGCGAGGCGGGCCGGTTCGGCCTGCACCCGGCCGTACTCGACGCCGCCATGCACGCCGGCATCCTGAACGAGGAGGAGGGCCAGGCGGTCGTCCCGTTCGCCTGGAACGACGTGACCCTCCACGCCGTCGGCGCCTCCGCCGTCCGCGTACGCGTGAGCCGCATCGACGCCCACACCGTCTCCCTGGCCCTCGCCGACTCCACCGGCGCGCCCGTCCTGACCGTGGGCTCCCTCGCGAGCCGCCCGGTCTCCGCCGAACAGCTGGGCAGCGCCTCCGCCGGCGCGGGCGCCCTCTACGGCATCGAGTGGACGCCGGTCACCGTGGACACCTCCACGGCCCCCGCCTACGTCTCCTGGGCCGAAGCCCTGGAGGCGGACAGCACGACGCCGGGCGCGGTCGTCCTGGAGGTGCGCGAGCCCTCCGGTCCGGACGTCCCGGCGGCCGTCCGGACCGTCCTGGACCAGGTCCTCTCCGCGATCCAGCAGTGGCTTCAGGACGCGCGCTTCACCTCCTCGCGTCTGGTCGTCGTCACCCGTGGCGTCGCCCCGGCAGGTTCATCCGCCGACGTCGTCCAGGCCCCCGTGTGGGGTCTGGTGCGGGCGGCCCTCGCGGAGAATCCGGGCCGGTTCGCTCTGGCCGATGTCGCCGTGGACGCGGACGATGCGGCGGTGGAGCGTGCGGTCGCGGCTGTCCTCTCGGGCGAGGCCGAGGTGGCCGTCCGTGACGGTGTGGTGCTGGTGCCGAGGCTCGGTCGGCTCGGCGATCCCGAAGTGCCGTTGTCCGTGCCGTCGTTGGATGGTGAGGGTGCGGTGCTGGTGACGGGTGGTACGGGTGGTCTGGGTGCGGTGATGGCCCGGTATCTGGTGGCTGAGCGTGGCGTGCGTGATCTGGTGCTGGTGTCGCGGCGGGGCGGGGACGCTCCGGGTGCGGCGGAGCTGGCCGGGGAGCTGCGTGAGGCCGGTGCCGCGGTGGAGGTCGTCGCGTGCGACCTGTCCGACCGCGAATCGGTCGTCGGCCTGGTCGAGTCCCTCGTCGCCGGGCGTGGGCTGCGCGCCGTCGTGCACGCGGCCGGGGTCGGGGGCGGCGGCCTGGTGGGCACGCTGTCGTCCGACCGGTTCGACGCGGTGCTGGGTGCGAAGGCGGATGCGGCGTGGTGGTTGCACGAGGCGACGGCGGGTGTGGAGCTGGCCGGGTTCGTGCTGGTGTCGTCGGCGGGTGGTCTGGTGCTGACGGCGGGGCAGGGTAACTACGCTGCCGCGAACGTGTTCTTGGACGCGTTGGCGGCGCGGCGTCGGGCCGAGGGTCTGGTGGCCACGTCGATGGCGTTCGGGTTCTGGGACGTGGGTGCGGGGCTGGGGGAGTATCTGTCGGAGGTGGACCGGCGCCGGATGGCGTCGCAGGGTCTGCCGTTGCTGTCGCACGAGGCGGGGCTGGAGCTGTTCGCGGCCGGCCTGGACCGGGGCGAGGCGACCGTCGTGCCGCTGCGCGTCGACACCGCCGCACTGCGCACCCGCACCGACGAGATCCCCGCCCTCCTGCGCGCGCTGGCTCCCGCCCGCCGCGCCACCGCGGCCTCGGGTTCGGCTCCTGCGCCGGGCCCGGACGACTCCCCGTCCCGCAGGCTCGCCGAACTGCCCGCGCCCGAACGGCACCGCGCGGTGCTGCATCTTGTACGGTCGCAGGTGGCGGCGGTGCTGGGGCACGGTTCGGCGGAGGCGATCGGTGCGGACCGGGCCTTCCAGGAGCTGGGCTTCGACTCGCTGGCCGCGACCGAGCTGCGCAACCAGCTCAACACGCTGACCGGACTGAGGCTGCCCGCCACCCTCGTCTTCGACCACCCCAACGCCCTCGCCGTCACCGATCACCTCTCGGCGCGGCTCGCCGGGGAGACCGCGCGGGCGGAGACCCCCGTCCGTACGGGCACGGCGGCACCGGCCGACGACGAGCCCATCGCGATCGTCGGGATGGCCTGCCGCTACCCCGGCGGCGTCACCACCCCCGAGGAGCTGTGGCGCCTGGTCGCCGACGGCGTGGACACCGTCTCCGACCTCCCCGGTGACCGGGGCTGGGACATCGAGGGCCTCTACGACCCCGAGCCCGGCAAGGAGGGCAAGAGCTACACCAGGCGTGGCAGCTTCCTGCACGACGCCGCCCAGTTCGACCCCGGCTTCTTCGGCATCTCGCCCCGCGAGGCCCTGTACATGGACCCGCAGCAGCGCCTGCTCCTGGAGACCTCCTGGGAGGCGCTGGAACGCGCCGGGATCGACCCGGCGACGCTGCGGGGCAGCCGCACCGGCGTCTTCGCCGGCGTCATGTACCACGACTACGCGCTGAACGTCTCGCCCTCCGGTACCGCCGGCGGCAGCGTGGTCTCCGGCCGCCTGTCGTACACCTTCGGCTGGGAGGGCCCGGCCGTCACCGTGGACACGGCCTGCTCCTCGTCCCTGGTCGCCCTGCACCTCGCGGTGCAGGCCCTGCGCTCGGGCGAGTGCTCGCTGGCCGTGGCCGGCGGCGCCACCGTGATGTCGACGCCCGGCATGTTCGTCGAGTTCAGCCGCCAGCGTGGCCTGTCGGTGGACGGCCGCTGCAAGGCGTTCGCGGGCGCGGCGGACGGCGTGGGCTGGTCCGAGGGCGTCGGCGTCCTCCTGGTGGAGCGACTCTCCGACGCCGTGCGCAACGGCCACCGCGTGCTGGCCGTCGTCAAGGGCACGGCCGTCAACCAGGACGGCGCCTCCAACGGCTTCACCGCCCCCAACGGCCCTTCCCAGCAGCGAGTGATCCGCCAGGCCTTGCGCGGCGCCGGGGTCCCCGCCTCCGAGGTCGACGTGGTCGAGGCGCACGGCACCGGCACCACCCTGGGCGACCCCATCGAGGCCCAGGCGCTCCTCGCCACCTACGGCCAGGACCGCCCGGAGGACCGGCCACTGCTGCTCGGCTCGGTCAAGTCGAACATCGGGCACGCCCAGGCCGCGGCGGGAGTCGCCGGCGTCATCAAGATGGTCATGGCGATGGAGCACGGCACCGTGCCGCGCACCCTCCACGTCGACCAGCCGTCCCCGCACGTCGACTGGACCGAGGGCAGCGCCGAACTCGTCACCGAGGACCGGCCGTGGCCGGTCACCGGCCGCCCCCGCCGGGCGAGCGTCTCGGCGTTCGGCCTCAGCGGCACCAACGCGCACGTCGTCCTGGAGCAGGGCCCCGACGCCGCGGCCGACGCGCCGCGCTCCGCCGAGGAGGGCCGCGCCCCCGCCGTCCTCCCGTGGACGGTCTCGGCGGCCACCCCGGACGCCCTGCGCGCCCAGGCCGCCCGCCTCCTGGCCCACCTGGCGGACCGGCCCGGAACCCGTCCTCTGGACGTCGCCCACGCGCTGGCCACCTCCCGCACCTCGCTGGAGGCCCGCGCGGTGGTCCTCGGCACCGGCCGGGACGACCTCCTGACCGGTCTGCGCGCCCTCGCGGCCGGTGAGAACGCCCCCGGGGTCGTCACCGGAACCGCCCGCTCCGTCGGCACCACGGCCTTCCTCTTCTCCGGGCAGGGCGCGCAGCGCCTGGAGATGGGGCGCGGCCTCCACGAGGCGTTCCCCGTCTTCGCGGAGGCGTTCGACGCGGTCTGTGCCGGGCTCGACGAGCACCTGGACCGGCCCGTGCGCGAGGTGGCCTGGGGCGAGAACGCGCCGGACCTCGACGGCACGGCGTACGCCCAGTCCGCCCTGTTCGCCTACGAAGTCGCCCTCTTCCGGCTTCTCGCCTCGTGGGGCGTCACGCCGGACCTCGTGGCCGGACATTCGATCGGTGAGGTGGCGGCCGCGCACGTGGCGGGTGTGTTCTCGCTGGCGGATGCCTGTGCTCTGGTGGCCGCCCGGGGTCGGCTGATGCAGGCGTTGCCGGAGGGTGGCGCGATGGTGGCTGTGGAGGCGTCCGAGGCGGAGGTGCTGCCGCACCTGGAGCCCGTCGCGGGTGTGTCGGTCGCTGCCGTCAACGGCCCGTCCTCGGTGGTCGTCTCGGGCGCCGAGGAGGCCGTCGAGGCGGTGGCGGAGGTGTTCCGTGAGCTGGGGCGCCGGGTCAGCCGTCTGCGGGTGTCGCACGCTTTCCACTCGCCGCTGATGGAACCGATGCTCGGTGACTTCCGAGCGGTCCTGGCCGGTCTGTCGTACGCGGAACCGCGCCTGCCCGTCGTCTCGAACGTCTCGGGCCGGATCGCCGAGCGGGGTGAACTGACCACACCTGACTACTGGGTGCGGCACGTCCGCGAGCCCGTCCGCTTCGGCGACGGCGTCCGGGCGCTGCGCGCCGCGGGCGTGGACCGCTGTGTCGAGATCGGCCCCGACGCCGTACTCACCGGGATGGCCCGCACCTGCCTCGACGGCGACGAGGACACCGCAGTCCTGCTGGTGCCGGCGGCCCGCAAGGGAAGGGAGGAGCCCGACGCCCTGCTCACCGCGCTCGCGCGGCTGCACACCGCGGGCACGGCCGTCGACTGGGCCGGCTTCTTCGCCGGCTCCGGCGCCGGACCCGTCGACCTGCCCACCTACGCCTTCCAACGCCAGCGGTACTGGCTGACCGCCACCGACGGAGCCCCGGCCGCGGCCGGAGCCGGACTCGACGCGGCCGACCATCCGTTGCTGGGCGCGGTGGTGTCGCTGCCGGACTCCGGAGGCGCGGTGCTGACGGGCCTGCTGTCGGTGGAGGCACAGCCGTGGCTCGCCGACCATGTGGTCCTCGGCCGGGTCATGCTGCCCGGCGCCGTCCTCGTGGAACTGGCCCTCGCGGCCGGAGAATCCGTCGACTGCGCCGTACTCGACGAACTGACCCTGGCGACCCCCCTGGTACTGCCCGAGCGCGGCGGCGCCCAGGTCCGCGTGGTCGTCGGACCGCGCACCGCCGAACGCCGCACGGTCGCCGTCTACTCACGCCCCGAGGGCACCGGGCAGGAGTGGGCCACCCACGCCACCGGCTTCCTCACCGACAACGCCCTCGTGGCAGGGACCGAGGCCGCACTGGAGCAGTGGCCGCCGGCCGGGGCCGCGAGCGTGCCCGTGGACAGCGCGTACCAGATCTTCCGCGAGCGTGGCTACGGCTACGGGCCGGTCTTCCAGGGGCTGCGCGCCGCCTGGCGCCGGGGCGGGGAACTCTTCGCCGAGGTGGCGCTCCCGGAGGAGGCTGCCTCGGAGGCGGGCCGCTTCGGCCTCCACCCGGCGCTGCTCGACGCCGCCATGCACGTCGCGATCCTCAACGACAGCAACGACAGCAACGACAGCAACGACAACGCCGAGGGCGGGAGCGGCGGGACCGTCATCCCGTTCGCGTGGAACCGCGTCGCCCTGCACGCGGTCGGTGCCGCCGCCGTCCGCGTCCGGATCGCCACCGCCGCCGACGGCGGTATGGACATCCGCGTCGCCGACGTCACCGGAGCCCCGGTCCTGACGGTCGGCTCCATGGTGAGCCGCACCGTCTCCGCCGGCCAGCTCGGTGCGGCGCCCCGTGACGCGGGCGCGCTCTACGCCCCCGAGTGGGTCCCCGTGACCCGGCTCGACAGCACCGACACGGCCTGGGCCACCTGGCCCCGGGTCGCGGAGGCCGGTACCGAGGTGCCCGCCGTGGTCGTGCTGGACGCTTCCGTCCCGGCCGACACCGACGTGCCCGGTTCGGTGCGCTCCGCTCTGGACGCTGTGCTGACCGTGGCACAGCGCTGGCTGACCGAGGAGCGGTTCGCCGCCTCCCGGCTCGTCGTGGTGACCCGGGACGCCATGCCCGTGGGCCCCGGCGGCGACCCCGCCCCAGGCGACGTCGTCCAGGCCCCCGTGTGGGGTCTGGTGCGGGCAGCACTTGCGGAGAATCCGGGCCGGTTCGCTCTGGCCGATGTCGCCGTGGACGCGGACGATGCGGCGGTGGAGCGTGCGGTCGCGGCTGTCCTCTCGGGCGAGGCCGAGGTGGCCGTCCGGGACGGCGTGGTCCTCGTACCGAGGCTGACGCGGCTGACCGCCGACGCACCCGCTGCCGAACTGCCGGTGTCCGTGCCGTCGCTGGATGGTGAGGGTGCGGTGCTGGTGACGGGTGGTACGGGTGGTCTGGGTGCGGTGATGGCGCGGTATCTGGTGGCTGAGCGTGGGGTGCGGGATCTGGTGCTGGTGTCGCGGCGGGGCGGGGACGCCCCGGGCGCGGCGGAGCTGGCGGCGGAACTGCGTGAGGCCGGTGCGGCGGTGGAGGTCGTCGCGTGCGACCTGTCCGACCGTGAATCGGTCGTGGACCTCGTCGGCTCTCTCGTCTCCGGGCGCGGGCTGCTGGCCGTGGTCCACGCGGCCGGAGTCGGTGACAACGGGCTCCTGGGCTCCCTCACTCTCGACCGGTTCGACGCGGTGCTGGGTGCGAAGGCCGATGCGGCGTGGTGGTTGCACGAGGCGACGGTGGGTGTGGAGCTGGCTGCGTTCGTGCTGGTGTCGTCGGCGGGTGGTCTGGTGCTGACGGCGGGTCAGGGTAACTACGCGGCGGCCAATGTGTTCCTGGACGCGTTGGCGGCGCGGCGTCGGGCCGAGGGCCTGGTGGCCACGTCCATGGCCTTCGGGTTCTGGGACGTGGGTGCGGGGCTGGGGGAGTATCTGTCGGAGGTGGACCGGCGCCGGATGGCGTCGCAGGGTCTGCCGTTGCTGTCGCACGAGGCGGGGCTGGAGCTGTTCGCGGCCGGCCTGGACCGGGGCGAGGCGACCGTCGTGCCGCTGCGCGTCGACACCGCCGCACTGCGCACCCGCACCGACGAGATCCCCGCCCTCCTGCGCGCGCTGGCTCCCGCCCGCCGCGCCACCGCGGCCTCGGGTTCGGCTCCTGCGCCGGGCCCGGACGACTCCCCGTCCCGCAGGCTCGCCGAACTGCCCGCGCCCGAACGGCACCGCGCGGTGCTGCATCTTGTACGGTCGCAGGTGGCGGCGGTGCTGGGGCACGGTTCGGCGGAGGCGATCGGTGCGGACCGGGCCTTCCAGGAGCTGGGCTTCGACTCGCTGGCCGCGACCGAGCTGCGCAACCAGCTCAACACGCTGACCGGACTGCGGCTGCCCGCCACCCTCGTCTTCGACCACCCCAACGCCCTCGCCGTCACCGAGGTCGTAGAGGAGGAACTCGCCGCCGCCCACCCCGCCTCCGGCGCGGACGGCGCCACCGGCGACGACGACGGGGTGCGCCGCGCCCTCTCCGCCATCCCGGCCCGCCGCCTGCGTGACGCGGGGCTGGCGGAGACGCTGCTCGAACTCGCCGCGGACTCCGACGAGATGTCCAACACCGACCGGGACGCCCTGCTCGCCGCCTTCGACGGCGACGACGAGGACGACGCGTCCGGACCGTACGACGAGAGCGACGGCGCGGCCGAGACCGCCGGGACCGGCACGGCCACCGGACCGGGCGCCGACGCGCTCCGTGCCGCCCGTGCCGAGACCGCCCGGCTGCGCCGCGACAACCGCAGGCTCACCTCGGCCCAGCACGAGCCCATCGCCATCGTCGGTATGGCCTGCCGCTACCCGGGCGGCGTCAGCTCGCCCGAGGACCTCTGGCGCCTGGTCACCTCCGGCGACGACGCGATCGTCCCGTTCCCCCAGGACCGCGGCTGGGACCTGTCGATCCTCCGCGACCCCGACGGCGACCACCCGGACGGCCTGTACGCCCGGGAAGGCGGCTTCCTCGACGGGGCGGCCGACTTCGACCCCGCCTTCTTCGGCATCTCGCCGCGTGAGGCGCTCGGCATGGACCCGCAGCAGCGCCTGGCGCTGGAGATGTCCTGGGAGGCCCTGGAGCGGGCCGGGATCGACCCGGCCTCGCTCAAGGGCAGCCGGACCGGCGTCTTCACCGGCGTGATGTACCACGACTACCCGGGCAGCGACGGCAACGGCAGCGTGGTCACCGGCCGCGTCGCCTACAAGCTCGGGCTGGAGGGCCCCGCCGTCTCCGTCGACACCGCCTGCTCCTCCTCGCTGGTCGCCCTGCACCTCGCCGTGCAGGCGCTCCGGCAGGGCGAGTGCTCCCTGGCGGTCACCGGTGGTGTCACCGTGCTGTCGACGCCGGCCGTGTTCGCCGAGTTCGGCCGCCAGGGCGGTCTCGCCCCCGACGGCCGCTGCAAGTCCTTCGCGTCGGCGGCCGACGGCACCGGCTTCTCCGAGGGCGCGGGCTTCCTCGTCGTCGAGCGGCTCTCCGACGCGGTGCGCAACGGCCACGAGGTACTCGCCGTCGTCCGCGGCTCCGCCGTCAACCAGGACGGCGCGAGCAACGGCCTCACCGCGCCCAACGGCCCGTCCCAGCGCCGCGTCATCCGGCAGGCCCTGGCCAACGCCCGGCTCGCCGCCGACCAGGTCGACGTCGTCGAGGCGCACGGCACCGGGACCACCCTGGGCGACCCCATCGAGGCCCAGGCGCTCCTCGCCACCTACGGCCAGGACCGCCCCGAGGACCGGCCACTGCTGCTCGGCTCGGTCAAGTCGAACATCGGGCACACGCAGGCCGCCGCGGGAGTCGCCGGCGTCATCAAGATGGTGCTGGCGCTGCGCAACGGGCTGCTGCCCGCCACGCTGAACGTCGACGCCCCCAGCGACCAGGTCGACTGGACCACCGGGTCGGTGGAGCTGCTGACCGAGGCCCGGCAGTGGACCGGCTCCGGGCGCCCGCGCCGCGCCGGGATCTCCTCCTTCGGGATCAGCGGCACCAACGCCCACGTCATCGTCGAGCAGGCGCCCGCGGTCCCGCCGGCCGGCGGGACCGCGACCGGCGCGGACGGCGGTGGCGCCGCCCCCGTCGTCCCGTGGCTGCTGTCGGCCCGTGACCGGGACGCCCTGCGTGCCCAGGCCGAGCGGCTCCTCCACCACCTGACGGGGGACCACCCGGCCGCCGGCGGAACCGAGGCGCCGCGCCCGCTGGATGTCGCCTACTCCCTGGCCACCACCCGTACCTCGTTCGAGCACCGGGTCGCCGTCACGGGCGCCGGCCGGGACGGGCTGCTGGCCGCGCTCGGCTCCGTTGCCCGGGGCGAGGAACCGGCCACGACGACCGGTGAGGGACTGCTCGCCCTCCTCTTCCCGGGGCAGGGCTCCCAGCGGCTCGGCATGGGCCGCGACCTCCACGAGCGTTTCCCGGTGTTCGCGGAGGCGTTCGACGCGGTCTGCGCCGGACTCGACGAGCACCTGGACCGCCCGCTGCGCGAGGTGGTCTGGGGCGACGACGAGGACGCCCTGAACGCCACCGCCTACGCGCAGGCGGCGCTCTTCGCCCTGGGAGTGGGCCTCCACCGGCTCGTCGTCTCGTGGGGCGTCACCCCCGACCTGGTGGCGGGCCACTCGATCGGCGAGATCGCCGCCGCGCACGTCGCCGGGGTCTTCTCGCTGGCCGACGCCTGCGCCCTGGTCGCCGCGCGAGGCCGCCTGATGCAGGCACTGCCGGAGGGCGGCGCGATGGCCGCCGTCCAGGCCACCGAGGAGGAGGTGCTGGCGCACCTCACCGACGGGGTCTCGGTAGCCGCCGTCAACGGACCCACGTCCGTCGTGGTGTCGGGCACCGCCGAAGGCGTGGAGAAGGTGACCGAGGCCCTGCGGCAGCGCGGTCGCCGGACGACCGCGCTGCGCGTCTCGCACGCCTTCCACTCGCCGCTGATGGAGCCGATGCTCGCCGAGTTCCGGGCCGTGGTCGCCGGCCTCTCCCCGCAGGCACCCGTGACGCCCGTCGTCTCCAACCTCACCGGGACCACGGCCCGCGCGGAGGAACTGTGCTCCGCCGAGTACTGGGTGCGACACGTCCGGGAGGCCGTCCGCTTCGCCGACGGCGTCCGGGCCCTCCACGAGGCCGGTGCCACCCGCTACCTGGAACTGGGCCCCGACGGCGTCGCCTGCGCCATGGCCCGCGAGTCCCTGCCCGAGTCCGCCGTGACGGTCGCCGCCCAGCGCCGCACCGTGCCCGGCGAGCAGGCACTGGTCGAGGCGGTCGCCCGGCTGCACGGCCACGGCGTCCGCGTCGACTGGCCCGCGTTCTTCGCCGGCCGTGGCGCCCGCCGGGTGGAGCTGCCCACGTACGCCTTCCAGCGGCGCCGGTTCTGGCCCGCCGGGATGATGCCCCTGGGTGCCGGTGCGGAGGCCGCCGGGCTCGCGCCCGCCGGCCATCCGCTGCTCGGCGGCGCGGTCGAACTGGCCGGCACGGACGGCCACCTGTTCACCGGACGTCTTTCCCAGGGCACCCACGGCTGGATCTCCGACCACCGTGTCATGGGCGCCGTCCTGGTGCCCGGCACCGCCCTGCTGGAACTCGCGGTCCACGCGGGCGGCGTGCTCGGCTGCGACCGGGTGGAGGAACTGACCTTGGCGGCCCCGCTGGTCCTGCCCGAGCAGGTCACGGTCCAGGTGCAGGTCGGCGTCGGCGCCCCCGACGAGGAGGGCCGGCGCGGGATCACCATCCACTCCCGGCCCGCCGACGACTCCGGCGCCCCGTGGACCTCGCACGCCGAGGGCACCCTGGCCGCCGGACCGGCGCAGGCCCCCGCCACCGACTTCGACGCCACCGTGTGGCCGCCGGAGAAGGCCGAGCCGCTCGACACCACCGGGCTGTACGAGCGTTTCGAGGACGCCGGGTTCGCCTACGGGCCCGTCTTCCAGGGGCTGCGTGCAGCCTGGAGCCGCGACGGCGAGGTCTTCGCCGAGGCGTCGCTGCCCGACGGCACCGACGGCGACGCCTTCACCCTGCACCCGGCGCTCTTCGACGCCGGCCTCCACGCCACCGCCCTGGCCGGTGACGGCGGGGAGGCCGGAGGCACCGGTGGAGTCCCCTTCTCCTGGAACGCGGTCTCCGTGCACGCCGTCGGCGCCTCGGCCGTACGCCTGCGGCTCTCCCGCACCGACGACGGCACCCTCGCGATCGCCGTCACCGACACCACCGGCACCCCGGTCGCCTCGGTCGGGTCCCTGGTGACGCGTCCCCTCTCCGCCGGGCAGTTCGGTGGCGCGGGCGGCGCGGGCCGCGACTCCCTGTTCCGGCTGGACTGGGTGGCGGCCGGGGACCTCGCCACGCGGGACGCCGAGACGCCCGGCCCGGTCGCTGTGCTCGGCCCGGACACCGCGCTCCTCGGCGACGGCGGCCTCCTCGCGGAAGCCGGGACGGAGGGCGCGGCCGGCCTGGCGGACCTCGTCACCGGCACCGGCCCCGAGGACGACGTGCCGCCCGTGGTACTGCTGCCGGTCACCACCGCCCCGGAGGCCGGGTCCGGCACCGGGGACCTGGCCGCCGCCGCCCACGCCGCCACCGCCCGGGTCCTGGAGACCCTCCACGGCTGGTCGGCCGAGGAGCGGTTCGCCGCCTCCCGCCTGGTCGTCGTCACCCGGGGCGCCTCCGACGGCGCCGACCCGGCCGCCGCGGCGGTCTGGGGGCTGGTCCGCGCCGCGCAGGCGGAGAACCCCGGCCGGATCACCCTCCTCGACCTGGAGCCCTCGGCCACCTCTCCGCTCGGGATGTCCGCCCTGCGGGCGGCGCTGGCCTCGGGCGAACCGCAGCTCGCCCTGCGCGAGGGCCGCCCGTTGGCACCCCGCCTGGTGCGCGCGGCGACGCCCGCCGACGGCGACGCGGCCGGCTGGGACCCGGAGGGCACCGTGCTGATCACCGGCGGCACCGGCGGCCTCGGCGCCACCGTCGCCCGCCACCTGGTCGCCGAGCACGGGGTCCGGAGCCTGCTCCTGGTCAGCCGTCGTGGTCCGGCCGCCGAGGGGGCCGGCGAACTGGCCGCCGCGCTGGAGGAGTCCGGCGCCCACGTCACCGTCGCCGCCTGCGACGTCGGCGACCGTACGGCCGTCGACGCGCTGCTGGCGGACATCCCCGCCGACCGCCCGCTGCGGGCGGTGATCCACGCGGCCGGCGTCCTGGACGACGGGGTCCTCGACTCCCTCACCCCGGAACGCCTCGCCGCCGTGCTGCGGCCCAAGGCGGACGCCGCCTGGCACCTCCACGAGGCCACCGCGGGGCTCCCGCTCGACGCCTTCGTGCTCTTCTCCTCCGTCGCCGGCACGCTCGGCAGCGCGGGACAGGCCAACTACGCGGCGGGCAACGCCTTCCTCGACGCGCTGGCACGCCACCGCCGGGACCGTGGACTGCCCGCGGTGTCGATGGCCTGGGGCCCGTGGACCCGGGGGAGCGGCATGACCGGCGAGCTGACCGAGGCGGACACCGCCCGGATGGCGCGGGCGGGCATGCCCCCGATCGACCCCGAGCAGGGCCTGGCCCTGTTCGACGCGGTCACCGGTGCCGCCGAGCAGGAGCCTGCCGTCCTACCGGTCCGGCTCGACCTGGGGGCCCTGCGTTCCCTGGGCGAGGTGCCGCCGCTGTTCCGGTCGCTGATCCGGACCCAGGCCCGCCGTGCCGCCTCCGACGGGGGAGCGGCGGCCGCCGCCGGCCTCACCCGGCGCCTCACCGGCCTCACCCGGGCCGAGGGCGAGGAGGTCCTGCTGGACCTGGTACGCGGCCAGACCGCGACCGTACTGGGCCACGCGGGCCAGGCCGACGTCGAATCCACCCGTGCCTTCCAGGACCTGGGCTTCGACTCGCTGACCTCGGTCGAACTGCGGAACCGGCTCGGCGCGCTCACCGGCGTGCGGCTCCCGGCCACGCTGCTGTTCGACTACCCGACGCCCGGCGAACTCGTCGCCCACCTGTACACGCGGGTGGCCCCGGCACCGGCCGGCGGGCCGGCGGTGGTCCTGGCGGAACTGGACAAGCTGGAGAGGGCCTTCGCGGGCGCCGAGGTCGGAGCCGAGCTCTTCGACCAGGTGGCGGGCCGGCTGGAGGTGCTCCGCAGCAAGTGGCAGGAGCTGCGGGCCGAGGCACTCAAGGGTGCCGATAAGGCGGAGGAGGAGTCCTTCGACTTCGACTCCGCCTCCGACGAGGACATGTTCGACATGCTCGACAACGAACTCGGACTCTCCTGACCGCAGAGTTCGAGAACGAACGGCCCTGGGACCGGCACCGCGGTGCCGGTCCCAGGGCCGTTCTCCTGCCCGCCGTCCGGAACCGATGGGGCCCGATTCTGCCCGTTCTCGACCTGACGCGGACTGCTTCTCTGTGGGGATGCGGAGCCTGCCCCGCTGGTCAGGGAGTTTCGGGCGTGGCCGTGTGCGTTCCGTGCGCCCCCCGGCACGTGAGCCGTGCCCGTTGCGGGCAGGGAGTGACCGAGCGGCTCCAGCCTCGCGGTGGGGATCACCACCGCCCGGTTCCGGGGTCGCCGCAGTGGGTTCCGGACGCCGTTGAGCCGGGCGCCGAGGCCCTCTCAGGGACTCCGGACGAGCGCTCCTGACAGAAACGGGACAGATATCGGAGTCTCTCGATCCGTTTGGGCGCGGAACCATGCCCGTTTTTGCCCGCCGTTTGGGACCGGTGCACCGGGGCACACCTCGGTACGCTCCGGCGTTCCGCAGCCGCGGACCGCGCCGACCACCGTGCGCTGCCCGTTCGGGTGCCCGCGCTGTGGTCCGGACGGGCGCCGTCGGGGAGCCAGGTACGGTCCGGAGCCGCCTGTGTCCTCCTGCCAGGCGCTGTCTCAGCCTCCTTCGGGCAAGGAAGAGGGCCCGTGGACGCGAGAGGCGTCCACGGGCCCCGTCCCCGCACACACGGGGGGAGTTCGTGCGGGGAGTCAGAGAGGCCGGCGGAAGCCGCGTACGGCGGCTGCCATGCCGGCCAGCGCGATCACGGCGCAGATCACCACCGCCGGGATCGCGTGGTCCAGGCCGGGCACGTCCAGCGCCAGTGCCCGGGTCGCGTCGATCGCGTACGTCAGGGGATTGACGCTCGCGACCGCGCCCAGCCAGGCGGGCAGGTCCGCGACCGGGACGTAGGCGCTGGAGGCGAACATCAGCGGGAAGATCACGATCAGGGCGAGGTTCTGCAGCGGCTCCGCCCGCCGCAGCCAGGCACCGGCCGCGATGAACGCCCAGCCCAGCGAGAAGCTGATGAAGAGCGTCAGCCCCGCGGAGAGGGCCAGTTCGGCGGCCCCGCCGTTGGGGGAGTAGCCGAGGACGGTCATCGCCAGCGCCATGATGACCGCGATCTGTACGGCGCTGCGCACCAGGCCGACCAGGCTGCGGGCGGCCAGCAGCGCGCCCGGGTGGACGGGCAGGGAACGCAGCCGGGCCACGATGCCGTTCTTCTGGTCCTCCACCAGGCCCACGCCCGACTGCATCGCCGACTGGGCGGCGTTGTCCACCAGGACAGCGGGCAGGACGTAGTCCAGGTAGCTGACGCCGTCCGGAAAGTGGGGCGGCATGCCCATCTTGCTGAAGACCTGGGTCAGCACGAAGAGGATGACCACCGGCTGGATCAGGCCGAAGAGCACGATGCCGGGGTCGGTCACCATGGCCCGCAGGGACCGCCCGGTGAGCACCCGGATCTGGGTGAGGAGTGAACTCCCGCCGAAGGCCGGCACCGCCGCGGGCCGTGGCACGGCCGGAGGCAGCGGCGGGGCGAGCTGAGTGGTCAAGGGGTCCTCCGTGAAAGGCGTCGTCGGCCGGCGGCAGCGCCCGCCGGGATGTCGGGGCGTGGGAGGGGGGGCCCGCGGCGGACGGGGTTCCGCGCCGTCATGCCCGGGCCCGGACGGCGGCCTGCTCGGCGAGGGTCAGATACACGTCGTCGAGCGTCGGTTCGCCGAAACTCAGCTCGCTCGCCTCGACGCCGGCCTGGTCCAGGCTCCTGATGATGTCGGCGATCTCCCGTGTGGCGTCGATCGGGACGACCACGGTGCGGGCCTCGCCGTCGACCGGGGCGAATCCCGCCCCGCGCAGCGCCGTGCGCGCCGCGCTCACCTCCTCGCCCGTCTCCAGCGTGAGCGTCACCGTGCGGCGCCCCACGGTGGCCTTCAGCTCGGGCGCCGTGCCCGCCGCGACGACCCGGCCCGCCGAGAGCACCGCGATCCGGTCCGCCAGCCGGTCGGCCTCCTCCAGGTACTGCGTGGTCAGCAGCACCGTGGTGCCCTGCTCGACCAGCCCTTCGACGATCTCCCACAGGTTGATGCGGCTGGAGGGGTCCAGGCCGGTGGTGGGCTCGTCGAGGAAGAGCACCTCCGGCGCGCCGACCAGCGACACGGCCAGGTCCAGGCGCCGCCGCAGCCCGCCCGAGTAGCCGCTCGCACGCCGGTCCGCGACCTCCGTCAGCCGGAACAGCTCCAGCAGCTCCCTCGCGCGCACGCGGGCCGCCCGGCGCCCGGCGCCCAGCAGACGGGCGATCAGCACGAGGTTGTCGTACCCGCTGAGCTGCGCGTCCACCGAGGCGAACTGTCCGGTGAGCCCGATGCGCCGGCGGATCTCGGCCGGCTTGTCGGCCACGTCGTACCCGGCGACCCTCGCCCGCCCCGACGTGGGCGGCAGCGCCGTGGTGAGGATGTCGACCAGGGTGGTCTTCCCGGCGCCGTTGTGACCGAGGAGTCCCAGCACGGTGCCCCTCGGGACGGCGAGGCTGACCGAGTCCAGCGCGTGGACCGTGCCGTATGCCTTGCTGACGCGCTCGGCCTCGATCATCAGATCGCCGGAACCGGCGGCGCTCACGCCCGGGGCGGGCAGGGTGGCGGGGGGCAGGTGGAGCCCGTTCATGAGGGGTACTTCCGCTCGTGGGTCTGTGAAGGGTGGGCGACCGGCGGACCGCCTGGCGGGGCCGCGTTCCGGTTGGGGCGCCGGAGCAACGGGACCCGTCCGGAACGTGGTCGGTCAGAGGTCCCCGACGGCTCGCCCGGGGCGAACGCCGCCGACGAGCCGTCGGGCGGGGAGAGTCACGGGGCCCCGCCGTCCATGAGGCGGAACAGCTCCTCGTCCGAGGCGTCGTCCAGATCCAGCGGACCGCTCGCGACGGCCGCCGTTCCGGTGGCCGACGGAGCCCACCGGCCGGCGAGGGACCGCAGCCGCGCCGCCGTGTCCGAGTCGACCTCGGCGCCCGAGACGAGCAGCGCCTCCAACTCGTCCACCAGGGACACGGCGTCCCGGCGGCCCGGGACCGCACTCCCCCGCAGCGTCTCGCCGATGAGGCGGACCACGGCCGTGGGGGTGGGGTGGTCGAAGATCAGGGTCGGGGGAAGCCGCACGCCGGTGACGGCGGTCAGCCGGTTGCGCAGCTCCACCGCCGTGACGGACGTGACGCCCAGTTCGGTGAAGGCCGTGCCGGTCCCGGCGCGGGAGATCTCACCGCCGGTCACCGCCGCCAGCTCGGTCCGCACCACCTCGGTGACCAGCGCCTCCGCCTCGCTGTCGGACAGTCCCGCCAGCCGTTCGGCCAGGCCCGGACCGGTGCCGGCCGCCCGGCCGCCCGGCAGGGACAGCTTCGCGACCGCGGAACCGGACGAGGCCAGCCAGTACGCCTCGTGCTGGAAGGCGTAGGTCGGCAGCGGCACCGCGCGGGCCTCCGGCAGCACCGCCCGCCACTCCACGTCCAGGCCGAGCGCGTGCAGTCGTACGGCGGCGGCCAGTGCCGCCCGCTCCTCGTCCGCGTCTCCCCGCACCACCGGCTCCACGGCGGGACCGTCGCCGGCCTCCGGTTCGCCCAGGCACTCCTCGACCATCGGGGTGAGTGCGGCCTCCGGGCCCAACTCGACGTATATCTCGGTGCGTTCCTCCGCCAGATGGCTGATCGCGTCGGCGAACCGGACGGTGTCCCTGGCATGACGTACCCAGTGGTCCGGGTCGCGGGCCTCCTCGGCGGTGAGCGGCCGTCCGGTGACGCCGGAGACCAGCGGCACCTCGGGCGCGGTGAACGACAGCCCGGCGACCGTCGCCCGGAACTCCGCGAGCATCGGCTCCATCAGCGGCGAGTGGAAGGCGTGGCTGACCATGAGGCGACGCGTCTTGTGCCCGGCGGCGGAGATCTCCGTGACGACCTCGGCCACGGCTCCCTCGGTGCCCGACAGCACCACGGAACGCGGGCCGTTGACGGCGGCGACGGTGATCCCGGCGGTGCGTCCCGCCAGGAGCGGCAGGATCTCCGCCTCGGAGCAGCGCACCGCCGCCATGGCGCCGCCCGGCGGCAGTGCCTGCATCAGCCGCCCCCGCGCGGCGACCAGGGCGCAGGCGTCCGCCAGGGAGAGCACTCCGGCCACGTGGGCGGCGGCGATCTCGCCGACGGAGTGACCCACCAGCCGGTCGGGGACGATCCCCCACGACTCCAGAAGCCGGTACAGGGCGACCTCGAACGCGAAGAGCGCGGGCTGGGCGTACCCCGTGCCGCCGAGGAGCCCCGCCTCGTCGCTCTCCGGCGCGGCCCACATGACCTCGGTCAGCGGCCGTTCCAGCAGCGGGTCGAGGAGTGCGCACACCTCGCGCAGAGCCGTGTCGAAGACCGGGAACGCGGCGGCGAGCCCGCGCCCCATGCCGAGCCGCTGGCTGCCCTGTCCGGTGAGGACGAAGGCGGTCGCCGGGGCGGGGCCGAGCGGGCCGCGGACGACGCTCCCGGGTGCCTCGCCACGGGCGAAGGCGTCGGCGGACGCGACCAGCGCGTCCCGGTCGCCGCCGGTCAGCACGGCGGTGCGGGGGTGCAGCGCCCGGGTGGTGAGCAGGGAGTACGCGAGGTCGCGTGCGGACACCTCCGGGTGCGCGGCGGCGTGTGCGGCCAGGCGCCGGGCCTGGCCACGCAGCGCGTCCGCGTCCTTCGCCGACACCAGCCACGGCACGGCGGCCCGGGGGGCGGCGGCCCGCGCGTCCGCGCTCCGCTCCGTGCCGGCGGCGGGCACGGGTGCCTCCTCCAGGACGAGGTGGGCGTTGGTGCCGCTGATGCCGAAGGACGAGACGCCCGCGCGGCGCGGCCTGCCTTCCTCGCGGGGCCAGTCGCGGGCCCGCGTCAGCAGCTTCACGGTGCCGGGGGACCAGTCCACCCGGGAGGTGGGGTTGCCGGCGTGCAGGGTGGCCGGGAGCAGGTCGTGCCGGAGGGCCAGCACCATCTTGATCACGGCGGCGGCGCCGGCGGCGGCCTGCGTGTGTCCCAGGTTGGACTTCACCGAACCCAGCCACAGCGGACGGCCCTCCGGCCGGTCCCGCCCGTAGGTGTCGAGCAGCGCCTCGGCCTCGATGGGGTCGCCGAGGGCGGTACCGGTCCCGTGCGCCTCGACCACGTCCACCTCGGCGGCGCGGACACCGGCGTCGGCAAGTGCCTGCCGGACGACCCGGCGCTGGGCCGGGCCGTTGGGGGCGGTGAGCCCGTTGGAGGCGCCGTCCTGGTTGACGGCGGAGCCGCGGATCACCGCGAGGACCGGGTGGCCGTTGCGGCGGGCGTCGGAGAGCCGCTCCAGCATCAGCAGGCCGGCCCCCTCCGACCAGGCGGCTCCGTTGGCTCCTTCGCCGAAGGACTTGCAGCGGCCGTCGGGGGAGAGGCCCCGCAGCCGGGAGAAGCCCACGAACGCGGCCGGGGTGGCCATCACGGCGACGCCGCCGGCCAGCGCCAGGTCCGACTCGCCGGAGCGCAGCGAGCGGCAGGCCAGGTGCAGGGCGACCAGCGAGGACGAGCAGGCGGTGTCCACGGTGAGCGCCGGACCGCTGAGCCCGAGGGTGTAGGCGATCCGCCCGGAGAGCGCGCCGCCCGCGGTGCCCACCGGCAGCAGGCCCTCCAGCTCCCCGGCCGGGTCGGACGCGCCGGCCGCGTAGTCGTGGTACATCGCACCGGTGAACACACCGGTGCGGCTTCCCCGCAGGGTCCGCGGGGCGATGCCGGCGCGCTCCACGGCCTCCCACGCCGTCTCCAGCAGCAGCCGCTGCTGCGGGTCGGTGGCGAGGGCCTCCCGCGCGGACATCCCGAAGAAGCCGGCGTCGAAGTGGGCCGCGTCGCGCAGGAACCCGCCCTCGCGCGCCACCGAGGTGCCCGGAGCGTCGGGATCGTCACCGAAGAGGGCGTCCAGGTCCCAGCCACGGTCCTCGGGGAAGCCGGACACCGCGTCGACGCCCTCGCGCAGCAGCTCCCACAGCGCCTCGGGGGAGGTGGCGCCGCCGGGCAGGCGGCAGGCCATGGAGACGATCGCGACGGGCTCGTCCTCGGAGGCGGCCGTAGCGGAGCTCTCCTCCCCGGCCGGGGAGGAGAGCCCGGCCAGTTCCCGGGCGAGGGCGGCCGGGGTGGGGAAGTCGAAGGCGAGGCCGGCGGGCAGCGGCAGCCCGGTGGCCTCGGCGAGCGCGTTGCGCAGCCGTACGGAGGCGACCGAGTCCAGGCCGTGGGCGCGGAAGGTGGTGTCCGGCCCGATCGGACCGGCAGCGGCAGGCAGCGCGCCGTCCTCGACGGGCACGTCGGCCAGCACCTCGGCAACCGCGGCGACCACCAGCTCCAGGGCTGTCCGGAGACCGGGGCGCGGCGCCCCGGCGGGCGAGACGGCGGTCCGCTCGGCGGCCTCGGCGAGGTACTGCTCCAGCGCCCGCCGGTTGATCTTCCCCGCGGGAGTGCGGGGCAGCTCGGGAAGTGCCACCAGCTCCAGCGGGATCTTGTACTCGGCGGTGCCCAGGCCCCGGAGATGAGCCGTCACCTCGTCGAGCCCGACCGTGGCGCGCGGGCGCGGTGCCGTACCGTCCGCCGGTGGGGCGGCCGGTCGTTCGGTGACCACCAGTACCGGATACTCGCCCAGACGCGGGTCGGGCGCGGCGACCACGGCGAGCGGGCCGATGTCCGGCAGGTCCGCGAGGAGCGCCTGGATCTCCACCGCGTTGAACTTGCGGCCGCCGACGTTGATCAGTTCGGCCGACCGGCCGTGGAAGGTGACCAGGCCGTCCTCGCCGGTCGAGGCGAGGTCGCCGGTGCGCAGCCAGCCGTCCTCCGACACCACCGACCGGGTCAGCTCCGGCTCGCCGAAGTAGCCACGGAACATGCTGGGACTGCGGTAGTACAGCTCGCCGGGCTGCCCGGGCGGGCACGGGGCGCCGTCCTCGTCCAGGACGCGCATCTCGGCGTCGCGGGTGGGCCGGCCGACACTGCGGGAGACCACCTCCGGCGCGTCGGCGGAGAGGCTGCTGGTGCCGTTGCCGACTTCCGACATGCCCCACACCACCACCAGTGTGGTGTCCAGGGCCTCCCGCACGTCGCGGACGAGCGCAGGGGGCAGGGCGGCCCCGGCGGTGAGGATCCGGTCGGGCCGGAAGCCGGGCCCGTCCGCGTCCTCGCGCACCCGGGCGACCATGTCGTGCAGCTGGGCGGGGACCGCGACCACCACGCTCGGCCGCTCCCGGCGGGCCAGTTCCAGAAACCCGCCGGCGTCCCACCCGGACAGCAGCACCTGGCGGCCGGCGCGGAAGAGCGCCGAGTACGCCGACTGGAGGCCGAAGCAGTGGGTCAGGGGGCACGCGGTGAGCAGGGTGCCCGCGTAGGCGTCCGCGGTGTCCTCGGTGGCGGCCCGGGAGTTGGTGAGCAGCCCCTCGTGCGAGTGGAGGCAGATCTTGGGCCGCTCCGAGGTGGTGCCCGAGGACGGCAGCAGCAGGAACGGCGAGTCCGGGCGCACCTCGACGGGCAGCGGGTCCGCTCCGGACCACCGCTCCAGCATCTCGGTCACCGTCTCGGTGCCCTCGCCCGCCAGGTCGCCCGTGACGAGCACGGCGCGCAGCTCGGGCAGGGCCTCGCGCAGCGCCGGGCCGGTGAGCGGCCCCCCACCCTCCTGCGTCCGCGCCGGCAGGACGACGGCGGCGGGCCGGACCCGCTCCAGCAGGGCCCGGACGTCCGAGGGGGCGTTGCCCTGGTGCACCGGCATCGTGACCGCCCCGACCGAGGCGGCGGCCAGATGGAGCGTCAGGTACTCCCAGCTGTTGGGCAGGTGCAGGGCCACCACGTCACCGGAGCCGACGCCGGACTCCTGGAGGCCGCGCGCCAGCGCGTCCACCGCCGTCCGCCAGGCACTCCAGGTCAGGGCGTACGCTCCGTCCACCAGGGCCACGGCGTCGCCGCCCCGGTGCACGGCGTCGGCGAACACCCGTGGCAGCGTCAGCCCGTCCAGGGCCCTGCCGGTGGTGCCGGGCGGATCGGTCACGTAGTCGTGTGCGTGGACGGGCACCATCACTCCCGGATGTCGAGCGTCGCCGTCGGGGGGAAACGGTTCCAGGCTCTTGCCACGCGGCCCGTGTTTTCCCTAGAGATGCGGCCGGTGCCGGCCGCGCGGGGCCCCGGCGGCCCGCCGGGCCGCCGGGAAACCCCGTGAGGTCACCGGGGCAGGACGAGGTCCTTGGAAGCACCCGCGTCCGAGCCGTCGTCCGGTTCCCCGCCGAGATCCTTGCCGGGAGCCTCACGGCCCGGGAACGCGGTGTCGAGGAGACGCAGCAGCGGGGCGGCCTTGACCGCCGTCTCCTCGAACTCGTCGGCCGGGTCGGAGAGCGCGATGACGGCGCCGCCGACGCCGTAGCGCAGCCTGCCGCCGCTGAGCACCACCGTGCGGATCACGATGGACAGGTCCACCGCGCCGGTGAGGGAGAAGTAGCCGATGGCGCCCGAGTAGACACCGCGCGGCCCGCCTTCCAGCCGGTCGATGATCTGCATGGTGCGGATCTTCGGCGCCCCGGTCATCGACCCGCCGGGGAAGGCCGCCCGGACCGCCGCCACCGGGCTGCTGTCCCCGCGCAGTTGCGCCGTGACGGTACTGACCAGCTGGTGGACGGTCGCGTAGGTCTCGACCTGGAACACCGGGTCGGCGACGACCGAGCCGACCTCGGCGCACCGCCCCAGGTCGTGGCGGACCAGGTCGACGATCATCAGGTTCTCGGCGCGGTCCTTCTCGCAGGTGGCCAGGGCGCGTACGAGCGCGGCGTCCTCCTGCGGGGTGGCACCGCGCGGCCGCGTGCCCTTGATCGGCTTGGACTCCATCCGCCCGTGCCGGTCGATGCGCAGGAACCGCTCCGGGGAGCTGCTGAGCACGGCCATGGGACCGAAGTCCAGGAACGCGGCGAACGGGGCGGGGCTCACCCGGCGCAGCGCGCGGTAGGCCGCCCACGGGGTGAGGTCGGTGTCCGCCTCGGCCATGTTGGTCAGGCAGACCTCGTAGGTCTCCCCGGCGGCTATCTCCTGCTGGCAGACGTCGATCAGCTTCAGGTAGCCGTCCCGGTCGTGGCGCAGCTCCACCGGCCCCGTGGTGCAGACGGGCGCCTCGGGGCACGGTTCGGGCTCCCGCCCGGCGACGGCGTCCAGGGTGGCGGAGGCCGCCGCGAGCCAGGCGCGCGCCCCGGCCTCGGCATCGTCCTCCACCAGTGCCAACAGGTACGTGGTGCGGGTGCGGTGGTCCAGCACCAGGGCCCGGTCGGCGAAGACCAGCACGGCGTCAGGATCGGGCGAGCGGTGCGCGGCGTCGCCGTCGCACTCGGCCTTCAACTCGTAGCCCAGACAGCCGACCCAGCCGAGCGCGAACGCGAAGGGAAGTCCGGGCACCTCCGTGCGCAGCCCCGCCAGGTCGTTCTCCAGCCAGGTCAGGAAGGCGCTCTCGACCGTGCTGCTCACGCCGTTGGCGGTCACCGTGACCGTCCCGGCGTGCACGTCGGCCCTGGCGGTCCGGGCGAGAGGGCCCGAGGCGTCGCCCATCACGGAGAGCTGTCCCAGCTCGCCCCCGGGGCGGCTGCTGTCGAGCCAGAAGGGGTGGTCACCGGTGCGGAACAGCGAGTCGAAGGCGACCTCGGCGTCCCAGCGGGTGGGCAGCGACTCGGCGATCACCCGGAGCCGCCGTGGCGTCCCGGTGGTGGCCGTCGTCTCCCGGGCGGGCGCGCAGGGCGGGAGCGTGCCGCCTCCGGCCCGGCCGCCGCGGCGTGTTCGCCCGTGCCGCTCGGTGAGGTCGCGGAAGTTGGCCAGCAGCCGGTGGCCGTCCTGGGTGCCGATCGACTCGGGGTGGAACTGCACCCCCCACAGCGGCAGCGTGCGGTGGCGCAGCGCCATCAGCACCCCGTCCGCCGACCAGGCGGTGGCCTCCAGCTCCGGCGGCAGTTCCGTCACCGCGAGGGAGTGGTACCGCACCACCTCCAGCGGCTGCGGCAGCCCCTCGAAGAGCCCGGTGCCGTCGTGCCGTACCGCCGAGGTACGGCCGTGACGGGGCTCGGGGGCCCGCCCCACCCGGGCGCCGTGGGCGAGCGCCATGCCCTGGTGGCCCAGGCAGACGCCGAGCACCGGCAGCCGGCCCTCCTCGGCGATCCGGGCGCAGAGGCCGAAGTCGGCCGGGCGGTGCGGGGTGCCCGGCCCGGGGGAGAGCACGACGTTGTCGAACGCGTCGAGCAGACCCGGTCGCCAGGCCGGGTCGTCGTTGCGGATGACCTCGGGTTCCCGGCCGTTGGCCCGGGACAGGTAGTGGAAGAGGTTGTAGGTGAACGAGTCGTAGTTGTCGACGAGAAGGGTGCGCATCTGTCCTTGTCCCTCAGGCGCGTGAGCGGAAAGTGACGGGGGAGGCGGTCGGACGGGATCGCCGTCCGGGCCTGTGCGGGCTCTCCGGTGGTGCGGACGACATCCGCCGCGTACGCGTGTGCGCAGTCGGCGGTGCGTCGGTCACGGCTCCAGCGCCTGCCCGGCCGGCGGTTCCGCCGCCGGCCGGGCCGGACGCTCAGGCGGTCGGGGCGGCCCGGTCGGGGTGGAGGGCCTGGGCGATCTCCGCGTTGACCGCGTCGAGGTGCTGGGTGAGGAAGAAGTGCCCGCCCCCGAAGACCCGCAGCCGGAACGGCCCGGTGGTGTGGTCGCGCCACCGCTCGGCCTCCTCGACGGTGGTCAGCGGGTCGTCCTCACCCGTCAGCACGGTCAGCCCGCAGGCCAGCCGGCGGTCCGGAGGGCAGGTGTAGGTCTCGATGGCGCGGTAGTCGCCGCGCAGCGCGGGCAGCGCCATGCGGAGGATCTCCTCGTCGCCGAGGACCCCGGCCGCCGTGCCGTTCAGCCGCCTCATCTCCGCGACGATCCCGTCGTCGTCCCTCGTGTGGACCCGTTCGGCGCGGGTGGTCGAGGGGGCGCGTCGGCCGGAGGCGATGACGGTGCGCGGCCCGGCGCCCTTCTGCTCCAGCCGCCACGCCGTCTCGAAGGCGAGCGCGGCCCCCATGCTGTGCCCGAAGAAGACGGTGGGCCGCTCGTCCAGCGGGAGCAGTTGCTCGGTGATCAGGTCGGCCAGCGTGCCGAGGTCCGGGACACAGGGCTCCTTGCGGCGGTCCTGCCGACCCGGGTACTGGAGCGAGACGACCTCGGCGCCCGGCGCGAAGCGCGCCGAGACCGGGTGGTAGAAGCTGGCGGAGCCGCCGGCGTGCGGGAAGCACACCAGCCGTACCGCGTCGGCGCCGGCCGGGTGGTACCGCCGCAGCCAGCGGGCCGCGGTGTCGTCAGCGGTGGTCACGGGGGAGTCCCTTCGATGGTTCTGTCGCCGGTCGGTGTTCCGCCGGCGGCGGGTCCGCGGGTGCGACGGCCGGGCCGGACGGTGCACCGGTGCCGGCCTTCGCGCCCGGCTGGTTCAGTCCTCCTGGAGGACGACCGAGGCCGACGGGCACAGATCGCCCGCCGTGCGGACCGCCTCGTGGTCCCGCTCGTCGGGCTCCGCGCGGAGCAGGACCACGACGCCGTCGTCGTCCTGGTCGAAGACCTCCGGCGCGTTCAGGACGCACTGGCCCGCTCCTACGCACTGCTCGCTGTCGACGGTGACACGCATGATCGTTGGCTCCTCGGTGGATGGGGGGTCCGTCGGCGACGCCCGGCTACCAGCGCACCGGCAGCTCGTGCAGCCCGAACAGGATCCCGTCGTACTTGTAGGCGAGCTGGTCCTCGGGCACGGCCAGCCGCAGCGTCGGGATGCGCTCGAAGAGCTTGCGGTAGGCGATCTCCATCTCGACCCGGACCAGGTTCTGGCCCAGGCACTGGTGGACGCCGTAGCCGAACGCCACGTGACGGCGCTCCGTGCGCTCCGGGTTGAAGGCGTGCGGACAGCCGAACGCCTCGGTGTCGTGGTTGGCGGAGGCGAGCAGCGGCACGATGCCCTCGCCCTTGCGGATGGTCTGGCCGGCGATCTCCACGTCGTCCACGGCCACCCGCAGCGCCACCATGTCGGCCACCGAGTGCAGGCGCAGCAGCTCCTCCACGAGCCGGTCGTTGCCGATCCACTCCCGGTGCGAGAGCAGCGTGACGACGCCGAGCCCGATGTTGTTCGCCGTGGTCTCGTGGCCCGCGATCAGCAGGAGCAGCAGGACCCCCGACAGCTCCTCGTCCGAGAGCTGGCCGGTCGACAGCAGGCGGCTGATGAGGTCCTCGCCGCGCCACTTCTTCTTGACGACGATGAGCCGGTTGATGTAGCGCAGGAGCTGCCTGGTGGCCTCGGCGCGCTCCTCGTCGGTCGAGGTGCGGATGGCGACCAGCGTGCGGGTGCGGGACTCGAAGAAGTCCCGGTCCGCCGACGGCACGCCCAGCAGCGAGGAGATGACCAGGGACGGCACGGGCAGCGCGAAGTCGTTCACCAGGTCCGCGGTGTTTCCCCCGGCCAGCATCGCGTCGATCCGCTCGTCCACGGTCCGCTCGATCGCCGGCCGCAGCTCACGGACGCGGCGCACGGTGAACTCGGGGATGAGCACCTTGCGGAAACGGTCGTGCTCGGGGGAGTCCAGACCGACGAACCAGCCCGGGATCTGCTCCTGCTTGGGCACCCCCATCGTCTCGCCGACGTTGGGGAAGCCCTCGTTGTCGGGATTCGCGCTGATCCGGGGATGGGTGAGGACCGCGCGCACGTCCTCGTGCCGGGTCACCAGCCAGATCGGCCGGCCGTTCGGCAGGTGCGTCTGGACCAGGCCGTTCTGCTTCCGGTGTTCGGCGTACTGGGACAGCGGCAGCGGCTCCCGGGGCGTGCGCCGTGGGAAGTCGACCACCGTCGGGCCGGGGCTGGTCGTCATGTCCGCTCCTCGTTTCTCGTCCTGCGTCGGCTGTTGCCGCGCCCGGTCGGGCCGGCGGCGGGCGGTCTGCGCGGGCCGTCGGTCAGCCCGCGCGGTAGAAGTCCCGGACGGCGCCGGTGATGTACTCCTGGTCGGCGGCGGTCAGCCCGGTGTGGGTGGGCAGGTACAGCCCGTCCTCGCTGAACCGGTGGGCGTTGAGCGTCGGCCACACCGGGTCGAGGTAGCCGGGCTGGCGGCTCATCGGCTTGAAGAACAGCCGGGTCTCGATGGAGCGTTCGTCCAGGTGGGCGCGGAGTTCCTCGCGGCGCTCGGCACGCAGGTCGTACATCCACAGGACGTCGCGGGCAGGCATCAGGGTGATGCCGGGGATGTCCTTGAGCCCCGCGTCGTAGCGGGCCTCGATCTCCCGGCGGGTGGCGAGGATCTCGTCGAGCCGCTCGGTCTGGGCCAGGGCGACGGCGCCCTGCATGGCCGTCATCCGGTAGTTGTAGGCCAGTTTCTTGTGCAGGAAGCTGTGGTCGCGGGTGAAGGCCATCGCCCGCAGATGGGCCAGCTGTTCGGCGAGCCGGGGGTCGTCGGTGAGGCAGACGCCCCCCTCGCCGGCCGTGATGATCTTGTTGGCGAAGAGCGAGAAGCAGGCGATGTCGCCGACCGGGCGGACCCCGTGCGCCTCCGCCGAGTCCTCCACCACCCGCAGGTTGTACTGCAGGGCGAGGTCCATCACGGCGTCCATGTCGCAGCGCCGGCCGTAGACGTGCACCGGCATGACCGCCCGGGTGCGCGGAGTGATCTTCTCCTCGATGCGGGTGACGTCGATGTTCAGGTCGTCACCGCAGTCCACGAAGACCGGGGTGGCGCCGGTGTAGGTCACCGCCCACGCGGAGGCGACCATCGTGAACTCCGGCACGATCACCTCGTCACCCGGACCGATGTTCAGCGCGCGCAGCGCCAGGGTGAGGGCGGCGGTGCCGGAGGAACAGGCCACACCGTGCGCCACGCCGTTCCACTCGGCGAAGGCGTCCTCGAAACGCCGGACGTACGGTCCCTGGGAGGAGATCCAGCCGCCGGAGACGGCGTCGGATACGTACTCCAGTTCGCGGCCGTCCAGAGCGGGCCGGGAGACGGGATGGGTGAAGGCCATGGGGTCCTCGCTGCTGTCGGTCGATGGGTCAGGCGGCCTCGGGCGCGGCCGCTGTCATGCCGCCGGGAGCAGGCCGGTCACGAGATCGGCGGCGGCCTCACGGCCTCCGGCCGCCCGCTGCAGCGCGCCCAGGCGTTCGGCCTCGGTACGGAAGGAGGGGTCGGAGGTGACCCGGGTCAGCTTGTCCACCACGTCGTCGGGGTCGACGGTGTGCGGCTTGTCCAGGGTCAGGCTGATGCCGAAGTCGCGGCCGCGGACCGCCTGGTCGAAGCAGTCCACCCACAGGGGCCGCACGACCTGCGGCTTACCGAAGTAGACGCCCTCGTGGTAGGCGTTGCCGCCGCCGTGCGAGAAGAAGACGGAGACGTTCGGGTGGGCCAGCACGTCGAGCTGCGAGGGCACCCAGCTCTCCACCCGCAGGTTGTCCGGCAGCGACCCGGCTTCGGGCAGCAGGTGCTGCTGCTCCTTGGGCAGCTTCCACAGGAACTGGTGGGTGCCGGACATCCGCCGGGCCACCTCCACCAGCGCCGCGACCTCCTCGCGGGTGAGGCGGGTGATGGTGCCGAAGCCCATGTAGACCACCGACGACTGCGCGTCGAGCCACCTGGTGACCTCGTCGTCGTCCGGTGCCTCGGGCAGCGGCGGCAGCACGGCGCCCACCAGGCTCACCCGGTCCGGGATGTCGAAGGGATAGTCCAGTTCCGCGACGGAGGAGCACACCACGGCGGCGGCCTCGTCGACCCGGGTCATGGCGTTCGGCGGGGCGATGCCCAGCTCCTTGCGTATCGCGGCGTCCTCCCGCAGCAGCGCCGCCATGTCCGGGTGCAGGAACATGCCGAGCGTCCGCCACTTGAACAGCGTGTTGGCCAGCTTCTGCCGCACCGACATCCGCGCGGGCAGCCCCGAGTTGGGCACCGGGAAGGTCTTGGGGGTGTACGAGGCGCCGAACGGGTTGTGCGAGGTCAGGACGTTGCTGGCGACGAACGGCACGTTCAGCACGTACGGGATGCCCCGGGCCAGGGCCAGGTCGACGCCGAAGCCCGCGACGCAGTCGACGACCATCAGCGCCGGCCGCACCTCGTCGACGACCTGCTCCAGCTCGCGGTACTTGCGCGCCTGGAGCGCGGGCCGGTAGGACTGCCGGACGACCGCGCGGTGGGCCTTGAAGCGGGAGGACTGGGTGACCTCGCGGTACACCTCGTCGTCCCAGGTCACCGCCGACAGTTCGGGGACCACCTCGCCCAGCGAGGCGAACGACACCTTGGAGACGTCCGACAGCGCCTCCACCTCCGCACGCCGGTGCTCGTCGGTGGCGAACCACAGGTCCGGCACACCGCGCCGGGCAAGCTCCCCGGCCAGCACCAGCAACGGGTTGAGCAGCCCGCTCTCGGGGAGGCTGACGAAGAGGATCGGCCGGGCGGCGGAGTCCATGGGAGCCCTTTCACGAAGTGACGGCGACAGTCGCCGCGGCCCGCCGGTCACGCGCGGACGGGCGCGGGGCGGTGGCGGATGCCGCCCGCCGGCCGGGCCGGACAGGGGCGGCCCCGACCGCACCACCACTTGATCTCACGTCCGGCACCGGGGAAATCCTTAGATTCGGCGCCGGGCCGCTGCGCCGGCCACCCGGGTGTGCGTAGATGTGGGTCCGGTGGGGCAGGTGACCGGTCCCGGGGCGCCGCCCCGGGACCGGCCCGGTTCCGCCGGGCCGCCGTCCCTGGCCCCGTCCGACGCGAGGGAAAGCCCCATGCCTCACCGGTCCCGTGCCGTGCCCCCGGCCCCGCCCCTCGTCGGCCGGGCCCACCAGCTCGATGCCCTCGCCCGGCACGCGGACGCCGCCCGCGCGGGCAGACCCCGCCTGGTGCTCCTGGACGGCCCTGCCGGAATCGGCAAGACCGCCCTGCTGCGCGCCGCCCTGGCCGAGGACGGCCCCCTCGCCGGCATGACCACCCTCTACGGCTCCTGCCGCGCCGTCGACGTCGCCACGGGCTACAGCGGGGTCCGCGCCCTGTTCGGCGGACTCGGCCTGACCGGCCGCAAGGGCCGTACCTCCCCGCTCCTCGCCGGCGGCGCCCGGCGCGCGCTGCCCGCCCTGGCCGCCGACCCCGGGGAGCTGGACGCCGATCCCGGCAGCACCTTCTCCGTCCTCCAGGGCCTGTACTGGCTCGCGGCCAACCTCATGGCGGACGGCCCCCTGGTGCTCGTCCTCGACGACGTCCACTGGTGCGACGAGCGGTCCCTGCGCTGGCTCGACTTCCTGCTGCGCCGCGCCGACGGCCTGCCGCTCCTCGTCGTCGCCGCCCACCGCACCGGCACCGGCCTCACCGCTCCCGACGCCCTCGCCGACCTGGTCGCCCACCACCTGCCGGCCTCACTCGGGATCGGCCCGCTGGACACCGCCGAGGTGGCGGAGCTGACCGCTCACTCCTTCCCGGAGCAGGACCCCCTGCCGTCGTTCGTCGGCCGCCTTCTCTCCGTGACCGGCGGCAGCCCGCTGGAGATCGTCCGGCTCCTGCGCGACCTGCGCTCCGCCGGACTGGGCCCCGACGACGCCGGGACGGCACGCCTCGCCCAGGCCGGCGGGAAGGTCGTCGCCGCCTCCGTCCGGGGCGTGCTGGAACACCAACCGGACTGGGTGCGCCAGGTGGCGCGGGCCGTGGCCGTGCTCGGCGACGAGCACCCGACGTACCTGGCCGCCCTCGGCAGGGTCTCCGTCGTCCACGTGGAGGAGGCCGTGGAGATCCTGCGCGACGCCGGGCTGATCCACCCCGGCCGCCTGGAGCTCTCCCACGACCTGGTGCGCGCCGCGGTCCTCGACGCCGTCGGCGCGCCGGGCGTCGCCGTCCTGCGCGGACGCGCGGCCCGGCTCCTCAGCGACGTCGGACGGTCCCCCGAGGAGATCGCCACGCAGCTGCTGCTGGTTCCGGGCACCGCCGACGACTGGGCGGTCTCCGTGCTCCGCGACGCCGCGGCCCAGGCCGAACAGCGCGGCGCCTGTGAGGCCGCCGCCCGCTACCTGGAGCGCGTACGCGAGGCCGAGCCGAAGGACCCCGACGTCCTCTCCCGGCTCGGCAAGGCGCTGGCCGAGACCGACCCGGCCCGCTCGGTGACCCTGCTGCACGAGGCCCACTCCCTGACCGCGGACGTCCGCGCCCGCGCCGCCACGGCGGTTCAGCTGGGCCTGACCTGCCTCGCCGTGCAGCAGTCGCCGGACGGCGCCCGGGTCCTCACCGAGGCGCTGGACGCCCTCGACGCCGAGCTGGGCCCCGAACCCGAACCCGCCGACCGCGAACTGCGCACCCTCACGGAGTCGGCCCTGCTGATCGTGGGCTCCGACGAGAAGGCCACCCTGCCCGACGTCCTGCGCCGGACCTCCTGCCTCACCCCGCAGCCGGGAGACACCCCCGCCCAGCGTCAGCAACTCGCCATGCTGAGCGTGCTCTCCGCCGCCGAGGGCGGGGGAGCGGAGGAGACCGTACGCCGGGCCCGTCGCGCGCTGCGCGCCCCCGGGGTGCCGCTGGGCGTGTGGTCACTGCTGCCCACCTCGCTCGCCCTGTCGCTGGCCGACGAGAACGAGGCCGCCGAGGAGGTTCTGGAGACCGTGCTGCGCGGCAGCGGCGACACCGCCGCGGTCTGGACGTACGTGCTCGCGCTGTCCACCCGGTCGCTGTTCCGCCTGGAGAACGGGGCGGTGCCGGACGCGATGGCCGACGCGCAGACCGCGCTGGAGATCCTCGGCCAGGAACGCTGGGGCGACACCGCCACGATGCCGCACACGGCGTACGCCTCTGTCCTCACCGAGCGGGGTGATCCGGGGCGCGCGCTGGAGGCGCTGGGCGCCATCAAACGCCCCCACCTGGACCGCTTCGTCTGGGAGTACCACTGGTACCTGATGGTGCGGGGCCGGGCGCTGGCCGCCGACGGCGACGTGGACGGAGCCCTGGAGGTCTTCGGGGCCTGCGGCGCGTCGATGGCGGAGGCCGGACTCACCAACCCGGTCCTCGCGCCGTGGTGGCTGGAGACGGCCTGTCTGCTGGGCGAGGCCGGACGCGGCGAGGAGGCGGGGCGGGCCGCCGCACACGGCACCCGGCTCGCCGAACGCTGGGGCACCCGCCGGGCCCTGGGGTACGCCGCGCTCGCCCGGGGCGCGGCGGCGCGCGGCGCGGCGCGTACCGGGGCGCTGCGTGAGGCGGTCGCCCTGCTGGCGGACTCGCCCGCGCGGAGCGGGCACGCCCGCGGCCTGTTGCTGCTGGGACGCGCCCTGGTGGAGGACGGAGCCGTGCGGGAGGGCCGGGAGCATCTGCGGGAGGCCGTCGGGCTGGCCCGGCGGTGCGGGTGCGTCGCCCTCGCCCGGCGCGCCCGCGACGAGCTGATCGCGGCCGGCGGGCGGATGCGCGAGGTCACCGCCTCACCGCTGGACATGCTCACCGGCACCGAACGCACCGTGGCCGGGCTGGTCGCCTCGGGCGCCGGCAACCGCGAAGTGGCGGAGTCCCTCTTCGTCACCGTGCGGACCGTGGAACTCCACCTCACCAGCGTCTACCGGAAACTGGGAGTCGCGCGCCGGGCCGATCTGACCGAGGCCCTGCGCGGGGCCGGCGCCACCGCTCGGCCGGCTGCGGAGAGGCGGCCGGGACATGCGAAGCGGAGAAATCCATAGGAAGAACAGTGGGTTACATACGCTCACCTGCTGCACTGCGCAAATGTATGATCTTCACATGCCGCCCATCGAGCTCCCGCTCCTGGAGCGCGACCGCGAACTGGCCGCCCTCTCCGCCGTGATCGGCGAGCTCGGATCCGGCCGCCCCGCGGTGGTGACGGTGACCGGAGAACCGGGGCTCGGCCAGAACGATCTGCTGCGCTGGGCGGCCGCGTACGCCACCGACGCCGGACTGCGCGTCCTCGGCGCCCACGCCACCCCCGCCGAACACGAGGTGCGGTACGGCGTGGTGGCCCAGCTCCTCGCGGAGGAGAACCGCGCACTCGCCCCGCGCCTCTTCCTCACCGACGAGCAGCCCGGCGGGCTGCCGGGCCTCAACGGCCTGCTCAACGCCGTCCGCGACCGGCCCACCCTGCTCGTGGTACGCGACACCCAGTGGCTCGACCCGGCCTCCCTGCGCTGGCTGGAAGCCCTCGCCCGGCGGCTGCCCCGCGCCCCGGTCGCCCTGCTCACCAGCACCACCGGCACCGCCCTCACCCGGCCCGAGTGGAGCGTCGGCACCCCCCTGACCGGACTGGCCACCACCATCGAGCTGGCGTTGCCGCCCCTCACCTCCAGCGGCACCGCCACCGCCGTCCTGCGGGCCTTCGGCGCCCCGGGGGACCCCGCCTTCACCGAGGCCCTCGCCGAGGCGACCCGGGGCATCCCGGCCGTGGTCCACGACGTGCTGGACCGTTTCGCCCGCGCGGGGCACAGCCCCCGGGCCGACCGGATCGACCCACTGCGCGCCCTGACCGCGGAGGTCGTCGGCGACCACGCCACCCGCGCCCTCAGCGACCTTCGCGACCCGGCCGCCGTCGACGCCCTGCGCGCCCTCGCCGTCTGCGGCGACCTCCTCGACTTCCCCCTCGTCTGCACGCTCGCCGGACCGCACTCCGTCTCCGAGTCCCGCCTGCGCGCCGCCCTGGCGGCCAGCGGTCTGACCACCCTGCGCGACGGCCACCCCCGGGTCCAGGACGCCGTCGTACGCGCCCGCGTCCTGGAGGAGATGCCTGTCGCGGACCGGGCCGAGCTGTACGCACGCGCCGCCGGGCTCGCCCAGCGCGTCGCCGCCGACGACCAGGGCATAGCCGACCTGCTGCTGCTGGCCCGCCCCGTCGGCGACCCCTGGGCCGTCGACACCCTGCGGCGGGGCTTCACCTCCGCGCTGCGCGGCGGCCGCCGCGACCTGGCCGTCGCCTACCTGGCGCGCGCCCTGGACGAACCACTGGCAGCCGAGGACCGCGCCCGGATCGAGTTCCAGCTGGCCTCCGTGGAGATGGTCACCGCCCCCGCGGCCGCCGAACGCCGCCTGGGCGGGCTCATCCGCGCCACCCGGCCCGGCCCCGGCGCCGGACTGCGGGCCCGCGCCACCGACCTGTGCCTCCTCGGCGGAGACACCCGTGCGGCCCGCCACGCCCTCGCCGGAGCCATCGATTCGGCCCCGGCCGCCCCCGAACCACGACGTGGCCCGACCGGCGCCCCGGCCGTCCCGCCCGAGGCGGAGCCCCCGTCGACTCCCCGCACCCACCTCGTCCCTCACCGTCCCTACGCGGGCACCCCGCCCGGCGCCGCCGGGCCGGACGGGAGAAGATCCGCCGCGCCGGACCTCCCCGGCAGGCCCCGCGCCCACGACGGCCCCCGCTCGTCCGGTCCCGAGGCCGTAGGACGACCGGACACCGCCGGACCGGACGAGGACCCGGCCGTCGCCGAGCGGCACGAACTGACCGTCCTGTGCCGCGTCGCCTCCTTCCTCCGCCACGACGACGCCGACCTCGACGTCCTCCCTGTCCCCGCCCTGCCCGACGCGGTGCACAACCCGGCCGTCGCGGGGGTCTGGGCCTGGGAACACGGCGTGGTCGGCCTCCACCGCGAGGAAGTACGCAGACTCGCCCGCTCCGCCTTCGTCCCCGCCGCCACCGGCCGCCCGCTCCTCGTCGTACCCCGGCTGCTCGGCTGCCGCGCCCTCCTGCTCACCGACGACGGAGACGAGGCGGAGAACCACCTCGGTGCCCTGCTCGACGAGTCCCACCGGGAGCGCGCGGCGATCTCGGTCGCCCACATCCTCACCGTCCGCGCCGAACTGCACATCCGCCACGGCCGCCCCGACGCCGCCGCCCGTGACCTGGCCGCCGCCCAGGCGGAACTCCCGCTGGACCGCCTCCACCCCCTCTTCCTCCCGTACTGGCTCGCCCTGAGCATGATCACCGATCTCCAGAACGGCCACACCGAACGGGCCCGCGAGACCGCCGCCCGGCCGCTGCCGCCGCTCGCCCACGAGAGCGCCACCACCGCCCAACTGCTCTTCGCCCGGGGGGTGCTGGCCCGCACGGCCGACGAGCCCCACCAGGCCAGGGAACACTTCCGCGCCTGCGGTCGCTGGCTCCTGCGGCACGGCTGCGTCAACCCCGCCGTCCAGCCCTGGCGCTCCCTCGCCGCCGAGGCCGCCCACACCCTCGGCGACACCGAGGAGGCCGGCCGGCTGGTCCACGAGGAGGTCCGCCTCGCCCGCCGCTGGGGTGCCGCCGCGCCCCTCGGCCGCGCACAGCTCAGCCTCGCCGTCGTCACCGAGGAGAACCGGGTCGAGAACCTCCGCGCCGCCGTCGCCACCCTCAGCGCGGCACCCGCCCGCACCGCCTACACCCGGGCCGTCATCGAACTGGCCGCCGCCGAGCGCGAGGAGAACGAGCGCCGGACCGCCGTCGCCCTCGGCCCGGCCGCCACGGTGCTCCCGCCGGTCGTCCCACCCCCTGGTCCGCACGTCCCCTCCGCGGCCCGGCCCCTCGGCCGGCCCCCCGGCCCGCGCCCGGCGGTGCTGACCGGCCGGCGGACCGCGAAGGCCCCGGGCCACGACGCCGCCGTCTGGCACGGCCTGACCACCGTCGAACGGGAGACCGCGGCCCTCGCCGCCCAGGGCCTGGGCAACCGGGAGATCGCCACGGAACTCGCCGTGACCACGCGCGCCGTGGAGCTGCGCCTCAGCGGCGTCTACCGCAAACTCCGCATCCGCGGACGTGAGGAACTGCGCGCACTCGTCCAAGAAGCGGAGGGCAGCTGATCGCATGTTGCTGGAGCGCACCACCGAGATCGCCCTGGTCGACGCCGCCCTGGGCGCCGCGACCGAAGGCAGGTCCTCCCTCGTCCTCCTCACCGGCCCCCTCGGCATCGGCCGCTCCGCCCTTCTGCAGCGGCTGTCCTGCCTGGCCGACGACCGGGACGACGTCCGGGTGCTGAGGGCCCACGCGGCCCCCATGGAACAGGACTTCGCCTTCGGAGTCGTACGGCAGCTCTTCGAGACCCTGCTCGGCGACTCGCCCGAGGACGCCCGGGACCGCTGGATGGACGCCCACGCCTCCTTCGCCCGCCACGTCCTGGCCGACGACGCCGCCCCGCCCGGGGCCGACCAGGCCATCGCCGCCACCGAGGCCGTCCTGCACGGACTGCTCTCCCTGCTCGCCAACGTGAGCGCCGACAGCCGCCTGCTCATCCTCGTCGACGACCTGCAGTGGTCCGACGTGCCCTCGCTGCGCTGGCTCACCTACCTCGCCAAGCGGCTGCACGGACTGCGGGCCGTCGTCGTCTGCGCCCTGCGCGACGGGGACCCCCGCAGCCACCACACCCTCGTCCGCGAGATCCGTGAGGCGGCCACCCAGACCCTGCGCCCCGCCTCCCTCAGCCTGACGGCCACCCAGGAGCTGGTCCGGGAGCACTTCGGCGAGGCGGGCGACGACGAGTTCGTCCAGGCCTGCCACGAGGCGTCCGTCGGCAACCCGCTCTTCCTGATGTCGATCCTCGTCGGCACCGGCTTCCTCGGCCGCCGCCCGCTCGCCGAACACGCCGAGACGGCACGCCGGCTGCGCCCTTCCCAGTTGCGCGAACGGCTCGCCAGCATCCTGCGCACCCAGCCCGCCCCGGTCCGCGACCTCGCCGCCGCCATCGCGATCCTCGGCGAACAGAGCGACGCGCCCACCCTGGCCAGACTGGCCGGGCTCGACTCGATCGGCTACGCGGGGGCCCTGCGCGCCCTCGGCGCGCTCGGTGCCCTCGCCGCCCCCGACGAACCGCGCTTCATCCACCGGTCCGTCCGCGACGCCGCCGAGTCCACCCTCACCATGGTCCAGCGGGAGCGGATGCACGACGAGGCCGCCGCCCTCCTCTACGCCGCCGGCTCCCCGGCCGAACAGGTCGCCGCCCAGCTCATGGCCGTCGTCACCAGGCGCCAGCCGTGGGCCGTCGACGTGCTGCGGGCCGCCGCCGACACCGCGCTGCGCCGCGGCGCCCCCGACACCGCCGCCGGCTACCTGTGCCGCGCCCTGCTGGACAGCCCCGCCGCGGGCGTCGGCCGAGGCCGTCTCCTCGTCGAACTGGGCACCGCGGAGAGAGGGTTCGACCCCCTCGCCTGCGAACGCCACATCGCCCAGGCCATGACCCTGCTCCCCGAACCCCGGGACCGGGCCGTCGCCGCCCTGCGCATCTCCCCGACCGCGCTGGGCCCCGCCCCGCTCACCGCCGTCGACCTGCTGCGCCAGGCCGCCGAGGATCTCGGGCCCGCCGACGGGCTCACCGGCACCGACCGCGATCTCGCGCTCCGCCTGGAAGCCAGGCTGCGCCACTGCGGCCACGAGGACCCCCACGAACTCGCCGCCTCGGCGCACCGGTTGAAGGAACTGGGCCCCGAGCCCCCGGTGGGCACCGGAGGCGAGAGGGAGCTGACGATCGCGCTGCTCGGTGCCGCGACCCTCGGCTGCCACCTGCCCTCCTCCGAGGTGGTGCGCCTCGCCGGGCGCGTCCTGGACCGCGAGCCCGCCACTTCCGCCCGCATCCACTCCACCCTCCCGCTGGCGATCATCACGATGATCGCCGCCGATTCGGTGGAGGCCGTCGACTCCTGGCTCGCCGTCGAGCACCGTGCCAACGAGCGGGGTGCCACCCCCGCCAACGCCCTGGTCCACATCGAGCAGGCCCTCGTCCACCTCGGGCGCGGCCGGCTCGCCCAGGCCCGCGAGCAGTCCGAGACGGCCCTCGGGATGACGGAGCCCGCGCACCAGGGCCTGGACACCGCGGCGACGATGACGCACGCCATCGTCGCGCTGGAGTCCCGCGACCCCTCGCTCGCCGAGAAGGTGCTGCGGCGCGCGAGCCGCATCCGGTCGCAGGGCCTCACCCTCACCGGAATCCTGCGCCTGCTGGAGGCCACCCGGGAGATCGCCGCAGGCGACCAGACCGGAGCCCTCGACTCGCTGCACTCCTGCGGCCGCCAGCTCGAGGCCGCCGGCTGGCACAACCCGGTGCTCTTCCCCTGGCGCCCCTGGGCCGTCGGCGTCCACCGCCGCCTGGGTGACATCCGCACCGCCCGAAGCCTCGCCGAGGAGGAGTACGCGCGGGCCGAGCAGTGGGGCGCTCCCGTCGGGGTGGGCCGCGCGCTGCGGCTGCTCGGCCGCCTGGAGGACGGCGGCCGGGGCATCGGTCTGCTGCGCGAGGCCGTCACCGTGCTGCGTGGCTCCGCCAACCAGCTCGAACTGGCCCGCGCCCTGTCCTCCCTCGCCGAACGCCTGGGCGGTGGCGCCGAGACCGAGGCGCTCGCCCGGGAAGCCGCCACCCTGGCCACCTCGTGCGGCGCCCCCGGCCTGGCCGAACGGGCGGCCCGGGGTGCCGGTCATCGCTCCGGACCGCCGGCCACGCCGGAGAACGTGCTCACCCCGACCGAGCGCCGCGTGGTCGGGCTGGCCTGCCGGGGGCTGACGAACCAGGAGATCGCCGGCGCCCTCGGGGTCAGCTCGCGCGCCGTCGAGAAGCACCTGACCCACGCCTACCGGCGGCTGGGCATCTCCGGCCGCCGGGAACTGATCGTCCTCTTCTCGCGCGCGGAATACGCGGGGACCGGCGAGTAATACGCGCCAAGGGAAATACCCCGACTCCTTCCGCTGCGTATGCGCGGAGGGGGCCGGGCTTCCTTGCTTCCGGCCATTGTTCTGCCTGGACCCCGGCGGCCTTCCGAAAGCCGTCTGTGTCCTCGGCCGGGAAATCTGGATGAACGTTCGTCACCATTTCTGCGGGGTGCGGGACCACGGCGAGGGGATGACAAGGGCCATCCGGTCCCCAGGTGGGGGACGGTCGCTCGAATTCGGGCCTTCCTCGCAGGCCGGAGCGGTGCAAGGCGGTGAGGTACGTACACCGAACCGTCCCGACCGAACCTCTTCGGTACGGGACCGTACCTACCGAAGGGGCTACCACAGTATTGGCTGGTCAGCCCTGGGCCGCGTTGACCGCCGATAGCCGCTTTCGTAGGATCCAAAACATCTTCTTTCTCGTCGCTGGCCCTTTCTCAAGAGCCCTGGGCGCGGTCGCCTTCTAATCAGCGTCGGCCGCGCCACCCCACCCCCGTAATGCGAAACGAAGAAAGGTCACGAGTTCCTTGATGCCCGCCACCCCCCACAGCACGCTCATGGATCCCGCGCCGACGGCCGACCCGACCGGCTCGCCCGGACGGGCCGCCGTTCTCGCGGACGGGTTCGACCGGGCCGGCGCCTATGTCGCCTGCCTCGACCCGTCTCTCACGATCCAGCAGGTCAACCAGGAGTTCGAGCGCCGCTTCGGCGGCTCGTCCTCCGAACTCTGCGGCAGCCGCTTCTGCGACCTCGTCCACCCGAGCGTCCAGCAGCCCCTCATGCACCAGTTCGCGCGGATGCTGGACGGCAAGCGGCACCGCTTCGCCACCGAGGTCATCGCGGTCGACCAGGAACGCACGGCGTCCACGCTGCCGTTGAACGCGCTCGCGGTACGCGGTGGTCGTACGCCCGACGTGGCCGCGATCCTCGTGGTGATGAACGCCGCGGAGGAGGAGGCCGGGGAGGCGGACGTCATGGCGCCCCGCAAGAAGCTCCTCAGCGAGATCGACGCACGCATCCTGGAGGGCATAGCCGCCGGGGTCTCGACCATTCCGCTCGCCTCGCGCCTCTACCTCAGCCGCCAGGGCGTGGAGTACCACGTCACCGGGCTGCTGCGGAAGCTCAAGGTGCCCAACCGCGCCGCCCTCGTCTCCCGCGCCTACTCCATGGGCGTCCTCAAGGTCGGCACCTGGCCGCCGAAGGTCGTCGAGGACTTCATCAAGTGATCCGTACGCCGTGTGCTCCGCCGGCGGCCGCCCGGCCGCCGGTCCGCACCCCCGCTCGTCCCCGTCGCGCGCTCCGCGCACGGTACGGCGGGCACAGTGACAGGGTGACGTCATGATCGAACTGGACGGGGAACCCGCCGGGCCCGGGGCGCTGGCCTCGCTCGCCCTCACCAACTACGGCCACTTCACCACGCTGCTCGTCGAGAACGGCCGGGTGCGCGGGCTCGAGCTCCACCTGGAACGCCTCATCCGCGACTGCCGGACCCTCTTCGACGCGGCGCTCGACCCGGACCGGGTGCGGAAGCTCGCCCGCCGGGCGGCACCGGAACACGGCCGGGCGACCGTCCGTGTCACCGTCTTCGACCCGGCGCTGAACCTGGGGAACATCGCCGCGGACGCCCGGCCGGGCATCCTGGTGACCTCCCGGCCCGCCCCCGACAAGCCCCCCGGTCCGCTGCGGGTACGTTCGGTGGTCCACCGCCGCGACCTTCCCGAGGTGAAGTCGGTCGGCCTCTTTCCCACCCTGCGGCTGCGCAGGCAGGCCCAGCGGGCCGGCTACGACGACGTGCTGTTCACGGGAGCCGACGGCGACCTCCTGGAAGGCGGCACCTGGAACATCGGACTGGTGCGCGACGGAGAGGTGGTCTGGCCCGGCGGAGAGGTGCTGGCCGGCACGACCCGGCAACTCCTGCGGCGTGCCACCGACGGTCCCACCGAGCTGGTCGGCCTCGCGGACCTCGACTCCGTCGAGGCGGTGTTCGCGACCAACGCCGCCGTCGGGGTCCGTCCCGTCACCGGCATCGACGACCGTGCGTTCCCGGCAGCCCATCCGTCGGTGACCCGGCTCGCGGAGATCTACCAGGCACTTCCCGGCTCCCCGCTCTGACGGGGCGCCGGCGCCGGGGCGCTCCGATCCGCCGCTCCGGCATGCGTCCCTGGGCGGACAGTCGATCGCCTGTTCCTTCCATGCCGCCCTGGCATTCGCCATTCGCCATTCGCCCGCCCGCTCTCCTTTCGGCAGCACCCGGACATTTCCCTGCAAGGCATGTGGCGAAAGCGGAAGCAGGAAGGAATGATCTCGTGTGCATCGCGGCGTCGCGGGCCGTGTGCGCGGTCAGGAGAGGCAGGCCCATCCGCGCCGGGAACGGTGAATGCACCAGGCCCCGCGTATACGCCTGCGTCCAGGGCGGCCTGACGGGCCGGTGAATGCCCTCGCCGTGCCCGGCACCCACCTCGATAGGGTTTCGCGGGTGTCCTCACCGCGGGAAAGGGCGGACAAGTCATGGACGGCGGATCGCCGGTCCGACGCGCCCCTGCGGGAAAGTCCGGAAAGGGCACCGTCGCGCGAAGAAGTGGAGAGTCAGTATGCGTGGAGGCAGTGTGGCCGTCGTCGGCGGCAGTATCGCGGGGTGTGCCGCCGCTTTGGCGGCGTCGCGCGGCGGGGCGGAGAGGATCACCGTCTTCGAACGCGCCGACGCGCGACTCCGCGACAGGGGAGTGGGCATCGGTGTCCACGACGCCCGGTACGCCGAACTGCGCGACGCCGGTTACATGGCGGACGAGATGCCGTGGGCGCCGCTGAACCGCAGGGTGTGGAGCGTCCGCGACGGCGACGCGGAGCACGGCAGAACCATCGGCACCCAGCCGTTCCCCTTCCGGGCCTACAACTGGGGTTCGCTGTGGAGCGAGTTGCGCCGCCGGGTGCCCGAGACCGCCACCTACCGGGCAGGCGCCAAGGTGGAAGCGGTGGAACAGGACACCGACGGGGTCACGGTACGCCTCGCCGACGGCGCGCCGGAACGCTTCGACCTGGTCATAGGCGCCGACGGCTACCGCTCCGTGGTCCGTGAGGCCATGTATCCGGGCACCGGTGCCGCGTACGCCGGCTACATCGGCTGGCGCGGAACCTCCCCGGACGTCTCAGGTCTTCCCTCGGACGGGCTCGACGCGCACAACATCACCTTCCCCGGCGGCCACTGCATGGCCTACCGCATCCCGGACGGCTCCGGCGGCCACCGCCTCAACTGGGTGCTCTACACGGCGCCCCCGCGGATCGACGGCCTCCACCCCGACCTGCGGACCCCCACGTCCCTGCCGCCGGGCCGGCTCAACGCGGAACTGACGGAGCACCTGCGCGCCCTGGTGGCGGCGCACTTCCCGCCCTTCTGGGCCGCCAAGCTCCTCTCCACCCCGGCCGAGACCACCTTCATCCAGCCCATCTACGACCTGGACGTGCCGCACTACGCCACCGACCGGATGGTGCTCATCGGGGACGCCGCGAGCGTGGCCCGGCCGCACCTCGGCGCCGGCAGCGTGAAGGCACTCCAGGACGCCACCGCGCTGGAGGCCGCCTGGGTGGCCGGGGACAGCTGGAAGGAGATCCTGGAGGGGTACCACGCGGCTCGGGGTCCCGTCGGCACGGCCATGGTGGGGCTCGCCCGCCGGATGGGCAGTGCCCAGGTCGAGGAGACCCCCGACTGGTCCGCGATGGGCCAGACCGAGTTCGACGCGTGGTGGCAGGAGCAGAACAACGGCTCCGACCGGCGCAGCGGCTTCGGCGGACACAGCCTGAAGCCCAGCTAGCCGAGGGCGTCGTACGTGAGGGGCGGCGGCCGGAGTGTCCGGCCGCCGCCCCTTCCCGCGTGCGCGGGCACCCGGGCCCCGTCCGTCGTCTCAGGCCTTTGCCGGGGCCAGTTCGAGGGCGGCGTTCAGTGCCGTGGGGTCGGCACGTGCCTGGTCGCCGTCCGAGCGCAGGACCGCCCGCCCCGAGGTGAGCACCGTGAGACGGTCGGCGCAGCGGACCGCCTGCGCCGGACTGGGGGAGACCAGAAGCACGGCGATTCCCTCCCCGGCCAAGGTGGTGACCAGGTCGTACACCTGCTGGACCAGGGCGGGGGCCAGGCCCTCGGTCGGCTCGTCCAGGAGCAGCACGCTCGGCGAGGCGAGCAGGGCTCGCGCCAGCGCCAGCATCTGCTGCTCACCGCCGGACAGGCTGGCGCCGCGGTGGCCGCGCCGCTCGCCGAGCCGGGGCAGCAGCTCCAGGACACGCGCGGGCGTCCACACGCTGGGGCGCGAGGCGCCACCGGAGGGCGGCGGGCGGTGGGAGAGCCGCAGGTGCTCGGCGACCGTGAGCCCCGCGAACACCCTGCGGCCCTGCGGCACCAGACCGATCCCCGCACGGGCGATCCGGTGCGCGGGCAGCCCCGTCACGTCCCGGCCGCCGAGCCGCACGGTGCCGGAGCCCGGACGCATCAGACCCGCCACGGAGTGGACCAGGGTGGTCTTGCCCGCGCCGTTGTGCCCTACGACCGCGTGCACCGTGCCGGCGGGGACCGACAGGTCGAGCCCGTGCAGGACGGTGCCGCCGTGGTAGCCCGCGGTCAGGCCGGTCACTTCGAGCATGGCGTGGTCACCTTCCGGTCTTCGTGTCGGGCGCGGTCTTGGTGACGGTGCCGCGGTAGGCGTCGCGGACCGACGGGTGGGCGAGTGCCTCCCCGGTCGGCGCGGTGACCAGGACGCGTCCGGCGGCCAGGACGGTCACCGTCTGCGCGAAATGCGCGACGACCTCGACGTGGTGCTCGACGAGGATCACCGCGACGCTCTTCGGCAGCGAGTCGAGGAGGGTCAGCAGCCGCCCGATGTCCCCGTCGGTCAGTCCGGCCGCCGGCTCGTCCAGGAGCAGCAGCCGGGGCTCACCCGCCAGCGCCGCGGCCAGGTCGAGCATGCGCCGCTGCCCGTGGGAGAGCCGGGAGGCCGGCCAGTGCGCGGCGTCGGCCAGCCCGACGGCCTCCAGGTGGGAGCCCGCCGCCGCTGCCCGCTCCCGCAGGCGCGCGGGCCGGCGCCACGCCGCGCCGAGGCCGCCGTGCGGCCAGCCCGCCAGCACCACGTTGTCCAGCACGGTCAGCGCGCCGATCACCGTGGGCTGCTGGAAGCTCCGGGCGATGCCGGCGCGGCTGCGCCGGGCGGTGCTCGTACGCGTGATGTCCGCCCCGCCCAGCACGATCGAGCCCCGGTCGGGGCGGTCGGTTCCCGCGATCAGGTTGAGCAGGGTGGTCTTGCCGGCGCCGTTCGGTCCGATGACGGCGTGCCGGGCCCCCGGAGGGAGACGCAGGCTCACGTCGTCGACAGCGGTGAGGCTGCCGAACGCGCGGGTGACACCGGTCAGTTCCAGTGCCGTCCCGGTGCGGGCGGCGGTCGTCGTGGGCGTCATGGGCCGGCCTTTCCGACGGGGCTCGGAGCGGGGGCGGAGGAGGGCGCGGACACGGCAGGAGGCTCGTCCCGGGGGCCGGGGGAGGAGGTCGTGCCCTCCTGCTCGCAGGGGGTGCCGCGCAGCCCGGCCAGGCCCCGGGGCAGGAGGTACACGGCCGCGACGAACAGCACCCCGAGCAGCAGCGGCCCGTGGCCGGGCCACGCGCCGGCCACCCAGTCCCGGGTGGCGACGATGAGCCCGGCGCCGAACAGCGCGCCGACCACGGAGGTCGTCCCGCCGATGACCGCCGCCAGCAGGGCGAACGCCGCTATCTCGAAACCCACGTCGGCCGGGGAGAGGTACTGCTGGACGGTGACCATCACCGAACCGCCGACGCCCGCCAGCGCCCCGGCGCCGATGTAGGCCACCAGCAGGTAGCGCCACACCGGGTGCCCGGAGGCGCGCATCCGCGCCTCCGCCCCGCGCGCCCCGGTCAGCAGCTTCCCCGCCGGGGAGCGGAGCACCAGGAGCGTGGCGGCGACCGCGACGGCCGCCACGACGAGCGCGTAGGTGTACAGCTCGCTCTCCTCGAACAGGTCCTCCCCGCCCCAGAGTGCCTGCGTGGACGGGAAGCCGACGAGGCCGTCGGCGCCGCCGGTGACGGACTTGAGCTGGTTGACGGCGGCGCTCGTCAGCTCGCCGACGGCCAGCGTGATCATGAGCACGGTCGTGCCGCGGGCCCGGATCACGGCGGGCCCGGTGACGGCGGAGAACACCGCGGCGGCGAGCGCCGAGAGCAGGATCTGCACGGGGCCCACGGTCCAGCCGGCGGCCGCCAGATTGGCCGTCGTGTACGCGCCGACGGCGAAGGGCGCGGTCTGGCCCAGCGTCGGCAGCCCCGCGTAGCCGGTGAGGACGGTGACGCTGACGGCGAGCAGCCCCAGCGCCAGCGCCGATCCGGCCAGCGAGATCGTGTACGCGTCGAGCAGCCCCGGCAGCGCCACCAGAGCCGCGCACAAGACGAGCAGGGGTGCCGCCCGCCGCCAGGCGGCGCCGGACGGAAGCCTGCCACGCCGAGGCGGCGATGCTGAGCCGGCCGTCGGCCGGGCGGAGCGGATCACCCGGCGCAGGCGTGCGCCGACGCGGCCGACGAGCCGGCCCAGCGGGTCCGGGACGGGCCCGTCCGTGCCGTGCCCGGTGGCCGGCTCCGCGAACCGGGAACGCAGCACCAGTACCGCCGCCATCGCGGCGAACAACAGGTACGGAGCGAGGCCCGGTGCCACGGAGACACCGAGCGTCTGGACCTCGCCGACGCCGATCGCCGCGAAGAAGGTCGCCCACAGCGAGCGCAGCCCGCCCAGGACGACCACCACGAGGGAGAGCATCAGCACGGTCTCGGCGGTACCGGGGCCGGGGCCGATGATCGGGGCTCCCAGAACCCCCGCGGCCCCGGCCAGCGCGCCCGCCGCGGCGAGCACCCCGAGGTGCACCGTCCGCGGGCTGTACCCGGTGGCCGCCAGCATCTGCGGGTCGTCCGCGGCGGCACGCACCGCCGCGCCCACCCGGGTGCGGACCAGCACCCAGGTGCCGAACGCCGCCAGGAGCACCGCCATCACGATGAAGCAGAGCCGGTAGGCCGGGTAGCGGTGGCCCAGCAGCGACACCGAGGTGTCCAGGGCCGCCGGGACGCGCACCGGCAGGTCGTCCGCCCCGAAGAACTGGATGAGCAGGTCACCGCCGATCAGGGCGAGACCGAAGGTCAGAAGTGCCTGGGCGAGATGCCCGCGCCGCGCCAGCGGGAACGAGGCCGCGGACAGCCCCGCACCCACCAGGCAGGCGGCGGTGGTCCCTGCGGCCAGCCCGAGGAGAAGGCCGCCCCAGGTCCCGTCGCTCAACTCGGCCCCCGTGTAGGCACCGACCGCGTACAGCATGCCGTGGGAGAGGTTCAGCACGCCTGCGGTGCCGAAGGCGAGACTGAGCCCGGAGGCGACCACGAACAGCAGCAGACCGTAGGCCACCCCGTCCACGGCCGGAACGAGATGAGCGTCGAGGAGTCCCATGTCAGCCGCCGAGTGTCGCCAGGTCCTCGACCATGACGTTGGCCAACTGGTCACCGTCCTTGCGTACCTGACGCAGGTACCAGGTCTGCACGGGGGCGTGCGCCTTCGCGCCGAACTCCCAGGCGCCGCGCGGGCTGTCGATCTGGCCCAGTCCGTCGATGGCCTTGTTGACGGTCTGCGGGGTCACCTCGCCGTCCTTGGCGGCGTCCGCGACCGCCTTGTCCAGCACGGCCGCCGCGTCGTACGAGGACATGGCGTAGGTGGTGGGCTGGGAGTCGTGCTTGGCGGTCCAGTCGGCGACGAACTTGCGGTTGGCGTCGTTGTCCAGGTCGGCCGAGTAGTTGAGGACCGAGTAGATGTCCTTCGCCGCGTCACCCTGGGCCTGGAGCACGCTGCCCTCGGTCACGAACGCGGTGTAGAGCGGCAGATGGGCGATGTCGGACTGCGCGTACTGCTTGGCGAAGTCGATCGCGGCCTTGCCGGCGTAGAAGCAGTAGACCGCCTTGGCGTCCGTCTTGGCGATCTCCGCGAAGTACGGCATGAAGTTCGTGGTCTTCGGGAAGGGCGTCCAGGTGGTCTTGCCGTCGGGGTTGGCGAGCTTGCCCTTCACCCGCTTGAACTCGTCGGTGAAGCCGCGCAGTTCGTCGTAGCCGCCCTGGTAGTCCGGTCCGATCGCGTAGACCGGGCCGTCCACCTTCTCCTTGATGTACGGGGCGATCGCCCGGCCCGGCTCGTCGGACATGAAGCTCGTCGTCCAGATGTACTCGAGGTCCTTGACGGGCGGCCTGGCGTTGGACCCCAGGAAGGGGATCTTGGCCTGCTCGACCAGGGGCAGGACGGCGTTGACCGAGCCACCGCTGACGAAGCCGGTCAACACGTCGACCTTGTCCTTCTTGACCAGCTTGGTCGCCGCGGGCACGGCGGTCGGCGGGCCGTCGCCCTCGTCGGCGACGATCAGCTCGACCTCACGGCCGCCCAGCTTGTTGTCGTGCGTCTCCAGGTACAGCTCGAAGCCGGCCCGCAACTCGGTGCCGACCGGCTTGTAGGTGCCGGAGAGCGAGGCGACGAGGCCGACCTTCAGCTTGCCGTCGCCGGCGTCGCCGCCGCCGGAGCATCCGGTGACCGCGGCCAGGCCGAGGGCGACGGCGGCGGCGCCGAGCGCCCGGGCTCTGCGGCGGGGGGTAGAGGCGCGAAAGAACATGGAGGTTCCCAATCAGGGGAAAGGGGGCGGGGGCACGAGCGGGTCGCCCGGTCGGACGGCGGCACGGAGGTGACGCGCCGCCGCGTTCCGACGGAGCGGCCCGGTCAGTTGGAGAGCTGGGTGTGCGGGTCGCGGAGCTGCGGGGAGAGGGAGTCGCCCACCTGGTTGATCAGCTCGGCCATCATGTAGCTGACCTCGCCGATGTCGGCGTCCCGGGTGGTCGTCACCAGCAGGGAGGCGCCGGTGGAGACGGCCATGGAGAACATGTAGCCGCCCTCCATGGCGGTCAGGCTGTGCTCCACGGGGTCGGTCTCCGTGGCCTGGGCGGCCGCGGACAACAGGTTCACGATGCCGGAGGCGATGGCGGCGAGCCGGTCGGCCTCGTCGCGGTCCAGACCGGCGTAGGCCAGTGCCAGACCGTCCACAGAGACGGCTATCGCCCGGGTGACCTCCGGGACGCGACCGGTGAAGTCCTGGAGGATCCAGCTCAGTTCGGTGGGTTCGTTCATCACTTGCTCCGTTCGGTGTTGCCGTCGTCGGTGGAGCGACCGCGGTGGGTCGTGCTCCTGTTGACTCCCTGCGCGTAGGCCGCCAGAACGTCGGACACCTGCCGGGAATCGCGGCGGCGCGGCGGCTTGCGGGGACCGCTCGTCCCGGGGCGCCGCTCGGTGGTCTCGCGCTTGCCGGCCGAGGGCCACTGCTGCGGAGCGTTGCGCTTGCGGACGGGCAGACCCGACGCGCTGACCCCGGCGATCCGGTCGGCCGGCTCGCCCGCCGGGGGCGGGGGAGGCGCCGCGACGCGTTCGCGCTCCGCCACCGCGGTCGTCCCGGCCGCCCGGCGGGCCGGCCGGGGACGGCCGCCGGCGAGCTCCGCACCGGGTGGGGTGCCGGTCTCCCAGGGTGAGGCGGCGGTGTTCCGCTCCATCGTGACCAGCACGCCCGGGGGCAGGGTGATCTCGGCGATGGTGCCGGGGCCGGAGGAGTCACGCAGTTCCACGACGATGCCGTGCCGGGCGGCGAGCCGCGCCACCACGTGCAGGCCCATGAAGCGGACGTCGCCGACCCCCGCTTGCGGCTCGCGCAGCGCGGCGTTGTGGATGGCACGGCGGTCCGGCGGGATGCCCACGCCCTCGTCCACGATCTGCACGACGGCCTGCTCGCCCAGCCGCCAGACGGTGACGCCGACCGGCGACTCCGGGGACGAGAAGCGGGTCGCGTTGTCGAGGATCTCGGCGAGGATGTGCGCCACGTCGTGCACCGCCCGCGCCGCGATTCCGACATCGGCCTCGACGACGCCGAGCGTCACCCGCTCGAAGCGCTCGATCTGCTGGGCCGCGGCCATGACGACGGTGGAGCAGTCGACATCGTCGGTCCGCACCCGGCCGTGCCCGAAACCACCCAGCACCAGGATGTTGTTGGTGTTGCGCTCCATCCGGACGGCGAGATGGTCGAGGGCGAAGAGGGTCTTCATCCGCTCGGGGTCGGCCTCGTCGCGCTGCACCGTGTCCAGTTCGGACACCATGATGCTGGTGAGCTGGGCGCCACGGCGCGCGACCCCGACCAGCGTCTCGGCGAACTGCGCGTGGATGTGCGCCTGTTGCGCGGCCAGCCGGACGGCCTCGTGATGGACGGCGTTGAACGCCTCACCGACCTCGCCGATCTCGTCGTCACCCGTGGTCTCGACCGGATCGGCGGTCCGCTTCGCGACCTCCTCGGGAGTGGCGCCCCGCAGGGCTCCTGGCTGGGACAGCTCGCTCATCACCGCGGGCAGGCCCGTCTGGGCGACGCCACGGGCCGCGTTGCGCAGACCGTGCAGGCGGCGGATCATGACCCGGCCCAGGCGGAAGGCCACGACCACGGCGCCGACCAGGGTCAGCACCACCAGGACGAGTTCGCCGCCGGCCGTCCAGAACAGCAGGGTGCGCTCGGCCGAGACGGTCTCGTGGACGGAGGCGTCGACCCGCTTCTCCACCGACCGCAGCAGCTCCTGCCGGTCCGCCGAGGCCTTGATCCACTCCTTCGGGGCGACATCGATGTCCTGGTCGACACCGGTGCGGCTGATGCGGTCCTCCAGCCGGCGGGCCTCCAGTGCCTTCTCGCCGGAGAGGGTGCGCTCCAGCATGGTCCGCCACTCACCGGGGCCGAGGCCGTACAGGGTCCCGATGGACTCGGTGTAGCCGAGGCGGCTGGCGTCGAAGGTCCGTCGTGAGGCGGTGGTGAAGCCGCCCGTCGCCTGCGCACGCATGACCGTGACCTGCTCCTGAGCCGTGTACTCGGCTGCTTCGGAGAGGGCGGCGGCGGCGCGGATCCGGTCGGCGATGTCGGCGTCGACACCGTCGGCCTGGGCGATGCCGTCCCGGTAGCCGATCAGGTCGGCGATCACGATCCGGTAGCCGAAGGCGAGCGCGGAGATGGTGCTGCTGCCCGAGCGTGCCTGGGCGCGCAGGGACACCAGTTTCTCCACGGAGCGCTCGATGCGGTCCAGCATGACCTGGGCGTTCTGGGGGACCTCGGACAGGTCCGCGATCCCCTGACGGAACCGGGCGACGCTCCGGTCGGTCGTCTCGGAACTCCCGCGGAACGTGTCCAGGTCTCCCTGGCCGGAGACGAGCGCGGTCGCCGCGACCCGTTCGTGCTGCAGATGCTCGGTCAACTCCGCTGCTCCGGCGGCTGCTTCGACCATGTCGGCCAGCCGGTCGGCCTGCAGCGCCTGGCTGGCCGCCGGAGCGAGGGCCAGCCCCGAGAAGGTGACGGCCACCGCCAGGGGTGCGGCCACGAGCAGGGTGAGGCGGCGATTGATTTTCACTGAACGGCTCCATCGCAGGAACCGGTGTTGAGTATCGGTGACACGCAGATACCTAGGGATGGGGGAAGTGGGGGGTGGAGCTGGCACACCGCGCGCATCGTCACAGAGAGGGCAGACGGGGCAGCGATGGCGCGGCCTGATCCTACGTGTTCGCCAGTGACCGCGGATGTACGCAGTGTTGAGAATTCAGAGCACTCAAGCGCACATGATCACCTCAGTTCGATCACACACGGGATCACCGGTGAATCCTCAACGCGGCGCCGGCGGGGGCGGTTGCAGGCCTGATGGGCGATTTCGCGACCTTCGGACCACCCTCCGGGGTAGCTTGGCGGGTGGTGTCGGCGCGAGATTCATCCAAGTCAAGCCTGTGACTGTGTAGATGATGTGATGGACCGACACATGGCTTCACGAGTCACGCACTTGAGGCCCGCAGGGCGTCGTTCGAGGCAATGAGAACGGCACGAGACCGCCTCAGGGCCGTGGTTCCAGCGGGCCTCGGCGCGAAAGCGCACGTGAGAGGGGTTTCGTCGGCGTCCGGGGAGCCGCAGGAGGTGGCGGCACGGGTGAGCGGGTCCGTGTCCGGTGCGGCAACACCATTAGGGAAACACCTGAAAAACATGAGAAGTGCACGGTCCGGAGAGGCGGGTCCCAGCCGATCCGGAAGACCCGGCCGGCCTCCCGCGTGGCTCGAAGTGAGTGTCCAGACGCCACGGCAGCTCGAAGTCCGCCGGGCGCAGCGGCTGTTCGGTGCGGAGCGGCGACGGAGCCGGCAGCGAGGCTGCACCTCTGGCTGCCGGCCCCGGCGAGGCGCCGTCGGGATCGGGCGGCCCGGTCCGGGCGGTCCGGGCGGACCGGGCGTCAGGTGAGGCCGGCACCCCTCGCCGTGGCCCGCCGGTCCGTGGGGCCCGCCGTGGTGCCGGGCCCCCGCTGCTCGCAGGCCATCCGCCACAGCGTGTCGGCGACCTCGCGGGCCGCCGGCGCCCCTGGCTCGATGAGCGTGTAATGCCCCGTGCCCGGCAGGACGACGGTGCGCAGGTCGTGGTGGACGGCGGCGTAGTCGGAGAACTGGGTCAGCGGCACCTCCTCGTCCACCTCGCCGTGGAGCAGCACGGTCGGCACCCCCGTCGTCCCCGCGCCGCTGAGCAGGGTGAGCGGGTCCACGGACGCCATGTGCGCGGCGAACCCCTCCTCGCCGCCCATCAGTTGCAGCGCGGCGTCGTCGCTCAGCCCGTCCCGGCGGGTCGCCGCGAGGTCGGTGAGCGGCGCCAGGGCGAGGACACCCGTGGGGAGCGTGGAGGTGTGCCACGGCGACCCGGGCGGCAGCAGCCCGCGGGCGGCGCACCACAGGGCCAGATGACCGCCCGAGCAGTGCCCGGCGAGGATGTACGGCCGCCCCCCGGGCAGCGTGTCCACGAGGCGGGCGACGTCGTCGAAGGTCTCGGGGTATCCCCCCGCCCCGCCCGACCTGCGGAACCCGGGAAGCACCGTGGAGAGCCCCTGCCCGGCCAGGTAGGCGGCGAACGGTGTCAGATGCATCCGGTCGTACCGCCAGTACCCGCCGTGCAGCAGGATCACCAGCGGGGCGTCCGGGTCCTCGGCCGGCCAGGCGTCGTAGACCTGGTGCGGGTGGTCGCCGTACCTGCCGTGGTGGGGCGCCAGTACCGGCTTCAGGCTGAGGACACGCTTCTCCTCCTCCGCCGCGAACGCGGAGATGGCCCTAGAGCGCACCGCGTGCCTCCCACAGCTCGGGGAAGACCACACGCCGGGCGCGCTGCTCCAGGTAGGCCACTCCGGCGGTGCCCCCGCTGCCGGGCTTGGCCCCCATGGCCCGGCGCACCACCGTCAGGTGGTCGAACCGCCAGCGGGCGACCAGCTCGGCGATGTCGGTCAGCGCCTCCGCGAGCTGGGCCGGTGCCTCGTACGGCGATCCGGCGTAGACGCCGCGCCACAGCTCCACCACGGCCGGGTCGGAGGTGTAGGAGAGGGAGACGTCGCGTTCGCGGACGTGCGCGGGCACGGGCAGGCCCTGGCGGTGCAGGCAGCACAGGACCTCGTCGTAGAGGGACGGCTCGCGGTGGGCGTCGCGCAGCGCCTCGTGGACGGCCGGGTCCCCGCGATGGGCGTTCACCAGGGACTGCGACTTCTCGCCGAGCAGGAACTCGATGTGCCGGTACATCGCCGACTGGAAACCGGAGGCCCGGCCGAACGCGGTCCGGAAGCCCTCGAACTGGCGGGGCGTCAGCGCGGCGATCGGCTGCCAGGAGTCGTTGAGCGCGGACAGGGCGCGCCGGCTGCGGACCAGGGCGTCGAGCGCGGCGGGCAGGTCGTCCTTGACGAACGCCTCCCGCGCCGTGCGCCACTCGTGGACGATCAGGGTGAACCACAACTCCATCACCTGCGTGGTGACGAGGAATCCCATCTCGTCGGCGGCTTCGGTGAGGGGCTGTTGCAGGGTGTTGAGGACGGAGGCGTGGACGTACTCCTCGTAGGGGCTGGCGCCGGAGAAGGGGCGGGTCAGCGGGGTGTCCTCGGCGGGATCCGCGAGAGCGGACGGGCCGTCGTTCATCGGGGCTCCTAGGAACAGACCGGTGTGGGGCGCGGGGACGGCCGGTCACAGACCGAGGCCGACACCGCCGGTGGCGTCGATCCACTGCCCGGTGACCCAGCGGGCCTCGTCGCTCGCCACGAAGGAGACGACGTCGGCGATGTCGGCGGGGGCGCCGAGCCGGTCGAAGACCGACGCCGAGGAGAGGGCCTTGCGGATCTCCGGGTTGCTCAGCGTCGGGTTGATCTCGGTCTCGGTGAATCCGGGCGCGACCGTGTTGACCGTGATGCCGCGCGGGCCCAGCTGCTTGGCGAGGGCCGGCGTGAGCACGTCCAGGGCGCCCTTGCTCATCGAGTAGGCGACGATCGCCGGGTAGGCGGTCTGCGTCGCGGCGGAGGAGATGCTGATGATCCGGCCGCCGTCACGCAGCCGCTCCAGGGAGCGCTGGACGATGAAGAACGGCGCCCGGGTGTTCACCGCGAAGACCCGGTCGTACTCCTCCTCGGTGACGGCGGCGATGGGACGGGGCAGGGTGATGCCGGCGTTGTTGACCAGGATGTCCAGCCCCGGCCGGGAACCCGTCCCCGACAGCGCCTCGTCGAAGGCCGCCCAGAGCGTGGCGGCGTCCCCGTCCACGCCCAGTTCCGCGTGGACGGGGAAGGCACGCCCACCGTCCGCCTCGATCTCCTTGACCGTCCGCCCGGCCGCCGCGTGGTCGTGGCCGTAGTGGACGGCCACCAGAGCGCCCTCGGCGGCCAGCCGCCGGCTGATGGCGCGGCCGATGCCCCGGCTGCCGCCGGTGACGAGTGCGGTTCTGCCCTGGTGCCGCTGGGTGGTGGTCATGGGACTCTCCTCGTGGAAGGGGTGGAAGGGGTGGAAGGGGGACTCAGGCGTCGAAGTCGAGCGTCACGTCGTCGGTGTGCGGCCGGGCCCGGCACGCGAGGGTGTAGCCCGCCGCGAGGTCGGCCGCGTCCAGCGCGTGCTGCCGGCCGAGGGTCACGGCCCCCCGGACGACCTTGGCGCGGCAGTTCCCGCACACCCCGTCACGGCAGGCGTAGGGCGCGTCGGGGCGGGACCGCAGCACGGTGTCGAGGAGCGTGGTGTCCTCCGGTGCCGTCGTCACCGTGCCGGTGCGCCCGGCGAGCACGGTGGTGACCCGCCCCTGGCGGACGGCGGGGGCCTCGGGCTCCGGCTCCGGCGGCGCCCCGTCGGTGGAGAACAGCTCGAAACGGACGGTGTCCGGCTCGGCCCCCCACCTCTCGAGGGTGGAGCGGACCGTCTCCACCAGGCCGTACGGTCCGCACACCGCGAACCGGGTCGCGGGGCCGGGCCGGGCGCCCAGGAGGGTCAGCAGCCGCGTCAGCCGGTCCGCGTCGATCCGGCCGCTGAACAACTCGGTCTCGCGCCGCTCGCGGGAGAGCACGTACAGCGCGGTGAAGCGGTCGACGTACGCGTCCTTCAGCACGGCCGTCTCGTCGGCCAGCAGGGCGCCGCGGGCCGTGCGCGCCGCGTGCACCAGGGAGACCCGGCACGTCGGGTCCTCCCGCAGGGCGGCCGCCGCCATCGGGGCCAGCGGCGTGATGCCGCAGCCTCCGGCGATCAGCACGTGGTGCGCGCCGCGTACCTGCGGCAGCCCGAAGTGGCCTGCGGGCGGACCCACCTCCAGGAGGTCACCGGCCGCGAGCCGCTCCAGGGCGTGGGCGCCGAAACCGTCGGAGGTGTTGCGCTTCACCACCAGCCGCAGCGCCGCCGGGTCCTCGGGAGGCGGGCACACCGAGTAACTGCGGCGCAGTTCCCGGCCTCCGGACCGGTGCCGGACGACGACGTGGGCGCCGGGCCGGTGGGCGAACCGCTCGCGCAGGCCGTCCGGAACCTCCAGGGTGATCGCGATGGTGTCCTCGGTGAGCCGGTCCAGCAGGGTGACCGGCAGCGGGTACCAGCCGGTGCGCGGCGGCGCCGCCTGCGCCGCCCTCGGAACCGCAGTGTCCATGGGGTGTCGCCTCACATCGCCGTCATCAGGGGAAAGGTCTCCCGGCAGCCGGCGCAGTGGAGCATCGACTGACAGCGGGCGGGGCCGAACGCGCTGCGCGGACGGGTGGCCAGGGAACCGCAGTACGGGCAGGGCGTACCGAGACCGAGCCGTACGGGCTCGGGGGCGTCCGAGGGCGCGGGCGGCGCGATCCCGTGCGCGGCCAGCGCGGACCGGCCCCGCGCACTGATCCGGTCCGAACTCCAGGCGGGCGCCAGCACGTGCCGGACGCGGCCCTCGGGGTGACCGCACCGCACGAGCACCTCCCGCACGGAGGCGGTGATCGCGGGCAGGGCCGGGCAGCCCAGAAAGGTCGGCAGGATCGCCACTTCGAGGATTCCGTCCTCCGCGACCGCCACGGACTCGACCACCCCGAGGTCGCCGAGGCCGATCATCGGCAGTTCCGGATCGGGCACCTCGCCCACCTGCCGCGCCACCTCCGCCACCGGCAGCGGGGCGGGGGAGGGCTCCGGGTGCGGGGGACCGCTCACCACGTGCCTCCCGGGAACTGCCGGTGCACCGACTGGAGTTCGGCGATCAGCGGGCCGAACGCCTCGGTGTGCAGGCCGTCGCGGCCTCCGGTGGCGTGCCACTTCGGCGCGGGGAGCGGCAGTCCGGCCCGCTCCAGCACGGCCGCCACCTCCTGGTGCCAGCGTTCGCGCAGCGGGCCCGGTGCGGGGACGGCACCCGCCGCGGTGAGCCCGCGCACCAGCGCGTCCTCCTCGAACAGTTCGGCCGTGCACGGCCACACCCGCTCCAGCCCGGCCCGCATCCGCCGCGCGCTCTCCGCGGTGCCCAGGCCCAGCCGGACCACCCAGTCGTCGGCGTGCCGCCGGTGGTAGGCGACCTCCTTGGCCGCCCGGACCGCGAACGCCGCCAGCTCCGGGTCCGTACTCGCGGCCAGGGCCTCGTACAGGAGCACGGCGTGGTGCGTGTAGGCGAGCTGTCGCGCCACCGTCCCGGCGAAGTCGCCGTCCGGGATCTCGACGAGGAGCGCGTTGGTGAACTCCCGTTCCGTGCGCAGGAACGCGAAGTCGTCCTCGGTGCGGCCGGTGCCGTCCAGGCGCCCGCCGAGGGTCAGCAGTGTCCGGGCATGGCCGACCAGGTCGAGCGCGATGTTGGAGAGCGCCAGGTCCTCCTCGATGGCCGGCGCCCTGGTGATCCACCGGCACAGCTGCTGCGCGAGCACCAGCGCGTCGTCGCCGAGCCGCACCGCGTACCGCGCCAGCGCGGCGTCCGTACCCTGCCGGGTCGACCCGGTCACCGTCTCAGTCATCGCCCTCGCCCCCTTCCGACAGCGGTACGAACTCCTCCGGGTAGCGGTACGGCTTGTGCGGCGCGTTGCTGAAGAACGGGTCGCGTTCGTCCGGCGACGCCGCGTACACCGTGTCCGAGCGCACGACCCACAGCGACAGCGGCTCGCCGCGCCGGGTGTACAGGTCGCGGGCGTGGGAGAGCGCCATGTCGGGATCGCTCGCCCGTACCGACCCCACGTGCTGGTGGGACAGCCCGCGGCGGGGCCGCAGGAACACCTCCCAGGACGCCGGGGCGCCCTCCGCCGGCCCGCTCACGCCACCGCCTCCGTGCTCGTGCCCGCCGTGTCCGCACCGGACTGCCGCGCCGCGTACGCGGCGGCCGCCTCCCGGACCCACGCGCCGTCCTCGTGCGCGGCGACCCGGTGGGCCAGCCGCTGCCGGGCGGTGTGCGTGTCGTCGCCCAGGGCGCCCCGGTACAGCTCCCAGTCGACCGGACCGAAGTCGTAGTGCCCGCGCTCCTCGTTCCAGCGGATGCCGGGGTCGGGCAGGGTCAGGCCGAGGCGTTCCGCCTGCGGCACGCAGTGGTCGACGAACCGCTGGCGCAGTTCGTCGTTGGTGTGCCGCTTGATGCCCCAGGCGATGGCCCGGCGGGAGACCGCCGCCCCCAGCGCGGCCGATTTCGCGTCGCCGCCCGCCGCGTCCGTGTCCGGCGGCCCGAACATCAGCGCCACCGCCGGCAGCCACCAGCGGTCCACCGCGTCCTGCGCCATCGCCTTCTGCGCGGGCGTGCCCTCGCAGAGCGCCTTCATCAGGTCGTACCCCTGCCGCACGTGGAACGCCTCCTCCTGGCACACCCGGCGCATGGCCCGCGCGTAGGGCCCGTACGAGGTGTGGCACAGCGGCGCCTGGTTGATGACCGCGGCGCCGTCCGTCAGCCAGGCGACGGCCCCGGTGTCCGCCCAGGTCAGTGCCGGGTGGTTGAAGGTCGCCGCGTACCGCTGCTGGCCGCGGTGCAGCGCCGCCAGCAACTCCGCGCGGTCCACGCCCAGCGTCTCGGCCGCCGAGTACAGGTACAGGCCGTGGCCCGCCTCGTCCTGGACCTTCGCCAGCAGGACGGACTTCCGGTGCAGCGACGGTGCCCGGGTCAGCCAGGCGCCCTCCGGCTGCATCCCGATGATCTCGGAGTGCGCGTGCTGGGCGATCTGCCGGATCAGCATGCGGCGGTAGCCGTCCGGCATCCAGTCCCGGGGCTCGACCGTCTCCCCCTCGGCGAGCAGCGCCTCGAACTCGGCGGTGAGCCGGGCCTGCGACGCCGCCTCTTCGTCGGCGGCGGGGGAGGCCGTCCCCCGCGCCGGTGCGCCGGTCATACGGCCCCGTCCCCGGGCCGGGGCCACACCGGACCGGTGTCGCGGACCGCGACGGCGGTCTGCGCGCGCTGCCTGGGCACCTGCATCACATCCTCTGCTGCCAAGGGGGGAACCTCCGTACCCGGGAAGAGGCGTCCGCCCCGGCCCGCTATCCCTCGCCCTCCCGATCCGGCGCGTGACGAGCGTCACCACGGGGCCGGGGGATTGCCGCCGCCTCCTCGCGCCTCTTCCTCTGCGACAACACGCGTGTGTGGCCGGGACCGGCGGACGGCCGCGGCTGAGTGAAGAGGAGAAGGCATGAGCACCATCAGGGAGTTGCTGGTCGAACTCACCGGCACCACCGAGTACGCCGAGACCCTCGGTGACGACGTCGACCTGGCCGGCAGCGGCATCGACTCGGGCGACCTGGTGCGCCTGGTCCTCCTGGTCGAACAGCGCACGGGAGTGGAGATCACCGGGGACGACATGGAGGAACTGCGGACCATCGCCGACTACGAGCGGTTCGTCGCCGAGCGCACGACGGCCGGGACGGCCGGCGGTGCCTGATGTGGCTGACCCAGTTGGCGGAGCGCAACCGCCAGTGCCACCCCGACCGCACCGCCCTCGTCGACGAGCGGCGTAGCGTCACCTGGGCCCAGTTCCACGACCGCACGGTCGAACTCGCCCGGGGCCTGGCCGCCCTCGGAATCCGGCGCGGTGACCGGGTCGCCGTCCTCGCCCAGGACCGGATCGAGGTGGTGGAGAGCTACTTCGCCCTCGCCCGGCTCGGCGCGCTCTTCGTGCCGCTCAACCACAGTCTGGCCGTCCCCGAGGTCGCCGGCATCATCGAGCGGGTCGGCGCCGTCGCCGTCCTCGGGGAGTCCGCCCTGCTCGACCGGCACACCTCGCTCCCCGCCTCCGTGCGCATCCGGATGCCGCTGGACAAGCCCGTCTTCGACGCGCTCGGCACGGTGGACGAGCCCGTCGAGCTGCCCGAGGTCGCCGACACCGACCCCGTCGCGATCCTGCACACCTCCGCGACCACCGGACAGGCCAAGGGCGTCACCGTCGACGGCGGCTCCTTCCGCGCCATCGCCCTCGGCTGGCTCGTCCTCGCCCGCCCCACGGACGACATCGTGATGGTCAACTGCTGCCCGCTGTACCACGGCAGCATGGTCGTCTCCCTGACCTACATGGCCGCGGGCGCCACCATCGTGCTGATGCCCGGTTTCACCCCGCAACGCGCTCTCGCCGCGGTGGAGGAGAACCGGGCCACCCACATGTGGATGGTCCCGCAGATGGTGCGGTTCATGCTCCAGGCCAAGGGCTCCCACCGCACCGACCTCGGCTCCCTGCGGGAGATCCTGTACGGCGCCGCACCCATGCCGCTCGACGTGTACGCGGAGGCCGTCGAACGGCTCGGCTGCGGCTTCCGCCAGGTGTACGGCATGACCGAGGTCGGCGGACCCTTCGTCACCCTGGGTCCGGACGAGCACCCCGAGCCCGGCGACGTCACCGCGCGCATCCCCTGCGGACGCGTCGTCCCCGGCATGTCCGCCCGCGCCGTCGGCGAGGACGGGCGGGAGGTGGAGCGCGGCGAGATCGGCGAGATCGTCGTCCGGGGACCCGGCGTCATGCAGGGGTACTGGAACGACCCGGAGTCCACCGAGGAGGTCACGGCCGACGGCTGGGTCCGCACCGGCGATCTGGGCTTCGTCGACGAGGGCGGACGCATCCACCTGGTGGACCGCAGCAAGGACGTCATCATCCGGGCCGGTCAGAACGTCTACCCCTCGGAGATCGAACGCGCCCTGACGTCCCATCCGCAGGTCCGCGACGCGGCCGTCGTCGGCGTGCCCGACGAGGACTACGGCGAGGTCCCGCTCGCCTACGTCGTCGTCGAGGAGGGGACGACCACGGCCACCCTGCTGGCGCACGTCCGCGAGAACCTGGCCCCGTACAAGCGGCCCCGGACCTTCGAGTTCATCGAGCGGGTGCCCCGCAACCCCGCCGGGAAGATCCTCAAGAAGGCGCTGCGCGCCTGAGCCCCCCGGCACCGCTCCACCGGAGAAGAGACGAGGGCCGGTACCCCGCCGGGGGTACCGGCCCTCGTACGTGCCGGCCGGCGCTACCCGGTGGCGTTCACCAGCACCGCCATGTTGCCCGAGGGGTGCTGGTTGTCGTGGATGAGCTGGTGGGCCAGCCCGATCTCCTCGAAGCCGAACGTCCGCGACAGGCAGGGGTCGATCGCGCCCTGGTCGATCAGCCGCGTGATCTCGCGCGCCTCACGGGCGCTGGCGACGTGCGAGCCCTGCAGGCGCTTCTGCCGCATCCACAGGAACCGCAGGTCCACGTCGCCGTTGTAGCCGGTCGTGCCGCCGCAGATCACGACCATGCCCGCGTTGTCGGCCATGTAGACCGAGGTCGGGATGGTGTCGGCACCCGAGTGCTCCAGGACGATGCGCGGCGCGCGGCGCTCCCCGAGCACCTCCCAGAAGCGGCGGCCGAAGGCGCGGGCGCCGTCCAGCCACTTCTTCATCGCCTCCTCGTCGGTGGTGTCCGGCAGCCGGCCCCAGTGGTCGAACTCGCGCCGGTCTATCCACCCCTTCGCCCCGAGCCGCATACAGAACTCGCCGCGCTCCTCGCTGGAGACCACGGCCACGGGGATCCCGCCGACATGGCGCACGAGCTGGATGGCGATACTGCCGAGGCCGCCGGCGCCGCCCCAGATCAGGACCGGGTCGCCGGGCCGCACGGTGTGCGGCTCCCAGCCGAAGAGCTGACGGTAGGCGGTCGCCGCGGTGGCCATGTAGCAGGAGGCCGCCGCCCAGGAGAGCCGCTGCGGCTTCGGGTGGCACATGTACTCGTCGACGACGGCGAACTGGGCGAACGAACCGTAGTTCTCCTCGTACCCCCAGACCCGCTGGGTGGAGGAGGTCACCGGGTCGGCACCCAGCCGGATGTCCTGGGCCGACTCGTCCCAGCGGCAGGCCAGGACGACCACCTCGGCACCGGGCTTCAGGCGCACGCCGTCACCGACCGCCCAGACGATGCCCGACAGGTCCGAGCCGCCGATGTGGAAGTCCTCGGTGGCCCCCTGCTTCTGGCGGGCCGCGATCACGTCGAGCGGCTCACCGAGCGCCGCCCACACGTTGTTGTAGTTGACGCCGGCGGCCATCACCTTGACGAGCACCTGTCCGGGGCCCACGGGCGGGACGTCCACCACTTCGGTACGGAAGGCGTCCACGGGCCGGCCGTAGCGTTCCTGGCGGATCAGGGAGGCGTACATCCGCTTCGGCGCGGTGCCGAGGGGTGGGGCGTCGCCGAGTTCGTAGAGGTCCTTGGTCACGGTCACGGGGAGTCCTTCTGGAGCGGGGCGGACGGGTCGGTTCCGGGGCACCGGATCAGCCGGAGGCCGGGCGCAGGGCCTTGGCGACGACCTCGCCGATGCGGGCGATCGGGTCGGGTTCGGTCATGTCGTAGTGGCCGCAGGGCACGGCGTGGTCCTCGAAGGCGCCCCGCACGTACGGGCGCCAGGCGTCGGCCTTGCCGGCGGCGAGCGAGAGGTCTCCGGCGTCGGCGGCCGGGACGAGGTCCCGCGTGGCGCTGAAGAACAGCGCGTCGCCGCGGAAGACGCCGGGCGTGAACTCCGGTGCGATCCGCAGGTTGTTGCGCATCACGGCGGCGATGGAGGCCGCCTCGTCGCGGGAGACGGGTGAGGAGCCGGCGGTGTGGGCCTCACCGACGCGGTCGAGCACGTCCTCGACTCCGGGCGGGCCGTCCGCGCCGACCGGCAGCCCCGCCACCCGCGACAGCAGTCCCGCGACCTGCCTCTCCGCGGTCCCCGGGTCGTGCGCGTTCCCGTGCGGGAGCGGAGCGTCGAGCAGCGCCAGCAACTCGACCTCCTCACCCCGCTCCTGCAGGGCGCACGCCATCGCGTGGGCGACGAAACCGCCGTACGACCAGCCCAGGAGCCGGTACGGGCCGCTCGGCTGGACCGTGCGGACGAGGTGGAGATAGCCCTCGACCATCTCCCGGGCGTCGCGGGCCGGCTGCCCGGCGCCGTCCAGGCCGGCGGCCTGGAGGCCGAACACCGGCTGGTCCGCGCCGAGATGAGGCAGCAGCCCGGAGTACCGCCAGGAGACTCCGGCGCCCGGGTGCACACAGAACAGGGGCCGCCGGGCGCCCTCGGGACGCAGCGGCAGCAGCGGCGCCAGCGCGCCCGGCCCGGCGGCGGCGTCCTCCGCGGGTTCGTCGGCGGCGAGCAGGCCCGCCACCGTCGGCGCGGCCAGCAGGGAGGCGGCCGGCACGTCCAGCACACCCTTCTGTCGCAGCCTGCCCACGAGGAGCACGGCGCGCATCGAGTCGCCGCCCAGGTCGAAGAAGTTGTCGTGGACCCCGATGCCACCGATCCCCAGGGCCTCCTCCCACAGCTCGGTGACGGCCCGCTCGCGCGGGGTGCTGGGAGCCACGTGGGCGGTCGCCAGGTGCGGACGCGGCGCGAGTCCCGTTCCCCCGCCCCGGGCCGGCTCCTCCGGCCGGGTGCCGGACCCCTCCGGGGCGCGCGCCCCGGGCGCGTCGATCCAGTGGCGGTGGCGCTCGAAGGCGTACCCGGGCAGCGGTACCCGGCCCGCTCCGCGCGGCGGCCGCGGGACGTGCGGGAGCGCGGCGTCCACACCGGCGCTCCACAGCCGCCCCAGCGCCTCGGCCAGCACGAAGCCGTCCGCCGCCCGCGCCTTGGCGTGCCGCATGGTCGTCACGGTCACCGGGCCCTCGCCGTCGAGCCGCGCCCGCGCCAGCTTCGTGAGGCTGTCGCCGGGCCCGATCTCCACGAGGACCGGCCGCTCCCGTTCCCACAGCGCCGCGATGCCGTCGGCGAACCGGACGGTGCGCCGGGTGTGGTCCACCCAGTGACCGACCTCCGTCGCCTGCGCGTCGGTGGCCCAGTCGCCCGTCACGTTCGTGACGTACGGAATGCGCGGCGGCCGCAGTGTCAGCGTGCGCAGGTGACCGGCGAAGCTCTTCAGGATCGGGTCGAGCACGTGCGAGTGAGCGGCGGCGGGCATGCGCAGTCGGCGGAACGGCACGTCGCGGCGGGTCAGTTCCGCCTCCAGCCGGTCGACCGCATCGGTGTCGCCGGCCACCGTGCACGCCACCGGGCTGTTGACCGCCGCCAGCGACAGCCCCTCGCCCAGCAGCGGGAGGACGGTGTCGGCACAGGCCGCGACCCCGACGGTGGCACCGCCCGAGGAGGCGATGAGCCGGATGCGCTCGGCGACCACCGGCAGCGCCTCGTCGATCTCCATCACCCCGGCCAGACAGGCTGCGGTGTACTCGCCGAGCGAGTGCCCGATCAGGGCGTCGGGCCGGACCCCCTCCTCCATCAGCGTGCGGGCCAGCGCGTACTCGGTGACGAACAGCGCCAGGAAGGCGGCCGTGCTGCCCGGCTCCACCTCCTCGAACAGGGCGGTGCGCAGGTCCGCGCCGAGGGCCGGCCGCAGGACCGCGGAACAATGGTCCACGGTGTCCCGGTAGACGTCGTTCTCCCGGTACAGCCCACTGCCCATGCCCACGTACTGGGTGCCGCCGCCCGGCAGCAGGAACGCCACCTTCGGCGGCTCGTCGGGCACCGGCGGCACGGCCGGCACCGCCGCGCGCAGCGCCTCCACCGCCTCCGGCACCGACGACGCCGACACGGTGAGACGGTGCCGCAGCGCGGGCCGGTCGGCGCGCAGCGCGCCCGCCACGTCGTCCAGCCGCAGCCCGGGCCGCTCCTCCAGGCGGCGCGCGAGCGCGTCGGCCTGCCCGCGCAAGGCCCCCGAGGTCCGCGCCGACAGCGGCAGGACGAGCCGGCGGCCGTCCTCCGAGGGGCGTGGCGGGGCGGGCGCGACCGGCGGAGCCTCCTCCAGGATCACGTGCGCGTTGGTGCCGCCGACCCCGAAGGCGCTGACCGCCGCACGCCGGGGATGGCCGGGCTCTTCCCGCCACTCCTCCAGCGTGGTCGGCACACGGAACGGGCCGGAGGCGAAGTCGATCAGCGGGTTCGGCCGCTCGAAGTGCAGGCTCGGCGGGATTCGGCGGTGCTCCAGCGCGAGCACCGCCTTGACGAGCCCGGCCATGCCCGCTGCCGCGCCCAGGTGCCCGATGTTGGTCTTGACCGAGCCGAGGGCGCAGTAGCCGCGCCGGTCGGTGCTCTCGCGGAACGCCTCGGTGAGCGCCGCCACCTCGATGGGGTCGCCGATGCGGGTGGCGGTGCCGTGCGCCTCGACCAGACCGATGGTGTCCGCGTCGATCCCGGCCTGCGCCTGCGCGGCCAGCACCACCTCGGTCTGGCCCTGCGTGCTCGGCGCGGTGAAGCCGACCTTGCGGCGGCCGTCGTTGTTGACGGCCGTGGCGCGGACGACGGCCCGGATGCGGTCGCCGTCGGTCAGCGCGTCCTCCAGCCGCTTGAGGACCACCACGCCCACGCCGTCCCCGGACGAGGTGCCCGCCGCGTCGTCGGCGAAGGTGCGGCAGTGACCGTCGGGGGAGAACGGACCGTCGGGCACGTGGCGGTAGCCGAGGTGGGCCGAGGGATTCAGCGAGACCGCCGCCGCCAGCGCGGTGTCGCAGCGGTACTCGACGAGATCCTGGAAAGCGGTGTGCAACGCGACCAGCCCCGTGGAGCAGGCGGTCTGGAGCGACAGGCTCGGCCCGGTCAGGCCCAGTTCGTAGGAGACCCGGGTGGCGAGCGTGCCCAGCGAGTTGGCGGTGGCCGCGTGGACCAGGGCCACCGAGCCGGGCTGCCCGGCGAACCGGGGGTGCACGTGCGCGGGGTAGTAGCGGCTGTCGCCGCTGCCCGCGTACACCCCGGTCGTGGCGGACGGGGTGTCCTCGCCGAGGTGGCCCGCGTCCTCCAGCGCGTGGTACGCCGTCTCCAGCAGCAGCCGCTGCTGCGGGTCGACGACCGCCGCCTCGGCCGGGCTGTACCCGAAGAAGCCCGAGTCGAAGCGGTCGATGCCCTCGATCACCGACGCCATCCGGATCAGGGACGGGTCGTCGAGGTCGTCCGGGTCACCGCCCGCCGCCAGGAACTCCTCGTCGCTGACCGGCCGTACGGACTCGTGTCCCCGGGCGAGGTTGTCCCAGAAGGCGTCGACGTCGTCGGCGCCGGGGAAGCGCGCCGCCATGCCGATCACGGCGACGGCGGGTGCCTCGTCCTGCGGCAGGGCCTGCGGGTCATCCATGGCGTCGGTCCTTCCTCTGCTGCGCGGACCGGCGGGCGCTGCGCGCCGCCCGTTGCCGCTCTGCCTGCTGCTTGGCCCGCTCCAGCCCGGAGGGCGGTGGAGCGGGGGCGTCCGGGGCCGGCCCGGACGCGGCGTCCCGTGGCGCGGCTGCCGCACCCTGCTGGGAAAGGTGCCGGGCCAGGGCCCGCACGGTGGGACGGGAGAAGAGGTCCACGACGCCCAGCTCGCACCCGAGGGCCTTGTTGACAGCGGTCTGCGCCGCCACGAGCAGCAGCGAGTTCCCGCCCAGGTCGAAGAAGTTCTCGTCCCGTCCCACCCGGTCGCGGCCCAGGACCGTGCACCACACCGCGGCCAGTTCGCCCTCCAGCCGCCGCAGTTCGTCCGCGCCGCCGGTGTCGTCGCTCCGGTCGGCGGAGCCGGCCGACCGCAGGACGAACGTGCCCTCCGGTCCGGCCGCCCGCGCGGCCGCGCCGTACAGGGCGCCCAGATCGGTGCCCTCGTCGAGGACGACCCGGGCGGCCGTGCGCCGCACCTGCCGTACCGGTGCGAGGACGTGCGAGCGCACCCAGGGGGCGGTGCGGTCGGCGCCGATGAGCAGGTGCGGAAGGTCCAGCGTGCGCGCGAGGTCGAAGGAGCGCAGGGCCGCCTGGGCGTCCAGCACCCGGTAGCCGCGCGCCTCGGTGAGCGAGGTGAGCTGGTAGCCGAGGCTCATCCCCCGCTCGCGCCACATGCTCCAGGCCAGGCTCTGCCCCGGCAGGCCCTCGCGCCGGCGCCGGAGGGCGAGGTCGTCCAGTGCCGCGTTGGCCGCCGCGTAGGCCGCGTTCATCGCGCCGCCGAAGAACCCGTTGACGGAGGAGAAGGTGACGAACGAGGTGACGGGGTGGCCGGCGGCGACCCGGTGCAGGGCCCACGCCCCGTCGACCTTGGCCGCCAGCGCCGCACGCCACTCCTGCGGGGTGAGTTCCCGGACGGGCCGCTCGTCGAAGACGCCGGCCAGGTGCAGCACCGACACCAGCGGGACGCCCCAGGCGTCGGCGGCCCGCCGCACGGCCGCCCGCACCTGCGCGTCGTCGGTGACGTCGGCGGTCTCGTAACGGACCTCGCCGAGCCGTCGCAGTCTCCGGAACGCCTCGATACGGGCCGAGGCGGGACCCGCGTCGGCCAGGTGCCGCTCCCAGGTGTCCTCGGGGGGCAGCCCGGTGCGGCCGATGAGCAGCAGCCGCGTGCCGGGCTCCTTCAGCAGGTGGGCGGCCACCTCGCTGCCGACGCCGCCCAGACCACCGCTGACCAGGTGAAAACCGCTGGCCGGGTCCGGTTCGGTCCGGGGCGGCGGATCGGGCAGCGGGGCCAGCCGCCGCACGTACCTCAGGCCGTCGCGCCGGGCGACCTCGGTGTCGGCCGGGAACCCGGCCGCCTCCGCCAGCACCGCCGCCGCCCGGTCCCCGTCGCTCCCGCCGGAGAGATCGAGGTGGACGCCGCGCAGCCACGGCAGTTCCTCGCGCAACGACTTGAGCAGCGCCCCTGCCGCGGCGTGCGAGGCCGTGGGCCGGTCCTCGGGCGTCACGGCCTGGGCGCCGTCGGTCACGAACAGCAGGTCAACCGGCCGCTCGCCGCCGGTCCGGCCCGCGAGTGCCTGGGCCAGCACCAGCAGCGACACGTCGCTTCCGGGGACCGCTCCGTCCTCCGTGTCGTCCCTCGCGGCGAGGTGCACCACGGTGTCCGGCGTCCGTCCGTCCGCGTCCAGCCTCTCCAGCACCGCCGCGAGATCCCCGGCCTCGCCGGGACGTACGCCGTAGGAGGCCGCGCCGTTCCGCTCAGGGGCCGGGCCCTCCGTGACGACCGTGCACAGTCCGCCGGTGTCGCGCACCGCCGCGGCGATCTCTTCGGCCACCGCGTGGGCGTGCGGCGCGGGACCCGCGAGGACGAGGACGCGGTGGCCCGTCGGAAGCGCGGCCCCGTGCAGGTTCTCGGCGGGCCGCCACACCGGGTGCAGGAACCAGTCCGGCAGGGTGGCGGCCGTGCCGAGCAGCAGCTGCGTCTCGCGGACGGTGCCGTCGAACTCGCCCGCCTCGAAGGACTTGCGGAGCTTGGTCCGCTGGATCTTGCCGATCTCCGTCTTCGGGATGGCCTCGGCCTCGACGGGGATCAGGAACGCGGGGCTCACTCCGATCTCCCGGGTGACCTTGCCGGCGATCTCCCGGAGCGCACCGGCCGGGTCCTGGCCCGGGGCCAGACGGAGGAAGAGCGCCAGTTCGTCGGTGGCGGCCGACGCGTCGGACCGGACGGCGACGGCGGCCGTGAAACTCCGTACGACGCTGGGAAGTTCCTCGACGCAGGCCTCGATCTCGTGGCTGTAGTGGTTGACGCCGTTGACGATGATGACGTCCTTGGCGCGCCCGGTGATGTACAGCTCGCCCGCGCGCAGGAACGCCAGGTCGCCGGTGTCGAACCAGCCGTCCTCGGTGAACGACTCGGCGTTGGCCCGCGCGTTGTCGTGGTAGCCCTGTGTCACCGAGGTCCCGCGGACCTGGAGCCGGCCCACGTCGCCCTCCGAGAGCAGCGCGTCCTGGTCGTCGACGACGCGCATGGCGAATCCGGGGTAGGGCAGGCCGCAGCTGACGAACGCCTCGTCGTGGTCCGGCGCCTCGGAGGCCAGCACGCTGTCGGTCACCACCGAGCAGGTCTCCGACATGCCCCAGCCCGGGTGCATGACGTCCTGGGGCAGCCCGAACGGCGCGAGGGCGTGCAGGAACCGTCGTGCCGCGGAGGCCACGACGACCTCACCGGCGTTCATCACCAGCCGTACGGCGGAGAGGTCCCAGTCGCGGTCCTGGAAGCGGTGGGCCTGCTCGGCGAGGAGCCCGAACGCGAAGTTCGGGGCCCAGGTGACGCTCACGCGGTGGCGGTCGGCCAATTCCGGCCACCTCACCGGGTCCTCCAGGATCCAGGAGGTCGGCGCGTGGATCTGCCGGCAGCCGAGGTAGACGTCGCGCAGGTGGAACATGACGACGCCGGTCACATGGTCGAGCGGGATCCAGTTCAGGGAGACGTCACCGGAACCCAGCCCGTTCATCGCCTCGGTGGCCGCGGCGCGGGTCAGTACGTTGCGGTGGGTGAGCCGCACGGCCTTCGGCAGACCGGTACTGCCCGAGGTCATCAGCATGAGGATGAGGTCGTCGGGCCGGGCCTCGTACCAGTCGCGGTCCTCGGGCTCCTCGCGCAGCGCGTCGGCCGTGGTGAGCCGGAGCCCGGACCACTCGCGGCGAGCGGCCAGCTCCCGCAGCCCCGGCTCACCGGCGGCCGAGGTCACGATCCAGGGCCGGTCCAGCATCTCCCAGATGCCTTCGAGCTTGCTGACGGCGGCCGAGGTGGTGGCATAGGAGACGGGCACCGTCAGCGGGACGGCGACGAAGCCGCCGAGGACGCAGCCCCACAGCGCGGCGACGAAGTCCTCGGTGTCCTCGCACTGGAGGATGACCCGGTCACCCGGCCTGAGGCCCCGTCGGCGCAGGCCCGCCAGGGCACGTGAGGCTTCGGGGACGAGACTCGCGTACGAACGCCGGGTCTCCGATCCGTCCGCGCGCACGTGCACGACCTCGCCGTCCGGGCGGCCCGCTGCGCGCAGCAGCGCCTCGGCCCAGCCGGAGACCGACGGCTCGGGCAGCGCGGGACCCTCACTGAGCGCGGGGACGGACCCCGGACGCTCCACGGGCGGCGCGTCCGGTCCGGCCTCGGCCCCGGCGGGCCGGGGACGCCCCACGTGGCGGCGCTCCAGCTCCTCGGGCACCTCCTCCAGGACCACCTCGGCCTCGCGGACGCCCGGCAGTTGGGCGAGTCGCTCCCGCCAGGCACCCGCCGCCACCGCGTCGACGACGGCGAGCTCCTTCAACGCGCCCTCGTCCAGGCCGCCTTCGGCCGAACGGGGCAGGCCGCTGACCGCGACGACCCGTGTCCCCGGCGCAAGGGAGGAGACCACCTGCTCGGTCCGGTCCGCCGCCCCTGTCCGGTTCGGCACCACGTACACCGTGGCGGGCTCCCCGTCCGGACCGGGCAGGACGACCGCGTCCCCCACCCCGGGTACCTCCAGGACGGCGCGGGTCAGCGCCCCGGCCCGGGCGGTGGTGTCCGCCGAGGCGGGGGAGGGGCGGTCCGCCCGCGGCAGGGCGCCGGGCCGCACTTCGGGGTCGGCGCAGACCACGGCCAGCAGGTCGCGCAGCGCGTCCGCGAACCTCTCGGCGGTGGCCGGGTCGTAGAGGTCGGCCGCGTACTCGACGTGCAGGTCGAGCCCGTCGGCGGTGCCGTCCGCGCCGTGCCGCTCCAGGACGTCGACGAAGAGGTCGAACTTGGCGGTGCCGGTCGCGGCCGGGCGCAGCGGCACCCGGTCCTCGCCGAGCGTGAGCACGGCCCGCTCGTTGTTCTGCAGGGCCAGCATCACCTGGAACAGCGGGTGCCGAGCCGGGTGGCGGCGCGGGTTCACCTCCTCGACCAGCCGGTCGAACGGCAGATCCTGGTTGTCCAGTGCCTGTACGTCGAACGCCCTCACCCGGGCCAGGAGTTCGCGGAACGTGGGGTCGCCCGAGGCGTCGGCGCGCAGCACCAGGGTGTTGGTCAACAGCCCGACGACCTCGTCGAGCGCCGGCTCGGTACGTCCGGCCACAGGGGTGCCGACGACGATGTCGTCCCCGGCGCCCCACCGGTTCAGCAGCAGGGCCAGCGCACCGTGCAGCACCATGAAGAGGCTGACGTTCTCCTGGTCGGCCAGGCGCAGCAGCTTCCGGTGCGTCCCGGCGTCCAGGGGCACGGTCACGCCGCCACCGCGCCCGGACGGGGCCGCCGACCGGGGGCGGTCCGGGGGCGGCGCACTCTCCTCGGGCAGCCCGTCCAGCGCCTGGCGCCAGAACGAGGTCAGCCGCTCCAGCCGCCCCGGCCCCTCCGGGGCGGGCGCGAGCACCCGCCGCTGCCAGAGCGCGAAGTCGGCGTACTGGAGGGCCGGCGGCACCCAGTCGGGCGCCGCACCGGCGCGGCGCGCGGCGTAGGCGGTGCCGAGGTCGTCGGCGAGCGGGCGCAGCGACCAGCCGTCGGCCGCGCTGTGGTGCAGAACGAGCAGCAGGGTGCGCGTGTCACCGGTACCGAACACCCCCGCCCACAGCGCGCTGTCACGTGTCAGGTCGAAGGAGCGCCCCATCGCCGCGGCCACGTGCGCGGCGCGTTCCTCGTCGGGGCAGTCCACCACGTGCAGTTCGGGCCGGAGCGTGCCGGGTGGCAGGACCCGCTGGTGGATCGCACCGTCCACCTCCCCGAAGACGGTGCGCAGGCTCTCGTGGCGGTCGGCGACGTCTCCCAGGGCGGCGCGCAGCGCGTCCGGGTCCAGCGGATGCCGCAGGGGGACGGGCAGGGGAATGTTGTAGGTGGCCGCCGCGCCGTCCATGCGGCTGAGAAACCACATGCGTTCCTGGGCGAAGGAGGCGGGCACCAGGGACGGGCGCTCGGACGCCGTGAGCGCGGGCAGCGGCCGGCCGGCGTCCGCTCCGGCGGTGAGGCGCCCGGCCAGGGCCGCCGGGGTCGGCGTGTCGAAGAGCGCCGAGATCGCAACGTCCGTGCCGGTCCGCTCCCGCAGCCGGGCCAGCAGCCGGGTCGCGAGCAGTGAGTGGCCGCCGAGATCGAAGAAGTTGCCGCCGGTGCCGACGGAGTCCGCGGGCAGCCGCAGCACCTCCTCGAACAAACCGCACACCAGGCGCTCTTCGGGCGTCACGGGCGGGGCGCCGCCCGTGCTGCCGCCGAAGTCGGGGGCGGGCAGGGCCGCCGTGTCGAGCTTGCCGTTGGCGGTCAGGGGAAGCGCGTCGACGAGCACGCAGGCGGCGGGGACCATGTAGGCGGGCAGCCGCGCCGCCAGGTGGGCCCGCAACCCGGCGGGGTCCACCCGGCCCTCCTCGGCGGGCACCGCGTAGGCCACGAGCTGGGTCAGGCCGTCCTCGGCGGTGCGCGGGACGACCGCGCCGCCGGCGACCGCCGGGTGCGCGGTGAGCACGGCCTCGATCTCGCCCGGCTCGATACGGAAACCGCGGATCTTGACCTGCTGGTCGGCGCGGCCCGCGTGGACGAGGGTGCCGTCCGCCCGCCACCGGGCCAGGTCGCCGGAACGGTACATCCGGGTGCCCGGCGCTCCGAAGGGGTCCGGCAGGAACCGCTCCTCCGTCAGCTCCGGCCGGTTCAGGTAACCGGGCGCCACACCCGGCCCGGACACGTACATCTCGCCGGTCGCCCCGGGCGGCACCGGCCGTCCGGCCGCGTCCAGGACGTACACCCGCAGGTCGGCCAGGGGCCGGCCGATGACGCCGCGGCGGCGCGGGTCCTCCAGGTCGGCACGGACCAGCCGGTGGAAGGTGACGTGCACCGTCGTCTCGGTGATGCCGTACATGTTGACCAGCTCCGGCGCGTCCAGGCCGTGCCGGTCGGCCCACGGGCGCAGCCGCTCCGCCACGAGCGCCTCCCCGCCCAGGACCACGTACCGCAGGGAGCCCGTGGACCGGTCCGTCTCGGCGTCCGCCAGGACCAGCTGCTCGAAGGCGGACGGCGTCTGGTTGAGGACCGTCACCCCCTCCTCGTCGAGCAGCCGCAGGAACTCCCGGGGCGAACGGCTCACCTCGTAGGGCACCACGACCAGCCGCCCGCCGTGCAGCAGCGGGCCCCACAGCTCCCACACCGAGAAGTCGAAGGCGTACGAGTGGAACAGCGTCCACACGTCGTCCGCGCCGAAGCGGAAGTGCTCTCCGGACGCCTCGAAGAGCCGCACCACGTGGGCGTGGGGCACCGGCACGCCCTTGGGGCGTCCCGTCGAGCCGGAGGTGTGGATGACGTAGGCGGTGTCGTAGGGGCCGGTCGCGCCCGCGCGGTCCGCGTCCGTCAGGTCGTGCGGCGCGCGGCCCGCCAGGTCGGCCGCGGTCGCCGCGTCGTCGACCACGACGAGCTGCGCGTCCGTCGCGGGCAGCCGTCCCGATCCGGCGGTGTCGGTGACGACGGCGACGGGCTCCGCGTCCGCCATGACCAGCCGCAGCCGCTCGGCGGGGTGGCCGGGGTCCAGCGGCAGGTACGCGGCGCCCGTCTTGAGGACCGCGAGCAGCGCGGGAACGAGCCGCAGGCCGCGCGGCAGCGCCAGCGCGACGAACCTGCCGGGTCCCGCACCCCGCTCGACGAGCAGGCGGGCCAGCCGGTTGGCCTCTGCGTTCAGTTCCCCGTAACTCAGCGTCTCACCGGCACAGGACACGGCCGTGCGCCCGGGGCTGTCGGCGACGCGGGCCTCGAAGAGCTGGGGGAGGGTACGCGTCACGGGCGGCGTGGGCTCGTCCCGGCGGACAGGCTCTTCGCCGGGCAGCAGCACCGGGGTCTCACCCAGCGGCAGATCCTCCGGGCCGGTCCGCAGTTCACGCAGGACCTTGAGGAACCGTTCCAGGAACAGGGCGAGTCCGTCCTCCTCGTACAGGTCGGGGTGGGCGTCGAAGGCCAGCCAGACGGTGTCCGCCTCCGCGCCGGGCCGCACCGAGATCTGGAGGTCGTCGACCGCGCCGCCCGAGAGGTGGTGGGAGGTCGAGGGGTGTCCGCCGAAGGTGAGGTCCTCGCTGAAGGGGACGATGTTGACGACCGGCCCGTGCACACGGCGGCCACGGCCCAGCACGCCGAGGTCGCGGCGGATCGACTCACCGCGGTAGCGCTGGTGGGCGCGCAGCCCGCGCAGGCCGTCCGCGACCGCCCGGACGAACACGCCGACCGGCGTGTCCGCCGAGGCCGCGACCCGCAGCGGCAGGATGTCCGAGGCCGTACCGGGGGTGCGCAGCGCCGCGCTGCCCAGCCGGCTCATCGTGGCGAGCCCGAGGACCAGATCGTCGGCGCCGGTCATGCGGTGCAGGAAGGCGGCGACGGCGGCGACCAGCAGATCGGTCCGCGCGACCCCCATTGCCTTGGCCGCCTCGTCGAGGGCGCGCGTCTCGGCGGGGGAGAGGACCGCGGTGCGGCGCAGGAACGGAGCTCCGGGCGGCGCGGTGCGGTCGGTGAGCCGCACCGGCTCGGGCAGCCCCGCCAGCCGCTCCGTCCAGTACGCGCGGTCGCGTTGACGGCGGTCGGAGCCGAGGTAGGCGGCCTCCTCGGCGGCGAGCCGGTCCGCGGACTCGAAGCCGGCGGGCGGCGGTTCCTCCCCTGCGGCCAGCGCCGTGTAGGTGTCGGCCAGACGACGCGCCACCAGCTTGTAGCCGTAGCCGTCCAGCAGGATGTGGTGGGCGCGCAGGAACCAGATGAACCGGTCGGGGGCGAGCGTCAGCAGGGCGTGCGAGAAGAGCGGTCCCGCCACCACGTCCACCGGGGTCGCCAGGTCCCGGCGTATCCACTCCTCGGCGGCTGAGGCCGGGTCCGCCTCACCGCTGACGTCCACCCGGTGCACCGGCATCTCGTCCGGCTCGCCGTCCCGCACGGCACGCGGTCCGTCGGGCGTGTCCAGGAAGCGCAGGGCGAAGGTGTCGGCCTCGCGGACGGTCCGCCGCAGCGCCGTCTCGAAGACGGTGGTGTCGACGGGTCCGTGGATCTCGACGTACTCACCGGTGTTGTAGGCGGCGGTGCCGGGCGCGAGCCGATGGGCGAACCAGAGCCCCTCCTGTGCCCCGGAAAGCGGCCGACGATCGTCCTCGTTGCCAGACATGACACCAACCCTCGGTTGCGAGCAGGACTTCTCACGGGGGGTCAGGGCGAGCGCGGCGTTCCGGGGGCAGGAACCCCGTCCGGTCGTCGCGGGCCGTGCCCCGGTTCACCCTGCCCTCGCCCGGTCGGGCGGATCAAGCGCGGACGGCACTCGGCGGCCCATTCCAGGGAAATACCTAGAGGGTGCTGTGATGTCCGTCCGGAGAGGTTTGGGAAAGCGGCGGGAGAAAAGGAGGAAGAGTCGGCCGGCGGCCGTTAATTCAAGGGGGCGAATGGGCCCCTTGACTTTCCGCTCGGCCGGATTCACGGGAGTCCGCCGGTCCTCCCGGTGGCCCACTTCGCACACGCCCTGAGCTGCGCGACTGTCTGCCGCGCACCTCCGCCGTTCGGCCGCCCGGTCGTTCTTAGGTGAATCCCTAAACGCGTGGCTCCTAGGGTGACGCCAAGATCGGGGCCTTTCGCTGTCTCCCCTCGCCATGAGGCGTGACAGGGGCTCCGCACTCAATGTGGAGAACCGCCATCCGTGCGGGTGCGGACCGTGCGGTGACGGCTGGAAGGGCTGCCAAATGCGACGCGCGCTGTGTCCCGTGGAAAACCTCTATGTAGCCCAGCGGAGCCGGGCGTTCCTCTCCTGCGCCCTGCGCGGGAACGTCGACCCCTCGGCGCTGGCGGAGGCGTTCGACGCGCTCACGACGGAGCACCCCACCCTCCGCTCCCGCATCGTCCCCGCGGAAGGGGGCCATGCCCTGGAACTCCTTCCGGAGGACGAGCGGCCGCGCCTGATCCTCAAGGAGGGCGGGGACGAGGCGTACATCGAGGAACTGAACGTCCCGCTCCCGGTGGGCGGACCGCTCAGCCGCGCGGCCCTGGTGACGACCGGGCCGGACACCCACCTCCTGACCGTGACGATCGACCACACCGTGACCGACGGACACAGCGCCATCACCCTCATGAACGCGCTCTGGGACCGCTACAGCGAACTCGTCGCGACCGTCCCGGGGCAGATCCCGCCCGTCCCCGTCGCCGAGGCAGAGTGGCCCAGGCCCGTCAGTGAGCTGCTGCCCCCGGCCGACCCCGAGGACACCGAGAAGTACCTGCTGCGCCGCATGGAGGAGACGAGCGCCCACCCGGTCGAGCTCCTCGCCTACGACACCCCGCGCGACCGGCCCGCCGACTCCGAAGACCCGTCGGAGCACCGCATCGAGGTCCGCCGCCTGGTCCTCGGCGCCGAGGAGACCACCCGGCTGCGCTCCGCGGCCCGCGACGCGGGCGTCTCGGTGCACGGCCTCGTCGCCGCCGCCCTGATGACGGCGGCCCGTGCGCGCCTGGACGGCGACGGCCCGCGGACGCTGGGATGCATGTCACCCGTCGACCTGCGTGCGCGGCTCACCCCGCCCGTCTCGCCGTCCGTGATGGTGGCCTCCGTGACCTCCCACCTCCAGGCCGTTCCGGTCGGCGGGGAGACCGACCCGCTCGACCTCGCCCGGGAGATCAGCACCCGCCTGCGGGAGTCCGTCGAGCGCGGCGACCACTTCCACGAGATGCGCATCATGCCGAGGGTCCCCGCCCACCCCGCCCTGCAGATGGGCTCGGTCATCGTGACCAACATGGGCGCCACGGCCGCCCCTCGTTTCCCCGAGGGCGTCGAAGCCACCGACGTCCGCCTCGTCCCGGCTCGCGAGTCGTACTTCCCCCAGGCCGGCCGCAGCCCGGTCATGGCCTGCGTCGTCTCCTTCGACAACCGGCTCGCCGTCGAACTCCCGCACCACACGGCCTGCTTCACCCCGCAGTACATGCGGGCCTTCCGTGACGACGTCCGCACCGCGCTGCTGGCCTTCACCCAGGACGCCGCCCCGGCACCGGTCAGCGCCGGCTGACCGCGGACCGCCCGACCGGCCCGCCCGCACCGTCCTCCCCGCAAGGAGAGCACCCCATGAACACCGCGCACGAACTGCCCGCCCCCGTGGACCGGTTGCTGCCGCGGGCGAGGGCGGGCGACGAGCAGGCGATGAACGACCTGCTGCTGCACATCACCCCCTACGTCACCCGTGTCTGCCGCTCGGTCGCCCACGACAACGGCTCCGACGCCCGGCAGGAGGCGCTCCTCGCGATCTACCGCGGCCTGCCGGGGCTGCGGGAGCCCGCCGCCTTCTACGGGTGGGTCCGCTCGGTCACCGTGCGGGAGGCGGTCCGCACGGCCAGGCGCCTGGGCCGCGAGACGACGAGCCCTGAGGTGGACTCGCGGCACGAACCCCACTCACTCGACGCCGTCCACATCAACGACGTCCTGGACCGCATGTCCGAGGCCCACCGCCAGGTGCTGACCCTTCGTGTGTACGGCCTGAACGAGGTGGAGATGGCCGAGACCCTCGCCCTCCCCGTCGGCACGGTCCGCTCCCGGCTCCACCGGGCCCGCCGCCGTTTCCAGGAGGCATGGCAGCCGACCGCCGCCTGACGGGGCCCCGTGGCGGGGAGAAACGCGCGGGCGCGTGCCATTCCGGTGACCGCCTCCTGCCGCGAGAAGTCACGCGGCTCTGCCGCAGCCGTCCGTTCGCCTCGCCCGGCGGATCTCTCTGACGGCAAGGGCCCCGGCAGCGGCTGCCGCCCCGAGCGGCAGCAGAGGCGCCAGTACCGCGATCCCCCAGGAGACGAAGCCCGTGTCCACCGCTTCGTACCGTCCCCAGGGCGTCCGCGCCACCCGGATGGTCTCGCCCTGACGCCCCTCGTACCTGACCTCGACGGTGCCCGGGTCCGTGGCGGATGCAGGGGGAGGTCTTCCCGGCGAGGCTGACCGCCGGGAAGACCTGGGGCCCGTGATCACGATGTCGGCAGGACCTGCTTCAGGAGCTCGGTGAAGTCGTCGGCCCAGGCGGTGACGGTGGCTTCGTCGAAGAGGTCCGTCGAGTACTCGAAGGTGACGGTGAGTTCCCCGGGTCCGGGGACCACGACCACGTACAGCTCGTTGCGGGCCGCCCCGGACGTCGGGAGGTCACGTACCGAGGTGGTCAGGCCGCGCAGGGGAAGGTCCGGCGGCGGTGTGGTGACCACCGAGAACAGCACGGTGGGGAAGAGGTTCTCCACGGTCTCCCCCGACACCAGTTCCACCACCTCGGTCAGGGGCAGGTCCTGGTGGTCGAGGGCGGTGAAGAGGGTCGCGCCCAACTGCCGCACCAGGTCGGCGAAGGTGTCGGCCGCGCCCAGCCGTGCGCGCACGAGGACGGCGTCGCCCAGGAAACCGACCACCCCGGCCCGCTCGGCCGCGGAACGATTGGCGCTGGACGCGGCCAGCACGACGTCGGGCAGGCCCCCGCAGAGCCCGCCGGCCCAGGTGGCGAACGTCGCGGCCAGCACGACGTAGGGCGTCGTCCCCAGAGTGGCGGCCGCCTCGGCCAATTGTCCCGGGACGGGTCCTCCGACGCGCCAGGTGTGCAGCGCTCCCGCGCCGGAGAGCGTCGCCGGCCGCGGCCGGTCGTACGGAAGTGGCAGGCGCAGGGGGACCCCTTCGAGCTCTGTCCGCCAGAACTCTTCGAGCTCCGCCCTGCGGTCGCCGCTCAGCGCGTGCTCCCGCCGCGCGCAGTCGGTGAACTGCACCGCCGGCGGCGCCGGTGAGTATCCGGAGCCCGCCTGCCGGGCGTCGTACAGCTCCCGCAGTTCGCGCCGGACGACCCCCAGGGACCAGCCGTCGCACACGGCGTGGTGGAAGACCGTTACCAGCACCCAGTGATCCGGGCCGAGCCGTGCCAGCCGGAAGCGGAACAGGGGCGCCCGGTCCATCGCGAACGGGCGTGTGGCCTGCTCCCGGCACCACCGATCGACCTCGTCGTCGGACCGCGCCGTCAGGTCGTCCAGCGGCAGCTCCACGGGCACCTGCGCCAGTACCTCGAACCGGTACTCACCGTCGTGGTGCGAGGCTCTGCCCCGCAGCGCGTGATGGCGGCCCACCAGGTCCCTCAGGGCGCCCGCCAGGTGCCGCGGGTCGAGCGCACCCCGCAGGTCGACACGGTGCGCGATGTTGTAGACGGCCGGATGGGCGTGGGCGTGGTGCCGGTGCCACAGCCTGCGCAGTGTGGAGGTCAGCGGCACCGAGTCGGCCACCTCACCGGCGGGGCCGGGCCGGTCACCGCGTTCCGCGAGGGCGCGGATCGTGGGGGTCAGGAAGAACTCCGCCATGGACAGTTCGACGTCCAGCTGCTCCGCCATCCGGTTCAGCACGCGGATCGCGCTCAGGGAGTGGCCCCCGGCCTCGAAGAAGGAGCGGGTGACCGGCACCCGGGGCACGTCGAGTTCCTCGCACCACAGCTCGTGCAGGGCCTTCTCGGTGGGGGTGGCGGGCTCCTCGTCCCCGTCCGCCGCCGTGAGGTCCGGTCCGGGCTCGGGTAGTGCCGCCCGGTCCAGCTTGCCCGAGGTGTTCACCGGCAGGCGGTCCAGGTGCACCAGGTGACGCGGCACCAGGTGGCCGGGGAGTACCGCGGAGAGCGCCGCGCGCAGGTCCGGCCGGTCGCCGTCCGGCTCCGTGGGCACCACGTAGGCGACCAGTTCGTGGTCGCCGTGCCGGTCGAGGCGGGAGACGACGGCCGCGTCCCGGACGCCGGGCAGGGCGCTGAGCGCCGTCCGCACCTCCGCAGGCTCGACCCGGTGGCCCCGGATCTTGACCTGGTCGTCCGTCCGGCCGCAGTACTGGAGGGTGCCGTCGGTGCGCCAGCGCCCGAGGTCCCCTGTCCGGTACAGCACGGAACCCGAGCCGTCCGTGAGGAAGACGTCGGCCGTCTCCGCGACCCGGCCGTGGTAGCCGTACGCCACCGGGGCCCCGCCCACGTGGATCTCTCCGACCGCCCCGGGCAGCACCTCCCGCCCGGCGTGGTCCCGCAGGATGATCCGCGCGCCCGGCACCGGCGTGCCGACCGGTGGCCACGCCCCGCCGTCCCGGTCCACGCGGTGCGAGGTGACGATGACGGAGGTCTCCGTCGGCCCGTACTGGTTGTACAGGGCGCATCCGGGGTGCGTGGCGAGGAAGCGGCGGAAGGCGGGCGTCAGGTGCAGTGCCTCGCCCGCCGAGTACACCTCGCGCAGCGAGGGCAGGTCGGGTCCGGTCTCCAGGAGGTACCTGAGCGGCGTGCACGGCATGAACAACCGTTCCACACCGTGGCGCCGCACCGCCTCGGTGACCGCCGCCGCATCGTGCCGCACCTCGTCCTCGATCAGTACGAGTTCCGCGCCCGTGCACAGGGTCGTGAAGATCTCCTGCACGCTCACATCGAACGCCGGCGACGTCCACTGGAGGGTGCGCGGCGCCGCATGGCTCACCCCGAGCCCCCGCACGAGGTTGACCGGGCCGCGGTGGGGCACGACGACCCCCTTGGGGTCACCTGTGGAGCCCGAGGTGTAGATGCAGTACGCGGGGTCCTCGGGGCCCGCACCGCCCTCCGGCGGATGTGTCGTGGGCCCGCCCTCGACCTCCTCCACCAGGCGCACGGTCCATGGGGCTCCCTCCGTCCCGATTCCGGGGTGGCCGGTGAGGACGGAGGCCGTGGTCAGCAGCGTCACGGGCGCGCCGTCGTCGAGCAGCCGGGCCAGCCGGGCGGTGGGCAGCGAGGGGTCGAGCGGCAGATAGGCGGCGCCGCTCTTGAGCACCCCCAGCACAGCCGCGATCAGCTCCGGGCCGCGAGGAAGCAGCAGAGCCACGCGCTCGCCAGGTGCGGCTCCTTTCGCGCGCAGGTCGTGGGCGAGCGTGTTCGCCCGGCCGTCCAGTTCGCCGTACGAGACGGTTCGCTCTCCGCTCACCAGCGCGACGGCGTGCGGGGTCCGCCGTGCCTGGCGCTCGAACAGCCCGTGCAGGGTGTCCTCGACGACCGGCTGCGCCTCGTCCAGGCGCCCCATCCGCGCGAGAGCCGCGCGATCGGCGCCGCTCGGGGCCGTCAGTTCCCCCAGCGGCGCGTGAGGGGTCCGCAGGGTCCGGCGCAGTACCTGTTCCACGTGGTGCGTGAAGCGGGCGACGGTGGCCTCGTCGAACAGGGCCGTGTCGTACTCGACCATGAACCGCACACCGTCCGCGTGGTGGGTGAGGTAGACACTCAGGTCGAACGGGGCTCGTGCGCTCGGTACGTCGATCAGTGTCGCCCCCGGCCCGGCGGGGTCGAACTCCACCTCACTCTCGTTCTCGTACTCCACCATCACCTGGAAGAGCGGGTTCCGCCCCGGGTCCCGGCGTGGGGCGAGCTCCTCCACCAGTGCGTCGAAGGGGACTCCGCTGTGCTCGAAGGCGGCGGCGGTGGCCACGCGCACCCGGTGCAGCAAGGTGGGGAAGTCCGGGTCGCCGGCCAGATCGAGCCGGAGGGGGACGGTGTCGAGGAAGAGGCCGACATGGTGGTCCGCGCCGGCCGGCCGGGCGTTGAGGACCGTGCCGAGGACCACGTCCTCCTGGCCGCTCAGCCGGCTGAGCACCGCCGCGACGGCACCGGTCAGGGCCATGAACAGGGTGACGCGGGTCCTCGCCGCGAACGCCTTCAGCGCGCCGGTGAGTTCCGCGTCGAGTTCGTGGGTGAGGCTTGCCCCGTCCCCTGATCTGACCGGAGGCCGGGGCCGGTCGACGGGGAGAGCGAGCTCCGGGGCCCCCGCCAGCTCGCGCCGCCAGAACGCGAGGGACGCCGCCTGGTCGGACGGGGGGCCCGGGGCCACCGGCCGCGGGGGCGGCGGCGCGGGGGCGACACCGCGCTCCGCCCGGTAGCAGGCCGCGAGATCGCGGACGAGCACCGCCGTGGAGGCCGAGTCGAAGACGATGTGGTGGGCCAGGAGGAACAGCAGATGCCGTTCGCCGGCCAGGCGCAGCAGCCGCGCCGTCACCAGCGGGCTCTCACGGAGACCGAGGTGCCTGCGGCCCTCCGTGGCGAGCGCGCTGCCGAGCGCCTCCTCCACCGTGGCCCCGGTGCACTCCTCCACCGGGCAGTCCAGCCGGACCTGGTCGCGGATCTCCTGGTACGGGACGCCGTCGTCGTCCAGGAAGACGGTGCGCAGGGCCGGGTGGCGCTCGGCCACACGCTGGAGGGCCCGGCGCAGGGCGGCCGTGTCCAGGGGACCGTCCAGCAGGATCGCCTTCGGCTCGTGGTACATGGCGGTCCCCGGATGCAGCTGCTCCAGGAACCAGATGCGGCGCTGCGCGGGGGTGAGCGGGAGCCGCTGCGGCTGCGACGCCGCCGGCTCCGTACCGCCCCGGCCCGCGCGACGGCGGAGGCGGTCGAGCACCGGAAGGGCGGCCAGTACCTTCTCCTTCCGGACACCGAAGTCGACGAAGCACGCGATCTCGTCCGCGCCGGCCTCCGTCAGGCGGCGTACCGTCTCGGCGGCGGTCTCCTCGTCGCCGATCAGGGCGCGGGAGGCGCAGTAGCGCTCGTAGGCCCGCTGGAGCAGGAACTCCACGTCCTCCTCGGGCGTGTTGTCGAGGTCGGCGGTGAGACCGAGGCTGTTGGTCACCTGGCCGAACAGGGAGAGGGAGGAACGCAGGTACGACACGAACGGCCGGTACGCCTCTGCCCGCGCCCGGGCCCCGTCCTCGTCGAGGTACGTGTGGACCAGTACCACCACCCGGCCGGTCTGCGGATCGAGCCCGTGCTCGGCCCTCGTGCGGCGGTACAGGGCGATGTTCTCCGCCAGCTGCTCGACCGTCTGCGTCATCAGGTTGGTGACCACCCCCAGGCCCTCGGCGGCGGCCCGGCGATAGCTGTCCGGGTTCCCCACGACCGCCACGTACAGGGGGAGTTCGCGCTGCAGAGGAGCGGGGTGCAGACGGATCTCGACGTCCTCGCCGTCGCCGGCGGCCACCGGCAGCGGCTGCCCCGACCAGAGCCGGCGCACCGTGTCCAGCTGCTCGTACATCACCTCGCGGTGGCGTCCGAAGTGGTGCGGGGCGAGTGAGAAGTCGGTGGCGTGCCAGCCACTCGCGACGCAGAGGCCCGCCCGGCCGCCGGAGATGTTGTCGACCACCGACCACTCCTCGGCGACCCGCACCGGGTGGTGCAGAGGAAGGACGACCGATCCGGCGTGCAGCCGGATGTTCCGGGTGCTCGCCGCGAGTGCCGCGGCGAGCACGGAGGGGTTGGGAAAGAGAGCGCCGAAGGAGTTGAAGTGGCGCTCGGGGAGCCACAGGGCATGGAAACCCTGCTCGTCCGCGTAGGCCGAGGCCTCCATGATCAGCGCGTACTTGTCGCTCTCGCCCTCCTCGGGATAGTCGCCGAAGAAGTACAGGCTGAAGTCGCAGCCTCGCGACGCGTCCGGCGGCCGCCGTGTGTCGTGGCTGTCCGGTGCCGAGCGAGGGACGGGCACCGGCGCCGCGGGCGCCGTCGGACGCCGGTCGGCGGGCCCGGGCCGGGGAAGGTCCTGGGCGGGCGGGGTGGCGGGTGCCGGATCGGCCGGTGGAGCGGCCGGGACCGCGGTGGAGGCGAGGACGTCGAGCTGCCGGGACATCACCCCGGTCACCTGCTCGACGAGCTGCTCGGTGAGCTTCAACTGCTGCCCGAGCAACGCGAGCAGCCCGCCCGCAGCCTCCGGACCGGGGTCCGCGGGGGAGGGTGCCGGTGGCGCGGCGGCGGTGACGGGCGCCTCCTCCCGCTGCGGCCGCTGTTCCGTTCCGCTCCTCTCGTCGCCGGAGGCCGACGCCGGCCCGGCGCCCAATTGAGCGAGACGTTCTGCCAGCGCACGCGGGGTGTCGGCGGTGGAGAAGAGCTCCCGCACCGGGACACGCGCGCCGTACCGTTCCTCCAGCGCCGCCGTCATGCCCATCAGCGCGAGCGAGTCCGCGCCCAGCTCGAAGAACGACGTGTCGGGTTCGACGTCCGGTACCTCCAGGCCGAGCTTGGCGGCGGTCAGACGGCGTACGTGGGAGAGCAGGTGGTCCGGCACGTCGGACTCCTTCGGAGGTGTGGCCGGCGGTGGCGTGGCGGGACCCGTCATCCGGCGCCTGCGCAGCGGGTGTCCCGGCAGCGGCACCCTGCTCCCGCCGCCGTTGACCACCTGCCAGTGCAGGTCGGTGCCGGCGCGGTACACCGCCCCCAGCGACAGCAGGAGCCCGTGCGCCTGGTCCGGGGCGTCACGTCCGGTGCCCTGCCCGCCGAGCCAGCGGCTGCGCGGAACGCAATGACGTCCGAGACCGGTGAGGGTGTCTCCCGCCCCGAGCTCCACGAAGTCCTCGCACCCCTCCGCCGACGCGGCGGCCATGGCCAGGTCGAACCTGACAGGTTCGCGTGCCTGGCGAAGGAGGTAGCCGGCGTCCGGCGTCCAGCCCACTTGCCGGACCCGTCCGTCGGCGGCCGTCACCACCGGAGTGTGCAGGGGGCTGTAGGCCACCCCCTCCGCGTACGCGCGGAACTCCTCCAGAGCCGGTTCGACGTCCGGGGAGTGGAACGCCCGGTCGACCGGGAGCGCCCGCCATCGCACGGCCTCCCGGTCCAGCAGGCGCACCGCCTCGTCCAGGGCCTCGGGCGAACCGGAGAGCACCTGCGCGCGGGGCCCGTTGAACGCCGCCACGACGGCCCCCGCCGCCCGCGCGACGCGCTCCGCCCCCGTCGGCCCGGTCCGCACCGCGATCATGCCGCCCGGGGGACAGGACGCCCGCATCAGGCGCCCGCGCCACGCCGTGAGCCGCAGACCGTCTTCGAGCGTGAGGCCGCCGCCCGTGTACAGGGCCCCGTACTCGCCGACGCTGTGGCCGAACAGCAGGCGCGGACGCACGCCGGCGGCGCGCCACACCTCGGCGAGCGCCGCCTGGTGGGCGAAGAGCGCGGCCTGCGCGGTCTCGGTGGGCCAGGTGACGTCCTTCGCGGAACCGTCCAGCAGAGGCGTGAGCAGCGTGCCGCCGAACTCGTCCCCGTACACTTCCGCGCACCGGTCGAGGACCTGCCGGGCGACCGGATGGGCGGCGTGGAGACCGCCCGCCATGCCGGGACGGGCGGTGCCCTGGCCGGCGAAGGCGAACGCCGGCGGGCCTTGCGGGGCAGGCGGCCCGCCGTGCCGGTCCTCCAGGGAGGCGGCCAGCTCCTCGGCTGTCCGCCCGACGGCCGTCGCCCGCGAGGCCCGGTGGCGCCTGCCCAACGCCATCGTGGCCGCCACGTCCGCCGCGGGGAGCTCCGGCTCCTTCCGCAGCCGTTCGCGGACCAGACCGACCAGCTGCTCCAGCGCCTCGGGGTCGCGGGCGGACACCGGGACGAGGAACGGCAGTTCGGGAATCGCGGGTGCTGACCGAGGGGGTGGTTCCTCCAGTACCACGTGCGCGTTGGTGCCACCGACCCCCAGCGCGCTGACCCCGGCTCTGCGGGGCACTCCCTCGGGAGTCGTCCACGGCCGCAGCTCGGTGGCGAGGACGAGGGGGCCGCCCTCCAGACGCAGTTCCGGGTTGGGCCGCTCCAGATGCAGTGTGGGGACCAGGGTGCGGTGGCGCAGCATCAGGACCGTCTTCAGCAATCCGGCCATCCCGGCGCAGCTGTCGAGATGGCCGATACTGGGTTTCACCGAGCCCACCGTGCAGAATCCGGTCCGCCCGGTCCCTTCGCCCAGCGCCCGGCCCAGCGCCTCCAGCTCCACCGGGTCGCCGAGCGGCGTGCCGGTGCCGTGGGCCTCCACGTACGAGATGGTCTCGGCGGGCACGTCGGCCCTGCTCAGGGCCTGGCGGACCACCTCCACCTGGCCCGCGACGCCCGGCGCGCTGAAGCCGGCCTTGCCCGCCCCGTCGTTGTTGACGGCGGAGCCGAGAATGACCGCGTGCACGCGGTCGCCGTCGGCCAGCGCGTGGTCGAGCCGTTTGAGCAGCACGGCGGCGACACCGTTGCCGCCGACGGTGCCGTCGGCCTCCGCGTCGAAGGCCCGGCAGCGTCCGGTGGGGGACAGGACCGACCCGGGGTGGCCCTGGTAGCCGCTCTCCTGCGGCAGGTGTACGGCCGCAGCGCCCGCCAGCGCCATGGACACCTCGCCGCTCAGCAGCGCCCGCACGGCCAGGTGGACGGCGACCAGCGAGGTGGAGCAGGCCGTCTGCACGCCGATGGCGGGGCCGGTGAGCCCCAGCCGGTAGGCGACACGGGAGGCGAGGAAGTCGGACTCCCTGCCGATGGCCGCCTGCATGCCCGCTGCCGGGTCCCCCGGAGCCGCGGGTGCGTACGCGGGCGGGCTCTGGTGGTCGTACAGGTGCATGGCCGCGCCGGCGAACACGCCGGTGACGGCGCCGTGTTCGGGTGCCGCGCGCCCCGCGTCCTCCAGCGCCTCGTGGCAGCATTCCAGGAAGAGCCGGTGCGCGGGATGGGTCAGGCCGGCCTCCGCGGGGCTCATCCCGAAGAACTCCGGATCGAAGTCGTCGGCCCCGTCGACGACGCCGCCGACCGGCACCAGACCGGCGGCGTGCCGCTGCTCCGCGGAGACGCCGGCGGCGGCGAGTTGCTCCTCGTCGAAGACCCGTACGCTGTCCACGCCGTCGCGCAGGTTCGCCCAGAATCCGTCGGGCGAGTCCGCGCCGGGAAAGCGCAACGACATGCCGATGACCGCGACGCGGCGCTCGGCCGCGTCGTCCGCCGTGGCCGTGGCCGTGGCCGTGGCCGTGTCCTCGGCCGCGGGGCGCGGCGGCGGTGCGGGGGCGCAGGACAGGTGCGCGGCGAGTGCGGCGGCCGTGGGGTGCTCGAAGAAGACGGTCTGGGGGACGGGCACCGCGAGCCGGGTCTCGAGGCGGGAGCGGAGCCGGGTGAGGAGCAGGGAGTCCAGTCCCAGCTCGTAGAACGGCACGTGCGGGTCCACGGCGTTCCCGAGCAGGGCGCCGATCTCCTCGCACACCGCCCCGGTCAGGTCGCCCGAAAGGGCGCCGACGACGGACCGTGCGGTGGCGGTGCCGCCTTCGGTGAGCAGTCTGCGGCGCAGCTCGGCGCGACGCACCTTGCCCGCCGGAGTCCTCGGGAAGTCGCCGGGAGCGACGGGCAGGACCCGGGCCGCGGTCAGACGCAGCCGGGAGAACAGCTCGGCCCTGATCTCCCGGGAGATCCGCCGGTCCTCGTCCGCGCCCCGGCTCACGAAGAACAGGGCCAGCCGCTCCGTACCGCCGGCCTCGTCCGGGACACCGCACGCCGCGACCTCGCCCTGGCGGACCCCCGCGACGGCCGTGGCCGCGTCCTCGACCTCGTGGCAGTACACGTTGTGACCGTTGACGACGATCAGGTCCTTGCGCCGGCCGGTGAGCACGAGTTGCCCCTCGTCGAGGAAGGCCAGGTCGCCGGTGTCCAGCCAGTCCCTTCCCATGGGGAACGCCTCCGCGTCGGCGTCCGGGTTGTTCACGTAGCCTGGTGTGAGACGAGCGGGTGTACGCACCTGGAGGCGGCCGATGCTGCCCGGCTGCGCGAGCCGGCCGGCGTCGTCCACGATCCGCAGCGTGACTCCCTGCGCGGGAGAGCCCGACGCGACGAAGGTGGCGCACTCCTCGTCCGGGGTCTTCTCGTCGGCCCGCACCAGGCCGCCGCCCAGACTGCTCTTGAGCAGGCGGTGCACGGTGCCGGGCCGGTCCAGCCGGCCGTAGGTGACGGCGGTGACCGTCTCGGCCATCCCCCAGGCCGGCACGATGTGGCTTTCCCGGACCCCGGAGGCGGCGGTGGCGTCGAGGAAGCGGCGCAGCACCGGCAGCACGACCCGCTCACCGCCGCAGAGCAGTGTCCTGAGGCGGCTCAGGTCCCAGCTGCGGGAAGGAGCTTCGGCGAGGGCGTCGGCGACCAGCCCGTAGGCGAAGGTCGGGGCCCAGCTGTGCCGCGCCTCGTAGGTCTCGAGGAGGTCGAGCCAGCGCAGCGGCTCGGCCAGGACACGGTCGGTGGGGGAGTGGACGTTGGTGCACCCCGCGAAGACCGCCAGCAGGTGGTACAGCAGGAACGCCCCGCTGTGGTCGACGGGCAGCCAGTTCACCATCGTGTCGTCCGGCCGTACGTCCAGTGCCCGGCGTGCGCTCGCGGCGAACTCCGTCAGGCCGGCGTGGGTCAGGCGCGCCGCCTTGGGGGCACCGGTGCTGCCCGAGGACAGCATCAGCAGCGCGACCTCGGCCCCGGCGGGCTCGGCGTGGTCCTCGGCCGGGTGCGCGCCCAGACACTCCTCGGCGACGGCGACCCGCAGGTGCGGAGCGGCGGCCGTCAGGTCCCACGCCCCGGGACCGTCGGTGAGAACCAGGGCGGCGTCCAGCGTCGTGCAGGCGTGCAGCAGACGCTCGTACGCGGGGGAGCCGGGAACGGCCCGCTCCGCGATCGCTGCCGGCTGCGCCCCGCCCAGGAGACAGGCCCAGAAGGCGGGGAAGAACTCCGCGAGGGGTAACCCGCACAACACCACGACGTCACCGGCCCGCAGCCCCCGCTCCCGCAGCCCGCCGAGAAGCCGGCGAGCCTGCGCCAGGAGGTGGGGATACGGCAGGCCGGCCGGGGTTCCGTCCGTCGTGAGAGTCACGACTCCGGCGCCCGTCGCCGCGCCGGCGGCGCGGAGCAGGGCGTCCACGGGGCTGTGCGGATCGTGCTCGCCGTATGCGGGCTCAGGCCCCCGGAGGAGTGCCTGTCCCTGGACGCGTTCCATGTGTGTCCCCTTCTGATCCGTGGGTGCGCGACGGAGACCGGGCCGCGGTGGCGGCGAACGCCAGCAGGAGCAGCGCCGCCAGCACCGCCGTACCGTGGAAGACCCCGACCACGCTCAGGGCGGGCAGCGCTTCGAGGGCCGCCGCTGCGAGTACGGTGCCCACGGCGAAGCCGGCCGTCTCCGCCGTGGCGGACATGCCGAACAGCCGGCTGCGCTGACGGTCCGGCGCCGCCTGCAGACGCGAGGTGTAGACGATCTCGGTCCAGCCGTCCGCGAAGCCCGCGCAGGCGGCGACCGCGACGAGGCCGGCGGCGGGCAGGCCGGTGAAGGCCGCCACGAAGCACACCGACATCGCCAGCGTGCCCCAGGCGAAGGCACGTTCACCCCACGCCGTTCCTTTGCCGGCACGTTTCAGCACCAGGTGGGCGGCGATAGTGCCGACGGCCCAGGCGACCCAGAAGCGGGTCATGAACAGGGCCGGGGCGGACGGCTCCGCGGCGTGGGCGACCACGGGCAGCGCGACGTTGTGCGAGGAGGAGGCGAGGGCGTCGACCCCCCGGAGCAGGATCATCCCGAGCAGCAGCCCGGGAAGACCGGCCGCGCCCCGCCACGGCCGCCGGCGCCCAGGGCGCCCGGCGCTCTCCTCCCGGCCGGGCTCCTCCGCCCCCCGGTCCTCCCCGTCCGTGCGCGGCCGCAGTGCCAGCAGGGCCACGGCGCAGACCGCGAAACTCGCCGCGTTCAACGCGAACGCGGCCCCGTACCCACCGAAGGCGATGACCGGGGCGGCGGAGGCGAACCCCAGCACCGTGGCGATCGACCGCCCCGTGACCAGCAACCCGTTCGCCCGCGTGCGGGCTTCCGGACCGACCATGGCGGGAACCGCGCTGCGCAGAGCCACGGTGAAGCAGACGTTCCCCGCGCCCGTCACGACGACGGCGCAGCCCAGCAGCCACACCGGTGCGCGGTCCGCGCAGAGAGCGAGGACGGTCATGGCGACGCCCTGACCGATGTCCGCGCCGACCATGATCCGCAGGCGGGTCGTCCGGGCCGCCAGCGCGGCGGAGCCGAGCCCGGCGAGGAATCCGGCGAACAGGCGCAGCGCCATCAGCGCGCCGACACCGAAGGCCGAGCCGGTGACCTGGAACGAGAACAGGCTCAGCGCGATCAGGTTCAGGTAGTTGCCGTAGCCGGACACCGCGTAGGCGCCGACAACCGCGCGGAAGCGCCCACCCGTCCCTCCGCCCTGCCCCTCGCCGCCTCCGTGCGCGCTCGCCCGGCCTCCTCCGGTGGCCCCTGAAGACGACTCGCCGGCGTCAGCCGTTCCTGCCTGCGACATCGGCCTCACCAGTCCGTCAGGAGCGCCGGGCCGTACACCTCGTGCACGTCGGCCACTCCTCCATGAGCATCGTCTCCCGACGCCAGGGCTGTCGCAAAAGCAGCGTCAGCGTCAGATGTGTCTCGGTGCGTTCGGGACCCCGGCCACGTTCGTGCTACCGGAAAACGCTTCCCGGAAGAGGGTGATGAGGGGGTGCGGCCCGTGATGCGACCGGCGTGTCCGCTCGGGTCGTGCGCGTGGGGGACGTGGCGTGCGGCTCATGATCTTAGGGCCCGGAGACTCTTGTCAACGCCTTCGCGCACCGGCATCCCCGTACCGGGGCGGCCGCGCGGCGGTGTACGTGCCCAGCCGCACGGAGGTGAGGGCGGGCCGTCCCGGCCTGCCCGCTCGGCCCTCCCCCCGCCCGCCAGGAAAGATGGGGGCCCGACCCCCATGTGCCCCCCTCCCCCACGCGGCACGATGGGTCACGCCGCGGGCCGACAGGTTCCGCGTCGGGATCGAGGGGGTGGGACGTTGGAGCGGAACGCTTCGGGACCGGGGTGCGGCGACGCCCGCCCCGCCGGACGGGGGGCGGTTGCCCTGCTGGAGAACGGTCAGCGGCACACCGGGGGCGGGGCCTGGTGGGTACCGGCCCTGCGCCCGGGGGAGCGGACCGGGCAGGTGCCGGACTGGGCGGTGTGGGTCGAGCGGGTGCTCGCCACCACGCCGGCAGTCCTCACCCCGCCCGACGGGCGGTACGAAGGTCTCAGCGGGTTCGAGCGGGTGCTGGCACCCTTCGCCGAGGCGGCGGGGGAGCGGATGGTGGCGGCTCTCGGGGGCGCGGAGCGGCGGCTCGTCGACCTGACCGCCGTCCGTGCCGGACTGGTCCGGGCGCTCGGGCCGCGACTGGCCCGGATCGCCGCCCGCGTCCTCGTGACCGAACTGCACCGGGCACGAGAGGCGGGCGGGCTCGCCGGTGACGACAGCAGGGCCCGGTTCCGGGAGTTCCTGCGGCAGGTGGGGGAGCGGCAGGGCCTCACCGCTCTGCTGACGGCCCATCCGGTCCTCGCCCGCCTGCTCGGCCGGGTCAGCCTCGACGCGGCCGACGCCTTCGCCGAACTGCTGCACCGACTCGCCGCCGACCAGGCGGCCCTGGCGGAGGCGGGGCTCCCGTGCGGGGCGGACGGACATCTGCTCGTCGACGTCGAGGCCGGGGCGGGGGACAGCCACGGCGGCGGCCGGACGGTGGCGCTGCTGCGTTTCGCGGACGGCGCGCGGCTGGTGTACAAGCCCCGTCCGGTCGCCGTGCACCGCCACTTCAACGACCTCGCCGACTGGCTCGGCCGCCTGCCCGGCGCGCCCCGGCTGCGCACGCTGACCGTGGTCGACAGGAGGACCCACGGCTGGGTCGAGTTCGTGGAGGTGCTGCCCTGCCGGAGCGGGCCGCAGGTGCGGGAGTTCTACCGGCGGCAGGGCGCGCTGCTCGCCCTGCTGCACGCCCTGGACGGGACCGACCTGCACCACGAGAACCTGATCGCCCACGGCGAGCACCCTCTCCTGGTCGACGTGGAGACCCTCTTCCACCCGGCCCTGCCGATCGCCGACTCCGACGACCCGGCGAGCAGGGCACTGCACGACTCCGTCCACCGGGTCGGTCTGCTCCCGCAGTTCCTTCTCGGCGACGACAGCGCGCTCGACATGTCGGCGGTCGGCGGCGGCCGCGCCGCGCTCTCTCCCGTGGCGCTCGCCGGGTGGGCCGACTGCGGGACGGACGCCATGCGGCTGGTGCGGCGCCCCGGCCGGTTCCGGGAGTCCGCCAACCGCCCCCGCCTGCACGGAAGGCCCGCCGAACCGGCCGCGTACACGGCCGAGCTGCGCGAAGGGTTCCGGGCGGCCTACGCGGCCCTCGGCGAGGCGCGTGCGGAACTGCTCGGGCCCACCGGGCTGCTGGAGCGGTTCCGGCGGGACGAGGTGCGGGTGGTGGCGCGGCCCACCGCCGTCTACGCCACCCTCCTCGACGAGACCACCCACCCCGAGCTGATGCGCGAGGCCGGCGCGCGGGACGCCGTCCTCGCCCGGCTGAGGGACGGCACGCTGGGCCGCCCCGCCCTGCCCGGGCTGGAAGACGAGGAGATCACCCAGCTCTGGTCCCACGACGTGCCCGTCTTCACCGTTCCGGCCGGCGGCACCGCCCTGAGGGGGGTCAGCGGCCGTGCCGTGCCCGGCACGGTGCCGCTCTCCGGACTGGCCAGAGCCACCAGCAAGATCGCGGCCCTCGACAGCGTGGACCGGCAGGACCAGGAGTGGGTGATCCGCGCCGCGATGGTCTCCGCCTCCACCGAGCCCGTCCACCACCCCGCCGGGGCCGGGCGGGGCCCCCGGCCCGCCGCCGCGCCCGAACCCGAACGGCTCCTCGCCGCGGCCCGCTCCCTCGGGGACCAGCTGGTCTCCCTCGCCTACCGCACGGCGGACCGCGCCAACTGGCTCGGCCTGGAGCTGCTGGGCGACCGCTACTGGCGGCTCGGCCCGATGCCCGCCGACCTCGCGGCGGGCTACTGCGGCCCCGCCCTCTTCCTCGCCCAGCTCGCCGGTGTCACCGGTGTCGCCCGGTACGCGGAGACGGCGAGCGCGGCCCTGGCGCCGGTGGCCGGGCTGCTGGACGCCCTGCACGAGGACCCCACCGCGCCGCCCGCCGTGGGCTCGGGCGCCTTCGCCGGGCTCGGCGGGATCACGTACACCCTGCTGGAGACGGAGCGGCTGCTCGGGGAGCCGGTGTGCGCCGAGTCGCTTCCCGCGGCGCTGCGGCTGCTGGAGGCAGCGGCGGCGGGCGAGCGTGAGACGGGCGTCGGCGCCGGAACGGCCGGCGGGCTCGCGGTGCTCCTCGCCGCACACCGCGTCACCGGACGTCCGGAGACGCTGCGCGCCGCCGGACGGTGCGCGGAACGGCTGGTGGCCGCCGGCCCTCCCGCCGGGACCGGGTTCCTGGACGGCTCGGCCGGTACGGGATGGGCACTGCTGCGGTACGCCGAGCGGACCGGTTCCCCGCGCTTCCGGGAGGCGGGGCTGGAGGCGCTCCGGGCGGCTGTCGCCCCGTTCCCGACGGCGAAGGACGACGCTCAAGGAGGCTGGTGCCACGGCCGGGCCGGCACCGCCCTCGCCGTCGCCGACAGCCCCGCCGCTCTCGCCGACCCCCCGCTGGCCGACTGGCTCACCACGACGGCCCACCTTCTGCGGCACGCCGAGCCCCGCCCCGACGACAGCCTCTGCCACGGGGAGGCGGGCCGGCTCGAACTCCTCGGCCATGCCGCCCTGGCCGGAGCCCGCGCCGGGCTCGTCCACCGCACCGGCGTGCTGCTGGCCGCGGTCGAGGACGACGGGCCGCGCTGCGGCACTCCCGACCACGTCCCGCACGCGGGGCTGCTCACCGGCCTCGCGGGGATCGGGCACGGGCTGCTGCGCGCCGGGTTCCCCGGCCGCGTGCCCTCCGTACTCCTCCTCGACCAGCCCACTCGGCTCACGGCCCCCGACCACCGACTCTGACCGCTGCGCACCCGTGCGCCCACGCACCACCGCACCGAAGCCCGCGCACCTCAACCGTCCTCCCGACCAAGGATCGAGGCATCCCATGCAGATCGACGACGCTGCCACCCACCTGACCGACGGCGCCGGCGAGAGCGCCGGGGCACACCCGGTCGGCGCCATCACCCTCTTCACCACCGGCGCCCTCGGGCTGCGCTCCAGACTCCTCAGCGCGTCGGAGGGCGGGGCGTCCTACTCCCACGAACTGCCGTGGACCACCATGACCGCTCCGCAGTGACGCCGGGCCGGTCCGGAGCGGCACGCCCTGCCGCTCCGGGGCCCGCTCAAGTAGCCTGCGCACATGCGTGCGACTTCCTCGGTCATCGTCGGGCGGGACAGCGAATCGGCTTTACTGGAAAGGGCGTTGGGCGCTGCCGGACAGTCCTCGGGAAGGGCGGTGTTCCTCGTCGGCGAGGCGGGGATCGGCAAGTCGCGGCTGGCGGGCCGGTGCGCCTTCGACGCGTATGCCCGCGAGGTGCCCGTCCTGCGCGGACGGGCCACCTCCACCGGGCTCGTCGTGCCCTACCGGCCGCTGATGGAGGCCCTCTCCTCCCGGTTCCGGGCCGCGGGCACCCCCGAGGAACCAGAACTGGACCCCTTCCGCCCCGCCCTGTCCGAGCTGGTGCCCGAATGGCGGCACGGCCCCCGGTTCGCCGTCTCCGTCGTCGAACTCGCCGAGGCCCTGCTGCGTCTGCTCTCCGTCCTCGGGCGGGAACGCGGCTGCGTCATGGTCCTGGAGGACCTGCACGACTCCGACACCGAGACGATCGCCGTCGTCGAGTACGTCGCCGACAACCTCGCCGACCTGCCCGTCCTCCTCCTCGGCACCCTCAGACCCGAGCCCGGCCCCGCCCTGGACGTCGCCCGGGCCGCCGCCGGCCGGCAGACGGCCACCGTCCTCGAACTCGGCCCGCTGGACGACACGCAGGTGCACAGGATGACCGAGGCGTGTCTGGACGCCGCCCCCGGCGAGGTACCCGCCGAGGCCCACCGCAGGATCGCGCGCCGCGCGGGCGGCAACCCGTACCTGGTGGAGGTGCTCCTCGCCGACCTGGTCGACTCCGGCACCCTGCGACGGACGGACACCGGCTGGCGGTGCGAGGACGGCCCGGAGGGCGGCGTCCCCACCGGCATCGTCCGCAGCTGGGCCGCACGCCTGGACCGCCTCGACCCACCCGTCCGCGAACTCCTGCTCGCCGCCGCCACCCTGGGCAGCACCTTCCAGGTCCCCCTGCTCCAGACCGTCCTCGGCTACGAGGAACGCGCCCTCTTCGCCCATCTGCGCGCCGCCACCGAGGCCGGCGTCATCGCCCCCGACGGTGCCGCACCCGACCGGTACGCCTTCCGGCACGCGCTCACCGCCGAAGCCCTCACCGCCGCCCTGCTCCCCGCCGAACGGGCCGCCACCGCCCGCCGGGCGGCCGACGCCCTGGAGGAACTGGGGCCCGCCATGAGCGAGGACGCCCGCCAGCTCCTCGCCACCCTCCACCTGGCCGCCGGGGACGCCGCCGCGGCGGGAGCGCACCTCGCCGAGGCCGGCCGCCGGATGCTCGCCCAGGGAGCCGCCGGCTCCGCGGCCGTTCTCCTCGAACGTGCCCGCGAACTCATCCCCGACGGCCGCCGCCCCGAGGTCGCCGCCTCGCTCGCCGTCGCCCTCGCCGAGGCCGGGCGGCTCGCCGAGGCGTTCGCCCTGGCCGCCGGACTGCCGCCGGTGCCGCCCGGCACACCGGCCGCCGCGGAGCGCGCCGACGCGCACATCAGGGTCGCCTGGGCCGCCGTCATGGGCGAGCACCCCGAGGAGGCGGGGCGCCGGGTGCGCGCCGCCCGCGCCCTGCTCGGCCCCACACCGCCGCCCGGGCAGGAGGCCGCGCTCGCCGTGGTCGAGGGCCACCTCGTCCTGCTTCCCGGCGGCCCGGGCGAGGACGGCACCGCCGACGCCGCCGAAGCCGCCCGCCGGGCCGCGGCCGTCGCCGAGGAGCACGGCCTGCCGGTGGTCGCCTGCCAGGCGTGGCAACTGCTCGGCCTGCTCAGCCGGGACCAGGGTTTCGACGCGGCGGACGCCTGCCTGGAGCGGATGCTCGAGGTCTCCGAACGCCACCAGCTCGCCGCCTGGCGCACGGAAGCCCTGGTCCGGCTCGGCGCCAACGCCTTCCTGCGCACGGGCGACGCGACCCGGCTGGCGGCCGCCCGCACCGCCGCCGGGGAACTCGGTGCCCTGGCGCTGACCCAGACGGTGGACGGGCTGCTCGCCATGAACGCCGTACTCTGCGGCGACTGGGAGAAGGCCCGCGCCACCGTCGACCGCTCGGCCGACGCCGCCGCCCGGGTACGCAACCTCTCCGCCCACCGCTACCTCCTCCTCGCCGACGCCACCCTCGCCGCGCACCAGGGGCACCGCCGCGAGCGGGACGCCGCGCTGCTGCGGTTCCGGCGCGCCGGAGGCGAGGACTCGCTGCTCGTCCCGCTCCAGCGTGGCCTGTGCCTGGCCGTCGGAGCCCTCCTCGAAGAGGACCGCCGCGGCGCCCGGGAACACCTGGAGGCCGCGGTGGCCTGGGAGCGCGAACGGCCCAGCCTGTACTTCCTCGGCGGCCGCTGGGGCCTGCTCCCCCTCGTACGTGCCCTGGACGACACCGGTGACATCGCCGGTCACCGGGCGGCCCTCGCCTCGCACGGTGCCCAGCTCGCCTGGAACAAGCTCTTCCTCGGCATGGCCGACGCGGTTCACCGGGGACGCGGCGGCGACCCGGCGGGCGCCGCGGAAGCGGTCCGGTCGGCCCTGCGCACCGGGGAGGCTTTCCCCCTCGCCCGCCATCTCGCGCTGCGGCTGGTCGCGGAGGCCGCCGTCGCCGACGGCTGGGGCGAACCGGTGAGGTGGCTGCGGACCGCCGAGGAGTACTTCCACGCGGCCGGGGTCCAGCCCGTCGCCTCCGCCTGCCGGGCCGCCCTGCGCAGGGCCGGGGCCAGCGCCCCGCAGCGCCGCGACGGCCGCGACCGCATCCCCGCCCCGCTGCGCACCAGCGGCGTCACCCCGCGAGAGTACGAGGTGTTCGTCCTCCTCCCGGACCGGCCCGGAAACCAGCAGATCGCCCGGCACCTCTCCATCTCGCCGCGCACCGTCGAGAAGCACATGGCGAGCCTGCTCGCCAAGACCGGCCGCCAGGACCGCACGGCCCTGTGCGAGTTCGCGGCCGAGTGCGCCTCGGCCGCCGTGCCCCGCTGACCGGGCACCTGGGGGCCGTGGGGGATTTTCGGGCGGGGGCCCGGCGGAAAGGTAGGGGGAACGCCCCGATGCCGTACCCGGGCCCGCCGGGCAGCATCGCCGTTGGGCACGCGTGACCACCGTGCCCGGACAACGGAGCTGGGAGGCCCGCCCGTGACCCCTGCGCCCCGCACCAGCGCGCACCCGTCCCGACCGCACTTCACCGTCCTCGGGCCCCTCGCCGCCCACCGCGGGGGAGTGCCGCTCTCCCTCGGGCCGCTCAAACAGCGTCTCGTCCTCGGCCTGTTGCTCAGCAGACCCAACACCCCCGTCGGCACCGACGCGCTCACCGACGCCGTCTGGCCCGACGACCCGCCACGCACCGCCCGCAAGAACCTCCAGGTCTACGTCAGCAGCCTGCGCACCCTGCTCGGCGACGGCCGCACCGCCTCCCCGGACCTCCTCGTCCACGACTGCGGCGGCTACGCGCTGCGCGTCGAGGACGACGAGGTGGACGCCCTGCGGATGAGGCGGCTCGCCCGGTCCGCCGCCGGGCTCGAACCCGCCTCCGCCGTCGGCCTGCTGCGTGAAGCGGCGGGCCTGTGGCAGGGCACACCTCTGCACGACCTGCGGCGGTCTCCCGCCCTCGCGGCCGAGGGTGAACGCCTGGAGCGCCGGTGCCTGTCCGTCCACGAGGAGTGGGCCGAGTGCGAACTGGCCCTCGGCCGCGGCCCGGCCGTCGTGGAGGAGCTGCGCGAGCTGGCCGAGCGGCATCCGCTCCGCGAACGTCTGCACGCGGCGTGGATGACCGCCCTGCACCAGTCGGGGCGCCGGTCCGAGGCGCTGGCCGTCTACGACGAGTACCGGCAGGAACTCGCCCGGGAACTCGGCCTGGAGCCGGGCGGCGCCATGGCCGACCGCTACCGGGAAGTCCTCTCCGCCGCCCGGACCCACCCCACCGCCCGGCCCACCACTGCCGCCGAACTGCCCCCGGACCCGACCGCGTTCACCGGGCGTGGCGGCCAGCTCCGTGAACTCATCGACGCGCTCGACCGGCCCGGCGGGGAGGGCGGCACCGTGCTGCTCACCGGTCCGGCGGGCAGCGGCAAGACGGCCCTCGCCGTACGGGCCGCCCGGCTGCTCGCCGACCGCTACCCCGACGGCTGCCTCCTCGTCCGGCTCCGCGACAGCACCGGCGCCGCCCGCCCGGCCACCACCGTCCTGGACCGCCTGGCCGGCCTCACCGGGGTCCCCGCGACCCCGCAGGCCTGGCGTCGCTGGCTGGTACGGCACCGTGCCCTGGTGGTGCTGGACGACGCCCCCGGCGAGGACGCCGTGCGGGGGCTGCTGCCGGCGGACGGCCGGTCGGGCGTGGTGGTCACCGCCCGGGGCCTGCTCGGCGGTCTCGCGCCGGTCGGCCGGGTGGACGTGCCGCCGATGGACCCGGCGGAGGCCCTCGACCTGCTGGCCCGGTTCGTCGGCGCGGCCCGCGTCGCCGCCGACCGCGCCGCCGCCCTGCGCGTCGTGCACGGCTGCGGGCTGCTCCCGCTCGGCGTGCGGGTCGCCGGGATGCGCCTCGCCGTCCTGCGCCACCTGCCGCTCGCGGAGTACGCGGACCGGCTGGCCGACCCCGCCTGCGCACTCGACGAACTCTCCGCCGGGGACGTCCTGGTGCGCGACCGGCTCGCCGTGGCCTGGCGCGACCTCCCGGCGGCCCAGGCCAGGGCCCTCGCCCGGCTGGCCTCCGGCGGACCGGAGGGCCCGTTCACCCTCGCCGAGGCGGCGGCCGCCCTGGACAGTCCGGTGCGGGAGGCCGTGCGCACCGTGGAGTCCCTGATCGGCAGTGGCGCCGTCACCGCCTCCGGCGGCGAGGTCACCGCTCACGCCGCACACTACGAAGTGCCGCGCCTGACCTGGCTTTTCGCCCGTGAGAACGCCGAGGGGCGGACCGGGCGACGGGTGGGTGTGCCGGGGTGAGCCCGTCACCCCAGGGTGAGCAGGGACAGGAGCGCCCTCGGCCCCCTGGGCGAGGGCGGGGGGCCGGGAGGGGCGGCCAGGGTGTGCAGGGCGAGCAGGAGCCCCGCCGAACCGGTCGCCAGGTCGGCGGAGAAGCGGCGCAGACCCGCGCCGGGGACCAGGAGACGGTCGTCTCTCTGGACGAGGTGCCAGGTCAGGTTGCGTACGGACGCCAGGACGTCGGGTGCCGGTGCGGTACGGGCCGGGCCGTCGGCGGGCGCCGTGTCCAGCGCGTGTGCCGTCGCCGTCAGTCCGGCGCGGCCGGTGAACAGGCCCGGCTCGCGGACGAACTCCAGGACGCACCCCTGGCGTACACCGGGCAGCAGGCCCGACAGCAGGGGGTCCTCACGGTGGTCCAGGTAGGCGCGGGCCACCAGGGCGAAGCCGCCGCTGCCCTGGTCCAGGTAGAGCAGGTGGCGGCGGCCGTCCTTGACCTGGACCGAACCGCCCGGCATCCGTACGCAGTGCGCGGCCTCCCGGTGCAGGATGTCCCGCGCGGAGTCCAGCAGGTGGCGTTCACCCGTCAGTTCGTACAGCTCCAGGTGGAGCAGGGCGGCGCCGGAGAGGCCGCGCAGCAGGCCGGCGGAAGGCGGCGCGCTCAGCCCCGGCACGGTCTCGCCCCGCGCCAGTCGCGCCAGGTCGCTCGCGGTGCGGAAGACCTCGGGCGGCGGGCAGGCGCCGGGCCCCCCGGCCGCCCGCGTGACCCGCAGTGCCGCCAGGGCCCGTCCCGCGCGGCCCGTGGCGAGGTCCGCGCCCGTCGGCGGGGGCCCGGCCGAGGCCCGCTCCAGCAGCTCCACCGCCGCGTCGCCCTCCCCGAGCGCCGCGAGGACCGCCGCCGCACCGGGCAGGCCGTCGAGGAGCCCGCCCGCGCGCTCCGGCGGGCGGCGCAGGGATGCCTCGGCGAGCCAGCGCACCCACTCGGGGGGCACCTCGGCGCCGGCGTGCCGCAGGGCGTGCAGCACCCCGGCCGCGCCGTGCGCCGCGCACACGCCGCCGCTGGCGAACCCGTCGGGCCCGCCCGGGAAGAGCCGGTCGAGGCGCTCGGGCGTGGCGGCGGCGTGGATCCCGGCCGCCAGCATGGTGCGCAGTCGTCCCCAGTCCGGCTGCGTACCCGTCAGGAGCCGTGCCACCGGGTCGGTCCGGCCGGCGGCCGAGGCGAGCGCCGCCGGGCGCGGGGGTCCCGCGTCCGGGCCGAGCCGGTAGCGGTCGCGGGCCCAGCGCTCCAGGACCAGGGCCTTGCGACGGTCGTGTCCAGCCATCTCCGTGAGCGGCATCAGCATGTGCAGCCAGGTCGACCACAGGGCGTACGCGTCGGCCTCCGCGCCGGCGGTGCCCGCCGGAGCCTGCATGCCGAAGGCGCCCGCGAACGGGCTCGGGTCGTCCAGTTCCACCGCGTACTCGAAGTCGATGAGGACCAGGCGGCCGTCGGGGCGCAGCACGATGTTGGCGGGGTGCAGGTCGCCGAAGCGCAGGCCACGGGCGTGGACGGCGGCCAGGGCCGCGGCCAGCCGGTCTGTCACCTCGTCCACCCAGGCGCGGTAGGCGGCGAGTTCGGCGTCGGTGCGCTCCCCGCGGACCAGGGCGTACCGGGCGACGATCTCCTCGAAGAGCGTGCGGCCCTCGATGTGCTCCTCGACCAGGAAATGGTGCTCCCAGACGGTGCGCACTCCGTGCACCCGTGGCACGCACTCCAGTCCGGCCAGCCGCCGCAGGGCCCGGTGTTCGCGGTGCAGACGGGTGACCGCGTCGTCGCCCGCCGAGTCCAGGCCGCAGTGCGGGCGGGCCTCGCGCAGGACGACCCGCTCGCCGGTCCCGCGGTGCCGGGCGAGGTAGATGCCGCCCGCGTTGGAGAACTGGAGGGCGCGCTCGACCACGTACGGGAAGCTGTCGTCCCGGGCCGCCGCGCGGGCCGCCAGGTGCGGGCCCAGCTCCGGCGGCACGGTCACCCACGGAGGCACCCGGAAGACCACGTCACGCTCGTCGGGGACCAGCCGCCCGTCCGGGGCGCGCAGCGCCGGGACCGTGCCGCCGTCCGCCGCCCGGCACCAGCGGTCGGTGAAGGAGCCGTACCGGACGTAGACGGGAGCGTCACCGATCCGCAGGTCGCTGAGGATGTAGGGGCCGCGGCGGCCGTCGAGCGCCGCCGACAGCTCGGCCACCAGCCGCAGAAAGGCGGGCTCGTCCGGCGGGTAGGCGGTGATGAACTTGCCGCTGCTGCCGCGCGCCATGTACTTGTCCGACATCAGCGCGAGCGCCTGGCGGCTGCGCAGGAATTTGACGGGTACCCCGTGGCGCAGGCAGATCCGTACGGTCTCCCGCAGCGTCGCGGCGGCCTCCTCGGGGACCGTGGAGACGTGGATCTTCCACCCCTGCTCGGTGACCGGCGCCCCCTCGGGCCGCAGCCAGGTCCACAGACCCGAGCGTCCCTTGTCCCACCCGGGGAGCGCCGCCCGCCGGTCCAGCGCGAACCTGGACCCCTCGTCGGGGAGCCGCGCGGGTGTCTCGTAGTACGTCGGGTCGGCGAGCGAGTAGAGCTGGTTCTGGTGGAGGCCGGGCACGGTCCGCCGCCTTTCTGCCGGGGAGGTGAGCGGGTCGGGTCAGTGCGGGGGAGCGGCGGCCGCCGGGTCCGCCCTGCCGGTCCCCGGGTCGTTCCCTCCGGCGGCCGGGGGAGCGTCCGGTCTCCCGGGCCTCTGCGCGCCCTCGGGGTCCCCGGCCGCCGCCTCGTGCGCGGGGACCGCGCGGGCCGACGGGGCGAAGGTCACCACGGCGGCCGAGACCGCGAGCACCGCGCCGATCGCGGTGAAGGCACCGGCCGGGCCGAGAGCGCCGAGCAGCGCGCCGCCCGCCAGCGGCCCGAACGGCTGCACCAGCGAGGAGAGGAACCCGGCCGAACTCTGCACCCGGCCCACCCGGTCGTCCGGGGTCACCACCAGCAGCGTCGAGAGGAAGCCGATGCTGGCGACCGTGGAGAGGAACATGCAGGCCATCACCAGCAACCCGGCCACCAGGGGCACCCGTACCACCGCCAGCGCGCCGGCCGTCGCCACGCAGAGCCAGCAGGTGGCGGGGACGAGCAGCGCGGTACGCCGCTCCGGCCGGAGCCGGGGCGCCAGCAGGGCCCCCGCAAGCGCGCCCGCCGAGGTGCAGGCCACGACCAGGCCGCCGCCCACTCCCGACCGGCCGCTGTCGGAGAAGACGGACAGGGCGGTGAAGCTCATCGCCCCGAAGCCGAAGTTCATCCCGAGACCGAAGACCAGCAGCACCGTCCGCAGGTAGGGCAGCTGCCAGAGGAAGGCCAGACCGGCCGTCAGCTCGCGGCGGCTGAAGGCGCGCCCGGGGCGGGCCGCCGGGCGTGAGCGGGTGCGGACCAGGGCGACGCACAGGGTGGACAGCGCCAGACCGACCGCCTCCGCGAGGAACGGCAGCACGGGATGGACGCCGAACAGTGCCCCGCCGATCAGCGGGCCCACCAGCCGGGCGGTGGCGGTGCGGGCCTGGAGCCGGGCCGTCGCCGTCCCCATCTGGTCCTTCGGCACGACGGCGCGCATCAGCCCGAACGCGGCGGGGCCGTAAAGACTGGTGATCACCGCTCCGGCCGCCGCGACCAGCAGGACCAGGGCGAGCGGGGCGTGCCCGTTCCACACCGCGACGACCAGCGCCGTCACCACGGTGAGGCTGCCGAGGTCGCAGAGCCGCATCAGCCGGCGCCGCTCCACCCGGTCCGCGACCACGCCGCCCGGCAACATCGTCACCAGCAGCGAGGCGATGGAGACCGTTCCGATGGCGCCCGCCTGCACGGCCGAACCGGTCTCGCGCAGGACGAGCAACGGCAGGGCGAGCGCCGTCATCTGGGTGCCGATCACGGCGAAGAGGCCGCTCAGCCAGAGCAGCCGGAAGTCTCGGTTGGCACGCAGCGCGACCGCGCGCTCGGGCTCGGGCATGGGTCGGCTCCCGTGGGGTCGGGTCAGGTCAGGAGGGGGCGCAAGGGCTCACAGGGAACGCGGCAAGGGCCCGGGGAGGGGCCGTGACGTCCGGTGGGGCGGTCTCCGTGGGTCCGGAGCCGCCCCATCCGGCCGGGCGCCACGCGGTGGCGGGCGCCCGGCCCGGACGTCACTTCTGGTTCTCGACCACGCTGAGGACGCTGATGCAGTTGCCGTCGGCGATGTGCTCCTGGTCCACCGAGGTGGTGCCCTGCAGGTCCAGGACCGACGCGCTGTGCGCCTCGACCTCGGGGGACTCGACGGTCTCGGGGGTCTCGGGGTTGGTCTTCTCGGACATGGTGGTCTCCGTCCACTCGTGGGGTGTCGCGTCGGATGCGCCGGCGAGCGGGAAGCGCCTCACCGGCTTCGGCGTGCCGTCGGCCTGCCGATGACCAGAACGTTAGGAAGCCCGTCCCGGCTAACGCCTCGCCGCCGGTATGGCATCGCTTAACCCCCAGCCAGCGGGGGCTTTCCCTGCCCCGCCGGGAGCCCGGACGCTTCCCCGGCCCGGGCCCCTCGCGCCCCGGGCCTCGGCCCATACCGTTCGCCAACCGCTTCCGGACCGTTCGCCAACCCCGGCGCGCGAAGCTCCTGCGGTACGGGTGACGCCCGCGCGGCCCGCCGTGCGGACCTGGCCCGCCGCGCGGGCGGCGGAAGGAGCGACGTATGCGACTCGCGGAGATCATCGGCCTGCGGCCCGAACCGGCGGCCGGCGTGCTCGTCACGCTCACCCGCCGCTGCCCGCTGAGCTGCGCCCACTGCTCCACCGGCTCGGGCCCGGACACCGGCGAGCGGCCCGCCCCCGGCGACCTGCGGCGTTTCGTCGCCTCGTTCACCCCCCGGGACCGCCCGGACGTGATGATGCTGACCGGCGGCGAGCCCCTGCTCATGCCCGGCCTGGTGCGCGAACTCGCCCTCTCGGCGAAGGAGAAGGGGACGCGCACCGCCGTCCTCAGCGGCATGTTCTTCGCCCGCGCCCGGAGCGTACCGAGGGCCGTGCTGCGCGCCGCCGCCGCCGTCGACCACTTCTCCGCCAGCCTGGACCTCCACCACGAACGCGAAGTGCCCCGCGCGGCCGTCTTCGCCGCCCTGCGCGCCCTGGGCGCGACTGGTACGCGCGTCAGTCTCCACCTGACGGGCACCGGACCTGACGACCCCTACCTGGCGGAGGCCACCGCCGCCGTGGAGCGTGAGTTCGGCGGCACCCTGCCCGTCCTGGTCAACGAGATCAGGGCCTTCGGCCGCGCCGCGACCTGGGCCCGTCCGGCACGCGCCGTCGGCGTGGACGGCGCGGCCGCCCCGGCGCCCTGCGCGATGGCCGCCTGGCCGGTGGTCGCCTTCGACGGGACCGTGCTGGCCTGCTGCAACCAGCACACCGTCGACCGCCGTCCCGTACCGCCGCACCTGCGCCTCGGCCACATCGCCGAGGACAGCTGGGGCACGGTCCGCGCCCGCGTCCTCGATACACCCCTGTTGCGGGCGGTCCGCACCGTCGGCCCCCTCCACCTCAGGGCACGCCACGCCCCGGACGCGCCCCCGGCCGCCTCCTACTGCGACGCCTGCCGTCGGCTCTCCGCGCTTCCCGGTGCCGTCGCCGCCGCCGAACGGACCGCGTCCGGGGCGGCCGGCGCCCTCCTGGACCTCACCGTCGGGCGGGCCCGGCGCGCCCACGGCCCCACCGCTCTGGTCCGCGCCCACGGCTGTGCCGCGTACGCCGCCTGGGTGGAGCGGCCCGAGCCCGGCGAACAGGAGGCCCCCCGGTGAACACCAGCTCGGCCTCGGGCCGTCTGCGGGCCAAACTCTCGCTGGTCGAGGCGGGGCCGCACGGCGCCACCGCCGCCCTGTGGCGGGCCGGCCGTCCACGGGAGCGCTACCTGGCCTACCTCGTGACGATGCACCAGGTGATCAGGGCCTCCGTGCCGTTGATGGAGCGGGCCGCCGAAGTCGCGGACCGGGCCGCACCGCGTGGCGCCGACCCGCTCGCCGCCCCCCTCGCCCGGTACCTGCGGGCCCACGTCCTGGAGGAGACCGGCCACGACGCCTGGCTGCTGGAGGACCTGGCCGCCGCCGGGGTGGACACGCAGGCCGTGGCCGGGGCCGTCCCCCCGCCCGACGTCGCCGCGCTCACCGGTGCCCAGTACTACTGGGCCGAGCACCACCACCCGCTGGCCCTCGTCGGCTACATCGCCGTCCTGGAGGGACACGCGCCGGCCGCGGGGCTCGGCGCCGCGCTGGCCCGGCGCACCCGCCTGCCCGAGGCCGCCTTCCGTACGGTCCAGGCCCACGCGCAACTCGACGCGGGCCACGTCGACGACGTGTACGCCCTGCTCGACTCCCTGCCGCTGACCGGACGGGACGAGGCGCTCCTCGCTGTCAGCGCCCTGCACACCGTGGACGCGCTCACCCGTATCTTCGTCCGGCTCGGGCGCCGCGCACCGGCCGACGTGCCGCTGCGGGAGACCGGACGGCCCACACCGACGGGAGGTCCCGGATGACACCACCACAGCGACCCGATCTGCTGACCCGGCTGCACGAGGCAGGGTTCGCGGTCGACCTGCTCACCGAGGAGCAACGCGAGGTCCTGACCGGCCTGGAGCCGGAGGAACTCGCCGTCCTGCTCGACATCAAGGGACGGCTCGACGCCGTCGGCCCGGAGGTGCAGGCGCACGGCGAGATCGCGGGCGGCGCCCTGTTCTGACACCCGTCGGTCCCGGCCCGCACCCGTGGGCCGGGACCGGCGCGTCGACGCCGCCCGCACGACACCGTCCTGCCAGGAAGGACCCCGAGAGATGACCTGCTCCGCGTGCCACCAGGGGCTCCCCACGGACGCCCGGTTCTGCCCGGCCTGCGGGACGCCCGCCGCCCCCGGCGCCGAACGGCCCGTGCCGGCCGCCGCCCCCGTTCTGCCGCTGCCCGAGGACAAGCGCAAGCCGGTGACCGTGCTCTTCTGCGACATGGTCGGCTCCACCGCGCTCTCCGGCGCCCTCGACCCGGAGACGCTGCGCACCGTCACCCTGCGCTGGTTCGGGCTGATGAGCGCGGAGATCGAGGCGCGTGGCGGGACACCGGAGAAGTTCATCGGCGACGCCGTCATGGCGGTCTTCGGCGTCCCGCACGTCCACGAGGACGACGCCCGCCGGGCGCTCGCCGCCGCCCTCGGTATCCGCGAGGCGCTGGAACGCTTCAACGCCGAACTGGAGCAGAGCCTCGGCCTGCGCATCGGTGTCCGGATCGGCGTCAACACCGGCCAGGTGGTGGCCGGTTCGGACGCCACCGCCCGGCAGGCGCTGGTCTCCGGCGAGACGGTCAACGTGGCCGCCCGGCTGGAGCAGAACGCCGGACCGGGGGAGATCCTGATCGGCCCGCAGACGCTGAGCGCCGCCGGCCCCACCGTCTCCGTCGAGGAGGCCGGCCCCCTCGCCCTCAAGGGCAAGGCCGACCGCGTCCCCGCCTACCGGCTCCTCGCCCTCGGCGCCGACGACCCCGAACTGTTGCGCCGCTTCGACGTCGCCTTCGTCGGACGCCGCGCCGAACTCGCCCGTCTGGCCGAGGAGGCGGAGGCCGCCCGCCGCGGCGCCCGGCTGCTCCACCTGGCGGGCGAGGCGGGCACCGGCAAGACCCGGCTGGTACGGGAGTGGCGCAGCCGCGTCAGCGGCTCCGGCCGCCCCGTGCACGGCGCCGGACGCTGCCGCGACTACGGCGACCACGGCTCTCTCGCCCCCCTGGCCGAAGCGGTGCGCACGATCCTGGCGGAGGCACCACGGTCCGCGGACGGCCACCAGGACGATGCCGCCCTCGGCGTCCTGGCCGCCGGACTGCTCGACGACGGCACGCCCAACGTCCCCCTGGAGGAGATGTGCGCGGCCCTCGCCGCGGTCCTCGCCCGCACCGCCCGCACCTGCCGCCCGGTCCTGTTGCTCGACGACTGGCACTGGGCCCCGCCACTCCTGGTACGCGCCGTCGAACTCCTCCACTCCCGGCTCGGGGAGGCTCCGGTACTGATCGTCTGCGTCGGCCGCCCCGGCGGCGCCGCCCCGCCCGCCACCGCGATTCCGCTCCGCCTGGAAGGGCTGGACCGCGAGGAGTCGGCCCGCCTCGCCGCCGAGCTGACCGGGGCGCCGGACGCTCCGGTCGCCGCCCGGCTGCTCGACCGGGCCGAGGGGAACCCGCTCTACCTGGAGCAACTCCTGCTGCCCGCCGACGACACACCGGCGCTCCCCGGCGACGAGCTGCCCCCGACCCTCCAGGCCCTCCTCGGCGCCCGGATAGGCGCCCTCAACCCGGCCGAACGCTTCGTCCTCGACATCGCCTGCGTCGTCGGCCGGGAGTTCGACCCCGTCGAACTGGCCCGCCTCGCGGCCACCGCCCCGGGCACGACGGCCCCGCCGGACGGCGAAGAGCCGCCCACCGTCGTGCCGGTGCTCCAGCGCCTCCGGCGACGCCGCCTGGTCGAACCGGTCGGCACCGGCCCCCGTGGCCCGTACCGCTTCGCCGGCGGCCTGGTACAGGAGGTGGCGTACGCCTCGCTCTCCAAGCGGGCCAAGGCGGAACGCCACGAACAGGCATCCCGGCTGCCGAGCGTCACCGCGGCCGGGGACGCCGCCGTCGGTGGTCACCTGGAACGCGCCTGCCGTCTCCGGGCCGCGCTCGGCCTCGTCGACGACCGGACCGCCCTGCTACGCGCCCGGGCCGCCACCGCACTCGGCAGGGCCGGTGCCCAGGCCGTGGCCCGCTCCGACCTCACCTGGGCCGACAGCCTGCTGGGCCGCTCCGTCGAACTGGCCGAGCCCGACGCGCCCGGCGCGGTCACGGCCCTGCGCCGCCTCGGCGAGGTACGCGTCGCGCTCGGCCGGACCGAGGAGGGCGCCGCCCTGCTGCGCCGGGTGGTGACGGAGGGAGCCGCCCCGGTCGAGGCCGCCCACGCCCGCCTCGCCCTCGCCGTCCAGGACCCCGGCGCCGCGCTCGCCTCGGTCGCCCGTGCCGTGCTGCCCGTCTTCGAGGCGGCCGGTGACCGGGTCGGCCAGGCTCGCGCCCGCCTCCGCCTCGGACAGCAGCGCCAGTCCACCGGACGCCACCAGGAGGCCGACCGCGAACTGGTCCGTGCCCTGGACCAGGCGGTCGCCGCGGGCGCGGAGCCCGAGCGGGCGGCGGCTCTGGGAGCCGTCGGCGTGTCGTTGTGGCGCGGGCCCGAGCCCGTCGCCGCCGCGATCCACCGCTGCCGGGCCCTGCTCACCGCTCACGGCGGTGGCCGGCCCACCGTCGGCGTCACCCTCAACTGTCCGCTCGCCGTCCTCCTCGCCCTGGACGACCGGCCGGGCGAGGCACACGCCGCCCTCGGCGAGGCGGCCCGGCTCGCCGCCGAGCTGGCCTACGCCGAGGCCGGTGTCTTCCTGCCGGTCTTCCGGGCCACCGTCACCGCCCTGGCCGGACGGCGCGCCGAGGCCCTGGGGCTGCTCGCCGGCGCCGACGCAGAGGCGGAACGGCTGGGCGCGGGCGGGATGCGGGTCGCCATCGCGCTGGAGGCCGGGCGGCTGCTGCTGGACGAGGGACGCGTCCCCGAGGCGGCCGAGCGCCTCCTCCCGGCCACCCGGGCCGACGCGCTCGCCCGCGCCGACACCGTCGACCTCGCCGGGCTGCGGGCCCGGCTGGCCGCCGCCGACGGACGGGGCGAGGAGGCACTGGCCGCCGCCGACGAGGCCGTGGCCACCGCCGCGCTGTCCGACTCGCCCCTGCTGCGGGCGACGGCCGCCCTCGACCGCGCCCGCGTCCTCGCCTCGCTCGGCGCTCCCGCCCGGGCCGGTGCGGAGGCCCGCCGCGCCGAGGAGCACTTCAGCGACAAGGGCCACCTGCCCGGGGTACGGGCCGCCCGCACCCTGCCGGTCGGCCTCGTAGCCGTCCAGGCCCGTACGACCACGACCGAGAAGGCGAGTTGACCCATGGGGACGACCACCACCGGGGCACCGCCCGGCACCGCGTTGACCTGGAGCCTGCGCGGGCGGGGCCCCGACGACCTGCCCGTCGTCGCCGACCCCGCCGTGCCGGACGGCCCCGCCGAGGGGGCCGGGCGCGGCGTGCGGGTCTGCGTCGTCGACTCCGGCGTGGAGCGGGACCATCCGCTGGTCGGGCCGCTCGCCGGCTCCTGGGTGGTCGTCAAGGACGGGGCCACGGGCGAGGCGGAGGTCCTTCCCACCACCACCGGCGACACCTGCGGCCACGGCACCGCCTGCGCCGGCATCATCCGCCGCACCGCGCCGGAGTGCGAGATCACCAGTGTCCGGGTGCTCGGCGAGCGGTTCTCCGGCACCGGGGACGTGCTCCTCGCGGGGTTGCGGTGGGCCGTCGACCAGGGATTCGACCTGATCAACCTCAGCCTCTCCACCACCCGCACGCGGTTCGCCCACCACCTGCACGAACTGGCCGACCGCGCCTACTTCGCCCGGACGGTGCTCGTCGCCTCCGCCCACAACACACCGGTGGAGAGCTTCCCCTGGCGGTTCGCCTCGGTGCTCTCCGTCGGCAGCCACCAGGAGGACGACCCCGTCCACCTCTACAACCCGTCCCCGCCGGTCGAGTTCTTCGCCCCCGGCCAGAACGTGACCGTGCCCTGGCTGGGCGGCGCCACCATCCGCACCACCGGCAACAGCTTCGCCACCCCGTACATCACCGGTCTCAGCGCGCGTCTCCTGTCGGCCCGTCCGAGGATGACGCCCTTCCAGCTCAAGAGCGCCCTCTATCTGTCCGCGGCCAACGTGACGCTCGCGCCGCGGCACCACCTTCCGGCAGGAGAGGCATCCGATGACTCCGAGAACTGAACCCTTCACCGCACCGGTCCCGCTTCCCGGCGGTGCCGGTGACGCCCGGCGCCGCGAACTCCTCCAGTCCGTGGTCGAGGTGGCGCGCGCCATCTTCGGCGCGGCGGCGGGCTCCGTCCTCCTCCTCGACGAGGAACGCGACGAACTCGTCTTCGCGGCCGTCTCCGGCGAGGGCGAGGAGTTCCTGGTCGGCCGCAGGTTCCCGGCGGGCAGCGGCATCGCCGGCTGGGTCGCCACCTCGGGCGAACCGGTCGTCGTCGACGACCTCACCGCCAGCCGTTCCTTCGACCGCTCGGTCGCCGAGTCCACCGAGTACGTGCCGGACGCCCTGATGGCCGCCCCCCTGGTCAGCGACGGCCGGGTGCTGGGGGTCCTGGAGGTCCTGGACCCGTCCCCCCAGGCCCGCTCCGGCCTCCCCGAACTCGACCTGCTGGCCCTCTTCGCACGCCAGGCGGCCACGGCCCTGCGGGTGGTCTCTCCCGACCCTCCGGCAGCGCTTCCCCCGTCCCGCCGTGCGGACGCCCTGCGCCTCCTCGGCAGCCTGGAACAACTCCTGCGCGAATCCGCCTGACCTGTGTCCGCGGCACGCGGGCCCCCGGCCCACCCGCCCGGTGAGGGTGACCGTGGTGCCGGGGCCGAGCGCCGGTACGAAGAGGCGGCGGAACAGAACCGGGCGTGGGTCAGGCGGAAGCCGGAACCGCGCACTCGGTCTGGGAGGACCGGCGGCGCAGCGCGGCTTCCGCCGGCAGGCCCACGGAGAGGACGGCCAGCAGGGGCTGCGGAGGAGCCCAGCAGCTCATGGCGCCCGAGGCGCCGAGCAGCACGAGGACGAGTTTGTTGCCCACGGGGCAGCCGACGGCGAAGAGCAGCCGGGCGAGCGGGGAGCGCCGTCGTGGCGCTGCGTGGCCCGAGCGGTGAGGACCTTCTTGCCGCACGGCGCGGCCGTCCCGTGGGGCGCTTCGACGGACGCGGAGAGCTGAGTGAACTCGACGGCGGACGGCCCGGCGGGGGAGCTGTCCCGCTGCGCGTGGCCGACCACACACATCAGCGCCACGAGGGCGACCAGGAGAGACAGAGCGGCGGGGGCCACGGTGAGCACCGCTCCGGGCCGCCTCGCCGCCGCTCCCCGCGTGGTCGAAGGTCGCGGCCACTCCAGGCCAGGTGCTCCGGGAGCGGCGGGCCCCCGGTCAGCCGGAGCGGGTGAGGGGTCCGCCGCGCCAGGCAGGGGCGTGGCAGCCGGGGCCGTCCCCGGTGAGCCGGTCCGCCGGCCGGGGTACCGACGGTGTTTGTGGAGCGACCCGAAACTTCTGTTACCCGATGCCCGGAATGTCCGCCTAGTCTCGCCAGTAGTGAGTGATCGAACCGATCGTCGGCGAAGACGCGAGGGAGTACGGAGCATGGCTGGGAACACGTTGCGGGACAAGGTCGCCGTCGTGGGCGGTGGCGAGAAGAACCTGGGCGGGCTGGTCAGCAGGACGTTCGCGGAGGCCGGGGCGAAGGTGGTCGTGCACTACCACAGCTCCGAGAGCGAGGCCGGGCAGACGGTGAAGGCGATCGAGGAGGCCGGGGGGCAGGCCGTCTCCGTGCAGGGGGACCTGACGAAGGTCGCCGACGTGCGGCGCCTCTTCGACACGGCGGTGGACACCTACGGTGGCGCGGACATCGCGGTCAACACCACCGGGATGGTGCTGCGCAAGCCGATCCTGGAAACCACCGAGGAAGAGTACGACCGCATGTTCGGCGTCAACGCCAAGGCGGCGTACTTCTTCATCCAGGAGGCCGGGCGCCGGCTGAACGACCACGGCAAGATCATCAGCCTGGGTACGTCCCTGCTGGCCGCCTTCACCGACGGCTACTCCACCTACGCCGGAGGCAAGGCGCCCCTGGAGCACTTCACCCGTGCGGCGGCCAAGGAGTTCGCGGAACGCGGGATCTCCGTGAACATGGTGGCTCCGGGGCCGATGGACACGCCGTTCTTCTACGGCCAGGAGACCCCGGAGCGGGTCGAGTTCCACAAGTCGCAGGCGATGGGCAACCAGCTCACCCAGATCGAGGACATCGTCCCGGTGATCAGGTTCCTGGCCACCGAAGGCTGGTGGTTCACCGGCCAGACGATGTTCCCCAACGGCGGCTACACCACCCGCTGACCCCGTGCCGTTCCGGCGGGGCGCGCCGGCTCCGGCCTCGGTGCGACCGGGCACGTCGGGGTCGACGCCCTGCGGACCACACCAGGAGGAATCGATGACCGTACGACCGAGTGACCCCGCGGTGGCCGCCTTCGTCGCGGCCGTCAACGCGGGCGACAGGGACGCCTTCCTCGCCGCGCTGACCGAGGACGCCACCATGTCCGACGACGGCACCGAGCGTGACCTCTCCGCGTGGGCGGAGCGCGAGATCTTCTCCTCGAACGGCCGCATGGACGTCGAGGACGTCTCGGCCGACGGCCTGACTCTGACGGCCACGTACACCAACGACACCTGGGGCGGCATGCGCACGCGGTGGGCCTTCACGGTCACCGACGGACGCGTCAGCCACTTCGGGACCGGCCAGGCCTGAGGGACCCGTCCGGCCCCTCGGCCTCAGGCGCGGCCGCCGTGGCTCCGTGCCACGGCGGCCGCGCCTCCTGACCATCCACCACCGAGCCGAGAGGCGTGGAGGTGCGCCTGGACCTGAACAAGCTCGACCACCTGATCGCCGTCGCCGAGGAAGGCAGCGTCACCCGCGCCGCCGCCCGGCTCCACCTGTCCCAGCAGGCCCTGTCGACCTCCATCCGGGTTCTCGAACGCGAGGTCGGAGTGCCGCTGCTGGAGCGCGGCACCGCGGGCGTCACCGTACTGCCCGCCGGAGCGGCCCTGCTCGAGGACGCCCGTGTCCTCAACGGCATGGCCCGGGCCGCCCTGCGCCGCGCCCGGCAGACCGGACGGGGCGAGACCCGGACGCTCCGCCTCGGCCACACCCCCGCCGTCACCGGCGACGAACTCGTCACCCTGCTCGCACCGGTGACCGACGCCCACCCCGACGTCAGCCCCGAGATCCACCAGCGCTACCCCTCCGAGCTGACCGCCGCTCTCCTCGCCGGCGACCTCGACATCGGCCTGTGCCGCGGAATGGCACCCGCCCGCGGCCTGGCCCGCACCACCCTCGGCCACCAGCGCCTGCACATCGCCGTCGCCTGCGACCACCCCCTGGCCGCCCGCACCTCCGTGGCGCTTCCCGAACTCGCCCACGAGTCCTTCCTGGTCTGGGGCGATCCCGGCCGCTCCGGTTACACCGACCTCCTCGTCGACCACTGCCGGGACGCGGGTTTCGAGCCGGAGACCGCACGCACCCTCCGCCAGGGCACACCCCCCGTCACAGCCGTCATCGGCACCCGCCACATCGCCTTCGTCACCACGCCACCAGGCCCCGCGGCAGGCGGCAAAGCGCACGTCCTTCCCCTCGAACCACCCCTTCACGCGCCCCTTCACGCCCTCTATCTCCCCCACACCACCTGCCCCAGCCGCACCACCTTCCTCACTCATGTCAGGCTGTGAGTACACCCCTCGAAAGCCGAAAGGCCATCGCCTCACCCACCTCGCGCCGGCCGGGGCGGCAGGGGAGTGCTGAAGCGCCGTCGCCCTGGCGGGTAATAGTTAATTCGAGGCGTGAAATGAACGATTAATTACTCGGCTGACTTCACCTTGGTAGTTGGACATTGGCGGCAGCGGGCAGAAGCGGAATAGCCGCTTCTGCTTTACCTGTACTTTGCGTGACGCGTGGGCGAATGGTCGGCGGATGTGACTGAATCGCCTGACTGAATGAGTGTGACGCAGGTCACAGTATTCAGGGGTGCGCGCCGGGGTCATACGGTGCCCAAAGGGTGCATAAGGCCGACGTTTGATTTCGTGCGAGCGGAGGAGTGTCCATGTTGGGTATCCCGCCGTCGCGGCAGCCGAATTACCTGCCCCCTGGCGTCTATTGACCTTTAGTTGGAGATCCTCATAGCCTCCTCGCCAGTGCCGCGGTCCGTTGGCCGGGAAGTGCCGGCGGAGCGGAGGGGCGGCCGTGTGGGCTCGATCCGATTCTTGGGGGACGCGTGTACGACGTCATTGTTGTGGGTGCCCGTTGCGCGGGATCGCCGGTAGGAATGCTCCTTGCCCGGCAGGGCCACCGGGTGCTCGTGGTGGACCGGTCCTCTTTTCCCAGCGACGCCGTCTCCACCCACTACATCCACCAGGCGGGACTTCTGAAACTCCGCGAGTGGGGGCTGCTCGACGAGATAGTCGCCGCCAAGACCCCGGAACTGAAGAAGATGCACTACTCCTACCGGGGCATCCACCTCAACGGCTTCGCGGCCCCGGTCGACGGCCTCGACGCCGTGTACGCTCCCCGCCGCCGCGTCCTGGACGAGATCCTCGTCAACGCCGCCCGCCGGGCCGGCGCCGAGGTGCTCGAAAGCTTCACCGTCACCGACGTGGTGGCCGTCGAAGGGCAGGTCGTGGGCATCCGCGGCCGCGAAGGCGACGGACCCGAGCGGGAGTTCCGCGCCACCGTCGTCGTCGGTGCCGACGGCTTCCACTCCACCGTCGCCAAGAAGGTGGGGGCCGAGCTGTACAACGTGCGTCCCGCCGCCGGCTTCATCTACTACTCGTACTACAGCGGGCTCGACTGGGGACTGCACCACAAGGCCGGGCTCAACGAGCAGTGGTTCGGCACCTGGCCCACCAACGACGACCTGAGCATGCTGGCCGTCATCTGCTCCCGCGCCCAGCTCAAGGAGTTCCGCCAGGACGTGGAGAACCGCTTCCACGCCGTCTTCGACGACGTGGACCCGGACATGGGCGCGCAACTGCGTGACCTGGGCAGGCGCGAGGAGGACTTCAAACCCATGCGCTACCCCGACAACTACTACCGTCGCCCCTACGGCCCCGGGTGGGCCCTCGTGGGCGACGCCGGGTACCACAAGGACCCGTACACCGGCTGGGGCATGACCGACGCCTTCCTCCACGGCGAACTGCTCGCCGACCGCCTCCACCAGGGGCTCGCCGGTGAGCGGCCGATGGACGAGGCCCTCGCCGAGTACCACAAGGTGCGCGACGAGGAGAGCGCCGGCGTCTACGACTTCACCACCACCCTGGCCCCCCTCACCGAACTCCCGCCCTTCTTCCGCGTCACGATGGACGCGATGAGCAAGAGCCAGGAGTGGACCGACCGGATGCTCGGGCTGATCGGCGGCGTCGTGGAGGACCACGAGATCTACGCGCCGGACGCCCTGGAGCGCCTCTACGACGACGCCGGCGTCCCCCAGGACCGGCGGATCTACGACCCCGCCGGCTGACTGGTCCCGCACCTCCGGGCCCGGCGCTGTCGCGGCCACGCGGACGCGTGGCGCGCGAGCCCCCACCGGCACCACCGCCCGCCCGGCGACTTCGCCACGGAGCGGCGCCCACCCGTCGACACGCTCCGCCCGGGCCGCCTGCCGTACCGCCGCGCCCACCTCCCCCTCCCCCCGGCCCCGGCCGGCCCTGCCCACAGGCGGCGAGCGCTCCGCTCGGCCGCCACGCCGCACGGGACGAGGGGAAGGCCGTCCGTCCCCGACCGCGGCGGCCCCGCCACCCGCCTTCACGCACCTCACCCCGAGGGAGCCCAGCAGATGACGCGTGCGTCCAGCATGTTCCAGCTCATCAGTGAACAGGCCGAGCAGCGGCCGTACTTCGAGACCGGCGGCATCGGCCGGTCGCACGAGTTCTACACCGGTGAGGAGCAGCACCGGCGGGAGATGGCCCGCATCTACGGGCGCCGCTGGCTGCCGGTGGACCACGTCTCCCGGCTCAAGGAGAAGGGCTCCTACACCACCCTGAACATCGGCACCGGCTCGGTGCTGCTGCTCCACGGCGACAACGGCATCCAGGCGTACCACAACTACTGCAGGCACCGTGGCTACAAGCTGGTGGAGGAGGCGGCGGGGAAGCGGCAGAGCCTCGTCTGCCTCTACCACTGCTGGGTGTACGACCGGAACGGCGCGCTCAAGAGCTACAACGGCACCTACTTCGACCACTTCTTCGAGAAGGAGAAGAACGGGCTGCTGCCCGTGCGTACCGAGATCCGGCACGGCGTCGTCTTCATCGCCTTCTCCGACGACGCACCCGACCTCGACGAGTCCCTCGGCGAGTTCGGCGAGTTCGCCCGCGTCTACGAACTCGCCGCACTGGAGTGTGTCCAGGCCAAGGACTACCCCGTCGCCTCCAACTGGAAGCTCGTCGCGCACAACGTCAACGAGAGCCTGCACTTCCCGACCGCCCACAAGGACCTGCACCGCATCACCGACTTCGACGACGCGGGCACCTATGACCTCAAGGGCGACCTCGTCGGTGCCTGGCAGTCCATCCGGGGCGGCTTCAACTCCGTCTCCATGACGGGACGCAGCGGGCGCGAACCGATGGCGCTGGTTCCCGAGGCCGACCGTCGGCGGATCAACTGGATCACGATCCTGCCCAACCTGCTCTTCGGCTTCACCGCCGACTACGTGATGATGCAGTGGGTCTGGCCGGAGAGCCCCGGCACCTGCGTCGTGCGGCACTTCTGGCTCTTCCACCCCTCGGAGACCGCCAAGGACGACTTCTCCCACGAGGCCGTGTTCGCCCTCTGGGACAAGGCGAACTACGAGGACTGGGAGATGTGCGAGCGCACCCACCGCGGTCTCTCCAACCCGCAGTGGACCCCCGGCCAGCTCTCCCTGGACGAGGAGGTCGTCTCCCAGATCGACGCCTGGGTCGCCGCCGAGACCGCCGGACCGGACCACTCCGCCGAACCCGTGACGGCCGAGGGGTGACCATGCCGACCACCTGCTTCCTGATCGGCGGCACCCGGGTCCTCACCCGCTGCGCCGCCCAGCTGCTGGACGCCGGCGTCCGTGTCGAGGGCGTCTTCAGCGACGACCCGGCTGTCGCCGCCTTCGCCGCCGAACACGGCATCGCCCTGCACGACCCGCACGGCGACCTCACCGCCACGCTGTCCCGGCAGCCCTTCGACTACCTGTTCAGCATGGTCAACTTCCGCATCCTGCGCGCCGAGGTGCTCGCTCTGCCCAGGGTCGCCGCGATCAACTTCCACGACGGACCGCTGCCCCGCTACTCCGGCAGCCACGTCCCCGCCTGGGCGCTGTACGAAGGCGCCACCCGGCACGCCGCGACCTGGCACCGCATGGCCGAGGCCGTGGACGCCGGCAGCGTCCTGCTCGAGCGGTGGTTCCCGGTCCGTGACCACTCCACCGCCCTCTCGCTGACGTACGAGACCGCCGAGACCGGCATCGAACTCTTCGGCGACCTCGTCCCGCACGTCGTCGCCGGAACCCTGCCCGAGCCGGTCGACACCGGCGACCGGGAGCGCCGCTTCTACCGCCGGTCCCACCGGCCGGCCTCCGGCGGAGTGATCCACGCCGGCACCACGGCCGCCGAGGCCGTACGGCTCTCCAAGGCCCTGGACTACGGCTCCTTCCCCAATCCGCTCGGTGTCCCGGCACTCCTCACCGAGCAGGGCGCCGTCCTCACCCGTCAGATCCGGCTGCTGCCGCGCGACGAGGTGCGCACCGGCACCGTCGCCCTGGCCGTCACCACCTCCGCGATCACCCTCGCCGCGCCCGACGCCGACCTCGTCCTCAGCGACTTCCTCGCGGTCGACGGGTCCGCGCTGAGCGGCCAGGCCGCCGCCCAGCGGCTCGGCATCACCGAAGGCGCCCCGGTGCCCGGCGTGTCGGCCGAACGGCTCGAAGCCGTGGCCGCCGCACAGAACTCCCTGCGGCCCCACGAGCCCTGGTGGCGCACGCGTCTCGGCGCGCTGCGGCCGGCCCGGCTGACGGCCGACGACTTCACCGCCGCCACCGCCCACTACGGGCGCTACGAACTGGCGTACCTCCCCGCCTCCCGCCAGGAGACCGCCGACGTGGTGCGCGCCTTCCTCGACGCGGTCGCCGAGCGCACCGGCGAAACCTGCTTCGACTTCGCCTGGTCGCCGTCGGCGGCGCGGCTGCGGGGAGAGCGCACCCACGGCCTCACCGCCGTCCGCTTCCCCGTCCGGTACGAGGCCGACGGCACCGCTTCCCTGCTGCGCAAGCTGGACGAGGCCGCGGCCCGGGAAGGGTACGCCGCCGACCTGGAGATCCGCCTGGGCCTCGCCGGACGCCCGCTGGGCTCCGACGAACCCTCGTTCACCCAGGTCATGGTGGTGGAACGGGAGGACGGGGAGGAGGCGTCCGCCGAACCGCACACCGAGGTCGCGCTGCTCTGCGTCGAGACCGGGCCCCCGACGGTGTTCGTGCGGGAGACCGCGATGAGCCGCGAAGAGGCGCTGGCCTTCACCGAACGGATCGAGGACCTCGCCCTGTCCGCGCTCTTCCACGGCGAAGAGCGCACGGAGACCGCCACCGAGCCCTCCGCGGTCACCGGGGTGCCCGCCGAGCCGGAGGCACAGGCCGCCCGTGCCGAGGCCCCGGAACCCGAGGCGTCCGGCCCGACCGTCCTCGACCTGGTCGCCGCCGCCGTCGCCGCCCGGCCGGAGGCCGTGGCCGTCCGCTGCGGTGACCGCACCCTCGACTACGCCGCCCTCGACGCGTGGGCCGACGCCGTCGCCGCCCACCTCCACGACCAGGGTGTCGAGGCCGGCTCGGTCGTGGGCGTCCTCCTGGAGCGGGGGACGCACCTGCTGCCCGCACTCCTCGGCGTGCTGCGGGCCGGTGCGGCCTTCCTGCCGCTGGACCCCGGCTACCCGGCCGAGCGGCTGCGCCGGTACACCGAGGTGGCGCGGGCCGACCTGATCCTCACCGACGCGCGCACCCACGCGCTCGGCGCCTCGCTCGGCCCGGTCCTGCCCGTCCCGGAGGCGGACGGATCGGCCGTGGCCGTGCCCGCCCACGTGGGTGCGGGCGACCTGGCCTACGTCCTGTTCACCAGCGGGTCGACGGGCGACCCCAAGGGCGTCGAGGTCGGACACGGCGCCCTCGCCAACTTTCTCACCGGGATCGGGGAGCGTCTGGCCGTGACCGCCGAGGACCGGGTCCTCGCCCACACCACGGTGGCCTTCGACATCTCCCTGCTCGAACTGCTCCTGCCGCCGACGAAGGGCGCCACCGTCGTCCTGGCCGGCCGCGACGCCGCCCGCGACCCGGGCCGCCTCGCCGAACTGACCGGCGAGGCCACCATCGCCCAGGCGACCCCCAGCATGTGGCGGCTGCTGCTGGAGACCGGCTGGCGGCCCCCGGCCGGCCTCACCGTCCTCTCCGGCGGCGAGGCACTGCCCGTCAGCGTCGCCGAGCAGCTGCACGCCTCCGCGCGCTCCCTGTGGAACCTCTACGGGCCCACCGAGGCGACCATCTGGGCCTCCAGCCACCGCGTCACCTCGGTCGGCTCCTTCCTGCCCCTGGGCGAGCCCCTGCCCCGTCTGGACCTGCACGTCCTCGACGAGGAACTCGAACCCTGCGCCCCCGGCACGACCGGAGCGCTGTACATCTCCGGCGCCGGCCTCGCCCGCGGCTACGTCCACCGGGCCGACCTCACCGCGGACGCCTTCCTCACCCACCCGGCCACCGGCGTCCGCCTGTACCGCACCGGGGACGAGGTGCGGCTCCACGCCGACGGCGCCCTCGAATGGCTCGGCCGGACCGACGCCCAGCTGAAGGTGCGCGCCCACCGCGTCGAACCCGCCGAGATCGAAGGGGTGCTGGAGCGGTTCCCCGGTGTCGGCGCCGCCGTGGTCACCGCGGCCCGCTTCGAGGGACGCGGCGAACCCCGCCTTACCGCCTACCTGGTCGGCGCCGAGACGGCGACCAGGTCCGAGCTCGACGCGTGGGCGCGCGGCTCGCTGCCCGACCACATGGTCCCCGACGCCTACGTCCGCCTCGACGCGCTGCCGCTCACCGGCAACGGCAAGACCGCCCGCTCCCTGCTGCCCGAGCCGACCCGCGACACCATCATCCGCACGGACGAGGCACCGTCGCCCGCCACGGCCGTCGCGGCCGAGACCGCCGGCGGCGCCCCGGCGGACGGCACGACCCTGTCCGGACTCACAGGTACGGTCGCCGCCGCCTTCGCCGCCACCCTGGGCACCGACGACTTCGCGACGGACGCCAACTTCTTCGACCTCGGCGGTGACTCGGCCAACGTCACCCTCGCCGCCGCCCGCCTGAGTGAGAGCCTGGGCACGCCGGTCAGCACCACGTCGATCTTCGCCACCGGCACACCGGCCGCCCTGGCCCGGCTGCTCGCCGCCGAGGGCACCGTACGGATCTCCGAGCCCGAGACCGTGCAGGCTCAGCCGGCCGCCGTCCCGACGGTCACGGACGCCCCGCGGGAGCCGGACCGCCCGGCCGCCGCCTCCGCGCCGGTGACCGGGCGGCCGCGGAACAGCGTGCGGCCGCCCGCCGGGGACGCCCTGGCCGTCATCGGCATGGCCTGCCGCTTCCCCGGTGCCGCCACCCCCGACGAGTTCTGGCGCAACCTCCTCGACGGCGTCTCCAGCATCGACGAGGCACCGGCGGACAGACGCGGCTGGGCCCACCTCTGGTCGGAGACCGACGAGGCCCGCATGGGGTGGCTCGACGGAGTGGAACGCTTCGACGCGGCCCGCTTCGGCCTGACCGACCGCGAGGCGCGCCGCACCGACCCCCTCCAGCGGCTCCTGCTCAGCGTCACCGCCGAGGCCCTGGAGGGCAGCGGCCACGATCACCACTCGCTCGGGGTCGGCACCGGTGTCTTCGTCGGCACCATCGCCAGCGACTTCCCGGAGCTGGTGGCCCGCAGCACCGGCCACGCCGACCCGCACGCCGCCACCGGTACCGCCCTGTCCATGGTCGCCAACCGGTTGTCCTACGTCTTCGACTGGTCGGGCCCGAGTCTCGCCGTCGACACGGCCTGCTCCTCCTCGCTGGTCGCCCTGCACCAGGCGGCCGTCCACCTGCGCGCGGGAGACGTGGACGCCGCGGTGGTCGGCGCCGCCAACCTGATCCTGACGCCCGACAAGACACGCTCCTTCGCCCGGGGCGGCATGCTCTCGCCCCGAGGCGCCTGCCGCACCTTCGACGAAGCGGCTGACGGGTACGTCCGCGGCGAGGGCTGCGGCGTCGTCGTCCTCAAGCGGCTCGCCGACGCCGAACGCGACGGGGACCCGGTGCTCGCCGTGGTGCGCGGCACCGCCGTCAACCACACCGGCGGCAGCGCCGGGTTCCTCACCGCGCCCAGCAGACCGGCCCAGGAAGCGGTCCTGCGCAAGGCGCTGTCCGCCGCCGGGGTCGGCGAGGGCGGCATCGGGTACGTGGAGGCGCACGGCACCGGCACCCAGCTCGGCGACCTCATCGAACTGGAGGCGCTCCACACCGTCCTCGGCGGGCCAGCGGCGGGACCGGTCGCCGTCGGCTCGGTGAAGACCAACATCGGCCACCTGGAACCCGCCGCGGGCGTCGCGGGACTCATCAAGACCGTCCTGGCCCTCCAGGCCGGCACCATCCCGCCGTCCCTCAACTTCCGCACGCCCAACAAGGCGTTCGACTTCGGCAGCTCACCCCTGTTCGTCGCCGACCGGGCGGTGCCCTGGGAGGGGCCGCGCGTCGCGGGCGTCAGCAGCTTCGGCTTCGGCGGCGCCAACGCGCACGTCGTGGTCGAGGCCGCCCCCGACACGACGGCGGCGGACGGCGAGGGGCCGCGGCTGCTGGCCCTGTCGGCCGGCTCGCCGGAGGCGCTGCGCACGCTGGCGCGGCGGCTCCTGCTGATGCTGGACTCCGCCTACTGCCCGTCCCTGGGCGCCCTGAGCGAGTCGAGTCTGCGCCGCCCCGCCGCCCCGCACCGCCTGGCCTGCGTCGTGGACAGCGCCGAACAACTGGAGGACAAGCTGCGGCTCTTCCTGGCCGGGGTGAGCCGGGCGAGATCCCTCCACACCGGCGCGGCCACCGGGAACGAGGGGCTGCCGGAGGTGCCGGTGGCCCCCGGGGCGCCCCGCGAGCGGCTGGACGCCGCGGCCCGCCAGTTCGCCGCCGGCGCGCGGCTCACGGCGCCACCCGGCCGGGCACCCGTGCGCTTCCCGACGGCACCGCACGAGGAGCGCCACCTCTGGCTGGAGCCCGCCGAGGCGCCCCCCGCCCGTTCCGACGGGCCGGCCGGCCCCGCCGTACGGTCGTGGAGCGAACACCCCGAGGCAGCCGAGCACCTGGTCCTCGGCACGCCGACCCTTCCCGGCGCCGCCTATCCCGGCCGGATCGCCCAGCTCCTCGGCCAGGACCGGTTCTGCCTGCGTGACCTCACCTTCCGGGCACCCGTCGAGGGCGACGCCCGGGTGACGGCCGAGCACGACGGCACCACCGTCCGCTTCAACGACGCCTCGGGCGCCCTGGTCTGCGACGGCCGCGTGACCGTCCCCGGGCCTTCGGCGCTCACCGTGCCGGACTTCTCCGGCACCGCCCGCACCCCCGTCGACCTCGACGCCATGTACGAGGCTTTCGCCCGCCAGGGACTGCGGTACGGCCCCGGCTTCCGGACCGTCACCGCGCTGTCCACCGGGCCCGGTGTGGCCACCGGTGACCTGCGCTCCCGAGGCCCGGCGACCGGGCCCCTGGACGCCCGGTTGATCGACGGCGCGTTCCAGATAGCCCTCGCCGCGTGCGGAGCGGACGGGCTCTACGTGCCCTTCACCGTGGAGCGGCTCACGGTCCTCGGGCCTCTCCCCGCCACCGTCCGCGTCCACGCCCGCCGTGACCGCGACACGCCGCCCGGCTCCGGCCTGCTCACCGGCAGCTTCGTCGTCCTCGACGGCGCGACCCCCGTCCTGGAGGCACACGGGGTCACCTGGAAGCGGCTCTCCTCGCCGCCCTCCGGCCCTGCCGCGCCCCCGGCCCCGGAACGCGACGCCGCACACCCCGCCCCGCCCGAGAGGTCCCACCCGGCGCCGCAGGGCGCGGCCCCTCCCGCCGGCACCCCGGCCGAACGCCTCAACGGGCACCGTCCCGCCCGGGCCCGTGCCGCCGGGGAAGACCTCGACACCGTGCTGACCCGCTGGGTGGCCGAGGCACTGGAGCTGGAGTCCGACGCCGTGGAGGCGGACCGCCCGCTGCAGGAGCAGGGCCTCGACTCCCTGCTCGCCGTTTCGCTGGCCCAGGACATCAAGGCCCGGCTCGACGTCGACATCCCCGTCACCCTCGTCCTGGAGGTGGGCACCGTCGAGCGGCTCGCCGCCGAACTGCGCGACGCCTACGGCGTGACCTCCGTCCCCTCGGACCGGGCGCCCGGCGCCGCCGCCACCGGACCGCCGCCCGAGGTGGCGCCCGAGCCGCCACAGCCCGGGCCGTCCCCCGCCACGCCCGGCCCGGACAGCGCGCGCGCCAGGGAGCGGTACCCCGCGAGCCGCCCCGAGAACGTCGAGGACGACCGGCACGACATCGCCATCATCGGCATGGACGGGATCTTCCCCAACGCCCGCAGCACCGACGAACTGTGGCACGTCCTCATGGCGGGCGAGGACTGCCTGCGCGAGGTGCCCGAGGAGCGCTGGGACCTGGAGGCGTACTACGGCACGGAGGGCCGGCCCGGCACCGTCTACCTGCGCAAGGCCGGGTTCGTCGACGGGCTCACCGATTTCGACGCCGGATTCTTCCGCCTCTCGCCGGCCGAGGCGCAGTGGATCGACCCGCAGCAGCGCCACCTCGCCCAGTCCGCCTGGCGGGCGCTGGAGGACGCCGGCATCGCCGGACGGGTGCCCCCGTCCACCGGCGTGTTCGTGGGCGCCAGCTACCAGCACTACCGGGACATGGTCGTCGGCGACGTCGTCGAGACACCGGCCGGGCTGGGCAACCACAACGCGATCCTCGCCAACCGGCTCAGTTACTTCCTGGATCTGCGGGGTCCGAGCATGACGGTGGACACGTTGTGCTCGTCGTCGCTGGTGGCGTTGCACCAGGCGGTGCGGTCCATCCGCGCCGGGGAGTGCGAACAGGCCGTCGTCGCCGGCGTCCACCTGGGGATGTCCCCCCAGTACTTCCAGCTCGGCTCACGGCTCCGCTCGTTCTCCCCGTCGGGTGTGGTGCGGGCGTTCGATGCGGGTGCGGATGGGTTTGTGCCGGGGGAGGGGGTGGTGTCGGTGGTGGTGAAGTCGTTGGGTGCGGCGTTGCGTGATGGTGATCGGGTGCGGGGTGTGGTGCGGGGGAGTGCGGTGGGTCATGGGGGTCGGACGAGTGGTCTGACGGTGCCCAGTGGTGGGGGTCAGGGTGAGGTGGTGGTGGCGGCGTTGGTGGATGCGGGGGTGTCTCCGGAGTCGTTGGGTGTGGTGGAGGCGCATGGGACGGGGACGGGGTTGGGTGATCCGATCGAGGTGGAGGGGTTGTCGCGGGCGTGGCGTCGGTTCACGGGGCGTTCGCAGTTCTGTGCGTTGGGGTCGGTGAAGTCGAACATCGGGCATCTGGAGCCGGCGGCGGGGTTGGCGGGGTTGGTGAAGGTGTTGTTGGCGATGGAGCATGGGGTGGTTCCGGGGTCGTTGCATGTGCGGCGGCCGAATGATCACATTCGGTTCGAGGATTCGCCGTTCTTTCTGGTGGATCGTGCGTGGGTGTGGGGGCGTGAGGGGGGTCCGCGTCGGGGTGCGGTGAGTGCGTTCGGGATGGGTGGGGTGAACGCGCATGTGATCGTGGAGGAGCCGCCGCGGGTGGAGCGTGGTGCGGTGGTGGTGCAGGACAGTCACCTGGTGCGGGTGACGGGGGCGGACGAGCGGGCGGTACGCGAACTCGCCGCCGCCTACGCCGATCACCTCACCGCCTCCCCGGGCGCCGACCCGGGAGACTTCGCCCGCACCGTGAACACCGGGCGCGCCGCCCAGCGCTGGACCACGGCCGTCCACGGCACCGGCCGCGCCGAACTGGCCGCCCGCCTCAGCGAGATCGCCGACGGCACCACGAAGCCCGTCCGGGCCGCCGGACGGCAGGTCACCGCCTTCCTCTACACCGGGCAGGGCTCCCAGTACGCCGGCATGGCCCGGCGCCTGCTCACCACCGAACCCCACTTCCGCGACGCCCTGCACGAATGTGCCGACCTGCTCGCCCCGCACCTGGACGTGCCCCTGCTCGACCTGCTCCACGGCGACGCCCGGCACCTGCTCGACGAGACCCGGTACGCCCAGCCCGCCGTCGTCAGCGTCGAGGTCGCCCTGACCCGCCTGCTGGCCGAGGCGGGGGTACGCCCCGACACCGTCGCCGGGCACAGCCTCGGCGAACTCACCGCGGCCTGGGCCGCCGGGGTCCTCACCCTGCCCGACCTGCTGCGGCTCACCGCCGTACGCGGCGCCCTCATGCAGGGCCGGTCCACGGACGGGACCATGGCCGTCGTCCACACCGGCACCGCCACGCTGACCGAGGCGCTGCGGAACCACCCGGGTGTCGAGATCGCCGCGTACAACGGGCGCACCCACACGGTCACCGGGCCGGAGCAGGACATCGCCCGCTTCTGCGAGGAGAGCCCGTACCGCACCCAGCGGCTCACCGTCAGCCACGCCTTCCACTCCGCCGCCATGGAACCGGCCGTGCGGCCCTTCGCCGAGGCCGTCGCCGCCACCGCGCTGCGCGCGCCGGAACTCCCCTTCGCCGACACGCTCACCGGTGACTGGCACACCGCGGCGACCGCCACCGACCCACAGCGGTGGGCGGCCGCCATCCGCCGCCCCGTCCGCTTCGCCCAGGCTCTGACCACGCTCGCCGGCGAAGGCCCGCACGTGGTCTGGGAGATCGGCCCACACCCCCAGCTCCTGCCGATGGCCCGCACCGTCCTCGCCGAGCCCCACCCGGCCTGGGTGCCCACGCTGCACCGGGAGCGCAACGACCAGGTCCAGCTGCACGCCGCCCTGGCCGCCCACCACCGGGCCACCGGCGCGGAGCTGGACTGGGCCGCCCTGCACGCCGGCAAGAACCAGCGCACCACCACCGCCCCCACGTACCCCTTCGCCCGACAGGAGCTGACCGCACCCCCCGCTCGCCGCGCCACGGCGAACGCCGTCAGCCACCCGCTGTTCGACCACCCTTACGAGCACCGGAGTGAAGCAGAGTGACGCCACGAGCCGAGACCTACGAGAAGGCCTTCGCGGGGCGCGAACCCCTCATCGCCCAGCACCGTGCCGAGGGCGCCGGGCTGCTGCCGGCCGCCGTGCAGATCGAGATGGCGCTGGCGGGGATCGCCCGTCGCCGGCCGTTCGTCCCGATGGAACTCACCGATGTCGCCTTCCTGCGCCCCCTCGCCCTCACCCCTGAGGCCACCGTGCCCGTCCGCCTGGACGTCACCCACGAGGAAGCCCAGGGGGAAGGCGCCCGCTTCATGCTGAGCGCCGTCCTGGCCGGCGAACGCAAGCAGCTCTCCACCGGAACCGGCCGCCTGCTGCGCGACGGCGAGACCGCCCCCCGCCACGCCGCCCGCCCGGCCGCCGACGGACGCCCCCTCACACCCCAGGAGCTGTACGAGGGCTGGTCCCGGGCGGGCCTCGACTACGGACCAGACTTCCGGACCGTCCGGGAACTCACCGTGGGCGACGGCGCCGCCCGCGCCCGGCTGCGCACCGACACCGAGCCCCTGCCCTGGCACGCGCACCCCCTGCTCGTCGACGGCGTCCTCCAGGTGGTCAGCTGCGCGCTCCAGGAACTCGGTGCCGGCACCACGCCCGTGCCGATGCTGCCCATCGGCATCGCCCGCGTCGCGGTCCTCGCCGACCTGTCGGCCCGCGCCACCGGGGTGACCGTGCTGGTCCGCCGCACCGGCTTCGAGGGCGCGTACGCGACGGGCGACGCCGTCGTCCTCGGCCCGTCCGGGGAGACCGCCGCAGAGTTCACCGGCGTACGGATGCGCCGGACGACCGGGCCGGGCGCGGTCCGGACGGCGCCCGCCGCCACCCGCCACCCGCTCTCCCGGATCGAGTGGCGCCCCGCCGCCGCACCCCCGGCGTCCCGGCCCGACACGACCGGCACCTGGGTCGTACTGCGCCACGGCGACGACGACCGCCTCGCGGACGAGACCGGCCGGCTGCTGCGGGCCGGCGGCGCCCGCGTGGTCGACGCGCACCTCGGAGCCCCGGCACGCGGGGAAGGGAACGGCCAGGACCGCCATGTCCTCGCCGACACCGGCGAGGCGGCGTTCCGCGGCCTCTGGGAAGCGGTCGGCGAGGAGGTGGCCGGCGTCGTCCACCTGGGCAACAGCGGTCCGGTCCGCGCGGACTCCACCGAACTGGCCACCGGCCCGTACGGCTGCGCCGCCGCCCTGAAGACCCTCGGCGAGCGACAGCGCCGTGCCCGGTTCCTCGTCGTGACCCACGCGGCCCAGCCCGTGGCCGACGGAGACCGGCCGGTCCCCGCCCGCGCCGCCCTCTGGGGCCTGATGCGCACCGCGGCCGTCGAGTACCCCGGCCTGCGACCCCGCCTCCTCGACCTCGACGAGGAGTCCGAGGCGGCGCTTCCGGCCGAACTCGGCGACGGCCCCCTGGAGACCGGCTACCGCCACGGCGTCCGCCACGAACCGGTCCGGGTCCCCGCCCGCCCGGGCGCCACCGGCACCCCGCCCGTACGCCGAGGCGGCCACTACCTGATCCTCGGCGGCCACGGCGGCCTGGGCCTCGCCCTCGCCGAGCGGCTCGCACACGAGGGCGCGGCCGTCGTCGCCCTCGCCAGCCGCTCGGGCGGCGCGAGCACCGGCCACCCCTCGTCGGAGCAGGTCGAGGGAACCGCCTGCACCCTCCGCTCGTACGCCGTCGACGTCACCGCCCCCGGAGCCCTCACCGACCTGGTGGGGCGGATCCGCGCGGACGTCGGTGAGCTGCACGGAGTCGTGCACGCGGCCGGGACCCTCAAGGACGGGCTGCTCCGCACGGCCACCGCCGAGGACCTCGCCGAGGTGATGCGGCCGAAGGTGGACGGCGTCCGCGAACTCGCCGCCGCCGTCGTCGGCTCGGAGCTGGACTTCGCCGTCCTGTTCGCCTCCGTCTCCGGTGCCTTCGGCAACCTCGGCCAGGGCGGCTACGCGGCGGCCAACGCCTACCTCGACGGCTTCGCCCACGCCCACGGCGCACCGTGGACGAGCGTCGACTGGGGGCTGTGGGGCGAGACCGGCATGGGCACGGCCGTCGCCGCGCAGCTGCGGCGACGCGGTGTGCGGCCCCTGGGCACCACCGAGGCCCTCGACGCCCTCCTCGCGGTGCTGGGCGATCCACCGCGCCAGGTCGTCATCGCCCACCCGGACGCCTCCGACACCCTCGCCGACGAGGAGCCCCCGCCCGCACCGGTACGGGCGTCCACCGGAAAGACTCCCACCCCGCACGCGCAACGTGCCCGTGTCGAGGACGAGTTGGCGCGGTTCCTCACCGACCGCCTCGGCCTGGCCTCCTTCGACCGCGCCACCCCGCTGGCGGACCACGGCATGAGCTCCATCATGAGCGTCGAACTGGCCGAGGAACTGTCCCGCAGATGGGACGTCCACCTCCCCGCCACCCTCTTCCTGGAGTACGGCGGACTCGCCGAGCTCGCCGAGGCCCTGACGGAACGCTACGGAGTCGCCGCCGCCCTCCCGGCACCCCCGCCTCCCGCGCCCGCCCCACAGCCCCCGGCAGCGACCACGGCCACCCGCACCACCCGGCCCGGGGACATCGCCGTCGTCGCGGTCTCCGCCGACCTGCCCGGCGCCACCAGCCTGGAGGGCTTCTGGCACCTCCTGCGCTCCGGACGGCACGCCTTCACCGAGGTGCCCCCCGAACGCTGGGACGTCGCCGCCCACTTCGAGCCGCGCGGTCCGCAGATGACCGGCACGTACTGCCGCAGCGGAGCCTTCCTCAGCGACATCGACCGCTTCGACCCCGCGTTCTTCTCCATCTCCGTCCGCGAGGCCGAGGAGATGGACGCCCAGCAGAAACTGCTCCTCGAACACGCCTGGGCCGTCCGCGACGAGAGCGGCCTCGCCGGACACCGGGACATCGGCGTCTTCGTCGGTGCCACCTACACCCACCACCGCGACGCCCGCGGCCTGGAGGAGGTCGGGCCGCACACCGCGCTCGGCTCGATGAACGCCGTGCTCGCCAACCGGATCTCCTACGCACTGGACCTCACCGGCCCCTCCCAGACCGTCGACACGCTCTGCTCGTCCGGCCTGGTCGCCGTCCAGCAGGCCGTCGCGGCCCTGCGCGCAGGCCAGTGCGGCGCCGCCCTCGTGGCCGCCTGCCACGTCGGCCTCACCCCCTGGTACTACCGCAGCCTCAGCCAGCTCGGCGCCCTGTCCGAGTCCCGGCCGCGTCCCTTCGACGACCGCGCCGACGGCTTCCTGCCGGGCGAAGGCGCGGTGGCCGTCATGCTGAAGCCGCTCGCCACCGCCGAACGGGACGGCGACACCGTCTGGGGGGTGATCCGCGGCGCCGCAGTCAACCACGGAGGCCGCGGGAGCGCCCTGCCGGTGCCCCGCAGCGAGGCCCAGAGCGCCGTCGTCCGCGCCGCCCTGGCCGACGCGGAGCTGGACGCCTCCGACATCACCCTGATCGAGACCCACGGCACGGCGACCCGTCTGGGCGACCCCATCGAGATCGCCGCCCTCACCGAGGTGTTCGGCGCCGGCCCGGAGCGCAGGGAGCCCTGCCTCCTCGGCTCCGCCAAGGCCAACATCGGCCACCTGGAGCCCGCCAGCGGCCTGGCCGGGCTGGTCAAGATCCTGCTCTGCCTCCGCCACCGCGAGGTGCCGCCGCTCGCCGGGTTCGAACGGCCCGGCAGCCATCTCGACCTCGACGCCGGGCCGTTCACCGTCCCGACGGCGCCGCTGCCGTGGCCGGGCGGCGACCACCCGCGCCGGGCCGGCCTCAGCGCCTTCGGCATGGGCGGCACCAACGCCCACGTCGTCGTCGAGGAACACGTTCCCGGGAAGTCCGCCCCCGAGGGCCCGCCCCCCGCGCTGGGCGAACACCTCCTGGTCCTCTCCGGGCACACCCCCGAGGCCCTGGCCCGGCGCGCCCGCGACCTGCTGCGGCTGCTCAGCGAGGAGGACGCTCCCGACACGGCGGCACTGTGCCGCTCGGCCGCGGTCGGCCGCGACCACCAGCGCCACCGCGCCGCCGTCCTCGGCTCCGGCCCGGGGCAACTGAGGGCCGGGCTCGACCGGATCGCCCGACACCACGGCGACGCCCACGGAACGGTCCTGCGCGACGGGCGCGTGGTCGCCACCGACCTCGGCCCCGCCACCGGCGCGGCCGACGCCGCCCCCTACGCGCGCCTCGCCGCGTACACCACGGTCGGCGCCGACCGGCTCCGGGCCCAACTGGCACTGCCCGACGACCGCCTGAGCACGGCACTGGCCTGCTTCCACGCGAGCGGCGGCAGCGTGGACTGGCGCCAGGTCCACGCCGGCACGCGGGCCCGCCGGATCGTCCTGCCGCCCTACCCCTTCCGTCCCCCCTCCGGCGACCAGCCGACCGCCTCCCGCCCGGACACGGACGACAGCGTCCGGCGGCTGACCCACGCCCACCGCGTCTTCGGCGAGCCGACCGTCCCCGCCGCCCTCCCCCTGGCGCTCGCCCTCGACCACGCCGAGGTGCTGGAACACGTCACCTTCACCGCCCGGGGGACCGGCGACGGCCCGCTCACCGCCGACCTCGACGACCCCGGCCCGGCCGTCTTCCGCCACGGCGAGCGCGTCATCGCCCGCCTGACGACGGCCGGCCGCACCCAGGACGCCGTACCCGCCGCACCCGACCTCGCCCAGCTGCGCGCCGGGCTCGGCCGCGGCCTCGAACCGGAGGGCCTGTACGCCTGGTTCGCCGCCCAGGGCATGGAGATCGAGGCACCCCTGCGCTCCCTCGCCGGCCTCCGCTACGGTGCCACGCGCGTGCTCGCCCGGCTGGACACCCCGGCCGAGGGCGGACCGGAGCGCGCCGCGGTCGCCCTGGACGCCGCTCTGCAGAGCATGGCCGTCCTCACTCTCGCCGACCCCGCCGTCCCCCGGGGCACGTACCTGCCGGTCTCCGTGGCCCGGGTGGTCCGCTGGGACGACCCGGCCCGTACCGCCTACGTCGTGCTCGACGCCGAGCACACCGGCGCCGACCCCGTCCGCCGGGGCGAGGCGACCCTGCTCGCCCGTGACGGCCGGGTCCTCGCCAGGCTCAGCGGCATCGAGTACCGCCCGGTCGCCGGCCCGGGAGCACCGGAACCCGGGGCGAGCGCCCCGCGCCCGCACGCCGAGCCGTCCCCCGCGCCGCCGCGGGCGGAACACCTGGCCGCCGCCGAGGCCGCCGTCCTCGCCGCCGTCCAGGGCGTCTTCCACGACCCGGGCATCGCCGCCACCACGCCGCTCTCCGGCGCCGGTCTCGACTCCCTGCTCGCGACCGCTGTCGCGGCCGACCTGGAGAGCGCCCACGGCCTCCGGGTGAGCCTGGCGGACGTGCTGGACGCGCCGGACTGCCGTACCCTCGCCCGGTACCTGGCCGAACGCGCCGCCGAGGGGACCTTCGCCCCGGCGGAGGAAGCCGCGAGCCGGCCGGAGCGGCCACGGGCGGAGCATCCCGCCGCGGTGCCCGCGCCGGCCGACGACGAGGTGCGCGACGGTGACCTGGCGATCATCGGATTCGCCTTCGCCCTGCCCGGCGCCCAGGACGAAGCGGCGCTCTGGTCGCTGCTGGCCGACGGGGGAACCGCTGTCCGGCCGGCACCGGCCCACCGGTGGGGCGCCTACGCCGCCCGGCGCCACACGGACGTCGGCGGATTCCTCGACAACGCCGAGGAGTTCGACGCCCGCTTCTTCGGCTTCTTCCCCAAGCAGGCCGAGGTGCTCGACCCGCAGGCCCGCTGGCTGCTGCGCACCACCTGGGAGGCGCTGGAGTCGGCCGGGCTCCCGCCCCGTCAACTGGCCCCCGGGACGGGCGTGTTCGTGGGCGCCAGCTACCAGCACTACCGCGAGTACAACATCGCCCCCGAACTCGACGCCCACAGCGGACTGGGCAACCACAACGCCTTCCTCGCCAACCGGCTCAGTCACTTCCTGGATCTGCGGGGTCCGAGCATGACGGTGGACACGTTGTGCTCGTCGTCGCTGGTGGCGTTGCACCAGGCGGTGCGGTCCATCCGGGGCGGGGAGTGCGAGCAGGCCGTCGTCGCCGGTGTCCGCGTCGGGATGAGCCCGCTGCACTACGTCGCCATGCGTGAGCTGCGGGCCCTGTCGCCCTCGGGTGTGGTGCGGGCGTTCGATGCGGGTGCGGATGGGTTTGTGCCGGGGGAGGGGGTGGTGTCGGTGGTGGTGAAGTCGTTGGGTGCGGCGTTGCGTGATGGTGATCGGGTGCGGGGTGTGGTGCGGGGGAGTGCGGTGGGTCATGGGGGTCGGACGAGTGGTCTGACGGTGCCCAGTGGTGGGGGTCAGGGTGAGGTGGTGGTGGCGGCGTTGGTGGATGCGGGGGTGTCTCCGGAGTCGTTGGGGGTGGTGGAGGCGCATGGGACGGGGACGGGGTTGGGTGATCCGATCGAGGTGGAGGGGTTGTCGCGGGCGTGGCGTCGGTTCACGGGGCGTTCGCAGTTCTGTGCGTTGGGGTCGGTGAAGTCGAACATCGGGCATTTGGAGCCGGCGGCGGGGTTGGCGGGGTTGGTGAAGGTGTTGTTGGCGATGGAGCATGGGGTGGTTCCGGGGTCGTTGCATGTGCGGCGGCCGAATGATCACATTCGGTTCGAGGATTCGCCGTTCTTTCTGGTGGATCGTGCGTGGGTGTGGGGGCGTGAGGGGGGTCCGCGTCGGGGTGCGGTGAGTGCGTTCGGGATGGGTGGGGTGAACGCGCATGTGATCGTGGAGGAGCCGCCGCGGGTGGAGCGTGGTGCGGTGGTGGTGCAGGACAGTCACCTGGTGCGGGTGACGGGGGCGGACGAGCGGGCGGTACGCGAACTCGCCGCCGCCTACGCCGACCGTTTCGCCACCTCCCGAGGCCCGTGGGACACCGCGGACCTGTGCCACACCGCCAACGTCGGCCGCTCGCCGCAGGAGTACGTGACGGCCGTTCACGGACGCGACGCCGCCGAACTTGCCGAGAACCTGCGGGCCGTCGCCGCCGGGCGCCTACCGGTCGGCATCGCCGGCTCCGGCGCGCGGGCCCCGGACCCGGCGCCGACCGGCCACGCCGCCCTGGCCGAGCTGGTGCGGACGGGGTACACCGGTGTCGACTGGCCCGCGCTCTCCGTCCCCGGCGCGCGCACCACGGACCTGCCGACCTATCCGTTCGCGCCGGGCCGGCACTGGCACATGCGCGCCGAGGAGACGGCTCCGGCCGAGGACGCGCCTCCGGAGGCGTACCGGGCCACCTGGCGCGAAGAGGCACTGCCTCAGGGGGCCCAGGCCCCACCCGGCGCTGTCCGCCTCGTCGTCACCGATCCCGCTCTCCAGGAGGCGCTCACCGCGGAGCTGCGTCTGAACGGCGCCCACGTGGCCGGGACCGAGGCCGAGGCGGACACCGTCCTGATGGTGGACGCCACCCCGCCCGGCCAGGAGCCCGACCTCGGCGCCTTCTGGGCAGGTGTCGCGGAGACGCTGAAGGCGCTGCCCCCGCACGGCCGGCTGCTCTGGGCCGCCTGTCAGGGCGCCGCCGTGCGGCCCGGGGAGCACGCGAGCCTGCGCCCCGGGACGGCGGCCCAGGCCATGGCCGTCGCGGCCGCCTGCGCCGAGAGCCGCATCGCCCACGCGGTCGTCCACCTGGACCCGTCGGAACCGGCCGAAGCCCGGGCCCGTGTGCTCGCCGCCGAGTACGCGGCGCTGCACCGGGGCGGCCGAAGCACCGCCACCGCCCACCGGGCGGGAGTCCGGTACGTACCCGACACGTCCCCCGCGCGGCCCGGCCGCGCCTACGAGGTCCGTCCCGACGGCTACTACCTGGTGACCGGCGGCCTGGGAGCGATCGGCCGGCGCCTCGTCGAGCGGCTGATCGACCGGGGCGCACGGCACGTCGCCATCGTCGGCCGCTCCGCCCTCGACCCCGGCCGGTCCCGGGCGCTGAGCGCCCTCGCCGCGCGGGCCGAGGTGGTCTACCGGTCGTGCGACGTGACCGACGCCCCGGCGCTCACCGCCGTCGCCGCCGAACTGGACGCGAGGTGGGGCCGGTTGCGCGGGGTCGTGCACTGCTCCGGCGGCGTCAACGCCTTCGGCGCGATGCGCCGCCGCCCCTGGGCCGACGCCGCCCGCGTCGTCGCCCCGAAGACGGACGGCTCGCTCCACGCCGTCCGGCTGGCGCAGGACCGGGGCGCCGACTTCGCGGTGCTGACGTCCTCCCTCGCCGGAACACACGCCGAGGCCGGACGCGGCCTGGTCGACTACAGCCTCGCCAACGCCTACCAACTGGCGCTGGCCGAACGGGAGCACGGGCCCGTCACCGCTGTCACCGCCCATGCCTGGCCCAACTGGACCGGCGTCGGCATGGCCGCCGACGCCGCCTTCGCCGCCGCCCACTCCCTCGACGCCACCGAGGCGGAGACCGCCTTCTTCGGCCATCTGCTCACCGGCGGCGCCGTCGTCCTCCCGGGACACGCACCCGCGGCCCCGCCCGCCTCCCCGGCCGACGCCCCCGGAACCCGGGAACCCGGGCCGGGTACCCGCACGGTCATCCCCGCCCCGGCCACCGGCCGCGACCGCACGGCGCTGCGCGTCCACGTACGGGACGCCTTCCTGCACGTGCTGGGCGACGATCCGGGCGACCGCCCGCTGCGCGGGCTCGGGCTCGACTCGCTGGTCATCGCGGAGCTCGCCACCGCCCTGGAAGAGCGGGCGGGCCGCACGGTCGACCCCTCCCTGCTGATGCGCGCCCGCACCGCCGACGAACTCGCCGCCGAACTGGCCGCCACCGCCGCCGGACCGCCGGAGGCGGGCGCGGGGCCGGCCGTTCCGGCGGACGCGACGGGCGCCACCGCGCTCAGCCTCCTGCTGAGGCCCCTGCTCACCGACGGCGGAGACGGGGTGACGCCGTGACCACGCACCCCACCGCAGACCCGACCGGGAGGACCGCCGTGAACGAAGAGGACCGCCGGATCGCCGTCATCGGCCTGGCGGCACGGCTCCCCGGCGCCGAGGACGCCACCGACCTGACGGAGATGCTGCGGCGCGACACCGTCGAGGTCGACGAGGTCCCGCCCAGCCGCTGGCGCCGCGACCTCCACCTCGGGGACGGCCCCCACCAGGGCTCCCACCACCGGGGTGCCTTCCTCCTCGACCCGTTCTCCTTCGACCACACGGCGTTCGGCCTCACCGCCGACCAGTCCCGCAGCCTCGACCCGCAACAGCGGACCATGCTGGAGGTCGGCGCGCGGGCGCTGGAGGACTCCGGCTACCTCCGGACCCGGCGCAGGCTCAACGCGGGCGTGTTCGTGGGCGCCCGCATGAACGCCTACGGCTTCGACCAGGGACGCGGCCTCGGCGGAGCACCGCAGACGGCCGCCGGCCCGGCCGCCCTGTGGGGCAGATCGCAGAACTTCATGGCGGCCTGGCTCTCGGACCGCTTCGACCTGTCGGGCCCCAGCCTCGTCGTCGACACGGCCTGCTCCTCGTCCCTCACCGCCGTCTGGCTCGCCTGCCAGAGTCTGAGCGCGGGCGCCTGCGAACTGGCCGTGGTCGGCGGGGTCGACCTGCTCATCGACCCCCTGACGTTCGTCCTGCTCTCCCGCAACGGCGCCCTCTCACCGGACGGCCTCTGCCGGACCTTCGACAGCAGGGCCGACGGCTACGTGCCCGGAGAAGGCGCCGTCGCCCTGGTGCTGAAACCCCTGCGCGCCGCCCTCGCCGACCGCGACCTGGTCCTCGGCGCGATCGACGCGGCGGCCGTCAACAACGACGGCGCCACCATGGGCGTCACCACCCCGAGCCTGGACGCCCAGGTGGAACTCCTCGGCAAGGTCTACGAGACGATCGACCCCGCCACCGTCCAGTACGTCGAGGCGCACGGCACCGGCACCGCCATCGGCGACCCGATCGAGGCGCGCGCCCTCACCGAGGTGTTCGGCCGTGCCGGGGTCCCGCGTGGCTCCGTCGCCCTCGGCTCCCTCAAGCGGCGCATCGGCCACCTCCACTCGGCCTCCGGCCTCGCCGGGCTCGCCAAGATCCTCGTCCTGCTCCGCGAAGGACTCGTCCCCGCGCTCGGCGTCGAACGGCCCAACCCCCGCCTCGACCTGGCGAACAGCCCCTTCCACCTGCCGGCCGAGCCGGGCCCCTGGCCCTCGGTGCCGGTCCGCCGGGCGGCGGTGAGCGGCTTCGGCTTCGGCGGCACCAACGCGCACGTCGTGGCCCGGGCGGTGGCCGTGCCCGCCGCGGAGGCCCCCGCCGGCCCCGTCACCCCGACGGTCCACGTGCTGCCGCTGTCGGCCACCACCGCTCACGGACTCCGCGAACTGGCGGCCCAGTGGCTCCAGTTCCTCCCCGCCGCCGCCGAGGACCTGCCCAACGTGTGCGCCACCGCCCGGCTGGCCCGGCCCCACCACGGCGAACGGCTCGCGGTCTGCGGCACGGACGCCGCCGCACTGGCCCGGGCCCTGCGCACCTGGCTGCTGCGACCCGGCGGGACCGAGGAGCCGCCCCGGACCACCGTGCCGGTCCGCCCGGTCGCCGCCGCCACGCCGCCCGCCTGGCTGGCGGCCCTGCGCGGCGCCACCCCCGCGGTCGACGAGGTCCTCAGCCTCTTCGAGACGGCGACCGGCCGCCGGCTGGAGACGTTCTCGGGAGAGCTGCTGCGGCTCAGCACCGCGGTCGCCCTCACCGTGGCCCTGCGTGCGGCCGGGCTCCCGGAGGACGCCGTCGAGCTTCCCGCCGGGTGGGCGGCGGTCACCGACTTCGCCTGGGGACGCGTCCCGCTGGAGCAGGCCCTCGCCGACGTGCTCCGGCGCGACGACGAGCCCTCGCGCGCCGCCGAGGACGCGGCGCGGCAGGACGACGGCGAGCTCTGCGCGCGCCTGGCCGCCGTCCGCGACGCGCCAGGGGTGGCCGCCGTGACCGCCGCCGTCGCGGCCGAACTCTTCGCCGCCGGTCACGAAATCGACTGGACGGCCCTCCAGGCCGGCCACCCGTGGCACAAGCGGCTGCTGCCCGTCGCCCAGCCCGACGGGCCCGCCCTGGACCTCCCCGAGCCGCTGCGCTCCGCCGAACCCGGGACGCCCACGGCGGACGCCCCCGACGAGGCCGACGCCGGGGGACACGCCTTCGCCCGGGTCTTCGGCCCCGGTGAAACACCGATCGCCCAGCACGCCGTGTACCGCACGGTGATGCTCCCGGGCGTCGCCTGGTTCGACTTCCTGCGCGAGGGAGCCGCCCTGCGTGGCGCGCCCTTCCACGGCGTCGCCGACATCCTCTTCCACCGCCCCCTCATCCCCGCCGGGGCCCTTCGCGTGGTCTGCCGGGTGGCGGGCGACGGCGCGTTCACCGTCGAGGACGCCGAGAGCCGCGAACCCTTCGTCACCGGCCGCTACCTCACCGGGCCTACCGCCGAAGTGTCTCCCGAACCGGTCGCCTCCCTCCTGGAGTCCTGCGCGGAGATCCACGCGGGCTCCGGGCTGTACCGCTGGCTGCGCCGGATCGGCTACCACCACGGCCGCTACTACCGGAACATCTCCTGGGTCGCCGGCCTCGCCGACGGCGGCACACTCGCCCGCGTCGAAGGCGCCCGCCAGCAGCCGCTGAATCCGGCGGGCACCGCACTCTTCCCCGGACTGCTCGACAGCGTCACCATCGCCGCGATCAACCCGGACAACCCGGTGTTCGGCGCGGGCGACGCGGCCGCCTTCATCCCGCTCTCGGCCGGCCGCGTCGAGGTGCACGGCCCGCTGGAGGAGGCCGCCTACGTCCGGACCCGCACCGCCTTCTGGAACGACGAGGCGTGCCGCGTCACCCAGACCGTGACCGACGCGACCGGCCGGCCCTTGCTGACCTTCACCGACATGGCTTCCAAGCGCGTGCCGGCGGCGGCCTTCGGCGCCGCGCCGGAGGCACTTCCCTCCGCCCCGGCACCGGCTCCCTCTCCGCGCCCCGCTCCGGAACGGGCCGCCCCCCTCACCCCGAACGCCGCCACCACCAGTCCGGCGAGCGCCCCCGCACGGCTCCTCACCTGGTTCCTGGCCCTGACCGGGACCACGGCAGAGGACGCCGACACCGAGTTCCTGTCGGCCGGATTCGACTCCGTCGGCCTGGTCTCGCTGAGCGAGCGCCTCTCCGACGAACACGGCCTCACCCTCTACCCCACGGTGTTCTTCGAGTACCCCACCCCGCGCCACTTCGCCGAGTTCCTGCTGACCGAGGCACCGGCGTTCGCGGACTCGCCCGCCGTCACCGGCGCCGACGGGACAAAGGACACAACGGCGCCCCCGCCGGAACCCGCCGCGCCCGCCCCACCCCCGCCCCCTGCCGTGCCGGCCGCCGCCCCGCCGCCCCCCGCCGTGAGCGAGCCACCCGCCAGGCCCCGGCGCGCCCCCGCCCGCTCCACCCCGGAGAAGCCCTCCCACACGCGTGACATCGCCGTCGTGGGCGCGGCCGTCCGGCTGCCCTCCGCCCGCGGCCTCGCCGAGTTCAGTGCGCTCCTCGACGAGGGCCGGGACACCGTCCGCGGTCTGCCGCAAGAACGCGGCGGCCAGGGCGAAGGAGCCGGCCCCTACGCCTCGTTCCTCGACCGCGTGGACGAGTTCGACCCCGCCCCCTTCCGCATCTCCCCCCGCGAGGCCCCGCTGATCGACCCGCAGGCCCGGATCGTCTACGAGACGGTCTGGGAGGCGCTGGAGGACGGCGGCCGTACCGGCCGGCGCGCCGAGGACAGCACCACCGGCCTGTGGATCGCCTACAGCCACGACCACTACCACGAGGAGCGCGTCCGCCACGGCGCCCACGAGGGGCGCGGCCTCGGCCTGGAGGCGATGATCGCCAACCGGCTGTCCTACCTGATGGACTGGCACGGACCCAGCGCCCTCGTCAACACCCTCTGCTCCTCCTCGCTGGTGGCGCTGCACACCGCCGTCCAGCACCTGCGGTCCGGGGACGTCGACACCGCCGTGATCGGCGCCGTGCACGCCGCCCTGAGCCCCGAGTACTTCCGCTCCATGGGCGACCTCATGGCCCTCTCGCCCCGTCACCGGTGCCGGGCCTTCGACGACACGGCCGACGGCTTCGTGCCCGGCGAGGGAGCCGTCGCCGTGGTGCTGCGGCGGTACACCGACGCCGAACGGGACGGCGACCGGGTCCGCGGCCTGGTCAAGGGCGCCGCCGTCAACCACGGTGGCCGGACGACCCGCTACTCCGCGCCGAGCCCCAAGGCACAACGGGACGTCGTCGCCGCGGCCCTGAAGGACGCCGCCGTCCCGCCCGAGACCATCGACCTGGTCGAGGCCCACGGCACGGGCACCCGCCTCGGCGACCCCATCGAGGTCGACGGACTGACCCGGGCCTGGCGCGCGCACACCGACCGCTCCCAGTTCTGCGCGATCGGCTCACTGAAGTCCAACATCGGCCACCTCGAGCCGGCGGCCGGCCTCGCGGGCCTCGTCAAGATCCTCCTGGCGATGGAGGGCGAACGCATCCCCGCCACGCTGCACGTGACCCGCCCCAACGACCACATCCGCTTCGAGGGCACCCCGTTCCACCTCGCCGACCGCGCCCGGCCCTGGCCGCGCGGCGAGCGCCCCCGCCGCGCCGCCCTCAGCGCCTTCGGCATGGGCGGCGTCAACGCCCACGTGATCGTCGAGGAACCACCGCGGGCTCCGGACCGTCGCCCCCTCGCCCAGGACAGCCACCTCCTCCAGGCCGGTGCCGCCGACGAGCAGAGCCTCCGGACCCTGGCCGGTGCCTACGCCGACCAGCTCGCCCGCACCCCCGCCGACCGGCTCGGCGACTTCACCCGTACCGCCAACACCGCCCGCGCGTCCCACCGCCACCGGGTCGTCGTCCACGGCACCACCGGCGCCGAACTGGCCGAACGGCTCGCGGCCGTCGCCGCCGGCACCACGCCGACCGTCCGGCACATCGACCGCACCACCACCGCGTTCCTCTTCACCGGCCAGGGCTCGCAGTACGCCGGCATGGGCCGCGGGCTGCTCGCCACCGAACCGCACTTCCGTGACGCGCTCCACGAGTGCGCCGACCTCCTCGCCCCGCACACCGACGTCCCGCTGCTCGACCTCCTCCACGGCGACGCCCGGCACCTCCTGGACCAGACCCGGTACGCGCAGATCGGCATCGTCAGCGTCCAGGTCGCCCTCGTGCGGTACCTGGCGGCGGCCGGCGTACGGCCCGACGCGGTGGCCGGACACAGTCTCGGCGAACTCACCGCCGCCTGGACCGCCGGCGTCCTCACCCTGCCCGACCTGCTGCGGCTCACCGCCGAGCGCGGCCGGCTCATGCAGGCCGCCCCCGCCACCGGCGCCATGGCCGCCGCCCACACCGACGCCCGCACCCTGGCGGACGCCCTGGAGGCGTACCCCGGCATCGAGATCGCCGCCTACAACGCGCCGCGCCTCCAGACCGTCACCGGGCCCGCCGAAGCCCTCGAACGGCTACGGGCGCACGCGGCCTTCACCGTCCGGCCGCTGACGGTCAGCCACGCCTTCCACTCGGCACTCATGGACGGCGCCGTCGGCCCGCTCCGGGACGCCGTGGCCGCGACCCCCCTGACACCGCCCACGCTCCCCTTCGCCAGCACCCTCACCGGGAGCTGGCACACCCCCGCGACCGCCACCGATCCCGCCCACTGGGCCCGGGCCGTCCGCGAGCCGGTCCGCTTCGCCGACGCCGTCACCACGCTCCACGGCACCGGCCCGCGCACCGTGTGGGAGATCGGTCCGCACCCGCACCTGATCCCGCTCGCCAAGGCCACGCTCGCCGGACCCGGCGCCACCGGCGCCGGCCCGGCCTGGATCGCCACCCTCCGCCGCGACCACGCCGACCAGGGCCAACTCCACGCCGCCCTCGCCGCCCACCACGACCACACCGGCGCCGACCTCGACTGGGCCGCCCTCCACGACGGCAAGGACCAGCGTGTGACCACCCTGCCCACCTATCCGTTCCACCGACGGCGCTTCTGGCTCCCGGCCGAGGACCGGGACCCCGCCCACGCCACCACCAGCACACCCGACGACAGGAAAAGGCCCGAGCACCATGGCTAGCGAGTACGGACTGAAGCGACACTTCAACGGTGAGGCGGCCCGCCTCATCGGCGGGAAGATCCGCGCCCTCCACCCCGGGTTCGACATCGAGGCGTACGCCGCGGAGGTGGAGCAGCGCATCCCCGGCAAGGAACTCAAGGACCGCGTCCTGGTCCTGGCCGAGGGACTGCGTACCCGGCTGCCCGGCGGCTACCCGGACGCCGTGCCCCTCCTCCTCGGCACCCTGGGCGACGAACTGGCCGAGGGCGAGGGCATGTTCAACACCAGCTGGTTCCTGATGCCGGTGGCCAGGTTCGTCGAGGAGTACGGCCTCGACCACCCGGAGCTGTCCCTCGACGCCATCGAGGCGATCACCCGCTGCCACACCGGCGAGTACGCGATCCGGCCCTACATCGAGCAGCACCACACCCGGACGATGAAGCGCGTCGCCGAGTGGGCGCTCAGCCCCAGCCACAACGTGCGCCGCCTGGCGAGCGAGGGCGTCCGCCCCCGCCTGCCCTGGGCCCGCACCCTGGACATCTTCGTCCAGGACCCGGCACCCGTCCTGGCGATCCTCGAACCGCTGCGCAGCGACCCCTCGGAGTACGTCCGCAAGTCCGTCGCCAACAACCTCAACGACATCGCCAAGGACCATCCGGACACCGCCCTCGCCACCGCCCTGCGCTGGCTGGAGGAGAGCCCCACCCCCGAGACCGAATGGACCGTCAAGCACGGCCTGCGCACCCTGGTCAAGAAGGGCAACCAGCAGGCCCTGGCACTGCTGGGCGCGACCGGGGGAGAGCACGTCCAGGTGGACCGGCTGTCCCTCACCCCGCGGGCGGTCACCGTCGGGGACACCGTCGTCATCGACGTGGACCTCGCCAACACCGACGACCGCCCGCACAGCGTCACCGTCGACTACGTCGTCCACCACGTACGCAAGAACGGCCGCAGCATCCCCAAGGTGTTCAAGCTGACGACGCTCGAACTCGCCGCCGGGGAACGGCGAAGCCTGCGCAAGTCCCACCCCCTCAGGGAGGTACAGACCCGCAAGTACTACCCCGGCGAGCACGCCGTCGACATCCAGGTCAACGGCCTGGTCAAGGCCACCGAGAGATTCGGGCTGCGCACATGAGCGGCGCCCGGGTCCACCTCACCGCCGCCGATCCGCTGGTCGCCGACCACCGGATCGGCGGCACCCCGGTCGTCGCGGCCGCGGCGCAGATCGACGTCCTGCTCCGCGCCTGCGACGCCGCCCGGCCGGACCGGGTCCGCACGCTGGAGCACGTCGCCTTCCGGGCGCCGCTGCGGGTGACCGGGCCCGGGGCCGCACTGGACGTCACCACCGACGACGGGCGGTGCTCACTGCGCTGCGACGGGACCGAGTACGCCACCGCCCGTCACCGGGACGCCCCGCTGCCACCGCCGCGCTACCTCGACGTGGCCGGGCTGGGCGCGGGGTGCGCGGAACCGGTGCCGCTCGCCGAGCTGGACGCGTGGCGGCGGGCCAGCGGCATCACCTACGGCCCCGCCTACCGGGCGATACGTTCCGCGCGCCGGGGCCCCGGCCGGATACTGGCCGTGGTGCGCACCGGCGACGACACCACCTGCGCGCCGGCGTTCGTGCCGCCGCCGCTGCTCGACAGCGTCTTCCAGGCACTCGGCCTGCTCGACGCCGGAGCCGCCGGGGCCTGCCTGCCCTGGTACGTCGGCCGGATCACCGCCCGCCGCCGCATCACGGGAACGGTGCTCGCCCTGGTCGAGCGGGAGGCGGGCGAGGAGCCCGCGAACGGGGCCGTCCGCGGCCGGGCCACCGTCTGCAACCAGCAGGGAGAAGTCCTCCTCGAACTCGACCGCGTCACCCTGAAGTCCGCCGCGCCGCCCGCCCCTGACCCCCTGCCCTCGCCCGCGACCCACCTCATCGAGACGGTCGGCTGGCGCCCGGCCGACCCGGCCGGCCCTGCGCCGGACGGCGAGGGCGCCGTCCTGCTCGTCGCCGCCGACGACCGGACGCCCGCCGGGCCCCGGCCCGACATCCGCCTGACACCCGGCGAACTGACGCCGGAAAGACTCGAGGAGGCCCTCACCGGACACACCTTCCACGACGTGGTCTACGTCGCCCCCGAGGGCCTGTCCGGTGCCGAGCCCGCGACCGAGGCACTCCAGAAAGTCTTCGCCCTGGTACGGCACCTGGCGGCCCGCCCGCCGATGCCCCGGCTGCTGATCGTCACCACCGGCGCCCACCAGGTCAGCGGCGACGAGGCACCCGACCCCTTCATGACCGCCCTGTGGGGCCTGGGCCGCACCCTGCGCGTGGAGCACCCCCGCACCACCGTGCGCCTCGCCGACCTGGAGCCCGGCACCACCGCCGCGCTCCCGGCGATCCCGTACGGGGAGGACGAGCTCGCCCTGCGGCACGGCACCTGGCACACCCCCACGACGGAGCCCCAGCAGCCCCTCCCGGCGACCCCGCCCCGCCTGAGCGGCGGCCGTTTCCTGATCACCGGCGGGATGGGCGCCATCGGCCTGCGGGTCGCCGAACTCCTCGCCGACGAGGGCTGCGCCCACCTGACCCTGGTCGGCCGGACCGTCCCCGGCGAAGGCGAGGCACGCCACCGACTCGACCGGCTCGGCAGCCGCTGCGCCCTCGACGTCGTCGCCGCCGACGTACGCGACCTGCCCGCTCTCCTCGCCGACGCCCCACGCTTCGACGGCGTCTTCCACACCGCCGGGGTGCTCCGCGACGGACTGGCCCGCGGCCTGACACCGCGGCGGATCGCCGAGGTGCTCGGCCCCAAGGCAGGCGGCGCGCACGCCCTCGCCGAACTGACCGCCGCCCACGAACCGCCCGGCTTCGTCGCCCTCTTCTCCTCCGTCGCCGCGGTACGCGCCAACCTCGGCCAGAGCGCCTACGCCGCCGCCAACGCCTACCTGGACGGCTTCGCGGCCCGCCAGCGCGCCGCCGGCCGCCCCTGGTACAGCCTCGGCTGGGGGCTGTGGACGGTCGGCATGGGCGAGGACATCGCCCCCCGGGCCGCCACCCACGGCGTGCCCGCCCTCACCCCGGACGACGGCGCCGCCCTGCTGCGTACCGTCCTCGGCCGCCCGCCCGCCCACTACGTCCTGTCCGCCACCGCGCAAGCGAAGGGTGAACCCATGACCGCCGCTGTCGAACCGGAAACCGGGCTCTGGCCCCACCTGGCCACCGCACTGCGGAGGATTCTCCACGTCACCGAGGTCTCCCCGGACGACGACCTGCTGGAAATGGGCCTCGACTCGATGATGGCGGTCGAACTCGCCGCCGCTCTCGCCGGCAGCGGCCTCGACGTCGACCCGATGGTCTTCTTCGAACACAGCCGCGTCAGCCTCCTCCTCGCCTGCCTGGAGGAACTGCCCCGCGGCGGCCAGGAGCCCCGAGCCACCGTGCCCGCACCCGCTCCCGCCGTGACTCCCGTCGCCCCCGCGCCCCCTGCCCCGAAACCCCACCGGCCGGCGCCCGCACCCGCCGACACCTTCGTCCCCGACTGGGACCGCTACCGCACCCCGGCCCCCGGACCCGCCCGGCCCGCCCCCGCCCCCGCCCCCGCCCCCGCCCGCCGAGCCCCGCGCCCGCCCCAACCGGCCGACGACCGCGCCGCCGCCCGCGTCCCCCGCCGGACGCTGCCCGGACGCCTCCGCAACGCCTCCGGCGGCAGCTTCCTCGACCGGCGCATCGACGCGCTCTCCGAGGAGGACCGCCTGATCGTCGCCCGGGACGAGTACTTCTACGAGCCCGTCATCGAGCAGGCCGAGGGCGCGCGCATCAAGTTCGACGGCCGCTGGTTCCTCAACTTCGCCTCGTACAGCTACCTCGGTCTGATCGGGCACGACTACATCGACCAGCGGGCCCTCGACGCCGTGGAACGTCACGGCACCGGCGCCCACGGCGTACGGCTGCTCGCCGGCACCCTCCACCTCCACCGGGAACTGGAACTGGCCCTCGCCCGGTTCCTCGGGGCGGAGGACGCCGTCGTCTACTCCAGCGGGTACATGGCCAACGTGGCCACCGTGGGCGCCCTCGTCGGCCCCGGCGACGTCATCATCGGCGACGTCTACAACCACGCCAGCATCCTCGACGGGTACCGGCTCTCCGGCGCCGACGTCATCACCTACGCGCACAACGACCTCGCCGACCTGGAACGGGCCCTCAGGAAGACCGGGGACGCCGGCCGGCTGGTGGTGACCGACGCCGTCTTCAGCATGGACGGCGACGTCGCCGACCTGCCGGGCATCGTCGAACTCTGCGAGCGCTACGACGCCCCGCTCATGGTCGACGAGGCGCACAGCCTCGGCGTCCTCGGCGACACCGGGCGCGGCATCACCGAGCACTTCGGCCTCGACCCGGACCGCGTCGACGTCAAGATGGGCACGCTCTCCAAGACCGTGCCCAGCGCGGGCGGTTACGTCGCCGGCTCCCGCGACCTGGTCTTCGCCCTGAAGAACAACGCGAGGGGCTGGATGTTCTCGGCCGCCGCCACCCCCGCCCAGGTCGCCGCGGCCAAGGCGGCGATCGAGGTGATCGAGGCCGCTCCCGAACGCGTCCGTGAACTGCGGGCCAGGACCACGCGGTACCGCGAGCGGCTGCGCGCCCTCGGCTTCGACACGCTGTCCGGCCAGACCCCGGTGGTCCCGGTCATCTGCGGCAGCGCCGAGCAGGCGGGCGCCATGGCCCGGCTCTGCCAGCTCGACGGGCTGTTCGTGCAGCCCATCGTCTATCCGGCCGTGCCGCGGACCCTGCCCCGCCTGCGCACCATCGTCAACCTCGACCACTCCGAGGCCGACCTCGACACGGCGGTCGACGTGCTGGAGAAGGCCGGCCGCGCCTGCGGCCTTCTCCCCTGACCAAGCGACACCGCACTCTCCTCAGGACACGGAACACAGGATTCAGGACACCCAGGGGGTTGGACATGACCGACATCGATGCCGCGGCGTTCTTCGCCGCAGTGCTGAAGACCATCGCCTCGACCCGCAACAACGGCGCCGGCCCCGAGGAGCACACACAGGGCGTGGTGGAGCCGGCCGGCCGCATCCGCGCCGTCGAGAAGGAGGCCGCCGACCGGCGCCTCACCACCGGTGAGGCCGGAGAGGTCCTGGACCTCCTGGAGACCACCTTCCGGACCAAGCGCACACCCGACGAGGAGCGGGAGTACTACCTCCAGTACATCGAGAAGGTCTCCGGGGTCAGCCGCGCCTCGCTGGGAGTGTCCGCCCCGTGAACGCCCCCCGCGCCGCCTGGTACAGCCACGAGCTGTGCCACTGGCACGATCCCGGGGCCGGATCGGGATACCTGCCCGTGGGCCCCGGCATCGAGCCACTGCGGCAGTTCGCCGTCGATCCCGACCTGCGGCGCGCCGAGGGCCTGGTCCGTGCCTCCGGGGTGATGGACCGCTTCACGGCCGTGACCCCGCTGCCCGCCACCGACGAGGATCTCCTGCGGGTGCACGTGCCCGAGCACCTCGAACGCGTCGAGGCGGCCTCCGCGGCGGGCGCCGGCGACGCGGGCGTGTACGCCCACGTCAACTACCACAGCGCGCACGCCGCACGGCTGGCCGCCGGCGCGTGCGCACAGGCCGCCACCGCCGTGGTGGAGGGGAGCTTCGACCGGGCGTACTGCCTGGTGCGACCACCCGGACACCACGCCGAACCGGACCGCGCCATGGCCCTCTGCCTCTACAACAACCTGGCGGTCGCCGCCCGCACCGCCCAGCGCCACGGCGTGCGCCGGGTACTGGTCCTGGACTGGGACGTCCACCACGGCAACGGCCTCCAGCGGGTCTTCTACGACGACCCGGACGTGCTGTACATCTCCCTCCACCAGGACGGGCTCTTCCCGGCCGCTTCCGGCCGCGTTCTGGAGACCGGAACCGGGAAGGGCACGGGCCGCACCCTCAACGTGCCGCTGCCGGCCGGCAGCGGACACGGGGCGTACCTCGAGGCGCTCGACCAGGTCGTCGAACCCGCGGCCCGCGCCTTCCGGCCCGAACTGATCCTGGTCGCGGCCGGCGTCGACGCCGGCGCCCACGACCCGATGGGCCGGATGATGTGCACCAGCCGCACCTTCCACGCCCTGGCCTCCGCCCTGTGCCGCCTGGCGGACGAGCTGGCGGGCGGCAGGATCGTCTTCGCCCACGAGGGCGGCTACTCGGCCTGGTACCAGCCGACGCTGGTGCTCGCGACCGCCGCCGCCATCGCGGGGCTCCCGGCCCCGCACGACCCCTTCCTGCACGCGCTGGAGCACCTGCCCGGCCAGCGCCTGCAACCCCACCAGGGCCGGGTCCTCACCCACCTGCGCGACCACCACCCGCTCCTCGCCGGCCAGGGAACGCCCGTCGGTGCGGCACCCGGAGGGGCCGATGGATGACTGGTGGCTGAGAGCGGGCGCCGGGGCGGGCTCGACCGGCGAGCGGGCGCGGCGCCGCGTGGTCGCCCTCCCGCACGCCGGAGGCTGGCCCTCCGCCTTCCGCAGCTGGTGGCAGGTGCTGCCGCCCGACGCCGAACTGCTCGTCGCCCAGTTACCGGGCCGAGGGGCGCGCCTGGGCGAGCCGCCCCTCACCTCCGTCGAGCCGCTCGTCGAGGCACTCAGCCGCGAACTCGCGGAGCGCGACCCGCTGCCCTACACGGTGGTCGGCCACAGCTTCGGCAGCGTCCTCGGCTACGAACTGACCCGCGCCATGGAACAGAAGGGCCTCGCCCCCGACCTGCTCGCCGTCTCCGCCCGCCAGCCCCCCTGCTTCCCGAGCCTGCCGCCCTTCGCCCACCTCCGCAGTGACGCCCAGTTGCTGGAGCACCTGACGGAGATCGGCGGGATGGCCCCGCAGCTCATGACCCGGCCGGAGCTGGTCCAGCCCGCCCTGCGCGCCATCCGCGCCGACCTGGAGGCGATGGAGCGCCACCAGCGGCCCCTCACCGGGACCGGCGTGCCGATCCTCGCCCTCGGCGCCGTCGACGATCCGGTCGTCGTCGCCGAGCGCCTTCACCTGTGGTCCCTGGAGACGACCGGTGGCTTCCACCGATCCCTGTTCACCGGCGGCCACTTCTACCTGTACGCCCACGCCAACGCGGCGGCCGTCGCCCGCCGCCTGTTGGCCGACCGCCCCGGCCCGACGGCCGGACACCCTGCCCCACCGACGCCGGGCGCCCCGGTCCCCGTACCGGGCGGCGTCCCGGCGCCATCTCCCCGAAAGGAAACACCTTGAGCACCATCGCCGACATCCCCGACAAGGCAGGGCCGAAGGAGTGGCTGGGACTGGCCGTGCTGGCGCTGCCCACGCTGCTGCTGTCGATCGACGTGAGCGTGTTGCACCTGGCCGTGCCGCACATCAGCGAGGCGCTGAACCCCTCGGCCTCCCAGATGCTGTGGATCATCGACATCTACGGCTTCCTGATCGCCGGGTTCCTGGTCACGATGGGCACCCTCGGTGACCGCGTCGGCCGCCGCAAGCTGCTGCTGATCGGCGCCGCAGCCTTCGGCCTCGCCTCCGTCGCCGCCGCCTACGCCGACGACCCGGCGCTGCTGATCGCGGCCCGCGCCCTGCTGGGCGTCGCCGGTGCCACGCTGATGCCCTCCACGCTGGCCCTGATCAGCAACATGTTCGCCGACGCGCGACAGCGCGGCATGGCCATCGCCATCTGGGTCACCATGTTCTCGGTCGGCATCGCGCTCGGCCCGGTGGTCGGCGGGGCCATGCTGGAGTACTTCTGGTGGGGCTCGGTCTTCCTGCTCGGCGTGCCCATCATGGGGCTCCTGCTGGTGGCGGGCCCCGTCCTGCTGCCCGAGTACCGAGACGAGCACGCCGGCCGCCTCGACCTGACCAGCGCTCTGCTCTCCCTCGTCGCCATCCTGCCGGTGATCTACGGACTCAAGGAACTGGCCAAGGACGGCCTGGCCGTGCTGCCGCTGCTGGCCCTCCTCGCCGGTGCGGCCCTCGCGGTGGTCTTCGTCCGCCGGCAGCGCACCCTGGACAGCCCGCTGATGGACTTCCGCCTCTTCCGCAACCCGACCTTCCGCACCGCCCTCGTGACGCTGCTGCTCAGCATGCTGGTCGCGGGCGGGACCTACCTGCTGGTGACCCAGTACCTGCAACTGGTGGGCGGGCTCTCCCCGATGACGGCGGGGCTGTACCTGCTGCCGGCGGCCTTCGCGCTGATCGTCACCTCAGTGATCTCCCCGATCGCCGCGAGCAGGTTCCGCCCCGCCCATGTGGTGGCGGCGGGCCTGGTGGTCTCCGCCCTCGGCCACGTCATGCTGGCCACGGCCGACAGCACGTCGGGAATAGCTCAGGTGGTGACCGGCTTCGCCTTCGTCTACGGCGGCGGCGGACCGCTGGTCGCCCTCGGCACCGACATCGTGGTCGGGTCCGCCCCGCCCGAGCAGGCCGGGTCGGCCTCGGCCGTCTCGGAGACCAGTACGGAGCTGGGCATGGCCCTCGGCGTGGCCACCCTGGGCAGCCTCGGCGCGGCCGTGTACCGCGCGGGCGTCGAGCTTCCCCCGGGTGTGGGGGACGGTGCGGGTGACACCCTCGCCGGCGCCCTCGACGCGGCGAAGAGCCTGCCCGCCGAGGTGGCGTCGGCGCTCGCCGACTCCGGCCGCGCCGCCTTCACCGACGGCATGAACGCCGTCGGCGCCGTCGGGACCCTGCTCGCCCTCGGCTCCGCCGTCATGGTGGCCATGGTGATCAAGAGCCCGCCCACCGGCGCCGGCGAGGAGCCCGCCACCGGGGACGAGCCGCTGGTCAAGGCCGCGGAGTAGCTGTCCCCCGAGAACGGAACCGGGGCTCCCTTCGCCCCCCGCGTGCGGTGGGGGAGAAGGGAGCCCCGGCGCGGTGGCCCGGTCTCAGGAGGGGTCCCGGTACGCGTCGGCGTACTCCGCGGACGGCTCGATCGGCGAGATGACGTCGACCAGTACGCCGTCCGGCGCCGCCACGATGAAGTGCCGCTGCCCGAAGTCCTCACTCCGTAGCGGCAGCTGGGGACGCAGACCGGCGCCGTCGACAAGCCGCGCGTACTCCGCGTCGACGTCGGCCACTTCGAAGTTGAGCAGCACCCCCTGGACGGGCTGCCGGAAACCCTCCGGCACCGACGGGTGTCCCGCGTCGACCAGTGCCAGTTCCTGGTGGGGCGGCTCGGTCCGCCTGAGGCTCACGTACCACTCGTTCTCGAAGGTCGTCTCGAAGCCGAACAGGTTCTTGTAGAACGCGGCCGACTCACTCAGCTTCCGCGTACAGAGCACCGGATAGAAGCTGGTCAGGGCAGAGGGGGCCATCTCGCTCACCGTTCCGTGGAGGGGCGGGGTCCGGCTGTCGGCGACGCCCGCTGGGTTCTTCATGGCAACGAGAGGAGCGCCGGGGCGTTACGTCCCGCAACTCGGTCGGCCGTCACCCGGACCATGTTGACATACCGGCGGTACGTCATTAACTTCGGCAGGCATACCGTCGGTACGTGAGTTGAGGACGGCGCCCATGCTGGCCAGCTTCTGTCCCGTGATCCGCACATCCCGCATCGAGGAGTCCCGCGCCTTCTACACCGGCCTGTTCGGCTTCAAGGTCACTTACGAGACACCGTGGTTCGTGGATCTGGCCCGCCCCGCCCTGCCGCCCCGCGAACTCGGCCTGATCGACCTCGGCCACCCGGCCGTGCCCGAGGCCCAGCGATTACCCGTACGGGCGGTACGCATCGTCCTGGAGTCGGAAGCCGGGGAGGCCGAACTCCAGCACGCCCTGAGCCGCGCCGGATTCGACGCGCGGCGCGTGTTCCGGCCCCCGGGCCGGGCGCCGGGAGCCCTCACCGTCATGGACCCCAGCGGTGTCCGGGTCCATGTCGTCGCACCTGCCTGACCACCGGTCCGCTCGGCGACCACGGATGCCCCAGGGGAGACGCGCCATGCCCGCAAGAATCGATCCCGACACGGCGGCCGCGGTGATGCGCGCGGCCGGACTCGAACCCATGGAGCCCTACCCCGGGGCGAACGTGGCCTGGAACTGCCGCTGCCTCAAGGGCGCCCACGGGGTGGCCCCCACCTTCACCTCGGTCCGCACCGGCACGAGTTCGGGATGCCGGCACTGCGGCAGGACCGCCGCGGGGGAGCGGCGCCGCGCCGCGGGCCAGGCGCGAGCGGAGGCCGACATGAGGGCGGCGGGCTTCGAGCCGCTCGACCCCTACCCCGGCGCCCGGATGCGATGGCGCTGCCTGCACACCGCCTGCGGCCGCGTGGTGCACCCCCGGCTGTTCCAGATCCGTACCGGAGGCGGAGGCTGCCTGGCCTGCGCGGGCCGGGCGCCGGTCGAGCCCACGGCCGCCGAGGCGGAGATGCGCGCCATCGGGATGGAACCGCTCGAACCCTTCCCAGGGCGCGTCCGTGACCCCTGGAGCTGCCGTTGCACCCGGTGCGGCCACGTCGGGACACCGACCCTCAACAACATCCGCCGCGGCCAGGGAGGTTGCTACCCGTGCGCCCACCGCGGCCGGTGACCGCGCCGCTCACGGTGCGCGCAGGGCCTCCAGCAGGCGGGTGAGCGCCGCCGTCGCGTCGGCCAGATCGGCCGGGTCGGACGAGGCGGCCAGCCACAGCGCCGCCTCGTTCATCGCACCCGACAGCAGATGGGTCAGCGGCTCGACGGGCTGGGCGGGGATCGTGCCTTCCTCGATCAGGACGGCGAGCACCTCCGCGAGATGCCGGCCCGAGGTGGCCTCGTTCATCTCCCGCCACTCGGCCCAGCCGAGAACCGCGGGACCGTCGATGAGCATGATGCGCTGGATCGCAGGATCGGTGGACGCGCCGAGGAACGCCTCGCACCCCACGAGCAGTTGCTCCCAGGGCGACTCCCGCGCGTCCGCCGTGGCGGCGATCCGCTCCGCCACCTCCTGCTGCGCCTGCTCCAGCACCACCCGGAAGAGCTCCGACTTGCTGCTGAAGTGGTGGTACAGCGCCCCCTTGGTCACCCCCGCCGCCGCGACGATCTCGGACAGTCCCACGGCCCCGTACCCCAGAGTCGAGAACAGCCGCCTGCTCTCCCGCACCAGCGCCTGCCGCGTCAGCTCCCGTTGCTGCGCCCGGACTCCCTGCGGCATCCGACTGCCCTCCCGTCCTAGACATACTGAAGGTACGCCAACACGGTACCCCCGCGACAGAGCCCTGCCCGGGGCGGGAGCGGAGGGCGCACTTCCGCAGGTCATCGCTGCCCGCCTGCCCGCAGCGCCGGCCCCTCTCCGCCGGCCGCGGGCGCCCCGCTCCAAGAAGTGACGACGCGTCCACGTCCTGAGCCCGCCGAGGCGACCTCGTCCGCGGGGCTCGGCCCGCCCCCGACGCCGTCACCCGGCCCGCCCGGCAGGCAGCCGCCCTCGGAGCCCGAGAGCGTTGCGCCCCTGACTGGCACATCAGTCAGGAGCGCAACGCCTCCTTGCACCATGGCATCTCTCCTCCAGCAATGTTGAGTTTTCCGCAACATGCTTCTACGGTCTTGCCTGTGGAAACCGACGAGGGACCCGCCAGCTCATCGACAGCCGGCACCGCCGCCCGCGTCCGAGCGGTCATCGCGGACGCAGGCGTCAGCCAGCGCGAGTTCGCGCGCCGTGTCGTCATGGACCCGTCCAAGCTCTCGCGGGCGCTGAGCGGCACCCGCCGCTTCACGGTCGCGGAGCTGGCGCGGATCGCGGACGAAGGCCGTGTCGACGCGGACTGGCTGCTCGGCACCCGGCCCCGCGAGAGGGAAACGGCGCCGGCCGTCCGCGTCGAGGGCGGGCGCCCGCTGCAGATCGTCCGCGAGACGGTCCGGCTGATCGCGGAGCGCGGATTCCACGCGGTCCGCGTCACCGACATCGCCCGTGCCTGTGCCACCAGCAGCGCCGCGATCCACTACCACTTTCCCGGCCGCGCCGAACTCCTGGAGGCGGCCGTGCGCTGGTGCATGGACGAGGACACCGCGCGCCGCGCCGCTCACCTCGCCGAGGCGGACGACGCGGCGGCGGAGCTGCGCCAGCTCATCGCGCTCCAGACGCCGCGTACCGCACAGCAGCGCCGCCAGTGGGCGGTGTGGCTGGACCTGTGGGCCGAGGCCGCGCGCTCCACGGCGGTGGGCAGGCTGCACTCCGAGTACTACCGCCAGTGGCGGGAGACCGTCACCGACGTCCTGCGCCGGGGCGCCGGCCAGGGAGTGTTCCGCGCCGGGATCGATCCGCACGCGGCGGCGCTGACGCTGACCGCCCTGATCGACGGCCTCGCCACCCACGTCCTCTCGGTGAGCGGGCCGGAGTCCGCGACGGCCGCGGACGCCATGCACACGACACTGACCACCCACGTCACCCACACGATCCTGGCTCCGTAGCCCAGAAACCACGGACGCCCCGCCCCTGCCCCGCCGCCGCGGAGGCAACATTCCGGGAGGCCCCGACATGCCCATGACCGAGAACGTCATCATCACCTGCGCGCTCACGGGCGCCGGCGACACCGTCCGCAAGAGCCCCCACGTCCCCGTCACCCCGAGGCAGATAGCAAGGAACGCCGTGGAGGCGGCCGCCGCCGGGGCGGCCGTCGTCCACATCCACGTACGCGATCCGGAGACCGGTGATCCCTCCCGCGACCCGAAGCTGTACCGGGAGGTCGTCGAGCGCATCAAGGAAACCGGCACCGACGTCGTCATCAACCTCACCGCAGGGATGGGCGGCGATCTGGTCATCGACCCCGACGACCCGCTCACCCACCTCCCCGGCACCGACCTCGTCGGCGGCCTGGACCGCCTGCCGCACGTCGAGGACCTGCTTCCCGACATCTGCACCCTGGACTGCGGCTCGCTCAACTTCGGCGACGGCTCCAACCTCTACGTCTCGACGCCCGACATGCTGCGCGCGGGCGCGCGGCGCATCCAGGAACTGGGCGTGCGGCCCGAGCTGGAGATCTTCGACACGGGCCAGCTCTGGTTCGCCAAGCAGCTGCTCGCGGAGGGCCTGCTCGACGCCCCGACCGTCTTCCAGCTGTGCATGGGCGTCCCGTGGGGCGCGCCGCCGGATCCCGGAGTACTCCAGTCGATGGTCAACATGCTCCCGGACGGAGCGCGTTGGGCGAGCTTCGCGCTCGGCCGGATGCAGATGCCGTGGGTCGCGCAGTCGATCCTGCTCGGCGGGCACGTCCGCGTGGGCCTGGAGGACAACCTGTACCTCGGCAAGGGCAACAAGGCGACCAACGCCCAGCTCGTCGAGCGCGCCGTGACCCTCACCGAGTCGATCGGCGCACGCGTCGCCACTCCGGACGAGGCCCGCGTCACGCTCGGCCTCAAGAAGCGCAAGTAACCCGCCGCGACGACGAAGGGCCCCCTCATGACCTCACCCGAGACGACCTCGCCCGGCCCGGCCTCTCCGAAGGCGGCGGCACCGGAGATCACCCCTCCGGAGAGCGTCCGCCGCGTCGCCTGCGTCGGCGCCGGAGTCATCGGCGGCGGCTGGGCCGCCCACTTCCTGGCGCGCGGCTACGACGTGACCGCCTGGGACCCCGCGCCCGACGCCGGGCAGAAGCTGCGACGCCTCGTCGACGCCGCGTGGCCGGCGCTCACCTCGCTCGGCCTCGCCGAGGGCGCCTCGCCCGACCGGCTCACCGTGACCGAAACCCTCGAACAGGCCGTTTCCGACGCCGAGTTCGTGCAGGAGAGCGCACCCGAGAAGCTCGACCTCAAGCGCGAGCTGCTGAGCCGCCTGGACGCGGCGACGCCGCCCGGCGTCGTCATAGCCTCCTCCACCTCGGGCTACCCGATGACCGACATGCAGACCACGGCCGCGGATCCGTCGCGCCTGGTCGTCGGCCACCCGTTCAACCCGCCCTACCTCATCCCGCTCGTCGAGGTCGTCGGCGGCGAGCACACCGACGCGGCGGCCGTCGCGTGGGCCGCCCGCTTCTACGAGGTCGCGGGCAAGTCCGTCATCACGATGGACAAGGAGGTACCCGGCTTCATCGCCAACCGCCTCCAGGAGGCCCTGTGGCGGGAGGCGCTCCACATGGTCGCGGGCGGTGAGGCGACGGTCCGGGACATCGACCGGTCCATCACCGAGGGACCCGGACTGCGCTGGGCGGTGATGGGACCGATGCTGACCTTCGCCCTCGCCGGCGGTGAGGGAGGCATGGCGCACATGCTGGACCACTTCGGCCCGTCCCTGAAGTCGCCGTGGACACGCCTCGAAGCGCCGGAACTGGACAGGGAGTTGTACGACGCCGTGGTGGCAGGCTGCGACGAGGCGGCGGACGGCCGCTCCATCGCGGATCTGGTGGCGGAACGGGACAAGGGTGTCATCGACGTCCTGCGTGCCACTGGCCGTCTGGGCCGCGAGGGGGAAGCCCGATGACGAGGCTCCCCCTGTTCCACAGCACGGTCCGCCCGGAGTGGATCGACTACAACGGTCACATGAGCGAGGCCTACTACTCCCTTGTCTTCGGCCACGCCACGGACGCGCTGATGGCCGAGACGGGCCTGGGCCCCGCCTACCGCGAGTCCACGCGCTGCTCCCTCTACACCGTCGAGTCCCACATCCGCTTCCTCCAGGACGTGCCTGACGCCGCCCACCTGGCCATCCGCACCCGCGTGCTGGGTGCGGCAGCACGCAAGGCGCACTTCGCGCACGAGATGTACGTGGTCGGCGACTCGGAGTCGGAGCCGGCACCGGACGCGCTCCCGGTGTCGACGACGGAGCTGCTCTCGGTCCACGTCGACCAGCGGACGGCCCGGGCCGCCGTCTTTCCGGACACGGTCCGGCACCGCTTCACAGAGCTGACCGAGCCGCCTCCGCTCTGGGCGGGCCGCTCCATCGCCACCGTGGCCTGACACGCCCCGGGGCGGCGAGCGGGCAGGCGCCTGTGATCACCTGGTCCTGATCGCAGGCGGCTGTCCGCTGGCCTCGGCCGCAGCGGAGGTAGTCCTCGGCCGGCCGCACGCTCCACGCGCGCTTTCACGGACCTCCGGTTGCTTCTCCCTCCTCAGACCTTGCCTCTCCACTCTCAAGGCCGTTTGTCAGTGCCGGGTGAGACGGTAGGGGTGTCAAGTCGGAACCGAGGGGGAGTTCTCATGTCCGGAAACCAGAACTACATCAATCACGTGGCCCTTGTCCTGGATGCCAGTTCGTCGATGTCCCGCCTGAGCGGCAAAGTGATTGAGGTGGCCGATCAGCAGATTGCCTATCTGGCCCGCCGGTCGCGGGAACTGGACCAGGAAACCCGCGTCACGGTGTACGTCTTCGCGAACAAGGTGGAGTGCGTCATCTATGACAAGGACGTCCTGCGGATGCCCTCGCTGAAGCAGCTCTACCGAGTCGGCGGCATGACGGCACTGCTCGCAGCCACCCTCACCTCACAGCGAGAGCTCGCGCAGACCGCGCAGCTCTACGGTGACCACAGCTTTCTGACGTTCGTGCTCACCGACGGTCAGGAGAACGCCAGCCATCGCTGTCCCGGCGCCCCTTCCACGAGGCCGAAGGAACTCGTCGCAGCGGTCGCCCAGATGATCGAAACCCAGCAGGACAACTGGACACTGGCCGTCCTCGTGCCCGACCAGATGGGCAAGCGCGAGGCCATGCAGTACGGATTCCCGAAGGACAACATCGCAGTCTGGGACGCGACCAGCACCCAGGGCCTGCAGGAAGCAGGGCAGGTCATTCAGGAGGCCACGGAGAAGTTCATGGTGGGCCGGACCCAGGGCATCCGGGGGTCGCGAGCGGTCTTCTCCGCGAGCGCGGAAGTGGTCAACGAAGACACCATCAAGGCCGCCGGCCTTACTCCGCTGGACCCGTCGGATTACCACCTGATCCCCGTGACGCGCGACGTGGCCATCCGCGACTGGATTGTCTCGTCCGGTCACACCTACCGCACCGGTGGTGCTTTCTACCAGCTGAGCAAGTCGGAGAAGATCCAGCCGCGAAAGCAGATAGCCGTCCTGGAGAAGAAGACGGACCGCATATACACAGGCCCTGAAGCCCGAACCCTCCTCGGCCTCCCGGACGTCGAGGTGCGCATCAAGCCGGACCACAACGACGACTTCACCGTCTTCGTGCAGAGCACCAGTGTGAACCGCAAGCTCACCCCCAACACGAGGGTGCTGTTCATGCCCTGACCTTTCGGTGTGGAGTTCGCTGTCCGTGGCAGTGTGCTGAGCGGGTCGTTCGATCGCGTGGTGGCAGGCATCGCGTGCACGCGCCTCCTCGCTTTCGCCTGCCGTCGCCTTTGAGCGTCGCCGGCCTCGATGAGAAGCAAGCTCTTTGGAAGAGACTTCGAGGGAGCGGTCCTGGCTGGGGCAGCCGGTCGTGAGGCTGGCCGGCACCTTGTCCCGAGGCACCAGCCAGCTAAGCCATGAGCGCGGTGTTCAGGCAGCCTTCTTCAATGACGTGAGGTGGGCGAAGACCACCACGTTCGCCGAGTAGCCCGCCCTCTCGTCGAAGCGTCCGCCGCAGGTCAGCAGCCGGAGTTCCGGCCGACCGGTCTCCCCGTACACCTTGTCGTCGGGAAACTTGTCCTTCGTGTACGTCTTCACCGCATCCACGGTGAACACCGCGGTCTTACGGTCCGCGCGCACCACGTTGACCTTGTCTCCCCGGCGAAGTGCGTTGAGGTTGAGGAAGATGGCGGGCCCTGTCCTGGTGTCCCGGTGACCAACGAGCAGGGCTGTTCCGTCCTCGCCAGGTGAGGGCCCCTTCTCGTACCAGCCCGTCAGCTTGGGCTTGCTCAACGGCGGGGCTTCGAGCCGCCCCTTCGTATCCAGGCCGAGCCCGGTAACGGGCGCCTCGATGAAAATGGCCGGGATAGCGACCTTCAGCGGTCGTGACGGCACCAGGGGCGCATGCGAGGCGGGCACGTGCTGATCTGGTTCGTGCGGTGCCCGCTGGAACGGCTCCCGCCCGCCGCCCGCGGCGTCCCGGCCGCGGGCGGCGGTGGCCGACACGGTGTCCTCGGAGGAGTCCGAGGACACCCAGACAATGCCGGCCACCAGCGAGAACGTCACGCACAGTGTCATAGAGAGGCGGCACGCGCGCGTCGGCCCTCGGCGTCGCCGTCGGGAGCGCGAGTTACGCCGCGCCACGGGCACGGCGACGGGCGGACCGGCGCATCATGATCAGGCCCGCGGCGCCCGCGGCCCCGGCGGCCAGCACCGCGGTAGCGGTTCCGGCGTTCGAGTCGCCCCCGGAGCTGACGGGCTGCATGTCCGGGACACCGCCTCCTCCCGCGGGTACGGCGCCGATCGGCCTCTGAGGCTTACTGCCGCCGCGGTCGCACTCGACCTTGAAGCTCCTCTGCTTCGGGCCCGCGGGGACGACCCACACCAGCTGGTACGTGCCTTCCGGGAGCAGGTACGCCTCGCTGCGCGCGCTGCCGTTGATGAGCGGGAGTCTGTCCATCAGGGTGGTGCCCGGCGGCACGGTCGGGGGCTGCTCGGTGATCGTCCAGGGGACCGAGGGGAACGACTCGAAGTTGCTCGCCGACAGCACGAACTTGCAGACCTCGACCCCCTCGCGGTCACTGCTCGAGTGCCAGCTGACCGAGCGGATGTCGATGTTGCCGCTGTCGCCGGGGGCGGCGTGGGCGGCGGGCGCTCCGGCGGCCAGGGTGGCGCCGACGACTGCGGCTGCGACGGCCACCTTTGCCCCTGTGCGGGCATGGACGGTGCTGGAGGTGCGCATGAAGGCTCCTTAAGCCGAGACGATTGTCATACTGATCACCTGATCGCCTAAGAAGTGCCACGAAAGGTCATGAAAGTTCGATAAGGACACGACGAAATATCAGAAATGCCCCGATTGGCCGACAGTGAGGAAGGAAACCGGCCGCGCAGAGGACTTACGTGGACGTAGCGCCCCGGCAGACCTGCGGAAGGCGCATGCAGGTGCGTCCGTCGGGCCTGCAGCCTTTCGCCGCCGTCAGCGGGCGCCCCGGCCTGGGCTCGCCTGGTCCGAGTGCGCGGCGAGCGGGAAGCCGGGCCGGGCGAGCGCACCGGCAGCAGGTGGTGGTCCGTTCCGCCGGACAGGCGGAACGGACGTAGACGCGATTGGCGCCGGTGACCCGATGATCCGGCTCGTGCACACCCTTCAGGGCCCCAGGGCTTCGGGGCGACAGTCCGTCGTGTCACTCATCGTTGTGCGCCTCGGACCCGGTCTCGGGCCGCGGTGAACGGGTGGCGCCGCTCGGCCCGAGAGCACGCCCCTCAGGGGGCGGCTGTGTTCGGGAACGGGGAAGTTGCGGTGCCCCGGCAGCTCCGTGCTGTGCTCTTCGTGGGATGCGTTGCGCTCCGCCCTCGTCCCTCACGTGGCGAACCCGGACAGGGGCCTTGACCCCTGATGTTGGACACACGAGCACTGGATCCTGAGGACCTGAGGACGCACATCTCGTGGTCAGCTACCCGCCGGAGTTCAAGGCGGACGCGGTCGCGCTGTACGAGTCGCGGCCCGAAGCGACGATCAGGTCGGTCACCGCCGAGCTGGGGAGCAACCCGGAGGCCCGGCGCAGCCCGGGCCGCTTGGGCCCGCGGCTCTGCCACGGTGAAGGAGTCCGGGTCCTTCCGGGTGTGGTCGTACGGTTTGACGTCCTTGTTCAGCGGCAGCGGCCCGTGCGAGGCGCTGAGGGTGAGAACCGTGCCTCCGCCCGCGACCACTGCGTCGCGGCCTGCCGGGGGCCTGCGGCCTCATCTTCAGGAGAAGGGCCTGGCCCTGGCCGATGGCAGCGACGGAGACGGAGGGCGAAGGCGGATGAGGTGGTCGATCGTGGCCATTGGAGGAAGCTGCCGATGCCGAAGAGAACCGGACGTGTGAGTCAAGGGTGACGGCTCGCTGTTCGCCGGTCAGGACCCGTCCTTGCCGTCAGACTCCTGGGAGAGAACGCTCCGGTGGGGCGTGCGTACGGGCGATACGGGGTGGGTGTGACCGAGCAGGACAGGGCCGACCGTGCCGCTCCGGGCGAGACGGGGCCGGGCGTGACGGATCACGGCGCCCATCGCGCACGCGCGGCATCGGGGGGCGGGCCGGGTGGGCGACCGTACGGCCATGATCAGCGGCGCGACGACGGGCCGGCCCCTGCGGTGCCGCGGCACGTAGCCTGCGTGATGGACGGCAACGGCCGTTGGGCTCAGCGGCGTTCGCTGCCACGAACGGCGGGCCATCGGGCTGCCGAGGCCACCGTCGTCGACATCATCGAGGCGGCCCGGGCGGCCGGAGTCGAGTGGCTCAGCCTGTACGCCTTCTCCACCGAGAACTGGAACCGCCCCGGCACCGAGGTCGACTACCTGATGCGGCTGGTCCGCCGGGTTGTGCGCAAGCACGCGCCGCTGCTTCTCGCCCGCGGTATCCGCTGCCGCTTCCTCGGGGCCGCCGACCCGCGCCTTCCCCGGGAGCTGGCCCAGGATTTCGCCGATCTGGCGACGCTGACCTCCGGCAACCAGGGGATGACGCTCACCGTCGCCTTCGACCATGGCGGACGCCGAGACATCGTCGAGGCCGCCAGGTCGCTGATCCGCAACGGGATACAAGCCGACGAGGTGACCGAGCGGCTCTTCGCGGACCATCTGCCGTTCCCCGACACCCCTGACGTGGACCTCGTCATCCGCACCTCCGGCGAGCAGCGCATCTCCAACTTCATGCTCTGGCAGGTCGCCTACGCGGAGTGGGTCTTCCCCGACGTGCTCTGGCCGGACTTCCGGGCCCCTGACTTCCTCACCTGCCTGCACACCTACCGGCGCCGTGACCGCCGCTTCGGCGGCGTCCCGCCCCAGACGAACGGAGACCCGTCATGACGACCGGAACCACGGGAACAACCGACGAGACACCCCTGTTCGCCTCGGAACCGCAGTTCCGGGCCTTCTTCGACGACCCGCGCTGGGCGCTGGCCATCATCCGCGCCACCGTGCTGGAAGCCGCCCACCCGCAGGTGGGCGCCGCCCTCGCCGACAACTCCACCTTCGTCGCCCACCCTTGGCGCCGGCTGCGCAACACCTTCCTCAGCATGCGGCGCATGTTCGACGCCGACCCAGCGGTACGCGAACGGGAGGCCGCCCGGCTCAACAGGCTGCACGCCCGCATGAGCGGCTCCGACACCCGCGGCCGCTCCTACGACGCCATGGACCGCGCGACCCGCGCCTGGGTGGTCGCCACCCTCTACGAGAGCGCCGTGACCATGTGCCGACTGAGCGGTCAGCCGCTCGACCAAGGCACCATGGAGCGCATGTACGCCGAGTACCGCGACTTCCTCGCCGCGCTCGACGGTGACGCCGGGGAACTCCCCGAAGACCTGAACGACTTCTGGCGGTACTTCGACAGGGTCGTCGAGGACGAATTGGAGAACACCGAGGCAGCCCGCATCATCCTCTACCGACTCTTCGACCACCTGCCCGCCCCGGCGCTGCTCGGCGGCGCGCCGACACTGTGGGCGGCCGGCCGGGCCGTCGTCGGTCCGCTTCTCGGCGCGATCACCGTCGCCTCGCTTCCCGAGCCGTACCGGCGCAAGGCCGGCTTGCCCGAGATGCCCGGCGCCCCGACCCTGATGCAGGGTGCCTACCTCGCCGCCGGGCTCACCCGTTTTCTGCCCGAGGACTGGATCGACGCCGAATCCATCATCGAGACCCTCTCCCTCTCGCCCGACAGCGATGACCCCCGCGCCCGGACCGCGACCGCGCTGCGCGCCCGCATGAAGCGGGCATCGGCCCTGCTCCGCCTCCTCACGCCACTGAGCGGTGACACGGACCCCGACCCGGTTCCGGCTACCCCGGAGGCGGCAGAGGGCCGGCGCTCGGCGGAGGAGTTCTTCCGCCAGGTGCTGGACCAGACCGGCGACGGCCACCTCGACTGGCCTGACCTTGCCGCCATGGCACGCGAACTGGCCACCCGCCTTGACCTGGATGAACCCGAGGAGACCCGGCTCTACGACGCCTTCGCCGCCTGGTGGCGCGAGCTCCAGGCCGCCCTCGACACGGACGGTGACGGCCGTGTCAGCGCCGACGAGTACGCCGCCGCCGTCCCCTCCCTCGCCGGTCCCGCGCTCATCCGCGTCGCCGAGGTGCTCTTCGACGCCACCGACAAGGACGGCAGCGGGACCGTCGACGCGGACGAACACCGGGCGCTTTTCCGCACCGCCTTCCACCGCGACCTCACCACCACCGACGGCACCTACGACCGCAGCGCCTTCGTGGGCGACTTCCTCTCTTTCATGTCCGGCCGCCGAAGGAACACCGCGTATGACCCCCTTCTCGCGGACGCCTGACGCACTCGTGCATGGTGGCGCCCGCGGCCGCACGCTCGTCTCCACGTCCGGACGAGTGGCTCAGGAGGCGGCGTGTCGTCGGCAGCCTGACGAGCGCGGCGGGCTGCCTCGCCCTCGCGCCAGGCGTAGCAGGAGGAGCGGGCGGCCTTCAACATCCCGGCACAGCAAAACGATCGGGTAGATCGCCTTCTCCGCATGGATCGACCGGTACAGCTCACCCACCGGTCGTTCTCCTTCACGAAGAAGGCCGTCGTATCTTTCAGGATCTCGCCCGTCTGCTGCTGTTCGCGGACCTCCTGGCGCAGCTGCTTGAGCTTCTCGCGCTCGGCGCTGGTCAGCTCACCGACCCGTCGTCTGCCCGGTCCGCCCTCCCCCGGGGGTACCAGCAGCGCAGAAACTCGGAGCTGACACCGAGGTCTCCGGCGACACCAGTGACCGTCTTGCCCGAGGAGTTTCGAGGAGCGTAATCGCGTCCCGCTTGAACTCCTCGGTGTTCCCCTTCGTGTACCTGCTTCCCACCTGGTGCTCTTCCTCTGGAACTTCAAGATCGCAGTCTCCAGATGTGCAAGATCAAGGAGAAGCTACATGCGCACGCACTCCCTGCAGGCCGAACAGGACGAGAAGCTCGACCACACCGCCGTCGGCGCTGCCCAGCCAGTGCGGCAAGGAGGTGTCGAACTCGGCGGCCTCGCCGGGTCGCAGTGTCAGGTCCCGCTCACCGGCCACGAGCCGCAGGTGTCCGGTGAGCACGTAGAGCCATTCGAAGCCTTCGTGGATCTGCGGAGTCGGTTCGACTGGTTCCGGCCGGGCGGGGATGATCATCTTGAACGCGTGTACACCTCCCGGTCGCCGGGACAGGGGCACGAACGTCATCCCGAACCGTCGGACCGGCTTGAGGTGGATGCGCGGGTCGCCAGTGCGCGGGGCACCGACGAGATCGTCCAGCGGAACGTCATAGGTACGGGCAAGCGGCAGCAGCAGTTCCAGGCTCGCCCGGCGCTGCCCGCTCTCCAGCCGGGACAGGGTGCTCTCCGAAACGCCGGTCGTCGCCGCGAGGTTGGCAAGGGTGATGCCGCGTGCACGACGCAACGCACGCAGCCGCGGCCCCACCGCGTCGAGCACGACTTCATCCGTCTCGCGATCCATACGGTCATCTTGCCATTACCGCAAGATTGCGTGCCGTTCGCTGATGGGTCCGGCAAGACTGAGCGCCTTCCACCCAAGGAGTCATGGTGAGCGCTACCGATATGAGTACCACCACCGATGCGGTCGCCTTCTGGGACGGCGTCCACGCGGCCCGACCGGCAGTCGGCGACCCGCAGCCGAATGCCCGCCTCACCGAGATGGTGACGGGCCTGCCGCCCGGTGACGCGTTGGACCTCGGATGTGGCGATGGCGGCGACGCACTGTGGCTCGCCGGCCAGGGGTGGCAGGTCACCGCCACCGACATCTCGGCCGTGGCGGTCGAGCGGATCGCCGCCCTCTCACGCTCACACCGCCGGGGCGACCGCATCACCGCCGTGCAACACGACCTGCACAGGTCCTTCCCGCCGGGCAGGTTCGACCTGATCGTCGCCCATTACCTGCACACCCCCTGCGACCTGGACCGAGTATCCGCCCTGCGCTCGGCAGCGCGCGCACTACGCCCTGGCGGGCGGCTGCTGGTGGTCGACCACGGCTCGGCCGCGCCGTGGTCGTGGAACCAGGACGCCGACACCCGGTACCCGAGCCCACGGGAGGTCGCCGCCGATATCGATCTGGCGCTGGAGACGTGGACGGTTGAGCGGGCTGACGTTCTCCGGCGGGTCGCGACGGGACCGGGCGGGCGCACTGCCGAGGTCACCGACCATGTCCTCCTCGTCCGCCGCACCACCTGACACAGCGTCAGGCCCTCACGGGAAGGTGACCATCAGTGTCCAGCCCCACACGCCGCGACGGCCGTGGCGATACTCCGCCGCCCTGGACCGGGAGCAGTGAGATCGAGGTCCTGCGTGGCTTTCTCGACTATCTCCGGATCTCGATCGTCACGAAGGTGGACGGTACTCCGGAGCCGCAGGTGCGCACAGCCGCGGTGCCGTCCGGTACCAACCTGCTCGGTCTGCTCAATCACCTGACGTACGTCGAGCGGTCGGTGTTCCTCGGGGAGCACGTGGCCGATTGGCAGGCGACGTTCCGCGCCGCGCCGGCGGACAGCGTGGCCGGTGTCGTCGTCCGCTACCGAGACGCGGTCAAGCGTGTGAACGGCGTTCTGGACGGGTGCGCGGATCTCAGCGCGCCGGTCCCGAGAGCCCGGCCAGGCCGTCCCGCTCCCAGCATCCGCTGGGCGCTCACCCACCTGATCGAGGAGACCGGCAGGCACGCCGGCCACGCCGATATCCTTCGCGAGCTCATTGACGGCACGACCGGCCGGTGATCCACCCTCCCATGGTCAGAAACGCACCGGCCGGCTGCTGACCGCGTAATGGGGCCGGGGCGTCGACATCTGCGGGGGGTGCCTACGGGGGGGAGGAGGAGGTCTGCGCGGCGTGGGTCTTCGTCAGGGGAGTGTCCTGCGGCAGGGACAGGGGGGGCGGGCTCTGGTCGGTTCCACCGCCGGGCTCCTCGCCTTCTGCCTGTGTCCTGGGTGATCAGCAGAAGGCGCGACCGGCCCGTGGGGGAGGGGTGCTCGCCGCTCTCCGGGGCCGGCCGCGCCGGTGGGTGGGTGGTTCTGGAGCCTGCGGCCGGAGGGCTCGGGGAGTGGGCCCGGTGTGTGTGGGTGTCAGGCGGTGATGAGTTTCTGCTCATGATTGGGTGCTTTGACGTCGGGTTTCTTGTTCGGCAGGGAGAGCCGGAAGACCTTGCGCCACGCGGAGAGCACTTGTCTGGGGAGCGGTCCGGTGACGTACTGCAGTTCGTATTTCTCGAACAGTGCGTGCACTTTCACCGCGACCTCGGCGTACCGGTTGCTCGGCAGGTCCGGGAACAGGTGGTGCTCGATCTGGTGGGACAGGTTGCCGGTCATGAAGTGCATGGCTTTGCTGCCGCTGATGTTCGCTGAGCCCATCATCTGGCGCAGGTACCACTGGCCGCGTGTTTCTCCCTTGATCGACCGGCGTTCGAAGACCTGTACGCCTTCGGGGAAGTGCCCGCACATGATCACGGAGTGGGACCAGATGTTGCGGACCAGGTTCGCGGTGAACGTCGCGGCGAGCGTGGGGAGGAACGAGGGGCCCGACAGCAGCGGGTGGATCACGTAGTCCTTGAGTACCTGCTTGCGGATCTTGCGGCCCACGGCCTTGGCGCGTGCGCGGAACTCCGGGTTCTTGCGGCGCCGCCTGTTCAGGTTCTTGCCGAGCTCCAGGTCGTACGCCGCGATGCCGTACTCGAAGAAGCAGGCGTTGAGGAAGTTCCACAGCGGCTGACCGAGGTGGAACGGGTGCCACTTCTGGTCCTCGTCGACGCGCATGATGCCGTAGCCGAGGTCGTTGTCCTTGCCGATCACGTTGGTGTACGTGTGATGCAGCTCGTTGTGCGAGTGCTTCCACTGGTCGGACGGCGAGACGTGGTCCCACTCCCAGGTGGTGGAGTGGATCTTCGGGTCCCGCATCCAGTCCCACTGGCCGTGCAGGACGTTGTGGCCGATCTCCATGTTGTCCATGATCTTCGCCACGGACAGCCCGGCGGTGCCGAGCAGCCATGCCGGCGGGAAGATGGAGAACAGCAGCACGCCTCTGCTGACCAGCTCGAGTCTGCGCTGTGCCGCAATCACCCTGCGGATGTAGGCGGCGTCCTTCTCTCCGCGGTCGGCGATCACCTCGTCGCGGATCGCGTCCAGCTCACGGCCGAGTTCCTCGATCTGTTCGGCCGTCAGGTGGGCGGTGGGGTCGATGGCGGTCAATGTGTTCCTACCGTTCGATGTCGCAGGGGCCCGCTGCGGCGGACACACAGGTCTGGATGAGGACGCCCGGCTCGGCCGCGGTGATCTCGCCGGTGCGCAGGTCGCGGACGGAGCCGGCCCTGAGCGGGGTGACGCAGCCGAAGCAGATGCCCATACGGCACCCGGAGGGCATGAGCACGCCGGCCTCCTCGCCGATGTCCAGCAACGGCGTGGCGCCGTCCGCGTCGACGGTCTTGCCGGTGGCGCTGAACGTGACCTCGCCGCCGTCGCCGGCCACGACGGTGCCGGGGCGGAAGCGTTCGGTGTGCAGGCGCTCTTGGACGCCGTGCCTGCTCCAGTGCTCGTGGGCGGCGTCGAGCAGGCCCGTGGGCCCGCATGCCCAGGTCTCGCGCTCGGCCCAGTCGGGCACGAGTTCGTCGAGACGGGCGATGTCGAGCATGCCGTCTGTGGCGGTGTGCACCTCGATGAGCCGCAGCTTCCCGGCCGCGGCCAGGTCGTGCAGCTCGCTGCGGAAGATCACGTCTTGCGGCTGGGGCGCGCAGTGGATCATGACGGCGTCGTCGAAGGCGGTGTCGCGCAGCATGCCCATCACGGGCGTGATGCCGCTTCCGGCAGTCAGGAGGAGCACCTTGGCGGGCTTGGCCTGCGGCAGTACGAAGTCGCCGGTCGCCTGGTCGAGCTGGATCAGCGTGCCCGGTTTCGCTCTGCGGACCAGGTGGTTGCTGACCTTGCCGTCCAGGATCGCCTTCACGGTGATCGTGACGCAGCCGTCCTGGCGGTTCGTCGGCGAGGTGATGGAGTAGGCGCGCCACAGGCGTACCCCGTCGACGTCGACCCCGATCCGCACGTACTGACCGGCGGTGTGGCCGCGCCAGCCCCGTCCCGGCCTGATCACGACGGTCGCGGCGTCACGCGTCTCGGGCCGCACGGCCTCGATGCGCCCACGCAGGTCAGCACCCGCTCGCAGCGGGTTGACCAGGTCGAGGTAGTCCGACGGCAGCAGCGGCGTCGTGACCATCTCCAGCAGTTTCCACGCCCTGCTGCGAAGGGCTGCACTCGTCATGGCTCCAGCTTGCTGCGTCTCAGGGCGTAAAGTCCTGACCGCAGGACGTGAATCTGGTGGGTAGAATTGTTCGCAGGGAATAAGAACGTGAGTCGTGTAACCCAGAGGGCCAGCGAAATGGCCCTGGATGAGGCGACGGTCACAGCGCTTCGGGCCGCGCTGAGGACCACCGCCGACGAGGTCGTCCAGGCGATCATCGACGAGGTTCCTCCCTATGCCAACGCCCTGTCGGGTCGCATGGGAGTCACCATTCGCCGGGCTGTCCGCACCGCCCTGGGGCATTACCTGGACCTCGCGAGCGGGAACGCCGCGGGCGGTGACGGCGGTGACGCGGCTTACGAACTGGGCCGTGGCGAGGTGCGCGACGGCCGCTCGATGGACGCCCTGCTCAGCGCCTACCGCGTGGGTGCGCGGGTGGCTTGGCGCTGCCTGGCGGCGGGCGCCGTGTCCGCCGGTCTGCCGGCCGCCGAGGTCGCCAAGTTCGCCGAGCTGACCTTCGCCTATATCGACGAGCTCTCCGCCGCGAGCGCCGCGGGCCACGCCGACCAGCTGGCCGCCTGGGGCAGGGCTCACGAGCGCCACCTGGAACACCTGGCCCGTGATCTCCTCGCCGGTGTGAGCCCGGACGCGCTGCTGGTCTCTGCTCAGCGGGCCGGATGGCAGCCTCCGGACTCCCTGACGGCGGTGCTGCTGCCTGCCGCCCAGGCCCGGCCCGTCTACCGCGCGCTCGACCCGGGCACCCTCGTCCTGGACGATCTGCCGGACGCCACCGGCGTACTGCTCGTCCCCGATGCCGACCGGTCACACCTCTTGCGGCAGCTGAGCGGCCGCACTGCGGTGGTCGGCCCGGCCCGGCCATGGACTCATGCGTCGGCCTCGTACGCACGAGCCGTGCGCGCGCGCTCCCTCTCTCCTGACATCCGCGACACCGAGGGCCACCTGCCCGAGCTGGTGCTGAGCGCCGACGCGGACGCGTTCGCGGACCTGCGTGCCCGAGCCCTCGCACCGTTGCGCGCCCTGCCTGCCGCGACCGCGGGGCGGCTGGAGGGGACGTTGCGGGCGTGGCTGCTGCATCAGGGCAGGCGGGACGAGGTGGCGGCGGCCTTGTTCGTCCATCCCCAGACGGTCCGGTACCGGATGGCGCAGCTGCGGGAGCTGTTTCCGGATCTCGCATCGCCCGACCGGGTCCTGGAGCTGACGCTGGCGGTCGGTCTTCGGCCCAGCTGACGCGTATGGACGCGTACTCCGACCGTCCTCGCACCCCTGGCGGGTCCCGGCGTCGTGCCCGGTGTCGTGTGGAGCAGGGGTCGACTTCGACGTGCGGGGGCAGCGTGGTACGTGGTGCCGCGGGTAGTCGTTCGATTCCTTCGAGGGGGATGCCGCATCCGGACGCGGTGATCGCGAAGCGGACTCGGGCCGGCCCTTGGGCGCCGCCGGCCCCGTAGAGCAGTACGGCCCATACGGCTTGGAGTACGCGGCTTTCGGTGGTGCCCCAGCGGGCCGCCCAGAGAAGAGTGGGCTTGATCGGCGTTGACGGACATTCGGCTGCAGGGCCGGCACCGCGGACGACGGCACGTGACCACGATTCCCGATTCCGGGGTGCCTTCCTGGGCAACCGCCGATCATCTGCGGACCGATCCGGTTGCCGAGGCCCTGACAGCGGCCTGCCGACAGCGCCGCCCCACCTATCTGGGCCGGTCGGAAGCCCTTCTTTTCGTGGCTCCGGCCGAATGCTGATGGGCGCGGCAGACGGTGGAGTCCACCGAGACCGCCCAGCCCACGTCGCCACCGGCATCCGCCACAGCGAGATTCGCCGCGAGGATTTGTTCCCATGTGCCGTCCACGGCCCACCTGATCAGGCGTTTGTGCGCGGTCTGAAAGGACCCGAGTTCCTCCGCCAGGTCACGCCAAGGTGAGCAGGTGCGGTACTTCCACGCGATGGCTTCCAGGGTTCGGCGGTGGTCGGCCCACCTTCGTCCACGGACCGGATCGGCCAGCATTCGATCCGGTCCACATCGCATCGGTGATCACTAACCAGACAGGCATATCCGATCAACCGGGCAACTCACCAAAGAGGCACGCTCTAGTTGTATTGATCACGAGCGTTGTTAACGCCGATTGGTCTTGATCATGGCGAAGACCTCCGGTGTGGTGGAGGTGTCTAGGCTCCACACCGCACACGGAGGTCTTCGTGTCCCACCGTAATGCCCGGCTGACCGTTCACGGCAGGCGGCTGCTGGTCGAACGAGTCCTGGCGGGCCGTCCCGTGGCGCACGTCGCTGCGGAGATGGGTATATCCCGGCCCACGGCCCACAAATGGGTCCGACGCTGGAGGACCGAAGGGGACGCGGGCCTGACCGACCGCTCCAGCCGGCCCCGCACCACCCCGCACCGCACCTCCGCCGCCGTCGAAGCACGCGTCTGCCGGCTTCGAGCCGACCGGAAACTCGGCCCGGCCCGGATCGGCCCCATCCTCGGCGTGCCCGCCTCGACCGTGCACCGCGTCCTTGCCCGGCACGGCCTGAGCCGCCTGGCCTGGCTCGACCGGCCCACCGGCGAGCCCATCCGCCGCTACGAACGCGACCGGCCCGGCGAACTGGTCCACGTCGACATCAAGAAGCTCGGCAACATCCCCGACGGCGGCGGCTGGCGCACCGTCGGCAGAACAGCCGGCGACCGCAACCGCCAGGCCACCACCAGCGAGCGCAGGAGCTACAAGCCGGTGATCGGCTACAGCTACATCCACTCCGCCGTCGACGACCACTCCCGTCTGGCCTACAGCGAGGTCCTTGCCGACGAGCGCAAGGACACCGCGATCGCCTTCTGGCAGCGGGCGAACGCCTTCTTCGCCGCTCACGGCGTGAGGGTCGAGCGCGTCCTGACCGACAACGGCGCCTGCTACAAGGCCAGGCTCTTCACCCAGACCCTCGCCGCAGCCGGTATCGCCCACAAGAAGATCCGCCCCTACCGGCCGCAGACGAACGGCAAGGTCGAACGCTTCAACCGGACACTCCTGGACGAGTGGGCCTACCTGCGGCCCTACACCTCCAACCACGAGCGGACAACGGCCCTGTCAGACTTCCTCCACACCTACAACCACCACCGCTGCCACACCGCACTCGGAGGCCAACCTCCGATCAGCCGCGTCAACAACGCTCCGGGTCAATACAACTAGTTGGCGCGTCGGTGCTCAGGCACGCCCGAAGACCAGCGAGACGTTGTGGCCGCCGAAGCCGAAGGAGTTCGAGAGCGCGCACTGCCACTGCCCAGAGCGTGCCGAGCCGGCGGCCACGTCGAGTGCGACCTCGGGGTCCTGCTCAGTGAGGTTGCGCGTCGGCGGGACGCTGCCGTCTCGCAGCGCCAGGATGGCGGCCATAGCGCCAAGGGCACCGGATGCCCCCAGCAGGTGGCCTGTCATGGACTTCGTCGCCGTCACCACTGGGTGGGTACCGACGGCCTGCGCGATGGCCTGGGCCTCCGCCACGTCGCCCTGCGGTGTCGACGTGGCATGGGCGTGCACGACCCCCACGTCCGTCCCGCTCAGCCCGGCGTCACGCAGCGACTGGGACATCGCCCTGACCTGGCCCGGTAGGTCGGAAGCTGTGATGTGGCTGGCACTTGAGCTGATGCCCGTACCCAAGAGCCTGCCGTGCGCGCGGGAGCCACGGGCCCGGGCGTGGTCGGCGCGCTCCAGGACGACGGCGGCCCCGCCTTCGCCAAGCACGAATCCGTTGCGACGCTTGTCGAACGGACGAGAAGCGGTCTCGGGGGCGTCGTTGCTGGTGGACAGCGCCATCATCTGGGCGAAGGCGGTCAGCGGCAGGGCGTGCACGCTGGCTTCGACGCCGCCCGCCACGACGACGTCCACGCGGCCGGCCCTGATCAGGTCGAGGCCGAGCGCGATGGCCTCCGCGCCCGAGGCACAGGCGCTGACCGGGGCGTGCGCACCGCCCTGTGCGTTCAGGTCCATGCTGACCCACGCGGCAGGTCCGTTGGCCATCAGCATCGGTACCGTGTGCGGGGAGACGCGGCGCGGCCCCGACGTCTCCAGGATGTGGTTCTGCCCCAGCAGCGAGGTGACGCCACCGATGCCCGTTCCCAGGACGACCGCGACCCGTTCCGGGTCGACCTCGGGGGCACCGGCGTCCGCCCATGCCTCCCGCGCGGTGACGAGCGCGATCTGCTCGGACCTGTCGAGCTTGCGGGCCTCCGTCCGCTTCATCGAATCGGCTGGGTCTTCGGTCAGCTGGGCAGCGATACGGACCGGAAGTTCCTCGGCCCAGCTCTCTTTGAGTACGCCAATTCCGTTCTCGCCGCCCTGCATTGCGACCCAGGTGTCATTCGCGTCGACTCCCAGCGGTGTCATCGCACCAAGGCCGGTCACCCAGACGTCCATCGTGTTCCACATACGGCCGCACGCTAGCCAACGGTCCAGTAGGCCGCAAGTGACGGTGCCCATAACCTATTCAGGTTGTGGGTTACCCGTCCGTCATTATTTCCGACGACTGTTGAGGGGGTAGACGTAGGGGGGTTGGGAATTGTCGATCCTGGATTTTAGGGGGGTGACCGATATCGGCATGTGTGGTGGCTGAAATGACTGAGACATAGGGGGTGCGGTGGAGGCGTTCGACCTTGCGGTCGGTCGGGCGCCAGGGCCGTGTCCGGCGGGGGGATGCCCGGGTAGCCGCAGGTGCTGCGCCAGGTGTTCTTGCTGTATGCGCAGGCGTTGCCGGTCAGGACGTGTTCGACCGTGATGCCCAGGGAAGCGAAGCAGGTGGTGGACCGTCGCAGTAAGCCGCGCAGGTCGGGGCGGTCCTTGTTCGGGCTGCCGGCCACCCGGCCCAGGACTCTGTGACCACCGCCGTCGGGGGTACGTCGCATCGGTCCGGTCTTTCCATCAGGTCCAGACCCAGGACATGCTTTGATTTACCCGGCCCGTGCATGGGCTGGGTGAGAGTCGACTGCCTGGGGAGAAGCGGCGATGAACATGGTGGAGCGATGTCGGGCGCGACACGTCATCGGTAGCCTGTTCTCGCAGGTAGGGGAAGGTGCGGGCCGTGCCGCGCTCGTGACCGGGGCGCCAGGAATGGGCAAGACCTCTCTGATCCGCCATGCACAGGAGCTCGGCGAGGACTCCGGAGCGGTCGTCCTGACCGCGGTCGCCTCCGCGGCGGAGCGCGACCTCCCTCTCGGTGTCATCAGCCAGCTCTTCGCGACCGTGCCACTCCCGCCCGGGCAGGCCGAGACGCTCTCCGAACTGGCCGAGGTCCCAGCCCCGGTCACCGCCAAGGCGGCCGACAGCCTCTACCGCCATCTCGCCCTCCTCACACAGCGGGCTCCCGTGATCCTGACCGTCGATGACGCCCACGACATCGACGCAGCCTCGCTGCAGTGCCTTCAGCACCTCATGCGCAGGGTGGGCGCCCTGCGCGTCCTCGTTGTGCTCGGTGAGCGCGCCGACGGCGGCAGGCAGGGCAGCTCCGCCCTGACTGCCGACTGTCTGCGCATCCCCGAGTGCACCCTGATCCGCCTCTCCCCCCTATGTACGGAGTGCACCGAGAGCCTGATCGCCGAGCACCTCGGCGACGACCGCACCGCTCGTATGGCCCCCGCCCTGCGCCAGGCCTCAGGGGGGAGCCCCCTGTTCCTGCAGGCGCTGCTGTGGGATCGCTCCGCCGAGCAGCTCACCGAGGCTCTGGTGGGCGGCGAACTCTTCCGACTCGCCGTCCAATACGTCCTCGACCAGCTCGACCCCGACGCGCTGCGAGTCGCCCGTGCCCTCGCCGTCCTCGGTGCGTCGGCTACGCAGGACTGCCTCGACCGGATCCTCCAGCTGCGCACCGCCCCCGCGATGTCCGCGCTCGAAGGCGTCGGCCTCACCGAGGCGGGTCAGTTCCGGATCGAGGCGGCCCGCACCACGGTACTGGAAGGCACAGCGCCGGCGGAGCGCGCGGCCCTCCACCGCACGGCGGCCCGGGTACTGCACGAGAGCGGCGCCGCGGCGGGCCGGGTGGCCCAGCACATTGTCGCCGCGCCCGCCGAGGACCCCTGGACCATCGCCGTGCTGCGGGAGGCCGCGGCCCAGGCCCTCGCCGACCACGACGCGAATGGGGCCGCGACCTGGCTGCGGAGGGCGTACGACATAAGTACCAGCGCGCGGCAGCGGGCGGAGATCCGCGTCGAACTCGCCCAGGCGGAGTGGGAGACCGACCCCGGCGCGGTGCGGCGTTACCTCACCGATCTCATGGACGACCACGTCAACGGTCGCCTGAGCCACGGTCAGAGCATGACTCTGATCACCTATCTGCTCTGGCTCGGCCGGCCCGAGGAGGCCGCTGCCATCTTGACCGATCTGGACGGCTCACGGGACGAGCTGTCTGGCGAACTCCGGGTGCGGCTCGACACCATGCATGTCTGGTTCGCCTACTTCTACCCGGTGCTCGGGGCTCACGAGCACGCGGCGGCGCCCGACGAACGAACCGGTCTCGGCGGCGGGGTCGTGGCCGTGGACCCTCACTCCGACGGCGCCCTCGTGCTGTCGTCGTTGCTCTCGCAGGGGCCGACCGGCGGGGCGCTCGACGCCGCCGAGCGGCTCCTCGAGGGCGTGGTTCTGCACGACCCGCCGGTGGCCCCTGCCATGGCCGCTCTCGTCTCGCTCATCCGGGCTGCCCGGCTGGACCGGGCAGCCGAGTGGTGCGAACTACTCGTCCGCGGGGCCAGTCCGCGCACCCCGCTGACCCGCGCGATTTTCGCCGCGGCCAGCGCGACGGTCGAGAGCTGGCTGGGGAACTTCGAACTGGCGCGGGAGCGTGCGGACGAGGCGCTGACGCTGGTCCCGCCCCAGGCATGGGGCGTCGCGCTCGGACTGCCACTGTCCGCCAAGGTCCTGGCCTGCGCCGAGCTCGGCGACAGCGACGCCTCAGCCGAGTGCTTCCGCGTCCCCGTGCCCCCTGTGATGTTCCAGACCCTGCCCGGCCTGCACTACCTCCAGGCGCGGGGACGCCACCACCTGTCCGTCGGCCGGTATCAGGCGGCTCTCGGTGATTTCTACGCCTGCCGGGACCTGATGGCCGCCTGGAAACTCGACGTCTCCGTGTTCACGGCCTGGCGGGTATACGCGGCCGAGGTGCTGATCGAGGTCGACAGCCCTGGCCGAGCCCGCGCGCTCCTCACGGCGGAGCTGGCCGAGCCGGCCCCGGGGAGCAGCTGGCTGCGCTCCCGTTCGCTGGCGCTCCTTAAGCGGGTCGACTCTCTCGATCGGAACCGGGCTTCAGCCTCCCTGGACCAGCCCACGGATCGGGTCCCGGACCAGGCCGTGCGTTCGCCCATGTCCTCGTCACCGGCCCCCGGGCCCGAGCGAGCAACTGGAGACGGGCTCACCCGGGCCGAGCACTGCGTCGCCCTCATGGCCTCGGACGGGCTGACAAACCGCGACATCGCTGAACGGCTCGTCATCACGCCCAGCACTGTCGAGCAGCATCTCACACGCATTTATCACAAACTGGGTGTACGAGGACGACGGGACCTGCCGCAGGTCCTCGCGGACCGAACCGGCGTCAGGCCCTGACCGGCAGGGGTCAACCCCTGACCGGCCGGGTGAACCCCCGACCGGCCTTCCGGCCGAGGCAGCCCTGAGCCACCAGCTGCTCAAGCGCCAGGGGAGGTTCACAGCCCATCCCCGGAAACTCCTGGTTCAGTCTCCGCAGGATGGCGAGGGATACGTCCAAGCCTATGCTGTCGAGCAGGGTGAAGGGCCCCATGGGGTAGCCGAAGCCTTGCTGAACTGCCGTGTCGATCTCCTCGATGCCGACACCCCCCTGGTCCAACATGCGGATGGCATCCGCCAGATAGGGGAACAGCAGGTGGTTGACGATGAAGCCCGCACGGTCCGCGCACTCCACCACCGTCTTGTCGAGCCGGGCACAGAAGGCACGGGCGACCGCCATGCTGTGGTCGCTGGTCGCCGGGGTGCGGACGGCCTCGACCAGATGCATGACCGGAGCCGGGTTGAAGAAGTGCAGGCCCAGGGCGTCGCTGCCACGGCCGGCCGTCTCGGTGCAGCTCTCCACCGACAGACTGGACGTGGTGGTGGCGAGCAGGGTGCCCGGGCGGCACACGGAGCCGAGAGCGGCGAACAGGGACCGCTTGACGACGAGGTCCTCGGCGCTGGCTTCGATGACCAGGTCGCAGTCACTCAACGCCGCGAGAGCGTCGTTGACTTGGAGCAGCCTGAGGGCACGAGCCCTGTCATCAGGGTGGACTCTGCCTCGGCGTACTGACCTGGTCAGAGAGGCCTCGACGGCATCCACGGCGAGCCGAGCCTTCTCGGGGGAGCGGGCCACCAGGGTGGCGGGCACTCCGGCCAGCACGGTGCACTCGGCGATGCCTCTGGCCATGGTGCCGGACCCGACCACACCCACCCGCCCGACGGTCACACCCGGTCCGTCCTTCAAAGCTTCCGGGGAGCCGAGGCCTCTGGCAGCTCCGACGGCTCCACCGGATCCGGTGGGCACGTCGAGGCGGCTGCCGTCCTCGTCGTAGCGGTAGAAGCCCTGGCCGCTCTTCCGGCCGAGGGCGCCGCCCCGCACCCTCGACGTGAGCAGCGGCGCGGGCCGGAACCCGGCGTCTCCGGTGCGCGAGTGCAGGTCGGACAGAACCGCGTGAACGGTGTCCAGGCCAACCTCGTCGAGCAGCTCGAACGGCCCCACAGGCAGCCCGCAGCCCAGGCGCATCGCGGTGTCGACAGCCTTCCGGCCGGCGTACCCCTGCTCGACCATGGCGACGGCACGGTTGAGGGACGCGTACACCAAGTCGGTCGCCGCGAGCCCCCCACGGGCGCTCAGGGAGTCCTGTGTCAGGCCGGCCTCCATGAGCAACTCCTCCAGGACGGCCAGAGCTCCGCGCTCGCTCATGGAGGTGGGCACCGCCTCGGTGGCTGCACCGGCAGGCACGGGACGCAGCATCCGCAGCCCCAAGGTGCGTCCCGGGCGACCCGACGCGATGGCGAGGCGTTCCAGGGGGAGCGAGGCGGTGACGCTCACCAGGACCGTACGATCCGGGCAGACGCTGTTGAGGCGGCGCAACACATGGGACTTGACCTCCAAGTCCTCGGACACGGCCTCGATCACCAGGTCGGTCGAGCCTAGGGCTGCGGTGTCGTTGGTGAGCGTGTACGCGCCATGGTCAACTGCTTCTCCTGTGCTATGCACCGCAGCGGTCGGCGCTGCCTTGATGCGCTGATCGACCGCCGCCACCACGTCGAGTTCGCGGTCCACCCCGACGACGTCGTGGCCTGCTGCGTTCAGGAATCGGAGCATGGGTTCCCCCACGGAACCGAGACCGACGACTCCCACCACGGTTGTTTTCCGGGCCATGTCTTGCGTCCCTTTGCCTCTGTCAGCTTGCCGCGAGGCGGTAGCGGTTGATGGCGTCGAGGTGCTGGGCACGCATCTCGTGGTTCCGCACACCGAGGCCCTCCTCGGGGGCCAGCGCGAGCACGCCGACCTTGCCCTGGTGGAGGTTGCGGTGCACGTCGTAGGCGGCCTGCCCGGTCTCCTCCAGGGAGTAGACCTTCGACAGGGTCGGGTGGATCTTTCCCTTGGCGATGAGGCGGTTGGCCTCCCAGGCCTCGCGGTAGTTGGCGAAGTGGGAGCCGATGATGCGCTTCAGCGACATCCACAGGTAGCGGTTGTCGTACTCGTGCATGTAGCCCGAGGTGGAGGCGCAGGTGGTGATGGTGCCGCCCTTGCGGGTGACGAAGACGGAGGCGCCGAAGGTCTCGCGGCCGGGGTGCTCGAAGACGATGTCGATGTCCTCGCCGCCGGTGAACTCGCGGATGCGCTTGCCGAAGCGCTTCCACTCCTTCGGGTCCTGGGTCCGCTCGTCCTTCCAGAACTTGTAGCCCTCGGCGTTGCGGTCGATGACCGCCTCGGCGCCCATGTTCCGGCAGATCTCCGCCTTCTCGGGGGAGGAGACCACGCAGATCGGGGTGGCGCCGCCGGCCAGCGCGAACTGGGTGGCGTAGGAGCCGAGGCCGCCGCTGGCGCCCCAGATCAGCACGTTGTCGCCCTGCTTCATGCCGGCGCCGTTGCGGGAGACGAGCTGCCGGTAGGCGGTGGAGTTGACCAGGCCCGGGGCGGCCGCCTCCTCCCAGCTCAGGTGGTCCGGCTTGGGCATCAGCTGGTTCGACTTGACCAGGGCGATCTCGGCGAGGCCGCCGAAGTTGGTCTCGAAGCCCCAGATCCGCTGCTCGGGGTCGAGCATCGTGTCGTTGTGGCCGTCGCTCGACTCCAGCTCGACCGAGAGGCAGTGCGCGACGACCTCGTCGCCCGGGTTCCAGGCGTTGACGCCGGGTCCGGTCCGCAGGACGACGCCCGCGAGGTCGGAGCCGATGACGTGGTACGGCAGGTCGTGGCGCTTGGTCAGCGCGCTCAGCCTGCCGTAGCGCTCGAGAAATCCGAAGGTCGGCAGTGGCTCGAAGATGGAGCTCCACACCGAGTTGTAGTTCACGGAGGAGGCCATGACGGCCACCAATGCCTCGCCGGGCCCGAGTTCCGGCACCGGGACTTCGTCGACGTGCAGCGACTTCCGCGGGTCCTTGTCCGCGGACTGCATGCCTTCGAACATCTCCGCCTCCTCTCTGCGGATCACGACGCCCCGATAGGTCTCCGGAACCCTCAGGTTGGCGAAATCTTCACACGTCGCAGCGCCGGAAAGGACGGCGCTCACTATGTCTTTCACGTGGGATACCTCAAGGAAAGGAGCAGGAGAAGGAATTGAGTGCGCATCTACCGGCGACCGTAGGGGCTGCCGCGGAGAGGAAGTACCCCTAACTTCGCTTCCCCCTAGAGATCGTCTTCAAAGGTGATCAGGTGATGAGGAATCATGCTTGTCATGGTGCGTCGTCATGAACTGTCCGATGCCGAGTGGGCTGTGTTGTCGCGGTTGCTGCCGAGTTCGGGGACTGCGGGGCGGCCTCGTTCGGACGACCGGCTGGTACTGAACGGCATCGTGTGGAAGCTGCGGACCGGATCAGCCTGGCGTGATGTGCCGGAACGTTATGGCTCCTGGCAGACCTTGTACACGCGTTTTCGCAGGTGGGCACTGGACGGGACGTTCTCGCGCATGCTGCGGGCCGTTCAGGCGGAGAAGGACGCGGCCGGGGACATCGACTGGCTGGTGTCGGTCGACTCCACCATCGTTCGGGCGCACCAGCATGCCGCGCGGCAAAAGGGGGCGGTTGACAGGGACGAAGCGGGTGATCACGCCCTCGGCCGATCCCGTGGTGGACTGAGCACGAAAGTCCACCTGGCCTGCGACGGGCGCGGCCGCCCTCTCGGATTCGTCCTGTCGGGCGGCAACGCCAACGACTGCACCCGCCTCGAGAAGGTGATGGACTCGATCAGCGTGCCCAGAGTCGGGCCCGGGCGTCCACGCTCCCGGCCCGACCGTGTGGTCGCCGACAAGGGCTACAGCTCTCGAAAGATCCGCGCCTACCTGCGACGACGCGGCATCCCGCACACAATCCCCGAACGCGCCGACCAGATCCTGGGCCGGCTGAACCGCGGCACACGCGGCGGACGGCCGCCCGGCTTCGACCGGTGCATCTACCGCCGTCGCAACGTCGTCGAGCGCTGCTTCAACCGCCTCAAGCAGTGGCGCGGACTGGCCACCCGCTATGACAAAACCCGCGAGTCCTACCAGGCGGCCGTCACCATCGCCTCAATCCTGCTCTGGATCTGACCTTTGAAGACGACCTCTAGGGCGTTCACTGGCGGCTGGAGCGCCTGGAGTGTAGGGGGGTTGAGATCGGCGGAGTTCTCCTGCACTGTTGCAGATCAGGAACTCAATGAATTTGACCAGGCAAGGCAAGCGGGCAAGGGCGGGAATGAGCGGTAGCAACGATGATGGTGCGGCGTGGATTAGACGGTTCCACTCGTCCCCTGAGGCGGAAGTGCGACTGATTTGTTTCCCGCACGCGGGTGGCTCTGCCAGCTTCTTCTTTCCGGTGTCGCGGGGCCTGGCGCCGCGCGCGGAAGTGCTGGCGATGCAGTACCCGGGGCGCCAGGACCGCCGCTCGGAGCCGAATGTCCCCGATATGACACAACTGGCGAACAAGGCGGCAGATTCCCTGGTTCCTTTCACTGACAAGCCGTACGCGCTGTTCGGGCACAGCATGGGGTCAACGCTCGCCTATGAGGTCGCACGCAGGCTCCAAGACGCCGGACGGCCAGCCAAGGCGCTCTTCGTCTCCGGACGGCGCGCCCCGCACCGCAATGCGGACGACGGGCTGCACCTGCTCTCCGACGAGGAGATAGTCGCCGACATCGGGGCCCTGGACGGAACAGGCGCGCAGGTCTTCGGTGACGCGGAGTTGATGGACATGGTTCTGCCCGCGATCCGCAGCGACTACCAGGCGGCGGAGACATACCGGTACGCCCCCGGGCCGATCCTCACCAGCCCCGTGCACGCCCTGACGGGGTTCTCCGACGCATGGGTCGACGTGAGCGAGCTGCACCATTGGAAGGAGCACACCGAGGCCGGGTTCGACCTGACGGTGTTCCCCGGTGGCCACTTCTACTTGGCGGAGCAGCACGAGGACATCCTGGAATTCGTTCGCTCGCGGCTCTTCGATAGTGCCCTCACGTGACCGCGTGCCCGATTCCCGTGGCCTCCGACGGCGTCCTCGGGACAGGTTCCTGACTGCCCACGCGGACTGTTTGCAACTACAGGGTGACGGCGCTCACCGGCGTGACGGTGGAGTGAGTCGAGTGCAGGACGGGTGTGCCGGAGCGGTGTTATGCCTCCGACGACGAGGCTGCTGGCGATGTGTCGGCGCACGCGGGGGCAGGGGCCCTCGAAGAAGCCGGGGTCCGCGGATACTGAGGCGCTTGAGTCTCCAGCCGCCGGAGGGTTCAGGATCCTATTCATGGACGACGAACGCCCCGACGTGCTCACCATTGGCCGGCTCGCGCACCGGACCGGACTTTCGGTGCGTACGCACAGCCGCCGGCACCCCGCGTGGTGGCCAGGTGGATTTTCAGCCGCCCGGAATCCCCCACCGAGGTCGAACAGCTCCGGCTCAAGGCCGTCCTGGCCAACTGCGCCGAACTCGAGGCCCTGACCGGTCACGTCCGGTCCTTCGCCCAGATGCTCACCGAGCGCCAGGGCGAATGGCTCACAGAATGGCTCGATGCCGTCCGCCAGGACGACCTGCCCAGCCTCCACACTCTCGCGGTCGGCATCGACCGAGACCGCGACGCGGTCACTGCCGGCCTCACCCTGCCGTGGAACTCGGGCGTCGTCGAAGGACACGTCAACAGGATCATTCTGTGGAATCAGCGATGTCAAGCCGTGTGCTTGTGCATCACGTCGAGGTAGTGCGGAACGTGGTGGTCCCGGCCAGGCAGGCTAAACACAGCGCAGACCTCGGCCGGCTGGGTGAGGATGCTCGACTGCTCGCCGAAGGTCAGGACAGGGTTGACCTCGTGGTGGCAGCCGGCGGTGTCGAGGGCAGTGACCAGTTCCTCGCGGAGCACGGTGGCCTCGAATGACTCGGAATCGGGCAGGACGAGCGGTGGGAGTTTGGCGGTCGAACCAGGCCAGAGGTTGATCCAGATGCCACTGACGGCACGCTGCGTGACCACCAGTCGCAGCCCGTTCCAGGAGTAGGGGTAGCCGTCGATATCGGGCCCCTTCATGATGTGGGCGGGGTGCGGGCGCCCCGGGCCGAGAAGGTCTTCAGCCTCGGTCAGGGGCATTCCGCAGTGAAGAGGGCCGATCCGGCCGGTTCGGGCGAAGTCGACGAGCACGTTTATCAAGGTCACGGCAGTGACTGTGACACTTTCTTGGGCCTGTGCGCACTCCGATATCAGCGCGGTGCGGTGCCTGCCCCGCCCTGTCGGACGTCTACGAGTGGCAGAAGACGGGCTGTCGCCGGCAGGTCCAGGTCGCGTGGTGTCGGGCCGGCCGGAGTGGGTGTGTCGGCGAGGCGGTCGAGTAGCCGGTCCAGGGCCGCTTGGCCGTCCTCGACGGCTGCCTGCTCGTCGTCGGTCAGCGGGATGGACACGGCCATCTTCTGCAAGTTGCTTTTGGCTTCAATGAGTTGGGATCGCGTGGAGCCCTTAGAGGGCGGTTCGCGAGGTAATGCCCCTATCTGGATGAGGCTGGGGAAGGGCCGCTGGTCACCGTGGTCGTCGGCTGACCCGCAGCCTCACCAGGAAGCAGTAAGGGCTTCGCAGACGTCTCGGGCCCGCAGCGGGCCGGTGGTTTCGTTGAAGACCGCGAAACCCCAAAAGAAGTGTTTGACAGTCTACCGGCCGGGGCCGAATACTCGTGGGCATGTCCGCTGCCGAGAGACGCACGGAGCTCAGTGGTCTGCGGGCGCTGGCTCATCCGCTGCGCCTGCGCCTGCTGTCCTTGCTCACGGCGCGTGCCATGAGCGCCAGTGAGGCCGCGCGCGAGTTGGGCGAGTCGCAGGCGAATGTCAGCTACCACATGCGGCATCTGCTGGCCGCCGGCCTGCTGGAGATGGTCGAGGAGGCCTCCCTGCGCGGCGGCCGGGCCAAGCGGTACCGCCACAATCCGGCGAGTGGGGAGTCCGTCTCCGGCGGATCGCTCGACGACTACACGGTTCTGGCCTCCGCCGTCGCCGAGGAACTGCAGCGCCGCAGCCGGGAGCGGGTGGCCGGGGCGCCGGGGGCGTTCTCCGACGCCGAGGTGTGGCTGCCCCCCGAGGCCTGGGAGCGGGTGCGGGAGCTTGCCCGGGAGCTGGGGGTGCTCCTGCACGACGAGGCCCGACCGCGAGGCACACCGGGGACCGTACGTGCCAGCGCGACGCTCATGCTGTTCGGAATGACCCGTGACGGGACCTCAGAGTGACCGAGCGAACTGAGAGAGCTTCCGTTCTGGCGTCCTTACGCCACCGGAGCTTTCGCAACCTGGTGTTCGGCCGCACGCTGACGCACTGGGCCAACTCCATGGCGCCCATCGCCCTGGCCTTCGCCGTCCTGGACATGACCGGCTCCGCTCGACGTCGGGATCGTCGTCGGCTCCCGGTCGGTCGCCAACGTCCTCCTCGTCCTCTTCGGCGGCGTCCTCGCCGACTGGGTGCCGCGGGCGCTCATCCTGCAGGGTTCCAGCCTGTCGGCCGCGACGGTGCAGGCGGTGGTCGCGGTGGTGCTGCTCACCGACTCCGCCTCGCTCGGGGTGCTCATCCTGCTGAGCGTGGTCAACGGCGCGGTGGCGGCCGTGTCGACGCCCGCCTCGGCCTCGCTGGTCCCCCAGACCGTTCCAGCCGGGGAGCTGCGTGCCGCCAACGCCCTGAGCCGCATGGGCGTGAACACCGGCATGATCGTCGGTGCCTCCTTCGGCGGCATGATCACATCCGTGTTCGGCCCCGGCTGGGGCATGGCCGCCAACGCCGTCGTGTTCGCGGCCGCCGCCCTCGCCTATCACGGCGTGCGGGTGCCCCGGACGAAGCGGGCGCCGGACGCACCCTCCCAGCCGCTGCGCGAACTCCGGGAAGGCTGGGCCGAGTTCACCGCACGCACGTGGGTGTGGGTGGTGGTGCTCCAGTTCTTCGTGGTCAACGCCGTGGCCGCGGGCGGCATCCAGGTGCTCGGGCCGACCATCGCCAACAGTACGTACGGACGCACCGCCTGGGGGCTGGTGCTGGCCACGCAGATGGCCGGTGCGCTCATCGGCGGATTCCTGGAGGGCCGTTCCCGCTCCCGGCACGCCCTGCGCATCGGCGTGGCGGTGGTGGCACTCGACGCCCTGCCACTGATCACGCTGGCCGAGACGGAGCCCCTGGCGCTGCTGGTGCTGGCGATGTTCGTCAACGGCCTCGCACTGGAGCAGTTCGGCGTCGCCTGGGACGTGTCTCTCCAGGAAAACGTTCCGCCCGGCCGGCTGGCGCGGGTCTACTCGTACGACATGCTCGGCTCGATCCTCGCCCTGCCCGTGGGTGAGATGTCGGCAGGCGCCCTCTCCGAGCGCTTCGGGTCGCGCGCGACGCTGCTGGGCGGCGTGTGCCTGGTGGTCTCCGTCACCGTTGCGGCACTGTGCAGCAAGGACGTCCGGTCGCTGACTGTCAGGGCCGGGCATGCGGACGCCGACGTGCCGGGTGCGACGGCCGCCGGGGCCGCATCCGGCACCGCCGCCCCTACTCAGCCGACGCGGGACCCGGCGGGGTGAGGACCGTGAGGCCCGGGAGTGTGAAGCGCGCACCGACCGGGCCGAGCGGTTCCGTCCCGGAGCCGGCGGGCACGGGGCCCGGCGGCTCCGGGATGGCCCGTGCGGTGGGCGTGGTACGCCGCCACCACGCGGCGTACGAAGGGCCCGGCGCTCGCGCCGTACGCCTCGGGGTGCCGGGAGACGACCGTGAGCTGGTGCTGCTCGGGGCCGAGGACGAACAACGTCGCTGACTCGTCCGGCAGTTCCCCGGCCAGCCGTGGCAGTGCCCCGGTGGTGGCGTTGCGGGCTCGCAGGAGGACCGAGGGACCCATGCGCGAACGCAGCGCGCTGAGCAAGGCTCCCCGGTCCACCCGGCCCAGCAGGCGCAGCGAGACCTCGGCACGGCCGTCGGGCAGCGGGCGCCATGCCCAGGCGTCCGGCCGCGGGCGGAACCGGTCGATGACGCCCTTGCCGAGGTCCTGCGTGACCGACAGCATGGTCGTCTCAAGGCCGAAGGCCATGGTCATGGTGAGCATGCCGGGCACCAGGTAGGACGTGAAGTCCCCCTCGACGCCCTTGCCGCCGCCGATCAGGAAGCCGAACATCAGCAGCATCATCACCGGGAAGACCAGCCCGACGACCACCTGTACGGGCTGGCGCGCCCAGTGCGCCAGCTCGCGCCGGGTCATCGTCCAGGAGTCGGCGAACGCCCAGCTCAGCTTGGAACCACTGCCGCGCGTCGTGCTCACCGGGGCCGTGGCGGGTGCGTGGTGGGTCGCGGTCATGCCGCCTCCTCCTTACGAGCTCGTGCATGGTTAGCGGTGACGTTGGCCCTGCCAGCTCGTTAGGCCGTTCGTGGTGGGGATGCAGGCACGTGGGTTGATCATGTCGGAGCGTCGGGTCACGGGCCTTTCAACGGCTGTGATTGCCGACCTGGTCGCGGAGTTGGGACCGATCTGGCAGGCCCGCAGGGATGCTGAGCTACTCGACCGACCGCGTCGGCGTGCGGTCGGAGCGGGCGCGAAGTACAAGCTGTCTTCGTCCACCGGCTCCTGGCCACGCTCGTGCACCTGAGGCACGGCGTTACCCACGACGTGCTGGCCTGCTGGTTTCAGGTGGACCGGTCGACCATTACCCGTGCCGTCGGTCAGATCCGGCCCCTCCTCGCCGACCGCGGATGTCGCGTTGAGGGTGGCTTGCGACTTCGCACGCTTGCCGATGTGATCGCTCATCTCGGCGCCACCGGCCAGACCGCGATGATGGACGCCACCGAGATCAGGGTCAGACGCCCGAGCGCACACCGCGGCGGACGCAGCCGGTTCATCTCCGGCAAGAGCCGCATCAACGCCATGAAATCCCTCGTCGTCACTGATGAGCGCGGCCGCCCCCTGTTCTGCGGTGAGGTCCGGGCCGGCTCCGTCGCCGACATCACCCAAGCCCGTGACGCCGGCCTGGTCGACCTGCTGGCCGACACCATCGGCCTGCAGATCCTCGCCGACGCCGGCTACCAGGGCCTCGCCGCGCGAACCTACGGCCAGGTCGTCACCCCACCACGCAAACGCCGAGGCAAACACCTCGAACACCTGCAATGGCTGATGGCACACCACGAAGCCGCACGCTTCGCCCACTCCTCAGCCAGAGTCCCCGTCGAACACGGCATCGCCCACCTCAAGAACTGGAGAGCCCTCGCCGACACCACACCCGACGAAACAACCTGCCCGACACCATCCGAGCCCTCGCCGGACTCCTGACCGACCAACAAGCAACCCACCACACGAAAGCACTCGCACTGCCCGTACTGGCCGCATGATCAAGACGCCGACCGCAACATCAACACGCCTTCATCCCAACCATGCACGAGCTCGTAAGCGCGCAACACAGCCAGACATCCGACAACCCGCTCTTGTAGGCGCAACTGAGGCAGTGGCCGCCTGTCGTCACGCAAGGAGTCCTTGTAGCCGCGACACGTGGGGCGGTTTCTGCGGTCCTGCCCGGTGCTTGAGGTTGTGGGCGAGGGCGGCCAGCCGTTGGGCGTCGGCACCGATGGGCTGGAGCCAGATGAGGTTGGCGGCGAAGTAGGAAAGTCGTCCGGTCTCCGGTTGGGCGGAGCATTCGGCGGGGGCGATCCGCTTCAGTAGCCCTTGCGCAGGATGCGGGTCACCGAGGCACCGTCAGCGGGCGTGAACGGTCCTGCCACCTGGCGGCCGAGCGCGAGCGCGAGCTGACCCACCCGCAGGTCGACCACGGACTCCACCAGCTGGGCCAGGCACTCCACCGCGGCCCGCCCCCGCCACCAGGCGACCGCCCATGTGGCGGCGCCGACCAGGGCGCCGGGCCACCACCAGATACCGAGGCCGAGGTAGAGCGTCCCCCAGGCTGCGCAGCGGGCGGCGCCGGTGAAGTCCGCCTGCGCCAGGCTCAGCGGGGCGCGGACCTCCTCGCCCAGGGTCAGCCAGATGCGTGGCCACACCGTGGCCAGATCCAGGTCGTAGGCGGTCCGTACGCGCTCCTCCACGGCCAGCACACGGTCCCCCATCCAGGTGGGAAGCCGTGGTTCGGTCAACGCGATCCGGTCCCGGGCCGCCGACAGCGCCACGGTGTCGGGCAGCGCCGCCGGGGCGCGGGTGCCCAGCAGGACGCGGGCCTTGGCGCGCAGCCCGTCCTCGTAGCGCCGGGCAGCCGCCCGCCACGCGCGCACGCGTCGCCGGGTCAGCGGCGCTCCGGCCCGGCCCCACGGACCGGTCCACAGCCGGGCCACCAGTTCCCCCAGGGCGCGTACGAACGCCGAGACGGCCACCGCCGCCACGATCGTCGCGACGGCGAGCAGCAGCAGCGTGCCCCCGGAGCGGCCCGCCTGGGAGGCGGCGAACCGGTCCACCGTGTCCCGCAGGGCACCGTGGTCCAGCGCGTGCCCGTGGCCGAGTCCGGTTCCCGCCACGACCCCGCACACGAACACCACACCCGGCAGCATCAGCCCGGCGAGCCACCGCTCCGCCAGCTTCCCGCCCAGCGAGGTGAGGAAGGCGGTCACCGGTCTGTCCGGGGACGCGGATGCCGGCTGCGCGAGCCGTCGGCGCCGGGCGCGAGGCGGTCCGTGCGGAACCGGCGCAGCGGGCATGCCCACACCGCGCACAGGGGGCGCGCCGCCTCCCCCGGTCGCGGGATCTCCACACGGTCGCACAGGCCGGCGGGGCAGACGTACACCTCCTCCAGCGGCCGGCCCGGCCCGAGGCCGGGAAGCGACTGGTACGCGGTGCCCCCGGGGTCCGCCTCACCCCGGCCCACCGAGCCGCCGCCGACCAGCCCGTGACGGCGCATCAACTCCCCCAGATGCGCCAGTTCCGCCAGAATCCGCTCCTCCGGCACATCCGGTGCCCGCAGCCGGGCCAGCGCCTCGTCGGCCTCGGGGCCGAGGAGCGCCGCGGCCTCGACCAAGTCGTCGCACATACGTGATAGTTGAGCCGCGGTGGCGTCCCCGAGACGCCGAGCCGGGTCCTCGCGTCGGATCATGCGCTTCTCATCATCCCCTCCACCGGCGGCGGACCCGCCAGGACCAAGCGCGGCAGGCACCGACGCGTGCGCCGCCAGCGTAGTGGCGCCCGGCGCCGCCGGGCGAGACCAGGAGAGAGCATGCGTCACGACTCGGTCAGCGCACGACACCTGGCGGCCGTCGAACTGCTCCAGCAGTACCTGACAACCGGTGAACGGGCGCCACTGGAGCAGGCGGAGTCCCTGCTGCGCGAGGTGCTCCCGCACGTCGTCGCCGAGGCGCGGCCCGGCATCCTGCAGAACCTTGCGGCGATCGCCCTGCTGCGCCGACGGCTCGGCGGCGACCGGAGCCACGCCGAGGAGGCGGTGGCGCTGACGCGGGCCGCCCTCGACGAGGCCCCGGACGATCCGGAGCTGGCCGCGATGTGCCTGGCGACTCTCGCCGACGCCCTGTACCACCACGGGGGAACGGGCGAACTGGACGAGTCCGTAGGGACGTACCGCCGCCTGCTCACCGCCGCCGACCGCCCCGCCCGGCCCGAGGAGCTCGCGGGCGCCGCGGAGGTGCTCCGCGCCCGCCACCGAGCACGCGGTGACCGCGCGGACCTGGCCGAGGCCCTGGAGCTGTATGGCCGGGCCGCCTCCCTGGTCCCGCCCACCGACCCGCGGCGGCCGGAGTGGCTGCTGACCCGCGCTGAGGGGCTGGACCACCAGGACGCCAACGGGACGGACGGCTCGCGCGGGCCGGGGGAGCGGGTGGCCGCCTGGCGAGACGCCTTGGGCGCCCACCCCGGTCCGGACTCCCGCCACGCGCTGGCCCTCGCCGGCCTCGGAGCCGCCCTGCTCGCCCGGTACGAGGAGGCCAGGGCGGCACAGGATCTCGAAGAGGCGGTGATGGTGCTGGAGCGTGCCTGCCACCGCACCCCGCCCGAGGCGGACGAAGCGGTCGGACGCGCGGTCTCCCTCGCCGACGCGGTGATCGCCCGCGCCACCCGGCTGGGCCGGACCGGCGGACTCGACTCCGTGCTCCTCCTGCTGGACACGGTCGTCGCCCACCGGCCCGAACAGGACTGGGGCCGGGCTGCCCTGCTGGCGACGGCCGGCCAGGTCTGCCGTACCCGCTTCGGCCTCGACGAAGACCCCGCCTTTCTCCAACTGGCCGTGCGCCGGGGACGCGAGGCTCTCGCCGCCGTGGCCGGCGACCGGACCAACCTGGTGCCCGCGCTCGGAGGACTCGCCGCCGCGCTGCGCCTGCGCCACGGGCTGGACCGTGAACGAGCGGACCTGGACGAGGCGATCGACCTGCTCCAACAGGCGTGGACGGTGTCGGAGGGGAGCCACCGCGTCCCCACGGCCGTCGCGCTCGCCGGATGTCTGCTCGACAGGGCCGAGGGCACCCGCCACGCCGCGGACGCCCGAGCCGCGCTGGAGGTACTCACCCTCGTGCCGGCGGCCCCTTCGAGGGGTGTGCCGCCCGAACTGCTCCACAGCCTCGGCAACACACTGATGAGCGTGTACCACCGTACTGGCGAACTCGACCTGCTCGGCCGGGCCGGGCAAGCGTTCGGCGCCATGCGTGACGCCCTGCCGCCCAGCCACCCCGACCAGCCGGTGGCCGCGGCCAGCCTCGCCGTCGTCCTGGAACACACGCACCGGCGCACCGGGAGCCGGGAGGCGCTGGACCACGCGGTGGGGTACCACCGCCGCGCCCTCGCCCAGTGTCCGGGCGGACCGAGCGCCCGCCGCCCCTACGTCGACGGTCTGGCGTACGCCCTGCGCAAGCGGTACGACGCCCTCGCTGACCGTGCCGACCTGCACGAGAGCATCGAGCTGCTGGAGGAGGCGCTGGCCGCCTTCCCCACCGGCCACCCCGCGCAGACGGCGACCCGGGTCTCCCTGGTGCAGGCGTTGCGAGCCGAGCACCAGCACACGGGTGAGGCGTCGCTCCTGCGGCGCGCGGCCGAGGTCGCGGCCGGGGCGGCGGGTGTGCGGGCGGTGCCCGTCCACCGCCGGGTCGAGGCGCACGCCCTGCACGGTCACGCCCTCGCCGGACTCGCCGACTGGCGCGGGGCGGCCGACGCCCTGGCCGAGGCCGTGGCGCTCCTCCCGCGCCTCGCTTCCCGCGACCGTCTCCGCGTTGACCAGCACCACGACCTGGCCGGTACCTCCGGGGCGGCCACCTCGGCCGCCGCCTGCGCCCTCCTCGCCGGACAGCCCGAACGAGCACTGGAACTGCTGGAGCAGGGGCGCGGCGTGCTGCTCGGCCGCCGCACCGTCCCCGGCGCGGGTCTGGCCGCGCTCCAGCGCACGGACCCGGAGGCGGCCCGCGCGTACCTGCGGCTGCGGCGCGAGGCGGACGCGCCCGAACCACCCGCCCACGCACACAGCCTCACGGCGAGAGACACCGCCCGCGACCGGGAGGCGGAGTGGGACCGGCTGATCGCCCACATCCGCTCCCTGCCCGGCCTGGCCGACTTCCTCCGCCCGGCGCGGGCGGCCGAACTGCTGGCCGCCGTCGGCGACGAACCCGTGGTGCTGGTCGTGCCCACCAGGTACCGCAGTGACGCGCTCATCCTGCGCCGGGGGCGGCTCGACGTACTGCCCCTGCCCCGACTGGACTTCGAGGAGGCCGCGGCCAACGCCACGCTCCTGGCGGAGGCGGTCCGCCGCGCCCACGACCCGCGGGCGGGGGTGCGCGACCGGCTGGCCGCCCAGGAGACCGTGCGCGATCTCCTCGACTGGCTGTGGCGGACCACCGCCGGACCCGTCCTGCACCGGCTCGGCCACGGACCCCACCCGGAGGGCCGGCCCTGGCCGCGGCTGTGGTGGTGTCCTACCGGCCCGATGGCGTTCCTCCCCCTGCACGCCGCCCAGTCCTCCGACGGGGAGGGCGTCTTGGACCGGGTGGTCTCCTCCTACACCCCCACCGTCGAGGCGCTGCTACGCACCCGGTCCGGGCCCGCCGCCCCGTCCGGCGCCGTCCGCTCCTGCGTGGTGGCGATGGCGCGTACGCCCGGCGGGCACCCGGACCTCCCGGCGGCGGACGCCGAGGCGGAGATCGCCGCGGCGGCACTGCCCGGTGCGCGCGTTACGGCCGGAGCCCTCGCCACCCGGGAACGCGTCCTCGCGGGCCTCGCCGCCGCCGACCACGCCCACATCGTCTGCCACGCCGTCGCCGACGGCGAGGACCCGGCCGAGAGCAGACTGCTCGTCCACGACCATGCCGACCGGCCGCTGACCGTGGCCGACCTCTCCGCGCTCGCCCTCGACCACGCCGGCCTGGCCTTCCTGTCGGCGTGCTCCACCACCCGCAGCTCGCCCGGGCTGGCCGACGAGGCAGTGCACATCACCGGGGCCTTCCAGCTCGCCGGGTACCGCCACGTCGTGGGCACCCTGTGGGAGGTGGACGACGCCGCCTCCCTGGAGATCGTGCGCCACTTCTACGCCACCTGCGCCGTGGAGGGCCCGGCCGCCTCACTGCACGAGGCAGTGCGCGAGTTGCGGAGGCGCTACCCCCTGGCACCCACCCTGTGGGCGGCCCACCTGCACACCGGTCCGTGAGGCACCCCGCCTCTCGGGCCGTCAGCCACCGCCCGTCCTGATCACGGCCAGCAACCGCCGCATCGCGTCGGTGTCGGGATGCTCGGGCCCCAGCGTCCGCTCCATGCCCGCGAGACAGGCCCGCCCCTCCCGCACCGCGCGCTCGCGCTCGCCGGACGCTGCCAGCCAGTCGGCGAGTTGGGCGTGAGCGTGCAGCGTCGCCGGATGATCCGCCCCCACGGTCCTGGCGTAACCGGCGACCGTCTCGGCGAGGAGCGGCACACCCTCCGCGAGCCGCCCCACCCGGCGCAGTACGTCCGCCAGCCCGTGCCGCGCGTGCAGCGTCACCGCCGCGTCCGGCCCGAGCGCCCGCTCCGCGTCGGCCACCAGCGACCGGGAATCCGCCAGCACCTCTCCGGCCCGGCCCACACCCAGCAACGCCGTGATGTGGTTGCTGCGCGCCTGGACGGCCCGCTCCGACACCGGTCCCTCGGCCCGGACGATCGCCTCCGCCGCCTGCGCGCAGACCCGTTCGGCCTCCTCGGTGAGCCCCAGGTCGTGCAGCACGCTGGAGAGCACCGTCAGAGCCGCCCCGGTGGCCGGAGCGTGTGGCCCCTGGGTCCGCCGCAGCCGGGCCACCACGTCCTGCAGCACCTCCCGGGCCTCCGCCGGCCGGCCGGTCCTCACCAGCGTCTCGGCGAGGTTGGCACCACTGGTCAGGGTGTCCTGATCGTCCGGGCCCAGCACACGCCGCCGCGCGGAGTGGACCGCGCGCTGCACCTCGCAGGCCTCCTCGTACGAACCGCGCGTCCACAGGGCGAAGGCCAGGCTGTGACCCGTGGCCAAGGCGTCCGGGTGGTCCGCGCCGAGGGCCGACCGGCGCCCGGCCAACACGTCGCGGTAGACCTCGACGGCGTCGTCGAAGAGGCCGTCCTTCATCAGCCGCCGTGCGTAAGCCGTGCCACGTTCCCACGTCGCCGGGTCGGTGGGGCCAAGTTCCTGCAGGGCCTGTTCGTACAGCAGGGCCATGGACATGGCGGCTCCCAGGGACACGTCGATCACGACCGTCCCGTCCTGCTTGGTGGACGAGGTGACGGTGAACGGCTTCTCCTGGTCACGGCTTCCGTCGCCCCCGCCCCGCCGTCCGGCTTTCCGCCTCCTGAACCAGCGTGATCCATTCCCGCCCATGGCTCTCCCCCGTCCGTTGCCCGACCGTTGTCGGCGCCGCGTGCCTCTTCCCTTACCCATACCCATCCGGCGCGTATCCGGCACAGGGAGGCTCGCGCAGACCGCGGCCCGACGGTCGACGGCGCGCGCCAGGGCAGTTGCCCAGTGAGCCGTCCTCCCTCGCCGCGTCGGGATACGGCCGGTCTGCCGGAAGGGGATGTCGGTACGCGACGTAGGTTCTGTCCCGAAGGCCGGCATCACGGCGGCCACCGTGGTGAAAGGGCGCCTCGATGGAGAGGGAATACACGGAGAACGGGCTGCGCTGGCTGGCCGATGCCTACAGCGCCGGCTTCACGCTCACCCTCGGCGAGGGCCTCTCGCCGTACGAACTCCTGCGCCACGTCGGCGCGCAGGACCGCCACATCGTCCCTCTCACGCGCTCCGCTGCGTACGAGCTGCTGCTGAGGGCCCGCGAGGACCACGTCAGTGAGCTCGCCTTCCTGGACTGGGAGGACGAAACAGCAGTCGGCCGGCTGACAAGCACCGGCTTTCTGCCCGCTCCTCCGGGCACCATCGTCCGAGCGGGCTCGGCCGGTGGCTGGGCGTACGCGCTGGAGGAGTTCGGGTGCCGGACGGGCCAGTACCTCGCCGCGCTGTCCGAGCGGGGGCGTGCGTTCTGCGTGCACCGCAGCGCGAAGGGCTTCAGCCGCGTCAGCCAAGCGTACCGCGGCGATGCGGTGACATCCTTCGAGCCTGGCCTGCCGCACCTCACGGACGGCGTTCCGGCCGAGGTGTCGCTCGGTTACCGGGACGTTGGTGACGAGCTGGGCGATGTCGCGTTCCTGCGGTTCCTGGAGAGTGAACTCGGCATCCACCTCTCCTGGGAGGAGACGGAGGCAGAGCTCCCGGCAGCCGCTTTCGCCTGACCGCGCCTTCTGATCGTTTCAGAATGAGTTTGGCTGCGGGTCTTGTGCTCGGCGATCTTGGTCGGCAGTGTGTCCGGGATGCGTGCTGATCTTGTTCCTGACGACCTGTGGGAGCGGGTTGCTCCGCTGCTGCCACGTGCTCCTGAACGGCGCCACCGTTACCCCGGACGGCTGCGTGTTCCCGACCGGGCGGCACTCGCCGGCGTCATGTATGTGCTGCGGACCGGTGTCGCCTGGCGCGACGTCCCCGCGGAGACCGTGGGCTGCTCGGGGGTGACGGCCTGGCGCCGGCTGCGGGACTGGACCGAGGCCGGTGTCTGGCCCCGCCTGCACGCCATCCTGCTGAGTGAGCTGCGCCGCGCCGGCCTGCTGGACCTGGACGACTGCGCCGTGGACGGGTCCCATGTCCGGGCTCTCAAAGGGGGGATCACACCGGGCCCTCGCCCGTCGACCGCGCCCGTCCCGGCTCAATACATCATGTGATCGTCGACCGCCACGGAACTCCGCTGGCCGTCACACTCACCGGCGGCAACCGGCACGACGTCACCCAGCTTCTGCCTCTGCTGGACGCGGTCCCACCGATCCGGGGTCTGCGAGGACGCCCCCGCCGAAAACCCCGGCGTCTGTATGCCGACCGGGGCTACGACTTCGACAAGTACCGCCGCCTGCTGTGGAAGCGCGGCGTTAAACCGGTGATCGCCCGACGCGGTGTCGCCCACGGCTCAGGACTGGGCAAGGTGCGCTGGGTGGTCGAGCGCGCCTTCGCCTGGCTGCACCAGTTCAAACGGCTCCGCATCCGCTACGAGCGACGCGCCCATCTTCACCAAGGCCTGCTCGAACTGGCCTGCAGCCTCATATGCCTCCGCCGCCTGCGAACCTCATTCTGAAACGATCAGTTATCCGAACTCGTCCAGCGCAGGGGCGAGGTTGTAGTTGCCGACGTCTTCCTCACTGCGAGTAGTGGTTGTGAAGGATCACAGCGGCGGCTCGCAGGGCGTGTCGTGCGCCGCTGATGAAATGCCAGAGGGCGCCCGCAGGAGCGTGGAGCTGGCCCCGGTCTGGTCGGCCGACGGCAGTTGGTGGGAAGATGGCCGACATGACGATCACCAGAAAGGCCGATGCCGCGTAGACGGCCTGGCGGCGTCCGTACCGAGCTTTCGCGCCGGCCCCGGATGCAAGACGACATCACGACCATCCATGGTCTGTCCTCGGCAGCACTCGCTGAAGTTCGACGGATAGAACGCCAAAAGAAGTACCTGCGGCCGGGCTCGATCGGGTCGGCCATGGTGCGCTGGCGCAGCTTCGTCCACCAGCCGAACCGTCGCTTGTGGGACTACGAGAGCGGCGGCTGCACGGAATGGTCCTGCTGCGGAGACCCCTGGCAGGCCCGTGAGCACCTCGAAGCAGTGATGCTGTCGATGTCCCGACGACGGGCTCGCGAGCTCCGCAGCTTGGTTGAAGTCCTCGACAGACGCTACTGACGCGAAGCGGGCACCACCGTCACAGCTCGAGATCAAGGCGTCCGGCACTGCTGCGGAAGTCGGGCATACCGAGGTGGACGGTGGTGTGCCGCGCGGCGACGTCGCGCATCGTGGTGAGCTTCTGTTCGGCGGCGGCGAGGCTCGCCTCGATTGCTGCGACCTCGCCGAGCCAGCCCTGTTCCTTGGCCTCGCTGAGCCGGTCGCCCAGCTTGGCGTGGATCTCCTGCAGCCGGGGCATCTGCGCCGGGTCGGGCCGCAAGGCGGGGCAGCGGATGCAGGCGTGCTCGTGGACGCACGGGGCGCCGAAGTCGCGTGCGCACACACCCAGGGCGACCTTCCGCAGTTCGAAGTGGTCCAGAAAGTCGCGCCACTCCTGGGCAGTGGGTTCGCGGTACTCCTCGCTGGGCCGCAGTGAACGGCGGCAGGCGATGAAGGCCCGGTGGTGGGTGATGACGTCCTCGGGGTAGATCGCTGATGGTGGAGTCGGGTATTGGAACTCTTGGAATGCCTCGTGCGCGGTACCCATCGGCGGGGTCGATCAGCTGCGTTCGATGGCAGAGTGGCGCTTGGTCTCGTCGGTGAAGACCGCGGTGGCTCGATGGAGCCGTTCGAGGAACGGGGTCAGGGACGGGGCTGCGAGCTCGAACTCGTCGAACCATGACGCTGTGGTGGATCGGTGAACCTGCCCGCTCTGATCGAGAGCGAAGAGGATGCCTCTGCCGTCGCTGCCGAACACGATGCCGGTGCGATCGTCAGCCAGGCGCACTGGTCCGTATGCGGCGAGGTGGTCGAGCACAAGGTCGGGCGAATGGATGAAGTATCCGTGGTCGATATCGGGCAGCTGCAGCTCGGCGATTGAGGAGTAGAAGATGACCAGGGCCGCGGGGACGGCGACATCTTCCAGTCGCGCGGCCATGGCTCGGCTTTGGTCGTCGGCCACGAGAACGTCGTTGTCGCCTGCTGGGTAGCCGTAGGCGGTCTCGAAGTGGGCGAGGGTCTGCTGGAGCATGGCGCTGATCTCGTGTTGCCAGTTGGCGAGCCAGCCGGATGAGAGGTCCGAGGTGGTCATGGGGTGCCCTGTTCTGTGTCGTGAGCGGAGGGGTTGGTGAGCGGGGCTGAGCGTCGGCTGACCTCGGCGGCGTAGGCGCCCCAGTCTCCGGCGGCGGCTCGCTGCAATTTGACGGCGACGCTGATGTGGATGCCGAGGGTGCGGGCGAGGACGCGTCTCGGCGAGCCGGATGCCGAGCTTGCGGAGCCTTTCGCCCATGGCCCAGGCGCTGATCGGTCGGCCCGGCTGGCCGCCGGGGAAGAGCCAGGGGGAGTCGGTCTGGGCGAGGACCGCGTGGCTGCGGCGGGCGGCCACCTGTTCCAGGGCCAGCTCGGCGATGGGGCCGGGCAAGGTGACCGCGACGTCGCCGAGGCGGATGCGGACGGCCCCGTCCGTCTTCTCGACGTGCGCGGTGGTCAGCCGGGAGATCGCCGCTGGCCACTGGGCATAGAGGAGCAACAACAGGCCAGCCAGGCGGTCTTCGGTCCGGATGGTGTCGTCGTGCAGCAGACGACGGGCGGTGGCTCAGCGGGCATCGTCGTCCATGGCCTGGGATGGGCCGTTCCACTTCACGGCCGGGAAGCTGAGGTCCCGGGCGATCCTCTGGGCGAGGGCCCAGCGCACGAAGTGGCCAGCCTCCCTTAGAAGTTGAGCTTCGTCGCTAGGCACTGTCCGGCGGATCATGGGCGGAGCCATAAGCGGACTGCCGCTGCGGTGACCGTGCCGTGGAAGACGTAGGCCCGCTTGTCGTAACGGGTGGCGACCGCGCGGGAGTTCTTGAGTCGGTTGATGGTCCGTTCGACCTCGTTGCGCCGCCGGTAGCGCTCGCGGTCGAAGCCGGCGGGTCTGCCGCCAGCGCTGCCTCTGCGCCGACGGTTGGCCCGCTGGTCCCTCGGCTCGGGGATCGTGTGCTTGATGCGCCGTCTTCGCAGGTAGCGGCGATTTCGGCGGGAGCTGTAGGCCTTGTCGCCGCTGACATGGCCGGGCCTGGTCCGGGGCCGCCCGACCAGCGGGCGGGGAACCCGGATCCGGTCCAGGACCTCGATCATCTGCGGGGCGTCACCCCACTGCCCTGGAGTGATCAGTAGAGCCATGGGGCGGCAGCCGCCTTCACCGGCGAGGTGGATCTTGGAGGTCAGACCGCCCCGGGACCGTCCGAGTCCCTCATCGGGGCGGTGGTGCCGGGGCGTCGTCCTTTTTTCGGGACCCGCGGCCTGGCCTTGCGGGCGCCGGCCGCGTGCTGGTGGGCCCGGCAGGACGTCGAGTCGACGCCGACCATGCTCCAGTCGATCCGCCCGGCGAGGTCGGCGTCGGCCTGGACCGCCTGCAGGAGCCGGTCCCAGGTGCCATCCGCCGACCAGCGGCGATGCCGCTCGTAGACGGTCTTCCACGAGCCATAGCGTTCCGGCAGGTCACGCCACGGAACACCGGTGCGGACCCGGAACAGGATCCCGTTGAGCACGGTCCGATGATCGTTCCACCGGCCGCCCCGACCGCCCGGCGAAGGCAGATGCGGCTCCAGCAGCGACCACTCGCGATTCGTCAGATCCCCCCGACCCATGCCCCAACCAACGAGCGACCGGTCGGGAAGTCACATGATCCGCCGGACAGTGCCTAGTGCTGTGACCGCGAAGGTTCACCGGGTCCGGGCGGTCAGGGTGAGCTCCGAGTTGGGAGGCCGGTCGGTGGTGTAGCAGACTGTCGTGCCCCGGCTCTGCGACGATTGCTGAGTGAGCAAGCAAGAGCGGGACGCATTGACCAAGTCTGAAGAAGCCTTCATGGTCAATTCTTATGAGATCGACATCCTGGCTGGTGTCTGGGGAGATCTCGACGAAGCCGACCAGTCCCGACCGGTCAACGAGCTGGCGGGAGTCTTGCTCGCTCTCATCGATCGTGGGTGGATCGAGGTCCGCCGACTCGCGCCGTGGACCTCCCCCTCCGGGGAGAACGGCGTCCAGTCCGGCGAGCTGGTGCCTCGTGATCAGCTTCCGGCGATTCTCGAAGACGCGGCCAACTGGGAGTATCCCGAAGACGGGAACTGGATTGGCGCGTTGACCCTGGTCGAGACCGAAGCGGGAAAGAAGATCACTCGTCTTCCTCCCGAGGAGACGGCCGAGTAGGCCGTCATGGCGGGAAGCCTCAGGCCGCCGCCAACGGTCGGCCGCCCCAACGGAGGCCCTTCTGGCTGCGGATGCGGGCTCGTTCGCGGCGTTGGGCGGCCAGGAGGTCGGGGTGGCGGGCGTTGGCATTGCGCCAGCGCAGATAGCGGTGCAGCTCGCGGGTCTGAACGGTGTGGTTGGGGTGGTTTGAGTTGGCCAGGGTGAACTGCCGCAGCGGCCCGAAGTGCGCCTCGATCGGATTGGCCCAGGAGGCGTTCGTCGGGGTGAAGCACAGCTCGACGTTGTTCTTCCACGCCCACCGGCGGATCTTGGCGCCCTTGTGGGCGGAGAGGTCGTCCATGATCACGTAGATCGGGGCGCCGTCGGGGCGGGCAGCACGGATGGACCTGAGCGCGGCCAGGCTGTTGGTAGTGCCCTTGCGGCGGCGGTTGACACCCCAGAGGGTGTCGTCGCCGATGGAGTAGCAGCCGTGGAAGTAGGTCACGCCGTGGGTGCGGTGGTAGATCGCCGGGACCCGGTCGGGCCGGCCCTGCTCGGCCCAGCAGGATCCGACGGTCGGGCGTATGCCGAGCGGCCCGAACTCGTCGAACGCGAAAACGCGGTCAGGGAAATGGTCCATGACGTGCTCGATCCGGTCCAGCTTGGCATCGCGGTCAGGATCGGTGGACTCTTTCCAGGTCTTGGTCCGCTGGAAGGTGACGCCGCGTCGGGCGAGCAAGCAGCGCAGGGCCTCGCGACCGATGCGGATCACCCGCCCGTGGACTCTGCGGAGGTATGCGGCGAGCTTGCGGATCGACCAGCGGGTGAAGGGCTGGGCGAGCTTGGCCGGGCGGGTGGTGGCCGTCTGAACGACGAAGTCCTCGTCCTCAAGACTGAGTTGGCGGGGACGGCCTCCCGCCCACTGAGGGTCCAGACAGGCCAGGCCGATCTCGTTGAAGCGGTGAATGACGTCGCGCACGGTGTCCTCGTCGGCCGCCACCAGCTGGGCGATCACCGGCACGCGGTTCCCGCCGGCCGAGGCCAACAGCATCATCGCGCGCCGGTAGCGCACCGAGCTGGTGTTGCCCCGCCGCACGATCTGCTGCAGCCGCTGCCCGTCCTGGTCGGTCAGTCTGCGCACACGGACAGGCTCGGCCACCGCACCTCCAGCAGTCGGATCGGACATCACCGCCCATCCAACCGCTGCGACCGCCAACCCGGCGAACCTATGCGGTCAGAGCACTAACGACCCCACCATCAACGACGTGACGCCGGGCCGAGGTCCAGCCAACTCGGCAGTGGCGGGTGGCGTTGTCACCGTCGGCACAGCGGCGCCAGGCCAGATTCCGGGTCTTGGTTTCACGGTTGTCAGTGGCAAATCGTCTTCCGGGGCTCTCGGCTCACCCACATGCACGACGAGGGCCGCCCCGTCGAGGAGAACCAGGAGTACGCCGACCATGCCGTGATCGAGACAACACTGCGCTATATCGCCGATGCGACTCCGCCACCCGCAAGGCATCCAGGGTCGTCAGTGACCCTCGCGTTCGACCGGCCCTCCGTGCATGCCAACACGATCCTCACCTGCAGCACCAGCGCCTGAGAGGCGGTCTGCTTGCACAACCAGCCCCACGATACCTGGCGTTCATGAGCGGACCATCCCAACGGCAACGGCAACGGCCCAGGTGCCAACCCCACCCTGCAGCCGACGTACAGTTCGAGGCTCTATCTGCCCTACCGTCGCCCTGCCCTGACAATCATTCGCCAGCCTCCGCCGCACATGGAGAGACCAATCACGGATAGTCCGGCAGCGCCTGCGATGAACTCTCCTTGGGATGACGGGTGCACTTCCCCACCCTGATAGAGCTCGCCCTTCCGTGGTCCGTAAGAGACGACGAACGCTGTCTCCCAGTCGCTGAGGATGGGGTCGCGGTTCGGGTCGCACTGAAACTCGGATTTGCGCAGTTCACCGTCCCACGGCGCGTTCCAAGCCACGTCGCACCTGCCATCGAGCTCTTCCCTCACCACTTTCAAGTCTATCTGCGGGTCATGTGTAGACAAATGAGTGCCCGTCAGGCTCAGTCCGAGCAGGACCAAGCCAAGAATTCCAGACCACAGAAACACAGGTCGTCGTCCGGACTGGAGTGTAAAGCCCGCACCAGGGATTTCACTAACGATCTTTACGTCGCGATTCCGCCACCCTTCTGCGATGACCGCCCCCGCGACTCCACCAATCAATCCGAAAAGTCCCAGAAGTATCCCGATCAAGCCGGCCGCGTCCCGGGCCACTCCCGGACCGAGAAAGCTTGCGCCTAGCGCAATGACCAGTATTCCAGATCCGGCACCTATCCCGAAAAACCCGCATCCGTACCGAAATGCGCCCCAGCCATTCATTGTGTAAATCCTCTGTTCGGCGTATGCGGTATAACACCCCCCGAGATTTGTCGACGAGGGCATATCGAGGTAGGGAGGTCTTAGCAGTGCGAGCCTTGGCATTTTTCAATGTGCACAAGCGGGCGGCCCGACCACCCTGAGGTTGGGTCGGGTCGCCCGCTGGAAGATGCGCGCCCGCAATTTAGCGGTCAGGTGGGGCCCGGGAAGCGGAGATCAATTGCCGAAGGCGTTTACCATCGCTCCCGTGAGCATGAGAACGATACCGAGGAGAAAAGCGATGTCCGCCACCCAGTCCCGCCTCACGAGGGTTCGCTTGACCGTTCTTGCCGCATCTTTTGCCGCTTCGCTCGCAGCGATAGGCCGCCGCGAAACGCCTTTCTGCTTGTTCGCGGCAATATGCTGCTGAATCTCTGGAACTACCCGTTCAGAGGTCTTGAAGAAGCGGTCCAGCAATGACCCGCCAAAGGAGGCCGCATGGAACTCTTTTCCTCCCGAGACTATTATCGCAACCGTGCCGCCGGGACTCAATCCCACTACCTTGATGACCCGGTAGGGGATTTCCCAGGAGCTAATCGGATTGGCGATGATCAAACTGTCTTTGAGTAGAAGAATATGAGAACTGGCAATCCGGCTCATGACTGCGAGCGTCCCCAACATTGCTCCTGGGGCGGCCCACAGGTTCGGATCACTCATGTCGCTGGAGAGTTTTACCGCCGTTGCGGCGGCCGCCCCCGAGAAGCCGACCGCAGGTATCCAGCGAAGAAATTTCCAACTTACCCTTTGGAGCTTCACCACACGATCCCCTGCACGGCTCTCAGCAGACATTGACCAGGTTTCCTGCACTGTACGATCCAGCACTGCAGAATCCGAAATTGAATCCTGCATTGATGGACAGATTCCCGCCGGTTGCCCCCCAGTCGCGGTGAACTTCGGTAACCCTGACTCGTCGCCCGCCTCCGACGCCTACCTCACCAGGAACCTTTGTCTTATAGCTCCGCGTGTTCTTCACGAATGGCCAACCCCAGACGGCATCATGTTTTGAGGCTCCCATTTTGCGGGCAAGCTTGTAGGCTGATCCGCCACCCGCCCCGACCCAGGCCAGATTCTTCCCCAGGGTGGCCCATTCCCAGGAGTCGTCCTTGATTCCTGTGATCGCAAACGATGTTCCGGCAATGCCTGCCCCTACAATCATGCAACCTCCCACAGTGGCGAAGACACACGCAGCGAAACCAGCAGCGGGAAGCACTCTGTTCTTCCACCCGTCCCAGGTGCCGAAAGTGCTCTTCCAGAAGCCGGCCTCCTTCTCGTTGTTCTTTGCCTGCTGTTCGGCATCCTCGCGCTGCTTCTTGAGTTCGGCCAGATGCCGCTTGTGTTCGGCATCCGCCTGGCGGCGGCGTTTTTCCCCGGCGCTGAGTTGGGAGGCGGTGTACTTGGTGGTGCCGCGGCCCTTTACGTAGGTGAACTTCACGCCGGTGGCCTGCTGCGTGTAGTAGTTCTTCGAGACCTTCCCGCCGACTGCCCGTGTCTGCTTTTCGTAGTTTTTGCCGAATTCCACCTTGGTGACGTTGCCGGTTCCGCCGGTTCTGCCGTTCGAGCAGTGGTACTGGCCTGAGACGCACTCTTCGTACGCTTCGCCCGTGGGGTCGGCGAAAGTGGTGGGGTTGTTGTTTCCGTACTGGTAGCCATTGTGCTGGGTCGGGTCGCCCGCCAGGAAAAGGGGGTCGACCGACAGGAAACGACCGGTGGCCGGGTCGTACTCACGAGCGCCGAGGTGTGTGTATCCGGTGGGGTCGCTGGTCCCGCCGAGAAACCCTCGGTCGCCGGGCCAGTCTGCCGAACCGGTGGATGACCGTGAGCCGCCGAAGGGCAGCTGCTTACGACGGGTCACAGTCTGACCGACACCGAAGGCGACGGCGGTCAGCGCGGTTGCCTGGTGGTCGCCGAAGAGGAACGAGAAGCCCGACGCGTTGCGCACGGCCACGGTCTCGCCGTCGTGCATGTAGTAACGCGTGGCCTCCTTTGCGCCGGCCGGGGTGACGGTCAGTTCGTTGCCGGCGGGCAGGTATGCCGTGGCCGAGCCGTCGGCCTGCTTGGTCTGCATACGGTTGCCGGACGAGTCGTAGAGGTACTCCGTAGTCTTGCCGTTCTCAGTGATCTTCTGCAGGTGGCCCTCTGGGTCCCAGTCCAGGGCCTGGTCATGGCTGCCTCCGGTCCGGGTCGTGGTGTTGCCCGCCTTGTCGTAGTCGAAGGACTCCGTGCCCGCGTCGCTGCCGCCGGCGGTGGTGACGCTGCTCAGTGAGTGAGGCCGGGCCTCGCCCGGTCCGGGTGTGGTGTAGGCGCTGGTCACGGTCTCGGTACCGCCGGTGGCGTGCTGCACCTGCTTGGTGCGGTTGCCGGCGTCGTCGTAGCTGTAGGTGTGCCAGTACGAGTCCGGGCCCCCGACCGTGCCGGCGCTTGGTGCGCCGTTGCAGGCGTCTTTCGGGTCCTTGGTCGTCCACGCCTGTGTGAGGCGCCGCAGGGAATCGATGTCGAAGCACTGTGTGTCGGTGCTCGCTGAGTCGCCCTGGCCCGCGGTGGAGGAGACGCGGGTGACGTTGCCGGCGGGGTCGTAGCCGTACCGGGTGTCGTCGATGCGCAGGGCCACGTCGCCGTCAATGGTCCGGCGGTTCAGCAGCCCGGTGTGCTCGTCGAATTCGCTGGTTCTGTAGACCTTGCGGCCCAGGACCCCGTACTCGGTACGCACGGGCCGGGCGAAGACGTCGTAAGCCGTGTTGTTGACCAGGGTGACCTGTCCGGCGGTGGTCTTGACCGGCAAGTCGCCTTCGCCGTAGACCGTGGTCACCCGTTCGGAGGGCAGGTTGCCGATGGCCGGGTGCAGTACCCATTCCGTGGCGCCGGTGTAAGCGTTGTAGCCGAACTTCCAGCTGTAGCTGCCCGCGAGATCCCCTGCCGAGGACGGCAGAGTCGTCGTGGACTGCGTGACCTGGTATCGGTCGTCGTAGCTGTTGATCTTGGTGGAGTACGGCTTGCCGTCGACGTATCGGGTGTCGTCGGCGGGCTGGCCCTTCGCGACAGTGTCGTAGGACCAGGCCGCGCGCAGGGTGTTGCCCTCCTTTAGCTGGGTGGCACGGCCCAGGGTGTCGTAAACAGTGGTCAGGGTGGTGCCGCGAGCGTCGGTGACGCTGACCGGCCGGTCGGAGGTGTCGTAGGTGGTGCTGCTGCGGCCCTTGTCCGGGTCGACCGACTCGGTCTGGCGGCCCCGGTGGTCATGGACCCAGGTCCACTCCGTGCCCCTCGGGTTGGTGATCTTCGCGAGGTATCCGCGAGTGTTGTAGGTGTATTTGGTGGCCAGGTAGTCGTTGCGGTCGGTGTCGGTGTAGGAGCGCTTCTCGGTCGTACGGCCCAGCGCGTCGGTCAGCGTGGTGGTCGCGGTGCCGCCCTTGGGCGGGATGACCGTGGTGCGGTCGCCGCCGTACTGGCTGGTGGTACGGCGCGTCTCGTCGCCGTAGCGCAGCGAGAGCGCGGCGGTCGTGCGGCCGGCGCCGTCGAAGCGGATCTCGGTTGCCGCCGGCACCTTGGTGTCGTCACCGGTGACCAGGGTGGCGGTCGGTGCCCCCTCCGCGTAGTAGGGGCTGTATGCCTTCCATGCCTGCCCGCGTGTGTCGTAGAACGTCTCACTGACCACTCGGCCCTTGCCGCCGGTGCCAAGCGCCGTCGACTGGGCCTCGCGTTCGCGCAGCAGACCGTCGTAGAAGGTGTACGATGACTCGTACTCACCGTTGCGGTTGATGGTCTTGTTGGTGGTCACTGTGGGCTTGGTGCGGGTGACGCTGTAGGCGAACTGTGCCGAGGGCGTCTTGGGGTGGTCTGCCTTGGACCACGCGGGCTCCCATGCCTTGGTCAGACGTCCCAGGGCGTCGTACTCCATGTCGGTGCGCTTGCCGTTGGGGTCGACGGTGGCCGTGGTGACGCTGCGCAGCGGGTCGCTGATGTCGGTCGTGACATGTCCGAGGTCGTTGGTGGTGACCGTCTTGGTCGGTTCCTGGCCGGTGGCCGGAGTGTGGGCGACGGTGGTCGTTGCGCCGGCGGCGTCGGTGGCCTTGGTCTGGCGTCCGTAGGCGTCGTACTCGGCGGTGGACGTGGTCACGAAACCGGTCCCGGCTCCGTTCTGTTCCTGCTCCTTCGTGATATCGCCCTTGGTGGGAGCGGTGCTTGTGTCGTTGGCGCCGTCGTAGAAGGTGCGGGTGGCCGACATCAGGTCGCCTGGCAGCGAAGGCGTGGTGCCGCAGGGCTTGGCCACCGTTCGTGTTTCGGACACCAGGTCCAGCAGGTTGATGCCGGTGTTGCGGTGGTAATCAGTGGTGGTGCACCGCTCGTCCCCCGTCTTGGCGGTGTCGCCACTCTCGGAGACGGAGTCGACCATGCCGTAGGAGTCGAAGGTGCGGGTCGTCTCGGTGGTGCGAGGCGTGCCGCTGCCGGCGATGGTGGTGCGAGTCTCTTCCTTCTTCACGCCGGTGTGCCGGGCGTCCTTCCGCCGGCGGTCGCTTCCCTGGCCGACCTCTGGCAGCGTACCGCTTCCGGAGCGTCTGCTCACTGGCGCCGCCGGTTCATCCAGCACCTCGAGGACTGCCTGCTCACGGCCACGGTGTGGGAGGGCGGCAACCGCATCCGTGGCATCGTCCCCGATGAGGCGACGTATATCGAGAACAGGCGGCACACCGGCGCCATCTACGTCTGTATGGACCTCATCGACATCGTCGAACACCTCGATGTTCCCGAGGAGCTCTACGACAGCCCGGAGTTCACCGCGGCGCTGAACGCCGCCTGTAACGTGGTCTGCTGGACCAACGACGTGTACTCCCTCGACAAGGAACGCTCGCTGGGCGAGGTCCACAACCTCGCCTACCTCGCGGAGTACCACCGCGGCCTCGACCGGGAAACCGCCCTGGCCCAGGTGTGCGCCGAGACCTCCGCCGAGACCGAGCTCTTCCTGGCCGCCGAGGAGTCGCTCCTGGCGGCTTACCCCGGCCGGACCGCGCTCCTCACCCCCTACCTCTCCGGCATGCGGACCTGGATACGCGGCAACCTCGACTGGTCGAGGCGGACCAAGCGCTACCAGACCGCCACCGAGCCCCAGGTCCTCCCCGCCGAGTACATCGAGCGGACCCTCATAGGAGCGGACCGGTGACCGTCATACTGGCCCCCGGCACGGCCGACGCGTGGGCCCTGCTGAGCCGCTACCGGCAGCTCACCGGCCCCCGCCTCGAAAGCGCCGTCCAACGGCTGGCCGAACCGGTACGCACGGTCGCCCGCTACCACTTCGGCTGGTGCGACGCGGACGGCACCCCCGCACAGGACGGCTGGGGCAAGGGCGTCCGCGGAGCCCTCGTCCTCGCCGCAGCCCAGGCCGTCGGCGGCCCCGCCGACCAGGCGCTCAGCGGCGCCGCCGCCGTGGAACTGGTCCATAACTTCTCCCTGCTCCACGACGACCTGATGGACCGGGACCGCACCCGGCGCGGCCGCCCCACGGCATGGACCGTCTTCGGCGAGGCCCAGGCCGTACTCGCCGGCGACGCACTGCTCGCCCTTGCCCTGGACGTCCTGGCGAGCGCCCCGCCCCCGCCCGACGGAGCCTCCGCGACCCGGGAACTCTGCCAGGCGCTCCTCGACCTGGTCGCGGGGCAGGGCTCGGACATGGCTTTCGAGAGCCGCGAGGACGTCGGGCTCCAGGAGTGCCTGACGATGGCGGCGGGCAAGACCGCCTCCCTCCTCGCCGGAGCCTGTGCCCTCGGCGCCCTGTCGGCCGAAGGCACGACCGCCCAGGTCAGTGCCTTGCGCGGCTTCGGTCACCACGTGGGCATGGTCTTCCAACTGGTCGACGACCTGCTCGGTATCTGGGGTGACCCACGGGCCACCGGCAAGGTCACCGGCACCGACCTGAGCCGCCGCAAGAAGTCCCTCCCCGTGGTGGCCGCCCTGCACAGCGGCACGGCCGCCGGCAGCCGCCTCGCCGACCTCTACCGCCGCCCCGCCCCGATGGACGACGCCGAGGTCGCCCTGGCCGCCCGGCTCGTCGAGGAGGCGGGCGGCAGGCGCTGGGCGGAGCACGAGGCCGCAAACCAGTGGGAGCGCGCCAGAGCAGAGCTACGCGAAGCCGGCCTCCACCCCGAAGCCACCCGCGGCCTGCTGACCCTCGCCGAACTGATCACCCACCGAGACCGCTGAACGACACCGGGAGCGGTCTGCGCGCCGCGCGCCGTATGCCTTCACCGCATCCGGATGACCGGGATGACCGCATGACCGAGGGGGAGTACATGACCAGTACCGCGAGCATCGAGACCGCACCCGCACCCGTACCCACATCAGCTCCACCGACCACCGGCCCCGCTCCGGAACGCCGTCTCCTCCTGCCGGTGGCCGCCGACACCGAAGAGCACCTGCGCGCCACCGTGCACGACCTAGCCGAGCGGCTGCGTACAGGCGCCCTGGACCCGGCCACGCTGCCCGCGGTCCACGGCTCCGGCCGCCACAGGACCGTAGCCGTCGCGGACGGCCCCGCCGACACCGAAGACCTCCGGAAGAACCTGCTCGCCCGGCTGGAGACCCGCCCCCTGCCCACCACCGGCAAACTCCCCGCCCTGGCCTTCCTCTTCTCCGGCGGAGGCCCCCAGTGGATGGGCCTGGGCCGCGCCCTGACGACCGAGCCGACGTTCCGCGCCACACTGGAAGAGTGCGACCGTGCCGTACACAGGGTCACCGGCTGGTCGGTCATCGACAAGCTCCTCGCCGACGACGGCGAAACCCTCCCCGCCGCCGAGGTGATCCAGCCCCTCCTCTTCTCCGTACAGACCGCCCTGGCCCGCACCCTCCAGGCGTGGGGCCTGAGAAGCGACCTCATCCTGGGAGCGAGCATCGGAGAGGCCGCCGCAGTGGTCGCCGCCGGCGTCCTGTCCCTGGAGGAAGGCGCCAGACTGATCGCCACCTGGTCCGCCCTGGTCCAGGAACGAGCCTCGGGCCACGGTGCCCTCACCGTCTGCGACATGCCCCTGGCCGACGCCGAACAGCTCAGCGCCGACAGCGGCGGCCGCGTCTTCGTCGCCAGCCACCTCGCCCCCACCCAGGTGTGCATCTCCGGAACCCCGGACGGCGTCGCCGAAGCCGAACGAGAACTGGCCACCCGAGGAATCCGCACCCTCCCCACCACCGTCGACTACGCCGGCCACAGCCCCCTCCTCACCGACCTGGGCCCGGAACTGATCCGCCGCCTGGGCACCCTCCCCACCCGAGACCCCCACATCGCCTACTGGTCCACGGTCACCCACGGCTTCATCGAAGGCGCCGCCCTCGACGCGCCCTACTGGGTACGCAACATGTGCGAGCCCACCCTCCTGGAGGAAGGCATCCGCCACCTCACAGCCCAGCAACCCCTACGCCTGGTCGAGGTCACCCCGCACCCAGTCGCCATGTACTCCGTCCAACAGACCCTGAACGCCCACAACGCCACCGACACCCAGATCCTGACGGCATCTCACCGAGACCAGCCCCCACGCCAGGGCCTGGAAGACCTCGTAGCCAACCTCTGGTGCGAGGGCTACGACGTGAACTGGGCAGCAGTAAGAGCAAGTGACTCAGCTGGCGCCCCCATGCCCGACCTACTGGAACCAGTGGCAACGTCCCCCTAATTCCACATGCTGCATCACCCAACCTCACCTACAGATCCCGAAAACACACCCAAAAGCCCGTCCGCTAACCCTCACCCCTGTGCTGCATTTCCAGCCCCGAGGCGCAGCACAGGGCTGAGGCAGCGACCGGTTTCTTTTGCTTCTCGGAGCGCAGCGGAGAAGCCCCGCAGAGCGGGGAGGAGCGCAGCGACCGTGTTCCTTTAGTACCCGGAGCGCAGCGGAGGGTACTCCTGCAGAGCAGGGGAGGGAGCGCAGCGACCGTGTTCCTTTAGCACCCGGAGCGCAGCGGAGGGTGCTCCCCGCGGAGCGGGGAGGAGCGCAGCGACCGGTT